>NZ_NSFT01000009.1 GCF_002294725.1 Mesorhizobium sp. WSM4313 | reverse complement strand
GTTCGACAAGGTCAACCACTATTTCAAGGGCGCGCTGAGGGGCAAGACCTTTGCTGTCTGGGGGCTGGCCTTCAAGCCCAACACCGACGACATGCGCGAGGCGCCGGCGCGCACGCTGATGGAAGCGCTGTGGGCGGCCGGCGCCAAGGTGCAGGCCTACGATCCCGAGGCGATGCAGGAGTGCCAGGCGATCTACGGCCTGCGCGAGGATCTGCTTTTGTGCGGCACCAAGGAAGCGGCGCTGCGCGGCGCCGACGCGCTTTTGATCTGCACCGAATGGAAGAGCTTCCGCGCGCCGTCCTTCGATGCGCTCAAGGACGCGCTGACGACGCCGGTCATCTTCGACGGCCGCAATCTCTACGATCCCAAGGTGATCGCGCGCTACGGCATCGAATATTTCTCGATCGGCAGGATGGCGGCATGAGGGCGCCAACCAGGCATCTTACTTCAACATGTCCGACAGGGCAGCTGTAGTTCCTATCGTTGTGGGCCGGAGCGCTTCTTCGGTTGCGCAGCCCGCGTTCTGCTCTCAATCCGGCACGGGATCCCTACTTCCAAGCGCCTCGAGCATCGTTGAGAAGATGCTGCCGACCTCCTCCGAGATCTCTTCTGATCGAATTCCAGCCTTTTTTGCGTCGCTGGTTAGTCGCCTTGCAAGCTCTTGCGCTAAGATCGTGTCAGATGATGAATGATGCGGCAGATTGCTATCCATCCACTCCTGAAGGAATTTCAGGCCTCGTTCACTCACTGTAAAACCATTCCAGGGTTGTATCCATGATTACGTGCAATCAAGCTTGACCAGTTTTCCACGCTATAATTTGTCACCGCCGGGATCGTTCCCTATTCAAACTCGCATATGGCTCATATTGTCCGCGCATGGAACGACGGCACGCCATCCGGCGGGGAATGGACAGGCTTTGGGAGGTCTACGACGTAGGCGACCAAAAAGTTTTGCTCGTTGACGGAATTCCTTTGGCGCATTTGCGGGTCGAAGAAGCGCTGGACGCTCTGGACCTGCTAGAAGGCGGCTTCCTCGTTCCAAGTGACACTCCCCTGGTAGGGTGAAGTGATTGTCGACGGCCGTCCTTCGACGAATATCCCCAAACCGTTGCGACTCTCCTCCCGAACATAGCGCAACTAAATGCCTGGCTAGGTGAAGCTCTTCACATGGCGGGTCCGCTGCGGCAACGCAGGCATATCCCGGTGTTGTTAGACCCAATGAGCTTTCACCTCCGACGCCCTCATTCATTTAGCCGATGCGCCGGCATGGCGGCGGTTAAGCGGGAGGATTGACGAGGTTAATTGCCGCGGCTTGAGAAAGCTCCAGCAGGCTCGATCGAAGGACTGACGCGTTTGCCGGCAACGGACACCTGCTCGCTGGTGGCGAGAATGACCTTTCCATTCGCGTTGGTGGGAATTGTTTTATTAGCTCTGCTGCCCGGCGCTATCCTCGATATGCTGGGCATGGGTTTCACGTTCAGTCACGACAAGCTCAATCATGCGGTCGCCTTCACGACTTTGGGGATCCTCGGCGGTCTCGGTTGGCCCAAGCAAAAATTGAGGCTGGTTGTATTCGTCCTTTTTGTAGGGGCGGCGATCGAGGTTCTTCAGGCCACCCCGCTGGTGGCGCGGGACATGGATATGTTCGACTGGATTGCTGATTTTGCAGGCGCGATCTGCGGACTGGCCATCGCCGCGTGGACAAACAGGATCGCCGGCGGAACTCGCTAAGTGCCGTCGATGCAAAACCGGTCGTATCGCCGGTCGTATAGATTGCGGTATTTCCAAAGGACCGTCCGAAGGACAGCAACCGAGTCGATCGCGCGCTGCGCGCTGTAACTATCGTCAAAATTTTCTCAGTGGATATCGTGTAGCGAGTGGCTGAGCGCGACATGCCTTTTGGCAACACATACCGTGCCGCTAGACGAGCCATTCAGAATGCAAATCTGCCCCGGCCGCGCCGCGGCATCAGCTCTCCATGTCGCACGGCTGTTCTTTAGTCTGGCGCCCCGCCGCCATGAGGCGGGCGCGAAATTTTTCGATGTACACCTCTAGCGTCGCCAGCATCATCAGAATGATCGATGAAATGGTTTGGGCGGGCGGCGATAACTGACGCTATCCATAGCGTGAGCCCGTCATGTCACCAGCCTACTCAGGATCGGAACTCGCGATTGAATATCCGCGGACGGATTCTCAATCGGCGGCAAATAACAAATGGACGAACGTCCCGGAATACGCTCTCGACCAAGGCGGCCCTGTCTTGCGCCCCTATCAGCGGATGGACGCTGATTATGCCGATGTCGCCATTGTCGATCATTTGAAAAATGTGGCCAGTCAGTATCCCGAAAAGCTGGCGATTACCGACGCAACCAACCGCTTCACTTATTCGGAACTCGTCTCGGCTGTCGAAGCACTGGCTAGCCGCATCCTCGCCATCACTCCCGCCGAAAACGCCGTCGGAATTCTTCTTGCGAATACGGCCTTCTTTCCGTTGGCGATGCTGGCGAGCATGGCCGCAGGGCGGCCTTTGGTACCCCTGAACACGAGGGATCCGGATACCAGGATCAATGCGATCGTGTCCGAGGCGCGATTATCGACCATCATAGGGGATGGAGATGTCCGACCCACGGGCCTGCCGCGAACTGTCGGCTGGATAAATGTCTCGCCCCGCGGCGAACCGAAGAGCGATCGCGTTCCCCAGCTCCATCCGGTATCGGTGGATGCCGCCGCGATCGTCCTTTACACTTCGGGCAGTACAGGTCGGCCAAAAGGCATCGTTAACAGTCAACGCAGCCTGCTATGGCGTGTTCAGCAATATGTAAACGCCTGTCACATCAATGCGCAGGACGTATTCCTGCCTCTCACGGGACCGGCCACCATCGCTGGGTGTCGAGAGGTGCTCGCCGCCCTTCTTACCGGTGCCACATTGCATCTTCTTGAGGTCGAAGCCGTAGGCTTGCGCGCGGTTTTACACCGGATGCAAGCCGAGGGAGTGACTGTCACTTACCTGGTGCCGGCTCTCCTGCGTGCGCTTATGGCGAACAAATCAGAAGACGCATTCCGCAGTCTCAGGGTGGCTCGGATCGGCGGCGAAAAGGTTTCATGGTCTGACATCAAGCTGCTACGCGACGCCGTTTCAAGCAACTGCCTGGTGCAGATCGGCTACTCGTCAACCGAGACGACAGGATCACAATGGTTTGTACCGACCGATTGGCCGGAGCAGGCTGCCTCGGTTCCCGTTGGATGGCTCCTTCCAGGGATTAGTTTCGCGATCATCGACGAGCAAGGACGCCCGGTGCCGGCCGGCGGGACTGGGGAGCTTGTCATAAAAAGTCCGTATGTCCTGCTTGGCCACTGGGAGAACGGCGTCGTCGTGCCCATGGCTGCAGACCCCGAGAACCCGTCCGTCCGCATCTTTGAAACGGGTGACCTCGTTCAGCTGGACAACCATGGCCTGCTACAGATCATGGGTCGCAAGGGGCGTCAGATAAAAATCAATGGCCGACGCGTTGAGCCCGCGGAGCTGGAGCGGGTTTTGCGTGGCGCGCCTTCCGTTGAGGACGCTGTAGCGATTGTGACGGCGTCAACGGAACTCATCGCCTTCGCCGTACCTCGCGGGCCGGCCACTTCCAACTTCGCGGACGATCTCCGCCATCTTGCCCGAACGACACTGCCGCCGCCTCTGTGCCCGTTGAGACTGCACGCCATTGCCGAAATTCCACGCCTGCCGGGCGGGAAGGTCGACATGGCGAGGCTTGCCGAGTTGGACGGCGCAAGCGTGAGGCAGGACCGCATTGTCCAGGCTCCGAATACAGGACCCGAACGGACTATCCAGCAGATCGTGCAACGTGCCTGGACCAAGATTCTGAACACGCGCGTTGCCGCGGGACGTTGGGATGACGCCGGCGGCGATTCGCTGAAGCTGCTGCATTGTGTCATGGAGATCGAAAGCGTCCTCGGCCTGGAGATCGACCTTGAACCTTTCACCGTCGGAATGAATTTCGACGAAATGGTGAAGGCCGTCGCGGCCGCGAAAGCAGGTAACGAGCAGGCCAGCTCGCGCAAAGAGCATCCGCCAATTCTCTTCCTGCTCCCCGGGTCCGTCGGCTATGGCCCTAGCCTTGCCGCCTTCGCGGCCTCCATGGGTAGAACCGCCCGGGTTGTCCCGATCAGGTATCCAGCCCTGGCAATGATATTACAGGGAAAAAACTCGGTCGCAGATATGGCCGAGGCCGCGCTCGACCAGATACGCCGCGCCCAGCCTGAAGGTAACGTACGACTTCTCGGCCATTCGCTTGGCGGCGTCGTTGCTTTTGAAGTTGCTTCAAGGCTGCTGGCTGTCGGGCGAAATGTGAAATTTCTGGGCATCCTCGACACCAGCCTGCTCGGTGAACGGAGCACTTACCGAGAGACGGTCGTCCGCACAATTCATCGAATCCGAACCAATCGTATTACCGCCTACAGAATGGCTTGCCGAGCCCTTGCAAAAGTCGTGGTCCGAATGGGCTACGAGATGCAACTGGCCCGCTTGCTTGATCGCTATGCCCAGGAGAAATTCAACGCGACCAGCTTTAGGGCCAAGCTGGAGCTTCAGGAAGTTTTGAGGGCCAAAGCGTTTTTTCAATGGCTCCAGACGCCAAGACCCCGACTGCCGATCACCGGTACCCTATTTCGCTGCGCCCGTCCTGGAATGCCTCGCGCCATCGGATGGGACAATGCTTTCGCAGACCTGGATGTGATCCCAATCATTGGCACCCACATCGACATGGTCTCGGAGCCTAACGTGGCCTTCAACCGACCGCTCATCGAGGCGGCCGTGGCCCGAACTTATCTGCCAGAAGAATCTCGCCAGGGGGAGGAACGGTCATCGACGTGATCTCCGGGTTTGGCAAGGATGCCCTGGTGCTCGACGCTCGTGCGGAGGTCGATCGCATCGTAGAAGCCTTGCGTCGACAGGTCTTTGGCACACTCCGGCGCCGAGGCGTCGTTGTCGGCCTCTCTGGGGGCATCGACAGCTCCGTTGTCGCAGCACTCTGCGTCGGCGCGTTCGGGAAAGATAAGGTCCTCGGCCTATTCATGCCGGAATCCCATTCTTCCGGCGACTCGCTGCGGCTTGGCCGAACGGTTGCGTCGCAACTTGGTATCGATTCGATCGTTGAAGACATCACGCCTGCCCTGGAGGGCATCGGTGCCTATTCACGTCAGATCGAGGCGATCCGGACCGTCGTTCCCGCCTACGGTCAAGGCTGGAAGTGCAAGCTGGTGATGGCGTCGGTTCTGGAAAGCAACGGCATCAACATTACCAGACTGACGGTCGAGGATCCGAATGGCAAAGTCGACACGGTCAGACTGCCACCCGCAACCTATCTGCAGATCGTCGCCGCCACCAACTACAAGCAACGCGTGCGAAAGATGACGGAGTATTATCACGCGGACCGTCTCAACTACGCGGTGGCAGGCACGCCAAACCGGCTGGAACACGACCAAGGCTTTTTCGTCAAACAGGGCGATGGAATCGCCGACGTGCTGCCGATCGTCCACCTCTACAAGACGCAAGTCTATCAACTTGCGGAGTATCTCGGGATAGACCCTGAGGTGCGGCGCAGGCCACCAACCACGGATACGTTCTCCATGGCGCAAAGCCAGGAGGAGTTCTATTTCGCATTGCCATATCACCTGACGGATTTGTGTCTCTATGGCCTGAACCACGGCATTTCTGCCAACGAGATCGCAGCGGTCGCCGGCCTCACTCCCGACCAGGTTCAGAAAGTCTTCAAGGACATTGAAAGCAAGCGGCGCGCAGCGCGTTATCTTCACGCGAGACCCCTGCCCGCCGTCGAGATGGACGAGGGCTGAGCGTGTGCGGCATAGCCGGAATCGTGGCACTGGACGCTACCGCGGCGCGGCCTTCGCGCGAGGCGCTTCTGCGCATGGCGGGGTCGCTCGTGCATCGCGGTCCGGACGAACACGGCCTCTACCGCGACAATCGCGCGGGGCTGGCCCACGCACGCCTTTCAATTGTCGACCTTTCGAATGGGCAACAGCCGCTTGCCGACACGAGCGGCAAGACCTGGATTGTCTTCAACGGCGAGATTTTCAATTACGTTGAGCTTCGCGAGAAGCTGGTCGCGCTCGGTCATCGCTTCCGCACCCGCAGCGACACCGAAGTGGCAGTTCATGCATATCGCGAATGGGGCGACTCCGCTTTTGAGCGGATGAACGGGCAATGGGCAATCGCGATCTGGGATTCGCTGGCCGGCCGCCTCGTGCTATCGCGCGATCGGTTCGGCATATGCCCCCTGCATTTTTGCGAGCACGCTGGGCGCCTCTATTTTTCCAGCGAAGTGAAGGCCATTTTCGCGGCCGACGCGGCTTTGCCGCGAGCCTTCGATCCAGCCGGCATTGATCAGACGTTCACTCTCTGGACGGTGGTTCCGCCGCAAGGCGTATTCAAAGGGGTCCGGGAACTCAAGCCTGGCCACATTCGGGTCTATGAGAACGGAACCGTTCGTGAGCAGGCATTCTGGAAACCCAGCTATCCGGAGGCGTTCGACGAACGCCATGAATTCCCGGGGTCGCTCGATGATGCCGTGGACGAAGTGCGCGAGGCTCTGCAGTCCGCGACGGCGCTGCGGATCGACCAGGCCGATGTGCCTGTTGGCTGCTACCTGTCTGGCGGACTCGACAGCTCGCTTGTCGCCATGATGGCAAGCCGCATCGCCGGCGACCGCTTCCAGACGTTTTCGCTGCGGTTTGCCGATGCTGAATATGACGAGACCAGCTACCAGCGATTGGTGGCAGGCGCGACCGGCAGCGAGCACCACGAGGTGACGGTTTCCCGCAGCGATATCGCCGATGTCTTTCCGGAGGTGATCTACCACACCGAACGTCCGATCCTGAGGACCGCGCCGGCGCCACTGCTTCTGCTTTCAAGATTGGTACGCGAGCACGGAATCAAGGTCGTGCTGACGGGCGAAGGCGCGGATGAAATGTTCGCTGGCTACGACCTGTTCCGGGAAGGGAAGGTGCGCCGTTTCTGGGGGCATCAACCATCCTCGACGAGACGCGCGCGATTGCTGGAACGCCTGTATCCCTATCTCACTCGTTCCCCGGTGCATCAGCAAGCAATGGCGCGTCAGTTCTTCGGACATGATATCCATGCCCATGATGCGCCAGGCTTCGCACATGGCACCCGTTGGCGCACGACCAGCGCTCTCAAGCGGTTGTTTTCAGCCGACATGAAAGCCGAGACGGAACCGTACAACGCGGCCGCCGCGTTCCTTGCGCGCCTGCCCGACGAATTTTCGCGCTGGGACTCTCTGGCACAGGACCAGTATATCGAAATCCAGACTTTGATGTCCGGCTATCTGCTCTCCTCGCAGGGAGACCGAATGCTGATGGGCAACTCTGTCGAAGGACGCTTCCCGTTCCTCGACGATGACGTTGTAAAACTCGCGAACTCGCTTCCAGCCAAATACAAGCTGCGCGTTCTGGACGAGAAGCACGTGCTGAAGCGGGTGGCCGAGCCGATCCTGCCGCCGGAAATCATCGCCCGCAAGAAACAGCCCTACAGGGCGCCGAACGCTCAATGCTTCGTTGCCGACAATGCACCAGCCTATGTGCGCGAAGCACTTTCGGAAAGAGCGTTGCGCGACGCAAACGTCTTCGATGCGGAGTCGGTCGCGCGCCTGCTGGGCAAGTGCCGAGCCAGGACCGTGGACCAAGATCTTTCCAATTCCGACAACATGGCGCTGGTGGGCGTGCTCTCCACGCAGCTTCTTCACCAGCAGTTTATCGCAAGCCGCCCCATCGGCAGGCAGAAGATCGAGCTCAGCGTCGACGTTGACCATGAGATCAAGGAAGAGGTGTTGGCATGATGCATGGAGCCATACCGCTGTTGCACGACTATCTCAGGCACTCGGCCGACCGGCTGGGTGACAAGGTGGCGCTGGTCTGCGGCGGGCAGCGCGTGACCTATGCCGAGATCGAGACTCGTGCCAACAACGTTGCGCAACACCTGGCTGACGCCGGAGTGACGCGCGGCGATCGCGTGATGATCTTCGCCGACAACACCGTCGAGACGGTCGTCAGCTTCTGGGCCGTGCTCAAGGCGAATGCCGTGGTGTGCATCGTCAATCCGCTGACCAAGAGCGACAAGCTTCATTACCTGCTCAACGATTGCCTGCCAGCCGCGCTGATAACGGACAACCATCTGACCTCGGTCTTCAGTGAGCCGGCCCGCAACTGCCCGTCACTGCGCCGGATGATTGTCTCCGGGCCTATAGATGACGCCGAGTTGATGCAACTGCCTCATGCGGTTCGCTGGGATGTTGCGATTGCCGGCAACGGGGAGGCACCGGCGCGCAGATGCATCGACATTGATCTCGCCGCCATAATCTACACGTCAGGTTCTACCGGCGAGCCCAAGGGCGTGATGCTGACGCACACAAACATGATGGCGGCTTGCACCTCGATCGCATCGTACCTTGAGCTCGGCGAAGACGAAGTGATCCTCAATGTCCTGCCCTTGGCATTCGATTACGGCCTGTACCAGATGATCATGGCGTTCCGCACTGGCGCCCGTCTGGTGCTTGAACGCTCGTTTGCTTTTGCAGCGCAGATCCTTGGACTGATCAAGCAAGAACGGGTCACAGGTTTCCCCGGCGTGCCTACTATTTTTGCGGCGCTCTCGGAGCTCAAATCGCTGAAGGATCAGGATTTTTCGAGCATTCGCTATGTTACGAATACCGCGGCCGCACTGCCGTTGAAGCATATTCTCATGCTCCAGGACCTTTTTCCGAGCGCGCGCATCTATTCAATGTACGGGCTCACCGAGTGCAAGCGCTGCACCTACCTGCCGCCAGAGGACCTTGAACGAAAGCCGTCGAGCGTCGGGATAGCCATCCCGAACACGGAAATGTGGATCGTCGACGACGACGACAAGCGGGTCGGCCCCGACGTCGTCGGCCAGCTCGTCATCCGCGGCGCGACCGTGATGAAGGGCTACTGGGGCAAGCCAGAGGCGACCGCAAGGAAGCTTAAACCTGGTCCTCTGCCCGGTGAACAGGTCCTCTACACCGGCGACTACTGCCGGATCGACGCGGAAGGGTACCTTTATTTCGTAGGTCGTGGCGATGAGATCATCAAATCCCGTGGCGAGAAGGTCGCGCCCAAAGAGGTTGAGAACGCGCTTGTTGGCATTCCAGGGGTGCGGGAGGCCGCCGTGATAGGCGTTCCGGACGAACTTCTTGGGCAGGCGGTGAAGGCGTTCGTCGTGATGGAGCAAGGAAGGTCCATCGACGAGAAACAACTGCAGAAGGAATGTCAGAGGCGCCTGGAAAATTTCATGGTCCCAAAATCAATTGTCATTGTACCCAGCCTGCCGATGACAGATACGGGAAAACTTAAGAAGACGGCTTTGTCATGAGGCGTTTTCCGCGAGACTTGGCGTCAATTTTCTTGTTTTAACCGGGGAAGCAAAATGTTGTCCAGCGAAGACAGGATAGAGACTTACAGCGAGAAAATTAGGGGGTTTCTGGCGTCCAACTTCTATGTTGCTGACGCTGAGGCTCTGGAAAACAATACGTCACTGCTCGACCAAGGTATCGTCGACTCGACGGGAGTCCTGGAGGTCATCGGATTCATTGAGGAAACCTTTGGCATTGTCGTCGAAGACAGCGAGCTTCTGCCTGAGAACCTCGATTCCATCCAAGGGATTGCACAATACGTCATCCGAAAAAAGAACTGATCATAGCTGTCTCCCGAACGACAGCATTGGGAAAAGCGGGTTGTCGTGAGCCAAGAAATCAGCGTCGAGGATGCCTACAGCAAAGGGCGCACCATCTTCATGGGGCTGGAGTTGCTCGTGGCACCTGGCGCGCTTGTGCCACGCCCGGAGACGGAACTGCTGGGCACAGCCGCCCTCGGCGCCTTGGATCAGTTGAGGACTGCGGAACCCCGCGTTATCGATATGTGCTGCGGCGCCGGCAATCTGGCATGCGCCATAGCGCACTATGCCCCCACCGCGCGGATCTGGGCGAGCGACCTAACGGATGGGTGCGTTAAAGCCGCGCGCCGCAACGTCGACCATCATGGACTGGCAGGGCGCGTTTCGGTGCTGCAGGGCGACCTGTTTGAGCCTCTCTCCGGCCCGGAACTTGTCGGCAGGATCGACATGATCGTCTGCAACCCGCCATACATCTCGGAAAAGCGGCTCGAGGGCGACCGCTCTCACTTGACCGAGCTCGAGCCGCGCGAGGCGTTTGCGGCTGGCCCTTACGGCCTGAGCATCCACATGCGGGTGATAAGAGACGCGCCGCAATACCTGCGGCCAGGTGGCATACTGCTGTTCGAGGTTGGCCTTGGCCAGGACCGGCAAGTCGTGAGTCTGCTCAACCGCGCAAAGGCGTACGAGAATATTGGCACGATCTCGAACGAAGCTGGCGAGGGCCGTGTCGTTGTCGCCCATATGAAGAACCCCAATGAACCACGCGCGTCGAATGTCTGATCAGGTCACTTTCCTCATCCAACAGACATCAAAACGTGATCCGACAAAGGGCAAACCCCGTCGACCTTCAAATGGTCAATAAACGCTCGCTTTCCAGGGTCGGTTATCCCCAGCTTGTTCGTGGCGATTCACGATTTAGCGTCTGAGCGTCACGATTTTGCTGCATTTTGATAAAATTTGACGAATGTTAGCTTGATGTAATGTTCGGGGTGGGCGGGTCACAACGAAAGGTAAGATCTTGTCCTACGCTGACAGCGTCCACGAGGCCGTGCGACAATCTCGAGTGAGAGATCGCGCGTCGTGAGGGAACATCGTACGCAACATTTGCTCTCAGCCATGTCGGGTTGTTGGTCCGGGCTGGTTGGCATTGGTCTCTTTTCGGCGGTGATAAACATTCTAGCCCTGACCGGCTCCGTCTACATGCTGCAGGTGTATGACCGTGTGCTTCCCTCGCAGAGCGTTCCGACGCTCGTGGGATTTACGGTCGGCATGCTGGGCCTCTATGCCGTATACGGGCTGCTCGATTTCGTGCGGCTTCGCTTGCTGGTTCGAATCGGCAATCGCCTGTACAGAAATCTGCAGCAGAAGGCCTTCACCATATCGCTGTCGGTGCCCCTGATCGCCGGGCAGGAGGCGAACCGGGTGCAGCCGCTTCGCGACTTGGACCAGCTGCGCGGCTTTCTCTCCGGCCTGGGGCCGACCGTTTTTTTCGACGCCCCGTGGATGCCGTTTTACATGGTGGTCATCTACCTGTTGCACCCTTCCCTTGGGCTACTGGCAACCGTCGGCGCCGTTGTCGTCGTGCTTTTGACCGTGGTCGCAGAAATTGCCGGCCGCGGCCCCGCAGCCCGAACTTCCGAGACACTGGTCGCGCAACGCATCCTTGCCGATGCAGGCCGCCGCAACGCGGAAGTCGTTCAGGCGATGGGTCTCTCCGCCAGGCTTGGCCGACGCTGGGGAGAAGTCAGCCATGCCTATCTCAAGAACCAGGAACGGCTCTCCGACATCGTGGGCGGAACCGGATCATTGTCGAAGACACTCAGGATGGCCCTGCAATCGAGTGTACTCGGGCTGGGCGCTTATCTGGTGATCGGTGGGGACGCTTCCCCGGGTGTGATCATCGCATCTTCGATATTGCTTGGCCGCTCTTTGGCGCCGGTCGACGCCGCGATCGCAAACTGGAGAGGATTTCTGGCCGCGCGCCGAAGCTACTCCGACTTGACGGCAGCGCTGGATGCTTTCGGTGGCCAAAGCGCTCCTATGGAGCTTCCCAGCCCGCGGGGGCAACTCTCCGTCGAGGAATTGACGATAGCCCCTCCAGGCGCACAACGGCCGACGGTTCTCAATGTAAGCTTTCGCCTGGCGAGCGGCGCTGGGATGGCAGTCGTCGGCCCTAGCGGTTCCGGGAAGACAACGCTGGTGCGTGCCCTGGTCGGAGTATGGAAGCCAATTCGGGGAACCGTTCGATTGGACGAGGCTGCTCTCGATCAGTGGAGTTCGGAACTGCTCGGTGCTCATATCGGCTATTTGCCGCAGGATGTCGAACTGTTCGATGGAACGGTTGCCGACAACATTTCGAGATTTGGTGGCCAGAGCGACCCAAAAGGCGTCATGGCAGCCGCTCGAGCCGCGGGTGTCGACAAGATGATCATGCGACTGCCTCAGGGGTTCCAAACACGAATCGGCGAAGGCGGGACGGCCCTGTCGGCCGGGCAGAGGCAACTGGTCGGATTGGCCAGGGCACTTTATGGCGATCCGTTTCTTGTCGTGCTCGACGAACCGAATTCCAACTTGGATTCAGACGGTGATGTTGCGTTGGCAGGGGCGATCCTGGCGGTGCGTCAGCGTGGCGGTATCGTCATCGTCGTGGCGCATCGCCCCTCTGCGCTCGTCAATATCGATCAGGTAATGGTCATGTCGAACGGGATGGTCCACGCATTTGGCCCGCGAGAAGATGTTCTCTCAAATGTCGTCCGCCCCTTCCCCCAGCCGGCAGTCGTTCCGCTGCAAAAAAATGCCGGCAACGCTTGAGGTCTTATTCCGTGTCTGACGCGACGATTTCCTATGCTCGTGTCGACGACGCAAGTCGTTGGCTCGGAACCAGGCTGATCAATGATCCGGATGGCATCCGTGCCAACCTGGTTCTGGGCTTGGCAACCACCGCCTTTCTGCTCGTTGGCGGAGGGACGTGGTTGGGACTAACCAAGATCGCCGGCGCTGTGATCGCGCCAGCGACCGTTGTGGTCGAAAGCAGTGTAAAGAAGGTCCAGCATCGGACCGGCGGCACCATCGGTGGAATCTTCGCCCAGGATGGTGATCATGTGCGTGCCGGCGCCGTGCTGGTCAGGCTTGACGACACGCTCACACGCTCAAACCTGCAGATCGTCAGTGAAGATCTCGACCGGGTCACCATCCGCCTGGCCAGGCTCGAGGCAGAGCGGCAAGGGCTGCCGGAAATGCAGATTCCACCCAGTCTGCGCGTGAGAATGAGCGACCCGCGGGTGGCTGCTCTTGTCAATGGAGAACGTGCCTTGTTTGAAAGCCGGGCTACGGCATTGGCTGGCCAAAAGGCTCAGTTGCAGAGCCGCTCGATGCAACTCAGACATCAGATTGACGGTCTCAAGGCTCAGCTTGCCGCGACGAACGACTCCTTGGATCTACTAACCCGCAGCCTTGCCGACGTCCAAGCTCTTTACTCCAAGAAATTGGTGTCCAAGGAGCGACTGAGCAATGTCAGCCTGGAAGAGGCTCGTTCTCGCGGAGAGTCGGGGCGACTTGTTGCAGCAATCGCGGAGGTGCAAGCCCACATCAGCGAAACGGACTTGCAGGTGCTTCAGCTCGACGAGCAGATGCGCAGCGACGTGACAAGCGAGCTCCGCGAAAACGAAGCGAAGCGCACAGAGCTCGAAGAGCGCAAGATAGTGGCGGACGACGAGCTGGCAAGGACGGATATCCGATCTCCCCAGACCGGGACGGTACAAGAATCCTCTATCCACACCGTCGGAGGCGTAGTTGGACCGGGAGAGGTGCTCATGGTGGTTGTGCCCGACACCGACAACCTTGTCGTGGATGCGCTCATTCCGCCGACCCGGATGGATGATGTCCAGCCCGGGCAGCGGGTATCAATCCGCTTTCCCTCTTTCGACGTCGGAACCACACCTGTCTGCGAGGGTTCGGTGAAGCGTATCTCTGCAGATCTGATCAAGGATCAGGAACGCCAGCTTTCCTATTTTTCGGCTCGCATCCACGTCGACAACCAGGCCACCTGCCTGAAGGGTGAGAAAATCCTAAAGCCAGGCATGCCTGCCGAAGTTCACATAAGCACCGAGGAGCGCAGCGTCTGGTCGTATTTGCTTAAGCCATTGACCGATCAGATTTCACGAGCCTTCAAGCAATAGCGGGATCGCAAACGCGGCCCCCTACTGGCTTGCTGCACGTCCTAGATCGCTGCTGAACCTCACCTCGATCGTATCTCCCGGAAGCACTTCTGAATCTTCTTCGACGAGTTGTTTGCGCCATTCTTCACCAATCTTGCGCACGATGGTGATCTGGGTCTGAATGGCTTCTCCGCTTACCGGCAGCGGCAGAGCGGACGCGCCAGCGGGTTGTAATTTCTGGCTGGTGGCGTGGAGCCTTGCGGTGGTGTCGGCAAGACGGACATCGGTATCTTTCAACTCGGTCAGCAAGCCGATCCTTCGCAGGTTTTCATTGCGCTCGCGTTGCCTGAGATAATCTTCCTGCTGGCGTCGCGCCCGCATGAGCTCGACCGATGTCTGAAGCTGCCCATTGGAAGAGAGAAGCGCGGAGCGCCTAACGTCAGACAGCCTGGCGTTGGTCAGATTGCCTGCTTGAAACAATTTCGTCACCCGAGCCAAGTCATCCTCATCCGCCTTGACTCCGTCGCTCTCGACCTGCTGGCGCTTGGTCAGAACGTCAATCTGCGCCGCGGCATCCTTTGCGCCCTGATCAACGTAGCTTTGCTCCTGCTGGAAGTTATCGAGAGAGATCTTCAGCGCCTCTCCCTCGGCGTCGGCAATGGCCGAGCTGAAGGCGGCAGACAATGGTGACCCTTGGGGAGGCTTGGTATCGAAACTTGGCTGATCCTGCAGTTCGGCGCGAATGCGAGCACTGTGGTAATAGTCGCGGGTGTATTCCCCCCAAAGCGATTCATAGTCGCGCTGCAGATCAACCGGGTCAGGACCGGTCTGATTCACACGTGAGCGCAGAAGACTGAGACCGCCAGACACCGCAATCGCCTGTCTCACCGTCATGAGAGGCCGATATGCCTGCTGGCCGGGAGTGAGCACCTCGCCAGTCACGTAGATCGGACGATATTCCGCGACTATCGCGGTCACATCGCCAGGTTGGACAACGATCATCTGCTCTCGCCCATCGGGCAAACGCTGCTGAAATATCTTGGTAGGCAAGATCGTTTCCATGCGGGCCTGCAGCTCGGCAGGCGTCAGACCGCCGATGGATATCTTCCCGACTTGGGGAAGCGCAATCGTACCGTCCATCTGGATTACCGCACGTTGAGTTCGTTCCGGTATCGAAGAGATTCCTATTTCGACGATGTCGCCGGGGGAGAGATGGTAGGCTGACCGGTCGTCCGCCGCGGAGGCAGCATCAACCGCAGCCAGCACACCTATCGCTGCAAGAAGATTTCGGTTCATGAATGCCATCGGTGACATCTCCATTCAGTTCGACTTCGCCTCTTCCGACCAGTCGACGCGGGTGACGAAATCATAAACAGGTCCGCCGGGCACACCCCAGTTGCTGGACCAGATTACCTGCGAGCCATCGGGCGACGGCGAGGCATGGGTCTCGCTGCGGTAGTCGAAATCAACGCTGCGCGTTTGCGCTATGCGCCGAACCTCTCCGCTGCCATCGAGGCGCAGCGCGATAACCTCTCGTGCATAGGGTGCCATTTCCGGACGGGCCGAAACCACATTCGGGTCGCCGCCGTAGCTCAGGAACACCCAGCCAGGTTTGTTCAAAGCACGCAGAGAAGCATGCGAGGCCTCGCCATATTTCATAAGCGAAGTTACTTTCCCGTCAGACAGCCTGCGTTTGATCACCTGATAGCTGTCCGGATAGGATTTGCTGATGCCGACGTAGATCTCGCTCCCATCGGCGTCGACCGTCATGTCGCCATGCCCCGGCCGATGATGCTCTGTCCACTGCTGGCCTGGAGCGCCGTCGATCGAAAAAATAAACGACTGTTCGGTGCCGTCCGCCAGTGCCTGGATGCAGAGAATGTTTTCGCCCAGAGGAGAGATCGAACAGTTCTCATTGACCCCAGCAAGCCGCCCAAGTGCGATATCGGCAAACTTGCTATGCCGCTTGAGATCATACGCGAAGACGACCTCGGCACCGTCCGATCGAAGTGCACGCACTGCCAGGCGATTACCGTCTCGGCTCGGGTTACCTTTGCCTGGTCCGAAGTGCAGATCCCGATAGTCCTTTGAATCGAACAGCACATCCTCGTGATTGGTCCGCGGCGCCCAGGTCGATATTCGCCGGCCTCGAACGCAGATCATCAGATCCGCATTTTGGGGATGCCATTCACATTCGCCCGATCGATCGCGCATCAGCAGCGGTAGGAATGTGTGTCCGTCGAAAAAGCACATCCCGTTGCAGCCGTTGGTTATAACGAGAAGGCTCTGGTCCGCATTCCAGGCTTGGGCGCTGGAATAACGGTGGCTGCAATAATCTTTTATACACGCGACCCCATTTCCAAGCGGCCCGGATTTTGTGATCCGGGTGAATGTTTCCCCAAACGCGGGATCGACCGTAGGACGCAGATAGTCGGGCAACTGCATCGCCGGCGTCGCAACAAAGTGCGTTGACGTATTGCCCGCCTGGCTTGCGGCAGCATGCGGACCAAGGCACGCGACAGCGAAGATCATCGACAACGCATGTCGGCGACGACAAGTCATGTCATGTAGCCCATTTCCCGGCGCACCCGCCCCTCGCTGAGACGCGCTTTCCACCATGATATGGTGCGCTCCAACCCATCTCGCAGATTGGTACGGGCTCGCCACCCGGTCTGCGTTTCGAATTGCGTCGAGTCTGCAAGCAACGCGCGAACCTCGGAGTTCTGTGGGCGCAAGCGGCTTTCATCTCGATAGACAGGCTTCTTCGATCCGCTCAACTCGACCACCAGGTCCAGGACTTCCGCGATCGTCGCGGCACGCTGGCTTCCGGCATTGTAGGCATGGCCGAATTTGAGTTCCGCCACGCCTGCGGTCAGGAATGCTGCCGCCGTGTCTTCAACAAAGGTTAGATCGCGGATAGGGCTCGTATCCCCGACCATGATAGCCGAACAGTTCTTGTCGAGGGCCTGCCTGATTAGGGTCGGCACTATCGCCCTCTCGCTCTGGCGTGGGCCGTAGGTATTGAATGGCCGCAGAGTTACGACGGGAACGTCAAATGACCTGGCGTAGGCTTCGGCCATCATGTCGGCACCGATCTTCGATGCCGAATATGGAGACTGGCCCTGCAGCGGATGAGATTCCTTGATAGGCATGGTCAGCGCCGTGCCGTAAACCTCGCTGGTCGAGGTGTGCACGACGCGTTCGGTGTCCCACTGACGCGCTGCCTCGAGAACATTCATCGTGCCCATGACATTGGTTTCCACGTATGACTGGGCAGCCGCATACGAATATGGAATCGCGATGAGAGCAGCCAGATGAAAAACCACAGCTTGGCCGCGCATGATCCTGTTCAGGAACGCGCTGTCGCGCACGTCGCCACGCACGGATTTCAGGTGGCCTCGGATGTTGTCCGGCAAATCATCAAGCCAGCCGTGACTGTCGAACGAATTGTAGAGCGCCAATGCTGTGACATCCGCTCCATTGCGGACCAGCGCCTCGGTGAGATGCGATCCGATAAATCCATCGGCGCCCGTGACCAGTACCTTTTTGCCTTTGTAGTCCATGACCAATCGTCCCTCTTGCCATGTCCACTCTGACGGTGACACTCACCGGAGTGTCAGCCCGAATGCGCTTTAGTCGCGATCGGCGACGGCGGTACCCGGCCGACAACGGCTAGAAAACCGCGAGCCATCCAGACGGCGTCAGCCACCAGAGTTCGCTGCGGATAATAGGAAAGGTCGATGCTGGCCTTGGCGGGAAACAGGGTCTCGCGATAGTACTGCACCGGATCCGTGAACTTCGGATAGAAATTCGCTTCGTTGCGGAAGAGAACCTGGCTCGGACCGAGTAACCCAGGCTTGTACTGCAAAACAGCCTCGGCGCCGCCGTGGAAACAGTCGGCGAACGCCAGGCTCTCCGGCCGCGGTCCGATGATTGCCATGTCGCCTATGATTACATTCCACAGTTGCGGCAATTCATCGAACTTTGTCGCGGCGAGCACGCGCCCTATCGTTGTCATGCGCTTGTCGTCGGCGACCGTCAGCGCGAGGCCGTGGGGATCGCATCGCACATCGAACTTGCGGAACTTGTACATGCGAAAAGGCTGAGCCCCGGCGCCCAGGCGGGTTTGTGCAAACAAAACCGGCCTACCGCCCTCGGCCAGAAGGGCGATGGCGATCAGCAGCATCAGTGGCGCAAACAAGACCGCAGCAACGCTCGCAATGGCAATGTCGATCAAACGCCGCACAGACCCATGGGCCGAGACTGCAACGTAGTGTCGGTGGAGGGATTGATCTGTCGCATTCATGCGGCCGTTCCTGCTTTGGTACAGCCGTTCACCGCAGTTGCCAGAGCCTCCACAACCGCTTCGACCACCGCTGAGGTCATCTGCGGGTGAAGTGGAATCGTCAGCTCCCGCTGAGCAAAGTCTTCTGTTCGCGGCAATTGGGTCCCGGGAAAAAGCTCGCGGTACAACGTCATCCGGTGCACGGGCGGATAGTGGATCGTTGTTTGGATTCCCTGGTTGCGCAGTTCGTCGATAACGGCTTGCCTGTCGGCATATCGCGGTAAAAGTATCGGCATGATGTGGTGCGCCGATCGCCGCGATTCACTGAATGGAACGATTATTGCCGGGCAGTGCATTGCAATGAGTCGCCGATAAAGGACGACGAGGATACGCCTTACTTCGTTCCATTCTTGCAAGTTTCCTAACTGGACAAGTCCGATTGCGGCCCGCATCTCGTCCATACGATAATTGAACCCAAGCATGGTGACGTCATACTGCGGCGTGCGGCTGTTCAGCCGCTGGTGTGTGCCGGTGGTCATCCCGTGCCCGCGCGCTTGGCGAATCCTTTCGAGCAGTTCATGGTCTTGGGCGATTACGGCGCCGCCCTCGGCGGTTGTCATGTTCTTGTTGCCGTAGAAGCTGAAGGCCGCGGCAACGCCGAAGGTCCCTACTTCTCTCAAGCCAGGAGCATGCGCCGCGTCTTCAATGATGTGCAGTCCCCGAACACGAGCGAACCTTTGCCATTGTTCTCGATTGGCCAGATACCCGGCGAAGTGAACGAGAATAATGGCCTTCGTTCGCGGCGTGCATCGAGCCTCGGCTTCCGCAAGCGACATCAACGGCAAGTCGGCTGACTCAATATCGACAAAGACGGGAGTTGCACCGACATAGAGCACTGAGTTCGCGGTCGCCACGAAGGTTAGCGACGGAACCAGCACCTCATCGCCCGGACCAATGCCAAGTCCGTGCAAAATGAGATGAAGCGCCGCAGTACAGGAACTCACCGCAACGCAATCGTCCGCGCCATGCATGCGGGCGAACGACTCTTCGAACAATCGAACCTGCTCGCCCATGGTCAACCAGCTGCTATCAATGACCTTTGATAGAGCCGCCTTCTCCGGAACACCCAAAATCGGGGCACTGACCAAGAGCATGGTGACCTCACTCCCAAATCATCATTCGTGTTTGAGTTTCTCGCCGTTTGTCAGGCAGCCGCTGCCGCGACTTCGATCGAAGCCGACTGCTCTTCCCAGGAAATGGCTTGAGCATTCTGGAAATCGTCGACGCGGCCGATATCGAGCCAGAGTCCCTCATGCTTGTAGACATGGACGACCGTGCCTTGCTGCATCATCTGCAGCATCAGGTCGTCGAATCCGAATGGAATGCCGGAGGGAATAAAACTCAGAACATCCGGATTCATGCAGTAGATGCCCATGCTAACGAGATGAGAAAGCGTCGGCTTCTCGCGGAACATCTGCACTGCATTGTCGACTTCGTCGATGACACCGAAATCCATCTTGATAAGACGGTTGGCGGTAGCGATGGTCACCGGATCCTTGTGCTTGCGGTGAGCAGCTGTGAATCGGCTGAGGCTAAGATCGGTGAGAACGTCGCCGTTCAGCACGATAAAGGGTTCGGTTAGTTCATCTCGGATAAGCGACAGTGGCCCGATGGTGCCCAGCGGCTCCATCTCCTGAGTGTACCGTATTTTCAGGTTCCATTGCGAACCATCACCGCACACGCTGCGGATGAGATGGCCGAGATACCCGGTCGTGATGTAGACCTCTTCAATGCCATTGCGTCGCAGCCACTTGAGAAGCAGCTCGAGCACCGGCCGGGCACCAATTGGCATCAGCGGCTTCGGCAACACCGACGTAAAGGGACGAAGTCGTGTTCCCATCCCACCGCATTGAATAACCGCTTTCATCCGATCCTCCATAGTTCAACGCCGCTTCAATGGTTGGTGCCTGGGCAGACGTGTTCAGACCTCTTCCGACTATGGGTCGGATAGAAAAGTCGCCACGTGTCCGTCCCGAGCATCTTATGAAGAACGGTAAGTGAGCGTTCGAAGGATGTCGTCGTGCAATCGAATGGCACCAATCCATTGCCTCCGCAGGTTCAGCGACTAGGCCGGTCCGCCCTGTCCGCCGCGAGGCACGATGGCGCCGAATATGCCGACCTACATCTGCAAAATTGCTTGGCCACGAGACCTTCGAATGCCCCAGTGCGGACCTCAGAATCCACCTGCTGGAATTTACGTCTCGCTACTGCTCAAACAGCTGATGTCACATGGAATTTGGTAGTTGGCCATAGACGCGCCTGATCGCGATGTTGGCTTTCTGACAAAGGCAGAGACGGTGCGATTCAAGCCGGTTGAACGTTCCTCGGAAAAAAAAAGAGATTTTTCCGCCATAGAGGAATATATTAGCAATACGGCGCGCAAGTGGTGCGGATTTCTGGGCGTTCGACGAGTGGTTGGCCACCGCCAAGGCCATTCCCCGATTGATCGTTTAGCCGCATTAGGCGTTTCAGGGCCCGCTTTGTAGGGCCTGCGTTGGGGTGGAATGCAAATGTATCGAGTCGTCATTGCGGACGATCACGGTCTGTATCGTCGTGGGCTGAGTTTGGCGCTCAAGGCCGAGCTCCCGGAACTGGAAATATTCGAAGCTGGATGTTTTGATGCCGCTGCCAGTGTCCTGGCTCAGCGGGACATCCATCTTGCCATTCTGGATCTGAACATGCCGGGACTGTTCAACCAGCAAGTGCTCGGCGACGTTTTGTCAGCGTATCCGGACACCCGTTTTGCAATCGTTTCCGGCAATGATTCACGAGCGGAAATATTGAAGGCCCTGTCGATCGGGCTGCACGGCTATATCGTGAAATCTCAGACGGACCAAGAAGTGGTATCGGCAGTGCGCGAGATTCTGGCAGGCCGCATCTATGTGCCGGCGCTGTTGTCTCGACCTTCCGGGGGTCCCGGGTCACACGCACCCCAATCGGCGAGGGCATGGACCCAACGGCGGATGGGAGCGGCCAGCCTTAGCAAGCTGACTTCAAGGCAACGTGACGTGCTCAAGCTGATGGCGGAAGGCTTTTCAAACAAGGAGATAGCTCGCGATTTGGACATTTCCGAAGCAACGACAAAAATTCACGCCGCTGCGGTAATGCGTGAGCTGGGAGTACGCAACCGCACCGAGGCAGCCGTCGCGCTACAAAATTGGCGTTCGAAATATATCGACTAGGGCGCGATTTCACGTCGAGACAGCCGCAGCGAATATCGTAGACCGCCTTCAAATATTTCCAGCTTCGAGGCATGGCCGATAAGCGGCGCGGTGTTGACGCCCAATATCATCGAACCAATGCCATGGCCGATGTTCTTGGCCTTCCTGCGCCTTCCCGATTCTATCCAATCGAAGACGACGTCATCGCTTTCTCCACTATCGGCCCATCTAACCTCAAGGCGCCCTCGGGAACCGCCAAGCGCGCCGTGTTTGACAGAGTTCGTCGTAAGCTCGTGAACAACCATTGCGAAGGTTTCGGCAGCGCCGCTTGACATCATGACGTCAGGGCCATGGGTCTTTATCTTTCGCGTTTCCATGTAGGGCAACAGTTCCTGGACCACGAGATCCCGGAGCAATACCGAACTGTCGGTGCGACCGGAGATCATCATATGCGTGACTTCAAGCGCTCGTATCCGATCGATTAGGTCCTCCTTGAACTTCATGACATTGTTCGCCGGAGCACCAACCATTTTGACCAGCGCTATCACGACCGCGAAAAGATTGCTGAATCGATGGCGCTGTTCGATCAAAATACGGTCCCGTCTCCTGACCGTGGCACGCAAAAGCGTGGTCTGCCGACGTTCAGTCAGGTCAGCTGCTATCCCGATCAGCAGCTGCTGATCATGATACCGCTCCTCCCGTCCGCGCAGAGCGACCCAACGAATAGGTCCATCCGGACGTCGCACCCTTATCTCAACGTCGTAATTCGTGGTCGCGCCGGATTCTTTGGGGAGTGCAAGCTTTGGCCAGTCCGCGGGATAGACGACTGAAGCTAGCTCCGCTATCGGCCGGCTGGTGGCGCGCGGCAGGCCTAAGATTTCCCAAAATTTGTCGGAACCCGTGACGACGCCGCTTTTGAGGTCGACTTGCCAGGTTCCCAACCGCCCCGCCGAAAGCGCCAGATCAAGCCGTTCCTTCTGAACCCGGATCGCTTCGCGCGCCGTCCGTCGTTCCGAGATGTCATCGACAACGATGATCGCGCTCTCTGAAAGGAGGCCGTCGGAACGGTACGACGATAGGTTCAGGCGAGCCCAGAATGTGGACCCGTCCTTCTTCTTCAATCGGGCTTCCATATCGAATGGCATCGCGGACTTGCCTTGATCGGCAAGCGCTTCAACAACGCTATCGCGATCATCGGGATGAACAAGCTGCGCAAGCGGAAATTGAGCAAGCTCGGCTTCGGTATATCCCGTCAGCTCACAAAGACGTTTGTTGGATTGCAGAAGCTCGCCTTTTTCATTCGTGTTCGCAAAGCCGAGGGCCGCACGCTCGAACACCGAACGGAAGCGGCTCTCGGTGGCTTCGACGGCGGCCAGTCGAGTTTCGGCGACCTTCAGGGCCTCGCTAAGGTCCTGCCGCAAGCGGTGGAACATGAAGGCGATCATGAAGCCGGAAACCAGGAGAAAGATTGCTCGCGGCCAGTCCTCTGTGGGAATCGAACCGCGCAGAAGTCGTTCGGCCCCGAGGCTGGCGGCGACTGTCACGAGAGTTGCAATGATTGCACCGCGACGGCCAACAAGATATGCAGCGACAATTATAGCTGGAATAGATGATATGAAGGTTGCTTCAGTTTCCGTCTGAATTAAGTTTGTTATTACGAATATTAGCGTGAAAACTAGCACCAGCATGGAAGCCATGTGAGCTAGCGAGATGCCCTTCAAGGCCGAAACCGTTCTACGCAGATGCAGCCCCATACCTCACAGACTACAACTTTCGGATTAGTCCGTCGAGCCTAGAACTCCACCGCCTGATCTAATACCACTGCCGGATTGCGGCCCTCAAATCCAAGCTTACTATTATTTACGAAGAGCGTCCGGTTCGCCTGGACTCTTTGTAAGAGAGCATGAAGAAACCGATGCAAGCCTCTGAGATCAAAGATTTTTGGCAGAGAAATCTGTCTTGGAGTCAAGCGTAACGATTGGAGATCTTAGCGGTTTTCGGCCAACAGGGGTGGGAAGGCAATGTCTTTCATTGATAGGCACAACGATACCGTTGCGAATAAGCGCCATATTGAATTGAGCACTGCTTACGGCAGTGTCGCTCGCCTGGCACGCTACACGTCGGACAGGCAGGGCACAGCATGTGCGTCAAAGCGTCGGAGCCTGGAATCCGTCACCGGGATGCTGGACCGCATTGGCTGTGGCTTCCTGGTCCTCAATCGCGAGAAAAAGGTGGTGGAGTGGAACATTGCCGCTCAAAGCACCTTTGAACGACAGGGTGAGACGGCCGGCACGGCTCCGGAGCTTACGGCTGCGCTGAGGCGGCTGGTCGCGAACGTTCCAACCAACTTCCTGCCAGGTTCGTTGTCATGGGTGGTGATCCGCACCACTGACGATCGGCCGGTGATACTCAATGAGGGCGGGGTGATTGCGCCCGACGGTACAAGTATCGTAGCGTTGTTAGACCGGGAGACCCGGTCCTCGGCTAATCCGCAGACATTGCAAAAGATGTTCGGCCTCACGAGCGCTGAAACTCAGCTTGCCATGAGGTTAGCTCAAGGGGACGCACCATTGGAAATCGCCCGCAGCTGGCATCTCAGCCGCACCACGATCCGGTCCCAGCTTGCCTCGCTTTTTGCCAAAACAGAAACCAAGCGCCAGGGTGAACTGGTAGCTCTGCTCGGACGAATTTCCGTATTGCCGTGATAATGCCGCCTCGACCGCGAGGCGGCGCGTGTCCGGTATGTTGGTTTGGCATTGAGTCTGTGCGAGCGCGTTCCTGCCTGATCCAGATATAAGCCGACGATCTCGATGCAAAAATTTCGAAGCGGGGCAATTCGTCATGGCCGGACATAATTCCAAGACCGCGGGCGTGCTTGACGCACAACCTGACAAATCCAGTTCAACAGGAACGAAAGCCGGTCGATCCAGTCCGGACATGGCGGTTATGCAGCTGGCACGAAAAGGTCCTGTTGTAGTCACCGGCGCCGCAGGTTTTATCGGGTTTCATGTGGCATCACGGCTTTTGCGTCACGGTGCGCGGGTCATAGGCGTGGATAATTTCACGCCCTACTACGATCTAAAGCTCAAGGAAGCGCGTTTTGCGCACCTCTGCGCGGAGCCAGGTTTCACTCCGATGCGTATGGATCTGGCGGACCGATTGTTGGTGCAAGCTTTGTTCTCCGACTTTCAACCGCAATATGTCGTCCACTTGGCTGCCCAGGCGGGCGTGCGTTACTCTCTTGTCGACCCGCATGCCTATGTTCAGTCCAACATCGTGGCGTTTCTCAATGTTCTAGAGGGTTGCCGGCACTTCGATATCAAGCATCTGGTCTACGCTTCGTCCAGTTCGGTTTACGGCGCCAACCAAACCATACCTTTTTCCGAACATGGCGGCGCTAACCATCCAATAAGCTTCTATGCCGCCACCAAGCGCTCGAATGAAGCCATGGCGCATTCCTATAGTCATCTATTTCGCTTGCCGGTGACAGGATTGCGGTTCTTCACCGTCTACGGACCATGGGGCAGGCCCGACATGGCTGTCTACGCGTTTACCCACGCCATCGCCGAAGGACGCGTGATCGAGGTGTCCAATGCCGGCCGTGTCTGGCGAGATTTTACCTACATCGACGATATCGTCGAAGGGGTGGTTCGAATACTCGCAACGCCACCGTGTGCCGACCAGAATTGGGACGGTCGCGCAGCTGATCCAGCTACCAGCTCAGCCCCATATCGCCTGTACAACATTGGCAATGACCGGCCAGAGGAGATCAATAGGCTAATCGCGATTATAGAGACAGCCGTAGGTCGCAAAGCTCTCAGGAGGGATGTGCCGTTGCCTCCAGGTGATGTTCTCGAGACGCGCGCCGATGTAGGCGATCTTCGCCGGGCCGTAGACTTCGCGCCGGCGACCACGCTCCAGGATGGCGTTGCCCGTTTCGTCGAATGGTATCGACACTTTCATGGAAGCGCGACGGCCCCTGAGACGGAGCAACAAACGCTCGTGTCAGCGTAGATTGCCGGCAGTTCGCGCTGCTCACTCAGACCCGCGCGATCAGCTCACTGGCGTCGCCTGAAGGTGCGGCTCTGTCGGCGCCCTGTTTTGCATCTCTCTCAACGCGCTTACCTCGCCGATCGGCAAGAACGAGGCATTCTCTGCGTCTCTTTCGTTTGGCGTTTCATCGAGACGCCGATACGCAAGCCCGCCAATCCGTACGTACCTTGATGCCTGCGTTAGAATGGATCACATCGCGCCAGCCGGGGTCTGTCGCCGGTCACCAATCCCAGAGCATCAAGTCAGCGCAAGAACCAAGTCCGCTGGGTGCTTTCGACCGTGCGGCGGTTAAAGGACGTAATCGCGTAGATCAGTCCGGGCGTGATCTTCAGTCGCTTGCGAATATAAATCGCCATGGCGACGTTCCAGACGACCAGGGCAAGCGCAAGCCCTATTGCTGCGCCCAGCGGACCGTAGATCTCTACTCCGATAGCACAGCCGACGACACCAAAAGCTGCCCCAAGGATCATCGTCACAGCGGCCGCCCATTCGTTTCCGGTCATGGTCAAGAGATTGAGCTGCGGTCCGCACAGGGCCACGAATACGTACCCCAGCATTAGCACCCGCGCGATCGGTGCTCCAGTTCCGAAATCCTCACCGAACCAGCTTAAAAGCGGCCGAACAATCAAGAGCAACGGGATTGCCATTGCTATTGCGGCACCGGAGGAAAGCAGGGCAGCTCGTGAAAACAGCTCTTGCAAACCTCTTCGGTCGTTTTTTGCGTAAAGCGTAGCTGCCGTCGGCGAGAACATTGTAGAGACGGCCACCAACGAGAGACCGACAAGCAACGCGACATTGAGCCCCAGGGCGAAAATGCCTGCGTCGCGTATGTGGCCGGTCCAGCCGAGCACCATTACCCCCGCCCTGTTGATGAAGACGTCAAGACCCGCCATCAGCATGATAGGGGGGACCGCCGACCACCAATCCTTGGATGCATCGGCAGGTTCAGCATGTCGTAAACCCGGCGGCTGAAATCTTGCCAACAGGACAAAGACGAATGCGACTGTTACGGCCGAACTCGTCAGCACCGCTTGCATGACCAACGGTGCATTCAGAGTCCACGAACCGGACAAGGCGGCGGCACTTAGCAATGTGAGCAGCAGTCCATCACGCACAATGCGTTCTGGCAGAAGGGCAGAAACACCGCCGCCGAAGGCACGGATGAGAGCCGCGCCCAAGGCTGAAGTCGTGACCAGCGGAACGGCGGCCATACCCAAGAGCTGGCTGATCTCAAGTTCCCTGTTGTGTGAGGACGAAGACAGAAAGATGTAGGTCGCCCCTGCCAAGCCGAATAGAGACGCCACTGCCAACGAGCGTTGAAAGGCAAATCTGATTATGCCGTGGGCCAGGTCCAGGCGCCCCTGGGCCCTATAGGCAGATACGAAGCGCAACAACGATACGTTGAAGCCAAGGGTTGCGAGATATGCGAGCACCGATGTGGTTGAAAGGACGTAGGAGTAGATACCATAGCTGGTAGAGCCTACGATACGAGCAATCAGCAATTGCGCCAGGCTGGTTAGACCTGCCCCGGTCACATAGATCATGAGCGCAAAAACGGTGGCATAGCCCAGGCTACGGTTTATTTCTTGCTTCCCGAGCGTTACCGCATCGCTTCCAGCTGCGGAATTTACGGGGTTCTGTATTGTTATGGTATCCACGCCGTCATCAAGGTAGGCATTGTCTACCGTCAGCGGCTGCGATGAGTGGACAACTTGATGTCGGTACATGGGAGTGACCTGATCGCGGGCCATCTTGAAGGCGATCTTGCGGCTGACGAGTTCAACGCTTTTCGACAACGATCGGTCGTCGAGGGTTTCAACGGAGATTGTTTTCCTGTCGGTTGCCACAAGGATGTCGTTGATATTTTGAAACACTCCGAAAGCTCGCATGCTCGCTTCGAAATCCGCATCGAGAATGCGTTCGGCCGGAGCCGCCTGCATCATCCGCTCCCGCAACCGCGCCTCGGCTGCTGCACGAGGCAATACCACTCGCAAGGTAAAATCCGCGGTAGGAGTGACCTTCAGCGCTCTTGCAATCGCAACGTTGTCGACGCACCCGTGAAAAATCGACAGTGAAGCAACAGCCTGCACGTATCCCTGGTCGAATATTGTAATCTCTCTGCATTGTCGCGCTTGGTCCCAACGATTGGAAAGATTTATGATTTTTTGCCAGACCCGAGCTCGCCAAATAAATTTCCTTGGCTCAATCGCCTTTAGCATCGACGACGATATCGACAGATATTTTATCAAATCCGACGTATATAAGAACAGTTTTGCAGTTGAAAATATTGCAGAAAATACTCTATAGATAAACATGAATATCCCGAGATCTACACTCCTTGACCTTCTACTTGCTTTGTGACTGAACACCACCTTCGTAGCGTAGCCCTGCCCACGCAGCGACTTAGCAAGCGCATGGGCAAAGACTGCTTTACCAGCTCCAGGCGGTCCAAAGAGTTCGATAATCATTTCTCGCGACCCAGGGGGCTTGAGGGCTTTATCGTTTTCCGAACAGCAGAAGATCGCCACTGTCCCCAAAATGATATTTGGCGTGCTGCTTGAGATTTACTCCAGTGAGAGCAATCCCTACCGGAGCGGATCTCGAACCATCAGGCTGCAGCGATTCCAGAATACCGCGCGCGACACTGCGCGGTGTCTTGGCCCACCGGACAGCAAAGATAACGGCATCTGCCCAACCGCTGAGCAGTCGGGATTCCGGACCGTGCAACCCTGGCGGCCCGTTGAGAATGACGAGATTGTACACGGCGCCCAGCTTGTCCGCGAAGTGTCGCGGCACATCGACGTCGACCAACAGCTTCAAAAGATCGTCCGAAACTATGGGTGAGGCCATGAAATCGATGCCGATACCGGGCATGCTCACAACAGCCTCGTCTAACTCGCAGCGGCCCCTCACATAATCCGCAAACGACTTATGCGGCTTGGAAATGCTGAATTCGCGCACAAAGTCGTTGGTCAGTTGCTTATCCTGCGGGTCAAGATCGATGAACAGGACATTGCTGCCCAGGCGTGTGGCCGAGAGCGCCAGGCTCCATGCCAGCTCTGTTTTCCCATCACCTTTATCGCTGGAAGTGACGAGCACCATCTGCGACGATCGTCCGGGGGCCGGTTCGGGTGCCACATTGATCAATAGGGACAAGGCAGCGCGGCCATAGGCTGAATTTTTCTGGCTTAAAGTGAGGGTCTGCAAGCGCTTCGCACTCGCTCTTGATGTCCTGGGCAATAGCCCAACGGTAGGGAAGCCGAGCGCTGCTTCTGTCTCAGCCTCACCGCGCATTGTGCGGCTCATGCGATTTTTCAAGAGAACCAAGACGCCCCCGATGAGGCCGAATACGACCATACCCGGCGGGATGAGGAAGATCGGTGAAAGGCTCTTCGGGTTGCTCGGTGGCCATGCCGCCGAAATTATCGAAACTCCCGCAGACGGAACCGCGATGCGGTTCCTCAAATCCTGTTGCCTGTTCAGAAGATCATTGTACCGCTGCGTCAATATGGTGACTGCCGGCTCCAATGCGTGAAGCCCGGAAAGCCGGCCTGCCGTGTCGGCTACGACCGCGTCAAGCACATTCTTGCGCGCCTCCAGAGCGGAAACCTGCGCGCGATAGATGTCGGCTTCCGACTTGATGCGTTCGATGCTCTGTTCGATTTCGCGCTTGACGGCAACATTCAGATCCGCATCGGCCGCGGCGCCGCCCTGCCGGGCTATCAGATCGCTCAGCGTCGGCGATCCGATTGCGCTCGCAAGCGTGGCGTTCGTGGCACCGGACCGTTGCAATTCTTGAATATGCTGAACACGGGCCTCGGCTGTGGAGAGGTTTGCGCGAGACAATGACAGTTGCTGATTAAGCTCGGCCGTGTCGCGGACAGCATTGTCAACGGCACCCTGGTCGACAGTCCCGTGACTTAGCCGGTATTTTTCAAGGCGGTCGGTGGCTTGCGCGAGATCGGACTGCACGCCAGGCAGCGCAGCGACGACGGATTCGAGCTCCAACCTATCAGCGGCCTGAGCAGTCCGCGCGAGGTCCTGGACATACACTTGCGCGAATGTGTTGGCCACGAATGCCGCCCGGACGGGATCCGGATCGGTAAAGCCGATGGTAATGACTCGCGATCGCAGTTCCTGCCCGACCCTGACGTAGCGCCTCAACGCCTTCAGCCTCGCAGCCTCCCTGCCCTCTGGGGTCATGTCAGCGTGATCCGGCCAAACCCCGGCCAAGAATGCACCTGCAAACGATTGCGATTCGGCTGGGGAAGCGGCGTTTTGCGCCGCGGGGCCGTTGAGGTTGGCCTGCCGATCGGGCGTTGCCTTGTAAATTGCGTCAATTACCCGACGCAGATGAGATTGCGAGGCCAGCATCGTCAGATGGTTGTCAATGCTGGTATCGAGCATATCCTGACCGCCCGTCGGCTGAGGAGCGCTTCTGGTCGGATTGTCGACGATGATTTGCGTGGTGGCTTCATACAGCGCCGGCCGGGCGAAGCCGGCTAGACCCGCAACCGCACCGCCCAAAACGACCATTGCGACCAAAAACCATTTGCGCGCCGCCAAGGTAACCAACAATTGGCCGAAAGGGGTCAGGTCTTCTCGAGGGTCACGTAGCGGACGCCGCATGCGCGGATTGGGCTCTCGCACTTCGACGCGCATCTCTGTGGCGCGCGGTAGCTTTGTTCGCCTAGCTATCGAACCTTCCATTTTAAACTCCCGTCATTTCAAGCATGCGCGACTGTCTCGCGGGCACTGGAAGCCGGTTGGCGTCGGCGCGCCATGCCAGGAACATCAATGTTGCCCAAAGATCCCGGGAATGATCCCGCTTTCCGTTGACATGATCGCGCCAGCACGTCTGGACCTTATCGATGTCCAGAAGCCCATCCCCTGAGTGGCGCATGTCGGCGAACAGGTCACTCGCCCATGCACGCAACGGTCCTGTCAACCAGACCGCAATCGGAACATCGAAGCCCTGCTTAGGCCTATCTATGAGCCGCCGGGGAACGTAGCGATGCAACAACTGTCGAAGCAGCCACTTGCCTCGTCCATGGCGGACCATTGCATCCGGTGGCAACCGCCAGGCGAATTCAACGACGCGATGATCGAGCAGCGGGCAGCGGCCTTCCAGCCCGTTCGCCATGCTGGCGCGGTCCAGCTTCACCAGGATGTCGCCGGGCAGATATCCTGCCATGTCGTTGTAGAGGAGCCGGGACAGCAAATCGTCGAGCCGCGGAGTTCGCCGAGTTGACGCCCGGTGGCCAAATCGGGTCAGGCTAGTCGTCGATGACCCTGTCAGACGCTGGTACAGTTCTTCCTGGTCCGAAGCGGCGAGCAATTGAGCCAATCGCTCCAGCCGATCACCGCGCAACGCATGGCCGAAGAGCGCTGAAAGTGGCAGCCTGCCAAAAAAATCGTAACGGGTGGCGCGCGCCACAAGCCCGATGCTTGCGGCAAGTGAACCACGCAGCGACGAAGGCAACCGACGACGCCGATTTGCTTGCGCCGCCATCAGATGGCGAGCGTAACCGGCGAAACATTCATCGCCTCCGTCGCCCGTCAGCGCCACAGTAACGTGCTGGCGAGCAAGTCGCGCCACCAGCAGAGTGGGGATTTGCGATTCGTCGGCGAACGGCTCATCCCAGGCACTGGGCAATTCCGGAATGACGTCGCGTGCGGAAGCAGGGGAAAGGTGCAGCTCTGTGTGATCGCTGCCTATGTACTGGGCAACCGCAGCAGCATGAGGAGCTTCATCGAATCCGTGCTCCCCGAAGGCGATCGTGAAAGTGCGAATAGATTTTCGGGATTGGACCTGCATTAGCGCGGCTACGGTCGAGCTATCTACGCCGCCCGACAGGAAGGCGCCGAGCGGCACATCCGCGCACATGCGCTCTCGAACAGAAAGCCGAAGCAGCCGATCGAGTTCATTCGTCAAATCTTCATCGCTGCCGACGATCGGGTCTTGCCGGCCCTTCGCGGCGATGTCCGCCAACGACCACCAGAATCGAACTTTGTTTCGAACGGTTCCCGTACGGCGCGCTTTTGCGAAATCCGCTGCAGTTAAGGACAGGGCCGATCCCGGCGGCAATTTGAAAACGCCGCGCCAGATACAACTGTCGTCCGGCACCCAACCTTGCGACAGCATAGCCCTTACGGCGCTGGGATTGAGTTCTGGACGGAAATCCGGGAAACACCGAATGGCCTTGAGTTCGGAGCCAAAAACCAGGGCATGGCGGGTCGGGGCGACGTAGATCGGCTTTTCCCCCATCCGGTCGCGGGCCAGATGAAGAGCTCTCGTTTTTGCGTCCCACAATCCGAACGCGAACATGCCGACAAATCGCTTAAGCGCAGCTTCGAGCCCCCACTGCTCCACGGCCCCAAGCACAACTTCCGTATCGCATGTTCCGCGAAAGCTGTGGCCGGCATCCTCAAGCTCTCGGCGCAAGTCCCGAAAATTGTATATCTCGCCATTGAAGGTGATCACGTACCGGCCGCTGTCCGAGCGCATGGGCTGGGCGCCGGTTTCCGACAAATCCACGACTGCCAGGCGGCTGTGGCCGAAAGCGATACCAGCCTCCACATCTTTCCAGAAGCTTTCGCCGTCGGGCCCTCTGTGACGGAGGGCTGTTGTCATCTGCGCTATAGCTGCGAGCGGCCTTGTGCTGGGCGAGTCTGGCGCAAGAAGGATCCCGGCGATTCCGCACATATCAACGGCTCCTCGCTCCTGCAGTTGCCGCGATAAACTTGGGCTGCCCGGCTACGAGGCAAAGTGTGATCGAGAACCAAACGATCGGGTGGCGAATGACCAAATGCGGGAAGCCGAAGATGCCGATCGACAACGCAAGTGCCACCAGAGCGTCGAGCCTTGCACGCCAGGCAGAGATGGCCGCGAGGCCAAGGATCCACAACAGGGCGAGAACCGCTAGAATGCCTCCTTGAGTATACAAGTCCAGTAGCGTGCTGTGAGCCTCGAAAGGCAGGTCGATAAACTCCTTGGTCACGACAGATCTGTCGACATGTGGTCCCGGGCCGAGGCCCAGCGAAGCAGACCCCAACCCCTTGCCCAGAGCATTGGTCCAGATATTGATGCGCAGATTGGCTGTCTCGGCTGTCGCCTCACCACCCTCGCCTTTGGTCAGGCTCTTGGCGAAATTTTCAACAGTGCTCGTTTCCGCAAGCACATAGGGTGTTGCGGAGATTGCAAGAGGGACCAAAGCAAGCAACAGCAAAAGGCTGATTTGACGACCAAGAGTGACCCTTCCGCCAACCGCGACCCATCTCCGGACGCGCAACATCAGGAAAACCAAACCGGTTATCACTATTGTCAATAGATAGGTATCGCTCTTAGTCAATCGTCCGACGTATACTATGAGAACAATGCTTACTATGCCAAATGTCCTGGCTATCATATTACTTGTTGTCATTGAAAGGTATAGTGCAAGGGGACCGAACAGCGCGCAATAAAGTGCCAGTTGGTTTGGGTTGTCCGACCATCCTGTGAACCTGTCCCAAAACCAAGGGTTCACTCCGGACTGGTGGAGTAAGCCGAATCCAAGCGCCAACTGGAAAACAAAACACGCGTTCGCAATGACGATCACCCACCACGCGGTGCGACGCAGATGGCGATCCGCCTGAGGATCAGCCGCAAGCAGACATGTAACGAATGCCAGCAACAGATAGGCAATCATGTCGTGAACCGGCGCGTCCATGTACTGAACGCTCGTAAGCATGCCGACAATCATGCCTAGCCCGAGAGCGAATGCCATGATCCCCCAGAGGGCGGCAAAAATCGACAGGGCCGGCGTGGCTTCAAGTCGACCACCGGCAAGTACGCGGCCAATCGAAATCAGTATCCAAACCGCCAGCAACAATTCGCTGATTCCGAACGGCGCGCCTGGAATTTCGAGTTGCGATGCATAAGCCATTGCAACGCCGCCGGCCAACAGGACGTCTCGGATCATTGGCGCACCTCGCCCAACGGACCAAATGCGGCATTCTTTTCGGTCTGCGAGGCCTGAACTGAGGCGCCAACAGCTTTGGCATCAAGAATATGCCGGTAAAGATCGCAATACTGGGCGACCACCAGCGGCAGCGCGAAATGCTGCTTGACGAATTCGATGGAACGAGCGCCCATGGCCGCCCCGGCGGGGCGGTCGGCCAAGACTTGATTTATCCTGGAAGCAAATGCCTCGGCATCGCCAGGCGGAACCAGGTATCCGTTCCAACCGGGCTGGACCACTTCGTTGCAGCCCGGCATATCTGACGCCACGATTGGCAGCCCAGCCAACCCCGCCTCGAGCAGGACACGTGGCACTCCCTCCCGATATTGTGTCGGAAAGGCAAACAAATCCGCCATGCCAAGAAGGGCAGGAACATCGCGCCGTGGACCCAGGGCAATGACATGAGGGGAATGGCGTTCGATTTCCGATTTGTCGACGGCGAACGGCCCCTCGGATTCCCATGGACCAACAAGCACGAAACGCGCATTCGGCCTTTTTTCAAGAACGCGGGGTACTGCCTTAAGCAGCGTTGGGATGCCCTTCTCGCGCGTCAGCCGGCCGATAAAAATGATCACTTCAGCCGATGACAGCCCAAGCTGCTCGCGCATCGCCTGCGGTGACGGAGCGCTCTGTCTCGCCGTGATAAAGCCATCGATGTCGATGCCGGAACTGCAGATCAGGCGACCAGTCCCGCGCCCGATGAGCCGGTAGCGCTCGAAGAACGCCTTGTCATCACGATTTTGGAAAACCGTGGCAGCCGTCCAGCGCGACGAAAGCCACTGCAGCCCCGAGAAGATCGGGCGCAGCGCCATGGCCCTCGGCCCACGGGAAGAAAACGTCCAGCCAAGACCATTGATGGTGCGGATGACAGGAACGCCCCCCCTTATCGCCAACGGCGTCAAGAGATTAGGCTTGGTATCAAAGCTCTGTACAATGTCCGGGCGCAGGTCCGAGATCAGTTTTCTGATCGTCCTTACGGCGCCTCCACTCCCACTGGAAAATCGGTCGAAGCCGTAGCGACGATGCGGAATGTCGTGCTGCGAGAATGCTGTATCCGGACCGCTCGACACCGCAGTGACTTGGAAGCCCTTCTGACGCAGCGACAGCAAAAACGGAATCCTGAAGGCGTGGTCCTCGCCTCCAACACACACAAGATGCGGATTCATGCTGTCTCCCCCGACCGCCCGTCTGACTTGGGTCGCGTGCACTGGTCAGCATTTCTTCGTGCTTCCATGATCCTGGTTCGCTACTCAGATACATGTTTTGCGCCAAGGTTCACGGTACGGGCAGGCTTGCCCAATGTCCTCGTCCGTTTGAATGAGCGGACCGATCTCGGGGTGCGCGCGGCTGCGTCGGAGCGCGAATTGAATGTCCATTTCGGCGAGGGGAATTCGGGGCTCGGCTGCCTCTGAGCCGGTGACAAGGCCTCAGCTTGAATTGCGTCGGTTCAACCGTTCCTCAAGTCCAAGTTCGGCGAACGCGGTTGATCGCAGAACCCCGGATCTGACGAGCTATCGACGAAGATACGTTCCTAGCAAAATGCCTAGAGGAAGAGAGCACCCAAGCGAAGTATCCTTCGCTCGAAAAAAGGGAGTGCCTCGCACTGGGCACACCCGAGAAAATTTCAAGTTTTCCCAAAAAACCGGGAATTGATCCTGACAACCGTTTCCTTATTGCTGTGGTCTGTACCCAGCATCAATGATTCTACCGGTATCGGGTTGTTTTGGTTCCAGCAGCGTTTCGCTCGCCGCATCGTCGGTCTTTGTGGCCTGAAGGTTGAGTAACGGAATCGTGTTATCCCCGGCTAATTTGATGCATCATCGAACACCGAAATTCGATCCAAATCACTGTAAGATTAGGCGTTTTTGGTGCTGGTAAAGTACTCGATCAATCATTCTATCAACATATTTCCGTATTTGATTTGGCGCTAATGTACCCTCTCGGTTAGGCAGGGGGTGGGGCGCTTATCAATCAGAAGAAGGATGTTCGCATGGCTACCATGCATTACGCCTATGGCGCCCCCGCCTCCGGCGCCATAGCTAATGGCTTCAACTTGATCGACCTTCAGTACGCGTCATCGGTCAACGCGCTGCCTGACGGCACCAAGGCTTTGATATATCTCAACGAAAGCAGCGGGGTGACCCAGTCTTTCATAGACAAGGTGACGCCCCTCCTCGGCAATTCCAAGGTTTTTGGCTTTTATCTCACTGACGAGCCTGACCCCACGGGCAAATACCACACACAGGTCAGCGCTGCGAATCTGAAGGCTGAATCCGACTGGATTCACTCTCATTTCCCGGGTGCGAAAACCTTCATTACGCTGATGGACATGGGGTCGTTCACGGCCTCCGATTATACCAACACGTACAATCCCGCCAACACGGGGATCGACTATTACGGGCTCGATCCCTACCCCGTGCGCTCGACCGCGGTCGACTTCAACTACATCGACAGAGCCGTCGCTGCAGCGGAGAAGGCGGGCATTCCGCAGAGTGCGATCATTCCTGTGTTCCAGACGTTTGGCGGCGGCGGGTGGTCGACCAATACGGGCGGGTCTTATGTGATGCCTACCACCGCCCAGGAACAGACCATCATGGACCATTGGGCAAAGCTCGTCCCGTCGCCAGCCTTTGACATGGCCTATAAGTGGTCCTCGCAAAATGGCGAGACCTCGCTTGGCAACACGTCGTCGATGCAGGCGTTTTTCCTGGATCACAACACCCATACCAGCACCAGCACCAGCACCAACACCAGTACTGGTAGTAGCACTGGCACCAGTAGCGGCACGACAACCCCACCTCCCGTCACGGCCCCGATCGCCGACATAAAAGGCACCAGCGGCAACGACGTTTTACGCCCGGCCGACAACGCCGCACACACGATGGCGGGCTATGGGGGCAATGACGACTTCTATGTCAACAATGCCGCCAGCAAGGTGGTCGAGGCCGCTGGCCAGGGCCAGGACAGGGTGTGGACGTCGGTGAGTTATGCGCTTGCTGCCGGCTCGTCGATTGAGGTCCTCGGTACCCAGAAGGATGCCGGCACGACGGCAATCAATTTGACCGGCAACGAACTGCGTCAGCACATCATCGGAAATGCCGGCGACAACGTCATAAAGAGCGGCGGCGGCGGCGATTGGCTGACCGGCAATGGCGGCCACGACACCTTCGTTTTCAACAGCACCCTCAGCAAGAGCAATGTTGCCACGGTTACCGACTTCAGCCCGTCTGTGGACAAGATCCACTTGGATGACGCTGTCTTCAAAGGGCTCAGCGTTGGGGCGCTCGCAAGCAGTGCTTTCTATACCGGTACCGCCGCTCACGACAGCACCGATCATATCGTCTACAACAGCACGACCGGAGCGCTCTACTTTGACAGTGACGGCGCAGGCGGCGCAGCTCAGATTCAGTTCGCCGCCCTTTCCCCGCATCTTGCGGTTACGGCGAGCTCGTTCGCTGTGGTCTAGGACGGGCACGCTCTGGCGGTCTAGCGCAGACGCGTACCTGCCATAAGATCGCCGTCGATAGGAGCCTGCAAGCTCCGCAAAGCAGGGCATTACCGGCGACAATGTTCGCCGGTAATGCCTACTCCACCGTCACCGACTTCGTCAGATTGCGCGACTGGTCGACGTCGGCGCCCATGAAGACGGCGCTGAAATAGCCAGCATCTGGATCTGCAGCGCATAAATGATTGCATGGATGCCACCACTATACTGGCTTGGCAGCAGCTCCGCCTCGAAGCTGGTCCATCGATCGAACAGATGAAGCCGAATTTTTCCGTACAGCCTAAAAAGGAGACCGGTGCGGGGCGATTTGGTGGATAGTTGGAGCATGCCGACGAGTTTAACGTGCGGGTATGGCGCAGCGGTTCGAGCCGCGCAATCCATCAAGTCGGAACCCGTCGCGCCAACAGCTTGGTCGCCAAAGTTCACACGCATCAGCAATCTGTGCATATCGGCGTTGCTCATGATGCTGATCTGCAGCCAATCGGCGCTGTCTGCGAGTGGAAACGGCAAGACGCTTCACTACACCTCCGGTGGGCCGGGCGCTGCAATCGCGAGCGCGGGCTTCGACCTCGCCGATGTACAATCCGTAGAGCAACTCAATGCCTTGCCGCCAGGGATGAAGGGGTTGATATGGCTAAATGAATCCAGCGGCGTGACGCCACGCTTCATCGCCAAGGTGAGGCCATTTATCGGCAATCCGCGGCTGTTCGGTTTTCGCCTCTGCGATGAGCCGGACATCACCGGCAAATACCATTCTCCAGCAGTTAGTCCGGCGGCCCTGAAGGCCGAGGCCGAGTGGATCAGAGCCAATGTCCCCGGGGCAGTTACATTTGTTACTTTGATGGACATGGGGTCTTTCGAAGCCCCCGCCTTCATGAATACCTTTAATCCCGCCAACACGGGGATTGATCTTTTCGGCCTGGATCCATATCCGGTCCGCGGCAAAGCTTTCGATTTGGACTTCATCGATCGAACGGTCGAGGCAGCCGTTGCCGCGGGCATTCCTCTCGACAGGATTGTGCCCGTATACCAGGCCTTCGGCGGCGGCAATTGGAAGACCCGTACCGGAGCGGCTGCGGACGTCTATGTACTGCCGACACCGGACCAGGCGAAGCAGATCTTCGCGCGCTGGGCCACCTACTCTCCGGCTCCTGTATTCGACTTTGCCTATGCCTGGGGTTCACAAAACGGAGACATCAAGCTAGGCAGCGCCAGCCCTGAGGCGCTCGAACTTCGCTTGGCGTTCAAAGCGCACAACACGGCGCCGTAGCAACTGCCGCGATCATTTTACCGAAGATACCCCAGCTGTGCAGAACGCAGATCCTCATTGCTGCGCATCAGCCATTCAACACCTAGAGCAATTCCAGGAAAAGTGTGAGCGGTTTTCCGTCCGGAATTGCGTAAAAAACAACGAGATAGGGCGTTTCGCCGTTTCCGTGAAACGGTGAAACGCACTAGCCGAACAGACGATGAACTTGGCCGTTCAGCTGTATGCCGAGTCCTCGGCTGCGAAACTTATGGACGATTGACCTCTTCTCTTGCCAGCGACGCTTCTCAGCTTGGCGCTCATGGAACCAAAGGAGACCGCCAGCAAGAAGACAACATACGCCAATGCCGAATATGAAGAGAGGATCGCCCTGTTCACCGCCACCAAAGAATATCGCCGAGACGATAAACACACCGCCCGCGAGCGCGCCGACCCAGGCTGCTATGCCGCATCTGGAAAGCCCATCGTGCTGGCCGCAAAGAAAGCGGTAGCGCTCAGCAAGGCGCGCTTCGTCTTCGCTCAGCTTTAGCGCGCAGTCTCCGTTGGCTTCATGCAGCATATTTCACCCCCTGCTTACTTTGCATACGGGGTATCGGCGACAAATGTTTCATTCAAGCGAGGGACAAGTTGCAATTTTTCGCACCGTTATGATGCCGTCGCGATGCAATGTGCAATAACCGGGTCAGCGGCAATGCTGAGCGTGGCTGGGCCGCTCTAGGGAAGTCGCGACAATCCGTATGGCACTTTGCTTGGCCGGGATACAGGGGCGGTGTTATTGAGAGCGGTCCTTCATTCGCACGGCGGAGGCTCCATCGAGATTTGTTATAACAACATCAGCCGGCGCCCTGTATCTAGTCCGTGCCCCCGCCGGTCAGGCCCGGCCCGTGGGCTCCCCCGTTCTCGTGCCGGGCCGCTCGCTTATTGAGCAGCGAATACGCAACACCGGGCCGATTTCTCCGGAGGTCGACCAGGCGCGGCAGTTCAACCAACGCCACTCCAGCGGGCGAATTATCGAGCCGCCCTTCGCGGTCCGGCTTGCGATCAGCCAAACGCCGCTGAGTGCTTTTCGAACAACGCCAATTTGTCGGCATACCCGATGCGGTTCGCAGCTCCGCAGCCCTCACATTTGAAGGTCGAGATCACCTTGAACCACGACCCTTTTCTTTTGAAGGCATGGTCACATTCCAAGCACTTGAATTCCAAGTCGGCATCATTCAGCGCCGCGGACAGGGGCATCGCTCACCTCCAATGACGTGTCCCTCATTCGCAATCATGCTGCCCGAAGACTATGAGCAAGATCACATGTTAATGCTCGGCCTGTTGCGCCTTGATGACAGGACCTCAGTCCCAATCGGCGTGCCCGTTGGCGATTGATGCCGCTCTCCTATCGCCCGATCAGCGTCAGCCCGAAAAGGATGACGAGCCAAAGCCCGGCTGCCGCGACGGTGAGCAGCGGCAAGGTGCCGGTCAGATGCATGAACAGCAGGGCGATCAGGACCGCCTTGGCGGCCGCGATCGCCAGGTTGAGGGCGACATTGAAGCCGCCGAGATCGAGGAAGGAGGAAGCCACCGTCAGCGCCAGCAGCGCAAGCAGCCCGAGATAGCCGAAGGTGAGTTTGCGCAGTTCGCTCATCGGTTGATCAGGTAAAGGACGGGGAACAGGAACACCCAGATGACGTCGACGAAGTGCCAGTAGAGGCCGACGGCAACCACCCGGCGCAACCGGATGGCAGGGCTGGAGGGTCGCCAAAGCGCGATCATGCCGGCGATGACGACGATGCCGCCGATCAGGTGCAGCGCATGCAGCGAGGTCATCGCGAAATAGAGGCCGAAGAAAAGCTGGGCGTGCACGGGATCTGGTCCTGCATAGCGGAACGGCAGGTCCAGGACCGGTGCCAGTCCTTCGCTGATCTCCTTGCCGTATTCGATCCCCTTCACGATCAGGAAGGATACGCCCAGCGCCGCAGTCGCGACCATCGCCCAAATTGTCGGGCGCCAACGTCTATGAAGCGCAAGCATATGCGCCAGCGCCATGGTGAAGCTGCTGGTGATCAGCACGGCCGTGTTGAAGGTGCCGAGCGGCAGCGAAAGATGCTTGGAAGCCGCCGCGAAGGCGGGGCCGAAATCGATATGCGCGACGAGGAAGACCAGGAAAATCGCGCCGAACAGCATCGCCTCGGAGCCGATGAACACCCACATCGCAAACGTGTTGGCGCGCCTTTCGCGCTGGGGCGTGTCGAAAGCGACGCTTTCGGTGCCGCTCATCGCGCCGCTTCCTCCCGGTGCGGGCTGAAGCGCTCGTGCTCGAGCCCCTTCATGTCGTAGGCATAGGCGGGTCGCGTCACGATCGGCATGGTCTCGAAATTATGCGGCGGTGGCGGCGAGCTCGTCTGCCATTCGAGCCCCGTGGCGTTCCACGGATTGTCGGGCGCGCGGGCGCCGCGAAACAGCGACCAGCCGAGGTAGAACAAGGGCATCAGATAGCCGATCGCCAGCACCACCGCGCCGCCCGAGGACAACACGTTCCAGAACTGGAACTCCGGCGGATAGGTATGATAGCGCCGGGGCATGCCGTCGAAGCCCAGCACATATTGCGGGAAGAAGGTCAGATTGAAGCCGACGAAAGTGACGGTCGCCGCTATACGCCCCGCGGTTTCCGAATACGTGCGGCCGGTCAATTTCGGCCACCAGAAATGCAGGCCCGCCATGTAGGCCGTCACCATGCCGCCGACCATGATGTAGTGGAAATGCGCGATGACGAAGTAGGTGTCGTGGACATGCACGTCGACCGCCAACGCCGCAAGGAACAGCCCCGCCAGCCCGCCGAAGGTGAACAGCGCCAGGAAGAACAGCGCGTAAAGCATCGGTGTCTCGAAGCTGATCTCGCCCTTGCGCAGCGTCAGGCTCCAGTTGAAAACCTTGATCGCCGACGGGATCGCGACGCAGAAGGACAGGAGCGAGAACACCACGCCGGCATAGGCCGACTGCCCGCTGACGAACATGTGGTGCCCCCAAACCAGAAAGCCGAAGACCGCGATCGCCATCGACGAGATCGCCACCGCCTTGTAGCCGAACAGCGGCCGGCGGCTGAAACAGGGCAGCACTTCCGACACCACGCCCATGCCGGGCAGGATCATGATGTAGACGGCCGGGTGCGAGTAGAACCAGAAGAGATGCTGGAAGAGCAGCGGATCGCCGCCGAGATCGGGATTGAAGATGCCGATGCCGAAGACGCGCTCCAGCACGATCAGGATCAGCGAGGCGGCAAGCACCGGGGTCGCCAGCACCATGACCAGGCTGGTGGCGTAGAGCGTCCAGACGAAGATCGGCAGGCGAAACCAGGTGAGCCCCGGCGCGCGCAGCGTGTGCACGCTGACGATGAAGTTGATGCCGGTCATGATCGTCGAGAAGCCGACGATGAAGACGCCGAAGGCCGCAGTCGAGACCCAGCCATTGGCATAGAGCGTCGACAGCGGCGTGTAGAAAGTCCAGCCAGTGTCGACGCCGCCGGCCACCACCGCAAACAAGGCGAACAGGCTGCCGAAGATGAAGACATACCAGCTGGCAAGGTTCAGCCGCGGGAAGGCGAGGTCACGCGCGCCGATCATCAGCGGCAAAAGGAAATTGCCCATGGTCGCCGGGATCGACGGCACCAGGAAGAACCAGACCATGATGATGCCGTGCAGCGAGAATAGCCGGTTGTAGACATCGTCGGAGACGAGGTCTCCGGCCGGCGTCGCCAACTCGATCCGCATCAGCACGGCCATGGCGCCGCCGAGGAAGAAAAAGGCCGTCAGCGAAATGAGATAGAGCCACGCGACGCGTTTATGATCGGTGGTCAGCAGCCACGCGCGAGGTCCGCTCCCCTCTCCGAGATAAGTGCCAGGCATCGCCGCGTTGGTCATGGCCTGGCTCCAGCGGTTGGTTGCAGCGAAAGCGACTTCAGATAGGCAAGCAGCATCTGCAGTTCGCCTTCGTCGATGAGGCCGTCGAAGCTCGGCATGACCGGCTCGTAGCCGGCGGCGATCTCTTTCTTCGGGTTGAGGATGGAGTCGCGCAGGTAACGCTCGTCGGCGATGACCGTCTGCTGATTGTCGAGCGCCACCGGCCGGCCGAAGATGCCGTCAAGGGACGGCGCCCGCACCTTGCTGCTCGCGCCGTGGCAGCCGGAACAGCCCAGCGCGCGAAACAATTTCTCGCCGCCTGCGGCAAGCGTCTCGCCTTCGCCCTGGCTGTTCAGCCAGGCGGCATATTGCTCGGGCGCCATCACGGTCACCCAGCCGCCCATTTCGGAATGCTGGGTGCCGCAATATTGGGCGCAGAACAGGTGGTAGCGGCCGGGCTCGGTGGCAATGAACCAGATATGCGTCGTGCGTCCAGGCACCGCGTCCTGCTTGATGCGAAACGCCGGCACGTAGAAGGAGTGGATGACGTCCTGCGAGGCGAGCGACACGACGACCGGTTTGCCGACCGGAACGTGCAGCTCGTTGATCTCGCGCTGGCCGCCGGGTTGCCTGAACTCCCACATCCATTGTTTACCCAGCCCCGTGATCTCGAGCGCGTCCGCCGGCGGATGATCGCGGCGAACGAAAAGCACTGCGCCCCAGCCGAAGAAGATGAAGGCGATGATCAGGCTGGCGATGGTCCAACTTGTTTCCAGCCACAGGGTACGGGAACGCTGTCCCGTGCGATCCGCCGGCGACCCGACGCGGTATTTCACCGCGTAGCCGACGACCAGCCCGGTGAGCGCCAGCCCGAGCACGGCTGAGAAAACGAGCAGCGTGTAAAACAGCGCATCGACATGGCCGGCTTCCGACGAGGCTTCCTGTGGGAAGAAGGGAACGCCGAAGCTCACCTTGCCCTCCCCCGCATTTGCCAGAGCACTGTTGCTCCCAGGCCGAGCACCGTTGCCAGGCTGGCCACTTTCAGCGCCGCCCAGACTACGGGAGTATACTGGCCTTTCGAACTGTCGAACCCCGCGCAGAACAGGAAGACATGATCGGCAATCGACCCGAGCTTGTTGGCTGATGCTTCGACCAGCGCGAGCTGGAGATCGCGCGGCGTGAAGGTCAAGGCCGGCAATACCTGCGAAATTCGGCCGGAAGGCGTCAGCGCAATGACCGCGATCGGATGAACGAACTGATCGATACCCTTACGTCGGTCGAAAGTGATGCCGGCCTCGTTGGCCAGCGCCGCACCGGCGCCATCGCTGCCGGTAAGGAAACGCCAAGCGGAGGCGCCAGCGGGACCGGCGGCGGAAGCAATGTCATCCCGCGCCGCTGCGGCATCAGCGGAGGTCTCATCGGGGTCGATCGAGATGAACAACGCGCGATAATCTGCAGGGCGAAGCGATGTCTTCTTCAGGTCGGACGCGACGGCCTGCTGGGTGACGCCGCAAAGGTTCGGGCATTTATCGTAGCCGAAGATGACAAGCGCCGGACGTCCGCCAAGCGTCTCGCCAAGCGTCAGCTTCCGGCCGCTTGCGTCGACCAATTCTCGCTCAAGGCTGAGCTGCGCGCCGGGCTTCGGATCGAATGTCGGCCGCTCGGCGGCAAGGGCCGTGCCGGCAACGAACAGACAAAGCGCGGCCAACAAGCTTCTCATCGCCCTGCCCCACGCTGCTGTTGGCAATTCTGGGCCTGCGGCGCACGGGGAACCGCCGCCGTGAGCAGGGCGCAATCAGGCTCCGTGGCCGCTGCCGTCGGTCGCGACCAATCGGGCAGGCCGTGGCTGACCACCGCCCACATGGCGTCGTCGATCGGGATGCGCGCGATGCCGGCGTTGCGATCGACCCAGCCAAGCGTCTTGAGCTGGCGATCCTCCTCGGCGCGGAACGCGGTCAGATCCTGCCTTGGCGCGGCCTGCAAGCCCGGGCCTTCCAGAATGGTGTCCGTCGGAAGCGGCAGCCAGGTCGGCGCGGTGTTGAAGATGAGCTTCACGCCGATCGCAGCTAAAGCGATGAACAGCAGCAGCCCGCCGCCGAAGGCGAGCAGCACACGCGGCTGGACATCGCGCGTCTCGGGATGACGGTTCGCCTTAGCCATGGGCGACCTCCCGCTTCCACCAGACGACCCTGTCCGGCCGGCGGAGCAGGAAAAGGAACAGCGCGAGCCACAGCCCGCCCAATCCCATCCAGGCGGCCGCATCATGCCACAATGCTAGCGGGCCGCCGGCAAAGAGCGGTGGCCGGACTCGCCAGAAGATGTCGATGAAATGGCCGGCCAGAGCGACAGCGGCGAGCCAGACAAGGCCGCGATGGCTGCGCTTCAGCCTTCGGCTGAGCAGGCCTGCGAAAGCCGCGACGTGCAAGGCAATCAGCAGCCAAAGAAGATATAGCCAGCCGCCCGCGGAGCGCATGCCATACCAGCGGATCTCGTCGGGCAGGTCGCCGCCCCAGACGACGACCCACTGCATGAACATGAGATAGATCCAGGTCAGCAGGAAGCCGAGCAGCATGTTGGCAAGATCCTCGCTGAGCGCGACGTCTTCCTCGCCACCGGGCATGACTTCCACTGCCCGCCTTGCCGCCAGCACCAGGATCGCCAGGGCGAATGCCCCGACCACCTCGGCCGAGGCTTCGCAAAGCGCATAGATGGTCGAGGTGAATTCCGGCTCGAGCGACAGCATCCAGTCGATGGCAAAGACGCTGACGGAAAGCGCGTGGAGAACGAGGCCAAGGGCGAATTTCTTGCCGTTGCGTTCATTCGAATTGGCCGGGGCGTCGGTCGTGCCGAGCACTATCCAGGTAAGGACGAGCCAGATCGCCGCGCAAACCGCAAAGCGCAGCAGGAAGAACGGCAGGTTGAGATAGACAAGCTTTTCATGGACAGTCTCCTGCAGTTTCGCTGTGTCGGCGCCGGCCCACGGAAAGACGAGGTCGAGCCTTATCAGGACGGGCACGAGGGAAACCAACGCCAGCGGCAGCAGGGCCGTCATGGTGCGGAGCGGCTGGCGGACCGCTTCTCCCCAGCGCCCGCCGGTCAGCCCGTGCACCATCAGTATGGTCAGCGCGCCGAGCGGCAAGCTGAGCGCGAAGAGAATTGCGGAGAGCCAGGCGCTCAGCATCGCCTTGGCATCGAGCGATACGCCCAGACCGCAGACGACAAGTCCTAGGGCGCCCGCCGACAGAAAGCCTTGTTCGACGCGGCTCATGGCGAGGCCTCCGCTTCGAGGCGCGCGCGCATGCTTTGCGGAAGTTCGGCGACTGGAGCGTCGCGCGAATATTGCAGCGCGCGGATATAGGCGACGATCGCCCAGCGGTCCTGCGGCGGCACTCGCGCCGCGTAGGAATACATGGCGCCATAGCCGTTGGTGATGACGTCGTAGAAGTGCCGGTCCGAGGCCTTGCGCAGGGCTTCCTGGTGGTAGCTCGGCGGCGCCGGAAAGCCGCGCTGGACGATTATGCCGTGACCATCGCCGGTGCGGCCGTGACAGGGCGAGCAGAAGATGTCGAAACGCTGCTGCCCGCGCTGCAGCAGCTCGATCGTGATCGGATAGGGGATTTTGTCCGGGACCGGCGTCAGATCGGCGTCGCGCGCGACGGTGCCAGTCACCGGTGTCCGCGCCGACATGCCGTCGGGGAACTGGTTGCTGGCCTCCAGCGGATCGTAGCGCGGCTGGTCCTCCATATCCTGCCGGCAGCCGGCGACGCCCAGCGCACCCAACATTAGCGTGAGGCCGAGGCGGTTCACGCCTCGACCTCCTCGACCATCTCGGCGCCGAGCCGTGTCAGCTGGCCCCTGGTCACGCCCTTGCGGTATTTGGGATCGGCCGTTTCGATCAGCAGATAGAACTTGCCGCCGCGCGCGTAGCTGAAGCTCTCGGCGTTGAAGACCGGATGGTGATAGCGGGGCAGCCCATTGGCCGCGAGCACGCCCAAGAAGCCCGCAAAGGCGGCGCCGAGAATGCCGGCCTCGAACGCGATGATGACGAAAGGCGGCCAGGAATGCAGCGGCCGGCCGCCGACATTGATGGGATAGTCGACTTCGACAGAGTACCAGATCAGCGCATAAACGAGAGCCGCGCCGGCAATGCCGCCGGCGAGCACGGCCCAGGGCAGGCGCGTCTTCGGTATCTCCAATATCCCTTCCAGGTCCTTCATCGGAAACGGCGAGAACGCATCCATGCGCCGATAGCCGCGCTCGCGCATGCCGCGCGCCGCCGCGATGAGCGCTTCGGGACCGGCAAACACCGCCATGAGGCCGTAGAGGCTCATCGGATCTTGCCCTCCTCTTCGGCCAGTTCCTCGACCTCGAAGATGGTGATCGCCGGCAGGATACGGATGAACAGGAAGACGAGCGCGAAGAAGGTGCCGATCGAGCCGAACAGGATGCCGAAATCGAGCCAGGCCAGCGACTGCTCGCCCCAGGCAGACGGCAGGTAGTCGCGGCTCGGCCCCGTCACGACGATGATGTAGCGCTCGATCCACATGCCGACATTGATGGCGACGGCGATCGCGAACAGCAGCGGCATGTTGCGGCGGATGCGTCTGAACCACAGCAATTGCAGCACGCCGCAGTTCAGGCTCAGCATTATCCAGAACAGCGGCGCATAGGGACCCAGCGCGCGCTGCGCCATCATGGTGCGTTCGTAAGGCTCGCCCGAATACCAGGCGAAGAATGCTTCCGAGAGATAGCCATAGGCGACGACCATGCCCGCGGCGATCATCAGCTTGGCGGCATTGTCCATGTGCCTGAGCGTGATCAGGTCCTTGACCGAGAAGGCCCACCGCAAGGGGATGGCAATGGTGAGCACCATGGCGAAGCCGGAGAGCAGCGCGCCGGCGACGAAATAGGGCGGGAAGATCGTCGAGTGATAGCCCGGCGTGATCGCGAAGGTGAAGTCGAGCGAAACGATCGAATGAACCGAAACGACCAGCGGCGTGGCGAGCGCCGCGAGCAGGAAATAGACAACCTGGTAGCGCGCCCAATGATAGGCCGAGCCGCGCCAGCCGAGCGCCAATATGCCGTAGAAGAGCTGCGCCGGTCTCGACCTGGCGCGGTCGCGCAGCACCGCCAGGTCGGGCAGCAGCCCCATATACCAGAACAGCAGCGAGACGGTCGCGTAGGTGGCAATCGCCGCGAAGTCCCAGACCAGCGGACTGCGCCACTGCGGCCAGTGCATATGCACATTGGGCAGCGGCAGCAGCCAGTAGAAGAACCACGGCCGCCCAAGATGCAGGATGGGAAACAGGCCGGCCATGGCGACGGCAAACAGCGTCATGGCCTCGGCGAAGCGGTTGATCGAGGCGCGCCAGGGTTGGCGCAGCAGCAACAGCACCGCCGAGATCAGCGTGCCGGCATGACCGATGCCGATCCACCAGACGAAATTGGAGATCATCGTGCCCCAGACCACCGGCATGTTGATGCCGAGGCCGCCAACGCCGACCGCGATGAGATAAGTGATCGAATAGAGCAGCAGCAGGACAAGCAGGAAGCAGAGCAGGAACGCTGTCCAGAAATGCCGCGGCAGGCGGCCGCCGAGCACAATCGAACCGATGCGTCCGCTGATCTCGGGAAAATCGTGACGGCCGCGCAGGACAGCCGGGCTGTTCGCGCTCGCTTCAGCCATCGGTCGCCTCGCCCGGCTTGGCAAGCTTGCCGTTCGGATTGGAGATCTTGCCGAGATAGGTGGTGCGCGGCCGTGTGTTCAGTTCCTCCAGCAGCGCGTAATTCTGCGGCGCGCTTTTCTCGCGAACGACCTTTGCATCTTTCTTGTTGCGGTCGCCGAAGGTGATGGCCTGGGTCGGGCAGGCCTGCTGACAGGCGGTGACCACTTCGCCATCGGCGATGTCGCGGTTCTCGATCTGCGCCTGGATGCGCTTGGCGCTGATGCGCTGGACGCAATAGGTGCATTTCTCCATCACACCGCGCGAGCGTATGCTGACATTGGGGTTATGGGCGCCCTGCTCCGGACCTGCGTCGTCCTTGTCGAAGGATTGATGATCGAGGAAGTTGAAGCGCCGCACCTTGTAGGGGCAATTCTGCGAGCAGTAGCGCGTGCCGATGCAGCGGTTATAGACCTGCGCATTCAGCCCATCATGCGTGTGCACGGTGGCGTTGACCGGGCACACCACTTCGCAAGGCGCCTTCTCGCAATGCATGCAAGGGACCGGCTGGAAAAAAGTGTCGGGCGCATCGAGCGGTCCGGCATAGTAGCGATCGACGCGCAGCCAGTGCATTTCGCGGCCGCGCTCGCATTCCTCCGGGCCGACCGGCGCGATGTTGTTCTCCGCCTGGCAGGCCGAGACGCAGGCCATGCAGCCGATGCAGGCCGAGAGGTCGATAGCCATCGCCCAGGCTTCCTCGTCGTAAGGCCAGTCGGGATAGAGCGATTCCGTTGGCACCGGCGGCGCATTCTTGCGCACGAAATCCGGATTCCGCCGGAATGCATCGAGAGACGCGTGGCGCACGATGGCGCGGCCTTCCATCGCCTGGTGATGCTGCGTGGTGATGACCCGCACGCTGTTCCCGCGCGGCGCGATGGCCGCGCCGGCCGCGAACCATTCCGAACCACGGCGCAAGTGGAAGGCGTCGTAGCCTTGCGATAGCGCAGCAACGGAACCGACCTTTCGCCCGAAGCCGAAGGACAGCGTTATCGTCTCGTCCGGGTGGCCGGGGACGATCCAGGCAGGTGCATCGACATCCGCCCCATTGGAGGCGATATTGACGACCTCGCCATTTCCGATCTTCAGCCGCTCGGCGGTGGCGGGCGAGACGAGCGCAGCGTTGCCCCACACAATCTTCGTCAAGGGTCGCGGCAGTTCCTGCAGCCATGAGGCGTTGGCAAAGCGGCCGTCGCGCAACCAGGGATCCGCGACGAAGCGGACATCGATGCCGCTGCCTGCCTTTGCTGCCGGCTTCAGTCCCGCCAGGTCCGGCGACACTGTGACGGATACCGGCTTGGCAGCGCTGTCCGCCATGACGCCGTCGCGCAGAGCCTTTCTCCAGGCATCATCATCGAGTTGCGTCCAATGCTGCCGGATAAGCGAAAGCGGATCGGCCTCGAACCCGCCGCCAAGCACGGCAAGAAGCTGATGCGCGGTCTTGCCGTCGTAAAGCGGCGTGATCAGCGGCTGCACCAGGGAGGTGCTGCCGTCATAGGCGCGGATGTCGCTCCAGCTTTCGAGCTCGTGCGCCGCGGGCACATGCCAGTGCGCCAGGAACGCCGTCTCGTCGCGGTAGAGGCCGTGATGGACCAGCAGATTCAGTCCCGAAAAAGCCTTGCGCATATCGAGGTTTGCCGGGCCGGTGTGCAGCGGGTTTGCACCCAGCGCCACGACGGTGTCCACAGCCCCATCGCCGATTGCCTCGCGCAGCGCTCCGAGATCGCCGTCGACCGACAGCGAATCCGGCGGCTCGGTCAGCTCGACCGTGTTGCCAAGCGCGCCAAGCTTCGCATTGGCGGCAAGCGCGACCGCATGAACGAAGGCGCTCTGCTGCGCTCCGGCAATGACCAGCGCATTGCGGCCTGCAGCTTTCAGGTCGTCGACCAGCACCGTCATCAAGGCCTGGTCGGCCGGCGAGCCGGAAGCTCCGGTTTGGCCGGTCAACGCCGCGTTCAATCCGGCAGCCACGGCTTCGACGTCGCTTGGCTTGATCGCAAGCCGGTGATCGGCGGCGGCTCCGGTGATTGTCGGCGTCGACTCCACCGCATAAAGCCGGCTCATCCGGTCGGACGGATCGCGTACACGTCGCCGCGCAGCAAAGTCGCGCGCATAAGCGTGCCGCCCCGGTCCTTCGCCGAGGAAATCAGCGTCGAGGCTGACGATCGTTTCGGCACGATCGAAGCGGTAGACCGGCGTCAGCGCCGACCCGAACAGGGTTCGCGACGCCTCCATCGCGGCCGGCATCGCCAAGGGATCATGGCGATAGAGTTTCAGCCTCGGATAGCGTGTCCGCAGCGCACCCAGCTGCGCCGCAAGCGTCGGCGAGGTGGTCGCTTCAACCAGCAAGGCCCCGCCCTGCCCTTGCGATGCCGTCCATCGCGAAACGAGCCCCGCCATTGTCTTCAGGAAATCGCCGTACGATGCCGGCTGGCCATCCTTGAGCGGCGTGTGTGAACGGTCCGGGTCGAACAGCGTCAGCACGGCTGCCTGCATCACCGCGTCGGTGGCGCCGCGCGAGGCCGGATGGTCGGGATTGCCTTCGATCTTGGTCGGCCGCCCTTCATGGCTTTCGACGATGGCGCCGATACCGAAGCCGTCACTCGACAGCGTCGTCGCATAGTAGACAGGCTTGCCGGGGACCAGGATTTCCGGCTGGCGCACATAGGGCACGATGTTTTCCGCCCTGCTGCAGGCGGCCAGCCCGGCAAGCGACAGCGAGGCGCCCATCAGCTTCAGCAGCGTGCGCCGGTTCGGCTTTGCCGGCAGGCGTTCCGCGATTGCCGGGAACTCGGCCTCGACGAAGCGGCGGAAATCGGCAGCGCCGGCGATCTCATCGAGGCTGCGCCACATTTCACCGCCATGCGCCAGCCGCTTGCGCAGAGCCTCGATGTCGATGGCGGAACCAGGCCGGTCAGCGATGGCAGACATAGCAATCCGTCATCGTCTCGGGATGGATGTCGAGCATGCCGATCAGCTGCCGCCTGATCTCAGCGATGTCCGCGGGCGGCTGCCAGTGCATCAGGAACACGTCCTGCAGGGGACGTAAATTCGGCTCCGGGTTGCGATGACAGCCGAGGCACCACTCCATGCTCAGTGTGCGCGCCCGCATCGTCAGCGGCATCTGGTCGACCTCGCCATGGCAGGTCTCGCAGGCGACGCCTTTGTTGATGTGGATCGCATGATTGAAGAAGACGAAATCCGGCACGCCGTTGACGCGCTGCCATTCGATCGGCTTGCCGCCGGCCAGGCTTGCACGCACCGGCGCCAGCATGCCGGCATTGGTGAAAAGCTGCGAATGGCAGGTCATGCAGACCTCGGTCGCCGGCAAACCCGCCGAAGACGAGGTCTCGACGCCATTGTGACAATAGCGGCAGTCGATGCCGAGCTGGCCGACATGGTGCTTATGACTGAACGGCACCGGCTGCGCCAATGGCTCACCTACTCCCGTTACCAGGTCCGAACGGGGAAGGATTGTCCCGATCGCGGCTGCGATCAACAGAACCGCACAACTTCCCCAGATGACAAAGCGCGCAACGCCATTGGCGTTTTTCGAGAAGATTTGCGGCATCCCCTCGCCGATTCTGCTGAAGGCAAACCCAGAGTTGACGCCCCCTAACGGTGCTTTCGCCGCCAAGGTTCCGCGCCCGCGTCGGAATCACAGAATGGTGACTGCAACCGGGAACAGGTCGCGGATTTAATCCGCAACCACCGCCGCTCCCATGCGTTCGGCGGCCGCCACTTCACGGAAACCAAGGTCGGCACGAAGTCATCGCCCACGCTTTGCCGACCGGGTGACAGAGATCGGCCACCCGGGCTAAAGACTTCAGCGCTTCAGGTCGTTGCGACGCCGCCCCGTCGGCTGTGACGGACCGCCCTTCCGCTCCGCCGGCCGCCGGCTTCGGCGCCTGGCGAGGAAATACATCCAGATCAGAATGAGGATCAGAGGGATACCCGCGATGGGCAGCATCCACACCCCAAGGTGAAACATGGGTTTCGCCCTATTAGAGAAAATGCGCATGCATCGCAGGCATGCTCAAGCGAGCAACTGCTCGATCCTGATCGGCAAATCGCGGATGCGTTTGCCGGTGGCATGGTAGACTGCGCTGGCAACAGCCGCGGCCGTGCCGACATTGCCCAGTTCGCCCAAGCCCTTCACGCCGGCCGGGTTGACCGCGTGGTCGACCTCCGGGACCAGGATCACCTGCAGGTCCTTGATGTCGGCATTCACCGGCACGAGATAGTCCTGCAGGTCGCGGTTGACATAGCGGGCATAGCGGCTGTCGACTTCCGTCGCTTCATGCAGCGCCTGGCCGATGCCCCAGATCATGCCGCCCATCAGTTGGCTGCGCGCGGTGCGCGTGTTCATGATGCGGCCGGCCGCGAACGCGCCGACGATGCGCGGCACGCGGATCTCCCTCGTGTAGCGGTTGATGCGGACTTCGACGAACTCGGCGCCGAAGGCGTATTTCACCGAATCCTCATCCTGCTCGCCACCGTGGAATTCCGGCATGCCGGCATAGAGCTTCTTCAGCGCTTCGGGCGTCGCACCCTTGGGCGCGAACTCGGCATATTCCTCGATTGCCCCAACCTGCATGGTCTTCAGGACATCTTCGACCTTTGCCGAAGCGCCGCCCTTGGCCACGATCTTTCCGTCGGCGAGGTCGAGTTCCTCGTTGTGAGACCCCGCCAGCGGACCACCCTCGGCGGTCGCGCCGGCATAGAGCTTGGCGCGGATGGCATCGCAGGCCTTCAGCACTGCCGAACAGACGCTCGCCGTGGAGATCGAGCCCCCCGAGACAGGAGCGGGAGGCAGGCTGCTGTCGCCCATTTCGACGCTGATCCGATCGATGCTGACGCCGAGACGTTCCGACGCCATCTGACCTGCCACGGTGCGCACGCCGGTTCCGATCTCATGCGAACCGCATTGCAGCCGCACATCGCCATCGACGGTCAGGCGCACCCGCGCCGCGCATGGCGCGACTGCGGTTGGATAAATCGCCGTCGCGCAGCCCATGCCGACCAGCCAGTCGCCGTCGCGCATCGCTCCCACTTTCGGGTCCCGCTTCGCCCAGCCAAAAGCCTCGGCCGCCTGGTCATAGCACTGGATCAGCGAGCGGCTGGAGAACGGCTTCTTGCCGATCGGCTCTGTCTTCGGTTCATTGATCCGGCGGAATTCCACCGGGTCCATGCCGAGCGCTACCGCCATTTCGTCCATGGCGTTTTCCAGCGCATAGACATAAGGCGTCTCGGGCGGCGAGCGCATATAGCCGGGCGTGTTGCGGTCCGCCTGCACCAGCGAGACATGTGTCAGCACAGAACCGTAAGCATACATGCGGCCGGTTGCCGACGTGCCGCCCACGACATAGGAGTCCGGCCGCGAGGTGACCTCCCAGCCTTCATGCGCGAAAGCAGTGATGCGGCCGTCCTTGCCTGCGCCGATCCGGATGCGGTGCCTTGTCTCCGCCCTATAGGTCTGGGTGCCGAAGGCCTGCATCCGGCTGGTCACGCAACGCACCGGTCGGCCGAGCCGCCTGGCGGCAACCGCGACGATGGCCGTGCGCGGCGTCATCGGTCCCTTGGAACCGAAGGCGCCGCCGATGAAGGGGCTGACGATGCGCACCTTAGCGGGATCGATCTTCAATTGCCTGGCAAGCTCGACCTTCCAGCCGGTCACGTTTTGCGACGGCTCGTGGACGATCAGTTGGTCGCCCTCCCAGAAGGCGGTGGTTGAGAACAGCTCGATCGGATTGTGGTGCTGCGTGGGCGTCGAATAGCGCACGTCGATCTTCACCGCGGCCTCTCGATAGGCGGCATCGAAGTCGCCGGCCTTCACGTCTTCCTTGAACAGAGGACTCTTGCCGGCGGCGGGAATGGTCGCCGCGCCCGGACTGTCGAAGCTCGCCGTGGGCGTCTCCGCATCATACTCGGCGCGGATCAACTGCGCCGCCTCTTCGGCGGCTTCGAATGTCTCGGCAACCGCGAGCGCGATGATCTGGCCGTCATGGAAGATCGTCCGGTCATGCAGCGGCCCGATCGAGGTGGCGCCGGAATTGCCGAATTTCGGCTTCTCGACAGTGTCCATATCGCCGTAAGTGACGATGTCGAGCAACCCGGGCACGGCACGAGCGTCGTCGAGATTAAGCTTGGCTACCTTGCCCTTGGCAATGCTGCTGGTGGCCAGCGCGCCGTAAGCGATGTTGGCGGTCGGCAGGTCGGCTGGGTAATGCGCCTGCCCGGTGACCTTAAGCCGTGCATCGACGCGCGGCAGCGGTTGGCCCTGGTTCTCTTTCGGTCTCGGAGCGGCAGTGTCCATGGTCACACCTTCATGTCGCGGGTTTCGAGCAGCGCGCGCACCAGCGTTCGCTTACCGAGCTCGATCTTGAATGCGTTGTGCTGGCGCGGCTCGGCCCCGGCGAAGGCGGCATCCGCCGCCGCCCCCGCCGAAACCTCGTCGAGCGTCTTTCCTTGCAGGGCTTCCTCCGCGGCTTTGGCACGCCACGGCACGGTCGCCACGCCGCCCAAGGCAATGCGCGCCTCGCGTACGTTGTCGCCGTCCAGGTCGAGCGCAACGGCCGCCGAAGCCAGCGCGAACGCGTAGGATTCGCGGTCTCGGATCTTCAGATAAAGCGAGCGCCGCGCCCATGGCACAGCCGGCACTTCTATGGCGGTGATGATCTCGTCAGCAGCGAGATCGGTCTCGATCTCAGGCGTATCGCGTGGCTGACGATGCAGCTTGGCGAGCGGTATCTTTCGCGCTCCACGCGAGCCTTCGGCACGCACGACGGCATCGAGCGCGATCAGCGCCTGGGCAAAGTCGCCGTGATACGTCGCGATGCAGGCATCGCTGCCGCCCAGCACCGCATGCTGCCGGTTGAAACCCTCCATCGCAGCGCAGCCGGACCCTGGCACGCGCTTGTTGCAGTGCCAGGATGTCTCGCGAAAATATTCGCAGCGCGTGCGCTGCAGGACATTGCCGGCGAGACTTGCCATGTTGCGGATCTGGCCGCTTGCGGCCAGCCGCAAGCTGTCGGCAATAACGGGATAGCCGCGCTTAAGCTCAGCGTGATCTGCCGCCTCACCCATCCGCACCAGAGCCCCGAAGCGGATACCATCGTCGGTCACCCGGATTTGCCTGAGGCCTGGATCCTTGAGCCGGTTGAGGTCAACCAGCCGGTTCGGCTCGGCAACGCCGAGCTTCATATAGTCGGCAAGGTTGGTGCCCCCGGCGATGAACTGCACATTCGCTCGCGTCGGCTGGTCGTCCTCGGTCGTGAAGCGGGATGCGATCGCGACGGCCGCGGAAATGTCGGTCGGCTGTTCGTAGACGAAGGGACGCATATCAGGCTCCCTTCATCTGATCGCGTGCCTGCAGGATGGCAGCAACAATGTTTGGATAGGCGGCGCAACGGCAGATATTACCGCTCATATAGTCGCGGATGTCGTCTTCGGATTTTGCGTGCCCTTCATTGATGCAACCAATGGCCGACAGGATTTGGCCCGGCGTGCAGTAGCCGCACTGGAAGGCATCGTGGTCGATGAAGGCCTGCTGCATCGGATGCAGCTTACCGTCACTGGATGCCAGCCCCTCGACGGTCATCACATCCTTGCCGGCATTCATCACCGCGAAACTGAGACAGGAGAGCACGCGTTTGCCGTCGACAAGAACCGTGCACGCCCCGCACTGTCCATGGTCGCAACCCTTCTTGGTGCCGGTTAGCCCGATATGATCCCGCAAGGCGTCAAGCAGGCTGGTTCTCGTATCGAGCGACAGCTCATAGGCCTGCTTGTTGATCCGCATCGACGTCACCACTGGCTCGCGAAGCGCCGCGCCAGCGGCGGCAGGCACTTCGGCTTTCGCCGATGAAACGAGTAATGGTGCCGCGGCGGCCGAGACTGTGCCTGTCATGAAATTGCGCCGGCTGAGGCCAAGCGTGGATGGGACGGAAGGCTGGGACATGGCTCGCTCCTGGCTGGCTGCGCATCGGGGGCTAACCATTCATGCAGGCCATTGTTCCGGCCTGGCCGGCGCGGGATCCTAGGCCTCACAGAAGTGTGATCCTGCCTTCGAAGATGCTCATCATGCGGGAACATGCATGCCGGGTTCGAGTTCTACGGCCAATGCCAACGCTGATGGGGGCCGATATGAAATCGAAACTGGTCGCACAGACTTCTGGACAAAGGACATTCGTGGTTGTGCTGGACCCAGGCGAGGAAGCATTTGCTGCCCTGTCCGACTTCGCCGACGAGCAAGGAATTGCCGGCGCCTCGCTGACCGCGATCGGCGCATTCGAGAAGGCGACCGTTGGCTGGTTCGACTTCGGCTCGAAATCTTACCGCAAGATCCCGGTCGGCGAGCAATGCGAGGTTCTGAGCGCTGTTGGCGACATCGCGGTCGACGACGGCGGCAGACCGAGCCTGCACATCCATGCTGTCCTGGGTCTAAGCGACGGATCGACGCGCGGCGGCCATCTTGTTGAAGGCATCGTCAAGCCTACGCTCGAAGTCACGGTGACGGAATCGCCCGTTCACCTGCGGCGCACCAAACGCCCCGGCCTTGGCATCGCCTTGATCGATCTCGACGCCTGAGGGCCGACGATGGCAGCGGCCGCGACCGACGCGTTTCCTCTCCCCCTCGATACATCCCCGATGGAGGCTCGGATCGACGAAAAACTGCCGCAGGACGAAGGCGTCTGGCAGTTCGAACCGAAATGGGATGGGTTTCGCTGCCTCGCTTTCAAGAATCGCAAAACGGTCGATCTCAGGGCGAAGTCGGGCAAGCCGCTTGGGCGTTACTTTCCCGAACTCACAGCAATGATGCAAAACCTCGAAGCCAAGGATTTCGTGGTCGACGGCGAAATCGTCATCGAGATCGGCGGCGCCGCATCCTTCGACGCGCTGCAGATGCGGCTTCATCCAGCCGAGAGCCGCATCCGCAAGCTGAGCGCGGAGACGCCGGCGCGGCTGATCCTGTTCGATATGCTGGTCGCGCCGGGCGGCAAATCGCTGCTCGAAGTCGCGCTGACGCAAAGACGCACGGCAATTGAAGACTTCGTCGCGCAAGCAAACACAGACGCTCTTCAGCTCTCGCCCTGCACCACCAGTTTCGCGACCGCCAGGCGATGGCTGGAGGACGCCGGGCATGGCTCTACCGACGGCGTCGTCGCCAAGCGGCTGAGCGATCCCTATCAGCCGGGCGAGCGCGCGATGATCAAGGTCAAGCGGCTGCGCACTGCCGACTGCGTGGTCGGCGGCTTCCGTTATCTGAACGGCAAGTCGCAGGTCGGATCGCTATTGCTTGGCCTCTACAATGAACGAGGCTTGCTTGACCATGTCGGCTTCACCTCGACAATCGCCAACGAGGAACGAGCCACGCTCACGAAGAAGTTGGAGGCGCTGCGTGGCGGGCCTGGCTTCACCGGCAAGGCGCCGGGCGGGCCGAGCCGCTGGAGCACCGAGCGCAGCGGCGAATGGGAGCCGTTGCGGCCGGAACTGGTCGTGGAAGTCCGCTTCGACCACGTCACCGGCGAGCGGTTCCGGCATGGCACTCGATTCATTCGCTGGCGGCCCGAAAAAGCGCCGCGCCAATGCACGTTCGAGCAGATCTCGTAGCAGCGCCCCTCCGGAACAACCGACCCCATCAAACGGTTTATGGTTAGAACAGCCGGCGTCACGGACGCACCTATCTTGGAGACGAGAAATGGATCCGCGCGACAAACAGCGAGCCGCAAGGCGGGATGAAACCGAAGCTCCCGGCATCGAACAACAGGACTGGGACGCTCTTGATAATGGTCGGGTGCCGCCTGGCAGCGTCGCCGTAAACGGCGATCCGGAGGACGATGCCGAAGCACAAGGCGTCCTCCCCGAAGAGGATGACGACAACCCCTATCAGGAGAGCGACGAAGCGTTGCCTGACGACGAGGAAGAGCGTGTGCTGTCGCGGGATCCTTCTAAGGAAGGCAGTCGTTTTGACGAAGCATAGCGAAAGCTAGCAGCGATGGGATTTTCCCCCCTTTTATTGCCTGCAATGTTCCGTGGGCTGCGAGAAAGCATCGCCGCAGAGCAAGGCGGTCGCGGCGCCACATCAGAAGACCGGCCATTGATCAAGGTTACGTGGGATCACTACCTATGGCCGTCAAAAATCGGGGCGCAAATCGGCAGTGGACCCCTCACTGTTTGTAACTGGGGGGAACAACGGAGTGTGGGACAAGTTTTTGATCAAGCAAGCCGCCTCATGTTTGACCTGCAACCATGGCCGAGAAACGCGACAACAAATCCACAGCCGCTCTTCTTAGGCGGCAATTCTCGAATGAAACCATGCGTCGATATCTACGCAGCTTGCCCTTGTTTCACGTAAACCGCTGGCTTCCTGACAAACTGCGCGAATCACTCAAGCGTCTCGACCGCAAGCGTAAGTGAAACCAACCGCAATCCAAAAAAGGCGCGGGCTACGCTCTTGCCGTTTCAGACGAACGCGCCATCAGCTCTCCTTCACATTGCGATCACAGTCCTTCGAGAGGGACAGAGACTATGCATCCTTGCTTAAGCGTCCGCGTTTGTAATTCACAAATCCGGAGTTCAAGTCATGAAGGTCGACACTCTCCCTGTGCCTACAGTCAACCCAAACCAGGTCGATATCCTCGTCAACAAACCGGGACACTTCGTCGAGGAGTGGATCGAGGGCCATGCGGTTAGACCGGCCGCCGAAGCGTCCCCGGAGGCCGCGGCAGAAAGACTGGCGAGAGCTTGCATCGCGGACGCGGAGCGGGAAGGCATCCTCGCGGAAGAAATCAGCGATGAGGTCGGCGATTTGAAAGAGTACCTCGGCGACGCGCTCCTCGCCGAGGCCGGCCGCGAAACGGGCGTCGACACCGCTCCGACGGCGCAAGCATTGGGTGACACAAAGGCTTAGCTTTCACGGCAGGGAAGTTTGGATCGCGATGACGCCAATCTCAACACGAGCCGTCCACATTTGCGTTGACATGCAGATGATGTTCTTGCCGCCTGGGCCATGGGCGGTTGAGTGGCTGCCCGCCATCCTGCCGAAGGTGCTTTCGCTTATCGATGGCAGACCGGAGCGAACGATTTTCACCAGGTTCATAACGGCGAGAAGACCTGGCGAAGGCCAGGGCCATTGGCGTCAATACTATGAGCGCTGGTCGCAGATGACTATCGAATGTGCCGGCCCGGGCAGCCTCGAACTGCTGCCCGAACTGCGTGATTTCGTGCCGCCGGCTCGCGTTTTCGATAAGCCCGTCTACTCTCCCTGGCTGACCGGCGAGCTCCACCGGAGCCTTCAGGCGGAAGGTGTGACCGAGCTTATCGTCAGCGGAGGCGAGGCCGACATGTGCGTGTTGGCGACGCTGCTCGGAGCGATCGACTTCGGTTACAGAACGATCCTGGTCGAGGATGCGATCTGCAGCACATCGGACGAAGCCTACGAAAATATACTCAAGCTGTTCACGACGCGATATTCGCATCATGTCGAAGTCGCCGCTGCGGAGGAGGTTCTGGATTTCTGGCGCTGACCCATCGCTCATCTCGCCCGGCACATGCCGGCCAAGGTGCCGCCGGCAACGGATGAGCAGCCGTCACTCGAATGCTCAGTCAGTGGGTGCGGTCGTCCGGCGCGAAAGACCGGTTGGCCACTGCCAAATCTTGATCTAACCGGAGCCGGCAGTCGGCCGGCCGCCGACTGGCTTCAAGGCGCTGACCCGCAAGATGCTCTCGATGAGATCTTTTTCCCGGAACGGCTTGTTGACCAATGGCACGTCCGATGGGCGGTTTGAAATTGCCTCAGCGTCGGCATAGCCGGTTATCATAACCGCTGGCCAATCGGAGCGCAGGTTGCGCGCGAAGCGAATTACCTCGACTCCGGACACGAGCGGCATTGCGAAATCGGTGACAATCACGTCGAACTCATGCGGTGTCCGTTCAATAATTGCCAGCGCCTCGGCACCCCCTGCTGCGCATGTCACTGTAAACCCGTGTTGCCGAAGCGATTCCGCGGTCAGCTGCCGCAATCCGCTGCTGTCGTCAATCAATAGAAGCGAAGGGAAAGCCTTCCCTGCAGTCTCGACCAGGACTCTCTCTCCATCCAGATCTGCCACATTGTCGGAAGGCTGCTCCGCTGAACGCGGCAGCCACAGCTCCATGGATGTTCCGCGCCCGACGAGGCTGTCTATGCGGAGCGCGCCGCCCGATTGCTTCATGAAACCGTATACCGTGCTGAGACCCAGCCCGGTGCCTTTCCCGACGGGCTTCGTCGTGAAAAACGGTTCGACGACCTTGGTCAGAATCTCCTTCGGGATGCCGGCACCGGTGTCCTTGACGGTGAGGACTACATACTCTCCGGCCGCCAGGTCTTCGGAAGGTATTTTGATGACCCGATTTTGCGCCTGCACGGCAATTGTCCCGCCGGAGGGCATCGCGTCGCGCGCGTTGAACACCAGATTCATCAACGCCAACTCCAATTGGCCGACGTCGACATGCGCGGGCCAAACGGAGTTGTCGACCTCCCACTCAAAGCGGATCAGGCCGCCGAGCACGGGAGCCACCAAGCCGTTCATCGTATCTTCCAGCGCGGCCAGCCGCACTGCCGTCGGCTTCAGATTCTGACGCCGCGAAAAGGCCAGCATGCGGTTGACAAGTTCGGCGCCTTGCTTCGCGGAGCGGCGAGTGAGTTCAACGATCTTCTTTGCTTGCTCATCAAGCGTAAGCTGCCTCTCGAGCAATCCTAGTCCGCTCAGAACCGCGGCAAGCAGATTGTTGAAATCGTGTGCCAATCCTCCGGTGAGTTTCCCGACCGCTTCGAGGCGCTGTGACTGAAGAAGTTGATTTTCGAGTTCTCGTCGCTCGGTCACGTCAAGCAGAGTGCCGAGGATTTCAGGTCGGCGTCCGTCGACACCTTTCGACAGGATCCCTTGGTCGAGAAAGATACGATATTTGCCATCGGCGCACTGCCAGCGGAACTCGCATGTGTAGGAGCCTGTCACCTTTGCCGCCAATAAAGCTTCCCGCACCCTGGGTAGATCTTCCGGATGCACCCGGCTCAGCCCAAACCGCGGCTCGGACGTCAGTCGCTCAGGCGGGAATCCCGTCAGACGTTCAACACCTTTTGAAACAAACCGGGCTGCAAAGGGCGGCTCGGCGAACCTGGCGTGAAAACAGACGGGCAAGGATCCAAGAATGGCCTCCTGCCGTTCTTCGGCGCCGCGCAGCGATCGTTCGGCCTCGAGCTTTTGCTTTTCGGCCTGCAAGGCTTTCGCCAGCAGTGCCTGTTCGGCGACCGCATTGCGCTGGATCTCGAGCGTCTTTTCGTGAAGCTCGACGAATACAGCCACTTTCGATCGCAGCATGGCGGGGTCGAAGGGCTTGAACATATAGTCCACTGCGCCGGCGTCGTAGCCACGCAGCATATGAGCATCTTCCTTATGGATAGCCGTGAGGAAGATGAGAGGGGTTCGTCTGGACTGTTCGCGCTGGCGGATCAACGCGGCTGTTTCGTAGCCGTCGAGGCCCGGCATCAAAACATCCAGCAAGATAACGGCGAAATCCTCCTTTAGGAGGCAGCGCAGAGCCTCCTCGCCGGATTGCACAGCGACGACTTCCGCGAGTGGAGTGAGAACTTCTTCGATCGCCAACAGGTTTCGTTCGTCATCATCGACCGCCAGGATGCGTGCCTTTGACTGATTGTCCGCCAACTGCACAATCTCCAGTTTCTTCGAACGTATCCGCGACAGCCTTTGCATCGGGCATCCCGTCAGCTGACTGACCTAAGCAGATTTTGGGATGTCTCGACCCGATCCCGAGAGCGACCGATCCAGACCCGCAGCAGTGCCAACAGCAGGTCGAGATCGACAGGCTTGGCAATATAGTCGGAAGCCCCGGCTTCCAGGCATTTCTGCCGGTCGCCTTTCATCGCCTTTGCTGTCACCGATATCAACGGAATATGCGCGATGGAGGGTGTGTTGCGGATACTCCTCATCGTCTCGTAGCCGTCCATCTCCGGCATCATGATGTCGATCAAGGCTGCGTCGACGTCGGCATTCTCCTCCAGCAACGCTATCCCATCGCGACCGCGCTCAGCGTGAAGGACTTCGATATCGTAGGTCTCAAGGACGCTCGTCAGCGAATAGATGTTTCGAATATCGTCATCGACGATCAGGACTTTCGCGCCCGCAAGATTCGACCTGTTGTCAGCTCGTTCGGCACCTGCCCCGCTTTCCTCGCGCAATCCTCCCGGAAGCGTCGCAGATATATGGAGAGCCAATTGAGCAAAATTCTCAGCTCGCGGGACTGAGGACAAAGCGGGATTCAACGCCAGCACCTGTTCAACTGCCTCTGAATGAGGGGCAAAAAACAGCAGCGGCGGAAGGCCGTCTGAAAACTGGTTGGTGAGTTCGTCAAGGGCCCGCGCATTATCCCTGGCAGACTTTCCAAGCCCAAGGACAACCGCATCGAATGAGGCGAGGTCGATGTCCTCCGCGGTTGCCGCGCGACTGATTGCGGTGACCGAGGTGACGCCGTCCCGGATCGTCTCGACCAGGGAAAGGCGGCGCTCGGGATCGGAGTCGGCCACGAGCACCCGGCGCTGGACGCGCAGGTTCCTCGAATGAATTTCCTGGAACACCTTCACCAGTTCCTCGGATGACACCGGTTTGGTCGAGATGCTCGATGCTCCTTTGCGAGCCAGGCTATCGATGTCTTCCGCTCCGGAAATCACATGAATGGGAATGCCGGCGGTCTTTGGATCATGGCGCAGCAGGTCGAAGAGCACCCATCCATCGATGTCCGCAAGGCCGAGGTCCAGCGTGATCGCGTCCGGCACCAGCTTGCGGGCCAGTGCCAAGGTACCGGAGCCCGCGGTCGACAGGACGCCTTTCAACCCGGCAGACCGTGCCAGGCCCAGCAGCAGACCGCCAAAGGTCGGGTCGTCCTCGACGATCAAAACGACCCTGTCTTGCGCCGATATAGCGTCGCGATCGTCCATCAATTCCGCCGACGGCAAACCGCTGGGCGCTGCTGTCGTCGCGATTGCCTCGGTGGCCGGAAGCAGTTCCGGCTGGCTGGCGGCGGCAATCCTGGGACCGTCGATCGGAATGACGAGCGTAAACGTCGATCCTTTGCCGGGAATGCTTTCGACTCTTAGCTCGCCGCCGAGCAAACGGGCGATCTCACGGCTGATCGAGAGCCCAAGACCGGTTCCTCCATATTTGCGGCTGGTCGTGCCGTCGGCCTGCTGGAACGCCTCGAAGATCAGTTTCTGTTTGTCTTCCGGGATGCCTATACCGGTGTCGGTCACCGCTATGGCAAGCGCTTTCCTGGGCAACTTGGCGCCGTTGCGGCGTCCCGTCTTTTCCATTCTGAAACTCAGGCTGACCTTGCCTTCGGAGGTGAACTTGAAGGCGTTCGACAGCAGGTTGAGCACGATCTGCTGCAACCGCTTCTCGTCCGTACGCACGGTTTCCGGAAGAGCGGGATCGACATTGATGGTAAAGCCCAGACCCTTGTCGGCTGCAAGCTGGCGGAACGTGCGCTCCATATGCTGTCGCAAATGGGCGACTGGCATATCGTTGATGTCAATCGAGACCGTGCCGGACTCGATCTTCGACAAATCGAGAATGTCGTTGATCAGGCTGAGAAGGTCCGTGCCGGCCGAATTGATGGTGCGAGCAAACTCGACCTGCTTTTCGTTGAGGTTGCCCTGCTGGTTCGTGGCAAGCAGATTTGAAAGAATGAGAAGCGAATTGAGCGGGGTTCTGAGCTCATGGCTCATGTTGGCGAGGAACTCGGATTTGTACTTGGAGGTAAGCGCCAGCTGCTCGGCTTTCTCCTCAAGCGCCCGGCGCGCCATCTCGATTTCGAGATTTTTGTTTTCGACCTGCTTTTTCTCATTCTCCAGAAGTTGAGCCTTCTCCTGGAGTTCCTCGTTCGTGGCGTGCAGTTCCTCCTGCTTTTTCGTCAGTTCGGTCTGGCGCGCCTGCAGCTCGGATGTCAGCAATTGCGATTGCTTGAGCAGGCCCTCGGTGCGCATCGTCGCCGCGATCGTGTTGAGGACGATGCCGACCGATTCCATCAGCTGATTGAGAAACGATTGGTGCGTGTCGCGGAACTCGCTGAAGGATGCGAGCTCGATGACGGCCTTGACCTCATCTTCGAACAAGGCAGGCAGAATGATGACGTTCGCCGGCGAGGCGCTGCCAAGCCCCGATGTGACGCGCAAAAAGTCCGGCGGAACATTGTCCAGCATAATGGCTCGCTTGTCGGCAGCACTTTGTCCGACGAGACCCTCACGCAGATCGAGGCGTTGCTTGATTGCCGCCTTGCTCTCGGCACCATAGGACGCCGCCAGTTCCAGATAGGACTCCTCCTCGTCCCGATTGGTCACGTAAAAGACGCCGTATTGCGCGTTCACAAGCGGAGCGAGCTCGGACATGATGAGACGCGACACCGTGGCGAGATCGCGCTCTCCCTGCAGCATGCGGGAGAAACGCGCGAGATTTGTCTTCAGCCAATCTTGCTCGGCGTTTTTCAACGTCTGATCCTTGAGATTGCGGATCATCTCGTTGATGTTGTCCTTGAGCGCGGCGACCTCTCCGGAAGCCTCGACGCTGATCGAGCGCGTCAGATCACCCTTCGTCACCGCTGTCGAGACCTCGGCGATTGCGCGGACCTGGGTGGTCAGATTGGCCGCCAACTGATTGACGTTGTCCGTAAGATCGCGCCACAGACCGGCGGCGCCAGGCACGCGTGCCTGGCCTCCAAGCTTGCCTTCGATGCCGACTTCGCGCGCGACATTGGTCACCTGGTCGGCAAAGGTGGCGAGCGTTTCGATCATCCCGTTGATGGTGTCCGCCAGGGAGGCGATTTCGCCCTTCGCGTCCACAGTCAGCTTGCGTTTGAGATTGCCTTGCGCAACCGCAGTCACGACGTCGGCGATGCCGCGCACCTGGTTGGTCAGATTGGTGGCCATCAGGTTGACGTTGTCGGTCAGATCCTTCCAGGTGCCGGCCACGCCGCGCACTTCGGCCTGACCGCCAAGCTTTCCTTCCGTGCCGACTTCACGTGCGACGCGTGTCACCTCGCCGGCGAAGGAGTTCAGCTGGTCGACCATGGTGTTGATGGTCGACTTGAGCTCGAGGATTTCGCCCTTCACGTCGACGGTGATCTTCTTCGAAAGATCGCCTCGCGCGACCGCCGTCGTCACTTCGGCGATGTTGCGAACCTGGCCGGTCAGATTCTCGGCCATGGAATTCACGTTGTCGGTCAAATCCTTCCATGTACCGGCCACGCCTCGCACCTGGGCTTGGCCGCCGAGCTTTCCTTCGGTGCCGACTTCGCGCGCCACGCGAGTCACCTCGCCGGCGAAGGAGTTCAGCTGATCGACCATGGTGTTGATGGTCGACTTGAGCTCAAGGATCTCGCCCTTGACGTCCACGGTGATCTTCTTGGAAAGGTCGCCGAGCGCCACGGCCGTGGTCACTTCCGCGATGTTGCGCACCTGGCCCGTCAGGTTGGCCGCCATCGCATTCACATTGTCGGTCAGGTCCTTCCAGGTGCCGCCCACGCCTCTGACCTGCGCTTGGCCGCCGAGCTTGCCGTCCGAACCGACCTCGCGCGCCACGCGCGTCACCTCCGAGGCAAAGGAATTCAGCTGATCAACCATCGTGTTGATCACATCCTTGATCTGCAGGATCTCTCCCAAGGCATCGACGGTGATCTTCTGCGTCAGATCGCCGGTCGCGATCGCGGTTGCGACCTTGGACACGTCGCGCAACTGCACGGTCAGATTGCCGGCCATGGCGTTGACGTTGTCGGTCAGATCTTTCCAAGTGCCGCCGACGCCTTCCACATGGGCCTGGCCGCCGAGCTTGCCTTCCGAACCGACCTCGCGCGCCACGCGCGTGACTTCGGAGGCGAAGGAGTTCAGCTGGTCGACCATCGTGTTGACGGTATCCTTGAGCTCGAGGATCTCGCCTTTGACGTCCACGGTGATCTTCTTGGAAAGGTCGCCGCGGGCGACGGCTGTCGTAACCTCGGCGATGTTTCGAACCTGGCCAGTCAGGTTGGCCGCCATCAGATTGACGTTGTCGGTCAGGTCTTTCCAGGTGCCCCCGACGCCCCTCACCTCTGCCTGCCCGCCGAGCTTGCCTTCCGTGCCCACTTCGCGCGCAACGCGCGTGACTTCGGAGGCGAAGGAGTTCAGCTGATCGACCATCGTGTTGATGGTATCCTTGAGCTCGAGTATCTCCCCCTGCACTGCCACCGTGATCTTTTTCGACAGGTCGCCCGAAGCAACCGCCGTCGTGACCTCGGCAATGTTGCGCACTTGGCCGGTGAGGTTCTCGGCCATGGAATTGACGTTGTCGGTCAGGTCTTTCCAGGTGCCGGCGACGCCGCGAACCTGGGCCTGGCCGCCGAGCTTGCCCTCGGTGCCGACCTCGCGCGCGACGCGCGTGACCTCGGATGCGAACGAGTTCAACTGATCGACCATCGTGTTGATGGTGTTCTTGAGCTCGAGGATCTCGCCCTTCACGTCGACGGTGATCTTCTTGGACAGATCGCCCAGCGCGACCGCCGTCGTCACCTCGGCGATGTTGCGGACCTGGCCGGTCAGATTCTCGGCCATGGAGTTCACATTGTCGGTGAGGTCCTTCCACGTGCCGCCGACGCCTTCGACCCGCGCCTGGCCCCCGAGCTTGCCTTCCGTGCCGACCTCGCGTGCGACGCGCGTCACCTCCGATGCGAACGAGTTCAACTGATCGACCATCGTGTTGATGGTGTTCTTGAGCTCGAGGATCTCGCCCTTCACATCGACAGTGATCTTCTTAGACAAATCGCCTGACGCCACCGCAGTGGTCACCTCGGCGATGTTGCGCACCTGGCCGGTAAGGTTGGTGGCCATGGCGTTGACGTTGTCGGTCAGGTCCTTCCACGTGCCGGCCACGCCCTTCACCCGCGCTTGTCCGCCGAGCTTTCCCTCCGTTCCAACCTCACGCGCGACACGTGTCACTTCGGAGGCAAAGGAAGCCAGTTGCCCCACCATCGTGTTGACGATCTTGCCTATGCGCAGGAACTCCCCGCGCAGCGGGCGGCCGTCGATTTCGACCATCATTGTCTGGGAAAGGTCGCCCTTGGCCACTGCCCCGATGACGCGGGCCACTTCGGCGGTCGGTTGAACCATGTCTTCGATCAGGTCGTTGACCGACCTGACGCTTGATTCCCAGCTGCCGGTAGCATTGCGGACATGACCCCGCTCGCCAATTCTGCCGTCCTTGCCGACCACTCTGCTCAGCCGCTCAAACTCCTTCGTCACCTGATCGTTGAGTTCGACGATCTGGTTGAAGGCATCGGCAATATCGGAATCGATTCCTTCGTAGATGTTGTCGATCCGGACGGAAAAGTCGCCTCGCCTGAAGGCCTTTAAGGAATTGAGAATCTGACGACGATCTAATTGCGCTCTTGATGCCTGCACGTTCACAGTGCCCCTCCCCAGTCCACCTGTTTGTGAAGAAACTGATGATCAGATGAAGTCCCGCCCTCGCGGCGAGGTATACAATTCACCGCAAGCTCCACAACGTGGTGGGCGCCAATTTGTTCCGACGCGCAGATCGAATCTTATCCGCACGCCGGAAACGCTTAAAAAAGCGCGAAGGCTCGCCCGTTATTTGGCTTGCTTTGCCTTGGAATTGCTTTCCGTATTCAGCCCAATCGGAAGCTGCGACACCGCCGCCCGCGGGCTCTTGTCAACTTTGGCGAACCGCTTCGTAAGCTATTGGCCGATAACGATTATGTTAGTCGCAGAGGGGCGATACCGCAGGCAGCCGGCAAGGCCGGCTCGCCTCATGCCATTTCGGGGCGTCTTGAAGCTTCGCGGATCGCCTTGTGAACATTGCGCTGCAGGTCCATGAACTCCGCGCTTTCCATGACCTCTTCCCGGCGCGGGCGCTCTATGTCGACGTTGAAGGTTCGCATGATGCGTCCCGGGCCGATCCCCATGACGACGATGCGGTCGGACAGATAGACGGCCTCCTCCACGTCATGGGTGACGAAGAGCACGGTCAGCCGGTGCTCCTCCCAGATCTGCGTCAGCAGCTCCTGCATCTGGTGCCTGGTCAAGGCGTCGAGCGCGCCGAAGGGCTCGTCCATGAGCAGCATCTTGGGCCGGTAGGACAGCGCCCGCGCGATGGCGACGCGCTGCTTCATGCCGCCCGACAGTTCGGACGGGTAGAGGTCGGCGCAGTGCGGCAGCTTGACGAGGTCGAGATGCTCGCGCGCGATCCTGCGGCAGGTCGAGCGATCATAGCCGGCGGCCTTGAGGGCAAATTCTATGTTCTGCTGCGCCGTCAGCCAAGGCAGCAGCGTGTAGGACTGGAAGACGACGCCGCGGTCGAGCCCGGGCTTGAGGATCGGCGAGCCGTCGATGTCGAGCTCGCCCGCGTCGAAATCCTGCAGCCCGGCAACGATCGACAGCAGCGTGCTCTTGCCGCAACCCGACGTGCCCACCAGCGAGACGAACTCGTTATCGGCAAGATCGAGATTGATGTCGCGCAGCACCTCGGTGCGCCGCTCCCCGGTGCCAAAGCTCTTGTGCAGGCCTTCGATGCGCAGTTTGGGCACACTCATCGGCCGAACCTCATTGCGCGTGGCCTTCCTGCCGGAACAGCACCTTTCCCAGCGCCTTCATCACCTGGTCGGTGATGAGACCGAGCACGCCCAAGAGCAGGATGTAGCCGATGATGGTGTTCGTCTGGAAATAACGCTGCGACACGGTGATGCGGTAGCCGAGGCCGGATGTCGCCGCGACGAGCTCAGCCAGCACGAGCCAGGTCCACGCCCAGCCCAGGCTGATGCGCAGCGTGTCCCAGATGCCGGGCAAGGCGCTGGGCACCACGATGCGCGTCAGGATCTTGCGGTCCGGCAGGCCGAGCGTCCTGCCGAGGCCGACGAAATCCGTCGGAACCCGCTTCACATTGTCCATGATCATCAGGACCTGCTGAAAGAAGGTGCCGATGAAGATGATCAGGAACTTCTGGGCGTCGCCGGTTCCCGACCAGAGGATGGAAAGCGGCACGAAGGCGACCACCGGCATATAGCGGATGAAATCCACCAGCGGCTCGACGGCGGCTTCCCAGACCCTGAAGCTGCCGATCAGCACGCCGATCGGAATCGCCAGTGCCGAGGCGATCAGGAAGCCGATGGAGATGCGGTATATCGAGGCCTTGAGGTCCAGCCACAGCGTGCCGTCGCTCCAGAGCTTGCCGAGCTGCCCCGCCACGCTTTCCGGCGAGGGCAGGAAGATGGGCTTCACCAGCTCCAGGCCCGTTGCCGCCCACCAGGCAAGGCCGAGGCCGGCAAAAACGGCCACGGCGATCATCAGGAAACGCGACCGCGTGATGGGCGCGCCGATTCCGGAGGATCGGCGGCGCGGCACCGGTCGCGCAGCCGGTCCTTGCGCGGGGCCGGGCTGGCTCGTTTTGGCGGCGCGCTGCTCGGACATCCGCGCTACCACCGCGACGCAGCCTTCGTCATTCCGCGGCCTTGACGAATGACGGGTCGATCATCTGCTCCGGTGTCACGTCGGCCTGGAGCAGCCCGGCATTCTTGGCGGCGGCTTCGACATCGGCGAATGTCTTGGTGGAGAACTCGCCGGTCAGAGCGCTCTTGTTCTCGGCGAGAGAATAATAGCGCACGCCGTCGAAGGCCGTGTTGAGGTCCTCGACACTGGAACCGACGGCCTTGGAAATGATGGCGCGGCCACCGGCGGTATCGCCGTTGTAGTCCTTCAGGGCCGCATCCCAGGTCTTGATCATGGCAAGCACCTGGCCGGGTCGCGACTTGATCACCTCGTCGCGCACCACAAGCACGTCGCTGATCAGGCCGGGATCCTCGCCGGCGGTGAAGAGCAGCTTGACGTCCTTGTTCTGCGCCCTGGCCGCGGTGAGATAAGGTTCGTAGGTGACCGCGACCGGGACCTGTCCGGCAATCAGCGCGCTGCCGGCGTCGGCCGCCGGCATCGGCACCGGCTGCACATCGGCGATGGACATGCCGTTCTTGGCAAGGGCGTATTTGAGCAGGATGTCGCTGGTCGTGCCCTCCTCGAAGGCGACCTGCTTGCCCTTGAGGTCGGCGACGGAGGAAATATCCTTGCCGGCGATCATGGCGTCGGCCGTCATGCTGACGTCGAGCAGCAGCACGATCTTCACCGGCAGGCCCGCCGCAACCATGCCCATCGCGGTATGGGTCGCGATGTTGGCGGCATCGAGCTGGCCGCTCGCGAGCGCGGCATTGATGTCCTTGTCTTCCGCGAAGTTGACGATTTGGACGTCCGACAACCCGCTTGCCTTGAACAGGCCCTTGGCCTCGGCGACGTGCCACTGGCCATAGCCGAGCCATGGCTCGATGCCGATCTTGAAGGTGCCCGCTTCAGGCGTCGCGGGAATGGCCGCGTCGGCGGCAAAGGCCGCCGGGGCGAACCCGATGACGGCAGCCGCGACGAGTGCACGAAATTGTCCTGCTAGGTTACGCATCATCTCTGTTCCCCTTTATGATCGCGCCGCTCTTTGAACTGCATATCCGGCCTGGATGAGAATGCGGGCTTATGCTCTTGCGGCACTGTGCCTCGGCGTCTTACCTGCCGCTTCAACGGAAGCGCAAGGATACTCGACGTCGGCGGCGGTGAATGTCAAGACTAAAATACATACATGCATATACAAGTTGGACGGGTTGGGTTCGCAACTTTCGGAACATCAGACCGCATTCGTTTGCCGCATGGCGTTACGGCCGATGGCATCCAGGAAGTCCGTCACGCGATTTGCGCCGGAACAGGGCTCGCCTTGCCGCGATCAGCCGCTTTTGGAAGGAGAGTACCGGCTGCCGAGCGAATAGCGGCTGCCGACATAGGTCAGCTTGCTGATCGTGGCGACGATCGCTCCCGTCCACGTCCGGCGGTGCAGAAGCAGGCAGCAGCTGCCGGCATCGATGCCTAGATGCCGCGCCGTCTCGGCGTCGGCTGGGATTGCCGAGATGATGTGCTCGACCTCGGTCACCGGTGTTTTCTGCATCAGATAGTCGTAGGTCGCGGTCTTGGAAAAATCCTGCTTGTCGTAGTCGGGTATCAGGCTCGGATTGACGAAGCGCTCTTCCAGTTGCACAGGCAGATCGTTCTCGAAATTGACGACCACGGAGTGGTAGACCGACGAACGCCTGGCGAACTCGAAGGACAGCGCAAGCTCCTTTTCCGGCATGATTTTTTCGAGAACGAGAACCTCGGAACGATGCTTGTTGCCGCGTGCCAGGATCTCGGCCGCGATATTGTTGATCTCGATCAGGGCCGATTGCGGCCGCGGCGGCGCAATGAATGTTCCCACGCCCTGCAGCCGGATCAGAAATCCCGCCGAGGTCAGTTCCCGCAAGGCACGGTGGATCGTCATCCTGGAGACGCCAAGCGCTGCCACGAATTCATTTTCGGACGGCAGCTTGCGGTCCTTGCTCCACCGGCCGGTTCCGATGTTCGTCAGGATGTAGTCCTTGACCTTCTCGTAGAGGGGGCTGGCCGTATCGGGCAGAGTGTTCATTTCAGATATCCTTTCCGGCAAGCACGGAAATCAGGAATGCTCAAGGGATTGCCGCATCCGGATGATTGTTTTCAAGCCGTCGCCCTGGCCTTCCAGCAGCCGCCGGTAGGTTGCGGGGACGTCATCCAGGCCGATCTCGCGGTCAATCAGGCTGATCAGCGGCTCGCTCAGTTCACCCAGCATCCGGATGGCATCGGGAAGCTCGTCGGCGAAGGCGTGGCAGCCCAGCAACGCGATCTCCCGCTCGACCAGCATGTTGGGGTCGATGTCGAGCCGGCCGTGGAAGATGCCGACCATCGCAATGGTGCCGCCCGGGCCGAGAACACCCAGCAACTGACTGAGCGCGGCGACGCTGCCTGTCGCCTCGACGGCCGCGAGCAAGGGGGTATTCGCAGTCGCTGAGGCGATGGCGTGCGCGTCCAGGTCGACGATCGTGGCGCCGGTCACGCGCGCGACGCGAGCGCAGCGGCCTTGGTTGCGGTCGGCGACCAGCACGGTGCCCGCGAACGTCCGCGACAGCAGCAACGCGGCAAGGCCGCCGATGGTCCCGCAGCCGAGAACAAGCACCGAGGCCGCTGCTCTCGGCAGACGTCGCACCGCGTGCAGCGCAACGGCGAGCGGCTCGGCCATTGCCGCCACCCGTGCATCAAGCGCGGCATCGACGCTATGCAACAGTCGCGCGGGGAGCACGACCTGTTCGGCAAATCCGCCGTCGCATATTTCGCCGACGAAGCCTAGCGACGTGCAGAGATGGCGCCTGCCGGCACGGCATTGCGCGCACTCTCCGCACCAGAAGCGTGAATCGGCGACCACCCGGTCGCCAATGGCGATGGTGTCGACGCCCTCTCCGACGGCGATCACCGTGCCCGTCAATTCATGGCCGGCCGTCGAAGGCGAGCGGCTTATCCATTGGCCCGTGCGGAAATTGTGCAGGTCGGAACCGCAGATGCCCGCGGCGTCCACCTTGAGCTTCACCCAGCCCGCATCGGGGACGCCGGGGGCGGCGATATCCTCAACGCGCAAGTCGCCGGGTCCGTAAAGTCGCGCGGCCTTCATCGTCTTCGCTTCCGCTCAGACCGAGAGATAGCGGCTGCGGATTTCCGACACCGCGTTTTCATGCGAGCTGAAGCCTTCGTAGCGGGCGAGCCTGCGCGCATGCCGGGCGAGTTCCGGATAAGCCGCCGACGTCACATAACCGACCGACGAGCGCTTGACGAAATCCGTGACCGACAGCGGCCCATACGTGCGCGCCCACCGGCTGGTCGGCAACACGGCATTGGGCCCGAGGACAAAGTTGGCGAGCGTCACCGGCGTATGCGGACCCATGAGGATCTCGGCCGCTTCGGTGATGTATCCGAGATGCGCGAACGGTTCCTTCGACAGAATCTCCAGATGTTCCGGGGCATAGTCGTTGATGAAGCGATAGCTTTCTTCCAGGGACGCGGTCAGCACGATGCCGCCGCGCTTTCCGGTCAGCACCGCGCGCGAGAATTCGACGCGCTGTTCGCTCATGCGGGACCAATGCTGCGGCAGCGCGGCAAGGGCGGCCTCGGCGACCTTGCGGCTGTGCGTCACCAGATAGGCCGAGGAATCCGGTCCGTGCTCGGCTTCGATCAAAAGGTCCAGCGCGGCAAGGCCGCCGTCGACGCTGTCATCGGCAAAGATGATGGCTTCGGACGGGCCGGCCGGAAGGCCGGTGTTGATGACCGAGGACAGCAGGCTCTTTGCCGCCACCACCCAGGGACTGCCCGGCCCGACGATCTTGACGGCGGGCTTCACCGTCTCGGTGCCATAGGCGACAGCAGCGACCGCCTGGGCGCCACCGCATTTGTACACGGTCTCGACGCCGGCGAGGCGTGCGGCAACCAGGGTCGCGGCATCGACGGATCCATCGGAAGTCGGCGGCGTCACGATCGCGATCTGGGGCACGCCGGCAATCACAGCCGGGACCGAGGTCATCATCGTCACCGACGGGAAGGCGCCCTTGCCGCGCGGAACGTAAAGCGCCACGGAGGCGATCGGGGTGTATCTGTCACCCGCATAGGCGCCCGGCCGGACTTCCTTCAGCCACATCGTTTCCGGACGCTGCTCCTCGTGGAAATGCCTGATGTTCTCGATACCGAACCGGATGCTCTCCACGACATCCTTTTCGACCTTGTCGAATGCCGCGTCGAACTCCGCTTCCGAGACCTTGAGCCCGCCATCGGCCACATCGGCCTTGTCGAGCTCGCGCGCGAACCGAAGCAGGGCGGCATCACCTTCGGTCCTGACCGCCTCGATGATCGGACGGGCTTTTTCGATGAAGACCGAAAGATCGGCTTCGGCGCGCCTCAGCAGGCTGGACCGCCGGTCGGCATCGAGGGCCGACAGGTCGTGGAAGCTGATATCGGACATGGCTGCTCCTTCTCCTGGAACGCAGTGGCGGTTGGCGATGGCCGGTCACACGCCTGGAAGACCTTTGAGACCGGCAATACGGGGCAAGGACCGCAGATAGAACAATTGCCAGCCTATAAAGTATATACATGTACGTATAACAGCTGCCAGCATTTTCTGCGTCCTGCCAACTCGAGCCCAGCTGATGGGAGGCCACCTCAGATCGACGCGAGAAAGCCGCCATCGACGGGGATGGACTGACCGGTTATGTAGGCCGAGGCATCGGAGGCGAGGAATACCGCAATCCCGTGCAGGTCCGACAGGTCGCCGAAGCGGTGCTGCGGGATTTTGGCGAGCATCGATTGCCGCCATGCCTCATTGCCGTAGAACACTTCCGTCATTGCCGTTCTGAAATAGCCGGGGGCGATGGCGTTGACCCTGATCCCCAGATCAGCCCACTCGGCCGCCAGAGCGCGCGTCATGCCGAGCAGGCCCGACTTCGACGAGCCATAGGGCACAGCCGTCGGAATCCCGACTTCGGAGGTGAGCGAGCAAAGATTGATGATGACGCCGGGCCGACCGGCGTCCTTCATGTGCTGCGCGGCGGCCTGGGCGCAGAAGAATGCGCCTTTGAGATTCGTGTCGACGATCCTGTCCCAAAGCGCTTCGTCGACATCGAGCGAGGGGTGGACTTCCTCCATCCCGGCATTGTTGACGAGAATATCGAGACCGCCGAGCAGGCCGGCGGCCTCGGCCGTCGCCGCCCTGCAGCGGCCGACATCGGTGACGTCCAGGGCGATGGCGTGCGCCACCCCGCCGGCGGCGCGGATGGTGGCCGTCGTCTCCCCAAGCGAGGCAAGGCTGCGTGCCGTGACGGCGACATCGGCGCCGGCCGCGCTCAGGGCCTCGGCAATGGAACGCCCGATGCCGCGGCTTGCACCGGTGACAAGTGCTTTCCGGCCCGACAGGTCGAAGAGCGGAGCGTTGCGCATGCGATCCTCCTTGGCACGGCCGGCTTAGCGATCTCGCCTTGAGCCTAACGGATCGAACTTACCTATACAAGCATATACAAATCAACTGGGTTGCGGTAGTGGTTGAGGGGCATGCGCGACAACCGGTCGATCTGGAACCGAGGCCGCGAAGTCGCGCCGTTATTCATGGATTTGAGAGGCACGATCGATGCGCCGCTTGGTTGACCATGGAGCGATGAGCGCTGCCGGTTATGCCACGCCCTGGAGCGTAAGGCCCGGCCAGCGGGTGGAACTTGGCCTCTCCTGCAGCCGGCCGGTGGAGAGCGTGCGGATATGCCGGCTGGACACGCAAGCCGCGGATTTTGTGAATTGGCCAATCGAGGCGACATCCGAGCCGGACGCGCATCGCAGCTTCGATCATGGATCGTACCTTCGCCTGCGTGCCGAGGAGCTTGCAAAAGCGCCTGCCGTCAAGGGCATCCGCTTTGAGCTGTTTCTCACCCGCAATACGGGGCCGCGCACGATCTTGGAAGTGGGGTCCTTTCTGCTGAGCCTTCGCGATGGGGCGATCGCCTTGGAGATGCGGAATGATAGTCTGTTGTCTGCGTCGGTTCCGCAAGGGGTTTGGCTGACCGTCGAGCTCGGCCTGCATGAGGACGAGCCGTTCTTCAAGCTGAAATCTCACGACCTCCTCGCCCCTTACGAATTCAAGCGGCGCCTGCACGACGCCGAATGGCATCCACAAGGGCGCGACATCCTCTTCGGCGCGAGCGGCTCTCGAAGCGAGCTCACTCTCAATGCGAGATTTGCGGCTATTCGGCTGGAGACTTCTCAGGGGCCAATCGCCTGGGAATTCCCGACTCTGCTGCCGACTGGACCGATCCCGTCTTCCGGCGGACCGGTTCCGCTGGCGCTCGATGTGATCAATCAGCCTACATTCTGTGTGACATCGGCGCGCTGGGACGGATCAAGCTTCGACCCCCGGCTCGTGCCTTCGCACTACGATGCCGTCCATTGCCATGACGATGACATGGGACCGCTCGATTGGCCCGCTTCCCACCGCGCCGCGGTGCCCGAGAATGCGAAGCCGGGCGTATACGCTTTCCAGGTGGAATGGGACGGCGGCTACGAGCGCATCGTGTTCTTCGTCACCTCCGCGCGTGCCTCCTCACCACTGCTTTATCTGCTGCCGACCGCGACCTATCTCGCTTACGCGGACGAGTATCTTCCCGACCATCTCTATGAATGGAAGTGCGACGATCGCGGACACCGCTTTGCCATCGCAAACAGCCTCAAGTCGCTCTACGACTATCACTCCGATCTCAGCGGCGTGTCGATCTGCTCCTATCGCAAACCCAAGGTGACATTGCGGGACGACTACAATTACCCGCTATGCGGCTGCCCCCACAACTTGCCGGTCGATCTGCATTTCCTCAGATTCTGCAACGAGAACGGCATAGCGCTCGACATCGTCACCGATCATGATCTGCATCAGCAGGGGCTCGAGGCTCTCAGCGGGCATCGGGCCGTCGTGACCGGAAGCCATCCGGAATACATGTCGACCGAGATGGAAGGGGCACTGCGGCAATTCGCGGCCGAGGGCGGCAGCATCGCCTATCTCGGCGGAAACGGCTTTGCCGGAACGGTCGCCTTCAAGGACGACCTGATGGAATTGCGCCGCTCGCCCCTGGAACCTGGCCGCACTTGGGATGGTCCGGTCAGCGAACAATATCTGTCGATAACCAACGAGCCTGGCGGCCACCTTCGCTCCCGGGGCCGCGGCGAGTTTTCACTGGTCGGCGGCGCGATTTCGCTGATGGGTTTCGACGGCGCGCGCCCGTTCACGCGAACGCCCGAAAGCCACGCGCCGGAATGCGCATGGCTGTTTGAAGGCATCGAGGACGAAACCTTCGGTTCGGAAGGCATCGTATTAGGTGCCGCCGCGGGTTACGAGGTGGATGCGACGAACCCGGCCCTGGGCACGTCGGCCGACACCGTCGTGATCGCCCGCGCGACGGACTTTCCGGCCGGCTTCTTCCAGGATCCCTCGCGCTGGTACGCGGGCGGGGACGAAGAGCGCGTCGGGCGTCGCTGCGCCGAAATGACGTTACGAAATCTTGCTGCGGGCGGCCTGATCTTTTCGGCAAGTTCGGTCGCCTGGTGCGGCGCGCTGCCTGCCGGCAAAGCAATGAACGACGTGGGAAGGATCACCCTGAACCTGCTCAACCGTCTCTCAGCACTGCAAAGCAGGAGACCAACTCCGACGCCCGGCGATCAAGCCTGATGAGGAGCACTGAAATGCTGAAGAGATTGGGACTGGCGGTCTTCATGGTCGCGGCAACCATGAACTCCGCCTGCGCGGATACCATGGCGCGCCCGAAAAATGTGGAAGGCCATGCGGGCTTGAGCATTCATTGCTGCCCTGTAAACGCGGCCACGCGGACGTGATCGCAGCTACGCTCGATCCGATCGAGTCGGAAAGGCTCAAACGATCGCGAGGCCGGTAGTATCAGAGACAGCCAGTTCGTTAACGCGGCGGAACTGGCAATTGGCCAGATCGCCACCGACTTGCGCCCGTCACGGGCGCCCGACCATATCCTGCCGGCGCGAGAAAGCGCCCCTTGGCAGCGGCGTGCTGGAGATCGCGGGAGTCATTCTGGTCGGCCCTGAGCGTGAATTTGCTCTTTACCGACCCCAGAGATTTCGCCATGTCCCTCTGCCATTCCTCTGTCGCATGGCTACGACGCGGCGGCAGGCCTCCACGCCGCGGCGCCGCTCGAAAAAGGTTTGAGCCGCCATATTCCGTTTAGCTTCCGGTCTTGATCTGGGTCCAGAGGCGGTTGAGCACGCGCTGCTCCTTGGACCCGTAGGGAGAAATCGTGAAAAGCTTCTTGAGTGTTTCGCGACCGTCGGCGCCCTCCATCCGCCAGGATAGGTCGCGCTGGGAAGCCAGCGGCCTATACGATCCCTCAATCCCGTAGCGGGTCGTCGAAGGCATATCAACCAGGTCGTGAGCGCGACTAGTTGGAACGAAACCTGTCTGCCGATCTTGGGGATCAACTCGCATATAGCGGTCTTCGCCTTCAGGTCTGGCCTGACGACGCTCTCAAAAGCAGATGCTTCAGCGATTGAGCACGATGTAGATAGATAGAATATCAGCTTCATTGCCGAGGTTTTCTATGAACGAGCAAAATCGATGTTCCTGGCGGGAGCGTATGACGATCCTCGGCGATGTCGAGGTGGCATCCTTTCTTCCGTGGATCGAGCGTCATGCCGCCAAGCTCGGGCTCGCGCATGCAATATGCGTTGCCGGTCCCGACCGCATTGAACTCGACATTGCCGGTCCGGTCGAACTCATCGACATGATGGAGATGGGGTGCTCTCTTGGACCAATCGATGTCTGGGTCGAGACCATCCGCCGGGCGCCGATCGAGAGCGAATCGGGCTAAGTTTCTGGGCCTGCGGCCCTCTGCCTGCGGAGGTGTGATGCACTTTTTTTAGGCATTATTGCCAGTGAGGAAATGTTGTGCAAACGTAACCCGGCGTATTAGCATATCCTTGACCGCGAAGCTTCGCTCGGGAAGATGCTGGTGCCGTTTTGAAAGTTGATGCATGCCGTCTTATCCCACCGGCTCATGGATGCCTGTTGCCCTCTCCGCGGACTTGCCGGCGGGAACCGTTATGCCGGCGCAATCCCCGGCCGGACCGGTTGCCCTTTGGCGAACCCGCTCCGGCCGTGCGGCGGCCTTCGCCGACAGATGCCCTCATCGCGGCATGCGACTTTCCCACGGCTTCGTACGCGGTGAGACCCTGGCCTGCATCTATCACGGCTGGAGCTACGCCAAGGCGGGAAACTGCCAGCGCATTCCAGCCCATCCGGCATTGACGCCGCCGGACACGATTCGTGTCGCAACGCAGCACGTCGAGGATGGCGGCGGCATCATATGGATTTCGGTTGGCGAACCCGCCGCCGGGCCGCCGCGGTTCGAGGGCCTTGCGCCGCTCCGCTCCATGGTGGTGGAAGCGGGCATCGTGGCGCTGGAGGCGGCCGCGGGCACGACGGCCGCTGGAGACCTGCTCGACTACACCTATGATGACCGGACCGTTTGGCTGCTGCTTGCTCCCGATGGACAGGCGCGCACGCTGATGCATGTTTTGGTGGACGATGACAGCAATCCGGACGAGCGTATCGCCGCGTCGAGAGCCGCCGAGGCGCTGCGGCGGGCGGCCGAGGATATTGCACGCGCCGGGATCGCCCGATGACCCGCAACACGATGATCGACGGATGGTACCCTGTCGGCCTTGCTAGCCAGCTCGATGCGCATGGGCGCGTGACGGCCCTGATGGGCGAGCCGATCGCGGTGAGGCGCGGCGAAGACGGAAACGCGAAGGTCACGGGCGGCAACGGACGTGACCTGCCGGCCTGCATCCGCTATGGCCATGTCTGGTCATCGCTCGGTGATCCACAAAAGCCGCTGTTTGCGATCCCCGAGGCCGATCAGCCGGGCCGCCGGCTCGTCGATGTCGGGGTGGTGCGCGTGCGCTGCTCGCCATTGCGTGCGGTGGAGAACTTCCTGGACATCGCGCATTTTCCTTTCGTGCACACCGACATACTGGGGGCCGAGCCGCATACGGAGGTGCAGAACTACAAGGTCGAGATCCGAGAGGACGAAGACGAGGTTTGGGCCACTCAGGTGAAGTTCTACCAGCCGCAGGCCGCCAAGTCGGCGGAAGGTGGCATCACCACGGAATACATGTACCGCGTGCCCGCGCCGACCTGCTCGGTGCTCTACAAGACCTGCCCGCCTCGCCCGGCGGAATGGGACGTCATCACACTTTTCGTGCAGCCACTTGCCGAAGACCTATGCGACGTCTGGCCATGGATGGCGCTGTTCGATGACGAAACACCGATGGCCGACCTGATCCATTTCCAGCAGACGATCTTCGTTCAGGACCGATCGATCCTCGAAAACCAAATTCCGACGCTGCTCCCGCTCGATCCCGGCATGGAGATTCCCACGCGCGCCGACCTTACCTCGGTTGCCTACCGGCGCTGGCTGAAACGCCACGGCTACACCTACGGCGCGCAACTGGTGGCGCAATGAAGCTCTATGACTACGTGCTGTCGCCGAGCTGCTACAAGGTGCGCCTCATGGCTGCTCTGATCGGGGTGACGCTCGACATCCGTCCTGTCGACTTCCATCCCGGTCGCGAGCATCGCGGTCCTGAGCTCATGGCGCTCAATCCGGCCGGTTCGATCCCGATCCTGGAGGATGGCGACCTCGTGCTGACCGAATCCTCGGCCATGCTGGTCTATCTCGCCGCGAAGACGGCACCCCAATGGCTGGGCAATGATACGGTCGGGCGGGCGGCGCGCGTCCAGCAATGGCTGTCCTTCTCGCACCGGCTGACCGCGAGCCTTGGGGCGGCGCGCTTGCACGAGATGCTGCTGCGTCCGGGCAATATAGCCGACCTTCGGGAGCAGGGAATAGCGGCCCTGCGGGAGCTGGAAGCCGGCCTCGTCGAACAGCATATCCGCGGCCAGCGCTTCCTCGCGTCGGATCGACCGACGATCGCCGACATTGCCTGCTTTCCCTATGTTGCGCTGGCGCCCGATGGCGGCGTTTCGCTCGACCCCTCTCCCGCGATCCGGCTCTGGTCACGGGCGGTCCGCAGTCTCGAGGGCTTCATCGAGATGCCGGGCATCCACCGGCTGCACGAACTGACGCCGGCGCCCGTCCTCGAAGTCGGCGAGGCCTGACGTGGCGGGCTATTTGCTGAAGAGCTGCGCTGCGGTCATCGTGGACGAGGGCAACGGTCCGGACATCCGACGCAATGTCGATGTCTTGACCGACGGCCCGGCAATACGGGCCATCGGCGCAGGCCTGGACAAGGCAGAGCTGCCCGTTGGAACAATCACGCAGGACGCCGCTGGCTGGTTCGTCTATCCCGGCCTCGTCAACACCCACCACCACTTCTTTCAATGCTTCGTGCGCAACCGCGCCGATCTGGACTGGACGAAGCTGTCGGTCATCGAATGGCTCGGCCGCATCTATCCCATTTTCTCGCGGCTGACTGAGGAATGCTTCTACCACGCATCGGTCACGGCGATGGCCGAGCTGATAAAGCACGGCTGCACGACGGCATTCGACCATCAGTATTGCTTTCCGCGGCAGGCGGGCAAGCGGCTGATCGACCGGCAGTTCCAAGCAGCCGAACTGCTCGGCATGCGCTTCCATGCAGGACGTGGCGGCAACACGCTGCCCAAATCGGAAGGCTCGACCATCCCCGACGCCATGCTGGAAACGACCGACGAATTCATCGCCGACTGTGCCCGGCTGATCGACGCCTACCATGAGGCCGGTCCCTTCGGCATGCGGCAGGTCGTCGTCGCGCCTTGCCAGCCAGTCAACTGCTATCGCGACACCTTCGTGGAATCGGTGGCGCTGGCGCGCGACCGTGGGGTGCGCATGCATACCCATGTCGGCGAGGGCGAAAGCCCGGTAATCGAGGCCCGTCACGGCATGCGCACGGTGGACTATTGCGCGGACATCGGCTTCTGCGGGCCGGATACCTTCTATGCCCATTGCTGGGAACTGACCCACGACGAGCTGCGCAAGATGGCCGCGAGCGGCACCGGCGTCGCCCACTGCCCGGAACCGGTCTATCTCGTCGGCGCCGAAATCACCGACATTCCGGCGATGTCGGCCTTCGGACTCAGTGTGGGTCTGGGCTGCGACGGCGCCGCCTCAAACGACAATTCCAACCTGATGCACTGCATCCATTCCGCCTACATGCTGCAGTGCCTGTCGGCGTCGACGCGCGACCATCCGGTGCCGCCGCCGGCCGATTTTCTCGGTTATGCGACGACCGGAGGCGCGGCATTGCTCGGACGCGGCGACATCGGCAGGCTGGCGCCCCGCATGGCCGCCGACCTTTTCGCCATCGACACGCGGCGCATGGACTATGTCGGCACACGGCACGATCCGCTGAGCCTGCTGGCCAAGGTGGGCATCGGCGCGCCGACGGACATGACCATGATCAACGGCCGCATCGTCTGGGCCAAAGGCGAATTCCCGGGGCTCGACGAGGCCAGGCTGTTCGCGCAAGCCGAGGCGGCGCTTGCGACGGTGGAATTTTAGAAACCAAAACAAGGGGAACCGACATGCTGACAAATCTTACCCGCAGAACATTGATGAAAGGCGCGGCCGCCTCTGGGCTCGTCGTGGCGGTGGGCGGCCGCGCGCTTGCCGCCGACGAACCTCTGGGCATCGTGCTCGTGGTCCCGTCGCCGGTCGGCGATGTCGGCTGGGGCCGTGCGCTCGCCGACGGGCTTGAGCCTGTGAAGGCAGCCTACGGCGACAAGGTGAAGGTGACCATCATCGAGAACATACAGGAAGGACCCGATGCCGACCGGATCATGAACAAGGCGGTCGCCGACGGGAACAAGTTCCTGGTCGCCGGCTCCTTCGGCTATCAGAACGGCGCCCTGCAGATCGCGCGCCGCAATCCCGATGTAACCGTGCTGCACGCTTCCGGTTTCCAGGTGGCGCCGAACTTCTCGCCCTTCGCGGCCCAATATTCCCAGGGTACCTACCTTATGGGCATGGCGGCAGCCGCGCTTTCGAAGACTGGCAAGCTCGGCTCGGTCTCTGCCTTCGCCATTCCCGAGCTGATCACCTCCATCAACGCTTTCACGCTGGGAGCGCAGGCGGTAAAGCCCGATGTAGAGGTTTCGGTCGTATGGGTGAACTCCTGGTTCGATCCGGCCAAGGAGCAGGAGGCCGCCAAGGCGCTGCTGGCGCAGAAATGCGACGTGATCTTCTCCAACGCGCAGGACACACCCTCCGTCGTCTCGGCATGCGAAGAGGCCGGCGTCCCCGCCTTCAACCTCAACTCGTCGATGAAAAAATACGCGCCCAAAAACTATCTCGGCTGCGTGGCGACCGACTGGTCACCCTTCTTCAAGGCCTCGGTCGACGCCCACATCGCCGGCACCTTCAAGGGCGCAAACGCTTTCCTGGGTGTGGGCGACAAGGTGGTCGAGGTCGTTGACTGGAACCCGGGAATCCCGGCCGACATGATGGCCAGGATCAAGGACGTTGAAGCCAAGATCGCCGACGGCAGCTTCTCGCCCTTTACCGGTCCGATCGTCAAGGCCGACGGCAGCGAGGGCGTGCCCGCCGGCAAGACGATGACCGGGGCCGAGATCGTCGCCATGGACTGGCACGTCAAGGGTGTCACCACGCCGTTGCCCAAGTGACCGTGACCGTCCCGCTCCTGTCGCTGCGCGGCATCTCCAAGAGCTACGGCCAGATCCATGCCAATCGAGACGTCGATCTGGATGTGGCTCCACGCTCGATCCATGCGATCCTCGGGGAAAATGGAGCGGGCAAGTCGACGCTGATGAAGCTGATCTACGGCGTCGAGCAGCCGGACGCCGGAATGGCGACCTGGAAAGGAGCCCCCCTGGCCCTCGCTTCCCCCGCGGATGCGAGGCGCAAGGGGATCGGCATGGTCTTCCAGCATTTCTCCTTGTTCGAAACACTAACGGTGGTGGAGAACATCCGCCTGGTCGTGCCCAAGGGCAAATCGGATCTCGCGGAACACATCCGTGCGCTCGGCCGCGACTTCGGACTCGAGGTCGATCCGCTTGCCCATGTGCACGCGCTCTCGGTGGGAGAACGGCAGCGGGTGGAGATCATTCGCTGCCTGATGACCGAACCCCAGCTTCTGATCCTCGACGAACCGACCTCCGTCCTGCCGCCGCAATCGGTGGACAAGCTGTTCGAGACTTTGCGGCGGCTGCGCGACGGCGGCGTTTCGATCCTGTTCATCTCGCACAAGCTGGAGGAGATCCGGGCGGTCTGCGATCGAGCGACCATCCTGCGCGGCGGGCGCGTCACCGGCCACGTGGACCCGCGCGACCATGACGCGCACGACCTCGCCCGCATGATGATCGGCCGCGACATGCCGCAGCCCATGCCGGCGTTGGCGCATTCCGGCGGCGAAAAGCGCCTCGAAATCGTGGGCCTGGACCATCAGCCCGATGATCCCTTCGCCGTGCCGCTTTGCGACGTCAATCTGACGGTGCGTGCCGGTGAGATCCTCGGCATAGCGGGCATATCGGGCAACGGGCAGAGCGAACTCGCGGCGCTGATCTCTGGCGAAACGGTGCTGCCGCGCGAAAAGTCCGATTGCATCTACATGATGGGAAAGGATGTCGGCGCGCTCGATGCGGCCGCCCGCCGCCGGCTGGGCTTCGCTTTCGTACCGGAGGAACGGCTCGGCCGCGGCGCGGTGCCGGAAATGTCGCTCGTCCTCAACAGCCTTCTGACCGCCCATCCGTTCGGTCTGCTGAAACGCGGCCTTGTCGACACAGCCCGGGCGAAGGCTTTCACCGAGAACTGCATCCGGCAATACGACGTGCGCACGCCCGGTTCCGAAGCGGAGGCCGGCGCGCTTTCGGGGGGCAATCTGCAAAAGTTCATCGTCGGCCGCGAGATCATGCTGTCCCCGAAATTGCTGTTCGTGGCGCAACCCACCTGGGGCGTGGACATCGGCGCGGCCTCCGCCATCCGCCGGCGCCTTGTCGCCCTGCGCAATGAAGGCATGGGCATCCTCGTCATCTCGGAGGAGCTGGAGGAACTGTTCGAACTCTGCGATTCGATCCAGGTGATCCATCAGGGCCGGCTGAGCCCGCCGCTGGTGACGCGCGATACCAGACCCGAGGAGATCGGCCGCTACATGATCGGCGCGCAATCGATGGCCAGGAAGGTCCCGGCATGAGCGCTCTCTCCGGTCCGTTCCTTCCCCTTCTGGTTCGCCGGGAGCATGCCTCGCTTTCCGTCAAATTGATCGCCCCGCCCATGGCGCTCGCCCTGGCGACGCTGCTTAATCTCGGCCTCTACCTCCTGATGGGCCGCGATCCGGTCGCTATTTTCCACGCGATGCTCCTGGAGCCTTTCCTGTCCTGGGCCTCGTTCTCGGAAGTTCTGCTGAAGACGGGGCCGCTCCTGCTGGTCGCGCAGGGGCTTGCGATCGGCTTTCGCGCGAAGGTCTTCAACATCGGCGCCGAGGGCCAGTTCATCCTCGGCGCGATCTTCGCATCCGCCATTCCCGTCTGGTTCCCGCAGGCAACGGGCCAGTGGATCTGGCCATCGATGCTGGTCATCGGCGCGCTGGGCGGCGCGCTGTGGGCGTCGCTAACGGCCTTCTGGCGCGTGAAGCTCAACGCAAACGAGATTCTCGTGTCGCTCATGCTGGCGCTCGTTGCCGCGCAATTGCTCAATTATCTGCTTCTCGGCCCCTGGAAGGATCCGAATGGCTTCAACTTCCCGCAATCGGTGATGTTCCAGTACGACGCGATGGTGCCGATCCTGATCCCCGGCACCCGCGTCAACGTCTCGCTGCTTGTCGCCTGCGCCTTCTCCCTCGGCGCCTGGGTGTTCATGCAGAGGAGTTTCGCGGGGTACAAGCTGCAGGTCGGCGGCCTCGCGCCGCGCGCCGCCGGATACGCCGGCTTCAACGAAGGACGTGCGATCTGGCTTTCGCTCCTCGTCGGTGGCTTCGCGGCAGGCCTCGCCGGAGCGGCCGAGGTCGCCGGGCCGCTCGGACAGTTGCAGCGCTCCATCTCGACCGGCTACGGCTATGCCGCCATCATCGTCGCCTATCTCGGAGGCCTTCACCCGGTCGGTATCGTCTTTTCCGCGTTGCTCATGGCGGCCCTCTATATCGGTGGCGATAACGCCATGGTCTCGGCAAATCTGCCGGTCGCTGCGGTCAGGGTCTTCCAGGGCAGCCTGCTGCTTGCCTATCTTGTCGCCATCGCCTTCGTCCGCTATCGGCTCGAATGGCGCCATGCCGCCCACGCAAGCACGCCATGAACGCCGTGGAGTTCATCATCGCCGGGATGTTGGCGGCGGCTACGCCGTTCCTTCTGGCGGCGCTCGGCGAACTGGTGGCAGAGCGCGCCGGGGTCCTCAATCTCGGTGTGGAGGGCCTGATGGCCCTCGGCGCAGTCATCGCCTTCATCATCGTCTATCAAGGCGGCGGGCATCTCCTGGGTTTCCTCGCCGCTGGTCTCGCCAGCGCCGCTCTTTCCCTTGTCTTTGCGGTCGTGGCGCTGGGATTCCGGGCGAACCAGGTTGCGACGGGCCTCGCCATAGGCATCCTCGGCCAGGGCCTGTCGGCGCTGTTCGGCAAGAGTTTTGAGAGCCTCACGGTCAAAGGGCTTCCGAAGCTCTCATTGCCCTGGCTTTCAGATATCCCGGTCATCGGCGGCCTGTTCAGCCAAGACATTGTCGTGTGGCTTTCGCTCGCTGCGACCGTCGCCATTTGGGCGGTGTTCGCCTACACCAAGACCGGCCTCGTCATCCGCGCCGTCGGCGAGAATCCCAAGGCGGCCCGTGCGCTCGGCTATCCGGTAATCGCCGTGCGCTTCGCCGCGGTCGCTTTCGGCGGCGCGTTGGCGGGTTTTGCTGGTGCCTACGCGGCCGTGGTCTACACTCCGCTCTGGGCCGATGGCATGATCGCCGGGCGCGGCTGGATAGCGATCGCGCTCGTCGTCTTCGGCACTTGGCTTGCCAGCCGTATCTTCCTTGGTGCTTGCCTCTTCGGCGCCGTGTCCCTCGCAAGCCTCGCGGCCCAGACAACTGGGCTCGACGTTTCCTCGCAACTTCTATCGAGCCTACCTTATCTCGTGACAATCGTCGTGCTGGGCATCATTTCTTCGAACCGGCGTCTGCTCAAGCTCAACGGCGTGGCTTCGCTGGGAGAGCCTTTCGAACCATAGTGTCGCTCGCCGCCCGGGCGCTATAACCCGACATCTGAGCTCAGGTCGCACCATACCCCTGGCGCATGAAGGGTTGACGAGTTTGAGAATGCCGAGCAGCTCGCCGCATAGCTCGGCATGGACCTCGCCGCGCTTGTCGCCGGGCGTGAGCACGATCTCTCCTATCAACGAGCGCAGCGCAGCGGCGGCCGGACGTCCACGGTTGCCCTGGGCAGCGCGAAGCTGATGATAGACGGGCACCACCTCAATCGTCCGCTCGGTTCAAGGCTGTCCGGCATCGCCCTTCGGCCCTCTTGGTGGAGATCGGCAGCGCCTCCTTGGACACAATGAGCCATCCGACACGACCGTGCGCTACCGTTAGCGAGCCTGAGCACTGGCGGCCTACGATGAGTCACTGACGAGGCAAGCTGGAACAACTGAGGCCCGCTTTGGTTTTCTCTTTGCTTTCCTCTTTTTTGGACGACTCACATGGAACCTGCTGTCACCGATCGCGTCGAGATCAAGAAATACAATCATCCGACCGGCGGATGGGGCTCGCTCAAGTCGCTGATCCGCAACGCGCGGGACCAGGGGCTGCTGCTGTCCGACATATGGAGCACGTTGCTGAAGCAGAACAAGGCGGACGGCTACATGTGCGTCTCCTGCTCATGGGCGAAGCCGGCCGAGCCGCGGCCTTTCGAGTTCTGCGAGAACGGCGCCAAGGCAACGATGTGGGAGCAGACCAGCAGGCGCTGCGAGCCGTCCTTCTTTGCCACCCATAGAGTGACCGAACTCCTGGATTGGCCGGATCACGATCTTGAGAAACAGGGACGCCTGACGGAGCCGATGCGCTATAATCGCGCCACCGACAGATACGAGCCTGTGGCGTGGCCGGACGCGTTCGGCGATATGGGCGCTCAGCTCAGGCGCCTCGACCCGAAGTCCGTGGTCTTCTACACGTCCGGACGCGCCTCGCTCGAGGCCTCGTTCATGTATCAGCTCTTCGCCCGCATCTACGGCTCTTCGAACCTGCCCGATTCCTCGAACATGTGTCACGAGTCGACGTCGGTCGGCCTACCGGAATCGATCGGCTCTCCTGTCGGCACGGTGCAATTGGAGGACTTCGCCAAATCCGACATGATGTTCTTCTTCGGCCACAATACCGGTGTCACCGCGCCGCGCCTGTTACACCCCATCGAGGACGCTCGCCAGCGCGGTGTCCCGGTGATCACCTTCAACCCTCTGCGGGAGCGGGGCTTGGTGAGATTCAAGAACCCGCAGAACCCGGTCGAGATGCTGTCGCCAGGGCCAGGGACGAAGATGTCGAGCGATTTCTTCCAGATCCGGGCGGGCGGGGATATTGCGGCCATGACTGGTATCGCCAAGGCTGTGCTGGCGCTCGATGACGCAGCCCGAGAGCGAGGCGGAAAACGCGTCCTCGATACCGCTTTCATCGAGGAGCATACATACGGCTTTGCCGACTTCGAAGCCTATCTGCGCGCGACCGATTGGGAAGACATCGTTCGACGTTCCGGCATCTCGCGGGCTGATCTCGAACATGTCGCTGAAATATACAGTTCGGCCAATGCGGTCATCGGCAATTACGGCATGGGGCTCACTCAGCATCGCCACGGCACCGAGAATGTGCAGATGCTGTGCAACCTGCTGCTCATGCGCGGCAATATCGGCAAGCCCGGAGCCGGCATATCGCCGTTGCGCGGACACTCCAACGTGCAGGGACAGCGAACGGTCGGCATTTCCGAAAAGCCGGAGCTTGTTCCGCTCGACAAATTTCGCGACTTCTACGGCTTCGAGCCGCCGCGGGATAAGGGGCTCGATACCGTCGAGACGTGCGAGGGCTTGATCGACGGGCGGGTTCGCGGTTTTGTCGGACTCGGCGGAAATTTCGTGCGGGCCGTTCCGGAAACCGGACTGGTCGAGAAGGCCTGGCGGAACCTCGACCTGCACGTCGAGATCGCGACCAAGCTCAACCGCAGCCATTTGATCGCCGGGAAAGTCACGTATCTGCTGCCATGCCTGTCTCGGCTGGAGAAGGACATTCAGGCCAGCGGGCCGCAATGGGTCTCGATGGAGGATTCGACCGCCTGCATTCACGGCTCCTTCGGGTCGCGGCCAAAACCGAGCGAGCATCTCATGTCCGAGCCGAGCATTGTCGCGGAACTCGCCAAGGCGACCGTCGCCGGCATGAGTTCGATTCCCTGGGACGACTGGGTCGCTGACTATTCCCGCATCCGCGACGAGATCGAGCGCTGCTTCCCGGCACATTTCAAGGATTTCAACAAACGCTTCCTCACGCCGGGTGGATTCCATCGCGACATCAAGGCGTCGAAGCGCGTCTGGCAAACGCCGAACAAAAAGGCGAATTTCAAGCTGCCCACCACGCTAGAAACCGACCCCGACATCGATGTGTCGGGCGAGGACGTACTGACGCTGATCACAGTACGGTCGAACGACCAGTTCAACACGACCGTGTATGGTTATCGCGATCGGTTGCGCGGCATCATCGGAACGCGAATGGTCCTGCTGATGAACGAGGAAGACATCCGACGGATGGGGCTCAGCGCCGGGCAGGAAGTCGCTCTCGAGGCGCATGCCGATGATGGCGTCGAGCGGCGGGTGGGAGGCCTGCGGGTCACGCCTTACTCCATACCAAGCGGCAACTGCGCTGGCTATTATCCCGAACTCAATCCTTTGATTCCGCTGTGGCACAGGGCTCATAAAGCGCACGTCCCGGCGGCGAAGTCGGTGCCGGTGAGGATCGTCGCATAGCTTCAGGTCCAGGCCGAGAGAAACGTCTCCATGTCGACGGTCTCGACTTGTTGCGCGAAGCGCTGGAGGTAGACGGTCATCAGGCGTCGTGCGTGGCGTCGGAAGAACTGCGCGATCCCGGCTTGGCCGTATTCCTCAGGTTGGAGCTACGGGCCTTCAAGCCTCGTCGGCGTCATACTTATCATCTTGATAGTCCTGGCTCTCATGGGCAGGATTTGAGGACCGGATAATCCAGTCGCACCGATCGGCATCTCTACCGGAGACGAGACCGAGGACGAGGCCCTGCTGCCTTCAACGCTTCTGGATGACAATTAATTTCGCATGGAACTCGCAGTGCCGGCGACCTTCTTCGTGGCGGACGATCCGCTTCCGATCCAAAAAGCTGCCAGGATCAATGCGGCCGCCAAGTAGAAGGCGGAGGCCCCCACCCACATGATCAAGCCACCAAGTTGCTGGTCTTCGAGAACGGTCAGATCCCATTGTGACGCCACTGAGTTCCTCGGAACGAACAGCTCATTTTTTGACAGGGCCAGAATCGCGCCGAGCAGCCCGCAATGCATCGAGGTGAAGAACAGATAGAACACCGACGCGCCGTAGCCTCTCCGGCGCGCCCGGCCATTGAGTAAGGCCCACCAGAAGAGCAGCGCGCTTGCCAGAAAGCTGAAATGCTGCAGCCAGTGCACCGGCTCGCTTGCGAGTGCAGCATCGAAGAGAACCGGCATGTGCCATGACCAGATGGCAAGGCCGTGCAGGATCGTTGCGGAGGCCGGCTCAATCAGGCCTCGCCATGTTATTCGCAAGACCGGCCATCGCGACGCGCGCGCCAGGCGGCGTCGTATGACGGGCGGGAGCGCCCACATCATGGCGCCGAACGGGCGCGACAGGACAAGCGCAGGAGCAGCGACCACCATCAGGACCTCATGCTCGAGCATATGCGCCGTAAAGAGCCGCTCGCCCAATTCATGCAGCGGCGACATCAGGGCCGCGGCAAGCGCTGACCACCCTATCGCGAAGCAGGCCAGTTGCCACCATGCGACGCCACGCCCCGCTCCTGCCCGCCGCCACAGCCGCGCAATGCCACCGCTGTAGATAAGCAGCGCGACGCCAAGCGGAATAACGGTCAAGCCGGTGATGGACCAGCCGCCGGTTCCTTGGCCTGCACCATGTGCGAATGCGGCGGGCGCCGGCATGGTGCACAGCGCCGAAACACATGCTGCGAGCAAAGATGCCTCGCCGACGGAGCGGGCGATCCGCATCACAATCTCGGCAGCCAATAGAGCACGGCATAGAGGGGCAGCCATGAGAGCACGACGAAATACCAGTAGAAAGCATTGTCTTCGGCATCGCTGAAGCGTTTGCCCGTTCCGTGCCGCGTAAACATCAGCACGGCCAGGACCAACGTGTCGGCGACGTCAGTGAGGACGTGCACGCCATGCAGGCCGAGAAGGAGCCAGACAAAGGAGCCATACGCATTGTCGCTCCAGCGTACCGGCAAGGCCGAGAATTCCATGATGCGCAGCCCGATAAGCACCAGCCCGATCGCGCTCATGATCAGCAGCAGCAGACGGACCGAGCGCAAGCTCTCCCGCATCGCTGCTCGCTTGATCAGGAAATTCGGTAGTGCGCTGACGACAAGGACGAGCGTGAAGAGCGCCGACCAGAGCAGGCTCAAAGGCACCGCGTCCTTCGCCCAGTCCTTGTTGGTGACGGCCAGGTAGAGATAGCCTCCGATGCCGAGGGCGAAGCCAGTTCCCTCCAGCAGGCAGAACGAGAAGGTCCCCCACCAGGGGGTGACACGCGAACCGAAGGCATAGGTCGGCAAACCCGAGACATCGATGACGCTGCGGGCCATCTAGACATTCTCCTCGATGGTTTTCGGCCAGAACCAGGCGACCAGCACGATGGCGACGACGGGCGAACCCCAAGTAACCGCCCAGGGCGTGTAGATCGAGCCGATGAACGCGACGGCTGTGGCAAACGCCGCCAGAAAGGGCCAGATCGAGGGCGCCGGCGATTCCTCGCGAATGTCAGGCCGAGCCTCCGTGACGCTCGTCACGAGCAGTTCGCGCTCATCAACCTTGAGGCCGCCGACCACCGCCTTGTCATCGCCCTTATCCCATAGCGGCGAGCCGCTTGTGACGCAGGGAATGCGATCGAAGTTCTGCGGCTGGGGCGGCGAGCTGGTCGCCCACTCCAACGTGTCGGCGCCCCAGGGATTGTCGCCGGCAAGGGCGCCGGAGCGGGCGCTGGCAATCATGTTGTAGAGCATGAGTAGAAAGCTTGCGAAGAACAGCAGCGCGCCGGTGCTGGCGAGCAGGTTGAGCCCGCCCCAGCCCATCTCCGCAGGGTAAGTGTAGACCCTGCGCGGCATGCCATGCAGGCCGAGCAGGTGCATCGGAAAAAACGTGACGTTGAAACCAGTGAAGGCGAGGACGAACTGCCATTTGCCAAGCCGCTCATCCATGAGCCGGCCCGTCACTTTCGGGAACCAGTAGTAGACGGCCGCGACAAGCGGAAAGACGGTGCCGCCTATAAGCACGTAATGGAAATGAGCGACGACGAAATAGGTGTCGTGCACCTGCGTATCGATTGGCACCGACGCCAGCATCACGCCGGAGAGCCCGCCGGCGACAAAGATGAAGAAGAAACCGAGCACGAAGATCAACGGCGTCTTGAGCACCGGCTTGCCGTCCCACAGCGTCGCGATCCAGCAGAATATCTGGACCCCGTTTGGAATGGCTATAGCCATGCTGGAGGCGGTGAAGAATGCGGCGCCGATTTCAGGCAGGCCGGTCACGAACATGTGGTGAACCCACAAGCCAAAGGACAAAAAGCCGATCGCGATCAGCGACAGCACCATCGGCAAATAGCCGAAGACCGGCCGCCGGGAGAATGTCGCCACGATCGCCGACACGAAAGCGGTTCCAGGCAGGAAGATGATGTAGACTTCGGGGTGACCAAAGAACCAGAAAAGGTGCTGCCAAAGCAGCGGATCGCCGCCCGCGTCCGGATTGAAAAACTGCGTGCCGACCAGCCGCTCCATGATCAGCATAGACGAGGCGAGCATGATCGCCGGCATGGCGAAGATGATGATGAAGGAATGGACGAGCATCGTCCATACGAAGAGTGGAATGCGGTCAAGCGTCATGCCCGGCGCGCGCTGCTTCAGGACTGTGACGACGATCTCCACCGAGACTGCGAGCGCCGCGACTTCGGTAAAAGTGATCATCTGCGCCCAGTAGTCCGGCCCCTTGCCTGGAGTGAAATTCAGATTTGCGAGGGGCACATAGGAGAACCAGCCGACATCAGGGCGGATGCTCAACGCGAAAGCGCCCCACAACATCAGGCCGCCGAACAGATAGACGTAGTAGGAGAAGGCATTGAGACGCGGAAAGGCGATGTTGCGGGTGCCGACCATGAGCGGCAGCAGATAGACGGCGAACGCCTCGCCGACCGGCACCCCGAACAGGAACATCATCGTTGTGCCATGCATGGTGAAAAGCTGGTTGTAGAGCTCGGCGTCGACGAAGTGGCTGTCCGGCCGTGCGAGCTGCAGCCGCATGATGATCGCCATGATGCCGCCGGCCAACAGGAAGACGAAGGCAGTGACGGCATAGCGAATGCCGATGATCTTGTGATCGACTGTCGAAAGAATGCCTATCAGACCACGCGCCGTGCCCCAGGTCTTGCTCAGCCTTGCGCGCAGCTCCTCGTCACCCAGATCGGTGTCACGGGTTTCGTGACGTTCTTCGACCGCCTGGCTCATCGCGAATGCTCCGAAAGGGCGGGGGATGGAGACGATGCAGCGGAAGCAAAGACATTTTGTTGCTTCGTAAGATGAGCCATCGGCCTTGCCGGCGCGGCCTGTTTTGCGCGCCAGCGTTCGAATTCGCTCGGCTCCAGCGCCACCACGAAGATCGCCATATGCGCATGCTGCTGACCGCAGAATTCGGCACATTGGCCGCGGTACACGCCGGGCTTGTCCGCTTGGATACGGAGTTCATTGCTTTTGCCTGGAATGAGATCGAGCTTGCCGGCAAGGCTCGGTATCCAGAACGAGTGGATCACGTCACCCGTGGTGAGCTTGATATCGACCGCGCTGCCTACCGGAATGCGAATCTCATTCGCCGTTTCGAAACCGTTGTTTCCTTCGTAGCGGACCTGCCACCACCATTGGTGTCCTATGACGGATATTGTTACGGCCGCCCCGGCCTCATCCCTGAAAACCATCCTTTGTCCGTCGAAGCTGAGCACGGTCAGGCCCGAGAGAATGATGACGGTCGATGCCAGCATCGCAGCAAAGGCGATACGCACCTGCCGTTTGACGGCTGGACGCGCTTGCGCCGGTTCGCCGCGACTATCTCGCCGGCGTGTCAGCGCGAAGAACAACCCGGCCATGGTGACCAGCCAGACAAGTCCGAGCACGGCCGTGAATATCCAGAACAGAACAGCCAGAGCGTCGGCCTGCTCGCCGTGCGGATCGAGGGCCGACTGCACACCGGTGCAGCCAGAGGCGAGAGCGCCGGCTGCAGCCGGAAGGCTGGCCAACGCCCGCCAATTGGAGGCTCTCCGAAACAGACGAAACACAAGATCCGGAACTCGCCGGTCCCGTTCCGTGTTGTGGGCTTCGTAAAGTGTCGAAGAGGCTGAGCCGTGAGTCTGAAACGCGATATCAGGATTTTCCGCGAACACGGGTTCTACGTTGCGACACTCCTCGCCTTCTGCCTGATCGGCGGCGTTCTTCTGTTTTGCGGCATCTACGCGCCATAGCTGCGACAGGAGGCCGGGACAGGCTGCAGTCCCGAAATTCCATGTCTCGTAAGGCCGCCGGAAGTGCATTCAGCCTGGTTCACCCGCAAAGGATGCTTCAGCCGGCTGTCTGCTCAGGCCGTCTGTGCGGAGTTGGAACTGGCAGGATGGGATAAAGTTCCTTGAACCGATTTCGAGGCGCCTTGTACAGCAGGCGCATTGTGCTCACCGAGGACCTTCAGCACGTCTGGAAAAATAGGCCGATACCGCCCGTATATCGTCGTCCGTGAGGCGTTGGGCTGCGGTAGCCATGATATGCCAGAACGGCGTGCCGCCTCGGTCCTCGGACCGGAACAGCTTCAGCTGCCGCTCCAGGTAAGCGGCATGCTGACCGTTAAGGCGTGGATAAACCTGATTTTTGTTGGAGCCGAGATGGCAGCCGGAACAGGCAGGCACGTTCCGCTCCGGAATTCCGGCCTCAGCGATTTGCTGTCCCTTGTTGATCACCTCCGCCGAAACTTGATCGCGGTCCGCTGATACCGACGGCTGCGCCGCGAAATACCGGGCAAGCGCAGCCAGATCGGCGGGGTCGACGCCAGTCACCGGCAGAGCCATGAAGCCGCTCGTGCGATCGCCTTTGGCATAGGCTTGAAGGCTGGCGAGCAGGTAAGCTTCTTTCTGCCCGGCCAGCACGGGCACGGCGTCACCCCTGCCCTCGCCGTCGCCTCCGTGGCAGCGCATGCAGTCGGAGAGAACATCCGGGGTGGCGGGTTGCCGATCGCTGCTGGTAGCATCGCTGCCATTGAAGGCAAGCGCTCGAAATTCATTCGGATTGAGCTTTGGAAGTTCCCGGAGGAAAGCAACCATTGCCCAGACCTCGTCATCGCGGTCGCGGGCCGGCCAGGCGGGCATGCCGGTGAACCGTATTCCATGCTTGACGATCCGAAAAAGCTGGGCGTCGGTCCAATCTCCGACCGTGAGCGCAAGATCCGGCGGTTGCGGAAGCATCCGCAGCACCGCCGGCGAGCGGAGCTCGCCGGGTGCGCCGTGGCAGATCGCGCAGCCTCGCGCGAAATGTCCGGCTGCCGCCGGGAGCCCCCGCCGGTCAAGCGTTTTCGGCGCGTCCACGGCTAATGCATAGGTGCGTACGGCCGAGCGCATGGCGAGTTGAAGGAACCAGGCCGTCACCTTCCAATGGCCGCTGCTGGCGCCGACGTTGAAAAAGCCGATCCATGCCCCAAGCAACAGGACGACAGGCAAACCGATGGCGCCGAATACGACATGCTTCACGCGGATCATCATCGGCTGGTTCGCCACGCGAACGGCGTCTTCTTCGGCAGTAGCATTGGACGACGCTGTCCCGAATTCGGTACGAGAACCAGGCGTCATTGCAAGGCTTTCAAATATCGCGCGATCGTCTGGATTTCGGTTTGCGGCAGCATGTCGAACGCCGGCATTTTCACGCCTGGCTTGAACAGATCAGGGCGAGCGACAAAACGTGCAATGGCTTCCTCGGTGTTAGGCAGGACCCCGGCGCCAATCGCTGATCGCGATCCGACATAGGAAAGGTCCGGGCCAATCGTCCCGCGGGCCTCGGTGCCTCTTATGGTATGGCATGCACCACAACCGTTGCTCAGGAACAGCGACAGTCCGATGCCCGGCGGGTCCTGGGACGCGGTTGGGTTCGAGGATTGCGGCGCAGCCGAAGTCGCGGGCTCGATCGGAGGTTCGACGACCTTCGCTTGTCGATGCCCGGCTTCCTCGGCTGCGACCCAGCTGCTGGCAAGAAACCAAAATGCGAAGCCTACCAGAAGGCCGGCGTTTGCTGACATGACAACCGCTCCCGCGCTTTAACTTTGCAGGATGGGCGAGGTTCCATTCCCGCGGGCGCCGGGGCTGCGGTCTTTTGGTGGCCAACCGCTAGCGAAGGCGGTGGTTCAGCCTGGAGACCTTTTCCAGTCGAACACGTCGAAGCCGATCACAGTTATTCGTCGAGAATCCGGGCAAGTTGCGCAAAAGACAGATTATCGAGAAGGCACCGATTGCTGCCGGGAGGCCCTGGGGTTGCCGCGGAAGGCGGTCCTACTTGGAACCTCGATTCTTGTTATGGGCACTTTCTTGATTTTTGCCGCGAAGGATATTGCGATCGTCTGGATCGACCAGGTCAGGCGTATCGCCCCTGAGGCTCGATCCCTTCCGCCGTGCCTCGCGCTCCGCCGCCGACCGCTTCAGCTCCGCTTTGGCCTCGAATTCCTTGGGCGCGTTCTTCGTATTCTCACGCTTCTCGATGACACGTATCTGCTGGTCGTGGGTGGTGCGTCCAGTCATTGCTCGCTCCTGCCTTTTGACGGTAACGGCAGTTGGACTCGATCGTTCCGCATAGGAGGAGTTTCCGTGGGCAAAAATGCAATATGGCAAGAGTAGCGGCCTTGCCGCCGGCAAGTCCGGGCTCATCTGGACAGACGGCGCGCCCGCGGGTCGGTGCAAAGCGTCTCGGACGACATCGGAAGACCGCCGCCTCAACTGTCGCGCTGATGGAGGGGAGCGGGACTTATGCGAGAATTGCCAATATCTTCGAATCCCGGGAGCTCGTCATCCGAGCAGAGCAGCCGCGGGTGCGCCGGATCGGTAATGTCGAGCTTGTCCCAAGGTATGCGATAGAGGCCCGACCTGCGACGCAGCCTGAAGAAATCCAGCAATGCGGTGCCGATGGTCGACGCGGACAGTCGTTCGAACGCCGCGAAGATGCCGATATGGAATTCGGTGACGACGAGATCGTCACCGTCCTGCTCGGCGATGATCTCCTCGATGTAGCCGATGCTCTTGCCGCTTTCTGAGCACACGCGCCGACCGGCCAGATGCTCGAGGTTTACATTCGTCATCGTCAGGCTCCCGGGATCCGGCCGACGACGTGATCGCGCAACCAGTGCTGCCAGGCAAAGATCTTCGTCCTGCGAACGTCCATATCGAATTCGATGTCGACGCCGATGTCGCGCACCTTGTGCCACGCGATCCGGTGCGGCCGTGCCTGGAGCTTGCCGCCAAGCTTTGCCGCGAGCCGCGCGGTCCATCGGCCTGGCTGCGCGCCAAGCCGGCGCGCCAGCGCGATCGAGCCAAGCTCGATCGCAATGACCCTGGGCGGCTTGCCTTGCCTCAGCTCGGCGACCAGGCCGTCAACCTTGCCGATCTTGACCTGCTCGCGATCGACGACCTGCTTGTCCAATATATCGCGCAGCAGCTGCATCAGGTGCCTCCGAATATCTGCAGCGGAATGGTCACCACCGCCAGCACGAAGCCGAGCGCGATGACGAAGATCACGGCCGCGTTCGAGATGACGCCGTTGCGATGTTTGCCGACATAGCGGTCGTCGTTCAGCAGGAAAAGGAATGGCACGACCGTCAGCGGCAGGCTGGCCGCGGTCAGCGCCATCGAGAAGATGGTGAGCTTCAACGGGTCCAGACCGAGCGCTATCGGGACGGCGGCGAGGAAGAGCGTCAATGTGTAGACGAGGCTGAATCCGGGATCATCGCGCGGCTTCAGATCCTCACCCCAGTTCCAGCCGAACCCCTGCGCGACGAGATAGGCTTGCTGCAGAGCCACTTCGAGGGCGGCGCCGAAGCAGGCGATGGCCAGCGAAGCAACGAAGAGGACAAAACCCCAGAACCCGAATATCGGGATCAGCATCAGCGGGAGCTGGTTGTAGTCGTCCACTTCGGTAACGCCATGAGCGCCCAGCACGAGCGCAGCCACGATGAGCACGCCCACGGAGATCGTGCCACCGAAGCTCATGCCGAGGCCGGCAATCGCTCGATTGGTGCCGAGATAGCTCTTGTCCCACTGATCCTCGATCGCGCCCGAGGAATAGAACATGAAGAGGTAAGGCGAGATCGAGGCGCCGAGAATGCTGACGGCCATGAACCAGTATTTTGCCGTGTCGTGGTGCGGCAGGCTGGGCACGGCGCCGACAGCCACCTCTTTCCATTCAGGGCGCAGCATCACGGCCGCGACGACGAAGCAGAGGGTGACGAGGCCAAGCATCGACACCCCTTTCTCTATGAGGCCGAACGTGCCCTTCCACAGCAGCAGCCACGCCAGGAAAGCGACCGGCAAGGCCCACCACTGGAAGCTGATCCCCGTGGCAAGCTCGGCGGCGACGGCAACACCGCCTATCTCGGCGGAAAGCACCAGGAAGTTGACCAGCAAGACTGCAAGCAGCGGCCAGATGAACGCATTGAAGCCGAACCTCTCGCGGATGCCGTCAGCGATGGTGTGATGGCTGACCGCAGCGAAGCGGCCGGCCATCTCGACCAGGAAGATGATGCAGATGGTACCGAGCACCACCGCCCAGATGAGCTGGTAGCCGAACAATGCACCGGCCTGCGCCGCCGTCGCCATCGAGCCGACCTCCAGGAAGCCGCCGACGCTGGTCACGACACCGAGTGAAATTTCAAGCAGCTTCTTCATTGCTGCTGCGCAAAATACTGGCGATAGGCCGCGGCGAGATCCGCTTGCGCGGCGCGAAGATCCTGCCGCGCCTGTCTGGCCTGGATCTGCTGTTCAGCCTTAACGGCGCGCTCGGCCGCGGCTGCTGCGATCGTCACCCGGCCGACCGCCGACTTCAGCGCGTCCCGCCTTGCGATATCGGATGAGGGGGCCGATTGAACTTGCCGGTCGGCATCACCAAGCGTGCCGGCAAAGGATTGCAGGGCCGCAGATGCATAGTGCGGCGGTGCGGCGCCCGAAAGCCAAGCATCGATCACCAATACCGCCGCCTCCGCCGTCGAGGCGGCAAGCTTCGATTGCTGTTCGACGGTTTCAGATGAGGAGCAGGAGGCCAGCGCCAGTGCAAGCACCGGCAGTAAAAGCAGACTCCGCCAGGCAATGCTGCTCAATTGCTTCCTCTCGCTGCTTCTTCAAACATGAAGATAAGGCAGCATCGATCGGAAGGTTCCACTCACTTGGACGGCAGAGTCCGTTGGCGCAGTTCCGGCAACTTCGTCTACGAATGAGTTGCTCAACTTCGCTTCGAAAAGCTGCAGTCATCGACCTGCCAGCTCGAGCGCTGGCGAAGACCTTTTCTCATGCAGCGAGACCGCTTGAGGACACGATGGGGTGGCTCGACTTTGACAGTGCGACCCAACAGAAGAATGCATGATCGATCGAACGATTTCTAAGCCTGAAGGTCGACCCAGAGTACCCTCTGACCTGACGCGACACACCGATGGAACATCTCGACGCAGATCGGCTCCGCGCTGTCATTGGAGCCATTTTCGAGCTGTTCGACGCTCTTTGGAGCTAATCGAAGGGAGCTAATCGAAGCCTTCCATTTTCGCCAGATGAGAATGCAACGTTCAGGCCCGCCATCATGGGGGCCATGGGTCATTCGTCAAAAACCGTGACGGACAACTACGTCCCGAAGCAAACAAGAAGCGGATCGCGGTGGATATCGCTCGCACCAGAAATGATCGCGAGGCGAAACGCGATGCAATGAAGCAGCCAGCTGTCCTGCGAGTCATCAAATGATCAAATTGGCGACGCCCAGCGGCTCGGTCTGCTCGTCGGTCTTGACCAGGATGGCACGGTCGGCGCCCATGGCGAGCGCGGTGCGCAGCGTCTCCTGCGCCTGCTGCGGGCCAATCGAGACGACGATGATCTCTTCAGCCTTGCCGGCTTCCTTGATGCGGATGGCTTCTTCGACCGCGATCTCGTCAAACGGGTTCATCGCCATCTTGACGTTGGCAAGCTCGACGCCCAGTCCGTCGGCTTTCACCCGGACCTTGACGTTGGCGTCCACAACCCGCTTCACGGGCACAAGGATCTTCATTTCCGTTTTCCCTGAAATCAAATTGGGAGCGCCGGTCGGCTCAGTTTGACACGGCTCAAATCACCGCTTCTTCGAGAAACGGTTCATTCCGCGGTATGCGCTCGTAGCTGAACGGCGACAGGTCGAGCGTCTGAAAAGCCCCGTGGACAATCAGCTCCGAGACCGCCCGGCCGACGGCAGGCGACTGCTGCAGGCCATGGCCGGAGAAACCGTTGGCGAACATGAAGTTGGTCACCTCCGGGTGGAAGCCGACGATACCGTTGTGGTCGAGCATGTTGTATTCGTAATGGCCGGTCCAACTGGTCTGCACCTTCAACGCGTCGAAGGCTGGAATGCGGTGCCAGAGCGCCGGCCAGATGTAGTCGTCGAACTCTTCAAAATGCATCTCGAAGTCGTCGTAGTCGGCCGGCCCGTCGCCCTGCGGCGTGTTGCCGGTGAGGAAGAGCTCGCCTTCGGGGCGTACGAATGTGCCGGAAAGATCGATGACATTGGGCATCCGCCCGGGGATGGGATTGGCGCTGGCGAAAACAAAACTGTAGCGCTTGTAGGGAGCAACCGGGATGGACAAGCCAGCCATGACGGCGATCTGTTGTGCGCGTGGACCGGCGGCGTTGACTAGGGTTCCGCAACGAACCGTCTGGCCGGTCGAGAGACGGGCCGAGACGACCCGGCCTTCGGAAACATCCAAATCCGTCACGGCGTTGTCGATATATTCGACGCCGCTCGCTCGCGCCGCGCGGCGGAACCCATTAAGCAAGCCCATGGAGTCGAACCAGCCCTCTTCGCGCGAACCCCACGAACCTCCGCCGAGGTCGTCGACATTCAGCCAGGGAAAACGTTCCTTCAACGCGCCCGGTTCGAGGAAGATGGTGTGGGCGCCGAGGCTGCGCTGCAGCTCGACCCGTTCGCGCGCCGCGTTCACGCCCTCGGGCGAGCAGCAGTAGAGATATCCATGTTCCTTGAAGCCGAGATCAGGCGCGGGCTCATTGGTGTAGAACGGCGCCATCCGCTCCTGAAAACCGCGGATGATCTCGATGCCGAACTGGCTGATCTTCACATTGATCGGGTTGGAATACTGCTGGCGGATTGCGCTGGTGGAGAGCGCCGTCGAGGAGAACTCGTAGCTTGAGTCGCGTTCGACCACGAGGATCGACGCGCCGCTGCCCAGCGCCTGGCTCAGCCAGTAAGCGGTCGACGAACCGATCACCGCGCCACCGACGATGACGATGTCGTAGGCGTTCCGGGAAGGCGCCTTGTAAGGAGGAATTGCCATGGCTTTTCCTACTGCCTGAACGAAGCGATCAGGGCATCCGAGCCCCGCGCCAGCAAACCGAGATCCGAGCCCACCGCAATCATGGTGAAGCCGTCGGCGACATAGCGGTCGGCGTCGGCCTTGACCGGCGCCAGGATGCCGCTGGCCTTGCCAGCGGCGGCCGCGGCCTTGCGCACCGAAGCGATCGCCTCCTGCACATGTGCAGCGCCTGGATTGCCCATCGCGCCCATATTGGTGGAGAGATCGCCGGGGCCGACGAAGAGCACATCGACGCCCGCGACAGCGGCGATCTCGGCCGCATTGGCGACGCCAGTTTCGTCCTCGATCTGCACGGCCAGCAGCTGCTGCTCGCGTGCCTTGGCGTGATAGCCGGCGATGCGGCCAAACGCGTTGGCACGATGACCGACGGAAAAGCCTCGGAAGCCGCCTGGCGCATAGGTCATGGCTGCGACGATGGCGCGTGCCTGCTCCGCCGTGCGCACATTTGGAATCATCAAGCTGCGGGCCCCGACATCCAAAGCCTGCTTCATGAGGTTGACATGCTTCTTCTGTTCGCTCCCGATCAGGAAACCGGAGTTCCGCATGCCGAGCGGCGCGAAGATGTTTTCGCGGAAATAGACTTCCAGCGACTGGTCCGAGACGGCTTCCACCAGCTTGCCGACCCAATCCATGCTGATGCCGTATTCCCAGCGTTCGCCGGGATCGAATTCGAGCGGCGCCGTGAAGGCGGCATTCTTGCAGGTGGCGATGTCGGGCATGCCGGTGACCTGCTCGTAGCGGCTTAGCGCCTCGCTCCAGATCGAATAGGTGAAGCCGGAGGTGTGGGTAAGCAGATGCCGCACCTTGATGGCGCGTTTGGCGGGGCGCAGGCGCGGCGCACCGTCGGCGGCGAAGCCTTCAAGGACCTGGGGCGCGGTAAGTTCGGGCAGATACTTGGCCGCGTCGTCATCGAGGTCGATGCGGCCCTGTTCGATCAACTGCATGCAGGCGGTGGCCGTGAAGGCCTTGGTCATGGAGAGCAGCCAGAACACCGTGTCGGCCGTCATCGGCGCGCCGGTCGCAACGTTCGACCTGCCGAAGCTGCCTTCGTAAACGAGGCCATTGCGGGTGGCTGCCATGGCGACGACGCCGGAGACGTCGTCACGGGAGACGCCGGCGCGCAAGGCGGCGTCGATTGCGCTCGCGCTCAGAAGGGATGCGACGGGCTTCGTTGCAGCCAGAGCGGGGCTCACGGTGTCGAGCGCCAGAATGGCACCGAGCAGGCCTCCGCGCTGGAGAATGGTTCTGCGTGTCAACTGGTTCATGACTGGCTCCTTTGAAGGTTGTCAGGAGGGCGGCCGATGGCTGCTCACCCGACAATGGAGCCGTGTGTATGCCGAGATATAACGTGATTCACGCGCATTAAGATCAGTGCTACGGTGACTCAAAATCATTGCGTTTTCGAGGTGGCGTCCGTTAGTGGTAAGGAGAAGGAATGGTTTTCGACACGCGGCTCCTCACCGGCGTCGGCGTCCTTGCGGCGGTGACGGAGGCCGGGAATTTCGCCCGGGCGGCCGAAATGCTCGGCGTAACGCCCTCGGGCGTGAGCCGGGCGGTGGCGCGCCTGGAAGCGAGGGTCGGCGTCCGCCTCTTCGACCGCAATCCGCGCGAGGTAAGCCTCACCGAAGAAGGGCGGCGCTTCCATGCGCAGGTAATGCCATTGCTTGCCGGCCTCGACGAGGCGGCAGCCGAGGTGGCAGGTGCCGCTGCGGTCGTGCGCGGCAGGCTGCGCGTATCAGTCGATCCCTGGTTCGCGCGCATGGTGCTCGCGCCGACGCTTAGGCAGTTTCTGGCACGCTATCCAATGCTGCAACTCGACCTATCCACAAGCAACTATCGCGAGGAGATGATGGCGGGGATAGACGTCGCGGTACGCTTCGGCCCCCCGGACGATTCAACGCTCATCGTACAAAAACTCCTCGAAACGCCGATCCTGACGGTCGCCGCGCCGGTATATCTCGATCGTCATGGCGAGCCGCGCTCGCCTCATGACCTCGTCCATCACGAGGCTCTGCTCTTCCGCGATCCTCAGACCGGACTGCCGTTTCCGTGGGAATTCTATCGCGGCGGCGAGATCGTTGAGGTCAAGGTCACAAGCCGCCTGGTGCTCGACGATCCTTCCGTCGCGGTCTCCGCCTGCGTGGCGGGTCAAGGGGTGTTCCAGAGCCTTGCCGTGGGTCTCGCGCCCTTCATGGCACGCGGCGAATTGGTGCGGATTTTGCCGGATTGGTCGGAGGAGCTTTATCCACTCTATGCCTACCATCCCTCGCGCCATCTACCCCCTGCAAAGGTCAGAGCGTTTCTGGACTTCATCCAAGAAGTCGCTGCCGGATTGTGATTTGCTTTTATTTCACGCGCTGATCACCGTGGTGATACGCGTTGAAGATAAGGGACAATCGTCCAACGCGGGTTGGGCATTGTGAGATCTTCCCACGATCTTCCGGCGCCGGCGGATCTCTGCAGGCATCGGACCGAACCCACTTCGGGCTATCGCCGTTAGACACTGCGAATATTAAGCCTGCGAGGAACTTTGGTTCTGCCGTGCCCTCTTGCCGAGATAGAGCTCCTGCATGACCGATGACTGTTGCAACTCTTCGATGCCGCCTGAAGCTACGATGCGCCCGGAATTCATGAGATAGCCTTGCTCGGCCACCGAGAGTGCCAGTCCGGCGTTCTGCTCGACGAGCAGCATCGCGGCGCGGAACTTCTCGCGCACGTCGATGATGATGCCCTGCAGCTCCGAGACCAGCAATGGCGATAGCCCGAGTGACGGCTCGTCGAGCAACAGGATGCGTGGCCTGGCCATAAGGCCGCGCGCGATGGCCAGCATCTGCTGCTGGCCTCCGCTGAGCGTCCCGGCCTTGGCGCCGCGCTTCTTGGCAAGGATGGTGAAATAGCTTTCCATCAAGGCGATGTCGGCTTCGATAGCATCCCGGTCCTTGCGGCAGTAGGCGCCGAGCAAAAGGTTCTCGCGCACACTCATGTCGGCGAACACGCGGCGGCCTTCCGGCACCATCACGATGCCGAGCGTTGCTTTTTCGTCGGCGTGAAGCTTGGTGACGTCGCGGCTCTCGAAGGTCACCGTGCCGCGCCGCGGCTTCACCAGGCCGGCGATGCAACGCAGCAGCGTCGTCTTGCCGGCGCCGTTGGGTCCCAGAATGGTGACGATCCCGTTTTGGCCGACCGCGAGCGAGACGTCGCGATTGACGGCGACGGGCCCGTAGCCGGTGTCGACATGCTCGACGGCAAGCAGGCTCATGACGCGGCCGCCTTCTTGTCGGGACCGAGATAGACCTCGCGGACCTTGGGGTCGGCGAGCACCTCGCCCGGCGGACCTTCGGCGATCTTCGTGCCGAAATCGAGCACGATGAGGCGGTCGCAGAGGTCGGCCATCATGTCCATGTCATGGTCGATCAGGCACACGCCGATGCCTTGCGGCGGCAGCTGCGCGATGACCGCCGCGAAGGCCTGGGCTTCGCTGTCGTTCAGCCCGGCGCCGGGCTCATCCAGGAGCAGGAGTTCGGGCGACACACCGAGCGCGACGGCCAGCCCAAGGCGTCTCAGGCTGCCGAAGGGCAGCGATCCCGCAATCGCCTTGCTAAGCGGCGCCAGGCCGACAAACTCGAGGATCATGCCCGGTGACGCCCAGCGGCCGTCTCCCTTCCTGCCCTGCTCCCAGGCGATCCGGACGTTCTCGTCGACGGTCAGGCCCGGAAACGACATCGCCTGCTGGAACGTCCGCACCAGCCGCTTTCGCGCGATGCGATGCGCGCCGATATTGGTGATGTCCTGCCCATGCCAGAACACCGCGCCGCCGGTCGCCGGATGGACGCCGGTGACGACGTTGAACAAAGTTGTCTTGCCGGAGCCGTTAGGGCCAACGATACCGACGACACGGTCGGTGTCGATGTCGAGATCGATGCCGTTGAGCGCGACCACGCCGCCGAACTGCTTGCGCAGGCCCCTCACCTCAAGCGCGGCCATTCGAACCTCTTTGCTTTTGCGTCTCGAAGCCGCCGGTAATCGCGCAGTAGATGTTCTTGATGCCGGCGCCGACGCCGCCCGGCAGCAGCAGGATCACCAGGAGCAGACAGACGCCGTAGGCGATGCGGGAATCGACCGGATCGAGGTTCAGCACCTCGGGCAGGAAATTGACGACGACCGCGCCGATCAGCGGCCCGTAGAGATAGCGGGCGCCGCCCAGCATGACCATCAGCGCGAGGTAGAGGCTGGGAAAGGCGCCGAACAGGGTCGGCGAGATGTGGCGCAGATAGTAGAGCTGCAGCACCCCGGCGAGGCCCGCGAACAGGCCCGAGACCATCAGCACGCCGAGCTTGTGCAGGTCGACATTGATGCCGACCGAACGCGCCAGTTGCTCGTTCTCGCGGATGGCCCGCAACGTCCGCCCGTAGCGCGAATTGCCGATGAGATAGGTTGCCACAACCGCCAGGAACAGCGCCGCCAGGACCAGGTAGTAATTGTTGGAGAGCTTGTCGAAATTGATGCCAGGCAAGGGTGTCACGGAGCCGACGTCGAGGCCGGTCGCCGATCCGGTGAAGGTGCCGCCATTGGTCAGCACGATGACGAACAGCGCGCAGAAGCAGAAGGTGATGATGATGTAATGCTGGCCGCCGACCCTCAGCGTCGGCAGGCCGATGACGCCGCCGACGATCGCCGACAGCGCCATGGCGAAGGGCAGCGATGCCCACAAACCCAGGCCGAGCTGCACCGACAGGATCGCCGAGGCATAGGCGCCGACGCCCATCAGCGCCGCATGGCCGACCGACATGATGCCGGCCTGGCCGAACTGTAGGCCGAGGCCGTAGAGCCCGATCGCCGTATAGAGCGTGGTGATGGCGATCGACAGGAAGCGGTAGCCGAGGCCGAGCCAGGGCAAGGCGATGAGCAGCACTGCCAAAAGGATGGCCGTGATCGCCTGGACGCCGGCCGGCAGGGGAACGGCGGCGTTGTCCGCCGTCAGAAGCGCCAGGCGATCCCGTGCTCTGGCGCCTTCTGGCGCGGCGCCTGTCTTGCCGGCGCTGTTGTCGGTCACTGGCATCGACATCTCACGATGCCTTGGGGCCGAGCGTGCCGCCGAGCAGGCCCTGCGGCCGCAGCACCAGGATCAGGATCATCACGACCAGCGAATAGGCGTCGGTCCATTCCGGATAGCCGTAGCCGGCGCTGAGACCGTCGACCAAGCCGAGCACCAGGCCGCCGACGACCGCGCCGCCGACATTGCCGAGGCCGCCGATCAGCGAGACGGCGAAACCACGGATGATGATGACGCTGCCGGTAAACGGTGTGATCGGAAACAGCGAGATCATCAAGGCGCCGCCTATTCCGGCAAGCAGGCTGCCATAAATGAAGACGCCGGTGACGTAGCGGCGCACCGGAATGCCCATCAGCTCGGCGGTGTCGCGGTCCGCAACGCTCGCCCGCAACGCCATCCCATAGCGGCTGCGCGAGATGCCGAAATAGGTGATCGCCACGATGATGGCCGTTATCGCGACGACGATCGCGCGCATGGCGATGATGTCGACGCCGCCGATCGTCCAGACCAGGCCGACCGGGTCGGTGATGCTTTTCTGGAATTCGTTGAACACGCGGATGACCGCATGCTGCAGGATGACGCTGAGGCCGATCGACATGATGAAGCCGTTCATCGGCCGGTTGAGCGTGAAGCGGAACAGGCATCTTTCGGCGGCAAAGCCGAGCGCGCCGACCAGCAGCCCGGCGAGCACAAGGGCCACGAAGAAGTTCATGCCGGCGCCGACCATAAACCAGGTCGCCATGCCGCCGACCATCAGGAACTCGCCATGTGCGAAATTGACGATGCCGGCGAGACCGAAGATCAGCGTGATGCCGATGCCGATGAGAATGGTGACGCTGGCAACCGAGAGGCTGTTCACCAGTTGCTGCACAAAAATGTCCATCGTCAAATCCGGGTGGCGAGCCTGCAAGGGGAGGATGGACGGAACCTCGCCGCCCATCCCGATGTCGGATTTTGTCGCGGGCCGGCTCAGCCGCCGTTGTCGCCGGGCGGCGGAGCGGCCGGCGGCTGCTCGACCGCGCATTTGAACTGGTCGGATGTGTTGGGCTCGACCATGCAAACCTCGGTCGCGAAGGTGACCTGGTGGTGCTTGTTGAACACAAGCGGCACCGGCGACACGACGCCCTTGTAGTCCGACTTCAGGAGCTCCGCGACCACCGCGTCCGGATCGTCGATCTTGCCGACCTTCTCCAGCGCCTTGGCGTACCAGAAGAAGTAATCGTAATAGAGCAGCGAGACCGAGGACTGCGGGCCCTTGGCGGCGCCGAGTCCGAAATACTTGTCGAAATACTGCTTCACTTCGGGGTATGGCGATGAACCCCAGCAGACCGGCACGCAGCTCAGCGTCACCGGCACATCAGCCTTCAGGCTCCGCTCCTGATAGATGCCCGGATCGACGCCGAACAGGAAATAGGACGGCGCCACGCCGAGCTTGAGGGCCTGCGGGAAAGCGGTGAGCGTTGAATCGCCATTGTACCAGAAATGCACGATATCGGGCTTCATGCCCTTGATGCGGGTGAGCAGCGGCGAGAAGTCGGTCGTGTCCGGCGGATACTGCACCAGGTCGACTTTCTGGCCTTCCGCCTCGAGCGCCTTGACATAGTGCGAGGACAGATACTGCCCGGTCGCGTCATTGCCGACGAACACCACCGAATGCTTCGGCGGCGACTTCAGCTGCGGCGTCAGAAGCGAGAGCACGCCCTTGCCGGTGCTGCCGCTGCGCTGCCATTCCTGCGGCTCGCTCTGGAACGTGTAGTGGAGCCAGCCATCCTCGGCGACGGCCTTGTTGTCGAGCACGGCGCCGAGCGAGCTGTTGCCGGAAAACTGCAGGACCTTGGCCGGGCCGGTGATCTTGGCCATGGATACCGAGAAGTCATGCGTCTCGGTGCCCCAGATCGCCTTGACGCCGATGTCGTTGACCAGCTCGCGCGCGGCCGCGATGGTGACGTTCACATCCGTGCGGTTGTCGCGGATATAGAGCTTGATCTTGTAGGTCTTGTCGCCGACCTTGATGCCGCCGGCGTCGTTGATCTGCTGCGCCGCTAGGTTGGCGGCGCCGACGATGGTGTTGCCGGCCGAAACGAACGAGCCCGACTGCGCGGCGATGACGCCGATGGGCAGCTCCTCGTCGGCGCGGGCCGTCTGCAAAGCCATGGCGAGCCCCGCGGCCGCGATTGTCAATCCAAGTCCTAGCTGTCTCATGCATGTTCCTCCCGTTACATGGCCAACTTGTCATACAACCCTATTACCATGTAACATTGGTGTCAACACGACCTCGGCCTCGAAGCGAGCGGCCAAGTTGCGTGTCGCGCCTTTGGTTCTTCCCTATCTGATCTCAGCTTGGGCGAGGAAGGGTTGCAGTCGGTGCGAGGCGCTGGACAAAGATGCCCAACGCAGAGACATGCGCAGCGATCGTGGTGATGATGAATGTGGCCGGGCAACCGCAAGGCGGGAGGGCTCAGAGCCTTGCCACCGTCACAGCGACAAGCGGTAGGCCTCGACGGCGGAAGCGCCAAAAATCTGCGAACGTTCCTCTTCGGCCAGCCCGGCAAGACACTCGCCAAGGGTGCGTTTGACCGTCTGATAGTCGGCTGCGACCAGGCAGACCGGCCAATCCGAGCCGAACAGGCATCGCGACGGGCCGAAAATGGAAAGGACCTCGTCCACATAGGGCTGCAGATCCTGTTGCTTCCAGTGCCGCCAGTCGGCTTCCGTGACCATCCCGGACAGCTTGCACCAGACATGGTCGCGATGCGCCCTAAAGCCCTGCATCAATCCGGCCCACGGCTCCATCGCGTGCTGCGCAATGCGCGGTTTTGCGACGTGGTCGACCACGAAACGTAAATTGCGATGCCGCGCCACCGTCTCCAGGGCAGCCGGAATCTGCGGCTCCTTCAACAGCAGGTCATAGGCGAGCCCTGCTTCGGCGACAGCCGCCAGCCCGCGCTGGACATCGGCGCGCAAGAGCCAGTTCGGATCCGCCTCGTTGTGCACGAGGTGACGGATGCCGACCAGGTAACGGCCATCTGGCCGCGCCTTCAGCTCGGACAGTGTGGCCGCCACCTCGGGATCGGCGAGGTCGACCCATCCCACGACGCCAGCGACGAAATCGGTCCGGCTGGCCGTCTCAAGGAATGCGCGTGTCTCGTCGAGCGAATGCCATGTCTGGACCAGGATGGTCCTGTCCACGCCGGCTGCGGCAAGCGCCGGTCTGAGGTCGTCGGGCTCAAACACGCGACGTATGGCGGCGTAGTCCTCCGTCATCCAGCCGCAGGATCCATCCGCCGGATCCCAGAAATGCTGATGCCCATCGATGATCAGTTGCTTACCAGCAACCAGGGGCCGACCGGCTGTCATGGCGCTCACCAGCGCTGGTGGACGGAGACCTTGATGCGCCGCTCATAGATGTCGGCGATGCGCTCCATCAGTTGCGGCGACAACGCCGGCAGGTCGGACGCGGCGGCGTTCTCTTGCGCCTGCCTGACCGACTTGGCGCCCGGAATGGTGACCGTCACCGCCGGGTTCATCAGGATCCAGCGCAGCGCCCATTGCGCCATGGTGGCGCCTGGCGGCAGCAGCGCCCGCAATTCCTCGACCGCTTGCAGGCCTTCCTCGTAATTCACCCCGGCGAATGTCTCGCCGACGTCGAAGGCCTCGCCCTGCCGGTTGTAGCTGCGGTGGTCCTTGGCGCTGAAGCTGGAATCGCTCTTGAACTTGCCGGACAGGAGCCCGCTGGCCAGTGGCACCCTGACGATGATGGCAACGTCCTTCTGGCGCGCCATGTCGAAGAACAGTTCCGCGGGCCGCTGCCGGAACATGTTGTAGATGATCTGGACGCTGACGACGCCGGGATATTGCAGCGCCTTGATGCCTTCCTCGACCTTCTCGACGCTGACGCCGTAGTGACGGATCTTGCCTTCCTCGACCAGCTTCTCCAGCGCATCGAAGGTCTCGGGCTGATAGAAGACTTCTGTCATCGGACAATGAAGCTGCACCAGGTCCAGCACGTCGACCTCGAGATAGCGCAGGCTGCGCTCGACGAAGCTGGTCAGGTTCTGGCGATTGTAGCCTGCGGCGACATGCGGGTTCAGCCGCTTGCCGGCCTTGGTGGCGACCATCGGCCTCGCGCCGCCCCGCCCCTTCAGCGTCTTCGCGATCAGTTTTTCCGCCCGGCCGTCGCCATAGACATCGGCCGTGTCGATCATCGTCACGCCTGAATCGAGCGCCGCATTAAGCGCCGCGATGGCGTCCTTCTCCTCGACGTCGCCCCAATCGGCCCCGATCGCCCAACTGCCGAAGCCGATTTCCGACACTTGCCAGCCGGTGCGGCCAAATCGCCTTTGATGCATAGAAACCACTCCTGAAAAACCGCGTCCTCTTGACGGGTCATCCCCGCAGGAATATCAGATCGAATGGTTGTATGACAACCCTGTAAGCATGCAAAAGGTGATGACGGAAATGCTGGTTTTGGATCTACCGGCGGGCTGGAGGACGACGGAATGTTCCTGGCATGGGCGCATAATGCCAATCACGGCCGGCCGCACTTTGAAAGCCGCGTCGTAGCTGCCTCTCGCGAAGCGCCATGCGCCGCTCGGGCGACCTCGCCCGATCTACTTCAGATGTGCGGTTCCGTCTCGGAGCTGCTCGAAGCGCTTGTAGGAACGGGAAAGATGCAGCCGCATCGCGCGCTGCGCCGCCTTGGCGTCGCGTGCTGCGATGGCATCATGGATCGCCCGGTGCTCGCGCCGCGTCCGCTCGAAATGCCGCTCGCGCTCGTCGGGCTCCATCTGATCGAATTGCGTCCATTGGCGGGGGATCATCGCAGTGCCGAACGTGTCGAAGAGCCGGCTGAAGTAGGCGTTGTGCGAGGCGAGCGAAATCGCCCGATGAAAAGCCGCATCCTCGGTCGCGGCGAGACCCGTTTCGGCGATCGCCCGGTCGATTGCGTCGAGCTGCTTAGCCATAAGCCCAAGGTCCTTGGCGGTCCGGCGCGTGGCCGCCAGCGCCGCCGCCTCCGCCTCGACGCCCATGCGCAGCTCCAGCACCGCCAGGATCTCGTCGATCGATTCGACATCCGTCGGCACGATCGAAAAGGTTTTCGGCGGGGGCTCCTGGGCCACAAAGGCGCCGAGGCCCTGCCGTGTCGTGATCAGCCCCCGTGCGCGCAACGATGCCAGCGCCTCGCGAACCACCGTCCGGCTGACGCCCGTCGCGTTGACGATCTCCTGCTCGGTGGGAAGCCGCTGGCCAGGCGCAAGATCGCCGGCCTCGATCTGCGCGGCAAATTTCTCCACCAGTTCGCCCCTGAGATTGGGGGACTGGCGAATGGCGCCGAACATTGCTCCCTGGCGATCCGTCATCGGAAAACCGGCCTCTTAAATCGATTCTCAGGCCAAGGATCGCACCGCTTGGTTGCAACGGCAATCTTTCGTTTCCAATGCATGCCCCCCGGAAGTGCACAGCGGTTCCCGGACATCGACATGCATCAAAACAGAAATTCCAACAGCACTGGAAGACCAACATGAAGCAGAAAATCGGCTTTATCGGCCTGGGCGCGATGGGCTCGGGCATGGCTGCCAACCTTCTGGCTAAGGGCTGGCCTCTGACGGTCTGGGCGCACCGAAACCAGGATGCGGCGCTGAAGCTGGTCAACGCCGGCGCCCGCCAGGCGGCGACACTACGCGCGCTCGCTGAAGGTTGCGACATTGTTTTGATCTGCGTTACCGGTTCGCCGCAGGTCGAGGCGGTCGTGAAAGGACCGGACGGGCTTGCAGCCTCCGGCAAGCCGCTATTGATAGTCGACTGCTCGACCTCTAACCCCTCCTCGACGATAGCGCTTGCCGCCGAACTCGCCGCCAATGGCGTGACGTTGATCGACGCGCCGTTGGCGCGCACGCCCAAGGAAGCCGCCGAAGGCAAACTCGACGTCATGGTCGGCGGCGCGGCGGAAGCGATCGCCCGCGCGCGACCAGTGCTCGAAGCCTTCGCTGCGCGAATCGTCCACACCGGCCCGACCGGCAGCGGCCACACCATGAAGCTGCTCAACAATTTCATCTCAATGGGTTATTCGGCGATCTATTCCGAAGCGCTGACGCTGGGTGCCAAAGCCGGGCTGACGCCGCAGGTCTTCAACAGCGTGATTTCCGGCAGCCGCATGGATTGCGGCTTTTACCAGGCCTTCTTCGACTTCGTGCTCAACCGCAACGAGAACGCCCAGCGCTTCGCCATCGCCAATGCGCTGAAGGACATGACCTATCTCGCCTCCTTCGCGCAGGCCGCCGGTATTGCCAACCCGGTCGGCGCCGTGGTCCGCAACGGTTTTGCCACGGCGGTCGCTACGGGGCACGGAGAAAAATTCGTGCCGGCGCTGTCGGATATTGTTGCTGAGCTCAACGGCGTTTCATTGATTGAGGCTGCGGCCGAGTGAGGGAGGTGGCTGCGCGGCCCTACCCTGCCCGCCCGCGCACGGCCTTTCGCAACCTCGAATGCCGTGTCGGCGACGCGGCCTCAGCGTCGCCGCCTGGCAGTCCAACGCGTGAGGCCGCACCGGCGAGATGCCGTGTCATTGCCGCGCTCGCGCCCTTCGCGTCGCCGGCCTTGATCGCCGCCAGAATGCGTTCGTGCTCGCCCAGGGTCGTGCGCGCCATGTCGTCGGACTTCTGCTGATTGCCGGCGGCCAGGATGCTTTCGCGCACCCGCTCCGAAACGAAGACGAGAAACTGGCCCATATAGGGGTTCTGGGTGGCATCGGCGACCGCACGGTGGAAACCGAGATCGTTCTTCAGCCAGGCAACGCTGCCATAGGGAGCCATGCGCATACCGTCGAGCGCCTGTTCCATCGCCACGATATCCGCATCGGAACGGCGGGTCGCGGCCAGCGCGGCGATCTGCACTTCCAGCATGCCGCGCAGCTCGAAAAGATTGCGAAAGGAATCCGCCCGCTGCAAGGTCTCATAGTCGATCGTCAGCACCGTGGCGTTGGTCGCGTCGGCGACGAAGGCACCCCTGCCCTGCTGCGACCAGATGCGGCCCTCGGAGCGCAGCCTGGCGATCGCTTCGCGCACCACGTTGCGGCTGACCCCGAAGGTGGTCGCCAGCGCCTGTTCGGTCGGCAGCTGATCGCCGGGTTTGAGGCGTCCTTGCGCGATCTCGCGCGAGATGGAACTCGCCACGAGCGTGGAGAGGTGCGGACCGCGATTGACCTTGTCGAGCTTCAGCGTCATCGCTCACCTATAGTCGAGCGCGGATGCGGACGCCAGAATGCGGCCGTTGCTCAATATATGGCGCGGATCGAAAGCATCCTTGATGCCTGCAGCGAGATCGAGCGTCACCGGATCGATGCGGTCGAGGAAGGCCCGCTGCTTGACCCGGCCGATGCCGTGCTCGGCGCTGATCGAGCCACCATAGCGGTCGACGACGGCGAAAATCTCCGCTTCCGCCTCCTCGAACAGATGCTCGATCGCCTCGGCCCCCATGCCCTCCGGCGGCACGACGTTGAGATGGATGTTGCCGTCGCCGACATGGCCGTAGGTGACGGGCAGCGCGTCGGGTCTCGCCCGTCCAAGTTCGGTGAGCGCGTCGGCGACAAAATCGGCAAGCTTGGAGATCGGCACCGAGACATCGGTGCGCAGATAGCGGCCGCCGCGGCCCTGCCGCTCGACCATGATCTCGCGGTAAAGCCACAGGCGCTCGGCCTGCGCCCGGGTCGATGCCACAATGCCGTCCTCGACAAGATCTCCGACGCCGGCGAGAAAACTCAAAAGCATATCCTTGAGGTCGATAAGCCCACCGGACGAAACCTCGATCAGCACATAGGCGGGATAAGGCTTGCCGAGCGGATCGGGGAAATCCTTGCCCTCGCGCATGGTGATCTCGATACCGCCGCGCAGGATCAACTCGAAGGCGCTTAGCAAGTCGCTACAACCGCGCCGCGCCCGCGCATAGAGCGCCATTGCATCCTCGACGGAGCGTAGGCCGACAAGCGCCGTTTCGATCTGCGTCGGCTTGGGGAAGAGTTTCAGCGCCGCCGCGGTGACGATGCCGAGCGTGCCTTCCGAGCCGATGAAGACCTGCTTCAAATCGTAGCCGCGATTGTCCTTGCGCAGCACCTTCAGCCCGTTCCAGATCCGGCCGTCGGCCAGCACGACTTCGAGGCCAAGCACCAGGTCGCGCGTCATGCCGTAGCGCAGCACGTTGAAGCCGCCGGCATTGGTGGCGACATTGCCGCCGATGCGGCAGCTGCCTTGCGCTCCGAAGGTGATCGGCAGGATGCAGTCACTCTCCTCCGCCGCGCGCTTGGCGTCCTCGAGGATGCAGCCGGCCTCGACCACCATGGCGAAGTCGATCGGACTGATCGAGCGGATCCTGTTCATGCGCTCCAGCGAGACGACGACCTCATTGCCGTCAGCCGCCACCGCCGCGCCGACAAGGCCGGTCAGCCCGCCCTGCGGCACGACGGGGATGCGCTCGGCATGACAGTGCCGCATCAGCGCCGACATTTCTTCCACCGAGCTGGGCCGCGCCACCGCCAGCGGGCGGCCGACATGGTCGCCCGACCAGTCGCGGCTGTAGCGCGCCAGGTCTTGCGGTTCGGTCAGCAGCCCGCCATCGGACAGCACGCCGGCGAGGGCGGCGATCAGCGATGCGGAAATGGGCGGCACTGCATTCATGAATTGAACCTGGACCTTCCGGAAACGACTGGACAACCACTAATCTTGTCGTGTTATCATACAACCCTGATTGAGAACATCAAGCGATAGCATGCTTCTTCCCGAGGCCGCTTGATGTGGATGGTCAGACCGGCAAATCACTGAATTCGGAGGACTTTCCCAATGAGCGACGCCCCCGGCTTTCGCTATATGCACACCATGATCAGGGTGCTCGACCTCGACAAGTCGATCGCCTTCTACACCGAGGTGCTCGGCATGACCTTGCTGCGCCGCGACGATTATCCCGGCGGCAAGTTCACCAATGCCTTTGTCGGCTATGGACCCGAGGACAAGGAAGCCGTCGTTGAGCTGACGCTGAACTGGGGCCGCGAGGAACCCTATGAGATCGGCACCGGCTTTGGCCATCTGGCGCTCGGCGTCAACGATATCTACGCCGTCTGCGCCGAGCTCGAGAGGCGCGGTGCCAAGATCCCGCGCAAGCCCGGACCGATGCAGCACGGCACCACTCACATCGCCTTCGTCGAGGATCCCGACGGCTACAAGATCGAGCTGATCGGCCTGGACACGATGCAGTAAATTCAGCCCGGACCGCACCGGCTCATTGCCGATGCGGTCCCACTTGGTCCGCGTTTGCTTGGGAGGCGGTGCGGATCGGTTCGTCACTTGATGACCGCGATCTTGCTGCGGTCGATGGTTATGGCGACGGCGGCGATCAGCACCGCGCCGAACACCATATTTTCCAGGAAGATGTTGACGCCGACGAAGGTCATGCCGATGCGCACGATCGAGATGATCAGCGCGCCGACCGCGGTGCGCGCCACGCCGCCCAACCCGCCGGTGATGGCCGTACCGCCGACGATGACGGCGGCGATGGCGGGGAGCAGCAGCTGGTTGGCGAGCACCGGCGAGCCGCTGGACAGCCTGGCCGCCAGCACGACGCCGGCGATGGCCGCCAGAATGCCCGATGCGGCAAAGGCGATGATCTTAGTGCGGTCGACATTAATGCCGGCCGCCCACGCCGCTGGTTCGCCGGCCCCGACCGCGATCGCCTGGCGGCCGAAGCGGGTGTAACGCAGCGCGAGGAAGCTGACGATGCCGATCAGGGCCGAAATCAGCACCACCATCGGCAGGCCGAAAATCGTAGCGTTGATCCACGCCGTCTTTTCACGCCCGGCTTCCTCGATGGTGATGGCGCGGCCGTTGGAGACCCAGAGCGCCAGGCCCGTGACCACGCCGCCGGTAGCCAATGTCGCCACGAAGGACGGCACGCGCAGCTTGACGTGGACGATGCCGCTCAGCAGCCCGAAGGCGAGGCCAGACAGGATCGCCACCGGGAACGCGGCGAAGCCGAGCGAGGGCAGCAATTGCGCCAGCATCACACTCGCCAGCGAGGCGACCGCCTGGATCGACAGGTCGATGCCGCCGAGCAGGATGGCGAAGGTGACGCCGGTCGCCAGCATAAACAGCACGGCGGTGTTGGCAAAGAGCAGCGCCAGCGTCTCGCCGGTCAGGAAGCCGGGCGCGGCGATCTCGATGATCAGCAAAAGGGCGACAAGCAGCACCAGCGGGATGGCGCCTTGCGTCCACTTGCCCTCGAAGACCTGCTTGATGGAAAAACCTTCATTCATCGGCTTACACCATCGCTCGTAGCAACTCGACCTGATCCGGCTTGTTGCCGGGGCTGGCATCGAAGCGCGCGGTGATCTCGCCGTCGCGCATCACCAGAACCTGGTGCGACAGGCCGATCGTCTCCTCCAGCGTGTCGGAGATCAGAAGGATCGCCACGCCTTGGTCCGAGAGGTCGCGCACCAGCTCGTAAACCTCTTCCTTGGCGCCGACATCAAGCCCGCGCGTCGGGTGGTCGAGCACCAGGATGCGCGAGCCCGCCGTCATCCAGCGCGCCAGCACCACCTTCTGCTGGTTGCCGCCGCTGAGCTTGCGGCAGGCGGCGTCGGGCCCGGGCGCCTTGATGCTGAGCCGCTTGATCCAGTCAGCGGCAAGCCGCCGCTCCTTGCCGTAATCGATGGCCCCGTTGCGCATGACGCTCGAGAGATCCGCCAGCGAAATGTTCTCGGCGATCGACAGAAACATCACCAGGCCTTCCAGCCTGCGCTCGCGCGGCACATAGCCGATGCCCTTGCGCACTGCCGGCTCTGGCGAGCTGAAGCGAACCGTCTCGCCGGCGATCTTCATCTCGCCCGCATCATGTGGCAGGAAGCCGCCGACCGTACGGGTAACCTCCTCGCGTCCGGAGCCGACGACGCCGGCAATGCCGACGATCTCTCCGGCGCGGATCGAAAGGTCGACACCATGATAGAAGCCGCTGGCGCCCAGGCCCCTGGCCTCGACCATGATCTTATCGCCCGGCGGCTGCTGACGGGCCTCGCGATAATATTCGGCCTGCAGCCCGCGCCCGACCATGATCTCGTGCAGCTCCGGCGCGGTGACTTCCGCGGCGCGGTGTTCGGCCACGACCGCGCCGTCCTTCATCGTGTAGACGCGGTCGGAAATCGCCAGCACTTCGTCGAGGCGATGCGACACGAAGACGAAGCTGGCGCGGGATTTGAGCGAGCGCACCCGCGCGAACAGAACCTCGATATCGGCGGCGTTGAGCACCGAGGTCGGCTCGTCGAGCAAGATGAGCAGCGGACGCTCGACCATCTCCTCCAGCGTCAGCGCCTTGGCGAGCTCGACCATCTGGCGCGCGGCGAAGGTCAGTTCGGAGGTGCGCGCGGTGACGTCGATGTCGACGCCGATCTTGGCCAGTTGCCGGCGCGCCGCAGCATTCATGGCGCGCCAGTTGACAAGACCGAAGCGGGTGAAGCGGTCTTCTTCGCCGAGATAGATGTTTTCGGCGACGGTCAGGTTGAGCACCAGCGATTGTTCCTGGAACACCATGCCGATGCCGTTCCTGGCCGCGTCACGGGCGTTGCGTAGCTTGAGCTGTTCGCCGTCGAGGGTGATCGTACCGCCATCCGGCCGATAGCCGCCGGCCAGCAGGCGCATCAGCGTCGACTTGCCGGCGCCGTTCTCGCCGATCAGTCCGACCACCTCGTTCGGCCGCACCTCTATGGAGACGTCGCGCAACGCCTGGACGCCGGGGAAATTCTTGATGATGCCGGTTGCCTGCAGCATGGCGCTTACTTCACGATCTTCAGGCGAACGCGGTCGAGCGACAGCGCCACCGCCGCGATGATCATCAGGCCCTGCACCGTCTGCTGGATGTAAGGCGAGATGCCGAGCAGGATCATGCCATTGGCCAAAACGGTGACGATCAGCACACCGATCAGCGTATTGACGACGCCACCCTCGCCCCCGGTCAGCGCCGTGCCGCCGACGACGACGGCCGTGACCGCCGCGAACAGCCTGCCGTCGCCGATGACGGCGTGCGACTGGCCGAGCTGCGCCGCGGCAAGCACACCGGCAATGCCGAAGAAGAAGCCGGCCAGCGCAAACGCCGCGATCCGCACGCGCACGACATTGACGCCGGAGAGCTTGGTCACGTCCTCGTCGCCGCCGATCGCCAATATGTGGCGGCCAAGCCTGGTGTGATACTGGATGACCGCTGCAAGCGCGAACGCGCCGAGCGCGACCCAGACCGCCAGCGGCAGGCCGAGGAAACGGTGCAAGGCGAGATTGCGGATCGAGGCGTCGTTCAGTCGTATGGCCGAGCCGCCCAGCATATAGACCGACAGGCCAAGTCCGATGAACCACATGCCGAGCGTCGCCATGAAGGACGGGATGCGCAGCATCGTCTGGACGAGACCGCTGATGAGGCCCATGACCGTGCCGGCGGCGATCGCCGCCAGCACCGCCCACCAACCATAATCGTTGCCGTTGCTGTCATTGGCGGCGAGCAGCACCACCACCATCGCCGCCACAGACAGGGTACCCTCGACCGAAAGGTCGATGCTGCCCATCACGATAATGAAGGTCAGCCCCATCGCCAGCGTCAGCGGAACTGCGGCGGAGTTGGCGAGCCGCACCAAGTTGCGCAGCTCGATGAAATTGGGATTCGCAATGGTGATCAGCACGCACAGCACGACCAGCACCGCCAGCGGTGCCAGGCTGCGCCAGCGCCTGCCGCCGAGCATGATGGCGATGCGGCCGGGGAGGAATGTCATAAGCGTTGTCCGCTCGATGTCCGAAACGGACTTCAGAGGTTCTGTATCGATTGTCAACAAACCGCTTCCCGTCTGCTGGTGACAGGCGTCGTGGCCGCGGGCGCAAGACGCCGGCAAAAAGGGGCGGGCCGTCGCCAGGGAGAAGCCGGCCCGCCCCAAACGGGTCAGGCCCGGATCGCTCCGGTCACCCGGCCCCAGAGATCGTTCCAGTTGATCTCGGGCTTCGACTCGACATTGGTCTTGTAATATTCCTCAACATTGTCGTGCGAGATCAGCACCGCCTTGCCGTAGAATTCGCGGTGTTCCGGCGGCTCCTTGGCCGGGTCGAACTTGCCTATCTTGGCGTTGTAGCCGATAGCCAGCCCCATGCCGCCCTGCCAGAACGGATCCGAGGTGATCGTGCAGGCGAACTCGCCGGTGCGCACCGCGTCGACCGCCGTCTTGATGCCGTCGACACCGACGATCGGCACCTTGCCGGCGAGGTTTTCGGCGCGCAGCGCTTCGAGCGCACCGGAGCCCATGTCGTCATTGGCGGCCCAGATGCCCTTGATGTCGTCACCGAAACGGGTCAGCAGATTGCCCATCAGGTCGAAGGCCTCGGTGGATTTCCAGTTTGCGACCTGGAAGTCGAGCAGCTTGATGTCGGGGTTCGCGGCGAGCGCAGCATCGAGGCCCTTCTTGCGTTCAATCGCGGCCGTGGTCGAGATCAGGCCGCCGAGCGCGACGATGCCGCCCTTGCCGCCGATGGCCTTGAACAGGATCTCGGCGATGGTCTTGCCGCTGGCGATGCCGTCGAACTCGATATGCGAGACATAGTTCGGGTTGAAGTCCTTGGGGTGCAGGTCGGCAGGCTTGTTCCACTGCGTCACCACATAGGCGCCGGCCTTGGCGCAGGCTTCGACGATCGGGCGCGCGTCGGGCGTGTCGTTGGGATCGGAGTTGAGCACCATGTTGCCGTTGGTCTTGGCCAGCATCGCTTTGATATCGGCGATGCCCTTCTCGCTGTTGCCTTCCGAGACCAGCGTGACGTGCTCCAGCCCGGCCCATTTGGCATAAGCCTCGGCGCCGGTCTTCCACACCGCGTGGTAGGGATTGGACAACGAGCGGATCGACGTCACCAGCGTCGGCTTGTCGGCCGCGCGCAGCACATTCGGCATCGCCAGCGTCGCCGCCCCGGCGGCAGCGCCCAGCATCAAGGTCCGGCGGCTCAGCCTGCCGGAAAAAACAAGACCATTGCTGTCCTTCATTTCGAACCTCCCGATTAATTTGTTTCCGCCAGGCGCTTGCGCGGGGAGCGCGGCCGGTCCTCCGGTGACGGGTCGTCAAGCCTCTCTACTTGTACGATAACCCTTCAACACGGCAACCATACCCTTTCTCTTGACGCGGCACAAGCGACTTGAGATCGTCGCGCGTAAAGCGAGGCCGATTTGCCTCGGCAAGGGAGTGAGAATGGCGGACTATATCATCGTTGGCGGCGGCTCGGCCGGCTGCGTGCTTGCCGCGAGGCTGAGCGAGGATCCCAGCCTGTCGGTCGTCCTGCTCGAGGCCGGGCCGCCCGACACCGACCGATACATCCACATGCCGGTAGGCTTCTTCAAGATGACGTCCGGGCCGCTGATCTGGGGTTATGACGCCGCACCCGGCAAGGAGATCGACGGCCGCGTCATGATCTACCCGCAGGCGCGCGTGCTCGGCGGCGGCTCCTCGATCAACGCCCAGGTGTTCACGCGCGGCTGTCCGCAGGACTATGACGATTGGGCGGCAGACTTCGGCTGCGCGGGATGGAGCTACGCCGATGTGCTGCCCTATTTCGTTCGGTCCGAGGGCAACGACACTTTTGCCGGTTCCCAGCACGGCATCGACGGACCGCTCGGCGTTTCCAGCGGCACGCCGCACCCGCTGACGAGGATCTTCGTCAAGGCGGCGCAGCAGGCTGGCCTACCCTTCCGCGCCGACTTCAATGCCGGCGAGCAGGAAGGCGCCGGCTTCTACCAGACGACGACGCGCAATGGCAGGCGCTCGAGCACCGCGGTCGCCTATCTGAAACCGGCTCTCGGCCGCGGGAACCTGACGCTGCGCACCGGCGCCACGGTCAGCCGCGTCGTCGTCGAGAAGGGTCGGGCCGTCGGCGTCGAGATCATCGCCAATGGTCGCGCCGAGTTGCTGCACGCCGAGTGCGAGGTGATCGTCACCGCCGGTGCCATCGGCTCGCCGAAACTCCTGATGCTGTCCGGCATCGGCCCTGCCGCGCATCTCGAAAAGCATGGCATCAAAGCTGTGCATGATCTCGCTGGGGTCGGCCAGAATCTACACGATCACATGGACGTGGACGTCGTCGCGGAACTCAACGGGCCGCACGGCATCGACCGCTACAAGAAGAAGCGTTGGCAGGCCGTCGCCGGCCTCGAATATGCGCTCTTCGGCAAAGGACCGGTTGCCTCCAACATCGTGGAAGCCGGCGGTTTCTGGTGGGGCGACCGCTCGGAAAAGACGCCAGATATCCAATTTCATTTCCTGCCCGGGGCCGGTGTCGAGGAAGGTATCGGCTCGGTCCCCGGCGGCAATGGCTGCACGTTGAACTCCTACCATGTGCGGCCGCGTTCGCGCGGCAGCGTCACTTTGCGCTCGGCGGATCTGCGCGATGCGCCGGTTATCGACCCCAATCCCTTCGCCGAACGCTACGACGTCGAACGCGCCATCGACGGCATCGAGATCAGCCGCGAGATCCTCTCTCAGCCGGCCTTCGCCAAATACATCAGCCGCGAGCATTTGCCTGGAGCGGCGACGAAGGGCCGCGCGGCACTCGAAGCCTTTGCCCGCCAGCATGGCCGCAGCGCCTACCATCCGGTCGGCACCTGCCGCATGGGCGGCTATGCCGACAGCGTCGTTGATCCGGAACTGCGCCTGCGCGGGCTGCAAGACTTACGCGTCTGCGACAGCTCGGTGATGCCACGCATCGTATCATCGAACACCAACGCAGCGGTGATCATGATGGCCGAGAAGGCGGCGGATATGATCACCGGGAAGACACCAGCGGCATAGCTCACTCGAAGCGGGACAGTCCGGAGAGGACAGGCTCCTTTAGTTTATCCTCCTGCCGCTCTCGGCGTCGAACAGATGTACCTTATGCATCATGATCTCCAGGTTCACCTCCTGATCCGGCTTGAAGGGCGGCCGGTCCCGGATCTCCGCCATCAGGTCGACGCCATCGGCGGTCAAGGTGATTTCCTGCGCTTCACCGGTCGGCTCGACAACCTGGACTCTCGCCTGTGCGTGGTTGCCTCCGACAGCGATGTGCTGAGGACGAATCCCGTAAACCACACCTTGCTTGTCCCCCACCCCTGCCACGTGAGGCAAGGGCAGGCGTAGGCCCTGCTCCGCGATGAATGCGCCACTCTGGATGCGGCCGTTGATGAGATTCATTTCCGGCGAGCCGATAAAGCCTGCGACGAACAGATTGGCCGGGTTCTCGTAGAGTTCGGAGGGAGTGCCGATCTGTTCGATGCGGCCCCTGTTCAGCACCACGATGCGGTCGGCGAGCGTCATCGCTTCTGTCTGATCATGCGTGACGTAGATGCTGGTTCGTCCCAGCCGTTGGTGCAGCTTCTTGATCTCGGCACGCATCTTCACGCGCAGCTTGGCATCGAGATTGCTGAGCGGCTCGTCGAACAAGAAGGCCGCAGGGTCGCGGACGATGGCGCGGCCCATGGCGACACGCTGGCGCTGGCCGCCGGACAGTTGACGCGGCATGCGCCCGAGCAGGTCCTGCAGACCGAGGATCTCGGCCGCGGCCTTCACCCTGGAGACGATCTCTTCCCGGGGAACCTTGGCCAGCCGCAGCGCGAAACTCATATTGTCGGCCACGCTCATATGTGGATAGAGGGCATAGCTTTGGAACACCATGGCTATGTCGCGCGACTTGGCCGGCATCTCGTCGACGACGCGTCCGCCGATGCGGATCTCGCCAGTCGTATGCTCTTCGAGCCCCGCGATGATGCGCAGCAACGTCGACTTGCCGCAGCCCGACGGACCGACCAGGACCACGAACTCGCCGCTGGCGATCTCGATGTTGACGTCGCGCAGAACTTCCACCGCGCCGAAGCTCTTGCCGAGCTGTTCTATCTCGATTGCGGACACCTATTCTTCTCCCGTACCGGCACGGCTCATTTTCGTTGAGCCTGCCGCCACGCGCGGTATTCAGCCTCGCCCTCAGGGCTCAACGGGTAGTATTTCCGCAGGTCTCCTCCTTGCGCGAGCCGCAAGCGCGAAAACTCTTCCCACTCGATATGCGCGCCGGCGAGTTCGACCAGTTTGGGGGCAAGGCCGACCGGCACGACGACCACGCCATCGTCATCGGCGACGATGATATCGCCCGGGATGACCAGCACGTTCGAGCAGGCGATCGGAACGTTGACGGCGAAGGGAACGATGTTGGTCTGGGCATGGAAATTCGGTGTGACGCCCCTCACCCAGATGCCGATGTCGAGCGCCGCCGCCTGGGCGGAATCGCGAATACAGCCGTCGATAACGACGCCGGCGCCGCCACGCCCGGCGAAATAGGTCAGCATCATCTCGCCGAAGATGCCGCTGCCCATGTCGCCACGGGCATCGACCACCACCATGTCGCCGGGCTGAGTGGGATAAAGCACGTGCCGGTGCAGTTGCCGCTCCGGCTCCTCGTATTCCGTCTCGTTGTACAGATCCTCGCGCTTCGGCATGCACTGGAGGGTCAGGGCCGGCCCCGCCGCTGTGCTGCCGAGCCTCAGCGGACGCGGCCCACGGATCTGCGGGTCGCGAATGCCCATCTTGTGGTAGAGCTCACTGGCCAGCGTCGCCGAACCGATCGCCGCCAGCGCGTCGACCAGTTCTCGTGGCGGCCGGGAAATGTCCTGTATCGCCGGTATCTGGTCAGCTTCCATTCTATTTCCTCCAATGCGCGGCGAGGTGCGAAACCTCGCTAATCGTCACTCAGTTGCATTCAACCTTAGTCGAAGCCGTTCAGCCGCGAACCGCGCCGGTCGTGAGCCCCTTGACCAGCAGCCCCTGGGCAAACCAGACGAACACCAAAGTCGGGATGACCATGAGCACGCCGGCAGCCGACATGGCGCCCCAGTCGATGCCGAACTGCGAGACGAAATTGGTGAGGCCGACCGGCAGCGTCTGCGCGGCCTTGCTCGAGGTCAGCGTTAGCGCGAGTAAGAGGTCGTTCCAGGTGAAGAGGAAGGTGATGACAGCGCTGGCGCCGATGCCCGGCGCAATCAGCGGCGCGACGATCTGGACCAGCGTGCGCACGGTGCCGGCGCCATCCGACTGGGCAGCCTCCTCGATCTCTTTCGGCACATCCTGGATGAAGCCCAGAAGCAGCCAAATGGCAACCGGCAGCTTGGCGGCCGTATGGCTGAGGATCAGCGCCCAGACAGTGTCGAGCAGGCCCATGGCGGCGAACACGGCGAAGAGCGGAATGGCAAGCGCGATGACCGGGATCATGCGCATGATCAAAAGCAGCCCGAAGATCAGCATGGCGCCCGGCATCCTGAAGCGCGACAGCGCATAGGCGCAGGGGATGGCCAGCAGATGGACAAGGATGACCGTCGCCACCGAGACGATGACGGTGTTCCAGACATAGCCCATCGTGTCGTACTGGGCGAAAACGGAGACGTACTGCGTCAGCGTCGCTGTCTCGGGGATGATGTGCACCGGAACCGAGAAGATATCGGCCGAGCTTCGGATCGAGGTCAGGAACAGCCACACCAGCGGAAAGACGGTGAGCGCGACTGTGACGACTAGCGCCAAATACTGACCGGCGATTCCCGCCGTGAACCGGCGGCGCCGGCGCTTTGGCATGGAACGTGCGCCGACGATGACGGCTTCGCTCATATCGCCCTCCGTTTCGCAATCAGCCACGGCACTCCGTAGAGCAGGGCGAGCACGAACAGCGACATGCCCAGCGCGATGTAGGAGACCGCCGCCGCGTGTCCGAAATCCACCGCCTGAAACGCCAGCAGGTAGGAATAGACGGTGAGCAGATTGGTAGCGCCGCCCGGGCCGCCCTGCGTCATCAGCCAGACGACGTCGAAGGTGCGGAAGGTGTCGATGATGCGCAGCATCAGCGCGATCATGATGACCGGGCGCATCAGCGGCAGAACGATGTGCCAGAAGCGCTGCCACGGCGTCGCGCCATCCACCGTGGCTGCCTCGAGCGGCTCCTGCGGCAGGGATTGCAGGCCGGCAAGGAACAGAAGCACCATCAGTGGCGTGTTCTGCCAGACGTCGGCGACGATCACCGAGACGAGCGCCCAGGTCGGGTGGTTGAGCCACGGAATGTCAGGCAGGTTGAACATGCGCAGCAGCGCATCGACCAAGCCGTATTGGGTGTTGAACAGCCATCGGAAGTTCAGGCCGACGACGGCGGGCGCAATCATCGGCGGAACCAAAAGCAACGTGCGCGCAAGCCGCATGCCGCGCAATTTGCCGTTGACCAGCACGGCGATCGCCATGCCAGCCACCACTTCGATCGTGATGGAAACGACGCTGAAAATGGTCTGGTTTCGCAGCGCCTGGTTGAACTGGCGGCCAAAGAGCTCGTCGGTGTAGTTTCCCGTTCCGATGAATGGCGCCGAGCCGCTCAGATCCCAGCGGAAGAAGCTCATGACAAAGGAGTATCCGAGCGGATAGATCAGGATGGCCAGCATCACGAGAAGCGCCGGGCTGGCTAGGAGATAGCCTCTCTGCCAGGTGTAGGGCAGCGGCGAACGTCGCCGGCGCCCTGGCCCCCGGTGCTGTGCGACGGCCGCCATTATCAGTCGTAAGCTCCGGCCCGGCGCATGATCTCTTCCGCCTCCTTCGCCGCCTGATTGAGCGAGTCGGCGGGCGAAACCTGATCTGACAGGGCTTGCTCGATGGCCGAGAACATCAAGGTGCAGACCTTCGAGAAGCCGGCGAGCTTGGGCCATTCCTTACCGTTCGCGATCGTCGTCTCGAGCTGCTGCAGCCAAGTGGCCTGCGGGCCCTTGGCCGCAGCGATCACTTCCTTGGCCAGACTCTGGCTGCTCGGGAAGTTGGTGAACTGGTCGAACTGGAGCCGCTGGGCGTCGGTACTGACGGTGTATTTGATGAACTCGACGGCGGGTTCCTTGCGTCCGGATTGGCCGTTCAGCGCCATGGCGTGCGAGATGGCGCATGAGATCGCCTCCTTGTCCCGCACATAGGGCGCCGTCGACCATTTACCGACGACGCGCGAGGTTTCCGGATTGGACAGGGTGGCGAAGGCGCCCGGCCAATCGAAAGTGGCATAGACCGTGCCGGACGAGAATTCCGTCGAGTTCTCGTTCCATTGATAGCCAACGGCGTCGGGCGGCACGATTTTGTGCTTCTGGATCAGATCGCGATAGAAGGTGAGCGCCTTGATCCCGGCTTCGGAATTGAACGCCGGCTTGTTGGCCTGGTCGACCCAGTCGCCGCCTGCCTGCCAAAGCAGGTCGCTGAAGGTGCGCTGGGCGGGGTCCCCCTGCCCCGGCACGACAAGGCCATAGTGCCCGTTGCCAGTGAGTTTTAGCCCGACATCGACGAGTTCTTCCCAGGTTCCGGCCGGCTTCAGGCCCTTCTCTTGGTAGATGTCGCCGCGGTAATACTGAACGCGCGCATCCATGTTGCGCGGAATCGCCGCCAGATTTCCGGTCTTGGGATCGCGCAGGTATTTAACCGCGACGGGATAGAAGTCTGCCAGCTCGGAGTCGCTGAAATAGCTGTTCAGCGGCGCGAAATGGTTGAAGTAGGAATCGATCTGCGCGGTGTGGGTGCTGTAGACATCGTACTGGCTCGACCGTGCCGCGCTCAACGTGACCACCTTCGCCGTCAGGGGCGTGAATTCTAGGAGGTCGTAGCGAACCTTGATGCCGGTCTTGGCGGTGAAGTCCTGGACGATCTTCTCCCAATATTTGGGATAGAGCGGGCCGCCCGTGATCAGCAATGCGGTGATCTCTTTAGCGTCTGCCCTGGCAACCCACGGCGCGGCAAGCGAGCCGGCCGTCACCGCCGCGCTCGCGGCAAGGAATTTGCGTCTCGATAAGGTTCCGGACATCACAATCTCCTCCTGGTTTGATGGATCGGTCCGTCCAGGGACGGCCGACGACTTTCGCCCTCGACAGTCCGCCGGCGTGCTCCTCCCGCGGCGAGACTGCCTGTATGGGTTCCCGGACGACGCTTGCGAGCCTCCGGGCGATCGGACACTTGCGCTCCAACACGCCTCAGTTGGTAAGGCGTATCGATCTCGATCTCGGACGGCGGCAACAGGGCACGGCGACTGGACACCGCTCGATCCCTTTCCGCAGGCCGTGTTATAGGCTAGTGAGCGTTTTTATGAGATAAGTTGACTGCATATCTAGCTATCAGCCTATAAGCTTATCAGACAAGTGGATGTTAGTGATGGATACCGTCGAGGTCAAGCTTCAAACTTTGCCCAAGCAGGTAGCTGGTGTGCTGGCGCGACGCATCGCCGGCAGCGGTGTCGCCGGCGCCCAGGGGCCGTCGGAACAGCAGATCCTTCAGGAGTTCGGGGTCTCGCGCGCGGTCGCGCGAGAGGCGCTGAAGATCCTGGCGTCGCTCGATATGATCGAGATCGCGCAGGGCCGGCGCGTGGTGCTGCGTCCAGCCGAGGAGTGGGACTATCTCAGCCCATTGCTCATCGACTGGCTGCCGCACGAGCAGATGCGCGAGATCCTGGCCGAAGCGCACGCTACGCGGATCATCATCGAACCGGCCATCGCCGCCATCGCGGCCAAGCATATGACCAAGGAAAACCTCGAGCGTCTTGGCACCTTGCTGGCGGCGATGTCGGCCAGCGAGGACAATCCGGATGCCTATCTGAAGCTCGATCTGGATTTCCACATGGAGATTTGCCGCGCGGCGCAGAACAGGATTCTCGACCGTTTCATGTATTCGTCCCGATGGTGGCAGATGGCAAGCAGGCGCATCAGCAATCAGATGCCCCATGCGCTTCCCTCCGCGACCGAAATGCACAGGGCAATCTACGAGGCGCTCGTGGCGCGCGATGAAAAGCGAGCCGAAGAAGCGATGCGCCGGCACCTCAAGAAAACCACCGCGGTCGGCTTGCCTCGGTGAAGAAGCAGCGCAGCCAGCATTTGCGCTGGCCGCGCCGCAGCGTGCCGGGAGGACACGGCGTTGAATTGAGAGGGGGCCTAGGCCCTCTTCGCTTGTTGTTCCTGGCGCTGGCGTGCGCGGAAACCGAACATGTCGCCCTTGTCCTTGATTTCCGCCCAGATCGGGGCCGTGATCCTGTCGATGGCGGCAATGTCCGCGTCGGAGATCGTCCAGCCGGCGCTCTCGACGTTTTCCTCCAGCTCCTTGATGGTGCGGGCGCCGACCAGCGGCGAGCTGACGCCCGGCCTGCTGGTGAGCCACTGGATCGCAAGCTGCGAAACCGTCTTGCCGTAGCGCGCCGCGATCGGCTTGAGGAGGTCGACGGCATTCACCGCCCGCTCATAGGTGCCCGGCTGGAACAGCACCGTTGTGCGTCGCTCATCGCCCTCGACGAATTTCGTGTCCGGTGACAGCGTGCCGGTGAGCAGTCCCTGAGCCAGGCCGCTGTATGGCATGACGCCGATATTGTGCTTGCGGCAATAAGGCAGCGTTTCGGCCTCAACCTCGCGCCAGAGCATGTTGTAGGGCGGCTGCAGCACGTCGATGACGCCATGCTGGCGGGCGCTGTCCATGTCGGCGGTGCTGAAATTCGAGACGCCGACCGCCTTGATCCGTCCTGACGCGCGCAGCCGCTCCATCATCTCCATGGTCGGGCCGATCGGAAACTCCGAGTTCGGCCAGTGGACGAAATAGACGTCGACATAATCTGTCTGCATGCGCTTCAGCGAACCGTCGAGCGCCGCCTCTATCGCGGCGGGTTCCAGATGATTGGGCGCGACCTTGGTCGCGATGACGGCCTTGTCGCGGCGGCCGGCCAGTGCCTCGCCGACGACTTCCTCGGCATGGCCGTGTCCATAGGCCTCGGCCGTATCGATTAGCGTGATGCCAAGCTCGAGCGCGCGTCGGATCACCCGGATCGATTCCTTATCGTCGGCCGCGCCCCAAAACGCGCCCGACATGCCCCAAGTCCCAAGTCCGATTTCCGATACCTTGACCGGCGACGATCCCAGCTGTCGCTGTTGCATCCTGTTCCTCCCGATTGCCGGCATATATGGGCCATGGCCCTGCCGTTACCCAATTTATACGCTTATATACTCGTCTAACAAGTGCGTTCTCCGGGAATCGCAATTCGTCGCCAAAAACCGCGAATTCCCAAATAATTCAAGGTAAGGCGGGAGGCTCTGAAGCCGGCTGACGCAAAATCTCTCAAAGGGGGTTTACGCCTCATTCGGCAATCTTGTATGCTTATTAGACAAGTTGGCGTTTAGCCAGAATTGTGTGCTGTAAAGTGCGACGCCATTACGGGGAGAAGGATCCGATGAAGATCGTGGATATCAAGACAGCGGTCGTCGCCTATCACGGCAAGGCGACGCTGATCCGGATCGATACGGACGCCGGTATCTCCGGTTATGGCGAAGCCAACCCCGATGCAGGTGCCGCCGCAATCGTCGGGCTGATTTCGGAACTGAAGTCGGAATTGATCGGCCAGGATCCGCGCAATGTCGAATATTGCTGGGACAAGATCCGCCGCGATCACGTGTTTTCCGGCGCGCAGGCCGGCGTCTTTCTCATCGCCCTCACCGGGCTCGAAATGGCGCTGTGGGACGTGGCGGCGAAAGCCGCCGGCCAGCCGCTCTACCGCATGTTCGGCGGCAAGTTCCGCGACCGGATAAGGCTCTACGCGGATTGCGGCGACGGCGATGACGAATCGGGATCGCCGCAGGGATGCGCGGCCCGCGCCCGCCGCATGGTTGCGGAGGGCTTCACGGCGCTTAAGTTTGATATCGACAATCTGCACCATCCAACGAAATTCGACCGGATGAACCACACCATCAACGGCGCGGAACTCCGCTTCATGGTGGAACGTGTGGCGGCGGTGCGCGACGCTGTTGGTCCCGACGTCGATCTCTGCATCGATTTGCATGCGCGCTACGATGTGCTGAGCGCCAGCCGCATCGCCGCCGAGATGGAGCGCTTCAATCTTCTGTGGCTCGAAGAGCCGATCCCGGCGGAAAATGTCGAGGCCCTGAAGCAGATCCGCATGCGAACCAAGACGCCGATCTGTGTCGGTGAAAACCTCTATCTGCGCTGGGGTTTCCGCGAGCTGTTCCAGAATTACGGCGCCGACGTCGTCATGCCCGACGTGCCGAAATGCGGCGGCCTTGCGGAAAGCCGCAAGATCGCCAACCTCGCCGAGATGTATTATGTGCCCTTCGCGCCGCATCTTGTGTCGACGCCGCTGGGCACGATGGCGACATGCCATGTCTGCGCCAGCGTGCCGAACTTCCTGGTGCTGGAATGGCACGCGCTCGAGGAACGGGACGCGTGGGACAGCTACGTCCGCCTGCCGGACGGCGCAAGGTCCATCGTCGAGGACGGCCATATCGCGGTGTCCGACGCTCCCGGCATCGGCGTCGAGCTCGACATGGATGGTGTGTGCAAGCACGCGGTTCCTGGCTTCGGCATTTTTGAGTAGCGGATGATCGGATGGAGACTCTTCTGGCCGGGCGCTGCGCTGCTCGGCAAAAAGAGACCGTCAGGAGGAGGCCATGGGCAAGCGGATCGTTTTCACCGGCGGCAGCGGCAAGATCGGCCGCCACGTCATACCTTATCTGCTGAAACGCGGGCATCAGGTCCTCAACCTCGATCTGACGCCGCTCGATCTGCCGGGTGTCGACACCGTCATCACCGACCTTGCGGACACCGGCGAAACCTACAATGCGCTGACGCTGCATTTCGGGTTCAGCGAGTATTTCGGCGGCAAGGGCCGCCGCCCGGTCGACGCCGTCGTCCATTTCGCGGCGCTGCCGCGGATATTCCTGCGGCCGGACAACGCCATGTTCGCCGCCAATGTGCAGTCGACCTACAATGTGATCGAAGCCGCCACCAAGCTCGGTATCCGCAAGATCGTCACGGCTTCCAGCGAAACGGTCTATGGCGTCTGCTTTGCCGAAGGCGAACGCGACTTCTCATCGTTTCCGGTGGATGAGGACTACGATGTCGATCCGACCGACAGCTACGGCCTCTCCAAACTGCTCGGCGAAAAAATCGCACGGTCTTTCGCCTCCCGCACGGGAGCCGACATTTATGCCCTGCGGATCGGTGGCGTCGTCGAGCCGAAGGACTATGCCCGCTTTCCGGAATTCCTGGCCGATCCCTCGAAGCGGCGGCGCGACGCCTGGACCTATATGGACGTGCGCGATCTCGGTCAGATCGTCGACCTGTGCGTCGAGAGGGACGGCTTGGGATTCCAGATATTCAACGCCGTCAACGACACCATCGTGTCTGAATTGCCGACGGCGGAGTTTCTCAGGAAGCATGTGCCCAACATACCGGTCACCCGCGCCATGGACGCATTTGAGGGACCGATCTCCAACCGGAAGCTGCGCGACGTCCTTGGGTTCCGGCAAGAGTATGACTGGCGGACACAGTGACCCGATCGTGCCCCACGGGCAGCGGCGACCGGCTTGATAGAGCCACTATATCCGGCCGATCTCTGACCAGCTCGTTCCAGGCGTCAGGCCGGTGACAAGCCACCCAGGCCGAATGCCGCGCCGTATCACAACCGGCAGAGCGTCAACATGATTTCTCTTCCGAGCTTACTAGCGATGAAGGTACGTCTCACCTCGGGCAAGGTCCGTCCGCGCAGTCAGTTCTTGTCGAGATCGAGAGATTTACAGCGACTAACCTGTAGGGACGTTTCCACCCCCGGAAGTCAAAGGATAAGCTGCGGTCGGCGAGTGGTGAATCGGCTTCTTTTGGCGAACCACTTCGTAGCCATTGATTTCTACCGACTATGTTAGTCGCTGAGGGTGTGAGGCTTCGAAAGAAAATCAATGGCCTAGCGGCTGGTTAGCCGACCCATATCCTTCGTATTCTGGCGAACTAGGGAGCGGCTTCTTTCCCACAAAAATGGTCGGAGGACGCATGTATGGACCATGACGGTATGAGCGCGGCTGGTTTGGGCCGCAAGCGGCCGGCAGCTTAGGGCAGCGAAACCTTCAAGAACGGACATTATTCTCGCATTGTGATCTGGCTCAGAAACGATATCCGGCCGCAAGAGCATTGAATCGATCCGGTTCAGCGATTCGCTGCTCCTGACCGATGTCAGCTACGCTGCTGGACCCAGATGTTGGAAGAACTGCAGGAACAATTCACGCTCGGTGGTGATGTCGAGCTTTTCATAGATGCGGCGGCGGTGGTTCTTCACCGTGCCGACGGTGATGCCGAGCCGCTCGGCAATGTTGGCGGTGGGATGGCCGGCGAGGATGAGCTGCACCAACTCGCGCTCGCGCGATGAAAGCTCGGGCCAGAGGCTTTCCGGAACTCTGGGCTTCTGCTGCGGCGAGGCGCCGAGACCACTGGGCGCCGAGGTGCGGGAGAAGTCTGAGCCGCGTGCTTTGATGTCCAGCGCATGCAGCGCCTCGAACACCGGCAATCGCTCGGTGAGCAGCGCGATCTCGCTGTCCTTGAACGACACCGTCGAGCGGTCGAGGAAGATGCCGAGGCACCAGTCGCCGCCATCGGCCAGCATGATGCCGACCTCGTCGCAGATTTCCGACTGCGCCAGGAAACCGGCTATGTACTGCCCGCGTTTGGCCTCCTCGTTGGCCAAACCTTTCAGCGGCATGATGCCTAGCCGGCGCTGGCTGCGCCACGAGGCATAGAACGGATCGAAGACGTAGTAATTGTCGAGATAGCGCCGCACCATCTCGTCGGAGAAGCGCCGGTGCTTGACGAATTCCGGCGTCTTGGTCGCCGAGTAGCGCGTCACCGTCACCAGGTCATGCGCGATGTCGGCGCCGATCAGATCGATCAGGCAGTCGACATGCCGGTCGGTGCCGGTGGCGGCGATAGCCTTGGCCAGCGGCGCCCAGATGTTGCCCATGCGCATGCCCTTTTCTCGGCGAACCCGGCCCAAGCGTCATTGTGTCTTTAGGCATATGGCGCGATCCGGCTTTGGGAATCTAGCCTGCGGTCACTCTCGGCAAGGGAAAGCGACCCGTGGACCAGATTACCACCAACCCAATCGTCATCGGCATCGACGCCGGTGGCACCATGACCGACACGATCCTTGTCGATCATGACGGCCACTTCAAGATCGGCAAGTCGGCGACCACTCCGAAGAACGAGGCCGAGGGCTTCCTCGCCTCCGCCGAGGATGCGGCCGATGCCTGGGGCATCTCGCTGCAGGACCTGTTCTCAGGCGTCAATGTCGTGCTCTATTCCGGCACCGGCATGCTCAACACGCTGTTGTCGCGCACCGGCCGCAAGCTCGGGCTGATCACCACCAAGGGCCTCGAGGACATGATCCTCATGGGCCGCGGCCTGCAGGCCTGGGCCGACTATGCCTATGCCGACCGCCTGCATGCGGTCACCCATCACCATCCCGATCCGCTGGTGCCGCGCCGCCGCACCCATGGCGTCACCGAGCGCATCGACCAGTTCGGCGACGTCATCCTGCCGCTCTACGAGCACGAGGTGCATGCGGCCGCCAAGAAGCTGATTGCCGACAAGGTCGAGGCGATCTGCATCATGACCATCTTCTCTCACGTCAATCCGGCGCATGAGAAACGCATTGCCGAGATCTGCCACGAGGAGATCGCCGCCGCCGGCGCCGACATCCTCGTCTACACCAGCCATGAGGTGCGTCCGGTCATCCGCGAGCAGTCGCGGCTGAACTCGGTGCTGATCGAGGCCTACGCCACTTCGCGCGGCCGCAAGCAGCTCAAGGGCATTGAGGACGTCTCCAAGAAATACGGCTTCAAATATGGCGTGCAGACGCTGCTCTCCTTCGGTGGCCTGACCTCGATCGACCATCCGCGCCTGCACGAGACGATGATCTCCGGGCCGATCGGCGGCATTCTCGGCGCGGCCTATGTCGGCAAGCTGATTGGCAACGACTCGCTGATCTGCTCGGATATGGGCGGCACGTCCTTCGACATGGGCGTCATCACGCGCGGCCAGACGCGGATCGAGAACGAGCCGCTGATGGACCGCTTCAAGCTCAACGTGCCGACGCTGCATCTCGACACGATCGGCGCTGGCGCCGGCATGATCCTGAAGGTCGACCCGCTGACCCGAAAAGTCTCGCTCGGACCGGAAAGCGCCGGTTCCGATCCCGGCCCGATCTGCTTCGCCAAGGGCGGCACCGAACCAACCATCGCCGATTGCGATGCTATCCTCGGCCGCTTGAACCCGCATTACTTCCTCGGCGGCAAGGTCGTGCTGCAGGTCGAGAAGGCGCGCAAAGCCTTCGAGGAGAAATGCGCCCGCGTTCTCGGCGTCGGTGTCGAGGAAGCTGCCGAAGGCATGATCGACATGCTGGAGGCCGACGCTAACAATGCGCTCCGCCGCGTCATCTCCGGCCAGGGCATTCACCCCTCGGAATTCACGCTTCTGTCCTATGGCGGCTCGGGGCCATTGCATCTCGCCGGCTGCTCCAGGGGCATCGGCTTCAAGGACATCATCACCTTCCAGTTCGCCGCAGCCTTCTCGGCCTTCGGCTGCACCACGGCCGATTTCATGCGCCGCCATTCGGTGTCGACGCAGATCGACATCGGCGCCCGCGCCAGCGATGACGAATTGCAGGCCTTTGGCAAGAAGGTGACCAATGTCTGGGACGATCTCACCAAGGCTGCGGTCGACGAAATGATCGCCGACGGCCACAGCCACGACAAGATCAAGACCGTGCCGTTCCTGATGATGCGCTACACCGGCCAGCTCGAGGACGTCGAGGTCATGGCGCCGCTGTCGGCGGTTCGCTCGGCCGACGACATGCGCAAGGTCATCGCCGAGTTCGAGGCGGTCTATGCCAAGGTCAACCACCGCGTCTCGCGCTATGGCGAGGCCGGCTTCTCGATCACCGAGCTCGGGCTGATCGCCACCGCCGACAAGGTCAAGCCGATGCTGGTCAAGCGGCCGCTCGGCAAATCCGATCCGGCGTCCGCCCACAAGGGCGTGCGCGAGGCCTATATCGGGGGCCGCTGGCACAAGGCGAATCTCTACGAGATGGACTTGCTGCAACCCGGCCACGAAGTTGTCGGCCCCGCCATCATCGAACATCCGGCGACGACGCTCGTCGTCCATCCGCAGGATCGCGTCCATGTCGATGAATGGACGCTGCTGCACTACACTCACGCTTGAGAAGGGCGAACGCCATGCTGGACAAACCCGCCTCTGCGCTGCGCATCCGCGAAAGGCTGCTCGAATCCGAACGGCTGATGGACGAGACCGGCTGCTATGACGGCATCACCGAGCTCAAGCTGCGCAACCAGGATCCGCTGAAATTCGAGACGCTGCACACCAAATTGCGCGCCTACTGCGTATCGGCCCGCGAGATGGCGCGCCGCATCTCCGCCTCGCCCGGCGTGCGCGAGGTCGGCGAGATGGTCGTCGCCATCTACACGCCGGAAGGCGATGCCATCGCGCTTTCCAACGGCATCATGGTGCATGTGCACACGATGAGCCGCTTCATCAAATGGATGATCCGCAACGGCTACGAGGAAAACCCGCAGATCCGTGATGGCGACATCTTCGCCAACAATGACGCCTTCATCGGCACCGTGCAGGTGCCGGATGTGATGGACGTGGTGCCGATCTTCCATTCCGGCAAGCTCGTCGGCTGGGCCGGTGCGGTCTGCCACGAGCTCGAAGCCGGCGGCATCACGCCGGGCGGCGACGTTGCGCTGGCGCAGGAACGTTTCACCGAGGGCCTCTTCGTCTGCGCCGAGAAGGTCGGCGAGAACGACGAGCTTCGGCGCGACTACGTCATCCGCTGCGAGCGCAATCTCCGCATGCCGATCTACTGGGTGCTGGACGAGAAGGCCAAGGTGGCGTCGTGCATCGACATGCGCGAAAGCGTCAAGGCGCTGATCGACGAGATCGGCCTCGACTACTGGATGCAGGTGTCGAAGGAATTCATCGAGGAGGGCCGCCGCGCCCAGCTCGCCCGCACGCGCCAGCTCACTGTGCCCGGCATCTACCGCGGCCACACCTTTTACGGCCATGTCACCGCCGGCAAGCCGGGCTACCAGCCGCTCGGCGATCCCGACTGGCTCTACAACATGCCGATCGAGATGGAGATCACCACCGACGGCAAGATCGTCATGGACTTCGAGGGCACGCAGCCCTGGGGGTATCATTCGATGAACTGCACGCCGGCCGGCATGGATGGCGGCATGTTCGTGACGCTGACCCAGCACATGAATTTCGAAGGTCTCGTCAATGACGGCGCCTGGATGGCGACCGAGCTGAAGCTGCCCAAGGGCACCTGGACCAACCCCGACAACGAGATGGTGGCGACGGCGACTTCCTGGGCGTTGCTTTTGCCCGCCTATGGCGTCTTCCAGCGGCTCCTGTCGCGCTCCTTCATCGCCCGCGGCTTCGTCGAGGAGGCCTTTGTCGGCCAGGTCAACAGCCCGATGATCGAGATGGGGGGCACCAGCCAATACGGCACGCCCTTCGGCATGGCGCATTTCGAATGCGCCGCCGCCGGGTCCGGCGCGCTCGCGATCAAGGACGGCTTGGACACCGCCTATGTCGGCTGGAACCCGGAATCCGACATGGGCAATATCGAGATCTGGGAACAGAACATGCCGATGCTCTATATCGGCCGCTCCATCGTCCCCAACTCCGGCGGCGCCGGCAAATATCGCGGCGGCTGCTCCTTCCTGTCGACCTGGCTGGTGAGCAAGACCGATCATCTCAGGCTGGTCACGTCCGAACATTCCTCGCGCGTGTTCGACAATGGCGGGCTTTGCGGCGGCTATCCGGCGCCGACCTGCCAGAAGCACCGCGCCGTGCGCAAGAGCAACATCTTCGAGCTGGCCGAAAATGGCGCGCCGCTGGCCCATCACACCGGCACCAACCCGTACCGCTCCGAACTCGAGGTCCGGCTGGAAGGCGAGCATGTGACGCTGGAAGGGCCTTATATCACAGCGCCGCATAAGACCGGCGACGTCTTCACCCATTCCTACAATGGCGGCGGCGGTTACGGCGATGTGCTCGAGCGCGATCCGGTCAAGACCGCCTGGGATGTCGAGAACGGCTTCCTCACCAAGGAGGCTGCCGAAGGCACCTTCGGCATCGTGCTCGATGAGGACGAGGAAGGCTTCCCGGTCGCCAATCTGGACGCCACCAAGCGCCATCGTGCCGAAATGCGGGCGCGACGTTTGGCTCATGCAAAACCGGTTTCGGAATGGATCGCCAGGGAGCGCGAAAGGGTGAAGGCGGCCGATTTCGCGCCCGAGGTGAGGAAGATGTATGTCAGCGCGATCAAGCTTTCGCCGCGCTTCACCAAGGATTTTTCGACCTTCTGGGATGTCGACGCCAAATCGACCTTCGGCGTGGAGTAAGGGACCATGACCTCATACAGCAAGGAAGTCATCGCCGACCTGGTTGCCGGCACGCTGCCCTGGCCGCAGACGCGCCGCATCATGAGCGCCTACAAGGACGACGACCGCTTCTTCAAATATGTCTCGGTGCTGCAGGACCGCGTCGGCTGGAGCGATCCGATCCTGCTTCCGGTCGGCGATCATCTCTTCATCTGCCAAAGCGGTGACGAGCGGGTGACGAAATGCGAATGCGGCCATTCCTTCGGCGACTATCGCAAGAACTGGAAGCTGAAGGCGGCGATCATCGTGCGCGATAGCGAGGAGACGCTGCGCGAGATCTACCCCAACAGCGATCTGCCGGATCCGGACTGGATGGAGATCCGCGAATTCATCTGCCCTGAATGTGGCACGCTGCATGAGGTCGAGGCGGCGGCGCCCGGCTACCCGATCGTGCATGATTTCGAGCCCGATCTCGAAGGATTCTATCGCGATTGGCTTGGCAAGCCGCTGGAGCCGTCGAACAAAGGAGGCTGATGCCGCAAATGGGCCGCGTCGCAGGTAAGGTGGCGCTCGTTACCGGGGCCGGTCTCGGCCTCGGACGGGCGTCGTCGCTTTTGCTGGCGTCGGAAGGCGCCAGGCTCGTCGTCAGCGACATCGACGAGGGCCTCGCGACCCACACGGCGGCCGAGATCGTCAGGGGCGGCGGCGAAGCGCTGGCTCTGCGCCATGACGTCTCGAAGCCCGAGGATTGGTCTGCCGCCATGGCGGCGATCGAGCAGCGCTTCGGGCGGCTCGACGTGCTGGTCAACAATGCCGGCATCGCCATCGCTCGGAACATCGAGGATACCTCTTTAGCCGAATGGCGGCGCACCATGGCGATCAACCTCGACGGCGTCTTCCTCGGCTGCCAGGAAGGCATCAAGCTGATGAAGAAATCCGGCGGCGGATCGATCATCAATCTCTCTTCCATCGACGGCGTCATCGGCGAGGCGGATCTTGCCGCCTACTGCGCCTCCAAGGGCGGCGTGCGCACCTTGACCAAGGCGGTGGCCGTACACTGTGCCGAGCAGCGCTACGGCATCCGCTGCAATTCGATCCACCCCGGCTATATCTGGACGCCGCAGACCGAGAATTATCTGCGCGATTTGGGCACGCTCGAGCAGGAGAAGGCGAAGGCGCTGTCGCGCCATCCGATCGGCTTCCTCGGCGAACCCAACGACATCGCCTACATGGTCCTCTACCTCGCCTCGGACGAATCGAAATTCGTCACCGGCTCCGAAATGGTCGTCGACGGAGGCTATCTTGCAGTGTGAACACGGAGCACGTTCGCGATGACCAACCTCACCGGCCGCAGCGCCATCGTCACCGGCGGCTTTTCCGGCATGGGTTTTGCCATCGCCACGGCGCTCGCCAAGGCCGGCGCCAATGTCGCCGTCGGCTCCTATGTGGCGCCGCCGCAGGCGGACAGGGCGGCGGATGCCGCCTACTATCCCGGCGCCGACGAGATCGAGCGCGTCAAGTCAGCGCTGGCTGCCCACGGCACCAAGGTGCACGCCGCCCATCTCGACGTGCGCGACAGCGCGCTCACCAATCTCTTCTTTGCCGAAGCCCAGGCGGCAGTCGGCCCGGCAGACATCCTGGTCAACGCCGCCGGCACCACGGCCGAGCAACCGGTCTGCGGCCATTCCGACGAGCTCTGGGACAAGATCGTCGACACCAATCTCACCGGGGCGTTCCGTACGACCCGCGCGGTCCTGCCCGGCATGATCGAACGCGGCTGGGGCCGCATCGTCAACATCGGCTCGACCGCGGCTTCCGTCGGCTGGAAGGACAATCCTGCTTACTGCGCCTCCAAGGCCGGCCTGCTCGGGCTGACGCGTTGCGTGGCGCTCGAAGGCGCGGCACACGGCGTCACCTGCGCCATGATCAGTCCGACCTGGGTCGAGACCGAGCTGATGCGCCGCAACGTGGCGCAGGTCGTCGAGCGCGAAGGCAAGGGCCGCAGCGCAGAGGAACTGATGGACGAGTTCAGGAAAGGCAATCCCCAGGGGCGCATGATGCAGCCGGAGGAAATCGCGGCGCTCGCCGTTTTCCTTTGCTCGGACCTCGCCAGGGGGATCACCATGGAAAACATCCAGATCACCGGCGGCGCCTTGTGGTAGCGTCGGTGGGGGGTGATGGATTCCGGTCTCGTGGGAGGAGACCGGCATAGACGGAAGGACGATCAACAGACAGGGGAACTGACATGAAAATAAGAAATGCCTTGCAAGGGGCCGGTCTTGGCCTCGCGCTGATGCTTGCCGCAACGACGGCCGGGCAAAGCGCCGATCTTGGCGCGAAGGACGAGCCGATCAAGCTCGCCATGCTGGAATGGACCGGCGCGCATGTCTCCACGCACATCGCAGGCCAGCTTCTGGAGAAGCTCGGCTATAAGATCGAATACGTCACCGCCGGCAATTTCCCGCAATTTTCGGGCCTCGCCGACGGCTCGCTCAGCGCATCGGTCGAGATCTGGTTGAACAATGTCGGCGACATCTATCCGAAGGTGCTGGCCGCCAAGCAGATCGAGGACATCGGCAAGCTCGATCTGAAGACGCAGGAAGGCTGGATCTATCCGAAATTCATGGAAAAGGTCTGCCCCGGCCTGCCGGACTGGACTGCGCTGAACAAGCCCGAATGCGTGCAGGCATTGGCGACACCCGAAACCGCGCCAAACGGCCGCTTCCTCGACTATCCGGCCGATTGGGGCTCGCGCGCGGCCACCATCCTTGCCGACAACAACATGCCCTACACCGCTGTGCCGTCGGGCTCCGAAGGCGCGCTGGTGGCCGAGTTGGAAGCCGCCGAAGCCGCCAAGACGCCGCTCATCATGATGTTCTGGGGTCCGCACTACGCGCTGGCCGAGAACGACGTGGGTTGGGTGACGATGCCGCCCTGCAAGGAGCAGACCAACGACCACTGCATCACGCCCCCCGACGTCGACAAGATCGTCTGGTCAGGCTTTGGCGCCAAATGGCCGGCGGCTTACGCCTTCCTCAAGGCTTTCAAGATGGATGCGACCGAGCAGCAGAAGATGATGCTGGCCGTCGACAAGCAAGGCAAGGATCTCGACGCCGTCGTCAAGGAATGGATCGACAAGAACGAGACGGTGTGGAAACCTTGGCTCGACGCCGCCAAGGGATAATTCGCCGATGTGCCTGGCAAAGGCTGAGGGCACCATAGGCCCGGTTTCCGCACTGCGCGGAGCCGGGCGGGCGATCGGCACGGGTGGTTAAGGATGAACACGGCCGCGCGTCCGATAAAGCTTGCCTGCCGAAATGTCTGGAAGGTCTATGGCCGGCGCCCGGCCTATTACTTCGACTCGCGCGGCTATATCATCGATCCCGATGCGCTGGCCGAGCGCCTGCGCGCCGAGGCGCACCTGCCGGCCGTGGTCGATGCCAGCTTCGAGGTGGCGACCGGCGAGATATTCGTCATCATGGGTCTGTCCGGCTCCGGCAAGTCGACCCTGGTGCGCTGCCTGTCGCGCCTGGTCGAGCCGAGCGCCGGCGAGATAGTGCTCGACGGTAGGAACCTGCTTGCCGCCAGCGGCAAGGAGCTGATCGAGCTGCGCCGCCACGCCATGGGCATGGTGTTCCAGAATTTCGGCCTGCTGCCGCATCTGAACGTGTTGGGCAATGTCGCCTTCCCGCTGAAAATTCAGGGCAAGCCGGCGAAGGAACGCGAGGCGCGCGCCCGCGAGATGATCGCGCTGGTCGGACTCGAAGGCCGCGAGGCATCCTTCCCGCACCAGCTCTCCGGCGGCCAGCAGCAGCGCGTCGGCATCGCCCGTTCGCTTGCGGTGGGGCCGGAGCTCTGGTTTCTCGACGAGCCGTTCTCGGCGCTCGATCCGCTGATCCGCAAGCAGATGCAGGATGAGTTCCTGCGCCTGCAGCGCATGCTGAAGAAGACTATCATCTTCATCACCCACGATATCGCCGAGGCCTTCCGGCTTGCCGACAGGCTGGCGATCATGCGGGCCGGCAAGATCGTGCAAATCGGCCGTCCCGCCGACATCGTGCTCAACCCGGCCGACGACTATGTCGCGCAGTTCACCGAGGACATGCCGCTGTTGCGCGTCATCACGGCCGGCGACATCGCCACGCCCGCCAATGGCGCGCTGTTGCCGGAACGAAGCGTCGTCGCCGACACCAGCCTCGAGGCGCTCATCCCGCAACTCGCCGCGGGCGCCACGGCCTTCACCGTTTCCGGGGTGGGTGACAGCCCGCCGGCGGTGCTCGACGCCAGCGCCGTGCTCGCGGTGCTCGAACGCGAGCAGGCAAGGCGCAAGAACTCATGACGGCGCCGGCCGCGGCATTTCGACCCTCATCGCGGTTCGTGGTGGAACCGGCGCTTCTGCCTTGGTGCGGCCTGGCCGTGCTGACGGCGCTTTGCCTGCTTCTCAAAACCGAGCTTCCCTGGCTGGTCAATTTCCCCAAGCAATGGACGCTGCCGCTGGCTACCTACATCAACGCCGTGACCGACATTGTCGTCGCCGTCATCCAACCAGCCTTCCGGGCGCTGTCCGCTTTGCTCGATGCGCCGATGCGCGGCGCGCGGCTGGCGCTCGCCTGGCTGCCCTGGCCGGCGGTGATGCTGGCGATCGCCGCCCTTGCGCTGAAGTCGGGCGGTGAGCGGTTGGCGATCTTCGCGCTCGCCACGCTCGCCTATATCCTGCTCGCCGGCTACTGGCCGCAGAGCATGAACACGCTGGCGCTGGTGCTGCTGGCGGTGCCGATCTCCACCGTGCTCGGCTTCCTGCTTGGCTTTCTGGGTTACGCCCGCCCGCGCTGGCGTCCGGTCCTGCTCGGCGCGCTCGACCTGATGCAGACGGTGCCGGCCTTCGCCTATCTCATTCCGCTCCTGCTCCTGTTCGGCTTCGGTCCGGTGGTTGGGCTGATCGCCTCGGCGATCTATGCGACGCCGCCGATGGTCCGCAACACCATGCTCGGATTGGACCGTGTGCCGGCGGCCATCAGCGAGGCCGGCTTGATGAGCGGCTGCACACGCCGTCAGCAATTCTGGCAGGTCGAGGTGCCGACGGCGCTGCCGCAGCTTCTCGTCGGCTTCAACCAGACGACCATGGCGGCGCTGTCGATGGTCATCGTCGCCGCCATTATCGGTGGCTTCGAGGATATTGGCTGGGAGGTGCTCTCCTCGATGCGCAAGGCCGAGTTCGGCCAGAGCATCCTCTCCGGCCTCGTCATCGCGCTGCTCGCCATCCTCATCGACCGCCTCACCATCGGCTTCGCGAAGGCGCCGGAGACCGGGCCGACGCCCGCCATGCGCTGGATGACGCCGCGCCGGTTGGCCTTGTCACTAGCGGGTGCGCTGGCTCTCGCCGTGGTCATCCGATTGGCCGCGCCAGATGCGGCGCTTCTGCCGGAAACCGGTCTGCGCACGCAGATGGGCGCCGTCAACCAATGGCTGCTGGCGCTCGTGCGCGACTACGCCTGGTTCTTCAACGGCGTGCGCAATGCGGTGCTCTACTGCCTGCTTCTGCCGATGCGCGTCGGCATTGCCGGCTCGGCGACGCCGGCAATGTGGGGCTTCACATTGCCATTTTCGGTGCTCGCCGCCTATCTCGTCCTGGTGCTGGCCTTGGCCGTGTTGGCGCTGCGCGGCTTCGGTTGGCGCGGGGCGCTGGCCGTGCTGGCCGCCGGCCTTGTTCTCTATACCGGCTTTCTCGATCTCCCCTGGCCTGCCTTCATCCTTGCCGTCGCGTTGCTTGCCGGCCAGGTGGCCGGGCCGCGGCTCGGTTTTTTCGCGCTTGTCGGCTTCGGGCTGATCCTGGTCAACGGGCTGTGGCCGCAACTGGTGCAGTCGCTCTACCTCTGCACGCTGGCGGTCCTGCTCTGCCTTCTGATCGGCGGCGCGCTCGGCACATGGGCGGCGCACAGCGATCGCGTCTCGCATATCCTGAAGCCGATCTGCGACGCGCTGCAGACGATGCCGCAATTCGTCTTCCTCATCCCGGCGCTGATGTTCTTCAAGGTGGGCGAGTTCACGGCGCTGATCGCCATCATGCTCTACGCCATCGTGCCGCCGATCCGCTATGTCGAGCACGGGCTGCGGCATGTCCGTCCCGATGTCGTCGAGGCGGTCGAGCAGATGGGCGCGACGCCGATGCAGACCTTGCTGCAGGCCAAGCTGCCGCTGGCTTTGCCGGTCGTCATGCTTGGCCTCAACCAGACCATCATGGCGGCGCTGTCGATGCTGGCAATCGCCGCGCTCGTCGGCACGCGCGATCTTGGCCAGGCAGTCTATGTCGCGCTCGGCAAGGCCGATGCCGGCATGGGCCTGATCGCCGGCCTGTCGATCGCCTTCCTGGCGATCCTCGCCGACCGGCTGATCCAGGCGGGCGTCAGCGGCAGGGCCGACGAAGTCAGCTGAATCTGACGCCCACAAGGCCGCGAAATCGATAAGTCATTGAAAAATAACATGATTAGCCCGGAGGCGCTGATAGCAGAGACTTCAGGCCGGCCTATGTGATCCAAGAAAAGAGCCTGGACATGGCCCCTCCCATGGGCCAGATTCCCGCAGTCATTGCACCGGCTAATTTTGCTTTGCGGCTTGGTCGCGGTGCCATAGCTTCCGTTCCGGAAGACCTTGCCGACAAATTTGGTCGCCAGACCTGCATGGATATGCCGTGCCTGTGAAAGCAACTACCCATGTCCAGGCCATGTCCGCTTTTGCCTTGGCGAATTTCGGTGGCTTCGACCGGCCCACGCTAGCCCAGAACGAGAGCGCCTTCCCGCCTAGCCCGAAGGCAATCGAAGCCGGCCGGGTCGCTGTGGCAGGCAGCCATCTCTACCCGGACCCGGACTGGACCTTGCTGCGCGACGCGATCGCAAGATCCTATGGGATCGAGCGTGATCTCATCCTGTGCGGCGCGGGTTCGATGGAGCTGATTGCCTGTACCATCGCGGCCTTCGCCGGACCGGGCGCTGACGTGCTGGGTACAGACTATGCCTATAATTTCGCCGCCTCGCCGGCCGCGCGCGTCGGGGCGACCTATGCCAAAGCGCAGGAGCGCGGCTTTGAGGTCTCGATCGACGCCGTCCTGGCGGCGGTGACGTCGGCGACACGTATCGTGTTCGTCTGCAATCCGGGCAACCCGACCGGCACGCGCATCAAGAACGCGGAGCTGCTGCGCCTGCGCGCGGCCCTTCCCGGCGACGTTCTCCTGATGGTCGACCAAGCCTATGGCGAATTCGACGATCAGGATCCGCAAGCCGTCTTCGCGCTGGCCGGGCGCGGCGACACCGTCATCCTGCGTAGTCTGTCCAAGGCATATGGGCTGGCCGGCGCGCGCATCGGCTGGGGCTTGTTCGCGCCGCGGATCGCCGCCGAGGTGCGCAAGATGCAGAACTCCAACCAGGTCTCGACGGTGAGCCTCGCCATGGCCGCCGCGGCGCTAGAGGACCAAGCCTATATGCGCGCAATCGTAACCCGCACCGCCGACATTCGCGACCGCTTCGCGCAAGGCTTGCGAGCCGCCGGATATGAGGTCCCCGAGAGCCGGACCAATTTCGTCCTGATCCGCTTTGCCGACGCGGCGGCAGCGGCCGCCGCCGACAGTGCCCTGCGCGGCGTCGACATTATCGTGCGCGGCCTCTCCGGTTACGGCCTGACCGACTGCCTGCGCATCACGATCGGGCCGCAGGAAGTCATGGACCGCGCGCTGCGTATCCTGGGCGCCCTGCGCGACCGGCAATGCTGGTAAGGGCTTCATCCGAGGGGATTTCATGACGTCAGACGCGCCGTATCTGCCCGCCCGCGATTTCATCGGCTATGGCGAGCGGCCTCCGCCGGCCGAGTGGCCGGGCGGCGTGAAATTGGCGCTCAACATCGTCGTCAATTACGAGGAAGGTGCCGAATACTCGATCGGCGAAGGCGACGGCGTTTCCGAAACGATCCTGTCCGACCTTGCCGTCGCGCCCGCCGTGCCGGGCCTGCGCAACCGCAACATGGAATCGCTTTATGAATACGGTTCGCGTGTCGGCGTCTGGCGGCTCATCTCGCTGTTCCGGGACAAGGGCGTCATCCCGACCTTCTACATTGTCGGGCGCGCGCTTGAGATCAACCCGGCGGCTGGCAAGGCGATCGCAGCACTTGGCAGCGACATCGTCTGCCACGGCTGGCGCTGGATCGACTACGCCCCGCTCAGCGAGGAGGAAGAGCGCCAGCACATCGCCATGACGGTGGACACGGTGCGAAACATCACCGGCATCGATCCCCTCGGGTGGTACACCGGCCGGCCAAGCCTCAACACGAGAAGGCTGGTAGTCGAGCATGGCGGCTTCCTGTTCGACTGCGACGACTACAATGACGACCTGCCCTATTTCGTCGATGTCGGCGCCAAGCGGCACCTCGTCGTGCCGCACAGCTTCGACAACAATGACAGCCGCTTTTCGCGCGGTTCAGGCTTGGAGACCGGTAGCCAGTTCTTCGACTATGTCAGCGACGGCGTCGACTGGCTGCTGAAGGAAGGCCAGAAGACCCCGCGCATGATGACGGTGTCGCTGCATTGCCGGCTGGCGGCGCGGCCGGGGCGAATGGTCGGGCTGGATCGCTTCCTCGACAAGATCACCGCCAATCCCGACATCTGGGTCTGCCGCCGCTCCGACCTCGCCCGCCACTGGCTGGACCGGTTCGGCGGCTAAGCCACCGAGCCGTTACCAGCGAAGTCTCTATTTATTCGGCACCTCATAGACCTTGCCGTGCCAGGGTGCTGCATCGATCTGGTCGAGCGCCATCACATAAAGCACCTTCTCGTCCGGTCCGAAGGCGAAGTTCGGCATCGACGGCGACGGCACCGAAAGCGTGCGCAAGAGCTTGGCGTCTTTGTCCACGACGATGATCTTGCCTGGCGAGTCGAGCGAGCGCGGGCTCTGGCCGATATACATCTCGCCTTCTTTGTCCATCTTGATGCCGTCGGGCCAGATATGCGGCTGGTTCGGGAACAGATCGTCGAGCCGCAGGAACACGCGGCGGTTGCTCAAGGTGTGGTCGGACGAAACGTCGAACTCGATGATCCGGTTGTCCTCGGTCTCGACCAGATAGAGGATCTTGCCGTCATTCGACATGACAAGGCCGTTGGCATTGTGCAGGTCGCCGGCGACCTTCTTCACGCTGCCGTCCTTGCCGATGTAATAGGCCGAAGCGTCGATCAGCGGACCGCCCTTGCCGGAGCCCGTGAAATAGACGCCACCATCCTTGTCCGGCGCGAAATCGTTCGGTCCGATGAACGGCTTGCCGTCCGTGTCCTTGTCATAGGCAGGCAGCGTCTTGCCGTCGGCCGAGATGCGGCCGATCGTGTTGTTGTCGTAGCAGGTGACGAGGAACTCGCCGGTGGTGGTCGGCAGCACGGCCGAGGGGCCGCAGCCATCCATCTTCCAGAAAATGTCGTTCTTCTTGCCGTCCCAGACGGTGACCGTGCCGCGGCCATATTCGACGTAGAACAGCTTGTCCTGATACCAGCTCGGACCTTCGGCGAACCACGCGTCGTCGTTGACCACCTTAACGTCGGCCGCCTGCGCGGCGGACGTCAGAACCAGGGCAAGCATCGTGCCCAGCAAATGCCGTTTGATCATGCGATTCCCCTTTTGTTTTCGTAGTTGAGGCCCTCTTCGAATTTCGTGCGCTTCCAGCGGCTTGGCGACTTACGACCGCAGCCGCTTGCCCTCCGGGTCGAAGGGCGGATGCGCGAGCAGCACCGCATCATGCGGCCGCCCGAGGATGGCGACAGTCACCTTGTCGCCGGCCTTGGCGGTTCCGGCCTTGACGTAGCCCATCGCCAGCGACTGAGCGACGAAATAGCCATAGGCGCCCGATGACACCTGGCCGATCGGCGTGCCGTCCGGCAGGAAGATCGGCTCGCCGCCGGTGGCGTCCGCGTCCTTGGCCGACACGGAAAGCATGATGAGTTCATCCCGCGCCGGCTTGTCGGCGACGGCGAGATAGGCGTCGCGGTTGAGGAATTGCTTGTCCGTCTTGATCAGGCGATCGAGCTTGACCTCCTGCGGCCAGTATTCCGGCGAGTATTCGCGGCTCCAGCTGCCATAGCCCTTTTCGACGCGCAGCGACATCAGCGCCCGTGAGCCGACCGGCCCGGCGCCGACTTCCGCGCCCGCCTTGAGCAACGCGCGGTAGAGCTCGACCTGGTCGGCCGACTTGCAGTGCAGCTCCCAGCCGAGATCGCCGGTGAAGGAAACCCTCAACGCCACGACGTCGACGCCGGCGACGGTGATCTGCCGCGAGCGCATGAACGGGAAGGCATCGTTCGACAGATCATCATTGGTGAGCCGCTGCAGGAGCTCGCGCGATTTCGGGCCGGCGACGTTGAAGCCGCCGAGATCCTCGGTACGCGAGCGGAAGCTCGTGCCTTCCGGCAGCGGCACCGATTTGAAGAAGCGCTGGTGGAAGCGTTCGGCCATGCCCGAGCCGATCACCATGAACTCGTCTTCCGCCAGTCTGGTCACGGTGAAGTCGCCGGCAATGCCGCCGCGCTTGCCGATCAGCGGCGTCAGGCAGGAGTTGCCGACCTTGATCGGCATGCGGTTGGCGAAGAGCGCGTTCAGCCAGGCCTCCGCGCCCGGACCCTTCACCTCGTATTTGGCAAAATTGGAGATGTCGATGATGCCGGCATACTCGCGCAGCATACGGGCCTCGCGGCCGACCGGCCCCCACCAGTTCTGCCGAGTGAAGCCGATCGTTTCCTCGCGCGGCTCGCCTTCGGCCGCGAACCACAGCGGATGCTCCCAGCCGAAGTTGAGGCCGAACACGGCGCCCATCTCCTTCTGCATCTCGTAAACCGGCCGTGTCCGCACCGGACGGCCGGCGGCGCGCTCCTCGTTCGGGAAATGGATCTTGAAACGGTGGCTGTACTGGTCCTGCACGCGCGCCTTGGTGAAGGCCTTGCCGGCCCAATGGCCGAAGCGCGCCATGTCCCAGCCGAACATGTCGAGCGAAGGCTCTCCCTCGATCATCCACTCGGCGGCGAGCTTGCCCATGCCGCCTGATTGCGAGAAGCCGGGGATAATGCCGTTGCAGCAGAAATAATTGCTGAGCTCCGGCGCCGGTCCGAACAGCACCGCGCTGTCGGGAGACCAGATCATCGGACCGTTGATCACCTTCTTGACGCCGGCGGCCGCGACCGCCGGCACGCGCTGGATGGCGCGCATCATGTTTTCCTCGATGCGGTCGAGATCGTCGGGAAACAGCTCATGGCCGAAATCCATCGGCGTGCCGTCCTCGGCCCAGAATTTCATGTTGCGTTCGTAGGCGCCGATCAGCAGCCCCAAACCTTCCTGGCGCAGATAATATTCGCCGTCGCGATCGGCGACCGATGGCAGCCGCCGTCCTATCGAAGCGATTTCCGGAATGGTTTCGGTGACGAAATACTGATGCTCGGTCGGGATCAGCGGCAGTTGCAGCCCGGCCATGGCGGCGACCTCCCTGCCCCACAGGCCGGCGGCGTTGACTACCCATTGGGTGCGGATATCGCCCTTTGGCGTGCGCACGATCCAGCTGCCGTCCGCTTGCGCCTCGGTCGCCGTGACCGGGGTGAAGCGATGGATTTCCGCGCCGCGCTGCCGCGCCCCTGCGGCGTAAGCCGCCGTCACGCCCGACGGATCGACATTGCCGCCCTCCGGCTCATACATGACGCAGCGAATGCCGTCGAAATCGACCAGCGGATGCAGTCGCTCCGCTTCGTCGCGACCGACCTCGTAGAAGTTCATCTTGTAGCGCCGCGCCTTGGCTTCCTGCAGCCGCAGCTGATGCTCGCGGGCCTCGGTCTGGGCCAGATAGAGCGAACCCGGCTGGAAGATACCGCAGCCCTGGCCGGTCTCCGCTTCCAGCTCCTTGTAGAGCGCCATCGTGTAGTGCTGCAGCCGGCTGATATTGGTGGAATCATGCAGGCCGTGGATGTTGGCGGCCGCGTGCCAGGTCGAACCGGAGGTCAGCTCGCTGCGTTCCAGAAGCAGGACATCCGTCCAGCCGAACTTGGCGAGATGATAGAGGATCGAGCAGCCGATCAGACCACCGCCAATGACAACGGCTTGTGCATGAGTACGCATATCGAGATTTCTTCCCTTTGTTCGGCGACTTTGCTTCGCGCTCTTTGGCAGCGCTTTGGCATTTCAATTAGCTGACTGATCGGTCGCAGTCGCCAGCGAATTCAGGGGCGCAAACCGCGCCCCTGAATGGTGTTTGAGCTGCCGGTCTAGGCCCTATCCAACCAGACCTTGTCGAGCTGCAGTTCGAACGTCTGGTGCATGCCGAGGTTCTTCACATAGGTGGCGTGGTGGCGGTAGAGCGAGCGCCAGAACGCTTGGACCAGGATGCCGGAGTCCTGCAGGATGAACTCCACGTCCTTCATCAGCTCCTTGCGCTTGGCCGGGTCGGCAATGGCCATCGCCTCGTTCAGCTTCTTGTCGAACTCCGGATTGGCGTAGCCGGACTCGTTCCACGCTTCACCGCTGCGATAGGCGATCGCCAGCACCTGCACCCCCAGCGGCCGCATGCCCCAGTCGGTGGTCGACCACGGATATTTCGTCCAGTCGTTCCAGAACGAGGAGCCCGGGATGATGGTGCGCTTGACCTTGAATCCGGCGTCGCGCATCTGCGCAGCGACGACATCGGCCGGGTCCTTCACATAGTCGGCGTCGTAGGAGATCAGCTCGAACTCGTGATCCGTCAGGCCGGCCTCGGCCATCAGCGCCTTTGCCTTGGCCAGGTCGCGCGGGACTTTGGGCAGTTCGTAATATTCCGGATGGATGGGGCAGACATGGTGGTTTTCAGCGACTTGCCCCAAGCCGCTATAGCCGAGTTTCAGCACCGTCTCGTTGTCGACCGCAAGCTGGATGGCGTTGCGCACGCGCTTGTCGTCATAGGGCTTGTTGGTCACGTTGGTGCGCAGCACGATCGTGCCGGCGGTGACAACCTGCTCCTTGACCAGGCCCATGCTGTCATAGAGATCGACCGTGCCGCCGACCGTCTGGTAGTTGCAGTCGATCTCGCCGGCCTCGAAGGCGCTGCCGATGGCGGGGTTGGATGCGTCCGATCCGTAGTCGATCCAGTCGACGCCGTCGAGATAGGGCTCGCCGCCGAACCAGGTGAAATCCTTGCGCCGCCGCACCGAGGCGGACTCGCCGACCTTGTAGGAGATCAGCTCATACGGGCCGGTGCCGGGCGTCTTCAGCATATTGGCGCCGTTCTTGTCGAAGTCGCGATGGACGATGACCGCCGGATAGTCGGAGAAGCCCGGGATGATGGTGACGTCGGACTGATTGCATTTCAGCTTCACCGTATGGTCGTCGAGCTTGGTGATGGCGCCTTTGGTAGCTTTTTTCGTGGCGGCGTCGATCAGCGAGCCCATGCGCCCGGCCATCGAGTTGCCCTCGGCCGCCTTATCGCACCAGCGCTCGATGTTGTAGACGATGTCGTCGGCGTTGAAGTCGTCGCCATTCGACCATTTCACGCCCTTGCGCAGATGCAGCGTGTATTCGGTGGCGTCGTCGCTCACCTCCCAGCTCTCGACCAAATGGCCCTCGAAGGTGAAGTCGGTGGTGTAGCGGATCATGTAATCGTTGCACTGGCGCATGACATTGGCGATTTCCGACCAGTCCCAGGCGCGCGGATCCTTCATGTCCTTGATGATCATCTGCATCTTCAGGATGCCGCCCTTCTTGCCGGGCACGGCTGCCGAGGCCTTGGCCGGCTCCATCCCTGCCATCGCATAGGCAAGCGCCGTTGAAGCACCCATCACGCTTGCCATGGCTAGGAATTCGCGGCGGTCCATCCGCCCGCCTTTGACTTCAGCTGCGTAGCTTTCGATGACCGCCGGCACGCGGTCACCGTTGCTCTTGAACATTGTCATCGTTGTTCTCCGGTTCAGGGCTTTCCGCCCGTTGCATTCCCCTTGCGGCTCAGCATGTTAGGGGTGATGCAAAAATCGCGGAAGGGCTCGACCCTTCACAAACCGCAGAAAACCGGCCCTTGAGGCCTAAAAAAACAATGGCATTGGCTAGCTAAATTTTTGAAGGAGCGGATAGCCCTATGGTCGGGCGGCGTCTTCCTTGGCCCTGGACAAGATCCATTCCCTCACTGTTCGGGCGATATTTCCCTTCGAAAGCTGGCTCTCGGTGAGATAGTAATTCCAGGGACTTGGCGGCCGCACCGGAAACGGCTCGACGAGAAGCCCGCGGCGCATATAGGCATGCGCCAGCGAGCGCTGCGTGGCAACGAGCCCCGCCCCCATCGCGGCGAGCTCGAGCGCGATGTTGGAGGCGTTGGTCGACAGGCCCTTGTCATGGTCCTCCATGTCAACGCCGAGCGCCTCGGTCACCGCCTGCCAGTATTCCTGGCGGCCATGCACGAAGATCCAGTCCACCTTTAGCATGTCCTGCGGCGTCTTCAGCGCATGCTCGCCCTCGAGCAAGGCAGGGGCGCAGAGCAGCACCAGTTCGTCGTTCCAGAGCGGGATCGCCGCCGGCGGCCTGTCATCGAAACGCCGCGTGGAGATTGTGATGTCGGCGATCTGCTCGTTCAGATCCTCCCAGATCGTGCCGTGCAGGACGATCTCGATCTCAGGATGCCTCTTGCGGAAGGCGGCCATGCAGCCCGCCAGCCAGTTTTCCGCAAGGCTCATCGGGCACGAAACCACGACTGTCCGGTTGCGAGAGGACGCGACGATCGCCTCAGTCGCCTGGTCGATCTGATCGAGCGCCTGGCGCAAGGTCGGCAGGAACGCCTCCCCCATCTCGGTCAACTTCAGGCTGCGCGGATAGCGGATGAACAGCTGCCGGCCGATATAATGTTCGAGCGCGCGCACATGCGTGCTGACCGCGGCTTGCGTGTAGCCCAGTTCCTTGGCAGCGGTGGTAAAGCTCAGATGCCTGGCCGAGCTCTCGAACGAGCGGATATAGTTCAAGGGGGGTGGCGGCTTCATCCCGGTCTCCTGTTCCACAGTTGCCTAGCTATCGCATGGGCAACCGGGCGTTCAATCGCAGACAAGCGACATGGCATCAATATTTTTGGCCAAAGCCGCCAAACTAATCGCGTGCCTGCGCGATGAACCCAATTTAATGATGTTGTGAGAAGACAGGGGAGATAAGCGCGTGGCTGTGCCGTCATACCGGCGTGAGGGGCCTGTCGTCAGTTCCGACACGTTCACACGCCTGGCCGATTTCGTGCTGCGGCGTCCAGCTTCCGTCTTCCCTCAGCCGGTGCTCGAACAGGCCCGTTACCTCCTGCTCGACACGCTGGGCATCGCCGTTGCGGCAGGACCGATGGAGGCAGGCCGCATCGCCCGCGACGCCGCCGTCCTGCTCTATGGCTCGGGCGACCCGCAATATTCCGCCCGCATGCTGTTCGACGGACGGCGCGCCAGCATTGCCGGCGCGGCCTATGCCGTCGCCACGCAGATCGACAATCTCGACGCCCACGACGGCTACAGCCCCACCAAAGGCCATATCGGCGTGGCGGTCGTGCCGGCGCTTGCAGCACTGGCGGAGGCGAGGCCCGGCCTCACCGGGCCGGAGGCGCTGGCGTCCCTGGTCGTCGGCTACGAAGTCGCCGGCCGGGCCGGCGTCGCCTTGCATGCGACGGTGAGCGACTACCACACCTCCGGCGCCTGGAATGCATTGGGCGTGGCGGCCGTGGCGGCACGCTTGCGGCGGCTCGACGAAACGCAACTGCGCGAGGCGCTGGGCATTGCCGAGTATCACGGCCCGCGCAGCCAGATGATGCGCGAGATCGCCACGCCAACAATGCTGCATGACGGCTCCGGCCTCGGCGCTCTCGTAGGCCTCTCCGCGGCGGTGCTTGCCGAACGTGGCTTCACCGGCGCGCCGGCGATCACGGTGGAGGCGCCGGAGGTCGCGGCGCATTGGCAGGATCTCGGCGTCTTCTGGCAGTCGCTCCATCAATATGTAAAGCCCTACCCGATCTGCCGTTGGGCACATGCGGCCATTGATGCCGTGCGTGGACTTTGCCTGGCGCACAACCTTGCCCCGTCCGACATCGGCCATGTCCAGGTCAACAGCTTCCACTATGCCACAACGCTGTTCGACGGCATGCCGGACACGACCTCGAAGGCGCAATACAGCCTGCGCTTCGCCGTGGCGACCTTCATCCTCCATCGGCGCATCGGGCTCGAGCATATTTCCGGCGCCGGGCTCGTGGACGCCACGGTCGCGGACATGCTGACGCGCATCACCGTGACCGAAACCGAACGCCACAGCGTCCGCTTCCCGGCCGGCCGCTGGGCCGACGTCGTCATCACGACGACGGACGGACGTGTGCTGGCGTCCGGCGACGTGCATGCGCGCGGCGGCCCGGAAGCGCCGATGACCAGGCAGGACGTCGAGGCCAAATACATGGAGTTCGCCGCGCCCGTGCTCGGATCTAGCCGCGCCGCTGCGATCCGCAACGCGGTGCTTTCGCTCGACGACCGCAACAGCCGCTTCTCCGATCTCTCGGCGCTGCTCTACGATCCTCCCAAGATTTCGAGCTGAGCCCGCAATGCCCCTCAGGCTCCTGAAATACGGTCTCAGCAGGGACTATCCGGTGAGCGGCGACATCCCCGCCACGCCCGAACTGAAGCCGGCCTATGACGTCGTCATCATCGGCGGCGGCGGGCATGGACTGTCCTGTGCGCATCACCTTGCAAAGTACCACGGCATAAAGAGTGTGGCGGTGCTGGAGAAAGCCTATCTCGCCGGCGGCAACACGGCGCGCAACACCACCACCATCCGCTCCAACTACATCACGCCGGAAGGCATCGCTTTCTACAAGGAAGGCGTCGAGCTGTTCGAGCGGCTCTCGCACGAGCTCGATTTCAACGTCATGTTCTCGCAGCGCGGCCAGCTGACGTTGGCGCATAGCGAGGCGACGCTGCGCAGCTTCCACATGCGTGCCGAAATGGGCAAGCATATGGGCACGCGCACCGAGGTCGTCGACCAGAAGGGCGTCGAGGAGCTCTGCCCGCTTTTGAATATGGACTATGGCGGTCCGCTCGAAATCCTCGGCGGGCTCTGGCATGCCGACGGCGGGACGGCGCGCCATGACGCCGTCGCCTGGGGCTACGCCGCCCAGGCGTCGCGACGTGGCGTCGAGATCCACCAGCGCACCGAGGTGCAAGACTTCGAGGTCGTCGGCGACCGGGTCCAGGCCGTCAAGACGAACAGGGGCCGCGTCGCTTGCGGCCAGGTGCTGATCGCCACCGGCGGCATGAACTATGACGTCGCGCTGAAGGCCGGCGTCGAGCTTCCCATCCGCTGCTATCCGCTGCAGGCAATGGTGACCCAGCCCTTGAAACCCTGGCTGCACACGCTGGTCTCCTCCGTTTCGCTGCACACCTATCTCGTGCAATCCTCGCGCGGCGAGGTCGTCATCGGCGGCGGCTCCGATCCCTACCAGCTCTATTCGACGCGCTCGACGCTCGACATGAAGGAGCACCTCGCCGAGGGCGCCATCCACCTCTTCCCCTTCCTGCAGGGCGTGCGGCTGCTGAGGCAATGGGCCGGCATCACCGACATGACGCCGGACTACAGCCCGATCATGGGTGCCAGCCCCCTCGCCAATCTCTGGCTCGATTGCGGCTGGGGCACCTGGGGCTTCAAGGCGACGCCCGTCGCCGGCAAGCGCATGGCGCAGACCATCGCCGAGGGCCGCGTGCCCGACATCCTGAAACCCTTTGCGTTGGAGCGCTTCGAGACCTTCCGGCTGCTCAATGAAATGGGCGCGACTGCCGCCAGCCATTAGCCATGAAACCACACTGACCGATGAAACTGCTTACCTGCCCCATGAACGGCCTGCGCAACATCGACGAGTTCCAGTCCTTCGGCCCGGTGCGTGCGCGGCCCGATCCGGACGCAACCGCCGATACCGAATGGTCGCGACATCTGTTCCGCGCAGAAAACCGCAAAGGTATCGTGACCGAGTGGTGGCGGCACGTGCCGAGCAACTATTTTTTCCTGGCCGAACGCGATCTCGTGAGCAACGAGATCATCTGCACCTTCGATGCGTCCGAGCTGCGGGACCGCGCATGAACCGGCTGCTCGCCCCTTTCGGAAGCCGCATCGATCGAAGCCAGCCTATCCGCTTCACCTTCGAAGGCAAGCCTTTTAAAGGCTATGAAGGCGACAGCATCGCCAGCGCCCTCGCCGCTTCCGGCCAATGGGTGTTGTCGCGCTCGTTCAAATATCATCGACCGCGTGGCATCCTGTCGATGACCGGGACCGACGCCAACGCGCTGGTGCAATTGCCATTCGAACCGAACGCTGCAGCCGAGCGCACGCCGATCAGCGAAGGGCTGCGGGTCAGCGCGCAGAACGTCAACGGCTCGCTTGAGCGCGACCGCGATGCCATCATGGACAGGTTCGGCCGCTTCCTGCCGGTCGGGTTCTACTACCGCACGTTCATGGGCCCGCGCCGCGACAGCTGGCTGAAATTCTGGGAGCCGGTGATCCGCCGCAAGGCGGGCCTGGGCGTGGTTGACACCAAGGCGCCGCACCGGCATTTCGACAAGACGCATCTGCATTGCGACGTGCTGGTGGTCGGCGCCGGCCCGGCGGGATTAAGCGCCGCGATCGCCGCCGCGGAGGCCAGCGTCGATGTGGTGCTGTGCGACGAGAATCCGGAGATCGGCGGCGCGCTGAGCTATGGCCGCTACGATCCGGCCATCCTCTCCGGTCTGTTGGCAAGGCTCGAGTCGCTGCCCAATCTCAAGGGGCTGACCGGCACCGTCTGCAATGGCTGGTACGAGGACAACTGGCTGCCGTTGATCGAGGGCAATCGGCTTCACCGCACACGCGCCCGCGAGGTGATCCTGGCGACCGGCGCCATCGAGCAGCCGGCCGTCTTCCGCAACAACGACCTGCCGGGGATCATGCTCGGCGGTGCTGCCCAGCGCTTGATCCGCCACTATGGCGTGCGGCCCGGTCAGAGCGCCGTGGTGCTGGCCGCCAATGACGACGGCTACCGGACGGCGCTCGACCTGCTGGATGCCGGCGTATCGGTCGTCGAGCTCATCGATCCGAGACCCGCCGGCGAGGCAGGTCCGCTGGAAGCCGAACTCCGCGGCAAAGGCGTCGCCATCCGCAAAGGCGCGACCATCGAAGCGGCGGAAGGCACGGCCGGAAATCGTCACCTTGCCCGCGTCCGTATCGGCGGGAGCTGGATCGCCTGCGACCTGCTGACGGTTTCGATCGGCCAGGCGCCGGCATGGCAACTGCCGTGCCAGGCCGGCGGCAAGGTCGGCTATGATGCCGCGGCGGGAGCCATGACGATTACGCTTCCGCAAGGTCCCGTCCATCTCGCCGGCGCCGTTGCCGGATCGGATGATCTTGAGGACGCGATCGCCAGCGGCCGGCGCGCGGCGGCAGCCGCGCTCGCGCGACTCGGCCATGCGGTCGCCGATGACCCTCAGGTCACGGCGAAGACCATTCGGCCGCGCTATGTGCAACCGATTGTCGCCGACCCCAAGGGACGTGATTTCGTCGACTTCGACGAGGATCTGCAAGTCAAGGATCTGCAGAACGCGACCAAGGACGGCTATCGCGAGATCGAGCTGGTAAAGCGCTTCACCACCGTCGGCATGGGCCCGAGTCAGGGTCGCCATTCGGCCTTGGCGACCGCCCGCATCGTCGCCGAGGCAACCGGTAGGACGGTCGGCGAGATCGGCATCACCACGGCGCGTCCTCCTGTCGGGCCGGAAACGCTCGGCGTGCTTGCCGGTCACCACGAGGCGCTGGAGCGCCGCACGGCGCCGCATGCCCGGCACATCGCGCTGAACGCCGCAATGAAGCCGGTTGGCGCATGGTGGCGGCCTTATTACTATGGTGACGCAAGCAGCGCTGACGAGTCTGTCCGCCAGGAAATCCTGGCCGTGCGCGAAGGCGTCGGCCTGCTCGATGTCTCGACGCTCGGCAAGCTGGAGATCCGCGGGCCGGATGCCGGCGAATTTCTCGACCGCCTCTACACAATGGCGCATGCCAATCAGCCGGTGGGTCGTGTCCGCTATTGCCTGATGCTGAACGAGATGGGCTCGGTGGTCGACGATGGCGTCGCCTACCGGATGGCCGAGGACGAGTTCTATGTGACGGCGACTACCGGCGCCGTCGCGCGCGTCTATGCCGACATGCTGTTCTGGAATGCTGAGTGGCGCCTGAAGGTCGATGTGCTCAACCTTACCGGCGCGTTCTCGGGCCTCAACGTCACCGGACCCAAGGCGCGTTTGGTGCTGGAGGCGCTGGAGAGCGACATCGACTTCAGCCGCGACGCTTTCCCTTATCTCAGCGGCCGCGAAGGCATGGTCGCAGGCGTCCCGGTGCGGGTGATGCGCATCGGCTTCACAGGCGAGCTCAGCTACGAATTGCATTGCCCCTCCAGCCTGGCGCCCACTCTGTGGGATGCGGTAATGGCGGCGGGCCGGCCGCATGGCCTGCGCCCCTACGGGCTGGAAGCGTCGCGTATCTTGCGCCTGGAGAAAGGCCATATCCTGATCGGCCAGGACACGGATGCGATCACCACCCCGGACGAACTGGGCTTCGGCTGGGCGGTCTCGAAGAAGAAGCCGTTCTTCATCGGCAAGCGCTCCATCGAGATGCGCGCGAGGCTCGGTCTGACCCGCAAGCTGGTCGGGCTGCAATTCCCTGCCGGCGCCCGCAACATCCCCGGCGAAAGCTGTCTGGTGCTGCGCGGCGGCGCGCCTGTCGGTCAGATCACCTCGGTCGGATATTCGCCGTCACTTGGGCATCACATCGCGCTCGCCTATGTCCATGTCGACGACCAGGCGGAAGGCAGCCGCGTGACGGTGAAGTGCCGCAATGGTGAACTGGTCGAAGTGCCGGTCGTCGCCCATGCCTTCTTCGACCCGACCAACGCGCGGCAGGAGATCTAGATGGCCGCCAGCACCGCGATGCGCATCTACCCCTTCATGCCGGGCGGCGCGGCCGGCAGCACGAAGCTGATTTCCGACGCGGTCGTGCTGAGCGACCTCACGGGCCGCCCGCGCTTTGGTCTGAAAGGCGGCGGCAGTGCCGCCTGGCTTGCCGCGCAGGGCGTTACGCTGCCGGCCGTCAACCGCATCGGCGACCACCGTGGCATGCGGGTTCTGCGCCTCGGCAACGAGGACATCCTGCTTCTCGCGGAGGACGCCGGCGAGACTCTCGCCGAAGTCAAAGCGGCCTGGCAGGCCGCGACGGCGCCAAAAGGCTACTCCTCATGGCGCGAGGAAGGCTGGGCATGGATGCGCCTTTCCGGTCCTGGTCTTGCCGAAGCGATGAGCGCGCTTTGCGCGCTGGACCTGAGACCGCAAAAATTCGGCGCCGACGATATCGCCCAGACACGCGTCGGCCATATCGAGGCCGTGACGTTCCGTTCGCCGGCGGGTTTCGACATACTCTTCGACGTCACCGCTTCGGCCTACTTCGCCCGCGCCGTCGCGGCTGTGGCCGGCCACACAGGCAAGCATAGAGGATAGTCATGACCCGCCCGCAAGGAACCATCGCCCCGATCCTGACGCCGTTCGAAGATGACGGCCGCATCGCGCGCGATCTGTGGATCTCCCACGCCAAATGGGTGCTCGACCAAGGCGCGCATTTCCTCTCGCCCTTCGGCACGACGGGCGAAGCGCTCTCGGTGTCCTTGCGCGAGCGCATGCAGGCGCTGGAATGGCTGGTCGAGGCCGGCATTGCGCCGGACCGGCTTATGCCCGGCACCGGCGTCACCGCGCTTCCCGAAACGGTCGAATTGTCGGCCCACGCCGTCGGCCTCGGCTGTGCCGCCGTCATGGTGCTGCCCTCCTTCTTCTACACCGGCGCCGGCGACAACGGCCAGGCGCGCTACTACAGCGAGCTGATCGAGAAGGTGGCAAAACCTTCGATGCGCGTGATCCTCTACCACATCCCGCAGAACTCCGGCGTGCCGGTCAGCCCTGCCCTGGCGGCCAGGCTGAGCAAGGCGTTCCCAAACACCGTTGTCGCCTACAAGGACAGCGCCGGCGACTGGAACAACACCGCCGCCGTCATCGCCGCCACGCCCGACATTTCGGTTTTCCCGAGCTCCGAGGCGCAACTCACCAAGGGCCTCGCCAGCGGAGCGGCCGGCTGCATTTCGGCCACGGTCAATTTGAACGCCGCCGCCATTCGCCGCCTCTATGACGCGGCCCGGAAAGGCGAGGACGTCGCCGAAGCCGATGGCGCTATCAGGACGTTCCGGAAGGTCATCCAGGATGCCGGGTTGATCCCTGCGATGAAGGCGGTGCTTGCGGTCAAGTCCGGCGACCGGCGCTGGCTGAACCTGCGCGCGCCGCATGAGAATGCGACGCTCGAGAACGGCCGGGCGCTGCTTGCCATCCTCGGCAGCGCCGCCGATCATATCGGCCGCGATTGAGATCGCGATGTCGGCGCGCCCAACAATCATCCTGCACACCGACAAGCCTGCCGGCGCGCTCGCGGTGCTTGCCGAGACACATCCGGATCTGGATGTTCATGCCTGCGACACCTATGCCGGCCTTCCCGCTTTGATCGAGCGGACCGCCGCGGAAGTAGTCTATTCGATCCGCTTCGACGGCACGCCGCACTATCCGCGCCAGGCCCTCGTCGAGAGCCCGACGGTGAAATGGGTGTCGATCGGCGGCTCTGGCACCGACCATCTCGGTCGCTGGGATCCGAATCATGTGACGGTGACGAACGCGGCCGGCGTCGCCGCCGGTATGCTGGCCGAATATGCGCTCGGAGCCATGCTCTCCTTCTCGCTCGACCTGCGCGGTTTCGAGCGCCGGCAACAGGCCCGCCAATGGGGCGGCGGCCGCGTCGAGCCGATCGAGGGTAAGACCGTCCTCATCGTCGGCCTCGGCAAGACCGGTGAGGCCGTCGCGCGCCGCGCGCAGGCGATGGGCATGCGCACCCTGGGCATCCGCGCGCGACCGAAACAGATGCCGTCGCTCGACGAGGTGCATGGGCCCGACGCGCTGCTGCCTCTGACCGGCCGTGCAGATTTCATCGTCTGCTGCGTGCCTCTGCTGTCCACCACGCGCGGCCTGCTGGGCGAGGCCGCTTTCGCCGCGATGAAGCCGTCCGTCGTTCTCATCGATATTTCGCGCGGCGGCGTCATCGAGGAAAAGGCCCTTCTCGCCGCGCTTGATGCGGGGCGGATCAAGGGCGCGGCGCTCGACGTCTTTGCGACCGAACCGCTCCCGGCGGAGCATCCGCTCTGGAGCTACGACAACGTTGCCGTCACGCCGCATTGCGCTGCGGTTTATGACGGCTGGGACATCAAGTCGGTGCGCATGTTCGCCGACAATCTGGCGCGCTACCGCCGCGGCGAGCCGCTGGAGAATGTGGTCAATCCGGAACGCGGCTACTGAAAGCAATTCCAGGAAAAGTGCAGCGGTTTTCCGTGCGAGAACAAGAATCGAAGGGGAATGCTATGTCACAGGACAGGCGCGGCGGTGGCCGCAGATCGAAGCTCGGGCGCGGTGGCGGCGGCATCGCGCAGCTGCCGTGGCAGAGCGTCAAGAACCCCTACCCGCCTATGCAGCTCCTTGACGAGGAGCGCATGGAGCAGTTGCACAAGACCTCGATGCGCATCCTGTCGGAGCTCGGGATCCGCGTCATGAGCGAAAAGGTTATGGACCTGTTCGCCAAGGCTGGCGCCATCGTCGATCGCGAGGAGCGGACCATCCGCATCGACGAGAGCATCGTGACGGAAGCTCTGAGCAACGTGCCCTCCTCCTTCACGCTGACCAGCCGCAATCCGGACAAGCAGATCCATTTCGGCGGCAATTCACTGGTTTTCGGCCTGGTCGCCGGTCCGCCCAATGTGCATGACCGCATCAACGGCCGCCGTCCGGGCAACCTCCCCGACTACCAGAACTTCATCCGGCTGGCGCACCACTTCAACGCCATCCACATCATCGGCAACCAGGTGGTGGCGCCGATCGAGCTGCCGGCGAATTCCCGCCATCTCGACACCTACCATGCCAATCTGACACTGAGCGATCTCTCCTTCCATTGCACGGCGATCGGCCGCGCCAGGGCGATGGACGGCGTCAACATGATGGCGATCGCGCGCGGCATCTCGGTCGAGGAGATGCGCGCCTCGCCGGGCGTCACCACGATCATCTCGATCAACTCGCCGCGCCTGTTCGATGACGCGATGGCGGAAGGCCTGATCGCCATGGCCGAGCACGGCCAGCCGGTGACGGTGACGCCCTTCACGCTGATGGGCGCGATGACGCCGGTGACGCTGGCCGCCGCGCTCTGCCAGCAGAACGCCGAGGCGCTGTTCGGCGTGACGCTGACCCAGCTCGTCAACCCCGGCACGCCGGTGATGTACGGCGCCTTCACCTCCAATGTCGACATGAAGTCGGGCGCGCCGGCCTTCGGCACGCCGGAAAACGCCAAGGCCAACATCATCGCCGGCCAATTGGCGCGGCGCTACAACCTGCCCTACCGCACCTCAAATGCGAATGCCTCCAACGTGGTCGACTTGCAGGCCGCCTACGAGACCGAAATGGCGACATGGGGCGCGGTGCTCGGCGGCGCCAATTTGATCTATCACGCCGCCGGCTGGCTGGAGGGCGGGCTGACGGCGTCCTACGAAAAGCTCGTGCTCGACGTCGAGATCCTGCAGAACATGATGGAGTTCCTGCGGCCCTTGCCATTCCAGGAGGACGACCTCGGCTTCGAAGCCATCAAGTCGGTGCCGGCCGGCGGCCATTTCTTCGGCGCCGAGCACACCATGTCGCGCTACACCACCGCCTTCTACCAGCCGATGCTCTCCAACTGGCAGAACTACGGCGCCTGGCAGGAAGCCGGCGGCAAGGATGCGCTGGAGCGGGCGACAGAGCTCTGGCAGCAGGCGCTGCACGACTATGAGGAGCCGGTCATGGATCCCGCAATCCGCGAGGAGCTCGACGCCTATGTCGCGCGCCGCCGCGAGGAGATCGCCGCCAATCCGGAAGCTTAGGACACTACAATGCCTTACGACCTCGTTATCCGCCACGCGACGCTGATCGCCGGCGACGGCTCGGCACCGTTCGAGGCCGACATCGCCGTTACCGGCGACAGAATCGCGGCGATCGGCCGGCTGGACGATGAGCACGGCATCGAGGAAATCGATGCTCTGGGCAAGGTCGTCGCGCCCGGCTTCATCGACGTGCACACCCATGATGACGGCGCGCTGCTTTCGCCGCGCGGCATGGACCCGAAGATCAGCCAGGGCGTGACGACGGTGATCGCCGGCAATTGCGGTGTCAGCCTGGCGCCTCTGCTGCTCGACAAGACACCGCCGCCGCCCTTCACGCTGGTCGGCGGCCGCGAGAACTTCCGCTTCGGCCGCTTCGCCGATTATGTTGCGGAGCTAAAGCGGCGCGGCATCGCCACCAACGCGGCCCTGCTCGTCGGCCACACCACCTTGCGCCAGCGCTGCATGCCGGTGACCGACCGTCCCGCAAACGCAGCGGAAACGGCAGCAATGCAGGAAGCGGTGGCCGAGGCGATGGCCGAGGGTGCGTTCGGCCTCAGCACTGGGCTCGACTATCCGCCGGCCGTCAACTCATCGACCGATGAGGTCAAGGCTCTCGCCGCCACAGCGGCAGGCCTGGGCGGTCCGTATGTCACCCACACGCGCAACTATTTCGAGGCGATGGACGAGGCGATCGAGGAAGCGATCGACATTGCCGGTCATGCTGGCGGCAAGCTCATCATCTCGCACCACCAGTGCACCGGCCGCGCCAATTTCGGCAAGAGCCGGCCCTCGCTGGAAAGGATCGACCGGGCGCGCGAGACGATGGACATCGGCATGGATGTCTATCCCTATGCCGCGAGTTCGACGGTGCTTCGGCTGGAGCGCTGCGACACCGGCTTGAAGATCCTGATCACGTGGTCCGATCCGCATCCGGAGATGGCAAGGCGCGAGATCGCCGACATTGCCCGCGAATGGAACTGCACCGAGCGCCAGGCGGGCGAGCGCCTGCTGCCGGCCGGCGCGGTCTATTTCCAGCTCGATGAGGACGATGTCCGCAACATCATCGCGCACCCGCGCACCATGATCGGCTCCGACGGCCTGCCGTACGACATTCACCCGCATCCGCGCCTCTGGGGCACTTTTCCGCGCGTGCTCGGACATTACGCGCGGGATATAGGGTTGCTCACTCTGGAGGAAGCCGTGTTCCGCATGACCGGCCTGCCTGCGCGTGAATTCGGCATCCAGGAGCGCGGTATTCTCGCCGAAGGCAATTTCGCCGATCTCGTCATCTTCGACCCCAAGACGATCATCGACACCGCCACCTTCGAGGAGCCGCGCAGGCCCGCCGCCGGCATCGACCATGTCTTCGTCAACGGCGTCTCGGTCTGGCGTGGCGGCAGAGCCACCGGAGCGCTGCCCGGCGCGGTTCTCAAGCCTTCGGCTTCAAAGACGGTATTCAAAGGCGCATGCGGCTGTGGCGCCGATCACAGCGCCTCGTAGATCCGGTCTACGCTCTCCAGCGTATAGGCGAATTCCACCGGCCGCGTGCAGCGCCAGCCCTCGAATGGCTGTTCGGCAAGCGCCTTCAACGCCTGCCGCAGACGCAATATGCCGCCGCCATAGAGCCGGTTCGCCATGTCGAGCATGCCGGTGCGGTGCATGGCTTCCGTCATGCTGCCGCAGGCCTCTTTCACCAGCCAGACGCGAAAACCCTGATAGACCGCATCGAACGCGGTCTCCGTCACACAGCTGTCGGTGAGCACGCCGGTGACAACAAGGTTTTCAACCCCGAGCGCGGCGAGGCGCTGCGAAAGATCGGTGCGGCGAAAGGCGCTCGGCCAATGTTTGTGGATGACGATGTCGCCGGGCACGGCCGCCACCTCGGCGCAGATGTTCGCGCCTTCGCTGCCCGCGACGGCGGAGCGGAATTCTTCGGTCAGGATCTCCTCCTGCCGCGCGTAGCCTTCACGCTCTTCCGGCTTGACCCAAGCCTGCGCGTGGATGACCGGCACGCCAGCCTTGCGGGCGGCCTCGATCAGCGCTGCGGCATTGGCCAGCACCGCGTCGTAGCCGACGACCGGCCATGCCGCGCCGGGTCGGTACTCATTCTGCAGGTCGATGACGAGCAAGGCGGTCTTGGCGAGGTTCATGGCTGGCCCGATGGGTTGTCGAAGTCGGTCACGAAACGCAGGAGCAGCCGGATCGCCTGATCGAGGTCGGCGATCTCCATCGCTTCATGCGGATTGTGGCTGCCGTTCTCGTTGCGCACGAAGAGCATCGCGGTTGGGATGCCGGCGCCGGCAAACGTCGCCGCGTCGTGCCCGGCCCCGCTTGGCACATGCGGCGCCAGCATTTGCAGTTCGATGGCGGCAATGTTGAGCCTGCCGATCAGATTCAGCGACATCGTGGCCGGATCCCAGGTGAAGCGCGGCCCGGGCTCGAAGGTGACGCCGCGTTTGCCGGCAATCTCAGTGAAAATGTTCTGAAGCTTGGCCTCGATACGATCCAGGACGGTAGCTTCGGCGCTTCGCACATCGAGTGTGAAACCGAGCTCACCCAGAACACGGCTGCCGCCATGCTGCGTCGGATCGGACTGCACGCGGCCGAAGGTGATGGTGGCCTCACGCCCTTCGCGTTCGAGCGCATCCCATTCGGTTTCGAGCGCGGCGACCAGATCGGCAAAGCCAAGCACGCTGTCATGCCGGGCAAAGCGCGGCTCGGCGCCGGAATGGGCATAGGCGCCAAGGCACTTCGCATCGACATAGCGGAACCCGCCGGCGATCCCGGTAACGATGCCGACCGGCGCTTCGGCGGTGACCAAGCGTGGCCCCTGCTCGATATGCACCTCGACAAAAGCCGCGATCCGCCCTGCATCGATGCCCGGCACGCCTCGTCGCACGGCTTCGGGGTCGAAGCCTTCCTCGCGCATGTGCTCGGCCAGCGTGCGCCCGCTGTCGGACCGCCTGGCTTCGAGCGCCCGCGGATCCAGCAGGCCAAGCGCCGCCTGGCTGCCGGGGTATGACAGCGGAAACCAGACGGCCTCCTCCGCCCGCGTTGCCAACACGATGAGGTCGCGTGGCAAGCGGATGCCCTGCCCGACCAGTTCGGCCATCACTGCCAGGCCCGCTGCCACGCCGGCGGCGCCATCGAAATTGCCGCCATGCGCCACGCTGTCGAGATGCGAGCCGATGACGATCGCCGGCAAATCCGGGTCACGGCCTTTCAGCGTCAAATAGAGGTTGCCGGCGGCATCGACGCGCGCGACGGCGCCGAGCTTTTCCGCCTCCTTGCGCACAAAGTCATGGGCGAAGCGCTCGCCCGGCCCGTAAGCAACGCGCGTGATTCCCGGCGCGTCCGTCGTGGCTTCGGCGAGTGCGTCCAGGATACGTCCCGCCAGTTTCCCACCGGCCGTCAGTGAGCTCATGGCGCGGCCCGTCGAGCTTCGCCCTCGGCGCCGCGCAGCCGGTGCGGCGTCAGATCGTCCAAGGAAACGCCTTGCCTCGCGACATTGTCCGGCAGGCCGCCGCCGGCGATCAGGCTGGCGCAGATGCGCGACAACGCCGGCGAGGTCTTGATGCCGTAGCCGCCCTGCCCGACCAGCCAGACGAAATCCGGAAATTCGTCATCCGGCCCGACCACTGGCGACCCGTCGGCGACAAATGTCCGCAAGCCCGCCCAGGAGCGCGACACGCGCTGCACCTCGATTGTCGTTGCCCGTTCGAGACGCTCGGCGCCGATCGCGACATCGATGTCTTCGGCAAATGCGTCCATCGGCGTCGACGGCGTGGCGTCGGCCGGCGACACGAACAATTGCCCGGCATCCGGCTTGAAATAGAATTCCGCGCCGACATCGTTGACCAGCGGCCAGTCGCTAATGTCGACACCCGCAGGTGCGGGAATGTTGAAGGCGGTGCGGCGCTTTGGCTGCAGGCCGACCGGGCGCACGCCAGCCATCGCAGCGACCTCGTCGCCCCAGGCGCCAGCCGCATTGACGATCAGCGGCGCAAGGAATGTTCCCGCCTCCGTCTCGACCCGCCATAGACCGCCCTGTCGGCCGATGGTCCGTACACCCGCCTTGGTGACGATGCGCGCGCCATGCGCTCGCGCGCCGCGCAAAAAACCCTGGTGCAGGCCGTTGACGTCGATGTCCATCGAATGCGGTTCGATATAGGCGCCGGCGAGGTAGTCCCGGCGCAGCACCGGCACGCGCGCGATCGCCTCCGCCGGCGTCATCGCGACGATCGAGGGAACGAGCGCCTGCGCGGCCGCCAGATCTTCACGCAAAAGGTCGAGTTGGTCGGTGCGCGCCACGGTGATCATGCCGCGCTTGCTGAGCAGCGGATAATCACAAAAACCCGTCGGCGGCTCGGTGAGAAACGCCCGGCTGGCGAGCACGATGCGGCGGATGACGCCGTTGCCGTAATTCTCCGTGAAGCTCGCCGCCGAGCGTCCCGTGGTGTGATAGCCGCAATGGCTCTCGCGCTCGAGCAGCACGACCTTTTTGTCGCGCGAAATCTCGAAGGCAGCGCCGGCGCCCGCCATGCCCCCGCCGATGATGATGACTTCGGTCTGCTCGCTCATCGGCGCTCATCCTCCACGACTATTTTGCGCGGCACGGCTGGCGGCTCGCCCAGGCGGCCGCGCCGGGCGCGATCGCGGGCGCCCCGCCCTTCGGCCAGATTGTCGGCCGGCGAGTTCTGCACGGCGCAATCCCGCAAAGCGAGGTCGCTGACAAAAGGCACCGGCTTGCCTGCGATTGCCATGCCTGTCAGCCGCGCCCACACGGCGCGCCGCTTGCGCACTTGATGCGACTGCAATTCGCTGATCTCGGCGATGCCGCTCTCCCGCTTGATCTGCAGTACGCCAGTCTCAACGGCCGCGTCGAACAGCTCCAGCCCGCGCTTCGTGCGCACGATGATGCCATTGAGTGGCTCGTCCTCGACGGCCGGTCCGCCGTTCAGCCAGGAATCCGATACCGCGATATCCGCCACCTGCCCGATCGCGTCGGGGCAGATCTTGCAGCGCGGCTGGATCATCCATTTGTCCTCGTCTTCCCACAGCTGCCGATAGCTGATCTCGAAGGCGCGGCCGTCTCTGGTTTCGACGCGGTTCAGGCCAGGATTTCCATATCCCCGGTAGCGGAAGAGAGCGAGCTCGTCCTCACGAAGGCCAAAACGCTCCAGCACCTGTTCCGACTTGGTCAGGTCAGAGGCCCCGCCGCAGACGAAGGCGAGCGCATAGCGCATATATTCGTCGACACGCAGATCGAGCCGCGCCAGGTTTCGCACCGCGGTGATGTCGCAGGGCTTGGCGATCAGGGCGAACGGCTCGCCGCGGTCGAGGATGTCGTTGAAATCCACCAGCGTCGCCGCCGGCCCATAGCGCGAGCCGGCGCCTTCGAGCACCGAAGCGCTGTCGAAGCTTAGCCTTCGTTCCGTGCGCATCGGCATGGAACGCGAGGCCGCGACGTGCAGCACGAACTTGACCCGTCCCGAGTCGAGCAGGAACTGCCCGAGCGCCGTCAGCGTCCCGCCGCCGGAGCCGACAAACCGCACTGTGGGATTTCCAGCGGAGCCGAGCACAAGCCGTTCGACAGGCCCCCAGACAGTATCCGCTAGCCTGGCCTCGCGTCCTTGCGTCGGAGGCGGACCGGCGATCCTCGTTCCTGGGCAGACGGCGTTGATCTTCGCCAAGGTCGCCTTATCCAGCGCCTGCCTCGCCACTGGCCGCTCTCGGCCTTCCGGCGTCATCACCATCTCGATTTCTCCAGCACCGGCAATCGAGACGCAAAGGCCGCAACCGATGCAAAGTCCGTTCTCCACGATGTCGCCAAGCGACAGCGGGCCGGCTGCGAGCGCCGCGGTGTCCTGGCTGTATCCGGTTTCGATCAGGCCCATCGCGGTCTCAGACAGGCTCCGAGATGCGCTTGTACTGGTCGGGGCGGCGATAGAGCTCGAAGTTGAAATTCACCTTCCGGCAGGTCTCGATCAGATCGAGATCGGCGCGATGGACAATGACCTCGTCGTCGAGCGACATCGCCTGCGCGGCGATCTCGCCGGTCGGCGCGATGATGCAGGATCCGCCGATCAGCGCTTGCCCGTCTTCCAGGCCCGCCTTGGCAGCGGCGCCTATCCAAAGCGTGTTCTGGTAGGCGCCGGCCTGCATCGGCAGATGATTGTGGAACATTCTCAGATGCGCCAGCGCCGGCGCCTCGTCGAGCAGCAGCGGCGTGTTGTAGCCGAGCAGCGCCACCTCGGCGCCGTTGAGGCATAGCATGCGATAGGTCTCGGGCCAGCGGCGGTCATTACAGATGGCGAGACCTACGCGCACGCCGCGATAGTCGAAAACCGGAAAGCCGAGGTTGCCGGGTTCGAAGTAGCGCCGTTCGAGATGGGTGGTCGTGCCTGCCTCCGGCTCGCTCGAACCCGGCACATGCATCTTGCGATAGCGGCCGATGGAGGCGCCCTCCGGCCCGACCAGATCCATCGTGTTGAAATGGCGCCTGCGACCCTCTTCATGCGCCAGTTCGCAATAACCCAGCGCGAACCCGACCTTCAGCCGCGCGGCGGCATCATAGAGCCGCTGCGTCTCGGGTCCTGGCATCGAGACTTCGAAGAAGGCATCGATCTCGGCCTGGTCGTCGATGCGCCAGCGCGGAAAGAATGTGGTCAGCGCCATTTCCGGAAACACCGCGATCTCGGCGCCGGAAGCCGCTGCCTTTTCGAGCAGATGCACCAGCCGCCCGACCGTCTCGGCGCGCGTGGCGCTGCGCTGGATCGGTCCGGTCTGGCAAACGGCGATGGTCAGGCATCGAGCCATGGTGTCCAATCCTCGACTGGTTTTCCCAAAAGCGCCGGATCGGCGGCGGCGCGCGCCACGAATCGCCCGAACCCCGGTTCGGCCTGCAGCTTGCCGTCGACGACCACCGGCACGCCGCGCACCAGGACGGTGGTCGGCCGGCCGGTGACGACCTTGCCCTCATAGGGCGTGAAATCGACCCGCGAATGCAGCGCCTTGTGCCCGAGCGTCCAGCGCGCAGCCGGATCCCAAAGCGCGAGGTCCGCGTCGAGCCCGACGGCGATCCTGCCCTTGCGATCGGCGAAACCGTAGATCGAGGCGGCGTTGCGCGAGGTGAGGTCGAGATAGCGATCGAGCGTCAGGCGGCCTGTGAGCAGCCCTTCCGAAAACAGCAGCGGCAGGCGTGTCTCGATGCCGGGAATGCCGCTCAGCGTCGTCGTGAAACCGGGTGTTTCGGAGCGGCCGATCTTGTCGGCGAAATAATATGGCGAATGGTCCGACGACCAGAGGTCGATGCCGCCGTTAATCAGCTCCTGCCACAGATGCTCATGGCTCCGCGGCGACCGCGGCGGCGGCGAAAAGACGAAGCGGGCCGCGTCGACTGCGTCGCGGTCGAGGTCAGCCGCCCCGAGAAACAGATATTGCGGACAGGTCTCGGCGATGGCGGCCACCCCGCGCGCCTTCGCCCGCCCCACTTCCTCCGCCGACTGCCAGGACGATACATGCACGATGGTCATGCGCGCGCCGGTCATCTCGGCGAAGGCTAAAGCGCGATGCGTCGCCTCGCGCTCCATCGTCTCGCTGTGGGCGACGACATGATAGCGGATATCGGTGCGGCCGAGATCGATCAGCCGCTGTCGCGTGCGCCGGATCGCGGCGTCATTTTCGGCATGGACCATGACGATCCAGCCTAGTCGTCTCGCCGTATCGAGCACTCGGAAGAACAGGTCGTCGTCGACGGCAAAACCCTGATAGGTCATGAACAGCTTGACCGAAGCGATGCCGCGCTGGGCAAGCTGTTCGAGTTGGGCCTCGACATCCGCGCCGGTGCCCATGGTCACCACGGCATGCAGCCCATAGTCGATCACGGAACGCCCCGCCGCGCGCTCCAGCGCGCGGTCAATGGCGCCGATGGTGGTCATGTCCTGCCCGGGCATGCCGAACGGGACGATGCAGGTGGTGCCGCCAAAGGCCGCGGAGATCGTGCCGGAATAGAAATCGTCGGCATTGCCCGCGCCGCCCCAGACCGGCTGGTCGAGATGGCAATGCGCGTCGATGCCACCGGGCATCACCCAGCTGCCGCCGGCGTCGATCGATTTCCCCCCGGTCAGGCCTTTGCCGATCGCGGCGATGCGGCCGTCGTCGATGCCGATGTCGCACTCGGCCCAACCGTCGTCGAGCGCCACGCGCCCGCCTTTGATCACCAGCTCATGCATTGGCGTCCCCTCGCCGGCCGGCTCATCCGACGGCCGCCGTCACCATGATCTCGACACGGTACTGGTCGCCGGCAAGCCGCGCTTCCACCGTGGCGCGCACCGGCATGGCGCTCCTGTCGATCCAGGCGTCCCAGGCCGTGTTCATCATCTCGAAATCGGCGATGTCGCGGAGCCAGATCTGGACGCTGAGCAGCTTCGACTTGTCGCTGCCGGCCTTGGCCAGAAGCGTATCGATCTTGGCCAGGATCTGCTTGGTCTGGCTGGTGGTGTCGCCGGAAAGATCATCCGCGGTCAGGCCGGCCACATAGACGGTGCCGTTGTAGCGGAGCACCCGGCAGAAGCGCTGGCCGTTTTCGAGGCGTTCGATCGTCATGATGTTCCCTTCCGCTGGGTTCCAGATCCGGTTTTTGCCTATGGTAAGGAGGGTGCAAAACCGCTGTAAAGCCCGCGACGCGCCGAGACGCCGCTTTCCTTTGCCGGCATGGCCAAAAAAATTTAAGCCATAGCCGCGTCAATCTTCGTTTGTGGCAGCCACTATAAAGTGTAGCTTCAGCTCGGGCTGCCGTCGGTCAACGGTGCCGCCAGGGAGCCGCCGCAGCCGCATTCATGAGGTCGATCGCTCAATCCGCGATGAGGCTTTGGCAAAATGCTGAGCGCTCCCGCGCCATGCTGCCGATCATGGTCGGCGTCTGCCTCGCTTGCATCGGCAGCGCCATGCTGACCACCGCCGTGTCGCTGCATCTCGGCAAGCCCGGCATTTCGCCCCAGGTCGTGCAGATCGTGCTGACCGCCTATCCCGTGGGCTTCCTCGTCGGATGCCTGGTCACGCGCCCGGCTGTCGCCCAATACGGCCACGAGCGCACCTTCGTCGCGATCCTTGTGCTGGCGCTGCTGGCCGCTTCAGGCTTTGTCTTCACCGAATTCCTGCCGAGCTGGATCTGCTTCCGCCTGCTCGGCGGCATGGCGATGGCGTCGTTGTTCGTGGTCTGCGAAAGCTGGATCAACCTCTACGCCGAGCACCACAACCGCGGCGCGTTGTTTTCGCTCTACATGCTGACGACGGCGATCGCCGTGCTGCTCGGACAACTCCTTGTCGGCCTGGTCGGTCCGCAATCGCCGCATCTGTTCCCGGTCGCGGCGGCGACGGTGCTTCTGGCGTTGATCTCCAAATTCATCGGCGGACGCTGGCCGGCGCTGCCGGCCAGCGATCCGGAGCACGCAAGTTCGGCGAGGCCGGTCAAGCGCCTCGGCCCGCTGGCGCTCTTTCGGCTGGCGCCGGTGACGGTCGTGGCGATCTTCCAGGGCGGCATCACCAACATGAACATCTTCGTGCTGACGCCGATCTACGGCACGCAGATCGGGCTTTCGGCGGCAACGACGGTCGGGCTGGTTACGACCATCAGCATCGCCGGCATGCTGGCGCAGACGCCAGTCGGCTGGCTGTCGGACAGGTTTGAGCGGCGAATCATATTGCTTGTCCAGGGCGTCCTGTCCGTCACGCTCTGCGCTGCGATCGCCTGGCTCGGCAATTTTTCGGTGCCGCTGCTCTTCGTGCTGTTCTTCCTCTATGGCTGCACGGCGCTCACCGTTTATCCCGTGGCGATGGCCTTCGGCGCCTCGCAATTGCACAGCCGGCACATGGTCGGCGCTTCCGGCACGCTGCTCCTGCTCTATTCGATCGGCAATGTCGCGACGCCCGGCATTTCCGCCGGCCTGATGGACCGCATGGGCGCGCCGGCCATGTTCCTCTTGCTCGGCGGCGGCGCCGTGCTGGTGACGATAGCTGCCTGCTACAATCTTTTACGCCGGCCGGTCATCGCGCCGGCGATGCAGGCAGTCAAGGAGCAGGTCTGATGACGGATGCAATGAACCGCATGAAGGGCAGCGTCATTCTCATTGCCGGCGCTGCCAGCGGCATCGGTGCGGCGATTGCACGACGCTGCGCTGCCGAAGGCGCAAGCGTCGTCTGCGCGGATTACGATCTTGAGGCTGCGACGAAGCTTGCCGAAGCGCTTGGCCCTACCGCCGCCGCTTGCCAGTGCGATGTGACGAACATCGAGTCCGCCGAAGCGGCCGTCGCGTTCGCCCGGCAAAAATTCGGCCGGCTCGACGGGCTGGTGCACAATGCCGCGGCCCCCTCCACCAACGCCACCGTCGTCGATCTCGATGAGGGTGCGTGGCGGCACGAGATCGATATCGGCCTGACCGGCGCCTTTCTGATGAGCAAGTTCGCCGTGCCGCTGATCGCCGCAAGCGGCGGCGGCTCGATCGTCTTCATCGGCTCGCAATTCGGGCGCGTCGCCACGACCAAGGCCGTCGCCTATTGCGCTGCCAAGGCCGGGCTGATCCACCTTGCCAAGGCGATGGCCGTGGACCACGCGCCCGACAAGGTTCGCGTCAACAGCCTGTCGCCCGGCGCGGTGGCCACGACCCGCCTGCTGCGCCGGTTCGCCGATTTCGAGGCCGCCAATGCCGGCCTTGGTCCCGCCCATCTGCTCGGCCGCATCGCCGATCCTGACGAGATCGCCGCGGCGGCGGCTTTCCTGCTTTCCTCGGACGCATCCTTCGTCACCGGATCCGACATGCTCGTGGACGGCGGCTATGCGACGCGCTGAGCCCGTATTTTCAAGGGAGTTCCCATGACCCTGCTCGTCACTGGCGGCACCGGCTTCGTCATGAGCGTGGTTGCGCGCGCTTGGCTGGATCGCGACCCTCTGGCCCGCGCCGTGATCCTCGACCGCTCCGGCCTCGACGCAGCCGCTGAGAAGCATTTCGCGCCGGTGCGCGACCGGCTGACGATAATCGCCGGCGATATCCTAGACCCGCAAGCCTGGTCCGCGACGCTCGACCAGCAAGGCATCACGGCAATCGTCCACGGCGCGACGATCACGCCGATCTCACGCGGCAGCGCTTCGGAGGCCAAGCGCCAGCCGGAGGCCGAGGATCCGGCACGCATCGTCGACGTCAATCTGATGGGCACCGTGCGCATGCTGGAGTGGGCGCGCGCGAGGCCCGGCCTCAAGCGCTTCGTCTATGTCAGTTCCGGTTCGGTCTACCGCCACAACGGGCCCGACTGGAGTAGCGAGCCGCTGCCGGAAGACGGCTATGTCGCGCCGCTGACGCTCTACGGCATCTCGAAATTCGCTTCCGAGATGGTCACCAACCGCTATGCCGACCTGTTTAACCTGTCGGCGGTCTCGGTGCGGCTTGCTTCCGTCTACGGGCCGATGGACCGCGCCACCGAGAGCCGCAACTTTCGCCATGTCCCCAACCGCGTCGCGCATATGGCTCTGGCCGGCGAGACGATCAGGCCGAACAGCCTGGAGCCTGTCGGCGACTATGTCGCCTCGACCGACGTTGCCGCAGCGATCCTCGCGCTGATCGACGCGCCGCACCTCAATTACCGTCACTACAATATCGGCTCCGGCTCGAGCCAGACCATCGGCGAGATCATCGGTTGGGCAAAGGAACGCGTGCCGGGGCTGAAGGCCGAGGTGGCATCAGGAGAAGACGCCAACATCGTCCAGGACGTGGCGCTGAAAGGCGGTATGTGGGGCGCCTATGACATCGCCCGCATCCTGCGCGACACCACATGGCGGCCGCGTCCCGGCAAGGAAGCCTTCCACGCCTATATGGACTGGATTGCCGCCAACGAAAGCTGAGGAGAGTACCGATGCCGATCGATCTCCAGCATGCCCAGCCGCGCGACTTTGTCGGCTATGGCCCGCATCCGCCCTTCGTCACCTGGCCGGGCGGCGTGAAGCTCGCTGTCAACCTCGTGCTCAACTACGAGGAAGGTTCGGAATACAACTGGCTGGATGATGGCCGCAACGACAATTGGGGCGAATACAATCTGACCAGCAGCCCGCCGGTGCGCGATCTCGGCACCGAGACGCATTTTGAATATGGCAGCCGCGCCGGCGTCTGGCGCCTGGTGCGCCTCTTCGATCGCTACGACATTCCGGTCACCTTTTCCGCCTGCGCCGTGGCGCTGGAGCGCAACCCGCCTCTGGTCGAGTGGATGAAGAGCCGCCGCCACGACCTGATGGGCCATGGCCTGCGCTGGATCGACTACACGATGATGGAGCGCGGCGAGGAAGAGCGTCACTTGCACGAAGCCATCGCGCTTTACGAGAAGCTGCTCGGCAAGCGGCCGCTCGGCTGGAACTGCCGCTCGCTGCCCAGCGTCAACACGCGCGACCTTCTGGTGAAGGAAGGCGGCTTCCTTTACCACTCCGATCCCTGCAATGACGACCTGCCTTATTTCCTCGACCACCGGGGCACGGAGATACTGGTCGTCCCCTACTCCAAGACACTCAACGACAGCCGCTACCTGGTGGCTCCGGGCTATAGCAATCCCCGCGACTTCGCCGAGGACTGCCGCTCGGCCATCGACTATATGCTCTTCGAAGCCGACGAGACCGGCGGCCGCATGCTGACCATCGGCATCCACGCCCGCTGGACGGGCCAGCCCAACCGCGCATCGGGTCTACGCGAGGTGATCGAGCATGTCCAACAAAGTGACGGCGCCGCCTTCATGCGCCGCGAGGACATCGCCCGCTTCTGGCATGCGAACCATACCCGCATCGAACAGCGCGGCTGAGCGATGTTCGAAACGCTGATCCGCGGTGGAATGGTGGTGAATGCCGAAGGCATTAGCCGCAGCGATATCGGAATCGCCGCGGGCAAGGTCGCCGCAATCGTCGCGCCGGGCGAAGCCGCCGAAGCCAGGATGGTCGTCGATGCCTCCGACTGTTTCTTGCTGCCAGGTCTGGTCGATGCGCATGCACATCTGCGCGACCCTGGCCTGACTCAAAAGGAAGATTTCTCCTCCGGCACGCATGCGGCCGCACTCGGCGGCGTGACGACAGTGCTCGACATGCCGACCGATGAACCGTGGACGGCCACGCCAACGCAACTAGCCGACAAGATGGCGATCGCGGAAGGCCGCATCCATGTCGACGTCGGCCTGCAGGCCGTGATCAGCCGCAACCTGTCGCTCATCCCGGGCCTGCTTAGCCTTGCGCCGGTGTCGTTCGAGCTGTTCACCGCCGACGTGCCGGACGCCTTCCTCTTTGCCTCGCTCGACGCGGTCGCCGAAGCGCTCAAAGCTTTTGCCGGTGCCGATACGCTGATCGGCATTTCACCCGGCGATCAATCGATCCTGAACGGCAGCGCTACGCGCGACCGCTCGGGCGCCATCGCCGCCTTTCTGGACAGCCGGCCGCCGCTGGCCGAAGCCAACGGCATCGCCCGCGCCCTTGTCGCCGCGGCCTCGGCGGAGGCAAAAATCCACGTCCGGCAGATCAATTCCGAACTGGGTGTCGAGACCTGGAGCCGGCTGCGCGGCATGGCCGACGCCAGCGTCGAGACGACGCCGCAGAACCTGTTCTTCACAGCGCAAGATTACGAAGCTCTGGGCGCTAATCTGAAGGCTTCGCCGCCCTTGCGGTCGCCGCATGACGTCGATGCGCTGCACGCTGCGCTCGGCGCGGAACTGATCGACATCGTCGCCACCGACCATGCTCCGCACGCACCGGCCGAGAAGGCGGCGCCTTATGCGGCTTTCGCTGACGTTCCGGGCGGCATGCCGGGATTGCAGACGCTGCTTCCCACCATGCTGAAGCTGGTCGATGACGGGCTCATCGCCCTCCCCGATCTGGTGCGCATGTGCTCTCGCAATCCGGCCGAGCGCTTCGGCCTCGGCCGACGCAAAGGCCGCATCGCCGCCGGCTACGACGCCGATCTGCTGATCCTCGATCCACACCAACCCAGCACGATCGCCAATGCCGACCAGGTGTCTCGGGCCGGCTACACGCCCTTCGACGGTTGGGCCGTGAAAGCGCGCCTGACCAACGTCTTCCTGCGCGGCCGCGAGATCGTGCGCGCAGGCAGGCTGGTCGGCCCGGCGCAGGGAAAGATCGTCACCCGGGAGAGCTGAACACCATGGCCTTGCTCGCAAGTAAAACCGTCATCGTCACCGGAGCGAGCTCCGGCATCGGCCGTGCCATCGCGCTGAAATTCGCGGCGGAGGGCGCGAGCGTCGTCGTTGCCGACATGGTGGAGCAGCCGATCGAGGACGGCGAGAGCACCACCGACATGATCCGCTCGGCCGGCGGCGCTGCAATCTACGTCAAGACCGACATATCCGACTGGAGTGCCGTCGATGCGCTGGTGGGCGCAACGATTGCGCGGTTCGGTCGCCTCGACGTGATGGTCAACAATGCCGCAATCTACACCAGCACCAACCTGATCGAGACCACGCCGGAACAGTGGAACCGCGTCATCGGTGTCAACCTGACCGGGTTCTTCTACTGCAACAAGCGCGCCGTCACGCAGATGCTGACCCAGGCGCCGGTCAATGAGGTGCGCGGCCGGATCATCAACATCTCCTCGCAGCACGGCATGGTTGCCTGCCCCGGCGATTTTCCCTATTCGGTGAGCAAGGGCGGTATCGTGCAGATGACGCGCCAGATCGCCGTCGACCATGCCGACGACCTGATCGTCTGCAACGCCATCGCGCCGGGCAAGATCATCACCGGCAAGCCGGGCGTCGCCAACGATCCTGGTGCGCTCGAGTATTCGCGCCGGCGCACGCCGTGGCCGCGGCTCGGGCATCCTAACGACGTGGCGGGCGCGGCGCTGTTCCTGGCCAGCGATATGGCCAGCTACGTCACCGGGATAAACCTGATGGTTGACGGCGGCTGGATGGCCGGCTGACGAGTGATTGCCGGGCCGCTCTAGCAACCAGGCACGGGATGACGCCTGACGAATACCGGGCGAAGTGGGGACTGGCGAAGGACTACCCTAATGATTGCCCCAAACTATTCGGCCGCCCGATCGGAATCTCGAACTAACGAAGGAAAGCGTCCGGCCTCGAGTTTCTAGGGCGTGGGCAAAGCGCGGGCAAGCCGTGGGCGAAGCCATTTTTTTCGCAATGAAATCAAAGGGCATGGTGGGCCCGGAGAGTGTGAGGTCGTCAAGCAAAATCAATGGCTTACAGGATGGTTAGCCAACCCATATCCTTCGTATCGTCTCGTATGGTCTGGCGAACCGGATAAGAACCCGAAATGAGCCACCTTCTTATTCGCTAATCGTAGGTCGAAGGTTCGATTCCTGCCGGGTTCACCACTTGGGCTCGCTATAGTCTCACCTGACGTTGTTAAGGTCGGTATTCCGGGCAACACCGCCCTATCGCTCACTGAAAATCCTCGTGTCAGTGGTTCGAATCCGCCTCTGGGCACCATCCCCTCTTCTCCCGACAGTCCCTATCGCCGAAGCTTCTACGCCGCAGCCTCTGCAAACGCCTGAAATTGCTGGCCTTTTCGGGTCAGTTCGCGAATTTGAGCGCGGTTGGGCCGTTTCGAGTGCATTTGGTCCAACGGAGGGTGGGGATGGTATTTTCGTTGGTATTGGACATCCTGTTGGTATCGAAACAGCCAAAGGGAGGTCTCACGAATGGCCCTTTCTGATGTGAAATGCCGAAACGCTCGCCCCGCTACTAAGCTTGTGAAACTCTCTGACAGTTGCGGACTCCAACTGTGGGTGCAGCCTACGGGATCTCGCCTCTGGCGCCTCGCATATCGCTTTGACGGCAAGCACCGGCGCGCGCCTCCGTGAAGTCGATGCTTGATGCCCAGCTTTCCGCTTGTTGATCGCAACATAGACGTGGGTGCGTCGAAGTTCTTGATTTATCGCGGGCAAAGATCAGAAGCTCTCCAGGATGGCTCCGTATCGCTCGGCCCTACCTTTGAACGGCGATTTAGCCATTAAAGCTACCAATGCGTCCCCTGGACCGCACGACACGCGCAATTACATACAGTGGCAAATCCTAATAAGGAAAAATACGCCCACTCCATAAGGGATGATGAGAAGTCCGAGAGCGATCCAATAGCCCGGCTGCGCTATTGCGGCGAAATCTGAGCGAAGTTGTTCCATCTGCCCCAAACGATGCGCCAACATCGTTGTTCCAAGGGGCAACAATGCGAGCGGCATATGATCTTCCTGATTTGCCGGCAAATGTAAAAAGTTCTGAGCTTCCAGCTCGAGGCAGGAACAAGCTGTGGGGACGTTGGGTGGCTGCTCTAACGCCAGAACAGGTCACGGCAGCCTGTTGCGCGAGCCCGAGTACTTGGATCAAAATTTGATTTGAGCGAAGCAAGTCCGCGTTCGAGCGTGGTGGCCGTCTTCCCTCGCCGGAACAGCTGCTTGCGCCAGGCATTTCTGGCGAGGCTGGGATAATCGGCAAAAGCGCATGTAACCACTTAACTCGATCTCGATCGGCGTACTGAGCGGTTCAGGGAATTCGCGTTTCAGACAGGTCAGGTAGCTTTGCTACCTGCCGCGGTCGCAACAAATGGCCAAGCCTGTCCAACGCCATAATTCGGCCTGTCGTCGACGCATTGGTGCGGCCAGTGATCCAAACTGGTTCCGCTGCCCGGCGTCCTTACAGGCCAGCGGTCTTGGTCGGCTATAAACCTCTTCATGAAGGAGGAACAAAGCAGCCGGCTGTCAGTTCGGTAACATTCAACAAATTGTTCCGGATCATGGCTCATCGTCGGTTTTCGTTGCTAGCTTTGGGCCTTCTGGTCTTGGCGTTTGGCTCGACGCAGCAAAACGCCGCTCACGCGCAAGCGCCCTGCCCGGCCGATCACGACAAGCTGCTTTCGGCCTTGAAGGCCAACGTCAAGGCGAGCGGCGGCCCCGCGAATGGCGGCTTCGAGACCAATGAATGGGCGGCAATCGTTGCCCGCGACGGCACCGTCTGCGCCGTTGCCTTCAGTGGACCCACGGCCGATGCGCAATGGCCGGGCAGCCGGCTGATCGCGGCCCAGAAGGCCAACACGGCCAATGGCCTCAGCCTAGTGAACATGGCGCTGTCGACAGCCAATCTCTATGCCGGGGTGCAACCAGGCGGACCGCTGTTCGGCCTGCAGACCACCAATCCCGTCAACCAGGCAGCGGCTTACACAGGCGACCCCAAGACGTTCGGCAGCGCCAACGATCCGCTGATCGGCGAGCCGATCGGCGGCGTCGTCGTGTTCGGCGGGGGCCTGGCTCTCTACGACGGCAAGGCGATCGTCGGTGGCCTCGGGATCAGCGGCGATTCCTCCTGCGCTGACCACAACGTCGCCTGGCGCGTTCGCGCCGCCCTGGGGTTCGATAAGGTTCCGGCGGGCGTCAATCCCAACCGCAAGGATGCCATCATCTACGATCTTGATCCCGGCGGGAAAAGCGCCTCGGGCTGGGGCCACCCGCTTTGTGCCGGGCACGAGGCCGATATAGCGGCGGAAATCGGTTCCGGCGTCGGAGGTTCGACGCCGAAATGAAGCAAGCAGCGCAACCGGTACGATCCTGCGGGGAAGCCCCGATGACCAAGCGCTCGTCGGCGCCCCGAAAACATTCTCCGGGCGCCATTGCAGCGATGCTGTTGGTCTGCGCCCCCTTGCTGACAGCCGCTTCGGAATCGCCGCCGGCACCCGCGATCTCACCGCCTGCCGCGGCCGCGCCGCCCGATGACGGGCAATGGACGATGCCCGCCAAGAACTACGCCTCGACCCGCTATAGCGAGCTCGCCGAGATCAATGAAGGCAACGTCAAGAATCTGCAGGTCGCCTTCACCTTCTCGACCGGGGTGAACAAGGGCCAGGAAGCGGCGCCCTTGGTGGTCGGCAGCACGATGTACATCGTGAGCCCGTTTCCCAACATCGTCTACGCGCTCGATCTCTCCAAGCCCGGCGCGCCGATGAAATGGAAATACGAACCCAATCCTGAGCCCGCCGCGCAAGGGGTTGCCTGCTGCGACGTCGTCAACCGCGGCGCGGCTTTCGCGGATGGCCGCATCTTCTTCAACACGCTCGACGGCCACACCATCGCGCTCGATGCGAACACCGGCCAGCCGGTCTGGAACGCGCATGTCGGCAACATCAATATCGGCGAAACCATCACCATGGCGCCGCTTGTGGTGAAAGGCAAAGTGCTGGTCGGCAATTCCGGCGGCGAGATGGGCGTTCGCGGCTGGGTCAAGGCGCTCGACGCTGGCGACGGTCATGTCGTCTGGACGGCTTACAACACCGGCCCCGACAAGGAGGTGCTGATCGGCCCGGACTTCAAGCCGCATTACGACATGGACAAAGGCAAAGATCTCGGCGTCACGACATGGCCGCCGGAGGCCTGGAAGATCGGCGGCGGCAACATGTGGGGCTGGATTTCGTACGATCCGGATCTCAATCTTATCTTCCACGGCACCGGCAATCCCGGCCCCTGGAATCCCGATCTGCGGCCCGGCGACAACAAATGGACATCGGGCATTTTCGCCCGCGATCCCGATACCGGAGCGGCGAAATGGTTCTACCAGTGGACCCCGCACGACCTGCACGACTATGACGGCATCAACGAGCAAATCCTGCTCGACATGAACTGGCAGGGCAAGCCGCGCAAGGTGCTGGTCCGGCCGGAACGCAACGGCTATCTCTACGTCCTTGATCGCACCACCGGCGAGGTCCTGTCCGCAAAGCCTTATGGCCCCGTCAACTCCAGCAAGGGCGTGGATCTCAAGACCGGCCGCCTGATCGAGAACCCGGACAAGCTGACGGGCACCGGCAAGGTCGTTCGCGACATCTGCCCGACCGCGTCGGGCCTCAAGGACTGGCAGCCTTCCGCCTTCTCTCCGAACACCGGCCTGCTCTACATCCCGCACAACAATCTGTGCATGGACGAAGAAGGCGTCGAGGTGAACTACATCGCCGGCACGCCCTACGTCGGGATGAACGTCCGCATGATCGCGGGGCCGGGCGGCAATCGCGGCGCCTTCACGGCGTGGGATATCGCGGCCGAAAAACCCGCCTGGAGCCTCAAGGAGAATTTCCCGGTGTGGAGCGGCGCGGTCGTTACCGCCGGCGATGTGGTCTTTTATGGAACGATGGAAGGCTGGTTCAAGGCGGTGAGCGCCAAGACCGGCGACCTGCTCTGGCAGTTCAAGACCTCGTCCGGCATTATCGGCCAGCCCATCACCTATCGCGGCCCGGACGGCCACCAATACGTCGCCATCTTGTCCGGCGTCGGCGGTTGGGCAGGCGCCATCGTTTCGGGCGACCTCGACCCGCGTGATGCCACCGCCGCGCTCGGTTTCGTCAATGCGATGAAGGACCTGAAGAACGCGACCACGGCGGGAGGCACGCTCTATGTGTTCCGGCTGCCCTGATGTGTTCGGTGTGATCCACAGCGTGGCGCGGAAGGCTTTCCCGCCGATAGCGCTCGGCATCACCGCGCTCGCCTTGCTGCTCTTTCCGGCGACGGCCGGCGCTCGTGAACTCAGGGTCTGCGCCGACCCTAACAACCTGCCCTTTTCCAATGCAGCCGGACAGGGATTCGAGAACAGGATCGCCGAAATCATCGCCGCCGATCTCGGCGCGAAGCTGACCTACACCTGGTGGGCGCAGCGCCGCGGCTTCGTGCGCAACACGCTGAAGGCGGGTCTCTGCGATCTCGTGCCCGGCACGCCGGCCAATCTCGAAATGCTGCGCACCACCACTCCCTACTACCGATCGTCCTATGTCTTCGTGACCCGCCAGGACGGTCCCGACGTGGCCTCCTTCAACGACCCGCGGCTGCGCTACATGCGCATCGGCGTTCAACTCATCGGCGACGACGGGGCCAACTCGCCTCCGGTCCAGGCGCTCGGCCGCCGCGGCATCATCGGTCACTTGGTGGGCTATCCGGTCTATGGCGACTACTCCGCCCCCAATCCGCCGGCCCGCATCGTCGAGGCGGTGGCGAGCGGCGAGATCGACCTAGCCGTGGTATGGGGCCCGCTTGCCGGCTATTTTGCCCAGAAGCAGAAGGTCCCGCTCCGGATCACGCCGGTTGCGCCTCGCATCGACGGACCGCAATTACCCATGATCTACGATATTTCGATGGGCGTGCGGCGCGAGGACGACGCGTTGCGCGGCGACGTCAACACTGCCTTGGCCAAGCACAAGGCCGAGATCGACGCATTGCTGGCGCAGTATGGCGTGCCGCGCCTCGATGCTTCGGGGAGCACGGTGCGATGAGGTGCGCTGTCGCTGTGCTGTTTCCTGTGGTGCTGATGCTCGTGGCCTGCCAGCGCGAGGAGCGGGATACGCGCCCGCAATCGGCTCTCGGCTCGGGCGAGCAGCCGACGCCGGTGACAACGCTGGAACCCGGCGGGCAGCGGCCCTCCCCCACAGACAACAAAGCGGCGAGCTTCGAGGCCAATGCCTTTCATCTGAGCGAAGGCAAGCGCCTGTTCGGTTGGTTCAACTGCTCAGGATGCCATGCCAATGGCGGCGGCGGCATGGGCCCGGCGTTGATGGACGAAAAATGGATCTATGGCAGCTCTATGGAAAGCATTCATGCCACGATCCGCGACGGGCGGCCGAACGGAATGCCCAGCTTCCGCGACAAGATCCCGGACGACCAGATCTGGGAGCTTGCGGCCTTCGTTCGCTCGTTGAGCGGCAACGCGCCTTCCTCCGCCGCGCCGTCGCGCAATGACGACATGATGGCGCATCCATCGGAAAATCGTATGCCGAATGCCGCCACGCTGGGGAAGTCGCCGTGAAACGCTTCGCCCCGATTGCATTCGCCACGGCAATCGCCCTGTTTCTTCAGGGATGCGCAGGCTGGCAATCGGCGCTCGACCCGAAAGGTCCCGCGGCAAGTGAGCTCGCATGGCTGATCTGGTTCTTCACCGGCCTGTGCGCGGCGGTGTGGGTGCTGGTGATGATCGCTCTTGCCTTGCCATTGATGATGCGGCCACGAGAGCGCGCCGAGCCGCTTGTAATCGACGCCGATGCCGACAATCGCAAGCTGCGCGTGGTGATGACCGCTATCGGGCTGACCGCCGTGATCCTGGTCGGCCTCACTCTGCTAAGCTTCTTCGCCAACAGGACGCTCGCCGCGATCGGCTCGGACGCCGCGCTGACCATTCGGATCACCGGTCATCAATGGTGGTGGGAGGTGCGCTACGAGGATGCCACACCGAGCCACATCCTGACCACGGCGAACGAGATCCACATTCCAGCCGGCGAGCCGGTGCGGCTTCTTATCACCTCGACCGACGTGATTCACTCCTTCTGGGTGCCGAGCCTTTCCGGCAAGCTCGACCTCATTCCGGGCCACATGAACGTGCTCGACATCAAGGCCGATAAACCGGGCGTCTATCGTGGCCAATGCGCCGAGTTCTGCGGCGCGCAGCACGCCAACATGGGCACCTTCATCATCGCCGAACCGCGCGAAAAGTTCGACGCCTGGTGGAACGATCAGCTGCAACCAGCCGCCGCTCCAATGAGCGACGAGGCCAAGGCAGGCGAGGACCTGTTCCTGAAACGCCCTTGCGTCATGTGTCACAAAGTCGGCGGCACCCCCGCAGGCGGAACGGTCGCTCCCGACCTGACGCATATAGCCAGCCGGCAAACGCTTGCGGCCGGAACATTGACGATGAGCCGCGGCAATCTCGCCGCCTGGATAGCGGACCCGCAAGGCATCAAGCCGGGTTCTCACATGCCGGTAGCCGATCTGAGCGGCGACGAGCTCAACGCCATCGTCGCCTATCTCGAGGGGCTGAAATGAGCAGCGCCGATATCACCAGCGAACGCGATCTGCGGCCCGAGCGGGAAGCGTCCGCCAAAGGCGATATCACCCCCGAACGCGACGGACCGCGCGACACCGGCTTGGACGATGCCAGCCTGCATCGCTGGCTGGCGCGGACATGGCGCACGCCTCCCGGTATCATCGGCGCGCTGTCGAGCGTCGACCATAAGGTCATCGCCCGCCGATACCTGATCACCGCCTTTCTGTTTCTGTGTTTGGGCGGCCTCAACGCCGTTGTCATGCGCATCCAACTCTCGGGTCCGCGGCGCGGCCTGATCGGGCCGGATCTCTACAACCAGCTGTTTACAATGCATGGCGTCACCATGATGTTCCTGTTCGCTGTGCCCATCGTCCAGGCGACAGGGATCTATCTGGTGCCCTTAATGGTAGGCACCCGCAACATCGCCTTTCCGCGCCTCAATGCCTTCAGCTATTGGGTCTATGTCTCAGGAGGCCTCTTCGCCTGGGTGTCCTTCGCCCTCTCGATGGCGCCGGATGTCGGCTGGTTCGCCTATGTGCCGCTGTCCGGGCCGGAATACGCTCCAGGCAAGCGCGCCGACGTCTGGGCGCAGATGATCACCTATACTGAGGTATCATCCCTGGCGGTCGCCGTCGCGACAATCGTCACCGTGTTCAAGCACCGGGCACCCGGCATGTCGCTCGACAAGATCCCGCTCTACGTCTGGGCATTGCTGGTCACGTCCTTCGTCGTCGTCTTCGCCATGCCGGCGGTAATGGTCACCTCGACCTTCCTGATCCTCGACCGGCTCGTCGGCACGCATATCTTCAACCCGGCGGAAGGCGGCGACGCGCTGCTGTTCCAGCATCTTTTCTGGTTCTTCGGACATCCCGAAGTCTACATCATCTTCCTGCCGGCGACAGGAATGGTGTCCGCCATCATCCCCGCCTTCGCGCGGCGCCCGGCCTTCGGTCATCTCGGGCTGGTTCTGTCGCTTATCGCCGTCGGTTTCCTGTCGTTCGGCCTTTGGGTCCACCATATGTTCGCGACGGGACTTCCGAAACTCGGCGCCAGCTTCTTCACCGCGTCTAGCATGATGATCGCCATCCCTAACGGCGTGCAGATATTTTGCTGGCTGGCGACTTTGTGGGACGGCAGGCCGGTGATCCGTACCCCGCTGCTGTTCGTGTTGGGCTTTTTCTTCATCTTCGTCATCGGTGGCCTCACCGGCGTCATGCTCGCCTCCGTGCCGCTCGACCTGCAGGTCCACGACACCTATTTCGTCGTCGCTCACTTCCATTACGTGCTGATCGGCGGCTCGGTCTTTCCGCTGCTCGGGGCAGCCTATTTCTGGTTCCCCAAAATCACCGGCCGCATGATGAGCGAGCGCCTCGGGCGTTGGCACTTTTGGCTGGCGATGGTCGGCTTCAACGCGGCCTTCTTCCCCATGCATATCGTCGGCCTGTGGGGCATGCCGCGCAGGGTCTACACCTATCCGGCCGAGCTCGGCTGGGGGAACATCAATTTCTTCATCAGCGCCGGCGCGGTGCTCTTCTTCCTGAGCTTCGTGCTGTTTGCCTTCAACCTCGTCCACAGCGCATTGAGGGGTGCGCCTGCCGGCAACAATCCCTGGGACGCCGGCACGCTCGAATGGGCGACGTCCTCGCCGCCGCCCAGCTACAATTTCGCGCGCATTCCGATCGTGACGAATGTCGAGCCGCTCTGGGCCCAACGCGAGGCGCTCCCCGTCGCGACCGGGCTTCGCGTCGACGTGCGCGAGTTGGTCGTCTCGACGGTGGCGGAAGCCCATCCCGACATCCGCGAGAAATCTGCGACGCCGTCGATCTGGCCGCTGCTGGCGGCGATCGCCGTCGGCGGCACCTTCCTCTACTCGATCTTCACGCCCTGGGCGATCGTGTGGGGCGCCGCGCCGATCGCCATCACCTTGATCGGATGGTTCTGGCCCAAGGGCGATCCGGAGGACGAGGAATGAACCAGCGTCCCGCCATGGATCTTTCCGCCCTCCCGACCTTTGGACATGGCCCGCGCAGCCCGACCTGGTGGGGTACGCTTGGCTTCATGGCGTTGGAGGGCACGGGCTTTGCGCTGGCCGCCGGCGCCTATCTCTATCTCGCGACCTTGTGGCCCAACTGGCGGCTAAGCGCTCCGCAGCCCAACCATTGGCCCGGAACGATCGTGACGCTGCTTCTCATCGCCAGCCTGATTCCCAACCACATACTGAACGGCTACGCGAAGCAATGCGCTATAGGACCGGTGCGGATCGGCATGGTGGTGATGTCGCTGCTCGGCATCGCGCCGCTCGTCGTGCGCTGGTTCGAGTTTCCGGCGCTGAACATCTATTGGGACACGAACGCCTACGGCTCGATGCTGTGGGTGCTGCTCGGTCTCCACACCACGCATCTGATCACCGATGTCGGCGACACGATCGTTCTGACCGTGCTGATGTTCACGCACCATGGCTACAGCGGCCGGCGCTTCGGCGATGTCGGCGACAATGTCTTCTACTGGGACTTCGTGGTCCTCACCTGGATCCCGATCTACCTGCTCATCTACTGGCTACCGAGGTTGGGCTGAGATGCGCGCGCTGCGGCTGGGCACGTCCTGGGGAGGTTTGTTGTCGGGGCCTTTGGCCTGGGCAATCTCGACGCAGCTGAACTATTCGCTCGTGCACTGGCAGTGCAATCGCCAGGTTCAGGTCGTGCTCCCGGTGGCGCTGTTGCTCGCGCTGTTTTCGCTGCTCGGTGGCGCGCTATCATGGCGGGCGAAGCGGCAAGGCGGCGCCGCCTTCAAGCCTGAGCGCACGCGCAGCACCGAGCGTTTCGTCGCCGATCTCGGCATGCTCGCGGCGCTGCTGTTCGCCCTCGTCATCCTCATGCAGGGCAGCGCCGCGCTTATCCTCGACGAGTGCCTGCGATGAGCCTCGAGGCCTTCTTTTCGACCTCGATCTGCTATGGCGCCGGCGCGCCCGAGGCCGGATGGACGTTGGCGTTTCCCATCACGCTTCCCTTGGCAGTGCTCGCGCTTATTTATGCGCTCGGCGCAAGCCGGCTATGGCGCCGCAGCGGCCGGGGCCGACCGGAGCGGCTACGACAGGCTCTGTTGTTCGCGGCCGGTTGGGGCGTGTTGACGGGAGCGCTGGTCAGCCCGATACACGCGCTCGGCGAGCGCGTGTTCTCAGCCCATATGATCGAGCACGAGTTGCTGATGGCCGTGGCGGCGCCGCTTCTGGTCGCCGCCTGCCCGGGCGCGGCCTTGATGTGGGCATTGCCAGCCAAACTTCGCCGAGGGACAGGAAAGCTCACCCAGGGCAAGGTGCTGCAGGCGCTCTGGGCCCTCGCCGCGCGCCCGCTCAGCGCGACGGTCCTTCACGGGATAGCAATCTGGACCTGGCACATTCCGGCGCTGTTCGAGGCAGCGCTGCAGCAGGGGGTGCTGCATTATGCACAGCATGCGAGTTTCCTCGGCACTGCCTTGCTGTTCTGGTGGGCGCTTCTGCCACGTTACGGCCGACGGCAAACCTATGGCAGCTCCGTCATGCATCTTTTCTTCACCTCGCTGCATACCGGCCTGCTCGGCGTCCTGTTGCTGTTATCGCCAAAACTCTGGTATCCGGCGAATGCCTCCGGCGCGGCGATCTGGGGCCTGAGCCCGATCGAGGACCAGCAACTCGCCGGGCTAGTAATGTGGGTTCCGGCCGGCTTGATCTGTGGCGGAGCGGCCTTGCTGCTCGCCGGCCTTTGGATAAGCAACAGTGGAACCAGGGAGGCAACGCATGCGCTCCGACCTGGCTAGGCTGATCGGCGGCGCCCTTGCCGCGATCCTCCTGCTGGCCGCCGCAGTCGGCGCGGCGGCCTTATGGACCGACCGGCGCGAGCGCGTCCGGCACGAGTCGGATGTGGCGACCGGCGGCGTGGGCGCACGCGCCATTCCGATCATGACCGCGAATGGCTGTTCCGGCTGCCATACGATTCCCGGCGTGCCGGGAGCGCAAGGCCAGGTCGGGCCGCGCCTCGACGGCAGCCTAGCCGGCCGTGTCTATATCGGCGGCGTTCTGGCAAACAATCCGGAGAACCTGATCCGCTGGATCCGGTCGGCAAGGGAAATGAACCCGCATACCGCCATGCCGTCGACAAGGATCACCGAGCAGCAGGCGCGCGATATCGCGGCCTATCTCTATGCCCTCAGATAATCAGCCTTCGCCGCCGCGCCGGGACCACAAGCCGCGGCCTGGTTCGTAGCCGACCACCGCCGCCAGGAAGAATGCCCCAAGGCAGGCGACAACGACGAGCATGGAAACCAAATCGAACCGCAGGTAGAGCGCGAAGCGGATCAGTTCGACCGCCGAGCTGAATGGGTTCCAGGCGGCGATCGTCGCCAGCACCGGGCCGGCTTCGGCGAGCCGCCAGATCGGATAGAGCGCCGTCGAGGCAAAGAACATCGGGAAAATGACGAAGTTCATCACGCCGGCGAAGTTCTCCATCTGGGTCGAGATCGAGGACACCAATAGGCCGAATGCACCGAGCATCAGACCCGACAGCACGAGCGCCGGAAACACGGCAACATAGCCCAGGATCGGCGGCCGCACGTCCCAGAAGCGCGCCACGAAGAGGAACAGGTAGACCAGCGGCAGGCCGACGATCACGCTGGCCAGCAGGCGCGCGGCAAGCAGGTACCAGCGCGGCAAAGGTGCGGTCAGCAGCAGGCGCATGCTGCCCATCTCGCGGTCGTAGACCATGGCCAGCGAGCTTGCCATGGCATGAAACAGCAGCATCATGGCCACCAGCCCGGGCACAACATAGACCTCGTAGAGGACATAAGTCTGGTAAGGCGGCGTGATCGACAGGCCGAGTACCGAGCGGAAGCCGGCGGCGAAGATCGCCAGCCAGACAAGCGGGCGGACCATCGCGGAGAACAGGCGCGCGCGCTGCCGCAGCGTGCGCAGCATTTCCCGCTGCAAGATGCCGTGGAGCGCCCGCAATGCGTGATGCGTCTTCATGGCGACCCCGTCAGCGAGGCGAATGCCTCCGCGATGCTTTCGACCCCAAGCTCGGGAGAGATGCGATCAGCGCGACCGGCCCAGCGCACCCTGCCCTGATCCAGCACGACGATGTCGTCATCGGCTCCCACTTCTTCGAGGAAATGCGTCGCCCACACAACGGCAATGCCGCGCTCGCGGCAAAGGTCTCTCACATGCCGCTCGAGCGCGCGCCGTCCCGGCACGTCGAGCCCGGCGGTCGGCTCGTCGAGCAGCAGCAGGCGCGGACCATGCATCAGCGCCCTTGCGATCTCCACGCGTCGGCGCTGACCGCCGGACAGCGCGCGGGCGGGATCATCAATCCTGTCCAGCACTCCCAGGCGGCTGAGTTCCTCCCTGGAGCGCTTCTTGCTCAGGTCTGTGGGAAGCCCGTGCAGGGCCGCGTGGTAGCGCAGGTTCTCGCCGGGCGTCAGGTCCAGATCGAGCGTCGGCAGTTGGAAGACGACGCCCATTTGGGCGAGCGCGTCGGAAGAATGGGCATCCATGGCTTGGCCGAAGACCTGCACTGATCCTGCGCGCGCGTGATAAAGCCCGGTGATCAGTGAGAACAAGGTCGTCTTGCCGGCGCCGTTGCGTCCAAGCAGGACGCACATTCTCCCTTCAGCCACAGCGAACGAGACCCCCTGGAGAACCCGCCGGCTTCCGAAACTGTGGCCCAGATCCTCGACCGACAAGGCGTTCATGGGCCGATCACGACGCTCCATGGGCCGCGCCCCACCGGCAGCGATTTCACCACTTCCTGATTCTCCAGGTCGATGAAGGAGATATCGCCGGAGTTGCCGTTGGCGCTGATCAGGCGCTTCTGGTCGTCCGAGAGCGCGACATGCCAGGGCCGCTGGCCGACGAGGTAGAGGCGCCGGACCGTGAGCGTCTTGGTATCGACCTCGGCAATCCTGTTGGCCGGACCGAGCGCCACATAGGCGTTATCGCCGTCGCGCGACATTAGGATACCGACCGCCTGCACGCCCTCGCGCCGAATACCCGGCACCTCGAACTCGATCTTGCCCGTTTGAGCGCGCGTCGCGGCGTCGAACACCGTGGCGGTGCCGCGGATCTCGGACGACACCCACAATTGCTTGCCGTCCGGCGAGAACGCGGCCGCGCGCGGTCTCGTGTCGATGAGCAGATTGTCGATGAGTTCGAGCGTGGCGGCATCGATAAGATGGACCATGCTCGTGGTCTCGGAGGTGCAGGCGACCGTTCGGCCGTCGGCACTAACCGCCATACCTTCCGGCTCCACCCCGACATCGACGGTGCCGATAACCTTGGCCGCCGCGATATCCACGACCGAAACCAGATTGTCCTTCTCATTGGCCACAAAGAGCCGTTTGCCATCCGGGTGGACGACGAAGAATTCCGGATCGGCGCCCGAAGGCAATCGATCGACTACCTGCCGCCTGGCGAGATCGACCATGTCGATGCGGTTGTCGTCGCCTTCGGCAACGAACAGCGTCTTCTTGTCGATCGAAAGCGCCATTCCGCGCGGACGCCGGCCGACTTCGATCGTGTCCTGAAGGGTCATGGTCACCCCGTCGACGACCGCGACGGTGTTGTCCTGCTCGTTGGAAACGTAAATCGTCTCTGCCCAGGCGGAACGAGCGAGGATCAACATCGAAAGGACGAGCGCGATCAGAACTTGCACGTGCTCTCCTCCAGATCGATGCCCAGAGTGTCCAGCGTCGTACGCTGGTGCAAGAAGCCCGGTTGTGGCGAGCTCGAGACGAGCAGGCGAGGACCAGTGATCAGGATGGGCTGGCGCATCTGCCCGTCCCACGAACGGAAACTCAGCCCCTGTCCCTTGAAGCCGGCGAGAAGGAAATCGTCGCTGCGCAGATAGTTTCCGATCGCGGTCGGCTCGAGACTGTGCAGCCGCGTTGCCGCCTCGCCAACGCTTCTGACGGCAAGCCAGGCGGCGTAGTCGCTGGGCAGCATCCAGCGCCCGGCCAGCTTGTGGAAGCGATCCTGGAGCTGCGTGGCGCCCCACTCCTCGTTGACCGCACTCCAGCCGGTTGCGACCAGCCCTTGCGTCCCGGCCACCGGCCTCGGAAGAGCGGTGCGCCCCTCGAGATAGGCGCCGAATTCATCGGCTTCGTCGGCTGCGACCAGAACATCATAGTCGCTGACTTGCGTGGCGGCGGGGATCTCGGTCTGCAGCGTGACGTGCCCCGTGTCCGCGCGGCCATTGGCGGGCCGGAACGTCCAGGGCTGGTCGACAGTGATTTCCGCTCCGAAGCGCGTCGCGGCGCGCCTTAAGGCAGCCGCCATCGCCTGATCCTGCGGATGCGGGCCGACCAGCAGGAACCAGTGCTGCCAGCGTTTCCAGATCAGATATTGCGCCAGGGCGTCGGCGAGCATGGCGTGGCTCGGAATTGTGTGCAGCACGTTCTTGCGGCAATCCTCCTGACGCAGGCGATCATCGGGTGCGCGGCTGTTGAACAGCGTCATCCGCTCGGCGCCAGGAGCTGCGCTCGCCTGCAGCAATTGGGGGGCATCCAGATCGGCAACCACAAAGCTGAGGCCGGCGGCGGCGAATTCCTTGATCGCTTCGGCTGGCGTCTCGCCGGGCTTGAGGATGACTTGCTGCAACCGGAATTGCTGGCCGAGAAAGCGGCCGGTGCTGGCATCGTCGGCGATGCCGAGCCGGGCACCTTGCAGGCCGTCGTCAGTGACGACCTCGTCCAGCGGCCCGAGGGGCAGAGGTGGTTTGCGCTGTTCGCCGAGATAGCCGATCACCAACGTCTGCGGCTCGGCCAGACCGGGCAGGGCCATGGCGAGCAGCATGAGAAACGTCAGCGCCAGCCGCATCCGGCTCAGGTCGGGCAAGCCAAGTCGGATGTTCAATATCGGCATGGGCACTCCAGGATGGGAGCGACCCTAATGTTTTGAAAGAAGGAATGTTCCTGGATTCATGCCAACCGGGCCCGCCCTATTCAACCATCGGGGCGGGCCCAGCCTTCGACCGGTAGAGGGAGGACCGACCGCGACCCTAACAGCTGGAAATGCGGATTGTTCCTGGCGGTGGTCTTTCCAAGTCAGCGTTTCGCGCTGTCGCTGTCGGCGTCCGCCCGCGTCAGGAACTTTTGCGTGACTTGCGGCAGGTTGCTCTTCAGCCACTCGGCCATGGCTTCTTCTTCGCGCAGGTTCTGTTCGCAAACACGGGCAATCTCAGCCTCGCCCGCGGCGTTGGCCGCGGCGATGAGGATCGTATAGGACGCGATTTCCATGTGCTCGAACGTGTAGCTCGCCAGAGAGCCTTTCATGACTTCGTCGCCGGCGAAGACGCCGCTGATCGACTGCGCTGTAGCGGTCAGCTTGCCGCCTGCGTCTTTCAACATGGAGGAACCTTCATCGAGGCCATCTAGGCAGGTCTTCAGCCGCCTCGCCTGCTCTTTCGTCTCTTCCAGATGGCTGCGAATTCGCTCGCTGAGTTCAGGGTAGCTCTCAATCCGGCTCAATTGCCCCGACAGCATCGTCTCTGCCTGTTCCTCCATGGCGTGAGCGTCCCTCAGCCATTGGACAAGCCATTCGCGCGATTCAGCCATTGCGGTGTCTCCATCTATCTGACGCCGCCCGAACCGAGGGAGGCGCGCATTGTTCCTTGAGTGTTGAAAAAGCGGCTACGATTTCCCGGACGAGGACGCGTCGGAATCGGAAAGTTTCTCGCGCACCGATTCGTCGGCCTTGTCGGCCGCGGCTTTGACGACCCCGCCGACCTTGTCGGCCAGCGTGCCCTCGCTCGACGCCTGCCGTCCGGCTTCGTCGCTTGCCGACTGGTAGGCTTCCGCCGCGACTTGCGTTGCGGTGTCGAGGCCTTCTTTCAAAGTGTCTTCGGCACTGTCCCGAAGCCTCTCGCGATAGGTGCCAAATCGCTCGTCCTCGACCTCTGTGTGGGGCAGCATGGCGCCGATGGCAGCTCCGATGGCGAGGCCGACGGCAGCCACTGCGAGAGGCTGGTCCTCAAGCAGACTATGTGCCGAGCGGCTGGCACTCGTTGCCATATCGGCCGCAGCCGCCGCCGAGCTCGCCAGTGTGTCGGCTGCGCTGCTTGCCACGTTCGACACTATGCCGGCAGCTTCGTTAGCCATTCCCGAGACAGTTCCGGCCGCCCCGCTGGCCGCTTCGGCGACAGAGCCTGCCGCATCCGAGGCGGTCGAACCCATTCCAGCGCCGAACGCTCCATGATCGAGGCCAGGACCGCGCCGCGTCACACCATCGGTACCAGCCGGCGTGGCGGAGGCGCCGCTGCCCAACATCAGCCAGGCCAGGCCCGCGCCGATCACCGTCAGCGGCAACGGATTGTCCCGCACCTGGGCCTTAAGGTTGTGAAGCATTTCGGAGCCCGCGCCGCCTCTGAAATGCCCGGTGAATTCGTCAAAGAGCTGCCCTGGGGTCATCTTGTCGCGAATGGAGTCTGCGGTCGCCACCACTCTTGCGCGCGTGGCTTCCGCTTCGCGTTCGAGCTCTGCTGCGGATCTCTCGGTCATCTCGCTTGTTCCTTGATCACGTTCACGTCACGCTTGAGCTGTTCCTGTGTACGGTCCGGCGCGAGCTCGGAAGGCGCCATGCTCGCCATGCCGGTCCGCAACAGGATCACGCCAAGCACGGCAACGACCACGCCAACGAGCAAAGCGGACCACCCGGCGCCCAGACCAAGGCGGGCCAGAGCGATCACGAGCGCCTGCAACAAAACCAGCAGCGCAGCGAGCAGGCATATCGCGCCGCCCAGCACCTCGACGGCGCCTGCGCCAGCCTTGGTCGCGTTCTCCGAGATCTCCGCTCTTAGGAGCCTCGCCTCCGTTTGCACGAGCGTGCTCACCTGTTGCGCCAGATCGGCGACCAATGTGCCGAGACTTGGATTATCGTGAGTGCTCATTTCTTCAGCTCCGCTGCCTTGCCGGGTATGCCGCCGTCGGAACCCCAATTTGAGGGAGCGCTATCCCGTCGTGCACTCCTTCCCAGGCCGGTTTGTCCGGAACGTTCAGGCTTGGCCGCGGCCTGCGTCGGGCGGCGCGTGCCGGGCGGCGAAGCCTTCATGAAGCGGCCAAGTGCCAATCCCGCCAGAACCGAACCGGCAAGAAGCGCTCCAGGATTCTCGCGGCCAAAGGACTGAACGTCTTCGAGCACTTGTCCGAACGGCTTCTCCTTCAACGAGGAGGACAGCCGCTCCAGCCCGCTTGCGGCCTCCTGCATGAACTTCGAGGCCGCACTCTGGTCGCTGTTAGCCAAGTGATCGCTCGCGGCGCGCAGGGCGCCGCCGAAAACCGACAGGCTCGATCCGATATCGCGCTGCGTCTGCTCGGCCTTTTCGGAGACGGCCTGCTGGGCTTCGGCGGCATACGCTCCAGCCCTGCGGGCGACCTCGTCGCGGGCATCGTGGAGAGCTTCGCCGGCGCTTTGGGTTTCTTGCTGGATCCGGTCGGAAACTTCGTCCTTCGCCTTGGCGAAGTCGGACTCGGGGCCTCGATCATCCTCGCGCTGCATGGTGCCTCCTAGTGAAAGCCGAGGAAGGAAAGCACTGCGAGCACAATGACGATCAGTCCGATGAGATAGATGACACTGTTCATGGTGCAGCCTCCTCGATGCAATCCGAACTTCCGGCCGGCTACGATGTTCCCCTCGACGAGCAGCTTTTTAGCGAGTTCTCATTTGCCCATGGGCTTTGCCTTCAAAGCGGCAAGCTTCTCGTCTGGGCAAAGCAGCCTGGGGCGTGTCGGATCGGAAATATCGATCTTGTCCCAGGGAATGCGATAAAGGCCCTCGCGGCGGCTCAGCGCGAAGAAGTCGAGCAATGCGGTGCCGACAGTCGACGCGGACAGTCGCTCGAACGCCGCGAAGATGCCGATATGGAATTCGGTGACGACGAGATCGTCACCATCCTGCTCTGCGATGATCTCCTCGATATAGCCGATGCTCTTGCCGCGCTCGGAGAATACGGGCCTGCCGGCAAGATGCTCGAGATTTACAGTCGCCATCCTCGCCCAGATGAGCTGGTAGCCGAACAATGCACCGGCCTGCGCCGCCGTCGCCATCGAGCCGACCTCCACGAAGCCGCCGACGCTGGTCACGACACCGAGTGAAATTTCGAGCAGCTTCTTCATTGCTGCTGCGCAAAATACTGGCGATAGGCCACAGCGAGATCGCCTTGCGCGGCCCGAAGCTCCTGTTGCGCCTGACCGACCTGGGCATCCTGTTCGGCCTCGACCGCGTCCTTGGCCCGCCTTGCCGCATTCGACAGCCGGGTAACAGCCGCTGCCAACGAATCTCGCTTTCCCCGGTCGGAGGGAGACGCCGATTCCACTTGCCGGCCGGCGGCGAGTGTCTCGGCGAAGGTTTGCAACGCAGAGGACGCATAATGGGACGGCGCGGCGCCGAAGAGCCAGGCGTCGCTCAACAGCACTGCCGCCTGCGCCGTCGAGGCCGCACGCTTCGATTGCTGGTCAATCGTTTTAGACGAGGAGCAAGAGGCAAGCGCCAGCAGGGGCAGGAAAGCCCGGCTCGGCCGGGCAACGGTGCGCGACATCTTCCCCTCGCTGCAATCGCATCAAATCCCGAAGATCAAGCCGCAGCCACGCGAAAGTTCCTCCGTGTTCGGGTTTTGCGCCGCCGATTGCCTGTTGCAGGGCGCGCGCGAAGATCGGGTTCGGCTTTTCCACCCTGACCGGGAATTGCAATTTCTTTATCGGTAAAATACGTGGCTGGTTCTCCGTTGAAAGCCAGCCGAATCTCGGCCGTATTACGTTGTTCCGCGGACCGCGCACCTAATCATGTCGTGCGAGCCGATTGCTTCGCCATGTCACCAATGTTGGCAAGAGCCGCAACCTTGTCGATCATCGCTAGGATCACCTGCGGATTGCTTTGATGCACCATATGTCCCGCATCCAAAACGATTTCTACGAGCGAGTGGCTTATCTCTGATTGCAGCCGCAGCGCCTCGGCCTTGGCATCGAACAGCTGGTCGCCCGCGCCGGCAATTATCCCGACAGGGACGGCGATGTCGGCATATCGGCGATTTGGGAAGAGTGCCGATACCAGCATCAGAAAGGATTCAGCGGATATGGAGCGCAGCTGCGAGGGCCGGCTCGCCAATCCTCTTGTCATCGCCGCAAAAGGCATCGCGACCGTTGCCGGATGAAAAATCTGCTTCATCGCCCAATGCCAGTTCAGTCTGACCAGCGAAGGCAGCAAAGCGTGGCGCAGCACCGTCCCGAGCAGTGGAACCGCCGGCAGCGCAGAAATGGCAAGGGCCAGTCTCGGCGACGGGTAATGATAGCCGGCGACGACAACGACGCCAGCTACCGACCGGCGATGCCGGCGCGCCATCTCGAGCGCCACCGCTGCACCCCAGGAATGGCCGACAACCATGTAGCGCCCGATGCCAAGTTTCGCGACCGCGGCATCGATGACGTCGGCCTGGGCAGCTGCGGTCCAAGGTCTGCCGGCCGGGCGTGGACTCATGCCGAAGCCGGGCCTGTCGAAGGCAAGTACGCGATATCTGGCGGCGGCTCTGCCGAAGATGCCGCTTGTCGTGAAGTCTTCCGCCGAGGCGCCATTGCCGTGCAACAGCAGAAGCGGTTGCCCATTGCCCGCCTCCAGGAAATGCAGCTTCGTTCCCCGGAGATGGATGAAGCGCCCGAGCGGACGTGCGGCCAACGCCCGTCGCGCAAGCTGGCCATTGTACAGGGACAAGCCAACCGCTGCCGCCGCAAGCAACAGAAGCAGGTTCTTCCTGAACTTTGCCGTCATCGTTGGAAATCAGGCGGTGTGGCGGAGCAGGCGACTTTACAGCCGCCCTGCTCGCTATCAGGCCGACCCTTTCTGAGGCAGCTCGGTCTCTTCCTCGACTTGGTCGCGCAGGCTCTGCTCGGCCTCCTTCTTATCAGCCCCGGCCGACGGCTTTTGCCGGGCGAGCTCGCGATCCACAATCTTGCGCGAGCCTTCAACCGGATCTTCCTGCGGCGAATCCCTGTCCGCTCCTGTTTGCTGGCCGGTCCGATCGCTGCTTGGGGTTGATCGCGCGGGATCGTCGTTTTGGCGGGGCTTCGTCATTGAGCACCTTCTCCGCTTTCATCGGATGTCTGCTGACTTCCGGGCAGGTTGGAAGCCGGCCAAACCTCTGTGGCCGGCCTTTGTTCCGTGGGCAGCGGGATCGACCTCGTTACTGCTCCGCAGCCGGGAGAAGCAACAGCCTCTTGCAACAAATGTGGTTGAGGCTGAACCGCTGCACTTCTACGAGTGCGGCAAGCGTCCGGTTGCGTCCTGCGCCCGCCTCGCGAGGAAGGAACCATGACGCGCCACTCTCAACTCAGTCTTTTGGAATTCGAAGCGCTAACGCAGGCAGCTTCGAAACTGTCGAAGGATCACGGCGGAACGCTGGAAAGCTTGGTGACCTCCCTGTTCGAAGCGCTGCGCGAAGGAGAGACTTGCCCAAAGACGGTTCTGGACGCGGTAATTTCGACGCTGACCAAGGAGAACCGCTAGACTAGACAGCCGGCTTGCCGGAGCCCTCGGCATCATCCTGTTCAGGCTCGACATCTTCCAGGGCATCGATGACAGGCGCCAGCGAATTCTCGTGATCAGCACTGGATTCCGACCCTCTGTTTTCCTCGCCGGCTTTGTCTAGTGCACGTTGGATGGCGTCCTCAATGTTGCCCACCTCCTGCTCGCGCACCTCGCGACCGTAGCCGGCGGCATCGGCGTCTTGCTCGAATTGCTGCGCCAGCATCGCAACGCTGATCTCGGTATCGGTCGGCAAGTTGCCGACATTCTCTTCCAGCCAGCTTCGCAGGAATTCCTTTGTCGCGTTCATGGAGCACCTCCTCCTCGACGCGAGATAACTGGACGATGACGCCGATGTTCCGTAAATCCGAAACGGCGGTGAATGGGCGGATCGCTGCACGGTGGGGAGCTTGAACACTCTGGGGACACACTCGATGGCTTTCCACGGCGAGAGCGCTTGACACGAGGGGGACGTTCCCGCCTCGAGCTAGGTTCCAGCCCAACGTATCCAGCGGGAACCCGGCTTGCGCTCAGCCGTTCGCAGGCATGGCAACATTGCAGCTTCGAGAAGCGCTGACCAAAGTCGGCACACTGACGTCCCGACCGGCGGCCTTTTTGATTTTGGGCGGCTACACTCTTGCTTGGTACGTCTTCGAGCGGGAGACACTTGACTGGCACGGCGCCGCGACGCTGATCACCTGGGCAATGACGCTGTTTATTCAAAGGGCCGAGCATCGCGACACCCAAGCATTGCAGGCGAAACTCGATGAGCTGATCAAGGCGAACGACAAGGCTCGCAACGAGATCGCCGGAATGGACGACAAAGAGCCGGAGGAAATCGAGCGGATGCGCGATGTCGGACGAGTCGGAAGTTGACGTCTCCTCAACCGGACTGCCTTCGGAGCTAAGTCGTTGTGGGCACGGCGCCAGCGATGATGACACTCTTGTCGGAACTTCGGGTCCCCGGGCGGATTAGGAAGAGTGCCGCAGGCGCATCCCTACACCCAAGGAGGACCTAAGATGCCGAAAAAAGCTTCGTCCGCGACCTCGAACGGCTTGGAAAGCCTGTTCCTGGACGGACTAAAAGACATTTATTACGCTGAAAAAAAGATCCTGAAGGCTTTGCCAAAGCTGGCGAAAGCAGCACAGTCCGAAAAGATAAGCGCCGCTTTCGAAAAGCACCTCAAGGAAACTGAAGACCAGGTGGACCGCCTGGAACAAGTCTTCGACATGCTCGGCAAGCCGGCCAGGGGCAAGACCTGCCCTGCTATCGACGGAATCATCGAGGAGGGCTCGGAAATCCTCGAAGAGTACAAGGACGAGCCGGCGCTTGACGCAGGGCTGGTTGGCGCCGCGCAAGCGGTCGAGCATTATGAAATCGCACGCTACGGCACGCTGATCGCATGGGCCGAACAGCTCGGTCTCAAGGATGCTCTTCCGCTGCTCCGACAAACGTTGAAGGAAGAATCGGCAACCGACGAGGCGCTCAACGCTCTTGGCGAGAGCGACGCCAATCAACGTGCTTTGCAGGCGGCCTAGCAAAGTGGACCACTTGGCCCTAACGGCCGTCGATCTTATGGTTGCAGAAGGAGAACTCGATGAAGAAGACCTGGAAGAAACCAACCATGTGTCAGGTGGCGGCGGGCTTTGAGATATCGCGATATCTGCCTGCTGAAATCCGGCCGAAAAAGTAGCCCGTGAATTTGCATGCCCTGCTCAACGGGGCATGCAATTCTTTGCGATATCAGAAGACGCGGACGCCAATCGACCGCAGCCGTAAAAGTGGCGCCGGTCAGTTGGCCCGCTGGGCATGCATTGCCATGCGCGTGAAGATCGTCGGATCGGCGGCGGGAGGCGGCTTTCCGCAGTGGAATTGCAATTACCGCCTGAGCCGCGCGGCTCGCAGGGGCATGCCCGGCGTGCGTTCGCGAACCCAATCATCCATCGCCGTATCGGCGGATGGGACAGGTTGGGTCCTCTTCAACGCGTCGCCCGACATCCGCCAGCAGATTGCGCAAGCGTCCGAGCTGCAGCCCGCGGCCGATGCACCGCTGCGCTCGACGCCTATCCGCGCGGTGGTGCTGACCAATGCCGACGTGGACCATATCGCCGGCCTGCTCAGCCTGCGTGAGCGGCAGCCTTTCGCGATCTATGCGACCGCGCAGGTGCTCGCGACACTGGCGGCCAATTCGATCTTCAATGTCCTTGATCCGGCGATCGTGCCACGGCGTCTCTTGGCGCCGACACAGGAGATGGCTATCTGCGGCGCGGACGGCCACCCGACCGGCGTGATCGTCCGCAGCTTTCCGGTGCCGGGCAAGATAGCGCTCTACCTCGAGCAAAGAGGCGATCCCGCCGCCGATTTCAGCTCGGACACCGGCGACACGATCGGCGTCCGCATCAGCGAGACCGGCGGTCGTGGCGCGGTTTTTTACATTCCGGGCTGCGCGCGCATCGATGCCGCGCTGCGCGCGCGCCTGGCCGGTGCTGCCTGCCTTCTGTTCGACGGCACCGTCTACACGGACGACGAGATGATCACGGCCGGCGTCGGCCAGAAAACCGGCGCGCGCATGGGGCACATCGCAATGTCCGGAGAAGCAGGTTCTATCGCCGGCCTGGCCGATGTGAAGATCGGTCGCCGTATCTTCATCCATATCAACAACACCAATCCTGTTCTGGACGAGAATTCCGCCGAACACGCGGCGGTCAAGGCGGCTGGCTGGGAAGTCGCCAGCGATGGCATGGAGCTTGAATTGTGAGCGATTTCCACGACGCGGCCCGAGGCGGACTGTCCAAGAACGAGCTCGAGGCCGTGCTGCGGCAGGTCGGCGACGAGCGCTATCATAACCGCCATCCTTTCCATCACAGGATGACCGGCGGCGCCTTGTCGAAGGTCGAAATGCAGGCCTGGGCGCTGAACCGTTATTGCTATCAGGCCGTCATTCCGCGCAAGGACGCCATGATCCTGGCGCGTGCCGAGGATCCGGCGTTTCGCGCCGCCTGGCGCAAGCGCATCGAAGACCATGACGGTGATGACGGCTGGAGCGGCGGCATCGCGCGCTGGCTGCACCTGGCGAGCTCTCTTGGGCTCGATGCCGAAGCCGTCAAGGGCGAAAAGCTGGCCCTGCCGGCGACCCGTTTCGCCGTCGGCGCCTATCTTTCCTTCTGCACGAACCATACGCTGCTCGAGGCGGTCGCGTCATCGCTGACCGAGATGTTCTCGCCGACGATCATTGGCGAGCGAGTGCCGGCGATGCTGGCCAGATACGACTACATCACCGAGGATACGCTGGCCTATTTCAGCCGGCGGCCCGAACAGGCATCGCGCGACGCCGATTTCGCCCTCGCCTATGTGCTGGCCCATGCCGACACGGCCGAACGCCAGCAGCAGGCGATCGATGCGCTGGTGTTCAAATGCGACATACTCTGGGCCATGCTCGATGCGCTCCAGCATGCTTACGGCGCGCCGGGAAACATACCGCCCGGCGCCTTCCGCCCGGCGGCGGCCTCATGACGGCACTACGGGAAAGAGCCATCGTGTCGTTGCGGTCGGCGCCATCGCTGCCCAGGCATGTGCGCATCCAGTACGATCCCGTGCGGCAGGCGTTCGCCGTGCTTTCGCCGGAGAAGGTATTCTGGCCGAACGAGATCAGTCTCGACATACTGCGCCGCTGCGACGGCCGGTCCACGGTCGAGCGCATCATCGCCGATATTGCGGCCGACTATGACTCGGATCCGGAGGACGTGGCGGCCGACGTCATCGCCTTCCTGCAGGAATGGTCGGACAAGCTTTTGGTGAAGCTATGAACGCGCCCCTCCTGCCCCCGATCGGCATGCTGGCGGAACTGACGCATCGCTGCCCGCTGCAGTGCCCTTATTGCTCCAATCCGCTCGAGCTGCTGAAGGCCAACCACGAGCTCGACACGCAGACCTGGCTCGATCTGTTCTCGCAGGCCGCCGATCTCGGTGTCCTGCAGGTGCATCTTTCCGGCGGCGAGCCGACGCTGCGTCGCGACCTCGAGCAATTGATCGCCGGGCTTTCGGCGCGCAGCGTCTACACCAATCTCATCACCGCCGGCGTCGGCATTGCCGAGGGCCGCATCGAGGCCTTTGCCGAAGCCGGTCTCGACCACCTGCAACTAAGCTTCCAGGGCGCCCGTCCGGCGACCACCGACCGTATCGGCAACCACCGGGGCAGCCACGAGAAGAAGCTGGAGACGGCACGCCGCGCCCGCGCGGCCGGGCTGCCCCTCACCATCAATGCGCCGGTCCATCGCCACAACATCGAGGAAGTGCCGGAATTCATCGATCTCGCCCTCTCCTTGGATGCGGAGCGGCTGGAGATCGCGAACGTCCAATATGCCGGTTGGGCGCTCGCCAATCGCGACAGGCTGATGCCCGACCTGGCGGCGGTCAACCGGCAGGCGGACATCGTCACGGCGGCACGCGAAAGGCTCGCCGGAATCATGAACATCGATTTTGTCACGCCGGATTATTTTGCCGTGTATCCCAAGCCATGCATGGGGGGCTGGGCGCGCGACGCCTTCATGGTCGCGCCCGACGGCACCGTGTTGCCGTGCCATGCCGCCCAGACCATTCCCTCGCTGCGCTTCGAGCGCTTCGGAGACCGCAGGCTCGCCGAAATCTGGGCCGACTCACCGGCATTCAGCGCCTTCCGCGGCACCGACTGGATGCAGGAGCCGTGCCGAAGCTGCGAGCGGCGTGAGATCGATTGGGGCGGCTGCAGGTGTCAGGCGATGGCGATCGCCGGCGATGCGGCGGCAACGGATCCGGCCTGCATCAAGTCGCCGATCCACAAGCGAATGGCGATGCTGACCGACGCCGCGCAGGCAGCGCCGGAGGGAAATGAAAGCTTCATTTTCCGGCGGATCGGCGCCACAACCCCACGTGACGCGCGCACTGATCATGGCCCCCGATGACGGCCCACCCAAGAATGTTCGGCGGCGGACCACTTCGACGCAACGTCCTATGACGCTTCTCACCGGCCAACCAGGTGCAAGAGCGGCAACGATTGTGAGACCGTGAGAGTTGCTGAATATATCGCCCTGCCGGTTTCATCATGGACCGAGATCGCCAGGGTCTCATCGACGTCGCTCTCAGCCATTTCGTCGACGGCGATGTCGTGCAGCGTCTTAAGCGCTTCTCGTCGCATGTCGCGCAGGCTGTCCAGTTCAACCCACGCATCGGCAAATCGCTGCCCGTTTCTCGTAACTTCGAAAACGTACCGTGGCATTCAGCCATTGTGAGCACTTCGGATGCCAGCGCATTTAACTTTGAGTGATCGCAATGAGCAGAGGGACGAGGTCTCGCAAAAAAGTTGATACCTTGCGCGTAGTAGCAGTCGGACATTTGCTTCATTGGCCAGGTGCTCCGCTTCGCCTGCGACAGCCAATAGCGATATGTCATTCGCTTCTGCCGGGAGATCACTTGACCGGCCGCCATGGACCCCCCACTCGCCGTTCGGCGGGTGTTGCTTATTCGCGGCGCGCTCCTTTTCCAGCGCGATAGCCTCTCGACGCTTCGAAGCGACCGTGGCTGGTCCGCTCGGCAAGCTGGCTCTTTCGGGCCAGGTCGGTCCGTTACCGATCTGGCTTAGACCCTCTCCTCAAAGCCATCCAGCTTACGCCAGTCAAAGCTGACACCAATGCCTGGCTCGTCTGGGGCGACTGCCAGCCCATCCTGCAGCCTGAGCGGACGAGTGGTGTACAGGTCGATGTCGAAACTGTGCGCCTCCACCCAACCAGCGTTTGATTGGCCTGCGACCAAACTGACATGCAGTTCCTGCATGCCGTGGCTGCACACCGGAATTCCAGCCTTGCGCGCAAGCTCGGCGACCCGCAACCAGCCTGTGATGCCGCCACAGTTCGACGCGTCTGGTTGGATGTAGGATAGCTTCGACCACGCGAAGGCATGCTCGAACTCCTCGATCACATGCAGGTTCTCGCCCATGGCCAGCGGCATGCCCGTCGCCTCGGCAATGGCAGCGTAGCCCTGGTAATCGTCAGGTATGATGGGCTCCTCGAACCAGAGCAGCTCGTAAGGAGCGAATGCTTTCGCCGCTTCGATCGCCCGATGAATGTCGAGCGCGTAATTGGCGTCCACCATGAACGGAGTGTGCGGCCCGATGCGCTCGCGGATCGCCTTAACTCGGGCGACATCCTCCGCGAGGTCGTCTTTGCCGACCTTGATCTTCACAGCATTGAACCCGGCGGCGAGATAGGAGTCGATGCTCGCCAGCAACTGATCGAGGGAGAAGTTCAGGTCGATGCCGCCGCGATATGCCTTGGCTGTCTTGCCGGCCCTGCCTGCCATTTCCCAGAGTGGCCGGCCGATGCGCCGGCCCTGCAGATCCCAGAGCGCTATGTCGAGCGCAGAAATCGCAAAGGACGCGATGCCGCCGCGTCCAACATAATGGATGTGCCATAGCATCCCATCATGGAGCGCCTCGATGTCGGTCGCGTCCCGTCCTTTCAGGAACGGCGCCAGATCGTGCACGATCATGGCTCCGATCGCATGCCCACCTTTACCTCCAGTGTAGGTGTAACCAGTCCCTTCGCTGCCGTCCGCCAGCCTCAGGGTCGCTGTCGCCAGCTCAAAATGCGTGTGAGCACCATGCTTGGCGTCGGTCATTACTTCACGCAGCGGCACCCGGAAAAGCCGAACCTCTACGTCCGTGATTATTGTATCGCCCATTGCGAGGCTCTCGTCGTCTGGCCTATTTTCGTCATACCATAATTGCACTCTATCGGGCTGATCGCAACCAGATCGGTGATCCACCGCGCTTTTGGTCCGATGATAACTCGCTGGACCTTGTGCTTTGGTCCGATCTGCGCATTAATGACTGCGTGAAGTGGAGGACGGCTTGTTAAGTACACCACAGCATCTTGGAACGCGGGCCACGAGCGGAGCTGCTCGCGCGGCAGACGCCATGGTGATTGGAATCGAAGCGGATATCGTCTCCGGCAAGCTCGGTGATGGCAGCTTCCTGCCAGCCGAGCGCGAGTTGATGGCCGAGTACGGGGTTGGCCGCGGCGTGGTGCGTGAAGCGGTCGCTCGCCTGGCAAGCCGCGGTCTCATCGAAGCGCGTCCACGCTTTCGCCCAGTGGTCCGCCGGCCGGGGCTGGACGCGGCGCTCGGCGCTTTGGAAGGTGTTGTCGGCCACCTGCTAAGCGCTCAGGCGGGAGTGAAAAACCTTTACGATACCCGGGTCTTTCTTGAAGCCGCTCTTGCGCGCAACGCCGCCATCCATGCGCGCAAGGACGACGTGGCCACGCTCAGATCAGCGCTCGAGATGAACGAGGCGGCGATACCGGATTCGGAAAAATTCTATGCCACCGACGTAGGATTTCACGCCGTGCTCTACCAGATTACGCGCAACCCGGTGATGCCCGCAGTGCACAAGGCCTTCACCGCGTGGCTGGCGCCGCATTGGATGCGCATGCCCCGATCGCCCGAGCGCAACCGCATCAATTTCCTGAGCCACCGCGAAATCTGCATGGCGATCATCGAGCGAGATCCGGATGGCGCCGAGCGGGCGCTGCTCAATCATCTTTCCGCGGCTTGGGAGTATGTCCGTGGCACATTTGAAATGTCGTGAGGGCCGGAGGGAGGACCGGCGAGAATGACGCAGACTTACGATCATATCGTGGTGGGCGGCGGAGCAGCGGGTTGCGTGGTTGCGGCGCGGCTGGTGAGGGCAGGACGGCGGGTCCTGCTTCTCGAAGCTGGGCATTCGCATCACCACCCGCTGCTCGATATGCCGCCGGGGATCTTCAAGATGATCAATGGCTCGAAGTTCATGCGCTATTACCGCACCGAGCCGCAGCAGCATCTGGATGGACGTCAACACGAAATCTCGCAAGGTAACGTGCTGGGCGGCGGCACCTCGGTCAACGCCCAGGTCTATATGCGCGGCCGTGCCTCGGACTATGACGAATGGGATGAGTTGCTGCGCGGCAACAATGCCGGCATCCGCTGGAACTGGCAGGCGGTGCTGCCCCACTTCACGGGCATGGAAGGCAACAACCGCCTCGGCGGCGAGTTGCATGGCAGCGAAGGACCGTTGCTTGTCTCCGACCCCGGTCACATTGACGACGTTTCGCGTTGGTTTGTACAGGCGGTCCAACGGCTCGGACTGCCCTACAATCATGACTTCAACGGGCCGTCGCAACGCGGAGTGGGCTTCTATCAGTTCATGAACCGGCGCGGGAAGCGTAGCAGCGCTGCCTATGCGTTTATCGAGCCATTGGCTAAGGATCCCAGGCTGACGCTGAGGCTGAATTCTGCCGCGAGGCAGTTGCTGATCCAGAACAAGCGCGCAAAGGGTGTAATCTACACTGACCAATCGGGAACCGAGCACGAGGCCCATGCGGACGGCGACGTGATCGTCTCGTCGGGCGCGCTGGTATCGCCGCAACTCCTTATGCTGTCAGGTATTGGCCCAGCCGAGGAACTTTCTAGACATGACATTGCCTGCGTCGTCGACCTTCCAGGCGTCGGCCAGAACCTGATCGACCATCCGGAAGTGCCGATCATTGCCACAGCAAACGGCCCGTATGGCTACTTTAAGCAGGGCCAGGGTTGGCGGATGATCAAGAACGGCCTGCACTTCAAGCTTTTCGGCGCCGGCACCATCCTTTCGGCTGGGGTCGAGGCCGGGGCTTTTGTCAATCCGACCGACCCGGACGGCGAACCGACGATCCAGGCTTTTTGCGTGCCCCATGTGTACCTGGACCGCGATATCCTGACCCTGGTCGAGAATACCTACGGCCTCACTGTGACGACCGTGGTCGTCAAGCCGAAGTCCCGTGGCTTCGTGAAGCTGCGTTCGGCAGATCCGAACGACATGCCGGTCGTCTCTCCGCACCTGCTCAAACATCAAGACGACATGAAGCAGATGATTGCCGGCCAGCGCTATTTCCTGAAGGCATTCCACGCGAAGCCACTGGCGGACCGCGTCAAGGCTGTAGCCGTCCCCCGGGAAGACGACCTCAGCGACGCGGCGCTCGAAAGGCACTGCAAGCGCTTCGTCAAAACGAATTACCATCCGGCCGGCACCTGCCGCATGGGCCCGGACAGCGATCGAATGGCCGTTCTGGACGCGGCCATGCGGGTGCGCGGGATAGAGAACCTGCGCGTTGCCGACATGTCGGTGTGCCCTAACATCAACGCCGGCAACACGGCTGCACCCGCCATGATGCTGGGCGACCGCTGCGCCGATTTCATTTTGGAAGCGGGCGCAGTGACTCAATCGAGGGCGGAGTCTGCAAGCGAGCTGACCTAGCCCGCCATGGGCGAGGAATATTCAACGGCGTCAAAACGCGACAACCAAGGAGGAAAGCATGATCATTACCCGTCGGAAATTGTTGGTAGGCTCCGCCGTCGGCGTGGCCGCTCTTACCCTCGCTCCACGCGCCTTCGCCGCGCTCCCGCCGCTTGCCAAGAAAGACAAGTACAAGGTCGGCTTTGCCCAGACCGAGAGCAATAATCCATGGCGGCTGGCGGAAACCAAAAGCATGCAGGATGAGGCTGCAAAGCTCGGCCATCAGCTCGTTTATACTGATGCCGCCGGATCCTCGGCCAAGCAGGCCTCCGACGTAAATTCCATGATCGCGCAGGGCGTCGACGCGATTTTCCTGCCTCCCCGCGAGGACAAGCCGTTGGTGCCGGTCATCCTGGCCGCGCGTGATGCCGGCATCCCGGTCTTTCTCATTGACCGCGATGTGGACCATACCATGGCCAAGCCTGGCCAGGATTACGTCACCTTCATCGGCTCCGACTTCATCAATGAGGGCAACCGCATCGCCGAATGGGTGGTGAAGAACGCCAATGGAAAATCGAAGATCATCGAGCTGGAAGGCACCACCGGTTCCTCGCCAGCCAACGACCGCAAGAAGGGGTTTGACGACATCATCGCCAAGCACTCGGAATTCAAGATCGTCGCTTCACAGTCGGGCGACTTCGCTCGCGACAAGGGCCGCCAAGTGGCGGAGACGTTGCTGCAGGCGCATCCCGAAGCCGATATCATCTATGCCCATAATGACGAGATGGCGCTCGGCGCGATCGCAGCTCTCGAGGCCGCCGGCAAGACGCCCGGAAAAGATGTGCTGATCGTCTCGATCGACGGCGAAAAGGACGGCGTGCAAGCAATCGTCGACGGCAAGATCGGCGCCATCTGCGGCTGCAGCCCGCTTTTCGGTCCGAAGGCTTTCGCCACGATGGCCGACTATGCCGCGGGCAAGCAAATCCCGCCCTTCATCAAGAACGACGACGACTTCTACGACGGCACGAACGCAAAGGACAAGATCAGTACGGCGTTCTGAAGCTGTCTAGCTTATGGCGCCTCCCCGCCTCGGCGGGGAGGCTTTTTCGGAGCTTTGCCGATGACGCGGCCGCCCGACGGACCTTCCCCGCTGCTTCTCGACATGCGCGACATCCAAAAGCGTTTCGCCGGCATACCGGCGCTGGCGGACGCGTCGCTTTGCGTGCGCTCAGGCGAGGTCCATGCCCTGATAGGCCAGAACGGCGCCGGCAAATCGACGCTGATCAAGGTCTTGACCGGATACCACCGCAAGGATGCCGGGCAAGTGCTGTTCGAAGGCGAGCCCTTTGAGGTCCACTCGCCCCACCAGGCACAAGTCAACGGCATCAGCACGATTTATCAGGAGATCAATCTGGTCCCGCTACGGTCAGTGACGGAGAACATTTGCCTGGGCCGGGAACAGCGCCGTTACGGCCTGCTCGACTGGAATGCCATGCACGCGGAAGCCGAGCGCCTGCTGAGCCGCTTCGCAATTGGCATCGATGTTCGCCGTCCGCTTGGCGAGTTCAACACTGCAACACAGCAGATGGTGGCGATCGCCCGGGCTATAGGGTTCTCCGCTCGCCTTGTCATTATGGACGAACCGACCTCGTCCCTCGACGAACGCGAAGTGGGAGTGCTGTTCAGCGTCATTCATCAGTTGAAGGCTGAAGGGGTGTCCGTCATTTTTGTAAGCCACAAGCTCGACGAGTTGTATGAGGTCTGCGACCAGGTCACGATCATGCGCGACGGCCGCACCGTGCGCACCGCCGCGATGAAAGAGATCGGCAAGCTGGAACTTGTTGCAGCTATGCTTGGCCGCGATGTCGCGGCTGTCGAGGGTCACGCCACAGCCTTCGGCGAGCGCGACCGCTCTAGAATCGCAGATGTGATGTTTTCGGCGCGAGGGCTTGGGGCCGGGCAGGCTGTCCGCAATGTGAGCTTCGATCTCCGGCGCGGCGAGATCGCGGGGTTTGCGGGCCTCCTCGGCGCGGGTCGCACCGAAACTGCACGGCTCGTGTTCGGTGCCGATCGGCCAAGCTCCGGCCAGATGACGATGGAGGGTGCCGCGTACCACCCCGACCGTCCCGCCGACGCGATCGCCGCCGGCATGGGCTTCTGCACCGAGGACCGCAAGGGCGAAGGTATCGTGCCGGAGATGACGGTCGCAGAAAACCTCACCCTTGCCTTGCTTCCGAAAATCAGCCGCAACGGCGTGCTGGACGACTCGCGCCAGCGCGAAATCGTCGAGCGGTTCATCCGCGAGCTCGGCATTAAATGCTCCGGGCCCAATCAGAAGGTGCGGGAGCTTTCGGGTGGGAACCAGCAGAAAGTGCTGCTTGCCCGCTGGCTGGCGATGAATCCGAAGCTACTCATACTCGACGAGCCGACAAGGGGAATCGATGTTGGTGCCAAGGGCGAGATTCAGCGTCTGATCCGGAGACTTGCAGATCAGGGCCTCGGTGTGCTCATGATCTCGTCAGAGCTGGAGGAAGTGATCGAAGGTGCGGATCGCATATTCGTTCTGCGCGATGGCGTTAGCGTGACCGAGTTGGAAGCTGAAGCCGCTAACGAAGAAAAAGTGCTGACCGCGATGGCGCACGGGACAAGCGCTTCCTCGGGGGCCACGACATGACCGAGCTGCCGAGGTCATATGCGGAGCGGGATGCCGTCGCGCGGAGCTTCGATCTCTTCGGCTTTCTGTCACGCTACGGTACCTTGATCGCACTTGTCTTGCTGGTTGCGTTCAACCTCGCCTTCACACGCAATTTCGCGACAATGCAGACGCTGAACGTCAACCTCACCCAGGTCTGCACCATCGTCATCGTAGCCGTCGGGATGACGCTCGTCATAGCCACGGGCGGCATCGATCTCTCCGTCGGATCTCTGATGGCGATTTCGGGTGCGCTGGCCCCGATGATCTTCATGGGCAAGATCCTTCCGATCGGAAGCATCCACCTGGCCGTGGCTGCCGCGATGACCGTCTCGGTATCGGTGGCCGGGCTGTTGGGGCTCTTCAATGGCTGGTTGGTCGCCCGGTTCCGCATCCAGCCCATTGTCGCGACACTGGTCCTGTTCATCGCCGGCCGCGGCATCGCTCAGGTGATGACCAACGGGAACCTGCAAACCTTCCGCGTACCTGAATTTCAATGGATCGGCCTTGCTCGACCATTGGACATCCCGACGCAAGTCATCATCATGGCTGTCATTGTCGCGGCAGCTGCATGGGCGTTGAAAAGAACGCTGTTCGGGCGACGCATATTGGCGGTCGGCGGTAATGAAAAGGCTTCCGAGCTAGCTGGGATTGCCGTCTCCAAGGTAAAGATTGCGGTCTATGGCATTAGCGGTCTTTGCGCCGGGCTGGCCGGGCTTATCGTGATTGCAATCAACTCCTCCAGCGACGCCAACCTGGTTGGCCTTGGTATGGAACTCGATGCCATCGCGGCTGTTGCCGTGGGCGGGACCCTGCTCAGCGGCGGCAAGGCCACCATCGTCGGTAGCCTTCTGGGGGCGCTTACCATTCAACTGGTGCGCTACACCCTTCTGGCGAACGGGGTGCCTGACGCCGCTGCCCTGGTGGTCAAGGCAGGAATCATCGCACTCGCCGTGTGGCTGCAGCAGCAGCATCGCGGGTAGCCTTATGAATCGCGCCCGCCTCGTCCGCATTATTGGCACCTACGGCGTATTGATCGCCCTGGCTGCGCTCATTCTGTTCGGTTTCCTGCGTTATGATCGGTTCCTCAGCTTCTACAATGTCATGAGTCTCCTGCGTTACAATTCCATGTTCGCGCTGGTGGCGCTTGGTATGTGCTTCGTCATCATGACAGGGGGAATCGATCTTTCCGTGGGCTCCGTCGCTGCCTTGGGCAGCGTGGCTTCGGCATTGGCAAGCCCTTATGGAATCGTTCCTGGTCTCGCGGCGGGTATAGGCGCTGGGCTGGCCGCCGGGCTCATCAATGCGACCCTTGTCACACGCGCCAATCTGATGCCGTTCATAGCCACTCTCGCCACGATGCAGGCCGCCAGTGGCTCGGCCCTCCTGCTTGCGGGCAACCAGACCGTTTCGGTCTCCTATGAATCGGGCTTCACTGCCATCGGCCAAGGCAATTTCTGGACGTTTCCGATCCCGGCGGCGATCGCCGTCGTGGCATATCTCATTGGTTCCCTTGTCTTGAATTACACCGGTACCGGACGGGCGGTGTTGGCAATCGGCGGCGGCGAGGATGCTTCGCGTCTCATGGGCCTGCGGACCGATCGTGTGAAGTTTTTGGTCTATGTCGCGAGCGGGGGACTCGCAGGGCTCGCCGGCGTTATCCTGGCATCGCAGTTTGGGGCGGGACAGCCCATTGAAGGAGTGGGTTGGGAATTGTTCGCCATCGCAGCCGTTGTGGTCGGCGGGACGTTGCTCACCGGCGGCTCGGGTTCGGTTGTGACCACGCTCGCCGGCGTGCTCCTGCTCGGCATCCTTTTCAATGTTCTGAATTTCGAGAACGGGATGGGATGGATCTCGCTTTCAGCCTACTGGCAATCAGTGATCCGAGGACTGTTCCTCCTGGTCGTAGTCCTCCTTCAGGCCCGACTGACACGTCGGCGCCTCAACGCGCTCTGATCGTCTCGGTCCTCCCACTTAAGTATTGCATAAGGTTAGCTTGCAGGAATTCTCGTGCAAAGTCGGATCCGGGTGAGCACGCGACGTCAACGCGGCTCCGCGGATTCAGAAGACGCACGATTTAAGTCATTCTGTCTATACGCAGGAACATTCCAGGTGTCGGGAGGTTAGGAAGCCCCAACCCTTGGAGGAAGCCTCATGTTCATGCACAATAAACGACTGCAATACACCGTTCGCGTTTCCGAGCCGAATCCGAGGCTGGCGTGCATGATCATGGAGCAGTTCGGCGGCGCCGATGGCGAGCTTGCCGCCGCAATGCGCTATTTCACCCAAGGGCTGGGCGAAGACGATGTCGGCCGAAAGGACATGTTGCTCGACATAGCGACCGAGGAGCTCAGCCATCTCGAGGTCGTCGGCTCGATCGTCACCATGCTCAACAAAGGGCTGAAGGCGCAGCTGGCCGAAGGGCAGATGAAAGAAGCCGAACTGTACTTGATGGTCGGCGCAAGCGGCACGACGGCCAAAGAGTCCATCTTGTTTGGCGGCGCGCCTGCGTTGTGCGACTCGGCCGGAGTCCCGTGGACTGCCGCTTATGTCGATTCCCGCGGCGAGCCTACCGTCGATCTGCGGTCTAACATTGCCGCCGAGGCGCGTGCCAAGATCGTCTATGAGCGACTGATCAACATCACCGAAGATCCCGGCGTCAAAGACGCCCTCGGATTCCTCATGACGCGCGAAATCGCGCATCAAAAATCCTTCGAGAAAGCGCTCTACGCGATCGAGAACAACTTTCCGACGGGCAAGCTCCCCGGCATTGAGAAATATGCGAGCATGTACGTCAACACGTCGCAGGGTGAAGGGGACACGAATGGGCCATGGAATTCGGGAGACGAATGGGACCGCGTGGACGATCTTGAGGAAGTCATGCCAGCGGACGATGGCGATGGGACCGCAACAGTCAAGCTGGCGGCCAAAGACATGAAAGTGGTTACAAAAATGGGAGAGCGGACGCTTTCGGATCCCTCCTCCGATCCGACCACAGGCGCCGATATTGGCGCCGGGCCGGGGGCCGGACGAACCAAGAATGGCGACATGGGCGGCGCGGCCAATATCAACGAGGCGCCTGTGCGCGCCGAAGCCGCCGCTCGCAAGAAAAAATAAGATTCGGGCTGATTGAACCTGCCGACCTGACGAGGCTCGGTTTCGTCTACCCGTCACCGTCCTGACGGGTAGACGAGCCTGCAAGAGCGGAGAGGCGGAATCGTCTCCCGCACCTGTCTGCACTTTTCGCTTGATGTTTCGAGCACCTTGGGTGCGAGACGTTAGTCAGCGTTGGTCGCCAGACGTTGTCGTTGCGTTTCGGTTGCGCAGGGTCCGCGAACTCTTCAGAACCGCTCGATTGCGGACCGTGTGATCATCAGCCAACAGATTGCGGCCACGCATGCAAAGCCCAATCATGCGCCCGGCGAATTCGCCGCGCGATGGCTCGATCTCCTCAGCAGCGGCTCGTACATCAACCTGTTGTTGGCGTCCAGAATCATCCGGAGCGCAAGCAATCCCGCAGCGTTCGCCGGCCCTTCCATATCCTGCGCCCATCAGATCGAGCGCGTGAGCGCTGTCACGCATGTCGAGGAGGCTCGGGTCACGACAGATCCGGACGGCTTGCAAATCACAATCTTCTTCCGAGGATGGGGCGCGACAGCCCTAAACATAAAAAGCCGTGATCATGTACGAGCACGGCTGCCGCGATCGAGACGAACCTGCCGCAAGGCTAAGAGGAGCACCTTGGCACCCAAATCAAGCACTGTTGTGGCGCGCTCGGCGATCCAACCCGCTTAAATGGCCCTCCCCAGGCGTTCAGCTCTCCTTCTCGAGCTTCTGAAAGGCATCTCGAATGGCTGCGACGAGCGTCGCTATAGAATAGGGTTTCTGCACCCAGCCCAGCGGTCTGGCCGCCTCGGCTCGAAGCCTCAAGTCGCGATCACCGTGCGCCGTCGTAAAGATACATCGTATGCCAAGATCGCGGTACAATTCCACGGCCGCGTCGATGCCGTCCCGCTTGCCAAGCAAGCGGATATCCATCAGGGCAAGCACCGGCTTGGTCGAGAGCGCCATACTTATCGCCTCATCGGCGCTGGTCGCGAGGCCCGCTAGCAAGAAGCCTTCGGCCAGCAGTCCGGCCTCTATATCCAGCGCGATCAGGTAGTCGTCTTCGACGACCAAGATCGACTGGTTCAGAGTGGTTTCAGCGCGTCCTCCGCTCACATCATCTCGGGAGAAGACGACCTGCGGCCTGAACGATCGATTGATCTCCCCCGCACGGCTCAACTCAGGCATCGCTGCTTTCGGTCGCAAGGCCAATCTCCTGGGGCATCTGACAAAAGGTCACGGTGGATCTGGACGGGTGCCGGCTGACTTCGAAATTCCCGCCGATCTGTCGCACTAGGCCTTCGACAAGTCGCAGGCCTGACGACGACGAGCGCACCGAACTCAGTTCGAAGCCCGGGCCCTCATCCTCGACGACAAGGCTAATGGCTCGGCCGTTCTGTCTAATGGAAACACGAACGGTTCCATGCCCATTTCCGGGCAAGCCGTACTTTATGGCATTGATCAAAAGCTCGTTGATAGTGAGCGCCAGCGGCATCGCAATGTCGTTTGGCAGTTGGATCGGATCTGCCTCGCAGATCAACTGAACAGCCGGGGGGAACATCTGTCTTGCGGTCTCGCAAACAGCTCCCAAGAAAGGTCCGGCACCGAAGTTGATGGCGTCGGGCGTGTCATAGAGGACTCGCTGAGCGGCGGCCATGGCGGCCACCCGCTTGCTGGCCTCATCCAGAACCGTCCGGGCCTCCGAACTCTTGCTGGTCCTCGCCGCAACCGAAAGCAGGGACTTCAGCATCATCATGTTGTTCTTCACGCGATGATTGAGCTCGTCGAGCAAGATCCGTTGCTGGGTTTCGGCCTGCCTACGCTCGCTCACATCGACCAGCATATTTATGGCGCCGGTGATGTTTCCCGCGGCATCGCGCATCGGGGTCGGATAGGGGATGAATGGAACCCGGGTTCCATCCGGCCGCTCGGCCACCGCTTCATATCCTCGGACGGGCCGCCCTTCGCGCAGCGAGATGGCCATGGGACATTGATCGTGGGGAAGCGGTGTTCCGTCCGGCCAGTAGAGCTTCCATGTCACGCACCATTCGTCGGTGCCAATCACGGGCGTTCGGCCGGCGAGTTGCATCGCCGCTTCATTGAAGTAGGTGATCTTGCCGTCGCGATCGGTGGTGTAGATCGCGGCAGGAATGGCGGCGAGCAGGTCTTTAAGCTTGCGTTCGCTGTCTTCTATCTTCGCTTCCGCTATCCTTTTGTCAGTTATGTCTCGGGCTATTTTGGAAGCTCCGACGATACGGCCTGAGGCATCCCGCACCGGGGATATTGTAAGAGAGATATCTATCAGCGTTCCGTCTTTGCGGCGGCGAACCGTTTCGAAATGATCGACGAGTTCGCCGTTGCGGATGCGGCCTAATATCAGCGGCTCCTCGTGCTGCCGATCCTTAGGAATGATGGTGGTGATGGGCTTGCCTACCATCTCCGCGGCCGTATAGCCGAAGAGGCGCTCGGCGCCGCGGTTCCAGGTCGAGACGATGCCGTTGAGATCCTTGCTTACGATGGCGTCATGGGAGGATTCCACGATTGCCGCCAGTCGCTGGGTCGCATTCTGTGCTCTGACACGTTCAATGCCGAACCCGAGCTGGCGCGCGATTGTCCGGGCGACTTCAATCTCTTCTGCCGAGCATTCGTGCAGCTCGTCGAAATAGGCCATGAACTTGCCCAGCAGACGCCCGCCTTCGATTATCGGAATGAAACAGACCGCGCCGATGCCTTCTGTTCGGATTGCGTCTCTTAAGTTGCTCGGGAGCTCGGCGTGTTCCACATCGCGCATGCAAATTGGCTGCGGATCGTGGTCTGCTGCGGACCAGGGCGAATGGCCCTCCACGGCGCTTCGATACGCGTCCGACAAGCCCCGCCGGGCGGCAAACTTCATCACTCCGCCTTCCAAAAGCAGAATAGAAGCGCGCTGACATCTTAGCCCGCGCTGGATCGCATCGAGCGCAGCCTCGTAGACGTCTTCGCGGGTATGGGCGTGCTGCAGCATTTCGGTCAATTGATGCAGCGCAGCCTGCTCCTCGGCCCTTTGCGCGAGTGTCGCCTCGATCTCTTTGCGCTCGGTGATATCGTGCTGCACCCGTACTGCGTAGTGAAACCGCCCGATGCCGTCGTAAACGCTGGAAGAGGTTACGACAGCCCAGAAAAGCGACCCGTCCTTGCGGACGAACCGCTTCTCGATCGTGTAGCTTTTGATCTCGCCGGCGACCTGTTGGCGATATTTCGTGCGATCCGCCTCGACGTCGGAAGGAAAGGTCCGATCGAAAATAGATCGGCCAACAAGGTCCTCCTGCGTACAGCCCAAAAGACGGCACAAATGTCCGTTCACCCGCAGCAGCCGGCCTTCGGCGTCAGCTTCCACGATTCCCACACCAGCGCTGTGATAGGTCAGGGCAAGTCTCTGCTCCTGTTCGCGCAACAACTCTTCCGCTTCGACCTTGTTAGTTACGTCGAGGGTGACGCAGCGCGTGTTGAGGAACCGACCACCAGCCGAACGAACATTTGATGTTATCTCCACCCAACGGATGGAGCCGTCTTTGGCGCGCAACCTCGCGCGATAGTGTTGAAGCTGCTCATGCCGAGAAAGGCAGTTCAAAATGTCGTCGATTGCGGCGGCATCGGCGTGAAATTCCCGGATGTTGCGGCCGACGTATTCCTCCGCGGAATAGCCGAGCAAGTCCAGTTCGGCTCGATTGGCGCGCAAAATGGTGCCGTCATTGGCCACCAGGTGGAGAGCCACGGCTGCATTCTCGAAGAAATCTTCCATCTCGTTGCCGAGGAGCAGGACCGCACGGGGCCCTTCGACCTGCTCGCCATGGGCCAGGGATTTCGCGCCAGAAATGCTGGAGGGCAAGACTCGTCGTTCCATGAAAGGTTGAATTCCCCTGAACGCAGCTTAACACCCGGTTTCGCAAGAGGTTCCAACGCGCTGGGCAATTCACCTGGCCAGTAGCCGCAAGGGTTGATGCTGGAAGGCGTTCGCCGGTGCTGGGCCGACAAATCCGGCAACTCGATGACGCCGCTATTTTCTAGTCGTTTGCCGCTCGCTTCCACGACACCGCGACCTGACCAGACCCCATTTGGAAAGCAGCCAGTCAAAGATCCGGTTCCCGGCCTGGCTTCTGCCGAGAGGCTGCCCGCTCCAAGGACGCAACCGATGCTGCGGAGCGTTAATAATTCTGGACGCTAATACAAGTCGCTACATATTTAACGGTCGTGCAGTTGTCGGACACTTAATAGGCACACGACTGCTGCCAAGGGATGACGCGCTGATTTCGGGATGGAGGAAGGCCGTGGAAGATCACGCCGGCTCGGCGCCCAATGTAGCTGATTTCGTCATTCACAAGATTCTGGACACGTTCGAATACTCCGAGCGCGGCGCGGTGATCACGATGGTCGATCCAGGGCTGAACTACAGTCGCGCGAATTCATCATTAATTCATAATATCAGAAGATTCTCACGAGCTTGCATGCTGATGCTCCTCACTGTGGGCAGGCTGCGAATTCGGGCGGCGGCGAAACAGACACGAGCGGGGGGAGGAGGACTGACCAATGTCGAATAGAGAAATCGGAACATCCCGGTCGCTCGGGATGCGTGTCGCCGATCTGAGAACCAGGATGCGGGACGCCAGGATCACCGAGCATGAGATCAAGACCTTCCAGAAGGTCGCGGCCATCATGGGGCGCGGCGAAGGCTCCTTACGCATCGACGCGGACGATTTGATCGCCGCGTCCTTTCTTGCCGAGACGATGGGCGAACCGACGCTGAACTGACAGTTTCAGGTATCCCGGGTTCAGAAGCGGAGAGCCCGCGCCATGGTAAGCCTCCATTACGGGGTTGCTGTCGGCGCGGGCTTCGCCATCGTGCACGCCTTTGCCAGATTGATCAGAACGGGCGCATGCCGCGGATTTTCGATAAGCCGCGACTTGTCCGCAAGGCTCACGGTCATGGCTCTCGGCCCTTTTGCCGAACCGACCGTCAGCGCGCTGGAACATGTGCAGGGCCCGCAAGCGGCCGAAGCGAACATCCACGTCATGAGCAAGCCGCGGCTGGACGCTGGTGGCCACACCCTTCCCGTTCTACGTGCATGCGCGCCAGCATGACTACTACCGCTGGACGCCAGCTGGGCTCAAGCAGCTAATGGTCGACGGCGGCGTCGCCGAGGAGGATGTGCAGGCGTTCGGCTGGGGTAGCAAGGCGTGCGCCAAGGCTATGTCGGTGGGCCGGTGCGGGCTCACGCCCTATGGCGAGATCTCAGCAACGATGCGGAATACTCGCTGACGGTGTAAAGCCTGGTCGAGGGGCAAACATCAGCATGATTTTTAGAGTAGCCGAGTTGGGCCGCGAACCAGCTCCAACGATTGCGCTAACTCTATGTTGCCTTCACGATCCTTGGCTTGGTCGGGCGGCGGGATTGAGTTCGTCCTTCGAGAGCCAAGGCCAGCCGCTTCTCGTCTTCGATGGCGCGATCAACTGCCTCAATTTCTTCTTGGAGCGCTTTCAGCTGAGCACCATAGCTGGAGCCTTCGCTATCCCCGATCTGAAAGCCACTTGCCCGCATTGCGTCGCGCGTATGGTGCACATTACGGACGCCTTCGCGTCGAGTCGCGACCAGGATTTCCCTGAACTCTCCAAGACGTTCAACGTGAGTGCGGGTCATTGCGTTCTCCTATCGTCGGCATAGTAAGCCGGCGGCGATTCACAACTGCCGAAACTCATAGCGCAGACGCTATAAAATCTATGGGAAAGACTCTAGACAAATCATGATCATGAAAGGTCAAATTTGAACTTCTAGCAACAGGGCACAGGCGCGGCTGGTGAAAGTTAGCTTGTCGTCTATCTACGGCGTGCTGGTCTTTTTCATAGACCGCTTGTGCTGGCCCATCCAGCTGCCGATTCTACGCTTTGATTGTCCGCTTCCAGCGAAAGCGACGCGGTCAAGAAGTTCGATATGAGGCGCTTACCACTCGGAAAAATGGAGCCCCGTTTGGACTTCCGTTGGGCCGTCTGACCCGGGGGCCTCACGAACCGGCGAACCCGCCTGCCTGAACCAAGCCGGGGCTAGCCTGCCTTTTCAAGTTCGTCCGAAGCAGGTCGAGGTCAACAGACGCTGTTGGAAAAGGTAGAGGATTTCGCATCCTGTTTCCCGATCGTCCGTCCATACGATTTGGTGCTTCGCGCAGGGGTCACCGCACCGAAGAGGTATTTATTCCTGCTCTAGCCTGCCTTCAAGCTCCTTCAGAAAATGCGCTTCGTTAAGGAGCGAGTCCCAGTCCGTGCCGATGCGCTAAGCAGTTCGCCAGCTTGGTCATCTGAGATGCCGGCCTCCCTGGCCAGCCGTGCCGCTAACTGATCCAACACGGCTTTCTCAGCCTCGGGCAAGCTGCCTTCCCGATGATGCATCGCCTCGAAGATCACCCCGAACACACTATCAACCTCCTCGTGGATTTCGCTGGCCGGAATGCCTTCTCGCTCTGCCGCTTTCATCATCTCATCGGCGAGATCACTGACGGCCATGGGATCATCTGTCATGGCGTTCGGCAGGTGCTCTGCCATCCATTTATCGAGGAAGTTGATGCCTCTGGTGCTCATTCCGGCATAAGCGGCAGGCGAACATTAGGTTCCGCTTGTGAAGGTGCGCTGAGCCCGCCACCCGCGAGGGGCGTCTGGAACGCGGTTGACATGAAGGCCTATCCGAGAAAGACCGGACGAAAGCGCAAGCACCTTGTCTTTTGAGCGGTCAAGCAAACTGTCTTAACCGAGGTCGATCCAGGCGGGTGCGTGATCGCTCGGCTTTTCCCATCCACGGGTCTCGACGTCGACACCGGCACCTCGGATGGCCGCCGCGAGCGACGGGCTTACGAGCAGATGATCCATGCGCAAGCCGGAGCTTCGATCGTAGCCACCGCGATACGAAAAATTCCAATAGGTGTAGATGCCCTTGCCCGGGTGGATCCGACGCATCGCATCCACCCAACCCAGGCCCAGCATGCGGGCATAGGCTTTCCTGCTTTCCGGGAAGAAGACGGCGTCACCCAACCAGCGGCGAGGTACTACGGCATCGATCTCAGTCGGCACGACGTTGAAGTCACCACAAAGCACCGTGCGCTCGCCGAGCAGAGACTGGCTGTAGTCGACGAGACGCTCGAACCAGCGCAGCTTGTAATCGAATTTCGGGCCCGGCGCCGGATTGCCGTTCGGGAGGTAGATGCAACCGACGACCAGGCCGTCGATTTCAGCCTCCAGATATCGGCTGTGCGTGTCGTCGGGATCGCCAGGCAAGCCCCGGC
>NZ_NSFT01000008.1 GCF_002294725.1 Mesorhizobium sp. WSM4313 | reverse complement strand
CGCCCGCAAGCTTGTCGCCTAGAAACGCCTCCGCCAGGCTCAACTGTCCCGTCTGCTTCACAGCCATCGCGATTCCCTCCGAGCTTCCTCTCAGAGAATCACAACCAGCCAATTACGCAACAGGCCCCCTGTGGGAGAAGGTGGATCGGCGCGCAGCGCCGAGACGGATGAGGGGTGTTCCAGCGGAGTGAGACGTTGGCATTCCCTGGAGCACCCCGCGCCTTCGGCGACACCTTCTTCCACAAGGGGAGAAGGAAAAGCGCTAAAGCTCGAGATTCCACGTTTGTCCGACAAGATCCTTGCCAAAGGAATGATGGCGTTCTTCCTCGACCAGCTTGAAGCCGGCAGCCTGATAGATACGGCGGGCCGAGCCCAGTATGTCGTTGGTCCAGAGCGTCAGCGTCCGGTAGCCCTTGGCGCGTGCGAAGGCGATGCATTCGTCGACCAGCCGCCGACCGATGCCGAGGCCGCGCGCCGACGGTTCGACGTAGAGCAGCCTGAGCTTCGCGACCTTGGGTGACTTGCGCATGACGAAGACCGAGCCGACCACCTCGCCTTCGCGCTCGGCGATCCAGCTGCGCTCCCATTGCGGGACGAAGTTCTTGACGAACTCACCGAGGATCTCTGCGACCAGCGCCTCGTAAGTTTCGTCCCAGCCATAGTCCTGCGCGTAGATGAGGCCTTGACGGTGCGTGATCCAGCCGATGTCGCCAACCTGCAGCGGCCGCAGGATATAGGGAACCTTGGCTTCAGGTCTGTCGCCGAGCAGGTCCTGGACGGTGCGCATGGCGTTGACCAGCCGCTCCTGTTCGGCCGGCGCCAGGCGATCGAGCAACGCGCGCACCTGGTCATGCGAATCCTGGTTGAGAGGCGCAAAGGCTTCCCTGCCGGCTGGCGTCAGCGCGATCGAGGCGCGGCGCGCGTCGGTCTCACTAGCTTCGCGTCCGACCAGGCCGCGCTCCTCGAATTTCTTCAACAGCCGGCTGACATAGCCGGGATCGAGGCCGAGGTCGCGCACCAGGTCGCTTGCGACCAGCCCATCGCGATGGGCGAGCTCGTAAAGCACCCGCGCCTCGGTCAGCGAGAACGGACTTTTCAGCAGGCCCTCGTCGAGCAGGCCGAGCTGGCGGGTATAGAAGCGGTTGAAGGCGCGCACCGCATCGATACGGTCCTTGCCGGGGTGATTGTGGATGGTCATGGGAAATCCTCCTGTCATGGACAGGATCAATCATTTAGTTGACTGAGTCAATGAAATGATCGCCGCGCTTTCGTCATTCCAGGGCGGAGCAAGGAGCGAAGCGACGCGCGCAGACCCTGGAATCCATGCCGTTACCTACGATCGATACAACGGTGCGGACCCTGACGCCAAAACGCTGGCATAGGATACCTTCTTCTGCGCCGTATTCGTTCTTCGGCAGGTGGAACGGAATGGATTCTAGGGTCTCCGCTCCGCTTCGCGTCGCTCCGCCCTAGAATGACGACGTCACGGTAGCCGGCGCTAGTCGCGAGCGTCTGAAGCGCCTCTCAACCCATTGGCAGCACTGGCCAAAACTCCACGATCCGCCCTCCGGCAAACACGGCAATCGCCCCGAAATGTTGCAGCACCGCCTCGCTCTGAGTTGGCCGCAGGAAAGCATAGTCGCCGGGCTTCACATCCGCGGCTGCCGGCAGGCCCATGAATTGCTGGTTGGACGACAGGCCGATCAATCCGTTCGCCTTCATGCCTTCGGGAAACACCGGCTCGGCCATCCATTTGCCGCCATAGAGATAGCAGCCCTTGCGCGGGAAGAGGCCAAGCCCCTGCAGCGCCCTGGAAACCGCCGGCGGGCCGGGCAGCATCGGATCGAGCGCCTTGAGGATCGGCGTGGCGATAAAGGCCGCCGGCTGGAAGCCCTCCAGGCCAGGCGTGTCGAAATCCTTTGGCAGCACGAAGGCCGAGCCGATCGACACTTCGTTGGCGACGCCGCCGCCATGCAGCAGCGCGGTCTTGGAGCCGCCGGTGTTGAGGGTGCGGCGCTGGTCCGGATCGAGGGCAGCGACGAATTCCGCGGCCTTGGCAGAGGCCTGCTTCAGCGCCTTGGCCACGCCGCCGAACAGGCCCGGTATCTCCGGCGCATGCGCCTCATAGGCCATGATGCCGTCGCAGAGCAGACCTTTTGGAATCGTGAGCGCGTTAATCTCGGCGGGATCACGAAAACCGCCGCGATGCAGGCCGACGTCCACCTCGAAAGCGAAGCGCAATTCTGTGTCGAGCGCGGCAGCGAGCGCGCCATATTCCGCCAGCCGTTCCGGCGTGTCGATCAGCCAGCAGACGCGCGACCACCAGCCGGCGCCACCCCTGGTCAGCGCGGCCCTGGCGGCACCCACCGGCATCGGCTTGCCGTAGAGCAGATCGCCCTCGGAAAACGCGTCAAGCACGGCCTGCGTCACCGGCGGATGGAAGGTCATGAAGCGGTTGGTGCCAAGCGCCTTGGCGATATGCGAAAGCAACGGCACGCAAGGCAGCGACTTGTCGACCAGCCGCACGCCAAGGCCCGGCGCCAGCCTTTGCTTCACCAGCGCGACGTTGCCGTCCAGCCGGTCGCGATCGAGGACAAGGCAGGGCCGGAAAATCTCGGCGGCCATCAATGCATCGGCCAGGGCGGCGAAATAGGCGCTCATTGTTGGATGCCGAACAGGCCGGCCATGTAGGGCGAGACGAAACGGTTTTGCGGATCGATGTCGCGCCGCACCGCCATCGCATCGTCCCAGCGCGGATAAAGCTTCTTGAAGTCCGCCGCCTTCAGGCTGTGCACCTTGCCCCAATGCGGCCTGCCGCCACACTTGCGGAAGATCGGCTCGGCGGCGCGCATGAAAGGCAGCGGGTCGTTAGCCGCATCGTGGTGGATTGCGATCGAGCAGGTCAGCCTCTTGTAGAATGGCGAAAGCCAGAATTCGTCGGCCGCCACCGAGCGCACCTCGATCGGGAAATAGACTTCCGGGAAATGCTTTTCCGTAAGCGCAATGATCTCGGCCAACGCCTTGGGACCTTCCTCGTAAGGCAGGTGATACTCCATCTCGTTGAATTTGGTGCGACGCTCGCTGGCGTAGACGTTGAGCCAGTCCTGCACATAGTCTTCCGCCGGCACCTTCTTCACCGCCCCTCTGATCAGCGCGCGGCGCAACCGCGGCAGCCAGCGCAACGTTGTCCGCAGCTTACGCAAAGTCGCCAACCCTTCCTCGTCGTCTTCGGTCGGCCGCGTCGTCGGCGCCGCGTCGCTAAGATCGCTGGCGATGAACTGGGCGTAGCCGGAGAACGGGATGTAGTAGAACTCGGCCGAGCGATGCGCGGCCATCATCGTCTCGAAGTTTTTGAGCATGTCGCCGATCGGCAGCACCCATTTGCGGCGGCGCAGCCGGTAGGTGGCGATGTTGTTCATCGCCACTTCGGTCAGCACGCCGAAGGCGCCCAGCGCGACGCCCGTGGCGTGGATCATGTCCAGGTCGTCTGCCCGGCTGAACTCGCGCAGCTCGCCTTGCCCATCGACGAGTTGCAGCGCCTCCAATTGCGTGTGATAGGCGCCGAGCGTCGGGCCGGAGCCATGCGTTGCCGTGCCCAGCGCGCCGCCGATCGCCTGGCGGTCGATGTCGCCCATGTTGGGCAGGCCTTGGCCGATGTCCTGCAGGATGTGCATCAAGGCGCCGAGCCGCGTGCCTGCCCTCACCCGCGCCCGGTTGTTCGCGGCATCGTGCGAGACCAGCCCCCCGAGCTTCTCCAGCGAGACAATGGTGCCGTCGGACTGAACCAGCGGCGTGAAGGAATGGCCGGCGCCAGCGACGCGCAGCGGACCGGGCGCCGAGCGCACCAGTTCGGTCAGCTCGCCGGCATCGGCGGGCGCCGCGATCAATTTCGGGGAAGCCGTGACGAAACCAGACCAGTTGCTCCAGGCGGTTGCCATCTTGACCCCTTTGCTCAGACCCGGCCGCGCCGCCGCGCGACCAGCACGAAAATGCCGAGCAAAAGCACGCTCGCCAAAGCGGCGGCGGCGGCGAATTCGGGCACGGGCCGGAAATCCGCGCCGTCGATCAGCAGCGAGGCGGCGACCGGGCCGATGGCGAGGCCGAAGAGTTGGGCGGCCGGCACCAGCAGCACGGCGGTGCGCGTCTCGTCGGCGGTGATCGCCAGCCGGATCTGGTAAGGCACGATGAAGAGCAGGATGAAGCCCATCACCAGCGCCACGGCCCAGAACACCGAAAGACCCGGGCCGGACGCAAGCAGCAGCGAGCTGATCGCCGCGACGATCCCGATGACGGTGATGGCAAAACGATAGTCGATGCGCGCCTCGAAGCTTGTCGCGGTCATCGCGCCGAGCACCTGCGCGGCAAGGCTCGCCGAAACCATCAAGCCGACGGTGCGGCCATCGATGCCGAACTGCGCGCCGATGGGCTCGAGAAAAGCCCAGATGGCGCCGAAGAACATGAAATAGCAGAAGATCGACAGCAGCGCGGCGATCGCCGGCACGGTCGCCACGTTGGCGAACTGTTCTTGCTTGGGCAGGTCGGCATAGTCGTCGGGCACGGTCCACGCCACGACGAGCGAAAGCAGACAGACGATGCCGAGCGCGATGAAGCCGCCGGCCGAGCCCGCTCTCGGCACGGCAAAGAGCGCGAGGATCAGCGCCAGCGCGCATTGCGCCAAGGTCTGCAGCGTGACGAAATAGCCGCCGATGCGCTCGGCCCGGCGCGAGCGGGCGATCAGCTCGGTCGCCACGGCGACCAGCCCGCCCTCCGCGAGGCCGGCCAGCGTGCGCGCGCCGATCAGCGCATTGGGGCTGCCGGCATAAGCGGTCCAGACATTGGCGAGCGCGAGCAGAACGAGCAGCACCGTGCTCTTCCAGCGCATGTTCCTGGCGGGAAGCAACATCGCCACGACGCCCGAGCCGATAGCGATCGCGATCATCTCGGCGGTGGCGACCAGCGCCAGCTCGTCGCCGGTGACATGGCCTTCGCTGTAGAGCGCACCGAGCAGCACCGGCTGCAGTCCGAGGATGAGGAGGCCGACCGAGCCGATCCACAGCGCCGAGGCCAGCTGCAGGCCCGTCGGATTGCCGACAAGCCAATCGCCATTTTCCGCTTGCGCGGCTTGCGATGCGGTCACGAGGCGCTCTCCCTTGCAGCTCGCTCGAAAAACTGACAGGTTGTCAGCATTTGACGGAACTGATACTTGATCATGTTTCTTGTCAACCGCGAATTCGCGGCTTTCACGAGATTTGGCGCATGACGCAGACAAGGCGAACAGCGACGGAACCGCGGCGCAGGCCGAAGCAGGAGCGCAGCCGTGAGCGCATCGACGCGATCCTCGCCACGACCATGCGACTGATCGGCGAGAAGGGCATCGACGCGGTGACGATGAAGGAAGTCGGCGCGCTGGCCGGCGGGCCGATCGCTACCGTCTATCATTACTTCCCCAGCAAGTCGGCGATCCTGGCGATGCTCTATGAGCGGTTCTCCGAGGAAAGCCGCGCACGCTTCGGCGCGATCATCGCCAGGATAGCCCGGCTGGACGACGTGACCGCCGCGGCCGACCAGCTGCTCGACGATTATCATGCCCGTGTCGCCGCGGACCCAGCCATCCAGGACCTGCAGAACGCCATCCAGGCCGACAAGGCGCTGCAGCATCTCGACATCGCCGAGACGAGGCAACAGGCGAAGATGTTCTGCGATAAGGTCGGGCCGATGCTCCAAGCGGAGCAGCGCGAGGCTTTCGGACGTGTCGTGTTCCTGATCTTCCAGCTCGCCGGCAGCGTCGTGCGGCTGGCGCTGGCACAGGACGAAGCGGAGGGACGGAGGACGATCGAGGATTATCGGTCGATCATCCATACGCAGTTGAAGCTGTTTTTGTAGCCGACGCCATACTCGGGGCCGCGCCTGGCTGCCTCAGCCCGCTTCCAGCTTCGGCCCCAGAATCTCCACCAGCCAATCCACAAACACTCTCACCCTTGGCGAAAGCTGGCGGCTCGGCGGATAAAGCACCGAGATCGGCGTCGGCGTCGGCGGATTGTCCGGCAGCACCTCGACCAGCCGGCCCGCTTCGATGTCGGCGGCGAAGCGGCGGCGCGGTGCCTGGTAGAGGCCGAAACCCTGGCGCACGAGCGTGGCGGCGGTGTCGGAATTGGAGACGGTGACGCGCGACGGCAGCACGATCTCGCGGATCTTTCCATCGACGGTGAACTCCAGCGGCATCACCTGGCCGGTGCGGGACGAGACGAAGCCGATCATGACGTGCCCGGCAAGCTCGTCCAGAGTGCGCGGCAGGCCGTAGCGCTCGACATAGGCGACGCTGGCAACCGTCGCCTCGCGCGCCATGCCGATGCGGCGCGCGATCATGTCGCTGTCGGGCAGCGTGCCGGCACGGACCACGCAATCGACGCCTTCGCGCACCAGGTCGACGAAGCGGTCGCCCTCGCCGATATGCACGCTGAGCCCGGGATAGCGGGCGAGCAGCGCCGGCAGTTCCGGAATGACGAAGGTGCGGGCCATGTTGCCGTTGATGTCGATGCTCAGACGTCCGCGCACCTCATGCGCGCCGAAGCTGCCCTCGGCATCCTCGATGTCGGCGAGGATGCCGATGCAGCGCTGGTAATAGGCCTCGCCGTCCAGCGTCGTGGTGACGTGGCGCGTTGTGCGCCTCAGCAATTGTACGCCGAGCCGCTCCTCGAGCTGCTTGATCGCGGCGGTGGCGCTGGAGCGCGGCAGGCCGAGATCGGCGGCGGCCGCGGTGAAGCTGCGCCGTTCCACAACGCGAGTGAAGAGCCGCATGCTGTCGAACCGGTCCATCGCCGATTGTTCGCACAGACTGAATAGTGTTGGCAATCCATGGCCGATTATATCGATCAGGCAGGCGAGTATATGCATCTCCATCCAAAAGAAGGAGATTCGCCATGACCACTCGTCCCATTGCTCTCATCACCGGCGGCAGCCGCGGCCTCGGCCGCAACACCGCGATCCACCTTGCCCGGAGGGGCGTCGACGTCATCGTCACCTATCGCTCGCGCGCCGACGAGGCGAAGAGCGCAATCGCCGAGATCGAGACTGCCGGCGGTCGAGCAGCGGCGCTTGAGCTCGACGCCGGCGCCGTCGCCAGCTTCCCGGCTTTCGTTGCGGCGTTGAAGAAGACCCTCAAGGACACCTGGCAGCGCGACCGCTTCGACTATCTCGTCAACAATGCCGGCACCGGTCTGCGTAAGCCGATCGCCGAGACGACGCAAGAGGAGTTCGACACGCTGATGAACACCCATCTGAAGGGCGTGTTCTTCCTCACCCAGGCGCTGCTGCCGCTGATCAATGATGGCGGACGCATCATCAACATCTCGAGCGGGCTCGCCCGCTTTGCTGCTCCCGGATCGTCGGCCTATGCGATGATGAAGGGCGGCATCGAGGTGTTCACGCGCTACCTCGCCAAGGAGCTCGGCCAGCGCGGCATCACCGCCAACACCGTGGCGCCCGGCGCGATCGCCACGGACTTCAATGGCGGCCATGTGCGCGACAATGCCGAGATCAACCGCATGGTGGCCGGCGTCACCGCGCTCGGCCGCGTCGGCGTCCCCGACGATATCGGGCCGATGATCGCCTCGCTGCTCTCCGACGACAATCGCTGGGTCAACGCCCAGCGCATCGAGGTGTCTGGGGGCATGAATATCTAGACGATCGGTCACTTGACCTGGCGGATCAGTCCTTCGAAGCCGTCGGCAAGATTGGCATTGCCGGCGGCGATGAAGCTCGACAGGTTCCTGGCACGCCCAGGGGTCTTGTTGGCATCGAGCAGCACCGCCCTGCCCTCATGTATGACGAAGTCGAACTTGCCGTAATCGAAGCCGAGCTGGCGCCGCAGCGCGCGCAGCTCGTCCGGCACGGGCACCGCCTCGCGGCGGATGGTGTCGTCGCCCTTGACCAGGCTCTGCGGCGAGACATGACGGGTGCAGCGCTCGCGCTCGCCGCAGAACAGCCAGAAGCGGGCGCCAAAACCGTCCGGCTCCGGCTCGGGAATGAATTTCTCGACGACCAGATCCCGGCGTTCAAAGACCGCGGCCGGAACATCGGCGAGCGAGGCATGGATCTCGTATTTTTCGAAGGCTTGGACCCCGGGAAACGGCTCCGGCCTGCCGGCTCGCCGCGCGCGCCGGTTCAGCTGCTGTTCCGGCGTTCCCCGATGGTTGAGGCTGCTCTTGACGATGACCTGTCCCTGCCAGTCGTCGCCTTGGCCAATCACGGCGCCGCTGACGCGGCGTTTCGAGATGTCGGCGGCCCCAAGATTGAGGCAGAAGGGAAAGCGGCGCGCATAGTCGACATAATCGGGCGGCGTCACGGTCGCGTCGAGATGCAGCACCGCGATGTCGGCGGCCGGCTTCGCCGAGGTGCCGCGCAGGACCCGCACCGAATGGCCGCGGCGCTTCAGCTCCTCCAGCAGGTCGAAGAGCATATACGGGCTGTCACGGCGCAGCAGCAGCCCGCGCCGGGTCTGGAAGCGGTCTTGTTCATGCGTGATGACGGCGATGCGTGCCATGCGCCCCACTTGGCTTATCATGCGCTTTCGATTATGCGACGAACACAATGCCCTAACCGATACAGGGTTTGCATGACCGAGCACTGGAATGCAATTCGCAAGCACTGGCAGTTGCTCGGCTCGCCGCTGCGGCCGCCGGCTCAGGTGGTCGAGGCCTACGAACGTGAGCTCGAGCTTTCGCAATCGCACGTCGTCATGCTCGGCGTGACGCCCGAGCTCGCCGGGCTCGGCGCCACGATGACGGCGGTCGACGAGTCTCCCGACATGATTGCCGGCATCTGGCCGGGCGACACCGATATGCGCAAGGCGGTGCAGGGCGACTGGTTCGACTTGCCGTTTCCCGGCGCGAGCATCGAAGCGCTGATCGGCGATGGATGTCTCTCCGTCATCGGCGCCGCTGACCTCAGACGCACGCTGTTCGCGTCGATTGCGCGTTCACTCAAATCCGTCGGCCGTGCCGCCATCAGGCTTTATGCTTTCCCCGGAACTCCAGACGACCCGAAGGATGTCCGCGCCCTGGCGCTGAGCGGCGGCGTCTCGACCTTCCATGAACTCAAATGGCGCGTGGCAATGACCGCCATCGGCGGAGCGCCTGATTACACGATACCGGTGAGGGGCATCCTCGAACAATTCGACAGGATGTTTCCCGACCGCGAGGAGCTGTCGGCTCGAACCGGGTGGGAGCTGCCGACCATCGGGACCATCGACGTCTACCGGAACTCGTCCGTCGTCTACAGCTTCGCCCCGGCGGCAGCGCTGATCAAGGAAGCCCAGACCTTCTTCGATGACGTCCGGCTGGCCTCGACCGGCACATACGGGCTCGCAGAACGCTGCCCGTTGCTGGTGCTGCGTTCGCCGAGGCGCCTGGACTAACGGGCGGGTTGCTCGTCGGCGCCTCGCGATGGCCGGTGCATTTCGGCCTTGCGTCTCGCACGAGAAAAATTTCGCGCCGCTGCCCCGTTGCGCGCGCCTTGACTCCGGCAACCCAGCGGCCTATCTCAGCGCCACGTTAGCACTCGCCTTTGGTGAGTGCTAACTTATATCCGGCGGCCTCGCCGGATGGAGGAACAGTTCTCACCGTTCTCATTCGAGGAAGAAAACATGGCAAAGTCCAAGTTCCGCCCGCTTCATGACCGCGTGGTCGTTCGCCGGGTCGAATCCGAATCCAAGACCGCCGGCGGGATCATCATCCCGGATACGGCGAAGGAGAAGCCGCAGGAAGGCGAGATCATCGCCGTCGGCTCCGGTGCCCGCGACGAAAGCGGCAAGCTCGTGCCGCTGGACGTCAAGGCCGGCGACCGCATCCTATTCGGCAAGTGGTCGGGCACTGAAGTCAAGCTCAATGGCGAAGACCTTCTGATCATGAAGGAATCCGACATCATGGGCATCATCGGCTGATCATCGGCCTCACCTGAATCTTCATCTTCGGGCTCTTCCCGAGCCCCTGCCAGGAGCTAAAACATGGCTGCCAAAGACGTAAAATTCTCCCGCGATGCCCGTGAGCGCATGCTGCGCGGTGTCAACATCCTCGCCGACGCGGTGAAGGTCACCCTCGGTCCCAAGGGCCGCAACGTCGTCATCGATAAGTCGTTCGGCGCCCCGCGCATCACCAAGGACGGCGTCACCGTCGCCAAGGAAATCGAGCTTGAGGACAAGTTCGAGAACATGGGCGCCCAGATGGTCCGCGAAGTCGCTTCGAAGACCAACGACATCGCTGGCGACGGCACCACGACCGCAACGGTCCTGGCGCAGTCGATCGTCCAGGAAGGCCACAAGGCGGTTGCCGCCGGCATGAACCCGATGGACCTGAAGCGCGGCATCGACCTCGCCGTCACCGAAGTCGTCACGGCGCTCGGCAAGGCCGCCAAGAAGATCAAGACTTCCGAGGAAGTCGCCCAGGTCGGCACGATCTCGGCCAATGGCGACGAGTCGGTTGGCAAGATGATCGCGGAAGCGATGCAGAAGGTCGGCAACGAAGGCGTCATCACCGTCGAGGAAGCCAAGACCGCCGAGACCGAGTTGGAAGTCGTGGAAGGCATGCAGTTCGACCGCGGCTACCTGTCGCCCTACTTCGTCACCAACGCCGACAAGATGGTCGCCGATCTCGAGGACGCCTACATCCTGCTGCACGAGAAGAAGCTCTCCAACCTGCAGGCCATGCTGCCGGTCCTGGAAGCCGTCGTCCAGACCTCGAAGCCGCTGCTCATCATCTCGGAAGACGTCGAAGGCGAGGCCCTGGCCACGCTGGTCGTCAACAAGCTGCGCGGCGGCCTGAAGATCGCCGCCGTCAAGGCGCCGGGCTTCGGCGACCGCCGCAAGGCCATGCTGGAAGACATCGCCATCCTCACCGGTGGCCAGGTCATCTCGGAAGACCTCGGCATCAAGCTCGAGAATGTCGGCCTCAACATGCTCGGCCGCGCCAAGAAGGTGTCGATCTCCAAGGAGAACACCACCATCGTCGATGGCGCCGGCAAGAAGGCCGAGATCCAGGGCCGCGTCGCCCAGATCAAGCAGCAGATCGAGGAGACCACCTCAGACTACGACAAGGAGAAGCTGCAGGAACGTCTGGCGAAGCTCGCCGGCGGCGTTGCCGTGATCCGCGTCGGCGGTGCGACCGAAGTGGAAGTCAAGGAAAAGAAGGACCGCGTCGATGACGCCCTGAACGCGACCCGCGCGGCCGTGGAAGAAGGCATCGTCGCCGGCGGTGGCGTCGCGCTCCTGCGCGCTTCGGGCAACCTCAAGGCCACCGGCGCCAACTCCGACCAGGCCGCCGGCATCAACATCGTGCGTCGCGCGCTGCAGGCTCCGGCCCGCCAGATCGCGGCCAACGCCGGTGCGGAAGCCTCGATCGTCGCTGGCAAGATCCTCGACAACAAGGGCGCGACCTTCGGCTACAATGCCCAGACCGGCGAGTATGGCGACATGATCGCCATGGGCATCGTCGACCCGGTCAAGGTCGTGCGCACGGCTCTCCAGGACGCGGCCTCGGTCGCCGGCCTGCTTGTCACCACCGAAGCCATGATCGCCGAAGCTCCCAAGAAGGAGTCGGCTGGCGGCGGCATGCCTGGCGGCATGGGCGGCGGCGGCATGGGCGGCATGGGCGGCATGGACTTCTAAATCCAGGCTACCAAGCCAATGCATACGAAAGGGCGCCGAAAGGCGCCCTTTTTGTTTTGCATTTGGAGATCCGAGTCCTCAGGCGGCACTCTCCGCTTGCCGTGCCGCCTTGCCAGCCAGCACCGCCTGCTCGACCAGCGCCGCAACCTCGTCGGCCACGGCGGCGAGCGGCGTGCGGTCGCGGGTGGCGCGGGCGATCACCATCAGGCCTTCCAGCGAGGATTCGACCAGCAGGGCCAGCGCCTGCGCGCGCCGCTCGGGCACCCCTGCCCTGACGAATGCCTGGCGCAGCAGTCCGATCCACTGCTCGAAGGCCGAGCGGCAGATTTCAACCAGGTCCGGCACATTGTTCGGCGCGTCGAGCACCACCGGCGCGACCGGACAGCCGAGCGAGAATTCGTTCTCCTCCAGCATGCGTCCGACCGACTGGTAGATGTGGTGGACGGCAACGGCGGGATCGCTTTCCTCCAACAGCGCGGCGCCCAGCCGCTCCGTCACGTCGGCGACACTGGCGCGCGTCACCTCGATGACCAGTTGGTCCTTGCCGCCCGGGAAATGGAAATAGAGCGACCCGCGCGGTGCTGCGCTGGCGCTTAGAATGTCGTTCAGCGACGTGCCGTGATAGCCGCGCTTGCGGATGAGCAGCGCCGTCGCCTCGATCATGCGGGTGCGTGTGTTCGTCGCCACGTCGACCTCTCAAAATGTCAACCTCTGTCAGGAGCACGCATTATAGGGCTTGCCTCGAATATGACAATCGGTCTACATAATATATAAATCGGTCTACATATATCAGAGGCAAAAATGCGGACTTACCGGCTCGAGGAGTTCGGCGACATCGAGGGGCTGGTCATGCGCAAGGAAGCGCTGCCCAAGCCGGGTGCAAACCAGATCCTGGTACGAGTGCGCGCCGCCTCGCTCAACCGCCGCGACACGATGATCCTCAACGGCACTTATCCTCTGGCACCCCGCGCGGGCATCGTGCCGCTGAGCGACGGTGCCGGCGAAGTCGCGGCCGCCGGCGACGGCGTGACCCGCTTTGCCATTGGCGACCGCGTGACCGGCAGCTACTTCGCGCGCTGGATCGACGGCCGCATGCACCCGTGCGTCGTCGATCAGCTCGGCTGCACGCTGGACGGCATGCTCTCAGAATATGCGCTGCTCGACGAACAATGGGCGGTGCGGCTGCCCGACCATCTCTCGTGGCAGGAAGCAGCGACCTTCACCTGCGCCGGGCTGACCGCCTGGAGCGCGCTGACGGGCGCCGAGATTCCGAAGCCCGGACAATGGGTTCTGGTGATCGGCTCAGGCGGTGTTGCGCTCTTTGCCTTGCAGTTCGCCAAGCTCATGGGCTGCCGCGTGGCCGCCGTCACCTCGCGCGCCGAGAAGGCCGACAGGCTGCGGGCACTCGGCGCTGACCTCGTCATCGCGGCGGCCGAAACACCGGAATGGGGCATGAAGCTGCGCGAGGTGACCGGCGGCATCGATCTGGTCGTCGAGACCGGTGGCCCTGCCACCTTCGCGCAGTCGCTGATCGCCAGTTCGCTCTACGGCCGCATCGTGCTGCTGACCGTTCAGGACCAGAAGGGCAAGCCGGTCGAGATCCCGGGCGCGGTCTATCAGCGCAGCCTCGTCACCATCAGCCGACTGTTCGTCGGCAGCCGCAACGGGCTGGAGGCAATGCTTGCCGCTGTCGCCACGCACCGGCTGAAGCCGATCATCGACAAGGTCTTCCCCTTCGCCGAGGCGCGCGAGGCCTACCGCCATTTCCAGCTGGGCGACGTCTTCGGCAAGGTCGTCATCGACGGCGCGTGACCATCATGCTTTCCCGCAAACAGAAAGGAGATCAGCCATGACAATCCGCGAAGCCTCGGCCCAATGGCAAGGAACACTCAAGGAAGGATCCGGCCGGCTGCGGCTGGGCAGCGGAGTGTTCGAAAGCGCCTATTCCTTCCCGTCGCGCTTCGAGAGCGGCCCGGGCACCAATCCGGAAGAGCTGATTGCGGCCGCCCATGCCGGCTGCTTTTCGATGGCGCTTACCGCCATTCTCGGCGCCGAAGGCCATACGGCCGAGAGCATCCACACCATCGCCAAGGTGCATCTCGGCGCGACCACGGCCGGGCCGACGATCACCCGCATCGAGCTCGAAACTCAGGCGCGCATCGCCGGCATATCGGCCGAGGATTTCGAGCGGCTGGCGCAAAAGGCCAAGGCGGCCTGTCTCGTCTCGCGGGCGCTGGCGGGCGTCGCCACCATCACGCTCAAGGCGAGCCTCGCAGCTCAATGAAACGACAGGAGAAGATCAAATGACCCATGAACACATCATCGACATCGCCGCGGCCAAGCGCTCCGCCGAGACGGCGGAAATCATGCGGCGCTACAACGACGTCTTCCAGCGCCACGACCCTTCGGCACTGGACGAACTTGTGGCGCAGGACTGCGTGATCGAGAACACCACGCCGGCGCCCGACGGCGCCCGCCGCACCGGCAAGGCGGCTTGCGTCGAATTGTGGTTGGCGATCGCCACCGGACCCGGTACCCGCTTCGACATCGAAGAGACGTTCGTCGCCGGCGACCGCGCCACGATCCGCTGGCGCTTCTGGATGGCCGACGGCAGGTCGCTGCGCGGCGTCAACCTGATGCGTGTCGCCGATGGGCAAATCGTCGAGGCGATGGGCTATGTGAAAGGCTAGGCGTCGACCACCGCAACCGCATCGACCTCGATCAGATATCCAGGCGACAGGCTGGCCACTCCCAACACGACGTTGGCCGGCTTGTGGTCCCCGAACAGAGCCACGCGGGCGGCATCGATGATCGGGTAATGGTCATCGAGCCGGTAGCCGACGACGTAGATCATGATCTTCGCCACGTCGTTGGGACGGGCGCCTGCGGCGGCAATAGCCCGACCGAGATTGGCGAATACCCTGGCGCGTTTGAGCCGTGAAATCGCCCTCGCCGACAAGCTTGCCGTTCAGGTCTTCAGGTTCCTGGCCGGCGATAAATATCAGCCTGGTGCCCTTCGCCACGACGACTTGGCTGTATGTGTCAGGCTTGGGCAGATCGTGGGGATTGATGCATTCAAGCGTCATTGCGACCGCCTTTCTTACTCGGATTTCCGGCCTTATCCGGATTTCTGAATCTCTCGAGCCCCATCAGCCCAAAGCTCCCCCGAGGCGACCATGGGCTATGTAGAGGGCTGGCGCTGAAGGGCTACCGATCGGCCAGCGCCAGCTTGGCGCCGAGCATGACGAAGGCGGCGGCAAAGCTGCGGCGCATCCATGTCAACACCTTCGGCCGCGACACGATGTGGCTGCGCACCGATGCCGCGAAGACGCCGTAGATGGCGAAGACGATGAACGTCATCAGCATGAAGACGCCGGAGAGCTCCAGCATCTTGGACAGCGCGTGCGGCTCGGTGGTGCTGACGAATTGCGGCAGGAAGGCAAAGAAGAAGATCGACAGTTTCGGGTTCAGGATGTTGATCAGGATGCCCGAGGTGATCGTTCTGGCGGTCGAGCGCGGCGCGGCGTCCTCGTCGATGCTGAGGCCGCCTTTTTCCTTCAATGTGTTCCAGGCCATGTAGAGCAGATAGGCGACACCGAGATATTTCAGCGTCTCGAAGGCGACGGCGCTTGTGTGCAGCACTGCGGCCAGGCCGGTGATGGCGGCCGCCATATGCGGGATGATGCCAAGCGTGCAGGCGAAGGCCGCGATAATTGAGGCGCGCGCGCCGCGCGAGAGGCCGGCGCCAAGCGTGTAAATGACGCCGGTGCCGGGCGAAGCCACGATGATCAACGACGTCAACAGAAATTCAATGCTCATGGATTTCCTCCGCTGCCCTGCCCGGCGAGAAGGTACCGGGAGGCGCGCAACAGGGCAAGCGGGGCGCTTTTCCTCGCCCCCGCGATGCGGGGGTAAGGAAACTAGCTCACCGCCAGCCCGTGCGCCGCCCTCGCCATCAGGCAGTCGCCGCCGCCGGGCATGCAGGCGCGGCAGACGTCGGGGCGCAGCTCGTAAATGCCGCAGGCCGTGTGCTTGCCCACCTCGCCGGTGAGCGCCGAGCATCGGCCGCCCTCGCAACGCATGCCGGACTGGTCGGCCGCTACCAACTCGGCCGGGATGCGGTCGAGCTGCTCATCCTCCTCGGTCGAAAAACGCGGCCAGTCCGCCGAGTAGGAGCAGCAGGCGCCGCAGCTCTGACAGTCGAAGACGGCGACCGCACCGCCATCCTCGTCAACAGACACAGAGGACTGACCTAGCAGGCCGAGCGGCCCGGCTGTGCGACCGCCGTCCTGCGGCAAGGGCGCTACTTCTTCCTGGTCTTGCGCGCCGGCGCTTCGGCCGGCGACTTGAACAGATCAGTCGCAACCTCTGCGGGCGCATCCGGCTTTGCCGCCGGCTTGGCTGGCTTGGCCGCGGCGGGCGGAGCTGCCGGCTGGTCCTTGGCGGAGAATTTTATGGCCATGTCAGTCCTCGTCAGAAAAGCGCGATGATGGCGCATTCGGATTGCGCAAGCGGCCGATCAGCGCCGAGACCGCCGTGATGTTCATTTCCTCGGGCGACCAGTTCCTGGCGTCCTCAATGTGGTGCGGCGCCAGCTCACGATGCGTGCTGCCGCTGTAGGCGGCATCCTGATAGCTGGTGCGTTGACGGGTCTTGGCGTCTTCCCGCACATACTCAATCAGATAGTTCGGGGCTTCGGCGCGGCCGCGCACGCCAACGCGCACCTGGGCATCGCCATGCGCGCGCTTGCAGCGTTCGAGCCTTTCCAGCACTCGGCGAACATATTCGATCGGCTTGTCGAGGGTGTCGACCATATCGGCGATGGTCGCATCGGCGGCGATCGGCGTAGATGGCACGCGTTTGGCGGCCATCAGCGTGTGCCTACCGGTTTCGGCAAAGCCTGCCCACATGATTCATTCGAGCTAGCGGTCAAAATCTTCTCCTGCCCGCAGGTTGATGCCGAAATGGCAGAGCGTCTTTCGGCCATGACCATGCACAAAGCAACATGGCGTCGGATTAAAATTGCGGACGCCCGCATCCCTGGCCTTGCAGCATTCTTATCACATCGCGGCGGACGTTGGGGCTATCCGCAAATAAGGACAAAAAATTCGTCGGCTGCGGAACCAATCTCATGGCGGGCCGTTTTCACTCAAGCCGTCGGCAATTCACGAGCAATCGAGAACGGTTGACGGCAAAAGCGCCTCCCGCGCCATAACAAGCGCGAGAGGCGTTTTCTGTTGTTCACCGCTCCTGATCGGTCGGACGGATAAGTATCTCGTTGACATTGACCCTCGGCGGCTGGCTGACGGCATAGAAAATCGCGTTCGCAATGTCTTCCGCGGTCAGCGCTTCCATCGTGGCGAGACGGTGTTCGAGTACGGCCTTGGATTGCACGTTGGTGATATGATCGCCGAGTTCGGTACGCACAAGGCCCGGCTCGACGACGGTGACGCGCACCTTATCGGCATAGACCTCGCGGCGCAGCGATTCCGAAAAAGCCACCACCCCGAACTTTGTCGCCGCATAGCCGCTGGCGCCGGGATTTGCGACCCGGCCGGCGACCGAGGAGACGTTGACGATATGACCCTTTGAAGCCTTCAGGTGCGGCAGCGCCGCCTTGGTGGTCGCCATCAGGGCCGATAAGGTTGAGCTCGATCATCTGGCGCCAGTCGTCTAGATCGGCTTCGGCCGCAGGAGCAAGCAGCATGACGCCGGCATTGTTGACGAGGATGTCGAGCCGTCCCCATTCGGATACGACCTTGTCGACCATCGCGGTGATGTCGCCGGGCTTGGCGATGTCGGCTTCAATGGCGAGCGCGACGCCATCGCCGCGTTCGATGCGCGCAACCAATGCTTCGAGGCGATCGGCACGACGGGCGGCGACCGCGACTTTCGCGCCGACCGCGGCAAGGACCGCGGCGGTGGCCTCGCCGATGCCGGACGAAGCGCCGGTGACGAGCGCGACTTTGCCCGTGAGTGGTGAATTTGCGGTTATCATGAGAAATCTCCAGGAGCCCGGCTCGCCCTTCACATAGGCCGCGCCGCCGGGGCTTGAAGACCCCATCAGAGCAGTCGAAGCAATTGCCGAGCCGACCCGGGCTCAATCCTGTTCGTGCGGCCCGGGCTCCGGCCAAGGCTCCCTGGCGGCTTCCGCATACCAGTGCCGCATCGCGGGCGTCGCCAAGACCGCGTCGACATAGGCGCGGGTGACGGGCGCCAGTTCGCCGCCATAGGTGTCGAAGCGCGTCACCACCGGCGCATACATGGCATCGGCCGCGGTGAAATGGCCGAACAGGAACGGCCCGCCCTCGCCATATTGCTCGCGGCACTGGCGCCAGATCGCTTCGATCCTCGCCCGCTGCGCCTCGCCCTCGGCATCGAGCGGCTTATGGGATTTCGGCCGGCGCAGGTTCATCGGCCAGCCGTAGCGGACCTCGCGGAAGCCCGAATGCATTTCCGTCGCCACCGAGCGCGCCAGTTGACGGGCGCCGAGATCGGTGGGCCAGAGCCTTTTTTCCGGATAGAGATCGGCCAGATATTCAAGGATGGCAAGCGTTTCCCAGACAATCCTTCCATTGTGATTCAAGACCGGCACGAGGCCGGTCGGCGACACCTTGGCGAGGTTTGCCGCCGTCTCGGGCGTGCGCAGCCGCACGAAGCCTTCCTCAAAAGGGATATCCAGGTGCTTCCGGCACGTTGTCAGACCCGGATGCGGTTCTCGTGTCCAGTTTCCCTTCCAGACCCAGGAGATGCGCGCATGGTGAACAGGGATCAGGTCGCCCGGTATCGCCAAGCAGATGAAGGGCTCAGTCAAGCAAACGGCCGGCAAGGCCACCGGCAACAGGCGGATCCAGGCTGAGGGCGCCGCCGACAAGATTGCCGGCAAGATGCAGAAGGCTTATGGCGACGTGAAGGAGAAGGTTCGCAAAGCGTTCTGAGGCCGTCTTGTCTTGATGGCAGATAGGCAAGAGGCCGCCGCGAGGTGGCCTTTTCATGTCTGGAATTGTTTGGCGAAAGCGTTGGTGAAGACGATCTCGCCATGGTCACCGGCCGCCTCGCCCAACACCACATCCATGTTGCCGGCAGTGACCCTGGCCAGCGCGAAGCCGCCCATATAGGCCGCCTTCGGCTTGATGATGTCGAGCCCGTCACGCTGGTAGATCATCGGCACTTCGTGCTGATGGCCGTGGAAGACGGCAATTACATTGTAGCCCTTGATCGCGGTCACCAGGGCCTGGCGGTCGGCCTCGCCCCACCAATGCGGGCGCCCGGAGCCATCGTCATCATAGGTGCGTTTCACCGGATCCCAGCGCTCCGTAGAGAAAGTGTCCCAGCCATAATGCTGGAACAGGACGACCGGCCGGCCGTCGCCGGCATAAGTGGCGAGGTCCTGCTTCAGCCAAGGCAGGCTGCTTGGCGCGCCATGGCCGGTATCGCCGGCGAAGCGGTGCATCTGGACGAGATGCAGGCCGCCCCAGTCCCAGGAATAGCAGTCGGTATCGACGTCGTATTCGGTAGCGGGGACCGGCGGCTTGAAGAACACGCCGGGCCGATGGTTGACCTCGACATAATCGCGCAATTCGCGGCGATACCAATCGACGTGCGGCGGCGAGCCGTTCTGGTCGAGATCATGATTGCCGAGCCCGACATAGACCGGGATGTGGATCCGGTCCGGCCCGACACCTTCCTGATAGCGCTTGGAGAACTGCAGAAGCTGCGTGCCTTCGCTGGGCTCCGTGACCTGGCCGCCGCCATCGTCGGTGATGTCGCCGCCGGTGACGAGGCCGAGCGGCGTGCCGATACGGGTGCCGGCCGAATGCAGGCCAGTGGCAACGCCGTCGATCTCGGCCGGCCACTTCTTGTCGGCAATCGCGTTCAAGGCCGCGACGTTGCGCAGAAGTGCTGCATCGGTCTTGCCTTCCTGCAGGCAGTTGGGACTGAGCCCGTTCGCCATGCGGCAGGCATGAATATCGGCGATGAAGAGGAAAGTGGCGTCGATCGGCTGGATGCGCCTGCCGGTCTGGCCGAAGGCGACGCGAGGCAGCGCGCCGGCAGCAGCGAGACCTCCGGCGATGAAGACGCGGCGCGAAACAGTTGCTGGCGAAGAGCGATTCATCGTCACCCGATTAAACACCCTCGGACCGCCTCCCTCTGTCCTGACAGCGTTTATCGCAACAGCACCCTGCGGCGTCGTCTCATTGCCAATCCGCCCGAAGACGGATGCACGCTTTCCAGCCCCCTCAAACACTCGCGCAACACCCCCGCATCCTGCGATGTCTTGGCCATCGACATGGCGCCGGAATAAGCAGCCACCGCAAGCGCGGCGAAGCGGTCGGGATCGGTCCCACCCTCCCCGCCGTCCTGCTGGTCGGCTCGGATCTTGTCGGCGATCGCCCTCCGCCAGCCGGCGAAAATCTTGGCAAGCGCCAGGCGAAACTCGTCGTCGGCCAGCGACAGTTCATGCGCCAGATTGTTGAGCGGGCAGCCGCGGACATAGCCCTGTCGCTCTAGCTCCGCAGCCACCGCCTCGAACACGGCCCGCACGCCTTCGCGGGCCGATGACGCCGCCAGCATCGGGTCGATCCAGGTCTTCTGGACCGCCGCCGCCACTCGTTCCTCGATCACTGCGAGCGCCAGCGCCTTCTTGGTCGGGAAATGGTGGTGCAGCGCGCCGCCGGTGACGCCGGCCGCCGCCATCAGATCGCCGAGGCTCGATGCGTGATAGCCGCGCGCCTGGAAGGCGCCTTCCGCCACGTCGAGGACGCGCCGGCGCATGCCTTCCGGATCGTTGGTGCGCTTTTTGCGCGGGGCCATATCGATCTCCCCGTTCTCCTTGTTGGAGAAGGTACCTGAGCGAAGCGAAGGCGGATAAAGGAAGCCAGCGTCTCACTCCGCTGGAGCACCCCTCATCCGTCTCGGCGCTACGCGCCGATCCACCTTCTCCCACAGGGGGAGAAGGGAGGAAGATAGCAGATTGACAAAACAGGACAACCGGTCTGTTTATAAACAGGACGATCGCCCTGTTTTGAGATTCTGGCCATGAACCGACCTTCCCGCCTTGCCTCGCCCGTCGTCGAGCTTCGGCAATACACGCTGAAGGCCGGACAGCGCGAAACGCTGATCGCGCTGTTCGACCGGGAGTTCGTCGAAACGCAGGAAGCCGCCGGCATGACCGTCATCGGCCAGTTCCGCGATCTCGATCGCCCCGACATGTTCGTCTGGCTGCGCGGTTTTGAGGACATGGAAACGAGAAAGGACGCGCTGAGCGCCTTCTATGGCGGCCCGGTCTGGGCAGCGCATCGCGATGCCGCCAATGCGACGATGATCGATTCCGACGACGTGTTGCTGCTCAAACCGGCTTGGCGGGGCGCGGGGTTCGACCTGTCAGGGTTGCAGCGGCCGACAGCCACCGAGGCCGAAACCATGAGCAATGGGAGCCGGTTGCTCGGCTTTGTTGAGATTTCGATTCACCATTTGCGGCCAGGTGCCGTGGTCGGCTTTGCCGAACGCTTCCAGGCTGAGGCGGTTCCGCTGCTTGCGGCAAACGGCGCCCGGCTTCTCGGCGCCTTCGTCAGCGAGCATTCCGAAAACACATTTCCTCGGCTGCCCGTGCGAGCCGGCGAAAATGTCTTCATCGCCATTACCGGTTTCGACGATGGCGATGTCCACGCGGACCATCAGGCCGCTCTCGCCGCTTCGCCGGAATGGCAGGTGGTTCGCGAAACCCTGCAAGCTGTTTCGACGAAGCCGACCGAGACGTTGCGCCTGACGCCCACGGCCCGGTCGCTGTTGCGATAGTCACGCTGCCGACAACATGCCGGCTATTGCCTCGGCGACAAAGCCCGGATCTTCCCAATGCGGGTTGTGGCCGCAATCCTGTGCCCACACCAGGCGCGATCCGGCCAGCGCTCCTGCCATCGCCCGCTGATGCGCTTCGCCAAAAAGCGGATCGCGCCCGCCTGCGATGATCAGCGTCGGGGCCTGCACGGCGCGCGCCGCGGCGGTCAGATCGGTGCCACGGACTTCTTCGAGAACGGCGCGCCAGCGCGCCGCGGGAATCGCGGACGCATCTTGCGCGAGACCGGCGAGAAAAGCCCGCGGCACGCCCGGCCGGCAGGCATGCCACCAATCATAGAAGGGATCGACCGGCGAGATCGGATCGCGCAACGCGGCGACTTCATCGATCAGTTGGTGATCCTGTTCGAAACCGGGCATCAGCGCGCTTGCCAGGATCACCAGCCCGCCGACCAGTTCCGGATGCCGTGTGGCCAGCGCGATCGACACCATGCCGCCCAGCGAATGGCCGACGACGACCGGCCGGTCGAGCCGCAGGCGCCGGATCAGCCCCGCGATGTCGTCGGCGAAATCGGCGACGCCGCAGCCCTCGCCCGCCTGCGAGCCGCCGTGGCCACGCAGGTCCGGCATGATCAGCCGGCGGCCGGGAAGATGCGGCGCCAGCAGAGAAAAACTGCGGCTGGTGTCGGTGAAGCCGTGAATCAGCAGCAGCGGCGGCTCCGAACCGGCGATCTCGACATAGGCAAGGTCGAGACCGCCGATATCGACGATCCGCTTGCGCCCGGCCCAAGACGCCTGCTCGACCTCCTGATCCGTCAGTTCCAAGGCTGCCGGCCTCACAGTCCGAGCTTTTCCTTGACCGCGGCAAGGCCGGGCTTGCCGTCAAAGGTGGTGACGCCGGCGAGCCACGCATCGAGCCGATCCTTGTGCAGGGTGATCGACTTCAGCGCCCCATCCTCCGGCTTCATGCCGTCATTGATGAGATAGCCCATACCGACATTTTCCATGTCGATGTCGAAGGCAAGGTTCTTCAGGAACTGCGCGACGTTGGGGCATTCCTGCAGGAAACCCTTGCGCACCTGGGTGGTCACGGTGGCGGCGCCGAAATTCGGGCCGAAGAACTTGTCGCCGCCGGTCAGGTACTTGAAGTCGTACATCGTGTTCATCGGGTGCGGCGCCCAACCTTGGAAGACGATGAACTGCTTCTCCTTGATCTCGTAGCTGACCTCCGAGAGCATGCCGGCTTCGCTCGACTCCACCACTTGCCAGCCATCCAGACCATATTGCGGATCGGCAATGGCATCCATCATGAGCTGATTGGATCCGGGCTCGATGCCGTACATCTTCTTGCCGAACTTGTCGGCGAATTTGTGCAGGTCCGACAGGTCCTTGACGCCGGCGTCCCAGACATAAGTCGGCACGGCGAAGGTGTATTTGGCGCCGACCAGGTTGACGCGCACATTCTCGATCGAACCGTCCTTCTTGTAGGGCTCGTAGTAGGTGACCATCGCAGGATCCCAGTAGCCGAGGAACAGGTCGAGGTCTTTGTTCTTCATCCCTTCATAGATGACGTTGATGCCAAGCACCTCGCGTTGCGGCTCGTAGCCGAGCGCCTGGAGCAGCACCTTGGCCACTCCCGTGGTGAAGGCGAGATCGTTCCAGCCGGGTTCGGCCATGCGAACCGCTTTGCAGCCTTCGGCTTCGGCGGCGCCGGCCGCCTGGGAAGCCGCCATTAGCGCCGCGACACAGACGCCTCTCGCAAGCATGCGCAACATTCCGGTTCTCCTCTTTCAATCCTTTTTTGACCTTGTGGTCATTTTATTGTCCCATTGGTCAATCATTGATCTGAGCGGACGAAAATGTCAACGTGGATTCGTTATGCATGGATCGGTCCGGTGAAACTCACGCGTCTCAGCGACATTCGCCGCAAGGAACTGCGGCAGGCGGCCTTCGCGGTGCTGGAGCGCGAAGGCATCGCCGGCGCGACGCTGGAAAAGGTCGCGGCCCAGGCCGGCGCTTCGAAGGGCATCGTGCTGCATTATTTCCGCAACAAGCAGGAGCTTTTCGAGCACGCCATGCGCGAGGCGAACGCCGTGCTCTGTCACGCCGTCGTCGCCCGGCTTCAGCGGGCGCGAACGCCGATGGAACGGCTGGACGCCGTGATCGAGGGCAATTTCGAGGAGCATTTCTTCCTGCCGCCGCTTTGCCACGCATGGCTGTCGCTCTGCGCCGAGGTGCCGCGCGACGAGAAGCTGGCGCGCATCCAGAAAGTCATCCACGCGCGCATGCGCTCGAACCTTTTGTCCGGCCTGCGTGGCCTCGCTGCGCCCGAACTGGCCGAAGAAATCGTGCTCGGCGTCACCGCTTTGATCGACGGACTGTGGCTCAGGCTTGGCCTGCAGCCGGGCAGCGTCACGCGCGAACAGGCCGTGCGCCAGGTCAAGGATTTCGTCGCGGGCCGGCTGGGCCTGCGCCAGCCCGCGCCGGTCGAGCTAGCCTCAGCCGGATAAGTTCATACCGGCGATCGCTCCTGCGCTTGACCGTCCGCGTTGCTCAGCGCTGCACTCCCGCTCCAACGGCAGCTATACCCCCGGGAGAGCACTTGCGGTGCCGTCCCAGTCCTTGAAGCCGAGCGTTCCCACCTCATCGAGTATCTGTTCGCGGATCCAGCGATGCGGTGGCTCATCATCGCGGCGGGCGTGCCAGTACATTCTGACCGCCGGCGATGGTATCGGGATCGGCGCCCGATAGATGCCGATCGGCAGGGATTTTGCCGCCGCCACAGCGAACTGCGTTGGAACCGCAGCCAGATAAGGCCCGTTCGCCACGGCCAGCGCGACGGCCTGGAAGTGCGGCAAAGCAAGCATGACGCGACGCGCCCGGCCCATCCTGCCCAGCGCATCGTCGGTGAAGCCCGACATTGATCCATCGATGGAGCGCAGCGCATGCGGCAGCGCGCAGAACAGGTCGAGTCGCACCTCTTCGCCCTCGGCGATGCCGGCCTGGCCGAGCGCCGCATTGTCCTTCGCCGCGACAATGGCGAAGGGCGAGCCGAACAGCGCCACGCTTGAGACCCACTCCGCGACCTCCAGCGGGCGCTCCAGCGCAAGGTCGATCCGATCGTCCTGCAACAGCTTCGAGACGTCGCCGATGGCGCTGTCGAGGAAACGGAACGATACGCCGGGCGCCACCGCCGCAATGCGCGCGGCGAAGGGCGGCATAAGAAGCATGGAGAAGAAATCCGCGCCCATGAAGGTGAAGGTCCGTTCCAGCCTTGCCGGATCGAAATCGGTCGCCGGCTGAAAGGCGCGCTCGATCTCGCGCAGCGCTGCACGCACCGGCTCCGCGAGGCTTTCGGCGCGAGGCGTCGGCACCATGTCGTTGCCGCGGCGCACGAAGAGTTGGTCGTTGAGCGCATGGCGCAGGCGGTTGAGCGCGGCGCTAACAGCCGGCTGGCTGAGGCCGATCTGCTCGCCGGCGCGCGTCACGCTCTTCTCGCGCAGCAGCGCGTCGAGCACCCTCACCAGATTGAGGTCGAGCGCGTTCAAATTCATCGCATCAATCCGCCCCATACGATCATTCGATTTCCATCACCGGCTCGTCCTTGCTTAGGTCGCCGTCGAAGCCGCTTTGTCGGCACTCAATAAGGGAGAGCAATGATCACAATGATCAACACGACGATCGCAGGCAAGGAACTCCTCTGGTTCAACAACACGCTCGTTACCATCCAGGTTTCGTCGGCCGACGGCGAGGACGGCATCTGCATTATCGAGCACCGCCAGCCCTACGGCGATTCCGCGCCGCTGCACGTGCACCGCAATGAGGACGAGGTGTTTCATATCCTCGAAGGCCGGATACGTTTTGTCGTCGACGGCCGCGAGCGGCTTGCCGGCGCCGGCGAAACGGTGCTCGCTCCGAAAGGCCTGCCGCACACTTACAAGGTCGAGTCTCTCGAAGGCGCCCATACGCTCACCGTCACGCGCGGTTCGGATTTCGAGACGATGGTGCGCAAGGCTAGTCGCCCTGCGGAGCGAGCCGAACTGCCGCCGGCGGCAGCGCCGACGCCGGAGATGATTGAGGTGTTGACGAGCCTGTGCGCCGAGAACGGCATCGATATTGTCGGGCCGCCGCTGAAGCGCTGATCTCCGCCGGGCATCTCCCCCGTAAGGGGGACGATTGGCCGTCACCGCCGTCTCGCCCAGAGCGAGAGGAAGAGGCCCTCTCTTCAACCGATTTGCATCTTCCCCGACCGCAATCTCCGCTTGAAGCGGTTTGTGCAACGCGATACGCCCTTGCCCAAATCGACAGACGGAGACTTGCCGTGAGCGCTGAAAAGACCAGAACCGAAACCGATACGTTCGGCCCCATAGAGGTCGCGGCCGACCGCTATTGGGGCGCGCAGGCGCAGCGTTCTCTGGGCAATTTCAAGATCGGCTGGGAGAAGCAACCGGCTTCGATCGTGCGTGCGCTCGGCATCGTCAAGCGCGCCGCCGCCGAAGTGAACATGGAGATGAAGCGGCTCGACCCGGCCATCGGCAAGGCGATCGTGGAAGCAGCTCAGGAAGTGATCGACGGCAAGCTCGACGAGCACTTTCCGCTGGTGGTCTGGCAGACGGGCTCGGGCACGCAGTCCAACATGAATGCCAATGAGGTGATCTCCAACCGGGCGATCGAGATGCTCGGCGGCGTCATGGGCTCGAAGAAGCCGGTGCATCCGAACGACCACGTCAATATGAGCCAGTCGTCCAATGACACCTATCCGACGGCCATGCACATCGCCTGCGCCGAGCGGGTCGCGCACCACTTGATCCCAGCACTGCACCATTTGCACAAGGCGCTCGGCGCCAAGGCCCGCGCCTTCAACCATATCATCAAGATCGGCCGCACCCATACCCAGGACGCCACGCCGCTGACGCTCGGCCAGGAATTTTCCGGCTATGCTGCACAGGTCGCCTCGTCGATCAAGCGCATCGAGCTGACGCTGCCCGGCCTGCAGGAGCTGGCCCAAGGCGGCACCGCCGTCGGCACGGGCCTCAACGCGCCGGTCGGCTTCGCGGAAAAGGTGGCGGACCGCATCGCCGCCATCACCGGCATCGCCTTCGTCACCGCGCCGAACAAGTTCGAGGCGCTCGCGGCACATGATTCCATGGTGTTCTCGCATGGTGCGATCAACGCTGCGGCCGCGGCGCTGTTCAAGATCGCCAACGACATCCGCCTGCTCGGCTCCGGCCCGCGCTCGGGCCTCGGCGAGCTCTCGCTGCCGGAAAACGAGCCGGGCTCCTCGATTATGCCCGGCAAGGTCAACCCGACCCAGTGCGAGGCGCTGACGCAGGTCTGCGTGCAGGTGTTCGGCAACAATGCAGCACTTGCCTTCGCCGGCAGCCAGGGCCATTTCGAGCTCAATGTCTACAACCCGCTGATGGCGTATAATTTCCTGCAGTCGGTGCAGCTGCTTGCCGATGCTTCCGTTTCCTTCACAGACAATTGCGTGGTCGGCATCGAGGCGCGCGAGGACAACATCAAGGCCGCGCTCGAGCGCTCGCTGATGCTGGTGACGGCGCTGGCGCCGACCATCGGCTACGACAACGCCGCCAAGATCGCCAAGACCGCGCACAAGAATGGCACGACCTTGCGCGAGGAGGCCTTGGCCACCGGGCTGGTCAGCGAAGCCGATTACGATCGGCTGGTGCGGCCGGAGGACATGACGCATCCGGGGTAGTTTTCGCCATCGGGAAAAGCCCACGTCGTCATCCAGGGTCTCTGCAACGGAGCTTCGCTCATGCTACGCCCGAAAATGACGAAGCATTTGACGTGTCGGCGAATCTCCGAAAGCCCGCGACTGCCGCTACCCAAACCGCCGACTCGGTAGCAGAGCCATTTGGTGGCAGAACAATTTACTCCCCCGGCGCAACCTGCCGACAGATTTTTCGCGCGCTGCTTGCCGATATCGGAATATATATTCTGTGAACAATGTGTCGTCATATAGGCGGCTTTGGTGAACAGTTACTGTCGTCTACCTGACGGACTATTCAACCCCGTTCGGAGAACCGCCATGTCCATCAACTCTTCCGTCGCCGGCACCGCGCCCAACAGCTCCACCACGATCCTCCTGGGTCGCATTCTGCTCGCCGTCATCTTCCTGTTTTCCGGCTTCGGCAAGCTCACCGCGATTTCCGGTACTGCCGGCTATTTCGGCGCTCTCGGCCTGCCGATGCCAACCGTAACCGCCGTCCTGGTCGGCCTGATCGAGTTGCTCGGCGGCCTTGCCATTCTCGTCGGCTTCCAGACCCGGATCGCCGCCTGGGTGCTCGCCATCTTCACGATCGCCACCGGGCTGGTCGCGCACACCGGCTGGGCCGACCAGATGCAAATGATCCAGTTCCTCAAGAACCTCGCCATCACCGGCGGCTTCATCCTGCTCGCCTCTTCCGGGGCCGGCGCCTATTCGATTGACGCCAAGCGCGGCTGATCTTTTTCCTCCCATACTGAAGCAATCCTCCCAAACTGAAACGAAAGCGGTGCGGAATTTTCCGCATCGCTTTTTCGTTTTCCGGTTGTAGGCGTAGACTGCGCCGGCAGCCGGCCTGATGCCGGCAAGGGAGATGACCAATGCCCCGCAACGCATTGCTTCTCGTCTCGCGGCTCCTGCTCGCCGCGCTGTTCGTACCGTCGGGCTTCCAGGCGCTCACCAATATCGCCGGCACGACCAGTTACTTCGCCGGCCTCGGCCTGCCGCTGCCGACCTTGGCGGCATGGGGCACAGGCCTGTTCGAGTTGATCGCCGGGTTGTTGGTCCTCGTCGGTTTCCAGACGCGGATCGTGGCGCTGCTGCTTGCCACCTTCAGCGTAGTCGCCGGTTTCATCGGCCATTACGGCCAGGGCGCGGACGACGCCACGCTGTCCTTCATGCACCAGCAGATGCTGATGAAGGACATCGCCATTGCCGGCGGCTTTCTGGCGCTGGCCATGGCCGGCGCCGGCGCATGGTCGGCGGACGGGCGTGGCTTCGGAATCGGCGCCGACGTCAGCTGATCCGTTACTTCACCGAGACGCTCGGCCCGCCCTCGACCGCGAGCACTAGGCGGCGATTGGTGATACGCGCCAGTTGCGCCAGCCGGCCGGCCGGGCGCTCACCATAGAGGTCGGAAAGCGAGGCCGGCAGCACCAGCGCGAGCGCTCCGTTGCCGCGGTTCTCCCATTTCAGCCTCGGCATCACGCCCGGCATAGCCGCCGTCAGCAGATAGACGACGCGCATCATGGCCGCCAGCGTGCGGGCGCGTTCCAGAAGGCGCGGCGGCGCCAGCGCCTTGATCTCGGGTGCGATGCCGTCGTTGAAGACGCCGTCATGGCGATAGGCGTTGGCCAGAGCCAGATAGGCGCGGCCGGGATGATCGACGCCGGTGAAGGAGGCATGCGCGATAATGTTGAGCGACTGCCGGCCGCGATATTCCGGATGCGCGCGCCAGCCGATATCGGCAAGCAGGCAGGCGGCATGGCGGTAGCGTGCCTCGTCTTCCGTCTCATCAATGCCGAAGGCCTTGAACGCCTTGCCGGTCCATTCGACCAGGTCGTGCGCGTGATGCACCGAGCGCGAGCGCAATAGCGCCAGTTCCTCGGCGGCCGAGATCAGCGGGTCGGCCTTCTGCTCGGCGGCGTCGAGCAGCGAGTAGAGGAAACCCTCGCGCACGCCCTGCGCCGAGACGACGATCTTCGACGGCTGCATGGCCGACATGATCTCCTGCAGCACGACGGCACCGTAGGGCAAGAGCGAGCGGCGGTTCTTGGAAACGCCCTCGATGCCCCTCACCTTCTCGACCTCGCTGCGGGCGACCTGCTTGAGGAAAGTCTGCGCGCTGTCGGCCGATATCTCGTAGTGATGCATGACGCCGAGCGGGTAGTTGTTCATCTCCATATGCAGCCGGGCAAGATTTCGCCAGGTGCCGCCGACTGCGTAGAAAACCCTGCCCTGCCCGCCCTTCAGAAGCTTCGCCCGCGCCAGTTCCTGGCGCGCGATCTTCTGGGCCTGCACGAGCGAGTTCCTGGCCATGTCCTGCAGGCGCAGGCCGCCGAGCGGCAACGTGATGCCGTCGCCTATCGCTTCGCCATTGATGTCGATCAGCTCGAGGCTGCCGCCGCCAAGGTCGCCGGCGACGCCATTGGCCGGATGGAAACCGGAAATGACGCCGAGCGCCGAATAATAGGCCTCCTGACGGCCGGTGAGCACGCGGATCTCGGTCTTCAGCACCTCCTCGGCACGGTGGATGAAATCGGGGCCGTTGCCCGCCTCGCGCGCGGCGGCTGTCGCCAGCACATAGATGTGCTCGGCACCCGCCTGGTCCGAGAGCGCGCGGAACCGGCGGAATTCCTCCATCGAGCGCGTCACCGCCTCGGGATCGAGCTTGCCCGTCGAAACGATGCCGCGGCCGAGGCCGGCCAGCATCTTCTCGTTGAACAGAAGCGTGGGCGAGCGCGCCAGCCCCTCATAGACGACAAGGCGAATCGAGTTCGATCCGATGTCGATGATCGACAGCGGCCGCCGGTCCTGAAGCCGGCCCTGGGAAACTGCAGTCACGCGGCGCTGTTCTTCTTGCGGCGCTTGAACTGGGCAATGCGCTTGGGCGCATGCGATTTCAGCGCGTCGCCCCGCCCGGAGAGGCTCGGATTGGTCATGAAATATTCCTGCGCGTTGAACGGCTCCTCGCCCTCCTCCAGCACAGCGCGCCGGGAGGTGCCGTCAGCCAATACGTCGAAACTTTGCTGGTTGTCCATGATGTTGCCCAGCATGATCTGGCCAAGCACCTGTTCATGCACAGTTGGATTGGTGATCGGCACCAGAGTCTCGACGCGACGGTCGAGATTGCGCGGCATCATGTCGGCCGACGAAATGTAGACGACCGCCTCGTCGGACGGCAGGCCGTGGCCGTTGCCGAAGCAGAAGATGCGGCTGTGCTCGAGAAAGCGGCCGACGATCGATTTCACCCTGATGTTCTCGGAAAGACCCGGCACCTGCGGCCGCAGACAACAGATGCCGCGCACGACGAGGTCGACCTCGACGCCGGCGCGGCTGGCGTCGTAAAGCGCGTCGATGACGGTCGGATCGACCAGCGCGTTCATCTTCATCCAGATGCGCGCCGGTCGGCCGTCGCGGGCATGAACGATCTCGTCCAAGATGTGTTTCAGGATGCGCTTGCGCAGCGTGAAGGGCGATACGGCAAGGCGCATCTCCTCGGCGGGCTCGGCATAGCCGGTGATGAAATTGAAGAGTTGCGCGACATCGCGCGCGATCGTCGGGTCGGTGGTGAAGAAGGACAGGTCGGTGTAGATACGGGCGGTAACCGGGTGGTAGTTGCCGGTGCCGAGATGCACGTAGTTGCGCAGCCGGCCATCCTCGCGGCGCACGATCAAAGACATCTTGGCGTGGGTCTTCAGCTCCAGGAAGCCGAACACGACCTGGACGCCGGCGCGCTCGAGGTCGCGCGCCCAGCGGATGTTGGCTTCCTCGTCGAAGCGCGCCTTGAGCTCGACAAGTGCCGTGACCGACTTGCCGGCTTCGGCGGCGTCGATCAGCGCGCGCACGATCGGGCTGTCGTTAGAGGTACGGTAGAGCGTCTGCTTGATCGCCACCACTTCCGGGTCGGCGGCGGCCTGGCGCAGGAACTGCACCACCACGTCGAAGGACTCATAGGGGTGATGGACGACGATGTCCTTCTCGCGGATGGCGGCGAAGCAGTCGCCGCCATGCTCGCGGATGCGCTCGGGAAAGCGCGGATTGTAGGGTGTAAATTTGAGGTCGTCGCGCGGGATGGCGACAATCTCGGATATCTGGTTGAGCGCCAGCGGACCGGTGAGCACGCTGATGCGGCTCGACGACACGCCGAGCTCGCCGGCGACGAAGTCCCGCAACGCGGCCGGCATCAGCGTGTCGAATTCGATGCGGATCACCGAGCCGCGGCGGCGCCGCTTCAGCGCCGTTTCGAACAGGCGCACCAGGTCCTCCGATTCTTCCTCGACCTCGATGTCGCTGTCGCGGATGATGCGGAACGTGCCGGAGCCCTTGACCTCGTAGCCGGGGAAAAGCTTGCCGATATAGATGCCGACCACTTCCTCCAGCGGAATGAAGCGGACATGGTTCTTGCGGTCGGGCAGGCGGATGAAACGCCTGAGCGCCACCGGCAGGCGCAGCAGCGCGCTCATCTCCTCGCCATTCTTGCGATGGCGCAATTGCAGGGCGATGGAAAAGCCGAGATTGGGGATGAACGGAAACGGATGCGCCGGGTCGATCGACAGCGGCGTCAGCACCGGGAAAACCTGTTCCTGGAAATGTTCCTCCAGCCAGGCCTTCTCATCCTTGGTCAGCGCGTCGCGGGTGATGCTCTCGATGCCTTCCTTGTTAAGCAGCGTCATCAGCGCCGAGAGGCTCTTCTGCTGGTCTTCCTGAAGGCGCTCGACCTCCCGCAGCAATTGTTCCAGCTGCTGTTCGGGCGTGCGGCCGTCCGGGCTCTTCAGCGCGATGCCCTCGCGGACCTGGCCGGCAAGGCCGGCGACGCGGACCATGAAGAACTCGTCGAGATTGGCGGCAGAAATCGACAGGAAGCGGACGCGTTCAAGCAGCGGATGATGCTCGTTCAGCGATTCCTCCAGCACGCGGCGGTTGAATTGCAGCCAGGAGAATTCGCGGTTGACGAAACGATCGGGATTGCCGCCGTCGGGGCTTGCGGCCTCGACGGTGATGAACTCGCTCTGCACAGGCTTCAGTTCGTTCATGGTTTCCTGCTCTTGCCCGCAACCGTTCCCAGGAGGCGCCGCATACTGCCGTTAAACGACGCTCTTAACCGGCTCAACTTATCCTCTGCCAGCCTTTTGCGACAGTTTGATTTCATCGATCTTGCAAACTGGCCTGTTATGCTCCAGATGCAAACTGGTCACACCCACTGGCCGAACCCAATTGGAGACGACGATGGCAGGCGGCAGCATTCCCCATTTCCAGAACGACGCGGGCCATCCGGTCATCGAGATCGGCGTCAAGGAATTCATGTGCACCGGCGCCAATCCGCCTTTCGACCATCCGCATGTTTTCCTCGACATGGGCGACGACAATGAAAAGGTCTGCCCCTACTGCTCGACGCTCTACCGCTATTCACCGTCGCTGAAGGCGACGGAAACGCAGCCGGCCGGCTGCCTCTATGTCGACCAGGCCGCCTGACCCGGCAGATCATGAACGACTGCTAGATCATGACTGAAGCACGGTCCCGGCAAATCGTCATCGCCGGGGCTGGCATCGCCGGGCTGACGGCAGCGCTTGCCTTTGCCGAGCGTGGCTTCCCGGTAACACTGTTCGAGCAGGCCAGGCAACTCGAAGCGGCCGGCGCCGGCCTCCAGCTTTCCCCCAACGCGACCCGCATCCTGCGCCGGCTCGGCGTGCTCGATCGCCTGCTGCCCAACGCGATACGGCCGCAAGCCGTGGTGCTGAAGGACGCAAGGAGCCTGCGCGAGCTGGCGCGCGTGCCGCTTGGGGAAGCCGCAGAAAAGCGCTGGGGCGCGCCCTATCTCGTGGCGCACCGCGCCGACCTGCAGGCGGCGCTGATGGCGGCAGTGGTCGAACGGCCTGACATCGCGCTTGTCACCGGCGCGCGTGTTGCCGGCATTGCTGTCGACCCGCAAAGCGTGACCGCGACGGTAGAGATCGACGGCAAAGCGACGAATGTCGCGGGCGGCCTGCTGGTCGCAGCCGACGGCGTTTGGTCCTCGGTCCGCACCCAGCTTGCCCGGACGACCGGCTTTGCGGCAAGCCGCTTTTCGGGAGAGCTCGCCTGGCGCGCGACGATCGCGGCGGAAAGCGCCGCCGGCCAGGCTTTCGCGCAAATCGCCGCGACCGACAGCGTCACCACCTTCCTGCATCCCGGTTTCCACATGGTTGCCTATCCCGTGAGCAAGGGCAGCGCCTTCAACCTTGCCGCCTTCACCAAGGGCGAACGCATTGCCGAAGGCTGGTCCGGCCATGCCGACCCCGCGATCCTCTCAGGCGCCATCCGGGGCACCGCTGCGGTGCTGTCGAGGCTGGTGGCGCTCGCCGGCCCCTGGACGGCGTTCCCCATCCACACGGTCGAGCAGCGCCGCTGGACGATGGCGGAGGGCATCGCGCTGATCGGCGACGCCGCGCATGCCATGACGCCCTTCGCGGCCCAAGGCGCGGCAATGGGGATAGAGGATGCTGCGATGCTCGCCAATCTGGTCTTTCCGGACGATCCGAAGCAGGGCCTGACTACCTGGGAGAATCTCAGACGGCCGCGTGTCGAAAGAGTGCTGAAACGCGGCGCGCTCAATCGCCTCGCCTGGCATGCCTGGGGGCCGGCGGCGATCGCGCGCAATCTGGTGCTGGCGACGCGCCCGCCGGAGAAGCTCGCGGCGGACCTGGACTGGCTCTATGGGTGGGAGGAGCGGGAGGTTGTGCGGCGGTAGGAGGCGAACAGCCATCCTTGACGTAGTGGCTATTTGTAGTTACATTTTTGTGGTTACGAACAATGGATGAATTGAGATTTGAGTGGGATTCGGAAAAGGCCGGATCCAATCTGCGCAAACATGGCGTGAGCTTCGAGACTGCCGTTCGCGTTTTCTCAGATCCGTTCGCGCTGACGGAGCAGGACAGGATAGAAGGTGGCGAATATCGTTGGCAGACGATCGGTCTGGTTGACGGAGCGCTCGTGTTGCTAGTTGCCCACGCCGATACGGAAGAACATGGGATCGAAATGATCCGCATAATTTCTGCGCGGCGGGCTACAACAAGAGAAAGAAGACGTTATGCGGAAAATCGTTCGATATAAGTTCGACCCTGCAAATCCACCTCCGCTAACCGAAGCCCAGAAAGCGGAAATCGCCGCGCTGAAGGCGCGCTCGGAAGACGATGTCGATACGAGCGATATTCCGGAATTGACTGAGGAATTCTGGCTGAATGCTGTCCAAAATCCGTATTTCAAGCCAATCAAGCAGCAACTGACTCTTCGCCTCGATTCGGATGTTGTCGCTTGGTTCAAGAGGCACACACCTGACGGTCGCGGCTACCAGAGCGCAATCAACAAGGCATTGCGTGAATATGTGACGAAGCAGGATCGTAAAACCGGCTGACGAGCAGAACCAGCTAATTATCTAATTATAAAGTGTAAGTGACCACCCCAGCGATGCCGGCAGCGGATTCCACCAACCTGTCCGGATTCCGGCAGTGCACAATGCCGCCGCCGACCAGGTGTTGCAGCCGACCAGCGCGTTGAAATGGCCGTTGGCCTCGTAGAAACGGTCGTAAGTTGAATAGCCCGCATTTTCGATCGGCATCGGTCCGCCCGGCCCCTGCCGGAAGCTTGCCGGCCATATAGTCGAGCAGCGCCGAGAAATGTTCCTCATCGATGTCAAAACCGACGACATTCGGATGCGGCTCTAGAATAGCGCCCGCGACATCGACATGCATCACCGAGGCGTCCAGCGTTAGCGCCTTCAGCACCGGCACCGCTTTGAGTAGCGACCAGGTCGGCGTTTCCAGATAGAAGGCGCGGCCCCCCAGCCGAAAATGAGATACCGCGCCTCCGACGCGTCGGTCGGCAGGCCGGCATCGGCCAGGAAGGCAAATCGCCGGCGCACGCCGTCATCGAGGGGCACAGCAATGTCGGTGTGAATCGGATTCCTCAACATCAGTATGTGCCGCGTCCCCTCGCCGTCGGCCCGTGCCGCCGGCCAGAGCGGACGCGGCACCAGCGTGCCGAGCGCGGCGGCAAGCAGCACCGCCCCCAACAGCATCACCAGATATCGCAGGCCTCGTCTCATCGGATGCGGTGGTTCCATCTTGTCTGGGGCGATTCCAGGAAGGCCTGGCCGATCAGGCTCGACGATTTCGGAGCGTCAACCAAAAATGAGCCGATCCTTGTCCGATAGCCCGAAAGCAAAAAAGCCCGGCTGTTTCCAGCCGGGCTTCCGAAAATTTGGCGATTGCGCCCGCTCAGTGCAGGATCTGCGATAGGAAAAGCTTTGTGCGTTCATGGCGCGGATGGTCGAAGAATTCGGCTGGCGTATTCTGCTCGACGATCTGGCCCTGATCCATGAAGATCACGCGGTTGGCGACTTTGCGGGCAAAGCCCATTTCGTGGGTGACGCAGAGCATGGTCATGCCCTCTTCCGCCAGCCCCACCATCGTCTCCAGCACTTCCTTGATCATTTCCGGATCGAGCGCCGAGGTCGGCTCGTCGAACAGCATGATGCGCGGATTCATGCACAGCGAGCGCGCGATCGCCACGCGCTGCTGCTGCCCCCCGGAGAGCTGGCCCGGATATTTGTTGGCCTGTTCCGGTATCTTGACGCGCTTGAGGAAATGCATGGCGATTTCCTCGGCCTGCTTCTTCGGCATCTTGCGCACCCAGATCGGCGCCAGGGTGCAGTTTTCCAGGATGGTGAGATGCGGGAACAGGTTGAAGTGCTGGAACACCATGCCGACCTCGCGGCGCACCTCGTCGATCTTCTTCAGATCGTTGGTGAGTTCCTTGCCGTCGACGATGATCTTGCCCTTCTGGTGCTCCTCCAGCCGGTTGATGCAGCGGATCATGGTCGACTTGCCAGAACCGGAGGGACCGCAAATGACGATGCGCTCGCCACGCATCACCTTGAGGTTGATGTCCTTCAGCACATGGAACTCGCCATACCATTTGTGCATGCCGACGATGTCGATGGCGACATCGGTGGTGGAGATGTGCATCTTGGCGGCGTTGACCTTGATTTCTTCCGCGCTGACGGCGTTTTCGGTGGCCATAACCTGTTCCCTTTTTATCGTTTATAACCGGTGTCGAGCCGGCGTTCGGTGTACATTGAATAGCGCGACATGCCGAAGCAGAACAGCCAGAAAACGAAGGCGGCAAAGATCAGGCCGGATCTCGCGGTCTGCGGGGTCGCCCAGTTTGCATCGGCGAAATTCTGCTTCACCACGCCGAGCAGGTCGAACATCGAGATGATCAGGACTAGGCTGGTGTCCTTGAACATGCCTATGAAGGTGTTGACGATGCCCGGAATGACCAGCTTCAGCGCCTGCGGCAGCACGATCAGGCTCATCTTCTGCCAGTAGCCGAGGCCGAGCGAATCGGCGCCCTCATACTGGCCCTTCGGGATCGCCTGCAAGCCGCCGCGAATCACTTCGGCCATATAGGCGGCGGCAAACAGCGACACACCGATCAACGCACGCAGATACTTGTCGAAGGTAACGCCCGCGGGCAGGAACAGCGGCAGCATGACGCTGGCGAAGAACAGCACCGTGATCAGCGGAATGCCGCGCACCGTCTCGATGAAGACGATACAAAGCCATTTGATGATCGGCATCTTCGAACGGCGCCCGAGCGCGAGCACGATGCCCAAAGGCAGCGACACCGCAATGCCGACGAAGGAGAGGCTGAGCGTCACGAGAAGCCCGCCCCAGCGCGAGGTCTCGACCACCGGCAGGCCGAACACGCCGCCAAGCAGCAGGAAGAAGGCGACGATCGGCAGCGCTACGAACAACAGCACCGCATTCAATCCCTTGCGCGGCACGCGCGGGATCAGCATCGGCACCAACAGCGCCACGAACAGGATGGCGACCAGGATCGGCCGCCAGCGCTCCTCGATCGGATAGGTGCCGAACATGAACTGGCCGAACTTGGCGTTGACGAAAGCCCAGCAGGCACCGGTCCAGCCGTCGGGCTGGATACCGCCTTGCGTGACGGTGGTGCAGACGGTGCGATCCGGCCCGGTCCACTGGGCATTGAGGAAGGCCCAGCTGATGACCTGCGGCAGGATCCAAAGCACGATGGCGATGCCGAGGATTGTGAGGACGGTGTCGCCGACCGAACCGATCAGGTTCTTGCGCACCCAGGCATAGGCGCCGCGTTCGGTAGGCGGGGCCGGCTGGGCAAGCGCCATCTCGGTGCGCACCCAGGACATGTCATGTTCCTGCATGGCCCTACCTCTCCACCAGCGCCATTCTGGCGTTGACGATATTCATGACAAAGGACGTCACCAGGCTCAGCACCAGATAGGCGATCATCATGATGAACACGCCCTCCACCGCCTGGCCAGTTTGGTTGAGCACCGTGCCGGCGGTCGCGGTAAGGTCCGGATAGCCGATGGCGATCGCCAGCGAGGAGTTCTTGGTCAGGTTGAGATACTGGCTGGTGAGCGGCGGGATGACTATGCGCATCGCTTGCGGGATGACCACCAGCCGCAGGGTCGGACCGGAGCGGAGGCCGAGCGCCGCCGCCGCTTCGCTCTGCCCTTTGTTGACGCCCCTGATGCCGGCGCGCACGATCTCGGCGATGAAGGCCGCCGTGTAGAAGGAGAGCGCCAGCAAGAGCGACAGGAATTCCGGCTTGACCCAGAAGCCACCGGTCAGGTTGAAGGTCGACTGCTTCGGAAAATCGAAGGTGAGCGGCATGCCGCTAAGCAGGTAGGCCAGCACCGGCAGGCCCACGATAAGCGTGACCGATGTCCAAAAGACCGGAAATTGCTGGCCGGTCGCCTTTTGCCGCTGTCGCGCCCTGTGGGCGACGAACCAGGCCATTGCAATGGCGAGCAGCAGTGCGACGCCGATCAGCCAGGAGCCATCGCCCCAAACGGCGCGCGGAAAATAGAAACCGCGCTGGTTGAGGAACGAGCCGAAGGGCAGGTGGATGCTCTCGCGCGGCGGCGGCAGCACGGCCAGCACGCCGGAATACCAGAAGAAGATGACCAACAGCGGCGGGATGTTGCGGAAGATCTCGACATAGACCGTGCAGATCTTGCGGATCAGCCAGTTCTGCGACAGGCGGCCGATGCCGATGGCGAAGCCCACGATGGTCGCAAGCACGATGCCGGCGGCGGCAACGATGATCGTGTTGAGCAAACCGACGACCAGCGCACGGAAATAGGTCGAGTCGGACGTATAGGCGATCGGCGTGTCGGAAATGTCGAAGCCAGCCCTGCTCCTGAGGAAACCGAAGCCCGACGCGATGTGCAGACGCTGGAGGTTTTCGATGACGTTGTGGACGATCCACCAGATCGAACTGAACAGCAGGATCACAACCAGCGTCTGAAAGAACAGGCTGCGTATTCTCGGGTCATTGATGAAGGAGCCGCGACTCGGCTCCTCGCGAAGGATTTCCTGCGAAGCCATGGACCGTCCTCTGGAAAGAGAAACCGGGAGACAGACGACCTGCCTCCCGGATCACGTTTCAATCAGCGGATCGGCGGACCGTATTGCAGGCCGCCCTTGGTCCACAGCGCGTTGATGCCGCGCGCGATCTTGAGCGGGCTGCCCGAGCCGACATTGCGCTCAAACATTTCGCCGTAGTTGCCGACAGCCTTGACGATGTTGACGACAAAGTCGTTGGAGAGGCCGAGATCGGCGCCATACTTGCCGTCCGGTTCAGTGCCGAGGAGGCGCTGGATGTTCGGGTCGGTCGACGCCTTCATCTCATCGACATTGGCCTGCGTGATGCCTGCTTCCTCGGCGTTGAGCAGCGCGAAATATGTCCAGCGCGCGATATGCGCCCACTGGTCATCGCCCTGGCGCACGGCCGGGCCGAGCGGCTCCTTGGAGATGATCTCGGGCAGCACGACATGGTCGGCCGGCGAGGAGAGCGTCAGACGGATACCATAGAGGCCGGACTGGTCTGTGGTGTAAGCATCGCAGCGGCCGGCGTCATAGGCGGCGTTGACCTCTTCAAGCTTCTCGAACACGACGGGGTTGTACTCCATCTTGTTCTTCTTGAAGTAGTCGGCGAGATTGAGCTCGGTGGTGGTGCCGCTCTGCACGCACACGGCGGCGCCCGAAAGCTGCAGCGCGGAGTTCACGCCGGGCAGCTTCTTGGCGTTGATCATGAAGCCCTGGCCGTCATAGTAGGTGATGCCGACAAAATCGAGGCCGAGCGCGCTGTCGCGGTTGCTGGTCCAGGTGGTGTTGCGCGACAGGATGTCGATCTCGCCCGACTGCAAGGCGGTGAAACGCTCCTTGGCGCTGAGCGGCGTGAACTTGACTTTGGAGCCGTCACCGAAGACAGCGGCCGCAACGGCGCGACAGAAGTCCGCGTCGATGCCCTTCCAGTCGCCCTTGTCGTCCGGCGCCGAGAAGCCGGCGAGGCCGGTCGAGACGCCGCACTGGATAAAGCCCTTCTGCTTCACGGTATCGAGCGTGCCGGCCGAGGCGGCAGACGCCATGAACCCGAGCGCGGCGACGCCAAGAATGCCGATTGCAATGTGTTTCATGACCCACAGACCCTTTTCTGTTACAGGCGCCCCTATTGCCAGGCGACGCTTGATCTTTTTTCGTTTGTGAATGCAGCTCCCACTCCAAGGCCCACTCCCGGGACCCGCATCGGTTGCCGATGCGCTGCCTCCCATTCACGAAACGCATCGAAGGCGATTATTCCTGTGAGGTCAAGGGAAATGACCGATTCCAGGGAGGTTTGGAAAGCAATTGGCGCAAATGCCTGAATTGCGGACAAGAGCACATGAAACCGGCAGGCCGTGCGAACAAATCAGCCAAGTCGCGCCGTCGCGAATCCGTGGCCCGGCGATAGAATCCGCTGCGGCACTAGGGGTGCTTTACTGGGCTTGTGCGCCTTTGGATTGGCCCAGCGGAAGACCGGCTTTTGGCGGGCCGGGCGCGGTTGCGCCGGCTTTGCCGCCGCTTTATGGCTGGTCCCCTGACATCATTCGATAGGCGACGAACCATGGCTAGAGACGGCATCGAGATGGGCATCAACACGCTGCTTGCCCATTCCGGCAACAACCCGCGCGACTATTTCGGCTTCGTCAACCCGCCGGTCGTGCATGCCTCGACAGTGCTTTATCCCGACGCCGCTTCGATGGCTGGGCGCAGCCAGAAATACACTTACGGCACCCGCGGCACCCCGACGATGGACGCGCTGACGCTCGCCGTCGATGCGCTGGAAGGCTCGGCCGGCACGATCGCGGTGCCTTCCGGACTGGCGGCGGTGACGGTGCCGCTGCTCACCTTCCTTGCCGCGGGCGATCACTTGTTGATCGTCGACAGCGTCTACCACCCGACGCGCCACTTCGCCGACACGATGCTGAAGCGGCTCGGCGTCGCGATCGAATATTACGAGCCGCGGGTCGGCGCCGGCATCGCTTCGCTGATTAAGCCAAACACAAAGGTGGTGTTCACCGAATCGCCGGGATCGAACACTTATGAGGTGCAGGACATCCCGGCGATCTCCAAGGCGGCACATGCGGCGAACGCCATCGTGATGATGGACAACACCTGGGCGACACCGCTCTATTTCAAGCCGCTCGACCATGGCGTCGACATCTCGATCCACGCGGCGACGAAATATCCGGCCGGTCATTCCGACGTGCTGCTCGGCCTGGTTTCGGCCAATGACGCCTGCTGGACAAAGCTTTATGATGGGTTTTGTGCGTTGGGCTGCTGTTCCGGTCCCGACGATATCTACCAAGTGCTGCGCGGCCTGCGCACGATGGGCGTGCGGCTCGAGCATCACCGCAAGAGCGCGCTCGACATCGCGCGCTGGCTGGAGGAGCAGCCTGGCATCGCGCAGGTGCTGCATCCGGCGCTGGAAAGCCATCCCGACCATGCGCTCTGGAAGCGCGATTTCTGCGGCTCGAGCGGAGTCTTCTCGATCGTGCTCAACAGCGGCGGCCAGAAGGCCCAGCACGCCTTTCTCGACGCGCTCAAGATCTTCGGCCTCGGTTATTCCTGGGGCGGCTATGAGAGTCTCGCTGTTCCGGTCTTCCTTGGCGACCGCACGCTTGCCAAAGGTTCGTATGCCGGCCCGCTGATCCGGCTGCAGGTCGGGCTGGAGGATGTCGAGGACCTGAAGGTCGACATTCTCCGCGGCCTCGCCGCGGCGGCTGCCGCCGAGTGACGGCCTGATCAGCGGACGATTCCGACCAGACAAGCCTCTGTCCAAGCGGTAGCATGACCAGTGCAACCGTTCTGGAACCTTTTGTCGGCAGGCGCATCCAATCGCACATGTAACGTTGCCGGGAGATCGGGGCGAGATGAGACAGCCTGCTATTGAAGCCGCCGAAATCGGTGCGGCGGAGGCCGGCGACATGGCGCTGGTGCGCCGGGCGCTTGCGCGCGATCCTGGTGCGTTCCGCGCCATCATCAAGACGCACAACCAGCGGCTTTACCGCATCGCGCGCGGCGTGGTGCGCAATGACGCCGAGGCCGAGGACATCGTGCAGGAGGCCTATTTGCGCGCCTTCGCCAGTCTCAGCAGCTTTCGCGGCGAGGCTTCGCTCTCCACCTGGCTGTCGCGCATCGTCATCAACGAAGCGCTCGGCCGGCTGCGCAAGCGCAAGCGCGTCGCGGTCATGCATGAGAACCCGGAGGCGCAGATCATCCGGTTTCCCTTGAATCCAACCGACTTGAACCGAGGCGACGATCCGGAGCGGACGATGGCGCAGCGGCAGATTCTGAGGCTTGTCGAACGGGCGACCGACAGCCTTCCCGATGTCTATCGCACCGTCTTCGTCGCCCGCGTCATCGAGGGCCTGAGCATCGAGGAAACCGCCGATTTTCTCGGCGTGAGGCCCGAGACGGTGAAGACCAGACTGCACCGGGCGCGAACGCTGGTGCGAAAGGCACTGGACGACGAGATCGGTCCGGTGCTGCTCGACGCCTTCCCCTTTGCAGGCCGGCGTTGCGAGCGGCTGACGCAGGCGGTGATGAAAAGGCTGGATTTCGAGGTCTAACTTTCCCGGGAACGTTTTGACGCGTCCGGCATCCAATCTACCGTCAACCTCAAATGAAGCCCGAAGCCAATGCCGTCGGGCGAAGGAGATGCCATGTTCATGCGATCAACCGCCGCCCTCGCCGCCCTTTTCTTCGTGAGCACGGCGCCGCTGGCGCTAGCCGCCGAAAAGCCCACCGATCCGCAGATCGCCCACATTGCCTATACGGCCGGCACGCTCGACATCGAAGCGGCCAAACTGGCGATCGAGAAGTCCAAGAACAAGGAGGTCGTCGACTTCGCCAAAGGCATGGAGCGCGATCATGAGGCGGTGAACAAGCAGGCGCTCGACCTCGTGAAGAAGCTGAAGGTCACGCCCGAGGACAACGACACCAGCAAGGCCCTGACCAAGGCTGCGAAGGAAGAAGACGCCAAGCTGGCGAAGCTCAAGGGTGCCGCCTTCGACAAGGCCTATATAGAGAACGAAGTGGCCTATCACAAACAGGTCAACGGCGCGCTCGAAACCTTGCTTATCCCCTCGGCAAGCAATGCTGAACTGAAGGACCTGCTGGAGACCGGCCTCAAGATTTTCCGGGGGCATCAGCAACATGCCGAACACGTCGCCGGCATGTTGAAATGAGGCTGCTATTGCTTTGTTTTGAGGCAATTCCTGACGGAAAGCTGCGAAGTCGCTGCGCCCAACCGTTTCACACTTTTCCAGGAATTGCTTTGCTCAGTCTGGCGCTGGCGCTCATCGCATCGCCGGCGTTCGCGGCGACGATCGAGATAACGATCGACAAGCTGGTCTTCTCGCCCGCAAACATTCAGGCCAAGGTCGGCGATACGATCGAGTGGACGAACAAGGACGTGATCGCCCACACCGCGACGGTGAAAGGCGGCTGGGACGTGATGATCCCGGCAAAGTCGAAGGGCAACGTTACGCTGAAGGCGGCGGGAACAGCGGACTATTTCTGCCGCTTCCATCCCAACATGAAGGGCCATGTCGAGGTGGCCCCCTAGCTATCCGAGAGCGAGGCGCGCGCAGCGCCTCGCTTGACCTTGTAGCAATCCTCCCATGCCGAAAGCAGCCTCAGCGCCGCGCGCCGCACTCGCACACTTTCGCCTAGGCCAGACATTCGGGCGAATTGCCGAACCGACTCTGCAAACCGTCGTAAAGGCTTGGCGCGATTGAGAAAGCCGAGGCCGCTGGCGGCGCGTCCTGCGCGGATCGCTGTGCAATAATATTCCCTTCAGCGGCGAATCTACGGATTGGTTTGGCTTTCAAATCCGCGGCTTCAGCGGCATTGCGGGCAACGCAATTCCACCTCTTCGATCCAGGGCCTGCCATGGCGTTTCGCCTTTTCGTTCCGATCCTTGCTGGCGCGACGCTTCGCGAGCGGCTGCTTGCCTGCATCGGCGCTACCATCGGTATCGCGCTCACCGGCATGATCAGCGGGCTCGCCATGGGTAGCGGCCCGCTTGTGGCGATGCTGGTGGCGCCAATGGGCGCTTCGGCGGTGCTGCTCTTTGCCGTTCCCTCGAGCCCGCTGGCGCAGCCCTGGTCGATCATCGGCGGCAACACGATTTCGGCGCTGGTTGGCGTGACGGTGGCGCATTTTGTGCATGACACGGTGATCGCCTCCGGCCTAGCGGTGGCACTGGCGATCGCCGCCATGTCGTTCACGCGCTCATTGCATCCGCCGGGCGGCGCAGCGGCGCTTACCGGCGTGCTCGGCGGGCCGGCCGTAGCCGCCGCGGGCTTCCTGTTTCCCTTCGTGCCGGTAGCACTCAACTCGACCATCCTGGTTGCGCTCGGCTTCCTTTTCCACAAGCTGTCGCGGCGCAACTATCCCCATGTGCACGTGCCCACCGCCCGCGGCCACGGCACCGCCGACCGGCCGCCGGCCGAGCGCGTCGGCTTCCGGCCCGAGGATGTCGACGCCGCCCTCTCGGCGCTCGACGAGACCTTCGACATCGACCGTGACGACCTGGAGCGCCTGCTGCGCCAGGTCGAGTTGCAGGCCATGGTGCGCTCGCAGCGTACGCTGCTTTGCAAAGACATCATGTCGCGCGATGTGATCTCCGTGGCGGAAAAGGCCTCGGCCGACGACGCGCGCAAACAGCTGATCGACCACAATATCCGCACCTTGCCGGTGATCGACGCGGACGGTCGGCTCTCCGGCGCGGTCGGCCTGCGCGAACTGACAAGGGCGACCGACACGGTCAAAGGGGTGATGTCTAAGGCCGGCACAGCCTCACCCGACACCCCGGCGATGAGTCTGCTGCCGGTGCTGACCGACGGCCGCAGCCATGCCGTGGTGATCGTCGATGCGGAGCGGCGCATCCTCGGCCTGATCACCCAGACCGACCTGCTCGCGGCCGCCGCACGCCTGCAGCAGGCAGACAGGGCGCCGTTGAAGGCGGTGGCCTAAGCAAGGCCCTCACCCCCGCAAGCCGACTGCCAGGTCGAGACGCTGCCGCCGGTCATGTCGCCGCGGCGCCCTCGATCAGGCGGTCCGAAGGGACAGCGTCTTCAGGCCCAGGCTAGCCAGGCGGTCCCGGCAAGAAGCGTCACCAGCGTCAGCGGCAGGCCGACCTTAAAGAAAGCCGAGAAGGAAAGCTCCTTGCCGGCAGCTTTTGCCTGCTCGGCGACGATCAGATTGGCAACCGAGCCGAGCAGCGTGAAATTGCCGGCAAGCGTCGAGCTCATCGCCACGACCAGCCAGGCGCGCGCCGGGTTTTCCAGCCCAGGAACGAAGGGCCGGAGCGCCAGCACCGCCGGCACATTGCTCATGATGTTGGAAAGCACCGCGGTGAAGCCGGAGAGCCGCCAGACATCGTCGAGTCCGATGTTCTTGGCCCAGGCGATCATGTCGGGCGTGAGCAAGGTGCGCTCGGCACCCGCCACCACCACGAACAAGCCGGCGAACATGAAGAGCAGCGGTCCATCGATCTCGCGGTAAATGCGCCGCGGCTTGATTGCCCGCGTGACCAGCAGGAAGGCGCCGGCAATGAGCGCCGCCTTCGCGACGGGAACGCCGGCGAAGAAGGCGAGCGCCAGCAACACGCACACGATGGTGGCCTTCAGGACCTGCCCGGGCAGCATGCGGCCGCGATAGACTTCCGGGCTGAGCTCGGCAGGGCGGGAGAATTCGGCCCGGTAGACGATGCGCACGATGACGATGACGCAGAGCAGGCCGAACAGCGCCACCGGCGCGAGCGCCAGCGTGAAAGCCGGATAGGAAATGCCGGACAGCGCACCGATCACCATGTTCTGCGGGTTGCCTGTGATGGTGGCGACGCTGCCGCAGTTCGAGGCCGTGCAGGTAGCGATGAGGTAAGGCACCGGGTTGCGGTTGATGACTCGTGTGACGTGCACGACGATCGGCGCCATCACCAGGCAGATCGCGTCATTGACCAGGAAGGCCGAGAGCGCGCCGGTCAGCAGCGTCACCATTACCAAAAGCATGAAGGGCGCGTGGGCATGCTCGATGGCAAAGCCGCCGAGCGCCCGAAACGCGCCCGAGACCTTCAGATGCGCCACGACGATCATCATGCCGAGCAGCAAGGTTATGGTGTCGAAATTGATGGCTCTGTAGGCATCCTCGATGCCGATCACGCCGATTGCGATCATGGCGGCGCCGCCCAGCAACGCGATGCCGGCGCGGTCGAGCCGCAGGCCCGGAATACGGCCGACGGCGACGCCGGCATAGGTGAGCACGAGGATGAAAAGCGCGCCCGCGCCGGTCCATGTCATTGCAAGAAGGTTCCCTTTGCGTGCCCTGATCCGTCGACGCATCGGGCGGCACCACATTTAACAACGCCAGCGCAAAGGGAAAGCGCACAAGCGCGTGAAAGCCTTATGTCGCTTTCACGCCTTTCACATTCATAAACCCTAATGTAAAGAATAGTGAATTAACATATGTGACCGATAATCCAGGCGTTGGGGACTAAACGGATGAACACGGTCGTTGAAGCGGAACATGGCGTCCCGTCACGGGAGGAACTGATGCCTCCGCAGGAATGCTCCCGCTGTCACGGGGCCAAGAAGGTTTTCGTTTGCGCGCGCTGGCTGAGCTCGAACGGCCATTGCTGCCCAGAGGGCACACACCGGCTGAATTGTCCGGGACACAGTATCGTGTGCCTCGAATGCAGTGGGCGCGAGGGCTAGCGGGATTCGCGGATCTGCCGCCGGTCGACCGCAACGCCGCCGAATCCTGTTCTGTGGCAGCAATGATCATCTGACTGCGATGCGCCCTGCGACGGCAAATGCTTCCGCTTCTTGCCGTCGTCGCGCTGATCGCCGCCTAGCCCGCCAAAACTCGCCGAAACGCAGATCGGGAACCGCGACGCCAGCCGCGAGGCAATCGCCCGGCAGCGAAGCTGAGGGACGCGCTGGCGACACTCTGAGGCCTGGTCGCATCGTGGGCCGTCAGATGCGGCCGAGCAACACCAGGATGATCACGATGACCAGGACGAGTCCGAGGCCGCCGCCGCCATAATAGCCGGTGCCGTAGAAAGGCCCTCCCCCTAAGCCGCTGAAGCCGCCAAGCAGGGCAAGAATGAGAATGATGATGAGAATCGTGCCGAGGCCCATGGTTTCTTCCTCTCTGACAGTGCGATCCCGCGCATTGCTATCGAGGAAGTGAACTCGCAAGCCGCGCGCATGTTCCGCCGACGTCGAAGCCGGCTTCTGCTTTCGGACGACACGATCGGTGGCTCAATCCGCTTGGAACCATTTCGCAGCCGGCAACGTTGGAGCCTGCCCATCCGGGCAATCTTGATAAGAAGGCAGGCAAATGGGCGTATCGATCCTTATCGGCATATTGATCACCTTCCTCGTGGTGATCCTGGTGCTTTACCTCGTGCAACGCCTGCCGCTCGATGCCCGCGCGCGCCAGATCGCGCAGATCATCGTCATCATCATCGGAATCGTTTCGCTGCTCAAATATCTTGCGGTGTTCTAGCCGCGGTCGATATTCGACACCCGGAAACTTCAAAAACCTGGCGTCCCCATGAGAACCCTGTTGATCGCACTTGCCGCAGGCAAAACATTGTGCGCCGGCCCAATGTTGTGCACCATGAACGCCGCCTACGCCCGGCCGGACACACGCGCGATGACTTGCGAGCAGACGCAGATGCTGATCAAAAGTGATCGTGCCGTGGTCTTGAGCACAGGCGCGGATACTTATGACCGATTCGTTCGGCAATTCGGCAATGAGTGCGACTGGCCGGAAGTGCCTGTGTCGACGACTGTTCCCACCAAGGACGGCGAGTGCCGCGTCTATCGGTGCGAGGAGCCGATCAACCTCCCCGACTGACCGTGCTTCTTGCACGCAGGCGTGGAACCATCGCAACTTGTTGCGGGTTTTAGCAGCTGGCAGCGGGACCTGCCGGGGCGAGCGAAATTGGCTCTGTGCATAGCCGCAGGAGGAACAGCAATGCCTGAAATCGCGCGCAGCGGGAGTTGCCTGTGTGGCGGGGTGCAGTTCCGCGTCACTGGGGAGCCGCTCCGGGTCGGCCTCTGTCACTGCAAGGACTGCCGCAAGACAAGCGGATCGGCCTTCCATGCCTACGCCGTATGGCCGCTAAAAGCGTTCGAAACCACCGGCATCACCAGCAGCTATGGCGCTCGGAGCTTTTGCCCCACCTGCGGAAGCCGCGTTCCGTTCGTTGGCGACGACGAGGCCGAAGTGACGATCGGTAGCCTGGACGTTGCGCCAACCGAAGGGCTGGTGCCGAGCTATGAACTCTGGATCGGACGCCGCGAGCCCTGGTTGCAGGCCCTGCCCACGGCGCGCCAGTTCGAGCATGACCGAATCGCCGATGATTCGGCCGCAAGCGCTGAAGCCGACCTGGAGCCGCGGCAAAGACTGGCTTAGGTTGATCTCTTGGCAGACTTTAGTCTGAACGACAGAGACCTTCAGTCTGGTGACGGCTTCGGACGTCCGGGAGGACGCCCAGCCGCGGATCGATATGCGCGGGCTTTTCTCGAAGTTTCGCGTTTTTCAACCACCGGTCGGTTTGCCGGTCAATCGGCTGACGCTAGCATTTAGATATGCTGCAAATATGAGGCGGCAAGCCGGCTTGGCTCCCTGGAGCAGCACGCAAAGAGTTTTATTCTTTTTACAAAATATAAGAATTTTCAACCATGCCTCTTGCGGAAATACAGCTTCCGGGGTTGTTTCGCCTGCTTGTCCGCCGCGTTTTCGCGTAAAACGCTAAGCGGCAGTTGCAACATCAAAGTGAAAATTCTTTCGGCTCGAGAAATTTTTCTTCGCCGTCTTTCCGGTTATATCAGCATGACATCCCCGAATTGCCAGTGGCAGCAAGTCTTATGACTTCCGGCCTTGTACAAAAGGCCATGTTTGTTTCTTACCGTTTTTGCGACATAGTGCTGCCAAAGCTTGAAACCGGACGGGGCGGTTTTCATGACGTCGGCGCCTGAACACGGCCGCAACATGCACATGCGGTATCCACCGATCGACGGGTTCTGGACCTGGGACATCAAGCGCGACCGCGTTTATGGCGACGCCAATCTTTCAGATTATTTCGGTCTGACACTCGATGAGTTCTCTCATGGCGCTTCGCTTGAACGATGCATGCAAAGCATCGATCAGGACGATCGTTCACGGGTTCGGCTGGCGATCCGCAAGGCCGTGGAGCGCAGGTCCGCATTCAGGGAGGTCTATAGGGTCCATTCCGAAAAGATGGGGTTGCGCAAGATCCTGGCCGTCGGCCAATGCTATGTTGACGGGACGGGCGAGGCAGCGCTCTATCCCGGCTGGTTCGTCGATTTGACGGACGACGCCGCGTGCGAAGAGCAGGCGCTGCGCGAGATCCGCAACCATGTCGGGCAAGCCAAGGACCTAGCGCGGTCGATCGGACACGACCTGATGTCCTATCTCCTGGACAACATCGAGGAAGAGGTCGAGCAGCGGCTTAGCGCAAGGCTGGGGAGGCGAAGATCGTCTTGAAGCAGCTTTCGCCGATTGCTCGCGGGTCAATTTCGCTTGCCGCGCCGGCCGACTTCAGCCACGACCATGCGTGCAAAATGCGACTGGGGCGACCGGCGCTCTATGAGCTTGGCCCGCTCCAGGGCTGCATCGCCGTAAAATTCGATCAACACGCCGGCAGCCTTGGCGGCGTCGGCTTTCAATCGGCCGAAATCGGCTTGCCCGCTCTCGCTTGGGGGCTCGCTCCTGGCGATCACGTCAAGCATGGCTTGCAACTTGTCAGGAGTGCTGCCCTCGTCTTCGTGCATGGTCGCCATCCGATTGGGCGCGTAAAATATCGACATTTCCGCGCGATGTCCAACAGCTTCGTTGATCGGGCGTCCTCAGTGCAACCGAGTACAGCTTCACCGCGAGCGAGGCGATAATCTTCGTACAAGCATAGTGAGCCAAACTTACCGCACCGACATTTGGGGGCACCCATGGACCAGCCTAGCAAAATGGAAAACCTGCAATTTGCGCAGGGAATCCTGCGAGAACTTCGCCAGAAGGCGGAGGCCGATGGCGAGAAGCTTCTGACCTACCTGATCGACATGGCTTATCTCGAAGCCAGCGACCGCATCCGCGCCCACTGGATCGGCAACCACGAACACGAAGGCCGCCGAGCCAAGGGCTAAGGCCCGCCGGGCCGGGACAACCAGCCGGAACGCAAAAAAGCCCGCCATGCCTTCCGGCACGGCGGGCAGATCAAAGCGCGTGAAGACTATGTCAACACACCGCGGTCGCTGATTATGACGCGGCCGCCTGTTGACGAACCGGAAGCTTCCAGCCCGGCCGTGCGAAATGGCAGGTGTAGCCGTTGGGATAGCGCTCGAGATAGTCCTGATGCTCGGGCTCGGCTTCCCAGAAGGGCCCGACCGGAGCGAGCTCGGTGACGACCTTGCCAGGCCACAGGCCGGACGCGTCGACATCGGCTATCGTGTCCTCGGCGATCCGTTTCTGTTCATCGCTGGTATAGAAAATCGCCGAGCGATAGCTCGCGCCGATATCGTTGCCCTGGCGGTTCTTCGTCGTCGGATCGTGGATCTGGAAGAAGAATTCGAGCAGCGTGCGGAAGCTGGTCTTGGCCGGATCGAAGATGATCTCGATCGCCTCGGCGTGGGTGCCGTGGTTGCGGTAGGTGGCGTTGGGGACATCGCCGCCGCTGTAGCCCACTCGCGTCGAGATCACGCCGGGCAAGCGCCGGATCAGATCCTGCATGCCCCAGAAGCAGCCGCCGGCAAGGACCGCGCGCTCGGTGGAAGAAGCCATGTCGTACCTCCTTTGGATTCTCCATAGATAGGCGTTGCACCTGGATTCTTCCAGCGGCTCAAGCGGGCCAACCGCTGACACCGGCATCTTGGTCCGGTGTGGACGATCCGCCGGTCGATGTCTCGATGCCTGCGCGGCTTCTGCCCGCCGCGATCAGGAATCCGGCGTTTGTTTGAATCTTCGCACGACCACCTCGAAAACGATGTCCGAGAGGCCGCGATGATCTCAGCGCGCTGTTCGGACGAATAGTGCCCGGCATCGTCGATGGTCATGAAGGTGACGTGTCGGGACATGGCAAACCTTTCCCTTCTCCCCTTGTGGGAGAAGGTGGATCGGCGCGCAGCGCCGAGACGGATGAGGGGTGTTCCAGCGGAGAGACGCGCTGGCGTTCCCTGGAGCACCCCTCATCCGGCCGCTTCGCGGCCACCTTCTCCCGCAAGGGGAGAAGGAAAGAACTTCACGTCGCGATGTCGTTGACCGGCGCCAGCGGCGCGGGAAGCGCGGCCTCGCCAAGGCCACGCCGCAGCTCGATCTCGATGTCGCGGCAGATTTGCGAGATCGGCACGTCGTTGGCGTTGCCCTCGAACGGATTGGCGCTGCTTTCGCCGACCAGGTCCAGCGACATGTAGACCCAGCCCAGCAGCGCGCTGAACGGGATGGTCAGCCAGATCGAGATCCAGCCGAGCACGCCGCCCAGCTTGGCCATTTCGGCAAAGACCGGAACGACGCCGAAGGGCAGCAAGGTGCAGAAGATGATCATGAACATCGAGCTCACGATCGCGTATTGCCGGGGATAGGGATTGTTCTTGATGCGATCGCAACGCGCCTGCTGGTCCTGGAAGTCGCGTATCAGCTTGATCAATTCGGAATAGACCTGTGTCGGAACGGCTGAGCTCTTCAACAAGCCGTTGACCTCGGCCAATTGCCTGTCGAGAAGCTCTATCGCCGGCTGTGGCGATTTCAGCACGCTTTCGGCTTCCTCGCCCAGCAACCTACGCAGTTCCTCGGCGAGCGAGGTCTTATCCTCCTGGATGTGATAGCGCCGCCGCCGGAACTCGATGTTGGCCGCTTTCGCCAGCGATTCCCAGGGCATCGGCCGCCGCAGCGAAAAGCGCAGCGCCGTCAGCCAGGCGAGATGACGGTAGATCAGCTGGCGGGCGGTGGCAGCATCCATGAAATCCCGGCAGAAGCCGGACAGCATCCGGCTGCTGGCGGTGATCTGCGAGAAGGCCTGCAGAGCCTCGTTGGCGCGGGTGAAGACCTGCGAATTCTTGAATCCGGCGACGAGCGACACCGTGGTGCCGAGCACCAGCACGACCGACCACGGCACCGAGAAGCCCGCGGTCGCCGGAAGGCGGTAGGCGGCGATCGCCAACCCGCTCACCACGACCATGTAGATGACGCTGCGCCGCGACCAGAGCGCGAAGTCCAGCAACCTGTAAGAACGGCCTACATACATTCCTGAAATCCCTTACGGCATGCAAGTCGCGCGACCGCGCGTTCGCGCACCATAAGCGGTGGAAATCGTTTTGACAGGGCCTACGGCTTTCCCTTCTCCCTTGTGGGGTCCGAAGGACGGGCGAGACCCGTGGCTCAGCGCGGTTTCCTGATTGGTGCCGTCGCCGAAGCTGCCGATCTCCCTCTTGTGGGGGAGATTGGCCGTCACCTACGTCTTCCCAATCCTCTCCATCTCGCCCGCGCTCAAAAACCGCAGCACCACGTCGCTCATGCCGAGCAGCGGCGTGAACGTGACGATCGTAATGCCATCCGTGGCATTCGTACGGGTGAGGCCCTCGGAATAGATATCCAGCGGCGGTTCCTCGTCGAACCAGACGCCGTGCAGCGTCTCGCCTTGCCATTTCTCGCGGCCTTTTTCGTAGCTCTTGAAGGAAAGCACGCTCTCGCCGGTCTGCACATCGCCGCCACCGCCCCAGCGCACGACGACGCTGTCCAGCGCTCCCGGCGCGCCGCGGCCCATTACCGTGTCGGCGATGGCATCGGCCGGGATCATGCCGGTGCCCCACTCGCTTTGCTGCTGCGGCGGGCCGACCAGCACGCGCTGCGGATTGTCGCGCGTGCCCTCGCCGGTGACGCCGGCGGCCCAGAGCCTGACGGGTTGGCCGAACACCTTGCCCTTCCACCAGCCCGGATAGCGACCGGTGAGGTGCATGGCCCATTCCGCGCCCCCTGCCCTGGTCTTGCCGAGCTGGTTTCCGGCCATGAACAGACGCTCGCGGTGCGTCGCGCCTGCCGAATGAAATTCGGCCTGCTGCTTGTAAGGCGCGTAGGCTGCAAGAAGGTTACGGCGACGCCTGCGGTCCATCTCCTCGAGCAGCGCCAGATAGGTCTGCATCGCTGTCCAGGAGCGGCCGGAGGCTCGTTTCGAGGCCGCGGATGCGGCTACGGATCTCCTCATCGCTCAATTGCCCGAGGCTGGTTTGCTTGGCATCGACACGTTCCGAGAAATCCTTGGCCGAGAAATCCTTGGGCAGCAGCGTCAGCACGACCTTCAGATACTGCTCGGGTTTTTCGGCGCGCACCGCGGCGATGACGCCGGCGCCATGGACGCGGAAATCGGCGCGAAGCGCGGCGGCGAAATCGTCGACGAGCGTCCTTCGCGAGCGCTTGGGGCGGGGGGACGGAGCGGCAGCGGCTTTGGTAGCTTTCGGCTTTCGCCCCGCCCGCTTCGCGCCTACGGCCTCGCGGCGTCTGTTTTCGTCAGCCATGGGTGACAGAATCCGATGGCGCTGCTTTCGCCTTCTTCGCCTTGCGGACCTTGCGGGCCGACTTCCTGCGCGGCCTTGCCATGGCCGGCCTGGCGGGCCGGGCATCGGCGGACGGCGCGGCCATTGCCTTCAGCCCCGCCGTGGCTGTGCGGACCGCAGCCGGGCCGAGGCCCTGGCGCGGGAAACCGAAACCGGCGACGGCTTCATCAAGGCCACCGCGAACCATACCGATGCGCACGCCCGGCGCGACCTGCTCGAAACGGCCCGAGCGGTGCGGAAGGCTTGTGCCTTCGAATTCGCCGATAGCGCTGACGATCTCGGCGCCGTCATCGGCGGTGACGATGGTGGCATAGCGTGGCATCTGGGCCTCCAGCAGAATGTTGAAAGCGCCGCAGGACAGGGAAGGCGCCGCCAGCGCTTCGAAAGAATGGATGGCGCGAAAAACAAAAAACCCGCCGGCGGCGGGTCGTTGGCGCAAATCAGCACCATGGACAAAATAGTAGCATAGCTGCCTTCACCAGGCAATAGCCTCTAGGTACATTTTCCTAAATTTCTCAAAATACCGGCGGCAAAGCCCCCGTGCGCGCCACACCTATAGATTGAAACGCCGGGCCAGATCACAACAATTTTTGTCGGAACCAACCTTGGTCCGACGGATTCCACCCCTAGTCGCAACGCGACAGATGACCGTCTCGCAACAGAGGAGAAGAGATCATGCTTACAAGGATTCTTGCAGCTTCGGCCTTGACCATCGGCCTCGCGACGGCGGCGATGGCCCAGAACGCGGGTACCGCCGGAAATGACGGCACGGGCAGCGGCCAGACCGTTACCGTCGAGCCGAAGACGCCGGCCGCGCCGTCGCCTGACCAGGCCGCTCCGCCCGATACCGGCACGACCGGCAGCATCACAGGCGGCGACATGAATTCGAACGCCGACAAGAACTGCGCGAATCATCCGCAGGGCGCAATGGGCGATGCCAACAACAGCACCGCCACCACGGTGCAGCCGAACGTGAACGACAACAACTGCGGCAAGTAACTGCGGCAAGCAAGGGCATCGGGCTTGGACCAAGGGCCGTGGAGTTCGCTTCGCGGCCCTCGTCTTTTGGTCTGGCGGCGCGCCTGCGGAAAACCGCGGGGGAACAATGGCACGGCTCGGCCGTTCGTTCCCAGGAGGCAAAAAGGAGAGACCGATGGCAGACAATGACACCAGCACCACCAATTCAGCCAACGGCAACGCGAAAACCGCCGCCGCGCGCGCCACGCGCACCCGTCCCGCGTCCCGCAGCAGCGCACGAGCCTCGCGGGCATCGGAAGACGCGATGAAGAAGCAGATCGCCGAATTGAAGCGTGAGGTGAACCGGCTGAACCGCACGCTTTCCGAACAGGCCGGGGAAGCCGCAGAGACCGCGCATGGTTGGTATCGGGGCGCGGCCGACCGGGCTTCGAACCTTTACAGCGGCGCCTCTGACCGCGCGTCGCGCGCGGCGAGCCAGTTGCGCAGCCAGGCGCAGAGCGTTTCGGAGACCGTGCAGCAGAACCCCGGCACCTTCTCGACCGCGATGTTGATCGGCGGCCTGGTCGGCTTGCTGGCCGGCATGGCGATCAGCCGAAGCTCCGCCCCCGAGCCGGACTGGCTGCATCGTTGGCACAGGTAGACATTGCCGGCCCGGCTAGAGAGCCGAGCCGGAAAACAATAGTGAGCGAGGGTTGCTTTGCGGCGGCCGCGCGCTGGGCCGTCGCGCCCGGGCCTTTTTCTTTCCCCGCCGGCTTTTTAGTTCCCGAGGTTGTTCTGGGGCCCGCTCTGTTCCGGCGGCCGTCCCGGGCTGGTCATTAGCCGATGCTTATGGGATCATTCCCTAAGGGGAATCGCGGAGAGCAGGCATGGACAAACCTGCCATGGCATCCGTCTTTCGGATGCGGCATGTGCCAGCAAGCATTTCGGGCGTTCGCAGCCTGGGCCGGGGCCAGGCCGATCCGATCTTCCATTCGAGACCGCTCGGCGAAGCGATCCGCTTCATCGCCCAGGCCGAGGGCCAATATGACCTCAGCGCTGTCGCTGTCTTCTACGGCGATCGCCAGACGCCGCCGCTCGGCAACCGCGAGATCAGGCGGCTTTGGAGCGAATATGGAGAGCGGTGGATGGAGGCCTAAGCGAGGCTTGCGCATCTCCGGATCGTAACCGCGGCTCGCGCGTTTCACCCCGGTCAATGGGAGCAAAAGCCATGAATGTCGCCAATCTGCAGCTCGAGGGCCTCCTGATGGCCGTCGCTTCGGTCAACCAGGTGCTGGTGCGCAAGGGCGTGCTGACGGTCGAGGAGATCGACATCGCGCTGCGCAAGGCGGAGGCCAGCGAAACCAGCGAGGAGCGCTCGGAAGGCATGTCGGCCTCCAGCCGCGACGCCGTCAACTTCCCGATCCGGCTGCTCGAACTCGCCAACCAGTGCCAGCCGGAAGCCGACATGCCGTCCTTCTCGAAGCTGGCGCGCATGGTCGGCCAGATGAAAGAGCCGTATAACGATCAGATGTGAGCATGTGGGAAGGCGCCTTGTCTTGAAATGTTGGCGCCGCCCTCATCCGGCCTTCGGCCACCTTCTCCCGTAGAACGGGAGAAGGAAAGTTCATGCCCTGCCCGGCCAACCCAGCTTGACGGCCAGCACGCTGCCCGGGCCGTGGGCGGCGGCGTAGAGCAGGCCGGCGGCGAACGGGAAATGCGACATGAAGGCGCCAAACTCGGCCTGGTTTCCGGCCCAGTGCGACGGGCCGTGAAAGGCGAAGCCGAGGAAGGTGACGTAGACGGCGCCAATCAACGCCAACGGCGTCAGATAAGCGCCGGTGAGGAAGGCGATCACCAGCAACGCTTCGAGGATCGCCGCGCACCAGGCCAGGAACAGCGGGAACGGGAAGCCGGCGGCCGCGATGTAGCCTGCGGTGGCGCCGATATCCATCAGCTTGAAGGCGACGGCCATCGCGAACATGGCGGCGAAGATTAGGCGGGCGATGAGAATGGCGGCGGTCTGCCAGGTCGACTGCATTTCCACGGTGTCCTCCGGATTGTTGAAGCGGTTGATGCCCCCAAGGACGGGCGGAGAGAGATGGTTCCGACAGGCGCTGGAAAAATTGTTTGGCGAGAGGCGCCACAACTTTCTCCTTCTCCCCTTGTGGGAGAAGGTGGATCGGCGCTTCAGCGCCGAGACGGATGAGGGTGTTCCAGCGGAGTGAAACGCTGGCTTTCCCTGGAACACCCCTCATCCGGCCGCTTCGCGGCCACTTTCTCCCACAAGGGGAGAAGGAGAAAGTTGCGGCAGATGGCTGATCGAATCCCGAACGGTGCCGTATTCGGCGCCCCAGCGGTCCGTCATGGCGCAGCGAATGTCCCAGAGCTCGGGGAAGAAGCGGTGGCGGGCGCCGCCTTCGAGGATCTCCACCGGCCTGCCTTTCAGCGACTTCGCGCCGAGCCCGATCGAGCGGTGGATCAGATAGAGGTGGTTGGCGCGGAATTTCTGGAACAGCTCGTCGAACTCGATCAGCGCCTCGGCCACGACATAGGAATCGCCGTGGTCGTAATGCTCGTCATAGATATCCTCCACGGTCAGCCCGCGGCCGTCGAGATAGGCACGCCTGAAGGCCCGCCAAAGGTCCGGCGGCAGGCGCAGCAAAAGCTTGAAGCCCGGCGATTCCTGGCCGCTGCCATTGCCGAGCTGCAGGCGGATCTGCTGGTACTCCTTGGGCGACATGGTCTCCAGGAGGTCGAGCTGCGCCGTCATCATGCGCATCAGCCGGTGTACGCGGCCCATCAGCGTGACGATGCGATGCGTGTCCTGTTTCTCCAGATAGTCAAGGACATCGACCAGCGTGTAGGCGATGAGCTTCATCCACAGTTCCTCGACCTGGTGCACGATCTGGAACTGCAGCTCGTCGGCGTTGACCATGCCGGAGAGCGGTTTTTGGCAGGCGAGCAGCTGATCGCATTTCAGATAGACGCCGTAGTCGCGCATCTCGGGGGCCTCGATGCGGGCGTGATAGTCCGTCTTGTCCATGGCGTATCCTCCTCGCGGCAGGTTTTCGACCAGGCGACAAGGATAGCGCTTTCGGCTTGAACATTGTTCCTTTCTGTTATCCAAATGACGTGGAATGAAGGACGATCGTCGATATCTTCTGTCATATTGGAGAACGAATGACGCTGGATGCTCTCGACCGCAGAATAGTCGCCGCGCTTGAGCGCGACGCACGCATTTCGTTCGGCGAACTCGCCGAGGAGGTCGGCTTGAGCAAGACGCCTTGCTGGAAACGGGTGAAGGCGCTGGAAGAGGCCGGCGTTATCCGCGGATATTCGACCCGCATCGACCCGGCCAGGATCGGCTTCGGCATCGAGGCCTTCATTCAGGTGTCGATCGACTTCGAGGTGTCGGATGCCTTCGAGGCGGCAGTGAAGAAGCACCCGCTGATCCGCCGCTGCTACGCCACCACGGGCGAAGCCGACTATCTGCTCCAGATCGTCACCGTCGACATGATGGCGCTCGACCGGATGCTGCGCGAGGAACTCAGCCGCCTGCCCGGCGTGCGCCGCACGGTTACTTCGATGGCGATGCGCGAGATCAAGGGCGACATCTCGTTCGCGGAGGCGGCGGCGCGTGCGCTGAGGGGATAAGGCGAGTGCCAAATTGAGACGACGGCTCGACGGTACCCCTGTCGGCAATCGAGCCGTGGACGCGGGCCGCGCAGCAAGATCTCTTTATGGCGACGCAAGGCGCGATCTACTGGTTGGAGGACGCGTGACGAGAATATGGGAGCCTGATCACGGCCGGCTCCCGCTCCACCTTTTCCTTCTCAGCGTCGGCCTTGCGTTTCGGGCATTCCTCGAAATCATGGTCGCGGCCGCCGCAGTAGGAGCAGCACTTGGCCGGGGTGTCGGGGTTAAGCATCGAGACCATTCCCAAGAATGCACCAAAACGTTTCCCGTTGCAGCAATCGCGTGAAGACGCTGCAATGGCCGCTCAGCCCGATGCCCAGACGCCGCAGTAGCAGGAGCTCGCCGCTTGCGCGGCGGGCTCCCGCTCAATCACCGCTCACGCATGAGCGTGGGGATGACGGAAGTCCCAGACAGCCCAGGCCGATGCCGCGACCACCAGTACGCCGAGAACGACATGCGTGGCCATGACATACGTGTCAGCCGCGAAGTGTAGCAACCAGGGCGACACGATCAGCCAGAGCCCGAGGACGACGTTTACCCATTCTTCCCATTCGGCGAACACCGAAAGCGTCGCGAGCGCCAGCGCGCCGAGGAGAACGCCGACAATCCAGGCGTTCCACGCGGGCACCGTCGCTGCGGTGAATCCGATGACCCATGGTGAGATGAACAGGCAAATCGCCAGGATCAGGGTGATCCAGTCCTGACTCTTTCTTGCTTCCATCAGTTTGCTTGGCATGACAACCTCCATAGACGAAGCTTGACCAAAGCAACTGTATCCGCGTGGACATTGCACGCTTAGCGATTGATGTAATTACGTTTCTATCAGGCTGCAAGTGGCGGTCAGGCGGGCCCGGACTGCGCGTCGCCCGGCGTGGGACGGCAGAAATCCCGCCGCCTGCCGCTCAGACGCCGAAGTCGGTGTCGCCCTCTGCCCCCAGCTGCGGAACGACGATCGCCTCGAGCGGCGCGTCGAGCGTCCATTTCACGCTGCCGGGCGAGCGTTCGAGGCTTGAGGAACCGCTCAGCGACTGCGGCGCCACCCGCTGCAGCACCACGGTGCCAAAACCCTTGCGCTCACTCGTCTTCTGCTCAGCTCCAACGGCCGTCGCGCCGGATGTCTCGTGCCACAGAAGATGAAAGCGCCGCTGCGCTCGCGGGCCGGGCTCGACCTGCCAGGTGATTTCGATGCGGCCGCCTTCGCCCGCCAGCGCGCCATATTTGGATGAGTTGGTGCCCAACTCGTGGAAGGCCATGCCGAGATTCTGCACGGCGTTGGACTGCAGCTTCAGGAGCGGCCCGGAAAGCGAGATGCGCTCCTCATGGCCGAAAGGCTTCAGATGCTCCTGGATCAGGTCGAACAGGCTGGCGCCGGCCCATTCGGAGGTGACCAGGAGATCGTGCGAGCGCGACAGCGCCATGATGCGCGAACGGATCAGTTCCTCGAACTCGCCCGGATCGGTGGAGCGCTTGCTGGTTTCCCTGATCATCGACAGGATCACGGCGAACTGGTTCTTCACGCGGTGATTGACCTCGCGCATCAAGAGCCGGATGCGGCGCTCGCTTTCCTTGGCAGCGCTGATATCGCGGGCGATCGTCGAGGCGCCGATGATCTCGCCCGCATTGTTCTTGATCGGCGAAATCGTCAGTGAAACGGTGATCAGCGAGCCGTCCTTGCGCCTGCGCACCGTCTCAAAGCTCGGAATGCGCTCCCCCTTGCGAATGCGGCCGATGATCTCGGTTTCCTCGTCTTGCATATGCTCTGGGATCAGCATCAGGATCGACCGGCCGATGGCCTCTTCGGCTGTATGGCCGAACATCCGTTCGGCCGCGTGGTTCCAGTCGGTGATCACGCTGTCCAGAGTCTTGCCAACGATGGCGTCGTAGGAAGAATCGACGATCGCGGCCAAGCGCGCATCGGCGTTCGGATCGTGTCGGAACGTCCCCCCGGGATTGGTCATGGACGGTAATTAGGGCCGGCCGAGGTCAAGGCAATCTGCCGCGAGCGAGCGTGCATCTGCTCAGGGTTTCGAGTCGCTGGAGCCATCTGCGACCTTCCGATCCAGCGATATCACGCCGAAATCCTGCGACTTCGCGCCCAGGTCAGCGGTCAGAAACCCATCGGACGCCAGCCCACGGCGCAAAAGCTCGCGCACGGCGGCCGAGCGGCTTGGCATGCGTTTTTCGAAACGCCAGTTTTCCAGCGCCGCCAATTCCTCGTCGGTCAGCATGATCTGCAATCTTTGCGGCCGTTCAAGCTCAACCACTTTCCGCCTCCACCCGAGCCGAATGCTTGTGAGTTAGTATGTGCCTAACTGTGAGTAGAAATAGGAAGCGGCCATAAGGCGTCAAGAGGGGATGATTTGCCGACCGACAATGAAGCCAACGATGCTAAGGATGCGGTGAAACCGCGTTTGATCTACTTTGCTAACCGGCTGATTTATTTATTGTTTTTAAAATTTGTGTATTGCCAACCGCACTACTCCAGCGCATGGTTGCAACAGAGGGATAGACCCCCGCGAAAGGAGGGTTTTCCAATGATGCGAGGATTTTCCAACCGGCTGCGCGACGACTCTCACTGCAAGGTCCAGCAGGCCCTGCGGATCGACGGCATCGTCAACATCATCCGGGTTGCGGAAGAAATCAGGCTCAAGAACCTCGCCGAGAACATCGCCCGCGAGGACATCGAAAGCCTGGTGATGCAAATCGCCCAACTTTACGGGGCGCCGATCGAGTTCGACGACCAGGCCTTAACGGCGCTCGACCTGCCGGAAGCCACGGGCGGCGACAACCGCAACGACCTCGAAAGGGCCCTGTGGGAGCACGCGCTGCCCGACGCGCGGCTCGATTTGCTGCAGCTCGACGAATAGCGGGGCGCCGCCGGCAGCAGCCCAGTGCGCCGCTCAGTCCCTGGCGGCCAACTCGCCCAGAATGTCGAGCCCCGTCTCATACCGGTCCGGCGCAACGCCCGCCTGATGAGCTTGCCACAGATTGTCGCGCAGGTCGGCTATCTTAACCGGCAGGGCAAGCTCGTTCGAGGCGGCGCGGAAAATGAAACTCTCCTCGCTCTCGTCCATGCGCCTGGTCAGCGCATCGACCGCCGCCACCACCGGCAGGCCGAAGCCGGCGCCGTGCAGCCGCTCGAGACTCCAACCCTCGCCTTTCTCGACCACGTCATGCAGATAGGCAACCGTCTTTTCGTCCAGCGTTTCGACCGCATCGGCAACCCGTCTCAGATGTTCGATGTAGGGTCTGCCGGTCTTGTCTTTCTGACCCCGATGGGCCTGCTCGGCGATTTTGGCGGCTTGGTGAAGCATGGTCCTTCCGATCTCGTCACGATAAAGCCCGTCCCGGCGAGGGACGGCCGAGGCGGGCTTGCTCGGGTCGGAACCCGGTCCGGATGACGGGCTTCGGGGAAACTGCGCGCCATCCATGCATGCAAGAACCTCGGCACCGGCCTAATGTTCCAACGCTGCCGGATTTTTGAGGATGCGCCATCGCCAATCCGCGCCACCCGTTCCAGGCGGGATGCCAGCACCTGAGGCGCGTCGCTGAAATGAATTCAGACGACACGCTTTAAGTCTTTGTTTTGATGCCCGTCGTCCCAGAACCGCTGCGCATTCTGGGCGACATGCATTAAAAAGAAGCCCGGACCAGGAGCCGGGCAAGAGAGGTCTTGGGAACATGCTGACCGGGGTCACGTTCAGCGTTTGCTAATTTGGCGGTTCATTATGACGGCCAGATGAAGGCACATTCGTCCGTTTCGTTGTGCTCAGCGTCTGCCTCGACGCAGAAAGAGCTTTCGACAGGAACTTCGCGGTCGTGTTGCCGTTAGCCCTCCGTATCCAACAGGAGGTCCGGCCATGGACTGGAACCGCGTCGAAGGCAATTGGAAGCAGGTGAAGGGCAAGGTGAAGGAACAGTGGGGCAAGCTGACCGACGACGATCTCGATCGTATCGCCGGAAAGCGCGACCAGCTCGAAGGCGTAATCCAGGAACGCTACGGCCTGGAGAAGGATCGCGTGCGCCGCGACATCGACGACTGGTACAGGATGCAGGGCTGGTAACAGCCGGCTCCCAAAACGAAGGGCGTTGCCTCGCGGCAGCGCCTTTGAGTAAGCCGGTCAAGCCTGCGCGACGGCGTTTCGACCTGCAGGTCGAAACGGCATAAATGGCTCTGATGGGCTACCATGGCCGAGTTCCGCACGCGCCGAAGGCGCGCTGGATTATCCGGATCGGCTTGCCTTCGGGAGGCCGCGGGCGCGCCGCCTTGCGCCGGTTCCAGAAAGGCGCGGCATCGGGGATCAGCCTCGGACCTTATGGTCCGCCGCCAGCGGGACGCCCCGGACATCAAATTGCAGAAACGCATGAAACATGCCGCCGCCTCGAAAGTTCCTACCCGGAAGGAGTTGGCTCATGATCAACCGAGGCGACGGCGCCGAACCCGGCGATGGCAAAGCGGCTCAACCAGCACAGGGCGATGTGGAATTGCTTGCCCGCCGCCTGGCAAAGGATACGGACATCTCGGAGGACGAAGCTCGCGAACTGATCAAGCTTATCGGCCCTGACTGGACTTCACTGGTGAGAGAGGCGAGGTTCCTCAAGGGACGGCACTGATCAAAGGCTTATCGAGATTTTCCCGCAGCCGGGGCGACCATCTCAGGAAAGGGTGAACCAGCCCGGCCGCCACGGCGCCGCTCACGCCGCGCCCCTATTTGGCGGCGGCCTTCTTCTTCACCTTCTTTACCGGCTCCTCCACCGGCTCCTGCGCAAGCCTGGCCTTGCGAAGACGCGCCGTTTTGGCAATCCTGGCCGCCGCCTCGCTGTCGATGATGGCGCGCGCGGTTTTTGTAGTGGCCTCGTTCTTGGCGTCGCCTTTCGGCTTGAACACATTCGTATCAGCCATGTGCTACCTCGCTATGCAAACGAAAAAGGCCGGGCGAACCCGACCTTCCCTCAAAGCCCCAGCGCCTGTGCCGGTACATCCGTGGTCAAAGGCGCCGACGCATGGCTTAGGCTGCCTGGAGGTTCTCCGCGGCGCTCTTGCCGCTGCGAGCGTCCTTGACGACGTCAAAGCTTACCTTCTGGCCTTCGACGAGAGAACGCATCCCTGCGCGCTCCACGGCGGAGATGTGAACGAACACGTCCGGCTGGCCGCCGCCCTGTTCGATGAAGCCAAAGCCCTTGGTGGCGTTGAAAAACTTCACGGTTCCAGTAGTCATACGATTTCCTTTCAAATCGACGCAAATTACCGCCGCTTGGCCGAATGCCAAACGTCACGGTTTTCGAAATTGAGAGGGAAGATCGTCGGGCGCAAAGGCCCTGAAACAACGTTCGTTCAACAAGATCGATATCACACATATAGCGTTTAAACTGACTCCCGGCAAGACAACCCCCGATATATTTATGTAGGACCCTTTTCGGCACCCGACCGGATCCGCCCTCTGATGCGAAAGTGACGATGACGGCGGAACCGACGTCATCGCCGCCAGTTACCCACCATCTTCGTTAGCTCTTGCTTATCTACGCAAAACACCTGTCCGAGCCTGTCGTGCAAGTCGCTCCGATTAACCCTGGCCTCGGCTGCCATTGCGCTAGCGCTCGGCCGGGCATGGAAGAACCAAGGATGGCCGAAGTCGGTTCGCACATCGAGAGAGAACGAAGCAACACGTCGGCGAAGGGACCTTTGCAACGGTTCCTGCGTACGATCGGCCCCGGTTTTATCACCGGCGCATCCGACGACGATCCCTCCGGCATCGGAAGCTACAGCCAAGCTGGCGCGCAGCTCGGTTTCAATATCGGCTGGAGCATGCTGTTCACGTTCCCGCTGATGGCGGCGATCCAGGAGATCGCCGCCCGCATCGGCCGCACCACCGGCAAGGGGATTTCCGGCAATCTCAGCAGACACTATCCCGCCTCGCTGCTCTGCGTCGTGGTGGTGCTGCTTTCCGTCGCCAACGTCATCAATATCGGTGCCGACCTCAGCGCCATGGCGGACGCGTTGGAGCTGCTCATCGGCGGGCCGAGCCCGCTCTATGTCATCGCATTCGCGATCATCTGTATCTGCGCGATCGTCTTCATCGACTACACCCGCTACGTGAAAGTGCTCAAATGGACAACTTTGAGCCTCTTCGCCTACGTCATTGCCATGTTCGCCGCGAATGTAGCCTGGGCCGATGCGGCCAAAGGCTTGCTTGTTCCGCACATTCAATGGAGTGGCGCTTTCTTCACCACGCTGCTCGCGATCCTCGGCACGACCATCTCGCCTTATTTGTTCTTCTGGCAGGCCTCGCAGGAGGTCGAGGAGGAGGAACTCAAGCCAAGCGCCAAGCCGCTCCGATGGGCGCCGTGGCAAGCTTCCAGGGCATTCCGGCGGATACGCGCCGATACGCTGGTCGGAATGGCGTTTTCGAATTTGATAGGCGTCGCGATCATCTTCACCACGGCCGCCACGCTTCACAAGGCGGGGGTGACCGATATTGCTTCGTCCACGGACGCGGCCAAGGCTCTGGAGCCAGCCGCCGGAAAGTTCGCCTTCATCATTTTCTCGATGGGAATTATCGGCACCGGGCTTTTGGCTGTGCCGGTGCTGGCGGGGTCAGCGGCTTTCGCCGTCGGCGAAGCCCTGCACTGGACGGTGGGGCTGCAGCGCAAGCCGAAGGAAGCGTTGGCGTTTTACGTCACACTCGCCGCCGCGACCGCTCTTGGCACCGGGATCATGTTTACCCCGATCGATCCGATCAAGGCGCTTTACTGGAGCGCCGTCATCAACGGCATATGCGCCGTTCCCGTGCTGATCGTCATGATGCGAATGGCCGGCCGCAAGGACATCATGGGTGAATTCCCGGTTCAGGGTTGGCTGCGCGCGATGGGATGGCTAACGACAATCACAATGGCAGCCTCGTCGGTGGGCCTTATCGCGCAGTGGTTTGCGTGAATCCTGAGCAGGGGAAAGCGGCCTTTCAGATGCGACAGTCGGGCGGTTCATGCGTCGGTCCGGCCAATTGCCTGGCCGCGGCGGTGCTTCGTCGCCGTCAATAACAATTGATGCTTTTAGCTGTGTCGCCGCATGTATTTCTTTCTGGAACAACTTTGGTCGGGCCGTGTTGGTGGTAATCCAACCGCACCAGGAGATTCAGAATGGCGACGACGAAAGCGGCCTCGAACAAGGGCCTCAACGAACTTTTCCATGACACGCTGAAGGATATCTATTTCGCCGAGAAGAAAATCCTGACAACGCTGCCCAAGATGGCGAAGGCGGCGCACGATGACGCGCTGAAAATGGCCTTCGAGAAGCATCGCGACCAGACGGAGGAACATGTCGCCCGTCTCGAGGAAGTGTTCGAGGTAATCGATAAGAAACCGGCGGGCAAGACTTGTGCCGCCATCATAGGCATCACCGAGGAAGGTGCCGAGATCATGGACGAGTACAAGGGCTCGCCCTCGCTCGACGCCGGCCTGCTGGCTGCCGCCCAAGCCGTGGAGCATTACGAGATCTCTCGCTACGGCACGCTCAGGACCTGGGCGCAGGAACTCGGCCTGACGGAGGCCGTCACCTTGCTCGACAAGACGCTGAACGAAGAAAAGGAAACGGACGCCGCGCTTACCCAGCTTGCCGAATCCGCGGTCAACGTCGCGGCTGAAGCCGCATAGCGGACGATCCGCTGACGGCCGCCGAGCCCCGGCAGCTTGCCAGGGCTCTCTGCCACATTGCAGGTCTAATCGAACGACGGCGGCCGCTGCCCTCGCCACCAACGATCTTAGCTGTTTGTTGGACCGATAATTCGTCCTGGATGGCAGAATTGGCGCGCCGGTTCTTGCAGCGACCCCGGGCCTCTTGACGGTCAAGATCTACAAACCCATATCGCCGCTGAGCTTGGGCCGCTGTCGGCACCAAGCCGTTGCCTGAACTCAATTGTTCGTTCGATTGGAGGACGTTATGAACGATCGCATGTTCGACAGCCCTGTTTTCGTGAAGAGCGGAGACAGCCTCATCCAGGAAATCGCGTGTCTGGAAGATGCCCTGGAATTTCTCTACGCGTGGCCCAAGAACAGGCGCGGAACCATCTTTGAAACGGCACTTCGTGCCTGCCAGCGGGCATTCGACGGCGGCTATCCGCTGACTGCCGCCAGAGATGCTTTTAGCGGTTTCGCAAGGTCGGTCAAAATTCTCGAGGACGTGAGTATGCCCTTGCCATGGATGACCGGCAAAGGCGGCCGCGGCGGCGGACTGACTGTTTGAAAGTTTCGCGGTTATGGGAGTTCGCGATGCTTTCCAAACCTTTCGAGAAACCCCTTCGCGTTTGGGTCGGACTGGGCTTTCCCCGGCAACTGAACACCGTCGTCGATGCCTATCAGTTCGCGACCGACTGGTGCGGCAATAGCCCGGAGCAGAAAGCGGCTATCCGTGCCTGCAAGGCGGCTTTGGTCGGCGAAGTCGACGCGGAAACCGCGCGAGGCATTTTCGCCGCATTCGCGCGCAAGAAGGATATCCTTGTCGAGGACGGACCAATCCCCCCCGCGATAGAAAAAGCTCGGCCGTCAGATTACCGATGAGGATCGGGCGCGCCCCGCGACCGCTGTCGGGGCGCCTCACAGCGTGCCGCATGTCATCCGGTCCGCCCCTTGGCACTGGATCATTGGCCTCGAATGAACGCCCACCAGTCGCGGGAATGATGGGCGTTCAAACAGTTGACGATGAAGGGACTCAAATATCCGTCAAATCGTCCCACAACCACCAACGGCGGGCTGAGGTTTCACTGCTTGGACCAAAGCGGCGCTGCGTGCGACTTCAGTCCCAAGTGAGTTGTATGTCGCGGCCGGGCCAGCCTGCCTTCCCGGTTTCCAGCAAGTGCCTCCACCGTCTGGAGGAACATCGGCTAAATGGAACTTCGATCCTGATTGTCTGTTCATTGGAAGGCGGGCCAACATGACCAGATCGTCGCTTCATCTTCTCAAGGGTACAGGGTATCTGATTTCCACAGTGAGCGTGGCGCTGCTGGCGATCGTCAGCTGGGACGGTGCCTCGAAAAGTCCGTTGTTGATTGCTTGTCTGCTCGGCGGAGCCGCTACCTCGGTTATCGGCATGTTCTGCCGCTGGCTGTCCTACGAAATCGAGAAACGGCAGGAAGAACGACGGTAAGGCCCGAGCCCGGCGACGAGGTCGTGTCAGCCTGAGCGGCGTAAGACCCGCGTGACAAGCAGAGTGATCAGGCTGCCGAGGACAATCCATAGGACGATCCCGCCGCCGGATGCCCGAGGCGCCGCCGCGCCGACACTTGCACCAGCGTCGGCCGGCATCGTCGTCCCCGGTTTGGCTACTTCTTCGGCATGGTGCGGCGCAGCCCGGTCGGTTGCATTCGCAACGACCGGCGCGAGGTCGCGCCGGCTGCCGCGCCGTACCGAATAGGCGCGGGTAATCTCGGCGCCGAAAAGAAAAATCTGTGCCGAATAATAGACCCAGACCAGCACCACCATCAGTGCGCCCGCCGCTCCGTAGGACGTCGCTATGGCACTGGTGCCGATGTACCAGCCGATCAGCGATTTGCCGATGGTGAAGAGCAGCGCCGTGACCAACGCCCCGACGCCCACGTCACGCCATTTGAGCTCCCGGTCCGGCAGGACCTTGTAGATGGCGGCGAAGAGCAGAGCGATCAATGCGAAGGAGACGACCGTGTTGATGCCGCTGACGATCAGCGTTCCAAACGGCAGGCTGCGGTTAATGACTTCGCCAAGCGCGGCGATTGCAGTGCTGGCTGCAAGCGACACTAGCAGCAGGAAGCCGAGCGCCGCCACAAGTCCGAGGCTCACCGCCCTCGCCCGCACCAGGCGCGAAAACGACACGCTGGTGGGCTTGACCTTCCAGATCTCGTTCAATGTCTGCTGCATCTCGCCGAAGACGCCGGACGCGGTGATTAAAAGCGTGATCAGCCCGATCAAGGCGGCCAAAGTACCGGACCCGCGCTGCGAGGCGGTCTCGACCGTTGCCTTGAGAAGATCAGCGCTCTGCGGTCCCATGACGCCCGATATCTGTGCCGAGAGCGCCAATTGCGCAGCATCATTGCCGATGACGAACCCGGCAATCGCGACCACGATCAGCAGGATCGGCGCCAGCGAGGTGGTGGCGTAGAACGCCATCGCCGCGCCGTGGCTCAGCGCATTGTCGGCAATATAGCCGGAGGCGCTTTCCTTGAGGATTGTCCAGCCTTCGTTGGCCCAGCGCGGCATCTTCTTCCTCTATTTCGGGCGTGGATCCTTGAGGTCGGCTCCGATGGTGGGGAATTCCCCTGCCCGGCGCCTCGCCACCGCTTCGGCCAGGGCTAGCGCGGCGTTGGTTACTTCAACCTGAACGTCCTTGTCAGCGTCGAGCTCGTCATGGCTGGTTGCATAGGGTTTCCAGTAGCCAATATAGCGGTCGAGTTCGGCAATCTCGCCGACGGGATCGAGCTTCATCGAACGCAGCCAGTCGGCAAGCGCATGCCGCACGTTCGCAGCGCCTTCCGTATCGCCATGAACGACAACCGAAAACAACCGGCCTTCGAGATGGCGGGGATAGCTCCAGCCAGCGAGTTCGGCTTGCTTGGCAAGCGCTGCATCCTTGCCCTGCGTCAAAGACGGATCGGGATTGCCACCGTCAGCGCAGACCAGCCGGTCCATCATCAACTTCACTGGCGAGGAGGTCTGGTACCAGTTGACGGGCGTGACGATCATCACGCCATGCGCCTCGACCCAAAGGGGATAAATGTCGTTCATCCAGTCGTGCACCTGGCCGAGCGAATGGTTCGGATAGCACGAGCACGGCCAGTGGCAGAGCGCCGCCGCTGTCGAGAAGCAGGCCTTGCAAGGGTAGATCCTGCGGCCATATTCGGAAGCGAGCCGCGACAGATCGAGCACTTCAACGGAAAAGCCCGGCCTGCCGGCAATGGCGCGGCGCGCCAGTTCGACGAGACGAAAGCTTTTCGACATTTCGCCCGGGCAAGTATGCTCGCTGCGTGAGGAGCCGTTGATGATCAGGATGCGCGACGGTGCAGTTCTGTCCTCGTGGCGCCGTTGCGCGGCCTTGACCGCATCGTGAGCGGCGATCCATTCGACGGAGAGATCGTAGCTTGGGTCGTGAAAACCCTCTCCCGCTTTGCGGGTCACCGGACTTTTGCGTTCCTCGCTATAGGCCTGCCAAGCGATTTCGGCCAGCCTGCCTATGGCTTCGGCCTCCGGCTCGAAGGCCGGATCGTAGAACAGCTTCCTGTAGCGTTGCTTGAATTCGCTCTCGCCGAGACGCGGGCTGGGCATGCCCTTGCGCGGTTCGACGCCGCCACCGTTTAATTCCGTATCCACTGCCATGTACTGCCCCAAGCTCGGAGCGGGCCGGGTGGGACAAGAGCTCGACTGCCTTTTCGTTGGCCAGGGCGGGAAGCCGGAGAAACCAGCCCTGTTCTCTTTGCCACCAGGTCCGGCTGACGCGGCCCGCAAGTCACAATCCTGTGCCGGTGCAATGGTTCCCCAATGCACAGGCAGCCCAGCAGGATCGCCAAAAGCAGCGGTGAATTTGCAATGAGAAACAACGGGCCTATATTTAGCTGACTAAGTGATTCATGGCGCGGTGAACCGATGGCCAAGAAGAAGCACAGACGGCCGGCTTCCACTGTTTCGGCGGCTTCCGAGGCCGAGATCCTCGAAGCGGCTTATTTTGCCCGCAAATGCGGCCTCACGCGTGAGGAGGCATTGCAGATGATACGCGAGGCCCACAACTTGCCGGCCGCCAAGGCGACCGAGGGCGAGAAGCGCAAGCATTGAACCCTTGTTGTTGAAGACGGGCCTCATTGGCCGGTCTGCGGCGGAATTTCGCCCGGCTTGATCACCGGCATGTCGCTGCCTGTCGGGGGCGGCGGCGTCGCGTTCTTGTCGCCGGTCGGCGGCGGCTTCAGCACGCCGCCGCAATTGCCGAGTTTTTTCGACAGCTCATCCGTGTCGGCCTGCTGCTTTTGTTTCTGCTGCTGGTCGTTGGCGTCGGGCTTGGCCTGGCAGTTCTGCGCCTGCTGGTCGTTCGGCTGGGCGGCATTCTGGGCCACCGCCGGCAGGGCCGGGATCAGGGTGACGACTGCAATGAGAAGCGCTTTCTTCATGAGATCCTCCTCATGGGTGTCAGTAACCCCCGATGATCGGCAGGATTTCGCCGGTGATGTAGCTTGAGCATTGCGGCGAGGCCAGGAACACGTAGGCCGGCGCGATCTCTTCCGGCTGGGCGGGCCGCTTCATCGGCGTCTTGGCGCCGAACTGCGAAACGTCTTCCGCTTGTTTTTCGGACGGGTTGAGCGGCGTCCAGACCGGACCCGGCGCCACGGCATTGACGCGGATGCCCTTCGAGATGAGGTTGCCGGAGAGAGCGCGGGTGAAGGCGTGAATGCCGCCCTTGGTCATCGAGTAGTCGACCAGTTCCTTCGAACCCTCGATGCCGGTGACCGAACCGGTGTTGATGATGGCAGAACCCGGCGCCATGTGCGGCACGGCTTCCTGAGCCATATGGAAATAGCCGTAGAGATTGGTCTTCAGCGTGGTATCGAAATGCTCCTCCGTCAGATCGGCGAAATCGGCCGAGTGGATTTGGAAGGCAGCGTTGTTGACCAGCACGTCGAGCCTGCCGAAGGCCTTGAGCGTCTCCGCCACCGCCTTGCGGCAGAAGGCGCGTTCGGCCACGTCGCCGCGCAAGGTGATGCAGCGCCTCCCCTCCGCCTCAACCGCCTGCTTTGTCGTCTTGGCGTCACGGTCCTCGCTGAGATAGGCGATGGCGATATCGGCGCCCTCGCGCGCAAACAGCACGGCGACCGCGCGGCCGATGCCGGAATCGCCGCCGGTGATCAGCGCAACCTTGTCCTCGAGCTTGCCCGACCCTTGCCAGAACGGCGCATCATAAAGCGGCGCCGGCTCGATAGCCCATTCCTCGCCGGGTTTTGGGTGGTGCTGCTTGGGAAAAGGCGGTACCGGGTACGGGCGTGCTCCGGCCTGCATGGCGCCCGGCGATTTGGGTTTCGGCTTGCTGCGGTCGGTGGCGTCGACTTTGCGTTGCACGCCGCGCTGCCTGTTCGCGGCCTTCGCCGTGTCTGTCTTCTTGGCGGTCGCTGATTTTCTGGCTGTGTCGGTTTTCGTTCGGGTGCTGGTCGGCATGGTGGTCTCCTTTCGGAGGACAACGCATGCCAACGGAAAAGGTTGGCCCTTGGATCGCCGCACCTCGCCGAGATGCCTGCGCGTACATCAAAGTTAAATGCGGCCGCCCGGCCGCGGTGCTAACGCTTGGTCACTGGGGGACTCTTCAGGAGGAGTCCACATGGACGTTCGAACTCTCATCGGCAGTCTCTCGGCCGCAATGCTGCGCCGGCGCGCCGCAGCGCCGCCGGTCCCCGTCAGGGTGATCCGCGCTTCGCTGGCCGAAGTGCCGCTCAGGCCGCGCCCGCGTCCGCCGCACCGCCCGGCGCCGCCGGCCCGGCCCGCGAGCAATATGTAGCCTCGGATTTGCAACCTCGGACCAGCCGGCCGGATGCAACCGACTGCCGAAGTCATCGTTTACTGCCATTCGCAATTTTTACGGTGAAACATGAAATCCATGCGTACGAACAGTCCGCTTTTTATTCTCGCCGCCACCATGATCACGGCCGCGCCCTTTGTCGGTCTTGCTTGGCGCACGCGCGAATGGCTCGGATGGTGAAGGACCGATGAGCCGTTTCCTGCCCCTCACCATACGCTTCGTCAGCGGCGGCACGATGGTGGTCACCACCGTCGCCGAGGCCAAGAAGGCGCTCGGAGGCGCATGGAAGAACAAGGAGGCGCCGGCCTATCTCGAGGCGGCCCGGCTGGTGGACGACGCGATCGCCGGCACCTGCCGTCCGGCCATCGCCTTTGCCGCCTTCAAGAAGGTCGCCGCGCAGCAGGGCCTGCTGAGGCCTGCCCAGCCGAGTGCCGCCCTTACCATGCTGGATGAGCTGTGGTCGCGATCCAAGACCCCGCGCAGCTAGATGCCTATCTCGGCTCGCGCGTCATGCTGAGATAGGTTGGGTCGAATTCGGCGATCGCAACTAGCCGCTCCCAGTCGAGGATCGTGATCATATGGTTCGTCCAGCTGACCACGTTCATGCGGCGCAGCGTGCCGATGACCCGGTTCATATGGACGACGGAGAGGCCGAGCACGTCGGCGAGCTCGGCCTGCGACAGCGGCAGATGGAAGCTCATCTCGCGCGTCTTTTTCACCACCTGCAGCCTGACGAACAGCTCGCATATCAAATGCGCGAGATGGGAGGTCTTGGAGCGCCGGCCCATGGCCACGATCCATTCGCGGTGGATGGCGCCGTCGACCAGCGTGTCCAGCCACAACAGCCGGGTAAGGTGCGGCGCCTGCTCGGTAATCGTCTTGAGCTTGCTATGCTCCGCTGCGGCGACGTGGCAGGGAGATAGCGCGACGATGCCATGGTCCATCGTCTTGAGCAAAAACGCATGAAGGTCGACGAAATCGCCCGCGACCTGCAGCGAGGTGAACTGGCGGCCGCCGTGTTCCAACACTTTGTAGCGGGCGGCAAACCCGTCGATGATGAGCGTGCTGTAGGTCGGCCGCGTGCCTTCCGTGACGATATCCTCGCCGGCGGCGACGTATCTTTCGAGCGACATGGCGCCGGCGAGCAGCGCCTTCTCTTCTTCTGACAGGACGTCATGCTGGCCGAGGTTGAGGTAAAGCGATTCCAGCATCCGCGGTTCTCCATGGGCAACAGCTAACGCCGCAGGGCTGGGCCGGTTGCAGGCGGCCGCGCAGCAAGGGCCGGCGCGCCGCGGATTTCCCTGAGGATCAACCGCTTGGAACCATGATCGGGGCCAGGGATTGAACTTGCCAAACGCCCGGAGTGCTTCACCGATGGAACGCTATTATTTCGACCTCCATAACGCCGAGCATGGCCAGATTGACGACCACGGGCAGCTTTTTGCCGACCGCGAGCGTGCCCGTCTTGAGGCGTTGCGCATCCTGCACGACATTGCCCGCGACGAGGCGCCCGGGACCGAACAGTTGAAGATCACCGTGAAGCTGCGCACCGAGAAGGAGCAGATATTCGAGGCGTCGCTGACGCTGGACTCGGCCTGGAAGTGAGGCCTTTGCCATCAGCATCGCATCCCGCCGGAGCCAAGCATGTTCGCCGATTTTGACACATTGGAAGTAGACACCGGCGAGGCGCGTATCTTCGTCCGCCATGGCGGCAGCGGGCCTGGCCTGCTCCTGCTGCACGGCTTTCCCGAAACGCATGCGATGTGGCGCGACGTGGCGCCCAGCCTGGCGCGGGATTTCAGCGTCGTCTGTGCCGATCTGCGGGGTTATGGGCAAAGCTCCTGCCCGCCATCGGCTGCCGATCATGCGCCCTACGGCAAGCGCGCCATGGCGGCCGACATGGCGGCGCTCATGGGGGACCTCGGCTTCCAACGTTTCCTGGTCGCCGGCCATGATCGCGGCGGGCGCGTCGCCTACCGGCTGGCGCTCGATCATCCGGGCCGCGTCGAGAAGCTCGCCGTGCTCGACATCGTCCCTACCGCCGAGGTCTGGGACCGGGCCGATGCCAAGCTGGCGCTAGGCTTTTGGCCATGGTCGCTGCTGGCGCAGCCCGAGCCGCTGCCGGAGACGATATTGGCGGCGACGGCCGAAGCAATCGTCGACAATGCGCTTTCCGGCTGGGGATCCGCAGCCGACGTGTTCCCGCCCGGCGTGCGGCAGGCTTACGTCGATGCGCTGCGCGATCCGGCGCATATCCACGCCATCTGCGAAGAGTATCGCGCGGCGGCTTCGCTCGACCGGCTGCACGACCATGCGGACCGCGAGGCCGGCCGGCGTATATCCTGCCCCGTGCTGGCGCTGTGGAGCGAGCATGGCGCGCTGGCCGAATGGTATCGGGACGAAGACGGACCGCTGGGCATATGGCGGAACTGGGCCGACGATGCCAGCGGCGGGGCGATGCCCGGCGGCCATTTCTTTCCGGAGGAATCGCCGATCGAAACGGCGGCCACGCTCGACGCCTTCTTTTCCGGAAGATAGAACAATCCTTTCCGGCAGATGGCGCCGGCCGGCCAGGCGGCCGGTCGGCTGGCTCACCTCAGCATCAGCCAGAGCAACGGCAGGGCCGCCAGGCCGATCGCCATTGCGATGAGCGCGGCATGGCCGAGACGCTCGGCGCGCCTGGCAATATCGGCGACCTCGTCCTCGTCGTTGATGATGTCGAGGAACGAAAGATCGGCAAGGGTGGTACGCTGGTTGTCATTGGCAGGCAGGCTTTCGGCATCCTGCCGAGCGGGCTTTGCAGAGATATAGGTCAAAACGTCGTCTCGCTCCGAAGTCGGCTGCGCGGCCTTCTGTTTATGAATAACGGTGCCCGCCGGAATTGCGCGGGGCTGACCGGCGGGCACCATGATAGCCGGCGATGGAGGGGGCTTTCTCGTCGGCCGCTCACCAATTCGCAAAAAGAGATTTGGTTGCACAAGCCAGCCCAATGCGCTGGCCGGATCGGACTTCAGTCTGACGAGTCACAAAATGTTTCGACCGGAACATCGATCGCCGGCGCCTGTTGCCCTTACTCAGGGATGTTGGACGCGTCCTTGAATTCACCCTCAAGAAAAATCCGAATTAACGGAGATTCGATATGCCCAATCAAGGCGGAACCCACGAACAGCACGTCAAGGCCGGCCAGCAGAGCCACAAGAACCGCGAAGACCAGCATCGCGGCAGCGGGCAGCAGCAGGCCGAGGACCGCAACATGGGTCAGCGGAGCGCCGGCCAGCACCGAGGTGGCAGCGGCAACTTCGCCGAAGACCGCCAGCGCGCCTCCGAGGCCGGCCGTAAAGGCGGTCAGCGCTGAATTCAAATGGCGTCCGTGTCCTTCACGGACGCCATTTCATCTGCCCGCGGGATCTCCCCCGCGATGGAACTTCTGCCCTGCCCTTCAGTTCCTCTTCAGTCGGTTGCCCAGGCTGCCGCCGCAAGATGTTTGAACGGAGGCATCAATGTCGCTGCAAACGCTTCATCCCGAACAGGTCGATGAGACCCGCATGCAAGCCTACTCGACTTTCGGTCCGTTGCTGATCCAAGCTCTGGCGCAGAAACTTGGGCACTGCCAGGGCATGCGCGAGTTGGACAAGCTCGAACAATCGCTTGTTCGCCTGGTCGAGGAGACCGACGTCGCCGCCCCGCACAGCGAGGAGATGAAGGAATTCGCCGTCGAACTCGTCGTGTCGACGCTGCGCAATGTGCGCGAGCATCCCGACGCCAAGCAAGATCTGGAAGAGATCGACGGACGTCGCGCCGAAGGCCGTTCGGAAGACCCGGATACGCTGGAGGAGCAGTTGCAGTCCGGCCTTGAGGACTCCTTTCCGGCAAGCGATCCGCCGGCCGTGGTCTCGACCGCGATCACCGGCGGCTCGAAGGACATCGTCGGCACCGACGAGGTGCTGCGCCGCAAGAAGGAAGCACGCCGCAGACAGTCCCAGACAGCGAACTGATACGGCGGAAATCGAAGGAGGCCTGCGATGACCCAGGCGAACGACAATATACCGAACCGGCCGGGCGCCGCCGATGCGGCGGCGACCGGCCATTTGCCGACCAAGGGCGGCGACGATCCCGACGTGCGCTTCCTGGCGGAGAACACCGATCTGTCGCCGAAGCAGGCGCGCGAACTGATCCGGGAGCACGGGCACGACCGCGACAAACTCTTGAAGATCGCACGGACCATGAAAGCGGAAGGCTGACGGTTCTCCAAGGATGGAGGGCAAACGGCTTTCTCGAAAGCGAGGTTAAGATGAGCAATTCACCCAATACCGGACGTCCCGGAACCTCCGATCAATGGCCGCGCTGGGAAGGCCCGAAGGCCAACAAGCCGCGCGGCTATCTGCCGGCCAAGGATGATCCCGACGAGGATCGCGACGCGGCCGACGAGAACAACAAGGATCCGGAACGGGCTGACCTCGGCGACGTCGCCAAGAAAAAGAGTTCCTGAGACTCTCAATCACTCAGCGCAACAAGGAGCAGGACAATGCCACGCGGAGATAAATCGAAATACACCGACAAGCAGGAACGCAAGGCCGACCATATCGCCGAAGGCTATGAAAAGCGCGGCGTGTCCGAGAAGGAAGCCGAGCGGCGCGCTTGGGCGACGGTCAACAAGGACGATGCCGGGGGCAAGAAGGCAGGCGGCTCCGGCCGCGGCAAGCATACCGGTCATCCGGCGGCGCATAAGGGCGGGAAGGCTGGCGGCAAGGCGTCGGGCGAGCGATCCGCGGCCGCGCGCTCCGCTTCCGCGAAGAAGGCAGCGGCCACGCGCAAGCGCAATGCGGAGCACCACGCCCATCATTGAGGACTTTGCCTTCTCCCCTTCTTGTGGAGAAGGCAAGAGCCTCACAGCGGCATCTCCGAGGTCTGCTTGATCGTCTGGCTTGGCACATCCGTCTTGACGTTCTGCACGCCCTTGATGCGGCTCAGATGCTCCGACTGGAAGCGGCGGTAGTCGTCGATGCCGGCCGCCACGATCCGTACCATCGCGTCGCAGTCGCCCAGCATCAGATAGCACTCCATCACTTCGGGGAATTTCGCCACCTCGGCGGCGAAATGCTCGATCGTGTCCTCATCCTGCTGCTTCAGCCAGATGCGGGTGAAGAAGGTCTGGCCGCGGCCGATCTTGGCCGGGTTGAGCACCGCGACGTAGCGGTCGATGACGCCGGCCTCCTCCAGCAACTTGACGCGCCGCAGGCAAGGCGACGGAGAGAGGCCGACTTCCTTGGCCAGATCGTTGTTGGCCATGCGCCCGTCGCGCTGCAAGGCGCGCAGGATGCGCCTGTCGATCTCATCTAGCTTCATAGTGCCAAATTCCAATCTTTTTCTTGAATGCGCCATTCAATGCTAAATTTTGGCAGAAGCGAGGCATCTTCGCAACCCGATTGCGAGGCAATTCGGCTATAGTGCCCCACCGATAGCAACCCACAACCGAGCGGGAGAACGGCGGCCGCGAGGCCAGCCGAAAGCAAAGCCATGAGCGTTTCCGAGATCGCCCTCGCCGAGGGTCAAAGCACCGATGGACGCGGCGGCGAGTTCCGACGCGGGCTCGCCGCTTCGACGCCGGTGCTGCTCGGCATCATCCCCTACGCGCTGGTGCTCGGCGCGCAGGCCGCGCAGAAGGGCCTGAGCGTGGCCGAGGTGCCGCTGATGACCGGCCTCAACTTCGCCGGCGGCTCAGAATTCGCCGCGATCCAGCTCTGGACTTCGCCGCCGCATATCCTGTTGATCGCCGCCCTCACCTTTCTGGTCAATAGCCGGCATTTCCTGATGGGCGCCGCACTCGCGCCGTTCATCAACCATCTGCCGAAGCGGCAGGTTTTTCCGGCGCTGTTCCTGATGTGCGACGAAAGCTGGGCCGTGGGCCTCGCGGATGCGCGGCAGCGCGCCGACGCCGGCATGCGGCCGGCCTTCAGCCTGGCCTTTTATCTGGGCGCCGCCCTGCCCTTCTATCTCGCCTGGGTGGCGTTCACGACCTGCGGCGCGGCACTCGGGCCGCTGCTCGGCGACGTCGAGACCTATGGTTTTGCCTTGGCTTTCCCTGCTGTCTTCCTGGTGTTGCTTCGGGGCATGTGGACGGGCTTTGCCGCGGCGCGGCCCTGGCTGGTCAGCCTGGCGATGGCGGCGCTCACCTATCTCGTCGTGCCCGGCGCCTGGTATGTGGCGGCCGGTGCCTTGTCCGGCCTGGTGGCCGCGTGGTTCCTGGCAGGTGAGAGATGATCGATCCGATGACCGTGCTCGCCATCCTGGCGATGGCCGGCGTGACGTATCTCACCCGCATCGGCGGCTATGTGGTGCTGAGAAACCGCGCGCTCGGCCCACGCGCCACGGCGGTAATGGAAGCCGCGCCCGGCTGCGTGCTGATCTCGGTGATCGCGCCGGATTTCGTCTCGAAGAATCCGGCCGATCTGGCGGCGCTTGCCATAACGGTGCTGGCGGCGACACGGCTGTCGATGCTGCCGACGGTGGTGATCGGGGTGGCTTCGGCGGGCGTGCTGAGATGGCTGATGGGCTAGCTGCCTCAGCCGCCGTAAAGCCCGAGCTCGTCCGACTGGATCGATGCGGCGTCGCCTGCGCCCGGTCCGTCCGCATGCTGCTTCAACGCGGCATCCAGCCTTTTGCTATCGCTGCCTCGCGGATCGGCTATCGCGTCGACGAGACTATCGAGAGAAACGCCAAGCTGGTCCAGGCCAAGCTGTCTCTCGATCTCGGCGATCGCCGACGGAGATTGCCGTTTCAACGCTTCGACGGCGTTCTTGACCGCTGTACCGTAGGACGACACTGAGTCGTATTCGGCCTGATCAATGCGGAACTCCTTGCCCGCACGTTCCATCAGTCGGACCTTCGTCGCCGTGATATTGAGGTTGTCGAGGCTGAACTTGGATGCTGGGGCCGTGGGCTCCGCCTGCATGAGCGGCGAAGCCGCGGTGCCGACGGCGCTGTGGCTACTGGCAGCCGGCCTGGCCGTCGACAACGGGCGCTGCGGCTGCAGGGTCACAATGGCGATGTTGACGGTCGAGGACATTACGGGTCTCGCAGGCGGCCCTCCGTCATGGTTCGGACGCCGGATAGTCGAGCCAAGACGTCATGTCCCGAGCAAAGCGTTTCACAGGCAATAAGCCCAGTTGTCCTAAGAGTTCGATAGAAGGATGGCTCACTTTTTAACGATGGGCGCGTTATCACCCCAAGAGTCAGTCGTCCCCGCCACCGTCATGGCCGCCGCTGCCCCCGCCGCCCTCGTGGCCACCACTGTCGCCGCCACCGTCGTGGCCGCCGCTGTCTGCGCCGCCGTCATGGCTGGCACTGTCCCCGCCTTCGTGGTCGCCGTCATGATCCTCGCCCTGATGATCGCCGTCCTGGTCGCCTTCATGCGAGCCGTTAGCGGCGCCGTCACCCTTGTGCCCGGCCTCGTCATTCTCCGCGGCCTCATGATCGTCGCTGACGCTGGATGTATTGACCTGATCGTCGTCACCTTCGATCGTGGATGGCGTCGCCCCGCCACCGTGGTCCGAGCCGGCATAAGACGGCTGCGTGGCGAAGATGCCGAGCAGGCCGATTGCAGTTGCCGCAAACAAGGGAAGGGTTTTCATCCACGCGCTCCGGTCCATTTTGTGAGATCGGATCATCGTCGCGCCGGATTACGGCGCCCTTAAATGAGTGATTGCAATTTTAGGAACGTCTTATTTTTGTGCCGACCTAGCATGCGGCCGCGACGGTGACGCAGTGCCGCTTGCGGCTCTCGCCACGATCGCCTCCAGCGGCTCGGGCCGGTGCAGGAAATAGCCCTGGCCATAGGCAACGCCCATGTCCATGAGAATATCCAGCGCGTTCCTGTCCTCGACCTTCTCTGCAACCACGGCAGCGCCCATCGAGCGGGCGATACCGGTGATCGCCGAAACGATCTCGCGGTCGAACCGGCTTTCGGCGATGTGCTCGACGAAGGAGCCGTCGATCTTGATAGCATCGACGGGGAAGCGCCTGAGATATTCGAACGAACTCATCCCGGCGCCGAAATCGTCGAGGCTGACGCGGCAGCGGCGTTGCCTGGCCTTGCGCACGAACTCGGCCGCGGCATCGAAATTGGTGACGGCGGCGGTTTCGGTGATCTCGAAGCCGATGGCTGGGGCCGGCGCGCCGCCGTCGGCGATGGCCTCGTCGACGAAATCCCAGAGCTGCGGATCGGAAAGCGTCTGCGCCGACAGGTTGAAGTCGAGCGAGATGGCGCCCGCGCGCATCGCCTCGCCGTGGCGCGTCAGCGCGGTGCGGATGATCCAGCGGTCGAGCCGGGCGGCAAGGCCGAAGCGTTCGGCGACCGGCATGAAATCGCCGGGCGGGATCATCTTGCCGTTGCGGGCCTCGAGCCTGGCCAGCACCTCGACGTGGCGGCTATCTTCCCATGGCTGGCCGAGCCGATGGATTTGCTGACCGAACAGCTTCAACCGGCCGTCCTCCATCGCATCGACAAGGTCCGCGGCCAACCGTGCGGCATTGAGGCCGGCGCCCGACGTCGTTTCCGGCGAGAACACCGCGAAGCGGTCCCGGCCGCCGGCCTTGGCGGCGTAGCAGGCATCGTCGGCGCAGGCGAGCGCGTCGGCCACGCTCATGTTGGGGTCGCGCACGAAGGCGATGCCGATGCTGGCGGCAAGCCTGCGCGAGGTGACGGCAGTGCCGATATCGGCGTCGCGCACCGCGGCAAGCACCGCGCGGGCAAGGTGCTCGGCACAGGCGTCATTGCAGTTCGGCACCAAAAGCGCGAATTCGTCGCCGCCGAGGCGCGCCGCCTGCGCCGACGCGGGCAGGCTGGCGAGGATGCCCGCCGCGACGCTCTTCAGCGCGAGGTCTCCGGCGGCATGGCCGGCATAGTCGTTGAGCGCCTTGAAGTAGTCGAGATCGACATAGAACACGGCAAGCGGCAGCCGCCCGGCCATGGCAATGTTCTCGGCAAGCAGCCGGTCGAAGGCCGAACGGTTGAACAACCCGGTCAGCGCGTCGTGACGCGCGGCGAAGGCAAGCTCCTCGGCGCGCGTCTTCTCCTCGGTGATGTCGCGTACCGTGCCCAAAATCTGGCCGGCCGAGCCGACGCCGGCAATGAAACGCACCAGCGACTCGAGATGGCGGACCTGGCCGTCACGCAGGACGATCCGGTATTGCGAGGCGACGACGCTGTTCGAGCCGGGGGCGATCAGATGCGCTCGCTCGGTAGCTTCCTTGTCGTCGGGATGAAGGTAGGTGTGCCAGAGGTCGGCCGTCACCTCATCGGTATCGGCAATCAGGCCGAAGATCTCGCGCGTGCGCGCGTCCCAATAGCTCTTCTTCGTACCGATATCGTGGTGCCAGATGCCCGTGCCGCTGGCGGCAATCGCGAGGCGGAAGCGGATGTTGACCTGCTCGAGCGCCGCCTCGGCCTCTTTCTGCCGGGTGATGTCGGTCTGCACGCCCATCATCCGAAGCGGCTTGCCGTCGGCGTCGCGCTCGACAATGCCGCCGCGGTCGAGCACCCAGACCCAGTGGCCGTCCTTGTGGCGCAGGCGCAGCTCCGTCTCGATGGATTCGACGAGGCCCGCAATATGCCGGTCGCCGCTTTCCTGCGCGCGCCGGCGATCGTCGGGATGGGTCAACTTCAGCCAGAGATCGGGCGTGTTGGCGAGCTCGTTCGCCTCATAGCCCAACATCTTCGACCAGGTCGGCGAATAGTAGCAATCGCCGGTCGACAAATTCCAGTCCCATAGGCCGAGATGAGCGCGATCAAGCGCCAGCGCCCAGAACTTACCGTTGCGTTTATCGTCGTCCGCCATTCTTTGTTCTTGCCATCCCGTCCGGGCAATATTGCATGAAAGCAGAGAAAAAAGGGTTACCGGGAGTGGTTCAGTTAATCTCCCCCCAAGAGGGGGAGATGGCCGGCAGGCCAGAGGGGGCGTGAAGGATCGCGGCGTTGATTTTGTTGGGGTGGAGCTGGTCGCTACCGGCTTGGCTGTGACTGCAAAACCTGAAGCGCCGGCGGGGCGGCGCCCCCTCTGGCCTGCCGGGCATCTCCCCTCTTGGAGGGAATTTAGCGCTCGACCGCCGTCGCCGATCGCCTAGCCACTGCGAACCTTCTTCGCACCACCGTCGCAACTTTTCCTGGAATTGCTCTCACGCAGTCTGCAGGAACACCTCTGCCGGCGCCATCCCGACCAGCTCGGCAAAGCGGCCATGGTCGGTGGCGCCCTCCGAGTTGACGACGAGCACGCGGGAGCCGGCATCGAGACCTAACGCCGCGCGCATCTGCCCGTCGCCCGCGGCGCGGACCAGTCCGGCGAGCCCGACGCCGCCGCTCTCGCCGGAGACGATGGCCGGATCGTTGCCCAAGGGCCGCGCCAGCCGCTTCATCACGGCGACCGCGTCCTCTTCTTCGACCGTCATGAAGGCATCGCCGACGCGCGCCAGCACGCGCCAGGCGACCAAGGACGGCTCGGCACATTCGAGCATCGTCATCACGGTCGGCTGCTGCTGGGCGATCGTCACCGGACGTCCGGCCTCAGCCGAGGCGTAGACGCAAGCCGAGCGCCGCGGCTCGACCACCACGGCTTTCGGCCGCCTGGAGCCAAGCATGACCGCCACATGGCCGGCGATCGCCGCCGCGAAGCCACCGACGCCAGCCTGCAGGAAGACATGCGTCGGTGGCTCGGCCAAGCGCCGCAGCGTCTCGCGCACGATCACCGTGTAGCCCTGCATGACCAGTCCGGGGACGCGCTCATAGCCCAGCCAGGACGTGTTGGAGACGATCTTCCAGCCGCGCTCGGCACCGACGCGGGCGACTTCGCGCACCGCATGGTCATAGCCGCCCTCGACCTCGACAATCTCGGCGCCGAAGCGAGCGATGGCCGCGACACGCTCGCGGCTTACGCCAGCATGGACGTAAATCACCGAACGCGCGCCGACGAGGCCGGCCCCCTGCGCCACCGAACGGCCATGGTTGCCATCCGTTGCGCAGCAGAATGTCATCTGAGCAGCGATGGCGCGCAGCTTGGGATCGTTGATCTCGCCGATATCGACATCGCGCCCGAAGCGTTTGCCCGCCTCCTCCAGCACCAGTCGCATGACGGCATAGGCGCCGCCCAGCGCCTTGAAGCTGCCAAGGCCGAGACGCTGGCCTTCGTCCTTGACATAAAGCGCCGCGACGCCGAGGTGATCGGCCAGCGCCGGCAAGGCGTGCAGCGGCGTTTCGGCATGATCGTCGCGCGCCTTGAGGTAACGCTCGGCCCGCTCGCCCCCCGCGATGCCGAGCGACTCGGCATCGGCGGCAACCAACGGCTGGTTGTGTTCGGGACGTTGGTTGAGAAGCAACATGCTAGTCTTCCTGCGAGGCACTGAACTCTGTCGGCGGGCGCGATTCGGGCGCGATTTTGGATGCTTTAATTGGCTAAGTGATTGAAGTTTGTTTCGATTGGATGTCGCCGGATATTCGCTTCGGGACGACCAGATACAGCCAGCATGACTATTTTTGGTGGTATTTCACCCCAGCGGCACGCCTATCTGATTCCTCCCGCGATCAGTCGGCCGCCAGCCGGGCGGCGACGCCAAGCAGGATGTTGGCGCCGGCGACCAGCTCGTCGGGAGCGGTGAACTCGGTGGGGTTATGGCTGATGCCGCCCCGGCTCGGCACGAAGATCATCGCGGACGGCGCGATACGGGCGATCATCTGCGCGTCGTGGCCGGCGCCCGAGGTCATGCGCCGGCACGAAAGGCCGGCGGCCCTGGCGCCGTCCTCGATCAGCGAGACGATGCGGGCATCGAAGGTCACCGGCTCGAAACGCGCCAGGCTTTCGGCATGGACGGTGACGCCGGCGCTTGCGGCCAGCTTGTCGAGGAAGGCGGCAAGCGCCGCCTCCTCTTCGCGAAGATGCGTTTCGTCGGGATCGCGCAGGTCGATGGTGAAGATCGCCCGCGACGAGATGACGTTGATGGCGTTCGGCTCGAACGCGATGGTGCCGACGGTGGCGACGGTGCGCGTCGACGAGGCGCTGGCCCGGTCCGCCAAGAAGCCGATCACGCGGGCGGCGGCGACGCCTGCGTCCTTTCGCATCGACATCGGCGTGGTGCCGGCATGGTTGGCCTCGCCGTCGATGGTAACGCGCTGCCAGGAAATGCCCTGCAGGTTTTCGACCGCGCCGATGGCGATGCCCTCGCGCTCGAGCACCGGCCCCTGCTCGACATGCAGCTCGACATAGGCATGCGGCTTGAGGAAGCCGGGCTGATGCCGACCGGCATAGCCGATGCGCTCCAGCTCCTTGCCCAGCACCGTGCCGTCGGTGCCGACCGAGGCCAGCGCTTCCTCGAGGTTCCGACCGCCGGCAAAGACCAGCGAGCCCATCATGTCGGGCGAGAAGCGCACGCCCTCCTCATTGGTGAAGGCGGCAACCACGATCGGGCGCGCCGGCGCGAAGCCGGCCTCCCTCAGGCTCTCGATCGCTTCGAGGCCGGCAAGCACGCCATAGCAGCCGTCATAGATGCCGGCGTCGATCACCGTGTCGATATGCGAGCCGAGCATGACCGGCGGCTGGCCCGCATTGGCGTCGTCCCGCCAGATGCCAAAAATGTTGCCGATGCGGTCGACGGCGACCTCGAGCCCTGCCTCTTCCAGCCAGCCGACGAAGCGGTCGCGGCCGAGCCGGTCCATCTCGGAGGCGGCGACGCGGACCAGCCGCCCCTGCGCATCGCGGCCGATTCCGCCGAGTTCCTGGATGCGGCCTAGAAGCCGGTCGGCGTTGATCATCAGATTGCTCATGCCGGCTGCCTCACTTGCGCAATCTCTTCCGGCACCATGCCGACGAGCTCGGCATAGCGGCCGGGATCCGTCGCGCCCTCGGAATTGATAATCAGCGCGTGGGAGTTCCCGTCGAGGCCGAGCGCCGCCCGCATTTTCTTGTCGCGAGCGGCGCGGATCAGCCCGGCGAGCCCTGCCCCGCCGCTCTCGCCCGAGACGATCGCCGGATCGTTGCCGGCAGGTCTCGCCAGACGGTTCATCACCGTGACGGCATCTTCCTCGTCCACGGTCATGAAAGCATCGCCGATCCGCGACAGCACGCGCCAGGCGACCAGAGACGGCTCGTAGCATTCGAGCATCGCCATGACAGTGGGCTTGCTGTGCGCGATCGTGACCGGGCGTCCGGCCTTGGCCGTCTCATAGACGCAGGCTGCCCGCGCCGGCTCGACCACGATTGCCTTCGGGCGATCCTCGCCAAGCATGATGGCGAGATGGCCGGCGACCGCCGCGGCGAAGCCGCCGACGCCGGCCTGGAGGAAGACGTGGGTGGGCGGCTGCGGCAAGCGCCTCAGCGCCTCGCGCACGATCACTGTGTAGCCCTGCATCACAAGCCCGGGTATGCTCTCATAGCCCGGCCAGGACGTGTCGGAGACGACGGTCCAGCCGCGCTCGGCGGCGACGCGGGCAGCTTCCCTGACCGACTGGTCGTAATCACCGGCGACGCGCACCATCTCGGCGCCGAAGCGGGCAATGGCCGCCACGCGTTCGTTGCTGACGCCGGAGTGGACGAAGATGACGGAGCGCGCGCCGACAAGGCCGGCACCCTGCGCCACCGAGCGTCCATGATTGCCGTCGGTGGCGCAGGCGAAAGTCATCTGCCCGGCCATCGCCTTCACCTCAGGCTTGTGCAGGTCCTCGACCGCGACGGCGCGGCCGAGCTGCCTGCCTGCCTGCTCCAGCACCAGATGCATGACGGCATAGGCGCCACCCAACGCTTTGAAGCTGCCGAGGCCGAGGCGCTTGCCCTCGTCCTTGACGTGCAGCGCGCCGATGCCGAGTTCGCCCGCCAGCGCCGGCAGGGCGTGCAGCGGCGTCTCGGCATGGTTGTCGCGCGCGGCAAGGAAGCGCTCGGCCTCGTCGGCCCCGGCGAGCCCAAGCGTCGCGGCGTCCTCCTCGGTCAGCGGATGGCGATGGTCCGGGTGGCGGTTGAGCAGGAACATGGTCGGCTTTCTCCTCTTGACGACTGAAATTTATTGCAGGCCAAGCGAGAAAGGCGCTCTGTTTTGGCGCTTGAATTGCAAGTTTGTTTCGTTGGGAAACGCTGCCATGTCTATTTCGCCCGAACTCGACGCCTTCGACCGCGCCATCCTCGCCATCCTGCAGAAGGACAACGCCACGCCGCAGCGCACGATCGGCGAGAGGGTCAACCTGTCGGCGCCCGCCGTTCAGCGGCGCATCAAGCGCATGGAGGAGACCGGCGTCATTCGCGCCAATGTAGCGCTGGTCGATCCGGCCAAGGTCGGCCACCCGATCACGATCTTCGTCGAGGTCGAGGTGGAGAGCGAACGCGCCGAGCTGATCGACGCCGCCAAGCGCGGCTTTGCCCAAGTGCCCGAAGTGCAGCAATGCTACTACGTCACCGGCGAGGCCGATTTCATCCTCGTCGTCACGGTGGCGACGATGGCCGATTACGAGGCGCTGACCAGGCGGCTGTTCTTTGAGAACAACAACGTCAAAAGGTTTCGCACGTTCGTGGCGATGGACCGGGTGAAGGTGGGGATGGAGGTGCCGGTGGGGTGAGGCGTCGAAGCTGCCGACCTCCCCAACAAGTGGGGAGATCGGCTGCCGTCCTGGTTTTCGCCAATCTCCAACCTCTACTGGGTCGGCGACGCCGCGTGTTCGCACGACACTTTCGGGTTCATGTCGGCGAAGGTGCAAGCGCCGTGGCTGTTTGTGCTTGATGATCCCGGGTTCGATGCGGCGGCCGCCGATCATCCCTTCGGCAGGTATGAAATCGTTCCGGCTAGGTCGGTGTTGTCGATCAGCTGAAAGCGGCTGTCGCTGCCGCCCTGGCGGGCCGACACGAAGGGGGCGTAGGCCGGATCATCGGTGAAGGCGTGCGCCGCCGCTTCCGATGGGAAGGCCATCAGCGCGATCAGCGTCGTGTCGAGCGGCTTGCCCTCGAGCGTCTTCACATTGCCGCTGCGCGCCAGATACCTGCCGCCGTGCTTGTGAACGAGGTCATGCACGGTAGCGGCGTAGTCCGGTATCCATTTCGGATCTTTCACCTTGATGTCCGCGATAAGGTAAGCGGTCATGGTCATTCTCCTGGTTGCTGCGCACAGGGAGATCCCGTGCGTCAGCCAAACGGCTCGCACGGCAGGGCTCGCGCCAACCAGTCTTGGATCTGTACCGGCCCGGTACAGTTTCTGTACTCGCCGCTTCATTCATGAAGGTCTAATGTCCGGCCAACTCTGGAGGAGGCGCCGATCATGGCCCAGCACGGTTACAAGCAGTTCTGCCCGCTATCGATGGCCGCCGAGGTGCTGTGCACCCGCTGGACGATGGTGTTGATGCGCGAGCTGGTGGCGGGCTCGACCCGCTTCAACGATCTGCGCCGCGGTGTGCCGAAAATGTCGCCGACCCTTCTGTCGCAACGGCTGAAGGAGCTGGAGTTGGCGGGGATCGTGGAGCGCCGGGAAGTCCCCGGCGAGAAGGGTATCTTCGACTACCGGCTGACCGAGGCGGGACGCGACTTGCGCCCTGTTGTCGAGGCGATGGGTTTTTGGGGACAGAAATGGGTCGAGTCCCGGCTGTCGTTGAAGAACCTCGATCCGTCGCTGTTGATGTGGGATATGCGGCGCAATCTGAACCCCTCGCCGCTGCCCGAGGGAAGAACCGTGATACAATTTCTGTATCAGGACCTCCCAGTCTCGAAACGCTCGTGGTGGCTGATCGTCGAGAAGCATGGCGAGGTCGATTTGTGCTGGTATGATCCGGGCTTCGAGGTCGACCTCTACGTCTCGACCGATCTCCACACGATGACCGCAATCTGGATGGGCGTGCTGACTGTCGAGAAGGCCGGCGTGAAGGTCGTCCTGACCGGCGACAAGGCCATTGGCAGGAAGATGCAAAGCTGGCTCGGGCTCAGCCCGTTCGCGGTTGAACCGAAGCGCGCGGCGTAGCTCCAGGTGTTCGCCAGTTGATCGCTCAGGGCATCAAGGCTTGTCGCTGCCGGCATCGACGCGCCCCAGCCATCTTGCATAGATCTCTCCGACAATCCCACGCCGGAATACCAGCACGCAGACCATGAAAATCAGCCCCGTGGCGATGGTCACCGGAAAGCCGGATGTCGCGAGCGTATTCTCCAGTCCGACGACGAGGCCGGCTCCGACCGCCGGGCCGGCCATGGTGCCGATGCCGCCGAGCAGCGTCATCAGGATCACTTCGCCAGACATCTGCCAGGTGACGTCGGTGAGCGTGGCGAACTGGAAGACGATCGCCTTGGTCGCGCCGGCAAAGCCGGCAAGCGCGGCCGACATGACGAAGGCGGCGAGCTTGTAGCGGCCGACGGAATAGCCGAGCGAAATGGCGCGGTTCTCGTTCTCGCGGATGGAGCGCAGGATCATGCCGAAAGGCGAGTTGACGATGCGCCAGACGGCGAGGACGCCGATCAGGAAGACGGCGAGCACGAAGAAATACATGTTCATCGTGACGTTGAGGTCTACGACGCCGAACAGGTGGCCGCGAGGCACGCCCTGGATGCCGTCCTCGCCCTCGGTGAAGGGCGCCTGGACGCAGAAGAAATAGAACATCTGCGCCAGCGCCAGTGTGATCATAGAGAAATAGATGCCCTGCCGGCGGATGGCGAGGAAGCCCATGACGAGGCCCATGCCCGCGGCACCTGCGGTGCCGAGCAGGATGCCGGCCTCTGGCGGCCAGCCCCAGGCCTTCACCGCATAGGCACAAAAATAGGCCGCGCCGCCGAAGAAGGCGGCATGGCCGAAGGAAAGCAGGCCGGTGTAGCCCAAGAGCAGGTTGAAGGCGCAGGCGAACAGCGCGAAGCACAGCATCTTCATGACGAAGATCGGGTAGATGACGAAGGGCGCGGCGATCAGCGCCACGATGCCCAGCACCACCAGCGCCCGTTCGAGCCTCAAGGAGGCGGCGGCGCGTTCTGCGTGAAGGGTCGCTTGGCTCATCTCAGGCGTCCCTTCCGAACAGGCCGGCGGGCCTGAGCAAAAGCACGATCGCCATGATGACGAAGACGACGAGGTTCGAGGCCTCGGGATAGAAGACCTTGGTCAGGCCCTCGGCGAGGCCGAGCAAGTAGCCGGTGACGATGGCGCCGAGAATCGAGCCCATGCCGCCGACCACGACGACGGCGAAGACGACGATGATCAGGTCCGAGCCCATCAGCGGGCTGACCTGGTAGACCGGAGCGGCGAGAATGCCGGCGAGCCCAGCAAGCGCCGCGCCCAGCCCGTAGGTGAGCGTGAGCAGAAGCGGCACGTTGACGCCGAAGGCCTGGACCAGTTCCGGGTTCTCGGTGGCGGCGCGCAGGTAGGAGCCTAGCCTGGTCTTCTCGATCAGCAGCCAGGTGCCGATGCAGACGATGAGCGAAGCCGCCACCACCCAGCCGCGATAATTGGGCAGGAACATGAAGCCGAGATTGGTGCCGCCGGCGAGCAGCGTCGGCACGGCATAGGGATTGCCGGAGACGCCGTAATAATAACGGAACACGCCTTCGATGACCAAGGCGAGGCCGAAGGTGAAGAGCAGGCCATAGAGCGGGTCGAGGCGGTAGAGCCGCGACAGGGCCATGCGCTCGATCGCCATGCCGAACAGGCCGACGGCAAGCGGCACCAGGACCAGCGCCGGCCAGTAGCCGATGCCCAAATGCACCAGCAGCAGATAGCCGATGAAGGCGCCCAGCATATAGAGCGCGCCATGGGCGAAATTGATGATGCGCAGCAGGCCGAAGATGACGGCGAGCCCGAGGCTGAGCATGGCGTAGAAAGAGCCGTTGATCAGGCCAACGAGGAGTTGGCCGAGGAGTGCCTGGATTGGGATGCCGAAGATCATGGTCATGGCACCATCATACCCCCAGCACCTCGTGCAGCTTGTCGGTATGCGCCGTCAGCTGGCCGACGGCAAAACCCTCCACCACCTTGCCGTGGTCCATCAGGTAGAAGCGGTCGGCGATGCGGGCGGCGAAGCGAAAGTTCTGCTCGACCAGCAAGATGGTCATGCCGCGCTTCTTCCACGTCGCCAGCAACTCGCCGATTCGCTGGACGATGACGGGCGCCAGGCCCTCCGTCGGCTCGTCGAGCAAAAGCATCTCGACGCCGGTCCGCAGGATGCGGGCGATGGCCAGCATCTGCTGCTCGCCGCCGGACAGCTTCGTGCCCTGGCTGTTGCGGCGTTCCTTGAGGTTCGGGAAAAGTTCGAATATCTCCTCGACGCTCATGCCGCCCTTGGCCACGACCGGCGGCAGGATCAGGTTCTCGTCGACGGTAAGAGTGGCGAAGATGCCGCGCTCCTCTGGCACGAAGCCGATGCCCTGATGCGCGACGCGGTGCAACGGCAGGCGGATCAGGTCCTTGCCGTTGAAGGTGACGGAGCCGGTGCGCTTGCGGATCAGGCCCATGATGGCGCGCAGCGTCGTCGTCTTGCCGACGCCGTTGCGGCCAAGCAGCGTCACGGTCTCGCCGCGCATGACGTCGAGGTTGACGCCATGCAGCGCATGGCCCTCGCCATACCAGGCGTGGAGGTCGCGCACGGCAAGCAGCGGCTCACTCATGCTCGGTCCCCATGTAGGCGACGCGGACGCGCTCGTCCTGGCTGACGGCGGCGTAGTCGCCAGCCGCCAGCACCTGGCCGCGCTGCATGACGGTGATCCAGTCGCAGAGATCGGCAACGACGGTCAGATTGTGCTCGACCATCAGCACGGCGCGGTCTTTTGCCAGCGCGCGGATGATGCCGGAGATGGTGCCGACATCCTCATGCCCCATGCCGGCCATCGGCTCGTCAAGCAGAAGCACCTTCGGTTCGAGAGCCAGCGTGGTGGCGATCTCCAGCACGCGCTTGCGGCCATAGGAGAGATCGCCGGCGAGACGATGCGCGGCGTCATCGAGGCCGACGATGGCGAGCAGCTCGCGCGCCCTCGGCGTAAGCCGATCCAACGCCGAGGCCGGGCGCCAGAACTGGTAGCCCAGCCCGCTTGGACGCTGCAGCGCCACGCGAACATTGTCGAGCACGGAGAGGTGCGGAAAGATCGCCGATATCTGGAAGGAGCGGACGAGCCCCATGCGCGCCACTTTCGCCGGCGGCGTGCGGGTGATGTCGGTGCCGAGCAATTCGATCCTGCCGCTGGTCGGCTGCAGGAATTTGGTCAAGAGGTTGAAGATGGTGGTCTTGCCGGCGCCGTTCGGGCCGATCAGCGCATGGATCTTGGCGTGATGGACGTCGAGGTCGACATCCTTCACCGCGACGAAGCCGGCGAAGTCGCGCCGCAGGCCGCGGGCGGAAAGCACCACCCGCGGCATCTGGTCCGTGCTGTCCGGGCGGACAGCGGTGGCGGTGTCGAGCGTCACTTGGCGACGAGCGGACAGCCGCTGTCCTCGGCCTTCATGAAGGCCTTGTCGCCCGGAATGGTCGCCAGATAGGTGTAATAGTCCCAGTCCTTCTTCGACTCTTCCGGCTTCTTGACCTGGTAGAGATACATGTCGTGCACCATCGAGCCGTCGGCCTGCACCTTGCCGTTGGCGGTGAAGACGTCGTTGACCGGCATCTCATGCAGCTCCTTGGCAACCGCCTCGGTCCCGTCGGTGCCGGCCTTGTCGATGGCCTTCAGATACTGCGTCACGGCCGAATAGGTGCCGGCCTGGATCATGTTCGGCATGCGGTTTGTGCGCTTGAAGAAGCGCTGGGCGAATTCACGGCTCTTGTCGTCGCGGTCCCAGTAAAAGCCTTCGGTCAGCACCACGCCCTGGGCTGCCTGCAGGCCCAGCCCATGCACTTCGGCGAGCGTGAAGAGGAGCGCGGCCAGCCGCTGGCCGCCGGCGACGATGCCGAATTCGGCTGCCTGCTTGATCGAGTTCGAGGTGTCGAGGCCGGCATTGGCGAGCCCGACGATCTTGGCGCCGGAGGACTGCGCCTGCAGCAGGAAGGAGGAATAGTCGGTGGAACCGAGCGGATAGCGCACCTCGCCCAGCACTTTGCCGCCGCTCGCCTCGACGAGCTTGGCGGTCTGGTCCTTCAGCGAATAGCCGAATGCATAGTCGACGGTGATGAAATACCAGCTGTCGCCGCCCTGCTTGACCAGTTGGCCGCCGGTGCCGACCGCTTGGGAGTGCGTGTCGTAGGCCCAATGGAAACCATAGGGCGAGCACTGCTTGCCGGTGAGGTCGGTGGAAGCCGCCCCGGTGACGATATCGATCTTCTTTTTTTCCTTGGAAAGCCCCTGCACGGCCAGCGCCACGGACGAGGTGGTGAGCTCCATGATCGCGTCGACCTGCTCGGTGTCGTACCACTGGCGCGCGATGTTGGAGGCAATGTCAGGCTTGTTCTGATGGTCGGCGCTGACGATCTCGATCGGCGCGCCCTGCACCTTGCCGCCGAAATCATCGACCGCCATCTTGGCGGCCTCGACCGACCACTTGCCGCCGAAATCGGCATAGACGCCCGACTGGTCGTTGAGGATGCCGATCTTGACCTTGCCATCGGAGATTTCGCCAGCCGCGGCCGGCACTGCGGATGCCGCAAGGAGCGCGGCCGAGACGAGATAGGATGATTTCACTGGTGGTTCCTCCCATGTGGCAACCACGGGAAACGCGGCTGCCTCGCGATGGTTCAACAGTTCCTTCGGATTTTGGATTGGAGCCTCGATCCCGCTCTGCCGCTCCTCCTCTCGCGGGCCCTCCTGTTTGCGGGCTGGACCGCAGCGTGCCTTGGGTGCACGGGCGCGAGCCTAGCACCACATGTCGCGGGCCGAGAATGCTATTTTCGTAGCATGGCTATCGGCAGACCAGCGTTTACCAAACAGACAGGCGATATGCAGGCTAAGTGCTTGCATTGGCTGGCTTTTCCACCCTCACGCTCACTTTTCGACGCCCGAGTGGAAAATTTATACTTTTCAACGGCTTGTCTTAAGCTTCTATTTTCTGCTCACCACGCCAGCCGCTTGCCGTCGCGAAAAAAGCCGCCGGTCGGACCGTCGTCCGGCAGGGTAGCGGCCCAGACGATGCCGGCCGCCCCTTGCACGACCGGCCTGCCGCCGGGGCCGCCCATATCGGTCGCGACCCAGCCGGGGCAGATCGCATTGACCAGGACGCCTGCACCGCGCAGCTCAGCCGCCAGGATGCGGGTCAGCGCGTTGAGCGTCGCCTTGCTGGTCGAATAGGCAGGCGCGCCGGCGCCCATCGAAGCGAGCGAGCCGCCTTCCGACGAGACGTTGACCAAACGGCCGTGGCCGGAAGCGCCAAGCAGCGGCGCCAAGGCGGCAGCGACGCGCCAGGCGCCGAAGACATTGGTCTCGAATGCCTCGCGGATCACCGTCCAGTCGGGCCTGAGCGCCTGCGCCGAAGGGTCGTAATGGATGGCGGCGTTGTTGACCAAAACGTCCAGCCGGCCGAACCGGCTCTCGACCTCGGCCGCGGCGCGGTCTGCGGCCTCGGACGCGGCGACATCCAGCTCGATGGCTTCGACGGCGCCGCCAAGTGTCCTTGCCGCCGTCTCGCCCTTGGCGAGGTCGCGCACACCGATGAGCACGGTGAAGCCGAGTTCCGCAAGCTGGCGCGCCGTCTCCAGACCGATGCCGCGATTGCCGCCGGTGACGAGCGCCACCTTGCCGGAATGATCTGTGTTGGTGGTCATTGTTCCTGCTCCTGTTGGGTATGTCGGCAGCAAGATGGCATCGATCGGATCGAATGATTAGGGCGCGGAATTCGCACGCGTCGTGCGATTGGGTTCATGAAAGCTCCCAGCCGGGTGCACCGCCGCCTTCATCACAAGTGGGTGCTTGATCGCCAGGCGACCGTTGCGGCCCGCGCTTGCGAAGCGGCCATCCCATTCCGCAAGAGGAAAGCGCCAGACACAATCCGGAAACAAGATTCAACAGTCGGGAAAAACTCCCGAAAAGAGCCGGTGTCATAACGGTACCCGCAGCAGCCGACCCACTACGGCGCGCAACAACAGACATTGATCCGAACCCAAGGAATGCCGATTATGAAAAAGACCCTTCTTTCCGCACTCGGCCTGGCCATCGCCCTCGCTTTCGCGGTGCCGGCGCTCGGCACCACCGAAGCCAACGCCGCACCCGCTGCGACCACGACGACCGCCACGACCACTGCTCCGGCCTCGGCCACCGAGACGGCGAAGCCTGCCGCCAATGGCCCGCACAAGAAGCTCAGGAAGCACCACCGTCATCATGCTCGCAAGCATCATCACGTGAAGAAGCACCACGTGCGCAAGCACCATGTGATGAAGAAGCATGTTGCGAAGAAGGCCGCATAAGGCCTGACGCGTTGCGGCCTTCATGACCGGATGATCCGAGACCGCTTGCTAAGGGTTCAGGATCATCGCTTCCCGAAAACGCCGCCCTCCCTCCCGGGCGGCGTTTTTGTTTGCGGACTTAGTGGGCAACCCTGCAACCATTTCGGGATCATGTCTTACTTCTTCTGCGGGTGGATCGTCTCGCCGCGCGTCAACATCGCCACCAGATCAGCAATCTTCTTCTTGCGGCCGGCCTCGGTCTTCATGTTGTGGACGCGGAAGGCGAGCGCGAAGCGGTTCTGTGCCGAAAGCTTCTCCAGCACCGCTTTCGCCTTCGGTTCGGCATCGATCGCGGCCTGCAGGTCGGGCGGGATGGTCATCTCCTTCGATCCGCCATAGGCGCGGTCCCAGCGACCGTCGGCCTTGGCGGCCTCGACCTGCTTGAGGCCATGCTCGGTCATGCGGTCCGCCTCGATCAGGCGCGCGACATTGTCGATGTTGATCTTGCTCCAGATGCTCTTCCTGCCGCGCGGCGTGTAGCGCTGCAGGAAACTCCTCTCGTCGAGCGACTTGCGCACCGCGTCGATCCAGCCGAAGCAAAGCACGACGTCGATCGCCTCCTTTGGCGTGATCGAGGCGAGACCAGAACCGACCTTGTGGATCTTGATCCAGACCTCGCTTTCGCTGGCGTGGTTGTCGGCAAGCCAGGCATAGAAGCTTTCGGCATCCGCGAATTCGCGCACCTTGTTCGGATCGACCTTGATCGGCGCCATCGTCACCTCGTCTTTCGTCGCAACAGTGTGGATGATTCCGATGCTTTTGTAGCGCTGCCCTGGTGCCAGTTTCTGTCAGCAGGCGGTACATGATGCCATCGGAGGCTCCGATACCACCATCGATTTCTTCCGTTTCCGCTTCGCGCCTGGGTCTGCCAAACCTCCTCCATGCAAAGGAAAGGCATGGACATGGAGAAGCAAAAAATCCTCATCGTCGGCGGCAGCTCGGGCATGGGGCTGGCGCTCGCCAGGCGATGCCTTGAGGAAGGCGCGCACGTCATCATCGCCGGGCGCGGCGAAGCGAAGCTGGACGCGGCGCGGGAAGGACTGGGCCAGCCGGGCACGCTCGAAACAGCCGTGGTCGATATCAGCCGCGAGGATGAGGTCGCCGCACTGTTTCAGCGCATCGGCAGGCTTGACCACATCGTCAGCACGGCGGCCGATATCGAGGGCGCCTACCGGCTGTTGCCCGAGATCGAGCTTTCAGCCGCGCAAAAGGTGGTGGAAAGCAAGTTCTACGGGCCGCTTTTGCTCGCCAAGCACGGCGCGCCGAAGCTGCCGCCAGCCGGCTCGCTCACCTTCGTCTCGGGCATTGCCGCCCACCGGCCGGCGGCGCGCGGCTCGGTCGTCGCCGCCGTCAACGCCGCATTGGACGGGCTGGTGCGGGCTTTGGCCGTCGAACTGGCGCCGATCCGGGTCAACGCCGTCTCGCCCGGCTGGGTCGACACGCCGATCTGGGAGTTCGTCGCCGGCGACAAAAAGGACGACACGCTTGCGGCGATGGCGAAACGACTGCCGGTGGGTCGGGTCGGAAAGCCGGAGGACATCGCCGACGCAATCCGCTTCCTGATCGGCAATGGCTTTACGACGGGAGAGACGCTGCATGTCGAGGGCGGGCACCGCCTGGCGTGACCAAGGTGAAGCCCTCCCCTAAAGCGGTGAGCAGTGCCTTTAGCGCCGGCGGCTGGACGCGCCGGCGGCGCCAGATCATCACCACGTCCGCCGAGCGGACCGCCCCAGGCCAGGCAAGCTCGGCCACCTCGCCGCGATCGATCGCGGCGGCGACCGCGATCCGCGGAACGAGACCAAAGCCAGCGCCGGCCGCCACCAGCCCGGCAATTGCGTCGATGCTGCCGGCTTCGGCGGCGAGGTTGGGATTGCCGAGGCCTGCCTCGGCGAATGCCTTGTCGACCATGGCGCGGTAGACGCAGCCTGTCTCGGTGGCGACGAAATGCTTCTCGGCCAGCGTCGCCAGATCGACATCCGCGCGATTGTCGCCGGGCGGCGCTATCAGCGCCAGCGGCTCGACCGCCACGACGCGCCTGGCAAGGCGGCGGTCCGTCTCACCAACATCGATCTCTGGGGGCCGCTCGAAGCAGAAAGCGACGTCGATCTCGCCGTCGCCCAGCCTGCGCAGCAACTCGCCGCTTCCGGCTATCTTCAGCTTGATGTCGATGTCCGGATGACCGGCGCGGAAGCCGGCAAGCCAGCCGGCCAGCCTTGCCGAGGCGATGGTTTCCAGCGCGCCGATCGACACTGTGCCGGCCGTCCCGGCCCTCGTGGCATCGATGGCGGCCCGCGCGTCGCCGGCGAGCGCCAGCAGCTCCTCGGCATAGGGTTTCAGCGCCTCGCCGGCCGGCGTCAGGGTGAGCCCCTGCCGCGAGCGGGTGAAGAGACTGGCGCCAAGCTCAGTCTCCAGCGCCTGGATCTGGTCGCTGACGCTCGACTGGGCGAGATGGATCTCCTGCGCCGCGCGCGTGACGTTGCGGGTACGCGCGACCGCGAGAAAGGTCTTCAGCAGCCTGGGATGCACCGGCGCTCCGAGCCTACTGCAGCTGCGGCTTCTTCAGGAAGGAATTGCGGTCCGCGGATTTGACGCGCAGCCATGTCTCGCGGCCGTCGCGCACGACGCGCAGCGGAATTTCCGCACCGGCCGGGTTCTGCCAGAGTTTCCTGTAGAAATCGGCCAGACCATCGACTTCGCCGTCGCGCACATCGGAGATGATGTCGCCCTGGCGCAAGCCCGCCTGTGCGGCCGGGCCGCCTTCGGCGACGCTCATCACCACCACCATGCCGTTCGACTCGGCCGAGAAGGCGCCGAGCCACGGACGCGGCGCCTTCGCCGCCTGGCCGCGCTTGATCAGATCGTCGAGGATCGGCGTCAGAAGATCGATAGGCACGACCATGTTGATGTCGGCTACCTCGCCGGCGCGGCTCATCTGCAGGCGCAGCGAGCCGACGCCGAGCAGCTTGCCGGCGCGGTCGAACAGCGCGGCGCCGCCCCAGGACGGATGCGCGGGCGCCGTGAAGATCGCCTCGTCGATCAGATACTCCCAATAGCCGGCGAATTCCTGCTTGGTCACGATGTGGGCATCGACCTGCTGGCCGATTCCGTCGGCGAGCGTCACGGCATCGCCGATCTTGGCTTTCCTGGCATTGCCGAGCTGGACAGCCGGCAGGCCGAGCGGCGACAGCGCCTGCACGAGGCCGAAGCCGGTCTCCTGGTCGTAAGCCAGCGCATGCGCGGCCACCACACGGCCATCCTGGTCGGTCAGCCACACTTCCTCGGCCTCGGTGATGAGGTAGCCGATGGTGAGCACCAGCCCATTGTCGCGGATCACCACGCCGCTGCCCTCGCGGCGCGTGCCCAGCGCATTGGCGGTGAAGGCGTCGTCCGGAACCGTGGCGCGCACGGCAACAACGGAGCGCGAAATTTTCTCGATGGTCATCGATCCATCCTGCGTTGCGGGTCTCTGCCTATAAGTATGGCCGAAGGAGCGCCGTGCAAGGGCGGATTTCCCCTCGCCCAAGCTGGCATAAGCGCTAGTTCAACGAAGATTGAACTTTTTTCTTTGACGCGCGCGGAACCGCACCTAAGTCTATCGGCATCGGTGGCAGATGCCGCCCTTCACGAAACACAAGGCCTTCAACATGAACCAATACGTCCCGCCGAAAGTCTGGACCTGGAACAAGCCAAATGGCGGTGAGTTCGCCTCGATAAACCGGCCGATCGCGGGCCCCACGCATGACAAGAAACTGCCGGTCGGCAAGCACCCGCTGCAGCTCTACTCGCTGGCCACGCCCAATGGCCAGAAAGTGACGATCATGCTGGAGGAGCTTCTGGCGCTCGGCCACAAGGGTGCGGAATACGATGCCTGGCTGATCAAGATCAGCGACGGCGACCAGTTCGGCTCGGGCTTTGTCGAGGTCAATCCTAATTCGAAGATCCCGGCGCTGATGGACCATAGCGAGCCGAAGCCGGTGCGCGTGTTCGAATCCGGCTCGATCCTCACCTACCTCGCCGAGAAGTTCGGCGCATTCCTGCCGACCGAACGCGCGGCGCGCGCGGAAACCTTCTCATGGCTGTTCTGGCAGATGGGCTCGGCGCCTTATCTCGGCGGCGGCTTCGGCCATTTCTATGCCTATGCGCCCGAAAAGATCGAATACGCCATCGACCGCTTCGCCATGGAGACCAAACGGCAGATGGATGTGCTCGACCGCCGGCTGGCGGAGAGCGAATATCTCGCGGGTCCCGACTACACGATCGCCGATATTGCGGTCTGGCCCTGGTATGGCGGGCTTGCCAAGGGCCGCAGCTACACCAACTCCGCCGAGTTCCTCTCGGTGCACGAATACAAGAACGTGCAGCGCTGGGCCGACGCGATCGACGCGCGGCCTGCGGTGAAGCGCGGCCGCATGGTCAACCGCATGTCCGGCGATCCGGCCTTCCAGCTGCGCGAGCGCCACGACGCCAGCGACTTCGAGACGAAGACGCAGGATAAGCTGCAAGCGGCGGAGTAATGTAATCTCGCCCTCGTGCGGGAGATTGGCCGCCCCGTTACCTCCCATATGTGTATGTCACGGTCGCCTGGCCGAGCGCAGAGCTTTTAGCGGCGACCGAGATCATCTCCGGCAAGGGGTTGGCCGGTATGCGCAATGTCTTTTCACCCAGCGCATAGAGCGTGAAGACATAGTGATGGTCGCCGCTGCCGGGCGGCGGGCACGGGCCGAAATAGCCGGCGCGACCGACGCCGCCTTTGCCCTGCACGGAGCCCTTGGGCATGCGCTTGCCACCCTGCGCGCCGGCGCCTTCGCGCAGACCCTTGGCGCTCGCCGGGATGTTCCAGGCCAGCCAGTGCCAGAAGCCCTTGCCGCCATTGGCATCGGTGTCGAACATGGTCAGCGCGTAGCTTTTCGTTCCGGCCGGCGGATCCTTCCAGGCAAGCGCGATCGAGACGCTCTGCCCGCCGCAGCCGGCTTTGTCGCCGAGATATTTCGCGTCCCATTTGCCGTTCGACACCGACGGGCTGGATATCTCGAAGGCCGCCGCCTGACTGGCGAAGGCGACAAGGGCAAGCAAAGTGAAGCCGAGGCGCAAGGTCATCTGATCCTCCCTGAATGACGCAGCGTAGCCGAAAAGCGGCCCGAAAAAGGGCAAGCTAGCGCGGCCGCCTGCCGGGACAATGAAAAAGCCCCGCCGGTGGAGGCCGTCGGGGCTCTTTCGTTCGGACCGTGGAGGTGGGACCCTACGGCCGGGTCGATCCAGGGGGTTGGATCGGTCGCGACACTAGCCGAGGAATCGGGCGCGCGGACAATCACGCCTGCGCACGACCAATCACGCCTGCGCGAGTGGACGGCCGGCTGCTGATCTCTCCTTGAGGATCAGCCCCGCAGCAGCTTTGCCAGTCTCGGCACGCCTTCGTTCACCGCGCGGTCGTCGGCAAGCGTGAATGACATGCGCAGCGTGTTGCGGCCGGTGCCGTCGGCGTAGAAGGCGTTGCCCGGCACGAAGGCGACGCGCGCCTCGTTGATCGAGCGCGCCAGCAGCTCGGTGGCATCCGTGCCTTGCGGCAGCGTCAGCCAGACGAACATGCCGCCGTCCGGACGGTTCCAGGAAATGCCGGGGGGCATGTCGGCTTCCAGCGCGGAAAGCAGCGCATCGCGGCGCTTTCGGTAGGCGCCGATCAGCTTTTCCACCTGGGCGTCGAAAATGGCTTCGGCGACGCGGTGCATGACCATCTGGTTGATCGAGGGGCTGTGCAGGTCGGACGCCTGCTTCATCAGCACCAGTTTTTCCACCACATGGCGCGGCGCGCAGACCCAGCCGACGCGCATACCGGGCGACAGTATCTTCGAGAACGACCCGCAATAGAGCGTGCGTGCATGATCGATGCCGCCGGAGCGGGCGCAATCGAGCGCAAGGATCGGCGGTTCGCCCTCGCCGTCATAGCGCAGCGCGCGGTAGGCGGCATCCTCAATGACGGCGATGTCGAGCTCGCCGGCGAGGTCGAGCACCGCCTCGCGCTGCTCGGCATCCAGCGTATTGCCGGTCGGGTTGGCGAAATCCGGCACCAGATAGGCGAACTTCACCTTGCCGCCATTTGCCGCCGCTGCAGCGCGATAAGCCTCGGGCGTCATGTTGCCGCCGGCGGGGTTCAGCCGGTCGTAGCGCGGCTCATAGGCGTTGAAGGCCTGCAGCGCGCCGAGATAGGTCGGCCATGTCACCAGCGCAGTGTCGCCGGGGGACAAAAAGAGCTTGCCGAGATAGTCGAGCGCCTGCTGCGAGCCGGAGGTGATGAAGATGTTGCCCTCGTCGCATTGAACGCCAAGCTTGCCCATATAGGCGGCCAGCCATTTGCGCAGCGGCAGGAAACCCTCGCTGACCTGGTACTGCAGCGCAGCGCCCGCCTCCTTGCCGCCCAGCACGGCCTGGTAGGCATCGCCGATGGCTTCGGCCGGAAACAGCGACGGGTCGGGAATGCCGCCGGCGAAGGAGATGATGTCGGGCTGGTCGAGCAGCTTCAACAGCTCGCGGATTTCCGAAGCCTTCATGCGCGAGGAACGCGAGGCCAGAAGGTTCAACAGGGTCAAGACGCACCTCCCGCAGCGTGCTTCTATTTAGGTCAGCTTAGTTGACCTATTATCAGGCCTGGCCTTTCGCGTGAATACACAAAACGGTCATGGCTCATCGTCCAGGCAACATTTGGCCCACAGATTTTCGCAAATGCTAATGAAAAGCCATTGCACGCTCGGCAAGGCCAGCGCACGATTATGACCAGAAACTGGAAGTTGATAGAAAATCAATCCGGAGCAAATGGGGGAACGCGTATGACGCTCGAGGTCATCGGGGCCGGCTTCGGCCGCACCGGCACGTGGTCGACTTTCGCCGCGCTGAACAGGCTCGGCTTTCCGAGCTACCACATGCAGGAAGTCATCATCAACAAGGCCAACAAGGGCCATCTCGACTTCTGGCGCAAGGTGGCGAACAGCCCGCCCGGCGCGCAGCATGACTGGAACCGGGTCTTCGCCAATTATCGGGCGACCGTCGACAATCCGGGCTGCTGCGTATGGCGCGAGCTGATGGCCGCCTATCCGGAAGCCAAGGTGCTTCTGACCCTGCATCCGCGCGGCGCCGAAGCCTGGTACGACAGCACCATCGACACGATCTACTTCACCGAGAATGTCTGGCAGTTCAGGGTGCTGGAATGGCTGACGCCGTTCGGCCGCAAGTTCGGCGACATGTCGCGCAAGCTGGTCTGGGGCCGAACGCTGAAGGGCGTGATGAACGACCGCGACAAAGCGGTGGCGCGCTACAATTCCTATGTCGACGAGGTGAAGGCGGCGGTGCCGCCTGAGAAGCTGCTTGTCTTCAAGGTCAGCGACGGCTGGGCGCCGCTCTGCGATTTCCTCGGCGTCGCGCTGCCCAACGAACCCTTCCCTAACCTCAATGACCGCGCCAGCATCAAGAAGATCATCAACGAGATGATCGTGGGATCTTACCTGATGCTTGCCGGCGTGGCGGTCCTGATCGCGCTGGCCATCGGCGCCCTGTGGTGGTGGCTGGCGTAGCGGCCACCCGGATCGGCCGCCAGGGCCGCGGCGCTCCGGCTCCGGCGGCCGCGCGATTAGAACGGCAAACGGATCTCGTCAGGCTCGGTCCTGTCAGGCCAGCCGATGTCCTTCTGAATCTCCGTCGGCAGCTCGTTAAGCTCGCGCGCCGTGCGGCGGCGCTTGCTGGCCTGCGCGAAGGCGGCGCGGATTCGGTTGAGACTTTTGAACATGAAAAACCTCCTAAATCAGCGGCGGAAAACCGGTGCCGCCTCTTCCCGGCGTCGCTTTTGCGATGCGTCTGTAACCGGTGGATTGCGCGCGAACGGTGAAATGCTTCACGAAGCCGGAACGGCTTGAAACATATGCATGCAAACTAATTTGCGGGATCGGCCACGCGGTCTGCATGAAAACCAGGAGCTTGCATGACCTGCATGTCAGACGCTTGGGCTGGTCGCCTTGATGGGTTGATTCACGTCTCCGAGAGGGAGGCGATAGCGCGAGTTGTAGCTCGGCAACAAATTAACGGCTTCTAATTCACCTGGTTTTCGGCCCCACTTTCCCGCCTCGCGCCACTTCCCTGCCCGCGCGATAGACGGTGCGATCCTTTGGCACCGCCACCACCGCTTCCGGGACATGCTCGGCCTTCAGCGCAACGAAATCCGCCTTGGCGCCGACAGCGATGCCGTAGCCTTCGAGCCCCAGCGCCTTGGCGCCGGCGTGGCTGACCACGTCGTAGGCGGCCTCCGGCTCCCAATCTTCGTAGAAGCCGGAGCGGTAGCCGATCATGTTGGCGCGGTTCAGCATGTCGCCATCACCATAGGGCCACCATGAATCGCGGATGTTGTCGGAACCGGCGAAGACGGTGACGCCAGCCTTGCGCAGCGCCGCCACCGGCGGGAATGGATGATCGCCGGGCGCGTTGGTCATGATGGCGACGCCGGCGCCGGCGATCCGCTCGCCAGCCTTGGCCAATGCATCGGCGGAGATGTCGCCCAGCCCGTAGGCGTGGCTGACGACAACCTTTCCCTGCATGCCCATTGTCGCGGTCCGGGCGGCGATCTCCTCGATCTCGAACAGGCCGAGTGTGCCGCGGTCATGCAGGTGGATGTCGATACCGGCGCCGCGTTTTTCGGCAAGGCCGAACACCACATCGAGATGGCCCTTCACGTCGCGATCGAAGCTTGCCGGGTCGAGCCCGCCGATCAGGTCACAGCCGAGCTTGAGCGCCTCGTCGAGCAACTCCGCGGTGCCTGGCGAGGACAGAATGCCGCTCTGCGGGAAGGCGACGAGCTGGATGTCGATGAGGTGGCGGTATTTCTCCCGCACCGCAAGGATCGCCTCCACATGCTTCAACCCGACCGCGGCGTCGACCATGACATGGCTGCGCATGGCGAGGCTGCCATTGCCAACGCAGAGCTCGAGCTGGTTTCTCGCCCGCTCCGCCATGGGTGCTGCCTGCTCGAGGTTGCGCGTCTGGAAGGCAACCCGCTCGCGCACGTCGAAGCCGTTGGTGCAGGGAATGTGCGGGCGCCAGACATCGTCGTAGAAGGAGGTGTCGAGATGGATGTGGCCCTCGACGAAAGCCGGCAGGACGAGCTGGCCGGCGAGGTCGATAGCGCCGGACGGCGGCATCGTCGCATTGGCTGCAAGCGCGATGGCGCTGAAGCGGCCACCGGCAACGGTGAGGTCACGGAGCGAGCCATCGGCAAGCCTGGCGTTGAGAAAATGAGTCTGATCCACGATGCAATCCGTTGACAAGGAAGGCGTCAGTCGTCGCCGGTCGAACGGACGAGGTCAATGCGGCAAGGGATAGAAAGTGTTTCGCCTTGCCTTCTCTCCTTATGGAAGAAGGCAAGTTCAACGGCTGCCATATACCGTTTTCGCGGAAGTTTCAGCGGGCGGCAAATGTGCCATGGTGAAGCCCGCGGTATGAGGCCGCCGTGGTCGACGCGGACGCCCAAGCACATCCCCAACAATGCGCCCCCAACGGCCGCGTCGACCATGACCGGAAACGCCAACGGCGACCGCGCCTTGGGTCGCCTTTTCGACCGGCCGCTTTTACTCAGCCTTGGGTGCCGGCGTATTCGGCGACCAGCGGCTCATATTCCTCGAAGGCAGGCAACGTCGCGTAGCTGTGCACGGCCGATGTCGCCGCCCAGGGCAATTTCTCAGACGTCCAGGTCTCGATGAAGGGCGCAAACCAAGTATGGTCGTCGAGCATGGTCGGGCGCAGATTGACGAACCAGTCGATCCCTTCCGGCCGCGTGAACATCCAGGTCATGCAGTAGCCGCAGAAATAATGTTTCGAGGCGCCATGCAGGCCGCCGACCACCGGCTCGCCCTTCATCACCTCGAAACCTTCCGAGGGGATCGCCGCGCTCAGCGAATAGGCGCTGGACGACATCGACTGGCAACCCGTGCAATGGCAGGCCATGGTGAGCAGCGGCTTTGCCGAGATTTTCAGGCGCACGCGGCCGCAGCGGCAGCCTCCTTCGGCGGGAAGAGAAAGACTTGGCAAGATGGGCTCCTGAGGTTGGGGGTCTCCCTTCTCCCCCTGTGGGAGAAGGTGGATCGGCGCGTAGCGACAAGACGGATGAGGGGTGTTCCAGCGGAGTGAGACGCTGGCATTCCCTGGAACACCCCTCATCCGGCCGCTTTGCGGCCACCTTCTCCCACAAGGGGAGAAGGGGAAGGCGCGCTCAGCCTTCGATCAACTCCGCCGTCGTCGCCATCCGCACGCCCTGCCCCGCGAAAGCCTTGTTGTGGCGGGCAATGATGTCGGGCGCGTTTTCCTCCAAAGAATCCAGCGTCGAATGCGCGTCCGAAACCACGGTGACGCCAAATCCCTCGGCAAAGGCACCCTTCACGGTGGCGGCGACGCAGAAATCAGTCTGGGCGCCGAGGAGCACGACGTCCTTCGCGCCGTGTCCCGCCACCCATTCAACGAGTTCGGGATTCGAGAATGCGTTGCCGACGGTCTTGCCGAAGGTCGGTTCGTCGGCGGCCTGACCGAGCAGCGGCCATACCGGCCAACCGGAAGCGCCCGGCGCCAGCGGATCGCCTTCCGGTCCGTCATGGCGGATGAACGCCACTTTGCGGCCGGAACGCCGTGCCCAGTCGATCAGCCGACGGGCACGCTCGGCGATCGTGTCGGCGTCATGGATCGGCGGATCGAACCGACCGTCGAACATGCCGGTCTGCAGGTCGATGACGATCAGCGGCGCGGCGGCGGAGGGGGCTGTGTCTGGCATGGCGCGAAGATAGCGTGGGTGGGGGGCGGGTCAAGGACGAGGCAGGAGCCAACAAGCAGCAACTGGCGCAAAACAATTTTGAGTTGCATTCAGGATTAATCACAACTAAGATGATCGAGAGATCGGGGGATGACAATGGATGAACAATACACCGTATTCCTGATCGGAGGAGGCACGGGAGGTGACGAGCAGGCGGTGTTCACGCCGCACGATGCGGGGACCCGATGCAGGCTCACCTGCAGCTATCGCAATAAAGTCATCGCTGCTGAAGAAGACGACTATTTCGAAGCCCTATGCCAAATCCGCAATCAGCTCGAAGTGGAAGGACTACTACCCTTTTGTTATGGCGCGAGCGCCAATGTTTTCCCTGAAGGCACCGTGACAGAGATGAGTCGAGGATTGGTGGTCTGCAAAGTGAAAACGGGCGAGCGTCCCAAGAAGAGCGACTTAGTCAATATATTTGACGATGGCTATGACGTGATGCCCGTGTTCGTCTCGATGCAGCAGAAGTTTTGGGATTCGTGGCTCGCCTCCCTGCCCCGATCACAAGACCCGGAGATAGCGAACTCGACGGACGGTGCAACCCACTCCCTCTGGCAGTCTCTAACACTTCGCTTTGCCAAGATGTTGAAATCGCTTTTTCCACTGTCAGGGGGAAGATAAGGCACCTGGCTTCTACGACATCAGCGGCATCGGCCCCTCAGCGCCTCCGCCAGCGCGTCGCGGAACACCGCGATCGGACGCGCCAGCCTGCCGGCCGGCGGGCGGTGGAGCAGCCAACAGCGCACCTGCGGCTTGAAGCCTGGGCAGTCGACCACCTCGACCGCGTCGCGCCATTGGCTGCCGGACAGCGCGCCCGGCGTGACGACGCCGATGCCGTGGCCGCGCGCCACCAGCGACATTCTCAGATCCGCGCCCTGCGCCTCCACGCCGACATGGAACGGCAGCCGCGCCGCCTCGAAGCGATGGCGGATGAACGCGCGGAAACCGCAGCCGGTTTCGTTGAGCACCCAGGGGTAGCGCGCGAGATCGTTGAGCTCGGCCGGCTTCGGCACGCCGAGGCCTGGCGAAGCCACCAGCAGCACCGCCTGCACGCCGAGATCGTCGCCGACGAGCTCCGGCGGCGGCGCGACGCCCTCGGCCAGACAGACGGCGACCGCGTCGATCTCGCTGTGCAGCACCTGCTCCACCAGGCGCGGCGACAGGCTGGAGGTGATATTCAGCGTCAATTGCGGGAAGGCCGCGCGAAGACTGTCGAGCGGCTCGGACAGCGCGCTGGTCGACAGATAAGGCATGATGCCGAGGCGGAACTCGCCCCTCACCTCGCCGGCCGGCGAGACGCCCGCCTTCAGATCCTCCAGCGAGCGCAGCAGCCGACGGCTATGCTCATAGGCCTCGCGACCCGATGCGGTGGGTTTGAGCGGCTTCGACTGGCGGTCGAGCAAAGGCGTCGCCAGCCGCTCCTCGAGATTCTGCACCCGGCGCGTCACGCCGGGCTGGGTGAGATTGAGCCTGGCAGAGGCGCCGACGATGGAGCCGGTTTCGACGACGGCGACGAAGGCTTCAAGGTCATGGATGTTCATGCGTATCTCGCATAATCATTATCAAATAATTTCAATTGTAGCATTATGATCAGCGCGAATAAAGTCCTCGCGAGATATGCAAACAGCGAGGCTACCCATGAACGGAACAGACAACGCCCGGATCGCGACGGCCGAGTTCGCCGATCCGTCGCCGCATGCCGGCGGCGGCACGATCACGCGATCCCAGACGCTGCTGTTCGCCGCTTCGGTCGGCATCATCGTCACCAATCTGTTCGCGCCGCAGACGCTGGTCGGGCTGATCGGACCGTCGCTGGGCGCGGCGGCATCGGAAAGCGGCCTGGTGTCGATGGCCACCCTGCTCGGCTATGCGGCCGGACTGTTCTTCCTGGTTCCGCTGTCTGACCTGGTCGAGAACCGTGTGCTGGCGCTGCGCATGCTGTGCGCGGCCGCGCTGGCGGCGGCGGTCGCTTCATTCGCGCCGTCGGCCGCCTCGCTGCTTGCCATGCTGTTCGTGCTTGGGGCGGCCTGTTCCTGCATTCAGGTGCTGGTGCCGGTCGCGGCCTCGATGGCGCCTCCGGGACAGGACGGGCGCGTTATCGGTGACGTGATGAGCGGGCTGATGATCGGCATCCTGCTCTCGCGTCCGATCGCCAGCCTCGTCGCCGACGCCTTCGGTTGGCGCGCCTTCTACGGCATCAGCGCCGCGGCACTTGGGCTGCTCGCCATCCTGCTCGGCCTCGCCTTGCCAAGGCGCAAGCCTCTGGCGCATGCGAGCTATGCGGGGCTCATCGCCTCTCTGGTCGGACTTCTGGGTCAGGAACCGGTGCTGCGGCGTCGTGCCTTCACCGCGAGCCTAGTGATGGCGGCTTTCAGCGTGTTCTGGACGGCGGTGGCGCTACGCCTGTCCGCCTCGCCTTTCGACCTTGGCCAGAAAGGCATTGCGCTGTTCGCATTTGTCGGCGCCGGCGGCGCGGCTGTGACGCCGATCTTCGGCCGCGCCGGCGACCGCGGCTTTACGCGCACCGCCACGATCCTCTGCCATCTCGTGCTGATTGCGGCGCTCGGCCTCGCCGCATGGGCCGGGGCGGCCAAAGCCGGGGCATGGCTGCCGCTCATCCTGATGGGTGTCAGCGCCGTGCTGCTCGATTTCGGCGTCACCGGCGACCAGACGCTGGGCCGCCGTGCGGTTAATCTCCTGCAGCCCAAGGCGCGGGGCCGCATCAACGGGCTGTTCGTCGGCATCTTCTTCATCGGCGGCGCGATCGGCTCGCTGCTTGCCGGCATCGCCTGGACCTGGGGCGGCTGGAACGCGGTGTGCGCGGTTGGAGCGCTGTTCGGGGTGGTGGCGCTGGTGGTGGATTGGACCGAGTAGCTCGATCTTCTCCTCTCCGCTTGTGAAGGAGGAAGCTATCCAATCCCACCCGTCAGCCTATACGCCCCGCTGACGCGCCCATCCTGCGACCTCACAATGGCCGTGACGATGGAGCCATAGGCGCCGCGCCAGACGCTGTGGAAGCCTTGATGGGTCGCGGCCGGTACGATCACGCGACCGGTGAATCGGTTAGCGCTGCCTTGCATGGAAACCGGCTCGCCGTTGACGTGGACTTTCACCACCGCCGCGTCGCCGGTCTCCAGCGCGATCGCGATCTCATCGGTGTCGCCGGCGCGGGTCGTCTCAGCCGTGAGCACCAGCGTGAGCAGGGGATCGCCAACACGACTCGACGCGCCCCTGCCCTCGAACACATCATCGGCCAGCGCCGGGGTGCGCGGCGGAACGGTGCGGCGCCTTGTGGAGCGCTCGTAATCACCGGCGATCATCAGCAATGCCACGTCGTCATAAGCCTTGCCAGCGAAGGTGAGGCCGACGGGCATGCCGATATCGGCCATGGTGCCCATCGGCACCGTCACCGTCGGGATGCCGAGATGCCGCCAGACCAGATTGCCGTTGGCGACCCAGGTGCCGTTTCGCCAGGCAAGCCGGGCGGAAGCCTCGTTGATGTCGGCATCGGCCGGACCGACATCGGCGACCGCCGGCAGCACCACGGCGTCGAGCCGGTTGGCATCGAGCCAGTCTTCGAAGTCGGCGCGGCGCGTTGCTTCCAGGCCTTTCAGGCCCGCCTCGATGGTGGGAATGTCCGCAAGCGACGCCACCCCGCGCTTCGCTCGCTCGACATACTGCGCCAGCTCGAAATCGGCCTCGCCGTAACGGTCGCGCAACGTGCCCGGCGGCTGCGGGAAGATCTTTGCGCCGTCGACCGAAGCGAGATCGGGGATGGCCGGATCGGCATTGGCGCGCAGGAAATCGTCCCAGGACCAGATGGACAGGTCCCAGATCTCGCGTTCGGCGAATTCCGGCGGCACAAGGCCGCGGTCGACCATCGACAGCGCGCCCGGACGGTCGCGTTCGTAGTTGGAGACGACAGGGAAATCGACCTCGACCACCTCGGCGCCGAGCGCTTCCAAATCGCGCGCCGCCTGCCGCCAGAGCTCCAGCACCGAGGCGCGCGTCTCGATCGGGCGGTGGGCGCCTTCGTCCTTGCCGATATACATTCTGGGCACACCGAGCCGCTTCCCCTTGAGTGCGCCGTGCAAAGGAAGCGCCGTGTAGCTCGCCGGCCTGAGCTCGGACGCCTTCGGGATATTCACCCAGGGCTGCACGCGACAGAAATCGCCGCGCGTCCCGGCATCGTCGGCGACGATGACGTCGAGCAGCTCCAGCATGTCGGGAATGCTGCGCGTATGCGGCACCACCACATCCATGGTCGGCACCAGCGGCCAGTTGCCGCGCACCGAGATCACGCCGCGCGAAGGCGTGTAGGCGACCAGCGCGTTGTTGGAGGCGGGCGCGCGCCCGGACGACCACGTTTCTTCGCCCAACCCGAAAGCCGCGAAGCTCGCGGCCGTCGCCGTGCCCGAGCCGTTGGACGAGCCGGAGGCGAAGGCGGCGGTGAGGAAATCCTTGTTATACGGACTTTCGGCGCGACCATAGACGCCGCGCTGCATGCCGCCATTGGCCATCGGCGGCATGTTGGTGAGGCCGATCAGCACCGCGCCCTCGGCGCGCAGCCTGGCGATGGTGAAGGCGTCCTCGTTCGCCGTGAGATGCTCGAAGGCCGGCGACCCGGCGGCCACCGTCAGCCCCCTGGCCTTGTAGCTGTCCTTGGCGGTGTAGGGGATGCCGTCGAGCGATCCGAGCGTCTTGCCCTCGCGCCGGCGCCGGTCGGACGCTTCGGCCTCCTCGAACATCTTCGGGTTGAGGATGGGCACGGCGTTGAGCGCGATGCCGTGGCGGTCGTAATGGGCGATGCGCCGCAGATACGCAGCGACAAGCTCGACGCTGGTGACTGTGCCATCTTCCAGCGCGCGGCGCAGATCGGCGATCGAGGCTTCGACGATGTGGAGCATGATGGCGAACGAATTCCCTTACAGAAGCTGCGTTCCGTCACACCCCCTCTGCCCTGCCGGGCATCTCCCCCGCAAGGGGGGAGATTGGATGTCGCGACGGCTTCGCCAATCGGCGACGCTGCAGAGAGGGTGCCGTCGCAGGAACTGCCAATCTTCCTCCTTGCGGGGAGATGCCCGGCAGGCCAGGGGGGCTGTCCAGCCGGCCTGTCAGGTAATCCAAGGGCGCTATTCATTTTTCCGGACGAATGCCCGCCTCTCGCCCTCGTGCTCTACGCTCAACCCACCAATCATTCTGCCAATCCTCATAGCCGAGAAGCGAGCCCTCCATCCGTTCGAGGGCTTCGTTCCAGCCGGTCTTGGCGGAGACTTTCGATGCCAGCAGATATGCGTCTATTCGCCATTCTTCGCCGGGGAGTACGAAGAAGGCGCGCCGCCATCTTTCGAACTTTGGGAAGCGGGCGCGCTCGGCCTCGGTGAAGGGCGTGTCGATTATGCGGCGCACCAACCGACCCGAACGGACGAACGGGTCGAAGCGGGCCAGCATTTCCGTCAACCACTCCACCGGATAGGCGTCTTGGAACACCGCCAGAGGCTTGCGACCTTCAAGCATCAGCGGCAGCTCGAAATTCGTGTGAACGAGATACGGTGTCTCGCGGATTGGATGCCAGGGCTCGATGCGATTGAGCCTCGGATCAAGCTCGCGAGGTGGGATGCATATCGCGCCCAGCCTTTGAATATCTCCCGGGTCCAATTCCCATGAGCCTGAGAGTTGTGTGTTGCCGCAACCCAGAACCGCGCCAAGCTTTTTCAGGTCCAAGACCCGGATTCGAGCCTCAGCGATAGCCGAACCGGTCGCAGGATCGATCTGCTGCAGGACAAAATAAGTGGATTCGGCAGTGTTGCTCATGCGGCGACGATGGCTGCTCGGAGAGTCCTTGTACAGGTCTCCTTCTGACAGGCGCCGTTCGTGGCGCCCCATCTGCTCTGCCGGGCATTTTTCCCCACTTGGGCGAGATTGGCTGTCGAGGCCGCTTTTCGCCCACCTCTAACGTCACACTCACTCCGGCGCCCCGGCAAACAGCACCGTGCCGTCCCCGCCCGCCGCCGGCCAGTCGCGGATGGTGCGGTCGATGCCGCCGGTCAATAGCGTGCCGTCGGCGGCGAAGGCGACCGAGTACATGGGACCAGTGCCGGGATCGAATTCGGCGATCTCGGCGCCGGTGTCCATGTTCCATATCCTGGCGGTGCCATCCAGCGAGACGGAGCCGAGGCGCTTGCCGTCGGCCGACAAGGCCAGCGCATAGACCGTGCCGGAATGCCCCTCGAAGCGGCGGACCTCCTTGAAGGTGTCGAGGTCCCAAAGCTTTATCGTGTAATCGCCGCTGCCGGTCACCGCGTGGTGGCCATCGGCCAGGAAGACCGCGCCATAGGCGCCTCGCTCGTGGCCAAGCCAGCTGCGCAACTGCTTGCCCGAAACGATGTCCCAGAGTTTCAGCTCACCGTCGATGCTGCCGGTGAGCGCCCTGGTGCCGTCGGGCGAGATGGCGACGGAACTCACCGACCAGTCGTGGCCCGGCAGCACATGCAAGACCGCTCCCTTCCCCAGGTCCCAAACGACGACGGAACCGGTGTCGTGACCGCTAACGGCGAGCTTGCCGTCCAGGCTTATCTTCAGTTGCCTGATGCCGCCGTTCGCCCCTGAGGAGAAGACGTGCAGCACCGTGCCGTCGGATAGCTGGCGCAGCACGATTTCGCCGTCGTCGCCGGCGGTGAGCACGGTCTTGCCATCGGGCATGAAAAGCGCGCTGCGCGCCATGTCCTTGTGCTCACCAAGGTCGCGGATCAGCCGCTTGCCCTCGATATCCCAGAGCTTGATCATGCGGTCGGTGCTGGCGCTCATGATCTGGTGGCCGTCGGCCGACACCGCCAGCCAGACGACGGCGTCGCGGTGGCCTTCCAGCGCGGTCGGCTGGGCCGGAGGCGCCGGTGGAGGCGGCGCCACCGTCTGCGGCGGCGTTGCGGGAGCGAGCGCCGTCTGCTGGGTTGGCTGGACCGGCTCTGCCGGCTGGGCAGGCCGCGGCGGCTTGGACTCGGCCGGTGGAGCGGCTGTCGGCGCCGGCTGAACGGGAGCCGCAACCGGCTCGGGCAACGGGGGCTTTGCAGCCTCTTGCTGTGCGGGTGCGGGCAAGGCTGGCTCGATGCTCGACTCGGGCGTGGTAGGTTTTGCGCTCGCCTCCGGCTCGGGCGGCCGAGGCGCCGAGTCTGCCGGCGCGGTGGCGACTTCCTTCGCCGGTTCGGCGCCCGGCGCCCGCCAACCGAACTGGTCGGCGACGATGACGATCAGGGCCAACAGCGGCAAAGCGAGCGCTGCGCGGCGCAGCCGCGGATGGCCGGCCGGCGCGATCCCGGCGTCGCGGCCGAACAAAGGAGCGGCCGGATCGTGCTCGGCGGCCGGCAGCAGCCCGGCGAGGAAAAGCAGCCCGGCAAGGACCGACAGCACGCCGGCCGCGCCGAAGACCTCCAGGCGCGCCGTCGCCGGCGGCCTGCCGCCCAGCGCCGCATAGAGCTTGGCGAAACAGGCAATGCCGACGATCAGCATCGCCAGCGCCAGCATCCTTTCGGTCGATCTCTTCATCGGTCTCCCCCCATCGCCACCCCGCCGCCTTGCAACCGGCAGCAGGCCGGCCCGGGCATCCTAGCCGAGCTTGCGGCCAAGGCTAAGTGCAAGACGTCACACAGCTTCGCCGGGCGATATCCTTCGCATCCGGTTCCGGCCGGCGCGGTCGCCCCACTATTGAGCGGCGGCTCTGTCAATAGAACGCTATCCCCAGGAGCAGAACAGCCCGCTGGAGCCGGTGATTGACAGAAATTGCCTATGTGAGATTATCCGCCGGGGATTTCCAGGAGAGCAATCTTATGAAGAAGACTTACGAGAAGCCGGTTTTGATCCGCAAGGGCAAGCTTTCAGCGGTTGTGGCGGGTTCGCTGCCTTCGCCGGTTTGATGAAATCATCGGTGCTTTTGCCGGCACTGATTAACGGGGGAAATTTGGGATGAAAAAGATTTACGAGAAGCCGATTCTCGTCCGCAAGGGCAAGCTTTCGACGGTGGTGGCAAGTCCGTCGCTCGCCATCACCAATGGCGCTACCTGACGATATAATTTCAGTGCAGTAGCAGGAATACGCAAAGGGGAAGCGCTTGCTCGGGCGTTTGCTTGACGGCAGACGTGCGTATGAGATCATGCGGCGGAATTTTCGGGAGAGCGTGGATGAGGAAGACCTATGTGAGGCCGACGCTGGTCAAGAAGGATAGGCTTTCGGCAATCACCGCTAACGGCGCAGCTTCCGTCGTATTCTGAGCCAAAGGCGCCTTGCACAGGCCTTCAGGCGGCGCGGGTTAGTCTTGCTTGAGAACTCGCAAGAATTGCCGTGCTTTGGCCGGCATATGTCAAAGCGCCACGATCAGATCGTCGAGCACGGCCTGCCAGTGGTGTCTGGTGGAGATGCGGACACGCGTCACCGCCTGCAGCATGGGCGCGTATTGAACCGGTGCTAGCGCCGACAGCGCGATCTCCTCGCTGGCGATCAGTTCCTCCCCCAACCAGCTTTCGACAAGCGCGGTCTCGCCTTCCGAGGCCAGCCAGGCCGCCGTCAGCATCACCGAGTGAAAGCCGAAGGGTGTGGCGCGACCGAACTCGGCCGGATGGCCGCTGCTGGTATAGGCGATGTAAGCACCCGAGACATTGCCGTTGACATAGCCCTCGCTGTTGGCGGTGTGGTCGCGCGCCATGGCGTTGAGATTGCGCCAGTCGAGCCCGGCATGGCCCGACGGCACCTTGCACAGGCCGCGCGGGGTTATGTCGTCGAAGCAGATGGCGTTGAGCGCAGCGTCGGGCGCGAGCGCGCCGCGCGCCAACAGGCCGAGATCGACCGGGTAAGCCGAAAGCTTGAGCCTTCGGTCGAGCCCCGAACCGGCAATAACGATTTCATCGGCATCGGCGCCGAGCGGGAAGCGGAAGGCCGCGTCGGCCGGCAGCGCCCGGTTCTCAAGCAACTGACCCTTGGCCATGACCGACAGCGTGACGCCCGTCGCGACCGGCGTCCTGCCGTTCAACGTCCGCCCCGGCGCGAGCCCGACCGGCTTCGGCAAGGCCTCGCCGGCGAGGCCGACCATGGATCCGGGGGCATCCGCGATACGCACCGCCTGGTCCTGATTGGCGCTGCTGGCGCGCCAGCCGGACGGCACCGAGACGGAAAAGCGGTAGCTGCCGGGCCGTTGGATCGCCGCGCTGCGGCGCTTCGACGACATCGGGAAATTGGCGAAACCGGCGGCGTTGCTGCGCGCCGAAGCCAGGAAAATGCCGCGCTCGTCATAGAGCCGCACCACGATGCCCGCCATCGGCCGGTCGGCTTGACCATAGGCGCCGTCGCCGTCGACATCCATGTAGACGAAGGACGAGAAGTTGAGCTTGCCGGATGTCGGCGCCCAGGGGGCGCGCGGCACGTAGTCGCCCGCCGGATCGGGATTGCCGCGCGCCCTGCGGCGCTTGCGGCGCCGGCGCAGCGCGATCGCAATGAGAGCGATGGCGCCGGCAAGGACGAGGGCTGAGATAAGCGCGACGAGGGCGGTGTCAGCCATGGCGGAGAGGCGATGGCTGGAGATCGCCGTTCAAGACCGCGTGCATGAAATTGTCCCCCCATCCAAGTTTGCAGCAGATTAGCGTTGGGCATCGATGCCGCAAGTCATTGCGATGGACGAGTCAGGATTGAGATGCTGGCGGGACAGCGCCAGCTTTCCCTTCTCACCTTGTGGGAGAAGGTCAGGTTGCCAACTCCACCCAGACCGGCGCGTGGTCGCTTGGATTGTCCCCTCCCCGCACTTCGCGGTCGATGCCCGCCCCTTTCAGTTTTCGAGCGAGCTTCTTCGACAACAGAATGTGGTCGAGCCTCAGGCCGGCGTCGCGCGGCCAGCGGTTCCGGCGATAGTCCCAGAAAGTGTAGAGCCTCTCCTCCTTGGGAAAAACCTTTCGCAACGCGTCTGTCCAGCCCTGCGCGATCAGCGCGGCGAAGGCGGCGCGGCTTTCGGGTTGCACCAGCGCGTTGTCGTCATAGGAGCGGGTCTCATAGATGTCGCGCGGCTCGGGCACGATGTTGAAGTCGCCGGCGAGCGCCACCGGTAGGCCGGTGTCGAGGAGCTCACCCGCATGCGCGGCGAAGCGCTCGTGCCAGGCGAGCTTGTAGTCGAATTTCGGCCCCGGTCGAGGATTGCCGTTCGGCGCATAGAGGCAGGCGATGACGACGCCGTCGACCGCCGCCTCGATGTAGCGGGCCTGGCGGTCGGCATCGGCGCCGGGCAGTGCATCGCGCGTCAGCACCGGCTCGGCACCGCGCGCGAGGATCGCGACGCCGTTCCAGGTCGGCTCGCCCTTCCACACGGCGCCATATCCGGCATTGGCGAACCGGGTCAGCGGAAACTGCGTGTCGCGCGCCTTCAACTCCTGCAGGCAGACGACGTCGGGCTTTGCGCGCGCCAGCCAGGCGAGCAGGCTTTCCAGCCGGCCGTTGATGTTGTTGATGTTGAAGGTGGCGAGTTTCATTTGCGGGTGCCGCCGCTTCGCGCTTCGTCATCCTCGGGCTTGACCCGAGGATCCATGCCGTGACCGTCGCCGCTGAACGCGGCGGGGCAGAATTCTAAACCGTTGCAACGCCTTAGCGTTACGGCATGGATCCTAGGGTCTGCGCGCGTCGCTTCGCTCCTTGCTTCGCCCTAGGATGACGACCGAGATGGACGTTCTGTCCACGCCCTCACCGTCTCCGCCACGGTCTTCAGATGGTCGCCCGTCGAAAACCCCGAGATCGCCTTGCGCGGTTTCAGATCGTGGTCGCCGTCCTCCAGCCAAACCACCTCTATAGCCGAGGAAAGGCCGTAGGTCGCAACTTCTTCTTTGGTGCCGAACTCGTCGCGCGTGCCCTGGAAGATCAGCGTCGGCGTCTTTAGGTTGATTAGATGTTTCGTCCGCAATTGCTCCGGCTTGCCCGGCGGATGGAACGGATAGCCGAGGCACACGAGCCCGGCGATCTCGCCCTTGGCGAACATCTCGTCGGCGACCATGGAGGCGACGCGGCCGCCCATCGACTTGCCACCTATGATCAGCTTTCCGGTCACGCCCTTGGCGCGCAGATCGGCGATCGCCTTCACATATTCCGGGTTCACCGTTTCGGCGCGCGGCGGCGGCTTGCGATGGCCGTAGCGGCGGGCGGCCATATAGTGGAACTCGAAGCGTGCGACCTGAAAGCCGGCGACGGCGAGCGCCTTGGCGGTGGCGGCCATCGAGGTTGAATCCATCGGCGCGCCGGCGCCGTGCGCGAGCAGGATGGTGACGGGGGCGGTGTCGAAGCCGTCGAAGAGGAAGTGGGTCATGGGAGCGCCAATCTCTCCTTCTCCCCTTGTGGGAGAAGGTGGCCGAGCGAAGCTCGGACGGATGAGGGGTGCTCCAGCTTGGCGGATACGCCCTTCAATACTCCTACTTGCGACAAGGTCACCAACGTCTCATTCCTTCCAGCACCCCTCATCCGTCTCGGCGCTGGCGCGCCGATCCACCTTCTCCCACAAGGGGAGAAGGAAAAGGCGCTCACCCCGCCGTCCGCGCCATGTGCAGATCCACGAACTGTATGCCCTTCTGCGCAGTCCGCGCCCAATCGGACACCGCATCCAGCTCCAGATATCGCACCCACAGCCGGCGAGCCTCGGCCAGATTGCCCGCATCGAATTCCAGGCGCGCGAGGTTGAACACCGGATCGGCATAGCTCTTGTCGAGCGCAACAGCCTTCTGAAGGTGCCTTCGCGCCGATGCCACCTTGCCCTCGTCGCTCATCAGGCCGGCGAGGTTGAACCAGGCCTCGACGAAACCGGGGTCGAGCTTTATCGCGCGGGCATAATCATGCGCGGCTTCGGTAACCCGGCCGGCGCCGCGCAGGCAATTGGCGCGGTTGAAGGCGGCAATCGCATCCTTGGGATCGATCGCCAGGCAACGCTGGTAGAGCGCGGCCGCATCGTCGTGGCGCCCCTCCTCTTCTGCCATCTCGGCCTCGGCGAACAATTCCTCCAGCGTGTCATCCTCGGGTGAACCGAGGTCGAACAAAAGCTGGCCGTCGAGCTCGCTCCTGCCTTCGTCGAGATAGATCGCATCCGGGCGGCCATGCTGCGAGCCGAGATTGAGCGACTTGGCGGTGAGCGAGGCGACCGGGCCGGAGCGATGCACCGAGCGCGCGATCGCGCCCCAGGTGGCGCCGCTGGCGATCAGCCCGGCATATTTCCTCGCCAGGATCAGGTCGCGGAATGAATAGGGCTCGCCATCATGCTCGAAGGCGTCGAACAGCGACAGCATGTCGAGGTCATCGCCGCCAAGCCGCGACTGGTCGACGAGCGATTGCCTGGAGAGCGACGAGGCATCGGGCGCCTTCATTAGTCCAAGCAGGCGCAGGAAGCCGTTCTCGCTGATGAGTTGGCGGCCTGCTTCGCGCTCCGCCTTCACGCGGCGCTCGATCTCGGCATCGCCGGATTTCGCCGCCTTGGCGAGAAGCGTGCGGCCGAACAGGACATGAGTGGTCCGGCGGGTGATGCCGCGCCGCAACTCCGCATGGCGGCGCTCGACCTCGCGCGCGGCGAGCCGCAATGGAAAGGCAGCCAGCGCGCCGACGACGCCGAAGACGGCGCCGGGAACGATCACTGGCCCTGCATTTCCCGTCACTTCTTGCTCTTGCCGACGGCCTTCAACAGGTTCGCCTTCAGCGGGTTCTCAGGCGCGCCCCCCGCGGCCGCTTTCTTGGACGGCTTCGCCGGCGCTTCCTCGGCCTTGCTCTTCGACTTGGCCGGGGGTTTCGCCTGCTGCGACAGGCTCGCCTTCAGCGCATCCATCAGGTTGATGACGTTGCCGCGCTCGGGCGCAGCCGCGATGATCGGCTTGTGGCCCTTCAGCTTCTCGCGGATCATCGCCATCAGCGCCACCTCGTAGCGATCCTCGTAGTTCTTCGGATCGAAGTGGGTTTCCTTCTGCTTTATCAACGCCTGGGCCAGCTCGAGCATTTCCGGATCCGGCTTGCCGGCCGGAATGTTGCCGAAATATTCAGCCGTGCCGCGCACTTCGTTGGGGTTTCTCAAGGTGCAGACGAACATGCCGTTCTCGCGCGGGCCGATCGTCACCACGCGCTCGCGGCTGGAGAGCACCAGGCGGGCGATCGCCAGCTTGCCGGACTTGCGCATCGCCTCGCGCAGCACCGCGAAGGTTTCCTCCGCCATGGCGCCGTCGGGCGCGAGATAATAGGGCGCGTCCTGGTAGATGACGTCGACCTCGTCCTCGTCGACGAAGGCCTCGATGTTCATCGTGTGGTTGGATTCGATCCGGACCGCATCGAGGTCGGCATCATCGATGATGATGTACTGCTTGTCCTCATATTCGTAGCCGCGCACCAGGTCCGAGCGCTCGACAAGGCCGAGCTCGGGATCGACCGGCTTCATATTGATGCGGTTGTGCGTCTTCTTATGCAACTGGTTGAACGAGATGCGCTCGCTCGCGCTGGTGGCCGGGTAAAGCCGGACCGGACAGCTGACGAGGCTGAGCTTGAGGTAACCTTTCCAACTTGCCCTGGGCGCCATGATGAACTCCTACGCGGCCATGCACTGACACTATGTTGGAGCATGGTCTTGTCCAAAACCGGTTCCGGCCATTTTAGGACCATGCTGTTTGCAGCGCTTCGTCCGTAGGACGATCAGCGCCGTGGAAATCCTACACCGACCCCTGATGATAGTGCCGAATTCCTAGCGAAACGTTCTGGGGACGGTTGGCGCGGAGAATAGTTCAAATTGTAGCAAGCGTCGATGGACACGGCGTCGCCCTTTTCCTCTCCCCCGCGATGTTGGGGCGAGGAACTAGCGCTCAAACACAGGCAAATCCCGCGCCGCCTCGTCGATCTCCGCCCAGGGATCGCCGGATGTCTCCAACAGCCCCGGCAGCGAGGCGTAATTCAGGTCCTCCGGCGCGTCGATCGTCTCCAGGTCGATCCAGCTCACCGGCGTCGAGGCCGGCAGATTGGTGCGGGCCCGCAGCGAATAGGGCGCGGCGGAGGTGTGACCGCGGGCGTTGCGGTGGAAGTCGATGAAGATGCGCTTCTTGCGGTTTTCCTTGCCCATCGTGGTGGTGAAGGTGTCGGGCGCGCTTGCCGCCAGCAAAGTGGAAATCGCGCTCGAAGCTTGGTGCAGCTTCTTCCAGTTCTGCTTTCGGGTCACCGGCACGGTGATGTGGATGCCCTTGCCGCCGGAGGTTTTGGCGAATGGGACCAGTCCCAGGCTCTCCAGCCCGGCCTTGATGTGGACCGCGGCTTCAACCACCTCGCGCCAGGAAATCCCCTCGCCCGGGTCGAGGTCGAAGACGATCTGGTCGGGCTTGTCGAGTTTTGACCGGTGCGTGCCCCAGGTGTGGAATTCCACCACGCCGAATTGCGCCAGCGCCAGATAGCCCTTGGCGTCCTCGACCGAGAGATAGGTTTTTGTCTCGCCTTCCGAATTGATCGACTCGAACACGGCAACTGAAGGCGGCATGCCGGTGAAGGCGTGGCGCTGGAAGAAGCAGTCCTGCGGCTTGCCGGTCGGGCAGCGCACCAGTGACACCGGTCGGCCGATGATATGCGGCAGCATGAAATCGCCGACCAGCGCGTAATACACCGCGATGTCGAGTTTTGTTGGCCCGGTCCTACCGAATAGCCGCCGCTCCGGATTGGTGACCCAGATGGTGGCGAGGTCGGATTCGGCGATCAGCCGTTTTCGCTTGACCGGCACCGGCGTGGTCAGCCCGCCGATATCGCGCAACCCGCGGAAGACGCCGTGCCGGATCGCATTATCGGCGGTGCGGTTCGAATAGCGGACGCGTGCCGACAGCAGCGGCTTCACCCAATGCATCTCGCGCATGATCTCGCGCGGCACGCCTTCGGGCGGGGTCGCGCCGGCGGTCAGCCGCTCCAGACGGGCGAGCAGGTCCGTCGCCATGTCTGCGTCGAAACCGGTGCCGACCTTGCCGCGATAGTGCAGTTCACCATTTTCGAACTCAGCCATGCCGAGCGCCGCCAGCCCTTCCGCTTGGTCGGAGACGGTATAGCCGGCGATGACGAAATCATCCGTCTTCTGCGCCTTGGCCTTGGTCCAGTTCTTGGTGCGGCCGCTCTGGTAGATGGCGTCGGCGCGCTTGGAGACGACACCTTCAAGCCCAAGGTCCGAAGCCTGATCGTACAGGCCTTGGCCGTCGCCCTCGACATGATCGCTGTACTGGATGGCGGAATTGGCGGGCTGACCGGCGAGCAGCTCGGCGAGCAGGGCTTTGCGCTTCTGCAGCGGCACCTTGCGCAGATCCCAGCCGTCGAGATGGAGCAGGTCGAAGGCGTAGAAATGCAACTTGGAGCCGGCGCCCTCGGCCAGCGCGTCCTGCAGCAGCGCGAAGCGCGAGATGCCCTTGTCGTCGAGCACCATGATCTCGCCGTCGATGATCGCTTGGGCGATCGGCAGCCGCGAAAAGGCCTGCGGCAGATCGCCATAGCGTTTCGTCCAGTCGATGCCGCCGCGGGTGATCAACCGCACCTCGCCGCCTACGACATGTGCCATGGTACGGTAGCCGTCGAACTTTATCTCATGCAACCAGAGCTCGCCCGTGTCCTCGGCAACGCTCGTGCCGCCCGGCGGCTTCGGCACCTGGCTGGCGAGTTGCGGCTCGATGCGGGCGGGTGGCTCAGCCCTAATTGCGCCGGGCAGCCCGCCCGGTTTGAGCGAGCCGGCTTTCGGCGGCAGGCGCTCGCGCTTCCTCGGCGGCGCCGCCAGTTCCTCGATGCGGCGGCCGGTCTTCACGCTTTCCGGGCGCGCCTCGAGGATGTCGAGCTTTGTATCGGAGGCGAGGTCGCGCTCTTTGAAGAGCAGCCAGTTCTTCTTGTTCTCATCCTCGCCCGGCCTCGGCTTCAGCCGGGTCAGCATCCAGCCGCCATTGAGTTTTTGCCCGGCCAGCCGGAACTTGAACGCGCCGGTCCTGAGGCTTTTCTCGACATCCTCCATCGGCGCCCAGGTACCGGTGTCCCAAACGATCATCGGCCCGCCGCCATATTCGCCCTCGGGGATGACGCCCTCGAAATCGATATATTCGATCGGGTGGTCCTCGGTCTCGACGGCGAGGCGCTTGTCGGCCGGATTGAGCGAGGGCCCGCGCGGCACCGCCCAGCTTTTGAGCACGCCGCCGACTTCCAAGCGCAGATCGTAATGGTCGGCGGTGGCGTGGTGCTTGTGAACGACAAAGCGGTTGCCGGCACCGGCGGACAGGGTGCCTGCCGGTTCGGGGGTGCGGGAGAATTCGCGCTTGGCGCGGTAGGGTTTGAGATTGGCCGGCATGAGTCAGACGCCGAGGCGCAGAGCGGACAGTGGCAACCGCCTCGTTCCTTCGCGCCCCCCTCTGTCCTGCCGGACATCTCCCCCTCTAGTGGGGAGATTAGCAGACCGCGCGTTCGCGCTCCCCTTACACCGTCGGCGATTGGCGAAAGCCGGCGTGACAGCCAATCTCCCCCCTAGAGGGGGAGATGTCCGGCAGGACAGAGGGGGGTGCTGTCCTGCCAGCATCTCGGATTTTCCTACATCGATGCGGAGCAAGGGAGCGGGATCAATCGTCGGCGGCCGGCGTCAGCTCCAGCTCCGCCGGCGTCAGCCCTTGCCTCAGTTGCGAAAGCCGGAACTCGTCGACCCAGTAGGCCTCGCCGTCGACCAGCACGCGGGCGCTGTAGGAGCCGCCGGAGAAGCGCTGCGCGGTGACATAGACCTTGTGGCGCTCAAGCGCGGTCTTCACCGCGGCGCGGCGGGACTTTTCTCTGGCAACGGGACTGGCCATGGCCTCACTCGAGCACGCTGCCGCTCCGATAGCGGCTGCCCATAAGGATGGCGGAGAGCGGGATGTGAGTCAATTTGCCGGGTGAAGGCGGCCCATTCACCGCCCCGCACGCAGCCGCCGCCAGCGCTGCATCGCCTCCTGCGCGACCTTGAACAGGCGCGGGTTGGCGCGCACGAAAGCCACGCCCCGGCCACGGTATTTGATGGCCTCGCTCGCCGCCATGCCCTTCGGCGTGATGCCGTAGCAAAGTTCGGACAGAACCGACTTCACTGCGCCCATATGTTCCTTGTAGCTCTGGTTGCCGACCGACAGGTCGAAATAGTCGAACCCCTGCCCGCGCCCCCATCTGATCAGCTCGCCCATGATGCAAAGTCCCGGCGAGACATTGGGAACCGCACCCTGGTCGATCGCGACCAGCAGCGCGTGCAGGGTGCCCAGATGGACCGCCAGATATTGGACCGCGACCATGACGTCGCCGGCGCGCAGGCCAAAGATCCGCACCGAACCGTCGGTCAGGCCGCGATGCGCGGCCTTGCGGTAGAAATCGACGACCGGCGGCTGCGCCAGCAGATCGAAGCGGCCGAGCTCGCGAAAACGGCTAAGCCGCATCTCGACCAGCTTGTCGAAGGTGGAATCCACCAGGGTTGGCGTGTCGGCCTCGACCAGGGCCAGGCCGCCATTGCGATCGAGCCGGCGCAGGTCCTTGTTGAGCGCCTTGACGAAGGACGGGCGACAGATGCGCTTGACGACGGTTTCGGCATCGCCATCCATGGCGATGCCGTAGTGGGAATGTATGGAATCGCGCGCCGGAGAAAGCAGCGCTAGGGGATTGGCGATGCCGCCGATCTGTTTCGGGATACCGACGATGTGGATGCGGTCGGCCGGCGGCAGCACGGCAAGCACCGCCGCCCATGCGGCCTCGGCGGACTGCCTGGTCCAGGGCGTCGCGTCGGCGAGCAACGGCGCGGAATAATCGCACACCCCGCAGCTCAGCCACTCGATCACCCAATGCTGGAATGCGCGGCGCCGCATCAACGGCACCAGCATCCTCGGCTCGCCCGTGGCGGCGTCCCTCACCTCGACGATGGCGAGATGGGCTTTTGGCGGCACAAGCCCTTCGACGATCCCTTCGGCCCAGGCAAAATGCTGGTGGCCGGTGCACACGCCCTCTGTCTCGAGACGCCGCCAGAGCGGTTTGACCGCTTCGAGGCTGGTGTGCAGCTGCGCCACATAAGCGCCGCCGGCGGCGTGCACTGCAGCCTCGTCACCGGCCAAGCCGGTCGTCATCGCGGCCATCGGCATTGCCTGGCTTGCCACATCATTCTCCTATCGTCTCTGCACTGCCAGCGTGGCCGCGCGGCGCCAGGCGCCGAACACGCTGGGGCGCTGCTCGTTCGGGTGCTTGGAATTCCACATACGGTGAGCAGCGAAATACCATGAGGCCACTAGCACGAAGATCTCGGAGACCGCGGCTCCGGCCAGCGACCATGTCGACGGGGCGACGGCCAACAGAATCCCGATCGCCGCCAACCCGATAATCGCGCCGGCCATGGTGATGAAGGCGACGATGCGGAAATCGCCAAGGATCTCGAGGACCACGCGCGGCATGATATAGGCCATGATCGGCACGAAGTTGGCGATGGCGAAAAGCCCGATCAACCCGACCGAGGCATGCTGCAGCGCCTGGGATTTAATCATCGGCAGGATGAACAGGATGCCGCAACCATAGGCCAGGCTGCCGAGCCCCATGACGAGCGCCCAGATCTTGGCCTGCGTCCACACGCGGTCGAACTCCTTGTTGCGCACCAGCTTTGCGAGTTCCGGCTGGGTCATGTTGGAGAAGGCAAGGCTGGAGATGCGCAGCGGCGCAAACAGCACCAGCACCGCCGCCAGCGGCGCATAGGCCGCGGGTCCGGCGATGCCGGCGACCAGCAGGGCCAGGCATTGTCCCTGGATGTTGGTGGTTGTGGCGCTGAACCCCGACCAGCGAAGCTGCGGCCAGAGCTTTGCATAGCGCCGCAAGGTCGGCGCACGAAAGGAGATACGCAGCCTGCGGCGCGCCAGTCTCACCAGCACGGCGATGCCGACCACATTGGCCACGGCAAGCGCATAGAAGGTGACCTGAAGCGCGTCCGCAAAGAACCAGATCGCCGCTCCTGCGAGCACTATGCCCGCGATCGTGAACGCGGCGTCGCTGATGGAGACGACGAGCTGCATGCGGCGCGCGAAGAAGGCGGTGCGCATATGGCTGCGCAGCGACCAGGCCCCGACGAAGCAGGCGGCGCCGATGCCGCTCGGGTCGCCCAGGAGGCGCATCAGCAGCCCGGTGCCCAATCCCATCAGCAGCGCCACCACAAGCGCCGCCGATCCGAAGGTCACGTCGTAGGCGTCGACGCCGGCGCTGTTGGCGCTTTTGCTCATCCATATGGTGGCGGGAACGGCGGTGAGCGAGCGGATATAGGACAAGCCGACGCCGCCCATCACCATGGCCAGCGCGAAGAGCCCATAACCTTCGGCCGACAAAAGATGCAGCAGCGCGATGTTCAGGGCGAAATGGAAACCGCTCTGCATCGCCTCGCCGCCGATCATCAACATGAGGCGCCGCACCAGATGGGCCGGGAAGGTGAACTTCACGGGCTCGTCTCCGCCTCGCGGGCGACACGCGCCCGCCCCTGCCGCGGCGGCGTCGCCTTCAGCTTGTCGGCCACGATCGCCAGGATCGCGGCGGCGGCGATCGGCTCGCTGAAGAGCGCCTCGTAGCGCGCGCGACCGGCAGCGGCGAAGCCGCGCCACAGATCCGGCCGCAGGATGATCTCGCTGAGCTTGCCGGCGAGGGCGGCCGCGTCGCCCGGCGGCACATGCCAGCCGGTCTCGCCGTCGGCCACCACTTCCACCAGTCCGCCGATCGCCGAGACCAGCGGCGGCCGTCCCCAGCCCATCGCCTCGATGGCCACGCGGCCGAGCGATTCCGGGCGGCGCGACGGCACCGCGACGATGTCGGCCCAGCGATAATGGTTAGTTGGGTCGGAGACGAAAGGCAGCACCTCGACATGCCCTGTCAGGCCCATGCGCCCAACCAACTCGGCCAACGCCTGCTCGCGCTCGACGCTTTCGAAGGCGCCACCGACGAGGCGGACCTCGACACGGTCGCGCAACTCGGCGGGGAGCGAGGCGACGGCTTCGAGCAGCACCTCCTGCCCCTTTATGCGGTTGACGCGGCCAAGCAGCAGGACCTTGAGCGGCCGGTTGCCGTCATAAGTCATCGGCAGTGCCGCGACGGGACCGGCAACGCCGTTATAGACGACATGCGTGCGCCGCCCCTTGGCATCGAGGGCCGGCGGATCGCCGAAGGTGGCGCGCGTTGCGCGCGAGTTGAAGATCAGATCCGCCTTGCTCCAGCGCATCAGCGCGACAAGCACCTTGCGCAGGATGCCCTCGGGAATCTCATGGATGTGCAGCAGCGCCTTGCGCGGCAGGAGACGCGCGGCCAGCGCATAGTCGGCGATGATCGAGGTGTTGATGTAGGTCAGGTCGCTGCCCCGCATGCGCCGCCAGGCGCGCCAGAGCGCCGTCGGCAACCGCGCCATCTCGACGGTGGCGAGCTTGAGCATCGCCTGGCGCCTGAGCACCCAGAGCGGCTCGAACACGATGCGGCTGGCATGCGGCTTGAGGATATCGACAATCGGTCCCTCGCGCGGCAGCACGACCTCGATCTCGGCGGCCGGAAACGCGGCGCGCAGCGCAGCCACGCTCTCCGCGAAGCTGCGGTCCGAACCATAGAGCTCGTAGCCCTGATGAACGCAGGCTATGCGCATTGCTATCTTTCCACCTTGCACCCCGAGTCCGCTCAGCACCGGACCTTTCAAGCGCGGAAGGAACTTCATGCCAAATCCGCACGCCGCTCTACCCGGCGATGGCCACTGCAGGCCGGGAGCAAGGATCGTGCCGGGTCTCGAATGTCCGGCCGCGACGCAGGAACCCCAGCCGTGCCCCATATCGATACAGATACGTCGCGAAAGTTGACCGATGATGAAGCAAGCCATGTAGCTTGAAGAGAAATTTTACACCTTCATGTGAATATTCGCCCTTGGGGGTACCCTGGCACGGAAGTTGCTGGGCGTGTCATTGCCGTAACAACAACTATGACCGGACCCTGGGGATTCCTTTATTTTGAAACCGGAACGACCTTCCACCCTGATCGAAAAGCCTTCGATCCTGATCCTGGGGACGCGCGGCATTCCGGCTTCTCACGGCGGCTTTGAAACCTTCGCCGAGCGGCTGGCACTTTTCCTGGCCGGACGCGGCTGGAAGGTCGGCGTCTACTGCCAAAAGGAGGTCGGGCGCGTCGGGCAAAGGGTGACGAGCGAGACCTGGCGCGGGATAGAGCTCATCACCATCGAGGTGGCCTCCAAGGGTCCCCGCGCGACACTGGAATTCGACTGGCAATGCGTGCTCAACGCCGCCAGGCGGCCGGGCGTGTGCCTGGTGCTCGGCTACAATGGCGCGGTGTTCCTGACCTGGCTCAGGCTCATGCGGCGCAAGATCATCACCAATATGGACGGCATCGAGTGGCGGCGGCCGAAATGGGGGCCGGCGGCGCGCAGCTGGTTCTGGCTCAATGAATGGATCGCCGCCTGGGTCTCGCATCGGCTCATCGCCGATCACCCGGCGATCGCCGACCATCTGGCAACAAGGCGGCCGCGCGGCTCCATCGCCACGATCGCCTATGGCGCGGACCCGGTGACCTCAGCGCCGGAAGAACCCGTTCGCGCGCTCGGGCTCGAGCCAGGCAAATATCTGGTCTCGATCGCGCGGATCGAACCCGACAACAACATCCTGCCGATCATCGAAGCCTTCCGCAGCCGCGATCGCGGCGACATGAAGCTGGTGGTGCTCGGCACGCTCAACGACGACATTCCCTACCACCGCGCCGTGCGCGCGGCGGCAGGCAGCACGGTGATCATGCCCGGCGCGATCTACGATCAGGCGACGGTGCAGGCGCTGCGCTACCACGCGCGCGCCTATATGCACGGCCACACAGTGGGCGGCACCAATCCCTCGCTGGTCGAGGCGCTTGCCGCCGGCAACATGGTGATCGCGCATGACAACCGCTACAATCGCTGGGTCGCCGGCGAGGCGGCGATCTACTTCAGCGATGCCGACAGCCTGAGCCAGCGGATCGACGAGGCGCTGGCCGACGACGCGCTGGTGGCGGGCTGCAGCAAGGCGGCGCGAACGCGGGCCCGCGAGGCTTTCCGCTGGGAAGACGTGCTCATTGCCTACGAGAAGGAAGCGCTGCGGCAACTCGGCGTCACCACCGCCGCGCCGGCGAAAGCCGACCGCGCCAAGCACGCATGACCGGTTGGTCGCGCCGCCGGATTCTCGGCGCGGCGCTGGCCGCGGCAATAGCCCCGCTGGCGAGCACGCTTCCGCCACTGTCATTTCCAGCGCGTGCCGCTGGCGCATGGCCTTTCAGGCGCGGCGTCAATACCTGGCCCTGGTTTGCGCTGACGCGCGAATTTCCTGCACCCCGCACCGACTATGACTGGCCGCCTTTCCAGTCGCAACGGCCGGTGCCGACGCCGGCCGACCTTGCCCGGCTGCGCGCCAGCGGGCTCGACTTCATCCGCCTGCCTGTCGATCCGGGGCCGTTCCTGGCCGCCGACGCGGGCCAGCGCGCCGACCTCATGGCGATGCTGAGCGCGGCGGTCGAGGCAGCGCTCAGCGCCGATCTCGGCGTCATCGTCAATATACAGGCCAACGGCGCCACACATTACTGGAATCCCGATCGCATGTATTCCAGCACCGGCGCGCCGGAATTCGCGCGCTACCGGGTCTTCGTCGGCGAGGTTGCCGGCATGCTGGCGGACATGGCGCCCGGCAGGATAGCGCTGGAGCCGATCAACGAGCCGCCGCAGGATTGCTCCTCCGGGCTGTGGCCCAAGGTGCAGGCGGCTCTGCTGAGCGCGGCTCGGGTCTCGGCGCGCAACCTGCCGCTGCTCGCCACCGGCGGCTGCGGCTCGATGGTGCGGGGCCTCGCCGCGCTCGATCCGGCGCCGCTGGCGGCCTTCGAGCCGATCCTGTTCACGTTCCACTTCTACGAGCCGTACCTGTTCAGCCATCAAGGCGCGCCGTGGATGCGCGAGCCGGTCTACCGGGCGCTGAACAATGTGCCGTGGCCAGCCTCCGCCGGGACGCTGGAAAGAACGCTGGCCTCTGTCAGGACAAGGATGGCGCAGGATTCCGAGAGGTCCAACGAAGCCAAGAAGGCCGCCTATGCCGAGACAGAGAAGGTGCTAAAGGTCTATTTCGATGCGCAGCCCGACCGCCGCTTCATCGACCGCTACCTCAAGCAGGTGAGTGACTGGGCGCAGACCCATGGCGTCGCGCGCGAGCGCATCATCATGGGCGAGTTCGGCGCGTTGCGAACCGATGCACGATACACAGCCGCGCCCAACCCGGACCGCGCCCGCTACATCGGCGATGTTCGGCAGAGCGCCGAGGCATTCGGCTTTGCCTGGGCGTTCTGGGACCTGTTCGACGGCATGGGCATGATGGACGACACCACGCGCGCGCTCGATCCCGCGATGGTCGAGGCGCTCGGGCTGAGGATGCCGCGCGCTTGACTTGCTGAATCACCAAACCGCGCTAAGAGTTTGGTTTCCATCTGGCGGCGAATGCGTAGCGAGACTCGCCGCGTTCCTTCGCCTGCGTCCTTTGACGCGCAACAGGCCTCGCCGGCCGATAAAGCGCCAGCGCGATGACCACGAATTTGGTCATCAGCGTCGTCTTGGAGGCGATGCTTTCGGAGGTGTTGAGCAGGATGAGCCAACCCAGCATCGGCAGCCAGATGCCCGAATGGCAGCGGCGCGCGACCTCGTGCATGAACAGCGCGAAGCCGAAGAAGATCAAAAGCGTGAAGAACGCTCCCTGGTAGAGCGTCAGGCGCAGGATCGGGTTCTCGATGCCTTGCTCAAGGCCGGTGATGCGGCGCATGCTGTCGAGCAGGTCGACATCGGGCCCGACGATCAGGTCGCGCAATTCCAGATGCCTGAAGAGATCGAACATCTCGACGCGGGCGTTGGCGCTGCCGCTGTCGGAGACGAAACGTTCGAGCAGCGCGTCGAAGAAGCCGTAATAGCCGGCAAGCGCGATGGCCAGCGGCAGCAGCGCGGCGAGGATGATCGCCAGCGCGGCGCCCAAGAGGTTGACGCGTCCGGTGCTGAGCTGCGCCAGGCCCTGGATCAGCAAATAAACGCCGCTGAGCAGGATCGTCAGCACCATGCCCGAGCGGCCGCCGAAGGCGACCAGTGCGCAGAACTGCAGGCCGACAAGCGCCAGCCTGAGCGGCGTCGACAGGGAACGCGAGCCGGATAGCAGCGACAGCACATAGATCGAGGTGACCGTGGCATTGGAGAGCGGGTGCCCCTGCAGCGCGGTGGAGCGCAGATCGTTGACGAACACCGCGCCGTCGAACCTGTAGGGGAACACCAGATGTTTGGTGCCGAACTCGAACAGCGCCAGCAGCGCGTTCGCCGTCATGACGACATGGATGACCGCCTGCAGCCAGGCAAAGGTCTTCTCGTCATCCTCGCTCAGCAGCAGCACGATCAGCGCCGGGGCGACGAAAGTGTCGATCATGCCGGCCATGCCGGGGCGCTGCCTGAGGATGACGACGAAGAGAAGCACGGTCGAGATCACCGCCATCAGCATCGTGGCCGGCCGCCTGTTCGTGACATGGATCACATAGCCGACCGGATTGCCGAAGATGCAGGAGCGCCAGACGAAGACGAGCACGAAGAGATAGGTGGAAGGGTGGATCTTGCTCAGCGGACTGCCTTGCAAGCCGTCGTAATTATAGCCTGCGAGCCACAGCATGCCGCCGGAGACGGAAAACAGAAGCAGCACCGCGATAGTCAGGCCAAGACGGGTCAGCGTGTCGACTGGGACAGTGCGCGGGCCCGCCATGCCATAGCCCGAAGCCGAAACAGGCCGGGCGGTACCAGCCAGGATCGAGGCCATGTCAGGCCGCCTCGTCGACCAGCATGGCGCCGGTCGGCAGCCGCCCCATGACGGAGACCGCTTCCGAGGTCGCGGCGACGTCGCGCATCGGCGTCGCATTCAGCCTGGCGACGAGTAGGATCTCGTCGGCCATGGCGACCAGCGGCAGGACGTTGAGGTCGTCCGCCAGCGCGCCGCCGTCGATGACGACGAGCTCGAAGCTGTGATTGGCCTCGGCCAACATCCGATGGGCGAAATAGAGCGCCTGCGCTTCCTGGAACACCGCGGTCGGCCGCCCCCGGCTGACCAGCGCCACGGAACTGCCCGGTGCATAGCGGCTGACCGCGTCGAGCGGATATTCGCCGCGCAGCACGTCGAGCACGCCGGGCTGCGGGTCCTTCTGGCCCTTGCCGGCATTGATGTCGATGAACAGCACGCGGCGCCCCCTGGCCGCCGCCGCGTTGGCGAGCTGCCATGCCACCCTCGACCGCTCAGCCTTATCCTCGGGTGGCGACGCCACCAGGATGGAGGGTACCAGCGGCCAGTCCGGCGGGCGCCTGGTGGCGGCGGCGATGCGCTGCAGCGCGAGCCCGGCCACGGCGTCGGTCTTCTGGGCGGCAGCGCCGGAGCGGCGGCGCCCCCTGCCCGGCAGAACGCCCAGCACCGGCGCCTCGATGGCCGACTGCATCTGGTTGGCGGACAGCACGGTTGGCGACAGATATTCGGCGATCAGCGCCATGCCGATGCCCAGCGCCAGCCCGCCGAAGATGGCGCCGAAGATAAGCAGCCCCTTCGGCGGCCAGCTCTTCTTCAGCGCCGGCATCGCCTCAGAGATGATGCGGGCATTGGTGCTGTTGACGTTGGTCTGCTCGCGCGTTTCCTGGGCGCGTTGCAGGTAATTGGCGTAGACGGTGCGCACGGCATCGAGATCGCGCTGCAGCTCGCGCAGCCTCACCGAGGCCTGGTCGGTGTCGAGCGACTTGCCTTTCAGGGACGCCACCTTGGCCTCCAGGGCCTTCTGGTTGGCCGACGCGCGCTCGTAATCGGTCTCGGCGGCGGTGACGAGGCGGCCGAGCTCACGCGAAATCAGCTTGCGCAGATCGCTGAGCTGCTGCTGCGCGGAGATCATCGAGGGGTGGCGTGGCCCGAGCTCGGTGCCGAATTGCGATATCTGGTCGACCAGCGTCGCCTCCTGCGCCCTGAGGCTCGCAATGACTGGCGAGCGCATCGCCTCGGAGGTCGCGTCCGGCGCGCCGCCCTGCCGGCGCAGCTGGTCGACCTGCGCCTTGAGCTGCGCGGTACGGGTCTGGGCGGCTGTCAATTGCGTGTTGAGGTCGGTCAGTTCCTGATCGCTGACCAAATTGCCGGCCGCCATCACCATGTTGTGCTCGGCCTTGTAGGTCTCGACGGCGTTGGCAGCCTGCTCGACGCGCTTGCGCTGGTCTTCCAGCCGGGCGCTGATCGCGTCGGAGGCGTCGGCGGCGGCCTTCGAACGCGCTTCGGCCTGGTCGTCGAGATAGGCCTGCGCGATGGCGTTGGCGAGTTCGGCCGCTAGGTCGGCGCTCTTGGCCGTGATGATGATGTTGAGCACCAGCACCTTGTCGTCTCGCTTCACCGCCAGGCGGCGGCGCAGCGCGTCGAGCGTTTCAGCCGTCCTATCGCCGTCGCTGGCGCCGAAGAACATGCCCAGCCAGCCGCCGAGCCCGCCCTGCCCGTTGAAGTCCAGGTTCTCGGTCAGGTTGGTCGCCTTGATGGCGCGCAGCAGGACGCCGTTCGATTGCGCCACACTCACCTGGCTTTCGACCTGAGTGATGCCGCCATCGGGCGAGATGCGGCTGGGATTGACATCGTTGGTGACGACCTGGAGGTCTTGCGGATCGATGATGATCTGCGCCGTCGAGGAATAAAGCGCCGGTGTCAGAAAGGCGTAGATCAGCGTCGCGATAGTGAGCAACGCGACGGTGGCGAAGATCAGCTTGCGGCGGTGCAGCAGGATGCGGCCGAGATCGCCAAGCTCGACCGTGGCAGGCGCGGGCGCAGGCGCGTGATAGGCCGGCGCCGGCGCGATCGCCTCCGGAGCGTTCTGCTGAGGCACCATGAGCAGGGGTGATTGCAAAGGTCGCTCCGAGAACGCTCCATCGGCCGGCAAACGAGAAATGCGGCGTTGGTCTAGCTATTCCCGGCAACGATTAAAACACTGTTAATTATGTTCATAAATTGAGGCCGCTCTGGCACGAAGTTTGCACCAACGCAGTAGAATCTAAGTGCAGCCTAAATTGGAGACATCGTGCGCATGCGGCGGGAATTTGATCTGGCCAGCCGGGTCGGCGGCACCGGATGTGCCCGGGGCTGGCGATGCGCCTGACCCTGCGCCTCGACGGCGATTGCGTGCGCGCTTTTCATGTGGCGCTGGCCGAGCGGTTGTCGCTGCTGCCCGGCGTGGAGCTTGCGGTCGACGGCCGTCCGGCGGCGGGCGGCGTGCCGCGCGAAGCCGAAGCGCTGTTCCAGCTTGAGACGCTGATCCATCGCCTGCCCGCCAATGGGACGGCCGGGCGTGTGCCGCTTTCGGCACTGGCCGGCCATGCGAGAGCGTCCGCGCCGGCCGACCTCACAATCGATCTCATCGGCGACGTCGAGCCGCAGGGCAGACGGGTCTGGCGGCTCGCCTATGATGGCGTCTGCGGCGAGGAGGCCCTCCTGGCGCTGATCCTTGCCGGCCGCACGCCGCTGGCCCGCCTGGAACAGAACGGCGCGACAGTCGCCGAGGGACGGCTCGGCACCGAATATCACGGGATCGCGCTGGCTTCCTTCCAGGACATGCTGGCGCGCAGCGCCAGCCTGATCGTCGCGGCGGTCAACGGCGCCGCCCGCTCATCGCTTCCGGTGCTGCCCGAACCGCCATCCGAGACGGCGCCGCCAGCCATGCCGTCGGCCACGAAGCTCGGTGTGCGTGCGGCCAAGGCGACGGCACGCCGCATCGTCCAGCAGATCTACCATCTGTGCTACAACGCCCCGCATTGGCGGGTCGGCTGGCGCGAGACCGGCGGCAAGGATCTCTACGAGCTGCGCGCCCATCCGCAATCCGGCTGGCGCGATTTGCCGGACGACGGCAGCCGCTTCTACGCCGACCCGTTCCCGGTGCTTTACCGCGGCCAGGTGACGCTGTTCGTCGAGGACTACATCCACCGCACCGGCAAGGCGATCCTGTCGGCAGTGGCGTTTGGCCCGTCCGGCCCAGTCGGCACTCCGAAGCCGGTTCTGGAGCTGCCCTACCACCTCTCCTACCCCTTCGTGTTCGAGCGCGACGGCCAGATGTGGATGGTGCCGGAAAGCTCCGCCAACCGGACCGTCGACCTCTACCGCGCCACCGCCTTCCCGGGCGGCTGGGTCAAGGAAGCGACGCTACTGTCGGACATCATCGCCAGCGACGCCACGCTTGTCGAGCATGGCGGGCGCTGGTGGATGTTCGCCACGGTGCGCGACGGCGGCGGCGCCTTCTCGGACCAGTTGCATCTGTGGTCGGCGCCGGATTTCCGCGGGCCGTGGACGCCGCACCCGAAGAACCCCGTTATGATCGACATCGCCTCGGCGCGGCCGGCGGGCCGCATGGTCAGCCGCGGCGGCCAACTCCTTCGCCCGGTGCAGGACTGCCGCAGGAGCTATGGCGCCGCGCTCGGCATAGCGCGCGTCACTCAGCTTGACGAGAGCGGCTTTGGTCAGGTCGTCGAAACGATCCTCAACCCCGGTGCCGGCTGGACCGGCCGCAAGCTGCACACGCTCAACGAGGCGGGCGGGCTGGAATTCATAGATGGTTCGGCAATGGCGCCCCGCTGGAAGCAGATCCAACGGCGCGACGTCATGCCTGCGGGCCGTGGAGACCACAAATGAGCATCATAGAGGACCGCGAAGCACCCGCCGTGCCGGCCGGCCAGGCCGAGGTCGAAGTGGCGATCGTCGGCGCGGGGCTCGCCGGAACCGTGCTGGCGCTGTCGCTCGCCAAGGCGGGCCGCAAGATCGCGCTGATCGATCCGCATCGTATCCACCATGACGAATTCCGGGCCGAGAAAACCCGGGCGGAGCAGATGGGACTATTCGAGAAACTCGGCCTCGGCCCGGTTTTCAGGTCTCTCGTCACCCCGATGACAGACATCCATGTCTTCCGCTTCGGCCAGCAGTTCGAGCGCAAGCAAAGCTGGGAGTACGCCTTTTCCTACACGCCGCTGGTCAACGGCCTGCGCGCGGCGCTGCCTCCGCAAGTGCCGCTGACGATCGGCAAGGTCGCGGAGGTCTCGACGGGACCGGACCGGCAGCGGCTGGTGCTCACCGACGGCTCCGTGATCGATGCCCGGCTGCTGGTCGTGGCCACCGGCTATAGCGAGGCGGTGCGGCGCGCGATCGGCGTCGAGCGCGTCGAGGAATCGAAGGCGCATTCGCTGACGTTGGGGTTCGATCTCGCGGTCACGCCGCAGGAATTCGGCTTGCCATCCCTCACCTTCTACGGAAGGCGGATCGCCGATCGCATTGCCTTTCTTACCATCTTCCGGATCGGCGAGCGGGTGCGCGCGAACATGTTCGTCTACCGGACCGTCGCCGATCCGTGGGTGCGGTCGTTCCGCGAGGACCCCCAAAAAATGCTCCTGGAGTTGATGCCGGAGATCGCGGCTCGATGCGGCAACTTCGCCGTCGCCAGCGAGGTCGAGGTGAGGCAGGTCGGCCTGACAACGACGCAGGGCCATCGGCGCGACGGTGTCGTCTTCATCGGCGATGCGTTCGCCACGACCTGCCCGGCGCAAGGCGACGGCATCCACCGGGTACTGACCGATGTCTATTGCCTCAGCTCGACGCATATCCCCGCCTGGCTCGAGACGCCCGGCATGGCGGCCGACAAGATCTGCGCCTTCTACGACGATCCTGCCAAGATCGCCGCCGACGCCAGGGCTATGCGCGCCAGCATCTATGCAAAGCGGATAACCACCGAGACGGGGCTTGAATGGCGGCTGCGCCGCTTGCGCAACAACACCGCGCGGCGCTTGATGATCTTTGCCCGTCGATTCCGCGAGGCGGGAAAATCGGGTGACGCCGGACCTGGCCCAGAGGGACCTGCTTTCGAGCAAACCAGCAAGGCACCGGCCGGCCTGGGAACATGATCGTGAGCGATCTTACCAATCCGTAAGTCGCGGTCCCTGGCAAAGCCGGTTTAGATCGTGGCGAGCAGTGTCTCCTGCTCGGCGGGACAGCACGCCCGTCGCTCCAATGGCCCGCTGCCACCTTTATCGGTTCGGCGGCGGGCTATCGAATGGCGACTCTCACAAAGCGGATTATCCTACGGGGACCCGGTGAAGGTCGCGACCGACAAAGCCAGCATGCGCTCCAGCATCTACGCCAAGCGCATCACCATCGAGACGGGGCTCGAATGGCGGCTGCGCCGCCTGCGCAACAACACCGCGCGCCAATTGATAATCATTGAGCGCAGGTTCCACCGTCGCGACGGATTGCCAGCGCCGAGCGCGGCGTAAAGCGGAGATCCCAAGCACGGATAGGCGGGCGCGACAGCGCCCCCCTCTGCCCTGCCGGGCATCTCCCACAAGGGGGAGATTGGCTGTATCCATCGCTTCGCCCTATCTTCAGACTCCAACAAGGATGGCGACCATGACCCGCATCCGGGCGATGACGAGAAACGACCTGGCCGATGTGTCGCGGCTGCTCGGCCAATCGTGGCGGCGGACTTATGCGCCGATCATGGGCGACGAGACCGTGGCCAGGCTCTCCGATGAAAGGCACGCGCCGGAAAGGCTCGCGGCTGAGCTCGATGACGAGGACAAGATGTCCTTCGTCGCCGAGCGCGCCGATGGCTCGATTGCCGGCTATGCGATGGCGGCAATGGACGGAAAAGGCGATGTGATGCTGCAGCGGCTCCACATCGAGCCGCAGGCGTTCGGCAGCGGCCTCGCGGTCGACCTTCTGCATGCGGTGCTTGCCGCGCATGCCGGCATCCCCAGCATCGCGCTGGAGGTGATAGAAGGCAACGACCGCGCGATCGCCTTCTACCGCAAGCACGGCTTCGAGGTGGTCGAACGCCGGGAAGCGGCCCACGGTGTCGGCGGTCACGCCTCGCTGATCATGCGCCGCATGCTGCCGATGGCTTAGAGCTTTGTTTTGCCGCAATTCCAGGCGGAAAACCGCTCACACTTTTCCTGGAATTGCTCTAGATCAGGCGGCGGCCCGCATGCGCAACGCCTGCATGACGCTTTCCTCAAACGCCCCAGGCGCCCTGGCCGCTTCGGCCAGTTGGGCCGCATCCCAGCTTCGGCTCAGGCTGCCGTCGGCCATCAGCACCGCGCGATTGCAGAGCGCCGGCACGGCCTCCACCACATGGGTCGAGACGATGGCGGCATGCCGCCCGCTCGCGCAGAGCGCGGTGATCACGCGTTTCACCTCCCAGGCGGCGACCGGATCGAGGCCGTTCAGCGTCTCGTCGAAGATCAGAAGTGGCGGCCCGTCGAGAAGCGCTGCGCCGATGGCGATCTTGGCTCGCGTGCCGAGCGAATATTCGGCGATCGGGCGGTCGATCCAGCGTCCAAGGTCTAGTCGCTCCAGGAGATCGCCGCCCGGCAGGTCGCCGCTTGGCAGGTCGTTTGGCGCGCAGCCACGGATCGAGGCGACGAGCTCGATATATTGACGTCCCGAAAGCGGCGCCGGCAGTTCGTGCGGCTCGATGGCAAGGCCGAAGCCGGCTTTGGCGCGTTCCGGCGCGGCGGCGAGGTCGATGCCGTCAATCACCACGCTGCCTCCGATCAACCGGATCTGGCCGGTGATCGCCCTGATGAGCGTCGACTTGCCCGAGCCATTGGCACCGAGCAGGCCGACTATATCGCCCCGATGGAGCGAAAGACCGATGCCGCGAACGACAATGCGCCCGTGATAGCCGGCGCTGAGCTCTTTAACGGTGAGGACTTCAGCCATTGCGATATCTCTGTCGGGTTCGGTGCCACAAGAAAAACACCAGCGCGGCCAGGCCGATCAGAACGGTACGGCCATATTCGAGCGTCTCGTAGCCGGCATAGGCGAGCGCGCCGGCGAAGCTCAGCATTGCGACGAAGGGCGTGTTGAGGAAAAAGGCGCCGAACACCGCATAGGCGCCGTTCAGCACCAGTAGCCAAAGGCCGCTCGCGACCGGCACCGACCAGGCCGACGGTTCGGCCGCGAGCGCCGCGCCGGCCGGCAGCAGGAAGAAGGCGAGCGACAATTGCAGCGGCAGTCGCACAAGCCGCAGCCATACCCGTGTAAAACCGATGGGCGCTGTGCGCAGCACCGGCGAGCCGAGCGGCTGGCAGCGCAGGCTGAGCATGAAAACAAGAATGCCGCCGGCCAGGCCCGCGACGGCCGCAGGCCCAGCCGTATGGCCGGCCAGGCTGGCCCAGGCGCCAAGAATGGTGGCGAGCCCGAGCAGCAGGCTGGCGGCCGCCAGCTTCCAAGACGGCCGTATATTGCCGGCCGGCAGTTTCCAGGCCCAGCTGGAAAGCCAGCTTGGACGCGCCCGGTCGAGGCGACGCAGCCAGGGCCTTCCGACCGGCGCCGCCTCGCTCGCCGCCACATCGACGAGAAGGCGTGGCCGCCGGAGGCGCCAAAGGCCTGCCGTGCCGAAGCTCAAGGCAAACAGGGTGGCCGCGCCCAAGCCCCAGGCCGGTGCCAACGGCTTTCCGATGACGGCGCAGGCGAAGCCGACCGCCGTGGCGATCATCAGCGTGAGTGGAAGGCCGAGCGCGAAAGCTCCCACCGCCGCCATGCGACGGCGCTCCGCCGAAGCGAGCGGCAGTGCCTTGAGGAAGGGGGCAAAGGCGCGAGAAAGGCAAAGGCGCGACATTGCATTGCCCGCCAGCCATCCCAGCGCGGCGAAAGCGACTGGCAGTCCAAGCATCCACAGAAGCTGGTCGTGCCGCAGCTTCGGACCCGCGGCATGCAGGGCGACGACGATATCCGCGATCGCATAGGCCAGAAGTCCACCGCCGCCGAGCGCAATCCAGGCGAGATCGCGGCGCCGCGTTGCGCATAGGCCGGCGACCAACTCGCGCCAGAGCAATATTAGGACAAGCCTGTCGTGCCGCATTGGCCGTCACCACAGTGGAATCGCCACCGGCAAGGATGGCGACGATTGCGCCGCCAATAGGGCCAGCGCTGGACGCATTCATGCCCGGCCCTATAATTTAGCCGGATCGAAAATTCGGCGGAGCAAGACGCATGAGCCTCGGCAAACAGAAACTCGGCAGCCAGGGACTCGAAGTCTCTGCCATCGGCCTCGGCTGCATGGGGATGAGCCAGGCCTATGGTCCGGCCGACGAGGCGGAGTCGATCGCGACGATCCACCGGGCGATCGAGCTCGGCTGCACCTTTCTCGACACGGCCGAGGTCTACGGCCCCTTCGCCAATGAGGAGCTGCTTGGACGCGCGCTGAAAGGTCGGCGCGATCAGGTGACGATCGCGACGAAGTTCGGCTTCCGCATCGCCGACGGCAAGCAGGCCGGGCTCGACAGCCGGCCCGAGCATATACGCGAGGTGGTCGACGCTTCGCTCTCGCGGCTCGCCACGGACCGCATCGACCTCCTCTACCAGCACCGCGTCGACCCCGCAGTGCCGATGGAGGATGTCGCGGGCGCGGTCGGCGAACTGGTGGCGCAGGGCAAGGTGCGCTTCTTCGGCCTGTCGGAGGCGGGCATTGCCAACATCCGCCGCGCGCATGCCGCGCATCCGGTCTCGGCGCTGCAGAGCGAATATTCGCTTTGGGAGCGCAACCTCGAGCCCGAGATCATCCCGGCGCTGAAGGAGCTCGGCATCGGCCTGGTGCCGTTCGCTCCGCTCGGCCGCGGCTTCCTCGCCGGCGACGTCAGGCGCGCGGAGGAGTATCCCGAAGGCGATTTCCGCCGCGGCGATCCGCGCTACCAGGGCGAGAATTTCGACCTGAATGTCGCGGCGGCCGCCACGGTGCGCGACATCGCCGCGGCGAAGGGCGTCAAGCCCGGCCAGATCGCGATCGCCTGGCTGCTCGCCAAGGGCCCGGATTTCGGCATCGACATCGTGCCAATCCCCGGCACCAAGCGCCGGATCTATCTGGAGGAGAACGTCGCGGCGGCCGATATCGCGCTCGACGCCACCGAGATGCTGGGGCTCGACATGGCACTGACGCCCGACAAGGTGTCAGGGCCGCGCTACAACGAGCGGACGATGTCTCTGGTGGACCGGTAGAAGCTGGCTAATCTCCCTCGGGAGGATTGGGCAACGGCCCTATTTTTTCTTGCAGTCCGACATCGCCTCCATCGCCTTCCTCGCCTCACCCTCGCTGGCGTATTTCTTCTTGCCGAGATCGACCACAAGCGTGCCGTCGGGCTTCTTCGGCACGATCTCGCATTGCTTCGACACCGCGTCCCTGGCGACCCAGTATTGCTCGGCTGCCATGACCGATAGGCTCATGATGCCGGTGGCGAGGATTGCGGCGAGGATGGTGCGAACCATTGCGGACCTCCATGGCTCTGGTTGGAACGCAACGCGAAACAGGCGGGCGCCGATTGGGCGACGCACGACACGCTGCCTTTGGAAAACGCCCTGTCCGCCGCTGTGTTCCGGCGCTCAGGCGTGCGAATGGGGATCGATGCTGTAAGGATGCACAGGATAATCCGGGCCGATCGTCTCGCTGACGCGTCCCATCCAAGCATCGACAGCGGGATAGTCGGCGAGCGAGAAACCGCAGTCCTCGGCTCGGTGGCTGTAGGCGTAGACGGCGATGTCGGCGATGGTGAGCGCGTTGCCGACCAGGAATTGCGTGTCGGCCAGGCTGCGCTCCAGCGCGCCAAGCGCGCGCACGCCCGCCTCGCGCTTGCCGGCAACCATCGCCTGGTTACGCTCCAGCCGACCGGTCAGCGTCCAGTAGCGCAACGAGCCGATGACCGGCTCGATATGGTACTGCTCGAAGAACAGCCATTGCATCACCTTGGCGCGGGCAAAGCGGTCCGACGGAAGGTAGGGTGTGCCCTCGGCGAGATAGGCGAGGATCGCGTTCGACTCGGCGATCGCCTCGCCATTGTCCAGCCCGAGCACCGGAACTGCGCCTGCCGGGTTGAGCTTCAGGAACGTCTCGGTGCGGCACTCGCCCTCGAAGATCGAGATGATGCGGGTGTCGTAGGCGATGCCGAGCAGCCCGAGCAGGACGCGAACCTTCCAGGCATTTTGCGACGGGAGATAATCGTAGAGCTTGAGCATGGAGTGCATTCCTCGCTGGTGGATTGGCTTGCCATGCGGCGAATGACGGCGCCACCCGATTCAGGCGGGGCGCAGGTCAACGCAGAAAGGTCTGCGCCGTGACGGAACTCGGCCCATCACAATGGCCGCGTGAACCCTCACCGTCTCGCAATATCCTTCGCCACCGCCTGCGCCTCGATGCCGATCTCGCGCAACAGGCCGGTGACCGGATTGTAGAAGCCGACGAGATACACGCCGAGCTCCGTCGCGCGGGCGTTCACGCCGCTCTTGTCCGGCCTGAGCTCCGCCGGCAGGAAGCCGTCATAGGCCGGGCGGTAGCCGGTGGCGAAAATAGCCGCGTCGAATTTCTTCTCCACCCCGTCGGCGAATTTCACACCGTCCCGGGTGAAGCCTGCGATATCCGGTGCGATGCCGATCCGGCCGGCCTTGATCGCCGCCACCGTGCCGACGTCGATCACCGGAATGCGGCCGGCTTCGATCCCCTGCATGATGCCCTGCCGCGGCCGCACGATGCCGTATCTCTCCAGCCGGCCCAGCGCCAGATCGAGGATCTTCGGGAACACCCAGTCGTTCAGCGCCTGCGGCATTGCCCGGCTGGCGATCCCCACCATCTGGATCGGCACGCCGAACAGCTGGCGCGGCACGATGTGGACGCCCTTGCGCACCGAGATTGTGGGCCTGGCGCCGCTTTCAGCCAGGTCGAGCGCGATCTCCGCGCCCGTATTGCCCATGCCGACGACCAGCACGTCCTTGCCGACATAAGGCGCGGCCTCGGTATAGGCGGCGCTGTGCAGCACCTTGCCCTTGAAGGCTTCGATGCCCGGGAAGTTTGGTGTGATCGGCTCGGAATTGTTGCCGGTGGCCACCACCACTTTGCGGGCATTGAACAGCCCGGCATCAGTCTGGACCAGCAGGCGTTCGCCTTCGCGGCGGACCGATTTGACGGTGACGCCGAAGCGCGGCTTGAGCCCGAAACGCCCGGCATAGGCATCGAGATAGGCGACCACCTTCTCGCGCGGCACGTAGCGCGGGTGGCTTTTCGGGAACGGCACGAACGGCAGCGACGAGAAGGATTTCACCGTGTGCAGGTGCAGTCGCCGGTAATGCCGGCGCCAGGACGGCGCAACCTCATCGGCCTTTTCAAGGATGATGAAGTCCTGCCCCGCCTGTTTGAGGCAGGCAGCAACGGCGAGCCCGGCAGGACCGGCGCCGATGATGACGACATTGGTATCCAAATGGCTTCCTCCCGCCAAGGCGGCAAAAGCTATGACAGGAGGGGTTCGAGCGGCAAGTAGGGAGAAGCACCTATGGGCAGCCGCCCTACTCCATCGCGCCCGGCGTCTCGGGCTCATCCTCGGGCGGTTCGAGGATCTCGATCAGTTTCGCCACACGGGCGCCGGGCATGGCGCGGCCTTCATTGACCAGCGCCTCGTCGGCGCCGATCCAGGCGAAGGCCTCGCGCAATTCCTCGAGGCTGGCGCCGGTGAGCGCGATATCGGCGATGACGGCCTCGTCGACCGGTCCAAGCACGGAAATGATCTCGTTGCGGGTCATCTTGTCCTTCCCCATGGGTCGATTGCCCAGGAAAACGATCGACCGGTGAAGCCGGTTCCGAAAATCCGCGGGCCGGCTTCTACCAAACGAGGCCCAATGCTATGGCTCGCCCATGAAGCCCGCCCTCCTCCTCGCCGCCCTGCTTTCGTCCACGCCGGCGGTCGCCGATTGGAAACCTATCGAGAAAATCGAGACTTATGCCGTCTCGGGCGAAAGCGCGGAGCAGCTCTATCTCTCGATCGGCAAGAAAGGCCCGGTGATCGGCAAGGATTCGGCCGGCAACGAACGGCGTGTCATCGCGCACACTTTCTTCAAGCTGACCTGGCAGCGCGACTACCAGCCGCAAGGCGGCGCCTGCGTGCTGAGGACGGCGCGGCCGAAGCTGATCATCACCTACACGCTGCCCAAGCCGGCGGGGAAACTTGGCTCAGCCTTGCAAACGCGCTGGGACGCCTTCGCCGCCGGGCTGATCGCGCATGAGAAGGTGCATGGCGCCGGCATCATCGACATGGTGGACAAGATCGTCGCCTTCAGCACCGGCCTCACAGCCCAGAACGATCCCGGCTGCAAGAAGGTCCGGGCGGAGCTGACAGCCTATCTCGACCAACTCTCCAAGGCGCAGCGCCAGGGCAGCCGCGATTTCGACAAGATCGAGTTTGGGCAGGACGGCAACATGCTGAAGCTGATCGCGGCGTTTCTGGGCGGAGGCTGAGAACGAAGGCAAGAGCGGCAGCGACAGCCCCGCTCCCTGCGCCATGGCGGAAGTAATGCGCGCGTCCTGGATGGATAGCGACCAATCCCGTTGGCGATGTAAATCAGCAGGATTCGGCTTTTCTCGGACACGCTGAAATCTATTACATTAACGATGCCTAATATCCATCGGTGGCGTTTGAAGATCAATCGGCCGCCCTCCGGCGACTGGCTGGATCCACTTCGCTTCAGCGCAGCCTTCGCTCAAACTGTCTTCAACGATGGTAGTAAGCAAGGCGCGCCGCCGCTTTACAGGTGGATGTGGTAGCGCTACCGTCTCACAGTCGCGTGACCGGGGGAGTAGGGCAAACGTCGCCGACGCCAGTGGTGGGTGCTTGCCGGCACCCGTTTCAGCCACACCTTGATTGGAACGGCTCCCCGCGAGATTCGCAGGGACCATCGGGAGGAGTTCGATGGCGTCTGTCGCGATTGGCGATGTCTACAAATCGTTCGGGGCCACCCAGATCCTGCATGGCGTCAGCGTCGACATAGACGACGGCGAGTTCGTCACGCTGGTGGGGCCCTCAGGCTGCGGAAAATCGACCCTTCTCAGGATGGTTGCAGGCCTGGAAAAAATCTCGCGCGGCCATATCTCGATCGGCAGCCGTATCGTCAACGACGTTGCGCCGAAGGAGCGCGACGTCGCCATGGTCTTCCAGAACTACGCGCTCTATCCGCATATGACGGTTGCCGAGAACATGGCGTTCTCGCTCATGCTCAAGGGTGTCCCGAAGGCTGAAAGCGATGCCGGGGTGAAACGGGCGGCCGAAATCCTCGGGCTGGTGCCGCTTCTGTCGCGCTATCCCCGCCAGCTTTCGGGCGGCCAGCGCCAGCGCGTCGCCATGGGCCGGGCAATCGTGCGCAATCCGCAGGTGTTCCTGTTCGACGAGCCGCTCAGCAATCTCGACGCCAAGCTGAGGGTGCAGATGCGGGCCGAAATCAAGGAACTGCACCAGCGGCTGAAGACCACGACGGTCTATGTCACGCACGACCAGATCGAGGCTATGACCATGGCGGACAAGATCGTGGTCATGCATGACGGCCTCGTCGAGCAGATCGGACCGCCGCTCGAGCTCTACGACCGGCCAAACAACCTGTTCGTGGCAAGCTTTATCGGCTCGCCCGCCATGAACCTGCTCAAGGGCGCATTCGCCAATGATGGCCCACCGTCGTTCAGGGGTGCAGGAGGCATTTCCGTGCCTTTACGGAAGCCTCCCTCCATCGGCAACGGCGAAGCCATGGTGCTCGGAGTACGACCCGAGCATCTGCGGCTGGCCGACGACGGCATTCCAGTCAAGGTGGCGGTGATCGAGCCGACCGGGTCGGAAGTGCAGATCATCGGCCGCACGGTCGGCGGGGAGGACATCGTCGCCAATTTCCGCGAGCGCCATTCCTTCGCGCCGGGAGAAACCATTCGGCTGTCGGTTGACCCCGGTCCGATCCACCTGTTCCACGGCGAGACCGGCAAGCGAATCGAGACGGCGCGATAAAAACCAGGCAACGACAGAGCAACAGGAGGAAACGAGTATGAAGTTCACCAGACGCGATGTAATCCGCACGACCGCAGCCGCGGCGGCCGGAGCCCTGGGCAGCCGCTTCGTCGGCTCGAGCGCTTTCGCCCAGGAAGGCGTGACCTACAAGCCCGAGGAAGGCGCCAAGCTCAGGCTGCTGCGCTGGTCGCCCTTCGTGCAGGGCGACGAGGACCAGTGGCTGAAGAATACCAAGCGGTTCACCGAGGCGACGGGCGTGGAGGTGCGCGTCGACAAGGAAAGCTGGGAAGACATCCGTCCCAAGGCGGCGGTCGCCGCCAATGTCGGCTCCGGCCCCGACCTGATGTTCGTCTGGTTCGATGACCCGCACCAGTATCCCGACAAGCTGCTCGATGTGACGGAACTGGGTGATCATCTCGGCAAGAAGTATGGCGGCTGGTACGACGGCCCGAAACAATATGCGACGCGCGAGGGCAAGTTCATCGGCTTGCCGCTGGCCACCATCGGCAACGCCATCGTCTACCGCGAAAGCTGGGTCAAGGAGGCAGGCTTCTCCGAATTCCCAAAGGACACGGCCAGTTTCCTGGAACTTTGCAAGGCATTGAAGGCGAAAGGCCATCCCGCCGGCTTCACCCATGGCCACGGCGTCGGCGACGGCAACAATTACGCGCATTGGCTGCTGTGGAGCCACGGCGGCCAGATGGTCGACGAAGCCGGCAAGGTGACGATCAACAGTCCGGAGACGCTCAAGGCGATCCAGTATGCGCAGGAGCTCTACAAGACCTTCATCCCCGGCACCGAAAGCTGGCTCGACGTCAACAACAACCGCGCATTCCTGGCCGGGGAAGTGAGCGTGATCGCCAACGGCATCTCGGCCTACAACACAGCAAAGATCAACAAGGACAAGGACCCGAAGCTGGCCGAGATCGCCAAGGACATCCGCACGACCAACATGCCGATCGGTCCGGTAGGGAAATCGGTCGAGCTTTTCCAGGTGACCACGGCCGTCATCTTCAATTACACGCCCTACCCCAATGCCGCCAAAGCCTATCTGCAGTTCATGTTTGAGGACCCGCAAATGTCCGACTGGATCACCTCGTCGGCAGGCTATTGCTGCCAAACGCTGAAAGCCTTCGACAACAACCCGGTTTGGAAGGCCGATCCTAACAATGCAGCCTACGCGAAAGCCTCGGCGACGCTGCGCCCCAACGGCTATGCCGGGCCGCTCGGCTATGCATCCGCCGCGACAATGGCTGACTACGTACTGGTGGACATGTTCGCCAAGGCGGTGACGGGCCAGGCGACGCCGCAGGAAGCGATGGAGGAGGCCGAAAAACGCGCCAATCGCTACTACCGCGTCTGATCCTGGCGCAGTTTGAAGCAGGATGACCGCGCTTTGCGGCTTACTCGAGCCAAGCGCGGTCAGCCACAGTTCCACCCGCATAAGAAGGAGCCCGCGCCATGGCCGTGCCGTCCGTTGCCGTTCAGACGCGCCCGTCGATCCGTTCGAGGCTCGCCGAGAGCAGGAACGCTCTCGGCTTCGGCTTCATGCTGCCGGCGGCGGCGCTGCTCCTGGTCTTTCTCACCTATCCGCTCGGGCTCGGTGTCTGGCTCGGCTTCACCGACACGCGCATCGGCCGGCCGGGCATCTTCATCGGCGTCGAGAACTACGAATATCTGTGGAGCGACAGCGTCTTCTGGCTCTCGGTATTCAACACGCTGCTCTACACGGTCAGCGCTTCGATCCTAAAATTCGTGCTCGGCCTCTGGCTGGCTCTCATCCTCAACGAGAAGCTGCCCTTTAAGTCGTTCTTCCGCGCCGTCGTGCTGCTGCCCTGGGTCGTACCGACGGTGCTGTCGGCCATTGCCTTCTGGTGGATCTACGACTCGCAGTTTTCGATCCTGTCCTGGGCGTTGCAGCAGATGGGCCTGATCGACCACCGCATCAATTTTCTCGGTGACCCGACCAATGCGCGCGCCTCGGTCATCGCGGCCAATGTGTGGCGCGGCATTCCCTTCGTCGCCATCACGCTGCTTGCCGGACTGCAGACCATTCCGCAATCGCTCTACGAGGCCGCTACGCTCGACGGCGCCAGCCGGTGGCAGCTGTTCCGCTACGTGACCCTGCCGTTGCTGACGCCGATCATAGCCATCACGATGACGTTTTCGGTCCTGTTCACCTTCACCGATTTCCAGCTGATCTATGTGCTGACCCGCGGCGGGCCGGTGAACGCCACGCATCTGATGGCGACATTGTCCTTCCAGCGCGGTATTGCGGGCGGCCAACTGGGCGAAGGCGCGGCAATCGCGGTCGCCATGATTCCCTTCCTGCTGGCCGCGATCCTGTTCAGCTATTTCGGGCTGCAACGGCGCAGATGGCAGCAAGGCGGCGGAGACTGACATGGCCGCGATCAAGGAAGTCGAGCGCCTGGAGACCGACGAAGGCGGCATGGGCTACCTGCAAAGCCTTCCGCGACGGGTGGTGACGGTCTACCTGCCGCTGCTGGTGTTTCTGATCGTTCTCCTGTTCCCCTTCTACTGGATGACGATCACGGCGGTTAAGCCCAATATCGAGATGACCGACTATGTGAACTACAATCCGTTCTGGGTCGTTCATCCGACGCTGGAACACATACGTTATTTGCTCTTGGAGACTTCCTATCCAGGTTGGTTGCTCAATACGATTATCATTTCGACCGCCGCTACTTTCCTGTCGCTGGCGGCTGCAGTGCTAGCTGCCTATGCGATCGAGCGGCTGAGGTTTTCGGGCGCGCGGCAGGTTGGCCTTGCCGTCTTCCTCGCCTATCTCGTGCCGCCCTCTATCTTGTTCATTCCGCTATCGGTGATGGTGTTCAATCTCGGTCTTTACGACACGCCGTTCGCGCTGATCCTCACCTATCCGACCTTCCTCATCCCGTTCTGCACCTGGCTTCTGATGGGCTACTTCCGCTCGATTCCCTTCGAGTTGGAGGAATGCGCGCTCATCGACGGCGCAAGCCGCTGGCAGATCCTCACCAAGATCGTGCTGCCGCTGTCGGTGCCCGGCCTGATCTCGGCCGGCATCTTCGCTTTTACCTTGTCCTGGAATGAGTTCATCTATGCGCTGACCTTCATCCAGTCTTCGGAGAAGAAGACGGTGCCGGTCGGCGTGCTCACCGAACTCGTTCGCTCCGACGTCTATGAATGGGGCGCGCTCATGGCCGGCGCGCTGATCGGCTCGCTGCCGGTGGTGGTGCTCTATTCCTTCTTCGTCGAGCACTATGTTTCATCGATGACGGGCGCGGTGAAGGAATAGACGTGCATCAGCGCCTGGCACGTGGCGTCGGGCTTGTGACCGGGGCTAGCAGAGCGGCACCAACTTCGCTGCTTCGCGGATGGCTCGCGCGGCGCCCGGATTGCTGACCGGATAGCCAGAGATGAAGCCCTCGACCGAGAAGCTGGGGAATTCGGTGCGCAGACGGTCCGCGATGGCTGCGGCCTCGCGAGCTTCGCCTAGTGTTGCGTGGGCAAGCATCAGGAAGATCAGCACGTGCGGCGAATCCGGCGTGCTCCGTCGCAGCGCGGCTATGGCTTCCCGGTGCCTGCCGGCCGTGAACAGGACGCGCCCCTGCATGCCGAAATACCAGGGCGGGGCAAGCGGGTTGAGTCGCATGGCGCGCTCGATGAGCGGGATGGCTTCCGCCGGATCGCCGGCGACCAGCGCCTTGCTGCCGGCAAGCAGCGCCAGCGTGTCGGCATGGTTGGAACCGCATTCGAAGGCGCGCCGGTGCGCCCTTTCAGCTGCCTCCAAATCGCCCAGGCAACCCATGAGGTCGCCGAAGCAGTTGTGCGCAGTGCTGTCGCTCGGATCGAGCCGCAGCGCATTCTCGGCCGCCCAGCGCCATTTGGCGATCGAGGCGCTCAGATTGTCTCCGAAGCCGTTGCATGCCTCGATCGAATAGGCGTAGGCAAGTTCGGTCCAGGCCTTGACCAGGGTCGGGTCAAGTTCGAGCGCGCGTGAAAACAGCCTGATGGCTTCTCTGTTGCCGCTGCGGCTGAAGGTGTTGTGCTGCTCGACGCCCAGCAGATAGCAGTCATAGGCACGCAGGCTGGCCGGCGGCTTGCGAAGGATTGCATTGCGGCCGACCGTGGCGATCGCTCCGAAACAGCCGGCAAGCACGTTGATCACGCTTTCGGTCAAGCTGTCCTGCAGCGCGAAGATGTCCTCGACGGGCCGGTCGAAGCGTTCGCTCCACAGGCTGACGCCGGTTCGCGTATCGGCCAGCTCCATCGTGAGCCGCACTCGCTGGGTGTCGGCGCGCAACTGACCGGACAGAAGATAGGCCGCGCCCAGGGCCTTGCCGTCGGCAGTGAAATCGGCCGGCTTGCTGCCCAGCGCCTTCATGGTGTGGAAGGCAATGACCGGCAGATCCGCGTAGCGCGCAAGGTCGATGGTGATGTCGGATGACAGCCCGCGAGCAAAGCGGCGCCATTGCTCGTCGGCGCTCAGGCATTCGATGGGAAATATCGCAAGGACCGGCGAAGTGTCGGGCACGGCCGGCATGGCTGTGACGGGGTTGATATGCATGGCAAGCGCGATCTTGCTGCGAACGCCGAGCTTTTCGTAGATCGCGGCGAGATGGGTGCGCACGGTGGATGGCGCGATGAACAGCGCCTCGCCGATCTCGCGATAGGTCAGGCCAGCCGCGAACCTTTCCGCCACCGCACGCTCGCGCTCGGACAAGGCCGGCACAGGCTGGCGCGCTGAAAGCGCGGCCGGTATGGACGCAGCGTCGTGATTCATCTCAATTCCCTGCCCCGCGGACGGCGACATTATCAACGCCCCGCCCCCCGCAAAATACTACAAATGCAGGACCCAAAACACTGCATGCAGCCGATGGATCGACCGAGCGTGGCGGTTCAGGCTCCCGGCGTGCCCTCGATGAGGGCCGTTCTTCCGAGGAGCCAACGATGAAACCCATATTGAACACGATTTCCGATTTTTACGGCGCCGTGCAGCTCGACCTCCGCGACCCGCCGGCCGGAGAAAGCTTGACGCGTCATCCCGGGGTGTTGGGCCTTTTAGCCGTGTGGCACGAACGAGCCTGCTTCCGCGAGGAGCTGGCGCTCAAGGCGCGCTATACGCCATATCTGATCGGCGATGTCGGTCTGACCATGGACGAGGTGCGGGAGGAGCTCGCTAAACCGTTCTGGCGCCGATAGGCCTCAGAAACTCACCACCACCGCATCCGCGTTCCGCTTCGCCGGCCCATGAAACACCGCCTCGATGTTGTTGCCGTCGGGATCGAGCAGGAAGCAGGCATAGTAGCCGGGGTGGTAGGGGCGCTCGCCCGGCGCGCCATTGTCCTTGCCGCCGGCGGCGAGCCCGGCCTGGTAGAAGGCGTCGACCATGGCGCGGTCCTTCGCCTGGAAGGCGAGATGGTGACGGCCGGTGAGCACGCCTTGGGCGGAACGGCTGTCGGGGGTCGAGACGAACAGCTCGTCAGCCCAGAAATGGTCCTCAGCGCCACCGCCGATGGGGATGCCCAGCACTTCGAATAGGCTGCTGTAGAAACGCCGGCTGGCCTCGATGTCGCGCACCACCAGGTGAAGGTGATCGATGAGCCGGCCGCGATAGAGTTCCATGGGATGCTCCTGGTTGAGAGGGTAAATCTAGATGGGACGGGTGTGCGGTCAATGAGGGGTACTGCCGGCTGCTGACACTTCAGCCACTCGCGGGACAGCGCCTGGGACAACGAAATCGGCCCTCAAAAAAAAATCCGGATAAAAAATGCAACCAGATTGTAGGATCGGCTCCCGCTCCGGCGTCCTTCGGACGCAAGCGGCCCGGTGGACTGGAAAAACCGTGCCGCATCAAACAGGATGCCTTACGGCATGGAGAAAACCATGAACCATTCCTATCGTTGGGTCATCGTCGCGGCCGGCGCGCTGATGACCTGCGTGGCGCTCGGCGCTATGTTTTCGCTGGCAATCTTTCTGGAGCCGATGTCGCTCGACACGAACTGGTCGCGCACCGGCATCTCCAGCGCCATGACCTTGAATTTCCTGGTGATGGGCCTCGGCGGCTTCGCCTGGGGCGCGATCTATGACCGGGTCGGCGCCAGGCCCGTGGTGCTTGCGGGCGCGGTGCTGCTTGGACTGTCGCTGGTGGTGGCGAGCCGGGCGACCTCGCTGCTGGTCTTCCAGCTCAGCTACGGTGTCATCGTCGGGCTGGCGGCCAGCGCCTTCTTCGCGCCGATGATCGCGCTCACCACCGCCTGGTTCGACACCAACCGAAGCCTTGCCGTCTCACTAGTCTCGGCCGGCATGGGCGTGGCGCCGATGACGATCTCGCCCTTCGCCCGCTGGCTGATCACGGCCTATGACTGGCGCACCGCCATGTTCGACATCGGCGTCATGGCCTGGGTGCTCTTGTTGCCCGCCGTCTTGCTGGTGCGCCAGCCACCGGCGGCGGTCGCAGCCAGCGACGGCACGCCGGCGCCCGTCACCGACGATCCCGACATGAGCGTCGGCCAGGCGCTGCGCTCGCCGCAATTCATCGTGCTGGGCCTCACCTTCTTCGCCTGCTGCGCGGCGCATTCGGGCCCGATCTTCCACATGGTGAGCTATGCCATGTCCTGCGGTGTGGCGCCGATGGCGGCCGTGACGATCTATAGCGTCGAGGGGCTGGCCGGCCTTGGCGGGCGCGTGCTCTACGGCGTGCTCGGCGACCGGCTGGGCGTCAAGCCTGTGCTGGTCGCCGGGCTTGCTATCCAAGGCCTGGTGATCGCAGCCTATCTCACCGTCGGCCAGCTCGAGCAGTTTTACCTTCTGGCCGTCATCTTCGGCGCCACCTATGGCGGCGTGATGCCGCTTTACGCGGTGCTGGCGCGCGAATATTTCGGCCTGCGCATCATCGGCACCGTCCTCGGCGCGGCCACGATGCTCTCCAGCCTCGGCATGTCGCTCGGGCCGCTCGCCGGCGGCATGATCTACGACGCCACTGCCAGCTATCGCTGGCTGTTCATCGGCTCGGCGCTGATTGGGCTGGGCGCCGCCGGTATCGCGATCGCCTTCCCGCCGCAGCCGAGCCGGCAGAAACTGCAGATGGCTTGAGAACTGCTGATGGTCTCCCCCCTTGTGGGGGAGATTAGCCAGTCCTCTCATCCGGTCCCCGTGCCCGTGCGTACCGCCTCGCGGTCGCTCTCGTCGCGCTTTACCCGCTCGTCGGAGATCAGCACCACTGGGCATGGGCTGCGCCGCAGGACGGCCGTCGTCGTCTCGCCGAAGATCAGCTCCTCGCCCTGGCGCCGCGCCACGCCCATGACGATCAACGCCACATTGCGGCCGGCCTGGCGGGCAATGGCGTCGGCGGCGGCGGCTCTGCTGCGGATCGCCGTCTCGATCTCGACGCCGTAGCGGTCGGCAAGCGCGACGATGTCCTTCAGCACGGCTTCCCTGCGGCGGTGTGAGACGGTGTCGCGCAGCTCGTCGCGGCCGGCCCGTGCGACATAGAGCGTCTTGACGGGCGCGCCGGTGACGGCGGCGACGGCCAAAGCCAACTCGGCGCCGCGCCGGGCAACGGCCGTGCCGTTGACCGGCACCAGTATCTTGCCCGATCGCGGGCCGAGCCGAGGCATCTGGCGGCCGGCGGTAGCCGGCTTCAACACCAGGCAGAGCGGCCCGTCGAAAGCGCCGGCGACCTCGTTCAGCCGATGCGAGAAGGCCCCCTTGGAAGTAACCGCGCGGCCGAGGCCGACGAGCAGCATGCCGTAGCCCTTGCGCGCCTCCTTGGTGACAGCCTCGGCCGAGAGCTCCTCATGCTGGCGGCGGGTGACCGGGGCTTCGCGCACCGGCGTCTCGTCACCTTGCTTCGCCGCCTCACGGCTGTCTTCGGCGCCTTTCTCGATTTCCTCCAGATGCAACCCTTCGGTCGGCTCGGCATCGGTCTCGCCGCTCGAATGCAGCACCGTCGTCGGCTTGCCGGCGCCGATGACGCCGGCGAGATAGGCGGCGAAGCGTCCGACGACGCCCTCGTCGACCACAACCAGCAGTCGCTCCAGATTGGCGACGAATCCGCGCTGGTCGATCTCCTCGCGCTCCAGTCTTTTCTGCTCGCCCTCGCCCATCGGCAGGCGGCGCAGCGCCCAGCGCAATGTCGGCGGCATGGCCAAGGTGGTGATGACCGCCATGGTGACGATCATGGTGAAGAGGTTGTGCGACAGCACGCCCATCGACAGGCCGATCGAGGCGACGATGACCTCCGTGGAACCGCGCGCATTCATGCCGCAGCCCACCGCGACGCCCTCGGCGCGGCTCATGCCGGCGAACTCGGCGCCGATGAAGGCGCCGCCGAACTTGCCGATGCTGGCGATGATGACCAGCGCCACCGTCAGCAGCGCAAGCTGAGGATCGAGAAGCACAGTGAGGTCTGCGGATAGTCCGGCGACGCCGAAAAACACCGGCATGAAAAGGGCGGTGATGATGCCACGCAGCTGCCCTTCGATGTGGCGCGACAGGATTGGCGACTCGCCGACCAAGATGCCTGCGACGAAGGCGCCGAGCACGGTGTGCACGCCGATCAGATCGGTGATCAAGGCCATGGCGCCCATGATGGCGAGGATGACGGTGACGACCGCATATTCGGAGCGGAAAGTGTCGTTGGTCCAGCGGATGGCGTCGAAGACGATGCGGCGCCCGAGCGTGAAGGAAAACGCCATGAAGAGGGCGACGCCGGCAACCGTGAAGGCCAGGTTGCCGATCTGGATCCGCCCCTGGGTGGCGATGCCGATGGTGATGGCGATGATCACCCAGCCGATCGTGTCCTCGATGATGGCCGACGAGACGATGATCTGGCCGAGGTCGCGGCGCATGAAGTTCATATCGCGCACCACCATGGCGACGATCTTGACCGAGGATATGGAGAGCGCGGTGCCGAGGAACAGCCCGGCGACGATGCGTTCGCTGCCTGCGGCAAGCAGCGTGGTCGGCATGAACTGGGCGGCGACGAAGCCGAGCGCGAAGGGCACCGCCACGCCGGCCGCCGAAATGGAAAAACAGGCGCGGCCGACGCGGCGCACGAGCCGCAGATCCGTTTCCATGCCGGTGAGCAGGAGCAGCATCAACACGCCGAGCTGGGCGATGGCGTTAATCATCGACTTTTGCGAGGCGTCACCGGCAAAGACCAGCCGCTCGGCCGCCGGCCAGACCCAGCCAAGCAGCGAAGGCCCAAGCAGGATGCCGCCGATCAGCTGTCCCATCACCGCCGGCTGGCCCAGTATTTCCAGAACCTCGCCGATGCCACGACCGACGACAAGGAGCAGGATGAGTTCGGCGACGAAAATGCCTTCCGAGGACATGCCGGTCTTCTCGGCGGCGAAGGCGACGACGGGCATCAGCAGAAGCGCAGCGGCGGCTAACACGACCGACCGGCTCCGATTGAGTATTTTGGACAAGCTGTCTCCCCTCGATTTCGCGTCATAACGGTTTGGCCGGTGGTTCGGTTGCACGGCGTCGGAACTGCCAATCTCCCCCCTCGTGGGGGAGATGTCCGGCAGGACAGAGGGGGGCGCGAAGGAACGCGGCTTCACAGCCAGAAGCGTTAACATCTGCAGGTCCGGCGTGCGACATGCAGCAAGACGGCGCCCCTCTGCCCTCCACAAGGGGGAGATCAGCAGTTCCGGCGCCGTTTCCTACAATTCTAATCAAATGCCACCGCGGATTTTTGCTTCCCGGTAAAGCGACTCGGCGATGTTCGCGCCGTGGCGGGCAATAAGGAGAAGCTAATGAAAAGCGACTTTGCCGCCGCCCACCTGCACCTCGACCGGGCCTGCCATTACCTGCGCGGCGACGATGAAACGAGCCGCGCGGCGCTTGCGGCGCTCGACCTTGTGATCGAGGCAGTGGCGGCAGCCCAGCATGCCAGGCCGATGGCCGATGTGCTGCCCTTTCCGCGGCGCGCGAATGGTGGTGTCCCCTGCTTGCAACCTGACTTATCCGCCTGAAAAAGCGGGAACATTCCGGCCGGCCGCACGTTGAAGCGACAGGGGTGTGGCCGGTCGATGTCAAGGCGAGGACTGGCCATGGCGGCGGGAGGCGCCCGGCAGAATGGCCCAGACGAATGCCGCAAAATCCACAGATGCAGCTGTGGCAAGGCCGACAGAAGCGGCTGCGCCGGCAAGATCCACCGAGAAGGCCGCGCCGCCGCGCGCTTCCGACACGCTGGCGCTGAAGCTCAGCTCCCCTGAATTCACCACGACGCTGTCGCATTTCCATCGCGCCGAGATCGCGCGCATGGCGGGCTGGCGCGACCGGCTCGACCGCACCAGCAACTGGGCGATCACGGTGGTGGCGGCGATGCTGTCGGTATCGCTGTCGACGCCCAGCGCGCATCATGGCGTCCTTTTGTTCGCCATGCTCCTGATCACGCTGCTGTTGTGGATCGAGGCGAGGCGCTACCGCTTCTTCGACGTCTACCGCGCCCGTGTGCGGCAATTCGAGCGCTACTACTTCGCGCAGATCTTTTCGCCGCAGCCGGACTATGCTTCCAACTGGCTCGCGATCCTCGGCGAAGGCCTGCGCTCGCCGCGTTTCCTGATCACGCAGCGCGCGGCGCTGATCCGCCGGCTGCGCCGCAACTACATCTTCATGTACACGATCCTGCTGCTTGCCTGGATCCTGAAGATCACCACGCCGAGCCTGTCGCGCGAAGGCTCTCCCATCGGCTTCGGCGCCTCGCTCGTCGACACGTTCCGGGTGGCGACGCTCGGCCCAATCCCCGGCGTCGTCGTCGTGTGCGGCGTGGCCGGCTGCTACCTCGCGCTGCTCGCCGCGGCGTTCCTGGTCCGCGCCGATGACGGCGAGCTGTCCTTCGGCGACGTGCATGTGTGAGGGAGGGGAGTAGTGAGTAGTGAGTAGTGAGTAGTGAGAAAGTTAGCGATGGGAGTTCGCGGAGTCTACGCGGCCTGATATTCTTGACGTACTCCCTACTCCCCTACTCCCCTATTCCCCTATTCCCTTCACTGCAGCGACAGCGCCGTCCGAAACTCCCGGGTCGAGTTGCGGCTGGGATAAGGCTCTTCCGGCACGGGAACGCCTAGATGGGCGCAAAGCGGGGCCCAGCCGTCGCCGAGCTTGTGGATCAGCAGGCGCTCGGCCGGCACGGTGGTGAGCACCGCCTCGACATTGGCCTCGTAAACGGCAATTGCATGCGCGCGGTCCTGCGGGCGGCCGCCGAAGACCTGTTTCGAGACGAGGGCGACGCCGAGCGACTCCTGGTCCGTGCTGCCGACGATCGCCGGCAGGATGGTTTTTTCGAAACTCTCCCACCAGCTTTCGGGCGAGCGCCAGGTCAGGATGACGCGCGCCTGCGGATAGATTTCTATCAGCTCGCGCCAGTAATGCGCCGAGGGCCAGTCGACGCAGGATTTATAACCAGCAAAGAGCTTGTCCCAGTCGGGCGCGGCGCCCTTGGCCAGCGCCCGCCAGAGCAGCTTCTGCTCCTCATGCGCCATCACCTCCGACATATGATGGCAAGGGCCGAAACCCAGCATGGTCAGCGCCTCGCGCATCGAATCCGTCCCGGTCCGGCCGAAGCCGGTTCCAATCACCTTGAGCGACATTTCCCCTCCTCCTTCGTTGCGATCAATCTCCCTGGACCACGAGCCGCAGGCGGTTGCCTTCCGGATCGGCGGTCGAGATAATGCGACCGTCCCTTTTCACCGGTATGTCGGCCGCTTCGAGCCTGCGCTCCACGGCGGCGAGCTCCTGCGCGGAGCCAAGCTCGATGGTGAAATGGTCGAGGCCGGCTGCACCCGGCGGCGGCTCGCGCAGCTCGTCGCGCGCCCAGATGTTGAAGGCCACCATATGGGCGCGGCGCGCCGTGCCGCAGTCGAACATACCGAAGGTCCGGGATTGGATATGCGGCCGGAAGCCGAGCACACCGAGATAGAATTTCATCAGCATCTCGGGCGCGCGGGCGCGCAAATGGATGTGGCCGATAAAGGCATCCTGCGCCATCTTCGGCTCGACATCGCCGGAGTTGCCTAGGTCGCGCAGCAGGCCCGATACGTCCAGCGGCTCGAGTCCCGAATGCGCGCTGCCGTCGGTGGCAATCAGCGTCACGCGGCCATTGGGCGACACTTCGCGGCGCAGCAAGCGCTGCGGCGTGTCGAAGCAAATCTCGATGCCGTTACCGGAGGGGTCGGAGACATAGAGCGATTCCGAAACCAGGTGATCCTGGGCGCTGAACCGTAGGCCAGATGCCTTGAGGCGGGCGGCCGTATGCGCGAGATCGCGGCGGCTGGTGATATGGATGGCGACGTGGAAGAGATCGCGCGCCTTCTGCGGCAGCGGTGCCTCCGCGCCGGCATGGAGCACGATCAGCGTCCGGCCGCCGGCGCCAAGCTTCGCCATGGTGGCGTCCTCGCCAAGCAGCGCCAACCCAAGCGCGTCGCGCCAGACATTCAAGGCCGCCGGCACGTCGGTCACCTTGAGATGGACCGGCCCGAGACGGGTCACCGGAGACAGCAATCCATCATCCATCGTCGTCTGTCCGATTGCGGCCAATGACATATTAGCTTCGAATGAATTGCCTGTCGCGCTCCAAGTTCGGGTTGACCCCTTCCCGGCGGGCGGCGACTATTGCGACGGCCGGTTTTCTGGAATTGGTTCAGCAGGAGGAGATCGCATGGACGAGACCGAACAGTGGCGCAATATGGCGAGCGCGCCGCGGGACGGCAGCCGCATCCTGGTGACGGTGCGTTCCTCCGAGCAGGGGCCGGCCGAGGTCGACATGGCCTACTGGTCGCGCGCCGACCAGTTCGGCGAGGAAGGCTGGCGGGCGTCGGACTCCTCGCCCGGCCGCATCGTCGAATATGCAGAACCGGAACTCAGATGCTGGATGCCGCTGCCGACCGCAGGACGCGGGACAATGCCCAGCCCGTGGGAGGGAGATGACGTGCCGCTGGTGGACGGCGAGGGAATTTAAGGTCAAGCCCGCCGTGGCTCGGAAGGCCGGCTTTCAAAGCCGAAACGAGGCAGGTCCTCGCCCGGCACGCCGGCGAGAGAGCGCTGCACGGGCCGACGCTGCCACGGCAAAAAGCCTGCTCACGAGCATTGGTAGACTTATCCTGGGAGCGCCGGGCAACCGTTGCGCTAACTGCTGCTCCAAGTACCGCGCCTGGGCGATGTCGTGACGAAAGATTGCGGGTGGGCCTTGGAGCCGGTAGAAACCGTCATCTTGCCGGAAGGGCCAGTCGGTCGGGCTGAATGGCAGCATTGAGGTTCTCCCATGTTTCAGGTTCGGCCAACTCTCTGGCGCGACCGTGATAAAGCTGGAGATGGCAGCGTGATCGAAACGTGAAAAAGACCGCTTGGGACAGATAGCGGTTGAATTACCAGGGGCGAAGCGAAAGAATTGCCATAATCGTGGCCGGGGCCGAAACTCAATGAAAGGGCCTCATCTTTATCTTCTGGGCGGATTTGATCTCGCCGGTACTGGCGCGGCTGCTCCAACCTTGAGCCGCAAGGCACGGGCGATGATGGCCTATCTCGCGCTGCAAGCCGGACAGGCACAATCGCGCGAGAAGCTGGCCGCCCTGCTCTGGAGCCTGAATGGCGAAACCCAGGCCCGGATGAGCCTCAGGCAAGCCGTTTCGGCCATCCGAAAGGCCATGCACAAGTGCGGCAGCGGACGGTTTCTGACAAACGGCGTCAGTGTCGGCCTGTATCTCGACGAGATCGACTTCGATGTCGCCCGGTTCGAGACGCTTGCGACAGGATCCTCGCCCGAACGCCTCGAGCAGGCACTCGCCGTCTACCGCGGCGACCTGCTCGACGGTCTTGGCGTGAAAGAGGAGCCGTTCGAAGATTGGCTTCGAATTGAACGCGAGCGCCTGAGAACGATCGCGGTTGCAGCGCTGGACAGGCTGGTGGCGCATTACAGCGCGTCGAAGGACCTTTCATCCTGTGCGCGGACGGCTGCGCGACTGCTCGCAATGGAGCCTCTGCGCGAAGATATCCACCGGGCATTGATGAGGGCCTATGCCGCGCAGGGCCGCATCAACCTTGCTCTTAAACAGTATGAGCTCTGCCGTGAGGCGCTGGAGAGAGATCTTGGGCTGCAGCCAGAATTGGAAACGCGCCAACTATACGAGGCTCTTCGGACACGCCGGATGAGTTCATCGCCTCACTCGACACGTCCGGTTGCGGCCGCCGAGCCGGCGGCCGGTTCGGGGGCAAATGCCGGTGGGAGCCTTTCCGGCGGCGAGCCGATGCCACCGACCACCCACTACGTCAAATCGGCAGGAATCAACATCGCCTATCAGGTGACCGGCGAAGGGCCGATTGACCTCCTATACGTGCCCGGCTGGGTCTCCAATCTCGACCTTGCCTGGGGCTCGCCGCGCTTCGCGCATGTGCTCAAGCGGCTCGGCACCTTTTCACGCCTGATCCGATTCGACAAACGCGGCACCGGTCTATCCGACCGCAATGTCGGCCTGCCGACGCTGGAAGAGCGCATGGAGGATGTGCGTGCGGTGCTGGACGCAGTCGGCTCCACACGAGCGGTGCTGTTCGGCAGCTCGGAGGGCGGTCCGATGTGCATGCTTTTCGCCGCCACCTATCCCGAGCGTACGTCCGCGCTGGTGCTTAACGGAACCTACGCCAAGGGCACTTGGTCAAAAGAATATCCGTGGGCCAGAACTGTGGCGCAGGTGGACGACGACGTAGCGGCCGTCGAGAGACAATGGGGCAAGCCAGCCGACATGAGCAACGCAGCGCCGAGCCTGACCGAAAACATGGTCGAACGCGAATGGTTCGCCGCCTATCTCAGGAATTCGGCGTCGCCCGCCGATGCAATCGCGCTCTGGCGCTGGGGTACCGAAGTCGACGTTCGCGACATCCTGCCGGCGATCCGCGTGCCGACGCTGATCGTGCAGAGGACGGGCGATCGCTGGGTGCGCCCAGAGGAAGGGCGTTACTTGGCAACCCACATCCAAGGCGCCAGATACGTCGAGCTGGCCGGCAGAGACCACGTGATCTGGGGTGAAGATTGCGACAGTCTGGTTGACGAGATACGAAGCTTCGTCACCGGATCCACATCCCGAAAGACCGTCTCTGCGCTCACCGGATGAGCGGCGGCATGTCGTCGGCAGAACTGCTCATTTCCCCATCCGTGAAGATTGGCGGTTCCGACGCCGCGCCAAAAGGAGCGCAGCTCTCAGAACAGGAACGCCGCCGTGGCCGGATCGGGTCCCGTCCGGCCGTCGGCCGAATCCAGACCGTGAACGGTCTGCATGTCATCCGCATCCAGCTCGAAGCCGAAGACGTCGAAATTGCCGGCGATGCGCTCCCGGTGGATCGACTTCGGAATGACGACCAGCCCCTCCTGCAGGTGCCAGCGGATGATGACCTGCGCCACCGACTTGCCGTGCTTCTTCGCGATCTTCTCCAGCGTCGGATCGGCCAGCAGCCGGCCGCTGCCCAGCGGGCTCCAGCTCTCGATACGGATGTTGTGCCTGGCGTGAAAATCGCGCTTGTCACGCTGCTGGAAGCGCGGATGCAATTCGATCTGGTTGACGACCGGCGTCACGCCGGTCTCGCCGATGATGCGCTCCAGATGGTCCTGGTTGAAGTTCGAGACGCCGACAGACTTGATACGGCCGGCCTTCCGCAGTTCGACCAGCGTCTTCCAGGCCTCGACATATTTGTTCTGGCTGGGCACCGGCCAGTGGATGAGGAAAAGGTCGATCTGGTCAATGCCCAGCTTCTGCATCGTATCGTCGAAGGCGCGCAGCGCCGCGTCACGCTGATGCGCGCCGTTGCGCAGCTTGGAGGTAATGAACAGCTCGGCGCGCGGGACGCCGGCAGCAACGATCGCCTCGCCGACGCCTTCCTCGTTCCGATAACCCTCGGCGGTGTCGATCAGCCGGTAGCCGGCCTCGATGCCCCAGCGCACGACCTTGGCCGTGATCTCCGGATCGACCTGCCAGACGCCCAGCCCGATCTGCGGGATGGTGGCGCCGTCGTTCAATTTGAGCTTTTCGGGCATGGGAGGTTCCTTTTGGAAGGGAGGGTGGTGCCGACTATGTAGGCCACGGGTTGGGGAATGCCAGCCGGGGAGAGGTTGGCGAGACAGCAATCCCTCTGTCCTGCCGGACATCTCCCCCACGAGGGGGGAGATTAGCAGTTCCCGCGCCTCAGCCCCTCGCCCCGAACCGCAGCCCATCCATCAAGAGCTTCACCAGCCGCCCCGACCGCTCGCGCCAGTCTGGCGTGTTCGGCGCCGAGTAGATGCCTCCCAGCGCATGCATCACATCGGAGGCGTCGACGTCGGCGCGGATTTTTCCCGCGGCGGCGGCGGCCTCGATCAGGCTTCGCATGGCGCCCGAGACGCGGCCGGACGTGTCGGAGAACAGCGTCGAGTTGGTGGTGAGCAATAGGCGCAGGCTGGTGGCGAGGCCGCGCTTGGTGGCGATGTAGTCGACGAAGCGCTGCATCCAGAGCTCCAGCGCGACATCGGCAGGATGCTCACGAGCAAGTTCCTCGGCGGCGTGGCAAAGTCCTTCCACCTCGCGGCGATAGACGACCTCGACCAGATGCTCGCGGGTTGGGAAATGGCGATAAAGCGTGCCGATGCCGACCCCTGCCCGCTTGGCGATCTCCTCCAGCGAGGCGTCGACGCCATCGGTGGCGAAAGCCTGCGCCGCCACCTCGACCAGCCTGTCGCGGTTGCGTTGCGCATCCGCGCGCAGCGGCTTTGGCGCATGCGCGTCGCGCTTCGCTTCAGCGGTCATTTCCTGGTCAGGCACTTTTTTCTCCACCGAACGCAATATGGGGGGTTGAACCATGACCGGCCAGATCCCACGTAAATAAACGGAGGCACCTCCGTTTTAGTGGAGTGCTTTTATCATATAACTAGGGGAAGCGGTATGTCACGTAGAGAAGGACGGGAAGCGCACCCTGGTTGGTGGAGCGCGGCGATGAGGCTGCTGATCTCCTCCCTTGCGGGGGAGATGTCCGGCAGGACAGAGGGGGGTGCTGTCCCGCCGTCATATCAATCGATAACAAGCGCTCCCTTCCGGCAGATTTCTCTTCGCGAACATAAATCGCAAAACGCCTCGTTCCTTCGCGCCCCCCTCTGCCCTGCCGGGCATCTCCCCCACGAGGGGGGAGATTGGCAGCTTCCACGCGTTGCCCCTGTCCTCCCAAGCCCCATTTCCATCCGCTCAAGCGTCCAGCAATCGGAGCCCGACGCCCCATGAATGACCAAGTCACCATCAGTCCCACCACCCTTTCCCTCAATCTCACCATCAATGGCCGGACCCAAGCGCTGGAAATCGAACCGCGCGTGACGCTCCTCGATGCGCTGCGCGAACGGCTCCACCTCACCGGCACCAAGAAAGGCTGCGACCAGGGCCAGTGCGGCGCCTGCACCGTGCATGTCGACGGCGAGCGCGTGCTGGCCTGCCTGACGCTCGCGGCCCAAGTCGAAGGGCGCTCGATCACCACTATCGAGGGCCTTGCCGGCGAGGACGGCACGCTGCATGCCGTGCAGGCCGCGTTCCTCGAGCAGGATGCCTTCCAGTGCGGCTATTGCACGCCGGGACAGATCATGTCGGCGGTGGCCTGCATCCGCGAGGGCCATGCCGGCTCCGACGAGGAGATCCGCGAATACATGGCCGGCAATCTGTGCCGCTGCGGCGCCTATCCGCACATCGTCGCCGCCATTCGCCAAGCCGCACAGGAGCTGCGCTCGTGAGAGATTTTTCCTATCTACGTGCCGACAGCGTCGAGGCCGCGCGCAACGCCGCCGCTCTTCCCGGCGCCATGCTGCTTGCAGGCGGCACCACGCTCATCGACCTCGCCAAATGCGGCGTCGCCGAACCCTCGACCGTCATCGACATCAGCCACATCGAAGGGCTCGACGCCATCGATGTCGCCGCCGACCGCGCCGTGATCGGCGCGCTGGCCAAGATGAGCCATGTCGCCGACCACACCTCCGTGAAGAGCTGCTTCCCGGCCGTATCGGAAGCCCTGTGGCAGGCGGCCTCGGCGCAGTTGCGCAATATGGCGACCATCGGCGGCAACCTGATGCAGCGCACGCGCTGCCCCTATTTCCGCGATCCGCAAAACTTCCCGGCCTGCAACAAGCGCGCGCCCGGCAGCGGCTGCTCGGCGATCGGCGGGGCGACGCGCAGCCATGCGGTACTCGGCGTCAGCGAGGCCTGCATCGCCACCTATCCGGGCGATCTCGCCGTGGCGCTCGTCGCCTTCGACGCCGAGGTCGATCTTGGCGGGCGCAAGCTGAAGGTCGAGGACTTCTTCCTTGCGCCGGGCGCCACCGCCGAGCAGGAGCACGACATCCGCCCCGGCGAAGTGATCACCGCAGTAGAGATCCCAGGCTCGGCCGCGGCCAGACGCTCGACCTACATCAAGGTGCGCGACCGCCAGTCCTATGAGTTCGCTGCGGCAAGCGCGGCGGTCGGGCTGGAGCTTGAAGGCGACGGCCGCACCGTGCGCGACATCCGCGTCGCGCTCGGCGGCGTCGCCACGAAACCGTGGCGGGTGCGCGCCGTCGAAGAGGCGCTGAAAGGCAAGCCGCTCGACGAAGCCATGATCCGCGAGGCGAGCGAGCTCGCCATGGAGGGCGCCGTCGATCATGGCGCCAACCACTACAGGATTGCGCTGGCGCCGCGCGTGATAGCGCGCGCCATCCTCAAATTGGGAGAGACGGCATGACCGTTCATGACATGAAACACGCCGCGTCCGACAGCGCGCGTCTCGAAGCGGTCGGCGGGCGGCTGTCGCGCGTCGACGGACCGGCCAAGATCACGGGCGCGGCGAAATATGCCTTCGAGCAGCAGCTCGAGGGACTGACGCATGCGGTGCTGGTCGGCGCAACGATTGCCGCCGGCAAGGTGACGGCGATCGACGCCCGCGCAGCCGAGACCGCGCCCGGCGTGCTCGCCGTGCTGACGCCCGACACCATCATGGAATTGAGGGGCGCATCGGACTGGCTCGGCAACCCGCCGTCGCAGCCGACCTACGCGCCGCTCGTGCGCGAGGTCACCTTTTCCGGCCAGCATGTCGCGGCGGTGGTGGCCGAGACATTCGAGCAGGCGGTCGCCGCCGCGGCGCTGGTCAAGGTATGGTATGACGAGACGCCGGCCATCGTCGACCTGAGCGACGGCAAGGCGGGCGACGGCATCCCGATCGACGCCATGACCAAGGAATGGGGCGACGCTGAAGCCGCCTTCGCCGAAGCGCCTGTGCGCATCTGCGCGGCCTACAACACGCCGCGCGAATTCCAAGCCGCGATGGAGCCGCATGGGCTGATCGCGCGCTGGGAGGGCGACGAGCTGACCATCTGGGAGCCCAGCCAATGGCTCGACGGCATGGCGCGCACCTATGCCGAGTGGTTCGGCCTGCCGTTCGAGAATGTGCGGCTGGTCTCGCCCTATATCGGCGGCGGCTTCGGCTCCAAAGCGCTGGCGCTGGCGCATAGCGCGGTGGCTGCGGCTGCCGCCAGGATGCTCGACCGGCCGGTGAAGCTGGTGCTCACCCGCCCGCAGAATTTTACGTCCTATGGCGGTCGCGCGGCGACGCGTCAGACCGTTGCGATCGGCGCCGACAGGGATGGTAAAATCCAGTCGATCGTGCATCGCGGCGTCAACGAGACAGCGGTCGACGGCATGTGGGTTGAGCCGCTCGGGTCGGTCACCTCGATCATGTATGCCACGCCCAACTTCTCCTCGAAGCAGAATGTGGTGCGGGTCAATACGGTGGTGCCGGGAGCAAAACGCGCGCCGGGCGAGAACCCGAGCGCCTTCGGCATCGAAAGCGCCATCGACGAGCTTGCCTATGAGCTCGGTATCGATCCGCTGGAGATGCGGCTGATCAATTATGCCGAGCAGGACCCGCATGCGAAGAAGGCGTGGTCGACACGCCAGTTGCGCGAGGCCTTTGCCGCCGGCGCGGAAGCGTTCGGCTGGGCGAAGCGCAGCAACGCGCCGCGCTCGATGCGCGACGGCCGCCAGCTCATCGGCTGGGGTGTCGCGGCCGGCACCTATCCGGTGCGGCGCGCGCATGGCGAGGCGGTGGTGAAGCTGCTTTCCGACGGTTCGGTCGAAGTCGAAAGCTCGTCCATCGACATGGGCCAAGGCACTTACACGATCCTGGCGCAGACCGCGGCCGAGACGCTTGGCGTGCCGGTGGAGCGGGTGTCGGTGAAGCTCGGCGACTCGCATTTCGCCCGCGCCGGCGTCACCGGCGGCTCGCGACTTGCCGGCGTCATGACCGGCGCCGTCCACAAGGCGGCAGGCCAGGCGCTGGACGAGCTGATCGGGCTCGCGCTTTCCGACCCGCGCTCGCCGTTCCAGAAGCTGCAGGCGAACACGCTGCAAGTGAGGGACGGCCGCATCGCCTCGCCGCGCGGCGAAGGGCCGGACCTGTCGATCGCCGACTTCATGATGGCGATCGGCCGCGACCAAATCGAAGCCAAGGGCGACACGCTGCCGGCCAGCACGACGCCGGAAGAGCGCTACAAGAACTACACCACTATAGCCATGTCGATCCCGCACACCGAGGGCGACTATTCGCGCCATTCCTGGTGCGCGCATTTCGTCGAGGTGCGCGTCGACGAGGATTTCGGCACGGTGCGCGTGTCGCGCGTGGTGTCGGCGCTGGATTCGGGCCGGCTCTACAACCCGAAGCTGGCGGAAAGCCAGTGGAAGGGGGGCATCATCATGGGCATCGGCCAGGCGCTGCTCGAGGAAGGCATCGTCGATCGTCGCCACGGCCGCATCGTCAACGGCAATTTCGCCGACTACATGCTGCCGACCAATGCCGATATCCCAGACATCCAGACCATCTCGGTCGGCATCCCCGACCCGCACTCCTCCGCCCTTGGGGGCAAGGGCGTGGGCGAACTGGCAATCGTCGGCATCGCGCCGGCGATTGCCAACGCAGTGTTCCACGCGACAGGGAAAAGGGTGCGGGATCTGCCGATCACGCTGGAGAAGCTGATCTGAGGTCGACGCCAGCGACGGCCTCCGCCCTAGCCGGCGGCAGGTGTCGCGCCGACGGGCCGAGCGCGCGTCGTCATCGTCTCGGCCCGCGCCGGCGGACGTGAATGCCTTTACGGCACGAGCAAAACCTCGGCGCGAGGCCGGGGTTTTGCTCGGCCTGCCAGATCAGAACTTGTAGCTGAGGCCGACCCGCAGATCGTGCGTCTTGAGATCGATGTTCGCAACCGTGCCAGGACCGAACAGCGGCACCGAAACATCCTTTTTGCCGAAGTCGGAGTAGCGATATTCGACGCGCGCGATCCACCTGTCGGTGAAAGCGTGCTCGACGCCGGCTCCAACCGTCCAGCCAAGATGGGTTTCATCGTGGATCGGTATTGAACCGCTGGTGGCGATCACAGTCATTTCATACTTGGCCGCGGCCACGCCCGCGGTGATGTAAGGCAAGGTCCGATCGAAAGCGTAGCCGGCCCGCAGCCGCGCCGAACCCGACCACTTGAGTTCGGTCTTGAGCAACGCACCGGCACCGGTGAAGGTCCCCACCCCATCCACATTGCTGTAAGCAATGTCCGCCTCGGCGCCGAGCACGAAGCGGTTCGCCATTTCCTGATCGAAGCCGATATGGATGCCGCCAATGAACCCGTCCGGGTCGAGGGGCGCGTTAACGTCGGCACCCCCAGGGCCAGCGTCGGCGATGAAGAGATTGGACTTTCCGGCGACGTAGCCGAAGTGAGCGCCAGCATAGAGGCCGGACCAGTCATAGTCGGCGGCAACGGGCAAGGTTTCATTGATGTCCGCCGCCGACGCGATGCCGACAGGCGCCAGAATGAAGGCTGTGGCGAGAAGAACCGTTTTCACTGTTTGCTACCCCAATGTTGCTTCCCCAGCCGCGAAATGCTCGGCGGCGATCCGGGTGTCGTCGAGGTTTTGCATTGTTCGCCAGCGGCGTCTTGGGCTGGACCGCACCTGAATTGTCCTGGAGAGCGCCGCAACGCTTTCCCGGTCGGTGTGGCCATACAGCCTCAGTCGATTGCCGGTCTGGACGCAGCGATTGGGTGTGAGTCTACCTGGCACCGCCCGGCGCCGACGAGGAATTCGGCGCGGCCAGCTCAGCGGCGAGCGGCAGCCTGATCAGTCACGAAAGGCATGCCTATGTCCGAAATCAGTTTGACGAGATCGGCTTGGCGCCTCGTGCCGGTCTTGGCGAATATCCGGTTGAGATGGGTCTTCAACGTGTTTTCACTGATGCCGAGCGACGAGGCGCTCCTGGACGCGGGCAATCCGCTGCCGATCCGCAGGAGGACCCGGGCCTCCGCGGGAGTAAGGTCGAACAGCGTCGTGAGAACGGCCTCCGGCAGCGGAGAAGAGGACGTCGTGGTCGATACGAAGACGGCAGCGCAGGCGGGCCGGAAAGCCGCGCGCGCAGTTCCTTCGGTCAGCGGCAACACGTAGGCTACGGCGGGCGGTTGACCCGGCGCTGAAACGGGCAGCCCTATGCCGCGAGAGCCAAGCGAAGCATCTGCGCCGGCAGCGCTGGCTAATGCTTCCGCCAAAGCGCGGGCGACCACCGGATTCTGCGGTTGGAGCAGGCCCTTCCTGGAAAGAATGGGACCCTGCCCGGAAAACATCCGGTCGGCAGCCCCATTCGCATGGAGGATTGCTCCGTCGGCGCCGGCAAAAACGATAGGCACGGCGAGATGGTCGAGCGCTTCGCGATAGAAATTGGCGGTAATGCGGGTCTGATCGAGCAGATCTCCAATCAGGGAAGCGCGACGCAGATGCGGCGAGAGCAATGCCAGGAACCGCTGCTCTTCAACGGTTATGATACCCCTGTTGGCACGCGTGGTGCAGCCCATGAGACCAATCCGGTCCGGCGTGTGAACGAATTTAGTGATGCAAGCCTCGCGCAATCCCTGCGGTCCGGCCCAATTCTGGAAGAACGGCGTTTGCTGGAGCTCGGCCTCGCTCATATGCGACAGCGTCGCAACAGGCGTGTCGATGTCGCCGACGACCGCGGCCTTCAATCCGGGAATTTCGTCAAAGTCATAATCCTCCTGGAGCGCGCGCATTTGCACCGGATCCCAAGCTGATTGAGCCGCGAAACGGCCCTGATTGTCAGCAGTGCTGGCCAGCGCGACAGTGGTATAGGCAGCGTCGACAGCTTCGGTGATCCGGGTCATCACTCCGGTCCAGCCTTCCGGATTCAAGACGCAATCATAAATTTCACCGATAATCGAATAAAGTACTTCGCTGCCCAGCCTCTCCACCACGCCCCCTGACATGCCCTGCCCCGCATGAGGGATGAGCGAAAAACGATGAATACAGCAACAAATTGACAGCCGCCCGGCGCAAAAACGCCGATCCGTCTTGAAGGATTTCGCGACGTCATACTTTGGGGTGACGCCACGCCTGGTTGAACTCGATTAAGGGTCTAATGCGATCGGTCGAACGCCGAGCGATCAATGTCGCTTGTTATTCCCGGATTGGAAAGCATCGCGTTCGACAATTTTTGAAGCTGTAGCTTTTCGAGGTGTTCGATTGTCGCGAAAGACGGTGTTTTCATCGGCTCAGTTGCCCTCGCATCTCAATGAACGCGATCGGTTTTCCCTCTGGCAGGATATCCATGTCGCGGAGATATGGTCGGTTGAATACGGCATATCCGCAGACCTGCCTTTCGAAGCGGCGATAGAAGCCACGGCCGTCGGATCACTGGTTCTCGGCCAGATGTCCGGAACGATCAGGCATGCAACGAGGAAAGCAAGCAACATTGCCGACGACGGCAATGACGGATATCTCCTGCTGATCAACAAGGCCGACACCGTTTTGACCGGGGCGCAGGTCGGCCGCGAGTACGGCGTCGGCAAGGGAGAAGCGGTCCTGGTCACGGCATCGGAAGCACTGAAAATGGTCGGTGCCGACCGGAATGTGTGGTCGAACGTGGTGGTCCCACGCGCCGTCCTCGTACAGGCCTTCCCACAGATCGATGACAGGCTGGCGTTGAAGATCGGCGCCGAAAACGAGGCTCTCGATCTTCTCAAGCGTTATTGCCAACTTCTCGAGACCGGCCCGCCCCTCGTCTCGGCCGATCTCATCATGCACGCAACGGACGTGATCGTCGATCTGATCGGTCTGGTGACGGGCGCGAAAGGTGAGGCTGCCGAGTTGGCCGGCCTGCGCGGCCTGCGAGCGGCCAGGCTGCGGGCGGTCCTGGCCAACATCGCAGACAATTTCGCCCATCCTGGCATCTCCGCGCAGGGCGTCGCAAAGGAACTCCGTCTTTCGACGCGCTATATTCACGACATCCTCCAGGAGACGGGTATCAGCTTCTCCGAGCGTGTGCTCGAGCTGCGCTTGCAAAGCGCACATAAGATGCTCGCCCAAAGACACAATGACGGTATGCGGGTCAGCGAAATTGCGATGATGAGCGGTTTCAGCGACGTGTCCTACTTCAATCGCTGCTTCCGCCGTCGCTTCGGCTACACGCCAAAAAGCGCCAGATAGAACCGGCGTCTCCCGGACTCGGTCAGGCGATGCGATTTCCGATTTTCCCATCCGCTCTATCTGTTTGTTTTAGCCGCCAAGCGACGCCGCTTGGCTGGGAAATTGTCGGTGGTGCCAAACCATCACAGCGCGCAGAAAAGAACCGGCATCTCTTTCCAGTCCAATTCCAGTGCGGCGCTGCCCAAGACAATGCCGGGCTCCGATGACATGTCACCTTCAGGGTGAAATGACTTGTCTGTCAGGGGATTAAATGCCGAAGAATGGATTTGAAGGCCGGAAGAAGGCGTTGAAATATCTGGCGTTGACGTCGACGGCGCTGATCGGCCTTGGCCAGCCAAGCGCCACGGCAGCCGAGATCTGGACCGGCGCGGCCTCCACGGATTGGTTCACCGCCGGAAACTGGAATCCCACCGCTGTCCCGACATCGAGCGACGACGTCACCCTCGACGCGGCGTTTCCGCACCCGGCCGTGGTCAATGCGGCGAACGCAGCCGCGCAAAATCAGTTTGTTGGCACCATTGCGAGTTACACAGGCTCGCTGACGATTATGAACGGCGGCACGCTTGCCGATACCGCCGGCTATCTCGGCTACGCTTCGAAAGCCAACGGCAAGGTAAGCGTCGTTGGAGCGGGCTCGCTCTGGAGCAACAGTTCCGACCTTTTCCTTGCCTTGGGCACCGACAGCACCGGCACCCTTACGATCTCAAACGGTGGCGCCGTGAGCGACACCGTGGGCCATGTCGGTTTCGGTCAGGGCACTGGCACGGTCACGGTGGACGGGACCGGCTCGACCTGGACCAACAGCGGCGATCTCTATATCGCCGAACGTGGCGTCGGCACACTGGACATCACCAATGGCGGCGCGGTCAACGATGCGACGGGCAGCATCGCTACGCATGCAGGCTCCAACGGCATGGTGACGGTCGACGGCGCGGGTTCGACCTGGACAAACTCTTCCCACCTGTACGTCGGCGATCAGGGCACCGGCGCGCTGAACATCTCGAGCGGCGGCAAGGTCAGCAATCTGAGCGGCATTCTAGGCAACCTGGCGGGCTCCACTGGCACAGCAACTGTCGACGGTGCTGGTTCGACCTGGGCGAATGCGGCCCTTGCGGTTGGAAACGCGGGCTTCGGCGCGCTGGAGATCACCAATGGCGGCGCCGTCACCAGTTCGGTGGGCTATGCCGGCTATGCCGCAGGCTCCAAAGGCCTGGTGACGGTCGACGGTGCCGGCTCGGCCTGGACCAACACTTCGGACCTCTTCATCGGCTTCCAGGGCCAGGGTGCGCTGACGGTCTCGAATGGCGGCGCGGTCAGCAACACCATCGGTATGATCGGCGCGCAGACGGGCTCTGTCGGCACAGCGGTGATCACCGGTGCCGGCTCGACCTGGACCAGCAGTTCGAACTTCTATGTCGGCGATAGCGGCACCGGTGTGCTGACGATTGGAAATGGTGGCGCGGTCAGCAATGGTGGGGGCAATATCGCCGCGCAGGCAGGCTCGACAGGCATCGCGTTCGTCGATGGCGCCGGCTCGACCTGGACAAACAGCTCCAACCTGATGGTGGGCGATTTCGGTAACGGCACCCTGGCGATCTCTCACGGTGCCGTTGTCAGCAACACTTGGGCCGCTGTCGGCGCGAAGGCGGGCTCCATCGGCATGGTGTTCGTCGACGGCGCCGGCTCGACCTGGACCAACAGCTCCAACCTGGGTATTGGCGATTTCGGCGCCGGCACTTTGGCGATAAGCAATGGCGGCGCGGTCAGCAGCGCCTCGGGCTATGTCGGCAACTCGGCGGGCTCGACTGGCGCGGTGTTCGTCGACGGCGCGGGATCAAAATGGACGAACAGCGGGAACCTCTACGTCGGAGGCCTCAGCAAGGGCACGTTGACGATTTCGAACGGCGGCACGGTCATCAGCAACGCTGGCTATCTGGCCTTTGATACCGGATCTATAGGTACGGCAATGGTCAGCGGCGCTGGCTCAAGCTGGACCAGCAGCAGCCTCCTTTTTGTCGGTCATCGGGGCACCGGCTCATTGAACGTCTCGAACGGCGGCAACGTCAGCAACACCGATGGCTATCTCGGCCTTTCTGCCGGGTCCACCGGCACGGCTGACGTCAGCGGCGCGGGCTCAACCTGGACCAGCAGCGGCGATCTCGAAGTCGGCGTTGGCGGCACTGCCACGCTGACGATCGCGAATGGCGGCGCGGTGTCGGCCAGCGGCGCAGTCAACATCGCCGTCTTGGCGGGCTCCGTCGGCTCGCTGAACATCGGTGCGGCGAGCGGATCGCCAGCGGCCGCCACGGGTACGCTCAATGCGACGACTATCCAGTTCGGCCCGGGCACGGGCGCGATCAACTTCAACCACACCGACCCCAGCTACACCTTCGGCTCGGCAATCGCCGGCGTCGGCACGATCAACCAGATCGCCGGCAACACCAACCTGATCGCCGATTCCAGCGGCTTCACGGGGGCGACCTTCGTCACCGGCGGACGGCTGGCCGTGAACGGTTCGCTGGCCAACTCGCTGGTGACGATCTCGGGCGGTGTGCTGGGCGGCAACGGCACGGTGGGTGGCATCGCGGCGCAATCGGGCGGCACCATCGCGCCGGGCAATTCGATCGGCACGCTCAATGTCGCGGGCGATGTCGACCAGGCGGCCGGCTCAATCTATCAGGCCGAACTGACCTCGGCCGGTCAATCCGATTTGATCCAGGCGACCGGCGCAGCGACGATCGCCGCCGGATCGGTGCTCGACGTGGTCAAAACGGATGTCGCGCCTTACGTAGCGGGCACGCATTACACGGTGTTGCAAGCCGACGGTGGCGTCGCCGGAAACTACTCGCTCACCGGCGATATCGGCACGGCTTTCCTCGGCCTCGTCGACAGCTATGACGCCAATCACGTCTATCTCGATGTGGTCCAAAAGACCTTCGCTCAGGTTGGCCTGACGCCGAACCAGATCGCCACCGGCGGTGGCGCCGAAAGCCTGGGGGCTGGCAATCCGCTCTACGACGCAATCGCCGTGCTGCCGACAGAGGCAACTGCCCAAGCGGCCTTCGACCAGCTCTCGGGAGAGATCCATGCCTCGGCCAAGGGGATGTTGCTGGAAGACAACCACTTCATCCGCGACGCCGCCACCAGGCGGATCAGCGCCGCGTTCGGCGATGCCGACGCAGCCGCATTGCCGGTCATGGCCTATGGCGAGGGCGGACCGGAAATGGTCGCGGCCGACACCGATCGCTTCGCCGTCTGGGGCCAAGCTTTCGGCTCATGGGGACATGCCGACAGCGACGGCAATGCCGCCGCCTTCGATCGTTCGACCGGCGGCCTCCTGGTCGGTACCGATAGCCTGGTCGGGGACTGGCGCATCGGCGCCATAGGCGGCTACAGCCATTCAACTTTCGACGCCGACGCTCGCCGTTCCAGCGGCGCCGGCGACAATTACCATCTCGGGCTCTACGGGGGCACCAACTGGGGCGCCATCGCGTTCCGCACCGGCGTCGCCTACAGTTGGAACAGCATCTCGACAAAGCGCGCGGTTGCCTTCAATGGCTTCGCCGATCAACTGTCGGCCGACTACGACGCCGGCATGGCACAGGTGTTCGGCGAACTCGCTTACAAGGCCGATGCCGGGCGCTTCAAGTTCGAGCCCTTCGCCAATCTCGCCTATGTCAGCGTGCACACCGACGGCTTCACCGAGAAAGGTGGCGGTGCAGCCCTGACCAGCGCAAGTTCAACCACCAACGCGACCTTCACCACGCTCGGGCTACGCACCTCGACCGGCCTGACGCTTGGCAACATCGAGGCGACCGCGCGCGGCACGCTCGGCTGGCGCCATGCCTTCGGCGATGTCACGCCGACTTCGACTTTCGCTTTCGCCGGCGGCGATGCCTTTACCATCGCCGGCGTGCCTGTCGCCAGGGACAGCGTGGTGATCGAGGCCGGTTTCGACCTGCCGATCTCGGCCAATGCCACGCTCGGCCTGTCCTACACCGGTCAGTTCGGCTCCCATAACGCCGACAACGGCGCCAAGGCCTACCTCGACGTCCAGTTCTGATGGCGAGAGGTGAGAAGGATAGGGAGTAGCATGAGAACGCTCGGTCGACGGAGCGCCCCCGCCGGCCGAATACGGCAAGGGCTCGGGCGGCGAGGCGGATTGAAGCTCCCACATCTTCCTGTCAGGGAAGTCGGCTTCAGGGAGACCGAGAGATTCATCGCTTCGCCCACTCCAGCGTCGGCTCTTCCTACCAATCCAAGCCGAACACCAGCTTGCCGAAATGCAGGCCGCCGGCGGCCATGTAGGTGTAGGCTTCGGTCGCCTCGTTTTGTGAAAACACCTTGTCGACGACCGGCTCGATCCGGGCGGCGCCGATGGCACAGGCGGCGTCGCGCAGGTCCGAGACCGATCCGGTGTTGTTGCCCACCACCTTCAGCGCCTTGATGATGATCGGCAGCAGATTGACCGTGGCCTCGGCGCCGGTGACGAAGCCGATGGTGAACAGCGTGCCACCGGGCGCAGTGGCGTTGACGGCGCGCGCGAAGGTGGCGGTGCCGCCGGTCTCGACGACGAGGTCGGCGCCGAGGCCATCGGTCAGTTCCAGCACCTTGCCATCCCAATCCGGTGTCGCGCGGTAGTTGATCAGGTGATCGGCGCCGAGCGCCTTGGCTCGCTCGAGCTTCTCGTCCGAGGACGACGTGATGATGACGGTGGCCCCGGCCGCCTTGGCAAGCTGCAGGGTGAAGATCGAGACGCCGCCCGTGCCGAGCAGCACGACGACCGAGCCCGGCCCGACATCGGCGGCGCGGATGGCGTTCCACGCGGTGGTGCCGGCGATCGGCAAGGTCGAGGCCGACTCGAAGGAAAGATGCGCCGGAACCGGCACGACCGAGTTGGCTGGCAGCGCGACATATTCGGCCAGCGACCCGGGCAACGAGATGCCGCGCATCTGCGTCATCTCGTGGGGACGCGGCCGGCCGCCGATCCAGCGCGGCTTGGCGTGGGCAACAACGCGGTCGCCAGTTTTGAATGTCGTCACGCCCTCGCCCAGCGCGACAATCTCGCCGGCACCGTCGGCAACGGGAACGAGCGGAAACACCGGGCCGGGATAATTGCCGCTCGCAACGGCGACATCGACGAAGTTCAGGCTCGCCGCACGCTGGCGGATCAGCACCTCGCCGCGTTGCGGTTCGGGCGTGGCGATGCTGGCGGCGCGGAAGGCGTCGAGCCTGGGTTGGCTGAGTTCGATGGCTTTCATGGTTCACTCCGTGCGTGCTCGATGGACGATTGAGCGAACCTATCTGCTGCGCTATTACTCGATAATCGTCGGACTTTGCATTTGAGTATTGCAGATCATGCAGCAATCAGTTGAGCCCTCCGCCCTTGCCGAAATGGCGGCCTTCGCGGCCGTCGCCGAGGCGTGCTCCTTCACCAGGGCGGCAGCGAGAGTCGGGCGCGACGCGACCATCCTGTCGCGCCGTCTCCAATCGCTGGAAGAGCGGCTGGGGGTGCGGCTGCTCCACCGCACCACGCGGAGCGTGTCGCTTACCGAAGCGGGCGCGGAATTCCTGTTGCGCGTGCGCGCCATCCTTGCCTCGGTCGACGAGGCCGAGGCGGCTGCATCGGCGCATGCCGCCGGCGGGCCGCGCGGCCTGCTCAAGCTGGCGCTGCCCGGGACCTTCGGGCGCATGTGGATCGGGCCGCTCTTGCCGCAATTCCTGGCGGAGTTCCCCGAGGTCCACATCGAGGCAGAGTTCTCCAACCGCTTCGCCGATCTCGTCGCCGAGAATTTCGACGTCGCCGTACGGCTGGGCAGCCTGGAGGACTCGCGCCTGGTGGCGCGCAAGGTGGCGACGCGGCGCCGGCTGCTTTGCGCCGCGCCCTCCTATCTCGCCAGAAGGGGCAGGCCGGAAACGCCGCAGGCACTGCTGGAGCACAGCTGCCTGGGCTTCTCCGGCTTCCAGACCTTTCCGGCCTGGGAGATGACCGACCGCGAGGGCCGGCGCGTGCGCATCGAGGTTTCGGGGCGGTTGGTCAGCGACGACGCCGAGGTGCTGGTCGAGGCCGCCGTGCAGGGCGTCGGCCTGATGATGAGCACCGACTGGCTGGTGGGGCGCGAGCTCGCCGACGGCCGGCTGGTGCCGATCCTGGAGGACTGGACACTTGCCGACGAGGGCGCGGTCTATGTCGTCATGCCCTCGGCCAAGGGTCAGGCCGCCAAGACCCGCGCCTTCGCCGACTGGATCGGCAAGTGCTTCGCGCCTGAGCCGCCGTGGCGAAAGTAAGGGCGAGATAGCGGGCATTCGCGCCGGCGATCGCGAACGCCGCGTTCGCAGGACAAGGTTTCTCGCCCCAGAAGGGGTAGCCAGAAGGGGACAGGCAGTTCCGGCTGCTGCGCCCTACCCTTTTGCCTCCAGCAAATTCGCATCCCGCGCCAGCCGCCAGCGGCCGTCATTCTCCTTGCGCAGCAGCGTCAGCGTATAGCCGGACCGCCGCACCGGCTCGCCGCCGGGCGGTGTCGCCGTCATATCGATGCGGTTGCGGATATAGGCCCAGTCGCCGAGCAGTTTGAGCTCGACGATCTCGCTATCACCGTCGATCTTGGTCTCGCCCATGCCCCTGGAGGCCGCGGCGAAGGCTTCCTTTCCGAAGGGCTCCTTGCCGGGAACCATGAAGACGACATCGTCCGTCATCAGACCAAGCACGGTCTCCAGATCGCCTTTCCGGCTCGCCGCCATCCAGGTCTCGACCACCTGGCGGATCGCGGTTGCGTCATCGGTCATCGCTTTACCTCCTTGCAATCGTCGGCGGTCGGATTTGTCGTCAATACCTGGTGCAATCGCCGTCGCCGGCAACGCCGCGGACGAACCCGAGCGCTATCGCGCGCGTTTTGCGACGAAGGAGGTCGCCCGGTTGCGCATGGCAGGCCTAAACTTCCGCAATGAAATCGTGACGAGGCCGGGCGGCTCGCAGATCTTGCTGGTCGACTCTTTGGCAATCTGCTGGAATTGTTCGAGCCGGCCAAGAGCACTTAAGCGAGATCCATTCAGGAGAGATTGGCCGCTCGCCGACTTTCGCCAATCTCTATATGATGCCCGCCACGGTGGGGGATCGACTATGAAAAGCGCACTGGCAATCGTCACACTTGCCCTTCTAGCCACCCCTTCCGCCCATGCCGCGCCTTGCGCCTGGTCCGCCCGGATGGAGGAGGACGAAGGCGGCAGGGTGATGACGGCTTCGGTGTGCGGCGGGCCGAAGGGCGATGCGCATCTGATGCTGGCCTGCTTCGATAAGCCGGTGCTGAGCTATGATCTCGGCGCCGCGGGCGGGCAGCTGGAGCCCGGCATCGGCGGATCCTTCACCTTCAAGGCCGGCGGCAAGAGCGTGACCAAAAAGCTCGAGCTAGAGGCGATGTACAATTACTTCACGGCAGACCTGTCCGGCCCTTCCGACCCGTTGCTGGCGCTGCTGCGGGGAAAGGGCGAGGTGACGATCTCGGCCGACAAATACGGCACGGCGAGCTTTCCGCTGAAAGGCTCAGGTGCTGCGATCGGCAAGGTGCTGGCAGAATGCGGCAAGGGTTCGGGCGGCGGGGCTGATTGACTCTGCCGACGAGGGAAGACCGGCAGCGTCAACGCCTCATTTGCCCTGGCCCTTCATGAACTGCCCGAGCAATTCCACCGGCAGCGGGAATACCACCGTGGACGAGCGCTCGCCGGCGATGTCGTGCAGGGCCTCGAAATAGCGCAGCTGCATGGCCTGCGGCTCGGCCGCAAGCATCCGGCCGGCCTCGACCAGCTTCGCCGCCGCCTGCTGCTCGCCGTCGGCGTTGATCACCTTGGCGCGGCGCAGCCGCTCGGCCTCGGCCTGCTTGGCGATGGCGCGGATCATGCTTTCATTCAGGTCGACATGCTTGATCTCGACATTGGAGACCTTGATGCCCCAGGCGTCGGTGCGCTGGTCGAGGATCTCCTGGATATCGCTGTTGAGCTTGTCGCGTTCGGCCAGCATCTCGTCGAGCTCGTGCTTGCCGAGCACCGAGCGCAACGTGGTCTGCGCCAGCTGGTTGGTCGCGGCCATGAAATCCTCGACCTGGATGATTGCCCGCTCGGCGTCGACGATGCGGAAATAGAGCACGGCATTGACCTTGACCGAGACGTTGTCGCGCGAGATGACATCCTGCGGCGGCACGTCCTGCACCACCACGCGCAGATCGACCCGCACCATCTGCTGGACGAACGGGATGAGGATGATGAGCCCAGGGCCCTTGACCCCGGTGAAGCGGCCGAGCGTGAAGACCACGCCGCGTTCATATTCCCTCAGGATGCGGATGGCGGCCGCCAAAAAAATGATCACCAGCAGCGCAATGATGAGATAGGCCACGTAACCGACCATCATTTCACTCCGTTGTTGCTCGCATCACGACGCCGCACGGTCAGCACGAGGTCGCTGACGTCGATCACCTCGACCCTGTCGCCGGGTACGACGGGTTCGTCGGCCCTCGCCCGCCAACGTTCGCCCAAGGCCAGCACATGGCCCTCGCCGCCCTGCCAGTCGATGATCTCGACGGGCAGGCCGCGCATCGCCTCGCCGCCGACGCGCGGCGGGTTCCTGCGCGCCGTCCAGACATAGGTTCCGGTGAGCAGCGCCAGTCCGAGCGTCAGCACGGCGGCGGGGCCGATGACCGCCCACGACATGGCAAAGCCCGGCCCTTCGATCCTGAGCAGCATGGCCGAGCCGAGCAGGAAAGCGGCGACGCCGCCCAACCCCAGCACCACGGTGGGGTTGAAGGCCTCGATGATCAGGAAGGCGATGCCTAGCAGCATCAGCGCCAGGCCGGTATAGTTGATCGGCAAGAGGTTGAGCGCATAGAGCCCGAGCACCAGGCAGATGGTGCCGATGACGCCGGGCGCCACGGCGCCCGGGCTGGTGAACTCGAAGACGAGGCCATAGACGCCGACCAGCATCAGGATGACGGCGGTGTTCGGGTCGGTGATGACGGAGAGCAGCCGTATGAACCAGCCAGGCTCCAGCGTCTCGACCGGCAGCCCTTCCGTCGCCAGCACTTTCTTGGCGCTGGCGACATCGACGGTGCGCCCGTCGGCAAGCTGCAGCAACTCGGTAGTGTCGCGGGCGACGAAGTCGATGACATGCTCCTGCAGGGCGGCGTTGGCCGACAAGCTCGCTGCCTCGCGCACCGCCTTCTCGCCCCAGTCGCCGTTGCGGCCGCGCATCTCGGCAAGCGAGCGGATGAGCGCGACCGCGTCATTGGTCACCTTGGCCATCATCTCGTCGCCGGGCGGCTCGGCGACACCCTTCTGGTTCTTGTCCTTGTCGCCGCCCGGCAGCGACGGCAGCCCGCCCATCTCGACCGGCGTCGCCGCGCCCAGATTGGTGCCCGGCGCCATCGCCGCGACATGGGTTGCGTAAAGAATGTAGGTGCCGGCGCTCGCCGCATGGCCGCCGGCCGGCGCGACGTAGCCGATGACGGGCACGGGCGAGGCCAGGATGTCGGCGATCATTTCGCGCATCGAGGTGACCAGGCCACCCGGCGTGTCGAGCTGAAGGACGAGCACTTCGGCGTTGCGTTGAGCAGCAGTATCGAGCGCCTCCTCGAGCTGCCTGGTGCTGGCCGGCCCGATAGCGCCGTCAATGGCAACGCTCAACGCGACCTTCCCGCTCCCGGTCGAGGAGAAGGAAGAAACGGCGGCCGCGGCCAGGAGGGCAACGGCGAAAAGGGCCACCCGCGCGAAGGTCACGCTCGAAGCTCCATGAGCTCAAATATGGGTTGTGCCGTGGCGAAGTCCAATGGGCGTCGAAGGGCGCCTGCGCCAACCGTCGGCGGCTGCGGTTGGGCGCCATGCTTCAGGCCAGCGCGCTGAAAGCGCTGCGCAGCGGAATCGGTCCTGAAGAGACAAATCGGAAAAAAGCGCTCCCGGCCCGTGTCTGATCGCACGAGCCGGGGCGCGGGGCGTCAATAGTCGGAGCCGCCCTCGACGACGACCCGACGATGATGGTGCCGGTGGATCGAACTCGTGACGACCACGTCCTGACGACGGTGATGGCGATAACGCCAGCTACGCTTGCCATTGTCATAGAAGGCGACCGTGCCGTGATGGCGGTGATGCAAGCGATGGCCCTCGTCATTGATGATGATGGCGGGGCGGTGATGATAATGATGCCTGTGATGCGTCCTGATGACGACATCGGCCTCGGCCGCCGAAGCGACGGCGGGTGCGGCGACGCAGAGCGCCAGGGCAGCAAGAAGCACTGTTTTCATTGCTTTATTCCTGATTCCTGAATCATCCCTTCGGCTGGGTAAACCGCTGCCTGTCGCTTTGGTTCCGGGGAGGACGACATGCGCCATCCGCTCCGGCGCGCGGTCGAGATCGGGTGGGAGGATGGGCCGGCGCCGCAGTGGGCGGGGGGTTCGTTGGGATAGCTGAGGCACCGGCCGAAGGCGGAATGGGCACCGCCGCGTGTCAGAATATGCTCCCCGTGCGGTGACGAAATTGCGCGATCGCGGAAGGGACGGCGTGGCGCCGAAGCTGCCGCTCTCCCCAGATTACGCGATCCGCCCTCTCCGCCCAGCCACCGCTATCGCGACCGCCAACGCCACCAACCCCGTGGCCGCCGCGAAGGTGAACCCCATGCCGCCGGCGACCGCTGCCGGCGCTGCCGTCGCGACATCCTTGGTGCCCACGGCGAAGGCGAACACCGCGCCCATCACCGCCGTGCCGGTAACAAGGCCGAGATTGCGCGACAGGCTCAGCATGCCCGACACCACGCCGCGCTCGGAGCTGTCGACGTCGGCCATGACGGCGGTGTTGTTGGCCGCCTGGAAGAGTTGGTAGCCGGGCGTCAGCAGGATGATCGCCGTCACGTAGCCGACGACACCGAAGACGCCCGGCAGCACAGCGAGCGCGATGCAGCCGGCGACCATCAGCACCAGCCCGGCCATGACCATTGCGGCAGCGCCGAGGCGGTCGACGACACGTCCGGCAATGATGCCGCAGAACGCCGAGACCACGGGCCCGATCGACATCACGGCTCCGGTCGCAGCGTCGCCGAGGCTCAGCGCACGCGACAGGAAAAACGGGCCGACGACCAGCGTGGCCATCATCACCGTCGAGACCAGCGCGTTCATGGCGAGGCTCGGCGCCAGCACCGGGTCGCGCAACAGCGCGAGCTTGACCAGCGGCGACGCCACCTTGGCCTCGGCGACGACGAACAGCGCCGCGCCAACAATTGCCCCGCCGAGCAGCGCTATGTTCAGACCACCGAAATGACCGCGCCCCATGGTCATGGCCAGCGCGTAGGCGGCAAGCGTGGCGGCAAGCAGCAGCGTCCCCAGCATATCGAAACGCGCGGCTCCCTTCGCCTCTGCGCGGTCGATGCCCGCCCCTTTGTCGCCCGGTAAAAAGCGCCAGACGGCCAGCAGCGCGACGGCGCCGAGCGCGGCGTTGACGAGGAAGATCGAGCGCCAGCCGAGAGCTGCGATCAGCACACCGCCGAGCGAGGGGCCAAGCGCGGTGCCGATCGCCGACATGGTGCCGAGCAAGCCCATGGCGCTGCCGGTGCGTTGCTTCGGCACCGTCTCGCCGACGAGGGCTATCGTGAGCGCCATCATCACCGCGGCGCCCAGGCCTTGCACGGCGCGGGCTGCGATCAGCATCGCCAGCGACGGCGCGAGCGCGGCGGCAAACGAAGCGGCGCTGAAAAGCGTCAGGCCGGCGATCAGCAGCAGCCGGCGGCCGACGACATCGCCGAGACGCCCGACGCTGACGATCAGCGCCGTGATGGCGAGCAGATAGGCAAGCACCACCCACTGCACTGCCGGAAAGGACGCGGCGAAGGCCGCGCTCAACGTCGGCAGCGCGACATTGGCGATGCTGGTGCCGAGCGAGGAGACGAGCATGGCAAGCGACAGGCCGGCCAACGCGCCCGTCGTCGAATGGCGCAGGGGCGCGCCGCGGGTTTCGGCAATGTCGGCCATGATTTCTTCTCCGTCGGTTGAACTTGCGGGGAAGATAGGCGTGCGCATGACATGGCGGAACACGCAGCGTATGCACTTGAATAGTGCATCAGACGCCATGCCGCGTTGACGAATCCGTGCTATGGTCGCGCCATGTCGCGACCCGATCTCAACCTGCTCGTCACGCTTGACGTGCTGCTTGCCGAAGGCAGCGTCGCCAAAGCCGCACGGCGCATGAAGCTCAGCCCTTCGGCAATGAGCCGGACCCTGGCGAGGCTGCGCGAGGCGACCGGTGACCCGCTTCTGGTGCGTGCCGGGCGCGGCCTGGTGCCGACGCCGCGCGCTGTCGAGCTCGGCGGGCAGGTCGGGCGGCTGGTGAAGGAGGCGGAAGCGGTGCTGCGGCCTGCCGAGCGGCTCGACCTCGCGCGGCTTGGCCGCAGCTTCACGCTGCGAAACAGCGATGGTTTCGTCGAGAATTTCGGCCCGGCGCTGCTCGCCCGCGTGGCTGGGGAAGCGCCGGGCGTGCAACTGCGTTTCGTGCCCAAGCCCGACAAGGACAGCGGCCCGATGCGCGAGGGCGCGGTCGATCTGGAGACCGGCGTGGTGGGCGGTTCGACCGGGCCGGAGGTGCGCGCGCAGGCGCTGTTCCGCGACCGCTTTGTCGGCGTCGCGCGGGCCGGCCATCCTTTGTGCGAAGGCCGGATCACCGCCGCGCGCTTCGCCGCCGGCCGGCACATATTGATCTCGCGCCGCGGCCTCGACCGCGGCCCGGTGGATGACGCCCTGGAGCTCGCCGGGCTGACGCGGACCGTCGCGACCGTGGTCGGCGGCTTCGCCGAGGCGCTGGCGCTGGCGCGTGGCTCCGACCTCATCGCCACGGTGCCGGAACGCTATACCGGAACGCTGCGCGAGGGCCTGTTCACCTTCACGCTGCCGGTGAAGCTCGCCGCGCTGACGGTCTCGCTCTTGTGGCACCCGAGGCTCGACGCCGATCCGGCACATCGCTGGCTGCGCGGGCTGGTGAAAGAGGTGTGCCGCCTTCCCTCTCCGCCGTTTCGCGAGGGCGAGGAGCCCATGCCCTGATACGCCGCGGCACCGCGGAACCAACCGCGCGTTGCAGGCAATGCCTTTATCATATTAGCTTATACTAATATATACTGTCTACGCAGGACTTACCGTATCTCTCATGGAACCCGCGGCATAGTCAGCGCGTTGCCGGGCGCGTGAAATAGCCGGAGGCTCACTTGAGCGAATTCAGGAAGTTCGCCTGCCCCCGGTGTCTGGGCGCCGGCAGGGGTGTTCGAGTGCGAGAAACAGGTGGCGTCGAACGGCGCATGTTGTCCCTCTGGCGCGTTCCGCGACAATTGCCCTGGACAACGGGGTTCCTGCCAGGCCTGCAACGGAACCGGCCTGCGCGGCGGCGCGCCCTCTTCGATAGAGGAGTAAACCCGGCAGGCTTCGCTTTTGCTACACTTGGGAGTCTTGCCTTTCATTCGTAACTTCTAATATAATGCCTAAGGACGAGAGCGGAGCGGCGGGCGCCCCGCATGACAATCTATCGTGTCGAGGAAATGGACGGCGAAGCCGTCGTCGCGGTCCATTCGGCCGCAGCAAAGACGCCCTTCGAGGCGGCTGAGAAGGCGCTTGGCCAGAAAGTCACTTTGCGCGCCGGCGCCGACAGATGGGTCCGCGTCGTCGATCTCACCGAGCGGCCGAAACCGGTCAGGCTCAGGCCCACGACATTCGAATTCAAGGCTATAGGCCAAAGGAAATAGCGCGCTCCATTTTGCACTGGCGCCAGTGTGCACGAAGGGCGGCGAAGTCGCCGAGCAAACCGCCACGCACTTTTCCTGGCTTTAAGTGTTGGCGCCGCCCATCAGCGCGGCGACCAGGGTCGCCAGGAACACGAGCAGCCCCAAAGCGACCCGGTCCAGCCATGACCGCCGTCTGGCAAGAACCTCGAACAACCGTTTGGCCATCGCAACTTCCCCCATTCGGCGACACTCTATCACGTCTTTCATGAGCGGGTCATGAAACGGCTCACAGATAGATTCGATGCCGCTTTCAAGCGGAATCCCGTCGTCGCCGGGCATCAATGCTGTACTGCCGAATTGCACCCAAAAAAAGTCGGGGTCGAAGCGATATGCCGGCCGGCGAAAAATCAGCCTATTCAAGCGGATAGGATATGTGCGGGGCTGCTTGGTGGATGTCTGAAAAGCCCGGAATTCCGCCATTTCGTGGCTTTCGCCGTGTCCCCGGCACGGCTGCAAAGCGTGCTTCGAGGACGAAAAGGCGGCTAAAAAGACGCTTCCGGGCCGCTGTCCGGCGGCGTTGACAGGGCACCGCGCCAATGGCACTCGGCAACCACTGGTCACGCCATGACCGTTGCTGTTGGGGACGGACGGGGTTTCAGCAGCTTGGCGGCGGCGCCGGACGGGCGGGCACCTTCGAGGTGTACCGCCCGCTCCTGGCCAGCCTCAATTTTCAAGCCGGATGTCGCGGGACCAAGCCGGAGCGTCACCGCCTCGATTCAACGCTTGACCGACAACGGCACCACGGCTGCCAGTTCCCGGCGCCTGTCCGGAATCGGCCTCAAATATCGCCCAACCAGGCCTACCGACGGCATCGGCGCGTGATCGGATCGGATCTCAGAACGTGAAGTCCGAGGATGGCACTGCGGCCGTCACCGCCGAAAGCCTGTCACGTCTGGCAAGCGATTATTACGAGGTAGCGCCATATCTCGCCCTTGCAGGCAAGATGACCAGCTCCAGCCTGCTTGACCCGGCCGTGATCGGCGCGATAGGCGGGGCGCAGGCCATGCAATCCGCCATGACAGACGCTATCGTAAAAGACGGCAACGGAACTACGCTGAAGGACGGCGACTCCGTCACAGATCAAGGACCTCAAGGTCAAGGGCACGTCCGAGACGGTCAAGCGCGGCACGCTGGTGAAGAATATCCGCCTCAACGGCAATCCCGGCGAGATCGAATGCAACACCAAGCAGGTGAAGGGCCTTGTTCTGAAGACGAAGTTCGTGAAGAAGGCGTGAATGCGGCGCGGCCCTTGTGGGAGATCATGCGACCGGCTGCTTTATTGCGGCGGGAGCGCCGCCGGCTAGTCACCTCCGGAAGGGAGGATCTCGGCAATTCCGGTGCTGCCGCACGTCGTCGCCCTCCCTTTATGTTGCACCGCGTTAGATTTGTTGCATTGCGATATGAGCCCACAGGCGCAAGTCTTCCCCAAGGCGGGATACGAACGAGCTTGCGAGGTTCGTGTTCGTGTCAGCATCAGCGCAGGATTTCCGGCCCGACATAGAAGGGTTGCGGGCGGTGGCCGTGGCGGGCGTCATCGCCTACCATTTCGGCCTGACCGCGCTGCCCGGCGGCTTTGCCGGGGTCGACATCTTCTTCGTCATCTCGGGCTATCTGATCACCCGCCATCTGGTCACCGAGATTTCCGGCACCGGCCGGCTCGACCTTCTGCGTTTCTACGCCCGGCGCGCGCGGCGCCTGCTGCCGGCGGCGCTTTTCGTCATCGTCGCCACACTTGCCGCCGGCGCGGTCATCCTGTCGCCGGAAGAACAGGCGCTCTATTCCAAGGGCGCCATGTTCGCCTCGGCCTATATGATCAATCTGTGGCTGATCCGCTGGTCGTTCGACTATTTCGCCAAAGACGCCGCGAGCAATCCGTTCATCCATTACTGGTCGCTGTCGGTCGAGGAACAATTCTACCTCGCCTGGCCGGCGCTGCTGATGCTGGCCGCCTGGCTGAAGCCGGGCAAACGCTCGATCATCATTGCAATCGCCGCGGCCGGCCTCGTCTCCTTTGTCCTCTGCGCCTGGCTGACGATCGTATCGCCACCCTGGGCGTTCTACTTTTCGCCGCTGCGCGCATGGGAATTTGCCGCCGGCGGCCTCGCATCGATGGTGCCGGCGCGGCTGTTGCAGGAGCGTCCGCGGCTGGGGCGGGCGTTGAGCCTGGCCGGACTGGCGATGATCGGGGCCGCTTATCTCACCTTCAGCGAGGACGCTCCCTTCCCCGGCTTTCTGGCGCTTCTGCCGGTGGCCGGCACAGTCCTTCTGCTCAAGGCGGGAGCGGCCGGCGTCAGGGACGGCACTCCTCGTTTGCGCAATTCCGAACGGAACTGCGTGAACGCCGCCCTGGCGCTGCCGCCTTTGCAATGGATCGGCAGGCTCTCCTATTCGCTCTATCTCTGGCATTGGCCGGTCATCGTCTATGCGGGCATGCTGGCGCCGGAGCTGACGCCTGCCGAGCGGCTCTATTGCCTTGCGCTGACACTCGCGTTGTCCATCCTCAGCTACCACCTCATCGAGAACCCGATCCGTCGCAGCGGCTGGCTGATGGCCAATGCGGCGCGGGCGCTGGTGCCGGCCCTCCTCCTGACCGGCACCGGCGTCGCAGCCGCCTACGGCAATGCCAGGCTCGCCGCGCATGATCTCGACCCGCGGCAGCGCATCATCGCCGCGAGCGCCGCCGAACCCTCCACGGCCCGCGCCAAAGCAGGCTGCGTGCTGGACTACGAGACGGTCACGCCGATCCCTTGTGTGTTCGGCGACGGCGGGCGCACCATAGCCCTGTTCGGCGACTCCCACGCCGACCACTGGTCGACGCCGCTGATCGAGGCGGGCCGGAAAAACGGCTACCGGGTGATGACCTGGCTGAAAAACTCCTGCCGCGCCTCGCGCATCAGCGTCTGGTCGTCCGAGCTGAAGCGCGCCTACGCAGAATGCGACCGCTGGCGCGAGCAGGCGATCAAGGAGATCATCCGCGCAAAGCCAGCGCTGGTGGTCATATCGGAACTGGCGCTGAGCAGCGGGCGCAAGATGGCGGGGCGCGACGGCGACATGGACAGTCAGGACGCCGACTGGCGGGCCGGCCTGCGCTCCACGCTCACCAGTCTGAGCCAAGCCGGCCTCAAGGTCGCCTTCATCCGCGACGTGCCATTCAACAACGCGAATGTCGACACCTGCGTGGCGCGGGCGCTTTGGCGGAACGAAACGCCCTCGCGCTGCGACCAGACGCGGGCCTATGCCGCCAACGACAAGATGGCGGCGGTGGAGCGCGATATTGTCGACAGCATCCCCAACGCTGCTTACGTCGACCTCACCGACCGCTTCTGCAGCGCCACCATTTGCCACGTCTTCATCGACGGCAAGCTCGCCTTCCGCGACCGGCACCATATGGCGACACCCTTCGCGAAATCGCTGGAGCCGGACGTGGAGAAGAGGGTGATTTCCAAGGTGGGAAGGTGATGCTGCCAATCTCCCCCTTGTGGGCTACGGCATGCACACATTTCCAAGCGGCTGGCCTTTGGCGATAGCGTGCATGGCAGCTTGGCGCATGCATTGTCCTATGTAGCGCTGGTCGACCCCCACTCCGTCTCGGCTTCGCCGAGCCACCTTTCCCCCGATCGACGGGGGGTAGAGGAAAGGCGCCAAGCTTTTGCCGTCAACGTCCGTCCAGCAACGCTCCCTTCCTTTCCCTCCGGAGGGGGGAAAGGTGGCGCTGCGAAGCAGCGACGGATTGGGGGAACCACCTGGCAATCAAGCTTCGGCCTGATCAGTCACGCCAGTCACAGAGGTTGTGTGCGTAGCGTAGTCGTTGTGGGGAGAGATCAGCAGCTCATGCCCCCCTCACCCCACCACAACGACAAAATGCTTCGTCACCGGCTCGAGGATCTTCCACGTCCCTTTGAAATCGGCTTCGACCACGAAAGCATCGCCAGGGCCGACCTCGACCGGCTCGCCGCCGTCGGGCGTGATGATGATGCGGCCGGCGATCATGTGGACGAATTCATAATCGGTGTAGGTGGCGTGATAGGTGCCGGGCGAAGCGCGCCAGGTGCCGGACATCACCTTGCCGTCCCCGGTGGTGTGCTGCACGGCCGTCTGCATGGTCGGCCTACCCTCCACGACGATCCAGCCCGGCAGGTCGCCGGCCTCGGCATGCTCGACGGCGCCGAATTTGAGAATGGTCTGCTTGGTCATGGGAGCTCCTGCGGTTGAGATTTACGTCAGGTGTGGCATAGCCGATGGCGCCAAGGTGCGCGAGTGATGCTGCGACATCGCGCGACGCGCTATTCCTGCTGGTCCGTGCGCCCTTGCGGGGGAGCGAGCGTTTTCCCGCATTTGCGAACGGGCTCGTCCCCGAGACAGGGGCCGCGCATTTTCCTCGGAACACCGGCCCCGTCGAAACCGTTTATCTCTCGAAGGGGCGTCCTGCAACTCAAGGAGGCAGCGATGAAAAAGCTTCTGCTTGCTTCGATGATCGCCATCGCCTCGGCGTTCGCGATCGCGCCGGCCAGCGCCGGCAGCGTGCAACTCGGTATCGGCGTCGGTCCAGGCTATGACGACGACTATTATGGCGGATACTACCCTCACCGCTATTACCGGCATGTCTACGATGATGACGACTACTATGTCCCGGATCGTGAACGTTATGTGGTCCGCTATCATAGCCGGTATTATGGCGATAATTGCCGGGTCAGAATCGTGAAGCACTGGCGCCATCACCACCGCGTCATCGAAAAAATCCGCATCTGCGAGCGCTGACCGAGCGGTGCCCATGATTGGCTGATCTCCTACTCGCGAGGGAGATGGCCGCCCGCCCATCCCTGGGATGGGCGGGCGAATATTAGCGATTTGGAACATAACCTGCCTCCGGCGCGTTTATGGGGTGATCAACTCCAGGGAGGAGGTAGTCATGAAAACGCTCCTGCTCGCCTCCGTTATAGCCATTGCGTCGGCATTCGCCGTGATCGGCCCGGCCAATGCCGGACGCCTAGAATTCGGGATCGGCATCGGGGACGGTTATTACGACGACTATTACAACGATTACGGGCCATATTACGGTGACGACTATTACAGTGACCCCTACATGTATCGGCCGTATTACCACCAGTATTATAGCTACAGGCCGCATTACTACCGGAATTACTATCTCCGGCATCACAGGCGCTGCCAAGTCGAATATGTGAGACACTGGCGTCATCACCACCGAGTCTACGAGGCGATCCGCGTCTGCAGGTATTGAGCCTCGCTGCAACGGCGGCTGGCCTTTTAGTTAACCGCTTTTGCGACCCATCCCTCGAGGGTGACCACGCGCTGCGAATATTAGCGATCGGGAACATACGCTTGCAGCGACCGTTTATTTGGTAATCGGCCTTCAGGAGGAGGTTGCCATGAGAAAACTCTTACTTGCTTCGGCGATTGCCGTCGCCTCCGCCGCAGCCACGGTCGCGCCTGCGGATGCACAGTTCTTCGGGCCGTTCGGCGGCTTCAGCCCGTTCTTCGGTGTCCCGTTCTACGGCGGCGGCCCGTTCTACGATTACGGCGGCCGCTATTACGGCCCGCGCTACTACGATGACTACTATCCCGGCTACGTGGTCCGCTATCCGCACTACCGGTACCATCGGTATTACAGGCACTACTACATCTATCCCCATCGGTACCACCATAGGCATCATCATCGGCACCATCACAGGCATCACCACGGGTATTATTACCGGTATTAGCGGGCCGGCGGACTGATCTCCCTCCTCGTGGGGGGAGATCGTGTCGGCGCCTTGCAAATTCCCGGCAAAATGCCATCAATTCTCCGGCATCCACGGAGAACATCCTTGACGCAGCGAAGCGGCAGCGCCGACCTGCCGCTGCATGGCGGGCGGGTCCCGAAGTGGCTGGGCGATCGGATGACGAAGCTCGGCGCAGTGCTGTGCGAGGCGATCATCCACCACTACGGCCGCGATGAGCTTTTGCGGCGTCTGGCGCATCCCTTCTGGTTCCAGTCCTTCGGCGCCGTGATGGGCATGGACTGGCATTCCTCCGGCATCACCACCTCCGTCATCGGCGCGCTGAAGCGGGGGCTCAATCCGCTCAGCAATGAGCTCGGCATCCATGTCTGCGGCGGGCGCGGCGCGCATTCGCGCAAGACGCCCGGCGAGTTGCTGGCGATCGGCGAGCGCGTCGGGCTGGACGGCGATGCCCTGGCCACCGCCAGCCGGCTCGTCGCCAAGGTGGACAGCGCCGCCGTGCAGGACGGTTACGACCTCTATCTGCACGGCTTCATCGTCACCGATGATGGGCGCTGGGTGGTGGTGCAGCAAGGCATGAATGGCGATGCTCGCCAGGCACGCCGCTACCACTGGCTGTCGGAGGGGCTCAAAAGCTTCGTCGACCAACCGCATGCGGCGATCGAAGGCGAGCGCCAGGGCGAGATCGTCAACCTGACCGACCGTCGCGCCGAGAAAGCCCGCGGCGGCCAGATCGCGCTGCTCAAGACGATGAGCCCGGAAAAGATCCTGACCGAGCTGGCCGCGCTGGAACCGCGGTCGGAGCCTGAACCGGCCGCGCAGCCGCTGCTGCCCAACCTCGTCATGCCGGCTCATCACGACGTGCGCGAAAGCGACATCGTCATGCGCCGCCTGCATGGCAACATCGCCTCGGCCATCGAAAGCGGCCCGAAGGATTTTCCTGAATTGCTGCTGGTCCCCGGCGTCGGCCCGCGCACGGTGCGGGCTCTGGCCATGGTGTCGGAAGTGGTGCACGGCGCGCCCTATCGCTTCTCCGACCCGGCGCGCTTCTCCCTCGCCCATGGCGGCAAGGACCGCCACCCCTTCCCCGTGCCGCTGAAAGTCTATGACGAGACCATCACCGTGCTGAAATCGGCGGTGGGCAAAGCCAAGCTCGGAAGAACCGAAGAGTTGGAGGCGCTGAGGCGGCTGGATGGAGAGTCCCGTCGGATGGAGCGCTACGTGACGGGGCCGAGCCTGAAGGAGATCGTCGCCGGCGAGATGGACCAGTCGCATTTGCTGGGCGGACGGAGCGTGTTCGGGTGGGAGGGGAAGCCTGAGGGTGGCGAGGAGCCAACCTCCAAAACGCACACCGGACTCCGCAAATAACGTTGAAGGTCAGCGCTGCCCCTCATTGCCCTGCCGGGCAATTTCTCCCCGTGAACTGGGAGAAAGCGACCGTCGCCGATGCCGCGCTTCTCCTTCGCCCCGTTTACGGGGAGAAGGTGCCCGAAGGGCGGATGAGGGGCAGCGCCGAGCCTCTGCAAGTTCGCGTCAGCCACCTCACATCGTGATTCACTTTGCTTTGCTAAGTGGCCGCGTCCATGCCGCCCCCCTACCCAACCTTCTTCCCCATCATCATCCCGTAGTGCACCGCCAGCAGATCCAACCCCACCTTCAGCAGCTTCACCACCACGTCGCGGCCGTCGCCGCTGCGCTCGGCGATGGCCTTCACCGACTGGCCTTCGAGGCAGATTTTTCGGGCCACTTCCGCCACTTCCCAATGGGCGAGCGCGGCGGCAGCGTGGGCATACGCCCGGCCGGCTGAGAGCACCCGGTCCGGGACGCCGCCGCCGATCCGGCCGGTATCGACGCGCTCGCTCCAGGATTGCGGCTGCAGGCCTTCGCGCTGGCTACGCTCGAAATCGTCGCGGAAGCGCTGGCCGGCTTCGCGCTGCTGGCGGGTGAACGAGGTGATGCCGGTGAGCGGATCGACATTGCGCAGGCGCACGACGCCGCCAGTGGAGGTGTAGCCGCCGTTCGACACCTCGTAGATGCGGCGCGCCTCGGCCGTACCGGTGGTCAGGCGCTGACGGCCGAAGCCGTCGGGCTTCAGCGCGAAGTCGTGACCGACGTCGCGGCGGATGCGCACCTGCTCGGCCTCGCCCTTGGGTAGCTTTGGCGGCTGGGGTTTCTTGGCGGCTTTGCGGGGCATGGTGCGGTCCTTGGGTTGGAATTCTAGAGATGTTGGCGCGAGACACCCTCATCCGGCTCGGCGCAGAGCGCCGAGCCGGATGCTCCCACAAGGGGAGAAGGGAGAGCCTGGCGCCCTCACATCACCTGCCGCGATGGCCGTGAAACCTTGCATGGTGATGGGCGCAGTAGGAGCGCGTGGCCGACGTCGGCAGACCGCAGCAGAGCATGTCCGGTCCCGGGCGCACGCCTTGCGGGTCGGCTTCGGCATCCTCGCGCAGCGCGAGATCGAGCGGTGCGCGGCAGCGGCCGAACAGGCAATCGAGAAAGCGCATGGCCGCGACATGCGGCTGGCGGCCGGGGTTCACCGGAGGCGGCGGCGCCGGGAGCTTGTAAAGATGCGCTTCGGATTTTTCGCGGGTGCCGGGGGCGAGCCAGGCGGGCGGCAGGGTGCGCGCGGGTTTGCGCGGCTTGGGATTTTTGAGCTTGGGCGGAATGCGGGCAGTGACGACATTCGCTTGCGTGACGGTTCCATCGACGGACAGGTCTGCGGGACAGCACCCCCTCTGTTCTGCCCGTCCTCCGCAGCAGCTGCGGAGGGTGGACCGGACATCTCCCCCGCAAGGGGGGAGATTGGCTGTGGCAGCGTCGGTGTCTTCCACTTGCCGCGCAAGCGCAGCCGGCTCGGAGAGCGTCACGCCTCCGGCCGCCGTCCTGCCCCGCCTGCCCGGACGATCCGGCCGGGCGTGCTTCCTCGGCCTGCCGCCGGCGCGGCCGCCTTTGGGATTGGCGAAGCCGATGGCGCTCAAACCGGCGTTGCGGTGGACGATGCCGATGATGGCGTTGCGCGAGACCGGGCTGCCGCGCAGCGCGCTGAAGCGGCCGGCGATGCGCGAGGCCGACAGCCCCTCCTTCAGCAAAGCGGCGATCTCGTCGATTTCCTTCTCGGTGTAGGCGGCTGCCATCTGCTCATTCCGTTGATTGCGAAGCGCTTGGGGCGAAGCGCCAGGCTTCAGGCCAGGCGCCAGGGTTCGGCCGCGAGGCCGTTTGGTGGTCAGGTCAGCGAAGGCGTTGAAGGTCAGGCGGCGCCGGCAGCGTTGTCTTGGCGCAATTCCGGACGGAAAACCGCTTCGCACTTTTCCTGGAATTGCTCTGGCGCCGCGCCGGTCAGTCGGAGAAGAGCGGCCTCGGCCGCAGCCCGCGTCAGGCCCGACACCGCGCGGCCCGTCTTCCGGTCGAACAGGATGACGGTGCCGTCCTCTGTGCGGATGCAGCTTATGCCCGAATTGGGGGCCGGAGCCGGGGGAGGAACGGCTCCGGCCGTTCCGGTGAACCGGGGTGCGGGCGGTTCAGCCGGATCCGGGGCAAGCGCCCCGGAATGCGCCCGGACCGGGGAGGAGGACGGTCCGGACGATTGGAATTCGACAGGCGATTCGAACGGGAAAGACGGTTCGAATTGGAAAGGCAACGCGTTCATGCCGCCTCCTTTTGCGTGGCGGCGAACGCGTCGATGCTCCGCCAGGAATCGATAAGCCCTGAGATGCTCGTCGGCGGCACCGGAATCACCGGCTGTGCGGAAATGCTTGCGGGATGTTCATTCATGCGCTAAGCGTACGTTATGTACGAAACACGCGCAAGCGAAATCGTACACTTTGGACGATAATTTTCAGGCATTTTGTACGATGATGGATTCTCGGCACAGATTGCAGCAGGCGCGCGCCCAGGCCGGCTATGCCTCGCCCAGTGATGCGGCGCGGGCCTTGCGCGACATCAACAAGAACACGCTGATCAGCCACGAGAACGGCAACCGGCCGCTGTCGCGCAAGGCGGCGGAGAAGTACGGCCGGCTGTTCGGCGTCGACCCCGGCTGGCTCTTGTTCAACGGGGATGGCGCAGAGGCGGCGCCGGTCAATTTCGCCCCCTCGCCCGTCACCATAGATGTGCCGATCGTGTCGTGGATCAGCGCCGGCGAGCTCGGCAGCCAGGACAGCGTCGTCAATCTCTCCGACTATCCGACCATCCCCACCGCCGACCTCGAGGAAGGCGAGTGGATCGCGCTGCGCGTCGATGGGCCGTCGATGAACAAGATCTCGCCGCCGGATTCGATCATCTTCGTCAACCTGCGCGACAAGCGGCTGGTGACCAATGGCTGCTACGTGATTTCAGACGAGACGGGACGCGCCACCTACAAGCGCTGGCGCCCGAACGACAATCCGCCCTTCCAGCCGGCATCCTACCTCGACATTCCGCCGCCGGAGCTGGAGGGGGCGATCACGATCATCGGACGGGTGAAGCGGTCGATGATCGATATGTGAGGGCTGGGCGGCGGCATGTCGCCTCAAGAGCAGTGCGGCAGGGCTATGGTTGAGGCAAAGAACAAAAAGAGAACTTTTCGTCTTGTGCTTGTCCTCGAAATACTCTTATATCACGGATGCGTGAGGTTGGGTCCATAGGGGAGGGGGTAATGAACAAGTCGGTCAGGGAAAACCTGATATTCATTATGGTGGCGCATGCCTGCTTCCTGGCGCAGCCGGCCATCGTGCATGCCGAGGATACGGACTATCATCCGCAAAATTTTATCCAGCCTCTGAGCGCCGCCAGAGGCACAATCACTCCGGCTGGCGGCGCCGCCTTCTACCTGAAGCCGGAGGACCGCTGCAACCTGGTGGTGAAGGAGTTCGGCTGGGACCGCGACCAGTGCGGTACGATCGACCAGTTGATCTTCGGCTTCACGCCGGAGATCGATAATCTCACCGTCGAAAAGCCCGTGTCGGACGGCTATGTCAGCCTAGCGGACTGGGACAGCGCCGACCGCAACGAAGAAATTAGTTCCCTGGAGGAGAGCTTCAAAGAGTCGGTCAAAGCGCAGTCGCAACGGCTTGGACAGGACATCCGCTTCGACGGCTGGCTCCTTTATCCGCAAATCGATAAGGGTAAGAATATCCTTTACTACGCCAACATCCTGAACTGGGCCGGCGACAGGACGATCAACATCTCGGTCTCGGTCTTCGACCGCCAGGGCTATGTCCCAATCAAGATCGTGCCGGTGAACGGCAACATCACGAGCGATGCCGTGCAAAAGATCGTCGAGGCGTCGGCCGACGCCTACAAGCCGAAGGCCGGCAGTTCCTATTTCGAATTCTCCAGCGGCGACAAGGTGGCCGGTTACGGCGCGCTGGGCGTCTTGGCGACGATGCTCGGGGTCAAATACGGCAAGGCCGCCGGCGTCGGGCTGATCGCGCTGGCGCTGCTGGTGCTGAAGAAGGGCGCCTTCCTCGTGCTGTTGCCGCTGGTGTGGCTGAGAAGGCTGTTCAGCCGCAAGAAGGCCGATAGTTGAAGTGAACTTGCGGGCCTCCTGAGACATTGAGTTCCTTCGTGCGCCCTCAGGGCGTGGCCCTACCCCGCAAACTCATTCGTGAAATAGGCCCCGAGATTCGGCCGCTCCTTTAGCACCTTGCCGTCGCCATCAAGCAATATTCCCGAGGCGAACAGATACCCGCCCATCGCCTCCATCTTGGCCTTGTCCATCGTGCCGATGGCGCCGTCCGCGCTTTTCAGGAAGTGCCCGTCGTTCAGCGCCTTCAGCGAGGCTTGCACCAGCGCCGGGTTGGTCAGCGTATCCTTGTTCGCGGCGATCAGCAGCTCGCCCGCCTGCTGCGCATGATCGACGGCGAATGCGTAGCCGCGCCGCGTCGCCTGGACGAAGGCCGCGGCCGCCCGTCGGTTGGCGGCGAGGAAGGCGTTGCTGGAGACGATCAACGTGGTGTGCTCGTCCGGCACGCCATAATCGGCATAGCGGAAGCTGCGCTGCTTGAGGCCTTTCAGTCCGGCCTCGACGCCTTCCCAGGTCGAGACTTCCAGCGTGAAATCGACCGCGCCATTGGCCAATGCCTCATAAGCCGAGGTACCCAGCGTCACAGTGGAAAACTCACCCTTGCCGCCGTCATGGCGGATGATGGTCGAGATCAGCGCGTTCTCCCAGGCGCTGCCGAAGCCGCCATAGGCCAGGCCGTCGAGATTTTTCGGAGTCTTGATGGCGGCGCGGTCGGCGTTGAAGACGACGCGGCCGGTCTCCGACTGGACGACGGCGTAGACGGCCTTCAAATCCGCGCCCGCGCTCTTTTGCGTGAACAGGCCGAGCGAGCCGGAAATGCCGAAATCGGCGACCTGGCTGGCCACCAGAGTGCCCGAGCCGGTGTCGGCATAGGGCAGGATTTCGACCTCGATGCCCGCATCGCGGTAAAAGCCCTTGTCGCGGGCGACGAACAGGCCGATGTGATTGGTGTTGACGGTCCAGTCAAGCGCGACGGTGATTTTTTGCGCGGCGGCCCGGGCACGTGCAGCAGTCCCGGCAAATGGCAGGCTGGCGGCCAGAAGCATCACTTGGCGGCGCGTGAAATCGGTCATCGGTTTTCTCCATCGGATGGTCGGGAAATCGGTTCGGCGGCGCCGAGCAAAATGTCGAGGATGCCGGCCTCGATCGCGGCCGCCTTGCGGGCAAACGCCGTGCTCTCGGTGCGCGGGCGCGGCAGCGGCACAGCCACCTCACGCACCACGCGCGCGGGCCGCGCCGACAGCACATAGATACGGTCGGACAGAAGCACCGCCTCGCGCACGTCATGGGTGATGAGCAGCGCCGTCCAGCGATGGTTTCGCCACATCGTCTCCAGCCAGCGCTGCATGGCCGCGCGGGTGAGCGCGTCGAGCGCGCCGAACGGCTCGTCGAGGAGCAGCATGTCGCGCTGCTGCACGACGGTGCGCAGCAATGCCGCGCGCTGGCGCATGCCGCCGGACAGCTCGGCCGGCCAGGCGCGCTCGAACCCGGCAAGGCCGAACTCGGCGAACAACGGGGCCACGCGCTCGCGCGCCGCGCGGCGCTTCATGCCCTGCACCTCGAGCCCCAGCGTCGCATTGTCGATGACGCGCCGCCACGGCATCAGCGCATCGCGCTGCGGCATGAAGGCGAAGCGGGCGCCATCGAGCGGCGCGCCGTCGAAGCGCATCTCGCCCTCGCCCCGGATCGCGCCGGTGAGTAACTGGAACAGTGTCGACTTGCCCGCGCCGGAGGGGCCGAGGATCGAGACGAACTCGCCCTCTTCGACATGCAGCGAAATGCCTGCCAGAACCTCGAGCGCGCCGAAGTTTTTACGCATGTTGCGGAGCTCGAGCCGGGTCATGGCCGGCCCTCTCGGGAAGGCTTGTCGCCATAGCGCCCCGCCCTTTCGCTCTTTGCATTTTCCCAGGGCACGGCGAGACGCTGGGCGAGCACGGCGAGGACGAACAGCGTGAGCGTGAGCGCCGAGCTGACCGCGACGGCGGCGAGCACCAGGTCGGGGCGGAAATTGTTCTTGGCGCTGAGCATATAGATGCCGAGCCCTTTGGCGGCGCCCGCATATTCGGCGAAGATGGCGCCGACCACGGCATAGGTGATGGAGATGCGCAGTCCGGCGAAGAAATAGGGCAGCGCCGACGGCAACCGAGCGAGCCAGAAGATGCGCCGGCGCCCTGCTCCCATGGCGGCGAGCATCTGGCTGATTTCTTTGGCCGTGGCGGCATAGCCCTGGACCAATGCCACCATCATCGGAAAGAAGGTGACCAGCGCCACGAGCAGGATCTTCGGCAACAGCCCGAAGCCGAACCAAAGCACCACCAGCGGCGCGATCGCCACCAGCGGCAAGGTCTGGCTGGCGATCAGGAGCGGGAACAGCGCGCGGCGCAAGGGGGCAAAGAAGTCAACCAGCGCCGAGAGGATGAAGGCGGCAACGAGCGAGCATGCAAAGCCCGCCAGCGTGGCGCGGATGGTGGGAAGCGTGTTGTCGGCCAGCGCCGCCCGGTTCTCCCAGGCTTTCGCCAGCACGCGCGAGGGTGCAGGGAGCACGGTAGGGGCGATGCCGCCAAGGCGGGCGTAGAGCTCCCAAGCGACGAGAAGGAGAGCGAATGCGAGGGCAGCGGGGAAGATCTTGGCGATGGCGGACGCTACAGCTGATCTACCCCCTTGAGGGGGAGATGGCCGGCAGGCCAGAGGGGGGCGCGAAGGAACGCCAGCTTTCGAAAGTTGTGCGAAAGCAATTGGCGAACGCCGCGCGCGCAACCAGTTGAGAGGCCGGCGGGACAGCACCCCCGTCTGCCCTGCCGGGCATCTCCCCCGCAAGGGGGGAGATTCGCCGTCACCTCTGCCTTCGCCAATCGCCGAAGGTTCCCCTCTCTCCTGCGAGATGGGACTGGGGGCATCTCCCCCACGCGATGGATCAAGCCAAACAGCCACGACATCTACCTCGATAGATCGAGCTTGCGCTCAAGCCGCGGTCGGGCTGTTCGCCGAAATGGTGACGTCGAGCGTCACGTGACCGGCGCCCGGCCCGAAGCGGCAGAAGGCTTCGTTCAGCGTGGCGAACACCGCGCCGGCGTCGCCGCGCAGCTTGGTGCAAAAATGCTTGGAGCGTTCGAAGACGCCCGACTGTTTCAGGAAATCGATGCAGCCATAGATCTCGTCCATGTGGTCGCCGGTGCCCATCACATAGAGCGAGAATTGCGCCGCCACCGGCTGGTTGGTCGAAAGCGTGGCCCCGACGGCGCGCAGCGCGGCGCGCTTGCGGTCGTCGAGCGGGATCGCCGAGTCGCCGATCTCCTCGGAGCGGCAGATCGGGTCATCCGGCTCGCCGGGGCAGCCGCGCGAGACGGCGGCCGACAGGACACAGTGCCTGCCGCTTCTGGCGGCCGCCACGAACAGGTCGCGCATGGCTGGGAACAGCACCTCGGGCGGTCCGACCAGCAGCGTCGAGATATCGTCGGTTTCGATCCTCAGCCTGTCGCGGTAAGGATCGAGCGCGCCAAGCGCGCCAAGGATCACGCCGACGAAATCGTCGGCCATGGGATAAAGGGAAATCTGTGCGCCGGAAAACATGGCCCGCCTCGCTCCGCTGGTATTATCCAGATCAGCTTTAGGGTCCGGAGGCTTGCCGCCACCATCTCAGCCCCGACCGTACGGAGCACCCCTGTGGATGGCGGGGTTAAAGCACTGTTTACGGTGCTGGGAAAGCGGTTTTTTGCGGTGTCAGTTGGGCCAGGCGCCCATCTCCCTATGGGAGATGCCGATGGTTGTAACCGTTTTATCTAACCTATTTTGTCGTTCAAATTGTACGAATCTCGCTTGATTGCTTTTCGTACGTAAAGTACGATACTTCCCTTCCTTTTGAGGGGATTTGCTTGAACACCGCGAACCATGCCGCTTTTGCCGACCTCTCCCATCCGTTGTTGTCGCCCTTGCCGCTCGCCGAGCGCGAACGCCTTGCCGGCGCCTGGCGCATGGCCAGCCAGGACATCGCCGACGACATCCGCTTCATCCGGCAATATCTGAAGGTGATCGCCGAAAAGGAGGAGCGGCTTTCGACCGGCACGCTGGTGCATGGCCGCGCCTATGTCGAGGCGTGCGCGGCCTGGCTGCCGGAGACGGCGGCGCGGTATTTGCGCAACCTCAGGCTGATCAGCGAATGCGAAAGCGCGATGATCGCCGCGGGGGTCAGGTGTGCCCGATCGAGCGATGCGTGGTGAGAGCGTTCTGACCTCTTCCGTTGAGAAGGGAAGGAACTCCAAGGCCGCCAGCGACGCGAACAATCATGTCGCTGCAACCCTCGGCTCTGGGCCTCGAAAAATGCATCGTTTCACACAATCGCCAATTGGTGGACGCGGGCGAGCGGCCGGGCGTTAATTCTGCGCAGGCGAAGGAGGGTAAAGCCGTATACCAGGGAGGAATTCGTTTTGATGGACCAACAAATCGACATCAGCATACAGCCTGACGATCAGCCCTACGAAGTCACTTCATTCGCCCGCAAGCATGGCCTGACGGTCCCGGTTGCCGACGCGGTCCTTTTCGCCAAGGGTCCGTCGCCGTCACGGGCAGCTTGCGACATGGCAGCGCTTGCCTTCCTCTGCGCGGTCGCGCGATACGCCGGAAAGCAAGGGACGCGGTAGCCTCCTCTTATAGCTTAATAGCAACCGCATGCCGCCGGCGTGGCTGCTGGCGGCAGCGATGCCGAGCGTGCCGGTCAGCCGGCCGCCATGGTCGAAGACTTCGCTCAGAAGTCGTGACGGTTCAGCGGGGAGCGTAGATGCGAAGCATGGTGCCATTATCGTAAGCGGCCGTCACGAGGACATCTAGCTTGAGCGCGTCCGTCAAACCGCTGAATAGCGGTTTGCCACCGCCATAGGCGATCGGCCGAGTCAGGATGACATACTCATCAATCAGCCCGGCCTTCGACAGCGCCTGAGCGAACTCTGCGCCGCCCCATGCAATGATTTCGCCGCCGGGTTGCTTTTTCAATTTAGCGATTTCCTCGTGCAGGTCACCTTTCGCTATGGAGGACTCTGGCCAAGTCGCTTCTTTCAGGGTTTTCGAAAACACGACCTTGGGGATGTCGTTCATCGGCGCGGCATAGGCATCCTCGGATTTTTGCCAGTACGGCCCCATTTCCTCGTAACTCACGCGGCCCATGATGTGTGTGCCAGCGCGACTGATGCGATCGAGTTTCCACCGCTTGAGCTCTGCCGGTTCAGGAAAACCGCCCGTCGACATTCCTACCGGCCCCACGACATATCCGTCGACCGACATGGTCATGATCAAGACGACTTTGCGCATGGTCGGTATAGCCTCCGGGCACAGTTCTCACACGGAGCGTCGCACCGTCACATGATCCGGTGGAAAGGGGTGCAGGCCTTGGCTGGCGGTCAGGCCTTGGTCTTCCTGGCGGGGGACTTTGCCTTGGCAGGGCCCTTGGCGGGCTTCTCCGCCTTGGCCGCTTTCGGCTTGTCGGCCTTGGCGGCGGCGGCCTTTTTCGGGCTCTTGGCTTTCGGCTTGCCGGCCGCATCGACTTCGGCCGTCGCCTGGTCCCAATGCTCCTTATGAGCGCCTTCGGGCCGGCCGGCCTGCTCCCAGATCTCGTGCGCGCGCTGGCGAATGCGTTCGTGCCTGTCGTCCGTCACTGTCGCCTCCTGATGTTGGGACGGTTCCCCGGCGCGAACATTAGCCGAATTTTCGCGTGTCGTCTTCGGTATCACGAACAAGCGACCCGACCTGGACGGCAATTTCGCTCAGTGTCCGTCGGTAACGACCGCGATACCCAGATGCGCTGCCTTTTTTGTAATCAATCCGGCTAAATCCGCGTCAGAGCGATCGGTCCCCGTGCGCTGGCGCAGCAGGGTAATCGCCTCGTGCATCGACAGCAGGCCAGTCCTATGCTCGGCCAAAAGCTTGTCGACTTGGCGTGCGATGTCAGGTGATTCGACGTGTGGATGATGCATGGCAACGACTCCTTCCGCGCTTCGTTGCCTCCCAAACCACTGCCCTATCTTAGGCCTTATGCCCGGATGCGAAAAGAGCCCGATCCTTGCCCAGTGCTTCGGAGATCGGGCTTCTTCCAGGGCTGGATCTACTCGATCACCTGAACAACGCGGCGCGTGCCGGGATCGATCAGCACCGTATGATCGTTGACGACCGCATAGCGGTATTGGACGTCCGGAACCTGCTGCAACTCGACGGTGTCAGGCACAGTCGAGCCGACGCCAAGCTCGAGGCCGAGCACATTGACCGAGGCGATCGGATGCTTGTGAACATATTCCTTGACCACGGTCTGCTGCTCGGGGGTGACGATCACCTCGTCCGCGGCCGCGATGCCGATGCCGGCCATCAGAGCCAGGCCGGCGACAGCTGGAATGAAGGTGGTTTTCATCGTTTCTCTCCTGTTGCGTTGGTGAGCTCCGCCCCTGCCTCCGCAGGGGCGGAAACACGAGCAGGTCGAACATGGGAGCTCCCGGGGCAAACGCCGCCGGCAGGGTGTTGTTCCGTCAGCGGCGACTAATTGATTTGGCGGAACCTTCGCATCGGCTCCGCATTGGAAGGCATTGAAACTGCCCAAGTCTTTGAAATCCAAAGGATGCCGCAGTCATGCAAGAAGGCTCCATCAGAAGCGACATCGAACTTCGCCCCCCCGTGGCCATTGCGGTGGGTGCCGGCTTCAAGCGCGAGATCGCCTCTCTTACCGCGATGCAGAACTTTCTCAAGGAATGGCCCCAGGCCATGCGGGGCGGCAGCTACGCCAACGCATTCCGCGCCTGTGAGGCGGCGCGGAGCGGAGAGATCGATCTCGACAAGGCGCGGCAGGCGTTCCTGGTCTTCGCGCGGAAGGCCGGGATCGAATGGACGGGCGCCGATCCCGTCGCGGTGCTGCGCGAAGCAAAGATCAGGCGAATCCGGGCACGCGAAAGCCGGGCACCAAACCGGCACGTGCCTGGCTAGGCCCAGCCTCGACGCGTTCGGACTCACGCCATGCGATCGGCGTTGTCCTGCAAGTTTTGGGATTTGGCCGGCCGATCCTGGGAGCAAGCCGGGCGCCTCCTGGCGTCCATCTTGCCTGCCGACCGCCGCCTTCCCGGCTGACGGTCGGGCTGAAACGATCCGGGATCTCGACTGGTAGCCGCTGTCAGTTCGGCACCGATTCGCCCAGCGTCTCGGCAACGAAGGACGCGGCGATCAGATCGTCGGCCTCGATGCGTAGGGAGCCCTCGCCGCCGCCCATGATCGCCGCGACCTTCTGGAAAGCCTTCATCTCATGCTCGGTGATCCGGGCATCTTGCATCCTGGCTTTGAGATGGGCAACACGCATCCCGAGCGAACGGGATGTTCCGATTTCTCGTTTCGACATGTTGGTCAAACTCCTCCTCGCCCCGCCCGTACTTGTTCGCCACCGCCCGAATCTTCACGTTACCATTGGTTTGTGTTGTCTATGAGACAACGTGAACCAGAGCCGCTAACTCAAGCGCAGCGGGAAGGTTCCGTTAGCATATGGTAACAAAATAATAATCGGTTAACGGCCCGCCGCCGTAATCGGGCGGCGGGCCAACCGATTTGGCGCGCTACCGATCAATCGAGGACTTTGACGATCTTGCGGGTACCGGGGTCGACGATCACCGTCCGGTTATCGACGACGACGTAACGGTATTTCACGTTGGGCACTTCGTGTAATTCGACCGTGTCGGGAAGCGTGCTGCCGATATTCAGCTCGACGCCCGGAATCTTAACCGAGGCCAGCGGCTGTTTATGCACGTATTCCTTGATGACGGTTTCCTGCTCCGGCGCGATCACGACATCCTGCGCGGCAGCCGCGCCAATGCCAGCAAGCAGCAGGAAGCCAGCGGCGGCGGAGGTGAGGTGCATTTTCATTGGTCGTCTCTCCTATGTGGACTTGAACGCCTTAATGCTGCGCCTGCGATTTTCCACAGCGGGTCGGCATTGTCGTAACGCCATTCGCCTACCCTTGTTCCTGCAAAAATTGAACCGGCGCCGTCAAAAACAACTGCCGCCGTGTTCCGCGAAACCATGGCCTCCGACAGCCGCAACAATTTCGGAACAATGCGTTTCGGGCGGGGTTAGCCAAGCGAAGGGACCGACTTTCCGAGGAGAAAATCCAATGAAACATCTGCTGATCACAAGCATGATCGCGCTCGGCGTCGGTTGCGGCGCCGCGATGGCGCAGACCGAGTCCGCGCAGCCGAGCGGCGGCGACAATAATTGCACGGCCGGCGCGGCCGATTGCCAAAAGGGCGGCAAGGCGGGCGGCCAGGCCCAGGGTGAGATGAAGCCTCAAACCCAGCAGAACGCCCAGGGCAAGGCCGGCGCAAACACCGAAGAGCAGGCTCAAGGCAAGACCAAGATGAAGACCGAAGAGCAGGCTCAGGGTCAGTCAGGCGCCAACACTGACCAGAACGCCCAGGACAACACACAGCTGAAGAAGAAGAAGCAGCAGGCGCAGGGCAAGACTGGCACCAGCACCGAGCAGAACGCCCAAGGCACCACCAAGATGCAGACTGAGCAGAACGCCCAGGGCAAGACCGGTACGACCACCCAGCAGAATGCCCAGGACAAGACGAAGACCCAGACCGATCAGCAGGCTCAGGGTAAGACTGGCACGACCACCGAGCAGAACGCTCAGGGCACCACCAAGATGCAGACTGAGCAGAACGCCCAGGGCAAGACCGGCACGACCACCCAGCAGAACGCCCAGGGCAACACCAACGTCGAGACCGACCAGAACAAGACGGCGTCGATCAATAACGTGACGGTGGAACAGAGGACGCAGATCACGCAGGTCATTCATGAGAGCCATGTCGAACCGGTTCGCGACGTCAGCTTCGACATCTCCGTCGGCGTCGAGGTGCCGCGCCACAAGGTGCGTCTGCACCGTCTGCCGGCCCGGATCGTCAAGATCGTTCCGGCTTATGAAAACTATGAGTATTTCGTCTTGGCCGATGGACGCATCGTCATCGTCGACCCGGACACCTACAAGATCGTAGTGATCCTGAGCTGATCCGGTCAGCATAGCGGACAAGGGCCCGCCCAGGTGGCGGGCCTTTCTGCGTGGAGAGGCATCTTGAACCCGGCAGGCAGTCGCCCGCATGCGCTGCGGTCCATTAGGCATGACTTGAATGTCGCCGGCTAGGGAACGATCCGGCGCAATTGCCAGTTGTCACAGCGGAAGTCCTGCGTCCGTGGTCCCTGTCGGGGCCGGACGAAAGGGCAATGGGGCCGCCGGCAAACCGTTCAAGCTTGCGGTCCACCCGGAAAAGGTGCATGGGTCAAAATGGGTAGAGATATGGGCGAGATCGCTGATGGCCGAATATGGTCGCGGCGCTCGGTTGGGCAAATGTATTTTCCGCAGTTTCTTGTGGGAATGGTTGGCACGCTTCTAGCGATCCTCGGCTGGACCTTCATGTCCACGGGATCTGTCTGGATGGCGATCGGTTGGACATTCCTGGCGGCCGTGGCTCTGCAGGCCGGCTATTTCGTGGCCGTGCTCTGGCTGGTGCACAGTGAGACCCGGGTAACCGACGAAGGCAAAGCGGACGTAAGCGCGGCACCCGCCAAGATGCCCGGACCGTTCGAGCGCGATGGCATCATCCACGCCCTCATCTTACGGCTGTTCCCGAAACTGCTTCCCTGATCGCTTTGCGTCGGTTCCGGCCGCGGACCGATCATCTATTCCTTCTCGACAGGCATCCACGCCGCAATAGCCCGGCACGTTGCTCTTCAATTCGACCGCAGAGGCCATGCTACACCTCGGCGCCAGGGCCTGAGGCGCCATCCGTTGCATCGGAGCCGATAGACCGCCACTAGCTTTGCATCGGCGATGGGCCGCCATCAACAAAATCGATGCGGCGCAACCAAACGCCGGCTGCAGCTCTCCTTGATCGGAGGCTGTAGCCGGCGCCCGCCTGAAATCCCTGCTCGGTTCGCCCAGCTAGCGCGCGGTGGCCGGTGAGGCCGAGCGCACCGTTTCCGTCGACGAGAAGACGACGAAGCCAAAGACCAGCACCGCGGCGGCGACGATCAGCGAGCCGATTGCCACGACCGGCTCGATCTCCGGGTGGCCTCCCGCCAGCATCCAGTAGAGCGCCGGCAGCATGATCACGATGCCGACCGTATAGAGGCCATAATGGATCATGGCGATGCGGCGCTCAGCCTTGGCCGGGTTGAGCGCATAGTAGCCGCCGAAAATGGCGCTGGTGACCCAGCCAAGAAGGTTGATGTGAGCATGCGCCGGAAAGGCACCGTGATCGCCCGAAATCGCCATCTGTAGTCCGGCGGCGACGCCCAGGATGAGAAAGACGATGGCCGTCTTGAAGAAGAGTTCCGATACCCGTGGCATTTGTTGTCCTCCCAATGCCTTTGTAAACCCGACTCTGCGCAGTCTACATCGTGCGAGCGATATTAGCCATGACGCACCTAAGTCGGTGCCGCCTTCGGGCGAAAGCCGCGAGGTTTAGTTTTGCAAAAAAATGGCTCGCCTCTTTCGAAGCGAGCCGAAAAGGGAGCCGGGCTTGAGGTCGGCTCCATCCAGGTTGCCACCTGAATTTCAAGCAGAGCTAACGTAACAAAGCCCGGAATTTATTCCACCGCAACGGGGCAAAGGTTTTTCCGACCCGAGGCCGCTAGCCTTTGCCGATCGGCTATCGGACACAAGACGCCGCCGGCCGGCATATTTCCCCGATCAGCCGGCCGGCGAAAGCATGCGCTTCAGCGTCCCGTCCCTCAGCCAGAACTGATGATAGAGCGCCGCCATGGCGTGGACGGCGATCAGCACGATGAATGCCGGCTTGGCAAGCGAATGAATGTCACCCCAGGGATCGCCCAGATAGAACGCAAGAAGCCCGATTGCCGGCGTCGCCAGCAACAGCACATAGAACAGTCCGTGCGATACATGCGCGGCGACCCGCATCCATCCCGACCCACGACCGGCGGGGGCCGGCGCGCCGGATGCCAACCTGAGGACCAGCCGAACAAGCACAAGCGCAAGAACGGACAGGCCGACCCAGTAATGAGCTGAGCCTAGCGCCTGGTCGGTGGCCGATACCGGCTGGCCGTCTTCGGCGGCGTCCACGACGACCGTCATGCTCTCACCAAAGAAGAGCTGAAATAAAACCAGCGCTGCAATCAGCCATGCAGCGCGATCTGAAAAATTGAATATCCATGTCTGGTTTCCATCGCGTCCGTTCCCCTGAATACAAGGCGTCCCACGCCTTAACGTTGTTGAATAGTCGCGAGGACGATGGCCGAATTTGGCTCGAAAGCTCCCGCAATTGTGGCCACAATCTTACATTTTCGTATGGCGGGCATTCGCGCCGGCCTTGGCGGTTCGAGACCAGGACCGGCACCTTGCAAGCGCGCAGCATTTGGGCAATGCTTGGGCTTGGGGGAGTGGTTTCCGTCATTTCGGAAGCGCGATTACATGTTCATCGACTACTACGAAGTTCTGGAAATAAGCCCGAACGCCAATTCCGAGACCATCGAGCGGATCTTCCGCTACTTTGCCATGCGCTATCACCCCGACAATCGGGAAACCGGCAATGAATCGCGCTTCAGCGAGATCGTTGAAGCCAACAATACACTCCGCGACCCCGTCAAACGGGCTCAATACGATATCCTTTACCGCGAGCATCTGGGTCTTCGGCATGAACTCACGGAGGAAGCGCGCGACGGCGGCGGCATGGAGCGGGATTCCGTCATCCAGGCCAATCTGCTGTCGCTTCTCTATGTGAGGCGCCGGCGGGACGTCAACAATCCGGGCATCGGCGACGACGAACTCGAGCGCCTGTCCGGTTGCCCCCGCGAGCACCTGGAGTTCCACCTGTGGTACCTCAAGGCGAAGGGCTTCATCGGCAGGACCGAGAACGGCACGTTCGCGATCACCGTGGAAGGCATAGATCACGCTGGGGTCAAGCAGGGCCGGGATCGCCCTGACGTCACCCGCCTGCTCGATCACGCCGAATGAGCCGGTTTGCGTCGCCCTGACCGTCAAAGGTCCGCCTGCTGGCCTGAACCAGCGGCGGGCACGACGAAGGAACAGCTACATCCCGCAGGAATCGACCGTCCTCTCCTCACCGCTTGTGTGGCGCACTCCGTTCCTGGCCGGTGCAAGATCAAAAGGGATTGCCTGCCCGTCATGCCGACGATAAACATGTCGCAACACGATATATTATCCTGCGGCGCGCAGTAGAACGTCCGCAAGCCGGCGTCTCGGTTTCGACCGCCGGCCACCCCGGAAAACAGGTGGCAACCTGGTGCGGGATCAGCACCCGGCAATGGGGCTCCCGCTTTGGCTCGTCTCGACTGAGGCGAGCCATTTTTCTGCCGGAGACGGCACGCCCGTCGCCCTGTCAACAAAAAACCGCCGGGCGAGGCCCGGCGGCTTTCGCTCGCCCTCCGGTCGGTTCGTCCGGCCTTATGGGGTTGTTGTGGTTGTCGCCGTGGCCGCGGCTTGCGCGTCGATCTTGCCCGCCAAAGTATCCTTGGCCCAGGCGGTGACGTCGGCGTCGACCGGCTTGTTGGCCATGTCGGCAAGGGCAGCGTCCAGGGACGCATCGGTGGGAGGCGGCGCGTTGTCAACCACGGCCTGCGCATCGGCGATCGCCTGGGCATCAGTGGTGCTGATCGTGGCGTTCTGGGCATCAATCTGTCCCTGAACGTCGGCGATCTGCGCATCGAGAGCCGCCTGCTGTTCGGGCGTGAAGCCGTTTGTGTCGGTCGCGTTGAGGTCGGCGAGTTGCTGAGTGAGGTCGGCGAGCTTGCTCTGGTCGGCGGCCAGTTGGGCGTTTGCCGCGTCGAGGTTGGCCTGGGCGTTCTTGGCTGCCGCGGCCTGCGTCACGTAAGCCTGGACGCCGGCGAACTTCTTGCTCTTGGAATTCATATAGGCGTTGATGTTGCGCTGCAGCGAGTTCAACCGGCCGAGCTTGGCGTGAATGTTCTTGTCCTTGGGCGTGGCGGCCGTGGTCGTGTCGTCGGTCGAGCTGTCGTCCGACGTGGCGTCAGTGCCCTTGTTGTGGCCGCTAGCCGAAGCTGACTTGCCATGCGAGGCGCCGCTGTTGCCTTTGCCGTTGCCACCGGCATTGCCGCCACCGTTTCCGCTACCGCCGCCGTTTCCGTTGCCGCCGCCATGGCTGCCGCCATTGCCGTGGCCGCCGCCGTTACCGCCGGCGCCGGCAAGCGCGGGGGCGGCCGCGAGCGCAAGAATGGCCAGGGATGCCAGGAGTGTCTTTCGCAATGTCATTGTGCTTCTCCGCAGATGAATCGTTACTATCGCCCAACCGCTAGGCAGCGTCTTATGAGAATTTCCTAACGGCGTCGGATAAACTTTAAGCAATCGCGGTCGCGAAATGAGAGCGTGGCAACCGCCGCCCGGCAATTCTCGCGAAAAACGCAAATAACCTGTTGAAATTTAACGGAAAGACAAAGGGCTGAGCGCCCCTGGGCCGTTTGGAACAATGAGTGCCCTTGTCCCGCCAGACTATGGTCCCAATAGGTAATGCAGGAGCGCATCCCCGCAATCGGGAATAAATGTGCAACTCGGAACCCAGCCGCAAGGTGATGGTTAAACAAGCGAAGGGACATTGCCTAAAGGATAGTTATCATGAACCGAATTCTTCTCACAGCTGCCTTCGTTGCTTTGTCATGTGGGCTGGCCACGGCGCAGTCGGGCACGTCGTCGACTTCGTCGTCCACCACAACGACGATGCCCAGCAGCCAGAGCACAGACACGACCACGACTAACTCGACCAACTCGAATTCAGCGAAGGACTGCGCGCCTGGGCAGCAGACCGGCAGTGCCAAGCAGGCGGCGCCTGGCCAACAGGACACGAGCGCCAAATCCAACGCTCCCGGCCAGATGAAAACTACAACGGAAGGCTGTTAGCCACCAAGTGCAAGCGGGCCTGGCTTTTGCCGGCCATCAAGCGGAAGGATTTGGATCTTCCGTGCCATCAGTCTCGGTCGGCATGTCGGTTGCCGTCTCCGGCTCCTGACCTTCGCCTGAACCGGTCGGAGAAAGCACGGTCAGGTCCATCCGGGCGATCCGGGACGCGGATTTTCCTTGCGCATTCGGCTCGCCGGGGTCCGTCTCAAAAACCGAGGCTTTCGCGAGGTGGCCGACGCTTTCGGCGCGCTTGCCCGGGAAAGTTTCCGACGCCCGGGGCCTGCTTGCTTGATGCACGGCGCCTGCGCCGTGCTGGCTTCCAACAAGAGAGGTCATGGCTGCGCTCCTGATATTGGATGACAGCAAACCTCTAGCATTCCGGGCTGGCGCCAGCCTTGCGAGTTTAGAGATTGCTAAGACACGCATCGACGCTGCGTGTCGGCAGCAGCGTGCCTTGCAATTCCGGACGGAGGGCTACGGCGACGCCGCCGGGCCCAACCACCTACGGTCTTCCTGGAATTGGTTCTAACCGCCGGCCAGCGGCACGGTCACCGAGGTGGTATAGCTGATCGGGAAATCGCTGAAACAAGGGGAAACTGATGACGAAGGCGTAGCTGACGCTGACATGCGCCATGCGAAAGCCGCCGCTCGGCGGATCGGTGGTGATGGTGACGTTCACATTCCTGCAGGCCATACGCCTTTAACTTCTGCGTGGCGACGGACTGCGTCAGAGCGTTGTTGAGTTGACGACCAGCGGCACGGCCACCGAGGTGGTGTAGCTGATCGGGTAATTGCTGAAATAGGGAAAGCTGATGACAAAGGCATAGCTGGCATTGACATGTGCCATGCGGAACCCGCCGCTCGCCGGATCGGTGGTGATGGTGACGTTCACATTCTGCAGGCCAAGCGCCTGCAGCTTCTGGGTGGCGACGGCCTGGATGTCGGCCTGCGTCAGCGCGTTGTTTAGCTGCAGCGAGCGCGCCGAGGCTTCGAGCGCGTAGCGCACGCTGGATACGGTGTTCATCGACCAGCCGAAGGCGAAGATGCCGAACAGGAGCATGATGAGAAAAGGCGCGACCAGCGCGAATTCGAGACCGGCGCCGCCCGCCTCATTAGCCGCAAATGGCGAAAGCCGGAATCTTCGTTTAGCGCACACGGACCACCTGCACATGGCCCATCGAAGTATTGTCTGGGTATGGGCCGAAGGTGAAGGGCGGGATCCAGGTGCCGGATGCCTGAATCTGGACGTAGACGGACGGCGCTTTCGGTCCACTGCATAAGGTCGACGCATCGACCACGGTGGTCCCACACTTGTAGATGCGACTAATCGTAACCTGCGCGTCGGAAGGCTTGTTCTCCCAGCTCGCCAGCGCGACAGTCTGGGTCGCGCTGTCGTCAGCGGAGCCAGCCATCACGAGGTTGGCCGCCGTTTTCACACCGGCGCGCATCGACAGCGAACCGGTGACATAGGACCAGCCGTCCATGATACCGAGCAAGGCCGCGCACAAGACAGGCAAGACAAACGCGAGTTCCACCGCGGCGATGCCCGCTTCATCGCGAATGGCCGGCATCAATCGACGAGCGGCGGATTTCACTCGACCACCGCAACCGCCTGAGCGGCCGGGATGTCCTTCATCCCGAGGCTCGAGCAGTCCTGGTTGATGGTCGAGTTGCCCGACCACTGGATGGTGTCGGCGACGACCTGGGTGCAGCCGTTCACGCCCGAGAAATTGCCGAGATAGTTGACCTGCTGCCTGGGGAAGTAGATCGCCCCGGTCAAAAGCGAGTTCGCGGTGCCGTTGAAAGTGCTTTGCGCCGCCGTCCCCGTCCTGTCGCCGTAGAACAGCACGCCCGAATAGGTGCCCGTGGTCGGCGCGGCCAGCGTCACGGTGGCGTTGCCGTTCATACTGACAGTGTTGCTGCCGGCCATGAAGATCGTAACGTCGCTGCCCTGGACGACGGCGCCCGCGTTGATCTTCATGTCGCCCTGGACGACGTAGACACCGGGGGAAAGCGTGATATTGCCGTTGAGGCTCATGCCGCTGCAGTAGGTCCCGGGCTGAATCGTTTGCGTCGTCTTGTTGCCGTTGATCTTCTGGCAGGAGCCACTAGCCGCGGGAGCCGGCAAGCTGGCGAACGGGTCGGCCGCCGGCAGCGCCTGGGTGATCGGGGCCTTGCAGACCATCGGCACCGGATTGCTCAGCACGACGCCTCCCCCCGAGATCAAGCAATCAGCCTGAAGACCCGCCGATCCCTGCACCTTGATGGCGTCGTTGGCGATCGAATTCGCCATGATGACGCAGCCGGTCAGCTTGACGCTGGTGCTGCCTGAGAAAAGTGCTGCCTGGGAGGCCGACGGATTGAGCGCTTCGATGCAAGCTTTGGAGGCGTCGGTGATCAGCGCCACCGCCCTCGCCCGCTCCGGCACCTTTGTCTGGGTGAAGATGGACGTGAAGATCCGGTCGAGATCCTGGTTGAGGATGACCTCGACCGCCTTCTTGGCCGTGTTCGGTCCCGACGCCGGCGGGGTGTTGACGACGATGGTGCCCGCGCCAAGGCCATTCGAGGCGGCCGACGACGCGGCGGCGGCGGTGATGGCATCCGTGTTGGATCCGGCGATCTTTTCCAACGCGCCGGCATAGGCGGCCGCGTCGGCGATCGCCTGCAGCTTCAGGCTCGAATAGTACCAGTAGGAGGTCTCGACGCCGAGCCCGGCGCCGCCGACGACGACCGGCAGGGTGAGCGCGAAAATGGTGGCGACATTGCCGCTCTTGCCTTCGCAAAAGCGTCGAGAGCCGCGTCGAGAAAAAAGATTTCTGATGAACCGACCTGAAAAGGCCATGGCCGAGCGCACCCAAGCTATCCCAGCCGTTACGTCATCATTGCCGTATGAACGAATGCCTAATTATTTCGCTCGATTTTTGCCGGTGGGACCCTAGCGCTCCGCTGCCCCCGCCTTGCGCCGCGCACACTAAGACTTAAGGCCTATAAAGGCTCGGACTTAAGGCTTAAGCGTCGGTAAAACCATGCATTTTAGCTCTCTCTGCATTTTATCTATTTTGGAAATCGACCGTAGAGACGGCGCGCATATCACTCTCGGACATACGACGAGGGCGAGCTCCATGTTGGGACGTTTTTTGGCATCGAGGCGCGGCAACTTTGCGATCGCAGCCGCGGTCGCCATGGTGCCGCTTATGCTTGGCGTGGCGGCATCCATCGACCTGATAGGCACGAGCGACGACGCCGCGCAGTTGCAGAACTCGCTGGACGCTGCCGGCTTGGCGATCGGCACGAAATACCTGCCAGGCATGTCGGCAAGCGACGTGCAGCAACTCGGCCAGACCTTCTTCGCCGCCAATATGAGCGCAGCCGACGCGCAGGAACTATCGGGCAGCCTCGCCGCCTTCCAGGCCAGCGCGAGCGGCGATCCGGGCGCCTATTTCATTTCGCTGTCGTCGAGTATCAGCCGGCCGGCCTTCGTCGCCGGCATGCCGGCCTGGCAGGCGACGCGCACCGCCTCGGTCAAGCTCAAACCCGGCGCGCAAGCCTGCGTGCTCGCGCTCAATCAGCACGCCGACGGCGCGGTCAACCTGCAGGGCTCGACCAATGTGGCGATGAACGGCTGCGTGATCGCGGCCAATTCAGACGCGCCCGACGCCGTCAATCGCGGCGGCTCGGCGATCGTCAGCGCCGGCTGCGTCTCGACGGTCGGCGGCACGCAAGGGCTGACGCCGCCAAACGCCACGCTTTCCTGCGGCGCGCCGCATGAGAACCAGTATGCTTCGTTCGATCCGCTGGCCGACGTCGTTCCTCCCGCCTACACGCTCTGCCTGCCGGTGCCCAATGGCAAAACGGTGACGCTCTCGCCGGGCACCTATTGCGACAAGACCTTGTCGGGAAAGATCACCCTCAATCCCGGCACCTACATCATGCGCAACGTCACCATAAAGCCGGGCGGCAACGGCAGCCTGAGCGGCCAGGGCGTGACGATCTTCCTGATGGAGAACTCACAACTCTATATCAACGCCAACGAGCAGGTGAACCTGTCGCCGCCCACCAGCGGCGCCTACGCCGGAATCACCATCTACCAGGGTCACGGCAACACACAGGCGCTGACGCTGAACGGCGGATCGGGCTCCGTGGTCAGCGGCTTCATCTACGCCCCGGACGCCGTCATCACCTATGCCGGAAATTCGGATATGAACGCCCAGGGCAGTTGCCTGCGGCTGGTCGGCGATACCATCTCGATGACGGGGAACTCGGCCGTGAAATCGGATTGCACGGCCGAACTCGGAGGCCGGACGGCGTATGCGGGCCGGATGATCACCCTGACGAAATGAGCGCCAACCTCCTCCGCCAGGATCGCGCCTAGTCGACAATATCCGCGCCCGCTCGCTCGTCGAAGAGCACGGCGCAGCCGCGCTTGAGCGCGACCTGCGTCAAGGCGTTGGCCGCGTCCTCATCCGACGAGACGAAATCGCCGGTCAGGACGCGCAACTCCTCGACGGCCCTCGACATCGGCACGATACGGCCGGCCGAACGGTCGCTCACGCAGGCGTCGATGACGCACAGAAGATCGATGAGTTCGAAATTGTCCATGGCGGCCTCCGCCAGCGCCATCCCTTCGCTCCGTCAACGGCCCGGGGCGCGGACTGGTTCCCGCGCCCGGCTTCATCCGCGCGGCCTGGCGGGCGCGAGCTTGAGATCGAAGCGGGCCGGCAGGCATGGCTCGAGGCAGGCTCGGCGCAGCGATCCGGTCGCAATCGTATCGACCGGGAGAAGGATCACCATATGGGCCTGGCGCTCGGGCCAGAGCGGCCTGCCGAAGACGAAGAAGACGCCGCCGACCAGGCCGGCCAGAAGCAGTGCGGCAAACAGATTGGCGATCATCTTACCGGGTTGCACGGCCCGCAACTCCAGGAGCGGTTTCAGGGAAAGGCGTGCCCGCCATATCGCAGGAATAGCGGGCACGCCGTGGTCAACCGCCGATGAAGGGACTTTGTCCGGCGGCTTGCTAGCCAATGATTTTGGTGCCGTCGTTGTTTCCTGAAAATAGGCGTGTCGGGCCTCTGCGTTCGTGCGATGGGACTTCGGTCCGAAGATGGCCGGGGACCCGTCGCCCGAGGGTCTGGAATATCCGCCTTCCACGACAATGCGCCAAGCGTTCGGCTGAGCTAGCGGTCACCTCAATTAATTAGCAATCGCTCATAATAAGGCTTATGAATACACTCGCGGTCGCCGACGATCGCAACGTCAGGCGCCGCTTCACACATGGGAGGGATACCATGGCCGAAGTTGCAATGAAGGTGACGAAACTCGAATCCAAATCGCACAACAATCCCGATGAGGTCCGCGCGCCCGCCAAGACGCGTGTAGAGATCGTGCGGCTGCCGGGCTATACGCTCGGGCGGATGAACATGCAGCCGGGCTGGAAATGGTCCGACAGCTGCCAGGTCTCGCATGTCGGCTATGCCGTGTCCGGCTCGATCACCGTACGGATGACCGACGGCACGCAAAAGACCATCGAGGCGGGCACTTCCTACACCATCCCGCCCGGCCACGACGCCTGGGTGGAAGGCAACCAGCCGTTCCAATGCATCGAGGTGCTGAGCGCCGAAGAATACGCCAAGCCGGCATAGCGCAGACAGTCGCAATTTACGTTCAGAAGCGAAGGAGGGATCGCCTCGCGAGGCGATCCCTCCTCATGCTGCGGCGGCGTGTCCCGCGCAAAGGTCATGCGCACAACCGGCGCTCTATCTGTGGCTGCGCCCCCAGTTGTGGAAACCTGCACGGCCAAGCGTGGTGGCTTGACAGAGAGCTTCTTTTGTTCTCTTTATGTTCCGTTAATTCCCCTTACAAAAGACGCAGCTAATGCTGCAATGCCACACAAATGGCCATGGAGCGCGCGATGGCCGCCACGAACACCGCCGCGGCCGCCACCATCCTGCACGCCGACCTCGACGCCTTCTACGCCTCGGTCGAGCAGCTGCTCGATCCGTCCCTGCGTGGCAAGCCGATCGCCGTCGGCGGAGGCGTGGTGCTGGCGGCCTCCTATGAGGCGAAAATCTTTGGCGTGCGCGGCGGCATGCCGGGCCGCAAAGCGCGCGAGCTCTGCCCTCAGCTCATCTTCGTCGGCGGTCATTTTTCCGAATACCAGCGCCTCGGCGACGCCGCGATCAAGGTGCTCGACGACTTCACGCCGGCGGTCGAGCGCATCTCGATCGACGAGGCTTTTGCCGACGTCGCAGGCTGCACGCATCTGTTCGGATCGCCGCAAGAGATCGCGCGAAAAATCCGCGAGCGGGTGAAGGCCGAGCTCGGCCTGCCGATCTCGATCGGTGTGGCGCGGACCAAGCATCTGGCCAAGATCGCCTCGCAGGTAGCCAAGCCCGACGGGCTGGTAGTGGTCGAGCCCGGCATCGAGCTCGCCTTCCTGCACGACCTGCCTGTCACGCTGATGTGGGGTGTCGGCCCGGCGACCAAGGCCAGGCTGGCCGAGATCGGCGTCGAGACGATCGGGCAATTGGCGCGCACCCATAGCGGCGCGCTGGAGCGGCTGATCGGCCATGCCGCCGGCCAGAAGCTTGCCGCGCTCGCCTGGAACCGCGACCCGCGAAAACTCGAGGCACACCGCCGCGCGCATTCTGCCGGCGCGCAATCGGCGCTCGGCAGGAAGCCGGCAGTGCCGCGCGTCTTCGTGCCGACGCTCCTGCATCTGGCCGACCGCGTGGCCAGCCGGTTGCGCGCCAAGGACCGGCCCGGGCGCACAGTGACGGTGCGGGTTCGCTTCGCCGATCTGCGCGCTGTGAGCCGCTCGATCACGCTCGACCAGCCGATCCAGGCGACCGCGATGCTGGCGGAGATCGCCGAGGAACTGGTGCGCGGCGTGCTTGCCGCCCATCCGGGCGAGAGGGACATCTCGCTGCTCGCCATCTCTGTCTCGCATCTGGAGGAGCATGCCGAGCTGCAGCTCGAACTGCCGCTCGGGCTGGCGGACGAGAAGCTGAGGCCCGGCAGCCGCAAAGGCCTGGCGCGCTTCGGCGCCGACCGGGCGGTGGACAAGATCCGCCAGCGCTTCGGCAAGGAGGCGGTCGGCTACGGCACGGTAGCGCTGGAAGGTCCGCGCTCGGTGCCGGACGGGTTTAGGGAATTGGCCGAGAAGGAGCTGTGAGTGGCTGAGGCATCTCCTCTGGCGCCATTGGAGATTGACGAAAGCCTACGCGCCGTCCGTGCGCTGCGTACCAACCGCTTCGGGTAATCTCCCCGTCCGTCGGCGCGGGCCGATTTCCAATCTGTGAAGTTACGCGTTCCCCCACTTGCAAGAATGTCGGTGCTGGGCTCGATTGCGCAAAGCCAGGCTTAAGGACGCCGGACGGACAGGCAAAGGGGGCCGCGATGGAGCCGATTGCGGCTGGATCACCACCGGACGCGGATGGCGGCGCGCCCGAGCGCTACGATCTCGGCCTCTGCCTGTCGGGCGGCGGCTACCGCGCCATGCTGTTTCATGCCGGCGCGCTATGCCGCCTCAACGAGGCCGGGCTGCTCCAGAAACTCGACATGGTAAGCTCGGTCTCGGGCGGCTCGATCGCCGCCGGGCTGCTGGCGGTACTTTGGCCGCGTTTCGCCTTCGTCAACGGTGTCGCCGCCAATTTCGATATCTATCTGGACAGGATACTGGAGTTCTCGCAGGTCTTCCTCGACGCGCCGGCGATCTTCAAAGGCCTGCTCAACCCGTTTTCGAGCGCGGCGCGCGAAGTCGCCGCCTGCTACGAGAAACATCTGTTTGCCGGCTCGAGGCCGATGCTGAAGAGCCTGCCGGAAAAACCCTGGTTCGTGTTCTGCTCCAGCAATCTCGGCACCGGCTCGCTGTTCCGGCTGTCGCGGCGCTACATCGCCGACTATCGCGTCGGCGTCGCCTACCAGGCCGACCTGCCGGTGGCTCTCGCGGTTGCCGCCTCCTCGGCCTTCCCGCCTTTCCTGTCGCCGCTGCGGCTCGACCTCACGCCCTTCGCGTGGAAGAACGACAAGCTCGACCCGAGCGTCGGCCCGCCGGTGCCGCCTTCGCGCGCCGTGCTCACCGATGGCGGCGTCTACGACAATCACGGCATCGAGCCGGCGCTGAAACGCTGCCGCTGGCTGCTGGTCAGCGACGCCGGCGCGCCGTGGCAGGCTTCGAGCGCCGGCTATCGGAACTGGTTCTCGCAGTTGAAACGCGTGCTCGACACCACCGACAACCAGGTGCGCTCGCTCAGGCGCCGGGATCTGGTGGCGCGCTTCCAGGCGGCCAAGGACGCCGACGATCATGGCCTGGCCAATGACGCGACCCGGCACGGCTATGCGACGACGCGCGGCGTCTTCTGGTCGATCGCCAGCAGGCCCGACACGGCCGAGCCGATCTTCGTGCAGACCGCCGCCACCGCACCTGCCGATATCGGCACCTCGCTGCATTTCCTGGGCAGCGAAGAGACGGTCGATTTGGTGAACTGGGGCTATTGCGCCGCCGACCAGGCGCTGCGGGGCTGGTACGAGCCGGCAGTGGCTGCGGGCAAGGGCGTGCCGCTGAAAGCGGGCGACGTGAAGCCCGGCCGCTGCGCTGTGGTGTCGAAGACGCTGATGAGCATGTTCAAGGTTTGAGGGTGCTCGAACTGCCAATTTCCCCCTTGTGGGGAGATTGGCAGTTCCGCCGCCCTCGCCAATTATCAATCGCCTTGGCGCAATCCAATCCGGTTCATCCCCTGCCCAGCGCATGCTAACAGGATCGCTTTCAACCCAAACACCCGGGATGGACAGCGACATGGCGATAGACAAAGTAGCTTTGGTGACGGCGGGCGGCAGCGGCATAGGGGCCGGGGCGGCCAGGCGCCTGGCGGCGGACGGATTCAAGGTCGGCGTGCTGTCCTCCTCCGGCAAAGGCGAAGCGCTGGGCAAGGAGCTCGGCGGCTTCGGCGTCACCGGCTCCAACCAGTCGAATGAGGATCTGAAGCGCCTTACTGATGGCGCGGTGGAACGCTGGGGCCGCATCGACGTGCTGGTCAACAGCGCCGGCCACGGGCCGCGTGCGCAGATCATCGAGATCAGCGACGAGGACTGGCACAAGGGCATCGACACGTATTTCCTCAACGCCGTGCGCCCGACCCGGCTGGTGACGCCGGTGATGCAGAAGCAGAAGGGTGGCGTTATCATCAATATCTCGACCGCGTGGACGTTTGAGCCGAGCGCGATGTTCCCGACGTCGGCCGTGGCGCGCGCCGGGCTTGCCGCCTACACCAAGATCTTCGCCGACACTTATGCCCCCGACAACATCCGCATGAACAATGTGCTGCCGGGCTGGATCGACAGCTTGCCGGCGACGAACGAGCGCCGCGACAGCGTGCCGATGAAGCGCTACGGCACTTCGGATGAGATCGCCGCGACGATCTCCTTCCTGGCCTCGGACGGAGCCGCCTACATCACCGGACAGAACATCCGCGTCGATGGCGGCATCACAAGAGCAGTGTGAAAGGAGCGGTGTGAGGCAAAGAGGACGCCGCCCCTAGATCATCCGGGCCTGCGGGAATTGAGCACCCACAGAAAGACTATCGAGGCGACCAGGACGATCGAATTGCCGACCACGATGTTCCAAAAACGTGTCGGATCGTCCGCCAGAGCGACCCAATGCAACTTGCCGCGGACTTCGCCTGTCTTGATGCCGCAGGCAATGTTGTAGATCGCGATGGCGGCGAGCGCCGCCATCAGGACAAACAGGTCATTGTTCTTGTTGCGATCCATGGAAGCGGCTTTTAACAGCACTTGGTGAAATTTTACTTACCTTGGGTAAGGCGGCGGCCGGAAGACCGACCGCCGCCCGCTCTCATCTTGACGCACCAGAAGGTTACGGCGAAGGCGCCCTAACCTGCGCACTTTTCCTGGAATTGCTCCGACCTTACTGGTTGATCTCGGGCTCGACGAGCTTGGCCAGGTTGCGCAGCGATTCCTGCCAGCCGAGATAGCAGGCCTCGGCGGGGATGGCGTCCGGGATGCCGGCCTGGGTGATGTTGACCTCGGTGCCTACCGAAACCTTCTTAAGGATCACGGTCACCTCTATCTGGCCCGGCAGGTTGGGATCGTCGAAGCGGTCCGTGTAGCGCAGGCGCTCGCTCGGAACCAGCTCGACAAATTCGCCGCCGAAGGAATGGCTGTCGCCGGTGGTGAAGTTGCGGAAGGACATCTTGTAGGCGCCGCCGACCTTGCCCTCGAACTCGTGGACCGTGCAAGTAAAACCGTTTGGCGGCAGCCATTTCGCCAGCGCATCGGCCTCGACGAACGCGCGGTAAACCTTCTCCGGCTTAGTCGCCAGGACGCGATGCAGTTGAATGGTGCTCGGCATGTCTCGATATCCTCTCTTCGTTGATCGATGCCCCAAGGACGGGCAGCCCTCAGCCGATCCGACAGAGGCTGTCAAATTTTGTGGCGCGCGGCTACCCTGCCACCCTTGCAGCGGAGGCTGCGGACGTGAGCGCTTCGATCAGGCTGGGCATCGTCGGTGGCGCGGGCTGGCTGGGCGCAATGTGACGCGATGTGCGACGTCGTTGGCCACCGCTGTTCGTTCGGTCGATCGCTTTTGTCGAGCAAACCGAAATCGGATTCCGGCTCGAATATCCAACGTCGAACATATGGCGACTCAGCCCTTGCTCACCGCGCGCAGCCGCGCTGGTCGATGGCGGTCACGCGCGGCATCTTGCCCATATTTCAGCATGAGCCTCGCAATATTGAGTAAAATTGAGTAATTCGAGGTGTAATTATCCCGCATAAATTGTATTAGAAACCCCTTGTTATGTCTATTTCTAATCATTATCGATCAGCGGTAATTTTTTATCTGTACTGTGACGCGAATCCTTGGAACCATAGGCCGGCTTGCAGGTTGGCCTGAAAATCAGCCGCCACCAAGAAAGGAGTGTCCGATGAGTTTCGTCGTCAACGCGGTAGGCGTTCCTCTTTATTATAGCGGCGCTTCCAACCATTGGTTTTCGGCAACGTCCGGACCGACATTCAACGGCAGCAGCGGCAACGACTCAATCTGGGCCTCCAGCGGCGTCAACGTCACCATGTATGGCGGCCAAGGCGACGACATCTATTACCTCTATTCAGCGGGCAACAAGGTGGTCGAGTACGCCGGACAGGGCATCGACACGATCAACACATGGATGAGCTACACGCTGCCGGACAATGTCGAGAACCTCGTCGTCACCAACGCCCACAACTATGCCTTCGGCAATGCGCTGGACAACATCATCACCGCCAAGGCGGGCGGCCAGACGATCGACGGCGGGGCGGGCAACGATGTGCTGATCGATGGCGGCGGCGGCGCGGATGTTTTCATTATCGCGAAGGGCAACGGCAGCGACTCGATCGTCAATTTCGCCTCGAACGATGCTGTGCGGCTCGATGGTTACGGATTCACTTCGTTCGCCGCCGTCCACAACGCCATGATCCAGGCGGGGCCTAATGTGGTGCTGAACCTCGGATCGGGCGAAATTCTCGAATTCAAGAACACCACGATCGACAAATTCCAACCCAACCAGTTCCAGCTGCCGATCGACAAATCCGGCATGACGCTGTCCTTCAGCGACGAGTTCAACACGCTGAACCTGCACAACAGCCAGGGCGGCACCTGGGATACCAACTTCTGGTGGGGGGCGCCGAACGGCAGCACGTTAACGCGCAATGGCGAGCTGCAGTGGTATATCGACGCCAATTACGCCCCGACCAGCTCGGTGCATCCGTTCAGCGTGCAGGACGGGGTCCTCACCATTACCGCGGCGCAGGCGCCGGCCGACATCAAGCCGCTGATCAACAATTACGAATACACCTCCGGCATCCTGACCACGCATGACTCCTTCTCGCAGACCTATGGCTATTTCGAAATGAGGGCCGACTTGCCGGAACACGCCGGCGCCTGGCCGGCCTTCTGGCTGCTGCCGGAAGACGGCTCCTGGCCGCCGGAGCTGGACGTGATGGAGATGTACGGGCAGAAACCGAATTCGCTGCTGATGACCGCGCACACCAATCAGACGGGCCAGCACACCACGGTCGGATCCACCGTGAACGTCATGGACACCGCCGGCTTCCATACCTATGGTCTGCTGTGGACCCCGGACAAGCTGGTCTGGACCTATGACGGCGTGCAGGTCGCGCAAGCGGCGACTCCGTCGGACATGAACAAGCCGATGTACATGCTGGTCGATCTCGCGATCGGCGGACAAGCCGGCGCGCCGCCCGACCATCTCGCCACGCCGGCCCAGATGAAGATCGACTATATCCACGCCTATACGCTGGATGAGCTGCAGCAGAGCCATTTGAACGTCACGGGCGAACACACAGCCTAGGCGGTCGAGCCAATGTCACAGGAGAGCGCTCCGGGTGCGATCAGGCAGGCCGGCGTGCGGCCGATGTTCCTGCGCGCCGTAACCGATGTCGGGCTGTTCTCGCTGCTCATCAACCTTCTGCTCCTGGTCATCCCGCTCTACCTGCTCCAGGTCTATGACCGGGTGCTGCCCTCCTCCAGCGTCGAGACGCTCGTTTATCTGTCGGTCATCGCGGTCGCGGCGCTCGGTTTCCTCGGCTTTCTCGACGCCGTCCGAGCCGTCTACACGCAGCGCGTCGCGGCGACGGTCAATGACAGGCTTGGCGCCAGAGCGTTCGCCGCTTCGCTCGGTTCCGACAATGCGCCGTCGCCGCTCACCGACCTTGCCTCGGTCTGCGCCTTCATCCGCTCGCGCGGTGTCTCAGTGCTGTTCGACCTGCCCTTTGCGCCGGTCTTCCTCGCCCTGCTCTACATGATCCATCCGCTGTTGTTCTGGGTGACGCTCGGCGGCGAGGCGCTGCTCGTCGTGCTGGTCTTCGCCAACCAGCTTGCCATCGGCAGGAACGATGCGCTCTCGGCGGAGCGTTCGGCCTTGGCCAGCCGGGCCGAGCAGGTCTTTGCCCGCAACGCCGACACGCTGCGCGCCATGGGCATGGTGGAAAACGCCGCGCGCGCCTGGGGCCGGCATGTGGCGGAAGCGCTTGTCCTGCATGACCGTTCGGCCGGCGCCAACGCCGTCTTCAGCGGCGCTTCGAGAGCGCTGCGCATGATGCTGCAGCTGGCGATCCTCGGCTCCGGCGCCTGGCTGGTGCTCAAGGGCGAGATGACGGCCGGCATGATCTTCGCTTCCTCGCTCGTGTCGTCGCGCGCGCTGCAGCCGCTCGACCAATTGATCGGCTCCTGGCGGCAGCTCGGTGAGGCGAGGCGTGCCTGGGCGCGGCTGGGGACCGCGCTGGCGGCGCACCCGGCAGAGACGCGCAAGCTCGTCTTGCCCGACCCGACCGGTGCGATTTCGGCGCAGGATCTTTTCTTCATTGCGCCAAATGCCGCCTTTGGCGTCGAACCGATTCTCAAGCGATTGAGTTTCGCGATCCAGGCCGGCGAAGCGGTGGCGATCGTCGGCCCGAGCGGTGCCGGAAAGTCGACGCTGGCGCGGCTGCTCGTCGGGGCCGCCCAGCCGAGCGGCGGTACGATCAGGATCGACGGCGCGGAGCTCAGGACATGGGACGAAAACCAGCTCGGCCGGCATATCGGCTATCTGGCGCAAGAGGTCGAGCTTTTCCCCGGCTCGATCGCCGACAACATCGCCCGCTTCGACGCGCAGGCCGATGACGCCGCGATCGTGGAGGCGGCAAAGCGCGCTGAGGCGCATGAGCTGATCCTGTCGCTGCGTGACGGCTATCAGACGACGATCGCCGGGACGCTGTCGGGCGGCGAACGGCAGCGGATCGGACTGGCGCGCGCTTTCTACGGCAATCCGCGCATCCTGGTGCTGGATGAGCCGAGCACGCATCTCGACGGCGCCGGAGAGACGGCACTGGAAGCGGTGCTCGCGACGTCCCGCGCTGCGGGCGTCACCACGATCGTGATCACGCATCGCCCCTCGATCGCCACGGCTTGCGACCGTGTGATGGTCTTGCGCGGCGGCGCGATCGAGGCGTTCGGACCGAGCGCCGAGGTGCTGCGCCAACCGGGCAAGCAGCGGAACACGGTGGTCACAGGATCGTTCGCGCCGACCATCCGCGCCTCGCACGGCATCGCCACGGGCCCTGGACGATGACGCAGAGCCTCATCCTCGAAAGCCGCCCGCGCACCGACTTCCGGCGCACGGCCTTCGCCGGCTATGCGGCGATCGCGCTGATGGTCGGCGGCTTCGGTTATTGGGCGGCGAGTGCGCCGCTGGCAGGCGCGGTGATCACGCAAGGCACGATCGCGGCGACCAGCGGCAACATCCTCATCCAGCATCGCGAGGGCGGTATCATCAGGCAGTTGCTGGTGCATGAAGGCGACCGCGTGCGGGGGGGCCAGGACCTCATCCTGCTCGACCGGACCGCCGCGGAAGCCGATCTCAACCGGCTGACAAGACAATGGATCGCGCTCAAGGCAAGCGCGGCGCGGCTGGAGGCCGAGCGCGACGGCCTAGCCACGCTGGCGCCGATCGCCGACCCCGCGCCGGCGCCGTTCCAGCAGGAATTCGAAAACCTCATCCGCGAGCAGCAGAAGGAATTCGACGCCAGGCTTGCGCGATTCTGGTCGGAGCAGTCGATCCTGGCGCAGCGCGTCGCCATGCATCGCGAGTCGGTCAAAGGGCTGAACGCGCAGAAGGCCGCAATCGAGCAGCAGGCCGAGGTGGTGAAGAAGGAGCTCGGCATCAAGACCGACCTTCTGAACCGGGGCCTTACCGACCGCAGGGAATATTCGCAGCTTTTGCGCTCGGAGGCCGACCTCGTCGGCCAAGCCGGCGCGCTCGAGGCGGACCTCGCCTCGGCCAGCACGCAGATCGTGGAAGCGGAGGCGCAGACCGAGCGCGCCACGACGCAGCGCGTCGAGGAGGCGCTGACGAAGCTCGACGACGTGCGCATCAACCTCGCCGACATCGAGGAGCGGATGCGCGCCGCGCAATCGGTGCTGAAGCGCACGACAATCACCGCGCCGGCGGCGGGCATCGTCGTCTCCTCGACCTACAATTCGCAAGGCAGCGTGGTCGCGCCCGGCGAAAAGATCATGGAGATCCTGCCCACGACCTCGGGCCTGGTGGTCGACGCCAGGCTGCGGCCGAAGGACATCGACCAGGTGCATGTCGGCCAGCAGGCAAAGCTCCGGCTGTCGGCGCTCAACGCGCGCCTGACGCCGGAAGTCCCGGCCACGGTGAGCGAGATCTCTGCCGACCGGTTGATCGACGAGGCCACCCACGAACCCTATTTCCGTGCCAGGCTGAAAATCGCTGATGCCCTGCCCCCCGGCGTGAAGGCGGACCAGCTCTATCCCGGCACCCCGGTCGACACCTTCATCAGCACCGGCAACCGGACCTTCTTCGAATATCTGGTACGCCCGATGATGGACTCGTTCGCACGGGCGTTCAGGGAAAGGTAGGGCAGCCCTTCCGGCCGCCTCGGAACGCTGCTTTGCGCCAGAACCGTCCTCGCTTCGGCACATAGGAGGAGGAAGTGATGACGAAGAAGATGCGGGCGAGCCCCTGCTCGGGCTCCTCACTCCGGCCGATACAACTCATCCATACTAAGCTTCGCCATCTCAGTGAACGGCGCCTGTTTCTTCACTCTACCATGCTCCAGGATCACCAGGTCGTCGCAGAACGAGATGGTGCTGCGGTGGTGGCTGATGACGATCGTGGTGCGGCGGCCGGCGCGCGACTTCAGCGTCTCGACGATCGCCGCTTCCGAAAGCCCATCCACCGCGTTGGTGGCCTCGTCGAGGATCAATATGTCGGGGTCGCGTACAAGAGCGCGGGCGAGCGCGATGCGCTGCCTTTGCCCGGCCGAAAGGTTCACCCCGCGATAGCCGACCACCGTCTGGTAGCCTTGCGGTAGCGTTTCGATGAAGCCGTGCGCCTCGGCAAGCTCGGCGGCGCGGCGGGCCTCCTCGAACGTCGCCGTGTCCTTGCCATAGGTGATGTTGTCGAGGATCGTACCGTCGACCAGCTCCAGCTCCTGGCTGGCCAGAGCGATGTGGCGGCGCCAGTCGGCCGGGTCGATCTCGCCGAGCGGCGCGCCGTCGACGAGGATCTTGCCTGCATCCGGCTCGACGAAGCGACAGAGCAGGTTGACGATCGTCGTTTTGCCGGCGCCGGAGCGGCCGATCAACGCCGTCGAGTGCCCGCTCACGATGTCGAAGCTCGCCGCGTGCAGCACCGCCGCGCGCTGCTCCTCATTGGCATAGCTGAAGCTCACGCCCTCGAAGGCGATTTTTTTCGTTAAGGTGGCGAACTGCCGGCTGCCCTCGGGCGGCGCGGGCTTGCCATCGGGATCGAGCAGCCAGGTCACCTCTTCCAGCGAGCCGGAAAGACCCTGCAACTGGCTCCAGGTCATCTGCAAGGCTCTGATATGCGGCTGCAGGCGGTAGAGCAGGATGAGGAAGGCGGCGACCAGCGGGAAACTCAAGCCCTCAAGCCAGGCGCCGATCACCACCGCCAGGAACAGCATGGCGTGCAGAACTTCGGTCAGCGGCCCCAGCGCGCCCTGGCGGTTTGAGAGCAGGAAGGCCGCGCGCCGCACGCCGTCGGACGCCTTTTCGAACGCCGCCTTCTCACGCGCCTCCTGGCCGAAGATGCGGATCAGCCGGCCAGCATGGACGAGATGCAGCATTTGCGAGGCCAAGGCGCTGTTGCGCGCCGAAACATTGCGGCTGGGTGCTCTGAGATGCGCCGACAGCGCCATATGCGCCGCTTGCACCAGCGCCAGCCCCAGCATCACCAGGAGCGTCATCGGCCACGAGAGCAGCAACAGAAAGGCGAGCAGGATGAGCGCCGCCGAGGCGCTGACGATCGCGCTGAGCATACCTTGGATGGCATCCGACGCCCGCCAGGATTCGCTGGAGATGATGTTGAGCAAGCGGCCCGGGCTTTGCCTGAGAAAGAAGGTATAGCCGACATTGAGCAGCCGCTCGGCCAGGGCGCCGCGTATCGCTTGGCTCGCCTTGCCGTAGATATGAGCGGTCAGCACCGAATTGGCGAAAGCGAGGAGGTTCTTGAGCAGGATCGAGCCGAGGATAGCGGCCGAAATCGCAATCAGCCGCTCACGCTCGCCTAGCCCGGCGCCGACCTTCTGCAGGAGGGCGGAGAGGCCGGCCATGCCGGTCGTCTCGCCATGGCCCATGATGATGCCAAGCAGCGGGATGATCAGCCCGATGCCGAGCCCTTCGAGCGCGGCACTTGCAAGTCCGAGCACGACGACGACGGGCATCAGGCCGAGCTGACGCCGTCCGAGCGCGCGCTGCAATATCGACAAGATAGGGGCTTTGGGTTCGATCATCGCGCACCGGCCTCGGCCCTGGCCTCGGTGGTTTCCTGGGCGGGCCGCTCCTGCCGGTCAGGCCGCCCGGCCAGCACCAGGGCCATGAACTTCGCCGCGCCCGCCAGGTTCATCAGCACAATCGGCCAGTGCGACAGGCTGAGCTCCTGGTCGAAGCGCGGACCGCCGAAGAGCTCGCGCGTGGCCGCCCGCGTTGCCCAGTAAAAGTGACGAAGCAGCCACGGGGCGCGGCGCATATGTTTCAGGCAGAGCGCACCGTTGCCGAAATGATAGTCGCGGTGCAGCCGTTCGATCGCCCCGCGGTCGCGCCTTCCATGATGGTGGAAGATCGTCATATCCGGCACATACTCCACCGCCATACCGGCCAGCATGGCGCGCACCAGGTAATCCGTATCCTCGGCCGAGCGCAGCGCTCCGCCGGCGCCGAAGCGTTCGTCGAAGGGACCGATCAAGGCGGCAACATCGCGATGCATGGTCATGTTGCAGCCGAGCACGAAGCCGCCCGGATGGACGGCGCGCGTCAGCCGCTTGCGCTTTTCGCAGCGATTGATGGTGAAGGGCAGGTCCCCGGCGTCGCCGATCTCGACGCGGCCGCCGCGGATCAGCCATTTCTCGCCGCTCGCATAATGCCGCTCGAGGTCGACGAGATAGTCGCGGTCGAGCCGGCAATCGTCGTCGACGAAGACCAGCACGCGCCCGCGCGCTCGCGCCATCCCGGCATTGCGCGCCGCCGCCAGTCCGGGCCGTGGCTCACAGATAGCCGTCAGCGCTGTATCGGATGCCGTGGCGATCCGCGCGAGATAGTCGGCCGTACCGTCGCGCGAGCCATTGTCGACCACCACCAGCTCGGCGGCGAAGGCAGGATGCGTCCGGCAGGCGGCGCGGATCGAATCGATGCAGGACTTCAGCACCGTCGCGCGATCACGCGTGCAGACGATGAAGGAGACCTCAGGCCGCTGGTTCGGGCCGGGAGGCGAGCGTAGATGCTGCAGCAGCGGATGGCGATCGGCGTTCATGCCGCCCCCATCCGATAAGGCGCAAGCACGGACGCCGCTGGCGCGGATTTGAAGCGATAGGCGATCCTATCCGCGCGTTTGCCAGCCCAGATCGAAGCCTGGCTCAACCAGGGCGCCCAGGCGCCGGCGCGCAGCGCGTATTTCTCGCGGCGGCGGATGACGTCCCACTTCGCCGTCAGCGTCAGCAACTCATGCGCCAACGCCGGCCGCTGCTGGTCGTTGACGAGCTGGTAGAGGAAATAGAACAGGTTCAGCGCGCCGGCCTCGAAGCTCGGCCGCGATGCGGCCGGCAACTCGGCGATCCGCTCCTCCAGGCTGCGGATGAACACGGCCGCGCGGCGCACCGTATCGAACGAAACATTGTCGCCAATGGCGCGCAGATCCTGCGTTTCGTCCGCCAGCCCCTCGCGCTCGAGATTTTCGCCGACAATCCGGAGGTGCGTGCGCCGCATCTCGCTTGTATGCAAGCTGGTCACGCTGCCGGGATGCAGGCGGTAGACGAGCAGGCTTTCCGGCATCAGCGCCGCCGGATAGCGGTCGGCCAGCCGCCGGAAGAGATCGAAATCCTCGGCATGCCGGTAGCGGCCATCGTAATGCAGGTCTGCCTCGCCGATGACTCGGCGGTTGTAGACCACCGTCGGGTGCATGAAGATCGTGAAGAACTTCGACAGCACCGGGAGGAGACCGAGGCGGAACACCGGATCCACCCTGCCCCGTGCGACGCGGCCGTGCAGCAGCGTGTCGACAAGCGAGCCGCAGAAGCCGAGTTCGGGCCGCGCGGCAAACAGCGCCGCCTGGCGCGACAGGCGCCAAGGATAGGCAAAATCGTCGGCATCCATCCGCGCCACCAACTCGCCCCGGGCGATTGACAGCCCCTCGTTGAGGCTGGCGACGAGGCCGCGATTCTCGCGCGAGATTATGGCTACGCGGCCGTCCGCCTTGCGGAAGCGCTCCAGGATTTCCAGCGACCTGTCGGTCGATCCGTCATTGATGGCGATGATTTCGAGCCGGTCGTAGTCCTGCCGCAGGATCGATTGGATTGCAGCGCCGACATAGAGCTCGGCATTGTAGATCGGCAGCACGACGGAGATGAGCGGGCGTATCATTGTCAGCTCCGGTCCGTCGGCTGCAGATCGAGCGCCGCTTCTGCGCCGGGATATGTGGCGCCGAACCGCCGGGTCTCGCTCGGCGCACGAGCGCGTGGCCGCGCGATATAGGGAAAATAGCGCTTGAAGCTGTTGAGCGGCTTTTCGAACAGCACCCAGGACAGCGAGGCGACAATCAGCGTGGCGGCGCCCGCGACCAGGAAGCGGCCCGGCCCCTCCTCCGAGACGTTGAGCGGGATCCACGGCTGGGCCTTTACGGTGTAAGCGAGGAGGATCGCGTGATAGAGATAGACGCCGTAGCTGATGCGGCCGAGGAAAAGCAGCGGAGGCAGTTCGGCCAGCCAGCCGAGCGTGCCGGGAAGGCCGTTCGAGCACATCGAGACGATCGCCACCAACGGCACCAGCGGCAGCACCTGCACCAGGAGCCAGCGCGGCCATTCCCATGTCGAGTTCGCCGGCCCCGGATCGGACAAGACGACGAGTAGGAAGAGCGCCACGAAGGCCGGCCAGCCGAACCGCATCCAACACGGCACGCCGGCGCCCCTGGCGCGACGTACGGCAAGCAGCGCGCCGCAGGCAAGCGCATCCATCGAGGCCGGCGGCAACAGGTCTCGGGCCAGCGCCGGGTTGGCGGCGATCGGCCAGTAGAAGCGGTAGGCGAGCGAAAAGCAGATGAGGCCAATGGTGATCGCCTCGATGCGCCTGCGCGGCGCCAGGAGCACGATCAGCGGCCAGGCGATGTAGAACTGCTCCTCGATGCTGAGGCTCCAGAAATGGCAAAGCAGCCAGGGCGTCCAGTCGTTGCGATGCGCGTACCAGAAGTTCGACAGATAGAGCGCGTGCCAGATGAGCGACGATCCAGCCTGTTCAAGATCGGTAAACCAGACGAAGGCCAGTACCGCGAAATAGGGCGGGAATATTCGGATCGCGCGCCTGGCATAGAAGGAGCGCAGCGCCGATCCAGCCGCGAATTGGTCGGCGTCGCGTGCCTCCAGCAAAAGCCTGGTGATCAGGAAGCCGGAAAGCACGAAGAACAGCCGCACTCCGAGATGACCAAGGAAGGACGTGCCGCCGGGCGCGAAGAAATGCGAATAAAGCACAAGCGTGACGGCAGCAGCCCGGAGCGCGTCAAGCTGGAGGTCGCGACCGCCGGGCATCATTCGCAGCCGCTGGTGCTGACGACATGGCCCGGGCCGGCGGCCGCAACATCCGTGCCGGTCAACGGAAAACGCAAGCGTGCCGACTCCTAAACCGTATATTCGCCTACGCTAAAGGACTGCGGCACAAAATGGTGCGGTGCAACACAGAATAGTTATCAGCCTGAATGAAAACGTGACCGTTCGTTCCAGGAAATGACACGTCTATGCCGCTATTCTGCCTTTTTTGGCGAAGCGGCAGGCTCCAACCAATGCGGATGCATCAAGCTCTTCGAAGCTTTTGGAGAACCGCTCAGACAACGCCACAATGTACCCCGGCGACATACCAAAAGGGGTTACCCTCCTCGCTTCCATCTCTCTGGCTCAATCACCGCCTGTAGACATCGTGGCGGCAATGAAACAATCTTCACTGCGGGAACATAAGCGCGTCGAAGAAGGCGCCTACCACCGAGTGCGCATGAAGAATCGCTGGACCTTGTACGATCCGCGCCTGGCCGGGATGCTGGTTGCACCGGTGCTCTTGCTGCTGATCTTCTTCCTGGTGCTGCCGATCGCGGTGATGGCGGCTTATACGTTCTTCACCTTCGTCACCGCAGGCGTCGAAACCAGCGCGCTGACCACCGCCAACTGGCAGGAATTCTTCAGCGACAGTTATTATTCCGGCTTCCTGCTGAAGACGTTGAGGGTCGGCGCGATCACCGCGCTGCTGTGCGGCGTGCTCGGCTACTTCCCGGCCTATTTCATCTGGGCCACGAGCTTCCGGCACAAATGGCTGCTCTTGCTCCTGCTCATCGTGCCGTTCTGGATCAGCTTCACCATCCGCACCTTTTCCTGGATCAACATCCTTGGCGAACAGGGCGTCATCAACGTCGCGCTGCTCAAGATAGGTATCATCAATGCGCCGCTGCCGATGCTCTACAATGAAGGCGCGGTGATCCTGGGGCTGCTGCATTTCCTCCTGCCCTACATGATCCTCAACGTCTATGTCAGCCTCGAGGGCATTGACCGCACGCTGATCTCGGCGGCCCGCTCGATGGGCTGCACCAGCGCGCAGGCGTTCCGCGAGGTGACGTTGCCCCTTTCCTTGCCGGGTCTCGCGGCGGGCCTGCTGCTCTGCTTCGTGCTGGCGGCCGGCAGCTATGTGACGCCGCAGCTCTTGGGTTCGGGCCGCGACGCGCTGTTCGGCAATTTGATCTATGACACCATCATGAGCGAATTGAACTGGCCGCTGGGCGCAACGCTGTCGATCGTGCTGTTCCTCGTGCTCGGCTTCTTCGCCGCGATCTACACCCGCTACATGGGTATGTCGCAGATCGTGAAGGGGTTGGGCGGATGAAAGCTGCGCGACCGAACAAGGAAGGCAAATGGGCCTGGCGGCTGACCGGCTTCGTCACGCTCTGCGTCTACATCTTCATGTTCGCGCCGATCGTGGCGACCGTCATCCTGTCGTTCAACGCCTCGATGTTCGGCGGCTTCCCGATGACCGGCTTTTCGCTGCAATGGTATGCCAAGCTGATGGGCAATGAAGCGGTGCTGACGGCCTTCCGCACCTCGCTGTGGATCGCGCTGGTGACGGCGGCCGTCACCACGGCAATAGGCGTCGTCACGGCCTTCGCGCTGGCGCGCTTCGACTTCCGCGGCAAGCAGGCGCTGAGCACGCTGGTGATCCTGCCGGCGCTGGTGCCGGAAACCATTCTCGGCGTCGGTCTTCTGGTGCTGATCAAGGCGATCGACCAGCCGCGCACAATGCTGCTCCTGGTGCTCGGCCACATCCTGCTTGCGGTGCCCTATGTGGTGCTGATCGCGCAGGCGCGCATGGTCGGCATAAGGCGCGTCTATGAGGAGGCGGCGCTCTCGCTCGGCGCCTCGCGCTTCTCGTCCTTCCGCGAGATCACGCTGCCGCTGCTCATCCCAGCGGTCGTCGGTGGCGCGCTGCTCGCCTTCACCATTTCGTTCGACAACACGTCGGCCAGCCTGTTCTGGCGGCCGGCCGGCGTTGAGACGATGCCCACGCAAATCCTTTCGATGCTGAAAATCTCGATCAGCCCGGAGATCAACGCGCTCGGCACCGTGATGATTGTGGTGACCGTCGGCATCCCGCTGATCGGCGGCCTGCTGATGCAAAGCCTGACAAAACTGAGAAGACGCGGCGAACCCAAGGAGGAAGCACGATGAAACTGACCACCACCAAGCGGCTGGAGCGGCTGCACGACCGCTATGTCAACGGCGATCTCAGCCGACGGACGTTCCTGAGTCTGACCGCGGCTGCTGCGGCCTCCGCCGGCCTCTCCATGCCGTGGATGAGCCGCGCGCTTGCCGCGGTCGAGCAGGTGCGCTTCGACGGCTGGGGCGGAACGGTGCAGGACGCGATCGACAAATATGCTTTCCAGGCCTACACGGCCAAGACCAAGATCAAGGTGGTGCAGGGCACGTTCGGCGACGAGAACGAGATCATCACCAAGATCAAGACGGCCAAGCCCGGCGACTTCCAGATCGTCCATTCGTCCGGCGTCAACTATTACATCAAATATATCAATGCCGGGATGAACTCGGAGATCAACGAGGCCAACATTCCCAACATGGCGAATGTGCTGCAGCCGATGATCGAGCCGTTCCGCAAGCTGACGCCGAAGCTGTCGGCCGTGCCTTACGATTATGGCACCACCGGCATCGCCTACAACACCAAGGTGATCTCGCCGGAGGAAGCCAAGGAAAAGGGCGCGGCACTTCTGCTCGACAAGAAATATGCCGGCAAGGTCGGCGGCTATTCCGACATGACCACCCGCGTCTGGTACGCGGCTCTCGCCACCGGACAAGATCCCAACGATCTCAAGGACATGGACGCGATCTGGGCCAAGGTGCGCGAGACGCGCGACCTCGCCAAGAAGTTCTGGAGCTCCGGCGCGGAGCTGATGGACCTGCTCTCCAAGGGCGAGATCGTAGTGACCGACGCCTGGTCGGGCCGCGTCGCGGCGCTGCAGGACCAGGGCCACCCGATCGGCTATCTCGATCCGGCCGGCTCCTATGCCTGGATGGAGGACATGCTGATCCTGAAAGGCTCGCCGATGGCCGAGTGCGAGGAGCTGATCAACTTCATGCTCGATCCGGCGACCTCGATCGCGGTGGCCGAAGGCCAGAGCTATCCGCCGTCGCTCGACCCGAACAAGGTCAAGCTCACCGACAAGATCGCGAAGCTGCCGGCTTTCGATCCGACCGGCACGATGAAGGCGTTGACCTTCGCCGATCCGGTCTATTGGGCGACCAACGAGGACGCCTGGACCAAGCAGTGGAACAGGATCTCGAAAGGTGCCTGACAGCCAGGGCACGACACTCAATCCCCGGCCGGCCTCGGCCGGGGCGGAAGGCGCGAGCGCGGGCGCCGGGGCGAGCAGCCCGGCGGTCGAGTTCCGCAACATCGACATCGCCTACGGCAAGTTCGTCGCGGTACGCGATTTCTCGCTGTCGATCGGCAAGGGCAGCTTCGTCACGCTGCTCGGCCCTTCGGGCTGCGGCAAGACGACGATCCTGCGCTCCATCGCCGGGTTGGTCGATATTTCTGCCGGCCAGATCATGATCGGCGGCCGGCGGGTCGACGACGTGCCGATCTACAAGCGCAATATCGGGCTGGTGTTCCAGAGCTATGCGCTGTTTCCGCACAAGAGCGTGTTCGACAATGTCGCCTTCGGGCTGAAACACCGCAACGTCGCCAAGCCCGAGATCAAGCGCAAGGTCGGCCAGGCGCTCGACATGGTGCGGCTGCCGGGCAGCGAGAAGAAACTGCCCTCGCAATTGTCGGGCGGCCAGCAGCAGCGTATCGCGCTGGCGCGCGCCATCGTCTTCGAGCCGCAGGTGCTTCTGCTCGACGAGCCGCTCTCGGCCCTCGACGCCAATATGCGCGAGGAGATGCGCGTCGAGATCAAGAAGATCCAGAAGGAAACAGGCATCACCGCCATCTTCGTCACGCACGACCAGGAAGAGGCGCTGTCCATGTCGGACCGCATCGTGGTGATGAATGCCGGCTCGGCCGAGCAGATCGGCACGCCGGAAGAGGTCTATGAGCGGCCGGCCACCGCCTTCGTCGCCGACTTCCTCGGCAAGGCCAACATGCTGTCAGGCACGGTGAGCCGATCCGACGGGCCGACCATTGTCACGCTCGCCGGCGGTCAGACGATCTATGTGCTTTCACCCAAGGCGCTGCCGCAGGGAAGCGCAGTCACCGTCGTGGTGCGGCCGCAGAAACTGTCGGTCGGTCGAGCGAGCGCCAACCGGTTGCCCGGCCGGATCGTGTCTGCCTCCTATCTCGGCGGCAGCGCGATCTACGAGGTCGACATAGGCGGCAAGGCGAACATCCGCGCCAACGCCCCGATCGACGGCCGGGTGCTGCGCGAAGGCGAAGCGATCGAACTCGGCTTCGACCCGCACGATTGCGTCTTGCTGGACGAGGCCGGGCTGCGGATTTCCTGAGATCGCGACAGGGCGGCGCAAAGCATCGGGCTGCCCGCGATCCAGTCCGGCTTCAATCAACCCCAGCCCGGCTGGGCGTCAGTCGCGAAACCTCCATTTCCACGGCAATTCGACACCCGTTCCAACGCTCGTTCCCTCGGTCATGGGCGACAAGTCCGCCATCGACGACGCGAACGGTCGCGCCGCAAAAGATGGAGACGACGATGACGACTTTGGAACACACCGCCCATGAAACCAGCCGATCGGGTCTCGGCCCGATCAATTTTGCCGGCCGTGCGCTGCGCCTTGTCTACCGTGCAATGAGGATGCGCAGCGACCGCGCCGCCATGCAGGCTATGCCCGATTACCTACTCAAGGACTTGGGTATCGCCCGTTCTGAAATCGATCATTACACCTCGATGCGCTACGCCTCCGACACCAACGGGATGGACATCCGCAGCGCCCGCTGACCGCCGATGGCGATCGTCGCCACGCCGTCGACAGGCCCCGGGCTTCCCCACGCCCGGGGCTGTTGCGTTCCGGCGCATTCGGGTCAAGACACTTCGTTTCAAACGATACGCCCGACGCAATTTCCACGGTAGGCGTATGAAAAATTCCACGGTCTCATCCACTCTCGTTCAAACGCTCCATCGGCAAACAGAGGCCGTCACGGCAACCAAGCCGCAAACGAACCTTTGGAGATGAAGATGCAACCCAACACCAAACCTGCACGGCTTCCGCTCAATGGCGTCGACACGCCGAACCTTTTGGCGACGATCAATTTCGTCGCCGGGCAGCCGGAGCTGGCCAAGTTCCAGTTCCGTGCTCACAACGAGTGGATCGAGGGCACGCACAGCAAGACCGTCATGAACGGCTTCTTCGGCGCCGGACAGGAGCAGAAGCACGAGAAGCCGCATTATGCCGATGCCGATCACCCGGCGATCTTGTGCGGCGCCGACAATGCGCCGACCCCGGTCGAGTGGCTGCTGCACGGGCTGGCGGGCTGCCTGATGGCGGGCGTCGCCAACATCGCCGCCGCGCGCGGCATCAAGCTCACCAAGGTGAAATGCTCGGTCGACGGCGACATCGACCTGCGCGGCATTCTCGGCATCTCCGACGAGGTCCGCAACGGTTTCCAGAACATCCAGGTGTCGTTCGAGATCGAAGGCGATGCGCCGGCCGAGAAGCTCCAGCAGCTGGTCGAGCAGTCGCGCGCCCGTTCGGCCGTGTTCGACGTGCTGACCAAGGGCGTGCCGGTCACCGTCGGCATCAAGACCATCCAGTAAGCAGGCCGGCGGTCCGGAACCGATCCGGGCCGCCGCCTCCCGAGACGGAAATGAACCATGAGACGCTCGGACGTCGTCATCATCGGCGCGGGCCAGGCCGGGCTTGCGCTCAGCCATTGCCTCGGCCAGGCCGGCATCGACCATGCCGTGCTGGAGCGCGGCCGCATCGGCGAGCGCTGGCGTTCGCAGAGCTGGCGCTCGCTCAGGCTGCTCACGCCGAACTGGCTGAACGCCTTGCCCGGCTCGCCCTATGAGGGCGGCGATCCGGACGGCTTCATGACCAAGGAGGCTTTCGTGGAAAGCCTGGAACACTACGCCTGGGAATGGCATGCACCCGTCGAGAGCAATGTCGAGGTCATCGCTGCCAGGCGGACCGTCGAAGGCTTTGCCTTGCGCACCAGCGCCGGCGAGCTGTTGGCGCGAGCGGTCGTCGTCGCGACGGGACATTGCGACCGGGCGGTCATCCCTTTTTCGGCTGAGATGCTTCGCGGACCGCTCAGCATCCACGCTTCGCAATATCGCTCGCCTGGCGAGCTGCCGGGCGGCGGTGTGCTGGTTGTCGGCGCCTCGTCCTCCGGCGTGCAGATCGCCGACGAGCTCGTCCGCGCCGGGCGGCGCGTGGTGCTTTCGGTCGGCAAGCATACACGCCTGCCCAGAACATGGCGCGGCCAGGATATCTTCTTCTGGCTTTGCGAAATGGGCTTGATGGCACAGCGCCAGGAAGACCTCGCCGATCCGGAAGGCGCCCGGCGCCAACCATCGCTGCAGCTCGCCGGCCGACCGGACAGGGCAGATGTCGACCTCGCCACGCTGCAGGCGCTCGGCGTGGAACTCACCGGGCGGGTGCATGGCGTCGGCGACCGCGAGATCGGCTTCGCCGGCGATCTTGGCCAGCACATCGCAGCAGCCGAAGCGAAGCAGGCGCGCCTACTCGACCAGATCGATCGCTTCGCGGGTATGACGACACCGTACCGGCCCGAGCCGGTGGCGACGCCGGCGACGTGCGCGGCGCGGCTTTCGCTGACGGACGGATCGATCCGCAGCATCGTCTGGGCAACCGGCTATGCGCGCTCGTTCGGCTGGCTGGAGCCGCTGGCGCTCGGCGCCGATGGCGAGCTGGCGCATCAGGGCGGCGTCACCAGCGTGCCGGGTCTCTACGCGCTCGGCTTCCGCTTTCTGCGCAAACGCGATTCCAACTTCATCGGCGGCGTCGGCGCGGATGCCGAGGCGATCGCCGCTGAAATCTCCCGTTATCTCGATTGCAACGCCCGCAAGGCGGCCTGAGGACATTGAACATGGCAAACAACCTCATCTCCCTGATGGCCGCTCCGAAGCATGGCCATTACGACGCTATCGTCGTCGGCGCGCGCTGCGCGGGCGCGGCGACGGCGATGCTGCTTGCGCGCGCCGGCCTCAAGGTGCTTGCGATCGACCGCAAGCCTTATGGATCCGACATGCTGTCGACGCATGCGCTGATGCGACCGGCCGTGTTGCAGCTTTGGCGCTGGGGTCTGCTCAAGCCGCTGCTCAAGGCCGGCACGCCGCTCATCGAGACGACGACCTTCCATTATGGCGACGAGGAGATCACCATCCCGCTCGCCGCTAGCTCGGACCTCCCCGGCCTCATCGCGCCGCGGCGCACCGTGCTCGACCGCATCCTGGTCGATGCGGCGCGCAAGGCCGGCGCGGAGATCCTGCACAAGGTCGCGGTCGGCGGTCTTTTTGCCGACACGCGTGGCCGCGTGCGCGGCATCGAGATCCGCGCCGCCGGCCGTACTGCCGTGCGGGTCAGCGCCGATATCGTCGTCGGCGCCGATGGCATCGGCTCGCTGGTGGCAAAATGCGTCGACGCCCAGCCCTTGCGGCGCGGCGCGGTGTCGGCTGCCCATGTCTATGGCTATGCGCCAGTCGAGCCGGGCGCCGGCTATCACTGGTACTTCCGCGACGGGATCGCCGGCTCGTTAATCCCGACCAATGACAGCCTCGCCTGCATCGTCGCTTCGGTGCCGACAGGCCTGTTCGACCAGCGCTTCCGCCTCGGCCACGCCCGCGCCCGGATGGATGTGCTCGAGACGCTTTCCCCGACACTGGCAGCACAGGCGGCGCGGGCACCCAAGGATGCGCGCCTGCAGGCGTTCCGCGGCGTGCCGGGCTATATCCGCCAGCCGCACGGCCCGGGCTGGGCGCTGGTGGGCGACGCCGGCTTCTTCCGCGATCCGATCACCTCGCACGGCATTTCCGACGCGCTGCGCGACGCCGAGAGCCTCGCGCGGGCAATCCTCAGTGGGTCCGAGGCAGCATTCGCGGTCTGGCAGCAGCAGCGCGACATGATCGCCAACCAGATCCTCGACACCACGGACGCCATCGCCGGCTTCGATTGGACCCTTGACGATCTCGGCGAGCGGCATCGCCGATTCAGCGCCGTCCTGAAGGCCGAGGTGCAGGCGCTGGCCGGGCAACCCATGCCGGCCCGCCGCGCTACCGCATCGAAGCCCTCGACCTATCGAGCGCCGGCCAACCAGGACGGGCCGCCGGCCGATTTTTCCCGCAACCGAACTGGAGCAAGACCATGACTGTGCATGTGATGAAGGACGGGTGGATCGGTGTCATCAAGGGCCGGCCAAAGGTGGGCGCCTTTGCCGAACGCTCGCGGCGCACGCAGCCGCAGGATATCGACGCCTTTGCCGAGATGACCGGCGATCGTAATCCGCTGCATTACGACAAGGCGCTGGCCGAGGCTTCGGTCTTCGGCAAGCTCATCGTGCAGGGCGGCGTCACGTCCGGCATCCTGAACGCGGTGGTCGCGGAAGACCTCCCCGGCCCCGGCTCGGTGTTCCTCGAAGTCTCGTGGAAATTCGTCAAGGCGGTCGGCGTCGGCGAAATGATCACCGGCCGCGTCGAGGTCAAGGACGTGCGCGCCGACAAGCCGATCACGAAGCTGGAGACATCGGTGCGCAACGAAGCGGGCGAGCTTTGCCTCACCGGCACCGCGACGGTGTTCACCGTGCCGCTCATCAGCGGCTGAGCGCTTCGCAAGTACCTGGTTATCCCCCCGTCGTCTCGGCGATGAAGGCGCGGACGTGGTCGATGAACTCTTCGAAGGCGGGCTCGCCTTCGAGCAGGATATGGTTCTGGCTATCGAGCTCGATGAAGCGCGCGCCGGGAATGCCGGCGGCCATGGTGCGGCCCGACTCCACCGGCGCTACGTTGTCGTCGCGCGCGTGCAGCACCAGCGTCGGCACATGCACCTTTTCCAGCAAGTCGCTGACATCGATCACCGAAAAGGCGTTCTGAAGACGCCAGGCATCGTCGGGTGAGACGGTGCGCAGCATCAAATCGTCCATCCAGGCGAAATGCTCGTGCGTGGCGCCGGGGATGAACATGGAACAGAAGGCCTGGCGAAACATCGGGTTCGACTTGCCCCAGCTCTCGTGCATCAGCGTCGCCACGGCCTCGCGCGTCGCGATCTCGCCGGCATCGCCGCGCGCCCGCCAGCCTTTGACGTAGCCGCCGTAGAGGATCATGCCCGACACTCTCTCGGGGTGGCGGATGGCATAGGCGATCGAAACCGCGCAGCTCTGCGACAGGCCGAGCAAGGTAAAGCGGTCGAGCCCGGTTGCCTCGACCACGCATTCGAGGTCCGACACCATGGTTTCGAACGAGATGTCGACGACGTGCCTTTGCGACAGGCCATTGCAGCGCTCGTCATAGCGCACCAGCCGGTTGTGACGTGACAATTCCCGCATCCAATGCCGCCAGATCGGGCTGTCCCAGTCGAAGGTGAGATGCGACATCCAGTGCGCGGCGCGCAGGATCGCCGGCCCGCTGCCGGTGCTGGCATGGGCGAGCCTGGTGCCGTCGAGAGCCCGACAGAACTGCACGGCGCGGCCGGAATCCTGCGGCGACGCGGCAGGCTTCGACGGCGGCGCGAGGGGAGCGGACTGCGGCGCGCGTCCCGTGGCTTGAGCGGCGGCCGACCGAACCTTGTCCTCCAGCGCCTCGATCTCGGCGGCGATGCTGGCGTCGTCGGGCGTCAGGCGGCGCAGACGCTGGGCGAACGGCAGCGCACGTCGCGGCTCATTCTCCAGGCGCTCGACCAGCTCGCGCAGGATGCCAAGCTCGACGATCTCGACCTCGCTGCCGATGGCCTGCCGCCAGGCTTCATAGTCGAAGCAGCGTTCGAGCGAGAGATCGGCGAGAAAGCCGCCTCGGATCGAGGCCAGGACCGCTTCGAGCTCCTCGGTCGAGCGTGATGAAAGATCGGCCTTCACCAGCGGCGCCAGCCGCGTATAGTCCGTTTCGACATTGAGCGCGACAGCATTGCGATCGGCGGCAAGAACGGATTCGTCGGCGCCCAGCACCTGGCGGATCTTCGACAGGCTCCAGCGCAAGGCGCCGCGCGGATCGTCCGGGATGTCCCAAAATATCTCGCACAGCCGCTCGCGCTGGTGCTGCCTGGCGGTGACGGCGAGGTAGGCGAGCAGCGCCCGCGTCTTGCGCGATGGCGGCAGGTGAAGCGGCTCGCCGTCGCGCGTGACCTGAAAATCGCCAAGCACGCGCAGTTCCAGCATGTGCTGACCGCCGTTCATGCGTCCACGCGCTTGTCGATCGCCATGATCCCCTTCGGCCTTGGCCGACGCTGCGAAGGGGCAGCCAATAGCAAAATTGGCTAATTTAGGAAAGCTTGGTCAGGACGGCTCACCGCCTGAGGAACCAGATCGACTTGGCGGCTCGGGCAGCCGCATATGTCGATCAAGGCACGTGGCCGCTCGTTCACGCCTTTGCCGGAACCGGCCTCGACTTGGTCGCCGTCGCCAGCACGACCCCGACCACGATGAAGGCCGCGCCGAGCAGATCGTAATCGTGCAGGCTCTCGCCGAGCAGCAGATAGGCGAGCACGGCGACGAACAAGGTCTGCAGATAGAGCAACATGCTTGCCCGGCTGGCGCCGAGCGTCTCCACGCTTTGGTTATAGAGATAGTACATCAGCGCGCCGCCGGGACCCGCCAGATAGGCAAGCGCGAGAAGGCCGTCGGCATTCAAGGCGGAGCGCTCGTCGTTGAAGATTTCCCAAAGGTGGAACGGCAGCGCCACCAGCGCGCCGGCGCCAAGCAGAAGGACCACCAGCGGCAGGAGCTCGAGGCCGAATTTTGAGCGGCGCAGCAGCACCGTATAGAGCGCCCAGCAGAAGGCGCTGCCGACGATCCACAATTCGCCGATGTTGAAGCGCAGTTGCACCAGCGCGTCCAGCTTGCCATGCGCGACGATCACCAGCATGCCGGCAAGTGCTGCAACCGCGCCGAGCGACTTCCAGAGCCCGAGCGGCTCGCCTAGCACGAGACGCGCCAGCACCATGGTCATGATCGGCGACATCGCCATGATGATGCCGGCCGTGGTGGCGTCGGTGTCGTTGAGGCCATGGTAGATCATCCCTTGGCAGAGCGTCAGGCCGATGGCGCCGACGGCGACGATCTCCAGCGGCCGCGATTTGAGCAGCGCCAGCATGGCGCCGTGATGCCGGTGCACGATCGGCAACAGGATGGCGCAGGCGAGCGCCAGCCGCCAGAAGCACAGTCCCCAAGGCGGCATTTCCGGTGCCACCCACTTTGCCGCGATATAGACGCCGGCCGAAAGCAGCCAGCACAACACGGCGGCGGGATAACCAGCCAGCGATATCGCTCGAGCGACCGGCGCTTCCGCCGGATGCGCTATCGGTATCGCCTGCATCGCATGCCCCCCACTCCATGAAGGTCAATCCCAGTCGCAGCCGACAGTCTACCTCATGACGGGAGTGTTACATAGTCGGCCCGGCAAAAGCGTACGCGGCAGGGATCAATGCGACGTGTCGCCGGCCATATGCAGAAGATCCCAGGCCGAGCCGACGCGCCCATGGAACTGCGATGCGAAGCGTTTGGCTTCGATGTCCTCGAGGCCGTCCTCGACAAGGGCCTCGATGCTCCGCCGCAGCAAGGCGAGCTGCATCTGCCGCGCATGTCTTGCGTCGGTTTCGCGCATGATGGCCGTGACGTGATATGCCACGACCGGCTGGCCAAGACAGGACAGGAGCGCGCTCGACCCCGCCGTCGCTGCAGTGACCGCTTCCTCGATATTCATTCCGGCGCTCCCTCATCTAAGATGCTGGGCGCCTCCCCGGCAGACGGCGACGGTATCCGCCGCTCTTTTCTAATTTTCGGCAGTCGCGAGATCATCGCTGGCGGCCGAAATCAGTATCCTCCAGAACCCTATTAAAGGCGACTGGATAGTTAATCGATGGTTAACGGGAACGCTCGCATCTTACGCGTCAGGGGCCAGCTTGATGCATCGGTCAGTGACCGAGGACGTTGCGCTCGGCCGACGGCGCCAGGCTCTGCGAACCGGGCACCGAAACCGGCGCACCCTGAAGCACCCAGTCGGCCGCGATCTGGCCGATCACAGGGGCGAGCTGGATGCCATAGCCGCCGGCGCCGGCAGCGGTGATCAGCGTCGGCTCCGAGGCATCGAATGGTCCGACGAAGGGGCGATGGTCGGCGGTGACGGGATAAAGGCCCGCCCACCCCCGGCCGAGTCGCGCGCCCGGCAGGTCGGGCACGCGTTCCAAAAGCAGCTCGGCCAGATCGACCTTCGACTGCTCCTCGCACTGGTCGTTGTAATTGTCGGGGTCCTCCGGCGCGATCGAATTCACTTTGTGGATTTCGGCGATCAGCTCGCCTGGTTTTTCGTGGCGGAAGTTGAGCCCGCTGCCTTCGCCGTTCACGAGGTCCATCACCATCGGCATCGTGTAGCCGAGCGGCTCGTCAAGATGGATGACGACGGCCTCGTGGCGCTCGGGCCAGATGTGGAGGCGCTGGCCGAAAAGCGCGGCGACCTGCGGCGCCCAGGCGCCGCCCGCATTGACCACGACATCGCAATCGATCAGTCGTCGCTCGCGATCGACCGGGCCGCCATCGGTTTCCAGCGTGTAGCCGCCCGGGCGCCGTTGCACCCCGACCAGCTTGCGGTACTGACGGATTTCGCCGCCCTTGGCGCGGACGATGCCCGCAAGGAAATTGCACATCTCATGCGGATCGAGAAAACCGTTGTCGGGCCCGAACAATCCGCCTTCGAGCCCGTCAGGATTGATGTGCGGAACGATTTCCGTGAGTCCGTTGGCATGGATCAGGCGCGAACTAAGACCCGCTTCGCCCTGAACCTCAACCGATTTGGCGAAGAGCTCCATTTGGGCGGGCGTGCGGGCCAGCCGCAGATAGCCGATATGGTTGAACCGAAGCCCCTCGCCTTCCCATTCGCGGAACCGGCGCAGCGAATGGACGCGCAGCATGATCTCGAACGGGTCGGTGAATTGCGATCCGACGACGCCGACGGACCGGCCGCTCGACCCCGAGGCAATCGAGTGCGCTTCGAGCACGGTCACGCGCGCGCCCTGCTCGACGAGGTTGAGCGCCGTGCACATGCCCAGCGTGCCGGCTCCGATCACCACGACATGAGGAGAAGCTGTCATCTGTGGTCCGCCTGCTTTCACGACTGCGCGGCGACGTCGCCCAAGGTCTCGTCGATCGCTTGAAGAATGGCGCTGGCATCTTCCTCGGTCATCGGCGTCGACAGCGCGAACAGGCCGTAGCTGGCGGACAGAACGCCGCGGCCAAGCAAACCCTTGTGGAAGGTGTCGAACTTCCTGTGCTCGGCCGGCCCTGGGTAGATCGAGCGGTAATCCGTGACGGGATGCGACGTGAAATGAACCTTGAACAGCGAGCCAAGGCCGACGCATTGGCCTGCAAGTCCATGCTTTTCGAATGAGGCGGTAATCCCTTCGCGCAACGATGCGCCAAGCCGATCAAGATGGGCAAAACTTTCTTTCGTCAGCGCCCGCATCGAGGCAAGGCCGGCGCGCATGGTCACCGGATTGGCGGTGAAGGTGCCGCCATGCGGCAGTGCGGGCTGGCCTGCGGTTGGATCGAACACCGCCATGATATCGGCGCGCCCGCCGACGGAGCCGACCGGAAAGCCGCCGCCGATGAGCTTGCCCAGCGCCGTCAGGTCGGGCTCGATGCCCCACAGCCCTTGCGCGCCAGACCAGCCCAGCCGAAACGAGATGACCTCGTCGAAGATCACCAGCGCGCCCGCCGCATGGGCGGTCTCGACCATGGCCTGAAGATAGTCACGACGCGCCGGTATGAGGCCGGCACGGTTGGGCATCGGGTCGATCAGCACGGCCGCGATGCTGTCGCCCTCGGCGGCTAAGACGGCGCGCAGCGCCTCGGTGTCGTTGAAGGGCACGGCAATAACATCGTCCAGCACGCCGCGCGGCGTGCCCTTTGCATAGGGCGTCGACCTGGGCAGGTCGCCCCAGTTCGCCGGTGAGGAGTCCAGGCTGACTTCGGCGAAATCGTAGGATCCGTGATAGGCGCCTTCGATCTTGACGATCTTCGGCCGCGCAGTGAAGGCGCGCGCAGCCTTGATCGCCATCATCACACCCTCGGTGCCGGAGTTGGTGAAGCGGATCTGGTCGACGGAGGGCAGCCGCTCGACCAGCAGCTCGGCAAGCTCGATCTCGCTCAGCGTCGGGGCGCCGAAAGCGGTGCCGAAGGGCAGCTGCTCGACGACGGCCGCGGTGACATCGGGATGCGCGTAGCCATGGATCATCGCGGTGAAATTGTTGATGCAATCGTAATAGGCATTGCCGTCGACGTCCCAGACCCTGCACCCCTCGCCGCGCGCGGCGTAGATCGGAAACGGATCGACGAAGACCGTGGTGCGCGTATTGCCGCCCGGCATCACCTTCCTGGCGCGCTCGAACAGGGTTTTCGATCCAGGCATGGCGTCGGGATAATGCGGCATGGCGTTCCGAAGGCGAATTCGACTGTTGAAACAGCGGCGCGCCGCTCGTCACGAAGCTACGGCTCGTTTGCGCGCCGGCGCAATCGGCCAGACCGGTCATGCGACCCGACCAGGGTTATCGCGGACCCTCATCATTTTGCGCAGCAGCAACCGCGCGCTTAGACTGCCCGACATTGATCAGCCCGCCATCGAGAAGTTCTGCTCCGAGACGATCAATCATGACATGTAGTCCATTTGGATGATGCATCCTGCCCCTAAAGGCGTACCTGGTATAAGCAGCCCGTCAACTGCGCAAAATACAAGTTGTCCAAGCTGTAGATGGAGTTCAACACGGAGCGAACCGCCAAGACCGAAAATCTTAATTTTGCGCACGCACAGCCGCTATGACGTGTTTCTTGAGCATCGCGAAGAATACCGGCAGACAGAGGACCGTGGCCAGTGACGTCCATACATGGATCTTACGAGGAGTTCGAAGACGACCCGCGCCCGGCGTGGGTTCGCTTCAGCATGCGCCACTGGAGGTGGAGCGCCGTTCCCGGATGCATCCTCCTCTTGGCGGCGGTATCTCCCCCAGACAACAGCGCCGAAATCCAGCAACAGATCGCGGCAGCGCGAGGCGAACTGGCGTCGACAAAAGCGCAACTGGGCCTGAGTCAGGATGCCGAGCGCACAGCAAGCGCCCAGGCAAGGCTGTTGGCCAGCACCTCCGCAGAGCAGACAAAGGCCCTGAGAGAGGCGAACCAAAGCAACGGAACCCTCAAACTCGATCTGGAAGCGGCGCAGCGCGTCATCAAAGACTTGAAGGCACAGTTGATTTCTGCAAACGAAGCACGCAACGCTGTGGAAGCGTCCCTGGGCGAGGCAAATCAATCGGTTGCCGAAGAGCGCCATAAGGTCGAACAATTCGAGCACGAACTCGCCATGGCTCGCCAGGCCGGCGAGGCCGATCAGAAACGCGCAAATCTGGCTGCGGCCGAGCGGGCCACCGCCCTAAAGGACCTCCAGCTCGCGGTTACTGCCGCAAAGCATGTCAACCAGGCATTGGATCTGGAACACACGCGCGCGGTTTCGGCCGCAAGCGATGCCGATGACGCCCGTCGGGAAAGAGACGCCGCGAAGCAGGCATCTGCCGACTTGAACGCAGCGCTGGAGCAGGAGCGTCAAAAGCTGACCGACATGTCCGTCGCTCTCACCGCTGCGCGAAAGGCGATCGATCTCGTCAAGGCGCAAAGCGCGCGCCGCACAGCGCAGACGGAGCGCGCGCCTGGGACGCGTTCCGCCGCGGTTTCACTTGCCAGCCAGGATGGCCAAGCTGTCCGCCGAACAGGCTTGCAGGATAAGAACAGAGCGAAGATCCCAAGACCACCGAAACGGGTTCTGGTGGCGACGACGATCACTCTCCCCGACGCGTTGCTTCCGACCCCACCTCGATGATGATGGTCGGGAGTACATTTGGATTGGCAGGAACGCATGCCCAGGAGGGGTCCTGAAATGGGCAAATACGTGGCGGTCGCTTTGATGATCGCAGCCGCTACCGGACCGGCGGCCGCCCTTGATGTCGGCGGTGGCGGCAAGGTCGGCGGCATTGGCGTCGGCGCTGGACTGGGCGCCGGATCACAAGGTGTCTCCGCTGGCTTGGGGGCAAATGTGGGCAGCGCAAGCGTTGGCGCGTCGGTGAGCTCAGGCGGCGTCAGCCTTGGCGCGTCGGCAGGCGCAGGAGGGGCGAGCCTTGGCGCGTCCGCGAATGCTGGTACCGGGTCGATTGGCGCCAGCGTTTCGACGGGTGACGCTGCAGGCAGCGCAAGCGCCGGCGTGTCGACGAATGCCGGCACCGCAACGTCAGGCACCGGGGACACCGCGCCTCCCGACAACCCCACCGTTTTCTCCGCCAGAAGCGCGACAACCGCGATCAGCCTGCCATCCATCCTCAAACCCTCCAGCACCGGTGGCGGGGAGTTCGGGCGGTTTGGAGCGGGCTATCCTTTTGCGCCCCTTGTATCGTTGAAAGCGAAGCCAGGCACGCCGCCCAAAGTCGTGAGCGCTTGCCGCGCGGCGATCATGTCGGTCACGACGCCGCTTGGTGCTGTGCGCGTATTCGCGGTCAGTGCCGGTCCGATGCGCCAACGCAAAGCCGGTCTGGCGGCGCCGATCGAGGTGCGAATAAACTATGCGCTTCCAGGCGGCATCCAAGTGCGACAAGCGAAGGTCCTGTGTCGTCTTGGTGCGACGGGGAAAGTCATCGCTGTGACATAGAAACCAGCTTGCCGAAGTCGTGCACAGGGACCGCTACTTGGCAACGTCATTCGCCAAAACCCGATTCGGGTGCCTGAGATGGGTCGGCGTGATGCCGGCCTGCTGGCGAAAGACGCGGCTGAAATGGCCGGCATTGGCAAAGCCGCAGCGATAGGCGATCTCGCCGATCGCGAGTTCGCTGCCTTCCAGCAGCGACCTGGCGTAGTGCACCCTGAGCGCCAGATAGGCGGCCATCGGGCCGATGCCGAGCTCGGTGCCGAACAAGCGCTCGAGCTGGCGGCGCGAGCAGTTCTGCCTGGCGGCGATCTCGGCGATCGGGATCGGCTCCTGAAGATTGCTTTCCATCAGGAGCAGCGCCCGCTTCACCGCGCGGCTCGCGGCCGCTGGAAAAAGATCGCCGACCGGCTGCACGTCGCGGCTGGAGCGGATGCGGTCGAGCACCAGGATCTTGGCCGCCTTCTCCGCCGCCTTCCGGCCGATGAATTGCGAGACGAAATAGCCGGCAAGGTCGGCCGCGCCCGTGCCGCCGGCGCAAGTGGCGCGGCCGCGGTCGACGGAATAGAGGCTGTCGGCATGGGCGTTCACATCGGGGAACTCGGCGCGAAAATCCTTGATGTGAAACCAGCTGACCGCGGCGCTGTAGCCGTCGAGCAGGCCGTAGCGCGCCAGCACGAAGCTGCCGGTGCAGAGCGCGGTGAGCGGCACGCCCTTCTGCGCAGCGCGCAACAGGAACGCCTCCTTTTCCGAACTCAGCTTGCGGCTGGTGTCGAGCAGGCCGCCGACCACCACGACATTGTCGAAATCCTCCGGATTGCCCATCGCCTTGGTCGGCAGCAATTCGACGCCGCAGCTGGCGCGGATCGGCAGGCCGCGCTCGCCGACGATCTCCCAGTCGAACTCGATCCTGCGGCTGCGGTCGCCCTCGTCGCCGGCGAGCCTCAGCGTGTCGATGAACAGCGACAGCGGCGACAAGGTGAAATCGCGCACCAAAAGAAATGCGAATTTCTTGGCCATGCTTTTGCGAGCCGACGCCCCCTGCCTTGTCTCAAAGCCATCTTCGACCATTCCGCACGGTCGGCGCTGCTTCGCCAACGCCGCCACGCAGGCAATAGGCGACGCGCATGGCGTTAATCGCATGAATGGCTCCGCCGGGCGATTGCCGCATCCGGCTCTGTCGCGCTGCCTGCCCCTGGCCCGCCCTCTGGGCGCATCTGGAATAGGGCTCTGGCCCAACCCGGACATGCACGAACGGGATGGCCATTATAACCAGACGCTTTATAACGGGCGATCCGATTATGACCACCAAGGGGAGACGATGCGTTACATACGTCCGCTTTCAATCGAAGATGCCGTTGGCGAGCTCGCCAAGGCGGTAGGCCCGGCCGCGATCCTGGCCGGGGGCAGCGACCTTTTGGTGAGGATGAAGGGCGGCTTCATCGAGCCCGAGCTGATCGTCGACATCAAGGCGATCGGCGGCCTGGCCGACATCGCCGAAACGGCCGACGGTTTTCGGATCGGTGCCGCGGTGCCCTGCGCGGTGCTGGGCGAGAACAAGGCGCTCCGCAAGGCGTGGCCCGGCGTGGTCGAGGCGGCCAATTTGATCGGCTCCAAGCAGGTGCAGGGCCGCTGCACCATCACCGGCAATCTGTGCAATGCCTCGCCCGCCGCCGACAGCGTGCCGGCGCTGGTCGCGGCCGCGGCACAAGCAGTCGTCGCCGGGCCCTCGGGCAAGCGCACGATTGCCGTGGAAGCCGTGCCGACCGGACCCGGCCGCACGTCTCTGGCCAAGGGCGAGATGATCGAAGCGATCCTGCTCGACAAGCGGCCTGAGCATGCGGGCGACGCCTATCTGCGCTTCATTCCGCGCACCGAGATGGACATCGCGGTGGTGAGCGCCGGCGTCAACCTGACGCTGGACGAGAAGGGCGCGATCAAGACCGCCCGCGTGGCGCTCGGCGCCGCCGCACCCACGGTGCTTCTGGTCGAGGAAGCCGGGCAAGTGCTGATCGGCTCGAAGCTCGACGAAGAGACGCTGGAGCGGCTGGCGAAGATCTGCGCCGGCGCCTGCCGCCCGATCGACGACAAGCGCGGCACCATCGAATTCAGACGGAAAGTCGCGGGCGTGCTGGCACAGAGAGCCGCAACGACCGCCTACAAGCGTGCGGGAGGCAAATAATGGCCGGTATAGCTGTATCAACCACGATCAACGGCGACGCCGTCGAGTATCTGTGCCAGCCCGATGAGACGCTGCTGGACGTGCTGCGCGACCGGCTGGGGCTGACCGGCGCCAAGGAAGGCTGCGGCACCGGCGACTGCGGCGCCTGCAGCGTCATAGTCGACGGCAGGCTGGTCTGCTCCTGCCTGGTGCTGGGCGCGGAAGCCGAGGGCCGCAAGGTCGAGACCATCGAGGGCATGGCGCATGGCGACCAGCTGCATCCGCTGCAGCAGAAGTTTCTGGAGCATGCGGCCTTGCAATGCGGCATCTGCACGCCGGGCTTCCTGATCGCGGCCAAGGACCTGCTGGAGAAGAACCCCTCGCCCACCGAGGAGGAAATCCGCTTTGGGCTGGCCGGCAATCTCTGCCGCTGCACCGGCTATGACAAGATCGTGCGCGCCGTCCAGGATGCGGCAAACGTGATGAAGGGAGCCTGATCATGAACTTCGATCCGCGCTACTCCGGACGCAATTTCTCCTCGGTCGGCACGCGGCCGGTCCGCCCCGACGGCGTCGACAAGGTGACGGGACGCGCCCGCTACGGTGCCGACTTCAACATGGCCGGCCAGCTCGTCGGCCGGATCCTGCGCAGCCCGCACGCGCATGCGGTGATCAAAAGCATCGACACGTCGAAGGCGGAAAAGCTCGCCGGCGTGAAGGCGGTGATCACGGCCAAGGACCTGCCCGACCTCACCGACGGCGATGCCGCCATGTACGACATCCTCGACAACTGCATGGCGCGCAAGAAGGCCCTCTATGACGGCCATGCGGTGGCCGCGGTGGCGGCGATCGACGCCCGCACCGCCCGCCAGGCGCTGAAGCTGATCGAGGTCGACTATGAGGTGCTGCCGCATGTCACCGATGTCGACGAGGCGGCCCAGCACCACGCGCCGCTGATCAACGACCAGGTCTATACCGAGGGCCTGGAGGAAAAGCCGGCCAAGCCCTCCAACGTCACCAAGCGCACCCAGTTCGGCCATGGCGATGTCCACAAGGGTTTCGCCGAGGCCGATTTCATCGTCGAGCGCTCGTTCAAGACCGAGCAGACGCATCAGGGCTATATCGAGCCGCATGCCTGCGTGGCGAGCGTCAACCCGGACGGCACGGCGGAGCTTTGGGTGTGCACGCAGGGCCATTTCGTCTACCGCCAGCATTGCGCCCAGCTGCTTGGGCTCGAAGCCTCGAAGCTGCGCGTCACCTCGTCGGAGATCGGCGGCGGCTTCGGCGGCAAGACCCATGTCTGGGCCGAGCCGGTGGCGCTGGCGCTGTCGCGCAAGGCCGGCCGTCCCGTAAAACTGGTGATGACCCGCGACGAGGTTTTTCGCGCCTCGGGCCCGACCAGCGCCACCTCGATCGACGTCAAGATCGGCGCGAGGAAAGACGGCACCATCACCGCGGCGGAAGCGACGCTGCGCTATAGCTGCGGCCCCTATGCCGGCTCCTGGGCCGAGATCGGCGCCATGACGGCCTTCGCCTGCTACAAGCTCGAGAACGTCAAGACCGTCGGCTACGAAGTGCTGGTCAATCGGCCCAAGACCGCGGCCTATCGCGCGCCCTCCGCGCCGATGGCCGCCTTTGCCGTGGAAAGCGCGGTGGACGAGCTCGCCAAGGAGCTCGGCATGGATGCGGTGGACTTCCGCATCAAGAACGCCGCGCAGGAAGGCACGCGCTCGTCCTACGGCCCGATCTACGGACCGATCGGCATCGGGCCGACGCTGGAGGCGGTGAAGAGCCATCCGCACATGAAGGCGCCGCTGAAAGCAAACCAGGGGCGCGGCATGGCCTGCGGCTTCTGGTTCAACTTCGGCGGCCAGACCTGCACGGATCTGAACATCGGCATGGACGGCACGGTCTCGCTGGCCGTCGGCACCGTCGATGTCGGCGGGTCCCGCGCCTCGCTGTCGCTGGTGGCGGCGGAGGAGCTCGGCATCGACTACTCCAACGTCAAGGCGATCGTCGCCGACACGTCTTCGCTGGGCTACAACGACATGACCGACGGCAGCCGCGGCACCTTCTCCTCCTCGATGGCGACGATCTCGGCCGCGCGCAACGCGATCAAGATCCTCAAGGATCGCGCCGCGCAGATGTGGGACATCCCGGTGGAGGACGTGACCTGGGAAAAGGGCCACGCCATCGCCAAGGGCGAGAAATACGGCAACCTCTCGCCGCTGTCGCTGAAGGACATCGCGGCCAAGTCGGGTACGACCGGCGGGCCGATCGCCGGCCATAGCGAGCTCGTCGCCGACGGCGCCGGCGTGTCCTTCGCCACCCATATCTGCGACGTCGAGGTCGACCCCGAGACGGGCTCGACCAGGGTGATCCGCTACACGGTGGTGCAGGACGCCGGCAAGGCGGTGCACCCGACCTATGTCGAGGGTCAGTACCAGGGCGGCGCCGCGCAAGGCATCGGCTGGGCGCTCAACGAGGAGTATATCTACGGCAAGGACGGGCGGCTGCAGAACGCCGGCTTCCTCGACTACCGCATCCCGGTCTGCTCCGACCTGCCGATGATCGATACGCAGATCCTGGAAATCCCCAACCCCAACCACCCCTACGGCGTGCGCGGCGTGGGCGAAACCTCGATCGTGCCGCCGCTGGCGGCGATCGCCAACGCGGTGTCGAACGCGGTCGGCGTGCGCATGACCCACATCCCGATGTCGCCGCCGCGCATCCTGGCGGCGCTGGAGGCGGAGCGGGAAGGCTGAGAGGTATCCAAGCTAGGGCAAGGTGTGTTGAGATTCAGGTCAGGCCGAGCCGAGAATGATGGCTTCCGAGAACCGGAGCGGAGCGTACTTGACGTACGTGAGCACCGGAAGCGCAGGAAGCCGTCATTCGCAGGCCGGCCTCACCTGAATATCGACGCACCTTGAGGCGCTGATGGTCGAGGTCACCCTCTGGGGCTCGCTCAGCGCCGTCGCCGGCGGCAAGGCCAAGCACGAGATCGAGGCCAAGGACATAAGGGAGCTGTTCCGCAAGCTGGCGGAACAGTATCCCGGGATCGAGCCGTGGATCGATCGGGGAATCGCGGTGGCGATCGACGGGACGATTTATCGGGATACGTGGAGCAAGGAACTGCCGGAGGGGGCGGAGATTTTCCTGCTGCCGCGGCTGGCTGGAGGGTGAGTGAACCGGCGGCAGGCCGTCACACGCCCACCATCGGCTGTCGAGCCGCTCACGCAGTTCCTGCCGCCGTTTGACTTCGGCAACGGGCGGCGACGAATGCATCGACAGAACTGCTGCAGCACGCAGGCGTCCCAGACATAGGCGAAGATATCCGCAGCCACCTCCATCCGCGGGTTTCCTTGGCTGGCGCCATGATATTGGCACTGTCAAATTGAAACCGGCATGTCTGGCGACCGTGCCGGCCGCTTGGCCCTTACCGTCTAAGCCCGAAAAAGCTCAAGATGGCGAGAATGACGACGACGAGACCGATAAGATAGATAATGCTGTGCATTGGCAGGTCCTCCTATCGAGGACTAATAATTAGCACGCACTAATGTTCCAAGCAGGGCGGCTGCTCCAAGCGTCCGTCGTTCGGCAGGCACCCTGCATCCGGTCCGTGCCCGCCGCCGGTCAGGCTCGCGGGCACCACCCGCTTTCGAGCCGCTCATGATTATCGGGCTGGTTATCGGTTTGGCCGGTCTTCGCGCACAACGTTGTAGAGAAGAAGCCCCGCGGTCAAAGACACGACCGCACCCACCATGTCATGGCCGGTCAGCCCCGAATAGTACACAAAAGCGAATGCCAACTCGGCCATGGTTCCACCTGCGATCCTTGCTGAGAGAACCCTTAGGGCGCGCTAATGTTCCTATGGTTCGGCGCGGATCTCACCGCCGCTCCCCAGTTCGCATGGACGGCCATCCGATCGTTACGGATTGCCGCTGTGCTCGGAGCCGACTATGGCGGCCAGGATCGCTTCGTATGCGCTTCCGACTTCCTCTTCAATCTCGTCCTCGGCGATACCTGCCGCCCTGGCATCGGCGAACAGCTTGGCCGTCAGTTCGGCTACCGAGACGATGTCCGCGCCCACATTACCGCGCATCACATTATCGGTGATCCATCCGCCAAAGAACTCCGCGCCACGCTCGCTCATCCCCCCTGCTCTTTCAGAAAATGAGCTTCGCGAAGGAGCGAACCCCAGTCGGTTCCGATCGTCTCGATCAGCTCGCCGGCTTGCTCCTGGGTGATGCCGGCCTCCCTTGCCAGGCGCCCTGCAAGCAGCTCAAAGACAGCCTGGTCGCTCTCCCCCAGACTGCCTTCGCGATGCTGCAGCGCCTCGAAGATCACCTCGAAGACGCTCTCGATTTCCTCGTTGATCTCGCTGGCCGCGATGCCTTCGCGCTCGGCCGCCTTGATCATTTCGTCGGCGAGGTCGGCCACTGCGACGGGGTCATCCGTCATCACGTTCGGCAGATGCTCCGCCATCCATCTGTCGAAGAAGTCGAGACCTCGCCTGCTCATGTGGCCATAAGCGCGCGAGAAACATTAGGTTCCGCTGATACGGCCCTCGATCCGACTGAGGTCCCATTCGCCAGCGCATTGGTCCATCGCGCGAAACATAATCCCTGCAATCTCATTAGGGCTGCGCTGACGAGCAATCAGTCCCTTCATCGTCAGTTGGCTGGATCGCCCGCCACCTGCTCCCAGGTGGTGGGCATCCGCAGAAAGAACAGGGGCTGGGGACAGAGGTGGACAATGTCGATTTCCGAGGAGTTGCGGGACGTGAGTCTTCGCTATGAATGCCCGAATTGCCGCCGGCCGATCATCAGGAACGGTTCATGGTTCAAGTCGGTGAGCACCTTTCGGTGCGATGCCTGCAAGACCAAGCTCAGGCTTGGCTATTCGGCCAAGCTGGCGCTTTTCGAACGCCACGGCAAGGCGGCGTTTTCGGGGGTGTGACCTATGCGGATGAGTGCCCGCGAACCTTTTGCCGAGCAGCAGCTTCCTTTCCGAGAGCGGTGGGAGATGCCCCCGACGGCCGTAAACGACAACAGCGCGCTCCAACACGGCGATCTTTCCAATCTCGTCCCGGCCGATGACGGCCTTGCAAGGATCACCGCCAAAGCGGAGCGGATGGGCATTGCGGCGGCCGTGGCGATCGGCCTTTTCATCGGGCCGGTCGTGTTCACGTGCCTGATGCTGAGCGTGTGGAACGCGGCGTTGGACAGCAACGGAGGCAAGCATGATCGAGACTTCCAGGATCCTGGAAACCAAGGTGGCGGGCTTGCAAGACAGGCTGCGGGAAGCCAAGCTCAGCATGGATGACATGCTGGCCTTTCAAAAGGTCGCGGACGTGCTGGACAATGGCCATGGCGGCATCGACGTCGATGACCTGATCGCGCTTTCCTTTGTGGTGCCGGAGGAAGGTTGAGGGCGTAGGCGGGGCCTGAAGTCACCGGTCCACCTCAGTCCGCTTACTCGCATATTTGTCCCGCAAGCCTTGGTAAAACCCTTTCTGGCTCTCCTCGAACAGTACGACGAAAGGTCTACCCAACTGTTCTACCTTTCGCACCGCCGCAACGACTGTGGCGGCATCACTGAACGGAACGCCTAGGGCGCGCGAAATCGTGTCTGTGCACATGAACCAGAGATGTACGATGTCAGAGTGGATGCGAGCAGCCTGAGCGGCCGCTACTATCGATCTTTCAGGTTCAGGACGCGTAACCCGGTCGTGGGCCAAATCCAAGGCCGTCTTGTCGCCATGGACGAAATGGCTGGCCATACCGTACATGTGAAGCAACGACTTCACGTGCCGGACATCTTCTCCGGCACCCAAGCGTGAGAGCGTCTCAATTATCTCCGAGAACGACCACCGCTGCTCGATCGCTTTCCGGGCAGCCTTATTATGGCGATGTGACAGGTCGTTATAATCGGGATCGATCAGCGCCTCGAAAACGTCTCGATCGCCTTCGCCCTCACCAGGCGTGCCGAGCGCAAGTGCCGCCTTGCGTGCCCGCCGAATCGTGTGGATTGAATCGAAATCATCCCAAAATTCCGTCAGCAGTTTTTCCCGTTGACCGTTAGGCGACATCGTCAAGAGAAGGACCTTGGCGGCGGTTTCGTAGAATGCCCGCAAGACAATCTCGGCATCCCATGGCATCGACCAGCTGGCTAGCATCAACGTGGCTTGGCTTCGATCGCCCATCAGCCGTACGAGGCCATAAACGGTCTGCGAAAACGGCCCTTTCTCTGGATTGCTCTCGAAGATGAACCGGATCTCATCGCGGATCACAGTCACTGCCTCAAGTGAGGCGTCCTGCAGAGCAAGCAGCGACAAGCTTGGTTCTGGCTCATTGGTCATGATGACGCAAAGTGTCCTAATCCTAATGAGACCTATACTTATCAGGACGCCATCAGCCCCGCGCGTACCGAATCAAAAGAGGAGTCTTCAGCGAATACGGAGCGAGAGCTTGTTCTTGGTTTGCAGATTTCCAGCCGCGACGACCACAGTTTTTTCGGTTTGGGATAACCAAGCAGACTGTCCGCTTGCGTCCCCGAAGCAGACAATCGTTTCGGGCTTAAGCTCGACAGCAACAATTCACGCGCGTCCTCACACCCCCAGCGTCGGTTCCGTATTGACCTCCAGCGCCTCTTCCGCCTCGTCCTCCTCGCCGAGCACCTCGCCCTTCACCGGCAGCGCGTGGCCGATCCAGATCGGGTCGACCAGGTGGTCGCGCTTGGGGTTGGTGGTGTTGGGGTGGATGAGGATGCTGAGGCCGCCATGGTTCAGCATCAGCCAGGGGACCAGCGTGGCGAAGATCTGGGTGGCGAAGGAGACCTGGTACATGGCCTGCTCATGCGGGCCGACCGGCTCGTCGCGCCAGTTGCCGAGGCGCACGCGAAAACGCTCGCCGATGCGCTGGCGCAGCCATTCGGCCTGCCGGCGCTGCGCCTCATCGCCGTAATAGATGTGAGCGTGATAACTGGCGATTTCCGAAAGCGGCCTCGGATCGTGCGGCTTGGCTTGGTTCATCGCGATTCTCCCCTCCCCGATGGTTCCAGTCTGTCGTGCGGAACTCTAGGCGGTTCTTCGGTTCATGGAAACGGCGAGCCACTCTACAGACTGTTCAGTGTGGGCGCGTTTGGCCGTAATCGCAGACGCCGGCCCCGCTCCGCTCCGCCTCGGCGCTGCGCGCCGAGCCACCTGTCCCCACTTCGTCTACGGCATGCATGTTTCCAAGCGGCTGGCCTTTGGCGATGGCGTGCATGGCAGCTCGGCGCATGCATTGGCTAATGTAGCGCTGGTCGACCCCCACTCCGTCTCGGCTTCGCCGAGCCACCTCTCCCCCGATCGACGGGGAAGGCGCCAAGCTTTTTGCCGTCAACGCTCGTCCAGCAAGGCTCCCTTCCTTTCCCTCCGGAGGGGGGAAAGGTGGCGCTGCGAAGCAGCGACGGATTGGGGGAACCACCTGGCAGTCAAGCCTCGGCCTGATCAGTCGCGCCAGTCACAGAAGATATGCGCATAGCGTAGCCCACTTTGTGGGGCGAGGAACCCAGGCTTGCGAAGGCCGCGCGCTTGTCGGAGTGGGGAAGCGCCGCCGGGGATTACGCACGACGTCAGAGTGCCCTATCCCTTATCGCCGCCGCTGCCCCACAGCGCGCGCTGCAGCAGGCCTGGCGCGCGCTTCTTCGGCGCGAGCTCGACATCGCTCACCAGCCGCGCCCCGCCCTCGCGCCTCTCCAGCGTGATCTTTCGCGTGTGGAAGGCTTCCAGCTCGGCGCGGTGGGCGACGCTGATGATGGTGACCTGGGGCAGCACCTTGATCACCGTCCGCATCATCTTGTCCTGGCTCTTCTCGTCCAGCGCCGAGGTCGCCTCGTCGAGCACCACGATGTCCGGCGCGTGCAGCAGCAGGCGGGCAAAGGCGAGACGCTGCTTCTCGCCGCCCGACAGCGTCTGGTCCCAGGGCGCCTCTTCCTCCAGCCGGCTCTTCAGATAGCCGAGGCCCACCTTGTCGAGGGCCGAATTGATCTCTTTCGTCTTCCAGTTCTCGGCGGCGGCGGGATAGGCGGTGGCGCGGCGCAGCGTGCCGGACGGGATGTAGGGGCGCTGCGGCAGCATGAAGAGGCGCTTGCCCGGGTGGAAATCGACGCTGCCGCTGCCCCAGGGCCAGAGGCCTGCGATGGCGCGCACCAGCGTCGACTTGCCCGAACCGGATTCGCCCGAGACCAGCACGCGCTCGCCAGGCGCGATCTCCACCTCGGTTTCCTTGACCACGGCGGTGCCGTCATCGAGCGTCACGGAAACATTGTTGAGGCTGAGCATCGCGCCGTCTGCGGTCTCGCCGCGCTGGATGCGGCCGAGCTTGTCGTTCTCCTCGGCGCGCTCCAGCCCGTCCAGCGACATCATCAGCGAGGCGATGCGGTGGGCCGAGGCGTTCCAGTCGGCCAGGCGCGGATAATTGTCGACCAGCCAGCCGAAGGCGCCCTGCACGATGGCGAAGGCGGAGGCCGCCTGCATCACCTGGCCCAGCGTCATCGAGCCGTCGAGGAATTTCGGCGCGCATAGAAGCACCGGCACCACCGGCGCGAACAGGCTGGAGCCTTGCGAAACCAGTGCCGTGCGCATGTGCTGGCCGGTGAGCCGCGCCCAGCGGCCGAGCACGCCGGCGAAGGTGCGGTCGATGCCGGCGTTCTCCTCCTCCTCGCCGCCCAGCAGCGCGATGCTCTCGCCATTCTCGCGCACGCGCGTCAGCACGTAGCGAAACTCGGCCTCGGCCTGGTTCTTGTCCTCGGAAAGCTGGACGAAACGGCGGCCGATGGCGAACATCGAGGTCGAGGTGATCGCCGCGTAGATGACCGCGGTGACGACGAGGAAGCCGGGCACGGTGATGGTGGAACCGCCCAGCGAAAAGCTCAGCGCGCCGCCGATCGTCCATAGCACCACGATGAAGGTCGAGGCCGACAGGAAGGCGTTGAGGACGCCGGCGATGAAGTCGACCGGCGATTCGGTGGCGATGCGCAGATCCTCGGTGAGGCGAGCCTCCGGGTTGGCATGGTCGCCCTTGACGAGGTTGAGCTGGTAGTAGCGGCCGCTGGCCAGCCAGCGCTGGATGACGGCCGTGGTCAGCCAGGAGCGCCAGCGGCGCTGCATGGTCATGCGCAGGTACACTTGCGCGACCACCAGGCTGATGCTGCCGGCGACCAGCGGCAGGAAGACGGCGCTCAACCAGTAGACGGTGTGCGCGTCGCGCAGCTCGATGGCGTCGAAGATCGCGCGGTTCCAGCGGTTGATGCCGTATTGGAAGCCGACATTGACGCAGATCAGCGTGAGCAGCCCGATCGTCAGCGGCCAGGCAAGCCTGTCGCCGCGCAAACCCCAATAGCCGCGCCCGCTGATCCAGAAGCGCCGCAGCAGATATCTCTTGCGCGCCCGCACGGCCTCCTCGGGCGAAAGCTCGGGATCCGGCTCGATCGCCTCGGGCGGCGGCGACCCGGCATGGCCGATGGCTTCCGGCGCGGCGTCGGCGGATGCCTTTTCTTCGGCCTCGCCGGCCTGCGGCTTGCGTTGCTGCGCCTTGTCGTCTTTCAGCCGGTCTTCGTGCCGTGTGTCTTCCCGCGCCCGCTCGGCGCGCGGCTTCGGGGCGCCACGCGGTTCCGACTGGCGCGGCTTGTCCTGGCGCGGCGGCGCCGAACGCGGCTTGCTTGCACCGCGCTGCGTGGCGCTGTCGGCCGGTTTCGGTTTGTGCTTGGCCGGGGACATCGCGCCACAACGGCCCAAAAATCAAAAGGTTTCACGCGGGCCGCGGCTACCCTGTCCTTCCGACGCCGGTTGCCCGCCAAGTCAATGAATGCCCTTGGCGGTGGCCAATCAGGCGGCGCTGCCGCTCTTGGGCGTGCGCCGCGGCTCGAAAAGGGCCTCGGTGGCGGAACTACCGGTCGCGTCGAAGGCGAGCGCATCGCCCAGGGGGAGCGCGGCCGAGAAAAGATAGCCTTGCCCAATCACGCAGCCCAGCGAGCGCAGGATCATACGGTCGGCGTCGGTCTCGACCCCCTCGGCCATCACCTCGATGCCCAGCGTCCGGCCGAGGCCGATCACCGCCTCGACCACGGCCTGGTCCTCGAGGGATTTCGCCAGGTCGCGCACGAAATCCTTGTCGATCTTGATCTTGCGGATGCGGCTGTCCTTGAGTGAAACCAGGGTCGAGAAGCCGGTGCCGAAATCGTCGAGCACGATCGATATGCCCGCATCCGCCAGGCGCCCGACCTTTTCGTCGACCCGGTCGCGGTCGACCGGCGCCTCCTCGGTGATCTCGATCTCGAGCATCGCGGCAGGCACGTCCTTGGCCTTCAGGCCGTCGAGGATCATGTCGTCGACATTGCCGGCCTCGAGCTCGCGCGGCGAGAGGTTCATCGCGACGCGAACATCGCGGCGCCCATGCTTCACGAGCTCTGCGATGATGGCGCAGCAATTGAAGAACACCGTCTCGGTCAGAAGCGAAAGCAGCCCGGTTTCGCGCGCGGCAGTGACGATCTCGGGTGGCGAGATGGCGCCATGGACATCGTGGTGCCAGCGCAGCAGCGCCTCGAAACCAACCACCGCGTTGGTATCGAGCCGCACCAAAGGCTGGAACCAGGAGCAGAGCGTGCCGGTTTCGATGGCGCCGCGCAGGTCGCGCTCGATGCAATTCTTGCGTTCCAGCGCGGCGTCCAGCCCGGCGTCGAAGAGACAATATTCGTTCCTACCGCCGCGCTTGGCGGCATAGAGCGCGAAATCCGCCTTGAGCAGCATCTCGGTCAGTCGCGGCTTTTCCGATTGGTAGATGCCGATCGAGGCGCCGACGCGCACCGAATTCAACTCCGAATCCGGATTGGCGATGGCAGCGATGATGGCGGATGCAAGCTCGCCGGCCGCTTGCTGCGACCTGCCGGCGGAGAAAAGCAGCACGAACTCGTCGCCGCCGATGCGCGCGATCGTGGCACCTTGCGGAGCGTGGTCCTCGATCCGGCGCGCCACCTTGACCAAAAGGTCGTCGCCGATGTTGTGGCCATAGGTGTCGTTGACGGATTTGAAGCCATCGAGGTCGATCAGCATGGCCACGAACGGGCCGTCGGAGAGCCCGAGCTTGGCAATCGCCTGCTCCAGCCCATAGCGGTTGAGCAGATTCGTCAGCGGGTCGCGCCTGGAGTTGCGCTCCATCTCGGCGGCGAATTCGCGCGCCTCGTATTTGAGCCGGCTCGTCTCGCGGAAGCGGAATTGCCCGAGCAGCGCGCTCCTGACCATGCCGCCAAGGAAAAGCAGCACGGTGAAGGCGAGCACGTAATTTTCAACGCCGCCCTTGGCAAGCACGCAGCCGGCGGCGGTGAGGAGCGGCAGGATAATGAAATTGATCGAAGCCGGCGCATAGGAGGTTCCGTAGGTGACCGAACCGGCCGAAGTGCCGGCGAGCACGATCAGATAGAGCGGCGCCTGGCTGGTCGTGTATCCGTCGCTCAGCAGCGCCAGAAAAGACCAGGCGACACCCGAGGCAAGCGCCATCAGGCCATAAAGCGAAAGCCGGGCGCCCACCGCCCTCGGGTTGTCACCGGCGGCTTCCGATTGGGTGACGGCAAGCGCCACGCGCGCGCCGTTGATCAAGGCGATCGCCACGAACCACAGCACCGCGGCGAGGCCGCCCCCCGACAAGAGCTGCACCGCCAGGATCAAGGCCGAGAGCACCGTGCCGATCGGCATCGAGATGAAGACGCCCTTGCTCAGATCCGCAAGCTGGTCGCGCAGGATGCCGGCTTCCACGGCTTCGCTCCTTCCCTCGGAAGAGGGACCCGACACCAGCCGCTCGTCATGCCTTTTCATGTCTCTAATGGGTAGGCGAGCGGAATGAAAATCGTGTTAAGGATTTCAGCGGTTTACGTGGCATTTCTTGATTGAGTCTGGCCGATGCCGGGAGCTAAAAGAAAGCCGCGCGACGGCTCCCTATCAAGACGGGACCATCGGGCAACGGTTCTGACTTTTGCGGAGCGTTGCGGGTGGACAGAACGAGCGTCGCCTTCGTCCGATCAGCCGCGACCTGCCGCAGGTGAAGGCGGGGAGATAGCGGCATTGATTTCGCGGAGGCCGATGGCCTATCCGAATTGATCGGCATGGCACGGCGCGAGAAAAAACCTATCGTGTTTGTGTGACCTGAAAAAACCCCATCGGAGCCCCAACCCATGACCCTGACCAATCGAGACATCGTCGAGCTCACCGAATGGCGGCGCAAGCTGCACCGGCAGCCGGAAATTTCGAATGAGGAGGAAAGGACCGCGAAAGAGGTGGTGAATTTCCTCGCCGATACCGGGCCGGACAAGGTTCTGACCGGGCTCGGCGGCCATGGCGTGGCGGCGGTCTATGACAGCGGGCAGGCCGGCCCGACGGTGCTGTTCCGCTCGGAGCTCGATGCGCTGCCGATCGCGGAGCTTTCGGGCGTCGCCCATGCCTCCGAGGTGCCGGGCAAGTCGCATATGTGCGGCCATGACGGGCACACCGCGATCCTGGCGGCGCTCGGCCGCCAGTTCGGACGCGAAAGACCGGCGCGCGGCCGCGTCGTCTTGATGTTCCAGCCGGCCGAGGAAACCGGCAACGGCGCGGCCGGGGTCGTCGCCGACCCGCGCTTTGGCGAGATCCAGCCTGATTTTGCGTTTTCGCTGCACAACCTGCCGGGCGTGCCGTTCGGCGAGGTGCGGCTGAAGGCCGGCACCGTCAACTGCGCCTCGCGCGGCATGCGTATCGTGCTCGAGGGCAAGACGGCGCATTCCTCGATGCCCGAGACCGGCACCTCGCCGATGCCGGCGGTGAGCGAGTTGATGCCGGCGCTGCCCGCGCTCGGGCGCGGGACCTTCACCGACGAGGATTTCGGCATGGTGACCGTCACCCATTGCGCGATGGGCGAAGCCGTGTTCGGCATCGCGCCCGGCTATGCCGAAGTGTGGGCGACGCTGCGCACCCGCCGCGACGAGCGCATGGCCGAGCAGGTCGCCGCCGCGGAGGCGCTCGCGGCAAAAATCGCCGCGAAGCACGGCCTTGCCGTTCGCTTCGACTATCACGAGATCTTCCTCGCCAGCGTCAATGCGCCGGACGCTGTGGAGCATCTCAACCGCGCGCTCGACGCGGAAGGCATTGCGCGCAGCGAAGACGCGCTGCCGATGCGCGCCTCGGAGGATTTCGGTATTTTCGGCCACAATGCGAGGTCGGCGATGTTCTTCCTCGGCGCCGGCGAAAGGCACCCTTCCCTGCACAACCCCGACTATGATTTCCCGGATGATCTTATCCCGATCGGCTCGCGGATCTTCATGCGCGCGGCGCGCAATCTTTTGGGCTGAGCGGACGGCGATGATGAGCTGTCCGAACGACGCCGATCGCCATGCCGCCTAGTGTCGGGCCCGATTTCTTCGCCCGCGACGCGGTCATCGTCGCGCGCGCCCTGATCGGCGCCAGGCTTGGGCTCGCCGGCGTCGGCGGGATCATCGTCGAGACCGAGGCTTACCGGCCCGACGACCCCGCATCGCACAGCTTTCGCGGCCGCACGCCGCGCAACGCACCGATGTATGGCGTGCCCGGCGACGCCTATGTCTATCGTTCCTATGGGCTGCATTGGTGCCTGAACGCGGTGTGCCTGCCGGGCAGCGCCGTGCTGATCCGGGCGATCCAGCCGCAATCCGGCATCGCCGCGATGCGCGAGCGGCGCGGAACGGATGACGACCGGCTGCTCTGCTCCGGTCCCGGCAAGCTCTGCCAGGCGCTGGACATCGACGGTTCGCATAACGGGCTCTCGCTTACCGCGCCGCCGTTCGAGTTCGCCCGTTCCGAGGCCGACCCGGCCGCAATCCTCGCCGGTCGCCGGATCGGCCTCACCAAGGGCGTGGAAGCCGAGTGGCGCTTTGGCCTCGGCGGATCGGCCTATCTCAGCCGCAGGTTCTGAGTCGCAACCTTATCCATTCCCTGTCCCGTCACGGATCATTCGCGGCCAGCGCGCGTTTGAACAGATGACGGAGGATCGGACAATGGCGACCGACAAATACGAACGCATCAAGCGCCGCGCCTATGAGATCTGGCAACGCAGCGGCGAAGCGAATGGCCAGGACGAGGAGCACTGGCATCAGGCTTGCGAGGAAATCGAGCGCGAGGACAACGGCTTGGGCGAACAGCCGGGTGCTGCGATGCCCGGCGCGGTCACGATACCGGCCGGCAATCCGGACCGGTCGGCGGCCGAGGCGCTGGCGCGCAAGGCGCTAGCAAATCGTCCGGACAGGCCGGCCGCCGACGATCCGGCGCCGAACAAGCGCAGCCAGCGCAAAGGCTGACCCGGCCATGGTCAAAAATGTCGAACAGGCATTGGACGACGCGTTGCTGGCCATGCGCATGCTGCGCAAGTCGATCGTCGATCACGGCCATCTGGAAGCGATGGCCGATCTGGATGCCGTGATGGAAACCGCGATCACCGCGGCGGAGCAAAAACGCATCGACATCGAGCGGAAAAAGTCGACGTGAGCAGCGATGCGGCCGCGATTCTCGGCGGCCGATCGTCCTGTCTCGGCCGCGGGCTCAAACTTCCCTGCTGTCGAAGAGGAACATCTGGACCCCCGATTCATCGGGTGCGTAAAGCCGGCGGTCCGCCCCGGCCGCCTTTCCCTCCGGGCTTGCGAAAGCCCTCTTCATCGCTTCGAGATCGTCAAAATAAATTGTCCCGATCAGGTAGACATCGGATGGTCCGGCCACCGCCGTGATCGGCCCCTGGCTGACCTCGTATTTCCTCAGACCCGGGATCTTCTTGGCCAGCGGTATGTGCGTCTCGAAATAATGCTTGTCGAACGCCTCCGCGTCAGCCGGCTGCTTGTAGATGACAACCATTCCAGCCATTGCGGTTCTCCTTTTTCGTTGGGACGGAAGCAAGGACGAAATGGTGGGCGGAAACGGAACGGGACGTTGAAAAAATCTCGGGAGCGCCGAAGGTCGACGATGGCGGCTATCCCGCCCTGCCCGTTGCTTTTCGCCGCTATCTCGCTTGTGCGAAGGAGCGTTCTGTGTTCTCTCCGCCTTGAATTAGCAGGGACTCAAACGATGAGAATTGCGGTGGTCGTGGCGCTGAGCGCGGCAGTGGCTGGATGCGTGTCCTCTGCCGCCGATAATGGCGCTTCGCTGTCGCAGCAGGATCCGAAATGGTCCTCGCCGGAATGCCAGCAGGCCCGCGCCGCGGCATCGGACTACGCCCAGCGCGAGAAGGACCATCCCGGCTGGGGGTTCGGCGTGCTTCTTGGCCCTTACAGCATGGGGATGGTGGCGGCGGTCAAGGAGCATGAGCACCAGCAGCGACGGCTTCTTGCCCGCCAGATGCACCTGCAATGCTCGAGCAAGCCGCTGCCGAAGGAACTCGATTTCGATCCGGCAAGCTACGCGCCGAAGAAAACACATTATCCGTAGAGGAAGAACCGCTGGGTTCCGGTTATTCTGGCCGCTCCGCCGCGGCCTTGAGGGTGGACCATCAGCACCAGCTCATCGACAAGCCCGTGCCGCATCAGCGCGCGCAGCAGCTTGCCGCTGCCGAACACAATCAGCGCCTCGTCGTGACCTTGCTTCAGCGCGCGCACCGTCTCCCCGGCATCGCCGGCAAGCAGCGCCGAATTCTCCCAGCGCGGCTCATAGCCGGCGTCATGCGAGGCGACGAACTTCCGTGCGCCGGTCAGCGCCCTGGTCATCGGACTGGCCGGCTGACGAACAGCCCAGGCTTCGTGAAGATCCTCATAAGTCGTGCGGCCGGCGAGCAACGACCAGCCGCCGGCCATGGCGTGGCCAATGACTTCCTGCATCTTCGGGTCGCTGCCTGGATTGCCCCAACCGCCGTGCGCAAAACCATTGCGCGTGTCTTCGTCGGCGCGCCCCGGCGCCTGGAAGACACCGTCCAGCGTCACATGCTCGATGGCGACGATGCTTGCCATTTCAGCCTTCGCTCCAGGCTTTCAGCAACGGGCCTTCGCCGCCGAAGAGCGGATCCTTGTCGGGCCGGCCGACCTTCGGGATCGTGCGCAGCGCCTCGGCGTGCTGCTCCGGGCTCCGGCACAAATCATAGGTGCCGAATGGCGGATAGGCGCCGACGACGAGAAGATCGGCCGAGCCGGACAGGCGCTGATGGCCGGTGCCGGCCGGCAGGACCGCCACGTCGCCCGCCTTCACCTCCAGCACCTTGCCTTTATCGCCGCCGAAGCGGACCTCGGCGGTGCCGCGCGCGATGCCCAGCACCTCGTGAATGCGCGAGTGATAGTGGACGAAGTCGTAGATGCCGTTGCGCCAGCTGTCGCCCCAGCCATTGGCGCCGAAAATATCCTCGAAAACGGCAGCCGGATCGCCTTCGTCCGGCAGCTGCACGGCGCCGGGATAGAAGAGCATGGGCCAGCGCGGATGGTTGGGCACCAGGCCGTCATCGGCGAAGCGGAAGGCGAGCGGTTCCTGTTTGTCGACAGATTGTGCCATCCTTGCGGTTTCCTGCATGGTCTTAATGGGACCTAACGGTTTCCCGCGGATTTTGCTCCGGCCGGTCTGAGGAAGGTCACAATGGCTGCATTTCGTCTTTCGGCAATCGGCCTTTTTGCATCGGCACTTGCCTTTGCCGCCGTCGCCGCCGGCAACGCCGAGACGATGGCGGTGATCGTCGCAGCGCTTCGGCATCGAAAATGATCTAGGCCTGCCGCAGGCACATTCAGCCCGTAGCAAACCGCCACGTGGGACGCCGCCCATTGATAGATTGCGTTCGGCTTCTAACTGAATTATAGATGTCGTACATAATCTAAAATATGGAGGTCGACGATGCGCGTGAGCCGCATTCAGGCTGAGCGGAACCGGCAAACCGTGATCGATGTCGCAAGCCGGCTTTTTCGAGAGCACGGCTTTGACGGTATCGGCCTTAAGGATTTGATGAAGGGCGCCGGGCTGACCCAAGGCGCTTTCTATAAGCAGTTCGCGTCAAAGGAGGACCTTGCCGCGCAAGCTTCCAGGCGCGCGATGGAGAGCGCTGCCGACAGATGGACGGCGACCGCAGCGAATCCCGGCGATCCGCTTGGGGCGGTGATCGAGTTCTATCTCAGCATGGGCCATCGCGAGGAAAGGATGGACGGCTGCCCGGTTGCGGCGCTCGGGTCGGATGTGGCCAGACAGGGGACCGAGGTAAAAGCGTCGTTCGAAGTCGGCATCAAAGCATATCTTGAAGTGCTCGGCAGGATGATTGCCAGGACTGAGAACGAAGAAACCGGTGAAAAAGCCATGGCCGTCCTCTCGACGATGGTCGGTGCGGTGGTTCTCTCGCGCGTCGTCAATGATCCCGACCTCGCGCAGGCCTTTCTGGATGCAGCGGCCGAACAGGTTCGCGACACCGTCAGCGTCTGACCGGCGCGGGCTGGCCACTCAGATCAATAGGAGAATAGATGCGACGGATTGTTGTCACGGGCATGGGCGCGGTCACGCCCCTTGCCGCAAATATCGAGGCGTCGTGGTTACGTCTCCTGGCCGGCCGCTCGGGCATTCGAAGGCTTCCCGAGGACATGGTGGAAACCCTGCCGACAAAGATCGGCGGAACGGTTCTTTCCCTGGAGGAGGATCCCGAAGCCGGTCTCGATGCGAATGCCTTCCTGGCTCCGAAGGATCAGCGCAAGATCGATCGCTTCATCCTATTCGCGCTGGCGGCGGCGGAAGAGGCGCTTGCCCAGGCGGGATGGACGCCGGAGTCGGAAAAGGATCGGCTTCGCACCGCGACGATCATTGCTTCAGGTATCGGAGGGTTCCCCGCCATAACCGAGGCGGTGCGAACCGTCGACCAGCGCGGCGTTCGGCGTCTTTCGCCGTTCACGGTGCCGTCTTTCCTGGTGAACCTCGCCGCCGGCCACATCACGATTCGTTACGGCTTCAAGGGCCACATCGGCGCGCCGGTAACGGCGTGCGCCGCCGGCATCCAGGCGATCGGCGATGCAGCGCGCATCATCCGCGCCGATGAAGCCGACATCGCCGTGTGCGGCGGCACGGAAGCCTGCATGAACGTCGTCAGTCTGGGCGGCTTCGCGGCGGCACGCTCGCTTTCAACCTCCTTCAATCACCGTCCCGATCAGGCCTCGCGTCCGTTCGACATGACGCGGGATGGTTTCGTCATGGGCGAAGGCGCCGGCATCCTGGTCATCGAGGAATTGGGCCATGCAGTGGCGCGCGGCGCGAAACCGCTCGCCGAAGTGGTCGGCTACGGCACGACGGCGGATGCCCATCACGTCACGTCCGGTCCCGAGGATGGGGATGGCGCGCGCCGCGCCATGGAGATCGCGATCGCCCAGGCCGGCATCTCAACGCGCGAGATCCGCCATCTCAACGCGCACGCGACCTCCACGCCGGTAGGCGATCTGGGAGAAATCGAAGCGATCAAAACCGTCTTCGGCACGGATTTCTCCATAGCCGTCAGCGGAACGAAGTCGGCGACCGGACATCTGCTCGGAGCCGCCGGCGGGATTGGCGCAATCTTCACCATCCTGGCGCTGAGAGACCAGGTGGCGCCGCCGACCCTCAATTTGAGCGTCCCCGATCCGGCCGGCGACGGAATAGACTTCGTCGCAAACCGGGCGCGGCCGATGGAGATGGACTACGCGATCGCCAACGGCTTCGGCTTCGGCGGCGTCAATGCCAGCGTGCTGTTCCGGCGCTGGGACGGGCACGGCGTAAACGGTCGAGCCGCTCGTGATTGACGCTCTTTGCTCCAGCTTTTCCTGCTTTCCAGTCCAACCCAAAGAAAGTGATCTCCATGAACAGGACCAATCCTGGCGTTGCCATTGTCACAGGGGCATCCAGCGGAATCGGGCACGCAACGGCCAAGGCGCTGCAGAGCGCCGGCTTTCGCGTGTTCGGAACGAGCCGTCGCGCGGTCTCCAAGAAAACCGACGGTATTACCATGCTGACCTGCGACGTGACCGATGACACGGCCGTGGCGAAGCTGGTCGATGAGGTGCTGGCCGATGCCGGGCGCATCGACGTGCTGGTCAACAATGCCGGCATCGGCCTGCTCGGCGGCGCGGAGGAATCCTCGACTGCACAGGCCCAGGCTCTGTTCGACGTGAACGTCTTCGGTGTCATCCGTATGATCAACGCGGTGCTGCCGATCATGCGACGTCAAGGAAAGGGCAGGATCGTCAACTTGAGCTCAGTGCAGGGGTTCATCCCCGCCCCCTATTTCGCGCTTTATTCATCGACCAAACATGCCGTTGAAGGGTATTCCGAATCGCTTGACCACGAAGTGCGGCCGTTCGGAATTCGCGTTGCATTGGTCGAGCCGGCCTATACCCAGACTTTGTTCGAAGACAATCTGGCCAGGCCGGACCAGGTGCTCGACGTCTATGACGCCGCGCGCGCCGGTATGACCACAGCCGTGCGTAAGGCGATGGAAAAAGGCGATACACCCGAAGTGGTGGCCAACACCGTTCTGGCGGCTGCGATCGATCCCGCTCCGAAGCGGCGCTATGCGGCGGGAAAGACAGCGCGCCAAGTCAGTTTCCTGCGCCGTTTCGTCCCCGCATCCGCATTCGACAAGAGCCTGCGAAAGCAGCTCGGGCTGCCGGCCTGACAACGGAGCCTTTCACTCCAGCCACCCTGCCTCCTGGTCAAAGCGCCAGCAGCAATTAGCTGTTCGTCACTGACCGCATATAGGCATTCCCTATTGCAATCCCCGGAAGAAAAAGGTTGCTTAGAATCTCCGGGGGAAACGAAATCGTGAATAGAGGCGTGGTGCGGCTTCTTCCGAAGCCCAAGGTTTCAATATTCATTTGCGGATGCGGGCATACGGGGTCAACTTTGCTCGCCCGGATACTGGCTGCGCATCCGGATATTTTCTCTGTCCGCCGCGAGACAAGCGCGTTTGTCTCAAGCGATGGGGCGCGATGGACCAAGCTAAGCGCGGTTTTGCTGCAGGCAGCCATTTCACGCCGCAGCGTCTGGGTCGAAAAGACCCCGAACCATATCCACTATACGGGGCAGATCATCGAGACGATCCCGGGCGCGCGCTTCATCGTCGTCACGCGTGACGGCAGGGACATCGTGGCCTCGCTCGGGCAGCGTTACGAGGGCGATTTCGACAAGGCTTTCCAAAGATGGATCGCCGACAGCAAGGCCTCGATGGAGCGCGTCGAAAAGGGCGAAAGCATCCTGTGGCGTTATGAAGACTTCATCGAATCGCCCGCGCTTTCCATCGAACGGCTATGCCGCTTCATCGGCGTGGCCTTCGATCCAGGCATTCTGAACTATCACCAGCAGCCCGTCATATGGGGGCGCGAAAAGGCGGTGCGCACGCCCCATTCCGCTCGCCGGCACGCCCAGGTGAACCAGCCGATCACCGACTGTCGGGGCAGCTGGCGATCCAGCCTGCCTATGGAAGTGGCTTGCCGTTTCGACGCCGGCGAAGCGCGGAAAATCATGGGCTATTTCGGATACGCGCAGGCCGATCGTCCGGCAGGTGTCGATCACCAGACCTAAGCGTAGTCGAGAAGCTACCTTTTGTGCTGCGACAGATCGGAAGCAACTGTCCAAGAAGCAGCAGCCTGCGCCGACGTATTGGCGAGCGCGCGTGCCTGCCATGAACCAGCAACGTCTTCAGCATGGATTGGGCGCGCCCGGTAATCAGCACCCGAGCGCCGAGAACTGGTGGCGGCCCGACTGATCCGCGAATTCGCACAGCAGCCGGCTGCCGATCGCATAAAAGCCCAGGAAATTCGACCAATGCCGATCCGGCCAACGCCGGGAACGCGTATCGCAGGCCAAACTCACGATGCGCCGATAAAGACGCTTGACTCACCCTCCCCCTTACGGACAAGTTGCGTTGTCAGACATCTTACATACGAGAGGGAGGTTTCGTGAGGAGATTTATCGCTTGTTTCACGCTGGCTGCCGGCGCGCTCGCATTTGCGTCGGCAGCGTGGGCGGGAGAAACCCTGGATCGCGTCACAACCAAGAAGGCCATGGTGGTCGCGACCAACAGCGGTTGGCCACCGCAGAGCTTTCTCGACGAGAGCAACCAGTTGGTCGGTTTCGATATCGACGTCTCGAAAGAGATCGCCAAACGGCTCGGCGTCGAGGTCAGCTTCGAGACGCCCGATTGGGCGACCATGACCGGCGGCCACTGGCAGGGCCGCTATGATCTCGGCGTCGGCTCGGTGACGCCGACCAAGGCCCGGGCGAGGGTGATCGATTTCGCCGGCATCTATTACTACAGCCCTTATGTCTATGTGGTCCACAAGGACAGCAAGGCGAAATCCGTGGACGATCTGAACGGCAAGGTGATCGGCGTCGAGACCGCCACCACTTCGGAAGATTTCATCCGCCGCCAATTGGAGATCGACGCTCCCGGCCTTCTGCCAATCGAATACAAGCTGCAGCCTGGCGAAATCCGGACTTTCGCCGATTCCATGCTGCCGTTCGACGATTTGAGACTTGGGGACGGCGTGCGGCTCGACGCGGTCATCGCGCCCGAGCAGACCGCTCAAAACGCCATCAAGAACGGTTATCCGCTGCGCATCATCGAGGGCGACTACGCCTTCCGCGAGCCGCTGGTGGTGATCGCCGACAAGGGCGATGCCGATTGGACCACCAAGATCGGCGGCATCATCGACCAGATGAAGAAAGACGGCACGCTCGCCACGCTGACCACCAAGTGGTACGGCAAGAACTACAGCGCCGATTGACGCTCATCGCGGGCGGCCCCTCAAGGCCGCCTGCTTCCGTCAGAACCTATCATGACTTATCCCGACACCTATTATCGCCGTACACTTGCCGACGAGAAGGTCAGACCACCGCTCGCGGGTCCGGCCGGATGCGACACGGTCATTGTCGGCGGCGGACTGGCCGGTCTGACGACGGCGCTGCAGCTGGCGCGCGCCGGGCAGCAGGTCGTGCTGCTCGAAGCCGAGAGTATCGGCTTCGGCGCCTCGGGCCGCAACGGCGGCTTCGTCAGCCCCGGCTTCGCGACCGGCAGCGACAAGATCGCCGCGATGGCCGGCGCGGCGGCGGCACGAGAGCTGCATCGGCTGTCGATCGAAGGCGTCGATTTCGTGCGGCAGACGATCAAGGATCTCGACATCACGGCAGCGAAGCCTCGCCCCGGAATCATGGGCGTGCTGCGCCATGACGGCGGCGCCGAACTGAGGGCTCATGCAGAGAAACTGGCGCGGGATTTTGACTATCCGCTCGAATATCTCGAGCGCGAGCAAGTGCGCGCTGTGCTGCGTTCCGAGCGTTACTACCAAGGCCTGCGCGATGCCAACGCCTTCCACATGCATCCGCTGAACTATCTGCGCGCCATCGGGGCGGAGATCGAGCGGCTGGGCGGCAGGATTTACGAGGGCTCCAGCGCGATCGAGGCTAAACTCGATGGCCCGCACAAGACGCTACGCACCGCAAGCGGCGAAGTACGCGCGCGGCAAGCGGTGTTTGCCACCGGCGGCTATACAGGACCGCTGGTCGGCCGGCTGAAGCGGGCCATGTTGCCGATCGCGACCTATGTGATGCTGACCGAGGAAGCCCCCGATCTCATCGCCGACGCCATCGCTACGACGGATGCCGTCGGCGACAACCGCCGGGCCGGCGACTACTACCGCGTCGTGGAGGATGGAAAGCGGCTGCTCTGGGGCGGGCGCATCACTACGCGGGCCGCTTCGCCGGCGGCGCTGGCCAGGGAACTGCGCCGGGAGATGGTTGGAACCTACCCCCAGCTCGCTGCGCTCAAGACCGAACTCGCCTGGTCGGGGCTGATGGCCTACGCCCGCCACCTGATGCCCCAGATCGGGCAGCTGCAGCCAGGCGCCTGGTATCTCACCGCGTTTGGCGGGCACGGCATCAACACGACGGCCATAGCCGGCAAGGTGGTCGCCGAGGCGGTACTCGGCCAATCGGACCGCCACCTTCTGTTCGCGCCGTTCGGACTGGCCTGGGCAGGCGGACCGGTGGGGCTTGCCGCGGCGCAACTCACCTATTGGAAGCTGCAGGCGCAAGATTGGTGGCGCGAACGCCCCCGCTAACCAGAAGGGAGATCGACAGGTGATCGGCAGACTGCTGCTCAACTATCCGGACGCCACGCGCCGCATCGGCGTGTGCCTGGCGCTCGCCGCTTTCGCCGCGGGCCTCTACGGTCTCGGCATCAAGGCAGACTGGATCGGCAAGCTGATCCCGAGCTCGATCGAATGGCTTGCGGCCAATCCCGTGGTGGCGCGAGCCGTCTCGGCGATGCTGATCGCGCTGATCGTGGCCGCCAACTGGAAGGCGCTGCAGCAACTCGGGCGCAAGCAGCAGATCGTGGCGGTATGGATCGAGCTGTTCGTGCTGCTGATGCTGTTCTTCTATTCCTTTGACCTGTCCTTTTCTTTCATCGCCCGGAAGATCGGTTTCCTCATCTCGCAGGGCGTGGTGACCACGCTCTACATTTCCGCCATTTCGATCGCCATCGCGACAGTCATCGCCTTCATCGGCGCCATAGCCAAGCTCTCCAAGAACGGCATCGTCTATGGCCTGGCAACGTTCTACACTTCGCTGTTTCGCGGTTTGCCGCTGCTGATGCAGATCTACATCATCTATCTCGGCCTGCCGCAGGTCGGTTATGTGATCGGGGCCGTGCCTGCCGGGATCATGGCGCTGTCGCTTTGCTACGGCGCCTATATGACCGAGATTTTCCGTGCCGGCATCGAAAGCATCCCGCGCGGCCAGACGGAAGGCGCCACCGCACTTGGGCTCAGCCCCAATCAAACAATGTTCCTGGTGATCCTGCCGCAGGCGATGCGCGTCATCGTGCCGCCGACGGGCAATCAGTTCATCGCGATGCTGAAGGATTCCTCCCTGGTCTCGGTGGTCGGGGTCTGGGAGATCATGTATCTGGCGCGCACGCAGGGCCAGACCGAGTTCCGGCATATCGAGATGCTGATCACCGCCTCGATGATCTATTGGCTTTTGTCCATCGGGCTCGAATTCCTGCAGTCCCGCATCGAGGAACGCTTCGGGCGATCGCTCAAACGCTGAGCTTCAATGCGGCATCCCCTCCTGGGGAAAGCCGCCGAGATGGCAGCAGGCCAGAGCGGCATGGTCGCGGCCGCTTTCGAGGCATTGCACCAGCGGCCTCCTGGCAAGCCATGCATGCAGGAAACCGGCGATGAAACTGTCGCCGGCGCCGGTCGTGTCGACGACTTGGACCGGGCGGATGCCGGTCTCGGCGCGCTCGCGGGCCGTCAGCGCCATCGACCCCTTGGCACCGCGCATGACGACGGCGCAGCCTGCGCCGCGCGACAGAAGATTCGCGGCCATCGCTTCGGCCGCGTCGCGAGATCGGCCGGTCGAGCAGAAAACTATGCTCAAACCCTCCACAGCGAGATCGGCGGGATCGGCGTTGACCGAGATGTCCTGCGAGACGCTGACGCCTGCCCGCGACAGGTGCCTGCGCAAGGCGCCGCCATCGTCCAGCCAGCCGATATGGACGTGATCCATTGCCTCCAGGATCGCCAGTTCGGCCTCGTCCGGCGCATAGCCGGCGCAGGCGCCGAAATCCTCGGCGGTAATCAAACGCTCACCGGACGGCAAGACGTTGATGTCGGTCCAGGCGGTGTTGCGCTGGCGTATGCGCAGGTGCTCGACCGCCACCCGATTGGCTTCGAGCTCGGCGCGGGTGCGTTCGCCCTCCGCGTCGCTGCCGACCGCGCCGAAATAGAAGCTGCCGTGGCCAAGCCGGGCGAGCTGGACGGCGACGTTGAGCGCGTTGCCGCCGACCAGCGAGCGGCCGATCGGCGCTCCGAGGCGGTCGATGCAGTTGTCGCCGACGGCGGCAAATCGAAAACTGCTCATATCCTGCGCTGCACGATCAAGCTGACGCCGAGAGCTAAGCTCAATAGGCAACGCGCTTGTAGTAGCGGCGCGTCGTCAGCGGGTGGTTGCGGATCACCTCGAGATGCGCGCTGACCCGTTCGAGGGCGGTCGCGAGCACGATCGGCGAAACCAGCGCGCGCACATCCGGCGAAATGCCGGGCAATTCGAAATCGGCCGTGTCGAGCACCGTCAACTTGTCCGTATAGGCAGGCGCGAATTTCTCGACGCGATCGGCCAGCGGCCGGGCGCTGTCCTCGCCCTTGAAGAGCACGACACTGACGTCTTTGTCCACCAGCTCCAGCGTGCCGTGGAAAAAGTCTGAAGCATGCACGGGGCGGGTCCGGATCCACTGCATCTCCTCCAGGATGCACATGCCGTAATACCAGGCCTGCGGCCAGACATTCCCGGCGCCGGTTATGATGTGATAGTCGGAGGCGGCCAGTTTGTGCGCGAAGCCGGCGGCTTCCTGTTCATAGCTCCGCTTCACCTCCAGCAACAGTCGCGGCAACTGCTCCAGTTCGGCGAAAATCCGTTCCGATTCGGCGAGCTCGCCGCGATGCTTCAGCACTGCAAGCGCGATGAAGAGCGACTGGAGATAGAAGGACTCGCAGGACGTGTCGTCCTCGGCGAAGTTGACGAAGACATGGTCCCCGCCCTTGCCGAGCGGCGTCTCCTCATGTCCGACCAGTGTGATCACCGTCGCCCCGACGTCCTTGATCCGGGACAGCAGTGCCACGCTTTCCTTGGTCGTGCCGGAGAGCGAGGGCAACACGACGATCGATTTGTCGGTCAGGTGCACGGATTGGACAAGCTGCAGCTCGGCGGTGATGTCGACGAAGGCCGGAAAGCCAGATCGGCGCTGCAGCAATTGCGCCGCCGGATGCATCAGGATCGCTGCACCGCCGGTGCCGAGAAAGAAGATGTTTTGCGCCCCGGCGGCGAGGCACTGCGCCACAACGGCTTCAATGCGCTCGCGCAAGGCCACCGCCCCCGATTGGATGCGCATAAACCGGGCTTCGTCGAAATTGAGCATCGTTCCCTCGATCAATTCAGTTGTAAGACAACTGACATCTACTGGAGCGCATTTCAAGAGAAATTTTGCGAAAGATTCGCATGCGTTGCCTATGCGACGTGCGATCGCCACGGCATGTCCCCGCTTGACCTGAGCGCGATTGTCCGACAACAAAAAGAGAGTTGGCACAATGGGGAAGAGGGACTTGGACGAGCCGCTTCGGGACGCGCGCACATTGGCGGTTCAGCTGCGCGACCGCATGGCCGACCTCATCAGGACCGAAGGGCTCAAGCCCGGCGACCGGCTGCCAACGGAATCCCAGCTGACGCAGCGCTTCCGCATCTCGCGCCCTGCCCTGCGCGAAGCGCTGAAGCTTCTTGAACAGGACGGCATCATCTCCGTCACTCATGGTCTCGGCCGCTTCGTGACCGCGAACTCCGCCGTCCAGGTCGACCGCCCGATCACGGTGTTCGAAAGCGTGACCGACATGTCGCGCCACTATGGCTACAACACCGTCAACAAGGTTCTTTCCATCGCCGAGGAAACGCCCGATCCATTGATCCAGCAGCGATTGCGGTTAGCGGACGGAGAGCGCGTCATCCGGCTTGAACGGCTGCGGTTGCACAACGATCTGCCCCTCATCTATTCACTCGACTACGTACCGCGCAGCCTTTTGCCGGGGCGCCTTTTCGACATCGAATGGAGCGGCTCGCTGCTCGCCCTGCTGGAAAAGCACCGCCATCAGCCGCGTATGTCGGCCGCTTCCGTTGCAGCCGTAACGCTGCCCGAGGAAATCGTGCAGCGCAACGACTTGCGCGACTTTGGGCCAGCCCTGCTCATTACGGAAACCTGTTTCGATGGGACCGGAGCCCCGGTCGTCCATGCCGCCGTCTATCACCGCGGCAGCCATTTCACCTTCAGCTTCGCACGAAAGTGAAAGCTCAATGGTGGCGATGACCAGTGTCAGGTGCCTTGCAGATATCGAGGGCCGCGACTAGCGCGAGCAGCCGGGAGACCTTGAGCCGCGGCGCGAAGAAGCAGCGCAGATAGGGCTGGTTGGTTATGACGTAATGGTTCTCGCAGATATGGTATCGGCCGTCCGGCGATTCCTGCACGCGGTCTGGCGGGATGTTGAAGCCATCGGGAAGATAGACATAGCCGCCGTCGGCCCCGGATTGCACGGCAGACTCGGGGATGGGGCGGCAATCCGTGCCGCCGCAACATTTGAAGTTGGTCACCGGGTCGACCTTGTTTTCGTACCAGTCATGGGCGTCGGCGCCTGTCGCGGCGACAATCCACATGACTGTGACGATGACCCTTCGCATGGCGTTCCTCGACGGTGCGGAGGCGCTGCTCATTCGAGCATCATCTATATTAGCGTTCCGCCGGAAACGCCATTGGCCGCGAAGGTCTGGAAGGCGACGCCGGCCCTTGTGGACGGCAATAGGTGAAGCCGGAACCTTCAAATCGAGGTCCGGCTCTACCGCTCACACCAGCCTTTGCCCGCCGTCGATATGGACGGTCTCGCCGGTCATGAACTCGTTCTGCATCAGGTAGAGATAGGCCGGCGCGATATCGGCGGACCTGGCGATCTTTCCGACCGGCAGTCGGGCGCCCATCTGCTCGAAATAGCCTGATTTGGCGGCGCCGACGATCTCGTCCCACATTTCGGTATCGACCCAACCGGGCGAGACGATGTTGACGCGGGTTGGCGCAAGTTCCAGCGCCAGCGCGCGGGCGAAATAGGTGAAGGAGCCGGCGACCGCCGCGACGACCGAGCCGCCGGGGACCGGCGGACGGTCCTTGTTGATGCCCGAGGTGAAGATCATCGAGCCAGGCTTGTTCAGCGTGCGCACGGCGTGCTTGGCCAGCATCACTGCGCCGATCAGCTTGCCGTCGACAAATTGGCGTACGAAATCCATGTCGGTCTCGCCGATCGGATAATTGGGCGGCGGCGTGCCGGCCGTCGCCACCAGATGATCGAAAGCGCCGGCTTGCTCGAACAAGCCGGACACCTCGGCCTCATTGGCCATGTCGGCGGCGATGCCTGTCACGCGCCCTGCCCCGCCGAGCCGCTTTTCGGCGGCCTTCAGCTTTTCGGCCGAACGGCCGGCGATCACCACCTCCGCGCCGCTTTCAAGCGCCGCTGCCGCGACGCCGAAGCCGATGCCGGAGCTGCCGCCGACGACGATGATCTTCTTTCCATTGAGCGATGTCGTGGGGAGATTGGTCATGGGTCTTCTCCGTCTTTCCGCGATGGGTTCAAAATCAGGCGCGGCCGGCGTGGGCTGCTTCGATATCGGCGAGGATGATCTTCTTCATCGAATACATCGCCTGACGCGCCCGGTCGGCCTTGGCGCGGTCGGGGTCGTTCATCAGGCGCAGCGCCGGTTCGGGAATGACCTGCCAATAGACGCCGAACTTGTCCCTCAGCCAGCCGCAGGGCTGCTCCGAGCCGCCGCCGGCGGTCAGCGCGTTCCAAAAATAATCGGTTTCGGCCTGGTCCTTGGTTTCGATGTAGAGCGAAATCCGCTCGTTGAAGGGCGGCACTCCGCCGGCGTTGAGCGCGGTGAAGCGCTGGCCTTCGAGCTCGAAATCGAAGATCGCATGCGGCTTGTCGGTGAACTCGATGGTCCGCAGCGCGCAGCTGTTCTTGAAGACCGAGAGATAGAAATCTCGCGCGGCTTCGGCATCGAGGTTGAACCAGAGGAAGGGATGAACGGTGGCCATGATGTCCTCGCAGGTTTGATCTGAAGTGAGTATTGATCACAAATTCTGTGAGGATTTTTGATTGGAAAAGGCTCGACGGACAAACCAAAATTTGGCAAGTATTTGTTACCATACCTCACAAATGGATTATCGTCATGGCCCGCAGACTGCCGCCGCTCAACGCCTTGCCGGCCTTCGAGGCCGCTGCACGGCATTTGAATTTTTCGCGGGCCGCCGACGAACTCAACCTCACCCATGGCGCGATCAGCCGCGCCGTGAAGCATCTGGAGGACCAGCTCGGCGTGCAGCTTTTCGAGCGGGCGACGCGTTCGGTGCGACTCACTCCTGTCGGCGAGCCTTATGCGGTCGCCGTGCGCGAGGCGCTCGACCAGGTTGCGCTGGCGACGCAAACCGCGACCTCGCGCCATTCCGGCTCGACGCTCAACGTCAGCACCTCGGACGGCTTCGCCGGAAAATGGCTGGTGCCGAGGCTCTACCGCTTTCATCGCGCGCATGGCGATATCGACGTGCGCGTCTCGACCACCGGGCGACTGACCAATTTCCGCGGCGACGGCATCGACGTCGCCATCCGCTACGGCGCCGGCCACTATCACGGGCTGACGTCGGAATTTCTCACCGGCGAGGAAGTCTTTCCGGTCTGCAGCCCGAAGCTTTTGGAAGGGCCGCATCCGCTCAAGCAGCCGCAGGACCTCAAGCACCACACGCTGATCCGCGACGGCTACCGCATCGACTGGGCCGCGTGGCTGGCCAGCGCCGGCGTCGAAGATGTCGACCCGAATAGCGGGCTCACTTTCGATTCAGCCACTTTCGCGGTGGAGTCGGCCGTGCAGGGCGAAGGCGTGGTGCTCGGCCGGACCATGCTCGTCTCGGCCGATCTCGCCACCGGCAGGCTGGTGCGGCCCTTCGATCATGCGCTGAAGGCGGTCTCCAGCTTCTATCTGGTCTACCCGCCGGAGGCGATCCGCCAGCGCAAGGTGAAGGCGTTTCGCGATTGGCTGTTTTCGGAGATCGAGCCGCTTTAACGGGCGAGCTCCGGGCTCGACAGCCAAAAGCCGGACGGCTTTCCGCCAACTCGATTCGCCTTGCGAAGACTGCTGGGCGGATAATGCCGCCACAGAGCGGCTAGGCAAGCAACGCCGCATTGAAACTTTCAACGGTCTTCCCAGTTCGGTTGGAAGGAGGATCTTGATATGACTGAACCCGGTGAAGGGAGTTCCCACGGTCGAATTGACGACAAGCAGCTCGTCATTCTGCTGAAAGAGAAAACCGGCATCTCGGAGGCCCAAGCCAGAAGGCTGATAAAGGCCGTTGGGCGCGACCGACCGTCGCTTCTGCGAGAAGCACGCATCATAAGGGCGCGTGTTCAGACGTCCACCTCAAGTCGCGTGTGACCGGCTGAATGCGGCGGATGCCCGCCGGATCTGGCGGCGGCATTTCGCGACCGGCTGCTTCGAAGATCGACCCGGCTGAAGCAAAGCTCGCCGGAAATTCCCTGCTTGCGAAGACGTGCTTGTTGCGCGATGCTCCGCAAAATGGCTGGCGAATATCTGGACCACAAACTGGAATGCCCGTTTTGCGGCACCATTCGTCTGCAGATCCCGGCCGATGCCCAGCCAGCAACACCGATCCATTGCGCCGAGTGCGGCGCATATCTCGGCACGTGGGACGAGCTTCAAACCGACTTCGAGCAGCAAGGCGGTACCGACGGCGTGTTCCGGCTGGATAAGGGACGTATCCAGAAGCTTAATTCCAGCCGATGATTAGCCGCAGCTGACGCAGCCGTCCGGGCTCAGAAAAGCGCCCAACAGGGCAACCGACGGCATGGGCGGGGGG
>NZ_NSFT01000007.1 GCF_002294725.1 Mesorhizobium sp. WSM4313 | reverse complement strand
TCGGCGCATTCTCGCTGCTGGCGCTCCTGCCCGAGCTCGGCAAGCGCTCACCCAAGGCAATCGCCGCGCTCGTCGGCCTTGCCCCGTTCGACAACAAGAGCGGCAAGCTCAACCGCAGGAGCCAGATTCAGGGCGGGCGATCACGTGTGCGCCGCGCCCTCTACATGGCAGCCCTCACTGCCATTCGAACCTGTGAGCGCTTCAAGACCTTCTACACCGCACTTGCTGCACGGTCGGGCTCCAAGAAGCTCGCTATCATCGCCGTCGCAAGGAAGCTCCTGGTCGTCCTCAACGCTATCATTCGCGACAAAACCGCATTCGCGTGAACACAGTTGCCATTCCGTGACTTGGAAGCGCCGCCTCGGTGCAGAATTTTGCTCCGTTGCGAGCCTTGGCGAAGGTAACGGCATGGATTCCAGGGTCTTCGCGACGGAGCTTCGCTCCTGCTCCGCCCTGGAATGACGATCGCGATGGGCGTTTCGGCCAATCCCCAACGCACCTGCCAACGCAAACAGCCGACCGATCAAAATCCCTGTGCAGAGCGTTGCTTCAGAAGAATTGTGGTTTACCAATCCCGGCGTCGCCATCCAGCCGCCCTTGACGGCGGATCGCGATGACCGCGACCGACCATGACGATCAAGAATGAACTTCGGCCATTTAAAGAGCCGGACCTAGCCGGACAGGGCTTCCGTCATAGAAACGCGACAGTCGAAAACGGCTGAGGTCGTGCCCGGTGTCATTTCCCTGGATCATGTCGCAGACGACGCGGCCGATGCCAGGCCCGATACCGAATCCGTGGCCGCTCATGCCGGTCGCGACGAAAAGACCGCCGATCGCCTGGACCCGATCCACGACGGGGACGACGTCGGGCATGGCGTCGATCATGCCGCCCCAGCCGGCCTTCAGGCGAACCGTCTCGAACCGGGGGAAAAGCTGTTTGAAATTGCGCTCGATCGAGCGAAGCTTTGCCGGCTCAGGGGCTGGGTTGAGCACGCGCATTCTTTCGAAAGGGCTTGAGGAATCCGGCGCCCAATCGCGCGGCGTCGACCAGCCATCCGGGTAGCCTGACGGAGCGAACGGGAAATAGCGCGTGCCGAACGGATTGTCCCTGAGGGCGGGAATATACTTGGTGAAGTGCCGGAATGCGTCAGGCCCCAGAGCGTATATCCGCCATCCTGCCTGCGCCTGAAAGCGATGTGGTCGTCGGCGGCCGCGCCTCGATAGACCTCAGGCATGGGTTCTGTGGCGGCCGCGGTAACGCGGACGCTGAGCTGGGGGATGGCTACGCCATGTCTCGCCAGGAACAGGGACGACCAGGCGCCGCCCGCGACCAGCACGGTTGAGGTCTCGATATATCCCGCCTCGGTCCAAACGCCCTTGATCCTGCCGGCTGCGATCTCGAGGGTGCGCGCCGCGCAATTCTCCACGATCCTGACGCCCTTTCGCGTGGCAAGCCTGGCAAGCGCCGGCACCGCCAACCAAGGTTCCGCGCGCATATCGGAAGGTGTCGTCATCGCGCCCTTGAACCTGCGCGACATGCCGGTGATGAGTTTTGCGGTCTCGTCGGCGCCCAGGAGGCGTGTGTCGAGCTCATGGATCGCGGCGATCCTCATGAATTCTTCGAACTTGGCCATATCCTTGTCGGCGTTCGCCAGGTAGGTCACGCCTGTCTGGTTGAGCCCGATGTCCTCGCCGCATTCCTCGGCCAGTTGCCGCCATAGGCGAATGGCCTCGATGACGATCGGCAGCTCATCCGCGTCCCGTCCCTGCTTTCTGATCCACCCCCAATTGCGGGAGGACTGTTCGGCCGCAACGCGGCCTTTTTCCAGCAGCGTCACCGGAATGTTTCGGGAAGCAAGGAAGAGGGCCGTCGTTACGCCGATGATGCCGCCGCCGACGATCACCACCTCCGAAGCCTTCGGCGGAGGACCGGGGTACTGAATTGGATCCGCTTCGGTGAACGGGAATGTCGGCAAATGGCGCACCCGGAAGGACTGGTTGACGGTTCTGGCTTACCGGTTGTCGCCGTCCAGCATCAGGAGCAGCCGAAGGCTGACCGTTGTCCCACGGCAGTCGCCCGGAATGAGTCAGTGACGAAGCTGTTGGATTAGCCCCCCTATACCGGCGCTCCGGCCACCGACCCTCGCACCACCAGATCCACCGGCCAAACCTCACCGCGAGCCCCCTCTTCCAACCCCGATATCCGCGCCGCGAGCCGTTCTGCGACACGCGCGCCGGCGAGGCGGATCGAGGAGCGTGTCGTCGACAGCGGCACCGGGAAATTCTCCGGCCGCAGCCAGGGGAAGACGTCGTCATGGGCGACCAGCGAGAGATCGCCCGGAATGGTGAGGCCGAGATCGCGCACGGCGCGCACCACACCCAGCGCCATGATCAGGCTGGAGCAGACGATCGCCGTCGGCGGCTCAACCTCCTCGAGCAGGCGGCGAGCGGCGCGGTAGCCGTTTTCCTCGGTCATCGCCACGGAGTGGATGTGGCGCTCGCCGAGCGCCAGCCCGTTCGCGGCAAGCGCGCGGCGCATGCCGCGCTCACGGTGGATGGCGAAGGTCTCGCGCTCGTTGCCGTTGATCAGCGCCAGGCGCTTGTGGCCGAGCTGGATCAACAGCCTCGACGCTTCGTGGAAGGCGCCCTCATTGTCGATGTCGAGATAGGGATAGTCGAAATCGAAGCCCTCGCTGCGGCCGTGGACGATGAAAGGGATGCCCAGCGTGTTGACCAGCGCCAGCCGCTTGTCGGCCGGCCGCGGCGAGGACAGGTAGACGGCGTCGACCTGGCGGTTGGCGACGATGCGCCGGTAGGTCGTTTCCTCATCGTCGGCATCGGCGGGCGAAAGCACAAGATCGAGCTCGTGCGCACGGGCATAGTCGCCGAGGCCGGAGAGGAATTCGACGAAGTGGGGATCGATGTCGACAGCGGCCCCGGTCGGCAGCACATAGCCGATCATTCCCGACTTGCCGGTGGCGAGCCGGCGCGCGCTGGGGTTGGGCCGGTAGCCATGGCGCTTGGCGGCGTCCATAACCCGGCGCCGGGTCTCCTCGTTGACCTCGGGGTAGCCGTTCAGCGCCCGGCTCACCGTGGTCTGCGAGAGCGACAGCATATGCGACAGCTGCTTGAGGTTCATCGGAGGCCTCCAGCCTCAAAGCGCTTTCAATTTTGAATCGGTCTGACGATTGTTGGCGAGATCATCAAGCATGACGACCTTAGAGGCCAGACAGCGTCGTTTGAAGCAAAATTGCTGCTGCAGCGCCAAAAAAGCATGCTGCGCTGCACTTTTTTCGCTTAATCTTCTCCTACTTAAATCGATTAATGACGTCGCCCACTTGACTCCAAGGCGATTCAATGGCGAGATCAAAATAGCCAAAGCGCTTTGGAAGTCTCTTCGAAAGGTTGCGGTTGCCCTTTCGCTGAGTCACAGTTCCGCGGCGTCGGCGGACGAAATGGAGGTTTCGTCCTTTTTGTGATCACTGGGAGGACTTGCGATGAAGAAAATGCTTCTCTTGGGTGCGGCATTCGCGGCACTCACCCTCAGCCTGCCGGCGCAAGCCGAACTGAAGTTCAAGCCGGGCGAGGATTCGAAATTTCATTGGGCCAATTACGACGACCTCAAGAAGGTCGACCTCAAGGGCGAGACGCTGACGATCTTCGGGCCGTGGCGCGGCGAGGACGAGGCGCTTGTCCGATCCGTTCTCGACTATTTCCAGGAAGCGACCGGCGCTGAGGTGAAATATTCCTCGTCCGAGAATTATGAGCAGCAGATCGTCATCGACACCCAGGCCGGCAGCCCGCCCAACATCGCCGTCCTGCCGCAGCCGGGCCTCATCCAGGATCTTGCTTCCAAGGGCGTGCTGACCCCGCTGGGCGACGACGTCGCGGCCTGGATCAAGGAAAATTACGCCGCCGGCGACTCCTGGGCCAAGCTCGGCACGTATACGGGCAAGGACGGGAAATCGGGCTTCTATGCCTTTCCCTACAAGATCGACGTGAAGGGGCTCGTCTGGTACTCGCCCGACAATTTCGACGAGGCCGGCTACAAGGTGCCGAAGACCCAAGAAGAACTCGCCGATCTGGAGAAGAAGATCGTCGCCGACGGCGGCAAGCCCTGGTGCATCGGGCTGGGTTCGGGCGGCGCCACCGGCTGGCCGGCGACCGACTGGGTCGAGGACATCATGCTGAGGACGCAGCCGCCGGAAGTCTACGACAAGTGGGTGAAGAACGAGATTCCGTTCACCGACCCGGCCGTTGTCAACGCCATCGACATCTTCGGCAAGATCGCCACCGACGACAAGATGGTGGACGGCGGCGCCAAGGCGGTCGCGGCGACCGACTTCCGCGACAGCCCGAAGGGCCTCTTCACCGTGCCGCCCAAGTGCTACATGCACCACCAGGCATCGTTCATCCCCTCCTTCTTCCCGGAAAACGTGAAGCTCGGCCAGGACGCCGACTTCTTCCCCTACCCGCCTTACGCCTCCAAGCCGGAACTGGGCACGCCGCTGGAAGTGGCCGGCACGCTGGTGATGATCACCAAGGATTCCAAGGCCTCGCGCGAGTTCATCAAGTTCCTCGAGATGCCGCTCGCGCATGAATTGTGGATGGCGCAGAAGAGCTTCGTCACCCCCTTCAAGGCGGCCAACAAGGAGGCCTATGGCAGCGACGCGCTGAAGAAGCAGGGCGAGATCCTGGTCGGCGCCACGACGGTCCGGTTCGACGGATCCGATCTGATGCCGGGCAAGATCGGCGCGGGTTCGTTCTGGACCGGCATGGTCGACCTGGTGGGCGGCAAGTCCGCGCAGGACGTCGCCGCCGACATCCAGAAAAGCTGGGACGGCATCAAATAGCATCCTGAAATCTTCCTAATTCTCCTACTGGACCCGGGCTACGGCCCGGATCCGACCGGCGGTCCGCGCCGGAAGCCTTCGCGTTTCGATTGTTCCGAATAACCGAAAGTCGGTGCATCCGATCGCCAGCCTCGGCCGGCCGGTCATGCGCAGGGAGAGGGACCCATGGCGGCTCAGATTTTCTCGGCCATATTCGTCATCATCATCGGCGTCGGCGGCTGTGTCGCCTATTTCTGGGGCGCCAACAAACTGCTCGATCTCGTCTTCCCGTCACGCGGCGTCTCGGGCACCGCCGCCGTCGACAATTTGCGCCGGCAGGGAATGGTGCGGCCCTGGCTGTTCGTCGGCCCGGCGATGATCATCCTCGCCATCTACCTGATCTACCCGGTGATCGCGACGCTGTGGCTCTCCTTCTTCGACCGCGGCGGCACCAATTTCGTCGGGCTCGCCAATTATGAATGGGCGGTCAGCGATCATGATTTGCGCAATTCGATCTTCAACAACATCCTGTGGCTGGCCGTGGTGCCGGCTGCCTGCACCTTCCTCGGCCTGATCATCGCCGTGCTCACCGACAAGATCTGGTGGGGCACCATCGCCAAGAGCCTGATCTTCCTCCCGCTGGCGATCTCCTTCGTCGGCGCCAGCGTGATCTGGAAATTCATCTACGAGTATCGCGGCGAGGGCCAGGTGCAGATCGGCCTGCTCAACGCCATCATCCAATATTTCGGCGGCCAGCCGCAGGTTTGGATATCGCTGCCGTTCTGGAACAATTTCTTCCTGATGATCATCCTGATCTGGATCCAGACCGGCTTTGCGATGGTCATCCTGTCGTCGGCGCTGCGCGGCATTCCGGAAGAGACGCTGGAAGCGGCCGTGATCGACGGCGCCAACCCGTTCCAGATCTTCTGGAAGATCATGGTGCCGCAAATCTGGGGCACGATCGCCGTGGTGTGGACAACCATCACCATCCTGGTGCTGAAAGTGTTCGACATCGTGCTGACCATGACCAACGGCCAGTGGAATACACAGGTGCTTGCCAATCTGATGTTCGACTGGATGTTCCGCGGCGGCGGCGATTTCGGCCGCGGCGCGACCATCGCCATCATCATCATGATCGCGGTCATCCCGATCATGGTCTGGAACATCCGCCAGGCCAACAAAGAGACGGGAGGGCACTGAGATGGCGACCAAGACCGGAAAGTCCTTTGTCGGCCGCTTCGGCGTCCATATCGCCGTGCTCGTCTTCGTGGCGATCTGGACCATCCCTACCCTCGGCATCCTCGTCTCGTCGCTGCGCGACAAGGACCAGATCGTCGCCTCCGGCTGGTGGAACTCCTTCGCCAGCTCCAGCCAGAGCGAGGCGGGACGGCTGCCGGGCGCATCGGCGCAAACCCAGAAGGACGGCAAATACGTCATCGAAGGCAATATCTTCGGCGATGGCCCCAAGCGCGAGATCAGCGCCTTCGGCGTCAAGTCCTCCGCGCCGACGCAGTACAAGGCGGGATCGGTTGCCGACCTCGATGATGGCGTCACGCTGCAGATGAATGCCGACGGCGGCTTCGTGCTGTCGTCACCGAAGGCCTTCGAGGGCGACCGCGGCCAGCGCGTTTATTTCGCCTCCTCGGCGCCGCCGAAATTCACCACGGACAACTACGATGCGGTGCTGTTTTCCGAAGGCATCGGCCGCTCGTTCATGAACTCGCTGACGGTGACCATCCCGGCGACGATCATCCCAATCCTGATCGCAGCCTTCGCAGCCTACGCGCTGGCCTGGATGCGCTTTCCCGGACGGCCGCTGCTGATCGCGGTGATCATCGGCCTTCTGGTGGTTCCGTTGCAGATGTCGCTGATCCCGCTGCTCAGGCTCTATAACGGGGTCGGCGCCTTTTTCGGCGTGCCGTCCAAGACCTATCTCGGCATATGGCTGGCACATACCGGCTTCGGCCTGCCTTTCGCCATCTACCTGCTGAGGAGCTATATCGCCGGCCTGCCGCGCGAGATCATGGAATCGGCACGCATTGACGGCGCCAGCGACTTCGAGATCTTCGTCAAGATCGTGTTGCCGCTGTCCTTCCCGGTGCTTGCCTCCTTCGCCATCTTCCAGTTCCTGTGGGTATGGAACGATCTGCTGGTGGCGATGGTTTTCCTCGGCACGGCGCCCGATCAGATCGTGCTGACGGCCAAGCTCAACGCGCTGCTCGGCTCGCGCGGCGGCAAGTGGGAGATCCTGACCACATCGGCGTTCATCACCATCATCGTGCCGCTGTTCGTGTTCTTCTCGCTGCAGCGCTATTTCGTCCGCGGGCTGCTTGCCGGCTCGGTGAAAGGAGGTTGAAGACATGCAATCGGCTTTGAAGGCGACGTCGCAGCCAGACCCGGCCGTCGACCGCGACTGGTGGCGGGGCGCGGTGATCTACCAGATTTACCCGCGCTCCTATCAGGACTCCAACGGCGACGGCATCGGCGACCTGAAGGGCATTGTTCAGCGCCTGCCCTATATCGCTTCGCTCGGCGTCGATGCCATCTGGATCTCGCCCTTCTTCAAATCGCCGATGAAGGATTTCGGCTACGACGTGTCGGATTATTGCGACGTCGACCCGATGTTCGGAACGCTCGCCGATTTCGACGCACTGGTGACGGAAGCCCATCGGCTGGGGCTTAAGGTGATGATCGACGAGGTGCTGTCGCACACCGCCGACATCCACCCCTGGTTCAAGGAAAGCCGTTCCAGCCGCAACAATCCGAAAGCGGACTGGTATGTGTGGGCGGACGCAAAACCCGACGGCACGCCGCCCAACAACTGGCTGTCAATCTTCGGCGGCTCGGCCTGGCAGTGGGACACCAGCCGCCAGCAATATTACATGCACAATTTCCTAGCCGAGCAGCCCGACCTCAACTTCCACAACGCAGAAGTTCAGGACGCGCTGCTCGACATCACCCGCTTCTGGCTGGAGCGCGGCGTTGACGGCTTCCGCCTCGATACGATCAATTTCTACTTCCACAGCCAGGGGCTGGAGGACAATCCGCCGCTGCCGCCGGAACAGCGCAACGACCAGACGGCGCCGGCGGTCAATCCCTACAATTATCAGGACCACATCTACGACAAGAGCCGGCCGGAGAATCTCGGCTTCCTGGAGCGCTTCCGCGCTCTTCTGGACGAATATCCGGCGCAGGCGGCCGTCGGCGAGGTGGGCGATTCCCAGCGCGGCCTGGAGGTGGTCGCCGCCTACACCGCCGACGGCAAGCGCGTGCATATGTGCTATTCCTTCGACTTCCTGGCGCCGGAGAAGATCAGCGCGGCGAAAGCGCGCGCGGTGCTGGAGGCCTTCGGCACGGTCGCCAGCGACGGCTGGTCGTGCTGGGCCTTCTCCAACCATGACGTGATGCGGGTCGCCTCGCGCTGGGCCGCCAACGAGGCGGATCCGATCGCCTATCTGAAGGTGATCTCGGCGCTTTTGATGTCGCTGCGCGGCTCGGTCTGCATCTATCAAGGCGAAGAGCTCGGCCTTGGCGAGGCGGAGCTGAAGTTCGAGGACCTGCAGGATCCCTACGGCATCCGGTTCTGGCCGGAGTTCAAGGGTCGCGACGGCTGCCGCACGCCGATGGTTTGGGACGCGGCCGCCAAGAATGGCGGTTTCTCGACCGCCAAGCCGTGGCTGCCGGTGCCGGGCAAGCACCTGTCGCAGGCGGTCAACGTGCAGCAGGGCGAGGCAAGCTCGCTGCTCGAACATTACCGCCGCTTCCTCGCCTTCCGGCGCCAGCATCCGGCGCTGACCAAGGGCGACATCAACTTTATCGAAAGCGATGGCGACACCGTCGCCTTCACGCGCCGCGAGGGCAATGAGCGGATCGTCTGCGCCTTCAATCTCGGCAGCAAGCCCTCCGAGGTCGATCTCGGCAAAGGTGCGCTGCAACCCTTGCCCGGGCACGGCTTTTCGGGACAGACTGGCAGCGGGCCGGTCCGCCTCGGCGGCTACGGCGCCTGGTTCGGACGCATCGACTGAACTTCTAAAACAGGGATCAACGGGAGAAGAAAAACATGGCCGATGTCACGCTCAACCAGGTGAAGAAATCATACGGCAACCTCAACATTCTCCACGGCATCGACCTCGATATCAAATCAGGCGAGTTCATCGTCTTCGTCGGGCCGTCGGGTTGCGGCAAGTCGACCTTGCTGAGGTCGATCGCCGGCCTCGAGGAGATCACGTCGGGCGAGCTGAAGATCGACGGCGAGGTGGTGAACGACGTGCCGCCGTCGAAGCGGGGCATCGCCATGGTGTTCCAGTCCTATGCGCTCTATCCGCATATGACGGTTTACGACAACATGGCCTTCTCGATGAAGATCGGCAAGGAAAGCAAGGCCGAGATCGACAAGCGCGTGCGCCAGGCGGCGGAGATCCTGCAACTGACCAAATATCTCGACCGCCTGCCCAAGGCGATGTCGGGCGGCCAGCGCCAGCGCGTCGCCATCGGCCGCGCCATCGTGCGAAACCCGAAGGTGTTCCTGTTCGACGAGCCGTTGTCGAATCTCGACGCAGCACTGCGCGTCGCCACCCGCATCGAGATCGCCAAGCTCAAGGAATCGATGCCGAACACCACCATGATCTACGTCACGCACGACCAGGTCGAGGCGATGACGCTGGCGGACCGCATCGTGGTCTTGAAGGAAGGCGTTATCGAGCAGGTCGGCACGCCGATGGAACTCTACAAGCGGCCCGGCAACCTGTTCGTCGCCCAGTTCATCGGCTCACCGGCCATGAACATATTGCCGGCAAAGATCGAGAAGGCCGGCAATCCGACCGTGGTCAGCCATGTCGGCGGCCGCAAGGCGACGGTGCCGATCGCGACGCCGGCCTCGGCCAATGGCGCGGCGGTCAGCTTCGGCGTACGGCCGGAGGATCTCGCGATTGCCACAGGCGCGGACTTTCTGTTCGAAGGCAAGGTCGACTATATCGAGCAGCTCGGCGAGGTTCAGCTCGTCTATATCGATATCGGCCGCGCCGACCTGCCGCTGGTTGCCAAGCTGCCGGGCAATGTCGAGGTCAAGCGCGGCGAGACGCTGCGGCTCAACGCCGGCGCCGGCGATCTGCACATCTTTGACGCCGACGGCCATTCCTTCACGCTGCATCGCGAGGAAGCAAAGGCTGCCTGACGCTAGAGAGTTTCACCGTTTCGCCGAAACGGCGAAACTCTCTATCTCTTTGTTTTCACGCAATTCCGGACGGAAAACCGCTTACACTTTTCCTGGAATTGCTTTATCGGCAGGCTGGCTTTCCCGGCAAAAAAGAGAGCGGCGGGCCTGGCCCGCCGCTCTCTCTTTCAAATCACAGTCGGCTGTCAACGGTTGCCAAAGTGGTCGCGGTCGGCACCCTGAGGCGCCGACTTCTGCACGTCGCGCGACGAGTTCAGCAGCTTGTAGACAGGCGAGTCGGTGCCGATCGACGACGTAGGGGTGGTATCGACCGCCGGGGCCGGCTGGTTGACGCCACTGTTGTTGTAATTGTCGCTGCCCGCAAAAGCAGCGCCGGAAACGGCCAGCAGGGCGGCCGTGGCAAGAACGATCTTCTTCATTTCAGTGCTCCTGAATCTTGTGATCCGACCGATGCGGCGGGCGAGCCCGCCGCCGGTTCAAGGTCAGCTGTTAGTTGTTGCCGAAAAGGTTGTGGTCGGCGCCCGTCGTGGCAGGCTGCTGAGTGGCCGGCGCAGACTGGCGGACCGCAGCCGTGTAGGACGAGTCGACCTTGGCCGCCGCCTGATTGGCTTCATTCGGGTTGTAATGGTCGCTACCAGCAAAGGCGCTGCCAGAAATTGCCAGAAGGGCTGCGGCAGTGAGAACAATCTTTTTCATTTTTGCTACTCCAGTATCTTTATTCAGTCCGTCTAGCGGCGTGTCTTGGGAATGAAATCGCGTCGTTCGGACAGCGCTGATTTGGGTGAGCCGAGGGCAGGATTCCAATCACGAAGTTTTTCCGTCTGGACCATGATTCCGCATCTTGAAGTTTTGATAAGCATGCCTATGACCTTATTTTTATCGTATCTAATCAATGACTTATGCGAATTTGACCGTTGACTCACCAAATGTATCGGAGCGCCAACGTTCACAGCGTCCTGCACGCACCGTCAACAGAAACGAACCGTTCAGTTCGATTTTAGAATCTCCTAATAGTCACTTTTCGATACTATTAACCATCATACCCCCGTTCCACAGACCGATTCGGCCCCCTCCATGACCGTGTTCAGACTGAAGGCCAGCGGGCATTCGCGCCGGGAGGGTCGCGGTCGCCCTGCTTGTCGGCGCCCAAAAATCGGGGCTCGAACCGCGAATTGAACGCCAAATGGTCGAGATGGCGCCGTTATGGCTTGCCTTGCCAAGCAAGGATCGAGTGTTTACAGGCGTTGTCCTGGGGTCAGGGCAACGATTACGACCGGCGCAGCCGCCGGCCGGAATTGCAGAGCGGGGGTCAAGGACATGCCTCTTTCCGACGTCTACGCCGTTGCGAGCCGGGACATCGTTTTCGAATCTTTCGATGGCGAAGCTGTCGTGCTCGACCTCTCAAACGGCAAATATTTCGGCTTCTCCGATTCCGGCAGCAAAGTGTGGCAGGCGCTTTCCTCGGGTGTCGGCACCGAAGCGCTGATCCGATCGGCCGCTGGCAGAATCGACGCCGCCGCGATCGAGGCATTCATTACGCAGCTGGTCGAGTTCGGGCTGCTGGCGCCTTCCAGCGCAACGCCGCTGCCGTCATTCGACGATTTGCCGGCGGCGCTGGCGGCGGCGAGCGAACCGCTCCACGTCAGTGTCCATGACGACCTTGCCGACTTGATCATCGTCGACCCGATCCACGAAGTCGAGGAGCCGCTCGGCTGGCCGGCTGTCAAGCAGGTTTCCTGAACCGGCGAAGGGCCAGGGCGGCCGGAACAGACCATGCCACATGTGACGCTCGAGACCCTGCCGGACTATGCCCGCTTTCTCATCGCCGCTGCCGAAGGCGCGGCCGGACAGTTTCCGGTCCGGCGTGCTGTCCGCCTGCCAGGCCTGGAATTGATCGCGCATCTCGATCCCGGCGCGCTCGCGGGTGCCCTTGGCCAGGCCTTCATCGAAGCCGAAGGCGATCCGCGGGACTCCCGCCAATGCCGTATCTTCATCGGCCATCCAGGCATCGGCGACATGCCGAAACCGGCAAGCTGGGACGATGCGCATTTCACCGAGCACGGCTTTGCCCGGAAACTTGCGGAGGCAGGGCTGCGCGGCCATCATTACCACGATCTGGATTTCTGGCAGGTCTACGATCCCGCCCGACGGATCGGCGTCCAGTTGATGCGGTCTCCCGACGCGTTTCCGCCTTGGGAGCAGGGGTCGCCGCTGCGCGCCTTCCTGCACTGGGAATACGCCGCGCGCGGCATGCGCCTTGCCCATGCCGGCACGCTGGGCCTCGACGGCAGGGGCGTGCTGCTGGCAGGCGCCGGGGGTGCGGGAAAATCCGGAACCGTCGTTGCAGGACTGCTCAACGGGCTGGACAGCGTCGGTGACGATTACGTGCTGATCGATCTTTCCGGCGGCGTGACAGCGCGACCGCTGTTTTCGATCCTGAAGCAGGATCCGCCGGGTTTCGCCCGGCTCGGGCTGGAAAGGCGGCTGGGAACCGGCCGCCCGCTCAACTGGCAAGGCAAGCATGCCTTCCACATTCACGAGATCGCGCCCCGGCCAGTAGGTGAGAGTCTGGACATTTGCGCGTTGCTGGTGCCACATGTCAGCGGCGGAAAGACAAGTTCGATCGCACCGATTTCGCGCAAGGATGCCATCATCGCGCTGGCGCCGTCCGGCATCGCCCAGATGCCTGGCGAACGCGAAAGCGGTTTTCGCTTCTTCAGCGATCTGACCCGGCTACTGCCATGCTACCGGATTTCACTTGGGTCACGCCCAGGAGAAATCGCCGCTACGATTGCGGATTTCCTTGTCCGGAGCGCCCGGTGAAGTTGAGCGTGATCATGCCTGTCTACAACCGCGAGCGCTATGTCGTTGCGGCATTGCGTTCGCTCATCAGGCAGCGCGACGCCGCCGATCTCGACATCATCGTCATCGATGACGGCTCGACGGATGGATCGGCCCAAGCGGTGCGCGCGATGATGGACGAAGCATCTTGTATCCGGCTGTTTCGGCAGGAAAACATGGGCGTGACCCGGGCGCGCAACAGCGGGCTCAGCCGGCTCAAGCCGGAGACGGAACTGGTGTCCTTTCTCGATTCGGACGACATCTCGCCAGCCGGGCGCTTCGCGGCGGATCTGGACCTTTTCAGGCGCGATCCTTCTCTCGAGCTCACCTATTCCAGGATGATGCTGGTCGACAGGATCGACGACGAGACGCTGGAGCCGACCCGCGACAGCACCAGCATCACGGTTCGCGGCATCCATCTCTCGGCGGCGATCTTCTCGCGCCGTCTGGTCGACCGGATCGGCGCTTTCGACGAGGACTTCGTCCAGGCCGAGGATACGGACTTCCTGCTGCGCAGCTTTGAGGTCGGCCCCCGATGCGCGCTTCCGGACACGCTGGCGCTTTATTACCGGCGGCACGCCGGCAACATGACAAGGCAGCAAGATGTCCAGTCGCGCGAGTTCATGCGCGCGATCTACAAGTCGATGAAGCGGCGCAGGGCCAACCCTTCGCTCAAGCCGATCGAAGGCATCTTCGAACTGAAGAAACTCGCGGACTGGCAGTTCATGTGATGAGCGCATACGGCGTCGTCATTCCGGCCTACAACGCCAGCGCCACGATCGCGGAGACGCTGCGATCGGTGGCGGCGCAGACGTTGCGGCCCGAACTGGTCGTGGTGGTCGACGACGGCTCGACCGACGATCTCGCCGGCGCGATCAGCGGCATCGACCTGCCGCTCAGGCTTTTGCGCCAGGACAATGCCGGACCCGGCAGCGCGACCACCCGCGGCATCGCCGCGCTGTCGACGCCCTTCGTGGCCACGCTCGATGCCGACGACCTTTGGCTGCCTGGAAAGATCGCGGCGCAGCTTGCCCATCTCGAACGGCTTCCCGGCGTATCCGGGGTCTTCACCCGTATGCGCGCCTTCCGCGACGGAGAGCCCGACGCAATGGCCCCGACCGCAACCCCCGGCTGGTCGCGCTCGACGATGCTGATGCGCCGGGAGACCGCGGAGAGCGTCGGCCCGATCGTCGATCCGCCGGGCGGCCGCGGCGAGATGATCGACTGGATCGCCCGCGCGCGGGAAAGCGGTTTTGTCCTCGACATGATGCCTGATGTCCTGGCGCTGCGGCGCATCAGGCCGGGGAGCCTGTCCTATGGGCGCGACGCGGCACGCGACCGCGGTTACCTGGAAGTGGCACGCCTGGCCATGCTGCGACGGGCACAAAGCAAAGCCAGCTCCCGCTAATGGCGAAGATCCGTCGCATCGGCAGGCGTTTTCCAGACTATGGCTGGTCCTGGCCGACTGGCTCGCTCGACCAGTTGCTCAAGGCAGCACTTCTGCCCGACGAAGAGGCGGCGCGCCTTTGCGCCGCCGGCTGGCTGAACGAGAACGACATCGACCACGTCTCCTTCCGGGAACACCGGTTGCTTGCCGCGATTTCCGACAGGTTCGGACGCAAGCTTGCCGGCAACGCCGCTTATCCGCGCCTAGTCGGCCTGCAAAAGATGCTATGGACCAAGTCGCGCATGGCCATGCGCGAGGCCGAGCCCGCACTGAAGGCGATGGTCGATGCCGGCTGCACGGTGATGTTGATCAAGGGCGCCAGCCGCATCGCGCTCGATGCCGCCGCGCAGCGCGGGCGCGTGGCGCATGACATCGATATACTGGTGCGGCCAGGCGATATGCAGCCGGCCTTCGATGTGTTGCGTGACCGCGGCTGGCAGATCGCCAGCGGTGTTTCCCCGCAATATCTGCGCGCACGGCTGGGATCGCTGCGCTCGATGAATTTCTTCAAGGGCAATTACGGCGACATCGACCTGCATCAGCTTGCCTATGACGGGTCGCAGCAGAACACTGAGGACGACCTCGCCATCTGGCGCCGCGCGATTGCCGCCAAATTCAGCGACGTCAGCGTGGTCGTCCCCTCGACCGCCGACCGCATCGCGCTCGCCATCGCGCATGGCGGCCTCGACGCACATACGCATAGCGACTGGCTGGTCGATTGCACCGTGGCCATCAAGGGCGGCACTGTCGACTGGACCATATTCCTCGATGTCATCGCCAGGCGCAGTCTCGCCGTCGCCGCGGCGGTGGCGCTTTCCTATCTTGCGCTGGAGATCGGCATCGCTGTGCCGGAGGACGTGCTGGCCAAGGTGGTGGACATGGCTGACCGGCGCGGCGCGGCGCGGCTGTCGTCGGTTCTGCAGGCCAAGCCGCGCACCGATTTCGGCGCGCTGACCTGGCTGTCGCGGGGATTTGCAAAACAGTTGCGCCTGCAGCGCAAGAAAGGCCGGCTGAAGCAGACCGAGCCCGACATCGTGTGGCGCGGCAAGTCCGTGACGACCAAGGCCATAGGCGAGCCTGCCGCATTTGTGCTCTCGCAACCCCTGGACGGACCGCAGGGCGAGGCCAGCGAGGTGATGCTCGATCTCATCGTTCGCATCGTCGTCCCGCCGGTCAGGCGACGCATCGAGATGGAGATCAATACGGGCGACCGGCACGTGGCCCGGCTGCGCTCGATGTCGATCAGTCGTTCCGGCGGGGAGCGGATGCTGCGCTTTCGCGGCAAGGTGAAGCTTGAGGGGACAGGACGGGCCCTGGTGCTGGAGGCTCGGCCGTCACGCCAGTTTCGCGTCTGGGACAACGAGCAGGCCGTCGCCAGCTACGGCGCGCTGCCTTTCCAGCTCGTTTCGGCGAAATTCTCTCCGACCGGCTGACATCAGCGCAACAGTCCGGGACGGCTCAAGGGCCTGGGGTAATCAGCTTCAGGGAGGGGAAATAGGTTCGATATCGGCCGATATCGCGGGTCAGAAGTGGAAGATGGCCGACCGCAGCGTGCGCACCAATGAAGAAGTCCGGCAAAACACCAGTCTTTTGTCCTCCTGACCGGTGGTACTGTGTAAATACCTTTCCGGCAAGGAAAAGAGCGGCCCTCGGCATGGGAGCCATTTCAAGACCGGCCGCATCGAGAAAAGCGTCAAGATCCTCGATGCGGGCGTAGCGTACGGCGAGCTCGGCATAGACCGCATCGTTGATAAACAATGGTCCGTTGAGGCTCGCCGCCTCAAGCTGAGCAACCGACCAATCTGCCCAGTTTGGATCGTCAGTAACAAGGTCAAGCAGGACGTTGGTGTCGATGAGCGTCACGCTTCACCACGCGTCAGCGCCATGATCGCGTCGGTCGTAAGCCCCTCGCCGGCATGGCCGCGCAACTTGGCGAAGCGGCTCGCCGTTTGCTTTCTGTCGACACGAGCAAGCACTACGCTCCCATCGGCGGCGCGCCGGAAATCGACCCTGCTTCCCGGGACGATCCCCAACAGATCGCGGACCGGTTTTGGAATGGTGACCTGTCCTTTTGACGTAACGGTGGTGGCCATCTTCGCTCCTCAGTAATACCAATTGTAAGCAAGGTATTACCTTTTCGGTCGAATTTCAACGGGCTTCTGTCAAACTCCATAGCGCTCGGTGCGGATAATCCCCGCCGGAACGCCGGCGCCAATCAGGGCATCAGCGGCGGCCGAGACGAAGGCGTTCGAGCCGCAGACATAGGCGAGCCTCGGTGCCTTCGGCAGGCGCTCGATGGCTTGCGCCATCATGCGGGCGTCGACGCGCCGGGAATAGTCGGGCGGCCGCCTCGCCGGCTCGCGGGTCAGCGTCAGCACCAGATCGAAACCGTCGCGGCGATCGTCGAGACCGATCAGCTCGTCGCGGAAAATCACCTCGTCCCAGACCCGCGCCGAGAACACCAGCACAACGGGTACCGCCGTGTTGCGCAGCGTGCGATGGCGCACCATCGCCATCAGCGGCACGACGCCCGAGCCGCCGCCTACCAGAAGGATCGGCCCGCCGTCGCTCTCCTCCCAGATGAAATGGCCGCCCAACGGCCCGCGCAGCTCGATCTCGTCGCCGACGGCAGCCACGTCGTGGAAGAAGGGCGAGACCTCGCCGTCGTCGAGCCGCTCGATCGCGAGCTCGACGACGGCACCTGCTTCGGGCGCCGAAGCTATGGAATAGGATCGGCGCGCCTGATAGCCGTCCGGCGCCGTCAGCCTGATGTCGACATGCTGTCCGGCCAGATGGGCGAAGGGCCGCATCGGCTGAAACCAGAAGCTGGTGACGCGCGGCGTGCGCTTTTGGATGCGGGTGATCGTGGCTGCCTGCCAGGGCGATTGCGGCGACGGCTCGGCACTCATCGATTGCTGCTCACAGATCGCCTCTCACGGGTCACTGGAATAGCGCTGCTCGCGCCAAGGGTCCCCATACATGTGATAGCCGCGCAGCTCCCAGAAGCCCGGCTCGTCGCGCTCGGTGAACTGCAGCCCGTTCACCCATTTGGCCGATTTCCAGAAATAGAGATGCGGCACCAGAAGCCGGGCCGGCCCGCCATGATCAGGCGTGATCGGCTTGCCTTCGTAAAGCAGCGCCACCATCGCCTTGCCGGTGACGAGGTCCTTGGTCGGCACATTGGTGGAATAGCCGTCAAACGACAGCGCCAGCGTGTAAGCCGTCGGTGGCTCGATGCCGGCATCGGCGAGGATGTCGTCGATCATCACACCTTGCCAGGGCGTGTTGAACTTGGTCCAGGCCGTCACGCAATGGATGTCGCGCGTCATCTTGCTTTGCGGCAGCGCGTTGAATTCGGCCCAGTTCCATGTCTTGAGCGGTCGGGGCCCCCGCTTGAGGGTGAAGGACCAGTCCTCGGTACGCACCCGCGGCGTCGGCCCCGCCGACAAAACCGGGAAACCCTGCTCCAGATACTGGCCCGGCGGGATGCGCGTGTCGGTGTCGGAAGGAGGACGCCGTCCGGAAAAGAAGCCACGCGTAACCATCGAGACATCCCTTGCGCCGGATTTGGTCGATCGCGGGGAGTGTTCTCGAAGACGCTCTGGGGAGCAACAGAAATCTTGCAGACAGAGCCTGCCGCAGACGCCGGCAGGCTCTGTCGAGGCCCTCGTCAGCCGGCGGCGAAGGGAACGGCGACGAATATCTGCGCGTCACCGCGATCGATCAGCAAGAGCACCGACTTCTTGCCGGACTTGCCGGCCTCGGCGATCGCCTGGTTGGCCTGCCTGGCCGTCTTCACCGGCGTCTGGTCAACGCCGACGATGACATCGCCGGGCTGGATGCCGGCGGCCGATGCCGCCTTGTCCGGATTGACCCGCTCGACCACCGCGCCGCGCTGGCTCTGGGAAAGGTTGAGCTGGTCGCGGATATCGGGCGTGAGGTCGGTCAGGCCGAGGCCGAGCGAGGGAACGCGCAAGCCCTGTTCGGCCGACGGGCTGCGGCCTTCATTGCCGTTCGAGGCCGTCTTCTGATCGTCAGCGTTGCGGCCGACATCGGCGGAAATCTCCATCGCCTTGCCCTTGCGCCAGATATTGACGGTTTCCTTGGCGCCCGGCGACACGTCGGCTACGGCGCGCGACAGATCCTTCGGATCCTTGATCTCCTGGCCGCCGAAGCCGGTAATGACATCGCCGGTTTCAATGCCGGCCTTGGCCGCCGGCGACCCGTCGATGACCTGGGAAACCAGCGCGCCGCCCGGATGATCAAGGCCGATGGCGCTGGCGACATCCGGGGTGACCGGCTGGATCTGGACGCCGAGATAGCCGTACTCGATGTCGCCGCCCTTCATCAGCTTGGCGACAACTTTCTGGGCCTGGTCCGACGGGATGGCGAAGCCTACGCCGACGCTGCCGCCATTGGGCGAGTAGATGGCGGTGTTGATGCCGATCACATTGCCATGGATGTCGACCAGCGGGCCGCCGGAATTGCCGTGGTTGATCGGCGCGTCGATCTGGATGAAGTCGTCGAACGGCCCGCTATGCAGGTCGCGGCCGCGCGCCGAGACGATGCCGGCGGTGACCGTGGTGCCGATGCCGAACGGATTGCCGATCGCCAGCACCTGGTCGCCGGTCATCAGCTTGCTGGAATCGCCCCATTTGACGGTCGGCAGCGGCTTGTCGGCCTTGATCTTGAGCACCGCCAGGTCGTTCTTGGCGTCGTGTCCGACGAGCTTTGCGGGAAGCTCGGTGCCGTCGTCGAGCGTCACCTTGATCGAGCTTGCACCGTTGACGACATGGTTGTTGGTGACGATCGTGCCGTCGGCGCCGACGATGAAGCCGGAGCCGAGCGCCTCGGCGCGCTGCCCCTGTTGCTGCGGCGGCGTGCGCGGCATCGGCATGCCCTGATCGCCGAAGAACTGCTGGAAGAACTGGTCGAAGGGCACGTTGCCGCCAAGCGGCGAGCCATCGTCCTGGGCCTGCGCCTTAGTGACCGAGGTGATGGTGACGACGGCCGGCTTGGTGACGGCGATGACAGGCGCGAAGGAGCCGTTCGGAGCGGTAATGCCGGCGACCGGCGTCTGCGTCGTCGCGGCCACGGTGCTCAGGCCGGCACTGTTCTGGGCGAAGGAACCGATAACGGGAGAAATGATCAGCGCAGCGCCCAACAGGGCCGCGACGCGATGTCTGCGAAGAATGTTCATGGGTGACATGGTCGTTTCTGTCCGGGCGAGAGGTTGATCCGGCGCCCCGGATGGTTCTCGAAGCACGCATCCGTTGGCGTGTCGGCGACCGGGATTGCCTGCCTCGCCTTGCATGGCAGCCGGCCGGATCGACAATCAGGATTTAGGGTGCGGAATGGCCTGAATCAGGGCCTTTGGATGACCTTACGAAGATTTAATTCAGAGAGCGCTTACGAACCGCTCTCTCCGGCGCAGATAAGCGGAGGCGATCTCACGCATTCGCTGGCCGGTAAAACTCGGGCCATGGCCGCCATGGCCGATGCGGATCGGCAGGTCGAGCAGGCGCCGCATGGTGCGGCAATAGGCCGTGCGGTCCGAATCCGGCAGATCGTCGATCAGCATGCCGTCATAGATGGCATCGCCGGCGAGGAAGAGGCCATCGGCCTCGTCGAAAAGCGCGATCGAATCCGGCGAGTGTCCAGGCAGATGCAGCACACGGAATTTGCGGTCGCCGAGATCGACGATGTCGCCTTCGTCGAGCGCACGCGTCAGCGGTGCTGAGGGAATCCGGTAATCGGCCGCCTTCCAGTCCGGCGCCGGCAGTTTCGAGACGGCGCCGTCGAGATTGTGGAACATGTAGGCGTAAGTGACAGCATCATCCATGACGTCGAACCGCGCCGCGCTCATCCTAGGCCCCAGGCGCAGCGGGAATTCATGCAGCGAGCCTACATGGTCAAGATGGACGTGCGTGGCGACGACGATGAGCGGCTTGCCGGGCGGCGTGTCGATCTCAGGCGCCAGCGGACGGATGCCCATGCCGGTATCGACCAGCAGATCGGCGTCGCGGCCCTTCAAATGCCACATGTTGGCGCGCACGAAATCATGCACGAAGGGTTCGGTCAGCATCGTCGTGCCGGCATCGACTTTCGCCTTGCCGAACCAGTCGCCAACCGCAAGCTCGGGGATCGAGCCGCCGCCCATCAGACGAAGGGCTTCCCGACCTTGTATTTTTCGGGCACCAGCCGCTTCAGATAGGCCATGCCGGCTTCCGAAAGCTGGTTGACGTCCGGCTTCATGAAATCGTCGGGCATATGGCGGGTCTTGCCGGCCACCGCCTCCAGCGGCACCTTCTTCAACACCGTCTTCGACCCGTCATATTGCAGCGCGACCGAGCCGCCGCCTTCGCCTGCGACAGCAACCGCGAAAGCGCCGGCGTCGAAGGCTTCCTTGGCGTCCACGGCGCTGATCGCGCCGACATAACCGCGCGGCATGTAACCCAGCGCGTCGACCCGCGCGCGCTTGCCGGGCAGGCCCTCGGCCAGGGCCCGTTCGAGCGCCGCCGGCAGGTCGCTGCCCGACAGTTTGACATTGCCATGCTGGTCGCGCTCCAGCTTTTCCGGCGGCACCAGGCTTTCGACCAGCGCCTTGCCGTCGGCGGTGCTGACGCCTTCCGAGACGGCGACGATGCAGCGCTTGTGGCGGTCCAGCTTTTCGCGAACCTCATCGATGAAGCGCTTCGCCGAGAACGCGCGCTCCGGCACATAGATCAGATGCGGGCCGCTGTCGGGATCGAGCTGCCAGGCGGCCGCGGCGGCGGTGAGGAAGCCGGCGTGCCGGCCCATGACGATGCCGACATAGATGCCGGGCAGCGCGCGGAAATCGAGGTCGACGGAGAGGAAGGCGCCGGCGACGAATTCGGCCGCCGAGATGAAGCCCGGTGTGTGGTCGTTCTCCTCAAGGTCGTTGTCGATGGTCTTGGGCGCATGCACGAAGGCGATCGAGCCGCCGGCGGCATCGGTCAGGATCTGCTGCGTGCCTGAGGTGTCGTTGCCGCCGATATAGATGAAGGCGTCGGCGCCGGCTTTCTTCAGGCCGTTTAGGATAACCTCGCAATAGGCGGCGTCCGGCTTGTCGCGGGTCGAGCCGAGGGCGGCGCTCGGCGTGCCGGCGATCAGCCGCAGCCGGTCCTCGGGAATGGCGGAGAGATCGACATAATTGCCATCGCGGATGCCGCGCACGCCATGGAGCGAGCCCAGCACCTTGGCGCCGGGATGGCGCTTGCGGACTTCCAGCGTGGCGCCGACGACCGTCTGGTTGATGACGGCGGTCGGGCCGCCGCCCTGCGCGATGACGAAGGTTCCAGCCATGCTCGATTTCTCCCGAAGCGAAGGTTTTCAGGTACCTTGGCCTGTCTTGCGGCATCGCGCAACGGAAGAAACGGGATCTCGAAGAGGCAGCCAGACAGGTCGCCTGGAAAGATCAGACCACGACGACCGGGTTCTTCTTGGAAACGCGACTGTAGAGGTCGATAATGTCCTGGTTGATGAGACGCACGCAGCCCGACGACATTGCCTGCCCGATGCTCCACCATTCGGGCGAGCCGTGGATGCGGTAGCCGGTGTCCTTGCCGTTCTGGTAGATATAGAGCGCCCGGGCGCCCAGCGGATTCGTGAGCCCGCCGGGCTGGCCGCCTTGCCATTTCACCAGTTCGGGCTTGCGCTGGATCATTTCCGGCGGCGGCGTCCACACCGGCCATTCGCGGCCGTACTGGATATTGGCGCGGCCCGACCAGCGGAAGCCATCCTTCCCGATGCCGACGCCGTAGCGGATGGCATCGCCGCCCGGCTGGACGAGATAGAGCATGCGCTCCTGCAAGTGGACGACGATGGTGCCAGGCGCCTCGCCGGTCTTGTCGACGACGATCTGGCGGCGGAACTGCGGCTTGACCTTCTGCCACGGCACCTCCGGCACCTGGAAGCCGCCGTCGGTGAGCGAGGCATACATGACGTCCGGGCCGGTAATGTTCTTGTCGACGCTGATCGCCGGACGCATCGGCGGCACGGAACCGGTGACGGTGTTGTCGAGCTGTATTTGCGGCAGGTCGAGCGTGTCGGTGGTGCTGCAGCCGGCAAGGCCGAGCAGCGCCATGGCGCCGGCGCCGGAAAGCACGGCGCGGCGGGAAAGCTGAATTTCGGTATCGATTGCGGCGCCGTTGGAAGGCGGCGTCAGACGTTGCGGCAACTCGCGCATGCACAAACCCTACGCTGCCGGCGGGGGTCCGGCCGGATCGCAGGCATTTTCGCCATTCATCGTTGAAAAAGGGTGAAAGAGCCCGTGCCGGGCTTAACCCTAACGGATCGTTATGGCGGTAGATGAGCCGCCGGTCCGGGCGCTGAAGATTTTTCCGACAGCCCCTTTACATTCTCGCCGGCCCCAGGATTTATCCTTTTCTTTGCGCTCAAGGAGCAGGGAAATGTCCTTCGAAAGCTGGGCTGCCTTCGCCGCCGCCTCTTCCATTCTTCTCATCATTCCTGGCCCGACGATCCTCCTGGTCGTCTCCTATGCGCTTGGGCAAGGCTGGCGCACCGCATTGCCGATGGCGGTGGGCGTGGCGCTGGGCGACTTCACCGCCATGACGCTGTCGATGCTCGGCATCGGCGCGCTGCTCGCGGCTTCGGCAACGGTGTTCACCATGCTCAAGGTGATCGGCGCCGGCTATCTCATCTATCTCGGCATAAAACTGTTCCGCGCCGGCGGCGCGCTGAAGGCGGAACCGCGCACCGACGCGGTCTCGGCGGCACGAATGATGGCGCATGCCTGGCTGGTGACGGCGCTGAACCCGAAGAGCATCACCTTCTTCGTCGCCTTCCTGCCGCAATTCCTCGACCGGCATGCCGACTTCTGGACGCAGATGCTGATCTTCGAGACGACCTTCCTGACTTTGGCCTTCGCAAACGCCTTCGGCTACGCGCTGGTCGCATCCAGGGCCCGGGCAATCGTTCGCAACCCGAAGGCGATCCGCATCTTCAACCGTACTGGCGGCACGCTGCTGGTCGGCGCCGGCATTGCCACGGTGGCGATGCGGTCGGCCAACTGACGCTATGAAGGACACGTTCGGTCTTACCTATTCCGGTGTGACCGAAGCCGGGTTTTCGTCCTACGCCCGCGCCGTGCATGAATTGCAATGCTTCATCGGCGATCCGGTCGGTTCTATCGACCGCGCCATCGCCGATGATCCGACCTTCGTCATGGCGCATGTGTTCAAGGGCTATCTGTTCGGCCTCGCCACCGAGCGGGACGCGATGGCCGTCGCGCGATCATGCCACATGGCGGCGCTGCCACTCGCCGGCACCGCGCGCGAACGGGCGCATGTTGCGGCGCTTGGGCATCTCGCCGATGGCCGCTGGCATGAAGCCGCGCGCATCCTCGAAGACATCGCGATCGACACTCCGCGCGATGCGCTAGCGCTGCAGGTCGGGCACCAGATCGATTTCTTCACCGGCAATGCGCGCATGCTGCGCGACCGTATCGGCCGGGCGCTGCCGGCGTGGCAGAAAGGCATGCCGGGCTACCACGCCATTCTCGGCATGCAGGCCTTCGGGCTGGAAGAGATGGGCGATTATGGACGTGCCGAATCCTTCGGCCGGCAGGCTGTGGAGATCGAGCCGCGCGACGGCTGGGCGCAGCATGCGGTCGCGCATGTCATGGAAATGCAAAGCCGGCAACGAGACGGCATCGCCTGGATGCGCGCCAATCCAGATGCATGGACCAAGGAGAGTTTTCTCCAGATCCACAATTGGTGGCACCTGGCGCTGTTCCATTACGATCTCGGCGAAACCGACGAGGTGCTCAAGCTCTATGACGGGCCGATCTATGGCGACCGCTCGACATTGGCGCTCAATATGGTCGATGCCTCGGCGATCCTGTGGCGCCTCGCTCTGGGCGGCGTCGATGTCGGCGACCGCTGGGCGGCGCTTGCCGGCAACTGGATGCCAAAAGCCGCCGCCGGCAATTATGCCTTCAACGACGCGCATGCGATGATGGCCTTTGTCGGCGCAGGGCTGGAGGCGCCGGCGAAAACGCTGATCGAGACGCAGCGCGAGGCGATGCGCGGCGAGGATGACAACGCCGCGTTCACGCGCGATGTCGGCCATCAGCTGACGCTTGCGATCAAGGCTTTCGGCGAAGGCAAATATGACGAGGCCGTGCGCCTGATCCGGCCGATCCGCTCGATCGCGCATCGTTTCGGCGGCAGCCATGCGCAGCGCGACGTGATCGACCTGACGCTGATCGAGGCCGCGTTGCGCGCCGGCGATACGGCGCTCGCGCGGGCGCTGACGGCCGAACGGCAGCTCGCCAGACCCGACAGCCCGCTGTCGGCGCGGTTCTCGCGTCGCGCCGCCGATTTGTCAGAGAATTGACCCGGAGCGGATCTTGTCCTAAAAACTGGCCAAGCCAGATTTTTTCGAGATCCGAAAAAATTAACGGCAGTGGGAGGAAATCATGTATCTCGGCCTCGACCTGGGCACTTCGGGCGTCAAGGCGCTGCTGATCGACGACGGCCAGAAGGTCATCGGCTCCGGCCATGGCTCGCTCGATGTCTCGCGGCCGCATCCCGGCTGGTCGGAGCAGGATCCGGCGCATTGGATCGAGGCCTGCGAGACGGCGATTGCCGAACTCAAGGGTTCCCATCCGAAGGAGCTCACCGCGATCAAGGGCATCGGCCTTTCCGGCCAAATGCACGGCGCCACCCTCCTCGACGCCTCGGACAAGGTGCTGCGCCCCTGCATCCTGTGGAACGACACGCGCAGCCATGTCGAGGCGGCCGCGCTCGATGCCGATCCACGCTTCCGCAAGCTCACCGGCAACATCGTCTTCCCGGGCTTCACCGCGCCGAAGCTTGCCTGGGTGAAGAACAACGAGCCGGCAATCTTCGCCAAAGTGGCCAAGGTGCTGCTGCCAAAGGATTACCTGCGGCTCTGGCTGACCGGCGAGCATATTTCCGAGATGTCGGATTCGGCCGGCACCTCGTGGCTGGATGTCGGCAGGCGCCGCTGGGCGCCTGAATTGCTGGCGGTGACATCGCTCGACGAAAAGCACATGCCCTCGCTGGTCGAAGGAACTGCCAAGGCCGGCGCCTTGCGGAACGAGCTCGCTTCCAAATGGGGAATCGCGGCGGGTATTCCAATCGCCGGCGGCGCCGGCGACAACGCGGCCTCGGCCTGCGGCATGGGCACGGTCGGCGCCGGCCACGCTTTCGTGTCGCTCGGCACGTCGGGCGTGCTGTTTGCGGCGAACGCCTCCTATCTGCCCAATCCGGAAAGCGCGGTCCACACATTCTGCCATGCGCTGCCCGACACCTGGCACCAGATGGGCGTGATCCTTTCGGCCACCGATTCGCTCAACTGGCTGTCGGAGATCACGGCAAAGAGCGCCGGCGACCTGACCGGCGAACTCGGCGATACGCTAAAGGCGCCGACGGGCGTTACCTTCCTGCCCTATCTCTCGGGCGAGCGCACGCCACACAATGATTCCGCCATCCGCGGCTCCTTCACTGGCCTCGCGCATCAATCGAGCCGAGCCGTGCTGACGCAGGCCGTGCTCGAGGGCGTCGCCTTCGCCTTCCGCGACAGTCTCGAAGCGCTGAAGACGGCCGGCACGACGCTGAGCCGGGTGACCGCGATCGGCGGCGGCTCGCGCTCGCGCTACTGGCTGAAAGCGATCGCCACCGCGCTGCAGGTTCCGGTCGATATTCCGACCGACGGCGATTTCGGCGCCGCTTTCGGCGCGGCAAGGTTGGGGTTGATTGCCGCGACGGGGGCCGATCCGCTTGCCGTCTGCACTGCGCCGGCCACGGATGCGACGATCGAGCCGGATGTCGGGCTGGGTGGCGCTTATGCTGATGCGTATCAGAGATATCGGGCGCTGTATCCGGCGATAAGAGCGATAACTGCGTGACTATGCGCGAGGCCCCCCTCTCTGCCCTGCCGGGCATCTTCCCCGCAAGGGGGGAGATTGGATGTCACGCCGGCTTTCGCCAATCGCCGGCGTTGCAAGGAGAGGCGAGGCCTCGAAGCTGCCAATCTCCCCCCCTGAGGGGGAGATGGCCGGCAGGCCAGAGAGGGGGGCCTCGCATCCCACCTCCCCAGTTATCACTGCGCCGGCACCTTGTCCAAAAACCCGGTGACGCTCTTCAGGCGGCCATCCTCGATGACGCCGATGTCGGTGCCTTCGATGACGGATTCCGTGCCTTCCGGCCCAAGATTCCACGAGAAGCGGATCTTGTCCGCGAAACCGTCCGGCTCACCCTTCAGCGAGAAGCGGAAGCCGGCGAAGCGCTGTTGCACGCCGTCTATCAGCGCGGCGATGCCGTCATGGCCGTCGCCCTGCATGACCGGGTCGCGATAGCTGACGTCGCTGGTGAAGGCGGCTTCGAGCAGCGCCTTGCGGCGCTGCGCATCGCTCTCGTTCCAGGCGGCGATGTAGTTGCGGGCAATCGTGTTGAGGTCGGTCATTGTCATGGTCCTTCGTTGGATCGTTTCGACATGACGCTTTTCGCCCGGCAAAAGAGTGAAACCAATTACGCCTGAGGTAATCGGGAAACCATCTCGGAGAGGAAGGAAACCATGAGCAGCGGATTTTTCGGCGACATCAAGAAGATCAAATATGAAGGGCCGGATTCGACCAATCCGCTGGCCTACCGCTACTACAACCCCGATGAGGTGGTGGCCGGCAAGCGGCTGGAAGACCATCTGCGCTTCGCCGTCGCCTACTGGCATTCCTTCGCATGGCCGGGCGGCGACCCCTTCGGCGGCCAGACCTTCGACCGCCCTTGGTTCGCCAAGCCGGGCGGCGTCGACACGATGGATCTGGCCAAGCTCAAGGCCGACGTTGCCTTCGAAATGTTCTCGCTGCTCGGCGCGCCCTATTTCTGCTTCCACGACGCGGACGTGCGCCCGGAAGGCAAGGACTTTTCGGAGAGCGCCGCGCGCCTCGACGAGATCACCGACTATTTCGCCGACAAGATGAAACAGACCGGCGTCAAGCTGCTCTGGGGCACGGCGAACCTTTTCTCGCACCGGCGCTTCATGTCGGGCGCGGCCACTAATCCCGATCCGGATGTGTTCGCCTATGCGGCGGCGACGGTGAAGAAATGTATCGACGTTACCAAGAAGCTCAAGGGCGAGAACTATGTGCTGTGGGGCGGCCGCGAGGGCTATGAGACCTTGCTCAACACCGACCTTGCCCGCGAGCAGGAGCAGGCCGGCCGCTTCCTCAACCTCGTCGTCGACTACAAGCACAAGATCGGCTTCACGGGCACGATCCTGATCGAGCCGAAGCCGCAGGAGCCGACGAAGCACCAGTACGACTACGACGTCGCGACCGTCTACGGCTTCCTCAAGCGCTTCGGTCTGGAGAAGGAAGTAAAGCTCAACATCGAGCAGGGCCACGCGATCCTGGCCGGCCATTCCTTCGAGCACGAGTTGGCTTTGGCGAATGCGCTTGGAATCTTCGGTTCGATCGATATGAACCGCAACGACTACCAGTCGGGCTGGGACACCGACCAGTTCCCCAACAACGTGCCGGAAATGGCATTGGCCTATTACCAGGTCCTGCAGGGCGGCGGCTTCAAGACCGGCGGCACCAATTTCGACGCCAAGCTCAGGCGGCAGTCGCTCGATCCGGACGACCTCCTGATCGGCCATATCGGCGGCATGGATGCCTGCGCACGCGGCCTCAAGGCGGCGGCAAAGATGATCGAGGACAAGGCGCTGTCCGGCCCGCTCGCCGAGCGCTATGCCGGCTGGAACACCGCCGAAGGCAAGGCAATGCTTTCGGGCGAGCGCACGCTGGAGGAGATCGCCGACCGCGTGGTGAAGGAGAAGATCGAGCCGCAGCCGCGCTCCGGCCGGCAGGAGCTGCTGGAGAATATCGTCAACAGATACGTCTGATCGCTCAGGCGGAATGCCGAGCGTATAGCATTCGCGCGGGGCAGAACTTCACGACAAGGTTTGCCCCGAGCCGCCCCTCAATCGCCCCGCTCTTGCCTTCAAACAGCCGTCACGGAACTCGTATAAACGTGGCTCCTGTGGCGGGTGAAGAAGAAGGAGGCGAACCGATATGCAGCATGAACGCGAGATCGACGCCCTGCTTTCGTCCGGTGAAACCGGATCGATCATCGACCGGCTGATGGCCTTGCCGCATTCGAAGGACGGTGGCCGCAAGACAAATGAATGGGACCGCGCGGTCGCCGCGCGGTTGGAAACGGCGCTGGCCAAGAGCATGCGTACGCGCATCGTCGGCGAAGGCCGCGACGCCGCCTGACAATTCCCGTGATTTGACGAAAAGAGGTGGCTTCTCCATCCTGCACCGATGATACGCGCGGTGCTGCTTGATCTTGTGGGTGTCGTCTATGATGGCGATACCCCGATCGCAGGTGCCGTGACCGCGGTCGAGCGTTTGCGCAAGGCCGGCCTGCCGCTCCGCTTTGTCAGCAACACGACACGCTCGCCGCGCAGCAAGATCGTCGCGCAACTTGCCGCCATGGGCATCGAAGCTGCGGATGAAGAATTGCTGACGCCGGCGCGCGCTGCGATCGAATGGTTGCGCAGGCATGGCCGCGAGCCGCATCTGCTCGTCCATCCCGATCTCGAAGCAGAGTTTTCGGGCCTGGAGGGAGGAAGCGGCAAGGCGGTTGTCGTGGGGGATGCCGGCGAGGCATTCGGCTACGCCAGTCTCAACCGTGCTTTTCGCGCGTTATCCGCTGGTGCCGATTTTGTGGCTTTGGCCACCAACCGCACCTTCAAGGATGCGGACGGCCAGCTCAGCCTCGACGCCGGCGCCTTCGTTGCGGCCCTCGAATTCGCCAGCCGCCGAAGCCCCGTCGTGCTCGGCAAGCCGTCGGCGGACTTCTTCCTTTCGGCGCTCGCCGATTTGAACTGCCCTGCGGCCGATGCGGTCATGGTCGGCGACGACGCGGAGAGCGACGTCGCCGGCGGGCTGCGTGCCGGGCTCGGCGCGGCGCTGCTCGTGCGAACCGGCAAGTACCGACCCAAGGACGAGACGCGATACGATCCGGCTCCGACGGCAGTGGTCGATGACCTCGCCGCCGCAACAGACTGGATTCTCAACCGCGCCGCAGCCTGACCGGTGCCTCGCCGAAAGCTCTTGAAAATGCCCTGGAAAATGCTGCGGCGGAGGAAAAGCCTGTACGCCCGGCGATGTCCGCCATGGCAATGCGCGTATCGACCACCAGACGCCGCGCGGCGCTGAGGCGCAGCCTCAGATAATAGGCGCCGGGCGTCTCGCCGATCGACTTGCGAAAAATGCTTTCCAGCGTCCTTGCCGTGACGCCGGCGCGTTTTGCCACGGCGTCAATGGTGAGCGGCTGGTCGACATGCGCTTCCATCAGCCGGATCGCTTGGGCAAGCCGCGGATCGTAGCCGTCGAGCCGGCCAAGCGAGACCAGCGGCTGCGCGTCGGTCGCGGCGCGCGCCTGATCGTAGATGAAGACGCTCGCCACATCGAGCGCGGCGGCCATGCCGAGCCGGGTGCGGATGAGATGCAGCATCAGGTCGAAGGTTGGCGAAGCGCCGCCGGAGGTGAAGACCGGCCCGTCGATGACATAGCGGTCCGGCCGCACATCCACGCCCGGAAACGCGGTCGAGAAATCCTCCATGTCTTCCCAATGGGTGGTGGCGCTGCGGCCCTCGAGCAGGCCGGCGCGCGCCACCAGCCAGGTGCCTGCCTCGACACCACCGCAGGCGCGTGCAGCGCGCGCTGCCCGGCGCAGACCCGCGAGCAATGCCGAGGTGGCGTAGTTCTGCGTGCCGAAGCCGGCGACGACAACCAGCATGTCGGTGGCCTCGGCCGCGTCGAAGCGGCCGCTGACGGCCACGGGGAGGCCGCATGTCGTCACCGGCGCCTCGCCGGTGACCGAGACCAGCTTGAAATCGAACAGCGTCTCGCCTGAGATGCGGTTTGCTGCGCGCAGCGGGTCGACCGCCGAAGCCACGCACATGATCGAGGACCCCGAGAACACGAGGAGCGTAACCTTGAGCGTCTCGCGCTCGGACCTAAAGATGGTCGGCTTTTCGCTTTTGATCATGAGAGCTTCGTAAAACGCAAAACAGTTTCCGGCAAGTCGGGCATTCTTGCTGAATTGCCGTGCATGCCGTGCCGCTATCGGCTCCCGCTTCTGGGTGGCATGCATGGCCGATCGAATCTGGGAGGATCAAGATGCCGCTTGCGATGAACCGCGAGGTCTTCATTACCTGTGCCGTGACCGGCTCCGGCGGCACGCAGGACCGCAGCCCGCATGTGCCGCGCTCGCCCAAGCAGATCGCCGATTCGGCGATCGACGCCGCCAAGGCGGGTGCAGCGATCGTCCATTGCCATGTGCGCGACCCCGAGACCGGCAAGCCGAGGCGCGACGTGCATCTCTACCGCGAGGTGACGGAGCGCATCCGCGAAGCGAACGTCGACGTGGTGCTGAACCTCACCGCCGGCATGGGTGGCGACATGGTGTTCGGCTCGCCGGAAGCGCCTTTGCCGCTCAACGAGAAGGGCACCGACATGGGAGGCGCCACCAACCGCATGGAGCATGTGCGCCAGTGCCTGCCGGAGATCTGCACGCTGGATTGCGGCACGATGAACTTCGCCGAGGCCGATTATGTGATGACCAACACGCCCGGCATGCTGCGCGCCATGGGCGGCATGATGACGGCGCTGGGCGTGAAGCCGGAGATCGAGGCCTTCGATACTGGACATCTGTGGTTCGCCAAGCAACTGGTCGAGGAAAAGGTGCTCGAACCAGACGCGCTGGTGCAGCTCTGCATGGGCGTGCCATGGGGCGCGCCGGACGACCTCAACACCTTCATGGCGATGGTCAACAACGTGCCCTCGACCTGGAACTGGTCGGCCTTCTCGATCGGCCGCAACCAGATGGCCTATGCGGCGGCTGCGGTGCTTGCCGGCGGCAATGTCCGCGTCGGCCTGGAAGACAATCTGTGGCTCGACAAGGGCGTGCTGGCGACAAACGCGCAGCTGGTCGAGCGCGCGGCCAGCATCGTCACCAATCTCGGCGCGCGTATCCTGGGGCCTGAGGAAGTGCGCAAGAAGCTCAACCTGACCAAGCGAGCACCGATCGCGGCCGCGGCGTAAGGCGGGCGCGGGCCATGGCTGATACCGTCAAGTTCATTGCGATGAAGGACGGCGACAAGGAAGACTATGAATTCCTGACCGCCCATGAGATCGACTACGCCGCCAAGACCGGCGACCGGCTGCTCGACGCGCTCGTGCAGCTCGATGAGGGTCTGTCGGGCTACAAGATCACCCGGCTCGGCCATTCGCTGCAGGCGGCGACGCGCGCCTGGCGCGACGGCGCCGACACCGACTGGATCGCCTGCGCGCTGCTGCACGACATTGGTGACATCTACGCGCCCTACAACCACGACGAATATGCGGCTGCGATCCTGAAACCCTTCGTGCGCGAGCAATGCACCTGGGTGGTGGAGAAGCACGGCGATTTCCAGCGCCTCTATTACGCGCATCATCTGGGCGGCAACCGGCATGCCCGGGACCGCTTCGCCGGCCACCTCTATTTCGAGGACTGCGACCAGTTCTGCGAGCGCTGGGACCAGTCGAGCTTCGATCCCGATTACGAGACGCTGCCGGTCGAGTTTTTCCGGCCCTTCGTGCTCGAGGTCTTCGCCCGAAAGGCCTACGATCCGGCGGTGATCCGCACCGGCGAGCGCGTGGCCCTCACAGATCCCGATACAGCCAAGACGAGAACCGGAGCCTGACAAGCATGAGCATCATCAACAAGGCGGCCGCCATCGGCGGCGGTGTCATCGGCGCCGGCTGGGTGGCGCGGCTGCTGCTGAACGGCATCGACGTCTCGATCTTCGATCCGGATCCGGAAGCGTCGCGCAAGGTGGGCGAAGTGATGAAGGGCGCGCGCCGCGCCTACAAGCAGATGCTGCCCGGCGGCCTGCCCAAGGAAGGCAAGCTCACCTTCGCCAAGACCATCGCCGAGGCGGTTGCCGACGCCGACTTCATCCAGGAAAGCGTGCCGGAGCGGCTCGACCTCAAGCACAAGGTGCTGGCCGAGATCGACCAGCATGCGCCGGCCAACGCCATCGTCGGCTCGTCCACCTCCGGCATCAAGCCGACCGACATGCAGGTGGCGATGAAGAAGCATCCGGAGCGGCTCGTCGTCGGCCATCCGTTCAACCCGGTTTATCTGCTGCCGCTGGTCGAGATCGTCGGCGGCGAGCAGACCTTCCCCGAAGCGATCGAGGTGGCAAAGGAACTCTACGCCTCCATCGGCATGAAGCCGGTGGTGGTGCGCAAGGAGATCGAGGCCTTCGTCGGCGACCGCCTGCTCGAGGCCGCATGGCGCGAGGCGCTGTGGCTGGTCAAGGACGGCATCTGCACCGTCGAGGAACTCGACGACATCATGCGCTATTCCTTCGGCCTGCGCTGGGCACAGATGGGCATGTTCCAGGTCTACCGCGTCGCCGGCGGCGAGGCCGGCATGCGCCACTTCATGGCGCAGTTCGGGCCCTGCCTGAAATGGCCGTGGACCAAGCTGATGGACGTGCCGGAGTTCAACGACGAGCTGGTCGACCTGATCGCCACGCAGTCGGATGAGCAGGCGCACGGCCTGTCGATCCGCGAGCTGGAGAAGATCCGCGACGACAATCTCGTCGCGATCATGGAGGCGCTGTCGAAGCAGAACAAGGGCAAGGGCTGGGGTGCCGGCGCGCTGCATAAGGACTATACCAGGCAGCTCGCCAAGCTGGCCGCGAAGAAGACTCCAGCCAAAACTGCCGAAAAGCCCAAGCCGGTGAAGAAGGCAGCCAAGCCGGCAAAGGCTGAGAAGCCCGCCAAGGGCAATAAGGCGAAGAAGAGCAAGAAGAAGGGCTGAGGCGATGCATTTCGGTCTTTCGGAAGAACAGAAGCTCATCGTCGAGACGACGCGCGCCTTCGTCGAGAACGAGCTCTACCCGCATGAGCGCGAGGTGGAGCGCACCGGCGTGCTGCGCCGCGAGCTGATCGACGAGTTGAAGGCCAAGGCGATCGAGGCCGGGCTTTATGCCGCCAACATGCCGGCCGATGTCGGTGGCGCCGGCCTCGATACGGTAAGCTGGCTGCTCTACGAGAAGGAGCTTGGCCGCGCCAATTACGCGCTGCACTGGACCTGCGTGGCGCGTCCGTCCAACATCCTGCTTGCCGGCACGCCGGAACAGCGCGAGAAATATCTTTTCCCCTGCATCCGCGGCGAGAAGTCGGACTGCCTGGCGATGACGGAGCCCGGCGCTGGCTCCGACCTACGCGGCATGAAGGCGACCGCGGTGCAGGACGGCTCGGACTGGGTGCTCAACGGCACCAAGCACTTTATCTCGCATGCCGACATCGCCGACTTCGCCATCGTGTTCATGGCTTCGGGCGAAGAGGATTCGCCACGCGGCAAGCGTAAGAAGATTACCGCCTTCTTCGTCGACAAGGGCACCAAAGGCTTCACGGTGCGCGACGGCTATCGCAATGTCTCGCATCGGGGCTACACTAATTCGATCCTCGAATTCGACGACTGCCGGCTGCCGGCCTCTCAGGTGCTCGGCGAAGTGCATAAGGGCTTCGACGTCGCGAATTCATGGCTCGGCGCCACGCGCCTGCAGGTCGGCGCCACCTGCCTCGGCCGCGCCGAGCGCGCGCTGTCGCATGCCATCGAATATGCCGCGCAGCGCCAGCAGTTCGGCCAGCAGATCGGCAAGTTCCAGGGCGTGTCGTTCAAGCTCGCCGACATGGCTACGGAGCTCAAGGCTGCGGACCTGATGGTCTTCGAAGCCGGCTGGAAGTACGATCAGGGCACCGTCACCGACCAGGACATGGCGATGGCCAAGCTGAAGGCCACCGAGATGCTGGCCTTCGTCGCCGACGAGGCCATCCAGATCCATGGCGGCATGGGACTGATGGACGACCTGCCGCTGGAGCGCATCTGGCGCGATGCCCGCGTCGAGCGCATCTGGGAAGGCACGTCGGAGATTCAGCGACATATTATTTCGCGGGCGCTGCTGCGTCCGTTCGGAGCTTAGAGCATGATACGCCAAGGCCCCGGATCCGGCCTTGGACAAGATCGCGCTCAAACGAAAAGATGGCCATGCATAAACTCGAACGTCTCCTGCGCCCGAAATCGATCGCCGTGTTCGGCGGGGCGCAGGCCGCCGCCGTCGTGGCGCAGTCGATCAAGATGGGCTTTGCCGGCGAGATCTGGCCGGTGCATCCGACCAAGGACGAGGTCGCCGGCCGCAAGGCCTATCGCTCCGTCGCCGACCTGCCCGGAGCACCGGACGCCGCATTCGTCGGCGTCAACCGGCATCTGACCATCGAGGTGATCAAGGCGCTGGCCGAACGCGGCGCCGGCGGCGCCGTCTGCTTCGCCGCCGGCTTCCTCGAGACCGAGGCCTATGACGAGGACGGCGAGCGGCTGCAGGCCGAGCTCGTCGCCGCCGCAGGCCAGATGCCGATCATCGGGCCGAACTGCTACGGCCTGATCAACTATGCCGACGGCGCGCTGCTTTGGCCCGACCAGCATGGCGGCATCCGCCTGGCCGAAGGCGGCAAGGGCGTCGCTATCATCACCCAGTCGTCCAACATCGCCATCAACATGACGATGCAGAAGCGCGGCCTGCCGATCGCCTTCCTGATGACCGCCGGCAACCAGGCGCAGACCGGCCTTTCGGAAATGGCATTGGGCCTGATTGAGGACGAGCGCGTCACCTCGCTCGGCCTGCATATCGAAGCCTTCGATTCGGTCGCCGGCTTCGAAAGGCTGGCTGCGCGGGCGCGCGAGCTGAAGAAGCCGATTATCGCCATGAAAGTCGGCCGATCGGAGCAGGCAAGGCAGGCGACGGTGTCGCACACCGCCTCGCTGGCCGGCTCCGACGCCGCCTCCGGCGCCTTCCTGAAGCGTCTGGGCATCGCGCGCGTCGATTCCATTCCCGCCTTCATCGAGGCGCTGAAGCTGCTGCACATCACCGGACCATTGCCCGGCTACAGGCTCTCGTCGATGAGCTGCTCGGGCGGCGAGGCTTCCGTGATGGCCGACAGCGCCGAAGGGCGCTGGGTGCATTTTCCGGCCCTGACGGCCGAGCACCGCGCGCATGTCAAATCGACGCTCGGACCGCTGGTCGCGGTCGCCAATCCGCTCGATTACCACACCTTCATCTGGAACAACGAGCCGGCGATGACGGCCACTTTCACCGCCATGGTGTCGGACGGCTTCGACCTCAACATGCTGGTGCTCGACTTCCCGCGCCCGGACCGCTGCTCGGACGTGGACTGGTGGGCGACGCTGCGCGCCTTCGAGGCCGCATTGAAGACCAACAAGGCGCAAGGCGCGATCGTCTCCTCGCTGCCGGAAAACCTGCCGGAGGAATACACCGCCGGCCTGATGGCGCGCGGCATGGTGCCGCTGTTCGGCATCTCGGAGGCCATGGACGCCGCCCAGGCCGCCGCCTTCATCGGCTGGGCCTGGCGCGAGCCGCAGGCGCAGCCGGTCGACACCACGGCGGCAGGCGCATCCGAAGCCAAACGCGTGACGCCGGACGAGGCCGAGGCCAAGGAAAGGCTGATCAAGGCCGGACTGCCGGTGCCGAAGGGCGAGCGCGCCTCCAATGCGGTCGAGGCGGTGATCTCGTCCATGACGCTGGGCTTCCCGGTGGCTCTCAAGGCGCTTGGCGTCACGCACAAGTCGGAAGTCGGCGCGGTGCGGCTAAACCTCAAGGACGCCGAATCCGTCAGCGCCGCCGCGCATGACCTTTTGCCGCTCGGCACGGGACTTTATGCCGAGCGCATGGTGCGCGACGGCGTCGCCGAGCTGATCGTCGGCTTCACCCGCGATCCGATGTTCGGCGTGGTGATGACGCTCGGCACCGGCGGCGTATTGGTCGAGCTGTTGCGCGACAGCGTGACGCTCATGCTGCCGGCGACGCGCGACGACATCGAGGCGGCATTGCGTGGGCTCAAGCTCTATCCGCTGCTCGAAGGCTATCGCGGCCGGCCGAAGGCCGACGTCAACGCCGCCATCGACGCCATCGCCGGCATTGCCGACTTCGTGCAGAAGAACGAAGGCGAGATCGAGGAACTCGATATCAACCCGCTGATCGTCTGCGCCGAAGGCAAGGGCGCATGGATCGCGGACGCCCTGCTCGTGCTTGGAGAGAAGAAGAATGGCTGAAATCATCACCACCCGCCGCGAAGGCGCGATCCTCGAGGTCACGCTCGACCGGCCGAAGGCAAACGCCATCGACCTCAAGACGTCGCGGCTGATGGGCGAGACCTTCAAGGCGTTCCGCGACGATCCGGAACTGCGTGTCGCCATCGTCAAGACGGCCGGGGACAAGTTCTTCAGCGCCGGCTGGGACCTGAAGGCGGCGGCGGCCGGCGATGCGGTCGACGGCGATTACGGCGTCGGCGGCTTTGCCGGGTTGCAGGAGCTACGCGACCTCAACAAGCCGGTGATCGCCTGCGTCAACGGCATGGCGGTAGGCGGCGGCTTCGAGCTGGCGCTGTCCTGCGACCTCATCTACGCCTCGGATCATTCCTCCTTCGCGCTGCCGGAGATCCGCGCCGGCACGCTGGCCGACGCCGCGACGATCAAGCTGCCGAAGCGCATCCCTTACCATATCGCCATGGACCTTCTGTTCACCGGCCGCTGGATGGATGTCGCCGAGGCGCATCGCTGGGGCCTGGTCAACGAGGTGCTGCCCAAGGACAAGCTCGAGGAGCGCGTCTGGGAGATCGCAAGGTTGCTCGCCAGCGGCCCGCCGCTGGTCTTCGCCGCGATCAAGGAGACCGCGCGGGTGGCCGAGGCGCTGACCTTCCAGGACGCGATGAACAAGGTGACGCGCCGGCAGCTGCCGACGGTCGATAAGCTCTACGGGTCGGAAGACAACATGGAAGGGTTCCGGGCTTTCGCGGAGAAGCGCGAGCCGGTTTGGAAGGGCAAGTGATTCTGCGGAGATGACGGAGCGAGGCCTTGGCTACCTGTTCCGCACCCATGACCGACTACAAAACCCTCATCGACGCCGAAACCTGGGCCTTCATCGAGAAGACCAACTCCTATTATCCGCCGGACACGATCGACTACACGATCGAAGAGCAGCGCGCGATCTATGACCGGATGTGCCGGGAGTTCTTTGCCGGCTATCCGCAGGGCGTGACCGCCTTGACGACAGGCATCGCCGACGGCATCCCGATCCGCATCTATCGCAACGCGGAGCCGAACAATGCCGCTATGGTGCTCTACCTTCATGGCGGCGGCTTTATCCTGGGCGGGCTGGAGAGCCATGACGATGTCTGCGCCGAGCTTTGCGCCCGCTCCGGTTACGAGGTGGTCTCGGTCGACTACCGGCTGGCGCCGGAGCATCTGCATCCGGCCGCCTTCGACGACGCCATGGACGCCTTCGAATGGGCCGCCAAGACCTATGACTGCCCTGTCGTGCTTTGCGGCGACAGCGCCGGCGGCAATCTCTGCGCGGCGGTAGCGCATGCCACGCGCGGCCATGAAAAGAAGCCGGCCGGCCAGATGCTGATCTATCCCGGGCTCGGCGGCGACCATTCGCGCGGCTCCTACGTCACCCATGCCGAGGCTCCGATGCTGACCGCGCGCGATCTCGACTTCTACAAGCATATCCGCACCGGCGGCGTCGACCAGACCGGCGACATCACGCTCTATCCGCTGGCCGACGCCGATTTCGCCTATTTGCCGCCGACGGTGCTGATCACCGCCGAGTGCGACCCGCTGTCGTCCGACGGCGAAGCCTATCGCGACCGCGTCATCGCGGCCGGCGGGCGCGCCGCCTGGTTCGAGGAGCCGGGCCTGGTGCATGGCTATCTCAGAGCCCGCCACATGGTCGGCCGGGCACGGACGAGCTTCACCCGCATCGTCGAGGCGGTGTCGGCCCTCGGCCGGGGCGACTGGATCTGGTAACGCCCCTGGCGACCGCAAACACTTTCCACCCCGGTATCCTCCCATGAACCTTTCCACGCCGGCCAGCGACTGACCGCCAGGCGCCGCAATGGCGCGGCCAGGAAAGGAAAGCCGCCATGACCAGAAACCCAGAGACTTCGCGGTCTCCGGGAACAACGGAAGCCCAGCGCGATCACCGCCTTCGGGAAGGGGTCGACGCGCTGGGCTTCCGGCTGATTCCGTTGACCCTGCCCGGCAGCCGGCGTATCGTCACAAAGAGAAAAACAGACAATTCGAACGGGGAAGAACGTGCCGCAACGCCGCGCCTTGCCCTGGTTGGCGCGGTAGAGGCGGACGTTCCTTCCAGCGGCTTCGGGGGGAGTTCAATGTCTGGCGTTCGCGGCTCGTTCCTGCGTTCCCGTGGCCGCCGTTTGCGCCGCGCAATCGCAACAAGCGGCGGAATTCTGGCTTTGGCGCTGTCCGCCGGCTTGTGGCTCGGCGCGGCGAAGGCGCAGGAAACCCAGATCATCTATCCCGGTTCGATGGCGGTCACCGGCTTTCCGGGCACCACCATTCCCGATTTCGATCAGGGTCTGCCCCCCGGCGTCGACCCGGTCGACGAGACCTTCATCGATACATCCCGCGCATCCTTGCGCATTTTCGACGTCTCGCATCTCGGCGGGCCCGCTTCCGGCCAACTCGTCAACACGCGGCCGCCCTTCGAGGTGACGGCCGGGCAGATCGGCGAGGTGTTCGGCCTCGCCTATGACGATGGCGTGCGCGACGGCGTGCCCTCAGGCGTTCCCAACCTCTACGCGGCCGCGACCTCGCTGCATGGCGTCGAGATCGTCACGCCGGACGCCGACCATGATGGCAGGCCGGAACGGCAGCGCCGCGGCACCGCGGGCGCCACCTTCATGCAGGGTCAGTTCGGCACCGAGAATGGCGGCGGACCAGGCACGATCTGGAAGATCGACGGCATCACGGGCGCCGTCTCCAAATTCGCCGACATCGACACCAACAGCGGGCCGGGCATCGGTAACCTCGCCTTCGATGCTACCCATCGCCAGTTCTTCGCTTCGGATCTCGATACCGGGCTCATTCATCGCATCGATATCGAGGGCAATCTGATCGACAGCTTCGACCATGGCGTCGCCGGGCGCCCGGCGCATGGATTAGCCCCGGTCGCCGACGACACCGCCGTGATGGACATCCAGGCTGCCGCTTTCGATAGCGAAGACCCCGCGACCTGGGGCTACACGCAGGATGCGCGCCGGGTCTGGGCCGTCGCCTATCATGGCGGCCGGCTCTACTATTCCGTCGGCGAGAAGGCCGAAATCTGGTCGGTCGCCATCGCGAGCGACGGAGGCTTTGCCGGCGGTCCGCGCTGGGAACTGACGGTCAAGGCGGACCAGGACTATGCCGTCACCGACATCGCCTTCGACAACAAGGGCTTCATGTATCTCGCCCAGCGCGGCCCGGTCGAGAACCGCTACGATTACAGCCGCTTCGCCGATTCCGGCAAAGGTGAACTGATACGCTACTGGCGCGAGGATCCGGACGATCCGGCGACGGAATCGGCCTGGGTCGAGGTGCCGCAGGAATATGCCGTCGGCTTCCCGCAAGGCAACCGCCAGTCGGCCGGCGGCGTCGACCTGCAATATCGCTATGACGCCGAAGGCAATCTCGACACTTCCGTTTGCACCGACACCGTCGTCAACACCGGCGACAAGTTGCGCGACAATCCCGAACTTGCCGAGGAGCGCCTCGCCGCCGGCGGGCCGCTTGCCGTGCATGGCGTCCAGCTGACGCCAAGCGCGCTGATCAAGCCGGCGGACGTTCCGCCCTTCGGCTCATGGTTCGTCGACTTCGACGGCTATTTCGAAGACCCGGACGTCCAAGGCCATGTCGGCGACGTAAGGGTCTGGCGCCCCTGTGAGGGCCGCGCCGGCTACTATGAGGAAATCCCCGGCGGCGGCTATCTGCCTCCGTTCTATCCGCCGGAGTTCCCGCCGCCCGGCAACCTGCCGCCCTGCGTGGATGTCGACGACGTGCATTACTACTGCACGCCACGCGGTCTGCGGGCCGAACTCACTCTCCATGACCATGCCGGCTTGGGCGGCGATTCGATCAAGGCGCAGTCCAGGACGCCCGGCGTCGGGGTATCAACCCCCATGTCGCATGTTCCGGGCAAGCCCTACACGATCGACATCACCGGCCACGATCCGGGCGACACCGTCAATGTCGGGCTCTGCTTCTACCGCAAGTCCGACCAGGACAAGGGTGGCTACTACCCTTGTTGCAAGATGACGCTGCCGCTCAGAACGCCAGCCGTCAGCTGCGAACGTTGAGGGAGGGACAGATGAGCAATCTCGCCCTTTCCCGCTTCATGGAGACGATCATTAAACCCCTGTCATACGCCAGGCGCGGCGCGCGCTGGCTGATGGCGGCCGGTGTCGGGGTCGCCATGACGGCTCTGCCGGCGTTTGCCCAGGACCAGGCTCCGGCCAAGACCAATCAGGCCGCCAATCCGGCGTCACGCGGCATCAATGCGGAGCTCGCGCGGATCGTGCCCTTCTTCACCAAGAAAGGCAGCCAGAAAAGCTGCGATACGGTCGAATATGTCCTGAGCTTCGGCATCCATGGCGACCCGCAGGACCTCGACCGGCCAAGCGTGGCCGCCCTGCTCAAAGCGACAAGGCTCGACTTCAAGGACCAGCTGCCGCACGGCCTGCAGATCGTCAACGTCGATGTCACCGGCGACGGCACCAGCGCCTCCGGCGGAGCGCTGCCCGCTGCTTCAATCGGCACGTCGGACAGCCCGAACGACACGGCCAGCGTTTCCAACTTCCGCATCAGCGCTGCCAACCTTGATGGCGCGGGTGCTGCGAACGAACGCGTCATCACCTTCCGCATCACCGCCAGGATAGACCACGCGACCTTTCCCGTGCCGACGACGGTCGACAACCAGGGTGAGATCGAGGTGGCCTTCAGGGGCGGTCCGGCAACAACGATCCACTCGCAGGATCCGGACAGACCGGACGACGGCGATTTCCTGAGCGGCGTGAAGACCTCGATCAAGATCGACCTGATCAAGTGCAACCCGCCGCCGCCACCTCCCGGCAAGGAATGTTTCAAGATCGAGCGCGGCACGGTCGATTGCGTGCCCGGCGGCGGCGCCTTCATCTATCATATGCCGGTCGGCCCGGAGATGGGCGACAAATGGGTGCAGGTGTCGACGACGACGCCCGGCGTCAGCATCGTACCCGACATGCAGAAGGTGCCGATCGGCGGCGGCGTGCTGAACTGGAGGATTATCGGCGCTTCGCCCGGCGAGACCATCCACCTCGTCGTCACCGGCATCGAGACCTATGCCGGGCCGAAGGAAGGCTGGGGGCTCTGCTGCACGCAGGTGATCGACATCGTCGTCCCGCGTGACCTGAGATGCCCGCCCAAGGACAAGGAGCCGGACCTCAAGGTCGAGAAGCATGTCGACGTGCCGCGTTGCACGATGGCCGGCGGCTGCGACTTCACCATCACCGTCACCAATGTCGGCGACGCGCCCTATAACGGCAAGATCGTGCTCGACGAGGTGACGCTGCCGGCAGGCTCAATGCTGACCTCCGGGCCGAACGCGCCCTGGGTCTGCGTGCCCGGCACGACGCCGATGACCTGCACCTATCCGGCGACTACGCTCAACCCCGGCGCCTCCGTCAACCTCAAGCTCGGCTTCAAGCCGGCGGGCGGCTGGCAAGGCGGCGTGCTGCGCAACTGCGCCGCCTATGACTACCAGGCCAGCGGCAAGCCGCTGTTCGGCAGCCAGCAGAACGATCGCGGCTGCGCCTCGATCCCGATCTGCCGCCGTGGCGATCGCGATCGGCAGTGCAATCCGCCGGTCGAGAAGAAGGTCGACCTGATCCTGAAGAAGCGCGCCCGTACCCCGGTCTGCACGCCGGACGGCGCCTGCACTTTCGTGATCGACATCATCAACAACGGCACCGGCACCTATAACGGGCCGCTGACGGTGATCGACACCTATCCCGGCAGCGCGCCCACCTCGTCGACCTTCGGGCCGAGCCCGCCATGGGCCTGCGGACCGAACGGCCCCGGACAGTTCCGCTGCGACAATGCCGGCATCTCGCTGCCTCCGGGCGCCTCGACGCCGATCGTCGTCAGAGCGGTGATGCCAGCAAACTACCGGCCGGACACGGTGGAGAACTGTGCCGAGGTGAAGGGCATTGCCGGCGAGGTCGACCTTGCCAACAACAAGGCTTGCGCCACCGAGCGCATCCGCCACCCGAATGGCGGCCAGCCTGGCCTGCGCATCACCAAGACCTGCGATGGCTCGCTGGCTGGCGCTGCGGTTGTTTCCTGCCGCATCACCGTTACCAATGCCGGCACCGCCGCCCCCACCGGACCGGTGCGGGTCAGCGATGCCGCGACGCTGGTATCGGGCGGAGCGCCTGTGCAAATCCAGAGCGTCACCCCCGGCGGTGCGGACTGGGCTTGCGGACCAGTGCCTGCCAACACGCTGTCGTGCCAGATTCCCGGCGCCGCGATGACGCCCGGAACCAGCCGGCACTTCGACGTGACGGTGAGCGGCAATGGCGCGTTCGAGAATTGCGCGCGCGGCTCCTACGGGCCTGCGCCGGGCGACGACATCGTCTACCCGATCGGCCAGGCCTGCGCGAAGGGCGGCGGCGGCTCGACCATCCGCGTCGAGAAGACCGGCGATGCCGAATGCCGGCTGGGAGAGCCCTGCTCGTTCGAGATCACCATCACGAACGATGGGCCTACCCCCTTCTCCGGTCCGGTCCGCATCGGCGATGCGATCGGCATCGACGGCATCGGCAGGCTGGAAGGCGTCCGGATCACCGCGATCGAGCCGCCCTTCGGCTGCTGGCCGGAGCCGGCGACGCTGCCGGCGTCCTGCATCGCGAACCTGGCGCTCGGCGCCGGCGAAAGCCGCAAGCACCATGTCACCGTGACGCTTCCCGACGACAGGCGGCTTGCCGATCTCAAGGGCACGGTCAGCGGGCAGAACTGCGTCGGCGTGCTCTCGCCAAACACGCCTGTGCAAAGCGGCGGCGACGTGCTGTCGCGCATGCCGAGCGGCGTACAGGGCGATCGCGGCAAGGCCTATGCGTGCCATCCCTTCACCGTCAGCCGAGAGGTTAAGAACCAGTGCTTGTATGGAATGGTGCTGAACTCGGCCGGCCGCTGTATCTGTCCGGAAGGCACCACCTTCCGTGACGGCCAATGCTCGTCCGGCGGCGGCAAGCTTCTGCCGCTGCCGCAGCGTTGCGTCCTGCTGCAGGGCCAGATCCGCACCGAGGACGGACGCTGCGTCTGCCCGCGCGGCACGGAACTGGAAAACGGCAGATGCGTGCGGGGCGAAGAGCCGCAGGAGCCGCAATGCAAGCTGCGTCCCGGCCAGTACCGCGACCAGAGCGGCAATTGTGTCTGCCGCCGCGGCGAGCTGGTGAACGGCGTGTGCCAGGTCGTCCCGCCGAAATGCTCGATCCGTGGTGCAGTGCTGACGACGGACGGCTGCGTCTGCCCGAAAGGCACGCATCTCGACCGTGCCGCCAAGGCTTGCGTGCCTGACAGGGAGCCGCCCGCCCAGTGCCGTATCCGCGGCCAGTCCCGCAACGCCGATGGCGATTGCGTCTGCCCGAGTGGCATGGAGGTGCGCGGTGGCGCCTGCCGGCCGATCGTGTCGAAGCAGTGCCCGGTCCGCGGCCAGGTGCGCGACGCCAACGGCAACTGCGCCTGCCCGGACGGCCTGGTGGTGCGGGGCAAGGCCTGCCAGCGACCGAGGCCGAGCCAGGAGCAGTGCGCCATCCGCGGCCAGGTCCACAACAAGCGGGGTGACTGCGTCTGCCCGCGCGGGACCGAAATCCGCAACGGCGCCTGCCGCAAGGCGTCGGTGGAATGCGCACCGGGTGCGGAGTTCATCGACGGACAGTGCCAGCCGGTTTTCACCCGGCGGCGCTGCCCGGCCGGAACGGCCGGGCAGTATCCGGATTGCTACCCGATCCGCAGGCCGCCGGACATCGAGATCAACCCAGGCATCCTGCTCAACCCGAATGTGCTGCAGCAACTGGTGCCGCAGCGCCAGCCGCGCCGCATGCTGCAGGATCCGGCGGGCGCCAACATCCAGAACTTCAAGCCGTAATCGTGCGGCTGAAGATCGAGACCCGCCGGAGCGATCCGGCGGGTTTTCTCTTCCACATCGAAGAAAGCTCTACGGCAGGCGGGCCAGTGCGCCCGTCGAAAACATGCTCCCCCTCGGCCGGATCATGGTCGAGGGCGTTTCACCGTTTCACGAAAACGGTGAACGCCCTATCTCTTTGTTTTTACGCAATTCCGGACGGAAAAGCGCTCGCACTTTTCCTGGAATTGCTCTAGGCAATCGCCCTGACAGGCGCGACCACGCGCACAGGACCGCCGGGAGAATTTGCGCCATGAGCAAGAAGACCTTGATTGCGCCATCGGTGCTGGCGTCGGATTTTTCGAAGCTGGGCGATGAGGTCGAGGCCGTCGCGGCGGCCGGCGCCGACTGGATCCATCTCGACGTGATGGACGGCCATTTCGTGCCCAACATCACCTTCGGCCCGCCGGTGATCAAGGCGATCCGCAACCGCACCAAGGCCTTCTTCGATTGCCATCTGATGATTGCGCCGGCCGATCCTTACCTGGCGGCCTTCGCCGAAGCGGGCTGCGACGGCATGACGGTGCACGCCGAGGCCGGGCCACATCTCGACCGCTCGCTCCAAACCATCAAGAACCTCGGCAAGAAGGCAGGCGTCTCGCTCAACCCGGCAACGCCGGAAACGGCGATCGAGTATGTGCTCGACCGGCTGGACCTCATCCTGATCATGACCGTCAATCCGGGCTTCGGGGGGCAGGCCTTCATCCCGGCGATCGTGGACAAGGTGAAACGGGTGAAGGCGCTGATCGGCGATCGGCCGATCCGTATCGAGATCGACGGCGGTGTTTCGGCCGAAACGGCGCCGCTGGTGACCGCGGCCGGAGCCAATGTGCTGGTAGCGGGCGCCGCAGTCTTCAAGGGCGGCAGCGTCGAAGCCTATAGGGCAAATATCGAAGCAATTCGAACGGCTGCCGACAGGGCCGCCAGTTAAACATATAACGGTGCGAGCCTCGCGGGAGTTGTACAACCGCGACAGGGATTGAACGATTGTTCATTCTATGAGGCGACGCAGGAACATCGAGTTTTCCCTGAGATTCTACTTTGTTCAATAAATAGACGATCCGCTTGTCTTAAAGTCGAATATCGTCATCTTCCGCTTGAGACACCTGATTGCCCGGCTGTATGATACATGTACGGGAATTGCTTCGCCGCGGGGCCCTGGCAAACCAGGGGCAAAGCAACAGGAGTTCGATTGACAAACGGAAGCACCGAGCCGGGCGAGAGCAAGGGAGCCAAAAGCACGCTTGCCAGTTCGGTCTACCAGCAACTGCGCGATGACCTGTTGCGCGGAGCCCTGGAGTCCGAGACGAAACTGCGTGTCGAGTGGGTCGTTTCCCGCTATGGCGCCGGCGCCTCGCCGGTGCGCGAGGCGCTCAACCGCCTGGCCGCCGAGGGCCTGCTCGGCCGTCACGACCAACGCGGCTTCTTCCTGATGCCGGTCAGCGCCGCGGAACTGGAGGAGTTGACGCGTACGCGCTGCTGGCTGGAGGAGCGGGCGCTGCGCGAATCCATTGCGCACCGCACCGCAGAATGGGAAGAGCAACTGGTGCTTGCCCTGCATCGCCTGGCGCGCGCCGAGCGCCGCCTGCCGGATGACCCGGCAACCAACAATCCGGAATGGGAAAAGCTGCACCGCGCCTTCCATCGCGCCCTGATCGCGGCCTGCAGGTCGCACTGGCTGATCGGCTTTTGCGACCAGCTTTCCGACCAGGCCTCGCGCTACCGCCTGATCGCGCAAAACGCGCCAGGCACGGGGCGCGACGATCTCGGCGAGCACCGCATCATCGCCGAACGCACGCTGGACGGCGACGCCGACGGCGCGGTCGAGGCGCTTCTCAATCACTACCGCCTCACCGCGGCGATGTGCATGGAACGCCTAGCCCAGGGTTATGATCCGAGGGCCGGCAAGTCCCAACGCGGCCGTAAATAGCGGATCGAAAAATCAACGCAGTTTTTGCTCCGAGCGCCAAATCTGGTATTCGCTCAGGCGAGCGCAAGGCATGCGCCATTCGGCCTTCGTCCGCCTTGAGGACATTTCATGACCAATCATCTCTTCAGCGCTTTCCGTTCCCGCATGCCGGCGCCCGGCCGGTTGCTGATGGAGACGGATGACGGCCGTTCGATCACCTATGGCGACATGCTGGCGAAGTCGGCGCAGCTGGCGCATGCCCTCGCGCAAGCCGGCGTCGAGCCCGGCGACCGGGTCGCGGTCCAGGTCGAGAAGAGCCCGGAGGCGATGCTGCTCTATCTCGCCTCGTTACGCACCGGCGCGGTCTTCCTGCCGCTCAACACCGCCTACACGCTGCCCGAGCTCGACTATTTCTTCCGTGATGCCGAGCCGAAACTGATCGTTTGCGATCCGGACCGTCTTTCGGGCATCGAACCGCTTGCCGCGGCGATCGGCGCCACGGTGCTGACGCTCGGCCGCGACGGACAGGGAACGCTGGCCAGCCAGGCTTCGCGACAGGCGACGGATTTCAGCGATGTCGCGCGCGGGCCGGACGATCTTGCCGCGATCCTCTACACTTCCGGCACGACCGGCCGTTCCAAGGGTGCGATGCTCAGCCACGAGAATCTCGCCTCGAATGCCCGCGTGCTGGCGGAGCAGTGGCGCTTCGGCGGCGACGACGTGCTGATCCACGCGCTGCCTATCTTCCACACACACGGCCTGTTCGTCGCCACCAACGTCGTCTTGATGGCCGGCGCGACAATGTTCTTCGAGCAGAAATTCGATCCCGCGCGCATTCTGTCGCTGATGCCGCGCGCGACGGCTTTGATGGGCGTGCCGACCTTCTATGTGCGGCTGTTGCAACAGGACGGCCTGACACGCGAGGCGGCGAAGACGATCCGGGTCTTCATTTCCGGCTCGGCGCCGCTGCTCGCCGAGACGCACAAGGCCTGGCGCGAGCGCACCGGCCACGCCATCCTCGAGCGCTACGGCATGACCGAGACCAACATGAACACGTCCAACCCCTATGACGGGGAGCGGCGCGCCGGCACGGTCGGCTTCCCTTTGCCCGGTATTTCGCTGCGCATCACCGATCCCGAGAACGGCAAGTCGCTTCCCCAGGGCGAGATCGGCATGATCGAGGTCAAGGGCCCGAACGTCTTTGCCGGCTATTGGCGCATGCCGGGAAAGACCAAGGCCGAGTTCCGCGAAGACGGCTTCTTCATCACCGGCGACCTCGGCCTGATCGATGCCGACGGCTATGTCCACATCGTCGGACGCGGCAAGGACCTGATCATCTCCGGCGGCTACAATGTCTATCCGAAGGAGATCGAGAGCGAGATCGACGCGCTCGACGGTGTCAGCGAAAGCGCGGTGATCGGCGTGCCGCACCCCGATTTCGGCGAAGGCGTCACGGCGGTGGTGGTGCGCAAACCGGGCTCGGCGATCAGCGCCGCCGATATTGTCGGCGCCATCACCGGCCGGCTGGCGAAATACAAGCATCCGAAGCAGGTGATCTTCGTCGACGAACTGCCGCGCAACACGATGGGCAAGGTGCAGAAGAACGTGCTGCGCGAGACGTATAAGGATATCTATACAGCCGGCTAACAACACTGCGTCGTCACCCTGGGGCGAAGCAAGGAGCTAAGCGACGCGCGCAGACCCTAGTCTAGGATCCATTCCGTGACGCTAAGCATTGCAACAGTTACAGAATTCTGCACCATTGCGCTCTGCGGCAGAGGTCACGGAATGGATCCTCGGGTCAAGCCCGAGGATGACGAAATCGCGAAGGCCTACGTTCCAAACACCTTCCTGCCGCTGATCCAGACGTTCCTGACATCCAGCCCCTCCGACAGCCCAACAATGTCGGCTGCGGTGCCGTTGGCGAAGCGGCCGAGGCGGTGGGCCTGGCCGATCGCCTCGGCCGGATAGAGCGAGGCCATGCGCAGAGACTCGTCGAGGTCCAGGCCGACGACGCGATGGACGTAGCGCACGGCGGAAATCATGTCGAGATCGGCGCCGGCCAGCGTGCCGTCGGCAAGCCGCAGGCTCCCGTCCTTGCGGTAGATGGTGCGGCCGTTGAGCGTGAACGATGTCATGTCGGTGCCGATCGTCGCCATGGCGTCGGTGACCAGCACGATCTTGCCGGGCCCCTGCTTGCCGCGCAGCGCAAGCATCATCGTCGCCGGATGGACATGGATGCCGTCGGCGATGATGCCGGCATACAAGCCGCCGGCGTCGATCGCCGCGCCCGCCAGGCCCGGCTCGCGGTTGCCGATCTGGCTCATGGCGTTGAACAGGTGCGTGACCACCGTGGCGCCGGCTTCGGCGAAGGCGGTGGCCGTCGCGTAATTGGTGTCGCTATGGCCGAGGCTGACGACGACGCCGGCCTTGGCCAGCGCCGTGACACGGGCCGGCTCGACCGATTCCGGCGCGATCGTGGTGAGCAGGACGGGAAGCTGTTTGCGCGCCGCGATAAGCGCCGCCTGATCGGCGTCGGTCATCGGTCGGATCAGCGCCGGATCATGCGCGCCCTTGCGGGCTAGCGAGAGATGCGGTCCTTCCAGGTGCAGCCCGAGGAAGCCCGGCGCCTTTTCCCGGGCGGCCTCGGCGCCGGCGGCGATGGCGGCGGCGGTGATCGCCGGCGTGTCGGTGATCAGCGTCACCAGCAGCGCCGTGGTGCCGAAAGGCGCGTGAGCCCGGCAGATGGTCTCGATCGAGGCGACGTCGGGATGATCGTTGAGCATCACGCCGCCGCCGCCATTGACCTGGATGTCGACGAAACCGGGCACCAGCAGGCCGCCGCCAGTCTCGGTCGCCGAAACGCCGGACGGAATCGCCCCGGCGGGCAGGATGGCCTCGACCACGTCGCCCTTGACGACGAGAGCCGCGTTGTCGTGCCAGTCGGCGCCGTCGAAGATGCGGGCGCCGGTGAGTGCGAAACGGTCGCTCATACGGTTTCCGTCACCTTGCGCAGGTTGCGCGGCGCATCGGGGTCGAGGCCGCGATGGCGCGCGAAGGCCTCGACGAAGCCGTAGAAGGACACGATTAGCGGCAGCGGATCGGTCAGCGGGTGGCCGGTGGCGACATGGGGAAGAAGCCGCGCGGCCTTCGCCTTGTCGGATGTGATGAAGGCGGCGGCGCCCTTGGCCGTCAATCCGTCGGCCGCCTCGGCGACCGAGGGTTCGGACGCATCACGGGCGGCAAGCGCCAGGACCGGAAAACCCGGACCGACCAGCGCCAGCGGCCCATGCATGACCTCGGCGGCGCTGTAGGCCTCGGCATGCATGGCGCAGGTTTCCTTGAATTTCAGCGCCGCCTCGCTGGCAATCGCGAAGGACGGGCCGCGGCCGAGGATGAACAGCGACTGCGGGTTCTCCAGAGCGCCGGCGAGCGCCATCCAGTCGCAGGCGATCGCCTTCTCGAAATGGCCGGGAAGGCCGGCGAGCGCCTTGATCAATGCTTGGTCATCCGTGGCATGCGCCATCAGCGCAAGGCCGGCGACGGCCGAATTGACGAAGGTCTTGGTGGCCGCGACGCTGCGCTCAGGTCCGGCCAGGATGTCGATGGCATAGTCGGAGGCCCGCGCCAGCGGCGAGTCCGCCGTGTTGGTGATGGCGACGGTGAGCGCGCCGCCGGCCCTTGCCGTTTCGGCCATGGCAACGATGTCGGGGCTCTTGCCCGACTGCGAGACCGCCAAGCAGGCCGAGCCCCGGAGCCTCAACCTGGCGCCATAGATCGACGCGATCGACGGCCCAACGGAGGCGACCGCCAGGCCTGCCGTCAGCTCGACGGCATATTTCATGAAGGTCGCGGCATGGTCGGACGAGCCGCGCGCCACGGTGACGACGAAATGCGGATCGCGCTCGCGAAGGCCGCGACCGGCCTCGGCCAACATGGCGGACGAGCCGTCGAGAAGGCGCGCGGCCGCTTCTGGGATCTCGTTGATCTCGCGCCGCATATGGGTGGTGCTGGCATTCATGGCCGGAGCTCCTCTCCCGGCCCGGTCAGCCGGAGTTCCGCGACGAAATCATAGGCGTCGCCCCTGTAGACCGAGCGGGTGAACTCGATCACCTTGCCGCTCGCCAGATAGGAAATGCGCTCGATCTGCAGTCCGGCAACCCCCGGAGGCACTTCCAACAAGCGTGCATCGGCGTCGCCAAGATTGGTGGCCGAGATGCGCTGCACGGCGCGGACCGGGCGATTGCCGGTCGTTCCCAGCGCCGCATAGAGCGAGGAGCCGATCGCTTCGGGATCGGGCAGGACGCTGGCCGAGAGCGCCGCGCGCTCGATCGCCAGCGGCGTGTCGTTGGCGATGCGCAGGCGCGCCACGCGCGCCACCAGCTCGGTCGAGGAGAGGCCCAGCACCATCATCTCGTCCGGCGACGGCGCATAGAGGCCGCGGTCGAGCCAGACCGAGCGCACGTTCATGCCGCGGCGCGCCATGTCCTCGGTGAAGGAGGTGAGCCGCGACAGCGACTGCTCGACGCGCTCCATACGCGGCGCGACGAAGGTGCCCGAGCCGTGGCGCTGAACGAGGATGCCGCCCTTGACCAGGTCCTGCACCGCCTTGCGCACGGTGACGCGCGAGATGTCGGCCTTGCTCGCGATGTCGCGCTCGGAGGGCAACGCGTCGCCCGGACCGATCAGGCCGCGATTGACCGCTTCCTCGATGCTGCGCCTGAGCTGCAAATAGAGCGGCGCGCCGCTCTGCGAGGATTCTTTCAGCATGGAGAAGATCTGGTCGGCGGCGCTCATCGGGCGGCCTCCGGACCCTTGGCAAAGATGCGCACGGCCATCTGCACGGCGCCGCCCAGCGCATCGTCGAGCGGGGCCTTGAGCAGCGCCTGATAGCGTGCCGAAAGGCGCGGCGCGTAAAGCGGCGCCAGGCCGCCGAGCAGGCAGAGCGGAGCATGGTCGGCAAGCTCGAGCGCGTTGAGCGAGGCCTCGACATCGGCGACCGCCTTGCCGAGGATGAAATTGGCGACGAGGTCGCCCTTTTCTGCATGCTCGAAAACCTTTGGCGCGAAGCCGCCGAAATCGCCCGGCTTGGCGTTGGTGGTGAATTCGACCACGTCTTCGGGATTGTTGCGGAAGACAGCGAGCATGGCGTCGGTCAAGGGCGAGCCCGGACGGATGCCGTCATAGGCAAGCAGCGTCTGTTCCAGCAGGTCGCGGCCGATGCGGGCGCCGCTGCCCTGGTCGCCGACCTGGAAACCCCAGCCGCCGATGGCGCGCGACTTGCCGTCCTTACGCGCCATATAGGCGGTGCCGGTGCCCAGAATGGCCATGGCGCCGTCACCGGAGCCGACCGCGCCCTCTAGCGCGATCTCGGCATCGGTTTCGACACGACTCCGGCTGAAGGGCAGGATCGCCTCGAGCTGCTGCCGGTAGGTGCCGACATTGGCGCCGGCGAGACCGAGAATGGCCGGCGTTTGGGGAATCAGCTCCGGATCCGCGCCGGCGGCCAGAAAAGCCTGCCTGGCCGCCTCGACAATGTTGGTACGGGCGCCAGTGAGGTCGGTGCGGATGTTGGCGGCGCCGCTCTTGGCGCGGCCGACAACGGCGCCGCCGACGGTCGCAAGGGCCGCCCTGCAGCTGGTGCCGCCGCCATCGATGCCAAGCACGAATTTCACGCGATTTCTCCTCGGAGCCGGATAATACCAATAAAATACCAATAGCCAAGAGTTAATTTCTGTTCAAAAAAGATTAAGGCGCATTTTGTTGAAAACTCACGTTAATTTGCCGACAAGGGAGGTCCGCCGCCTGAAATTCATTAATGCGTGTGGACAAGTGGTATTTTTTTGGTATTGTTCGCTCAATCGGAGGAAAATGCATGGCCGAGACGCGCACCGAAGCGCTCCACCAGAATGCCGAGGGGCTGGATGTCCAGGCCCCCGAAACCATTCTGGCGTTCCTGGCCAGCGCCCAGATCGAGGCCGGCAAGGCCGTGCACGGCGCCATTCCGGCGATTGCCCTTGCCGCCGAACTCATCGCGAAGCAATTGAAGAGCGGCGGCAAGCTTGCCTATGCGGCGGCCGGCAGCTCCGGCTTGATGGCGCTGGCCGACGCGCTGGAACTGCCCGGCACCTTCGGCATTGCGCGCGACCGCATCGCCATCCTCATCGCCGGCGGCGACGACGCCTTCCGCACACTGGCAGGCGGGCCGGAGGACGACACCGGGGAAGCGTCGGCGGCGGTTGCCGCGGCCGCCATCGGCAAGGGCGACTGCCTGATCGCCATCTCGGCCAGCGGCTCGACCCCTTATGCGGTCCAGGCGCTCCAGGACGCGCGGCGCCGAGGCGCCGCCACCATCGCGATTGCCAACAACCGGGGCGCCGTCCTGTTCGAGCAGGCCGACGTCGCCGTCCTGCTCGAAACGCCGCCGGAGCTGATCGCCGGCTCGACGCGCATGGGCGCGGGCACGGCGCAGAAGATCGCGCTCAACATGCTTTCGACGCTCACTGCCATCCATCTCGGCCATGTCCATGACGGCTATATGGTCAATCTCACCGCCGACAACATCAAGCTGCGCGACCGCGCCGTGCGCATGGTCGCCGCCATCAGCGGCAAGAGCCGCGACGACGCCGCCCGCCTGCTCGAAGAGAGCCGCGGCGGCGTCAAGACCGCCATTCTGCTCGCCGCGGGCGCCGCCAGCGCCGACGCGGCCGAGAAGATACTGGAAGGAACCGGCCAGAAGCTCAGGCCGGCGCTTTCCGCGCTGGGGCATGATTCCGAAAAGTGGAACCCGCTTTTCGGAAAAGATCATGCCCTAACAAAGAGGTAGGGCCCTTTTCATCCCGATTTCCATCGGGGTGAAACGGGCTTGCGAGGGGAGCAAGGGGCGCTGAGCCTCTGTTCTCAAAACCGAACCTGAAAAAGGTCAACAGGGAGACTGAAGATGAAGACCAAACTACTGACGGCCCTTCTGCTCGGCACAAGCATCCTCGGCACGACCGGGATGGCGCTGGCCGAGGACGTGACGCTCAACATCGAAAGCTGGCGCGGCGACGACCTGACCATCTGGAAGGACAAGCTGATCCCGGCTTTCGAAGCCAAGAACCCCGGCATCAAGGTGGTGTTCGCGCCTTCGGCGCCGACCGAATACGACGCGGCCCTCGGCGCCAAGCTCGCTGCCGGCTCGGCGGGCGACCTGATCACCTGCCGCCCCTTCGACAAGTCGCTGGAGCTGTTCAAGAAGGGCAACCTCGCCGACCTGAGCTCGCTGCCTGGCATGGAGAACTTCTCGCCCGTCGCCAAGGCCGCCTGGCAGACCGACGACGGCAAGTCGAGCTTCTGCGTGCCGATGGCCTCGGTCATCCACGGCTTCATCTACAACAAGGATGCCTTCGACAAGCTCGGCATCAAGGTGCCGCAGACCCGCGACGAGTTCTTCGCGGCGCTCGACAAGATCAAGGCGGACGGCACCTATATCCCGATGGCGATGGGCACCAAGGACCTCTGGGAAGCCGCGACCATGGGCTACCAGAATGTCGGCCCGAACTACTGGAAGGGCGAGGAAGGCCGCCAGGCGCTGATCAAGGGCGAGCAGAAGCTCACCGATCCGCAGTGGGTCGAGCCCTTCAAGGAATTGGCCAAGTGGAAGCCGTATCTCGGCGACGGCTTCGAGGCGCAGACCTATCCGGACAGCCAGAACCTGTTCACGCTCGGCCGCGCCGCCATCTACCCGGCCGGCTCGTGGGAAATCGGCCTGTTCAACACCCAGGCGCAGTTCAAGATGGGCGCCTTCCCGCCGCCGGTCGAGAAGGCCGGCGACACCTGCTACATCTCCGACCACACCGACATCGGCATGGGCCTGAATGCGGCATCGAAGCATGCGGAAGAGGCCAAGAAGTTCCTGTCCTGGGTCGCCTCGCCGGATTTCGCCACCATCTACGCCAACGCGCTGCCCGGCTTCTTCAGCCTGAACTCCTCGCCGGTGAAGATGGAAGACCCGCTGGCGCAGGAGTTCGTCTCCTGGCGCGGCAAGTGCAAGTCGACGATCCGCTCGACCTACCAGATCCTGTCGCGCGGCACGCCGAACCTCGAGAACGAGACCTGGGTTGAATCGGCCAATGTGATCAACGGCACCGATACGCCGGAAGCCGCGGCCAAGAAGCTGCAGGACGGCCTTGACAGCTGGTACAAGCCGGCGAAGTAAGAGCATCGATTGCGATGCCGGCCGGGCTCGGGCCCGGCCGGCATCAAACAGTTCCCGATAGCGATTGTCGGCGCAGCCTCCCGGTCTTACCCTCGCCGTGCGGGGAAGACGGAGCCGATCTGTCGCTGGCCTTGTCTTTCTCCTCGAAGGGGACAGCCAAGCCGTGCATCGAGGCATCAGCTAGCATCAACCGACCTGGAACCCAGAGACGGCGGGGAACCGAACTCATGGCTACCGAACTCATGGCTGCAGAAACGCGACCGAAAAGAGCGATCCGCTGGCATGTCGGCGTCTTCCTGGCGCCGGCAGTGCTGGTCTACACCGCATTCATGATCCTGCCGCTGTTCGGCACGCTGCAGCTTTCGCTGTTCCGCAACATCGAGCAGTCCCAGGTCTTTGTCGGACTGGGCAATTTCCGCACGCTGTTCGGCGATCCGAACTGGTCGGTGAATTTCTGGAACGCGCTGAGGAACAATGTCTGGTTCTTCATCATCCACATGCTGGTGCAGAACCCGATCGGTGTGCTTCTGGCGGCGCTTCTTTCCAGCCCTCGGCTGCGCTTCACCGCCTTCTACCGCACGGCGATCTTCGTGCCGACGATCCTGTCCTTCGTCATCGTCGGCTTCGCCTGGAAGCTGATCCTGTCGCCGATCTGGGGCGTGGCGCCGCATCTGATGGATTTCGTCGGATTGAAGAGCTTTTTCACGCCGTGGCTCGGCAAGGAGCAATATGCGCTCACCGCGCTCAGCCTGGTCTCGGTCTGGCAGTTCGTCGGCATCCCGATGATGCTGATCTATGCAGCGCTGCTGTCGATCCCCGACGAGGTGATCGAGGCGGCCGAATGCGACGGCGTCACCGGCATGGCGCAGTTCTGGAAGATCAAGCTGCCGCTGATCCTGCCCTCGATCGGCATCATCTCGATTCTGACCTTCGTCGGCAATTTCAACGCTTTCGACCTGATCTACACGGCGCAAGGGGCGCTGGCCGGGCCGAACTATTCGACCGACATCCTCGGCACCTTCCTCTACCGCGCCTTCTTCGGCTTCCAGCTGCAGGTCGGCGATCCCAACATGGGCGCGACCATCGCCACGATCATGTTCCTGATCATCCTCGCCGGCGTCTGCGTCTATCTGTTCCTCGTGCAGACGCGCCTGCGTCGCTACCAGTTCTGAGGCGCACCATGAGCACAGCCACACGTTCGCTTCCCCGCGCCATTGGCGCGCATGCGATCCTCCTGACCTACACGGCGATCGCGCTGTTTCCGGTGGTCCTGGTGGTGATGAATTCGTTCAAGTCGCGCGCGGGTATTTTCGGCGCGCCGCTGACGCCGCCGACGCCAAAAACGTTCGACCTGATCGGCTACACCACCGTGTTCGGCCAGGGCGACTTTATCCATTATTTCCAGAACAGCCTCGTCGTCACCGTCGCCTCGCTGTTCTTCGTGCTTCTGTTCGGGGCGATGGCCGCCTTCGCGCTGTCGGAATACCGCTTCCGCGGCAACACGATGATGGGGCTTTACCTCGCGCTCGGCATCATGATCCCGATCCGCCTCGGCACCGTCGCCATCCTGCAATTGATGGTGGCGACCGGGCTGGTCAACTCGCTGACGGCGCTGATCCTGGTCTATACCGCGCAAGGCCTGCCGCTGGCGATCTTCATCCTGTCGGAATTCATGAAGCAGGTGTCCAGCGACCTGAAGAATGCAGGCCGCATAGACGGGCTGTCGGAATACACGATCTTCTTCCGGCTGGTGCTGCCGCTGGTGCGTCCGTCCATGGCGACCGTCGCCGTCTTCACCATGATCCCGATCTGGAACGATCTGTGGTTCCCGCTGATCCTGGCGCCTTCGGAGGAGACCAAGACCGTGACGCTCGGCGCGCAGCTCTTCCTCGGCCAGTTCGTCACCAACTGGAACGCGATCCTGGCGGCGCTGTCGCTGGCGATCCTGCCGGTGCTGATCCTCTATGTCATCTTCTCGCGGCAGCTGATCCGCGGCATCACGTCGGGAGCGGTGAAGTGAGCCGCAATAGCCAACTTTTGATAGGGCTGCGCTTCACCCTCTCAGGAAAAAATGGAGCAGTCAGGTGAGCGATAAAACCCCTCTTCGCGTAGTCGTCGCCGGCCTCGGCAATATGGGCCGCAGCCATGCGCTTGCCTACCACAGCAATCCAGGCTTCGAGATCGCCGCACTCGTCAACCGTTCCGACGTGCCGCTGCCGGACGGGCTCGCCGGCTACGGCATAAGGCGCTCCTTTGACGACGCGCTGCGGGACGAGAAGCCGGATGTCGCGGCGGTCGCCACCTATTCCGACAGCCATGCCGACTATGCGGTGCGGGCCCTAGAGGCCGGCTGCCATGTCTTCGTCGAGAAGCCGCTGGCGACCACGGTTGCCGACGCAAAGCGAGTCGTCGATGCCGCGAAGGCCAACGGCAAGAAACTGGTGATCGGCTATATCCTGCGTCACCATCCGTCCTGGGTGCGGCTGATCGCCGAGGCGCGCAAGCTCGGCGGCCCATATGTCTTCCGCATGAACCTCAATCAGCAATCCTCCGGCCACACCTGGGAGACGCACAAGCAGCTGATGCAGACGACGTCGCCGATCGTCGATTGCGGCGTGCATTATCTCGACGTGATGCTGCAGATCACCGATTCGAGACCCGTCGAAGTACGCGGCATGGGGGTGCGGCTGAGCGACGAGGTGGCGCCGTCAATGTACAATTACGGGCACCTGCAGGTGCTGTTCGAGGACGGCTCGGTCGGCTGGTACGAGGCCGGCTGGGGGCCGATGATCTCGGAGACGGCCTTCTTCGTGAAGGACGTCATGTCGCCCAAGGGCTGCGTCTCGATCGTGATGAAGGAGGGCGTCAGGTCCGACGACATCGACACCCATACCAAGACCTCGACGATTAGGCTGCATAGCGCGGCGACTGGGCCGGACGGCAAATTCGCCCGGGAGGACCAGCTGCTGTCGATGGAAGACGAACCGGGCCACCAGGAGCTTTGCGACCTCGAACAGGCCTTCCTGCTCAAGGCCATCCGCGAAAATATCGACCTCACCCGCCACATGGACGATGCCGTGAAGTCGCTCGCCGTCTGCCTTGCCGCCGACGAGAGCGTGCGCAGCGGCAACGCCGTAAAACTCTAGAACAGGGACGACGCCGTGGGTTCGCTGAAGATCGAGAATGTGAAGAAGGCTTTCGGGCCGATCGAGGTGCTGAAGGGCATCGACCTCGAAGTGACGGACGGCGAGTTCGTCGTCTTCGTCGGCCCGTCTGGCTGCGGAAAATCGACGCTGCTGCGCGTCATCGCCGGCCTGGAAGATTCGACCTCCGGCCGCGTGCTGATCGACGGCACGGACGTTTCCGTCACGCCGCCGGCCAAGCGCGGCATCGCCATGGTGTTCCAGACCTACGCGCTCTACCCGCACCTGACGGTGAAGAACAATATGGCGCTGGGCCTGAAGCAGGCCGGCACGCCGGCGGCCGAGATCGAGCGGCGCATCAAGATCGCCTCCGCGATGCTGTCGCTGGAGCCCTATCTCGAGCGGCGCCCGGCGGAACTGTCGGGCGGCCAGCGCCAGCGCGTCGCCATCGGCCGCGCCGTGGTGCGCGAGCCGAAGCTATTCCTCTTCGACGAACCATTGTCCAACCTCGATGCGGCGCTGCGCGTCAACACCAGACTTGAGATCGCGCAGCTGCACCGGCGGCTGAAGGCGACGATGATCTACGTCACCCACGACCAGGTCGAAGCGATGACGCTGGCCGACAAAATCGTGGTGCTCAACTCCGGACGCATCGAGCAGATCGGCAGCCCGATGGAGCTCTACAATTCGCCGGCCAACGAATTCGTCGCCGGCTTCATCGGCTCGCCGAAGATGAATTTCATCGACGGTGCCAGGCTTGGCGAGACGGCCAAGACCATAGGCGTGCGGCCGGAGCACGTCACCGTCGACGCAACGTCGGGCGCCTGGAAAGGCACGGTCGTGCATGCCGAGCATCTCGGTGCCGACACCAACCTCTATCTCGACTGCGAGAAGGCCGGGCTGATCACCGTGCGCATCTTCGGCGTCTACAACGCCGAGCCGGGCGCGACCCTCTACGCAACGCCGGATGCGGCGAAGACGTATCGGTTTGGGGCGGATGGGAAGGTGCTGAGGTAGCGCCGGCTTCCCCTTCTCCCCTTGTGGGAGAAGGTGGATCGGCGCGCAGCGCCGAGACGGATGAGGGGTGCTCCAGCGCTCAAAGATTGAAGAATTCCACGCGCTTAATCCTGCAGCGCGGAGATCCTTCCAACACCCCTCATCCGGCCGCTTCGCGGCCACCTCCTCCCACAGGGGGAGAAGGGGAAATATGCGTTACTCGTCCGCCTTGAAGGTCTGCTTCTGCTGGCCGAGCCCTTCGATGCCGAGCTCGACGACGTCGCCGGGCTTCAGGAATACCTGCGGCTTCATGCCGAGGCCGACGCCGGGCGGGGTGCCGGTGGAGATGATGTCGCCGGGATGCAGCGACATGAATTGGCTGAGATAGGCGACCAGATATTTCACGCCAAAGACCATGGTCCTGGTCGAGCCGTTCTGCATCGTCTTGCCGTTGACGGTCAGCCACATCTTGAGGTTCTGCGGGTCGGCGACCTCGTCTTTGGTGACCAGCCAGGGGCCGGTCGGGCCGAAGGTGTCGCACGACTTGCCCTTGGTCCACTGGCCCTGGCGCTCGGCCTGGAAGGCACGCTCGGAGACGTCATGCGCGACGCAGTAGCCGGCAACATAATCCAGCGCGTCGTCCTCCGAGACATACTTCGCCGTCTTGCCGATGATCACGCCGAGCTCGACTTCCCAGTCGGTCTTGACCGAGCCGTGCGGGATCAGCACGTCGTCATCGGGCCCGACGATCGCCGAGCTTGCCTTCATGAAGATGATCGGCTCCGGCGGCACGGTGGCGCCGGTCTCGGCGGCGTGATCGGAATAGTTCAGGCCGATGCAGATGAACTTGCCGGTGCCGGCGACGCAGGCGCCCAGGCGCGGCTTGCCGGGAACCACCGGTAGCGACTTCGGATCGAGCTTCGAAAGCATCTCCAGCGAGGCCGGATGGAGCGCCGTGCCGGCGATGTCGGCGACATGAGCCGAAAGGTCGCGGATCGTCCCATCCGCATCGAGCAGGCCGGGCTTTTCGCAGCCAGCTTCGCCATAGCGCAACAACTTCATCTCAACGTTCTCCACCTTGCGGCCAAGGGCCGGTTTTGCAAATTCCCATCGAAGCCAGCGGACCGTAGTTGCCGACCCCGTCCACGGCAAGCAAGCCTCGCTGCTATGCCGACCAAATCGTCGAGATTTTCAGACGTTTCGATCCGACCGCCCCACCGATATCCGAGCCTCTCGTCAGATCGACCAGCCGCCATCGATATTATAGGCCTGCCCCGACGTGTAGGTTGCGCCGGCAAGATAGACGGCGAGATCGGCGATCTCCTCCGGCGTGCCAAGCCTGCCCATGGGCTGGCGGGCGATGAAGGCCGCGCGCGCTGCCTCATAGTCGCCCTGGGCATGCATGCGGTCCTGAAGCGACGGGCTTTCGACCGTGCCCGGGCAGATCGCGTTGCAGCGTATGCCCTTGGCGACATAATCGGCGGCAACCGCCTTGGTCAGGCCGACCACGGCTGCTTTGGTCAGTCCGTAGACGAAGCGGTTCGGCACACCCTTTTGCGAGCTTGCCAGCGAGGCCATGTTGATGATCGAGCCGTCGCCGCGCTCCAGCATGCCCGGCAGCACGGCGCGGATGGTGCGGATCATCGAACGGACATTGAGGTTGAGCGCGAAGTCGAGATCCTCGTCCTTCATCTCGAGGATGGAGCCGCCATGGACGAAACCGGCGCAGTTGAACAGCACGTCGACTTGGCCGATCTCGGCGAAGGCGGAGGCGACGGCCGCATCGTTCAGCACATCGAGCTTGCGGGTCTTGACACTGGCAGTCTTGCCCAGCTCGGCCAGCAGCGGCTCGTTGATATCGGTGGCGTGAACGGTCGCGCCCGTCTTGGCGAAAGCCAGCGCGCTCGCCCGGCCGATGCCTTGCGCCGCGGCCGTGACAACAACGACCTTGCCTGCAAGATCCGCCATGCTGTTCTCCTCAGGCTTTGGACTTAAAGCGTGTCGCGTTGACACGAATTCATGCAACGCGCTTTAAGTATTTGTTTTGATGCATGTCGTTCTCCCAAAACCGCTGCGCACTTTTGGGCGACATGCATTGAGCCGGATGGCCGGCGGCCGGCCAGAATCCTTGCCGACCCGCGCCCTCCGCCACGGACAAGATGTTTTTTCTCGTTAAAGAACACCCATCTGGGCGTCAAGCCCGAACGCGATCACCTTCGCGGCAGCTGCTTTAATGCATATAGTCTGTCGCGGCGCAAGGACTTGTACGACAACCGGGCAACAAGTTCCGCTGCCCTGGACCATTCGGGCACGCCGCGCTTCGTAAGCGATCAATCGCCGTAAGGCACCCAGACATTCTTGACCTCGATGGCGCGGCGCAGGATGGCCTCGCCGGCCGCCTCGCCCGAGGCCCAGTCGAGGCTACGACCATTGCCGGTCCAGACGCGCTTGAGGTTGCCGATGGAGTCGGCCTCCGCCTTGGCGCAGGTGTCGGCATCGGCGAAGACCCAGAGCCCGTCGACGTCGTCATGCTTGGCCAGCACGCCGGCAAGCTCGGCGCTGCGGCCGGTGACGATGTTGATCGCGCCGGCCGGAATGTCGGAATATTCGATCACCTGGTAGAGGTCGGTGGCCAGCAGCGGGTGGCGCTCCGACGGGACGGCAACAACGGTGTTGCCCATGGCAAGCGCCGGCGCGACCAGCGAAATGAAGTTGAGCAGCGGCTGGTTATCCGGCGCGACGATGCCGACGACGCCCACCGGCTCATGCAGCGCGAGCGTCACGACACGGGCCGGCGGCTGGTGCACGCGGCCTTCGAACTTGTCGGTGAGGCCGGCATACAGGAACAACCGCTCGATCGACTGCTCGACCTCTTCGCGCGCGGCCTTGGCGCCGACGCCGGTGAGTTGGACAAGGCGCGCGGCAAACTCGTCGGCGCGGCCCGACAGGTTCTCGGCGAAGTAATAAAGCACCTGGCTGCGGTTGAAGGCCGTCGCCTCCGGCCAGGCCTTGCAGCCACGCGCGGCTGCGACGGCGTCGCGGATATCCTTGCGGTTGCCGAGACCGACTTCGCCTGCCAGCTTGCCCTTGGCGCTGGCAATGGCGATCGAGTAATTGCCATCCGGGCGCACCTGCTTGCCGCCGATGAACAGTTTTGCCGTGCGGTCGATGGCCAAGCCGTCGGCCTGCTCGACCGGCTGAGCCGAGCCGGCCGCGGCCGGCTTGATGGCGGGGCCGACCGGCAGCTTGGCGGCGAGATATTCGAACATGCCTTCGCGGCCGCCTTCACGGCCAAAGCCGCTTTCGCGATAGCCGCCGAAGCCGCAGGCGGCGTCGAACATGTTGGTGCCGTTGACCCAAACCACGCCCGCCTTCAATTGCGGCGCGACATGCAAGGCGAGGTTGATGTTCTCACTCCAAACGGACGCGGCAAGGCCGTAGCGCGTGTTGTTGGCAAGCTCGATCGCTTCCTCGGTGTTGCGGAAGCTCATCGTCGCCAGAACCGGGCCGAAGACCTCTTCCTGCGCCAGAATATTAGCCGGCGAAACACCCGTCGCCAGCGTCGGCAAGTGATAATAGCCGGAGGATGGCAAAGCGGCGTCCGGCTGCCAGCAGACGGCGCCTTGTTTCGCGCCCTCCGCGATCAGGCCCTTGACGCGGTCCAGCTGGGTGCGATCGACCAGCGGGCCGATATCGGTGTTCTTGTCGAGCGGGCTGCCGACGCGCAGCCGGCTCATCCTGACCTTGATCTTGGCGATGAAGGCCTCCGCAACGCCTTCCTGCACCAGGAGGCGCGAGCCGGCGCAGCAAACCTGGCCCTGGTTGAACCAGATGCCGTCGACCAGCCCCTCGACGGCGCTGTCCAAATCGGCATCCTCGAAGACGATGAAGGCCGACTTGCCGCCGAGCTCCAGCGACAGTTTCTTGCCCGAGCCGGCGGTGGCCTTGCGGATGATCTTGCCGACTTCCGAAGAGCCGGTGAAGGCGATCTTCTGGACGCCGGGATGATTGACGATGGCCGCACCGGCCTCCGGTCCGCCCTGGACGATGTTGACGACGCCCTTCGGCACGCCGGCCCGCTCGCAGATCTCGGCGAACAATATGGCGGTGAGCGGCGTGAATTCGGCCGGCTTCAGCACCACCGTGCAGCCTGCGGCCAAGGCCGGCGCGATCTTCCAGGCCAGCATCAGCAGCGGGAAATTCCACGGGATGACCTGGCCGACGACGCCGACCGGCTTATGGTCGGGAAAGTCCTTGTCCAGCGTCTGCGCCCAGCCGGCATGATGGATGAAGTGGCGGATCGCCAGCGGCACGTCGATGTCGCGGCTTTCGCGGATCGGCTTGCCGTTGTCGATCGATTCCAGCACCGCGAACAGGCGCTGGTGGCGCTGCATGGCGCGGCCGATGGCATAGAGCACTTTCGCGCGGGCGTAGCCCGAGGATGCCGACCATTTTGGCAGCGCCTTTGCTGCCGCCGCGACCGCCGCGTCGATATCGGCGGCGCCGGCATCCGAGATCTCGGCCAGAAGCTTGCCGGAAGACGGCTCGCTGGTGTCGAAAGTCTTGCCGCTTGCCGCCGGCTTCCAGCCGCCGTCGATGAACAGCGCCTTGGAGAAATCGCGTGCGGCGAGCCAGGCATCCGCCTCATTGCGGGCCTCCGGCGCCGGGCCGTATTCCATGGCGTGATAGCGTTCGAGAATGTTCATGGGGCGCACTCGTAGCCTACGCCATCGCGTGGCGGTGGTTGGCCGAATAGTGGCCGGTCAAATGATGTTCGAGCTGGCGCTCGATGTCGGTGAGTAGGCTAGAGGCGCCGAAGCGGAACAGGTCCGGCTCGAGCCAGGGACGGCCGAGCTCCTCTTTCATCAGCACCAGCCAGTCGAGCGAGACTTTTGCCGTCGAAATGCCGCCGGCCGGCTTGAAGCCGATGAGATAGCCGGTCTCCTCAAAATAGGCGCGGATGGCGCGCACCATGGCAAGCCCGACAGGAAGCGTGGCGTTGACGCTTTCCTTGCCGGTCGACGTCTTGATGAAATCGGCGCCCGCCATCATCGCCACCATCGACGCCAGCATGACGTTGCGCAGCGTGGCAAGGTCGCCGGTACCAAGAATGACCTTGAGATGCGCATCGCCGCAGGCGGCGCGCATGGCGACGATCTCGTTGAACAGCTCGCGCCATTTGGCGCCATAGACCAGGCCGCGTGGAATGACGACGTCGATCTCGTCGGCGCCGTCCTTCACCGATGCTTCGATCTCCTGCAGGCGCGTGGAGAGCGGCGCAAGGCCGTGCGGGAAAGCAGTCGAGACGGCGGCGACATGGATGCCGGTGCCGCGCACGGCGTCGACCGCGGTGGCGACGAAGGGATGGTAGACGCAGACCGCCGCCGGACGGATCGCCTCGCCTGATATGCCGAGGCCCTCGACGATATCGCGACGCAGCGGGTTGATCGCCTTGGCGCAAAGCCGGCGCACGCGCTCGTCGGTATCGTTGGAGTTCAGCGTGGTGAGGTCCATGCAGGCGATGGCGCGCAAGAGCCAGGCGGCCTGATTGTCCGCCTTGATCGAGCGCCGCTTGGTGAGCGTCGCGACGCGACGCTCCAGCGCCGAGCGGTTGACGCTGCGCACCGATTCCAGAAAGCCGAGATCGAGCTTCATCCCGGGATTGCGGGCAATGCCGTGGTCCAGCGGTAGCGGCGTATTGGCGGCGGCGCGCGCCGGCAGCGGCATCACCTTGGGCGCGCCTGCGCCGGCCTCGCGGATCGTGCTCATCTCCTGCCCTTTCACTCAGCGCCTTTGCGCTTCTATATCTTCGTGGGTGTCATTGGGTGGCACGAACGAAGATAGCCCGTGAAGCGATGCTTCACGAGTCTTTCAAAGGGTCATAGCGCAAAAAGCCCGCTCAGGCAGCAGATTTTTGACCGTATGGTCAAAACATCATGCTGGGTAGGCGCTCCATGCGTTGGAGATTGGCCGAAATGCCCATCCCTTCGTTATACTCGGGCTTGACCCGAGTATCCATGCCGTGACCTCTGCCACAGAGTGCAACGGTGCAGAATTCTGTAACCGCCGCAACGCCTTAGCGTAACGGCATGGATTCTAGGGTTCTGCGCGCATCGCTCCGCTCCTTGCTCCGCCCTAGAATGACGAAGCGCGAATGCCGTCGCTAATCTCAGACGCCTCCAACAGAGCAGGCGGACCGCGATATGTCTCAGCCGACGAAGGCGCGCTCCACGACGAAGCTGGCCGGATGGCTCAAGGAGCCTTCCTGGAAGCCGAGGCTCTCGGCGAGCTCCTTGACGTCCTTCAGCATGTGCATCGAGCCGCAGATCATGATGCGGTCCGTCTCGGGATTGAGTTTCTCGATGCCGAGGTCCGCATAGAACTTGCCCGAGCCGATCAGCGCGGTGATGCGGCCCATGCGCGCCGATTCCTCGCGGGTCGTCGAATTATAGAGCGTGACGCGGCCGCCGGTCAGCTCGCCGATCAGCGGGTCGCTCTCCAGCCCGGCCACCAGTTCCTGGCCATAGGTGAGCTCGGCATTGTCGCGGCAGGTGTGGGTGAGGATGACCTGGTCGAATTTCTCGTAGGTATCGGGGTCTCGCAGCAGGCTGGCGAAGGGCGCGATGCCGGTGCCGGTCGAGATCATGATCACGCGCTTGGCGGGCGTCAGCGCGTCGAGCACCAGCGTGCCGGTCGACTTCTGACGCATGATGACGGTGTCGCCGACCTCGATCTTCTGCAGCTCGGACGTCAGCGGACCGTCCGGGACCTTGATCGAGAAGAATTCGAGCTCGTCGTCCCAGGCGGGGCTCGCGACCGAATAGGCGCGGAAGATCGGCTTCTCGGCATTGGGCAGGCCGATCATGACGAACTCGCCGGAGCGGAAGCGCAGCGACTGCGGCCGGGTGATGCGGAAGGAGAACAGCCGGTCGGTGTAATGCTTCACCGACACTACGGTTTCGGCATAGACATTGGCCGGGATCGGGAACTGCAGCGGCTTTGCGCCGGCGACGTTCAACGCGGATGTCGTGTTCATTCCAACCCAACTTTCCGGCCCAGATGAAACGCACTGGGCGCCAAACTTTCTCCTGCGCGCCCGAACGGTCAGGTTCCGGCGTGCTCCCTGCACACTGTCAAGCGGTAAGCTCTTGTGTCGATAATTTATTAGTATACAAATGATCTTCAGGTCAAGATGGCGGCGTAAAACGCCTTTCCAAACCGAAGCATATCCGTAGTCCTGGCATTTCGGGTTTCGGCAATGAATGAGAAATTTTCGGCGTCGGCGGGAAGCGTCGTAGCTGGCATCGATGTTGGCGGCACCTTCACTGACCTGCTTTTGATCGACGGCAAGGCGGGTGGCAAAGTCCACATCGCCAAGACCCCGACCACGGTGGAAAACCAAGCCTTCGGCGTGGTCGCAGCCCTTGGCGCCACCGGTTTTCCGATCGACGGCATCGACCTCATCGTGCACGGCACGACGACCACGACCAACGCCGTGCTGGAGCGCCGCCTGGCGCGGACCGGCATGATCACCACGCGCGGCTTTCGCGACGTGATTGAGCTTGGGCGGCGCACAAGGCCGCAGGCCTATGGGATGACGGGCACTTTCGTCCCCGTCATTCCCCGCGACCTTCGGCTCGAAGTCTCGGAGCGGGTCGAGGCGTCGGGCGCCGTGCGCATCCCACTCGACGAAGCCGAGATGCGCGATGGGGTGAAAAAGCTGCTCGACGCCGGCTGCGAGTCGCTGGTCATTCATTTCCTGCACTCTTACGCCAACCCCTCGCATGAGCGGCGCGCCGCCGAGATCGCGGCGGAGCTCTGGCCGAACGGCCACATCACCACCGGCCATGCGCTGCTTTCGGAAGCGCGCGAGTTCGAACGCGGCGTCACCGCGGCAGTCAACGCCTCGGTTCAGCCGATCCTCGAACGCTATGTCGAGCGGCTGCGCAAGGAGCTGGCGGCAAAGGGCTACGCCCGCGACTTCCTGATCATGAACGGCAATGGCGGCATGATCTCGGCCCGCTTCGTCACGCAGGAATCGGCCAAGACCGTGATGTCCGGCCCGGCCTCCGGCGTTATCGCCGCCGCCTATACGGGAAAACGCGCCGGCTTCGGCAATCTCGTCACCTACGACATGGGCGGCACCTCGACCGACGTGGCGCTGATCCGCAACGCCGAACCCGCCGTCTCCAACGAGATCGAGATCGAATATGCGATGCCGATCCATGTGCCGATGGTGGCGGTGCACACGGTGGGCGCCGGCGGCGGCTCGATCGCGCGCGTCGATGCGGCCGGGCTGATCGAGATCGGCCCGGAAAGCGCCGGCGCAAACCCCGGCCCGATCTGCTACGGGCGCGGCGGCATCGAGCCGACCATCACCGACGCCAATCTGGTGCTCGGCCGCCTGGCGCCGAAGAAATTGCTCGCCGTCGACAATCCGGTCACGGTCGAGCGTGTCACCGGCATTTTCGAGGAGAAGATCGGCAAGCGCACAGGCCTTTCCGGCGTCGAAGCGGCGGGTGCTGTGCTGAGGCTCGGCAACATGAAGATGGCGGGCGCGATCCGCATGGTCTCGGTGTCGCGCGGCCACGATCCGCGCGATTTCGCGCTGTTCGCCTTCGGCGGCGCCGGGCCGCTGCACGCGACGGCACTCGCCCGCGAGCTTGGCCTGCCCAGGGTGCTGGTGCCGGCGCGCCCGGGCATCACCAATGCGCTCGGCTGCGTTGTGGCCGATCTGCGGCATGACTTCGTCAACACAATCAACCAGCCGGTCGGCGGCCTCGACGAAACCGCGCTTCGCGAGGTGTTGGAACGGCACCGTAACGAAGGCGAGGCGCTGATCGCCAAGGAAGCGGTGAAGCCCGACGCGATCCGCGTGACGCATTCGGCCGACATGCAGTTCGTCGGTCAGACGCACATTATCAACGTGCCGCTGCCCTCCTTGTCGGTTTCACGAGAAACACTGCAGCTTCTGTTCGAAAAAGCCTATTTCGCGCGCTTCAAGGTCGAGTTGCCGGAGATCCGCGCCAACCTCGTCAACCTCAACACATCGGTTACCGGCGTGCGGCCGCAGATCGACCTGTCGCGGCTGATCGACCCCGCAGGACGTGCCACCACGCTCGAGGAGGCGCGGCGCGAAATCCGGCCGGTCTGGTACAGCGGGCGCTGGCATGACACGCCGGTCTACGCGCGCGAAAAGCTGCCGCTCGACGCAACAATTGTGGGGCCGGCAATCCTCGAGCAGATGGATGCCACGACCGTGCTCGAACCAGGCGACCGGGCGCGCTCGGATGCCGACGGCAACATCATCATCGACATCGGCGAGGCTTAAGATGGCAAAGCTCGACACGATCACGCTTTCGGTGCTGCAGGCGGCGCTGCAGCAGGTCTGCGACGAGATGGACCTGACCTTCTCGCGCGCGGCCTTCTCGCCGGTTATCGCGGAAGCCAATGACCGTTCGGACGGCATCTATTCGGCCGTCGATGGGTCGCTGATCGCGCAGGGCAGCCAGGGCCTGCCGGTCTTCGTCGGTGTCATGCAATACTCGACCAGGACGGTCATCGAGATGATCGCCGACGGCCGTTGCCTGGCACCCGAGCCCGGCGACATCTACATCGTCAACGACCCCTATCTCGGCGGCACGCATCTGATGGATGTGCGCTTCGTCATGCCGGTCTATCGCGGCGGCAAGATCTTCTGCTGGCTTTCCAACACCGGTCATTGGCCGGATATTGGCGGTTCGGTGCCGGGCGGCTTCTCCGCTTCAGCCACCGCGGTCGAGCAAGAGGGCTTGCGTCTTCCACCGGTAAAGCTGTTCAAGAAGGGCGCGCTCGATCCGGAGATCTACGCCATCATCTGTTCCAACATCCGGGTCGCCGACCAGCGCATCGGCGACATCCGCGCGCAGGCTGCGGCGCTGCTGATCGGCCAGGACAGACTCAACGAAATCCTGGATCGTTACGGGGACGAAACCGTCGTCGAGGCCATTGCCGAACTGCGCCGCCGCGCCGCTGAGCAGATGCGCGCCTCGATCGCCGTGATCCCGGACGGCGTCTACCGCTCGCAGGCCTTCGTCGATTCCGACGGCGTGGTGAACGAGCCGCTGACCATCAATCTCGCCGTCGAGAAGCAAGGCGACACGCTGACCTTCGACTTTGCCGGCTCATCGAAACCCTGCGCCGGGCCGATGAACAGCGTGCTGGCGACGACGCTGTCCTCGGTTTATCTGGCCATGCGGCATATTTTTCCAGAAGTGCCGATCAGCGCCGGCGCCTTCGAGCCGCTAAACGTCAAGCGGCCGGAAGGCACGTTCCTCGACGCCAAATATCCGCGCCCGGTCTCGGGCTGCGCGGCGGAGGTTTCGCAGCGCATCGCCGAAGCCGTATTCGCCGCTATGGTGCAGGCGCTGCCGGAAAAGGTGACGGCGGCACCCGCCGGCTCCAGCGGCAATTTCGCGCTCGGCGGCAACGATCCGGCACGCGGCCGCGACTATGTCATGTACCAGATCTCGGGCGGCGGTTATGGCGGCAATGCCGGCCATGACGGCTTGAGCAATGGCTGCTCGACCATCGGCATTTCGAAATCGCCGCCGGTCGAGATCATGGAGCAGGCTTTTCCGGTGCTCTACCGGCATTACGCCTTGCGCGAAGGCTCCGGCGGCGCGGGAAAACATCGCGGTGGCTTCGGGCTCGCCTATGAAGTCGAGCTATTGCGCGGCGAAGCGCGCGCATCATTCGTCATGGATCACGGCCGCTTCGGGCCGCAAGGCGCGCTCGGCGGCAGGGACGGCGCGCCGAACAGCGTCACCGTGTTCCGGGGCGGCGAAGCGCATGTGCCGCCGCATCTTTCCAAGGAACAGGACATCGCGCTCAAGGCCGGCGACCGCGTGCGTGTCGGCACGCCCGGCGGCGGCGGTTACGGCGATCCGCGCGAGCGCGACCCGAAGCTGGTCGCCGAGGATGTCAGGCTCGGGTACTATACGGCTGAGCAGGCCAGGGAGATGTTCGGGGTGGACGTGTAGGCGGACGGCTAACGATCGATCGAAGGTGCCGACACGCTTCCGTCGAGTTCCTTCACACCCCCCTCTGCCCTGCCGGGCATCTCCCCCGCAAGGGGGGAGATTGGCAGTTTCAGCCTTGGCGCTCTCTCTTCAACGCCGGAGATTTGCGAAGGCCGAGATGACATCTGATCTCCCCCCTTGTGGGGGAGATGGCCGGCAGGCCAGAGGGGGGGTGCTGTCCCTCCAGCGTCTAGAGGTGCCACCCTCTCGAAAGCAACCCTTCACGCCAGCTTCGCCAACAGCCGCAGGAACGTCGCGGTTTCCTTGGCAGTCAGCGGCGCCAACGTCTCCTCGGTGATTGCGCGCGCGAGCGGGATCAGCCGCTCGATCGCCTCGCGGCCTTCCGGCGTCAGATTGACCAGCAGCCGCCTTTTGTCGACCTCGTGCTTGGAAACTTCGACCAGCCCGCGCGCCTTCAGCCGGTCGATGACACCCTTCACGGTCGCGGCGTCCATGGCAATCAGCGTTCCCAACTGGTTCTGCGAGGTTTCGCCGATATCGTAAAGCTTGGCCAAAGCGGCAAATTGCGGCGGCGTCAGGTCGCCGATATGCGAGGCGAAGATCGAAACATGGCGCTGGTGCGCCTTGCGCAGGATGAAGCCGACCTGGTCCTGCAGGTGGTAGTTGTTCTCGTCGCCGTCTTCGGCTTCGACCAGCCGCAGCAGATTGTCCTCGGCGCTCATCTCAGGCCGTCCCATGCCTTGATGTCCTCGGCAGCCAGGCCGCCCATGCGGTTGTGGACACGCGGGCCGCAGGTCATGGCGAGGCAGAACAGGATCTCGTCCGGACGCGGGCCGTCGCTGATGCCGACCTCCATGGCGTCGAAATGGCTGCGCACATAGGCGGCGTTGATGTGGCCAAGCGGCACGTCGAGCCTTGCTCCGAAGACCCCGACCTTCTTGGCCGAGGGCACGATCGCCTTGGCGTCGCCCAGACGCTCGCGCATGGCGTAGCCGCCCGGCACATGCCATAGCGCACCGTGCTCCAGCTCCCCTGCCGTGCCGACTATGGCGCCCTTGCCGTAGCCGTCGATCTTCTTCACGTCGCCGCCAAGTGCTGCGATCAGCCTGTCCGAGAGCAGAAGCCCGAGCGGCTTCAGGTCCTCCATCGCGCCCTGCAGGTCTTCGACATAACGGCCAGCGAAGGGATTTTTCACAAGCGCCATGGCAGCCGCGCGCAGGCGCGGCTCTCTGGCCGTGGGTCCGCCCTCGTGGAAAATTTCCTCGGTCAGAACCGCAACCTTGCGGATCGGAAACTCAGGCATCGGCAAATTCCTCCTGTGCATGCTTGTTGGGCGCAGCGAGCGTCACCGAGCCACTGATGCGGGCTTCGCCAGCCAGAAACAGCGCCGATGCGGCGATCAGGCCGCGCCGGCGAAAATCTTCGGCGACGGCAAGGCCGTTGTCCAGCGCGCGCGCAATTTCGGCGGCATCAAGTGGGCCGACGCTTTGTGTCACCAGCATCTCGCCGAGATCGCTGTCCGACGCCAGATCGCGCGCGGCGGCGCGTGCAATGGCGGGATGTCCAGGTAGATCGACGGCGTTGGCAATCAGCGTTGCCGCCGCGTCGGCCTCGGCGCCGGTCGGCGCCAGCACCGTGACGGCATCGGCTATGCCCAGCGAAAACGACCGGCCGCGCCAGCCGCTCGTGGCGACGCCGCGCACGCCGTCTTCGGCTCGAATGGCGACGCGGTCGGCCATGCCGTGCCCGGTGCCGGCGATCGCCACCGTCATCGTCTGGCCGATGCCAAGATGGAGAGCGCAGTCGCCGCCATTGTTGACGTAAGCGCGGTCGAGCCGGCGGCCGGCGAGCATTGCGCTGAGAATTTCGTCGGCTACCGAACCGGCAACGGCGGCCATCGGCGTGATAAAGCATTCCGCCAACGGCATGACGGCCGCCTCCATGCGGCGCGCTGTCGGGCCGGCGAAATCGCGCGGCGCCAGGAAGAAGGCCGGCAGGCGCAATTCGGGCAGCTCCTCGACCACCTCGATCAGGATCGTCTGAAAGCGCGCGACCGCCTGTTCGTAAGCGGCGCGGCATTCACTCGGCTCGCCAAAAGCCTCGACTATCAGATCGATCGGCCCATGGTTGAGATGGAGCCGCCTGCCGTCGGCAAGCCAATGCGCCTGCGGGCCGTTCATCAGCCGGCCCCGTTCGCCACGGCGCGGCGCAGTTGCGCCAACGGCGGCCAGGGGTTATCGGCCGGCGCGCCCGTGCCGCGGCGCGGATTGAGATATTCGCCACCCTTGGCGAGGATGTCCTCGATGCTGCGGATCTCGTTCTCATAGCCGCCCAGCCGGACATAGTCGTCACGGCGCATGGTGAACTCGATCGGCGCCACCAGCGCCGGCGTCGGCACATAGCCGAAGGCGCCTTCCGGCACGCGGGTGACGTCGACCATCAGCGTGATGCCGCCGCCCGGCCAGACATAGACCGGCGCGCCGCCCACCGTCACATAGGTCTTCAGGCCTTGCACCGAGCGGGTGAGGTTGACCGGGTTTTCGGTGACGCCGGCGCGCAGCGAGCCGCCGGCGCCGCCGATGAACAGAACCGTGCACAGCGCCGGCTCGCAATTGTCCTCGATCAGGCCGACGGACTTTTGCAGCCGCTCGGGAAATGGCTTCTGGACCGGCTTCAGCTGGTCGTCGAGCTCGTAATAGGCGAACTGCTCGCCGGTGGTCGACACCATCAGCAGCGACAGGCCGGGACGCGCGCCCTTCTTGGCGTTCCAATCGCCGAGGATCGACAGCGGATCGGAGATCGTGGTGCCGCCCCAGCCGAGACCGGGCTCGGATACCTTGAAGTAGCGGCCGGGGGTCGAGCGGCGGCCGATGATTTTTATCCCGGTATCCTCCCAGCCCAGCACCTTGCCGGCCTGATGCTCGGAGACGACGCCGGTGATGTGGTCGTCGACCACCACCACCTCGTCGACGAGACCGCGCCATTGCGTGGCGAACATGCCGATGGTGGCCGAGCCGCAGCCGACGCGCATGCGATGCTCGACCTTGCCGTCGATGACCGGCGCCTTGCCGGCTTCAACGATGACCGTCGCGCCGCCGTCGATGGTGAGCTCGACCGGTTTCCTGTTGCAGAGATTGAGCAGCGCGTCGCAGGTGGCACGTCCCTCCGCTTTCGAGCCGCCGGTCAAATGATGGACGCCGCCGAGCGACAGCATTTGCGAGCCGTATTCGCCCGTCGTGACATGGCCGATCGCCTCGCCTTGCGCGCGCACTGTCGCCGTCTCGTCGCCGATATGGCGGTCGGTGTCGATCTTCACCTTGACGCCGCAGTACGAAAAAATGCCTTCGGTGACGACGGTGACGAGATCGACGCCCTCGACTTCCTGGCTGACGATGAAAGGCGCCGGCTTATAGTCCGGATAGGTGGTGCCGGCGCCGATCGCCGTGACGAAGCGGCGGCCGGTGTTGACCAGCTCGCCGTTCCACGCTTCGCCATCGGCAATGAACGGCACGACCGCGCCGCCGGCCTCGGCCGCGTGGTCGAGGATGGTCAGCGGATCCATGCGCACGATGCGGCCGCCGACATTGCCGTAGCGGTCGCAGGCGCCGGTGCGGCCGTCGGCGATGTAGCACATGACCGGGCAGGCATCGCAGCGGATCTTTTCCGCCACCTGCTTCTCACCGGGATCGTGGGTTTCGAAACGTTCGGCAAGCTCGCTCATCGGCGCGCCTCCTTCTCGCGGATCGCCGCCAGGATGCGGCTCGGCGTCGCCGGCACCTTGGTGACCAGGACGCCTGTGGCATGGCGGATGGCGTTGAGGATCGCCGGCGCGGTCGGGATCAGCACATGCTCGCCCAACCCTTTGGCACCGAACGGTCCTTCCGGATCCGGAACCTCGACCAATATATGTTCGACGGGCGGCACGTCGCCGATGGTCGGGATGAGATAGTCGTGCAGGTTCTCGGTGCGGCCGGGGATATATTCCTCCATCAGCGCCATGCCGATGCCTTGCGCGATGCCGCCCTCGATCTGGCCTTCGATCAGGACCGGGTTGATCGCCTTGCCGACATCATGCGCCGCGGTGATCTTGATCAGCTTCACGGTGCCAAGTTTGAGATCGACCTCGAGCTCGGCGATCTGCGCGCCATAGCCGTAGACCGCGTAAGGCTTGCCCTGGCCCTTGGCATCGAGCGGCAGCGTCGGCGGGTCGTAGGTTTCTTCCGCGACGAAGACGAAGCCATCGGCATCGGCCTTCAGCGCCGAAAGATCGATGCGCCGCGCGGCATCGCCCTCCCGGATGGAGATGCTGTCGCCGTCGAGCGCGATCGTCGCCTGACCGGAGACATTGGCAAAACGCAGGATTTTCTCACGCAGCGCCCGGCCGGCCTTCTCGGCGGCCTTGCCGGTGACAAAAGTCTGGCGCGAGGCGGATGTTTTGCCGGCATCGGGCGTGATGGCGGTGTCGGCGCTCTTCAGCGAGAAACTGGCCAGCGGCAGGCCGAGCGCGTCGGCACAGATCTGGGCGATCACGGTGTTGGAGCCCTGGCCGATGTCGACCGCGCCCTGGTGCAGGACGACGTCGCCGGAGGCCGAGATGCCGACCTTGATGGTCGAAGGATTGGGCAACGAGGTGTTGCCGCAGCCATACCAGCAGGAGGCGATGCCGACGCCGCGCTTGCTTGCCGTATGGGTGGCATTAAACGCCTCCGCGTCCGCCAACGCACGCGCCCAGTGCGGCTTGAGCTGTTCCAGGCATTCGCCGATACCGACACCGGATTCCAGGCGCTGACCGGTGACCGTTTCGTACCCGTTACGAAGACAGTTCTTCAGCCGAAAATCGAGACGATCCATGCCGAGCCTTGCGGCGAGCTCGTCATAGAGCGTTTCCTGCATGATGGTGGCTTGCGGCACACCGAAGCCGCGGAAGGCGCCGGCGATCGGGCCATTGGTATGAATGGCGTAGCCCGTCGCCCGGTAGTTCGGCGTGAGGTAAGGGCCGGAGGCATGCACCGGCACGCGATTGGCGACCGTCGGGCCCCAGCTGGCATAGGCGCCGGTGTTGAAATCGCCCTCGAAGACCATGCCTGTGACACGGCCCTCGGCATCGGCGCCGATCGTCGCCTTCATCTCGGCCGGATGGCGCTTGGTGGTCGACATCATCGATTCGTTGCGCGTGTAGGCAAGTGCCGCCGGCCGCCCGGTCTTCATCGCCACGAGGCCGATGAGAGGCTGCAGCGAGACATCGAGCTTCGAGCCGAAGCCGCCGCCTGTCGCGGTCGGCACGATACGGACCTTCTCCGCAGGAAGGCCCAGCACCTTGGCCGTGTCGTCGCGGTCCATATAGGGCGCCTGGGTGCAGGCGATGACGACCAGCGTGTCGCCGTCCATATAAGCATAGCCGGCTTCCGGCTCGATATAGGCGTGCTCGACAAAGGAGGTCTCGATGGCGCCGGAGACAGTGACCGCTGCGCCGGCGAGCGCGCCATCGGGATCGCCGCGCTCGACATAGCCGGAGGTGAGCAGGTTTGCCGGTCGGTGCGGATGGATCAGTGCCGCGCCATCAGCTTTCGCATCGCGCGGCTGCAGCATATGCGGCAGCTCGGTCCAGGCGATCGGGAAATCCGTCAGGTCGAGATCGAGGATCGCCTCGCGCTCGCCGGCCACCAGGGCCACGGCCTCGCCGCGCAGGCGCGCAAAGCCCTCGGCCAGCGCCGGCTGGTCGGCGAAGGGGCCGATGACGCCGAAACAGTTGTGGCCAGGGATATCCGCCGCCGTGAAGACGCCGGCAATGCCGGGGTGCGCCTTGGTCCAGGCATCGAGATCGCCGAAGCTGAAGCGGGCATGATAATGCGGCGAGCGCACCACAAGCACCGCCAGTGCGTCGGACGGGAAGGAATCGCCGCCGAATTTTTCGGCGCCTGTGACTTTCGGCACGCCGTCGAGCCGGATCGGCGAGGCACCGACGGCATGGCCGGCTTCCGGCAGGCGAAGATCCACGCTGTTCATGTGCTGCGAGGCCTGCATCACCGCCGCGACGATTTTCCTGTAGCCGGTGCAGCGGCAGAGCACGCCGCCCAGCGCGTCCTGCGTCTCGGCCTCACTCGGCGTAGGATTGCGGTCCAGCAGCGCGGTGGCCGCCACCAGCAGGCCGGGCGTGCAGATGCCGCATTGCGCGGCGCCATGTTCGAGGAAGGAGGCCTGCAAGGCGGACAGCCGGCCATCGGCGAGGCCCTCGACAGTGGTGACGGAGGCGCCGGCTACGGAGGCCACCGCCATCAGGCAGGCGCAGACCGGATTGCCGTCGACCAGCACCGTGCAGGCGCCGCAGTCGCCGGCATCGCAGCCGACCTTGGTGCCGGTCAGCCGCAACTCGTCGCGCAACACCTGCGACAGCCGCCTGACCGGCGGCACCGACACGCTGACGGCGCCGCCGTTGACCTCGAAGGCGATCTCGGAGCGGTCCATACTGGACCGGGCCATGCCAGATTGAGCCATGCCGGATTTGGCAGCGCCGGACTGGGTCATGCTCATGCGGCCACCTTGCCTTCGCCATGACCGATCGCAGCGCGCACCGCGCGGGCTACGATCTCGCGCGCGGCTGCTTGTCGGTATTCCGCGCTGCCACGCACATCGGCGATCGGCGACAATTCGTCGATCGGCGCCGATAGCACCGCATCGGCAAGGACAGAAGTAACTGGCTGCCCGCGCAACGCCGCCTCGACACCGGCGAGACGGCGGGCGACTGCCGAGCAGGCGCCGACGGCGATCGCCGCATCCGCGACGACGCCATTCTCGACCACCAGCCGCGCCGCGGCCATGGCGATCGAGATGACGAGATAGCGCCGGGCGCCGAGCTTGACGAAGGCCGAGCTGCCGGCAGCGGAACGCTTCGGCACGCGGATGGCGGTGACCATCTCGCCCGGCTGCAGCGCGGTGCGGCGATTGCCAAGGATGAAGTCACCGAGGGCCAGATGGCGGACGGCTTTCGCCGAGCGCAATTCGACATCGGCATCGAGGGCCAAAAGCGCCGGCACGCCATCCGCTGCCGGCGAGGCATTGCAGAGATTGCCGGCCACCGAGGCGACATTCTGGATTTGGACCGAACCGACCTCGCGCGCGGCCGATTTCAACGCATCGAACGCGGCCGGCAACGGGTGGCGCACGATGTCGGTCCAGGTTGTGCGGGCACCGATCCGCCAATGCTCCCCGGTCTCGGCGATGCCGCGCAGTTCGGCGAGAGCGTTGATGTCGAGGACGTTGTCGCGGAAGGGTTTCGCGCCCTGCGCCGGATAGAAATCCGTGCCGCCGGCGAGAATGCGCCAGCGGTCCTCGCCGAGCAAAGCGAGCGTTTCGTCGACCGTGGTGGGTTTTGCGTAACGGATCACGCTCTGCCTTCCAGACAATTGCGCCTTCCCAGACCTTAGGCCTTCCCCAGGCCTCCCGAAGTGCCGCTTCAGGTCTTCTTGCCGGTCTCCGGACCGGTCAAATTCATTCGTATGCAAATGATATCAGGCCGGCCGGAATTGTCAAAGCCGGAGTTGGCGCCGCGAAGAGCTGAACGCGATTGTTATGGCGCCGGAGGTTGACGCCGCCGGCCATCTGGTCAAGGTTCCGTGTCCGGTCGCGTCAGCGGCTTTTGGACAGGTGCCCCAAGCCAGACGAGAGGGCCGAAACGAGAGGGAGCCGCATGGCCGAAGAAGCGCTCATCGTCATCGACCTGCAGAACGATTTTTGCCCCGGCGGCGCGCTGGCGGTCGCCGGCGGCGATGAGATCGTCCCCTTGGTCAACGACCTGATCCGGCGAACGGAGCACGTGATCCTGACCCAGGACTGGCACCCGGCCGGGCATTCGAGCTTTGCCTCCAGCCATCCGGGTAAGCAGCCTTTCGAGGGCATCGAGATGCCATATGGGCCGCAGACGCTGTGGCCAGATCATTGCATCCAGGGAAGCCTCGGCTCGGATTTCCATTCCGGGCTCGCCTGGACCAAGGCGGAACTGGTGATCCGTAAGGGGTTCCGCACGGCGATCGATTCTTATTCCGCCTTCTTCGAGAACGACCATAAGACGCCGACCGGCCTCGGAGGCTATCTGAAGGAACGCGGCGTCGACACGATCACCCTGGTCGGCCTCGCCACCGATTTCTGCGTCGCCTTCTCTGCGCTCGACGCGGTGAAGCAGGGTTTCAGGACGACCGTGCGGCTCGACGCCTGCCGCGGCATCGACCTCAACGGCTCGGTCGAGGCGATGCTGAAGCGGATGCGCGACGCCGGCGTGACACTCGAAGACCATTCGGCGGACTGATCCGCCAGTGGAGAAGAGCCCCTTCGCCCAGATTGCGGGCTCCCCCTTCTCCCCTTGTGGGAGAAGGTGTCGCCGAAGGCGACGGATGAGGGGTGTTCCAGGGAACGCCAACGCCTCACTCCGCTGGAACACCCCTCATCCGTCTCGGCGCTACGCGCCGATCCACCTTCTCCCACAAGGGGAGAAGGGGAAGGCGCGCCGCGGCCGAAGGAAGGAGCTTTTCGCATTCATCGCGCTCGCCATCGCGATGCTGTTTCCGGTCCAGGCTCTCGCCTCCGAAATTCACGGACTGCCGGGCGCCGCGATGCCGCTGTGGTGGGGATTGCCTTTTGCCGGCCTGCTGTTGTCGATTGCGACCGGACCGCTGCTTTTCCCGCATGCGTGGGAGCATCATTACGGCAAGATCGCCGCTGCCTGGGCCATGCTGGCGGTGGTGCCGCTGACGATCGCCTTCGGCCTTCCGTCGGCAGGCGAAGCGGTGCTGCACACGCTCCTTACCGAATATCTGTCCTTCATCATCCTCCTGTTCGCGCTCTACACCATCTCGGGCGGCATCCTGCTTGCCGGCAATATCCACGGCACGCCGCTCGTCAATGCCGGCCTGCTGCTCATCGGTGCGCTGCTTGCCTCGGTGATCGGCACGACCGGCGCCTCGATGATCCTGATCCGGCCGATGCTGCGCGCCAACGACAACCGGCCGTTCAACGCCCATGTGGTGATCTTCTTCATTTTCCTGGTCTCCAACATCGGCGGCTCGCTGACGCCGCTTGGCGATCCGCCTCTGTTCGTCGGCTTCCTGCGCGGCGTCGATTTTTTCTGGACGACCGCGAACCTGTGGCGCGAGACGCTGTTCAGCGGCGGGCTGGTGCTCACCGTCTTCCTGGCGCTCGACATCATGCTGCATCGCCGCGAGGGCGGCATGCCGAAGATCAAGGATCCGACGCCGGACACGAAGGTGCGCCTGCGCGGCCTCGCCAACCTGCCGCTGCTTGCCGGCGTGATCGGCGCGATCCTGCTTTCGGCGAGCTGGAAGCCGGGCGTCAGCATCCCGATTCTCGGCGTCGGCCTCGAGCTGCAGAACCTGGTGCGCGACGCCATCATCATGGCGCTCGCCTTGCTGTCCCTCAAGGTGTCGTACAAGAGCCACCGCGAGGCGAACGGCTTCACCTGGGAGCCGATCGCCGAGGTAGCGAAGCTCTTTGCCGGCATCTTCACCTGCATCGTGCCGGTGATCGCTATCCTGCGGGCCGGCCATGACGGCGCGCTGGCGCCGCTCGTGGCCCTGGTCACATCCGCCGACGGCCAGCCGAACAATCTCGCCTATTTCTGGCTGACCGGGGCGTTGTCGTCGTTCCTCGACAATGCGCCGACCTATCTGGTGTTCTTCGAGCTTGCCGGCGGCGAGGCGCACCACTTGATGACCGAGGCCGCCTCGACATTGGCCGCGATCTCGGCGGGCGCCGTGTTCATGGGCGCCAACACCTATATCGGCAATGCGCCGAACTTCATGGTCTTCGCCATCGCCCGGCATCGCGGCTTCAAGATGCCCGGCTTCTTCGGCTATATGGCGTGGTCGGGGCTGGTGCTGATCCCGACGTTCTTGATCGCCGGGTTAATGTTTTTTCGATGAGCTGAGCTACTCAATTTCCACCGCCGGCGCTGCCCCTCATCTGGCTGCCGCCATCTTCTCCCCGTGAACGGGGAGAAGGGGGCTGGCATCGCCGATTTCGCCAATCACCAACGTTGCAGAATGACCGCCGAGGTCGCGGCCAGCTTCTTTCTCCCCGTTCACGGGGAGAAATGCCCGGCAGGGCAATGAGGGGCAGCGCAGCCGCCGATAGTCTTGGCACCGACGCGCATTCGGCGCCCTATCCCACCCCCACATAGCGCCGCACTGCCGACGGATCGGCGCGCAAGGCCTCGACATCGACCGTCTCGCGGTTGCGGCCGTTCTCGATGAAACAAACCCTGTCGGCCACGGACAGCACGGCGTCGACGCGCTGCTCGACTAGGATCGTCGAGACGCCGAGTTCGCGCAGCTTCGCCACCGTCTCGCGGATTTTGGCGATCATCGACGGCATCAGCCCTTCGGTCGGCTCGTCCAGCAGCAGTACTTGCGGCTCGAGGCAGAGCGCGCGGGCCATCGCCAGCATCTGCTGCTCGCCGCCCGAGAGCGTGCCGGAGCGCTGCCTCAGCCGCTCCCTGAGCAACGGGAAGAGATCGAGCACGCTCTCGCGGGTTTGCTTGCCCTTGCCGCGCGCCATCAGGCCGATCTCGATGTTTTCCGCCACCGTCATCTCGGCGAACAATCGCCTGCCCTGCGGCACATAGGCGACGCCGGCCTTGGGCACGTCATGCGCGGCGAGCCCGGTCAGTTCCTTGCCGTCCAGCCTGATCGAGCCGGCAGCCGCCGGCACCAGACCCATGATTGCCTTCAGCGTCGTCGTCTTGCCGGCGCCGTTGCGGCCGAACAGGCAAAGCACCTCGCCCTTGTTCAGCGTGAGGTCGAGGCCGTAGAGCACCTGCACCTCGCCGTAGAAGCAATCGAGGCCGGAGAGGGTGAGCAATCCGCCATTGGTTCTAACGGAGTCAGCCATGGGTCGCTCCGAGATAGGCGTCCTGCACCTCTGCGTTGGCGCGGATCTCACCCGGCGTTCCTTCGGCGAGGATCTTTCCCGAATTGAAGACGGTGATGCGGTCGGCAAGCTGCATGACCACCGGCATGTTGTGCTCGATCAAAAGCACCGTAGCGTCCCTGGCGATCTCGCGCACCAGCATGATGAAATTGTCGATCTCGCTGTCGGCGAGACCCTGCGTCGGCTCGTCGAGGATCAGCAGGCGCGGCTTCAGCGCCAGGCCCATCGCGACTTCGAGCAGGCGCTGGTGACCATAGGAAAGCTGCCCGGCAAGCGCGCCGGCGCGGTCGGCGAGACCGGTCCGTTCGAGTGCCGCCATCACGCCGCTTCTCACCTGGCCATTCGTGCGGCCGTCGGTCAACGTGCGCTGCACCGGCAGCGCGACGTTGTCGAAGGCAGTGAGATTGGCGAAGACGCTGGTGATCTGGAACGTATAGGCGACGCCGAGGCGAACCCTTTTGTAGGCCGGCATGGCGGTGATGTCGGAGCCGTCGAAGACGACCATGCCGGAGGACGGCCGGATGCGGCCCGAGAGCAGGCTGACGAAAGTGGTCTTGCCGGCGCCGTTGGGGCCGATGATGGCGCGGATCTCGCCCGGCATCAGCGCGAAGTCGACACCGTCAACCGCGCGCAGGCCGCCGAAATGGCGCGACAGGCCCTTGGTGGTGAGCAGCGGCATCATGGCAGCCACCCCAGCCAGCGCTCGCGGATGCTGCCCAGAATGCCTTTCGGGAAGAACAGCACCAACAGGATCAGCGCCACGCCGACGATCAGCAGATAGGCGGAAGTGAAGCCGCTGGTGATGTCGGTGACATAGTACATGAACAGCGTGCCGATCAGCGGCCCGAGCGTGGTTGCGGCACCCCCGAGCAGCACCCAGAGCAGCGGCAGGATGGAATATTGCACGGAAGCGAAGCCCGAGCCGACATAGCCGAAGAGCAGCGCATAGGCGGCGCCCGAGGCCGCGCAGATGGCCCCGGAGGCGACGACCGCGGCGAGCTTGTTGGCGACCGTGTCGTAGCCGAGCATCTTGGTGCGCTCCTCATTCTCGCGAATGGCGACCAGCACGCGGCCGAAGCGGGAGCGGACGACGGCTAAGGTGACGAGCAGAATGATCGAGAAAAGCGCCAGCGCGCTCATGTAGCGCACGGTCGCGTTGGTAAGGTCAAACGATGCGCCGCCAATCGCGATCACCCGCGACGCCTGCTGGATGACAAGGCCCTGGTCGCCGCCGGTCCAGGCGGCGAAATAGAGGATGAGCAGGTAGAAAACCTGGGCGAACATCATGGTGACGATCATGAAGGCAACACCGGAGGTGCGCAGCGCCAGCAGGCCGATGACCAGGGCGAGCAGCGCGCCACAGGCGACACCGGCAACAAAAGCTTCCGGGACACCCCAGCCGAGGTGATAGACGGTCAAGCCCGCACCGTAGAGGCCGGCCGAGAAGAACATGGCATGGCCGAGGCTGAGCAGGCCGACATAGCCGAAGAGCAGATTGTAGCCCATGGCGAAGACGGCGAGCGTCATGATGCGAGCGAACAGGCCCTGGTGGTAGTCCGGCAGGACGAAGTTCAGCGCGAAGAGAAGCGCGATGACGCCGATATGCAGCGCATAGGTCTTCGCCGGCGAAGCATCCCTCATCGCGGCGTCGTCCCGAACAGGCCTTGCGGGCGGAACACCAGCACCATGGCGACCACCAGCGTGGCGATGATCTTGGCCAAGGTCGGCGAGAAGAACATCGAGACGATGCCGTCGGAGAGGCCGATCAAGACGGCAGCCACAACGGTGCCGCGCAGCGACCCCAGGCCGCCGATGATGACGACGATGAAGGAGAGCAGCAGCGGGTCCTGCCCCATCAGGTAATGCGCCTGGCTGATCGGCACGATCAGCACCGCGGCGATCGCAGCCAGCATGGCGCCGACGGCGAAGACGCCGGCATAGACGCGCTCGACCGGGATGCCGAAGGCCTGCGCCGTCTCGCGGTCATATTGGGTTGCCCGCATGATCAGCCCGATCTTCGTGCGCGTCAGCACCAACCAGGTGATCACCAGCAGAATGGCGGACGCGGCGACCACCGAGAGCTTGTAGCCGGAATAGCCGAACCACGGCAAAAGGATGCGGTAGCTGAAGGGCGGTTCGACCGGGCGCGCTTCGGGACCATAGAAGGTCAGCGCCAGCTGCTGGATGATGTAGAGCATGCCGATGGTGGCGACGATGGTGCCTTCGGGATTGTAGTGGAGGCGGCGCAGCACCAGGCGTTCGGCAATCAGCGCGACCAGCCCGACCAGCAAGGGCGCGATCACCAGCGCGGCGACGAAACCGATCGCCGGGTGGCCGGAAATCGCCGTCGAAACCGCCCAGGCGAGCACCGCGCCCAGCATGAAGAACTCGCCATGCGCGACATTGACGACGCGCATGACGCCGAACACCAGAGACAGGCCAAGCGCCGTCAGCGCCAGCACGGCGGAGGTGACGAGGCCTTCGAGGGCGGCGAGGAGGAGATGGGGTCCGAAGTGCATATGCTAAGCACCAACGGATGCGCGAGGCACCCCCCTCTGCCCTGCCGGGCATCTCCCCCGCAAGGGGGGAGATTGGCCTTCACCTAAGGCTTCGCCAATCTCAAAAGGAAGAAAATAGGCGCTGCCGCACGAACTGCCGATCTCCCCCCTTGCGGGGGAGATGGCCGGCAGGCCAGAGGGGGGTGCCTTGGCGCTCACGTTTGCAGGAGCAGCTAAGCTCACAGCGCCTGCGTCGTGTAGTCCCCTTCCGGCTCGTAGAGGCCATCCTCGATCTTGGTCTTGTGGACGACCTTAAGCTTGCCGCCTTCGACCTTGGAGATGTTCTGGACGCCGAAGCATTGGTGGATCTTGCCGTTGAAGGTCTTCGGTCCCTGCGGATGCTCCGGCCCTTCGGCGAACTCCTTCAGCGCCTCGGTCGCCTCGACCAGCTTGGCGCGGTCTTCGGGTCCCTTGTAGCCGGCGTCTTCCATCGCCTTCTTGACCACGTAGAGCGTTTCCCAGCAGCCGAACATGTGGGCGGCGGTGGAGACGTCCTTGGGGTCGCCGACCGCGGCGCCGTTGTCGTCGATGCCGACCGCGGCGCGGTAGGCTTTCTGCGCCGCAGAATCGTCAGGCTGCGCATAGCGCGGAGAGCCTTCCCAGAAATGGCTGCCGTCGAGGAATTCGAGGCCGGGGCTGTTGATGTCGACGGCTTCGAGCGAGTCGATGAAGCCGAAGAGCTGCGGCCGTTGCGAACCATAGAATTCGCCGAGCTCCTTGACGAAGGTGAGCACGGCCGGACCGACCATGACATGGTAGATCACCTCGGTCTCGGCCGGGATCTGCGGGAAGTACTTTGTGAAGGAGCTCTCCGTCGGCGGGATGGCGATCTGGGCGATCACGTCGGCGCCCTGCGCCTTCAGCGCCGGCGGCAGGTAGTCGCGATGGTCGTAGCCGAAGGCGAAGTCGGGGAAGATCTGCGTCACCTTCTTGCCCGCGTTCGCCGCGATCCACGGCGCCATCGACTGGATCTGGCTCTTCACGTCGGTGATGCCGGGCTGGAAGACGTAGCGGTTGAGCTTGGTGGAAGCGACGTGATGGCCTTCGCTGACGACGAAATAGGGGATCTTGTTCTCGCCGGCGGCGGGCGCCGAGCCGATCACGACATGCGAGAACAAGGTGCCGAAGACGATGTCGGTCTTGTGCTGTTTGGCGAATTTGTTGACCACCTCGGCGCCGCGCGCCGGATCGGTGCCGTCATCCTCGATGACCAGCTCGACCTTGCGGCCGCCGATACCGCCGGCGTCGTTGATCGCCTTGACAGCGGCGGCGCTCGTCTTCTCGTACCAGCGACCATAGGCGGCGCCGATGCCGGTGCGGTGCAACTGGAAGCCTATTTTGATCGGCGCCGAGCTCTGCGCCTGGCTGTAACGGACGAAGCCTGGCGCCAGCGCCAGGCCGGCCCCGGCGGCGATACCCTTCAGCGCGGTGCGGCGCGACAGCGTCGTCTTGGAGAGGTCGAAAAATCCGTTCTTGTCAGCCATGTCGGTTCCCCTGTTTTTTTCAGTCTTGACCAGCGATAAGGCGGCTAACCCATCCTCTTCCGAAGGATGGGAAAATTGCATGTGTACAAACTAAATCACCAAAGCCGCGACGTGGCAAGCTAGCTTCCCTCGCGTCATGACGGCGGCCCTTGTCTCATCCCGCCGTCGGCGTGGCAAGCAGCCACAGGCCGAAGATCGTGTAGGCGATCATCAGCAGCGTGAGCGGCAGCTGGCTGAGCGTGGCACGCGACGGCCGCGGGTGGAGACGCCAGGCAAGGCCATGCGCGACGAGGACCGCCAGCACATGGCCGGCGATGATGACACCGGCCTGCAGGTTCCACAGCCACCAGGCGCACTCGGCGCCGGCGACTACGCCGGCCTCGACCATCCTGTTGGCCGTGCCGAACAGGTTCCAGCCGAGAGCGAAAGGATCGGAGAGCGCGACCAGCGCATACTGGCCGTCGACCAGGAGCACGGTGAGGTAATGCGCGATATGATAGGCGAGCGCGATCGGCACGATCGACCAGACCAGCAGGCCGGCGGCTTTTGCGAACGACTGCGCATCGCCGGCGAGGCGCTGTCCAAGAAAGGCGGCCAAAGCGAACACCGCCGCGAGCAGGACAAGGGTCAGCACGAGGCCGAAGCTGCCGATGCCGACCAGCGCGGTGCGGCCGGGATATTCCAGCGGGTTGACGCCGAACAGGCTGAGCCAGAAGAAGGTCTTCGACAGGCCGTCGAAGGACACCGAAGAAAGCGCCAGCAGGAGGAAAGCCGTGCCGCTCAGCGGCAGCGGGTCGCCGGCAAGCAGCTTCGCACCGGGCCAGCAGAGCGAGAGCCGGCCATCGAGGCGCTCGACAGGCGCGAAGCGGGCGACCATGGCAAAGAAGACCGTGAGGAATTCGCCGCGCTTGCTCCAGGCGTCGTAGCCGAAGATCAGCATGGCGACGAAGCTCGCCAGCCAATAGGTGCCGACGGCAAAGGCCAGGCGGGCCGGATCGTCGGGCGCCGGATCGATCAGCTCGAACCAGGCGAAGGCGAAGAACAGCGCGAAGGCCGGCCAGTAGCCGAGCCAGTTGATCAGGCGCGACGGCGGGGCTTCGGCCCGTCGGCTGCCGACAAGCCGACTTAAGACGCGCCATGGCCCATACCACGGGTTAAGCCACGACCACAGGTCGCCGAAGACGCCCTGCAGCAGGGTGAAGCCGGCCCAGAGCAGCGTCCAAATCACGAGTGGGAGAGGGTTGGAAAGCGGGTCGCGACTGCCGGAGAGACCGGCAGCGACGAGAAGCGCAAAGCCGGCAAAGGAAATTAGGCTGACGACAATGCGGGGGGTGTCGCCGAAGGTGAACAAGGGCAGGCGCCGACGCCAGAAATTGTCGAGGGCAGCGGCCGGCAGCAGGGCCAGGACGAGGAAGCTGACGGCCACCGCCAGCGCGCCGCCGGCGATGTAGTAACCGGTCGGGAGGAGCAGGACGTGGCCGCGGTCGGAGGCATGGGCGAAAACGGGGGTGGGGAGAGCGGCTGCCAAGGCAGTTGCGAGAAAGGCCAACCTCCAAGGTTGGCGCTCTACGGCGCCCCCCTCTGCCCTGCCGGGCATCTCCCCCTCCTGGGGGGAGATTAGCAGTTTCGGCGCCAGCTCTCCTCCTGCAACGTCGGAGATTGGCGAAAGCGGAGATGACAGCGTAATCTCCCCCCTAGAGGGGGAGATGTCCGGCAGGACAGAGGGGGGCGCGAAGGAACTCGGCTTATCCGGGAATTCCATTCGTCCGGACCTTACCCCTCTACACCTTCACCAGCTGCTCCACCCGGCCCTTCTCGCCAAAAATCGTCAGATACCGCTTGATCTCCTTCTCGTCCCCAGTCGCCTTGGCGGGGTTGTCCGACAGCTTCACCGCCGGCCGGCCATTGGCCTCACTGACCTTGCAGACGAGCGAGATGGCGTCGAGGCTCTTGGTTTCGGTCGGCGCGCAACCCTCGAAATCATTGGTGAGGTTGGTGCCCCAGCCGAAGGACATGCGCACCTTGCCGCGGAAATGCTTGTAAGTCTCCTCGATGGTCTCGACTTCCAGGCCGTCGGAGAAGATGAGCAGCTTCTGCTTGGGATCCCTGCCTTTCTCACGCCACCAGGAGAGGACCTTCTCGCCGCCTTCGATCGGCGGCGCGCTGTCCGGCCGGAAGCCGGTCCAGTCGGCGATCCAGTCCGGCGCATCGCGCAGGAACGCGGCGGTGCCGAAAGTGTCGGGGAGCACGATCAGCAGATTGCCGCCATAGTAGCGCTGCCAGTCCTGCAGCACCTTGTAGGGTGACTGCCTCAGCTCGTCCTCGGAATTGGCAAGGGCGGCGAAGACCATAGGCAATTCATGCGCATTGGTGCCCAAAGCCTCGAGGTCGTTATCCATGGCCAGAAGCACGTTGGAGGTGCCGGTGAAGGCATCGCCGATGCCTTCCTTCAGCGCCTCGACGCACCAGCGCTGCCACAGGAAGGAATGGCGGCGTCTTGTGCCGAAGTCGGAAATACGGATGCCGGGCAGCGCCTTCAGCCGCTCGGTCTTGGCCCACATCTTGGCCTTGGCGCGGGCGTAGAGCACGTCGAGCGCGAACGGACCGAAGGAGCGCATCGCCGCGCGCGAGCGCAGCTCGTTGATGATCGCAAGTGCCGGGATTTCCCAGAGCGTCGTGTACATCCAGGGCCCGGCGAAGGAGAGCTCGAACTGGCCGTCGCGCCTGGAAAGCTCGTATTCGGGCAGGCGGAAATCCTCGAGCCAGGCGAGGAATTCCGGCTCGAAGATCTGCTTGCGGCCGTAAAAAGTGTTGCCGCCCAGCCAGATCATTTCCTTCTTCGAGAAGCGCAGGGTGCGGGCGTGGTCAAGCTGTTCGCGCAACTCGCCCTCATCGATCTCACCGGCCAGCCGCACCGAGGTGGTGCGGTTGATCAGCGTGAAGGTGGCATCGACCTTGGGATACATGCCCCAGATCATCTGCAGCATCAGAAGCTTGTAGAAGTCGGTGTCCAGCAAGCTGCGGACGATCGGGTCGAGCTTCCAGGTGTGGTTGTAGACGCGCCGCGCTATATCCGTCTTTGCCATGCTCGCTCACCCATAAAGCACAACGCACGGGAACGCGGGCGCCACGCTTCAAATCCTTGTTCGATCAATTCCGGACGGAACCCCGTTGCGCGGAATTGCTTTAGCAACTGCCTCTTAGCATCGTATTTTCGAACGCGCTTGCTGCTTTGCAAGCTGGCCCGACAAAAAGCAGCTATGCAAGTCCAGCCGTCAGGACGCGGTCCTGGCGCCTATGACCTTGAGGGCGGGGCGTTTTCTGCGGCTCGGCACGCGGCCGGCGACCGGCGCATCGGCGCGGGCCTCGTCCTGCTCCTTCTCGGCGAACAGCCAGTCGATGAAGAGCTGGACGATGGGCGCCGAGCGCATCTCGTTGCGGCAGACGACGTAGAAATCGTCGACCGCCGGAACCGACAAACTGAAGGGCGCCACGAGCATGCCCCTGGCGAGCAAGGCGCGCGCGGTGACGGAATCGCCGAGCGCCACGCCATGGCCGTGCACGGCGGCCTCCGTCGCCATGCGGGCATCGCCCAGACGGTGGCGGCGGCCGCGTTCGAGATCGAGCGCGTCGGCGGCGGCCAGCCAGGTGTGCCATTCACGGCCATCGTCGCCATGCAGGAAGACGTGGTCGGCGAGGTCGCGGACGCTGCGGATCGGGCGGTTGTTGATCAGCGTCGGACTGACAACCGGAAACAGCTCCAGGCCGGACCACTTGCGTATCCAGCAGTCGCTCCAGCTGCCGTCGCCATAATGCACGCAGACGTCGATGTCCGCGGCGCGGATGTCTTTGGGATCGTTGGACGGGATCAGCGTCAGCTGGATGTCCGGATATTGCGCCGTGAAGGAGCCGAGCCGCGGCGTCATCCAGAGCAAGAGCAGCGCCGGCACGCAGGACACCGACAGCGCGCCGGCGCTTGCCGGCCGCGTCATGCGCTGGGTGGCGGCGGCAATGCCCTCGAAGGCGGCCGATACCGCCGGCAGGAACTCCGCGCCATGCGGCGTCAGCTTCACGCGCTGCCCGCTGCGCTCGAAGAGCTTTACGCCCAGCGACTGCTCGAGCGCCTTGATCTGGTGGCTAACGGCGCCGTGCGTGACATTGAGCTCACCCGCCGCCTTGGTCAGCGAGGCGTGCCGCGCCGTGGCCTCGAAGGCGCGCAGAGGGTTCAGCGGCGGCAGGCGCTTGGCCATGAGGAGCTCCTCTTTTGTGAGATTTTCTCACAGCCAGGACCCTAACAATATCAATTGATTTTTCAAAGCGGCTGCCCGACACTTTTGCCCGGAACAGCTTCAAGAGACGTGGAATCCGCAACGCAGCGGCGGACAGCGATCCAGCCGGACAACAGGCTGGCTTGGCAAATCGCACATGCGGGCAGCGCTGCAGGCAGGCAGGAGGACCGGACATGGGTTACGATCGCGGCAAGCTCGAAGCGTTGCGCCGCAAATATGGCGAGAGCCATGGCGGCGAGATGTTCGACCCGAAATTCCGCAAGGTGGCCGACAAGATCTTCAACAAGTCGGGCACACGCCTCGCCCCCTATTCCGGCATCCCGACCTTCCTCGCCGCGCCCTATCGCGAGATCGCGGCCGACAATCCGGATTTTGGCGACCTGCAGGTGGCGATGATCGGCGTGCCGATGGATCTCGGCGTCACCAACCGTCCCGGCTCGCGCTTCGGGCCGCGCGCGCTGCGCGCCATCGAGCGCATCGGCCCCTACAATCATGTGCTGGAATGCGCGCCGACGCATGAGCTGCGCGTCGCCGATATCGGCGACACGCCGTTCCGCAGCCGCTACCGGCTGGAGATCAGCCACGAGGACATCGAAAAGCGGACCAATCAGATCGTCGACGCCGGCGTGCTGCCGCTCTCCGTCGGCGGCGATCATTCGATCAGCCATCCGATCCTGAAGGCGGTCGGCAAGAAGACCCCAGTCGGTATGATCCATATCGATGCCCATTGCGATACCAGCGGGCTGTTCGACATGACCAAGTTCCACCATGGCGGACCGTTCCGCAACGCGGTGCTGGACGGCGTGCTCGACCCCTCGCGCACCATCCAGATCGGCATTCGCGGCTCGGCGGAATATCTGTGGGAGTTCACCTATGAGTCCGGGATGACGGTCGTGCATGCCGAGGAGGTGACCGGGCTCGGCATTCCTGCCATCATCGAGAAGGCTCGCAAAATCGTCGGCGACGGCCCGACCTACATCTCCTTCGACGTCGACAGCATCGATCCGGCCTTCGCGCCCGGCACCGGCACGCCGGAAGTCGGCGGGCTGACGACGCGCGAGGTGCTCGAACTGCTGCGCGGCCTGAAGGGTCTCAACATCGTCGGCGGCGACGTGGTCGAGGTGGCGCCGCAATATGACGCGACCACCAACACCGCCCATGTCGGCGCGCAGGTCCTGTTCGAGATTCTGAGCCTGATGGTGTTCAGCCCAGCGCTCAAGAAGGACTGATGCCTCGTGCAATTCCAGACGGAAGCTATGGCGAAGGCGCCAAGCCTAAACCGCGTCTCCCGGAATTGCTTTGCCAACAGGGCCGCCGTGCTGGAGCCGGCGGCCGATTTCAACAACAAGCTTCCAGCAGGGGAATAACAATGTTACTTCGCAACGCACTGAAATCCGCCATCGCGGCGGCCGTCATGCTCGGCGCCGCCGGCCTCGCCACGCAGGCGAAAGCCGACGCCGTCGACGACATCACCAAGGCCGGCGCCATCAATGTCGGCATCTTCTCCGACTTCCCGCCCTTCTCCTCGGCCAGCGCCGATATGAGCATCAAGGGCTATGACATCGACGTCGCGCAGGCGATCGCCGACGCCTTGAAGGTGAAGCTCAACCTGGTCAGCGTCACCGGCCAGAACCGCATTCCTTATCTCACCGACAAGCGCGTCGATATTTTGATGAGCGTCGGCTACTCCAAGGAGCGTGAGCAGGTGATCGATTTCGCCGCCGCCTACGCGCCTTATTACATCGCTGTCATCGGCCCGGCCGAGCTTGCCGTCAAAGGCAAGGACGACCTCGCCGAGAAATCGATCGGCGTCAATCGCGGCACGCTTGAGGATACCTCGCTGACCCAGGCGGCGCCGGCTTCCGCCGACATCCGCCGCTTCGACAACTACAATTCCGTCATCCAGGCCTTCATCTCCGGCCAGACGCAGCTGATGGTCGTCGGCAACGATGTCGGCGCCCAGGTGCTGGCCAAGCAGGACGCGCTGAAGCCGGAGCAGAAATTCCAGCTGCTCACCTCGCCCTCGCATATCGGCCTCAACAAGAATGAAGACCGGCTGAAGAAGGCGGTGAACGACGCCGTCGCCAAGATGCTGGCCGACGGCAAGCTTGACGAGAGCTCGAAGGCCTGGCTGAAGACGCCGCTTAATCCGGACAACCTGAAGGATTGATCTGCCTATCGGTTCGGCGCCATAAGGGGCGCCGAACCCTCTCTTCGGTCAGGCAGCTCCAACAAGGTCAATCGCCATGGGCTACAGCCTGGACTTCGGCTGGCTTGCGGGCGCCCTGGGCGCGATCACGCGCGGCGCGGCGACGACGATCCTTCTGATCGCCGTCACCACGCTGGCGGGCACGTTCCTCAGCATCCTCGGCGCGGCCGGCAAGAGAAACGGCCCGAAGCCGCTTCAGCTGGCGATCGGCATTTATGTCGAGGTGATGCGCAACACGCCATTCCTGGTGCAGCTGTTCTTCATCTTTTTCGGACTGCCCAGTCTAGGCGTCAGGCTCGACCCGATCTTGGCCGCGATGCTGGCGATGACGCTCAACATGGCGGCCTATACGATCGAGATCGTCGGCGCCGGGCTCGACGCCGTGCCGCGCGGCCAGAGTGAAGCCGCGCTGGCGCTCGGCCTCAGGCCCCGCCAGGTGTTCGTCAAGATCGTGCTGCCGCAGGCGCTGAAAGTGATCTATCCGGCGCTGACCAGCCAGATCGTCATCATGATGCTGGAATCGGCCGTGGTGTCGCAGATCGCGGTGCGCGAATTGACCTACGAGGCCGACATGCTGCAGGCGCGCACTTTTCGCGCCTTCGAGACCTATTTCGTGGTGACGATGGTGTATCTCGGCCTGTCTATGGGGCTGCGCCGGCTGCTGGTCGGCGGCGGCCGCCGTGTTCTGGGGGCGGGCGTGTCATGATCGAATTCACCTTCTGGGACATCGTCCGCAACCTGCTGCTCGCCGCGCGCTGGACGGTGCTGTTGTCGCTCGCCGCGTTCATCGGCGGCGCGCTGGTCGGGCTGGCGGTGCTGTTCTTTCGCATCGCCAAGAACAAGTGGGTGAAGCGGATCGCGTCAGGCTATATCGCGCTGTTCCAGGGCACGCCGCTCTTGATGCAGCTGTTCCTGATGTTCTTCGGCCTGCCGATGCTGGGGCTGCGCATCGAACCGTGGACGGCAGCGGCGCTCGGCCTCACCTTTTTCGCCAGCGCCTATCTGGCCGAGATCTGGCGCAGCGGCGTCGACGCGCTGCCGCGCGGCCAATGGGACGCCGGCGCCAGCCTTGGGCTGCACTATCTGCAGGAGCTCAGGCTGATCATACTGCCGCAGGCCTTCGCCATCACCCGCGCGCCGACCGTCGGCTTCCTGGTGCAGCTCATCAAATCGACGGCACTGACCTCGATCATCGGCTTCGAGGAACTGGTCAGGACCTCCAACGCCATCAACAACGCGACCTTCGAGCCGTTCAAGGTCTACGGGCTGGTTGCGCTGATCTTTTTCGTCATGTGCTTCCCGCTGACGCAATATGCGCGCCGGCTGGAGCGGCGCGCGGGGGCGCGCTGAGCCGACGAAGGCTGCCGACTGGACCCGCAGCCTTGTCGATCAATGCCCGAAGGCGAGCGCCGGCGCGATGCGGTCGCGCCGGAGCCAGCGCGCGAGCAGCAGCGCCGCCACCACGGCCAGTCCCGAGGCCAGGCCGATCCAGATGCCGACGCCGTTCAGGCCGAAATGGAAGGCAAGCAGCACGCCGAGCGGCAGGCCGACGCCCCAATAGCCGATCGCGGCGTAGATCATCGGCACCTTCGTGTCGTGCAGGCCGCGCAGCATGCCGGCGGCCACCGCCTGGGCGCCGTCGAAAATCTGGAAAAGCGCAGCAAACACCAGGAACGACACGGCAAGCGTGATCACCCTGGCGTTCTTGGGATCGGTGAGATTGATGAAGGCGCTGATCAGCGCATGCGGCCAGAGAATCATCACCAGCCCCATCAGCGCCATGAAGGACACGCCGATGACGAACGCCGTCCAGCCGGCGCGCGAAACGCCTTCCGGATTGCCGGCGCCATGCGCCAGGCCGACCCGCACGGTCACCGCCTGGTTGAGGCCGAGCGGCACCATGAAGGAGATCGAGGCGATCTGGATGGCAATCGCGTGGGCGGCCAGCGAATCCGCATCGATCAGGCCCATGAGCAGGGCGGCCGCATTGAAGATCGTCACCTCGAAGGCGAGGATGCCGGCGATCGGCAGGCCGAGCCTGAGCAGGCCGCGGAAGCGCGGCCAGTCAGAGCGCCAGAAGCGGCCGAACAGACGGTAACGGCGGAACTTCTTCTCCCTGATCACCACCGCCGCCAGGCCGACAAACATCAGCATGCTGGACAGAGTGGTGGCGAGGCCGGAGCCAGCAATGCCCATCGACTTGACGCCGAGATTGCCGAACATGAACACCCAGTTGAAGAAGGCGTTGCAGGCGACCGCGACGAAAACGATGATCAGCGCCCAGCCGGGCCGCTCCAGCGCCGAGATGAAGGAGCGCAGCACGATATAGCCATAAAAGGGCAGCACCGCCCATTGCAGCCAATGCAGATAGATGCCGGCCTCATGCGCGAGCTCCGGCTTCTGGCCCATGGCCAAAAGCACCGCTTCGCCATGCCAGAGAAAAATCCAGATCGGGATCGAGACGAGGATCGCCAGCCACAGGCCCTGGCGCACGGTGCGGCGCAGGTCGCGCACCGAATGGCGGCGACGGCCGAGCTCGGTCGCCATCATCGGCGAGGTCGCCAGCATCAGGCCAAGGCCGAAGATCAGCGGCATGAAATAGAGATTGGAGCCGAGCGCCCCGGCGGCGAGCGTGTCGGGCCCGAGGCGGCCCATCATCATGACGTCGGTCGCGGTCATGGCGGTCTGGCCGAGATTGGTCAGCACCATCGGCCAGGCGAGCGCGATCGTTGCCCTGATTTCCTGACGCCAAAGGTTTTCCGGCGCGCGAGCGCCGGCTTCGATCGCAGACATTGTTCCGCTCTTTCAGAACACGGCGCGTCGGCCAAAGGGCCGGAAGCCGCACAACAATGGCGCAAAATGGCGCCATTTGCGTCGCCTTGTGAACGAAATGCGACATGTTGGCAAGGGACGAGGCCCGGCTAGCGATTGATCCAGGCGGAGCCGGGATTCCGCGACGCCTCTTTCATTTGCCGGCCGGGGGCTGCTACGGATGCCCTGGCATATGCAGCCGGCGCGCCATGCCGGGAGGAACGAATGCCGTTCAGGCGCAGAAAGAACACAGCCGCGATCCCGCGCACAGTACCTGCCTTCGAGCACATCGTGACCGAGGCGAGCGAGAGCTTCCTGTGGCGGCTGGACGATTATCCGTGGGAGCGCAATGTCTGGAATTTCCATCCCGAATACGAAATCCATCTCTTGCGGAAATCGTCCGGCGTCGTGCTGGTCGGCGACCATATCGGCGAGTTCGGGCCGGGCTATCTGACCATCGTCGGCGGCGGGCTGCCGCATGACTGGGTGACGGCAGTGCAACCCGGCGAGCTTATCGAAGGCCGCGATATCGTGCTGCAATTCGATCCCGAACGGCTGCGCGGCTCCTCGGGGCTGCTGCCGGAGCTGCGCGAGCTGGAGCCGTTCCTGGAACGCTCGCTGCGCGGCATGGTCTTCCATGGCCAGACGGCGCTCGACGGCGCCGAGCTGATGGAACGAATGGGCGAGGTGCATGGGCTGGCAAGGTTCCGCATGTTCCTCGAACTGCTGGACCTTCTGGCCACCACCCAGGAATACGAGCTTCTGTCGTCGCCGGATTTTTCTCCGCTTCTCGACGCGGAATCGCTGGATATTATCCAGCGCTCGCTGACCTATCTGTTCCAGCACTTTGCCGAGGATCTGAAGCTGCCGGAGGTGGCGGCGTTGGCCGGGATGAGCGAAAGCACTTTCTCGCGCTTCTTCCAGAAGAACACCGGCAATTCGTTCAGCGACCACGTCGCCAAGCTCAGGCTCTGGCAGGCCTGCAAGCTGCTCGCCGACACCGAGATCCCGATCACTGACATCTGCTTCCAGGTCGGCTATATGAACATCTCGAACTTCAACCGCGCCTTCCTGCGCAAGCACAAGATGACGCCGTCATCCTACCGCAGGCTGTCGCGACAGCGGCTGACGCTGCGGGCCTGATTTCGTCACCTAGCTTTTTGTTTCATCACAATTCCGGACGGAAAACCGCTGCGCACTTTTCCTGGAATTGCTCTAATCGTACTGATACTCGTGTGACGAGCAGACTCTGCCGGCGCCGTTTTTTGCGCCGCACAATGCATAAAAGTACAGGTCTGCTGCAACGGGGCTTCTAGTTTCGCCCCTTCCAACTCCTCATTTTGGCGGCGGGTCGCAGTCATGCGGGCGACGGTGAGGGTCGCTTAGCCCGCGGACTTGCTTGTTCCTGGAGGAGAAACATCAATGAAATCAACCCGGCTCGCTGCCAGCCTCGGTGCAGCTTTCGTGCTTACCGCTTCCGTTTCAACCGCAGCACTGGCGCAAGCGCCGGTCTGCTCGGCGCCGGTCAAGGTGCTGGCGCAGCCGCGCGACGGGCTGACGCTTCTGGAGGACTCCAAGGACGAGTTCAAGAAGCTGTCCGGCGCCTCGTTCCAGATCGACTATCTCAACGAGAACGACCGCCGCGCCAAGTCGCGCGCCGACGCCTCGACCGTCGGCAACTACAATGTCTACTATGTCGACGAGGCCAATGTGGCGCTGTTCGCCTCCTCGGGCTGGATCGCGCCGCTGACCGATTATTATCCGGCTGAATACGATTTCGCCGATTTCGATCCGGGCCGTCAGAAGGTCGCCACCTATGACGGCAAAGTCTGGTTCGCGCCACTGACCGGCGGCGGCGACCTGATGGTCTACCGCAAGGACGTGCTCGAGGCCGCCGGCATCCAGCCGCCCAAGACGCTGGACGAGCTGATCGCCGACGTGCCGAAACTGACCAATGCCGACAAGGGCGTGTACGGCATCGCGCTGCGCGGCGCGCGCGGCTCGGGCGCCAATGTCTGGCGCTGGATGCCTTTCTTCAAGGCCTATGGCGGCAAGTGGTTCGACGGCGACAAGCCGGCTTTCAATTCGGACGCCGCAGTCAAGGCGACGGAGACCTATCTCAAGCTGTTCAAGGACTCGGCCCCCGGCACGCAGACCGGCAGCTGGGATGAATCGACCGGCGCCTTTCTCTCCGGCCAGGTCGCCATCCTCGTCGAATCGACGCCGCTGTCGGGCATGGCGGTGGACCCGAAGACCTCGCAGGTGGTCGGCAAGGTCGGCTTCCTGCCGCCGCCTTCGCCGCTGCCGGGCGGGGGCTACGGGCATGGCCTTGCCATCGGCACCAAGGCCAATGCGGATGACGCCGCGAAGAAATGCGCCGGCCTTTTCATCGCCTGGGCGACGTCGAAGGAGAATGAGAAGCGCCGGCTCGATGCGCATCAGTTCGGCGAGCTCAATCGTACCAGCGTCCTCTCCAGCAAGGAATTCGCCGACATCTACGGCGCCGACCTCGGCAAGGCGCTGGCCGACACCGGCAAGGTGACGGCGGTGAACTTCTGGCAGGATCCGCGTTGGCCGGATCTCGGCGACCGCTGGGGCATCATCCTCGAGGAACTGGTCACCGGCACCCGCACCGACATCAAGGGCGGCCTCAACGAGCTCGAGGCCTATGCCAACGAGCTGGTGAAGAAGAAGTAATCCTCCCGCCCGCGGCGCGCGGTTCGCGGCATTCGTCCGAATGCCGGAACCTGCGCGCCGCGGGACCTTCACCAGACAGCAGTAAATATCCAAGGATAGGCAATGCGCCGACGATCTTCCCTGCCGGTCACATTTCTGGTTCCTACCCTCGCCATCCTCCTGGTGCTGTCGATGGTGCCGACGCTCTACGCCATCGTGATCGCCTTGCAGAACCGCGAGTTGAGCACGACCGGTTACTCCTGGGTGTGGTTCTCGAACTTCGCCGATCTCTTCCTCGACCGCCGCTTCCTCAACGCCGTCTGGGTTTCGGTGAAATGGGAAATCGTCACCGTGGTAGCGACGATGGTGGTGGCGATCGGGCTGGGTGTGCTGATGTTCGAGGTCGCCGGCCCACGCCTGCGCAATTTCTATTGCCTTTTGTTCATCATCCCGGTGCTTTTGCCGCGCGTCTCGGCCGCCTTCGTCTGGAAGTTCGCCTATCACCCGCTCTACGGCATCGCCACCTATCCCTACCGGTTGATCACCGGCGGGCTGATCTTCGATCCGCTGTCCAAGCCCGGCACCGCATTGTTCGCCGTCGCTTCGGTGGACGTCTGGCAATGGGGGCTGTTCTTCGCCGTCATCGTGCTGAAGCTGCTTGAAACCTTGCCGCCGCAGCCGATCGAGGCGGCCAGGCTCGACCACGCCAGGCGCTGGCAGATCCATGCCTATGTGACCTTGCCGATGCTGAAGGCGCCGCTGATCAGCCTGATGTTCGTCAAGATGATCGAGTCGCTGCGCTCCTTCGACCTGATCTATGTGATGACGCGCGGCGGGCCGGGCGTCGCGACCGAAACGCTCGACATGTACGCCTTCTCGCAAGGCTTCATCGAGTCCGGCAAGGTCTCCTACGCATCGGCCATGGCGGTGCTGATGATGATCGCGACGGTCATCACCTTCACCATGCTGTGGAAGCGGGTGCAGGCATGAAGCCGTATCCGATAAGACCGGGCCGCCTGGTCGCCAAGGCCATCCTGGCGCTGGCCGGGTTCCTGGCCGTGTTCCCGCTCGCCTGGACGGCGCTCAACGCGCTGAAGAACAATGTCGACATCATCACGCGGGTGCCGAAGGTGATCTTCACGCCGACGCTCGCCAACATCGGCTACATCCTCGGCCGCGACAGCGTGCTGACCGGGCTCTACAACTCGGTCGTTGCCTGCGGCGTGGCGGTGCTGATCGGCGTCGTGCTCGGGCTGCCGGCCGCCTATGCGGTGGCGCGCTATCCCAACCGCTTCGCCGGCGACATCCAGTTCTTCGTCCTGTCGCTGCGCTTCCTGCCGCCGGTGGCGGTGGCCATCCCGCTGATGGTGATCTGGTTGCAGGTCGGGCTCTACGACACTTTGCCGGCGCTGATCGTCACCTATTCGCTGCTGACCATCTCGGTGATCATGTGGCTCGCTATCCCTGCCTTCCAGGGCGTGCCGAAGGAGATCGAGGAGGCGGCCTTCGTCGACGGTTACGGCGCTTATGCCGTCTTCTGGCGGATCGCGCTTCCCGTCGCGGCGCGCTCGCTGATCGGCGCCATCGCCTTCAGCTTCGTTCTGGTCTGGAACGAATTCCTGATCGCGCTGATGCTGTCGAGCTCCAACGCCAAGACACTGCCTATCGTGGCTTCCGAGCTCTCCCAGCAAGGCATGAACGTGCCGTGGGGGATTCTCAACGCCTCGGTGGTGCTCTTGTCGCTGCCGCCGCTTTTGTTCCTCGGCGTTCTGAGCGGCTTCCTGAATTCCGTTTTCCGGCAAAAGAAAAGTTGATGCGAGGATACCCGATGCGGGCACTAGTGCTTGAGAAAAAAGGCGAACTGTCGCTGCGCGAGATCGCGCTGCCGCAAGACGTCGGACCGGACGACGTCAGGATCGCCATCCACACGGTCGGGGTCTGCGGCAGCGACGTGCATTATTACACGCACGGCGCCATCGGCAGCTACATCGTTCGCGAGCCCATGGTGCTCGGCCATGAGGCTTCGGGAACCATCGTCGAGGTCGGCGCCAATGTCACGAATCTCAAGGTCGGCGACCGCGTCTGCATGGAGCCCGGCGTGCCGAACCTTGCGTCGCGAGCGACGAAGCTCGGCATCTACAATGTCGACCCGGACGTCCGCTTCTGGGCAACGCCGCCGGTGCATGGCGTGCTCGCGCCCTACGCCGTCCATCCGGCGGCCTTTACCTACAAGCTGCCGGACAATGTCTCCTTCGCCGAGGGCGCGATGGTCGAGCCCTTCGCCATCGGCATGCAGGCGGCGGCGCGCGCGCGCATCGTGCCCGGCGATGTCGCCGTCGTCGTCGGCTGCGGCCCGATCGGCATCATGATCGCGCTCGCCGCGCTGGCGGGCGGCTGCTCCAAAGTCCTGATCTCGGACTTTTCCGCGCCGAAGCTTGCGATCGCTGCCCAGTATCCTGGCATCGTGCCGGTCGATATCGGCAAGCAATCGCTGGTCGACGCCGTCGCGGCGGCCACCGACAATTGGGGCGCCGACATCGTGTTCGAGGCGAGCGGCAGCCCGAAGGCCTTCGCCAACCTGTTCGACGTGGTGCGGCCGGGCGGCGCGGTGGTGCTGGTCGGGCTGCCGGTGGAGGCGGTCGAGCTCAACGTGCCGGCGGCGATTTCCAAGGAAGTGCGCATCGAGACCGTGTTCCGCTATGCCAACATCTTCGACCGCGCCCTGCAGTTGATCGCCTCCGGCAAGGTCGACCTCAAGCCGCTGATCACCGGCACCTATGATTTCTCCGAGAGTATCGAGGCGTTCGAGCGCGCGGCGCAAGGCAAGCCGCAGGACGTCAAGCTGCAGATCCTGCTGACCGGCGAGAAGGGCTAAGGGATGTCCGCGATCGTTTGCTCCCATGTCGACAAGGCCTACGGCGCCACGACCGTCATCCGCGATCTCAACCTCGCGATCGAGGAACATGAATTCGTCGTGTTCCTGGGGCCGTCCGGCTGCGGCAAGTCCACGCTTCTCAGGATGCTGGCCGGGCTGGAGGATATCAGCGGCGGCGAGGTGTCGATCGGCGGCAAGGTCGTGAACGATCTCGAGCCGGGCGACCGCGGCATCGCCATGGTGTTCCAGAATTATGCGCTCTATCCGCACATGACGATCTTCGACAACATCGCCTTCGGATTGAAGCGGCAGAAGGTGCCGGCGAACGAGATCAGGAAGCGGGTCGAGGCGGTCTCGAAGACGCTCGGGCTGGAGCCCTATCTCGGCCGCAAGCCTACAGAGCTTTCCGGCGGCCAGCAGCAGCGCGTGGCGATCGCGCGCGCCATGATCAAGACGCCGAAAGTGTTCCTGTTCGACGAGCCGCTCTCCAACCTCGACGCCAAGCTGCGCAACCATATGCGCGTCGAGATCGCCAGGCTGCACCAATCGCTGAAGACCACCACCGTCTATGTCACGCATGACCAGCTTGAGGCGATGACGCTGGCCGACCGCATCGTATTGTTGAAGGACGGCGTGATCGAGCAGATCGGCTCGCCGGCCGAAATCTATCGCCGCCCGGGCAATCTGTTCGTGGCCGGCTTCATCGGCACGCCGAACATGAATTTCATCGACGTGACGGTCGGCAAGGGCAAGGATGGCTGGACGCTGACCGGTGCGGGGACGGTGCTGTCGCTCGGTGGCCAGAGTTTCCACCTGCAGCACGGCGATCGCGTGGTGCTCGGGATCCGGCCGCCCGACCTGACGCTGGCCGGCGTGGGTGCAAGCAACGTCCTGCAAGGCACCGCCGATCTCATCGAGTTCCACGGCAATGACGCGCTGGTGACCTTCGGCTCCGGCGGCAAGGAGATCAGCGCGCTGGTGCCGGCGCGCGAATGCCCGGAGCTGCGCGCGCCCGTGCGCTACAGCTTCGACGAGGAAAGCATTCACCTGTTTGACGCGACGTCGGGCGCGTCGTTGCGCAAGCAGTAGGGCGATTCCGCCCGGAATTGCCTGGGGGATGCACACATTTCCAAGTGGCTGGTCTATGGCGATAGCGTGCATTGGAGCTTGGCGCATGCATTGGCTAATGTAGCGCTGGTCGACCCCACTCCGTCTCGACTGCGCCGAGCCACCTCTCCCCCGATCGACGGGGTAGAGGAAGGGCGCCAAGCTTTTTGCCGTCAACGCTCGTCCAGCAACGCCCCCTTCCTTTCCCTCCGGAGGGGGGAAAGGTGGCGCTGCGAAGCAGCGACGGATTGGGGGAACCACTTGGCAATCAAGCCTCGGCCTGATCCGTCACGCCCGTCACAGAAGATGTGTGCATGGCGTAGCCGGAATTGCGTTGATGGAAGCTACCCGATCGCGTCGAGCGCCTGCCGCTGGCGGTGCATTTCGAGGAAGATCCGGTAGTCGCGGTCGAAGCGGGCGCCGGCTTGCTTGTTGGGCGCGCGCGTGCGGCCGCCCTGCTGCATCGCCACGCAGGCCGCGTTGAGGTCCGGGTAGAGGCCTGCGGCGGTCGCCGCCACCATGCCGGTGCCGAGCAGCACCGCCTCGTCGGCCAACGGCTCGACCACCGTGCAGCCGGTGGCGTCGGCATAAAGCTCCATCAGAAGCGGGTTCTTGGTGTGGCCGCCAGTGACATGCAGCGTGTCGATCAGGTAGCCGTTCTCGTTCAGCGCTTCCAGCACATGGCGCACGCCGAGCGCGATGCCGACGGCGGTGCGCCAGTAGAGCTTGCACAGGCTGTCGAAGGAGGAATCGAGCGTCAGGCCGCTGATGACGCCGACCGCGTGCGGGTCGGCGAGCGGCGAACGATTGCCGTGGAAATCCGGCAGCACATGCAGCCTTGCCGCCAGCGCGTCGCCATCCTCGGCGCGCAGCTCGGCGACGCGCCGAGCGATCTTCATATGCATGGCCGCGTCCGGCTCGCCGCCGGCGCCATGCCAGCGGATGATGTGGTCGAGCAGCGCGCCGGTGGCCGACTGGCCGCCTTCCGACAGCCACAGCCTCGGCAAAGCCGCGCCGTAATAAGGGCCCCAGACGCCAGCAAAGGGCTGCGGGTCTTGCGACATGGCCATAACGCAGGACGATGTGCCGGCGATCAGCGCCAAATGCCGGCTGATGTTCCTCTCGTCGCCGGCAAAGCCGCCCAAAACGCCAAGCGCGCCGGCATAGGCATCGATGACGCCGGCGCCCACCCGGCATTTTTCGGTGAGGCCGAGCTCGGCGGCGGCATTCGCCGTCAGCGGACCGATATCGGCGCCGACCGGGCTTGCCTTTTCCGGCAGATTGCCGTGCTCGAACAGGTCGCCGAGCCCGACGAGATCGAAGAAATCACGCCGCCAGCTTTTGTCCTCATGCGCGAGATAGGTCCATTTCGCCGTCAGCGTGCATTGCGAGCGGGCGAGCGAGCCTGACGCCTTCCAGGTCAGGAAATCGGCAAGATCGAATAGATAGCCGGCTTCATTCCATGTCTTCGGCAGGTGACGCTTCAGCCACATCAGCTTCGGCGTTTCCATCTCCGGCGACATCACGCCGCCGATATAATCGAGCACGGCGTGACCGCTTGCGGTGCATTCATCGGCCTCGGCGATGGCGCGATGATCGAGCCAGACCATCGTGTCCCAGCGCTTCTCGCCAGTGACCGATACGCTGATCTGGCCACCCTGCCTGTCGCGCGCGACCAGCGAGCAGGTCGCGTCGAAAGAGATGCCGGCGATATCGCCGGCGGCGACGCCGGATTTTTGGAGCGCGGACCGCACGGATTTGCACACCGCCGACCAGATATCTTCCGAATCGTGCTCGGCATGATCGGGCTTGGGCTGATGCATGGCGATCGGATGATCGGCGCGGCCGAGCAGGTTGCCGCGCACGTCGAGAATGCCCGCGCGGGCGCTCCCGGTGCCGACATCGACCGCGCAAACGAAACTCTTGATCAAGATGCTTTTTCTCTCGCTCCCAGGCCTGCAATCAAATCGGGCAATTGCAGCATGTCAGCGAATATAAAGTCCGGTTCCGTCGACGCAAGCCGCGCCTTGAGGGCGGGATTGGAGGCATGCGAGCCACCGGTGAAGGCAAAGACGCGCATACCCGCCGCGCGGGCGGCGGCGACGCCGGCCGGGCTGTCCTCGATCACCAGGCACTTGCGCGGATGCGTCCGCATGCTGGAGGCGGCGTGGAGGAAGAGATCGGGCGCCGGCTTGCCGCGTTTCACCATGGTGGCGCTGAACAGATGCGGCTCCAGCAGCGGCAGCAGGCCGGTCACGTCGAGCGCATGGCGGATGCGCTCCAGCGTGCCGGACGAGGCGACGCAGCACGGCAGTCCGAGCTTCGGCAATACCTCCTTGACGCCGGGGATCGGCTTCAATTCCTCACGGAATTTGCGCATCAGGTCGACGCGCATGGCGGTCAGATGCCGGTCGCTGATGTCGAGCCCGAACTCTTGGCCGAGGATCTCGCGCACGCTCTTCATGCTCTTGCCGAGGAAATGCTCGTAGGCGGCATCCTCGCTGACCGTGCCGCCGGCGAGCTCGATCATGCCGAGCAGCGCCGAGACCGAAAGCGCCTCGCTGTCGACCAGCACGCCGTCACAGTCGAAGATGACCAGTTCCGGCCGCATCGCGATCTGCTTCCAGTGAGCGTCAGAGCTTGCCGGCGAGATAGCGCGTCAGGGTTTCGCGCGCGCCGTCCGCCCACAGCGCCTTCAACGCATGGCCAAAGGCCTCGGCGAAGACGGGCGAGCGGCCGACATCGCCGTAGATGTCTTCCATCGCCAGCCAGGCCTTGGGATCGGCCTTAGCCGCCTTCGCGGTGGCTTGCATGCGGTCCCAGTTCGGATCGTTCGGCTCGATGACGGCGCCGCTGTCGGTGGTGCCGAAGCAATAGCGGCACCACAGGGCCGATTCCAGCGCGAGGCCGGCGACGCCCTCGCCCGCCTTCAGCCGGTCGGCGATCGTCGGGATGATGAATTTCGGCTGGCGGTTGGAGCCGTCAAGGCAAAGCCGGCGGATGGTGTCGCCGATCTTGGGATTGGAGAAGCGCCGCTCGATAAGCTGATAGTAGTCCTCCAGATTCGTATCCGGCACCGGCGGCACGGTCGGGATGATCTCGTCATGCTCGAGCTTCGACAGGAAGGCGCGCACCAGCGGCTCCTGCATGGCTTCATGCACGAAATGGATGTCCATCAGCCCGGCCGGATAAGCGATCGTGGCGTGACCGCCATTGAGGATGCGGATCTTCATCAGCTCGTAAGGCGAGACATCCTTGACGAATTGCACGCCGACCTTTTCCAACGCCGGGCGGCCGGAGGTGAAATGGTCCTCCAGCACCCATTGCTTGAACGGCTCACAGAACACCGGCCAGTTGTCCTCCAGTCCGAAATCGTCGGCGAGGATCTTCCGCTCGCGGTCGGTGGTGGCCGGGGTGATGCGATCGACCATGCCGTTCGGGAAGGCGACCTTGTCCTCCACCCATCTGGCGAGGTCCTCGTCGATCAGCCGGGCAAGGCCTATGACGCCGTCGGAGGTGACGTGGCCGTTATGGGGGATATTGTCGCAGGACATGACAGTGAACGGCACGACGCCGTCGGCGCGCCGGCGCAACAGTCCGGCAAGGATGATGCCGAACACGGTCTTCGGCACAGCGCCCGGCTGCGCATCGGCGACGATATCGGGATGGGTCGGGTTGAACTTGCCGGAGGCCGGGTCGATGAAATAGCCGCCCTCGGTGATGGTGAGCGACACGATCTTGATCGCCGGATCGGCAAGCCGCTCGATGGTCGCAGCCGCGTCGCCGGGCATCAGGAAATCGATCATGGCGCCGGTGACGCGGGCGCTCATATGACCTTGGTCCTGCTCGACGACGGTGGTCAGCCAGTCCTGTTCCTGCAGCTTGGCGCGACCGATCTTCTCGCCTTCGAACACGCCGGCGCCGATCAGCGCCCAGTCATGGGCCTCGCCGGTGCCGAACAGGTCGTCGAGATAGACCGCCTGATGCGAGCGGTGGAAGTTGCCGACGCCGAAATGGACGATGCCGGCCTTCAGGGCGGAGCGGTCATATTTCGGGCCGGCGACCTTGGCCGGCAGCATGGCGAGGTTCGAGGAAGAGAGTCTTACGGTCATCTCATTTACCCTTTGGCCGATCTGCAGCCCGACTGTTCCGCCTCCTTCGGAGGGCGAGAATGAGGGGCAACACCCGGTATTCCAGTATGCTGCCCCTCACCTGCCCCATGGCGTCTTCTCCGGAGGAAAGAAGAGAAGCGCCTCCCCCTCAACTCATCCATTGGCCGCCGTCGACATTGTAGGTCTGGGCGACGATGTATTCGGCCTCGTCACTGGCGAGGAACACGGCCATGCCGGCGAGATCTTCCGGCTTGCCCATGCGACCGTAAGGCACGCCTTCGCCGACCAGCCGCTTCTTCTCGCCCTTGGGCCGGTTCTCATATTTTGCGAAGAGCGCATCGACCTGGTCCCACATGTCGCTGTCGACGACACCCGGCGCGATGCCGTTGACGTTGATGCGATGTTTGATCAGGTCGAGTCCGGCCGACTGCGTCAGCGAGATGACGGCGGCCTTGGTGGCGCAGTAGACCGCGACCAGCGGCTCGCCGCGGCGACCGGCCTGGCTCGCCATGTTGATGATCCTGCCGCCTTTGCCACGCGCGATCATCGAACGGGCAGCCGCCTGCAGCATGAACAGCGTGCCGGCGACATTGACCGCGAACAGTTTTTCGTAGCTCGCCCTCGTTATCTCGACGATCGGCGCGAGGTCGAAGATCGCCGCGTTATTGATCAGCACGTCGAGGCCGCCGGCGTTCACTTCGACCATCTTCACCGCCGCCTCGATCGAAGCCTGGTCCGTGACGTCGAGCCTGATCGCGTAGGCGGCAGAACCGATCGCTTTCGCCGTCGCTTCCGCCGCTTCAATGTCGATATCGGCAATTGCGACTGTCGCGCCTTCGCGCGCATAGGCTTCGGCGAAGGCCTTGCCGATGCCGCGCGCCGATCCGGTGATCAGCGCCGATTTGCCTTTCAGCCTCACTGCACCAGCGCCTTGCCGTCGGCGCCGAAGCGATGGAGCTTGGTCTTGTCGGGGGTCAGGTAGACGGTGTCGCCATGCTTGACCGCGACCTCGCCGTCCGCGCGGACATTGATGGTGCCGATGCCGTCCGCCTGGACATGGAGGAAAGTGTCGGAACCGAGATGCTCGGCAACGCCGACCGTCGCCTTCCAGTCGCCGGCCGAGGTCGAGATGTTGAGATGCTCGGGCCGGATGCCGATGGTCTTGGCGCCATATTTCTCCGCCGGCGCGCCTTCGATCATGTTCATCTTGGGCGAGCCGATAAAGCCCGCGACGAAGAGGTTCTTCGGCGTCTTGTAGAGCTCCATCGGCGAGCCGACCTGCTCGATGTTGCCGGCATTGAGCACGACGATCTTGTCGGCCATGGTCATGGCTTCGACCTGGTCGTGGGTGACGTAGATCATCGTCGTCTTCAACTGATGATGCAGCTCGCTGATCTCAAGCCGCATGGTGCCGCGAAGCGCAGCGTCGAGGTTGGACAGCGGCTCGTCGAACAGGAAGGCCGAAGGCTGGCGCACGATGGCGCGGCCGATGGCGACGCGCTGGCGCTGGCCGCCGGACAGCTGGCCTGGGCGGCGCTCGAGATAGTTGGTGAGGTTCAAGATGCGCGCGGCGTCCTTCACCTTCTTGTCGATGGTCGCCTGGTCTTCGCCGGCCATCTTCAGCGGAAAGGCGATGTTCTTGGCAACCGTCATATGCGGATAGAGCGCATAGGACTGGAACACCATGGCAAGCTTGCGCTTGGCCGGCGCCTCGCGGGTTACATCGCGTCCATCGATGCTGATGGCGCCGCCGCTGGTGTCCTCGAGCCCGGCGATCAGCCTGAGCAGCGTGGACTTGCCGCAACCCGAGGGGCCGACGAACACCACGAACTCACCGTCCTCGATGTTGAGGTCGATGTTCGGAATGATCGTCGTCGACCCGAAGGACTTGGAGACGTTCTTGAGCGCGATGTTTCCCATGGTTTCCTCCCGGGGATGGTCTTCGTCGTCCGCCGCTTGGGCGTTGCTACTTCACGGCGCCAAAGGTGAGGCCGCGCACCAGCTGCTTCTGGCTGAACCAGCCCATGATCAGGATCGGCGCGATCGCCAGCGTCGAGGCCGCTGACAGCTTTGCCCAGAACAGGCCTTGCGGACTGGAGAAGGAGCTGATGAAGGCCGTCAGCGGCGCGGCATTGGTGGTGGTGAGCCGGATGGTCCAGAACGCCTCGTTCCAGGCCAGGATGATGTTCAAGAGCATGGTCGAGGCGATGCCGGGAACCGCCATCGGCGTCAGCACATAGATGATCTCGTTCCACAGCGAGGCGCCGTCCATCCGCGCCGCTTCCAGGATCTCGCCCGGGATTTCGCGGAAATAGGTGTAGAGCATCCAGACCACGATCGGCAGGTTGATTAGCATCAGCATGACGGTGAGGCCGACGCGGCTGTCGAGCAGGCCGGTGTCGCGGAAAATCAGGTAGATCGGGAACAGCACCGCGACGGCCGGCATCATCTTGGTGGACAGCATCCACATCAGGATGTCCTTGGTGCGCTTGGTCGGTGAGAACGCCATCGACCAGGCTGCCGGAACCGCAATCAGGATCGCAAGCAGCGTCGAGCCGACCGACAGGATCACCGAGTTCAGGAAGAACTTGAAATAGCCGCTCTGCGCCTGCACCTCGGCATAGCTCTCCATGGTGCCGGACGGGATCAGTGCAAAGCCCTGGATCGCCTCCTGCTCGGACTTGAACGAGGTGATGATCGTATAAAGGATCGGAAAGAAGATCAGCAGGGCGACGATCCAGGCCGCGGCCGTGGCGATGGTCTTGTGCTGGGTGGTGACTGCGCGTGCCATGTCAGGTCCTCCCGTATCGGCGATGTTGGCAGCAGGGTCGACCCCCACTCCGGTTTGCTGCGCAAACCACCTCTCCCCCGATCGACGGGGTAGAGGAAGGGCGCGGCTTCGATGCAGGCGTTTCCTCTCCCCCGGGCAGGGGGAGAGGTGTCCCGCGCAGCGGGACGGAGTGGGGGTGGTTCAGCGCAAGCGGCATCGTCTCCCCCTACTTGTCCAGGTTCTTGCCGACGGCGCGCATGGCGAAGAAGGCAACGATGTTGGCGAGAATGACGGCGATCACGCCGCCAGCGGACGCCTGCCCGATTTTGAACTCCAGGAGCGCCTTCTGGTAGACGAGGAAGGGCAGGTTGGTGGAGGCATAGCCCGGGCCGCCATTGGTGGTGACCAGGATCTCGGCATAGACCGACAGCAGGAAGATCGTCTGGATCAGGATGACGACGGTGATGGCGCGCGACATATGCGGCAGCGTCAGATAGATGAACCGGCTAATAAAGCCGGCGCCGTCCATCTCGGCCGCTTCCTTCTGCTCGCCGTCGAGCGATTGCAGCGAAGTCAGCAGGATCAGCGTGGCGAAGGGCAGCCACTGCCAGGCGACGATGAGGATGATAGCGGTCAGCGGATGCTGGCCGAACCAGTCGATCGGCTCGGCGCCGAAAAAGCGCGCTATATCGGCAAAGACGCCGTATTGCGGATGCATGATCATGTTCTTCCAGACCAGCGCCGCGACCGGCGGCATGACGAAGAACGGCGAGATGACCAGGATGCGCACGATGCCCTGGCCCCAGATCGGCTGGTCGAGCAACAACGCCAAAAGGATGCCCCCGACCACGGTGATGACCAGCACGCTGACAACGATGATGAGCGTGTTGAGGATCGAGGAGAGGAAGGCCGGGTTGGAATAGAACAGCGCGTAGTTCGAGAAGCCGACAAAGCCGTTACGGATCGGGTTCAGCGGATTGTATTGCTGGAACGAGAACCACAGCGTGAACAGCAGCGGCACGATCATCCAGACGAACAGCAGGATCACCGATGGCGCCATCATGAAACGGGCAAGCGAACGGGTTTGCTGAGTAGCCATGACGGTCACCCTCCCAAGGTCAGCCGGATTTTCAGAGTCGTGCCAGAATTTTCCCGATTTTGAAGGGTGGCCGCCCGAACTGGGTTTCGGGCGGCCCCTTGCCGGTCATGATGCGCTACCGGCGTTCGGCACCGGGAGGAGCCTTACTTGATGTAGCCGCCTTCCGTCATCGCCGCGGTGGCGGCGTCCTGAGCCTGCTTCAGCGCGTCGTCGACGCTCGACTGGCCGGCAAGGGCTGCCGAGAAGAGCTGGCCGACGGTGGTGCCGAGGCCCTGGAATTCAGGGATGGCGACGAACTGCACGCCGACATAGGGCACCGGCTTGACGGTCGGATGCGTCGGATCGGCGGCGTTGATGGAGTCCAGCGTCATCTTCGCGAAGGGCGCCGCCTTCTGGTACTCCGGATTGGCGTAGAGCGAGGAGCGCGTTCCAGGAGGAACGTTGGCCCAGCCCTCCTTCGAGGCGACGAGCTCGAGATAGTGCTTCGAGGTCGCCCATGAAACGAATTTCTCGGCGGCGTCGGCCTTCTGGGTGCCGGCGGGGATGGCGAGCGACCATGCCCACAGCCAGTTGCCGCGCTTGCCGAGGCCGTTGTCGGGCGCCAGCGCATAGCCGACCTTGTCCGCGACCTTCGAGGCCTTCGGATCTGAGACGAAGGACGCCGCGACCGTGGCGTCGATCCACATGCCGCACTTGCCCTGCTGGAAGAGGGCGAGGTTCTCGTTGAAGCCGTTGGACGAAGCGCCTTCCGGACCGTCGGCTTTCATCAGGTCGACATAGAACTGCAGCGTGTTCTTCCATTCGGGCTGATCGAATTGCGGCTTCCAGTTCTCGTCGAACCAGCGGGCGCCGAAGGAATTCGACATGGCGGTGAGGAAGGCCATGTTCTCGCCCCAGCCGGCCTTGCCGCGCAGGCACACGCCATTCACGCCATTGGCGCGGTCGGTCATCTTGTCGGCGGCCTGCTTGATGAAGTCCCAGGTCGGCGCGTCGGGCATCTTCAAGCCAGCCTTCTCCATCAGGTCCTTGCGGTACATGACGAAGGAGCTCTCGCCGTAGAAGGGCGCGGCATAGAGCTTGCCGTCGACCGAAAGGCCGCCGGCGATGGCCGGGATGATGTCCTTGACGTCATAGTCGTCGCCGAGCTTGTCGAGCGGCAGGAGCCAGCTCTGCTTTGCCCAGATCGGAACCTCGTAGGTGCCGATGGTCATGACGTCGTACTGGCCGCCCTTGGTGGCGATATCGGTCGTGACGCGCTCGCGCAGCACGTTCTCTTCAAGCGTCACCCAGTTGAGCTGGATGTCGGGGTTGGCCTTGGTGAAGTCGTCCGTCAGCTTCTGCATGCGGACCATGTCGCCATTGTTGACGGTGGCGATGGTGATGGATTCGGCATGCGCGGCGAAAGCGAGGGCGCTGGCCGACAACAGGCCCAGGGTGAGCGTGCGAAGTTTCATCAAATTCCTCCCATAAACCAAGATGAGCATTTGCCTTGGCTCTGAGCAATTACTCACTTGGCGTGAATTATGTCAACCCTGAATCTGTGCTGCAGCGCAGCAGAAATGACGCCGCACGACCCGGTCGGGCGAGGCGCCGGTACCCTAGGGAGGAGGAACATCAGGGCGATTGGCTTACGGGCAGGCGATCTCGGCCAGGAGCCAGTCGCGGAAGGCGCGGATCTTCGGCACGTTGCGGCGTGCCGTCGGATAGACCAGCCAATAGGCATGGCCGTCGTCGCCGACGAGGTCGAATGGCTGGATCAGGCGGCCGTCGGCGATCTCGTTCTTGAACAACGACCTGGTCAGGATCGCAACGCCATGGCCGGCCATGGCTGCGTTCGCTTCATAGGCCTGCGCGCCCATGCTGGAGCCCGGCCGTTTGGCGAGGTCGTGCCCGGTCACGCCGGCGGCCTCGAACCATTGCGTCCACCAGATGTCGCCGGGGTCGAGGATCGGCAGGCGCAACAGGTCCGCCGGCTCCCTGACGCCGCCGATGCTCGCCGCGAGCTTCGGGCTCAGCATCGGCGTGAAATCGGCGTCGAGCAGCTTATGCGCCTCCAGGCCCGGCCATTTGCCGGCGCCGGAGCGGATGGCGAGATCGACATCCTCGCGCGCGAAATCGGTCAGGCGGCTCGACGTGTCGAGCCGCACGGCAAGTGCCGGATGCGCGAGCTGGAACGCGCCCAGATGCTGCGCCAGCCAGTTCGAGGCAAAGGTCAGCACGGTGGTGATGCAGAGCAGGCCGTCGGCGCCACCGCGCGCCGCGGCATAGGCCTGGCCCAGGATGGCGAAGGCTTCGCTGACGGCGGGCGCCAGGCGCTGGCCGGGCTCGGTCAACTCGATCTGTCGTGGACGGCGCAGGAACAGCGGCGCGCCGATGCGCTCCTCGAGCAGCTTGATCTGGTAGCTCGCAGCCGCCTGGGTCATGCCCAACTCCTGCGCGGCCTTGGTGAAGGACAGGTGCCTGGCCACCGCCTCGAACACTCGGATCGCCTGCAGCGGCGGCAGGGGCGCAAGCTGCGGAGAGCTGAGATCGGGCATAAGGCCTCCTTATGGGTCATGATCGAGGTTTGATTGGAAGCACGAACCGGCCAGACCGATATTTGGGGTCGACGATCAATCCAGTTCAAGCATTGCGAAGGCTGACGATCATGGTCACGGTTCAGGAAAAGCTCGTTTCCACCCCGGCACAAGGCTGGTTTTTCACGCTCCTGCGGGAATTTGCAAGGTTTTCGGGCCGCAGGCGCGGTTATCTCGATGTCCGGGAATTTTCCGAGCATCTGCAGCGCGACATGGGTTTTCTCGACGGCAACGATCCGCGCGGCCGCTCGCAATAGCCCGGCACTTTTTATGGGCAATTAGCCGGCAAGCAGTGCTTCGGCCGTGCGTTCGTCGGTGATGAGGCCGTTGACCAGCCGGCGGTTGACGGCGGCCAGGATGCCCGCCAGCTTGCGTTCGCCCATGGCCAGAGCGATGACCAGCGACCTTTCCCGCGACGGCAGCGCGGCGGAAGACACGCGGTCATTGGTGATGCCTTCGATCATGCGGCCTTCGCGGTCGTACACCCAGCCGACGATCTCGGCGATGCCGCCTGCCTTCTGCAGCGCCTTCAACTCGTTTTCGGAAATGAAGCCGTCCTCGTAGAGCGGGGCCTTGGGCCCGAGATCGCCGATGCCGACGAAGGTGACATCGGCCTCGGCCGCCAGCGCCAATGTAGGCTGGATCATCGGCTGGTTGAGCAGCATCTCGCGCTCTTCCGGCGAGGACGCAATGACCGGCAGCGGCATCGGGAACGACCGCGCCTTGACGCGGTCGGCCATGGTGAAGATGACGTTGTAGAAGGCGGCCGAGCCATCGGGCGAGATGTTGCCGGTCAAGGACACGACCTTGTGCTGCGGGCAGTCCATCGGCGGCAGTTGCTCGATCGCCGCCTTCAGCGTGCGCCCGGTGCCGATCGCCATGACGATGGGAGCCTCGGAGCGCAGCCGGCGTTCGATCTCGGCCGCGGCCGCCTCGGCGATGCCGATCGTCGTCGAGCTCGACGTCGGGTCGCTCGGCACCACCTCGACAAGGTCGAGCGCGAAGCGCGACTTCAGCCGCGCGGCGAGGTCCAGGCAGTTGGCGATCGGATGATCGACCCGCACCTTGATCAGGCCCTCCGACATGGCGAGCGATACCAGCCGCTGCGCCGTCTGCCTGGAGATGCCCAGCTTGGCGGCGATCTGGTCCTGCGTGTTGCCGGCAACATAATAAAGCCAGCCGGCGCGCGCGGCGTCGTCCAACCTGGTGCTGCCGATTTCCTGTCGCGAATTCACGTCTCGCCTCCCAGCCCGCAGAATGCTGAAACGGGCGCCATAGCTTACAGCGATTGCGCCGACGCGCAATTGTCTATCGAAAGAGCAATTGCTTGGAAGCTTTCCTGATGCCGAAGGATCAATTCGCCGCTTGCCCAACCATTTGCCGGCGGGACGGTTTATCTCCCCCGGGAAACCGATTAAGGGGATCGGCGAAAGGAGCCGCGCATGACGCCGAAAGCCGTTTTCTGGGATATGGACGGGACGCTGGTCGACAGCGAGCCGCTGCACGAGGCGGCACTTGTGGCGGCGCTGCGCAGCGTCGGCATCGCCCCGCCGCCCGACCTGCATCAGCGCGTGCTCGGCATCGCGGCATGGCCGGTCTACGAAATGCTGCGCGACGAGTTCGGCCTCGCCCTGCCCTTCGACGACTGGATCGTGCGCAAATACAATCACTATCTGCCGCTGGCCGAAACGCTGAAGCCACGCCCCGGCGCGATCGAAGTGTTCAACGAATTGCGCGCGCTCGGCGTCGAGCAGGCGGTGGTGTCCAACTCCGACCGACTCATCGTTGACGCCAATCTGCGCGCCGTCGGCCTCACCTATCCGGGCATGATGACGGTCAGCCGCAATGACGTAATTGACGGCAAGCCGCTTCCCGAACCATTCCTGCGCGCCGCCTATCTCGCCGGCGTCGATCCGGCGGATGCTTTTGCCGTCGACGACAGCCTGACAGGCGCCATGGCCGGACTGGCGGCGGGCATGAAGACGATCTTCTGGCCGGAAGCGCCGATGGAAGGTCCGGCCGGCGCGATCGTCATCAACAGCGCCGAAGAGCTGCGCACGCAGTTGGGGCTGAGCCCCGGCGTCAGCGCTGCCCCTCATCCGCCTGCCGGCACCTTCTCCCCGTGAAACGGGCAACGGCACACATTTCCGAGCAGCTGGTCTCTGGCGATAGCCTGCATGGCAGCTTGGCGCATGCATTGTCTTATGTAGCGCTGGTCGACCCCCACTCCGTCTCGGCTTCGCCGAGCCACCTCTCCCCCGATCGACGGGGTAGAGACAAGGGGCCAAGCTTTTTGCCGTCAACGCCCGTCCAGCAACGCTCCCTTCCTTTCCCTCCGGAGGGGGGAAAGGTGGCGCTGCGAAGCAGCGACGGATTGGGGGAACCACGTGGCAATTAGGCCTCGGCCGGATCGGTCACGACAGCCACAGAGGATGTGTATAGCGTAACCGGGGAGAAGGAAGATCAATTCCGATAGACCGGCTCTTCCTCGTCGAGAATCGCTTTCAGCTCGGCCAGATGGCGCTCGGCCTGGCCGGGATAATCGTCCATCTCGCGCGCGGTCTTCTCGGCGATCTCGTAGGAGAGGGTGCGCAGCGGACGGCCGGTCCACAGCGCCTTGATGTAGGTCTCGGCGGCGCGTTCGAAATAGAACATGCGGTTGAAGGTGTCGGCGACGGTGTCGCCGATGACCATGACGCCGTGATTGCCCATGACCATCACCTTGACCTTGGGGTCGGTGAGAAGCTGCGAGCAGCGCTCGCCCTCTTCCTCGAAGGCCAAGCCGCCATAATTGGCGTCGACAACATGGCGGTTGAAGAACATGGCCGAGTTCTGGTCGACCGGCGGCAGCGTCGAATCGGCGAGCGAGGCAAGCACCGTGGCGTGGATTGAATGGACATGCATGGCGCAGCGCGCATGCGGGACGTTGCGGTGGATGGCGCCGTGCAGGCCCCAGGCGGTCGGGTCGGGCGCGTTGGGGCCGGACAGCGTGTCCGGATCGTTGGCGTCGATCAGCAGCAGGTCGCTCGCCTTGATGCGCGAGAAATGCACCTGGTTGGGATTCATCAGGAACTTCGTGCCTTCGTCGTTGACGGACAGCGAGAAATGGTTGGCCACCGCTTCGTGCATGTTGAGCCGCGCCGTCCAGCGGAAGGCGGCGGCGAGATCGACCCGCTCCTCATAATAGGGCAGGTTGCTCAGCGGTTCCTTGTGCAGGCGGGCAAGGCTCATCGAAAATCCTCCGCTTGGGTTTGTTTTCCGAGAATGCCGCGCATGGCGGCTGCCAGCAACCGATAATCGGTGGCTCAGCAGATCAAGCCGCCGGGCGCGTCGACTGAAGGCCGCCCTGCTCGACGATAAAGTCGATCACTTCCTGCAAGCCTTTGCCGCGCGACAGATCAGTGAAGCCGAAGGGCCTTTTGCCGCGCATGCGGCCGGCGTCGCTCTCCATGACGTCGAGGTTGACGTTCACATAGGGTGCCAGATCGCTCTTGTTGATGATCAGGAAATCCGATCGGGTGATGGCCGGGCCGCCCTTGCGCGGGATCTCCTCGCCCTGGCAGACCGAGATGACGTAGAGGGTCAAGTCGGCAAGGTCAGGCGAGAAGGTGGCTGCGAGATTGTCGCCGCCGGATTCGATGAAGATGATGTCGAGATCGGGGAATTTCTTGTTCAGCTCGGCGATGGCGCGCAAATTGATCGAGGCATCCTCGCGGATCGCCGTATGCGGGCAGCCGCCGGTCTCAACGCCGACGATGCGCTCTTCGGGCAATGCTTGTAGCCGCGCGAGCATCATCGCATCCTCCTTGGTGTAGATGTCGTTGGTGACGACGGCGATCGAAAAATCGTCGCGCAACGCCTTGCAGAGCTTTTCGGTGAGCGTCGTCTTGCCGGAGCCGACCGGGCCGCCGATGCCGATACGAAGAGGACCGTTTTTCGATGTCATGCCGGAAACTCCGTGATGGCTAGGATTGCGAAGCCTGCCCCGATCAAGAGGCAAAGCGGCGAATAAAGGCTTTGGTCAAGCCGCGCGAAAGGCTGTTCGGGCGCAAGCCGGCGCCACCAGGGCGTGAAGCCGGCAATGCCGCGACCGAGAAAGATGAGGCCGATCATCAAAGCCGTGGCAGCCAGGCCCTCTCTTGGAAAGGGCGTCGCAAAGACACCCGCGAGCGCCAGCGGCCAGAGCGTCGCGAGCGCGAGGCAAGCGGCGACGGCAAAACTCGCGAATGACGACGGCATCTCATCGACGCCGCGGAAACCGACGACGGCGCGGGCGCAGGATGCCTGGTCCGTGCCCGGCCAGATACCGCCCATGCCCCAATAGACGTGCAGCGTTGTGATCAGGAGCAGGACGAAGGAGAGGATGACGGCGAGCACGATCATGAGCGGAACAGCCTGGAGTATTGCGTCTCATGCTGCATCGCCATGATGTCGGACATGAAGGCCGCGCCGCCGAGATCGTCCAGGCTGGAAGCGGCGGCGCGCGATGCGGTCGCCAGCGCCAGAGGTTCGAAGCCGGCTAATGATGTGACGGCGTCGACCTGGCCGACAACACCCAACCTGATTGCCGCCTGCACGAGATTGGAGAAGAAAGCCTGGAGGAAGGCGGAAAGCGCATCCGAAAGGCCGATGGCGCCGCTGCCCGCAACGGCGCCGACCGCAACACAATAGGGGCAATCGGCCGGCAAACGCTCCAGCACCGGAGACGACCAGGCCGACGCCGCCTGCAGGAAGGCCGTGCCCTGCAGCATGGTTTCGAGATGACGCTCCCGCGACCCGGCGAGCGCCTCGGCCAGCGCGGCAACCTCGCTGAGATCGCCGCCGTCACGTCCGCAGCGCCAGCTTTCGGCGAAGAGCACGGCATCGTTCCAGCCCGAGCCGATCTCGACCAGCGTCTCCAGCCAGCCGGCGAGATCTTCCCGGTCGGCGATCAGCCCGTCCTGCACGGCGCGCTCGAGGCCATGGCTGTAGGAGAAGCCGCCGACCGGAAAGGCCGGCGACAGCCAGGCCATCAGCCGCAGCAGCGCGACGCTGGAAAGCTCCTCAGTCATGATGGTGGTGGTGGTCGTGGTGATGGTCGTGCGCATGATCATGGTGATCGTGATCATGGCCGTGGTGGTCATGATCGTGATCATGCGAATGGCCGTGGTCATGGCCGGAATAGGCGCCACGCACCGGGCTGAACGGCTGCGAAACCTCGTTCACCGTGGCGCCGAGGCCTTCGAGCATCGCCTTGATGACATGATCGCGCAGGATAAGGATGCGGTCCGCCTCGATCGCCGCCGCGAGGTGACGGTTGCCGATGTGCCAGGCAAGTTCGGTGAGATGAACCGCGTCGCGGGCGCGGATGTCGTAGACCTCCTCGGGCGCGGCGACGATTTCGAGCTGGCGGCCGTCTTCCAGCACCAGCCGGTCGCCATTACCGAGCGCCACCGGCTCGGGCAGGTCGACCAGCACCTTTTCGCCACCGGCCGTCTCGATGGCGCGGCGACGCAGGTGCCGCTCGTCATGCGGCAGCAAGGCTTTGTCGTAGGGCTCGGTCAAAGCCGGATCGCCGGCGGCGAGCACCGAAACGGCACGCGGGAATTTGGTGAAATCGGTGTTAATGTTGAGCTTCATTTCATGGCTCCGCCATTGGCTTGCGCCCTTGCACGGGCGGGGCGCTGAAGGACACGGTCGAAATAGGCATTTACCCTTTCGGAATCGATCGGGAAACGGCCGGCGCGCGCCCAGCCGCCGATATCGCCGAGCAGCACGTCGACGGCCGAGAAGCGGTCGCCCAGCGCAAAGGGCTTGTCGCCAAGCCGCCGTTCCAGCGCCTTTATTTCGGATGCGAAATCATAGGCTGCGGCCGGGCCGACATCGACCCGCACATCCTTGGGCAGCAGGAAGCGGTGGCGCAGCTTGTTCCACAGCGGCGCTTCCAGCTCGCTCTGGGCGAAATGCATCCAGGAATCCATCTCGGCACGGCCGGCAAGACCCGGATTGGCGCCCATGCCTTTGTCGGCGTGCTTATCGGCCAGATAGACGCAGATCGCCGCTGAATCCGTGACCTTGAGCTCGCCGTCGATCAGGATCGGCACCTTGCCGGAGGGGTTGAGCGCGTAAGCCTCCGGCGAGCGCAGCTTCACCTCGACGAATTCGTAGGGCTGCCCGAGCTCCTCGAGCATCCAGAGCACCCGGCTGACCCGGGATCCGCGCGATCCGACGGCCTTGTACGTGGTTGAACCCTGCATTTCCCCGATCCTAGATCAACGCATGCATCAGCCCAATGGCGCTCAGACGATGGTGTCGAAGAGCCGCAGGATGAATGATACTTGGTAGACAAGCGCGGCCGCGACGAAAGCGACGTGGAAACGGCGGTCGCGAACCAGGATCGCCACCAGGCAGAGCGCGACGAAGACCGGCGTGCGGATCAGATATTCATTGCCGAAGCGGGCGAAATGCTCCGGGCCCTTGAGCAGCGTGTCGATCACGTCGAGCAGATAGGTAGCCGCCAGCAGCCCGAAGAACCAGGCGCGGCGCGAGTAAAAATAATCCTCGTAGCTGGTGTAGTCGAGCATCGAATCCGGAAACAGCAGCGCGCAAAGCAGGAACAGCGTGATGGCGTAGAAGATGATGAAAAGATATTTGCCGAAGGTCCAGTTCTCGATCGCGTAGAGGCCGAACTCCCACCACCAGAAATGCACCAGCATCAACAGCACCGAGGCGACCCAGGCGAGATGCACTGCGTAGAGCCGGTACTGGCCGGGATGCTGGACGATGCGGGCAGTTCCCGAAAGCAGCCGCGTGACGCCGAGGCCGATCACCATGCCCATGACGATGCGGATATGCGGAAAGATGTCATGCGGGGAGGCGATTTCGGTGGGCATCTACGAACAGACCCGTTCGTTGCGATTAGTCATACCAGAGCCATAGCTTGCGGTAGCCCGCCGGAACTTCAATCTGCTCCGCAGGGAATGATCTACATCGCCTTCCCAGGTTTCATCCGGTTCGAACCCTGACGGCAGCCAGCCAATGATGTCTTCTTCGCTGGCGCGCGTTGTAACGACGACCTTGTCCGAGAACGGCCATTCTCCATCATCGCACTGCACGATTGCTATCCGAACGTCGTGAACCTCGGGTCTTTTCCGTACCGATTCGAATGTCGCGAGAATCGTATCGTTGTCCGGCTCTTCCGGGCTGTTGCACAGCAATCCGGCTTCACCTTCAGCCCCATCAAAGTACTCTTCCAGTGTAACGAGTGGCATAATGACCGGGGCAACTCCGCCATTATATTCTCGCAGCGCGCCCATCCTGGAAATCAACGCCAATTTCTTCTGCTCATTCATGATGCGTCCAGACTCTATGGGCACATCAATCCTAAAACAGAAAATACCGTTGTGCCATCGGCAGCACGGTCGCGGGCTCGCAGGTCAAGAGCTCGCCGTCGGCCCGCACTTCGTAGGTTTCGGGATCGACCTCGACATGTGGCGTGGCGTCGTTGAGCACCATCGAATGCTTGCCGATGCCGCCGCGCGTGTTCTCGACCGCGATCATCGCCTTGTCGACGCCCAGCCTGCCCTGCAGGCCGGCGTCGAAGGCGGCCTTCGAGACGAAGGTCACCGAGGTGTTGGTCAGCGCCTTGCCATAGGCGCCGAACATCGGCCGGTAGTGCATCGGCTGCGGCGTCGGGATCGAGGCGTTCGGGTCGCCCATGGGTGCTGCCGCGATCGAGCCACCGACCAGCACCATCTCCGGCTTGACCCCGAAGAAGGCCGGATTCCACAGCACGAGATCGGCGCGCTTGCCGACGGTGATCGAACCGATCTCCTTCGACAGGCCATGCGCGATGGCCGGATTGATGGTGTATTTGGCGATGTAGCGGCGGACGCGGAAATTATCGTTGTCGCCGGTTTCGTCCGGCAGCGCGCCGCGCTGGCGCTTCATCTTGTCGGCGGTCTGCCAGCAGCGGATCGCCACCTCGCCGACGCGGCCCATGGCCTGGCTGTCGGAAGAGATGATCGAGAAGGCGCCGATGTCGTGCAGTATGTCCTCGGCGGCGATCGTCTCCTTGCGGATGCGGCTTTCGGCAAAGGCGATGTCCTCCGGGATCGACGGCGACAGATGGTGGCACACCATCAGCATATCGAGATGCTCGGCGAGCGTGTTGACCGTGTATGGCCGGGTCGGATTGGTCGAGGAAGGGATGACGTTGGGCAGGCCGCAGACCTTGATGATGTCGGGCGCGTGGCCGCCGCCGGCGCCCTCGGTGTGAAAGGCATGGATGGTGCGGCCCTTGATGGCCGCCACCGTGTTCTCGACGAAGCCCGATTCATTCAGCGTGTCGGTGTGAATCATCACCTGCACGTCGTAATCGTCGGCGACCGACAGGCAGCAGTCGATGGCGGCCGGGGTCGTGCCCCAGTCCTCATGCAATTTCAGCGAGCAGGCGCCGGCCAGCACCATCTCTTCAAGCGCCGCCGGCTTTGACGCATTGCCCTTGCCCGACAGGCCGATATTCATTGGAAAGGCATCGAAGGACTGGATCATGCGCGCCATGTGCCAGGGTCCCGGCGTGCAGGTGGTGGCCAAAGTGCCATGCGCCGGGCCGGTACCGCCGCCAAGCATGGTGGTGACGCCGCTCATCAGCGCTTCCTCGATCTGCTGCGGGCAGATGAAATGGATGTGCGCGTCGAAGCCGCCGGCCGTCAGGATCTTGCCCTCGCCGGCGATGATCTCGGTGCCGGGGCCGATGATGATGGTGACGCCGGCCTGCGTGTCCGGATTGCCGGCCTTGCCGATAGCGGCGATGCGGCCATCCTTCAGGCCGATATCGGCCTTGACGATGCCGGTGAGCGCATCGACGACCAGCGCATTGGTGATGACGGTATCGACGGCGCCGCCGGCCCGCGTCACCTGGCTTTGGCCCATGCCGTCGCGGATGACCTTGCCGCCGCCGAATTTTACTTCCTCGCCGTAAACGGTGAGATCCTTCTCCACCTCGATGAAGAGCTCGGTGTCGGCAAGCCGCACCTTGTCGCCGACCGTCGGTCCATACATCTGCGCATAGGCGGCACGGCTTATCCTGGCCATCAGCGATTGCTCCCGAAATTCAGGTTGAATGAACGCGAGGTGCACATTGTCGCCACCCAATGGTCACGCAATGACCCGCTCGGCGACACCTTGCGCTCCCATTTGGCGGTTGAGGTGCCCCGGTCAGCCCAGAACGACCGTTTGCCAAACCGATGGAAGGAATATCCATGCTCAAAGCGATTCTTCTCGCCGCAACCGCCACTACGTTGATGGCGGGCACTGCCAATGCCCAGCAGCAGCCGACGCCGCAGCCCAGTCCCGCGCCGACCGCGCCCGCCGCGCCCGCCGCGCCGAAGGCCCAGTCCGCGGCGCCCGCTATCCAAAGCGTCAATGTCGTCGACATCACCGAACTGCCCAAGGACACGCAGACGCAGGTCAACCAGATCGTGGCGCAACGCGGCGATGCCGGCCTGCAGACATTGCGCAAGTCGATCGACGCCACGCCCAAGGTCAAATCCGCGCTCGAAGCCAAGGGCATGAGCTCCGCGCAAGTGATCGCTGCAAGCATGCAGCCCAATGGCGCGCTGACGCTGATCACCAAGAAAGCGAGCTAATTGCACGCCCAGGCGGGCCGCCTTGCGGTCCGCCTGCCATATTTTGAAGGGAATGCGGGCCGCGTCACGGTCCGCCTGCCGGCTTTTGAAGGGAACCTCCGGCCAAGCAGGACCGTTTCGCTGTTGTCGCCCCGCCACGAGTTCAGTCAGGAGCGAGCGATGGCGAAAGCCCCGCGTTTTAAGAGATGGAGTTCCGCGGTTGCCGCCACGCTTTTCGTGGCTGCGCCCCATGCGGCGTCCGCGGCGCAGCCGCTGGACAACGACAGGCCTGCCGCGGCAATCGTCGATTCCGAGGTCCGGCAGGAAGAGGCGCTTTCCTCGACGGAGGCCGGAAAGGTCATCACTGCCATCGACCGCACCCGCGACAACATCGGCACGGTGCGAAAGACAACCAAGCTCGATACGGTCGACATCGTGTTCCTGACCGACGCGGCGCGCAGCGAGGGCGGGCCGCCGCCGGCGATAGAGAACAAGGTGAAGCAGCATCAGGAGGATGTCGCCGAACTGCGCCAGGAGATCGAGGCGAACGCCCTGCTCTTCAACGCGATCGATTCGCGACGCGTGCAGGCCGAGGACGTGCTCGCCGTAGAGTTCGACAATCCGGGGAAGGTCGTCATCTATGCCGCCGCCAAGCCTCCGAAGTGATGTGAGCGCGCCGGCGGACGTCACAGCTTGCCCATCACCTTTTGCTGGAAGCCATAGACCTCGCGTTTGCCGCCCAGCGGCACCAGCGTGACGTCGCGCTCCTGCCCGGGCTCGAAGCGCATCGCGGTGCCGGCGGCGATGTCGAGCCGCATGCCGCGCGCGCTCTCGCGGTCGAATTTCAGGCCCTCATTGGTCTCGTAGAAATGATAGTGGCTGCCGACCTGGATCGGCCGGTCGCCGCTGTTTGCGACCTTGAGCGTGACGGTCGGCAGGCCCTCGTTGAGCGCGATCTCGCCCTTGGCCGCGATGATTTCGCCGGGGATCATCGCGCCCTCACAACACGCCGAAGGCGAGGCCGACGCCGGCCGCCGCGCAAGCCGCACCTGCAGCGCGCGCCAGGCTGCGGAAGCGCATGCCGAGGCTGAGGGCCGCCGCGATGCCCACGGCATGGAGAAGGGCCGTCGCGGCGGCGAAGCCCGCAATGTATTCCAGCCCGCCGGCGTTTTCGGGCACTTCCGTGCCGTGGGCGTGACCATGAAACAGCGCGAACAGACCGATGACCGCGATCCCGGTCGAGACCGGCAGGTCGATCGCCAGCGCCACCAGCAGCCCAAGCGTCACCACGGAAGCGAGGATGCCGGGCTCGACGAAAGGCATCGGCACATGCAGCATGCCGAGCGCGCCGCCGGCCAGCATCACGCCGACAAAGGCCAGCGGCCAGGCCCAGATAGCCTTGCCGCCCTTCAGCGCCGCCCAAAGGCCGACGGCGATCATGACCGTCATGTGGTCGAGACCGGACAGCGGGTGCGCGAAACCGGCGGCGAAGGACGAGGTCGTGGCGATGCCGACATGGGCATAGGCCGGCATGGCGGCCGCCAGGAAAAGGATCGCGGCAAGCGTGGTACGTTTCGTCGAAGCGGGGATCATCTATCTGTCCTTCCAATTGAGCCGGTCAAGCGGCCTTGCGCGGGCCGCAGCCTTCGGCCTTGAGCACGCGCCTGGTCGACGGCGGATATTTCGTCAGCTTGGTCGCCGGCCGGATCGGCCGCGGCGCGAAATTGCCGCCGCAATTGGGGCAGACGCCACCCAGCACATTGTCCACGCAGTCGGCGCAGAAGGTGCACTCGAAGGTGCAGATCAGCGCATCGGTCGCTTCCGGCGGCAGATCCTTGTCGCAGCATTCGCAATTCGGCCTGAGCTCCAGCATCTGTCTTCCTCCTCACCGGATCGGTTCATGCACGGTCACCAGCTTGGTGCCGTCGGGAAATGTCGCCTCGACCTGGACGTCGTGGATCATCTCGGCGATGCCGTCCATGACCTGGGCGCGGGTGACGACATGCGCACCCGCCTCCATCAGTTCCGCGACCGGGCGGCCGTCGCGCGCGCCTTCGACGACGAAGTCGGTGATAAGGGCGATGGCTTCGGGATGGTTGAGCTTGACGCCGCGCTCCAGCCGCTTGCGCGCCACCATCGCCGCCATGGCGATCAGCAGCTTGTCTTTTTCACGCGGCGTCAGGTTCATGCAACTTCCCGGCAATCGAAATCAGAGTGACCACAATTTAGGCAGGCCCGCCCGCCCATTGAGCAGTTCGACGAGCGGAACCAGCCGCTTGCGGAGCTGGTAGCCGTCGCCGGCACAGAGCCTCGCAAGAAGCTTGCCAGATCGGCCGACGCGCCAGAAACTGGCGCCGCCGCAACCACCGATGGCGGGGTCGCCGATGATGGCGCGGGCCGGCTCCAGCAGACTTTCAGCCTGCGGCGACACCAGCAGCAATGTGGCGACGGCAAGCGCGCCGCCGGTCGCCGCCCGCCGCTGGAGCGTTGCGGCGATGTCCGGGCCGAGCCGGAAATCCTCCGCATGGACCAGCGCACCGCCCTGGCGAACCCGCCAGCGGTCATGGAAACTGCCGTTGGTTTTCCGCTCGCCCATCGCCAGCCGGCCGAACAGCGTGGCTTCGAGCATCAATGCCTCGGCATCGTCGCCAAGCTCGACATCCAGCGTGCGGACGAAGGCGGCCCGGTCGAAAACGATGGTTTCCTGCGGCAGCCAGGCGATGCGGCCGCCCGGACCGACCCGCAGGTTGACGCTTGTCTCGGCCCTGTCGGCGGCGGCACGATAGACCTTCTCGCAGGCCTGGGTGGTGACGGCGGCGGAGGCGTCGGCGCCGACCTCGACCGTCCAGCCGAGGCGATCGCCGCCGGTCAGCCCGCCGGCGGTGTTGATCAGCACCGCCTCGAGCGGATCGCCTTGCACCGCCGGCAGGCGGATCTTGGCCGATCCATCCTGATAGAGCCGCCGCAGGCGCGTCCGGCCGCCGCTTTTGCCGCAGAAAAGCCTGCCTAGGCCGGCAACGCGTTGCGCGGCAGGCAAGGGAGGGGCGGCCAAAGGCGAGGCAGGCTGGGATGTCAAAGTGTTGCCGATCATGTCCATGATCCCAGGTTAAGCACTCCGGCGGCTTTGTCGATATCGCTTGTTGCTTGACATCGTTTCGGTTTCTATAGAGGGAAGCCACCTTGGAGCGGTCGCGCGGTGCCTGGCGAGGTAAGGGCAACGGCGTTTGTTGGGTCCGGGGATCAAAAAAAAGGCGCTGATCAGTTGGCGTCGGGCAACGACAGGGAAGGAACCGAATGGCTGACCAGCTGACGACCGAGATCATCGAAAAGATCAAGGCGCATGCCGATGCCGGCGGCGAGGAAATCACCGCCAGCACCGATCTCGGCACGCTCGGCATCCATTCGCTGGAGCTGACCGAGATCATCTTCGATCTCGAGGAAAAGTACGGCATCGAGATCGAGATGAACACGGTCGATGCCTGGAGCAACCTCAAGAACGTCGGCGACATGGTCGAGGCGGTTCGCGAACTGATCGCGAAAAAAGCCTGACTGCATGCAAAAACGCGTCGTCATCACCGGTATTGGCGGGATTTGCGGGCTCGGCAACGATGCGGCGGCGATATGGGACGCCATGCGCGCCGGCCGCTCGGCCATCGGCCCTATCGACAATCCGTCGCTGCATGACCTCAAGGTCAAGACCGGCTGCGAAATCAAGCAATTGCCGGACCATGGCATCGACCGCAAGCAGGTGGTGTCGATGGACCGCTTCAGCCTGCTGGCCGTGATCGCGGCGCGGGAAGCGATGCAGCAATCGGGCTTGACCGCGCATGCCGACAACACCTACCGGATGGGCGCAGTTGTCGGCGTCGGCGTCGCGGGCTTCGAGACGATCGAGGAGAATTACCGCGCAATCCTGCTCGAAGGGCGCAACCGCGCCGCCATCTTCACCGTGCCGAAAGTGATGCCAGGCGCGGCCGCCGGCCAGGTCAGCATGAATCTCGGGTTGCGCGGCCCTGTTTTCGGCGCCACCTCGGCCTGCTCGTCGGCCAACCACGCGATTTCCTCGGCGGTCGACCAGATCAGGCTCGGTCGCGCCGACGTGATGGTCGCCGGCGGCACCGAAGCGCCGCTGGTGTGGGGCGTGCTGAAGGGCTGGGAGGCGCTCAGGGTGCTTTCGCCCGACACCTGCCGGCCGTTCTCGGCCGATCGCGCCGGGCTGGTGCTCGGCGAAGGCGCCGGCATGGCGGTGCTCGAAAGCTACGATCACGCGATGGCGCGCGGCGCCACTATCTTGGCCGAGATCGCCGGCGTCGGGCTTTCGGCCGATGCCTCCGACATCGTCGCGCCGACCATCGAGGGACCGGAAGCGGCAATGCGTTTTTGCCTGGCGGATGCCGGGCTCAATCCAGAAGATGTCGACTACCTCAACGCGCACGGCACCGGCACCAAGGCCAACGACCAGATCGAGACCGCGGCGATCAAGCGCGTCTTCGGCGAGCATGCCCGTTCGCTTTCGGTGTCGTCGACCAAGTCGATGCATGCGCATTGCCTCGGCGCTTCGGGCGGACTGGAGATGATCGCCTGCGTGATGGCGATCCGCGACGGCCTCGTGCCGCCGACCGCCAATTACCGCGAGCCGGACCCCGAATGCGATCTCGACGTGACGCCGAACACGGCGCGCGAGCGCAAGGTGCGCGCCGCGCTCAGCAACAGTTTCGCCTTCGGCGGAACCAATGCGGTGCTGGCCTTCAAGGCGGTCTGACCGGCCGAAGCCTACCGGTTGACTGTGTGTGCACGGCGAGCCGGCTGGCGGCGTATTGATCCCGGCCGGCCGGGGTCCTAATTCTCCCTGACCCGCCATGAGCGCTGCCCGGCGCCAATCCGCATCCGGAGTTTGCGATGACCGACCTGTCCGCCTTTCCGATCGCCAAGCGCTGGCCGGCCAAGCAGCCCGAGCGCCTGCAGCTCTATTCGGCCACGACGCCCAATGGCGTGAAGGCGTCGATCGCGCTGGAGGAGGTCGGCCTGCCCTACGAGCCGCATTACGTCGATATCGGCAAGAATGAGAGCTGGACGCCGGAATTCCTGTCGCTCAACCCGAACGGCAAGATACCGGCGATCATCGATCCGGACGGTCCGGGCGGCAAGCCGATCGGCCTGTTCGAATCCGGCGCCATCCTGCTCTATCTGGCCGACAAGACCGGCAAGCTCATTCCCGCCGATCCGGCGCGCCGCTACGAGGCGATCCAGTGGGTGTTCTTCCAGATGGCGGCGATCGGCCCGATCTTCGGGCAGGTCGGCTTCTTCCACAAATTCGCTGGGCGCGAGATTGCCGACAAGCGGCCGCTGGAGCGTTACCGCGACGAGTCGCGGCGGCTGATCGGCGTCATGGAAACGCGGCTGAAGGGCCGCAAGTGGATCATGGACGACGACTACTCCATCGCCGACGTGTCGATGCTGGGCTGGGTGCGCAATTTGATCGGCTTCTACGAGGCGCGCGACCTGGTCGGTTTCGACGATTTCCCGACCGTTGCCGAATGGCTGGAGCGCGGCCTGGCACGGCCTGCGGTGAAGAGGGGCCTGACCATCCCGGCGAAGGGCTGAAGTAGCTTCGGGAAACGTGCAGCGGTGGGCGCAACAAAAAAGCCCTGCGGGCGCGCTTGACCGAGGTTGATCGCGCGGCCCATGCCGGGCTGGTTCGACGCTCGGAAAAGGCGCTTTGGCTGAAGATGGCGGTGGCTAAGCGGGCGCGGCTAGCGCCTGCGTTGGAGATTAGCCGAAACCCCCGTGTCGTCGTCATACTCGGGCTTGACCCGAGTATCCATGCCGTGGCCCTTGCCGTAGAGTGCAACGGTGCAGAATTCTGTAACCGCAGCAACGCCTTAGCGTCACGGCATGGATTCTAGGGTCTGCGCGCGTCGCTTCGCTCCTTGCTCCGCCCTAGAATGACGACCGTGCTGTCGTGGTGGCCAATCGCGAAGGTCCGGCTCGGCGACTTCGCCGTCCGGAATCGCGTAAAGGGGCTACTTCGCCTTGGCCTTGGCACCACCGCAACCGAACACGGAAGCCGCGAGCCGCGCGGTGGCGACGACCGCTCCTGTGGCGACGCTGGCCACGGTGCGGATCGGCCCCGATTTGCTTGCCGGCGACTTGGCATGTTTCGCGCTCTTGGCTGCGACCTTGTGGGCCGCGCCGGGCGTCACTCTCTTCGGCGCCGCCTTACCGAAGGCCGGCTTGGCGTCCTTCGATCGTTCGGCCGCCGCCGGGCCGGCTTGGGCTTGCGTCATCCTGGATTGGCTGGCCCTGGCCTTTTTGGGCGCGGTTTTTCTGCTGTTCGTTGCCATCTGACGGCTCCTGCATTCTCGGTTCGCAGTTTCGGAGGGAAAGCGCGTTCGCCCGCCTTCCTGGAATTGCTCCGGCGCCGGACAATTCGGGATACGGTCATAACGGCGCGAAAACCTTAAGGTTCCCGCCCAAAACTATTGAAAATTGAGCAGGTTAACCAATAACCAAGGAACCAACGACCATGTCGGCCGGCCGGCGCCGCGCCAGCACCCGCTCGATGTTGGGCATGTCGTTGGAGGCGATCCAGGCGCGGGCGTCCTCGTCGGACTTGCCATGTTCGCGCCAGCGCTCCATCAGGCGGCTTTCGAGCTCGCCCCGCGGCACGTCGACGAAGATGGTGAAATCGAACAAAGGCGCCAGCCGCGACCACGGCTCCTCGTCGAGCAGCAGATAGTTGCCCTCGACCAGGATGAACTTGGTGTCGGTGCCGACGATTTCGGCCGCCGCGCGCGACAGTTCCATGCTGCGGTCGAACACGGGAATCGCGATATCGGGTTCGCCGGAGCGGATGCGCTTCAAGAGCGTCTCGAAACCGGCGAAATCGAACGTTTCCGGCGCGCCCTTGCGGGGGCGCAGGCCGCGGCGGTTGAGAATGGTGTCGTCATAATGAAAGCCGTCCATCGGTACGACCTCGGATGTGCCCTCCGGCAGCAGTTCATGCAATGCAGCTGACAGTGTCGACTTGCCGGAGCCGGGCGGACCGGCGATGGCGACGACGAAGCGCCTGGCTCCGCCGGCGCGCTTGAAGATGGCGGCTGTGATATGGGCGATCTCGGACATCGGCGGCTTTCCGGCTGCGGTTCAGCCGACATCTTGGCGGGTGTCGGCGGAAAATTCAAACCTCGTTCCGAAGTTTAGGCGGCCTGCGCACCTTCGAGGTTAGCCGAGGCGTCCATCCTCGTCCCCTGGAATGACGAACTCTCAGGCGCTGGCCGACGTCTCAATCAGGAACCGAGCCGCCGATGCGCAGGAACCCGCCGTCGAACGGCACCTCCCGCGCTGCCCCGCCGGCAGCGAGGACACGCAGGCGGTCGGGCGCCGATTCCAAGCCGCTCGGCGGCTCCACGTCCGCGGACGGAACCCCACCGATGACATGGCGAAACGACACCGACCGCCCCTCGGCGAGTGCAAAGACTGTGGCCACGCCTTCATGCTTCAACCAGTTGTCGCCGAGCGAAGCGGCGTGGCCGACGGCCGTGCGGCCGTCCTCGATGCCGAGCACGCCGACGTGACGGCCGCTCCAGGGCGCGTAGTCGCGGCCGCCATTCGAGAACCACAGCATGGTGACCGGCAGCTCGGCCGGGTTCTTCAGCACCAGAACCAGATCCTGCTCGGCGCGGCGGGCAATCGCCGTCCAGCCCGGACCGTCGTGGTCCGCCTCGACCAGGGTGATGAAATCCTCGCGCCTGTCTTCCATGCGGTAGTCGGTGAGGTCGGTTGTGCCGCCGGCGGCGAGCGGGAACTTTGTGAGGTCGGCGGCGCGAGCCGGATAGGCCAGCATGAAGCGGCCGCGAGCCGGATCGGGCTCCGGCGGCATCGGCGGCGTGACGGCCATGCGCTTCGGCGAGAAGGCGAGCCGACCGCCGCCCGTCATCGCCGTCATCGGATGATGAGCGACGGAAATCGCGCCGGCGCCGCCGGAAAAGATGTGCTCCTGGTAGAGGAAAGGATGGTCATCGCGCAGCGTGAAGACCTTGTCGACAGTGGCGCCCATGACCTTGCGGCGCAGCCGGACGACGGCGCGCCAGCCTCCGGGAACCGCGCCGTTGTCGACGACGTCCCACTCGCTGTTGGCCGGCCAGCCATGCAGGGGCGCGGTCTCGACGTCGCTGGTGGAGAAAGGCGCGCAGAGGAAATCGCCTGAGAGCCGCACCGTGCCTTCGGGGAGGTTCGCGGGCAATGTCTCGCGCGGCGAGCCGACCCAGGGCGCGCGATGCAGGGGCTTCAGGAGGCGGCCTTCGGCCTCGACCTCCATGGCACTGATGTGACCGACGGCAAGATCGAGCGAAACCGAGATGCCCCTTGCGCCGATGGTGAGCGTGTCCATGAATGCTTCCCGAATCTTTTCTCGCGGCAGCAAAGCCTGTCCAGCACCGGATACGCAAGCGTGATGGCTGGCAATTTGCATCAGGCGTTTTCGCCCCGCCAATCTATCCTTCGTCATTTTAGGGTCTGCGCGCGTCGCTTCGCTCCTTGCTCCGCCCTAGAATGACGAAGGATAGGTCGCCGCTTCACGCGCGATAAAAAATCGCAAGAGAGGGGAACAGCGCCACGCTGAAAACGACCCTACTGCCTTTTATACTCCCTGACCGGCGACTTGGTGCCATCGGTATAGGTCACCTGCACCGCCATCGATTTCACGTCATCCTTGACCTTGAAATAGGGCTGGTAGTCGGACGGACTCGCATAAGGGTCCTTGGCGTCGCAGGGCGGCATCTTGATCTCCTTGTCGAGCGCGGTGCCGTTCAGGCTGTAATGCACTTGCCTGATGGCGCAGCGGAAGGAGAGCATCTGGGTGAAATAGACCAAACCGCGATTGCCGCCGGCGTCGAAGGCGATCCATGAGGTCCAGAATTGGTCGAGGATCTGCTTGTTGCCCTGCTGGAGCGCCGAATCCGGATCGAAGCGGATGTCGAACGGGCCGGTCTCGTGGCCGCGGATGTCGAGATATTTGATGGCGATGATGGCGGCGGCGGTGCTGTCCGGCAATTCGAAGCTCGGATTGGGCATCGGCTTGCCGGTGCGCTGGTCGTTCATCGCCAGCATGCCGGTCTCGGTGAACGGGCCATTGGCGCCGAGCCGCCAGGAAATCGCCGTCGCCGGCTCGGGCAGCGAGATCGCCATCGACCAGCCGGCGTTGGAGCGCGTCGGCGTCAGCGTCGGCACGAAGCGCGACGGGTCGAGCACGTCGCCCAATGCCGTCAGCCGGGTGCGGCTGCGGTCGAGCCAGTCGGCCAGTTGGGTCTGATCGACGAAATATTTGAGCAGGCCGCCGTCTTTTTCGTACGAAACGAATTTGGTCAGCGCGGTCGCCTCGCTGCGCTTGTCGGCCAGCGTCTGGCTGCCCAGGCGGTCTTCCGAAAATTCCTGCGCCAGGAGAAAGTAAGCCGGCGCGTAATCCGGGTTGGCGGCGATGAAGGCGTTGAGCTTGTCGAGCCGCTGGACATCGTCGAACTGCAACAGATGGACGAGCTTAATCGACGGCGCCTTGGCCTTTTCCGCCAGAGAACCCAACACTTCGCGGGCGCCGGCCTTGCCGTCCTGGACCCTGAGCAGCGTGGCGAAGCGCGTGTAGGGGTCGATAGCGTCGACATCGAAGCCGGCAAAATCAAGATAGGAACGGCGGGCGTTGAGCATGTCGCCGGCCAGCTCGTAGACGCGGGCATTATGATAGAATTCGTCCGGGCGCCTGGGATCGGCGATGGCGCCGCCCTGCGCGGAGAGCTGCGCGAAGCCCTTGGCGATCGTGTCGATCGAAGCGGCGATCTGCTCGGTGGTCGCCTGCAGCTTTTCGGCCTGCGCCTGCTGCCGTTGCTGGCCTGCGGCCAAAGTGTCGGTGGTCTGCTTCACCGCATCCACGGTCTTCTGCGTCTCGGTGCCCTGTTGGGTCTGCCTGGTCTGCGTCAGCGCGATTTCTTCGGTCGTCTTCGCCATCGTGTCGGTGGACTTCTTGACCGCTTCGACGGTCTTCTGCGTCTCTGTGACGGTCTTTTCGATCTTCGCCACTTTCTGCGAGACGATGCCCAGCGACTGCTGCAGCTCGGCCACCGCCGGCACGAGGCTGGCGATCACGCCGTTCTGCGAGTTCGTTTGCTGCTGGATGCCGTAGACGCCGCCGGCGATTGCCGCGGCGCTGGTGGCGAAGATCAGCGCCGGCATGGCTTTTGCCGCCAGCACCAGCCGCAGCACCATGGCGATGGCGATGATCAACGCCGCGACCGCGGCGCCGAGCGCGATATAGGCGGCAAAGGGTCCGAGCGGGTTGAGCACGTCGCCAATCGCGCCGCTGACAAAGGCGAAGCTCGCCGCCCATTTGCCGGTGCGGCTAAGCGATGCCCGCAGAAGCGAGGTGGTGCCCGTGGCGATTTCCGACATTGCCGATCCCCCCAAAAACCAAGCCGGGCGCATATTAACGGAAAGGAGGGGCGGAAGGCAAAGCGGGGACATCCTGCAACGCTGGCGATTGGCGAAAGCCTGCGCGACATCTGATCTCCCCCCTTGCGGGCCGCAAGGGGGGAGATTGGCCGCTTCGCCGGCAGCGCGCACCCCGAAAACCTGGGCAAATGCCTTATTGCCGCCGTTAACCCATTGGACGCGGCACATGCGGTACGTTAGCTTCGCCGCATCTCAGCAACAGCTTTAGAACCGTCTTGCCCCGTCCCTTCCCTTTCCTTCAGAAACTCATCGCCGCGATGGCCCTGCTGCTGCTCGTCGCCGGCTGCACCACGGCCGCGCCGCCTGAAAGCGTGCTTGCCGTGCCGGCGAAGCCGCAGAAATATGCGGCGATCGTGGTCGATGCCTCGACCGGCAAGACCTTGTTCGAGGTGAACTCGAGGTCGCAGCGCTATCCCGCCTCGCTGACCAAAATGATGACGCTCTACATGCTGTTCGAGGCGCTCGAGTCCGGCCGCGTCACCAAGCAGACGCAGATTCCGGTTTCCGACCACGCCGCCTCGCAGCCGCCGACGAAGCTGCGCTTCCGGCACGGCGAGACGATCGACGTCGATTCCGCCATCCGCGCCATGGTGGTGAAGTCGGCGAACGATGTGGCGGTGGCGGTGGGCGAGTATCTGGGCGGCGGCTCAGAGGACCAGTTCGCCGCCATGATGACTGCCAAGGCGCGCCAGCTCGGCATGACCGCCACCAACTTCCGCAATGCATGCGGCCTGCCCGACGACGGCCAGGTGACCACGGCGCGCGACATGGCGGTGCTGGGCATGGCGCTGGAAAAGCGCTTTCCGCAGCATTTCCACTATTTCTCCGAAAGCGACTTCATGTTCCGCGGCCGGCTGGTGCGCGGCCACAACGACATGCTGGGCCGCGTGCGCGGCGTCGATGGCATCAAGACCGGATACATTCGTGCCTCCGGCTACAACATCGTCACCTCCTACAATGCCGACGGCAGGCATCTGATCGTGGTGGTGATGGGCGCCGACAGCGCGCGCCAGCGCAACAACCATGTCGAGGCGCTAATCCAGCGAAGCCTGGGGCCGACGACAGCCGATGCCGGCCAGCCCAGGCTGATGTATTCCGGGCAACAGCCGGCTTCGCCGCCGCCTGGCCTGCAGCCGCCCGGACTGCCGCCGTCGGATCAGGCATTGCCGGGGTTGCCGCCGCCGGCCGCGCCTGCCTCGCCGCCGCCAGGGCAAGCGGCGTCCGATCTGCCTTCGCCGGATTTGGCGTCGCCCAGTTCGCCGCTGCTGCCGACGCAGTAGAGCGGCGGGGCGGACGAGAAAGTCTGAGACGCCGGCGGGACAGCGCCCCCCTCTGTCCTGCCGGACATCTCCCCCTCTTGGGGGGAGATCAGCCAGCGCCGCCGGTTTCGCTAATCACCAACGTTGCAGGAGTGAGCCTGCGCCGAAACCGCCAATCTCCCCCCTCGTGGGGGAGATGTCCGGCAGGACAGAGGGGGGCGCGAAGGATCGCTGCCTATCTCGTTCTCACGCCGCTCCGCAGGGCGGAGCCTACCGGACCACCAGCACCGGGATCTGCGTCAGCGACACCACCTCCGCCGTCTGGCTGCCAAGCACCAGGCGGCCGAGGCCGCGGCGGCCGTGCGAGGCCATGACGATGAGGTCGCTGCCCTCGGCGCCCGCAACCTCGAGGATCGCCTCGGCCGGCGCCTTGTTCTCGACGTGGACGCCCTTGGAGGCGACACCCTTGGCATCGGCTTCGGTCTTGCATTTGTCGAGCACCTCGCTTGCATATTTGCGCGCGCTTTCCTCGTAATTGGTGAGCTCGTCGGCGGCGACATAGCCGGCCATGGCGCCGCCCCAGGCCAGCGTCGGGAACGGCTCGGAGACGGTGACGAAAGCCACGGCGGCGCCAAGGCCCACGGCCAGCTCCAGCCCGTGGGCGACGCCCTTCTGGGCCAGTTCCGAACCGTCGGTGGCGATCAGGATTTTCTTGTACATGGTAGCGGTCCCTCATTTGCGGGCCGCTGCGCGCGGCTCAGGTGGCGGGAGCCTGAACGCTCAGGCCTGATCTCGATATAGTCAGCCTATCAGGCCCGCCACAGGGGCCAGCTTGATCTGGATCAAGGCCAGGCGGCGGAGACGATTGCTCCAGGGTGGTGAGAAATTGCCGACGGCGCTCCCCCTCTCCGTCTCGGCTTCGCCGAGCCACCTCTCCCCCGCCTCCGGCGGGGGCGAGGAACCCAGGATTGCGAACGGCGCGGCAATGGCGATTGGCGTTTCCTCGCCCCCGCAAAGCGGGGGAGAGGTGGATCGGCGCGAAGCGCCGAGACGGAGAGGGGGCTGCGCCGCCAGGTGCGATTGCAGCGCGAAGGTCGGCGGAGAAAGCAACGCCCGCCCAATCACAAGAACTTGTTCCGTCACACACTTTTCACACTGACCATGGATATGCCGCCGGCTTGGCGTATCGTATCGCAAAGCCTCGAACAGGAGCACCGAGCATGGCAGGCGACCCGAAGGCATCCGCGCAGAAGCAGGCGGACAACGAGAACGACGTCGCCGGCGAATATCTCGAGGCGGAAACCGTGTTGGAGGATGCCCAGCACGGAGCCGACGAGATCCTCGAAGCGCCGGAAGTGCCGGATTCCGAGCCGCACGCCGAACCGCATGTTCCGGGCGCCGCCAGGATCAAGCCGAAGAAAAAACCCTCGGCGATCAGCGGCCGGAAATTCCGCAAGCGCGACCTGGTGCGCATCGACGACCTCAGGCCCAGCCTCGCCGACCGCATCCGCTCCGACCATCCCGACCTGCCGCGCGGCGCCCGCATCAGCCGCGAGGAGCTCGGCCGCTACCGCATGCGCTACATGGAGGAGTTGCTGCAGCAGGAGCACGGCGAATTCTCCGAGCTCGACCGCCAGGTGGTTGAATCGATCGCGAGACAAGACACGATCTCGGAGAACTCGGAAGAGGAGTTCGAGGAGCACCGCTCCTTCGCCGACCGCGTCTCCGACACGATGGCCGAGTTCGGCGGCAGCTGGTGGTTCCTGATCTCGTTCGGCACCGTGCTTCTGGTCTGGATCGGCGTCAACCTGATCGCCGGCCTGGCGCACGCCTTCGATCCCTATCCGTTCATCCTGCTCAACCTTCTGCTCTCCTGCATCGCCGCCATCCAGGCGCCGGTGATCATGATGAGCCAGAAGCGGCAGGAAGCCAAAGACCGGCTGCGCTCCTTCAACGACTACCGGGTGAACCTGAAAGCCGAGCTCGAGGTGCGCCACCTGCACGAAAAGCTCGACTATTTGATCTCGCGCCAATGGCAGCGGCTGGCCGAAATGCAGCAGATGCAGCTGGATGCGATGCACGAGCTGGCGGGGGCTAAGAAGCAGAAGCGGGCGACAAGGGCGGTGAGAAGGAGGGTGGCGAAGGTGGAGGCGGAGGGGTGAGACCCAGAAGCTTGGGTCCCTCGACAAAACGGCAGGTCCGAAGGGCGGCGAGACCCGCGGCTTGCTCCGAAACGGTGGGCTCGGCGAAGCCGCGATGTCGAGGGAGCGCCATGTCCGATAGCTATCGGTGAAACAATCAACCCGTCTCAGGCCGCCGCACAATCGCCAATTGGCCGTTGATGCCTAGCCCCGCTTCCGCTATGAAGCCGTGGCTGGCCGGCTCACCGGCCGGTTCGTTTTCCCGGGAAGCACCCGTAGCTCAGCTGGATAGAGCGCTGCCCTCCGAAGGCAGAGGTCACAAGTTCGAATCTTGTCGGGTGCGCCAATTTCTCATTGCATAACAGGTAGTTAGCACTAGGCTTGCTTAGCTGAAGTCGTTCGGGGTTGAGCGGCGTAAGCGCTGAGAACCGCGCTCGGCTGCGGCTTCGCCAGCCTCAATTCGGATTTGGCGGCGTCGCAACTTTGCCTCCCCGAGCGAAACGCCCGAAACGCCTGGCAACCTCGCACATCCCGCTATGAGTGCCTGGACCCGAAACTCGTGATCAGGACGAGGATATCCGGTCGCGCCGGGCAAAGCGGCCAAGGAACCCGCCGCCGATCAGATCGTTTCGCGATATCTGGCCAGATCAACGGACCGAGGAGAGCTCGAAATTCGGCATGCTCGCAGTCGCGCGGTGCCGAATACCGGCCAGTTCCGCCAGTTTTAGGGCTTTGGCTAAATGTTGCATGACGTCGACTATGTCCTGCGAAAACTCGATTGGCTGCGCGCCGAAGGCATCTGGCCCAACGGCTTGCGGTATCTTTGGACCGATGCATTCGGCGTCGTGATCTATGTCTCGCTCTACACAGAAACTGGCGAAGAGCGCTGGCTGGGCGCGGCCGACCGGCTGGTGGCCGATGTCGAGCGTGTGCTCGGCCGCCGGCGCGGATTGAGGATCGGCGAGGCGGCGGATCGCGATGGCCAGTATTTCCATTATCTGGCGATGTGGCTGTTCGCCTTGGCGCGTCTGGGCGATCTGAAGCCGGAATACCGCAAGCGGGGCATTGCGCTGGCGCGTGACATTCACCCAGCCTTTGTGATCCCCGGCCGCGGCGTGATCTGGAAGATGCAGGAGGATCTGAGCAGCCCATATCCTGGCTACGGTCTCGGCAGCATGGATGCCTATGACGGCTACGTCTCTTACCGGATGCTCGGTGAGGACGCGCTGGCGGTCGAGATCGCGCAAATGCGCGACCTGATGGAGCGGGATTGGCGCACCCTCGACATCGAGCAGGACCTCGGCCTGGGCATGATGCTGTGGCTCGCCCATTTCTTTCCCGACGAGCCGTGGGCAGAGGCGCAGACGAGGCGTTCGCTGCGAACTCTGGAAACGATGTGGGTCGACCCGCCCGGCTATTTCAGCCGCGCCCCATGGCTGGGCGATACCAAGTTCGCCTTCACCAATTACGGCGTTTCACTCGGCCTGCAGGCCGCCGGTATCTGGCCGGGGCGTGTCGACAGGCTGAACGCCTTCTTCGAGGACTGGCGCTCAGGCGACGAATACGACCGCGAGGCGATCACTTGGGTGATGGCCTGCACCTCGCACCTTCCCGGCGCTTTTCTGGCCAGGGGTGGCGGGCGATCGACCGAAAGCGACGAACCCCGGGAACGTTCCTCCGCCGGCCCGGTTGTCGATGGAAGCGCATCGAGACAAGGGACACGGTTGAAATGGCCATTCTCTTGGGAAAACCGGGAAGCTGTTGGGTTGCGGCAGCCACCGCCACCAACTTTCCCCGGCTCGAAGGTTCGCTCCGTGCGGACGCCGTTGTCGTGGGGGCTGGAATTGTCGGCCTGACGACGGCGCTTCGCCTTTGCGAGGCGGGCCGATCGGTGGTCGTCCTCGAAGGCCTGCGGACAGGCGGCCAGGTCACCGGCCGCTCGACGGCCAAGATCACCACGCAGCATGCCCTGATCTATCGTCATCTCATCGACACTATCGGCCTGGAGTTGGCCCAGGACTACGCCGACGCGAATTCCGCTGGCGCCCAACAAATCCGCGATTGGATCAACAACTACGCGATCGCCTGCGATCTCGAGAGCAAGGACACCTATACCTACACGTGCAGTGAAAGCCGGCGCGCGGAGGTCGTGGCCGAGGCGGAGGCCGCGCGCCAGGTCGGGCTGGAGGCCGATCTCCTCGATCGCGCGCCGCTGCCTTTCGAAACGACCGCAGCATTGCGGTTCCCCGACCAGGCGCAGTTCAATCCAACGATGTATCTGATTGGTTTGGCGGCAGCGGTGACAGCCCATGGTGGTCGTATCTTCGAAAACAGCCGCGCCACCTCGATCGACGAGGCAAGCCGCTGGCGCGTCGTCACCGATGGCGGCGCCGTTGATGCCGGGGACGTCGTTGTCGCCACCAACATGACGGTGAAGAGTCCCGTCGGCATGGCGAACCGGACGCAACCGCGCTGCCACACCGCCATGGCCTTTCGGATCGATGATCCCCGCCCTGTCGACGGCATGTTCATCGGCATCGACGATCCGACGCATTCCATCCGCACGGGCCGTGACGCCGAAGGTCCACTGCTGGTCGCGCTCGGCCCCAAATTCAACACCGGCTGGGATGGCGACGTGGCGAAGCGGTTCATCGAACTGGAAAAATGGGCGAGAAAGAACCTTCCCATCGGTGACGTTGCGTGGCGCTGGTGCAATGAGGACTATGACACGGCCGACAGGATCCCATACGCCGGCGAACCCGATCCCACCAAGGCGGCCGGCTTCCACATTGCCATGGGTTTCAACGCCTGGGGCATCACCAACGGAACGGTCGCGGGCACCATGATCGCCGACCTGATCTGCGGCCGCCCAAGCCGATGGCAAAAACTCTACGACCCGGCGCGGCCCTATCCCGAGGACTTCCACAAGAATGGCCGCAGTCAATCGATCGTCTCGAGCACGCACGATATTGCGCCTGGCATGGGTGGCGTGATCGTCAGGGGAGACGAAAAGATTGCGGCGTGGAGAGACACCGAAGGAGCACTCCAGGCGGTTTCGGCGACCTGCACCCACAAAGGCTGCACCGTATCCTGGAATAATGCCGACCGCACCTGGGATTGTCCCTGCCACGGCTCGATCTTTGCCGCCGACGGCTCGGTCATCCACGGCCCCGCCCGAAAACCGCTTGCCCAGATTGCATTGTGAAAGCGGCAGCTGTGAAGGCGGCGACCAATGCCGCCGACCTCATGCTGGCCGTTCGTAGGTTCCGACCAACTCCGTCTCCTGCAATGCGTGTTTCTGGGCTTGCTTCCAGACCTGATGCACGCCCGCCTGTCCCGGTACGCCGAGGCTCGGTACATCGAGCGCGGCCAGCCGAAAGTGGTAATGGTGGACGCCATGCCCGGCAGGCGGCTGCGGACCATCGTAATTGGCATTGCCGAAATCGTTGGTGCCTTGCCTGAGTGCCGACGGACCGGGCTTGCCATCTTCGGCTTCGGCAAGTCCGCCGGCATCCGGCGGGATATTGAAGACCGCCCAGTGCCCGAACGTCCCGCTTGGCGCATCGGGATCCTGCACGACTAGAACAAGGCTCTTGGTCCCGTCAGGAACACCGGACCACTTCAGCGGCGGCGAGACGTTCTGGCCGTCGCGCGCGTACTTTTCGGGAATTTTTCCGCCTGCCGGGAACGCCGGGCTGATAAGGGTGAGTGGCATTGCTATTTCCCCAGGAGATTGCGACCGAGAAACCCGCGCCGGCGCCGTTCACGCCGCTTGCTGAGCTTCGGCGACCCGTCTGATCTCTCCTGGCAGGGAGTCCCAGACCTTGTGCATCTGTCCTTCTTCGACATGATGGGCAAGCACCTTGGACACGGCCCTGAATGCATCCTCGGAATCGAGCGGACGGATGAGCTCAAGCTCCGCCTTGATCTTGGCCAGAAACTCGTCGAGCGACCGCACCTTCTCGGGAGCTTTGGAGGGCTGATATCGGTCATAGAAGGCGCCACGAACCAGAATCGGCAATTGCGAGCCGAGGTGGGCTGCAAGATCCGGCTGGATACGGTCGCGCAGGGCGTGCAGCACCGCTCCGAGAACGTGCCAGGCGACCTGCCGATCCGGTCCAATCTCGTCCATGATCTCGTCGAGCCAGATGTTTGTGGTCTGCAGTGTCTTGTCGAATACGTCGAGTCCGGTGGCGTTCATCGAAATCTCCTTCCGTTCAAATCCGACTAGGTGGATTGACCAAACAGGCGTGCCGGCCCGTTGTTCCGCCATGGCATGTCCCGACGCGCATTCTTGTCGGCTGTCGAGCTTCCGAAGAATCCCGCTGCAAAGGACAAGACACGCCGCATAGACGTCAAAGCGCGATAGTGGCCAACTGAAGGCTGCCTGAGCAGGGGACGTTCAGCCCCGACGGAGGAGAACGCATGGCAGCAACCGCTCAGGCGAGCGTTTAGAGCGGTTCAGCGTTTCACGGAATCGCCAACCGCTCTAAGTTTTGTTTTTACGCAATTGCGGACGGAAAACCGCTACGCACTTTTCCTGGAATTGCTCTAGCGACGAGGATCGTCCGTCGCCTCGGAAATGCCTTCGAGGGCGATCTTGGCGGCTTCCTCATCGGTCCGCCCGAGGTCAGCCAGAGCAATGACGCCGACGAGACGCTTGTCGCGGTTGATCACCGGAAGACGACGCACCTGATGCTTGGCCATGATCTTCGCCGCATCGGTGATGTCGGCGTCATCGAAGCACCAATGGACATGCTCTGACATGACCTCGCGAACGGTCGTGTTGCCGGCTGAGCGCTCCTCGGCGACGCCGCGCATCACAATGTCGCGGTCTGTCACCATGCCGACCAGCCTGTCATTCTCGCCGACCGGAAGGGCGCCGAGATTGTCGGCCCGCATTTTCCGGGCGGCATCCCTGATCGTCGTGTTCGGGCCGACCAGTTCGGTCCGACGGCACATGATCTCCTGAACTTGCATGGGATGTTCCTCTCTCTGATTGCTGAGGCGCCACACCCGCCTCCTGCTGCGCATTGCGAGATCACAGGATCGCGGTCTGCTCGATCCGCGCCAACGCGCCTCCCTCGCGATCGAAACTATTCTTGGAACGTCGAGACAGCCAGCGAGTTCCAAAATGATACCGGTGCCGCAGCCCATCCCACGAGAGTGGCCGCAGGCTGAAAGAATATCCACCGGGAAAACAGATGCACGCGGATCGAAGGTCATGGCTGCCATCTTTACAGATCGCCGCGAGGCCGGACGGCGACTGGCCAGGGAACTCGTTCGCTTTGTCGGGCGCGACGACGTCATCGTATTGGCGCTGCCTCCCGGCGCCCTGGACGAAGTCGCGGATCTCGCAGCTCAATGGTTCTTGCGCCATCTGATTTCGGACAGATCGGCGTCGAGCGTCTGACAGTCGGGGCTTGGATCACTGGTCCCGGGATCATTTCACCGGCCTGTGAATGGCATCGGTCATTTGCCATGCATGGCCGCCGGATGCTGCAGATGCTGTCTTAAGGTGCCAGTCGGGCACGGGCTGGGGAATGCGCTGCGTGCATTCGTTGTTCACGGCCGTAATCCGGATTCTACCTGGCTAGCACGAGTGATTTCGATCCCAGTGGAAATCTGATCAGGAGAAAAGCCATGGATTGGCAGTTGCCCGAGCGGTTCGACTTCAACGGTGATGAGATCGCCTGGGGCGTCATTGGCGAAGGGCCGCCCGCGGTCGTCATGCATGGCTCGCCATTCTCTTCGCTCGAATGGCGGCGGATCGTGCCATGGCTCGCGCGGCATCGACGGGTCTTCTACTACGACATGCTCGGCTATGGACGCTCGACCAAGCCCGAGGGCGACGTCCTGCACGGCACTCAGAACAGCCTGTTCGCGGCACTCGTAAACCATTGGGGTGCCGAGCAGCCCGATATCGTGGCGCATGACTTCGGTGGCTCGGTGGCGCTGCGTGCGCATTTGCTTGACGGTGTCGACTACCGCAGCCTCATATTGATCGACCCGGTCGCGATCAGCCCGCAGGGTTCAGCGCTGGTGCAAGCGGCGAAAGCGCATGGAGAGGTGTTCGCCAGACTGCCCGCCTATATCCATGAGGCCATGCTGCGCGCGTACATCAGCGCGGCGGTCAAGCGCACTTTGGCTGAGGAGGAGATGCGGCTCTATCTCGATCCCTGGCTTGAGGAAGAGGGGCAGAAGGCGTTCTGGCGCCAGATCGCTCAAATGGACGACAAATACAGCGAAGAGGTCGAATGGCGCTATGGCGAGATTCGCTGCCCAGTGACGATCGTGTGGGGCGCTGAAGACGAGTTCATCCCGCTGAAGGATGGGGAGGAACTCGCGAGGCGTATTCCAAACGCGTCATTCACGGTTATCGCCAACGCCAAGCACCTCGTCCAGGAAGACGCGCCCGAAGCAATCGTTGCCGCGGTGCTCGACGTCTGGCATCAGCACGCGTCAGGTTCGGGACTGTCGGCAGCAGCGCATAATAGCAATCGTTGAGCGGCACCCTCTTCGTCATCGTTCGAAGGACGTGCCCGGCACTGATTCCATGCAAAGCAGTTCGCGGAGTCCGTTGAGGACACATTCAAACGGGAACGCGATCAGACAGAAAGCGGCGCCAGCCGCCGAATGACGAGATGTCGGAAGCGCCCAGCAAGCCCACGGATTCCACCAGGAAGCCTTTGGCGCTGCTGCCGTCGTCAAGCTCTATGTTGCCAATGCCCAGCGGCGGCGGGATGGCGGCCACGAAGTGGCCGAAGGCCTCGGCAGGCATCCGCCAGACCTCTACCTCGATCGCAGTGCCGCCGCTCTCCACACGGACCAGTCCGGGCTTGGGCGTGGCCTGGCCGGCGAGCTGGTAAAGCTTGTATGAAGAAGCCGTCCTCGTCGCCCGGCAGAACCGGGCACCGGCCTGCTTGAGCTGGCCATTGAGCGGCATTCCCGAGAGGTGAGCGCCGACCACCACCAATTCGATCGTGCCGTCTTCGGCCGACGCGCCGACAGGCTGCACGCTCGGCTGGCGCCAGCCGGTCGCGCCGAGGGTGAGACCGCTCGCGGCATGGAGATCGCGCGCGATGGACGCCACAAGGCCGTCCAGTCCGGCGGCCGCAAGCAGTGTCACGCTCATCGGCAGGCCGTCGTCGCGCGTGCCGGTCGGCACGGCGATGCCGCACATGTCGAGCAGGTTGACGAAATTTGTGTAGGTGCCGAGCCGGCTGTTGGTCTCGACCGGATCGGCGAGCACGGCGGCGGTGGTGTAGTGCGTCGGCGCGGTCGGCACGCAGAATAGGTCGACCGAGGCGATGAGCGGGGCGAGCTTGGCCCGGTAGGCCTGCAAGGTATAGAGGCCGCGGAAGGCGTCCGCCGCCGACAACTTCCTGGCGCCGCCGATGATTCTGCTCGTCACCGGATGCATGGCGGCTTCGTTGGCTTCCATGAAATCGCGGATCGCAGCATAGCGCTCGGCCACCCAGGCGCCCTCATAGAGGAGGTTGGCGGTGGCGTAGAAATCGCCGAACGGGATTTCAACCAGCCGGCAGCCGAGCCGCGACAGCATGGCAAGCGAGGCCTCGAAGCCGGCCTGCATCGCCGCATCGCCGAAGAATTTCCGGTCGGCTTTTGCCGGGATGCCGACGCTCGGCACAGGCGGGCGCGCGGCGAGCGGCCGGACGGCGATGTCGCGCGAATAGGGATCGGCCGTGTCGCGCCCTGCCGCGACGCAGAACACTGCATAAGCGTCGTCGACGGTCAGCGCGAACACCGACACGCAGTCGAGCGTGCGGCAGGCCGGAACGACGCCGCCTGTCGACAACGCACCGACGGTCGGCTTCAGCCCGACGATGTTGTTGAGGCCGGCCGGGATGCGGCCGGAGCCGGCAGTGTCGGTGCCAAGCGCGAAGGAGACGATGCCGCGCGCTGTCGCCACCGCCGACCCGGACGAGGAGCCGCCCGGCACCAGCTCCGCGTCGATGGCGTTGCGCGGGATCGGCCAGGGCGTGCGCACACCAACGAGGCCGGTGGCGAACTGGTCGAGATTGGTCTTGCCCACGACCAGCGCGCCGGCGACCTTGAGCCGCGCCACCACGGTGGCGTCCTTGTCGGGCCAGTAGGTGTATTGCGCGCAGGCCGCCGTCGTCGGCATGCCGGCGACGTCGATGTTGTCCTTGACGGCGAAGGGAATGCCCCACAGCGGTTTTGCCACCGGGTCGAACGGGCCGAGCGCTTCGGCCGCGGCAAGCAGATCCGCCTTGGAGGCGAGATGGATGAAGATGCCCGGATCGTCGGCAGCCTCGATGCGGGCATAGATCGCCGCGATCACATCGCCAACGCCGACACCTCCACGATAGGCGGCGCGCAGGCTCGCTATGTCGAAGTGGACATCGCTCATTTCGTCTCCCCCAGAATGATCACGGGCAGGTCCCATTGGATCAGCACGACACAGCCGTCCTTCGTCCACACCGAATGCTCGGTTCCGACCGGATTGAGGATCACGCTGCCGGCAGGATAGTCACCGTTCTCGTCGCTCTGGGTGCCTTCCAGCACGACGATGGTCTCCAGCCCGACATGGCGATGGCGCGGCACGCCGGCGCCCGGCCGGTATTTCAGGATCGCGACCGACGGCTCCACCGGCCCGCCCTTCAGCAGCCAGTGCACGCCGATGCCGTCGCGGAAAGGCTCGAACGCCAGGTCGCGCCAGCCGCCGTCGAGCAGGCCGGCAAAGGCAAGATTAGGCATTGGCAATTCCCTCGAGCACCTGGTCGGTCGTCGCCGTCCAGCCGACGACGGCGCCCTGCGCCCTGATCATGGCGATCGCCGCCGCCTTGAACTCGGGAAAATAACTTTCCGTGGCGTCCTCGGCGAGCAGGCACTCATAGCCGCGATCGTTGGCCTCGCGCATCGTCGTCTGCACGCAGACTTCGGTGGTGACGCCGGCAAAGACGAGCTGCTCGGCGCCGAGCCTTTTCAGGTCATCGCCGAAGGAGGTCGCATAGAAGGCGCCCTTGCCTGGCTTCTCGATGACGATCTCGCCGGGCAGCGGCGCAAGCTCGTCGAGGATCGCGGTGCCCGGCTCGCCGACGATCAGCACGCGGCCCATCGGCCCGGCATCGCCTATACGAACCGACGGATTGCCGCGATTGCGCTTGGCCGGCGGCAGGTCGGAAAGGTCGGGCCGGTGGCACTCCATCGTGTGGATCACCGGAAGGCCGGCGGCGCGAAAGCCGTCGATCAACCGCTTCACCGTCGGCACGATCGCGGTCACCCGGCTGACGTCATTGCCGAGGCTGGCGCCGAAGCCGCCGGGCTCGGCGAAGTCGCGTTGCATGTCGATGACGACCAGCGCCATGGTCCGCGGCTTGAAGGCGAACGGAAATGGCTGCGCTGCGATTTCCGCCATTAGTGATGTCCCGCCATGTGCTCGCCGATAGTCTGGACACTGGCCTGCGCAATCGGCGTCTCGTAGACCAGCGCACCGTCCGACATGACGAAGATGCGGTCCGAGAGCTCGAGCAGTTCGTCGAGATCCTCCGACATCAGAAGCACGGCGGCACCGGCATTGCGCGCCTGCATGATGCGGGCGCGGATTTCGGCCACGGCCGAGAAGTCGAGGCCGAAGCACGGGTTGGAGACGATCAGAAGGTCGACCTTGCCGGTGAGCTCGCGGGCAAGCACGGCGCGCTGCACATTGCCGCCCGACAGCGAGGCGATCGGCGAGGCAAGCGATGCGGTCTTGACCTTGAACTGCTCGACCAGCCTGGCGCTGAATGCCCTGATGGCGCCGGCACTGATCCAGCTCACCGGTTTGCCGTTGCCGTCGATGTCGAAGGTGCGGAAAGAAATGTTTTCGGCCACCGTCATTTTCGGCGCGCAGGCATTCTTCAGCGGCTCCTCGGGAATGAGCCGCACGTTGAGAGCGCGCGCCTCGGCCCGCGTTGCCGCATAGGCGGCGCCGCGCACCATGATTTCGCCGGCATCGCGGGGGCGCTGCCCGGCCAGCACTTCGAGCAATTCCTTCTGGCCGTTGCCGGAGATGCCGGCGATGCCGACAATCTCGCCGGCGCGCACGCCGAGATCCTCGATCCGGATCGACTTCAGCCCGGTGCGGTCCGGCGCCTTCAGCGCCTTGACCTCGAGGACGATCTCGGCGTCCGGCCTGGGCTCGGCGCGGCTGTCGAGGACCGCGATCGGCTGGTCGCCGATCATCATCGCCGCCATGGCCTTGCGGTCGAGGTCGACGACGCGGCCAGTGCCGGTCAGCCTGCCCTTGCGCAGCACGCTGACGTCGTCGGCGAATGCCGTCACCTCGTGGAATTTGTGCGAGATCATCAGCACCGTCAGGGCGCCGGCCCTGGTCATGGCGCGCACCAGGCCAAGCACTTCCTGCGCCTCGCCGGGGGTGAGCACGGAGGTCGGCTCGTCCAGCACGAGGAAGGAGCGGCCGAGATAAAGCTGCTTGATGATCTCCAGCTTCTGCTTCTCGCCGGCAGCGAGCTCGGCCACCTTGACGTCGAGCGGCAGCTTGAACGGCATTCGATCCATGAACTTTGCAAGCTCGCCGCGCTCCTTGCGCCAGTCGATCACGCCGGGAACCTTCTCACGCGAAATGACCAGATTCTCGGCGCCGGTGAGCGAGGGGACAAGCGTGAAATGCTGGTAGACCATGCCGAGGCCGAGCGCCGAGGCGTCCCTGGGGCTGGCGATCGCCACCTCGCGACCCTCGATGAGGATGTCGCCGGCGGTCGGGTGATAAAAACCCATCATGCATTTGACCAGCGTCGACTTGCCGGCGCCGTTTTCGCCAAGCAGCGCGTGGAACGATCCGGCTGGCACCTTGATCGAGACGTCGCCCAACGCCGTGAAGGCGCCGAAACGCATGGACATGCCGATGGTCTCGACGCCGACGGCCTTGTTGCCGGTGATCGCGCTCATCCTGGTTTCCTTACGGCAGCTGGGCGACGAAGGACGCCGAGCTCGACACCGCGCCAAAGACGCCGCCCTGCATCTTGATCATCTTGATCGCGGCAAGATGATTGCCGTAGTCGGTCGCGCCGCAGCAGTCCTCCAGCATCACGCATTCGAAGCCGCGGTCGTTGGCCTCGCGCATGGTGGTGTGCACGCAGACATCGGTGGTGATGCCGGTGAGCACGATGTTCTCGATGCCGCGCTGGTTGAGGATCAGCTCCAGGTCGGTGGCGCAGAACGAGCCCTTGCCGGGCTTGTCGATGATCGGCTCGCCCTCGGCCGGGTAGAGGTCGGGAATGATGTCCCAGCCCGGCTCGCCGCGCACCAGGATGCGCCCGCAGGGGCCGGGATCGCCGATGCCGGCATTGATGCGGCGCGAGCGCCAACGCTTGTTGGCGGGCAGATCGGCGAGGTCGGGGCGGTGGCCCTCGCGGGTGTGGATGATGGTGTAGCCTTTCGCGCGCATGGCCGACAGCACCGACTTGATAGGCTCGATCGGTGCGCGCACCAGCGACAGGTCGTATCCCATATGATCGACATAGCCGCCCGGCCCGCAGAAATCGGTCTGCATGTCGATGACGATCAACGCCGTGTTGTCGGGGCGAAGCTCGCCATTGTAAGGCCACGGATACGGGTCGGCGTCGATATAGCGCTGGGTGATTTCGGCTCTGGCGTTCATGGCAAAAACTCCAGCTATCTGGTGATCGACAATTCGCCCGGCGCGCCCGCTAGCGAGCGTGTCGGCGACGAGGTGGCGATCATGATGATGAGGGTGAGGATGTAGGGGGCGGCGTAGAACAAATAGTAGCCCTGCGTGACGCCGACCGACTGCAGCGCGGGTCCGAGCGCTCCGGCGCCGCCGAACAGAAGCGCGGCGGCAAAGCAGCCGAGCGGATTCCAGTGCGCGAAGATGACCAGCGCCACGGCCATCAGCCCCTGACCGGACGAGATGCGCTCGGTCCAGCTGCCGGGATAGTAGAGCGACAGATAGGCGCCGCCGATGCCGGCCAGCGCGCCGCCGACGCCGGTGGCGATGAGGCGCACTGTGTTCGGGTTGAGGCCCATGGCGCGCGCGGCATCGGAACTGTCGCCGACGACGCGCACGATGAGGCCGGCGCGGGTGTTGCGGAACGCCCACCACAGGACCAGCGAAAGCACCGCACCGATCAGGAACAGGACGTTAACGTCGAGTGCCGCCTGCACCTGCGGAATGTCGGACCAGGCGCCGAAGGGAATGGCCGGAAGATTGGGCGCTTTCGGCTTGATGAACGGCTTGCCGAAGAAGAAGGCGAGCCCCGAGCCGAACAGCATCAGCGCGATGCCGATGGCGATGTCGTTGACTTTCGGGAATTTGCAGATCCAGCCATGGAACAGGCCGAAGCAAAGGCCGGCGGCCGCGGCGGCCAGCAGGCCGAGCCATGGCGAGTTGGTCATGACCGCGACCGCATATGCGGTCATGGCGCCGAAGACGAGCGTGCCTTCCAGCCCCAGATTGATGCGGCCGGAGCGCTCGGTGATGGCCTCGCCCAGCGAAACGAAGATGAAGGGCGTCGACACGCGGATCGCGCCGCCGAGGATGGCGAGCGGCACGCCCCAGAGGCCGATCCCGGTCGCATCCATCACGAGGCCCTCCGCCACAAATCGGGATTGAAGGCCTTGAAGCGGCCGTACAAGGTTTCGCTGAGCAGGATGACGATGAACAGCATGCCTTGCAGCACCAGCACGGTGGCGTCGGGCAGGTCCATGCGGCGCTGGATCAGCCCGCCGGATGCGTCGATGCCGCCGAGCAGGATGGCGACAGGGATGATGGCCAGTGGGTTGTGGCGGGCGAGGAAGGCGACGAGGATGCCGGTGTAGCCATAGCCGGCGGCGAGCGAGCCGTTGGCGCTGCCTTGCACGGCTGCGACTTCCAGCATGCCGGCAAGACCGGCAAAGCCGCCCGCAAGCGCGGTAAAGCCGACGATGAGCGGCCCGACGGCCAGCCCCTGCACCTGCGCTGCCCTGACATTGCCGCCGGCGATGCGAGCGGCAAAGCCCCAGCGGGTCTTTTCGATCAGCACCCAGGAGAGCACGCAGGCGACGACGCCGACGGCAAGCCCCCAATGCACCTCCATGCCCGGAATGTTGCCGATGCGGTAGATGTCGGCGAGCGGCTGGGTCGAGGGCTTGTTGAGCGAGGCCGGGTCGCGCAGCGGCCCTTCCACCAGCTGGTTCATCACGGCGATGGCGATGTAGGCCATCAGCAGGCTGGAAATGGTCTCGTTAACGGCCCGGTAGTGGCGGAGCGCGCCGACGGCACCGATCCAGATGCCGCCGGCGGCCAGGCCCGCCACGCCCATGGCAAGAATGACGATGAAGGAAGGCGCGCCGCCCAGCGCCACGCCTATGGCAGCGGCGCTGACGCCACCGAGCACGATGGCGCCCTCGCCGCCGATGACGACGAGGCCGAGCCGCGCCGGCAGTGCCACGCACAGCGCCGCCAGCAGCAGCGGCGCGGCCCGCGACAGCGAATTCTGGATGGAGAACCACGAGCCGAAGCCGCCCCGCCACATGGTCTCGTAAAGCAGGACCGGGGACTTGCCGACCAGGGCGATGAACAGGCTGAACAGCGCCATGCCGACGACAAGAGCCGCGAGCGGAATGACGAAAGCTTCCGCCCGCCGCGCGATCCATGCCAGCGCCGCCGGATATCCCTTGGCGCCGAGCAGGGCCGGCGCCTCCGCACTGCTGACCGTATTGGTCATGGTCCCCGTCTCCGCTCGGCTTCAGGCGGTCGAGCCGACGACACCCTCGACGAGATAGTCCATGCTTTCGAGCTCGATGGCGGTCTCGACGAAGGCTTGGCCTTCCGTCGCCACGACAGCGCCCTTGTTGCTCTTCAGCGGGCCCTTGATGACGGAGAAGCCGCCCTTCATCATTTCGGCCAGGGTGGCGTCGAATTGCTTGCGGGCCGGCTCGCCGACGGCGGGACCGAGCGGGCTCATCTTGACGAAGCCGTCGGCCAGTCCGCCGCGGGTGAAATTGGGCAGCGGCGTGCCGGCGATGAGGTCGTCGACGAACATCTTATAGACCTTCGCCCAGTTCCACTCGGCGCCGGTGAGGTATTTTTCCGGCGCCAGCGGGCTCTGGTTGGCGTGGTAGCCACAGACGAAGGCGCCGCGGCCCGCGGCCGTCTCGACCACCACTTTCGGGCTGTCGACATGGCAGGTGATGACGTCGGCGCCCTGGTCGACCAGCGCGTTGGTGGCTTCCGCTTCCTTCACCGCCAGCGACCATTCGCCGGTGAAGATGACCTGGCAGGTGATCGACGGATCGACCGAGCGCGCGCCGAGCAGGAAGGAGTTGATGTTGAGCAGCACCTGCGGAATGGGCTTGGCGGCGACGAAACCGAGCTTCTTCGACTTCGATGTGTGGCCGGCGACGACGCCGTTCAGGTACTGGCCCATGCCGATATAGCCGAAATAGGAGCCGGCATTCATCGGGTGCTTGGCCTTGTCCCACATGCCGCCGCAATGGCGAAACTGCACGTCGGGGAATTTCGCGCACATGGCCAGCATGTGCGGATCGAAATAGCCGAAGGAGGTTGGGAAGATCAGCGAAGCGCCGTCGAGGTTAATCATCGATTCCATCGTCTTCTGGACGTCGACCGTCTCGGGAACGTTTTCCTCCTCGACGACGGAGATGCCTTCGATGCCCTTCAGCGCGGCCGCCCCCTCGGCATGCGCCTGGTTGTAGCCATAGTCGTCCTTCGGGCCGACATAGATGAAGCCGACAGTGGCGGCGGCGGCGAAGGCACGGCTGATTGGAAAGGATGCCGAGGCGAGGCCGAGCGCGGCTCCCGCGGCTGAGGTCTTGAGCAGTTGGCGGCGGTTAAGCATGAATCTGTCGGTCATAGTGAATGCTCCCCTTTGGGACCCTTTTCCGGGTCGGTTAACATGCCGTCCAAGAAAGTGCATGCAACCGCCGTGCCAGTTTGTGTCTTGAAATTTATTCAATAAAATCAGCCACCAGCTCGAACGCTTATGCCTATGCCGGAGGCAATTGCATGCACTTTTTGCCTCGAAAGTAGCCAGTTTGACAGGCAGATTAAAATAGAGGCATAGAGGGCATATCCGAGTCGGAGGGCCAATGAGTCGGCCGACTCCACGAGAAGACGCGACGGAGGAAAATTGTCGGGGAAGCGCAGCTTGATCAGGTCGGGCACGACCGTGGATCAGATGGTCCGGGCGATCGGCGATCGGATCGTCACCGGCTACCTGCGCCCGGGCGAAAAGCTGGACGAGACCTCGCTCGCCGCTCGCTTCGAAGTATCACGCACCCCTGTCAGGGAGGCGCTCGGCCAGCTCAGCGCCATGGGCCTGGTCGAGAGGCGGCCCAACAGAGGCGCTATCGTTGCCGTCGTGACGCAGGAACATCTCGCCTCGATGTTCGAGAGCATGGCCGAGCTGGAAGCGATCTGCGCGAGCTTCTCGGCCGAGCGCATGACCAGCAGCGAGCGTCGCGGGCTCGAGATCGAACACCAGGCTTCGGCGCGGATGGTGCAGCTGGGCGCCGAGGAGGACTATGAGTATTTCAACACCGAATTCCATAGCCGGCTTTATCGTGGCGCCCACAATGCGCATATCCACGAACTCACCGTGATGACCCGCAGCCGGTTGGCACCCTTCCGCCGCGCCCAGTTCATGCTGCCCGGACGGCTGGCCAAATCCTGGCAGGAACACGACCTGATCGTCACCGCAATCATGCGCGGAGACAGCGTGGCTGCGGGCAAGGCCGCCAGGGACCATGTCTCTATCGTCAGCGAGGCGAGCGCGGTGTTCGCGGCTGATGATCGCAAGCCAATTCGGCGGGACGTGGCCTGAAATTTGCGAACGGTCCGAAGATGCGGTGCTGCTTCATTGACCAAGAATGCCCGCGACGGCCTTCAGCCGCGGGCATCGAGAGCGTTTCCGAGAGACCTGCGGTCAAATGTTGGCGAGCAATTCGTTGACGCGGCTTTCCATGTCGGCAAGTGCGGCATCGACGTCCTTCTGGCCGGTGATTGCAGCGCTCATCTCTTCGCCCACGATGTCCTGGATCGCGAACTGGCGCTGTACCGCGGACGGCAGCGGTCTGCCGAGATCGGCGACCGCGGCGATGGTGTTGCGATGCGGCAGCGCCTTGAAGGCGTCCGAGGCGATGATCGCTTTGTAGGCCGGCAGGTGGCCTGTGCGCGACCAATCGAAGTCATGGTCGGCGAAGAACTTCAGGAACTTGCCGATAGCCGCGGTCTGTTCGGGTGTGCGGTCCTTCTGCGAGACTGCCCAGGTGTGGCCGTCGGCATATTGCGCGTGGGCGCCGGCAAATAGCTGCGGATACGGGTAGACTGCATAGCCGCCCTTGTTGAGGGCCGTGCCCTTGGTTTCGGACTGGGCGTTGTTGTCGCCGACGACCCACGTGCCGTTGAGCTGCACGCCACCTCCACCGGCAAGGAAGGCGTTGATGGCGCCGCCGTAGTCGAGGTCCTTGGTGGTGTAGTCCTTGTCGAAGATCGCCTTGTACATTTCGACGACCTTCTTGGCTTCCGGCGTGTTCAGCTTCACATGCTTTGGATCGGCGAAGAAATCGGAATTCTGTTGGAAGAGATAGGTGTAGAGATTGCGCGTGTAGAGCGCGGTCTCATTGGCCAAGTTCTGAACGAAGTAGGGCTTGCCGGTCTTCTGCTTGAACTGTTCGGCCTGGGCGAGCAGTTCCTCGGGCGACGTCGGAAGGATCGGCGTGCCGTCGGCATTGACGAGGCCAGCCTGTTTGAAGAGATCCATGTTGATGTGATAGAGCATCGTCCAGCTGTCGATCGGCAGGCCATAGATCTTGCCGTCCTTGGTGGCGCCGTTGCGCGCCGCGTCTGTGAAGGAATCGGGTGTGACGCCGACGGACTTCAACAGATCGTCAAGCGGCATCAACAGCCCCTTGGACTGGTAATCCGAAAGCGCGGATTCATGAATCGTGACGATGTCGGGAGCCTCGCCCGAAGCAAACTGTGCGGTCAGCTGGTCATAGCCCGGCCATTCCACAGTGCTGACGCTGACGTGAACGTCGGGGTTGTCGGCGTTGAACTTGTTGATCAGCGAGGTGATGATGCCGCATTCGCCTACTGCCTTGGCGACATCGGTGTTGGTGCCGAAATCGGCATCGCAGGCACCGAAAAACCGCTGCACCGTCAATTCCGTCGCTGCAAGGCTCGGGCTTGCGAGCATCAGCACGCCCGCCGAGACCGCTGCAAACAGGACTTTCTTCATTTTCATATCAGTTCCTCCTCCTGAGTCTGCGCCACTCCACGCTGGACTGGCTTCATGCTTCAATCGCTTGCGACGCCCGCCGTCAGGCAATCTCGTCATCGCACCGCGGCGCCCGAGACGGCCGTGACGATGTATTTCTGGAAAAACAGGTAGACGATCAGGATCGGCGCGCCGGCGAACACCGCCTGCGCCATCAAGAAGCCGATGCCTTCCGACTGGGCGAAATTGGTCTGTGTCGAGGCCATGCCGACCGTCAGCGTGTACATATCCTTCTTGGTTGCCGAGATCAGCGGCCACAAGTAATCGTTCCACGCGCCGAGGAAGGTGAAGATGCCGAGAGTTGCCTGAGCGGGCACCGTGAGCGGCAAAAGAACCTTCCAGAACGTCCTGAACCGGCTGGCATTGTCCAGCATGGCGGCTTCGTCCAGCTCCTTCGGGATGGCCTTGAAATACTGGGTCATCAGGAAGACGCCGAAAGAAGCCGACAGGCCCGGGAGAATGAGCCCGTGATAGGTGTTGTGGAAGTTCAGCATGCTGAAGATCTGATGGCGGGCGACAAGCACGGCCTGTTCCGGAACTGCCAGGCCGAAGAGGACGATCACGAACAGGACGTTTCGGCCGGGGAAATTCAGCCGTGCAAAGCCATAGCCGGCAAGCGATGACAGGATCAGCGTTCCGAGCGTCAATCCTCCGGAGACGATGATGCTGTTGCGCACCCAGACGAACACCGACGAGGTGCCGATGGTGTTGATGTAGTTCTTGAGCGTATAGGGCGCCTGAAACACCGAATTCGGATTTGCCATCAGCTCGGCATTTTCCTTGAGCGACAGGCCGATAACCCACAGAACCGGCGCGACCATGACCAGGGAAAGCAGGATGACCAGAGCCAGCAAGACGCGGTCGCCGAATGCGCGTCCCTTGATGGAAATGGTTGGAGCCCTCATGCCTGACCCGCCTTGTTGCGCGTGACCAGGTACTGGGCCATGGCCGCCATCAGGATCAGGACGAACAGGACCTCCGAAGCCGCGGCACCCATGCCGAGATCCCAGCGACGGAACGCGGTGTCATAGATGTAGAGCACGATCGGCTTGGTCAGGTTGTTCGGACCGCCGCGTGTCATCAGCCAGGCCTGGCCGAACAGCTGGAACTGCAGCACGATCTGGACGATGACCACCAGGACGAAGGTGCGTTTGATCGACGGCAGCGTGATCGAGCGTAACGTCTGCCAGCGATTGGCATTGTCCAGGGCTGCCGCTTCGTAGATATCCTGCGGAATCTGCTGGAGGGCGGAGAGAAAGAGCATCATCGGCAGGCCGATGCACCACCAGACGGTGGCAATGGCGATGCCGATCATAGCCAGGCTGGGATCAGAAATGAAAGCCGGGGCGGTTGCGCCGAACCATCCGTAGATCGTCGACAGAAGGCCGACATTCGGAATGAACACGATGCGCCAGATCAGCGTGACGATCGTGACCGACAGCACCGAGGAAGAAAAGAACAGGGTCCGCAGCACCGCGGCAGTGCGCGTGCGGCGGTTGAGGCAAAGCGCGAGAAAAAGGCCGATCAGTGCCAGGGTCGGCACCGTCAGAAGCACGAAGTAGAAGGTATTCCAGACCGATTGCAGGAACACCTTGTCGTGAAACAGCCTGATATAGTTGCCGAAACCGACGAAGTTTCCGGACGAGAACGTGTCAGCCTTGTGGAAGCTCAGCCACATTCCCCAGAACAGCGGGACCAGCAGAAGCGTCGTGAAGAAGAACAGGAATGGCGCGACGAAAATGAAGTTTCGCCATTGCGGCGCGTAAATATCGACGCTTGCGGTTCTGGCGCCGGCGGCCGGAAGCGCGGTGCGCGGCGTCGCCCTTCGGTCATCCATGTCAGACCTCCCCCGCGTGCCAGGCGCGACCGGTCTCGCCGAACAGATGCGATTTCCGGCCGTCGAAGGCGAGCCCGACTTTGTCGCCGACCGCAACGCGGCTGTTGCCGGCATCCGAGCCGACGATCTGCTGGCCGTCGCCAAGCCGGGCGTAGACCAAGGTGCGTTCGCCGAGCCGCTCAAGCACATCGACTACGCCATCTGCATTGCCCTGCCCGACGGGAACGATGCCCACGTCTTCCGAACGGATGCCGAAAGTGTATTTGCCATCGCTCGTCTGGCCGGAGGCGATCTCGGTCTGAACCGACACGCCGTCCGCAAACCTGGCCGTGGCATTCCGGCTCGATCTGTCGAGCGTCGCCTCGACAAAATTCATCGCCGGCGCGCCGACGAAGCCTGCGACGAATTTGGTCGCGGGGCGGTCGTAGATTTCCATGGGAGAGCCGATCTGCTCGATCTTGCGATTGTTCATGACGACAATACGGTCGGCGAGCGTCATCGCCTCGACCTGGTCGTGGGTGACGAAGATCATCGTCGATTGCAGGCGCTGATGCAGTTGGGCAAGTTCGATGCGGGTACGGGTCCGCAATGCCGCATCGAGATTGGAGAGCGGCTCGTCGAACAGGAAGGCCTTCGGCTCCTTGACGATCGCACGGCCGATGGCGACGCGCTGCCGCTGGCCGCCGGAGAGCTGGCCCGGCTTGCGCTCGAGCAGGTGCTCCATTTCGAGGATGCGGGCGCTCTCCTTTATGCGCGCATCGATGACGTCGCGCGGCATGCCGATATTCTCAAGCCCGAATGCCATGTTGTCGCGCACGCTCATATGCGGATAAAGCGCATAGGACTGGAACACCATGGCAATGCCGCGCTTGCCCGGCGGCAGATGATCGATACGTTCGTTGTTGATGGCTATCTCGCCGGTATCGACAGTTTCGAGGCCCGCGATCATGCGCAGAAGCGTCGATTTCCCGCAGCCGGAGGGCCCGAGAAACACGATGAATTCGCGTGCCTTGATGGAGAGAGACAGATCATCCAGCACCGTCATGGCGCCGAAATGTTTGCTCACATTCCTGATCTCGATATCGGCTGTCACGTCGAGGCTCCTCCTCCTCAGCCCATGCACGACGATGCGCCTGAAGTCAGAGCTTCAGGCGGACCATCTGGTAGGAATAGGGCGGCAGCGGCAGGCTCAATTTGCCGCCCACCAGCGACGCGCCGGTCCCCTTCCTGGGACCGACATTGCTTGGGTTCTCAGCCGAATTGACGGCTTTCAGATCAGCATGCGTCATCAGCTGATGGTCGACGATCTCAGCCGCGCCGAAGCCCGCTATGTCGATCGCGGTTTCGATTTCCTCGCTCGAATGGCGGTTGATGGTAAAGAAGGTGACATGTCCGGTTTCCGTGTCATGCACGCCGGCGACGTCGACATATGAAACATCGCCGGCAACGGTGGAGCTGTAGGTCGGGCTTTCCACCTTCAGATCCAGCGCATTGCCGCGGCCGTAGACCGAGGCATAGAGATAAGGATAGAAGATCGTCTGACGCCATGCCGGGCCGTTGGGAACGGTCATGATCGGCGCGATGACGTTGACCAGTTGCGCCAGGCACGCGATCTTGACCACGTCGGAACGACGGATGAAGGTGTTGAGGATCAGGCCGACCTGCAGCACGTCCTCGAAATTGTAAATGTCTTCGAGCAATGGCGGGGCGAAGGGCCAACCCTCATTGCCGCCAAGGATCTTCTTGTCCTGCTCCTTGGAATGGTACCAGACGTTCCATTCGTCGAACGAGATGTAGACCTGCTTCTTGGAGCGCTTCTTGGCCTTGATATAATCGATGACGCCGGCGACCGAGACGATGTAGGCGTCGAGCTTCTCGCTCATGGCTAGATAGTTCGGCGCGTCGTTGGCTTCATTGTCGAAATACATGTGCAGCGAGATGTAATCCACCTCGTTGTAAGTATGATCGAGAACGGTCGCTTCCCATTCCGGATATGTCGGCATCTTGGCATTTGACGAGCCGCAGACCACGAGCTCGAGCGACTTGGAGAAGGCACGCATCGCCTTGGCGGTCTCGTGGGCCAGGCGGCCATACTCGTCGGCGGTCTTGTGGCCGATCTGCCAAGGGCCGTCCATCTCGTTGCCAAGACACCAGAGCTTGACGTCAAAGGGCTCCTTGCGGCCGTTGGCGATGCGCTTGTCGCTCCACTCGCTGCCGCCGGGATGATTGGCGTATTCCAGAAGGTTGCGGGCTTCATCGAGCCCACGCGAGCCGAGATTGACGGCAAGCATCATCTCGGTGTTCGCCGAGGTGCACCAGTCGGCAAATTCATGCAGGCCGACTTCATTGCTTTCCGACGTGTGCCAGGCAAGGTCAAGGCGCACCGGGCGCCCTTCCTTGGGACCGACGCCATCTTCCCAATTGTAAGCGGATACGAAATTGCCGCCAGGATAGCGGACGATCGGAACTCTGAGCTCCCTGACGAGATCGATGACGTCGCGACGCATGCCATTGTCATCCGCCGTCGCATGACCGGGCTCATAGATGCCGGTGTAGACCGCCCGCCCAAGATGCTCGATGAAGGATCCATAAAGCCTGGGATCGATCTTCGAGACGATATAACGCGGATGCGCCGTAACGGCCGCCTTCATGCATTTCCCTCCGAGAATATCATAAATAGTGATTTAAATCACCTTATTAGATATCAAAGGGAAACTGCATCCGTTCGTCAAGCGAAAAACCGCCAAAAGTCTGACAATTGACCGGCAGCCTCAGCCGCAAATGCTGCCAAATGCTTGAAATTCCCGCACTATTTTTGAGACCCGATTTGACGATATCAACCGGTTTTGATCCTCAGCAGAATGTCCTGATCGTAATTTCCAAATCCCTTGCCGAAAATATTGATTCCGCCGGGGCGCTCGGCGTCATCCTTGACGCCGATACGAACCCGGATCGAATGATGGCCCTTGAGGTCGAGGGCGGCGAGGCTGGTCTCGGAAATCCTAACACCGTCGACATAGGTTCCGTCAGCGGAAACCCGCCAGTTCTTCAGCTTGCCATATTGCGAGCCCTTGAGCTTCCACCAGGAGGGCGTGAAAACGCCGCGCTTGTCGCCGAAATCGCCGGGCGACGTCCAGGTGCCGACGTCGACGCCATTGATCGTCAGCGTGATGTCGGAGGGCCAGTCGGCGCTGGTGCCCGGCACTTCCGAGGACAGTTCCACCACCAGCTCGAGCTCGGTAATCTCGGTATTGGCGAGCTTGGCATTGTTGGGGAACTGATATTCGACGAAGCCGCGCGTGAACCACAACAAACCGGCCTTCATACGGTCCGGATCCAGGAAAGTGTTGGGAACATCGAGCAGACCGATGATCCCGTCCGGCGAACAGAGACCGCAGGGCGCGGTGACCTCGAAGCCGGTGTAAAGCCCAATCGGCATCGATACTTCGATCGCGTCGTTCTTGAGCGCACGATACTCGCTCTTGAAGACCACGAGCACTTCCTCGGCGGTCGGATAGCAGATCTTCTGGCTGCCTTTCTTCGCCTTCTGGTTTTCGGTGCGGATCAGGCCCGCATCCTCAAGCACCTGGATATTGGTCGAGACCGTCGACTGCGGCAGCGACAGCACGGAGGCTATTTCGTTGACATTCATCGGGCCCTTCTCATGCAGCAGCCTCAGCATGGAAATGCGCGCCGAAGAGGCAAGGCCCTTGAGGACGGCCATGCCCTCCTCAGGCTCGATCACCAGAAAATTGCGACTCAATGGATTTCCAGCCTATGCGATTTGAACCCGAAATCAGCTTGTATATCGGGATAATTGATTCAATCAATGCGGCGGCGGTACTCCATGCACCTTTTTGGTTGAGCGGCCGCGAAGAGGCCATTTGTTCCTCGGCAGGCTTGCCGCCTCGTGCGACCTAGCCAAGCAGGACGTCGGGCGCGCCATTTACCGGCGCCGCGAAACCCTCACCCCAGCATCTCGCGGATCGCCTGCGCCAGCCGCTCCACCCCGTCCCGCGTCTGCGCGGCATCACACGCCGCATAGCCCAGCACCAGGCCTTGCGTCGGGGCCGTGTTCTGGAAATATTTCGACAGCGGCGAGACGTTGATCACCCTTTTTGCTGCGGCCTGGCTGACCTTGATGTCGTCGATGCCATCCTTGAGATAGCCCACCACCTGGATGCCGGCTTCGGCGGGGGACAGCGTGATCTCATCGCGCAGGCGCTCGGTCACGATCTCGCGAAAAAGCTGGCGGCGCTGGGCGTAGATGCGGCGCATGCGCTTCAGATGCCGGCTCATATGGCCTTCGGTGATGAAGTCGGCCAAGGCGGCCTGCAGCAGCAGCGGCGCAAACTGGCCGGTGGTGGACAGTGCGTTGACGATGCGACCGGCGAGCTCTTGCGGCAGCACCATGAAGCCGAGGCGCAGCGCCGGGAACAGCAGCTTGGCGAAGGTGCCGACATAGATGACGCGGCCGGAACGGTCCATGCTCTGGATCGCCGGCACGGGGCGGCCCTGAAAGCGGTATTCGCCGTCGAAATCGTCCTCGATCACCCAGGCGTTCGTGGTCTCGGCGATGTCGAGCAGGCGCAGCCGCTCCTCCATGCGCATGGTGATGCCGAGCGGATGCTGGCAGGCCGGCGTCACATAGATGAGACGGGGCGAGAAGGTTGGAGCATCGAGGCGCCAGCCGCGCTCCTGGTCGACCGCAATCGGCAGGATTCTTGCGCCGGCCACGGTGAAGGCGGCCTTGGCGCCGTAATAGCCTGGCTCCTCCATCCACACCGTGTCGCCGGGATCAAGCAGCAGGCGGGCCAAAAGATCGAAGGCGGCCTGCGCGCCGGTGGTAATCACGATCTGCTCGGGGCGGCAGCGCACGCCGCGCGCGGAATAAAGATAACCGGCGATCGCCTCCTTCAGCGCCGGGTGGCCGGTGACGTCATAGGTGCCGAACAGCGTCTCGCCGCCATGGCTGGCGCGGCGCGCAACCAGGCGGCCCCAGACGCCGAAGGGAAAGCTCTGCGCATCCGGCATGCCGGGGTGGAAGGCGACATGCCCCGGCCGGCCGTGATGATAGGGCTGGCTGAGCAGCTGCTGGCCGCGCAGCGAGGGCTGGCGCAGCGGCATAGGCGGCTCCTCGGCCGGTGTCTCGCGCGGGCCTTCGGGCAGGTCGACGATGACCGGACGAGCGCCCTGGCGATTGGCGAGATAGCCTTCGGTGACGAGCTGGTCATATGCGGCGACGATGGTGTTGCGGCCAAGGCCGAGCTCGGCGGCCAGGGCGCGGGTGGAGGGAAGCTCCGAGCCTGGCGCCAGCGTGCGGTTGCGGATGACGGCGACGAGGCCGTGATAGAGCTGACGCGACAGATGCTCGGGGCTCGAGCGGTTCACGGCCAGCATGTCGAGCGGGAACGCCTGGGGTTTGGGGTGGGAGCGCATGGTTTACACCCCGCAATGGCGTGCCGCGACACGCTTGTGCTGCAAGGTCGAGTTCCTTCGCCCCCCTCTCTGTCCTGCCGGACATCTCCCCCTCAAGGGGGGAGATTGGCAGTTCAGGCGTCTCGCTTTTCTTTGCGGCGTCGGCGATTGGCGAAAGCCGGCGCGACATCCGATCTCCCCCCCTGAGGGGGAGATGGCCGGCAGGCCAGAGAGGGGGGCCTCGCGCCGACGATCAATGATTTCGAGGTTGCCCATCTACCCATCCTGCCACACCCGCCTCTCCGCACAAACTGGTTCCTTCATTTACCAGAAAACTGGCCCTCGCGATGGAGACAGAGCGGCGTAGACTTCGCTCAATGACGTTGGGGTAAGACGCCGACAAAACATCTGAGGCGCGGCGCTGGGAGGGCGTCGTGCCGAACGAACGGCAGGGTTTCGCCCCGCCGCCGGCAACCGCAGCATCTCCTCCCGAGACAGGACACCCCGCAGCCATCATGGCTGCGGGGCGGAAAGCGAGCAATGACGACAGTTCGACTTGGCATCAACCCGATCACCTGGACCAATGACGACGTGCCGGAACTGGGCGGCGACACGCCGCTCGAGACCTGCCTCAGCGAAACCGCGGAGGCCGGCTATGCCGGCACCGAGCTTGGCGGCAAGTTCCCGCGCGAGAGCCGTGCGCTGAGGCCCATCCTCGACCATTACGGGCTGGCGCTGGTCTCCGGCTGGTATGACGGGCGCATCTGCGAGAAGGAGGTGGACGAGGAGTTCGAGGCGATCCGGCCGCATCTGACGCTGCTTCGCGACCTCGGCGCCAGGCGCGTCGTCTATGCCGACACCTCGCGCGGCCGGCATGGCGCGATCCACGACCCGATCTCGCAGCGGCCGAAGCTGATGGACGGGGAATGGAAGGCCTATGGCGCCAAGATCACCCGGCTCGCCGAGCGGTTTTCCGATTTCGGCGTCGGCATGGCCTTCCACCATCACATGGGCACGATCGTCGAGACCGACGCGGAGATCGACAGGCTGATGCACAGCACCGGCGAGGCGGTCGGCCTGCTCTACGATACCGGACACTGCGCCTTTTCGGGCGGCGACCCGGAGCAATTGCTGCGCCGGCATGTCGAGCGCGTCGTGCATGTCCATTGCAAGGATGTGCGCCCGGCCATCTTAAAGAAAGCGCGCGAGGCCGACATGAGCTTCATGGGCGCGGTGATGGAAGGCATCTTCACCGTGCCGGGCGACGGCGCGATCGACTATCCGACGCTCTTAAAGATACTCGCCGACCAGGGCTATTCCGGCTGGCTGGTGGTCGAGGCCGAGCAGGACCCGGCCAAGGCGTATCCCTTGACCTACGCGACGATGGGGTATCGGAATCTGAAGAAGCTGGCCGAGGGCGCGGGCTTCTACGTCCACGAGCGCAAGGCCTGAAGAAAACATGGGGCGCCGGGGAGGGAAATGAGCTCGGTTCTGTACCAGAAGGTGGTCAAGAGCTTCGGCGCGCTCAACGTGCTGCGATCGCTTGACCTTGCGGTGCCGGACCACAAATTCCTCGCCCTGCTCGGCCCGTCGGGCTGCGGCAAGACGACGGCGCTGCGCATCCTGGCTGGGCTCGACATGCCGACCGCCGGCAAGGTCTTTATCGGCGAACGCGACGTCACCCGGCTGCAGCCGCGCGACCGCGACATCGCCATGGTCTTCCAGAGCTACGCGCTTTATCCGCAGATGACGGTCGCCGAAAATATCGGCTATCCGCTGTGGATACGCGGCACGCCCGAAGCCGGGCGAAAGGCCAAGATCGGCGAGGTCGCCGCCGTGCTCGAGATCGGCCATCTGCTCGACCGCCGTCCGCGCCAGCTCTCGGGCGGACAACGCCAGCGCGTCGCGCTGGCCCGCGCCATCGTGCGCGACCCGGCGGCCTTCCTGATGGACGAGCCGCTGTCCAATCTCGACGCAAGACTGCGGCTCACCATGCGCGGCGAGATCAAGCGGCTCTGCCAGCGCCTCAGCGCCACCACCATCTATGTCACCCACGACCAGGTCGAAGCCCTGACGATGGCCGACTTCGTCGCCGTCATGCATGGCGGCGAGCTGCAGCAGATGGCGCCGCCCATCGAGATATACGACCGCCCGGCAAACCGCTTCGTCGCCACCTTCGTCGGCAACCCGCCGATGAACATTCTGCCGGCAGCGCTTTGCGAGCAAGGCGTCATCGTGGCCGGCAAGGTCGTCCCACTGGACGCCGCGCGGCTTGCTGCCTGCCGCGCCGCCTCCGTCGCCGAAATCGGCCTCCGGCCGGAGGACTGCAGCGCTGCCGGCGTCGCCACGCCCGATGCCCTGCCCGGCGAAATCTACGTCGTCGAACCGATGGGCAACGAGACGCTGGTCAATGTCCGCCTCGAAGCCGGCAACGTCCAGGTGCGTGCCGGACGCGATTTCAGGGGTGTGGTGGGTGAAAGCATCGGCGTCGCCTTCGACCCGGCGAACGCCTGTTTCTTCAATTCGGACGGCCTGACAGCCGTCCACAGGGTCAACAACAATGGGAGAGTGACATGATGCATTCCAGCAGACTTACTCGCCGCTCCGTCATCAAGGGTGGGCTTGGCCTGGCTTTGGCGACCACCGCCCTCACCACGCTTGGCCTGCCGATGCCTGCCCGCGCAGCCGGAAAGAAGGTGATCATCGGTGCCTTCGCCGATGGCGGCCTGACGCCGTTCAAGGAAAAGATCATCCCGCTGGCCAAGGAGCAGGGCTTCGACATCCAGTTCCTCGAGGACGAATACGGGGTGACGCTCGAGAAGTGGTTCGCCGACGCCCAGAGCGGCGCCGGCCAGTATGACCTTTACCTGCTCGACGACCCATGGGTGCCGCAGTTCGGCGCCGCCAACGTGCTCGAGGATCTTGGCGCCGGAGGCATCGATGGGTCGGACAAGGACTGGATCGGCGCGATGATCGACATGGGCTATTGGCCGCCGCAGAAGGGGCCGCGCGTCAAGGGCTTCGAGAACGCCAAGCCGACGTTGATCTGCGTGCCCTTCGTCGGTGACCTGCAGACGCTGACCTATCGCAACGACGTCTTCACCGGCGGTGCGCCCAAGACCTGGGACGAGGTGATCGCCAAGGGCAAGGAAGGCGTCGCGGCCGGCAAGATCAAATACCCGGTCGTCTTCCGCGGCGTTTCCGGCAACCCGATCGTCACCAGCTGGTATCCGGTCTTCCTGTCGTTCGGCGGCTCCTTCTTCGACGACAAGTGGAACCCGATCTTCAATTCGGCCGAAGGCAAGGCCTCGGCCGATTTCTTCGTCGGCACGATGAAGCAGAACGCGCCGAGCGGCGTGGTCGAGTTCGACTCCGACCAAGAGGGCGCGGCGATCCTCGGCGGGGAGGCAGGGGCGATCATCCAATATTCGGGCAACGCATTGAAGGCGGACGACCCCGCCCAGACCAAGGTGGCCGGCAAGCTCGATTTCGGCGTTGTGCCGAAGCAGGAAAAGGCGATCGCCCAGATGGGCATCTTCATCGCCGGCGTGCCGAAATCGGCGCCCAACAAGGCGAACTCGATCGAATTCCTGAAGTGGTATGTCAGCGCCGAAACACAGGCCAAGCTCTCGGAAGCGGGCTCGATCCCGGTCAAGCGCAACGCCTTCGGCATCGCCAAGCCCGGCAACCGTCTGATACCGGTCGCCCTGCAGCAGCTCGACGCCGGCGCGCTGCCGCGGCCGCGCACCCCCGACTGGGCGAAGGTCGAGGAACTGCTCGGCATCGAACTCAACAAGGCTTTGCAGGCCGGCTCCGGCGGCGGTGCGGCCTTGGACACGGCGGCCAAGCAGGTCAAGGACTATCTGACCACGGCCGGGTACTACTGATGCAAACCGGCATGCAGGCACGCAAATATCGCCTGCAGGGGGCGGGGCTCGACCTCGCCCTCCCCTATCTCATGCTGGCGCCGGGCCTAACGATCGTGCTCGGCGTGCTTGTCTATCCGCTCTGGGACGGGCTGCGCGCCAGCACCAGGGCTTACCGCTACGGCTCGCCGGTCTCCCATGTCGGCTTCCGGAACTATGTGCAGCTTTGGAGCGACGCACAGTTCCTGAATTCGCTGTGGGTCACGGTCAAGTTCGTGGCGCTGTCGGTTTCGATCGAGGCAGTGCTGGGCTTCGCGCTTGCCTTGTTCTGCCTGCACGAATTCCGCGGCATTCGGCTGCTCAGGACGGTGCTGATCATTCCCATGGTGATCACGCCGGTCGTCGTCGCCATCCTGTTCAGGCTGATCTACGCCAGCGACGCCGGCATGCTGACGGCGCTCTCGGAGGCCATGGGCGGCGGCGGGGTCCAGATCCTCGGAAACCCGCTCAATGCCTTCATCGGCCTTGTCGTGCTCGACGTCTGGGAGTGGACGCCGCTGATGTTCCTGATCCTGCTCGCCGGCCTGCAGTCGCTGCCGCACGAGCCGTTCGAGGCGGCGCGCGTCGACGGCGCCGGGTCCTGGCGCGTCTTCGCCGATCTCACCTTCCCGATGATGCGGCCGGTGCTGGCGGTCGCCATCGTGCTCCGCACCATCGATGCCTTCGGCACCTTCGACCAGGTTTTCGTGCTGACCCGTGGCGGGCCGGGCGAAGCGACGAGGCTGATCTCGATCTATGGCTACGACACCGCCTTCAAATTCCAGCAGACCGGATACGCGGCGGCGCTGTTCGTGACGATCGGCCTCGTCGTGCTCGCGCTCGCCTTCAGCGCCATCAGGCTCCTGCGCAGGATCGACGCGTCATGAGCACCCGCCTGGCGCGCATCCTCACCACCATTTTCGTGCTGGCAGTGGTGCTGCTGCCGATCTACTGGCTGGTGTCCACCTCGCTCAAGTCCAACCGCGAGATCACGCAGGAAGGCACTCTCTATCCGCATGTGCCGACGCTCGACAATTACGTCAGGCTGTTCACCGAAAAGCAGTTCGGCTCCTACCTGACGAACTCGGTGGTGGTCACCTTCTTCTCGGTCGCGATAGCGCTGGTCTTCGGCGCGATGGGCGCCTACGCGATCGCGAGGTTCCGCCTGCCATTCGCCGCGGAGCGCAAGATCGGTCTCTTCCTCCTGACACTGCGCATCATCCCGCCGGTGGTGATCCTGATACCCGTCTATCTCTTAATGCTGAGCCTCGGGCTGCTCGACAGCTGGCTCGGCCTGATCGCCACCTACACCGCCTTCAACGTCACCTTCTGCGTCTGGATGATGGAGAGCTTCTTCCGCGAGATCCCGGTCGACCTCGAGGAGGCGGCCATGGTGGACGGCGATTCACGCTTCGGCGCCTTCCGCCGCATCACGCTGCCATTGGCGGCACCGGGGCTCGCGGCCACCGCGATCTTCGCCGTGCTGGTCACCTTCAACGAATTCCTTTTCGCGCTGGCGCTGACCGCGACGCCGCGGGCGATGACCATGCCGCGCGGCACCGCCACACTCATCGGGCGCATCGATACCGACTGGGCCTCGATGGCGGCCGCCGGCGTCATCGGCGCGTTGCCGATCGTCTTCTTCGCTCTCCTGGTGCAGCGGCATCTGGTGCGCGGGCTGACCATGGGCGCGGTGAAATGATTGCCGCTCGGATACACGAACCGGCGGGCAGCGCTGGAGCGGCCTGATGAGAAAGTCGAACGCATGATGGATGTTTGTCTGTTCGGGGTGGGGCTGATCGGCCGCGTGCATGCGAGCAATCTCGCGCGCCACCCGAAGGTGCGGCTGCGCTACGTCGTCGATCCCAATCGCGAGGCGGCCGAGAAGGTCGCCGCCGTAACCGGCGCCGAGATCGTGGACACCGAGACCGTTATGAACGATCCGGCAGTGAAAATGGTGTTCATCGCTTCGGCCACGCGCACGCACGCGGAGCTTGCCATGGCGGCCGCCGCGCATGGCAAGGCGATCTTCTGCGAGAAGCCGATCGATCTTGACCTCAAGCGCACCGACGAGTGCCTGGCCCTGGTCGCGAAAGCCGGCGTGCCTTTCCAGATCGGCTTCAACCGCCGCTTCGATCCGAGCTTCCGGGCGCTGAAGGAGCGCCTCGACGGCGGCGAAATCGGCGCCGTCGAGCAGGTCATCATCACCAGCCGCGATCCCGAACCGGAGACCGAGGAAGCGCTGGCCGGAGGCGGCGGCGTCTTTCGCGAGATGACCATCCACGATTTCGATATGGCGCGGAACATGCTTGGCGAAGAGCCTGTGGAGCTCTTCGCGACCGGCTCCTCCCTTGTTGCGCCGCAATACAGGAAGCTCGGCGACTACGACACCGCGATGTTCATCCTGCGAACGGCGTCCGGCCGGCAATGTCACATCAACAACAGCGTCAGGGCCGCCTACGGCTACGACCAGCGCATCGAGGTGCACGGCGCCGACGGCATGCTGCAGGCCGGCAACCGGCTGCCGACCTCTGTGGAAATGTACGGCGGCAAAGGTATATCGCGCGACAAGCCCTACTACTTCTTCGTCGAACGCTATGCGGAATCCTACGCCGCCGAGATCGATCACTTCATCACCTGCGTCGAGACGGGCAGGAGTCCGGCGGTCACGGCCAGCGATGGGCGCAAGGCCATGATCCTCTGCGAGGCAGCGCTAGCGTCGGCCCGGTCCGGCAGGTTCGAACCCGTAGAGCTGTGAGCGGATGGTCCGAAATAAGCGGGAGTTTCCGAAATGAAGATTGGCATGATCACCGACAGCCTCGGCAACCTGTCCTTCGACGAGATGCTGCGCGCCTCGGCCGATCTCGGACTGGAGACACTGGAGTTCGCCTGCGGCAACTGGTCGTCGGCGCCGCACATCGATCTGGCCGCCATGCTGGACAGCAAGACGACCCGAACCGAATTCGTCGCCAACGTTCGCGACCACGGGCTGACGATCGCGGCGCTTAACTGCTCCGGCAACCCGCTGCATCCGGGACCGCAGGGCAAGCAGCATCGCCAAGTGACCGAGGACACGATCCGGCTAGCGAGCCTGATGGGCATCGACCGGGTGGTGATGATGTCCGGGCTGCCGGGCGGACCCGGCGATGCCAACCCCAACTGGATCATCACCGACTGGCCGCCCGAATGCGCCGACATCCAGCGCTACCAGTGGGACGATTGCATCATCCCGTATTGGCGCGATCTCGTCGAATTTGCGAACAAGCTGGGCATCAGGAAGCTTTGTCTGGAGCTGCATGGACATCAGGCCGTGTACAATGTCCAGACGCTGTTCCGGCTGCGCGATGCCGTTGGCGAGACCGTCGGCGCGAACTACGATCCGAGCCATCCGATATGGATGGGGGCCGATCCCATTGCCGCCGTGCGCAAGCTTGGCTCGGCCATCTACTATGTCCACGCCAAGGACACACGCATCGAACCGATACCGGCGGCCATCGACGGCACGCTCGATGCGCGCCCGCCAAATCATTATGCCGAAAGGGCCTGGAATTACATCACGCTCGGTTACGGCCACGGTGAAACCTGGTGGCGGCAGTTCTGCACCGCGCTGAAGCAGGCCGGCTATGACGACGTGCTGTCGATCGAGCACGAGGACATGATGCTGTCGCCGATGGAAGGCATGCGCAAGTCCGTGGCGCTGCTGCGCAACGTCGCTATCAACCTGGCCTGAATGCTCGGATCCGATTTTGCATTGGCCGGCCGCCGTCGGCCGCCATACTGGCCCCAGCGCTCGGCTCGATCACCTCACATCGACCCAGCGCTGCTCCTGGAAGGAGCGCGCCATGGCATGCACGGTGCGCTCGATCTCCAGCCCCTCGTCGAAGTCGATGATGCGGGCCGGCTTGCCGGCGATTCGCATCAGGAGCTCGCGGCATTCGATCATCTTGAGGTCGTTGAAGCCGAGGCCGTGGCCAGGCGCCGGCAGGAAGGAATCGTAGGGCTTGTGGTGCGGCGCCACCAGGATAGTGCGGTAGCCCTGCTCGGTCGGCCGGTCGGCGGTGAGGTAGAGCTGGAACTCGTTCATCCGCTCCTGGTCGTAGAGGATCGAGCCCTTCGAGCCGAAGATCTGAATGGCGATGCGGCCCTTGCGGCCCCAGGCCGAGCGGTTGACCAGCAGCGAGCCGGCAACGCCGTTCTCGAGATGCATCAAGACGCTGGCGATGTCATAGGTCTCGACCGCGCGGCGGGCGCCGGAAGCGGTCTTGCGGTCGGCATAGGGTTTGACCATGTCGCACATGACGCGCGAAACGCGGCCGAACAGCGCCCTGATCAGCGACAGCGGATGCACGGCGAAATCGTCGAGCGCGCCGTAGCCGGAAGAGGCCTCGTGCTTCCAGAAGAACAGCGCTTCGGGGTCGGCCATGAAATCCTCGTCCATCTCGATGCGCACGAGGTTGACGTCGCCGATGATCTTTTCCTCGAGCAGCGCGCCGATATGGCGGATGGCGGGGTTCTGGATGTAGTTGTAGCCGAGCACGGCGACCTTGCCGGATGTCCTCGCGGCCTTCGCCATCGCCTCGGCCTCGGCGAAACTCGGCGCCATCGGCTTCTCGCACCACAGATGCTTGCCGGCTTCGAGGACGGCGATCGCCATTTCCGGGTGGAACTGGTTTGGCGTGGTCAGCGAGACGATCTCGACATCCGGATCCTCGACCACGGCGCGCCAGTCGCCGGACCCTTTTGCGAAGCCGAACTCGGCAGCTTTGCGTTTGGCAAGCTCGTCATTCACCTCGCCTAGATGCACCAGTTTCGGCTTGTCGACATCGGGAAAGACGGTGCCCACCGCGTTCCAGGCGATGGCGTGGCACTTGCCCATGAAGCCAGTGCCGATGAGGCCCACTCCGACCATGTCGATTGTCTCCAGGATAAAGGAAAGTATGCGTGGATGAATTAGTCTATTTTGATAAAGAATGGAATATCTAAATCATTTTTTATGGTGTTCTTGCGCGAACTCGCTATGATGAGGCAGGAGAGGGAAAAACCTTATGAGCGTGGGCGGAGCGACGATGGACGAACGGGTGCCTCGCGATTTCGAAACGCTGCGCGCGACGATCCTGGACAGGCGTGCGAGCCTGCCCAAGCGCATCGCGCAGATCGCCGCCTATGCGCTCGACAATCCCGACGACATCGCCTTCGGCACGGCGGCGAGCATCGCCGCCTCGGCCGGCGTGCAGCCCTCGACGCTGATCCGTTTTGCCCAGCAGCTCGGCTTCGACGGCTTCACCAGCCTGCAGCAGGTTTTCCGCGAGCGGCTGCGCGAGCGCAACTCCTCTTATGACGAGCGGCTGGCGGCGCTGCGCGCCAAGGCCGAGGAAGGCCGCGGGCATCGGGCGATCTTCGACGGCTTCGTAGCCGCCGCCAGCACCTCGCTGGGCGACATCTCGCGCTCGCTCAACGATGCGCATTTCGAGGAGGCGGTGGCGCTCCTGGCGAAAGCCGAGACGATCTATGTGCTGGCCAAGCGCCGCTCCTATCCGGTGGCGTCCTACATCGCCTATGCGCTGGGCAAGCTCAAGATCCGCAACCAGCTGGTGGAATCGGCGGCGGGGCTGAACGCCGAGATGATCGGCTTCGCCACGCCGCGCGACGCCGTCATCGCCATCAGCTTCTCGCCTTACGCGCCGGCGACCATCGAGGAGACGCGCTCGATCGCCGAGCAGGGCGTGCCGATCGTGGCGATCACCGACTCGTCCTTCTCGCCGCTGGCGCAATTCGCCAAGGTCTGGTTCGAGGTCGCCGAGGCCGATTTCGGCGGCTTCCGCTCGATATCGGCGACGATGGCGCTGGCCATGGCGCTGACCGTCGCCGTCGGCGAGAAGCGCCGCGAAGCCGGGCGCCGACGCAAGGGCTGAGCCTCCCAGATGAGCGCTTTTCGGCTCGGGAATGCTCATTCCATATTGACTGTAGATTGGAATTAATATTTCATATTGACGACGCCGCGCCGTCGACAGCGCGTGCTGTCCAAAACAAACGCTGCTCTGCACAACAAGGCCGATGGGAGGTTCGAATGGGCGAAGCCGTGGAAGGGAAATACCCGCCGCTCGACGTCATCACCATCGGCCGCGCCTCGGTCGATCTCTATGGCCAACAGATCGGCTCGCGGCTGGAGGACATCACCTCTTTCGCCAAATCCGTCGGCGGCTGCCCGGCCAATATTTCCGTCGGCACGGCAAGGCTCGGCCTGCGCTCGGCGCTGCTCACCCGCGTCGGCGACGAGCAGATGGGCCGCTTCATCCGTGAGCAGCTTCGGCGCGAGGGCGTCTCAGTCGACGGGCTGAAGACCGACAAGGAGAGGCTGACGGCGCTGGTGCTGCTTTCGGTCGAGAGCGAAGGCGTCTCGCCGATGATCTTTTACCGTTCCGACTGCGCCGACATGGCGCTCGCCGAGGAGGATATCGACGAGGCGTTCATCGCCTCGGCGCGCTCGGTGGTCGTCACCGGCACGCATTTCTCGCGGCCCAATTCCGATGCCGCCCAGCGCAAGGCCATCCGCCTGATGAAGGCCCGTGGTGGCAAGGTTGTCTTCGACATAGACTATCGCCCGAACCTTTGGGGCCTTGCCGGGCATGCCGAGGGTTTCGAGCGCTACGTGAAGTCGGACCGCGTCTCGGCGCAGCTCAAGACCGTGCTGCCGGATTGCGATCTCATCGTCGGCACCGAGGAAGAGATCATGATCGCTTCCGGCGCCGACGATTGCCTGAGCGCGCTGAAGACGATCCGCGCGCTGTCGCCGGCCACCATCGTGCTCAAGCGCGGCGCCAAAGGCTGCATCGTCTATGACGGACCGATCAGCGACGATCTCGAGGACGGCATCGTCGGTAAGGGTTTCCCGATCGAGATCTACAATGTGCTCGGCGCTGGCGACGCCTTCATGTCGGGCTTCCTGCGCGGCTGGCTCGGCGGCGAGAGCTTTGCCACCGCCGCGACCTGGGCCAATGCCTGCGGCGCCTTCGCGGTGTCGCGCCTGCTCTGCGCGCCGGAATATCCGACCTTCGAGGAGCTGCAGTTCTTTTTGAAGCACGGCAGCAAGCACCTTGCGCTGCGCAAGGACGAGGCGATCAACCACGTCCACTGGGCAACGACGCGGCGACGCGACATCCCCTCGCTGATGGCTTTAGCCTGCGACCATCGCGTCCAGCTTGAAGACGTTGCCGCCAAGGTCGGGGCCGACGTTTCGCGCATCCCCAACTTCAAGGTGCTGACGGTCAAGGCGGCGGCGAAGGTCGCCGCCGGCCGCGATGGCTACGGCATGCTGATCGACGAAAAATATGGCCGCGACGCCATGTTCGAATTCGCCCGCCATCCCTTCGCCTGGCTCGGCCGCCCGGTTGAGCTTCCGGGATCGCGGCCGCTGCGTTTCGAGTTTTCGCAGGATATCGGCTCGCGGCTCACCGAATGGCCTGTCGACCATTGCATCAAATGCCTGTGCTTCTATCACCCGGACGACCCGGAGGCGCTCAAAGTTGAGCAGCAGCAGAAGCTGCGCGCGCTGTTCGAGGCTGCGCGGAAGGTCGGCCGCGAACTGCTGGTCGAGATCATCGCCGGCAAGCACGGCAAGCTCGACGACACCACCATTCCGCGCGCGCTCGAAGAACTCTATGCGCTGGGCATCAAGCCCGACTGGTGGAAGCTCGAACCGCAGGCTTCCGCAGGCGCCTGGGCCAAGATCGAACAGGTCATCGTCAAGAACGATCCTTGGTGCCGCGGCGTCGTGCTGCTCGGGCTGGAAGCGCCACAGGACGAGCTGGTCGCGGCGTTTGCCGCCACCGCCAATGCGCCGATCGTCAAGGGATTTGCCGTCGGCCGCACCATCTTCGTCAACGCCGCCGAACGATGGCTGGCCGGCAGGATGTCGGATGACGAGGCGATCGCCGACATGGCCGCGCGCTTCGAGCAGTTGACCGAGGCATGGCTTGCCGCGCGCGGCCGCAAGGCCGCATAACAAGACCGCTGAAGGACTGCGGAGGAGACACCATGAGCAAGACAATCCGCCTGACGATGGCGCAGGCGCTGACCCGCTTCCTCAGCCGGCAAATGACCGAGATCGACGGGAAGAAGGTGCCGATCTTCGGCGGCGTCTGGGCCATCTTCGGCCATGGCAATGTCGCGGGCATTGGCGAGGCGCTCTACCAGGTCCGCGACGAGCTGCCGACTTTCCGCGCCCATAACGAGCAGGCGATGGCGCATGCCGCGATTGCCTACGGCAAGGCGAACTTCCGCCGCCGCTTCATGGCGGCGACCTCTTCGATCGGCCCCGGCGCGCTGAACATGGTGACGGCGGCCGCGCTCGCGCATGTGAACCGGTTGCCCGTCCTGTTTTTGCCCGGCGATGTCTTCGCCAACCGCCTGCCCGACCCGGTGCTGCAGCAGGCCGAGGATTTCTCCGACGGCACGGCGAGCGTCAATGACTGCTTCCGTCCCGTATCGCGCTATTTCGACCGCATCACGCGGCCGGAGCAGATCATCCCGGCGCTGAACCGCGCCATGCAGGTGCTGACCGATCCGGCCGAATGCGGCCCGGTGACGCTTTCGCTCTGCCAGGACGTGCAGGCCGAAGCCTATGATTATCCCGAAAGCCTGTTCGCCGAGCGCGTCTGGACACCGCGCCGGCTGCGCCCGGACCGCAACGAGCTGGCGGCAGCCGTCGCGGCGCTGAAGGGCGCCAAGAAGCCGCTGGTGATCGCGGGCGGCGGGGTGCTGTATTCGCAGGCTTCGGACGAGCTCGCCAAGCTGGTGCAGGGCGCCGGAATTCCGGTCTGTGAGACCCAGGGCGGCAAATCCTCGTTGCCCGACGACCATCCGCTCAACATGGCGGCGGTCGGCGTCACCGGCACGTCGGCCGCCAACCGGCTGGCGGAAGAGGCCGATGTCGTGCTAGCGGTCGGCACCAGGCTGCAGGATTTCACCACCGGCTCCTGGGCGCTGTTCAAGAATGCCGGCCGCACCATTATTGGCTTCAATACCCAGGTCTTCGACGCCGGCAAGCATTGGGCGCTGCCGCTGGTCGCCGACGCGGCCGAAGGGCTTGCCGAGCTGTCCGCCGCGCTGAAGGGCTGGAAGGCGCCGGCCGCGTGGACCGACAATGCATTGAAGGGCAAGACGGAGTGGCAGGCCGCCGCCGCCAAGGTGACTGCATCGACCAACGCCGCCTATCCGTCCGATGCGCAAGTGATCGGCGCCGTGCAGCGCGCCATGGGCTCGGGCGTCACGCTGCTGCATGCCGCGGGCGGTCTGCCCGGCGAATTGCACAAGCTCTGGCAGGCCGGCGCGCCGGGCTCCTACCATGCCGAATACGGCTTCTCGACCATGGGCTACGAGATCGCCGGCGGGCTCGGCGTCAAGATGGCGAAGCCCGACCAGGAGGTGGTCGTCATGGTCGGCGACGGCTCCTATCTGATGCTCAATTCCGAGATCGCCACTTCGGTGATGCTTGGCCTGAAGCTCACCATCGTTTTGCTCGACAATCGCGGCTATGGCTGCATCAACCGGCTGCAGATGGCGACCGGCGGCGCCAACTTCAACAATCTCCTGAAGGACGCGCGCCACGAGGTGATGCCTGACGTCGACTTCGCCGCGCATGCGGCAAGCTTAGGTGCCGCGGCCGAGAAGGTAGCGTCGATCGCCGAGCTGGAGACGGGACTGGCCAAGGCGAAGAAGAACGACAGGACGACGGTGCTGGTCATCGACACCGACCCGCTGGTCTCGACCGAGGCCGGCGGCCATTGGTGGGATGTCGCCGTGCCGGAAGTCTCGTCGCGACGCGAAGTCAATGCCGCGCGCAAGAAATACGAGGAAGCCGTGGGCAGCCGTCAGGGCTGAACCGGCTCGCAACGAACCGACATTGGAGTGACGACTTGAAAGCCAAACTGGGCATGTCCCCCATCGCATGGTGGAATGACGATCTCGTGGAATTGAGCGATGACGTGTCGCTGGAGGAATGTTTGCGCCAGTCGCGCTCGGCCGGCTTCACCGGTATGGAGATGGGCCGCCGCTTCCCCAATGATCCGAAGGTGATGCTGCCGATCCTGAAGGAGGCCGACGTCACGCTTTGCGGCGGCTGGTTCTCAGGCACGCTTGTCAACGAGGACATCTCCCGGAACAAGGACCGCATCCAGCCGATGATCGACCTGTTCAAGGCGGTCGATGCGCCCTGCATCGTCTATGGCGAGGTCGGCCGGTCCATCCAGGGCGACCGCTCCAAGCCTCTGGCCACCAAGCCGAAACTTTCCGCCGACGAGATGAAGGCTTACGGCCGGCGCGTCACCGAGTTCGGCGAGTGGTGCGCTGAGCAAGGCATGCCGCTCTCCTACCATCACCACATGGCGGCGGTGGTCGAGACCGAGCCGGAGCTCGACGCCTTCATGCGCAACTCCGGCGAAGGCATTCCGCTGCTGCTCGATGCCGGCCATCTCGCCTTTGCCGGCGGCGACGTGCTGCGCGCCATTGACAATCACCACAAGCGCATCAACCACGTCCATGTGAAGGATGTTCGCATGGGCGTGATCGACAGGCTCGACCGCGCGAAACAGTCCTTCCTCGACGCCGTGGCGCTCGGCGCCTTCACCGTGCCGGGCGACGGCTCACTCGACTTCGGGGCGATTGTCCAGCGTTTCGCCGATCATGGCTATGAAGGCTGGTTCGTGGTCGAGGCCGAGCAGGATCCGAAGAAGAACCCGCCGCTCAAGATGGCCCAGGTCGGCCACAAGGAACTTATGCGGGTGATGACGGCCGCCGGCTATACGGTCGAGACGCAGGGTTTTCCGGCCTGAGCAGTGGATTAGTCGGGGCGCCCGGTTTATCCGTTGTGCTTTGGGCAAATCCTGGATTGGCGCGATGAAAGACTATGAGCATCCCTTCTTCCGGCCGCTGTGGCGCCGTATCGCGGTCGTCGCGGTCTGCCTGGTCTGGTCGGTGATCGAATTCGCGTCCGGCACGCCGTTCTGGGGCGTCATCGCGCTGGGCTTCGCCGGCTATGCCGTGTGGCAGTTTTTCTATCTCTATAAGCCGATTGAGGAGAACAAGGCCGAACCCGGACCGAAGGAGTGACTAATCCATGGCTCAGAAGCGTCTACGGATCGGATACTGCGTGCATGGCGGATCGCATGCGTTGGCGATTAGCCGAAACGCCCCTCGCTTCGTCATCCTAGGGCGGAGCAAGGAGCGCAGCGACGTAGCGCAGACCCTAGGATCCATGCCATGACTTTGACGTGTCGCGACGGTGCAGACAATGGCGCCGAAACGCCGGCCCAGACAGCCTCTTTCTGCACCGCTGCATTCTACGGCAGGTGTAACGGCATGGATTCTAGGGTCTGCGCGCGTCGCTTCGCTCCTTGCTCCGCCCTAGAATGACGACGTTGCGAGGGAACCGGCCAATCTCCAAGGTTTTCGCGATAGTCCATCGGATTCTTAGCTGCGCCAATGGGGCGCCCAGGAATTAGGAGAGCCAAAAAATGTCGAAACTGCTCGTCAAGGCCGACAAGGGCCACGGCCATGTCGCTCATGTCACGCCGCAAAGCGCCGGCTGGACCTATGTCGGTTTCGACCTGCATCGGCTTCGTCCGGGCGAGACGGTGTCCGGCAAAACCGGCGAGCGCGAGGTCTGCCTGGTGTTCGTCACCGGCAAGGGCAAGGCATCGGCCGGCGGCAAGGATCTCGGCCTGCTCGGCGAGCGCATGTCGCCCTTCGAAGGCAAGCCGTGGTCGGTCTATGTGCCGCAAGGCGCCGACTGGTCGGTGACCGCCGATACCGAGCTGGAACTCGCCGTCTGCTCGGCGCCCGGCCTCGGTGGCCGTCTGCCGGTGCGCGTCATCGGACCTGACGATCTCGGCCAAGAGGTGCGCGGCAAGGGCACCAACACGCGCTACGTCACCAACATCCTGCCCGAGGGCAAGCCGGCGGATTCGCTGCTGGTGGTCGAGGTGATCACGCCCGGCGGCCACACGTCGAGCTATCCGCCGCACAAGCACGACCAGGACAACCTACCGGCCGAATCCTATCTCGAGGAGACCTATTATCACCGCCTCAACCCGCCGCAGGGCTTTGCCTTCCAACGCGTCTACACCGATGCCGACCGCAACGGCGTGCGCGAACTGGACGAGGCGATGGCGATCGAGGACGGCGATGTCGTGCTGGTGCCCAAGGGCTATCACCCTTGCGCCGCCTGCCACGGCTACGATCTTTATTACCTCAATGTCATGGCCGGACCGAAGCGGACGTGGAAATTCCACAACGCGGCCGAGCATGAATGGCTGATGAAGGCCTGATCGGCACGCCGGCAAAGCCGTTGGTCCAGCCCGGAAAAATCGTCGGCTAACGAGCTCCGTGCTGGACTTGCCTTCGAAAACCCACGAAAGCTTCGTCAATCCGTCATGGAAATCACCTATGGCAGCGGTTCCGGTGCATGTCGCCGCAAGCGCTCCGGCGTTTGGGCCACGACTTGCCAAGACAATGACTTGAAGCGCGTCGCATATTCCTTTGGGGCGCGCAGCGCGCTTGACGAGGAACGCCCATGCGCTACGCGATCTACTACACCCCGGGGCAGGACGAGAAGCTGGCGCGCATTGCCGCCAACTGGCTGGGCCGCGACCCGTTTGGCGCGGCGACGCGGCCGGTCGAGGCTGTGGGCGATCTGTCGGCCGCGGAAGTCGCTTTCCATACTGCCTCTGCCCGGCGCTACGGATTCCATGCGACGTTGAAGGCGCCGTTCCGGCTGGCGCCGAACGAGACGGAAGCTTCGCTGCGCGCCGCGCTCGACGCTTTCGCCGAGGCGACGCCGCCTGTGATCATCCCGCGTCTCGTCGTCGGCCAGATCGACGGCTTTTTCGCGCTGGTGCCGGAAGCGCAGTTTGCGCCACTCAACGATTTCGCCGGCGAGGTGGTGCGCGCCTTCGATCCGTTCCGCGCGCCGCTGACGGAGGCCGAGATCGAGCGCCGCAGTCCCGATGCGCTGAAGCCGGACGAGTTCCGCAACCTCTGCCAATGGGGTTATCCTTACGTCTTCGACACGTTCCGCTTCCACATGACGCTGTCGGGGCGGGTCGGGCCACAGGAAAGCCCACGTCTTCGTGCAGCGATCGACGGCCTGTTCGCCGATGTGCTGCGGCAGCCGGTGCCGGTGGATGCGCTGACATTGTTCGTCGAAAGCGAGCCCGGCGCCCCGTTCATGGTGCTTTCCCATCATACGCTTGGCCGTAGCCCCGCCCGCAAAACAGCTTGATTGATATAGGACCGCCCTCGATGACCGCCGAAACCGTTCTCACCAATGCCCGCATCGTGCTGCCCGACGAAATCGTCGAAGGCTCGCTTTTGTTGCGCGACGGCCTGATTGCCGCCGTCGAGCCGGGTGCTGTCCGCATCGGCGAGGATATGGGCGGCGACTACATCATCCCGGGCCTTGTCGAGCTGCACACCGATCACCTCGAGGGCCATTACGCGCCGCGTCCGAAAGTGCGCTGGAACCCGATCGCCGCCGTGCTTGCCCATGACGCCCAGGTCGCCACCGCCGGTATCACGACGGTGCTCGACGCCTTGCGCGTCGGCATGGACGAGGATGCCGACCTGAAATCCGACGATGTTCGCAAGCTGGCCGACGCGATCGAGGACAGCGTGCGCCAGGATCGGCTCAGGGCCGACCATTTCATCCACCTGCGCTGCGAGGTCTCGGCGCCGGACTGCCTCGAGGCTTTCGCCAATTTCGAGACCGACGAGCGGGTTAAGCTCGCCTCGCTGATGGATCACGCGCCCGGACAGCGCCAGTTCGTCAACCTCGAGACCTATGCCTACTACTACCAGCGCAAACTGAAGCTGACGGACCGCGACTTCCAGAAATTCTGCGAGAAGCGGATGGCCGAATCGGCCCGCAATTCCGGTCCGAACCGGGTCTTCATCTCAGCCGCCTGCCAGGAGCGCGGCATCGTGCTGGCGAGCCATGACGACGCGACCGCCGGCCATGTCGACGAAGCGATCGAGCAGGGCGTGCGCGTCGCCGAGTTCCCGACGACGCAAGAGGCGGCAAAGGCCTCGAAAGCCGCAGGCCTCGGCGTGCTGATGGGCGCGCCAAACGTCATGCGCGGCGCCTCGCATTCCGGCAATGTCTCGGCGCGCACGCTCGCCGCCGACGGCTTGCTCGACATCCTGTCGTCCGACTACATCCCTTTCAGCCTGATCCAGTCGGCCTTCTTCCTCGGCGACGTCGTCGAGGGCATCTCGCTGCCGCAGGCGGTCGCGATGGTCTCGAAGAACCCGGCCGAAGCGATCGGCCTCGCCGACCGCGGCATCATCGAGCCCGGCCGCCGTGCCGACCTGGTGCGGGTGCGCGTGGACGACCATGTGCCGGTCGTGCGCACCGTGTGGCGCCAGGGCAGCCGGGTAGCATGATGATGGTCTCAGCTCTCATCGAGCGCGAGCTGGCCGACAGCCTGCCGATCCGCAACGGCGTCTTCGTCGCGGTGGTGGGGCCGAGCGGCGCCGGCAAGGACACGGTGATCGGCTACGCCAAGGCGCGCTTTGCCGGCGAGACGCGGTTGGAATTCGTGCGCCGCGTCATCACCCGGCCGAGCGACACGGCAAGCGAGGACCACGATACGCTGGCGGATGCCGCCTTTGCCGAGGCGGAGGCGGACGGCGCCTTCTCGCTGTGCTGGGACGCGCACGGCCTGCGCTATGGCCTGCCTGCCGATGTCGACTGGGCCGTGGCGAATGGCCACGTGGCCGTGGCGAATGTCTCCCGAGCGGTCATCCCGGCGCTGCGCGAACGCTACGCCAATCTGGCCGTGGTCGAGATCACCGCCACGCCGGAGATCCTCGCCGAGCGGCTGGCGGCGCGCGGCCGTGAATCGCGCGGCGAGGTGCTTGCCCGCCTGGCGCGCAGCACCAGCGTAAAGCTGACGGGACCGGACGTGACCTCGATCGACAACAGCGGCGACAAGGAAATCGCCGGCGAACGCTTCGCCGAGGTGCTGCGCAAGGCGATGGCGTTCTCGGATCTGTCGGACATGATCTAAGACCTTCTCCTTCTCCCCTTGTGGGAGAAGGTGGATCGGCGCGCAGCGCCGAGACGGATGAGGGGTGTTGGAAGGATCGCTGCGATGACGAAATGAGCGCTGTGCGCATCCTATTCTTCAGCGCCTCGTTTCTTCCAGCACCCCTCATCCGGCCGCTTCGCGGCCACCTTCTCCCACAAGGGGAGAAGGTGGCGCCGCGCCTCACTTATTGAAGTTGGCGATGAACTGCTTGAACTGCGGCGTCGGCGGCCTGGCGAACATCTCCTTCGGTTCGCCGGCCGAGTCCACCTCCCCCTTGTGCAGGAACATCACCTTGCTCGACACGTCGCGGGCAAAACCCATCTCATGGGTGACGACCAGCATGGTGCGTCCTTCTTCGGCGAGCGAGCGCATGACGCGCAGCACCTCGCCGACCAGTTCCGGATCGAGCGCCGATGTCGGCTCGTCGAACAGCATCACCTTCGGATTCATCGCCAGCGCGCGGGCGATTGCCGCGCGCTGCTGCTGGCCGCCGGACATGTGGGGCGGATAGTAGTTGCGGCGCTCCCATATGCCGACGCGCTTCAGCAATGCCTCGGCCTGCTCCAGGCACTCGGCGCGCGGCCGCTTCAGCACATGCGTCGGCGCGGCGACGAGGTTTTCCAGCACGGTCATGTGGGACCAGAGATTGAAGCTCTGGAAAACCATGGCGAGGTTGGCGCGGATCCGCTCCACCTGGCGGATGTCGGCGGGCATCTGGTGGCCGTCGCGACTCCGCTTCATCTTTATGAGCTCGCCGTCGACCCGCACTTCGCCGGAATCCGGGGTCTCCAGGAGGTTGATGCAGCGCAGCATCGTGCTCTTGCCGGACCCGGAGGAGCCGAGAATCGAGATGACGTCGCCCTTGTGGGCCTCGAGCGAAATGCCCTTGAGCACCTCATGATCGCCGAAGCACTTGCGCAGATCCTTTACGCTGATGGCTGGCGTCTCATCGGAGGACGGCGCGGCTTTCGCGGCAGCGGCGACATTTGCCGACATCACAACACCTCCGGTACGGGTTTGACTTGCTGGCTCTGCTCGGGCGGGGGACGCAGATGCGGCGACAGCCGGTATTCGACCCAGGCAAACAGCCGGGCGATCGACAGGTTGAGAAGCAGGTAGATCACGCCGGCGCAGGTCAGCACCTCAATCGGCCGGAACGTGTCATGCTGGATCTTCTGCGCCGTTCCCATCATCTCCATAATGGTGACCACGGACGCCAGCGCGGTCGCCTTGGTCATGAGGATGATTTCGGTCGAATAGGCCGGCAACGCAAGCCGCAGCGCGATCGGCAGCGTGACGAGGCGGAAGCGGGTGAAGGCCGACATGCCGAACGCCTTGGCCGCCTCGATCTGGCCGACAGGCACCGCGCGCAGCGCGCCGCGGAAAATCTCGCTCTCATAGGCCGCAGTATTCAAGGCCATGGCGACGATCGTGCAATACATCGGATCGCGCAGGATCGGCCACAGGATCGGGCTGTGGCGCACGAAGTCGAACTGGGAGAGCCCGAAATAGACCAGATAGAGCTGCACCAGCAGCGGCGAGCCGCGGAAGACGAAGACATAGACGCGGGTGAAATACTCGCCCGATTTGTAGCCGGAAGCCCGCAGCCAGGTCAGGCCAGTGGCGATGATGAGCCCGAAGGCGATGCCGAAGAACCAGATCTCGAGCGTCAGCGGCAGCGCCTTCAGCACGCTCCATATGGTCGAAAGGTAGAAGTCGAAATCCACCGCCACCTCTTATTTCGGCCGTGTGAAGCTTCGGGAGGTGTAGCGCTCGGCTTTGTCGAAGATCGGCGTCGAGATCGAGGTCATCACCAGATAGAGGATGCCGGCGAGCGTGTAGAAAAGCAGCGAATGATGCGTCGAGCGCGCCGCCTTGTTGGCCGTCAGCATCAGCTCGGCGACGCCGGTGACCGAGATCAGCGCCGAATCCTTGATCGTCAATTGCCAGACATTGCCCAGCCCCGGCACCGCGAGACGCAGGACCTGCGGCATGATCACAAGGCGAAACCGCAGCCAGGCCGACATGCCGTAGGCACGCGCCGCTTCCAGCTCGCCGCGATGGATCGCCAGGAACGAGCCGCGAAAAACCTCGGCCTGATAGGCGCCGGAAATGATGCCGACCGCGAGAACGCCGCCGAGGAAACTCGGCATGTTCAAGATGTCCGCCGAGCCGATCGATCCGGTCGAGCGCGCCACACCGGTCAGGACCTGCGTGCCGCCATAGTAGAACAGGTAGATGATCAGGAGTTCCGGTTCGCCGCGGAAGACGGTGGTGTAACTCTCGCCGATGAACCTCAATCCGCTGCGATGCGAAAGCTTGGCCGCAGCGACCAAGGAACCCAGCACCGCGCCGATCAGCATCGAGACGACGGTAACGGCGAGCGTCCAGCCGATGCCCCAGAGCAGTTGCACGCCCCAGCCGGCGGCCAGCAGCTCATAGGCCGTCGACACCTGGTCCTTGAGATCGTTGAGAAACTCCACTTACGGCTCCTGCGGGCGCCGAGATAGGCATCGACGTATATGCTCAATGCAAAACGGGAGCAGCCTTGGCTGCTCCCGTTGCGACATTACTTGGTAATGTCGATCTTGAACCATTGCATGGAATATTTCGACACCGAGCCGTCGTCGAGCGCGGCCTTGAGCGCCTTGTTGTAGATGTCCTGCAGGTCCTTGTCGCTCTTGCGGAAAGCGGCGCCGATGCCCGGCCCGAGGATCGGGCCACCCTTGAATTGCGGGCCGACGAATTCCAGGTCTTTCGCATCGGGCTTGGCCAGCGTGCCGAGGAAATAGGTGGTATCGGCGAAGGCGACGTCGATGCGGCCCGCCATCAGGTCGAGGTCGTGCTCGTCGGTGGTCTTGTATTCATGGACGTTGGCGACGTCCTTGAGATATTTGTCGGCGAATGTCGCCTCCGTCGTCGAAACCTGCAGGCCGACATTCTTTCCGGTGAGCTCCTTGCGCAGCGTGTCGAGCGCCGCCTTGGATTCGGCGTCGTCCTTCGACAGATCGATCATCTTGCCGGTGTTGGACATCTGCGCCAGCGGACCGTTCTTGTCGGCCAGGAAAGCCACCGGCGAAGAGGCATAGGGGATCGAGAAGTCGATGGTCTTCATGCGCTCTTCGGTGATCGACATGCCGTCCATGACGATGTCGAACTTGCCTGCCGTGAGGCCGGGAATGACGCCATCCCAATCCTGCGCGACGATGTTGCATTCGAGCTTCGCGCGGGCGCAGACGTCGTTCAGGATGTCCACCTCGAAGCCGACGATCTTGCCGCTGGCATCGGTCTGGTTCCACGGGGCGTAGGAGCCCTCCATCGCGACCGTCACGGTCTTCCAGTCCTTGGCCATAGCCGGGGTCGAGCAGGTCAACGCCAGCGCGGCGAGCGCGATCCAACGTGATGATGTCACGGTAATTTCTCCCATATTTTGTTCTTGGAACCCTCAGATACCATTTGCTTAGCCCAGCCCCGATTCCGCGACAAGGGCTGTTTTCCGGTTCACGCGTTGTTGCAATTCGTTCGCGAATCGGGACCTGCCCACGGCTTCAACGCGAGCATCGATCCAATCGGAACCCGGTCCGGTGTGAACGAAAGAGCGAGACTACTCCGCCGGCGCGCCGGCGACGCCCCTGCGAGACGCCTCCAGCATCCGGCGCCGGGCGCGGAAGACGCCCCATTGCTGGTCGACCAGCACGCCGATCAGGATCACGCCGCCCATCACCGCGAAGTTGAGCGAGGAAGGAATGCCGAGCAGGTTGACGAGGTTCTGCAACTCCTGCAGCAGCACGGTGCCGAGGACAGCACCGACCAGCGACCCTTCGCCGCCGCGCAGCGAGAAGCCGCCCAGCACCGCCGCGGCGATGGCATAAAGCTCATAGAACTGGCCGTGGCTCGCGGGCGAGATCGAGCGCGTGTACATGGCGAAATAGATCGCCGACAGCGCCGTCAGCACGCCGCAGATGACATAGGCGGCGATGATCACCCGGCCCGTGCGGATGCCGGAATATTTCGCCGCTTCCTCGTTCTTGCCGATCGCATAGAGATAGCGGCCGAAGACCGAGCGGTGCAGCACCACCCACATAACGATGGCGATGACGATCAGCGCGATGAAGCTGTTCGGCAGGCCGTAGGAGCGGCCCGCGGTCAGGAACTCGAGCGTCGGGAAGTTCTGCCCGAAGGCGAAGCCGGCCGTGCCGTCGGCGGTATAGAAGCGCGCCACGCCGCGATAGATAAGCAGGCCGCACAGCGTCACCACGAAGGGCTGCAGTTTCAGCCGCGTGATCAGCCAGCCATGCACGAAGCCGATGATGGCGCCGAGCGCGAGGATCAGCACGAACGCCAGCGGCCAGCTCACCTCGCGCACAGCGATGAAATCGATGAACAGCGTGCCGAGCAGGGCGATCACCGAGCCGACCGACAATTCGATGCCGCCGGTGATGATGACGAAGGCCTGGCCGATCGACAGGATGCCGAACAGAGCGACCAGGTTGGAAGTGTTGGCGAGATTGATCGCCGACAGGAAGCGCGGATTGATGGCCGTCACCACCGCGCCGACCACCAGGATCAGGATCAGCAGGCCGAGATCTTTCTTGCTCATTGCGCTCCTCCCGCCGCCTGCAGCAGTTTCGGCTTCTTGCCGACCGCCAGCAAAAGCACGTTCTCCTGGCTGAAATCGTCCTTGTCGAGGATGCCGGAGATCTGCCCCTCATGCATGACCGCGATGCGGTCCGACACGCCGATCACTTCTTCCATGTCGCTGGAGATCATCAGCACGGCGACGCCGGCATCGGCCAGCGCCCGCATCAGCCCGTAGATCTCCGCCTTGGCGCCGATGTCGATGCCGCGCGTCGGCTCGTCCAGGATCATCACCTTGGGGTTCATCGCCAGCCATTTGGCCAGGACCACCTTCTGCTGATTGCCGCCCGACAGCGTGCCGGTGCGGGTCAAGACCGACGGCGCCTTGATGCCGAGGTTCTTCTTCTGCTTTTCCGCCGTCGAGAGCTCGGCGCCGACCGAGACCAGCGAGCGCCTGGCATGGGCCGGCAGGTTGGGCAATGAAATGTTCTGCGCGATCGAGAGATCGAGCAATATACCGGTGAGCTTGCGGTCCTCCGGCACGAGGAAGATGCCATTCGCCACCGCGTCGGCCGCTGATGTCACATTCAGCGGCTTGCCGTCGAGCGTGACGCTGCCGGCCAACCGCTCTTCGATGCCGAACAGCACGCGCGCCAGTTCCGTGCGGCCGGAGCCGACCAGGCCCGCCAGGCCGAGGATCTCCGCGCGCCTCAGTTCGATGCTGACCGGCCGGTCCGGATAGGTGCTGGTGCGGATCGCATCCGCCGACAGGGCTACGCTGCCCGGAGCCCGCGCGGCCTCGCCGGCCTTCTCGCGCTCCTTCAGCATGCGGCCGATCATCAGCCTGACCATCTCGTCGTGATTGATGTGGCTCTTGGGAAGGGTGCCGGCCAGCGTGCCGTCGCGCAGCACCACGACGCGGTCGGCGACGCGCTCGATCTCATGCAGCCGGTGCGAGATGAAGATGACGCTGATGCCTTGCGCCTTCAGGCCCTTGATGACGTCGAGCAGCTTTTCGGTTTCTGCCATCGGCAGGCTTGAAGTCGGCTCGTCGAGGATGACAAGGCGCGCCTTGATCGACAGCGCCTTGGCGATCTCGACCATCTGCTGCTGCGCGAGCGACAGCGACGCCACCGGCGCGTCGGCCGAGAAATTGGCGCCGACGCGCTTCAGGAGCGGCGCCACCATCTCGCGCAGTTTCGCGCGGTCGACCAGCCTCAGCGGCCCGGCGCGCAGCGGCTCGCGGCCGAAGAAGATGTTGGCGGCGACGTCGAGATTTTCGAAGAGGTTCAGTTCCTGGTGCACGAAGGCGATGCCGGAGCCGATGCTCTGCTCGACGGTCAGCGCGTCGTGCGCCGCGCCATCGACGGTGATGGTGCCGCTGTCCGGCCGCGTCACACCACCGAGGATCTTCATCAGCGTCGATTTGCCGGCGCCGTTTTCGCCGACCAGGCCTATGACCTCGCCGGGCCGGACCTCCATCGAGAATCTGTCCAGCGCCACAACGCCCGGATAGGTCTTGCGCACGGCCTCGAGGCTCAGGAACGGAGCGGTGGTCGGTTGAGTGGAATCGGTAGAGGTCATCACGCGATAGTTTACCGAACGGGGCAACAGCCGGTGGCCACAGACTGACGGGCCTTGGCGGGTCCGTCAATACGAACGCCGGCTCAAGGCGAACCTTGAGCCGGCGCAACTGTGCTGAGCTTACTTGCCCTGCATCGCCTTGAGGTTGGCGGCGTAGGCGTCCACATCATCCTTGCCGATGATCTTGGTCGGGATGATGATCAGGTTGTTGGCCGGGATGCCCGACTTGTCGCCCTTGAGGTAGGAAGCCATCAGCTTCATGCCCTGATAGGCCCATTCGAACGGCTGCTGCACCACGGTCGCGGCGACGGTGCCTTCCTTGACGCCGCCCAGCGTGATCGGATCGTCATCGAAGCCGACGACGGTGATCTGGCCGAGCTTGCCGGCGTCGCGCAGCGCTTCATAGATGCGCGGCGTGTTGTAGGAATAGAAGCCGACCATGCAGGTGATATCGGGGCTGGCGACCAGCGCGTCCTCGACATTCTTCTTGGCACGGGCCTGGTCGATGTCGTCGCCGCGCACGTCGACCAGCTCGATCTTGCTGCCGGCGAGCCCGTCCTTCATGCCCTGGATGCGCTCCTTGGCATTGTCGGCGCCGAGCAGGCCGACGAAGCCCAGGCACTTGCCGCCGTTGGGCATCGCCTTCTTGGCGATTTCGGCCGCCTGTTTGCCGGCATCGACGTTGGACGAGCCGATATAAGCGACGCGCTTGGTCTGCGGCGCATCCGAGTCGGTGGTGAACAGCGCGGTTTCCGACGCGATCTTGTTCAATCCGTCGGTCGAGGTCTTGGGATCGACGGCCGAGACCATGATGCCCTTGACGCCTGCCGTCACCAGATCATCCATCAGCCGCTGCTGGATGGCGACCGACGACTGTTCCGGATATTTGAGCTCGAGATTGTAGTCGGGCAGTTCGCCCTGCGCCTTCTTCACGCCGGCTTCCGCCGCCTTCCAGAAGTCTGACGCACCGTTGACGACGAAGGCCAGCGTCGGCTTGTCGTCGGCGCGCACGCTGGCGCTTACCGACAGGCCTAATGCCAAGGCCGCCGCGGCGACTGATGCGTTGCGTATCATGGATTTCATAGTTCAACCTCCCTTGTAGAACTCTTCGCTGATGTCTCGGCTGCGGCGCGGATAACCCTCCTCCTCAAGGGTGTGGCGCAAAGGTCCGCCGACTTAAGAACGGTTCCGATCCGGCCGCGGTCGAGACACTAGACACTCATGTGGCATTCGTAAATAGTCCGATTTGTCTGACATTTTCGTGAGGATGGACACGCGCCCAAACCGGCGATCCCGCCGGCTTTCGAGCGAGCATCCTTCGCACTTTGCCGGCACCGAGCGGAAGCCCGGACGGTTACGACGAGTTGACAGTAGAACGCTTACAGCTATTAGTAAAGAGTATTAGTTTTGGGCTGAGGCGCGTGCTTTCGAAGCGGAGGAGACGCTGGTCGAAAGATGCGCCGAGAGTGAGGAGAGCACGTGCGCAAAAGCGTTCTATCACACGGAAACCCGTAGGAATTGTCAGCGCTGCTGACCTTATCGGACTGATTTCGTCGCGACGCGGCGCGGCCGGCGATTTGCATGTCGCGCTTGATAATACTTATTATCAATAGTGTGTTTCAGATGAGCGTGCCGACCATCTTGCCGTTGCAATCGGCCTTTGCTTTGGAGCCGGCCGGGTTTGGGAACCGACCATGAGTGAACCGACGGAACTGCGCGATCCTCCCGGGGCTTCCAGGCGCCGCAAGCCGGCCGCCAAGCCCAAAGGACGTGTCACCATGACCGACATCGCGCGCGCCGCCGGCTGCTCGCAGGCGACGGTCTCGTTCGTGCTCAACAATTCGCCGGGCATCAGGCTGTCGCAACAGACACGCGACCGGGTGATCGAGGCGGCCAGAGCGCTGGGCTATTCGCCGCCGGTCTTTTCCGCGCTGCGGCCGCCGGTGACGCCCTTCGAAGGCCTGGATGGCGTCATCGGCTTCGCGGTCGACCAGCTCGCCACCAGCCCCGAGGCGGTGGTCGCCATCGAGGGCGCGCGGCAGGCCTCGTGGAACGCCGGCAACGTGCTTCTGGTGGCGCAGACCATGGGCGACGCGGTGATGGAGCCGCGCGCCATCCAGGCGCTAACGGGGCGCGGCATCACGGCGTTGATCTATATGACCATCTTCACCCGCGAGATCGCCGCGCCGGACTTCCTCTACAGCCTCGAGATGCCGGTCATCCTGCTCAACTGCTACACCGCCGATTATGCTTTCCCGGCCGTGGTTCCCTCCGAGATCGCCGGCGGCCAGAGCGCGACGAGACACCTGATCGGCCATGGCCATCGCCGCATCGCCACCATCACCGGCGAGCCGTGGATGCAGGCCGCGCAGGATCGGCTCAAGGGCTATCGCCGCGCTCTAGCCACCGCCGACATCCCGTTCGACCCGGAACTGGTGGTGGAGGGCGACTGGTCGGCCAGCGCCGGCTATGCCGCGACGGTCAAGCTGCTCGGGCTCAAGGAGCGACCGACCGCCATCTTCTGCCAGAACGACCGCACCGCGATCGGCTGCTACGAGGCGCTGAAGGAAGCGGGCCTGCACATCCCGCAGGACATCTCCGTGGTCGGCTATGACGATGAGGAGATCGCCCGCCATCTGTTCCCGCCGCTGACGACCTCCATCCTGCCGCATCTGGCGATGGGCCAATGGGCGATCGAGCAACTGGAGACGCCGCCGACGCCCGGCCGCGGCCGCTATCCGATCACCAAGCTGGAGTGCCCGCTGGTGGAACGGGAGAGCGTGGCAGGCGTGAAGGGATAGGATGTCCCAGATCGCCACTTCAAGGCTTGGAACGTATTGACATTGTACTGACAATCGCTAGATATCTGACCCTGACAGAGGAGGATTTCGATGGCGCAGTCCAGTCATGCTGGCAGCAATCGCAACGCAGTTCGCAAGGATGATGTGATTCAGATCCGCGCTTCGGCCGAGACGAAGGCCATTCTCAACCGCGCCGCGAGCTTGCGCGGGCAAAAACTGTCGGAGTTCATGCTGGACAGTGCGCGCAAGCAGGCCGAGGAGACCATTCTGGACCAGCGTGCCTTCTTTCTCGATGCCGACGCGCATGAGAAATTTCTTGACCTGCTTGATGCTCCGAACAAACCGTCGCAAGAGCTTCGCGCCCGCATGACGCGCAAGCCAGCCTGGGAGCGCTGATGCCCGCTGGGCAATCGCATGGCCCGCGAGTCCGCGCTCCGGAACGGCTGACCATCAGTCATGATGTCGCAGAATTTCGCAACGGCAGGCATCCCACCCTTGATGACTGGCTGCGAAACCGTGCCCTCGCCGGCGAGGGATTGTCTGCCCGAACCTATGTCGTCTGCGACGCGGGCACGAAAAATCGTGTCGTCGGTTACTACGCGATCTCCACGGCGATGGAAGAACGGGTCGCGCTGCCAAGCGCCAAGCTACGCCGGGGCATGCCTGAACAGGTTCCTTTGCTGCTGATAGGCCGTCTGGCGATCGATCAGGCGTTCCAGGGAATGGGCCTCGGGGGCGACCTGCTTTCCGATGCGCTGCGGCGTTGCCTCGCGGTTTCGGACATTGCCGGGGTTCGTGCCGTGGTGGCACACGCCATCGACGGCGACGCTGTTGGTTTCTACCAGCGTCATGGCTTCACTATGTCTCCGCTGGGCGAGCGCGTCATGCTGATGCCGATCAAGACGATACAGGCGCTGTTCTCGAAAACTTGAGCTGTGCAGGCCACTGCAATGACGAGGAGATCGCCCGCCATCACTTCCCGCCGCTGACGACCTTGCCGCATCTGGCGATGGGCCAATGGGCGATCGAGCAGCTCGAAACGCCTCCCACGCCCGGCCGCGGCCGCTATCCGATCACCAAGCTGGAGTGCCCGCTGGTGGAACGGGAGAGCGTGGGGAGCGTACCCGAACAATTCCGATGACCCGGCCCCGAGACCGGCTTATGATGGGTGTGCGTGTTCCTTCCAACAGGAAAAACGCTCATGTGGCCGAACCGGCGCTTATGCGATCTTTTCAAGATCGAGCATCCGATCATCCAGGCGCCAATGGCGGGCTCGGCGACGCCGGAACTCGCCGCCGCGGTGAGCAATGCCGGTGGGCTGGGGTCGCTCGGATGCGCATCGATGCTGCCGGATGGCCTGCGCAACGTTGCGCGCCAGATGCGCGCCTTGACCGTGCGTCCCTTCAACCTCAACTTCTTTGTTTTTCCCAGGCCCGACACCCGCGACGCCGTGCTGACCCAGGTCATTGACAGGTTGCGGCCCTACTATGAGGAGCTGTCGCTCGGCGAACCCTCGCGGAGGCTTCCGCCGATCGGACCAGGTTTCGACGAAGAAAAGCTTGAACTGCTGCTCGAGATCCAGCCGCCGGTCGTGAGCTTTCATTTCGGCATTCCGGATGCGGCTGCCATCGGCAGGCTGAAGCAGGCCGGGATCGCAATCATCGGCACCGCGACGAATGTCGCCGAGGCGCGCAAGCTCGCCGACGGTGGAGCCGACGCGGTCATAGCCCAGGGCTGGGAGGCGGGAGGTCACCGCGGTTCGCATGCTCCCAATGGTCCTGGCGACGGCGTTGGAACGATGGCACTGGTTCCCCAGGTCGTCGATGCCGTCGAACTCCCGGTCATTGCCGCGGGAGGCATCGCCGACGGCCGCGGCATAGCGGCCGCTTTCGCGCTTGGCGCCAGCGGCGTGCAGATCGGCACCGGCTTCCTGTCCTGCGACGAAGCCGGCACGGACGCACCGCGCCGCGCCCTGATCCGCACGGCGACCGACATGGACACGATGGTCACCGATGCCTTCACCGGCCGCGCGGCGCGCGCGAGACGCACCCGCTACGCCCTGGAAATGGAGGAGAGCAGGGTGCCCGTTCCGGACTTCCCGCAAATGGTCGCGCTCAGCGCTCCGCTCGGCGGCGACAAGGATTTCGCCTTCCATCTCTATGGGCAGGCGGCGGCGCTGAACAGGGAGCTTCCGGCCGGACAACTGGTGCGAACGCTCGTGGCCGAAACGGGCGAAGTGTTCGACGCTCTCTCGACCGGCAAAACGACGCCTGCGTGAGCGAAGTCTTCGTCGTCGACGTCCCCGATAAGCTTTTAACCCCGCCTGTCGACTCTGGATTGCGAAAAGATCAGCCGGCAAGTAGCGATGCCATACGGTCGCGATCGATGATGTTGGGATTCGGCGGCAAAGGGCGACCGTCCAGTTCGGCCAGTTTTGCCGCGACATGCGGTCTGGCGACGACATCCTGCGGCAGCGAAACGCACATGGCGATCTCGATCACGCCGCGAAACACGTCGGCATCCTCGCTTGCGGCAGCGAAAAGCCGGGCCATGACCGGACTCGGCGGCGGAACAGGAAGGCCGTCGGCCAAGGCGTTCATCTCCGCGATCCGGGCACGGTCGGCGGCGATCTGGTTGCGATAGAACGGGCCGACCTGGCGCTCGGTCTCGGCATCGTATTCCCGCGAGAATTCAGCAGGGTCGCCGATGTGCCGGCGAGCGATATTCCTGAGCACCTGCGCGTGCAGAAGGCCGACGCTCAACCCCCGCCCGGCGGACGGATTGGTGCAGGCCCAGGCATCGGCCACAGCCGCAAACCCGGTGACGACAGGCTGGCCGTCGACGACAAACCGCCGGTAGCGGTCGAGAACGCCCGCCATCAGCAGGACATGCGTGATCGGCTCGCCGTCCAGCCAATGGGCCTGCATCGGACATGCCGTAGCGACACGGTGGAACGTGGCGGTGTCGCGCAAAGCGCGCATGGCCTTGTTTCTCGCGGAGGTGAACAGAGTGACCGACCAGGTGTCGTTGTCGCCATCCAGCGTGAGAATCGAGAACAGCCCCATCGGAGTGAGCAGGCGGCCCTTTCGGCGCGGCCGCTGCTTGCCCGTGAAATAGCGAGTGAAATAGACGAAATTGCTGTCCTCGGCTTCCTCGTTCGGACTGCGGCCTCCGGCGGCAACGATCCATTCGCAGGCAGGGCTTCGCCGCCCCATCGCATCGATCACCAGGTCGGCGCGAATCTCTTCGCCGGACGTGGTGCGAACGCCCGCAATATGCGGCACGCCGGGAATGGCTGAGGCGCCCGTGATCAGCTCGCGAACCTTGATCCCCCGCCGGACCGTCACATTGGGCGCAGCTTGCGCCATCTCGGCTACGGCCCACTCGATCACCGGCCGCCTGCCGGTGACGAAGCGCATGGCTTCGTCGCCCGGGCGGGGCGCCCTGTCCGTTATTGTCGGGGGCAACGATCGAAGGTCGAAGAAATCCATCCAGACGCAGCCGGCGCGCAGCAATTTATCCGTCAGCCCCGGCAGCTCCTGGTCGGCGACCATCCGGAAACGCGAGCTGAGGTTATGAGGCTGCCTGAATTGCGCAACACCGGGGCGCTCCCAGTCCCATCCTTGAATGGAACTCGAAGGCCGATCCGCCGGATCAGCCTCGAGGACCGTCACGTCATGACCATCGCGGCCAAGCATGGCCGCGGTGCACAACCCGATTACGCCTCCACCGCAAATCAGGATCTTGCTCACCCCGTCCCCCAATATCCGCGAGGGTTGGGCGCCATATTAGCTTCTGCGCACAGTCCCGGCAACGTGCCGGGCCGCCAGGCCCCCCGCTTGTGTGCGGTCACTGAACGATCCGCTGCTTTGGCTGCTTGGCATGGCTTCCGTGGAAGTCTAGGTTGACTTCAACGAAGGGAGGGCGGGATGACATCAAGTTTTACCGTTCACGCGGCGTCGGGCTATGAGCAACTGATGGGGCGCTGGAGCCGCAGACTCGCGCCCAAGTTCATCGATTTCGCCGGTCTGGCCGGCGGCGAAAAAGTCCTCGACGTGGGTTGCGGCACCGGCAGCCTGACCTTCGAGCTGGCGAAGTCAGGCGATCTCACCGAGATCCAGGCCATCGACTTCTCGCCGGTCTTCGTCGCGGCGGCGAAGGAGAGGAACACCGATCCGCGCGTCACCATCCAGCAGGCGGATGCCACCGCCTTGCCGTTCGCCGACAATGCGTTCGACCGCGCGCTGGCGCTGCTGGTGCTGCACTTCGTGCCGGAGGCCGGCAAGGCGGTGGCCGAGATGCGCCGCGTGACGCGGCCGGGCGGCGTGGTCGCGGCCGTAGTCTGGGACCATTACGGCGGCATGACCGGCATGCGCATGATGATCGACACTGTCGCGGCGCTCAGCGAAAGCGGGCGTCAGCTGCGCAGCCGCTATTGCTTCCAGCCGATGATGCAGCCGGGTGAGATGAAGCGGACCTTTGTCGAGCAGGGTCTCGTCGATGTCACCGAGGCCGAGCTGATGATCCGCATGGACTACGCGGATTTCGACGACTTCTGGACGCCGATCGGCGCTGGCGAAGGCCCGCTCGGCAAATATATGACCACATTGGATGCAGCCGAGCGGGAGCGTGTCGAGGCCGCCGTCCGCGATGCCTATCAAGCCGGCCGGCCGGATGGCTCGCGATCCTTCGCCAATGTCGCCTGGGCCTGCCGCGGCATCGTTCCCTGAGATACAAGGCCGGCAACGCGTCAGTTGCCGGCGGCCACCGAGGCATTGATCTCCCAGCCGTCGACCCACACCTGCCGCAGTCGGTCGCCTTCGCCCTTGAACCATTGGCCGGTCAACCGGCAATCCTCGATGCGGTCGCTGCGGAAATTGCGGATGGCCTGGCGCAACTCGCACCAGGCCACGATGTTGGCCGTTTCGGCATAATAGATCAGGGCGACCGGGCGGATGATGCGGCCGGTCGGACGTCCCGCCTCGTCGCGATAAGAGAGGCTGAGTTTCTCCTCGTCGCGGATGGCGCGGCGGACCAAAGCGAGGTCGACGGCCGACGCGGAGGGTGCTGCAAAGCCCCAGGCATGGAGGGCGTTGGCGTCGAGCGTCTGCCGCAAAGGCTGCGGCACGGCGCCGGCGATCTTGGCGCCGACGCGTTTCGCAGCCTGCTTGAGTTCGTCGTCGCCCGTGCGCTCCAGCAGCGCCAGCGACAGGACGATCGCTTCCATCTCCTCGATGGAAAACATCAGCGGCGGCAGGTCGAAGCCTGGTCGCAAGATGTAGCCGATGCCGCGCCCTCCCTCGATCGGCACGCGCATCGCCTGCAGGGCCGCGATGTCGCGATAGACCGAGCGTACGGTCACTTCCAGCCGCTCGGCGATCGTCGCCGCCGTCACCGGCTTCCTGGCCAGCCGCAGAATCTGGATGATCTCGAACAGGCGCGAGGCCTTGCGCATTTTCTCACCCGGCTGAAATGCAACTGACACACCTCCGTCAGTTGGAATGCCCTATAAGGCCGCCTACCCGCTTGAAATCAACAGATTCCTTTGCGTGCAGGCGGATGATGCGACAGGCAACTGACATGAGCTATGGCGAAAATCTCTGGCTGTTCTTCGTGCTTCTGTTCGGCATCATCGCCGTTCCGGGCATGGACATGCTGTTCGTGCTGGCCAATGCGCTGACCGGCGGCAGCAACAGGGGCCTGGCCGCCACCGCCGGCATTATGCTCGGAGGCGCCGTGCACACGCTGAACGGGGCGATCGGCGTCGGCCTGCTCATGCATTTCGTGCCGATCCTGTTCACGCCGCTGCTGATCGCCGGCGCCGCCTACATGGCCTATATCGGCATTTCGCTGATGCGCAGCTCGATCATCGTCGGCGACAACGGACCAACCGGGAGCCGCTCGGCTTGGAAGGCGTTTCGCCAGGGCCTGGTCACCTGCCTGATCAATCCGAAGGCCTATCTCTTCATCCTTGCCGTCTATCCGCAATTCCTGAAGCCGGCTTACGGTCCGATCTGGATGCAGGCGACGATCATGGGATTGCTGACGGTCGCCACGCAAGCCGCGATCTATGGCGGGCTCGCCGTCACGGCGGGGCGCAGCAGGCAGATGCTTGTGGCCAATCCCCACGCTACCGTTCTCGCCGGGCGCATGGCAGGGCTGCTGCTGTTCGCGGTCTCGATATTCACGGCGTGGGAAGGTTTGAGGGCGGCGTGATCGCCGCCCTCTCCATTTCGCTCAAGCCGCACCCTGACGGCTGGCGAGCATTTCGCGCTTCACGGACCGGCGCCATTCGACGGCGCCGGCGAGGCCGTGCAGCACCGTTTCCGTGGTCGCCCAGTCGATGCAGCCGTCGGTGATGCTCTGGCCGTAGACCAGCGGCTTGCCGGGCACGACGTCCTGCCGGCCGGCGACGAGATTGCTCTCGATCATGACGCCGATGATGCGCTCGTCGCCCGCGGCAACCTGGCCCGCAACGTCATGCGCGACCTTCGGCTGGTTCTCCGGCTTCTTGGCGCTGTTGGCATGGCTGACGTCGATCATCAGCCGCGGCGCGACGCCGATGCGGACGAGCTCGGCCGCGGAGGCCTCGACGCTTGCGGCATCATAGTTCGGCGCGATGCCGCCACGCAGGATGACATGGCAATCCTCGTTGCCGGTGGTCGCTGCGATGGCGCTGCGGCCGCCCTTGGTCACCGCCATGAAATGATGCGGCTGGGCGGCGGACTTCACCGCCTCGCCGGCGATCCTGAGATTGCCGTCGGTGCCGTTCTTGAAGCCGACCGGGCAGGACAGGCCCGAGGCCAGCTCGCGATGGATCTGGCTTTCGGCGGTGCGGGCGCCGATGGCGCCCCAGGCGACGAGGTCGGCGATGTATTGCGGGATGGTCATGTCGAGGAACTCGGTCGCCGCCGGCAGGCCGAGATTGTTGACGGCCGACAGAACGTTGCGCGCCATGCGCAGCCCCTTTTCGATGTTGAAGCTGCCGTCGAGGTCGGGATCGTTGATCAGGCCCTTCCAGCCGACCGTGGTGCGCGGCTTTTCAAAATAGACGCGCATGACGATCTCGAGCCGGTCGGCCAGGGCCTCGCGCAGCGCCGCCAGACGGCTGGCATAGTCAACGGCCGCGACCGGATCGTGGATGGAACATGGGCCGACGATGACAAGCAGTCGATCGTCGGCCCCCGAGAGGATCGAATGGATGGCGTTGCGCGAGGCGGCGACGGTGCGCGTCGCGGTGAGCGAGCGCGGTATCTCGCGCATCACCTCGTCCGGCGTGCTCAAGGCTCTGATTTCGGTGACCCGAAGGTCGTCTGTGGTGGTCAACACGGCTTTCTGCTCCTGGTTTAGGAGACCTGCCGGCTGAAACAAAAAAGCCGCCAGGTCTGGCGGCTTGTCGGATTTTTTGATCTGGAGTTTTCAGATCGAGCGCAATCCTCCCGCCGCCAGCGAGCTGAAATAAAAGTACCAAAACGAGGCGGTCAGGTGGATCATGCGGTTCATATAGTCGATGCCGAAGCGCTTGTCACGCGCCTGTTGAGGCTGCCCTCTGAAGGTGATCGCCTGAAACAGCGACGGCGGGGCTGGGAAATGCCAATTGTCAATGCTGGCTCTGCCCCTCATTGCCCTGCCGGGCATTTCTCCCCGTATAGTGACGGGGAGAAAGGGCTGGCCGCAGCGCCGGCTCTTACTCTCCCACCACCCCGGCAATATTCTGATCATAGTCGACCAGCGAGCCGGTCATGACGCCCGCCTGCGGGCTCAGCATATAGGTGATCAGCCGGGCAAGCTGCGCGGGCTTGACCAACTGGCCCATGGGCTGCGCGGCCTCGGCCTTCTCCAACCAGTCATCCGACGCTCCGTGCCATTTCTTCTGCACGATCGCCTCGCCCTCGGTGTCCATCCATCCCGGCAGCACCGCATTGCAGCGGATGCGGTTCCGCCGATAAGCGCTCGCGACGTTCTTGGTCAGCGTCATCAGCGCGCCCTTGCTGGTCGAATAGGGCGTCAGGAAGGACTGGCCGGCATGCGCCGACATCGACAGCACGTTGACGATCGAGCCCGGAGCCTTGCGCTCCAGGAGATGCGCGACAAGGCCCTGCATCAGGAAGAAGGGGCCGCGCACATTGGTGTCGAAGATTTGGTCGAAGAGTTCTTCCGATGTCTCCACCAGCGACCCTCGCGCGGAAGTGGCGGCGGCGTTGACCAGCGCGTTCAGCGTTCCGAAATGCTCGATCGCGGTCTCGACGGCGCGCTTGCAGTCGGCGACCTTGGCAACATCGGCGCTGATGAAGATGGCATCGACGCCGTTCTTCTTCAGCGCCGCGACCGCCCTGTCGCCCTTTTCCTGCGAGCGCCCGATCAAGGCCAGCGCGCGGCAGCCCTCATCGGCCAAGGCTTCCGCAACCGCGAAGCCGATGCCCTGCGCGCCGCCCGTGACGATGGCGCGCGTTTGTGAATTGCGACCGGCCAAACCGTTCATCGCTGTGCTCCTCAATCCGTATTCAAATTTCAATCGACGCGGATGGTCTTGCCCGTCTTGACCGACTGCAAAGCCGCGTCGGCCAGCTTCAGCGCGATCAGCCCGTCCTTCCCGCTCGGCGCCGCCTTCTTGCCGGCGGTTGCCGCGGCGATGAAGGAGGCGATCTCGTTGGCATAGGCGTCGATGTAGCGGGTCATGAAGAAGTCGTGCAGCGGCGGACGGGTGTAGCCCTTGTCGTTGGCGAGCTCGATCGAGACCGGCCGCTGGTTCTCGGCCGCGACCATGCCCTTGGAACCATGCACCTCGATGCGCTGGTCGTAGCCATAGGTGGCGCGGCGCGAATTGGAAATGACGGCCTGCTTGCCGGAGGCGGTCTCGAGGATGACGCTGACCGAATCGAAATCGCCGGCTTCGCCGATTTTCTTGTCGACCAGCACCGAAGCATGCGCGCTCACCGCAACCGGCTCCTCGCCGAGCAGGAAGCGCGCCATGTCGAAATCGTGGATGGTCATGTCGCGAAAAATGCCGCCGGAGCGGGCGATGTAGTCGAGCGGCGGGGCGCCCGGATCGCGTGACGTGATGGTGACCATCTCGACGGTGCCGATGGCGCCGTCGTCGATCGCCTTGCGCACGGCGGCGAAATGCGGGTCGAAGCGGCGGTTGAAGCCGACCATCAGCGTGGCCTTAGTCTTCTCGACAACGGCAAGGCACTGCTCGACCCGTTTGACGTCGAGGTCGATCGGCTTCTCGCAGAAGATCGCCTTGCCGGCCTTGGCGAAGCGCTCAATCAAGTCGGCATGGGTGTCGGTCGGGGTGCAGATGATGACGGCGTCGATGTCCTTGGCCTGCTCGATGGCATCGATCGTGCGGACTTCGGCGCCGTAGGCGGAGGCGAGCTCAGTCGCCGCTTTCTCGAAGGCATCCGCCACGGCAACCAGTTTTGCCTGCGGATTTGAGCCGACGGCGCGGGCATGCACCTTGCCGATACGACCGGCGCCGAGAAGAGCGAAGCGGAGAGTCATGGAATATCCTTCGAGATGGTTCAGAAAGCTGTCCGCGCGCCGGCGCGGATGATTGGTTGATCCCGTCGCGGCGTCCGTCAGGCGGCCTGCAGTTCCGCCTGTCCGGTCTTGGCGCCGGTTATGTAGGCGACGATGTCGTTGCCGTCGGTGTCCTGCTTGCGCAAATTGGCGACGATGCGGCCGCGGCGGAAGACGACGATGCGGTCGACCAGGTCGAACACCTGGCGCATGTTGTGGCTGACCAGGATCAGTGGCTCGCCGTTTTCCTTCAGCGTACGGATGATGTTTTCGACCTGCGCGGTTTCCTGCACGCCGAGCGCCGCCGTCGGCTCGTCCATGATGATCAGCTTGGAGGCGAAGGTTGCGGTCCGGGCGATCGCGACGCATTGGCGCTGGCCGCCGGACATATGGCGGATGGTGCTGGAGAGGTTGGGGATCTTCACCGCCGTGCGGACAAGCGCTGCCTCCGTCGCCTTGCGCATCGCCTTGCGGTCGAGAATCGAGAACGGCCCGAGGTTGAAGAGCACCTTCTCGCGGCCGAGGAACAGGTTCGACGGCACGTCGAGATCGTCGGCCAGCGCAAGGTTCTGGAACACGGTCTCGATGCCCGCCTCGCGCGCCTCGATCGGGCCGGCGAAGTTCACTTCCTTGCCGTCGAACCAGATCTTGCCGTCGGTGCGCTGCTCGACGCCGGTGATCTGGCGCACGAAGGTCGATTTGCCGGCGCCGTTGTCGCCCATGATGGCGACATGCTCGCCCTTGCGCAGCTCGAAATTCGCCTCCTGCAGCGCGTGCACGCCGCCATAATGCTTGGTCAGGTTTTCGGTCTTCAGAACGATGTCGGACATGGTCAAGCTCCTATCGCGCGGCGGCGCTGGCGCCATTGATCGAGAACGACCGCGCCGACGATGATCACGCCCTTGACCATCTCCTGGTAGTAGGCGTCGAGGCGCAGGAAGGTGAAGCCGGAGATGATGACGCCGAAGATCAGCGAGCCGATCACGGTGCCGATGATAGACCCGCGGCCGCCCGACAGCGAAACGCCGCCGATGACCGCCATGGCGATGGCGTCGAGCTCGTACATGACGCCCATGCCGGCCTGGGCGGTGAGGTTCTTGGAGCAGAGCACCACGGCGGCAAGCGAAGCGAGGATACCGGCGATGGCGTAGACCAGTACCTTGTGGTTGGCGATCTTGATGCCCGACATGCGCGCGGCATCCTCGTTGGAGCCGATGGCGTAGCAATGCTTGCCGTATTTCGTATAGCTCAGGATAAGCTGGAACAGGAGCGCCAGCGAGATGAAGATGACGACAGGCATCAGGCCCTTGCCGATGGCCGCGAAGCTGTCGGTCGGGAACGAGATCGGCTGGCCCTTCGACCACCATTTTGCGATGCCGCGGGCGGTGACCATCATGCCGAGCGTGGCGATGAAAGGCGGAATGCGGGTATAGGCGATCAACAGGCCGTTGATCAGGCCGGCGATGAGGCCGCAGCCGATCGCGACCAGTACCGGCACGATGACCGGCAGGTCGGTCCAGCCATAGTCGATGAACATCGCCTTGGGATTGGGATTGCCGTTGACGGTCGCAACCTGCGCGAAGCTCATGGCGATCATGGCGGTGGCGCCGACGATCGAGCCCGAGGACAGGTCAATGCCGCCGCAGATGATCACCTGGGTGACGCCGATGGCGATGATGCCGACGATCGAGACCTGCAGGATGATGATCTGCAGGCGCTGCTCGTTGAAGAGGCCCGACACATTCTCACGCGTGTTGAACAGGAAGCTGTCGCCGAGGAAGACGCGGCCGATCAGCTCGAAGGCGACGACGAGGATGACCAGCGCCAGGAACACGTTGAACTCGGCCGGCCATGGACGCTTCTTGGCGTCATAGCTCAACCCGCCAATGCCATGCGATGTCTGTGACACGTCTTCTTCCTCCGAATGACCGCGCCCCGTTCTCCCGCCCGACGGGCGGGAGAGGAACAGAGCGGCGCCGCTTCGCCAGCAGCCGATTTCAGCCAGGCCGATGCGTCGCGGCACCACCCCGCGGTTTGTCTTCACGCAATTCCGTACCGAAAATCGTTCCTGGAATTGCGCCGGCGCGCCTCAGTTCTTCTTCAAGAACTTGTCGATGTTCGCCGGAGTGACGAGCTGGAACGGGATATAGACTTTGTGTTCCACCTTTTCGCCCTTGGCGAGCTTCAGCGCCGCATCGAGCGCACCGGCGCCCTGGCCGGCAGCGTCCTGGAAGACCGTCACGTCGAGGTCGCCTGCCTGCATCGCGGCCAACGCGTCCTGGGTGGCGTCGACGCCGCCGACGACCACCGACTTCATGTCGATGTTGGCGGCCTTCATCGCCTGGATGGCGCCGATGGCGCTTTCGTCGTTGTTGGCGATGACGCCATCGAACGCCTTGCCCGACGACAACCAGTTGGTCATCAGGTTCTGCGCCTGGTCACGATCCCAGTTCGAGGTCTGCTTGTCGATGATCTTGATGAAGCTGCAGTCCGGCGTGGCGATGACTTCCTCGATGTCCTTGGTGCGCTGCACCGCGGCCTGGTTCGAGAGCTCGCCCATGATCACGTAGACATTGGCTTCCTTCTTGCCGGCTTCCTTGAACAGGCGGCAGGCTTCCTTGGTCTCGAGCGTGCCGGATTCCGCCTCGTTCGACGCGACGAAAGCCTGGTTGTCCGGCAGCTGGTCGACATTGACCGGCTGACGATTGACATAGACCAGCGGGACCTTGGCCGCGGCGGCCGCGTCCGACATTGCCTGGGTGGCCGAGGTGTCGACCGGATTGACGATGATGGCGTCGACACCCGAGGCGGCGAAGTTCTTGATCTGGTCGAGCTGCTTGGCCACGTCGTTCTGCGCATCCTCGACCTGCAATTCGACGCCGCTCATGCCCTTGGCCTGCGCGATCATGCCGTTGCGCAGCACGGTCAGGAAGTTGTCATCGAACTTGGCCATCGAAACGCCGATCTTGGCGGCGAAGGCGGATGAGCACATCAGCGCCGAAAGCGCGACGCCCAAAAGCAGTTTCTTCATTTTATTCTCCTCCACTTGGTGTCCGGCTGCACCCATTTGAACCGGAATCCCCGGTTGCCCGGGGAATCTCTCCCTGCGGCCATGCGGCGTCCCAACTCGACTGGAACGCCTCTTCCTCCGTTCGCACAGGCGTTCCGGAACGAAAGAACCAAAAAGCCTAGTTAGTGAAATATTTATTCCATTTCGTTTTGGAAACGTCAAGGGCGATTCCGACGAGATTGGCCGGTTTTTCGGTCCCGATCGTCGAAACCCGAGCCCGAATCGAAGCAAATCGCCATGAAAGAATCCATCAGCCTGATGGATTCTTTCACATCGACGCCATTGCAAACGCCGGGAATTGGCTGAAGCCGCCCCAACCTCGTCATTCTATGGCGAAGCAAGGAGCGAATCGACGCGATGGGCGCTTCGGCCAATCTCCAACGCGTGCCGCCTGCCAACGCAAACGGGCGACGGATCAAAATTCCTGCGGCGGAGCTACTAGATGTTTTCCGGCAGATAGATATCGAAGGGCAGGAAGGTCTGCCCCGGCGCATTGGCGGCGCCGCTTTCGATGGCATGGGCCATCAGCCCCAGGAGTTCCCGGCAGAGCGCGGCGAGCGGCGTCGAGATCACCATGGTGAGGATGTTGTCGGCAAGTGCTGCGCGCGAGACGGCGTTGATCTCGTTGCAGATGACGACCGGCATATCGGCCGGGTTCGCCGTTCTCAGCGCCGAGACGGCGCCTTCCATGCCGCCGCCGGCGACATAGCAACCGGCAAGATCGGGATGGCGCGCCAGAAGATCGAGCATGGCGTCATGCGTCACGTCATTCGCCTCGAGGTTGACCAGCGTTTCCATCACGGTGAAATCCGGCGCGTGCTCGCGGAAATAGGAGCGGAAGCCGATCTCGCGCAGCTCGTGGCCATGGAAGCGGTGGCTGCCGACGAAGAGCGCCACCTTGCCCGGCTTCCTGGCGGCCTTGGCGATCATCCATGCGGCGCTGCGTCCGACCTTGCGGTTGTCAAGACCGACATAGCCCTCGCGGATGCCGGCGGCAAAATCGGACAGCAGCGAGAAGACCGGCTGCCCCCTCGCCTTCAGCGCCTCCACCACCGCCGTCAGCGTCGGGTGATCCGGGCCGACAACAGCGATGGCTCTCGACTTGGCCGCCAGCCTGCGCATCTGGCCCGCAATCTCATCGGGCGCCAGCGACGTGGCGAAGTCGATCGCGGCAGTGCCGCGGAAACGTTGCGACTGCGAAACCGCCAGCTCGAGCTCCCTGGCAAAATCGCCATAGAAGACGTCATTGCCCCTCAGCAGCAGGAAGCCGAGCCGGTATTCCGGCAATTCCTGGCGCATGCGCTGCTTGATCAGCCCCGCCGCGTGGTAGCCGATCTCGGTGGCGGCCTCATACACCCGGCGCGCCGTCTCCTCGCGCACCGGCAGGCGGCTGTTCAGCACCCTGTCGACGGTGGCGACGCTGACGCCCGAGACGCGCGCGAGATCGCTAATGGTCGGCCGCTTTGCCATGAATGCTCCATTGCTTGTCCGACTCAGCATATCTCACTCTGATAGGAAATGATAGAAACTATCTTCCTGATGTTGAGACTATCATGAGCCGGCGGTATGGTGAAGTGGAAGCCGGCCATGAACGAGCCCAGACCTGCTAAACCGTTCGCCAGGCGCTGTTGGAGGAAGCTCAATGACTGCCAGGACGTCTTCGTCGGCGTCGCCACGCGACTACAGCCTGACCGGCCGTGACGCCAAGCTCGCGGTCGAGAACGGGCTGGCGGCGGCCGAGTGGTACCATACCGAGATCCCGCGCAAGCAGATGAAGGAGCTGATGCAGCGCTCCGACCAGCCGGCGATCCGCGACACCATCATCTGGCTCGGCGCGCTGATCCTCAGCGGCGCGGGCGGTGCCTGGTTCTGGGGCAGCTGGTGGTGCGTGCCATTCTTCTTCGTCTATGGCACGCTCTACGGCTCCTCGACCGATTCCCGCTGGCACGAATGCGGCCATGGCACCGCCTTCCGCACCCAGTGGATGAACGACGCCGTCTACCAGCTCGCCTGCTTCATGATCATGCGCAATCCGGTGACATGGCGCTGGAGCCATACACGCCACCATACCGACACCATCATCGTCGGCCGCGACCCGGAGATCGCCGTCATGCGGCCGCCGGATCTGCTGCGCGTCGTCTTGAACTTCTTCGGCATTCTCGATGCCTGGCATGCCATGACCGACATGCTGCGCAACGCTGCTGGCGTCATCAGCGCGGCGGAAAAGACCTTCATCCCCGAACAGGAACAGCCGAAGGCCATCCGCGTCGCCCGCATATGGCTCGCCATCTATATCGCGACGATCGCCCCGGCGCTCTATCTGCATTCCTGGCTGCCGCTGCTGCTGATCGGCCTGCCCCGCCTCTACGGCGCCTGGCATCACGTCATGACCGGACTGCTGCAGCATGGCGGGCTGGCCGAGAACGTCATCGATCACCGGCTGAACAGCCGCACCGTCTACATGAACCCGATCAGCCGCTTCATCTATTGGAACATGAATTACCATGTGGAGCACCACATGTTCCCGATGGTGCCCTATCACGCGCTGCCGAAGCTGCACGAGATGATCAAGCACGATTTGCCGGCGCCGACGCCGTCGATCCTGGCCGGCTATCGCGAGATGATCCCGGCCTTCCTGCGCCAGCTGCGCAACGAGGATTATTTCCTCAAGCGCGCGCTGCCGCCGACGGCGAAGCCCTACCGGGAAGAGCTGCACAACGACAATCCGGTGGCGGCCGCGGCCGAGTAGCGTAACCAACCGATTTTCGCGGAGGACGAGATGAGCGACTGGGTCGAGGCCTGCGCGGCCGGGGACATCGATGAGGAGGACGTGATGCGGTTCGACCATGCCGGCCGCACCTTCGCCATCTACCGCAGCCCGGACGACGAATATTTCGCGACGGACGGGCTGTGCACGCATGAAAAGGTGCATCTGGCCGACGGGCTGGTCATGGACGACATCATCGAATGCCCGAAGCACAATGGCCGCTTCAATTACAAGACCGGCGACGCGCGCGGCGCGCCGGTCTGCGTCAACCTGAGGACCTATCCGGTCAAGGTCGACGCCGGCAAAGTTCTTGTTCAGGTCGGGTGACGCTGATGACGGGAGGAATGGTGGTCATCGGAGCCGGCGAATGCGGCGGGCGCGCCGCGCTCGCCCTGCGCGATCTCGGCTTCGAAGGGCCGGTCACGCTGGTCGGCGACGAGCCGCATCTGCCCTATGAGCGGCCGCCGCTGTCGAAGGAAGCGATGACTGGCGAGGCGCTTTCGATCAAGGCGATCGCCACCGACGCGCTGTTCGCCGAGCGCGCGATCCGCCACATCCATTCCGTCCGGGCCGTCGCGATCGATCGTGCCGTGCATGTCGTGCAACTGTCGGACGGATCCTCCCTGCCATATCAAAAGCTTTTGCTGGCGACCGGATCCGTGCCGCGCACGCTGCCGATGCCGGGTCTCGGGGAGCGTTGCGTCTATCTCAGGACGTTCAACGACGCTTTGGCCATTCGCGCTCATCTCAGCGCCGGCAACCGCGTCGCCATTATCGGCGGTGGCTTCATTGGCCTCGAGCTCGCCGCCGCGGCGCGCAAGCTAGGCGCGGCCGTCACCGTCATCGAGGCGCAGCCGCGCATCCTGATGCGCGGCGTGCCGGCCGAGATCGCCGAGATCATCCACAAGGCGCATGAGGCCGAGGGCGTTGCGATCCGCACCGGCCAGGGGATAGCGGCGATTGCCGATGACGGCGCGGAGGTCAGCATCACGCTGGCCGACGGGCAGGCCATCGTCGCCGATCTCGCGGTGATCGGCATCGGCGCCGTGCCGGTGACCGCGCTTGCCGCTGAGGCGGGACTGGCGATCGACAACGGCATCGCAGTCGACGAGCAGTTGCGCACCGCCGACCCGGATATCTTCGCCGCGGGCGACTGCTGCTCGTTCCCGCTTGCCGTCTATGGCGGCCGGCGCGTGCGCCTGGAAGCCTGGCGCAACGCCCAGGAACAGGGCGCCTTAGCCGCGAAGAACATGCAGGGCGCCGAAGAGGCGCATGCCGCCGTGCCGTGGTTCTGGTCGGATCAGTATGGGCTGACCCTGCAGATCGCCGGGCTGTCGGACGAAGGCAAGAGTATCGTGCGGCGCGACCTCGACGACGGCGCCTTCATCCTCTTCCACCTGGCCGAGGATGGCAGGCTGGTCGCCGCCAGCGGCATCGGCCCCGGCAATGCGGTGGCGCGCGACATCCGGCTGGCCGAAATGCTGATCGCCAAGCGGGCGAGCCCGGCGCCGGAAGCGCTCGGCTCGCAAGCGGTCAAGCTGAAGTCGCTGCTGGCGGCGTGAACTGCCTTGATAATTGTTGAGCTCGGCGCTGGCCCTCATCTGCCTGCCGGCACCTTCTCCCCGTAAAACGGGCTACGCTATGCACACGTACTCTGTGACTGGCGTGACTGATCGACCTGAGGCTTGATTGCCACGTGGTTCCCCCAATCCGTCGCTGCTTCGCAGCGCCACCTTTCCCCCCTTCCGGAGGGAAAGGAAGGGAGCCTTGCCGGACGAGCGTTGGCGGCAAAAAGCTCGGCGCCTTTCCTCTCCCCCGTCGATCGGGGGAGAGGTGGCTCGGCGAAGCCGAGACGGAGTGGGGGTCGACCAGCGCTACGTTGGACAATGCATGCGCCAAGCTGGCATGCACCCTACGGCTCCGCTCTCATAGCCTACGCCCTAAAACAGCGCCTTCAGCTCATCCAGCTTGTCGTTGACCAGCCAGCCGTAATAGTTTTCTTCGGGCAGCTTTTCCGGTTCGCCGGCGGCGCGGCGCTTGTCGTTCTCGGCCTTCAGAGCATAAGCGCGCTCTTCGGGGTTGCCGACATTGTAGAGCGTGGCGGTCAGGCCCGGATTTTTCGAGATGTCGAAGCCGGCGATGCCGCGGTAGGCGTCAATGGACTTCCTGATGGTCGCGGCCACGTAAGGCAGCGTCAGGTCCGGGTCCATGATGGTCTTATAGACCGCGTTGGGATCGCCGACGTCGAGCCTGGGCAAGCCCGAGACCTTGTGCACGAGGTCGCTCATCTGCAACGCAGTCAGCGGGTTCAACTGGCCGAGGCCGAAGGTCTGGCCGGCATAATAAGGCTGGAAGAAGGTGGCGCCGAAGCGATCGTTGGGGAAATCCTCGCCGCCGACGCTCTTGCCGCGGAAGGCGCGGTTCCACACCTGCTCGCGGCATTCCCAAAGGTCGTAGCTGTCGTCCATGCCGGCGCATTTCTCGAATTCCGGCCGATGGATGAAATCCGAAACGTCCTCGCCGTGATAGGCGAAAGAGAGCTTGCTCGACAAATAGGAGATCGCCTTCACGTAATAGGTCTGCAGACGGTCATACGCGTCGACATTGTAGGTATGCTCGCCGACGATGGCGCCGACGATATGCATGGGATCGATACCGTAGGCTGCTGCCGCCTTCCTGATCTTGCCGCGCAGCTCGGCATCGTTCTGCAACAGCGCGTAGACCTTGCGGTACTTGGCCTGGAAGGTGGTGTTGGTGGCCTGAGTGCGCCGGCTGGAGGCGCCTGGAATATCCGGCTGCACGCTGTTGCGGTTGCCCGGGGGCACGATGGTCGCGGCATCGGCGGTTGCCACCGCCGCCGCCAAGGCCATGCCGAGAAAAAGCAGGATAAGTTTCTTCATACGCCGCCGCCTTCGAATGCGCGGCAAACTAGGTAAAGCGCTTGGCAGAGTCGAGAGAAGGCTTCGAGCTGTCAGCGAAAATGGTGGCCAGATGCTTCCATTTGGCCACACTTTGGATTGGAAGGGCGTTTCAGGCCGGCCTGAGCCGGCCCGAAATCGGGGCATTGGGCGGGCGTTTCAGGCCGGCTCGAAGGCCAGCCCGAAACCCAGATAGAACTTAAAGAATAAACCGCGACAGGTCGGTGTTTCTGGACAGGTCGCCGACATGCTTCTCGACATAGGCGGCGTCGATGGTGACGGCCGTGCCGTGGCGGTCGGGCGCGTCGTAGGAAATCTCGTCCAGCACGCGCTCCATCACGGTCTGCAGGCGCCGCGCGCCGATGTTCTCGACGCTGGCGTTGAGATCGACGGCGATGCCGGCGAGCGAATCGATGGCGTCGTCGGTGAAGGTCAGCTCGACGCCTTCGGTCTTCATCAGCGCGATATACTGCTTGATGAGGCTCGCCTCAGTCTCGGTGAGGATGCGGATGAAATCCGCCTTCTCCAGCGCGCGCAGCTCGACACGGATCGGCAGGCGGCCCTGCAGCTCGGGCAGCAGGTCGGACGGTTTGGAGACATGGAAGGCGCCCGAAGCGATGAACAATATATGGTCGGTCTTGATCGGCCCATATTTGGTCGCGACGGTGGTGCCTTCGACCAGCGGCAGCAGGTCGCGCTGCACGCCTTCGCGCGACGGGCCGCCCGAAATGTCGCTCCTGGCGGCGATCTTGTCGATCTCGTCGAGGAAGACGATGCCGTCATTCTCGGCCGATTCCAGCGCCCTGCGCACCACCTCGTCCTGGTCGAGCAGCTTGTCGGACTCGTCGTTGACCAGCATCGCGTAGGAATCGCGCACCGTGGTCTTGCGGGTCTTGGTCCTGCGGCCGCCCATCGCCTTCGACAGCATGTCGTTGATGTTGAGCACGCCGACATTGGCGCCCGGCATGCCGGGGATCTCGAAACCGGGCATGCCGCCGGTGCCGGTGTCGGCCACCTCGATCTCGATCTCCTTGTCGTCGAGCTCGCCGTCGCGCAGCTTCTTGCGGAAGGAGTCGCGGGTCGCCGGGCTCGCCGTCTTGCCGACCAGCGCTTCCAGCACGCGTTCCTCGGCGTTGATCTGGGCGCGCGCGGCGACGTCCTCGCGCATCTTCTCGCGCGTCAGGCCGATGGCGACCTCGACGAGATCGCGCACGATCTGCTCGACATCGCGGCCGACATAACCGACCTCGGTGAATTTCGTGGCCTCGACCTTGACGAAGGGCGCGCCGGCGAGCCGCGCCAGGCGCCGCGAGATCTCGGTCTTGCCGACCCCGGTCGGGCCGATCATCAGGATGTTCTTCGGCATCACCTCTTCGCGCATCTGGCCTTCCAGCTGCTGGCGGCGCCAGCGGTTGCGCAAGGCAATGGCCACGGCGCGCTTGGCGTCCTTCTGGCCGATGATGAAGCGGTCGAGTTCCGAAACGATTTCGCGGGGAGAAAAGGTGCTCATGTTACTCAAATTCCACTTTGCCACTGCCTGATAGACTCGAACGGATGCAGCAGCATGATCACGTTGAGCGTCAGATTGTCCCGGATGATGTAACCCGTGCCGAACTCGAAGATGAGCGCCAGGGCCACGACCACCCATATAGGTAGCTTTCGCGCCATCACAAATCCCAGCGCCATGAACAGCGTGTCGGACACCGAGTTGATGATCGAGTCGCCGTAATAGTTGAGCGAGATGGTGCCGGCGCGGTAGCGGTCAATGATGAAGGGGCTGTTTTCCAGGATCTCCCAGCCGCCTTCGATGAGGACGGCGAAGGCGAGCCTTAAGCCCACCGGCGAGCGCGGGAACAGCGCCCAGGCCAGCGCATAGAACAGGAAGCCGTGGATGATGTGCGAGAAGGTGTACCAGTCGGTGATGTGCTGGGAGTTCTCCGGACTGTTGACCACGCCGTGCCAGAGCTTGACGTAGCCGCAGGTGCAGATCGGCGGGTGGCCCATGCCGTACAAGGCGCCTGCCTGGAAGATTATCAAAGCAAGCACGAGCAGCAGGCCCATGCGCCAGCTGTCTTCATAGGCCGAAAGCGTCTTGTCCCCTCCGGATGCAGTCATTGCCTCAGTCCCCCAGATTTTCATCGTCGTCGGCCGCATCGACGGCCATCAGCACGACGTCCCCATATTGCGAATGCCTGCGCCCGATCGGCCTGAAGCCGGCCTTCTCATAGGCGCGGATGGCGCGGCCATTGTCGGGATGCGGATCGATGATGACGCGCGGCGCGCCTTCCTCCAAAAGCTCCCCGACGAACTGGCGCAGGATGGCCGAGCCATGGCCGACCCCGACCAGTTCCGGCGGACCGATCGTGAGGTCGATACCCAGCGTGCCGAAAGGCTGGTCGGCATAGGGATGGTCGTCCTCCATATGCGGATCATAGCTCTGCAGATAGGCGATCGGCCTGCCGTCGAGCTCGACGATCAGCGGCTCCACCGAAACCGAATCGATATGCTCGCGGATCTCGGCGATTTCCTTTTCCGGATCGTCCCACCACTCGGCGACATGCGGCTCGCGCAGCCAGCCGGCGATCATCGGCAGGTCTTTTTCCGTGACCGGCCGAAAATCATAGCTATCTTCCTGTTCGACCATGATCTTGTCCGAAAACCGGCGGCTACCGTTCGCTTTCGCGGTCCTTCGGTTCGGGGTCATGTTCAAGCGGCATCGAGCGTTTCGACGACAAAATTGTTGTTGGTGTAGACGCAGATGTCGGACGCGATCTGCATGGCCTTGCGGGCGATCTCCTCGGCATCCTTGTCGGTGTCGATCAGCGCGCGTGCCGCGGCCAGCGCGTAATTGCCGCCGGAGCCGATGGCCATGACGCCATGCTCGGGCTCCAGCACGTCGCCATTGCCGGTCAGCGCCAGCGAGACCGACTTGTCGGCGACCAGCATCATGGCTTCCAGCCTGCGCAGGTAGCGATCGGTGCGCCAATCCTTGGCGAGCTCGACGCAGGCGCGCGTCAGCTGGTCCGGATATTGCTCCAGCTTGGCTTCGAGCCGCTCGAGCAGGGTGAAGGCGTCGGCGGTAGCGCCGGCGAAGCCGGCAATGACGCTGCCGTCCTTGCCGATGCGGCGCACCTTGCGGGCGTTGCCCTTCATGATCGTCTGGCCGAGGCTGACCTGGCCGTCGCCGGCGATCACGACCTTGTTGCCTTTGCGCACGCTGATGATGGTCGTGGCGTGCATGGTGAGTTCATTGGACATTTGAGCTCCGATGCGCGCTATCCCTTGAAAAGGCGATTGGCGCGGTACGAGTGAGTTTGATCGGCCATATGTATGCATAGGGCCAACGATTGCAAACTACCTCAGGCCGAGCCGATAGCGGCCGGAATGGCAACTGGCAATCGCCGGATCATGCTGATAGAAGGCTCTCGTTTTCAAGCCCTGGCGCCTCCAAGCAGGGCAACAAGGACAAAGCGATGACGCGTTCGGCCGAAGTCAGCCGCAAGACCAAGGAAACCGAGATTTCGGTCTCCGTCGATGTCGACGGCAAGGGAAAATCCGACATTTCGACCGGCATCGGCTTCTTCGACCATATGCTTGACCAGCTGTCGCGGCATTCGCTTATCGACATGACGGTCAAGGCTAAGGGCGACCTGCATATCGACGACCACCACACGGTCGAGGACACCGGCATCGCGATCGGCCAGGCGCTGAGCAAGGCGCTGGGCGAACGGCGCGGCATCATGCGCTATGCCTCGATCGACCTTGCCATGGACGAGACGCTGACCAGGGCGGCGATCGACGTCTCGGGCCGGCCCTTCCTGGTCTGGAATGTGGGCTTCTCGTCGCCGAAGATCGGCACGTTCGACACTGAGCTGGTGCGCGAGTTCTTCCAGGCGCTATCGCAGAATGCCGGCATCACGCTGCATATGACCAACCATTACGGCGCCAACAACCATCATATCGCCGAAACCTGCTTCAAGGCGGTGGCGCGGGCGTTGCGCGCAGCGCTGGAGCCCGATCCGCGCCAGCCCGACGCGGTGCCTTCCACCAAGGGATCCCTGAAAGGATAGCCCTATGGCGATCTATGTCGTGATGGCGCCGCCGGCCGGCAACAAAGCCGAGGACGCAATTTTCGTGCGCGACAGCTTCACCTGGCTGGGTTTCCTGGTCGCGCCGCTCTGGCTCGCCTGGCACCGGATGTGGATCGAGGCGGCTCTGACCTTCATCGTCATGGCGATCCTGTCGGCGGCCGGCGAGAGACTCGGGCTCGAAGGGGCCGGATCGCTGCTGTCGCTGCTGGTCTCGCTCTATGTCGGCTTCGAAGGCCAGGGCCTGCGGATCGCCTCGCTGCGGCGGCGCGGCTGGCGCGAATGGGGCGTGATCGAGGCCGGCAATCTCGCCGATGCCGAGACGCGCCATGCGCTGGAAACCGACGTGGAGAGCGAGGAGCAGCCTCTGCCGCGCATCGTGCCGGATGCATCGCAGGCACGTCCGCCGCAGACAGGCATGGCGCTCGGCCTGACCCATACGCCTGGAAGGCCCTGACATGCGGGTGGCAATCATCGACTACGGCTCGGGCAATCTGCGCTCGGCCACCAAGGCCTTCGAGCGCGCCGCGCATGAAGCGGGCCTTGCCGCGACGATCGAGCTGACGGCCGACGCCGAGCGCGTGCGTTCCGCCGACCGCATCGTGCTGCCGGGCGTCGGCGCCTATGCCGACTGCGCCGCCGGCCTGCATGCGGTGTCGGGGATGTGGGAGGCGGTGGAAGAGGCCGCGCTTCGTAAGGGGCGGCCTTTCCTCGGTATCTGCGTCGGCATGCAGCTGATGTCGCAACGCGGGTTGGAGAAGACCGTCACCAATGGGCTCGGCTGGATCGCCGGCGACGTCAAGGAGATCACGCCGTCCGATCCGGCGCTGAAAATTCCGCAGATCGGCTGGAACACGATCGAACTCCAACGCAAGCACCCGCTGTTTTCCGGCATCGAGACCGGTCCGAAGGGGCTGCACGCCTATTTCGTCCATTCCTATCATCTGGACGCGAAGAATTCGGGCGAAGTGCTGGCGACGACCGATTATGGCGGCGCGGTGACGGCGGCCGTCGCCCGCGACAACCTTGCCGGCACGCAGTTCCACCCCGAGAAGAGCCAAGCGCTCGGCCTGGCCCTGATCACCAATTTCCTGAAGTGGAGGCCCTGACAATGAGCAAGAAGGGCTATTGGATGGCAATGATCGATGTCCGCGATCCGGATGTCTACAAGCAGTATATCGACGCGAATGCCGTCGCTTTCGCGAAATACGGCGCAAAGTTCCCGGTCCGCGCGGGACGCTACGAGAGTCCGGAAGGGCCGACCGGCAACCGTCACGTGCTGGTGGAGTTCGAGTCCTACGACAAGGCGATCGAATGCTATCATTCGCCTGAATATCAGCATGCCTCGAAGTTCCGGCTCGCCGCTTCGACCGGCCATTTCGTCATTGTCGAGGGCGCCTGACCGATGATCCTGTTTCCCGCCATCGACCTCAAGGACGGAAAGTGCGTGCGCCTGAAGCATGGCGACATGGCCACCGCCACCATCTACAACGACGATCCCGCCGCGCAGGCCAGGGCCTTCGAGGAGCAGGGTTTCGAGTGGCTGCATGTCGTCGACCTCAACGGCGCCTTCAAGGGCCAGAGCGTCAATAGCGCAGCGGTCGGTGCCATCCTGAAGGCTACGAAGAACCCGGTGCAGCTCGGCGGCGGCATCCGCACCTTGCCGCAGATCGAGGATTGGCTGGATCGCGGCCTGACGCGCGTTATCCTCGGCACCGTGGCGGTGCGCGAACCCGACCTGGTCAAGGAGGCCTGCAAGGCATTTCCAGGGAAAATAGCGGTCGGCATCGACGCCAAGGGCGGCAAGGTCGCGGTCGAAGGCTGGGCCGAGGCCTCCGAGCTCGGCGTCATCGAGCTCGCCAAGAAATTCGAGGGCGCGGGCGTGGCCGCCATCATCTACACCGACATCGACCGCGACGGCGTGCTTTCCGGCATCAACTGGGATTCGACCATCGACCTCGCCGAGGCCGTGTCGATTCCGGTGATCGCCTCCGGCGGCCTCGCCTCGATCGCCGACATCGTGCGCATGACCATGCCCGACGCGCAAAAACTCGAAGGCGCGATCTCCGGCCGCGCCCTGTATGACGGACGTATCGACCCAGCCGAGGCGCTGGCGATCCTGCGCGGCGAGCGGACGGGGGCAAGAGCGTGAACATTTCGATCATTCTGGCCTCCTATGACAGCGGCCATTTCCACGGCGGCTGCGGCCAGGGCCCGGACGCGCTGATTTCGGGCGGGCTGGCCGAGGCGCTGAAGCTCGCCGGCCACGATGTCGAGGTCAGCGACATCGGCAAGGTGGTCGAGGACGAAGCCGAGCGCGAGATCGGTACCGGATTTGCCGTCTGCAACGCCGTTTCAGGCGAAGTCCGCATGGCACTGGACAGGAAGCGGTTTCCGATCGTGCTGGCCGGCAACTGCCTGACCGCCGCCGGCGCCGTGGCCGGTGCCGGTGCCGACGCCATCATCTGGGCCGACCAGCACGGCGACCTCAACACGCCGGAAACCACCACAACGGGCTTTCTCGACGGCATGGCGCTGGCCACCGTGCTGGGCCTGTGCTGGCGATCGATAGCGGCGCATATCCCGGGCTTCAAGCCGCTCGATCCGTCGCGCTGCGTTCTGGTCAACGCGCGCGACCTCGACAGCGCGGAACAGGAACTGCTGGAAAAGCTGCCGATCATCCGGACCGAATGCCCGGACTGGAAGAGCGCGGCGCAAAGGCTGAAGGCCGACGGCGCGCGCCAGGTTCACATGCATGTCGACCTTGACGTGCATGACCCCGAGAAGCTGCAGGCCAATCGCTACACCACGCCCAGCGGTCCGGCTCCCGAGCAGCTGCGCACCGCCATGTGCGGCCTCGCCGGGCCGCTCGCCATCGCCGGGCTCACCATCTCCGCCTACGATCCGGCCTTCGACCCCAAGGGCGACGTGCCGCCGCTGGTCGGCGCGCTGGTGGTCGATCTGCTCTCGACGCTGGAGCGCAAGTGATGCTCAAGGCCCGCGTCATCCCCTGCCTCGACGTCAAGAACGGCCGCGTGGTCAAGGGCGTGAACTTCGTCGACCTCGTCGATGCCGGCGACCCGGTCGAGGCCGCCAAGGCTTATGATGCCGCAGGCGCCGACGAGCTCTGCTTCCTCGACATCACCGCCTCGTCCGACAATCGCGAGACGATCTTCGACGTGGTTGCCCGAACTGCCGAGCAGTGCTTCATGCCGCTCACCGTCGGCGGCGGCGTGCGCCAGGTGGCCGACATCCGCAAGCTGCTCCTGGCCGGCGCCGACAAGGTGTCGATCAACACGGCGGCGGTGAAGAACCCGGATTTCGTCGCGGAAGCCGCCGATAAATTTGGCAACCAGTGCATCGTCGTGGCGATCGACGCCAAGAAGGTATCGACGCAAGGCGAGACCGACCGCTGGGAGATCTTTACCCATGGCGGACGCGAGAAGACCGGCATCGACGCGGTCGAATTCGCGCAGCGCATGGTCGAGCGCGGCGCCGGCGAGATTCTTTTGACCTCGATGGACCGCGACGGCACCAAGGCCGGTTACGATATTGCGCTCACCCGCGCGATTGCCGACGCCGTGCGTGTGCCGGTGATCGCTTCCGGCGGCGTCGGAACACTCGATCACCTGGTCGAAGGCATCCGCGACGGCCATGCGGGCGCGGTGCTCGCCGCCTCGATCTTCCATTTCGGCACCTACACCATTGCCGAAGCCAAGACGCATATGGCCAGGGCCGGCCTGCCGATGCGGCTGGACTCGGCCGCCCATCGGACTTAAACCGCTGCTATGGCTCAATTTTCGCTCGCCGAGCTGGAAACGATCATCCATCAGCGCGCCCATTCCGGCGACGCCGACTCATGGACGGCGAAGCTGTTCGCCAAAGGCATCGACAAGGCGGCGCAGAAGCTCGGAGAGGAAGCCGTCGAGACGGTGATTGCCGCCGTCAAGGGGGACAAGAAAGCCGTCGTTTCGGAAAGCGCCGATCTTATATATCATTGGCTGGTCGTCCTTGGCATCGCGGGCATTCCGCTTGACGAGGTGCTGAAGGAGCTTGAGGGCCGAACCAGCCGCTCGGGTACCGCCGAAAAGGCGTCCCGGCCCCAGGGCTGATCGAAAGAGAGAGCATGATGTCGCCCGAAAACGGCTTCGCACTTTTCGGCGGCACGCTCTAGGAGGGCAGGAAACCCGATGGACCAGCTGGCTCCGACCGAGAAGTATTCCCCCTATCGATTCTTCTCCGCCGAGCAATGGTCGCAGTTTCGCGCCGACACGCCGCTGACGCTGACCGGGGACGAGATCGACCGGCTGCGCTCGCTCAACGACCCGGTCGACCTCGAAGAGGTCAAGCGCATCTACCTCTCGCTGTCCCGGCTGCTTTCGGCCCATGTCGAGGCAAGCCAGCTGCTGTTTCGGCAGCGCCAGGCCTTTTTCAACGCGCAGGACGTCGTCAAGACACCCTTCATCATCGGCATTGCCGGCTCGGTCGCGGTCGGCAAGTCGACCACGGCGCGCGTGCTGAAGGAACTTCTGGCGCGCTGGCCGTCGAGCCCGAAAGTCGACCTCATCACCACCGACGGCTTCCTGTTGCCCAACGAGATCCTGCGCCGCGAGAACCTGATGGAGCGCAAGGGGTTCCCCGAGAGCTACGACGTCGGCGCGCTGCTGAGATTCCTGTCCGGCATCAAGTCGGCGCAAAGCAGCGTCAGCGCGCCGGTCTATTCGCACCTGACCTACGACGTGATCCCCGGCGAGTTCGTCACCATCGACCGGCCGGACATACTGATCTTCGAAGGCATCAACGTGCTGCAGCCGGGCAAGCTGCCGAAGGATGGCAAGATCGTGCCGTTCCTGTCCGACTTCTTCGATTTCGCCATCTATATCGATGCCGACGAGAAGCTGATCCATCAATGGTACATCCAGCGTTTCATGCGGCTGCGCGAAACCGCCTTCCGCAATCCGGATTCCTTCTTCCACCGCTATTCGCAGCTCTCCGAGGATGCCGCGCGGGCCATCGCCGAGGGGCTGTGGGCCAACATCAACCTGAAGAACCTGCGCGAGAACATTCTGCCGACCAGGGCGCGGGCCGACCTCATCCTGCGCAAGGGCACCAACCACCTGATCGAGGAAGTGGCGTTAAGGAAATTGTGACCCCTTAACGGCGCCTTAGGCAATCCCGACTAGCGTTGCCAGCCAAACTCCAGCGGGTGTCGGGAGGCAACCGGTGATCAATGCGGGCAATGCCGCGGGACGCGAGCCCCCGGTCTATTCACTGGTCATTCCGGGCTTCAATGCAGAGGCGGCGCTGCCGCTACTTGTCCGGCGGGATGAGCCTAACTCGACAAGCTCGACGCCAGCGCCGGAGCAGCGTTTTCCTATTGCGGGCATCGCTGCGTGACGTTCATGCCTGACGGTGCGCTTGGCGTCGAAATCTTCCGCTTCGCCTGTGCAACCGGGGCCGGATTCCTCCTCTCCGTTGGGCTGGCCGCAATTCTCACCGATCTCGCCGGATACCTGTCATCGGCGCCGGTGGCGCTGGCTTCCATTCTAGTGCCGGTTCTGAACTTCGAAGTCTTACGCAAGTTTGTCTTCGGCGCTCCCATGGGCGCCAACGGCCCCCTCTGCCCCGAAGGAGAGAGCCGATGACCGCCGTGCTCGACAGACCGACAGCAGACGCGCCGATCGGCGAAGCGCGCAATACGTGGGCATGGACCGTGATCCTTTGCGTGCTGGTCCTGGCGGCCGCCATTCCCTGGCAGATGCGATGGGGCGTCATACCAGACACAAGTTGGGTGATCACGCTGTGCGAGAAGATGCTTGCCGGATCACGGCTCTATGTCGACGTGTTCGAAGTCAATCCGCCTTTCACGCCTTGGATGTTCATGCCGGTCGTGGCACTGGCGCACAAGGTCGGCATGTCGCCGGAGGTGGCGGTTCATGCCTACAGCTATGCGATTTGCCTGGCAGGATTGGCGTTTGCCGGGCTGATCGCCAGACAGGCCGGTCTTGCCGAGAACCGCGCGCTGTTTCAAATGTTGCCGCTGTTCCTGGCCCTGCTCGTCATCTTCCCGGGCAATGCTTTCACCGAACGGGAGCAACTGGGGATCGCGTTGTTTTTGCCGATGCTGGTGCTGACGGCGTGGCGCGCGGCGCCTATCGAAGGACGCGTGCCGAGTATCCTGACGGCGGTTCTTGCCGGGCTTAGCGGCAGCGTGCTGGTTCTGGTGAAGCCCTACTATGCACTGGTCGTGCTCGTTCCGGCGTTATACGCGGCCTGGAGCCGCCGGTCGATTCGGATGCTTTTCGCCGTCGAGAACTGGGCGATCGGCCTGGTCTGCGTCGCCTATGTCGTTGCCGTCCAGTATTTCCATCCGGAATTCCTGAGCGTCGTCTATCCGATGCTGGCCGACACCTATATGCGGATGCAGAAGATGCAGGCGCTGCTGGAGATCTATGTGCCGATCTATGTGGTCGCTCTTGCCGCGCTATATCTTCTTAGACCGGGATTGCCTTTGTCGCCACTGGTCACCGTGTTCACGCTTGCTTCGCTGGCTGCGACCGTGCCGCTGATCTACCAGGCAAAAGGCTGGCCCTATCACGCGTTTCCGGCCTTCAGTCTGATTCTGGCGGCCCTCCTGCTGAGGATGGCGCAAGCTGCCCCGGCGACATACAAGTCGCCGGGCACGGCAATGGAACTGGTGCTCAAGGTGCTGCTGGCTGTCATCATTGCCGCCGCCGCCATCCCGTTCATGCAGACACAGAAGCTCAGTGCAGAGTTTGTCGCCAAGCTTAAGGCCGCTGCTCCTCAGCCGACCGTCGCGCTAGTCGGCGCCGACATCTCGGGAGGCCATCCTCTTACCCGCATGCTCGGCGGGACATGGATTTCACGCCATTGCAACGACTGGCTGGGTGAATCAGCGCGTTATCTTTCGGGCATCGCAAGCCGGAACGGCGACCAGGAGGCGGCGTCCCACTACCGGCAGATCGCCGATCGCTACATCGAGAGCAAGATCGCCGAACTCGAGACCCAGAAGCCTGCCATGATAATCGTCGAGAAAAAGGACAGGGACTGGAATGCGGAGCTTGCCCAGTGGCAAGACTACACCAACTTCCTGCGACGCTATCAGCAGATTGCCGAGGATGACGAAGTGCGGGTGTTGCTGCGCAATGCAGGAACTGCCCAGGCAGAGTGATCCGCAGCCGTCCTTTTCGGGAGAGGTCGCGAGGAAATTTTGAACGGTGGCTGCCGGTTAAAGCGCGCTTAACTGCCGGTCCGTTAGAAACTAAGCCACAAACGCTGTACTGCTATTGAGGCTCCCGGCATGGATGCGCCATTGGTTGCTTCAGGCGAGCAGGCCGATCTGCGGCCCCGTCAGGCCGGAACTGCATTTCGCCTTGGTCTGCCGGCTGCCGCAACATTGTTGATCGCTCTCTATGCGATCGTCGTCTCGCGCCTCTTGCCGGGCAATGTCGACGTATCGTGGCTGCTGACCGTCGGCGACCGCGTGCTGAGCGGCGAACGCCTTTATGTCGACGTCGCCGAGGCCAATCCGCCCTTTTCCACCTGGCTCTATCTGCCATTCCTGATTCTTGAGCGGTTGACCGGGTTTTCGGCGGAGCTCTGGGTGGGGCTCGGCATGGTAGAGCTGGCAATCGGTTCGGTCTGGCTTTCAGCTCGAATCCTCGTACGTGCCGACCAAACGCTGACGCGATTCGTCTGGGCAGTTCCGGTCCTGGTGTTTCTTCTGCTTGCGCTGTCGCCGGCGGATTTCGGCCAGCGCGAACAAATCGCAGTCATCTGCCTTTTGCCTTGGCTGGCGCTGCTTGCGGCACGCGACCGGACAGCGGATTTCCGCGCCGGCAGCACGGCCGAGCGGCTTGCCGCCGGGATTGGCGCCGCGATTTTCGTCATGATCAAACCGCCCTTCAGCGTGCTGGCGCTGGCTGCGCCGGTGCTGGTCCTTGCCGCGCAGCGACGCTCGGCGCGGCCTCTGCTGACGACCGAGAATGTGTTCGGCGCTGTTTTGACCGTCGCCTATCTGGTCGTGCTTGTGGTTTTCATGCAGCCCTTCTTCACCGATGTCCTGCCTTTGCTGCGCGAGGTCTATCTGCCGATGCGCTTGCCGGTCGTCGACATGTTGATGCTCTTGCCGGTGAAGATTTTCGTGGCCATGGCCGCGGCAACGTTGGCCATGGCCTACCCTGACCGGCCCGATCGCGATGCGAAGATTCTGCTGCTGGCAGGTGTTGGCTATGTCCCTGGGTTTGTCGTCTTGGGCAAAGGCTGGACCTATCAGGCGATGCCGTTCCTGACGCTCGGCATGTTGGCCTTTGTGCTCCAGTTTATCCGCGTGCGGCCACAGCGCGACCTGCCTGTGCTGGCAAGGGCGGGTGTCGGGTTCGGTCTGCTTTTGCTCGTAACGACCGTCGCGCCACGGCAAGGCCTGGCATTCGTCGAACCGCGTGGCGATCTCGACGCGGCGACGGCCGCCATCAACCGGATCGCCGATCACCCAACCTTAATATCGATCGGCTCGGCGCTGCAGATCGGCAATCCGCTCGTCCGGATGACCGGCGCTCGCATGGTTGGGCGCCACCCGTCCGGCTGGATGGTCAATGATGCCCAGGTCCTGATCGAGTCTGGGCCGGATATCGCGACCCGCCTCAGGCTCGAAGCCTTGCGCGCGGATTACACGCAGGCGATCGCCAGTGAGTTGGCCACGAAACGGCCGGATATCGTTGCCGATGACGGAACCGCAGGACCGGACGTACCGATAAAGCTCCATCTGACGCAGCCGCACGCAACGGCGCCGTTGCGTGACAGCCCTTTGATCGCAAAGGCTTTGCAGGACTATCGTCTGCTCTATCAGAACGCCTCCGTAACCCTGTTCATCCGCAGCGATATCGCCGAACGCAATTAGGGCGGCACTGGCTTATCGAGATCAATTGGCGCTTAAAGGATATCTCCTTTCTGGCTGCCCTGGCGGGACTGATGCTGGCCGGCGCGGGGGTGCGCCGCCCGTTTCAGGGAAGGACCGGCGCTTCTCGCGCTTGCCCGCGCCGCCTATGCGATGCCGGTGCTGTTTCCCGGCAATGTTTCAGCGAGCGTGAGCATATCGGCGTCGTGCTTTTCCTGCCGCTGATGTCATTGATGGCGTGGTGCGCGCGGGGCGAGGTACGGGTGCGACAGCGCAACGCAGGAATTAGCCAGGCACGAGGACCCGCGACTGCCTCAAATTGACATGGCCGTCATTCTTCATACTTCCTGCGGCGAACGGAAGGCTGCGGCAAAGCCGCCGAGCCTATCGCTGCGCACGTATCTTGGAATTGTTTCAAGCTAGGGACGGTTCTCCCGAGAGTTCAGCCTTCCGGCCTCTCGTCCATATCGAATGCAGCATCCACGCGGCAAGAAACAGCGGGATCAGGACAGCGACGCAATATCCGCCCCAGGTGAAAAAATTCACGACGAAAGGCGCGAGCCAGCAAATCGCCAGGATCAGCCGAGGCGGCCTGGAAACCATCGCGGCGAGCATCGCCACCGCTACGGCCACACCGATCGTGTCGTAGGTGTAGCCATAGGGCGTGGCCAGGATTGCGAGGACAGCGGTAAGCACCACGCGTTCCTGATGCGAGACCACGCGGCCCGGCCGCCAGAGCCAGATCGCCGCGGCGATGGAAGCGATGGTCGCGACCGCCTGCACGCCATAGGCGGAGGTCACCCCGGCGCCGAAAACTCTCGCCGTGAAGAACACCGTTATCGCGTTGTACTGATAGGGCTGCGGATAAGGCGCCTCCATGATCGCCGTCATCAAGGGGCGGGTTTCGGTCAGGAATAGGCGCCAGACATCGAAGCCAAAGAACAGGCCGGTGGCGAGGGCGATCACGACGCTGGTGCCGATCGCCGCGAGAACGGCGCGCCAGTTGCCGCTGGCGAGCAGGCAGAAGGGCACGAGAATGCCGAGATGCGGTTTGATCGTCAGCAGGCCGAACAGGATTCCGGCCAGCAGCGGACGCCTTGGCGCCACGGCGAGGCCTCCGATCAACAGCGCGGCGGTCAGCGCGCCGTTCTGGCCGAACAAGGAGTTCCAGATAACCGCCGGGCTCAAGACAATCGCCAGTTCCACGGCCGCTCCGAGCTTCAGCGGCCGGACAGCCAGCCACAGGCACAGCACGGTCCCGAACGTCCAGATCAGATAGGCGGGCAGAATCGGCAAGGTGGCAAGCGGAACGCCGAGCAGGAGGATGTTCGGCGGATAGCTCCATTCCTGATTTGGAAGGTCGGGTGAGAACATCGCGCGCAGCGCCGCGCGGTAGGCCTCCACGTCGAAGAGAACGGCAACGTGGCCCTCGATGGCCATGCGCGAACCTGCCCAGAGGTTGGTGAAATCCCAGTAGGGGAGCCTGTGCGACAGCGCGGAAAAGCCTCGGCTGTCCAAGGTCCACAGAAAGCTCAGGTAGAACCAAGTCATCCATGCGGCGATGATCGACACGACCGTGACAATGGCCACGTCCAAAAGGCTTCTGGTCCTGATCCAATCCGGTTGCATGGCGATCTCGGTTATAGCAACCGCGATTGTAGCCCAGGTGTCCTTAAGATCGTCTTGCCCCAATATGCTCAGCCAGGCACCGTCACCCGCCGCAGCGTCAGATTGATGCGGCCGCCGTTCTTCAGCAGCGCCGATGTCGCCGGATAGATGCGGTCGACACCGTGGAAGGCGAGGCGGCCTTCGCCGCCAAGCACGACGACGTCGCCGCTCTTCAGCCTGAACGACTTGGTGCCGCCATCGCGCCTGTCCTGGCCGACCCGGAACAGGCAGTCGTCGCCTAGCGAGACCGACACCACGGGCGCGGCGAAATCCTGTTCGTCGCGGTCCTGATGCAGGCCCATTTTGGCATCCGCCGAATAGAAGTTGACCAGGCATGCCTCGGGCGGATGCGGATAGGCCGAGACCTCGCGCCATAATTCCAGCAGGGCTTCCGGGATCGCCGGCCAGGGCTCGCCAGTCACCGGATGCGTCGGCTGGTAACGATAGCCGCGCTCCTTGTCGGTCACCCAGCCAAGCGCGCCGCAATTGGTCATGCGCACGCTCATCTCCTTGCCGGTGCGCGGCATGGCCGGCACGTAGAGGGGTGCGGCCTGCACGACGCGCCTGACCTCCTCGACCAGCGCTTCCTGGGCCGGGCGCGGGAGGTAGCCCGGCATATGGCGGACGCCTTTGGGCAAAACGAGCATGGATCGATCCGTTGCTCCCTAGAGCCGGATGGTTTCGGGTCTGTTCGACATGAAATCTGAATCCGTCTCTAAATCAGAGGGATAGGGCATGATGTCCCGAAAACCGCTTCACACTGTTCGGCATCATGCCCCAAGCCATGCCATCCTTCAAAGAAGGCGGCGACCCGAAACCAGCGGCTTTGGCCGGATCAGTCGCTTTCCACCCGACCGCGCAGCTTCTTCACCGTCGACCGGCCTGCCTTGCTCTTCAGGCGGCGCTCCACAGCGCCTTTGGACGGCCTGGTCTTCTTGCGCGGCGGAGGCGGCGGCTCGGCCGCCTTGGCGATCAATGCAGTCAGCCGCGCCCGCGCGTCAGCGCGGTTCTGCTCCTGGGTGCGGAAGCGGCCTGCCTCGATGACGATGACGCCGTCCTTGGTGGCGCGCTGGCCGGCCAGCTTGATGGCGCGCTCGCGCACGCGCTCGGACAGGCCGGACGCGTTCGCCGCGTCGAAGCGCAGCTGCACGGCGGTGGCCACCTTGTTGACGTTCTGGCCGCCCGGACCCGACGAGCGGATGAAGTCCTCATGCAGGTCGCCAGGACGGATGACCGCTTCGCCGGAGATGATGATATCGTCGTCGCTTGCCATGGACGCACTCATGACGCGACGGCGGCAAAAAGAAAAGGCCCGGCGCGAGCCAGGCCCTGGAGGAAGAAATTAGCAGTGACTGCTATTCAGCCGCTTCCTGCATCCTCGGCGCCGCGCCGAGGATGGTCGCGTCGACATGGCGTTCGAACTTCTCGAAATTGACGGCGAACATGTTGACCAGCTTCGCGGCCTGGCGGTCGTAACCGGCCTTGTCCGCCCAGGTCGAGCGGGGGTCGAGAATGGCGCCGTCGACACCCGGGACCGCCACCGGCACCTCAAAGCCGAAATTGGCGTCGGTGCGGAACTCGGCCGACTTCAGCGAACCGTCGAGCGCGGCGCCCAGTAAGGCGCGCGTCACCTTGATCGGCATGCGGCGCCCGGTGCCGTAGGCGCCGCCGGTCCAGCCGGTGTTGACCAGCCAGCAGTCGACGCCATGGCCGGCGATCAGCTCGCGCAGCAGATTGCCGTATTCGGATGGATGGCGCGGCATGAACGGGGCGCCGAAGCAGGTCGAGAACGTCGCCTCCGGCTCGGTGACGCCCTTTTCCGTGCCGGCAACCTTGGCGGTATAGCCCGACAGGAAATGGTACATCGCCTGCGCCGGCGTCAGCCTGGCGATCGGCGGCATCACGCCGAAGGCGTCTGCGGTCAGCATGATGATGTTCTTCGGATGCCCGGCGCGGCCGGTCTTCGAGGCATTGGGGATGAAATCCAGCGGATAGGCGCAGCGCGTGTTCTCGGTCAGGCTGCCATCGTTGAAATCCGGAACGCGGCCGGCGTCGAGCACCACGTTCTCCAGCACCGTGCCGAAGCGCTGCGTGGTGGCGAAGATCTCCGGTTCGGCCTCCGCCGACAGCCTGATCGTCTTGGCGTAGCAGCCGCCCTCGAAATTGAAGATGCCCTGCGGGCCCCAGCCATGCTCGTCGTCGCCGATCAGCGTGCGCGACGGGTCGGCCGACAGCGTCGTCTTGCCGGTGCCGGACAGGCCGAAGAAGACGGCTGCGTCGCCGTCCGCACCTTCATTGGCGGAACAGTGCATCGGCATCACGCCCCTTGCCGGCAGCAGATAGTTCAGCACGGTGAAAACCGACTTCTTCATCTCGCCGGCATAGGAGGTGCCGCCGATCAGAACGATCTTGCGGGTGAGGTCGACCGCGATCACCGTTTCGGTGCGGGTGCCGTGACGGGCCGGATCGGCGCGGAAGGAGGGCAGGTCGATGATCGTAAGCTGCGGCACGAAACGCTCGATCTCCGCGGCTTCGGGACGGATCAAAAGATTGCGGATGAACAGCGAGTGCCAGGCGAATTCGGTGATGACCCGGGTCGGCAGCTTCAGATTGGCGTCGGCGCCGCCGACGAGGTCCTGCACGTAGAGGTCCTTGCCGGCTGCATGTGCCTTGAAATCCGCCAGCAGCGCTTCGAACTCACCCGGCGAGATCGCCTTGTTGTTGTCCCACCAGACCTGGCCGCCGGTCGCCTCGTCGCGCACGACGAATTTATCCCTCGGCGAACGCCCGGTGTGCTGGCCGGTCTCGGCGACCAACGCGCCCTGCGCGGTCAACCTCGCCTCGCCGCGCCGGATCGCTTCCTCGTAGAGTTCGGCCGCGCCGAAATTATAGCGTACCATGCCCATTGTCTTCAGGCCGATCGCGTCGATGGCGCAGTCGGGGTTGCGTTTGCCGGCTTCCGACATCAAATTTCCTCTCTGGATTTGGCCGCATCTGACGGGTTACTTCCCTGAGCCCGCGCTGGGGCCGTCAGGTTCAGAACCAGAAAAGCCGAATGATATCAAATCATTAATCGATTTAAAAAATTTGAAAGTTGTTTAAATCGTTTATATGTGCAAAAAACGTAGAGGTTGCCCAAAGGATTGGCAGGCTCGGTTCGTCCAATCCCACTATGGGTGCGATGGCGTGTGACGGCAGGCCGCCCGTGACTTCGGACAAGGCCCGTGCCACATTTTGTACCCAATTTGTCCTGCAAAAGCCCCTTCTCGACGACAGAAGGGACAGCTCATGAGGGAGCCGCTTGAAATGGCAACAATCGCGCTTGTCGATGACGACCGAAACATTCTGACCTCGGTGTCGATCGCGCTCGAATCCGAGGGCTATCGGGTCGAAACCTACACCGATGGCGCGTCGGCGCTGGAAGGCCTGGCGGCACGGCCGCCGAACCTCGCCATCCTCGACATCAAGATGCCGCGCATGGACGGCATGGAGCTGTTGCGCCGCATGCGCCAGAAGTCGGATCTCCCGGTCATCTTCCTGACGTCGAAGGACGACGAGATCGACGAGTTGTTCGGCCTCAAGATGGGCGCCGACGACTTCATCCGCAAACCGTTCTCGCAGCGCCTGCTTGTCGAGCGCGTGCGCGCAGTGCTGCGCCGCACCAGCGCCCGCGAGGCGGCGGCCAAGGCGCCCAGCCAGCAGGCCCGCTCGCTCGAACGCGGCCAGCTGGTGATGGACCAGGAGCGGCACACCTGCACCTGGAAGGGCGAGCCGGTGACGCTGACGGTGACCGAATTCCTCATCCTGCATTCGCTGGCGCAGCGCCCCGGTGTGGTAAAAAGCCGTGATGCGCTGATGGATTCAGCCTATGATGAACAGGTCTATGTCGACGACCGCACCATCGACAGCCACATCAAGCGGCTGCGCAAGAAGTTCAAGGCCGTCGACGACGACTTCGAGATGATCGAAACCCTTTACGGAGTCGGGTACCGGTTCCGGGAAGCGTAAGATAGGCAGTAGGGAATAGTCAGTAGTCAGTTTTGAATGATGCGGGCGGCCACCCATAGCCGAAGTCAGCCAACCACTTCCCTACTGCCTACTCACTACTCACTAACTAAACAGGGCCTGCTATTCGATGGCAGTGGAAGTAGAGCGAGGCAGACGGGCGGGCGCGGCAAGGCGTCCGCCGCGGATCGTGCCCGCCTTCGTTTCGAAAATCACGGTGCCGATGCGCCGGTTTCTCGGCCATCACATCTTCTCCAGCCTGACGCGGCGCATCCTGTTCCTCAACCTGGCCGGCCTCGCCGTGCTGGTCACCGGCATCCTTTACCTGAACACCTTTCGCGACGGGCTGATCGACGCGCGCGTCGAAAGCCTGATGACGCAGGGCGAGATCATCGCCGGCGCCATCGCGGCTTCGGCGACCGTCGAGACCGATTCGATCAGCATCGATCCGGAAAAGCTGCTGGAGCTGCAGGCGGGCGAAAGCCTGGGGCCGGGGTCGGACCAGCTCGACAACCTCGATTTCCCGATCAATCCCGAGCGCGTCGCGCCGGTGCTGCGACGCTTGATCTCGCCGACGCGCACCCGCGCCCGCATCTATGACCGCGACGCCAACCTGCTGCTCGATTCGCGGCATCTTTATTCGCGCGGCCAGATCCTGCGCTACGACCTGCCGCCCGTCGACGAGGAGCAGCCGGGCGTCGTGGAGCGAGTGGAGAAGTTCATCTTCGACTTCTTCCGCAACAAGGACCTGCCGGTCTACCACGAGCAGCCCGGCGGCAACGGAGCGGCCTTTCCCGAAGTGGTCAAGGCGCTGACCGGCAGCCCTTCGACCATCGTGCGGGTGAGCGAGCAGGGCGAACAGATCGTCTCCGTCGCGGTGCCGATCCAGCGCTTCCGCGCTGTGCTCGGCGTCTTGATGCTGTCCACCGAAGGCGGCGACATAGACAAGATCGTCGCGGCCGAGCGCAAGGCGATCCTGCGCGTGTTCGGGGTGGCGGCGCTCGTCACCGCGATCCTGTCGATGCTGCTCGCCTCCACCATCGCCAATCCGTTGCGCCGGCTTTCAGCCGCCGCCGTCAGGGTGCGGCGCGGCGTCAAGAGCCGCGAGGAAATCCCCGACTTTTCCGATCGTCAGGACGAGATCGGCAATTTGTCCATTGCCGTGCGCGATATGACGAATGCGCTGTACGCGAGAATCGAAGCGATCGAAAGTTTCGCGGCCGACGTGTCGCATGAGTTGAAGAACCCGCTGACGTCGCTGCGCAGCGCCGTGGAAACACTGCCTTTGGCGAAAAACGATGCTTCTCGCGCGCGCCTGATGGAGATCATCCAGCACGACGTGAGGCGGCTCGACCGCTTGATCACCGATATCTCGGATGCGTCCCGCCTCGATGCCGAGCTGGCGCGCGACGATGCCGCGACCGTCGACCTGAAGAAGTTCATCACCGACCTCATCGCCGTCTCGCGCGAGACGACGCGCAACAAGAAGGCCGTCGAGATCGACCTCAAGGTCGCCAAGCTGCCGGCCGGCGCCAAAGGCTATTTCGTCGTCGGCCATGACCTCAGGATCGGCCAGGTCATCACCAACCTGATCGAGAACGCGCGTTCCTTCGTGCCCGACGAGCATGGCCACATCGCGATCTCGTTGGCGCGCGCCGGCAAGTTCAACATCATCACCGTCGACGACAACGGCCCGGGTATCCGGGCCGAGAAGATCGACCGCATCTTCGAGCGCTTCTATACCGACCGGCCGGCCGGCGAGGCGTTCGGCCAGAACTCCGGCCTCGGGCTGTCGATCAGCCGCCAAATCGTCGAGGCACATGGCGGCACGCTGACGGCCGAGAACATCCCCGGCACCAAGCCCGGCGAGATCAAGGGCGCGCGTTTCGTGGTGACGCTGCCGGCGGAAGGCTGATCGCCGAATCGACATGCCAAGCGCCGCCGCAAAGCCCCGCAACATTCATGGGACGGCCATACTGGTCGGCGAGCGCGGCGTGCTGATCACCGGGCCGTCGGGCGCCGGCAAGACGACGCTGGCGCTGGCGCTTGTCGATCATTGCCGCGCGCGAGGCCTTTTTGCCCGGCTGGTCGGCGACGACCAGTTGTTTGTGGCCGCGCACAGCGGCCGGCTGGTTTGCCGCGCGCCGGCGAACATCGCCGGCCTCGCCGAGGTGCACGGCATCGGACCGCGGCCGCTGGCTTTCGAACCGGCCGCCGTGATCGACCTTGTGGCGCGGCTTGTCGAACCGGCGGGCATGGCGCGTCTGCAGGACGAGACCACGGAGACGATCGGCGGATGCCGGCTGCCCCGCGTCGATGTCGCCCGGCAAAATGTCACCGCCGCGTTGCCCATGCTGATGGCGCGGCTGTCGATCCAGCCTTTTTCATGATCCGGCCCGGGTTTTTTGCTGCGATGCGTCAAAATGGCCCGGGCCGCCGCAATTTTGGGCTTGTCAACCGGCCGTGCGTCGACAAGATAGCGCTCCCGCCGCCTGGAATGGCCGGCGAACATAAGATACGCCTGTGAAGCGGCGATGACGGGAGCCACCAGAGAATGATCGGACTCGTGCTCGTGACGCACGGTCAACTCGCCACCGAGTTCCGACATGCCGTAGAGCATGTCGTCGGGCCGCAAGACAATTTCGAAACCGTGGCGATCGGCGCCGACGACGACATGGAGCAGCGCCGGGCCGACATCGTCGACGCGGTCGCGCGCGTCGACACCGGCGCAGGCGTCATCGTGCTCACCGACATGTTCGGCGGCACGCCTTCCAACCTCGCCATCTCGGTGATGGAATCCGGCCGCACCGAGGTCATCGCCGGCATGAACCTGCCGATGCTGATCAAGCTCTCCTCGATCCGCAAGGGCGACAACATGGCAGCCGCGCTCGACGAAGCGCAAGCGGCCGGCCGTAAATACATCAACGTCGCCAGCCAGCTCCTGAGCAGCAAATGAACGCATCGGCGCCGCGGACGGATGAGGTGGTGCGGGAGTTCCCGATCATCAATCAGCGCGGCCTGCATGCGCGCGCTTCGGCCAAGTTTGTCCAGGTCGCCAGCGGCTTCGACGCCACCATCCATGTCGAGAAGGACGGCGTGAAGGTCGGCGGCACCTCGATCATGGGCCTGATGATGCTGGCGGCGAGCCCAGGCTATTCGATCCGCGTCATCGCCAGCGGCCCGGAAGCCGTGCCGGCCATGGACGCGTTGGAGCAGCTGATCGCCTCGCGTTTCGGCGAGGAAATCTAGTTCCTCAGCACAGGGATTTTTACCGGTCGGCTCTGTTTGCGTTGGCAGGCGCATGCCTTGGAGATTGGCCGAAACGTCCATCGCGTCGTCGCGGCGGCTTCAACCAATCCCCGGCGTTTGCGCCGACTTCACGGAACATCTCGCTTTTCCGAAGACATGCGCGCATAAAGATTTCTTTATGTCCCATTGTCGTGCGGCGACCGATCTGGTAGTCAAGCCGGCAACCGCGCCCTCCCATGCGCCTCCCGGCGTCGGCGCGCCTTGAGAAAAAATCACACCGGAGCACTGCCATGACGGGTAGCAAGGACTATGTGGTCGCCGACATCTCGCTTGCCGGCTGGGGCCGCAAGGAGATCGAGATCGCCGAAACCGAAATGCCGGGCCTGATGGCCTGCCGCGAGGAGTTCGGCGCCAAGAAGCCGCTGAAAGGCGCGCGCATCACCGGCTCGCTGCACATGACCATCCAGACGGCGGTGCTGATCGAGACGCTGAAGGCGCTGGGCGCCGACATCCGCTGGGCTTCCTGCAACATCTTCTCGACCCAAGACCACGCGGCCGCGGCCATAGCCGAGGCCGGCATTCCGGTCTTCGCCATCAAGGGCGAGTCGCTGGAAGACTATTGGGACTACACCGACCGGATCTTCCAGTGGACCGATGGCGGTACCTCCAACATGATCCTGGACGATGGCGGCGACGCCACCATGTACATCCTGCTCGGCGCGCGCGCCGAGGCCGGCGAGGACGTGCTGTCCAATCCCGGCAGCGAGGAGGAAGAGATCCTGTTCGCCCAGATCAAGAAGCGCCTGAAGGCTTCGCCAGGCTTCTTCACCAAGCAGCGGGAAGCGATCCGCGGCGTCACCGAGGAGACCACCACCGGCGTCAACCGCCTCTACCAGCTGCAGAAGAAGGGCCTGCTGCCCTTCCCGGCGATCAACGTCAACGATTCCGTCACCAAGTCGAAATTCGACAACAAATACGGCTGCAAGGAATCGCTGGTCGACGGCATCCGCCGCGGCACCGATACCATGATGGCCGGCAAGGTCGCGGTGGTCTGCGGCTATGGCGACGTCGGCAAGGGCTCGTCGGCCTCGCTGCGCGGCGCCGGCGCGCGTGTGAAAGTCACCGAGGTCGACCCGATCTGCGCGCTGCAGGCGGCGATGGACGGCTATGAGGTGGTGACGCTGGAAGACGCCGCGCCCACCGCCGACATCGTCATCACCACCACCGGCAACAAGGACGTCGTCACGCTCGACCATATGCGGTCGATGAAGGACATGGTGATCGTCGGCAATATCGGCCACTTCGACAACGAGATCCAGGTGGCGGCGCTGCGCAACCTGAAATGGACCAACATCAAGCCGCAGGTGGATTTGATCACCTTCCCGGACGGCAAGCGGATGATCCTTCTGTCCGAGGGCCGCCTGCTCAATCTCGGCAACGCCACCGGGCATCCGAGCTTTGTCATGTCGGCCTCGTTCACGAACCAGGTGCTGGCGCAGATCGAGCTTTTCAGCAAGCACGGCCAGTACGAGAACCAGGTCTATGTGCTGCCCAAGCACCTCGACGAGAAGGTCGCGCGGCTGCATCTCGACAAGCTCGGCGCCAAGCTGACGGAGCTGTCCGGCGAACAGGCCGCCTATATTGGCGTGACGCCGCAGGGCCCGTACAAGCCTGAACACTACCGCTATTAACCAAAGCGAAATTATCTACCATATATTGAAGCCGGGTGGTTGACTTTCCACCCGGCTTTATTTTTTGCGCCAATGATTCTTCACGCCGATTCCAGCAAGCGTTATTGTTGTGATTCGCGGTCCGGGGACATGTTGGGCCGGGGACGCATCAGGGCGGTCTTGCATTCAAGCGGCGAAGAGGACCAAGACATGCCGGGGGATTACCCGCCACGCGCGGGAAAGGCCGTTTCCGGCGGCCATGAGGATTCGAATGATGCCGGCCTCGGCGAGAGCCGCGGCGGTTTTCGTGCCGGCTCGCGGCTGGCCTTGCTGCTTGCGAGCTCGATGCTTGCCGGCCCGCTCCTCGCCTTTGCGGCCCACGCCGAGACGGGCATTCCGGCAAAGGCCGCGGCGCCGGTCAGCACGCTTGAGGTCATGCAGCTTGCCATGTTCGTGGGCGTGATGGGCGCGGCGCTGGTTTCGGCCATCTTCCTTATCCGCGAGCGCGCACGCACCGCCTCGCAGAACCTGCAGCTCAGGGCCCGCATCGCGGACGTCAACGCTGCGCTGCAGCGTTCCGAGGCGCTGCTCAATCTGCGCGACCAGCGCCTGATCGTGTGGACAACGGACAACAAGAAACCCGAGCTCATCGGCAGCCTGCCGCTGGAAAGCGGCGCGCCTGACGACAGGTCCGCCTTCCTCGCTTTCGGCCGTTGGCTGATGCCGCGCTCGGCGGCGGCGCTGGAGCACGCGGTTGCCGCCTTGCGCGAACAGGCGAAGACCTTCGATCTGGTCATCGAAACGCAGGCCGGCGTGCCGCTGGAGGTGCATGGCCGCAAGAGCGCGGCGCATGTGCTGGTGCGTTTCGTCTCGCTGTCGGAGACGTTGCGCAATCAGGCCAGGCTGAAGATCGAGAACCAGCGGCTCAGCGGCGACTACGACACCTTGATCGGCCTGCTCGACGCGTTGAAGATGCCGGCATGGCTGCGTGGCGCGGACGGGCGATTGCAATGGGTCAACCGCGCCTATGCGGAGGCCGTGGAAGCAGGAAGCGCCGCCGCGGCCGTGCGCGACGCGGCGGAATTCCTTGGCGGCCAGGCGCGCGATCAAATCGCCGAGCAGCATAAGTCGCACCCGGTCTTCGAACAGACGCTATCCACAGTGATTGAAGGCGATCGCCGCATGTTCGCGGTCACCGACTTCGCCGGCGCCGACGGTTCGGCGGGGCTCGCCTGCGATACCAGCGCGGCCGAGACGATCCGCGCCGAATACGAGCGGACCGTGCGCAGCCATGCCGACACGCTCGACCAGTTGAACACCGCCGTGGCGATCTTCGACACCGAGGAAAAGCTGCGCTTCTTCAACCAGGCCTTCCAGAAGCTGTGGGGTCTCGACTCGGGCTTCCTGCTCAGCGCTCCCTCCAACACGCTGCTGCTCGACCGGCTGCGCAGCGAAGGCAGGATCGCCGAGCAGCCGGAATGGCGGCGCTGGAAGGAAAACCTGCTCAGCGCCTATCGCGCCGTCGAATCGCAGGAACACTGGTGGCACCTGCCGGACGGCAAGACGATCCGCGTCGTGGCGAACCCGCAGCCGAAGGGCGGCGTCACCTGGGTGTTCGAGAACCTGACCGAAAAGATGGACCTCGAAAGCCGCTACCAGACCGCCGTGCGGGTGCAGGGCGAGACGCTGGACAATCTCGCCGAAGGCGTGGTCGTATTCGGTCCGGACGGGCGGCTGCGCCTGTCCAATCCGGCCTTCGTCGCGCTGTGGGGGCTGACGGTGGAAGCGGTCAAGCCGAACGTCCATGTTTCGGCGATCCGCGACCTGTGCGACCAGCGTGCGGCGAACAGCCCGTGGGGCGGCTTCGTCGCCGCAGTCACCGGCTTCGACGACGAGCGCCGCGACCGCCGCGGCCAGATCGAGCTCGTCAACGGCAACGTGCTGAGCTACGCGGTGATCCACCTGCCCAACGGCCAGGTGATGATCACCTTCGTCGACGTCACCGACACCGTCAATGTCGAGCGGGCGCTGAAGGACAGGAACGAGGCGCTGGAGAAATCCGATCAGCTGAAGAACGAATTCGTGCAGCATGTGTCCTATGAGCTGCGCTCGCCGCTGACCAACATCATCGGCTTCACCGAGCTTCTGTCGCTCCCCGCGACCGGGCCGCTGACGCCCAAGCAGCGCGAATATGTCGAGCATGTCGGCTCGTCATCGTCGGTGCTGCTCACCATCGTCAACGATATCCTCGACCTGGCGACGGTCGATGCCGGCATCATGCAGCTCGACATCTCCGAAATGAACATCGACCGGACGATCGCCGCGGCCGCCGAGCTGGTCGCCGACCGGCTGGACGAGCATCAAATCAAGCTCGAGATCGATGCGGCGGAGGCGCCGGCGAGCTTCCATGGCGACGAAACCCGCATCCGCCAGATCCTCTACAACCTGCTGAGCAACGCGGCGAATTATGCGCCGGAGGCAAGCACGATCCGGCTTACCTGCCGCCGGCTGGCCGACGGCGTCGAGTTCTCGGTGCATGATGATGGCCCTGGCATGCCGCCGGACGTGCTGGAATCGGTCTTCCGCCGCTTCGAGCCGCGCGCCAATGGCGGGCGGCGGCGCGGCGCCGGGCTGGGGCTCTCGATCGTCAAGAGCTTCGTCGAACTGCATGGCGGAACCGTGCGCATCGAGACCGGCCAGGACAGGGGCACCACGGTAATCTGCACCTTCCCGGACAAGCCTTCCGGAATCCCCGATACGCCGGCGGGCATCCGCGACGCGGCCGAGTAGCGCGGACTATATGGCTGGACCAGTGTTGGAATCTTTTCTCGCCAACGAGGCGGCCACGGCAAGGCTTGGCGAGGACCTCGCCATGGCGTTGCGCGCCGGCGATGCGATCGCGCTGAAAGGCGATCTCGGCGCCGGCAAGTCGACGTTGGCCCGCGCGCTGATCCGGGCGCTCGCCGACGATGCCAATCTCGAAGTGCCGAGCCCGACCTTCACCCTGGTGCAGAGCTACGAGACGCGCGTTCCGGTGCATCATTTCGACCTCTATCGGCTGTCCGCTCCGGACGAGCTCGACGAGCTCGGCCTCGACGACGCGCTAAGCCAAGGCGCGGCGCTCATCGAATGGCCGGAACGGGCCGCAGACCGCTTGCCGGAAACGGCGCTGTGGGTCGATCTTGCCGAGCAGGGTGAAGGCCGCGTGGCGCGGCTTTCCGGGCAGGGACCGGCTTTCGAGCGCGTGGCGCGATCGCTGGCGATGCGCGATTTCCTGGCCTCGGCCGGATGGGGCGAAGCCAGCCGCCGTCATTTCGTCGGCGACGCCTCCGCCCGCTCCTATGAGATCGTCTCGCTGCCCGGCCAAGCGCCACGCGTGCTGATGAACTCGCCGCGCCTGGTGCTCGGGCCGCCGGTTCGCGACGGCAAGCCCTATGCGGTGATCGCCCACACGGCGCAATCCGTCGCCGCCTTCGTCGCCATCGACCGGGCGCTGCTTGGGGCCGGCGTCAGCGTGCCGGCGATCCATGCCCAGGATCTCGACCAGGGTTTTCTGCTCATCGAGCATCTCGGCTCCGAAGGCTTCCTCGGTCGTGACGGCCAGCCCATCGCCAAACGCTACGAAGCGGCGGCCGAATTGCTGGCCATGATGCATGGCAAGGCCTGGCCCACACGCTTGGAAGCGGCGCCCGGCGTATTCCACGATGTGCCGCCTTTCGACCGGGAAGCCATGCTGATCGAGGCCGACCTTCTGGTCGACTGGTATGTGCCATGGATCACCGGCGAACCGGCAAACGACGCGTTGCGGGCCGGCTACCACGAGGTATGGAACGCGCTCCTCGATCGCCTGGCAGGCAGCGAATACACGCTGATGCTGCGCGACTTTCATTCGCCCAACATCATCTGGCGAGGCGAGCGCGCCGGCCTTGACCGGCTGGGCATCGTCGATGTGCAGGACGCGCTGATCGGGCCTGCCGCCTATGACGTCGCTTCTTTGGCCATGGATGCGCGCGTCACCGTCTCGCCCGAGATCGAGCGGCGCACCGTCGCGGCTTATGTCGCAGCGCGGCGCGCCGCCGGCGCTTTCGACGAGGCCGGCTTCGCCGAGGCCTATGCGATCATGGCCGCGCAGCGCAATTCGAAGATCCTCGGCATCTTCGTGCGGCTCGAAAAGCGCGACGGCAAGCCTTACTATCTGAAACACCTGCCGCGCATCCGCGATTATCTGAGGCGGGCGCTGGCGCATCCGGCGCTGGCCGGCCTGAAGGATTTCTACATGGCCCACGGCCTGCTCGAGGAACGGGTCCCATGAAGCCGACGATTGCGATGGTGCTGGCTGCCGGGCTTGGCAAGCGCATGCGGCCGATCACCGACACGATGCCCAAGCCGCTGGTGAAGATCGCCGGCAAGACCTTGCTCGATTGGGGGCTGGACAGCCTGGAAGCTGCCGGCGTCGCCAAGGCCGTCGTCAACGTGCACTATCTGCCGGAGCAGATCGTCGCGCATGTCGCCCATAGGCGCGCACCGAAGATCGTCATCTCCGACGAGCGCGAGGCGCTGCTGGAATCGGCTGGCGGCATCGTCAAGGCGCTGCCGCTTCTGGGTGGCGAGCCCTTCTACATCATCAATGCCGACACCTTCTGGATCGACAGCGGCCAGCCCAGCCTCGAGCGTCTTGCCCTTGCATGGGACGGCGCGAGAATGGATATTCTGCTGATGCTTACCGACCTCGACTCAGCGACCGGGCATTGCGTCGGCACCGATTTCCTTGTTGCCCCTGATGGAACCCTACGGCGCTCGAAGGGCGATCCGGCGGGCCTGATCTATGCCGGCGCCGCCATCATCCATCCGCGCATCTTCAAGGACGCGCCCATGGGCTCGCATTCGCTCAATGTCTATTTCGACAAGGCGATCGCCACAGGGCGCCTGTTCGGCATGAAGATGAACGGACGCTGGATCACCGTCGGCACTCCGGACGCCATTTCGGCGGCCGAGGCAGCCGTGGCCGGTGCCCTAGCGAAGGCGGTATGAGCGGCACGCGCCGCGTCTTTTCCATTCCGCCCGGAGCGCCGTTCCTGCCGACGCTGGCGGGGGCGTTGCTCGACGGGCGCCTGATCCCCGGCTTCCGCTTCGACGGCGACCCGCTGGCGCTCGCCGACGCCACCATCTATGTGCCGACGCGCCGCGCGGCGCGGGCGCTGCGCGGCGCCTTCGTCGACGTTTTAGGAAAACGCTCCGCCATCCTCCCGACGGTGCGGCCGCTCGGCGAGTTCGACGAGGACGAGGCCGCCTTCGACACCGAGGCGGCGCCGGCGATAGACCTCGCGCCGCCGATCGCGGCGCAGGAGCGGTTGCTTTTGCTGGCGCCGCTGGTGCGCGCCTGGAAGGAAAGCCTGCCGGCGCATGTCAGGGCTCGGTTCAACGAGGAATTCGTCGTGCCGGCCTCGGCCGCCGACGCCATCTGGCTGGCGCGCGACCTTGCCCGGCTGATGGATGAGATCGAGACCGAAGGCACGGATTGGGCAAAGCTCGCGACCCTGGTTACCGGCAATCTCGCCGGCTGGTGGCAGGTGACGCTGGATTTCCTCGGCATCGTCACCGACAATTGGCCCGAACTGCTCAAGGAGCGCGACCGCTCCAATCCGGCCGCGCATCGCAGCGCGCTGATCCGGCTCGAAGCAGCGCGGCTGAAGCGCAATCCGCCGACCGGGCCGGTGATTGCCGCCGGTTCGACCGGCTCCATCCCCGCCACGGCGGAACTGCTTGGCGTGATCGCCGGCCTGCCCAACGGCGCCGTCGTGCTGCCCGGGCTCGACCGCAACCTGGACGACGCGTCCTTCGCGGCGATCACGGCGCCCGGCGCGCGCCCGGCAACGCTCGGCCACCCGCAATACGGCCTCGCCAAGCTGATCGGCGGCATCGGCATTCCGCGCCGCGATGTCGAGGACCTTGTTGCGGCGCCATCGCCGCTCGCGTTGCGCGCGGCCCTGATAGGCGAGGCGCTGCGGCCGGCCGAAACCACCGAATACTGGACCGAGACACGGCCGCGCTTCACGGCACTCGACATCGAACATGCGCTGGCCGGCGTGACGCTGGTGGAAGCGGCGAACGAACGCGACGAGGCGGCGGCAATCGCCATCGCGCTGAAGCGCGCCGTGGAGGTCCCGGGCAAGCGCGCGGCGCTCGTCACCGGTGACCGCGCGCTGGCGCGGCGGGTTTCGGCCGAGCTGCTGCGTTTCGGCGTCGTCGCCGACGATTCCGGCGGCGCGCCGCTCATCAACACACCGGCCGCCAGCCTGCTCAGGCTCGCGCTGAGCGCCGCCTTCCGGCCCGGCGATCCCGTCGGCCTGCTTGCCTTGCTCAAGCATCCGCTGCTCGCGCTCGGTCTCGAACGCCAGGCCATGCGCAAGGCTGCCGAGCTCGTCGAGCTGGTGGCGCTGCGCGGCGGCACGGGCCGGCCTGATGTCGCGTCGCTCGGCGCGCTGTTCGAGACACGGCTGGCGGAACTGAGCGGCGACACAAGGCAGCCTTTCTGGTTCTCGCGCTTGACCGTGCGCGGCATCGAGCAGGCCCAAGATATGCTTAGCCGCCTTACCAAGTCGCTGTTGCCGCTCACCGCGATGCGCGACGAGAAAGGCGCCGATATTGCGACGCTGACGCGCGCGAGCGTGGTCGCGCTGGAAAGTCTCGGTCGCGCCGTCGACGGCGACCTGGCGGAGCTCTATGCCGGCGATGCGGGCGAGAAACTCGCCGACCTGCTGCGCGGGCTGGTGGCGGCGTCGTCGCCCTTCACCTTCGCCGCTTTGGAGTGGCCCGACGTGATGGAGGCGCTGATCGCGCCGGAGACGGTCAAGCCGGCGCAAGGCACCGATCGCAACATCGCCATCTGGGGCGCGCTGGAGGCTCGGCTGCAGCATGTCGACATGCTGGTCATCGGCGGGCTCAATGAAGGGGTTTGGCCGCGCAAGCCCGAGAGCGACCGCTTCATGTCGCGGCTGATGAAGACCGGCATCGATCTCGAGCCGCCGGAGCGGCGCATCGGCCTTGCCGCGCATGACTTCCAGATGGCGATGGGCACAAAAGAGGTCGTGCTGACGCGTTCGGCGCGCTCCGGCGACGCGCCGGCGGTGCCGTCGCGCTGGCTGCAGCGCATCCTGACCTTCCTCGGCAAGGAGCCGGCGTCAGCACTTCGCGGCCGCGGCGACGCGCTGCTTGCCTGGGCGCGCGCGCTCGATGCCGGCGAGAAGAAGGATTTTGCCTCCCGCCCGCAGCCGAAGCCGCCGCTCAGCCTGCGCCCGCAGCATTTCTCGGTCACCGAGATCGAGACGCTGCGCCGCGACCCCTACGCGGTCTATGCGCGGCGCATCCTCGGCCTGATGCGGCTCGAGCCGTTAATCCGCGATCCGGGCGCCGCCGAACGCGGCACTTTGTTCCACGAGATCCTGCATTTGTTCTCGCGGCGGGTCCAGGATCCGAGGGCGTCGAGCGCGCTGGCCAGCCTCATTGAATCGGGCCGTACCTGCTTTGCCGACGCAAAGCTTCCGCCTGATATCGAGGCTATCTGGTGGCCGCGTTTCGAAAAGCTCGCCGAAAACATCATCGAATGGGAGCATGGCCGCGCCGATGCGGTCGCGAGGCGCTATGCCGAGGAGCGCGCCGACAAAACGGTCGTCGGCCGCACCGGGGTGACGCTTTCCGGCTATGCCGACCGCATCGATCTGCTTGCCGGCGGCATGGCCGACATTCTCGACTACAAGACAGGATCCTCGCCCTCGAAAGCGCAGGCGCACACGCTGCTGTCGCCACAGCTCGCGCTGGAGGGCGCGTTGCTCAGGCGCGGCGCCTTCAAGGAACTCGGCATCCGCGAACCCTCGCAGCTCGCCTTCGTGCGGCTGAAGCCGAATGGCGAGGTATTCGAGGAATCGATCCTCGAATACAACCGCAAGTTCCGCACCGCCAACGACCTTTCCGAGGAAGCCTGGGCGCGGCTGGAACGGCTGCTCTTCCACTATGCCGACCCGACCACCGGCTATCTGTCGCGCGCGCTGCCCTTCCGCGAGGGCGAGGCCGACGGCGACTACGACCATCTGGCGCGGGTGCTCGAATGGTCGGCCGGCGGCGCCAGCGAGGACGAGGCGGAAGGATGAAATATCCGATCCCCTCCGATACCGCCGCCAGCCAGGCGCGCGCCTCCGATCCCGCCTATTCCGCCTGGGTGTCGGCCAATGCCGGTTCGGGCAAGACGCATGTGCTGGCGCAGCGCGTCATCCGGCTCCTGCTCAACGGCACCGATCCGTCGAAGATCCTGTGCCTCACCTACACGCGGGCTGCCGCCGCCAACATGTCGAACCGCGTGTTCTCGACCCTGTCGGAATGGACGGCGCTGCCCGATGCGGAGCTGGCGAACAGGATCGCGGCGCTGGACGGCCGCGGCGCCGACCGCGACATGATGCGGCGCGCACGCCGGCTGTTTGCCGAGGCGCTCGAGACGCCGGGCGGACTGAAAATCCAGACCATTCATGCCTTCTGCGAATCCGTGCTGCACCAGTTCCCGCTCGAAGCCAACATCCCCGCGCATTTCGAGATGCTCGATCCGCAGATGGAGGCCTCGCTGTTCGCCGATGCCCGCCGCGACATGATCTCGGGCGCAGGCGCCGGCGTCGAAGGGCTGGCGGAAGCCTTTGCCACCGTGCTGGAGCGCGGCGGCGAGTTCGGGCTCGATACGCTGCTTGCCGAGATCGTCGGCAAGCGCGACGAACTGCGCGGTTTCATCGCCAAGCTCGGCGAGGATCGGGACTTCCGGCCGCTGTTCGCCGAATTTGGCTTCAAGCCTGGACAGACGGCCGAGGACATCGCCGCTTCGCTGTGGCCGCTGCCTGGCTTTTCGCCTGGCCAACTCGCCGAATTTGCCGGCGCCGCCGAGGCAGCCGACGCCAAGCAGGTGTTGAACAACGTGCTGCCCTATGCGCAGAGCGCCTTTGCCGAGGCCGATCCGATCCGGCGGCTGCGCCTGCTCGCCAAAGCATTCCTGCGTGCGGACGGTGACCCCTACGATCCGCCCAAAATCTTCAGGAAGGCGCTTGTCGACCGCCTGCCCGACCTGCCGGACCGCTATTTCGTGGTGGCGAAGGCAATCCTCGACGTAACCGACCGGCTGGCGCTGTTCCGCATGCTGGAAGGGACAGCGGCAGCGCTCACCGTCGCCGGCTGGCTGATCGCGCGCTACGAGCAGTTGAAGCGCGGGCGGGGTTTCCTCGACTTCAACGACCTCATCACCCGCACGGTCAGTCTCTTGTCGCGACCGGATGCCGGCCCCTGGGTGCAGTTCAAGCTCGACCAGGGCATCGACCACATCCTGCTCGACGAGGCACAGGACACCAGCCCGGACCAGTGGGAAGTGGTGAAGAAGCTGACGGAAGAGTTCTTTGCCGGGCTTGGCCAGCGCGAAGCGGTGCGCCGAACTGTCTTTGCCGTCGGCGACGAGAAGCAGTCGATCTATTCCTTCCAAGGCGCGGCGCCTGATTCCTTTGCCGAAAGCCGGCTGTTGTTCGCCGGCCGCGTGCGCGACGCGGAGGCCGCCTTCGCCAATCTCAAGCTCACCTGGTCGTTCCGATCGAGCGACGACGTGCTGGCTGCGGTTGACCGCGTCTTCGCCGAACCCGGTGTCAGGCGCGGCATCAGCCACGATCCCGATCCGCTGAGCCACAAGGCTATCCGCAATGATGCGCCGGGCTATGTCGAGGTGTGGCCGTCGGTCGGCGCCGAAATGGTCGAGGAGCCCGACGACTGGACCTTGCCGGTCAACCATGCCAGCGCGCCCGCGGTACGCGTCGCCGAGCATGTGGCCACCACCATCCAGACCTGGCTGCGCAACGGTGAGGTCATCGAAGGCAAGGGCAGGAAGCTGACCGCCGGCGACATCCTCGTGCTGGTGCGCAAACGCGACCGTTTCGTCCATGCGCTGTCGCGCAGCCTCAAGAACCGGCAGATCCCGGTCGCCGGCGCCGACCGGCTGAGCCTGCCCGGCCATATCGCGGTGCAGGACCTGATCGCGCTTGGACATTTCCTGATCCAGCCGGAAGACGACCTTTCCTTGGCCGCGGTGCTGCGCAGCCCGATCTCCGAGGTTTCGGAGGAGACCTTGCTGACGCTCGCTGGCTCGAGGCCGAAGGGCCAGCCGCTGGTCGCCTCGCTCAGGCAACATGCGGCCGAGGATGTTTCCCTCGCCGCTGTCGTTAGCCGGCTCGATGGCTGGGCAACCGAAGTGGCCTTCAAGCCGGTTTTCGAATTCTACGCCGCCGCGCTGGCGCGCGACGGCCTGCGCCGCAAGATGACGGCGCGGCTGGGACCCGAAGCCGGCGATATCCTCGACGAGTTCCTGAGCTTTTGCCTGACCGAGGAACGCACCGGCCTGCCGGGGCTGGAGTCCTTCCTGTCGACGCTGGAAAATGCCGGCCCCGAGATCAAGCGCGAGATGGACCAGACGCGCGACGAGGTGCGGGTCATGACCGTGCATGCCGCCAAGGGTCTCGAAGCCCCGGTGGTCTTCCTGGTCGATGGCGGCTCGGCGCCGTTCAGCGACCAGCATCTGCCGCGGCTGATGCCGTTCGAGAGCTCCGGCACGCAATGGAAAGGCAAGGGCTATCTGTGGCGCTCGGCCAGCGATGTCGCCAATGGCGTCTCGAAGGCGGCCTCGGTCCGGGCGCGCGAGCTGGCCGACGACGAATACCGGCGGCTGCTCTATGTCGGCATGACGCGTGCCGAGGACCGGCTGGTCGTCTGCGGCTATCACGGCAAGCGGCAGCCCAGCACCGGCACCTGGCATTCGATCGTCAGCCGCGCGTTGCTCGGCGCGCCCGAGAGCTCCGAGCGCCGGCATCCGGCGACGGCCGAGGTGGCGGTACATCGCTTCCATATGACCGGGCTGCCGCCGGTGGCATTGACCGGCATCGACGAGGCAGGGCCGTTCGAGCACACCGCGCCGCTGCCTGAAGACCTGTTCCGGCCGCTGCCGCCTTATGAGGAGCTGCCGCGGCCGCTTTCGCCTTCCGGCGCCTCGGCGCTGATCGACGAGGCGAAAGAAGCCGTCCCCGACACTCGCTCGCCGGTGCTCGACGCCGCCGCCGAACCCGGCTTTGCGATCATGCGCGGCCTTGCCCTGCACAAATTGCTGCAGATGCTGCCCGGCATCGCGGAGGAGGACAGGCGGGGCGCCGCCGAGCGCTACCTGGCGCGCGCCGGCGCGGATTGGCCGGATGGCGAGCGCGACAGGGCGCTGGACGCCGTGCTCTCCATCCTGTCCGACACCCGCTTCGGCGCGCTGTTCTCGCCATCCTCCCGAGCGGAGGTCGCCGTCATGGGCAGCCTCGAGGTGAAGGGCAGGCTGCGCTCGATCTCCGGCAAGATCGACCGGCTGGCGGTCATGCCCGAAAAGGTGTCGATCATCGACTACAAGACCAACCGGCCGGCCCCCAAAGACCTGGCGGAGGTGCCGCCGGCCTATGTGCTGCAGCTTGCGCTCTACCGCGCTCTGCTCCAGCCGCTCTATCCGGGCCGCGAGGTGACGGCGGCGCTGCTGTTCACCGAGGCGCCGCGACTGATCGAGCTGCCCACCCCCGCCATGGATGACGCCCTTGCCCGACTCACGGCAGCGTGACACAAGAACTGCTTGAACATCGACGCCACAACCACCACATTTGGTGCAACCCGAGTTTTCGAAAGGATTTCAGCATGGCCACCGTCAAGGTCGACAAGGGCAATTTCCAGGCCGATGTGCTCAACGCCAAGGAGCCGGTCGTGGTGGATTTCTGGGCGGAATGGTGCGGTCCGTGCAAGATGATCGCCCCGGCGCTGGAAGACATCGCCAACGAACTCGGCGCGAAGATCAAGGTGGCCAAGCTCAACATCGACGAGAACCCGGAGCTTGCTGCGCAGTATGGCGTGCGCTCGATCCCGACGCTGATGATTTTCAAGGGCGGCGAAGTCGCCGACATGAAAGTGGGCGCCGCGCCGAAGACCGCGCTGTCGCACTGGATCAACGGCAGCCTCGCCTGAGCCAATCTGAAGTTTTCAAGATCCAAGCCCGGCCATCGCGCCGGGCTTTTCTTGGCGTCATGGCTCGTCGCGCTCTGGCTCTCGCCTGCGGGCACTCCGTGTTCTCTGTTCGCAGGAAAGGGAGAGCTCCATGACCGGAACCGCCAAGGCCACAGTTCACGTCGACAATGAGCGCGTCATCGTCACCGAATACCGCTTCGCGCCGGGCGCCAACACCGGCTGGCACCGCCATGGCCACGACTATGTCGTCGTGCCGCTGATGGACGGCAAGGTGAAGCTGGTGACCAAGGACGGCGAATCCTTCGCCGAGATGAAGCAGGGCGCGCCCTATTTCCGCCGGGAGGGCGTCGAGCACGACGTCATCAATGCCAATGACGGCGAATACGCCTTCATCGAAATCGAGCTGAAGTAGGCCGGCCGTGATTGCCGGCTTGCACGTTTCCTTACCGGCCTCGTGCGGGATGTCGTGGGTCTAACGCCGGTCCTCGCCTTTGCCGGTTTTGCGGCGGTGGCCGCTTATGTCCAGACCCTGACCGGCTTCGCCTTCGGCCTGGTGATGATGGGCGCGATTGCGCTTGTCGGCTTGCTGCCGCTGCCCGACGCAGCCGCGATGGTCGGCATGCTGACCTTGGTCAATGCCACGCAGATGCTGATCCAGGGCGGCTGGCGCGAGATTGCGCGCCGGGAGCTGCGGCTTATCCTGGTCGCAAGCCTCCCTTCGCTGCTCTTGGGGTATGCCCTGTTGGAATGGCTGGCGGACACGCGGGCCGACCTGCTGAAAATCGGACTCGGTCTGGTCATCATGATGTCCAGCCTGCAACTGGCCATCAGGCCTGCCGGCTTGGCAAAACGGTCGTCGGACGCGAGTTTCGTCGGCTTCGGTGTCGTTTCGGGCCTGATGAGTGGGTTGTTTGCGACCGGCGGCCCACCGCTCGTTTATCATCTCTTTCGCCAGCCAATGCCGCACAAACGTGTCCGCGAAACGCTGGTCGCCGCTTTCGGCGCCGCGCAGGTGGTGCGGCTTATCCTGGTGACGGCAAGCGGCAACCTGCCGACCATGTCGCCTATCGCGCTCGTCGTCGCCATACCGGCCGTAATGCTGATGACCTATGCGGCACGCCGCTGGCCACCGTCATTGTCGCAAGGGACAATGCGAAAGATCGTCTTTGTTCTGCTTTTCCTGTCAGGGCTCTCGCTGGCGCTGCCCGCCGCGATGCACCTTGCCGTCTAACTTCAACTGCTCATGCGGGCGACGTGTCGCTCCAATTTACCAGTCGGCGACACGGTCGCCGCCGGTGAATTGCGCGCTTTTGGCGGTGTATTCGAACAGCTCGATCTTCACGCCGTTGGGGTCGGTGATCCAGGCCTGGTATGTGTCGTCGCAGGCGAGCTTCTTTGGCGTGACAGCGACGCCTTTCGACCGGATATGAAGGATCGCCGCATCGATGTCTTCCACCTCGAGGCAGAAGTGGTTGATCTGGTTTGCCTCGCTGTAGCTGGATTCACGTTTCTCGAACACCTCGACATGGCTGCGGCCGCCGCAGTCTATGTAGAAGCCGAAGATCTGGCCGTCGCGCAGGAAATTGAACCTTGTGTCCATGCCAAGCACGTCGCGGTAGAAGGAGCGCGTCACCTCCAGGTCATGCGCGAAGATGCAGACATGGGCGAGCTGCTTTACCTTGATCATGGCCGGTTCCTTTCGGCCCCCGCCGAAATCCGCAATGCCGTCCCGGTTTCGCCTCAGGTCGGCGGCGTGCCGTTTTCGGCCAGCACGGCGCCGGCGAAATAGAGCGAGCCGCCGATCAGGATGCGCGGCGCCGGGCCGTCCCAAGAGTCGCGCAACAGCATCAGCGCATTGGCGACGGAGCTGACCGGCTCGGCCGACAGGCCGGCCTCTTCGGCACGCAAGGCCAGCTCGTCATTGGGAACGCCGGCGTCGCTGCTGGTTACCGGCACGGTATAGACGTGGCGGGCAAGCCCCTTGAAGGCGCTGAAATAGCCGGTCTGGTCCTTGGTGTTGATCATGCCGGAGATCAGGACCAGCGGCCGCGGGTTCTTTTCCTCCTGCTCGGCCAGCGCCTCGGCGATGACGATGCCGGCGCCGGGGTTGTGGCCGCCGTCCAGCCAGATCTCGGCGCCCTTCGGCGCCAGGTCAACCAATTTGCCTTGGGTCAGCTTCTGCATGCGTGCCGGCCAGGCGACATGGGTCATCGCCCGCTCGGCGGCGCGGTGGCCGATCTCGAAGCCGGCCGCCTTGACGGCGGCGATCGCCGCCGCGGCATTGGCGTATTGATGGCGCCCCGGCAGGCGCGGCGAAGGCAGGTCCATCAGCCCGTCCCCGTCCTGATAGACCATGCGGCCGTTTTCCTCGAAGGCGAGGAAATCCTGGCCATAGACCACCGTCGGGCAATCCAGCCGCTCGGCCGACTCGATCAGCACCTGAAGCGCTGTGTCGCTTTCCTGGGCGCCGATCACCACCGGGCAGCCGCGCTTCATGATACCGGCCTTCTCGGCGGCGATCAGCTCGACCCGGTCGCCGAGATAGGCTTCATGGTCCATCGATATCGGCATGATCACCGAAACCGCCGGCTGCTTGATCACATTGGTGGCGTCGAAGCGGCCGCCGAGGCCGACCTCGATGATCGCCGCCTCCGCCGGATGCTCCGAAAACAGGATGAAAGTGACGGCGGTGAGAATCTCGAAGACAGTGATCTTCTGGCCGCCATTGGCCTCGGCGACACGCGCGATGGCCTCGGCGAAAATATCGTCCTCGACGAGCTTGCCGCCGCCTTCGGCCGCCAGCCGGTAGCGCTCATGCCAGTTCACCAGATGCGGCGAGGTGTGGACGTGGACAAGGTGGCCGGCGGCTTCCAGCAGCGCGCGCGCGAAGGCGGCGCAGGAGCCCTTGCCGTTGGTGCCGGCGATGTGGATGACCGGCGGCAGCCGATCCTGCGGATTGCCGAGGCGCTCGAGAAGCCCCGTGACGCGGTCCAGCGAAAGGTCGAAGCCTTTCGGATGCAGCGTCATCAGATGTTCGATTTCGCGTTCGGCGGAAAGCGTTGTCATGATGGAATCCTAGAGCGGTTCATCATCTCATGAAATGCAGAACCGCCCTCTCTTTTTTGTTGGCGCAATTCCGAACGGAAAACCGTTCCACACTTTTCCTGGAATTGCTTTGGCGGGCGGTTCCCGAAACCGGGAATCGGTTCGAACGAGCCGTGCGCAAATCAGAGGCTACAGCACGCAACAGGCGGCGCAACTCGCGGTTCGCGGCGAGCGATGTCGCGTCAAGCCGATATATCGCTTCAAGCCGATATCGCTTCAGGCTTGCGCGCGCGCCTCGGCATTGACCACCGCCGGCGGCAGGATCTCCGGCTCCAGCGGCTTCTCGGCCTCCGGCATCTTGAGCAGCATCTTCAAGAGACGGGAAATGGTCCGGCGCATCTCGAGGCGCGACACGACCATGTCGACCATGCCGTGTTCCATCAGATACTCCGCGCGCTGGAAACCATCGGGCAGTTTTTCGCGGATGGTCTGCTCGATGACGCGCGGGCCGGCAAAGCCGATCAGCGCCCCGGGCTCGGCGATGTGGACGTCGCCCAGCATGGCGTAGGAGGCGGTGACGCCGCCGGTGGTCGGGTTGGTCAGCACCACGATGTAGGGCAGGCCGGCTTCCTTCAGCCGGTCGACGCCGATCGTGGTGCGCGGCAATTGCATCAGCGACAGGATGCCTTCCTGCATGCGGGCGCCGCCGGAGGCGGCGAACAGGATCAGCGGGCACTTGCGCTGCAGCGCGACCTCGAAAGCATGCACGATGGCTTCGCCGGCGGCCATGCCGAGCGAGCCGCCCATGAAGGCGAAGTCCTGCACGGTGACGATGACCGGCAGCCCGTCGATGGTGCCGGCCCCATTGAGGATCGCATCCTCGAGGCTGGTCTTGGCCTTGGCCTCCTTCAGGCGGTCGGTGTAGCGCTTCTCGTCGCGGAACTTCAGCGGGTCCTGGACGACCTTCGGGTTTTCCAGCACCTCGTATTTGCCGTCATCGAAGAAATATTTCAGCCGCTCCTTGGCCGAGATCTTCATGTGATGGCCGGAAGCCGGGATGACGAACTGGTTGGATTCGAGATCCTTATGGAAGACCATCTCGCCGGTCTCGGGATCCTTGATCCAGAGGTTTTCCGGCATGTCGGTGCGCCGGCCGAGCATCGAATTGATCTTCGGGCGGACGTAATTGGTGATCCAGTTCATGGCTTCGGCTCCTGTCCTGGAAAGGACTTCAAGCAATTCCAGGGAAAGTCTGTGGGGTTTTCCGGCCGGAATTGCTCAAGAACAAATAGTCGGGCTATTCGGCGGCAGCAAGGCGGGCCGAGCGGACGCCCTGGGCAAGACCGCTGACCAAAGTGGCGACGGCTTCGGCCGGATCGGCTGTTTTCTCGCCCTTGGGGCCGAGCACATTGGCGACCGCATTGACAATCGCGGTGCCGACGACGACGCCGTCGGCATTGGCGCCGATCACACGCGCCTGCTCGGCGGTCTTGACGCCGAAGCCGACGCAGACCGGCAGGTCGGTGTGGCCCTTGATGCGGTTGACGGCCGCGGCCACCTTGCCCGTGTCGGCCAACGCCGAGCCGGTGATGCCGGTCATCGAGACGTAGTAGACGAAACCGGAGGTGTTTTCCAAAACCTTGGGCAGGCGCTTGTCGTCGGTGGTCGGCGTCGCCAGGCGGATGAAGTTGACGCCGGCTTTCAGCGCCGGAATGCAAAGCTCCTCGTCCATCTCCGGCGGCAGATCGACGACGATCAGGCCGTCGATGCCGCTCGCCTTGGCGTCGGTGAGGAAGCGGTCGACGCCATAGATGTAGATCGGATTATAGTAGCCCATCAGCACGATCGGCGTCTCGTCGTCGCCGGCGCGGAAGTCGGCCGCCAGCTTCAACGTCTTGAACAGGGTCTGACCGCCCTTCAGCGCGCGCAGGCCGGCGGCCTGAATCGCCGGGCCATCGGCCATCGGGTCGGAGAAGGGCATTCCCATCTCGATAATGTCGGCGCCGGCGATCGGCAGCGCCTTCATGATCGACAGCGAGCTGTCGTAATCGGGGTCGCCGCCCATAAAATAGGTGACCAAAGCCGGGCGGCCTTCGGCCTTGAGCTTCGCCATGCGGCGATCGATGCGGGTGGTCATTGTCAGATCTCCATGCCCAGCATGTTCGCCACCGTGTGCACGTCCTTGTCGCCGCGGCCGGACAGATTGACGATGACGATCTGATCCTTGTCCATTGTGGGCACAATCTTCATCGCATGGGCGATGGCATGCGCGGATTCCAGCGCCGGGATTATGCCTTCGACGCGGGTGGTGAGCTGGAAGGCTTCCAGCGCCTCGTCGTCGAGGATCGGCTCATACTGGACGCGACCGGAATCGCGCAGCCAGGAATGCTCGGGACCGACGCCCGGATAGTCGAGGCCGGCCGAGATCGAATGACCGTCGAGGATCTGGCCGTCCGCGTTCTGCAACAGATAGGTGCGGTTGCCGTGCAGCACGCCGGGCTTGCCGGCATTCATCGAGGCGCAGTGCTCGATGCCGTCGAGGCCGCGCCCACCAGCCTCGATGCCGATGATGCGGACGTCCTTGTCGTCGAGGAAGGGATGGAACAGGCCGATGGCGTTGGAGCCGCCGCCGACGGCGGCGATGATGACGTCCGGCAGCCGGCCTTCCTGCTCCAGAATCTGGGCGCGGGCTTCCGTGCCGATCACCGACTGAAAGTCGCGCACCAGCTCCGGGTAGGGGTGCGGGCCGGCGGCGGTGCCGATCAGGTAGTAGGTGTCCTCGACATTGGTGACCCAGTCGCGCAGGGCCTCGTTCATGGCGTCCTTGAGCGTGCCGTGGCCGGCGGTAACCGGCCGCACCTCGGCGCCGAGCAGCTTCATGCGGAAGACATTCGGGCTCTGGCGGGCGACGTCGGTGGCGCCCATGTAGACGACGCAAGGATAGCCGAAGCGCGCCGCGACGGTGGCCGAGGCGACGCCATGCTGGCCGGCGCCGGTCTCGGCGATGATGCGCTTCTTGCCCATGCGCTTGGCGAGCAGGATCTGGCCGAGGCAGTTGTTGATCTTGTGCGAGCCGGTGTGGTTCAGGTCCTCGCGCTTGAAATAGACCTTTGCGCCGCCCCCGAGGCCCTTCGCCGAGGAAACCTCACGAAGATGCTTTGTCAGGCCCTCGGCGAAATACAGCTTCGACGGCCGCCCGGCATAGTGGGTCGACAGGTTCTGCAGCTCGGCCTTGAACTCGGGATCGGTCTTGGCCTTGTTCCACTGCTCTTCGAGATCGAGGATCAGCGGCATCAGCGTCTCGGCGACGAAGCGGCCGCCGAAAATGCCGAACATGCCCTGCTCGTCGGGTCCGGTGCGGAAGGAATTGGGCATTGCCGGCTTGTTCATCGCCGATCTCCTGATGTGAATTGTATTCAGGCGGCGCGGTCGTCGCGCGCGGCCCTGACGGCCCGGAAAAACTGCTCGATCTGCGCCGGATCCTTGACGCCCGGAGCGCTTTCCACGCCGGACGAAACGTCTATTCCGGGCGGGTCGGCCTGTCTCAGGGCATCGCCGATATTGGCGGCGTTGAGCCCTCCGGAAAGCATGTAATCGAGCCCGGCGTCAAGGCCGGCAAGGATGCGCCAGTCGAAGGAAACGCCATTGCCGCCCGGCAGTTGCGAGCCCTTCGGCGGCTTGGCGTCGAAAAGGAAGCGGTCGGCGACGCCGACAAAGGATTTTACCCGCTCCAGATCCGCCGCCTCGCTGACCGACAGCGCCTTCATGACCGGGAGACCATAGCGGGCCTTCAGTTCCGCCACGCGCTCGGGCGTTTCCGAGCCATGCAGCTGCAGCATGTCCGGCTGCATCTTGGCGACGATCTCGTCGAGGAAAGCATCATCGGCATCGACGGTGACGGCGACCGCCTTGGCCTTGCCGCGCGCCGCTTCGCGCAGGCGCCCGGCCTCGGCGGGCTCGACATAACGCGGGCTTTTGGCGAAGAAAATAAAGCCGACATGGCTGGCGTCGCCCGCAAGCGCGGCGGCCATCGCAGCGTCGGTCTTCAATCCGCAGATCTTGATGTCGAGCGTCATGGCGCGGGCTTGGCACGAAACGGGAAAAGAGTCGAGAAAAAGCATGCTGTTGCCGGTCCGGCGGAAAACACTACCTTCATATAGGAACCACAGGCGGGAGCAGAATAATCATGGCCGACCGGACCGTCGCCGAACTGAAGCAGAAGATCGCGCAGGCGCGCGAGGTGATCGCGCATCTGATGGACAAGGCCGCCTTCAACGGCGCCGAGGCGCACCGCGCGCTGGAATATTTCGGCAGCGATATGTTCGACCGGGATTTTTTGCCGTGGCCGCATACCGAGGAAGGACTGCGGCCGGAGGAGCTGAACGCGGCGAACGATGATTGAGGGGCGGTAGTAGGGCGCCACCTCTCCTTCGTCATCCTAGGGCGGAGCGACGCGAAGCGGCGCGCAGACCCTAGGATCCATGCCGTTACGTCGGCCCAAGAGTGCAGCGATAGAGAATAAAACGCCTTTCCGGGACGCCTCCCGCCAAAGGCAAAGCAATTTCTGAACCGCTACGGCGTTCGCACGTCACGGCATGGATCCTAGGGTCTGCGCGCGTCGCTTCGCTCCTTGCTTCGCCCTAGGATGACGAAGCTGAGATGGCTCGGCTAATCTCCAGTGTTTGCACTAGCAGTGACGGCGCTCTCTGCATTGCCATCCGCTGGAGCTACTCAAACACAATCGCTTGCAGCGCCCCGCCGTTGCGCTTCAGCCAGTCCTTGCAGCGGTCGGTATCCGGGCAGAGTTTTTCGCACAGCTTCCAGAATTTCGGGCCGTGGTTCATCTCCTTGAGATGCGCCACCTCATGCGCCACAAGGTAGTTTATCACCGCCGGCGGCGCCATCATGATGCGCCACGAGAAGGAGAGATTGCCCTCCGAGGTGCATGACCCCCAGCGGCTGGAGGTATCCTTATACCTTATCGCCTTGGCCCGCTTGCCGATCGTTTCGGTGTGCTTGATCACTAGCCTCTCGATCTCCTTCTTGGCCTCGCGCTTGAGGTAATCCCCGATGCGGCGCGGCAAATGGATACGCTCGCCATGGACGATCAGGAGCGGGCCGCGATCGTCGCGCGCGACGGTGACGGTGCCGCGCCGAGAAGGCTCGTGCACGATGCGGTGAGGCACGCCCCGGATCGGGATCCGGATGCCTGGGCGCACCTGCGGTCTCGTCGGCACCTTGGCCAGCCGCTGCTCCAGCCAGTCCTGGTGGCGGTCGAGGAATTTCTCCACCTCGCCGCGGCGCAGGCCGGGCGGCACGGTGACACGCAGGCCCTGGCCGCCGGAATCGATGCGCAGCGTGAGCCGCCGGGCCCTGGCGCTCTCAACGATCTTGAGCGGCAGCGTGCGGCCGGCGACGCAATGCTCGCGCTCGACGACAGGCGTAGGCTTTGGCTTGGTCAGGTTGCGAAGGAAGCCGAGGGTCATGGCTGGACGATACGCGATTCGAAAAAAACGGCCAGTGGAGGGAAGCTACATAGGGAACAAAAAAGAAACGGCGCCGCTAAACGCGACGCCGCATATCATACCGAGACGTGTCGCCGGATCTCAGTCGTCGAGCAGGTTGGTGCCTTTGCCGCCCTCCGGACCCGCCTTGTCGCTCGAGCCGGTCGAGCTCGGCGCGGTCGACTTGTTGCGGTTGGCCATGAAGCGATCGAACTCTTCCTGGTCCTTGGCGCGGCGCAGTTCGCGGGCGTACTCGTCGAACTCGGAGAGCATCTCGTCGAGCTTGCGCCGCTCCTCGGCGAGGCGCTCCAGCTCCTTCTCGCGCCAATCGTCGAAGGCGACGTTGCCGGTGCGGGCCGAGCCGTGGCCCCAGCGGGCCGCCTTCTCGGAGCGACGACGGCAACCGGCGAAGATGCCGTCCGTGGCGCGGTTGACGTCGCGCTTGAAGCCTTCCAACCGATCGCCCCAGATGATGTAGGCGAGCATGGCGAAGCCGAGCGGCCAGAACACCATGAAGCCGATGACCATCAGCGCGATGGTGGCCGGCGTCCAGGCCGGACGGATCAATGCACTTGTGTTCATTTTCTCCCAATCCTTCCATTGGAGACAGCCAAACCGGCTGCGTGGAATCGAAATGGGAAGGCGAAATCGGCGATTCAAGGCAAACCCCGCCAAAACCGGCGAAGCATCTGAAATGATTATTGCTTTTTGAGCTTCTCGAGGAAAAGCACTGCCATTCCGGCGACCAGCCCCCAAAATGCCGCGCCGACGCCAAGGAGCGTGAGTCCCGAAGCCGTCGCGGCGAAGGTGACGGTGGCCGGCATGCGTTCGGCCTCGTCCTTCAGCGCGATCGACAGCGCGTTGGCCAAGGGCGCCGTCAAGGCGAGCCCCGCGACCAGCACGATCAGGCTTTGCGGCAGGACGGCGAAGATCGCCACCAGCGAGGCGCCGAAGATCGCGAAGATGAGATAGGCGAGCGCGTAGAACGGGCCGGTCTTCCAGCGTTCGGCCGGGTCGGGATGGACATCGGGGCCGGTGCAGATTGCGGCCGAGATGGCTGCAAGATTGGTGGTCGCGGCGCCAAACGGCGCCGAGAGCAGCGAAAACAGACCGGTGACGCCGATCAGCGGACCAGGCTCCGGATGGTAGCCCGCTGCGCGCAGCACCGCGAGACCGGAAAGGTTCTGCGAGGCCATGGTGACCAGATAGAGCGGCAGGGCAAGTCCGATGATCGCCGACGCGGTGAATTGCGGCGCAATCAATGTCAACGTCGACAGTTCAGGCGCCGGCAGGCTGCCGACGCGGCCGGTGAGGAAAGCGGCGAGGCCGCCGCCGATCAGCACCACCAGCACCGACAGAGCCGGATTGAACAAGCGGATGACGAAGAAGGCGGCGATCAGCGGCAGGATCAACCAAGGGTCGGCCGGAATGGCCTTCACCGCATTGACGGCGAAGCTGACCAGGATGCCGGCCAGCATGCCGGACGCGACCGAGGCCGGGATTTTCGCGATTAGCCTGGTCAAAGGCTTGAACAGGCCGGTGGCGACCAGAAGGGCGCCGGTGACCATGAAGGCGCCGACGGCCTGCGGCATCGTAAACCCGCTGGAGGCCGCGATCAGCGCCAAGCCGGGCGTCGACCAGGCAGTGATGACCGGCATCTTGGTGCGCCAGGACAACCACAGACACTCAACGACCATGGCCAGGCAGATCGCCGTCACGCCGCTCGCGGTCTCGATCTGCGTGGCGCCGACCGCCTTGGCGGCGGCAATGACCAGGGCCAGAGTGCCGCCGAAGCCGACGATCGCCGCGACGAACGCGGATATCGGGATGGAGATGCGCATTATCCGGCCGCCCGCTTGACCATGTCGCCGACGGCCCGCTTGAGCATGTCGAGATCCTCGGGGCGGGACAGGCGATGGTCGCCGTCCGGGATCAGCGACAGCGTCACATCGTCGGCGGGCAGCATGGATGCGAGCTTCAAGGCATGGCCGGACGGCACGTCCGGGTCGGCCAGGCCCTGCAGGATGTGCACCGGGCAATGAGTGTCGATCGGCCCGGTCATCACCCGATTGGCGCGGCCGTCCTCGATCAGCGCGCGCGTGTAGATATAAGGCTCGTCCGAATAGTCGGACGGCTCGGCGAAGAAGCCTTTTTCCCTCAGATCCTGCCGCTGCGCGTCGGTCAGCACCGGCTCGATCAGCTCGACGGTGAAATCAGGCGCCGGGGCGAGCAGCACCAGGCCGGCAACCCTCGTGTCGCCCGCCTTGCGCAGTTCCTGCGCCATGCGCAACGCGATCCACGCCCCCATCGAGGAGCCGACCAATACCTGCTTGCCCTTGCTGAATCGGCGAAAGACGGCGAGGCTCTCGGCCAACCACTTCGAGATCGTGCCGTCGGCGAATTCGCCGCCCGACTCGCCATGGCCAGAATAGTCGTGGCGCAGACAGGCGTGGCCTTCGCTCGCAGCCCAGGCGGCAAGCGTCTGCGCCTTCGTGCCCTGCATGTCGGACTTGTAGCCGCCGAGCCAGACCACGCCGGGCGCCGCGCCCGGCATCTGCCTGACGGCGATGCCCGACCCGTCCACATCGATGAAAACCGGAGCGCTGGCGGCCATGAGCTTGTCCTTCCCGCCGGTCTTTTGGCACAGGCGGTGGTTCAACGAAAAGTGCTCGCGGCGTTTCTTTGCTTGGTGCAGACAATTACCAGGCAGCAGGTGATTTTGCGGCGCGGCTATGCTATTGACTCACGCCCCGCGCTTCCCACATAGGCGCGTCCACCTACTTTTGTCTAAAGAACCCAGAACGAAACGGCCGAGGAGACCACGACCATTCGCAGACCTTTCAAAGCAGCGGCACCCACCAAGGACGGGCCGCGCTCCAACCGAGACATCCGGGTGCCCCGGGTCCAGCTTATCGACGCCGACGGCCAGAACCGAGGCGATGTTTCCATCAACGACGCGTTGCTGCTGGCCGAAGAGGCCGGGCTCGATCTCGTCGAGATTTCGCCCAATGCGGTGCCGCCCGTCGTCAAGATCCTCGATCTCGGCAAGCTGAAATACGCCAACCAGAAGAAGGCGGCCGAAGCGCGCAAGAACCAGAAGGTCATCGAGATCAAGGAGATCAAGATGCGCCCGAACATCGACAGCCATGACTACGAGACCAAGATGAAGGCCGTGCGGCGCTTCTTCGAGGAAGGCGACAAGGTCAAGCTGACGCTGCGCTTCCGCGGCCGCGAGATGGCGCATATGGAACTCGGCATGCAGCTTCTGAACAAGGTGCGCGAGGAAGTTGCGACGATCGCCAAGGTCGAGGCGGAGCCGAAGCTCGAAGGCCGCCAGATGATGATGGTTCTGGCGCCGCGCTGACCAGGGATGGCGCGGCCGCCAAAGCGTCGCGTCCATCACGGTTTCGAGAGTTGCCGGGCTCTTTGTATCCCGCTCTAAAATCCGCCCGAATTGCCGGGCACGGCGTCCCGACGATCGGCGGGGCGCCTGTTTTCAGCCCGATCGCCAGCCACCTCGACGATCCCTTCGCGATCGCGAGCAATCGACGATCGGCTTTTGCCGATCGCGAACCAATCGACGATCGGATGGGTCATGGTCGATGAAGTGAAGGTCTCAGCCGACAACCAGACTGAGGGGTTGGGCGGCTACCAGCACATGCGCCGGATCGTGCTGGCGGTGCTGATCGTGGTGCTGTTCTGCGCGCTTCTGTTCGGCCAGTCTTCCTTTCCCCCGGACACGTCCGTGCACGAGTCGATCGAGATGTTCGGCGTGCTTTTGATCTTTCTCGGCATTGTCGGGCGGCTGTGGTCGACGCTTTATATCGGCGGGCGCAAATCGGCCGAGGTGGTCACCGGCGGACCCTATTCGATCACCCGCAACCCGCTCTATTTGTTTTCGACCCTTGCTGCCGCCGGGGTCGGGGCGCAGATCGGCTCGTTCAGCGGCATCATCCTGTTCTCGCTGCTCTGCGCCGGCGCCTTCCACATCGTCATCCTGCGCGAGGAGCGTTATCTGAAGGAACTGCTCGGCGCGCCCTACCAGGCGTATCTGGCCAAAGTGCCGCGGTTCTTCCCGAACCTTGCGCTCTACCAGGAAGGCGATACCGGCAGCTACAGGCCGCGCCTGCTCTTGAACACGCTGCTCGACGGCCTGGTTTTCCTGGTGGCGCTGCCCGCCTTTGAGCTGATCGACGGCATGCAGCAGTCGGGGATGCTGCCGGTGTGGTTCACGTTGCCTTAGGAACGGTGATCTTCAGGTCAGGCCGGCCTGCAAATGGCGGCTTCCTGCGCTTCCGGTGCTCACGTACTTTAAGTACGCTCCGCTCCGGTTCTCGGAAGCCACCATTTTCGACTCGGCCTGACCTGAATCTCAACCACCCTACCCAGCGGGACAGCGCGTCGCACGGCGAGGTGTTGCACGCCGGCCATCTTTGATCTATAGGACCGCCGTTCCAAGAAAACCGCCCGGCAGGGCATGCCGTGGCGGTTTCATTTGCTTTTCGGGCTTTGGTCGGCCCGAAGCGAGACAAGAAGCGCGATGGTGCGCCACCAATACGGAGTAGCAAAATGCCCAAGATGAAGACCAAATCGGCCGCCAAGAAGCGGTTCAAGATTACTGCCACCGGCAAGGTGCTGTCGGCTGCCGCCGGCAAGCGCCACGGCATGATCAAGCGTTCCAACAAGTTCATTCGCGATGCCCGCGGCACGATGGTTCTGGCTGAACCGGACGGCAAGAAGGTCATCAAGAATTTTCTGCCGAACGGCCTCTAATCCCTCGGCTTGGAACCACTTTTGTTTTTACGCAATTCCGAACGGAAAACCGCTGAACACTTTTCCTGGAATTGCTTTTAAGGAGATCATGACATGGCACGCGTAAAGAGAGGCGTCACCGCCCACGCCAAGCACAAGAAGGTTTTGAAGGCCGCCAAGGGTTTCTACGGCCGCCGCAAGAACACCATCCGCATCGCCAAGCAGGCGGTGGAGAAGTCGCTGCAATACGCCTACCGCGACCGCAAGAATCGCAAGCGCTCGTTCCGCGCGCTGTGGATCCAGCGCATCAACGCCGCGACCCACGAGCATGGCCTGACCTATGGCCGCTTCATCGACGGCCTCAACAAGGCCGGCATCGAGATCGACCGCAAGGTCCTTTCGGACATGGCCATCCACGAGCCGCAGGCTTTCGCCGCGCTGGTCGCCAAGGCCAAGGTCGCGCTCGAATATTTGAAGAACACCACGCCGAATGCTTTTGAGAGCGCTGTCGCCTAAGCCAGCGCTTCCCAAGCATACGCAATTCTGATTTGGGGAACCCGCGCTGGCACGGCTGGCGCGGGTTTTTCTTATGCCTGATGTAACCAAAATGGCGACGACGAAACCGAAATGGTGACAGTCGCCCGACCGAGAGAGCTTCGCCGTGAACGCCACTGCTGGAAATCTTGAAGCCCTGGAAGGCTCGTTGCTCGCCGAAATCGCGGCGGCGGCGGACGAGGCCGCGATCGAGGCGGTGCGCGTCTCGGCGCTGGGCAAGAAGGGTTCCGTCTCCGAAATGCTGAAGACGCTGGGCGCAATGAGCGCCGAGGAGCGCCAGGTGAAGGGGCCGGCGATCAACGGCCTGAAGAACCGCGTCACCGAAGCGCTCACCCAGCGCAAGGCGGAACTGAAGGATGTGGCGATCGCGGCCCGGCTCGCGGCTGAGAAGGTCGACGTCACGCTCCCCGTTCGCCAATCGCCTGCCGAGCGCGGCCGCATTCATCCGATCAGCCAGGTGATCGACGAGATCGCGGCGATCTTCGGCGATCTCGGCTTCGCCATCGCCGAAGGCCCCGATATCGAGACCGACTATTACAATTTCACCGCGCTGAATTTTCCCGAGGGACATCCGGCGCGCGAGATGCACGACACCTTCTTCTTCCAGCCGGACGAGAGGGGTGAGCGCAAGCTGTTGCGCACCCACACCTCGCCCGTGCAGATCCGCACCATGGAGAAGCAGAAGCCGCCGATCCGCATCGTCATCCCCGGCAAGACCTACCGGCAGGATTCCGACGCCACGCACTCGCCGATGTTCCATCAGGTCGAGGGGTTGGTGGTCGACAAATCAGCCAACGTCGCCAACATGAAGTGGGTGCTGGAGGAGTTCTGCAAGGCCTTCTTCGAGGTGCCGTCGGTCAAGATGCGCTTCCGTCCGTCCTTCTTTCCGTTCACCGAGCCCAGTCTTGAGGTCGACATCCAGTGCGACCGCTCGCGTCCCGGCGAAGTGCGCTTCGGCGAAGGCTCCGACTGGATGGAGATACTGGGCTGCGGCATGGTGCATCCCAACGTGCTGCGCGCCGGCGGGCTCGATCCCGACGAATATCAGGGCTTTGCCTGGGGCATGGGCATCGACCGCATCGCCATGCTGAAATACGGCATGCCGGACCTGCGCGCCTTCTTCGACGCCGACGTGCGCTGGCTGTCGCATTACGGCTTCCGGCCGCTCGACCTGCCGACGCTGTTCGGGGGGCTGTCGACATGACCGCACCCCACACCGGGGGCTGTCGCTGCGGCGCGGTGCGGTTCGAGGCCTCGGCCGAGCCGCACCACATCAGCTATTGCCATTGCGGCGATTGCCGGCGCGCCAGCGGCGCGCCGGTGTCGGCCTTTGTCGGCTTCATGGCCGATCAGGTCGCGCTCAACGGCAAATCGCTGAAGAGCTATCGCAACGGCCCGGTGGAGCGCACGTTCTGCGGCATCTGCGGCTCGCCGATCGCCTATCTCGATCAGCGGCTCGACAACCAGATCTATTTCATGCTCGGCGCCATGGACATGCCGGCCTATTTCAGGCCGACGCTGCATGCCTATGTGCGCGAGCAACTGCCCTTCCTGCACATGCCGGACGATCTGCCCAGACATCTGAAGACCAGCGTATCCCGGCCCGAAGAACAAAGACCCGACGGAACACAGTCATGAAATTCACCCTCTCCTGGCTCAAGGACCATCTCGAGACCGACGCTTCGCTTACCGAGATCGTCGAGCGGCTGACGGCGATCGGTCTCGAAGTCGAGCATGTCGACGACAAGGCCGGCCTGAAGCCCTTCGTCATCGCGAAAGTGCTAACCGCTGTGCAGCATCCCGATGCCGACCGGCTGCGCGTGCTGACCGTCGACACCGGCGACGGCAACGCGCCGGTTCAGGTGGTATGCGGGGCGCCCAATGCCCGCGCGGGCATGATCGGCGCCTTCGCCGCGCCCGGCACCTACATTCCCGGCATCGACGTGACGCTCTCGGTCGGCAAGATCCGCGGCGTCGAAAGCCACGGCATGATGTGCTCGGAACGCGAGCTGGAAATCTCCGACGAGCACAACGGCATCATCGATTTGCCTGAGGATGCGCCGGTCGGCACCAGCTTCGCCGTCTACGCGCATCTCGACGATCCGGTCATCGAAATCAACCTGACGCCTAACCGTCCGGATGCGACCAGCGTCTACGGCATCGCGCGCGACCTCGCGGCGAGCGGGCTTGGCCGGCTCACCGGCGGCGGGATCATGCCGCATGCGGGCGAAGGCCTGTGCCCGGTCAAGGTGAAAATCGAGGCGCCGGAACTCTGCCCCGGCTTCGCGCTGGCGCTGGTGAAGGGCGTCAAGAACGGCCCGTCGCCGAAATGGCTGCAGCAGCGGCTGATCGCCATCGGGCTCAGGCCGATCAGCGCGCTGGTCGACATCACCAACTATGTCACCTTTGACCGCGGGCGGCCTCTGCATGTCTTCGATGCCGCGAAGGTCGCCGGCAATCTCGTGGTGCGCCGCGCCAAGGACGGCGAGAAGGTGCTGGCGCTGGACGGCCGCGAATACACGCTGACGCCGGAGATGTGCGTGATCGCCGACGACAATGGCGTGGAATCGATCGCCGGCATCATGGGCGGCGAGCATTCGGGCTGCGACGAGAACACCACCGACGTGCTGATCGAATCGGCGCTCTGGGATCCGATCGCCACGGCCCGCACTGGCCGCGCGCTCGGCATCATCACCGACTCGCGCTACCGCTTCGAGCGCGGCGTCGATCCCGAATTCATGGTGCCGGGCGTCGAGCTGGCGATCAAGCTGGTGCTCGATTTCTGCGGCGGCACGCCTTCTGAAATCGAGGTTGCCGGCTATGCCGGCCACAAGCCGAAGATCGTCTCCTTCCCTCTGTCGGAAGTGAAACGGCTGACCGGCATCGAGGTGCCGAGAGAGGAAGCCCTTGGCATCCTGACCCGGCTCGGCTTCGAGCCGAAAGGATTGAGCGACGTCGTCAAGGTGGAGGTGCCGTCCTGGCGGCCGGATGTCGACGGCAAGGCCGACCTGGTCGAGGAGGTGATGCGCATCCATGGCGTCGACAACATCTTGGCCCAGCCGCTTACCTCGCATGACGCGGTCAACGGCAAGATCCTGACCACGCTGCAGGTGCGCACCCGCGCCGCCAAGCGCGCGCTCGCCGTGCGCGGCATGATGGAGGCCGTCACCTGGTCGTTCATCCCCGCCAGGCATGCAGAGCTGTTCGGCGGCGGCCAGACGGCGCTCAAGCTCGCCAACCCGATCGCCGCAGACATGTCCGACATGCGGCCGTCGCTGCTGCCGGGGCTGATCGCGGCCGCGCAGCGCAATGCCGACAAGGGCATCGGCGATGTGGCGCTGTTCGAGGTTTCGGGCACCTATGAAGGCGATGGCGCCGACCAACAGCGGCGCGTCGCCGCCGGCGTGCGGCGCGGCACGGCCAAGCTCGACGGCTCGGGCCGCAGCTGGTCCGGCAATGCCGGGCCGGTGGGCGTGTTCGACGCCAAGGCGGACGCGATCGCGGCGCTCGAGGCCTGCGGCGCGCCGGTCGACCGGCTGCAGATCGAGCCCGGCGGCCCGGCTTGGTATCACCCGGGACGCTCCGGCACCATCAAGCTCGGGCCAAAGACGGTGCTCGGCACGTTCGGCGAGTTCCATCCGAGGACGCTGGGCGGCCTGGACGCGTCAGGTCCGATCTGCGGCTTCGAGGTTTTCGTCGACGCCGTGCCGGAGCCGAAGGCCAAGCCGACGCGCACCAAGCCGAAGCTGGAGCTGTCGCCGTTCCAGGCGGTGAAGCGCGACTTCGCCTTCGTCGTCGACAAGACGGTCGAGGCCGGCACGCTGGTGCGGGCAGCTTTGGCGGCCGACAAGAAGCTGGTCACCGGCGTTTCGGTGTTCGACGTCTTCGAAGGCGCCTCGCTGGGGGCGGCCAAGAAGTCGATCGCCATCGAGGTGTCGATCCAGCCTGTTGAAAAGACGTTGACCGACGAGGATTTCGAGGCGCTCGCAAGACGCATCGTCGAGAACGTCAACAAGCAGACGGGCGGCGTTCTGAGGGCGTAGTTTGGGATTGCCGGAGCGTGGCGAATCGCTCTCCAAAGGGCGATGCACCATCTCGGCTATTCCGGCCTCCCCTTCGAGGAACAGCGCGCGGCCTTCCTGGCCATCATCGCGGCCGATCCGCTGCTGGATGAAACGCTGGCGCGTGTGCGCGAGCTTGCGCTTCCCGACTGGCTGGTGGTTTCCGGCGCGCTCTACAACAGCGTCTGGAATCACCTGACCGGCAAGCCGCCGGGCTACGGCATCAAGGATGTCGACCTGTTCTATTTCGACGACGCCGACTTGTCCTACGAGGCCGAGGATGCGGTGATCCGCCGGGCGGTAGAGCATTTCGCGGGGATGGCGCTGCCGGTCGAGGTGCGCAACCAGGCGCGGGTGCATTTGTGGTATCCGGTGAAGTTCGGGCAGGAATGCCCGCGCTATGCAAGCGCGAGCGAGTCGGTGAGCTATTTCGCGTCGAAGACGCATGCGGTCGGGGTGCGGTACGGCGCCGACGGAGCGCTGGAATTGGTGGCGCCGTTCGGCCTCGACGATCTTTTTTCGTTTCGCATCACGCCGAACCGGGTGCTGGACAATCAGCGGACGCACGAGGCGAAGGGGAGAAGGGCGCGGGAGTATTGGCCGGAGGTTAGTGTGGTGCCTTGGTAGGGGCAGTCCCCCGACGCGCTCAATTGGACAAAGAGCCCTCTGTCGGCGGGACAGCACCCCCCTCTGTCCTGCCGGACATCTCCCCCGCAAGGGGGGAGATTGGCAGTTCGGGCGCCGGCGCTTTACCTGCAGCGCTGATAATTGGCGAAAGCGGCAGCGACATCTGATCTCCCCCCTTGCGGGGGAGATGGCCGGCAGGCCAGAGGGGGGTGCCTCGCGCCGACGTCTCAATAAAAAGGGCGCCGAAGCGCCCTCCCATTTGAGCATGTTTCGCACTCACCCATTAACCAGTGCCAGCAGCTCCTCCGTATAGCGCTTGCCGACAACCTTATCCGGCGACAATGCATCGCCGATCGCCGCCACTTCTGCCACGCTCAGCTCGATATTCGCCGCTGCCGTGTTCTCCTCAAGGTGGCGTATCTTCCTTGCGCCGGGGATCGGGACGATGAAATCGCCCTGGTGCAGCACCCAGGCGAGCGCCAGCTGCGCCGCTGTCACGCCCTTCTGCGCCGCCATCTTCTCCAGCACTGCGATGACCGCGTTGTTGGCTTCCATCGCCTCGGCCTGGAAGCGCGGCAGAGTGAGGCGCCAGTCGCCGGCGCCGAGCGCGTCCGGCTTGGCGATCGCGCCGGTGAGCAGGCCGCGGCCGAGCGGGCTGTAGGGGACGAAGCCGATGCCGAGCTCGCGGCAGACGTCGAACACCTCATCCTCGGGATCGCGGCTCCACAGCGAATATTCGCTCTGCACCGCGGCGATCGGGTGCACGGCATGCGCCCGGCGCAGCGTCGTGCCGCTCACCTCCGACAGGCCGAGCGCCCGGACCTTGCCTTCGCGCACCAAATCCGCCATGGCGCCGACCGTGTCCTCGATCGGCACGTTCGGATCGACGCGGTGTTGGTAATAGAGGTCGATCACGTCGGTATTGAGCCGCTTCAATGAGGCCTCGGCCACCGCCTTGACGTGCTCGGGGCGGCTGTCGACGCCGACCATCCGGTCGGTGCCCTCGCCGTGCTCGGAAATCTTGAAGCCGAATTTGGTGGCGATCGTCACCTTGTCGCGTACCGGCTTCAGCGCCTTGCCGAGCAGGATCTCGTTCTCGTATGGACCATAGACTTCGGCCGTATCGAAGAAGGTCACGCCGATCTCGACGGCGCGGCGCAGCGTGGCGATCGCTTCCGCCTCCGGCTGGCCGCCATAGCCGAAGCTCATGCCCATGCAGCCGAGGCCGACGGGGAAGACTTCGAGTTCAGTTCCAAGTTTGCGGGTTTTCATGGCGCATCTCCTTGTTGCGATGGGGGAGAGATAGCGCCTCGCGATGCGTTCGATAATTCTTTCTCCTTTGTACGGGTTGCTCTATAAAATAGAACGATGAATCGGACGAACCTCTCGCAACTCGCCGTGCTGGCCGCGGTCGCCCAATGCGCCAGCTTCCGCGGCGCCGCCCGCGAGCTCGGCATCGCGCCGTCGGCGGTGAGCCATGCGGTGTCGAGCCTGGAAGCACGGCTCGGCGTGCGGCTGCTGGCGCGCAGCACGCGCAGCGTCGCGCCGACCGAGGAAGGCGCGCAGCTTCTGGAACGGCTGCGGCCGGCCCTGTCCGAGATCGATCTCGCGCTGGAAACGGCGGTCGAGGCGCGCGACCGGCCGGCCGGCAATCTCAGGCTCAGCGTGCCGCGCACCGCCGCGCATCTGGTGCTGACGCCACGGCTCGGCGCCTTTGCCACCGCCTATCCCGACATCGTGCTGGAGATCGTCATCGAGGATCGCTTCACCGATGTCGTCGAGGGCGGCTTCGACGCCGGCGTCAGGCTCGGCGAAAGCCTGCAGCGTGACATGATCGCGGTGCGGATCGGGCCTGACATCCGCGGCGCGGTGGTCGCAGCGCCGTCCTATTTCGCTTCCATGCCCAAGCCCGACCATCCGCGCGATCTCGCAGGCCATCGCTGCATCCGCTTCCGTTTTTCCAGCGGCATTCTCTATCGCTGGGAGTTCGAGAAGGACGGCGAGGAAATCGAGATCGCGGTGGAAGGACCGCTGATCCTCGACGAGGACCATCTTATCGCCCAGGCGGCAGTCGACGGCGCCGGGCTTGCCTTCGTCTTCGAGGATTATGTCAAGGCGCCGCTCGCCGATGGCAGGCTGATCCGCGTGCTCGAGGACTGGTGCCCGTCCTTCGACGGCTTCTTCGTCTATTATCCGAGCCGCCGGCAAATGCGCCCGGCGCTCAGGGCATTCGTGGATTTCTTCAAGGTGAGCGGATAGCACCCTAAGTGGGCAGGGTAAATCGCATATGGCAGCGCCAGCCCCCCACTCCGGCCGCTACGCGTTTACCTCTCACCCATATTCATGGCGGAGAGGAAAGCCAGGCTTTTCAAGGCCGCAATCTCGGCGGTTGGCGTTTCCTCCCTCCAGAATGTGGCTACGCTATGCACACATCTTCTGTGACTGGCGCGACTGCAGGCCAAGGCTTGATTGCCACGTTGTTCCCCCAATCCGTCGCTGCTTCGCCGCGCCACCTTTCCCCCTCTGGAGGGAAAGGAAAGGAGCGTTGCTGGACGGGCGTTGACGGCAAAAAGCTTGGCGCCTTTCCTCTACCCCGTCGATCGGGGGAGAGGTGGCTCGGCGAAGCCGAGACGGAGTGGGGGTCGACCAGCGCTACATAAGACAATGCATGCGCCAAGCACCAATCAAACGGCCGGTAGCGCAAACAACCGGCCGCCGGCGGGCACGACGTCATCGATGCCGGCAAGCCGCAGGCAGTGCCAGGCCATGGCGTGGTTGGAGGAGGTGACGGGAATGCCGATCCGCCGCTCCAGCTCGGCGACCGCTTCCGCCACGCGCAGGCTGGTGCAGGAGATGAAGATCGCTTCCACCCCCGGCACGGCGGCCATCGTCTCGGCCGCCGCCTCGATCGAGGCAAGCGAGATGCGAGCCGCCTCGCGGTCGTCGCGCCGGTCGAAAGTGGCGACGGCTGATATGTCGAGGCCGCGGCCGGTGAAATAGCGGACCAGGCCCTGGTTGATCTCGGGTGCATAAGGGGTCAGCAGGCCGATGCCCCTGGCGCCGAGTGCCTTGAAGGCGGCCAAAGCGCCGGTGACTGGGGTGGTGCAGGCGACGCCCGGCCGCGCCTTGCGGATCTCGGCGAAGACGGCTTCCTCGCCGAGCGTCATGGTGGCCGAGGTGCAGCCGAAGCCGACGACGTCGAGCGGGATGCTGGGCAGGATCAGATCGACGGTCGGCGCGATGCGCGGGCCGATGGCGCGCAAAGTGTCGGGCGTGATGTCGTTGTCGTTGAACAGGCGCGCCTCGTAGAAGGCGACGCCCGGAATGCGGATCAGCGCGCGGAACTCGTGCTCCAGCGTCTGGTCGGTGGCAAGGATCGCCAAGCCGATCGCCGCGCGCGAGGCGAGGCCGCCGTCGATCTCCGACGGAAGGACGCCCAAATCGATCGGCCCTGGCGATTGCGGGCGGGTAGCGGCCGCGCTGACAGACATGGCATTCCCTTTCCTGCTCGATCCCCTCCGGGATCATGCTCTCAGTTCAAAATTCCGTCCATCGAGATCGCCGGTTTGCGGCCGGCGATCAGGTCGGCAGTGATGCGGGCCGAGCCATGCGACATGGTCCAGCCGATATGGCCGTGCCCGGTGTTGAGATAGAGATTGCTGAGACGGCGCCGGCCGAATTCGGGCAGATTGTTGGGCGTCATCGGCCTGAGGCCCGCCCACATCTCGGCGCGGTCGTAGTCGGCACCTTCGGGATAGAGCTCCTCGGTCACCCCTTTCATGAAGGCGAAATCGGCCGGTTTGTGGCTGGTATCGTAACCGGCGAACTCGGCCGTAGCAGTGACGCGCAGCCGGTCGCCGAAGCGCGACACGGCGACCAGATTGTGCTCGTCGATCGCGGCGATGGTCGGCGGCGCCGGACGGTTGCCGATCGGAATGGTCAGCGAATAGCCCTTGATCGGATAGATCGGCAGGCTGATGCCGACGGTGCTCGCGATCAGCGGGCTGTAGGAGCCGAGCGCCAGCACATAGGCGTCGCCCTTGACGCTTCCCTTGTCGGTCAGCACCTGAGCGACATCGTCGCCGGACGTCTCGATGCCGGTGATGGTCGTGCCGGTGCGGATCTCGCCGCCGCGCGCGACCACTTTTGCCGCCAGCGCGCGGGTGAATTTCGCCGGATCGCCGGTCTCGTCGGTCGGACAATGGATGCCGCCGGCGATTTTTTCCTTGGTGGAAGCCAGCGCCGGATCGAGGGCGACGATGGCGTCGCGGTCGAGCACCTTGATCAGCTGGCCGTCGGATTCCAGCAGCTTCATATGCTCGACGCCTTTGTCGAGCGCCTGCTGGCTGCGATAGAAATAGAGGATGCCGCGATCGTTGCGGTCGTATTCGATCGCCTCGTCGGCGACGACCTCGTGCAGGACGGATTGCGAATAGACGGCCAGCCGATGCTTGAGCAGCGTGTTGCGCCTGGCCTTCCCGGCCGTGCATTCCATCAGGAACAGCCATGACCAGCTGTAGAGCCGCGGATCGGCCGAAAGCTTGAAGCGCAGCGCCTGGTCTTTCAGCACCAGCGATTTTAAGAGGATCATCGGCGCCTTGGGCGACGACCAGACGAAGGAATGCCCCGGCGCGATCATGCCGGCATTGCCCCAGCTGGTCTCGGCGGCGACCTGAGGCTGGCGCTCGAGGATGACGACCTCGTGCCCGTCCTTCTGCAGCTGATAGGCCGTGGTGACACCGACCACGCCGCCACCCAACACGACCACGCGCATGGCGCCTCCGGAGATCGCAAGTCGGCTCACTGTAAGGTGTAGGCTGCAGCCTGCAATGGCACACATGGAGAGATGTCGGCGGGACAGCGCGCCTCGTAGTCAGGGCGATTGCAAATGGCGCTTCGTCATTCTAGGGCGGAGCAAGGAGCGAAGCGACGCGCGTAGACCCTAGAATCCATGCCGTGACATTGACCATAGAATGCAACGGTCCAGAATAGCGGTGGTAATGGCGCCAGATAGGTCGCGACATGACAGGTTACGTCTACATGACCGCAAGCCAGAAGGGCGGCACGATCTATATCGGTGTCAGCAATGACCTTGCGCGTCGCATGCCCGAGCACAAGAATGGCCAAGGTTCCAGCTTCACCAGCCGTTACGGTGTGCAGCGTCTCGTCTGGTACGAGGAATATTTCGACATCGCTGATGCCATCCAGCGTGAGACGTCATTAAAACGCCGGCCTCGCCGATGGAAGGTCGAGCTGATAGAGAATGCCAACCCGGAATGGTTCGAGCTCTTCCGCGGGATTGGCTGGTGAACCGTTCTGCACCGTGGCGGCGCTCAGGCGTCACGGCATGGATTCTAGGGTCTTCGCGCGTCGCTTCGCTCCTTGCTCCGCCCTAGAATGACGAAGGACAAGGGCTGGCAGGCCAGAGGGGGCGTGAAGGATTACCACGATGACGTGGTATCTACGAGTTCTCAGGTCTGCAACGCCTGCTCCAGATCCGCGATCAGATCATCCCCATCCTCGATCCCACACGACAGCCGCACCAGTGAATCCGTTATCCCGATCGCCCCGCGCTTTTCCGCCGGAATCGAGCCGTGGGTCATCAGCGCCGGGTGCTCGATCAGGCTTTCGACGCCGCCGAGGCTCTCGGCCAAAGTGAAGAGCTGCGTGCGTTCGAGGAAGCGTTTTGTTCCCGCCAGGTCGCGGTCGAGATCGACCGAGATCATGCCGCCGAAGGCGTGCATCTGCTGGACGGCGATGGAATGCTGCGGGTGGCTGGCGAGGCCGGGATAGATGACCCGGCAGACATCTTTTCGCGTTTCCAGCCATTGCGCTATTTTCAGGCCGTTGGCCGAATGACGCTCCATCCTGAGCGCCAGGGTTTTTATACCGCGCAGCGCCAGAAAACTGTCGAACGGGCCGGAAATGGCGCCGACGGCGTTCTGCAGGAATTTCAGCTGGGCGGCGAGGTCCTTGTTGTCGCCGACGACCGCCACGCCGCCGACCATGTCGGAATGGCCGTTGAGATATTTCGTCGTCGAATGCACGACGATGTCGATGCCGAGCTCCAGCGGGCGCTGGATATAGGGGCTGCAGAAGGTGTTGTCGGCGACGGTGAGCAGCCCCTTGCGTTTGGCCAGGGCGGTCACCGCTTCGAGATCGACGATGCGCAGCAGCGGGTTGGTCGGCGTCTCGACCCAGAGCAGTTTTGTTTCCGGGCGGATGGCGGCTTCGACGGCGGCCAAGTCGGTGAAGTCGGCAAAGCTCACCTGCAGACCTGCCGAGCGCTTGCGCACCCGCTCCATCAGGCGGAACGAGCCGCCATAGATGTCGTCGGTGGCGACGATATGGGCGCCGGAATCGAGCAGCTCGAGCACCGTGCCGATCGCCGCCAGGCCGGAGGCGAAGGCGAAAGCCGCCGAGCCGCTTTCGAGGTCCGCGACCGCGCGCTCGAAGGCGAAGCGCGTCGGGTTCTGGCTGCGGGCGTACTCAAAACCCTTGTGCACGCCGGGCGACTGCTGGCCATAGGTGGAGGTGGCATAGATCGGCACCATCACGGCGCCGGTCAGCGGGTCGTGGCTCTGGCCGCCATGGATGGTGCGGGTGGAAAAGGCCAGGCGGTTCTTGCCGTTCGAAGTCATTTGGCGCGGCGCCTCAGATGGTTGATCAGGTCGATACGAGTTATCAGGCCGATGAACTCTTCGCCATCGAAGATGATGGCGACCTCGTTGCGGTCGAAGACAGGCAGCAGCGCATCCAGCGTCTGATTGGCCTGCAGCGTGTGCAGGTTGGAGGTCATTGCCGTGCGCACCGGCGCGTTGAAACGGTCCCAGCGGCCGTCATAGGGTCCATCGACCTTGGCTAAAATATCGCTCTCGTCGACGATGCCGACCAGCCTGCCTTCGTCCAGCACCGGCAGCTGCGAAACGTCGGAGCGGCGCATGCGGCCATAGGCGTTGAGCAGGGTTTCGTCCGGGCCGACGGTCACGATGTCGCCGGTGCGGGGCGAGCGCATGACCAGGTCGCGCAAATCGCCATGCTGTTCCTGGTCGGCAAGGCCCTGCTCGGCCAGCCAGATATCGTCGAAGACTTTCGACAGATATTTGTTGCCGCTGTCGCAGACCAAGGTGACGACGCGTTTTGGCGTCGTCTGCTCGCGACAGTAGCGAAGCGCCGCCGACAGCAGCGTGCCCGAGGACGAGCCGGCCAGGATGCCTTCCCTGGACAACAGATCGCGCACCGCCAGCATGCTCTGCTTGTCGGGAATGGAATAGGCCTTTTTCACCAGCGAGAGATCGGCATTGGGCGGCACGAAATCCTCGCCGATGCCTTCGACCGTCCAGCTGCCGGCCTCCTCCATCTTGCCGGTCTTGATCAGCGGCGCCAGCACCGAGCCGACCGGATCGGCGAGCACCATCTCGGTCTTGGGCGAATGTTTCGCGAAAAAGCGGCCGAGGCCGGTGAGCGTGCCGCCGGAGCCGACGCCGACCACCGCGGCATCGACATCGCCTTCGAGCTGCGAAAAGATCTCCGGTCCGGTCGTCGTCTCATGCGCGAGTGGGTTCGCCGGGTTGGCAAACTGGTTGGCATAGAAGGCGCCGGGCAGCTCTGCGGCGATCTTCTCGGCCATGTCCTGGTAATATTCGGAATGGCCCTTGCCGACATCGGATCGCGTCATGCGCACCTCGGCGCCCAAAGCGCGCAGATGCTGGATCTTCTCGCGCGACATCTTGTCGGGCACGACGAGGATGATGCGGTAGCCTTTCGGGATGCCGACCTGGGCGAGGCCGAGGCCGGTATTGCCGGCGGTGGCCTCGACGATGGTTCCGCCGCGCTTCAGCCGCCCCTCCTTCTCCGCCGCCGCGATCATCGACAGCGCGATGCGGTCCTTGATCGAGCCGCCCGGATTCTGGCTTTCAAGCTTGATAAACAGGCGGCACTTGCCGGTGTCGAATTTGGTCAGCTCGACGACCGGCGTCTGGCCGATCAGGTCAAGCACCGAAGCGTAAGGCGGACGCAATCTCGACAGGTTGATGTGCGCGCCCTTCGGCGCCGCTTTTGTCTGCTCGCTCATCTTCATTGCTCCATAGAAGCAGTTCGAGGCGGATGTCGGCAATCTCGCGCGGGAAGCCGCGGGAATCCATTCCGGGTTTGCGGATCGCGCGCCCTGTCTTTTCCAGCCCTTTTCATCAGGAAAGAAGATAGAACGTGCCAATCCGGCGGCGAGTGGAGGAATGGAATTCTAGCGGGTTGCTTCGCAGTCTCTCATTGTTGAAGCCAGCGCGAGGCACCCCCCTCTGTCCTGCCGGACATCTCCCGCGCAAGGGGGGAGATTGACAGTTCCGTCGCCGGCGCTTCCCCTTCGACGTTGGCGATTGGCGAAAGCGGTGATGAAGTCCGATCTCCCCCCTTGCGGGGGAGATGCCCGGCAGGCAGAGGGGGGTGCTGTCCCTCCAGCATGTCAGAATTCCTGTTGCCAGCGAGAAGCCATGCTATCCCAACAACTGCTTGCCCAGCTTCGCGCATTGCACGCGGATGTCGGGAATGGCGTCGATCTCGAAGAAGGTGCCGCGCGTCAGCGGTCCGACGGCGAGCAGCTTCGACGACACCGTGCCGTCGGCCGCGATCAGCTCGCATTTCGCCGTGACATCGAGGCCGAGGCGCAGCGGATCGGGACGCGCCAGGCCGCGCTCGACCAGCGAACGCACGACACCGTTCGACGTCCGCGATATGTCGCGGGCGATGCCCATGCAATCATAGAGGCGGGCGACCTCCAGGGTCTCGATGTCCTGCGTGCCGCGCGGCTGGATCTTCACCACGAAGCCGCCGTTCGGTTCTATGGCCACCACCCTGCCGGCGACGAGACGGATGCGACCTGAGGCGACCGCATCGGTGACGCGCGCATAGACTTCCGGCGCCATGCGGTGGCGGTGGATATCCCACCAGGCCTTGGTGTGCTCGACGAAGCGGCGCTTGGCCGAGGACGGCCAATTCTGCCAGATCGTCTGGTTGAAGGGTCTGAGACCATCGACGACGTCGCGCCAGTCGCCGCCGGCTTTCTGGGTCTCGCGGATCAGGTTGCGGAACCAGCCGACGAAATAGGAAAGCTGGGTGCCGAGCGGAATATCGGCAATATCGAGCTTGATCGGATTGCCCTTGCGGTGCGGCGACGGCAGCAGGCCGCGACGCGACACCGCAACGATCGAACCGCGATGGCCGCGCTGCTCCAGCGACAGGAAAGCGTCGACCATGCTCAGGCCGGTGCCGAGCAGCAGCACCCGGGCTTCAGGATCGAGCGCGGTGTCGGCCTCCGTCCCCATACGGACGGCGTGACCTTGGAAGGCGCCGGGCTGCTCGTCGTGACCGGTGGCCAGGACGGCGAGATGCGCCACGACGCTGGTGCCGTTAGCAAGCGCGACCTCCACGCCCGACGGCGTCGGCGCGATCGACAGGCTCTCCTCGCGGATCAGCCTGAGACGCCCGGTCTCGCGCTCGCGCTCCTCGAGGCCCTCGAGCACATCCTGCAGATAGCGGGCGTAAAGGCTGCGCGGCGCGTAGAACGGTCCCTGGTCCGGCCTCGCGAGGCCGCGTTCCAGCACCCAGCGCGCGAAATGGGTCGGGTCGTCGGCGTAAGCGCTCATGCCGGAGGCGTTGACGTTGAGCACATGCGCCGAAAGCAGCGTCGAATAGGCCATGCCCTGGCCGAAATGCGGCCGCTTCTCGATCAGCGTGACGCGCAGGTCCGGATTGGGCGACTTCAACAGGTGCGCGGCCAGCACGACGCCGCTTGCGCCGCCGCCGACAATGATGATGGAGTTGCCGCGTCCAACCATGACTGCTAGCCGAAACGTGACTCGAGCGATCAGCGCTGGGCGAGCGCCGCGGACGGCCTCAGCCGCAAGCCACGAACGATCGCCGGAACGGTTTTTTGAAGGTTGCGCATCGTTCTCTCACTCTCAATGTTGATAAGATTACTATACTAACCGTGCCGGACACGAAACCAGGGTTTCAATTCGGCCGTCTTATGAAACATGGATTTGCTCAGATGGGATGACAGGCGGATTTTTCGTTCGATCGGCACCCGGCGCCTTACACTCCTTGGTCATTCCAGGGAGCGCCGCGAAGCAGAGCGTAGACCTCAGAATGACCAGAAGAGATGCTCAGCCAATGCGCAAGGATGCTGCTTTCCGCGAACGCGACCGCCTGCCGCCGCGCGACGGGACCTTCTACTGGGCTTGGCAGGGTTGCAATGATCGGGTCGCAGACTTTTCCGCCAGCCGTCTCCGCCCCGACCGGCAAGGTCATATGGGCGAGCGGGTCGCCCAGCGGAGGCCGACCACGCCGACCAGCATGGTGACGAGGCCGATATAGAGCCATTGCGTCTGCCCGGTCATGAAACTGCCCTTGACGAGACCGAGGCCTTGCAGCGACCAAAGCGCACCCAGCCCCAGCACAATCAGCGCCAGCACAAATCTGATCAATCGCATCGGCTGGACCCTCTCCGGAAGTCGATCCTGAACGGCAATGGGGACGCAACAAAAGACGTCGAGGAACCTAAGCAGTTCCGTCCCTCAGTACTTCAAATCTTGTGGGCCGATCTTGCCCCGAATGTCCCGTATGCCGGCCCGATATTCATTGAGAATACGCCTTAACCGGGCCGTGAATATCATGACAAACTGTTTCGCGGCGACTCCAAACGTGTGCTGTCGCCATGGAACCGCCAGATCAATGCCGCATTTCCCGCCTCATTCGGCACATATCGGCGGGGCATATCTCTAACGGAGCCATCCCCAAAGCATGAAGAAAACTAACCAGACTGCGCTTGTCGCGGTAACGATCGCGGCTGGCCTGATGGCCGGCGCCTCATCCGCCTCCTCCGCCGCCGCGCAGTGCGGCCGCGCTTCCTGGTATGCGCTGCATTCCAGAACCGCCTCAGGGGAGCGCATGAACCCCTCGGCACTGACTGCAGCCCATCGCTCCTTGCCCTTCGGCACCAAGCTTCGGGTCACCAACAAGAATAACGGCCGCAGCGTCGTCGTGCGCATCAACGATCGCGGTCCGTTCGTGAAGGGACGCATGCTCGATCTCTCCCGCGGCGCCGCCGGCCAGCTGGGCTTCATCGGTTCGGGCCATACCGCCGTCTGCATGGCGCGCGTCTGAGCCGCCTTAGTTTTGATGCATGTCGTCCTCCAAAGGGGCTGCCCACTTCGGGGCGACATGCATTGGTCGTGTCCGGCATGAAGGGGCCGGACACATATCCTTCACATTTCGGCAGCGCACATTGAGCCGGCTCGCCCGCTTAAGTCCGGTTTTCAACAGGTTGAACGAAAGATGCATTCGTCAGACAAAATGACGTATTGCATCGCAACAATATCTTGCTAACCTCGCCAGGAGACATTCAAGGCTCGGCGCAGTTCGTCGTCCTTTTGGTCGTCGGACGGCAGCGGGGTTCGCGATGTTCTACCAGCTCTACGAAATGAACCATGCAGCGCTGCAGCCGGCCCGCTTCTATGCCGACGCGGTGCGGCTCTTCTACTCCAACCCGCTCAATCCGGTTTCCCACACCCCCTTCGGCCGCTCGGTCGCGGCGACCGCGGAGCTCTTCGAGCGAACCACCCGTCGCTACGGCAAGCCGCAGTTCGGCCTGGACAAGGCCGTGGTCGACTGGAAAAGCGTCGACGTCACCGAAAAGACGGTCTGGTCGAAGCCCTTCTGCGACCTGATCCGCTTCGAGCGCGCGCTGCCCGCCGGCCGCAAGCCCGATCCGAAGCTTTTGATCGTGGCGCCGATGTCGGGCCATTACGCGACGCTGCTGCGCGGCACGGTCGAGGCGATGCTGCCCCATGCCGACGTGCACATCACCGACTGGGTCGATGCCCGCATGGTGCCGGCGGCGCAAGGAAGCTTCGATCTCGACGACTATGTCGACTACATCATCGAGATGTTCCACGCGCTCGGCCCCGACACGCATGTGATGGCCGTATGCCAGCCCTCCGTGCCGGTGCTGGCGGCGGTGGCGCTGATGGAAAAGCGCGGCGATCCCTTCGTGCCCTCCACCATGACGCTGATGGGCGGACCGGTCGACACGCGCCGGAACCCGACCGCGGTCAATCTTCTGGCCAAGGAAAAGGGCATCGACTGGTTCCGCGATAATGTCATCATGCCGGCGCCATGGCCGGTGCCGGGCTTCGGGCGCCCGGTCTATCCGGGCTTCCTGCAGCTCTCGGGCTTCATGAGCATGAACCTCGACCGCCACATCATCGCGCACAAGGACTTCTTCATGCACCTTGTGAAGCATGACGGCGACAGCGCCGAAAAGCACCGCGACTTCTACGACGAATATCTGGCGGTGATGGACCTGACGGCGGAATTCTACCTGCAGACGGTCGACACCGTGTTCGTGCGCCACGCTCTGCCGAAGGGCGAGATGACGCATCGCGGCGAGGCGGTCGATCCGAAGGCGATCCGCAACGTTGCGCTTTTGACCATCGAGGGCGAGAACGACGATATTTCCGGCCTCGGCCAGACCCAGGCCGCGCATGATTTGTGCGTCAACATCCCGGCCGACAGGCAGGCGCATTACATGCAGCCGGCCGTCGGCCATTACGGCGTCTTCAACGGCTCGCGCTTCCGCTCGGAGATCGTGCCGCGCATCGTCGACTTCATTTCCAGCTATGGCCGCCAGCACCGCGTGGCGGCGAAGCCGAAACTGGTCCGTTCCGCCAAAAGCTGAACTCCGGAGCCCGGCATCAGCCTAGCCGCCACCTGGCGGCCAGCGGTGTTGCACCCGCGCTTCTGTTGCGAAAGTGCCGCTACGGGATCGCGCAGGTAACCATGCCGCCAAACTGACCGTCGTCTCCAATTGACACGGACTGTAAATCGCCCTTAACGTTTCGTTAATAAAGAACAGGGCGGGGGCAATGACTTCCTCAGCGATGACGCGGATTCTGCGCTTGTGCGCAGCCGCAGGACTGGCGATCTCTGCGCATTGGGCGGTGCCGGCCTGGGCGGCTGGCGCGATGGCCACGGGCGGCCTGACCTCGCAACCGATCGGCCACTATGATTTCTGCAAATCGCATCCGAGCGAATGCAACATCCGCCCGGTCAATCTCGGGCCGGCCACCATGACGGACGGGCTGTGGCGCAGGCTGGTCAGCGTCAGCGCCAAGGTCAACGCCGCCGTCAAGCCGTTGAGCGATCTCGATCACTACGGCAAGGACGAAGTCTGGGCCTATCCGGACGACGGCTATGGCGACTGCGAGGACTATGTGCTGGAAAAGCGCCGCCAGCTCTACCGCCTGGGCATGTCGCTGGCCGACCTTTTGATCACCGTCGTGCGCAAGCCGGACGGCGAAGGCCATTCGGTGCTGACGGTGCGCACCGACAAGGGCGACTATGTGCTCGACAACCTGACCGACAAGGTCAAAGCCTGGGACGCGACCGGCTACCGCTTCCTCAAGCGGCAGGCGATCGACAACACCGGGCGCTGGGTCTCGATCCGCGACGGCCAGCCTGTGCTTGTGGGCTCGGTGCAGTAGGCCTCGAACACCCGCTTTTCTTCGCAAGGCGCTCTACCCCTCTGCTGTGGGTGCACCGAGCGGCGCATGCCAAGCTGGTTTCGACGGCCGGCGAAAAGGCTCTGTGGCTGGCGGTGGGTTGAGCGGGGCGCTTCTGGTGCCAACCTTGGAGATTGGCCGAAACCCACGTGACGTCGTCATACTCGGGCTTGACCCGAGTATCCATGCCGTGACCCTTGCCGCAGAGTGCAACGGTGCAGAATTCTGTAACCGTTGGAACGCCTTGGCGTAACGGCATGGATTCCAGGGTCTGCGCGCGTCGCTCCGCTCCTTGCTCCGCCCTGGAATGACGACCGAGCAGTCGTAGCCGCACATCGCAACGGGCGATGACAACAAAAGCCCGGCCGATAGCCTTGCCGAATATTTTCACGCAACTCCATGAACCTTTTGCGTCCGGCCGGCGACACATAGCCGTGGACGACAAACCCAACCATGGAGAATTTCAATGACTGCTTTCCTGCGAAACACCTTGCTTGCCGCCATCGCGGTGTCGGCCTTGACCGGATCGGCCCTGGCGGACGAGACCACCAAAAGCTGCGCCAAGACCAATCTCAACGATCTGTGGAGCGGCCGTTGCTGCGGCGTCGACTCCTCGGCTTGTCTGGGCGGTGGCAACGGCGGCCGCGATCACAACAACAATGGCGGACGCGGTAGCACGAACGGCGCCGGCAAGCAGTGATTTCAGGAATAAGGGCTGTTCGCGGCCTAGCACACGGAAGCCGTGGCCCTCGCTGAACGTCACCGCGGCGCAGAACGATCTCTGTTCTGCGCCGCCTTGCCCTTCGCGCGAGGTCGCGGAATGGATCCTCGGTTCTGCATGTCCGCTTCGCCCGTGGATGACGAAGTTCGGGCGGCTTCGGCTAGCCGCCCCGTTTCATCAGGGCAAGCTATCCGCGCAGCGCGTCGCGGACCAATGCCGTGATCTTCCTCAGCTCCGCCTCATCCAACTTCTCGATGCTCTCGGCCAAAAGGTTGGCCAGCTCGGTTGCCGCCGGCGACAGGCCCGATGTGTCGATCCTGACTCTCGGATGCGAGCTTTCGGCGAGGCGGGCAAGATCCTCGGCGTCGTCCCAGATGATGTTGAAATAGCCGATGATCTTCTGGATCAGTGTCCAGGTCGGCGCGCCGCGGCGGCCGTGCTCGAGCGCCGACAGATAGGCGGCGCTGACGCCGATGGCCTTGGCCATTGCCTTCTGGCTGACGCCGCGCTCGGCGCGCAGCGTCCTGAGCTTCTCGCCGAACGGGGTCATGCCGGCTGGCTCATTGCCGAATCCTCATGACCGTGTCCGCCGCAGCCGCACATAGAGCGCGCCCGAGCCGCCATGATTGCGGGCGGCATGGTCGTGGCTGGAGACGAGGTGCCGGAAGGCGGGCGTCGACAGCCAGGCCGGCACGGCGCGGCGCAGTATGCCGTCGCCGCCCGAGGACGAACCCTTTCCGGTGATGATCAGCACGTAACGGATGCCGCCGGCATGCGCGCGGTTGAGGAAGGTGAGCAGCAGCGAATAGGCCTCGTCCTGCGTCATGCCGTGCAGGTCGACGCGGCCTTCGATCGGCAGCCGGCCTTTTTTCAGCTTGTGCAGCGTCTGGTCGTCGAGCGAATGCGCCACATGCGGCGCCTTCGGCTTGGCGGCCACGGCCGCTACGCCATTGGCGGCAGGCCGGGGCGTCTCAGGCTTGGGCTCGACGATGTCGGGGATCTCGACGGCCGTTTTGCCCTTCAGCGGCCGCGCAGAGCGCGCCACCAGGTTCCACAGGATGCGGTCGTCGTCGCTGAGATGATCGTCGCGGCGGCTCACCGGGTCGCTCCATGCAGAAGCGCACGCGGCACCAGCGCATAGAAATCGGCCGCGTTGCGGACCACGCCGGCGATCTCGCCGGCAGCGTCGCCTGAGCCGGCGAAGAGGTCGCCGCGCGCCGGACCGGTGATGGCCGAGCCGGTGTCCTGCGCGATCATCAGCCGCCGGAACGGTTTTTCGTCAAAGGCGGTGAGCGTCGGCGCGTCGATATAGAAGGGCGTCCCGAATGTGTGCAGCAGGCGGTCGACCGCGACCGAGCGGCCCGGCGTCAGCGGCACCTTGGCGGCGGCGATCGGGCCGAGCGAAGCATCGTCGACCGCGGCTTCGCGGAAGAAAATGTAGGAGCGGTTCCGCCACAGGATCTCGTCGACCCGGTCGGGATGTGCCTTGAACCAGGCTCGGATCGATTGCATCGTTACCTTTGCCAGCGGAATCTCGCCGAGATCGCTCAAGATCTTGCCTGGGCCGGTGAAGCGCTGGCCGGACTTGGCAGCGTAGGTGACGCGGCAGAGCTTGCCGTCTGTCATCTTCAGCCTGGCTGCGCCCTGCACATGGATCAAGAAGGCGTCGACCTTTTCGGCGAGCCAGGCGATCTCGAGGTTCCGGCCGGCGAGCGCGCCGCGCTCGATTTCGCCACGATCGAAATATTCGATCGGAACACCATCGGTCCGGCGGGCGAAGGCCAGATAGGCATCCATGCCGGCCGGCCGGTTGCCGTCGTCGATTTCGATCAGGTCGGCGGGGCGCGACAGCAGCGGCACGGTGAACCGCCCGGTCCTGACCGGCGAGGCTTCGACCTCGGGCTCGTAGAAGCCGGTGACGAGACCCGCGCCGTTTTCGGCCTTGACCAGCATCGGCACGAAATGCCTTTCGAAGAAGGATCGCGCCTCGGACCTGCTCGGCGCCGAAACGGCACGCGCCTCGGCAAAGGCATCGGCAAAAGCATTGAAATCGACGCCGAGCGATCCGGTGCGGTAAGATTTTATCGGCGCGTGAAAGGCCGAGCGGCGAAACGCGGTGAAGGCCGCAGCATGGTCATCTTCGCCCCAGCCCGGAAGGTCGCTGAAGGATTTTATGCCGAATGCGGAAGAGAGCGGCACGACTGGGGCCCCGCCGCTTGATCTCAATCTTCTTCTTCGGTGGCGACAAGCTTCCAATTCGGGTCGCGCGAGCGGGTGTCGCGGGCGAAGGTCCAGACATCCTTGACCTCGGCCACCGTTTCAGGGTCGCCGTCGATGACGGCGCCGGCCTTGTCGCGGGTCGCCGAGATCAGCTCGGAGACGACGCGCAGCGTGATATGCGCTTCCGAGCCCTTCATTTCGGCGGCGACGATGTCGGCCTTGTCGATGCCGACGAAGGAGGACTGGATCTTCTCCGATTTGGCTTCACGGTCGCCGATCGCGGCGACGAAACCATCATAGACCTCGCGCGACAAAAGGTTCTTCAGCGTCTTACGGTCGCCGTCGGCATAGGCCATGACGATCATCTCATAGGCCATCTTGGCGCCGTCGACGAAGCCCTTCGGCTCGAAGGACGCATCATTGTCTTTGATGGAGCGCAGGCCCTTGTTGAGATCGGTGTCGGGTTTGGCAAAGGCGTCGATGTCGGCATAAATCTCGGGCGCAGTTTCGCCAGGCGCGCGCTTGCGCGGCAGCGACACCACATTTTCAGGCTTTTGCGCCGCATCGGCCTCGCGCGTGCGGCTCGCTGAATAAGGATCGAAGGGCGGGCGCTCGTTTCCGGTGCGACGTCCAAGCACGTTGCGCAGCTGGAAAAAGATCACAACCGCCGCAATCAGAAAGAAAATCGTGCCGAAGTCGAAGAAACCCATAATTTCCGCCAACTCGATCCCTGTTCTTGCCGCACCGGCGTAAACCCCTCGGGGATCGCGGTCGCATAGCGTTCAACACCCAAAGCATATAGAACGGCAGGCGCTATCATTCAAATCAAAGGCAGCCATACCTATCTAAAGGCGCCAAGGCCAGCGGCGATTGTCCGCGAGCGCCGCAAAAGAAGAAAGCGATCGGTCGACACTTTGCGCATTTCCTTCATCCCGTTGTTCCTGCTGTTGCTGCCGCTGCTGGAGATCGCCGGCCTCGTCGTCGTCGGCCGCGAAATCGGCGCTTTGGCGACGGTCGGGCTGGTCATCCTGTCCAGTGTCGCCGGCAGCCTGCTGCTTCGGCATCAGGGTTTCGGCGTCATGGCGCGGGTGCGGACGGAAATGGACGCCGGGCGCGACCCCAGCCGCCAGCTCGCGCATGGGGCGATGATCGTGCTGGCGGCGATTCTTTTGATCATTCCGGGCTTCATCACCGATTTTTTCGCCATTCTTCTCCTGTTGCCGCCAGTGCGCGACTTCGCCTGGCGCCTGCTCAAGAACCGCATAGTCATGGCGACCAGCTTCGGCCGCGGCTTTTCGGCGCGCCGCCGCAACAATGTCATCGACCTCGACGACAGCGACTATTCTCGCGACGATTATCCGGACCGGCCGGACCACAATTCGCCCTGGCGGCGGCTGAAGAACGATTAGGGCCAAAACGCCTACCGGTTCGTCCTTGGGCGGAGCGGGAAGCGAGCGTACCGCGCAGCCCACAGGATCCAGTGACTTTCGAGTGTTGCCGCGGTGCAAAATTCTGCTCCGCCGCATTGCACGGCTCAGGTCACGGAACGGATTCCAGGGTCTCCGCGACGCCGCTTCGCGGCTGCTCCGCCCTGGAATGACGAGGTTGAGAGGCTTCGGCCAATACCTGGCGTTCGCGCTGTCCTGTTCCTTCCGCCGATGAGGGCGGCAAAACTTGTTTTGTCCGGCCGAGCATGGTAGCGAACCCGCGATTTCAATCCGGTCAGCAATGCTGCCCAGGCAAAAGGACTTAAAGGCTCATGGCCAGCAACGATGACGCCGCGACCGGCGCCGCCAACGGCAACGGCACCCAAAACCAGCCCTCGCTCAATGTGCTTGCGCAATATGTGAAGGACCTCTCTTTCGAAAGCCCCGGCGCACCGAATTCGCTGCGCGGCCGCGACAAGGCTCCGGGCATCGCAATCAATGTCAATGTCAACGCCAACCCACTCTCGGACAAGCAGTTCGACGTCAATTTGACGCTGAACGCCAAGGCCTCCTTCGACCAGGAAGTGCTGTTCAATGTCGAGCTGGTCTATGGCGGCGTCTTTGCCATCAGCGGCTTCCCGCAGGAGCACATGCTGCCGCTGCTGTTCATCGAATGTCCGCGGCTTCTGTTCCCCTTCGCCCGCCAGATCGTCGCCGACGCCACCCGCAATGGCGGCTTCCCGCCGCTGATGCTCGATCCGATCGATTTCGCGCAGATGTTCCAGCAGCGCATCGCCGAGGACCAGGCTGCGGCTGGCAAGGTCCAGGTGAGCTGAGGCTAACCGGCGCTACACCCTATCGAAAGCCCGGCATCGCGCCGGGCTTTTTTTCGCTCCTTGCTCCGCCCTGGAATGACAGCCGGAAACATGGCCATGGCCAATCTCGAAGGTTGACGGCTGATCGTTGAGCCTGATCAACAAAAACCCCGGACAAAACGATGCCGGGGTTTTTTCGTCTTAGCAGTTCAGGAGCCGTCTATTCCGCCGGCGATGGTTTCTTGCGGAAGATCGATGCCAGATTGTCCCACAATTCGATCTTGGCGCCCTGGCGCTTCATGATCACGCCCTGCTGCAGGATCGACAGCGTGTTGTTCCAGGCCCAGTAGATGACGAGGCCGGCCGGGAAGCTGCCCATCATGAAGGTGAAGATCACCGGCATCCAGGTGAAGATCGCCGCCTGCGTCGGGTCCGGCGGCGCCGGGTTCATGCGCATCTGCAGGAACATGGTGATGCCCATGACCACCGCCCAGGCGCCCATATGCGGCAGGAAAGCGGGCGCCGCGAACGGCAGCAGGCCGAACAGGTTGAAGATCGACGTCGGATCGGGCGCCGCGAGGTCGTGGATCCAGCCGAAGAACGGCGCGTGCCGCATCTCGATGGTGATGTAGAGCACCTTGTAGAGCGAGAAGAAGACCGGGATCTGCAGCGCCACCGGCCAGCAGCCGGCCAGCGGATTGATCTTCTCGGTCTTGTAGAGCTCCATCATCGCCTGCTGCTGCTTCATCTTGTCGTCCGCGTATTTCTCGCGGATCTCGACCATCTTCGGCTGCACCTTCTTCATGTTCGCCATCGAGGCATAGGACTTGTTGGCGAGCGGGAAGAAGATGGCCTTGACGACGACGGTGGTGGCGAGGATCGCCAGCCCGAAATTGCCGAAGAATTTGTAGAGCGTGTCGATGAGCCAGAACATCGGCTTGGTGATGAAATAGAACCAGCCCCAGTCGATCAAAAGGTCGAACTGGCGGATCTGCCGGTCCTTGGCATAGGCGTTGATGGTCGAGACTTCCTTGGCGCCGGCGAAGATCTCGGATTCGACCGTCGTCGACTGGCCGGGAGCGATGCTGATTGCGTCGGACAGGTAGTCGGACTGGTAGCTGTGGCTGTGCGGCCCGTCCTTGAACTCGAAATAGGAGAATTTCGGCTGGAAGGGCTGCTTCTCCGTCGGGATGAGCGTCACGGCCCAGTATTTGTCGGTGATGCCGAGCCAGCCATTGGTCGACTTGCTGGGGGTGTATTCCTTGTCCTTCTCGATCTTGGCGTATTTGTATTCCTGCAGCCCCTCGCTGCCGGTCACGCCGATCAGGCCCTCATGCAGCACATAGGTGCTGGCGACGGCCGGCTTGTCGAAACGGGTGACGCGCCCGTAATTGTACAGCGAGACGGCGGCCGTTCCCGAATTCTGCACCGTGTCGGAAACGGTGAACATGTATTCGTTGTCGATCGAGATGGTGCGCTTGAACGTCAGGCCCTTGTCGTTGGTGAAGGTCAGCGTCACCGGCGTCGAGGGCGTCAGCGTCGGATTGCCGTCGACGCTCCACACCGTATCCGCGCCGGGCACAGTGCCGGTGGTGTCGTTGCCGACGAAGCCGATCTCGGCGAAATAGCCATTGGGCAGCGATGAGGGGTTGAGCAGCTCGATCTCGGGCGAGTTCTTGTCGACCGTCTCGGTGTAGTGCTTGAGCCTCAGGTCGTCGAGGCGCGCGCCGGCCAGGTTGATCGAACCCTCGAGGCTCGGCGTGTCGATCTTGACGCGCTTGGTGGCGGCAATCGCCTGGTCGCGGCTGGCCGCGGTCACGCTGTCGCTGCCGGGCGCGCTGGGGATGGCGCCGGCGGTCGGGGCCGGCGTTCCGGCCGCGCCTGGATTGGTGCTCTGCGCTTCCTTCTTTTGCGCCTCGGCGCGCTGTTGCTCGATGCGGGCCTGCTCGCGCTGCTGCTCCATGCGCGGGTTCATGTAGAACACCTGCCAGAGCGTCAGGATCAGCACCGACAGCGCGATGGTGATGAAGAAATTGCGGTTGTTTTCCATCGAAGCCCTTGGCCTATCGTGTTCCGCGCAGCCGGCGGGAGAGCTCGGCCTTCAACTGGCCGAACGGAATGGCAAGCACGTCTTCACGCCCGACGATGACATAGTCATTGCCAGGCGCCATGTCATCGGCGGCATGAACGCGCACGGCTTCCCTCAGCCGCCGTCGGACGCGGTTGCGCACCACGGCGTTGCCGACCTTCTTGGTGACTGTGTAGCCGACGCGCGGCGCAAGGTCATCGCCGCGGTCGAGAACTTCAACGAGAAAAAGCCGCCCGCGGCGTTTCTCGCCGCCGCGCACAGCCAAGAAATCCGCGCGTTTCAGAAGCCGCCCGGGAGTTTTCCCCTGTGGCTTGCCGGGTGCGGGCAACGATCTCGTCTTTCGTTCAGGCGCTGAGCCGCTTGCGGCCGCGGTTGCGACGGGCGGCAACGACGCCACGGCCACCCTTGGTGGCCATGCGGGCACGAAAACCATGCCGGCGCTTACGGACGAGCTTGGACGGTTGGTAGGTACGCTTCATTTGTTTTAATACCGCGGGGTGCGGCCCTTCTTGATTCTGTCACTGTGTAACAGGAGCTTTGCCGGGCCGGCCTAGGCGCGATCGAAACCGCGCCGGGACGAATGGCCCGAGCGTGAGCGGGCTTATAGAAAGAAGGTCTTTGGAAGTCAATCCGCCCTGCCGCGAGGCATTTTTCGCCGAGCCGACGATGAAATTGGCAAAAAGACCGCAAATCGCATAATCTTGACCGATCAAGCCTTTGTGAATGCGCGTCAATGACGAGTGAAACTCTGCCCACGAACGAGAAGGCACAACCGGCGGCGGCGAATTCGTCGCGCCGGGTGCCATTGTCGCGCGGTCTGTCGACCAAGCTGCTTTTACTCACCATCGCCTTCGTGCTGCTGGCTGAAATCCTGATCTTCCTGCCCTGGATCGCCAGCTACCGGGTCAACTGGCTGAAGGAGCGCCTCAGCACAGCCGCCGCGGTGTCGATCGTGCTGTTGCAGGGCGAGCCCAACTCGCTGTCCCACAACGCCCAGAACGATGTGCTGATGGCGATCGGCGCCAAGGCGATCGCGGTGCGTGACGGTGGCGTCTCACGGCTTCTGGTGGTCGCCGACATGCCGCCACAGGTCGACGCGCACATCGATATAGCCAATGTCGGCCTGATCAACGGCATGACCGGCGCGCTCGACACGCTGTTCTTCGGCGGCAAGCGCATGCTGCGCGTCTTCGGCCCGGTCGGCGACAGCGACAAGGAATTCGAGCTGATCATGCCGGACTACCGTTTGCGCGACGCCATGCTGAGATACTCGCGCAACGTCGCCGTCGTCTCGCTGCTCATCTCGCTGTTCACCGCCATGCTGGTCTATGCGGCGATCGACCTGATCATGATCGGGCCGATTCGCACCATGACGCGCTCGATCCTGGCCTTCTCCGAGGCGCCCGACGATCCCGGCCGCGTCATCCGCCCCGCCGACCGCGCCGACGAGATCGGGGTTGCCGAACGCGAGCTGTCGCAGATGCAGGACCGGCTGCAGAAGATGCTGTCGGAGCAGAAGCATCTCGCGGATCTCGGCCTGGCCGTCTCCAAGATCAACCACGACATGCGCAACATCCTGGCGTCCGCGCAGCTGATGTCGGATCGCCTGCGCCAAGTGAAGGACCCGACCGTGCAGGCCTTCGCGCCGAAGCTTCTGCGCGCCCTCGACCGCGCCGTCTCCTACTCCGAAGGTGTGCTTCACTATGGCCGTACGCAGGAGCCGGCGCCGTCGCGCCGCCGCGTGCGACTGCGCCAGTTGGTCGACGACGTGCACGGCCTGCTCGACATCGAGGAGGGCATCGAGTTCATCAACGCCATCGAGCACGCCTTCGAGGTCGATGCCGATTCCGACCAGCTGTTCCGGGTGCTCACCAATCTCTGCCGCAACTCCGTGCAGGCGATGGCAGCCGACACCGAAAGCGCGGTGGTGCGCCGGCTGGCGGTCGCGGCCGAGCGCCAGGGCAGCGTCAGCCGCATCACCGTCACCGACACCGGACCCGGCCTGCCGCCCAAGGCGCGCGAGAACCTGTTCGCCGCCTTCCGCGGCTCGGCGCGCAGCGGCGGCACCGGGCTTGGCCTGGCGATCGCGCACGAGCTGATCCGCGCTCATGGCGGCACGGTCGAGCTGGTCGAATCGATCGGCGGCCGCACCGTCTTCGCCGTCACCATTCCCGATCAGCCGGTGCGGCTCGATCAGGCGCGCAACGGCCTGCGCCGCCCGGCTTGAGGTATGCCGATATTCAGGTGAGGCCGGCCTGCAAATGGCGGCTTCCTGCGCTTCCGGTGCTCACGTACTTTAAGTACGCTCCGCTCCGGTTCTCAGAAACCACCATTTTCGACTCGGCCTGACCTGAATCTCGATACACCTCAGGCGCGGCAAAACCACCTGCGACAAAACTTTTGCCGGATCGGCTTGCTTTTCGCAAATTCAGTCGTTAGGGAACACTCCACATCGCGGCCGGCCTTCTCGACCGGATCGCGGGGCCTGTGTTATGCACGGCCTGTTGCGCGCCCGTAGCTCAGCTGGATAGAGCACCAGACTACGAATCTGGGGGTCAGGAGTTCGAATCTCTTCGGGCGCGCCAACAATTTCAGATATTTAGCTGAATCCCACCGTTTTCAAATGGCCGTTTTGAAACGGCTCTGCATCGTCGGATGGATTTGCGCGGTTGGGAGAACTGCAGCAAAGGATCGAGCGATCATCCGGCCCGAGCCGTGTTGCGTTTATGTATGCGGCAGAACCAATTGCAAAATAAATCAGTCGGCCTAATCTGAACCGATTGCACAATGCAATCAGATTGTGTGATGCCATGTGAGGAACAGACAATGGCCAAGCTCGTGTTTGGACGAGCATCCCGAATGGAATGCGGACGAGCGGGCCTTTGCCGCGGCGTGGCGGAACCAACCGAAATGGGTCGTCTCGCGCTCGTTGAAGTCCGTCGGGCCCAATGCCAGTCTTGTCGAGGGTGATCTCGAAGGCGCTATCCGCAAGCTGAAAGCCGAGCGCGCCGGCGACATCGAAGTCGCCGGCCCGGATTTGGCGCGAAGCCTCACTGAACTGGGCCTGATCGATGAGTATCGGATCTACCTGCACCCCGTGGTGCTTGGTCACGGCAAGCCGTATTTCGCCGGGCCCCGGCCGCCGCTGCGCCTGATGGCTCATGATCGGATCGGCGAGGATGTGATCAGGTTGAGCTACGTTCCTGCCTGATCTCGCGACGTCCTCTCGTGCCGCACCAGACTGCTTATCCGAGCTTCGCAGTCCGAATCTTCGGGCGCCATTCCTGTTCAACGCCCACTCTGAATGATCAGGGCAGGGCTCAGCGCGGCTTATGCCGTATATACCAGCGCCAGGATTCTGGGCGAGATGGTGAAGCGCACCGTCAAACGATTGCCCGATGAAGTGACCGCCTCGCCCGAGGCGAGATCGATGGCGATGTCCTCAAAGTCCAGCACCCGGCCGTCGAGCGGAAACGAGGCCTTGTAGACCGCCTCCTTGATCGCAAACAGAATGCGGCTGCCCAGGCGGGAGTCAAGATCGCCCAGACGGTCCTGCGGCGTTGCCACCATGCCTTGGAGGTCGTGCGGCAAGGGCAGGGCAGGCTCGATGTCGACGCCCACGCTTCTCATCGCGTCGGATCGCGCGGCGACCGCCACGGCAAGTTCGTCGTCATGCGCAATTGAACCGACGATCCCTGCAGGCCAGATCGGGTTTCCCAATTGGCCCCGTAAGACGGCGAGATCCGCACATCTCAGCCGCCGCAGCAATTCATGCGCGACCCGACGGCCCCCTCCAGTGGCGGCGCGCGCCCTCTGTTCGCGCGTGGCGATGGAAGCGCCTTCCGCCGGCAGGATGTATTGTTCGTCGCCGGCACGAATAAGACGGCAGCCGGTGACGAGGCCGGGCTGCGCGAGGCCGGCCAGCGCCTGCTCGACGGCGCTCTCGATGTCCGGTCGCGCGTCGTCCGGCCGTGTGATCACTTGCTGCTCAATTGGAGCACGGCAATCATCTCGCCATCCTCGTCCAGTTCCGTCTCGACGAAACCGAAGCCGGCATAGAGCCGGCGCGCCGCCTCGTTGTCCGGTTCGTAGCAGATCGAGACGCGGCGTATGTGGCCGAGCTGCGCGATCTCCTCCAGCACCCGGGCAACCGCGGCACGGCCGAGGCCCTTGCCCTGTTCGCGGCGGTCGATCATGAAACGATAGATGATCGCCTCGTCATCGTCCTCCGGAGCGCTGTACATCAGGAATCCGACGACGCGCCCGGCCGCGACGACAGCGCGGGCGATGGCCTCGTCATCCTCCCCGGCCTCTTCCAGCGAGTCGACATTCGAAGCGACGAAGCCTTGCTGCTCGGGCGTCAGCTCGAGCGCCAGGATCGCCGCCCGGTTATCTTTGCCTACGGGCCGCAGGACAACCGGGCGGTCGCCTGTCCGCGCGTCGGCGGAACGCTTCACTGTTTCTGCCCGATCTTGATCGCGCGCGCGTCGATCGGCGTCACCACGCCATAGAGCTTCGCCGGGTTGCCGCGCCACACGGTGTTGGGCTCCAGCACTTCGCCCTTCATGACGAAGCAATCGAGGTCCGCCACGGATCCCTCGCCCATTGCCACGGCGTAGTGGACGAAGGCGGCGGGGGCGAGCGTGCAGCCATTGCCGATGCGGATGTAGTCGGACTTGAACGCGCCTTCCTCCAGCGAATGCGCCTGGATGACGCAGCCCTCGTTGAGCGTCGCGTCGTCGCCGATCTCCACCAGCGACCGCTCGGTGATGATGCTTCCCCCATCATAGACGCGCCGCCCGACCTTCACGCCCACCAGACGCAGCAGCAGCGGCCTGAACGGGGTGCCGGTGAACAGGCCCATGATCGGCGAATCGGACAGTTTCCAATGGCGTTCGTGCCGCCAGAAGACCGGGTCGTAGATCGTCGCCATCCTGGGCTTCAGCCGGCGGAAACCGAGGCTGACGCGTTCCAGGAAGACATAGAACGGAATGCCGATCGCCGTGGTCAGCACCACCGCCACGAACAGCGCCGTCTGCTCCCATTCGTTGTAGTAGTTGAGCGCCCTGTCCCAGATGGCGAGCGTCAGGAACAGGATCAGCCACTGCGCGGCCAAGAACAGCAGCGCGGTGACCAGATTGTGGAGGTTCTTCAGCGGCAGTCGGCGGCGGCGCTCCTCGTCGGAGATCAATCCGAGCAGCTCCTTGTCGCGATTGACCATGCGCGGGATTTCAAAGGGCGGCGACCCAAGCAGCCCGACATTCTCGCGCACGGGACCATCGACCGGTACATGCACCTTGGTTCCGAGCAGGCAATTGTCGCCGGTGCGGGAATCCGGCGAATAGATGATGTTGTTGCCGAAGAAGTTGCGCTCGCCGATGCGCGTGTGCTCGAGGCGGAAGGAATTGGCGGACTTCTGCATGTTGACCATGAACAGGCCGTCGGAGACCATGGTTTCCGAGCCGATCTCACTAAGCTGCGGGTTTTCATGCCGCTGGTTGGTGCCGAAATTCGACCCGGTCTGGTTCACCTTGTTCAGCCGCCAGCCGATGGCGCGCAAATAGTAGACGATGGCCGAGCTGTCGCCGAACAGCACGTTCAGCAGCCGCACGTTGCTTACCAGCTCCAGCATCGATTGCAGCCAGTAGTGAAAGCCGTAGAGCGAGTAGTCCCGGCCGGGCTTCAGCATGAGGTTGAACAGCCGCGGCACGATGGCCGCCAGCAGCACGCCGCCGATGACGAAGCCCGCCACCGTCACCGTGGTGCCGATCGCCACGATGCCGATGGTCTCCTGATAGTCGTCGCCGACATTCTCCCAGTAGGTGTGGAACAGAAGCGGGAACGGCGTGACGATGGCGAAGAGGATGAAGAGCTGGATCGCTTCGTAGATGATCCGGCGCGCGTGCGACAGCGGCACGTTGGGCACCGTGCAATAGTCCGCCTCGGTCGGGATCGCCGGCGATCCGTGCCAGCGCTCGCCGGCAGGAATCGCCTGTCCGCGATGCAGCGACGAAGCGTGGCCCAGCTGGGCGCCGTCGCCGATGCGGGTGTCGATGTCCAGCGTTGAGCCGACGCCGACGAAAGCGTTGTGGCCGATGTCGAGCGGGCCGGTGTGGATGTAGCCCGCCTGGGCGCGGAAGCCCAGGATCATGGTATCCTTGCGCAGGATCGAATTGTCGCCGATGCTGATCAGGTCGGTGCAGACCGGAACGGACCGGCACTCGATAACGGTGCGGTTGCCGAGCCGGGCGCCGAGCAGGCGCAAATAGAGGCTGTATAGCGGGCTGCCGCGGAACAGCACCACCGGCGCGCTGCGAACCAGCGTCTTGACGACCCAGAAGCGATAATAACGCCAGCCCCAGATCGGGAACGTCTCGGCCTTCCAGCGGCCGACCAGCAGCCATTTGGCGATGATGGCAAAACCGCTGAGCCCGAAGAAGACGCTGGCGGACAACAGAACGCAGCGCAGATAGAGCTGCACCGGGTCGTCCAGCGCATCATAGACCCAGTTGAGCCCGTCATTGATCGCCCAGAGCGAGCCATAGCTGTAGAGCGCGTAGAATATGAGCTGCCCAAAGCCCGTGCTCCAATAGGCAAAGCTGGAAGCCCGATGCGTCAGCATCGGCTCGCTCGCCGCAACCGCGGCCATCTGCGGCGCGCGCAGGTGCTCGGCGAGCTTCGCGACCGTGGGATGCAGGTAGACGTCGCGCATCGAGGTCGTCGACCAGGCCTTGCGGGAGCGGATGCGCGCGCAGAACCTCGCCATCAACAGCGAGTTCGCGCCGAGGTCGTCGAAGAAGTGGTCTTCGATGGAGATGTCCTCGAATTTCAGCACGTCCTGCAGCGTTTCGACCAGGAACCTCTCGTCCTCGTTGCGCGGGTCGATCATCGCATGGCCGGCCGCGACGCGCGCGCTGGTCGGCTTTGGCAGCTTTCTCAGGTCGACCTTGTTGGAGACGGTCATCGGGATCGCGGGCAGCTGCTCCAGATAGGCCGGAACCATGTAGTCGGGCAGCCGCTGCTTGAGTTCCCGCACGAGCATGGTGCGATCCACACTGTCGCCTCCGCTCCTTGGGGCGTAATAGGCGACCAGTTCCGTGCGCTCGGGCTCGATCTCCCATGTCGTGACCGCCGCCTGCGCGATGCCCGGCTGTTCCAGCAGCACGGCCTCGATCTCGCCCAGCTCGATGCGGTAGCCGCGGATTTTCACCTGCGTGTCGATGCGACCGTGGTATTCGATCTCGCCCTTGTCGTTGATGCGGCCGAGATCGCCCGTCCGGTAGATGCGGCCGCTGGGATTGTTCGGCAGGCCGATGAAATCCTTGATGAATCGCTGCTCGGTGAGTTCCGGTCGATTGAGATAGCCTACCGCCACGCCCATGCCGCCGATGCAGACCTCGCCCAGCTGGTCGCCGGTCAGCACCTTCGGCTTTTCGGGGTCGAGAATGGCTATCGAATAGGTGGGCAGCGGCCTGCCGATGGTCACCGCTTCGTCCGGCGTCAGCAAGCCCATGGTGGCGGTGACCGTCGCCTCGGTCGGGCCATAGGTGTTCAGGATCTGGCGGCCGGGCTTCGCCCAGCGCACCACGAGCTTTTGCGAGCAGGCTTCGCCGCCGACCAGGATCGTGCGCAGGCTGGGCGCGTCGCTCTCGATCGACGACAAAAGCGTCGGGCTGCAGGCCATGCAGGTGATGTGATGCTCGCGCAGGAAGCTGGCAAGCTCCTCGCCAACGAGGGGCTGCTGGCCAGGGGCCGGCACGACCGTGGCGCCGGCGGCAAAGGGCACCCAGATCTCCTCCGAGGAGAAGTCGAAGGCGATGGTCATACCCTGGTACACGCGGTCGCCCGGCTGGTACCCGTAGGATGCTGCGGCAACGCGGATGAAGTTGCAGAAGCTCCGATGCGTGATGACCACGCCTTTCGGCTTGCCCGTGGTACCGGACGTGTAGAGAATGTAACAGGTCTGGTCCTGGCTGCCCTCCGGCAGGGGCGCCGTTTCCGGCTTGAGTGCGATTTCGGATTCCGCCGAGTCGATCGAGATATGCGGAACCGGCAGGCGCGCCACGCGCGCGGCATAACCGGAGACGCTGATCACCATCGTGACATTGGCGTCCTCGATGATCATCACCATGCGATCTTCGGGGAACGCGGTGGCTAAAGGGACGAAGGCTGCCCCGGCCTTCATCACGGCTAGGATAGCGATATAGGTCTCGGCCGAGCGGTCCAGCAAAAGGCCTATCCTGTCGCCCGGCTTCACGCCACGCTCGATCAGCAGATGCGCGAACTGATTGGCACGGCTGTTCAGCTCGCGATATGACCAGGGCCGGCCGCCGGAAATCACCGCCGGTGCGGCGTCGAAGCGGCTCGCCAGATCGCCGAAGAAGCGGTCAAGCCTCTCGTGCGGCTCGCCCTTATGTATGAAATCAGGGCCGATCAGGATCTGATCGCGCGGTGGCGATTCCGTCACTGGTTTGGCTTTGGGCGCGTTTTTCCTGGCGGGCTTGGTTGCTTCATTCAGAGACATTGGAGGACCCGCGAGCTCGTATGGCTCGCACTATGCCGTGATTGGCGAAAAGACAATTGACCGACGATGACGGGCCAGTTGATTTGCCTTTGCGGCGGATTTGAGATGGCGTTCCGATCGGCAATTCATGCCACGCGACGTTCACGATGATGTGACGGAGCGCCGATCTCCCCCGCGAAGGCGTATCGTTTTGCGTGCGCTCTGCGGGATCATCTCCGCAGGCAGCGGCTCGATCAGCTCGCGGATGGGTCGCCGCTCAATCGGTAAGCAAGCAGATATCCGCCTCGGCGACGCAATAAGGCACGTGACGGAAATCGCGGATGGCCATGACCTCTTCGCCGCGCCAGTCGATCAGCATGAAGCCGCGCACCGCATCGTGCGCCTGCGGGTTGCGGATCAGGATCGCCGGCTGGCCGTCGACGAAGCCGAGCGACAGCGCCCAGTCGCCGAGGCGGTCGTAATTGCCGAAATAGGTCGAGGCTTCCTTCTTGCCGTTGAGGCGGGTGCGATTGAGGACGTCGACCTGGACATCCTCGGCGATCAGCCTCCTGACCCCGTCGAAATCGCGCGCGTTGAACAGGTCGATGTAGCGGCGCAGCCGGCGCTCTTCTTCGGGATCGAGCCTCGGCACCGCCACGTCGTCCGGTGCCGAGGCCAGTGCCTTCAGCTCCGCCCGGCCGCGATGCAGCGCCGCCTTGACGGCGGCGAGCGTCGCGCTCGTCACCTCGCAGGTTTCATGCAGGCTGAGGCCGAGCACGTCGACCAGGATCACGGCGCTGCGCTGCGTTGGCGTCAGCCGCATGAAGCTGCGCAGGCTCGCCGCGGTCGCGAGTCTCGTCTCGGCGCTGACGGAGAGGTCTGCTATTGCGGTCATGTCGGCCTCGCTCGTTCGGGAACGTTCCCGTTGGCGACGGCGCAGGTGATCCTGCGCCGCGTTGTGAGCGATGCGGAACAGCCACTGCTCGGGACGCTCGACGAGAGCGCCGCCATCATGGGCGGCCAGCGCCTTCACCACAGCCTCCTGCACGATGTCCTCGCCCTCGATCGCCGAGCCGGCCAAGCGGGCGGCATAGCGGTGCAGCTTCGGGCGCAGCCCGACAAGCATGGATTCGAGTTCCGCGCGGTCGAATTTCGCTGCGCTCATCGTCCTCATTCTCGCCTCGCCGATTACATGCCGTGCCCTGGTCAGGCCGGCACGGCTTCATTTGCCCCGGCCAGCATACGATAGTCGCCGACGATCTTCGCCGGCGACCTGGCAAGCGGCGTCGAACGTCGCGCGGCATGATCGGCGCCGAAGGCCTTGAACGCGTCGAGCTCGGTCAACGCCGAGCTATCCTTGTCGTAGCCGACGATGTGGACGAATTCGCCATTCTCCAGTTCGAGCACCAGATAGCGCAAGGTTTGCGGCTTCGTTTCATCCAGCGCCTCGAACACTTTTGCCACCAGCGCCCGGTTCTCGGCGATGCTTGCGTCTTTCACGCCGTAGCGGATGAGATTGTAGGTCATGGTCGTCTCCTGTTTGCGATCTGCGTGAGGAAGACGTTCCATGGCCTCCAAAGGATTCCCGGGCCGGGTCTTATCTTTTTGATCGTCTGCGGCGATCAGCCGGTTCCGCCGATCATGGAGACAATCGTGTCGTCGCCGGCCGATTGCGGCCGCATCCGGCCGCTGGCCAACTCGACCGACAGTTTGCATAGGGCTGAGTTGACGGGCGTCGCCATGCCGTGCAGCCGCCCGAGAAGCACGATCTCGCCGTTGAGGAAGTCGGTTTCGAGGGAGCCGGTCCCGCGCACGATGCTCTGCAGCGTCGAGGAGCCGACACGCGTTCGGCCGGGGATGGCGGTTATGGTCAATTCCTCGCGCGCCATGGCGTCGGTCTTGTCCCAGTCGATCCCGGCGGCGGTGAGCACCGCCTCGGCTTCGGCGCGCGCCTTGGCATACCATTTCCGCTGCAGCTCGGTCTCGCCCAGCGCCGCGTCGATGATGTTGCGAAGGTTGGCGAGCAGCTTGCGGTACTTGCTGCTCATCACATTGTCCCTGGGGTCGGCGATGAAACCGGAGGCGCTCAGAACCCCGCACAGTTTCTCGACTGTGTCGTCGATTCCGGAAGGATAGCGGCCGATATCGAAGGCGCCGATCTTGGGCGCGAAATAGGCCGCGGCCTGACCGGGCGTGTTGTAATCGGCCGGCAGCATGACCGTCGCGCCATAGACATTGGCGAAGAAACGCAAGGCCAGCGCCTCGTTGGCGACGCCGTTCTGGAAGCAGCACACCGGCTGCGTCGTGACACCGGCCGCGTTGAGCCGTTGCAGCGCCCCGAGCGTATCAGGCGTTTTCATCGTCAGCAGCACGACATCGTCCGGCTCGAAGGAAATCTTCGACGGGTCGGCATGGGCGGGAAAGCGCGTGGTCCTTGTGCCTTGCGGGGTGGAAAGCGACAGTCCCGAGGCGCGGATGGCGTCGAGCTGCCTGCCGCGGGCGATGCCGAGCACCGTGTGGCCTGAAAAACTCAGCTGGGCCGCGATGGCGCCGCCGATGGCGCCGATCCCATAGACGATGATGCGCATGCTGTTCCCGTCATGATTGGAGTTGGGACTTCAGTCGAGTTGACCGAAAAAGCCTACAGCGTTGTCGCCGAGGCGGCGACCATCCGCGCCCTCCGTTCACGCAATCGTGGCCGCCGCCGCCCGCCCCGCGCAGCGCCCCGAAAAAATGCAACCGCCGAGGAAGGTGCCTTCCAGCGCCGCATAGCCATGCACGCCGCCGCCGCCGAAGCCGGCGACCTCGCCCGCCGCATAAAGCCCCGGCACCGGCTGGCCGGCGGCATTGAGCACGCGGCTATCGAGGTCGGTCTGCAGCCCGCCCAGCGTCTTGCGGGTCAGGATGTTGAGGCGCACCGCGATCAGCGGGCCGTTCGCCGGATCGAGCATCTTGTGCGGCTTGGCGGTGCGGATCAGCCTGTCGCCGAGATAGGAGCGCGCACCGCGCAGCGCGGTGATCTGCGCATCCTTGGAGAACGGATTGTCGAGCTGCCTGTCGCGGGCGCGGATCTCGCGCTCGACCTGGGCGACGTCCAGCAGCGGCTCGCCGCCGGCCAGCGCGTTCATGCGCGCCACCAGCCTGGAAAGATCGGCCTCGACGATGAAATCCTCGCCCTTTTCCATAAACGCTTTCACCGGGCCGGGAATGCCTGATGTCGCGCGGCTCAGCACCTGCCGCCAGCTTTTGCCGGTGAGGTCAGGGTTCTGCTCGGAGCCCGATAGCGCGAACTCCTTCTGGATGATCTTCTTGGTCAGGATGAACCAGGAATAGTCGAAGCCGGTGCTCATGATGTGGCTGAGCGTGCCCAGAGTGTCGAAGCCCGGATAGAGCGGCGCCGGCAGCCTTCTGCCGCGCGCATCGAGCCAGATCGAGGAGGGGCCGGGCAGGATGCGGATCGCGTGCTCGGTCCAGATCGGCGCCCAGTTCCTGATGCCCTCGACATAGTGCCACATGCGGTCGCGATTGATGACCCTTCCGCCGGCCGCCTCGGTGATCGCCAGCATGCGGCCGTCGACATGATCCGGCACGCCGGTGATCATCCGCTTCGGCGGCGCGCCCAGCCGCTGCGGCCAGTTCTGGCGCACCAGCTCGTGGTTGCCGCCGATGCCGCCGGAGGCGACGATCACCGCTTGCGCATGGAGCTCGAAATCGCCGGCCATGTCACGAGAACTCTTGCGGCCGCGCTCAACCGTGCTTGGCTGCAAGATGTCGCCACGTACGCCGCTGACCGTGTTGCCGCTGCGGACAATCTCGGTGACCCGGTGACGAAACCTGAACTCGACCAGCCCGCGCTTTTGCGCCTCGCGCACGCGCTGCACGAAAGGCTCGAGCACGCCGGGCCCGGTGCCCCAGGTGATGTGGAAGCGCGGCACCGAATTGCCGTGGCCGGTCGCATTGCCGCCGCCGCGCTCGGCCCAGCCGACCACGGGGAAGAATTTCAGGCCGCGCTCGATCAGCCAGGAGCGCTTCTCGCCGGCGGCGAAGCCGACATAGGCCTCAGCCCATTTGCGCGGCCAGAAATCCTCCGGCCGGTCGAAGGCGGCCGTGCCCATCCAGTCCTCGAGCGCGAGGTCGTGCGAATCGCGGATGCGCATGCGCCGCTGCTCGGGCGAATCGACCAGGAACAACCCGCCGAACGACCAGAAGGCCTGGCCGCCCAGCGACTGTTGCGGCTCCTGGTCGACGATGATGATTTTCTTGCCGGCCTCCGCCAACTCCGTCGCGGCGACGAGGCCGGCCAGCCCCGCGCCGACAATGATCACGTCCGCGTCAGCCATTTTCCCTCCCAGAACCAGCCGGCAAACTTATCGCGACGTCTCAGACGGGCTCCCAGCCGTCCTTCTCGCCGGCGCGGAAGATGGCGTCGATGACCTTCTGGTTGAGCACCGATTCCTCCAGCGTGAAGACGCGGTCCTTGCCGCCTTGCGCGGCGCGCACGAAGGCTTCGCACTCCAGCCGGTATTGCTGCGTGCCCGGGAAGCGAAACACCTGCGCCTCGCTGTGGTTCTGGTTGTGCAGCTCGATGCGGTGGTGATCGTAGAGCCCGGCATTGAACGGGGCGAAGACCTCGATGAAGCCCTTCTCGCCGTGGAATACCATCACCTGCCGCGCCGCCATCTGCGTCGACAGGTAGAAGGACAGCTCGAAATCGCCGAAGTCGGCGCGGATCGAGGAATAGATGTCGGTGCCGAAAGTCTTGTCGCGCTCGATCGTCGCCTGCACCCGCAGCGGCTCCTTGCCGGTCGAAAAGCGCGTCGACACGGTCGGATAGACGCCGATGTCGGGCAACGCGCCGCCGCCGAGATCGAGCTGGTTGCGCATGTTCTTGGGGTCGACATTGTAATAGGAAAACGCGCCCTGCACATGGCGCAGCCGACCGAGGGCGCCGCTGGCGATCAGGTCGCGCACCTTGATCCATTGCGGGTGGTAGACGACCATGAAGGCCTCGCAGACCAGCACCTTCTTCTCGTCGCGTAGCCTGATCAGCGGCGGAATGTCCTTGGCATCGAGCGCCAGCGGTTTTTCCACCAGCACATGCTTCCCGGCCTCGATCGCCTTCGCCGTCCATTCGACATGCTGCGAGGTGGGCAGCGGAATGTAGACGCCGTCGACCTCCTTGGAGGCGAGCAATTCCTCATAGGAGCCGAACGCATGACGCGCGCCGAAACGCTCGCCCAGCGCCTTGGCCTTCGACAGGTCGCGGCTGGCGATCGCCGACAGGACGCCATTCTCCGACTCCACGATTGCCGGCAAAAGCTGCTCGCGGCCGATCTTCGCCGTCGACAGAACACCCCATCGGAACATCACGCTTCTCCGTGTCGGTTTACAGGCGACGAGGTTTGCCCGAAATCGGTGGAAAAGCCAATGCGTGAGGCAGCCCGCCGTTCCTCGCCCCACGCAGTGGGCTACGGCATGCATCAATTTCCAAGCGGCTGGCCTTTGGCGATAGCGTGCATGGCGGCTTGGCGCATGCATTGTCTTATGTAGCGCTGGTCGACCCCCACTCCGTCTCGGCTTCGCCGAGCCTCCTCTCCCCCGATCGACGGGGTAGAGGAAGGGCGCCAAGCTTTTGCCGTCAACGCTCGTCCAGCAAGGCTCCCTTCCTTTCCCTCCGGAGGGGGGAAAGGTGGCGCTGCGAAGCAGCGACGGGTTGGGGGAATCACATGGCAATCAAGCCTCGGCCTTACCAGTCACTCACAGAAGATGTTCATAGCGTAGACGAAGTGGGGAGAGTTGACCGCACAGCGGACGAGAGGGGCAGCGCTGCCCTTTGCGATTGGAGCAGATCGTCCCGCGTTAACCGAATCGGAAGGAGATGTTTAACGCTTCGTCTCTATGTCCCCTCCCGGGAGGCACCACAGAGCGAGCATGATGAACGATAGCCCCGAAAAGCGAAACGAATGGCGTGCCATCTTTTACGTGCAGGCGCGCGTCGCCATCCTGTTTGTGCCGGTTGTGCTCAGCCTTCTCCTCATCGGCATCTTCGCCGGCAATGAGCGCAAATCCGTGCGAGACGCCGTCGATCCGACCGTGACGAGCTCGGTGCGCTGAACAAGGCGTCGCCCGGCCGGCTTGCCCTGCACCGTCAAACAAACTTCGGGATCGGGCCGTTCTGCGGCGTCGTGTCGTCGCCGAGATCGATGAACACCTCGTCGACGAAGCACCAGCCCCAGCCTTCCGGCGGGTCGTAGCCCTCGATGATCGGATGCTGCGTGGCATGAAAATGCTTTGTCGCGTGGCGGTTGGGCGAGTCGTCGCAGCAGCCGACATGGCCGCAGGTCCGGCAGAGCCTCAGATGCACCCACCACGAGCCGCTCTTCAGGCATTCCTAGCAGCCGAGCGCGCTCGGCGTGACCTTTTTGATGTCCTTCGTATGCCTGCATTCGTCCATCATGGTCTCCTGGGCGGTTTGGCCTGTTGGTTCTAGAGCGTGATCCCGAAAAGTGGGAACCGGTTTTCGGAGAAAGATCATGCTCCAACAAGAGTTGGACCGTGATGGCGATTCAACGAACCGCCGTCACGGTCTAGCGGCGCCGTCCCGCGCCAGATAGGCATGCAGCGCCGCAACCACCTGCGCGCCTTCGCCGACGGCGGCAGCGACGCGCTTGGTCGAGCCGCAGCGCACGTCGCCGATGGCGAACACGCCGCTGCGGCTGGTCTCCATCAGCCCGTGCCCCGGTGTCGTGTCCGGCCCGGTGCGCACAAAACCCTTGGCATCCAGCGCCACGTTGCAGTTCGCAAGCCAATCGGTGTTCGGGTCGGCGCCGATGAACAGGAAGAGGTGGCGGATGGCGCGCGTCGTCTTTTCGCCGGTCGCCCGGTTGCGCCAGTGCAGCCGCTCGAGATTGCCGTCGTGCCCCTCCAGCGCCGCGACCTCGGTCTCGGTCAGCACCTCGATGTTGGGCTGTGCCTTGATGCGCTCGACCAGATAGCGAGACATGGTAGCGTCGAGGCTGTCGCGACGCGCCAGCAGCGTCACCTTGCGCACCTGGCTCGCCAGATAGACGGCCGCCTGTCCCGCTGAATTGCCGGCGCCCACCAGCGCCACCTCCTGGTCCAGGCAAAGCCTGGCCTCGATTGGCGAGGCCCAGTAATGCACCGAAGTGCCCTCGAACTGCGCGAGGTTGGCGATATCGAGGCGGCGGTAGCGCGCGCCGCTGGCGATCACCACAGCGCGTGAGCGCACGATCTCGCCGTCGCCGATGGCCAGCCTGTAGCGGGCGCCGTCGCCAGCGTCGTCCAGCAGCTTCGCCTCATCGGGGATGACCATCTCGACGCCGAATTTCTGCGCCTGGTTATAGGCGCGCGCCATCAGCGCCATGCCGGTGATCCCGGTCGGGAAGCCGAGATAGTTTTCGATGCGGGCCGAGGCGCCTGCCTGTCCGCCGAAGGCGCGGCAATCGAGCACGATGGTCGACAGCCCTTCCGAGGCGGCATAGACCGCCGCCGCCAGCCCCGCCGGCCCGGCGCCGACGATCGCCACGTCATAGATCTTGTCAGCATCGATCGGCCGCAGCAGGCCGACGCAGCGGGCAAGCTCGGTCTCGCCCGGATTGTGCATCAGCTTGCCGTTCGGACACAGCACGATCGGCAGGTGGTGCGGGTCGACATGAAAGCGCTCGATCAGCGTTTTCGCGCAAGGGTCGGTGTCGGAATCGAGCGCCCGATGCGGCAGGCCGCTGCGCCGCAGAAAGCCCTGCAGCCGCAGCACGTCGCCATTGCCGGGCGGGCCGATGACGACCGGCCCGCTGGCGCCGCTTTCGAGCAGGCCGACCCGGCGCAGGATCAGCGCCCGCATGACGCGCTCGCCGAGATTGGCCTCCTGCACCATCAGGTCGCGCAGCCGCTGCGAGGGGATGACGATCGCCTCGACCGGCTCGACCGCCTCGGCATTGACCAGCGACGGCCGGTTCGACAACTGCGCCAGCTCGCCGACGAAATTGCCGGCGCGGTAGCTGATGATCGCCTCGCGCGGGCCAAGCCCGCCGGCCTGGGTGATGTCGACCTTGCCCGACAGGATAAGGATCAGCCCGGGCGAGACCGCGCCGGCTGTCACGATGTGGTCGCCGGCGGCATAGGCGCGTGCCTCGCCAAACCGGCGCATGCGCCCGATATCCGCGTCGCTGAGCACGGGAAACATCTGGTCGCGGCGCGCGGCGATGGTCGGGCTGACGGAAGGGGCCATGGGCGGACCGTAGCGTCAGGGGCGGCTGGTTTGAAGCGGTTTGTTGGGCGACTGGCTGGAAGGGGGTTGGCTGCTATGCCTTCATCTATCCGAGCGACGTCGCCAGCTTGCGCAGCGTCCCGCGCGGATCCTCGGTGATGACTGAGCCATGCGAGACAAGGATGCGCTTGAGCGCCGGCTGTTCGGCCCATTGTCTCAATTGCGCCGCGAGTGCCGCCTTGTCGCGGACCATCGTCAGCTTGACCGGCCAGGGTATATGCGGCTCATCACCGGCAAATCCCATCATGCGCAATGCCCAGCCTGCAAAGCCGGATGCGCCGCGGATGTTGCCGACGATATCGTTGAGAACGAGCGTCGTGCCGTTCGCTCCGTCAATTTGCAACGCCGCTTCGCGATCACGGGTTCCGGGGACCGTGACGAGCTTGACGTCGGGATCCCCAAAGTCGCCGCGCGTCGCATCGACATGTACCGCCTTCTCGACGCTGTTGAGCGCGCCAGCCGGTGCAATCACCTGAAGGGCGGGATAGCGATTCTTCCATGGCTTTGCATCGAGCCGGTGATGATCATTAGGGACGATCAAGAAGGCCGGCTGGCCGAAGGCCTCGATCTCGCGCATCTGTTCGTCGTCGAGCGCGATGGCGCTGAAGATGACAAGCCGCCGGTCGCGCAGTCGCACCACGGTCATGCGCCGTTTCATGTTGCCAATTGGCATGGGTATGTCGCCGGTCACCGTCAGAATATCGTCGTCGACAGGAGAGAGCCTGCCATGCGGCAGAACCTTCCACTCCTTGAACGGCGCGGGCATCACGGAACCTCGGGTTAACCGGCAAGATAGGAACGGTTCAACGCGAGATGAGTTGCAGGGCACAAAAAGCCCGGAAAATCCGGGCTTTTTTGCTCATCGCGTCAGATCGTCTGAAACGGGAATTTGGTGCCCAGAAGAGGACTCGAACCTCCACTCCTTGCGGAACACGGACCTGAACCGTGCGCGTCTACCAATTCCGCCATCTGGGCTGGTGGGCGCTCTAGTAAGCGGGCAAACGGTATGTGTCAACGCGGTTTTTTCGTCGATGGCCGCGCTGCCCCTCATTGCCCTGCCGGGTATTTTCTCCTCGTGAGCGGGCTACGCCATGCACACATCGTTCTGTGATTGGCGTGACTGATCAGGCCGCGGCTTGATTGCCACGTGGTTCCCCCAATCCGTCGCTGCTTCGCAGCGCCACCTTTCCCCCCTCCGGAGGGAAAGGAAGGGAGTGTTGCTGGACGGGCGTTGACGGCAAAAGGCTTGGCGCCTTTCCTCTGCCCCGTCGATCGGGGGAGAGGTGGCTCGGCGAAGCCGAGACGGAGTGGGGGTCGACCAGCGCTGCATAAGACAAGGCATGCGCCAAGCTGCCATGCACGCTATCGAGAAAAACCAGCCGCTTGGAAATGTGCGCATGCCGTAGCGTGAACGGGGAGAAGGAAGCTCACCCCTCCAGCACTTCTTTCTTCGCCACGGTGGAATCGGCGTTGAGCTTGTAGATCACCGGCACGCCGGTGCCGAGCTCGAGCTTGACGATCTCCTCGCCCGACTTGCCGTCCAGCGCCATGATAAGCGCGCGCAACGAATTGCCGTGCGCGGCGACCAGCACGGTCTCGCCGCGCAGCACATGCGGCTGCACCTCGTGCAGGTAATAGGGCCATACGCGCGCGCCGGTATCCTTCAGGCTTTCGCCGCCGGGCGGCGCGATGTCGTAGGAGCGGCGCCAGATATGCACCTGCTCCTCGCCCCATTTCTTGCGCGCGTCGTCCTTGTTGAGGCCGGAGAGGTCGCCATAGTCGCGCTCGTTGAGCGCCTGGTCGCGGATCGTCTTCAGGTCGCTTTGGCCGACGATGTCGAGGATGTGCTGACAGGTCACCTGCGCCCGCTTCAAGGCAGATGTGTAGGCGATGTCGAATTTCAGGCCGCGCGCCTTGAGCTTCTCGCCGGCGGCAAGCGCCTCGGCGGTGCCCTGCTCGGTCAGCCCGACGTCGCGCCAACCGGTGAACAGGTTCTTCAGGTTCCATTCGCTCTGGCCGTGGCGCACGAGCACGAGAGTTCCCGACATGTTTGCTCCTATGGAATGGTTTGGATAGGGATCAGCTCAGGCCGAGCACGTCCCGCATGGAATAAAGCCCCGGCTTCTTCGCGCGGGCCCAAAGCGCGGCTTTCACGGCGCCGCGGGCGAAGATCGCCCGGTCCTCGGCATGGTGGGAAAGCGTGATGCGCTCGCCGGTGCCGGCAAGGATCACGCTGTGGTCGCCGACGACGGAGCCGCCGCGCAGCGTGGCGAAGCCGATCGAGCCCGCCTTGCGCACGCCGGTATGGCCGTCGCGCACCCGCACGCTATTGTCGGCAAGATCGATGCCGCGCCCTTTCGCAGCAGCCTCGCCGAGCAGCAGCGCCGTGCCGGACGGCGCGTCGACCTTGTGCCGGTGATGCATCTCCAGGATCTCGATGTCGAAATCGTCGAGATCGAGCGCCTTCGCAGCCTGCTCGACCAGCACCGCCAGCAGATTGACGCCGAGGCTCATATTGCCCGATTTGACGATCGTGGCATGACGCGCAGCGGCGGCGATCCTGGCATTGTCGTCGGCCGAGCAGCCGGTGGTGCCGATGACATGGACGATGCGCGCCTGCGCGGCATAGCCGGCGAATTCGACGCTTGCCGCGGGCGCGGTGAAATCGAGCACGCCGTCGGCCTTGGCGAAGGCCGGCAGCGGATCGTCGACGATCGGCACGTTGATGATGCCGATGCCGGCGAGCTCGCCCGCATCCTTGCCGAGATGGGCCGAGTCCGGCCGCTCGACCGCGGCGGCGACGCGGGCGCCGGGCATTGTGTGGATGGCGCGGATCAGCGTCTGGCCCATGCGGCCGGCGGCGCCCACCACCACCAGGCCCATATCGCCGGCTTCACTCATGCGCTTCTCCTGACGGTCTTCTTGGCGCGGCTGCGCGATGCGGTAGTTTGGGCCGAAGTCTGGCTTGCCTTGACGTCGTCGACAAGCCCCAGCCCCTTCTTGCCCTGTATCCGGTGGAAGCGGGCATAGATGCTGTGCGGGTCGGCCATCAGCGTCGCATGCGTGCCTTCCTCGACCAGCCGCCCCTCCTCCAGCACGATGATGCGGTCGGCATTGACCACGGTCGACAGCCGGTGCGCGATCACGATGGTGGTGCGCCCTTCCATGACATGGGTCAGCGCTTCCTGCACACGCGCTTCCGCCTCGTTGTCGAGCGCCGAGGTCGCTTCGTCGAGCAGAAGGATGGGCGCCTGGCGCACGATGGCGCGCGCGATCGAGACGCGCTGGCGCTGGCCGCCCGACAGCGTCACGCCGTTCTCTCCGACCGGCGTGTCGTAGCCTTGCGGCTGCTGGCGGATGAACTCGTCGGCGGCCGCCTGTTTCGCCGCCTGCTCGATCTCGGCGTCGGTGGCCGAAAGCCGGCCGTAGCGGATGTTGTCGCGGATCGTGCCTTCGAACAGATAAGGCGCCTGCGAGACATAGGCGATCGATTGGCGCAGCGACCGCTTCGTCACTTTCGAGATGTCCTGGCCGTCGACTTCGATCGAGCCCTGGTCGACGTCGTAGAAGCGCTGCAGCAGCGCCACCAGCGTCGACTTGCCGGCGCCCGAGGCGCCGACGATCGCCGTCACCTTGCCGGCGGCGGCGGTGAAGCTCAGGTTTCGCAGCACCGGCATGTCGGCGCTGTAGCCGAACGTCACATTGTTGAAGCGCACCTCGCCGGTGGTGATCTTCGCCTCAACCGCGTCGGGCGCGTCGCCCTGCTTCGGCTCGAGGTCGAGCAGCTCGTAGATCATGCGCGCATTGACCAGCGCGCGTTCCATCGTGACCTGCATGCGCGCCAGGCGCCGCGCCGGATCATAGGCAAGAATCAGCGCGGTGATGAAGGAAAACACCGCGCCCGGCGGTTGGCCGAGATACAATGCCCGATAGCCGGAATAGGCGATGACGGCGGTAACGGCGAGACCGGCCAGCATGTCGGAAATCGGCGACAGCCGCTCGGAGACGCGGGCGATCTTGTTGCTGCGCTGCTCGGCCGTATCGGCCATGATGCCGATGCGGCGGGCCAGCTCGTCCTCCATGGTGAAGGCCTTGACGATGGCGATGCCTTGAACTGCCTCCTGCACCGAGCCGCTCAGCCGCGAGTTGATCAGCACGGATTCGCGGTTGATCTTGCGCACCCGGCGGGTGATGTAGACGACGGCCCAGATCAGCGGCGGCCCGATCAGCAGCGAGCTCAGCGACAGCACTGGATCCTGATAGATCATCAGGCCGACGAGGCCGACCAGGGTCACCGCGTCGCGGGTGATCGAAATCAAGGTCAGCGACAGCAGGTCGCGAATGCCGCCGACATTCTCGTCCAGCTGCGCCGCCAGGCGCCCGGAACGCGTATCGTTGAAGAAATTGACGCCGAGCTTCATCAGTTGGTCGAAACAGCGTTTCTGGTACCGGGCGACGAGATTGTTGCCGATCGTGGCTAACATCACCGCCTGGCCGTAACCGGCAAAGCCGCGCACGAGGAAGGCGCCCATGAAGCCGGCGCAAATCCACCAGACGGCGCCGCTGCTCCGTTCGTAGAAGATTTGATTGACCATCGGCGCCATGACCCAGGCCGAGAAGGCGGTCGCGCCCGAAACCAGCAGCGAGCAGACGATGACGACCGCATAGGACCAGCGATGGTCATAGCCGTTTTCAGCGACGATACGGCGCAGCACCGCCGTGACCTCGGCGGGCCGGCTTTTTGCCTTGTTTGGATTTTGAAGTGTCAAATCGAAGCGCTTCGTGGATTCTCGTAAACGTCAGGACGCCTTTTTCGCACCCTCTTAGCGCCCCGGCTACGGCTTGCCTATGGCGAAACTTCGTCGCGCCGTCCCGAGCGCCGGAGCGATCACACCCGCCAGTGCCGCCCCGCCGTCCGCACGCCGAACAGCGAAGGCGTCCTGGCATAGGCGGCAAGCCCGAGCAGCGCCGCCAGCGGATGGGTGATGACGTAGACCGGCATTTCGCGCATCAGCGCGCGGTGCGGCGCCTTGTCCTCGAAGGCGGCGCGGAAATTGCCCGCTTTGAGCGCCGGCACGATCTTTTGCGCGATGCCGCCGGTCAGGAACACACCGCCGCGGCCCATGAACACCAGCGCCAGGTCGCCCGCGGTGCGGCCGAGGCAGGTGACGAACAGCGCCAGCGCCTCCTCGGCCACCGGATCGGACTTCGAAAGCGCCGCCGCCGTGACCTCGGCCGGCGTGGTCAAGGGCGTCGGCCTGCCGTCCGTGCTGGCCACGGCGCGATAGACATTGACCAGGCCGCGTCCGCACAGGATCTGCTCGCCGGATATGCGGCCCTCGAGCTTGTCGATATGCGGGAACACTTCGAAGTCGCGCGGCGTGCGCGGGCCGATATCCATATGCCCGCCCTCGCCCGGCACCGGTATCCAATGATCGAGCGCATAGATCAGCCCGGCGACGCCGAGACCCGTTCCGGGACCGAGCACGACCCGGCTCGCATTGGGTTCCGGCGTGCCGCCGCCGATCTTTTCCATATGCTCTTCGCCGAGCGCCACCACGGCCAGCGCCTGCGCCTCGAAATCGTTGAGCACGACGACCTCGCCCAGACCCAGATTGGCAAGCATCTGCCGGGGCCTCACGACCCAGGGGCAGTTGGTGAGCGGGATCTCGTCGCCGTCAACCGGCCCGGCGACCGCCAGCACCGCCGAGTTCGGCTGGATGGACGAGCGGTCGAGCACCGCCGCCTGGATCGCCTCGTCGATGGTCTTGAAATTCGCCGTCTGGACGATCTGCGGCTCGGTGGCTTCCGAATTGGCGTCGAGCACGATCGAGAAGCGCGCATTGGTGCCGCCAATGTCGCCGATCAGGACCGGAAACCGCAGTCCCTTCTCGTCTTCGCCTGCCATGCTCTTGATCGTCCTCGTTGCGGCGCCGCTGCGCCGTTTCAATCGATTGACTAGCGCATGACCCCGCAAAGGGGAAGCCCGCTTGCGCCTTAGAGCAATTCCAGGAAAAGTGAGAGCGGTTAGGCTCGGCGCCCGCGCCGTAGCTTTCCGTCCGGAATTGCGTCAAAGCGAAGAGATAGGGCGTTCGCCGCTTCGTGAAACGGTGAAACGCACTAGTTCCCGGGCCTTGGCCTCGGCAGCGGGATGCCGATCTTTGGCGTCGGCGCGAAAGCGCTTGCCGCCGCCGGGATCGGGGCGTTGCCGCTGGAGATCGTTTCCGCCGGCTCGGTCGGCTGCGGTTCGGCCACGGCCACCGCGGCATCGCCGCCGCCATGATAGGTCACGGCCTCCAGCGAGGGCGCGTCCGGCGCATTGACCACGTCCTGGCATTGCTTGGGCAGGTTGGCCATCGTCATCAGGTCGCGCGCCTTGGGCGCATCCGGATTCTTGTTCGGCCGCCACGGCTCCTCGGTGAACCACCAGGCCAGCGGCTTGCCGCAGCCATCGTCGTCCGGCGTCGTCTCCTGCCCCTTGCAGAAGCGCGAGCCCGGCTGGCAGCCGATGCGCATATGGAAATGATAGTCGTGGCCCCAGAACGGCCGGATCTTGCGCAGCCAGGAGCGGTCGCCGGTGACGGTGTCGCAGAGCTTCTTCTTGATGCCGGGATTGACCAGGATGCGCTCGACCTCAGGATAGCTCGCCGCGCGCTTCAAAAGCCGCGTATGCGCCGGCGTCCACAGCGCGTCCTTCACCAGATGCGTTTTTTCGTCGACCATCAGCGTCGCGCTCATGGTCTCGCGCTGCGCGACGGTCAGCGGCCGCTTCGGCATCGGCGTCAGCCAGATATCGGCGTCGAGCCCGATCTGGTGCGAGGCGTGGCCGGTCATCATCGGTCCGCCGCGCGGCTGCGAGACATCGCCGACCAGAAGCCCCGGCCAGCCATCCGCCTGGGCATCGCGCGAAAGCTTCTCGATCAGCGCGATCATCGCCGGATGGCCCCAGCGGCGATTGCGCGACGGGCGCATCACTTCCCAGGTCGGACCATCCATCGGCAGCGCGACGCCGCCGGTGAAGCAACCTTTGGAGTAGAAGCCGAAGGATTGCGCGGGCGCCACGGCCGGCAGCTTTCGGGCGCCGAACAACTCCTTGGCACGAGGTTCGGCCGAAATAGCGACAGCCGCCAGCGCGGCGAGCGCCACCAGCGCCAGCGCGGCGGTCAGGAACGGCTTGCGGTCAGGCAGCGATCGCAAATTCATCAGGCTGGGTCCCTCTCCAGTCTATCCGTTTGCCGCGCGTCAAGCGACCTGATCAGGAACGAATCATACCACGCCGCGCGTCACACAGCGATCAAAGCAGCAGAAGATGATCGTCCTTCGGCATCATCCTCGCATCGGGCTGCGCGGCTCTCCGTCCCGCCAGTTGCCCTCAGCCCACATCCGCTCCAGCGCCACCCGGTAGTTGGGAAACCGGAAGCGGTAGCCGGCCGCCTTGATCGCCTGATTCTCAACGCGCTTGTTCTCGCCATAGAAAGACCGCGCCATGGGCGAAAGTTGGGCGGTCTCGAAAGGAATTTCGGGCGGCGGCTCGATCCCCATCAGCCCGGCGGCGTAAGCCACGACGTCCTGCGGCGGCGCCGGCTCGTCGTCGGTGACGTTGAAGATGCCGCCGAGATTGTTTTCCGCCAGAAGCCAGAGCGCCCCGGCGATGTCGTCGCAATGAATGCGGTTGAACACCTGTCCTGGCTTGACCAGCCGTCTTGCGGTGCCGTCCTCGAGATTGGCCAGCGCGTTGCGGCCCGGCCCGTAGATGCCGGAAAGCCGCAGGATCGCCACCGGTTTGCCGATCGCCCGGCCAAGCTTCAGCCATTCCTGTTCGGCAGCCACCCGCATCACCGAACGCTTCGACACCGGCCGGCACGCGCTGGTCTCGTCCACCCAGGCGCCGCCATGATCGCCATAGACGCCGACGGTCGAGAGATAGCCGATCCACTCCAGCGCCGGCATCTTTGCCCGGATCGTCTCGCTGGCGGCGTTGAGCACCGGGTCGCCGGCCTCGTCGGGAGCGATCGAGATGATGAGATGCGTGGTCCTTGCGAGCGCTTCACCCAGTTCAGTCGATAGTGCGCCGTCGAATCGCAAGGACTCGATGCCGGCCGACCGTAGCGCCTCGAACTTCTCCGGCGTCCGAGTCGTGCCGGCGACCGGCGCGTGTTGCGCGTTGGCCCGCGCGAAAGCTTTGGCCGAATAGCCGGCGCCGAAGATGAAGAAGCGTCTTTCGCCCATCGATGAACCCCTTCGATCGGCCTTCGCCGGATATGCCGGCACCGCCAGCCATTCCTCGCGGACCGTCGCATCCGTCTCGGCTTTCGCAGCTGTGGCGGCAAGATCGCCAAATTCGCGGTCGGAGAGCAGTCGCGACAGGGCCCAGATTGCCGCACCCCGCACCAGCGGCGAGGGGTCGCCCAGCAGGCGGCGCACAATGGGCGTTAGCGACGCATCGCCCGAATTGCCGGCGGCGATCAGCACGTTGCGGACAAAGCGGTCGCGGCCGATGCGCTTGACCGGCGAGCCAGAGAAGAAAACGCGGAACGCCGCGTCATCGAGCGCGAGCAGCTCCGAAAGCGGCGGCTCGCGAAGATCGGCGCGCGCGGCCAGCTTTGCCTCGGATGCCGCGCTGGCGAACTTGTTCCACGGGCAGGCGGCCAGGCAATCGTCGCAGCCATAGATGCGGTTGCCGATCTTGTCGCGGAACTCGCGCGGGATCGGCCCCTTGTTCTCGATGGTCAGGTAGGAAATGCAGCGCCGCGCATCGAGCCGGTAGGGCGCGGGGAACGCGCCGGTCGGGCAGACGTCGAGGCAGGCTCGGCAGGAGCCGCAATGGTCGATTTCGGGCTGGTCCGGCTCCAGCTCGGCCGTGGTGAAGATCGTGCCGAGGAACAGCCACGAGCCATGCGCGCGGCTGACCAGGTTTGTGTGCTTGCCTTGCCAGCCGAGCCCCGCCGCTTCGGCAAGAGGCTTTTCCATCACTGGTGCTGTATCGACAAACACCTTCACGTCGCCGCCTGCCTTCGCCACGATCTTGCCGGCGATCTCCTTCAGCCGGCCCTTCATCACGTCGTGGTAGTCGCGGTTCTGCGCATAGACCGAGATCGCGCCGCGGTCGCGCTTTTCGAGGACATCGCGCGGGTCGCGGTCCGGGCCGTAATTCATGGCGAGAACGATGATGGAGCGCACCTCCGGCCACAGCGCCGAGGGTTCGGCGCGGCGCTGAACAGTGTCGGCGATCCACTCCATCGAGCCGTGGAAACCGTCGGATACGAATTCGGCGAGCCTTGCCGGCGCCAGCGGGATCGCGTCCGGCCGGGTCACCGCGACAGCCTCGAAGCCGGCGCGGCGCGCCTCCGCCTCGATCAGCGCGCGCAAGGTTTCAGAAGTCGAGGTCCGCATAATGCGATACCGGCGAAAGGCCGCGCACCCGGTCTGAAAGCAGCGGCCGGAACGACGGCCGCGATTTCACCCGCGTGTACCATTCGCGCGCGGCGCCATGTTCGCGCCAGTCGATCTCGCCGAGATAATCGAGCACCGAAAGCGTCGCCGCCGCCGCGAGATCGGCATAGGTCACCTTGTTGCCGGCCAGCCAATGGCGCGTGCCGGCGAGCCAGTTGGTATATTTCATGTGCTGGCGGATGTTGGCGCGCGCGGCGCGGATCGCGGCCGAGTCCGGCGAGCCGCCGCCGGCGGTTTCCGGCATGACCGGCTTCAGCACGCGCTCGCGCACCAGGTGGCGGGTCACTTCGCTTTCGGCCTTCGCCAGATACCAGTCGGTCAGCCGGCGGATTTCGGCGCGCTGCATCGGATCTTCGGCGAACAGCCGCCTGTCGCGCTTGAGCACACCGCGTGTCTCGTCGAGATATTCGGCAATCACCATGGCGCCGACGATCGGCACGTCGCCTTCGGCAAGCAGGATCGGCAGCGTGCCGGCCGGGTTCAGCGCCAGGAACTCCTTGCGCCGCGTCCACGGCTTTTCCTCGATCAGCGCCAACTCCTCGCCATACTCGCCGAAAGCGAGGCGCACGAAGCGGCAGGTGGCAAACATGGGATGATGGAAAAGCGTCAGCATGGTTCCGCGATGAAAAGGCGCACTGGCGAATCGGTGTCAGCGCCGATAAGTCTTGGCCGCCCGATTCCAGGGACTGTCATGGTGTTGCGACCTATAGGGGGACTTCCGCCCCATGACAAGCAAGCCCTTCCCTTAGCCGTCATTCAAAAGCAGAGGTTGCCATGGAAAGCCAGACCATCGTCGAAGCGCTGCTGCTTGGGCTGCTGGAGGGCCTGACCGAGTTCATCCCGGTGTCCTCGACCGGCCACATCCTGCTTGCCGGCCATTTCCTCGGCTTCCATTCCACCGGCAAGGCCTTCGAGATCCTGATCCAGCTCGGCGCGATCCTGGCGATCCTCAGCGTCTATTTCGGCAAGCTGTGGCAGATGCTGATCAAGCTGCCCAGCGACCCGCAGACCCGGCATTTCGTCATCGGCGTCCTGATCGCCTTCCTGCCGGCTGCCGTGATCGGCGCGCTGGCGCATGATTTCATCAAGACCATATTGTTCGAATCGCCCCGGCTGATCTGCATCATGCTGATCATCGGCGGCGTGGTGCTGCTCATCGTCGACCGCATCAACCTCAAGCCGGTCCACCACGATGTCGAGGACTTCCCGTTGAGCGTCTATCTCAAGATCGGCCTGTTCCAGTGCCTGTCGCTGATCCCCGGCACCTCGCGCTCCGGCTCGACCATCGTCGGCGCGCTGCTGATGGGCGTCGACAAGCGCGCGGCGGCCGAATTCTCCTTCTTCCTCGCCATGCCGACCATGGTCGGCGCCTTCGCCTTCGATCTTTTCAAGAACCGCAACGTGTTGACCTCGGCCGATTTGCCGATCATCGCCGTCGGCTTCATCGCCGCCTTCGTCACCGCGCTCATCGTGGTGCGCTTCCTGCTCGATTACGTCTCGCGCAACGGTTATTCGCTGTTCGGCTGGTGGCGGCTGGTGGTTGGAGGACTCGGGTTGGCGGCGCTGATGGTCTGGGGGTGAACTGAGGTCGCTCTCTTATACTGCTTCGTCGAGTTCCTTCGCGCCCCCCTCTGCCCTGCCGGGCATCTCCGCCACGAGGGGGAAGATTAGCAGTTCCGCCAGCGGCACCACCTCTTGCAACGTTGGCGATTGGCGAAGCGAGAGCGACATCTGATCTCCCCCCTCGTGGGGGAGATGGCCGGCAGGCCAGAGGGGGGCGCTGTCCCGCCAGCCCATCGCCGTTGGGCAGACCCTCAACTCTTCCCGTAAAACGCGTTCTCGACATGCACCGGCCAGCGCCAGGGCAGCACCGCCACCATGTCGAAGCGCATCGACAGCCGGCCGTAATCCGGCTGGCGCGACAGCCACAAATCCGCGGCACCCTCGATGCGGCGCTCCGATTCGCGGCCGATCGCTTCCATCGCCTCGATCAATGTCCGCCGCGCCTTGACCTCGACGAACAGCACGAGGTCGCCGCGCCGGGCGATGAGGTCGATCTCGCCGAGCCTGGTGCGGTGGCGCCGGGCAAGGATGCGATAGCCTTTCAGCATCAGCGCCAGCGCCGCCAGCCACTCGCCGCGGTGGCCGCGCCGATAGGCCTTTCGGCGATGGCCGACCGTGCGTTCAGCCATCCCCGTCCGCCTTCAGCTCCAGCAGTCGCCGATAAAGCGCCTGCTTCTGCCCGCCGGTCATTTTTGCCGCTTCCGCTGCAGCCTTCGATGCCGGCATTTCGGCCGCAAGCGAGAGCAGGAGGCGGTCGATGTCGGCCGGCTGGTCCTCCGCCGCTTCGGGCGGACCGACACAGATAACGATCTCGCCCTTCGGCGTGTCGGCCGCCGCATAGTGGTCTGCCAACTCGGCAAGCGTTCCGGTGCGCATCTCCTCGAACGTCTTGGTCAGCTCGCGCCCGATGGCGGCTTTCCGCGCGCCGCCCAGCGCCTCGACCATGGCGCCGAGCGTCTCTGCCAGACGGCGCGGCGATTCGAAGAAAATCAGCGTCGCCGGCACCTGCTTGAACGTCTCCAGCTTGGTCAGCCGCTGCCCGGTCTTCACGGGCAGAAATCCGGCGAACAGGAAAGCATCGGAAGGAAGGCCGGAAGCGGTCAGCGCCGCAAGCGGAGCCGAAGGTCCAGGGATGGGCACGACGCGAATGCCGCGCTCCAGCGCCTCGCCGACCAGCCGGTAGCCGGGATCGGAGACCAAAGGCGTCCCGGCGTCGGAAATCAGCGCGACGCTCTGTCCGGCGGCCAGCGCCTCGATCAGCTTCGGCCCGGCCTCGCCCGCATTGTGCTCGTGATAGGCGGTGGTGCGGCGGCGGATGCCGTAGCGCTCGAGCAGCACCCGCGAGACGCGCGTGTCCTCGCAGGCGACGATGTCCGCTGCGGCCAGAGTCTCCAGCGCGCGCAGCGTGATGTCGGCCAGATTGCCGATCGGCGTCGCCACCAGATAAAGCGCCGGCTGAAGCGGCCGCGCCGCGATCTCGCTTTGTCCGATCAGATAGCTGCGTTTGTCGCCGGTCACCGAATGCCCCTCATTCCGAGCAATTCCAGGAAAAGTGCGTCGCGGTTTTCCGTCCGGAATTGCGTAAGAACCAAATCTGTTTCGCATGGCTGACGCCCCGTTGCAAAATGTGAGGTCGAGGCAACGAAATCGCCTTGCCTTTGCCACAGTGCGGAACGAAACCCACATCGGCGAATTTAACCCCTGATTCCCCGGGAGGAGGCAGGACCGAACGATGCCCAATCGCTTCGATATTTTTATCAGCCGACTTGAAAGCAAGACCGCCCGCGAGGGCATCCCTCCACACCCCATCGCCGCCGAGTCCGGCGCGCGCCGCGACAAGGCCGACCAGAAGCCTGTCCGTCACGGCGAGGCGCATGGCGAGAAGCACCGCGGCAAGCACCGCCAGAAGCACGACGCTTAAGGCGTCGCGTCCATCGTCATTGGCCGCGAGCGGCCCCACTTCGTCATTCCAGAGCGAAGCAAGGAGCGAAGCGACGCGCGCAGACCCTGGAGTCCAGGCCGTTACATAGACGTTCCGCCAGCGGTGCAGAATTCTGTTCCGCAGCGTCCTGCGCGTTGGTCACGGAATGGATTCTCGGGTCAAGCCCGAGAATGACGAACGCGCGGGAAACGCCACATCTCAGAGAGGGAAAACCAGCGCTACTCGTCCATAATCTCGCGTATTGATTTCGTAAGCGGTATGTACTGATCCAGAGTAAGTCCGTTCAAGTCGAATTCTATCGAATCGTCTTTTGCGATTGTCCTTAGATTTATCCCCGACATAAGTCATGAAGCTGCGCACGACGTCAAACTCGCTCAAGCCCGATGTTTTGTGTTTCTTCGATTTCTGGTTTCTGATGAACACGGTCACTGCTTCATAGAGGTCGGGATGCTCATGGGATTTCGAAATCTCGGTCAATCCAAACTCAAAAACATCATCCGTGTTTAAAGTTCGCAGCGTCTCATGGATCAGGAACTTCATTGCAGGTCCCATTGGATGCATGGAAATGGCATTCGGCTAGGCAAGCCAAATATCTAACATCATCGCGCAGACTGACAAATCAATTGGCTGCCGCGCTACCTGGCCAAATCCGCCACCACCGCATCCAGCACGATCATCCCCGCCGTCGTGGCGCGCAGGCGGGCGTTGCCGACAGGCGCCACCAGGCCTTCTTCCTGCAGCACCGAAAGCCGCGCGCTTGAAAGGCCGCGACCCGAGAGCGCCTCGTAGCGCTGCAGGTCGATGCCTTCGGCCAGCCGCAGTCCCATCAGCAGGAACTCGTCCGCCTCCTCGGAACGCGTCAGGATCTCGCCGCCGGTGACGCCGTGGCCTTTGGCCTCGACCAGATTGGCCCAGGTTTCCGGCATTCTTTCCGCGATGGTCACCGTGCGGCGGCCGTTCTCGACGAAGCGGCCATGCGCGCCGGGGCCGACGCCGACATATTCGCCATAGCGCCAATAGGTGAGGTTGTGCCGGCTCTCGGCTCCCGGCCGCGCGTGGTTGGAAATCTCATAGGCCGGCAGGCCTTGCGCCGCCGTTGCCTCCTGCGTCAGCGCGTAGAGGTCGGCAGCATGATCATTGTCGGGCAGCGTGAATTTGCGTGCCGCGTAAAGCGCGTGGAAGGGCGTGCCTTCCTCGATGGTCAGCTGATAGAGCGAAAGATGGTCGACGGCATGGCCGATCGCCTGTTCCAGCTCCGCCCCCCACGCCTCCGGCGTCTGGCCTGGCCGCGCGTAGATCAGGTCGAAGGACAGCCGCGGGAAGATTTCGCGCGCGAGGCCAATGGCGTGCAGCGCCTCCTCGACATTGTGCAGTCGGCCGAGAAAGCGCAGATCCTTGTCGTTCAGCGCCTGCACGCCGAGCGAGACGCGGTTGACGCCGGCGGCGCGATAGCCGCGGAAACGCTCGGCTTCGACCGAGGACGGGTTGGCTTCCAGCGTCACCTCGATGCCGGCCGGCACCGTCCAGTTCTTCGCCACGGCCTCCAGGACGGCGGCCACCGTTTCCGGCTTCATCAGCGACGGCGTGCCGCCGCCGAGAAAGATGCTGGTCACCTCGCGTGGCCCGGTGCGGGCCCGCATGGTCTTTAGCTCCGTCTCGAAGGCGCGGGCAAAACGCTCCTGGTCGACCGGCTGGTGGCGGACATGGCTGTTGAAGTCGCAGTAAGGGCACTTGGCCGCGCAGAACGGCCAGTGGATATAGACGCCGAAGCCGGGGCTGCGGTCGAGCGGTAGGGGCACTGCGCTCATGCGGATCCTGACCGCGCCAAATCCAATCTGGCCAAATTCAATCGCACTTCGGCGAATTTCTGAAAGGCGCGGGCGCGGTGCGAAAGCGCCCTCGCCTGGCCGGGCCTCCAGCCATGCTTTTCTTGCGCGCTCATCTCGCCAAAAGTCTTGTCGAAACCGTTGGGCAGGAACACCGGATCGTAGCCGAAGCCGAGCGTGCCGCGCGGCGGCCACACCAGCCTGCCTTCGGCCTCGCCGCGATAATATTCGGCCTCGCCGTCGGGAAATGCCAGGCAGATGACGGCGACGAAGCGGCCGGTGCGCTGCGCGGGCTCCGTAGCGCCAACCTCCTGCAGCGCCACCTCGGTGCGCTGCATGGCCATGCCGAAATCCCTGCTGCCGTCCGGCGTCTCGGCCCAGTTGGCGGTATAGACACCGGGCGCGCCGTCGAGCGCGTCGACGCAGAGCCCGGAATCGTCCGACAGCGCCGGCAGGCCGGTCGCCTTGGCGGCGGCATATGCCTTGATATAGGCGTTCTCCTCGAAGGTGGTGCCGGTCTCGTCGGGTTCGGGCAGGCCGTATTCCTTGGCCGATTTCGCCTCGAATCCGAACGGCGCCATCAGGTCGGCCAATTCGCGCAGCTTGCCTTCATTGTGGCTGGCGACGACGATCTTTTTTCCGTTGAGCGAGTGCATCAGAAACCCCAGATCCTTGGCTCGGCGAACTCGATCGAATTGCCCGACGGGTCGCGGATATAGATCGAGTGCCCGCCCTGCGGCCATTCAAAATCGCTTTCGATGGCGATGTTGTTGGCGGACAGATGCTTGCGCCATGCAGCGATTTCATCGGCGGTTGCCGCAAAGCAGAGGTGCCCTTCGCCGGCCGTGCCGTGCGGCGGCACCTTCAGCCGAGCGTCCGGCGCCGGCGGGATTTTCGTAGCGTCGGCATTGAAGAGAAGCAATACGCCGTCGCCGCAGCGGAAGAAGACGTGGCGCCCTTCGACCTTGCCCAAGGCTTCGAGGCCGATGATGTCGCGGTAGAAGGCTTCGGCGGCGTGTAGGTCTGTGACGTAGAGGGCGGATTCGAGAATTGCGGAGGGTATCACGAGGCCCCCCTCTCTGCCCTGCCGGGCATCTCCCCCTCAAGGGGGGAGATTAGCTGTGGCCGCGCCGGCACCTCTTCTGCAGCATTGGTGATTGGCGAAAGCCGGCGTGACATACAATCTCCCCCCTTGAAGGGGAGATGGCCGGCAGGCCAGAGAGGGGGGCCTAGGCTCGGCATTCGAAAACCTAAGCCACCGCCATCTGCTGCAGGCTCACCAGGCGCGAAATACCCTTCTTCGCCAAGCCCATCAGCGCCGCGAACTGCTCCTCGGAGAAAGGCTCGCCCTCGGCCGTGCCCTGGATCTCGACGATGCCGCCCTTGCCGGTCATGACGAAATTGGCGTCGGTGCCGGCCGAGGAATCCTCCAGGTAATCAAGATCGATGACCGGCTGGCCGTCATGGATGCCGCAGGAAATCGCCGCGACATGGTCCTTCAGCACCTTGGCGACGCTCACCATCTGGCGCGCTTCCATCCAGCGCAGGCAATCGTAGAGCGCCACCCAGCCGCCGGTGATCGAGGCCGTGCGGGTGCCGCCATCGGCCTGGATGACGTCGCAGTCGACGGTGATCTGCTGCTCGCCCAGCGCCTGCAGGTCGACCACGGCGCGTAGCGAGCGGCCGATCAGCCGCTGGATCTCCAGCGTGCGGCCGCCCTGCTTGCCGGCGGAAGCTTCGCGCCGCATGCGCTCGCCGGTCGAGCGCGGCAGCATCCCGTATTCGGCCGTCACCCAGCCCTTGCCGGAATTGCGCATCCAGGCCGGCACCTTTTCCTCCAGGCTCGCCGTGCACAGGACATGCGTGTCGCCGAACTTCACCAGGCACGAGCCTTCGGCATGCTTGGAGACGCCGCGCTCGAAGGAGATGGCGCGCATTTCGTCGGCTTGGCGTTTGGAGGGGCGCATTCGGCCTTCTTTCTTGTCGTTTCCGGAATCGTGGCCGGCTTGTAGACGCATGCGGGGCAAGTCGCAAAGGAAAAGGACGCCGCGCAGGAAAACGGGCCGCGCGACTGCGAACGCGCCACCGGTGACCGCAAACGCGGCACCGTGTGACCGCGAGCGCGGCACCGGGTTGCGCCGCCGTAGCTTAAGTCTATATCTTTCGGCAGGAGGTTTCTCGCCGGAATGAACAAACCAGTCGATCCGACGTCGCAGTCGCCGGTACTTCAGTCACTCGACATGCGCTCGCGCGATATCTTCCGGCGGATTGTCGATTCCTATCTGCGCGACGGCGAGCCGGTCGGCTCGCGCAGCCTGTCGCGCATCCTGCCCTCCTCGCTGTCGCCCGCCACCATCCGCAACGTGATGAGCGACCTCGAGCATCTGGGGCTGATCTACGCGCCGCATGTTTCCGCCGGGCGGCTACCGACCCAGACCGGGCTGCGCTTTTTCGTCGACGCCTTCATGGAGCTGGGCGACCTTTCCGACGACGAGCGCCGCACCATCGAGGCGCAGGTGCGCGCCTCCGGCTCGGGCGCGACGCTGGAGCATATGCTGACCGAGGCCAGCCAGATGCTGTCGGGCATGTCGCGCGGCGCCGGCCTCGTGCTCGCCTCCAAGCACGAGGTGGCGCTGAAGCACATCGAATTCATCCAGCTCGAGCCCGCAAAGGCGCTCGCCGTGCTGGTGTCGCAGAACGGCGATGTCGAGAACCGCGTCGTCGACCTGCCGGCCGGCACCACCGTGTCGCAGCTGCACGAGGCGTCCAATTTCCTCAATGCGCATATCCGTGGCCGGACGCTGGCCGAGGCGCGGGCGGAAATCGCCCGCATCAAGGACGAGACCAGGGCGGCCCTCGACACGCTGTCGCAGGATCTGGTCGAGAAAGGCCTCGCGGTCTGGGCCGGCGCCGAAAGCGGCCTGCCGGCGCGCCTTATCGTGCGCGGCCGCGCCAACCTCCTGGAAAACGTCACCGCTCAGGCGGACATAGAATTGCTTCGCCATCTGTTCGAGGATTTGGAAACCCAGGACGGACTGCTGCAGCTGCTCGATCTCGCCGAAGAGGGGCCGGGCGTGCGCATCTTCATCGGCTCGGAGAACAAGCTGTTTTCGCTGTCCGGCTCCTCGCTGGTCGTCGCCCCCTATCGCGACAAGGACGCCCGCGTCGTCGGCGCGCTTGGCGTCATCGGGCCGACCCGCCTGAACTACGCCCGCATCGTGCCGATGGTCGATTACACTGCACAACTGATTTCCCGCATGCTTCGTTAGGTGTATCGATATTCAGGTGAGGCCGGCCTGACCTGAACCTCGACACAGCTGAGGGTGCTAAGGAGAAGAACATGGCGCTGGAATCGCTCAAGGCCCAGATCAGCCTGCTACTCGAGGAAATGGTGAACCAGCCCGAGGACGAGCACGAGATCCAGGAGCAGCTGCGCGAGAAATTGAGGGAGATGCGCGCCATGGGCCTGCCCCTGCCGGCTGATCTCGTCGAGTTGGAAAAGCGCCTCGACGACGACCTGGATGCCGAAGAGGCCTGAGGCCGGCAAGTCACGTGCGCGAGCTTCTCTTTTCGATCGTTAGCCCAATATGTTCTGTCTCCGGGGCCTTATCGACTGAGGCACCCGAAGGCAGGACATAGTGGCAGAGACGGAGGACAGCATGATGCGGATCGCCGGCCTTGCGGGCCTCGCGCTGGTTTTTGCCACGGCTGCCTTTGCGCAGCAGGCCGGTCAGCCCTTGCTCAGCGGCGAAAAAGCTTTCGGCGACTGGAAAGCCGACCGTCCGGGCGTGCGCCGGCTGCTGAAACCTGAGGATTTGCCGAAACCCGACATGACGGAGTCCGCGTCGAACGGCGGCGGCGTCACCGAGCGCCCCGAGGATGCGAAGCCAAAGCTTCCGCCTGGCTTTTCCGCCGAACTGATCGCATCCGGCATCGACAGTCCCCGCGTCGTGCGGGTGGCGCCGAACGGCGACCTCTTCGTTGCCGAGAGCCGGGCGAACCAGGTGCGCGTCTATCGCCTGGCGGAAGGCAGCGCCAAGCCTGCACAGGAGTCGATCTTCGCCAAGGGCCTGACCCGGCCCTACGGCATCGCCTTCTACCCGCCGGGCGACAAGCCGCAATGGGTCTATGTCGCCAACAGCAACAGCGTCGTCCGCTTCCCCTATCGCGAGGGTGACCTGGAAGCGTCGGGCAAGCCGGAAACCATCGTCGCCAAAGTCCCCGCCAGCCACCACTGGACGCGCGACATCGCCTTCTCGCCCGACGGCAAGACGCTCTATCTGTCGGTCGGCTCCGGCTCCAACATCGCCGAGGACATGGGCGCGAAGCCGAAGGGCGGTGTCGAGGCGTGGACGAAATCGCAGCCGCTGGGCGAGGCCTGGGGTCCGGAACAGGGCCGCGCCGACGTGCTGGCCTTCGACCCCGACGGCAACAACCGCAGAACCGTCGCCACCGGCCTGCGCAACTGTTCCGGCATGACCATGCAGCCGGCGACGGGCGCGCTCTGGTGCGTCGTCAACGAGCGCGACGAGCTTGGCGACAACACCCCCTTCGAATATGCCACCGCCGTGAAGGACGGCGCTTTCTATGGCTGGCCCTGGTATTATATCGGCGACAATGAGGACCCGCGCCACAAGGGCGCCCGCCCCGATCTCGCCGGCAAGGTCACGGTTCCGGACGTGCTGATGCAGGCGCATTCGGCGCCACTCAACATCGCCTTTTATGATGGCGCCAACTTCCCGGCCGATTTTAAGGGCGACGCCTTCGTCACGCTGCACGGCTCGTGGAACCGCAATGTCCGCACCGGCTACAAGGTGGTGCGGCTGAGATTCAAGGACGGCAAGCCGACCGGCGAATACGAGGACTTCGCCACCGGCTTCGTCATATCCGACGACGCGGTCTGGGGCCGGCCGGTCGGCGTCGCCGTGGCCAGGGACGGCGCGCTGATCCTCACGGAGGACGGCAACGGCACGATCTGGCGTGTTGCGTATGGTGGGTAGCTCCCCCAACCTCGTCATTCCAGGGCGGAGCAGCCGCGAAGCGGCGTCGCGGAGACCCTGGAATCCATTCCGTGACCCTGATCAAAGAGTGCAGCGGCGCAGAATTCTGCACCGTTGTGGCGCTCGGAGGTCACGGAATGGATCCTCGGGTCTGCGCGCGTCGCTTCGCTCCTTGCTCCGCCCGTGGATGACGAGGTTGGGACGCTCCAGCCAATCTCCAAGGCGCCCGCCGGGCGACCGGCCAAATGCCCGTGCCAGTCGCGCTGGCGTAACGAATTCCAGTGCGAGGGAATTACCGTCGATCCGGCATCGTGATAAAAACCCAGCCCCACATACGCCAGGCCAGAACCAATGACACTCGCCGGATTCCTTGCCTACAGCGCCGCGCTCGGCGTCGCCGCCGCCATTCCGGGCCCCGGCGTCACGGCGCTTGTCGCCCGCGCGCTCGGCTCCGGCTTCCGGTCCTCGCTTGCCATGTCGTTCGGCCTGATGCTCGGCGACCTCACCTATCTCACCGCCGTCGTGCTCGGGCTCGCCTTCGTCGCGCAGACCTTCGGCATGGTCTTCCTCGCCATCAAATGGGCCGGCGTTGCCTATCTTGCTTTCCTCGCCTGGCGCTTCTGGACCAGCGGCATCACGCCCGAGACCGTCGAGGCGCGGAAGGCCAAAGGCGGGCTGGTGTCGAGCTTCATCGCCGGGCTGACGGTGACGCTCGGCAATCCCAAGACGATGATCTTCTATCTCGCCATCACGCCGACCATCGTCGACCTGAAGACGATCACGCTCGCCGACTACGCGATTCTTGCGATGCTCACCGTGGCGGTTCTGTTCGTGGTGCTGGTGCCTTATCTGGCGCTCGCGGCCAAGGCGCGCTGGTTCCTGAAATCGCCGCGCGCGCTGAAGGTGCTGAACCGCACCGCCGCCGGCTTCATGATGGGCGCGGCTGCCGCCATAGCGGCGCGCCAATAGGTTCCAATCTCAACCGATCCCGGATTCGGCCAAACTATTCCTGAAACCCGGCTTGGCGGAAAATGCATTTTCGGCCGCGGGCGCTTTTGAGCAACCGCCCCACTCGGATATTTTCCAGCCTCAGCCTATCTTGCGCGGCTGAAAGCCTTATTCTGTCTGCCTGTGCCATTGCCTTGGGAGCGAAACCAATGAACAAGCCCGTCACCTCCGCGCGCGTGCCCGGCCGCGGCCGCGTCTTCAACTCGATCACGGAGACGATTGGCGACACGCCGCTGGTCAGGCTGGACAAGTTTGCCAGGGAGAAGGGCATCGTCGCCAACCTTCTGGCCAAGCTCGAATTCTTCAATCCGATCGCCTCCGTCAAGGACCGCATCGGCGTCGCCATGATCGAGGCGCTGGAGGAGGCCGGCAAGATTTCGCCCGGCAAGACCACGCTGATCGAGCCGACTTCCGGCAACACCGGCATCGCGCTCGCCTTCGCCGCCGCCGCCAAGGGCTACAAGCTGATCCTCACCATGCCAGAGACCATGTCGGTCGAGCGCCGCAAGATGCTGGCGCTGCTCGGCGCCGAGTTGGTGCTAACCGAAGGCCCGAAAGGCATGAAGGGCGCAATCGCCAAGGCCGACGAGCTCGCCGCCACGCTGCCCAACGCCATCATCCCGCAGCAGTTCGAGAACCCGGCCAATCCCGAAATCCACCGCCGCACCACGGCCGAGGAAATCTGGAACGACACCAATGGCGAGGTCGACATCTTCGTTGCCGGCATCGGCACCGGCGGCACCATCACCGGCGTCGGCCAGGTGCTGAAGAAGCGCAAGCCTTCGCTGCACGTCGTGGCGGTCGAGCCGGAAGCCTCGCCGGTTCTGTCCGGCGGCCAGCCCGGCCCGCACAAGATCCAGGGCATCGGCGCCGGCTTTGCGCCCAAAATCCTCGACACCTCGATCTATGATGAGGTCGTCAGGGTCTCGAACGAGGATTCGGTCGCCAATGCGCGTCTTGTCGCGCGGCTCGAAGGCGTTCCGGTCGGCATCTCGTCGGGCGCCGCGCTCCAGGCGGCAATCGTCGTCGGCTCTCGGCCGGAGAACAAGGGCAAGACCCTCGTCGTCGTCATCCCCTCCTTCGCCGAGCGCTATCTCTCGACCATCCTGTTCGACGGGCTGGGGGCTTAGGTGCTTTAACGCCCCCACGGTCGTCATCCACGGGCGGAGCAAGGAGCGAAGCGACGCGCGCAGACCCGAGGATCCATTCCGTGACCTCAAGGCGTAGCACCGGTGCAGAATTCTGCTCCGCTGCGCTCTTCGATCAAGGTCACGGAATGGCAACTGTGTTCATGCGAATGCGGTTTTGTCGCGAATGATAGCGTTGAGGACGACCAGGAGCTTCCTTGCGACGGCGATGATAGCGAGCTTCTTGGAGCCCGACCGGGCAGCAAGTGCGGTGTAGAAGGTCTTGAAGCGCTCACAGGTTCGAATGGCAGTGAGGGCTGCCATGTAGAGGGCGCGGCGCACACGTGATCGCCCGCCCTGGATCTGGCTCCTGCGGTTGAGCTTGCCGCTCTTGTTGTCGAACGGGGCAAGGCCGACGAGCGCGGCGATTGCCTTGGGTGAGCGCTTGCCGAGCTCGGGCAGGAGCGCCAGCAGCGAGAATGCGCCGA
>NZ_NSFT01000006.1 GCF_002294725.1 Mesorhizobium sp. WSM4313 | reverse complement strand
TACCGGCCTAGGGGCCGCACCGCCACCATCAAACTCAACCCCAAGGCCAAATCGCCCACCAAGCACAACACACTTCGCGGTCAAAACCCCTCTGCGAGCCTGTTCTCGCTAACTGCGCAACAGGCCCACAGGGGGAGAGGGAAGACTATCACCCCTTGACCGGCACCCAGATCTCCAGCCCGCCATTGCCGGTGCGCGCGTCGAATTCGGGCCCGTAGCGCTCGAACTCGGGCGCATCGGCGATCTCGTGGCCGGAGGCCGGCAGCCAGCTGTTCCAGATGGTGTTGACGGTGCGGCGGATGGTCGAGATGTGCTCGCGATGCGAGAACACCGCATATTTCTGCGCCGGCACCCGCACGCGTTGGAAATCTTTCGGCAGGTCGGAGAAGTCCGTCACCTCGACGCCGGCGATGTAGTCGAAATTGCCGGCGTCGTCGCCGTTGACGCAGACGCCGTAGGCGACATCGCCGATCTCACCCGGAATGTTGCCGATATAAGGGGCGAAGCGCTGCCACTGCATCGGGATGCCGGCGCTGGTCTCGCAGCTGTAGCGCTCGCCGAGCCCGGCGACGAGGAAGGGGCGGCTGGTCTCGAAGCGCGGCGGCTCGTGTGTGGTGAGAAGCGAACTGTCCATCAGAATGGGCTCCACGAGGTCCAGGTTTTCGGTCGAGCCTTGCGCGCGCACCAGCTCCGGCGTGGTGCCGAATTGCTCGCGAAAAGCCCGCGTGAACGCCTCATGCGAGCCGTAGCCGGTATCGAGCGCGACCGAGAGAATGTCGCGCGCGCCGCCGGCCAGCTTGCGCGCCGCTTCGCTGAGCCGCCGCGCTCGCATATAACCCATCACCGATCGTCCCGTGGCCGCGCCGAAGGCGCGCGTCACATGGAAGCGCGACACGCCGCTGCTTGCCGCTATCTCGTCGAGGCTGATGGCGTCGGGCAAGTGGCTTTCGACAAACCATAGCGCCTTCTCGGTCGGGTTCATGGCTCCTCGCATTTGGCGGGACGATACTAGCCCTACGCCGCCGGCCAGTTTGATCGAAATTGCGCTCTGGGCAATAATGGTGATGTGCGAGCCGGGTCGAGCGGGAAGGGCTGACATTGTGCACGATAGGCGGGAACGGGTGTTCCCGATGACGACGGCGACGGCCGATCAGGTGTTCCGGTTTGGCGGGTTCACGCTCGACCTTGCCATGGGTACGCTGCGCGGCGTCAACGAGCCGCTGTTCCTGCGCCCGAAAGCCTATGCGCTGCTGTCGCATCTTGCCCGCAACATGGGCCGCGTCGTGCCGAAATCGGAACTGATGGATGTCGTCTGGCCGGGCGTCTACGTCACCGAGGATTCGCTGACGCAATCGGTACGCGAAATTCGCAAGGTGCTGGGCGAGGATATGGTGCGCACCATCTCCAAGCGCGGCTACATGCTTGCCGCCGAGGCCGAAGCCGCGCCCGAGATCAGTTCGCAGCCGATCGTGGCCGTCGTGCGCTTTCGTAACGATAGCGGCGATCCGGCCGACGAGGCGATGGTCGACGGCTTTGCCGAGGACCTGATCAACGGCGTAGCGCGGTTTGGCACGGTCACGGTCCTGGCGCGCAATTCGAGCTTCTCTTTCACCTCCTTCGGCCGCGCCGAGTGGCCGCAGATCCGCGCCCGCATCGGCGCCGACTATCTGGTCGAGGGGTCGCTGCGTCGGCAGGGCGAGCATGTCGTGGTGGCCGTCAGCCTTGTCGACATCGCCAGCGCCAGACAGCTCTGGGGCGACCGCTACCAGTCCCAAGGCGCCGGGCTGTTTGCTATCGAACGCGAGATCGTCGAGCAGATCGTCAGCCGCCTGGTGACGCGGGTCACCAATGCCGGGCTGGAGCGAGCTTCACGCAAGCCGGTGACCAGCCTCGCCGCCTACGAGCTTCTGCTGCGCGGTTTTGCGCTGTTGCGCGATCCGGCTCAGACCGACCAGCGCGGCGCCGAGGCCTTGTTCGAGGCGGCGATCGCCAAGGACCCAAATTACGGGCTTGCCTACTCCTATCTCGCTTTGGCGCGCTCGCTGGACGGGGAGTTCGGGCGCGCCAACGATGCCGTGCTGGAGAACGCGCGCGACCTTGCCGACAAGGGCCTGGCCTTGTCGCCCGATCAGCCGACCGGCCATCGCGTGCAGTCCCTGATCCGCCTCTATATGCGCGATCACGAGGCGGCCGAGCATCACATGCGCATCGCGCTTGAGCTCAACCCCTACGACGCCGACGGCATCGAGCAGATGGGAATGCTGCTCACCATGCGCGGCCGGCCGCTAGAAGCGCTGACCTGGCTGGCCCGCGGCATTCGCATCGATCCCTTGCATCCACACTGGTACCAGTTCGACCGCGCGCTGGCGCTTTATATGATGGGGGAGTACCGGCAAGCGGCAGAGGCACTGGAATTGGCAACGCGCCCGGCGCCCTGGATCCGCACGCGGCTGGCGGCCTGCTATGCCCAGATGGGAGATATGGAGAAGGCGCGTCGGCAGATCGCCCTCGTCGACGAGGGCGCTCCGTTCTCGCCGCTCGACTATGCGTTGCGCGGCGTTCCGTTCGAAAGCCAGGCGGATGCTGAGCATCTCGCCGAAGGCGTTAGGCTTGCCCTCGGCTAAACGCATGTCGCTCAGACGTGCAGCGGTTCCGAGACAACGTGCACCAGAACAAAGACCTAAAGCGCGTCGCGTGACTCCGTTTCAGCGCAACGCGCTTTAGGTCGTGCTCGGGACCAATCAATCGGTCACGACCACGATGTAGCGGCCCTGATAGGCGCGGTAGTAGGTACCGCCGCAGCGCCAGACGTCAAAACCGTTGACCTTGGTGCGGACGCAGCCGGCGGGGAGCGTCGCGACCCAGGCTGTCGTATGCCGCAGCACGCGCCAGGTGGTGGTGCGGCGGGCAACGCCCGCTGCGCTGCGCGGCGTCCAGGGCGCGCCAATTCGTGCCTCGGCAGTACTGACCAGCGACAGGGCCGGAACGGCGCTGCCGACGATCTCGACGGCGGTGATCGCGAGGGCGAGCAACGCTGCCGCCGAACGGCATTTCCTGAGGGATTTCATAGGCATGTTGGCTTCTCCAGATGTTGGTGAGGTCTAGTGGGAGGATGCAGCGGCAACCCGGGCCGAACCCGCCAATGCCGCCAGGTGAGCAACCACGAACAGCCAGTGCGCCGCGGTTGTGAGGTAGCCGACGACGAGCACGTCGGCGGCGATGAAGAACTGCCAGAACAGAAGGTTCGCCGTCCCGAGCAGCACATGCACGGCAGCCATCACGGCATGCCAGATGCGGGAGTAGGCGATACGCCAGAGCGTCACGCCGATGATCAAGGCCAGCCCATGCGCTTCGATAAAGCCGATGCCGGTGCCGGGCGCGTTGTTGAGCAGCACGGCCTCGGCGCCGCGGCCGAAGAAGGAGCCGGCGATGTCGGTGGCGAGCCCGCCGACCGATGCGAGGATCAGGAAGCCGGCGTTGAAGCGAACCAGAAGATTGCCAAAGAAGGGTGTCATGATCGTTCCTTTCCGTGTTGGATGAAGGGTCGCCACGGCGGCATCCGCCGTGGCTGTTGGAGGAAGCGCCGGTCAGGCCGCCAGCGGTTGGGGCTCGGCGGCGGCCGCGGTCGGCTCGGCCGCGGGAGCGCTCTCGACCGGCGCCTTGATGCCGAACCAGGTGACGTAGAGCGTCGGCAGAAAGACCAGCGTCAGCACGGTCGCGACCAAAAGGCCGCCCATCACGGCATAGGCCATCGGCCCCCAGAACACGGTTGGCGCGATCGGGATCATGCCGAGAATGGCGGCCGCCGCCGTGAGCAAGATCGGCCGCAAGCGATGCGTGGTGGCGCTGATCACCGCCGCCCAGGGTTCCTCGCCGGCGGCGATATGCTGGTCGATCTGCGCGATCAGGATCACCGAGTTGCGGATCACCATGCCGATCAGCGACATTACGCCGAGGATCGCGACGAAGCCCATCGGTGCTCCCGACAGAAGCAGCGCGCCGGCGACGCCGATGAGAGCCAGCGGAGCGGTGAGCAGCACCAGCACCAGGCGCTGGAAGCTCATCAACTGGATCATCAGCACGGTGGCCATGATGAACAGCATCAGCGGGAAGACCACGAAGATGCTGGCCTGCGCCTTGGCGCTGTCCTCGATCACGCCGCCCTGTTCGACGCTGTAGCGCGCCGGCAACTGCGCCTCGAAGGTGGCAATGGGGCTCGCTAGCCGCTTCGACACGGTGGTGGCGTTCTCGCCAGGTGCGACGCCGGCCTGGACGGTCACGGTCGGCAGGCGGCCGCGGCGCCAGATCAGCGGCGGCTCGGTCTGGTAGCTGAGCTTCGCGACCTGTTCGAGCGGCACCCGCCGTCCGCCCGAAGCGCTGATCGTCAGACCGCGCAGCGTGTCGATGCTGGCGCGTTCGCTGTCCACGGCACGTGCGACAATGTCGACGAGATAGGTGTCGTCGCGCATCTGCGTGATCTTGGAGCCGGACAGCACTGCGTTGATCGTCTCCGACAGCTGCTGCGAGGAGATGCCCAGCGCGCGCGCACGATCCTGGTCGACATCCACCTTGATCACCTTGGCCGGCTCGTTCCAGTCGTAGTTGATGTTGCGCACGGCGGCATCGCTGCCCAGCACCTGCGCGAACTGCTGCGCGAGGCTGCGCGTCTTGTCCGGGTCCGGACCGCTGACGCGGAACTTCAGCGGCCAGCCGACCGGCGGGCCGAGCTCCAGCGGCGTGACGCGGGCCATGACGTCGTCGAAGCCAGTCGACAGCTTTTTCTCCAGCCGGTCGATGACCGCCTAGCGTACGGCGTGGCCCTTCGTGACGACCACGGCCTGGGCGAAGAAGTCGTTGGCGAGCTGCGCGTCAAGCGGCAGGTAGAAGCGCACCGCGCCCTGGCCGACATAGAAGCTCCAGTGGTCGATATCTGAATCGGCGGCGAGCAGCTTCTCGACGCGCTCGACCACGGCATCCGTCGACTTGATCGAAGCAGTGCGCGGCAAGGTGAGGTCGAGCATGACCTCGGGCCGGTCGGACTTCGGGAAGAACTCCTGGCCGACGAAGCCCATCGCCACGACGGAGAGCGCGAACAGTCCGGCCGTCGCCGACAGCACCAGCCACTTCGCCCGCATCGCCATTTCGAGCAGCGCCTGGAAACCGCGGGCGATGCGCGAGGGATGATGGCTGCCACCATGACCCTTTATGCGATCGGGCAGCAGGAAGACTCCGGTCAGCGGTGTGAACAGCACCGCAACCACCCAGGATACAACGAGCGCGATCGCCACGACAGCGAACAGCGAGAAGCAGTATTCGCCGGCGCCGCTCTTGGCGAAGCCGACCGGCACGAAGCCGGCGATCGTCACCAGCGTGCCGGTGAGCATCGGGAAGGCGGTCGAGGTGTAGGCATAGGTGGCGGCCGAGATCTTGTCGTAGCCTTCCTCCATACGCGCGATCATCATCTCGACCGCGATCATCGCATCGTCGACCAGCAGGCCGAGCGCGATGATCAGCGCGCCGAGCGAGATGCGCTGCAGCGAGATGCCGAAATACTCCATGGTGACGAAGGTGATCGCCAGAACCAGCGGGATGGCGACCGCCACGACGACGCCGGGACGCCAGCCGAGCGCCAGCAGCGAGACGGCGAGCACGATGGCGATCGCCTCGCCGAGGCTCTTGGTGAACTCGCCGACGGATTCTTCCACCACATGCGACTGGTCGGCGACCAGGCCGAGTTCGGCGCCGAGCGGCAGCTCGCACTCCATCTCATGCATCTTCTCCTTGACCGTCTCGCCCAGCGCCAGCGCGTCGCCGCCCGAAGTCATCGAGATGGCGATGCCGACCGCCGGCTTGCCGTTGAAGCGGAACATCGGCTGCGGCGGGTCGGAATAGGCGTGCTTGACCTCGGCGACGTCGCCCAGCCGGAAGTAATGGCCGTTGGCATAGAAGTTGATCGCCTTGAGGCTTTCCTCGGAGGTGAAGCTGCCCGAGACGCGGATGGCGATGCGCTCGGGGCCGGCATCGACCGTGCCGCTGGGCGTCAGCGCGTTCTGCGCCTGCAGCGCCTGCGACAGCGTGCCGACATCGAGGCCGAGCGCCGCCACCTTCTGCGTCGAGAATTCGAGATAGATCTTCTCGTCCTGCTAGCCGATGAGGTCGACCTTGGCGACATCTTTCACCGTCAGCAGCCCGGCCCGCAGGCTTGTGGCGAGATCCTTCAACTCGCGATGGCTGAGGCTGTCGGAGGTGAGCGCATAGATCAGCGAATACGTGTCGCCGAACTCGTCGTTATAGAACGGGCCCTGCACGCCTGACGGCAGCGTCGGCTTGATGTCGTCGAGCTTCTTGCGCACCTGGTACCAGAGCGGCTGCACCTGGTCGCCGGCCACCGTGTCCTTGAGATTGACGAAGACGACGGATTCGCCGGGTTTCGTGTAGCTCTTGACGTAGTCGAGGTCCGGCAGTTCCTCGAGCTTCTTCTCGATGCGGTCGGTGATCTGCTCCACTGTGTCGCTGGTGCTGGCGCCCGGCCACATCGTCTTCACCACCATGGTTTTGATGGTGAAGGGCGGGTCCTCCTCGCGGCCGAGGCCGCCATAGGCGTAGAGGCCGGCAAGTGCGGCCGCGATCATCAGATAGACGATGAAGCTGCGGTGGCGCAGCGCCCATTCGGAAAGATTGAAGCTGGTCATGATGCGGTTCCTTTTCAGGGCGCGCGCAAGCGCGCTCCGCCGGCGCTTGCCGGCTGGCCAAAACAAATGACGGTTTGGGTAGTCAGCGCCCGCCGCTCGGCGGGCACCGTCGCAATTCAGGCCAGGCTGTGCATGGTGCCCGGCACACGGTAGGGCGCGCGTTCGGCGGTCCTCGGTCGGATGGCGAGGCCGGCGAGATAGCGCTGGAAAACGGCGGCTTCCTGAACCGGCGAGGCGAGCGCGACATGGCCGTCCGGCCTCACCAGATAGGCTGCGTCGCGCTGAAGCCCGGCTTTCCCGGCTGCGTCGGTCCAAGCGAAGGCATGCACTGCAATTCCTGTCGGTGCGAGCATCGCCCGGAAATCGCAATTGACCTCGCCATAAACATGGATCTGCCAGTCGAGCGACCGCAGCGGCTCGAAATTGTCGCCGCCCGCGCCCATGATGTTGCAAGCGACATAGGGCAGGCGATCGCCGCCGCTGACCTTGCCCGCCACCCCCGAGCTGATCGGCCCGGCGCGATACTGGATCGCCGCCTGCGAGATCACGCCGAAGAAGGCGCGCGAGCCGATCGAGGTGTGCAGGGCGATGTTCAGGATCTTCGGCATCAGGTAGCGCCGGAACAAGCCGACGAGCCGCGAGCGGCTGGTGATGAAACGGAAAGCGGTGTCGGTGCTCTCGATCAGCTTGTGCGCGAAGGCAATGCGTTCCGGTTCGTAGCTGTTGAGCAGGCGCGCATCGGCCCGGCCCTGTACGACCGCCGCGAGCTTCCAGGCGAGATTCACCGCATCGCCCATGCCGGTGTTCATGCCCTGGCCGCCGGCCGGGCTGTGGATGTGGCCGGCATCGCCGGCGAGGAAGACGCGGCCGACGCGGAAGCGCTCGGCGACCCGGTGATGGACGCGGTAGGTCGAGAACCAGTTGACCTCGTCGACCTTGACGCCGGTGTCGCGCTCGACATCGGCGCGGATCGCCTCGAAGCTGATCGTCTCGTCGGCTTCATGCGCCTTCGGCACGATCCCAATCAGCCGGACCGAACCGGACTGCCGCACCGGCATGACGATTGCGAAGCCGTAGGTGCTGATCGTCGTGTCCATGCCGTTGCGGGTGATATCGCCGCTACCTTTCACGTCTGCGACGTAGAAGGACTGCTCGTAGGTGCCACCGGGGAAGCCGATGTTCAGCCCGTGGCGCACCGCGCTGCGGGCGCCGTCGCAGCCTGCGAGATAGGCGGTGCTGACGGTCTCGATCCGGCCATTCCTGCTCAGCGTGGCGATGACCGCCTCGCCCTTGTCCTGGAAAGCGACGAGCTCCGTATTGCGCTCGACCTCGACGCCGGCGCGCTCCAGATGCGTGATCAGCACGCGCTCGTGGATGTCCTGCGGCAGCGCGAAGGCGAAGGAGTAAGGGCTGATGCCGCGGCCGAAATCCGACAGCGGCAGCCTGGCGGCGACGCCGGCCGGCGTGTGCACGGTAAGCCGCTCGAGCTTCACGCCTGTCGCCAGCACGTCGTCGACGATGCCGATCTGGCGGTGGAACTCCAGCGTGCGCGCCTGGACGGCCAGCGCCCGCGAGGTTTCGCCGGGAGCGGCGGCCTTGTCGAAGATGCGCACCGGCACGCCGAGCCTGGTCAGCCATAGCGCGAGCGTCAACCCTGTCGGGCCGGCACCGGCGATGAGGACCTTTGCCTTGGACATGGTCATTTTCCTTCTCCCTCGATGATACGAACTTTTTCGTGCTCCCGCAGCCGGTTCACGCCGGCGGTGACGACCATATCGCCCTTGGCGAGCCCGTTGCTGACCACCACGCGGTCGGTCTCGTAGCGGGCGACCGTGATGGGCTTGAGTTCGACAGCGGACGAAGAGGTGACAACCCAGACTGCCGGCTTGCCGTCCTTGTCGAAGAGCGCGCTGCCCGGCAGCACCATGACCGGCGCGCCACCACCCATCTCGGCGCGGCCGGCGACGCTTGCGCCGAAACGCATCTCGTCGGGTGCATTGTCGATCGAGACCTTCACCTGGAAGGTGCGGGTCGCGGCATCGGCCATCGGCGCGATCTCGCGGATGGTGCCGACGGCCGTGATCGCCGGATTGCTGAGTAGAGAAACGGTCACCTGCGGCGGCCGCTTGGGGTCGGGAGCGTTGGCGAAGGCGGCTTCCGCGATCGAGAACACGGCGTCGCGGCTGTCCGGATCGGCGACGCGCACCACCATCTGTCCGACATTGACTGACTGGCCGGCTTCGGCGCCGGCGGCGGTGACGATGCCGTCGAATTCCGCATGCAGCTCGGTATAGCCGAGCTGGTCCTTGGCCATATCGGAGGCAATGGTCGCCGATTTGAGCTTGGCTTGCGCCGAGCGCAGGTTCTTCAGCGTCGCGTCATAATTGGCCCGCGTCGTAAAACCCTTGGCGAGCAGCGCGCCGATGCGCGCCTCGGCGGCATTTGCCTCGACAAGTACGGCCTGCGCCGCCGCGACATCGGCCTCGGCGCTGGCGAGCCGGTTGCGATAGTCCTGATCGTCGATGCGGGCGAGCACGTCGCCCTTCTTCACCATCGCGCCGATCTCGGCGACGCGTTCGATGAGCTTGCCGGATAAACGAAAGCCGAGGTCGCTTTCGAGCCTCGGACGGATCTCGCCGACGGCGGTGCGGGTGTCCGCGCCGAGCATCGGGGCGACCGCTATCGTCTTGACGAGCTTCGTCTCAGGCGTCGCGGGCTTGACGCTCGAGGCCTCGCTTCTTGCGCCGTGCCAGGCCATTGCGGCGCCGCCGGCAAGAACGGCGATCGATCCGGCGACAAGGCGGCGCCTCAGCGGCCTATTGTGGAAGAGTGCGGCAATCATGTTGTCTCCATGCCCAGGGTTGCGGCCGCGCTGGGAGGATGCGGCCCGGGAAATATGTTGGCTGGAGAGGGGATCGGGCGTTCGCGGGCCTGTCTTTCGCCAGCCCGATCTTCTTGCGGTTTCCGGCCCGGGAAATCCCGAACGGTTTCTGAAAATTTTCCGATGTTTGTCCGAGAGACAGGCTCGAAAGAATTGACGTCGGCGCTCCAAATGTATGGCGCCCTTCGATCGGCATCATCACGAGCTCGCTCGGCGCCTTCTTCGTCGTCACCATGCTGATGCGCAACCGGCCATGATCTCTTGGCCTTGGGATGGGCCTACCGGCACCGACCCCTGCACGTTCATCGATCGCTAACCGTAAGGGAGCTTGCCTTGCTGCAACGTCGATTTGCTGGCTTCTGGAGCAAAGCGGCCCCTTGAATAGTAAGCACGCTTATTATATATGTCGCTCATGGTTTCCGACGGCATCGACAGATTAGGATTTTTGATCCACGACGTGCAGCGCCTGATGCGCAAGCGTTTCGAGGCGCGCGCCAGTGGGTTGGGCCTTTCCTCGGCGCAGTGGCGCCTGCTTGTGCGCGTTGCCAAGGAGGCGGGCGTCGCGCAGGCGCGGCTTGCCGAGCTCCTCGAAATCGAGCCGATCAGCGTCTCCCGCCTGGTCGACCGCATGGAGGAGGGCGGCTGGATCGAGCGTCGCCAGGACGCGACCGACCGGCGCGTGCGCATGATCTTTCCGACCGAGAAGGCGAACGCGGCCTATGCCGACGTCAAGAGCCTGGCCGGCGAGGTCTATGAGGAATCGCTGACCGGCGTGTCGGCGGAAGAACGCCGCGTCCTGATCCGAGTGCTGGACGCCATCGTGCAGAATTTGACGGACGCCGAGACGTCCCTGGAAAAGATGAAGAATACGGAAGGGGCAGCAGCATGAACGCGGCAGCCAAGATAGAAGACGACAACGTCACCAAGCTTGCGCCGGCGCAGCCGGTCGCGGAAGCGCCGGCCCAGCCGGCGGCCGCTCCGGTTGCGGCGGCTGCCGAGCCGCGGCTCGCTCCGGCGCCGAAGAAGAAGCGCCGCCCCGGACGCTTCCTGTTGATGGTCGCCCTGCCGCTGGCCCTGCTTGCCGGCGGCGCGTATGTCTGGATCACGGGCGGCCGCTATCAGGAAACCGAGAACGCCAACCTGCAGCAGGCCAGGATTTCGGTCGCCTCCGACACGGCCGGGCGTATCGTGCAGGTCGGCATAGCCGACAACCAGCTGGTCAAGCAGGGCGACCTTCTCTTCGTCATCGACCCCGAGCCTTACAAGATCGCGCTCGCCCAGGCCGATGCGGCGGTCGCCGCCGCGCGCCTCAATGTCGAGCAGCTGCGCGCCGCTTACAGCCAGGCGATGGCGCAGGAAAAGTCCGCCTCCAGCGAGGTCGACTATGCGCAGTCGCAATATGGCCGCGCCGCCGATCTCGCGCAGAAAGGCATCAACGCCAAGTCGTCGCTCGACGAGGCCCGCAACGATCTCGACAAGGCCAAGCAGCAGCTCGCCGTCGCACAGCAGGGCATCGTCAGCGCCAAGGCAGCGCTCGGTGGCAATCCGGATATCGAGACCGACAAGCATCCGACCGTGATGGCGGCGCTCGCCGCGCGCGACAAGGCCGCCTACGATCTGGCGCAGACGACGGTCAAGGCGCCGGCCGACGGCATCGTCTACCAGGCCGCGTCGTTCAAGGTCGGCCAGTATGTCGGCGTCGGCACGCCGCTGTTCGCTCTGGTCGAGACGGGCGACACCTGGATCGATGCCAATTTCAAGGAGACCCAGCTCACCAACATGAAGCCGGGCCAGAAGGCCGAGATCGTCGTCGACACCTATCCGGGCCGCACCTTCGAGGCGACCGTGAAAGCCATCGGCGCCGGGACGGGCGCGGAGTTTTCGCTGCTGCCCGCGCAAAACGCCACCGGCAACTGGGTCAAGGTCACGCAGCGCATTCCCGTGCGCCTGGAATTGACCGACCCCGACGCCAAGATGGCGTTGCGCACCGGCATGAGCGCCACCGTCACCGTCGATACCGGCGTGGCGCGCGGCCTGCCGTCGATCTTCGGTCACGCCACGGCAGGGGAGCAGGCGCGGTAAGACAGCGAGCCCGTCGCGATCCGGCGGGCATTGAGGGGATTGGTCTGGTGGAGACGTGGCAAGGGATCAGCAAGGTAAGCCGCATGGCGGCTCGTTCGAAAGCTGAGGCCCGGCCACGGACCCGTTGGTCCTCAGGTTTCCGGGCGGCAGGCATCCGCTCCAACAGAGACTTTCAGTCGATGTAACCCCCACATCGATAGTCGCGTCCCACCGCGATGAAGGTCTCTCAACGGGAGGCTTTGCCGCCCGGAAACCTAGAGCCGGATGATTTCAGGTGTTCGACCTGAAATCTGAATCCGTCTCTAAATCAAAGAGATAGAGCATGATGGCGTCCGAACGCCGCTTCACACTTTTCGGCATCATGCTCTAATGTACACGTTTTTGTTACCTGCTGGAAGTTCAGCGTCATGAGCACGCCCGAAGTCTTCAAGGAAGTGCCGCACCGCGGACTGATCACAGTCGCGCTGATGCTGGCGACGATCATGCAGGCGCTCGACACCACAATCGCCAATGTCGCGCTGCCGACCATGACCGGCGACCTCGGCGCCTCGCCCGACAACATCAACTGGGTGCTGACCTCCTATATCGTGGCGGCGGCGATCATGACGCCGGTTACCGGCTGGCTCGCCGACAGGCTCGGCCGCAAGGAGCTGTTCCTCACCGCCGTCGTCGGCTTCACCATCTTCTCCATGCTCTGCGGTCTTGCCTGGAGCCTCGAGACCATAGTGCTCTTCCGCCTGCTGCAGGGCGTGTTCGGCGCGGCCATCGTGCCGCTGTCGCAGACCTTCCTGCTCGACATCAACCCGAAGGAGCGCCATGGCCAGGCAATGGCGATCTGGGGCGCCGGCATCATGCTCGGGCCGATCCTGGGGCCGACGCTCGGCGGCTGGCTGACGGAAAACTTCAACTGGCGCTGGGTGTTCTTCATCAATCTGCCGGTCGGCATCCTCGCCTTCCTCGGCATGGCCGCCTACCTGCCGGTCATCGCCAAGCGCGTGCGCGGCTTCGACTTCTTCGGCTTCGCCATGCTGTCGCTTGGTGTCGGCGCGCTGCAGCTTCTGCTCGACCGCGGCGGCGAGGTCGACTGGTTCAACTCGGCCGAAATCTGGATCGAGCTCGCTCTGTCGCTCACCGGCTTCTGGGTGTTCATCATCCACACGGTGACGGCCGAGCATCCCTTCATCGATCCGAAGATATTCCTCGACCGCAATTTCGTGACCGGGCTGGGCTTCATCTTCGTCATGGGCGTGCTGATCCTGGCCTCGATGTCGCTGTTGCCGCCGATGCTGGCCAACATCTTCGGCTATCCGACCGTGACCATCGGCGTCGTGCTGGGTCCGCGCGGCATCGGCACGATGATTTCGATGCTGGTCGTCGGCCGCATCATGCACAGGATCGATGCCAGGATCCTCGTCGCCATCGGCTTCCTGCTCACCGCGCAGTCGCTCTACACGATGGCGAGCTTCACGCCGCAGATGGACAATTGGCTGATCATCTCCTCGGGCGTCATCCAGGGTCTCGGCATGGGCATGGTGTTCGTGCCGCTGTCGACGGTCGCCTTCGCCACGCTCGACGCGCGCTACCGCACCGACGCCACCTCGCTGTTCAGCCTGGTGCGCAATCTGGGCTCCTCCATCGGCGTATCGGTGGTCGCAGCGCTGATGGTGCGCAACACCCAGGTCAACCACACCGAGCTGTCGGCCTTCATCAATCCATACAACCCGAATCTGTGGGCCGCTTCTCCGGCGGCCGCCGCCGGCGATCCCGTAGCACTTTCGCAGGTCGACCGCGCGGTGAATGCCCAGGCGATGATGATTTCCTATATCAACGACTTCAAGATCCTGATGGTGATGACGCTGGCCGCCATTCCTTTCGTCATTCTGCTGCGCAAGCCAAAAGCGGCACCGGCGGGCGGGGCGCCGGCCGCGCATATGGATTGATAAAGTCGCTGCTCTCAGCCGGCCGCCTTTTCAGCGGCCCAGCACCAGCGCCCAATAGCGCAAAGCCGGATCGCGGCCGTCGCGCACGTAAGCCAGCCCGAAGCGGCTGAAATCCTGATCGAGCATGTTGCGGCGGTGGCCGGCCGAATGCATCCAGATGTCGAACAGCTTCTCAAGGTCGAAGCGGCCCTCGGCGATGTTTTCGGCCGCAGCACCCCGCACGCCATTGTCCTTCATGCGCGAGGCGAAATCCTTGCCCCAGCCAGTGGTGTGGCTCATGCGCTCGCGCGAGGCCATATAGCCGGCCTGCTGCAGCGCCGCCTGTTCGAGCTGCGCGTCCGGCGTCAGCGTCGGCAGACCGGCGGAGTTGCGGATACTGGCCAACGTCGCTGTCGCGGACGAAGAGACGCCGGCGCCTTCGCCGGTCCGCACGGAGACGGTGCTGCAGGCGGCTATGCCGGCAAGCGCCACTAGGCCGGCGGCCGCGAGCAACGTGCGGCGGTTGAAATCGGGGGAGGTGGTGATCAAGGTGGTCATGCGGCCTCTGATACCGGCGATCGTGGCTTTTGCCGGGCAGGGCGATGAAAATCGCATGAAGCGCGACATTCCCCGGAAGATCGGTTATCATCCCGGCGTTCTTGAAAGTGGCAGCCACGGGCGGCCACCCAGGCGGTGACCGCCCCCGGTATAAAACGGAGGACGGTTATGGCTGGTTTTCATGTCATGGCGGACGCGCGCGGGATGCATGTGCAGCCCACGGTGCGCCACATCACCACGTCGGATCTCTGGGATGCGTTGAGGCTCGGCGCCGAGGATTTCTGGGCCAAGCCGTCGCATTATGTGTTCCTGTGCCTGATCTATCCGATCGTCGGCCTGATCCTGACCCGGTGGAGCTCCGGCTCCAACGCCATCCAGCTCGTCTATCCGCTGATGTCGGGCTTCGCGCTGATCGGGCCCTTCGCGGCCATTGGCCTATATGAGATCAGCCGCCGGCGCGAGCTCGGCATGAGCAGCCGCTGGCACCATGCGCTCGACGTGCGCCATTCGCCGGCGCTGCCGTCGATCGCTGTCATCGGCGTCCTGCTTTTCGCGCTGTTCCTGTTGTGGCTGTTCGCCGCGCAGTCGCTCTACACCAGCCTGTTCGGCGCCGAGCCGCCCGCTTCCGTCGGCGCCTTTTTGCGCGATGTGCTGACGACCGGCAGGGGCTGGACGTTGATCCTCGTCGGCAACGCCGTCGGTTTCGTTTTCGCCGCCGTCGTTTTGGCCACCACCGTCATTGCCTTTCCGCTGCTGCTTGACCGCGATGTCGGCGCCGTCTCGGCAATTGAAACCTCGGCCCGTGCCGTCATGGCCAATCCGCTGACGATGGCGCTTTGGGGGCTTACGGTCGCCGTGTTGCTGGTGGTCGGCTCGATCCCGCTGTTTGCCGGGCTTGCCGTCGTCATGCCGATCCTCGGCCACGCGACCTGGCATCTCTACCGCAAGGTGGTCGAGCCGGAGCAGATCCGGCCTGTACGCCGGCCGATGTAGATCTGATGGCTCGCCCTTGGGGTGCGTTGAGATTCAGGTCAGGCGGGGTCGAGAATGATGGCTTTCGAGAACCGGCCTACGCCGGCCGTAGCCTTCATAGGGCAAAGACACTTATGAGGGCTTCGGCCGGCGAAGGCCGGAGCGGAGCGTACTGCTGTACGTGAGAACCGGAAGCGCAGACAGCCGTCATTCGCAGGCCGGTCTCACCTGAATATCAATGTGCCCTAGCGCTGCGCCTCGGTCGCCATCTTCAAGGCCAGGGCGGTCAGCACCGTGCCCATCATCCAGCGCTGCACGACCAGCCAGAACGGCCGTCCGGCGAGGAAATTCGCGATCGAGCCGGCCGTCACCGCAATGATGGCGTTGACGGTGAGGCTGATCGAGATCTGCGTCACGCCGAGCACCAGAAGCTGCGACAGAACATGGCCCTTGGCCGGATTGATGAACTGCGGCAGCAGCGACAGGTAGAGCACAGCCACTTTCGGATTGAGCAGGTTGGTCATCAGCCCCATGACGAAGAGCTTGCGCGGCCTGTCCCTCGGCAACTCGCGGACCTGGAAGGGCGAGCGCCCGCCGGGCTTCAGCGCCTGCCAGGCGAGCCACAACAGATAGAGCGCGCCGGCGAAGCGAAGCGCGTCGTAAGCGTATGGCACGGCGAAGATGAGCGCCGTGATGCCGAAGGCTGCCGAGACCACATAAAACAGGAAGCCCAGCGCCACGCCGCCGAGCGAGATCAGCCCGGCTTTCGGCCCTTGCGACAGCGAGCGCGAGATCAGGTAGAGCATGTTTGGCCCAGGCGTGAGCACCATGCCGAGGCAGATCAGCGCGAAAGTGAGATAATTGGCGGCGTCGGGCATCGGAGTCTCCGGTGGCGGCGTAACAGTCATCACGCGCCTCGCCGTTCGCAAGAGCATGATTGCGGGAGCTTTTGCGCCAGCGCGGACAATTGGCGAAATCGGCGAAGCTGCCAATCTCCCCCCTTGCGGGGGAGATGCCTGACAAGGCAGAGGGGGGTGCTGTCCCGCCGGCGTCAACAATTTCATATCGTCTAAGCAGTGGCCGATTTGACAAGGGATGGCGTTCCTTCACACCCCCTCTGCCTTGCCAGGCATCTCCCCCGCAAAGGGGGAGATTGGCAGCTCAGCGCCGGCCCCCCTTACCCAACCACGCGCAAATTGGACAGCTCGTTGGCAATCTCCTTGAAGTTGTCGGAGAGCGTTGCGCCGGTGGCGTTCCAGAACAGCTTGGCCGGTTTACTAGGGTCGGTCGGATCCTTGCGGAAGCGGGAATCGGAAGAGCAGGCCTTCAGCGCGGCCATCGCCTTCTGGTCGCTTGAACTGATAGACGACATGTCGAGCGCCACCGTCATCACCATGATGTTGGCCGCCTTGGCATTGTCGCACAGCTTCGCCAGCTGCTCGTTCATCGCCGCGGTGTAGTTGCTCGACGAATAGTTGAACTGGCCGATGGCGCTCGACGTGCCGCCGAACAGGCGGGTGATCGATGTGCCGTTATAGCCGACGCCGGTATAGCCGTAGGCGGCATAGGTCGACTTGTTGCCGGCCGGATCGGAACTGACCGTCGAATAGGTGTTCTCGCCGTCGGTGAGCACGATGACGACCTTGTCGTTGCCGCGCTCGGATTCCGGACGGCCTTCGGTGAAGGGTTCGGCGCTCGAAACCGTGCGCCAGCCCCAGGCCATGCCTTCGGGCACATTGGTGTTGCCGTTGGGCTGCATCAGGTCGATCGCCGCCTTGATGGCCGCGAGCCCATTTGTTTGGGTGACGTCGGTGAGCGGCGTGATCGGTGTGGTGGTGCAGCTGTAATTCGGCCCGGCGCCCGAGCTCAATACCGGAGCATTGATCGGCCGTGGCATGAAGTATTTGGCCATATTGGACTGCCTGGTCTTGCCGGTGGTGCTCGACGGATCGTCGTTCCACCAGCTGTTGGCGGCGCCATAGGTCACCGGCCTCGGTTCGTCAGGATCCTGTGTGACATACCAATGGTTGCCGGGCTCGTCGGGCGCGAACATCGGCACGAACATGGTCGCCGGATCGCCGATCCCGATACCCGTGTTGTTAGGCCCGCCGGAGGCCGGCGTGTCGTTGACATTGTAGGGATAGGGCCGCACTTCCACGCAACCCTGCCAACTGGCGAACGGGCCATAGGTGTCGTTGTAGTCATATTCGTTGTGGCTGCGCTCGCAGGTATGGTTGTCGCGATATTCGTCGCAGACGACGCGCTTGCTGCCGGCGATGCGTTCGTGGCTGGTGACGACCTTCATATCCCGATAGAGCTCGAAACGGGTTAGTATCTGCCCTTCCTCCGCGCCCCAGCCGGTGCCCTTTTTATACCAGATGCCGTTGATTTTCTGGGCGTATTTGGCGGGAGCGTTCAGCGTCGACCAATCGAAATTCTCGTTGGCGATTGGCGACAGCCCATAGGTGTCCATCCAGGAGGCGTTGTCGTTGTTCGGCCCGACATTGACCGACGCCGCGAACGGCACGAGGCTGAACTGGACCGGCTTGTCGATCTGCTTGATCTGCGCCGCCTGCTGCCCCAGCGTGTCGACGAGCTGCTTGGCCGCCTGCTTGAGCAGGTCGATGCGCTTCTGTCCCGTGCCTGTGCCGGGCGTTGTCATGGAGCCTGAATTGTCGAGCACCATCGCCACTTCCAGCGTGTTCTTCAGCCGCACCTGGGAGTCCATGGCAAGGTTGATCGACTTGTTCGCATCGACCGTGGATGCGCCGACGAGCAGCGAGGAGGACGGGTAGAAATAAGGGTGGTAGTTCAGCGTCGCGCTCATCGTGAGCAGACCGCCGCCTGTCTGGCTGGTGGGCAGCGTGATGTTGAGCGAGATGTCGGCGGGGTCGATGTTGTTCAAATTGGCGTTGAAGAAGTCGACCGCATAGGCTCTGATCTGGTCATCCGTGGCGCCTTCGGCAAGCCGCCGCGCCGCGGCGAAATTGGCGGCGTCGAGCGCGTTGAGCACCATCTGCTTCTGGCGGTTGAGCTCGCTGAAATCGACGGCCATCGCCACTGCTCCCATCAGCGGCACCATGGCGATTGCGGTCATGAGCGCATAGTTGCCGCGGCGGTCACGGCAGAATTGATGCCAGAATTTGCGCATTTTTCTCGAGCGGCCCCCCGCCGGCGGATTCTCTGTCGGGCGACATTTCCACAAAACGCTGAAGGACCGGTTTGGCAAACCGCTCGATTGCTTAACGGCGACTTCACCAGCCGCTAACCAAATCATTTCCGATGGTGCGCTGCACGATGGAAGCGCCCGCTTTACGACGGGCGTCGTCGATCGCTTGTCCGAGCAGATTAGCTGACGATGCGCAGGTTCGACAATTCGTTGCCGATCGCCTTGAAGTCGTCCGACAGCGTGGCGCCGGTCGAGTTCCAGAACAGTTTCTTCGGCGTCTTGCCGGTCGGGTCCGCTGGATCCTTAGCGTAGCGCGAATCCGACGAGCAGGTCTTCAGCGCTGCCATCTGCGCCGCTTCGGCCGTGTTGGTTGAATCGAGATCGAGGGCGATGGTCATAACGACGATGTTGGCCGCCTTGGCGTTGTCGCATAGCGTTGCCAGATGCTCGCTCATGGCCTTGGTGTAGTTGGCGTTCGAATAATCGCTCTTGCTGACGTTGATGCTGGTGCCGAGGAATGGCCGGCCATAGGTGTAGGTGCTTCCGAACGGCTTGGTCTGGCTGCCGTAGGCAAGATATCCAAGCGCGGAATAGATGGCCTTGTTGCCGGAAAGATCGTTGCCGCCGCTCCTGTAGTAGGTGCCGGAGTACGACTGGGCACTCACCGAATCCGGCGTGTAATAGGTATTGGCCCCGTCGGTCAGCACAATCAGAACCTTGTCGTTGCCTTTTTGTGTTTCCGGGCGTCCCTCGGTGAAGGGCGCGGTGCTGGAAAGCGTCCGCCAGCCCCAGGCCATACCTTCCGGCACGTTGGTGGCGCCGACATCGACCATGGCGTCGATCGCGTTCTTGACCGTGGTGGCGCCGGCAGAGGTGGAGACATCGGTCAGCGGCGTGATCGCGGTCGTGCTGCAACTGGTGTTCGGGCCGGCATTGTTGCCGTAGGCGGGGGTGACCTTGTTGCCGTAGTTGAAATATTTCGGCATGTATTTTTGGCGCGTCGGTGTCGGGCTGTCGCTGCTGGACGTCACGTCGAGATGCCAGTTGTTGTTTGCAGGCCGGGAGTAGCCGTCGGTATAGTCGGTCTCGTCAGGCGCGAACATCGGCACGAACAGCGTCGCCGGTGTGGAGGTCGAGGCGGCCGTATCCTGGATATTGTACGGATAGGGGCGCGACTCGACGCAGCCGCTCCAGCTCGCGATCGGCGCGTAGGTTATATTGGACGTGCAAACATTGTTCGAATCTTTGGTGCAAGCCGAAATTCGCTGCATCCATTTGTAGAGCGAGAAGCGCGTCAGCGGCTTGTCTTTTTGGGTGGGATCCCAATCGGTGCCCCGCGCATACCAGATGCTGCCGACCTTCTCGACATATCTCTGGGGCCAGGGCGAATTCCCCTGGGTCATCGTCGTCCAGTCGAAATTCTCGTGCTGGATGGGCGAGATGCCATCCTGATCCATCCACGCCGCCGTCGAGTTGGCCGGGCCTATATTCACCGAGGCGGCGAACGGAACTAGGCTGAACTGAACCGGCTTGGAAATCTGCTTCATCAGCTGCGCTTGCCCCGACAACTGGTCGACAAGCTGCTTGGCGGCACTCTTCAGAAGGTCGAAACGTACTTGATTCGAGCCGTGGCCGAGTTCGGCCATCGAGCCAGAATTGTCGAGCACCAGCGACACTTCCAGCGTGTTCTTAAGGCGAATTTCAGATCTGGCCGAGAAGTTGACGTTCGTCTGGCCCGGCGTTCCGCCAAGCAATGCGACCGCGGCCGGCAGGAAGTAAGGTTGGTACTTCAGGGCGGCTTCGAGCACCAGCGTGCCGCCGCCCGCATTGTTGTTGGGCAAGGTGACCGTCAGCGTGGTGTTCGCCGGAAGGACGTGCCTCAGATTGGCCTCGAAAAATGTCTTGGCATAGGCCTTGGCTTCGGCGTCGGTGGCGCCGGCGACGATATGCTGTGCCGTCGCGATGCCGGCGGCGTCCAGCGCGTTCAGCGTCTCCTGCCGCTCTCTTATGAGCTCGGTATAGTCGACCGCAAGCGCCACCCCGCCCATCAGCGGTATCATGGTGACGGCCGTCATCAAGGCATAGTTGCCTCGTCTGTCGCGTAGGAATTTGCGGATCAATGCCCTTAGCCCCCGCCAGGATCCTATAGTTTCTCGTTTAGCATGATCCATGAATCGTTAAATTTTAGCTCCCTCGAAGCGTCAAGATCGCACGGTCGTTTGACTGGGCATTAACCCTGTGCACCGACGCGCCGTCGAAGGCCGATGCCGGAAAGCTGGTGACAGGATGAAGCGCTTCGGTTATGCGGGACCGGCCGTGGCGTCCTCTGAACTGAAGAATGGCTGTCGCGGTCTTGTCAGGATCGAAATCAGGGACACGGCATGGCGGATTCGCCTGACATTATCGCTTCGCTCGATGATCTTGCAGGGCGCTACGCCGCCATACTGTGCGACGTATGGGGCGTCGTGCACAATGGCGAATGGCACTTTCCGGCCGCTGCCGCGGCGCTTGCAAGGGCGCGCGCGGCGAATGTGCCGGTCGTGCTCATCACCAATTCGCCGCGCCGCAGCGCCGATGTCGTCGCCCAGATGAAGGTCATCGGGGTACCCGCCGACGCCTTTGACCACGTCGTCACATCAGGCGATGTGACCCGCGACCTGATCGCAGAAGGACCGACGAAGATCTTTCACATCGGTCCCGAGCGCGATTTCACCCTTTATGATGGGCTCGACGTCGATCTCGTCGAGGAATTCGAGGCCTCGGGCATCGTCTGCACGGGCCTCTATGACGACGAGGTCGAGAAGCCCGCCGACTATGCGGAGCTGCTGCGGCGGCTGCGTGCCCGCAATCTGCCGTTCATTTGCGCCAATCCGGATATCTTGGTGGAGCGCGGCGAGCGCACCATCTGGTGCGCCGGCGCGCTCGCGCGAGATTACGCGCAGCTGGGTGGCCGTACGTTGATTGCCGGCAAGCCCTTCGCGCCGATCTATGATGTCGCCATGAAGGAGGTCGCCGGCCTTCTTGGCCGCGCCGTCGAGCGCAGCGAGGTCCTCGCCATCGGCGACGGCATGATGACCGACGTCAAGGGCGCGGCCGACAACGGCTTTGACGTGCTCTATGTTTCGGGCGGCATCCACGCTCGCGACTATGGCGATCCGCTCCGCCCCGATCCTGAAAGGCTGGCCGGCTTCCTTGAAAAGCACGGCTACCGGCCGGCCGCCGTCATTGCGCGTCTGCAATAGGTTGGTGGTGTCGCCATGACGGGCGCCTCGACATGAACCAAGCCTTCCAACGTCTTTCGGCGGTCGCGCCGCTGCCCGCGCATCTGCGTGGCGGCGTCGTGGCGATCGGTAATTTCGACGGTGTCCATCGCGGCCATCAGTCCGTCCTGGAGCGCGCGCTGAGCGAAGCAACCCGCAATGGCGTGCCCGCTTTGGTGCTCACCTTCGAGCCGCATCCGCGCAAGGTGTTCCGGCCACAGGTGCCACTCTTCGTGCTGACGCCGCCGCCGATGAAGGCGCGGCTGCTCGCCGGACTTGGCTTTGCCGCTTTGGTCGAGCAGCCGTTCACGCGCGATTTTGCCTCGCTCTCGCCTGAGGCTTTCGTGACCGATGTGCTGGAGAAGAACCTCGGCATCCGCCACGCCGTCACCGGTTTCGACTTCCATTTCGGCAAGGACCGCCAGGGCGGGCCGGCCTTTCTGATGGCGGCTGGCGAACGGCACGGCTTCGGCGTGACGCTGGTCGACGCCTTCCGCGATGAAGGCGCGGAGGTGGTTTCGTCGAGCCGCATCCGGGACCTGCTCGCCGAAGGCAAGGTGGAGGAGGCCGCCGGCCTGCTCGGCTACCGTTTCACCATCGAGACCGAAGTGATCGGCGGTCAGCGGCTTGGCCGCACCCTCGGCTTCCCGACCGCCAATATGCGGCTTTCGCCGGAAGCGGCCTTGAAGGAGGGGATTTATGCCGTCCGCTTCCGTCGCGCCGACGGCGCGCTTCATGACGGTGTCGCCAGCTTCGGCCGGCGTCCCACCGTCGACGACAATGGCGCGCCGCTGCTCGAAACCTACGTCTTCGATTTTTCCGGCGATCTTTATGGCGAGACCTGCCAGGTGTCGTTCTTCGGCTTCCTGCGGCCGGAGCTCAAATTCGACGGCCTCGATGCGCTGGTAGCACAGATGAAAAAGGACGAGGCAGAGGCGAGGGCGCTGCTCAAGGGCGTGCGCCCGCTTTCGCAACTGGACGCCGAAATCGCGTTCTAGGCTGCGTTGATATTCAGGTGATGCCGGCCTGCGAACGACGGTTTCCTGCGCTTCCGGTGCTCACGTACGAGAAGTACGCTCCGCTCCGGTTCTCGGAAACCGCCGTTCTCGGCTCGGCCTGACCTGAATCTCAACACACCCTGGATCGCCGCTTGCTGCTACCGCTTCAGCGCCAGCCCGATGGCGATGAAGCTCCATCCCTGGAACACTAGATCGATCGCCAGGAAGAGGCCCAGCACCCAAAGGCTGTTCACCGGCCAGCCCATGGCAATCATCAGGCCGAGCACAATGGTGATGATGCCGGCGGCCAGCAGCCATCCCCAGCCTTGCTGTGGCCGATGATTGAAGGCCACCCAGGACCGCAAAAGCCCCGAAGCGACGAGCGCGATGGCCAATAGCAGCGTCAGCACCGCCGAGGCAAGCAACGGGTTGTCGAAGGCGAAGAAGCCGGCAACGGCGTAGAGCAGGCCGCTCAGCAGCCAGTAGAAGAAACGTCCCCAGGTCTTGACCCCGAAGGCGTGGATGATCTCGATGACACCTGCCATCAGCATCAGCCAGCCGACGACATAGACGGAAGCGACGGTGGCGATGAACAGATTGCCGAAAGCGATGCCGCCGAAGATCAGCAGCAACACGCCGAGCGCCACAAACCATCCCCATTTGTCCCGCGTCTGGCCGATCGCGTCTTTCAGAGCATCGCCTTGCAAAGTCATGATCTTTTCCCTCCGATGTCGCCGCGCCGCTTGCGGGTGAAAGGAAGGTAGTCCCGATGAACTTGAGCGTCCAGCGAGCAGCGCGGCACCAGCGAAGCGCCGCCTTCGTCAGCCCGCCATTTGCCGACGAACCGACTCGCCGGCGTCGGCCGGATGACCGCGATCGGCTGGCATACAGCGATTTCAACGTTGCGGCGTTTGGATTTCGTCAGGGAAGGGTGCCAGCGTCGCCTCCAGCGTCTCCCGGCCGGCCTGCCCCCAGCTTCGCGCCACGAAATATGCGGCCTTCGCCTCGTACGGAGCACGGGCCGCGGGCGAACTGATCCACTCCCGCATCGCGTTTTCCCATGCTTCGACGTCGAGCGGATCGAGGCAGAGTCCCGACGAACCGACCACTTCGGCGATGGCTCCGCCCGTCGAGGCGATCAGCGCCTTGCCGTAGGCCAGCGCCTCGACAGGCGGCAGCCCATATCCCTCATAGAGCGACGGGTACACGCAGAACGCGCTGTTGCGGTAAAGAAGGGACAGCGTACCATCATCGACGTTGTCGAGATGAACGAGGCTCTTGCCGTAGGCAGGATGGCCGTGAAGCTTGGCCAGGATGCCGTCGACCATCCAGCCGCTGCGGCCGACGAAAAGCAGCTTCATGCCGCTACGCGCGACTGTTCCGTCCAGGACGAGGCGCGTCCAGACATCCATGAGCAGCGAGTGGTTCTTGCGCGGTTCGATGGTGGAAACGAAGAGGACGTAGCGATCCGTCTCGAGCCCATCCGGCAGGCGGCCGTCCGCCTTCGATTTGCGGGCACTGTCGCAGCCGAGAGGGACATGCTCCAGCTGCGGCAGGTGGATGCCGCGCTTGGCGGCATATTCCACGACATCGGTGGTGACGCGCCTCGAAGTCAGGATGAAACGGTCTGCCAGCCTCATCGCCAGATCCACATAATCCGTGAATCTCTTGACGTCGTGCGGCTTGTACCATTCGGGAAACTGGATCGGAATGATGTCGTTCAACAGCACGATCAGCTTTGCGCCGGCCAAGCGCGCCTCACGCGAAATGACCTCGATATCGGTGTGCGCCCAGTCGTTGTTCATCAAGAGCAGATGGTCGCCGGGCGAAAGGTCGTATTTGTTGCCGGCCACGGTCCTGAGCGGGACGATCCGGGCGCGTGAACCGCCCACGCCAGCGACTTGCCGCCGCTCGGTTTCCTTCATCAGCCGGTTTTCGATCCGCTCGAGGAAACGATGCAAAGGGCTGCCGGGATTGCGTCGGCCGAACGCGCCGATTTCCATTATCAGGATCCGGCGCGGTCTGATGATCGCCATCAGCGACCGCCGGGCCCAGTTCGGCCAGCGATCGTAAAACCGCGTCTTGAAGCGGGCAGGGTCCGGGTAAAAGCTCATGTCGCACGAAATGTTGCCGGCGATGATCTCCGCCGCCATGGTCGGCGAAACCTGTCTAAGCACCCGCTCGATCGGGTCGAACACCGTGAATGCCACCTCGGAGGCCTTGAATGCGGCCGCCGCGGCTGCGTAGTGGCGTTGCACGCGGACCAGGCCGACCGGGGGGCCGAGCCAGCGCACCATGCTCGAGAGATCGACGACAAGCCGCATCAGCTGGGCCGAATTCTTGCAGGGCGCGCGATCATCCTGCGCCAGGCCAGTCGAGGTCCCAGCGCAAGCGTCCTGAAGGAAGGGGCGCCGACAGCCGCCAGGAACAGCAGCTTGCAAGTGACCGCCATGGGTATGCCCGCGGTTCGCAACAGCAACTCGATGTCGCGTCTTTCCAGGCTGGAGATGCCGGCCCCTGTGGCGGCGCGCGATGCCAGAAAGCTCGCGATGGCCTGCGCGGGTTGGCTGTTGGCGTCGAACGGCTCGGTGCGATTGCGACGCAGCAGCGCCGACTGCCTGGCCAATGCCGCGGCAGCCTTCTGCTGGTCCTGCTTCATGCGCGATACCTGTCCCGGATGCGATCTCAGCTTCACGAGCCGCGCATCCATGTTGGCCAGTTTTCCGGTCTCGGAAAGCCGCAGCCAAAGATCGTAGTCCTCCGCATAGGTGAACGCCCGACGGTAGCCTCCCGCGCGCCGGACGGCCTCGGTCCGGAACATCACCGTCGGATGAAGCATCGGATTGTACCTGGCAAGCGCGTCCCGCAACTGGTCGTTGCCGGCCGGAACGTCTATCGGCCCCAACGGGTTTCCGTCCCGGTCGACCTGCAATCCCGCCGTGCCGAGCAACTGCAAATCGGCGTCGGCCTGGAAACACGCCACCTGCAGGCGCAACCTGTCGGACAGCGAGATATCGTCGCAATCCATGCGCGCGGCAAGAGGGGCCCGCGCGAGCGAAATCCCCATGTTCAGCGCATCGACGATCCCCTTGCCGTGGTTGGCGACAACTTTGACGCGGCCATCACGGTTGCCGATCGATGTCGCGATCGCGGCGCTGTCGTCGCAAGATCCGTCGTCGACAACGATGATTTCGATATCCGCCAGATCCTGGTCCAGGATGCTTTGCAGGGCCTCGCCGACATATTGCGCGCCGTCTCGCACCGGAATGATGACGCTTACTATCGGCAATGGAACTTTCCTTGCGATGATTGGTCGCGACCGAATGGCCGTTGAATTCTCGGATGTCGGCAGCCTGGCTTCAAAATTCCAATTCCAAAGTTTCCTCGGTCTGTCGACCGTCAATTTCCTTGTCGCGCCGATCCGAGCGGGACCTCAAGTGCGGGCGCGAGCAGCCGCAGCACCGCCTCACGCTTTTTCGCCTTCAACGAGAGGTCGCCATCGAGGCCGACTTCATGAAGCCAGCTTCCCCGCCATTCGCAATAGGCCCGTCTGAGCTCAACCCCAGGCAAGGCCGCGAATGCGGTTATCGGCCGTTGCGGAACTGTGCTCGGATCCACATACCGATAGAGCGCCTCCCAGTTGGCTCCGCCGGTGTCGAGGCCGGCGAACCAGTCGAGCCCGAAATCGAGAGGCTTGCGGCCGACGGCGTCGAATCGGAAGAAGCAATAGCCAGCCCACAAATACCATCGCGAGCCTGCCCTGCGGAGGTCGCCGTGAAACGGCGCAACTTCAAGAGGCTCGAAAGGGTCGCATGGCTGCGTCGGGAAAAGATCCTGGTCCAGGAATCCGAACGCGGTCGGCGCGGCAGGCTTCAGAATATTGTGCCACATCCAGTTGAGCGCCGCGCCATGGGACCGGCTCGGGCTTCTTGCGGTCCACGGATTGGTCGGCAGCCTGACATGCGCGGCGCCATGGGTTGCGCATACCTGCCTGTTGTCGCGTGCGGAAGCTTCGCTGATGCTGTTGTCGGCAACGATGTGGAGATCATGGCGAACGAATCGTCTCGTCAGCCGCAACTGCAATTCCAGGCACTGAGCATCGCCGAAAGCGACGGTAATCAGGACACACCGATCGCGGGCGGCGGCACGGATCCCTTGGATGTCGCCATTCTTGAGCGGCTGACGCAGAAACCTCCGGTCGATTTTCCGGTAACGGGCACTCTTGACGGCATGCAGCAGCGGCTGCAGCCTCAGCCATTGCCGCAAGTCATATTCGCGCAGGGCCTTTGGCACGGCCGCCGCTTTCAGTCGGACCCGGCGTGGCAGCCATGATCGCCCCGTGGAATTTTCATGCGCGCTCCAATTGAGTTTTTTGAAAAAGCTCGAATGCAACAGCATCCAGGTCTCTTGATAACGGGCTATATACAGCATATGCGTCTTTTCAACACGACCAACATTTGAGCGCCCGGCGTGTTTGTTTGAATGGCGCACCCGGGGTCTCTCTCCGATCTGACCTGGGGGTGGGGTGGCGCTCCGGAAAACGCGATGAGAATCTGCTGCGCAATCTCTACCCTCTTCATGAATGGGGGTCTGCAGAGGGATTGTCTCAATATCAGCGATCGATTGGTCGGGCGCGGCCACAGCGTGACGATCCTGACGACGCGCCAGGTGGGTCATGTCGAGAGTTCGGCTACGATAAAAATCCAGCCGGCAAGGGTTCTCTCCAATCCGGGCACCGAATATGCGCTGGGAAGGTCGGTGCTGACGGCCAGGCGCGACTTCGACTGCGTGGTCGGTTTCAACAAGATGGCGGGTCTGGACATCTACTATGCCGGCGATCCGCCCTATTTTGTGTCGAAGCTCGGATGGTGGCGGCCGTTTTCGCCCCGCTTCATGCGCCAGCAGAACCTCGAATCGATGATCTTTGCCCCTGGCAACACCGTGCAGATCATTGCGCTCAGCGAAAACCAGGCAGCGCTTTACCGAGACTTCTGGCGAACCGAGGAATCGCGCATTCACGTCGTCGGCCCGACGCTCGATCCGAAACGCCGCAGACCGGAACTGCTCACTGTCGACCGCAATGAGATCCGCGATCGTTTTGGGCTTCCCCGCAAATCCGTCATTGCCTTGACCATCGCCAACAGATTGAAGGTGAAGGGTCTCGACCGGGCGGTAAAGGGCCTTCAGCCGTTCCCGGATATCCATTGGCTGATCGCCGGTCTTCGAAAAGGCAGCGAGGAGGAAACGCGACTTCGCGCCCTGATTGCCAAATCCGGCATGTCGGAACGGGTTACCCTGCTGGGCATCCAGGAAGACATTCCGGCGATTGTGGTTGCAAGCGATTTCATGCTGCATCCGGCTCGTCTTGAAAATACAGGCACGGTGATCCTCGAGGCACTCGCAAACGGCTTGCCCGTCATCGCATCGGACGCCTGCGGATATGCAAAATATGTCGAAGCCAGCGGAGCGGGGCTGGTTGTGGCCAACCGCGACGATCCTGAAATCTGGCGGCAGGCAATCCTGAAGGCCGGCAACCCGGCGGTCCCCGCGCAATGGCACAAGGCGGCTCTTGCCTACGGGGCATCAAATCCGCTTACCGGCGGACTGGAAGCGGCCTGCGATCTGATAGAGACGTCTCGCCGCACCCGGCGTGTCGCCTAATTCGCCGTCGATTCCGCTGGTTCCGACGTTACGACTTTAAGTCAAATTTTACCGAACGCACGGCATGGCTTGAGTGCTGGCAGGTGGTGCTACCGGCGCGTTTCGCGTAAGGGGTGACGATGCGTATTGTCGGGACGATTCCGCTGGCCGTTGCCATGGGCCTGTCCACCGCGCCCGTCGCCCAGGCGGGCGAGGGCAGCTGGATATCCGGCGACTGGTATCTGACGCTCGGCGCCACAGCGCTGGTCGCGCCGAATTTCGAGGGCGGCAAGAAATACATGCTCAGCGCCCAGCCGATCATTTCGCTCGGCAAGGTCGGTCCGGAGGCGCGTTTCACCTCGCGCAACGACAACATCTCGCTGGCGCTGATCGATGACGGTTCCGTTCGCGCCGGCTTGACCGGCAAATTCATATTCTCGCGCGAGAGCAAGGATGAGCTCAAGGGGCTCGATCCGGTGCGCTTCGGCGGCGAGGTGGGCGGCTTCTTCGAATTTTATCCGCTGGACTGGCTGCGCGCGCGGGCCGAGTTGCGGCATGGCATACGCTCCCACAACGGCTTCGTCGCCGATATCGCGGCCGACGCCTTCTACGACATCACGCCGACCGTTCGCATCTCCGGCGGTCCGCGCGTTTCCTTCGCCTCGTCGGACTATTTCGACGCCTATTACGGCGTCAATGCCAAGGAAGCGGCGGCTTCGGGCTTGAGCGAGTACCATCCGGGCGGCGGTGTGAAGTCGACAGGTCTCGGCGGCGCGATCACCTGGAAGGTGACCGAGCCGATGACGGCGAGCGTCTTCACCGAATATTCGCGCCTGATGGGGCCGGCTGCCGATTCCAGCCTGGTCAAGGAACGGGGCGACCGCAACCAGTGGACCTTCGGTGTCTCGACCACTTACCGCTTCAATTTCACGATGTAGGTCGCGAAAGCGGCCTCATGCCTTGAAATCCGCGCTTTATTCCTGCCGCGCCATCCGCTAAAAGCCACGCCATGATGAGCTTTTCGCGCCTTTTCGCGATCGCGATACGAATTACGGGCCCGGTGTTCCGGGCGGCCTGAGCGCCGCTGGAGCCGCCGGGAGTTTTCGCGCGCGCCCCTCGCGTTTTTTTCATGAACATCAACGCATATCGCCCGAAGGTGGCTTCGGTTTTGGGAAAACGATATGCGTCAAGGCAAGACCTGAACGCCCGGCTTTTGTCGTCGGGTACCCCTGAGATGGCAGATCAATGACCGACACTGTTGAGATGATCGACTATTCCAAAACGCTTTATTTGCCGCAGACGGATTTCCCCATGCGCGCCGGCCTGCCCGAGAAGGAGCCTGGCCTGGTCAAGCGCTGGCAGGACATGGACCTTTACAGAAAGCTGCGCGAGGAGGCCGCCGGCCGCGAGAAATTCGTGCTGCATGACGGTCCGCCCTACGCCAACGGCAACATTCATATCGGCCATGCGCTGAACAAGATCCTCAAGGACGTCATCAACCGCTCCTTCCAGATGCGCGGCTATGACGCCAACTACGTGCCGGGTTGGGACTGCCACGGCCTGCCGATCGAATGGAAGATCGAGGAGCAGTATCGCGCCAAGGGCAAGAACAAGGACGAGGTGCCGGTCAACGAGTTCCGCAAGGAATGCCGCGACTTCGCCGCTCATTGGATCAAGGTGCAGGGCGACGAGTTCCAGCGCCTCGGCGTCATCGGCGATTTCGACAATCCCTATACGACCATGGCTTACCATGCCGAGTCGCGCATTGCCGGCGAACTGTTGAAATTCGCCATGTCCGGTCAGCTCTACCGCGGCTCGAAGCCGGTGATGTGGAGCGTGGTCGAGCGTACCGCGCTCGCCGAGGCCGAGGTCGAGTATCAGGATTATGAGAGCGACACGATCTGGGTGAAGTTCCCCGTCGCGAGTCTCGCCCAGCCGGTCGCCGGCGCCGCGCCGGCGCTGGACGAGGCCGCGCTCGATCTGGTCGAGGCGCATGTCGTCATCTGGACGACCACGCCCTGGACCATCCCCGGCAACCGCGCCGTGAGCTATTCGCCGCGCATCGCCTATGGCCTCTATGAGGTGACGGCGGCCGAGAACGCATTCGGCCCGCAGCCCGGCGAGAAGCTGATTTTTGCCGACGCGCTGGCCGAGGACTGTGCGGCCAAGGCCAAGGTCACGTTCAACAGGCTTCACAGCGTCTCGGCCGAACAGCTTGGTCAGCTTACGCTTTCGCATCCTTTCAAGGGGCTCGGCGGCGGTTATGAATTCCCGGTGCCGATGGTTGCCGGCGAGCACGTCACCGACGATGCCGGCACCGGCTTCGTGCACACCGCGCCCGGCCATGGCCGCGAGGATTTCGACGCCTGGATGGAAGCCGCGAGCGAACTGAGGGCGCGCGGCGTCGATACCGCGATCCCCTTCACGGTCGACGATGCCGGCTTCTTCACCAAGGACGCGCCGGGCTTCGGCCCCGGACACGACGGCGGTGCAGCGCGCGTCATCGATGACAACGGCAAGAAGGGCAATGCCAATCAGGCGGTGATCGACGAGCTGATCAAGCGCAACGCGCTCTTCGCGCGCGGCCGGCTGAAGCACAGCTACCCGCACTCCTGGCGCTCCAAGAAGCCGGTCATCTTCCGCAACACGCCGCAATGGTTCGTCTATATGGACAAGGACCTTGGCGACGGCACGACGCTGCGCGGCCGCGCGCTGAAGGCGATCGACGACACCCGCTTCGTGCCGGCGGCGGGCCAGAACCGCATCCGCGCCATGATCGAGGAGCGCCCCGACTGGGTGCTGTCGCGCCAGCGCGCCTGGGGTGTGCCGATCGCCGTCTTCGCCGATGAGGACGGCAATGTGCTGAAGGACGAGGCCGTCAACCGGCGCATCATGGACGCTTTCGAGAAGGAAGGCGCCGACGCCTGGTTCGCCGAAGGCGCCAAGGCGCGCTTCCTCGGCAATCACGATGCCTCGAAATGGCACCAGGTGATGGACATCCTCGACGTCTGGTTCGATTCCGGCTCGACGCATGTCTTCACGTTGGAAGACCGTCCGGATCTCAAATGGCCGGCCGACGTCTATCTCGAGGGCTCGGATCAGCATCGCGGCTGGTTCCATTCCTCGCTGCTCGAAAGCTGCGGGACCAGGGGCAGGGCGCCTTACGACACGGTCATCACCCATGGCTTCACCATGGACGAGGAAGGCCGCAAGATGTCGAAGTCGCTCGGCAACACCGTCGTGCCGCAGGACGTCATCAAACAGTCCGGCGCCGATATCCTGAGGCTCTGGGTGGTGACGACCGATTATTGGGAAGACCAGCGCCTCGGCAAGAACGTGCTGCAGACCAATATCGACGCCTACCGCAAGCTCAGGAACACCATCCGCTGGATGCTGGGCACGCTCGCTCATGACGACGGCCAGGATGTGCCGGTCGAGGCGATGCCGGAACTGGAACGGCTGATGCTGCATCGGCTGTCCGAGCTGGACGAGGTGGTGCGCCAGGGCTACGACGCGTTCGAGTTTAAGCGCATCACCCGCACGCTGCTGGACTTCATGGTGGTGGAGCTTTCGGCCTTCTATTTCGACATCCGCAAGGACGCGCTCTACTGCGACGCGCCGTCGAGCCTGCGCCGCAGGGCGGCCGTGCAGGTGGTGCGCCACCTCTTCGAATGCCTGGTGAAGTGGCTGGCGCCGATGCTGCCCTTCACCACCGAGGAAGCCTGGCTCGACCGCCATCCGCAAGCCGTATCGGTGCATCTCGATCAGTTCCCGGCGATCCCGCAGAACTGGCGCAACGAGGCGCTGGCCGAGAAATGGCGCAAGGTAAGGCAAGTGCGCCGTGTCGTCACCGGCGCGCTTGAGATCGCGCGCGCCGAGAAGCTGATCGGTTCGTCGCTCGAAGCGGTGCCGGTGGTGACGCTCGACGACGCGGTGCTGGAAGCAGCGATCGCCGATGTCGACATGGCCGAGATGGCGATCACCAGCGACCTCGTCGTCAAGCATGGCAAAGCCCCGGAAGGCGCCTTCACGCTCGACGACGTCAAGGGCGTGGCGGTGGTGGTGGAGAAAGCCGAGGATCGCGGTCTGGTCAAATGCGCGCGCTCCTGGCGCTACACCGCCGATGTCGGCCAGGACCCGGAATTCCCGGACGTTTCGGCCCGCGATGCGGCCGTGCTGCACGAGCTGAAGGCGCTTGGCCGTTTATAAGCCGGTGCAAAAGCAGCGCGCCGGGTGGCCGGAAACCCGCCCGTGCGTTGCCCTTGACGAGCGGTTGAGGTAAACACGCGACACTCCGGCAGACAAATTGTCGCCGGATTTCCATCGCAAATGCGGGGAAGCAGGGGACCGTGCCCTTGGCCGGTGGCGACCGAAAGGCTGTTAGAGTGGGACTTTTTGGCATGACCGACAGAACGTTTGCGCGCGCCGCGCTGATGGCGCCGCTTGTGGTATCGGCCATCGCAATGTCCGGCTGCGTGAGCTCGCCCACCTACGGGACCGGCAAGACCGCTGCCGCGCAGCTCTTCGATGATGTTTCCGGCGCTGCCGCGATCACGCCGAAGCGTCGCGATCCGATCGACTACAAGCCGCGTCCTGAACTGGTGAAGCCAGCTCCTGGGCAGAAGGAAAGCTTGCCCGCGCCGCAGCAGAGCATCCAGACGGCGAGCGCCGACTGGCCCGAATCGCCGGAGGCGCGCCGCGCCCGCATCCGCGCCGACGCCACCGCGCACCAGAACGATCCGAACTACCAGCCTGAAGCGGCCGAGGATGTCCAGACCGATCCCGAAGCGGTGAAGAAGGCGATGGCGGATTCGGGTTCCAGCCACCCGCCGCGCTGGTCGCCGGATGATTCCAGCGCCACGCGCCGCGCCGAGGTTCAGCGCCGGCTGGCCGAACAGAAGCAGGGCGATCCGACCACTCGCAAATATCTGAGCGAGCCGCCGCTTGCCTATCGTCAGGCGGCCGCCACCGCGCCGCAGAACGAGCTCGGCGAGGACGAGTACAAGAAGGAGCGCCGTCTCAAGGCGCAGGCCGAAGGCAAGAAGGGCGGCTGGTTCGACTGGCTGGGGCTCTGAATAGTCAGTAGTCACCTACTCACTACTCACTCCACTTCACCCGCCATCCCGTTTCTCGCGAAAAAAATCCTTGAGGATGAGGGCGGCGTCGCTTTCGCCGATCCCCGCATAGACATCCGGCGCGTGATGGCAGGTGGGCGAGGCGAAGAAGCGCGCGCCGTTGACCACGGCGCCGCCTTTCTCGTCGGCGGCGCCGAAATAGAGCCGCCGCAGCCGGGCGAAGGAGATCGCGCCGGCGCACATCGCGCAGGGCTCCAGCGTCACATAGAGATCGTGGCCGGTGAGACGCTCGCTTGCGAGCTTCCGGCAGGCCTCGCGGATCGCCAGCATCTCGGCATGCGCGGTCGGGTCCGAGAATTCGCGCGTGCGGTTGCCGGCTTTCGCGATCACCGTGCCGCCATTCGCGATCACGGCGCCGACCGGCACTTCGCCGCGGCCGGCGGCCGCTTCGGCCTCTTCGAGCGCCAGGGCCATGAAATCCGGTCGTTTCAAGCGGTCTCCATTCCGATTACTCCTCGCCACCCGACAGCGATCCTGTTATCTAGCGCGAGACCTTGAAAACCGGAATCGGTTTTTGCCGCGCTGGCATATGCGCAAAATCAAGAATGACACTGCCTGCGTTGGGCGTCCGCAAGGGCGCGCGGCGTCGTAGCAGGCAAAAACGAGCAAAGTAATGAACGACGACAAGAAATCTCCACGCGGGCCTCGCAAAGGCGGCTCGAAACCGGCGGGCCGGCGAGACGGCAAGCCGGCCTATGGCACCAAGAAGCCGTTCGCCAAGCATGAGCGGCCCGCGGCTGCCGAAGGCGAGCGCCGCTATGGCGAGCGTAGCTATAAGCCACGCGAAACGAGCGAGGGCGCCGGGCGCGCCGAAAAGCCGTTCAACAAAGGTCCGCGTCCCGACGGCAAGCCATTCGAGAAGCGCGATGGCCGCAAGCCTTACACGCCGCGCGGCGACCGGCCGATGGCGGCCGAAGGTGAGCGCCCGGCCCGCGACTTCAAGCGCAGCTACAAGCCGCGTGAAACGGGGGAAGGCGGGGAGCGAGGCGACAGGCCGTTCCGCAAAGGTCCGCCGCGCGACGGCAAGCCCTTCGACAAGCGTGAGAGCCGCAAGCCCTATACGCCGCGGGGCGAGCGGCCGGTGGCGGCTGAAGGCGAGCGGGGCGAACGACGTTTCGATCGCCCCAAGCGCGCGTTCGATGACGGTCCCAAACGCGATTTCGCCGACCGGCCGAAGCGAGACTTCAGCGATCGTCCGCAGCGCGATAGCATCGCAAGGAAACCGGAAGGCGGCTTCAAGCCGCGGCCGCGTCCCTCGGAAGCCGCGCCGGAGAGCAGCGAGCGTATCGCCAAGCGGCTGGCGCGCGCCGGCATCGCCTCGCGCCGCGACGCCGAAGAGCTGATCGCGGCCGGCCGCGTCAAGGTCAACGGCAAGGTGCTGGACTCGCCGGCCTTCAATGTCGGCGCCAACGACGTTATCCATCTCGACGGCACCGAGATCCCGCCGATCGAGCGCACGCGCCTCTTCCTGTTCCACAAGCCGGCGGGCGTCGTCACCACCAACCGCGATCCGGAAGGCCGCGGGACCGTCTTCGACGTGCTGCCGCCCGACCTGCCGCGGCTGATGACGATCGGCCGGCTCGACATCAACACCGAGGGCCTGCTGCTCTTGACCAATGACGGCGGGCTGTCGCGCGTGCTCGAATTGCCGGCGACCGGCTGGCTGCGGCGCTATCGTGCGCGCGTCCACGGCAGGGTCGAGGAGAGCGCGCTCGCCGGCCTGCGCGAAGGCATCGCCGTCGACGGCGTCTTCTACGGCTCGATCGAAGCCTCGCTGGATCGCGAGCAGGGCTCCAATGCGTGGCTGACGCTCGGCCTGCGCGAAGGCAAGAACCGCGAGGTGAAGAACATACTCGGCGCGCTTGGCCTCGACGTGACGCGGCTGATCCGCATCTCCTACGGGCCGTTCCAGCTCGAGGACCTGCCGGAGGGCCATGTGCTCGAGATCAGGGGCCGCGTGTTGCGCGAACAGCTTGGCGAGCGGCTGATCGAGGAGTCCGGCGCCAATTTCGATGCCGAGATCCAAAAGCCGTTCTCCAACAAGCCGGTGCGCGGCGGCGGGCCTCGCCGTGAAGAGACCGACCGGCCGAAATTCACGCGCGACGGCGACCATCGACCGATCGGCGAGGGCGGGCTGATCAAGGCGCGCAAGCGCCGCGAAGGCAGCCGCGACGAGGCGCTGAGCAAGCTCTCGACAAAGCCGGACAGGGCATTTGGGCCGGACAGGGCGTTCGGCGAGCGCGGCCCGAAATCCGACCGCGGCGGTTTCGGCGACAAGCCGCGGTTTGGGGGCAAGAAATCCGAGCGCGAGCAGCGGCCGATCGAGCCGCCGGGCCAACGCAAGGCCAATGTCTGGATGGCGCCGGGCGCCCGGCCGATCGGCAAGGGCAGGGCGGAGGCCGATGCCGCCAAGGCCGCCGAGGCGAAGGCGCGCAAGGCATCCTACAAGCCGGGCGGCAAGGGCAAGCCGGGCGCGAAGCCGTTCGGCAAGCCTCGCGGCGAGCGTCCTGAAGGCGATGGCGGCGACAGGCCGCGCGGTCCGAAGAGGGGCGGCGATGCGGATCGTCGGCGGTGAGTTCCGCGGGCGTCCGCTGGCGACGCCGAAAAGCAACGCAATCCGCCCGACCACCGACCGCACCCGCGAGGCGGTGTTCAACGTCCTGGCGCATCGCTACGCGGAAAAGCTCGAGGGCGGCCGCGTGCTCGACCTTTTCGCCGGCACCGGCGCGCTCGGACTTGAGGCGCTGTCGCGCGGCGCCTCCTACTGCGTCTTCATCGAAGAATCGACCGAAGGGCGAGGCCTGATCCGCGAGAATGTCGAGGCCTATGGGCTCACCGGCCGCACCAAGATCTTTCGTCGCGACGCCGCTCATTTGGGGGAAGCCGGCACGATCTCGCCCTTCGGCCTGATCTTCGCCGACCCGCCCTATGGCAAAGGGCTCGGCGAGCGGGCGCTGCGCTCGGCCAAGGCCGGCGGCTGGCTTCTGCCTGGCGCGCTCTGCGTCGTCGAGGAGGCTGCCTCGGCGGCGTTCGAACCGGGCGCCGGTTTTTCCGTGATGGACGAGCGCAATTACGGCGAAACGGTCATCCGCTTCGTCGAGGCCAACTAGTCTCGCCTCGAAAATGCCGAACAAATCACTTTGCCTCACCAGCGAACCTTGCCTATCGTCGCGCAACCGCGACCGGAGAACTTGATGAGACAAACAGGGATTGGGCTGCGCGCAGCGCTTCTGGCGGGCGCGCTGGGGCTTGCCGCGGCTGCTCCGGCCCGCGCGGCCGATGACGGCGAGGTCAAGGATTTCCTGCTCGACAACGGCATGGAAGTGGTCATCATCCCGGACCATCGCGCCCCGATCGTCACCCACATGGTCTGGTACAAGATCGGCAGCGCCGACGAGCCGCCCGGCAAATCCGGCATCGCGCATTTCTTCGAGCACCTGATGTTCAAGGCCACGACAAATCACGCCGCCGGCGAGTTCGACCGCGCCGTGTCCGAGATCGGCGGCTCCAACAACGCCTTCACCTCTTACGACTACACCGCCTTCCACGAGACGGTGCCGCCTTCGGCGCTCGAGCAGATGATGGGCTTCGAGGCCGATCGCATGCGTAACCTCATCCTGACCGACGATGTCATCAAGACCGAGCGCGACGTGATCCTGGAGGAGCGCCGCTCGCGCATCGACGGCAACCCGCAGGCGGTGCTCGACGAGGAGGTCGACGCGACGCTCTGGCAGAACCAGCCTTACCGCATTCCGGTGATCGGCTGGATGCAGGAGATGGAGCAGTTGAACCGTCCGGACGCGAAAGCCTTCTACGACGCCTATTATCGGCCGAACAACGCCGTGCTGGTGGTGGTGGGCGACGTCGATCCCAACGCGGTGAAGGCGATGGCCGAAAGGACCTACGGCAAGGTCGCCCGCGGCCCGGACCTGCGGCCGCGCATCCGTCCCGTCGAGCCCGAGCAGAACACGAAGCGCACGGTGACGCTGACCGACGCGCGCGTCTCGGTGCCGAGTTTTTCGACGCAATGGGTGGTGCCGTCCTATCACACGGCCAAGCCCGGCGAAGCCGAGGCGCTCGACCTGCTTGCCGAGATCCTCGGCGGCGACAACCGCAGCAGGTTGTACCAGCAGCTCGTCGTCAAGCAGGGTATCGCTTCCGAGGCCGGCGCCTATTTCCAGGGCACCATGCTCGACGCCACCAACTTCACCGTCTATGGCGCCCCGCGCGGCGACGCCAAGCTTGTCGATATCGAGGCGGCGGCCGATGCCGAGATCGCCCGCATCGTCAAGGACGGCGTGAGCGACGATGAGCTGGAGCGGGCCAAGACCCGCTATGTGCGCTCCATGATCTTTGCGCGCGACAAGCAGGACGACATGGCCAACATGTACGGCTCGACGCTTGCGACGGGCGGCAATGTCAAGGACGTCCAGGAATGGCCCGACCGCATCCGCAAGGTAACCGCCGATGAGGTCAAGGCGGTCGCCGCCCGCTATCTGGTGCTCGATCGCTCAACCAGTGGCTATCTCTTGCCGCAGCAGCAGGCGGGGAATTGATGATGAGCATGGTTCTTGGCCGCACGAGCACCTTTCCTTCTCCCACAAGGGGAGAAGGTGGGCGCGTCTATCGCGCCGTTGCCATCCTTTGCTTCGCCCTGTTCTTCCTGCTTTTGCCGGCGCTTGCCGCGCGCGCCGAGATGAACATCCAGGAGGTGAAGTCCAAGAAGGGCGTCACCGCCTGGCTGGTGGAAGACCATTCGATCCCGCTGGTTGCGATCCGTTTCGTCTTCGACGGCGGCACGGCGCAGGATCCGGCCGGCAAGGAAGGCCTGGTCAACCTGATGACCGGGCTGTTCGACGAGGGCGCCGGCGACCTCGACAGCGAGGGCTTCCAGGTGAAGCTCGACGATGCCGGCGCCGAGATGAGTTTTCAGGCCGCCCGCGATGGCACCTATGGCTCGATGCGCATGTTGTCCGACCAGAAGGATGAGGCTTTCGGCCTGCTGAAGCTGGCGGTGAACAGTCCGCGCTTCGACCAGGCGCCGATCGACCGCATCCGCGCCCAGATACTGTCCGGCATCCTCGCCAATGAGCGGGACCCCAACACGATCGGCCAGCAGCGTTGGCTGCGCGCGATCTACGGCCAGCATCCCTATGCGCGGCCGGACGAGGGCAACAAAGACAGCCTCGCCACCATCACTGCCGACGACCTCAGGGCCTTCCACAAAGCAAATTTCGCCCGCGGCGGCCTGCATGTGGCGGTGGTGGGCGATATCGACGCCGCCACGTTGAGCGGCAGGCTCGACGAGGTGTTCGGCGACCTGCCGGACAAGCAGGCGCTGGCGCCGATTGTCGACGTCACGCCCAAGCTCGGCCAGCAGCTCGAAGTGAATTACGACTTGCCGCAGACCTCCCTGCAGCTTGCCTGGCCGGGCGTGAAGCGAAGCGATCCCGATTTCTACGCCGCCGCGCTGATGAACGAGATACTCGGCGGCTCGACGTTCACGTCGCGTCTCTACGAAGAGGTGCGCGAGAAGCGCGGCCTTGCCTATAGCGTCAGCTCCGATCTCGTCGATCACGAGCATTCCAACGCGCTGCTGGTGACGACGGCGACGCGTTCCGACCGCGCGGCCCAAACGCTTGCGATCGTGCGCCAGGTGGTGAAGGACATGGCTGAGAACGGCCCCTCGGAGGAGGAGCTCGCGGCGACCAAGAAATACATGGTCGGCGCCTACGCCATCAGCAATCTGGATTCGTCCAGCTCCATTGCCGCGACGCTGGTGGAGCTGCAGATCGATCATCTCGGCATCGATTATATCAAGCGGCGCGCGGCTTTCATCAACGCGGTGACGCTGGCCGACGTCAAGGCGGCGGCAAAGAAGCTCCTGTCCTCCGATCCGGCGGTGATGGTCATCGGGCCGCCGCTGGTTCAGGTGGCGGGAGGCCGCAAGAGATGAGCCCGACCTTCGGGGTGGCCTTCGGCGGCGGCGGCGCGCGCGGTCTTGCGCATATCCATATCATCGAGGCTCTCGACGAGCTTGGCATCAAGCCGGCGGCGATCGCCGGCTCGTCGATCGGCGCCATCATGGGCGCCGGCATGGCCGCGGGCATGAAGGGTGCCGAGATTCACGATTATGCCCGGTCGATCCTCGGCAGCCGGGCCGAAGTGGCGGCGCGCATGTGGCGGTCGCGGCCGGGCACGATCGCCGAAGCCATGCAGGGCGGCATCCGCGTCGGCCAGTTCAATATAGAGCGCATCCTGAAGGCGTTCCTGCCTCAGGATATCCCCGCCACCTTCGAAGAGCTGAAGATTCCGCTCAAGGTGACGGCGACCGACTATTTCGGCCACAAGCTCGCCGTGTTCGCCGAGGGTGAATTGCATTCGGCGCTTGCGGCCTCGGCCGCCATTCCCGCGGTGTTCCGCCCTGTGGTGCGCAATGATTGCCTGCTGATCGATGGCGGCATCTACAATCCCGTCCCCTTCGATCTCCTCGAAAAGGATGCCGATATCATCATCGCAATCGACGTGGTCGGTGCGCCGAGCGACGCCGAGCGCAAGCATCCGACTACGGTCGACCTGATGTATGGCGCCTCGCAGTTGATGATGCAGTCGATCATCGCCAACAAGCTGCAGCAGTCCAGCCCCGACATCCTGATCCGCCCAAAAGTCTCGAAGTACCGCGTGCTCGATTTTCTCAAGATCGAGGCGCTGATGGCCGAGACGGCGGAGATCAAGGATGAGCTGAAGCGCGCCGTGGAGAAGGCCGTGGAAGCGCATGGCGGCAGGCAGGACAACAAGAAGGCGGTTTGAGAGCCTCCTCCAGCCGCATCGCTTCAGGCGCATATGACGTCGACGAAGGTCCGACAACCGAAGTCTGAATGGTCGGCGCAAAGGTCCCTTATAAAATAAGACCTAAGAATAGAGCACAGTATTCTTTATGCCGAATGGTCGAATTCGCACCCGGATTTGAGTTCTGTCATTAACTCTTCATCGAATTGCCCGTTGACGCACGCTGCGGTAGAGTTAATAATATCCTAATATAGTAGCGTGAACAATCTCGAGATCGGCAACAACGAGATACTGCGCTACTGGGGTAGGGGAACGCAGCGCGGCATCTGTGCCGCTACAGCCATCACATCGAGCCACCAGCAGTCGTGAGCAGCCATCTTGTATGTGGCGCTTGCTGCCGGCCGGTGCTCGCTGCTTGCTGGATGCCACGTCGATCCTCCTCCCGCACGGAATTGGGCGCCGATCTCGGTGCTATTGGCATGGGGTAAATCAGCCGCCTTAGGCGGCCAACAAGTGGCGCGCCTAGGCGCTAAGGGAGTTGAACATGGCCACAGTGGTTGATCTGACCAACGGGACAACGTCGCAGACTTTGACCGACGGCACCGTATTTTCGGCTGAACAGCAAAGCGGTGCTGGCACGGGCAACTACAATAGCTTCCTCGTGCTTGGCGCGAACGGCACCGAGAGCGGCTTCAACACCGATGGTTCTCCGCTGCCGCTGGATGACAAGCAGCAGGAGCACACCAATGCGCTTCTCCTGAGCGATATGCAGGTAGTGTCCGTGAACGGCCACGATTACTACGTCTTCAAGCTCGACGCCAATGAGCCGAACAGCGACAAGGGATCGCTGCTGTCGCTCAACTCATTACAGATATATTCGGCGACGGATCCAAATATCACCACCCTTGCGACGCTTCAGGCGCAGCAACTACTCTATAATGTTGATGGAAATGCCACCGACGGTGACGTGACGGTTCAGTTGGACGCTGGAAAGGACGCGCCCGCAGGCAGCGGGGTGGGCGATCTGTTTGTCTACATTCCGACCAGTTTCTTCGCCGGGGCAACCGGTAACTACGTCTATCTCTATTCGGCTTTCGGGAGCCCAAGTGACTCGGATGGCGGGTTTGAGGAATGGGGCGTCATCGCAAAAGCCAGTGTGGATCACGCTCCCGCGGTCGCGGTCGAGAAGACGGTCGATCCGAGCTCAATAGATGAAGGCGAGTCGACGACGGTCACCTACACCTACAAGGTGACCAATACGAGCGCTGATGGCGCCGGCGATCCTCTGACGCTGACCTCGCTGGTAGACGACAATGCGACGCCGGGAGACACCAGCGACGATATCAACCTGTTGAGCGGTTTCGTCGCCAACAGCTCGCATGGCACCCACTACGTGTCGGGCGATACAGACAACGATTACCTTGTCGACAGCAACGAGACCTGGATATTCAGCGCTGACGTCAACATTGACGCTCATGCCACCGGCAGCACCATCACCAACACGGTGGTGGTGCATGCTCACGACGACGACAGCACCAATGACGTGTCCGCCAACGACACTGCGACCGTGACGGTCAACGACGTCGCGCCATCGATCGCCATTGAGAAGACCGCCGACCCGACTTCGATCAACGAGGGCTCGGCCGCTGACGTCACCTACACGTACGAGGTGACCAACACGAGCGCGGCCGGCGCCTTCGATCCGCTGATGCTGACTTCGTTGATCGACGACGATGCGACACCTGGCGACACCAGCGATGACATCGACCTGCTGACCGGCTTTGTCGCCGGCTCCGACCATGGCACGCACTATGTGTCGGGCGACACCGATGGCGACTACCTTGTCGACAGCGACGAGAAGTGGGTGTTCAGCGCCACCGTCGGCGTCGATGCTCACAATGCGGGCAGCATTACCAACACGGTGGTCGTGCACGCCCATGACGACGACAGCACCAGCGACGTGTATGCTACCGACGACGCGACCGTGACGGTGAAGGATGTCGCGCCATCAGTGGCCATCGAGAAGACCGTCGATGCCGATCATGACGGTATTTTCCACTCGTCCGAAACGGTCCAGTCGGGTGCACAGAACGTCACCTATCACTATGAGATAACCAACACGAGCGCAGCCGGTGCATTCGATCCGCTGACGCTGACCTCACTCGTCGACGACAATGGCACACCGGGAAATACCGGTGACGACATCAACCTGCTCAGCGGCTTCGTGGCCAACAGTTCGCATGGCACTCACTATGTGTCCGGCGATCTCGACAACGACTATCAGGTCGACAGCAACGAGACTTGGGTCTTCACGGCCAACAGCTCGTTCAACTTGCTTCCCAATGCCGACTCGCGAACCAACACGGTCGTGGTGCATGCCCATGACGACGATACCACCAATGATGTTTCCGCCAATGATACCGCGACGGTCCAATCATTCGCAGGTCCCGGCGTGCGCACGCCGGGCTTCTGGACCAATCTCGGCAAATCATTCTGGGATGGCGTCGCAGGCGCCGACAAATCCGGCCCGAACTTCGCCTCCGGTGAATTGCGCTATGTTGTCGATGCCGATCACAACGGAACGCTGGATCCGGGCAAGCCAGGCCTCTTGATCGGCGACTACAACAAGAACGGCTTGACCGACGCCGGTGAGGACACGTTCTTCATTTCCTACGCCGACGCGCTCAAGGTGATCGATGCGTCCGTCAAGGATCAGCAGGATACACGCTTCGTCCTTGCCCGCGACGCGGTCGCGACCTGGCTCAACTACCTCGCCGGGAATCCGATCGGCGATGCCTCCGATCCCAACAGCCCGCACAAATATCTCGACCAGGCGATCGACTGGCTGCAGGTCACGAATGGCGGGAATTCTTCCTCTCACTTCGAGGACTGGGGCGGTGGGAGTGCCGTGAAGGCGAGCAGCGCAGCCTGGAACGTGGGACTGGATGACGAGTCCCCCGCCGGGTTGGAGCTCTCCGGAAACCTCATCCACCAGGAGCTCGATTTCTACAACAATACCGGCATGACCTTCGAAGGGGCGATACTGCATGTCTACGCCAATGACGGCGGCTGAGGCAGCGGTCGGCCTGTCGAGCCATGACGTGCGACAGGCAGGTTGGATGACCGGAGTGTTTTGTTCAGTGTCGCTTCGACAATGGTAGCCAAGGCAGCATCTGGTTCAGCGCAGGCAAAGGTAAGGCTCGCCGGCCTGGTCCTAGTTGCTTGCGCTGTGCTGCTCCTTCTCGGCGGCAACGGCTGGCTTTCGCCAGGACGGCCCGGTTCGATGGGGGAGACGCTTTTTGGTGTGGCGATGGTGGGCTTCGGCGGCTTGGCTTTGTTTCGCGCGCGCCGGCCCACGCCGGACAGCAGCATCGGCGATATCGCCAGGCAAACCAATGCGCCTATAGGCGGCAAGCGGCCGGCAAAACCGACAGGCCGGCGAGCGCAATCCGCGCGCTCCGAACTCGCCGAGGCGCTTCGCTCCTGCCGGTCGGCTTTCCTCGCGGTCGGGTTGTTCAGCGGCGTGCTCAACGTGTTGATGCTTGCGGGCTCGCTCTACATGCTCGAGGTCTATGATCGCGTGTTGCCGAGCCGCAGCCTGCCGACACTCATCGGCATCACCGTGTTGTTGGTCATCCTCTATTGCGGCCAGGGCATTCTCGATTTCGTGCGCGGTCGCGTGCTTGTGCGCATTGGCGGAGCCTTGGATGAGGCGCTGGGCCGCCGTGTCTATGCGTCGATGCTGCAGTTGCCGCTGAAAAACGGGCGCGCGGGCGATAGCCTGCAGCCGATGCGCGACCTCGACAGCGTGCGTGCTTTCCTGTCCGGCATGGGGCCGACGGCGCTCTTCGATTTGCCCTGGCTGCCGCTCTACCTTGTCATCATCTTCATGTTCCATTGGTTGCTAGGCGTGACAGCGCTGCTTGGGGCGATCGTGCTGGTGGCTCTGACCGTGCTTGCCGAGCGATTGACGCGAAAGCCTGTGTCGTCCGGGACTTTGACCGGTATTCGGCGCAACGGTCTGATCTCGGCTGGGAGCCGCAACGCCGAGGTCGTTGCCGCCATGGGCATGGCAGGCGGTCTGACCGCGCGGTGGGAAGACGCCAACCTCGATTACATCGCCGAGCAGCGCAAGGTGAGCGACGTGGCCGGCGGCTTCGGCGCGATATCGAAGGTCCTGCGCATGCTGCTGCAGTCGTCGATGCTCGGCCTCGGCGCCTGGCTGGTCATCGAGGGGCAGGCAACGGCGGGTATTATCATCACCGCCTCGATCCTCAGCGGCCGCGCGCTGGCTCCGGTCGATCTTGCGATCGCCAACTGGAAGGGCTTCGTCACCGCGCGCCAGGGCTGGCAGCGGCTGAACAGGGTGCTGGCGGCGCTGCCGGCTGAAACCGAGCCGATGTTGCTGCCGCCGCCGAGCGCGAATGTCGGCATGCAAAACGTCTCGGTCGGCGCCCCGGGCACCCAGAGACTGCTGGTCCACGATGCAAGCTTCGCTCTGGAGGCGGGCCATGGCGTCGGCATCATCGGACCGAGCGGGTCGGGAAAATCCACGCTGGTGCGCGCGCTCGTCGGCGCCTGGCAACCGGTCGCCGGCCGCATCAAGCTGGACGGCGCCGACCTCGATCAATGGTCGCAGGCGGAGCGCGGCCGCCATATCGGATACCTGCCGCAAGATGTCGAGCTCTTCGCCGGCACCGTGGCCGAGAACATCGCGCGCTTCGAGCCGGACGCGGACGCCGGCGCCATCATCGCCGCGGCGAAGGCGGCGGGCGCGCACGAGCTGATCGTCGGTTTTCGCGAAGGCTACGAGACCGAGATCGGCGAGCATGGCGAGGCGGTCTCGGCCGGTCAGCGCCAGCGCATCGCGCTGGCGCGCGCGCTCTATCGCGATCCTTTCCTCGTGGTCCTGGACGAGCCGAATTCCAACCTCGACATGGATGGCGAGCAGGCCCTGATCAAGGCCATGTTGGCCGTCCGCGAACGGGGCGGGGTTGTCGTGCTCGTCGCGCACCGGCCGAACGTGCTGGCGGCCGTCGATTTCGTGCTGGCGATGAATCAGGGGCGCGTCCATGCCTTCGGCCCGAAGGACGAGGTGTTCGCCAAGATGTTCCCGACGCTGCGGCCAGTGCCGACCGGCGCGCCGCAACTGAGAGTGGCTTCCGACGGTCCCCATCTGGCCGTTGCCGACGGAACCGAGGCAGGGCGCTGACATGGCTATATCAGGCGCCTCGCATTTATCCATCCGCTTCTACACGCGGCTTGGCGTCGGCGTGGTGCTCCTGCTTGCGGGCGGCGTCGGTGGCTGGGCATCGGTCACCGAGATCGCCGGCGCGGTCATCGCCCCCGGCGCCCTCGTCGTCGATTCCCACGTCAAGGACGTGCAGCATTCCACCGGCGGCATCGTTGCGGAGATCGATGCCCGGGACGGCGACCACGTGAAAGCGGGAGATCTTCTGGTTCGTCTCGACCGCACCGTGCCGGCAGCCAACCTTGGCGTGGTGAGCAAGGCGCTCGACCAGCTCGCCGCGCGCAAGGCGCGCCTCGATTCGGAGCGCCGCGGCAGCGACGCCATTATCTTTCCGAACGAGCTTTTGGACCGCATTGCCGATCCTGACGTCGCCGAGGCGGTGGCAGGCGAAAAGCAGCATTTCGAGACGCGGCGCACGTCCCGCGCGGGCCAGAAGAGCCAGCTTGGGGAACGCATCGCCCAGCTCGAGAAGGAGATCGCTGGCGACACGGCGCAGGCTGAGGCCAAGAGCAAGGAGATAGAGCTGGTGCAGAAGGAGCTTGCCTCGGTGCGTACGCTCTGGGCCAAGAAGCTCATCTCCATCGACCGGCTGACCCAGACCGAGCGAGAGGCCACGCGCCTCGACGGCGAGCGCGGCCAGCTGATTGCGGCCCAGGCTCAGGCGCAGGGACGGATCGCCGAGATCAAGCTGCAGATCATCCAGATCGATCTCGACCTCAGCACCGAAGTGAACAAGGATCTGCGCGACGTCGACGGCCAGATGGGCGAGCTTCTGGAGCGCAAGGTCGCCGCCGAGGACCAGCTGAAGCGGGTTGACATCCGCGCGCCGCAGGACGGCGTCGTGCAGCAGTCGATCGCCTATACGATCGGCGGCGTGGTGAAGCCGGGCGAGACCATCATGCAGGTCGTGCCCGACAATGACAGCCTTGCGGTGGAAGCCAAGATCGCGCCGAGCGACATCGACCAGCTGTGGGTCGGCCAGCCCGCTTCGCTGCGCTTTTCGGCCTTCAACCAGCGCACCACGCCGCAGATCAACGGCGTCGTCGAGCGGACCTCGCCCGACATCACCACCGACCAGCGCACGGGCGTCAGCTATTACACGGTGCGCATTACCACGACGGCCGCGGAGGTCGCGCGGCTCGGCGAGGTCAAGCTGGTTCCCGGCATGCCGGTGGAATCCTTCATCAGGACCGAGGATCGCTCGGTGATGTCTTATCTGGTCAAGCCGCTGCAGGATCAGATCAGCCGGGCATTTAGACAGTAGGCCACCAGTACGTTTCACCGTTCACGGAAACGGCGAAACGCCTATCGCTTTGTTTTGACGCAATTCCGGACGGAAAACCGCCCCTCTAGAGCATGATCCCGAAAAGTGGGAACCGGTTTTCGGAGAAGATCATGCTCCAACAAAGAGTTAGATCAGGATGGCGATTCAACGAAACGTCATCCTGATCTAATCTAAGCTTTCGCGACCGCCCTGTATTCCATCGCCACCACGCCATTGCTGAACGGCACGGCCGAGACAAGCTCGAGCGCGGTCTGTTTGCCCGAAGGAAAGAGCCGTTCGCCCTGGCCCGCGGCTGCCGGATAAACGAGCAGTCTGAGGGTATCGACAAGGCCAACGCCGAGCAGTTGCCGGGCGAGAGTCACGCTGCCATGCACATAGATGTTGCCGCCGCTTCGTTGCTTCAGCCGGGTGACCGCATCGGTAACGGGGCCTTCGAGCAATTCGGCCGGATGCCAATCGACCGCTTTCAAGGTCGTCGAGGCGACATATTTCGGCAGCGCGTTGAAGCGGTCGGCGAAGTCGCCTTTTTCCGCAGGCCAGTGGCCGGCAAAGATTTCGTAGGTGACGCGTCCGAGAAGCATGGCGCCGCTGTCGGCAAGCTCATCCTCCTTGAAGGCCTGCATCTCGTCGGTCCAGGCGACGTTCGGCAGCCTCTCGTGCTCGGCGACTCCGTCGATGGTGATGAATTCGGTGACGATGAGCTTTCTCATGGCATCCTCTATTGGTTAGGTCTCGCACCATAGGACGGCCACGCCGGCGCGTTCCCGACAAAATAAAAAAGCCCGCCGGAATGACCGGCGGGCTTTCGCTTTGGCTGGAGGCCTTGGCTTAGTTGAACTTGTACTTGGCGTCGATCCGAACGGTGTGGAAGGACGGGGTCGCCATCGCGAGACCGCTCGGGATCGGCAATGCATCCGAGAAGTCTTCCTTCTCAAATTGCGAGTAACGGTATTCGATGCCGACGGTCATCTTGTCCGACAGGGCAGTTTCCAGGCCCGCGCCGACCGAGAAGCCATTGGAGCCCCAATCGACGTCGAGCGGTGCCGGAGCATCGAGCTTGAAGTGCTGCCAGCTATAGCCAGCGAGCGCGTAGGCCAGCGTCGCCTCGTTGACCTTCATGCCGATGCGGCCGAGCACGTCGAAACCATAATCGGTATTGAGGCTGATCGAGTCGACACCCAGGAACCCGCCCAGCTCAAGCTTCGACTTGATGCCGGAGAGACGCGCGTCGACGAGGCCGCCGACCACCCAGCTGCCCATGTCCTGATCGAAGCCGATGCTGGCTTCGCCGAACACGCCTTCGCCGCCGAGGCCATTGAACTTGGCGCCGGCGAGCGGCGGAATCTCGATCTGGTGCACGACCGCGCCGGCGCCGAGCCCACCGCCGACATAGAAGCCGGTCCAGTTGTAGGAAGGCGTCTCGAAGCTGGCGCCGCCGCCGTCATTGGCGTTGAAGCGATAGCTGGCGGCGACCTCGAATGTATGGCGCGAGGTGTCGAGGTTGAGCGTGCCGTCCGGCACCGGCAGGCCTGCATCCGAGAGCAGGCTGTCGTTGGTGCTGAAGCGGGTGTAGCGGTACTCGCCCTTCAGCGTCCAGTTGCTGTTGATCGCCGTTTCGACACCGGCGCCGACAAAGTAGCCGCCCTGATCCCAATCGAAACCGAAGCCGGCATTGGTGTCGAGCTTGTACTTCTGCCAGGCATAGCCGCCCAGGACATAGCCGAGCGTGGTAGGCGTCAACAGGTAGCCGGCGCGAACGCCAACATCGAAGCCGTAAGTTTCCTTGATATCGGCATTGAGGCCGCCGGCATCGAGCGAAGTCTTGATCGTGCCGACATGCGCGTCGATCAGGCCGCCGAGCAGGAAGCGCTGCGAGACCATGTAATCATAGCCGGCAGTCACCTGGCCGTAGACGCCTTCGCCACCGATGCCGTTCAGCGAAACAGGTACAAAATCACTGCTGAGCTTGTGCACATTGGCGCCGGCGCCGAGGCCGAACCCGACATAGACGCCGCTCCAGTTGAAGCCCGGAGCCGCCTGCTCCTGGACCACGTCGGCGGCCTGTGCGGCCGACATCAAAGCGACGGCCGAAACGGCGCCCAACAAAACGGATTTCGCAGAAATACGAAGAAGCATAGCCCATAACCCCAATTAAACCCGTCGAGGTTCTAGCAGGGGTTGTGGGAATTTGGGGTGGCAAAAATACCACACCCATGGGCAAACTGCCGTTACGACAGGTGCAAGCAGGCGATGTTCCCAAAACGGCCAGCCCGAGGCGGTAATCACTCCAGCGCGGGCGATGCGCAGGGCTCTTTAGACCTCGGATAGGTTTTGCCGGTATCTATCGGCAAAAAGGAGCTGGAAAGTCATGACCGAGATCTGGCGCTCACTCTTGGCCAATCTTGCCCTGCGGCGCGCAGAAATAGGCGCGGCCGACCCGCTCAGGCCAGCGCCATTCACGCCAGCGCCCGCTCGATCTCAGCGATAAGCGCATCCAGCGCCGCACGGACGCTTGCGCCATCCGCCTGCTCGATAAGCAGCGTCTCCAGCACTGGAGCCCGCCCGCTGATCCCCGCAAAGCCGAACGTGCCCGCGCCGGCCAGCGAATGGGTGAATCGGATCAGCGGATCGTTGCCGGGCAGGAGAGTGGCCTGAAGCGCAATGGCCTTCAGCTCCGCGAGCTGATCAGCGCAGCGAGCGAGGAAACGTTGGCGAAGAGGGGCGAAGGGGTCGGTGGAGTTGGCGGGGCTCCGAGGTGGGTGGAGTGGATATTCAAGCAGAAAGCGGGACGCGGTGGAATGGCGGGCGGGCCGCCGACCGCACGTGGCTTTTGTCGGAGGACAAACTCTGATTGGTCTGTATTGCCTCGGAGCCGATGTGCGCTTTCCACTACATGATCGGTAGCGTTGCGCCTCATGTCGGTTCGTTTCCGGCATTCACCATGACGCCGGAATGCGGACATAACTCTGGGCGAATTTGCAGTACGGGGCTGCGCAGTCCACGGTCTTCGCCAGCATCGCCTGACTGAGCTGGGAATGTCTATCGATGAAATTCATGTCCACTATGAGCGTTTCGACTTATCCACGGTATTTGAGCCATTAGTGAGTCGACCAGAACGCTGATCCGGGATAGTGCTTCGATGGTTGAAGGTTCCAATATGCGGAAACGCTAAATATAAAAATGACGTTTGTAGTCCGCCCTAATAGCGCCAATCATGCCCCGGATAGCGGAGTCGCAACCGGCTACCTTTGGACAGACAATTGGGATGATTGGTTCACCTATAATACCCTCTATTACCTAACTTATTTCGACCGAGCGGGCCAGAAACATGAAATCGGCCAAGTAAAGATAGGTGAGTTTGGTTGGCCAGAAAAACAGCGGCGTCCCGCGCTACCCAAAGAATTTGTGAGACTTCCAGAGGAGTTCTTTTCACTCGGCCAGGATGTCGACTACTACAAGGCCTTGATGGAAATTGATGAAGAGGAGCGCTCCGAGATACTCATTGCTCTGCGTGACGTTGCGGCCGATCAAATACTTTACGCGCGGGCTCTAGAAGAGGATGTAATGACGACATCTCTCATGCGCTCATCTAGTGCACGCAATGTCGAAATTCAGTATCGACGAGTGCTGGACGAGGGCGTCGAACTGACACCATACGAGTTCTCGTACCGGGCCGCCAAAACGGTCGGCTCTCTAACTGATCCTGTCGAACTAGAATTCAAGGTGAAACCTGGAGCATTCCCACCGACTAATATTCATGTGCTTGTAGGTCGTAATGGGGTTGGTAAGACACGCCTTCTGAATGGTATGACACGTGCGTTGGTTGACGCTTCAACCACGAAGCGAAGGGACGGTTCGTTCTCTTTTGAAGCGTTGGATGTCGATTTGATCGGCGATGCGGATGAGACGTTCGCGAACCTCGTTAGTGTGACCTTCAGTGCCTTTGACGAGTTCCTGACCGTTCAGCAAACCGCTGCGAAGGAAGAGGCCAAAATCGGCTACGAAAATGTTGGCCTTCGTAAACTCATCAAACGCGATGGAACAACAGCCGTCATTACTCAAAACATCGACCGCCTAGCTGGCGACTTTGCGAAGAGTGTCCGTGTCTGCGCTAAAGGTGTTCGTCGGAAGCGTTGGCGAGCCGCGTTGCAAACGTTGGAGACCGACAATCTCTTTGCCGAAATCGGCGTTGCCGAACTTGCAGAAATCGACGACGAAGAAACATTCGTTGACGAGGCGAAAGCTCTCTACGGCAAACTCAGCTCCGGTCATAAGATCGTTCTGCTCACCACCACTAGATTAGTTGAATTGGTTGAGGAGCGGACACTTGTCCTCATGGATGAACCGGAGGCACATCTTCACCCGCCGTTGTTAGCGGCTTTTGTGCGCGCACTCTCGGACCTCCTAACCAATCGGAACGGCGTAGCCATTATTGCAACCCATTCCCCGGTCGTCGTTCAGGAGGTTCCAGCATCGTGCGTTTGGAAGATTGCCAGACATGGCCTCGCTTCTGCAGCTAGCAGACCAGAAGTTGAGACATTTGCAGAGGCCGTCAACGTGTTGACCCGCGAAGTTTTCGGATTGGAGGTCGACCGATCTGGCTTTCATCGAATAATCGGCGAGATCGTTGCAGGAGAACATACTTTTGAAGGCGTGATGGCTCGCTTCGACGATGAGATTGGTGGGCAGGGACAAGCCTTGATCCGGGCACTCCTGGCTCAGCGTGGCCGCCGGGACGGTTAGTGATGTGGTCCGTCAAGTCGCCTTCGTTCGAATCAGGCGCGACATTCGATTTGTGCGCGGACCGTATTAAGTCGGCCGTTCTACGAGCCAAAATGAAGGGAATCAGGCAAGAGATCGTTGATCTTTCCACCGAGTACGATGCTTATGCAAAACTCGGGAAACTGTATCTCATTGAAACTCATAAAAAGGGCATCGGTGCAGTTGAAGGAGCTGACCTTATCAAGAACTACACGGGTCGCATGGTGGGCAAGAAGATGCCCGCCCGCGCTATCTACGACGCGTTGAAAATCCTGCCAAGGCACGATCGATGTCCTTTCTGCCAATATGGCACAATCGAGACGCTTGATCATGTTTTGCCCAAGGAGTCCTATCCAGGTCTCTCAGTCGCTCCAAAAAATTTGGTAGGGAGTTGTAATCGTTGCAACAAAGGCAAACATGCTGCAGTCCCGACTGGGCCTAAGGACTGCGCGGTTCACCCGTATTTCGACGAAGTTGATGACCAACGTTGGCTTATTGCCGAAATCGTTGAGACGACGCCGGCTGCGGCTCTGTTCTCCGTAGGAATTACTCCTGGCTTCCATTCCAATCTTCGAGCGCGCGTGCTGCATCAATTCGATGCACTCGATCTGGCGCAACTCTATTCAAACGTCGCTACTGAGGAGATTGCAGGGATAGCAGAGGAACTCGAAGAGGTCTTCCAAGCTGGTGGTTTCGCTGACGTAGCGGCTCATCTTGAGCGCAAATGCCGTTCTCGGCTTAAGTCGGGCGGCAACTCATGGCAGGCGGCTCTATACGAGGCAATGGCGTCATCAAGTTGGTATTGCAAAGGCGGCTTCCGTACATCTTGACGCGTTTCGAGCGGTCGGGCGCTACTCCGGTCAAATCCAAAAAGGGCCGCTTCTGAAAGCCGATCGATCGCAACTGAGTGCGCATGCAAGCAGAGCTGTCATTAACGCTGTGCGGTTGGCCCGTCAGCTTCGGGGTCAGTTGCCGAATGGCAGCTATTCGCCGAGCTCGCCTCAACAGCGGACCGACAGCCTTCGGCCCCATTCACTTGTCTCCCACCCCTTGCCAACCCCGCCACCTTCCCCTAATCTCCCCCTGAGAAAACCTTTTCCCAACCCGCTCCGCGCCGGCTGACCTCACCCGTCATCGCGGCGCAGGGCGATAAGAGAAAACCTTTTCCCAGCTAAGGGAATCCGCCGCAATCATGTCCGCCGACGCCGAGCCAGCGCCAGTTTCCGCCAAGCCGCCGGTCACCCTGCGCGAGGTCGCCGCCGCGGCCGGCGTCAGCGTGGCGACGGCGTCGAAGGCGCTGAACGGGCAGGGGCGGATGACGGCGGAGACGCGCGAGCGCATCCGCGAGACGGCGCGGCTGCTCGGCTTCCGGCCGAACAGCCTGGCGCAGAGCCTGTTGCGAAAGCGCTCCTTCACCGTCGGCCTGCTCACCAACGATACCTATGGCCGCTTCTCGCTGCCGCTCATGGCCGGCGTTTCGGATGCGCTGGTCGACAAGGGCGTGTCGGTGTTCCTGTGCAATGTCGAGGATGACCAGCGGCTCGGCCAGCTGCATGTCGAGGCCATGCTCGACAAGCGCGTCGACGGCATCGTCGCCACCGGAAAACGCATCGACCGCCATCTGCCGGTCGATCTCTCCAACCTGCGCATCCCGGTAGTCTACGCCTTCACCCAGCCGGATCCCGGCGCGGTCGGCCTCGTCTCCGACGATGCCGGCGGCGCGCGGCTGGCGGTCGAGCAGTTCTTGCGGCTCGGCCGCCGCCGCATCGCCCATGTCAGCGGCCCGGCGAGCTTCGCCGTGGTGCACGCGCGGGCCGAGGCTTATCGCGACGTCCTGAGGGAGAACGGCTTGGCCACAGCCGAGCCGCTGCTCGGCGCCTGGTCGGAGGCCTGGGGCCGCGATGCGGTGGCAAGACTGTTCGGCAAGGCGGGCAGGGAAGGATGGCCGGACGCCGTCTTCTGCGGCAACGACCAGATTGCCCGCGGCGTCATCGATGCGCTGCGCGAGCGCGGTATCCGCGTGCCCGAGGATGTCGGCGTCATCGGCTTCGACAATTGGGAGATCGTGGCCGAGGCGACGCGCCCGCCGCTGACTTCCATCGACATGAACCTGGCGAGCCTCGGCCGCGAGGCCGGGCTTGCCCTGCTTTCGCTCGTCGACGGCCACCCGGCCGCGCCGGGCATCAGGAAACTGCCGTGCCGGCTGGTGGTGCGTCAGTCATGCGGCAGTCCGCCGCAATGAAGCAACAAGGCTACGCGCCCGGTTAGACCGGGCGGCGGGCCAAAACAGGGAGGAGAACCATGAGGAGGAGTAAAATGAAGACCATGTTTGCCAAGCTGGCTTTAGCCGCGGCCGTCATCGGCGGCGGCCTGCAGGCGGCGTCCGCCGAGACCGCCAACATCTGGGTGCGCGCCGACGGCTCGAACTTCATGCCGCGCATCGTCGACGCCTTCAACAAGGCCAACAAGGACCAGATCAAGCTCGATATCATTCCCAATGCCGAGATCATCCCGAAATATGGCGCCGCCGCCGCCGGCGGCACCGCGCCCGACGCGCTCTCGCTCGACCTCATCTACACGCCGTCCTTCGCCGCCGCCGGCCAGTTGGAGGACATCACAGATTGGGCGAAATCCTTGCCCTATTTCGCCAGCCTGTCGCCGGCGCATGTGAAGACCGGCACCTACAAGGACCGCATCTACGGCCTGCCGTTCTCGGCCGACGCCTCGGTGCTGATCTGGAACAAGAAGCTGTTCAAGCAGGCCGGGCTCGATCCTGAGAAGGGCCCGACCAACTGGGCCGAGATCGAGGCCGACGCCGAGAAGGTCAACGCGCTCGGCGGCGATATCAAGGGCTTCTACTTCTCCGGCAATTGCGGCGGCTGCAACATCTTCACCTTCACGCCGCTGATCTGGGCCTCGGGCGGCGACATCCTGTCCGAGGACGGCTCGAAGGCGACGCTGGACAGCCCGCAACTGCGCGGCGCGATCGACCTCTATCGCTCGATGGTCAAGAAGGGGCTGGTGCCCGAGGGCGCGCAGACCGACACCGGCGCCAATTTCTTCGCCGCCTTCGCCGGCGGCAAGATCGGCATCTCGCCGTCCGGCGCCTTCGCCATCGGCGCGCTCAACACGCAATACCCGGACGTCGACTACGGCATCACCTTCCTGCCGGGTAAGGATGGCGGCTGGTCGTCCTTTGCCGGCGGCGACAATTTCGTCGTCACCAAGGGCACCAAGAAGATCGCCGTGGTGAAGGAGTTTTTGGACTTCGCCTATTCGCTGGAGGGCCAGACCATTCTGGCCAAATATGGCAGCCTGCCGGTGCGAAACGACATCGCCAAGGACGCGCTGAAGGATCTCGACCCGCGCTACCAGGTGGCGGCCGAAGCGATGGCCAAGGGCAGGACGCCCTATTCGGTGGTGTTCAACGACCTGATCAACTCCGCAAACGGGCCGTGGACGCAGATGATCAACGAGGTGTTCTTCGGCGACGATGTCGATGGCGCCATCAAGAACGCGCAGGAGACGATGCAGTCGATTATCGACCAGGCGCCGAACAAGTAGACACCAGGGCCAGCCGGCGGCGAGGATAGCGCAACGCCTCGCTGCCAAGGCTCTGACCGGCCGCCCGCCCCGTCTCCCTGGCCGGGCGGCCGGGGACTGCATCGCTGAATGGCAGGGTTTTATCGCGTTGAGAAAGCACGCTCACCAATTTGCGGCGCCGCGACGTTCGCTCCCCCTTCTCCCCTCGTGGGAGAAGGTGTCGCCGAAGGCGATGGATGAGGGGTGTTCCAGCGGAGTGAGGCGTTGGCGTTCCCTGGAACACCCCTCATCCGTCTCGGCGCTACGCGCCGATCCACCTTCTCCCACAAGGGGAGAAGGAGGAGCCCGGCCATGACCGCCATCACCGCAACCTCCGCTCCCGCCCGCTTACGCATCGGCGTCAGCCGTCGGCAATGGGTGGGCCTGCTCTATGTTCTGCCGGCCGTCGCCCTGGTCACCGTCTTCTTCGTCATTCCGCTCGGCATGACCGCCTGGATGTCGCTGCACAATTGGCCGCTGATGGGTGAGCATGCCTTCATCGGCCTCGACAACTACTTTGCCATCCTGCGCGACACGCGCTTCTGGAATGCGCTGAAATTCACCTTCTACTATACGGTGATCGTCACCATCGCGATCTTCGCCGTCGCCTTCCCGCTGGCGATCTTCATCGAAAAACCGCGTCCGCTGACCAACCTCTACCGCACCGCCTTCTTCATGCCGGCGGTGGTCGGCTTCGCCTCGGCGAGCCTGCTCTGGTCCTGGCTCTTGAATGTCGATTCCGGCCTGTTCAGCCCGGCCGCTTACGACCTCGGCCTGACCGAAAGGAAGGTCAATCTTCTCGCCACCTTCCAGCCGGCCTTCTGGTCGATCATCGCCATGGTGGTGTGGAAGGTCGCCGGCTTCACCATGATCATCCTGATGACCGGCCTGCAATCGATCCCGCAGGACCTGCAGGAGGCGGCCGTCATCGACGGGGCAGGGCCGTTCGCCAGGTTCAGGGCGATCACCTTGCCCTTGATGCGCCGCACGCTGGCGCTGGCGCTGATCCTGTCGGTGGCGGGCTCGATCCTTGCCTTCGACCAGTTCTACATCATCCTGCGCGGCGGCCCGCGCAACCAGACGCTGACGGCGGTCTACTGGATCTTCAACCAGTCCTTCGTCTCGTTCAAGCTCGGTTACGGCGCCGCGCTCTCGATGGTGCTGCTGGTCATCCTGGTGGCGCTCAGCCTCATCCAGCTCTGGCTGCTGCGCAAGCCGGAGGGGCTCGACTGATGGCCGAGGCGATGTCGCAAAACCGGAAAGTCGGCTTCAGCCTGGCCAGGCACTCCACCGGCATCATCGCCTCGGTGCTGTTCCTGGCGCCGATCGTCTGGACGGTGCTGTCGACCTTCAAGCCGGCGCAGGAGGCACGCCAGCCGCCGCTGCCGCCCTGGCCGACCACCGGTTTCTCGATCGAGAATTATCAGACGCTGAACTCCTTCGGCGACGGGCTCTGGGTCTCGGCGCAGAACAGCATCTATGTCTCGGTTATGACGGTGCTGCTCTCGGTGCTGGTCAGCGTGCTTGCCGGCTACGGTTTCTCGCGCTTCCGCTTCCCGTTGCGGGATTTCTTCTTCGTCCTGATCCTGTCGACGATCATGATCCCGTTCCAGTCGATCCTGACGCCGATCTTCCTGGTGTTGACGAAGCTTGGCCTGCACAACACGCTGACCGGCCTGGTCTGCGTCTATGTCACGCTGCAGCTGCCCTTCTCGATCTTCATGATGCGCAACGCCTTCGACGCCGTGCCGCGCGAGATCGAGGAGGCCGCGCGCATGGATGGCGCCAACAACGTCACCATGCTCATCAAGGTGATGCTGCCACTCGTCTGGCCGGGTGTCGTCACCATCGCGCTGTTCGCCTTCCTCGGCGCCTGGAACGAATTCCTGGCGGCGCTCGTGCTGATGACCGACCAGTCCAAATTCACGTTGCCGGTGATGATGACCGCACTTCAGTCCGGCCGCTTCGGCGCGATTGACTGGGGCGCGGTGCAGGCCGGCGTCACGGTGATGATGGTGCCCTGCCTGATCCTGTTCCTGGCGCTGCAGCGCTTCTACATCCGCGGCCTCATGGCCGGGGCCGTCAAGTAATTCGAATGGAGTGAAATCATGACCGCATCGCAGCCCGCCGCGCAGCCCTCCGCCAGGCCGAAGCTCGCCTTCCGCCCGTTGCCAGTACCGCAGGTCGATGTCCGCGGCTTCTGGGGCGACCGTGTCGACGCGGTCGCGACGCGCACCGCCGAGATCCTCTACGACCGCTGCGTCGAGGCGCGCATGCTGGAGCAGATCGATCCGGACGTGCCGTCGCCGGGCGTCGTCATTCCCTTCCATTCGCCGTCGCCGGACGAGGCAGCCAATCCTACCTTCACCGGCTCGACTGTGACGACACAGATGTTCTGGGACTCCGACTGGGGCAAGACCATCGAGACCGCGGCCTATTCGCTCTACCGTCGCCGCAATCCCGAGCTCGAGAAGAAGATCGACGCCGTCATCGACATGTTCGGCAAGCTGCAGCAGGAGGACGGCTATCTCTCCAGCTGGTACCAGCGCATCCAGCCCGGCCTGCGCTGGACCAATTTGCGCGACTGCCACGAGCTCTACTGCGCCGGCCATCTGATCGAGGGCGCGGTCGCCTACTTTCAGGCGACGGGCAAGCGCAAGCTGCTCGACATCATGAGCCGCTACGCCGACCACATCGCCTCGACGTTCGGTCCCGAGCCCGGCAAGAAGAAGGGCTATTGCGGCCATGAGGAAATCGAGCTGGCGCTGGTCAAGCTCGCTCGGGTGACTGGCGAGAAGAAGTACATGGACCTGGCGAAATATTTCATCGACCAGCGCGGTCAGCAGCCGCATTATTTCGACGAGGAGGCGCGCGCCCGCGGCGCCGATCCCAAAGCCTATCACTTCAAGACCTATGAATACAACCAGTCGCACAAGCCGGTGCGCGAGCAGGACAAGGTCGTCGGCCATGCGGTGAGGGCGATGTATCTCTATTCCGGCATGGCCGACATCGCCACCGAATATGGCGACGACACGCTCAGGGTCGCGCTTGACCGCCTGTGGGACGATCTCACGACGAAGAGCCTCTATGTCACCGGCGGCCTCGGTCCGTCGGCGCACAATGAAGGTTTTACGAGCGACTACGACCTGCCCAACGACACCGCCTATGCCGAGACCTGCGCCTCGGTCGGTCTGGTGTTCTGGGCAAGCCGCATGCTCGGCATGGGGCCGAACGCCCGCTATGCCGACATGATGGAGCGGGCTTTGTACAATGGCTCGATCTCGGGCCTGTCGCTCGACGGCTCGCTGTTCTTCTACGAGAATCCGCTGGAGAGCCGCGGCGGCCATCATCGCTGGAAGTGGCACCGCTGCCCGTGCTGCCCACCCAATATCGGCCGCATGGTGGCGTCCATCGGCAGCTATTTCTACGGTCTCGCCGACGATGCGCTGGCGGTGCACCTCTATGGCGATTCGACTGCGCGCTTCGAGATCGCCGGCCGGCAGGTGACGCTCGTCCAGACCAGCAGCTATCCCTGGGACGGCGCGATTGCGATCGAGATCGGGCCGGAGGCGCCCGTAGAGTTCACGCTTCACCTGCGCATACCCGCCTGGTGCCGCAAGGCGGCGTTGCGCGTCAACGGCAAGCTCGTCGATCTCGAAGCGGCGACGGTCGACGGCTATGCCGCCATCCACCGCGAATGGCAAAAGGGCGACGAGGTCGAGCTCGACCTCGAAATGTCGATGGCGCGCCTCTTCGCCAATCCGCAGGTGCGCCAGGACATCGGCCGCGTGGCGCTGGCGCGCGGCCCGCTGATCTATTGCGTCGAGGAAACCGACAATGGCGGCGGGCTGCATCGCATCGCCCTGCCGCGCGAGGCAAGGCTCGAGGCGCACAAAGAACCGAACCTGCTCGGCGGCGTCGTCACCCTCTCGGCCATCGGCAGCCGGGCCGAGACCGAGAACTGGGGTGCCGATCTCTACCGCCCCGAACCGCCGGTGACGCAGGAAACGAAGCTCAAGGCGGTCCCGTATTTTGCCTGGGACAATCGCGATCCCGGCGAGATGCTGGTCTGGCTGCGGGAAGGGTGAAGGCGGCCTATCTCAAAGATGCACGAAGGCCGTCAGCGGCAGGTGGTCGGAGGCGACCCGCGACAGCGGCGTGTCATGCGCCTCGACGTCTGAAACCAGGTCGTGCCGGTTGCCCATGATGCGGTCGAGTGCCAGCACCGGCAGGCCGGATGGGAAAGTCGGCACCGCCGGCGTCGGGCCGAAGGTCGTGTGCAGCGTGTTCAGTGCCGAGCGGTTGCCGAGCCGCCATTCGTTGAGGTCGCCCAGAAGCAGCGTCGGCCTCTCGTCGGCGCTGCTCATGATGTCGAGCACGACGCGGGCCTGTTCCGAGCGCGAGCGGCGCAGCAGGCCGAGATGGGCGGCAATGACGCGCAGCGATCGTTTCTCGTCGAGATCGATCTCGGCGACCAGCGCGCCGCGCGGCTCCAGTCCGGGCAGCTTGAGCTGGTGGACGTCGCGCACGGTGCCGCGCTTGAACAACAGCACATTGCCGCGCCAGCCATGCCCCTTGCCGTTGCCGCTGACCGGCACTGGCACCAGCCCCGTTTCCAGCTCCAGGCGGGCCAGGTCGAGCAGCCCGGCCCTGTCGCCGAAGCGGTTGTCGGCCTCCTGCAGCGCGATCACGTCGGGGCTCATTTCGCGGATGACGCGCGCCGTCCGTTCGGGGTCGAATCTGCGGTCGGTGCCGATGCATTTGTGGACGTTGTAGGAGGCAACGACGATTTCCGTGTCGTTGACGCGCTTGCGCGGCGTCGCCTTCGCCTTGCGTGCGCTTCTGCTGCGGATCGAGAGCAGCACGGTCTCGGGCAGGCTGCGTCCTTTGATGTCGTCTATCTCCATGATCCCGATGCTCGATTTCCTGCTCTAAAGATAGGGCGATCCCAGCCACAGCAAACGGTCGAAGACGCGGATTGCGAACGGCCTTGCCTTCAGCGTCTGCAGCGTCACCGGCTGCGCGGTCGAGATGGCGGCCGCGATACGGGCGTCGATCTCGGCGGCGAAATTTTTATCCAGCACTTCCAAGTCGATCTCGAAATTCAGCCTCAGCGAGCGGGCGTCCAGATTGGAAGAGCCGACATAGGCCCACACGCCGTCGATCGCCATCAGCTTCGAATGGTCGAACGCGCCTTCGTGGCGCCAGACGCGGCAATAGTGCTTCAAAACCTGGTCGAACTGCGCCGTCATCGCATGGTCGACGAGGAAGAGGTTGTTCACCGCCGGCACGACGATGTCGATTTCGACGCCGCGCCGGCCGGCCGTGGTCAGCGCGCTGATGAACTCCCGGTCCGGCAGGAAATAGGGCGACATGATGCGGATCGATTTGCGGGCGACCGAAAACGCTCCCATCAGCAACTTGAGATTGGTTTCGTTAGACGCGTCCGGCCCGGTCGCGACCGCGCGCACCAGCATCGGCTGCCCTGGCGGCGGCACGACACGCTCGACCTGCCAGGGCCCGTCCTTCAGGGCCTCGTTGCCGGCGAAGCGCCAGTCCTCGGCGGCCACCGAGAACAGATCGGCCACCACCGGCCCGGTGACCTCGAAATGCGTGTCACGCGAACTGTCGGAACCGGCGAGCTCGGCCGAGAATCCCTTGCGGATGTTCATGCCTCCCGTGAACGCCACCGTGCCGTCGATAATCAGTATCTTCCTGTGGGTCCTGAGATTGGCATAGGGAAGTCTCAGGCCCATGACGATGTTGCCGTTGAAGAGATCGACCGTGACGTCGGATTCCTTGAGCTGCTTCAGGATGCTGGGCACCGAATAGCGTACGCCGACGGCGTCGATCAGCACGCGCACGGTGACGCCGCGCTTGACGGCGTTGCCGAGCGACTGGACGAAAAGCGCCCCGACCGCGTCATTGTCGAAAATATAGGTTTCCAGAAGGACGCTTCGTTGCGCCGCATCGATCGCCCGGCACATCGCCGTATAGGCTTCGTCGCCTGTCTTGAGCACGGCGATGGTGTTTCCCGAGGTGAGCGGGCGCCGCGCCACTCTGTCGCCAAGCGTCTTCAGCCCGGTGAAACGCTGGCCGAATTCGGCGTTGATCAAGGCTTCCAGCGCGACGTCCCGGTCATGCCTGGCGGCAGCGGCCTCGGGCGAAACCGGCCGCATGGCGCTGATCGTCGCGCGGCGGATCCGGTTGATGCCGGCAATGGCGTAGATGATCGCGCCGAGGAAAGGCGACAGAAGCATCACGCCCACCCAGCCGGTGGCCGCGCGCACGTCTTCCTTCGTCATGATGGCGTGGACGATGCCCACCGCCGCCATCGCCAGCGACAGGATCAGGATAAGCGTCGACCAGTGACTCGCAATCGCCTCGAACATCGGCCCGACTATTGTGCGAGCCGGCGCGGAAGGCAATGCGGACGGTGAGGCTGGTCCGAAACTCGCCCCGTCGATGGCCCCCCCGCCGAACACTCGGCAAGGTCAGGCTTGCCGAATGCCCCTGACCGCGTTTGCCTTTGTCGCTATGCGGTCAGCTGTCGGTCGAGATAGTTACGGCTTTCCAGGCATCGATCTCTTGCTGCAGCCGCTGGATTCGCTCGGACACGAGCTTGAGGGCGTCGCTGCCAAGCAGAAGCTGCGGCGGCGGGGCTTCGGTTTCGACCAGGGCCAATACGGCCGTTGCAAGCTTGTCCGGATCGCCAATTTGCTTGCCGCTTTTCGCCTGTCGGGCCTCCCGGATCGGATCGAACAGCGCATCGTAATCGCTGATAGACCTCCCGGTCCGGACCATGGAACGTCCGGCCCAGTCCGTCCGGAAGGAGCCTGGGCAGACGGCGGCAACGCGAACGCCCAATGGGGCCATTTCGGAACGCATCACTTCCGATATGCCCTGAAGCGCGAACTTGCTGCCACAATAGTAAGCGATGCCCGGCATTGTGATCATGCCGCCCATCGACGTGACGTTGACGATGAAGCCGCGGCGTCGCTCGCGGAACCTGGGAAGAAACGCCTTGGCGGCCGCCACGGCGCCGAAGACGTTCACATCGAACTGACGCCGCATCTCTTCGAGCGGTGACTCTTCGAGCACGCCCTCGTGGCCATAGCCGGCATTGTTGATCAGGACGTCGACGGGCCCGTGCTCTTCCTCCGCCTGCGCGACGACGTCCGGCACGCGGTCGAACTCCGTGACATCGCAGATGACGGTGCGGATCGCTGGGAGGGATCCGGCAAGTGCCGCGCGTGACGTCTCGGTCCGGACGGTGCCAATGACCGTATGGCCCATCTGGATGGCGGCGGAAGCGATGGCGAGGCCGAAGCCCGAATTGGCGCCAGTGATGAAGAAGGTCTTTTTTGCCATGATCTGCGGTCCTTCATTGATGGAGTGCAGCTTGGCAAATAGTATGGTGCGGTAACGTCCACGATTGCGGTTCCTATGAATGGCTTGCCAAATCCTATCAGGGCGGACATCGGGCGAAGACGAAAGCTGGTCGAGTTGGCCGGAGCTATCGCCGACCGTGTTGGCTATAATGCGACCGCGCTCGAGCGTGTGCGCGTGCTCCGGACCGAGGCGGTGCTTCACGACGTCCCGGTACTTTATGAACCGGGTGCGGTGTTTGTCCTGCAGGGAAGCAAGCGAGGCATCCTCGAACGAGAGGTCTACCTGTACGATGAAGACCATTATCTGGCGGTGTCGGTCCCTGTTCCGTTTCGGATGGAATCGACGGCCAGCCCCGATCGTCCTCTGCTTGCGGTCTATGTCGAGTTCGACATGCGGATGGCGGCCGACATTGCCGCGCAGCTGGAGATTCATTCGGATGTGGGAAGCGACCGGCCGCGAAGTCTCGTATCGAGCAGGATCGGCTCCGACATCTAGGATGTCCTGCTGCGCCTGCTGACGGCGCTTCGCAATCCTGCCGAGACCGCCGTTCTTGGATCAAGCCTTCTGCGCGAGCTGCATTACCGCGTCCTGATTGGCCCGCAAGGCGAGGCGATGATCGCTGCCTTGCAGCAAAGAGGCAGGTCGGGAAGGATCGTGCGGAGCCTCGCATGGCTGCGGGAAAACTACAGCGCCGAAATCTCGGTCGCCGAGCTCGCGGGACAAGCAGGCATGAGCGTGCCTTCTTACCACGTTCATTTCAAGGAAATGACCGGAAGCAGCCCGATGCAGTACGTGAAAGCCATGCGGCTGCACGAGGCAAGACTGATGATCGCACGCAAGACAACGATCGCTCAGGTCGCGGCTTTGGTCGGATATGCGAGCGCGGTTCAGTTCAGCCGCGACTTCAAGCGGCATTTTGGACGCACGGCTTCCGAAGAGATGAGCTGGGTCCGTCGCCATCTGGGCGAGCTCGCCTCGGAAGAGTAGTCCCTATTGCCGCTCGGCGGTCACGGGTCGGCACAGTGTCGCGGCGCGCTAGAGCCGGTCGGCAAGGCCGCCGGCCTAAAGCTTCCTGAAAAAACCCGACAGAATGTTCGGACCTGCTTCTCCTGGCCGCAGCCTGATCCCGTCCTCGAAGCAGTTCAGCGTCACGCATTCGAAACCGTTGGCCGCGAGGAGCGCCACCAGCGAGTCGCGGTCGAAGTGATGCAGGTGCTCGTTGGGCAGACGCATGCGCCATTTGGCGAACCACGCGTCGCCCTCGGCGCCGAGCTCGCGCCAGCGGCAATAGGGGACGGCGACAGCCAGGTGGCGGGCCTGAAGCCGGGAAAGGAAGCCGAGATCGGGGATGTGCTCCAGCACGTCGAACATGGCGACGAGGTCCCAGGCGCCGGCGAGCGCCTCATCCCAATCGACGAAGCGGACACCCTTGGGCAGTGGGAATTCGGCGATATCGCAGCCGGCGCAATCGGCGACGCCGGTTATCTTCGCGGCTTCGATGAACGTGCCCGTGCCATATCCGATTTCCAGCACGGAACGAGGAATCTCGCCGGTGATACCAAGCACCCAGCCAAGCCGCTGATAACCGAGCTTGATGGTCCGGTCGCTCAGGTCTTCATAATAGGAGATGTATTTCTTGTCGTATTTGATCGGTGTGAAGTCGATCTGGTGGATCACGCCGAACCTGTCCACCTCATAATTGTCCAACATTGTCCGCGCGGCCTCCGGGTGCCGAATTCCTTATAAGGTCAATTGCACGCAGCCACGGTTCTAAGCGCTTCGGCTCGGGAAGGTGCGGGCAACTTTCCGATCCGTCGAACAGAAGCGTAGAACCTCGGGTAGTCGCCGGAGCACAAGTCGAACAAGCGAAGAAACGCCGGGACCTGTTCGCCGTAGACAGCGGTCGCGGCGAGCTTTGCGTTGTTGATAGGGCTATCGAACCAGGCATCATATCCCCGGTATCCAGCCCATCGCCTGTCGCGCATTTGCCGGTAGCGCATCCGCAGCCTGTCGATGGCGGCTGCTTTGGCGGCCGCCATCTGCTGCGGGCTGCGGGGACTTCCATAGACCTGCCTCAGCTCATCCCGGGTTTTCGATATCAGTCCGAGAAAATCGGCCTTGCGCTTGCGATCGATTTCGTAGCTGCGCAATCCGGCGCGATTGCCGGTGGCGCGGAGCCATTTCCTCGTACCGGTGGTTTCGACGGAAACCGCGAAAGCCTCGTTGAATGCGGAGTCGCCGTTCACATAGACTTTCTGATGCGCCAGCTCATGGAAAATAAGGCTTGCGAGGTAGGTGTCGTCCTGACGCAGCATGGTGCTGAGCAGCGGATCGCTGAACCAGCCCAGCGTGGAATATGCGGTGACGCCCGACACATAGACGTCCAGCCCCTGCCGCTGCAGTTCAGCAGCACTTTCGAGCGCGTCTTTGCGCGAAAAATATCCCTTGTATGGAACGCAGCCGAAGACTGGAAAGCACCAAGTTATCGGCGCAAGCGAGAATTGCGGCGCAGCAAACACGGCCAAGGTCACATTGTTCCGACCGACGTCGACATAACTGCGGTAGCTGTTATTATCGGGCAGCGCCAGCTCTTCCGTGGCAAAGCGGCGTATGGCGCTGGCGGAGGTCAATTTGGCGCGCAACGCCTGTGGCGTCGACGGATCGCGGATAAGTCTTCCAACGTTCTTGCGCGCGGCCATGATCTCGACATGGCCCTCCAACGACTGCGCGTAGTAGGAAATGCTGGTGCATCCAGTCACGCCGGACGCCAGGATCGCCGCGGCAAGCAATCGAAAAACGCGCTTCACAGCTTGCCCACCGCGTGCCCGTCTCCCATGGAGCAAATGCCTGCTCCCGTGTCTCAGGCGCGCCTGTTTTCGTCAAGACCTGGAGGGGCAGGGTCGGACTTTAGATTGCTCAGCGGCCATCACCCCCGCCGCGCCGCCAACCGCAGCCACGGCGCCAGATGGAACGCTGCCATCAACAGATACATCGGCACCATGCCGCTGAGCGCCGAGGCGCCCGACATGCACATCATGTCCTGGCCGCCATAGGCCGCCGTGAGCAGCGCCATCGTGGCGAAGGTCGGCGTCGCGGCGAGGCAGAGCCAGTCGGCGAGGCTGAAGCCGATCAGGCCGTTTGGGCGAGGGGCAGGATTGTCGATGCTCATGATATCCACCTTCTGATGCGGGCAGGGTTCGAGCCCGTTGGAACAAGCGCGAGGCGATCGGCTCCGGCGGCGCGCGGTTTGCGCCGCCGGAACCGCTTCACGCTCAGGCGTTCTTGTTGCGGAACGCCGCTTCGCCGGCATCCGAGACCTCGACCCATCTCTGGTCGGGGGCGGCGCCTTCCTCATAATTGTCGTGCCAGTTCCACCATTTGTAGGTCTGGGTCTGCGGATAGCCCTCGGGCGAATCCTCCCATACCTCCTGGCGGCCGAGCGGGGTGACGTCGAGATAGCTCCAGACGGTGCCAAAGGCTTCGTCGCCGCGGTTGTTGACGAAATAAGTGCGGAAGATGCGCTTGCCGTCATGGATGAAGACGTTGTGGCCATGCCATTCGTCGACGCCGAAATCCTTATCCCAGCTATCGGTGATGGTGTACCAGGGCATCTTCCAGTCCATCCGCTGCTTCAGCCGCTGGATGTCGGCCTGCGGCGCGCGCGAGGCATAGGCAAGCGTGGTGTCGCGGGCGTTGAGATGGGCTAGGTTGCCGACCTGGTCGGCGCCGAGCGAGCAGCCGCGGCACGCATGTTCTGGCCAGCCATAGACGCCGGGCTCGAAGAAGGCGCGGTAGACGACGAGCTGGCGGCGGCCTTCGAACAGGTCGAGCAGGCTCATCTTGCCGTTCGGGCCTTCGAACACATAGTCCTTCTTGACTTCCATCCACGGCATGCGGCGGCGTTCGGCGGCCAAAGCGTCGCGGGCGCGGGTGAGCGCCTTTTCCTTCACGAGCATCTCTTCATAGGCGCCTTCCCACGCTTCCTGCGAAACGACCGGCGGTGTCTTCATATGTTGGGTCATTGCTCTTGTCCCGTTCTTGGGTTTGGTTGGGGTGACGAGGACAGACATAGGACAGCGCACTGCGATGGTGAGAGTTACAAGTGTGACGCGATTTGCTGCGGGGGGCGCTGAGACGGTGGCATGGATTCGCTGATCAATGCCGCCGGCCGCGCGCTCGCCGCGGGCGATCCGCTCGGCGCCTTGAAGCGCGTCGCGCTGCGCGACGACGCGCCGGCGCTGGCCCTGCGCGGCATCGCGATGGCGCAGCTCGGCGATTTCGCCAAGGCCAAGGCGCTGCTGAAGGACGCCGCCCGCGCCTTCAGTCCGAGGGAAGCGGTGGCGCGCGCCCGCTGTGTCGTCGCCGAGGCCGAGATCGCTCTGGTCTCGCGCGATCTCGGCTGGCCGGAGAAGGCGCTGCGGTCCGCCCGTGCAACGCTTGCGGCACATGGTGATAGGCTCAACGCCGCCTATGCCGGCAGCCTCGAGGCGCGCCGCCTCATCCTGATCGGCCGGCTCGACGAGGCCGAGCGCCTGCTGGCGGACTTCGATCCGGCGCCGCTGCCGCCGGTGGCGCGCGTCGCCCATGAACTGGCGGCGGCCGGCATCGCCGTCCGGCGCCTCAGGACGAAGGCGGCGCGCTCGGCATTCGGCCGCGCATCGCTCGCCGCCTATCAAGCCAACATCCCGGCATTGAAGGCCGAAGTCGAAGCGGCATCCCTGGTTCTGAACACGCCGGTCGGCCGGCTGCTCGCGCGCGGCGCGGAGAAAGAGTTGCTGCTCGACGAGGTCGAGGCGCTGCTGGGGTCCGGCGCGCTGGTCATCGATGCTTGCCGCAACGTCGTGCGCGAAGGCGGCACCGTGGTCTCGCTGGCGACCCGGCCGGTGCTGTTTGCGCTGGCGCGCACGCTCGCCGAAACCTGGCCGGCGGATGCCTCGCGTGAGACATTGCTGAGGCGCGCCTTCCGGGCGAAGCACGCCGATGAATCGCATCGTGCGCGGCTCAGGGTCGAGATGGGGCGGCTCCGGGCCGAGCTCGCCGGCTTGGCCGAGATCAATGCGACCGCCGGCGGCTTTGCGTTGACGCCGCTGAACGCCGCCGAGATCGTCGTGCTGGCGCCGCCTGTCGAGGATGAGCATGGCGCGGTGCTTGCCTTCCTGACCGATGGCGAGGCCTGGTCGAGCTCGGCGCTGGCGATCGCGCTTGGCGCCAGCGCGCGCACCGTGCAGCGGGCGCTGGAGCAGTTGTCGGCCGAGCACAAGGTGCAGGCGGTGGGCCGCGGCCGGGCGCGCCGCTGGATGATGCCGCCGGTCACCGGATTCCCGACTGTCTTGTTACTCCCCGGTCCGCTGCCGAGCGACTAGTTTGCCGGTACTCGGCATCGAGGGAGAGACGTCATGAAACTGATCAGATTAAGAGCGCCCGGCGGCCTGGAACAACTCTCGTTGGTCGAGGAGGATCGGCCCGAGCCCGGACCGGGCGAGTTGCTTGTCCGAATCCGGGCATGCTCGCTGAACTTCCACGACAGCATGGTTGCAACGGGCAAGAAGCCCTGCGCCGACGGCCGCATTCCGCTGTCCGATGGTGCTGGCGAGGTGATTGCCGTCGGAGAGGGCGTCGACGCATTCGAGACCGGCGATGCCGTTGTCAGCTGCTATTGGCCCAATTGGCTGGGTGGCGAGGCTACGCCCGCCACCAAGCAGGGCGAACTGGGCGATGATGTCGATGGCTATGCAAGGGAATATGCCTCGATGCCGTGGCATGCTTTCACGAAAGCGCCGGCGGGTTACACCCATGTGGAGGCGGCTACACTCAGTTGCGCCGGGGTAACCGCCTGGAGGGCACTGGTGGTGTGCGGTCAGGTGAGGGCTGGCGATACGGTGCTGGTCCTCGGCGCGGGCAGCGTGTCGTTGTTCGCGCTGCAGTTCGCCAAGATGGCGGGCGCCCGTGTCATCGCGACATCTTCCTCCGATGACAAGCTCGAAAAGCTCAGGCGGCTCGGCGCCGATCATCTTATCAATTACAAGGCCGTGCCGGACTGGGGCCGGAAGGCCAGGGACCTGACCGATGGACGCGGTGTCGATCACGTGGTCGAGGTCGGCGGCCCCGGCACGCTGGCGCAGTCGATAACGGCCTGCAGGATGGGCGGCCAGATCGCGCTGATCGGCGTGTTGACCGGCTTTGCCGCGCAAGTGTCGATCCCGGCGCTGTTTTCCAATCAGATCCGCATCAATGGAATTTCGATCGGCAGCAGAGCTGACCAGGAAGATATGATCCGGGCGATAACGGCCAACGGCCTGAGGCCTGTTATCGGCCGCAGCTTTCCGCTGCGCGATATTGCCTCGGCTTTCCGGGCGTATGAGAGCCAGAAGCATTTCGGCAAGGTCTGCATCGAGCTTTGAGGCGGTTCATAAATTCCCGACTGTGTTGTTGCTCCCGGGTTTGCAGCAGAGCGGCTAAAGTCGAAGCTGACACAAGAGACCGATGAGGATTGGAAAATGAAAAGAGCCGCTGCCGAGATCCTGCGCGAATATGGACCCTTTCCGGACACCGAGCGCGTCAATGGCGTTACCTATGATGGCAAGAATGTCTGGTTTGCCACCGGGGACAAATTGAAGGCCCTCGACCCGGAGAGTGGCGCCATCGTGCAATCGATCGACGTCGCCTCGCATGCCGGAACCGCTTTCGACGGCGAGCACCTCTACCAGATCGCCGAGGATCGCATTCACAAGGTCGACCCAAAGACCGGCGAGGTCGTCGCCACCATTCCCGCGCCGGGCAATGGCGGCGATTCAGGTATGGCCTGGGCCGAAGGTTCGCTCTGGGTCGGCGAATACAGGGCCCATAAGATCCACCAGATCAATCCTGAAACGGGCGAGGTGATCCGTAGCATCGAGTCGAAACGCGTCGTCACCGGCGTCACCTGGATCGACGGCGAACTCTGGCATGCCACTTGGGAAGGTGAGGAGGGCGATCTGCTGCGCATCGATCCCGAGACGGGTGACGTGCTGCAGGAGGTAGCGATGCCCTCCGGTGTGTCGGGACTGGAATCCGATGGCGACGGCTGCTTCTTCTGCGGCGGCGGCAGCAGCGGCAAGATCAGGGCCGTGCGCCGGCCGGGATACGACGCTAGCAAATAACGGATGGCCGGAACGGGCGGCCCGGTCAGGCCGCCTCGCGCGCCGGCCGGGTCATGGGCTTGCTGGAGGCCTTGGCGGCTGTCGGCCTGTCGAAATGCGCCCAGGCCGGCCGCTCGAACAGGAAGGTGCCGAAGCCGACGCGCTGGACGACGAAGTAGAGCACCACCGGGCTTATGACCGAGACCAGCAGCACCGCCAGGCTGAGCATGCCGGTATCGGTCAGGAGACCGCTCGCCAGCATGACGCCCCGGAAGATCGACATCGGGATGGTGAAGGCGACATAGACGACCAGCGAATGCTCGCCGAGCCAGCGCAGCCATTCCATGGAAGCGAATTTCGACAGGAAACCGCCGGCAACGCAGAGCGCCACGGCGCCGGCGACGGCAAGCGACAGATGCAGCGGCGGCCATGCCGCCAATCCCATCTGCATGCCGACCGGCTGCATCGCATAGCCCGGCGAATAGACGAGCAGGCCGTTGACGATCGCCCAGGCGAGCAGGCCGAGAACGGCGATCGCCGGCCTTGCCTGCGTCCACTCCACCAGCCGGAATATCAACGGCGCGAGCACGAAGCCGAGATAGAAGAACACGAAATAGGCCGCGAACTGCTCGAGCGCGTAGCTGTCCGGCTTCGGCGCCCACATCTGCAGCGCGGCGGCAGCCAAGATGACGATCCAGTGCGGCACGCGAAGTTCGCGCAGCATGCGGATGACGATCCCGAACACCGCCAGCATGTAGATGAACCACAACACGCCGTATGGCTGGACGGCGGCCATCGTGAGATCATGCAGCATGCCGGCGGGGTCGCGGCTGAAGATGCCGATCTTCAGTCCGATCGAGATGATCGCCCAAAGCACGTAGAAATAGAGGTAGTGGACGACGCGGCGGTCGATATAGCGCCGCCATGGCCGGTCGATCACCTGCGACAGGAACAGGCCCGAGATCAGGAAGAATTCCGGCATGCGGAACGGCGTCGCGAAGCCGATGACATAATGCAAGAAGCCGATGCCGCCGGTGTATTCGCCGGTGTTGTAGGCGGCATACATCATCACCACCAGAATGATGGAAAGACCTTTTGCCGTATCCACCCACGGCATGCGGTTCGGGTTGCTCATGAACGATCTCGAGGAAATGTACTTGTCCAGATTGTAGCGGACAGGCACATCCCGCGCAGCATCAAGCTTCCATTAACGTAAACACGGCCTTCGTTTCCGAGGCGGTCTCAACGATCGCCCGATGTCGGAACCACGGTGGCGGAACGCGGCTCACGCATCGTCACCGCGACGATCGCGCCCGACAGGAAGGTCAATGCGGCAATGGCCGCGATCGCCGCAACGAAGCCGAAGAAGTCGGCGATCAGGCCGGCGGACAGCGCCCCGATCGCATAGCCGAGGTCGCGCCAGAAGCGATAGACGCTGAGCGAGCGCGCCCGCCAGGAAGGGTGCGATGCGTCCGACACCGCCGCGATCAGGCACGGATAGACCATGGCCGTGCCGAGGCCGAGCAAAAGGCTGGCCAGCAGCCACCAGCCGAATTCGCGCGTCATGGCGGTGGTGAGAAGCCCCGCCGCCTGCACCCACATGCCGGCGACGATCAGCCCCTTGCGGCCCCAGCGGTCGCTCAACGGCCCGGTCGCGACCTGGAGGATGCCCCACACTGCCGGATAGACCGCCTTGAGGACACCGATGCGCTCGATGCCGAGGCCGTTGGCAACGAAGAAGAGCGGAAACAGGCCCCAACTCATGCCGTCGTTCAGGTTGTTGACCAGGCCGGCCTGCGAGGCTGCGAACAAATTGCGGTCGCTGAACGAGGTCAGCATGAAGATCTCGCGGAAGCTGAGCGGGGAAGCTTGTCTTGGATGGTTGGCCAGCTCCAGCCGCAGATGCTCGCGCGTGTCGCGCACGAGCAGGATCGACAGCGCCGCACCCAGGATCGCGTAGCCGGCGCCGAGATAGATCGGCACGGGACGAAAGCCGTAGCGGCTCGCAAGATAGCCGGTCAGGAAAGCGGTGACGCCGACGGCGAGGTAGCCGGCGAATTCGTTGAGGCCGACGGCGAGCCCGCGCGACTTCGGTCCGACCAGGTCGACCTTCATGATCACGGTCATCGACCACGCGAAGCCCTGGTTGATGCCGAGCAGCGCGTTGGCGGCGACGATCCAGCCCCAGCTCGGCGCCCAGATAATGATGAAGGGCACCGGCAGGCCGAACAGCCAGCCGAGGATCAGGACGCGCTTGCGGCCCCATCTGTCGGCAAGCTGGCCGGAGACAAGGTTGGCGCAAGCCTTGACCACGCCGAAGCTGACAATGAAGGAGACGACCAGCGTGGTCGACGCCACGCCAAACTCCTCCGCGCCGATCAGCGGCACCACGGTCCGCTCGATGCCGACCATGCCGCCGACAAAGGCGTTGATCAGCACCAGGAGCGAAAACTGCTTCCAGTTGGCCTTGAGGCCGAGCGCGACGGCGGATGCCGCTATGCTCAAGATTTCGCTCCGGCGTTGAGCGCCCGGGTCCGGGCGGCCTGCGGCGGCGGGGGAGGGATGTCGGCGGTCATGGCTGCGACGAACTCACCCTCGTCCTCGATGCGGAACGCCTTGTTGAAGCGCCGCTCGAAGCCGATGGTCGATGTAGGCTTACCGCTCAGCGAGCGGCCGCAGACCGAGCCCGAATAGGCGCCGGGCAGCACCTCGATATGGTCGGGCAACTCCTTCAGGCGGCGCACGCTGGCATAAAGCGCACGCGCCCCGTCCTCGGCGCTTGAAGCAAGCTCGGTGCGACCGAGATCGCCGACCATCAGCGTGTGCCCGGTGAGCACGAACCAGGGTTCGGCCGACCGCGTCCGGTCGGTGACCAACAGGCTCAGATGCTCCGGCGTATGGCCCGGTGTATGCATCACCGTCATTGTCACATTGCCGAGTTCCAGCACTTCGCCGTCCTTCACTCGCCGGAACGGGAAGTCGGCCGCAGCACCTTCGAACAACACGTATTCGGCGCCCGTCGCCTCGGCCAGCGAGCGTCCGGCCGAGATGTGGTCGGCATGGATATGCGTGTCGACGACATAGAGGATCCGCATGCCGGTCGCGCGCGCTGCATCGACATAAGGCGCGATGTCGCCGACCGGGTCGACCACGGCCGCGGAAGCCTTGCCGCCGCAGCCGAACAGATAGGAGGCGGCAACCGGATCGTTGTGCAGGAACTGCCTGAGAATCATCGCTTTTTCCTCCGAACGAGCGGCTGCGCCCCGGGGAGCCGCTCTGCTTGACAGCAATGGTCGAAACCGTCATTCAATTATTCCATTGAATGACGGCAGAAAGGTCGATGTCAATCCGCAATCCGAAACAGGCGCTGTACGAGCAGTTCGCGATCGTCGCCAAGGCGCTCGGGCATCCGCTGCGCCTGGAAATGATCGAGCATCTGGCGCAAGGCGCGCGCAGCGTCGAGGTGCTCGCGGCGAAGCTCGCCCGGCCCGTCGCCAACATCTCGCAACATCTGCAGGCGCTGCGCCGCGCCGGCATCGTCTCGGCCGAGCGCGATGGCAAGTTCGTGCATTATTCGCTGGCCGATGACAGCGTGCTTTCCGCCTTCGCCGCCGTGCGCGGCGTCGCCGAGCGGCAGCTCGCCGAGGTCGACCGCATCGTGCGCGGCTATTTCGATGCGCGTGACGACATGCAGCCGGTCACGCGCCGCGAGCTTCGGAGGCTGATGCGCGACGGACTGGTGACGCTGATCGATGTGCGCCCGGCCGACGAGTTCGCGCTCGGCCATGTGCCGGGCGCCATCAATGTCCCGCTGGGGAAAGTCAGGGCCTGGTCAGCCGACGCCGCTATCGGCCGCGAAATCGTCGCCTATTGCCGCGGCCCGTGGTGCGTGATGTCCTTCGAGGCTGTCGCGGCGCTGCGCGCGCTCGGCCATTCCGCGCGCCGGCTGGAGGACGGCATGCCGGAATGGAAAGCCGCCGGCCTGCCGGTGGAAGTGGCGGCCTGATCGTGGCCAATTGGACAGCGCCGAACGCTCGCGCGCGAAATGCCACTGAGCGCCAGTTGCAGACGCTGACAACATCGCGAATGCCTTAAGCGGAGCCGTGAGCGGATTGGCAGGTCTCCACCCTTTTACGCAATGCCAGACCCTGGAAAACCATCTCGACCGCTTAGTAGGTGATCTTCGGGTACCAGTCGGTCCCGCGACCTTCCGGCGTCCAGTCCAGGACGTTCCACAGCATCATCAGGTCCGCTCGGTTGTCGGGTCTTTGCCTGGATCGGCTTACTCGAACCCAATTCCGCGTCCCAGAAGTGCCGAATGGTTCCGTCGTGCAATACGCAGACTGTCGTATAAACGGTACTCTATTGCGCCTCGTAGAGTTCCAACGGCAATCCGTCCGGGTCGCTAAAGAAGGTGAAGCGCCGATCCGTATATGGGTCTATCCGGATTGGCTCTACGGCAACGCCGGCGGCTTCCAGGCGCGCAACTACGAGGTCAAGGTTCCCCACAGCAAACGCCAAGTGCCGCAGCCCTGTCGCCTCTGGATAAGACCGCCGCGGCGCTGGGGCAGGGAAGGAAAACAATTCCAGCTGGGCGGATCCGATCCGCAGGTCGGCCTTCCAGGACTGCCGCTCCTCCCGAAAGACCTCGCAGATCAGGTCCAGGCCGAGAAGCTCGACATAGAACCGTCGCGATCGATCGTAGTCGGTGCAGATAAGCGCGACGTGGTGAATGGCGTCCAGCATCTTCGAACTCTAGCCAAGCTGGGCCTTGGGGCCAAGGTCACCACGTTGTTGCTGTCATCGCTGGCAGGATCGCCTTATCGCTTTTGGTCAGAGCCTAACATCCAGACGGCGGGCAACCGTGCTGACCGTGGCTCGCTTGGTTGCAGGCGGGCCTGCTGTCCTGCGGGGCATCAGGATCGTCCGCGTATTTACCAAAATCGAGATAGGCTGGGATCGTAGATACGTTCACACGGGAAAACCGGCCTTTCTGAAGCCCGACGTGAAAAGCTCAAGGGCGACTTGATCGGTGAACGGGAGACCTGAAATCAGCCGGACAGTCAGCTCGTGTTTCCTTGTCAGTGCTTCCTCGACCTCAGCGCGCGCCTTCTCCATCTCGCCCAAATGTGCGTATGACGCTGCGAGGAAGGCATGGATGAAGAATTGGTCACCGGCCTTCCGATACGAAGCGACAGCTTCCGAGTACCTTCCAAGCAGGAACAGAGAGCTGCCCTTCACCTCCCAGAACCACACCGGTGGTAACGGCTCGCGCAGGAGCGCGGTTTCGAGCACGTTGAGTGCCGTCTCGGCCCGTCCGCCGTAGTTGAGCCAGCTTGCGTAATCCCCCGCTATATTCACGTCTAGCGGGTTCAACGAGCGCGCGAGCTCAAAATGCACTCCTGCATCGCTATGCTGGCGCATGTGTGTAAGCACCAGCCCCATGCTCTGGTGACAGACGCCATCGCTTCTGTCGAGAGAGAGCGCCGTCCGTACCGAGTCCCAGGCCTTCTGTAGCGTCCGCGGATCATTGTCGTACCAAAATCTGCCGACGAGGGCCTGCGCGAGGAAGGCGTGGGCTTGAGCGAACGACGAATCGAGATCCACGGACCGAACGAAGAGGGGCTCGGACTTTTCCAGTTCATATCGGTAAAAGTGCGCGCGCCCCTGCAGGTAGTAGTCGTATGCATCCCAATCGGCGGGTGGCTTGCGTCTGGTACGGGTCGCCGATTCCGCCTCCGCTTGCCCTTCGACCATCGAGGCGATAAGCGCCGCAACCTCGTCTTGCAACGCGAAGATGTCGTTAAGGGCCCGATCGTAGCGTTGGGCCCATAGATGGGTGCCGGTGGCGGCGTCGATCAGCTGTGTGGTGATCCGAATGCGATCACCGAGTTTTCTTATGCTGCCTTCGACGAGATAGCGAACTCCGAGTTTGCGATGTACTTCGGCAATGTCCATTGCCGGATGGCGAAATTGAAAAGACGAATTGCGCGCGATGACGAGGAGGGAGCGAAACCTGGCCAGCTCCGTGATTATGTCCTCGGTTATGCCGTCGCTGAGATACTGCTGGTCCTGATCGCCGCCCAGATTGGCAAAAGGCAGCACCGCGATCGAAGGCTTGCCGGACGGCGGTATCGGTTTGCAGGATGCGCTCGCCACCGGCTTGACAGTCCCGGTGAAGCGGTAGCCGACGCGAGGCACCGTGGCGATCCACTCACCGCCATTATCAGCCGGACCGAGAGCCTTTCTTAGTGTCGCGATTTGAACGGTAAGGTTGCCTTCCTCGACGGCGGTTCCCGGCCAGGCAGCATCCAGCAGTTCGGCCTTGGTCAGGATCTCGCCAGGCCGTGCCGCAAGCGCAGCAAGCAGCGTCAGTCCACGATGCCCAACAGCGACCGGGATCTCCTCTCTAAGGAGCGTCCCCATGTCGGGGTCGAGTACGAACGGACCAAAAGCGATGCGAGTCCCGTGCACGCAGGCATAGTAGACGTTTCGGAAATTTCGGAACAGTTCCGGCGCCGCGCAAATCTAACGGCGAACTTTCCGGGAAAGTGCGTCATCAATTTGCTATGGCGCAACTCTGCTCATGGCGCCGGGCGCTGCCGATGCCCGCCCTTGGGTTCGGTTCAAGGGCGGGATAGTCGCGCAGCCAGCCAGCCTTCTCGATCGGCGTTGGGAGGGTCTCTGTTATCGGCATTATGCAGCCGCCTCCCCAGAGCGCCGCGTTCCAAATGGGCTGACCTCAGTAACCGAGAATTGGCGCTCGTACTCCACTGCAAGTTTTACAGGCGCAACTTTTCTACGCGAAGAGGAAGTCTGATTCGGTGATGTGAGCTGCCGCCGTCTCGCCCACCGCCACGTTTAGGTCGATTGTACCGGCGTCGTCGCTGAAACCGACAATGAGCCCGCTGCTTCCGGTGTCGACTTTCACCACTGCTCCTTCGGCGGATATGTTGTGTGCGTGAAGATAGTCGAGAGCTGCCTGAGACGAGGCGAAAGTTCCGCTAGTACCGGGAGCGTCGTTAAGGATCAAAGCGACGTGCCGCGATTCATGCAGATCGATTTTATCCTCGCCATGCTTGAATCCCTGGATGGTGTCCTGCACGGTTGCCGATGATTCGCCCGAGAAGAAGACAAAGGTGTCCTGGGCGCCGTCCCCCGTGGTGATGCCGTTGTTCGCCGACATCCAGTCCGCGCCTGCGCCGCCGAGGATGATGTCGGCGCCTTTGCCGCCATAGATGGTGTCGTTCTGGTCTCCACCCAATATCAAGTCATTCCCGGCATCGCCGTATAGGGTGTTGGTACCGCGACTATCTTCGACCACGTCATCGCCGGCACCGCCGTGGATGGTGTCGTTACCGCTGGTGGGGGAGGTGGCGGTGTCGTCGCCGTAGAGGGTATCGTTGCCGGCACCGCCCTCGATATAGTCGTCCCCGGCGTTGCCGAAGATCGTGTCGTTGCCGGCACCGCCGTAGAGTGTGTCGTTCGTGTCGCCGGGAGTGTGATCCTGACCGTCGCTCGGGCGAATCCCGCTGCCGCCGTAGATAGTGTCGTCCCCGGTGCCGCCGTAAATCACGTCGCTGTCGATCCCGCCTCGGAGTGTGTCGTTGTCAGCGCCGCCATTGATCGTGTCGTTGCCGGCACCGCCGTCGAGAAGATCATCCCCGGCCCCGCCGGTGATAAAGTCGTTGCCGTCATCGCCGTTGAGAGCGTCGGCACTGGCGCCGCCGTGGAGGAAATCGTTGCCGGGGCCACCGGAAAATAGGTTGGTGAGATCGTCACCGATCATTCGGTCGGAGAAAGCCGAACCGAACCAGGTGCCGGTGTATGTGAAGTCGGTGGTGTATGCGGTCCCGCCGGCGAAATAAGCGGCCTCGTTGGTGACTGTCGCGCTCGGCGGGATGTTCTCTTCGAGTTGGACTGTGTGGGTGTGCAGGTTCAGATCGACACTCGCCGTCGACTGCGAGAAATCCGGGCCGACTGATACTAAGACTGGCTTTTTAGTCATGGTATTCATCTCCCTGTTGCGCACAAAATTGTGCGCGTTGTGATGTTACACTGCGGATACAACCATGAGTCCTTGGTCTGGGTTCTCTTTTGTTGTGAGACGGATGCGTATGGAGCTGTCGAAGATTTCATTTCTCGCGCAATGAGCGGCGGGTGTTTTGCGTGAGCGGTTCGGCAAGATATGCCAGCACGGTGCGGGTGCCGGTCTTGATCATGGCCTCGCTCGACATACCCGGCAGCAGACTTTGTCCATGCCGCCGAGCCCGTCGGAGATTTGGAAGCGGTCTGTATTATCGCCGCCCGAGGCCGAGGTGTATGGAGGCGGCCAGGTCGGCTCTGATACCGCTTCGGGCACCCCCTAAACCGCGCACTCGCTACCTCTGTCCGCATACGTGTATCTCACTATCAGGTGTTGGGGGGGCGACTTGTGCGCCGCCCCTCACTGTAGGTTACACCAGAGCGCCGAAGAGGAAGTCCGCCTGTGTGATATGCGCCGCCGCCGATGCGCTTACCGACACGTTAAGGTCGAGAGTGCCGGCGTCGTCGCTAAAACTGACGAGGTCGACGGCAGAACCGTCGATGACCTTTACTACTGTACTCTCGGCAGAGAGATTGTGCGCGTGGAGATAATCGATAGCCGACTGTGCCGAGTTAAAGGTGGGGCCTTGCAGGAACGCAGTGTCGTGAGTGTCCCTCAGGTCGAACTTATCGTCGCCGTGTTTGAAGTCGGTGATGACGTCATGTTGGCCGGCGACGAAGGTGTGGCTGTGGAAGACGAAGGTGTCGTTACCCCCGCCGCCCGTCAGGGTGTCGCTGCCGGAATTGATCGAGAAATTTGCCCTACCCCCTTCGATGGTGTCGTTGCCGGCCCCACCGTTGATGGTGTCGTCACCGATAAACCCGACGATGGTGTCGTTGCCCCCGTCACCGTACAGGAAGTTAGCTCTGCCGGACGGGAGAAACATGACGTCACCTTCGATATAATCATCACCGGCACCGCCGTGGATGGTGTCGGTGCTGTTGCTATTCATAGCGCCGTTGTCGCCGTAGAGGGTGTCGTTGCCGGCCCCGCCGTTGATAGTGTCCTGGCCCTCGCTGCCGGTGATGGTGTCGTTGCCAGCATCGCCATTGAATATGCCGCCGTCACGGCCGGCCCTGATAAAATCGTTGCCGCCACCGCCATTGACTATGTCGACACCGGGGGAGTAGTGGGCTTGGCTGTCGTCACTGGTATAGATGGCGTCATCACCGGCCCCGCCGTTGATGATATCGTTACCGTCACCGGCTCTGATAAAGTCGTTACCGTCACCACCTTTGATGGTGTCGTCGCCGGCGTTGCCGTAGAGGGAATCGTCGCCGGCGTCACCGGCAATAGAATCGCTACCGTCACCGCCTTCAATCCAATCGTCACCGCCGCCGCCGTACATGAAATCGTTGCCGCCGCCGCCGAGAAGATGGTTGAGGAGATCGTCGCCGATCATTCGGTCTGAGAATTCCGAGCCGGTGTAAACACGGAGATAATCCCCGGTGGGGTTGGTGAAGTCGGTGGTGTAGGCGATGCCGCCGGCGAAATAAGCGGCCTCGTTGGTGACTGTCGCGCTCGGCGGGATGTTCTCTTCGAGTTGGACTGTTTGGGCGTGCAGATTCAAGTCGACACTGGCGCTCGACGACGAGAAATCCGGGCCAATTGATACTAAGTCTGGCTTCTTAGTCATGGTATTCACCTCCCTATCGCGCACACAATTGTGTGCGAAAAACTCTATAGTGTGGTATAGTGAGAATGATACGCACGTTATTCACAGATGATTACGCAATTTTACGTCATTTCTCGCGCAAAGAGCGACGGATGTTTTGCGTGAGCGGTTCGGCGAGATAGGCCAGGACCGTGCGGGTACCGGTCTTGATCATGGCCTCGCTCGACATGCCGGGCAGCAGCTTGCGACCGTCGAGCTTGGCCAGTTCGCTCTTGTCGATCACCACCGTCGCGGCGAAGTAAGGAGCGTTGGTGCGCTCGTCCACCAACCGGTCGGCCGACACCGTTTCCACGACGCCGTCTAGCTGCGGCAGGTTGTATTTGGCGAAGGCCGGGAAGCTGACATAGGCTGTCTGGCCGGGGGCGATCGTCTCGACGTCCTCAGGCTTGACCATGGTCTCGATGACCAGCTTCTCGCCGAGCGGCACGACCGTCATCAGCGTGTCGCCGGGTTTCACCACTCCGCCCGCCGTGTGGACTTTCACGTCCATTACGATTCCGTCGACGGGCGCGGTGATGTCGGTGCGCTTGAGGACATCCTCGGCCGCGCGCGCTTGCTGCCGGAAGTCGAACAGCTCCGCTTCGACCTTGCTCAATTCGTCAACTGACTCGTTCAACTGTTGAGTTGTGAGGTTGAGGATTTGCATGTCGATCTCGGCGATAGAGCTGCGGGCGCGGGCGATCGATGCGACATTCGTGGCGCGTTCTCCCTCGGTCTGGCGTTGTTGCTGGGTGAGCGTCAGGTTGCGTTCGCGGGTGGTGAGCCCCTTGCTGAGCAAAGTCTCGAGGTCTTTGTTCTCATTCGCGAATGCCGCGATCCGCTTGTCCTCGGTCGCGATAAGCTGTTGCAGTCCGGTAATTTGCTCGGCGGTCTGCTGGCGGCGTTCGTCGAGGATTGCCTTCTCGTCCTTCAGGTTGCGGTGCTTCGCGTTGAAGACGTCACGTTGGGTGGCCACCGCGTCCTTGACGGCAGGGTCCGGGTTGTCGAGCAATGCCTGGTCGAACTCGATCGTGTCCTTGCCGTCGCGTTCGGCCCGGAGACGGGCGACGAGCGCCTCGCGTGTGGCGATCTTGTTTTGAATCGAGTCCAGTTGAGCCTTGGCTTGCGTGCGGTCGAGGCGGACGAGGACTTTGCCTTTCTTGACGACATCGCCGTTGACGGCGTCCAGTTCGGCGATAATACCGCCCTCGAGATGCTGGATGAGTTTGCGGTCGCCGTCGACCTTGACCACTCCGGTCGTCACCGCCGCGCTGTCGAGCGGTGCCAGGGCCGCCCAGCCGCCGGCCACGCCGAAGAACAGGAACATGATTGAGAAACCGGCGTTCGTGACGGCTCTGAGACGGAGCGGTTGCAACGTCGGCGGGGGTGGCAGTGGCTGGGGGAGAGCGACTATGTTCATATCGTCGTCTGCTGGGTTTGCGCGGGTCATGACGTGACCGCCGTGACGTGAGTGGTGTTGGGCAGCTGAGCCACTCTCCTGGCGCGGGCGGCGAGTTCGTTGAAGACCGTGTCACGCGCCCCGAATAATTCTTGTCTGCCCTGATTGAGCACCAGCACCTTGTCGACTTTCTCCATGATGCTTGGGCGGTGCGCGATTAGGATCATCGTAGTGCCCGTCGCCTTGACCGCGCCGATCACGGCCATCAGGGCGTCTTCGCCCTCGCGATCGAGGTTGGAATTCGGCTCGTCCAGGATGATGAGTGTCGGATCGCCGTAGAGTGCCCGCGCCAGCCCGATTCGTTGGCGCTGTCCGCCTGACAGCGATGCGCCTGAATCCCCTACTTGAGTTTCGTAGCCTTTCGGCAAGCCCTTGATCAATTCGTGAACGCCCGCCAGTTGCGCGGCCTTGATCACGCTGTTGAAGACCGCGGGACTGAGCTTCGCGAAGCGGGCGATGTTCTCGGTGATCGTGCCGGCGAACAACTCGATGTCCTGCGGCAAATACCCGACGTGCCGACCACGGTCCTCGGCGGGCCACTCGGCGACGTCCATGCCGTCGAGCAAAGCGCGACCGGCTGATGGGCGCCAAGCGCCGGCGAGAACGCGGGCCAGGCTTGTCTTGCCGGATGCGCTCGGGCCGATGAGCGCCATCACTTCACCGGGCTTGAGTTGGAAACTCACACCTTTCAAGACATGCTCGCCGCCACCCTGCCGGGCGAGGACAATACTCTCTGCCTCGACCTTTCCTTGTGGGCGCGGCAAAGACCACACTGCTTTGGCCTCGGGTCGCTGGCCGACAAACGCCGTGAGACGCTTGTAAGCGGCGCGTGCCCCGAGCGTCGCCTTCCACGTGCTGATCGCTTGCTCCACGGGGGCCAGCGCGCGGCCCATCAAGATTGAGGATGAGATCATGATGCCGGGAGAGGCCTCGTTTTGCAGCACCAGGTAAGAGCCGAGGCCGAGCACCGCCATTTGCAAGGCCATCCGCCAGAAACGTGCGACAGACGCGATGGCGCTGGCGCGGTTGCCGGCGGCGACTTGTCCGGCGCTCGCTTCATCCTGCTGCTCTTGCCAACTGTCGAGCAACGGCCGCAGCATGCCCATGGCCTGGACGACCTCGGCGTTGCGGACTGCCGACTCGGCTTGGGTGAAAGCCCGTGCCTGTGCGTTGCCGGCCTCTGTCAGCGGTTTGCGGGTGGTGAGTTCGTTGAGCAATGCCAGCGCAAACAACACGCACCCGCCGGCCAGCGCCAACCAGCCGAGCCACGGATGCATGAAGAAGATGGCGATGAAGAAGATTGGCGCCCACGGTGCGTCGAGAATTGGGTAGATGCTCGGGCTGGTGAAGAAATTCCGCACTTGGTCGAGATCGCGCAGAGACCGCGTGCTGCCTTGACCCGGCGCGGCGGCCGACTGCTCTACTGACGCGGTCAACAGGACTGGAGCCAGCCTCGAGTTCATCCAGGCGCCTACGGTTGACAGCAGGCGGGCGCGTACCATTTCGAGCCCTGCCATTGTCAGGATCGCCGCGCAGGCCATTAACGACAACGCTGCTAAAGTTTCCACGCTGTGGCTGGACAGAACCCGGTGGTAAACTTGAAGCATGTAGAACGAGCTGGTGAGCATCAGTATATTGATGCCGCCGCTGAACCAGATAAGTGGCGTTATGGCGCGTTTGGCCTCTTTCATTACTGCCTGCAAAGCAAGAGCCTGTTTGTTGCTTATTTGCATGACGGCGACCGCGCCCGTTCCGCGCGCCGCACGCTATCTTGCTTTTTGGCCTCTGAAATCCATCAAAGGAATGATGCGGCGATACAAGCGTGCCTCGCCTTTCGCTAAACGTTCGGGGGTAACTGCCTTTGATAAAACCGCAGCGTGCGCTGGGTGTTTGGGCAATCAGCAGATGCCCATGAGCTATTTCAGCTTTCAGGTGTCGGCATTGGTGGTTCGCGCCGCTGAAGTGAGGCGTAAAGCGATCGTCCGCAGGGAAACTGGCGGATACGGGTCAAAAAAGCCAACTACGTGTAATTGCAGGCCCGCCTGTGCTCAAGCGAGCCACTTCAATCGCCCTAAAATCTCAGTCCTTGGCGCGCTCGACGTAAGAACCGTCGGCGGTCATCACCACCACGCGCGTGCCGGCCGAGATATGTGGCGGCACGGCTGTGCGCACGCCGTTGGAGAGTATCGCCGGCTTATAGGACGAAGACGCCGTCTGGCCCTTGGTGACCGGCTCGGTGTCGACCACCTCGAAGGTGGCACGCTGCGGCAGCACCAGCGAGATAGGCACGCCGTTGAACTGCGCGAGCTGCACGGCCATGCCTTCCTGCAGATAGGGCGCCATGTCGCCGACCACGGCTTCCGAGGCCACGACCTGATCGTAGCTTTCCGGGTTCATGAAGTGAAAACCTTCGCCATCGGAATAGAGGAAGGTGTGCTCGCGCTCTTCGACATAGGCGCGCTCGACCATTTCGGTCGTACGGTAGCGCTCCGAGACCTTCACCCCATCGCCGATGCGGCGCATGTCGAGCTGGGTCACCGGCGTGCCCTTGCCAGGGTGGATGTTTTCGGCAAAGAGGATGACATAAAGCTTGCCGTCCTTATCGACGACGTTGCCTTTGCGTAAGGAACTGGCGATGACCTTGACCACGATATTCGATCCCGTTCGAGTTTTTCGGCCTGCAAGCGTCGATTTCCGCGAAGCGGCGACGGCGGCCATCGCGTGCGCCCTAGCGCATCTTGCGCCGAACCGCCAGCCTGTCGGGCGATTTTCCTGCCCATGACCGCCGCTTCGCCCTGGTGGACGCCGCATGTCCACGCCGACCGCCGGCCCCGGCTGATGGCGCGCAATGCCGTCGCCGCCGCCCTGCGCGGCTGGTTCACGCAGCGCGATTTCGTCGAGGTGACGACCTCGGCCCTGCAGGTTTCGCCGGGCAACGAGGCGCATCTCGCCGCCTTCGCCACCGAGGCGATCGGGCCCGACGCATCGCGCCGGCAGCTCTATCTCCACACCTCGCCGGAATTCGCCTGCAAGAAGCTGCTCGCTGCCGGCGAGGAACGCATCTTCAGCCTCGGCCCGGTCTGGCGCAACCGCGAGCGCGGGCCGCTGCATCACCCCGAGTTCACCATGCTCGAATGGTACCGCGTCGGCGATCCAGTTGAGCGTCTGATGGCCGACTGCGCCGAATTCCTGGCGCTCGCCGCGGAAAAAGCCGGTGCCAAGAGTTTCCGTTTTCGCGGCCGCGAGGCCGATCCGTTCGCCGAGCCGGAGCGGCTGAGCGTGGCGGAGGCTTTCCTGCGCCACGCCGGCATCGACCTGCTCGCGACCGTATCGGCCGACGGCAGCACCGACCGCGACGCCCTTCACGAGGCACTGGTCCGCGCCGGCCTGCGCACTGCGCCCGACGACAACTGGGCCGACCTGTTCAGCCGGGTGATGGTCGAAAAAGTCGAGCCGGTGCTGGGGCAGCGGCGGGCCACCATCTTATACGGCTATCCGATTTCGGAAGCGGCGCTCGCCCGGCCGAGCGCTGAAGATCCGCGCGTCGCCGAGCGCTTCGAGCTCTATTGCTGCGGCGTCGAGCTTGCCAACGCCTTCGGCGAGCTGACCGATGCGGCCGAACAGCGCCGCCGCTTCGCCGCCGAAATGGATGAGAAAGAGCGCGTCTATGGCGAGCGCTATCCGCTGGACGAGGATTTCCTGGCCGCTTTGGCCATCATGCCGCAAGCCAGCGGCTCGGCCCTCGGCTTCGATCGGCTGGTGATGCTGGCAACAGGGGCCGCAAGGGTCGAAGACGTGATCTGGGCGCCGGTGGCGTGATTTTAGCCGCCGTCGGCCCTCGAGTCAGGTCGGGATTTTCTCTGACCCTGCAAGGCCAGGAATTGCTTATAGCCTTTGCGCCCCATGCGAGCGCGTAACGCCTCGCGCGTCTCGGCCTCTCCGCATGCTGCCAGGATCTCGTCGAAGTGATCAGCCAAAATATCCTGAATTGCAGGGTCGTTGAAATATGCCTTCAACGAAATCCCGTCCGGCACGCTGGGAGCATCCATCAGGGTCCAGAAAGCATGTCCGTGTGTCGACACAAAATCCCGGGCACGTGAGGCCAGTTCGCGCACCATAGCACTTCGCCGCACGCGCGAACGCTGATGGGCGGCTTTGCTGAATGTCCTCAAGTTCGGCAAGGAGGGCTGCGCGCCATGCACGTTGCCTCCGTGAATTCGGTAGGCCGAAAGCGGAAGGTCTATGCAGGCCGAACCAGCCAAGGCATGCACGAACGGCATGAAATAATTGTCGGTCGCGGCATTGCCGACCACAGCCAGGGATGGCTTGCATCGGACGAGATAATGCCGCTTGTACACGTTCGCCGTACCAGGCGACCAGTGCCAGCCGGCTTCGTGAGGCTCTATCACCGTGGACTGTTGCCCGAGCAGCTCGCGCTCCCGTCGTCCCAGAATCATGTGATCTGAGTGTGAACGGTCGGGATCAAGGGGGCTGCCCACTTTGCGGTGCAGCAACCATGCGAAACCGGAAGACAGCGGCCGCCCGGCATGATCGGTTTCAAGAACGCCGGCCGACGTGGCGCCGATCGTCGGGCAATCGCAATGAAGCTGGGCGTGAAAGGCCGCGAAGTTCGCGAACAGGAAATCGTCGGCGTCAACGATACAGACCAATTCGCCCGCCAGGCGATCCAGAACGTGAAGGAACGCGCCCATCTGGTGCAGGTTGTCATCCAGATATTCAAACGCCAGCCTGGGGTCGGTATTCTCGAATCGCGCGATGACATCGCGGCTGTCGTCGGTCGAGGCGTTGTCGAGGACAACGCATTCGAGCTCGGCGTAATCCTGCGACAGAACGCTCGATATCGCCTGGCCGACATACTGGCCGTAATTGTGGTTGATGATGACGAAGCTGATCTTCGGCGCGGTCATTGTCGCTTCCGTCCGATCCTCAGAGAGATGCGGACATCGCGGAACAGCGACTTCGAGAGGACGCGCATTGGAATTCGGCCTCCGAAACCGGCTCTGAGGATGGATCTTGCCTGGGCTCCGGAAAACCGGGCCAGCACCTCTCTGCTGAACCTCCTGGCACCGAAAACAGACCTCAATTGCAGCGCGTTGCGCTTGAATATCTCGACCGCGATCTCGTCGCTGAAATAGTCGCGCAACCTGTCGGGGTTTTCTCGTGTGACCCGGTCCACGACCGGCCAGAACTCGCCCCCTAAAAGCCAGTCGAACCTTTCGCTTCCTTCGATCAGATACTTGACGCTTTCATATGTGAATTTCCGCAATTTGGCCGCGTATTCCCTGGTCCCGGTGCGAATGCCCTCCACGCTTTCGCCGGTGGCGAAATAATTGCTTGAATGCAGGCGATAGCCGGACAAGGGCATGTCGATCAACGCGCTGCCGGCAACCGCATGGCATATTGTATTGAAATAGCCGTCGGCCGACGTCATCAAGGGTTTGCTGCCATCGTCCAACCGCAGCAGATGCAGGACCGAGGTGCGGAACATGTTGGCGCTGCCCGGCGCCCAGAACCAGCCGACGTGCGCACGCGGTATGGTCGCCGTGCTGGCGTCGAGGAGCCGGTATTGCGACGGGGAGACGGTCGGCAGTCGCAGCACGGTCCGCTCACCTCGGAGGCCTCGCTGCGCGCCCGGTCTGTTCAGCCGGAGTTGCTGGTACGAGGCCGTCAGGGCTTTGCCTGTCGAGTCCATCTCTGCGACGTTGGCCGAAGTGAAACCGACGCTTCGTTGCAATGCCATATGCACCTGAATGTGCGTCGAAGCGTAGTTGTCGAACAGCACGTCGTCCGCGTCCACGAAGGTGACGAATCCGCCGTTCACCTTGTCCAGAGCCCACAGCGCGGCGCCGAGCTGGCCGTGGTTCTGCGCCAGCGTCTCCACCCGGAAACGCGGATCGCCTTCGACATGCCGGGCAATCACCTGCGCGCTGTCATCGGTCGAGCCGTTGTTGATGATGATGCACTCGAAATGCGGATAGTCCTGCCTGCGTATGGAATCGATCGTCGCGCCGACATAGCTGCCGTAATTCCAGTTGATGACGACGAAGCTGACCAGCGGCGGCGACAGCGCGCCGCCGGCGAGCCCGTCAATGTCGCGGCCGGCGATCGTGAATGACTTGGCCGCGACGATCTCGCTCTTGCGAATGACGATCTGCTGGCCCCGGTGCAACAGCTCGTATTCCCCGGCGACCTGGCTCAGGAAAGCTTCTATCCCTGCCTGCGGCCGTCTGGCCATCGGCAGATCCGGCCTCCACCGGTAATCGTCCAGGATCATGACACCGTCATTGTCGAGCAGGTCCCAGGCCAGTCGGGCATCGCTGTAAACGGAGGTGGCGGAATGGTCGCCGTCGACATAGACCACGTCATACAGCCGTCCTTCGCCGGCAAGGCCTGGCAGGATCGTCAACGAATGGCCTTTGCGTTTCTCGACCCGGCCGGCGAAGGGCTTGAGGTTTCGGTCGAAGCGTCGTTCGACCTCGGCCATATCAGATTCATGCTTCGAGCCAGGCTCGAGATGCTCTTCGCTTCCCTGGAAGCTATCCACGCAGGTAATGCGGGATTTTGGCAGGAATTGCAGGAAAAACAGCGCGGAACGCCCTTCGAACGAGCCGATTTCGAGCACAGCCGTCGCCGTGCCGGCCTTGTCGCCGAGAAGCTCCTCCCAAAGCTTCAGGTGATGGGAGGTCCAGTCATGGGTAAACTCTCCGCCGACAAAATAATCCATCCTTCCCCCATTAGCCCGGCGCTGAAGCGCGCGCGGCCAAGCCCATTTCGTCAGAACGATACACTGTTCCAGCGATCGGAACCCCTTCCGGTCGCTTTGGACGGTTTGGCCGCGGTATCCTGATTGTCCTGAGCCCATTGCACAAGCGGCAATGGAACAATAGATGGTGCATGAGCATCCAGCAGATAGTGCGTGAGCATCCGCAGACGGTGCGTGAGCATCAATGGATGGGTGCGGGCGTGATCCCGACCTGACAGACCGCGTGAACAGACAGGAACAACCGCATGACCGATAAGCTCGACGCAGCGAAATTGACCGATCGCGTCGCGGCGCTCGTCGAGGCCGCCAGGCGCGCCGGCGCCGATGCGGCCGACGCGGTGGCGGTGCGCGGCCGTTCGGCCGGCGTGTCGGTTCGGCTGGGCAAGGTCGAAGGCACCGAATCGTCGGAGAGCGAGGACGTGTCGCTGCGCGTCTTCGTCGGCCAGCGTGTGGCGAGCGTCTCGGCCACCGCCGCCGCATCCGACCCGAAGGCGCTCGCCGAGCGTGCCGTGGCGATGGCCAGGGTTTCGCCCGAAGACCCGTTCCAGGGCCTCGCCGACCCCGCGCTGCTTGCCCGCAATTTGCGCGATCTCGACCTCTTTGACCCGACAGAGGTATCGGCAGACGAGCTGAAGGAAGCTGCACTTGCCGCCGAAGCGGCCGCGTTGGCCGTCAAGGGCGTCACCAATTCCTCGGGCAGCAGCGCCGGCGCCGGCCTGGGCGGTATGGTTCTCGCCACATCGCATGGCTTTGTCGGCCAGTACGTCGCCTCGCGTTTCTCGCGCTCGACCAGCGTCATTGCGGGTGAGGGAACGGCGATGGAACGCGACTACGAATTCTCGTCGCGCCAGCATTTCGCCGACCTCGACACGCCGGAAGAGATCGGCCGCAAGGCGGGCGAACGTACCGTTCGCCGCCTCGGCGCCCGCAAGGCGAAGACCGGCCCGGTCGACGTAGTGTTCGATCCGCGCGTCGCGCGCGGCATTGCCGGCCATCTCGCCGGCGCCATCAACGGCGCCGCGGTCGCCCGCAAGACCAGCTTCCTGCGCGACATGATGGGTAAGCAGGTGGCGTCGGCCGCGATCACCGTCACCGACGAGCCTTTGCGGCGGCGCGGCCAGGCCTCGCGCCCCTTCGATGGCGAGGGCATCGAGGGCGAGAAGCTGCTGATGGTCGAGAAGGGCATCTTGAATCACTGGTTCCTGTCCACCTCGGCCGCGCGCGAGCTCGGCCTTGTCACCAACGGGCGCGGCTCGCGCAGCGGCTCGTCGGTTTCGCCGTCCTCGACCAACCTTGCCATCGAGCCCGGCGAGCGCTCGCCGGAAGATCTGATCGCGTCGTTGAAGAGCGGCTTCTATGTCACCGAGGTATTCGGCCAGGGCGTCGACATGGTGACCGGCGAATACAGCCGCGGCGCTTCCGGCTACTGGATCGAGAACGGCGCATTGGCCTATCCGGTCGCCGAGGTGACGATCGCCTCGAACCTGAAGGCCATGTTCCTCAACATGGTTCCGGCGAACGATCTCGACCGTAATTTCGGCACCGCGGCGCCGACGCTCCTGATCGAAGGGATGACCCTTGCCGGCGCTTGACCAATTGAACTCGAGCGAGGCCCGCGACGATCTTGCTTTGCTGCGCGACGCCGCCCGCGAGGCCGGCGTCATCGCCATGGGCTATTTCGGCAAGAACCCGCAGGTGTGGATGAAGGGCGGCACCTCGCCGGTGAGCGAGGCCGATCACGCCGCCGATACCTACCTGCGCGAGACCTTGCTCCGGCTGCGTCCGGATTATGGCTGGCTGTCGGAGGAGACCGCCGATGACCATGCCAGGCTGTCGGCCCGCCGCACCTTCGTGGTCGACCCGATCGACGGCACGCGCGGCTTTCTCGACGGCCTGCATTCCTGGTGTGTCAGCGTCGCAGTGGTCGAGAACGGGCGCTCGCTCGCCGGCGTGCTCGAATGCCCGGCCAAACGCGAGACCTATTGGGCGCTGCCGGGCGAGGGCGCCTATCTCAATGACAAGCGCATCTATGTGCGCCCGCTGGGCGAAAGCGTCGATATCGGCGGACCCAAGCCGCTGGTCGACTTGATGCCGCCGGCATGGCAGGACAGGCTGCGGCGGACGGCCTACATCCCTTCGCTTGCCTATCGGCTGGCGATGATCGCCGCCGGAAAGCTCGATGCGACCTTCGTCAAGCCGAGCGCGCATGACTGGGACATCGCCGCCGCAGACCTCATCCTTGCCGAGGCGGGCGGAGCATTGCTCGACCGCACCGGCAAGCCGCCGCGCTATGCCGGCGAGGTGATCAACCATGGTGCGCTCGCCGCAGGCAGCGGCGAGCTGCTCGGCGTGCTCGCCAGGGTGATCGCGGGGATTGACCAAGGGTGAGTCGGCCCGCAGTTCCAAAATCGGCTGCTTTGGGCTAAACGTTTCACAAAACTCATGAATCTGCGAAGGATCGGCATGGCCGTGGAAGACGGAAAGAAGCAGCTTTTGCACCTGGTGTTCGGTGGCGAGCTGAAAAAGCTGGGTGGAACCGAGTTTCGCGACCTGGACGCGCTCGACATTGTCGGCATCTATCCCGACTATCAATCGGCGCACGCCGCCTGGAAGGCGAAGGCGCAGGCAAGTGTCGACAATGCTCATATGCGCTATTTCGTTGTTCATCTGCACCGCTTGCTCGATCCAGAATCGAAGGTCGGCGGTTGACGTCGATGGAGCATGAAGCGGTGAAAGGGGCGACCCGGCCGCGCGCCGCCAGACGCGGCGGAACGCGCACGCTGTGGCGGCGCATCCGCGAGCCTTTGGCGCAGTCGAGTTTCGTCAAGAACTTCATCGCCAGCCTGTTCGCCTGGTTCTTGCGGTTGATTCGCGTCACCAGCCCGCTCGTCGAAGGCTCGACCCGGGTAGCCGGCGGCGCTTATGCGCATCTTGAGCCGGGCATCATCGCGCTCTGGCACGGCCAGCACCTTTTGACCCCTGCCTATTACCCTGAGGGCCGGCCGCTGGTCGCCATGGTTTCGCGCAGCGCCGACGCCGAGCTCCAGGCGCTGATGATCGAGAAATTCGGCATCGAGGCAGTGCGCGGCTCCGGCGGCCGCGACAATTCGAGGCATTTGGACAAGGGCGGCGCCAAGGCCTTGATCGCGCTGAGGAAGGCGCTTGCCACCGGCAAGAACGTCGCCATGATCGCCGATATTCCGAATGGCACGCCGCGCGACGCTGGGCTTGGCATCGTTCTCCTGGCAAGGCTTTCCGGCCGGCCGATCCTGCCATCGGCCATCGCCACCAGCCGCCGCAAGGTGCTGGAGAAGAGCTGGGACAAGACCACCATCAACCTGCCGTTCGGCCGCTCCGCGGTCATCGTGGGCCAGCCTGTTTTCGTGCCCGCCGATGCCGATGACGCCGAGATGGAGCGCAAGCGCCAGGAGGTCACGGCCTCCCTCAACGCCGCGACGGCTGAGGCTTATCGCCTCGTGGACGGCGGCAAATGAGCGAGCGCTGGGCGCGTGCGGCCCTGACTGCCTATCGCTATGCGGGGGCGGCCGCCTATCCGCTGATTGGCCCCTATGTCGCCTGGCGCGCCTCGCGCGGCAAGGAGGATCGTGTCCGCCGCCGAGAACGCTATGGCATCGCCGGCCGTCCCCGTCCGGAAGGACCGGTGATCTGGATCCATGCCGCAAGCGTGGGCGAGACGATCGCGGTGGTGCCGCTGGTCGAGAGCATCCTCGACTATGGCGTCAACATCGTTTTGACCACGGGCACCGTGACCTCGGCCAAGGTCGCCGAAGAGCGCCTCGGCAGCCGCATCATCCACCAATATGTGCCGCTCGATCTGAAGCCCGCGGTAAGCCGTTTTCTTGATCACTGGCGGCCGGAACTGGCGATTATCGCCGAATCGGAAATCTGGCCGATGACCATCCTGGAACTTGGCGCCCGCAACGTGCCGCAGGTTCTGGTCAACGGCCGGCTGTCGGACCGCTCCTTCATGTCCTGGAAGAAGCGCGCCGGCGTTGCCGAGGCGCTGTTCGAGAATCTTGCCCACGTCATCGCCCAGTCGGATGTCGACGGCGAGCGGTTCCGCGCGCTGGGCGCCCGGCCGGTCACCGTTTCCGGCAACCTCAAGGTGGATACCAATCCGCCGCCGGTCGACGAGCGGGCCTTAGCCACCCTGCAGCGCCAGATCGGCGGCCGTCCGACCTGGGCTGCGATCTCGACCCATGATGGCGAGGAGGTCGTGGCCGCGGAGGTCCATGCCAGCCTGCATAGGCGCCATCACGGGCTCTTGACCATCGTCGTGCCGCGTCACCCCGATCGCGCCGATGCGCTGGCCGCGCAGATTTCCGGCATGGGCCTGTCCGTGGCAAGGCGCGGCAAGGGCGACCGCATCTCCCATGATACCGACATCCTGCTCGGCGATACGATCGGCGAGATGGGCCTTTATCTGAGGCTGACCGAGATCGCTTTTGTCGGCCGCTCGCTGACTTCGCAAGGCGGCCAGAACCCGCTCGAGCCGGCGATGCTCGAAACCGCCGTGCTGGCCGGGCGTAACGTGCAGAATTTCCGCGAGGCCTATCAGCGCCTGCTCGACAGCGGCGGCGCCAAGCTGGTGCGCGACCGTGACATGCTGGCCGGCGCCGTCAATTTCCTTTTGACCAACGAAGTGGCGCGCCACGAGATGATGGCGGCGGGTGCCGCCACCGTCGACGAAATGCGTGGCGCGCTTGCCCGCACGCTGAAATCGCTGGAGCCCTATATCCAGCCTCTGGTCGTCAAGGCGCGCCTGAAAGGCGCAAACGGGCGCTAGATCATGACCCCAGAAATCGGATCCGATTTTTGGAGAAGTCCATGCGCGAAACCGAGACGCATGGAGCAGGCGCGATGACCAGCGAAGCGCCACCCTTCTGGTGGGAAAAGCCGGACTGGCGCGTGCTTGCGCTGTCGCCCGCATCGGCGATCTATGGGCTGGTCGCCGGCCGTCGCATGCGCCACGCGCCGCGCGAGAAGGTCGCAGCGCCGGTCCTGTGCGTCGGCAACCTTACCGTCGGCGGCAGCGGCAAGACACCGGTCGCCATCGCTTTGGCCAAGCAGGCCAAGCGCATGCAGCTCACGCCAGGCTTCCTGTCGCGCGGCCATGGCGGCTCGTTCGCCAGGCCTCATGTCGTCGATGCGCATCACGACGCCGCCAAGCATGTCGGTGACGAGCCGCTGCTCCTGGCCGAGCATGCGCCCGTCGCGGTGACGGCCAACCGCGCCGCCGGTGCGAAGCTGCTCATCGAAGAACGTGGCTGCGATTTCCTGATCATGGATGACGGGTTCCAGTCGGCGCGCATCCATATCGACTATGCGCTGGTCGTGGTCGACGCCCGCTTCGGCATTGGCAACGGCCGAGTCATCCCGGGCGGGCCTCTCCGCGCCAAGGTCGTCGACCAACTGGTCTTCACCAGCGGCTTGCTGAAGATGGGCGAGGGGACCGCCGCCGACGGCGTCGTGCGCCAGGCGGCGCGCGCCGGGAGGCCGATCTTCCTGGCGCATGTCGAGCCGGCCGACCCGTCGCGTTTCGCCGGCGGCCGCTTCCTGGCCTTTGCCGGCATCGGTCATCCGGAGAAATTCTTCGACACGGTGCGCGGCGCGGGCGGCGAAGTGGCTCAGTCGCGCGCTTTTCCGGATCATCATTTCTACGCCCAGGACGAGCTTGCCGACCTCCTGGCGCTAGCGCGGCAGGAGGGGCTGCGCCTCGTCACCACCGCAAAGGACGCCGCGCGGCTGCGCCATGGCGAGACGCCTGCCGGTTTCCTCGCCCAGCTGGACGTGCTCGACATCGAGGCCGTGTTCGAGCTCGATCATGTGCCCGAACGCATCGTCGACGAGACGCTCGACGCCTGGCGCCTGCGCAAGATGCGGGGCTAATGCATGTCGCGCAAAAAATGTGCAGCGGTTTTGCGATAACGACATGCATGAAGACAAAGACTTAAAGCGGCGCGCCCACCGTCAATTGCCGTTGATGAGGCGGCGGAAGTAGCGAACCGTTTCGGCGAGCCCATCCTCGAGAGCGACGCGAGGAGACCAATCCAGCGTCGACCGCGCCAGACCTATGTCGGGTTGGCGCTGGCGGGGATCGTCCTGCGGCAGGGGCTTGAACTCGATTTTGGACTTGCCGCCCACAAGGCTCAATACAAGTTCGGCCAGTTCCAGGATCGTGACTTCCGTCGGGTTGCCGACGTTGAGGGGGCCCACGAAATCGTCGGGCGTAACCATCATCCGAACCATCGCATCGACGAGATCGTCGACATAGCAGAAGCTGCGGGTGTGGCTACCGTCGCCGTAGATGGTTATGGGATCGTTCTGCAAGGCCTGGACGATGAAGTTGCTGACCACCCGTCCGTCCGACGGGTGCATGCGAGGCCCGTATGTATTGAATATGCGCACCACCTTGATGGGTAATTTCGACTGACGCCGGTAGTCGAAGAACAGCGCCTCGGCGCATCTCTTGCCTTCGTCGTAGCAACTGCGCGGCCCGATCGGATTGACGTGCCCCCAATAGGCCTCGGTCTGGGGATGGACTTGCGGATCGCCATAGACCTCGGATGTCGATGCCTGAAGGATCCTGGCCCCGGAAGCGCATGCAAGATCGAGCATGTTGATCGCCCCATAGACGCAGGTCCTGGTCGTCTCGATCGGAATGCGCTGATAGTGAACAGGCGAGGCCGGGCAGGCGAGGTTGAAGATTTCATCCGTTTCGACTTTGAGAGGCACGGTAACGTCGTGCCTCAGAAACTCGAAATGTGGATTGCCCAGAAGATGACCGATATTTTCCGCCGAGCCGGTGGAAAAATTGTCGGCACATAGTACCTGCCGGTCTTGTGCCAGCAGCAGGTCGCATAGATGCGAGCCGATAAAGCCGGCCCCACCCGTCACAAGAACCTTCACAACAAACCCCCGTACCCGTCGCCCTTTGCTGTCTATAGCCCCAGAAAGGCGAAAGTGTCAGCACTGAAACGACGGAGTGGGGCCATCGATGGGAAGGGAAGAAGTGGCTACGGCTATCCTGCGCGCCGCATCGCCTGCAGGATCGCCTCGTCGCGCTCGACATTGAGCTTGCTTTCGAAGTCGAAATGCCAATCCCTGTCGCGCAGCGCGGAAGTTGAGGCGTCGCCGCGCCGGATTTTCTGGTCGAGGTCGGCGAGTGATCGCGACCAATAGTGATTGATCCTCAGGATATCGAACTGGGGAGGCATGCCGGGCGCGATGGTCCGTCGACGGGTGTCCATCCCTTCACCGGACAGGAATTTCGACTGATGGACGCCCACTCTGTAGACCATGCGCGGGTTGAGGATTGTCTTGACCGTCGTGATGTCCGGCCCGGCTCGCATCGTATAGGCCTCGACCACCGGCCGTTCCGGTCGCTCCGCTTGGCCGGAGGAGCCATAGAAAGCTTGCCAGACGCAAACGCCTGGCAGGTCGCGATAGTCCCTCAGAACCGAGGGTACGTCACGTCCGTCGGGTGCGAAAAGAAACTCATCGATGTCGAAGAATCCGATCCACAACGCTTCGCGCCAGCGCCTGCGGATGCAGTCCCTATAAGCCGACAGCTGCCCCACCGGCCGCGGCCAGTCGACCACCGTGACCAGGCCCTCCTGAATGAACGGATTCAATACGGCTTTGAAGTCGTCGGTCGAGAAGTTGTTGTAGAGATAGAAATGCTCGAATCCCACATTCTGATGGAACCTGATCCATTCGGCCAGGAACGGCGCTTCCTCGCGGAAGATTGCGCAGGCCGTCAGCTTGAATCGGGGCGCCCTCGACACCGCCCGATCGCGCCATCTCGCGCGCATGACAAGCGGCATGCGAAGAAGTGTCTTGAGAGATTTCCTGAAGTTTTTCAATGTAGTACCCTGAGCGGTCGAGCTTGGCTGCCAAGCGCCATGGGCTCGCAAGGCTTATCCGCGCTTGCGCAATTCCGGGTGCATCTCGATCTCGCGGGCAAGCGACACCGCGGCGTTCACATAGGGCTCCTGCCGGGCGACGCTCCAATATTTGAGCTCGTCGAGCGGAATGTTCTCGCCCGTCACCGCACAGCGCACGAAGGAGCCGGGACTGGTGACTTGGAAGTCGCCGTCGAGATAACGGATCCGGGCTTCCCTGCCGCCCGGGCCTTCGAAACGGTTCATCATGAAAGGACGCTGCAGTTCATCGGGTTTCAATCGCCATAAATCGCAAGCAACGTCAAGCTTGACGCAATGCTCATCCGGTATGGCTGCAGCGACAAATGGTTCCCGGAGCCCCCGCATGGACATCACTCCGACCCGCTTGAACACGCTGATCAATGAGGCGCTCACCCCCCAGGCGGTGCCATCGCCCAAGGCCGATCCGGCGACAGCGGCTTTGATCAAGACGCTGGTCCAGCCGCCGGCGCCATCAATGGTGCAGGCGGCGCAAATCGCGGCCCAGTCGCTGCAGAGCGCGCAGCCGCGCCCTGCCGTCCAGGCATCGCAACGCCTGTCGTCCACCGAGGCCGAGGACGCTTACCGGGCCGTCATGGAGCCCGATGCTGCCTTGGATGACGCGCGGGCAAGACCTTCGACGGGCAGGGCGGCGACAGATACCGATCAGGCACCGCGCGGCTTCGCCTCACGGCAGGCAGCGGTCGCCGACAATGCGCCCAGAGCCCCGGTTGCGCCTGCATTGTCCACATTTTCGCCGGCCATCGCTTCCGCCGCGATGCTGGTCGCGGCCAACGCCAACGCGCCGCGGCCGCGCGGTGCCGCGGCCGGTCCGGCTGGTCATGCCCCGAGATCGGAATCCGCGCCGATATCCCTTTGGACGATCTCGATCGTCACGGCAATCGTCTCGGCCGTGACCGCCACCATCATGGTTCTGTTGCTTCGATAAGCCCGCTCAAACGCCGTCCTGAAGGAAAGCCTCGAGCTTTTCCGGAGCAAGCCCTGCCTGTTCGGCGATGCGCCTGGCAAGGTCCGCCGCTGCCGCGCGCGGCCGGCCGACGGGGCGGTCCATCCAATAAGATACCGGATTGAGCGCAACGCGCTCGTCGACGGCAACGATGCGGCCGGATTGGAGCTGGTCTGCCGTCAGCGGGGGCCGCGCCAGCGCGATGCCCAACCCATGCGCGGCCGCATCGAGCACCAGATTATAATCCTCGAAACGCCGGTCCTGCGGACGCGGGCGATAATCCATGTCCTGCGCCGCGAGCCAGGCGCGCCAGGCGGATGCGTCGGAATCGTTGATCAGCGGGAATTTCAGCAGCCGGGCAGGGTCGCCTCGTCCGATCTCCTTCGCCAGCTCCGGCGAGGCGATCGGGAAAATATGCTCCTCGAACAGCTGCACCGAGATGCGGCCCGGAATGCGGCCGCGCCCGCAGCGCACCGAAAGATCGATGCCTTCGTCGGCGAGATCGGCCTGGCGGTTGTCGACGTCAAGCACGATGCGCAGCTTGGTCGGATGGTTCTCCAGCGCGGCCATGCGCGGCATCAGCCACAGCCCGCTCACCGACGGGATCGAGGCCAGCCGCACCACGGCCGTGCCGCGCGGCTCGACCCAGCGGTCGGAGTTGAATGAGATCAGCGCGAAGGCCTCGGCGGTCCTCAAATGCAGTCGGTTGCCCTCGATCGTCAGCGTCACGCCGCGCGCGTTGCGCTCGAACACTTTCAAGCCAAGCCAGTCCTCCAGCTTGGCAATCTGGCGGCTCACCGCGCCATGGGTGAGGTTGAGCTTTTCAGCCGCCGCGGAAAAACTCCCCATGCGCGCCGCCGCATCGAAGGCGCGCAGGGTTTCAAGCGGCAGTATCTGGTCAGAGCTGTGATCCATGCTCACAGCTGACTCTCGAATTGGTCGTTTGTCAATTGGCCGGCAATGGCGTTCTCATGCATCCATGACGCAGAAAGACGAGGTTACGGCAATGAGCGCTTACACCGGCACGTTGAATGAGACACGGCGCATGGACACCACCGCCGCAATCGCGGTGACGCTGACGGTCATCGGCTGGGCTTCGGCTTTCCCGGCGATCCGCGCCGGCCTTGCCGCCTTCCAGCCGCTGGAACTCGGCGCGCTGCGCTTTGCGATCGCGGCGGTTCCGGCCGCCATCTTCCTCGCGGTGAAACGCCCGGCACTGCCGCGGGTGGACGAGCTGTGGCGCTTCGGCTTCGGCGGCGCCATCTTCGTCGCGCTCTACACCGCCATGCTCAATTTCGGCGAGCTGACCGTCTCGGCGGGTGCGGCCGGCTTCATCATCAATGTCAGCCCGATCTTCACCGCTATCATGGCGATGGCGCTGCTCGGCGAGCGCTTCTCGGGGCTTGCCTGGCTGGGCACCGTTATTTCCTTCGCCGGCATCGGCATCATCGCGGTGGCCGACGGGCACGGCCTTCATTTCAACGCCGGCGCGCTGCTGGTGCTGGGCTCCGCGCTCTGCTCCGCCGTCAATACCATTGTGCAGAAGCCGCTCTTTGCCCGTCATCATCCTCTGACGATATCCGCTTCCAACATGGTGCTCGGCGCGCTCTGTCTGTCGCCCTTCCTGCCCGAGGCTTTTTCGCAGGCAGCGGTCGCCGACACCGCCGGTCTTGGCGCCGTCATCTATCTCGGTATCGTGCCCTCGTTGATCGCCTATGCCGCATGGGCGACCGCGCTGTCGCGCCTGCCCGCCGCGCGCGCCTCGAACTTCCTCTATCTCGTCTCGCCGACCTCCGCTCTGATCGGCTTCTTCTGGCTGGGCGAAGTGCCGTCGCTGCTCGGCATCCTGGGCGGCGCGCTGGCGCTGGGTGGCGTGATCGTGGTCAATTTGAAGCGTTAGTTCAAAAGTTTACGGCCGTTTCCGGGCTCGAGCTGAAAAGTTGAATGCGGCTACCGGCGGCCCCTGTGACGCAGGCGCAAGGCAAGCTATCCTGATCCGCCTTGACGGAGGGATAGGGGTGGGAAGAGGGTTCATTGCCGCGGTTGGCTGCTTGCTGCTGCTAAGCCAAAAAGCCTTCGCGGGCTGGTATCAGGTGGAGAACTACGAAGGTTCCATCGGACCGAACCCGGTTCACGTCTCCCTGCAGCGCTATGCCAGCTTCGGCAGCGGGATCAGTGTAAAGGGAAGCTATTTCTACGACGCCAAGCAAAGCCCAATCGCGATCTACGGCAAGGCGGAGGGCTCAAAGCTCACGCTGTGCGAGATCGCGGACGACCAGGAATTTCAACGCGTCCTCGTGATGGGGTCGAAAACACCCGTCGACACCACCGGATGTCCTTTCTCTATCGAGATCAGTGAAAGCGGCGCGGCGGGAAGCTGGAGCAAAGGCGTGGACAAATTTCCCGTTACGCTCAGGAAGGTCGCGAGTCTTGACAATACAGGCGACCTGAAGATCGACGGGACCGTCGAAATTCCCTTTTGGGCTGAGACGACCCGCGACAGATTTGCGGGGATTTACACGAAGTCCGACGCCGGCATCTGCATGACGAAAATGCTGGTGATCAACAAGAAGAAAAAGACGGCCGTTCAGGAGATCGGCTTCGACGATGAGGACTGCAACGCCGGTATGTCGACGACGCCCATTTATATGAACGTGCAAAAATGGGTGGAGGCAGGCAAGGACATCATTTCGGTGGAATTTGGAGGCGGCAAATTCGCAGGCGCGAACGACTATGTTCTCAACCCGAAGACAGGAAAATACCACCTCAAGCAATGATATTCAGCGTATGGCGCCGACCCTTGCTGTTGCAACGAGCCAGGGGACGCTCACCGCCGCCCGAACAGCCTTTCGATATCGGCGAGCTTGAGCTCGATATAGGTCGGGCGGCCGTGGTTGCAGGTGCCGGAGCCGGGTGTCGCCTCCATCTGGCGCAGCAGCGCGTTCATCTCCTCGGCCTTGAGCAGGCGCCCTGACCGCACCGAGCCGTGGCAGGCCATGGTCGCGGCTATTCTGTCCAGCCGCTCCTTCAGCGTCTCGACCGTGTCGTTGTCGGCGATCTCGTCGGCAAGGTCGCGCACCAGCTGCTGCACATTGGTTTCGCCCAGCATCGACGGCGTCTCGCGCACCGCCACCGCACCGGGACCGAAGCGCTCGAGGCCTAGGCCAAATTTGGCGAGCGTGTCGGAATGCATGGCCAGCCGCTCCGCGTCCTCTTCCGGCAGGTCGACGATCTCGGGCAGCAGAAGCATTTGTGAAGGCACGGCGCGCGAATGCAGCGCATTCTTCAGCGCCTCATAGACCAGCCGCTCATGCGCGGCATGCTGGTCAACGATGACGAGCGAATCCCGCGTCTGCGCGACGATATAGTTCTCATGCACCTGCGCGCGCGCCGCGCCCAGCACCATGCCGAGCAGCGCCTCGGACGGCTCGGCAATTCCGGCTCGCGCATCGGCGCTGGCGAGCGGGCCGGTGTCGAAGGCCGCCTGCTCGTTCTCGGCAAAACCATTGGCTTGCGATCTGGCCTCACCAGCGTCCATATCGAGCGGCCGTTGCGGCGAACGTGTCGGATCGAAACCGCTGGAGCTGAAGCCACTGTAGGCCGAGCCATAGCTGCGATGGCCGTTGGCCGGGCCGGCATGCGAATAGGGCGCCGCGCCCGGCCGGAATGCCGCCATCATGCCGGCGGCGCCCGTCGTCGCCGCGCGGATGCCGGCGCCGGCCAGCGCCTCGCGGATGGCGCCGACGATCAGCCCGCGCACCAGGCCGGGATCCCGGAAGCGCACATCGGCCTTGGCGGGATGGACATTGACGTCGACGGTCGAGGGATCCAGCGACAGGAAGAGCACCGTCACCGCATGCCGGTCTCGCGGCAGCACGTCGGCGAAGGCGCCCCGGATCGCGCCGGCGATCAGCTTGTCGCGAACCGGCCGTCCATTGACATAGGCATATTGCTGCAGCGCATTGGCACGCGTGTAGGACGGGATCGAGACGTGGCCGGCAAGGTGAACTCCCTCCCGCACGGCATCGATGGCAATGGCATTGTCCGGGAAATCCTTGCCCATCACTTGCGCGACGCGGGCAAGCCGGCCCTCCGGCGTGTCGCTGGTTGCGGGCAGTTCCAGCGTCGAGCGGTCGGCGCCGGCCAGCGTGAAGCGGACAGCGGGAAAGGCGATGGCGATACGCTTCACCACGTCGCTGGTGGCCGAGCTTTCGGCGCGCTCGCCCTTCATGAATTTCAGCCTGGCCGGGGTGGCGAAGAAAAGGTCGCGCACTTCGACCGTGGTGCCCCGGTTTGCCGCCGCCGGCTTCACCGCCGAGACGCGCCCGCCGTCGATGCCGATCTCGGCCGCGCTGTCGCCGCCAGCCGTGCGCGAGCGGATCGACAGCCGCGCGACGGAACCGATCGAGGGAAGCGCCTCGCCGCGGAAACCCAGCGAGCGGATGTCGTGGATGTTGTCGGACAGCTTGGAGGTGCAGTGCCGCGCGACCGCCAGCGCCAGTTCCTTTTCCGGAATACCCGAGCCGTCATCGGTGACGCGGATGAGATTGAGCCCGCCGCCGGCGGTGACGATCTCCACGCGCGAGGCTCCTGCGTCGAGCGCATTCTCGACCAACTCCTTCACCACGCTCGCCGGACGCTCGATGACCTCGCCGGCGGCGATCTGGTTGATCATCGTTTCGGAAAGCTGGCGGATAGGCATGAGGCGATTATAGGCGGATTCGAACGGCGTGGGGGAGGGGTCAGTTCACGCCTGCGCCACCAGCCAGTCCCTGACCCTGCGCGCATTCTCGCTGAGGTCGCGGTTCTTCGGCCAGATGACGTGAAAGCCGATGCCGGTCCGCATCACATGATCGGTCACCGGCACCAGCAGCCCTGATGCCACCAGCCGCTCGACCAGATGCCGCCATCCAAGCGAGATGCCTTGTCCCTCCATCACTGCCTGGATCACCAGCGCATAATCGTTGATGCGCAACCCGCGCTCCGCATTGCGCAGGCTGGTTCCGGCCGACGCGAACCATTCGTCCCAGTTCGGCGCCTCGCGATAGGGTTCCTCGAGATGGATCAGCCGGTGCGTTGCCAGTTCCTCGACCGTCTTCGGCTTACCGAATTTAGCGAGGTAGTTCGGCCCGGCGACCGGGAAGATCTCCTCGTCGGAGAGCGACAGCGAGTGGTAGTCCGGCCAGTCGCGCGGCACCCCGCCGCGCACGCCGAGCGGAATCCCTTCGGCGATGATGTCGAGGTCGCGGTCGGCGGTCTGGATGCGCAGGTCGATACCCGGCAGTTCGTCGCGGAACTGCTGCAGGCGCGGCATCATCCAGAACGAGCCGAAAGCCGTCGAGGCGGCCAAAGTCACATGGCCGCCGGTTGCCTGCAGGCGCAGGTCCTCTGCCGACTTGCGGATATGCGACAGGCCGAGCGAGACGTCGGCATGGAAGCGCTCGCCGGCTTCCGTCAGAAGCACCTGGCGGTGGCGCCGCTGGAAAAGCTTGGCGCCGAGCTGCTCCTCCAGTCCACGCACCGCATAGGAAACGGCGGCCTGCGTCATGCCGAGCTCGCGCCCGGCGGCGGTGAAGCTCGACAGCCGGCCGGCGGCTTCGAAGACGATGAGGCTGCCGGCCGAGGGCAGGAGGTGGCGCAGGCTTCGCATAAGGTGAACTTATACAGAAGATCAGGATTTTCCAGCGTCACAGCCATATTTTGCCTCGCTAACGTGAGTGGCGGGAAGAAGGAGTCTCCATGAACGCACCGGCCGTTGAATTGACCGAACAGACCCACCGCCGCGGCGGCGGCCGTCTTGGCCGCAAGGCGCTGAGAAGCGCGCCGATCGCATCCTTCCCGACCCTTGTGCGCAAGATCCCCGCCTATGAGATCGTGCCCGACGAGGCGGTGGAGCTGATCCACGAGGAATCGCTCAAGATCCTTGAGGAGGTGGGCTGCGAATTCCGCGACGACGGGGCGATAGAGCTCTGGAAAGCGGCCGGCGCCGATGTCAGGCAAACGCGCGTCCGCATCGACCGCGCGCTCCTGATGGAACTCGTCTCGAAAGTTCCGCCTGAGTTCACGCTCAACGCGCGCAATCCGGAGCGCACGGTGCGCGTCGGCGGCAAGAACTCGATCTTCGTGCCGATGTATGGCGCTCCCTATATCCGCGACCTCGACAACAAGCGCCGTTACGGCACGCTCGCCGACCTCAACAATTTCCACAAGATGGCCTATATGGCGCCGGCGCTGCATTCCTCGAGCTCCGTCATCTGCGAGCCGATGGAAATCGCGGTGCCGAAGCGGCATCTCCACATCATCCATTCGGCGCTGAAACATTCCGACAAGCCGTTCATGGGCATCGTGACATCCAAGGAGCGCGCCGAGGACACGATGGCGATGGCCGGCATCGTCTTCGGCGAGGAGTTCGTGCGCGACAACCCCGTGCTGGTGGCGATTACCAACTGCAATTCGCCGCTGGTCTGGGACGCCACCATGATCGACGCCATGCGGGTCTATGCGAGCCATAACCAGCCGCTGATCCTGGCGCCTTTCGCGCTGTGCGGCGCCTCGACCTCGGCCTCCGCCGTCGGCGCGGTGGCGCAGGTCAACGCCGAGGCGCTCGCCGGCGTGGCGCTCACGCAGCTCATCCGGCCCGGCTCGCCGCAGCTCTACGGTCAGTTCATGGTCACCGTCGACATGAAGACCGGTGCGCCGATGGGCGGCACGCCGGAAGCCGCGCAGATGATGTATCTGATGGGCGCGCTGGCCAGGAAATACAAGCTGCCCTGGCGCACCTCCGGCTTCCATGTCGGCTCCAAGCTCAACGACGCGCAGGCGGGCTACGAGGCGAACATGCTGATGCATGCCGCGATCCTTTCCGGCGCCAATTACATCTGGCATTCGGCCGGCTGGCTGGAGGCGGGCCTCACCTGCGGCTATTCGAAATTCGCCACCGACTGCGAGCAGCTCGTCGGCTGGTATAAATATGCCGGCGGCGTTCCCTTCGACGATTTCAAGGAAGCGATGGCGGCAATCCGCGAGGTCGGTCCGCAAGGGCATTTCCTCGGCACCCAGCACACGCTCGAGCATTTCGAGAGCGCCTTCTTCATGCCCAACATCATGGACTTCAATTCCTTCGAGCAGTGGAGCGCCGAAGGCGCCAAGGATCATGACACGCGCGGCCGCGAAAAGGCGCGCGCCATGCTCGCCGACTATCAGGAGCCGAAGCTCGACGAAGGCATCGCCGAAGGTCTCAGGGATTTGATCGCCCGGCGTGAGGAAAAGCTGCCGGACAGCGTTAGTTAATAGACGATAGTTCAAGCAAAAGGGCAAAAGACCCGCTCAAACCAATGGGAGAAAGAGAATGACACTGTTCAGAAGCAATGGCGACCGGGTCCCGGTCGCTATCGAGGCGATGGCCGAGGAAGCGCGGGCAGGGCGTGTCGACCGGCGCGAATTCCTGGCTCTGGCAAGCGCTTTCGGTGCATCGACGGCTTTCGCCTATGGCATGCTCGGCCTTGCCGCGCCGACCAAGGCCCTTGCCGATGAGCCCAAGAAGGGCGGTACGCTGCATGTCGCGATGTCGGTCAAGGCGCAGAAGGATCCGCGCACCTATGACTGGACGGAGATGGCAAACGTCACCCGCACGTGGCTGGAACCGCTGGTGCGCTACACGCACCAGTTCACTTTCGAGCCGGTGCTGCTCGAAAGCTGGGACGTCAATGACGACGCCACCGAATACACGCTGCACCTGCGCAAGGGCGTGACCTGGAACAATGGCGATGCCTTCAACGCCGATGACGTGGTCTTCAATCTGAACCGCTGGTGCGAGAAGGGGGCGTCCGGCAATTCCATGGCGGCTCGTGTCGGCGCGCTTATCGATGCCAAGACTGGCAAGGCCAAGGACGGCGCGATCACCAAGGTCGATGACCACACGGTCAAGCTGAAGCTCAACGAAGCCGACATCGCCATCATCCCCGGCCTCACCGACTATCCGGCCCTGGTCGTGCACCGCGACTTCGACAAGGACGGCGCCGACCCGATCAAGAAGCCGATCGGCACCGGAGCTTTCGAGCTGGTGTCCTATTCGGTTGGTCAGAAGGCGGTCGTCAAGCGCCGCGAGAACGGCAAGTGGTGGGGCGGCGAAGCGCCGCTCGACGGCGTGGAGTTCATCGACTACGGCACCGACTTCAACGCTACGCTGAATGCCTTCGATTCCGGCGAGATCGACCTCGACTTCGAAACGCCGGCCGACTACATCGACCCGCTAGACAAGATGGATCTGGTGAAGTCGGAGGTCGCGACGGCGACCACGCTCGTTGCCCGCACCAACATCACGCATAAGCCCTATGACGACAAGCGGGTGCGCAACGCGCTGCAGATGGCGGTCGACAACAACCAGGTGATGCAGCTCGGCTATAATGGCCGCGGCACGGTCGGCGAGAACCACCATGTCAGCCCGATCCATCCTGAATACTACCCGCTGCCCAAGAAGGAGCGCGACGCCGCCGGCGCCAAGAAGCTGATGGCGGAGGCAGGTCAGGCCGATTTCGAGCATGAGCTGATCACGGTCGAGGACGAATGGCAGAAGAACACTGGCGATGCGATTGCCGGCCAGCTGCGCGACGCCGGCATCAAGGTGAAGCGCACGGTGCTGCCCGGCTCGACCTTCTGGAACGACTGGACGAAATATCCTTATTCCATGACCATCTGGTACATGCGCCCGCTTGGCGTGCAGGTGCTGGCGCTCGGCTACCGCACCGGCGAGGCCTGGAACGAGACGGCCTACTCCAACCCGGAGTTCGACGCCAAGCTCAAGGAGGCGCTGTCGCAGATCGACGTCGCCAAGCGCAAGGAAGTGATGAAGGACGTCGAGGCGATCCTGCAGGACTCCGGCGTCATCGTCCAGCCCTTCTGGCAGAAGCTCTACTGCCACATGAACAAGAAAGTGAAGAACTATTCGATGCACCAGACCTACGAAATGGACTTCCAGAACGTCTGGCTGGATGCCTGAGCGCGCCTGGACTTCATGAGCCGCAAAAAAGGCGATATGCAGGATGCGTGGCGGCGAGCTTGCCGCCACGCACCGAACCCCGGAGATCCTGCATGAAGCTGGTAGTGCTTGCCGCTGTCCTTTCGATTGCCTTGCCCGGCGCCGCGCTTGCCGGACCCGCGTCCAACGCCGTGAAGTTCTTCTATGTGCCTGCGGTGAAGTTCGAGGCGGACGCCAAATACCGTGACCGTTTCACCGAGCCGGTCACCAGGCTGTTCGAAGCCAACGACAAGGCGCAGAAGGAGAAGCCCGACGAGGTGTCCTGCATCGACTTCGACCCCGGCCTCGACGCGCAGGATTTCGATCAGAAGACCCTATCGAAGACGCTGAAGCTCACCGAGGCCGTCAATGGCGACACCGCCGAGGTGACCGCAAGCTTCAATCTTTTCCCGGAAGGCGATGACTCCAAACGCGAAATGGTGTGGTCGCTGAAGAAAGTGGACGGCAAGTGGAAGATCGCCGACATCAGCTCCAAGACCAACGACTGGAAGCTCAGCGCGCTGGAATGCGGCGCCTCGACGGAGTGATGCCGTGCTTCGCCTTCTCGTCCTCGCGCTGTCGAGCTTGTCGATGCTGGCCGCGGGGCTGAGCGGCGGAGCCTCGGCGCAGGGGCTCTTCGGCTCGCCGCCGCCAAAAGCCTCACCCGACGACAATGCGCCGGCGGATGGTGCGGCGCCGCCTGCCACAACACCGGCGCCGCAAACCGCACCGGCCGAACCGGTGCCTTCCGCGCCCGTCCTGCCCGGATCGCCGACGGCGGTGGTCAAGCCGTTCTACGAGCATCTTGGTCTCGAACTCGATCCCGCTCAGCGCAAGAACTTCATCGAGCCGGCGAAAACCGTGCTCGACAAGAGCGATGCGCTGCGTGCCTCGGGGGAGGGCGAATGCCTCGACCCCAACATGGCGCTCGACAATGCAGATTACGACAAGCTCGCCATCGACCGGAGCCTGCGCACCATCGAGGCGGTCAATGGCGACGAGGCCAAGGTGGTGGTCGCCTTTGTCGTCGAGGGCCACCAGCACCGGCTGGAATGGAAGCTGAAGAAAATCGGCGGCGCCTGGAAGGTTTCCGACCTTCTGTCGGTAACCGGCGAATGGGCGCTCAGCCAGTACCAGTGCGAGTGATGGTGGTGATTGAAGAACAGGGCTGGCGATCCTTCGCGCCCCCCTCTGTCCTGCCGGCCATCTCCCCCACTTGGGGGGAGATCAGATGCCGCGCCGGCTTTCGCCAATCTCCGGCGTTGCCGGATAGACGGGGCGCCGAAGCTGCCAATCTCCCCCCTTGCGGGGGAGATGTCCGGCAGGACAGAGGGGGGTGCTGTCCCGCCAGTCTTTCGCAACAAATCTCAACCGCGTCCGCGATAGGGCGCAACACCGGTGTCAGGCAGCCATACATCCTTGGGCGGCGCGCCGGTCTGCCAGAACACGTCGATCGGGATGCCGCCGCGCGGGAACCAGTAGCCGCCGACGCGCAGCCAGAGCGGGTTCGTGGCCTCCACGATGCGGCGGCCGATCATCACCGTGCACTCCTCATGGAAGGCGCCATGATTGCGGAACGAGGTCATGAACAGCTTCAGCGACTTCGATTCCACCAGCGTCTTGTCGGGCGCGTAGTCGATGACGATGTGGGCGAAGTCCGGCTGGCCGGTGACCGGACACAGCGAGGTGAATTCCGGGCAGGTGAAGCGCACGACCGCCGGCGGGCCGTCACCGCGATTGAAAGGCACGGTTTCCAGGACCGCCTGTTCGGGGCTCTGTGGCGTCTCGACGTGCTTGCCGAGCTGGGTGAGGTTTTTGGCGTCGGTCATGGGCGGGCTCCTTGCTCCCGGCCGTTGGAAGCGCAGTTCAATGCGGCGGGCGCGAAACGAAGGTTGAAAGAAGCGTTGCAGTCCTCACGGGCGCAGCGCGTTTGACCGCTCATTAGCACAATTTGAAACGGCAGGAAGACAATGACCAGCAACGACCCGCTTCTCCAACCCTATCAGCTCAAGCACCTGACGCTGAAGAACCGGGTGATGTCGACCAGCCATGAGCCGGCCTATTCCGAGGACGGCATGCCGAAGGAGCGCTACCGGCTCTACCATGCCGAGAAGGCCAAGGGGGGCATGGCGCTGACCATGACGGCAGGCTCGGCAATCGTTTCGCGCGACAGCCCGGCCGCCTTCGGCAATCTGCATGTCTATGACGACCGCATTGTGCCTTGGCTCGCCGAACTGGCGGACGCCTGTCATGAGCATGACTGCAAGGTGATGATCCAGATCACTCATCTCGGCCGCCGCACCGGCTGGAACAAGGCCGATTGGCTGCCGGTGCTTTCGGCCTCGCCGATGCGCGAGCCGGCGCATCGCGCCTTCCCGAAGACGATCGAGGAATGGGACATCGAGCGCATCGTCGCCGACTATGCGTCGGCCGCACAGCGCTGCAAGGCAGCCGGCCTCGACGGCATCGAGTTCGAATCCTACGGCCATCTGATGGATGGCTTCTGGTCGCCTTTGACCAACCACCGCGACGACGAGTTCGGCGGCTCGCTCGATAACCGGCTGCGCTTCACCGACATGGTGCTGGATGCGGTCCGCGCCGCCGTTGGCGAGAAATTCATCGTCGGCATCCGCATGGTCGCCGACGAGGATGTCGAAAATGGCATCTCGAAGGAAGTGGGCATCGAGATCGCCAGGCGCTTGGCCTCATCCGGCAAGGTCGATTTCCTGAACATCATCCGTGGCATGATCGAGACCGATGCGTCGCTGACCAAGGTGATCCCGGTTACCGGCATGCGGTCCTCGCCGCATCTCGATTTCGCCGGCGAGGTGAGGGCGGCGACGAAATTCCCGACCTTCCATGCGGCGCGCATTTCCGATGTCGCCACCGCCCGCCACGCCATCGCCACCGGCAAGCTCGACATGGTCGGCATGACCCGCGCCCATATCGCCGATCCGCATATCATCCGAAAAGTGATGGAGGGCCGCGAGCACGAGATCCGCCCCTGCGTCGGCGCCACCTATTGCCTTGACCGCATCTATGAAGGCGGTGAGGCGCTGTGCGTCCATAACGCCGCGACCGGCCGCGAGGCGACCATTCCGCACGTCATCGCGAAGAGCGAGGGACCGAAGAAGAAAGTCGTGGTGGTGGGCGCGGGCGCCGGCGGCCTGGAGGCCGCCCGCGTCGCGGCCGAGCGTGGCCATCAGGTGACGGTGCTCGAAGCCTCCAGCCAGGCCGGAGGACAGGTGCGCTTGGCGACCCAGAATCCGCGCCGCAAGGAACTGATCGGCATCATCGACTGGCGGTTGGCCGAGCTCGACCGGCTCGGCGTCGAGATCCGCTACGACACCTGGGCCGAGAAGGACGATGTGCTGGCGCTGTCGCCGGATGTGGTGATCGTGGCGACCGGCGGCATGCCGCAGAACCCGCCGCTGAGCGCTGGCGACAATCTCGTCACCTCGAGCTGGGATATCATGGCCGGCAGCGTCAAGCCGGCCGAGAACGTGCTGCTCTACGACGACAATGGCGGCCATCAGGGCATGGGCGCCGCCGAACTCATCGCCAACAGCGGCTCCAGGCTGGAACTAGTCTCGCCGGAGCGCTTCTTCGCGCCGGAAATGGGCGGCATGAACCACGTGCCCTATATGCGCGTCTTCCACGAAAAGGGCGTCACCGTCACCATCAACACAAGGCTGCGTTCTGTGCGGCGTGAGGGCAACCAACTCATCGCCGAGCTGGCATCGGATTTCGCCGAAGGCTGGCGCGGCGAGCGGCGCGTCGACCAGGTGGTGGTCGAGCACGGCACCGCGCCACTCGACGATCTCTATCTTGCGCTCAAGCCTTTGTCGAAGAATTGCGGCGCGGTCGATTATGAGCGGTTAGTGAGTGGCGGCGACATCTTCCCCGCACGCAATCCCGAAGGTGGCTTCGTGCTGTTTCGCATCGGCGACGCGGTCGCGTCGCGCAACATCCACGCCGCCATCTATGACGGCATCCGGTTCGGGATCAGGATTTGAGGGTTGGTGACGCGCAACGGGCCTTTGCAAGGAGAGCCACCTGCCGCTTCGGTCCGTTGCGCGCCGCGCCCGGTCGGCTTCGCCGGCCGTGCGATGTCAAAACAGCTTGGCTGTCGCCATGCAAAATACGGTGATGACCAGCAGCCCGCCCGCGATGCGTTCGCCTCTGGTCATCTTCGCCCGCAACTGGGTCTGAGTCGCAGCGTCGGCGCCAGCCAGCCGCCTGCTGGCCGAGGCGACAAGCGCGCCCTGCACGCCGGCGGCGATCAGCGCCGTCAAAATGCCCAGCGCCAACACCTTCTCCATCGAGCCGAAAGCACCCTCGTGGAAGAAATACCAGAGCAGTATGCCGGTCAGGAACGCCAGGCCGGAGGCGCCAAGCTGCGGTCGGATGAAGTGCTCCGCCCTGATCTCCGGATCGCGGGCAACCGCAATGGTCGTGCCGGCCCAGAACACGCCGGCCATGACGTGCAGGCCGATGGTGACGATATAGACAAATTGCATGACCGCATTCCTCTTTGCCGCCCGCCGCGCGTCGCAGCATGTCGACGCCATCATAAGACAAAGTTAGATATCTAACGGTTAGATGTCAATCATTAAGCCAAGTTTCGTGTTCCGATCGCTTTGCTCTACTGTCAGGTCATGACACCGTTTGATCGCCCGCCTGTCGGCATGAATCTCGCCCGCACCTCGAAAGTGGTGGCGCAGGCTTTCGATGCCGCCATGGCCGAGGCCGGCGGCACGCTGCCGGTCTGGCTGACCTTGCTGTCGGTCAAGTCGAAGGAACTCGCGAACCAGCGCGAGCTTGCCGGCATGATCGGCATCCAGGGCGCGACGCTCACCCATCACCTCAACGCCATGGAAGCGCAAGGCTTGCTGACACGCCGCCGCGATCCGGAAAACCGCAGGGTCCATCAGGTGGCGTTGACGGAAGCCGGCGAAGCGCTGTTCGAAAAGTTGCGCCTCGCGGCGGTAGCCTTCGACAAGCGTCTGCGGGCTGGTATCCCCGATGACAAGCTCGCCGAATTCACGCAGGTGCTTGCGGCCCTTAGGCGCAACGCCGAGCCGCCTCAGTCGTAACCGGCTATCGCGCCGAAGGCGTAGTGGCGCAGCTTGAGCGCCGCGATCAACGCCGTCAGTTTCGCCTTGCCGTCAAAAGAGCACGTCGAGGATGTTGCTGGTGCCGTTCAGCGGACCGTCGTCGAAGGTGACTTAATGGTGCGATCGGCGGCCAAGGCCGGCGATGCGATCGACAACAGCAGTGGCAGGATAAGGCGAAGCGGCATCCGCGAGATCCGGTTACGATCTCTCAGGCCGCCATGGCTGAACCGACGTGTCAAGTTGGCTGAACACTGGGTAGTGGGTCAGTTTGAAATTGCTCACTTCGATGAGGCCTTCCAGCGCCTATAATCCGATTATAGATTGTCCTCAAATTTTATTAGAGTATGCTTATATTAGGCACAGAGGGCCCTGCCTCCAATGATGCGGCGTACAAAGCGTCCTAGGGAGGAAAACCATGAGAACCCTTCTTATCGTCACGACGGCACTTGCATTCGCAGCCTCCGCTCCCGCGCTTGCGGACCCTAAAGGCAGCACTACGACAACCACGTCTGAACAGGGACATAGCGGGAACCCGCCAAACAATGACAATGGGACGACCACGACCACCACAACGACCGGACCAAGCGGTCAGATAAACAATGGGAAGCTCGACTGTAACAATTGCGATACGACCACCACGACGACTGGGCCTGGCAACAGCACCAAATAAGAGCGCGGAACTCCGCTTACCGGGGCGCCTTCCCCAACGCGCCCCGCTTTTTTCCCCATCCCGATCGCCGCAGGGCTTACAACATAGCGGCTTGCTTTTTGTAGGGGCCGCGCGCCAGCCGCCTCAGTCGTAGTCCGATATCGCGCCGAAGGTGTAGCCTCGCCGTAGCCTTCATAGGGCGGAGATACCTATGAGGGCTTCGGCCGGCGAAGGCCGGAGCGGAGCGTACTTAACGTACGTGAGCACCGGAAGCGCAGGAAGCCGGCATTTGCAGGTCGGCCTCACCCGAATATCGGCGCATCTCAAGCCAAGCTGCCCTGCAGCACCTTCAGCTTCGTCTTCTTCGGGCTACGCGCCAAAAGCCATTCGCGCGCCTTGTCCTGCGGCATCGGGAAGGCGATGGAATAGCCTTGCACCTGGTCGCAGCCGATCGCCATCAGCGAGTCGAGCTCGGCCTCGGTTTCGGCGCCCTCGGCGACGATCGAGATGCCGAGCCCGCGGGCAAGCTCGGTGATGGCGCGCACGATCTTGGAGTTGTCGCCGTTCTCGTTGATGTTCTGGACGAAGCGGCGGTCGATCTTGAGCCGGTCGATCTCGTTGGGGTTGACGTGGCTGAGCGAGGCATAGCCGGTGCCGAAGTCGTCAAGCTCGAGATGCACGCCGGCGGCGCGGATGTGGCGCAGCTTGGCGGCGATCCCGGTCTTCTCGTCATCGAGGATGACGGATTCCACGATCTCCAGCGCCAGCTTCTGTGGGGGCAGCCCGGCCCGCTCCAGCGTGCCGAACAAGAAGGCGTCGAAATCGAGCTCGCGCAGCTCCGTGCCCGAGACATTGACGGCGATGCGCCCGAAATCGATGCCGGCGCGGTTCCATTCGGCGGCTTCCTCGATCGCTTTGGCGATAACGATGCGGCCGACATCCGGCATGAAGCCGCATTTTTCGGCGACGGGAATGAATTCGCCGGGCGAGATCATACCGCGCGTCGCGTGTTTCCAACGCACCAGCGCCTCGATGCCGCTGATCTTGCCGCTGGTCAGCGATACCTGCGGCTGGAAATAGACCTCAAAACTTTTGTTGGCGATCGCCGTGCGGATGTCCTGTTCGAGCTGCTTGCGGTAGTCGAGCTCGCGGCGCAGTTCCTCGGAGAAGAAGGAGAAGTTGCCGCCGCCGAGCTTCTTGGCGGAATAAAGCGCGAGATCGGCATGGACGAGCAGGTCTTGCGCGTTGTCGGCGTCGACCGGATAGACGGCGATGCCGGCGCTGGCGCCGGGCATGATGGTCGTGCCCTGGAACGTGATCGGCTCGTTGATCTCGCCGAGAATGCGCTTGGCCAGCGCATGGATGTCCTCGGTGCTGCCGGCGCCGTTGAGGATCATGACGAACTCGTCGCCGCCAAGCCGCGCGCACAGATCCGACGCGCGGCAGGAATCGCGCATGCGCTGCGCGGTCACCACCAGCACGTAGTCGCCGGCGGCATGGCCAAGCGTGTCGTTGATCTGCTTGAAGCGGTCGAGATCGAGCTGGATCACCGCCAGGCGCTCGCGGCGGCGGTGAGCGCCTTTGATCAGCGTTTCGAAATGGTCGGTAAGGAAGGTGCGGTTGTGCAGCCCGGTCAGGCCGTCATGCACGGCGATGAAGGCCATCGAGTTGCGCGCGTCGACCAGCTCGCGCGTCTTGCGCAGGATGGCGTTGGACATCGGCCGGAAGATGAACAGCGCCACCAGAACGATCACCCCGAGCGTGGCGAAAAACAGCGTGCGGTGCAAGTCGAGGATGTTGCTGGATTTTTCGTCGGCGAAGGCGCTGATGCGCTGGCCGAGCGCGGCATAGCCGGACATGGTGGCGTTGGCGACGGAAGCGTCGAGGCCGACGCGGTCGCCGCCGCCCTTATAGCCGTCGGTTTGCATGCCGAGCTGCGATCCGAAGGACGAAGCCAGTCGCTCTCCGTTGGCCACCAGGCCGACTGAGAAATAGTCGAGATGGAACGGCTTGCTGAACAGCACGTATTCGATCGACCTGGGATCGTTGCGCGCCGGCGAGAGCGGATCGGCGCCGGTCTCCCTGAGCAGCCGATCGTAGTTGGTCTCGAACTCGCCCGTCGCCTGCTTGAGCGCAGTGACCAGCGCCGGCTGCTTGTCGCGCGAGGCAGCACCCGTGGCGCTGGCCAGGAAGACGATACGCTGCGACAACGCCTTCTGCGTCTGGACGATGTCGAGCAACGCATCGTTGTGCTGTTGCTGCGCCATCAACTGCTGCAGAAGGATGAAGGAGGCGATCACCATGGCGGCGATGATCGTCAGCGCCAGCCAGTAGCCGGTCTTGATGAGCAGGATCAGCTTGCGCGAAACGCTCTGCACTGGCTGCTGCGACATAACTGGGTGACCCCTCCGGTCGACGGATACCTGCCAAGGATTCGTGGCGGGAAAACGATTAACTTGAAAGGGTTAACGGGTCGGCAAGGTGATCGCGGCAGCGCGGAAAAGCTCGCAAGATGGTTATCACGTCCTTTCTTGCACATCTCTTTTTTGATCCTATTGCCGCCACGCCATCGCAGGGATTGCGACCGGGTTTTCGCAGCGCCACCGAAGCGGTCGCTTTTGCGATGGATTTTTCGTGCCCGTAGCGCGACAGTCCGGCCTCGAACCGAACAGGGCCGACCATGAGCAAAGCATTCCTTTCCCATATCGACAGCGAGCTTCAAGGGCTGAAATCGGCCGGACTCTACAAGTCCGAGCGGGTGATCTCCTCGATGCAATCCGCCGAGATCGAGGTCGGCGGCGAAAAGGTGCTGAATTTCTGCGCCAACAACTATCTCGGGCTCGCCGACAGCCCGGATCTGCGCGATGCGGCAAAGCACGCGCTCGACCGCTACGGCTACGGCATGGCCTCGGTGCGCTTCATTTGCGGCACGCAGGAGGAACACAAGCAGCTCGAGGCGACCATCTCCTCATTTCTGGGCATGGACGATACCATCCTCTATTCTTCCTGCTTCGACGCCAATGGCGGCCTGTTCGAAACGCTGCTCGGCGAGGAGGACGCCATCATCTCCGATGCGCTGAACCACGCCTCGATCATCGATGGCGTGCGGCTCTCGAAGGCCAAACGTTTCCGCTACGCCAACAACGACATGGCCGATCTCGAGGCCCGGCTGAAGGAGGCCAAGGACTGCCGGTTCCGGCTGATCGCCACCGACGGCGTGTTCTCGATGGACGGCATCATTGCCAATCTCAAGGGCGTATGCGATCTCGCCGAGAAATACGACGCCATGGTCATGGTCGACGACAGCCATGCGGTCGGCTTCGTCGGCAAGAACGGCCGTGGCTCGGCCGAGCATTGCGGCGTCGAGGGCAGGGTGGACATCATCACGGGCACGCTCGGCAAGGCGCTGGGCGGTGCCTCCGGCGGCTACACGTCGGGCAAAAGCCAAGTGGTCGACTGGCTGCGCCAGCGCTCGCGCCCCTATCTCTTCTCCAACACGCTGATGCCGGCGATCGCAGGCGCCTCGATCAAGGTCTTCGACCTGATCCGCCATGGCGACGCGTTGCGCGAGCGCCTATATGCCAATGCGGACCGGTTCCGTTCCAGGATGGGCAAGCTCGGCTTCACGCTGGCTGGCGCCGATCATCCGATCATCCCGGTGATGCTGGGCGATGCGGCGCTGGCGCAGGAGATGGCGCAGCGCATGCTGAAGCGCGGCATCTATGTCATCGGTTTCTCCTTTCCGGTGGTACCGAAGGGCCAGGCGCGCATCCGCACGCAGATGTCTGCCGCCCATTCCAGCGCCGACATCGACCGTGCGGTCGCGGCCTTCGGCGACGTGGGAAAAGAACTGGGTGTAATCGCTTGACCCACGCCGAGGAAAACAGAAGTCGGCCATGACGATCGATGTCACGAGCAGGATCGAGATCGCCAGGCCCCGCGCGGTCGTCGCCGCCTTTTCCGCCGATCCGGACAACGTGCCCCGCTGGTACGTCAATATCAAATCGGTCGAATGGAAGACGCCCCGACCGGTCCAGGTAGGATCGAGAATTGCATTCGTAGCGCAGTTCCTCGGACAGCGGCTTGTTTACACCTACGAAATTGTAGATCTCGTGCAGGGCGAGCGGCTGGTGATGCGAACCGCCGAAGGACCGTTTCCCATGGAAACGAGTTATGCATGGCGCGATACCCGAGAAGGCGCTACCCATATGGCGCTCCGGAACCGCGGTACCCCGACAGGCTTTTCCCGTCTTGTGGCGCCGTTTATCGCCCTGGCCGTTCGGCGTTCGACCGATCGAGACTTGCTCCGGCTGAAGAACATTCTGGAGGCGGCGCACTGATGAAACCGATCCCATCGAGACAGGCAAGATTTTTGAGGAGCGTCTGATGTCGAACATGATGAAGGCGCTGGTGAAGGCCAAGGCCGAGCCGGGCATCTGGATGGAAGAGGTGCCGGTGCCGGAGATCGGCCCCAACGACGTGCTGATCAAGGTCAAGAAGACCGCGATCTGCGGCACCGACGTCCATATCTACAATTGGGACCAGTGGGCGCAGAAGACGGTGCCCGTGCCGATGGTGACGGGCCACGAATTCGTCGGCACGGTCGCTGATTTCGGCTCCGCGGTCACCGAATACAAGGTCGGCCAGCGCGTGTCGGGCGAAGGCCACATTGTCTGCGGCCATTGCCGCAACTGCCGCGCCGGGCGAGGGCATCTCTGCCGCAACACGCTCGGCGTCGGCGTCAACCGTCCCGGCGCCTTCGGCGAGTATGTGGCCATACCGCAGCACAATGTCGTGCCGATCCCCGACGACGTGCCGGACGAGATCGCCGCGATCTTCGATCCGCTGGGCAATGCCGTGCACACAGCCTTGTCCTTTGATCTGGTCGGCGAGGACGTGCTGGTCACCGGCGCCGGGCCGATCGGCATCATGGGTGCGCTGGTGGCGCAATGCGTCGGCGCGCGAAAGGTCGTCATCACCGATATCAACCCGGTCCGGCTGGATCTGGCGCGAAAACTCGGTGTCCAGCATGTCGTCGACGCCTCGAAGGAAAAGCTGCGCGATGTGATGCCGTCGATCGGCATGAGCGAGGGTTTCGACGTCGGGCTGGAGATGTCAGGCGCGGCCCCTGCCTTTCGCGACATGATCGACACCATGAACAATGGCGGCAAGATCGCCATCCTCGGCATCGCGCCGACCGGCTTCGAGATCGACTGGAACAAGGTCATCTTCAAGATGCTGCATCTCAAAGGCATCTACGGCCGCGAGATGTTCGAGACCTGGTACAAGATGATCGCCCTGGTGCAAGGCCCACTGGATGTCTCGGGGCTGATCACCCATCGCATCGGGATCGACGATTTCCAGGTGGGGTTCGATGCGATGCGGAGTGGGAGTTCTGGGAAGGTTGTGATGGATTGGTGAGAGCCTCTGGAGAGATGTCGAGTTCCTCTCTGTCCTGCCGGACATCTCCCCCTCAAGGAGGGAGATCAGCCGTCACATCGGCCTTCGCCAATCGCGGACCTTGCAAGACGAGCGCCGTCGCCAAAGCTGCCAATCTCCCCCAAGAGGGGGAGATGTCCGGCAGGACAGAGGGGGCGCTGTCCCGCCGGCCTCTCATCTACTTTCTCTCCAAAGTCCCTTCCAAAGCCGCCACCCCCCTGGCAATCGCCACCCGCTCCTCCACACTCAGCTTCCCCAGCAACTCCCTTTCAAACGCCTTCGCCAGCGGCACCATTTCGCGATAGGCGGCTAAACCCGTCTTGGTCAGGGCGAGGTGTTCGACGCGGCGATCATTCTCATCCGGCTTCCGCGTCAACCACCTACGCCGTTCCAACTCCGCCACCGCCCGCGACACCTTCGTCTTGTGCATGGCCGACTGTTCACCGAGTTCGGTCGCCGTCATCGTGCCCCGCTCGCCAAGCCCCGACAGCGTGCGCCATTCGGGTCGCGTCAGACCGTGACGCTCCTTGTAGATCCGCGAAAATTCGCGGCTGACGGTGTCGGCAAGCCGGTAGAGCCGGTAGGGCAGGAAGCTTTCCAGTTCAAGGATATCCGGTTCCATGAAGCGCTCCGGGATGCACCGTGGCCGTTGATAGTTACATTTTCAATGGTTACAAATGAAACCAGTTTGGTCAACATCGCCTGCAGGCCAAATTCTTGAAGCTTGCAAGTCGGATCAGGGAGGATCGGATGGGCTTTTCCTACATGCCGGGTTTCGGCAATGATTTCGAAACCGAGACGCTGCCCGGATCGCTGCCGCAGGGCCGCAACTCGCCGCAGCGGCCGGCCTACGGCCTCTATGCCGAGCAGCTTTCGGGCTCGCCCTTCACCGCGCCGCGCGGCACCAACGAGCGCTCCTGGCTTTATCGAATTCGCCCGAGCGTAAAGCACACCGGCCGATTCAAGGGCGCCAGCTACCCCTTGTGGAAGACCGGGCCTAATATCGGCGACCACGAGCTCGCGCTCGGCCAATACCGCTGGAACCCGACGCCGATGCCGACCGAGCCGACCGACTTCATTTCCGGCATGCGGACCTTCACCACGGCCGGCGATGCGGTCGGCCAGTCGGGCATGGCGGCGCATGTCTATGTCGCCAACCGGTCGATGGTGGACGACCATTTCTTCAACGCCGACGGCGAATTGCTGGTCGTGCCGCAGGTGGGCGCGCTGCGCTTCGTGACCGAGATGGGGGTGATCGAGCTTCGCCCCGGCGAGATCGCGGTGCTGCCGCGCGGCCTCGTCTTCAAGGTCGAGCTCGCCGACAAGGAGGCGCGCGGCTATGTCTGCGAGAATTACGGCGCCAAGTTCACCATGCCCGACCGCGGCCCGATCGGCGCCAATTGCCTGGCCAATCCGCGCGATTTCAAAACGCCCTGCGCCTGGTTCGAGGAGAAGGAGACGCCCTGCCGGCTGATCGTCAAATGGTGCGGCGCCTTCCACGTTACCGAACTCGGCCATTCGCCGCTCGACGTCGTCGCCTGGCATGGCAACTACGCGCCCTACAAATATGATCTGGCGACGTTTTCGCCCGTCGGCGCCATCCTGTTCGACCACCCCGATCCATCGATCTTTACCGTGCTGACGGCGCCGAGCGGCGAGGAGGGCACGGCCAATGTCGATTTCGTCATCTTCCCGCCGCGCTGGCTGGTGGCCGAAAACACGTTTCGGCCGCCCTGGTACCATCGCAACATCATGAGCGAGTTCATGGGCCTGATCCATGGCCAGTACGACGCCAAAGAGGAAGGTTTCGTGCCCGGCGGCATCAGCCTGCACAACCAGATGCTGGCGCATGGGCCGGACGCTTCCGGCTTCGAGAAGGCGACGCACGCCGACCTGAAGCCGGTCAAGCTCGACAACACCATGGCCTTCATGTTCGAGACGCGCTTTCCGCAGATGCTGACGCGCTACGCCGCCGAGCTCGGCACCTTGCAGGAGAACTACATCGACTGCTGGGCCGACCTGAAGAAGCGTTTCAACGGCACTCCGGAAGGCGACTGGTCTTGAGCACCGAAAACGTGGATCGGCTCGTCCTGCTCGGCTCCAAGGGTGGCCCGGCAGTCCGGTCGGGCGGACCCTGGCCGAGTTCGTCGCTGCTTGAAATCGGCGGGCGCACCATCGTCGTCGATTGCGGGCTTGGCGTCACGCGTGCGCTGACTGATGCCGGCGTCAGCCTGAACGCGCTCGACCTGATCTTCGTCACGCACCTTCATTCGGACCACGTTCTGGAACTCGGGCCGCTGATCCACACCGCCTGGACGGCGGGGCTGGCGACGCCGGTGACCGTTTTTGGCCCACCCGGCACGGGGTACTACTGGCAATGCTTCTGCCAGGCGATGGAGTTCGACATCGAGATCCGCATCATCGACGAAGGCAGGCCGGACATCCGCGACCTGATCACGGTCGAGGAGTTCGGCGAAGGGGCGGTTCTGGACGAGCGAGGTCTGACGGTGGCTGCGTTGCGCGTCGACCATCCGCCGGTCACCGACTGCTTTGCGCTGCGTTTCGAGCAGAGCGGCAAGAGCGTCGTGTTTTCCGCCGACACTGCCTTCTTTCCGCCACTGGCTGAGTTTGCCAAAGCTGCCGACATCCTTGTCCATGAGGCGATGCTGGAGGAAGGCGTGGAGCGACTGGTCGCCCGGACTGGCAACGGCGCGCGGCTGCGCGAGCATCTCCTAGCCAGCCACAGTTTTGCCGACGAAGCAGGCCGCATCGCCAGCGATGCCGGGGTGACGCGGCTGGTGCTCAACCATCTCATTCCAGCCGACGATCCGGCGATCGGCGAGGACGACTGGATCGACGCCGTCAGGAAAACTTGGTCCGGCGACTTGACGATTGCCCGCGACGGCCTTGTTGTGGGGCTAGGCGGTCAGAAGGCCGCTTCAGGAGAGGAAACCGCATGAAGCTTGCCACATTGAAGAACGGGACGCGCGACGGAAAACTGGTCGTCGTCTCGCGCGATCTGACGCGGTTCACCGACGCTTCCTTCCTGGTGCCGACGCTGCAGGCTGCGCTCGACGATTGGCGCCGCATTGCGCCGCATCTGGCGGCCATGGCCGAATCGCTTGAGACCAACGCGGTTCCCTCGGCGCGTTTCCATGAGCACGACGCGCATTCCCCGCTGCCGCGCGCCTATCAATGGGCGGACGGCTCCGCCTATGTGAACCATGTCGAGCTGGTGCGGAAGGCACGCGGCGCGGAGATGCCGGCAAGCTTCTGGACCGACCCGCTGATCTACCAGGGCGGCTCGGACTCCTTCATTGCGCCGCGCGACCCGATCCGCATGGCCGACGAGGCCTTCGGCATCGACATGGAAGCCGAGGTCGCGGTCGTCGTCGACGATGTGCCGATGGGCGCCAGTCTGGAACAAGCGAAGGAGGCAATCCGCCTCATTATGCTGGTCAACGACGTCACGCTGCGCGCCATCACCGGGCCGGAACTGGCCAAAGGCTTCGGCTTCTTCCAGTCGAAACCTTCGTCGGCCTTCTCGCCAGTCGCGGTCACGCCCGACGAACTGGGCGATGCCTGGGACGGCGGCAAGGTCAATCTCTCGCTGCTGGTCGACGTCAACGGCAAGCCGTTCGGCCGCGCCAATGCCGGCGTCGACATGACCTTCGATTTCCCGACGCTGATCGCGCATGCCGCAAAGACCCGGCCGCTCGCCGCCGGAACCATCATCGGCTCCGGAACCGTCTCCAACAAGCTGAACGGTGGGCCGGGCAAACCCGTCTCGGCCGGCGGCGCCGGCTATTCCTGCATCGCCGAGCTGCGCATGATCGAAACCCTCGAGTCCGGCGAACCGAAAACGCCCTTCCTGCGTTTTGGCGACACCGTGCGCATCGAGATGAAGGACAAGGCCGGCCATTCGATCTTCGGCGCCATCGAGCAGAAGGTCGAGAAATACGGGGGGTGAGAACCCGACGGTGACCTTGCTCGAGCACCTGCGCCGCATGGCCCGCAACAATCTGTGGTCGAACGACCGGCTCTACCGCGCGGTGCTCGCGCTCAAGCCCGGCGAGTTCGAGGCCGGGCGCGTCAGCTTCTTCCCTTCGATCAGGGAGGCGCTCAATCACATCTTGGCGGTCGACCTTCTCTATTTCGACTTCCTGACCGATGGCGGCATGGGTGCCGCGGCTTACGACGACTTCATACCGTTAGACGCCGCCGCAAGCCTGGCAGCGGCACAGGCTGATTTCGACCGCAAGCTCATCGCTTTCTGCGACGGCCTGTCGGAAGCCGATCCCGACCGGCGCGTCGTCACCGACCGGCGCGAGGACGGCATGATCCCCGAACGGATCGGCGACATTCTCGCCCACGTCTTCCTGCACGACATCCACCACCGCGGGCAGGTGCATGCCATGCTTTCCGGCACTTCCGTTCCGCCACCGCAATTGGACGAGTTCCTGCTCGAGTACGACCTGAAGCTGAGGAAAGAAGAGGTCGAACGGTTGGGACTGGATGATCAGACCAAGGCAACGTCGTAGGCTGCGAAGTGCCGATCCGCAGTGACCATCGTCAGATCTTCAATTTGAGCCTGCGCGATGAGTAGACGGTCGAATGGATCACGATGATGAAGCGGCAGATGCTCAAGCCTCGCTGCGTGCAATTCATTGACGCCGAGGATCGGAATGCCGTTCGACTTCAAGATCTCCACGATATTGCCTGTGAGCGTGACTTTGCCGAGCGATTTCTTGATGGCGATCTCCGCCACCGAGATGGCGCTGACGACCACATCCTCACTCGCAAGAAAGATGTCCCGATGATGGTCCGAAAGGCGTGAATCCGCGTTGAGTACCCAGAGTAGAATATGGGTATCGACCAGATATTTGCGGCTCATTTGATGTACTCGTCCCATTCGGGGCCGAGTTCATCAAAATCATCCGATATCCAAATTTGGCCTTTCAGGGCTCCAAACAGACCCTTGCTCCCCGCAGGCCGGGCAGGGGCGCTCAAGGTTGCCACAATCTCCCCGTGCCGGGTCAGATTGATCTTTTCGCCGGCCTGGGCCCGCTTCACCAACTCGGCGAGTTGGGCCTTTGCTTTTGCCATCGGAACGTTCATTGCCAACCTCTTATGACCAGAATTTAGGTCATAATTGGTCCGGCCGCAAGTAAGCTCAGGCGTTACGCCGCCTTGCCGTCCAGCTTGATCACGCCGCGCTTGATCTGGTCCTGCTCGATCGATTCGAAGAGCGCGCGGAAATTGCCTTCGCCAAAACCTTCATCGCCCTTGCGCTGGATGAACTCGAAGAAGATCGGGCCGATCACGGTTTTGGAGAAGATCTGCAGCAGGATCTTGGTCGTACCGCCGTCGACCACGCCTTCGCCGTCGATCAGGATGCCGTGCTTTTTCATGCGCTCGATCGGCTCGTCGTGGCCGTGCACCCGCTCATGCGACATCTCATAATAAGTGTCGGGCGGGCCGGGCATGAATTTCAGCCCGTTGGCGGCGAGCTTGTCGGTGGCCTCGTAGATCGCATCGGTGCCGACCGCGATGTGCTGGATGCCCTCGCCATTGTACTTCTTCAGATACTCGGCGATCTGGCTGGTCTCGTCCTTGGACTCGTTCAGCGGAATGCGGATCTTGCCGCAGGGCGAGGTGATGGCGCGGCTGACCAGGCCGGTGATCTTGCCGTCGATGTCGAAGAAATGGATCTGCTTGAAACCGAACAGGTCGCGATAGAAATCCCACCACTTGTCCATGTTGCCGCGATAGACATTGTGGGTGAGGTGGTCGAGATAATAGAAGCCGACGCCTTCGGGCTTGGGGTCGCGCTCGCCCAGCCATTCGAACTCGGCGTCATAGGCCGAGCCTTTCTCGCCATAGGCTTCGATGAAATAAAGCAGCGAGCCGCCGATGCCGACGATGGCCGGCACGTCCAGTGCCTTGTCGGTGCCTTCATAGGGCGTGGCGCCCTTTGAGACGGCATGGTTGAAGGCATGTTTGGCATCGACCACGCGCCACGCCATCGAGGCAGCGCAGGGGCCGTGCTTTTCGACGAACTTCATCGCATGCGAGCCGGGCTCGGCATTGACGACATAATTGATGTCGCCCTGGCGCCAGACGGTGATGTCCTTGCTGCGATGCTTGGCCACCGCGACATAGCCCATGCGGGCAAAGAGCTCGGCGAGTTTTGCCGGCTCTGAATGCGCGAACTCGACGAATTCGAAGCCGTCGGTGCCGGCGGGGTTTTGCTTGCTGATCCTGGCGGGCGGGGCGTCGTGCGGGAACGGGCCCATGGCAGTCCTCCGAAAGCTGTTGCGGCCAAGCTTGGCCATCTTTCGCCATAATAGCGCGGAGCAGCCGCACGGTGCTTGCATTCAACCGCCTGAAATGGTCATCATGTGCGCAAATTATGCATGAATGGAGGATTGCTCGTGGATGATACGCGTCTCGATCAATTTGACCGCAAGATAATGGCGCTTCTGCAGGAGGATGCACGCTATACCAACAATGACCTTTCGGAGCGCGTGAACCTCTCGCCCTCGCAATGCTCGCGCCGCCGCCAGCGGCTGGAGGATGATGGCTACATCAAAGGATACCGTGCCGTGCTCGACCGCGACCGTCTTGGCTTTTCGCTGGTCAACGTCATCTCGGTGACTTTAGCCACCCACAACCGCGACAATGCCCGCCGCTTCGGCGAGCTGGTGGCCCGCCTGCCCGAGGTGCAGGAGGCGCACGCGCTAACCGGCGAGATGGATTACATCCTGAAGGTGGTGACGCCCGACCTCAAGTCACTGTCCGAGTTCGTCAACGGCGTGCTCCTGCCGCACGAATCCGTGCAGCATGTGAAGACCGCGATCGTGCTGGAGACGCTGAAGGAAACCGGCGCGCTGCCGATTTAAAGTGTGCCGATATTCAGGTGAGGCCGGCCTGCAAATGCGGCTTCCTGCGCTTCCGGTGCTCACGTACTTTAAGTACGCTCCGCTCCGGTTCTCGGAAGCCACGATTTTCGGCTCGGCCTGACCTGAATCTCAGCACACTTTCGCGGCAAATCCGTCACCCCCGCTGCTGCTGGATCAGCCCATAGAGGTTGGTGCAGCGTGCGCCTGAGCGGCAATAGGCGAACACCGGGCCTTCCAGCTCGTCGAGCGCAGCGGCCTGGTCCTCGACATTGTCCATGGTGATCTGGCCGCTGATCACCGGAATGTAGCGGAAGGCAAGCCCGGCCGCCTCGGCCGCGGCCTGAACGCTTCCGGCCGAAGGCTGGCCCGGCTGCTCGTCGTCCGGCCGGTTGCAGATCACGCTTTTGAAGCCTGCGTCCTTGATGGCGGCGATATCCTGCGGCTGGATCTGGCCGGAGACCGAATAGTCATCGCTGATCTGGCGGTATTCCATGATGTGGTCCTCGCAATCTCTTTGGCGGCAGTCATGCCACTCCGGGGCATGAGCGGCAATCCGTGCCAGCGGATTTCTCTGCCAAATAGAGAGTGAGGGCCGGAAAATCCAACCGGGCCGATCCTGGTCCGGTTGGATGTTGGCCGCTCAGCTGCCGAGGATCGCGCCTTTGATCTGCGTAATGTTGTTGCGCATCATGTCGACATAGGTCGAGGCCGGTCCATCGGACCCCGACAGCGCATCCGAATAGAGCGTGCCGCCGACCTTGATGCCGGTCTCGCCGGCGATCTGCTCGATGAGCCGCGGATTGGTGATGTTTTCCACGAAGATCGCCGCCGCCTTGTCCTGCTTCACTTGGCTAACCAGCTTGGCGACATCGGCCGCCGAGGGCTCGGATTCGGTCGAGATGCCTTCCGGCGCGAGGAAGGTCAGGCCGTATTCGTGCTCGAAATAGCCGAAAGCATCATGCGAGGTGATGACGACGCGCTTGGCTTGGGGGATCGACTGGATCGCCGCCTTCACTTCGCCCTCCAGCCCATCGAGCTTGGCAGTATAGGCGGCGGCGTTGGCCTTGTAGCTGTCGCAGCCTGCGCTGTCGGCCGCGCAGAAAGCGTCGGCAATGTTTTTCACATAGATCTTGGCGTTGGCGATCGACTGGAAGGCGTGCGGATCCGTGACCGTCTTGCCGCTTCCGGTGCCGGCCCCTTCTGCGGCATCTGCGTCGGCGAATTCCGGCTTGAAGTCGATCGGGGTGACCCCCTTGGTCAGAGTCACGATCGCGGCCTTGGTGGCGCTGGCATCGACCAGGCGCTGGAGAAAACCTTCGAAATGCAGGCCGTTGACCAGCACGACATCGGCTTTGGCCATTGCTACCGCATCGGCCGGGCTCGGCTCATAGACATGCGCGTCGCCGTCCGGCCCGACAATGGTGGTGATGTTGACCCGGTCGCCGCCGACATTTTTCGCAAAGTCGGCAATCACGGTGAAGCTCGCCACGACCTTGAGCGGCGCCGCGAAGGCGGACGATGTTGCGAAGGCGCTTAATGTTATAACGCTCAACGCCAGGGCGGCTCGGAAGGATTTCAGCATTGGCAACGTCTCCTTTAAGGGGTGGGAATGAGGGTCAGGCGGTGCGGTGCCGGTGATGCACGATGCGGGCGCGCAGCACGCCGCGCGTGCCGAACAGGATCGAGCAGAAATAGACGACGCCGGCCGAAAGGATGATCGCCGGGCCGGAAGGCAGCGAGGCGTGATAGGACAGAAGCAGCCCGGCGACGCAGGAGGCGAAGCCGATCAGCACGGCGAACGCGCACATCGGCTCCACGCGCGCCGTCCAGAAGCGGGCCGCGGCGGCAGGCAGCATCATCAGTCCGACCGACAGCAGCGTGCCCAACGCCTGGAAGCCGCCGACGAGGTTGAGCACGACAAGGCCCAAGAAAATGAAATGCACCGGGCTGCCCATGCGGCTCACCGAGCGCAGGAACAGCGGGTCGAGGCACTCGGCGACAAGCGCGCGCCAGAAGATGGCGAGACAGGCGAGCGTCACCGCCACGATTCCGCCGATCAGGATGAGCGCCTCATCGTTGAGCGCCAGCACCGTGCCGAACAGCACATGCATCAGGTCGACGCTGGAGCCGCGGATCGACACCATCAGCACGCCGACGGCCAGCGAGATGAGGTAGAAGGCCGCCATCGAGGCGTCCTCGCGCTGGATGGTGAAGCGAGAGACGGCACCCGCGCCGAGCGCCACGATGATGCCGGCGATCAGCCCGCCGATGGTCATCGGCAGGATTTCGAGGCCATAAAGCAGGAAGCCGGCGGCAGCGCCGGGCAGGATGGCATGCGCCATCGCGTCGCCCGACAGGCTCATGCGCCTGAGCATCAGGAAGACGCCGACCGGGCAGGCGCCGAGCGACAGCATCAGCGAGCCGAACAGCGCCCGCTGCATAAAGGCGAAGTCGGCGAAGGGCGCGATGAACAGGCCGTAGAGGAAATCCATCATGCCGCCCTCGGTCCGGAGCCGTGATGATGGTCGTGTCGGTGGTCATGCCCTTGATCATGATCGTGCGCGCGATCATGGCTGTGTTCATGCTCACTCGGCTCGCACCACGGCGCGTTTTCTTCCCACGCCTCGTGGAAGCGCCTTGCCTTGAGCAGATTTTCCGGCCGCAGCGTGTCCTTGGTGTCGCCCCAGGCGACAGGCTGGCGGGCAAGCAGCAGCGTCTCCGGGAAATTCTGCCGCACCAGGTCGAGGTCGTGAATCACGACCATGATCGTGCGCTCCTCGCCATGCCAGCGCTTTATCAACTGGATGAGATCGCCCACCGTCTTGGAGTCGACCGCGTTGAACGGCTCGTCGAGCAGTATGAGGTCGGCGTCCTGCAGAAGCACGCGGGCAAACAGCGTGCGCTGCAACTGGCCGCCGGACAGCGTATCGATCGGCCGCTTCTCGAAGCCGCCGAGCCCGACCGCCATCAGCGCCTTGCTGACGGATTCTCGGTCCTCTTTGGTGTAGCGCCCGAGCATGCCGCGCTTTGGCCATAGGCCGAGCGAGACCAGATCGACGACGCGCGCCGGAAAGGAGCGATCGAGCTCCGACTGCTGTGGAAGATAGGCGGTGCGGACACCCGGCATGCGGACCACCGCGCCTTGCATCGGCTTCAGCACGCCGACGATGCCCTTCATCAGCGTCGATTTGCCCGAGCCGTTGGCGCCGACCACCGCGGTCAGCGAACCTTTGCGGACGGTGCCGTTCAAATGATGGATGGCCGCGTGGCTGTTGTAGCCCAGCGTCAGGTCGCGGAAAGTCAGGCAGGCATTGGTCATCGGGCGGCGGTCCGCGAAATCGAGTGAGCTGTCGATATGTGATGTTATTACATTAGTCAACACGCCAGGCTGGCGCAATTGTGTCACGACCGGTCAACTCGCCGTGTAGGTGGGCGGCAGAGATCGGACACTTGGCTCAATTGGTTTCGCGTCCGCCGGCCTTGCCCCGCGTCCGCCCGGACTCTAAAGAGCAGCGACCCCCATAACGAAGGAACCTCCAATGAGCATTCGTCGCATCGATGTCGGCCCGCGCATGAGCCAGATCGTCATCCATGGCAACACCGTCTATCTGGCCGGCCAGGTCGGCGAGCCCGGCGGCAACGTCGCCTCGCAGACCCGCGACATCCTCAAGACCGTCGACGAATTGCTCGCCAAGGCCGGCACCGACAAGACCAAGATCGTCCAGGCGATCATCTGGCTTGCCGACATGGGCACCTTCGCCGAAATGAATTCGGAATGGGACAAGTGGGTGCCGCAAGGCCATACCCCGGCGCGCGCCACCGGCGAGGCCAAGCTCGCCGCCCCGGAATATCTGGTCGAGATTATTGTGACTGCGGCGATCTGAGGCGCCGACTTTCCCTTCTCCCCTTGTGGGAGAAGGTGGCCGTGAAGCGGCCGGATGAGGGGTGCTCCAGGGAATGCCAGCGTCTCACTCCGCTGGAACACCCCTCATCCGTCTCGGCGCTGCGCGCCGATCCACCTTCTCCCGCAAGGGGAGAAGGAGAAGAGCTCACCCCTGCGACGGGGTAAACCGCGCCACCAGCGTGTGGCTCTCCGCCGGATAGATGAACCGTACATGGGTCACCGGATGCTCGGCGCTCCAGGTGCGGCGTTCGACCACCAGGCAGGGCGCGCCCACGTCGATGTCTAGCGCATCGGCGATCATCTCGTCGGCGGCCATGGCGCGGATGCGGTGCTCGGCCTCGCTCCACGGAACGCGGCCGATCAGCCACGGGCCCGGCGCGATGTCGAGAAATTCCTCCTCGGCTGCCTCGGCCACCGCTGAAAGATTGATCAGCCGCTGCTCTAGCGCGAACGGCCGTTCGCCGGCAAAATGCAGGCCCTCCAGCGCGAGCACCGGACCTGATTGGGAGAGCCCGAGCAGCGCACGGTCTTCGGTGCCACTGCGCCGCTTCAGGCGTTCCAGCCGCTTATAGCGATAGGGCAGGCCGAGCGCCTCGACCTCGATTCTGATGTCATGCAGCTCAAGCACCGCCGCTTGCGACTGCGGCTGGCGCACGAAACTACCGGAGCGGCGGCGGCGCTCGATCAGCCCGGCCTTGGCCAACTGCGACAGCGCCTTGTTCACCGTCATGCGCGAGCAATTGTAGTGATCCGTCAGCTCGTGCTCGAAGGGGATGCGATGGCCCGGCGCCCAGGCGCCCGACAGGATCTTTTCGCGGATATCCGACAGGATGCGTTGATGCAGCGAGAGGATCTCGCCGCCTTCGATGTCATCTATCTCGACAAGGCTCATCGGATGTTCCTGTTCAGCCCTGCGACAATGCGGTCATGACTTCGCGGAACCGCTTGGCAACCGCCTCGCGCTTGGCATGTCTGCCGCCGCTGACCTGCTTCTTGCCATGCACCCAAACGCAATCGACCTTGCTGCCGTTGGCGAAAATCCAGGTGTCGAGGATCGCGTCGCCAGCCTTGCCGGCAACCGAAGGATGGCCAGCGTCGAGCGAGACCAAATCGGCGGGGCAGCCGGCGGCAATTTGCGCCGGACCGGCGCCGAGCGCCTGGCTGCCGCCGTCGAGCGAGGCGTCGAACAGGGCGCGCCCCGTCGAGCCGCCGGTGCGGGCCAGCACATTGCGGGCGCGATGGGCGAGGCGCTGCGAATATTCGAGCTGCCGAAGCTCGTCCGACAGGCCGATCAGCACATTGGAGTCGGAGCCGACGCCAAAGCGGCCGCCATGCTCGATGAACAGTGGCGCCGCGAACGTACCGTCGCCGAGATTGGCTTCGGTGATCGGACAGAGTCCGGCGACGGCGCCGGTCCGGGCCATGGCAATCGTCTCGGCTTCGGTCATATGGGTGGCGTGGATCAGGCACCAGCGCTTGTCGACTTTGGCGTTGGCCAGCAGGAATTCGACCGGACGCTTGCCCGACCAGGCGACGCAGTCCTCGACTTCCTTCATCTGCTCGGCGACATGGATGTGGATCGGGCCGTCCGGCGCCATCGCGGCGACCGCATCGAGTTCGTCCGGCGTTGCGGCGCGCAGGCTGTGCGGCGCAACGCCGACGACGGCCTGCTCCAGCGAATGAACCGCCTCGCGGCTTTTCTCAAGCAGACGTCCGAAGCGCTCGACATCATTGATGAATCGCCGCTGGCCTTCGTTGGGCGCGGCGCCGCCGAAGGCGGAATGGGCATAGAAGACCGGCAACAGTGTCAGGCCAATGCCGGTATCTGCGGCGGCAGCCGCGATCCGCTCCGCCATTTCGGCGATATTGGCGTAAGGCTTTCCGTCGCGATCATGGTGGAGGTAATGGAACTCGCCGACGCGCGAAAAGCCGGCCTCCAGCATTTCGACATAGAGCTGCGCCGCCACAGCCTCGACCTGGTCCGGCGTCATCGACAGCGCGAAGCGGTACATCACTTCGCGCCAGCTCCAGAAACTGTCGGCCGAAGGTCCGCGCAATTCGGCCAGACCCGCCATGCCGCGCTGGAAGGCGTGGCTGTGCAAATTGGGCATGCCGGGCATGACGATGGCATGGCGCTCGTCGCCGGCTTGCACGGAGGCGCTGGCCCCGACCTTCGAGATGCGGCCGCCGTCGAAAGCGATCCTCACATTGCTTTGCCAGCCCTCGGGCAGAAGCGCCTGTTCCGCAAAGATCGCCGTCACCTGCGTCTCCAAATCTCGATGCGTGAGCGACGATATTGCTTGCGTCGCGTTTCAATATGTATATACATAATCGCCATCCTTTCAAATGGAAAAGATGATGGGTGGAGCAAACAACAGGAGCGGCCATCGGGTTTGGCGCAATGCGCGCCTGGCGACCATGGCCGAGGGTGCGGCCGGTCTCGGTATCGTCGAAAAAGGCGCGATCGCCGCGCGCGAGGGGCTTATTCTCTATGCCGGCCCCGAGGCCGATATGCCGGCTTCGGTCGGGCAAGGCGCCGAGACGGTCGATTGCTCTGGACGCTGGATCACGCCCGGCCTGATCGACTGCCATACCCATCTTGTCTATGCCGGCAACCGCGCCAACGAGTTCGAGATGCGTCTGGCCGGCGCCACCTATGAAGAAGTGGCGCGCGCCGGCGGCGGCATCGTCTCGTCGGTCAAGTCGCTGCGCGCCGCAAGCGAGGACGACCTGGTCGCTGAGACGCTGCCGCGGCTCGACGCGCTGATCGCCGAAGGCGTCACCACCGTCGAGGTCAAGTCCGGCTACGGCCTTGATGCCGATAATGAGAAGAAATCGCTGCGCGCAGCCCGCCGTCTGGCCGGTGAGCGTCCGGTAACGATCCGCACCACTTGTCTCGCCGCCCACGCCCTGCCGCCGGAAGCCAAGGGCGACAAGGACGCCTTCATCGATCTGGTCGCCGGCACGATCCTGCCGCAAGTCGCTGCCGAAAAGCTCGCCGATGCCGTCGATGGGTTCTGCGAGGGCATCGCCTTCTCGCCGGAGCAAATGGCGCGCGTGTTCGATAAGGCCAAGGCGCTCGGCCTGCCGGTAAAACTCCACGCCGACCAACTCTCCAACCTGCATGGCGCAGCACTTGCCGCCCGCTATGGCGCGTTGTCCGCCGACCACCTCGAATATACGGACGAGGAAGGAGCCTACGCGATGGCCAAGGCCGGCACCGTGGCGACCATCCTGCCCGGCGCTTACTACTTCATCCGCGAGACGAAGAAGCCGCCCGTCGATCTCTTCCGCCGCCACGGCGTGAAGATGGCTGTCGCCACCGACTCCAATCCCGGTACCTCGCCGCTTACTTCGCTGCTGCTCACCATGAACATGGCCGCGACGCTGTTCGGCATGACCGTCGACGAGTGTCTCGCCGGCGTCACCCGCGAGGCCGCGCGGGCGTTGGGCTTGCTTGAACAGACCGGCACGCTGGAAGCCGGCAAATCGGCCGATCTCGCCATCTGGGATATCGAGCGTCCGGCCGAACTCGTCTACCGCATGGGCTTCAACCCGCTCCATGCCCGTATCTGGAGAGGACAATGACGGAACTTACCCTGAAGCCCGGCAACGCGACGCTTGCCGACTGGCGCGCCATTTATCGCGGCGCCGTGCCGCGGCTTGACGCCGCCTGCCGGCTGAAGATCCGGGACAGCGCCGAGGCCGTCGCCCGCATCGTCGCCAAGGGCGAGCCGGTCTATGGCATCAACACCGGCTTCGGCAAGCTGGCCAGCGTCCGCATCCCGGCTGACGACCTCGAAACGCTCCAGCGCAACATCGTGCTCTCGCATGCCGCCGGCGTCGGCGAGCCGATGCCTGTCGCCGTGGTGCGGCTGATGATGGCGCTGAAGCTCGCCAGCCTGGCCCAGGGCGCATCCGGCGTGCGGCCTCAGACCATAGAATTGCTGGAAGCAATGCTCGCCAACGACGTCATTCCGGTGGTGCCCGCGCAGGGCTCGGTCGGCGCTTCCGGCGACCTCGCGCCGCTTTCGCATATGACCGCCGTCATGATCGGTGTCGGCGAATGCTTTACCCCGCATGGCCGGTTCCCGGCCAAGGTGGCCTTCGTCTCGCATGGACTGGAGGCGGTGACATTAGGCGCCAAGGAGGGTCTCGCGCTGCTCAACGGCACGCAGTTCTCGACCGCCTTCGCGCTCGCCGGCCTGTTCGAGGCCGAGGTTCTCTACCAGTCGGCGCTGGTCGCCGGCGCGCTGTCGACCGATGCCGCCAAGGGTTCGGACGCCCCCTTCGACCCGCGCATCCATCTGTTGCGCAAGCATCGCGGCCAGATCGAGACGGCGGACGCGCTGCGTAATCTCATGGCCGGCAGCGCCATTCGTGAATCGCACCGTGTCGGCGATGAGCGCGTGCAGGATCCGTACTGCCTGCGCTGCCAGCCGCAGGTGATGGGCGCTGCGCTCGACGTGCTGCGCAAGGCCGCCGACACGCTCGAGACGGAAGCCAACGGCGTCACCGACAACCCGCTGATCTTCGCGGAGGACGACACCGCGCTCTCGGGCGGCAATTTCCACGCCGAGCCGGTGGCCTTCGCCGCCGACATGATTGCGCTTGCCGTCTGCGAGATCGGCTCGCTGTCGGAGCGTCGCATTGCCATGCTGGTCGACCCGGCATTGTCCGGCATGCCGGCCTTCCTCACGCCGAAGCCCGGTCTGAACTCCGGTTTCATGATCCCGCAGGTGACGGCGGCGGCGCTCGTTTCCGAAAACAAGCAGAAGGCCTACCCGGCGAGCGTCGATTCCATTCCGACGTCGGCCAACCAGGAAGATCATGTCTCGATGGCCGCCCACGGCGCGCGCCGGCTGCTCGGCATGATCGAGAATGCGACCGCCGTCATCGGCATCGAATTGCTGGCCGCCGCGCAAGGCTGCGATTTTCACGCGCCGCTTGCATCCAGCGAGGCGCTGGAGGCGGTGCGCAAATTGGTCCGGGCCGAAGTCCCGCATCTCGACAATGACCGCCATTTCCATCCCGACATGGAGAAGGCGATCGCCATGGTCCGCAGCGGGGCCGCGGTGAATGCGGCGGGTGCCGTGAAGCTGCCGGGGATCGCGTCGTGAGAGTGCTCTCCAGGCTAGATCGAGTTCCTTCGCGCCCCCCTCTGGCCTGCCGGCCATCTCCCCCTCTAGGGGGGAGATCAGCAGCGGCTTTGGCGCCGCTCTTCCTTCAACGCAGGCGATTGGCGAAAGCCGTCGTGACATCTGATCTCCCCCCAAGAGGGGGAGATGCCCGGCAGGGCAGAGGGGGGCGCCGTAGGGCGCCAACGTATGGAGGTCTCTCATGACCTCACCCAATTGGCTCACGGTCACCCAGGGCACAGCGCCGCTGCTGGTTTCGATCCCGCACACCGGCATCGACCTCGCCGGCCTCGACTCGCGCCTCGTCTCGCCTTGGCTCGGCCGGCGCGACTGCGACTGGTGGATCGACAACCTCTATGATTTCGCCGCCGACCTCGGCGCAACCGTTGTGCACACCGCCATCTCGCGTACCGTTATCGACGTCAACCGCGATCCGTCGGGCGTTTCGCTCTATCCCGGGCAGGCGACGACCACCCTTTGCCCGACAGACACGTTTGACGGCGATCCGCTCTACCGCATGGGTGAGGAGCCGAGCCCATCCGAGATCGACCAGCGCCGCAAGACCTATTTCGAGCCTTACCATGCCGCCCTACAGGCCGAGATCGACCGGCTGCGCGGCATACATGACAAGATCGTGCTCTATGACTGCCATTCGATCCGCTCGGTGCTGCCGCGCCTGTTCGGCGGCACGCTGCCGGTCTTCAACCTTGGCACCAATGACGGCAAGAGCACCGATCCTGTGCTGCAGGAAAAAGTGGCCGCCATCCTGGCCGCGACCGGCGAGACCTGGGTGGTCAACGGCCGATTCAAGGGCGGCTGGATCACCAGAAGCTTCGGCCAGCCCGGGAACGGCGTGCATGCGCTGCAGATGGAGCTCTCCAACCGCGGCTACATGCGCGAGCCTGCGGAAAAAGGTTCGCCGGAAAATTGGCCGGTGCCTTACGACCCAAGCTATGCCGCGCCGATCCGCGCCACGCTGAAAACAATCCTCGAAACCGCCATTGACTGGGCCGGGCGCTGACCCGCGCCGCCCGCCTTGCTTGAAAGGGACAATGATGACCGATCCTCGTCACAACATACGTGAAGTGCGCGCCCCCCGCGGCGACAAGCTCAATGCTCGCTACTGGACGACGGAAGCGCCGCTGCGCATGCTGATGAACAATCTCGACCCGGAGGTCGCCGAGAACCCGAACGAGCTCGTCGTCTATGGCGGCATCGGCAGGGCGGCGCGCACCTGGAACGATTTCGACCGCATCGTCGCTTCGCTGAAGACGCTGGCCGAGGACGAGACGCTGCTGGTGCAGTCGGGCAAGCCGGTCGGCGTCTTCAAAACCCATTCCAACGCGCCGCGCGTGCTCATCGCCAACTCCAACATCGTGCCGCACTGGGCGACCTGGGAGAAGTTCAACGAGCTCGATAGGAAGGGCCTGATGATGTACGGCCAGATGACGGCCGGCTCCTGGATCTATATCGGCACGCAGGGCATCGTGCAGGGCACCTATGAGACCTTCGTCGAGGCTGGCCGCCAGCACTACAATGGCGACCTCAAGGGCAAATGGATCCTGACCGGCGGCCTCGGCGGCATGGGTGGCGCCCAGCCCTTGGCGGCAGTCATGGCCGGCGCTTCTTGCCTTGCCATCGAGTGCAACCCGGACTCGATCGATTTCCGCTTGCGCACCCGCTATGTCGACGAGAAGGCCGAGACGCTCGACGAAGCGATGGACATGATCAAGCGCTGGACCAAGGCCGGCGAGGCAAAATCGGTCGGCCTGCTCGGCAACGCCGCCGAGACCGTGCCGGAGATGTTCAGGCGCGGCATCCGCCCCGACATCCTCACCGACCAGACCTCGGCGCATGACCCGATCAACGGCTATCTGCCGAAGGGCTGGACGATGGCCGAGTGGCGCGAGAAGCGCATCTCGGATCCGAAGGCCGTCGAAAAGGCCGCCCGCGCTTCGATGCGCGAGCATGTCGAGGCGATGGTGGCATTCTGGAACGCCGGCGTGCCGACGCTCGACTACGGCAACAACATCCGCCAGGTCGCCAAGGACGAGGGTTTCGAGAACGCCTTTGCATTCCCGGGCTTCGTGCCGGCCTATATCCGGCCGCTGTTCTGCCGCGGCATCGGCCCGTTCCGCTGGGCCGCTCTCTCGGGCGATCCGGAAGATATCTACAAGACCGACGCCAAGGTGCGCGAGCTCACCCCCGGCAACACCCATCTGCACAACTGGCTCGACATGGCGCGCGAGCGCATCTCGTTCCAGGGATTGCCGGCGCGCATCTGCTGGGTCGGTCTCGGCGACCGCCACCGGCTCGGCCTCGCCTTCAACGAAATGGTCGCCAAGGGCGAGCTCAAGGCGCCTGTCGTCATCGGCCGCGACCATCTCGATTCCGGCTCGGTCGCCTCGCCGAACCGCGAGACGGAAACAATGAAGGATGGTTCCGACGCCGTTTCCGACTGGCCGCTGCTCAACGCGCTGCTCAACACCGCGTCGGGCGCGACCTGGGTGTCGCTACACCATGGCGGCGGCGTCGGCATGGGCTTCTCGCAGCATGCCGGCATGGTCATCGTCGCCGACGGCACGGCTGACGCGGCAAAGCGCCTGGAGCGCGTGTTGTGGAACGATCCGGCGACCGGCGTCATGCGCCATGCCGATGCCGGCTACGACATCGCCCTCCAGTGCGCCAAGGAGCACCAACTGAACCTGCCGGGCATCCTGGGCTGAGCATGATGCCGAAAAGTGTGAGGCGGTTTTCGGGCAACATCATGCTCCTAACCAAAAAGACAGAGCTGGATGATTTCAGGTCGAATCGACCTGAAATCGTCCGGGTCTGAGCCGAATGCGCATCCTTCGTGCCGCCGATTACCGCGTTATGCCGTGGAAGAATGGCGGCGGCACGACGACCGAAATCGCCGTTTCGCCCGACGGCGCCGGGCTCGACGATTTCGACTGGCGCATCTCCATGGCCCGGGTCGAGACGAGCGGGCCGTTCTCAAGCTTCGCAGGCATAGATCGAACACTGTCGGTGCTGGAAGGCGAAGGGATCATTCTCGACATTGCCGGCCAGGCGCCGGCGCGGTTGACCATGGCCTCGGCGCCGCTCGCCTTTCCGGGCGATGTGCCGACTGGCGCAGCGCTGATCGGCGGCCCGATCACCGATCTCAACATCATGACCCGGCGTGGCCGCATGGCCAATGAGGTCGAGCGCCGGTCTTTCACCACCGAGATTCGGATTGAGCCGCGCGCCGACACCACGCTCGTTCTTGCCGTCGGTGCCGGCGCCACGCTCCTCACGCACGATGGGCCGAGCCTCGGACCGCTCGACACGCTGATCCTCGACCGCGACAGCCCGGAAATGCGGCTTCAGCCCAAGGGGCCGGGCCTGCTTTTCGTGATCGGGCTCCACCGCCTCGCCGCCAACCATTAACGGCTGTTGCCAAACATGATCGCGGCTTGGGCGAATTATCGCCCGGCCCCTTGCATGTACCACGAAAAAGCCCGAATCCTTGCCCTGATCCAACCGGGGGCGGAGAGCGAGGGGCGTTCGCCCACGAGCTGTCGAAAGGGCACGCCCCGGTTGTGGTGCGCAAAACAAACTTTCGGCCGATCAGTGATGCAACCAATTGCAATTGAACCGGTTTTAGGGCCATTGCCGTGGCGGTGACGCCGCATTGCGCCCCCGCTTACGGAATTTTCAATGAACATTCAGACCAATCCCAACAAGATCGAACAGACAAGCGCCGGCTTCCCGGCGGCGACGGACGCGCCGATACGCTCCAATTTCCTGCCTGAGGACCGGCTGCGTGGCTTGGGCGTCGCGCTCGCCAAGGGCGAGGTCAAGGAATTGTTCGGCCTCGCCCCGTTCGAGTTCCAGGCACGCATCCGCGATAGCGCCAAGAAAATTCTCGAAGTCTACCGCTCGACCAATGCGGCGCAGGCCAAGGGCGAGACCATCACGCCGGCCGCACAATGGCTGCTGGACAACAATTACCTCGTCGAGGAGACCATCTTCCAGGTCAAGCGCGACCTGCCGCGCCGCTTCTACCGGCAGTTGCCGACGCTCACGCTCGGCGACGGCACGGTGCTGCCACGCGCCTTCGTCGTGGCCTGGAGCTATGTCGAGCATTCCGACAGCTCCGTCTCGGCCAACATGTTCAAGGCGATCGTCGAGGGTTTCCAGTCGGTCGAGCCGATGAAGATCGGCGAGCTCTGGGCGCTGCCGTCGCTGCTGCGCTTCGTGCTCATCGAGAACCTGCGCCGCATCGCCGTGCGCGTCGAGCGCACCAGGCAGATGCGCCAGACCGCCAACGAGGTCGCCGACCGGGTTCTGGCGACCGACGACAATGCCGACCGCACCAGGATTCTGTCCAACTACAGCCCGCATGCGCAGGACACCACCTTCGCCACCCAACTGCTCTACCGCCTGCGCGACGGATCGCAGAACGCCGGCCGCGCGCTGGAATGGCTGGAAGGCGAGCTCGAAAAGACCGGTTCCGATGCCGAGGAGATCATCATCTCCGAGCATCAGACGCTGTCCTCGGGCAATGTCACCACCGGCAACATCATTCGCGGTCTGCGCCTCATCAATGACGTCGACTGGACGGTCTGGTTCGAGGGCGTCAGCCGCATCGACACGCTGCTGCGCGACAAGACCGATTTCGCCAACCTCGATTTCTTCTCGCGCGACCAGTACCGCACCGCGATCGAACAGCTGGCGCGCCGCTCGCATCTCTCCGAGTACCGCGTCGCCGAAAAGGCGATCGAGCTTGCCGGCCACACACCCGGCCTCACCGATGCGTCCGGCGTGCCGGAAACAGCGGACCCCGCCGTGCACACCGATGTCGGCTTCTTCCTGGTCGGCCCGCGCCGGCAGGAGCTGGAAAGGGCGATCGGCTACCGGCCGCCTTTCTATGTGACCTTCAAACGAGGCTTTGCCAGCGCCGGCTGGCTGGGCATCGTCGTGCCGGTTTTCCTGTTGACGGCGCTGCTGCTGGTGCTGTCGGGCAAAGCGCTCGTCAATCTCGGCCTGTCGGTGGAATCGATCACGCTGATGCTGGCGCTGTTCGCCGTTCCAGCCAGCGAAGGCGCGCTGGCCTTCTTCAACACCGTGGTAGCGCTGTTCCTGAAGCCGACCAGGCTTGTCGGCTACGATTACAACAAGCACGGCATCCCGGCCGAATCGCGCACCTTGGTCGTGGTGCCTTCGCTGATCGGCTCGCGCGACGACGTCGAGGAAAACATCCGCAACATCGAGGTGCACCACCTCGCCAACACGGCGGACGAGATCCGTTTCGCGCTGTTGTCCGACTGGCCGGATTCCAAGACCGAGATCGACGTCGCCGACATCGAGATCCTGCAATACGCCCGCGACGAGATCGCCAGGCTCAACGCCCGCTATCCGTCCGAAGGTTCGCCGCGCTTCTACCTCCTGCATCGCCGCCGGCTCTACAACCAGGCGCAGGGCTGCTGGATGGGCTGGGAGCGCAAGCGCGGCAAGCTGCATGAGCTGAACCTTCTTTTGCGCGGCGACAGCGATACCACCTTCCTGCCGCTCGACGTGCCGCTGCCGGAAAACGTCGTCTATGTGATGACGCTCGACGCCGACACGCGCACCACGCGCGACGCGGTTTCGGACCTGGTCGGCAAGCTCGCCCATCCGCTGAACCGCCCGCATTTCGATCCGGTCAAGCGCATCGTCACCGCCGGCTACACCATCCTGCAGCCGCGCATCACCGCTTCGCTCACCAGCGGCGACGACGCCTCTTTCTTCCAGCGCGTCTTCTCGGCCAATCGCGGCCTCGACCCCTATGTCTTCGCCGTCTCCGACCTCTACCAGGACGTCTTCGGCGACGGCTCCTTCACCGGCAAGGGCCTCTACCATATCGACGCCTTCGAAGCGGCTCTGAAGAACCGCATCGACGAAAACACCATCCTCAGCCATGACCTGCTCGAAGGCGCGCTGGCGCGCGCCGCGCTGGTCACCGACGTCGAGCTGGTCGAGGACTATCCGACCCGCTACTCGGTCGACGCCTCGCGCCACCACCGCTGGGCGCGCGGCGACTGGCAGCTGCTCGGCTACATCTTCGATCCGCGTTCCGGCGTGCCTGCGCTGTCACGCTGGAAGATGGTCGACAATCTGCGTCGCTCGGTCACCCCTATCTTCTGGGTCATGGCCTGCGTCGCCGGCTGGACGCTGCTGCCCTTCACCCAGGCCGCGCAGTGGCAGGCTCTTATGATCCTCAGCCTGTTCATGGCGCCGACCTTCGACATCGTGGACGGCATCCTGCCGAAGAGCGGCGATCAGACGCCGCGCGGCCATTTCTCCGCCTTGGCCCGCGATACCGTGTTCGGCACCGCGCTCGTGGCGTTAAAAGTGCTTTTGATGGCGCATCTCGCCTGGATGATGGGCGATGCCATCATCCGCACCATCTATCGGCTCTTCGTCAGCCGGCAAAATCTTTTGGAATGGCGTACCGCCTCGCAAGCCGCCAAGGGCGGCAACGATCTCGGCGCCTATTACGGCATGATGTACGGCGCGGTGATCATCGGCGTCGTCGGCCTCGCCATTCCCGTGCTGGCCGATTCCACCGGCGCCTTCGTCGCATTCTTCTTCGCCATCTTCTGGATCGCTTCGCCCGCCGTCGCCTGCTGGATCAGCCGCTCGGCCGAGACCGAGGACAGGCTGCGCATCTCGACCGCCGACATCCACGCGCTGCGCACCTTCGCGCGCCGCACCTGGCACTATTTCGAGACCTTCGTGACGGCCGAGCAGCATCACCTTCCGCCGGATAATTTCCAGGAAAGCCCGGCGCCGGTTGTGGCGCCGCGCACCTCGCCGACCAATATCGGCGTCTATCTGCTCTCGGTGGTGTCGGCGCGCGATTTCGGCTGGATCAGCCTGTCGGACGCCATCACCCGCATCGACGCCACGATGACGACCATCGAGAACATGCCGCGCGATCGCGGCCATCTCTATAACTGGTATGATACGACGACGCTGAAGCCGCTCTATCCGCTCTACATCTCAGCGGTCGACAGCGGCAACCTCGCTGGACATCTCGTCGCCGTGGCGGCGTCCTGCGCCGAATGGGCCGAAGCGCCTTCCGTGCATCTGCAAGGCGATTTCGAAGGCATCATCGACACCGTCACTATCCTTGACGAGAGCCTGGACGAGCTGCCGGACGACCGTCGGCAACTGCGGCCGCTGCGCCAGCGCCTTGCCGACCGTCTCGATGGCATGCGCCGCGCGGTGGCGACCATCAAGGCGCAGCCCGAGATGGCGTCGATCCGCACCATCAACCTTGCGGTGCTGGCCGGCGAAATCCGCAAGCTCGCCACCGCCATCCACACCGAGGCGGCGTCGCCGAAGAGCGATGTCATCGCCGATTGGGCGGCTAGGCTGGAAGCGACCTGCGAGGCGCATGTGCACGACTCGCACAATGACGATAGCGCGGTCGCCGCTCTGCGCGCCAAGCTGCTCGCCTTGCGCGAGCGCTGTCGCCGCTACGCCTTCGAGATGGATTTCTCCTTCCTGATGCGGCAGGAGCGTAAGCTGCTCTCGATCGGTTACCGCGTCGAGGAGCGCCAGCTCGACGAGAGCTGCTACGACCTGCTTGCTTCCGAGGCGCGGCTCACCAGCCTGTTCGCCATCGCCAAGGGCGACCTGCCGACCGAACATTGGTTCCGTCTGGGACGGCCGATCGTCGAGATCGGCTTCCAAGGGGCGCTGATGTCCTGGTCGGGCTCGATGTTCGAGTATCTGATGCCGCCGCTGGTGATGAAGGAGCCGCAGGGCTCGATCCTCAACCAGACCAGCAAGCTCATCATCAAGCGCCAAATCCAGTATGCGCGTTCCAAGAACGTGCCCTGGGGCATTTCGGAAGCGGCCTACAACGCCCGCGACCGCGAGCTCACCTATCAGTACACCAATTTCGGCGTCCCCGGGCTCGGCCTGAAGCGCGGCCTGGGCCAGAACACCGTGATCGCGCCCTATGCGACGATCCTGGCCGCACAGTTCAATCCGCGCGAGGCGGTGCAGAACCTGCAGCGGCTACGTTCGATCGGCGCGCTTGGCCGTCACGGCTTCTACGACGCGGTCGATTTCACGCCGCAACGCGTGCCCGAAGGCACCGACCACGCTGTGGTGCAGAACTACATGGCGCACCATTCCGGCATGACGATCGCGGCGGTAGCCGACGCTATTTTCGAGGGCCGGCTGCGCGAGCGTTTCCACAGCGACCCGGTGATCGAATCGGCCGAGCTTCTGCTGCAGGAGAAGGCGCCGCGCGACATTCCGACGGCGACCGTCAGGACGGAAGCCGACGAGCGCTCCAAGGACGAGACCGAGGCCGAGAGCCCGGACAGCCGTGTCGTGCTCGACCCGATCAAGGCGCTGCGGGCGACCAACGTCATGTCCAACGGCCGCTATTCGGTCATGGTCACCGCCACCGGCTCCGGCTACAGCCGCTTCGGCGAGCTTGCCGTCACCCGCTGGCAGCCGGATCCGAGCGAGGATCGCCTCGGCTCCTATATCTTCCTGCGCGACGCGGCGACCGGCGAGTGGTGGTCCGCCACCGCGGAGCCGAAGCGCGCCGAGGGCGAGCGCGTCCAGACGCTGTTTGGCGACGACAAGGCGAGCTTCACCAAGACGGTGGGTTCGCTGCGTTCGGAAGTCGAATGCATCGTCATTTCAGAAGGCAATGGCGAAGGCCGCCGCATCACGCTCTACAATGACGGCGCCACCGACCGGCACATCGAAGTGACTTCCTTCGCCGAGCTGGTGCTCGGCAACGAGACTTCGGACAACGCGCATCCGGCGTTCTCCAAGATGTTCGTCGAGACCGAGATCGCGCCGAACAACAGCGCGATCTTCGCCACAAGGCGCAAGCGCGACAACAACGATCCCGATCTCACCATGGTGCATTTCGTCACCGACCCGTCCGGCCCGTCGCGCGATGCCGAGGCCGAGACCGACCGGCGCGCCTTCATCGGCCGTGGCCGCACCATCGCCGATGCCGTCGCCTTCGACCCCGGCGTCAGGCTTTCGGGCAGCCAGGGCTTCACGCTCGACCCGGTAGCGGCGCTGCGCCGCCAGGTGCGCGTTCCGGCCAACAAGAAGATATCGCTGACCTTCTGGACCGCCGTCGGCGCCAATCGCGGCGAGCTCGACGAGGCGATCGCCCGTCTCGACCACCAGGAGAGCTTCGCCCGCCAGGCCATGCTTGCCTGGACGCGCAGCCAGGTGCAGACGCGCCATCTGGGGCTCAGCCTCACCGACGCCGCCAATGTGCAGAAGCTGGCGCGCTATTTGATCTATCCCGATCCGTTCCTGCGCCTGCCGGCGGAATCCATAGCGTCGGGCCTCGGCCGCCAGTCGAGCCTGTGGCCGACCAGCATCTCCGGCGATTTCCCGATCTTCCTCGTGCGCATCGGCGACGTCGCCGATCTCGAGATCGTCGCCCAGGCGCTCCGCTTCCAGGAATATATGCGGGCGCGGGGTATGATGATCGACTTCGTCGTCGTCAACGAGCAGGCCTCGTCCTATGTGCAGGACCTGCAGCGCGCGGTGGAGACGCTGTGCGAGAACAGCCGCCTGCGCGGCCGTGAGCTCGGGCCCCGCCAGCACATCTTCGCGGTGCGCCGCGACCTGATGGACGAGCCGACCTACAAGACCTTGCTGTCTGTGGCGCGGGTCGTGCTGCACACCCGCAACGGCACGATCTTCGATCAGCTCGAACGTGCCGAGACGGCGGCGCTCCAGGCTCGCGACGCCTTGATGCAGGCCGAGGGCGGCACGCCGCGCGAGCCCGTTCCGCCGCTCCCCTTGCCGGTGCCGGCAAGCCGAAGCGGAGCCGATATCGCCGCCGACGGCAGCGGTCTCAGCCTCTGGAACGGCTTTGGCGGCTTCGACGGCGACGGTCGCCACTATGTGACGCGGCTGACCGGCCGGCGTTCGACGCCGCAGCCCTGGATCAACGTCATCTCCAACGCCTCGTTCGGCTTCCACGTCTCGGCCGAAGGCGCCGGCTTCACCTGGAGCCGCAACAGCCGCGACTATCAGCTGACGCCGTGGTCAAACGACCCGGTGTCGAACCGGCCGGGCGAAGGCTTCTATATTTTCGACCAATTGAGCGGCAAGGCCTTCTCGCCGATGGCCGCGACGGTTCGCGATCCGTCGATGACCTATGAGACCTGGCACGGCCAGGGCTTCTCGACCTTCCGCTCCAGGCGCGGTTCGCTGTCGATGGACCTGACGCAGGTGGTCGATCCCAGCGATCCTGTGAAGATCACCCGGCTGCGCATCCAGAATGCCGGCCCGGCACCGGCGCGGCTGCGCATTTACGCCTATGCCGAATGGGTGCTGGGCGGCCATCGCTCGCGCACGGCGGCGACCATCGTGCCGTCGCGCGACGCTGCCACCGGCGCCATGCTGGCGCAGAATCCCTATGGCCTCGACTTCGGCGAGCGTGTCGCCTTCCTGGCAGCCAGCCATCCTGTCCATTCGGTAACCGCCGACCGCAGCGAGTTCATCGGCAGGCACGGCACGACCGAATATCCGCAGGCCGTGCTTGGCGGGCTTGCGCTTTCCGGCCGCATCGAGGCGGGCGACGATCCCTGCGCTGTCGTCGCCAGCGACATCGACATTCCCGCCGGCGGCGACGTGACACTGTCCTGGCTGCTTGGCGACGCTGCCACGCCCGCCGAGGCGAGCGCGCTGGTGCAGACCCATCGCGGCAAGGATTTCGATCAGCGCCTGGCCGATAACGAGCGCGTCTGGCGCGGCTTCCTCGATACTATCCAGGTCGAGACGCCCGACGAAGCGATGAACGCCATGGTCAACCATTGGCTGCCTTACCAGAGCCTGGCCTGCCGCATCCGCGCGCGCTCGGCCTTCTACCAGGCGAGCGGCGCGTTCGGCTTCCGCGACCAGTTGCAGGACACGCTCTCGCTTCTGGCGCATGACTCGAAGCTGGCGCGCGACCAGATCCTCAACGCGGCGCGCCGGCAATTCCCGGAAGGCGACGTGCAGCATTGGTGGCTGCCGCGCACCGATGCCGGGGTGCGCACGATGATCTCGGACGACGTCGTCTGGCTGGCGCATGCGACGGCCCGCTACATCGAGGTGACGGGCGACGCCGGTATCCTCAAGGAGCAGTTGCCCTTCATCGACGGGCAGCAGCTCGGCGAGGGCGAGCATGACGCCTTCTTCACGCCGGAGATCACCAAGAACACCGCGCCGCTCTATGAACATTGCGCGCGGGCGCTCGATCTCGCGATCAAGCGCAGCAGCCCCGCCGGCCTGCCGCTCATCCTTGGCGGCGACTGGAACGACGGCATGAACCGTGTCGGCGAGGGCGGCAAGGGCGAGAGCGTGTGGCTGGGCTGGTTCCTGTTGAAGACGCTCACCGACTTCGCGCCTGTCGCCAAAGGGCAGGGCGACACCAAGCGGGCACAGGCCTGGACCAAGCATGCGGACGCGCTGAAACGGGCCCTGGAAAGCACCGCCTGGGACGGCCAGTGGTACCGGCGCGGCAGCTTCGACGACGGCACGCCGCTCGGCTCGCATAATTCGGACGAGTGCAGGATCGATTCCATCGCCCAGTCCTGGAGCGTGCTGTCGGGCGAGGGCGATCCTGCCCGTTCGACGACGGCTATGGAACAGGCGACCAAGATGCTGGTCGATGACAAGCTCAAGATCGTCAAGCTGTTCACGCCGCCCTTCTCGAAAAGCGAGAAGGATCCCGGCTATATCAAGAGCTATCCGCCGGGGGTGCGCGAGAATGGCGGCCAATACACCCATGCCGCGACCTGGTTCGTCATCGCGCTGGCCGAAATGGGCCGCACCGACGAGGCTTATCGCTGCTTCTCGATGCTGAACCCGGTCAACCACGCTTCGGACGAGGCGGCGGCCGAGCACTATCGCGTGGAACCCTATGTCGTGGCCGCCGACATCTATGCCGGCGAAGGCAAGGGCGGCCGCGGCGGCTGGACCTGGTACACGGGCTCGGCCGGCTGGCTTTACCGCGCCGCGGTGGAGGGCATTCTCGGCATCGAGCGGCGCGGCAAGGAGATCACGTTTAGGCCGAAGCTGCCCGGGCACTGGGACGGCTACGCCGCGACGCTCAAGATGTTCGACGGCGAGATCAAGCTTCGTGTTATCCGCGACAAAAAGACCAAGTCGATCTCGCTAGAAGTCGATGGTTCGAAGAAAAAATCGGCCTCTTTCGAGCCGAAAGCCGGCGACAAGACCGAGGTCGTCGTCAGGATACCTGCGTAAAATCAAAGGTTTGGTTCGTCGGCCGCGCGTCTTTCGGGGTGCGCGGCCGACGCCCCTTTTACTTGGCGCGGCCTCTCACGCCCGATCGCGCGCCTTCCTTTAGGGCAGCCTAAGCAAGCAGCTTGTGATTAAAAATGTGGCAGCGCGACGCAGGTGCCATTATTTTGCCGCAAGCCTGACATTTCACCTTTTATCTCAAACCGTTAGGTGATCACGTCAGATTTCGTACCGTCGTCATCTTTTGTTCGCTAAATGGGAACGGAAGCGATAGACGACGCATTGTTTCGCGACACGTTAACCGATACGTGTCAGAAAATGGTGCGGTGCACAATTCGGGCATTGAGCACAGACAAGAGTTTGGCGGAGTAGCTGAAGTGTCACTTCTGCAGATCTACTTTAGAGCGCTGGGTTATCTGGCGTCCGACAAGAAGCGCGTTGCGCTGATTTGCGGCGCCAACGTCGCGCTCGCGGCGATCGCGATCCTTGAGCCCATCCTGCTGGGCCGGGTGATCGGTGCCATCTCCGAAAAAGGCGCGGTGTTTTCGACGCTCGCCGTCTGGGCCGCTCTTGGTGCCTTCAACGTCGTCGCCTTCGTGCTGGTGGCGCGCGGCGCCGACCGCTTCGCCCATGCCCGCCGCTCCGAAGTGCTGTGCCAGTCCTTCGAGCGCGTCATCACCATGCCGCTTGCCTGGCACCATCAGCGCGGCACATCCAATTCCCTTCACACGCTGCTGCGCGCGGTCGAGACCCTGTTCAGCCTGTGGCTCGAATTCATGCGCGTGCATCTCTCGACGGCCATCGCGCTGGTGCTGCTGGTGCCGACCGCGCTGTCCATGGACATCCGCATGTCCGTCGTGCTGCTTGGCCTTGGCGTGCTCTATGTCGGTATCGGCCGCCTCGTCATGCGCCGCACCAAGTCGGGGCAGACTGCCGTCGAACGCCACTACCACACCGTGTTTGCCCACGTGACCGACAGCGTCAGCAACGTTGCCGTGCTGCAGAGCTACAATCGCATCGGCCACGAGACTGCGACGCTGAAGCGCTACGTGAAGGATCTGCTCGACGCCCAGAACCCGGTGCTCGACTGGTGGGCGATCGCCAATGCGCTGAACCGTCTGTCGTCGACCATCTCGATGATGATCGTGCTCTCGATCGGCGCTTATCTCGTCACCCGTGGCCAGCTCCGCGTCGGCGATGTCGTTGCCTTCACCGGCTTTGCCGGAATGCTGATCGCCCGTCTCGACCAGATGTCGGCCTTCACCACTCAGATTTCCGAGGCTCGTGCCAAGCTCGAGGAGTTCTATCGCCTCGAGGATTCGGCTGCCGAGACCGCCGAGCCCGACGGATTGCGCGAGTTGACCAACGTCACCGGCCACGTCCGCTTCGAGGATGTCAGCTTCGAGTTCGCCAATTCGGGCCACGGCATCGAGGACGTCTCCTTCGAGGTCCAGGCCGGCCAGACGGTCGCCATCGTCGGCCCGACCGGCGCCGGCAAGACGACGCTCATCAATCTCTTGCAGCGCGTCTTCACGCCCGCCAGCGGCCGCATCCTGATCGACGGCATCGACACCCGCACGGTGACCCGCAAGTCGCTGCGCCATTCGATCGCCACCGTCTTCCAGGACGCCGGCCTGCTCAACCGCTCGATCGAGGACAACATCCGTGTCGGCCGCGCCGATGCGAGCAATGACGAGGTTCACGCCGCCGCCAATGCCGCCGCCGCCCAGGACTTCATCCTGGCCAAGAGCGGCGGCTACGACACCGTCGTCGGCGAGCGCGGCGGCCAGCTCTCGGGCGGCGAGCGCCAGCGTATCGCCATCGCCCGCGCCGTGCTCAAGGATGCGCCGATCCTGGTGCTCGACGAGGCGACCAGCGCGCTCGACGTCGAAACCGAGGATCGCGTCAAGGAGGCCATCGACGAGCTGCGCCGCAACCGCACGACCTTCATCATCGCCCACCGCCTGACCACGGTCCGCGACGCCGACCTCGTCGTCTTCATGGACAAGGGCAGGGTGGTCGAGATGGGCGGCTTCACCGAGCTGTCGCTGCGCAACGGCCGCTTCGCCGCCCTGCTGCGCGCCGGCGGCCTGCTCAACGACGAGGAAGTCCGCCGCCTCAGCCGTCCGGTGACGGAAGCGGCGTAATCAGCGCCTTTTCCCTTCTCCCCTTGTGGGAGAAGGTGGCCGCGAAGCGGCCGGATGAGGGGTGCTCCAGCTTGGCACCAGCATCCGATCGACAGCCGGGCGCGTTGCTCCCGCACAGTTCGGCGCCTCATTCCGCTGGAGCACCCCTCATCCGTCTCGGCGCTGCGCGCCGATCCACCTTCTCCCACAAGGGGAGAAGGCAAGGGCTTCTTCCTGCGACACTCCCCCGATTGCCCGAGACCAATCTCCGGTCTATTTAGGTCGGCATGAGCGACACCACCTCACGCTTGAGCGCCTGGGCCGATCTCGCCAATCCGACGCGCTTCGTCGGCTTGGCGGGCAAGGTGATTCCGTGGCTGGCAGCGGTTGCCGCGATCCTGCTCGCCGTCGGCCTCTACATGAGCTTCACCGCGCCGGAGGATTTCCAGCAGGGCATCACTGTGCGCATCATGTACATCCACGTGCCTTTCGCCTGGCTCGCCATGATGTGCTACACGGTCATGGCGATCTCGGCGTTGGGCACGCTGGTCTGGCGTCATCCGCTGGCCGATGTGGCCCTGAAAGCGGCGGCCCCGATCGGCGCCACCTTCACCGCGCTGGCGCTCATCACCGGCTCCATCTGGGGTAAGCCGATGTGGGGCACCTGGTGGGTATGGGACGCGCGGCTGACCTCGGTCTTCGTGCTTTTCCTGATGTATCTCGGCATCATAGCGCTGACCCGCGCGCTGGATGATGCCGGCCGCGCGGCCTGGGCCGCCGCCATCATCACGCTGGTCGGCTTCATCAACATCCCAATCATCAAATTCTCGGTCGACTGGTGGAACACGCTGCACCAACCGGCCTCCGTGTTCCGGCTCGGCGGCCCGACCATCGATCCCTCTATGCTGTGGCCGTTGGCCGTGATGGCGCTCGGCTTCACCGTGCTGTTCTTCGCGCTGCACCTGATGGCGATGCGCACGGAGATATTCCGCCGCCGCGTGACCGCGATGCGCAGGGTTGCCGCGCGGCAGGCGGAGCGCACTTAACCTTCTCCCCTTGTGGGAGAAGGTGGATCGGCGCGCAGCGCCGAGACGGATGAGGGGTGTTCCAGCGGAGTGAGACGTCTGTGTTGCCTGGAGCACCCCTCATCCGGCCGCTTCGCGGCCACCTTCTCCCACAAGGGGAGAAGGAAAGACCGCTCACCCCATCCGTCCCCTTGCCGCCACCGGCAGCGTTTCCAGCACCTTGTCGCCGTCGATCAGATGCACCTGGTCGAACAAATTCGTCACCACGCAGCAATGATCGGGAACGACGCGCACGCGTTCGCCGATGCGCAGCTTGGCGCCGTCCGAAAGCGTGACGGTGCCGTGCTCTTCGCTCAAGACCGTGACGCGGGCGCCCGGCACACCGAGCAGCTCGCCGAACTCCGGCAGGCCGAGCGTATCGGACGACAGCGCCTTGCTGCCGCTGTCGAGGATGGCGCGCGTCGCCGTGGGATGGCTGACCACGGTTGCCAGCACGGTCAACGCGCAGTCGTCCAGCGTGCCGACGCCTTTGGCGACCTGGTAGCGGTCGAGATAGATGTAGGTGCCGGGCCGGTATTCGGTGACGACGCTGTCCTCGCCGGAGCGCCACATGTCCGGCGTGCCGCCGCTGGAGATGCGTTCGCATTCGAGCCCCGCGGCGGCAAGCGCGCCGCGCGCTGCCTTCAGCCATGCCTCCGCTTCGGCGGCGCGCCCCGCCGCCGGATAGGTCATCAGCCCGCCGAAGGCGAGACCCTTGGCTTGGTCGATGATCTTCGCCAGCGCCAGCGCTTCGTCGGCGCTCTGCACGCCGCAGCGGCCCATGCCGGTGTCGCACTCGACCAGAACGGACAACGGATGGCCGGCATCGGTGAAAGTGGCGGCAAGCCCTTCCAGCGTCTCGTGGCTGTCCGCCGTCAGCGAAAGCGCGACGCGCCCATGCAGCGCCTTCAGCCGCTCCAGCTTGGCGCGACCAAGGATGTTGTAAGGGAGAAAAATGTCGGTCAGCCCGGCATCAGCCATCACCTCGGCCTCGCCGATCTTCTGGCAGGTGATGCCGACGGCGCCCGCCGCCACCTGCTTCTTCGCCCAGTAAGGCAGCTTGTGCGTCTTGATATGCGGGCGGAGCTTCAGCCCGTGAGCATCCGCATGGGCCTGCGCTTTCTTGATGTTCGCCTCGGCGCGGGCTGCATCGATGAGGATCGCCGGTGTGTCGAGGTCGTCTATGCTTGCCATGAGATCACCGCCCGAGCATGTCTTCCGAGCGGCGATCCGCTGTAGGACAAAGACATTGCGTTAAACAAATCAGTTAGGTTTATGGCCCCGAACGCGGCTCATGTCACGGGGCCAGACCCGTCGGTTTGCGTCGACAGAGGACCGGCATTGGGCTATTCGGAAGGACAGGTTTCAGCAGGCGGCGGCCGGAAGGAAGAGAACCCATGAAGCGCTCCAAGATCAACGACATCATCCGCGAAGCCGACGCCTTCATCCGCTCCTTCGGCTATATCATGCCGCCCTTCGCCTATTGGTCGCCGGAAGAGATGAAGGCGCATAAGGGCGACTCCCCGGCCATCTTCACCTCCCGTCTCGGCTGGGACATCACCGACTACGGCCAGGAGAAGTTCGACGAGCTCGGCCTGTTCTTGTTCACAGTGCGCAACGGCCGTTACGAGGACATGAAGCTCGGCATGGGCATGCTTTATGCCGAAAAAATCATGATCTCGCGCAAGGACCAGCTCTCGCCGATGCACCGCCACAACATCAAGGCCGAGGACATCATCAACCGAGGCGGCGGCAAGCTGGTGCTGGAATTGTTCATGCACGATCGCGACGGCGGCATCGACCCCAAGGCCGAAGTCTCGGTACCGGTCGACGGCACCATGACCAGACTGCCGGCGGGCGGGCTGCTGAAGCTCGATCCGGGCCAGAGCGTGACGCTGCTGCCCGGCGTCTGGCACGCCTTCTGGGCCGAGGGCAAGGACGTGCTGATCGGCGAGGTCTCGACCGTCAATGACGACCTCACCGACAATGTCTTCCGCGATCCGATCGGCCGCTTCTCCAACATCGACGAGGACGTCGCCCCGCTGCATCTTCTGGTGTCGGATTACGAGAAATGGGTAGGGTAGGCTAAGGACGCTCCGCTACCGCGCGTACTTATCCGCCTTGCGGTTCCCCAGCAGCAGCTTGCGCTCCAGATGCGCCCGCAGCTCGCCGTAATAGGCGGTGAGAAAGGCTTTTGAATCGACCGGCTCCACCCTGGCGCCGATCTTGCGGGCGATGGTTTCCGCCACCGCCTTCAGCGCCGAATAATCGTCGCGGCGCAGCACTTCCTCCAGCTTCTGCAACTCGGCAATACCATAGGCGTCGAGCTGTGCGGGGCTGAACTGGAAGCGGGCCGCGACCGGGTCCTTGCGCTGCGAAAGGTCTTCGACCAACGCCACTTTCGGCGCCTCGACCACCCAGGTGCCGGCGAGCAGGTCGCCGATCCTCAGCCGGTCGCGGTTGAACAGCGGAAACAGCGAGAACAGCAGCGCCCAGACCAAGCCGAAGATGGTCGACAGCGTGTCGGCGACATCGGCGCTGGCGCGCGCGGCGAGGATCGACAGCGGCAGAAAAACTTCGATCTCGCGCATCAGATTGCGCGCGATGACCTGGTCGATTGTGAGGCCGGCGCCGTTGCGCGACGCGACCCTGACGCCAACCATGCGCTTGCCCGGCGTGGCTGCCCGCCGGCCCGCCTCGAAGGCGATGAAATAGACGTTGCGGAGGAAGAAGATGAAGATGATCCAGACGATGACCAGCGGCTGGGCATCCTGGATACCAAGCCCGGCAAGGCCGAAGATCATCACCAGCGAGACGACCACGGCCGCGACGACGATGATCACCACGTCGAGCAGGAATCCGGAAGCGCGGGTGCCGGCATCCGCCAGCTTGACCCGCAGGTCCACGCCTTCGGGCGTCACCAGCGGACGGATCAGCGCTGCCGGGTTCTTGACCCTCCCTGTCCTAGCGGTCGCCATGCCGCACCATCCGCAACAGGTAGAAATATGAGATCCAGAGCGCCAGCATGCCGCCGCCGATCGAATAGCGGGCGAGGTCGCTGGTGATCGTCTGCCGGCCGATGCCTTCCAGCAGTCCGGCAAAAAGCAGCATCACCGTGACGCCGATCATGGCGGTCGCCGCCACGCGCCCGGCTCGCGCCGCGGCGGCCATGCGGGTCAGTTCGCCGGGAAAGGCGATGCTGGTGCCGATGCGCATGCCGGCAGCACCCGCGATGGCGATGGCGAACAGCTCCGTCGTGCCGTGGATCGAAAGCCAGCCGCCGAGCTCGAAACCCAGGCCCTTGGCGGCATAGAGCTGGAAAATGGCGCCGAGCATGCAGCCATTCATCAGGATGATCAGCACGCTCGGCACGGCGAAGGCGAAGCCCAGCGCGAAGGCCAGGATTGAGACCTGCGTGTTGTGGGTGAAGAGATAGGCCGCGAAGCCCGACAGGAAATGATCGCCGCCGCCGTAAAGCACGCTGCGCAGCGTCTCGGCCGACGAATCCGGGGTGCGCCCGCCCGCCAGGCTCGGCGCGATGATGGCGTCGTACCAGCGCTTGTCCGAAGCGACCAGCCAATAGCCGGCAATGGCACCGATGACGGTGAGCCCGACCGATGTCCATACTTCGCGCCAAAGGTCGCGGATCGCCGCCGGCCAGTCGTGCAGGAAGAAGTCGCCGATGCGCGTTCTCAAGCTCCGCCGCGCGCCATAGAGATAGAAATAGCCGCGCAGGCAGAGTGCCTCGAGATAGGCGATCAGCGCGCTGTCGAGCGAGGTCGCGCGCGCCACCGAAAGCGACGACAGCGCCGAACGGTAGAGGAGCGGCAACGACAGCAATTCGTCTTCCGACAGCGCGCGCGGCGCGCGCTTCTCGACGCGCGCAAGCAGCGCCTCGAAGGCTTTCCAGTCGGCCTCGCGCTCCTGGCGGAAGCTTGCCAGCGACTGGCGCACGGAATCGGTGCCGGCCGACAGCGTCATAAGAGGTTCTCCTCCTTGAGCTGGATATAGCGCTCGACCAGCGCCGGTCCGAGCCGCTGGTGGTCGGCCTCGATGACATGCGCACCGAGCAGCCTGAGCCTGCCGATCACCACCTGCCGCTGCCGCAACAGATCGCCGGCGGTGACGGAGCGGGCGACATCCTCGGGCGCCGCCGGGGCCATGTCGGCCAGCGTTTCGAGTTCCACATCCTTCATCAGCATGAACAGCACCAGATGCCGCTCGGTCAGCCGGCCGACGGTGCGCAGCATCAATTCGGCGCTGATCGGATCGACGAAATCGGTGAAGACGATGACCAGCGAGCGCCGGTCGAGCTTCGCCGAAAGCGTGGTGAGCGCCAGGGTGAAGTTGGTCTCCTCGGTCGAATAGTCGATCTCGGCGGCGCGCTTCTGGATCATGGTGAAGCTCGGCGAGCCGCGCACCGCGCCGCTCGATACGCGCGGCCTGGCATCGAAGGAAAACAGGCTGACGAGGTCGCCGCCCTTGAGCGCGATGAAGGCCGACAGAAGCGCCGCCGTCACCGCGCGGTCGACCTTCGGTACCCCGTCGACCGGCTCGCACATCAGCCGGCCGCTATCGATGGCCAGAACGATGTTGTTGTTCTCCTCGATCCGGAACTCGCGCGCCAGCAGCTTGCCGTGCCGGGCGCTGCGCTTCCAGTCGATCATGCGCCGGCCCATGCCGGGCTGGTAGTCCTTCAGCGCTTCGAACTCGCGGCCCTGGCCGGCGCGCTTCTGCGTATGGCCGTCGGCAAGGGCCGAGCGCTGCAAGAGCGTGATCGCCTCATCGCGCGCGCTGTTGACGTTGGGCAGCACCACAACCTTGCGGTCGACCGGCAATATGACCTGGTTCCACATCAGACCGAACGGTCCCTGCCAGCGCAGCCACAGCCGGTCGAAGCTGGCAATGCCGCGGCGGATCGCCTCGAATTCGAGGTCGAGCGTGCCGCCATTGGCCGGCAGCGCGCCGCCGGTGCCCGCGACCGGCTGCAGCCGCTGGTCATGGCCGACACGCGCCTGCAGGCGGCGCAGCCTTGCGCCGGCACCGGCCGCCAAGTGCAGCGTGAAGCGCCCGCCGACGCCGACCTGCGGCGGCGCCGTCAGCGTGGCGTTGAGCGAGGCGCGACCCCTGCCTGCGGCTGCGTCCACCGCCAGGAATGCAAGCAGCAGGCAGATCCACAACAGGCCGAGATACCAGACATGCGGCAATGCGAGCGCGATCAGGAAGGCGGGGATCGCCCCCGCCGCAGCTGCCCAGACCGCTCGGCCGCTCGGATAGATCAACGCGGCGCTTCCGTATTGTCGACGAGGTCTGAGACGATCTGCTCGACCAGCCGCCCGTCGATCTGCGCGGCCGGCGAGAGAACGACACGGTGACGCAGCGCCGGTACTGCCAGCGCCTTGACGTCGTCGGGGATGACATAGTTGCGGCCGTCGAGCGTCGCCCGGGCGCGCGCGGCTCTCGCCAGCATGGCGCCCGCGCGTGGACTCGCTCCCACTTCCAGGTCAGGGCTTTCGCGCGTGCCGCGCACAAGTGCCGCGATATAGCCGACGACGTCGTCGACCAGCGTGACGTCGCCGACCGTGGCCAGCGCCGCTTCCAGCGTCTCGCGGTCGGTCCGCGCCTTGATGCCGTATTGCTCGATATCGTGCGAGGCCGAGCCGCCGCCGTGATGGACGATGATGGCGCGCTCTTCGGTGAGATCCGGATAGCTCACCCGATGCTTGAACAGGAAGCGGTCGAGCTGCGCTTCGGGCAGCGGATAGACGCCCTGATGCTCGATGGGGTTCTGCGTCGCCACCACCATGAAATTCCGGCCGAGCGAATGGGTGGTGCCATCGAAGGTGACGGCATGCTCCTGCATGGCCTCGAGCAGCGCGGCTTGCGTCTTCGGCGGTGTGCGGTTGATTTCGTCGGCGAGCAAAAGGTCGCAGAAGATCGGGCCGCGCGTCAGCGTGAACTGCCCGGTCTGGAAATTATAGATGTTCGCGCCGACGATATCGCCGGGCATCAAGTCGGGCGTGAACTGGATGCGGCCATAGGCGACGCCAAGCGCCTGCGCGAAGCAGCGCGCCGTCATCGTCTTGGCGGTGCCGGGCGGGCCTTCGAGCAGGATATGCCCGCCGGCAAACAGCGCCGTCAGCATCAGGTCGACCGTGTCGCGCTGGCCGGTGATCGCTTTTGCCACTTCTTCCCTGATCGCGTTCGCCAGGGTCTTCACTTCATCGACGTTCAATGAGCCTCCTTGCCGTCCAGTCATGCAGCTTTTCGGCTGCTTCGTGCATTGCGGCCAGATTGTTGGAATCGTGTACTGCCCTGAAGCGGGCGGTGAAGCCGTGCTGTTCTTCCTTGTCGCGGGAATCGAGCCAGCGGTCGAGCGCCTCGCCCTGCAGCCCGTGCGGCGCGCCGAGCAGGACGGCCGCGCGCTGGCGCATCAGCGTTGCGTAACGGTCGCCAAGCTCCTGCAGCCGTCCGGCGCGCTTCAAAAGCATCGCCGTGGTGTCGACCAGCGCCCGCTTGCCGAAGGCGATGGCGCGCCCTTCGGCGCGCGGCGGACCGAAGCGGCCGAGCCCGTGCAGGAAGGCGAGCGCGGCCGCCACCAGCACCGACAGCGTCAAAGCCAGGAAAGGCGGTTCGATCAGCAGCTTGGCAAGATCGTAGTTGCCGCCGATGCCGTGCAGCGTCAGGTCGAACATGACGGCTCCCTTGGCGGGCTCCAGCATGGCGATGATGTCGAGCGCGGCGGCCGCCTTCTGCTCGTCCTTCAGCGCGGCATTGTTGAGGAAATCGGGATCGGTGAGGATGTAGAAGGGTTCGTTGTCGAACTCGGTCAGGATAGCCCTGCCGTCGCCCGCCGCGATCAGCGGATGGTCGTCCGCCACCCATTGCAGTTCCTCCGGCGCGGCCACCATGCGGCCGGCGATGTTGATCTGCGAGAGCGTGTTCTTGGCCTCGCCGAGCTTGGTCTTGGCGATGCGGCCGAGCCAGTCGTTGACGACGTTGTTGGGCAGCCGCTCGACCTTTTCCTCCCAGCCTTCATGGCTGAACAAGGGAAAGGTCTGCCATTTGGGCAGCACGAACAGCGTGTCTTTGCCAGAGCGCAGCTTGATAAGGCGATCGAGCGCGGCCGGGTCGCTGCCCGGCGCGATGGTGACGACGAGCAGGAAGGTCGACGCCACGGGGGACGCGAGGTCCTTCTCGCCGCGCTCCATCGGCGGCGCCTGTCCGTTGGTGAGCTTCAGCCATTCGACAAGCCCGGCATAGCCGGTGCCGCCCTTCGAGAAAGGCGTGGCACCGCCCTGGGGCTGGTGGAAATCCGGCGCATAGGTGGACAGCAGGAAAAATCCGGCCGCCGCCAGCAGGCTGGCGAAAATGCCCCAGAACAGGGTCTTGCGGCTGAACGGCTCCGCGGCCGCCTCGGTCGGTTGCGCGCTCATGCCCAGGCATCTCGGAAGGCGAACCGCTCATAGGCTCCGCGCGCCTGCTGCCAGCCTTCGACCCCGACGGGTCGGCGGGCAAACAAGGCGGCCTCGACGATGCGGGCGATCTCGCTGAAGGCGGCGCGGGGCCGGGTGGGGATGGAGCCGGCGGCGGCGATGTCGCGTGCGGTGAGCGATGGACGCAGGAAATCGGGCAGCCGGGTGGCGATATCGGAGACGCTGCGGCGCAACAGTAGATGCACCGCCTCGTCATACTCGCCGCGCGCGGCGAGCGCATCGGCCTCGGAGAGCAGGACTTGGGCAGCGCCCGCGTCAGGGCGCCACTCTTCCTTCGCTTCGGTTTCTTCGCGTTTTCGCCGCCATGGCAGGCGCCAGGCAATGCCTTTCGCCTCGAGGAAAAGCAGAAAAGCAATGATCGCGACGCCGATGATCACCGCGCCCCAGAACAGATAGATCATGTAGGGACCGAGCTTCGCCAGGCCGTCCAGAAGCGGCTTCAGCCACTGCGGCGGCTCGGGCCGCACGTAGGTCGGCAAGGCGAACTGGATTGAATCGTCCCCGAGCAGTTGCTTGTGCAGCTGCGCCAGCCGTCCGGCCTCTTCCGTCCCTGCGGCTGTCACCCGCTCGTTCCCCCTGCAACCTGCGGTTCGAGGCCGACACTGGCAATACGCCATGACAATTGCAAGCGCACTGGACGTAGCCTTTCAATCTTGGCAAATTTACTTTGAAGTCGCCGATGAACGCAGTGGTGACTCGGGGGAAAATTATCATGACGACTGCAACATTGGGACGACCCGGCCGATTCGAGATCGGCAGGGTATTCAGCAACACCTTCGGAGTGATTGGCCGAAACCTCGGACTTTGCGTGGGGTTGGCGGCTTTGTTTTCGGGTCTGCCGGCATTGCTCATCAGGCTGTGGACCCAGCCGCAGATCGACGCCATGATGCAGCGCGACCCCGGCACCATGGCCGACCCAGGCGCCATGTTTCGCAATTCCTACATCACCATCATCGCCGGGTTGATTTCGTTCGTGTGCGCGCTGCTGCTGCAGTCGGCGCTGGTGCGGGCGACCATCGAGGACCTCAATGGCAAGCGTCCGTCCTTTGCCGACTGCATCCAGATTGCGATCCGCTTTCTGCTGCCGACGCTTGGCATCGGCCTGCTCGTCGGTCTCGGTGCGGGTATCGGCCTGATGCTGTTGATCGTGCCGGGCATTATCCTCTGGCTCGGCTGGTCGATGTCGGTGCCGGTCCTGATCCAGGAGCGGCGGGGCGTGTTCGGCTCGATGTCGCGCAGCCGGGTCCTCACCAAGGGCAGCCGCTGGGGACTTTTCGGTCTGTTCCTCATTCTCGTCATCATCGCGATGATCATCCAGTGGGGGATGCTGCTCGTTCTGGTGCTGTTCGGAGGCATCATCGCCGAGATCGGCGCCGCTCTGGTGCAGACGGTGGTCTCGATGGTGCTCTCGATCGCAACCGCGGTGAGCTATGTCGAGCTGCGCCAGGCGAAAGAAGGCGCAAGCATCGACGAACTGGCGGAGATATTCTCCTAGGCAGCAGAGATCACCCGATGGCTTTGGAAAGCCCAGGTGCAGCCGGTAAATTCCGGCTGGGCGGGGTAGTCGGCAATGCGCTCTCGTTCATCGGACGGAATCCGGTTCTCTCGCTGGCGGTCGCCGTGTGCTTTTTCGCCCTGTCGTCGCGACGACCACATACATAGCCTTGCGGCGGGCGAAGGAGGGCGGTGGCGTCGACAAACTGTTGGCCGTCTTTTCCTAGCAATCGGCGCCGCCGACGCAATCTGAGCTGAAGGCAATCGCTGGCAAATGGCAGACGGCCGACGCGACAGGAAGGTCGCGCCGGCCGCTCGCTCCTGGGAGGATCAGGACTCCAGCCACACCGTCTCGAAATGCTGCTCAAGCGCCTGGTGCTGTTCGCAGCCCTGCACGCCCTTGCGATAGGTGCGGTAGACCGAGCGCCAATAGGGCTGGACGATGATGCCGGAGTCGCGCAGGTTGGTCTCGATCTTGGCCATGATCTCCTTGCGCTGGGTGGCATCCGGCGTTGCAAGCGCCTTGTCGAGAAGCTCGTCGAACTCCTTGTTCGAATAGGCGCTTTCGTTCCAGGCGCCGCCCGATTTGTAGGCCAAAGCCAGCACCTGCACGCCAAGGGGGCGGCCGAGCCATTCGGTGCAGGAATAGGGGAACTTGGCCCAGTCGTTCCAGAAGGTCGCTGCCGGCAGCACGGTGCGCTTGATCTTCAGGCCGGCCTCGCGGATTTGCGCGGCAATCGCGTCGGCGGTGCTCTTTTGCCATTCGACGTCGACCGAGATCAGCTCATATTCGTGGTCGGCCTTGCCGGATTCCGAAATAAGCTTCTTGGCCTGTTCGACATCGCGTTTGGCCGGGCCGATATCGGCGAATTCCGGATGCATCGGGCCGACATGGTGGTTGTCGGCGGGCTTGCCGCGGCCGTCGAGCCCGAGCTTCAGGACGGCCGCATTGTCGACGGCAAGCTGGGCGGCGCGGCGCACCTTGAGGTCGTCATAGGGCGCGTTGGAGACATTGAAGCGCGCGACGATGGTCGAGCCGGTGGCGATCTCGGAATTCTGCAGGCCCATCTGATCGGTCTGCGACACGGCATCCGCCGTGGTCTCGTGGTCGGTGTCGATCTCTCCAGACTCGAAGGCGGACAGCGTGGCGTTGGGATCGGAGCCGTAGTCGACCCATTTTATGCCGTCGAGATAGAACTCGCCCTTCCACCACGGCTTGTCCTTGCGCTTCACCTCCGCACCCGTTTCGGCGTCCCAACTCACCAGCTCGCAAGGGCCGGTGGTGATGGCCAAAGCCTTCTTCGGATCGGCGTCGCCCTCATAGGAGCGGTGCATGATCAATGCCGGATAGTCGGCCATGCCGGCGATCAGCGAGATGTCGGGCTTCGGCAGGTTGATCTTGACGGTGTAGTCGTCGACCTTCTGGATGCCGCCGTCGACCGGCTTCTTGGTGTCGGCATTGACCAGCGCGCCCATGCGCGCGGCGACCGAATTGCCGGCGACCGAGGCATCGCACCAGCGGTTGAGGTTGTGGATCACGTCCTCGGCGTTGAAAGTGTCGCCGTTCGACCATGTGATGCCCTTGCGCACGTGCAGCGTGATCGTCTTGGCGTCGTCGCTGGTCTCCCAGCTTTCGAGCAGCCAGGGCTCGAAGGAAAAGTCGGTTTTCCAGCGCACCAGATATTCGTTGCACTGGCGCGCGACATTCGACATCTCCACCCCGTCGAAGGTGCGCGGATCCTTAAAGCCCTTGACGTTCATCGCCACGCGCAGCACACCGCCCTTTTTCGGCTCGGCGGCGCGGGCAGGCGAGGCAGCGATCCCGCCCAGCGCCATGGCGCCGGCGGCGCTGACGCCGAAGCCGGCCATCAAGGCCAGATATTCGCGCCGGCTGATCGCGCCCTTCCTGAAATCGTCGGCGATCGGCTTGGCTTGCGGATGCAGTTTTCTGTCGGTCAGCATGAATTTCATCGTCGTTCCCTCTGTTGTTGGGCGCTCCGGGCCGCCATGCGGGGGCGGATGCGTCCGCCGGAGCGCCGTTGCCTGCGAGGGGATGATAGGTCCGCTTTCCGCCACGAAATGGTTGGGTTTCCGCAGTTCTTGTGCGCTGTTCCGCAGAGGGTACAGCCAATCCCCCCTCGTGGGGGAGATGCCCGGCAGGGCAGAGGGGGCGCTGTCCCGCCGGCGTTTCGGCAGTCAGCGCTACCTTCTCAAGTCGTTCAGATGATCAGAAGTCCGAGGAGCCGCGTTCCTTCGCGCCCCCCTCTGGCCTGCCGGCCATCTCCCCCACGAGGGGGGAGATTAGCGCTCCATCGCCGGCGCCCAGATTCGAGATGTCGCTGATGATCCTCGCGAACGCCTCCGCCGCGCGCGGAACAGTCGGCCTTGCCCGCAAAAAGCTGTGCACCAGCCGCTTCTCCTCGCGCCACCATGCGTGGCCGCCGGCGGCAAGGATGCGGTCGCAATAGACTTCGCCGTCGGACGATAGCGGGTCGCATTCGGCGGTGACGATAATCGTCGGCGGCAGGCCGGAGAAATCGTGGTCTCGAAGCGGCGAGAACGTTGGATCGTCCTGTGACTGCCCGGGCGCGGACCGGATGCGACGGTAGAACTCGATGTCGCTTACGCTGAGCAGCGGCGCTTCGGCATGCTCGACATAAGAGCGTCCGGTCTCGTCGCCGCCCAGCTCCGGATAGATCAACATCTGGCCAACAGCGTGCCGTTCATGGCGCCGCGCCGCTTGCGCCACCGCGGCAGCGAGATTTCCGCCGGCACTTTCGCCGCAAAGCACGATCGGCAGCGTGCTCGCCGCGGCGACCCATTCGAACACGGCCAGCGCATCGTCGAAGGAGGCGGGGTGCAGGTGTTCCGGCGCCAGCCGGTAGTCGGCCGAGACCACCTCGAAACCGGTGCCGGCGCAGATCTCGGCGCAAATGTCGTCGTGGCTGTCGAGGTCGCCAAGAACAAAACCGCCGCCATGGTAATAGACGACAATCGCCGGCGCCGTCTTGTCCGCCATGCGGTAGTATCGGATTGGGATCGCATGCGCGGCCGTCGTTACGAGACCGTCGCTGGTCGTCACGCCTTCCGGATGACCTTGGTGAAACGCGACGCACATCCGATCATAGACCGCGCGCTGCTCGGTAATGGGCGCGGCGACGATCTCCGGCGGGTACCAACTGTTGACCTCGTCGATATAATCCCACAACTCCGGATCGAGCCGGTCGGCATATTGGCCGCGGCTCGACGGATCGGTTTGGGCTCTGGTCACTGCCGTCAAAGCTCGGCGTATAGCTGCGCAGCGCTCTCGAAGGTGAAGCGCAGCGGCACCGAGCCCTCGACCTGCCACACCTTCACGGTGTCTCCCGCCAACAGCCGGCAGGCATCGAGCGTGTTGGTGACGGCACCGCCATAGAGGCGGTTGGCGAGGTTGAGGATGCCGGTCTGGTGCATGGCGGCACTGGCGCTGCCGCAGGCATCCTTGACCAAAAGCACGCGAAAGCCGCGCGCTACCGCGTCCTTCACCGTCGCGTCGATGCAGGCCTCGGTCCAAACGCCCGCAATCACCAGCCATTCGATGCCCGAGGTCTTGAGCTTGTCGCCAAAATCGTTCCTGGCGAAGGCGCTAGCTTCCTGCTTGACCAGCGTGGCTTCGCCATTTTGCGGCGCCACTTCATGGCAGATTGCGGTCAGCGGATCGTCCTTGTCGGAGAAGGCCGATTTGCCGCTTTCATTGACTGGGTGGAACGGCCGCGCCGCGGCGAGATCGACGATATACGCCCAATGATAGAGCGGCACGAAGTTGCGCCGCGCCGCCTCCTGCAGGCGCTGCACATTGGCGAGGATGTCGGCAAAACCCTCGACCAGATAGCGCTTGTCCTTGCGATGCTCCTCCTGGAGATCGATGAACACCGCGGCCACTGTACCGCGTCGGATGGAAATGGGTGTTTTCATGCGGATGCTCGAACTTCGTCATTCCAGGGCGAAGCAGCCGCGAAGCGGCGTCGCGAAGACCCTGGAATCCATGCCGTTACCTTGATCGTCGACCGCTGCCTAACAGAATTCCGCACCGCGGCGAAGCGGAGACGGCACGGAATGGATCCTAGGGTCTGCGCCGCGTCGCTTCGCTCCTTGCTTCGCCCTAGGATGACGACTTCGCGGGTGCTGCGGCTAATCTCGAAGGCTTGCGATACCGGGTCGGCACTCATCATGTGTACTGGTATCAAACCTGCGGCTCCAAAAACTCGTCTTCATACGGAAAGCGCGAGAGCAGCTCGGTGCCGGTCTCGGTGATCAGAATCTCATCCTCGAGCTTGACGCCCTCGCGACCGCCTTTCTCGCCGATATAGCTTTCCACGCTCACCACCATGCCGGGCACGATGATGCCATCGCGGCCATAGGTCTCGTAGTCCATGGAATGGGCGATGAAAGGCGTCTCACCATGCATGCCGACGCCATGCATCACCGAGGTGTAGCGCTGGTCGACGAAGCGGTCCGGGATCTTCCAGGCCTTCTCGGCGATCTCGCGGAAGGCCATGCCGGGCTTCACGATCGAGATGTTGTGCTGCACCTGGTCATGCGCCATGCGGTAGAGCGATTTCTGATAGGATGTCGGCTTGCCCGGGCCGCAGCGGAAGGTGCGCGAGAAGTCGGAATAATAGCCGTAGCAGCCGATCGTGTCGGTATCGAGCGCCAGCAACTCGCCCGGCCTGATCTTGCGCCCGCTCGCCTCGTTGAACCATGGATTGGTGCGCTGTCCCGAGGTGAGCAGCCGGGTCTCGATGAACTCGCCGCCTTGCCGGATCACCTCGCCATACATGATCGCGAACAGCTCGTTCTCGGAAACGCCAGGCTTGATCGCCTCGCGTACGGCCGCCACCGCGGCCTCGGCGCCCGCCATCGAGGCCAGCAGGCATTTGACTTCCTCCGGCGTCTTGACGGCGCGCACCGCCAGTATCTCGCCCTGGCAGTCCTTCACCTCGCAGTCGCGCTTTTCCAGCGCCAGCGCCTGCAGATGGCTGCAGCGGTCGAGCCCGAGCTTCATCGAGCCGCCGCCATGCTTCTTCAGAAGCTCGGCGATCTCGTCGGCAAACGGCCCCGCGGTCTCGTCGTCGCGGCCCGAAACCGACGACCAGACGAGCTTGGAAGGCCGCGCCTCGTCGATCGTGTCGAGCACCATCGAGACATGGTAGCTCTGCGGATATTCGAACAGCACGATCGGCCCTTCGGTGGGCACGAAGAAATAGCGGGTCGAGTTGCGCAGGAAATAGCCGAACATGTTGCGCGAGCCGGTGGCGTAGCGCTGGTTGTATGGATCGAACAAAACGACGCCACCATAGCCCGCCTCGCGCATCCAGGCGCGCAGCTTGGCCAGCCGCCCCTTGCGCAGCGCGTCGGCGTCGATGAAGGACGGCTCCGTGTCCGAAAGCCACATGCCGCCGGCCGGATCAGCCGCTGCCGGATGGCGCATGCGGTCCTTGAAGTCCACATCCTCGGTGCTGTCGGGATCGAATACGACGATGCTCATGTGCGGCCTCCTGTTGTGGAGAACATAGCCAGACGCTGTAAGATCGCTGTGCGGAATTCCGCAGATGTTATGCTAGGTGCCGCAGGCGAACGGGCAACGCCGTGATCCTTCGCGCCCCCCTCTGTCCTGCCGAACATCTCCCCCACAAGGGGGAAGATCAGATGTCGCGCATCGCTTCGCCAATCTTCAACGTCGAAAGGACGCGTTGGCGCCGGAACTGCCAATCTCCCCCCAAGTGGGGGAGATGTCCGGCAGGACAGAGGTGGGCGCTGTCCCGCCAGCGTTTCATCGCGTCAGCGCGCACAAACACACTAATGCCGCCGCATCGCCTTAGGCGCGTGCCCGTGCTCCTCGCGAAACGCCCTTGCAAAGCTCGACATCGACGCAAAGCCGCACGCCAGCGCCACATCGCGCACCATCAGCGTCGAATGCGCCAGCAGGTCGGCTGCACGCTTCAGCCGCAGCCGCCGGTAATATCCATTGGGCGAGATATCCAGCTCGGCGCGGAAACTGCGCTCGAGCTTGTCGGCCGACACGCCGAGCCGTTCCGCCAGCTCCGCCATGCCGAGCCTTTCCTCGACCGCATCCTCCATGATGGCGATGGCCGACAGCACCAGCTCGTTCTGGACGCCGGTGCGCAGCCTGAGCGGCATCAGCTTGCGGTCGACGCTCGACCGCAATGGCGAGTGCACGAACCATTCGGCAACGCCCGCCGCGATTTCGGCGCCATAGTCGCGCGTGATAATTTCCAGCATCATGTCGAGGCTGCCGACGCCGCCGGCCGAGGTGAAGCGCTTGCGGTCGATGACGAACAGATCGCGCCGAAGCTCGATTTCCGGAAAAGCCTCGCTGAAGGCTGCCTGGCTGGTCCAGTGCAAGGTGCAGGCATGGCCGTCGAGCAGCCCGGCGCGGGCGAGGAAGAATGCGGCGTCGGCGACAGCGCCGATATGTGCGCCGCCGCGCAGGCTTTTGCGGATCCAGCTCATCGCCTCATCGGCCACGACATGATCGGCATCGCCACCGGAACACACGACGATGCGGTCGACCTTCGGCGCGTCGGTTGCCGAGAAGCCGGGTTGGATGACGACGCCGTTCGATGCCTCCACGCTACCCCTATCGGCGCCGACGATCATCCATCGATAGCAGTCGCGCTTGGCAAGAATGTTGACGGCGCGCAGCGGCTCGATGACGGAGGAAAATGCCATCATCGGAAAGCCAGGGAAAACCAGCACTGCGAAGGTGAGGGGCGCTTCGCGCGGTTCCGGCGGCGCACGGTCGCGTTTTCGGCTGGCGAGGCTGTCGCTCACGTTTTTGTATTTCCCACGTGCTGCATTGGTGGCAGAGAAGACCAAACTGTAGCCGGCCCCTCGGCTGGCTTGCAACGGAGCAACAACACGATGTTTGCGGCAACGGCAATCGACACAAGCAACAAGCCGGTCTTCTACAAGGAGTTGGCCACGCAATTGAAGGCGCTGCTCGAAGGCGAGGGCGATTCCGTCGCCAACGCCGCCAACACCGCGGCGCTGATTTATCAGATGGTGCCCGACCTCAACTGGGCCGGCTTCTATTTCCTCGCTTCCGATGACGAGCTGGTGCTCGGACCCTTCCAGGGCAAGCCCGCCTGCGTTCGCATCGCCGTCGGCAAGGGCGTCTGCGGCAAGGCCATCGAGCTCGACATGTCGATGCTGGTCAAGGACGTCAACGAATTTCCCGGCCACATCGCCTGCGATGCCGATTCGCGCTCGGAGCTGGTCGTGCTTCTGCGCGATGCCGAAGGCGCGTTCGGCGTGCTCGACCTCGACAGTCCGCTGCCCGGGCGCTTCGACAAGGAAGACCAGGCAGGCATCGAGAAGCTCGCCGCGATCTATGTCGCGGCCTGTGAGTTCGAGGACGATGATGAAGGCTGATAGCTAAGACGACCCCGGCCTGCCTTACACGAACTTCACCAGCATCAGGCTGAAGCAGCCGATGAAGATGAAGGCTGAGAAGGCCAGCATCAGCGGCCGCAGTCCGCGCGAGCGAAGCCCCGAAATATCGGCCTGCAAGCCCATGGCCGCGAGGCCCATGGTGAGCATGATCTGTGCTGCGAGGGCGATCGCCGAATGGATCTGCGCTGGGATCGCGATCAGGCTGTTCAGCGCCACCACCGCGACGAAAGCCGCGACGAACCACGGCAGCGGCGGCCTGGCGCCTGAAATTTCGGAGCTGCCGCGGCGTGCCATGACACCGAGCGCGATCACCATCGGCGCCAGCAGGGCGACGCGCGTCAGCTTGGCGACGGTCGCGGTCTCGCCGGCAAGCGTGCCGTTTTGGAAGCCGGCGCCGATCACTTGCGCCACCTCATGGATCGAGGCTCCCGCCCATAGGCCGAAGGCGTGCTGGTCGAGCCTGAAGACCGGCGCCAGCAGCGGAAAGCCGAGCATGGCGATGGTGCCGAACAGCGTGATCGCGGCAACCGCGTAGGTCACGTCCTCGTCGCGCGCGTCGGTGACGATGTTGGTGGCGACTATTGCCGAAGCTCCGCAGATCGAGGTGCCGGCGGCGATCAGCTGGGCCAGCTTGGCATTGACGCCGATCAGCTTGCCGAGCGTGACGGTGAAGACGAAGGTGGCGCCAAGCGTGGCCGCGACGATGCCGACGCCGCCAAGGCCGATGCCCGCCACCTGGCCGAACGTGAGCTGGAAGCCGAGCAGCACGATGGCGAAACGCAGCAGGCGTTTTTGCGAAAAGGCGATGCCGGCCGTGGCGTGGGCGGGCAGGCCGAGCACGTTGGAATAGATCATGCCGGCCACCACGGCCAAGATCATCGGGCTGAACAAGGCAAAGCCCGAGACATTGTGGGCTGAGAAGGCCACAGCGGTGATCATCGCCACCAGCACGATGCCGGGGATAATGCCGTTCCACGCCGAACCGAGCCGCTTGCGGCCCGCGGCCAGATCGGCAGAAATCGGGCTTGTCGGAATATCGTTCGCGATGTTGGTGGCGGAAGACAATGCAATTCTCCAGGCGAGTGTGCCGGAGGAATGTCATTCCCGAACAAATCTTTCCAACGAATTGTTCTGGTTGGAATGATCGATTTTCACGATTGGTTTTTGAGCTGACGATGGAACACCTCCCGAATTCGACAGGCTGGGCCAATCTCAAAATCTTGACGGGCTGAACTTCCTGTTCCAGCGTGGCGCCATGTTCGTTTTTGCACCCGCCATCACCAAGCGACGTCGCCTCTATACGATGGGGAGCGGTAAGCCGATTGCGCGACGACAAACACCGGCCGAATAAATTCCGGTTTGTTCGTTTCCCGCCCCGCCGCGACATCCGCCGGCGGGGCTTTCATGTCTGGAGCCTTGCTGTGACCAATTCTTCCATCCGGTTTCGGCCGGCCGAACGTGCTGACGCTGCCACGATCAGGGACATCGTGCGCGCCGCCTATTCCAGATGGGTGCCGTTGATCGGCCGCGAGCCGATGCCGATGCGCGCCGACTATGACAGAGCAGTTGCCGAGCATCCGTTTGAACTTGCCGTCGAGGGCGATCGCATTGTCGGCATGATCGAGACCATGCTGGAGGAGGATCACCTCTGGATCGAGAATGTCTGCGTGGCGCCGGACGCGTAGGGCAGGGGCATTGGCCGGCTGTTGCTCGAACGGGCCGAGCACAAGGCGCGCGCGGCGAGCCGCTTCGAATTGCGCCTGCTGACCAATGGCGCCTTCGCAGCCAATGTGTCGCTTTACAAGAAGCACGGCTATACGATCGACCGCGAAGAACCGTTCATGAACGGCACGACGGTCTATATGAGCAAGAAGCTGGCATAATACAGAACGCCATCGATGATCTCTGTAGGATTGCTCCCAAGTTGACGCAGAATCTCGGTTTGGAGCAGATTGCTGCCGCTCAGACGTGCATCGAATCCGTGATCGCCGACAAACAGAGGAGGTTCGGATGGCAATCAGGGTCCGGTTGAAGCCACTCTCGGGGCGGTATGCGGTTTCGCGCCTCGCAGCAAAAGAGAGCATTCCCGGCTGGGCCGACGGACCGGGTTTCGTCAGCATCACCAGGACCGAGGACGAGCTTTCGGTCGTCTGCCTGCAGGAGCGGGTGCCGGACGGGGTGCAGCACGACAGGGACTGGGTCGCCCTGAAACTCCAGGGTCCCTTTGCCTTCGACGAAACAGGCATCGTGCTGTCGGTAATAAAGCCATTGTCGGAAAACGAACTCGGCATTTTTCTGGTGTCCACCTTCGATGGCGACCATCTGCTCGTCAAAGTGGAGGATGAAGCCGCCGCAAGGGGGCTTCTGGTCGCGGCGGGGCACATTCTTCTGTAGCCGCCTGGCTCAATTGCCCGCCCTTGTGTTTGACATCGCTCTTGCCGCATCGTCATCTCTGACGCGATGCGACGATCCGGCGATCGCCCCCCAATCACATCAGATATCCCGCCCAAGGAGAAATCATGTCCCACAATCTGCAGTTCTATATCGATGGCGTGTGGGTCGATCCTGTTGTGCCCAATACACTCGACGTCATCGATCCTTCCAACGAGGACGCTTTCGCGCAGATTTCGCTGGGCTCCAAGGCCGATGTCGACAAGGCGGTGGCGGCGGCCAAGCGCGCCTTCGCCACGTTCGGCTTTGCTTCGGTCGAGGAGCGGCTCGATATCCTCAACCGCGTCATCGAAATCTATAAGAAGCGCAGCAAGGACCTTGCGCTCGCGGTCTCGCGCGAGATGGGCGCGCCGCGCCAGATGGCGCTGGACAGCCAGGTCGGCGTCGGCCTTGCGCATCTGGAGAAGATGGCCGAGGTGCTGAAGACCTTTCCGTTCCGCCACATCAAGGGCACCTCGCTCATCGTCAAGGAGCCGATCGGCGTCGTCGGCCTGATCACGCCGTGGAACTGGCCGCTGAACCAGATCACCTGCAAGGTCGGTCCCGCGCTTGCCGCCGGCTGCACCATGGTGCTGAAGCCGTCCGAGATCGCGCCGCTCGACGCCATCATCTTCGCCGAGATCATCGACGAGGCCAGCGTGCCGAAAGGCGTCTTCAACCTCGTCAACGGTGACGGCCCGACCGTCGGCCAGGCGCTGGCCAGCCACCCGGATGTCGACATGATGTCCTTCACCGGCTCGACCCGCGCCGGCATCCTGGTCGCCAAGGCGGCGGCCGACACCGTCAAGCGCGTGCATCAGGAGCTCGGCGGCAAGTCGGCCAACATCCTGTTCCCCGATGTGGATCTGGAGCGGGCCGTCACCAAGGGCGTCGCCGGCTGCTTCGGCAACAGCGGCCAGTCCTGCAACGCGCCGACCCGCATGTTCGTGTCGCGCGACCGCCATGACGAGGCCGCCGGCTATGCGAAGAAGGCGGCAGAGAAATTCACCGTCGGCCCGGCCGATGCGCCCACGTCGAAGCTCGGTCCGGTGGTCAGCCAACCGCAGTTCGACAAGATCCAGGACCTGATCCAGAGCGGCATCGACGAAGGCGCCACCCTGGTTGCCGGCGGCCCCGGCCGCCCGGCCGAGCTCAACCGCGGCTACTATGTCCGCCCGACGGTCTTCGCCAACGTGACGCACGACATGCGCATCGCCAGGGAAGAAATCTTTGGACCGGTGCTGTCGATCATGCCTTACGACACGGTCGAGCAGGCGATCGAGCAAGCCAACGACACTGTCTTCGGCCTTGCCTCCTATATCCAGGCCAAGGACATCGAGAAGGCGCGCCAGGCGGCCGCCCGCATGCGCTCCGGCACCGTCTACATCAACTACCCGGCCTGGGACGCGGGCCTGCCCTTCGGCGGCTACAAGCAGTCCGGCAACGGTCGCGAATATGCCGAATACGGTCTGGAGGATTTTCTCGAGATCAAGGGTATCGCGGGGTATGCGGCGGCAGAGTAGGGCACTGTCGCCAGTGATCGTCAGCGCTGAAGTAAAAAAGGCGCGGTTCAACCGCGTTCTTATCTTTGAAAACAAGTCGACCAGGGACGGCCACTATACTCAAAGACTGATCCAACGGAGACATCGCCTGGTCGGGATGAGATGACGCGTATCTATTAGGCTTGGCTGATGCGATTGGGGCTGGCTGACTGGCTGTGTTTCTCGAACAATCGGAGCTTTGCCGGATATCCAAGCCGTATCGGTGTTTGGCAGCCCCCGCATTTGAATGTAGCCACGGACTTGAACCAGGAGCCTTTCCGGATAATCGGATGCCGGCATCTTGGACATTCGAATCTGAGATCTGTCTCATTCAGGTTTTTAGGAATCGACATTTTGCCACACGCTCCTATGCACCCACCGATAGCACGTTAAAGTAGCAATGTTTCAGTCCTGCGACCGCCAGACTGCCGCGTTGTAACGAGAGTGATTCCTGGCAACCGAACTGCGATCAGGGCCAAGCATCGTGCTCGACCGACCGAGCATTTGGCTACAAGGCCACCTTTCTGCGAAACACACCAGAAAGGATATTTGGTAAGGATTAGTTCAACCGGGCCGAGTATGGTGAGAGTGGCGGCTCCAGCTTGGGGGGGTGGATTGGGCCAGAGCCGCCTGCACGGTCATTGTGTGGCAGTAGACCGCGCTGTGTCAGAATAGAACAGCGCGGTCTATAATTAGTTAACGCTAATTAAATGCGGCGGCTACCCTAACGGCCGCCGACTCGCCGTGATCATTGTGGCCTTCCGGCGTACAAGCTGGGCGTGGTTGCCAGCATGGCTCACCACCCGTCGCAATTTGAAAATGCCGTTCTTTCCGAACTTTTCAAGTAATGACCTGGCAACCCGAGGGCATAGGTCTTCCGGTAGGATGATGAAGCGCGAAAAAGCCCCGCCGGCGAGATGCCTGCGGGGCTTTTTCAGCGGATAGTCGATTAACGGCGATCGCTTCCGCGGCCATCATGGTGGTCGCCGTTGTTCGCGCCCAGGCACATGGCGTAGTAATCGTCATGGTTGCTGCACGAATTGAGGGCCGCCTGCTGAGCATAAGCCGAACCGGCGAAGCCGAAGACAGCAACAATGGCGAAAATTGCATTGCGAACAATCTTGGACATTTCGATTTTTCCTTTGTTTAAATTCCGGTCGAGCCGGTCGATGGCGGTTTTCCTGCAGTTTGGTTTCGGTTTGATGGCGCTTGAACGCAAATTTGTTTCGAAACGGCAACGGCAGTAGCCGAGCCGGCCAGACGCCTCGCAAGCCATGGCGGCTCGTTTGCATACAAATGTTTCAAAGCCTGTCCTTCTCGTTACGAGCCTTGCGCTTGCGTGCAATGCGGCGGAAACAACCGTTGGTCATCTAAGGCGCCATCATGAAGGCGGCGGGATTCCCCCGTTACAGCCATGGCGAATTGAGGATAAACTTTATGTCGATCCTAAAGACATTGAATCGCATGGGCGTGGCGTTGAAATATGCGCAGGATGCCCGCAAGCCAACGCGGATACGGAACGGCATGCCGTCCGACAACCAGCTGGATATTTGCTGGCCGGTGATGCCGACAACCAAGCATCTGTCCTCGAACATCTGGGGCGGGATCTGAGATAGCGATCGCTTGGAAGCCCGATCGTCGACCTGCGCATGGCAATCGTCACCGCGCGAGCCGCAGGCAACGCGCCGTAGCCGCGCTTCTCGGCACCTCCCGAGCTCGTCGCGAGCGTGTTGACGCGCGATTTATCCGCGCCCCGCCTCGATGATGCCGACCATCGCCCGGGTAAATTCGACCATGCTGTTTGCGGTGATGGCGGCATTGTCGGGGGATTGACCGATGTGCTCGGCCGCTCCGCAACAGGACCGGCGGATGCTATCGTAGTATGGATCTCTCTCATCGTCCGGTAGTGCTGCCAAATTCAGGGCGCGACGGTGGATCATGCGCAGTAGCTGCGCCAATGCTGTTTCGACACTCATGCGTTTTGCTCCGCATCGGTCGAGCGTCTCGGCACACCGAGTGCCGGATCGTCGATCGGGAGATTTCCCGAGCCGAACAGGCTGCACAGTAGCCATTAATATATCGTTGATTGCTAATGTAAGAAGCGCATCGAGCGTCACAACGTTCAGATGCGAAGGGGTGCCGATCCGAGGTGCGGATGACATATGGGCACAAGCTGGCGATGTTCGAGCGACACCGGCACTTGCGGTGAAAGGCTCAAAGTAAGCGGTTGAAGGCCGCCTATGCGCCGGGACGCGGATAGGCGTCGGCACGCATTCCCAATCAGCATCGTCACGGCCGTATGATCGTGGTTCGTTACAGCGAGCGCGCGCGGAAGGAGGAGCGATCCTGGAAATCTGCGATCGGCCACAGACAGTGCGTCAGGAACCTGCCCGCCGGGCAAAATGCTCATAAGTCACCCGCCAGGAATCGCTCTCAGTCATCCTTTCCTCGCCGATCCAATGGAAGCTGTCGGCCGTGATCTCGGTGAAGCGCCATCTCGCTTGCAGGTCGCGCGAGTCATGGCCGATCTGGACGATGTTGTTGTCCTCGGCCTTCCCGATCTGGCGTGAGTAATCCTGGTTGAGCGGATCGCTCCAGATGATGTGCCAGCCGTCGATGCCGGGATCGAAGACGCGCAAGGTGGTGCCGTACATGGTGGACGGGGCAGGGCGCCTCGGCCTGATCCAGAGGTCCTGCATGGCGCGGCCTTCGAGAACCCAGCCGAAATGGCATTCCCCATCCCATTTCCGGATCGTGCCGTCGTCGAGATGGTGGACCGTGTCCATGTCCCAGCTGCCGATCAGCCAAGCGTACAGGTCCATGTCTTTCGCCCAGTCGGTGGAAGGGCCATCGGAGGTGAGGGCGGTGAGAAAAGGGGACATTGTGGTCGTCATCGCTTTCTCCAAGGCGAGCAGGGAGCTGGAACATCGCCGCGATAACTTGCGGCGTTGTGGTTTCTGGGTCTTGGGAAAAATTGCTGTGTTGCCGCTATCGACCCCCCAACCAGCATCCTTGATGCAGCGGATTCATCCACTAGTTAATTCCGCGGGCACCGTATTCGCTAGTTTTTGCCTTGAGGCAGCGGCGGTTTAGACGTTCTGACCGCATGCCGCGCAAGGACAGCTGGGCACATTTGGAGACTACCGTGCGTCAATCCCTTGGATTCAGCTTGGCTTATTTGGCATTCGCTTGCTCGATCGCGGTAGCTTGCGCTGGGACTGCGGCCGCCGGCCCGCACGGCGGAGGGCATGACGGTGGCGGCCATCAGGGTGACAACGGGGGCCATGGCGGCCATGACAACGGCGGTAACGGCAAAGGCAAGGGCAAAGGACCTGCCGGCGATCCCGCTGATCCCGTAGGCGCCAGCGGCAGTCCGTCGTCGAACGATGACGGGATCAGCACCACTCCAACGGCCTCAATACCGTCAACTCCAGCTGCCATTGTCGACCTGTCCACAGGCGGCGGACATTCGCTCGACCTCCCGTCCGCCCTGCAGCCTCTCGACGACAACACTGTTCCATCAGCGGTCCACCCGATCGAAGCGCTGCCCGGTGTCCCGGATAAGGTCGTTCGCGCCTGTCAGGACGCAATCGAGCAGGCCGCCGCCAAGTTTGGTGCGGCCAGCGTGCGCGTCAGCAGCGCAGGTTCCATACGTCGGTTGAGCAAACGCAAGATCTCGGCTCCCATTCAGGTCAGCATCGACTATATGCATCAGGGACGGGTGGAGACGCGTGAGGCGCCGGTCGAGTGCGAATTGAACGCGAAAGGCAGCGTGATCGGTCTGACATAGCGCAGAGCGCGGAACTCTTTGCGATCCCCTTTTCCGGGCCTCCGTGTGTTGCGAATGGTACAGGCTAATGACTGGAGCGTTCACCGCCGTCGCAATCGTTTTGAATTCAATCCGACGTCGGGTGTATTGGCCGGAGGGCAAAGGGAAGCGCGATAGTACGCACGCGGATCACCTGCGAGGAGTTGCGAAGCTTGCTGCGCGTAGTCGTCTTCTGGCTGACAGCCTTCATCTGACCGTTGCCGGCCGATGCGCGGCCAGAGCGAGGCTGCAGCGGCGGCTCAATTTGCGCGCTGCGGCGCTCAGCTCTGAGTTTGTCATTGTCCGCGCGTTTGGCAGCCAGGTCGCGGGCCAGAGAAACAGTGGCTTCGCGCTGGTTGTCCAGAGCTTCGTTCAGCCTGGTGACCTCTCCTGAAAGTGCTGGGGACGTGCCGCGCTCCAGGCGGGCTTTATTAAGGTCCTCACGGATCGATGCTGCGGAAGCGCGTTCTCGTGTCAGAGCCTGCGCCGTCTCGGCTGCGGTCTGCTCGGCACGCTCTTTTGCCGACACAGCCCTGACTCGTTCCTGTTCAGCCGCGTCGCGCTCGAGGCGGGCTTTATCGAGGTCCTCGTTGGTTGATGCTGCGGAAGCGCGCGCCAGGGCGAGAGCCTGCGCCGTCTCGGCTGCCGTCTGCTCCGCACGCTCTTTTGCTTTGACAGCCTTGGCTCGTTCCTGTTCAGCCGCGTCGCGATCGAGGCGGGCTTTATCGAGGTCCTCGTGGGTTGATGCTGCGGAAGCGCGCGCCAGGGCGAGAGCCTGCGCCGTCTCGGCTGCAGTCTGCTCCGCACGCTCTCTTGCTGACACAGCCCTGGCTCGTTCCTGTTCAGCCGCGTAACGCTCGCGGCGGGCTTTATCGAGGTCCTCACGGGTCGATGCTGCGGAAGCGCGTGCTCGTGTCAGAGCCTGCGCCGTCTCGGCTGCGGTCTGCTCCGCATGCTCTTTTGCTTTGACAGCCTTGGCTCGTTCCTGTTCAGCCGCGTCGCGCTCGAGGCGGGCTTTATCGAGGTCCTCACGGATCGATGCTGCGGAAGCGCGTTCTCGGGCGAGGGTCTGGGCAGTCTCGGTTGCGGTCTGCTCCACCCGTCCTCTCGCTGTGGCTGCACCGGTTCGTTCCCGCTCAGCCTTATCCGCGATCGCGGCCTTGGACAGTTCCATTGCGGCGAGGTCGCCACGAAGGTCCTTCGACTTCCGGCGCTCGTCGTCAAGCAATGCGTCCACTTGCGCAAGCGAGGCCTTGGCACTGGCGCGGTCCTCGGCGGCCGTGGCCTGAAGCTGTGAAATTTGCGCCCGCGCTTGGGATAGGTCGCGGGCCATCAATTCAGTTCGCTGACGCTCCAGATGATCAGCCGGCATCTGCGTAACGACATAGTTGATGCTCTCGCCCAGCAGCCTGCGAGCATCTCCCGCAATGCGCTGCAATGCGTCATACGTGCGGGCTGCCGCGAGTTCGTTGCGCAAACGCTCCCCGTATGCGTCGTCGGCTGCTGCCATGCTTGTCCTCAGCGCATCGACCTGCTTGCGCGATTCCAAGAGCGCACTCTGCAGAGAGGCGCTTCTGGCGCGCTCTTCTTCCACAGCTCGGTGCTCCTGGCCGGCCAGATTCCTCGCGGCGGATGCCTGAGCACGAGCAGCCTCGACTTCAGCCTTGGCAGCCGCGAGATCCGGGCCAGGCGATTCGGCATTCGTACGCCCGTCGCCCTGGGCTGGTCCCTCCATATCCAATGCAGCACTCGCCGGAACCGCGAAGGATCGCGAAAGATCGGGCTGGGAGGGATTCTGGGCCTGCGAAATGGCGGGGGCGCTTTCGACCCAATTCTGTCTCGTCATCGTATAGCCAAGCGACACGGCCAGGCAGATCGTGGCGATGCCCAGGCCTGATACAAGACCGATAGGCCAGCGAACACGGGGAGGTGAGGCCGTAGCGCTGTTTGTCGGGGAAGCGAAGGGATTGGGCAGGTCGCCTGGCGAACTCTCATAAGCTTCGGAGATCATCTCGAAATGCTCGATTCGCACCCCGAACTGACGGTAGTTTGCATCCTGAGGCCGGGCATCCGCATCCGGGGACACGACAGCCTGAGAAGAACCAGATCCGGTTGCAAGGTCGACCGGGCGTTCCCAGACCCAAGGAACCTCCTCGAGAGGAACAGGCTTGCATTCTTTCAGGTAGGCATTTGGTTTCGGGCGACTCCGCAGCATTGCGACAAGGGCATGCCGGAGCACAAGAAAGACGCCCGCCAGTACGAGTATCGCAATCCCGGCCAGAATGGCGAGATCTGTGTTATTTGTGTAAATTTCGGCAAGATGATTTGGCATCGTCGTGCCCATGTGGTCTTGGGTGCAACTCAAGTTCGCGAAGCGGTGTTTGGGTCTTCTCCCCGATGCTGGCTAAAGCTGCTGCTGCTCTCAAAGCTGTCACTGCTTCGGGCCCTGCAGTGCCGTGCGAGTGTATTTGTTGCGTTGCGGAGCGCGGTCATACGCCGGGAGAAGATGCCGGCGCAGAAGATGTGCGCTCGAACCGAAGCTCGAAGATACAGTGGCCGCCGGTTGTCGCCCGCCGCCAATGTTCCGAAAAGCCGACTCGCACCTCTCCATCGTCAATATCCCAAAAGTTCTCCCACGGGGCGTTCCAATCCGCATTTTTGGGGAGTCCGGACGGTCCATTCTGAACTTTAAGCTAGGTCACAGACACCTACGGTCAACCACCTCGGCAGGAAGATGGCCCGGGAGATGGAAGCCAATGCGCGGTGTGGTCGCGGATGAGTTTCGGAAAAGCACACGGCCCGGGAACCTGGCAAACACTCGGACACGGCTACGTTAACTGACTGAGGGCCATTCGCGCTGGCCACGCGCGACCCGCCATGCGTCCAGGTATTCCTCTGCCTCCCTTGCCGGCTTAGCATCTTCTGAGTTGGGAAGGTCGCCATAGAGTGCCCAAAGCGCATCCCGAAGAAGGCCCACCCTTTCGGTGTGGCGCCGGATATCGACAGAGTGGAATCCCATTTTGCTCACTCCTTTGGGAGGATGCTTCCGACGCATATCCGAAAATACTTTTGGCGACACAGCCACTGCCAAGACAGAATTGCCCACTGTCCCGCGCAAAAAATCCCCATGAATTATCGAGTTTCTTTCGACGGCCTCCTTTTCAGTCGCTGCAATGAGCGCCGACCATCTTTTTTGAATGTCCTCGCCAATGTCAGACCGATTGAAAAAGGCCGCATTCATCACTGCGATTCTGGGGCGCAGGTTGGGCACTTCATAGTAGATAGTTTCCCCCTCGCGGCCCCTCCCGCTTCTTACCAAAAGTAGCGTCAAGATATGAGCAAGCCAGCCCTCCAATTGAGACCACGTTGCGACCATTCGCCCGACCTCGCGGTGCAACTCTGCCTCAAGTTCATCGAAGATTTTGTCCGCATCCATTTGGTCGATTGTCCGCTTGCAAAAAAATTATCGGTCGCAATTGCCGTATTTGCGCTTTCCCGTCCCGATTCTGCTATACTATTTCGTAAGAACAAAAGTCCGCAAATCGGCTGATAACCGACAAGGGCCATACTGGCATCATCAACCAAGGGCGACATCCCGGAATACGGACGGGCGCTATCAGACAGCCAGGTTGAACGGAAGATCTAGCCGCAAGCTCCCCGATTATCGGACGCCCGGCTCGGTTAGCGCCGATGCTGTTCACCAGCATGTAAGGCTGCCAAACAAAAAGACGGTGCTCTGTCAGTCCCTAGAGTGCGGAACGACAACATCGGCCATGTAGCGATTGAAGGTAAGTCGCGCATGGTGCCGGGGCTTCGGCCCCTAACCGCTTTGATCGCAAGATCAGGAATCGGAGTTATGGCGCGGGCAATGGAAGCCTCCGCGCCGGTTTATCAAACCTAAGCTCTTCACCACTTTTGAACGCAGACGTTCGAACGATTCCCCTGTCCTAAACGTCATCATTTTCGTGCTGACTTTTAGGACAGGGGGAAAGTCTTTAGCCGCAGGGATTGACCGGCAAGACAAACAAGAACGAAGAACACCTTCCGGTCCGAGAAGACAAAGCGACCGCGCGAAGCGCGGGCAAGGCCGAAGGCCGCGCAGGGAGGGCGCGAAGCGCCCGAGTAGAGGTGTTTGTCTTCACCCAGCTGCCTATTATCGGGGCTAGGAATATTTTCCGTTTTTCTCGACACGCCGGTCTAGATTCTGCTATAGTGTAGCTATCGCCTTCCGTTCGATATCTCCTAACTTCACCGTCCGGCTTATCGCCGGGCGGTTTTTCTTTCTAGGGACAAGCATCACGGAAACAAGTCATCGCTTACTTACTGATTTTATTGAGCAATTCCTCTTGCGTGTCGTCGCAGAATGACTCATACCGTGCGGGCAATCAGGCAACGGAGCATTCGCCTTGGACACCTACATCGATAACGACACCTACACCCGGCTCGCCCAGGGGCTCGCCGCGATCGAGCCTTGCCCATTCACCGGCAAGCGCGAGCCTTACCAGATGGTCGAGGCGCTCATGGCAGCTGAGATATGGCCATCCAGTGTGCTGGTGGAAAATGGCGGCGCGACCGCGCTTTCGGAGGTAGGTGTAATGAGTGACAAAGGCACCATCACAATCGAAACAAGTGCAGGCAACGCGACCGGGCTGTATACGGTCGAGAAGAAAATGGTGACGGTCTACTATCAGGGCGCTTCGAAATCGACGCAGGTAGGCGGCTCGCCGCCGGCAACTATCGCACGGATGCTCTTGCGGGAACTGATCGGCGAAGTTTCTCGGCGAGGGTAATCCCTGAGCCCGGCGATCGAGGCGCGCACTTCATTATTTCAGCATTGCTGGTTGCCCATGCCTTGGCTTGAGCAACCTCAAGGTGCTACGCGGAGGCCGTGAGAACAGGCGGCAGAGCGGTGCACTGGATGCGTGCCCTCGGCCTGTTCATTGAACGGTTTGTTACGGTGGCGCATGGCAAGTCGGCGTAAATATGTGATCGACGGGTTCGAATACTCGCCTTCGGCGTTTAGAAAGCTGTCACGCAGCCGCAAGAAGGAACTTATGGTTCAGTGGTTCCACGAACATTTCGAGGATCCGGCTGTTCGACTTCCCTATGAGTCAGCGGAGGGTGGTTACCAATGGATTTGGGGCGGCCCCTATAGCGCAGATGACGAGATTCAGAGCGAATTCTCAGATGTCGCAAGCTTCGAACTCATGCAGGAAGCGGTGGACGAAGTGCAGAGTGACGGGCTCTTCGACTGGGCTCCGGTGGCCGAAAGCCAATCCGACGACAACGCGAGCTTCGAGTCCTCCGCTTTTGACCTTGAAGATTTCGTGGGAACGCGACGCGACTCTGCTGCCGCGTCAAAGGGGGATTTAGACCAGCTCAAGAGCGAGATGCTCGCGCAGCTAGCTGAGTTAAAAGAGCAATTACAGCTAGGGCTTCATGGCTACGGGATGATCGGTCACAACCGGCCGCCTGGACCGATAGAGGATAGCCCAGTCTCGGCGCAAGACGCTACAGAAGCTCTAAATGAGATCGCGAAAATCGAGGCAGAGGCTGAAAAGCCAGAACCAGCGATTGATACGGTAAATGAAAGCGTCGGGTTTTTGAGGCGCATGGCGGGTTCTATAGCCGTGTGGCTGAGAGATCGCGCAAACGCACAAATCGATGCAGCTATAACCCTCGGGGTCGGTGGAGGCGTGGCGTTGTATGCCCAACGTCTCCTTGCACTATTAGGCACGGCAACGGAGTCTGTGTGGGCTTGGCTTCACGCGCTTCCGTGGCCGTTCTAAGCCGATAGCGAACGGCACTGCCGGCTAGCCGAGAAATCCTCGAAGACGCTCCTTCAACGTCTTCACGTCGTTCAGTTCACATTCCCACACTGTAAGGACACGCCATCCGGCAAGCTTTAGGGTGTCTAGAACCTGGACGTCGCGTGCGATGTTTCTTGACACCTTCTGTTTCCAGTATTCGCTATTGGCCTTCGGCTGCCGTGCTCCGCGCTTGCACACCTTGGTGCGCGACCTGGAACTCGACTGAATTCAGGTGTTCGTCCTGACCGCCGAACGTTGTGTGGAAGGGTCGCCTTCTTCGCGACGTTGGCCTAGTTATTGCCCTGGCCAGACACTCGTCAACGTGAAGGAGAATGTCATGATTAAAAGGGTTATTCTTTTTCAAGTATTTGTGATTTTTGCGGTTTTATTCGACACGCCCCAAGGGTTTGCACAAGAAGCAAAAGTTGTAGATCCAAAGATACAAATATGCCAAGTTTCCACAGATCATTTTTATTCCTGTCAATCGGTCGCTACTATCGTTAGCTTCGTTGACAAAAGAATCTATGCATGCATCGCTACTGTTAAGGCAAAATATAAAATGTCCTCAGGAACCTATGTGATTGATGTAAATCCGAACAATGGAGCATTAGCGTCCTGCGTAGAAACGGCGGATAATACTGCGTCGTCGACGCCCATTTACGCTGTGAAAACGAACTTGCCGACTCCGATCGCTCCAAGCATGGATGGCAATGTATCGGTATTCTTTATAGCAGGAACGACTGTCAAAGATACGAGGTTGTGCATCGTTCCATTCGATGTGACGGCTGAGGCCTTTTGCGCAACGATGGCAGTCACGATAAAGCCTTAGTTCGCTTTTGCGAAAGAGCGGGGTTCAACGGCGCGGACCGACGATCGAGATCCTCGGAATGTCCCGAATCGGGCAAAATTCCGGCTCAATGCCCCGGAAAAGTGTTCCGATTGTGATTTTTGCGCCCTTACTAAGCCGTTGTTTTTACTGTGAAAAGCGAAACTGGCTGGGGTTCTTGGAAGCTTTTCGAACTTTCTGGATCGCGCCGCAGGCCGAGTTGCAGTTGCTTATGGATAAGGTGGATCAGTAGATTCGATTTTCGGGTAAGAGGCGTCGACCTCTGGCACGGGTGCCTTGCTGATAGCGCGCGTCAGCACGAGCGCTTAAGTATTCCCAACGACAGCTTTGCGCCCATGCAGGCAGCGGCATACGTCAAAACAACGCTTAAAGCGTGTCGTCTGAATCCGTTTCGACGTGACGCTCGGCTCTGCCGCCCCATTCCTCGGGTGCGACATCGGCGATCGTTTGCGAGAACGTCCAGGCGTGGCCGGCGAGATCGCGGCAGGAATATTGCCGTTCGCCATATGGGTAGCTCGTCGGCGCGGTCAGCGCCATGGCGCCATGGAGCATCGCGCGGCGGTGGTGCGCATCGACATCCTCGACATGCACCATCACCGAGAATGCCTCATCCTTCGTCGGCACGAATTCGCCGCTCTTCAGGGTGGTGACCACAACAGCCCCGCCACCGAAGCCGAGCTGGACGCGATGATTGGCGATCGTCAGCCGCAATTCGAATCCGAAGGCTTCGCAGAGCCAACGACTCGCCGCTTCCACGTCTGGGTAGGCAAGCACCGGTGTGACCGTATTTGCAGGCATGGAGCGATTCTGCATGGACGAGCCTCCTTCCGGCGTCGATGACGGCAGTGCCGAGTTTCAATTATAGGGCGACCGGCATTGCTGCGGGGGGCCGTCATAGGGCTGGTAGCTGTTATCCCAGGCGCGGTAGGACCGGTAGTGATCAAAGCACCAGCGCACATGGGGCGCCGCCAGGCGCGCCGCGGGGGGCGGGGGTGGCGCGACCGTGGCAGCCGCCACGCCGGCCGCGAAGGCGGCGGCCGGGAACCAGTAGCCCTTGTAGTAGCGATAGCCGGGCAGCATGCGCCAATAACCCCGGTAACCATTGTAGTAATAGGCGCCGCCGACGACGTAGAAGCCGCGCCGGCACCAGATCGGCGTTGCCTGGCTCGTCACGGACGTCGGCGCTGCCGGCGCCGCAAGCGGCATGGCCTCTGCCGGCGAGGCCAAGGTCGCAGCTGCGAGCATCACGCCGCGGAAAGCGGTGATCGTTCTGTTCATCGATTTTCTCGTCTGATCTGGTTGGCACGGATCACTGGCGCCGCAGCGCTCGCATCTCGGCGATCGACAATGCGCCGTCGCCATCGCTGTCCGCCTGCAGCAGTCTGTCGGGGATGGCGGCCGTGAATTCGTCGCGCGAGATCTTGCCGTCGCCGTTGCGGTCCATGCGGCTTGCTTCGGCCTGCAGGCCGGTGAACCGTGCGGCCTGGACGTCGCGCCCCGACTTGACCTTTTCCATTACCGCCTGCACCTCGCCAGGCTCGAGCACGCCATTGTGGTTGGCATCCAACCGGTCGAACATCAGCGCCCGCGCTGCCTGGATTTCGCTGAACTCGAGCTTCCGGTCGCCATTGGTGTCGATGCGCCGGAACGCCTCCCGGGCGCCTTGGTCGGCTGCGAATGCGCTGCAGCCGCACAGAAGCAGCCCCGCAAGGGCGGTTACGATCTTGGTCATCTGAGTCTCCACTGTAATCGACGGCCCGCCGCGGCCCGTCCCTGCAGCGTCTCCTACGCGGGAGTTCGACGGCTCCTACGCGCCGCCCGCAATTTTTTTCGAGAGCTCGATGCCCGGTACCGACGCCATGGCGGCCAACGAAAAAAATCCGGCCGCCGGCGTAGGAGCACGGACCGGGCTGCGTATTGACCGACAGTCGTTACCTCGCGACGTCACAATCGAAAGGAACCACCCATGAAACACTCAGCAATTCTTGCGGGTCTGCTTCTCGGGCTCGCTCCGCTCTGCGCCGCCGCTGCGCAGCACATGCCCGGCCAGCGCATCGTGCAGCGTCTCGACACCAATGGCGACGGCGCGATCTCGAAGGACGAGATGCTCGCCGCCCGCGAACGTCTCTTCAAAAGGCTCGACCGCAATGGCGACGGCGTCATCGACGAGAACGAGATCGAGACCGCCCGCCAGGCCATCGATGACCGCGCCCTGGCAGCCGAGGCCCGCCTCGGCAATCGCTGGCGGCGCATGGACAGGAATGACGACAGCAAGGTCACCGAGAGCGAGTTCCAGGCCAGCACGCCGCTCTTCGATCTCGCCGACCGCAATGGCGACGGCAGGCTCTCCGCCGATGAGATCGCGGCGATCCGCAAGATCGTGGCTGCTCACGCCAACTGACCAATCTGCCTGCCAGAAAGGAAATGACATGCTTTCAAGGTTCAAACTTCCGCTGCTTTGCCTTGGCGCGATGGTCGTCTGGTCGGCCGCTTCCCCGGCCTCCGCCGAGGAGTGGACGCGCAAGACCGCGCATGGCGGCGAACTGAGCCGCAGCGTCGATCGGGACGGCAATGTCTACACCGGCTCGACAACGCGCACCGGACCGAACGGCGGCACCTACACGTCCAATTCAACCTGCAAGGTCGGCGTTGTTGACCGCTGCTCCAGGAGCTATTCTGCCACCGGGCCGAACGGCAAGACCGTTTCAGGTCAGCGCTACAGCGCGGCCGGACCGTTTGGCGGCCGTTCTGTCGGCAGCTTCACGGGCCCGAACGGCAACACGGTTCGCGGCTTCCGCCGTTGGCGCCGCTGATATCTGGTGGTGGACTTGACGTCGGAATTCGTTCTTCTCCCGAGCCGGATCGTCGCAGATTTCTCCCTCGCCGCCGGAGGCTCCTCGGCCGGTGCCCGCCGCCGTGCGGGATGAAGCCTCCCATGGCGACGAGGAGCTTCTGGCCCGCATCGCCGCGGGCAGCCAGGCGGCTTTGTCCGCGCTCATGGCCCGCCACGGCCGTGGGCTGCGGACATTCGCCACGCGTTATCTCGGCCATGCGGCCGATGCCGAGGACGTGGTGCAGGAGGTGTTCGTGACCGTCTGGAAACAGGCCGCGCGCTTCGATCCCGGCAGGGCGCGCGCCTCGACATGGCTCTACCGGATCACGGCCAACCGCTGCATCGACCAGCGCCGGCGCCGCGCGCTGCGCAATTTCTTCGGCCTGGACGACATCGGCGAGGAGCCGGCCGCGCTGGAAGCGAATGCCGAGACCGCGACGGCTGCCAGGCAGGAGCTGGCGATCGTGCGCGATGGCCTGTCGCGCCTGCCGGAGCGCCAGCGGATGGCGCTGCTTCTGCGGGCGGTGGGCGAGCTTGACATCGCGGCGATAGCCGAGGTGATGGGCGCCAGCGCGGGCTCGGTCGAGCAGTTGCTCGTGCGCGGACGCCGCGCGCTCAGGGATCATTTGGCAGATGCGGCCGGGGGCCGCGAAAGGAAGTCCTCATGACACGCGAGGAATTCGAGAACAACCGGCGCCGCTTCGGCGACGACATCGACGCCTGGCCGGCGCCCTTGAAAGGCCCGGCCCTGGCATTCATGGCGTTGGAAGGCGATGCCGGCGCCGACGCGGCGCTCGACAGGCTAGTGCGGCAGGCCGCGCTGGTCGAGGGCGACGACCGCGCTTTGGCGCGCAAGGTGATGGCGCGGATCGATCGCGGCGCAGCGCGTCCTTCGCTGCTGCCGCGCTTCCTCGTCGCGCCGGCCGGCATCGCCGTTTGCGCCGCGGCCTTGCTTGTCACCGCGACAATCGCCGGTTACCAGGTGGCGCGCCTTCAGGACCAGCCGCAGGATTCCGAGCTTCTGGCGCTCGCCACCGGCGTAAGGCTTCCCGACGACGGCGGACCGGGAATCGCGGCCGATCCGGGCGAGGGGGACGCGCTATGACCGGTCGTTCATGGATTTCGGCTGCGGTGCTGGTTGTGCTAGCCCTTTCGCTGGCGCTCAATTTCTTCTTCGTCGGCTATGCCGCGCATGGCCTGCGCCAGGCGGCGGTCGCGCGCGGGCTGCTGGCGGAGGTCGCGGGGGCCCACTCGCCAGAGGTGCGCAAGGAGTTCCGCGCGGTGATGCGCGACAACCGCGCTCGCACATTCGAAGCCCTGCGGCAGTTGCGCGCGGCGCGCGCCGACCTGGCTGCGGCCGAGAAGGCGCAGCCTTTCGACGAGGCGGCGGTAAGGCAGGCGATGGCGGCGGTGCGCGCCGCCACGACCAATCTTCAGGCAACGGTGCAGGATTATCTGCTTGCCGCCATGAAGAACGTCAACGCGAAGCCCGCCGGCGGCGGATGAGCGGTCGCCCCACTGCCGGTGCGATTGCCGTGACTATCTCGACATCGGAACCATGATGACGACGGATCAATGCGGCACGACAGGCTTGTCCTGACATTGCTCTGGCGAGAGCTGGTCGCCGGGCTGCGCGCGATGCGACGCCGCGATCTTGCCTGGATTGCGTTCGGCGGCGGCGGGCTGGCGGCCTATGCGGTCGCCGATATCGTGCTTGCCCTGCATGCCGGCGCGGCGAGACTGCGGCACGACCAGCTTCTATGGACTCTCGGGCTGCCGCTCGCCTTGGCGTCGCGCCATGCTGATGTGCTGTTGGAGAAGCAGAGGGCGGCCCAGCTCGGAAAGCGGGGGGAACGCCCACGAGCTGGGCCTGACCGGCGCGGGGTACGGGGTAGGAACAGTACGCCGGCTTGATTCCATTATATCAGCTAAGGATAATATATCTGCCATGCGAACAGAGGACCTGATTAACCGAAGGCCAGCAGCGCCACGCGGGCGCGTGTGCTGGCCGCGGCGCCCGACAAGAACATGGCACCGCCATAGATGCCGGCGAAAAAGCCCCAGGACGCGAAGTAATTGATAGTGGCCATATGCCATGGCGGCAATGCCAGCAGCATTAGAATAGCGATTACGTCTGCGACGAGCCGCATCGGCTCACCTGGCCGAGTCAGAATCGTTCTCAGCATTGTCCTGTGGCATGGAGCATCATGGCTTGTGATGATGGCTGCGCAAGCCCTCACGAAAATTGCGAAGAAAGAAAATCAACATGGTGGAGACATTAATGACGACCCGCAGCACGATGAGGAGCGCGAGGCAGACAAGACTGAACATGACTAGCCCGGCTTGACCGAGGCCCGGGCGAGGGCTCTGAAATCCAGCAGCGTGATGAATTTGGCCCGGCTGCTAATGTGGTCGGGCTACTCCGCTTGGCTGACTAGCTGAGCGACTGAGGTCCCAAAACGCCACGCATAGGTCCAAGTTAGTTTGCTGGCGAAGTATGGTTACCGTAACGTCAACATGGCGCATCCATTTTGGGTGTGCAGGGTGAAGGGGCGTGTTCATGAGGTTCGCTATTTCTATTGGCGCAGCCATCGTACTGGCCATGACTGGTGCTGCCGTTGCGAAAGAAAAGAAGGTGGCCGTAAAGCAGGGAGTGAGCCTGTGTTCCACAAGCGCAAACGGTAAGGTCACTCCGAAACTTGATTGCAAGTCGACAGGGACCGTTGTGCAAGGATCGGATGGGTCCCAAAATGCGCTAGAGCCGCGGTTGGGCTATAGTTCCAGCCCGTGGTTCGTTTTATCCGGCTTCTGAATCGCCGACCGGTTACGCGACGTTTGTCGGTTTGGGCTGCTAAGGGGCCGGCCTTTTTTCTACGTGAGACGGGGAACGTGAAGTCGGGATCCTGGTTCTCATGTCAGGGCCTAGGCATTCCCCAACAGATATGGCCCCTTCGTCTCGGGCAACCGACTGCTTTGATCCCCAACCCGCCCGCAAAGCGCCGGTTGCCGCCTTCGATTCGACTGGCGCGCTGCTGGGGGTGTTTGTCCAGCTCCGGCTTCTGTGCCTTTTTCATTGGCAGAGCGCCACGTTCGCATGACTTGATGATTCGATGGTGTCCTTTGAGAAGTTGCCGAGATGCATCTGACGCGGGCACGCGCTATTGACCCGAATTCCGCCTGGGCGGCTCGACGTCCCTCGCTGGTGTCCGAGGCCGCGATCTGGAAATTCGAGCATATGGCCGAGATCGGCATCGGTGCCGCCCATTACATTGCCGAACGATATGAGGAAGCATTGCTTATGACGCAGCGTGGGATCAGCCGGCAGCCCGGCGCCACCTGGGCACTGCGCTGGCTGGTGACGACGCTGGTCTATGCCGGGCGCAAGGATGAAGCGCAGCGCGTTTGCGGCCGACTGCTGGAAAGCCATCCGGAGCTGACCGTCGCCGCGATCAGGAACCAGCTGCCTTTCGAGGCCGGCAGCGGGAGCGCGTCGCCAGGCGTGCCGCGGGATTGATCCGGCCGGCCGGGCGCGAAGATGGTAAGCCCTTCATCTCGTCCGCCGCAGTAGATATTGCATTGCCTCAAGGCGTGTGCCGGTACTGTCAATCGCGCGTCTGGCGTGCAACACTACTTGCTAATATACGGGGTGAGAAGCATCCCGCTGAAGCTGCGAATGTCCTTTTGGGAGAAGCCAACATGCAGGGGGCAGTGGGAGGCGACCTCGCCAGTCTCTTGGAATCCGCCAATCGCCGTATTGCCGAACTGGAAAATAGCAATGCAGACGCGGCAATCGAGCTTGATCGACTTTCCGCCGAAAACAAGCGCCTGATTCAACTGGCCGAGGAACGCACCAAGGAACTGGCCATCCTCAACAGCGTCGGTGAAGCGATGGCAAAGACGCTGAATGTCAAGACGGTGACCCGCATCGTGGGCGATCAGGTGCGAGAAATATTCGGGGCTGATATAACCGAAATTCTGTTGCACGACGAGGCCTCCGATCTCATCACCGTGCCATACTCATTCTACCGCGAGTACCAAGAAGTCGAGCCTTTCACTTTGGGCACGGGGCTGACCTCCAAGGTCATCCTCTCTGGGAAACCACTGGTTCTCGGGACGTTTGAACAGTCCCTCGAATTCAATGTGATCGCCCTCACCGAAGCGGAGCGGGCAGAATCCTATATCGGCGTACCAATCATCGCCGGCGGCAGAACGCTGGGCGTTGTCAGCGTTCAAAGCTACGAAAAGAATGCCTTCGGCGAAGATCATTTGCGCCTGCTGCAAGCCTTGTCGTCAAGCATGGGCGTAGCGATCGCCAATGCCCGCCTTTTCGACGAGACGCAGCGGCTGCTGAAAGTGTCGGAGGACCGCGCAAAGGAACTAGCCATTCTCAACAGCGTCGGCAAAGCGACCGCCAAAACGCTGAATGTCAAGACGGTGACCCGGATCGTCGGCGACAAGGTTCGCGAGATGTTTGGCACCGAGGTTACCGAGATCCTGCTGCGCGATGAGAAGTCCGATCTGATTACTGTCCCTTACGCGTATTACCGCGACTACCAGGAGCCTGAACCGTTTGTCATGGGCGAAGGTTTGACCTCTAAAGTCATACTGTCGGGCAAGCCACTTCTTTTGGGGAATATTGAAGAGCACATTGCTCTGGGCGCACTGATGCCGACGGAGGAGGATAAGACCGAGTCCTATCTTGGCGTTCCGATCATTGTCGGGGACAAAACGCTCGGTGTGGTCAGCGTCCAGAGCTACCATAAGAACGTCTTCAGCGAAGATCACGTGCGCCTGCTGCAGGGGCTCTCGTCTAGCATGGGCGTTGCCATAGCCAACGCGTACCTCTTCGACGAGACGCAGCGGCTGCTGAAGATGGCTCAAGACCGCGCCAAGGAGATGGCCATTCTCAATAGCGTCGGCGAAGCGATGACAAGGTCGCTGAACGTCGACACTGTTATTCGGCTGGTGGGGGACAAGGTGAGGGAGGCCTTCGGCACTGAGGTCAGCGAAATTCTGTTGCACGACAGCCAATCGGGGCTGGTTAGAGTGCCCTACGCTTACTACAGGGGCTACAAGACCATCGAGGCCTTCCCGCTCGGAATAGGACTTACATCGGAAATCATCTCCAGCGGAAAGCCGTTGGTTTTCAGCACCATGGAGGAAGGAAAAAGGCGCGGTGCCTATTTCCCGTTCGAAGAGGACAGGACCTCTTCATACATTGGCGTCCCAATCAATTCGGGCGATAAGACGCTCGGCGTAGTCAGCGTGCAAAGCTACGAAAGGAACGCATTCGACGAGAACCATGTACGCCTGCTGCAGACGATAGCCTCCAACATGGGAGTTGCGATCGCCAACGCCCGCCTCTTCGACCAGACCCAGAGACTTCTAAAGGAAACGCAACAACGCGCGGCCGAACTGGGGGCTATCAGCAGGGTCAGTCAGGCGCTGGTCGGTGAAGCTGAGCTTGGCAACACGATCCAGATGATTGGCGATCAGATGCAAGAAATCTTCAGCGCCGACATTGTTTATGTGGCCTTGCTCGATCCCAAGACGAAGCTCATTCATTTCCCTTACCAGTTCGGCGAAGCCTTCACCACGCTTCGGCTTGGCGAAGGCCTGACGAGCAAAATCCTCGAAACAGGCGAGCCCTTGCTCATCAATCAGGACGTCGCCGAACGCGGCGCTGAAATTGGTGCAACGCCGGTGGGCAAGGATGCGCTCTCCTATCTCGGTGTTCCCATCAGGACTGGCCAGGGAAATGTCGGCGTGATCAGCGTGCAGAGCACGACACGCGAGGGCATGTTCAACGATGACTCTCTGCGTTTGCTCTCTACCATTGCCGCCACGGCAGGCGCCGCCTTGCACAACGCGCAGCTGTTCAGCGAGCTCAAGCACACCGAGGCCGCCGTTCGCCAGAGCGAAGCACGGTTTCGCCAACTTTTCGAGTCAGCTCCAATTCCGCTTTGGGAGGAGGATTGGTCCGGACTCAAAGTTATCGTCGATGGCCTGTTGCGGCAGGGGATCAGTGATGTCCGCGGCTATCTCCGCGATAACCCGCAAATTGCCGCATCTCTCCACAGCTCCGTGCGCTGGATCGATTTCAACGATGCGCTGGTTCGGCTCTATGGAGCTGAAAGCAAAGATGCGTTGCGGGCTCGGCTGGAGGCAGACACCGGGGAACACTCCTGGGCAACCTACCCAGATGCCGTCGCCCAATATTTCGACGGCCGCCTGCACACCTCGACCGAGGTCTGCGACAAGGATTTCAGCGGGCGCGATCTCTATCTCGTCGAGACGGTTCAGCTTCCGCAGGATCCGGCAAATGACTGGTCGCGCATTGTGTCATCCACGCAGGACGTGACTGAGCTCAAACAACTTTCCCTCGCCCTTCAGCAGGCAAAGGAGGCTGCCGAAGCGGCCAACGAGGCTAAGAGTACGTTCCTGGCAACGATGAGCCATGAAATCCGCACACCGATGAACGGTGTGATCGGCATGGCCAACCTGCTCCTAGCGACAAAATTAGATGATGAGCAGCGGGAAATTGGAGAGACAATTAACAACAGCGCCGAGGTTCTGCTCACCGTCATAAATGACATACTCGATTTCTCCAAGGTCGAGGCGGGCAAGATCGATCTCGATCCTCGGCAGTTCCAATTGCGCGACTGCCTGGAAAGTGCGATCGATTTGATCGCACCGAGAACGGCCGAAAAAGGGCTCGATCTGAGCTATTTGATCGAGCCCGGTACGCCGGAAACCGTCATTGCCGACAGTAGTCGGCTTCGCCAAGTGCTGATCAACCTCCTTAATAACGCTGTCAAATTCACTGAGCGGGGAGAGATCGTCCTTTCGGTGATGACGGTCGCGTCCGCAGCCACAAACCATGGTTCAAACGACGACGGCGAGGGGAAGATCTGCACGCTCCAGTTTTCGGTTCGCGATACCGGCATCGGTATACCCGGCGACCGGATGGACCGGCTCTTCAAATCTTTCAGCCAGGTCGATGCTTCTACGACCAGGCGCTATGGCGGAACCGGACTTGGCTTGGCCATCAGCAGGCGTCTGGTAGAGTTGATGGGCGGCGAGATCTGGGTCGACAGCGCGGAAGGGAAAGGCACCACTTTCTTCTTCACGATTCGCGCGCCTGTGGCATCGCGCCAAGAACTAGCAAACGCCCCGACGGCCACCGTCGAACTGGCAGGCAAGCGGTTGCTGGTCGTGGACGACAACGCAACCAACCGCCGCATCATGGCCCTGCAGGCGCAGTCATGGAATATGATCGCGTCCGCGAGCGAACACCCGCGCGACGCACTGCGAAGGCTTGAAGCAGGGGAAGTCTTCGATGTCATCGTTCTCGACATGAACATGCCTGACATGGATGGGATCGAACTCGCTAGAAAAATCCGCGCGCTCGAAGGCATGGAAAGCGTTCCGCTGGTGCTGCTTAGTTCCATGGTGCCCATGTCGGAGGACAGGAAGAAGGAAATGGAAAGCCTGCGGTTTGCGGCAGCGCTATCCAAGCCTATCAAGCCTTCACCATTGCTCAACACGTTGCTGTCGATCTTTGTTGGGACGCCGGCCCGCCCCATCCGAGCCGATCAGACGAAGGCTTCCGCCTTTGACGGTTCGATGGCCAAGACCCTTCCGCTTCAGATTCTTTTGGTCGACGACAATGCCACCAACCGCAAGCTTGGCTCGAAGGTGCTCGAACGCCTGGGATACACGCCGGAACTGGCAATCGACGGCCAGTCGGCGATCGCTGCCTATAGCCAGGGCAGCCATGATGTCATTCTGATGGATATCGAAATGCCTGACATGGATGGCCTGGAAGCGACAAGATTGATCCGCAGTTTAAATGCCAAGCAGTCGCATCAGCCGTTCATCATTGCCTTGACCGCAAACGCGATGACGGGCGATCGCGAGAGATATCTGGATGCCGGAATGGACGATTATCTGAGCAAGCCGTTGCGTGTGGAAGATCTCATAGCTTCGCTGAACAAAGCCGTAATGAATCTCGGTGAGAGGCTTGCGGGCGCAGCGGGTGATTTCGGAGGTCCCGGAGTGCTCGGTCCCTAAGATGGAACGGCAACGTTGGGGGAACCGTCACCGGCGTCGTGCCAGCATCGCTGGAATCCATGCGCTATCGCTAATTTAGGGTTGCCACGATAATCTGTCTTTTCAACGCCATGGAACTCTGAAAAAAGGTAGTAGAGAGTTCGAGTTCGCTTGTTTTTGACAGCGTCGGCAGACCTTTTCTTGCGCTGGTTTTAGTTTGACGAAGCATACATCGGGGGATGTTGTGGCGATCAACAGAGGGGCGCTGGACAAGCTGCGTGAGCTTGTCGGTGGCGAGGAAGCTGACCTTCTGGAGCTTGTGGAGTCCTTCTTGGAGGAAGGGCCATCCATCATGCAGGACATGTGGTCGTCATGTCATGCCTCCGACCACGCCGCCGTCCGACGGGCCGCCCACTCCCTGAAATCGAATGCGCGGGATATGGGTGCATTTGATCTCAGCCAGATCTGCGCAGGGGTGGAGGCGCGGTGCGCAAGCGGGGAGCCCGCCAGTCTTGCCGAGATTGGCGATGCACAGCGCGCGTTTGACGTCGCCATCACCGAGCTTCGAACAATCTTCAATCTGGGGAAATAGCGTGAGCAACCCTGGCCGAATTCTCATCGTCGACGACTCTCGGACCATAAGGATCAAACTCAAAAAATCGGTCGAGGCTCTCGGCCATGAAGCCGAGGCTGTAAAAAACGGTCGAGCGGCACTCGACCTGCTCGCAGCCAAAAATTTCGATCTTGTTCTTCTCGACATCATGATGCCGGGGATGGACGGCTTCGAGGTGCTGACGAGCCTGAAGACATCATCGCGGACGCGGGATGTGCCTGTGATTGTAGTATCCGGGCTCGACGATGAGATGAGCAGCGTCGTGAAGGCGATTGAATTGGGCGCCGAGGATTTCTTGCCCAAGGATTTTGAACTGGCGCTTCTCAAGGCGCGGATTTCCACGTGCATCGAGAAAAAGCGACTGCGCGATGTAGAGAAGGAATATCTGCGTCAGGTGACCAAGCTGACTAAAGCGGCCGCAACCCTGGAAAGCGGGAGGTTCAACCCTTCAAAGCTGGGCATCCGCGATGTAGCAGCCCGAACCGATGGTCTGGGCAAACTTGCCAGTGTGTTCGCTACGATGGCCCAAAAGGTCTACGAGCGCGAGCGCAAGATGCGGCAAAACATCCGCACCTTCCGTGGAGCCTTGCTGCTGTTGGCCTGCGGAGGATTGTGGGGCCTTGTCGTCCCGCTGTCGAAAATGGCTTCGCTCGTTGAAGCTCACCCAATTGGACTAGCGATCCTTATTGATCTCATGGGAGCTGCGTTCTGCCTCGGGATTAGCCTTAAGCGCGGGACAATGCCGAGCCTATCTGCTCTCAAGCGCTCGGATTGGCGTTTCGTCATCATCCTGGCGTTCATCAGCTCGGTGGTCAATCAGGTGCTGGTCTATTGGCTGGCGAGCAAGCTTCCCGCCTTTATCGTCTCCATTGTGATCGTGTTGGAGGGTTTCGCCGTATTCCTTTTTGCGGCTTTGATGCGGACTGAAGCGCCCAGCATGAAACGGTTTCTGGGTCTTGGACTGGGTCTCATCGGCATCGTCATAATCCTTTTCTTTGGCGAGCCAGGGGAAATGAATGCCAACTGGTTGTGGCTCGCCATCGCACTCGTCATCCCGGTCACTTATGCGACGGAGGATATTTACCTTTCTGAATTCAAACCGATTGCCATAGACAGCGTCGCGATGCTCGGCATCGTTCTTGTTGCTTCGCTTCTGATGCTGATCCCCCTGGCGGCTTTTTATGGGGATTTCATACCGGTTGGTTTGTTGACCGGAAGGCTTGGCATCATCGTCATTCTGATGGCAGTTGCCGGCAATCTGGCCATGCTGCTCTTCATTGCGCTGATCTCCAGCACAGGTGCTGTGTTCGCAAGCCAGAACGCCTACGCCGTAACCGCGGCCGGTATAGGGTGGAGCATGTTGCTGCTGGGCGAAGCGATACCGGCGCTCACCTGGGTTTCGTTAGCGCTGATCGTGGTCGGCCTGCTGATGGTCGAACCGAAGCAGGAAGCTGAAGAAGAACCGCCACCGCTTGACGATGAGATAGAGGAATTCGTGCCGAAGCTCGACCTTGTGCCACTGCCAACGGAATGAACAGAGGCCGAGGCAGTTCTGGGTACCTGAAGCCAAGCAGAGCATGGTCCGATGCTGACGGCGTGGTGCGCCGAATGGAACGTCGGTTTCTCGGCTCGCCAGTCCGAAAGCTGCCGGTCCGCTCACGGCCCAAAGTAGTCGAAAGGCGGTTCTACAATTCGGCGGCGACTCGGGTTCTTGGAAGCTCTTCGAACGTTCTGCCTTGCACCTGCGGCCAAATTGCGCGTGCTCATGGCTGAGATCGGGATATCAGGAGGAGCTATGGGGCAAGCTTGATCAGCACGTACGCATGCGTCCCTCCCTCAACTGACGGGTATGGCATGGAGACTGCGCGGTTACTCACGCCTATAATCATTAGTTAGCCGCGTCGGCCCCTGCCGTTCGCTATGTCCTCGAAGGCAGCGTGCGCAAGGCCGGCGGCAGCGTGCGTGTCACCGCGCAGATGATCGATGCTTCGACCGGTGCGCATGTCTGGGCCGAGCGCTACGATCGCAGCTCCGAAGACATCTTCGCGCTGCAAGACGAGATCGCACTGGCAGCAGTAGGAGCGATTGCGCCAAGCGTGCGGAAAGCCGAAATCGAACGAGTCAGGCGCAAGCGCCCTGGCAGTCTCGATGCCTACGATCTCGTGCTGCAGGCCCAGCCTGACGTGGATTCAGGCATGCCGGATCAGGTGACCAGGGCGCTGGTGCTTCTCGAGCGTGCGCTCGCGCTCGAACCGGCCTATGCGCTGGCGCATGGCAATGCCGCGATGTGCCATCATTGCCTGTTCCTTCGCGCCGGCCTGCAGGAGATCAATCGTGCGTCTTCGATCCGCCACGCGCGGTCGGCCATCGTCCACGGGCAAGATGATGCGCTCGCCCTGACGTGGGCGGGCTTTTCCATCGGAATGGATGCGCATGATCGCGCCGGTGCGTTCGCGGCATTGGAAGCCGCCCTCGCCATCAGCCCGTCATCGGCGCTGACCTACATCCTCGGCAGCGTCATGCTCGGATGGAGCGGTGAAGCGGAGCGCGCGATAGAGTGGAGCGAGCAGGGCATGCGGCTGAGCCCATTCGATTCATGGGCCTGGGCCGCATTTGACGCGCAGGCGATGAGCCATTTGCTGCACGGCCGTTACGAAGAGGCTTGCCGTGCTGCCTACAAGTCCGTCCAAGCCAATCCGGCGCACAGCATCACCTATGTGCAATTGGCCGCCGCGCTGGCCAAGCTTGGCCGGTTGGACGAAGCGAGGGCAGCCGCCGCTCGCGTGATCGAGCTTCAACCTGGCTTTCGCTACAGCCGCCAGTTTGCAGGCGTGAACTGTGCTCCCGCGCTCTCGAATTGCCTCGGTGAGGCGCTGGAGATTGCTGGCCTGCCGGAGTAACAATACTGGCAGCACGCCGAGTGCCTGCTCTTCTTGCTCCGTTCGGTCTCAGCCAAAGATCAGTCGCCTAGATTAGCTCGGAACAGCGCCGCCGAAGGTAACTGATCCGGTGGAATGACCAAAGGAGGAGAGGGCAAAGCAGGAGGGCGGCAGCGCCTAAATCAAGTGCGGCCGTCGCGGTGCCGGTCCAGACAGCAAGCTTGCCGCCGATCGCCGGCGCGGCCAGCATGCCGGCATAATAGACGGTGTAGAACACGCCCATCCCGATCGATCGCGTCCTCAGATCGAGCACGCGTGTGGGCAAGCTCATGATCGCGCCGGCAGGCAAGCCGCATACGATCCCCATGGCAAAGGTGAGGGGCAACACTGCTCCGCCTCGCGACAGCAGCAGCATCAGCAATGCAAAGCCGACACAGCCCGCCACAAGTACCGCGCCGACGCGTCTGGTGCGATCTGTCAGGATGCCGCCAAAGGGGACGGAGAGGGTCGCCAGCCAAAGCACGACGCTGATCGTCGACCCCGCCGCAGAGGTGGACCAGCCACGCTCGACGAGCATCGACGGACCGAAGCTGAAGACCATTGCGAAGCCGACGTTGTAGAGGCACCAGATGAGTCCGGCGGCGACGAGGGCATAGGCTGTGCCGGCCGAAATGCCGAGGCGTTCGACGCCACCAGCAGGCGCTACCCCCGGGCTGCGATAGACGAAGGCCGTCAGACCGATGGCGACAACAATCAGAACCGAAACGGCAATGCCCACGCCAGTCATCCCGAACGTCGTGCCGATTGCCGGCAAGAGCAAGAGAGCGATGGCGATGCCCGCTGGCCACGAATTGATGTAGGTGGCCATGGCGGTTGCGATTTCCCGGCCGGCAAACCAGTCGGCGACCATCTTGGTCATCAGGACGTTCAGGAGAACGCCGCCGGTGCCGGCAACCAGCCGGCCGCCGATCTGCAGGCTCCAGGATGTCGACGCCGTCATCAGCATTTCACCCGCCAGCATCATCAGAAGGCCGGCGAGAACGGTCGTCTTGTCGCCATAGCGCCGGCCGATCGTGGCGCCGGGCAGGGCCAACGCTATCCCCGGCGCAAGATAGAGGCCGATTAGAATGCCGATGTCGGCCAGGCTCGCGCCGAGGTTGTCGCGGACAAGGGGCACGACGGCGCCGACGCTCTGAAATTGAAACGCCATGGCGGCGCGGGCGACAAACAGGACAGCAAGAATTGTCCAGCGGCTGCGCACGGATCCCCCACGGATTGCGAATTATCCAGGCCTGATATTCTGGTTCAATCGGAAGAAATTAGTCGGGTCATATTGCTTCTTGACAGCGGCGAGGCGCGCATAATTTCCGCCGTAAGCATCCCGCACGCGCTCGTCGCCCTCATCACCGAGATTGTTGGCATAGACGCCGCCGGTGGAGAATGGCCTGACCGCATTCCACAGGTCGCGCGCCCAGCCAATATTTGCCTCGTCATCGACTGGATCGTCCCAGATCGCGATCGGGAAGCAGTCGAGGGCCGCATCGCGATTGGCGTAGGGCGAATCCGACGCGGGTACCCGAGCGATCGCTCCGCCGACCTGCTGGAAGACCAGCAGGGACGAGCGATTGGGAGCTTTCGCGTAACAGTCGAGCAGCGCGTCGATCGCACCATCTGCGATCTCACGCAGGAACTGCGCTTTCCAGTAATAGCGTCGTCCGCGTGGAAACAGGCTGTCGCCCGCCGATTGAATTTGGATATAAGGAATGGCCTGCAGGCGGCTTTCGACGGGGGATCCGAATTTCATCAGCGGCGCGATGACAGCTTCGCCCGCTTCGAGCGGCCCGGCGTAGCAGGCCGCGATGCTGAAGGCACGCTCGCCTGAAGGCAGAGTGACAAGCGCGGCATCCACACTCAATTCGTCGGGGGCGCCGCGGGAGAATTCATCGTAAAACCGCATCGCCTCGCGCGCCTGATTGTAAGCGTGAAGCACCGAGCCCACGAGAAGCGCTGGGCCGAGCGGGTGCAGCCGGTATTCGAACGCCGTTACTATGCCGAAATTGCCGCCGCCGCCGTGAAGGGCCCAAAATAGCTCGGGATGGTCGCTGGCGCTTGTTCGCAACATCCGTCCATCGGCCGTGACGATTTCAGCGGCGATGAGATTATCACAGCTTAGGCCATGCTTGCGCCCGAGCTTGCCGAAGCCGCCGCCGAGCGTCAGGCCGGCAATGCCGGTGTCGCCGTTGACACCCATGGTCGTCGCAAGGCCGTGCGCCTGTGTGGCTGCGTCGAATTCGCCCAGGTTCAAACCGGCCTCGGCCCTGGCGATGCGGCGCTGAGGATCGACGGAGATCTTCTTCATGCGGGACAGATCGATCACCATCCCATCATCGCAGACCGACAGACCGGCGACGTTATGGCCGCCGCTGCGAACGGCCACGAGGCAGCCTTGCGACCTGGCATAAGTTACGGCATGGACGACGTCGTCGGGAGTGGCGCAAAAGACAATTGCGGCTGGGCGTTTGTCGATCGCCCCATTCCAGACCCTGCGCGCCCGGTCGTAGGCAGCATCTGTCGGCAACACCAGTTCGCCCCGCAAGCCCGGCCGCAGCTGTTCGGTCAGCGAGCCCGGAGATTGGGAGCGGCCCGATAACGCTTCGGTCTGTCGTGGTATCTCCATCGATGTCGCCCCCGGTTCCAGCAGGACGATGGTCTCACAGGGACGCAACCTTCTGCAAAAGCGAAATTCTTAGCTGCTGGATGAGCAGAATTCATCTACGCTGCCGGCATGGGAAACCGTCCGCCGCTGCGCGCTTTGCACGCCTTCGAGGCCGCCGCCCGACACGGCAGCTTCAAGGCCGCGGCGGCGGAGCTCGGCGTGACGCCGACAGCGATCAGCCATCAGGTCCGCTTGCTGGAAGAGATTTGCGGTCTCAAGCTGTTCCAGCGCCGCCCACGCCCGCTCGTGCTGACGAGTGCGGGAGCGCGTCTTTTCCCTATCCTGAGTAATGGCTTTGATCTTCTCGGCGGCTCCCTTGCGGCGGTCGCCGAGCCGGATGTTCAGGCGCCGTTGCGGGTGACAAGTCCGAACGCTTTCGCCAGCCGATGGCTAGTGCCACGATTGCCGAAATGGCGAGAAGCCAACCCGGCCGTGCCACTGGAGATCATCGGGACGGACGCGCTGCTCGATCTGCGCGCCGGCGCGGCGGATGTGGCGATCCGCTACACGCGTCGCCCGCCTTTGGGCTTTGCCGCGCAAGAGCTATGCCGTGATTCCTTCTTTCCCGTCTGCAGCCCGCGATTGTTGGCAAGCGACGGACGGGCGATTGAGCGTGCTGCCGATCTCCTCCGTTATCCGCTGATCCATTTTGACTGGATGAATCGTGATCCGGACGCTCCCACTTGGCGCCAGTGGCTGGCGACGGCGCGTTCAATCGATCCGGACCTGATCCCGGACAAGGCCTGGGATCTGAGCTTCCGCGAGGAACTGCATGCGATCGACGCAGTTGTCGCCGGGCAGGGCATTGCGATCTTAAGTGACATCGTGGTCGGCCGCGAACTGGAAAACGGCTCGCTCGTCAAAGCGCATCCATTGTCCTTGCCGGGCTACAGCTTCTATGTCGTGTGGATGCAGCACGGTCCGCGATCTGCGGTGATGGAATCTTTCCTGGCGTGGATGAGAACCGTCTTGTGAGTTTTTGTCGAACCCGCGCCCGCCCGGTCGGACTGTCCGCTATCACGATTCTGCGTTCCCAAAGCTGTCAGTCAGCTTCCGGCCCCAAAACGGTCGACAAACAGTTCTACAATTCGCAATCGACTGGGGTTCCTGGAAGCTTTTCGAACGTTTTGGGTCTCGGCTCAGCCCGAGTTGCGGATGCTCATGGACAAAGTGGGCCACGAGATTCGAATCTAGAGTAGGCTAGGGGGCATCGAACTTCTGCGCCTTCGTGACAACGTGTGTCGGCCTAACCCCTCTACGTTCTGAACGGCAACTTTGCGCCCATATCTGCCGGTGGAGGTGAACTCCGTATTTCTCCACTTGCAAACTGAGCTTCACCGTCCTTCTTTATCTGTTGGAAGAGGGTTTGCCGAGTGGTTCCCATCGGGCGGCTGCTCTCGCCGAATTTACATCATTCCTGCACGCACATGAGCGCCACTTAACCGCAAGCACGACCTAACTGGAACTCGGAACTCCAGCAAGCTGAGGTCAGCATTTTTTGCATGAGCCGCCCACAGGCCTTTTTCCGGTGATCAATGCGCGCCTACCCAGTCACCGCAGGGCCTCAATCGCGAAGGAAACGAGTCCTGAGCTGAAGTCTCGCAATAGTTCGGGGGCGTTGCACTGACAAATCGGGGATCCCACAAGACGGCGAGCGAGGCGCACAAGCAGGAGGCCGCGCGCACATCTGTCGGTTGAAACTCATCTGTGCCAATGCCGGCGCGAATAAGCTGTCCCACGAGGCCCTGAAGCCGATTTCGATATTGTCTGTAGGACGACCAGTTGCTGCTCGCGGCAACGACAATCAGGCAGAACATTTGCGGGTCGGCCTGTTGGGCCTGCAGCAGCAAGCGATGGTGGCTAAGCATCGTTTCTTTAATTTGGTCTGCTGCGCTCACCAAGCCCCCTGCGGGGAGTAGTGCATAGCTGAGGTCACTTTCATAGAAATCCGCTACGATGGCGTTCCATATCTCGGCCTTCGAGGGGAATATTCGGTATAGGCTTGCGGGAGATTTTCCGAGCAGTCGGGCGATGTCTGCGACTGTCGTTTTCGAGGGGCCATACATGCGACAAGCCGCCGTGCCAGCTTGAATGATCGGAAATCTCTCATCGGCTGAATGATCGTTGCTCGCCATGCTGGAAAGGGTCATCGTTCACTCTCAAACGGTATGCTCGGATCACCAAATCGCCTGTAGCCAGGCGCGACGATCAGTAGGAAATCTGCCCGTCCCGTATCTGGCCCGCGTCCGAGGAGAGCTCCCGTTTCAAGATCTCGCGAGCCTTCGGGCTGATGACTGCGGCTGGGGCAGCACTGGCCACCCGCGCTGCCGAACCGGCCAAATCGGCGGTCGTGACCCCGATCTTGTCGGCGTAAGTCGGCTCTTCTCCGGCCAAGCTTTGTCCCGCAAGCCGTCGCCCAAGCACGCGCACAATGCCGGGGGTATCGGCAAACGCGCTGTGGCCGAGCGGATCGCCGGGCGTGATGTCGCTGGTGTCGATAACCGAAACGCCAAGCTCTTCGAGCTCGGAAGCGTATGGTCTCAGATCAGTTCCCCCGACGCGTCGAACTCCTCCCGAAAGCAATCGAGAGACTTGCAGGGCTTTGTCATTGGTTGACGTAAAGATCGTGAAATGCGGTCGGGTCGGGCCCATCTCGATGAACTGGCGCCGAAACACGTCGATGTCGATATCCGGCGACGCGAAAACCACGTTCCTGACTTTCGTCGGGATTGTCTGGTCGCGCATGGCGATATCGCGCAGCGCCTCGGCCGTCAGCCATGCGCCCATTGAGTGCGCCAGGATCGTCACGTCGGCGACGTCGGGACTGCTTGTGGCCTGGAGGATCAGGTCTTCCAGGGCGCGACGTGAGTAGTTGGTGCTTTCCTTGTCATAGAGATAGTCAAACGGATCACCGCGCGACGGCCATGTGAAGAGAATCGGCGCTGCATCGGTTCCGGTATCGTGAACGATCTGGGCGAAGCGGAAGACGGCATCGGCGTATGTGTTGTTGAAGCCGTGCACGAAGATAAGCACCTGCCGCTTGCCGTTGCGATTCCTGCGAACCCACTCAAGAACTGCGCTTTGCGAGGCGACTTTTCCCACGCTGAGTACCGCGAACTCCCTTTCGGGGTCGGGTTTCACGAGCAGAGGCCACTGGATCTTTCCGACCGTGCGGTTCCGGTCCGGAGGAATGGAGATGACTATATTGTTGAGCGAGATCGCCGTTCCGCGATCGCCACTATAGAGCTGGCCGCGATCGTCGGATGGCTTGCGCGTCGTCGCGACCAGCATGTCGACGTGGCCAGTATCACTGGCGGCAAAGGGGAGAGGTTGAAAAACTTTTTCGGGTCGAGTGGCGCAGCTGATCAGCAGGCACAGCATCGGGGGAACGAGCAGGCCTCGCCACCAACGCACACGAAACCTCAACCTCGGCCAGGCGTGACGTTCTCTTCTCATCGGCCGACGGCCAGACTGCGCAGAAACTGATCGGCTGCAAGGACGATGAAAGCGGCAACCGTCATCATCAAGGCGCGCCGGAAGCGCGTCTGCTTGATGATCCTGACGCGAGACACCTTGAGCAGTTCGGCGGAAAGAACAGAGGTCCAATCGGCGGTTAGCGCCTCGCGGACGAAGTCCCCGAGATTGGCGAATGTGCTGGGGTCGACATAATAAATGCGCTGCTCCGAGCCACAGAACTTCTTCGCGACAAGATCCTTTTCCGCGCGGGTCCGGCTTGGGTGGATAACCTGCCCGAACTGCAGAATCGGCATGATGAGAACGCCCCAGACACCTGCGAAGAACAGTGGCCCGAGCGGCGCGTGCGTTGGCAGGAGATCGCCGAAATGGAGCACAAGATTTAGCGCCAGGATGTAGCCCACGCCGACGATTTGCGCCTTTGTGTCATAGGCCCGTACCGTCGTCTGCGCTTCCTGCAGAGCAGCAAGCAGCATCTTGTCGGTGTAATCACGGGTGTTGCCTCGTCCGGGCATTGTGGAATCCATTTGAGAGATGTGTTCGGAAGGCCCTGCGTCCCTCCGAGCTACTTTCTTTTCAGAGCCGTCCCATCGAGCATGTCCCGGTCGCCAGCTATCCATGAAGGAGCCGCAGCTGGCGCCTGTCGACTGGCCGTCAGAGACCCAGTCGGCATCACGCGCTCGGGCCGGATGACCGGCCGGTGCGCACATTGACCGCGCCAATGCTGAACCGCATCCCTCCCGCATACTTCGAGGAATCATGCTCCCCGCGCCTGACCGGCCGATGGTTGGGCTTTTGTCGTGCCGATTGTCTCGAGAAACCCGGCCACCAGGGGCATTGTGGTTGCTGTGAGCTCCAACTGCGCGGGAGCGCGGAGCCAATCGAGAACTGATCCATTGACCAGAAGCAGGAGCGCGCGCGCGGCCAATTCCGGCGACAGAGTAGCCGCGAGCCGGCCGCGGGTTGCGGCGAGTGCTATCACGGACTCGAACAATTTCTGGAGCGCCAGGTCCGCTTCCCGCTGACGCGTAACCACCGGCAGCATGTCCTCGGAATATTCGCAACGCAGCCAGAGTATTGAAAGGATGCGGGAACGTTCCGGATGGGTTTCGAACGCCTGCAGCCCCTCCCGGATTGCGTCTGCCAGCTCGTGCAACGGATCAAGGTCGGTGTGGGCGGCGAGGCGAGCCTTAAGCCGATCGCCAAATTCCTCGTTCGGCATGTTCGCCCGCCGCTCCAGGGCAGCGAATATCTCCTGCTTGTCGCGGAAATGCCAGTAGACAGCCCCGCGCGTTACGCCAGCGGCACTTGCGATCTGTTCCAGGGTAGCACGGGTCACGCCGCGCTCGAGGAACACGTCGATGGCCGCAGCGAGGACAGCCTCGCGGGTCTGTTCGGCCTCGGCCTTGGTGCGTCTCATCAGTGAAATCCTTCCTCTGCGTCAATTTTTACATACATCCAGGGCTTTCCCTATTTACATACATGCACGAATGTATATAAGCAAGCCCGAAATTGTAGAGGCCAGCGAGGAATTTCATCGGACTGGCCACAACAGAGGGTCTGTCAATGAAGTCCGCATCCACACTTGCCTGCCTGGGATTAACCGTCTTTACGTGCGTTGGTGCGTCCGCACCGCCGCCACCGGAGGTTCGCCCAGTGCGAACCGTGGTCGCCTCCGCTAGCACCGAAGGGGAGCCTGTTTCGCTGACGGGCCATGTCCGCGCACGCACGGAGGAGAACCTTGCCTTCCGCATTGACGGGCGCATGATTAGCCGCAAGGCCAGCGTGGGGCAGATAATCCAGCCGGGCGACGTCGTCGCGGAAATCGATCCGCAGCCCCAGCAGAATGGCCTGCATGCCGCGCAGGCGCAGAACGAGGCAGCGCGAGCGGCCGTCCACGAAGCCGCCAACACCCTGGAGCGTCAAAGGAGGCTGCTCGGGCAGGGCTGGACAACCCGAGCCCAGTTCGATGCCGCCGAGAGGGCATATCTGAGCGCGAAAGCCGAGGTGGATTCCACGGCGGCCGTATTGCACACGGCTCAGGACCAGTTCGGCTACACCAAACTGGTCGCTGACTCGGCCGGCGCCGTGATCGCCACCGGGGCGGAGGCCGGCGAGGTCGTCAGGGCAGGTCAGATGATTGTCACGGTCGCACATGGTGACGGTGCCGACGCAGTGTTCGACGTGCCCGCGAGCCTCATGCGCCAGGTTGCCCCTGACGCGTCGATCGACATCGCGCTAACCGACGATCGGTCGGTGCGCGCCGTTGGCCAGGTCCGGGAGGTGGCGCCACAGGCCGATCCCGTCACCCGGAGCTATCGGGTTAAAGTTGGGCTCAGCGCCTGGCCGAAGGCGATGCGCCTTGGGGCAACAGTAACCGGTCAGACGCATATACAGGTAGCGAGCGGCATAGAGCTGCCAGCAACCGCCTTAACGACGGCAGAGGACCGGCCGGCGGTCTGGATCGTCGACGGCAAAACGCAGCAAGTCTCGCTTCGAACCGTCGACCTGCTTCGACAGGATTCTTCCCATATTGTGGTTTCTCGAGGCGTCGAGAGCGGCGAAATCGTGGTGACCGCCGGCGTGCATGCGCTGAGGCCCGGCCAGAACGTCCACCTGCTGGGAGCTTCCCAATGAGCCGCTTCAATCTCTCCGCTTGGGCGCTCGCGCATCGCTCGGTCGTCTACTATCTAATGCTCGCTGTCCTGGTCCTTGGCATTGGAGCCTACCTGCAGCTCGGTCGCAACGAGGATCCTACCTTCACCATCAAGACCATGGTGGTGCAGGCGAGGTGGCCTGGCGCAACGCTCGATGACACGCTGCACCAGGTAACCGAGCGCCTGGAGCGCAAACTTCAGGAAACACCTCATCTCGACTACCTGAAGAGCTACACCAAGGCCGGCGAGTCCACCGTCTTCGTATATCTGAAGGGATCGACGGCACCGAAGACGGTGGCGGATACCTGGTATCAGGTGCGCAAGAAAATCGAAGACATCAGGCTGACCTTGCCGCAGGGCGTGATCGGCCCGGTAGCCGATGATGAGTTCGGCGATACCTATGGCATCATCTATGGGTTCACCGCCGACGGGTACTCCAACCGCGAATTGCGGGATTACGTGGAAAGCGTCCGTTCGCGGCTCTTGCAGGTGCCCGATGTCGCCAAGGTGAACTTGATCGGAGCTCAGCCTGAGCGCATCTACATCGAGTTCTCGCCTCAAAAGCTCGCGGGCTACGGCCTTACCGCGGAAGCTCTGACAACAGCGCTGCAGGCCCAAAACGTCGTGGTTCCCTCGGGTGAGATCGTCACCGATCAGGAAGGCATCAAACTGCAGGTAAGCGGCGCGCTGAAATCCGAGAAGGATATTCTCGCCGTCAACTTTGCAGTGGGCGATCGCATCATTCGCCTTGCCGACATCGCTCAAGTGCGCCGCGAGGATGCCAACCCGCCAGATCCAATCTTTCGCATCAACGGCAAGCCTGGCCTGGGACTCGGGATCTCCATGCGCGACGGCGGCGACGTCCTGGCGCTCGGTCGCAACGTCGAAGAAACGATAAAGGAACTCAGGAAGGACTTGCCGGTCGGCATCGAGCCCACAATGATCGCCAACCAGCCGGAGACGGTCAGTCATGCAATCGGCGACTTCATGGAAGCACTGTGGGAAGCGATCGCCATCGTCCTTGTCGTGAGTATTTTGAGCCTGGGCTTCCGCGCCGGCTCCGTTGTCGCGATCTCGATTCCGCTGGTTCTTGCAATCGTGTTCGCGGCAATGCTGGCCTTGGGCATCGACCTTCAGCGTATCTCGCTTGGCGCCCTCATCATCGCTCTCGGGCTGCTGGTCGACGATGCCATGATCACCATCGAAACCATGGTGAGCCGTCTCGAACGTGGCGACGACAAGCCGACCGCGGCCGTCTTCGCCTACGCTTCGACTGCCATGCCGCGGCTTGCCGGGACGCTGGTCACGGTCGCTGGCTTTGTGCCAGTTGGTTTTGCGCGCAGCGACGCAGGCGAATACACTTTCTCACTCTTCGCCGTGGTGGCGCTGTCCCTAATCGCTTCCTGGGTGGTGTCGGGCCTGTTTGCCCCTGTCGTGGGCGTTGCGCTCCTGGGAAAGCCAAAGCACTCCCACAGTGAAACGCTGAGCGCGCCGATGCGCTTGTTCAAGCGTGCTCTGCTGGCTTCGATGCGCGCCAAATGGATCACCATCCTGGTGACGGCGGGTCTCTTCGCTGCAGCCCTGGCTGGAGCCCGTCTCATCCCGCAGCAGTTCTTTCCCTCCTCCGACCGGCCTGAGTTGTTGGTGGATCTGAAGCTGCAGGATAATGCCTCGATCCTTGCGACCAACGAGGTCGTGCAACAGTTCGACGAGATCGTGGCCGCCGATCCTGACGTAGAGCATTTCTCGACCTATGTCGGCCAGGGCGCCATTCGCTTCTATTTGCCGCTCGATGTGGCCCTGCCGAATCCGTTCTTCGCCCAGTCGGTCATTGTCACCAAAGGGCTTAAGGAACGCGAGCAGGTTCGCGCGCGTCTGGAGAAGGCTTTGGCGACGCGGTTCCCGCAGGTCGTCGCCCGTGTCAATCCGCTGGAACTCGGTCCGCCTGTCGGCTGGCCGGTGAAATACCGAGTGGACGGACCGGATCCGGCCCAGGTTCGCTCAATTGCCCTGCAAGTTGCCGATGCCCTGGGCAAGACGGCGGGCCTCCGCAACGTCAACTTCGACTGGGTCGAGCCATCACGGATTATGCGTGTCAAAGTCGACCAGGACCAGGCGAGACAGCTGGGCCTTAGCTCCGCCGTGGTGGCGACCGCCCTCAATGCCATTGTCTCCGGCACCACGGTGACGCAGGTTCGCGACGATATTTACTTGGTCGACGTGGTCGCGCGCGCCGCGCAGACGGAGCGGACCTCTCTTGAATCGCTTCGCTCATTGCAGATCCCGCTTCCGGGCGGGCGGGTGGTCCCATTAAGGCAGATCGCAACCTTTGACTATTCCCAGGAATACCCAATCGTCTGGAGGCGCGATCGCGTTCCGACCCTGACCGTGCAGGCCGACGTGGTGCCCGGTGTGCTGCCAGCGACGGCCGTCAAGGCCTTTGAGCCTCAACTTGGCAAACTCGTGGCGGCGCTGCCGAGCGGCTATCACATCTCGACTGGCGGTTCAGTGGAGGAGAGCGGCAAAGCCCAAGCTTCCGTTATGGCGGTGCTGCCGGCAATGGGTCTTCTCGTGCTGACGATCCTGATGTTCCAGCTGCAGAGCTTCCAGCGCATGTTCCTGGTTTTGAGTGTCGCTCCGCTCGGCATCATTGGTGTGGTGGCGGCCCTGCTACTTGCACAAGCTCCGCTCGGCTTCGTCGCGATCCTGGGTGTGCTGGCGCTGACCGGCATGATCGCGCGCAATTCAGTCATCCTGATCGATCAGATCGAGACCGAAAGAAGGACCGGCGCCCATCCGTGGGACGCCGTCGTCACAGCCGCGCTTCACCGGACACGTCCGATCTTGCTCACGGCAGCCGCCGCGACACTCGGCATGGTGCCGATCGCGCCGACTGTCTTCTGGGGACCAATGGCCTTCGCGATCATCGGCGGCCTCGCCGTCGCGACGGTTCTAACCCTGATCTTCCTACCGGCTCTCTATGTCGCGTGGTTCCGGATCAGTGAACCACGTCAGGCTGAATCGTCCACGGAGCTCGCGGGGACAGGAAACCTTGCGTTGCAGGCGTGATCGATGGGCGGGCCACGGATCGGCCGTGGCTCGCCTCACGGGCATTCAGGAGTACTCGGCACGAGCTTGCGGATATGACACGTCGCGTACGCACTGAAATGGAGAGCGTTGCGCGAGAATTCGCCGACTTCCGCCGAGTTTGCAACCAAATGCTGGAAGAGGGTTTCGATGAAATCGCCCGCCAAGCAGAAAAGAACGGTGACCAAGTCCGACAAGCCTTCGATTCGATGGCCAGCAAAGCAATAAAGCCGGTCCAGGAGACGTCGGAAAAAATCGCCAAAACCCTGGAGGAGACTTTCGGCCGTATCGAGGGCAGGTTTTCAGGGGTTGCCGAAAAGGTCGAGACTGTTGCCGCATCCCTGGACAAGGCGAACGGCTCCATGGCCGGAACGGTCTCGAAATTCGAGGCTCAGGCTGACGCTGTAGCCGATAAGCTTTCGAAAGTGGTAATCCCCGACGAGGTCCTCAAGACCGATGTCGTTACGGTCCTCAAGGTTCTTGCTGCATCTGTTGGGAAGTTCACGGAGCGAGCGGAAGCACTTTCGAAAGAGCAGGGAGAAAGGACTGACAAGCTTTCTGATGCCGTCCTCAGGATGGCAGCGCATCAGAAGATTCTCTTGGAAAAGCTCGATAAGCAGTCGGAACAAAACGCTGGCACGACTGCATTGTTGTCGCGCCTTCTCGATCACGATCGGGCCGCTCCCGTCCCTAACGAAATCCCACCGGTAGCCGCGGTTGCTGTCACCGAACCAGTTGTCCAGCCATCTATCTTTGTCCCGCTGTCAGAGGCAACTGCGCAGGATGGGCAGCCCGATACAAGTGGGGCCTCTCACAATGGCGCAAACGAAGTGCCGCCACAGCCGGAGGTCGCGGAGCCGATCGTTGAGAGGGCACAATCGAGGTTGAGATGGTGGCGCTGAGCGAACCGAGCGGGGCTTCTGTCGGTTACGAGCGTAAGGGGTACGCCCGAGGGTTGATTTTGGGCCTAACAATGGCTGAGACGATGCTCTTGCTCGTTTTCTGTCTGCTGTTGGTCGCTGGAGCCATTGTTGAGAAGACGCGGGAGCAGCTTCGCATCGCCCAGGAGACGGTTTCGCGCAGCGAGGCGGCGGTCCAGCAACTGAGACAAGAGAACAAGGATTTGCTGGCTCAAATTGCCGAGCTCATGGCCCAGACCACGGGACACAAGGTGCCCGACGAGGAATGGCGAAAGCTGATCCTTGCGAGGAAGGCAATCGAGCAAATTGAGCAAAAAGGGCTAACGGCCGAAGAAGCCATCAACTTGGCAGAAGCCACAGCGGTTCTCCGTGACAATAAGTTAAATGCCGACGACGTTCGCAAACTCGTGTCGGCGGACAAGCGTGCGTCCGAAGCGGAGCGGAAGCTGGCAGACGCCGAGAAGCAACTCGCTGAGACGACGCGGCAGCCCAAGGATCTGCCGCCGATCATCGATTTGAGTGAAGCCAACGGCTATTCGTTTGAAGTCAGCAGTGCCGAATTGAAACCGGACTTCAGGGCGAAGCTTGAAGGCGATATCGCTTCTCAGATCGCCGACATCGTTGCGAGATATGATGTCGACGTCGTTGAGGTCATTGGACACACCGACGAACAGCGGCTTTCGCGTCAGTCCAATATGGACTTCGTTCTTAAGCGGGTGCTTTCCGGCGATGAAGGTGTGAGCAAAATGGAGCCGGGCGACAATGCTGGGCTAGGCCTCGCGCGTGCGATATCAGTCGCATCGCTCCTGAAAAGCTTCCAGGGCTCGATCACCTCAACATTCTTCCTATGTCAGGAGGCCAGCTGATCCTTCCTGACGATCGCCTAACAGATGGGGCGCAGTCTGGTGATGCTCCGGCGAGACGCCGTATCGAGATCAGGGTACGCAAGAGCAAAAAGAAGCTGGCCATGGACAGCGAACAGCATGCCAACTGACCCGCGAGTTAGTAGCCGCATATAAGCTAATTGTGAAAACAGCAGCATAGGAAGGCTCCTTTGTCACCAGCACGGTGGTTCACCCCCCGGTGACAGACGAGCCGCTCTGCGCGAGCGGCTGTGTGACGGGTGCATTCCCGGCTATTGTAATGTCGCTGTGTTCGTCCGGAAAAGCGAACCATGCCGACCCTTTCCCGGCGCCGGCCTCGTGACGGTGCTCAGGGCGAAATAGCCATTTCGCACTGAGGATGTGTATCCGATTAGAGCGATGTTGCGAGCTCCAAATAGCGGCAAAGTGCGTTTGCAAGCTGCATCTGGCGCGGCGTTCGGCACTCGGCCTGGAACAGCATTGGAGACGATACCAGGACGCATACGCATTTCGCCCGGGAGGTCGCCACGTTCAAGCGGTTGAGACTGTAAAGGAACTCCATGCCGCGCGGTGCGTCGGAGGGGCTTGAAGTCGCCGTGGAATAGATCGCGATCGGCGCTTCCTGCCCCTGGAATTTGTCAACGGTCCCGACCCTCGCCCCGGGCAGGCGCTTCTGGATTTCGAAAACCTGCGCGTTGAACGGCGCAATGACGAGAATGTCGTCCAGCGTCAAAGGACGGAGATTTCCGTCGCGATCCGTCCAGGTGACGCGCGCCGCGATAGCTTCGTTCACCAGACCCGCGATGGCCTCGGCCTCTTCCGGCGAATTGCTCTGGTTGCCGTCGTGCTCGACTGGCAACCACCGGAGGCCGGCGCCTGAAACACGCGTGTCGCCGCCGATGAACTGGCGCTCCAGTCCTTGGCGAGGATGGAGTTCCCCCGCGTAGAAGAGCTCGGAGGTGAACCTGCAGATGTCGGGGTGTAGCCGCCACGTTTCGTCGAGGAACAGGCCGCGATCCGCCGGAATGGTTTGGGCGCCGCCTAGGATGTGGTCGAGGGCTGACACGTCACAGCCGTCAGGGTGGCTGCCCTGAATCGGCTGGTCGAGCTGTTGCGGGTCGCCCACGAGGACAATCGTCTTCGCTGCCTGCGAGACGGCGAGCACGTTCGGGAGGGCCATCTGGGCTGCCTCGTCGACGAAAAGCACGTCGACCGCCTCAAAGGCGTCAGGGAGAGACCAGAGCCATGCCGTTCCCCCTCCGACGTGTACGCCATGGCCAATCGCCGCGATGAGGTCTTCGCTGCGCCGGGCGATGGTCAGGCGATGGTGTTCTTCTTCTTCCTCGTCGGCCTTGTGACAGCACTGGAGATCGACGCCGAGCCCATCCGCTTCCTCGATGACCTTGTCGATGAGGTTCCGGATGACCTTGTGGCTGTTTGCGGTTATCCCGACCGTCTTGCCTTGCCGAACGAGGTCGCAGATCATCCGCGCCGCCGTGAACGTCTTTCCGGCACCCGGCGGTCCCTGGACGGGCAGGGCGCCTTCAGCGAGATGCCCCGCCAGCCGCGACGCGGCATCCAGCGTGCTCTCGCCTGCCTCCCTGATGGGATGCTCGCCGACTGGAGGCGGCCGCCTCAACAGAAGATCCCGGGCGGCCTTGTACGGGCCGGGGCCTTCGATCCCGTTGGCCACGACGTGCTCGCCAATGCGTAGGAGCGCTTTCGCAATGACCTCGGCGCCAACTACCTTGTGGGCGAAAACGGCTTCAGGGTGCAGGGTCGCGCTGTCCTGACGCTTCTTGATGTCGACCGTCCGCTCCTCAAGCGAAATCGCTGCGACTGATCCGAGCTTCTCGCCGCCGCAATTGCGAAGGTCTTCACCGCCGCGCAGGGAGCTCTCCTGCCGAGCGTAGCTGTAGCGGTGAATGGGAGCACGAGCCGTCCCGCCGACTTCCCCGACGAACACAAGCCCTGACAGCCCCGCCCGTTCGTCGAGCAGCTCTTCGGCTGACACCGCTGCAAGGCGAAAGAGCTCCCACCAGGTCGCCTTGGCTTCGCGCCGGTGCCAATCCAGCAGGTTGGCAAGCAGCCAACGCGCCTGCCGCTCTTCCGAGCGATCGGCAGGATCGTCAGGGATGCCTTCCAGAAGCTGCTCGATAACGGGAGCGATGCGCGCAAGCCAGGCAGTGACGTTCTCGTTCGGGGCACCGTCATCCCCGCCTCCAGGCCGTGGGACATCCGAGCCGGCGGCGATGAATTCTGCCCGCCGATCCTCGAGCCATGAGAGGAGGGCGGCCGTCGAGAGGCAGTCGTCTTCATTGTAGCCGCGCACTGTCGCGCGGGTTTCCTCGCTGATGGACGCGACGTCGCCGAGCTCGAGATTGGCCTGAAAGTTTGTGAGCGCGCTATTCGCCTCCGGGAGCGGCACCTGCCTTATGAAGCCATAGAAAGGTTCGAGGCGTTTTATGGAGTAGCTCTCGACGCTGGCGCGAACGGCATGGCGAACCACCGAATAGAGGTCGACGAAGAGTTTCGCGCGTAGCATGCGGTCGATTTCGTCCTCGCGCGTGCCGTACCTTCCCATCAAACGCTTGAGGGCTGCTGGCTCGTAGGGCGCGTAGTGGTAAATGTGGAGGTCCGGATACGCCTCCCAGCGCGCCATGACGAAATCGACGAACCGCTCGAAAGCCTGCCGTTCCTCGGATCGGCTTAAAGCCCATTCGCCGCGATAGACGTTTTGGCGCTGACCGTCGCTGGACAGGTAGCCGAAGAGATATTCGAGGCCGTGCTCTCCCACGAACGGATCCCCTTCGAGATCCAGGAAGATATCGCCGTCGGATGGTTCAGGAAGGCGCGCCAGTCCGAACCCTGGCTCGATCTCAAGCATCTCGAATTTGCGCTCTCCGGTTTCCCGCGCCTCCACCTGGACGCGCGCCTGTTCCCGAACGCGGCGGTACGAGCCAAGCGACCCACGTTCGGGACGCCAGGAAAGGGGAAGGGGGAGCGATGCGATGCCGGCCATCGTCGCGGCGCCGTGTTGCGCGAACTCGTTGATCTGCACTTTCGTGACACTGGCGATCAGGGAGGGGTGATCGTCCTCTCGCCTCTTGCCATCGCAAGTGTCGCGCCAGCGGCAAATGTCGCAGTGAGGAGTCGGGTCGGGATACGTGGCTGGAGCATCTTCCTGCTCAAGCGACTGCTCGAACCGACGCTTTGCTTGCCGATAGTAGGCCGCGTAGTCGTCGAAGCGGAACGTCTGCGGCACGAAATCGGACCAAGGCGCCACGACATGCATTTGATCCGGCGCTAGGCCTTGCGCGCGTTCTAACAGGTCGGAATAGAGGCAGAGCTGGAGTACCGTTCCGGCTTTTGTTTCCCGTGCGAGTTTGGTGTCGAGCACCTCGTACGACCACGAGCCAAGGTTGCTTGGCTTCTCCACACGCCGCAGGATGTCGGCTCGACCGCCCCAACGACCGTAGCGCAGCGCTCCCTGGACGATGACCTCGGTGCCCGCTGCCATCGACCGGAGAGTCGCCGCAACGGCCGGGTCAGAGACGTCGACGCCGTCGATCCGTGCTGCTTCCAATCCGCTGTCGATCAAATGCTGCACGAAGTTCCGTTCGTGGACGGCGCCGCGCTCCCGCAGAACCTCGAGCTGCGGGTCCCAATGGGAGGGCTTTGCGAGCTGTCCCTCCGCAACTGCCCGGTCAAGGACACTCAGATGATGGCAACTTAGATGGCCTACCAAGTCACTCGCGCTAAGCCGAAGTTCGCCCGCAACCAGCTGCATAACCGTGTCCCCCATTGCTGTTGCGGAGCCTATTTCCATTCCGTGTCGTTAATAAACTCTAGCGGAAGAAACTTTCGCCACGTAGCGGCACCCGGAAGCCGCAAGATAATGGGGTGCGTGGTACTCGCATGGTCAACACGCAGCCCTATTGTCCGGCTCTCTTTGGCGGCGATGACCAGGAGTGTGCTCTTCGTCACCGAAGTTGTTTGCTATCGGCGGCAATCTTTGTTCGAAGATTGTCCGATACCCGCAGACCATGCCATGATGTCAACGGAATATCCTGAGGGTCCGGGGGGACGACTATGGAATGGTTCCTGATCGGCGCGGCGTTGGTTGCGTGGCTGATCTATCTGGGACGCAAGCAGAGTCTCGCAGAGACACCGCAGCGCTCACGCCTACCTGTGCAGGACGGGTCTGCGCCGACGAGCGAGCGGACTGTGTCGCCGCAGCAGCCTTGGCACGATTCGCGATCTCGTCCGGACAGGCGCTTCACCGATGGAAGCAGCCAGTGGGAAAGGCGCCCGGTCACGGCTAGCATGCTCGCACGCGATAGCGGTCGTCAGCCCAAAACTCCGGCAAAATGGATACCTTCTGGAGAAGATGTTCGGGTGGCGGGAGTCTCAATCAACTCGGGCATGTTCTATCTCGGCGCGTCCTTCGCCGGAAAATCCGGGGCGGAGAACTGCCTGGTTGATCCAACTTGCCAGGTCGGATCCGTACGAGGCGATCCCGAAGGCAAAACGTTGCCCTACTGGCCATCATATCAGTCGATCTCCCCGGCGGCGCGGCGGACGTATCTCGAGTGGCTTGCAGGAGGCAGGAACGATCCTTCGATCGGCATAGGCTACGTTTTCATATTTTTCTACGGCCTCGAACGTCGTCTCTTCGTCGACGAGGCCAGGAACGAGGCGTCGGCGATGGCCGCGGAGGTCCGGCGCCTCCTTGCGCTCCATGGCGAGAACTACTCCTTCAAGGGCTACGCTTCGAAGTTCCTGGACGTGGCGGATTTGATGGCGAACCCGGACATCTCCCGCCCGGCACTCTCGCCGGATCTGAGGGACGGCTATGAGATGCCGCTGTCCGTAAGGCTGCATCTCGGACGAAAGCTGGGTTCCAAACTTCCTTTCGACAGCACCGACGCGCTTCTGTGGGTACTGTCCCTTCCGGATACGCAACTACGCACGCCCGCATCCAGATGCTTCGAGAAACTCGCCGAACTCTGGCACGTGCGGTTCGGGTCGCGGTATCCGGACGGGCTGAAGGTCAATTCGCCGAGGACCAAGATCAAAGTGGAATACCGGGCGGCGAGCGGAGGCTTCGGGGGCAGGGTGGACCTGTTGGATAGCGAGCTCGGACCGCTTCCCGACGTCGCTGCCCTTTCCGCGCCGATCGATGGACTGAGAGACCTTCTCAACGCCTGTACGGACGAGCTGGCCGCTTACAGCCGTCTTCTTGGGAAGAAACCTGAGGCCAAGGATACCGTCGAGGCCGCTTTCCTGTTGCCCAAGGAGATCCTGACGTCCAGCTCTGGGACCGGAGCCGCGGCGCTCAAGCGCGTTGACGATCTTTTTGGCGATCATAGGATCGCGGGGGTCAAGGTGACGCGACTGGCGCAAGCCCTGGAAATGGAAATCCCGCCCAAGGGAAAACTCGGCGCTGGCGTGTGCAACCAGATCGGCGCCTTGATGGACAAGCTGGATGTTGGCTTCGAGCCGGACCGCAGGTACGGCTCGCGAGGCCTGGAAGCCGACGGCTACATCCTGCTGTTCAAGGCGAAGGAAGGGGCCCCCGTGGACGGCGAGGCCCCCGCCTATGCTGCCGCCAGGGCGATGGTAGAAGTGGCGGCGCTGGCGGCCGTTTCCGACGGAAGGGTCGAGCCCAGCGAATTCGAATCGATCAAGGCGGACATCCGTTCGTTTCCCGGCGTGGGTGGCGTCGAGCGCGGCAGGCTGATGGCGTACGCCAGCACGCTTCTCAGGGACCCGGCGGCGCAGCAATCCGCCATCAAGAAATTGGGCAGCATCGGTGCGGATGCCCGCGCTAGCGTCGTCAGGGCGGCCTTGTCGGCAGTCATGGCGGATGGACACGCGGCTCCTGACGAGGTCAAGTTCCTCGAGCGGCTGTACAAGGCTCTCGGCTACCCGGTGGAAGATCTGTATTCCGCCCTCCATCGCGGGTCGGTCGCGCTGGACGAGCCCGTCGCCGTCGCTCGGGAGACGCGCGCAACCGGCCTTCCGATCACCGCGCAGCCTCCTGCATCTTCCTCGGGCGGCGTCAGGATAGATCATGGTCGCCTGCAGCGGATCAAATCGGAGACCTCGGCCGTGTCGGAACTTCTCGCCGGCATCTTCATCGAAGAGGAGCCGACAGCCTCTCCGCCTCAGGTCAGGGAACCTGTAGCTTCGGAAGGGAAGTTCGCGGGTCTCGATGGCCCTCACGCCACGTTGCTGCGCCTTCTGGCCGAGAGCGGCGAACTTGATCGGCAAGCCTTCGAAGACGAGGCACGGAAGCTTCGGCTGTTGCCCGACGGCGCGATCGAAACGATAAACGAATGGGGTTTCGACAGGTTCGACGAACCTGTAGTCGATGGCGACGAACGCATTTCAGTCGCCGAGCATCTCAGGGACAAGCTGAAGCAAACAAGGGTGGAAGCATGACGGCTGTGACGACTATCAAGACGCGCGATCGCGACGCCATTCTGCAGGCGCTCGCAGCCGGGGTCGTCCCCAAGACGGGGCTTCGCCACGTGCAGGTCGGCCGCGCCGCCGAGGTGGGAGCGTTGGTCCGCGATATCGACCGCATTTGCGACGGTGGCGCGGCGATCCGTTTCGTGATCGGCGAATATGGCGCCGGCAAGACCTTCTTCATGAACCTCGTGCGACTGGTTGCACTCGAGCGCAAATGCGTCACGATCCACGCCGATCTCGCGCCCGACCGCAGGATTCATGCGACGGCAGGCCAGGCGAGGGGACTCTATGCCGAAGCCGTCCGGAACATGGCGACGCGGACCCGGCCCGATGGCGGCGCACTGCCGAGCGTGGTCGAGCGCTTCGTGACGGAGTGCGTCCAGGAGGCGGCACAAGCGGGCGAGCTTGTCGAGCGCATCATCGACCAGCGTCTCGCGCACATGCTGGAACATGTCGGCGGCTATGACTACGCGACGGTCCTGAAGGCGTACTGGAAAGGAAGCGAGGAGGGCGACGAGGTTCTCAAGGCCTCCGCCCTCCGCTGGCTGCGCGGGGAATACTCCACGAAGACGGAGGCGCGCCAGGCGCTTGGCGTCCGCAACATCATCGATGACGACAACGTCTATGATTCCCTCAAGCTGCTGGCAGCGTTCGTGAAGCTTGCAGGATACGCCGGACTGTTCGTCGTCTTCGACGAAATGGTGAACCTGTACAAGCTTCAGAGCGCCCAGGCTCGCAACCAGAACTTCGAGCAGATCCTGCGCATGCTCAACGACATATTGCAGGGCAGCTTTGGCGGCTTCGGTTTCGCGTTGGGCGGCACGCCGGAGTTCCTCATGGACACTCGCCGCGGCCTGTACAGCTACTCGGCCCTGCAATCCCGCCTTTCCGAGAATGCGTTCGCGACGAACGGCCTGGTCGATCTTTCGGGTCCGGTGCTGCGCCTCCAAAGCCTCACGCCCGAGGACCTTCTGATCCTTCTTTCAAATATTCGAGCAGTGTTTGCCTCCGGCGATCCCGCCAAGAACCTTGTTCCGGATGAAGCCCTTCCAGCGTTCATGGAGCATTGCAACAAGCACGTTGGCGATGCCTACTTCAGGACGCCGCGGAACACGATAAAGGCGTTCGTGCAGTTTCTGGCAATCCTTGAGCAGAATCCTGGAACCGAATGGGCGAGCCTAGTGGGCCGCGTCGATATCGCGCCTGACGCCGAAAGCTCTTCGGCGGACGAGAGCGAGGGCGAAACCGAGGGCGGGGACGAGGATCTTGCCACCGTCAGGCTCTGAGGCTCCCTCCGGATTCGATAGGCTCCATGAAACGATCCGGCGCTGGATCTGGGAGCAGAAGTGGGAGGAACTCCGCGATGTCCAGGACAAGGCGATCACCGCGATCCTGGGCGGCCGGAATGATGTCCTGATCGCGGCCGCAACGGCGGCTGGGAAAACGGAAGCCGCCTTCTTGCCAATTCTGACGAAAGTGGCGACGCGGGCGGAGCCAGGCGTGTCGGTCCTCTATGTGGGTCCGCTCAAGGCCCTGATCAACGACCAATTCCGCCGCCTGGACGACCTCTGCGAGCGGATGGAGATCGACGTCGTTCGATGGCACGGGGATGCGCCACAAGCCGCCAAGCAGCGTACAAGACGCGACCCGCGCGGTGTCGTGCTGATAACTCCGGAATCCATTGAGGCGATGCTCCTGCGTCGTCCGGGCGATGCAAGGAGGATGCTGGGCGCATTGGACTTCATCGTAATCGACGAACTGCATGCCTTTCTGAGCGGGCCGCGCGGCCTCCATCTGGCTACCTTGCTGCGGCGGCTGGATGCGCTGTCACCCGCGCCAGCAAGGAGGATCGGGCTGTCCGCCACTATTGGCGACCTGTCCGTTGCCGCCGGCTGGCTGAACCCGGCTTCGCCTTCGTCCGTTTCGATCGTGGAGTCCTCGGCGGACTCGCCCGAGCTAAGGCTCCAGGTGCGGGCGTACGGGGATGGCGAGGACGCCGAAGAGATCGACGGACTGGAGGCGGAGGAGAAGCCAGTCGCGCTGGACTTCATCGCCGACCATATGTTCGCGACGCTTCGCGGAGCGAACAACCTTGTATTCGCCGGGTCGCGCAGGCGCGTGGAAGCCCTGGCGGACAGGCTGCGGACGCGATCCGAGAATGGCGGCGTCCCGAACGAGTTCTTTCCTCACCATGGCAGCCTCTCGAAGGAGTTGCGCGAGGAGCTCGAAGACAGGCTGAAGCAGGCCAACCTGCCCACGACGGCGGTCGCGACGACCACTTTGGAGCTCGGCATCGACATCGGATCGATCAAGTCGGTGGCCCAGGTCGGGGCGCCGCGGTCGCTCGCGTCGCTCCGCCAACGCCTGGGGCGCAGTGGCCGGCGGCGCGGCGTTCCTGCAATCCTTCGCATGTATGTGCGGGAGCGAAATCTCGGACAGGATTCCGACCCACTAGATCACCTGAGGCTGGAGACGGTGCGTGCAGTTGCTTCTGTGCGCCTGCTCGTCGCGAAGTTCGTCGAGCCGCCTTCTGCCGTCGACGCAGTCGCGACCGTCGCGCTTCACCAGACACTCTCTGTGATCGCGCAGAAAGGGGGGCTGCGCGCTGATCGCCTTTTCGAGACGATATGCTCGGCGGGTCCGCTTTCTGTTTTGGGAAAAGGCGACTATGTCGAGTTGCTGCGCGGAATGGCCTCGGCGGACAACCGGCTGCTGGAGCAGGCGCCCGATGGTACCGTTATGCTCGGCGAATTCGGGGAGCGGCTTACGGCTGGCCGCGACTTCTACGCCGTGTTCTCGACGGACGAGGAGTGGCGGATCGTCTGCGGCGGTCGTACTCTTGGGACTATCCCGATCTCAAATCCGGTAGCCGTCGGAGTGGTGATTGCCTTCGCCGGACAGCGCTGGCGTATCGCATCGGTGGACGACCGAAGCAAGGTGCTCGAGGTCGAGCGGCATCGGTCCGGAAAGATTCCTCAGTTCGACAACGTGATGAGCGAACCTGTCCACGACAGGCTCTCGGCCGAGATGCGAGCGGTCCTAGAAGGCGGCGACATTCCCGCTTATCTCGATGCGACCGCCGCCGACTTCCTGCGCCAGGGGAGGGAGGCATATGCGGAGTTCGGACTGCGGCAGACCAGATTCCTGCCGGCAGTGAAGGATACGCAGGTCCTGACCTGGAGAGGCACCGAAGCCAATGCCGTTCTCGCCTTCACATTGGTTTCGGCGGGCCTTGAATGCGTGATGCACGACGTCGGTGTGACGGTTCTGGAGACTACACCTGAAGAAGCTGAGGCGGTCCTTCGCCAGGTAGCTGAACGTCCACCGGATATTCAGTCCATTTCGGAGTTCGTCGAGAACCTCGAGACAGCGAGGTTCGACGGTATGGTCCCTGAGCCACTTTTGCGAAGGCTGTGGGCCAAAGCGCGCGCGAACATAGGGACAGAGGTCGGCGCGGTCGCGACAGAACTACTCAATCCGCGCGCCTAAGCGGTGCTTGGAGAAGAAATTGTTGCCCAGAGAGGCAATCGGGCCGCTGGCAAATGCGGTTCAGCCGCAGCCTAAACAGGAGGAATGACGCATGGCGAGGCAGCATTCAACGCCTCTGGTTATCTCCGACGACGGAGCTTCGGTAGTGACTGCAAGGCTCCTCGAGCTTGGCGGAGGGGGACATGGCATGACCGAGGCGGCGATTCAGGACCTCATTCATCGCTTTCCATCTTGCCTGCCCATCGCCGAGATCGATCCGTTATTCGCTAACCCGGTATCGATTTGCCGAGAGCTTTCGACGCCGGCTGGTCCAATCGACAACTTCATGGTCACGCCTACTGGCCTGCCGGTGCTCGTTGAATGCAAGCTTTGGCGCAATCCAGAAGGCAGGCGGGAGGTAGTTGGGCAGATTCTCGACTATGCGAAGGAACTCGCTCTGTGGACCTCATCCGACCTGCAGCGCGAGGCCAGTCGACGAGTAGGCAGAGAAGGAAATGTCATTCTCGATTTGGTGCGGGCAGCAGGGAACGATGTGGACGAGATAAGCTTCAATGACGCGCTGACGCTGAACCTAAGGCGCGGGCGATTCCTGCTTCTGATTGTTGGTGATGGTATTCGCGTCGGTGTGGAGACGATCGCTGAGTATCTGCAAGGTCATTCCGGACTTCATTTCACATTGGGCCTCGTCGAAATGCCGATTTACCAGCTAGTAGATGGGGCACGGATCGTTGTGCCGCGTGTGCTCGCCAAGACGCAGACAATTGTGAGGACCGTTATCGCGCTTCCGGAAGGCCTCGCTCTGTCTGAGGACGAAGAAGGGGAATCTTCTGCTTCCATCGAGTCACCGGAAAGAAGAGCCGGGCGGGAGCGGCGCAACGCCATCAGGCAGAGCTTCTGGCTAGATTTCCTGTCGGGACTCCATCTCGACGATCCGGATCAGATGCGGCCCCCGCCTGCCCTTGGCGGCCATATCGTCTTCAAGTTCGGAGCTCCCGGTGGCTCAAGTTGGTTGACCGTTTACCGTGATGTGCGCACCAACCGCGTCGGTCTGGACCTTTCCTCAAATCGAAACTCCGTGGGCGAGCGGGCGTCTAAAGCGCTGGCCCCCCAAGCGGAAGAACTGGCTGCGGAATTGGGCCCGGGGGTGACTATCGATTTTGAGGGCGACAGGCCGATTATTGCGCAGGACTTCACCGTGCGGGACCTGGAGAATCCAGAAGACCGCGAACGTGCCCTCAACTGGCTTCAGGAGCGAACCAACGCATTTGTGAATGCACTTCGGCCGCGCATCCGTTCGGCGCTTCGCGATTTGGTGGAAGAATGAACGTCGTCGGAAAAAATGAATGCCGTCGGAAGTTGAGTGGGAAAGACCATTTCACACTGAATTAGTTGTTGGCGGGGTGTCACCAAATGGACGGCTTTGCATCGCCGCTGCTCGCCAACCACGACTATGTTCGATGGTTCTTATGGACTTCATGCCGTTCCGCATCGAATGCCTGCTTCCCCTTCGCGGCCCACAGGTCTCGCGCATGCTCGCCTTCATAATTTTGCAGCTTGGCGGCGATCCAGAGCATCGCTCCGTAGATGATGTCGCGATCGTCATTGGTCAGTTCGATGATCCCTGCCTTGACGACCAGCCCACCGAGTTCAATCAAATGTCGGGTGCGCTTGCGGCGCTCGACCTGCCACACGCGCATGTCATTGCGAGCCATCGCCGCTTTCCGGCGATTTTGGGCTGCCCGGTTGCGCCGGAGCGCCGCGCAGGTTGCGCCGAGATGCAGGAGCAAATAGCCGGGACCGGCTCTCGAAAAACATCGCTCCACGCTTAGCCCATGCCTCTCGCTTTGCGGTGTCTTTCGTTTCGGCGAGTGCAATCAACGCCCCGGCCAGTTCGTCGGTGCTGAGTTGATCGGCGCCCGTGGAGATCACCAGTTCGCCAAGTTGCTGCACTTTTCTGGTTTTGAGCTCTCGCCCTTTTTCTTCCAGCGCCTTCAGTTCGGCGTCGAAGTCCCGCGGCTTTCGCATGGTTGTCTCCATCGGTTGTCGATGTGGCAATGATAGGGGAGCGCCTGCCGAAAGGCTTCACAGTTGCCGAGACAGCCCGGGACGGACTGGTCCATCCCGAGATTTTTTCGAGGGAGGGCGCGCTTATACGTCGTGCCAACGTGCGGTTTGCCGTGCAAATGATCTGGTCGCGATGGCGATCTATCATCTTCACGTCAAGGTCATTGGCCGCAAGGCTGGGTCAAGCGCCGTGGCGTCGGCCGCCTACCGCTCGGCCTCGCGGCTGCGCGACGATCGGATCGAACGCACGCATGACTTCTCGGGCAAGCGCGGCGTTGTCCATTCCGAGGTGATGCTGCCGGAGAATGCACCGGGAGCCTGGAGCGACCGCGAGCGGCTGTGGAATGATGTCGAGGCCTTCGAGGTGAGGAAGGATGCCCAGCTTGCCCGCGAGGTGGAGTTTGCGCTCCCGCGCGAACTGAGCCAGGCGCAAGGCATCGAACTGGCGCGCGACTTTGTGCGGGCCGAGTTTGTCAGCCGAGGCATGGTTGCCGATCTCAATGTGCATTGGGACAGGGCGGAGGATGGCAGTCCCAAGCCGCATGCCCATGTCATGCTGACCATGCGGTCCGTCGACGAGAACGGTTTTGGTGCGAAGGTTCGAGACTGGAACCAGACGGAGCTGGTCGAGCGCTGGCGCGAGCGATGGGCGGAGCTTGCCAATGAGCGGCTTGCCGAACTCGACACCGACGCCCGTATCGATCATCGCAGTCTGGAAGCGCAGGGCATTGCACTTGAGCCGCAAACCCAGATCGGTGCTCCGGCTCAACGCATTGAAGGCAGCGGCCTCGACGCTGCCGGCATTGAAGCGGACCGCGCCGAACTGCATCGCGAAATCGCGCGCGGCAATGGCGCGCGGATTATCGCGGATCCGTCCTTGGCGCTGGATGCCATCACGCATCAGCAATCGACCTTCACCCGAAAGGACATCGCGAAGTTCGCGCATCGGCACAGCGATGGGATCGACCAGTTCAACGCGGTGATCGGCGCGATGCGCGGGGCGCCCGAACTGGTCGAACTCGGCAAGGACGGACGCGGCGAAGATCGCTTCACCACTAGGCGGATGATCGAGATCGAACAGCGACTTCACCATGCTACGGAACGCATGGCTGGTCAGGAGCTTCATGCGGTGAGTGATCAGAATCGCAATGCTGCTCTGGCAAACGCAGAGCAGCGCGGTCTTGTCCTCTCGGGTGCACAGGCCGATGCACTCGCTCACATTACGGATGACCGCGGTCTTGGTGTCGTTATCGGCTTTGCCGGCACCGGCAAGAGCGCGATGCTGGGTGTTGCGCGCCAGGCATGGGCGGCAGCAGGCTATGAGATTCGAGGCGCGGCACTCTCTGGCATCGCGGCCGAGAATCTCGAGAGCGGATCGGGCATTTTGTCTCGCACCATCGCCAGCATGGAACACAGTTGGGCACAGGGCCGCGATCTGCTCACCGTTCGTGATGTTCTGGTGATCGATGAGGCCGGCATGGTCGGCACGCGCCAGTTGGAGCGCGTGCTTTCCCATGCCGCGGACGTCGGTGCAAAGGTTGTGCTGGTCGGTGATCCCCAGCAGTTGCAGGCGATCGAGGCCGGCGCTGCATTCCGCTCCATCCACGAGCGACATGGCGGCGTCGAAATTAGCCAGGTGCGCCGGCAGCGCGAGGACTGGCAGCGTGACGCCACGCGCGATCTGGCAACTGACAAGATTGGCGCTGCGATCAGCGCGTATGACGCGCAAGGCATGGTGCATCAGGCCGCGACACGCGAGGAGGCGCGTAGCGAACTGGTCGAGCGCTGGGATCGCGGCAGGCAGGCAGAGCCCGAGGCGAACCGGATTATTCTCACCCACACAAACGACGAAGTGCGTGCACTCAACCAGGCAGCGCGCGAGCGTATGCACGCTGCCGGCGGTCTCGGCGAAGAAGTCCAGGTAGAGGTGGAACGCGGTTTGAGAAGCTTCGCCAGTGGCGACCGCGTCATGTTCCTGCGCAACGAGCGCGGGCTCGGCGTCAAGAATGGGACGCTTGCTGTAATCGAAGAGGTCAGCACACAGAGCATGGCCGTGCGCACCGACGACGGCAGATCGGTCCAGTTCGATCTCAAGGACTATGCCCACCTTGACCACGGCTATGCCGCGACCATCCACAAGGCTCAGGGCATGACAGTCGACCGCACCCATGTGCTCGCTACGCCAGGCATGGATGCTCATGGCAGCTACGTCGCCCTGTCACGGCATCGAGACGGGATGGACCTGCATTATGGCAGCGACGACTTTGCCACCCGTGAACGGCTTGTCCGCGCCCTGTCACGCGACCGCGCCAAGGACATGGCGTCGGACTACGGGCAAGCCGATCCAGCTCAGAGCTATGCCGAGAGGCGCGGCATCACCTTCCGCGAGCGTGTGGTCGAGATCGTGCATCGCATCGTTCCGGAGAACCTCCGCGATCGGATCGGCGGACTGCTGGACGGATTGCGCTCGCCCGGAGATACCGAGCCCGGCCAGGACCGTGGGCGCAGGCCGGGAAGGGAGAATTTTGAAGTGCTGGGCACCGATGTCGGCGCTGCGCCACGGACAGATACTTCCGACAGGGGAGCGCAGCGCGATACGGATGTGCCGGTGGACGCGGAAGCGGCGTTGCGCAGCGCTCGCACGAGGGCGCTTGTGCGCCACGCGCGCGCGCTCGACGCGATCCTCAGTGCTGGAAATGCGGACGGGCAGGGCAATGCCGAGCAGATGCGCGAATTGAGAGATGCCCGCAGCGCGTTCGAGAAGGTGCGGCCGCATGGCTGGCGCGATGCCGAAGCGGCCTACGCCAAGAATCCCGAGCTGGTTCATGAGACGGGCGCCGGCCGGGTCAATCGTATCGTGCTGGCTCTCCAGCTTGAAACGGAAATCCGCACCGGACTGGACAACGATCCGAGCCGCCGCGCAGATCGTTTCGTGGAGCGTTGGCAAAAGCTCGATCGCACGAGCCAGGGCCAATACCAGGCCGGCGACATGTCGGGCTACAAGTCAACGCGCACGGCAATGTCCGACATGGCCAAAAGCCTCGAACGCGATCCGCAACTGGAATCCCTGCTCGCCAATCATAAGAAGGCGCTCGGCATTCAGGTCGAATCCGGCCGGCGCCTGGGTGTGGAACTGATGTTCAACCACGGCATCAGCATGGGACGGGGCATCGGGCTGTGACTCCTTCCGATTGCCGCCGTTCCCGCGCCACAGATCGATAAGATGACAAATCGGATTGCGCGAGCCTGAGTTGCACTGTCTGGTTCCAGGATGTGCCAAAGGCTCCCAGCGAAAGGTAAGGCAGCCATGCCTGAACCGGATCGTATCATTCGCCTAAGAACTGTCCTTGCACGGACTGGCTTGTCCCGCTCGACGATGTACCGCAAAATCGCCGAAGGCACTTTCCCGGCTCAGCTGAAAATCAGCGTCAACGGTGCGGGGTGGCGGGAATCCGATATTAATCGATGGGTCGGTAATCCGGCTGCGTGGCGCACTGGATCGGGACAGAACAATCGCGATTAAGGGCAATGGGTCGGCAGACACACCGCTGCCGTTCACTTAAGTTCGCTTCTTGTCAAAGCTCATTCTGCGAGTGGGCTCAAGCGGTTTGATCACCAAGGTCGCGCAATAGTTGCCATGGTAGAGGTAAACACCTCCAATTCCTTCGCCGTGGAAACCGGACGCTAGGTCAGTTCGGATCGAGGCTCGGCCAACCTGCTGGTCTAGGCGGCATGCGAGTACTGATCGTCCACCTGAATAAGGGTGCCCTCCTTCCCGCGCCCGACGAGTTGCACCAAGACGCAGGGGATTCCCCCGGCGACAAACTTGCGGCGCAGAAAGTCGGCCTGACCTAGGTCATGGGTCGAGAGGAGTATCTGGTAATTCTTCTCGCGGATGAGGTTCCGCATCAAATCCGCGAATGCGGATGCGTGAACTATGTCATTGTGCTGAAGTGGATCGTCCATCACCAGACCACGCCAGCGGGACCACGTGAAGGTTATGCTGGCTGCACACAACATACTTACGGCAAGTGCAGCCATTTGGCCTTCGCTGTGGACTAGCAATGGGTCCAAGTTCTCAATGTTGCGCGGAGCTTTCGGTAAAGGGCGAGTTCTTTGGCGGACAGCGTTGCGTGAGAACTCTAGATCCAAGCCGACGTCCGGGTCGGTGAGGATGGCGCGATTGATCTTATTCATAAGATCGTTCACCGGTTTGAGATAACGCTGATTGAAGGCGCCAACGCGCTGATTAATCTGCTGGTAGGCAGTATGTGCGATCCGCTGTGCCCTGAGGTAGTTCTGCGCTCTCGCGACCGCCTGTGCTTGGGACAATCTGACCAATTGAAGCGTCTCATCCCGCCCCAGCGAAGGCGACGCGTCGACCGCTGCTTGCAATTGCGAAAAAGCTTCCTTGTGGGCGTCCTGCTGAAGAGTAATGCTGAACCCGAGACGCAGCCGCGCCATGGTTTGCTCAGCGGTGCTAATACGGGCTTTATGCGAGTGGGTAAGCAACTCGGCTTTCGACCTTTCATCTTCCGTGGGGCGATCGCCGGGCATTCCCAGGCCCGCCCAGACTGTGACTGTCCGGTCGACTTCGCCTCGCGCAGCTTCGAGCGCAACCGAAAGGCCTTTCTGCCGAGTGATGGCGGCGGAAAGTTCGCGCTCTAGGCCATCGAGAGCCGCTTGAGCGCGTTGGAGATTGATCTCAGCATCGATGGAAGCCTTTTCCGCCTGCCCCTTTTGACTTCGGATGGCGAGCAGTTCATCGGCTAGTCCGTCGATGTTGCCTATTCCAAGGAGTCCGACTGTGAATTGAATGTCCTCCTCCGCCCTGACTACAAGCAGCGCCTCTCCGTCTCGTGACTTCCTGCGCTCAGTGAGACGAGTACCAATGTTGTTGCGGGACAGGAGCTCGGTAGACCACGCGCTTTGAAGGGTGCCAGGTTCTCCGATGATCCGTATCCAATGCCGTAGCCGGTTTGCCCTTTGTTGAAGTGCCGAAAGGTTCGGCTGCGTAGGGGCTGGATCCGACTTCCCTTCCACACCAAGCGATGCGTTCCACCGAACTACTTTGGCGCTCCGTTCTTCGACTAACGCTGACAACTGTTGGTGAGCTTCTCGCAACTCACTTTCCTGCGCAGCGAGCGTCCTAGCGTCGGACGCGGCATCATCAACTTCCTTTTGCGCCTGCTGAACCAACTCCTCGAGAGGTGCGAGGGTCGGGCCCAGTGCTTCCGCTGAAGCTGAGGCCCGACGACGCAATTCGCCGGGCTCAAAGTCCGTGAAGCAGATTGGGCAAACACAGGTCGAATCCTCAATGTGTGCGGCAACTTGAACGACGGCGGCCGTCAGTTGATCGACTGCCGACCGAGCTGAAGAGAGCGCTGTCCTGTTCGCTTGAAGTCTTTCACTGGCAGCTTGCTGCCTGCCTCTCGCTAGTTGCAAGCGGGACACAAGGTCGGGGGCCGCCTTTTGGAGCGATTCAATTTGCGCCGATTGAGCAACAATTCGTTCGTCGAGTTCCGAGATGTCACTCCCGAGTTTTTGGCGGGCCTCTTCATCGTTTATTTCTTGTAAAATTGTGCGGAGGCGAGCATCGATCGACTGGGAGATCCTCAGTCGTTTATCCGCAACGCGTACCCGCTCTTCGGCTGCCGCCAAGTCTTGGTCAAGCCGTTCGACCTCACTATCCAGCTCGATGCGATTTTTCTCTTGCAAGGCCCTCGTGTCTAAGAGGTTGCGTAATGTTTCGATCGCAGCAAGTTTACTGCTCAACTCAGCCGACGCTATCTTGGCTTGCTGAAGGCGGGCCTCAACCTCTTTGAGGTCCGACGTCGCAGACTCGACACGGTGTTGCAGGTCCGTCATTGATGCTGTTGCAGGCGTGAGGTTTGCTTGCAATTCGGTAACTCGTGCATTCGCCTCATTGTATTGCCTCAGACAAGCTGCCGCACGCTCAAGTTTCGTCTCCCGACCGGTAAGCCAAGTTCTTAGTTTACCGATCGTCTCGGAAAGATGGTTCAAAGCGACTTGGCCTGACGCGGGCGATTCGTTGATGGTTACCTCTGCGTCCAATTGTTGAAGGTCGTCCAGGACAGTCGCAGCTTGAGCAATCAACTGCGTCTCGTCGATGGCACCTGCCACACGGCTGCTGGCAAATACGGCTTCCTCCGATCTTAGCAGGTCCTCCAGTCGTTTCGCCTCGGCTTGAGCTTCGGTTGCAGCAGTGTTGAACGCTCTCGCTTCCGCGCTGTTTCCATGTCCGTGCAGCGAGGTAGCAATCTCGGTCGCCCAATCACTGCGGGCCGGCCCCTTGAGATATTCCCATCGTTGTGTCGCTTGACGGTGGGTCATGCGGGTGAGGGTTGATTGGCCAAGAAAGTGTGTGAGAAGGAGATAGTTGTGAAGGTCGCCAATTGGAGATCGCCAAGCGGTCGACTGCATGAGTTTTGACGGTTCTTCGCCGTCTTGGATCTCCTGCTGATCTACAATCCTTCTCCGGGTGGATTCACCGCCCGTGAAGGTAGCCTCAACTGAGGTTTGACGGTCGAGCCGACTATGCCAATTGCGAAGGTATTGATCACTAGTCACCCCTCTATTTGCATGCTCGAAGCGATCCACTTTACCCGACAGACACCACTCTAGGCCGTCAAAAAGCGTTGACTTGCCGAGGCCATTTGGTCCGCAAACCAACAATACCCCAGGGGAATTCGGCAATCTGATCTCGCACTCCGAAAACGTGCGAAACTCATTGATGAGGAGCTTGGTAAGGAAGAAATCAGACATGGCTTTCATCCATTGCGGCAACCAGATCTCTCACCAACTCGCTCGGCGCCGCGATCTCACCACTTCGATAAGCATCCGCTATACGCACCCATGCTTCGGCGGCAACCGGAGCGAGCCCCTGCCTTTCCAGTATCTCCCGTACCACTGCTGCAGGTTGGTCCAACTGAAATCCGCGCGTTCTGGGCCGTTGTTCCGCCCACGGGCGAGCGAGAAATGTCCGGTCGACGAATGCCTCGAAGGCTTCAGCGGTGTTAACCCGGGGAACAAATACCTGCTTTCGACAGATGCTCTCGTCGCGCTCCAGCCGATCGATCGCAGCTGCCTGATCATCGTCGATCGAGTCCGCCTGAAAAAGAAGGAAGAGGTGCATGTCGACTACGCACTGCGGGGGTACGTAAGACCTGGCTATCAAGACTTGAGTGTGCAGTGCTTTCGTTTGCGGTCCGAAATCGGATGCCGCAGTCGGAGTCAACGGCGCAATGATCACCGGATACGTTCCGCACCATATTCCGACCTTTTCTGTAGGAAGTCTGGCATCACTTGGCTCGCGGCCACGAAACCCATCCGCAATGATTCCGGGGTCAGCCCTGACTTCAAGGCCAACCGAGGATGCACGTGCCGTCAGGAGGTCCGAGAAACCGGCAAGCGTTATCATAGCGCTGATATCCCCGCGTCGCGTCGTGCCTCGAACTCTTCCAGTTCCAGGGCAACTTCATCGTGCCAGTGCTGGAGTGGACCGGCAAGCTTCGTTCGCCACCTTGTACTACGTTTGACCAGAGCGGGAGCTACCCGCGCTGCCCCGGCGAGAGACCGCGCTGGATCTCCTCCCGCCGAGCCGAGGGTGCCTGCAAGTTCAAAATCGAGTTCAACCGCGGCAGACAGAATGATGATATCGGCGTCCCATTCGCTAGGGTCATTGCAGTCGTCGATCTGCTTTCCGGATCTGGATTCGCAGCCTGATCCGAGTCCGAAGCCGGAAGCATAGGCAAGGTTGGATTGTTTGCTGCTCCCGTCGGGATTCAAACCAGCCACCGCGAGGCTGGTCGCTAGCATAAGAACAAGCGCAGACGTCAGGCGCGCCATGCAACCACCATTGCCGTCCCAGCTGCTGCCACCCTCACAATTCCAGAGTGTCTGCAACACGTGTGATCGCAACTTGGGGCTATTTTGCAGCGCGGTGCGCCATACATCCCAGACCGGCTGAATCGCTGCCAGAATGGTTTGATGTACAGCACCGAGATTGCAAGTTCCTGACTGCCAGACCATAGAAAGCTCATGGTCCAGTTTCGCGAGCAGAACGGCATCGACTGCCTCAGATAGCGTCTGCGGAGGAGGGGCGAGCACTGGAGGATATGGGACCGGAAGCTGCGCAATACGCATACTGATCCATGGAATCACATTTATCCAAGCCGCGTGATCATCAGGTCTGCAGGTGACTGCTATCCGATCTCCGGCGCTACGAAGTGCCCGAACTAGTACACTCGGCAGAGTTCCAAGCGATGCAGGTGCGTTGGCTAGGTAAATCTCAAGACCCGCCTTGTTACCAGTAATCGCATCTAGGAGCGACATTGCTCCTCGCTCGACGACGCTACGAGTAGCTCGGTCAAGCTGCAGGATAATCAGATGTTCTCTTCGCTCTCGAGTATGTGCACGCTCTAATTTCTGTGCCGGCTGAACGAAACGATCCTGCTTCTCATGGAAAAAACCGTATGTGTCGTTTAACAGTACGGGCGGATCAGCCGAGGCCGGATCAGCCGCGGCCAATCCCGAACGATGCGCCTTAAAAATTTCGAACTTATCGCCCAACCAGGCGAGGTGGTCTTCCCTTTTTGGTCCGTGACGCACTATCACCAGGTCAAAGGCCCCAATAGGAGTTCCATCTGGAAGGACCGGACCGTGCGCGAGCTTGCGGCCGGCCTCATCTGTGACGTTGTTCAGCTTTCCGCTGGCAATAGAGAACTGAGGCGGATTTTGAGCTGCCGCCGTAAGCTGAAGAGCGTAGGCCATCACCTGATTGAGCTTTGATGCCGCCCCTTTCACTAAAATAGATCCGTTGGTCGCGTTCATGACGACCGTACGTCCTGGGACAAGCCTCTGAGCTAGGTCGTTTATGACTCCCCATTTTTCCAAAACTGGTCGGACAGTGAGGTCGTATTGAGACTGCAGCGTAACGGTACCGATAGCCGCGGCCTCGGCTGCATCGACCGCCGTCGCTATTTCAGCTGCTGAAACGAGATTGAGAAAATCTTCAGTAAACGCACGGTGCTCAAAGTTATCGACCAGCAATGCCATCATGTCAGTCAGGCCGCCATCGCCAACGCCGCTGATTAGGCAGCGAGCGTTTGCAGGCTGTGGTTGCGGGGGGCCATCCGCGCTCCAGTATGCCTGCGCAACAGCAGTTCCGACATTAGGCTCAACGCCAAACCCGGATGTGACGATAACTTTCGTGAAAGCTTGGGGAGCGCCGCCAACGGGTGTTACCTCCCACCTGTTGGCGATCCTCTCAACCGATGCGATTCTCACGCCAAAATGGCGCTGAACTTGGCGCTGCGTCCCAACAAGCGCCTCAAGTTTCACGTTGCCTTGAATGAGCTCCTCTCGCGTTGCAGTAGCTAAGCCCCGGCTCCAGTCGAGGAATGGAAGGTCAGCACGTAGGTCAAGTGCTCCCGGTCGAGGCCACTCGTATATTTTGGGGTCCAGCAGCCTTGGCGAGCCTCGCTGAAGATTAAGAACTTGAGCTGAAGCTTCGAAAAGTTCAACACGGGCGCCAAGCACGTTAAGGGCCATCTCGACGGTAAGGCCTGCGGCGCCACCGCCGATGACTGCGATCCGGTCGTCTGGGAGAAGCCTCCCGCTTGCATCGAGCGCGTGGGCTAGCTCAAGCGCGCGAACCTGCTGTGAATAGAATGTGATACGTCGGTCTGCTGACCCAACAAAGAAAAGATCCTGGTTTGCGGGGGCTTCATATCGGCGTAAGAGAATCTCTGCATTTGCCACCGTCAACGTCATCGTGCCCCGCAAAACAACTCGAAATTACTGAATAATCGAAGTGGAGCTTTCCAAGCCTAATCAGCTCTTACATCGGCCTAATGTTTAATCGCAAGCCGCAACGTCGAAGCCGCGCTCGAGTAGAGCGCCTATGTTCATATCCTCGAGGTTGGCTTGGGGCAGAACTGCGTCCTTCTTGTCCGCGAATCCAGGTAGCGTTAGGGCAAAATCTAATGGCCAATATGGAGGCGCAAAGTGGCCGCTCTTGATTGTAGCCGGTACCATTAATTGCGATATCCAGCTCCAGTGGGTTTTGTCTTGGCCTGAGGCAACTGGCGAATGAGCAGTGCAATCTTGCTCATCGGCCACGCGTTATTTCCAATTCAACTTCGTTTTCGAGGCAAACCGATTCCGACCATCCGACATCGTTGGATGCGGACGCCAGCTCAATTTCGTTTGATTGATCCCGACTCATTCTTGGAGAGCAACACGGCCACCTCGATTTCCAACGCCTTGGCGAGACGATCGACTACATCAATGCTGGCGTTGTAGACGCCTCTCTCTAGAGAGCTGATGTACGTACGATCAATGTCGGCGCGGTGTGCAAGCTCTTCCTGCGACAGGCCTTTGGCTAGTCGGGCCGTTCGCAAATTCCGAGCGAATACCTCACGTATCTCCATCGGTGGGAGATCAACGGGTTGAAGAGTATTTCACCACGGAGTATTCTCTACAACAATTTGTCGTGCTAGCATCTTGACGGCTGGGCACAGGAGCCAGGAACCGGATGGTCGACCGAATGATGGCTGGATCTTTGAATACAAATTCTCGTCGGAACCGCGGAACACCGACCCGGCCTCGGGAGAGCGGCAAGAGCCGCGAAGCTGCTTCTGATCCAGCTATTGCATTGTTCACGAACTGTCGGCAGGCCCAAAGAGCCTCGCTGGTGTTGTGTCGTCTGCAGCAGCGTTTGGAAGCTCGCTTACTCGCCACAGCGCCCCGGGAAGCTATGGATGAGAAGCTCGGCTACTCGATCGCCTATCAAGCAGAAATCGAAGCTATGACGGCTGCCCTGAAACTACAGGACGAACTGCCTCAAACCCCGGCGCGCTCGCTTCTTGGCGTCGTCGCTAAGCTCGAAATCGTCGCCGGCGCAGATCGCGACATCGACGATCCCACCGAATTTCCCTGGCCGCATATTGCTTCGATACTTGATGATTTGAAGGAAATCACCGGGAGCCTACCGCTGGAACAGCCGGACCGGTCGGCCATTGATGCGGATTGTAGGCGGTACCGGGCGATGGCCGCCGATTTAGTTCTGCAGACCAAAACCGAGAATCTCTCGACTTGAGGCTGCGACCCGCCGTTGGGAGAAATCGGAGTAAGAAAAGAAACAACAGCGCACATAACGGCCATTCGCCGCTGAGACAACTTCAGCGAATCTTGTCCCGATGCAGATGTGGTCGGGACGAAACCATTGAACGTGAAGCGGCGCGTTACAAAACGTAGCGTTGAGCGGAACGCCGAGACCGATCTGTTTTCGCGCCAACGTGCCATTGACGAAGCATTTCTGGAACGAACAGCTCGCTTGTTCGAGGCACGCATGGGGCGACCGATGTCAACGGAAGACTCACGGCAAATCGTCGACAATCTCGGTGGATTCTTCCGCATCCTTGCCGAATGGGACCGGATTGACCGGGGCAAATAGCCGGCGCTTCATGGCCGCTTGATCGCCGGCTCTGTACATCCGCAAACTCGATGACCACCGAGGGAAAGAGACACCTAGATGAACCAGCGTCTTATGAAAGTGGCAAGGCCTCCAGGCCTTGTTAAGGCGTTGCTTTACGCGCGCGTCTCCTCCAAGGAGCAGGAGAAGGAAGGCTTCTCCATCCCCGCGCAATGCAAGCTGCTGCGCGACTACGCCCTGCAACAGCGGTTCGACATTGTGCAGGAGTTTATCGACGTCGAGACAGCCAAGACCACCGGCCGGACCAACTTCACCGAGATGGTCAAATACCTGCGAAAGCATCCCGGCATTCGAAGCGTCCTGGTCGAGAAGACCGACCGACTCTATCGTAACCTGAAGGACTGGGTGACTCTTGATGAACTTGATGTGGAAATCCACCTTGCCAAGGAAGGTGTGACGCTGTCGCGAGACTCGCGTTCATCTGAAAAGTTCATGCACGGCATCAAGGTCTTGATGGCCAAGAACTATATCGACAACCTGTCGGAAGAAGCCCGCAAGGGGCAGATGGAGAAGGCGGAGCAGGGCATATGGCCGACAAAGGCTCCGCTGGGCTATGTCAACACCACGGGGAAGGATGGCAGAAAGGTTATCGAGCCGCATCCTGAACTGGCTCCAGTCGTCACACAGCTGTTCGAGCGCTACGCAACCGGACAGTATTCGCTCAAGGCCTTGGCCAAGGCAGCTCATGGCGACGGGCTGATCTATCCCAAGAGCGGCAATCCGGTTCCGGTCAGCACCGTGCATACGATCCTGCGCAACCGCCTCTATACGGGAATGTTCCAGTGGAACGGTAAATTGCACCGGGGTAAGCACGAGCCTCTCGTATCGATCGAACTGTGGGAGCGGGTTCCAGGACATTCTGACGGGCCGCAATGCGGTCCCAACTCACCCGACAGGAAACGAGTTCGCCTTTACCGGCCTGATGACCTGCACCGAATGCGGCTGCGCCATCGTGGCGGAGATCAAGAAGGGCAAATACGTCTACTATCACTGCACGGGGCATACCAACAAAGGCCGCGGCGGATACGCAGATTGCCGCCGCAAATACGTCCGCGAGGAGGTGCTCGATCAGGCATTCGCCAACCTGCTCGACCGGTTGCATTTCGACGAAGAGATACTGGAATGGGTAAAGGCGGCCCTCATGGCTAGCCATGCCGACGAGCGCCGTGAGCACGAGCAGGCGATCCATCGATGCCAGGTCGAGTACAAGCGGCTCGAGGATCGGCTGCACGCCATGTATCTCGACAAGCTCGATGGCCGCATCGACAACGCCTTCTACGACCGAATGTCGGCACAGTGGCGAACCGAACAGACGCGGCTGCTTCGCGAGATAGAGCGCCATGGCAGTGCCGAGGAATCATACATGGAGGACGGCATCCGGCTGTTGGAACTGGCGCGCAACGCCAGCCGACTGTTTGCGAAACAGCCTGTGCACGAGAAAAAGCGGCTCTTGAATCTCGTGCTGTCGAACTGCCAATGGGACCTAGGTGAGGTTCACGCTGTCTTCAGGCAACCGTTTGATCTACTTGCGGAAACGGTCGCATCTGGAGCGGCAACAGGCGCAAAGCAAACCGTTGTGACGACAGGGAGTCCAGTTTGGCTGGGGAACCTGGATTCGAACCAGGACTAACGGAGTCAGAGTCCGTGGGTCTACCGTTAACCTATTCCCCAGCAGGCGCGTCTGGTATCGCGCGATGCGGGCGGCTCATGTGCCGCGAGCGCTGCCTTGTAGCCGCCATCGGAAAATAGTCAAGCCCGCAGCTGAGATCAACGCAGGCTTTTTGAGCCTTTGTCCGATGCATGTCGTTCTCCCAAAGCCGTTCCGCACTTTGGGCGACATGCATTGGCTCTGCCGCCGGGCGCCGAAGGCTCAGCTCTCGCCTTTGCTGTATTGGGAATGCTCGAAATAGAGCACCACGCCAAGGCCGATCAGCAGCGGAACAATGAGATAGAACAGGCGGAACACCAGAAGCGCGGCGAGCACGCCGACCGGATCCATGTCCGAAAGCCCGGTGAGGAAGACGAATTCGAACACGCCGAGCGCGCCAGGCGCGTGCGACAGGAGCCCGATCGAGAACGACACCATGAACACGCCGAGCACCACGAAATAGCCGGGATTGCCGATCTCGGGCAGGGCAAAATAGATGATCGCGGCGGCCCCGAGCAGTTCGACCGGCCCAATCAGCAATTGCCGCGCCACGATCGGCAGCGCCGGATAGTGCAGCTGGAAGCTGCCTATCTTCAGCGGTCTCAGCCGCAGCCAACTGCCGAAGGCGTAGGCGCAGGCAAGGATGAGCATGGCGAGCCCTGCGGCGAATGCGGCGCCGTGATGCGGCGCGCCCGTGAAACGATCGATGATCTGCGGTTCCAGCAACAGCACGAGGCCGCCGAGAAAAACGCTGGACAGGATGAAGGTGAACCAGCAGATCGCCACCAGCACGCCGACCTCCTGGCCGGTCAGTCCTCGCGTGCCGTAGGCGCGGTAACGGATGACCGCGCCGGAAAACACCGAGCCGCCGATATTGTGCGACACCGCGTAAGTGGTGAAGGAGCACAGCGTGACGAACAGCCACGATACTTTCTTGCCGATATGCAGCAGCGCGATGTGGTCGTAGCCGGCGAGCGAGGCATAGGCGACGACCGCGCTCAGTGCCGCGAGCACCCAGCCGCGCGGCGGGATGGCGGCAATGCCGGCCCAGACGTCGTCGAGCGAAACGCCGCGCAGTTCGTGGATGAGCAGCCAAAGCGAGAACGCCACGGCCGCGATGCCTATGACCGGCCAGAAATAGCGCCTCCAATTCATGGCGTCGTCATCATGCGTTGCAACTCATTGATTTTGATGTTGCCCAACCTTCGAACCTTCATTTCAGACATGCCTGATTGAAGCCGGCTATTCAACCGGCAAGACATTGCCCCAACGTGATCTGGCAAAATGCGACGTTTGCGAAATTCGGCCTCGCGCTCTTGGTGATTGTGAACTGCGCTGCTACTCTGTTGGCAACTTGAACAAATCGAGGTGCCTGCTGCGTCCGCTACCGGTTCGCGCGGCGCCGGAAGGAACTGAAGTGGAAGACCACGATACCGGCGCGGGCGCGTCGGCAGTGGGCATGTCCGGGGCATCGCCGACGCAATCGGCGGGCCCGCACACGGCGCGATTCAGCCGCCACGCGGGTGCGCACCAAAGACATGCCGGCCAGCGACAGATTGGCCTAAGCCAGGCCGACCAGCATGGCGATCAACCGAAAGGCAAGACGCGCAAGCGACGCAAGCGCAAGCGCGGCCGCAAGGTGTTCGCGCGTGACGAGAACGTCGCCGTGCCGCATGCCGCGCCTGCCGCCACGGCGACAAAACAGCCTCCGAGCGGGCTTTCGCCGGTTGAGCCAAGGCTGGCGGCCCCGCAGCGTCCGCCGCAACAGGAATTGCCTGTCTTCGCCGCGCTCGACCTCGGCACCAACAATTGCCGGCTGCTGGTCGCGGTGCCTGGCCGTCACGGCCAGTTCCGAGTCATCGACGCTTTCTCGCGCATCGTCAGGCTGGGCGAGGGGCTGACCGCCAGCGGCCGGCTCAGCCAAGCCGCGATGGACCGCGCGGTCGAGGCGCTGAAGATCTGCGGCGAGAAGCTGCGCAACCGCAAGATCAGGAAAGCCAGGCTGATTGCCACCGAAGCCTGCCGTTCGGCCGCAAACGGTGTCGAGTTCCTGGATCGGGTCGAGCGCGAGGCCGGACTCAAGCTCGAGATCATCGACCGCCAGACCGAGGCCCGACTTGCCGTTTCCGGTTGCGGCTCGCTGGTCGAGCGCGACACGCAAGGCGTGGTGCTGTTCGACATCGGCGGCGGCTCGTCGGAAATCGCGCTGATCGACCTGACCGGACGGCGCTCTCCGAGGCTCGCCAACCACATTGTCTCCTGGACGTCGCTGCCAGTCGGCGTGGTGTCGCTCGCCGAGCGCTTCGGCGGCCGCACGGTCACGCGCGAGACCTTTGCCGCCATGGTCGACGACGTGGCCGCGCGGTTGAAGGTCTTCGACGGCCGCGACCGGCTGGCACATGTGCTGGCAAGTCCCAATTTCCACCTGCTCGGCACCTCCGGCACGGTGACGACGCTGGCCGGCGTGCATCTCGATCTCGATCGCTACGACCGCCGCCGCGTCGATGGCCTCTGGATGGACCGCGACAGCGTCGATCGCATGATCGAGCGCCTGATCGGCTGGGATTTCCAGCAGCGCTGCGCCAACCCCTGCATCGGCGCCGACCGCGCCGACCTCGTGCTCGCCGGCTGCGCCATCCTGGAAGCGATCCGCGGTGTCTGGCCGTCCGAGCGCTTGCGCGTCGCCGACCGCGGCCTGCGCGAGGGGATCCTGAGCGAATTGATGGCTGATGACGGTGTCTGGCGCGATGGCGGGCGAGGCCGTTGATGGCTAGAAAACCGGATAAGCCGGGTTCCGCCGGCATTCGCGTCCTCAAGACCAGGATCAAGAAGAAGAGCGGCTTGAAGGAATCCTCGCGCCGCTGGCTCGAGCGCCACATGAACGATCCCTATGTGCAGCGCTCCAAGGCCGACGGCTACCGCTCGCGCGCCGCCTACAAGCTGATCGAGATCGACGACAAGCATCATCTGCTGAAGCCCGGCATGAAGGTCATCGACCTCGGCGCTGCGCCCGGCGGCTGGTGCCAGGTAGCGGCCGCGCGGACGAAGTCGACGGCGGAAAACCCACATGTCGTCGGCATCGACTATCTCGAGATGGCCGCGGTTCCGGGCGCCGTCATCCTGCAGATGGATTTCCTCGATCCCGACGCGCCGCAAAAACTTGCCGAGGCGCTCGGCGGCCGGCCGGATGTGGTGCTGTCCGATATGGCGGCACCCACGACCGGGCATCGCCGCACCGACCATCTGCGCACCATGCATCTGTGCGAAGTCGCGGCCGATTTCGCGTTGCACGTCCTGGAGCCCGGCGGACATTTCCTCGCCAAGACTTTTCAGGGCGGCGCCGAGAACGAGCTTTTGTCATTGCTGAAGCAGAATTTCCGATCCGTCCATCATGTGAAACCGCCGGCCTCGCGCGATGAATCGGTGGAGCTGTATTTGCTGGCGAAGGAGTTCAAAGGCTAGCGCCTTCTCCTTCTCCCACAAGGGGAGAAGGAGAAGCGGCGCTCACTTCCCCGCGGTCCCCACCGTTTCCAGCGTCTTCGGCTTGGTCAGCCGGCCGTGGCCCGAGACCGCGTTGCCGGCCTCCGGCGCAAGCCGCATGAAGGTGATCGATGCCGCCGCCGAGACGGCTGCCACGATGAAGAAGGCGATGTGGAAATCCCGTAGGGTTAGCGGCCCGCCATGGATCGAGGTCGACACTTCGAGGATGCCGCCGGCTAGCGCCACGCCGAGCGCGATCGACAATTGCTGGAAAACCGCCGTGATCGGCGTCGCCTTGCTGGTGTCGGCGGGCGTGATCTCGGCATAGGAAAGCGCATTGACGCCGGTGAAGAACATCGAGCGGATGAAGCCGCCGACCAAAAGGATCGCCAGCATCAGGGCGTAAGGCGTCTGCGGCGTGAACAGGCCGTAGATGGCGATCGATGCGGCCGCGACCAGTGAGCCCCAGATCAGCACGCGCCGGAAGCCGGCGAGCCGGAACAGCAGCGCGGTCACGAACTTCATGCCGATGGCGCCGATCGCCGAGACGAAGGTGATCATGCCCGACTGGAAGGGCGTCAGCCCGAAGCCGATCTGGAACATCAGCGGCAAAAGGAACGGCACCGCGCCGATGCCGATGCGAAACAGCGAGCCGCCGAGCACGGAGGACCGGAAAACCTGGTTGCGGAACAGCTCCAGCGCCAGCAGCGGATTCCTGGCGTGCCGCGCATGGAGGAGATAGAGCGCGCCCGAGATTACGCCGACGACAATGGTGATGAAGCCGGCCATCGGCGGCAGCGCCGGCAGGCTGACGACGGAAAGGCCGAAGACGATGCCGGAAGCGGCAAGGCCGGAGAGCACGAAGCCCGGGAAATCGAGCGGCGGCGTCTCGGCGGGCTCCGTCCTGGGCAGATAGCGGGTGGCGAGCCACATGCCGATAAAGCCGATTGGCACGTTGATCAGAAAAATCCAGTGCCAGGTGAAGTATGTGGTGATGAAGCCGCCGATCGGCGGGCCGACGAGCGGGCCGACCAGCGCCGGCACGGTCAGCCAGGACATCGCCGCGACCAGCTCGCTCTTGGGCGTGGCGCGCACCAGCACCAGGCGGCCGACCGGCGTCATCATCGCCCCGCCCATGCCTTGCAGGAAGCGCGACACAACGAAAGCCGGCAGTGAATTGGAAAACGCGCAGGCAACCGAGCCGGCGATGAAGACACCGATCGCAGCGCGAAAGACGTTCTTGGCGCCGAACCGGTCGGCCATCCAGCCGCTGATCGGAATGAAGATCGCCAGCGACACCAGATAAGCCGTCAGCGCCAGCTTCAGCGCGATCGGGCTCGTGTGGATGTCGACAGCGATCGCCGGCAGCGACGTCGCGATCACGGTCGAATCCATGTTCTCCATGAACAATGCGACCGCCAGTATGAGCGGGATGATGCGGTTCAAGGGAAACGCCCTGATCTGTCTTCGCGAATCTAGGCCCGGCTTGGGGGCGAACCGGTGCGACCGGGCGGTTATCACGCCTCGTCCCGGATGTCGCATTAAATTGCTGTCACTTTTGCGGGAGCGCAGTCCTGGTTGGCGTCACGGTACGCGGACTTGTCAAATGCAAGGCCGGCCGCTATGTAGTAATAATAACTACATTATAGGTGCAACCATGGACGAAACTGTTTCTGCAGCCGACGCCAATCGCAGATTCTCTCATATCCTGCGTGAAGTACGCGAGGGGCAGAGCTACGTCGTGACCAGCCATGGGCGGCCAGTGGCGCGGATCGTGCCTGCGGACAAGCACGAGGGCGTGGCCTCCCGGTCGCGCGCAGCTCTGCTGTCGCGACTCGAAAGGCAGCCGATCGTCAATGCAGGACGCTGGACTCGCGAGGATCTTTATGAGGATAACCCGTGAAGATCGCGCTGGATACCAACGTCCTTGCCTACGCGGAGGGCGTCAATGATCCTGAGAAGCGCGACCTCGCCCTCGAATTGCTACGGAACGTTCCGCAAGGCGCTGTGGTTGTTCCGGTCCAGGTGCTGGGTGAACTGTTCAATGTTCTGCTTCGCAAGGCTGGAAGGTCGCCCCAGGAGGCTCGCGATACACTGCTTAGCTGGCGCGACGCCTTCCCGGTTATTGAAACAACGCCGGAAGTGATGATGACGGCTGTCGATCTTGCTGCGGACCATGGTTTCGGCGTCTGGGATGCCGTCATTCTTTCCGCCGCTTCGCAAGCGGGTTGCCGGCTCCTTTTGTCAGAAGATCTTCAAGACGGTTTTACGTGGGGCGGCGTAACTGTCGTCAATCCTTTTGAGTTGCCGCGCCACGCTTTGCTCGATGCTCTTCTGGGCATCGAATAGGCCGTCTCGCAACGATCGGCTTTTCAACCGCGACAGGACGTGTTACCAGCCAGCGCCAATCCTGAAAGGGAAGAAGAGAGTCGGCGCTGGCCAATCGGCCTGGCGCCTTTTCCGCATTCAAAAGGACTGGCCATGGCAAAAATCATCGAAACGTCCACCGGCGCGCTGGCGCTGACTTTCGACGACGTGCTCTTGCAGCCCGGCCATTCCGAGGTGATGCCGGGCGAAACCGACATCCGCACCCGTATTGCCGGCGACATCGATCTCAACGTGCCGATCCTGTCGGCGGCCATGGACACCGTCACCGAGGCGCGGCTGGCGATCGCTATGGCGCAGGCCGGCGGCATCGGCGTCATCCACCGCAATTTCTCGCCGTCCGAACAGGCCGAGCAGGTCAGGCAGGTGAAGAAATTCGAATCCGGCATGGTGGTGAACCCAGTCACCATCGGCCCCGACGCCACGCTGGCCGATGCGCTGGCGCTGATGCGCACCTATTCGATTTCCGGCATTCCGGTGGTCGAAAATGGCGGCACCGGCGGCCACACGGTCGGCCGCCTCGTCGGCATCCTCACCAACCGCGACGTGCGCTTCGCCTCCGATCCATCGCAGAAGGTCTACGAGCTGATGACGCGTGAGAACCTGATCACGGTCAAGGAGAATGTCGACCAGGACGAAGCCAAGCGTCTCCTTCACAAGCATCGCATCGAGAAGCTGGTAGTGGTCGACAGGAACGGCAATTGCGTCGGCCTGATCACCGTCAAGGACATCGAGAAGTCGCAGCTCAACCCGCACGCCACCAAGGACGCGCAGGGGCGCCTGCGCGCGGCGGCCGCCACCAGCGTCGGCGATGACGGGTTCGAGCGCGCCGAGCGCCTGATTGACGCCGGCGTGGACTTGCTCGTCATCGACACCGCGCATGGCCACTCGCAGCGCGTGCTGGATGCGGTGACGCGGGCGAAGAAACTGTCGAACTCCGTGCGCATCCTGGCCGGCAATGTCGCCACCGCCGAGGGCACGCAGGCGCTGATCGACGCTGGCGCCGACGCCGTCAAGGTCGGCATCGGCCCGGGTTCGATCTGCACCACCAGAATCGTCGCCGGTGTCGGTGTCCCGCAGCTGTCGGCAATCATGTCGGCGGTCGAGACGGCCAGCAGGGCCGGCGTCAGCGTCATCGCCGATGGCGGCATCAAATATTCAGGCGATCTCGCCAAGGCGCTCGCCGCCGGCGCAAGCGCGGCCATGATCGGTTCGCTGCTTGCCGGCACCGACGAGAGCCCCGGCGAGGTCTATCTCCACCAGGGCCGCTCCTTCAAAGCGTATCGGGGCATGGGTTCGGTCGGCGCCATGGCGCGCGGCTCGGCCGACCGCTACTTCCAGGCTGAAGTTCGCGACACGCTGAAGCTGGTTCCGGAGGGCATTGAAGGGCAGGTTCCCTATAAAGGACCTGTGGCTGGCGTGCTGCACCAGCTTGCAGGCGGCCTGAAAGCCGCTATGGGTTATGTGGGTGGACGTGATCTTGCAGATTTCCGCGAGCGCGCCACTTTTGTGCGCATATCCAACGCCGGACTTCGTGAAAGCCATGCCCATGACGTCACGATCACCCGCGAAAGCCCCAATTACCCGGGCGGAATTTGATCGGCAGACCGATCGGCCTGACCGCCGGCGGGGACTGTGGCGTGACTTGAGCGTGGCGGTGCTTCGGCTGTCGCGTCACGCGGCAGCGCTCTCCATCGCCTCGATTGCGCTGTTCCTGGTCATGACGGCGCTGGAGTTTCTCTATTTCCAGCGCTTGAGCGGCGGCCTGGCCTCACTCGACATGCGCGTCGCCGGCTTCACGCCCGACGAAGGCATGGCGTGGCTCACCGCGCTCGGCCGGCGCGGCGGCGAGATCATCATCGTCTGGCACTATCTGACCTTCGACCTTTTGTTCCCGGCGCTGCTGTCGCTGACGCTGGTGAGCCTTATCCTCGCCTTCGGGCGGCGACTCAGCACCTTCCGCGCCTTGCCGACGCAGCTGCAGGCCTTGTTCTCGCTGGTGCTGGTGGCTCCCTATGCGGTCGCCGACTACACCCAGAATTTTGCCATGGCGCGGCTGCTCTCCGATTTCCAGCTGGCCAATCCCGATTCGCTGGCCTTCGCCTCTTTGCTGACCGTCAGCAAATTCGCGCTGCTGGCGATCCCGGTCTTCGTCATCGCGGTCTTCGCGCTGGCCGGGCGGCGACGCTGAGGACAAGCAGATGCGCCAGACAGCCATCTTCTGGCCGATGCTGGCGCATGTGCTTCTGGTCTATGTCGTCTATCTGGTGATGTTCAAGCGGCGCTATCTCGCTGTTAAGTCCGGCGAAGCCAGGATCGGCCAGTACAAGGTCCGCTCAACCGAGCCGGCCTCGAGCGTCACCGTCGCGAACAACCTGATCAACCAGTTCGAGCTGCCGGTTCTCTTTCACGTGCTGTGCCTGGCGCTGTTCGTCACCAACGGCGTGAACTATCTGACGCTGGCGTTGATGTGGCTGTTCATAGTCACGCGCTATGTCCACGCCTGGGTGCATCTCGACAGAAACCATGTGCTGCACCGCAGCCGCGCCTTCTTCCTTGGCGCCGGCATACTTCTCATCGCCTGGATCTGGTTCGCGCTCCACCTGCTCGAGGTGGTGTGAGGCTCGCCTTTCCCTTCTCCCCTTGTTGTGGGAGAAGGTGGCCGCGCAGCGGCCGGATGAAGGGTGTTCCAGCTTGACACGGACTTAAGCCAGCGTTGGATGCCGCGATAGGAGATCGCCAGCGTTTCACTTCGCTGGAACACCCTTCATCCGTCCCGGCGCTGCACGCCGATCCACCTTCTCCCGCAACAAGGGGAGAAGGGAAAGGCGCTACAGCTCGAACAACGCGATCCGGCGCTTGTCGAATTTGATGCCGATCTCGCCGCGTACCAGCCTCAGCGCCTGCTCGCCGAAAACGGCGCGCCGCCAGCCCTGCAATGCCGCCACGTCGGCTTCGTCGCCCTCGGCGGCGATGCGGTCGATATCGTCGCTGGAGGCAAGCACCTTGGTGGCCACGCCTTCCTTCTCTGCGACGATCCTGAGCAGCACCTTGAGCAGTTCCGCCGCCGCACTCGACCCCTCCGGCGGCTGCACGCTTTTCGGCAGTTTCGGCATCGCGTCCTTGGGCAGCGCCAGCGCCGCGTTGACCGCGCCGAGCAGCGCGGTTGCCGTGGCGGAGCGTTCCCAGCCTTTCGGCGTGGTGCGCAGCTTGCCGAGCGCGGCCGCATCGCGCGGCGCCTGCTGGGCGATCTCGTAGATCGCGTCGTCCTTGAGCACGCGGCCGCGCGGCACGTCGCGCTCACGCGCCTCGCGCTCGCGCCAGGCCGCCACCGCCTGCACGATCGCCAGCTCCTGCGGTTTGCGCAGCCGCATCTTCAGCCTTTTCCAGGCATCTTCGGGATGCGGATCGTAGGTCTCGCGCGAGGTGAGGACATCCATCTCCTCGTTCAGCCAGTGGCCGCGATTCTCGCGCTTCAGCTCGGCGCTGAGATGCTGGTAGACCTCGATCAGGTGGGTGACGTCGGCAAGCGCGTATTCGAGCTGCTTGTCGGAGAGCGGCCGGTGCCGCCAGTCGGTGAAGCGCGAGGACTTGTCCAGCCGGGCTCCGGTGACCTTCTGCACGAGCTGGTCGTAGGAAACGCTGTCGCCGAAGCCGCAGACCATCGCCGCCACCTGGGTGTCGAACACCGGATGCGGCACCAGATCGCCGAGATGGACGATGATTTCGATGTCCTGGCGCGCCGCGTGAAAAACCTTCAGCACCGCTTCGTTGGCCATGAGCCGGAAAAACGGTTTCAGGTCGATGCCGGGCGATAACGGATCGATAAGCGCCTCAATCCCAGGCGCGGCCATCTGGATCAGGCAAAGGATCGGCCAGAAGGTCGTCTCGCGAATGAATTCGGTATCGACGGTAACGAATTCCGACTTTTCGAACGCCGCGACAACGCTCTCGAGTTCTTCTTGTGTGGTGATGACCTGCATCAAATCGCTTTTGGCACAATATTAGGCCTCTTTCAATTTCAGCCGCGCGGGCATTCGTCAAGCGCCGCGACGTCGTCACGCACCGCTAGTTTCGCGCGATGGCGATATGCGCTGGCCCGGCGGGGCGGTTCAGGCCTCGCCGGCCTGCGCCTCCACGCTTTGCCTTGCGGTATCCGCGGCTTCGGCCGATGGCCGTCGGCCAAGCACGCCGGCTGTGGCCAGGCTGAGCAGGATGAAGGGGATACCGATGCCATAGGCCGAGCGGATGCCCCAGTGGTCCGACACGAAGCCGAGCAGCGGCGGGCCAAGCAGAAAGGCGACGAAGGAGATCTGCGACAGGGCCGCGACATTGATCGCCGCCGGACGGTCGGTACGCTGCGCCGCAGCCGAGATCGCCAGCGGAAAGATGGCGCTGCTGCCGATGCCTAGAAGCGCAAAGCCCAGCATCGAGATGAAGGGTAGGGGCGAGAAGAAGACGATGAAGACGCCGGCCATCATCGTCGCCAACAGCACGCGCGCCACGCCGCTCGGCGAATGGCGGTCGACGAAGCTGTCGGCGAAGAAGCGTGTCATCGCCTGCGAGAAGGCGAACAGTGCGACCGTGATCCCGGCGACGAACGGCCCTGAGTCGAACACGGTGCGCATATAAATCGCCGACCAGTCCATGCTGGCGCCTTCCATCAGCATTGCCGACAGTGTCACCGCGACGAGGATCAGGATCGGCAGCGTCGGACGGGCGAATATCGGCGGCTTGTCGCCGGTCGCGGCGAAACGGGCAGGCGCGGGTTCGAAGCCGCCCAGGAACAGCGCCATCGCAACCGCCACCGTCGGCACCACCAGCGCCAGATGCAGTTGCGGCGACAGGCCGAGATGCGCCAGCGCGCCGCCGAACAGGCCTGCGCCGAAGAAGCCGATGCTCCAGAACGAATGCGCCCGGTTCATGATGCGGCGCTTGAGCAGGAACTCGGTCCTGTCCGCCTCGACATTCAAGATGATCTCGATGCTGCCGATCATCAATCCGACCGGGAGCAGCATCAGGAACAGGGCCGCGGGGCCTGACGCATGCACCGCGACGGCATAGGCGAAGCCAAGCAGCGGCACCAGCCACAGCAGCGCGCGGCGAAACCCGACGCGCTCCAGGATCGGCGTCGCCAGCGTCAGCGCGATCAGAGTGCCGATGGGCGTCCCGATCAGGGCGAGACCGAGCGTGCCGTCCTCGATCTGCATGGCCCGCTTGATGTCGGGCAGCCGCGGAAAGATATTGCCCATGGCAAAGGAATAGATCGCGAAGCCGGCATAGAGGCGGTGCTGGGGGGCGAATTTCAGGCCAAGGGTCATCAGGCAAATCCGATAAGGGGCGGCGGCTCTCAGGCTGCCGGCGACTCTGTTTCTTGCATGAACGGGCAAAACATGCAACAACGTGTACAAATAAATAGGATCGCGCATGCTCACCGAAGAACGCCACCAACTCATTCGCGACCGGCTTGCGGCCGACGGAAAGGTGCTGGCCGGCGAGCTTGCCAGCCGTTTCGGCGTGTCGGAGGACACTGTGCGCCGCGACCTGAGGGAACTGGCGAAGGCCGGGCAGCTGCGTCGCGTTTATGGCGGCGCTGTCCCATCGGGGCCCTTTGCAGCCGCGCCGCTCAGCCAGCGCAGCCGTCATGCGGTCGAGGAAAAAACTCGGCTCGCCAGGGCGGCTGTTGCGCTGCTCGGCACGGGGCAGTCGCTGTTCATCGACGGCGGCACGACCAACGAGGCGATCGCCCGGGCGATCCCGCGCGATATGGAGCTGACCGTCGCCACCAATTCGCTGGGCGTCGCCTCGGCTCTGACGGACCTTCCCCTGGTCGAGCTGATCGTGCTCGGCGGCCGCTATGTGCCCGATCTCGGAACCTGCGTCGGGACCGATACGCTCGCCGCTGTGGCGCAGCTCGGCGCCGATCTGTTCTTTCTGGGCTCCTGCGGGCTGGATATCACGCGCGGCGTCACCGCTTTCGATTCGGCCGAAGCCGAGGTGAAACGCGCCATGGCGAAAAACAGCGCCGGCATCGTCATTGCCGTCACCAACGACAAGCTCGCCACCGCCGCGCCCTATCGCGTGGCAGGGGCGGATGCGATCCGCCATCTCGTGGTGGAAAGGACCGCGCCTGCTGCCACGCTCGCCGATTTCCAAAGCCGGGGTGTGCAAGTCCACTTTGCCTGAACAGTCGCAGCGGCGCGCCTGTGTGACCGCTTGCCTTGACAAAGCCGGCCTCTCATGCGCTTTTCGCGCCAATTTTCGAGCCGGGCCGACGCCCGCAATTTCCGGACTTTACCCCATGACTATGCATCGTTACCGCAGCCACACCTGTGCCCAGTTGAGAAAGAACGACGTCGGCAATTCCGTCCGCCTGTCGGGCTGGGTGCATCGCGTGCGCGACCATGGCGGACTGCTCTTCATCGATCTTCGCGACCATTACGGCCTGACCCAGATCGTCGCCGATCCGGATTCGCCGGCCTTCAAGGCCGCCGAGACCTTGCGCGGCGAATGGGTGATCCGCGTCGACGGCGAGGTCAAGGCGCGGCTGCCGGAAACCGTCAATCCGAACCTGCCGACCGGCGAAATCGAGATTTTCGCGCGCGAGATCGAAGTCCTGTCGGCCGCCAAGGAGCTGCCGCTGCCGGTGTTCGGCGAGCCGGACTACCCGGAAGACATCCGCCTGAAATACCGCTTCCTCGATCTGCGCCGCGAGACACTGCACAAGAACATCGTCGCGCGGACAAAAATCATCGCCGAGATGCGCAAGCGCATGGGGGAGGTCGGCTTCACCGAGTTTTCGACGCCGATCCTCACCGCGTCGTCGCCCGAAGGGGCGCGCGACTTCCTGGTGCCGTCGCGCATCCATCCCGGCACCTTCTACGCGTTGCCGCAGGCGCCGCAGCAGTACAAGCAGCTGATCATGGTCTCCGGCTTCGACCGCTATTTCCAAATCGCGCCCTGCTTCCGCGACGAGGATCCGCGCGCCGACCGCCTGCCGGGCGAATTCTACCAGCTTGACCTCGAGATGAGCTTCGTCGAGCAGGACGATGTGCTCTCCACCCTGGCGCCGGTGATGACCTCCGTCTTCGAGGCTTTCGCCAATGGCAAGCCCGTCACCAAGGAATGGCCGCGCATCCCCTATGATGTTGCCATGCGCAAATACGGCACCGACAAGCCGGACCTGCGCAACCCGATCGTGATGCAGGCGGTTTCCGATCATTTCCGCGATTCCGGCTTCAAGGTCTTCGCCAACATCCTGGCCAACGATCCGAAAGCCGAGGTGTGGGCGATCCCGGCCAAGACCGGTGGCAGCCGCGCCTTCTGCGACCGCATGAATTCCTGGGCGCAGGGCGAGGGGCAGCCTGGCCTCGGCTACATCTTCTGGCGCAAGGAAGGCGAAAAACTCGAAGGCGCCGGTCCGCTCGCCAAGAACATCGGCGAGGAGCGCACCGAGGCGATCCGCCTCCAGCTCGGCCTTGCCGACGGCGACGCCGCCTTCTTCGTCGCCGGCGACCCGAAGAAGTTCGTCTCCTTTGCCGGTGCAGCGCGCACCCGAGCCGGCGAGGAATTGAACCTCGTCGACCGCGACCGCTTCGAGCTCTGCTGGATCGTCGACTTCCCGTTCTTCGAATGGAACGAGGACGAGAAGAAGATCGACTTCGCCCACAATCCGTTCTCGATGCCGCAGGGCGGCATTGACGCCCTGACCAACCAGGAGCCGCTCGGCATCAAGGCATTCCAGTACGATGCGGTCTGCAACGGCTTCGAGATCGCCTCGGGCGGCATCCGCAACCATCTGCCGGAAACCATGGTCAAGGCCTTCGAGATGGTCGGTTTGGATCGGCAGACGGTCGAGGATCGCTTTGGCGGCCTCTACCGTGCCTTCCAGTATGGCGCGCCGCCGCATGGCGGAGCGGCATTCGGCATCGACCGCGTCGTCATGCTTTTGGTCGGCGCCAAGAACCTACGCGAGATCACCATGTTCCCGATGAACCAGCAGGCCTACGACCTGTTGATGAACGCGCCTTCGGAAGCGACTCCGCAGCAGCTGCGCGAGCTGTCGCTGCGCGTCGCTGCGGCGAAGAAGGAAGGCTAAAAGCCGTAGCCAGGATCTTCTTTTTCCTACAAGAATCGCCTTCAACAAGAAAAGCCCGGCATCGCTGCCGGGCTTTTCTTTGCAGCTGACTGTCCGATCAGTCTTGGTTCGCCTTGACCTTGACGCCAAGCGTCTTCGGCAGGTCGAGCGGGTTGGACATGGCGCCGGCCATGATCAGCGCGAACGGCACCGACGACGGCGGCTCGGCCGAGATTTCCAGGCTCTTTGGATTGTCGAGGAAGGTATTGACTGCCGCCGAGACTTCCGCCGTCAGCTCGGGATTGTTGAGCTGCGCCATGCCGAACGGCACGATCGCCTTGGCCTGGTTGGCGACGTCCTTGGCCGACATGCCCTGTTGCTTGCCGACATAGTCGAGCACCTTGCCGGTGAGCGAATCGTCCTCGAAGCGCACCGATGCGCCGTTGAAAGAAAGCTGCTGCATCAGGCCGAGCATGGCCATGCCTTGCGCGGAATTGTCGGCGCCTTCCGGCTGGGCGGCGAGCTTCTTCTGCATCTCCTGCATCGACTTGATGAAGTCGAGCGTGTAGCCGCCGAGATTGAAGGTCATGCCGAGCGTGCCGGCATTCTCGACCGAGATGTCATATTTCGACAGCTCCATCTTTCCGTCGCTCGGCTGCCAGGTGCCGGCCATCGCGATGTTGCCCGAGATGTTCTGGTAGCCGAGCGCATCGATCGCTTCCTTGGACTTCGGATCGTCGACCAGCGATAGGTCGGCGGTGAATTTTTCGGTGTTGGCGGTAAAGTCCATCGCCTTGCCGTCGGCCGGCGGGGTGATCTGGACGGCAAGCCCGTCCATCGCGAAAGCCGTCTTGTCGCCGACCTTGACTGTCATGTTGGAGAGTTCCGCCGACTTGTACATCATCAGCGAGCCGAGCGGATCGGTGCCGCCTTCGGCCGGGACCTTCATGTCGTGGACGACCACCGGGCTGAGATTGAGCGTCACGCCGTCCTTGCTGTGCTCGAAAGGCGAGGTCGAGAGGGTTGCGATCTCATAGCTGCCATTGGCCTCGCTGACCCCCTCCAGCTTCACGTCGCCGATCGGCAGCGCTTCCTTCTCGGCCGCCGGCTTGATGGAAACACCTTGCAGGACGGCGTTCGAATCGTCGCCGGAGACGCCTGTCCAGGAAATCTCGACGCCCTGGGCGGCAAGGGCCGCCTTGATGCGCTCGGCCACCGCCGGATCGGCGGCGAAGGCCGAATTGAGCGGCAGCGTCAGCAGAAAGGTCGAAAAGGCCAGTTTCTTGAGTGTTGAGCGTTGGATTGTCATGGCGAATTCCCTGTCCTGATTGGCTATTGTGAAATTATTTTTGACATCTGCTCCATCACCATTCCGTGACGAACGGGACGGGAAAAAGGCATTTCCGGGCCCATTTGTCGAAAACGGCGATGAAAAGCAAACGCCGGTCGGCAGCTATTGCCCGATGCGGTGAATTTGTCATGAACCGCGGCTTTCCTCCGCCAGCGCGTTGCATTGCCAGATAGCGGCCGCATGTAACGGATTGATGTTGGTCGGCGTCATGTTGCCGACTAAGCCTGTTGCAGATCGGCGGCAAATTGCAGCCGCCGCGGGGCCGCTTCCGTGAAATTCTTCACACCGCCGGCTGCGTGTCTGTAGCCACGGCGAATGCGCCGACGTTCACGCGGCGCTTGCCGCGAATCACCCGCTCAGCTAGTCCAAATTCATGGGAAAAAGGCTTTTGCCGCCTGATGACAATGGCGGCGGCGATAAAATCGAACCGGTCGATCTGAAGGAAGCGCTCGAGCGGCGCTATCTCGCTTACGCGCTGTCGACCATCATGCATCGGGCGCTGCCGGATGTGCGCGACGGACTGAAGCCGGTCCATCGCCGCATCATGCATGCCATGCGGCTGCTCAGGCTCAACCCCGATCAGGGTTTCGCCAAATGCGCCCGCATCGTCGGCGACGTGATGGGCAAGTTCCATCCGCATGGCGACCAGTCGATCTACGATGCGCTGGTACGGCTGGCGCAGGATTTCTCGATGCGCTACCCGCTGGTCGACGGGCAGGGCAATTTCGGCAACATCGACGGCGATAACGCCGCGGCGATGCGCTACACCGAAGCGCGCATGACCGAAGTGGCGAGCGAGCTGCTTGCCGGCATCACCGAGGACGCCGTCGATTTTCGGCCGACCTACAATGAAGAGGACGAGGAGCCGTCCGTCCTGCCGGGCGCTTTCCCGAACCTGCTCGCCAACGGCTCGTCGGGCATTGCCGTCGGCATGGCGACCTCGATCCCGCCGCACAACGCCGCCGAGCTTTGCGACGCAGCGCTCCATCTGATCGAGCATCCCGAAGCGCCGGTGGCGAAGCTGATGGATTTCGTCCAGGGGCCGGATTTCCCGACGGGCGGCATCATCGTCGACAGCCGCGCCTCGATCCTCGAAGCCTATGAGACGGGCCGCGGCGGTTTCCGCGTGCGCTCCAAATGGGGCCAGGAGGACCAGGGCAGGGGCACCTGGAGCATCGTCGTCACCGAGATCCCCTACGGCGTGCAGAAGGCCAGGCTGATCGAGAAGATCGCCGAGCTTTTGATGGCACGCAAGCTGCCGCTGCTCGAAGACATCCGCGACGAGAGTGCGGAGGACATCCGCATCGTCCTGGTGCCGAAGAGCCGCACCGTCGATCCCGGCATCCTGATGGAATCGCTGTTCAAGCTTACCGAGCTCGAAAGCCGCTTCCCGCTCAACATGAACGTGCTGTCGCGCGGTAAGGTGCCGAACGTCCTGTCGTTGAAGGGCGTGCTCAAGGAGTGGCTCGACCACCGCCGCGAGGTTTTGATCCGTCGTTCGAAATACCGGCTCGGCGAGATCGAGAAGCGGCTGGAAATCCTCGCCGGTTATCTGATCGCCTATCTCAACATCGACGAGGTCATCAGGATCATCCGCGAGGAGGATGAGCCCAAGCAGGTGATGATGGCCCGCTGGTCGCTCACCGACAACCAGGCCGAAGCCATCCTCAACATGCGCCTGCGCGCCTTGCGCAAGCTCGAAGAGATCGAGATCCGCAAGGAATTTGACGGCCTCACCACCGAGAAGAAGCAGATCGAGGCCCTGCTGGCTTCCGACGCCAAGCAATGGTCGACGATCAAGTGGGAAGTCAGCAAGGTCCGCGACACGTTCGGTCCGCAGACCGAACTCGGCAAGCGTCGCACCCAGTTTGCCGATGCGCCCGAGCACGACTTGACCGACATTGCGCATGCGATGATCGAGCGCGAGCCGGTCACCGTCGTTGTGTCGGAAAAGGGCTGGCTGCGCGCCATGAAGGGCCACCTGACCGACCATTCGCAGCTCACCTTCAAGGAAGGCGACAGCCTGAAGCTCGCCTTCCATGCCCAGACCACGGACAAGATCCTGGTCTTCACCACCGGCGGCAAGTTCTACACCATCGGCGCCGATCGGCTGCCGGGCGGGCGCGGCCATGGCGAGCCGATCCGCATCATCGTCGACATGGAGAACGACCAGGACATCGTCACTGCCTTCGTCCATGATCCGAAGCGCAAGCTGCTGCTCGTCTCATACGACGCCAATGGCTTCGTCGTTTCGGAGGAAGAGGTCGTTGCCAACACCCGCAAGGGCAAGCAGGTGATGAACGTCAAGGCGCCGGACGAGGCCAAGCGCTGCATCCCGGTTTCGGGCGACCATCTCGCTATTGTCGGCGAGAACCGCAAGATGCTGGTCTTCCCCCTGGCCGAAATTCCGGAAATGGCGCGCGGCAAGGGTGTGCGCCTGCAGAAATACAAGGACGGCGGCGTGCTGGACCTGAAGACCTTCACCCTGGCGACGGGGCTCTCCTGGCAGGATTCGGCCGATCGCACCTTCACCAAGTCGCGCGAGGAGCTGACCGAATGGATCGGAGCCCGCGCCGCCGCCGGCCGCATGGTGCCGAAGGGTTTTCCCAGGACGGGGAAATTTGGGTGAAGCAGCGCCTTTCCTTCTCCCCTTGCGGGAGAAGGTGTCGCCGAAGGCGACGGATGAGGGGTGTTCCAGCTTGACACGGACTTGAGCTGCGTTGGATGCCGCCAACGCCTCACCCCGCTGAAACATCCCTCATCCGTCTCGGCGCTGCGCGCCGATCCACCTTCTCCTACAAGGGGAGAAGGAAAGGCACTATTTGGACTATCGTCACGATTGCTGCACTATGATGGTGCATAAGCATCCATCGAACCATCAGGCAGGGAGCAACGCCGGGTTGAAGCGCGCCGAGATCCAGAAGCCGGGGCAGCGCCTGTTCGGCCTGTCGACGCCGCTGAGGGCGGCCGTCATCCCACCGCTGTCGGCGGCGCGCTGGCTCCTGGTGCTGATCGTCGCTGCCGGCGTCTATTTCTTCCACGGCTTCCTGTTCCCGGTGCTGGCGGCGCTCGTCATCGCCTTTGCCAGCTGGCCGCTGTACCGCCGGCTGCTCGTTGGTGTCGGCGGCAACCGCACGGTCGGCGCGACCTTGGCGATCCTTTTCATCCTCACCTTCCTGGTGGTGCCGATCGCGCTTGCCGGCACCTATGCCATCAACGAGCTGCGCGAGTGGGTCACCTGGGCGATCGAGACCAATCGCCACGGCGCGGCGACACCGGGTTGGATCGCCGCCATACCGGTCGTCGGCCAGTGGCTGAACGAGCAGTGGACGGCCTATCTCGGCCATCCCGGCGGCATCGGCGAGTTGATCCAGCTGATCAGCGGCTCCAATATCGGCAGCATCTATCGCGGCGCCTTGGCCGCCGGTGGCAGCGCCTTCAGCCTGATTCTGACGCTTCTGTTCATGATGATCGCGCTGTTCTTCGCCTATCGCGACGGCGAGGCTTTCGCGGCCCAGGTCGATCGCCTCGGCGAACGCATCCTGCCGACGCGTTGGGAGCGGATCTCGCGCGTCGTGCCGGCAACCATCTCCTCGACCGTGACGGGCATGACCATCATCGCCATCGGCGAGGGCCTGGTGCTCGGCATTGCCTATTGGCTGGCCGGCGTGCCGTCGCCGGTGACACTCGGCGCGCTCACCGGCATCATGGCGCTGATCCCGGGCGGCGCGCCGCTCTCCTTCACCCTGGTGTCGATCTACCTCGCCGCCAGCGGCAAGCTTTTCGCCGGCGCGACCCTGTTCATCTGGGGCGCGGTCGAGCTCTTCATCGTCGACAAGACGCTGCGGCCCAAGCTGGTCGGCGGCCCGATCAAGCTCCCCTTCCTGCCGACCTTTTTCGGCTTGATCGGCGGCGTCAAGACGATGGGTTTCCTCGGCTTGTTCATCGGCCCGGTGTTGATGGCGCTGCTCGTCGCCATCTGGCGCGAATGGCTGCGCGAGGTCGAGATCATGGACGAGCTTCCGCCTGTCGCCGACGAGGCCGGCGCGCCGCCGCAGATCGAAGCGGCGGCCGAGCCGAGGAAAGTTCAGGTCGGGTGAACCACGGCAAGCGCAGCACGGCGCTTGCGGCCCTCATGCAATTGCCATAGCGAATGCGCGACCAGCGTCACGATCAGGATCGAGCCGCCGATCAGGCTGTTGCGCGTCGGCTCCTCGGCGAAGATCAGCCAGACCCAGACCGGCGCCAGCACCGTCTCCAGCAGATAGAACATCGCCACTTCCGGGCCTGAAATGTATTTCGGTCCGTTGGCAAGGCAGAAGAACGAGATCGGCATGATCACGGCGCCGTTGAAGACGATCCACCACGGTGCGTTCACGTGAACGCCTTCGCCTGAAATCATGAAGACGGCGAGCACCAGCGGCAGGATGACGCCGACCAGCGCGGTGAAGCCCATGTCCTCGCTGCTGGCGCGCGAAATGGTGATGGCGAGGGCGACGAAGAAGGTCGAGCACAGCGCCATGAAATCGCCGAACAGATGCCCGGTGCCGACGGAGCCGCCGACGATGATCAGCACGCCGAAAATCATCGCCAGCATGGCGATGACGGTTGCAGGCCGCGGTCTTTCCTTGAGGAAGAGCCATGACAGCAGCGCCGCGAACACGGTGTTGAAGGCCAGGATGAAGACAAGGTCGGCCGTCGAGGTGTGATAGACCGCCGTGACGAAGCATATCCCGGTCATGCCGTAGCAAAAGGCCACGGCAAGTCCCGACCAGCCCGGGATGAGCCGGGGCGCGTTCCGGTCGAACGACCGCCAGACGGCCCACACCACCAGCCCGGCCAGCAAGGTGGTGGCGGTGCGCAACATCATGATCGTCCAGGGTGTGCCGTCGGCGAGCCGGATCAGCGGTATGTCGACGGTCAGTGTGAGGCCGCCTATGGCGGTGATCAGGAGACCTTTTTGGTGGTCGGTGTGGGTGGACACTTGGGCATTCTCGCAAACTATCTTGAGCAGGCGCACAGCGGCCACGCCGCGCTCGTTCCAGCCTGAGGGCCGAAAGACCGGTGTCCTCCTCCTTGAAACAGTTAAGGATGAAGCGTGGGGAGGTTCAGCGACTGACCGCTTCGTGGTCGTAGCGTTCCCAGCCTTTCGGGCCGAGATGCTCCTGCGGCATGAAGCGCATCTTATAATTCATCTTGCGCGAGCCGTTGACCCAGTAGCCGAGATAGACGTGGGGCAGTCCCATCGCCTTGGCGCGGGCGATGTGATCGAGGATCATGAAGGTGCCGAGCGAGCGGTCCTCGAAGTCGGGATTGAAATAGGAATAGACCATCGACAGGCCATCGGCCATCTTGTCGGTGAGCGCGACGGCTATCAGCTCGCCATGGCCCTTGCCGGTGATGAACGTGTCGGGGCCGCGACGCCGGTATTCAATGATCTTGGTGTCGACATGGGTGTCTTCCACCATCATCGCATAGTCGAGCACGGTCATGTCCGACATACCGCCGCGGCGATGCCGGGCGTCGAGATAGCTGCGGAAGAGCGAGTATTGCTCGGTCGAAGGCTGCGCGTCATGCATGGCGCCGACAAGGTCGGCATTGTGCTGGATGACGCGGCGCATGTTGCGGCTGGGACTGAATTCCTGTGCCAGGATGCGGACCGACACACAGGCGCGGCACGACTCGCAGGCCGGACGGTAGGCGATGTTCTGCGAGCGCCGGAAGCCGCCTTGCGTCAGCAGGTCATTCATCTCCGGCGCCTTGTCGCCGACAAGGTGCGTGAACACCTTGCGCTCGAACTGTCCCTCCAGGTAAGGGCACGGCGACGGCGCGGTCAGGAAGAACTGCGGCGACTGGGTCGGATGCTGCGTCATCTAATCTTGGAAACGCTCCTGCGAATCGCCCTACCTTTGGCCCGGTCGCCGAAAAATTCAACAGGATTATGCTGCCGCGATGGCCTTGGCCTGTTCATATTTAAGCACGGGCGACGCGGCGGCTTGATGCGCGCGGCCGTGAATCCGTCAGATATCGGTGCGGGTTACGACGGTGCCGAGCAGCAGGTCGTGCAGCGTGCGCTTGCGGTCGGAGAACAGCGTGACCAGGAGCACTAGCGGCGTCAGGATGACGTTGCCGGCCCAGAACAGCACCGAGTGAACCACAGCCGTCATGCCGTCGATGCGGCTGCCGTCGAGCTTCTCCAGGCGGATGCCCATGATCTTCATGCCGGTCGTCGCCTGGTCGCGGCTGCCCAGCGTGTTCCAGATGTAGAGGATGGCGACCATCGGCACCAGCACGGAAAACAGCGCCCAGCCGAGGCCGAAGGTCAACAGGCCGAGAATGGCGACCAGGATGGCGAAGGGAATGGTCAGCAGCGCGACGAAGAAATAGTCGAGCAGGAAGGCGAAAATGCGCCTTGTCCGCACCCCACGATATGCGCGGGTGTCCTCAAACCTCGTCGTGATGATCTCGCTGTCCAATACGCGTGCGTTCATATCCGTTCCTCGATCGCAGCACCCCCGTGGGAATGCCTGCCGCCTTTTCAAATGGTGAGGGCGGCCTGGAATTCAAGGAACGTGCCCGCCACCGCCGGGCGCGACGTCAGAAGATGCCGGGACAGAGCCTGTAGCGAACCCGCCCGAGATAGTCGCGATACTCCTCTGTCAGCGCCAGGATGCGCTCCTCGCGCAGGATGCGATGGACCTGGAACAGGGTAATGATCGCGTAGACGGCGAAATTGTAGAGCGAGAAGCTCGACAGCAGGAACAGGATGTGCCCTGCCAGATAGCCGGCATAGATTGGGTGCCGCACGAACCGATAGGCGCCGCCGGTGACGACGCCGCGGTTGGCCGGCAGGATGGCGAAGGAGCGGCCAAGCGACATCTTACCCCAGATCACCAGCCACAGCGCCAGGAATTGCAGCGGCGCCGCGATATAGAGCGGGATGACGGCGATTCCATCCTGGAACGATACGAAACCCGAACCGAAAGCAGCCGTCACCGAGATGAATACCGTGAAAGGGCTCCAGTCGCGGACAATCGGCCGGCGCGCCAGCAGCAGCCAGGTAAAGGTCAGAACGTCGGAGATCATGAGCAGCAGGATGTTCAGCCGGCCCGGATCGATGACGAGGTGACGCGCACCGCGATAGACGAAGACCGCGGCGACCACCAGCGCGATGAAACGGAACAGGCCCTCGCGCAGGTCGGCGAGAACCGCGCTGCTCTGAAGGCCGGACCAGCAACCGGTCTCTGCGCCAGGCAGCGCATCGCTTTTGGAAATCGCCAACTCTGTTACCCCGGTGGTCCCCTCGACATGGACCATTGCACGCAAGCCTTGCCGTCCGGTTAAGGTTTCTCATGCTTTTGGTTGCATCGGCGGATTCGCCCGCCGAGGGAATGGTGTTGCCTGTTGAACATGACATTCTTCCCGGTCTAGCTTGCTGCGGCGCACAAAGGGGACGGGACATGGACTACGACATGCTGGTCATCGGCAGCGGCCCTTCGGGGCGCCGCGCCGCGGTGCAATCGGCCAAGCTTGGCAAGTCGGTGCTGGTGGTCGACAGGGGCCGGCGCCTTGGCGGCGTCTCGGTGCATACCGGAACCATCCCGTCGAAGACGCTGCGCGAGACGGTGCTCAACCTCTCGGGCTGGCGCGAACGCGGCTTCTACGGACGCGGCTACCGGGTCAAGCAGGACATTTCGATCTCGGATCTGGTCGACCGGCTGCACAAGACGCTCGATCATGAGGTCGAGGTGCTGCAGCACCAGTTCATGCGCAACACGGTGAAGAGCGCGCGCGCCGCGGCGAAGTTCCTCACGCCGAACAAGGTCAGCCTGACCGCCGATAATGGCGACTACAGCGAAGTCGGATTCGCCAACGCGCTGATCGCCGTCGGCACCAGGCCGCACCGCCCGGCCGACGTGCCCTTTGACAAGAAGCGCGTCTTCGACAGCGACGAGATGCTGGAGCTCCATCATCTGCCGCGCACGCTGACGGTGATCGGCGCCGGCGTCATCGGCGTCGAATACGCCACCATCTTTTCCGCTCTCGACGTGCCGGTGACACTGGTCGAACCGCGCAACACCATCCTCGACTTCATCGATCGCGAAATCGTCGACGACTTCATCCACCAGATGCGCGACCGCGGCATGACCATCCGCCTCGGCAGCACGGTGAAGGAGATCGCCTCGAAACCCGACCATGCCGAGGTGACATTGGCGGACGGCCGCACCATCCGCTCCGAGATAGTGCTTTACGCCGCCGGTCGCACCGGCAATGTCGCCAGCCTCGGCCTCGACACGGTCGGCATCGAGGCCGACGCCCGCGGCCGCATCAAGGTCGATCCGCAGACTTTCCAGACCAGCGTGCCGAACATCTACGCGTCCGGCGACGTCATCGGCTTCCCGAGCCTGGCTTCGACGTCGATGGAGCAGGGGCGAGTGGCGGCTTGCCACGCCTTCGGGGTTCACCTGCCGCCGCCGCCAGAGAGCTTTCCTTATGGCATCTACGCCGTGCCCGAGATTTCGACGGTCGGCCTGTCGGAAGAGCAGGTGCGCGACAGCGGCGCAGCCTATGAGGTCGGCCTGGCGCGCTTCCGCGAAACCTCGCGCGGCCACATCATGGGCGTCAGCAGCGGGTTCCTGAAGCTGTTGTTCTCGGTCGAGACGCGCCGCCTGCTCGGCGCCCACATCGTCGGCGAGGGCGCCACCGAGCTCATCCATATCGGCCAGGCGGTGATCAATCTCGGCGGCACGGTCGACTTCTTCGTCAACAACACCTTCAACTACCCGACGCTGGCCGAGGCCTACAAGATCGCCGGCCTGGACGCCTGGAACCGTATGGGACATGGGTGAGGGGATCGGCCGAGGACGGTCGAGTAGCCCCCTCAACGCGTGTCTGGACGATGTTCCTATAACATGCCGGGATGGTCTCGATCGTTGATGGCCGCACCGGGCCCCGCCTGACCCAGTCAGGCGACCGCGACAGGCGCCGCCAGCCATTGCCGCAGGATCGCGGCGTCCGCGTCGCCGAATTCATGGCCCGAGGCGACGATGCGCGCGTCGACCTCGGCTTGGCGTTCGCTGAACAGTGTCACCAGGGCAGGGGCGAAAGGGCCATAGGTCTGGTCGGCCGCCCCGGCAATGATCAACACGCGGCTGCCGCCGAGGTTGGCCATTGGCGAGATGTCGAGCACCGGCATCGCCCTCAACAGCGCTGCCTGTCTGACAATGCCGGGATGGAGCAGCATCAGGCTGGAGACGACATTGGCACCGTTCGAATAGCCAAGGAAGGTCGCGCGTTGCAGATCGAGCCGCTGCACCTCCGCGACGTCCGTCACGAACTGGGCATAAGCGGCCGTCTCGGCATGGATGGAGACCTGCTCGAAACTGGTCGGCGTGATTCGCTCGAACCAGCGAAATCCGTCCTCCTGTGGAATGCGGCCGCGCGCCGCGACGATCACCGAACGAGGCGCGATCTGCCTTGCCAGCGGCAGCATCGTCGTCTCGTCGACACCTGACCCGTGCAGCACGAACAGGCACTCGCCGCTTGCGTTCGCCGGCCTCAGCAGACGGTAAGGAAAGGCGAGGTCCCGGCGCAGGATACTGTTTTTATCGCTATATTCGGAAGCGCTCATATCCATTTGATTCCATGAGAGATTCGTTGATTTGCCGGCTTCAAAACGGAATATTTTCGCGCTCCGCGAAAGTTGATTGAACCAGGCGCAATTCGGGCCGTTTTTCCGCCGATACACTCCCCCGTGGGAGGAATCGAAGCGGTGCGCCCCGGGGGTCGCATTTGCTGGCTATGAACAACCAGCTTTGAGGCCTTTTGTCGATGACCACCCCTGTTCCCAACGACCGCGATAAGCGTGTCGGAGAGCGCGATACGCGCATCAATGATCGCGACACACGTATCAACGATCGTGACACGCGTATCGACGTGCTGCGCGCGCTCGCGCTGCTCACCATTTTCGTCGACCATGTGCCTGGCACCGTCTTCGAGAACTGGACCTATAAGAATTTCGGCTTTTCCGACGCGGCGGAAGCCTTCGTGCTGATTTCCGGCATCTCGGTGGCGCTGGCTTACGGCACGAAGTTCAAGCCGGGCGGCCGGTTGCTCGCGACCTTGAAGATGTGGCGGCGCGCCGGGGTGCTCTACATCTCCCACATCGTCATCACGATGGTGGTGATCGCGCTGTTTAGCGCCGCCGCGCTGTTCGCGCACCGGCCGGAAATGCTGGCGATGATCAACATAGAACCCTTGATGCGCAACACGCCGCAGGCGCTGCTCGGCATCGTCACGCTCGGCCACCAGCTCGGCTACAACAACATCTTGCCGGTCTATGCGGCGCTGCTCCTGGCGGCGCCTGCTTTCGTGCTGTTCGTCAGCTATCGGCCCGTGCCGGCGCTGATCGTGTCCGGCCTGCTGTGGCTCGTCGCTGGCATTTGGCAGATCGCGCCGCCGAACTATCCGGAGCCCGGCCTCTGGTTCCTCAACCCGCTGTCCTGGCAGTTCCTGTTCAACATCGGCCTTGCCGCCATGCTGCATGTGAAGCGCGGCGGGCGGATCCCGGTCAATCCGTGGCTGCTGGGTGCCGCCGGCATCTATGTGGTCGGCGCGGCGATCTGGGTGCACACTCCGCTCTGGGGTCAGATCACGTGGTTCAACCTGCCGGTGGTGATCGGCGGCTTCGACAAGACCTTCCTGTCGCTGCCGCGGCTCTTGCACATTCTTGCGGTCAGCTATCTGATCGTCGCGCTGCCGGCGGTCTCCAACCTCTTCCGCGTCCGGCCCGACAATCCGCTCGCGATCCTGGGCAAGCGCTCGCTGCCGGTGTTCATCGCCGGCACGCTGCTCGCCATGGCGGCGCAGGTGCTGAAGCTGATCAACCCGGGCGGCCCGGCCTACGACACGCTGCTGATCGCGGCAGGCATCGCCATGCAGCTCGCGCTTGCGCTCTACCTCGAATGGCTTGCGAGCCTCGGCCCATCCCGCGCCAAGCCGGTGCGCGAGGAGCCTGCGCGTGCGACATTTGGCGTGCAGCCGCTGCCGGCGCGGGCGGGCGGCTACTAACCGCAGGCAAGGAAATGCCTGCGATCTATCCGAATTGCCTGAGCCCGCTCAGGCTTTCGGTGCCGGCCCGGTCGAACCTCTGACGACGAACTCGACGCCCATCGTCTCGCGCCGCACCGCGCCATCATGGTCGAGAATCATGCGCGCGGCGCGGCGGCCGATCTCGGTGATCGGCTGGGCGATGGTGGTCAGTGGCGGCGTGGACAGCGCGCCGTCCGGCACGCCGTCAAAGCCGACAATGGAGACATCGCCGGGAACGTTGAGGCCGCGTCCTCTCAACCAGTCGATGGCGATCAGGGCCATGCGGTCCGACATCGCCAGGATGGCGGTCGGCGGTTCGCCGCTGGCGAAGATCGCCTGGAGGCCGGCCCTGGTGCTTTTTTCCTCGTTCTCGGTCTCATAGACCGGGATTTTCGCCGTATCGATGCCGAAGCGGGAAAGCTCCTCGAAATAGCCCGCAAGGCGATCGCGCGTGCCGGTGTAGACCGCGCTGCGCACCACCTCCGGCGTCACGAAGCCGGTTCGGTTGTCGGCAAAGCCCAGCGACAGGACGGCGAAACGGCGATGGCCAAGCTCGGCGAGATGGCGCGCGGCGAGCCTCGCGCCGGCGACATTGTCGACGCCGATGGCCGATACGGTCTCGTCCTGGAAGCCGAGCTCCAGCGCAACGAAGGGCAACCTGCGCTCGCGCGTCAGATCGACAAGACGCGAGCCGCCTTCGATGCAGAACAGCACGAAGCCGTCGACAAGCGCGCTCTGAATGTTCCAGGCGAGCTTTTCCTGGTTGGCGGCCGAGACCAGCGCGATGCCGGCGCCGGTGGCGTCGCAGGCTTCGGAAATGCCGGCCATCATCACGCGGGCGAACGGATCGTCGAAGAAGTAGGAGAGCGGCTCGGTGGTGGCGACGCCGATGGCGTTGACCTTGCCGGCGCGTAGCAGGCGGCCTTTCGGATCTGGACCGGCATAACCCATCTGCTCCGCCACCGCCTTGACCCGCTCGCGCACTTCGGCGCGCACGATCTCGGGGCGGCTGAAAACATTTGAGGCCGTGCCATGCGAGACGCCGGCGGCCTTGGCGATGTCGGCCAGCCTGATCGGTCTTGCCTGGCCTTCGAGGAGTGATGCCATGTCGTTCCTCCGAATCCGGTCACGGGAAGAACATGACCGCTGAATTGCTGCTGGTCATCTAACATTTTTGTTGGATCGATTCAAATCCTGCTTGACTTCGCGTGATTGAGGCCTATGATTTGAATCGATCCAAGTCCGCTCGCTTTTTGACGGAGCGGTTTCAACAGGAGGGTGCCATGCATCCGGTGAGTTACTTGTTCGAGGATATCTACGGCAACGACTGGGGCATCGCCTCGGCGGCCATTAGCCAGAAGCGGCGCGGCAGAGCGGGTCCCCTGGCGCCGCGAACTGCGCTTCCTCGTGGAGCGCAAGCGCGGCTGAACCGTGGCCATTTTTCGTGTCCACGCATTGGATCGATTCAACTTGAGGAGAAGCAGTCATGCATCCGATTGGTCATCTGTTTCAGGACATCTACCGCAACTATTGGGGCATCACGCGCGGAACCGAGCAGCCCGAGCGGCGCCGCGCCAACGACCTGCCTGCGCGCAAGCGCAAGCGGCGCGCGAGTTAAAAACGCTCGCCGGAAATACCTACGGCCGAGGACGCCACAGCGCCGAGACGGCGATCGCTACCCAGCCGGCGATCAAAAGTGTACCGCCGATCGGCGCCGACATCGGGAACAGCCGCGAGCCGAGAAAGTCGCGGGCGAGCAGATCGCCGCAGAACAGAAGCAGGCCCGCGAGCAGGACGAGGCTGGCGATTCTGAGGCAGCGATTGCCGCCGGCAAGGCCGATGGCAAGGAATGCCGGCGCATGCATCAGCAGGAAATTGGCCGCCGTGCCGGTGAAGGCGCCGCCGCGATGCGCCGCCGTCGCCGACAGCGCTACGCCGGCCGCGCCGACGAGGCCGGCTGCCAGCACGAGGATGCGGCTCCCGCCATCTGATGCTTGCCCAGTAAGGCTCATCCTGGATGCTCCATGCTGCGGTTGAGGTGGAGGCGCCGGTTTAGGATTCGCCAGCTTCGAGCAGCATATGCCGCGCCCCGCGCGACTGGACAGACCAGTTGTAGGCAGCACCCAGCGCCATCAGCACCGCTGTGCCCAGAAACACCGAGCGCATGCCGAAATGTCCGCCGACGAAGCCGCCGGACAGCGGTCCCGCGACCTGGCCGACATATTGCGCCGAGATCGCCAGGCCCAGCACATTGCCGCCGACCCCATCAGGGATATTGTGGCGGATGACGCTGGTGATGCAGGGCAACAGTCCGCCCAGCGCCAGGCCCATCAGGAAGCGCAGGCCGATCAATTGCCAGCCATTGGTGACGTAGGCTTGCGGAATGAGCAGCAATGCCGAGACCGCCAGCGCACCGACCACGACGTTCCAGTGGCCGACGCGGTCGGCGAGTTTTCCCAACCAGGACGAGGACAGGATGGTACCCAGCGCCGCCGCGGACATGACGACGCCTGCGACCATGGTCACCTTGCTCTGGTCCTCGATGAGTTGCTGCACATAGACGGTGATGATCGGCTCGATCGACATGGTGGCGAAGGCGAGCAGCATGCCGGTGGCCAGCATGGCGACGATCGGCCGCTTGTCGGGGATCTGCGACCAGCCGCTTTTCGGCTTCGTCGTCGAGGCGGGCTTGGGCGCCGGCGGGTTCTCCTTGATCAGGAAAGTCGTCGCCAGGAACGCCAGGAAAATGACGGCGCCGGACAGCAGGAAGGTCGCGCGGATGCCGATCAGCGGCGGCAGCAGGCCGCCCAGCAGCGGTCCGACCAGCGAGCCCGCCGTGATGCCCGCCGCCAGCACGCCCAGCGCCCAGCCGGAGCGCTCCTTGGGCGTCTGCATCGCCACCAGGATCGTCGAACCCGATGAATAACCGCCGGCAAAACCGATCAGCAATCGAAGCAGAACCAGCTGCCAGACGCTCTCAACCATGCCGGTCAGCGACATACAGATCGCCATGCCGAACGAAGCGCGTACCAGCATCAGCTTGCGGCCGTAGCGGTCGCCAAGCCGTCCCCACAAAGGCGCGACCAGCGCGGCCGCGAGGAAGGTCGCGCCATAGGCGATGCCCGACCACTGCACGATCGCCACGTGGCCTTCGGCGCCGAGCTGCTCGACGTATAGCGGCAGAAACGGAAGAAGCAGCGTCATGGCGACAAGCGTGCTGAACGAGCCGGCGAAGCAGACGGCGAGATTGCGTCGCCAATGGATATTGAAGCCGCTCTGTTCGGGTTCCTTGGGCGTCATGTCATGCGTGCCAATGCTGGGGTTGTTGCGGATACCAATTTGGGATACCAAGCTGGTATCCGTCATGGACCTGACACTCGCTACTGTCAATGCGAGCGCCGTCAACGCGGCTTGGAAAACGGGACGACAAATGTCGCAGATGCAAAATGTCGAAAGACAGCTTCGCGAGATGATCCTCGGTTTGGAGATCGGCCCGGGCGAGCGGCTGACCGAGCGCTGGATCGAGAGCCGCTTCGGCGCGTCGCGCACGCCGGTGCGGGCCGCGTTGCTGCGCCTGGAGACGGAAGGGCTGATCGGCCGCGACGGCCGCGGCTGGACGGTGGCGCCGATCAACCTTGCCGAACTCGGGCAGATCGCCGTCTACCGCGAGGCGGTCGAAGTCGCGGCGGTTCGCCTCACGGCGGCGTTCGAAGACCGTGGCGGCATCGACGTGATCGCGGCGATGCTCGATTCCTGCGATGCTGAGACGCCGCGCGAGGAGTGGCATCGCGTCGGCCTGGATTTCCACATCGAACTGGCAAGGCTTTCCGGCAACGAGTTTCTGCTCAGGGCAGTGCGCGACGCGATGACCAGGCTGTCGCGTGCGCGCTGGCTGGAGGTGCGCGATGAGAAGGCGCTCGGCCGTGCTTGGGCCGAACATCATGCCATCCTCGCCGCCGTCAGGAGCGCCGATGCCGATGAAGCGGCGCGGCTGCTTTCCGCTCACATCGCCGGCAGCCGAGATCGGCTGGTCACCTCATTGCATGACGACCGGCGCGGTTTGCGCGCACGCGGGTTTGCCGTGGTCGCGGCTTGAGGGAAAGCGTCGACTCAACGCGGGTTGCATTAGCGGGCTTGCAACATGGCCGGGAGAATGCTGTAGGAGACGAGGGGAACTTGCTGAACTCGCGGACGTATGGCCACACTCTCTCGAACCGCCGCAAAGCTGTTCTATTACGCGCGCAATTTCGCGCGCGACCGCGCACCGCAGTCCCTGTTTCGCGACCGCCTCGCCAGCCGGCTTGAACAGGCCATGCTTTCGGGCAAGACGGTTCGCGAGCGGCTGAACTACTACAACAAGCTGGAACACCCGTTCGTGCCCAGTCCGGACGCCGTAGCCGTCGGCAAGCTGCCGTCCTCTTCCAGCATGTATTATTACGACCTCAAGGAATTCGCGCGCTATTTCGATCCCGGCCTGCTGATCGATTTCGAATTCGGCGACGTTGTCGGGGTTCCGGAGTTCCCGAGGATCGTCAAGGACCGGCCCATCGGCGACGACAATGCGAACGGCGTGCTGATGAAGCTGAACAAGTTCCGTCACTTCTACATGCCCCCCGACAACCTGTCTTTCGCCGCCAAGCGTCCGATGGTGGTGTGGCGCGGTCATCTCAACAATCCGATTCGCACCCGCTTCGTCGAAAAAGCCGCCGACATGCCGATTTGCGATGCGGGTTCCCACAGAGCCGATGCGCCGGACGGATACCGCAAGCCGTTCCTGAACATCGAGCAGCAGCGACAGTATCGCTACATCGTCTCGCTCGAAGGCAATGATGTCGCGACGAATCTGAAATGGATCATGAGCTCCAATTCACTTTGCCTCATGCCGGAACCGACCTACGAAACCTGGTTCGCCGAAGCCCAGGTCGAGCCCAACGTCCACTACGTGCCCCTGCAGCCGGATTTCTCCGACCTGGTCGACAAGGTTGCCTATTTCGAAAAACATCCCGACGAGGCGGGACGGATAACCGCCGCCGCCAATGCCTATTGCCGCAGATTCGGCAATGAGCAGGACGAGCAGGCGATCTCATTGCTCGTCCTTTATAAATATTTCGTGCTGAGCGGACAGATAAAGCCCGACGCGGAAGTCTGGCGCTTTATCGCCGGCTGAGCGTTTTAAGCGTGAGAGCGGTCGAGCACCTCGTCGGCCGGCCCGAAACGATCCCTGACCGTGAACTGCTGGTGCCAGTAGGGATAAAGCACCGGCGGCCGGCTGACGGCGTCGAGACGCTGCCGTTCGTCCTCGGTGAGCGACAGGCTTGCCGCGGCGAGGTTGTCCTTGAGCTGCGCCTCGTTGCGCGCGCCGATCACCAGCGAGCTGACGGCCGGTCGGCCGAGCAGCCAGGCAAGCGCCACCTGCGCGCCCGAAACGCCGCGTGCCTTGCCGATGAAGTTGAGCACGTCGACAATGCGCCACAGGCGATCCTCGTCGCGGATCGGCGGTTCCGTCCAGCCGCCGATCTGGCGCGCGGTCGGGCTGTCGCGATGGTATTTGCCGGAGAGCAGCCCGCCGGCCAGCGGGCTCCAGACCAGCACGCCGAGGCCCTGGTCGACCGAGATCGGCAGCAATTCGTATTCGGCCTCGCGCGCTTCCAGCGTGTAGTGGATCTGCTGAGTGATGAAACGGGCCTGATGGCGGCTGTCGCTGACGGCAAGAGCCTTCATCACCTGCCAGCCCGACCAGTTGGAGCAGCCGACATAGCGGATCTTGCCCTGATTGACCAAGGTGTCGAGCGCCGCGACCGTCTCCTCGACCGGCGTGAGCCCATCCCATTGGTGGACGAAATAGACATCGATGACGTCGGTCCTGAGCCGCTTCAGGCTCTTTTCGCACTCGCGGATCAGATGATGGCGCGACAGGCCTTCGTCATTGGGGCCGGTGCCGATACGCATGCGCGCCTTCGAGGCGATCAGCACATCGTTCTTGCGCTTGCCGCCAAGCGCCTCGCCGATGATCTCTTCCGACAACCCGCTGGAATAGACATTTGCGGTGTCGATGAGGTTGATGCCGGCATCGATGCAGGTGTCGATGATGCGTTTGGCTTCCGAAAGATCCGAATTGCCGACGGCGGCGAACGGACCGGTGCCGCCGAAGGTCATGGTGCCAAGCGTCAATGTCGAGACTTTCAAGCCGGATCGGCCGAGCGTGCGGTATTCCATGTCGGTCCTCGCAATTTGTTTTGAAGAAGCGCCGTGGCGAGCGCCGGAAAGAGGCGAGGGATTTGTAGGACAATTCCCGCCGCTTGTCGCCCCGCTATCGATACGGGGTCGATCACATATCTTCCATGTCGATGCAGCTGCCGGGCGATTGCAATAAAACCGTCATTGCGCCTCTGTATCTCAGTCGGCTTACGGAGTGTCCGGCCGGGCTTCCGAAGCGGTGATGGCTGACAGGCAGACGGAGCAGCGCGATGAATGAACTGAAACCGAATTCCGGAGCCAAGGACTGGCTGGAGGCCGAGCTCGAGGATACGCTCGACGAGGACTATGAACTGGAGCTGTCCGAGCCGGCGCTCTCGCTCGAGATCGCCAAGATCTACAAGAAGTCGCATCCGCCCTCCATCGAGCGCATGACCTATTTTCGCGAGCTGCTCAGGCTGCAGTCGGAGCTGATCAAGCTGCAGTCCTGGGTCGCCTACCACAAGAAGAAGCTGGTGGTGGTCTTCGAAGGCCGCGATTCCGCCGGCAAGGGCGGCGTCATCAAGCGCATCACGCAGCGGCTCAATCCGCGCATCGCCCGTGTCGTGGCATTGCCGGCGCCGACCGAGCGCGAGAAGTCGCAATGGTATTTCCAGCGCTACGTGCCGCATCTGCCCGCGGGCGGCGAGATCGTGCTGTTCGACCGCTCCTGGTACAACCGCTCCGGCGTCGAGCGGGTGATGGGCTTTGCCAATGGGGACCAAGTCGAGGAGTTCTTCCGCGACGTGCCCGAATTCGAGCGCATGCTGGTCCGCTCCGGAATCACCCTGGTGAAATACTGGTTCTCGATCACTGACGAGGAGCAGCAGATGCGCTTCCTGATGCGTATCCACGATCCGATGAAGCAGTGGAAGCTCTCGCCCATGGACCTGCAGTCGCGCGTGCGCTGGGAGCAGTACACCAAGGCCAAGGAAGAGACCTTCGCCCGCACCAACATTCCGGAAGCGCCCTGGTTCATCGTCGAGGGCAATGACAAGAAGCGGGCACGGCTGAACTGCATCGACCATCTGTTGCAGCAGATGCCCTATGAGGAGGTTCCACACGAGGAAATCACGCTGCCGGAGCGCGTCTTCAATCCAGAATATGAGCGCCAGGTCCTGCCGCGCGAACTCTACGTGCCGGAGAAGTATTGAAGGGTCTTTCCTTCTCCCCTTGTGGGAGAAGGTGGATCGGCGCGCAGCGCCGAGACGGATGAGGGGTGTTGGAAGAAATGGGGCGGTGACGATTTCCAGCTCGTTGCCAAGCTGGAGCACCCCTCATCCGACCTCGCTTCGCGAGGCCACCTTCTCCCACAAGGGGAGAAGGAGAAGCCTGGCCTACGCCCGCCCGATCATCACATGCGTGGCATCCGCCGTGGCAACCTGTTCCATGCACTGATACCCCAGCTTCAGCATGTCGAGCCCGGCGAACAGATGCTCGCCCGAGCCGAGCAGGACAGGCGAGATGGCCAGATGCATCTCGTCGATCAAGCTCTCCTGCAGATACTGCCGTACAGTCGAGACGCCGCCGCCGACCCGCACATCCTTGCCGCCGGCCGCTGCCTTCGCCTGTTCGAGCGCCGAATGGATGCCCTCAGTAACGAAGTAAAAAGTCGTGCCGCCTTCCATCTCGATCGGTGCGCGTTTGTGGTGCGTCAGCACGAAAGTCGGTACATGATAGGGCGGGTTGTCGCCCCACCAGCCTTTCCATTTGTCGTCCGGCCATTCGCCGCGGCTCGGCGCGAACATGTTGCGGCCGAGGATCCACGCGCCGACATTCTCAAAGCTGCGCACGGCAAACTCGTTATCTGTATCCGTGGTCCCGCCATCCTTGCCGATCATCTGGTGGAAGGAGCGGGTCTTGATCATCCATTTGTGCAGATTTTCGCCACCGACGCCGAGCGGTGTGTCGAGGCTTTGGTCGGGACCGGCGCCGTAACCGTCGAGCGACAAGGTGAAAGCGTTGACACGCAACTTGGACATGGCTGCCTCCTAAACCAGTTGTAATTCGAAATCAGTCTTTGGGATAGCTTAACTGATTGCGTATTGCAAGCAGTTTATTCCAGCGGGCTGACGACTTTCAGATCGGCCATCCTGCCGGCCCGGTTGTTCCTCGAGGCGATCTGTGACAGCGTTTCTCCGGTCAGGGTACGTTATGCCTGCGCGATGACCGCTCGACCCCAGGATCAGAAGCTTGCCATACGGGTGCTCACATCGCAGTTGTGGCCCGCGCTCGAGGACCTGTTCGGCGAAAAGGGCGCGACGGCGGGATGCTGGTGCATGTACTGGCGCATCGGCGCCGGCTACCGCAAGCAACCGGCTGATCGCAACCGGTCGGCGTTCAAGACGGTGGTGCAAAGAGGACCGCCGCCAGGTTTGCTTGCGTTCGAAAGGGAAAAGGCCGTCGGCTGGTGTCAGATAACGCCGCGCAGTGCCTTGCCGCATCTGGGCAGGGTCTGGCGGCTGAGGGCTGGCGACGATGTGCCGGTATGGTCGCTGTCTTGTCTCTATGTTCGCATCGGCTATCGCAGGCGGGGGATCGCCACCGCATTGATCGAGGGTGCGGTGGCGCTTGCGTTCAAGAGCGGCGCGCCAGCCGTGGAGGCCTATCCGATAGACGCGGAGCTGTCGCCCAGTGCGTCAAGCACCGGCTATGTCTCGACCTTCGAGCGCATGGGTTTCGTCCGCGTGCCGTCTCCAACGAGGGAACGGCCAATCATGCGGCTTACCCGCACGAAAACGGAGCGGGCGTTCGAGGCTAGCCCCTCAGCATCTCCGCCACCACCGGCGCGAAATAGGTGAGCACGCCGTCACAGCCCGCCCGCTTCAGCGCAAGCAGCGATTCCAGCATCGCCTTTTCGCCGTCGATCCAGCCATTGGCGGCCGCTGCTTTGATCATCGAATATTCGCCCGACACCTGATAGGCGAAGGTCGGCATCCGCAGTTCGTCCTTCAGCCGGCGGATGATGTCGAGATAAGGCAGGCCGGGCTTGACCATCAGCATGTCGGCGCCCTCGGCGAGGTCCTGCTCGGCCTCGCGCACGGCCTCGTCGGAATTGGCATGGTCGATGTAATAGGTCTTCTTGTCGCCCTTGAGCAGGCCGGCGGTGCCGACCGCCTCGCGATAGGGGCCGTAGAAGGCCGAGGCGAACTTTGTCGCATAGGACATGATCGCGACGTCCTGGAAACCGTTGGCGTCGAGCGCGTCGCGAATGGCGCCGATGCGGCCGTCCATCATGTCCGACGGCGCGATGATGTCGGCGCCGGCGGCGGCCTGGATGACGGCCGCGGCGGCGACCTGCTCCACCGTCTCGTCATTGACGACGATGCCGTCGCGCAGGATGCCGTCATGGCCGTGGCTGGTGAACGGGTCGAGCGCGGCATCGGTGATGATGCCGATCTCGGGCACCGCATCCTTGATGGCACGCGTGGCGCGGTTGATGACATTGTCCGGGTCGAGGATGTGCGATCCCATCTGGTCGCGCAGCGCAAGCTCGACATTGGGGAAGGTGGCGATGGCCGGGATGCCCAGCTTGGCTGCGCGCTCGGCTTCCTTCACCGCGAGGTCGACGGACAGGCGATAGACACCCGGCATCGCGGCGATCGGCCCGCGCGTGTTCTTGCCGTCGATGACGAAGATCGGCCAGATCAGGTCGTTCACCGAAAGCTGGTTCTCCTGCACCAGCCGTCGCGACCAGTCGGCCTTGCGCATGCGCCGCAGCCGCCGGCTGCCGGTGATCTCATCGACGCTGCGCGCGCCGGCGGGCTTTGCGGGAGTGAATTTGTTCATCGCCGAAACTCTCTTTTGCGCCGGTTTTTACCACGCGTCTCCGCTGCTGACCAATGCGACACGATTGTGCCAGGCACGCGCCTCACGGCTGCCCGTGCCCCGACAAGATCTGCGCCGCGCCCCTGATCGCCACACGGAACGCCTCGTCGAAGCTGACGCCGCGCGCCTGCCAGCGATAGGTCCTGCCGCGATCGTCCAGCCGCCAGTCGGCGATCCAGCCAAGCTCCTTGTCGCTCCACACGATGCTGCCGGCGAGCGCCCGGGCCGCTCCCGCTTTCTTCGCGAGCTTGTCGAGCTTTGCCATATCGGCGGCCGCGAGCGCCCTTTCGTCCAGGCCGCCAAGCTGGCTGGCCTTTGGAAAGACAATGCGCATCAGCAGTGGACTTGTGGCGTTGGCGAAGGATTCCCTCATGGTCTTGCCCAGGTCCTCATCCGCCGTCAGCACGAAATGCCGCGAGCCCTGCTCGGCGGTCATGAAGACGGCGATAGGCGGCCGCTCGCCGAGCCAGGGCCTGCTGCCGAGTTGCGCCAGCAGCTTGTCGATGACAGCTGGCTTGTAGAGGCAGGTGAGATCATGCGGCCTGTCATGCGTGCCTTGCTCGTCGTGGATCGGGATGCCTTCGAGGCGGTCGTGATAGCGGAAGGATTGCACGAAGTCGGCCGCCTTGTCGCGCAGAGCCAGCATCTCCGTCTTCTGCGTCAGGCGCTGGTCGCCCGAGACCTTGACCAGCACCTTGTCGAGGCAATCCTTGAAGCCGATCTCGCGATTTGCCTCGCCGGTGCCGGTGACGATCGCCTGCGCCTGGTAGAGCTCGGCGATTGTCGCGGCGCGGACGGGCAGTCCCAGACATAGGAGACCGACCAATCCAACCGCGAAGCGGGAAATTCCAGGCATGTCGATCTGCTCGAAACCTGTCGGGCGCGGGCACAGTGCTTTGCCGGTTACCTAACATCTGGCGCTGCCGCCCGCCAGCGCAAGGAGCGCTCCCCAGTAACCGCCGCCATTGACGCGTCTCCATGCCGCCTTTAGCACTTCTCTCCCCCGGCGGGCGGAGAGAGGGATTCTCTGGTGATGGATTTTGGCGGAGGCGACGAGATCCGCTTCGAGCGGCTGGGCAGAGCGGGTGTGGTCACTTTGACCCGCCCCAAGGCTCTCAACGCCGTCACGCACAACATGGTCAAGGCGCTCGGCAGGGCGCTCGACGCCTGGGAGCAGGACACGGGCGTCGGTGTCGTCGTCGTCAAGGCCGAGGGCAGGGCGTTTTCCGCCGGCGGCGACATCCTGCACATCTACGAGGCCGGCCGCGCCGGCGAACCTCCGGTCGATTTCTTCGCCGACGAGTACCGGCTCAACGCCCGCATCGCGCGCTTCAAAAAACCTTATATCGCTTTGATCGACGGCATCGTCATGGGCGGCGGCGTCGGCATTTCCTTCCATGGCTCGCATCGCGTGCTGACCGAAAACGCGCAGTTCGCCATGCCGGAGGTCGGCATCGGCTTTTTCCCGGATGTCGGCGCCAGCCATTTGCTGCCGGATCTCGGCGGCTCCTTCGGCATGTATCTCGGGCTGACCGGAAATCGCATCCGCCACGGCGATGCGCTTTGGTCGGGGCTTGCCACGCACACCATCAAGGCGCAGGACCAGGCTAGGTTGCTCGACGAGCTGGCGACCAGCAACGATCCGGATGCCGAGCTGCGCAATTTCTCCGTCCCGGCAAAACGCGAGACGGAGCAGCAGGACCTGGATTCGATCGCACGCCATTTTTCGCAAAGCTCGCTTGCCGATATCATCGCCAGCCTCGAGGAGGCCGCCGCCGGCGATGCTTTCGTCGCCAGGACGCTTGCCACGATCAAGACCCGTTCGCCGACCAGCCTAAATGTCGCCTGGCGCGAGATCAGCGCCGGCTCGACACTGTCGATGGACGAATGCATGAAGATGGAGTTCCGCATCCTCAACCGCATGCTTGCCGGCCATGATTTCTACGAAGGCATCCGCGCCGCCATCATCGAAAAAGGCTCGAAGCCCGAGTGGCGACCGGCAGGACTGGATGAGGTCCGGACGGCCGACATCGACGCCTATTTCGCGCCGCTCGGGGACAAGGAGCTTGTCCTGTGAGCGAGGTCACCTCCAGGCGCGTGGTGCTGCAGCCCTCGACCACCGAGGTCATCTTCGCCTGGTTCCAGCGCGTCATCGCCGGCTACTGCCTGTTGTTCGGCATCCTCTATTGGATCCGCCTCATCGGCATTTATCCGGGCGAGATGTGGCGCTTCGACCTGATGCCGGTGCACTGGCAGGTGGCGGCGGCCATGCTCGCGGTGTTCTTTCCCTTCGCCGCCGCCGGCCTCTGGATGCTGGCATCGTGGGGGCCGGTGATCTGGTTCATCTGCGCCGCGACCGAGACGGTGATGTATGCCGGTTTCCCCGATCTCTTCGGCCACCGGCTGCTGATTGTCGTATCGCACGCCTGCGTGGCCTTGCTCTACATCGTCTTTCGCGTCACCATCTGGCTGCAGAAGCGCCGGCTCCGCCAATGAGCATGATGCCGAAAAGTGTGAAGCGGTTTTCGGACGATATCATGCTCCACCCATAAAGCCGGCCGAGGGCCGGCCTTCGGAGCCGGTTTCGCGGCCCCGTTTCACTGCAAGATCCATTGGCTAAATCTTTAGGTTAATTGTTCTTGCTCGGGTGACCGATCGTTAAGCGTCTTCCGAAACCTCTTACCGGTAAGCTCTTGTTAGCCCTGGCGTTTAAGTCGAATTTTATGAGTATTCGATAGTGTCGCGATCAAGGTGAAAAACAAAAAATCACCAAGGCGACAAACGAGAGGCAAAGACAATGATCAATTCGCGTCCGGCGGCGAAGACCGCAAACGTATCCGACGATCGCCGCGAGGCTATCCGCTCGCTTTACATGGAATCGCTGCAGCTGGTGGAGCGTCTGCACCGCCGCCTGCTTGACGTGATCAAGGACGAGTTCGACCGCAACGGCCGTTCCGACATCAACGCCATCCAGGCGCTGCTGCTCTTCAACATCGGCAATTCGGAGCTGACCGCCGGCGAGCTGCGCTCGCGTGGCTATTATCTCGGCTCCAACGTCTCCTACAATCTGAAGAAGCTGGTCGACCTCGGCTTCATCAACCACCAGCGCTCGCGCATCGACCGCCGTTCGGTCCGCGTCTCGCTGACGCCGAAGGGCAACGAGGTGGCCGACGTCGTCGCCGGCCTCTATGAGCGCCATGTCGGCTCGATCGAGGCGGTCGGCGGCATCAACACCGACGAGTTCAAGCAGATGAACCGCGCGCTGCAGCGGCTAGACCGCTTCTGGAACGATACGATCGCTTACCGGATGTGAGCGCTTCGCAATTGGGGACGGGAAAGCCGCGCCGAAGAAGCGCGACCGGGAGAAGAGTACGGGATCGGTGCTTGAAGCGCACCGGTCCTATTCTTTTTGCGAAGGCGGGCATCTGCGGGAGTTTGACCGTCGCTCTGCGCATTGAAGCTCCGCGCCTGAAGGGCAGGGTGCTTACTTCGCAAGGACGCGCCAGCATCGCGCGATGCAAAAAAGCATCGCCGCCCTTCCTTTCACCTTGCCGCCGCATGCAAATCGCGGGCCAAGGCCACGTTGCCGCCATAATCGCGGTCAATGCGGTTTGTGAGTGACGCTGAGGGCCTGTGCCTTGCGCTCCTTGGAACCTGCGTTGCGGCAGCGCGTTTCTGGCGGCCGACCGATGCGGGTCATGGTTGGCGAATTGTTAAGTTGGCCACCCCTAGAGTGCGGACAAGCCGCCCGGCAAGCGAATTGAGCGAGAGCGAATAGCCAAGAATGTCTGCCATGAGAACAAGCCGCCGTTTCTTCCTCACTGGAGCCTCCGCGCTCGCCGCCGCCATGGTTGCCGGTCATGCGAGCGCCCAGGACGTGATCGGGGACATCCTGAAATCCTCGACACGCGGCAATTGGGATGATCAGTTTGACGCGCGCGGCACCGACACCAACAAGGTCGCCTCGACGCTGCCGATCTTCAGCCTGCAGACGGTGGCCTTCACCGAGCAGGCGGTGGCGCAATACCAGAACATCGTCTCCCAGGGCGGCTGGGAGCAGGTTCCGGCCACCAAGAAATTGCAGCTTGGCGACGACGATCCGGATGTCGTGCCGTTGCGCAAGCGCCTGATGGTCTCGGGCGACCTGCCGCAGAGCGCCGGCATTTCAACGGCCTTCGATTCCTATGTCGACTCGGCGGTAAAGCGCTTCCAGCTCCGTCATGGCCTGCCGGCTGACGGCGCCATGGGCAAATACACCTACGCCGCGATGAACGTGTCGGCGCAGGTCCGGCTCGGCCAGTTGCAGACCAACCTGCAGCGCCTGAAGGAAAAGGCCGGCACGCTGGGCGACCGCTACGTGCTGGTCGACATTCCGGGCGCCCAGGTCGAAGCGGTCGAGAACGACCGCGTCGTGCTGCGCCACACCGCGATCGTCGGCAAGATCGACCGCCAGACGCCGATCGTGAACTCGAAGATCAACGAGATCATCGTCAATCCATACTGGAATGCGCCGGTCTCGATCGTGCGCAAGGACATCATTCCGCTGATGCGGAAGGACCCGAACTACCTCAAGGACAGCCACATCCGCCTGTTCGCGCCGGATGGCAGCGAGGTCGATCCGATGACCATCGACTGGTCGACGGACGACGCCGCGAAATACCGTTTCCGCCAGGATCCCGGCGCCGGCAACGCCATGGCCTCGGTCAAGATCAACTTCCCGAGTCCGGACGGCGTCTACATGCACGACACGCCGCAGCAGAGCCTGTTCGGCAAGCTGATGCGCTTCGATTCCTCGGGCTGCGTGCGTGTCCAGAACGTGCGCGACCTCGTCACCTGGATCCTGCGCGACACGCCCGGCTGGGACCGCCAGCATTTCGAGGCAGCGATCAAGACCGGCGAGAACACCCCGATAAATGTGGTCAACCCGGTGCCGGTTCACTTCCTCTATCTGTCGGCGTGGTCGACCGCCCCGGGCGTCGTGCAATTCCGCGACGACATCTACGGCCTCGACGGCGCCAGCGAGCTGCAGATCAGCTCCGCGCTTTAAGCATCCGATCTAAGAAGAAAAAGGCCGCTCTCGTAGCGGCCTTTTCGTTCAGGTCAGCCGCAACTGCCAGCAAGCAGAACGACAGCCTCGGTGCTGGACGGCGCGCCTTCAATTGCGCATGATCGGATTAAATCAGCGATCAAACCGGCTTCAGACTGGCGGGCATTGAGGCTGAGCGAGCCGAACTGCAGGCCATGCTTCGTCGTGGTGGCATCAACGACCACACGGCGTGCAAGCTGTTCACCGAAATCACCTTCTCAGAGGCGATGCTGAAGCCGCGTACCGCGCGATTAGCACCCACTAGACTTGCCTTGACGCAAACCGGCCAGCAAATTTCGCGCCGCAAACGTGGCGGGCCGAAAACAACTGTGTTAATGCGCGGCGACCTCGCAGACCTCCGGCCCCAAGGGAAAGCAAGCCATGTCAAATGCCGCGGCAGCCTCCACCAAATTCGAATCCTTCTTCGAGACCACGCTTGCCGATGCCGATCCGGAAATCTTCGGCGCCATCCGCAATGAGCTCGGCCGCCAGCGCCATGAGATCGAGTTGATCGCTTCCGAAAACATCGTGTCGCGCGCCGTGCTCGAGGCGCAGGGCTCGATCATGACCAACAAATATGCCGAGGGCTACCCGGGTAAGCGCTACTATGGCGGCTGCCAGTTCGTCGACGTGGCCGAGGAACTGGCCATCGAGCGCGCGAAGAAGCTGTTCGGCTGCAACTTCGCCAACGTCCAGCCGAATTCGGGCAGCCAGATGAACCAGGCAGTGTTTCTGGCGCTGCTGCAGCCCGGCGACACTTTCATGGGTCTCGACCTGAATTCGGGCGGCCATCTCACCCATGGCTCGCCAGTCAATATGAGCGGCAAGTGGTTCAAGGTCGTCTCCTACGGCGTGCGCAAGGACGATCACCTGCTCGATATGGACGCGATCGAGAAGACCGCGCATGAGACGAAACCGAAGCTGATCCTGGCCGGCGGCACCGCCTATTCGCGTATTTGGGACTGGAAGCGTTTCCGCGAGATCGCCGATTCGATCGGCGCCTATCTCATGGTCGACATGGCGCATATCGCCGGTCTCGTCGCCGGCGGCATGCATCCGTCGCCGCTGCCCCACGCCCATGTCGTGACCACGACGACCCACAAGTCGCTGCGCGGCCCGCGCGGCGGCATGATCCTGTGCAATGACGAGGAAATCGCCAAGAAGATGAACTCGGCGGTGTTCCCGGGCCTGCAGGGCGGGCCGCTGATGCATGTCATCGCCGCCAAGGCGGTGGCGCTCGGCGAAGCGCTGAAGCCGAGCTTCAAGGCCTATGCCGAAAGCATCGTCGCGAACGCCAAGGCGCTGGCCTCCAGCTTGCAGGAGACTGGCCTCGACATCGTCTCGGGCGGCACCGACAATCATTTGATGCTGGTCGACCTTCGTCCCAAGAACGCCACCGGCAAGCGCGCGGAGGCAGCCCTTGGCCGCGCCAACATCACCTGCAACAAGAACGGCATCCCATTCGATCCGGAAAAGCCGTTCGTCACCTCTGGCGTGCGCCTCGGCACGCCGGCCGGCACCACGCGCGGCTTCGGCCAGGCCGAGTTCCGCGAGATCGGCAAGCTGATCGCCGAGGTGCTGGACGGGCTGAAGGCGGCGAATTCCGATGAAGGCAACGCGGCGGTCGAGGCCGCTGTGAAGGCCAAGGTCACGGCGCTGACGGATCGCTTCCCGCTCTATCCCTATCTCGGTTGACCGGGCGCCGCGCGTCATCTTTTATCCTGCGCTTGCGCCGCTCCTCTGGGCGGCGCGGCTTATGGAGATCCGATGATGCGTACTTCCCGTCTCGCCGCGGCTTTGCTTGGCCCGCTTGCCGCCTCCGCCGCGATGGCTCAGGACGAAACCAAGCCGAATACTGATCTGCCCGCCACCAATACTTTCGGCAGGTGGACCACCATCATCGATACGCTCGATACCGGGCAGGACGCGCACAAGACCTGCGCCGCCTCGACGGCTTTCCTCGACGGCAACGGCAATGCCGGATCCCTGACGCTGTCGATCTCGACCGGCGACGCGCTGCCGCCGGATGCCTATCCGGCCATCATGTTCATCATCGACAACAAGACCTTGCCGACCGGCGACAAGATCGCCGCGACTTTCGGCGACCCCGGCGTGAAGGTCGCCGCGACGGTCACCTCCAACGCCGCCGCCGGCGGCCGCCCGAGCTGGATGGTCGACAACCAGGCCAAGACCAGCCTGGCCTTGCTGCGCGCCATGCGCAAGGTCACCTCGCTCGATGTGACTTTCGGCAAACAGGCCGTCGCCAGCATTCCGATGGATGGCTTCACCAAGGCTTATCGCAATCTCGGCACGTCCTGCGGGTTTTCCACCAAGGACGTCGCGCCCTGACGTTGCCGGCCTTGGGGCAGGGCGCTGGCAATTGTGCTTGCGCCTCGCTATCTCTGAAGGGGAGAAAAGGTCTTTCCTTTGCCAAGACGGCAAAAGGCACTAAGCCTTCCGCCATCTGAGAATCGCGAACCCAAGGCTTTCCATGCGCTGCCCTTATTGCCAGTCCGAAGATACGCAGGTGAAGGATTCGCGTCCCGCCGAGGACGGCGCTGCGATCCGCCGGCGGCGGGTGTGCCCTGATTGCGGCGGCCGCTTCACCACCTTCGAGCGTGTCCAACTGCGCGACCTCGTCGTCATCAAGAAGTCCGGGCGCAAGGTGCCGTTCGACCGCGACAAGCTGTTGCGTTCCGTCGAGATCGCGGTGCGCAAGCGCAATGTCGACCCCGAGCGCATCGACCGCGCCGTCACCGGCATCGTGCGCCAGCTCGAAAGCTCCGGCGAAACCGAAGTGGCCTCGGGCGAGGTCGGCCGGCTGGTCATGGAGGCGCTGAAGTCGCTCGATGACGTTGCCTATGTCCGCTTCGCCTCGGTCTACCGCAATTTCCGCGAGGCCAAGGATTTTCACGAGCTGCTGGGCGAATTGAAGGGCGACGAGGAGAAGACCGAAGAGGACGCCGGCTGATCATGGCGGGACCGCGACTGGACGAGGCCGCGCAGGCGGCCCTTGATCGCCGTTTCATGGCCGCGGCCATCAGGCTGTCGCGCCGCAATGCCGGCCGCACCTCAACCAACCCTTCCGTCGGCACCATCATCGTGCGCGACGATGGCGCCGGCCCGATGATCGTCGGCACCGGCGTGACGGCCGTGGGCGGCCGCCCCCATGCCGAGACAGAAGCGCTCGCCGAGGCCGGCGAGCTTGCGCGCGGTGCTACGGCTTACGTCACTCTGGAGCCCTGCGCCCATCACGGCCGCACGCCACCCTGCGCCAATGCGCTGGTCAATGCCGGCATCGCCCGCGTCGTCGGTGCGGCGAGCGATCCCGATCCGCGCGTCTCCGGCAAGGGCTACGCCATCCTGCGCGCCGCCGGCGTCGAGGTGGCGGAGAAGGTGCTGGCCACCGAGGCCGCCGAGCAGATGGCCGGCTATCTGACTCGTTCTCTGAAAAAACGCCCGGAAGTGACTCTGAAGCTTGCGCTTTCGAGCGACGGCAAGATCGGCCGCAAAGGCGCCGGACAGGTCGCCATCACCGGCGAGATCGCCCGGCGCGACGTCTATCTGATGCGCGCCGAGGCCGACGCCATCCTGATCGGCATCGGCACCGCGCTCGAGGACGACCCGGCGCTGACCGTGCGCCTGCCCGGACTGGAGAACCGCTCGCCGGCGCGCGTCATCCTCGATCGGCAGATCCGGCTGCCGGAGACGTCCAAGCTGGTGTCCGGCGTCGATCGCGTGCCGCTCTATGTCGCCGCTTGCCTGGAGGCCGATCCGCATCGGCGGGCGTCGCTCGAACGCGCAGGCGTGCACTTCATCGGCACGGAAACCTATGAAAGCGAGATAGCGTTGCCGGAGTTGCTGGAGGATCTGGCGGCACTCGGCATGGCGAGCGTTTTGGTCGAAGGCGGCGCCAGGGTGGCCAAGGCCTTCCTCGAGGAAGATCTTGTCGATCGCATTGTCCTCTTCCAAGGCCCGGACGCCATTGGCGAGGACGGCATTGCATCGCCCATCGACGCCGACCACATCCCGGCTGGATTTCGCAAGCTGCGTGACATGCGCTTCGGCGAGGACAGTTACGCCGAGTGGGTAAGACCATGAGCCCAAAAAGTGGGAACCGGTTTTTGGATAAGATCACGGTCAATACGAAAGACGCTCTCTGATGTTTACGGGAATTGTGACTGATGTTGGTACGGTTGCGAGCGTGAAGCCGCTCGCCCAAGGCATCTGCCTGCGCATCGACACCGCCTACGACCCCGAGACCATTGCGATCGGCGCTTCGATTTCCTGCAGCGGCGTCTGCTTGACCGTCACGGCGCTGCCCGAGCACGGCTCGAATGCGCGCTGGTTCGAGGTCGAGGCCTGGGAGGAAGCGCTCAGACTGACCACCGCGTCAAGTTGGAAGCCCGGCACCAGGATAAATCTCGAACGCGCGCTGAAGATCGGCGACGAACTCGGCGGCCACATCGTCTCCGGCCATGTCGACGGCACCGCCCAAATTGTCGAGCGCAAGGAAGAGGGCGATGCCGTGCGCTTCACGCTGGAGGCGCCGCGCAATCTGGCGAAGTTCATCGCGCCGAAAGGCTCGGTCGCGCTCGACGGCACCTCGCTTACCGTCAACAAGGTCGAAGCGACCCGCTTCGACGTGCTCCTCATCCATCATTCGCTGAGCGTCACCACCTGGGGCGAGCGCCAGGCCGGCGACCGCGTCAACATCGAGATCGACACCATGGCCCGCTATGCCGCGCGCCTGGCCGAGGCAGCGAAAGAGGGGCTTTGATGACTAAAGGCGAAATTGGCTCCACGCAGCAAGAAAAGCTCCACATCGAGGATGCGCCCGCCCTCAATGTGTCGGTCAACGATCGCCAGGTGTTCGTTGAAGCTCTTATCAAACCTCAGCCGGTGAACGACCGTCTGCGTGATACGGTGCGTCTTTATCGCGAGGCTACTGGCGTCTGACGTCCACCCCGCCAATCTTCCGCTTGCGGTCAACCCGGCTTCGGCCTAAGTCACCGGCAACCCCCCGGAGACTTTTATGGCTGGCACATCCCAACACGGCAAAGCGTTCATTCGCCCGAAGGCGAAGGCGCATCTGCTCATTGTCGAAGCGCGCTTTCACGACGATCTCGCCGACGCCCTGCTCGATGGCGCGACCGGCGCGCTCGATGAGGCCGGCGCCACCTATGACGTCGTCACGGTTCCCGGCTCGCTCGAAATACCTGCTGTCATCACCTTCGCGCTCGATGGCGCGGCCGAAGGCGGCACGCATTACGACGGTTTTGTTGCGCTCGGCACCGTCGTCCGTGGCGACACCTATCATTTCGACATCGTCGCCAATGAATCGAGCCGCGCGCTGATGGACCTTTCGGTGCAGGAGGCGATCGCGATCGGCAACGGCATTCTGACCACCGAGAACGACGCCCAGGCATGGGCGCGCGCACGCAAGACGGAAGGCGACAAGGGCGGCTTCGCTGCGCGCGCGGCGCTGACCATGATCGCGCTCAAAGAGAAATTCGGAGCCCAATCGTGACCGATCCCGCCTCGACCGGTGCGGTGCGCCACGCCAACAAGCGTGGTGCCGCTCGTCTTGCCGCCGTCCAGGCGCTCTATCAGATGGATGTGGCCGGCAGCGGCGTCTTCGAGATCACGGCCGAATACGAAGCCTTCCGCCTCGGCAAGGAAGTCGACGGCGCGCTCTATCGCGAGGCCGACGCGCAATGGTTCCGCGCCATCCTGACGGGCGTCGTCGAGAACCAGAAGACCATCGATCCCGTCATCCGCCAGGCGCTCACCGAGGACTGGCCGCTGTCGCGGCTGGATTCGACGCTACGCGCCATCCTTCGCGCCGGCGTCTACGAACTGATGAAGCGCGAGGACGTGCCGGTGGCCGTCATCGTCTCCGAATATGTCGACATCGCCAAGGCATTTTACGAGGAAGACGAGCCGAAGCTGGTCAACGCCGTGCTGGATCGCGTTTCGCGCCGGGTTCGCGGCGAGGGACGCGGCAAGGACGCTTCGTGACGACCGCAACGGCCGCGTTCGCCGAGACCGGCAGGGAAGGGCGTCGCACGGCGGTGCTGCTTGCCGCAGCGCAGGCGATCGTCGGTTCGGCCGCACCGATCGCCATTTCGCTGGGCGCGCTCGCCGGGCAATATCTGCTCGGTCCAGACAAGTCGCTCGCGACGGCGCCGGTCACCGGTTTCAATATCGGCGTGGCGCTGGGAGCCTTGCCGGCCGCTGCCATCATCCGCCGGCTCGGCCATCGCGGCGGCTTCATGACAGGCACTATCGTCACCGCGCTCGGTGGCCTGGTCGCGACGCTCGCGCTCTTCCAGGCAAGCTTCTGGCTGTTCGCCTTCGGCCTCTGCGTCATTGGCGTCGGTGGCGCTTTCGTCCAGCAATTCCGCTTCGCGGCTGCCGACAATGCGCCGCCGGAATTCAAGGCGCGCGCCATCTCCTTCGTGCTGGCGGGCGGCATCATCACTGCCGTCCTCGGGCCGCAGATCGTCATCTACACGCGTGAATTGCTGGCTCCGGTAATGTTTGCCGGGTCCTTCGCCTCAATCCTGCCCCTGGCGGCGGTCGGCGCGCTCATCCTGTCGTTCCTGCGGGTTTCCTCCCGGACCGGCGCCGTCACTGAAACCGCTGCAAGCGATGCCCGCCCGTTGATTGAAATTGTCGCCCAGCCGCGTTTCGTCGCCGCGTTGTTCTGCACCGTCGGCAGCTACGCGCTGATGAGCTTCGTCATGACCGGCGCGCCGCTCGCCATGGTCGGCTGCGGTCTGTCTGAAGACAATGCCACGCTTGGCATTTCCTGGCACGTCATGGCCATGTTCGGGCCAAGCTTCTTCACCGGTACGCTGATCCATCGCTTCGGCGCCGAGCGCATCGTCGCCACTGGCCTTGCCTTGCTGATCGGCTGTGCTGCCGTGGCGCTTTCCGGCTTGGCGCTGTGGCAGTTCTGGACGGCGCTGATCTTGCTCGGGCTCGGCTGGAATTTCGGCTTCATCGGCGCCACCGCAATGGTCGCGGCCAGCTACCGGCCCTCCGAGAAGAGCAAGGTCCAGGGTTTCCACGACTTTGTCCTGTTCGGCTCCGTCGCCTTTGCCTCGCTGATGTCGGGCGCGATTTACAACGCCTGGGGCTGGACCATGCTGAACTGGATCGTCTTCCCGGTCGTCGCGCTCTGCTTTGCCGCGCTCGGCACGTTGAAGTTGGTGGGCGCTCCCAAATCTTGAAGAAGGCGCCCGACCAGCTCTTCCGGCCTCTTGAACAACCTGCCTGAACGACCGGCGTCAGGCATCCGGGGGGAGCACCTGCAGGACCCGCGCGATGAACATGTGGAACTCCTGCATATAGTTGCGCAGGAATGTCTCTGTTGACGCCACCGTCACCTCGCCATCGTCGGTGATCAGCCCCGGGGTGAACTGAATGTAGGCTTCGGGCGAGTTCATCTGGGGCGCGTTGCAGAAGCTGAGCACGCTGCGCAGGCTCTGTTGGGCGACCGCGGTTGCGATCGCGCCCGGCGATGTTCCGATGACGGCAGTCGGTTTGCGGGCAAAGGAGTTCTTGCCGTAGGGCCGGCTGGCCCAGTCGATTGCATTCTTCAGGCCGCCGGGGATCGATCGGTTGTACTCCGGCGTGACGAAAAGCACCGCCTGGACGGATGCGATGGCTTTCTTGAACTCCAGGGCGACAGGCGGGAAGGCGGCGTCATAGTCGTAGCTGTAGAGCGGCAAGTCCTTGAAGGGGATTTCCGTCATCTCAAGTTCCGGCGGCGCCAGTTTGACGAGAGCCTTCGCAAGCTTGCGGTTGATGGAGCCCTTGGCGAGGCTGCCGATGAGGTAGCCGACTTTGTGCTTGGCCATGACACACTCCTGTTTTGGCCGCCGACCCGCCTTTCCCAATATTTCGCAAAACAGGGTAAGCCGCCAGCCGGCCTCAGGTCGGCATCGCGCTATGTCGGGTGGAACAGTGCTTATGTCGGATCGAACAAAATTATTGCGCCTGTCCCCCAAGTTATGAAACCGTGTACCCCGACTGCCCGTCATAGCCGTGCTCATATACAGCCACCGATCAATCGGTTCACAGCAAGGGATTTCACAATGTTTTCAATCGGAAAGCTCGCCGTAGCAGCCGTTGCGCTCGGCCTTGCCACTGCCTCGGCCAGCGCCCAGGTGGTCGTCTCCTCGAAGATCGATACCGAAGGCGGGGTGCTGGGCAATATCATCCAGCTCGTGCTCAACGCCAACAACATCAAGACGACCGACCGGATCCAACTCGGCGCGACGCCCGTGGTGCGCAAGGCGATCACCGCTGGCGAGATCGACATCTATCCCGAATATACCGGCAATGCCGCCTTCTTCTTCCAGAAGGCAGACGATCCGGTCTGGAAGGACGCCGCCAAGGGCTACGAAACCGCCAAGAAGCTCGACTATGATGCCAACAAAATCGTCTGGCTATCGCCGTCGCCGGCCAACAACACCTGGGCGATCGCGCTGCGCAAGGAAGTGGCGGACGAGAACAAGCTCGTCACCTTGACCGACTTCGGCAAATACGTCGCGGGCGGCGGCAAGGTTGTGCTGGCGGCCTCCGCCGAGTTCGTCAATTCGGCGGCGGCGCTCCCGGCCTTCCAGACGACATACGGCTTCACGCTGAAGCCGGATCAGCTGATCACGCTCTCCGGTGGCGATACCGCGGCGACCATCGCAGCCGCCGCCAACCAGACCAACGGCGCCAACGCCGCCATGGTCTATGGTACCGATGGCGGCATCCAGCCTTCCGGCCTCGTCGTGCTCGAGGACGACAAGGCTGTGCAGCCCGTCTATCAGCCCGCACCGATCATCCGGGAAGAGGTCCTGAAGCAGCATCCCGAGATCGAGACGCTGCTGAAGCCGGTCTTCGCCAAGCTCGATCTCGTCACGTTGCAGGGGCTCAACGGCCGCGTTCAGCTGGGCGGCGAGCCGGCGAAGGGGGTCGCGGAGGATTTTTTGAAGAAGAACGGGTTTTTGAAGTAAGATAAGCCCGCCTTGAAAAGCGAGAAGTCGTTGCGAGGCGCCCCCCTCTGTCCTGCCGGACATCTCCCCCTCAAGGGGGGAGATTGGCTGTTGCTGCGCCTCGCTCCCTTCTCCGGCCTTGGTGATTGGCGAAGGCCCTCGCGACATCTGATCTCCCCCATAGAGGGGGAGATGGCCGGTAGGCCAGAGGGGGGCGCCTCGCGCAAACGCGCGTCATGACCCTGCGCCTCGACAAGCTCGGCGTCGTCATTGCCGCGATCGTGGCCTACGCCGCGTTCCTCGCCCCGTTCGCCACGTTCCGCGCCAACCGTATCGTGCCGGGGCAGGCGCGCTCGATCCTGGAAGCGCTGCCGTCCATGCTTGGCATGCTATTGCTGGCGATAGTGACAGGGGCCGCGATCGTCGCCCTGCTCAGGACGCCGCTTTTGCTCAGGCTGATCGCCGGCGTCGTGGCGCTGGTCGCGCTCTCGGTCCTGATCGGTGTTGCCGGCGGTTTTCTGACGCCCGCCGGCAACACTTTCGCTCGCGTCTCGCCGGCTTCGGGTTTCTGGCTGCTGATCTTTGCCTTCACCTTGCTCCTCGCCGATGTGCTGACCAGGCTGAACCTGTCGCCCAGAGCGCGCGTCGGCGTGCTCGTGCTTGCCGCTTCGGCCATTGCCGCGCTGCTCGTTTCGGGACGTTGGGACAGTCTTTCCATCCTCAAGGAATATGCAGGCCGCGCCGACAGTTTCTGGGCCGAAGCTTCCAAGCACGTCACGCTGGCGCTTGGCTCGCTGGCCGGCGCGGTCGTGGTCGGGATACCGCTCGGCATCTTGTGCCATCGTGTCGAGAAGCTGCGGGCAGGGGTGCTGAACGTGCTCAACATCATCCAGACCATTCCGTCGATCGCGCTCTTTGGCCTGCTGATCGCGCCGCTCGGCTGGGTCGCCCTGCACGTGCCGGGTGCCGCCGCGGTCGGCATCAGGGGCATCGGCACCGCGCCGGCCTTTGTCGCGCTGTTCCTCTATTCGCTGCTGCCGGTGGTGGCCAACACCGTGGTGGGACTCGCCGGCGTGCCACGCGTCGCCAACGACGCCGCGCGCGGCATGGGCATGACCGATCGCCAGCGCCTCTTCGATGTCGAGTTCCCGCTCGCCTTTCCGGTGATCCTGACCGGCATCCGCATCGTGCTTGTTCAGAACATCGGGCTTGCCACTATCGCCGCGCTGATCGGCGGCGGCGGCTTCGGCGTGTTTGTTTTCCAGGGTGTCGGCCAGACGGCGATGGATCTGGTGCTGCTCGGCGCGCTGCCGACCGTGGCGCTGGCCTTTGCTGCGGCGATCATCCTCGACGCGGTCATCGAGATGACCGCCACCAAGCGCAGGGTTGAAACGGCATGATCGAAATCGAAGGCATCACCAAGCGCTATGACGAGACGACGGTGGTCGACAATGTTTCGATGGTCATCGAGCCTCGAACCGTCGCAACCATCGTCGGCACGTCGGGGTCCGGCAAGACGACGCTGCTCCGGATGATCAATCGGCTGGTCGAGCCGACCTCCGGTGTCATCAAGCTCGACGGTGCCGACAACCGCTCGGTGCCCGGCTATCAGCTGCGCCGCAGCATCGGCTACGCCATCCAGGGGCATGGCCTGTTTCCACACCGCACGGTAGCGCAGAACATCGCCACCGTGCCGTTGCTGCTCGGTTGGGACCGAGACCGCATCAAGGCGCGCGTCGACGAGTTGATGACGCTCTACCAGCTCGACCCGCAGGCTTACGGGCCGCGTTACCCGCACGAGCTTTCCGGCGGCCAGCAGCAGCGCGTCGGCGTTGCCCGCGCTTTAGCCGCCGAGCCCAACGTGCTTTTGATGGATGAACCCTTCGGCGCGCTCGACCCGATCATTCGCACCAAGGCGCAGGAGGATCTGCTGGCGATCCAGAAGCGCTTCGGCACCACCATCATCCTCGTCACCCACGACATGGAAGAAGCCGTGCATCTGGGCGACAAAATAGCCGTCATGGATGCCGGCAAGCTGGTGCAATACGCAAGACCGGCGGAGATTCTGGCCAGACCGGCAAACGGCTTTGTCGAGACACTAGTCGGCGCCAGCGAAAGGCCGTTCCGGCTGCTGTCGCTGGGGCCAGTGCGCGACGCCGTGGAGCCCGGCAGTGCCGAAGGCGAGGCGATCCCCGGCGAAGCCACGCAGCGCGACGCCCTGGCCGAGCTCTTGTGGTCGGGACGCCCGGCGCTGCCGGTGAAAGGCGCCGACGGCAAGCTGCTCGGCCGCGTCACCATCGAAGGCCTGGTCAAACGTGCGGCGAGGCCGCAATGAAAGCCTGGCTGCCTGCGCTGCTGAGGCTGGCTGTTCTCTTGCTGCTGGCGGTCTTCATCACCAGCCCGAACTGGTTCGAGCCGCTGCTGAAACCGCTGACCGAGAATGGCGCGCCGGCGATCTACAACCAGGGCAGCCTGCTGACGCTGACATTGCAGCATCTGCGGATCGTGCTGATGGCGACAGTGGCGGCGACGATCGTGGCCGTGGCTTTAGCCATCCTGGTCACCAGGCCGGCCGGCGCCGAGTTCCTGCCCTTGTCGCGCAGCCTGGTCAATATCGGCCAGACCTTCCCGCCGGTTGCGGTGCTGGCGCTTGCTGTGCCGGCCGTCGGCTTCGGCGAGAAGCCGACGCTGATCGCGCTCTTCCTCTACGGCCTGCTGCCGATCTTCGAGAATGCGCTGACGGCGCTCACCAACCTGCCCGGCAACGTGATGGAAGCGGCGCGCGGCGCAGGCATGACTGGCTGGCAAAGGCTGATGAAGGTCGAGCTGCCGCTGAGCGCCCCGGTGATCCTCGGCGGCATCCGGCTCTCGGTGGTCATCAGCCTCGCCACCGCGACCATCGGCTCGACGGTTGCCGCCAAAACGCTCGGCGAGGTGATAATCGCCGGCCTGATCTCGAACAACCTTGCCTTCGTGCTGCAGGGCGGCCTGATCGTCGCGGCGCTTGCCGTGCTGATCTATGACGGCCTGTCGGCGATCGAACGCTACGCCGCGCGGCGCATGGGGCAGAGGACGGAATAACGCTACGTCTGCGGGTTGGGCGAAAGGTGCCTCAACGTCATTTCAATCGATCTAATTCCGGGCTCGCGCTGGCATAACGTTTATTGCCCTCTTCTTTTGGGCGAAAGCCGGGCAAAAACCGAACAATATCTTGACGTTCCAAGCCCTGTTTCGCATACACCCCAGCCAAGGGGTGGAATCCGTGCGCGGCATCCGTCTCCGTTCCAACGGCCCAGGGAGGGGTTCTTTTGGGCCAACAATCGAGGAAAATCCGGCAATGACCATCATTACCGCCGTCATCGCCTGCGGCTTGCTGTCAGTTCTGTACGCCATCTGGGCGACACGTTCGGTCCTTGCGTCCGATCAGGGCAATCAGCGCATGCAGGAAATCTCCGCGGCCATCCGCGAAGGCGCCCAGGCCTATCTGGCGCGCCAGTACACCACCATCGCCGTCGTCGGCATTGTCGTGCTTCTGCTTGCCTGGTGGCTGCTTTCGATCACCGCCGCCATCGGCTTCCTGATCGGCGCGGTGCTCTCGGGCGCCGCCGGTTTCATCGGCATGCATGTCTCGGTGCGCGCCAATGTGCGAACCGCGCAAGCCGCTTCGAACAGCCTTGCCGCCGGCCTCGACATCGCCTTCAAGTCGGGCGCCATCACCGGCATGCTGGTAGCGGGCCTGGCGCTGCTTGGCGTCTCGATCTACTACTTCATCCTGACCGGCCCGATGGGCCTGCAGCCGAACGACCGCGTCGTCATCGACTCGCTCGTCGCCCTCGGCTTCGGCGCCTCGCTGATCTCGATCTTCGCCCGTCTCGGCGGCGGCATCTTCACCAAGGGCGCCGACGTCGGCGGCGATCTCGTCGGCAAGGTCGAGGCCGGTATCCCCGAAGACGATCCGCGCAACCCGGCCACCATCGCCGACAATGTCGGCGACAATGTTGGCGACTGCGCCGGCATGGCCGCCGATCTGTTCGAGACCTATGCGGTGACCGTCGTCGCCACCATGGTGCTCGCCGCCATCTTCTTCGGCGGTACCGCGATGCTGGGGGCCGCGATGCTCTATCCGCTGGCCATCTGCGGCGCCTGCATCCTGACCTCGATCGTCGGCACCTTCTTCGTCAAGCTGGGTTCCAACGGCTCGATCATGGGCGCGCTCTATAAGGGCCTGATCGTCACCGGCCTGCTGTCGATCGTCGGCCTCGCCGCCGCTACATCGGCCACGCTCGGCTGGGGCGAGGTCGGCACGGTCGCCGGCATCGTCATCACCGGCAAGAACCTGTTCATCTGCGGCCTGATCGGCTTGGCTGTGACCGGCTTGATTGTCGTGATCACGGAATACTACACCGGCACCAACAAGCGTCCGGTGAACTCGATCGCTCAGGCGTCGGTGACCGGCCACGGCACCAACGTCATCCAGGGCCTCGCGGTCTCGCTGGAATCGACGGCGCTGCCGGCCATCGTCATCGTCGGCGGCATCATCGCCACCTATCAGCTCGGCGGCCTTTTCGGCACAGCGATCGCGGTCACCACCATGCTCGGGCTGGCCGGCATGATTGTGGCGCTCGACGCTTTCGGCCCGGTCACCGACAATGCCGGCGGCATTGCCGAAATGGCCGGCCTGCCGAAGGAAGTGCGCCACTCGACCGATGCGCTCGACGCCGTCGGCAACACCACCAAGGCCGTGACCAAGGGCTATGCCATCGGCTCGGCCGGCCTCGGCGCGCTGGTGCTGTTCGCCGCCTACTCGAATGATCTCAGGTTCTTTGCCGCCAATGGCGATAAGTACCCCTACTTCCAGGGCATAGGCGAGATCTCGTTCGATCTCTCCAACCCGTATGTCGTCGCCGGCCTCATCTTCGGCGGCCTGATCCCCTATCTGTTCGGCGGTATCGCGATGACCGCCGTCGGTCGCGCCGCGGGCTCCATCGTCGAGGAAGTGCGCAAGCAGTTCCGCGAGGACAAGGGCATCATGGCCGGCACCTCGAAGCCGAACTATGCGCGCGCCGTCGACATCCTGACCAGGGCGGCGATCCGGGAAATGATCATCCCGTCGCTGCTCCCGGTGCTGGCGCCGCTCGTCGTCTATTTCGGCGTGCTTCTGATCTCGGGTTCGAAGGCCTCGGCCTTCGCGGCGCTCGGCGCCTCGCTGCTCGGCGTCATCGTCAACGGCCTCTTCGTCGCCATCTCGATGACCTCCGGCGGCGGCGCCTGGGACAACGCCAAGAAGTCGTTCGAGGACGGCTTTACCGACAAGGACGGCGTCAAGCACCTGAAGGGTTCGGAAGCGCACAAGGCCTCGGTCACCGGCGACACCGTCGGCGATCCCTACAAGGACACCGCCGGCCCGGCCGTCAACCCGGCGATCAAGATTACCAACATCGTCGCGCTGCTTCTGCTCGCCGTGCTCGCGCACGGCTGATCGCGGCGGCTATTCCATGACAAAGCCCGCGGGAGCGATCCCGCGGGCTTTGTTTTTCGGCATGACATCCTTCATGCTTTCCGCCCCGGGGAGCACTCAACCGCCTTCCGGCCTTTCGCCGCCACGGCGATAGCGGGCCAGCAACGCGTTGGCGTCTGGTTCTCGTTCGGGCATCGGCGGCAAGCCGCGTGTCCGGCGCAACATGGCAATGAACGCGCCGCGGCGATATTGGCGACGGAAGGACCGCGCCCGCGGATGTATGCCAAGCATGGCCAGCAGCCTGCGTTTGAGATAGCGGGAGCGCTTAAGGGGGGCAGGTTCCTCGGCGTTGCCGAGAATCCTGACCCGCAACGCGTCTGGCGCATCCATCGCGTCCATCAGTTCTTCCTGTTCCCGCGCCGTATCTCGCGCATAGCTGCCTTCGCGCTTGCCCGAATGCAGCATGAGCACGGTTAGATGGGGCATTGTCGCGATCACCGCACCCTTGCGCCAGGCACGGAACAGCCAGTCCTGGGAACTCTCGCAAACGCACTGGCTGGCCGGGCGCCATGGCCCAAGCGTTGGCAGCGACGTCCGCCGGATCATTTGCGCGGAACCGAATCCGACAGTGGTGACTGGGTCGTAGAAGCCGTCCCGACCCATCCCGAGGATCATATGCCTGGAGCCTTTGCTCGCGGACGACTCGATGACTGCACCTCGGGCGATCACCACATCGGCACCGGTGGCGTCGATCCAGCCGCACATGGACGCCAGATGGTCGGGGAACCACAGGTCGTCATGGTTCAAGATGGCGACGAAGCGGCCGCGGGCCCGGGCAAAGCCGATATTGTTCGGACCCGACTGCTCGCCGAAGTTCACGGGAAGGTCGATATAGCAGATGCGGGCGTCTTCGAATGCAGCGACGGTGGCCGCGGTGTCAGGGCGGCACGCATCGCCGATGACTATGGCCTCCCAGTCCTGCAGGGTCTGACCAATGAGGCTCTTCAGGGCTTGATGCAGCACCGCCGGACGATTGTGCGTCGCCATCACGATCGAGACCAGCGGTTCGATCGGTCCGATTGGCGAGCCTTGACCGCCCTTTTCCACACTACACCAGCTTGTAGGGGATTTGTTCCGTATCGGGCGGCAGGCGCCAATGGTCGGGCGCGTCATAGGCGTAAGCCTTGTCGACAAGGTTGAGCAGCAACGCTGTCTCCGGTCCGAGGGCGACGACACCGTGCCAGACGCCGGGCGGAATGGTGACGATTGCCGGTCGCGATGCGCCCACGATCTTGTGCCAGACCGTGCCGAAACTGGGCGAAGCCTTGCGCCCGTCGAAAAGCGATATCCGCACGCTGCCGGCGCAGCAGAACAGGCGGTCGAGAGTCACTGCATGTGCGTGCCAGCCCGTCACTGCGCCCGGATACATTGTGCGCTGAAACACTTGCCCGACCGGCGATTGATCGAGAGCCCATTCCTCGCGAAAGATCTCGGTCAGGTAGCCGTTGGAAGTCGCGACGGGTCTGATTTCCTTGAATGTGACGCCCTCGATCGGCGGCGCATCGACGGCGAGCCAGTCCGGCGTCACCGTCTGTTGGTCAGGCGTGCCGGTGGCCATCCAGCCCTGCGGTACGGTACGATCGTTGTTGCTCATATCCAGCCCCCCCGGAAATCGCCAAAGCGTCATACGTGGCTATACGGGCATAGGCAAGCGCAGTCGGACGGTCGCCGGCAGGCGACGAAAGACCGTCGATCGAGGTCTTTCGTTCAGTCAGGTTGCCGGGCGAGCGAACTCAGGGCGTACCGCCGCTACCGCCGCCGGGAATGCCGGGCGCCAGCTTGCTGGCGCCGCTGATGACCTGGCTCAGGAAGTTCTGATCCTTGCCGCCGGTCGGCGTCGTCCGCGATATGAAGTCGAAGACCTTGCCGTCCTTGAGACCGTAATTGGCGATCTGGGTGACGCGGCCGTCAGCGCCGAAATAGACCGCCAGCACGTGCTGGTCGATGATGCGCGGGTTGTCGAAGGCGACATAGCGCTTGCGCGTTTGCGAGATGTAGTAGAAGGCCTCGTTGTCGAAGGTCGCCGTCGTCGACGGCGTGCCCAGCGCCAGAAGCACCTGCTCGCGGCTCGATCCGACCGGCACCGAATCGATCGCCTGTTGGTCGATGACGTAGCCTTTCGTCAGCGTCTCGCTCGGATGGAGATCTCCGAACATCTTGGACGAATTGCAGGCGGAAAGCGCTGACACCATTACCAGCAGCGAAGCCGCGCCCACTGGGGCGGGCGCAAAGAACGACTTGAATTTCAGCGCACCCAACAACAAATCTCCATCACATCCCCGCAACTTGCGCTGGGCCGCAAAACCGGTAAACCAGCTTGCATGCCGATGCAACAAGGCCAAATCAAACAACAGGTCCCCGGGAGACCGCCCTCAATGTTCCAGCGCCTTTTTGGCCGCGAACGCAATGCCAACCGCGCTATCACCGACGCGCTCTACGCACAAATCGTGGCGGCGGCGCGGCAAACGGTGTTTTATTCCGACTGGAATGTGCCGGATACGCCGCTCGGCCGCTTCGAGATGCTGTCGCTGCATATGTATCTCGTCCAGCACCGGCTGCATGGCGGGCAAGGCGTGGCCGCCGAGGTCGCGCAAGTGCTGATCGACGAGTTCTTCCTCGATGTCGAGCATTCGCTGCGCGAACTTGGCATCGGCGATGTCGGCGTGCCCAAACGCATGAAGAAGCTGGCAAAGATGTTTTACGGCCGTACGGCTGCCTATGACCAAGCGCTCAAGGAAGATGATCGGGTGGCGCTTGCGGCGGCGCTTGCGCGCAACGTCAGGCCGGACTCCGGCCCCTGGCCGCAGGCGCCGCTGCTGGCGGACTATGTCTGCGAGGCCTCGCACAAGCTTGCCGCCCAGCCGACCGAATCGATCGCCGCCGGCACCGCCGCGTTCCCGGCGGCCGGGGCAGCGTGAAGGAGGCCGGCATGAAAGGCGCCGAACTGCGCAGCCCGGTATCCTTCGTCGCCAATGTCGCGCGCCTGCCGCAAAAGGGCTTGCCTGTCCTTGTCGAGGCCGATGAGCGCCAGCGCGAGGCGCTTGCCGCCGACTATGATCTGCTTTCGGTCGAGAGCTATCGCGCCGAACTGCTTGTGGTTCCCTGGAAGCGCAATGGCGTCAAGGTCACCGGTCGCGTCGCGGCCGACATCACGCAAGCTTGCATCGTCACCCTGGATCCGGTCGCCGCGCATATCGACGAGGCCGTCGAGGCGCTGTTTCTGCCCGAGCAGTCGAAGCTTGGGCGCGAAGGTTTCGAAGGCGGCGGCGAGATCGTCCTCGACGCCGACGGGCCGGACAGTCCGGAGACATTTTCCGGCGACACCATCGATGTCGGCGGGCTGGCCGAACAGTTTTTCGGTCTGGCTATCGACCCTTATCCGCGCAAGTCGGGAGCCTCGCTCGACGTTGCCGGCGACGATCAGACCGAGGAAAGCGAATTCCAGAAAAAGCTGCGTTCGCTGCTTGGGAAATCCTGAGGGTGGTCCGGATTTTGGAAAAGTTGGTTGTGCGCAGGCACAAAACCGTTATTTTCGCCGAACCTTCGCGAGGCCCCTTACCTCGGCAGGCGTCCGCCGCAAGCCAGGCAAACCGTGAGAAAAGCACTACGTGATCAGGATTTCCATCGATGCCATGGGCGGCGATCACGGACCAAGCGTGGTCATCCCGGCGCTGATGACCGTCGCCATCCGCCGCCCTGACATCCGCTTCGTCGTCTATGGCCGCGAGGACGTGGTGCGCCCAGAGCTCGCCAAGTTCCCGAAACTCGCCGAGATATGCGAGTTCGTCCATTGCGAGATCGCCGTGCGCATGGATGACAAGCCGAGCCAGGCGCTTCGCCACGGCCGCTGGAAGTCGTCGATGTGGAAGGCCGTCGAAGCGGTCAAGAACGGCGGCGCGCAGGCCTGCGTCTCGGCCGGCAACACCGGCGCGCTGATGGCGATGTCGAAATTCTGCCTGCGCACGATGGCCACCATCGACCGCCCGGCGATCGCGGCGCTCTGGCCGACGACGCGCGGCGAAAGCGTGGTGCTCGACGTCGGCGCCACCATCGGCGCGGATGCGCACCAGCTTATCGATTTCGCCATTCTGGGTACCGGCATGGCGCGCTCGGTGTTTGGCGTCGAGCGGCCGAGCGTCGGTCTGCTCAATGTCGGCGTCGAGGAGATCAAGGGCCAGGAAGAGGTCAAGGAAGCCGGCCGCATGTTGCGCGAGGCCAACATGGCGTCGATGAATTATCGCGGCTTCGTCGAGGGCGATGATATCGGCAAGGGCACGGTCGACGTGGTGGTCACCGAGGGCTTCGCCGGCAACATCGCGCTCAAGACCGCCGAGGGCACTGCAAGGCAGATCGCCGGCTATCTGCGCGCCGCCATGAGCCGCACGCTCATGGCCAAGATCGGCTACGTCTTCGCCAAGGGCGCCTTCGACAGGCTGCGCGAGAAAATGGATGTCGGTCGCTCCAATGGTGGCGTCTTCCTGGGGTTGAACGGCATCGTCGTGAAGAGCCATGGCGGCGCCGATTCGGACGGATTCGCGGCCGCCATCGAGCTCGGCTACGATATGGTACGCAACAATCTGCTTGACCGGATCGAGGCCGACCTCGATCTGTTCCATGCGCGCAACCCGACCGCGCAGGCAAACAGGAAGTCCGGCGTCGCCGACGCCGAGGAATAGGAAAGAGCCTTGATCAGATCAGTCGTGCGCGGCAACGGTGCCGCGCTGCCCCGCCGCATCATGAAGAATGCCGACTTCGAAGGCATGGTCGAGACCTCCGACGAGTGGATCGTCCAGCGCACCGGCATTCGCCAGCGCCACGTCGCCGCCGACGACGAGACGACTGCCTCGCTTGGAGAGGATGCGGCGCGGGCCGCGCTCGACAGCGCCGGCATGACGCCGGCCGATATCGATCTCATCATCTTGGCGACCTCGACGCCCAACAACACGTTCCCGGCGACGGCTGTCGAAATCCAGAACCGGCTCGGCATGCATCACGGCTTTGCCTTCGACATGCAGGCCGTGTGCTCTGGCTTCGTTTACGCCGTTGCCACTGCCGATCTCTATATCCGCGGCGGCCTGGCCAAACGCGTCCTGGTGATCGGCTCGGAGACATTCTCGCGCATCCTCGACTGGAGCGACCGCTCGACCTGTGTGCTGTTCGGCGACGGCGCCGGCGCGCTGGTTCTCGAAGCGGAAGACGGAGCCGGCGCGATCACCGATCGCGGCGTGCTGGCCGCGAGCCTGCGCTCCGACGGCGTGCACAAGGACAAGCTCTTCGTCGACGGGGGTCCTTCGACCACGGGAACGGTCGGCCATCTGAGGATGGAAGGCCGTGAAGTGTTCAAGCATGCCGTCGGCATGATCACCGACGTCATCGAAGCGACCTTCAGCGAGGCCGGCATAACGGCCGAGGACCTCGACTGGTTCGTGCCGCATCAGGCCAATAAACGGATTATTGACGCTTCCGCCAAGAAGCTCGGGATTGCCGAGCAGAAAGTGGTGGTCACTGTCGACTTACACGGTAACACCTCGGCTGCTTCGGTGCCGCTCGCTTTGTCGGTGGCCGTCGCCGACGGTCGCATCAAGAAGGGCGACCTGGTTCTTCTCGAGGCGATGGGTGGAGGCTTCACCTGGGGCGCGGTGTTGCTCCGCTGGTAAGTGCCGAACTCGCCGGTTCGGTCCTTGACCTTGCCGGATCAATTACTTAGGCTCAGCCTTTGCCTGTATCGATTTACGTTTTTGCGAGCAGATGGGACGGTCGCATGGGGGGAAAGACACTTACGCGTGCCGACCTTGCTGAAGCCGTTTACCGGAAGGTTGGTTTGTCGCGAACGGAATCGGCGGAACTTGTCGAGGCTGTGCTGGACGAAATCTGCGAAGCCATCGTTCGCGGTGAGACGGTCAAGCTGTCGTCCTTCGCCACCTTCCATGTCCGCTCCAAGAACGAGCGCATCGGCCGCAATCCCAAGACGGGCGAGGAAGTGCCGATCTTGCCGCGCCGGGTGATGACGTTCAAGTCCTCGAACGTGCTCAAGAACCGGATCCTGCGTTCGCATCAGAACAGCAAGGGCAAGGGCGGCAAGTAGTTTGCTGGCGAATGCGGTTGAAAACCGCCGGCGGTTTTGACGCTGGGCTTGAATATCGTTTCATAAATCGCTGAAATAGATGCGATTCGGCACCATGCCCGGATCGTGGTCCAGTGTGGAGGATTGGCCCATGGACAAGAGCCCCGATGCTTTCCGCACCATCAGCGAAGTCGCGGAAGATCTTGACCTGCCGCAGCACGTGCTGCGTTTCTGGGAGACCCGCTTCACCCAGATCAAGCCGATGAAGCGTGGCGGCGGCCGGCGCTACTACCGGCCGCAGGACGTCGAGCTCATCAAGGGCATCCGGCATATGCTCTACGATCAGGGCTATACGATCAAAGGCGTGCAGAAGCTGTTGCGCGAGAACGGCAGCCATTTCCTGGTCGCCATCGGCAATGGCGACATGGCCGCGGTGGAGGCCATCGCCCAGCGCCGCCAGGCCGAGCAGGTGCCGCTGACGGCGGCCGCGCAGCCGCGCGGCGACGAGGACGCGCTGGTCGGCCAGCCGAAAGTGAAGCCCAGCCGCCGTTTCTTCGGTCTCGGCAAGAGCGACGACGAAGGTCCGGTTCAACCCGACTCGTCGAGATTGTCGCGTGACAATCGCGCCTTGCTGCAGGAGGCGCTGTTCGACTTGCTGGAATGCAAGCGCCTGCTCGACCAGGTTCGTTGAACGGTCATCTTCGACTTGACGGTGCTCGGTCGGTCGGTCGGCCGGAACGGGCTCTTCGCCCGTGCGTTAGGCCTTCTCGAAGAGAAGGACAACAAGCATGGCATCGTTTTCGACCCTCTCCGACGTTGATATCGACAAGCAGGTCGCGGCACTTTCGCGACAACTGCACGACCTGAAGAAGGTTCTGGCCAGGCGCGGTGACGCCTATTACGAGGATGGCCGCGAGGCGGCGTCCGACTATTATTCGCAACTTGCCGATCGCCTCCACGAGGCGCTTCCGGCAATAAGGCGCAGGGGCAGGGCGATCGAGCGCACGGCGCGCGATCATCCGGCGACGGCCGCCGCCGTCGGGCTGGTCGTGGTCGGACTGCTTGCCGGCCTTTTGATCGGCCGGCGCTGATCGATCGACGGGATAAAAAGAAATGGCGGCCGTTCTCGACGGCCGCCATTTCCGTGCCGCTACAGGTGATCAGTTCGCAAGCTTGAGCCGCGTCTTCGGGTCGACCTTCATGACCTGGCTGCACTTGCCGTAGACGGTGCCGTTCTTGTCGGTGGCATCGGTATAGGTGCCTTTGCAATCCAGCTGCAGCACCAGGCAAGAACCATGGCCCTTACAGACCGCGCCGCCGTCGCCGGTCGGATGCGTGCCCGCAAAAGCCGGAGCCGAGACCGAGCCGAAAGCCGAGACGACGAGAGCCGCGGCCAGGGTGATACGTTTGAAGTTGGTCATTGAGCATTTCCTTCCATTGGTTTGGGATCGCCGTCCTGGCGTCCCGTTGGGGTGAGGAGCACCTTGCGGCGCCCATGACCGCTTAGTGCTGCGGCCAATGGAAAGGTTCATATGCCGCGCGATTTTTTCATTTGACCGGCGATATCGGCGGATTGGGAAAGCCGGGCGCGGCTCTCCTCGGCGCGCGCCACGCATCCGGCGCGCGCACCCGACATGGAGGCGGCTCACTCCGCGATGCCGCCGCCTCGGATAGGCCGAGTGTTCAAGCGGCCAAAGCTGTTCGAGCTGTTCGCTGCCTCCTCACATCGGCGGCGCGATGCCGTGATTCCCGACAACGACCCGGTTCGCGACCAGCTTGCCGTCGCCGCCATGCTCGGCATTGACGAACACTGCGATGCCCGGCGTGAGATCTGCCGGCGTGGCGGTGGCGAATGTCACGATCGGTGTCGTCTGCGGGATAGCGATCTGCTTCTTCTGGCCGTTGTCATAGGTGAGCGTGACGGTGCGGCCTTCGATCTCGCTGACATCGGCGACGGTACCGTTGGTCATGCGGCTGTTGGGCTGCAGGTCCCAGTCGCGATCGCCTTCTCCGGTACCCTTCAGAGCAGCCGGAAAGATCACGACTTCCAGCGCGCCGCTGCCGCCGTCGGCCTTGGATATCGAGGCGATGCCGAGAAAATCGCCCTGTTTAATGTCGGCTGCCGAGGCCGTGGCTACGCCTGAAATCTTCCACCCGTTGCCGAGCGTGATCGCATTGGTTTTGCCATCGCGATCCTTGACCGTCAGCGTCGATCCGGCAACGCTGACGACAGTGCCTCGAACACGTATGGCATCCGCGGCCCACGCTTGCGTCGCGCCGATGACGCTTGAGACTGTGCCGAGCACAATTGCGAACGATTTCAAATTCATGGCATCCGATCCTTCTGAGAAACGCCCGGCGTCTGCCTGTCTGCCGCCGGTGACGGCAAGCTAACGAATCGAGACGTCGAAAATGCCGGCGGATCCGGCCGCGGACCTTCAAAAGAACTTGATTGAGCGCTGCGCGACCTTACATGTACGCAGCCCGAGGCATCAGCCGAAACGCAGCTTCACGAACGCGTGACGCCGCATGGGTGCTCTTGGCAAATCATTTGTTAACGAGCATTCTCCCGCCCGTCTCAGGCAACACCACATTTCATCCGACCCTGTTTCATCTCAAGGAGTTGCCATGCCCAACACCGTACGAAACGCTGTTTCCAACGACATTATTGCCGCGTCCGGCCTCAACCCGTTCAAAGCCGCGCGCGAAACCAGGGGATACACGATCGAGGAACTCTCTTTGACCTGCGGCCTCGCCGTGGGCGAGATCGTCGACATCGAGGACGGCAAGGATGCCGACCCCGCCAAGCTTCGGCGCATCGCTTCCGCCCTGCAGGTGCCGGAAGAGGAATTGATCAGAGTGCCGGCCGCCGAGAACCGGCCCACGCAGCAATAGGGACGCAAGCAAGCGTCCGTGTGAAAGCCCGCCAAGGCATGCCTGGCGGGCTTTTTGATGCACGTCGCCAACTGTGCGCTGCGGTTTTGGGGAAACGACAGGCATCAAGACAAGGATGCGCAACGCACGGCCGTGGCTCTTGTCAATGACCGCGCCGCCATGCGATTCGCCAGCCGGTGTTCGACAGGTCTGACGAGGGGTCGCCATGAGTTTGGAATCGGTTCGCGCCTTTTTTGCCGAGCATGCGCCCGATATCGAAGTCATCGTCACCGAGGCAAGTTCGGCCACGGTCGCGCTTGCCGCCGAAGCCCATGGCGTCATGCCGGCGCAGATCGCCAAGACGATCTGCCTGCGCGTGGGCGACGAGGCCATGCTGGTCGTGACCAGCGGCATCGCCAGGCTCGACAACCGCAAATTCAAGGACAGCATGGGCGGCAAGCCGCGCATGCTGGGCGGCGAGGAGGTGCTGGCAATCACCAGCCATCCGCCTGGCGGCGTCTGCCCGTTCGGCCTGCCGTCGCCGCTGCCCGTCTATTGCGATCTGTCGCTCAAGGCCTTCGACGAAGTCGTTCCCGCAGCCGGCGCCACCAATGCCGCGGTGCGCATCACACCGCAGCGCATGGCCGATCTGGTCGGCGCCGTATGGGTCGACGTTTGCAAGTAGCAATTGCCGCCTAGATATCCCGTCATGGTTCGTCGCGGGCCGTAGCGCGGCTTTGACCGACATTCGGCGGGGCCTGCTCGCTTCCATTTGGTTTGGTATAGGCATCCGCGCCTTTCGCCGTCGCGCGTCAACCGACTCGAAAAGCGTCGAGGATGGTCAAAGATTTGGACATTAGTCTTGACAGAAATACAGATGTTCAATACCCGTCAAGCGATCAAACAGCATGCGATGTGGGAGGAATAAGCGGCATGGCTTCCAATATTTCGTTGACGGGCCTTGCCCGTGACCTCGAGGAGCGCGCCAAGTCCGGCAAGCCCATTCGCATTGGCCTGATCGGCTCGGGCGAAATGGGCACCGACATCGTAACCCGCGTCGCCCACATGTCCGGCATCGAGATCGGCGCCATTTCCGAACTCAACTTGCCGGCCGCCGGCAAGGCCGTCGATATCGCCTTCCAGGAGACCGGACACGCGCGCGAGGTTTCGAGCGCATCGGCCATGACGTCGGCCATGGAGGCCGGCAAGATCGCCGTCACCAACGATTCCAGCCTTGTTATCGGCAACGACCTCATCGACGTCGTCATCGACGCGACCGGCGTTCCGGCGGTCGGCGCCGAGATCGGCCTGCGCGCCATGGAGCATGGCAAGCATCTGGTGATGATGAATGTCGAGGCCGACGTCACCATAGGCGCCTATCTCAAGAGCGAAGCCGACCGCCTCGGCGTCACCTACTCGCTGGGCGCCGGCGACGAGCCGTCTTCATGCATGGAGCTGATCGAGTTCGTCTCCGCCATGGGCCACCCGATCGTTGCCGCCGGCAAGGGCAAGAACAATCCGCTCAACATCGACGCCACGCCTCCGGACTATGAGGAGGAGGCGAAGCGCCGGCACATGAACGTGCGTATGCTGGTCGAATTCGTCGACGGTTCGAAGACCATGGTCGAGATGGCGGCGATCGCCAATGCGACCGGGCTGGTGCCCGACAAGCCCGGCATGCACGGTCCGGCGGCGACGCTCGGCGAATTGTCGAAGGTGCTGGTGCCCGAGAAGGACGGCGGCGTGCTGTCGAAGGTCGGCGTCGTCGACTATTCGATCGGCAAGGGTGTGGCGCCCGGCGTCTTCGTCGTCGCCGACATGTCGCATCCGCGCATCTCGGAGCGCATGGAAGACCTGAAGATGGGCAAGGGTCCGTATTTCACCTTCCATCGTCCCTATCACCTCACCTCGCTGGAAGTGCCGCTTACCTGCGCCCGTGTCGTGCTTTACGGCAAAGCCGACATGGTGCCGCTGGCCAAGCCCGTGGCCGAGGTCTGCGCCGTCGCCAAGAAGGATCTGAAGCCCGGCGACAAGCTCGATGCCATCGGCGAATATTGCTACCGCGCCTGGATCATGACTGCTCCGGAAGCCCATGCGGCGCGCGCCGTTCCCTGCGGCCTGCTGCAGGGCGGCTCCGTGACTGCACCCATCAAGAGGGGCGAGCTCATCACCTATGCCAACGCGGCGCCCGCGCCGGGCTCGAAGATCGCCGAGCTGCGTGCCCGCCAGGACAAGCTCGTTTACGGCGCCGTGGAGGCGTGATCATGGCTGGAGCCAGCAAAGCCGCCGTCGTGGATAGCCGGGCCAACCTGCCTTTCATCTATCGCCAGTACAGTCCGGAGCAGCTGAGGGAGGTGCTTCATAAGATGTATCTCATCCGCCGCTTCGAAGAGGGCGCGGAAGAGTGCTACACGCGCGGCCTCATCCACGGCACCATGCACCTGTCGATCGGCCAGGAAGCCAGTGCCATGGGCATCTGCATGCCGCTCGCTGCGGATGATCAGATCACCTCGACGCATCGCGGCCATGGCCATTGCATCGCCAAGGGCGCCGAAGTCAGCCGCATGTTCGCGGAGTTCTTCGGCAAGACCACCGGCTACTGCAAGGGCCGCGGCGGCTCCATGCATATCGCCGATGTCGCCAAGGGCAATCTCGGTGCCAACGGCATCGTTGCCGGCGGCATCCCGATCGCGGTGGGCGCCGCGCTCTCGTCCAAGATGATGAAGACCGGCAAGGTCGTGGTTTCCTTCTTCGGCGACGGCGCCAACAATGAGGGCGCCTTCCACGAGGCGCTGAACATGGCGGCGGTCTGGAAGCTGCCGGTGATCTTCGTGTGCGAGAACAACGGCTACGGCATGTCGACCTCGACGGCGCGCTCGACCGCGGTCAAGAACATCGCCGAGCGCGCGGCCGCCTATTCGATGCCGGGCGTCATCGTCAACGGCAACATCTTCTCCGAGGTCGCCGAGGCGTCCTTCAAGGCGGTCGAGCGAGCGCGCGCGGGCGAGGGGCCGACGTTGATCGAATCCAAGACCTACCGTCATCGCGGCCATTCCAAGAGCGACCGCAACCGTTACCGCACCAAGGAAGAGATCGAGGATTGGATGGCGAACCGCGATCCGATCACGCTCTTCGAGACGGAACTCCGAGATTTCGGCTTCATCGACGACCAGGGTATCCAGGCGATCCGCGACGCGGTCGCCAAGGAGATCGCCGACGGCATCGAGTTCGCCAAGGCGAGCCCGACGCCGGAGATCGCCACCTTGCAGAATTATGTTTACACGGAGCAAGCGTGATGGACGCTGCGCTGCGTGAACTGAGCTACGCCCAGGCGATCCAGGAAGCCATGGCGATCGCCATGGACATGGACGAACGTGTCTTCCTGATGGGCGAGGATATCGGCGTCTATGGCGGCGCCTTCCAGGTGACCGGCGACCTCGTCGAGCGCTACGGCACCGAGCGGGTTATAGACACGCCGATCTCCGAACTGGGCGGCGCCGGCGTCGCGGTGGGCGCGGCCGTCACCGGCATGCGGCCGATCTTCGAATTCCAGTTCTCGGATTTCGCCACGCTCGCTATGGAGCAGATCGTCAATCAGGCGGCTAAGATGCGCTTCATGCTTGGCGGCGAGGTCTCGGTGCCGGTGGTGATGCGTTTCCCGGCGGGCTCGGGTACGGGCGCCGCCGCGCAGCACAGCCAGAGCTTAGAGGCCTGGCTCGGCCATGTACCCGGCCTCAAGGTCATCCAGCCGGCGACGCCGCACGATGCCAAGGGCATGCTGCTTGCCGCGGTCGCCGATCCGGACCCGGTCATGATCTTCGAGCACAAGCTGCTCTACAAGATGAAGGGCCATGTGCCGGAGGGCCATTACACCGTTCCGATCGGCAAGGCCGAGATCCGCCGCGAAGGCCGCGACCTCACCATCGTCGCTACATCGATCATGGTGCAGAAGGCGCTCGACGCCGCGGCTGTGCTTGAAGGCGAGGGCATCGACATCGAAGTGGTCGATCTGCGCACGATCCGCCCAATCGACAGGCAGACCGTCATCGACAGCGTGAAGAAGACATCGAGATTGCTCTGCGTCTACGAAGCGGTGAAGACGCTCGGCATCGGCGCGGAGGTGAGCGCGCTGGTCGCCGAGAGCGAGGCGTTCGACTATCTCGATGCGCCGATCGTGCGCCTTGGCGGCGCCGAGACGCCGATCCCCTACAATCCGGATCTGGAAAAGGCCACGGTGCCGCAGGTTCCCGACATCATCGCCGCCGCGCGCGACCTGGTGAAAGGGGTCCGCTGAGCGATGCCGACCGAAGTCATTCTTCCCAAGGTCGACATGGACATGGCGACCGGACAGATCTCGCGCTGGTTCGCTGAGGAGGGCGCTCGCGTCAAGAAGGGCGACGTGCTCTTCGAGATCGAGACCGACAAGGCGGCGATGGAGATCGACGCGCCGGCCAGTGGCACGCTGCGCAACGTCACCGGCAAGGAGCGCGTCGACATTCCGGTCGGCGAGCCCGTCGCTTGGATTTACGCCGATGACGAGGTCTATGAATCAGGAACGACGCCGCAGAACAGGGCGCCAATCTCCCCCCTAGTGGGGGAGATGTCGGCGAAGCCGACAGAGGGGGGCGCTGTCCCGCCAACGTCTCGTTCCTTCGCGCTCCCCTCTGACCTGCCGGGCATCTCCCCCACGAGGGGGGAGATCGGCCAATCGCAGGGCGAGCGCGCAACGCCGCTGGCGCGCCGCTTGGCTCGCGAAGCCGGTCTTAAGATAGCCGAAATACAAGGCAGCGGTCCGCGTGGCCGCGTCGTGCGCGCCGACGTTGAGGCCGCGGTCGCCGCGAAAGGCGCGGCCACCCCTGTCCAGCCGCCCGCCGAGATTCCGGTCGAAGTCCCGTCCGCTCCGGCCGCAGCCAAGCCGATGTCGGACGACCAGGTGCTGAAGCTGTTCGCCGAGGGCTCCTACGAGCTCGTGCCGCATGACAACATGCGCAAGACCATCGCGCGCCGCCTGGTCGAGGCGAAGTCGACCATCCCGCATTTCTATTTGACGCTGGACTGCGAGCTCGACGCGCTGCTGGCGCTGCGCACGCAGCTCAATGCCGCAGCCCCGATGAAGAAGACCGAGAAGGGCGAGGTTCCGGCCTACAAGCTCTCGGTCAACGACATGGTCATCAAGGCCATGGCCATGGCGCTGATGGCGGTGCCGGACGCCAATGCCTCCTGGACCGACAACGCCATGGTCAAGCACAAGCACGCCGATGTCGGCGTTGCCGTCTCGATCCCCGGCGGCCTGATCACGCCGATCATCCGGCATGCAGACGAAAAGACGCTGTCGGTCATCTCCAACGAGATGAAGGACCTGGCCAGCCGCGCCAGGAGCCGCAAGCTGAAGCCGGAAGAATATCAGGGCGGCACGACGGCGGTGTCCAATCTCGGCATGTTCGGCGTCAAGGACTTTGCCGCCGTCATCAACCCGCCGCATGCGACGATTCTGGCGGTCGGCGCCGGGGAGGAACGGGCGGTGGTCAAGAAGGGCGAGATCAGAATAGCCACCGTGATGTCGGTGACCTTGTCGACCGATCACCGCGCCGTCGACGGCGCGCTCGGCGCCGAACTGCTCGGCGCCTTCAAGCGCATGATCGAAAACCCGATGGGCATGCTGGTGTAAGCCAATCCCTGCAGGGGTTTGATCGGGCTTGCTTACGCCACAGGCCCTCCGATCACCGACTTGTCAGGCCTGCAGCACGCGCAAATCCCGGCAAATGCTTGAAGCCGCCGTCATTTCGTTCCACATCGGGCGCAATGAACGGCAAGATACGGGAATGGTTTCGGAATTGGCGGTGGGCCCTGGCCGCATCGCTATTCCTGCATACCCTGATCGCAGCGTTCTTGTTCTTTGGCCTGCCGAGACCCGAGCAACAGCCGGACCAGCAGGAACAGCCGGTCAATGTCGCGATCGTGCCGCCGCCCGAGCAGCCCAAGCCAAAGCCCGCTCCAAAGCCGCCGGAGCCAAAGCCTGAAAAGAAGGCCGAAAAGCCTCCCGAGCAGGCCGTGCAAAAGCCACCGCCGCAGCCGCCGAAACCCGACGACATTCCGGTTCTGAAGCGCGTTTTTCAGTATGGCGAGAAGGATACCGGCCCGGAGAAATCTCTCAACGGCGGCAGCGCGCCGGCCGACGCTCCGTCGCCGGCCAAGGATGAACCCGCGAAGCCGCCCGTCTCATCGCAGCCCGCGACCAACCAGCCGGCTCCGCCTGCAACGCCCGAGCAGCAGGCGGACACCAACAAGGCTCAAGAGAAGCCGGTAACCACCGCGCCGGACGAAAAACCCGCGCAAAGCGAGGAGAAGCAGGCAACCGAGGACACCGACAAACAGCAGCCGGACAAGCAGGAGCCGCAACCCGCCGAAAAGCAAGCTGCCGAAGCGCCAAAGCCGTTGACGGCCGAGGCCGGCGACAAGCCTGCGCCGGCCGAAAAAGTAAAGCCCAGGCCTTCCAAGGCGATGAAGTTCAAATCCGCAAGAGCTCTGAGAGCGCCAAGCGGGAACCCGGGAAGGTCAAGCCCCACCGACAGCGAGGTTGCGGGATCGCCGATCTATTCCGGCCTTCCGGGCGTCAGAAAGCTTTACTCGCCGGGTGCGACCGGCAACGCGTTTGCCACAAGCTCAATGGAGAATGTGCCGCGCGATCAGCGCGTAGCCAACCTGTGCGCCAACGTTCTGAACCAGGAATTGCAGAGTGCCGATTACTCGCCCAAATGGCTGCCGACCATTCCCCTGAAGCAGGGCAATGTTCTTAACCCTCCGCAGGCTGCCTTCAGCACGACAACCCAGTGGTATGATCTGAGCTTCCGCTGCGAGGTCGACGCCGATGCAACGAGGGTCCTGTCCTTCAACTTCCGCGTGGGGGGATTGGTCCCGCCTGGGGAGTGGACGCGGCGTCGCTTCCCAAGTCTCCGCTAGTTCAGGCCGGGACACCAAGCCCGGCCAACTGCCGGCTGACGTCGTGCCAGTCGGCGCAGACGAAATCCGCGCCCGCGGCCTTCAGCCGGGCCCCGTGCTCGGGATAGGTATGTCCGCCGCCGGTATAGCCGATCGCGATCATGCCGGCCGCAACCGCGCCTTGGACGCCAAAAGGCGAATCTTCGACCACGATGCAGTCGGCTGGTTTCGCGCCCATTTTCTCGGCGGCGTAGAGGAAGATGTCGGGCGCCGGCTTGCCGTTCTTGACCATCGAGGAGGAAAAGATCGCCTCGCCAAAGAAGCGCGACAGTCCGGTCACCGACAGGCTGTGGTTGATGCGTTCGACCGAAGATGACGAGGCGACGCAGCGGTCGCCGGCAAGCGCGCTCAGGAACGGCAGGATCCCCGGTGTCGGCTTCAGCTCCTCCGAAAAGAGCAGCTTGGTCTCGGCCCAGATGTCGCCGTCGGCGGTGGGCGGGAACTGATGGCCGGTCAGTTCCTTGATTTTGACGATGATGTCGGCCTGCTTCATGCCGATGCATTGCGCGATGATGCCGCCATGGACGCCGGGCATGCCATGCTTCTCATAGACGCGCTCATAGGCCTTGGCGGCCAGCGGTTCGCTGTCGACGAGAACGCCGTCGCAATCGAAAATCAGTCTAGGTTGCGCCACGCGCTTCTCCCGGCCTCTGTGCCAATAAGCACATCGCTATCGATAAAAAGTCAGATGTTCAATAGCGAGGCGGATGCATCTCCTGCGCATCAAAGCTGACGCAGCGCCTCGCTGGCCGGCGTGGATCCAAGCGCGCGCTGCATAGCCTGGCGCGACTGCGCACGATCGGGTGTGATCCAGTTGGGCTCGGCGCCGAGGAAGCGGTCGAGGAAGGCCACGGCATAGGCGGGCATTTCCGTCGCGTTCTCGCGGTAGGACCACCAGGTGCGCAGGTCGTCGGCGCATTTATCGATGCTGGGCGCTGTGCCGAACTCCTGCTCGTGCACGGCCAGGATCGCCGACACGCAATAGTTGGTGTAGAGGAAACCTTCCGGCCAGAAGCGCACGATTTCCGCCGTGCCGGCATTGGCCTCCGTCTCGATCATCTCGGTGAGACCTGAGACCTCCCGTGCCGGCGCCTGGCGGATCAGCTCGCGCAGCACCAGCCCGGCGGCGAAGACGATGAAGTCCGCGCGGTCGACAGCTGCGAATCGCTTCTGCGCTTCCATGACGTCGATCCAGTCGAGAAAGGCGCGTGTCAGCTTGGCCTCGTCGATCTCGAAACGAACGCCGAAGGTTTCCGACACCACCTTCGCGCTGCTGCGGAATGTGGCGCGAAACCAGCGCAGCTGCCGCAGCCGGTGACGAAGGTCCGGCATAAGCGCCAGTTCGTGCCTGAAAGGCAGATCCATGTCTCTGATCCCGTTTGACGACAGGCTAGCACAGGCGCTGCCGTTGCCGAAATCGGTCAGCCGCCTGTGGAGCGTTACGGCGGCTAATATAATACATGTTGACATTCTAGGAAACAAATGTTCTCACTTTCGGGTCATCTCGCCTCCGTCCAATATGTGCCGGAGGAAGAGAATCGGGAGGAAACCGAAATGGCGATCTGGCAGTGGGCGCTGCTTCTGCTGTTTGTCGTCTGGGCGCTGCAATCGCTCGGCGTCTGGCTGCAGATGCGGCATTATGCGGACGTCTTCAAAGGCGTCACCGGAGAGTTCAAGGACGGCTTTGTCGGAGCCGGCAATTTCCGCGGCCGGCTCGCCAAGGGCACCATCGCGCTCGTCGTCGTGACGCCGGACCTCATCGTGCGCCGCATGATGGTCATGAGCGGCCGTTCGGTGCTCACCAAGTTCAAGCGACATGAAGAATTCGAGGGGATCCCCCTCGATCGACTCCGGTCCAACCCTGCGATCATGGGGGAGGGGGAACCCGGTGTGGCCGAGGCCGTGAAACGGGCGATCGAGCAGATCGACCGCGCGCGGTCGGAGCCGGGGAAGAAGCCGGGCCTGTCCGGTTTGAACGTAGCAAGGGCTTAAGCGACGCCGGCAGCCGGCTGGGAATGACCGGCGGGGGTCATAAGGAGGAGAAATGTCTGTAATTTCGTTATTGGCGCAGCATGCCGACCTGGCGGTGCACAACCTGCATGTCGCAGGCACCATGGTCTCGGATGCTGCCTGGCACGGCAAGCTCGGCGTCGAGCATGCCACCGACCATCTCGTGGTCCTGGCGCAGGCGACGACCGACAATGCGCCGGTCACCGCCGATCAGCTCAAGGAACAGCTGAAGAATGTGCAGCAGGAAGAGCAGCTCGGCTGGCTGACTGCGATCGGCAAGTATTTCATCGGCATCTTCCAGAAGGGCGGCGAAGTCTTCGCCGGCTTCGTCACCGGCATCATCCCGACGCTGGTCGTGCTGATGACCGCCTTCTACGCCGTCACCGAACTGGTCGGCGAGGAGCGTGTCCACGGCTTGGCGCGCGGCGCCGGCCGTATCGCGCTGACCCGCTACACCGTGCTGCCGGTCCTGTCGGTGTTCTTCCTCACCAACCCGATGGCCTACACTTTCGGCTCCTTCCTCGAAGAAAAGCACAAGCCTGCCTTCTACGACGCGGCGGTGTCCTACGTGCATCCGCCACTCGGCCTGTTCCCGCATATCAACCCCGGCGAATATTTCGTCTGGGGCGGCATGCTGGTCGCGCTGCTCGATCTCGAGAAGCGGGGCGTCATCGCCAACGGCTATCACGTCAAGGTGGCCATCTGGTACGCCATCGTCGGCCTCGTCGTCATCCTGCTCAAGGGCATCCTGACCGAACGCATCACGGCCATCATGGCACGCCGCCAGGGCGTCGAGCTCTAAGGGCGGGAGGACACCATGGCCACTACATACAAGGCAGTAAAGATCTCGAAGGGTTCGACCGGCTGGGGCGGGCCTCTGGTCATCGAGCCGACCGAACAGCGCAATAAGGTCGTGTCGGTAACCGGCGGCGGCATTCATCCGGTGGCGCAGCTGATCGCCGACATGACCGGCGCCCAGGCCGTCGACGGCTTCAAGTCGCCGCCGATCGAAAGCGAGATGGCGGTCGTCGTCGTCGACTGCGGCGGCACCGCGCGCTGCGGCGTCTATCCGCGCAAGCGTATCCCGACCGTCAACCTGACGCCGGTCGGCCAGGCGGGTCCGCTCGCCCAGTTCATCACGGAAGACATCTACGTTTCGGGCGTGAAGCCGGCCAACGTCACAATGGCGGACGGATCCGAGGCGGTCACCACTGCGGGGGGAGCAGCATCGATGAGTTCAAGCAACAACACCACTGCCAGGGCGGCCGAGCCGCTGCCGAGCGAAGGCGGGCTTATCGGCCTGATCAGCTCGATCGGCCGCGTCATGGGCCGTGTCGTCGGCATCTTCTTCAACTCCGGCCGCCGCACCATCGATCAGGTTATCCGCAACGTGCTGCCCTTCATGGCCTTCGTGACCATGCTGATCGGCCTGATCCTCTACACCGGCATCGGCGACGTGCTGGCACAGCCGATGGGACCCTTGGCCAACAACATCGTCGGCCTGCTGGTCATCTCGGCCATCTGCGGCCTGCCGTTCCTGTCGCCCATCCTTGGCCCAGGCGCGGTCATCGCCCAGGTCATCGGCGTCGCCATCATCGGGCCGCAGATCGCCAACGGCACCATCTCGCCCGCAATGGCTTTGCCGGCGTTGTTTGCCTACAACACCCAAGTGGGCTGCGACTTCGTTCCCGTCGGTCTGGCGCTCGGTGAAGCCAAGCCGAAGACGATCGAGATCGGCGTGCCGGCGGTGCTCATCAGCCGCCAGATCATGGGCCCGGTCTCCGTGCTGATCGCATGGATCGTCTCCCTGATCGTGTTCTAAAAACGCGTAACAACGAGGTTCGCCATATGTCGGTTCTTCTCAAGACACGGGTCACAGCAATAGGACCCGAAGTGGCGGACCTCGCCGAAGGCGGCGTGGTCATCCTGTTCGCGGATGGCTCGCCTCCTGAACTCGCCGAAGTCTCGGTGCTGCACTTGGCAGAGCAGGGGCCTAGTGACGACGCGCCGCAAAAGGGCGCGTCGATCACGCTCGGACCGGTTTCGGCGACGATAACGGCGGTCGGCTCCACGGCCTGGAGCAAGGTCCGGGAAATGGGTCATGTCGTGATCTCCTTCAACGGAGCATCCGAGGCCGAAAGGCCGGGCGAGGTTTGCGCATCCGAGGTCGACACCGGGGCGCTCGTGGCGGCGCTGACGCCAGGCGCTGTCATCACCATCGCCGCCTGATAATATCCGCGCTGTCTGTCGACGGCGCCCAAGCCTAGAGTAATTGCCATGGAACGCTCGACCATCGTCAGAGTGCACGAAGGTTTGCACGCCCGTCCCGCCACGCGGTTCGTGAAGCTTGCGAAGGGTTTCGAATCCGACGTAGAGCTGGTCAAGGACGGCAAGGCGGTCAGCGCCAAGAGCTCGGTCAAGCTGATGCTCCTGGCTGTCAAGGAGAACCAGGAAGTCACCGTGCGCGCCAACGGCGCCGACGCGATCGAGGCGATTGAGGCGCTGATCGGCTATCTTGAGAACCCGCGCGCCGGCCTCGACGACGAGGGCGAGGCGGGTGATGAGGGCTCGCAAGCCGCAGCCCCGGCGCCCGCTCGTGAGGCCGCGCAGCCTTCTGCCGCAGCGGTGGATGGAACCCCGAAACTTCAAGGCGTCGCCGCAAGCGAGGGCGTGGCGATCGGGCCGGCCTTTGCCCATTTCCCGCCGGAGATCGAGGGACCGGGCAGACGCCTGCCGGCCGATGAGATCGACGGCGAGCTCGAGCGCTTCCGCGGCGCCGTCGCCAGCGTCCAGGCGCGCATGGACCGCACGCTTGCCGAGAACAATCTCTCCGCTGGCGACCGCGGCATCGTCGCCGCTTTGCGCGACATCGCCGCCGACGACAGCCTGACCGGCGAGGCGGAGAAGCTGATCAAGGAAGGCGATGACGCGGTGTCCGCCGTCATCGGCGCGGCGGCCACCATTGCCGCCGATTTCAGCGCGGTCGACGACCACTATCTCAACGCCCGGGCCGACGACGTCCATGCCGTCGGCAGGCAGATCTGCCTGGCGCTGCTCGGCCAGGACGAAGTCAGCCTGGAAACCATCCCGCAGGGCGCGATCCTGATTGCCGACGACATCGGCGCCTGGGATCTGGCGCGCGCGCCGCTGAAGCGCATCGGCGGCGTGGTCAGCGGCCATGGCGGCGCCACCTCGCACATTGCCATCATCGCCCGCTCGCACGGCATCCCGGCGGTGCTCGGTCTGGGCGACAAGGTCAACGAGCTGCGAACCGCCAAAGAGGTTGCGATCGACGGCAGTGCCGGGCATGTGATCGTCGACCCTGACGAGACCGCGCAGGCTGACTTCACCCGGCGCGTCGAGGCTGCCGCGCAGGAGCGCGCCGGGCTGAAAGTGTTCAAAGGCGTGACGCCGACGCGCGCCGACGGCACGGTGATCGAGGTCGCGGCCAATATCGGCTCGCTGGAGGAGATCGAGACGGCGCAGGAAGCAGGTGCCATGGGGGTCGGCCTGTTCCGAACCGAACTGCTCTTCATGCGCCACATGCATCTGCCGTCGGAAGAGATGCAGGCCGAAACCTACAGCGCGCTGGCCAAGGCCTTCGCGCCGCATCCGGTCATCGTGCGCACGCTCGACATCGGCGGCGACAAGCCGATCGCCGGCATCGAATTTCCGGACGAGGAGAATCCCTTCCTCGGCTGGCGCGGCATCCGCATGTGCCTGGACCGCCCCGACATCTTCAAGAAGCAGCTGCGGGCGCTGTTGCGCGCCGCCGTCCACGGCAACATCAAGGTGATGCTGCCGATGGTCTCGGAGATCGCGGAGGTCACGCGCACGCGCGCGCTGGTCGACGAATGCGCCGACGAACTCAAGGCCGAAGGCGTGCCGCATGCGAGCTTCGACCTCGGCGTCATGATCGAGACGCCAGCCGCCGTGCTGATCGCGCCCGCGCTGGCGAAGGAGGTGGCGTTCTTTTCGATCGGCACCAACGACCTGACCCAGTACATCATGGCCGCCGACCGACTCAATCCGACGGTCGCCAAGCTCAACGACGTCACCAATCCGGCCGTGATGTCGGCGATCGAGCTGACGGCGAAGGCGGGTGTCGCCGCCGGCATCATGGTGGGCATGTGCGGCGAGGCCGCCGGCCGTCCGGACCTGATCCCCACCTTCATCGGGATGGGCCTGACCGAGCTCAGCATGAGCCCGGCCTCGATCCAGCGCGCCAAGAAGACGATCGCGGCCATGGCGGCCGAACGGTAGCGGATAATTCGCGGCGGTTACGCTAGATGCGCGAGCAGGGTGGCGAGAACCGGTGTCAGTTCCTGGACGGCATTGGGCTGGGCACAGGCCTGTCGGATGCGGTCCTCCCGCACTTCGGCAGCCAGCTCCGCGATCTCGAGAATGTCGGGCTCGGGCGTTCCGTCCGCCCTGGTCGCCAGTCCGCAGGCAAGCGCCACAGGCGCAAGGCACCTGATGTCGAGAGACCGGTCGCCGGCTATCGCCGGGCCTGGACCGGTCTCGCCAGGCTGAACCGGACGGTGGTTGAGGCATTCGACGAGCAGAGCCGCACAGGCCGCCGCGACCTGGTCCGTCGATGCCGCATCCGCCGTCGCGCCAGCCAGGAGATTCGCGTGGCGCTTGCGCATCGCGACATGCACGGCGGAAAAACTCGCCTCGTGGACGCGCGGATTGTCGATGCCGTAGCCGGCGAGGACCGCGCGGGTCAGATAATACATGTCGCGCCTGAACTGACGCTCGCCGCCGATCTGCCGGTCTTCATCGCCATGCGGGAAATAGATCCGCAGGCTTTTGACGGTCGTGCCGTCGACCTTGAGCGGCCGGGAATGCGGTACGAAGGATTCGGCAATCGTCAGCGCCCCGTCGACGGCGCTCGCGGCGTGGCCGAGCAGGCTGCGGCCCGGGAAGGGAGACAAATTGCCGGCGATATCTTGCGAGGCATCGCCGGCGCTGTCGTGGCGGTTCTGGCGGATGGCGTCGCGCAGTTCCCGAAGCCGGTCCTTCAGGTTGGCGCGGACGTCTTCGGAAATTTGTCGCAGCATCGCCAATTGCCTCGAAATGCTGAAGCCTGTCACGGCTTTGGGCGCCAGCCGCCCTCTCTAGATTGTTCGTCTCGATTGGTAGATCAATAGGCGATATTTAACCAGCATGCAGAATCGGCGACGGCAGTGTCACCGCCGGGGTTGGAGGGGAATTTGGGCAGGCGACGGCAGGGTGAATCCGAAAACGGCAGGGCGGCGGCCGAGGCATCCGAGCAGGTCGTCAGCGAAAGCCGGACCGACCGCCTCAGGATCCGCGCCGCCTGGATGTATTTCGTCGAGCAGATGACGCAAAACGAGATCGCCGACGTGCTCGGCGTCGGCCGCGTCACCATCGTGCGCATGCTGGCCGAGGCGAGGGCACGCAACGAGGTGAAGATCACCATCGAGAGCGAGCTTTTGGAGATCGTGCGGCTGGAGCGCGCGCTCGAACAGACCTTCGGACTACAGCAGGCGCTGGTGGCGCCGCTCACCGATCCCAATGCCGACCCGATCCCGGCAATCGCCGCCAAGACCGGCATGTTCCTGTCCGACGCGATGAAATCCGGCATGCGGGTCGGCGTCGGCTGGGGCGTGACGCTGTTCAACACCTTGCCCTTCATCAGTGCCAAATCGCTAACCGATTTCAGCGTGATTTCGCTGCTTGGCGGCGTCGGCGTCGCGCGCCGGGTCAACCCGGCCGAGTTCGCCTGGCGCTTCGCCCAGATCTTCCAGGGTGATGGCTATCTGATGCCGACGCCTGCGGTCGTCGACAGCGTCGAGACAAAAATCGCGCTGGTCGAGCGCTGCGGCCTGCAGGAGATTTTTGAGATGGCCGACGCGCTCGACGCCGTGCTGCTCAGCGTCGGCGGCATCGCTTCGGCCACCACCTTCTCGCGCGGCGGCTTTCTGAAGGAAGCGGACCGCGAGGCGCTGCTTGCGCGCGGCGCCGTCGGCGATCTCCTGTTCCATTTCTATGACCGCAATGGCGATCTGGTCGACCATCCCGTCAACAGCCATGTGATGTCGGTGGATGTCGACCGGCTGCGCAAGGCCCCAATCCGCATTCTCACCTCCGGCGGCGCGGAAAAGACCGAGGCGCTGCTCGGCGCCATGAACCTGATCGCGCCGACCATCCTGATCACCGACGAGGAAAGCGCGCGCCGCATGCTCGCGGCGCATGGCGCTTGAATCATGCGACGGAAGGGCTCGCTCGCTGCGGAATTGAGGAGCGCAGGTGCTTGCGGGCAGGTTCCTCCACCAGAATGAAGACGACGAGCGAGATAATGACCAGCAAAGGCTGGTACAAAAGACTCCCGACCCAATCCAATTCTCCGGTGAACAGCACCGGAATCCACTTTCGCACCGGGATTTGCAGGATGTAGAGGGCATAGCTCGCATTGCCCAGCAGCACGAGCGGCTTGTACGACAGCACGCGTTGGGTCCTGCCGTCATTCACGGCGCATGTCGCAATCAGCGCGACAAAGCCGATTGCCGCGAAACCTCCCGTCGTCACCATGCGTGTCGCGACAAGCGTGGCTATCGTGAACGCCATGGCCAGAATGGCGGCCAGGTCGCTGCGGAAGCGATCGAACGCGCCGGCCCTAAACAGCAGAGCGCAGGTGATGCCGGTCATAAATTCGGGCAGCCTCAGCAGCGGGAGAGGCACCAACTCCATCCAGCCGAACGCAAGGTAGCCCATCGGCCCGAGACCCGGCAGACACATAACTACGAAAATCAGCACCAAAGCTGCCAGGCTGATCCACAGGACTCCGGTCGTAAGCCTTGAAAGGACGGGAAGCAATAACGGGAACACAAGATAGAAAAAGAACTCGATCGAGAGTGTCCAACTCGGAGGATTCCAGAAGAATCCGAGCATTGTCGTTGGTGCGCCCCAGGCCTGAACAAGGCCAAGTGTCGCCAGTGATGCAAGCGGGTTATCCAAAGGCATGCTTGTCAGCGGCAGAGCCACAATAAGGGCAAGGAGATAGATTGGATAAATTCTGGAAAACCTCGCTAAGGCGAACTGTCGGATCTCGTACCAGTCAGACATCTTGTCGAAGTAGGAATGGGTGAGGATAAAGCCGGACAGCAGGAAGAAGAACGAGACGCCCAGATAGCCGTTCTGCACAAAATCGGCGATCGGGGGCGGCGCTCCGTCAATGTCTGCCGAATGGAAGGCAAGCACATAGAGAGCGGCGAAAAATCGCAAGCTGGTCAGCTGTGTGAGGCTCGATCCCGCTGAAGAAGGCTTCGGTTTCATACAGAGTGCCGTTGCTGTAAGCGCGAAGCGGTGCTCAGAACTGTCGATACTGCGTGGAATCCTATACGCCGAGCCGCATTAACAAATCCGTTAACGCTCCACGTCGGTGTCAGCGCCCGGCGCTATGAGGGAGAACCGAGGCGCTGCTCGGCGCCATGCACCTAACTGCGTCGACGATTCTGATCGCCGATGGAGAAGCGCACCGCATGCCCTACTGGCGAACGGACAACGATCTTCTTGTTCTTCGGCCTCCTGGCCAGATAGATCTTCCGCTCGCGTGACAGCCCCCAAGCTTCTGCCGACAAATCGCGGAACTACTCTAAAATCAACGAGAAGCTGTTTTTGGACCAAACGGTTGCCCAAGGAGCGGAAGCCTTCGGCTCAACCTAAGAACTTGGGGGAAGTTCTCTTTCAAATGGTCGGAGTGGCCGGATTCGAACCGACGACCCCTTGACCCCCAGTCAAGTGCGCTACCGGGCTGCGCTACACTCCGGACCGGGTGGCGATGTATCGTGATAAGGCGGTGCGGGTCAACCGAATTCGAAGGCTGGCTGCTCAGCCAGGCCTGCTCTGTTGTGCACCGGTAGAAATCGGTAAGGTCTCGCGATCTACCCGGGGATCAGGAGATAGTGTCGTTGGCGAATGGCACGGTGCCAGGAACTCCTTATCAGGCGGAGGGTGCCCGTAGCGCGATTGCTCGGATTCGCCCGCACTGGGCGCGGATGGGCATCACCAGGGTCGCCAATGTGACCGGGCTTGATCGCATAGGTATACCGGTGGTGATGGTATGTCGCCCCAATGCCCGATCGCTGGCTGTTTCACAGGGCAAGGGCATCGACCTGGAATCGGCCACGGCTTCGGGCCTCATGGAAGCGGCGGAGCTTTACCATGCAGAGCATATCGAGCGCGCGCTGAAGCTCGGCAGCATGGCTGAACTCTCGCAATCACATCGGTTCGCCGAGATTGGAAGGCTAGCTCGCATCACTCGCAAGGCCTTTACGAAGGACATTGTGACGCTATGGATTGAGGGCCGGGAGATGATCTCCGGTGGGATGCGCTGGCTACCTTATGAGTCGGTGCGGGCCAACTTCACAGTCCCGCCGCCTCCCGGAAGTGGCTTCTTTGATTGCAGCAGCAATGGGCTCGCCTCTGGAAATACAGCCGATGAAGCGATCCATCACGGGATTTGCGAGATCATCGAACGCGACGCGACTGCCCTGTGGAACCGGATGCCGTCTGCCAGCCGCCGGCGCACCGGCGTCGACCTCGGCAGCGCGCCGGACGGCCCGTGCTGCGACGTATTGAAGAAGCTGGAAGACGCGGACTTCGAGGTCGCGGCGTGGGAAACAACCTCTGATGTTGGCGTGCCGGCCTTTTTCTGTCTGATCGCGGATCGCCGGGACCAAAATAGCCATTACGGGATAGGCGCGGCAGCGCACCCGGTGCCGGAGACCGCCTTCTTGAAGGCGCTCATCGAGGCGGCTCAGGTGCGAACGACCTACGTATCTGCGGCCCGAGACGATCTGACCGCCGAGGAATACGGCGAAGACTATCGGGACAAACGTCGCCGGCAGGCAGAGAGATTGCTGGCCGAACGTTCCGGCACGAGGCGACTTGGCCCTGCCGAAGGGAGGGCTGCACACGGGATTGCACGCAATGTAGCCTGGCTGGTCGAAAGGTTGCAGGCGGCAGGCGTAAGCGAGATCATCACCGTCGATCTGTCCAAGGAGGATATCGGCCTTCCCGTGGTTCGTGTCGTGATACCTGGCCTCGAAGGCCCTGACGATCACGACGCCTACATGCCGGGCGAGCGAGCCCGCCGAACGTTGGATGATAGACGGTGAATCCGATCGTCTTTTGCGGCCCAAGCCTGCGGGTGCAGGACATCGCATCCCACGACGGATTCGAATTTCGCCCACCCGTGCGCCAGGGCGACCTTTATGCCGCCACGCGCGACAGCCCCAGGGCGATCGGCGTCATCGACGGCTATTTCGATGGTCAGCCGGCGGTCTTGCACAAGGAAATACTCTGGGCCCTGACGCGCGGGATCGCGGTATTCGGCGCGTCCAGCATGGGTGCGCTCCGCGCCGCGGAATTGCACTCGTTCGGCATGCGCGGCGTCGGGCGTATTTTCGAAGCCTATCGCGACGGCGAGGTCACCGACGACGACGAGGTCGCGCTTATCCATGGCCCGCCGGAGACGGGGTACATGCATCTGAGCGAACCGATGGTCAATATCCGCGCGACGCTCGAGCGGGCGGTAGCAGAAGGGATCATCGACAGACCGACAGGGGCGCGCCTTGCAGCCTCGTCAAAGGCGCGCTTCTACCAGGAAAGAACCTGGCCCGACGTGCTGGCCGACGTCGGCGATTCGCGCACGGAGCAGGAGCTGGCGGCCTGGCTGCGAACGGGTAAGGTCGACAGGAAGCGCCAAGACGGGCTGGAGCTGCTGAAGGAGATGGACGCGTTTGTCCGCAGCGGCGCCGTGCAGGGGCCTCCCGATTTCCATTTCGAGTGGACGGAGAACTGGCACAATGCGTCCTGGCGAAACGCAACCGGCAAGTCAGGCGGCGAGGCCACGGCTGAACAGGATGCCGTTCTCGACGAGCTTCGGCTGCGCGGCGACTATGCGCAATTGCGCCGCGAGGCACTGCTTCGTCTGCTGGCTCGTGGCGAGCATGCAGCGCCGGATCGCCAGGCGGTCAAGCGTGCCATGGGCGATTTTCGCTCGCGACGCGGGCTTATGCGGCAGGCGGACGTCATCGGCTGGGCGCACGACAACGGAACGGATCTCGCTGGCCTTGATCGCATGATCGAGGATGATGCGGTTGTCGAGACGCTCGCGCGAGAGCGCGATGCGGAGTTGCGCCAAGGTATGCTTGACCGGCTGCGCGAACTCGACCTTTACCCTGGTTATCGAGACAGTGCGCTCGCCAGGGAGCGTCACCCGCCATCACTATCCGCGCCGATGCCGCGTGCCCTGCTTGCCGCATGGTTTTTTGCAACCCAACTCGGCCGCCCCGTTCCTCGCGACATTGCCGACTATGCCCTCTCCATCGGATTTCCCGGCGTCGACAGGTTCTATGACCTGCTGGCTCATGCATATGCTTTCATGGTCCGCCGCTCGCCCGATGACTCTGGCCCGACTGACGAAAACGGGCTAACTTGAAACCGCATTCGCCGACGATATTGCAGCCAGTTTGACGTGCATGTCTTTGTCCATCCGAGGGGGCAAGCGTGACATCTGGAGGGGAAGGCTCTGCATTCAGGAATGGGACGCGCTTTCGGCTTTTCGCCCAAGCGCCGTTCCTCAAGGCTTTTCGTCGTCCTGAAATCGTGCTCGTGTCTTCGCCGGCGGGATCGGTCGGCCCTGGCCCGGGCGACGGGCGCATGTATGTTGTCGATCCCATTGGCAAGGCGTTTGCCTACGGTCTCGCGGAAAATGTCCGCGGCGACCCACTCTACTTGATGCCACCTTGGCGCGGCGGCGTCTTTCCCCCGGCGTTTCCTGATGTCGATGGGCATTTCGATCATATCGGTCTGGACGATCCAACATTCGAGGCTGCGCATCTGTTCGGTTCGGTGCGTTTCACGCTGGACGTGTGGGAGAAATATTTCGGCCATCCCATCGCCTGGCATTTCCAGCGCGACCTCGACCGCCTGGAACTGGTGATACAGCGCAATCTCCACGAAAACGCGTTCATGGGTTACGGCTTTCTAGAGGTTGGCATCCACGAGACGCCGGATGGCGAGATCGAGTCGTTCACCCTCAATTTCGATGTTGTCGCCCATGAGGTTGGCCACTGCGTCATCTATTCCACCATCGGCGTGCCCGACCCCGGAACGGCCAGCGCGGAATATTACGGCTTCCACGAATCCTCGGCCGACCTCGCCGCCCTTATCACCGGTCTGCATTTCGAGTCCGTCATAGATGAGCTGCTGGAAACCAGTCACGGCAATCTCTACACACACAATCTCGTCAACCGCATCGCCGAGCTATCCTCCAACAGCCAGATCAGGCTCGCGGCCAACCCGCTGTCAATGATGGATTTCGTCCAGGGCTGGAGCGACGAGCATGCGCTTGCCCAGCCGCTGACCGGCGCGATGTTCGACATCTTCGTCGACCTCTTCCATGAGGAGCTAGTGGCGCGCGGCCTGATCACCCAAAGCCAGGAAGACCTGTCCGACAGGCTGGAGGACAGCCTCGACTATTTCCGCGTCATCCAGCCAATGTTCGACGAAGCTTATGCCGCGTCGCCTTTGGCGTTTCGCGAAGCACTCGTCGCCTCGCGCGACGAACTCGGCATGCTTCTCGCCGAGACCTGGCGGCGGCTTTCGCCGGACGATCTCAGCTATGCCAAGGTGGGGAACACGTTGCGCGCCGTCGACAGGCTGATGACCGGCGGACGCTGGCGTACAATCATCGACGTCAACCTAAACCGCCGCGCGATCGGTTTTGTGAGCGCCGGCCCCAAGATCAAGCCGTTCGGGCCCAAAAGCCACTTCGGTTTGCCGAGGGTATTCGTGCCGGCACGTCATGGCGCTTGTTGTGCACGGCATCTGCGCGTTGCGAGACAGATGGGAACGCGAGACAGACTGGCCAGAAGCAGGGCCGGCGTTCTTTGAGTCAGATGAGGAGGAATGTCCAATGCCTTACGTCGTGACGGAAATCATGGACGACATTGAATTGTTGCAAGCCCATGTAGACAACATCTCCAAAAAGCCAGGTAAGGTTGTAAGCGTATTATGGCGTGAAAGTGATCGCGCTTATGTTGTGACGCATGAGGTGGAAGCGGCTGAGAATAAAACAGAAGCCAAAAGGCCGCGCGATGCCAAGAAATAATGCTGTTTGATGTTAGACATATGATCCAGGAACCGGAGGGTTGCGGCGATGGTAGAGAGCCTTCTTAGCGTGTCGGGTGTTAATCTATTCGGCCATTTTGTAATCGATCTGCAGGTGGTGAACCCACTTCTAAATCCTATCGTCGCGCAGGTCGCGACTGCCAAGAATATACCGGCATTGACTGGCAACAAGGTCGTGAATGGTGTGCGTCTGGCGGACAAGAGCAAGATTGTTGTTTGGAAACAAAAGGTTCGGGACCAGATTGGCGTGTACACGGTCGGCGGCGCGGACGGTCGGTGGACCAAGGATGACACGCCTCCCGGTGCAATAATCCAGGTGACCGGCGGAAATAGCTTCGTCGGCTATTTCATGAAGCTCGAGGGCGGATTCGAATTCATCGGGCGCCGTCCGGGCGCGGCAAACCGAAGCGGCAAGAACAGACTGCTTGAGGACCAACTGCAAAACGGCAGGTTTGCAAGGATATATGGCTTCAGTTTTGAGGGAAGCTACTACGACCTCCCAAGGCCCATAATATTCCTTGTGCACGGTGATGGGGAGCTTGTCGCGGAGGATCTAGGCACGTTCAGTCCCGCCCGTTCGCCCAGTCCGACCGGACTGACAGGCCTTGCGGCAGCCGACTTCGACTTTGCCGATGGCTTGCGCGTCTGGTCCTACGACAAAGCCGACTACACAGTTCGCATGGATGTCGAGACAGGCATGTTCGAGGATGTGCTGCTTGCAGCGATAATGGGCGGCGGCGGGCCGGGCGGCATGGACAGTGCCGGCATGAGCGCGCGCGGGATGAGTGCGAGGGGGATGAGCGCGCGTGGCATGAGCGCAAGGGGAATGAGCGCGCGCGGCATGAGCGCCCGCGGCGGCGGTAATAGCGATTGACCTGCATGCGACGCGCCCCCCTAACGGGGCGCGTGCTTCACCGTGCCGAGGATTGGCCGCGGCTACCGATGGACCATGCGGAGCCTTGCTGCTCCCAGATCGCGCGGGCATTGCATTAGAAGAAGCTAATTAATTTAAATCTCAGCAATATTCCTTTTATCACCTTTCTTTCCAGGATGCTGTTGGCGATTTCTGCGTGCTATGCTGCATTGCCCGGTGGTTGTTGGGAACACCGGCGGGAAGAGCAATGGTCACCAGCCGCTACGAGATGCTTAATCGAAAGCTGTCCGCGATCGTCTACGCGGACGTGCACGGCTACAGCAGACTCATGGACCAGGATGAGGCAGGAACGGTTGTCCGCCTGACCCGATCGCTCAGCTTCATACGCGGCCTGGTCGCCGACTATGGCGGTTCAGTTGTCGACACCGCCGGCGACGGCCTGGTGGCGCTGTTCCCTGGTGCAGCTTTGGCTTTGCGATTCGCGATCGAGATGCAGCGGGAAATGTCCAACGAGACGGTATGGTCGGGCGCCCAGGAGCCCGTCGCATATCGAATCGGCATCACCGTTGGAGACACGATCGCCAGCGACGGTGAGATCTATGGCCACGGCATCAATTTGGCTGCGCGGATACAATCGCTGGCGCCGCCGCGCGGCATCTGCATCGCTGAAGCCGTTCGCCAGATTGTTCGCAGTGATAGCGAGTGCTCGTTCCGCTCACTGGGCAAGCAAAAGCTGAGAAACATTGCTGACGAGGTAGAGGTCTTCGCAGTCGATTTCGAATTGTCGCATGCCGAGCCCAGCGTCTCGGCTCTGCCCTTCGCGCCTGCGCCCGAGCGTTTCGCCCCGGAGGGTTCGCTGGCAGTCCTGCCGCTCGAAAACGTTTCGGGCGATCCGGCGGACCTTCACTTGTGCCAAGGTGTCGTAGCCGACCTGATTTCCAATCTGTGCCGGTTCCGCAACCTCATGGTGATCGCGCGGCACTCGACACTGGCCGTTGCCGCGCGGACGCAGTCGCTGCGCGAGATCGCCAATCAGCTCGGCGTTCGCTATCTCCTGTCGGGAAGCTTGCGTCGTGCGGGCAACCGTCTTCGGATTGCCATGGACCTGATTGAGGCGCAGACCGAGAATACGATCTGGTCGGAACGCTACGACGGCGGCATCGAGGATATCTTTGCCTTCCAGGACGACGTGACTGCGACGACCGCGTCGCGGCTGGCCGTGCATATCGACATGGCCGAGAAGCGACGGTTGATATCGCAAAACCATCCCAATATTCATGCCTACGGCATGATCTTGCGCGGGCAGGATCTCAGCTTTCGCTTCCGTCCCGAGAGCAATTCACATGCCCGGCGGCTTTATGAGCAGGCACGCAATCTCGACCCTCGCTATGCCCGCAGCTATGCGGCCTTGTCGCGGACGTTCAACGTCGAATGGCGTTATGCCTGGACCAGCGATCCGGAAGGAGCGCTGAACGAGGCGTTGAACCTGGCAAATCTGGCCGTCCTGCACGACGATCTCGATGCACGCGGCTATTCAGAGATGGGTTTGGCCCATCTCTACAAAAAGGAACACGATCCGGCGATCGCCGCCTATGAACGCGCTTTGCAACTCAACCCCAACGACGCCGATCTGCTGGCCGAAATGGGCGACTGCCTTGTCTACGTTCGCCAGGCGGAGCGCTCCGTGCAGCTACTCGAGCGGGCGATGCGGCTGAACCCCTACTATCCCGATGCTTATCTTTGGTATCTGGGCGATGCCTATTTCCAACTGGGCGAATATGAAAAGACCATAGAGACGTTGCAAAAGATGCGGGACGGCTCCGAGGGTCATCGGCTTATGGCAGCGAGCCATGCCCATCTCGGCAATGTCCGGGAAGCGGAAAGACATGCTCATGCGTTGTTGCAGGTGCACCCGAATTTTACCACCGAGCAGTGGCGTAAAGTGCCCCCGCACAAATACCCAGAGGACACTGAGCTGCTTGTCGATGGCCTGCTAAAAGCCGGGTTAAGGTAACACGGCCGCACGGCTCTTGCCCGAGATAGGTGGCGCGGTCACTGCCGGAACCAGCGTTCGCGCCAGCCGCAATTCCCGCTGGTGCCGGTACTCCAGCGCGATCGCGCCCCAGACCAGGCCGAGCAGCAGGTAGAGATGGCGCCAGTGGTCGACGTCGATGAAGGTGCCGAGGCCGATATTGCCGAGATAGGCGACATAGGCGCAGAGCAGATAGGGCTGCCACGGCCGGTCGCGCAGAAGGATGCGGAAGCCGGCGCCGATCGTCCATAGCGTCAGCGTCAGGAACGAGACGAAGCCGAGCCAGCCATAATCCATCAGCGCCTTCAGCCAGATGTCGTGCGTGTCCTCGCCATAGATCGTCCCGAAGACCAGCGGGCCGATACCGAACGGGTGCTCCATCGCCAGTTGAAAGCCGATCGAATAGCGGGCGAAGCGGCCGAGCCGCGCCGAATCGTAGCTCTGCTCGAGTTGCGCGCGCTGGGTGAACATGTCCGACACGCCGGGCAACTGCAGGATGACGATGAGGGCGATGACCAGCAGCGCCGCGGCCGCGATCGTCATTACCACCACGCGCAGCCGGAACTTGCCGCTGGCGCTCTGCAGGAACAGGCAGGCGGTAAGCAGCACCGCCGACACGGCGAACATGCCCCAGGCGCCGCGCGAGAAGGAGAAGAAGATGCCGGCGGTGATGATGAGCAGCGGCACCGCCAGAAGCGGCATCCGCGGCACCGGGCCGGTCAAGAGCAGATAGAGCAGGTAGGTGCCGGGCAGCACCAGGAACGGCCCGAACACGTTCGGATCCTGGAAGGCGCCGGCGGCGCGGTCGTATTTGGTGAACATTTCCGCGCCCGGAAAGGCATGGAAATAACCGGCGATGCCGAGCAGCGACGTCGCCACCGCCGACACCACATAGACGATGAAGATCAGGCGGTAGAGGCTCGGCTGGACCGAGGTCACCGACGCGAAGAACACAGCGCTGAAGGCGAGAAACAGCGAGACCGCCAGGTAGAGCGGCGTATTGGCGAGGTCGGCCATCTGCGTCATGGCGATCATGCCGCCGATGTTCATCGCCACCAGAAGCACCAGCAAGGGCACGATCGCGCGCGAGATTCGAAGCCCGAACAACGCCCAGACCGCGATCAGCCCGGCCATGTAGATCTCGTAAGGCGCGGGCTCGCTGATGACGAAGCCGGAAAGCAGAATGCCGACGCCGATCGCCGCCGACGCGATCAGCGAGATCAGCTTGGCGTTGACCGCTGACGGCGGCAACTGGTTGACCGCCGAAGGCGGCAATTTGTTGACCGCCTGCGGCTGCAACTCATGGGCGATGGCGCTCAATAGGCGTTTTCCGTGTTGAGCAGGCGGATCGGCGTCAGGAACAGGATGCGCAGGTCGAACAGCATCGACCAGTTCTCGATGTAATAGAGGTCGTATTCGGTGCGCATGCGGATCTTTTCGTTGGTGTCCATCTCGCCGCGCCAGCCGTTGATCTGCGCCCAGCCGGTGACGCCGGGCTTGACCTTGTGGCGGGCGAAATAACCGTCCACCACCTCGTTGTAGAGCAGGTTGTGCGACTGCGCGGCGATGGCATGCGGGCGCGGCCCGACCAGCGACAGCGAGCCGAACAGCGAGTTGAAGAACTGCGGCAGCTCGTCGATCGAGGTCTTGCGGATGAAGCGGCCGACGCGGGTGACGCGCGGATCGTTTTTGGTCACTGTCTGCTTGGCGGTCGGATCGGACCGGTCGGTGAACATCGAGCGGAACTTGTAGACTTCGATGATCTCGTTGTTGAAGCCGTGCCGTTTCTGCTTGAACAGCACCGGACCCTTGCTGTCGAGCTTGATGGCGATCGCGGTGACGAGCATCACCGGCGAGAAGACGATGATCCCGATGAGTGAAAAGACGATGTCGAAGGCGCGCTTGGCGACCGAGTCCCAGTCGTTGATCGGCTTGTCGAAGATGTCGAGCATCGGCACCGAGCCGATATAGGAATAGGCACGCGGCCGGAACTGCAGCGCGTTGGAATGTGCCGAAAGCCGGATATCGACCGGCAGCACCCAGAGTTTCTTCAGAAGCTGCAGGACGCGCGATTCGGCGGTCAGTGGCAACGAGACGATCAGCATGTCGATGCGCGCGATGCGGGCGAATTCGATGAGCTCGGAGATGGTGCCGAGCTTCGGATAGCCGGCGACGATCGGCGGCGAGCGCTTGTCGTTGCGGTCGTCGAAGATGCCGCAGATGCGGATGTCGTTGTAGGGCTGCTTCTCGACCGAGCGGATCAGCTGCTCGGCCGCCTTGCCGCCGCCGACGATGAGCGCGCGGCGCTCCATGCGGCCGTCGCGCGCCCAGCGCCGGATGAGGCTGGACATCACGAGCCTCAGGCCGAAGATCAGCGCGAAGCCGGCCACGAACCAGGTGCCGAACAACAGGCGCGAATAGTCTTCCGACGCCTTAATGGCGAAGGCGGTGAGCGCCATCAGCGCGAAGCTGCCTGCCCAGACCAGCAGCACGCGGCCGAAATTCGCGAGGGGGCGCATCAGCGCCGCGATCTGGTAGCAATCGGTCACGTCGAGCAGCACCACGGCCAGGAACGACGTCGCCGCGATCGCCAACGGATACTGCCAGGCCAGATAGCTGAAGAAGCCGACATAGTAGAAATAGACGCCGAGCCCAGACAGGAACAGCATCGCGAACTCGACCATGCGCAGCACGCCGCTGACCATGATCGGCGACATGGTATCACGCCGGTATTGCGAAGCGACCTGGCGCGCCACATCGTTGATGCCGCCAGGCTTTTCGCCATCGGCGGGAGCATCGTAGTTGCGCACCGCTTCCATGGAAAAGCGGTGCGCGGGGTCGATCTCATTCATGGGAACTGTCCGCGAGCTTCGCGCAACTGCATAGCAAAAGAGAGCTAAGAAAGCCTTGAAACAACCGGTGGTTTTGGAGTTGTTGCGGTCCGCGGACCTATTTGCTCAGCGCCGCGAAATAGGCCTTCTCGATATCGGCGGCCATAACGTCCGCGCCGAATCGGGCCTTCAGCTCATCGGTTTGCGGCATCAGTTTTCGATAGCTGTCGAAGTCGCTGAGCGCCGTCCCCATTTTGGCGGCGAGCTGGGATGCGTCGGGGCGGATCAGGGCAGGGGAGCCTTCGCCGAAGATTTCCGGGATGCCGCCAACAGCGGTCGCGATCATCGGCATGCCAGCGGCCAAAGCCTCGAGCACGACATAGGGCATCGCCTCCGCGCGGGACGGCACGACGATCATCTCGGCCAGCGCGAAGGCTTCTCTTGCCGGCATGGGCGGCAGGAATCGGACGTGGCTTTTCAGGCCGAGTCGCTCCACTTTCGCGTGGTAGCGCGGCAGGTCGTCGCCGTCGCCGACCATCACGGCGCTTAAGGGGCGTCCGAGCTCCTCGCCGGCCATAGCCAGCGCATCGATGAAGATATCCGGGCCCTTCAGGTCGCGCATCATGCCAATGTACAGGAAATCGGCGGCATTCGCTGCCGTCGTCACCGGTTGGAATTCGGCGGCGCGCAGGCCGTTATAGACAAGCGTGTTGGGTATGGGCGGCTCGCCGACCTTGCGGCGATAGGTGTTGCGCTCGTAGTCGGAAACGAACAGCAGGCAATCGGTGAAGCGCGCCATGAAGCGCTCCAGGCCGAAGAACAGCTTCCCCATCGCCGTCGTTTCGTCATAGTGGAGGGAGCCGCCATGCGGCGAATAGAGGCGGGCAACGCGAAACCTTGATACCCGCAACAGTGAGCCGAACAGCCGGGCATAGGCGCCACCCTTGGCGCCGTGCCCGTGCAGCACGTCCGGCCGCAATTCCTGGATGATTCGATAGGTGCGCCAGGCCGAGGCGAGGTCGCCCGGCCCGACATGACGCTGCATCGGCGTGCGATGGATGCCGAGCGCGAGGCTGTCCTTCATCGCCTCGAACAAGCGCTCCTCATAGTCGCCGCCGGTGGTCGAGTCGCAGACGATTCCCACCGCATGGCCGGCGGCGACCTGCGCCTCGGTCAGGTCGCGCACGTGTCGGAAGATTCCTCCGACAGGTGAGCGAAAGCAGTGCACGATCCTGAGGTTCACCGCCACGACGGGTTTTTCAGAACAGCCGTTCGCGGACGTAGACGGTGTCGCCGGGCAGGAGTGGATCGGATGTCAGCACCCGCCCGGTCATCACCTTGCCGTTGATATCGCGGGTGATGTCGACGCTCTCCTGATTGGCGCGCGGCGTGAAGCCGCCGGCAATGGCCACCGCCTTTTGCACGGTGAGTCCCGGCACGTAGGAATACTGCCCGGCAGCGCCCACTTCGCCCATGACGAAGATCGGCCGGTAGCGGTCGATTTCGACCGAAACGTCGGGATCGCGCAGATAGCCTTGGCGCAGCTTGTCGGCGATCGCTTTTTCCAACTGCTGCGCGGTGTGGCCGCGCGCCGGCACCGCGCCGACCAGCGGAAAGGACAGATAGCCGGACTGGTCAACGCTGTAGGTGTTGGTCAACCCGTCCTGCTCGAACACCGTGACACGGACGCGGTCGCCGGCGCCGAGTCGGTAGGGCTGATCGAGCACTTCATGAAAGGCGGCGGGTGTCGGGCGGTAGCTCGAGCAGCCGGTGAGCAGCGACAGGGCAAGCAAAGCGCGAAAGAGGGAAGCAGTGCTTTTCATGACCGGCCAGGAACCTTCATCGCTCTTGCCGCAAGCCGCGGCACAACCCCAGGAAAGTGCAACCGTTATCATCCTGTTAGGGTTAATGGGCGGTAAAGGAGCGCGGTCCGGGAGAGCGGAGATCGGTAAAAAGCCCAATTGTTCTATTGCTTTCGAGCAATCTTCTTTGAGTGCCCTCTAATAAGCATTCATTCTGATCTTAACGGGTGAGTTACCATAGTTCTTTACGGTCCAGCTTCGACTCAAAGTTCGGAGCAGGATGCATGTCCGTTCAGTCAGCGGCCGCAGACGTCGATGTCGATCTGAGACAGCTTTTCGCCAGCCTGGCGAGGAACTGGCTGCGCATTGTTTTTGTGACGCTTTTGGTCACCGGGCTGGCCTTCGCCTTCGCCTGGCTCGCGACGCCCTATTATAAGGCGACAGCCAAGCTGGAGATCGGCTCGCGCGAATCGGAATACACCCGGCCGCCGGGCACCAACGATGACGACAAGCCGATTCTCGACGAGCAGGGCGTGGCCACCCAGGTCCAGATCATTTCCTCGCCCGACATCCTCAAGCAGGTGGCGACCAAGCTCAACCTGGACAAGTTGCCGGAGTTCGACGAAACGCTGAAAATGTCGTCGCTCGGGCGTGTGCTTGTGCTCGTCGGCTTGAAAAGCGATCCCTTCGATATCCCGCCGGACGAGCGTGTGCTGAACGCCATGCACGACAAGCTCAATGTTTACGCCGTTGAAAAGACGCGCGCGATCGCGATCGAGTTCGCCTCGAAGGATCCCAAGCTTGCCGCAGCGGTCGCGAATGGCATTGCCGAGGCCTATATCGCCTCGAAGAGTGACGCCAAGCTTGAATCGAACGCCGCCGCGACCAACTTTCTGGCGCCGGAAATCGCCGATCTGCAGAATCGCGTGAGGGATGCCGAGGCCAAGGTCGCCGCGTTCCGCGCACAGTCCGACCTGCTGATGGGCGGCAACAATTCGGTGCTTCCGACTCAGCAGCTCTCTGAGCTGTCGAGCGAATTGTCGCGTGTGCGCGCCAGCCGCGCCGCCGCCGAGGCGAGTGCCGAGAGCGTGCGCCGGGCGCTGCAGAATGGCGATTCGCTGGACAGCGTGCCGGAGGTCCTGTCTTCCGAGTTGATCCAGCGCCTGCGCGAGCGCCAGGTGGAGCTGAGGGCCAATATCGCCGATCTTTCCACAACCCTGCTGGACAATCATCCGCGCATCCGGGCGCTGAAGTCGCAGCTTGCCGACCTCGACGGCCAGATTCGCAACGAGGCGCAAAAGATCATCCGGGGGTTGTCGGCTCAGGCTCAGACGGCAAAGGCCCGCGAGGATCAGCTGATCGCGGACGTCAACACCTTGAAGGCCGCGTCAGCGCGCGCCGGCGAGCAGCAGGTGCAGCTGGATGCCTTGCAGCGCGACGCGAACGTTCAGCGCCAACAGCTTGAATCCTATATGGCAAGTTACAATGCGGTAGCCTCACGCAAGGATCGCAGATACTCGCCTGTGGCGGCGAGCCTGATCGCGCAGGCCCAGGTGCCGTCGCAACCTTATTTTCCGAAGATCGGGCCGATCACCGGGGCCGCCGCGGCCGCTTCGCTGCTGCTGATGGCGATCGGCACGCTGCTTGGCGAGCTGTTCTCGGGCCGTGCCATGCGTCCGGCCGCCGGCGCCCGTTTCACCGATATCGAGCAGGTGGCGATGCCCGCTGCGCGCACCGAGCCGGTTGTAGCCGAAATCGACGACGACCACAGTCCTTTCGCGCCCTATGAGACGTCCATGGCCAGCGAGCGAGGTCCGGAGAGACAGCCGCCGATCGCGCAGAATGAGACATTTGAAGCCGACACCGTTGCGGCAGAGCAACCAATGCCCGAGCCGGAACCCAAGCCGGGTCCGTCGAGGCTCGGGGAGATCGATGTCGACAGGGCTGCCGAGAAGCTGATCTCTTCCGGCGCGGCGCGCGCGATCTTCGTATCGCCGGAAGGCGACGAGGCGGCCGCCTCCGCCGTGCTCGTGACGCGTGAAGTATCTGACGCCGGCCTGCGCGTGCTGCTGCTCGATCTGACCGCGTCGGGCGCGGCGTCGCGGCCGATGCTGGACTCGAGCCTGTTCCCGGGCATCACCAATCTGCTCGCTTCCGAAGCGCAGTTCAGTGACGTCATCCATCCCGATCTCTATTCGGATGCGCACGTCATTCCGGTCGGCACCGCCGACCCCGTCCGCGCGATGCGCGCCGCCGATCGGCTGCCGATCATCATGCAGTCGCTGACCACGGCCTACGATCTCGTCGTGGTCGAATGCGGCCCGGCCGACGCGCAAGGCATCGGCCGCCTGGTCGGTGACGGCACCGAAGTCTTCCTGTCCATGCTGGAGGCCGACGACCAAGTGACGCAGGCCGCGGTCAAGCTGATCGAGAACGGCTATCCCAACCTGACACTGGTCACACCGGTCGGCCATGAACCGGGAGACCCATTGCCCCGACGCCGGTCGGCCGCATAAGACCGGAGGCCGGCACCGCGACGAATGGGACACGGCTCAGCCCCGAGGCAATTCTTAGCTACAAGGGCGAACCGCGGCATTTCTCGGCGACTCCTGCACTTTACATCGGTGGCGAGGCACCTAGTTTTGATGCTTCGCGCTGCGCATTTTCGTGCGTGGATGATCGAGAGCGGGACCGTGAACCCTAGGCCGGCCCCCGCCGCAGCCTTCCGGCTGGAATTGCGTCAAAGACAAAGAGAGAGCGCGGTTCGCCGTTTCCGTGAAACGGTGCAACCGCTCCAGAACTGAACGCCTGCCGCAGGGTCGCGGTCAAGGGCGCGTTCGGAAAGGCATTCTCGCGTGGCCTGAAGGGGCAGCGGAATCGCGATTGTCACGGCGCGCGATCGGTCAGAGCGTTGGCCCCTTCCTGCCCGGCGCAGTGCGCGCAGCAATAGATGACATCGCCCTGCTCGACGCCATGTCCCATGATCCGCACCCTGCAGTGAGGGCAGGTCGGCGCAAGCTTTTGGACCGCGCACTCGAGGCTGTCGAACGTGTAGGTTTGCCCGCCCAGGCTCACAAGAAATGCCTTGTCATAGTCGTTGCCGCACTGGTCGCACTTAGCCATGGCCATTCTCCTTCTGGGTGCGAAAACCTCCCGGCGCTCGATAGGTTCCGTTGAGTCACTCAGGTCCCGCTTGCGCGCATCGCGCCGGGAACACGACGGCGATTGTGCGACTCTGACCAGGCCTAGCTGTCGTCTTCGGCCGCGACAGGCGCCGCCTGTCCGGCAGCCTTGCGGCGCAGCATCTTGGTCAGCTTCCAGACCGTCGGGTTGTTCTTGATGAAGGCCTTGGCGCGCGCGCCTTGTCGCAGCCCTGCCGCCAGCACCCGGCCCTTCAGCGTCAGCGGCGCAAGCACCTCGAAATGCTGGACCTCGATGTCGCACCAGAGCCGCTTGTAAGGCTCGTCGCCGACCGAGAAATCATACACATCGAAGCCAAGCTCGCAGGCTTCCTGGATGTTGTCGAAGAACAGGAAGTCGCCCGGGCTGGCGGACGAGAGATCGTCCTCGGCGATGGCGCCGAACTCGCAGATCAGCCGCTTGCCGGACCGGCTGGAGCCGGTCACCGCGCGCAGCTTGCCCGCCACATCCAGGCCGTGCAGCAGGAAGGGCGGCTTTTCCTCGGCCAGGGCATCGGCGAACAGTGCCCGGAAGAAGTCGCGTACTTGCCTGTCGCCGAAGACATTGGCGATGCCCATCTTGGCGAAACGCGCTTCCTTCATCGAGAGGAAGGCATCGAGCAGCCTGTCGACCTCCTCGGGTGTGCGCGCCTCGATGCGGCGGAAGGTGCCGACCGCCTCGAACTTGCGCGTCTGCGAGCGGTGCTTCTTGCGCTTGCGCTTGCCGCTCGCGCGCGACAGCAGCGCGTCGAACCCGCCGCCGAGATCGACCGCAAGCGCAAGGTTCGGACTTGGAAAGCCGGGCAGCGCGGCCAGCGGGTTGGCGACGCCGTCGAGGTCTGGCAGCAGCCTTTCAAGCGAGATCAGGTCGATGTCCGGCCGCGCTCGGGCGATTGCCTTGAACATCGAGCGGATCGCCTGGCCGTCGATAGCAGGCAGGAAACGCGGGTCGGCGGCGGCGAAATTGCCGTTGGCGTGGCGCCCGCCGGCGAAACGGGCAACCTTGAACGGGCCGCGTCGCACGATCTCCAGGGCCAGCGACAGCGCGGGGCGGCCATCGCAGGACAGCGTTGCGACGACCATGTCGGCGCCGGTCGCGGCCGCCCAGTTGCTCACCCAAGATGCGCTTTGCGCCGGCGCGAACAGCGCCGAGGCGCAGAATGGCACATAGTCGGCAAGGCCGGTGCCGCCGCTCGCGGTCGCAATCCACCGGTCCCGGTCGGCTCGCACCGGGCGCGCGGAAGCCTCGTTGGCCGCGACCCGATTGCCATCAAATGACGCGGTGGCGTCAACCATCCCTCAATCCTTAAGACGTATTGGTTGCAACCTGGGGTTCGCATAGGCGAATGTCGTGCTTGAATAAGCCTAGGCGCAAAAGGTGAAGGAATGATCGACGGGGGCGATGCAATCCGGAAGCTGGCGCTGAACCTTGCCCGCTACTCCGGCCTTGCGCCTCTGGCGCGGCCGTTTGTCGGCGGCATCGGCGCTATCCTGATGCTGCACCGCGTCACCGCGACACCGGAGAAGCCGAACAGCGTCAATCGGCATCTGAACATCGCTCCCACTTTCCTCGACAAGCTGATCTCGGACATGAAGGGGCAGGGTTATGCCTTTGTTTCCCTTGATGAAGCGATCGAACGCATCAAGACGGGCGGGAAAGGCGGCCAGTTCGCCACGATCACGGCCGACGACGCCTATCGCGACAACATGACCGAGGCGCTTCCGATCCTGGAAAAACACGGCGCGCCGATCGCCATCTACGTCGCCCCCGGCCTGATCGACGGCGCCGTCGATCTCTGGTGGGACGTGATCGAGGACATCGTCGACACCAGCTCGCGCCTGACGCTGACGACGGGGGGCAAGTCGACGGCGATCGATTGCTCGACACAAGGCCGAAAGATCCAGGCCGTCGCGCGGCTGAACGCCTGGCTGACCTTGGAAGTCCCCGAGGAAGAGCAAGGCGCAGCGCTGCGCGAGCTCGCCCGTTCGACTGGGTTCAAAATCGGCTCGGGCCGCCCATGCACGTTGATGAACTGGGATGAGCTTCGCATCATGGCCGCGCACCCGTTGGTGACCATCGGCGCGCACACCGTCAATCATCGGAACTTGAAGCGGCTGTCCGAGGCCGATGCGCGCCATGAGATCGGCGACGTCCGCCGCGTCCTCGCGGAAAAACTCGGCGAGGAGCCGCGTCATCTGGCTTACCCTTATGGCTATGCCAGCGCGGTCAGCTGCCGCGAGGTGGGCTTTGCCCGCGACGCAGGCTATGCCTCGGCGGTGACCACGCGGCATGGTGTGCTGCGCGCCGAGCATGCCGGCTTCCTGCACGCGCTGCCGCGCATCTCTGTCAATGGCCGCTATCAAAGCCTTGCGCATATCCGCACGATGCTGTCCGGCTTCACGACGCCGCTCGCCAATGCAGGCAAGATGGTCGTTACGGTCTAGGCCTGCCTCGCGCTTGCCTGACGCCGGCAAGATTCATCCCTTCGGGCGCGGCTCGATGATCAGCCATTTGATGATGGCCATGGCCGGCAGAACCCAGAGAAAGCCGCTGAGCAGGAAGAACAGGAGATGCGCCGTGGGCCCGTATTCGGCGAGCCTGGTGACCGCGACGGCGGAGGCGATCAGCGCGTAGATGACGACCAGCGCCACCAGCAATATGGTTCCGATCAGCTTTTTCAGGCGAATGGGCATGTCGCGGTTCCGTTGACCGCCCCGCTTAGGCCGAATGCCAAGAGCGCGCAACCGTCGCGGCCCGGCGCGACGGCGTGCCGCGCTGTCCAGTCTTGCCAGTCGAGCGGCCTTGGTCCACCAATCGCGCGTTTCAACCGCCGGGAATGCGAAATGGCTGCCATCACCGCCACAGCCCCCTATGCCGCACGCGACCGCGACCTGCACAACCGCGCTTTGGTGCGCGGCTGGCTCTACGTCGTGCTGCTCGCGCTGGTCGCGCTGGTTCTGGTCGGCGGTTCCACGCGTCTCACCGGCTCGGGGCTGTCGATCACAGAGTGGCAGCCGATTCACGGCGTCATCCCGCCGCTCAACGACGCCGAATGGCAGGAAGAGTTCCAGCGCTACCAGCAGATCCCGCAATATGCCGAGATCAACAAGGGCATGAGCGTCGAGGATTTCAAATCGATCTTCTGGTGGGAGTGGGCGCACCGCATCCTGGCGCGCAGCGTCGGGGCGGTCTTTGCCTTGCCGCTGCTGTTCTTCTGGGCGACGCGCCGCATCGAGCGCGGCCTTGGGCTGAAGCTGGTCGGCATCCTTCTGCTCGGCGGACTGCAAGGCGCCATCGGCTGGTGGATGGTGGCTTCGGGCCTGGTCGATCGCGTCTCGGTCAGCCAGTACCGGCTGGCGACGCATCTGACGCTTGCCGCGCTGATCTTCACGGCGACAATGGTGGTGGCGCGAGGCTTGGCGCCGCATTCGGAGCCCGCCGCCGACCGGTCGACGCAGCGGCTCGCCGGCTTCATAGTGCTTTTGGCGCTGATCCAGATCTATCTCGGCGGGCTGGTCGCCGGGCTGCATGCGGGCCTTTCCTACAACACATGGCCGCTTATGGATGGAAAGGTGATCCCCTCCGATCTGCTTCTTCTGAAGCCGGCCTGGCTGAACTTCTTTGAAAACCCGAAGACGGTGCAGTTCGTCCACCGAGTGGGCGCTTATACGATCTTTGTCGTGGCGCTCTGGCATATGATCGCGACGTGGCGACGCCAGCCTGGCACCACCCATGCCCGCCGGGCCACGCTTCTGTTCGCGCTGGTGGTCGTCCAGGCCTCGATCGGCATCGGCACGCTAGTGATGCAGGTGCCGCTGCACATGGCATTGACGCATCAGACGATCGCGCTTGTGTTGCTTGGCTTCGCTGCCGCGCATTGGCGCGGCACCAAGGGCGCCTATCCGCTGCCGACCGATATACGCGTCAGAGGCTGAGGCGAACCTTGCGGATCGCCTCGGCGGTAGCAAGCTCCAGGTTCACGACCGCTCAGTGCTTGATGCCGAGCATCAGATCGAGGTTCTGCACCGCGGCGCCCGACGCGCCCTTGCCGAGATTGTCGTAGACGGCCATCAGCAGTGCTTGCGCCCTCTCATCATTGGCGAAGACGTAGACCTTCATCCGGTTGGTGCCGTTATAGATCTCCGGATCGATCTCCGGCATGCGCTCCATATGGGTGTAGGGCGCGACCTCGACCACGCCGCCATCGATCGACGCATAATGGTCGGCAATCGCCGCGTGAAGCTCGGCGCCAGTGGGCACGCGGTCGAGACCGCCGAGTTGCAGCGGCACCACGGTGATCATGCCTTGCGCGAAATTGCCCACCGCCGGCTGCATGATCGGGTCGTGCGACAGCTTTGCATAGGTGCGGAGCTCCGGCACATGCTTGTGCTGCAGCGTCAGCCCGTAGGGTAGGAACTCGGGCGCGTCCTCGCCCTTGCCGACATAGTCCTCGATCATCGGGCGGCCGCCGCCGGAATAGCCGGAAATGCCGTTGACGGTGACCGGGAAGTCGGCAGGCAGCAGGCCCGCCGCAACCAGTGGCCGCAGCGTCGCGATCGGCCCCTGCGGCCAGCAGCCCGGATTGGCTATGCGTTTCGCGCTGCCGATCCTCTTCGCCTGGTCCTTGTCCATTTCGGCGAAGCCATACTCCCACCCCTCGGCCACGCGATGCGCGGTCGAGGCGTCGATCACCTTGGTCGTATCGTTCGTAATCAGCGACACGCTTTCCTTGGCCGCCGCATCCGGCAGGCAAAGGATCGCGACATCGGCCGCGTTGAGCATCTCGGCGCGGGCGGCAGTCTCCTTGCGGCGTTCCGTCGGGATGGAGATGATCTCCAGGTCGTCACGGTCGGCCAGCAGCGCCCTGATCTGCAGGCCTGTCGTGCCGTGCTCGCCGTCAATGAAGATTTTCGGTTTCATCCCTTGCCAAATTCCTCGCGATTCCAATGTCATATGCCATAGGCGTGATTTGCCGCGGCATGATTGCCGTTGCTCAGTTCGTCGAGCCGCGCCTTTCGCTCTGCCAGCAGACCGAGATAATGCATGGCGATGATCGATCCGGCGATCGCCGTTATATCGGCATGATCGTAGGCCGGCGCAACCTCCACGATGTCGGCGCCGACGATGTCGATCTGGCCGAGTTGGCGCAGTGTCGACAGCATCTTGGCCGAGGAGGGGCCGCCTGCCACCGGCGTGCCGGTGCCCGGCGCGAAGGCCGGGTCGAGACAGTCGATGTCAAAGGTGAGATAGGTCTTCTTGCCACCGGTGCGCTCGACGATCGCATAGGCGATGTCGGAGGCGCGCATCTCCTCGACCTCATGGCCGTAGAGGATCTTGATGCCGAACGTGTCGGGCGCATGCGTGCGGATGCCGACCTGGATCGAGCGATCGGGGTCGATGATCCCCTCCTTCACCGCGCGGGCGACGAAGGAGCCGTGATCGATGCGCTTGCCGTCGTCGGGCCAGGTGTCCTGGTGCGCGTCGAACTGCACGAGCGCCAGCGGCCCGTGGATCGCGGCATGCGCCTTGAGCAGCGGCCAGGTGACGAAATGGTCGCCGCCCAGCGTCAAAAGGAACGCGCCTGATTTCAGGATCTTGGCCGCCTCGCGCTCGATCGTGCCGGGAGTTTTCTGATGATTGCCGCTGTCGAGCAGGCAATCGCCATAGTCCACCACCGAAAGGTGCTCGAAGAGGTCGCGCGAGAATGGATATTGCGGATCGTTGTCGAGGATCGCCGAGGCGCGGCGGATCGCCTGCGGCCCGAAGCGAGCGCCGGGCCGGTTGGTGACGGCGGCGTCGAAGGGAATGCCCCACACGACCGCGTCCGCGCCCTTCACGTCCTTCGTATATTTGCGCCGCATGAACGACAGCGCGCCGGCATAGGTCGGCTCGAACGACGCGCCCGTCTTGGAGCGGGCGGTGAAGGCGTGGTCGATCTCATTGTTCGCCATTAGGAATCCTCGGTTTCGTCGGGGCAGCCACAACTACAGAACCGGCACGCAACATGCCAGTCACAGCTTGCGGAAACGAAGCGGCGCTCGGCGAGTGCCACGGCAACACAGGATCTGTATCATTATGGCTGAGACTGCCTTGCTCAATCTTGCATCCGCGCCCGCCGCGACCCGTGTCGGCACGACGGCCGGAGAACGTTTCCTGGTGCTGGATTCCTGGCGCGGTATCTGCGCGCTGCTGGTGGCGCTGTTCCATTTCCCGACCACCTCGATAGTGTCGCAGAGCGCCTTTGTCGGCGGCTCCTATCTGTTCGTCGATTTCTTCTTCGTGCTCTCCGGCTTCGTCATTGCCAGCGCCTATGGCGGGCGGCTCGCCGGGCAGGACGACCTTGCACGGTTCGCGCTCGTGCGTTTCGGCCGCATCTATCCGTTGCATTTCCTGATGCTCGCCGCCTTCGCCGGCTTCGAGGCGCTGCGGCTCGTCCTGCCGGCGCTTCACGCAACGGGCCCGGCGCCCTTCACCGCAGGCTTCGACCTGAAGAGCCTGGTCGCCAACCTTTTCCTTCTGCAGGGCATGGGCGTTGAGGATCATCTGAGCTGGAATGCGCCGAGCTGGAGCATTTCGGCCGAGTTCTTCACCTATCTGCTTTTCGCCGCCATCGTCTTCACCGCCGGCCAGCGTGCCTGGATATGGCTCGTTGCTGCAGCCGCGACGGCGCCGCTTTTCCTGCTCGCGGTCTCGACGCGTCATATGGACGTGTCCTTCGATTTCGGCTTCATCCGCTGTCTTTACGGCTTCTCGCTCGGCGCGCTGCTTGCCTGGTTTCAGCACGATTCCATTGCAGAGGCGCGACAGGCGCTGAGCGGCGGGGCAGGGCGCCTCGCCTGGACGCTGGCGGAGCTGGCGATGATCGTCGTGATCGCGCTGTTCGTTTCGGTGGCGGGAACGAATGACGCCGGCATTGCCGCGCCGGTCATCTTCGCGCTGGCGCTTTATCTCTTTGCCCATGAGGGCGGGTGGGTCAGCTTGGCCTTGCGCAGCCGGCCGATGCTGCTGCTCGGCTCGCTCTCCTATTCGATCTACATGGTCCACATCTTCGTCCAGGTCCGCGTGATCAATGTCGGCGGCCTGATCGAACGCAAGCTCGGGCTCGGCATAGTCGGCGACCTGATGCTGCGCGGTGACCATGCGACCGGCTTCGGCCCCGGCTCGCCCTGGATCGGCTTCGCGGCTTTGGCCGCGATGTTGATCGCCGTCATTGCCGCGTCGTGGTTCACATGGCGCTTCGTCGAAATGCCGGCACTGGCCTGGTTCCGCCGCATTTCCAAGCGGATCTGATCCAAAAACTAGCCGGCTTCGTTCACCGGCCTGTCATGGGCATCGCCTAACCGGGTCCCGACCAGGAACGGAGCGATTCCCCGATGCGAACACTCTGGCTGAGCCTTGCCTTTTCCGTCGCCCTTGCCACCATTGCTGGACAAAGCTTAGCCGGCGAGACGCGGGCGAGCCAAATCCTCGACCGTTTCGAACATGCCAACCAGTGGCGCGATCATGTGATGATTGCCGCGCATCGCGCCGGCAGCATGCAGGCCGGCCAGACGCTTTACGCCGAGAATTCGCTGGCCGCGGTCGAGGGCTCGATCGCGATCGGCGCCGAGATCGTCGAGGTCGACGTCCGGCGCGCGAAAGACGGCGAATTCGTCATCATGCATGACAGCTGGCTCGACCGCACGACCACGTGCAAGGGCGAGGTGGTGAAATACACGTTGGCCGAGCTTAAGAAATGCCGGCTGGTCGTCGAGGGCACGGGCGCCGTTACGAAAGAGACTGTATCGACACTGCGCGAGATGCTGCTGACGACCAGGGACAGGATCCTGATCAACCTCGACAACAAGCTGCAGGTGACCGACCTGCCTGGCATGGTCGCGGAGGCGCGCGATCTCGGCATGGCCGATCAGGTGATCGTCAAGGAGAATCTCTGGAACCGGCAGCGCATCGATGCCGCGAGCGCGGCACTTACCCAGGCCGGCGGCGGCTTCCAGTTCATGCCGATCCTTGCCGACGACGCCGTGCATGATGCAGTTTTCGCCAGCGAGGTCGACAAGGCCTTCGCGCCGCGCGCCGTCGAATTGATCACTTGGCGCAACGGCGCCGAGACGCTGACATCGACCGGCGGGCCGCTGTTCAGCACCCGCATGCGGGCGGAAGCGGCGCGGGGCGACTGGCACCTCTGGGCCGACACCTACGCCGTCGTCAACAAGCCCGGCGGCTTCCTCGCCGGCGGCCGTGGCGACGAGCTTGCCGTCGCCGCCAGCCTGCCGCACGAAGCCTGGGGTTTCTGGGTCGACCGCGGCGCCACCATCATCCAGACCGACGAGCCGAAGGCGGCAATCGCGTGGCTGACGGCCAATGGTTATCGCGTGCCTTACACGACGGACATCAAGCAGGCTGAGCCGGCACATACGGCGAGCATCAATTAGCTGGCGTTGACGCTGGAGCTGCCAATCTCCCCCCTCGTGGGGAGATGCCCGGCAGGGCAGAGGGGGCGCTGTCCCGCCGGCGTAACGGTGCTTGGGTTCCTCGCCCCCGCCAAAGGTGGGGGAGAGGTGTCCGCGAAGCGGACGGAGAGGGGGTCTTCGTAGGGTGCTCCCCTCTCCGTCTCGGCTTCGCCGAGCCACCTCTCCCCACATTCGTGGGGCGAGGAACCTTGATCCTGCAGCGCCGCGTTCCTTCACGCCCCCCTCTGGCCTGCCGGCCATCTCCCCCACAAGGGGGGAGATCAGCTAATCGTCCATCACGCCGCTTTCGCCACGCCCTCCAACTCACTAAGCACATCCCCCGACAGCTCGAGCTCCGCCGCCGCCAGATTCTCGCGCAGATGCTCGACCGACGACGTGCCCGGGATAAGCAGGATGTTGGGCGAACGCTGCAGCAGCCATGCCAGCGCAACCTGCATCGGCGTCGCACCGAGCCGTTCCGCGACGTCCGAGAGCGTCGACGACTGCAGCGGGCTGAAGCCGCCGAGCGGGAAGAACGGCACATAGGCGATACCGTCGCGCGCGAGCTCATCGATCAGCGCGTCGTCGTCCCTGTGCGCGAGGTTGTACTGGTTCTGCACGCAGACGATGTCGCAGATCTTTCGGCCTTCCGCGATCTGCGCGCGCGTGACGTTGCTCAGGCCGATATGGCGTACAAGGCCTTTGCGCTGAAGCTCGGCAAGCTTGGTGACCTGCGCCTCGATGGAGCCCTCCGCTGGACCGTGCACCCCGAACATGATGCGCAGATTGACGACGTCCATCACCTCGAGGCCAAGGTTGCGAAGATTATCGTGCACGGCCTGTTCGAGCTCATCAGCTGTAAAAGCCGGCAGCCAGGAGGCGTCTTCCCCGCGACGGGCGCCGATCTTGGTGACGATGGTGAGGTTGTCGGGGTAGGGCGCCAACGCCTCGCGGATCAGCTTGTTGGTGACATAAGGCCCGTAGTAGTCGCTGGTGTCGATATGGTTCACACCTTGCGACACCGCTTCGCGCAGCACGGCGATGGCCGCGTCATGGTCTTTCGGCGGGCCGAACACGCCTTTGCCCGCAAGCTGCATGGCGCCATAGCCGAGCCGATGCACTGAGCGGTCGCCGAGTTTATAAGTACCGGATTTGTCTACACTGGACATTGTTGCTCTCCTTCGCTGTCGGCGAGGGAGATAAGGGATGGCTGCTGTCCTGATAACCGGGTATTACCAGCACGACCTGTGCGGAAATAAGAACAATGGCGGCTGATCTCAACGATCTCCAGGCATTCATGGCCGTCGCTCGCGCCGGCGGCTTTCGCGAAGCGGCCCGCGTGACTGCAGGCAACGCCTCAGTGCTCAGCGAAGCCGTCCGCCGTCTGGAAACCCAACTTGGTGTGCGGCTCTTCAATCGCACCACGCGCAGTGTTGCACTGACCGAGGCAGGCGCCAGCCTGCTGGCGCGTCTTGGCCCCGCGCTGGGTGAGGTGCAGGCCGCGCTCGACGTCGTGAACGGTTTCCGTGACCGACCTGCCGGCACCTTGCGCCTCAACGTGCCGATAAGCGCCTCGCGGCTGGTGCTGCCAAAAATCGTTCCGGGATTTCTCGCTGCATATCCGGCCATCCGGCTGGAGGTGATCGCGGAGGAGAACTTTGTCGACCTGCTGGTGGCCGGCTGCGATGCTGGCATCCGCTATGACGAACGGCTGGAGCAGGACATGATCGCTATGCCGATCGGGCCGCGCACCCAGCGTTTCACCACCTCGGCCGCGCCAGCCTATCTCGATCGGCACGGCCGGCCGCAGCATCCGCGTGACCTGCTTGGTCATGCGTGCGTGCGCGGTCGCTTCCCGAGCGGGGTCATGACGCCTTGGGAGTTCGAGCGCGACGGCGAGGTGGTGCGGGTCGATACCACGGGACCATTGCTCGTCAGCATTGGTGGCGGTGTCGATCTCGCTATCGATGCGGCGATCGCCGGCGTCGGCATTCTCTGGCTCTTCGAGGACTGGGTACGCCCGCATTTCGAGAGCGGCGCGCTGGAACCTGTGCTGGAACCGTGGTGGCAGAAATTCTCCGGGCCGTTTCTCTATTATCCCGGGCGCCGCTTGGTGCCGGCGCCGCTGCGCGCCTTCATCGACTACATCAGGACGCCGGCCGGGCACTGGTAAGAAAAACAAAAGGCCGCCCGGAGGCGACCTTTTCGAAATGCTTGGACTTCGCGGCGCTTAGCGCTTCGAGAACTTGCCTCCAAGCGCTCCTTAGCGCTTGGAAAACTGGAAAGAGCGGCGGGCCTTCGCCTTGCCGTACTTCTTGCGCTCGACCACGCGGCTGTCGCGGGTCAGGAAGCCGCCCTTCTTCAGCACCGAGCGCAGGCCCGGCTCGTAATAGGTCAGCGCCTTGGAGATGCCGTGACGCACCGCACCCGCCTGGCCGGAGAGGCCGCCGCCGATGACAGTGGCGACGATGTCGTACTGGCCGGCGCGGTTGGCCGCGACGATCGGCTGGTTGAGGATCATCTGCAGCACCGGACGCGCGAAATAGCTCGCGAATTCCTTATCGTTGACGGTGATCTTGCCGGAGCCCGGCTTCACCCAGACGCGCGCGATGGCGTTCTTGCGCTTGCCGGTGGCATAGGCGCGGCCCGACTTGTCGAGCTTCTGGACATGCACGGGCGCGGCCGGCTGCGCGGCGACTGTGCCGAGTTCTGCGAGCGAGGAAAGCTCAGCCATTACGAGGCCCTCTTGTTCTTGGAGTTCAGCTTGGCCACGTCAAGCGTGACGGGCTGCTGGGCGGTGTGCGGATGCTCGGCGCCGGCATAGACGCGGAGATTCTTCATCTGGCGGCGGCCAAGCGGGCCGCGCGGGATCATGCGCTCGACGGCCTTCTCGACGACGCGCTCGGGGAAACGGCCCTCGAGCAGCTGACGCGCGGTGCGCTCCTTGATGCCGCCGGGGTGGCCGGTGTGCCAGTAATAGACCTTGTCGGTATATTTCTTGCCGGTGAACACCACCTTGTCGGCATTGATGACGATGACATTGTCGCCGTCATCGACATGCGGGGTGAAGGTGGGCTTGTGCTTGCCGCGCAGATGGTTGGCGATGACAGTGGCCAGACGACCGACGACGAGACCTTCGGCGTCGATCAGCACCCACTTCTTCACCACATCCGCAGGCTTCTGCGAAAAGGTAGCCATGTTTTGCTCTCAGGTTTGACCTTTCCCGTCCAGGAGGGACAGAGAAGGCGTTTCTTGTTGCTTGGATTGACGGGATGACCGGAGCCGCTCCGCCAATAACAAAACGGCGGCCTTTGCGGGCCGCTGCTTCGGGTCGGCTTATAGGCGAGGGTGCTTGGCGCGTCAAGCATCGGTTGCGGTTTATGGTCGCGAAAAGCCGTTTAAATTCAATAACTAAGGTAGAAGGTATTATTTTACCTCACACCTATTTGTCAAAATAGCTCTCTTTCGTTCACCGCCGCCCGGTCACGGCGGCAAGAAGAAGCTTGACGCCGATCGCGACCATCAAGGCTCCTGTCAGCCTTTCTTGCCAAACGACGAACGTGCCTCGGCGCCCCAGCCAGCCGCCAACCGCGCCGGAGGTCAACGCGAAAGCGCTGAGGACAACCAGTCCCATCATCTTCATGGTCGTACCGAGAATGATGAACTGCAGTGCAGGCGAACCGACCCAGGGATGAACGAACTGCGGCAGCACCGCCAGCATGAAAGCGAGCGTCGTCGGATTGGTGAGATTGCAGATCACGCCTTGCCGGAAAGCGGCTGGGATACTGCTCGTCTCGGCAAAGGTAGACGCACCGCCACCTTTGCCCAACCGACGGGCCAACAGGAATTTGATCCCGATGGCGATCAGATAGATGGCGCCGACGATCTGAAGGAGGCTGTAAAGAGATGGGGAGGATGTGATCAGCGAGGCAAGCCCCATTGCCAGTAATGGAATCTGGACGACGCCGGCCGATACGCAGCCCGCTGCAGTCGCCAGGGCATGGCGCCAGCCTTGCCCGACGCCGCGGCTGATCACCAGCATCATGTCTGGACCGACACCAGAAAGCTGATAGGCGAGCACGGCGCCGACGAAGGCAAGGTAGGTCGTAACATCGGGCATGCCGCAGAACGAACCTATCGACTGGGAGTTCCGGCAAGACGTCAGGCCGGCTTGTCGCTTATTCGCTTCCTCGGGATCGAATAGGTGCCGGTGGCGTGCGCGACAGTGTGTCCGTCCGGGCCCGCGACAATATCGATATCGAACACCATCAGGCTCTTGCCGAGCTTCAGGATCCGGCAATGGCCATCTATCGGACCGGCTTCGGCCTTGCGCATGAAATTGATGTCGAGATTGACCGTCACCGAAAGCGCGTCCGGGCCGGCATGGCTGAGCACGCAGACATAGCCGCCGATGTCGGCCAACGTGAACAGCGCCGGACCGGATACCGTGCCGCCGGGACGCAGATGCCGCTCGTCAGCGTTCAGCCGCACCGTGCAGCCGCCCGGAAAAACGTCGATCGCCTCATAGGAGGTGAAATTGTCGTTGAGCTGCGGATAGACGCTTGCCATCAGTGCATTGACTTCCGCCGCGTTGAGCATTGGCTTCAGATCGCTTTGGGCGGGCATGGCGGCGTCCTATATGAAAGAGCAGTTCCGGGCGGTGCGTCTGGACCAAACGCTGCGACGGAGAAAACACGTCTCGCGGCTGTTCTTCAACCGGCAGCATGGTAGTTCTGTTGCTCCATAAGCCGCGAGCGCTGATCGAGAGGTTTAAAAATGGCCGAAGTCGTCGCCATCAAGCCCGCCGTCGCCGACGGTCCTGTTCTTGTCAGCCAGGACAAGGGCATCCTGCGCCTCACGCTCGTCAGCCCGCCGGCCAATGCGTTATCGCTGGCGACCATGGCGGCGCTGCAGGCCGAATTCGATCGCGTTAAGACCGACAGATCCGTGCGCGTCATCATCCTTGCAGCGTCGGGAAAAGTGTTCTGTGCCGGCCATGACCTCAAGGAAATGACGGCGCACCGCGCCGAACCGGATCGGGGCAAGGCCTTCTTCGAAACGACCTTCGCGGCCTGCGCGAAATTGATGCAGACCATCGTGCGCCACCCGAAACCGGTGATCGCAGAGGTCGACGGCCTCGCGACAGCCGCCGGCCTGCAGCTGGTCGCCAGCTGCGACCTTGCCATCGCTTCGCACGAGGCGAGTTTCTGCACGCCTGGCGTCAACATCGGTCTGTTCTGCTCGACGCCTATGGTGGCGCTGTCGCGCAACGTCTCGCGCAAGCAGGCGATGGAAATGCTGCTCACCGGCGAGACGATCGATGCGGCGACCGCCAAGGAGTTCGGGCTGATCAACCGCATCGTGCCGCGCGAATATCTGATTCAGGTTGTCAACAAATACGCGCAAACCATTGCATCCAAATCCTCTTTGGTGATCAAAACCGGCAAGGAGGCTTTCTATGCCCAGGCCGAAATGGGGTTGGCCGACGCTTATGCCCATACCGGCCGCGTGATGGTCGAAAACATGCTGGCGCGCGACGCCGAGGAAGGCATCGGCGCCTTCATCGGCAAGCGCAAGCCCGAATGGACCGACGAGTAGCCGGCTTGAATGGAACCGAGCCATTCCATCGCTGAAGGTTCGACGTGGCTGCCCGCAAGCAACTGACGCGGCTGAAAGCGCCCTATCTCAAGCGCATCCTGCTTGAGCCGTCGCGCGTCGCGGATTGGGAGCAATATCCGTGGAACCTGCCGATCTTCCACACCCGCGAATTCGAATTTGAATTCACGAGCGCCATCACCGTCATCGTCGGCGAGAACGGCACCGGCAAATCGACGCTGCTTGAAGCCATCGGCGCGCTGGCCGGCTATGACGAGGCGGGCGGCGGAAAAGGTTACCGTCCGGTCGACCATTCCATTGCCATCGACAAGAGCGGCGCAGGGCTGGCGGATAGCTTTCGGTGTCACTGGTTGCCGAAGGTGACCGCTGGTTGGTTTTTTCGCGCCGAGTCTTTCTATTCCGTTGCCCGCTACCTCGATGAAGCGGCGCGGGAATCTGGCGGAACGCCGCCCGATTTCCTGTCATGGTCGCATGGTGAGGGCTTTATCCGCTTCTTCGAGGAGCGCTGCCGCCGACAAGGCATCTACATCCTCGACGAGCCAGAAAGCGCGCTGTCGCCGACGCGCCAGATCGAGCTGCTGAAACTGCTTCAACGCATGGAGCAGTCCGGCACCGCGCAGGTGATCATGGCAACGCATTCGCCGCTGCTGATGGCTTGCCCGAACGCACGGCTCTTCCGCATCGGCCGCTTCGGCCTCGACCTGATCGATTTTCAGGACACCGATCATTTTCGCATGATGCGCGACTTCTGCAGCGATCCTGGGATGTTTATGGAGGAGGCGCTGCGGGAAGGCGATGATTAGCGGTGGGCGCGTGAACCGGGAAGATCTCAATTGGGAAGTGGAAGACGCCTGCCGCGAAGCCTGGCCTGCTGCGCGTGAGACCGTCGCTCTCGGATGGATGTTTCGCCGTTCAGGTGGGCGGATCAGGCGGCCGAATTCCGCTAATCCCATGCGTGGCCTGCGCGGCGCGCCTGAGCGAGTAATCGACGCCGCCGAGGCGTTCTATGCCAGCCATGGCCAGGCCCCGCTGTTTCGCGTTCCCGATATCGCGGCCGAACTGGAACTCGAACTCGACCGTCGGGATTACAGCCGGGAAGGTGGTACGATACACCTCCATGCCCAGATCGACGTGCTTCAGGGAAACAATGAAGGCGATATCACGGTCTCAGCGGCGCCGACGGAGAACTGGTTCGAGGCGCGCTTCCGTACTGGCGGCTACGACGAGGCGGAGCGCCGCATCTTTCGCCATATGACCAGCCTGATCGTGGGTGACAGAGCGTTCGTGTCGTGTGAGCGTGATGGCCAAATCGCAGCCTTTGCCTTCGGCGTCATCCGCAACGGTCTGCTTGTCGTCGAGGCAGTTGAAACCGACGCCAGATTCAGGCAGCAGGGGCTCGGCCGCAGGACGGTCGGCGGGCTGATCGGCTGGGCCAGGCGGGCGGGCGCCAAGGCCGGCTGCCTGCAAGTGGTCGCCGACAACACGCCCGCACGCGCGCTCTACGCCTCGCTCGGCTTCGATCGCGAGCTTTATCGTTACCATTACCGCAGGAAAACCGTCGCAGCATGAACCACGATACCTACGACAACAGCTACATCGCCGGCATCCTGAATTCGGTGAAGACGATCGCCATGGTCGGCGCTTCGCCCAACGATGTGCGGCCAAGCTACTTCGTGCTGAAATACCTCTTGGCCAAGGGCTTTTCGGTGTTCCCGATCAATCCCGGCCATGCCGGCAAGGAAATCCTTGGCCGCACTGTCTACGCCAGCCTCGCCGACCTGCCGCAGCCGGTCGACATGGTCGATATTTTTCGAGGCTCGGCGGCGGTGCCCGGCGTCGTCGACCAGGTGCTTCAGCTCGACCCGCTGCCCAAGGTCGTCTGGATGCAGCTTGGCGTGCGCAACGATGAGGCGGCTGCCCGCGCCGAAGCTGTCGGCATCAAGGTGGTGATGAACCGCTGCCCGAAGATCGAATACGGCAAGCTGTCCGGCGAGATCGGCTGGACTGGCGTCAACTCCGGCGTGCTGTCGTCGAAAAAACCTGTGATGCGCCAGGGATTTCAGAGCTTCGGCGTAAGACAGAAATAAGCACGCGGTAGTTCGCGCAAAATTATTCCGGGACGAAATGGATTTTCCCGGGCGTTCGTCGCAGATCGCGCCCCGAACGGTATTTTCTTCTTTGCATTCCCCGCCGCGCTTCGCCAAGAATGCCCGGCGATTTCGAACGTTAGGAGAGGGATTTCGATGACCCGTACGCCTGGTTTCAGCACTTTAGCCGTTCATGCAGGCGCAAAGCCCGATCCGGCGACCGGCGCCCGCGCCACGCCGATCTACCAGACCACCTCCTTCGTCTTCGACGACGCCGACCATGCCGCCTCGCTGTTCGGGCTGAAGGCCTTCGGCAACATCTACACGCGCATCATGAACCCGACCCAGGCGGTTCTCGAGGAACGCGTCGCGGCGCTCGAAGGCGGCACCGCGGCACTTGCCGTCGCCTCGGGCCACGCCGCGCAGGTCATCGTCTTCCACAATCTGATGCAGCCGGGCGACAACTTCATCGCCGCCAACAAGCTTTATGGCGGCTCGATCAACCAGTTCGGCCATGCCTTCAAGAACTTCGGCTGGGAAGTTCGCTGGGCAGAAGCAAACGATCCGGCGACCTTCGAGAGCCAGATCGACGACAGGACCAAGGCGATCTTCATCGAAAGCCTTGCCAACCCTGGCGGCGTCTTCGTCGACATCGAGAAGATCGGCGATATTGCCCGCAAGCACGGCCTGCCGCTGATCGTCGACAACACGCTGGCCTCGCCCTATCTGGTCCGGCCGATCGAGCACGGCGCCGACATCGTCGTGCACTCGCTGACCAAGTTCATCGGCGGCCACGGCAATTCGATCGGCGGCGTCATCGTCGATGGCGGCACCTTTGACTGGTCGAAGTCCGGCAAATACCCGATGCTGTCGGAGCCGCGCCCTGAATATGGCGGCCTCGTCCTGCACGAGACTTTCGGCAACTTCGCCTTCGCGATTGCCGCCCGCGTGCTTGGCCTGCGCGACATCGGCCCGGCGATCTCGCCCTTCAACGCCTTCCTGATCCTGACCGGCCTGGAAACGCTGCCGCTGCGCATGCAGCGTCATTGCGACAATGCCGCGAGCGTTGCCGGCTGGCTGTCGAACCATCCGAAGGTAGCCTGGGTGAACTATCCCGGCCTTCCAGGTGACAAGAACAACGCGCTGCAGAAGAAATATTCGCCGCAGGGCGCAGGCGCAGTGTTCACCTTCGGCCTCAAGGGCGGCTACGAGGCCGGCATCAAATTCGTCGAGGCGCTCGAACTGTTCTCGCACCTCGCCAATGTCGGCGACACCAAATCGCTGGTCATTCATCCGGCCTCGACCACGCACCGCCAGCTTTCCGATGAGCAGAAGGTCAAGGCCGGCGCCGGACCTGACACCGTCCGCCTTTCGGTCGGCATCGAGGACGTCAACGATATCGTTGCCGATCTCGAGCAGGCGCTCGGCAAGGTCTGATATGTCGGCCTTTCTTGCGCTCAACATCGATGCGGTCGAACCGGAGGCCGGCGCGCCGCCGCCGGACCGGGTGATTTCGGGTGATCCCAAATTCCGCACCTGGAATGTCGAGGAGGGCGACGGCGGCCTCTATGCCGGCGTCTGGGAAGCGACGCCGGGCAAATGGCGCATCGCCTATGACGAATGGGAGTTCTGCCACATCCTGTCCGGTGTCTCGGTGATCGCCGAGGATGGCGGCGAGGCGCGCACCGTGCGGGCCGGCGACAGTTTCGTGCTGAGGCCAGGGTTCAAGGGCACATGGGAAGTGCTCGAGAAAACGCGCAAGGAATATGTGATCCGGCTTTGAATGCTTCCAGCAATCAAAGCAGCCGATCGACATCGCCGTCGGAAAAGCCGTATTTGCTCATGATCTCCCGGTGCCATGCACTTCCGAGCAGATCGCCGAGACATTGATCGACGCGCCGGCGCAGCGCGTCGTTGCCCTTGGCGAGGGCGAAAGCGCCTGCCGCAGGCTGCTTTTCAAAGGCCGGGATGTCGATGACGGCAAGCGGTGCGCCAGTCCGTCCGTTGACATAGCCGCGATGCGCCATGGCGACGCTGGCATACGCGTCGGCATGGCCTGCCGCAACGGCTTCGGCAGCTTCGGCCTGCGTGGCGAATATCCTGATCCGCTGGGGCGGAACGCCGTTCTGCAGCGCGGTCTGGTGCTGGATCTGGCCCGATATAACTGCGAGCACGGCGGAAGGATGTTGGGCGACGGAGCGATAGCCGTTCAGCTCCAGCGGATTGCCTTTGGCGACCATCAACCCGTCCGGCAGTGACCAGATCGGCCGCGTGAAGCCCACGAGCTTGCTGCGCTCCTCGGAGATGAACAGGCCGGTCGTCATGTCCCAGCGGCCGTCCACCAAACCGGGAAGCAGTTCGGCGAATTCCGCCTCGATCGGCGAGAAGTTCTCCAGGTCAACCATCTGGCAAACTTTCTCGGCGAGCACCGCGTCGCAGCCGCCGAGCTTGCCCGCGGCATCGGTGAAGCAGAAAGGCGGCTCCTGCAGATAGGCGAATTTCATGTCTGAGTTCCGAACGATAATTTCAGCTGTGCGAGGCGGATTGTTCGCCGGTCAAAAGGTAACGGCGACCCGTTCCAGCCCGTGAAAATGGTAAGTGTCGCGGAAGCGCGGTGTCTCCGCCAGGCGCAACTCCGGAAGCCGATCGAACAGCGTCTTCAGCGATACTTGCAACTCCAGCCTGGCCAGCGGTGCGCCGATGCAGAAATGGATGCCGGCGCCGAAGGAGACATTCTTCTGGTCCGTGCGGGCCGGATTGAAGGTGTCAGGTCCGGCAAAAGCCAACGGATCATGGTTGGCCATGCCGAGCAGCAGCGCCACCATCTCCCCGGGCTTGACCAGGATGCCCGGCGAAACCTCCATCTCCTCATAGGCATAGCGCAGAAACATATGCAGCGGCGGGTCGTAGCGCAGGCATTCCTCGACCGTCGCGACATTCGCCTCCGGTGTCGCAAAGAAGCGGCGCGGATCGCCGCCTTGCGCCAGGATCGAGCGCACCGCATTGCCGGTCTGGTGCACGGTCGCCTCATGGCCGGCATTGAGAAGCAGGATCGCTGAGGATACCAGCTCGTCTTCCGAGAGCTTCTGGCCGTTGTCCTGGGCCTCGATCAGCAGCGACAGCAGATCGTCGCCAGGTTTCTTGCGCCGCTCCGCAATGTAGCCCCGCAGGAAGTCGGAAAAATCGCGCGCGGCGCGGTTCGCCATCTCCTCGGTCTCGCGTGTGCGGCCATGCATGTACATGGCGACCATCCGATGCGACCAGTCGAGCAGTTGCGGCCCCATCTCCACCGGTACGCCGAGCATTTCCGCAATGATGGTGATCGGCAAAGGCGAGGCGTAGGCGGGCAGAAGGTCGATGCCGCTTGGCTCGAAGCGGTCGACCAGCTCGTTGGCCAAAACCTCGATGCGCGGCCTGAGCCGCTCGACCTGACGAGAGACGAAGGCGCGATTGACCAGCGTTCTGAGCCGCGTATGCACCGGTGGCTCGAGCTCCAGCATGGAATTGGCCTCGATCGCATCGAAGGCGACGAGGTGCGAGCGGTCGTCGCCGACGCCGCGGCTGTCAGGTATGCCGGCGGGATTCTGCCGGCCGAAACGGCGGTCGCGCAAAAGGCGACTGACGTCATTGAAGCCGCCAAAGCACCAGAACCCATAATCTTCCCAGAAGAAGGTATTGGCTGTGCCATGCAGGAAGCCGTAGGCCTCGTACGGGTTCTGCACGAAGGTCGGCTCGTGCGGGTCGAGACGCAGGCGGCGACTGGTCGGGTCGAAGGCGAGATAAGCTGGCATCATGCTTGACCATTAGCGCGTCTTGTCAGCTTGATGCCAGACCGTATCCAGGCGCCCGTGAAGCTGAAGCGTTGAGCCAGGCGAGCCGGGAAGGGTATGTGATCGTCGTCGGCTGCGCGCCGAAATGATCTAATTTGATGGCCGGCTAATTGATTGGGTGAGTTGTCAATGGCCTGTCTTGAGGATGCTCGCGACCTTGGCTGCAATCGCTGCGTCGAGCGCCGGCCAGTTCGCGAGCAGCTCGCGGGGAAAGCGATAGGTAAGGCTGAGATCGTCGCCGACCTGGATGTCGCGCTCGCAGGGCGCCAGCGATTCCTCGGCACTCGGGCCGCTCAGGCAGCGGGCGACGAACGGATCCTTGCCGGGACGCTCGGCAACAGCCAACACCTCGTTGAGATAACCTGATTTTTCGCTGAAGGCGTAAACCGTCGTGCCGCCCGGGCCGGGCGTTCCCGGCTTTTCGATCAGAGCGCTGTAGATGGGCGCGAAACGGCCGCTCATGTCGCGCGACATCATCCGCGGCTCGAACGACAGGAAGATGATCTTCCTGGTCGTCGCATGGTTGAAGTCGTCGCGCGCGGCCGTGCTGTAGCCGTCCATCTCGGGATAGCGAAGATAGAGATCGAGCCGCGAGGCGATGCCGTCGCGCCTGGCCTGGTCGAAGCGGATGAAGTTTGCCGGCACGTTGATCAGATTGTTGCCCATGACGATCCGGCGCACCGTCATGTCATCGGTATAGCCGGCCATGGCGATCGATCGTCCAAGCCATTTGCCGCCGACGCTGATGGCAATCGAAAGCAGCGCCAGCGCCGCGAAGATATAAAAGACCCGCTTCATCAAGGTCGAGTTGACGACCTCGAAGTCAGCGCTCTCGGCAACATTTGCCTCTCTCATTTGCTCTTCCCCGATCCGCCCACCTGTCCTTCGGCGGCACAGCTTGCGCGGCATGGCTCTTGCAGCGCGGTGGCACGACTGTGCGTTTTCATGGTAAACGGTTGGTAAACATGGATCCCGTTGTGCTTGTTCTTTACGCTTTCGCGGTTGGTCTCACGGCTTGCGGGCTGGCCGGATCGGCCATGGAATTGCTGGCCGGCCGGCGCCTGGCCTTTGCTGAACCCTATGTTTCGCCGGTCCATATCCTGCGTTCGCTCGCGGCAACGGCCTGCGCCGGGCCGTTCATGCTCACCAACGAGGCCTTGGCCGCCCGGCGCGAAGGGCGCATCGGCACGATGGCGTTGTTGTCCTGCGGCTGCACGGCCATCGCGTGGGCGCTGGCGCTAGGCGTCGTGCTCATCGCCATTGCATCCTGGGCGACAGCCACCTTAGGGTCTTTCGAATTCGCTGGTTGAGACGATTCGGAGACGAACAATGCCGGTCTATGCGATCGATGGGAAAGCGCCCGAGTTCGAGGACGTCGATACGAACTGGATCGCGCCCGACGCCACGCTGATCGGCAATATCCGGATCGGCCGCAATGCCGGCTTCTGGTTCGGCGTCGTCGTCCGCGGCGACGGTGAACCGATCATCATCGGTGCCGACACCAATGTGCAGGAACACACGATCATGCACACCGATCCCAGCTTTCCGCTGACCATCGGCAAAGGCTGCACGATCGGCCACCGCGCTCTGCTGCATGGCTGCACGATCGGCGACAACAGCCTCATCGGCATGGGCGCCATCGTGCTGAACGGCGCCAGGATCGGCAACAACTCGCTGGTCGGCGCCGGCGCCCTGGTGACCGAAAACAAGGTTTTTCCGGAGAATTCGCTGATCGTCGGCTCGCCCGCCAAGGTGATAAGGACGCTGGACGAAGCGGCGATCGAGCGGCTGCGCGTCTCGGCCGCCCACTATGTGGCCAATACCAAACGCTTTAAGGCCAAGCTCAAGACAGTGTGACGGCGGCGGGCGGCAACTCCGCCTGTCTTCATCCGCGGCGGCTGTTCATCGCTTCACGCAACAGAAGGGCGCCCGCTTCGAAGCCGGCCTGCTCGGCGCCTTCCAGGGCCGTCTCATAGTCGTCGATGCGGGTCCTCAGCGAAGCGTCCGCGCCTGACAGGAGCAGCAGACGGATAGCCTCGGCGTCGCGCCGGGACACCGCGTAGTGCAGGGCGGTCCAGTCGTTCACGCCGCGCATTTCCGGGTCGGCGCCATGCGCGAGCAGGATATGGATGACGTCCAGCCGGTCAGGCCGTTCCGTCGACAGCGCGGCAATGATGGATGGAAACCCGGCCGGGTCTTCATAATTCGGGTTTGTGCCGGCATCGAGAAGCGCGGTGATGAACGCGGCCGGGCTCCAGTAGATCGCGTATTCCAGCGGGTGGCCAAGTCCGAGCTCGAACGGCATCCGCTCGTCGAACCAGCGCGCTGAGCCGCCGAGCGCCTTGCCAAGGCCTTCGAAGTCGCCGGCCTTAAAGGCGTCGTCTATGGCCTTGAAAAGCCGATGGCGCTCGCAGCGATCCTCAGGGACTTGCAGCATCTATCCTGTCACCCAATCGGTCGGGTAGGTTGTTGAGCCTTTGCTAAGAGGTGATGCAGGGGCCGCGGGTGCCATTTGCCGGCCTTTACGCGCTTTTGCACCCGCCTTTGGTACTCTGCCGGGGATAGCGTCACTTTCGCTCGATGCCGAGTTTCATTGCAAAACTGACACGCCGCAACAATGTTATCGATAGTTCCTCCACCGCCATTCGTTCTCGGCGTTAGATGCTCCGCAGTGCAACGGAAACGGTCCAGCAAGCCGGTCGGGATCTGATAGGTCGCCGCAAATTCCGCCGCGTTTCGGGACCACATTAGGAACTTGCAATAGAAACATCGCCATTGTTGTCTGTGGGCGAGCGCGGTTCTGAGTGATTTGATCGATCTATGCATTTTGCACACCCTTTGCTTCATCAACGTGAAGCGGATGTGCAGCAAGGCTTGAGCCGTTGCCCCTCTTTCGGAAGGATATTCCTCGCACGAGACAGCACTCACATGAGTGCCACTCCGCAGTATCAACGGTAGATGGAGATCCTTCGATCAACATCTGTACCCATTGTCGGAGACGGCTTAAGCTCATCTCCGCAATTGTTCTAATACTTTAAATTTATTCGGCTTGCAAGAATGGCGGAGCCGGCCCCGGGGACAGGGGCCGGCTCCTAAAACCCGGTCGTTGGGGACGGGGAGGGTGGGGACTCGACCGGGCTTTTTTGTTGGGCGCGCCGCCGCGTCACGGCGACGTACCCGATCGCTTTGGCGCCTTAGCGGACGCTGGCGACCGCGTCGTCGCGGCCGTCGTTGATCGTCACCCAAACGCCCGAATTCTCCGTCGATTGACGCTTGAGGTAGGTGTAGACGGTGTCGTTCCAGGCGAGCACTTTCGGCTCGAGATTGTCTAGGATGAATTCACCGAGGCTGGTGCGCACCGTCAGCACCGCATGGCCATCGCCATTCGGCTGGCGCACCACCGTCATCAGCAGATTGCCGGCCGGCACGCCCACGGCCATCAGCTCACGGCGCTTCTCCAGCGCGTAATCCTCGCAGTCGCCATAACCTTTGTCGGGATAGGCCCAGTATTCCTCGACACCGTAGATCTCCATGTCGGTGCGCGGCTTGACGCGGCTGTTGACCGAATTATTGACGTTGACCATCGTCGCCCACAGCTTGCGCGTCAGCTCGACCGGCGAACCCTTCGGCGTCCGTTCATTGCATTCGACCGGAATGCGCTGGCAGAAATCGTAGTGACCGACCGGCTGGGTGGTGCGGCCACCCGTATGCATGAAAGCCGGTCCTGCGCTTGCCGTACCCCAGGCGGAAAGCTGCATCGCCATTGCCAAGAGCAACAGCTTGCCCCTCGTCATTTTCATTGTTGTAGTCTCCCCGTTTGAGAAGACTGTGCCACGTTGGGATTTATTTGACGCAAAAACCCGAAGTAGACATTGAGTAAAACGCCGGTAGAATAAACATAAAATTTGAACTACCGCGATTTCGGATTATTCAGATTTCGCCGGCTCGCGTGAGATCTAGATAGCGCTGGCGACCCGCGTCCGACCCGCCAAAATCAGGCAACAAAAAACCGGCCGCTACCGGCCGGCTCGCTTCGCGCTTGCGGTGCGGGTTTGCGTCAGGACCGCGGCGCGTTGAATTCCTGATCCAGAGTTTCCGGCCGCTGGATGACGGCGAATTCTATGGCGACGCCGTCCTCGAAATGGCGCACGATCTGGCCGCGCATCGTGCCTAACGTGACCTGGACGCCGATTGCCGGCTTGACATCGATCTCGATGGCGGCACCGGAGAGCGACAGGTCGATGATGCGGCACTGATACTGGCGCCCATCCGTGAGCTGGAGGACGCTCATCGGATTGCGCGGCGCCACGCGCTCGTGGCGGCGGTCCTCGGGCAGGTCGAGCTCATGCTTGTTGGCAAGCCAGGTGAGCTGCGCGGCAAGCTTGTCCTTCTTGCGCTCCGAGGCGATGACGGTCATGGCGAACCCGTCCTGCGACGTACGCGTCACGATGCCTTCGACACGACCGATATGGTCGATATAGGCGATAACCTTCTCGCCCGGCATGCCGATCCGGTCCGTGCGCAACGCAACGTTGCCGGGCGACATATCGATCACCTGGCAAGGATGCTCGGTGCGGTCTTCCAGCATGAAACGTCCGTAGATTTTGACGCGGACACGCTGGAAGTTGCGCCGCTCAGCTCGTGACGGCGCATATTCTACCGCCGCTGACCTCATGACTGCCTACACCCGGTTGGCATTCCGCGCGACGATGCGAGGAATTTCGCCCGAAAAGCTACAGCAAAGCAGGTTAACAAACGGGAAAAGTCGGCCGCAAAAGCCTGGGCCTGGGGCACGCGCAGCGCTGAAAAATCTAGCGAGAGCGGCGGGAAACCTCACACGGCGGGGCTCACTCGTGACGCCCGCCGTCGAGGACGACGAGATGGCGGATGCGACGCACGCGGCCGAGCGCCGAAATGGTCTCCGGAGCATCGAATTCGGTCGGAACGAGCGAGGGGACGTCGATCGCCGGACGGTTCTTCAGGAACATCGGCTCCTTCTCGGGGTCTATCACCCGAATCGAATCGATGAGCGCGTCTGCGAGCGGGTCGGCGCCAAGCCAGAACGGCTTGTCGGCGGTGCTGATGATGCCCAGGCAGCGCGGGCTCTCGGCGCCGCCGTCCAACGGCAGCGCCAGGAGCTCGAATTTGTTGGAGCGGCCGTTCCGGCTGAATCCCTCATAGGTCATGAGCAGAACCGACTTCTGATCGAAAACGCCCTGCATGAGCCGCGACACCAGCCGTTGATCCTTCTCGCGCCAGAGCGAAGGGAAGGAGAAGCCCTTGAGCTCCCGGCCATAATAGGCGCAGAGCCTCGTGCCGGCCAGCCGGAACACCGCCTCGCCGCGCGTATCGCGCTCGAGGATGAAGGTGTCGGCCAGAAGCGACTTGATGTCCGCCGGCTCCACCTCCGATCGCTTCGGGGCAAGGCGGCCATCACGCAGCTGGTTCCAATATTGGAACAGCGCGATCGATCCTTTTTCGTTCATGTCCATCCTGCTCCGCACAACCTGTCTTTTGATGTCCCATCGGCGAACAGACAGGGCGCCCTCCGATGACCTTCATGCGGTGCGGAGCAGGATGCGTGCCAGTATCGTTAACGTTTGTTCACGCCTCGGGGTCGTTAAGGTTAACAAACGGTTTACATTGTGTGCCGCCGAGGCCTGTGGCACATCAAAACCACTCCAAAACGGTCGTTTCAGCAGCGATCGGCAGCACTTCAGTCACGAGTTTATGGGGAGCAGGGGGCTCGACCGGCCGTTCAGGGGGACACCTGAACGGCCTTCTTTTTGATTCGGCCTTTGCTCTTCTGATTCGCCTTTTTCTGCGCGGGCGCTGTGGCGATTAGCCGTTTGTGATTCCAAAGCGCGTGATCTACATGCTCGTCGAAAACGCCGAGTCCCGGACCTGCAAGGGTGCATGAGCGAGCCCGTAAGCCCCACTGAAAACGAACCACAGCCGGACGAGGCTTCCGAGCCGCGGCGGCGCGAACCTGTGTTCAACCTGCCGCCGGTGGTGCTTGCCGTGATCGGCATTTGCGCGGTCGTCTATCTGCTGCAGCAATATGTGCTGAACGAAACGCAGCAAATGACGCTGCTCTATGACGGCGCCTTCATTCCGGTGCTGTACACCGGCCAATACGGCTTCGACTGGTTCTTGTTCACGCGCCCGTTCACCTATGCGTTCATGCATGGGGGCGTCGCCCATATCACCATCAACATGATCTGGCTTGCAGCCTTCGGCTCGCCGCTCGCCAATCGTCTTGGCGCGCTACGTTTCGCAATGTTCTACGCTGTGACCGGACTGGCCTCGGTCGCTCTGTTCTGGGCACTGCATCCCTATGGCGAGATGCCGCTCGTCGGCGCATCGGGCGCGATCTCCGGGATGATGGGCGCGGCCGCGCGCTACGGCTTCCGCGTCGACCGTTCGTCGGGCCGGGGTGCCTTCGCCGGCGAGCCGCTGCCGGTCGCATCGGTGTTGCGTTCGCGCGGCGTCATGACCTTTCTTGGCGTTTGGATGGTGATCAATCTGGCCACGGGCCTGCTCGGCTTCGCGCCGGGCATCGACGGCCAGATCGCCTGGGAAGCCCATATCGGCGGCTTCGTCGCCGGCTTTTTCGGATTGCGTTTCTTCGACCGTCCGCTGGCTGCCGCCTAGGGCATGATCCCGAAAAGTTGGAACCGGTTTCGGAGAAGATCATGCTCCAACAAGAGATAGATCAGGATGGCGATTCAACGATACGCCTTCCTGATCTAGTCCTTAGGCGCACTTGAAATGCAACCAATCACGGCGCACGATGTTGCCCAAGCACCCAGTGTCTTCCTAAGGGCGCCGGGGGCGTCAAAGGCAGTGGAGGACGCCATGACGGTTAAGGCAATTCTTGAAAGCAAGGGCCATGACGTGTTCACGCTCGGGCCCAATGAAAAACTCAGCGAGGCCATTCGCATGCTGGCCGAGCACAGGATCGGCGCGCTCGTCATCACCAATGGCGACCGAAAGATCGTCGGCATTCTCTCTGAGCGCGATATCGTTAGGGTCGTGGCCAAGGAGGGCGCCGCCGCGCTCGACATCCCCGTGCGCTCGGCGATGACGCCGAAGGTCAAGATCTGCAACGAAAACCACACCGTCAACGAGGTGATGGAGATCATGACGCGAGGCCGCTTCCGCCATCTGCCGGTGGAGAAAAACGGGCTGCTCGACGGCATCGTCTCCATCGGCGACGTGGTCAAGCGCCGCATCGAGGATGTCGAGCGCGAGGCCGAGGAGATCAGGGCCTATATCGCCACGGCCTGAAGCAAACGGAAGGTGCCGCCGGCGTTTCGTCCGGCGGCATTAGGCATTAGCGATTGTCGAGTTCGGCGCGCACGAGCTCGAGCCCGCGTCGTGTGATGCGGTAAGGACCGCCGTTCGTCGAGGAAACCGCCTTCTTGCGCCTCAATTTCCGAAAGAGTTCCAGGTCGAAGCCCGGATAGCGCCAGCCATCGCGGGTCAGGCACAGGACCGAGGCGATCTTCCTGCTTTCGTTCTTTTCGATTTCAATGCGCCGCCCTGCGCGAGCAGGTGCAGGATGCGCTGCTCGTTACGCGAAATGTCCATTGGAGAAGTCCCGGGAAAAACAACAAAAGCCGCCGCTGCGAGACATCGCGGCACGGGGTTTCAGGTTTTCTGCCCTGCCTCGCTTAGGAGGTCAGGGCTTCACCGGGACTGAGCGTAAGTGGACATCCACTCTCCATTGGAATGGGGTATCCTATAAGCGAACGTGGCGGAAAAGGCCAGCGTGCGGGCTTTGCGCTTGTCTCGCAGGGCGGTTTGGACTAGCGAAGTTGCGCACCCAAAATGTGCATTAATGCATCTCAATGAGTACATTAATTGCAACTCCGAGAATTCAAAGTCTGCAGGCCTCCATGAGCATCATCGACACCCGCACCCCCGACGCAAAACGCCTGATCCCTGGCGCCACCGGCGACTGGGAGATCATCATCGGGCTCGAAGTGCATGCGCAAGTGATCTCGGAGGCAAAACTCTTTTCCGGCGCCTCGACGTCATTCGGCGGGGCGCCCAATGCCAATGTCAGCCTTGTCGACGCAGCGATGCCGGGCATGCTGCCGGTCATCAACGAGGAATGCGTCAAGCAGGCGATCCGCACAGGGCTCGGCCTGAAGGCCGCGATCAATCATAAATCGGTCTTCGACCGGAAGAACTATTTCTATCCGGACCTGCCGCAGGGCTACCAGATCTCGCAGTTCAAGCAGCCGATCGTCGGCGAGGGCAAGGTGATCGTCTCCGTCGGGCCCGACCGCCAGGGCGAGTTCGAGGATATCGAGGTGGGCATCGAGCGCCTGCATCTGGAACAGGATGCCGGCAAGTCGATGCATGACCAGCATGCGACCATGTCCTATGTCGACCTCAACCGTTCCGGCGTGGCTCTGATGGAGATCGTCTCCAAGCCCGACATCCGCTCGGCCGACGAGGCCAAGGCATATGTGACGAAGCTGCGCACCATCATGCGCTATCTCGGCACATGCGACGGCAACATGGACGAAGGTTCGCTGCGCGCCGACGTCAACGTCTCGGTGCGCCGCCCGGGCGGCGCATTCGGCACACGCTGCGAAATCAAGAACGTCAACTCGATCCGCTTCATCGGCCAGGCGATCGAATCCGAGGCGCGCCGGCAGATCGCCATCCTCGAGGATGGCGGCAAGATCGACCAGGAGACCCGCCTGTTCGACCCGGTCAAGGGCGAGACGCGCTCGTTGCGCTCCAAGGAGGAGGCGCATGACTATCGCTATTTCCCCGACCCCGATCTTCTGCCGCTGGAATTCGACCAGGCCTATGTCGATGCGTTGGCGCAACACCTGCCGGAACTGCCCGACGACAAGAAGGCGCGGCTGATTTCGTCGCTTGGCCTGTCGACCTATGATGCCTCGGTGCTGGTGTCGGAAAAGCCGATTGCCGACTATTTCGAGAAGGTGGCATCCGGCCGCGACGGCAAGCTCGCCGCCAACTGGGTCATCAACGACCTGCTCGGCGCTCTCAACAAAGCCGGCAAAGACATTGAAAATGCTCCGCTTTCGCCAGAGCAGCTCGGCGCCGTCATCGATCTGATCAAGGAAGGCACCATCTCCGGGAAGATCGCCAAGGACCTGTTCGAGATCGTCTGGAACGAGGGCGGCGATCCGCGCCAGCTCGTCGAGAGCCGCGGCATGAAGCAGGTCACCGACACCGGCGCCATCGAGAAGGCCGTCGACGAGGTGATCGCCGCCAACCCCGACAAGGCCGAGCAGGCGCGCGCCAAGCCGACCATGGCCGGCTGGTTCGTCGGCCAGGTGATGAAGGCGACCGGCGGCAAGGCCAACCCGCAGGCGGTCAACGACCTCGTCAAGGCCAAGCTCGGCATCGAGGGCTAGCGATGTTCGTGCGGACGGCCAGCGAACGCGATCTCGCAGCCGTCCGTGCGTTGCTGGTCGAGACTTGGCATGCCACTTACGACGCCGTCTATGGCACCAAGCGGGTAACTGAAATCACGGATGACTGGCATTCGATCGCCTCGCTCAAGGCGCGGCTGGCGCGGCCGAATTCCGAGTTCCTGGTGGCTGACGACGGCAAGCGGCTCGGCGGCATGGCGTTCGCTGCCGCCACCACCGACCCGAAGATCGTCCTTTTGAACCAGCTTTACGTCCATCCGGCCTGCCAACGGCAGGGGATTGGCCAGTCGCTGCTCGATGAAGTTGAATCCAGCTTTCCGGAGATGCATACGCTGCGCCTCGAGGTCGAGGAAGCAAATGCCGCGGCGATCGCCTTCTACGAGGCGAATGGGTTCCGCCCGGCAGGCAGAACCGCCGATTGCGGCGGCAATTCGGGACTGCCCGCCCTCATCATGGAGAAGCGGCTCCGCTAGGTGGGCGGCGAGCCCCCATTCATCGCGCGGTTTTGATTTGATCGCGCCGACCCGCGTGGTCAAGGCTGCGCATCGCCGGTGTCCCGCTCTCCCACTAGCCAGAGGCGTCGCCGGCAAAATGGGGGATTGCCATGCCGAGCTTGCCTGAACTGATGCCGACCGAGGTGTCGGACGAGACTTTTGGCGGCGTGACCTATCACGTCGCCGGCGAACTGGTGCCGGTGCTGTCGGTCGATGTGACCAACATGCCGGTCTATTTCGAGCACCACATCCTGCTCTGGAAGAACACCGCCATCACCATCGGCCTGAAATCGCTGAAGGGCGCGCTGAAGCGCATGATCGCCGGCATGCAGATATTCGTCACCGAGGCGTCGGGGCCGGGCATCATCGCCTTCAGCCGCGACGGACCGGGCCATATCGTGCCGATCCATCTTCGGCGCGGCGAGGAGGTCCAGGTGCGCGAGCACCAGTTCCTCGCCGCGACCGCCAGCGTCGACTACACGTTCGAGCGCGTGCGCGGGCTGGGAACGATGCTGTTTGGCCAGAGCGGCTTCTTCATCGACCGCTTCCGCGGCGAGACAGGCGACGGCATCGTCTGGCTGCACGGTTACGGCAATGTCTTCGAGAAGGTGCTGGCGCCCGGCGAGACCATCGACATCGAGCCGGGCGGCTGGCTGTTCAAGGACGCCTCGGTGAAGATGGATACAAGGATCGACCGGCTTTCCAGCGGCTTCTTCGGCGCCGCCATGAATTTCGTCGTCAATCGCTTCACCGGGCCAGGCCGCGTCGGCATCCAGTCGATGTATCTGCATATGCCGTCGGAAGAGTAGGCGGCGAGCCTGATCGAACGAAAGTCCGATCAGGCGGAGGGAATTTCCACATTGTCGATCAGGCGTGTCGTGCCGAGCCAGGCGGCCGCCAGCAGGCGGCCGTCGCGGTCTTTCCGCCAGGGGCTGAGCGTCGCGGCTTCGCGCGCGGCGACATAGTCGACCTTCTGGAACCCCGCGGAGACGAGGGCCTTCGCGGCGGCGTCGGTGGCGCCGGCTTCGTCCGCGCCGCCCGCAAGCGCCGCCGCGGTGCGGCGCAGGATCACGTTGAGCTCGCGTGCTATGCCGAGCTCGGCTTCGCCGAGATAGGCATTGCGCGACGACATGGCGAGGCCATGGACGTCGCGCACCGTCGGCGCGCCGACGATCTCGACCGGCAGGTCGAGGTCGCGGCAGAGCTGCCTGACGACGCAAAGCTGCTGGTAGTCCTTCTCGCCGAACACGGCGCAATCGGGAGCCGCCTGCAGGAAGAGTTTTGCTACCACGGTCGCGACGCCGTCGAAGAAACTCGGCCTGAAGTCGGTTTCCAGGCCACGAGAGGGGCCGCCCACCGAGATCTTCGTGGCGAAGCCGGCGGGGTACATTTCGTTTACGCCCGGCGTGAAGGCGAGATGCGCACCCGCATCCCGCAGCCGGTCGAGATCGTGCGCCAGCTGGCGTGGGTATTTGTCGAGATCCTCCGTCGGCGCGAACTGGGCCGGGTTGACAAAGATCGAGACGACGCAGCGATCGGCCCGTTCGAGCGCGATCCTGACCAGTGAGATATGGCCGTCATGCAGCGCACCCATGGTCGGCACCATGGCGACCTTCAGGCCGGCCTGTCGCCAGTTCCTGACCTGTGTCCGAAGCGCGGCGACGCTGTCGACGACGATTGGCGCGTTCATGTGTCGTCCTTGCCGGATGCTGTCGTGAAGACGTGGTCGGGGCCAGGAAAGGCACGGCTGCGCACCTCGGCGGCGTAGCGGGCCGCCGCATTCGCGATCATGCTGCGCAAGTCGGCGTACTCCTTGACGAATTTCGGCACGCGGTCGACGGTCATGCCGACCATGTCGTCGATCACCAGGATCTGGCCGTCGCAGTCGGCGCTGGCGCCGATGCCGATGGTCGGTATGGAAATGTGACGGGTAAGCTTCGCAGCCACGGCCTCCATCGTGCCCTCGATGACCACCGAGAAGGCGCCGGCTTTTTCCACCGCCTCTGCATCGCGCAAGAGCGCTGCGATATTGTCGTCTGTCCGGCCCTTGATCTTGTAGCCGCCGTCCTTCTCCACCGATTGCGGCTGCAGGCCGATATGACCCATGACCGGTATTCCTTCGGCGACGATCGCCGCGATCTGGGCTGCCATGTCGACGCCGCCCTCGAGCTTCACGGCTTGGCAGCCTGTTTCCCCGACGATGCGCCGCGCCGAAGCGACGGCCTGGGCGGCCGACGTCTCGTAGCTGCCCGCAGGCATGTCGACCACCACGCAGGCCTTGGCCGAGCCGCGCATCACAGCCTGGCCGTGCGCGATCATCATCTCCAGCGAGGCGCCGAGCGTGGTGGCGTGGCCGTGCAGGACCATGGCGACGCTGTCGCCGACCAGCAGCAGGTCGACATGCGGATCGAGCAGGCGGGCGACCGGATAGGTGTAGGCGGTAAGGCAAACGATCGGCACGCCGCCCTTGCGGCGGCGAATGTCTTCGGCGCTGATCCGGCTGTCGGCGGACGGATCCCGGCTCAATCGTCACCTCCTCAAGGCGTGCCCCGAACGGGCGGGCCGAGCTTTAGAAAGACAGGCGGCGCTTGGCAAGCCGCACTGCCGCCGGCAGGACAACTGCATCGATTAATGCATGTCGGCCGGAAGTGTGGAGCGGTTCTGGGACGACGACATGCATCAAGATATGAACGCATGGAGCATTTCCTTTCGGCACATGGCAAAACCCTTGCCTTCGCGATGACGTGACGCCATAAGCAGGGGAAAGGCGCAGCCGCTGCCGCCGCGAGGATTTGGATGAAGACTTTCCTGCTGCAGTTTTTCACCTGGTGGAACAGCCAGACGCTCGGCACCCGCTTCCACACCTGGCGCTTCGGCAAGCGGGTCGGCGAGGACGAAGCCGGCAACGTCTATTACGAGGGCGGCATCGATTCGGAAGGCCGCACGCGCCGGTGGGTCATCTATCGCGACTATTCGGAAGCCTCGAAGATCCCGCCGGGCTGGCATGGCTGGATCCACCACCGCGTCGACACCGCTCCCTCGAGCGAGAGCTACAAGGCGCGCGAGTGGCAGAAGGAGCATCGGCCGAACCTGACCGGAACGCCCGGCGCCTATCGTCCGCAGGGTTCCATCCTGACCAACCAGCATCGCCCGCAGGTGACCGGCGACTACGACGCCTGGACGCCGGGGTCGTAATCCCTCGGATTGTAATCCAAGACGCCGCTTCGGTCCGTTATCGCCACAATTGGCATTTAGCTGCTTGCTGACTGCGCAGCCATGACTAGCCTTGGGCGTTGAGAGAATCACCCGGGCGCAACCACCGGTATTTTGCATGAGCTCTTTCGGCAACATCTCAAAGGCGCTGATCGCGGCGACGTCCGTTCTGCTTGCCTCGACTGCGGTATTCGCCGCCGCGCAGGCGCCGGCCGCTGCACCTGCGGCCTCCGACCGCATCACCAATCCGGTGGCCGCGTTCGCCGGCATCGACAAGATCACCGGCCGCATCATCACCTTCGACGTCTATATCGACGAGACCGTTCAGTTCGGCGCTTTGCAGGTGACGCCTCGCGTCTGCTATTCGCGGCCGGACACGGAGCAGCCGAAGACCGATTCCTTCGTCGAGGTCGACGAGATCACGCTCGACCGCAAGATCCGCCGCATCTTCACCGGCTGGATGTTTGCCGAAAGCCCCGGCCTCAACGCCGTCGAGCACGCCGTCTATGACGTCTGGCTCAAGGGCTGCAAGCAGAAGTCGGACGTGCCGCCGCCGACCGCGGCCAAGGCCGACACAGGCAAGCCGAAGACCGAAGCCGCCAAGGCCAGGGCTGCGGCGCAGCCGGCGGACGCCGCCTCCGAACCGACTGACGCGGCGCCGGCACCGGACGACACGACCGACACGAACTGATCTCGGAACCTGCCCGTCTTTGAGCCGTTCCAGATCGGCGACAGGCGAGGAGGATTCTGCGATGACCACCAGATCGATCACGGCCAACAAGCAGGAGCTTCTCGATATCGAGAAGGGCTTTTGGACAGGCGATTCCGCTTACTATGAAGCCAATGCCGATGTGGATTGTCTGGTGGCGTTCCCGCAGATGGCGCAGGCGATGACCAATGCCGATCTCGCAAAGACCGCCGCCAAGCCCAACAGATGGCGGGACCTCGACATCAAGTTGAAGGGCATGGTCGAGCCCGGCAGCGACATCGTCATGCTGACTTACGAGGCGCGCGCGACGCGCGAGAACGGCGAATCCTATGCTGCCCTCGTCAGCACCGGCTATGTCCATCGCGCTGACGGCTGGAAGATGATGTTCCATTCGCAAACGCCGATCGAGGCGGCAGCGCGGGCTCAAGGATAGAAGACGGCCTCGCCCTTCAGCGCCTCTGCGAGCAGCTTCTCATACTGGCCGCGCGGCACGTCGACAGCGCCGAAGCGCTTCAAATGCTCGGTCGTGAACTGCGTGTCGAGCAGCGCGAAGCCGCGCGCCTTCAGCCGCTCGACGAGATGGTAGAGACAGGTCTTCGACGCGTCGGTCTCCCTGGCGAACATGCTTTCGCCGAAGAACACGCGTCCGAGCGAGACGCCATAGAGGCCGCCGACCAGCCGTTCCTCGCGCCATGCTTCGACCGAATGGCAGTGGCCCAGGCGATAGAGCTCGACATAGGCTTCGCGGATCGGCGCGTTGATCCAGGTCGAGCGGCGCTCCTCGCGCTTTTCGGCGCAGCCGTCGATCGTCGCCTCGAAATCGAAGTCGTAGCGGATCTCGAACGGATGCTTGCGGATCGTCTTCTTCAGGCTGCGCGGTGTGTGGAATCCGTCCAGCGGAATGATGCCGCGCGTTTCCGGCCGCACCCAGAACACTTCCGGGTCGTTGGCGCTCTCGGCCATCGGGAAGACACCGGAAGCGTAAGCCCGAAGCAGCAGGTCGGTCGGAATGCGATAGCCTGGTGCGTAGGGGCGGGTCATCGCATCCCCGTGCTATTCACCCTTGGCCAGGTATTTTTCCAGCCAGTGGATGTCGTAGTCGCCATTGGCGATGTCGGGATTGCCGACCAGGTCGCGGAACAGCGGCAGCGTCGTCTTGATGCCGTCGACGACGAATTCGTCGAGCGCGCGGCGCAGCCGCATCATGCATTCGACGCGGTTGCGGCCATGCACGATCAGCTTGCCGATCAGGCTGTCGTAATAGGGCGGGATTTTGTAGCCCGAATAGACGCCGGAATCGACACGGATGCCGAGGCCGCCGGGCGTATGGAAATGCGTGATCGTGCCGGGCGAGGGCGTGAAGGTGCGCGGATCCTCGGCGTTGATACGGCACTCGATGGCATGGCCGTTGAACTTGATGTCTTCCTGCCTGACCGACAGCCCGCCGCCCGAGGCGACGCGGATCTGCTCATGCACGAGGTCGATGCCGGTGATCGCTTCGGTCACCGGATGCTCGACCTGAAGACGCGTGTTCATCTCGATGAAATAGAACTCGCCATTCTCGTAGAGGAACTCGATCGTGCCGGCGCCCGAATAGCCGAGATCGGCGATAGCCCTGGCGCAGATGCCGCCGATGCGCGAACGCTCCTCGGCATTGAGCGCCGGCGAATTGGCTTCCTCCCAGACCTTCTGGTGGCGCCGCTGCAGCGAGCAGTCGCGCTCGCCGAAATGCACGCCTCGGCCGGCGCCGTCGCCGAACACCTGCACCTCGATATGGCGAGGCTTCTGCAGATATTTCTCGATGTAGACGGCGTCGTCGCCGAAGGCCGCCCCCGCTTCCGACTTGGCCGTCTGCAAGGCGACTTCGAGGTCCGCCTCGGTGTGCGCCACCTTCATCCCGCGGCCCCCGCCGCCGGCGGAGGCCTTGATGATCACCGGATAGCCGATCTCGGCGGCGACGCGCTTGGCTTCCTTCTCTTCGCTGATCGCGCCATCGGACCCAGGCACGACGGGGATGCCGAGACGCTTCGCCGTGCGCTTGGCCTCGATCTTGTCGCCCATGACGCGGATATGGTCGCCTGACGGGCCAATGAAGGTGATGTTGTGGGCCGCCAGGATGTCGGCGAACTTGGCGTTCTCCGACAGGAAGCCGTAGCCCGGATGCACGGCATCTGCGCCGGTGATCTCGCAGGCGGCGACGATCTGGTGGATGTTGAGATAGCTTTCGCGGGACGGCGGTGGGCCGATGCAGACGCTCTCGTCGGCAAGCCGCACATGCATGGCGTCGGAATCCGCGGTCGAGTGGACCACCACCGTCTGGATGCCGAGCTCCTTGCAGGCGCGCAGCACCCGGAGCGCGATTTCGCCGCGATTGGCGATGAGGATTTTCTGGAACATCTCCTGATTGTTCCCGGCTCTACTCAAGAACCACCAGCGGCATGCCGTATTCGACCGGCTGGGCATCCTCGATGAGGATCGCCGTCACCGTGCCGGCACGCGGCGAGGGGATCTGGTTCATCGTCTTCATCGCTTCGATGATGAGCAGCGTCTGGCCTTCCTTGACCTTCTGGCCGACCTCGATGAACGCCTTGGCGTCGGGTGAGGGTGCCAGATAGGCGGTGCCGACCATCGGGGAGGGCACTGCGTTCTTGGACATATCGGCGGCCGCGGCTGCCGTTGCTGGCTGAGCCGCGGCGGTCGCCGGAGCCGCGGCGGGCGCCGGCAGCGCCGCTGCAACCGCATGGACGGCCTGCGCCTGGCGCGAGACGCGCACCTTGAGGTCGCCGAGCTCGACCTCGATCTCGGTCAGATTGGTGTCGTTCAGAATGCCCGCCAGATCGCGGATCAGCTGCTGGTCAACACCGTTCTTTTTTATCGACATTTTCGAGCCTTCTGTTTGGGGGCCGGTCACAGGCGTGCCGCCAGTGCCTGCAGCGCGAGCGTGTAGCCGAGCGGCCCGAACCCGCAGATCATGCCGACAGCGACCGGCGCGACCATGGAGACGTGGCGGAAGGGCTCCCGCGCGTGGATGTTGGAAAGATGGACTTCCGCGACGGGCAGCGGTGCTGCGGCGCGGATGGCGTCATGGATGGCGATCGATGTGTGGCTGTAGGCGCCGGGGTTGATGACGATGCCTGCCGCCTTCTCGCTGGCTTCCTGGATCCAGTCGACCAGATCGCCCTCATGGTTGGATTGGCGAAAATCGATCTCGAGCCCGAGCGCGGCGCCGGCCGCCTTGCAGTCCTCGGCGATGGCCGCAAGCGTCTTGCCGCCATAAATCCCCGGCTCGCGCTTGCCGAGCGCATTGAGATTGGGACCGTTGAGGACGAAAATCGTTTTCAATATGCCGACCTTGTTCTGCGCCGACCCCAAGCCGGCGCACTGGGCCTCTATAATGGGCATAGCCGCCCGCGAAAAGAGCGCAAGTGCGTTCTTTCGCTGTCCACAGCGGCCGGCTTTTACACCGCGGGCGCGCCTAGAGCGCGCTTTTTGCCTCTTCGATCTTTTCCGCCAGAACCTGCTGGCCGAGCGCTCCGAAGATCACCTCGTTGCCGACGACATAGGACGGCGTGCCGGTGATCGACAGTTTCGTCGCAAGCTCATAGGTGCGCGAGAGCGTTTCGGCGATGCGCGGGTCCTTCATCTTCTCGCGCAGCGCTGCCTCGTCGGCGCCGAGCGAAAGCGCCACCTTGATCGCGGTCGCCTCGGTGGCGCGACCCTGGCCGCCGAGCAGCGCGGTGTGGAACTCACGATACTTCTCCGGATGCATCAGGTGGAACGCCATGGAGACGACGCTGGCCTTCTGCGAATCCGGGCTGAGGATCGGGAACTCCTTGAGCACGAAGCGCAGGTCCGGATCGGACTTGGTCAGCGCCTGCATGTCCTCGATGGCGCGTTTGCAGAAGCCGCAATTGTAATCGTAGAACTCGACGATCGTGACCTTGCCTTTCGGGTTGCCGACGACGCCGTCGAAGGTCGAGTTGAAGATCTCGTCCTTGGAGTTCTTGATGACGCCGAGCGCCGCGAGCCGCTGCTCTTCCTTCTGCTTGGCCTCGAGCGCGTCCTGCACCTCGAGCAGAACTTCCGGATTCTTCAAGAGATAGTCGCGGATGATGCCTTCGACCTCCTTGCGATCGATCTTGGTATCGGCGGAGGCCTTGGTATCGGTGGAAGACGTGACCTGGGCGACTTGCACGGTGTCGGCCCTCGCGGGCTGCGGGTTTCCCGCCATGAAACCGAAAGCCAGCATGCCGAGCGCCACCGCCAGACCGCCGGCGCTGCCAAGCAGGATTGCCTTGTTCATATCGTCGTTCCTTTTGCCGGTTCCGGTCCGCCTTGGTCGCCGCCAGGGCCCGGGAGGTTCATTTGAGTTTGTTCGATGGCGTGTAGTTTATAATATCCTGCGCCCGGACCCAGCGGGGTTCGCCGCGCTTCAATTTCTGTTGAGCGCGCATGGCGAAGATCTTAGCGTTTTTGTAGTCGCCCGCATAATAGTGACCCTCGGCGGTGGCAAGATCGGCAGCCGGAATGTCGCCGAGCTCGCCATATGCCTGCGCCAGAAAACGATAGGCCTCGGAATTGTCCCTGTCCCGCGCGACGCCGTTGTTAAGCTGGGTGACAGCCTTTTTCAGCGAATCGGGCGTGCCGACCGCCATCAGCGACTGGCCGACCGAAACCAGCAGCAGGCCGGAGCGCGCGATATCGAGGCTGGCCGCCTTGGCGTAGGCGTCCGCCGCGTCCTTCGGCTTATTGACCTTCATCAGGATGTCGCCGCGCAGTTCGTGGAAATAGGGGTTCTTCGGTTGTTCCTTGATCAGCGCCGCCGTCTTGGCGAGCGCCGCGCCCGGATTGCCGTAAAGATAGGTCTGCTGCGCGTCGCCGTAACGCGAGGCGAGGCTGGTCGGGTTCTTGCGCATCAGCCGCGCGACGGCTGCCTGGCCCTGCATATAAGCCGCGATCTTGATGCGCATCATGTCGTGCCGCTGCTGCAGTGCCGGCGGGTCGACAGCGTTGACGAAGGGGCTTTGCTTGACGAGGACTTCGAGGTTGGCGATGCGCTCCTGCGGCATCGGATGGCTGATCCGGTAGGGATCGACCTGGGTGCCGGCGAGCGAGAGAGCGCTCTGGAAGCGGGCAAAGGTCTTCAGCATGCCCATGCCGGACTGGCCGGTGGCGTTCAGATAGGTGATCGCCGAACGGTCGGCGGTGATCTCTTCGGTGCGCTGATAGGCCAGAATCGAGCGCTGCGCCATCTCGCCGCCGCCGGCGGCCACCCCCATGCCGGCGCCGGCAAGACCGCGGCTGTTGGTGGTGGCGCCGGCCACCATGGCGCCGGCGCCGAGCAGCGTGGCGATGATGGCCATGGTCTTGGCGCGGTCGAGCTGGTCGCGCAATTTCTCCTGGTGGCCGCCGGCGATATGGCCGGCCTCGTGCGCGATGACGCCGATGATCTCGTTCGGCGTTTCGGCGGTCACCAGCGCGCCGGTGTTGATGAACAGCCGCCGCCCGGTGACGAAGGCGTTGAAACTCTGGTCGTTGACCAGAACGATGTCGATGCCGTCATTGGCAAGCCCGGCCGCCTTGAAGATCGGCTGGGCATAATCGCGCACCAGCGCCTCGATCTCGGCGTCGCGCACCACCGGCACGCCCTGCGCGAAGGCGCTGACCGAGCTCGATAAAGCAACGGTGGCGGCCAGCAGAAGCGTCGCGAAGCCGCGCGCGGTTCGGCTGAGTGAGGTCGCTTTGCCAATTAACGGTCGGGGTCGGCTCAACATAGGTCCACTGGTAGACGAGCGGGCGAAAGATGAAAAGTCGGCGCCGGCAACTTCCTGCGCGCTTGTGATCCCCACATCAATCGGGCATTTGTGCGGCGCTGTCCCGTAACTAAGGCAGTTAGGGCAAGTCTGCTCTGGCTTGCGTCCAGAATTCGCCCAAATAGAGCAGTTGGAAGAGGTCAGATGGTCGTTTCGCTTTCGCGCCGCGGGGAAGTCGAGCCGTTCCACGCCATGGACATCCTGGCCGAAGCCAACCGGCTGAAGGCCACCGGCGTGCCCGTGGTGTCGATGGCGGTCGGCCAGCCGTCGGATCCCGCGCCGGTCGGGGTCCGCGAGGCGGCGGCCGCGGCCCTGCGGCATGGCCGCATCGGCTACACCGACGCTTTGGGCTTGGCCGATCTGCGCAAGGCGATCGCGGGGCATTACGGCGAGCACTACGGTATCGACGTCGCGCCATCGTGCATTGCCGTCACGACCGGCTCGTCTGCCGCCTTCAACCTGGCTGTCCTGGCCATGTTCGATCCGGGCGACCGTGTCGCCATCGCCGCGCCCGGCTATCCTGCCTACCGCAACATCATGGCCGCGCTCGGCATCGAGATCGTCGAGATAGAGCTCGGCTCGGATGCCTACCTGCATGCCGAGCACCTCAAGGCCGCCCATCGCGGGAAGCCGCTGAAGGGCGTGCTGTTCGCCAGTCCCGCCAATCCGACCGGCGCGGTGATTCCGGCCGATGAGCTTGCCGCGCTGGTGAAAACCGCCGAGGAGTTGGGCATCGCAGTGATCTCCGACGAAATCTATCACAGGCTGGCCTACGCGGCGTCGGATGTCACCGCCCTGGCGCATGGCGCCGGCGTGACTGCGATCAATTCCTTTTCGAAATACTATTGCATGACCGGCTGGCGGGTCGGCTGGATGGTGCTGCCGGAAGAGCTTGTGCGGCCGGTCGAGCGGATCGCCCAGAGCCTCTATATCTCGCCGCCTGAACTGTCGCAGGTCGCGGCGATCGAGGCATTCAAGGCAACGCAGGAACTGGAAGAGGTGAAGGCGCGCTACGCCTGGAACCGCGACCTTCTGATGAAGCGCCTGCCGGAACTCGGCCTTGCGCTTGCCGCGCCGATGGACGGCGCCTTCTATGCGTTCTGCGATGTCACGCGCCACACCAACGACAGCATGGCCTTTGCGCGCAAGATGCTGGCCGAGGCGCATGTCGCGGCAACGCCCGGCCGCGATTTCGACCCGCTGCAGGGCCATCGCACCATGCGCTTTTCCTATGCCGGCAGCCATGACGACATGGTCGAGGCGTTGGCGCGCATCGAACGCTGGCTGAAATAACCGCCATGCCGGAACTCGAGCAAGCACTGGCGGAAGTGGCCGCCGAAATGGCGGAGCGCACCGACCGCGGCGAGGTGGCGAGCTATATCCCGCAGTTGGGCAAGGTCGATCCGAAGAAATTCGGCATTGCCGCCGTGACCAATGACGGCCGCGTCATCCTGGCCGGCGATGCCGATCAGCCCTTTTCGATCCAGAGCGTCTCGAAAGTCTTCACGCTCACGCTGGCGCTGGGCAAGGTCGGCGATGCGTTATGGCTTCGCGTCGGCCGCGAGCCATCTGGCAACCCGTTCAACTCGATCGTCCAGCTCGAGCATGAGAACGGCATCCCGCGCAATCCGTTCATCAATGCCGGCGCCATCGTCGTCTCCGACGTCCTGCTCGCCGGCCATCAGCCGCGCGAGGCGATCGGCGAAATCCTGCGTTTCATCCAGTTCCTCGCCGATGACGAGACGATCATCATCGATCGCGAGGTGGCGGCATCCGAGCGCGCCACCGGCCACCGCAACTTTGCCCTGGCCAACTACATGAAATCCTTCGACAATCTCCATCATGCTCCCGAACTCGCGCTGGGTGTCTATTTCCACCATTGCGCGGTTGCCATGAGCTGCCGTCAGCTCGCCATGGCCGGCCGGTTTCTAGCCAATGGCGGCAGGAACCCGGCGACCGGGCATTCGGTCGTCTCGGCCGAACGGGCACGCCGCATCGGCGCGCTGATGCTGACCTGCGGCCACTATGACGGTTCGGGCGATTTTGCCTTCCGCGTCGGCATCCCCGGCAAAAGCGGTGTCGGCGGCGGCATTCTCGGCATCGTGCCAGGGGTTGCTTCGCTGGCGGTGTGGTCGCCCGGCCTCAACGAGAACGGCAACTCCAAGCTCGGCTCCATCGCGCTGGAGAAGCTCGCCCGGATGATGAACTGGTCGATCTTCGCGCCGTAAAACAGCAAAGCGCTGGCGATTGCCACCCGGAGCTGCGCTGAAAAGGCAGTCGGCGAAAATGAAAAATCCCGCGCCTGGCGCGGCGCGGGATTGTTTCAAAAGATCAGCTTAACGATCTGAAAGGTCTAGAAAAAACCCTTGCGCTGCCACCAGCCGGCGCGCTTCGGCCTGTCTTCGGCCTTGGCCTCGTCGGACACGTTCGAAGACACGACGGGAACAACCGGCGTGTCGACTGACTGTGGCTTGCGCCGCGTCGGATGGGCGTTGGTGGCAGGCTCCGCCTCGGTGGCCGCGGGAGCGGCAGCGGCCGGCTCCGGCTCGGGCTGGACAGCCGGGGGCGCGACCTGAGCCTCGGCCACAGGCTCCGATACCGTCTCGGCCGCGGCTTCCTCAGCCACCTTCTTAGCCCTCGAACGGCGGGGCTTCTTCGGCTTTTCGACCGCCTCGGCATCGTCATTAGCCGCGGCGGGAGCAGCAGGTTCCTCGGCAGGAGCGGCAATCGCCGGCTCGCTTACGGCATCTTGGCCTTCAACCGGCTCACCCTCGATGTCGCCCACGGTTTCGCTGCCAACGGCCTCCGAAGCTTCGTCTTCACGTCGGTTGCGCTTACCGCCGCGCTTCCCGCGCCGGCGCTTCTTTCCGGAACCGTCGTCGGGAGTGGCCGCTACAGCCTCGCCGCCGGCGGTTGCCTCGTCGGCGGCCTCGTTCGTCGTCTCGTCGTCATCGGTTTCGCCGGCTTCCATCGGCGCCGCCGCGACGTCACCATTGTGCTCGCGGTCGCGATCCCTGCCGCCGCGCCGCCGCCGGCGTTTGCGCCGTTTGCGGTCACGGCCTTCGCCATCCTCGGACCGCTGCTGGTGCTGGCCCTGCTGCGCGTGGCGCGGCTGTTCGGGCTGGACCGAGACTTCCTCCTCCGCTTCCTCGACGACGATCTCGTCCTCGGGTTCTTCCGGCTCGACATAGGCCGGCAGGCTGCGCACCTCGACGAAGCCTTCCGGCTTCTCGGCAATGGCGCCGCGGAAGATCGCGTAGTGCTGGGTGCCGAGCGTCTCGTCAGCCTCGATCGTGATGGTCAGGCCGAAGCGGGCTTCGAGCTCCACCAGGTTGGCGCGCTTATGGTTGAGCACATAGAGCGCGGTCGCCGACGGTGTGCGCACGATGATGTGGCTGCGCGAATCCTTGAGCAGGAATTCTTCGATCGCCCGCACGACCATCAGCGCCACGGAGGAATCGGAGCGCACATGGCCCGTGCCGCCGCAATGCGGACAAGGCTTCATGGTCGATTCCAGCACGCTGGCGCGGATGCGCTGGCGCGACATTTCCATCAGGCCGAAGTGCGAGATGCGGCCGACCTGGATACGGGCACGGTCGTTCTTGAGGTGATCCTTCAGCCGCTTCTCGACGGAGCGGTTGTTGCGGTTCTCCTCCATGTCGATGAAGTCGATGACGATCAGACCGGCAAGGTCGCGCAACCGCAACTGCCGCGCGACTTCCTCTGCCGCTTCCAGATTGGTGTGGAGCGCCGTCTCCTCGATCGAATGCTCCTTGGTGGAGCGGCCGGAGTTGACGTCGATCGCAACCAGCGCCTCGGTCTGGTTGATGATGATGTAGCCGCCGCTCTTCAGCGTCACCTGCGGCTGCAGCATGCGGTCGAGCTGCGCTTCGATGCCGTTGCGCACGAAGATCGGCGTGGTGTCGCGGAATGGCTGAACCACCTTGGCGTGGCTCGGCATCAGCATGCGCATGAAATCCTTGGCCTCGCGGTAGCCGTCTTCGCCGGAGACAAGGATCTCGTCGATGTCCTTGTTGTAGAGGTCGCGCACCGAGCGCTTGATCAGGCTGCCTTCCTCATAGACCAGGGCTGGGGCCGAGGACTGCAGCGTCAGGTTGCGGACGTTTTCCCAAAGCCGCATCAGATATTCGTAGTCGCGCTTGATCTCGGCCTTGGTGCGGCTCTCGCCGGCAGTGCGCAGGATGACGCCCATGCCCTGCGGCACGTCGAGATCGGCCACGACCTCCTTCAGCCGCTTGCGGTCCTGGGCGTTGGTGATCTTGCGCGAGATGCCGCCGCCGCGCGCCGTGTTCGGCATCAGCACCGAATAGCGGCCGGCAAGCGACAGATAGGTGGTGAGCGCCGCGCCCTTGTTGCCGCGTTCTTCCTTGACCACCTGCACCAAAAGGATCTGCCGGCGCTTGATGACTTCCTGGATCTTGTATTGGCGGCGCACCGGCTTGCGGCGGTTGCGGATTTCCTCGAGCGCGTCCTCGGCGCCGACCGATTCGACCTCGTGCTCGTCCGAATGCGAGGCCGAGACGTCCTCCAGCATGCCGCGATCATCGTCGCTGGCGGCGGCTTCGCCGCTCTGCTGATCCGCCTGCGGCATCGCCTCGGAAATCACGTCGGCATCGATGCTCGCGGCAATCGAAGTAGGACCGCCTTCGGAAGGCTTGCCATTGTCGTTGTCCGTGGCGTCATCTCCGCCAGCCTCGGCGGCGGGTCCTTCAGCCGCTTCCGATACGGCCTCGACGGCCTCGGAGGCGGTTCCGGCATTTTCTGCCGGGGTAGCGGCGGTCTCGCTGGCGGCTTCCTCGCCCTCGGCTACCGCAGCGGCGGTTTCGTCAACGGCTATTGCTTCGGCCGGGCTTTCCTCGTTCTCCGATGAAGCGTGCTTGTGCTCGCCGCGGTCGCGGTTCTTGCCGCCGCGCCGGCGGTTGCGCCGCCCGCCGCGGTCGCGGGCATGCTGCTCTTCGCCGTTCTCGGCTTCCTCGTCGTCTTCGTCCTCGGCCTCCTGCGCCTCGGCGCGCAGCAGAGCCTGACGGTCGGCGACCGGGATCTGGTAATAATCGGGATGAATTTCGCTAAAGGCGAGAAAACCGTGACGGTTGCCGCCATATTCGACAAAGGCTGCCTGGAGGGACGGTTCGACGCGGGTTACGCGGGCGAGATAGATGTTTCCTTTAAGCTGCTTTTTGTCCTGGGATTCAAAGTCGAATTCTTCGATGCGGTTACCGCGAACGACAACAACGCGTGTTTCCTCCGGGTGGGAGGCGTCTATCAGCATCTTGTTGGGCATTATTTTGTTTCCTGCCGGCAGCCGACGGCCGCAGCTGGCGTGGCAATGCCCGCCGCTGTGCGCCTGTATCTGTGTGCATGCCGGATAATTGAATGTCCGCCGGCCGCCGCTTGAGCGCAATGGCGGTGCCGCCCGCAGCCATTACGGCGCGGTTTGATGCGGACCTTTCCATGATTGCGCTTGAAGCCATCGGCACCCGGCAGAACCTTTTGAACCAAAGCCCGGGCTAAGCCGGACCAGCTTGTTTGCTCATAAAGAGCCGGCGCGGGACAATCCCGGCCGTTTTCCTCACGCAAGCGATTCCCCCGCCACGAGGGCACGCCTGCGAAAATCGTCGCGACCACCTGAGCCTGGAAGGGTAAAGGAGCCGCCTTTGCATCCAGCCTTTGGCAGGAAACTGCTGAGGCGAGCGGTTCCAGGATTGCAGTGATCCAATGTCGCTTTTATGATTTGGCGGGATGGAAGGCAACCCCGATTTCGGATGCCGGCAAAAAGCGCTTCCCCTGGGGAAGGCGCCTTCATCCCGCTCTATGAAAGGCTTGGTTAACCTTCTCTGAATACCAATCGTTAATCGAGTTGGCGGCCTGACAGGCATTCTGCGAGAAGACCGGGCGCAATGCGTCAAACCGGGAGCGACGGATAAGAGATGGGATCGGCGGGCGCCGCAAACAAGAGAGGTGGGGCCGCCGGGCATCTCCTGCGCGTGACCTGGACTGGCTTGCTGCTGGCGGTCCTGTCCTGTTTCGCCGCCGCCGTGCACGCCGAAACCTTGCTTGGCGCGACCGGCTACAAGATGGCCGGCGACGCCGCCAAGATGCGCATCGTCGTGAATTTCGACCACGAGCCGGACGTCAAATGGTTCCTGCTGCGCGGTCCCAATCGCCTGGTCGTCGATCTGCCGCGCACGCGATTCGCGCTCGACGCCAAGGATGTGAAGCCGCGGGGTCTTGTACGGGCAGTTCGCTACGGCGATCAGGGACATGGCTCGCGCCTGATCCTCACCGGCAAGGGCCCTTTCGTCATCGACAAGCTCGACGTGCTCAAGAATGACGACGGCAGCGGCTACCGCATCGCCATCGATATGTCGGCTGCCTCCGAGCGGGAGTTCGACGAAGCTCTCGCCAACCAGTCGCTGACCACTGGTTCGACGGTTTCGACCGAAAAAGGCGAACGGGTCGGCACCGGACCGGTCTCGGCGCCCGGCCATCGCTTCACGGTGGTTATCGATCCCGGTCATGGCGGCGTCGATGGCGGCGCCGAAAGCTCCGCCGGCACGGTCGAGAAGGACGTCACGCTCGCTTTTGCCAAGGAACTGCGCGACAAGCTGGCCGCGGTCGGCAAATACGATGTCTACATGACGCGGGACAACGACGTGTACCTGGCGCTCGACGAACGCGTGCGCATCGCGCGCCAGCACGAGGCCGATCTTTTGATCTCCGTCCATGCCGATACCATCGCCGTCAAAGGTCTTCGCGGCGCCACGGTCTACACGCTTTCCGACAAGGCTTCCGACCCGGAAGCCCAGGCGCTCGCCGATCGCGAGAACCTGTCCGACCAGTTCGCCGGAATGAAGATCGAGGACGACAACAAGGAAGTCACTGACATTCTGATCGACCTGATCCGCCGGGAGACCCATGGTTTCTCGATGAGCTTCGCCCACACACTGGTCGGTCAGCTGTCGACCAGCGTCGGCATGATCAACAATCCGCAGCGCTCGGCCGGCTTCAGGGTGCTCAAGGCCCCGGACGTGCCGTCCGTCCTGGTCGAGCTCGGCTACCTCTCCAATAACAAGGACGAGGCGCAACTGCTGAACGCCGACTGGCGCGGCAAGGCGGCGCAAAGCATAACCAATGCGGTTGCCCTGTTTGCCGCCGCCAAGGCCGGAACCGCGACGGGCGGCTGACCCGCCGGAACCTGCCCGCAACCGCTGGGCGCCTGCAACCGCAAGCAGCGTTGCATGACGACAACACCCGGCGTTATTATTCGGCAACCGAGTCCTCAAATTTCGCGCTGCCGTATTTTGTCCACATGGCCGCTACATGGGTTTTTCGATTGCGGATTGGGACCGCCCCGGGAAGCTTGCGCGACTGTCGGCTTCGTTTAGGAAATTCCCGAACCTCGGACTGGAGCGGGCATGATTCGTCTCATCGGCTATTTCTTTGGCATCGGCACGACGCTGGCGCTGCTGGTGGCGGCCGGTCTTGCCATCTATATCAGCCATCTGACCAAGGACCTGCCCGACTACGAGGTTCTGGCCAAATACGAACCGCCGGTGACGACGCGCATCCATGCCTCCGACGGCGCGCTGATGGCTGAATATGCGCGCGAGCGGCGTCTCTATCTGCCGATCCAGGCCATCCCGGACCGCGTCAAGGCCGCCTTCATGTCGGCCGAGGACAAGAACTTCTACAACCATCCCGGCATCGACATCACCGGCCTTGGCCGCGCCATCGTCGTCAACCTGCAGAATTTAGGTTCCGGCCGGCGCCAGGTCGGCGCCTCGACGATCACCCAGCAGGTGGCGAAGAACTTCCTGCTCTCTTCTGATCAGACCTATGAGCGCAAGATCAAGGAGATGATCCTGGCCTTCCGCATCGAGCAGGCCTATTCGAAGGACCGCATCCTCGAGCTCTATCTCAACGAAATCTTCTTCGGCTTTGGCGCCTATGGCGTCGCGGGCGCCGCGCTCACCTATTTCGACAAGTCCGTCAACGAACTGACAGTCGCGGAAGCCGCCTATCTCGCCTCGTTGCCGAAGGGCCCGAATAACTATCACCCCTTCAAGCACGCCGACCGTGCCCTGGAGCGCCGCAACTGGGTCATCGACCAGATGGTCGAGAATGGCTACGTCACCCGCGAGGAGGGCGACAAGGCAAAGGCCGAACCGCTCGGCGTGACGCCGCGCCGCAACGGTTCCTACCTGTTTGCCGGCGAGTACTTCACCGAGGAAGTCCGCCGCCAGATCATCGCGCGCTACGGTGAGAATGCGCTTTACGAGGGCGGCCTGTCGGTGCGCACCACACTCGATCCGAATGTCCAGCTTATCGCCCGCAAGGCGATGCAGAACGGCCTGCTCAAATACGACATGCTGCGCGGCTATCGCGGTCCGGTGACGCATATCGACGTCTCCGGCGACTGGGGCGTGCCGCTCGGCAACGTGAAGGGTCTCGAGGATGTTCCGGAATGGACGCTGGCCGTCGTCCTCGACAGTTCGGCAACCGGGCTGACCATCGGCATCCAGCCGACGCGGCAGATTTCCGGCGATCTGGTCAAGGAGCGCGTCCAGGGCACCGTCAGCAAGGAGGACATGGGCTTCGCCATGCGCCACTTCGTCAACGGCAAGTCCGTCAGGGCGAAGTCTCCGGCGGAAGTGCTGGAGCCCGGCGACGTGATCTTCGTGCAGAAGAACGACGGCTCCGACAACACCTACATGCTGCGCCAGGTGCCGGAGGTCGAAGGCGGCCTCGTCGCCATGGATCCGCATACCGGCCGCGTGCTGGCCATGGTCGGCGGCTTCTCTTACGCGCAGTCGGAATTCAACCGCGCCACACAGGCGATGCGCCAGCCCGGTTCCTCGTTCAAGCCGATCGTTTATTCGGCGGCGCTCGACAATGGCTACACGCCGGCTTCGGTGATCATGGACGGCCCGATCACCATCCAGAGCGGCAACACCACCTGGACTCCGAAGAACTATGACGGCACGGTCGCAGGCCCGGCCACCTTGCGCTCGGGCATCGAAAAGTCGCGCAATCTGATGACCGTGCGGCTGGCCAACGACATGGGCATGAAGCTGGTCGTGGAATATGCCGAGCGCTTCGGCGTCTACGATCATCTGGCGCCCTATCTGCCGATGGCGCTGGGCTCGGGCGAGACGACCGTCATGCGCATGGTGTCGGCCTATTCGATCATGGCCAATGGCGGCAAATCGATCAAACCCTCGCTCATCGACCGCATCCAGGACCGTTACGGCAAGACGGTGTTCAAGCAGGACGAGCGCGGCTGCGAAGGCTGCAACGCCACCGAGTGGAAGAACCAGACCGAGCCGGAGCTGGTCGACAATTCCGAGCAGGTGCTCGATCCGATGACGGCATACCAGATCACCTCGATGATGGAGGGCGTCGTGCAGCGCGGCACCGGCGCCACCATCGGCGAGCTCGGCCGCCACATCGCCGGCAAGACCGGCACGACCAATGACGAGAAGGACGCCTGGTTCATCGGCTTCACCCCGAACCTCGTTGTCGGCCTCTATATGGGCTATGACACGCCGCGCGGCCTTGGCCACGGCGCCACCGGCGGCGGCTTGGCGGCCCCGATCTTCAAGGATTTCATGCGCGTTGCGCTCGACGGCAAGCCGAACACCGACTTCCAGGTTCCCGACGGCATGAAGCTGATCGCAATCAACCGCAAGACCGGCATGCGCGCCGCCGAAGGCGATCCGAACACCATCATCGAGGCTTTCAAGCCTGGCACCGGTCCGGCTGACAGCTACTGGGTGATCGGCATGGGCGCGGATGGCTCGAACGGTTCGGGCGGAGCGCTGTCGCCGCAGGCCAACCAGGCCATCCAGGACGGCGGCGGCGGCCTCTACTGACGTTGCCGGATTTGGTGATGGGCCGGCAGGGTGGTGCCGGCCCATTTCGCTTTACAGGCAGCGATGCCGTGCCTATGTATCGCGCCTATTCCGAAAAGACCGAAAAGACCGAAAAGAACAGGACCGAACCAAGAGCCATGCGCGCGGAAACGCTCAACATCGTCGACGAGATCAGGCAGGCGATAACCCTGCTGAGGAGGCATCTTTGACTGGGATCAGGCTGTAAAGCGGCTTGAATACCTGAATTCGCGCGCCGAGGATTCCAGCCTCTGGAATGACCCCATCGAAGCGCAGAAGCTGATGCGGGAGCGCCAGGAGCTCGAGGACGGCATCGCTGCCGTCAAGGGGATGACGCAGGCGCTGGAAGACAATATCGGGCTGATTGAGCTCGGCGAGGAAGAGGGCGACGACGCCATCATCGCGGAAGCGGAGGCGGCGCTGCGTTCGATGCAGGGCGAGGCGAAGGCGCGCCAGGTCGAAACGCTGCTGTCCGGCGAGGCCGACGCCAACGACACCTATCTCGAAATCCATGCCGGCGCCGGCGGCACCGAGAGCCAGGACTGGGCCTCGATGCTCCTGCGCATGTACACACGCTGGGCCGAGCGCCGCCGCTTTAAGGTCGAGGTGCTGGAAGTCCATGACGGCGAAGAAGCGGGCATCAAGTCCGCCACCGTGATGATCAAGGGCCACAACGCCTATGGCTGGCTTAAGACGGAGTCCGGCGTCCATCGCCTGGTGCGCATTTCGCCTTACGACAGCAACGCGCGGCGCCACACCTCCTTCGCCAGCGTCTGGGTCTATCCGGTTATCGACGACTCGATCGAGATCAATGTTTCCGAATCCGACGTGCGCATCGACACCTATCGTTCCTCGGGTTCGGGCGGCCAGCACGTCAACACCACCGACTCGGCGGTGCGCATCACCCATCTGGCGACCGGCATAGCGGTCGCCTGCCAGGCCGAGCGCTCCCAGCACAAGAACCGCGCCAAGGCTTGGGAAATGCTGCGCTCGCGGCTTTACGAGGAAGAGCTGAAGAAGCGCGAGGCGGTCGCCAATGCCACCGAGGCGTCGAAGAGCGATATCGGCTGGGGCCACCAGATCCGCTCCTACGTGCTGCAGCCCTATCAGCTTGTGAAGGATCTGCGCACCGGCGTCGAAAGCACCTCGCCTTCGAGCGTGCTCGACGGCGACCTTGACGAATTCATGGAAGCCTCGCTCTCGCATCGCATCGAGGGCGGCGCAGGCGAAGCGGTGGCGGACCTCGACTAGTACGCACCCGTTGCAGGAGCGGAGGAAGCCGGTGTCTACGGTACTTGCGGGAAAATGCTTCTGCGGCGCCGTCCACTATGAGGTTGCGGACGAATTCGTTTACGCGGCGAACTGCCATTGCTCTAACTGCCGGCGCACGACGGGCTCCGCGTTCAAGCCGTTCGCCGGTATCGAGCGCGACAAGTTCCGGCTCATCGCGGGCGAGGGCGGGCTGCTGATCTTCGGCGACGAGAGCGGCCACGACGCGCATTGCGGGCGATGCGGCTCGCTCATCTATTCGTTGGTCCGCGACGGCGCCTACGTGCATGTCGCCATGGGCACGCTGGTCGACGATCCGGCGATACGGCCGAGCGCGCACATTTTTGTCGGATCCAAGGCGAAGTGGTTCACAATCGCTGACGACCTGCCGCAGTATGATGAGCACGTTCCCGACTGAACGTCTGGAACCAGCTTGAGCCGAATCTCGTTGTCGGGCACCAGATCCGCGCGGCTAACCGCTCATTAACCAAGCCGACGCACGATTCTGGATAGCAGAGGTTGGCGTGAAGCGCGGCATTGCCGTTGCAAGCGGATGCTTGCGCCAGCCAGGGAATCAGCCCAGCCTTCGGGCTGGGTAAAAAGCATTTATGGCCGGATGCGGCATATCTGCGACCGACGATCCGGCCACTGGGAAGACACGTTCCGGGAACGGGCAAGCGAAAACGCTTGATGCTCGAAAGGAACGCTTCGATGTCTGCTGCCATATCAAGATCGGCCCAAGCCGTTCGACCGGCTGGCCGACTTTTGTTCTCCCTGTTCGCCGTTGGAGCGATCGCGGCGCTGGCGCCGCCGGCTGCTGCGCACGATGCCCAGCCCACGGCGGCCATGCCGCAAGGCTGGAAATATCCCTTTGCCTGTTGTGCCAACTACGATTGCAAGGAGGTGCCGCAGTCATCGATCAGCGAGCGGCCCGAGGGCTACGTCATAAAAGGTACGGGCGAGGTGGTGGCTTATGCCGACAAGCGGGTCAAGAATTCGCCCGACGGCGAGTACCACTGGTGTGCGCACCAGGCCGGGCTCGACGCCGGCAAGACCATCTGCCTGTTCGTGCCGCCTCCCTCTTACTAGGGCTCTGAACCTGCCGCGGAAGGCGAGGCGCTGGGGCTCGATCCACGGCAGGAGAAGGCTGCCGACCTTGCTGACAGACGGTTGTCAGGACGGTTTCTTTATGTTGCCTTGCACCGAGCAATTCCAGGAAAAGTGCGTAGCGGTTTTCCGTCCGGAATTGCGTGAATCCAGAGTGCGCAATTCCAGGAAAAGTGCGTAGCGGTTTTCCGTCCGGAATTGCGTGAAACTAAGGGCGCGGCGGACAACGGAGAGGTTGAGTCCATGACCATCAGGGGAAGCTGTCACTGCAAGGCGACAACCTTCGAGGTTGCCGAGGCGCCGCGGACGGTGACGCAATGCACATGCTCGTTCTGCTCGAAGCGGGGCTCGTTATGGGCCTACTATGTGCCGTCGCAATTCAAGCTGACGAGCCCGCCGGAGAATGTCTCCTTCTATCGCTGGGGCTCAAAGACGGTGAAGCATGGTTTCTGCGCCATTTGCGGCTGCGGCACCTTCACCGAGACGCCTGATTGGTCGACCGGAGAGCCGGATTTCGACAACCCGAAGATCAGCGTCAATTCGCGCCTGTTCGATGATTTCGATCTGGACAAGGTCGAGGTGGTGGTCATCGACGGCAAGAATTTGTGGTAGAGCCGACACGGGAGCCACCGCCGGACTTTACCGGCGGCATTCCCGTTCCGTTTTTCGCCGCATTTCATGCTACAAGGCTGCGGAAGGGCTGATTTGGCGCGGTCGCAAAGGCCGCGAATTGGAGAGGGACCAATCTCATGAAGAAGACTGTGCTCGTCGCCGTGGCGACGGCTCTATTGGTGAGCGCCTGCACCACCACCGATCCGTATACCGGCGACCAGAAGATCTCCAACACGGCGGCCGGTGCCGGCCTCGGCGCCCTGGCAGGTGCCAGCCTTGGCCTGCTGGCCGGAGGCAACGACCGCCGCAACGCGTTGATCGGCGCCGGCATCGGCGCGCTCGCCGGCGGCGCGATCGGCGCGACGATGGACCAGAACGAGGCCGAGCTTCGCCGTCAATTGCAGGGCACCGGCGTCAGCGTCACCCGCAGTGGCGACCAGATCATCCTCAACATGCCGTCCGACATCACCTTCAATGTCGACCAGGACGCGGTGAAGCCGGGCTTCTATCCGGTGCTGAATTCGGTCGCGCTGGTGCTGAAGAAATTCCGCCAGACCACTGTGGACGTGTTCGGCCACACCGATTCGACCGGCAGCGACGAGCACAATTTCGACCTGTCGCAGCGTCGCGCGCTTGCCGTCGCCAACTACCTGTCCGGCCAGGGCGTCGATCAGCGCCGCTTCGCCGTCACCGGCTTCGGCAAGACCCGCCCGATCGCATCCAATGCGACCGCCGCCGGCCGCGAGCAGAACCGCCGCGTCGAAATCCAGCTGTCGCCGCTCACCTGAGAAAACGGCGCGCAGAGGCGCAATTCCATCAAGACAAACGGCTCCGAAGGGGGCCGTTTTTGTTTGAAATGGCCCAAAGATGGGTTCGAAGGCCTTAGGACATTAGTTTGTTCTAATTAATGCTTTTCCAGAACCAGGGAAAGGACTAACATTCTGCTGTTCCAGAGGGGACGGGGCGGTCAATCGGCCGCGCAATCAACATCTACCGCCCCGGTCTTGCACGGCCAGATCAAGAGAATCTGGGAGGAATGCATGACAAGAACAGCTCGCTTGGGGCGCTGCGGCGTCCTCGTTTTGACATGTCTTATCGGCACATCGTTCGGGCTCGCTTCGGCCCAGGCCGAGGACGCCAACAAGGCCGACATCGAAGCCTTGAAGAAATCGCTGGCCAAGTATGAAGATTACACCGCCGCTGTTCGCGACCTCTATTTGTCGACCGTCGGCTGCATCCACTATGGCGGCGAGAAGATAGACGGCGCTATGTACTATCAGAAGGGCGCGATGGGCATCCATTTCGTCAACGTTCCGAGCGTCGGCAAGCCGCTCGACCCAATGAAACCCAACGTCCTGATCTACGAGCCGACCAAGAAAGGCTTGAAGCTGGTCGGGGTGGAATGGCTGGTGCCGCTGACGCCGGACACCAAGGAGGTGCCGACGCTGTTCGGGCAGAAATTCATGGGGCCGATGGAAGGCCACTACCCGCTCATTCCGAGGGAGTTCGTCCACTACGACCTGCATGCATGGCTGTTCAGGGACAATCCGAACGGCATGTTCAGCCCGACGAACCCGAACGTGAAATGCAGCAAGGCCGAGTTCCCGATGCTTGAGAAGCCGACCAAGATGATGCCGGGTCCGATGTAGGCATCGCCTTTGGCTGAATTGGTCCAGGCGAAGCCAAAAACGAAACGGCCCCGTGTGGGGCCGTTTTCAATTCAGGCTACGCTGATATCGGCTTCAGACCTTCGCGACGATCCGCATGAAGGCCGGCACGTCGTCGCCGAAGCCGACGGTTGCGTCGTCTTCTTCCTGACGATGGCGGCCGGGGCGGTCGCGCTGCGGACGGGCGTCGCCGCGCTGCTCGTGACGGCTGCCAGGGCCCTTGCGCTCGTTCTCGGAACGGATCGCGTCCTTGCGGGCGCGGCGTTCGGCGATGTCGGCCACTTCGGCGACAGGCTGTTCCTCACGCGCGGCATCGGGCGTCTCGTCGCGCTTGGCGTGACGGTCCTTCTTGCGCTCGCCCCGGTCCTTGCGGTCCTCGTCCTTGCGGCCGGCGCGACGCGGGGCGCCGCGGCCGCGGCGCGGCTGCTCCTCGCCCTCGCTCTCGGTCACGGTCGACAGGTCGCCGTCATGCCACTCGATCTTGGTGCCGATCAGCCTCTCGATGGCGTCGACATATTTGGTGTCGGAGCGGGTGGCGATGGTGAAGGACTTGCCTGCGCGTCCGGCGCGGCCGGTGCGGCCGATGCGGTGGACGTAATCCTCGGCGTGGATGGGCACGTCATAATTGAAGACATGGCTGACATCGGGAATGTCGAGACCGCGCGCTGCGACGTCCGAGGCAACGAGGTAGCGCAGCTTGCCGTCGCGGAAATTGGCGAGCATCTGCATGCGGGCGCGCTGGTCCATGTCGCCATGCAGCGCGCCGGCATCGAAATCATGCTTCAACAGCGAGCGGAACAGCTCCGACACCTCGACCTTGCGGTTGCAGAAGATGATGGCGTTCTTCAGATCGGCGTCTTCGGCCTTGATCAGATCGCGCAGCGTCTCGCGCTTTTCCCAGGGTTTCGAGCCGGACTTGACCAGCCGCTGCGTGATGCTGGTCGCCGTGGAGGCGGCCTTCGAAACCTCGACGCGCACCGGCGCGTGCAGGAACTTCTCGGTGAGCTTGGTGATCTCCGGCGGCATCGTCGCCGAGAAGAACAGCGTCTGGCGCGTGAACGGGATCATCTCGCAGATGCGCTCGATATCGGGAATGAAGCCCATGTCGAGCATGCGGTCGGCCTCGTCGATGACGAGGATCTCGACGCCGTTGAGCAGAAGCTTGCCGCGCTCGCGGTGGTCGAGCAGGCGGCCGGGCGTCGCGATCAGCACGTCGGCGCCGCGCTCGAGCTTCTTGTCCTGTTCGTCGAAGGAGACGCCTCCGATCAGCAGCGCGATATTGAGCTTGTGGTTCTTGCCGTATTTGATGAAGTTTTCCTCGACCTGCGCGGCGAGCTCACGGGTCGGTTCGAGGATCAGCGTGCGCGGCATCCGGGCGCGCGCCCGGCCCTTTTCCAGGCGCGTCAGCATCGGCAGCACGAACGAAGCGGTCTTGCCGGTGCCGGTCTGGGCGATACCCAGCACGTCCTTGCCGAGCAGCGCATGCGGGATGGCGCCGGCCTGGATCGGCGTCGGCGTGGTGTAGCCGGCATCGGTGACCGCGGAGAGAACCTTCGGCGACAAGCCGAGGTCTGAGAATGTCAACGCTTCTTGAGCGATCGTGGTGTCTGAGGACAAGTGTTTGTTGTCTTTGTTGGTTGGGAAAATCGCGACACAGTAGCCGCGGCAGGCGCCGCGCGCCTGCAAGATCGGTGTTGCAGTTAGGCGCAAGCCCTCGATTTGTCAACAGAAACGGACCGAAATACAGCGATTGTGAAGACGTAACCTTAATCGCGATGCTTAAAGCGCGTCGAGCTGAAACGGTTGAGGCTCCGCGCTTTATATCTTTGCTTGATCACGCCGTATGCCCAAAACCGCTGCGCGCTTTTGGGCGACACGCATTGATCGAAACAATATCCTTGCGCCGGCTCAGTAGCGGAACTGCTCGGCAAGGATACGCTCGTTCCAGGAATGGTTCGGATCGAACAGCAAAGTTGCCGTCGCCGTCGGCGATTCCCGCACGGTGACGGAGGCCACCGCCTTGACCTCGGTATGATCAGCCGCGGCATTCACCGGGCGCTTTTCGGCTTCCAGGATGTCGAAGCGCACGGTCGCCTTGTTGGACAGCAGCGCCCCGCGCCAGCGGCGCGGCCGGAAAGGACTGACCGGCGTCAGCGCCAGAAGCGGCGCATCGAGCGGCAGGATCGGCCCATGCGCCGACAGATTGTAGGCAGTGGAACCGGCGGGCGTCGCGATCATCACGCCGTCGCAGTTCAGCTCCTCCAGCCGCACCTGGCCGTCGACGGTGATGCGGATCTTCGCCGTCTGGTAGGATTGGCGCCACAGCGCCACCTCGTTGATGGCCGGCGCCGAAATCGTTTCGCCGTCATGCGTCACAGCGACCATTTCCAGCGGCCGGATCGTCTCGGAGACGGCGTTGGCGATGCGGTCCTCGAGGCCGCCGGCGCGATATTCGTTCATCAGGAAGCCGATGGTGCCACGGTTCATGCCGTAGACCTTCTTGCCCGTGCTCATCGTCTCGCGCAGCGTCTGCAGAAGAAAGCCGTCGCCGCCGAGCGCGATGATGATCTCGGCATCCGCGACAGGCACCTGTCCATAGCGCGCGGACAGGCTTTCCAACGCCGCGCGGGCGTCGTCGGTGTCGGAAGAAACGAAGGCGAAACGGCTGGCGGCTTTGCTCATGGCTCCCGGAGGGCGACCGTCTGGGGGGCCGCGCCGGCGACGGCGTAGCATGCGGCGCCCACGTCTGTGAAGGGCGCTGCGCCGGCCGGGGGGCACACCCGACAATCGCGCTTCGTGACAGCCGCGACATGAATGTGATGGCTGCTATGGTTAAGGCGAAGCTTAAACACTCGTAAAGCCGGATCGATCATGTTAGCCGACAGTGGATGGGTTGGCGGGGGCTAGCCAGTCGAGAGACCTGTCTATTGCCGGTAACGCGTCTGATCATAGTCTTCCTGATGATGGGAAGTTTCGCGCTGATGTTCGCCGAGCTGGTGCGTCATTCCGAAGAGATGAGCCAGCGGCCGCAACCGACAGCTTCCCGCTGCGGCGACGCCACGGGAACGCTTTGCCCGCAAAGGGCGCTGTAGGCTTCGCTTCCCTGATCGCTCAGCCGCTCTGCAAGTGGCACCCGGCCTTGCGTTTGCCCGCGACATACTCATCGATGAGTTGCCGGTAGCGCACCTTGCCGAAGCTTGGGAAATGGCCGCCATGCACGACCGAGACGTCGAGCTCGCGCACGGCAACCAGCGTTGCGACATAATCCTCGATATTTGAGTGATAGACGTCGTCGATCAGCGGCCCGTCATAAACTATGTCGCCGGACAGCAGGATGCCGGTCTTTTTCTCATAAAGCGCGATCCCGCCGGGCGAGTGTCCAGGCGTGTGGATGACCTCGAAGGCTCGGTCGCCGAGGTCGACCATATCGCCATGATCGAGCAGCCGGCCCGCCGGCGCGGGCAGGATGCGGTAGCGCGCCGTATCCCATCCTTCAGGCGCACCGTCGAACATCTGCTCATTGGCGTAGCGGTCCGCCACCGTCCATTCATTGCGCGGATCGGCGAGGATTGCCGCTTCGGCGGAGTGCACGCAGCGGTCCGGGAATTCGTGATGGCAGCCGATATGGTCGAAATGCGTGTGGCTGGCCACGCAGGTAAGCTTGCGCTCGCTCACCAGCGGCACATGGCGTTTCAGGCTGAAATGGCCGAGGCCGGTGTCGAACAACAGGTCGCGGTCGCGCCCGCGCACATGCCAGATGTTGCAGCGGAAGAACGGTTTTATCCACGGCTCATGGATGAGCGTGATATCGTCGCCCATGCGGATGATTTCGTACCAGTCCGGAGCCTCGATGACCGGAAGCATACCCATGGATCAGTCCGCCAGCAGGATGATGTCTTGAACGTTGCATGAAACCTGGATCGTGTCGCCTGCCTGAACGGTAGCGGAAGCGGGCGCCTTAGCGATGAATTGCAGCGCGGTATCCTGCGTCGAGATGGCCAGCACGCGCTTGAAACTGCCTTGGAAGACGACATCGCCGATCTTGGCCATGCCTAGCGCGACATCGCCTTTCGCTTCGCCCAGGACCAGGTGCTCGGGTCGGATGGCAAGCGTGACCTTGGCGCCGGCATGCGATGCACCTGGCAGTGAAATCGGCCCCACCGCCGTCGAGGCCGTGACGATCCCGTTCCTCGCCTCGGTCACGCTGCCGGCAAGAATCGTGCTCTCGCCCATGAAAGTGGCGGAAAAGCGCGTCGCCGGCCGCGCGTAGACCCGCTCGGGCGATCCTTCGTCCTCAATGCGGCCGTCATTCATCACCACGCAATGATCGGCAAGCGCCATCGCTTCCTCCTGGTCGTGCGTGACATGGATAAAGGCGGTGCCCACGCGCTTCTGGATCGCCTTCAACTCGTCCTGCATCTGCCGGCGCAATTTGAGATCGAGCGCACCGAGCGGCTCGTCGAGCAAAAGCACCGCCGGCTCGATGACCAGCGCGCGGGCGAGCGCCACGCGCTGGCGCTGGCCGCCGGAGAGCTGATGCGGCTTCTTGTCGAAGGCGGCCGCCAGCCCGACGAGAGCGAGCGCCTCGCGCGCCTTGGCCGCCCGGGTCGCGCCGTCGACGCCCTGCATGCGCAGCCCGAAGCCGACATTACCGCCGACGCTCATATGCGGAAACAGCGCGTAGTCCTGGAAGACGGTGGTCGTCGGGCGCTTCGCCGGCGGCACCGCGGTGCAATCCACACCACGGATGAACACCTTGCCCTCGCTGGGCGTGACGAAGCCGCCAAGGATCGAAAGCAGCGTCGTCTTGCCGGAACCGGACGGTCCGAGCAGGATCGTGTAGCTGCCGGGCTCGATCGCCAGCGAGACATTCTTCAGCACCGGTAGCTGGCCGAAGCGATGCGAGACATTGCGGATATCGACCAAGGGCGCGCTCATGCCGGCTTTCTCCGCAACAGCGTCAGCTCGAAAAGCACCACCAGGACGATGGAGACGGCAAAGACCAGCGAGCCGACGGCATTGGTCTTGGGATTGAGGCCTGAGCGCAGCAGGTTCCAGATCTCCACGGGCAGCGTCGTCTCGAAGCGGGTGAGCAGAAAGGAGATGACGAACTCATCCCAGGAGAAGGTCATCGACAGGAAGAAGCCGGCGAAGATCGCCGGCGCCATGACCGGCACGGTGATCATGAGCAGCACCTTCCATTCGGCGGCGCCGAGGTCGCGCGCGGCGCGCTCGATGTTGATCTGGTGATCGCCCATCTGGCTGTAGATGATGGCGAAGCAGAGCGGCAGATTGATCACGACATGGCCGATGCCGGCCGCGAGCAGCGATTTCGGCACACCGGCCCAGTTGAACAGCACCAGCAGGCCCATGCCGATGATGAGATAGCTGACGGTCAGCGGCAGTGTGATCAGGCCGCGCAGGATGGCCGAACCTGGCAGCACGAAGCGGGCGAAACCCCAGGCGGAAAGAAAGCCGAGCGTGACGGAGGCAAGCGAGGAGAGCACCGCCACAAGCAGCGAGTTGAGGAGCGCCGAGGTGAGCCGCGCATCCGACAGCACCGCCTGATACCAGCGCAGCGACGGGCCGGTGAAGGGCGGGATCGGGAAAGACGTGGCCTGCAGCGAGAACAGCACCAGCACGATCACCGGCAGGAAGATGAAGCCGTATATCGCGATGGCGTAGACCCAGGCGGCGAGGCGGATGGCGGCGCGCATGGTCAGGCCCGCTCGATCTTCAGCCAGCGGGCGCAGGCAAGATAGGCGATGGTCACCACAGCCATCAGGATGATCGACAGCGCCGAAGCCAACGGGAAGTCGCCGCGGCGGCCGATCTGCATCATGACGAGCTGCGGCATGACCAGCTCATTGTTGCCGCCGAGGATCTGCGGCGTGATGTAGTCGCCGATGCAGAGCACGAAGGTGAGGAAGGCGCCGACCATGATGCCGGGCAAGGTCAGCGGCAGCACGACATGCAGGAAGGTGCGCACCGGCCCCGCGCCGAGGTCGGCCGCAGCCTTGCGGTAGCTCGGGCTGAGCTGTTTCAGATTGGCGAAGATCGTCAGCGTCAACAACATGACGAAGAAATGCACGAAGCCGGTGACGGTCGCGAAACGCGTGTTGGCAAGCTGGAGCGGCTCGCCGATCAGGCCGATGCCGGTAAGCGCCCGGTTGATGACGCCATTCTGCGCCAGCACCAGCAGCCAGGAATAGGAGCGCACGACATAGGAGGTCCAGAACGGCAGCACCGCCAGCATCAGCGCCAGCCGTTGCCAGCGTTCCGGCACCATCTCGGCAAGGATCCAGGCAAAGGGATAGGCAAGCAGGATCGAGATGACGGTGACGATCGCCGTTACCTCCAGCGAGTTCACCATCGCCCGCCAGTAGGACGGATCGGTGAAGAACTGGCTGTAGTTGGCCAGAGTGAAGCCGCCGCCGTCATGCGCCGTCAGGCTGGAAAACCCCATGGCGATGAAGGGCAGCACGAAGAAAGCACATGTCCATGCCAGCGCCGGCGTGACCAGCGCCCAGGGCAGGGCGCGCGACTTGTTTCCCACTGATGTCATCGGCCGGTTTACTGCGCCTGCAGCATCTCGGTCCACATATCCTGCATCTTCTTATCGAGATCGGCGTTCGGCGCCGGATAGGCCTGGGCGCGGGCGAGGAAGCCGGGTTGCTCGTCGAAGCGCAGGATCTTCTTCTGATCATCAGTCAGCGCCGCCTTCTTGTTCGAAGGCATGCCCCAGTAGCAGGAAGAGGTGGCAAGCCGCGCCTGGCCCTCGGGGCTCAGGATATATTGGATGAATTTCAGCGCCATGTCCTTGTTCTTGGAATCCTTGAACATGGCGAGCGACTGCGACCAGAGCACAGCACCTTCCTTCGGGATCGAGAAATCGAGCGCTGGATTCTCCTTGGCGAGCCCCGCCGTCACCCATTCGCCGCCGCCGACCAATATGTCGACCTCGCCGGTGGCGAGAGCGGTCTGGCTGGCCGTGACCTCGCCGACCAGCTTGGCGTTGGCCTTCATCTTGAGCAGCTCGGCTTTGAGGGCAGGCAGATCGGCCTCGGTGAGGTCGGCCGTCTTCTTGCCGATGGCCAGAGCAGCCATGCCGATCACCGGCAGGTAATAGTCGTAGATCGCGATCTTGCCCTTGTATTTGTCGCTGGTGAGCGAGGCCAGCGACTGCATGTCGGCCGGATCCACCTTGGTCTTGTTGAAGCCGATCGTGTTGTAGCCGAACTTTTCGGTGATGCCGTAGCGCTTGCCGTTAACGACGGTCGACTTATCCATCTTCACTTCCGGGAAGAGGTCGGCGAAGGGCAGCTTGTCCTCGGGCAGCGGCTCGAACAGGCCTTTCTCGACGCCGCGCGGCACGTCGATGGAATCGATCACCATCACGTCCCAGTCGCCGGGTTGCGACTGGTCGACGATGGCGAGCCCCGCGCCGGTGCCCTCGAATTCCTTGACGTTGACCTTGACGTTGTTGGCTTCCTCGAAGGGCTGCAGCAGCGCCGGATCGGAATGATCGCACCAGATCAGAGCGTTGAGATCGGCGGCCTGGGCGGCACTGGCTGCGAGCAGCAACGCGGCTGTCGCGCAGGCCGCTACGAGATGAGACTTCAGGGTGAAATGCGGAGTCCGGGCGGTGATGGTCATCGAGTGTTCTCCCTGCCTTGCTGGCTTGTTGGAAGAAAAGTTGAACCAATTCTAAAATTGAGTCAATTATGATTTTATGGCAGAGAGGCCGATATGAGCGGATTGCGCGAACGGCAGAAGGCGGACCGGCACAGGCGCATTATCGATGCGGCGACGGAGCTGTTCCGCGAGGCCGGCTATGAAGGCGCCAAGATCGAGGCGATCGCAGCGCAGGCCGAGGTCTCGATCGGCACGATCTACAACTACTACCGAAACAAGGGCGACATCCTCGGCGCCATCGTCTCCATGGAGGTCAACGAGGTGCTGAATGCCGGGCGAGGGGTTGTCGCCAGCCCGCCCGCCAATGTCGGCGACGCGCTGGACACGCTGATCGGCATCTATATCGAGCACTCGCTAAATTATCTCAGCAAGGAGATGTGGCGCCAGGCGATGGCGATCTCGACGCAATTGCCCGACAGCCCCTTCGGCCAGGCCTATACGGCGCTCGACCGGGAACTGACCAAGCAGATCAGTGCGCTGATAGTCCGCCTCCAGGAGCTCAGCCTAGTGCGCCCAGACATAGACGGCCCGGCGGTGGGCGAGCTGATCTTCAACAACATGAACATGATGTTCATCGAGTTCGTGAAGCGCGACGAGGCGAAGATGCCGGAGCTGCGCGCGACGATACGAAGGCAGAACAGGGTGCTGGTGGCGGCGATCGGGGTGTGAAGCGAAATCGCTGCCGCCGAAGTGCCCCTAACGGTTGATCAGCCACAGGATCGCCGAGACCACGACGCTGATCAGTATTCCCGTGGTGATGGGAACGTAGAGCCTGAAGTTCTCGCGCTCGATGACGATATCGCCCGGTAGCCGGCCAAGGCCGATCCGGCCCACCCAGGGCCATAGCAGACCTACGGCAACCAAACAGAGACCAACGATGATCAGGGTTCGCGACATGCTTCCCCGCGTCTGCGTCACGCCACTAGCGATTATAACCGGCGTGCTCAGCCGCGTGCGCTCGCGAACAGCGTTTGTTCGAAGGGCATTGCGGGCGTCTCCGCTACAGGATGGTGCCCCCGGCAGGGATCGAACCCGCGACCTTCGGTTTACAAAACCGCTGCTCTACCAGCTGAGCTACAAGGGCACGGCGCTCCGGTAGCACATTTTGTGCGCCAGTAAAGACAAAACTCCGTTTTGGTTTCTTAATGGACCGGGTGGCTTGGCCGGCTTGCTGAAAAACGCTGCGCCGCTTCCTACATCTGTCTCGGGTGCAATCGCATCGAACGGGTGCCGCATGATCAGATTCGTCATCATCCTGCCGCTCATCGTCGTGACCTGGCTTCTGCTGGTGAAGGTCGTCAGCGATCTGAAGAAGGCCAACATCGACTGGACCGGCGTCGCCACCTTCGTCGGCTTCATCGTGCTGGCCTTTTGGCTGAGGCACGTGACGGGGATGGGATGAAGTGAGCGAGTAGCGAATAGGGAATAGCGAATAGGGGATTTGCATTCAGCATATCCCCGCTTTTCCTACTCGCTATTCGCTGCTCCCTGTTCGCTCAATCCCGGCGAAAAAAATCGCAAAAATACTTCGAACCTTTTTCCGGGCCGCAGCGACAGACGATCAAGAGGCGGATGGTTCGCCTCTCCACCGAAACAGGAGATCGTCATGTTCAAGCGCACCATCGTTTCCGGCCTCATCGCCACCACTGTCGCCGCCGGCTCGCTCGTCGGCACCGTCCAGCCTTCGGCCGCCCACGACCATCATCACCGCCGCGAGCTCGGCATCGGCATCGCCGCCGGCGTCGGCGGTTTCGTTCTCGGCAGCCTGCTTGCCCAGCAGCAGCCCCGCAGCGTCTATGTCGAAGACGACGGCTACGACTCGATCCACGTCCGCCGCTGCTATGCCCGCTACGCCAGCTACGACGAGCGCACCGACACCTATATGAGCTACGACGGCCCGCGTTATTGCAGGCTCTAGGAGGGAGCTGAACAAACGGCTGGAAAGAGGGGCTGCCCGCAGCCCCTTTTCTTGCGCTGAGCATCCGCCTGATTGGCTTGATGTGAAGCGGACGACGTTTCGGCCTCCAGCAATTCAGGAATTGGGCTTCAGCTCCGGCATTGCCAATCCCGCCGCCTTGCAGGCGCCGATGACCGAAACGTCATTTATCGCAACCAGTTCAAAGCTGTTTCCGGCATCGGGATAGATCTTGCCGATGAATGGCTCGCTGCCGCCGGGAGAGCCCTTGTCGTCGACATAGCCGCACGCCACCACTTCGTGGCGGCCGTTCAACGTGCGTTCTCCGGCGAGCATCGTTCCGAATCTGGCAGCGATGGGGTTCTTCAGGTGCTGGCGGACGCCGGCGGTGATGATCTCCTCCAGGGCCAGCGAAATCGGAATAGGATCGACGCGTTGATTGCCGCTGGGGGAGGGCGGCGGCGCTGTCGCCGCCACGCATCCGCAAAGTGAAGCGGCGGACAGAAGGTAGATTGTTTTCCGCATCCGTGCCCTTTGGCATGCATTCCGACGCCGCGGCAAGACCGGTCAAGTCCGGCGTCCGTCCTGGTATGGCCGGCCTGCCTTGCTGAGCAACCAACGATGTACAGCGATTTTGCAAGCGTTTAATCTGGCCTTGACGCCAATCGCGGGGAGGCTCGCTTGGACAATCTGGATCCCAAGGAAGAACGGGTCGAACCGGTTTTCCGCAACGGCACCATCACCATCGTCGGCATCCTGCTGGCGTTCTCGCTAGGCTTCATCACCCATTGGGCGGCCAACCCCATCCCATGGCAGACCTACCATCTGATTGCCGTCCTGCCGATCCTGGTCGGCATTGCGCTGCAGATCCGGGCGCTGGCCATTCTGCTCGACATCAAATCCTTGCAGCGAAGCATTCATGACCGCGCCAGTCGGATATTCCTCGCCGGCCTCATTTTCGCGGCCTGTGGCGTCGCGCTGGCCATCCTGCTCGATTTCTTCGACATATCGGCAAAGAGCGCATTGCCAGGCGCGTCTTAGAGCAATTCCAGGAAAAGTGTGTGCGGTTTTCCGTCCGGAATTGCGTCAAAACAAAGAGCTAGAGCGGTTCGCCGTTTCCATGAAACGGTGAAACGCTCTAGTAGGCTTTCACGCCGCCGATCATCTTCGTCACCTCGACCGCGGCGTCGCGCACCAGCGGACCGATCTCGGCCAGCCGCTCAGGCGTGACCCGCACCGTCGGTCCGGACACCGAAACGCCGCCGAGCGCCTCGCCGAACTCGTTGAAGATGGCGGCGGCCACGCAGCGCATGCCGGGGTGGCGCTCCTCGTCGTCAACCGACCAGCCGCGATGCTTGATAACGGCCAGATCATGGGCAAGCGCCGAGATGTCGGAAAGCGTCTTGTCGGTGTAGCGCTGCAGGCCCGCCTTGCGCAGGATTGCCGCGACCCGTTCGGGCTCGAGATGCGCCAGCACCGCCTTGCCGATGCCGGAAGCATGAAACGGGCTGCGCGTGCCCGGCCGGAAAAAGGCGCGGATCGCCTGGTGCGTCTCGACCTGGCTGACGAAGACGACGCAATCGTCCTCGGCGACGCCGAGATTGGCGGTCTCGCCGGTCTTTTCCATCAATTCCTGCATGACGATGCGGGCGCGGTCGACCAGCTTGCGCCGGCGCAGGAAGGCTGCGCCCATGCGGTAGGTCTCGACGCCGACCGACCAGAGCTGATCGGTCGTATCGAACTCGACCATGCCGTGGTTTTCCAGCGTCGTCAGCATGCGGTAGGCGGTCGAGGCGGCAATGCCGCTTTGCGCCGCGATCTCGCTCAGCGACAAGCCGCTGGCCTCGGCGACGATGGCCAGGATCCGCAGCGCCCGGTCGAGCGACTGCACCGAGGCCGCTTCGGATGGGCCGTTGAAGGCGCGCGGCCGGCCGCGCTGGCGTTTTTCCGTCGTTTCCATACCGGCCATTCTCGCCGATTTGACATCGAATGCAATGAAAAAGTTTTTCAGTAGTGGCCATGAGCGATTTTTTGGAAAAGGAAAAGTGAAGCGAAATCAGCCCATAACAGCGGTTTTCTAGAAATGAAAAAATATTCTGAAAAAATTGAAAAATCGAACGCACACTGGCATTGTCAAGCCAACCAACGAAATGGAGGCTTGCCATGGCCAGGATGCGCGCTGTCGACGCTGCGGTTCTCGTTCTCGAAAAGGAAGGCATCACCAATGCCTTCGGCGTGCCGGGCGCGGCGATCAACCCGCTCTATTCGGCGCTGAAGGCGCGCGGCACCATCCGCCATGTGCTGGCGCGCCATGTCGAAGGCGCCTCGCACATGGCTGAAGGCTATACGCGGGCCAAGGCCGGCAATATCGGCCTTTGCATCGGCACCTCAGGTCCGGCCGGCACCGACATGATCACCGGCCTCTATTCGGCATCGGCGGATTCGATTCCGATCTTATGCATAACTGGTCAAGCTCCCCGCGCGCGCCTCAACAAGGAGGATTTCCAGGCCGTCGACATCGCTTCGATCGCCGCACCGGTCGCCAAATGGGCCGTCACCGTCATGGAGCCCTATCTGGTGCCGATGACGCTACAGAAGGCCTTCCATCTGATGCGCTCCTCGCGGCCCGGGCCGGTTCTGGTCGACCTGCCGGTCGACGTGCAGCTTGCCGAGATCGAATTCGACATCGACGCCTATGAGCCGCTCGCTGCCTTCAAGCCGGCGATAACGCGTGCCCAGGCCGAGAAGGCCCTGGCGATGCTCAACGAGACTGAAAAGCCGCTGATCGTCGCCGGCGGCGGCATCATCAACGCCGACGCTTCCGATCTTTTGATCGAGTTCGCGGAAGTCACCGGCGTGCCGGTCATCCCGACGCTGATGGGCTGGGGCGCGATCCCCGACGACCACCGGCTGATGGCCGGCATGTGCGGCCTGCAGACGTCGCACCGCTACGGCAATGCGACGATGCTTGAGGCGGACTTCGTCTTCGGCATCGGCAACCGCTGGGCCAACCGCCACACCGGCTCGGTCGACGTCTACACCAAGGGGAAAAAATTCATTCATGTCGACATCGAGCCGACGCAGATCGGCCGTGTCTTCGCGCCGGATCTAGGCCTCGTCTCGGATGCGGGCGCCGCGCTGAAGATCCTGCTCGACGTCGCCACCGAATGGCGCACGGCCGGCAAGCTGCGCGACTGGTCGGGCTGGGCGAAGGAGTGCCAGCAGCGCAAGAAGACCATGAAGCGCAAGACGCATTTCGAGCAGGTGCCGCTGAAGCCGCAGCGCGTCTATGAGGAGATGAACAAGGCGTTTGCCCGCGACACCACCTATGTCACCACGATCGGCCTGTCGCAGATCGCCGGCGCGCAGTTCCTGCATGTCTACAAGCCGCGCAACTGGATCAACTGCGGCCAGGCCGGCCCGCTCGGCTGGACGCTGCCGGCGGCGCTCGGCGTGCGCGCCGCCGATCCGGATCGCGACATCGTCGCGCTTTCCGGCGACTATGATTTTCAGTTCATGATCGAGGAACTGGCAGTCGGTGCCCAGCACAAGCTGCCTTACATCCACGTCGTCGTGAACAACGCCTATCTCGGCCTCATACGCCAGGCGCAGCGCGGCTTCTCGATGGATTATGAGGTGAGCCTCGCCTTCGAGAACGTCAACCGTGCAGGCGATCCGGAGGCGGGCTACGGCGTCGATCATGTCGCGGTGGCGGAGGCGATGGGGTGCAAGGCGGTCCGCGTGAAGAAGCCTGAGGAATTCGCCGGCGCGTTCAAGGAGGCGCAGCGGCTGATGAAGGAGCACCAGGTTCCGGTCGTCCTCGAATTCATCCTCGAGCGCGTCACCAACATTTCCATGGGCACGGAAATCGACAAGGTCACCGAATTCGAGGAGCTTGCCGAGCGCAACGAGGATGCGCCGACGGCCATCATGATGTTGGATTGAGTTCAGGCGGACGAAGGAGAAAAAGAATGCCGCGTTTTTCAGCCAATCTTTCGATGCTCTTTGGCGAGCACGAGTTCCTCGATCGTTTCGATGCCGCCGCCCGCGCCGGCTTCAAGGGCGTCGAATATATCGGCCCGTATGAGCATGCCCCGGATGTCGTGGCGGCGCGACTGAAGAAGAACGGCCTGACACAGGTTCTGTTCAATCTGCCGGCCGGCGACTGGGCGAAGGGCGAACGCGGGATTGCCGTGCTGCCGGACCGCGTGCCGGAATTCCGCCAGGGCGTCGCCAAGGCGATCACCTACGCCCGTGCGCTGGGCTGCGAGCAGATCAACTGTCTTGCCGGCATCGCGCCGCAGGGCGCCGACCGCACGGCGCTGGGAGACGTCTTTGCCGAAAACCTCGCCTTCGCGGCCGAGAAGCTGGAGCAGGCCGGCATCAGGCTGCTGATCGAGCCGATCAACACCCGCGACATCCCGGGCTTCTTCCTGAACTATTCCGACCAGGCTCTGGCGCTGATCGATCGCGTCGGCTCGAAGAATATCTTCCTGCAATACGACATCTACCACATGCAGATCATGGAGGGGGATCTCGCCCGTACAATCGAGGCCAACCTCGGCCGCATCGCGCACATCCAGCTTGCGGACAATCCCGGCCGTCACGAGCCGGGGACGGGCGAGATCAATTATCCCTTCCTCTGCAACCACATCGACCGCCTCGGCTATTCCGGCTGGATCGGCGCCGAATACAAGCCGAAAGCAGGCACCGAGGCCGGGCTCGGCTGGTTCAAGGAATTCGCCGGGCAGGGGAGCGCGGCGGCTTAAGAGCCTGCGGCGAAGCTGCCAATCTCCCCACCTGTGGGGGAGATGGCCGGCAGGCCAGAGGGGGGCGCGAAGGAACGCGACCTCGACATTACGACGGAGAACAACATGGACACCATCGGCTTCATCGGCCTCGGCATCATGGGCGCGCCGATGGCGGGCCATCTTCTCGATGCCGGCTACACGGTCGTCGCCAGCGACCATCGCTCCAAGCCGTCTGCTGACCTGATCGCCAAAGGGCTGAAGACCGTTTCTGGCCACAACGCGGTGGCGAAGGCCGCCGACATCATCATCACCATGGTGCCGGACACGCCCCAGGTGGCGGACGTGCTATTCGGCGAGAACGGCGTCGCCTCCGGCTTGACCAAGGGCAAGCTCGTCATCGACATGAGCTCGATCTCGCCGATCGCCACCAAGGAATTCGCCAAAAAGATCAACGAACTCGGCTGCGACTATCTCGACGCGCCGGTGTCGGGCGGTGAGGTCGGCGCCAAGGCGGCCTCGCTCACCATCATGGTCGGCGGCGAGGAAAAGGCCTTCGAGCGCGCCAGGCCGGTGTTCGAGAAGATGGGCAAAAACATCACGCTGGTCGGACCGAACGGCGTCGGCCAGACCACTAAGGTCGCCAACCAGATCGTTGTGGCGCTCACCATCGAAGCCGTCGGCGAAGCGCTGGTCTTCGCCTCGAAGGCCGGCGCCGATCCGGCCAAGGTCAGGCAGGCGTTGATGGGCGGGCTCGCCGCCTCGCGCATCCTCGAAGTGCATGGCGAGCGCATGATCAAGCGCACCTTCGCGCCCGGCTTCCGCATCGAACTGCACCAGAAGGACCTCAACCTGGCGCTGGAAGGGGCGAAGGCGCTCGGCGTATCGCTACCCAACACCTCGACCACGCAGCAGCTGTTCAATTCCTGCGCCGCCAATGGCGGCGCCAAGGAGGATCACTCCGCGCTGGTCAGGGCGCTGGAGCGGATGGCGGGGCATGAAGTGGCGAAGGAGCGAATAGCGAGTAGGGAGTAGCGAATAGGGGGGTGCGGGGCCGAAGGATCGTGTCCCGAATATTCGCTATTCGCTATTCGCTACTCCCTACTCGCTATGAATTTCCTCGCCGCATAAAGGCTCACTGCCGCCGCATTCGATACGTTCAGCGAGTGGATGGCGCCGGGCATGTCGAGGCGGGCCAGTGCCGTCACCGTCTCGCGGGTTTTCTGGCGCAGGCCCTTGCCTTCCGCGCCCAGCACCAGCGCGATTTTATCGCTGTCGAAGGTCTGCTCGAGCTCGGCCGGTCCTTCCGAATCGAGTCCGATGGTCTGGAAGCCGGCGTCGTGCAGCTGCCCCAGGGCGTCGGCGAGGTTCTTCACCTCGATCTGGTCGATATGCTCCAGCGCGCCGGAGGCGGATTTCGCCAGCACGCCCGATTCCTGCGGGCTGTGGCGGGCGGTGGTGATCAGCGCGCCGGCACCGAAGGCGACGGCGGAGCGCAGGATCGCGCCGACATTGTGCGGGTCCGTCACCTGGTCGAGCACCAGCACCAGCTTTGTGTCGCCGAGCGCGTCGAGACGCTTCGGCTTGAGCGGCTCGGCCTCGATCAGCACGCCTTGATGCACCGCATCAGACCCGGTGATCCTGTCGATGTCCTTCGGCTCGACAAGCTCGGCTTGGAAGGGCAGGGCGGCAAGATCGCCGATCGAAAGCCGCTCAGCGGCGTTGCGCGTCACCAGCATCGTCCTGATCTTGCGCCGCGGATTGTCGAGCGCGGCCCGCACCGTATGCAGGCCGTAAAGCCGCACCAGCCCGTCGGCGGCAGCCTCGCCCGGCGGCACCGGTTGGCGCGGCCGGAATGCCGGCGCCCCGCCCGCCTTCTGGTCGCGATGCGCGCGCCTCAGCTTGGCGTAGTGGGTGTCCTTGCGCGAGCCGGACTTGTTGCTTTTATCGTTGCTCATGGCGGCCTCTATAGCCGTCCCGTCCGGCTAAGGATATGGGCTGGCCAAATGAATGCCGAACATCCTCGAAAAACCCTGGCCGCGCCGGTTGACACCCACCGGCCTTGCCGCCATAAGGCGCTTCGCTGATTTCGGAGAAGATCTTACTCGGGCTCCGGATCGGCGGAAATGCCTCGTTGCATGGCTCCGGCGGCAGACTGGAGAGGTGCCCGAGTGGTTAAAGGGGACGGACTGTAAATCCGTTGGCTTAGCCTACGTTGGTTCGAATCCAACCCTCTCCACCACTGCCGGCCCGGAAGCCCTGAAACGAAAAGTCTCGGACCCGAAAGTGCATGGCGCTTTTCGGGGGAATCCGGTACCTCAGTGCAAGGCGCGGGTATAGCTCAGTGGTAGAGCAGCAGCCTTCCAAGCTGAATATGCGGGTTCGATTCCCGCTACCCGCTCCAGATAAGCCTCTAGAAGTCCCGAAAGTTGCTTCCTACTTGGCACCGCTGGTTCAGGGATCGCCGGGCGATGAGACCATATTATTCGATAAACACGGACGGAACCGCTAGCACCAACCTCCAGCTGTATGCGTTGCGGCAAGCTCGACGCTATTGGGATGAACTCGCCGCAAATTATTTGCAGGACAAGGAAGCTACCGAAAATCTAGTCGAACGATGCGTTTTCATTGTCGCTACCTTGGGTCTGAGCGTGTCTCAGTTGCTTGGTCAGAATGATCCAGCGCCGCTGGCCGGGAGGGTTGCCAGCCCAAAAGTCATCTGGAGGCGATTTGTAGCGCAGCATGGCGTGATGGACGTCAGTGCGGACGAATTCGACAAATTCATTAATATCTATGACGCCTGTCGACACTTCGGGGTATCACCTGACGGCGTCGGCCACTCCAGGCTAGAGTCGCTGGACTTCGAGGCTACTCATAGATGGTACGAAACAGCACATCGTATATGGTTGGCGGTTATCAACGTACTACGTGCTGATCCTCACAATGTCATCGAACTAATCGACGTTGACGGTTTCAAAGCATAGCTGCAACCGGTTCGCACAAGAAACGCCGCGCGCCGAGACGCGCAGCGTTTCCATTTCATCCAGCCCGCTTAGCTGTTGAAAGCGGAAACGACCTGATGGTGCTGCGGGATCTGGCCGTTCGGCGTCAGCTTGTCGACGATGCCGGGCAGCGCCGTGGAGAGCTGTTGCAGCAACTCCTGCTCGTTCATGCCTGTGCGCTGCGCGATCTCGCGGATCACCGCCGGCCCGAGCGCCGAGCCGAGATCACCCGGGTTGATCGGCTGGTTCTGGCCGGTGCCGACCCAGGAGTCGGCGACATTGCCGTGGCCGGCATCCTTGAGCTTGTCGAGCAGGCCGCCGAGACCGCCGAGCAGGCCGCCATCGGCGGACGCGTCGGTTCCCGCAGGCGTCGGCGCCGGCGCTTGCGGCGCGGCCGCCTCTTCGCTTCTGCCGCTCAGCATCTTGCCGACCAAAAGCGCGCCGAGCGCGATCATCAGGGGTTTGGTGATGTTGCCGCCCGGAACGGCATTGTCGAAAAGGCCCATCGTGGCTCTCCTTATCCAGCCGAGCCCGCCCGGCCCCACAATGGCGCAAACGGGCGGAATTTCAAGCTGTCTTGAGCTTTTGCCAATCATATGACCATGATGACTAGGCGGGGAAATTAGGAGGGAATTATGGGCATTATCAGTTGGATCATTCTCGGCCTTATCGCCGGGTTCATCGGCAGCAAGATCGTCAACAAGACCGGCCAGGGCATGATCATGGACATCGTGCTCGGCATTGTCGGCGCCGTCGTCGGCGGGCTGATCTTCAGCGCCTTCGGCTCGGCGGGTGTCACAGGTCTCAACATCTGGAGCCTGATTGTGGCCGTCATCGGCTCGGTCGTCGTGCTTTGGGCCTATCATCAGATTTCCGGCAAGCGCACGCTGTAGAAGGCCAGGGAACAGCCAGTAGGCTGCTGGAGGTCGACCCGGTCGGGTCGACCCAGGCTGGAGGCGCGCCGTCAGGCGACCATGGCCAGCCGGCGTTTTCTTTCGTCGAGCGAGACGATGGCGAGACCGCTGGCCATGACCAGCAGGATGCCGCAGACGGCGAGCGCGTTCGGGAATTGCCCGAACACCAGCAGCCCCGAGATCACCGCCCAGACGGTGAAGCAGTAATAAAAGGGCGCGACCACGCTCGTCGGCCCGACCCGGTAGGCCATGAAGATGAAGAAATGGCCGAAGATCAGGAACAGGCCGGCTCCGGCGATCAGCAGCAGATGGCGTGCTTCCGGCATCACCCATTGCTCCGTCGCCAGATGCGCCGCGCCTGAGCCGACCAGCACCACCACGACCGCGGAGATGGCGACGATCATGCCCGGCACCTCGGCGGCCACCTTGCGGCCGGCTATATCGCGCACCGCCGCGAAGGCGGCGTTGCCGAGCGCCAGCAGCGCATAGACCGAAATGCCCTGCATGGTCGGCTGCGCGACCATGAGCGCCCCGACAAAGCCAAGGCCGATCAGCGCCATGCGCGTAGCGCCGATCTTTTCGCCGAACAGCATCGAGGAGCCGACCAGCACGATGAGCGGCGTGACTTGCCCGAGCGCGGTGGAATCCGCGATCTGCATGTTGGCTAAAGCGACGACGTAACACAGGATCGCCAGCAGCTCGAACAGGTTGCGGCGCAGCACCTTGCGCTCGAAGAGCAGCGGGATCTGCCTTGCATAGCCCAGCATCAGAAGCAGCGGCACGCCCCACAGCGTGGCGGCAGCACCCCGCAACAGGAGAACTTCATAGGGCGGCAATCCGACGGTGGCGAGCTTCATCATCGTGTCGTTGACGAGGTAGGACCCCGTCGAGACGATCATGAACAGCGGGCCGCGGATATTGGATGGAATGAACTGCATCCGGCGAACAAGATCAGAGCGGCGTCGTGGCGGCAATGGGCCAGCCCGGAGCCTTTGATTTTTACACGCGGCGGCCCTATATCCGCGCCATATCCCACCGAAATCGACCATTGGTTCGGGTCGAGCAAGAATCCGCTCAGCCACAAGGTACTTGTGTTTTTCAGCCGTTGTCGCTAATCGCCCCGCATTCGACTGAACTGAAGGTCAAGGCCGTCCAAGGAAAGAGACTATGGCAAAAGGTAAATTCGAGCGCACCAAGCCGCATGTGAACATTGGCACGATCGGTCACGTCGATCATGGCAAGACGTCGCTGACGGCGGCGATCACGAAGTATTTTGGCGAATACAAGCGCTATG
>NZ_NSFT01000005.1 GCF_002294725.1 Mesorhizobium sp. WSM4313 | reverse complement strand
TTCGGCTTCGGGGCCAATCGAGTGTCGCTCACGCGGCTCTCTTGAATTTCAGCAGAGGGCAGACCTAGAAGCAAACTTCTTCGTCGCCAGCGGCGCACCGCCCTCGTTCGTGGGCCGTATATAGTCGGACCTCCCTCGACGCGTCAACACCGATTTCGAACTTTTTTGAATTTTTTGCGACGAATTTTTCGAACCGCTTTTTCGATAGCCGACTGCCCTTGCGGCAGCCCCCAGGTTATCCGCAACGAAGCCCTATTGCCGCCGCATTAGGGCGTGAAACCGGCCCATATGAGGAAGGCGCGCGCGTACATGCGAGGCGCGCCGACGACGGATGACAGGGCGCCCTGCGCAAGGGGGCGCATGATTGGGGATATCGGCCCGGCCTGCCGCTTCGTTGACTTCAACCGCCGTGACAGGCAATTGTCATGGCCACAACGACAACGACAAGCCGTTTCGCCTGGGGAAGAAGCAGCCTTTCTGGATGCAAGACACCGAAGAGGTCATAGCCGAACTCGGCAACGAGCCGCCGCTGATCGCGGATGGCCGCAGCGGTCCGCCCGACCGCCGCGAGGTCTCGGCGCGCTGGCTGTCAGGCACCTTCCTCACCGGCGTGACATCGAGCGTGTTGATGGGCGTGGCGTTGTTCGCCGCCCTTGACGGGCGCCAGCAATTGGCGACCCCGCCGGAAATCGCCGAGCTCATCGGTCTTGCCAGCGGCGGCGATGATTCCGGCGAGCAGGCAAAGACCACAAGGCTGGTGGCACCCCGACAGATTGCCCGGGCGAAGGACCGGCGGCGCATGGAAGTGTCGATGGTCACCAAGGTCGGCGACCGTGACGTTATCCACACCATGCCCTTCGTGCAGATCAAGATGGCCCTGGCCGCCGGCCACACCACCAGCCGCCCCTACCCGCCGTTCGACCCGATGCAGGTGTTCGGCGACGACGGCGACGACAACGCGCAACCCGCAACGGCCACCGCGGTCGCCGGACAGATTTACGGCGCCAAGGTCGAAAGCGAGATGAGCCTGAAGACGGTCGATTTCCCGATCGAGACGGCCTCCTTCGACGAAAAAAGCGATCTCTCCGCCGACGAGGTTGAAAAGGTGGTGCGGGACGCCGGCACCGGCTTGAGCGACGGCGCCGTCCAGGTGGCAGCGCTGCACTATATCGATCCGCAGCGGTTCGGCGATGCCTTCGCCGAATCGATGGCCGGCTCCTACGACGTGAAGATCACGCAGGAAAACGTCTCGGTGGCGCCGCGTGCCACGCCGGATGACCAGACGCCTGCCTTCGCCGAGGAAATCATTCCCTTCACCAAGGATACCGATATCGCCGAGGCCTATGCCGATTCGGGCTATACCGGCGACGACGCCACCGGCATGGCGGAGGCGATCGCCAAGCTTTTGAACGCCCCGGCGCTAAAGGCCGGAACGGTGCTGCGCGTTGGCCTCGAGGTGCGCGGCGACATCGCCAAGGTCGTGCGCACCAGCGTCTACGACAAGACCACGCACATCGTCACCATAGCGCTCGATGACCATGGCCAGTATGTGCCGGCGCAGGAGCCGGAGCCCAATCCCGAGCTTTTGACGGCGTTCGACGATTCGCAGCCCGTCGTGGTGCGCGGCAATCTGCCCAATGTCTATGACGGCATCTACCGCACCGCCTATTCCTACGGCATGTCGAAAGCGATGACGCAAAAGCTGATCAAGCTGCTCGCTTCCGACGTGGATTTCCAGTCGCGGCTCTCGCCTTCCGACCGCCTCGAAGTGCTGTTCTCCCAACCTGACGGCGACGACCAGGCCTCCGACGGCTCTGAGCTTCTCTACGTCTCGTCGACCTTCGGCGGACAAACACGCAACTTCTATCGCTTCCAGATGCAGGACGGCAGCGTCGACTATTTCGACGAGAACGGCAGCAGCGCCAAGCAGTTCCTGCTGCGCAATCCGCTGCCCAATGGGCGCTTCACCTCCGGCTTCGGCGCACGCCGGCATCCGATCCTTGGCTACGTCCGGATGCACACCGGCACCGACTGGGCAGCGCCGATCGGCACGCCGATCATCGCCGCCGGCAACGGCGTGGTCGAGAAGGCCGGCTGGGCCGGCGGCTACGGCAAGCAGATCATCATCCGCCACGCCAATGGTTACGAGACCTCCTACAATCACCAGAGCGCTTTCGCCAAAGGCATCGAGGAAGGCGTTCATGTCCGGCAGGGGCAGGTCATCGGCTATCTCGGCCAGACCGGCCTCTCTACCGGCCCGCACCTTCACTACGAACTGATCGTCAACGGCACCAAGGTCGATTCGATGCGCGTGCGCCTGCCGGTCGGCAAGGTTTTGAAGGGCGACGATCTCGTCGCCTTCAAGAAAGAGCGCGAGCGCATCGACGATCTTCTGAAGCAGGAAGACGGCAATGCGCTGAAGGTTGCCAGCGCCAAGACTGATTCGCAGCTTCCGAACTAATCTTGCTCATCGTTTGTCTTTTGCGGCCAGGGCGATGCCTGTCCGGGAACCGTGAACCAGGCGGTGAGCGAAGACAGCACGCAAAGCAGCGCCGTGACCGCCGCGACCGCGGCGAAAGCCGAATCGCTTGCCGCAATCCTGGCCGCTTCGATATTGGCGGCCAGCCCGGAGGCGGGCGGCTCGCCGAAACCGGGCACCCCGGCGGCATTGCCGGTCATCCGCGCGTAAACCCAGGCCGCCAGTGAGCCCATCGCCGCCACCGCGATCAGGCCGCCGACGCGCGAGACCGCGTTGTTGATGCCGGATGCAGCCCCGGTATCCTTGTCCTCCACGGACGTCATGACCGCGGTCGACAGCGGCGACACGACTTGCGCCATGCCAAGCCCCATCAGCGCCATCAGCGGAAAGGTGCCGATCCAGAAATCGTGGATGCCGAAATGGGTAAGCAAGGCAAGGCCGGCGAAGGCAACGGCCACAACCATGCTGCCGCTGGCGATCGGGAAACGCGGACCGATGCGATCCGACCACTGGCCGACCGGTCCGGACAAAAGCGCGATCGACGCCGACAGCGGCACGAAGATGAAGCCGACCTCGGCCTCGCTCAGCCGCCAGCCGGCGATCAACAGCATCGGCAGGTAGAACAAATTGGCCGACAGCGCGAAATAAAGGAAAAACGTCGCCAGATTGGCGCCGGCAAAGGCCCTGATCCGGAACAGGCCGAGATCGATCATCGGATCGCGCCGCCTGTGCTCGTAAAAGATGAAGACCACAAGCAGGACCATGCCGGCAACGATCGCCGGGCCCGACATCAACCCTGCGCCTTCGGCATTCATCGCCGTCAACCCGTAGGCGAGCAGGCCGAAAGCAAGCGTCGCCAGCGCCGCACCGCCAAGGTCGAGGCTGCGTTTTTCGGTTGGCTTGTCGGCCGGCACCTTGGCCAGAAGCAGATAGATCGAGATCAGCCCAAGCGGCAGGTTGATGGCAAAGATCGCGCGCCAGACGCCATTGCCGAAAGTCGAGAGCACGAAGCCGCCCAGCACGGGACCGAGCGCCGTGGTCAGCGCCGAAGCGGCGGCCCAGATGCCGATCGCCCGGCCGCGCTCCTTCTTCGGATAGGCTTTGGCGATGACGGCCAGGCTGCCCGGCACCATGATCGCCGCACCAATGCCTTGGATGGCGCGGAAGGCGATCAATATAGCCGGATCGGGCGCCAGCGCGCAGGCGAGCGAAGCCGCGACGAACAACGCGATCCCGATCACGAAGGCGCGCCGCAGTCCAAACCGGTCGCCGGCAGCACCCCCCACCAGGATGAGCGCCGACAGCGTCAACGCATAGGCGTTGGAAATCCACTGCGCTTGGGCCAGGCTGGCGCCGAGATCCGCTCGCAGCGCCGGCATGGCGATCGCCAGGATCGAACCGTCGATGAAGCCGAGCGCAGAGGCGAGGATCGCAGCGACCAGCACGAATTTTCGCAGCGTCTGAGGACAAAACGTGCCGTTCGCCCGCGCGGGCGAATGCGAATCGGCAGTGGTTTCATTCGCTGATGACATCGGATCCCTGCTTAGCCCCCTCGCGCGGGCGCAACAACAAGCCAGAGCATCGCTGTTCTTGAAACCAGATGACAGAACATGATGCCGAAAAGTGTGAAGCGGTTTTCGGACGACATCATGCTCTCTTTTTGATTCAGGGCCGGATGGCGAGGTGGGCTCAATCCTGATGCAAACCGCCACCGGCGTGCTAGGTTCCACGATCATGCGTGAGAGGGGGAAGCCATGAAGCGTCCGCTCGAACCGTCGGCGGAAGGACGCGGACGCATCGTCGGCGTGACCGACGGCGTTTTCGCCATCGCGCTGACCTTGATCGTGCTGGAGATCAGAGTGCCGTCGCATGAGGCGGTGCATTCGGAAGGCGAATTGCTCGCCGCGATCCTGGCGCTGGCGCCGCGATTCCTGACTTATGCGCTGAGCTTTCTCACGCTCACCATCTTCTGGTTCGGACAGCAGGCACAGCATGGCCTGATCGCGAAATCGGACCGGCGGCTCGCGACGCTCAACCTATGCTTCCTTGCCTTTATCGCGCTGCTGCCCTTCTCAACCGACCTTCTCGCCGATTTCCTGGCATTCAGGGGCGCGGTACTGGTCTACTGGCTGAACCTGCTGATGCTGGGCGCCACGCTGTACGCAAGCTGGTGGTATGCCGACAGGAAGGGCATGATCGCCGAGGACGTCGATGCTGAAACGCGACGCACCGTCTACAAGCGAATCGTCAAGGCGCAGATCCTGTGGGCGGTCGGCGCGGCGCTTTGCCTGATCACGCCGCTGCTCAGCATAGGCTTCATCCTGCTGGTGCAGCTCATCTACGCCGCGGCGCCGCGCGCCTTACTGCTGCGTAAACTCATCGGTTGAGGTCCCGCCGACATCCGCGATTGTTGATCCGCCCACGAACTCCACCGTGACGCCCGGCGACACCAGCTTTGCAAGCTCGCGTGCATCCCAGTTGGTCAGGCGCACGCAGCCATGGCTCTCGGTTTTGCCAATCTTAGAGGGATCGGGCGTGCCGTGAATACCGTAGGTCGGCTTGTCGAGTGCGATCCAGACCGAACCGACCGGACCGTTCGGTCCCGGGGGGACGGTCAGGATCTTGTCGTTCTGGCCCTGCTTGAAATTGATGTTCGGATTGTAGGTGTAGTTCGGGTCGAGCGCGATGCGCGAGACGGCATGGATGCCGGTCGGCGACGGCGTGTCGGCCGAGCCGATGGTCGCAGGATAGGCCGCGACCAGCTTGCCGCTCCCATCATAGGCGTAGACTTCCTTCTTGGTCTTATCGGCGATGATACGCGTTACCGGCGTCGAGACCAGCTTGCCGAAATTGGCGACCTTGATCATCGTGCCCGGGCGATTGAAGTCCACGCCCTTGTTGATCGACTTCAGATAGGTCTCGTCCATATGGAAGCGTTCGGCCAGCGCCTCGGTGACCGAGGTGTAGCACATGCAGTCGAGCTTGGCCTTCTGGCTGTAGTCCTCCGGTATCGAGGCGACGTAAGGGCCGGCCACGTCTTCCGGCGTGATCGTGTAGGAGGCGAAGGCGTCGCCGCCCGACTGTGCAAGCGCCGCCTGGATGCCGACTGCATCGGTGGATTTCAGATTGGTGCCGTTTATTTCGTTGTAGGCGGCCAGCGCCTTGTCGACGTTCGAGCCGAAGCGCCCGTCGATCACGCCCGGCGAAGCGCCTCCGCGATCGAGCAGCACCTGTAGCGCGGCAACGTCCTGGCGCACCCCGAGCGACAGCGACGGATCGACCGCGGCCTTGCCGCCGGTGTTCGGCGGCAGCGACGGCTCGGCGTCCGGATTGGTTTGAAGCACTTCGCCCTGGCCCGGCTGCTCCGGGTCGATCGACGCCTCGTTCAGCGGCTGGCGCTTGATGGTGTCGGATTTAGGCGCCTCCGGATAGGTAGTGGCGTAGCCTTCATCATTGTTGGGCGCCGGCGGATAGGCATCGACGGAATTGTCGTCGTATTCGTCGACCGGCGGCGGGATGACACGGCCGTTCTCTTCCAATTGCCGACGGCGGAAGCGCGCCATGTCCTCGGGGTTGTCGAGATAATAGCGGTCGTCGTCATCGGCCGGCGCGCGGCCGAGTTCCTGCATGCGCATCTGCCGGCGAAGCGAGCGGCGATCAAGCCTGCTCCCCGGCGGCTGGATGGCGATCACCTTGCCGGTGTCGGCATCGACCAGCACGCGGTTGCCCCTGGCGTCATAATAGATGTCGATATTGCCTTCCTGCGCCAGCACCAGCGCACCGCGCTCGGCCGGACGCGCGCTCGGCCCGCCGTCCACGCCCGGCGCGGCGAACGCACTGGAAGACACCAGCCCGGCCGCGAGTGCCGAAAGGGAAAAAATCAAGCGCAGCATGGGGGTCTAGCTCTCCGGTCGACGAGGCTCCTGGCGGACGAACCTTCGCCAGCAAACCAGTTACCCAGACTAAGGTTCCAATATGAACCGGGCATGAAGATGGCGGTTTTCCGGTGCCTCGAGGAATATCCGCTGATGCATGTCACGCAAAAGTGTGCCGCGGTTTTGCGAGAACGACATGCATAAGATCCTTAGGATGCGGCAAGGCCCAATTCCTTGCGCGCCTGTTTGGTCAGCTTGTGGACGACCAGGCGGTGGCTTTCGCGCAGATAGTCCTTGAGCGCCGCATCATCCATGCTTTGGCTTGTCTGACGCTGGATCCATTTCATGCCGCGCGAGGCAAGATAGGGCGCCGGCCGGCAGCCCGGCTGATCCTTCAGCACATCATAGGCCATCTCGGAACATTTGAAGGTGACGAAAAGCTGCCCGCCCTCGTTCCAGCCGCCGATGGCGAACACCTTGCCGCCGACCTTCCAGACATGGGCGCCGCCCCACTGAACGACATGCGTCGTGGCGGGCAATGAAGCGCAGAAGCCGTTGTAATCATCGAGTTTCATCGAGTCCTTCCCGGTCATCCGAATCGGCAGCTGATTATGCGCAGTCACCGGCAATAAAAAAGCGCGCCGCACCAGTCCGGTGCGACGCGCTTCGCGTTCATTCAAGCTCGCCCGAAATCAGGCGGCGGCTTCCGTCGCCACCACGGTCGGCTTCGAGCGGAAGTTCAACCGGTCGGAACCGGCGGTGACCTTGACGGTCGAACCGTCGAGGATCTCGCCGAGCAGGATCTTCTCCGCCAGCGGATCCTGCAGCTCCTTCTGCATCACCCGCTTCAGCGGCCTGGCGCCATAGGCCGGATCGTAGCCCTTTGACGCCAGCCACTCGATCGCGTCGTGATCCAGCGACAGCGTGATCTTGCGATCGGTAAGCAGGTTCTCCAGCCGCTTGAGCTGGATCTCGACGATGCGGTCCATATCCAGACGGCGCAGCCGGTGGAACAGGATCACCTCATCGACGCGGTTGAGGAACTCCGGTCGGAACGAGGCCTTCACCACGGCCATCACCTCGTCGCGCACGGCATCGACGTCCTGGTCGTCGGCCAGGTTCACCAGATATTCGGCGCCGAGATTCGACGTCATGATGATCAGCGTGTTGCGGAAGTCGACCGTGCGGCCCTGACCATCGGTCAGCCGGCCGTCGTCGAGCACCTGCAGGAGCACGTTGAACACGTCCGGATGCGCCTTCTCGATCTCGTCGAACAGCACGACCTGATAGGGCCGCCGCCGCACCGCTTCGGTCAGCGCACCGCCTTCCTCATAGCCGACATAGCCGGGAGGCGCGCCGATCAGCCGGGCGACGGAGTGCTTCTCCATGAACTCCGACATGTCGATGCGGACCAGCGCCGTCTCGTCGTCGAACAGGAAGCTGGCCAGCGCCTTGGTGAGCTCGGTCTTGCCGACGCCGGTCGGTCCGAGGAACATGAACGAGCCGATCGGCCGGTTCGGATCCTGCAGCCCGGCGCGGGCGCGGCGCACGGCCTTGGACACCGCCTGCACGGCTTCGCCCTGGCCGACGACGCGCTTGCCGATCTCGTCTTCCATGCGCAAGAGCTTCTCGCGCTGCCCCTCCAGCATCTTGTCGACCGGAATGCCGGTCCAGCGCGATACGACATGCGCGACATGGTCCGGCGTGACCACCTCTTCCACCATGCCGGTCTTGCCGTCCTGCGCCTCGGCTTCCTTGAGCTTCTTCTCGAGCTCCGGGATCTTGCCATAGGCAAGCTCGCCGGCGCGCTGGAACTCGCCCTTGCGCTGCGCGATCGCCAGTTCGTTGCGCGTCTCGTCGAGCTGTTTCTTCAGGTCGGCGGCAAGACCAAGCTTCTGCTTTTCGGCCTGCCACTTGGTGGTCAGCTCGCTCGATTCTTCCTCGAGATCGGCGAGTTCCTTCTCCAGCCTTGCAAGCCGGTCCTTCGAGGCCTCGTCCTTCTCGACCTTCAGCGCCTCGCGCTCGATCTTGAGCTGCATGATGCGGCGGTCGATCTCGTCCAGCGCCTCGGGCTTGGAATCGACCTGCATGCGCAGCCTGGACGCCGCCTCGTCTATCAGGTCGATCGCCTTGTCGGGAAGGAAGCGGTCGGCGATGTAGCGGTTGGAAAGCGCGGCCGCCGACACAAGCGCGGAATCGGAGATGCGCACCTTGTGGTGCTGCTCGTATTTCTCCTTCAGGCCCCGCAGGATCGAAACCGTGTCTTCCACCGTCGGCTCGTCGACGAAGACGGGCTGGAAACGGCGGGCAAGCGCGGCATCCTTCTCGACATGCTTGCGGTATTCGTCCAGCGTGGTCGCGCCGACGCAGTGCAATTCGCCGCGCGCCAGCGCGGGCTTCAACAGGTTCGAGGCGTCCATCGCGCCGTCCGCCTTGCCGGCCCCGACCAGCGTGTGCATCTCGTCGATGAACAGGATGATGTTGCCGCTGGCCGAGGTGACCTCGTTGAGCACGGCCTTCAGCCGCTCCTCGAACTCGCCGCGATATTTGGCGCCGGCAATCAGCGCGCCCATGTCGAGCGCCATCAACTGCTTGTCCTTCAGCGATTCCGGCACGTCGCCATTGACGATGCGCAGCGCCAGGCCCTCGGCAATCGCCGTCTTGCCGACGCCCGGCTCGCCGATCAGCACGGGATTGTTCTTGGTGCGCCGCGACAGCACCTGGATGGTGCGGCGGATCTCGTCGTCGCGGCCGATGACCGGATCGAGCTTGCCGGCGCGGGCGTCGGCGGTGAGGTCGCGCGCGTATTTCTTCAGCGCGTCGTAGCCTTGCTCGGCGCTGGCCGAATCGGCGGTGCGGCCCTTGCGGATGTCGTTGATCGCCTGGTTGAGCGCCTGCGCGGTGACGCCCGCCTTGGACAGGATGTCGGCGGTCTTGGCCGACTTCTCCATGACAAGCGCCTGCAGCAGCCGCTCGACGGTGACGAAGCTGTCGCCGGCCTTCTTGGCCAGGTCCTCGGCGGTTGAGAACACCTTGGCGAGCGGCTGGGCGAGGTAAAGCTGGCCGTTGCCACCTTCGACCTTGGGCATCGCCTCGAGCGCCGTCTCGACGCCGAGCTTGACGTCGCGGACATTGCCGCCGGCGCGCTCGATCAAGGATGCGGCGAGGCCCTCGTCATCGTCGACGAGCACCTTGAGTATATGTTCGGGCGTAAATTGCTGGTGGTTGCGCGAGAGCGCCATGGTCTGCGCGGACTGGATGAAGCCGCGCACGCGCTCCGAGTATTTTTCAAGATTCATTCGCTGTCTCCTTCCATCACCGGCCCACTTTGCGGCACCGGATCAGATTGCGGTGACGGACCCGCTCAAAAGAGCCGAGCCCTGTTCAGCGCAGATATGGTGTATGGGCCACGGTCCCTCAAGACGCCTTGATGTCGATCAATGCAGAATATTCCCGGGGGTGCATATACAAAAACGGCGGAGATTTCTCTCCGCCGTCAGCGATGCTTGAAATGGCGTCTGGATCAGTTGTTTGCGTCGGCAGCTACGGGCTCGCCGGGGGCTTCGTTGACAACAGTTGCCGGCTCGCTGGCGGCAGGCTCCCTCGCCTGGTTCGCCTCTTCGGCCGGCTTGGCGCCGACCTCGTCGCTATTGTTCGCAGCGTTGCGCGTTTCGCCTGAACTTTCGGGACCGGAACCTTCGGGGCTCGAGCCCTCCGGCTGGTCGCCCTGCCCGCCACCGGCCTGGTCGGCATAGCTGCCGCGCTGGCGCCGCGGACGCCGTGGCCGGCGACCGCCATTCGCGGCTTCGTTGAGCTCGGCCTGGGCTGCGAGCGCGGCCGGCGAGAAACCGTCGAACTGCGGCGCCTGCTCACCCTGGGATCCGACCTCGCCGGCCGCCTCGGGCTGCGCCTCGTTGCGGCGGTTCTGATCGAACTGCTGGCCGCCCTGCTCGCTGCGCTGGGCGTTTTCGCCACGCTGACCGCTCTGGCCGTAGCCGCCGTTGCGGCGGTCGCGATGCCGGTCGCGGCCACTGTTGTCGCGCGGGTTGTTGTCGCGGCGATTGTTGTTGTCGCGGCCGTTTTCCTGGTTGTAGGCGAGTTCCGCCGGCGTTCCGTCGATCACCGGCTGCGGCCCGGAGCCGTTCGCCGGCGCCTCGGCGCCGCTGTTGTTGCCGGCATTGTCGAACTCGTCGCGATCCTCATCGAGATCGTCGTCGAAGTCGTCGCGGTTCTGCGGGACGTTTTGGATCGGCATCTGCGCCTGTGCGGCGGCAATGATGCGATTGTAGTGTTCGGCGTGCTGGAGATAGTTCTCCGCCATTACTCTGTCGCCGGAGCTTTGCGCGTCACGGGCGAGTGTGGCGTATTTCTCGGCGATCTGCTGAGCCGATCCGCGGATCTTCACGTCCGGGCCGTTGCTCTCGTAAGTGCGGGTCAGGGGATTCGGCCCCTTGCGGTTATTGTTGTTGCCACCGCCGCCATTGTTGTTGCGACCGCGCATGCGCCTGTTCTGCTGTTGTGGCCTCATTAGACTCTCTTCATAGTGAATTTTCGAAAAACTCTTCACGAACGGAGGCGCTCATGCAGCCAGCCGTTTCGTTTCTTCACCGGCGTTCGCCCGCATCAATTGCGTTGGCGCCACGTGCCATCCTGTTCCGGTTACATCACTTGCCGGATGATTCCCGCACGAAGCTTGGGCGTCGTTTGCGCAAGAAGGCAGCTATTTCCAAGGAAAACCGAATCGCTGGGAGCACTGCCTGCTTCGTCTCATCCGGTTGAGCCGGACCCTAACTGCATTCCCTGGTATTGCCAAGCGGTTTTTTTCGCGCTGCATCAGGGCTTTCACCGCTCGAACGCCAGAACTCTGTCATTGCCGCCGAGGTCCAGGTAGGCTCCGGCAAGCCTGTATCCGGCTGCCGCGAAAATCCCGCTGACCTCGTTTTTCTGCGTATGGCCGATCTCGACCGCTACCTTGCCTTGCGTTTCCAGAAATCCTGCCGCGCCGGCGGCGATGACCCGATAGGGGTCCAAACCATCCACACCGCCGTCCAGGGCCCGATGCGGGTCGAAATCGCGGACCTCGTCCTGCAGATTTCCGATCTCTCGACTGGATATATAGGGAGGGTTCGAGGCAATTACATGGTAGCGGCCCGAAACTTTTTCGAACCAGTTGGAATGCAAGGCTTTGAAGCGCTCGCCGAGCCCCAGATTCCGGGCATTTCGGGCTGCGGTCGCCAATGCGTCGGGCGAAATGTCGACGCCTGTCGCGGTGGCCGCCGGAACGGCGCTGAGCAGCGCCAGCGCGATGGCGCCGGTGCCCGTGCCGAGATCGAGAATACGGCATTCGCCCAGCCTTTCCGCCGTTGCCCGGGCGAAGGGCAGGACGGCGTCGACCAGCGTCTCGGTGTCCGGCCGGGGCTCCAGCGTCTCCGGCGAAAGCGACAGGCGCAAACCGTAGAATTCGCGGTAGCCGAGGATGCGGTGCACCGGCTCGCCTGCGACGCGACGCCTCAGGGCCGCTTCAACGGCCGAAAGCGCCGCCGAGCCCACCTCGTGCCCCGGCTCGGCAATCGCCTGGGCGCGGGTCGTGCCAGAGAAATGTTCGACGATCAGCCGGGAATCGAGCGCGGCATCGTCGATACCGGCGGTGGCCAGACGCTCGCGCGCCGCCCTGAGCAGCGGCCCGAGCGCGGCAGGCAGTCGATCAGCCATCGAGGCTCATATCGGCAAGCAGCTTCGACTGATGGTCGGCGATCAGCGCGTCGATAATCTCGTCGAGCTCGCCCATCATCACCCGGTCGAGCTTATAGAGCGTGAGGTTGATACGGTGGTCGGTGACGCGCCCTTGCGGGAAGTTGTAGGTGCGGATGCGTTCCGACCGGTCGCCCGACCCGACCTGCGACTTTCGCGACGACGAGCGCTCCTCATCAGCGCGGCTGCGCTCGAGATCGTAAAGTCGGGCCCTCAGGATCTGCATGGCGCGCGCCCGATTCTGGTGCTGCGACTTCTCCGCCTGCACCACCATGATGCCGGTCGGCAAATGGGTGATGCGCACCGCCGAATCGGTGGTGTTGACGTGCTGGCCGCCGGAGCCCGAGGCGCGCATCGTGTCGATGCGGATGTCTTCCGCCCGGATCTCGATATCGACCTCTTCGGCTTCGGGCAGCACGGCTACCGTCGCCGCCGAGGTGTGGATGCGCCCGCCGGCTTCGGTCTCCGGCACGCGCTGGACGCGGTGCACGCCGGATTCGAACTTCAGATGCGCGAACACGCCCTTGCCTGACACCGAGGCGATGATTTCCTTGTAGCCGCCGACCTCGCCCTCGCTGGCCGACACCACCTCGAAGCGCCAGCCGCGCGAGGCGGCATAGCGCTCATACATGCGGAACAGGTCGCCGGCGAACAGTGCCGCCTCGTCGCCGCCGGTGCCGGCGCGGATTTCGAGGATGGCGTTCCTCTCGTCGGCCGCGTCCTTGGGCAGAAGCAGGATCTGGATGTCTTTCTGCAGCGCCTCGATGCGGCTCTCGACCTCTGGCAGGTCCGCCTCGGCCAGCGCCCGCATGTCGCCGTCGGTCGCCTTGTCGGCCAGCATCGCCTCGAGGTCCGCCTGTTCCTGCTCGGCGGCGCGCAACGCCCGGATCTTGCCAACCATCTCCTGGATATCGGCATATTCCGAAGCCATCTTCACATATTGATCGGCGGCGGGTCCGGCCGACATCTGCGCTTCGAGCATGTCGAAACGCTTGACGACTTGATCCATACGGTCGCGGGGCAGGTTGATCATGATCTTCGAACTTCGATGGAATTCACGTCAGGGCGAGTCGAAAATTGGGAGTTTCGAGAACCGGAGCGGAATGTACATTTAGGTACATGAGCACCGGAAGCGCAGAAAATCGCCATTTGCAGACCGCCCTCACGTGAATCTAGAGCGGAATCGAGCGATCATCTGCAAAGGCCTGAAGCAAGGCCCGCATCGGCGTCCCCTGACTGGGCGCCATCAGATTGTCCCTGAAGAAGTCTTTCAACTCCTGCAGCGGCAGCTCGGTCAGCATCGCCTTGACCGGGCCGATCGAGGCCGGCGACATCGAGATCGAGCGGAAGCCCAGGCCGATTAGCGCCATGGCCGAGATCGGCTTGCCGGCAAGTTCGCCGCAGAGAGTGACCGGCGTGTTGTTGCGCACGCCGGCATCGGCGATCGTCTTTAGCACCCGAAGGAACGGCGTCGACAGAGTGTCGAAGCGGTCGGCGAGTTGGGTGTTGCCGCGATCGACGGCCATGACGAACTGGAAGAGGTCGTTGGAGCCGACCGAGACGAAGTCCACCGCCTTCATCAATTCGTCGAGCTGGAACAAGAGCGAGGGCACTTCCAGCATCGCGCCGAGCTTGAGGCTGGTGGGCAGATGATGCGCGAAGCGCGACAGATGCCGGACCTCGCGGTCGATGATCTCACGCGCCTGCGCGATTTCGGACAGCTCGGTCACCATCGGCAGCATCAGCTTCAGCTCGCGGCCGCCGCAGGCCTTCAGCAGCGCCCGGATCTGGGTTCTGAGCAGGCCGGGGCGGTCGAGCGTCAGCCGGATCGCCCGCCAGCCGAGCGCCGGGTTCTCTTCCTGGATCGCGCCCTTAAAGTAAGGCAGCACCTTGTCGCCGCCGATGTCGATGGTGCGGAAAGTCACCGGCTTCCCGCGCGCCGCCTCGAGCACGTCGCGGTAAAGCCGCTCCTGAGCCTCAGCGCGCGGGAAGGTCGAGGCGACCATGAACTGCAATTCGGTGCGGAAGAGCCCGATGCCTGCGGCGCCCGACTCGGTCAGCTGCGGCAGGTCGACGGCAAGGCCCGCGTTCATCAAGAGCTCGACCGGAACCCCGTCCTTGGTCAGCGACGGCTTCTTGCGCAGCTCGCGATAGACTTCCTGCCGCCTAGCCCGGAAGCGGACTTTTTCGGCATAGGCGGCCTCGAGGTCGGACTGCGGCCGCAGATGGATGGTGCCTTCCTCGCCGTCGACGATGATGGCATCGCCGTTTTCCGCCATCGAAACGGCGCCCTTCATCTGGCCGGCGACGGGAATGCCCATGGCGCGCGCGACGATGACGACATGGCTGGTGGCGGCGCCGTCCTCCAGCACCAGGCCGCGCAGCTTGTCGCGCGGATAGTCGAGCAGTTCGGCCGCGCCCATCGAGCGGGCGACGATGATGGCGTCCTTGGGCAGCGAGGTCGCGACATCCTCCGGGCCGCGCCCCATCAACTGGCGCAGGAGCCGGTTGGCGAGGTCGTCGAAATCGCTCATCCGCTCGCGCAGATAGGGGTCGGTCATGTGCAGCATGCGGGCGCGCATGTCGCTCTGCACCTTCTCGACCGCTGCTTCCGCCGTCAGTCCGTTGCGGATCGCCTCTTCCAGCCGGCGCACCCAACCGCTGTCATTGGCGAACATGCGATAGGCCTCGAGCACCTCACGGTGCTCACCTTCGAAGGCGACCTCGCGCCGCTCCAGCATGTCGTCGATGGAGAGCCGGAGCGAGCCGAGCGAGGACTGCAGCCGGCGCACCTCCTCCTCGCTGTCCTCGTTGAAGAGATTGGTGACGACGATGCGCGGTTCATGCAGCACGACATGGCCGAGCCCGACGCCTTCGTTGAAGGAAAGGCCGGTGAAGCTCACCGGGCGGCGCAGATCGAGCTCCAGCCCGGGCCGGGTGAGGCGCGCGAGATCGCCGGTGGCGATCATTTCGGCGATCACCATCGCCGTGGTTTCAAGCGCCTCGACCTCGTCGTCGCGATAGTGGCGCATGGTCTTGTTCTGCACCACCAGCACGCCCAGCGTGCGCCCTGCCCTCAGCACCGGCACGCCGAGGAAGGAATTGTAGATCTCTTCGCCCGTCTCCGGCAGGTAGGCGAAGGCCGGATGTTCCTGCGCGTTGGAGAGGTTGAGCGGCCGCGCGCTGGCGGCGATCGTGCCGACCAGACCCTGCCCGAGCCTGAGCTGCGCCAGGTGGACGGCGTTGGGGTTCAGACCTTCGGTGGCGTAGAGTTCGAGCACCGAGTCTGCGCGCAGCACATAGAGCGAGCAGACTTCGGCAACCATGTTGGAGGCGATGTCACGCACGATGCGGTCGAGCCGCTCCTGCGGCTCCAGCGGCTCCTGCATGAGCTCGCGAAGCCGTTTGAGCAGAACGCGCGGGCCACTGGCCGTATCACGCATCGCGGCTTGTTCTCCAATGGGCATTTCGCCCGCCGCAGTTTCTCCCGCGGCCGGCGTTCACGCAACAACTGACTCAGTTCTTGCTATTGCTTATCGAGCCCGTAGACGGAATGCAAAGTACGAACTGCAAGTTCCGTATAGGGACCGTCGATCAATATCGAAATTTTGATCTCGGACGTGGTGATGGCGCGGATGTTGATCGCCTTGTCGGCCAGCGCCTTGAAGGCGGTGGCGGCGACGCCGGCGTGGCTTCTCATGCCGATGCCGATGACCGAGACCTTCGACATGCCGGCTTCCGACTGCACGACATCATAACCGACTTCCGGCTTCAGCTTCTCCAGAACGGCAAGCGCCTTGTCGACATCACCGGACGGCACGGTGAAGGTCATATCGGTGAACTTGCCGTCCTCGGAGATGTTCTGGACGATCATGTCGACATTGATGTTGGCTTCGGCCAGCGGGCCGAAGATGCCGGCGGCAACGCCTGGACGGTCGCCGACGCGGCGCAGCGAGATCTGCGCTTCGTCCTTGGCGTAGGCAATTCCGGTGACGACCTGCTGTTCCACGATCTCTTCCTCGTCGCAAATAAGCGTTCCGGGCGGATTGAGCAAATCCCCCATTCCGGGCGCGTCGGGATCGTCGAAGGACGACCGCACGAAGGTACGCACCCTGTGTACCATGGCAAGCTCGACCGAGCGCACTTGCAGCACCTTGGCGCCGAGCGAAGCCATTTCGAGCATTTCCTCGAACGAAATCTTGGCCAGCCGACGGGCTTTCGGCTCGATACGAGGGTCGGTCGTGTAGACGCCGTCGACATCGGTATAGATGTCGCAACGGTCGGCCTTGACCGCCGCCGCGATCGCCACGGCGCTGGTGTCGGAGCCGCCGCGGCCGAGCGTCGATATGCGGTTGTCCGGGCCGATGCCCTGGAAACCAGCGATGACCGCCACCTGGCCCTCGCCGAAGCGCTTGATCAGGAAGGCGCCGTCGATATCAAGGATGCGTGCCGCGCCATGCGCGTTGTCGGTCTTGATCGGGATCTGCCAGCCCTGCCAGGACCGTGCATGGATGCCCATGTTCTGCAGCGTGATCGCCAGGAGACCGGCCGTGACCTGCTCGCCCGACGCGACAACGGCGTCATATTCGCGCGCGTCGTGCATGGGCGAGGCTTCGCGGGTCCAGCCGACCAGCTCGTTGGTCTTGCCGGCCATCGCCGAGACCACCACGGCAACCTCGTGGCCGGCATCGACCTCGCGTTTGACATGGCGCGCCACGTTGCGGATGCGGGCGATGTCGGCGACCGAGGTTCCGCCGAATTTCATCACGATACGCGCCATGGAAGCGAAATGCCTTTGACTGAAGCCGGCTCGAGCCCGGAACGAGAGGAAACGCCGGGTAAGCCCGGCGCCGGAATGCGCGGCCTCCTTAGCCAAAACAGCAACGCTTCGCAAGCGAGCGCGGCCAAGAGCGGCCCGGCACCGTCTATCCTGACAGAATCTTGTCGCCGATCATGCCATAAGACTGGCGAAACGGCGCGCTGGAGAGTCTCATGACCGAAACCCTGGAAATCGTCACCTTCCGCCTCAAGCCCGGCGCCGAAGCCGGCTTTGTCGCCAGCAACGGCGTCATCACTGACTGGCTCGCCCGGCAGCCAGGCTTCCTCAGCCGGCATCTCGGCCGGCGCGAGGATGGAAGCTGGGTGGACGTGGTGCGCTGGCAGAGCATGGAACAGGCCCAGGCGGCGGCCGACCGCATCATGCCCGAGATCGGCGGCAGCGAAGCCGTGCAGGCGATCGAGCCGGGCAGCGTCGCCATGAACCATGCAATGATCGCGCTGTCGCGTTGATCGCGGCATTGCCGGTCGCGCGCTCGCGGCTCAGGTAGCGCTTCGCCACAGACCGGGATAGTCGAGAACGAAACCGGCCGGCGAGACCGTCAGGACAGCATCGTAGCCGTACACGGGTGCGGCATAAGCATAGCGGCTGTCGTCGAGCCGCCGGTAGGTCTGTTCGAGACGCGAGAGCCTGAGTTCAGGAAAGGCCAGATAGGCGGCCGGCGCCGGCGCCGCCATGCCGTCGCCAAGCTCGAGCCGACGGATCGCCAGAAGATTGGTGGCGGGCGTGAAGCCGAGATCGACGTCGACGAGGCCGGCAACCTCCGCCTGGCTTGCGCCGTTCAGCAGCCACTGGCCGTCGGCAAGACGTTCAATCTGATAATGCATCTCCCGCATGCCGCAAAAGCCGTCGACCCGCGCCCTACGGGTACGCCAGCTCAGGTCGCAATCCACCTCATAGGCAAGGCCACACGGACCGGCGTCGTGGACGAAAAGCGCATGGCCTTTGAGGGTCCGGCCATCTTCCGTCTCGCCAAGCAGGCAACCGTCGTGCCCCTCCAGGTCGAGCCGTTGCCAAAGGATCGAAGCCAGAATTCGCATTTTCGCACACTCCCGTCTCGGTCTCGCTCCCTGTCCATGACAGCTTTTCGTTCGCCCATCCGATTTGTTTCGGCAGCGCGGCAACCAAGCTGCCAGGCGCTGACAGAACGCGGCCTGATCCATCGACATGGTTGGGCTTGCCGGCGCCCTGATGCCAGCGGCAAAAAACCCGCCTTGACATTCCCTCCCCCGCGCCCGACTTCCTAGCGTTCCCCGACTTCTTGGCGTTCGAGGAGACCCGCCTATGCCAGAGCCCCGCCGATCGACCATCGATGCCGGAGAAGTGGAACGCTTCTCCGCCCTTGCCGCCGAATGGTGGAACCCGAATGGCAAGTTCCGTCCGCTGCACAAGTTCAATCCGGTGCGGCTTGCCTATATCCGCGATCAGGTTGCGGCCCGTTTCGGCCGCGATCCGCGCGCGGCGCGGCCTTTCGATGGCCTGCGCTTCCTCGATATCGGCTGCGGCGGCGGTTTGCTGTGCGAGCCTATGGCCAGGCTTGGCGCCGAAGTGGTCGGCGCCGATGCTTCCGCGACCAACATCGAAGTGGCGAAGCTGCACGCGGCGGAGGCCGGCGTCAGCGTCGACTACCGCGCCACCACGGCCGAGGCGCTGGCCGATGCCGGCGAGACCTTCGATGTTATCCTGAACATGGAAGTGGTCGAGCATGTCGCCGATGTCGACCTGTTCGTAGCCAAATGCGGCCAGATGGTCCGCCCCGGCGGCATCATGTTCGTCGCCACCATCAACCGCACGCTGAAAGCGCTCGGCCTTGCCATCATAGGCGCCGAATATCTGCTGCGCTGGCTGCCGCGCGGTACGCATCAGTTCGGCAAGCTGGTCCGTCCGGAGGAGCTTGCGAAGGCGCTGGGCGCTGCCGGGCTCACGGTGATCGACCGCACCGGCGTCATCTATCATCCGCTGGCCGACCGCTGGCAGAAGTCCAGGGACATGGACGTCAATTACATGGTGCTGGCGGAGAAAGCTTCGGTCTGAACGGCGGCAAGCCGGACCGCCTGTCTCACGCCTCCAGTGGCCGGCGGCAACGAGAACTAGAGCGTTTCACCGTTTCACGGAAACGGCGAACCGCTCTATCTCTTTGTTTTGACGCAATTCCGGACGGAAAACCGCTCACACTTTTCCTGGAATTGCTCTAGCTGCGGGACGCCGCCGGTTCGACCCGGACCGGCGCCGGCGCGCTGGTCTGGCTTTGCGCCTTGGTCGTGATGAAGACGCCGGCGGTGATGATGGCGGCGCCCAGCCAGGTCAGAAGCTGGTAGTGCTCGCCGAGGAAGATCGTGCCGGCGAACAGGCCGACGGCCGCCGCCACATAGCCGATCTGGCTGAGATAGACCGGCCCGCCGACCGCCTGCAGGCGGAAGAAGAAGGCGAACATCGCCGAGGCCGACGCTACCTGGCCGACGACCACGAGCGGCACGCCGCCGAGCGGAATGAAGGCTTGCCCGCCCAGAAGCGTCAAAATGCCGATGAGGAGCAGCGTGGCCGAGGCCAGATGGCTGCCGACCGCCAGCTCGATCGGGCCGGTGCCTTGCGGCCAGTCGACGGTGCGGTAGATGTTGCCGGCGGCAAGGCTGACCGGGATGAGCAGCCCAATCGCCACCCAGAAATAGTCGGCCGGCTGCCCTGCCTCGCCGCGCGTCAGCGCGACCATCGCCGCGCCGACAAAGCCGACGGCGATGCCGATGACCCCGAGCAGATTGGGGCGCCTGACACCGAGCACGATCGAGAACACCAGCGTGATCACCGGCGACAGGGTGAACATGATGCCGGTGTAGCCGGCGCCGAGATGCGGGATGGCCGAGAACATCAAAAGATTGGGAATGGCGTAGGAAATCGCTGCGGTGACGAAGAAATAGCGCAGCTTGTGCGGGGTCAGCCGGATGCGCTCGCCGCGCAGCAGAAGCGCCAGAAACAGTACGCCGCCTGCGCCCAGCGAGATGACGAAGGCCCAGGCCATGGCCGGCACCCCGGCGGCGGTGGCGAGCTTGCCGAACGGCAGCGTCATGCCCAGCAGGCCGCCCGTTACGACCAGAAGCCAAATCGCTGAATCCCAGAGAAATCTCATTGGTTCGTCCTGTCGCTGCGAGACCGCTTGGCGGCCAGGTCTTCTTGCGGTAAGATAATGTCAAGATTCTTTATGTCAAGATACTTACGGTGAGCGATATGGATCGAGCGAGCAGGGCCATGGAGCAGTGGCGACGGGAGCGACCGGACCTCGACGTGTCGCCGATGGGCGTCATCGGGCGGCTGAACGAGGTCTCGGCGCTCATCGCGCGCGACCGCCTGGCGCCGGTCTTCGCCCGCTTCGGGCTACAGTCCGGCGAATTCGATGTCCTGGCGACGCTGCGCCGTTCCGGCGCGCCCTATGCGCTGACGCCGACCGAGCTTTACGAGGCGACGATGGTGACGTCGGGCGCCATGACCGCGCGCCTCGACCGGCTGGAGAAGGCCGGCCTGATCCAGCGCGCGCCGCATCCCAACGACCGGCGCGGTGTGGTGGTGCAATTGACCGGGAAAGGGCTCGAGCTCATCAACGAAGCGCTTGCCGCCCACGTCGCCAACGAGCACGAAATCCTTGCCGGCCTGACACGCGAGGATCGGGAAATGCTGGCGAAACTCCTGGAAAAACTGATCGGAAGCTTGGGCCAAACCTCTGCCTAGCGTATGCCTCCTGCTTTCCACCTTCGTGAACTTGCGCCAAGGTGTATTGAGATTCAGGTCAGGCCCAGCCGAGAATGGTGGCTTACGAGAACCGGAGCGGAGCGTACTTAAAGTACGTGAGCACCGGAAGCGCAGGAAGCCGCCATTCGCAGGCCGGCATCACCTGAATATCAACACACCTCAGTTCCGGTCGTCCGGAAAGCTCGGAATCGGCATGAACTCGACGCCGTCCTCGACGAGGCTTTGCGCCTCTTCCGGCGTCGCTTCGCCATAGATGCCACGCGGATCGGTCTCGCCGAAATGGATCTTGCGCGCTTCCTCGGCAAACTTGTCGCCGACATAGTCGGCATTTTCGCGTACCTTCTGGGCCAGTGCCTTGAGCTGCGCCAGCGCCTGCTTCTGCGCCTCGCCGATGGCCAAAGCGACCTTCTCTCGGCTGCGGGACGTTGAGACGGCGGGCGCCATCAGCGCCTTCTCTATCATGTGCGAGCCGCAGCGCGGGCAATCGACAAAACCGCGCTTCTTCTGGGTGTCGAAGTCGTCATTGCTGCGGAACCAGGCTTCGAATTCGTGCTCGTGTTCGCAGATCAGGGAAAAACGGATCAAGAGGCGGCACCCCTGAAACGCGGCGCTTCGCTTGTCCCGGCATTGACGGTGAAATCCCGCGCGTTCTTCAGATTGGGGATCTTGCGGCGCGCGGCAAGCGACTGCGCCGGATCGATCTCGGCGACGATCACCCCGGGTTCGTCATGCGCGGCCTCGGCGACGATGCGCCCCCACGGATCGACGATCAGCGAATGGCCATAAGTTTCGCGCCCGTCCTCATGCAGGCCGCCCTGCGCGGCGGCGATGACATAGGCGCCGTTCTCGATGGCGCGGGCGCGCAACAGCACATGCCAATGCGCCTCGCCGGTCTGGCGCGTGAAAGCGGCCGGCACCGTCAGCACCTCGGCCCCGGCCATCGCCTCGGCGCGAAACAGTTGCGGAAAGCGCAGGTCGTAGCACACCGCAAAGCCCAGCCTCGTCCCCTCGATATCGGTCACGACCGCTTCCGTTCCCGGCTCGTAGGAGGCGGATTCACGCCAGCTCTCGCCATTGTCGAGGTCGACATCGAACATATGGATCTTGTCGTAACCGGCAATAAGGGCCCCGTCGGGCGAGAACAGGAACGCGCGGTTGGCGAGCTTGCCGTCGGCGCGCAGAATCGCCGTCGAGCCGACATGCAGATGAATGCCGAGCTCCTTCGCCAGCCTGCGCGCGGTCGCGACGACCACGTCCTTGTCCTCGGTGGTGAAGGCGGCCGCCCCCGCCTGCTTGTCGCGGATCAGCGCACCGGTCATTTCCGGCGTCAGGACGTAGGTGGCGCCCCGATGAGCGGCATCGCGGACCAGCCTTTCCATGTCGGCCGCATTGCGCTCCGGGCTGGTTCCCGAACGCATCTGCACCGCCGCCGCCTTGAAAACACCCATGATCAAGCCCTCGCTTCGTTGGCAAGCAGCACGTCCAGCCGCCCCTGCGACTCCAATTCATGGAGATCGTCGCAGCCGCCGACATGCGTGTCGCCGATGAATATCTGCGGAAAAGTGGTGCGCCCATGTGCCCGTGAAATCATTTCCTGACGCAATGCCGGCGAGAATGAAGCGTCGTGCTCGGTATAGGTCACACCCTTGCGCTCGAGCAACCGCTTGGCGGCCGTGCAATAGCCGCACATCATGCGCGTATAGATCGTCACATCGACCATCAGCAAAATCCTGCCTGTGCACGTCGCCCAACGCTTGTGCGTAAACGACCTGCACCGAAACAACAACTTAAGCACTATATAGTTGCAGACTCATCGGCTCGGAAGTCCCCCGGCAGAACGCGCGCGAAGGTCAGAACGTCGACCGCTCCGGCGCCGCCTTTCTTCAGCGCCTTGGCGACGGCCCGCACCGTTGCGCCGGTGGTATAGACATCGTCGACCACGAGCACCCGGCGCCCCGCTGTCTCGATTTCAGCGTCCGGCGGGACGCGAAACGCGGCGCGCACATTCTCCTCGCGCTCGTGCCGTTCGAGCCCGACCTGCTGGCGCGTCAACTTCACGCGCCTGACCGCGGATGGCGAGAAGGGCAGCCCGCCGAGCTTTGCAACGGCCCGACCGAGTTCCGCGGACTGGTTGTACTGGCGCCGGAAGAAGCGCCGCCAGTGCAACGGCACCGGCACGACCAGGTCGGCCTCCGCAATCAGTTCGGCGCCGGCCCGCATCATCCAGTTCGCCATCCAGGGCGCGAGGTCGGTGCGGTCCTGATATTTCAGCCCTTGCACCATCTGCCGCGCGACGCCCGAATAGAGGACGGCGGCCCGCGCCCGCTCGAAGGGCGGCGGATCGGCGAGCGCCTCGGCGGAAAGAAACCCCTCGCCCATGTCGTGGGTGAAGGGCGTGCCCATCACCGGGCACCAGGGTTTTTCCAGCAATCTAAGCTTCGGCCAGCAGGCGCCGCACAGCACGCCGGGTTGCGACACATGACGACGGCAGCTGGCGCAAACCGGCGGGAACAACAGGCGCGCCGGCCAGGCCAGTGCCTGCCGCGTCATATCCTGGACCGCTGTGGTCTTGATCTTGCGCACCGGATCGGCCACGTGAAAGGAAACCCGCGCAACCTTAACACCACTCCGGCACGCGCGGACAACAGGAAGCTTTTCATTGCAGCCCTTGATCGACACCGAGCTCTGGCTCGCTCGCAAGCGCCGGGCACTCGCGCGCCCCGTCGAAGGCGCCGATTTCCTGATGCGCCGCGCCGCGGAGGACCTTGCCGACCGGCTGGGCGCCGTCGAACGCCGCTTCGGCAAGGCGGCCGCGCTGTTCTGCCAGACGTCAGCGGCCGCGGACGTGCTTGCCGACAGCGGCAAGGTCGGCGAAATCGTGCGCGTCGAGATGGACGAAGCGCTTCTGGCCGGCGGCACCGGGCTGGTAGCGCCGCCTGAGACCGTGCCGTTCGAGGAGGCGAGCCTCGATCTCGTCGTCTCCCTGCTCTCATTGCATGCCATGAACGACATTCCCGGCATGCTTGCGCAAATCCGCAGGGCGTTGCGACCGGACGGGCTTTTCCTCGGCGCTTTCGCCGGCGCGGGCACATTGGCGGAATTGCGCGAGAGCATGCTGGCGGTCGAGACGGAGCTTTACGGCGGCGCAAGCCCGCGCATTCTTCCCTTCACGGACGTACGCGACGCCGGTGCGCTGTTGCAACGCGCCGGCCTGGCATTGCCGGTCGCCGATGTCGAAACGGTCGCGGTGCGTTACGACACGCTGTTCGACCTCGCCGCCGACCTGCGCGCCATGGGCGAAACAAGCGCGCTCGTCGATCGCAGCCGCAGGCCGGTCGGCAGACGGCTTTTTGCCCGCGCCGCGGAACTCTACGCCGAGCGGTTTGCGGATCCGGATGGCCGTATCCGCGCGAGTTTTTCGATTGTCTGGATGTCCGGCTGGGCGCCCGACGCCTCGCAGCAAAAGCCGCTCAAGCCGGGATCCGCCAAGGTCTCGCTCAAGGCGGTCCTGGAGAACCCGTCCAGGACCTGAGCGCCCCCGTGATGCCGTCAGTGAGCGAAGGCGTTGGCAAGCTTGCTGTTGTTGTCGGTGAACAGCCACACCAGCCCGTCTGCCGCCTGTTTGACCCCGGCAATGATGGCCAGCGACAACACCGCGACGATCAGACCATATTCGACGGCCGTAGCGCCCGTTTCGTCTTGGATGAATTGCTGCAGCAGGTTTTTCATGATCATCGATCCCTAATGCAGAAACTCTAATGTCCTACCCGTTAAGAAAGGTTAACGGCAAAAGCTTAACAGCGAGTGAAACGCCGTCGCGCCGGAAAATCATTAACCAAGTCAGCACTCGCCGCTGCGGCTGCCGTCGTTGCGGATGACGCAGATTGAACTGGGCAAGGGCTGCAGCACGCTGCGGCGCACCGTATATGTATTGGGGCGATGGCCGATCGATCCGGTCGCGGTCATGTCGAGCCCGCCCGCGAAGCCGTCGCGAACGCTCTGCGGCCGGGTCTGGTTGTCCAGGAAAGGCGTTGCGATCAGCGCCAGCGCCACCGCCGCCGAGCCGAAGAGAAGCGTGATCCGCAGGATGCCCATGCCGGCGTCCACCGCGCGAAATCCGCGGTCGGGCCGGATCGAATCCCAGTCTCTTTCAAGGCTCATGCCGTGTTTCCCAGTCATCGACGATATCGCCGCGCGAAACGGCCTCGCGCAATTTTTCACGTCGAGATAAATCTTCCATTAACGCTGACTAAACCAGTTCCCGGAACGCCCGGAAACACTCGGCCGCCCGGGAAACGCCGACCTGCCGCCAAGTCGGCGCGAAACTACAAAAGATCGATGAGGAACTGGATCAGCGGCGCGTCGGCCGGCGGCATCGGATAGTCGCGCATCTGCCGCGGCCTGACCCATTTGAGCCCCTGGCCTTCCCGGGGCTGCGCGATACCACGAAAGCGGCGGCAGACATAGAGCGGCATCAAGAGATGGAAATCGTCATAGGAATGGCTGGCGAAGGTGAGCGGCGCCAGGCATGGGATCTCGGTCTCGATGCCGAGTTCCTCATGCAACTCGCGCACCAGGCACTCCTCCGGCGTCTCGCCGGGCTCGACCTTGCCGCCTGGAAACTCCCACAGGCCGGCAAGCTGCTTGCCTTCCGGGCGCTGCGCCAGAAGCACGCGCCGGTCGGTATCGACCAGCGCGCAGGCGGCGACCAGCAGCAGTCGCTTTCCGGCCGGCTTGACCTCGCTCATGCGCCCGGCGGCCGACGATAGTGGTAGCGATAGACTTCCTCGAAGCCGAGCGACCGATAGAGCGAGAGCGCCGGCAGATTGCCGGCCTCGACCTGTAGCCAGGCCTCGCGCGCGCCGCGCAGCCGTGCCCATTTCAGCGCCGACAGGATGAGATTGCGGCCATGGCCCTTCTTGCGCGCCGACTTTTCGGTGGCGACCTCGAACAGACCCGCGAGATCGCCGTCATGAACGCAGATCAGCGTCGCCAGCGGCTCGTTGCCGTCCTCGAGCGCGAACAGCCCCGCTTCCGGCTGGATGGCGCCGATGACCTCGGACAGGCCGGGCCGCAGCGAGGCGTCCGAGCCGCTCGTCCTCAGCGAAGCGCCGATGAAACGGCTGATGTCCTTGAGCGGAATCTGGTCCATGGCCGCGCCAAGCTCGACCTCCTTCAGCGGCAACCGCATCACCAGGGATTCGTCGAACATGTTCCAGCCGGCCTTGTCGAGATGCGTGGACAAGACCTGTCCCGACAGCGGCGACATGCGAAAGGTGAGCGGCCTGCCATAGGCGTCGAAGCGTCTTGCGGCGCGGCCGATGCGCTCTTCGATGGCGTGCGTGTCGCCCGGATCGAGCGGATTGACGGAGTTGAGGCGCTTGGCGGGGAGACCTGCTGTCAGCCGCACGACCCAGGTCCCGTCATAATGGACGGCGGCCGCCGGCCAGGCGCGAAAACCCGCCGCCTCGTAGCGACGCACAACCGCGAGCACGCTTGCCGGATGCCTCGACACCGGCGCCATCAGCTCCGGTAATCGCCATTGATGGCGACATATTCCTTGGTGAGGTCGCAGGTCCACACCGTCGCCTTGCCGCGGCCGATGCCGAGATCGGCGCGGATGCGGATATCGTCGCGCTTCATATAGGCCGAGGTCGCTTCCTCCGAATAGGCCGGATCGCGCTCGCCCTCATGCGCCAGGCGGTTGTCGCCGAACCAGATCGACAGCCGGTCGCGGTCGGCCGGCTCGCCGGCCTTGCCGACGGCCATGACCACGCGGCCCCAATTGGCGTCCTCGCCGGCGACGGCCGTCTTGACCAGCGGCGAGTTGGCGATCGAGAGCGCGATGCGCTTGGCCGAGCGGGCGGATTTCGCGCCGGTGACGGTGACCTCGACCTGCTTGCGCGCGCCCTCGCCGTCGCGCACCACCTGCAGCGCCAGCGACTTCAGCACCTTGCGGAGCGCCCGGCGGAAGGCGCCGAGCCGCGCATCCTTGGGATCGCCGATCGGCGGCGCGCCGCGCGCCGCGGCCTTGCCGGTGGCGAAGAAGAGCAGCGTGTCGCTGGTCGAGGTGTCGCTGTCGACGGTCACCGCATTGAAGGTCTTGGCCGTGCCGCGCGACAGCAGGTCCTGCAGCACGGGAGCTGCGATCGGCGCGTCGGTGGCGATGAAGGAGAGCATCGTCGCCATGTCGGGCGCTATCATGCCGGCGCCCTTGGCGATGCCGTTGATGGTGACGTCGGTGTCGCCGAGTTTGACCGTCGCCGTCGCCACCTTCGGATAGGTGTCCGTGGTCATGATCGCCTTGGCCGCCTCGGTCCACTGATCCGGCCTGCCGTCCTTGATCAGGCCGGCGAGCAGATGGCTGAATCTGGTCGTGTCGAGCGGCTCGCCGATGACGCCGGTCGAGGCCAGGAACACCTCGCTCTGCGAACATCCGGCGGCCTTCGCCGCCGCCTCGCCGGTCAGCGCGGTCGAAGCCTGGCCCTTCTTGCCCGTGAAGGCGTTGGCATTGCCGGAATTGACCACCAGGACACGCGCCTTGCCGGCGGGCAGGTTCTGACGGCAGAAGTCGACGGGCGCCGACGGGCATTTCGACCTGGTGAACACGCCGGCGACAGCCGTGCCCGGATCGAAGGCCATGGCCAGCAGGTCGGTTCTGTTGCGGTACTTGATGCCGGCTTCGGCGGTCGCGATGCGCACACCCTCGATGACCGGCATCTTCGGATATTTCTTCGGTGCGAGCGGCGAAATCGTAGCAGACATCGGTATCCCGGAGCGGCAAGAACACGAAAGGAAGGAAGCCGGTTTGCCCGATAGCGCGCGCCGGCGCAAGAGGCGTTCTGGCCGCGCCTTCCCGGCTTGGCCGGCGGCCTTGCAATTGGAAACACGTCGTTTCGTTTCGTCGCTGAAGACAATATGATCAGCTGCAGATTCACCGGCCAAGGAAGACCTCGATGGGCGAAGCCGCCGCTCGCGGGCGCAAGTCGATCGGCGCAAAACGCAGTCCCGAGAGCGCCGATGCCATCCTCAACGCCGCCGAGGCGGTGTTGCGCGAGGCGGGCTATGCCGGCTTCTCGATCGAGGCCGTCGCCCGGCGGGCGCGGGCGGGAAAGCCGACCATCTATCGCTGGTGGCCGAGCAAGGCGGCCCTGCTGATCGAGGTTTACCAGCGGCAGAAGCGCGTCGAGACGCCCGACACCGGGAACGTCGAGGACGATCTGGCCGGCTTCCTCGAGAACCTGTTCGCGCATTGGCGCGACACCCCGTCGGGCAACATCTTCCGCTCGCTGATCGCAGAGGCGCAGTCGGACGAGACGGCCGCGGCCGCGCTTGCCGAATATTCAAAAGGACGCCGCAGCCATACCGGCCGGATGATCGAGCGGGCCAAGGCGCGCGGCGAGGTGGCGGCCGACGTCGATGCCGGGATCGTGGCCGACCTGGTCGCTTCTTTCGCCTGGCGGCATCTGCTGACCGAACGGCTCGACGAGGACAAGGCGGCGATCCGCGCCGCCATTCGCTACATCACGCGGGGCATAATGAACGCTTGACCCCCGAAAGCGAAAGGGCGCCCAAAGGCGCCCTTTCAGAATTATTCAGCCGCAAGCGGATTACTTGCCGGCTTCCAGCGTGTCGATGTCCTTCTTGAGCTTCTCGTCCGGGATCTCGACCTTGGCGGCCGCGCGCAGCTCCTTGACCATGGCGAAATACTTGTCGCGGATCACCGCCTGCTTGGCCTGGTCCTTGACGTCGTCGAAGGCCGGCGGCTGCTTGGCGCGCTTGTCCTCGACCTTGATGACGTGCCAGCCGAACTGCGACTGCACCGGCTCCTTCGAATATTTGCCGACGTCGAGCGCGAACGCCGCCTTGTCGAATTCCGGCACCATCTGCCCCGGGCCGAACCAGCCGAGATCGCCGCCGCTGGTCTTGCCGCTCGGGTCGCTGGTGTGTTCGTTGGCGAGCTTCTGGAAATCGGCGCCGCCGTCGAGCTGCTTGATGATCGCCTCGGCCTCTTCCTTCGTCTTCACGAGGATGTGACGGGCATGGATTTCGTTGACCGGCGGCGTGTTGGCGATCTCCTGGTCATAGCGGGCGCGCACTTCGGCGTCCGTCACCTTGTCGACCACTTCCTTCTCGACGACCTCGCCATGCAGGGCTCGTGCCTGCAGGAAAGCCATGCGACGCTGGAAGTCGGCGTCCTTGTCGAGGCCGCTGTCGACGGCCTTCTTGGCCATGACGCGGATTTCGATCGCCGCTGAGAGGGCCGCCGCGCGGCGCTGTTCAGGCGGCAGTTGCGCGAACTGCTGCGACAGTTCGCCTTCGGCGAGCCGAAGATCGGCCTCGGTCAACTTCTCGCCATTGACGGTGGCGATCACGGCATTGGGATCGACCGGAGCAGCCGCGGGCGCCGTGGCGTCCGGCTGGGCGGGCTTGGTCTCTTGCGCCATCAGCGGCGACAGGCAAAGGGCCGAGAGCCCGAAGGCCAGACCGAGACTGGCGAGCGAGGCGCGGCGGATCGACAGGGACATCAAGATAAACTCCAATGGGGATTGCCAATAAGGATCGCGTGAGCGGAAGGGTTCCAGATCAGTCGAATTGTGGCGGAATTTGGCGCTGCCGATAGGGCTAACGCGGCGTTGACATCGATTGAGCCCCCTCTTATCTGTCCAACGACTTGGCGTCCAGAACCGTTTTCCGGGCGCTTTTTGCGTTTGTCCGCACTCACGCGGATTTGATGGGCCCGCCAGGTGCCTGTCGCAAACGGCTAAATTGCTATCGAAAGGGCCATTGGATGGTCAGTCTCGGCGGTCTCGCCCGTAAGGTTTTCGGTTCTTCCAACGACCGCCGCGTCAAGTCGACCCGGCCAAGGGTCGAAGCCATCAACGCCATGGAAAACGAGATGCGGGCGCTTTCCGATGCCGAGCTCGCGGGGCGCACGGAAAAGTTCCGCCAGGATCTCGCCAACGGCGCTGCGCTCGACGATCTCTTGGTTCCGGCCTTCGCCACGGTGCGCGAGGCCGCCCGCCGCGTGCTTGGCATGCGTCCCTTTGACGTGCAATTGATCGGTGGCATGGTGCTGCACAATGGCGGCATCGCCGAGATGCGCACCGGCGAGGGCAAGACGCTGGTCGCCACCTTGCCGGTTTACCTCAATGCGCTCGCCGGCAAGGGCGTGCATGTTGTCACCGTCAACGACTATCTCGCCAAGCGCGACGCCGAATGGATGGGCCGCGTCTACAAATTCCTCGGCCTCAACGTCGGCGTCATCGTCCACGGCCTTTCCGACGAGGAACGCCGTGAGGCCTATGCCTGCGACGTCACCTATGCCACCAACAACGAGCTCGGCTTCGACTATCTGCGCGACAACATGAAGTATGAGCGCTCGCAGATGGTGCAGCGTGGACACTCGTACGCCATCGTCGACGAGGTCGATTCCATCCTGGTCGACGAAGCGCGCACGCCGCTGATCATTTCCGGTCCGCTCGAAGACCGCTCGGAAATGTACAACACCATCGACGCTTTCATGCTGAAGCTCGGCCCGGCCGACTATGAGGTCGACGAGAAGCAGAAGACGACGATCTTCACCGAGGACGGCACCGAGAAGCTGGAAAACATGCTGCGCGACGCCGGCCTGTTGAAAGGCGAGTCGCTCTATGACGTCGAGAACGTCGCCATCGTCCATCACGTCAACAACGCGCTGAAGGCGCATCTGTTGTTCCAGAAGGACAGGGACTACATCGTGCGCAACGGCGAGATCGTCATCATCGACGAGTTCACCGGCCGCATGATGCCGGGCCGCCGCTATTCGGAAGGCCTGCACCAGGCGCTCGAGGCCAAGGAGCACGTTCAGATCCAGCCCGAGAACCAGACGCTGGCCTCCGTCACCTTCCAGAACTATTTCCGCCTCTACAAGAAGCTCGCCGGCATGACCGGCACGGCGCTGACCGAGGCGGAGGAATTCGGCAACATCTACGGCCTCGAGGTCACCGAAATCCCGACCAACCTGCCGGTCATCCGCAAGGATGAGGACGATGAGGTCTACCGGACGGTCGAGGAGAAGTACAAGGCGATCGTCAGGGAAATCCGCGAAGCCAGCGCCAAAGGCCAGCCGACGCTGGTCGGCACCACCTCGATCGAGAAATCCGAGCAGCTGGCCGAGCGCTTGCGCAAGGACGGGTTCAAGGACTTCGAAGTGCTGAACGCCCGTCACCACGAGCGCGAGGCGGCCATCGTCGCCCAGGCCGGCAAGCCCGGCGCCATCACCATCGCCACCAACATGGCCGGCCGCGGCACCGACATCAAGCTCGGCGGCAATGCCGAGATGCGCATCGCGGAGGAACTTGGAGACATGCCCGAGGGCCCCGAGCGCGAGGCCAGGGAAAGGGAAATTCACGCCGACGTCGAGCGCCTGAGGGAAAAGGCGCTGGCTGCCGGCGGCCTCTATGTTCTGGCCACCGAACGCCACGAATCGCGCCGCATCGACAACCAGCTTAGAGGTCGTTCAGGAAGGCAGGGCGATCCCGGCCGCTCGAAATTCTTCCTGTCGCTGCAGGACGATCTGATGCGCATCTTCGGCTCCGAGCGCATGGACGGCATGCTGCAGAAGCTCGGCCTCAAGGAAGACGAGGCGATCATCCATCCCTGGATCAACAAGGCGCTCGAGAAAGCGCAGAAGAAGGTCGAGGCGCGCAACTTCGACATCCGCAAGAACCTCCTGAAATATGACGACGTTGCCAACGACCAGCGCAAGGCGGTGTTCCAGCGGCGCATCGAGCTGATGGACGGAGAAGGTCTCGCCGAAACCATTGCCGAGATGCGCGAAGGCGTCATCGAGGAGATCGTCGCCAAGAACATCCCCGAAAACGCCTATGCCGAGCAGTGGAACGTCGCCGGTCTCAAGGAGGAAGTGGCGCAGTACCTCAACCTCGACCTGCCGGTCGAGGAATGGGTCAAGGAAGAAGGCATCGCCGAGGACGACATTCGCGAGCGCATCACGGCCGCCGCCGACGCCGCCGCCAAGGAGCGCGCCGACCGCTTCGGCCCCGATGTGATGAACTATGTCGAACGCTCGGTGGTGCTGCAGACGCTCGACCATCTGTGGCGCGAGCACATCGTCAACCTCGACCATCTGCGCTCGGTCGTCGGCTTCCGCGGCTACGCCCAGCGCGACCCGCTGCAGGAATACAAGAGCGAGGCCTTCGAGCTGTTCCAGGCCATGCTCGGCAATCTGGAGCAGGCCGTCACCGCACAGCTGATGCGCGTCGAGCTGGTGCGCCAGGCGGCCGATGCGCCGCCGCCTGAAGCGCCCGAGATGTTCGGCAGCCATATCGACGGCTCCACCGGCGAGGATGATTTCCAGGGCGGCGAGACCGCGCTTCTGGTGCGTCAGGACACCAACGCCGTCGTCGCACCGGAAAACCGCGATCCGAAGAACCCCGCGAGCTGGGGCAAGGTCGGCCGCAACGAACTCTGCCCCTGCGGCTCCGGCAAGAAGTACAAGCACTGCCACGGCACGTTCGCCTGACGCCTATTTCCTTCTCCCCGTTCAACGGGGAGAAGGTGCCCGAAGGGCGGATGAGGGGCAGCGCCGGGGCCGGCGGTTTCCTTCAGGTGCAGAAAACAAGCCTCACACCAGACCCGACGCGCGCGCCGCGGCAGCCGCTTCGCCGCGCGAGATGACCTCCAGCTTCTCCAGCACGGCCGAAACGTGGTGATCGACCGTCTTGGGCGAAATGGTCAGATGCGCGGCGATCTTCTTGTTGGAAAAGCCTCGCTCGAGAAGTTCCAGGACTTCCATCTGGCGCTGCGTGAGGCCGGCCTGGTTGGCGCGCGTCGCCTGTCGCGGCCCTCTCGCGATGTGACTGACGCCGCTTTCCCGCATGAGGCTGCGCGCCTGCTGCGCGACCGCCCTCGCGCCAAGGTCCTCGAAAATGGCGAGTGCCTCGCGCTGCGCCGCTTCGTCGCCGAGCAGCAAGGCCATTGCCTGTTCGAAAGGCGCCCCCATTTCGGCCCATAGGCTGGCGGCGGCGCGCCAGTCGCCCGTCAGTTGCAGGCGGTGCGGCTCCGCCATGCCGTCCGTGTCGCCGGGTTCGGATCCCGGCGACAACAGTTCCCGCCAGGTGGCAAGTTCGCCGAACACGGCCGGCGTTGGCGCGAGATTTTCGGCAACCGCGATCAGCCGCAAGGCTTCCTGCTTGTCGGCTTGTCCAAGCCAGGCCGATTCGGCCAGCACCTGGGCAAACGCCACGAGGCGCTGCAGCTCCATGCCCTTGTCCAGGAACCGCCTCATCTCTTCGACGATCGGCTCGGCCGACGGGTCGCCGCGGCGGATGCGCAATTGTGCCAGCGCCACCAGCGACGGATAGCGCACCAGCGGCGTCGTTGCGTCGTCGTCGACAACCTCATGCGCCATTGTCGCGGCGTCGTTCCAGAAGCCGCGGCGAAGCAAAAGCTGCGCCTGCACGCCGCGCATGTAGTCGCGCCATGTCGCGAGATCGTTCTCGACGCAATAGCCGATGCCGCGATTCAGGAACGACGCCGCCTCCTTGAAGTTGAGCCTGTTCATCTCGACGCAGGCGCAGTTCGTGAAGGCGCGCGCCGCATGCTCCTGGTAGTTGCCCGACAGCGCAATCCCAAGGCTGCGGGCGAGATCGCGCCGCCCCTTGGCAAAATCCAGCCATTGTCGGGCGGCGCCGACATTGTTCAGCGCATGACACAGAATGTCCGCCCGGTTGAGCCGCTCCGCCAGCTCGACCGCCTTGCCGCCGAGCGAAAGGGCGTCCTCGAGCCGCTCGGCCAACATCGCCAGTTGCGAGAGGTTCGAATAAGCCATCGCCAGCTCGGCGCTGTCGGGCGCGGTCTCCAGAAGCCCCACGGCCTGCTCTCCGAACCGATCCGCTGCCTCGCGATCGCCGAGCAGATAGGCAAAGCGCGAGAGGCATCTGAGGCTGTCGCCTTCCTTGAGCCGGTCGCCCAGCGCCTGGCGCAGCTGGCGCGCCCGGCCTTGCGCCTCCATCGCCGCCTCGACGCGGCCGATCAGGTGGCACTCGAAGGCATGCCCCTCGTAGAGCTCCGCCCGCTTTTCGATCGGCAGGATATCCGCATAGCGCAGCGCGACCTCGTAATAGCCCGCCGCATCGCGATGCGCGCCGACGCGGGATGCCTCGCGCGCGGCAACCGGCGCGAGCTCGCGCACCACGTCAAGGTTTTGTGCTTCCACGGCATGATGCACCAGCCTTGCGGTGGCGACTTGCGGATTTTCCCGTAACGCCGCCAGCGCGCGCTCATTGTACTCGCGTCGTTTGCTGGGCGTCAGCGCCATCTCGATGGCCGTGCGGGCGATCTCGTGCCGGAAAGCATAGCCATCGCCGAAATCCTCGAGGAGGCCGTTGGCGACGCATTCGGCGAGCTGGCCGGCGGCGGCGATCCCGCAAAGGCCGCTCAGCGCCCAGGCATCGGCGCGGCGCGGAAACACCGAGACCGCGTCGAGCATCGAGCGGGCGCCGGGCGACAATCTTTCGGCGCGCGCCAGCACGGCGTCGCGGACGCTCGCCGGCAACGCGCCATCGACCGCGGCGGCGAGCAGCTCGGTGACGAAGAAGGCGTTGCCCGCCGTTGCGCGGTAGATCGCGTCGCCGTCGCGCGCGGCCGCCGCGGCGAGCGAGAGCACCGCGCTTTCGCTGAGCAGCGGCACTTCTATGCGTTGGATGTTGCCGGCCGGTATCTCGCCGAGCGCCCGGCGTACGCGCATCTGTCCTTCGCTGCGGTCGGTGCGCGCCGTGATCAGAAGCAGGATGTGCGTGTTTGCAATGCGCCGGCCGAGGAAACGCACGAAATCGAGCGTCGCGTCATCGGCCCAGTGCAGGTCCTCGATGACGAGCAGGGATGGACCTTTCGCTTCGAAAACGTCGAGCGCCTCGGAAAACAATGGCAGCCGCTGCACCTGGCTGTCGTCGATCGCTCGCGGTGGCTCCCACTGCGCCTCGCGCGCCAGATCGTAAAGCGGCCCCAGGGGATCGGGAATGGAGAGATCCTCGCAGGCGCTGCGAAGCACGGTCAGGTCCTTGCCCAAGCGGCTTGCGAACGCCTCGGCCAGCGCCGTCTTGCCGGCGCCGGCTTCTCCCGACAGGACCACGACGCGGCCGCGGCCGCCTGTTGCATCCGCCAGCAAGGCATTCATTTGCTGCAGTTGCGTCTGCCGTTCCAGAAGCATCGTCACTCTCTCACGAAATCAGAATTTCCATCGTGGCGGGCCGCCGCCGCGATAACGCGGGAAACGGCACCGAAATGTGACTTTCCACACACTGAGGTGCCATCTTCCACATAAAACGTCGCAAAGATAGGGAATCGTCCCGGTCAATATGGGGAATGGCTCCGATGCGCGCCTGCCGCGAAGGTGATTTCTGCTGGGTCGCGCTTGAACCGAGCGCAATTCACCAATGAAAGGAAACCGATCGTGCCTCGTTACCTGATTGAACGTACCTTCCCCGATGGGCTTCACGTGCCGATGAACGATGCCGGCGCAACCGCGATGGGCGGCGTCATCGCCCGCAATGCCGAGAAAGGCGTCACCTGGGTGCAATCCTTCGTCTCGCCGGACAAGAGCAAGAGCTTCTGCATTTACGATGCGCCCTCGCCGGAGGCGATCCGCAGCACCGCGCAGAAGAATTCGCTTCCCGTCGACAAGATCACGGAGGTCCGGGTCCTCGACCCGTACTTTTATCGCTGATCGGGCAGATCATGTCGGGCAGACCATACCCGTCGCCGGCGGACCTGACGCCGTGCCAGAAGACGAGGCTGCATCCGCCGCGGCGGACATCGTCCCGTCACGGCGCGGCTTCATGCGACGGGCTGTGTCGGCGTTGCTTTCGCCCCTGCGAAACCGGCGACGCCTTCTGCCGCCGCAGGACGGCTACCTGAGACGCGACATCGGCCTGCACGAGCGGGAAAACCCGCGCGAATACTGGGAATATTGGTGGCATCACAGCTGATCCCGCACCGGGCTATTCCAGGAAGACTGCGCAGTGGTTTTCCGTCCGGAATTGCGCAAAACAAAGACTTGGAGCGGTTCGTTCGGTGAACCGCTCTGGTCAGGATCAGCGACCATCCCTTTTAGCGACAGCGCCGCCGGCGTTCGGAGTTGGCTTACCGGTCGACTGCCGCCGCTTGCGCGCCTCAATTGGAGAGACAAATGAACATTCAGACCTTAATCAAATGCGTTATCGGCGCTTCTGCCTCGATCATCATGCTGATGGCGGGCGCGGCCACGGCCGAAACCGTCAATCCGCTCGCCGAAAAGGTGCGGACGCTCGACAGCCGCTTCGAGGACGTTGCCGTGGCGAAAGCCGAAGGCTACGCGCCGATCCCCTGCGCCAGCGGCCTCACCGGCGGCGCCATGGGCATCCACTACGTCAACGCCGCCTATTTGAAGGACGACGCCGTCGACGTCGCCAAGCCGGAAGCGGTGATGTACGAGCCGATGGCCGACGGCACACTGAAGCTGATCGCCGTCGAATACATCACCGCGAAGGGCCCGGCCTCGCTCGAAGGCCATCTGTTCAACTTCAACACCGCGCCCAACCGCTACGGCCTCGGCCCGTTCTACGAGTTGCATGTCTGGGCCTGGAAGCAAAACCCCACCGGCGCCTTCGCCGACATGAACCCGAATGTGTCCTGCGACGCTATGCAGGGGATGTAGGGCGCCTCTTGCCTTCTCCCCTTGTGGGGTCCGAAGGACGGGCGAGACCCGTGGCTCGCCCCGGGCGGTGGATCGGCGCGATAGCGCCGAGACGGATGAGGGGTGTTCCAGCGGAGTGAGAGGTCTGCGTTCCCTGGAACACCCCTCATCCGTCGCCTTCGGCGACACCTTCTCCCACAAGGGGAGAAGGAAAAGCCCGCACCCCACCCATCCTTTCTTAAGGTGTTTCGGATAGACCGAAACCTTGGAAAGAGGCGGAAAACGGAGAGTATTCGGGGTGCGCTTTTCCGCGGCAACGACTGCCGGGCGGTTCCTGCCGCAGCGCTGGGCGCTGCGCATGCGGCCATTGCTTGGCCGCATCGATGCCGTGCTGTCCACCGCCGACGAGCGCGGCGAAGCCGGGCGCATGTCGCTGATCGCCTTCTCCATCCGCATCGTCAGCGCCTTCATCGCCTTCGTCAGCCAGGTGCTGATGGCACGCTGGATGGGCTCGTTCGAATACGGCATCTCGGTGCTGGTCTGGGTGACGATGGTCATCGTCGGCAATCTCGCCTGCCTCGGCTTCCACACCTCGGTCATCCGTTTCATTCCCGAATATCGCGAGCGCGGCATGCTGGCCGAGCTGCGCGGCATCGTGCAGGCGAGCCGCCTTTTCGTGCTCGTCGCCTCGACGCTGGTGGCAGGCCTCGGCGCGCTTGGCGTCTGGCTCGCCTCGGATTGGATCGAGAACTACTACGTCATCCCCTTCATCCTCGGCGTCATCTGTCTGCCGATGATCGCGCTCGGCGATCTCCTGCAAGGGCTGGCGCGCGCCAATTCCTGGGCGCTGCTGGCGCTGTCGCCCACCTATCTGGTGCGGCCGGTGCTGATCCTGGCGTTCATGGCGCTGATGCTTGGCCTGCACTATGTGCCCGACGCCAAGACCGCGATCTTCGCCTCCATCGCCGCAACCTATGTCACCACGCTGGGTCAGTTGATGGCCGTCACCTCGCGCATGGAGAAAAAGATCCCGGCCGGGCCGATGGCGGTGCATTTCGGCCAGTGGATCCTCGTCTCGCTGCCGATCTTCCTGGTCGAGGGCTTCTTCTTCCTGCTCACCAATGCCGACGTGCTGATGGTGGGCGCCTATCTCGACCCCAATGACGTCGCGGTCTATTTCGCCACGGTGAAGACGCTGGCGCTCGTGCATTTCGTCTATTTCGCGGTCAAGGCCGGCGTTGCACAGCGCTACGCCCAGTTCACGCATGGCGAGCCGCATCGGCTCGCCGCCTTCGCCCGCGAGACCGTCTCCTGGACCTTCTGGCCCTCGCTGCTGATGGCGCTCATGGTGCTGGCGCTGGGCGAGCCTATGCTGGTGCTGTTCGGTCCCGAATTCGCCGCCGGCTACCCGCTGCTCTTCCTGCTGGTGCTGGGCGTCGTGGCGCGCGCCGCCGTCGGCCCCTGCGAAAGCCTGCTCACCATGAGCGGCAACCAGAACATTTGCGCCGCCGTCTATGCCATGACGCTTGCGCTCAACATCGGCCTCAACGTGATCCTCATTCCGCTGTTCGGCCTCTGGGGCGCGGCAATCGCCACCAGCCTCGCCATGGTCTTCGAGGCCAGCGCGCTCTCCTTCACCGTCTGGCGCAAGCTCGGCATCGTGATGGCGATCTTCGTGCCCGCAAACAAGGAAGTCGCCTGATGGCCGCCGTCCCGTTGCTCGAAGAGACCAGCGGCGGCACCGCCGGCGCCATGGTTTCCAACCTTGCCGGCCTGGCGCGCGAGGTCGACCCCGCCCATATCGAGCTCTTCGCCAGCAACAGGCCGGAGCGCAAGCTCGCCATCTACCCGGCCTCGGCCGGCTTCGACCTTGTCGAGGAGCTTGACTATCTCAGCGCCCGCACAATCGAGCCGAACGTCTTCTTCAACCCGCGCTTCCTGGCGCCGGCGATGCCGCGGCTGGAAGACCGCGAGGTGCGGCTGGCCGTCATCCGCGACGGCGACGAATACCGCAACCGGCTGCGGCTTCTGGCGCCGTTCTCGGTCGAGCGGCCGGCGATCCCGCTCGGCGTCCCGGTGATGCGCGCATGGTCGAGCCCGTTCGGCCCGCTCGGAACGCCGCTGGTCGATCGCGACGATCCGGTCGGCGTCATCGAGGATTTCTTCTCGATGCTGTCGCGGCCGCATCTCAAGTTGCCCAAGGTTTTCGTGCTGCCCGATATGCGCCTTGACGGTCCGGTGGCGAGTCTGCTCACCTCCTTTGCCGACAGCCGCGGCTTGACCATGGTGACCACCGGCAAGGTCGAGCGTCCGGTGCTCGATAGCGACGCCGACGGCGAGGACTACCTCAAGGCATCGCTGCGCGCGCATCACTATCGCGAATTCCGCCGCCTGAAGCGGCGTCTCGCCGACCTCGGCAAGCTGGAGCACACCGTGGCGCGCGGGCCGGACGAGATCCGCCACGCCATCGAAAGCTTCCTGACGCTGGAAGCGGCCGGCTGGAAAGGCCGCGAGCGCACCGCGATGGCGATCGACCGCTACCGCGCCGCCTTCGCCCGCGAGGCCGTGCACAGGCTGGCCGAGCAGGACATGTGCCGCATCCACCTCTTGACGCTCGACGGCCGCACCATCGCCTGCCTGGTCGTCTTCGTCGAGGCCGGCGTCGCCTATACCTGGAAGACGGCCTATGACGAGGCGCTCTCCGCCTATTCGCCGGGCACGCTCTTGATGATCGAGGTGACCAGGCAGCATCTCGACGATCCCAACATCGTCATGACCGATTCCTGCGCGGTTCCGGACCATCCGGTGATGAGCCGTCTGTGGAGCGAGCGCAAGCCGATGGGCACGCTGGTGATCGGGCTGACGCCGGACGCCGACCGGCTGGCCCGTCAGGCCGCCTCGCAACTGCATCTCTACCGCGAGACCCGCAACATGGCGCGCATCCTGCGCAACCGCATGCGGAGCCTGCTGAAAAGACGCTAAATGGGCGGCGAGACACCGGCTATGGCTTGCGGCGGCCGGACCCGGCCTGCCTTCACCACAAAGCACTTCAAATGATCGATATCGTCCTGCGCTTCGCCCGCCTTTGTGCGCCGCTTGTCCTGCTCGCCATGTTTCCGGCTCGAGCCGTGGCCGACACCTGCCCGGAGGATTGCAGCGATCCGCCCCCTCCCCCGGTCAACATCTACAGCCAGACCACGGCCGGCCATCTGAGCCCCGCCACCGCCGGCGCACTGCCACGCGTCTATGTGCCGAACCGCTCCTCCAACTCCGTCTCGGTGATCGACACCGTCACCTTGAAGGAGGTCGGCCGCTTTCCGGTCGGCAGCAAGCCGCAGCATGTCGTGCCGTCCTGGGATTTGAAGACGCTGTGGGTCGCCAACAACGGCACCGGCAGGAACGGCAGCCTTACGCCGATCGACCCGATGACGGCCAGGCCCGGCCAGCAGATCCCGGTCGACGACCCCTATAATCTGTATTTCATGCCGGACGGCAGCGCGGCAATCGTCGTCGACGAGGCGATGGAGCAGCTCGATTTCCGCGATCCGACGACCATGGCGTTGAAATCCAGCCTGCCGACGCCGACTTGCCCGGGGATCAACCATGCCGACTTCTCTGCCGACGGCTCCTACGCGATCTTCACCTGCGAATATGGCAACGGCGGCCTGGCCAAGATCGACCTGAAGAACCAGAAGTTGCTCGGCCATCTCGACTTCTCCAGGATGGGCATGCCGCAGGACATCCGCCTATCGCCCGACGGGAAGGTCTTCTACGTCGCCGACATGATGAATGACGGCGTGTTCCTGGTCGACGGGGACAGTTTTCGGGAAATCGGCTTCATCCACACCGGCATCGGCGCGCACGGCTTCGTCGTCAGCCGCGACGGCAAGCGGCTCTACGTCTCGAACCGCGGCTCGCACAGGATGGAGCAGGGCAAGGCCAGGGGCCCGGGCAGCATTACGGTGATCGACTTCGCCACCCGCGCCGTGATCGCGCAATGGCCGATCCCCGGCGGCGGCAGCCCCGACATGGGCAATGTCAGCGCCGACGGCAGGCAGCTATGGCTGTCGGGCCGCTTCGACAGCGAGGTTTATATGATCGACACCACCAGCGGCGCCGTGACGAAAATCCGCGTCGGCGCCGAGCCGCATGGCCTGACGGTGTGGCCGCAGCCGGGGCGCTACTCGCAGGGGCATACGGGGAATATGCGGTAGGGCATTCGGGATGGCCTGCCATGCGAAGCTCGTAGGGGCAATGGCCTGCCACCCGAAGCAAAAAGGGTGGCCTGCCATGCGAAGCTCGCAGAGCGAAGAATGGTGCCCCTAGCCGGGATCGAACCAGCACTCCTTGCGGAACTCGATTTTGAGTCGAGCGCGTCTACCAATTCCGCCATAGGGGCTCAGGCCGGGCGGCCTGGATGGGCGCGGACTATACGGGCGGATGGGTGTTCGTCAACTGGCCTGTTGCGGATTTGCCGGCGCCGCTTCGGCCAAACAGCATCCGGCGGTCTTGTAAGGACCGCCGCCATTGTGCGCCGCAGGAAATCTTTCTAGAGAGGCGAATGTTTAAGGTGCCCGGTCGATAATGGCGGCTGCGGCGCTTTGGGTCCTTGTTTCGTCCGTGCCGGTGGCCGAAAACCGCTGCGCCGTTTGGGCGACATGCATTAGGTAATTCCAGGAAAAGCGCAGCGGTTTTCCGTCCGGAATTGTGTCAATCGCATTAGGAGAGCCGATGCTTCGCGGACTTTACGACTGGACCCTGTCGCTGGCGGCGCGCAAATCGGCCGAATGGTGGCTGGCCTTCATTGCCTTCGTCGAAAGCTCGGTCTTCCTGGTGCCGGCCGACGTGCTCTTCCTGCCGATGGCGCTGTCCAAACCCCAGCGCGCCTATCGCTATGCGCTGATAGCCACGGTCGCTTCGGTCCTGGGCGGCGTCGCCGGCTGGTTCATCGGCCACTATGCCTATGAGGCGGTCGCCAAGCCGGTGCTCGAATTCTACGGCAAATATGACGAATTCGAGCGGTTGCGCACCTCGTCCGGCGTCGGCTTCATCATCCTGATGCTGGTCACCTCGGGCGCGGCCCATCTGCCGCCGATCAAAGTGGTGACGATCCTGTCGGGCGTCATCGGCGTCAATCTGTTGCTCTTCATCGGGCTCGCGATCGTGGCGCGCGGCGCGCGTTTCCTGCTGCTTGCCTGGCTGCTTCGCCGCTATGGCGAGGAGATCAGAGAGTTCATCGAAAAGCGCTTGGGATTGATTGTCGGCGCCGGCGCCACTGCCCTGATTTTGCTCTATATCCTCGTCAGATACGCCCACGGATAGCGACGCAACAACGGACCCGATAGATGACCGCGACCATGAATGCCGATACCGGACGCCAGCGCATGCGCGCGGCGCTCTTTCTCGCCGTCGCCATGGCCGCGACGGTCGGCTCGGCGCTCGCCTTCCAATATATCGGCGGCTACATCCCCTGCCATCTCTGCCTGGAGCAGCGCACGCCCTACTATATCGGCGTGCCGCTGATGGTGCTGGCGGCGATCGCCTCGATGCTGCGTGCGCCGGCCTGGGTGACGCGCGGGCTGCTCGCGATCGGCGGCTTGCTGATGCTCTACGGCCTCTATCTCGGCGTCTATCATTCGGGCGTCGAATGGGCATGGTGGCAAGGTCCGGCCGACTGCACCGCCGGCGCCGGTCCGGTCGACACTGGCGGCAAGGGCGTGCTCGACGCGCTCGACAAGTTCGTGCCGCCCTCCTGCGACAAGGCCGCCCTTCGCATCCTCGGCCTGTCGCTCGCCGGCTGGAACGCCATCGCCAGCCTCGTCCTCGCCGCCGTCGCCTTCCGCAGCGCGCTCGCGCGGGACTGAGCCGGCACCAAAGCGGCGGCGCGAGATCGTTCACAGAATTCGGCAGGATGAGTCGTTTGAAGTGAGCGTCGAGAACCGGAGCGGAGCGTACTTACAGTACGTGAGCACCGGAAGCGCAGACGCTTGCTTCAGACGGCCAGCCTCCCGAATTCTCGAACGATCTCAAGGTTCGAGTTCGACATCCCAGTAGAGATAATCCATCCAGCTTTCATGCAGATGGTTGGGCGGGAACAGGCGGCCGTTGTTGTGCAGGTCGTGCATGGTCGGCTGATAAGGCTTTTGCAGCGGCCACATCTTGGCCTGGGCCGGCATCATGCCGCCCTTGCGGAGGTTGCAAGGCGAGCAGGCGGCGACGACATTCTCCCACGTCGTCGCTCCGCCGCGATGGCGCGGGATGACATGGTCGAACGTCAGATCCTCGGGCGTTCCGCAATACTGGCACTGGAAGCGGTCGCGCAGGAACACGTTGAAGCGCGTGAAGGCGGGATGCCTGGACGGCTTCACATAGGCTTTGAGGCTGACCACGCTCGGCAGCTTCATCGAGAAGGTCGGCGAAGAGACGGCGTGCTCGTATTCGGCGACAATGTTGACCCGGTCGAGGAAGACGGCCTTGATGGCGTCCTGCCACGACCAGAGCGACAGGGGATAATAGCTGAGCGGACGGTAGTCCGCGTTCAGCACCAGCGCGGGAAGCCCATCCGGAGATACGGCAACCGTCACGTCCTTCGCCTCCTTGCTTCTAGAACCGAACGGCGCGGATACTGTAAGCCCGACATGACAGGGATGTGAAGCGGATTGTCGTGCGTCGAAATCGCCAAAACCGCATGATTTTCAGGCTTTTTTTGCCATTTCGACAGTCGGCGCCGCATCCCTGCCCTTCAATTCCCGGTAATAAGCCCAAAAAAGCCGCGACGCGACACCCCGCCATGGGCTCCATGATTCGGCCAGCCGGATAAGCATTTTCTCCGGCGGACGCGGGTCGATTCCGAGCGCATGGCCGACCGCCGTCTGCAAGGCGACGTCGCGCGCGGGAAACACATCCGGGTGCCCGGCGGCAAACAAAAGGTAGCATTCGGCCGTCCATGGGCCGATGCCGGGCACGGCCGTCATCGCCGCGATCGCCTCGCCGGCGTCCAGCGTGCACAGGTGATCGAGATCGAGCCCGCAGGCCACCGCTTCGGCGACGGCGAGCAGCCCGCGCTGCTTCGGCCGCGACAGCCCGGCCTCGCGAAACACGCCCTCGCCGGCGGCAAGGATTGCTTGCGGCGTCAGCGGGTCGACAAGCTTCACCAGCCGCCCGAAGATGGCGTCGGCGCTGGCGCGGGAAACTTGCTGTGAAACGATAATGGAAGCGAGGCTCTGAAAGCCAGGTTCCGACAGCCGCAGCGGCACTTCGCCCGCCCGGCCGCGCACGGCCGCCAGCCGCGGATCGATCCGGCAGAGCGCGTCGAGCCCTGTCGCAATGTCATCCAGCGAGGCGATGCGTTGCACGTTGCTTGTTCCCAGGGCGCCCGCGAAATGGCAATTGATGGCTAACTAGCAACCGGCGGAAGCGCCTTTCAACCCGAATACCGCCCGAGATATGACACTCCTGACATTCCGCTTCGCGCCGAGCCCCAATGGCCAATTGCATCTCGGCCATGCCTACTCGGCTCTGCTCAACCAGCGCATGGCGGCGCAGGTCGGCGGGCGCCTACTGCTGCGCATCGAGGATATCGATGTCCTGCGCTGCACGCCCGAATTCGAAGCCGGCATTTTCCGCGACCTCGAATGGCTGGGATTGCGCTGGGAAGAACCGGTGCGCCGCCAGTCCGAGCATTTCGCCGAATACCGGGAGGTGCTGGACCGGTTGATCGCCGAGGAACTCGTCTATCCGGCCTTCATGAGTCGCGGCGAGATCCGCGCCTTTATCGCCGAGACCGGCGGCCGCGACTGGCCGCGCGATCCGGACGGCGTGCCGCTCTATCCGCCGCTCGACAAGCACTTGCCGATGAAGGAACGCAAGCGGCGGATCGCGGACAACATGCCTTTCGCCTGGCGGCTCGACGTCGAGGCGGCGATGGCGCGCGTCACGGCCGGCCTGTGGGTGGAGTTCACCGACGAGACGATGTCGGCGACGCGAGCAATCGAAGCACAACCGCGGGCCTGGGGCGACGTCATCGTCGCCCGCCGCGACATCCCGACCAGTTACCATCTCGCCGTCGTCGTCGACGACGCGCTGCAGGCTGTCAGCCATGTCGTGCGCGGCCAGGACCTCTATTCGGCGACCGGGGTGCAGCGCCTGCTGCAGCAACTGCTCGGCCTGCCGCAGCCGCGTTATTTCCACCACCGCCTGATCCTCGGTGCGGACGGCAGGAAACTGTCCAAGAGCTTCAAGGACACCGGCCTGGCCTCCCTCCGGGAGGCGGGCATGTCGCCGCAGGACGTCAGAAGATTGGTCGGTTTTTAGCTGGCTAGAAGCGCGCCATCCCGGCCTTGATCAGCGCCAGCACGCTGATGAAGACAAAGGCGCCGCCCAGCCCGCAGGCCACCGCCAGCTTGAGATCGCTCAGGCTGATGCCATGCTTGTTTGCGACCCCCACCGCGACGAAAAAGCCGAAGATGAACAGCAGTGTGTTGCCGGTCGGGCCGAAGCCGCTCTCCCCCATGATCGCGTCGAGCGCCGTGCCGAAGAAGAAGCCGAAGCCGGGGATGATCGCGAAGGCGAACAACAGCCAGGTCGTGTCCAGATGCAAAAACATGCCCCACCATGGCGCGGCGATGCGCCATGCCCCTCTTGGCACGGTTTGATGAATTCAACTTAGCTTATGGATCAACCGTTTCGTTTTGCTTGCGGGATTGAACGGCATTAGAGCAATTGCCGTCATCAACCGTTCATCCCGGCAGCCTCCCCCATGCAGAGCATCAAGCGGTTCATTCCCGCCTCCTTCGTCGTTCTGTGGGCGACCGGCTTCATTGGCGCGCGCTATGCCATGCCCTGGGCGGAACCCTTCACCTTCCTTGCCATCCGCTTCGTGATCGCGGCGGCCCTGTTCGCGGGGCTGACCGTTCTGCTTGGCTCGCGCAAGGCGACGCGCGAAGAGGCGCTGCACGCAACGGTGGCCGGCGTCCTCATGCATGGTGTCTATCTCGGCGCCGTCTTCTGGGCGATTCACGGGGGCATGCCGGCCGGGTTTTCGGCGCTGATTGTCGGCCTGCAGCCGTTGATCACCGCCGTGCTCGCCGGAAAGTTCCTCGGCGAAGCGATCCTGCCGCGCCATTGGGCCGGTCTTGCCGTCGGCCTTCTCGGCGTCGTCATCGTGCTGTGGCCGAAGCTGGGGGCGCTGGGCGGCGGCGTCACGCCGGCGACGCTGACGGCTTCGCTCGTCTCCGTGCTCGGCATGAGCGCCGGCACCATCTGGCACAAGCGCTATGCCTCAGGCGGCGATCTGGTGTCGGCGACGATGTGGCAGTATGTCGGCGGCTCCGCCGTGATGATCCTGGGCTCGCTCGCCTTCGAGACCCGCGCCGTCACCGTCAATGGCGAATTGATCTTCGCCATGGCCTGGCTGGTCCTGGTGCTGTCGGTCGGCGCCATATTCCTGCTGATGGTGATGATCAGGGACGGTGAGATGTCGAAGGTCGCCTCGCTGTTCTATCTGGTGCCGGCCGTAACCGCGGTCATTGCCTGGGCGCTTTTCAATGAGCAGCTCAATCTGCTGCAGATCGCCGGCATGGCGATCGCCACGCTCGGCGTCGCCCTGGCGACGGCGCGGCAGGCGAGGAAAGGGGAACTGGGGAATTGAAGAACTGGGGAACTGGAGAATTGAGGAATTGAGGAATTGAGGAATTGAGGAATTGAAGAAGAAGGGGGGAGCCAAGCGTCGGCGCATTTTCTCCAGTTCCTCAATTCTTCAATTCTCCAGTTCTTCAGTTCCTCTTCTGACCGGCGCCAACTCACCCAACCCGCGCTCGGGCTTCGAGATAACGGCTGATCGCGGCGTTGAGCTCGCCGCCGAGGATGAAGATCGCCGAGATGATGTAGAGGAAGACGACCGCGATCATGATCGAGGCGAGCCCGGCATAGGTCGTCACATAGGACGAGAAATGGTCGAGATAGGTGGCAAAGATCGTCGACCCGACCAGCCAGGCGACCAGCGTGAAGACGATGCCCGGTATGATCGAGACGAAGCGCCGCTTGCCGGCCGGCAGCCAGATATGCACGGAGAACAGCCCGATGACGATGACCGTCGAGGCGATCACGTAACGCCAGATGGTGATCGTGCCCATATACGGCTTGATCCACTCCAGATGCGCCTCCGCCAGCCGTGCGAGCAGCGGCGCGAACACCAAAAGCACGCTGATGGCGAGAAAGCAGGCGGTGGCGATCAGGACGAAGATGATGCTTTGCACCCGGCGGTGGATGATGCCGCGCGTCTCGGTGACCCGATAGGCGCGGTTGAGCGAAGTGCGCAGGGCTTCGATGCCGTTGGAAGCGAAATAGGCCGCAAGCAGCACGCCATAGGTCAGAAGGTCGGTGCGGCGCACCGTGAGCACGTTGAGCACCTCATGCGCGATCGGCTTGGCGATCTGCTCCGGCCATGTGTCGAAGACCAGATGCACGGCCGTGTCGGCGAAGGCGCGCGCGCCGAGGAAGCTGGCAAGCGTGGTGGCGAAGATCAGGAACGGAAACAGTGCCATCAGCGAGGTGATCGCCAGATGGCTGGCCATCGCCCAGCCGTCATCAGTGTTAAAGTGGCCTATCGCATCGTAGAGCACGCGCTTGAGGGCGACGATATTCCGCAGCAAGGGCCTGCGCTCCGCTCGATTGTGTCAACGCCGCGAATATGGGAAGTGATTGCGGTAAATGGCAACCCCAGGTCTCACAACGCGCCCCGCGGCAGAAGAGTTGCGCACCGTCATCGTCACCGGCGCCTCCTCCGGCATCGGCGCCTATTGCGCGCGGGCGTTGAAGGCGGACGGCTGGCGGGTCTTCGCCACGGCGCGCAAGCCGGCCGACATCGCAGCCCTCGAGGCCGACGGCCTGGAGGCCTTCTATCTCGACTATCGCGAGCCCGAATCCATCGCCGCCTTGGTCGATGCAGTGCTGGAGCGCACCGGCGGCACTCTTGACGCGCTCTTCAACAATGGCGCGTATGCCCAGCCCGGCGCCGTCGAGGACCTGTCGGTCGCAGCACTTCGCGAGCAGTTCGAGGCCAATTTCTTCGGCTGGCACGACCTCACCCGGCGCATCGTTCCGGTCATGCGCCGCCAGGGGCACGGCCGGCTCGTCCACTGCTCTTCGATCCTCGGGCTGGCGCCGGTCCGCTTCAGGGGCGCTTATTCGGCCTCCAAGCACGCCATCGAAGGCCTGATGCTGTGCATGCGCCAGGAGCTCGAAGGCAGCGGCATCCACCTATCCTTGATCGAACCGGGACCGGTGAGGTCGAAGATCGCCAGCAATGGCCTGCCCTGGTTCGTGAAGAATATCGACGTCGAGAATTCCGTCCACCGCGCCGATTATCAGGCGCAGCTCGCAAGGCTTCAGGCGGGCGGCAGCGTGTCGAAGCTGAAGCCGGGACCGGAGATCGTGCACAGGGCGTTGCGCCACGCGCTTCTGTCACAGCGCCCGCGCCCGCACTATGTGGTAACGCTGCCGGCCAGGATCGGCGCGGCGCTGAAACGCATCCTGCCGGCCTCCCTGCTCTACCGCGTGCTCGCCAGGCGCGCCTGACCGAACCTGAACCGGAGCCAGCCAGATGCTCATCATCTTCAAGATTCTCGCCATCGTCGCGATGGCCGCCGTGGTGATCGTGCTGGTTCGCGGCCTGATCAACATGATGCGCGGCGGCTCCGGCTTCACCTCGAACAAGCTGATGCAGGCGCGCATCATGCTGCAGGCCGTGGCCCTGGCGCTGCTGTTGCTGGTTGTCTATTTCACGCGCAAATAGAGGATCTCAGAGGGCACGGCGTGGTCAAGCTCAACAAGATCTATACCCGCACCGGCGACGACGGCACCACCGGGCTCGGCACCGGCGAGCGGCGGCTGAAATCCGACCTGCGCGTCGACGCCTATGGCACCGTCGACGAGGCCAATGCCAGCATCGGCATGGCCCGCGTCCACACCGGCGCCGAGCATCCGGCGATCGACGCCATGCTGTCGCGCATCCAGAACGATCTGTTCGATCTGGGAGCCGACCTCGCCGTGCCGGATGACGGCAGGCCGCTGGAATACGAGCCGCTGCGCATCGTCGCGGCCCAGACCGACCGCGTCGAGCACGACATCGACGCGCTCAACAAGGAGCTGCAGCCGCTGAAATCCTTCGTGCTGAACGGCGGCACGCCCGCCGCGGCCGCCCTCCATCTTGCCCGCACCGTGGCGCGCCGCGCCGAGCGCCTGATGGTGGCGCTGGCGCAGGATCCGGCCGAGCATGTCAACCGCGAGGCGCTCAAATACATCAACCGCGTCTCGGATTTCCTGTTCGTCGCCGCCCGCGCGGTCAATGACAATGGAAAGGCCGACGTGCTATGGGTTCCCGGCAAGAACCGCTGAAACCGCAGGCGGGAGGGTCCGATGTTCATCCCGCTTTACGACACCAACAGGCTGCGTCACATCCGGCTGCAATATGTGACGATCGGCCTAATCGTGGCGAACGTGCTGGTCTACTTGGCGACCACGCTCGGCGGTGAGAACTTCACCAATGCCGCGGTTCTCGGTCTCGGCTTCATCCCGTCGGTGGTTCACGACAAGGTCGAGCTCTCGCCCGAATTCGTCGTCATCCCCGAGAGCCTGAGCTACCTCACCTATTCCTTCCTGCATGCCGACATCTTCCATCTCGGCGGCAACATGCTGTTCCTCTGGGTGTTCGGCGACAATGTCGAGGATGCGCTCGGCCATATCCGCTATCTGATCTTTTACCTTGCCTGCGCCATCGCCGGCGCCTTCTTCCAGGGGTTGGTGGCCTGGGATTCGCAGGTGCCGTTGATCGGCGCTTCGGGCGCCATCGCCGGGGTCGTCGCCGCCTACCTGATCCTCTACCCCCGGGTGAAAGTCTGGGTGCTGGCCTTTGCCCGCATTCCGTTGCGCATCCCGGCCTTCATTCCGCTGATCCTATGGATCCTGTTCCAGATCGTGATGTTCGCAGCGGCCGGCGAGGACCAGATCTCCTGGGCATGCCATATCGGCGGCATCATCGCCGGATCGATCCTGGTGCTGGTGCTGCGCAGCCGCGGCGTGCCGCTGCTGGCCGGCGCCGACGGCGAGCCGGACCCGACGCCCAACATCCAGCAGCCGCCTGTTCCTGTCGAGCCGGCCGCGAGCGATCCGGCGCAGCCGGCGGCGCAATGGGGCCGTGGAGCAGCGGCGCCCCGGGACTGAACCGATTTGGGTGCGTCGTGGGATATTGACGCGCCGATTTGTCGCCACTACGGAAACGGCACAGCTGGGCGGATATTCCGTCCGCGATGTCGGCTTTCGACAACTCTGACAGGGCGCACGCTGCTATAGCGCCCCGACTATCTCAGGAGAGGTGACAGGAAAATGAAGATCCTTGTGCCCGTGAAGCGGGTTGTGGACGCCAACGTCAAGGTCCGGGTGAAGGCCGACGGACTGGGCGTCGAGCTTGCCAACGTCAAGATGGCGATGAACCCGTTCGACGAGATCGCGGTCGAGGAAGCGATCCGCATCAAGGAAGCCGGCAAGGCTGAAGAGATCATCGTCGTCTCGGTCGGCCCGCAGCAGGCGCAGGAGACGCTGCGCACCGCGCTCGCCATGGGCGCCGACCGTGCCATCCTGGTCAAGACCGACGAGCAGACCGAGCCGCTGGGCGTCGCCAAGGTGCTGAAGGGCGTGGTCGAGGCGGAAGCGCCCGGCCTCGTCATCCTCGGCAAGCAGGCGATCGACGACGATTCGAACCAGACTGGCCAGATGCTGGCGGCACTGCTTGGTTGGCCGCAGGGCACCTTCGCGTCCAAGATCGTGCTCGAAGGCGATCAGGCCAAGGTGACGCGCGAGGTCGACGGCGGCCTGCAGACAGTGGAATTGAAGATGCCGGCGATCGTCACCGCCGACCTTCGCCTCAACCAGCCGCGCTATGCCTCGCTGCCCAACATCATGAAGGCCAAGAAGAAGCCGCTCGACGAGAAGAGCCCGGCCGACTACGGCGCCGACGTCAAGCCGCGCCTCAAGGTGATCAAGACCGAGGAGCCGGGCGGCCGCAAGGCCGGCGTCAAGGTGAAGTCGGTGGCCGAACTGGTCGAGAAGCTGAAGAACGAAGCCGGCGTGCTTTAAAGCGATCGGGAAAGGACAAAGAAAATGGCAATTCTCCTCATCGCCGAACATGACAATGCAAGCCTTTCCGACCAGACCGCCAAGGCGCTGTCGGCGGCGCTGCAGATCGGCTCCGATGTCGACGTGCTGGTGGCCGGCAAGGGCGCCAAGGGCGTGGCTGATGCCGCCGCCAAGCTGAAGGGTGTACGCAAGGTGATGCTGGCCGAGGCCGACGAGCTTGCCGAGCGTCTCGCCGAGCCGACGGCGGCGCTGGTCGTTTCGCTCGCCGGCTCCTATGACGCGATCGTCGCGCCCGCGACCTCGTCGGGCAAGAACATCGCGCCGCGCGTGGCGGCACTCCTCGACGTCGCCCAGGTGTCCGAGATCATCGAGGTTGTCTCGCCCGACACCTTCAAGCGGCCGATCTATGCCGGCAACGCCATCCAGACCGTGCAGTCGACCGACGCCAAGAAGGTCATCACGGTGCGCACCGCGTCCTTCGCGGCGGCGCCCGAAGGCGGCTCGGCCGCGGTCGAGACGGTCGGCGCCGCTGCCAATCCAGGCCTCTCCTCCTTCATCGAGAACAAGCTCTCCGAGAACGACCGTCCGGAGCTGACCTCGGCCAAGATCATCATCTCGGGCGGCCGCGCGCTTGGTTCCTCGGAGAAGTTCCAGGAAGTCATCCTGCCGGTCGCCGACAAGCTCGGCGCCGCGGTCGGCGCCTCGCGCGCCGCAGTCGACGCCGGCTATGCACCGAACGACTGGCAGGTCGGCCAGACCGGCAAGGTGGTCGCGCCCGACCTCTACATCGCCGTCGGCATCTCCGGCGCCATTCAGCACCTGGCCGGCATGAAGGACTCGAAGGTGATCGTCGCCATCAACAAGGACGAGGAAGCCCCGATCTTCCAGGTCGCCGATTACGGCCTGGTCGGCGATCTCTTCGTCATCCTGCCGGAGCTGCAAAAGGCGCTTTGACGCCACCGGTTCTGGCATATTAAAATCGGAAGGGTGGGGTAGACGAAGTCGCCCCGCCCTTTTAGTTTGCACTGCACAAAAAGCGGGCCATCAAGGCCTGAAGCCAATCCGGCGGTTTTGCGTCCGGGTTGCAGGAAATGAACAACAGGAGCGTTTCCGCGCTTCAAGACGCGGAAGATGCTCCGGACGGGATCGGGGTCATGAGCAAGATCGAGACGATCGGCATTGTCGGCGCGGGTCAGATGGGTGGCGGTATCGCCCATGTCTCGGCGCTGGGCGGCTACAAGGTCCTGATCCACGACGTGTCGGCTGACCGTATCGAGAAGGGCATCGCCACCATCAGCGGCAACATGGCGCGCCAGGTCGGCTCCGGCAAGCTCGAGGAGAAGGCGCGCAACGAAGCAATGGCGCGTATTTCCGCCGCCCCGGCTATGGCCGACCTCGCCGCCGCCGACCTGGTGATCGAAGCGGCGACCGAGGATGAGACGGTGAAGCGCAAGATCTACGCGCAGCTCTGCCCGCAGCTCAATCCGGAAGCGATTCTGGCGACCAACACCTCGTCGATCTCGATCACCCGGCTTGCCGCCCAGACCGACCGTCCCGAGCGCTTCATCGGCATTCACTTCATGAACCCGGTGCCGGTGATGAAGCTGGTCGAGCTGGTGCGCGGCATCGCCACCGAGGATCAGACCTTCGAGGCCGCCAAGACCTATGTGAAGCACCTCGACAAGACCATCACCGTCTCGGAGGATTTCCCGGCTTTCATCGTCAACCGCATCCTTTTGCCGATGATCAATGAGGCGATCTACACGCTCTACGAAGGCGTCGGCACGGTCGACGCCATCGACACCGCCATGCGGTTGGGAGCCAACCATCCGATGGGACCGCTGCAGCTCGCCGACTTCATCGGCCTCGACACCTGCCTGTCGATCATGCAGGTGCTGCATGAGGGCCTGTCGGACTCCAAATACCGCCCGTGCCCGCTGCTGGTGAAATATGTCGAAGCCGGCTGGCTCGGCCGCAAAACCGGTCGCGGCTTCTACGATTATCGCGGCGACCATCCGGTGCCGACGCGCTGATCTTCTGCGGCTGAACCTTTTCGACGCGGCTCAGGACGCCGCGGCGAGCGGCGGAAGTGGCACGCCGCCGTTCGAGATTTCGCCTGTCGAAACTTCGTCGGGCGCGGCGGAAACGCAGCCGCGCCCGGCCGCCTTGGCGGCATAGCAGGCGGCGTCGGCGCGGGCGATGATCTCGTCCACTTCGCCGCAACCGGCGCGGATCGGCGCAAGCCCGATGCTGGCGCCGATCGAATGCGGGCGCCCGTCCCAGCTGAAATCGAGATTGCCGATGGCGTCGATGATCGAGCGCGCCGCGATCGGCCCGCACGCCGCGGCGCCCGATTTGAGGACGACGGCGAACTCGTCGCCGCCAAGCCGCGCGACGATGTCTTCCGGGCCAAGCACATTGCGCAGGGCGTCGGCCACGCGCTTGAGCAGCGCATCGCCCGCGGCATGGCCGCCGGTGTCGTTGACCGCCTTGAAGTGATCGAGATCGACGAACATGAACTGATGCTCACCGCCATTGAGGCGGCACTGGTCAACGAGATCTTCCATGATGCGGATGAAGCTCGAGCGATTGGCGAGCCCGGTCAGCGCGTCGTGGGCGGCGGCGTAGGCCAGCTGGCGCTGCAGGGCGCGCGCGTCGCTGAAATCCTGGAAGACGATAACGAGGCCGCAGAACTCGTCGCGGTCGTTCATGATCGGCGACACCACCTGGCGGATGCTGCAGCGCGTGTCGTCGCGCCGGACAAGCACAGCGCGCGTGTTCTGGTCGCAGTGCGGCTGCTCGCTCGCGGAAGGGCGCGAGAGCCCGATTTTCTGCCCGCTTTCCTCGTCGACCGCCCAGTAGACGTGGCCGAGCAGCTTGCCCAGGGCCTCGCCGACCACGACGCCGGTGAGTTTTTCCGCGACCGGATTCATAAAGGTGATGCGGTTGGCGGCATCGGTGCAGATCACCGCATCGCCGATCGACTGCAACGTCACCCTGAGACGCTCTTTCTCGTCGGCCAGCATGGCCGCCGAAACCATCAGCCGCGCCTCGGCCTCCTTGCGTTCCGTGATATCGGTCAGGCTGCCGATTGCCCGGATCAGCCGGCCCTCGCCATCGCGCTCGATCGCCTTGCCGCGGTCGAGAATCCAGACCCAGCGGCCGTCCTTGTGCCGCATCCGGAACTCGGCCTCGAAAAAGGGCGTCTCGCCGGCAAGGTGCGCGCGATCCGCCTCGGCGACGCGTTCCTGGTCGTCGGGATGGATCATGGCCAGCCAGCGATCGGGGTCGCCGTCGAGCTCGCCATCGGCATAGCCCAGCATCTTCACCCAGGTTTCGGAATAGGTGGTGCCGCCCCTGCGCATATCGAGGCTCCAGATACCCTGTCCGGCACTGGTGAGCGCGAAATTCCACCGGTCTTCTGCCTCGGCGATGCGCGCCTCGGCCTGCTTGCGCGCATCGATGTCCTCGATCTGCGACACCAGATAGAGCGGACGACCTGTCTCCTCTTCACGGATGACCGAGCCGGCGAGCTGCGCCCAGACCGGGGTGCCGTCCTTGCGCAGATACCGCTTCTCGAAATGGAAGGAGTGGATCTTGCCTTCCTTCAGGCTCGTCATCGTCTCGCGGCCGATCTGCAGATCGTCGGGATGCGTGATCTGGAAGAAGGTCAGCGCCTCGATTTCCGAGCGGGTGTAGCCGAGCATGTCGGCGAAGGCAGGATTGGCCTGAAGGATGCGGCCATCGAGGCCGACAATGGCGACGCCGATCGCCGAATCCTCCATGGCCCGGCGGAAGCGTTGCTCGCTCTCGGCAATCTGCCGGCGGTCGTCGATGATCTTGCGGATGAACAGCGCCGAGACAAACAGCGTGACGGCCGTGACGGCGACGGATATCTGCAGGCAGACCTTCAACGCGTCCGTGCCGAGTTCCAGCGCCGGCAACAGGACCGATGCGGTCAAGGCAACGAGTCCGGCTGCCATCAAGACGGGCACGGCGCGCTTGCCGGCCCGCGGACCTTTCCAACTCAACCACGCCACAATGCGATCCCACCCAATGCGCGACTGCGCGTTGCCACAACTCTGGCGGATCGATTTTAAGGAATGGTTGCACGAGCGGCAGCGGCTGCTCCGATAACCGGCAAACAATTGCCGGTATGATTAAGGTACTGTTTCAAAACTGTACCGAAGGATCGGTGTCTAATCCTACCAGCGGACGAAAAACCGTCCGCCTAGCGCGCCGAGCGCGGTCAGGAAGGCGATCGCGACCGTATACCAGGTGGCGACGAAGAGGGGCGAATCATCGAAGCAATGCGCGGCGTAGAAGGTCGCCGCGAGCCCGCCGGCGAGCAGGCCGGCCACCGCGCCCGCCAACACCGGCCGCGTCGGCGCGCCATAGCGCAGCATGCCGAGGAAGATAGCCAGCGGGCCGATGCCGATCAGCGGGATGAAGCTCATGCAGATCATCATGTTCGAGCCGATAAGCCGCTTGCCCCAATCGGCCTCGGGCACGACGAAAAGCTCGAGAACCACCGCCAGCACCACCAGAAGCGGCGCGGCGATCATCCAGGCCGTCGCCCGCCTGGTCGAGGCGCCCGGCATCGACAGCGCGCGGATCAGCGCGAAGGCACTGGCGGCGAGCGTCAGCGTGAACACGAATTTGGACATGAAGCGCATCGTGTGCATGGCCGGCATGATGTCGGGACGCGGCCCGATGGTCGCAAAGAAGACCATCGCCGCGATCGCCATGGCCACGCCGACCGCCAGCCACCAGGCCCTGTCCATCGGCATCGCCTCGTCGCGGGCATCGGCGTCGAGCGCCTTGATGAGATCCTCTGTCCTCATGTCGCTGTTCGTCCAAATCTTTTGGCGATCGCGGCCAGGCCGCGATGCAGCGACACGCGCACCGCCGTCTCGCTGATGCCGAGCTTGCTCGCCGTCTCGCCGATCGAATGGCCATCGACCGAGATCGATGCCACCACGGAGCGTTGCGCCGGCGGCAGGCCGTCTAGCGCCCGATTGATGTCGCGCTCGCTCACTGTTTCCGCCTCCGGCTCGGCGAAGGTTTCGGCGATCTCGTCGATCTCGACCTCGATGCGCCGCCCGCGCCGGCGGAACGCATCGATCAGCTTGAAGCGGGCGATCGCATAGACCCAGGGCAGCACCGGCGCATCAGGCCGCCAGGTGTGGCGTTTGACATGAATGGCCAGCAAGGTTTCCTGCACGACATCCTCGGGATCGACCCCGCCTTGAACGATCTTGCGCCGGACAAAGCCGCGAACGAGGGCGGCGATCCCGTGCAGAAAGTCGGCATAAGCCCTTTCGTCTCCCGCGATCGCGGCCCTGAGCAGCCGGGAAAGCTCGGCCTCGTCCTTGCCGGTCACAAGAGTTTACCCCCAATGTTCGCGTCTCGGCCCTGGTTTGTTACGTGGCCGGCGAAATAATGTCCAAGCCAAACTGCCGCAAAATCACGAAAGTTTGCGGAAAGGCGACCGATTGAAGCAGGATCACAATGTTGACTATAACAATCATGTATTGGTAGGTGCAGCCGTGCCCAAACCCCTGTCTCGAATTGAGGACGATGCCCATGAAAATTGCCCTTTCCACGCTTGCCGGCGCCGCGTTGGCGCTCGGCCTGATCGCCGGCCCGGCCAAGGCCGAGGATCAAGGCATTATCGTCTACAATGCCCAGCATGAGAGCCTCGCCAAGGAATGGGCAGCGGGCTTCACCAAGGAAACCGGCATCAAGGTCACGCTGCGCAATGGCGGCGACAGCGACTTCTCCAACCAGATCGTCGCCGAGGGAGCGGCCTCGCCGGCAGACGTGTTCCTGACTGAGAATTCGCCGGCAATGGCGCTGGTCGAAGCCGCCGGACTGTTCGCGCCGGTCGACGCCGATACGCTGGCGCAGGCTCCGCAGGAATACCAGCCGTCGACTGGCAAATGGGTCGGCGTTGCCGCCCGCAGCACCGTCTTTGCCTATAACAAGGTCAAGCTGAAGGAAGACCAGTTGCCGAAGTCGCTGCTCGATCTTGCCGATCCGAGCTGGAAGGGCCGCTGGGCCGCCTCGCCGTCCGGCCCCGACTTCCAGGCCATTGTCAGCGCCCTGCTCGAGCTCAAGGGCGAGGCCGCTACCGCCGACTGGCTGAAGGCGATGAAGGAGAATTTCACCGCCTACAAGGGCAACTCAACGGTGATGAAGGCGGTCAATGCCGGCGAGATCGATGGCGGCGTGATCTATCACTATTACTATTTCGGCGATCAGGCCAAGACCGGCGAAAACAGCCGGAATGTCGCCCTGCATTATTTCAAGAACCAGGATCCGGGCGCCTTCGTGTCGATCTCCGGCGGCGGCGTGCTGGCGTCGAGCAAGCACCCGAAGGAAGCCCAGGCATTCCTGAAGTGGGTGACCGGCAAGGGCGGCCAGGACGTGCTGAAGACCGGAACGTCCTATGAATATGCGATCGGCAAGGATGCCCAATCCAACCCTAAGCTGGTGCCGCTGACTGACTTGCAGGCGCCGAAAGTCGATCCGGCGAGATTGAATTCCAAGAAGGTCATCGAGCTGATGACGCAAGCCGGCTTGCTTTAGTTCGCGTTCGTCCTAAAAGGGCGAACGACCGTGCTCCCGCGGGAGTTTGCCTTCCGCGGGAGCGTTTTGTTTGGAGATCGCCTCGTCGATGACAGTCGACTGCGCTTCGACCCGCCCGAGTGTCACATCGCACCGCTTCCGCCGGCAGGCGGAGGCGACCCAGCGGCCTGCCTGATGCAATCGGCGATCGACATGATGCCGGCAATGCTGCCGGCGGCCGGGATGAAGAAGCGCCGGTCCGCGTCGTGGATCACGCTCGCCGCGGCCCTCATCTCGCTCGTTGCGCTGCTGCCGCTCGCCTTCATCGTCTGGGTCGCGATCCAGACCGGCTGGGACACCGTGGTGGCGTTGATCTTTCGCCCGCGCGTCGGCGAATTGCTGGTCAACACCGTGCTCCTCGTGGTCGTCACGGTGCCGATCGCCATCGTGCTGTCGGTGGCGCTGGCCTGGCTGACAGAGCGCAGCGACCTGCCGGGCAACCGCTGGTGGTCCTGGCTGTCGGTCGCACCGCTCGCCATCCCCGCTTTCGTGCACTCCTATGCCTGGATCAGCTTCGTTCCGGGCCTGCACGGGCTGTGGGCCGGCGTGCTGGTCTCCGTGATCGCCTATTTCCCATTCCTTTACCTGCCGATCGCCGCCGCGCTGCGCCGCCTCGATCCGGCGCTGGAAGATGCGGCCGCGGCGCTTGGCCTTGGCCCGTGGCGGGTCTTCGCGCGTGTCGTGCTGCCGCAGCTCAGGCTCGCCATCTGTGGCGGCTCGCTGCTGGTCGGCCTGCATCTCTTGGCCGAATACGGCCTCTATGTCTTCATCCGTTTCGACACCTTCACCACCGCGATCGTCGACCAGTTCCAGTCGACCTTCAACGGTCCGGCGGCCAACATGCTGGCCGCCGTGCTGGTGGTCTGCTGCCTCTTCCTGCTCGCCCTCGAGGTGATGATACGCGGCGAGGAGCGCTATGCCCGCGTCGGTTCCGGCGCCGCGCGCAAGCAGCAGCGTGCTCGCCTCGGCCGCGCCACCTTGTTCTGCCTGCTTTTGCCGGCCGGCGTCGCGCTGCTGTCGCTCGGCGTGCCCTTCGTCACGGTCGGCCGCTGGCTGCTCGCTGGCGGCACCGAAGTCTGGCGGTGGGACGAGATCGGCCTGGCGCTCGGCCAGACGCTGTTCCTCGCCATTGCCGGCGCGGTGCTTGCAACGCTGGCCGCCATGCCGATGGCCTGGATTTCGATCCGCGCGCCGGGGCCGCTGCAACGGCTGCTCGAGAGCTGCAACTATATCGTCGGCGCGTTGCCGGGCGTGGTCATCGCGCTGGCGCTGGTGACCATCACCGTGCGCGTCGCGCTGCCGCTCTACCAGACGCTGTTCACCATCCTGTTCGGTTACGCGCTGATGTTCCTGCCGCGCGCGCTGATAAGCCTGCGAGCCTCGATCGCGCAGGCGCCGGTGGAGCTGGAGCGCGCCGCCTCCAGCCTCGGCCGTCCGCCGGTCAAGGCGCTGTGGTCGACGACCATCCGCCTTTCGGCGCCGGGCGCCGCGGCCGGCATGGCGATGGTGGCGCTCGGCATCACCAACGAGCTCACCGCCACCCAGATGCTGGCGCCCAACGGCACCCGCACGCTGGCGATGGCATTCTGGTCCTATAGCGGCGAGATCGACTACGCCTCCGCCGCCCCTTACGCGCTGATCATGGTGGCGATGTCATTGCCGATGACCTGGTGGCTCTACATCCAGTCGAAGCGGATGGCCGGACGATGAGCTTTCTCGAACTCAGCGGCGTCGCGAAAAGCTACGGCCCGGTGACGGCGCTCGCCGGCGTCGACCTTGCGGTGGAAAGCGGCAGCCGCACCGCGATCGTCGGGCCTTCCGGCTGCGGCAAGACCACCTTGCTCAGGCTGATCGCCGGTTTCGAGGCGCCGGACCGCGGCCGCATCGCACTCGACGGCAAGGTGCTCGCCAACGGCGGCGCGGCCGTGCCCGCGCATCGCCGCGGCATCGGCGTGGTGGCCCAGGACGGTGCCCTGTTCCCGCATCTCACCATCGCCGACAATATCGGCTTCGGCATCCCGCGGAATGCCGACAAGCGAGCCGAGCATATCGTCGAGCTCGCCTACATCGTGGGGCTGGACAAGGCGATCCTGAAGCGCCGGCCGCACGAGCTTTCCGGCGGCCAGCAGCAGCGCGTGGCGCTTGCCCGCGCCATGGCGATGAAGCCCCGGCTGATGCTGCTTGACGAACCGTTCTCGGCGCTCGACACCGGGCTTCGCGCTTCGATGCGCAAGGCGGTGGCCGAGCTTCTGGAGGAGGCGGGCATCACCACCATCCTGGTCACGCACGATCAGGCCGAGGCGCTGTCCTTCGCCAGCCAGGTGGCGGTGATGCGCGAAGGGCTGTTCTCGCAGGTCGGCACGCCGCGAGAGCTCTATTTCCAACCCAGGGACAGGATGGTCGCCGAGTTCCTCGGCGACGCCATCATCGTGCCGGCCAGGATCGCGGACGGCTTCGCCGTATCGCGGCTCGGCCGCATCGCCGTCGACACGAAGGGACGGCGCGATGTCGCCCGCATCATGCTGCGGCCCGAGCAGATCCTGCTCAAACGGACCTCGCGCGAAGGCATGTCGGGCACACCCGACATGCTGTTCGGCGAAGTGACGGACTGCGAATTCGCGGGTTCGGTCTGCACCGTCGCGGTGCGGCTGCTCAACAGCCCGGACCCGCCCGATGCGGCCGCCATCGGCAACACGCCGCTGATCCTGCGCAGGACGGGCATGGACGCGCCGGAGATCGGCGAGATCGTGCGCTTGACCGTCACCGGCAAGGCGCATGTCTTTGCCTAGGTCGGGGTTGAGGCGTGTCGATATTCAGGTCAGGCCGAGCCGAAAACGGCGGGTTTCGAGAACCGGAGCGGAGCGTACTTGAAGTACGTGAGCACCGGAAGCGCAGGAAACCGCCGTTTGCAGGCCGGCCTCACCTGAATATCGGCATGCCTCAGCGCACGCGCTGCCCAGTTGCAGGCGACCAAAGCGGCCATTGCTCCAGGAAATCAACGCTGTGGATGACCACGCGCTGCCCATCGATCAGGATAATCGAATAGGCGGGCGGCGCCTGCTCGACCACTTCGTCGCCGACCAGGTCAAGCATGAACCGGGCATGCAGGCCGCGCTGCACCGAGAACGGAATGCCGGCGACGGTGCCGGCGATGTCGCGATGGACATGGCCGAAGAAGATGTAGCGGACATTGCCGTGGCGGGTCAGCACGTCGATGAGCCGCTGCGGCTGTTCGAGGCCGAGCGGGTCGAGCAGAGTGAGGCCAAGCTCGACGGGTGGATGATGCAGGAAAATATAAACGGCCTTGCCTGCCGCCTCGCCAAGCCGTGCGTCGAGCCATGCAAGCCGGTTGTCGCACAACTCGCCGGTGACGCGGCCCTCCGCCATGCTGTCGAGAAAGACGAGGCGCCCTTCCGGCGTGTCGAGCACCGACTGCACGAAGCCGTTGCCGTCCGTCCCGTTATCCGGAAAGGCGGCGATCAGATTGGCGCGCCGGTCGTGGTTTCCAGGCAGCAGCTGGTAAGGCACAATGAGCCGGCTCAGCGCCGATTTCAAATCGGCATAGCTCTCGGCCTCGCCGTCGTCGGCCAGATCGCCGGTGAAGATACAGAGCGCCGCATCTCCATGTCGAGCATTGATATGATCTATGCAGCGATCGAGCCGCTCGTTCAGATTCGCGCCATAGCGTATCTGGCGCCGACGATCGAGATGGACGTCGGTGACCTGGATGATCTTCATTCCGTGAACCCTCAGATAATTTGCAAAGTCAGCCTTGCAAGGCCCGCCTTACAGCACCGGTTCCGGCACCGAGGCCTTGAACACGTCGAGCCTGCCGCCCGTCTCCGAGGAGAAAAAGTGCAGGTCCGCTTCGGCGAACTGCAGGCCGATCGTGCTGCCCGGTTCGGAGTGGACGATCTCCGACGTCACGACAGAGAACGGCGCGCCGTCGAGATCGACATAGACGGCGCGGCCGGCGCCCAATTCCTCGATGAGGTCGACGGTCGCCGCAAGCGCTCCCGGCGTGCCCGGCGCCACCATGCGCACCGCCTCCGGCCGGATACCGACCGCGACTTTCGCGCCCACAGGAACGCCCGTGCGCGACACGTTGAGCTTGCGGCTGCCTCCGAGCAATGACAGCCCGTCGAGCGTGACGGTGCCTTCGAGCATGTTCATCGCCGGCGCGCCGACAAAGGTGGCGACGAAGCGGCTCGCCGGCCGGCTATAGACTTCCGCCGGTGTGCCCACCTGCTCGACACGGCCGCCATTCATCACCACCAGCCGGTCGGCCAGCGTCATCGCCTCGACCTGGTCGTGCGTGACGAAGACGGAGGTGGCGCTGAGGCGCCGATGCAGCTTGCGGATCTCGGAGCGCATCTGCACCCGCAGCTTGGCGTCGAGGTTGGAGAGCGGCTCGTCGAACAGGAACACCTTCGGCTCGCGGATCATGGCGCGGCCCATGGCGACGCGCTGGCGCTGGCCGCCGGAGAGCGCCATCGGCTTGCGGTCGAGCAGGTGCTCCAGTTCTAGGACCCGCGCCACCGCCTGGACGCGCTGAGCGCGTTCGGCCGACGGAACGCCGGCGACCTTCAGCGAATAGCCGATGTTCTGGGCCACGCTCATATGCGGGTAGAGCGCGTAGTTCTGGAACACCATGGCGCAGCCGCGCTCGCGCGGCTCGAGCTTGTTGACCACCGTGCCGTCGATCGCGATCGTGCCGTCGGAAATCTCTTCCAGCCCGGCAATCATTCTAAGCAGCGTGGACTTGCCGCAACCGGACGGCCCGAGGATGACGACGAATTCGCCCGAAGCGAAGTCGAGGTCAACGCCATGCACGACCTGCGTCTTGGCGTAGTTCTTCTTGACGCCGCGAATGGCGATGGAGGCCATTTTCCGTCTCCCTATTTTTCAGTGGCGATCAGGCCGCGCACGAACCAGCGCTGCATCAGCACCACGACGATCAGCGGCGGCAGCATGACGATCAGCGTGCCGGCCATGGCGATATGCCATTCCGGCGCGCCGCCGACATTGGGGATGAGCTGCTTCAGCTCTGTCACCGCCATCGCATGCGACTGGTCGGTGGTGATAAGCAACGGCCACAGATACTGGTTCCAGGCCCACAGGAACATGATGGTGCCGAGCGCCGCCATGTTGTTGCGCGATAGCGGCAGCAGGATATCGACGAAGAAGCGCAGCGCGCCGGCGCCGTCCATGCGCGCCGCCTCGGTCAACTCATCCGGCACGGTCAGGAAGAACTGGCGGTAGAGGAAGGTGCCGGTGGCGGTCGCGACCAGCGGCAGGATCAGGCCGCTATAGGAATTGAGCAGTCCCAGGCTGAGCGAAACCTGCACGCCCGAGACCTTTTCGATCAGCCAGGAGAGGCCGGTCAGGTCCATGATCGCCTGATAGGGCTCGAGCACGTTGGCGACCACCGCGTAGGTCGGCACGATGCGCACCTCGAGCGGCAGCATCAGCGTGATGAAGATCAGCCAGAACATCAGCATGCGGCCGGGATAACGGAAATAGACGATCGAGAAGGCGGTCAGCGCCGAGATGATGACTTTCCCAGCGGCCACGCCAAACGCCATGATGAAGGAGTTGAGCAGCTTCGGACCGAGGTCGGCGGTCGTCCAGGCCGTCCTGATGTTGACCCAGAAATCGCTGCCCGGCAGCAGCGACATCGGCACGTCGTTGACGTCCTTCAGATTATGCGAGGCGGCGATCGCTACGATGACGAACGGCGCCACGCAGAACACGAAGCCGACGAACAGGATCAGATGCGTGAAGAAATTGAGGATCGGGGTGCGCTCGACCATGGCCCGCCTCAACGATAATGCACGCGCCGCTCGATGAAGCGGAACTGGACGATGGTGAGCGCGATGATGAGCAGCATCAGGATGATGCTCTGCGCGGCGGCGCCCGAATAATCGAGGCCTTTGAAGCCGTCGGAATAGATCTTGTAGACCATCAGATTGGTGGCGTTGGCCGGTCCGCCTGCGGTCATGATGTCGACGATGCCGAAGGAATCCTGGAAGCTCTCGGTGATGTTGATGACCAGCAGGAAGAAGATGGTCGGCGTGATCAGCGGAAACTGGATATCCCAGAAGCGCCGGATGACGCCGGAGCCGTCCATCGCTGCCGCCTCGATCAGCGAGCGCGGAATCGCCTGGAAGGCGGCGAGGAAGAAGATGAAATTATAGCCGACATATTTCCACGAGAAGGCGATGATGATCGAGGCCATGGCGTCGGTGCCGTCAAGGCCGGGGTCCCAGGAGCCGGGCCAGACCTGGTTGACCACGGCCATGAAGCCGGCTTCCGGTGCCAGGATGAAGCGAAACGCCAGCGCCAGCGCCGGTGCGGCGATGCCGTAAGGCCAGATCAGGACCACGCGGTAAAGCCATGAGCCGGCAAGCTGGCGGTCGGTCAAGGCGGCGAGCACCAGCGCGATTGTCATCGCAAGTCCCGTGCTGATCCCGGCAAAGATCATGCTGGCGGTGATCGAGTCCCAGTAGCTGGCGTTGGACAGGATCGAGCGGAAATTGTCGAGCCCGACCCAGATATTGCCGCCGCCCCAGGGCTGCTGCAGCGTCAGCGACCAGTACACGGCCTGCCCGGCCGGCCAGTAGAAGAAGGTGAAGATCAGAATTAGCTGCGGCACCGCGAACAGGATGCCGATCGTCCATTTGCTGAAAGTGACGCGTTTTTCCATCGATCCGCCGATGTCGTTGAACCGCCAACCCGCTCGCGCGGCACAAGACTAAGGCATGTCTCCCGAAAGTGGGAACCGGTTTCGGGAGACAAAGACATGCCCAAATCAAAAACCCATATGAAATGGCCGCCCGTCGATGCTCGGCGGGCGGCCGTTCCAGTATCCGGGATCAGGGCAGGGTCTTACCCGGATAGGTCTGCTGGAAGCGCTCGAGGATCGCGTCGCCATTCTTGACCAGCGCGTCGAGGCCTTCCTGCACGCTGACCTTGTTGGCGAAGATCGCCTGCATCTGCGTGCCGAATTCGGCGCGAATCTGGGTGAAGTTGCCGAGGCGGATGCCGCGGGTGATCTCGGTCGGCTCCGACGCGGTCAGGCTGGCGATCGCCACTTCGCGGCCCTTATAGGGCGCCTTGTCGTAGAAGCCGTTGGACTTCATGAAATCGAAGCCCGACTTCGTCACCGGGATATAGCCGGTGTTGGTCGACCAGAACAAAGCGGTCTTGGGGTCGTGGATGAAGTTGAGGAACGCTGCCGCGCCCTTGTAGTCGGCGTCCGACTTGCCCGACAGCACCCACAGCGAAGCGCCGCCGACCAGCGAATTCTTGCGCTCGGTGCCGGCATAGACCGGCAGCTCGGCCACGTCCCATTTCATGCCTTCCTTCTGGGTGCGGCCGACGGTGCCGTGATCGCCGACCGAGGTCAGGATGAGCTGGCAGGTGCCGGTGGCGAAGGCCTGAACCATGTCCTGGCCGAGGTCCTTGGACTTGATCTTGACCAGGCCGGCGTCATACCACTTCTTGAGATCGGTGACGTACTGGACGAACTTGGTCTTGTTGACTTCGAGACGAGCGTCGAGACCGTCGTAGCCATTGTTCTTCGTGGCGATCGGCTGGTTGTGCAGCGCCGAGAACTGCTCCATCAGTTGCCAGCTTTCATTGGCCGAGATGTTGATCGCCATCGGGCAATCATAGCCGGCGTCCTTCAGCGCCTTGAGGTCGGCGGCGACGTCTTCCCAGGTCTTCGGCGCCTCGGTCTTGCCGATCTTGGCGAAGGCGTCCTTGTTCCAGTACATCAGCGCCGTCGACGAGTTGAACGGGAAGGACAGCATCTCGCCCTTCGACGTCGCGTAGTAGCGGGCGATGCCCGGGAAATAGTCGCTATAGTCGATCTTGTAGCCGTTCTCCTCCATCAGCTTGTCGGCGGGCTTGTAGGCGCCCGACAGCATCATGGTGGCAGTGCCGACGTCATAGACCTGGACGACGGTCGGCTGCTTGCCGGCGCGGAAGGCGGCGATCGTGTTCTGCAGCGTGGCGTCGTAATTGCCCTGGCTGGTGCAGACGACCTGGTAGTCCTTCTGGGAATCGTTGAAGTTCTTGCACAGCGTGTCGACGACGCGGGCGAGATCGCCCGAAAGACCGAACCAGAAATCGAATTTGACCGGCTCCGCAAATGCAGGAACCGCAAGCGCGGTGCTGAGCGCGCCGGCGGCAAGGGCGGCAAAGCCCCGCTTGAAGATCGTCATGGTTTTTCCCTCTTGAGTGGCAGTGTGACAAGGTTTTGCGCAAGTCCTTGCCCGCTCTCATAGAGAAGGTATGTGACAGTTCTGTTGTGGGCTCGAAGCCCTCGTGGACAGCCAGTCTCTCCTCCCCTGGCAGCGGTCGCGCCGGCATGAAAACGTCACATCGGCGCTTTAGAGAGCTAGGGCGCCGCCAGGCGGCGAAAAGGCCTCCGTGATTAACCGGCTAACTGGATGAGAAGAGACATGCTGGTCCCGCAGCTCACGCACGTGCCCGTCGCCGCCCGCAACGCCATGCGGGACGGACCGCGCGACAGCGCCGCCCATCTGCGCCACGCCGCCGCCGTTCCCGCCCTCGGCGAGATCGAGATCGGCGGCAAGGCGTCGCGCGAGAGCGCCGGCGAAAGCCTGACCGTCATGGCCTGGAACGTCGAGCGGCTGCGTCATGTCGATGCCATCGCTACTACGATCGCCGGCCGGGCGCCGCACGTCGTGCTGCTGTCCGAAGTCGACAAGGGCATGGCGCGCTCCGGCAACGGCCATCTTCTGAGCCGGCTTGCCGATCGTCTAGGCCATTCCTATGCCTATGGCGTCGAGTTCCTCGAACTCGGCACCGGCAATGAGGCGGAGCAAGCGGCAAATGGCGGCGCCGAGAACGTTGAGGGCTTCCATGGCAACGCCATAACCAGCGCCGTCCCGCTGCTGCGGCCTTTCCTCGTTCGGCTGGATGCGGCCGGCGCCTGGTTCCTGCCGGAGCACGGCCAGCCGCGCATCGGCGGCCGCATGGCGCTTGGCGGCCAGGTGATGGTGGGCGAGCGCCGAGTCACCGTCGTCTCGGTGCATCTCGAGAACCGTACGACGCCTGCCGGCCGTGCCGACCAGACGCGCCACCTCCTCGACGCCATCGACAGGTATGACGCGGAAGCGCCGGTCCTGATCGGCGGCGACTTCAACACGCTGACCGCCACCTATGAAGAGCGTCACGCCGATCCGGCCGCATGGCAGGCGCGCATCGACGCCGAACCGGACCGGCTGATGTGCCCCGACCGCCACGAGCCCCTCTTCGCCGTCATGGCCGGGCGTGGCTACGATTGGCGCGACGCCAATGCGTTCGACAGGCCGACGCAGCGGCGCCCGGCGGGCGACAGAACGCCCACCGGCCATATCGACTGGTTCTTCACCCGCGGCCTTGCGGCAAGCGCACCGGAGACACTGCCGGCGGTGTTGCCGGACGGCAGCCCGAGCGCCGACCACGAGGCGCTGGTGGTTACGGTCAGGATAAGATAGCCGTCGCGATCAGGGTTCGAGCGCCGCTTCCACCAGCCGCTTGGCGTCGGGGCTCGACCATTCGGCCGGGCCGTTCATATGCGCTATCAAGCAGCCTTCTGCGTCGATCAGCATGGTCACGGGAAGCCCGAGCGCCAGCCCGCGCGTCTTCGCTTCATTGAACAGCGCGATCGTCGGATCCCGGTAGAAGCCGAGCGTCTCGACGCCGATTTCCTTGAGGAACTTCTTCGGCTTCGCGTCGTCGCCGGTGTCGACATTGACCGCGACGACCTCGAAGGCATTGCTGCCCTTTTCCTTCTGCAGCGCATCGAGCGCCGGCATCTCGGCGCGGCACGGTGCGCACCATGTCGCCCACAGATTGAGCAGCACGGTCTTGCCGGCGTGATCGGCGATGGTCATTGGCTTGCCGTCGGGGCCGTTGAAGGCCAAGCTCTTCAGCGATTGCGGCGGATCGGCCGGCTGTAACGCCGCGACCTGGCCGACGGCCTTGGCGGCGACCTGCTTGGCGCGGGCGGCCTTTGGCGTGCAGGCGGCATCGTCCTTCCCGGCGACCGCGACGGCCTTCTCGGGAGCGTTGTTGCCAGAACCGCTCTCGCTGACATATACCGCGACCGCGCCGGCCAGCACGCCCGCCACCAAAGCGGCGAGGATGAGGCGCGTAGTCGGAAAAAACAATCTCTTGCCGTCTGCCATTTCAAAACTGCTCCGGAGCACGGGTTATAGCGATGACCGACAAGAAGGCCAGCAACCAGATGTGGGGCGGACGTTTTGCCTCGGGTCCGGCCGCGATCATGGAAGCGATCAACGCGTCGATCGGCTTCGACCGCAAGCTCTATGCGCAGGACATAAGCGGATCGATCGCCCATAGCGAGATGTTGGCTGAAACGGGCATTATTTCGGCCGCCGATCAAGAAAAAATCGCTCACGGGCTGAACACGATCCTGAAAGAGATCGAGGCCGGCACGTTCGAATTCTCGACCAGGCTGGAAGACATCCACATGAATGTGGAAGCCCGCCTAGCCGACCTGATCGGCCCGGCGGCCGGCCGCCTGCACACCGCGCGCTCGCGCAACGACCAGGTGGCGGTCGACCTCAGGCTCTGGGTCAAGCAGGAGTGCCAGCGCGTCGCCGAAGCGCTGAAGGACCTGATCGGCGCCTTCCTCGAACGCGCCGAGGAGCACGCGGCGACCGTCATGCCCGGCTTCACCCATATGCAGGCCGCACAGCCGGTGACCTTCGGCCACCATTGCATGGCCTATGTCGAGATGTTCGGCCGCGACCTGTCGCGCGTCCGCGACGCCATCGAGCGCATGGATGAAAGCCCGCTGGGCGCGGCGGCCCTTGCCGGGACCAGCTTTTCCATCGACCGCCACATGACGGCGAAGGCTCTCGGTTTTCGCGAACCGACGCGCAATTCGCTGGACAGCGTCTCGGACCGCGATTTCGCGCTCGAATTCCTCAGCCTCGCCGCGATCTGCGCGACGCATTTGTCCAGGCTGGCCGAGGAGATCATCATCTGGTCGACGCCGCAATTCGGCTTCATCCGGCTCTCGGATTCCTTCTCCACCGGCTCCTCGATCATGCCGCAAAAGAAGAACCCGGACGCCGCCGAGCTGGTGCGCGGCAAGACCGGCCGCATCAACGGCCATCTTGTCGGCCTGCTGACCGTGATGAAGGGCATGCCGCTGACCTATGGCAAGGACATGCAGGAAGACAAGGAAGCGGTCTTCGACGCCGCCGAGACGCTCGACCTGATGCTGGCGGCGACCGCCGGCATGGTGCGCGACATGACCGTCAACGCCGCCGCCATGAAGAAGGCCGCAGGCGCCGGTCACGCCACCGCGACCGATCTTGCGGACTGGCTGGTGCGCAATCTGGGCCTCCCCTTCCGCGAAGCCCATCATGTCACCGGCCGCGCCGTAGCGCTCGCCGAGGAGAAGAAGCTCGGGCTGGAGAAGCTCTCGCTGGACGACCTGCGCTCCATCCATCCCGGCATCACCGACAACATCTTCTCGGTGCTTGCCGTGCAGAATTCGGTGAAGAGCCGCACAAGCTTCGGCGGCACCGCGCCGTCGGAAGTGCGAAAGCAGATCCGCTACTGGAAAAAGCGGCTCGCCAAGGCTTAATGCATGTCGCCCAGAAGTGTGCAGCGGTTCTGGGAGAACGACATGCATCAAAACAAAGATTTAAAGCGCGCCGCGCTTTAAATTGCCGGGATGCAAAGCGCTGAGAACTCGGCTAAAAGCGCAGCACGCAATCAGTTTCGAACGGATGGATCGATGACCCGTAGCAGGATTTTGGTGACGCTGGCGCTGCTGGCTGCGGTAGTCACCGTCACGGCCTGCGGCAGGAAGACCGGCCTCGACACGCCTTATGAGGCGGCGGAGCAGGCGCGCAAGGACGCCGAACGCGCCAAGCAGCCGGTGCCGCCCGAGCCGGAAAAACCGGTCAAGGACAGGAAGTTCATCCTCGATCCCCTGCTGTAGAGCCGGTGAGATTGACCCGGTCCCATCGAGCTTCAACTTTCCGGAACCAACACCGTGAACCATTTCGACTACCGCGACGGCGTGCTTCATGCCGAGGACGTCGCGATCCCCGACATCGCAGCCGAGGTCGGCACGCCCTTCTATTGCTATTCGACCGCGACGCTGACCCGGCACTTCCGCGTCTTCAAGGAGGCTTTTTCCGGCCTCGACGCACTGGTCTGCTACGCCATGAAGGCGAATTCCAACCAGGCCGTGCTGAGGACGCTGGCCAAGCAGGGCGCAGGCGCCGACGTGGTCTCCGAAGGCGAATTGCGCCGCGCTTTGGCCGCCGGCATCCCGGCCGGCAAGATCCTGTTTTCCGGCGTCGGCAAGACCGTGCGGGAAATGGACTTTGCCCTCAATGCCGGCATTCTCTGCTTCAACGTCGAATCCGAGCCTGAGCTGGAGCTTTTGTCGGCGCGCGCCGTGGCCCTCGGCAAGGTGGCGCCCGTCTCGCTGCGCATCAATCCGGATGTCGATGCAAGGACCCACAAGAAGATCTCGACCGGCAAGGCCGAGAACAAGTTCGGCATTCCCTGGCAGCGCGCGCGGCAGGTCTATGCCCGCGCGGCTCAATTGCCGGGCATCAGGGTGACCGGCATCGACACCCATATCGGCAGCCAGATCACCGAATTGCAGCCTTTCGACGATGCCTTCGCATTGCTGGTCGAGCTGGTCGGAGCGCTGCGCGCCGACGGGCATGAGATCGAGCATGTCGATCTCGGCGGCGGCCTCGGCATTCCTTACCGCGTCGACAACAGCCCGCCCCCTTTGCCCGACGCTTACGCCGAAATCGTCAGGAAGCACGTCACCAAGCTCGGCCTGAAGGTGATGTTCGAGCCCGGCCGCCTGATCGTCGGCAATGCCGGCATCCTCGTGTCTGAGGTCATCTACGTGAAGGAGGGCGACGCCAAGAACTTCCTCGTCGTTGACGCCGCCATGAACGACCTGATCCGGCCGACGCTCTATGACGCCTTCCACGACATCAGGCCGGTGGTGCAGCCGCCTGCTTCGGCGCCGCGTATGAAGGTCGACGTCGTCGGGCCGGTCTGCGAGACCGGCGATTTCATCGGCCTCGACCGCGATCTTCCGAGATTGAAGTCGGGCGACCTGATCGCGGTTTCCACCGCCGGCGCCTATGGCGCGGTGCAAGCCGGCACCTACAACACCAGGCTCCTGGTGCCCGAGGTGCTGGTCGACGGCGACCGTTTTCATGTCGTGCGGCCGCGCCAGACCTATGAGAACCTGATTGGATTGGATTCGGTCCCCGACTGGCTGAAGTAACCGAGCGGCGCGCCTTAAGGAGCTGGCCCATGCTGGAAAAAAAGACGATCACGCGCGAACGCATCGGCGCCGTGGAGTCGCGCATCCGGCCCTATGTACGCCACACGCCGGTCATGCGCGTCGACATGGCGGATTTCGACCGGCCCGCCTTTCCGGTCGACCTGAAGCTCGAATGCCTCCAGCATTCCGGCTCGTTCAAGGCGCGCGGCGCCTTCACCAACCTGCTCGAACGCCGAGTGCCCGAAGCCGGCGTGGTCGCCGCGTCCGGCGGCAATCATGGTGCCGCCGTCGCTTACGCCGCCATGAAGCTCGGGCACAAGGCGACCATCTTCGTGCCCGAGGTCAGCCCGCCAGCGAAGCTCGCGCGCATTCGCGGCTACGGCGCCGAGCTGATCGTCGGCGGCGCGCGCTATGCCGAAGCGCTGGCCGCCAGCGAAGACTTCGCGGCCAGAACCGGCGCCTTGCAGGTGCACGCCTTCAACCAGGAAGAAACGCTGCTCGGCCAGGGCACGCTCGGCATGGAGATCGAGGCCGATCTGCCTGGGATCGACACGCTGCTGGTCGCGGTCGGCGGCGGCGGCCTGATCGGCGGCATCGCGGCCTGGTTCTCGGGGCGCATCCGTATCATCGCCATCGAGCCGGAAGGAGCCCCGACGCTTTACCGCGCCCTGGAAGCAGGAGAGCCGGTCGATGCGCCCGCCGAAGGCATCGCCGCCGATTCGCTGGCGCCGAAGCGCGTCGGCGAATTGATGTTTCCGATCGCCGAGGCCTTCGTCGAGCGCTCGATCCTGGTCAGCGACGACGACATCGTCGCGGCGCAGAAGGCGCTGTGGGACCGCGTGCGAATCATCGCCGAGCCGGGCGGCGCCGCCGCCTTCGCCGCCATGCTTTCCGGACGCTATGTGCCCGGAGACGGCGAGCGCGTGGCGGTCCTCGTCTGCGGCTCGAACACGAATCTCGCCAATTTCTGATCATAACCCGGCCAAACCGCTTCACGTTTTTTGGAACCCGCCTCGCCTTTGCCGTGTTTGCTGGTATCCTTCTGGCGATGACGTCCGGGCTATCGTGCCCGGGCAGGAAGGGCCGATGACCGAACGACCCATTTCCAGCGGCGAACGCAGCCGGGCCAGCGATGGACGCGGCTTTGCAGGGCGCTTGGCGCTCAGCCGGTTGGCGACGCGAGCCTCGATGACCTTCGAGCGCGCCTGGCCGCTCGTGCTGCCGCTGCTGGTCGTCGCCAGCCTGTTCTTCAGCTTTTCGTGGTTTGGCCTGTTCCCGCGCCTGCCGGATGCGGCGCGCGTCGGCCTTTTGATCCTGTTCGGGCTGGCGGCGGTCGCCGCGCTCTACCCGCTGCGCTTCTTCCGCATGCCCTCGGCAGCCGAGATCGACCGGCGCATCGAGGCGGCGAACGAATTGCTGCACAGCCCGGTGCAGGTGCAGACCGACCGACCGAGCGGCGCCGAGAGCATCTTCTCGCAGGCGCTGTGGCGCGAGCACCAGAAGCGCATGGCCGAACGGCTTTCCAGCCTCGGCGCCGACCGGCCGCGCACCGGCGTGCCGGACTACGACCGCTGGGGCTTGCGCGCCGTGGCGGGGCTGCTGTTCGTCACGGCGCTTGCCTTCTCCTTCGGACCCTTTGGCGGCAGGGTCAGCGACGGTTTCGTCGCGCGCGCCTCGCATGATGCCGTGCCCCCGCGCATCGACGCCTGGGTGACGCCACCTGCCTATACCGGCAAGGCGCCGGTGTTCCTGACGGCCGATGCCAACCAGGCCGTCCAGACCTTTTCCGTTCCGCAAGGCAGCGACATCTCGCTGCGCGTCACTGGCGGTTCGGGCGAGGAGACGCTGAGCTATGCCGATCAAGGCGGCAATGACCGCGCCATCGAGCCCGCCGCGCCGAAAGGTCCCGCGCCTGCCGCCGGCCAGACCGCACCAAAAGTGCGCCAGTTCTCCGGCAAGCTGAACACCAACGGCACGTTGACGCTGAAATCCGGCGAAGGCGATCTCGGCCACTGGGCCTTTGCCGTCATTCCCGACAAGCCGCCGACGATCCGCTTCGTCGGCGAGCCGAAGCGCGCCGTCAACGGCGCCATCGAGCTCAATTACGAGATCGCCGACGACTGTGGTGCAGCCTCCGCCAAGGCCGTTTTCGAGCTGTCGGATCCGCCCGCCGCCAACGCGCATCCGCTCTACGGCGCGCCCGACATGCCATTGACGCTGCCGCGCCGCGGCGGCAAGCCGAGCGCAGCCAAGACGACCAAGGACCTGACCGAGCATGTCTGGGCCGGCAGCAACATCAAGCTGACGCTCACTGCAACGGACGACGCCGGCCACACGGCCACCAGTGAAACCAAAACGCTTGTCATGCCGGAGCGGCCCTTCGCCAATCCGCTGGCTAGAGCGGTGATCGAACAGCGCCGGCTGGTGGCGCTCGACACCAATGCCAAGCCGCGCGTTCTCGACCTGATGGATGCGGTCACACTGCGGCCCGAGGACACGTTCGACAACATGTCGAACTATCTCGCCATCATGAGCGCGAGGAGCCGGCTGAAGCTCTCTGAGAGCGACGATCAGTTGCGCAACGTCGTGTCCTATCTGTGGGAGATCGCGCTCGGCATTGAGGAAGGTAATCTGTCGGCCGCCGAGCGGCGGCTGCGCCAGGCGCAGCAGGCGTTGCAGGACGCCATCAAGAACGGCGCCAGCGATCAGGAGATCGAAAAGGCGATGAAGGAACTGCGAGAGGCGATGAACCAGTTCCTGCAGGAATTCGCCCAGCGAGCGCAGCAGAACCCGAATGCGCCGCAGATGCAGCAGAACGGCCGCGAGCTGCGCCAGAGCGATATCGATCGCATGATGGACCAGATCGAGAATCTGGCCAAATCGGGCGATCGCGACAAGGCCCAGCAGCTTCTTTCCGAGCTGCAGGACATGATGAACAACCTGCAGGCCGGCCGCCAGCAGCCGGGCGGCGAGCAGGACAGCGAGATGCGCCAGCAGATGGACAAGCTCGGCGACATCATGCGCCGCCAGCAGGAAATGATGAACGACACCTTCCGGCTGGACCAGATGCAGCGCGGGCAGCGTGGTGAAAGCGGCGAGCAGCAGCAGCTTGGCGAGGATGGCGAACAGGGCCAGTCCGACGACCAGCAGCAGCGGCCCGGTCCCGGCCAGGACCGCGATCCGCTGGGCCGGCCGAAAATGTCGCCGAAGGATTTGGCCGATGCGCTGAAGCAGCTGCAGGAAGGCCAGGGCCAATTGCAGAGCGAGCTCGATCAGTTGAAGAAAGGCCTCGAAGGCCTGGGCATGGAGCCCAATGAGGGCTTTGGCGAGGCCGGCAAATCGATGGGCAATGCCGAACAATCGCTCGGCCAGGGCGACGGTGACCAAGCCGTCGGCCACCAGGGCCGCGCACTGGAAGCGCTGCGCCGCGGCGCCAAGGAAATGATGAAGCAGATGCAGGCCATGCAGGGCGACCAGGGCGGCAGCGAGCAGGGCGGCCGCCAGCAGGACGCCGATCGCGACCCGCTGGGACGACCGCGCGCCACCAACGGTCCCGATGACGGCACCTCGGTCAAGGTGCCCGACGAGATCGACGTCCAGCGTGCCCGCCAGATCCTCGACGCGATCCGCAAACGGCTCGGCAACGCGCTCAGCCCCGATATCGAGCGCAGCTATCTCGAACGGCTGCTGGAGCTGAAATAAAGCTCACCCGTTCCGTTGCGCGCGGTGGCGCATGGGCTAACTTCCCTCGAATGTCCGTGAGATGATCGCGGCCAATTTGTCGGCTAGGTGTCGAGGAGCTTTCGGTGAGCCACTGAGCACCAGATGCGTTTCACCTAGCTGGGGCAGCTTCTCATCCGCCAACGCCCTGATCCGATCCGTCAGCGTGCTTTGCGGCAATACGCCGACCGCGACGCCCGCAGCGATCGCGGCCCGAACCCCTGAGACGCTCTGACTGGTGCAAACGATCTGATAGTCCAGTCCGGATTTCCGAAGGAGGTCGAGACAGCGCTCTCTCCACCAGCAAGCCTTGTCGAACAGCGCCACGGGCAGAGGTCGCCGGGTCTCGACACTATGGAAAGCGGAGCCGGCCCACACGGCGCGCTCACTATGAACAATGACGTCCCCGTTCGAGACGCGCTCAGGCGAGTGCAAGGCGATATCCAATTCGCCGGCAGCAAGCGCATGCGGAAACTCTATGCTCGAACTGCATCGCACGAAAATTCGAGCTGCAGGCTCCTCCGCCGTGAAGGTGGCCAAAATAGACGGTAGAACCGTGTCGCCATATTCCTCGGGTATACCGAGTCGGACTTCCTCCTCGGCTGGCGCCCCGCGCAGATCGGCCACCACCTGGTTCAGCATTTCGACCACATCGCGGGCGACGGGCAGCAAGCGCTCGCCAGCAGCAGTCATGGCGACTCCGCGCCCATGCCTATCAAATACCCGTTGCCCGATGGCACTCTCCAGCTTCTGCACTTGGAGGCTCACAGCGGACTGCGTTCGAAACAGACGAGCCGCGCCGCCGCTAAGACTCCCTGCCTTGGCAACAGAGAGAAACGTACGCAGCAATTCGCTGTCCAGTTGAGCGCTTTTCCCATCGTCAATACTCATAGCTGATATTTAAGCTATTCGTTTCACATATGGAAGCCGGTAATCTATGGGATAGCACGAAGAGAGTCATGCCATGACCGTCGCGCTCCCGAGGCTTCAAAGAAGGCAACTCATGTGGGCGACCGCGGCTGTTTTGACAGTTGCTGTCGCGCTCACGTGGCCGCAACGGGCATATGGGACGCTCCAATTTGTCCTGCAGAGTGTTATGGATGTCGCGTTGATGGTTGCAGCTGGGCTAATCATCTCGGCATGGGTTGCGGCCAGTGGAGCGGCGACCATTACAGCGCGATGGTTCAAAGGGCGCCCGGTCGCAACTGTTTTGATCGCGTCGGCAATCGGCACCGTGACACCTGTGTGCGGCGTGACGGTGCTGCCGCTCACGACGGGGCTTCTTGCTTCCGGTGTTCCGCTTGCGCCCATTATGGCATTTTGGCTTTCCTCACCTGTTACCGGACCCACCATGCTCACCGCGACTTGGGCGCTGCTAGGTCCTGGTTTTGCCATCGGAAAGATGCTGGCAGCCTTTGTTTTGGGAGTCTTTTCAGGCGTGATGACAGCTCTGCTGGCCCGCACGCAGATGGTCCAAAACCCGTTGCGGACATCGGGAATCGGGCAGGTGGGATTGTGTGGTACATGCATGCCAACAGGGCATTATTTCAAAATCTGGCGCGACCCGGCGCGTATGCGTGGATTTGGAGAGAATCTGGTTTCCACGACTAAAACCGTCGTAATTTGTTTGACGTTCGCCTTTTCGGCTGAATTCCTGCTGCGCGATCTTCTGCCGCCCGAGGTCCTCACCGCTTATGTCGGTGCAGACTCTCATTATGCCATCCCCCTTGCCGTGCTGGTCGGCGCACCAATGTATCTCGATGGTCTTGCGGCACTGCCGCTGGTCCAAGGTTTGCTTGCTCTCGGCATGTCACCCGGTGCGGCAATGGCGCTACTCGTCTCAGGGGGCGCAGTGAGCATTTGGGGCGTCATGGCAGTCGCTTTGGTCCTCAGACCGGCAACGATCGTCCTGTTCGTCGCGCTCGCGGTTTCCGGATCATTAGTCATTGGCTATGTCTTCCAGGCGCTCTGGACGCTTTTTTCGTAAGCACCGAAAGCCGCAGGGCGAGATGACCCGCCGGATTGAGCGCACTCCGGCTCTAAAGCCCGGCCGCCGCGCCCGCCTGCCTGGTCAGCATGAACGCCTCGCGTATGGCGTTCTCCATGCCGTCGATCGCTTCGCCGGTCGCCAGCGGATTGCGGTGCAGGACGACGTTGGAGGAATCGATATCGCCGAAACCGTCGGCGGCCGTCAGTTCGCGGCAATCAGGCGGGATGTTGCTGCGCGAGATCGGCGCGATCGCCAGGCCGGACGTGACGGCGAGCGTCAGGCCGCCATTGGTATCGCTGGTGTAGGCGACGCGGTAGTCGAGGCCGCGCTGCTGCAGCGACTTGATGGCGAAGTCGCGGCACCAGCCGTTGCGGCTGTAGAGCGCGATCGGCACCGGCCGTTCCTCATGCATGTGGTGCAGCGTCGAGGTCACCCAGACCGTCGGGTCGTGCATCAGCACCTCGCCGCCGGAAGAGCCCTCCCATTCGAACACCACCGCGAGGTCGAGCTCGCCGGCCGCGAGCGCCCGCACCTGCGAATCCGAATGCGCGTAGCGCACTGTGACCTCGACGCGCGGATGGCGCTTGGCGAATTCGCCCAGCGCCCGCGACAGGATCGAACGGCCGTACTCGGCCGGAATGCCGATGCGCACCAGCCCGCCCAGCGGCGGCGCCACCAGCGAGGCAGCGGTCTCGTCCAGCAGCGAGACGATGCGGCGCGCGTTGGCGATGAGCTCGCCGCCGCGGCGCGTCAGCGCCACGCCGCGCGAGCCGCGCTCGAACAGATTGTCGCCGACCATGTCCTCCAGCTTCTTCATCTGCATGGATACGGCCGATTGCGTGCGCCCGGCTTTCTCCGCCGCGCGGGTGAAATTGCCGGTTTCGGCCACCGCCACGAAGGTGCGCAAGAGATCGCTGTCGAGGACTGGTCGCATCGAGTCGCCATAAGCAAAGTTGATTGCTGGCATCATTCCAATTCGTTTGCCAGATGTCAAACGCCGCAAGATAGTCATGACACCCATTGGATATGCGGCCGCGAAATCGGTCGCGGACCAATCGAAGAGTCCTCACTCGTACCCGCTGCCTGAAAATGGTGGCGGGTTCTTTTTCGCTGGATAGATCATGCAGAACCGGACGGTGCTTGGCATTCTAAGCCTCTGCCTCGGCGTGCTGGTTTTTTCACTGCAGGATCCGCTGGTGAAGGCGGTTTCGGGCGGCTATCCGGTGACCGAGGTGATGGCGATCCGCGCCATCGTTGCGCTGCCGATCCTGATCGTGCTCGTTCAGGCCAATGTCGGCCTGAAGGCGGTGCTGTCGAAGCGGGCAGGCATGCTGACGCTGCGCGCCTTCATCCAGTTCTCGTCCTACACGGTCTATTATCTGGCGATCGCCGCCTTGCCGCTGGCCGATGCGGTGGCGCTCTATTTCATGGCGCCGCTGTTCATCATGGCGATGGCGGGTCCCTATCTCGGCGAGCGCGTCTCATGGAAAACCCTGTCGACGGTGCTGATCGGCTTGGTTGGAGTGCTGGTGATGGTGCGCCCCGGCGCCGGCGTGTTCGACTGGGCGGCGCTGCTGTCGCTGGGCTCGGCCTTCCTCTACGGCTTCTCGCAACTGATGGCGCGCCGTATCGGCGACACCGAATCATCGACCGTGATGGCCTTCTATCAGAACGGCGCCTATCTCAGCGGCGCCATCGCCGTCGCAACCGTCTTCCACCTTGCCGGCATCACCCATGCGGCGCATCCGAGCGTCGAATTCCTGGTGCGGCCATGGATATGGCCGACAATGCCGGACTTCCTGAAGATGGCCGCCTGCGGCCTCGTCGCGTCCGCCGGCATGATCCTGCTCTCGCAGGCCTACCGGATGGCGCCCGCCAACCGCGTCGCCACGTTCGAATATACCGGCATCCTGTGGTCGCCGCTGTGGGGTTTCCTGTTCTTCGCCGAAGTGCCGCGCGAAACCACGGTGCTGGGCGCGGCGCTGATCATCGGCGCCGGCCTGCTGGCACTCAGCGGCGGGCGTCGGCGAAGTGCGGCGCCGGCCGCCGCTGTCACGGCCGATGCGGTCTCAAGCGAAGCAGCTTAATGCCTTGCCGACGCGGCCACGGATCTCGGCAAGCGTGAACGGCTTCTGCACGACGTCGAGGATGATGCCGTCGAGTTCCTCCGCGCGCTCGCGCTGGTCGGCATAGCCGGTCATCAGCATGATCCGCATCGTCGGGAACTCTCTTGCAGCCGATGCCGCCATCTCGATGCCGTCCATTTCCGGCATGCGGATGTCGGACACCACCAGATCGAAACCGCCGCGCGCCTGCCGGATCATCTCCAGCCCCTGCGCGCCGTCGGTGGCGATGGTGACATTATGGCCATCGCGCTCGAGCGCGCGGGCAGCGAGGGTGCGGACGGACTCATCGTCCTCGACGATCAGAAGCTTTGCCATGCCGAGATAGATGCCGCCGAAACGTTGATGTTTTCTGAAAATTCTAACGATCGGCGGCTTTTCGGAATGGCGCCGCCTTCTCAGGCGTCGCCTTTCACCACCCCGACAAACGGCAGCTCGCGGAACGCATGGGCCACATCCATGCCGTAGCCGACGACGAAATAGTCTGGGCAGTCGAAGCCCACATAATCGGCGTTGAGCGAGGTCTGGCGGCGCATGCGCTTGTCGAGCAGCACCGCGATGGCGCAGCTCTTGGCGCCGCGCGAAAGCATCAGGTCGCGGGTGTAGGAAAGCGTCTTGCCGGATTCCAGTATGTCGTCGATCAACAGCACGTCGCGGCCGGCGACTTCGTTGTCGATGTCGCGCAGCACCCTGACCTCGCCGCTGGTTGTGCCGGCGCCGTAGCTGGAGATGAAGATGAACTCGACTTCCGGCGACAGGCCGACATCATGCATGGCGCGGATGAGATCGGCGGCGAAGACGAACGAGCCCTTGAGGATCGAGATCACCAGCAGGTCGTGGTAATCGCGCCCGGCGATTTCCTTGGCGAGTTCGAGATTGCGGCGCGCGATCGCCGACGCCGAAAACAGGACCTCGATGTCCTTGCCGCGTACAACTGGCATTCTTTTGTCCTTCAAAACCACCTAGGACGCCAGGCGCTAGGTGTGTCGAGATTCAGGTCAGGCCGAGTCGAGAACGATGGCTTCCGAGAACCGAAGCGGAGCGTACTTGAAGTACGTGAGCACCGGAAGCGAAGGAAGCCCTCGTTCGCAGGCCGGCCTCACCTGAATATCGACACACCTAGCCGGCGAAGATTACGGAGACTGTCCTGACGCCGTCTTTAGGCACATCGAGGCGGCTCGAAAAGCCGAATCTTTCGCCCGGGCCCAGCGAACGGTTCGATGTCCCCAGCCTGTAGCGGATGATATTGGCGTTGTTATCGGTGACGCGAATTTCGAGCGGCGGCAGCGTTTCCGACTTCATCCCGTCATTCGCCGCCTCGCCATCCACGAACAGCACAGGCTTCAATCCCGACGCATCGATGCGCGACGTCACGCCGGAGATGGTGAGCGCGCTCGCCGGCGCGTCGGTCGTCCAAAGGGGGCTTTGCCGGACCAGCGCATGACCACCCGACACCCAGAAGGATGCGAGCGCTATGCCGGCGCCGGCTATCCAGAACAACGGACCGCCACGCGAGGATCGCGACGGCGCCGCCTCCGGTCTGCGCAGCATGCCCATGCCGCCGATCGATGGCGTCGACGGCATCTGCGGCGGCGGTGCCGATTCTGGATAAGCGGCAAAACGCGGCAGCACCACATAATCGGCATCGACGATGTCGGCCGCTTCGAACATGACGCGTTCCGGCGCGGCATTTGTTGCCGTGCCGGTCATGATTTCGCCGGAAACAGGGCGCGCGGTTCTCTCGTCAGCCATTACGGCACCAGTGCAGTCTTCGTTTCTTTTGCGTAAACGCAATTGGTTAACGCTTCCCCACCGGAATGGCTTTGATGCATGCTGGACGTTGCAAAATTAACCGCCGGTTAACCATGCCGGCCGATGGTCTGTTAGAGTAGATTGTGGCGCGTCGCCGCCGAGAGTTTCCAGGTCGCCGAACGTGATCCGCTTCGAAAATGTCGGCCTCCGCTATGGCATGGGTCCGGAGATCCTCCGGGACATCTCCCTGCACATTCCGGAGCGCTCCTTCCAGTTCCTGAGCGGCCCCTCGGGCGCCGGCAAGACGACCCTGCTGCGCCTTTTGTTCATGTCGCTGAAGCCGACGCGCGGCCTGATCACCATCTTCGGCAAGGACCGCTCGCGCATTTCGCGCGGCGAGCTGCCGCTGCTGCGCCGCCGCATCGGCGTGGTGTTCCAGGACTTCCGCCTGCTCGACCATATGACGACCTACGAGAATGTCGCGCTGCCCTTGCGCGTGCGCGGGCGCGAGGAGGCGAGCTACCGCACCGACGTCACCGAGCTGCTGAAATGGGTCGGGCTCGGCGACCGCATGCATGTGCTGCCGCCGGTGCTGTCGGGCGGCGAGAAGCAGCGCGCCGCGATCGCCCGGGCCTTGATCGAACAGCCGGAGATCCTGCTTGCCGACGAGCCGACCGGCAATGTCGATCCGCCGCTGGCGCGCAGGCTGCTAAGACTGTTCATCGAGCTTAACCGGCTGGGCACCGCCGTGGTGATCGCCACCCACGACCTCGGCCTGATGGAACAGGTCGATGCGCGTCGCATGATCCTGGCCGGTGGAAGGTTGGACGTTTATGACTGACCTTCCGGCCGATCACCTCCAGCACGAAACGCTCGAGAAGACGACGGTCCGGCGTGTCCAGCGCAAGACGGCGCCGATCGTGCCGGCGCAGAACATCGCTGGACGGGCGCTGGTGCTGGTCATCGCCATCATGACCTTCCTGTCCTGTCTCACCTTCGGCGCCGTGACGCTGGTGCGCGATACCGCCTCCGTCTGGGAGAACCAGATATCGCGCGAGGCGACGATCCAGATCAAGCCGGCCGACGGTCTGGACATGGAGGCGGCCCTTGCGCAGGCCTCGCAGATCGCCAGCGAGTTCCCCGGCGTGAAGGGCACCAAGATCATCGACCGCGACGCGACCGCGCGTCTTCTGGAACCGTGGCTGGGCAGCGGCCTCAACATTGACGAGCTGCCGGTGCCGCGCCTCATCATCGTCACCATCGACGAGGCCAGCCCGCCCGATTTTGCCGCCATGCGCGCCGCCATCACGCCGAAAATACCGACCGCGGCACTCGACGATCACCGCACCTGGGTCGACCGGCTGGTCGCCATGGCGCGCACGACCGTGACGATCGGCATTGCCGTTCTGGTGCTGATGCTCTCGGCAACCGTGCTGACGGTGGTGTTCGCCACACGCGGCGCCATGGCCGGCAACGGCCACATCATCGAGGTTCTGCATTTCGTCGGTGCCGAGGCGCGCTTCATCGCGCGCGAATTCCGCTGGCATTTCCTGGTCACCGGCATGAAGGGCGCGGCCGCCGGGGGCGCCCTGGCGATCGCCGTCTTCATCGTCTTTTCCTGGTGGTCGTCGCGCAACATGGCGACGCCCCAGGCCGACCAGGCAACCGCGCTGTTCGGCAATTTCGCCATCGGTTCGGCCGGCTATTTCGGCGTCGGTCTGATGGTGCTGGTGATCGGCGCGCTGACCGCGGCCACCTCGCATGCGACCGTCGTCGCCTATCTCAGCGATATCGACGTTCGCCAGCCGGATGCGGGCTGACCCATGAGATCAATCGGAAACCGGCGCAAAGCGCTATAAACAAACAAGACAATGATCACACGCGGGATACCTGCCGTAACGCAATGTGCGCCGTCTCACCTATCAACGGCCGCATTTCGGAGTTAACCATTAGAGGCTTTCAGGATTAACCTGGGGATGATGGAAGCGCGGGATTCGATCGAGACGGCTGGACGAATGCCGGCGATGCGTGTGCGCAGCGCTGCCTTCGCCGGGTTCGGTCGTTTGAGGCTCGCCCTGCGCGTCTGCGGTTTCGTGGTTCTCGCCGCGCTGGCGCTTTTTGCCGGCGGCTTCGGCTGGTTTGCCGACAGGGTCAGCCATATGACGACTCCGGCCAATCCCGCCAGGGCCGACGCCATCATCGTGCTCACCGGTGGGCAGTCGCGGCTCGACGCGGCGATGGACCTGTTAGCCTCCGGCAAGGGCGAACGGCTGCTGATCAGCGGCGTCCATCCGTCGGCAACCAAGCGCCAGCTGCAGGCGGCGATGGGCGGCGACAAACAGCTCTTTTCCTGTTGCGTCGATATCGACCGCGCCGCGCTCGACACCATCGGCAATGCCGAGGAAAGCGCCAAATGGGTGGAGAACCACGCCTATGGCAGCATCATCATCGTCACCAACAATTACCACATGCCGCGCAGCCTGCTTGAGATGGGCCGGCTGCTGCATGGCGCGCGCCTGGAGCCCTATCCGGTGGTCAACACCAATCTCGGCAACGGCGGCTGGCTGACCAAGCCGGAGGCCCTGCGTGTGCTGCTCACCGAATACAGCAAATATGTGCTGTCTCTGGCGCGCGGCTTCCTTCCGCTGCGCGCGACGCCCGAAGGCGTCGCGCTCGCCGAAGCCTCGACGGTGGTGAAGAATTAGACTTCGCCTGGCGTGCGCAGGCGCGCAATCTCCTGCTCCAGGCCGGCGATGCGCCGGTCGCGCTCGGCAAGTGCGGCCGCGACATCCGCCGCCTCGAAGCGCTGCGGGATGTGCTGCGGGCAATTGGCGTCCCAGGCGGAGACCGTGAACAGGATCGCCTGCTCCGGCCGCGCCTTGTAGTCCGCGGGCATCAGCTTCGCCGTCAGCTCCGGGTCATTCTCGACGACGCGCGCCCTGCCCCAGATCTTGATGCGCTGCCGGAGCATATAGTCAATCAGGAACAGGAAGGCCTGGTCATTGTCCTCGAGATTGCCCTGGGTGATGAACTGCCGGTTGCCGGAAAAATCCACAAAGCCGATCATGTGCTCGTCCAGCACCTTGAGAAAACCGGCCGGCCCGCCGCGATGCTGGATATAGGGCTGGCCTTCGGCGTTGGCCGTCGCCAGGAACACGCTGGTCTGCGCTTCGATGAAGGCGGCGAGGTCCGGCGTGATTGTTGCCCGCCAGCCGCCGCGCTGCTCGACGCGCGCATAGGAATCGCGCGAGCCCTTGCGGGACTGGATGGCCTTGACGGTCGGCGTGAAGGCGACGTCGCTGGTGAATTCATTCATGCCGGCGCTCCGCGAACGGGGTCGCTCACCAATTAGGCTCTTCCGAAAACCGGATGTAGAGAGCATATTTGCAATCTGTCTTTCCATATTTCGGAAGAATAATGGATCGCCTCGACGCTATGTCCCTGTTCGTCGCCACGGCCGAGGCCGGCAGCCTTTCCGCCGCCGCGCGCCGCGCCGGCATCCCGCTGGCGACCGTGAGCCGCAAGCTCTCCGAACTGGAGAAGCACTTGGGGACGCGCCTGCTCAACCGCTCGACGCGGCGCCTGACGCTGACCGATGCCGGCCAGTCATACCTGGCTGCCTGCCGTCGCATCCTCGACGAGGTGAGCGAGGCCGAGCGCGATGCTGCCGGCGAATATTCGAGCCCAACCGGCGAGCTGGTCATCACGGCGCCGGTCGTGTTCGGCCGCCTCCATGTGCTGCCGGTGATCGCCGGCTTTCTCGCCGTCTACCCGCGAGTGGATGTCCGCTTGACCCTGTCGGACCGGATCACCCAACTGGTCGAGGAGCATATCGATCTCGCCCTGCGCATCGGCGAGCTGCCGGATTCGGCGATGGTTGCGATCCGCGTCGGCTCGATCCGCCGTATCGTCTGCGCAAGCCCCGCCTATCTCGCCTTGCATGGCACGCCGACGACCCCGCAAGACCTTGCCGGCCACGACTGTGTCACCTTCGAAGGTCTCGCCGCTCCCGCGGCATGGAGCTTCGGAACCGGCAAGACGGAAACGACAATCCCTGTTCGCTCGCGCCTGCAAGTCAACACCGCCGAAGCGGCCATCGATGCCGCGATTGCCGGGCTCGGGCTGACGAAAGTGCTCTCCTACCAGGCGGATGCCGCCGTGCGCGCCGGCGCGCTGCGGCTGGTACTGCAGCCCTTCGAACCGCCGCCCTGGCCGGTGAGCCTCGTCCATGCCGGCCAGGGCCGGCTGCCGGTCAAGCTGCGCGCCTTCCTCGATTTCGCCGCGCCACGTCTCAAGGAACGGCTGGCCAGGTCACTCTAGCGGCACCATTCGACAATGGCGGCGTTTCCTTTTTGCCGCCGCTTGGTGTAACCAACGCACACTTCCTCACGGGCCCCTTGCATGCTCATCATCCGCTCGCTGGCGTTCAACTTCGTCTTCTATCTCAGCCTGATCGTCCAGATGATCTTCTGGACGCCTTTCTATTTCCTGTCGCCGCGCCACCGCGCCTGGTTCGTGCCGAAATTCTGGTCGCGGACCTCGATGTGGCTCTATGACAAGATCGCCGCGACGAAGAGCGAGATCACGGGTGTCGAGAACCTGCCCGAAGGCTCCTTCATCCTGGCGCCGAAGCATCAGTCCTTCTGGGACGCAATCGCCTTCTTCCCCTATCTCGACGACGCGCTCTACATCCTGAAGCGCGAGCTGACCTGGATCCCCTTTTTCGGCTGGTACATCTTGAAGATGCGCATGATCCCGGTCGACCGCGGCAACCGTTCGAAAGCGCTGAAGGCGGTCGTCGTCGCGACCAGGCAGGAGATGAACCGCAATCCGCGCCAGCTCATCATCTATCCCGAAGGCACCCGCCGCCCGCCGGGCGCCGAGCCGTCCTACAAATACGGCATCGTCGAGCTCTACACGCAGCTCGGCGTTCCTGTGGTCCCGGTGGCCCATGTTGCCGGTCTCTACTGGCCGCGCCGCAAGTTCCTGCGCTATCCCGGCACCATCAAGGCCCGCTTCCTGCCGCCGATCCCGCCAGGGCTCGGCAAGGAGGAATTCATGCAGCGGCTGATCGGCGAGACCGAGGCCGCCTGCGACCAGATGCTTGTCGAGGCGGCGCAGGCGCCGAACCCGCCGCCGATGCCGCCGACGGCGGTGAAGCGGCTGTCGGAACTCGGCGTAACCGCGAAGACCTGATCGGCTACCGCAGCACCGCGAACAGGGTCGTCAGCACCAGCGTGGCGGCAAACACCAGGTTGATGATCCGCGAGGCCAGCGGAAGGCGCAGGACGCGTGCGAACGCTGTTCCGGCAAGCAGCCACACAACGTGGATGGCGACGATCATCGCGGCAAGCACCAGCAGCCTTGTGGAAACGCCGAGCGCATCGGCCTGCGACGCGGCGCCGGCGAAAACCGCTGCGATCGCCACATAGGCTTTTGGATTGGCGACGGCGAGCATGAAGCCGCCGAGAAAATCGGGCTTCGTCCCCGTGCTCCCGCGCTCCGCCAATGGCGGCGCTGTCGCTATTTTGAAGGCGAGATAAAGGATGTAGCCTGCCGAGGCGACCGCCAGCACCGGCGCCACTCCCGGCACCGAGGTCAGCATGCCGAAAATCCCGCCCGCCACCGTCAGAAGCACGGCTATCGTGCCGAGCACCACGCCGGACGTGTAACCCAGGGAAGGACGCAGACCGAAAGCCGCGCCGACCGCGGTCATGCTGATCGTCGCAGGTCCCGGGCTGCCCATGACGACCATCGCCGCCAGGATAAGCGCCAGCACCTGCTGCCAGGTCTGCGCCTCGTTCAAGATGCCATCGGCCATGCCGAACCCTCCTGCCGCCGCGATGCGACAGGACTTAAGCGGGTTTTGTCATGGCGGTCTTGGATGTTCGTGCGCAGCGCCCATCTCAGGCGCTGGCCCGGTCCAATGCCGCGATATCGTCCGCCGAAAGCTTGAGCGACGCGGCCCGAATCAGGCTGTCCATCTGGGCCGGGGTCGTGGCGCTGGCGATCGGCGCGGTGACGCCCGGCCGCGCGACGATCCAGGCCAGCGCCACCTCCGCCTGCTTGGCCGAATGGCGCTCGGCCACGGCATCGAGCGCGGAAAGGATGCGCATGCCACGCTCGTTGAGATATTCGGCGACGTCTTCGCCGCGCGCGCTCTGGCCGAGATCGGCCTTGCTGCGGTATTTGCCGCTCAGGAATCCCTTAGCGAGGCTGAAATAGGTGATGATGCCGATATCCTCTGCCTTGCAGAGGTCGAGCAGCGGTCCGTCGAGCGACGAGCGGTCGTACAAATTGTATTCGGGCTGCAGCACCTCGTAACGTGGCAGGCTGCGCAAGCTGGCGACGTCGAGCGCGGCGCGCAGCTGCCCGGCATCGAGATTGGAGCAGCCGGGATAGCGGATCTTGCCCTTTTCGAGCAGGCGCTGATAGGCGCCGAGCGTTTCCTCGTAAGGCGTGGCCGGATCCGGCCAGTGCGACAGATAGAGGTCGATGACATCGGTTTGCAGCCGCTTCAGTGAAGCGTCGACCGCCTTTTCGATATAGGCAGCGGAGAGGTCGCGCTTGCCCTGGCCCATGTCCGAACCGACCTTGGTGATGACGATGACCTGATCGCGGTTGCCGCGGCTCTTCATCCAGTTGCCGATGATCGTTTCCGATTCGCCGCCCTTGTTGCCGGGAACCCAGCGCGAATAGGCATCGGCCGTATCGATGGCGTTAAAGCCGGCAGCGACGAACCGGTCGAGCAGATCGAAGGAGGTCGTCTCGTCGGCGGTCCAGCCGAAGACGTTGCCGCCCAGGACCAGCGGCGCGATGGAAAGGTCGGTGCGACCGAGACGACGTTTCTGCAAGACTGATCTCCGTGATGCTGGAACGGGCCTGACGCCCAAGGATGGGATGCCGCTAAGCTAGGTCGCGGCCGGGCGAGGTCAAAGGCATGGTTTTGTTTTTTGATCGGACCAGAGCAATTCCAGCAAAAGTGCGTCGCGGTTTTGCGTCTGGAATTGCGTAAAAACAAAGAGATAGAGCATTGGAGGCGAAATTATTTCGCCGAAAATGCGCGTCACGAAGACGCGACCCGACGGCCCACCTCCTCCAGCCAGTGATCGCGGATGCCGAGCGCCTCGAGATGCTCAAGTGTGCTCAAGACATAGTCCTCGTTCCGGCCGGATTGGCCGACCGCGCCGCGAACGATCCTGGCCGCATGATCGGCGTCGAGCGCGCCGGCATACTGCTCATGCTGGCGGTCGACGGTGTAGGCGACCGCCTCGACCGCGCCTCCACCATCCAGCCGGACATCGAGAATGCGCTCGAGATAGATGCTGGTGACCAGCTCGCGCTCGCGCAGATAGGAAAGCACCTCGTCGCGCAAATTGCCGGGAACACGGTAGGCGAGGCCGACGCAGGAGCCGCCCCGGTCGAGGCCGAGCACCAGGCCCGGCCGCGCGCGCGTGCCGCGATGCACGAATGAATAGACGCAAAGCGAGCGGCGATAGCCGTAAAGCCGGGCGCGGCGCGTCTCGACATGGGCAAATCCGGGCCGCCAGATCAGCGACCCGTAGCCAAAAACCCAAAAATCGCCCATATCGCCAAGCCTGATCGCATTCGAGTGAACGACACCGCACCGCCGAGGTGCTTCTTCTGGCCCCCGCTTGTTTGCGTATTGGTAAATGCCCGCTCGCCGGGTTAACGAGAGCCGCAGCATGACGTCAAGTGACGAGCGATCGCCCAAACTTCGCCGCCGGCTGTTCTGGCTTGCCGCACTCCTTGTCGTGCTGTTCGCCGCCTATAGCGGCGGCTGGTTCTATCTCGCCGACAGGCTCAAGACCGAGGCAGATCAGGCGGTGGCGAGACTGGGCAGCAAAGGCATCGCCGCCGGCTGCGCCAACCTCGTCGTCAGCGGCTACCCGATGAGCTTCACGGTTTCCTGCGACAACATCGCCTATGAAGACGACGCCCGGAAGGTCGCCGCCTCCACCGGCAGCTTCAACGCCGTCGCCGGCCTCACCGGCCCCCTGTCGCCGGTCGCCGACCTGCGCGGGCCGCTTAGGATGATGGCGCCCGGCATGCCGCCGCTCTGGATCGACTGGGACCGGTTGCAGGCCAATGTCAAAGTGTGGTGGCCGTTGCCAAGGAGCGTTTCCGTGCAGGCTGAAGGCCTGAACGGTCAGACCGACCCGCAGGACGACACAGATCCGATGCAATTGTTCAGCGCCGGCAAGGCGGCCGGCCGATTGCAGCCGGCCGGCCAGGACATCAATTATGTCGGCAGCTTCGGCGACCTGGAGATCAACGCGGATGCCATCGACGGACGCGTGCTGCCGGCGCTGGACGGCAGTGGCGACGTGACGCTGAAGAACGGCGTGGCGCTGATGGCAGCGCCCCCGAAGAGCCTGCGCGGCCAGTCGATCGAGATCGCTAAGCTCGACCTGTCGTCGGGCACGGCGCGTGTCACCGTGTCCGGACCGGTCTCCGTGGATGCGGAAGGGCTGGTCAACGGGGACCTGACGATCAAGCTCAAGGACCCGAAAGCGGTGGCATCTATCCTTGCCGGCGCGATTCCCGAGCATAAAAGCGAAATCGAGCAGGGTTTTTCTGCCATTGCCATGCTTGGCAAGGAACCCTCCTTGCCGCTCAAGATCGTCAAGGGCAAGGCTTCGCTGGGCTTCATCCCGCTCGGCAAGGTCAAGCCGCTTGAATAGAGCGTGGTCCCGAACCGAAGGTCAGCATAGCAAAAGGTGGGGACCGGTTTTCGGGTGAGATCATGCCGACTGAGAAGAGTAAAGCAACGATGCCGAAGCCGGTCAGACTGCTCAGCGTCGGCGCCTTCACCCTCGATACGATCCTTCGCGTCGAGACGCTGCCCGCGCATCAGGGCAAGTTCATCGCCAGCGACGGCGTCCAGATCGCTTCCGGCATGGCGACGAGCGCCGCCTGCGCCGCACATCGCCTCGGCGCCGAGGTCTCGCTTTGGGCAAGCACGGGCGACGATCCGGTCGGCGACCAGCTTATCGCCGACATTCAGGCCGAAGGTATCGACTGCAGCCTAATCCGCCGGGTTCCCGGCGCGCGATCGGCGCTGGCCGCGATCGTGGTGGACGCGCATGGCGAGCGCGTCATCGTCCCCTTCTACGACAAAAAGGCTCAAGCCGATCCCGAGGCGCTGCCGCTTGCCGACCTCTCCGGCTTCGACGCCGTGCTGGTGGATGTCCGCTGGCCGGGCGCCGCGGCGCTGGCTTTGGGCGCGGCCAGATCGACCGGCCGTCCGGCGATCCTGGACGCCGACACCGCGCCGATCGAGGTGCTGGAGCGGCTCTTGCCCTTGGCCTCGCACATCGTCGCTTCCGAACCGGCGGCGCGCATCGTCTGCGGCCACGCGCTCGACCCCGAAAGCGCCTGCGCCGACCTCGCTTCGCGCACCGATGCCTTTGTCGCGGTGACCGGCGGCGCGGCCGGCACCTGGTGGCACGACCGCGCGACTCGGCGCGTGCGCCATGTCGAGGCGCCGAAGGTCAAGGCGATCGACACGCTCGCCGCCGGCGACGTCTTCCACGGCGCCTTCGCCGTCGGCCTTGCCGAGGCCATGCCCATGGAGGAAGCCCTACGCTTTGCCAGCGCCGCCGCGGCGCTCAAATGCCTGCGCTTCGGCGGCCGCCTCGGCGCGCCGGATCGGGCCGAAACGCTGGCGATGATGGCGGCGCACTGGCCGCCAGCCCAGGGGTAGAACGCAAGAGTATCTCGGCTATTTCCGCGAAATCGGCACAAATGCTGGGGTTGGCGTAAGCCGCTCAACCTCGTCATTCCAGGGCGGAGCAGTCGCGAGGCGGCGTCGCGGAGACCCTGGAATCCATTCCGTGACCTGAGCCATGGAACGCGGCGGAGCAGAATTCTGCACCGCGACAGCGCTCGGAAGTCACGGAATGGATCCTCGGGTCTGCGCGCGTCGCTTCGCTCCTTGCTCAGCCCGTGGATGACGATCGCGATGGGCGTTTCGGCCAATCTCCAGCGCATGCGCCTGCCCAGGCTGACAGGTCAATCCACGCCAGAGAACGAGGGAAAAGCCTAAGGCTTGGCCGGGTGCTCGACCGCCTGGCGACCGAAATCCGGCACATCGATATCCTGGCCGGCCTCGATGATCGAGCGGCGGATTGCGCGGGTGCGGGTAAAGAGGTCGAACAGCTTCTCGCCGTCGCCCCAGCGGATCGCCCGCTGCAGCGAGGCCAGATCCTCCGAGAACCGCGCCAGCATCTCCAGGATCGCGTCCTTGTTGTGCAGGCAGACGTCCCGCCACATGGTCGGATCGGAAGCGGCAAGGCGGGTGAAGTCGCGGAAGCCGGAAGCGGAATATTTGATGACTTCGCTTTTGGTCACCGCTTCCAGATCGTCCGCCGTGCCGACGATGTTGTAGGCGATGATATGCGGCAGATGCGACACGATCGCCAAGGTCATGTCGTGGTGCTGCGGGTCCATCGTATCGATGTTGGAGCCGCAGCGCCGCCAGAATTCCGAAAGCGTCTCGAGCGCCGCGGGATCGGTGCCCGGCAGCGGCGTGAAGATGCACCAGCGGTTCTCGAAGAGATCGGCAAAGCCGGCATCGGGTCCGGACTTTTCCGTGCCGGCCAGCGGATGTCCGGGGATGAAGTGCACGCCTTCGGGCACATGCGGCTGCATTTGCGCGATGACTGAGGCTTTGGTCGAGCCGACATCGGTGAGGACGGCGCCCTTCTTCAGCGCAGGCGCGATCTCGGCCGCAACCTCGCCGGACGAGCCGACCGGAACCGAGACGATGACGAGATCGGCGTCACGCACCGCTTGGCTGGCGTCGGTGCTGTAAGAATCGCCAAGGCCAAGCTCCTCGGCGCGCTTGAGCGTCGAAGCGCTACGCGTCGCTATGGCGATATGGCGCGCCAGGCCCTCGCGGCGGATGACGCGGGCGAGCGACGAGCCGATAAGGCCGATGCCGACCAGCGCTATTTTCTCGAACATCGGTGACGCCATGGTGTCTAGCTTTTCAGGAAGGTCTTAAGCGCATCGATGACGCCGCGATTGGCTTCCTCGGTGCCGACGCTCATGCGCAGCGCGTTGGGGAAGCCGTAGCCGGTGACGCGGCGCAGAATGTAGCCGCGGGCGCTCAGATAGTCGTCCGCGGCCGCCGCCGAATGTTTCTCGCCGTCGGGGAAATGGATCAGCACGAAATTGCCGACGCTCGGCGTGACGCGCAGGCCGAGCCCGGTCAGCTCGGCGCTGAGCCAGGCCAGCCATTTCTCGTTATGCGCCACGCTGCGCTCGATATGGGCGCGGTCGCGGATCGCGGCGATGCCGGCCTCGATCGCTGTGGCGTTGACGTTGAAGGGGCCGCGAATGCGGTTGATCGCATCGACGATATGCGCCGGCCCGTACATCCAGCCGACGCGCGCGCCGCCGAGCCCGAGCTTGGAGAAGGTGCGGGTCATCACCACGTTCTCGGAACTGCCGGCGAGCTCGATGCCGGCCTCGTAGTCGTTGCGCCGCACATATTCGGCATAGGCCGCGTCGAGCACCAGGAGCACGTTCTTCGGCAGGGCAGCGTGCAGCCGGCGCACTTCCTGGAACGGCACGTAAGTGCCCGTCGGATTGTTGGGATTGGCGAGGAACACGATCCGCGTCGCCGGCGTCACCGCGGCCAAAATCGCGTCGATGTCGGCGCGCTCCTCGGTTTCCTTGACCGCCACCGGCTTGGCGCCGGCCGCCTGGATATAGATCTTGTAGACCATGAAGGCGTGCTCGGTGAACACGGCCTCGTCGCCCGGCGCAAGATAGCTCTGCGCCAGCAGCCCCAGGATCTCGTCGGAGCCGTTGGAGCAGATGATGTTGGCCGGGTTCAGCCCATGCACCTCGGCGATCGCCTCGCGCAGCCGGCGGGCAGAGCCGTCCGGATAGACATCGAGCTTCGCCGCCACTTCGCGCGCGGCCTCGATCGCTTTCGGCGAGGGCCCGAGCGGATTTTCGTTCGCCGACAGCTTGTAGACTTTCGCCACGCCGGCCGGCGCGGTGCTTTTTCCCGGTACATAGGCCTCGATGTCCATGATGCCCGCGCGGGGCGTCGGACGGGGCTGATCCTGCTTCATGTCACAAATCCGTCGAGAAGGCCTTCAAGGCCGCAGCGGAAATACAGGCCACGGGCTGGAATGTCGAGTGCCGGCGGCTGGCACCCGTATCCGGTCGCGAGGAGGCCACCCGTTGACGAAGCGCGGCGCTGGTCCTAGAAGGATTGCCAGACTCCCGTGGTGATTTGGCCGGTCGGCTTGCAGCCACGTTAAACAATTCGCTAAAGGGCCGTTTGCAACCCTGTAACCGGCTTTGCGACGGCAATGCCGGTTTTTTATTGTCCGCTGCCGGCCGGACACCGCGTCGGGACGAAACCGATGCGGGACAGGATGAGGACGGACATGGCCGCTCAGCGTGCTGCAAGAACCAACGACGAGGCCGACCATCCGTCGAGCCCGGTGCTGCGGTTCGGCCCCGACAAGCCGCTGAAGCTCGACGCCGGCACCTTTCTTGCGCCCTTCCAGATTGCCTACCAGACCTATGGCACGCTCAACGACGCGCGTTCCAATGCCATCCTCGTCTGCCATGCGCTGACCGGCGACCAGCATGTCGCCAACACCAATCCGGTGACCGGCAAGCCGGGCTGGTGGGAAGTGCTGATCGGGCCCGGCAGGATCATCGATACCAACCGTTTCTTCGTCATCTGCTCCAATGTCGTCGGCGGCTGCCTCGGCTCGACTGGTCCGGCCTCCACAAACCCGGCGACCGGCAAGCCCTACGGGCTCGACCTGCCGATCATCACCATACGCGACATGGTGCGCGCGCAGACGATGCTGGTCGATCATTTCGGCATCGAGAAGCTGTTTTGCGTCCTTGGCGGCTCGATGGGCGGCATGCAGGTTCTTGAATGGGCGGCGAGCCATTCGGAGCGCGTGTTCTGCGTACTGCCCATCGCCACCGGCGCCCGCCATTCCTCGCAGAACATCGCCTTCCATGAAGTCGGCCGACAGGCCGTCATGGCCGATCCCGACTGGCATGGCGGCAAATATCTCGATTTCGGCAAGCGGCCGGAAAAAGGGCTCGCCGTCGCGCGCATGGCCGCTCATATCACCTACCTTTCGGAAGCCGCGCTCCACCGCAAGTTCGGCCGCAATTTGCAGGACCGCGAGGCGCTGACCTTCGGCTTCGACGCCGATTTCCAGATCGAGAGCTATCTGCGCCATCAGGGCATGACTTTCGTCGACCGCTTCGACGCCAATTCCTACCTCTATCTGACCCGCGCGATGGACTATTTCGACCTTGCCGCCGATCACGGCGGGCGCCTCGCCGACGCCTTCGCCGGCACCAAGACGCGTTTTTGCCTGGTTTCCTTCACCAGCGACTGGCTGTTCCCGACCGAGGAGAGCCGATCGATCGTGCATGCCTTGAACGCGGCGGGCGCTTCCGTCTCCTTCGTCGAGATCGAAACCGATCGCGGCCACGACGCCTTCCTGCTCGACGAGCCGGAACTGTTCGCGGCCATCAACGGCTTCATCGCCTCCGCCGCCCGCGCCAGGGGGCTAAGCCTATGACCCCGAACCGAAGGTCAGCGAACGCAAAAAGTCGCCGACTTTTCGGACCGGGATCATGCGCCATGCAGGAGGCGAAGCCATGAGCGTCAATCGCGCCCAGCGTGTCGACCTCGAGGTCGTCACCGATCTCATCCCGGCCAATTCGCGCGTCCTCGATGTCGGCTCGGGCGACGGACTGCTTCTGGAACTCCTGCAGGAGACCAAGCAGGTCGACGGCCGCGGGCTGGAACTGTCGCAGCGCGGCGTCAACGAATGCGTGGCGCGCGGCCTTTCCGTCGTCCAGGGCGATGCCGACAAGGACCTCGAATTCTATCCCGACAAGGGCTTCGACTTCGTCGTGCTCTCACAGACCCTGCAGGCGACCCGGAACCCGAAGCTGGTGCTCGACGAGCTGCTTCGTATCGGCAACCGCGCCATCGTCTCCTTCCCCAATTTCGGCCACTGGCGCGTGCGCTTCTCGCTGTTGGTCAAGGGCAGGATGCCGGTCACCAAGGACCTGCCCTACTCCTGGTACGACACGCCCAACATCCATTTCTGCACCATCCGCGACTTCGTCAACCTGTGCGAGGAACTCGGCGCGACCGTCGAGAAGGCAACCGCGCTCGACGCCAACGGCCAGAAGATCGGCCTGTCGATGCCTTGGTGGTTCTGGAATTTTTTTGGTCAGCAGGCGGTGTTTTTGCTGAGGCGATGACGGTAGCTTTGGTCGAACCTTGTGTTTTCTGCGATTACGAGATGGGTGCGAACGGTGGCAATGGAACATCCAACCTATTCGATTGTGATTGAAATGGAAAATGCCAGATCCGTCGACTGGGACGAGATCGGTTTGGGATTGAAGGCCCTGGCGCGCGAGATCGCCGCTGTTTCCGCAAAAGGCTTTGCGCGACCGAAGGTTATTATCTCGCATGCCGGGTCAAGACGCCGACGCCTCGATCCTGCAAAGCCACATTAAGGCCGAAGCGCCGCAGTTGGGCGAAGCCGCCGAGATGATCTTCGCCGCCTGCCCAGGTGGCCGGTATTACGAGCTCAAGAACAATGGCGTGCGTTTAGCCGAAGGGAACGCAGTCATTTTCACGGATTCCGACACGGTTACCGAGCAGGGTTGGCTCGCAGCTATGCTGACGCCCTTTCGCGATAACGAAACCGTCTGCGTCAACGGTCATACCTATCTTTGGTACGATGATTTCTCTTCGCGAACCTTCGCCTTGATCTGGTTCTTCCCGATGGCCCGTGGAGACAAGAGATTTGCGGCGAAGCGAGCCATCAATGCCAACAATGTCGCCTTCCGGCGCGACTGGATTTCCAGTCATCCCTTCCGGAACACAATGGTTTCAAGGTGTCTTGCACGCTGTTGATGCATCAGCTTTGGCGCGAGGGCCACAAAATCGTCAATGTCGACGCGCGCGCTTACCACTACCCGCCGCGCGGTTTGCGTTTCTTCTGTTGGCGCGCTCTGGTGACTGGCAGGGATGCCGATCGGAAGTTCGTCGCGCTTCATGCCCCTAATCGCGCCCGGCGGATCGCCAAATCGTTCTCTCGCTGGGGAACGATGTCGTGGCGCACAACACGTCGCGTGATCGCTCATGCGCCACAGGCTGGCATGCCTTTCTGGCAGATTCCGTTTTCGCTGGCGCTCGGCCTAGCATTCTACACCCTTGCCTTTCTCGGTCATTTCGGCCTGGCTGCCGGCATCGTTCGCGACCAGATCGAGACCTTGCCCGATTATACCGGGCACAGCTAATTTAGGCAGTGCGCACGCCGTCGGCCGTTAAACCAAGCACATCCGTAGCCTTGTGCGGATGCTCGACGCCGTCGAGGAAGATCACGTCGGACTGCGAGTTCTGGGTGCGCAGCGAAAGGATAGGCCGGTGAATTGTACCAGTCCCGCATATGCTGCCTGCCGGGGAATTCGATGACGATCAGGTGCCCGGGCCAGCTGTTCTCGACGACCTCGACGTCGCCGCCGTGGACGACGAAGCGCCCGCCGAACGGCGCCAGCGTGGCGTCTATCCTCTCGAGATATTCGAGTATCCAGGGACCCGGAGTGACTTGGCGCATGTGGGCAACGGCGTAAGCGGTCATGATCCTGCTCCTTGATGAAACAAAGCCGATCGGTCGGCTTCTTGGAGATCACCATGCGGCAGCTAGGTAGTTCGGTCGATTACCTCAGAAATAATCGGGACAAAACCGTCCGTTGGTTCCTATTGGCGGGCCGCCTAATCAACAGGAAGGCCAGTTGTGTTGCCATCAGACCGCAATGTTGCGGAAAAACCGCTAATTTCGGCATTTCTCGGCCGGCCTGGCGTGACACAAAGGGGGGTTTTTTGTAGCGTCGGCCGCAAATCAGAGGTGGGACACGAAGATAGCCATCGGACCCATCCGACAAACGCTAGATCCGACCGGTGGTGGCAGCCCGATGTCGAGCCAGGACGTTCCGCTGATCTCAGTGATCACGCCAACCCACAATCGCCGCAGCCAGGTCGTGCGCGCGGTGGAAAGCGTTCTGGCGCAGACACTTACCCGCTTCGAGCACATTGTGGTCGACGACGGTTCGACCGACGGGACGGCCGCTGCGCTCGCCGAAATCCGCGACCCGAGGCTGATTTATGTCGGCGCCAAATGGCGCGGCGCCAATGCCGCGCGCAATGCGGGTATCGAACGCGCACGGGCGCCGGTCGTGACGTTTCTCGATTCGGACGACGTCTATCTGCCGGACCGGCTGGAACGAACACTGGCGCGCTTCGACCAGAACCCCTCGCTCGAAGTCCTCATCAGCTCGTTCGTATCGCTGAAGGGCGGCCGCAGCACCAAATGCATCAATCGCGACGCCTTCCTCGACAAGAGCACGCTGCAGCGCGCCCTGGTCTCGCAGACCATCTTCATTGCCGGCTCGGCGATCACCGCAAGACGCGAGTCGCTGCTCGCGATCGGCGGCTATGACAGCGACATCACGCGCATGCAGGATCGCGAATTGCTGCTGCGCTTTGCCCAACGCGGCGGCGCCTTGCTGTCCGAGGATATCGACTGGAAGAAGTACAATTCGGAGAATTCGATCTCCGGCCGCCGCGATGGCTATGTCGAGGCCTATGCCAGTCTGATCGATAAGCATCCTTATATCGCCGACCGATATCCCGACGTTCCGCCTTACATGATAGCGCGCCAGATCATCGCCGATATCCTCAAGGGCAGGTTGCCGCAGGCGTTTTCGGGCTATCATGCCAACCGGTCGTCCAAGTCGCTCGGCTACTCGCCCGCCGAACTCTTGCGCGGCTATGTCGTCGGCCGCCGCTGGCGGCGCGATTGCTACGACGAGTTCCGCGCCAAATACAGCGCCCGGGCGGTCTGAGAACCGCAAGACGGCTATCTGTCGAGTTCCGGGAAATAAGGATCGGAAAACCGCTGCCGCAGGCGCTCGCCCAGCAGGCAATCGACCGGCATCGCATCCTCGACGTGGAAGGATCTGGCGTCTGTCAGGCCGCTGACTTCCTGGACCAGCTTGCGGCGGACGGCGGTCGAGAATTCGGACGCCGCATAGATCGGCAGCACGAACGAACCGGCTCCTCCGGTCACGCAGTCGGCGTAGTAGCGGTCGAGACGGCCAACACTCGGCGACGGACTGATCAGTATAGGCAGGCCGTTGATGACGACACCGCTGGCAACGGCGGCATCGCGGACTGCCGTGACGGGCAGCCCGGTATTGTTGGGCCCGTCTCCCGATATGTCGATGACGCGGCGTGGCGCCGAAAAGCCGGTTCTCTCCAGGAGCCCGGCGCCGAAGCCGAGGGCGCCCGAGATCGAGGTGCCGCGGAAGCTGCGGAACGGCCGCGTGGCGATCTTGTCGGCGAAGGCGTTGGCGCTGTCCTCGCCGTCGATGATCTGCCAGGCAATGGCCCCGTCCTCGCGCACGACGCCCGCCCATTCGAAATAGGCGAGCGCTATGCGGCCATTTGGACCCGCGCGTACGGCGTTGATGAAGTCGGGATGGCGCAGCGCTTCGACATAGCCGGCGCGCTGCAGGGCGAGTTCACGCTGGTCCATCGACTGCGAGATGTCGACGGCAAGCACAAGTTCCACGTCCACCGGCGCGCCTTTGCCCGGCATCGGCAATGGCGCCGCCTCGGCGCAGGCAAGGCACACAAGCAGGCCGAGCATCGCAAGCATGGCAGCCTCGAACGACCCGGCGGATTTTCCCGGCGATCGCGGCGAAAATAAAGCTATTTCTTCCCCTGGCGGGCAGCGATGGGTGGCGGCTCGATCGCGCCGGCGCGGACACGGGCCGGCTTCAAAGCCGGTGCGCCGGTATCCTTCACGATATTCAGCGCGCGCGGGAAGAACTGGGTGTTGTGCTGGCCCCGCCCGATATTGATGATTGCGGTTTCGGGCAGGCGCTTCTGCAGCATGGCCAGCACCCGCCGCAACGTCGGCCCGTCGAACGCATCCAGGGCTTCGTCGATGATCACCCATTTCGGCTTGCGCAAGGCGAGCCTGGCGAAAGCCAGCGCCCGTTGTTCGTCATCGCCGAGTTCGCGTTCCCATCGCCTGGGACGATCAAGGGTGGTTGCCAGTGGATCGAGGCCGACCTCGCCAAGCACCGCCGCGATCTCGGCATCGCTGGCCGGGGCCTCGCCGTTCGGATGATCGAGCACCTCGCGCAGCGTGCCGGTCGGGAAATAGGGCACGCGCGGCACGAAGATGGGGGTCTCGCCGGCCGGCAGGCCGATCCGCCCGCTCCCCCACGGCCACAGGCCGGCAAGGGCGCGGAAGAACAATGTCTTGCCGGCGCCCGGCTCACCGGTGATCATGACGCGCTCGCCGGCGTGGATTTCGACATCCGTCTGGGCAAGCTTGGTGCAGCCTTCCGGCGAAGCCACCTGAAGCGTGTCGAAGGTTAGGCTGCCATTGGCGTTTTCGCCGAACTGGATGTGTTTTTCCGTATCATGCAGCGCGTCGGTTTCGGTGAGCGCGATGCGGAAATCGGCCACGCGCATCAGAGTCGCGCGCCAGTCGGCTATGCTGCCGATGTTGTTGATGAACCAGCGCAGGGAAGAATGAACCTGGTTGAAGGCGCCGACCGCCATCATCAACCCGCCGAATGAGATGTCGCCCGAGAAATAGACCGGCGAAGCCACCAGGATAGGCGCCACCACCGTTATCCAGCCATAGGTGTCGGTCACCCAGGCCAGGTTGATCTGGGCGGCGAAGATGCGCCGCATGGCGCCCAGCACCGTGCCGAGATCGAGCTCGAGCCGGCGCCTGGCGTCTGGTTCGCCATGATAGAGCGCGATCGCATCGACATTCTCGTTGACCCGCACCATGGAGGAGCGCAGCTCCGCCTCGCGGGTGTAGCGCTCGCTGTTGAGGCCGATCAGCGGACGCCCGACCAGCCAGCTCAGCCACGAGGCGATGCCGGCATAGAGGAACGCGGCCCAGACCATGTAGCCCGGTATCTCCAGCGAATGGCCGCCGACATGGAACACGAAGCCGGAAGACAGCTCCCACAGCACGCCGATGAAGGAGACAAGCAGAATGAACGACTGCAGCAGGCCGACGCCCAGATCCGTCGACAGATCCGACAAATGAGCGGCATCCTGCTGCATGCGCTGGTCGGGATTGACGCCGATGGCGCCGGCATTGGCAAGTCGGAAGGCCCGCGCCGGGCGCATCCATTGATCGATCAGGTCGAGCGTCAGCGCCTCGCGCAGCCTCAGACGGATCATCTGGTTGAGCCAGGTCTGGCCGATATTGAGCACCAGAAGCCCGCCGGCGATCATTGCAAAGACCAGAAGCTGGTGCAGGAAGGCCGTCATGTCGCGCCGGGCCAGCGCATCGTAGAAAGGCTGGTTCCAGCGATTGAGCAGGACCTGTCCGACCGAGGTTGCGACGATGACCGCGACGATACCGATGGAAACCCAGGCAAGTTGCCTGCGCACCGGCGAGGATTTCAACCCCAGCTTGATCGTCGCCACCTGGTCGGCGAGGCTGCTCGCCTCCACCGAGACAACGGGTTTCTGCGGCCCCGGCTTTTTATTGGTCTGGTCGTCCATGAAGAATATTCCTGGTTTCCGCTGCGGTCATGAACGCTGCGCCGAGCGAGCATGCCTTAGCTCGGGCATGCCTCAGATAGGGTGACGATTGCCGCGCGATGCAAGGCGCGGCGATCACGAACGCGTCACTTGGCCAGGCGCGGCATCAGCCGCACGCCGGCCAAGCCGCGTTGCCCCCTGCGGCGAGAAGACCGGCACGAAGACGCGGCGAGAGGCACGCTGCGCGACCGGCACGCCCTGGTAGAGCCGCTTCTGCGCCTCGACGACGATGACGCCGGAAAAGATCGGCCAGAACCGCCGGCCGGCCTTCTCCAGCACATTGTGGAAGCGCATCATGAAACGCCGTGGCGACGGCGGGAAGAACAGCGCATCGCTCCATGTCGCCGGGGTGAAATTCGCCTCGCGCAGCAGCTCGGTCAACTGGCCACGCGAGAACGGCCGGCCATTGCCGAAGGGCGTGTGCTCGAACCGCGCCCAGACGCCGCGCCGGTTGGGCACGACGATGACAACGCGCCCGGCCGGCGACAGCACGCGCCAGATCTCGTTCAGCGTCTCGCGCGGATTTTCGGCATGTTCGAGCGAATGCACCAAAAGCACGCGGTCGATGCAGGAATCGACCAGCGGCAGTTCCTCGTCGAAGACCAGCGCCGTCGCCGTCGGCCCCGACACCGGCCACACCACCGCGCCTTGCGTTGCCGGCATGAAGGCGAAGACGCGCTCGGCATCGGTGCCGAAGCGTTCCAGCCATGGCAGCGCATAGCCGAGGCCGACCAGCCGCTCATTGGGAACGGTCGCCCATACGGACGACAGCGCCATGGTGATCGAATGCTCGGCCAGGCGCCCGAGCGTGGTCGAATAGAAGGAACGCAGGTCGACGATATCCGAATGCATGCGCGCGACGGTAGCTGCGAAGGGGCCCAAGTTCAACAAAGGCGGAAAGTTCAACAAAGGTGCCGAGTTCAACAAACCCGGATGACATCGGCGGCCGGCCGCCCTATGTCTGCGACGACAAAGGGAGACATGCGATGGCGGTCGAAATCGAGCAGTTCATGTGCCGCACCGACAATTTCGGCGTGCTGGTCCACGATCCGAAAAGCGGACAGACGGCGATCATCGACGCGCCGCAAGAAGCGCCGATCCTGGCGGCGGTCAAGCGCACCGGCTGGACGCCGACATTGATCCTCACCACGCACCATCATGCTGACCATGTCGAAGCCAATCTGGCGCTGAAGGAACGCTTCAAATTGCGCATCGTCGGCCCGGAAGCCGAGAAGGCGAAGATCCCCGGCATCGACGAGACGGTCAGCCAAGGCTCGGTCGTGCTCCTTGGCGAGGAACGCATCGAGGTCATCGAGACGCCCGGCCATACCGCCGGCCACGTCTCCTACTATCTGCCGGCTTCGAAAGTGGCCTTCACCGCCGACACGCTGTTTTCGCTGGGTTGCGGCCGCCTGTTCGAATGCAAGCCGCCGGTCATGTATGACTCTTTGAAGAAGCTGGCGGCGCTGCCGGCGCAAACCGCCATCTATTGCGGCCACGAATACACCTTGGCCAATGCCCGTTTCGCGGTGACGGTCGACCCGACCAACTCCGCGCTGAAGCAGCGCGCGGCGAGGATCGAAGCGCTGCGCGCCGACGACAAGCCGACATTGCCGACGACCATCGGAGAGGAACTGTCGACCAACCCGTTCCTGCGCTGGCACGACCCGGCGATCCGTAAGCATCTCGGCATGGAGAAAGCCTCGGACGCCGAGGTGTTTGCAGAGATCCGCAAGCGCAAGGACAATTTTTAGTTCCACCGCATGTCGACCAAAAGGCTCGACGTTCGTCGCAGCAAAGGCCGCCAATGACCAGCGCCGCCGAGATCATCACAACGCTAGGCCTCGAGCCGCATCCGGAGGGCGGCTGGTACGCCGAGACCTTTCGCGACGCCACAGGCGGCCCGCGCGGTCATTCGACCGCGATCTATTTCCTGCTCGAGCACGGCCAGCTTTCGGCCTGGCACCGGGTGAAGGATGCGGCCGAGGTCTGGCATTTTTATGCCGGAGCGCCGCTGGCGCTGTCGATGCATGAGGAAGGCGCAGGCACCGTCATCGAGCAGGTGCTTGGCACGGCCCTTACCGCCGGCGAGCGGCCGCAGATCGTCGTGCCGGCCGGCTGGTGGCAGTCGGCGCGCAGCCTGGGCGAGTGGACGCTGGTCGGCTGCACCGTGGCGCCGGGCTTCGATTTCGCCGCTTTCCAGCTGGCCGAGCCGGGCTGGCAGCCGGCTAGAGCAATTCCAGGAAAACTGTGAGCGGTTTTCCGTCCGGAATTGTGTAAAAAACAAAGAGATAAAGCGTTTCGTCGTTTCCGTTAAACGGTGAAACGCACTAGGCGAGTAGAAGTCCCAGCGTGATCGCCAACTGGGCGGCATAGTAAAGCACCCAGACCGCATAGCGCATCCAGACGCGATGCGGCGAGATCGCCGCGAGCAGGAAGCGCTCGGCCGCCAGCAGCCCGTCCGAGGCGATGAACAGCACCGCGCCGGCAATCACCCAGGGATAGTCCGTGGTGAGCGCCGAAATGCCCATGGCGAGGACCGCCGCGACATAGACGGCGACCGGCGCGCGCAGTTGCGGGCCGACGCGGCGCCAGAGCGCGGCAAGCATGACGGTGCTGAATGCGGCCATGGCCAAGGCGATCGCGCCGCGCCAGGGTTCGGCGCTCAACAGGCCGAGCCCGCCGCCTGCCTGCGAAAACAGCGCTACATAGGCGATATGACCGGCGAGAAAGCTCGCCAACCCGCCGAGAAAGGCCTTTTCGTCGTCGCGTGACAGAAAGGCGTCGCCGACGGCGCTGAGTGCCAGCGCCGCGACGAGCAGCAGCGGACCGCCCTGCATGGCGGCAAGCACGGCCAGCAAAGCCACGGCAAGCGTCTTTGCCGCCGTGCGCGTCCACTTCGGCGGCATGTCGAGCGCAAAGGCGTAGATCACGGCCGCGACGAACGAGAACAAAAGCGTCGCGTTGGCGTTGGCCTCGATGCCGCCGGAAAACGGCATCATGCGTTGACCTCTTTCGCCGCCGGCTTGCGCATCAGCAGCGACTTCGCCGCGAGGGCAGCGCCACCGGTGATGAGCACGCAGGCCGCGAGGATGCGCAGCGACGGCTCGGCGACGCCAGCGGCGATCAGCACCAGCGTCGACAGAAGCGGCGCGGCGTAGCTCGCGGCGCCCAGCACCTGGATGTTGCCGCGCTTGACGCCGATATCCCAGGCATAGAAGGCCGCGCCCACCGGCATCAGGCCGAGCCCGATGACGGCCAGCCATTGTCCGAGGCTGTCCGGCAGCACCGTCTTCTCAAGCAGCAGATGGCAGGCCAGCGACAGCGCCGACGTCGCCGCGCAGAACCAGGTGACGATCGAGGTCGGCACCGACGGAAAACGCCGCGACAAGAGCGAATAGGACGACCACAAGAGCGCGCAGACGGCCGCCATCGCATAGCCGAAGGCGTAGCGCGCGTCGAAGGCCAGCCCGCCGCCCTTGGTGACGATCAGGAAGGTGCCGGCAAGGCCGAGCAGCGCCCCGACGACATGGTTCCAGGCAAGCCGCTCGCCCGGCATCAGCGCCGAGCCGAGCACGATCAGCAGCGGCCACAAATAGGCGATCAGGCTCGCCTCGACCGCCGGCGCATTGCGCAGCGCCGTGAAGTAGAAGAAATGATAACCGAACAGCCCGGCAATGCCGATCACCCAGACTTGGCGAGGGATCTTCCGGCCCCGGTCGGAAGCCGGCATCACCAGCCGCGCCACGAGCCCGACGCAGGTGCCGATGGCGAAGGTGATGGCCGACAACAGGAAGGGTGGCACCTGTCCGGAAGCGTTGGTGAGCAGCGCCAGCAGCGCCCACATGGCGACCGCCGAAAACCCGATCAGTGTTGCGCGCCCCATATTTCCCCCGCCGGCGCGCGGTGGCGCCTGTCCTAATTTACCGCCTCGAACCGTCTCGCGCTGATGGTCAGCGGACCAATCTGGGTCCCGACCGTGGCGCGGATCGGCGCATATATGCCGGATTGGCCGAGCGGTGCAAACGTCACCAGCATGCGGCTCTTGTTCTTCAGGAAATTCAGTGCCTTGCGGCCCTTGCGATAGCCCGCCACCGGCTCGAAGCCCATTTTGCAGGTCACCGTGTCGCCCTTGTAGCCCGGCACCGAGATCGATCCCTTGGAGGCATAGGTCAAGGTCAGGTCGGCGCGCATCTCGCCATCATAGAACTTGACCGTGCGTCCGCAGACCTTGTCCAGGCTGTCGGCATGGATGACGGTCGCGGCCATCGGATCGAGCACCGATTTCAGGTCGCTATCGCCCAGCGGCACCCAGCTCTTCGGATCGCGCTTCTTTGGCGCGGGAACGACTTGCGTGGAGGTGACGGCGCCGTTGTTGAAGCGGATATCGACCATCGAGGCCTTCTTGCCCGACGTATAGTCGGCCCGGAATGCGTGCGGCTGCATCTGTTTGCCGGAAATGGTGCCTTTCGAGGAAATCGTGCCTTTCGTGTCGTCGAACAACTTGCCGAGGCCGGCGGCCGAGACGGTGCCGTCAATGGCATAGTTGTCGCCTTGGTATCGGCTGGAGAAAGTCGCCCTGGCGATCGAAAGGCCGAGAAACGACACCGTATACTCGCCCTTGAACGACTGCGGCGGCGCGGCGGCGAAGCTCGTTGCCGGCACGGCAACGGCAAGCAGGGCGGCAAGTGCATAAGAAGGACGGAGCATGGCGGCTGGCTGATCCCTGGCGGTTCGGCCGGAACGCAGCGGCTCCAGCCTGGCAGATCCCTTCGCGATGGGCTTATACTGTGAAATCCGGCCTTTATATGGAGCGTGCCTGACAGCGGGGCGCGTGCCGGAGCTTGACGCAGTGGTGAAATGCCACTATGGAACGCCAACTTTTCCAAAGGCCGCCTGACCGAGACCGCGCGCCGCCCGGCGCGGGCAGAATGGTTTGGCAGGCTTAGAACTGAGGTTAGACAAGATGTCCCGCACCTGCGAACTCACTGCCAAGGCAGTCCAGACTGGCAACAATGTGAGCCACGCCAACAACAAGACCAAGCGTCGCTTCCTGCCGAATCTGGTTAATGTGACGCTGATTTCCGAAGCGCTGAACCAGAATGTTCGCCTGCGCATTTCGGCCAACGCGCTGCGTTCGGTCGAGCACCGCGGCGGCCTCGACGCTTTCCTGGCCAAGGCCGACGTCAAGGAATTGTCGCAGCGCGCCCGTCTGCTCAAGAAGCAGATCGCCAAGAAGCTGGCCGAGCAGTCGGCCGCTTAAAGCCGCAGTTTTTAGGCGGGGGACGACCGCCTCGAGCCCCGGCCAGACCGGTGCTCGAAACAGGAGCGAGCGTCGGCATGACGCTCGGCTGGTTCCATTACCCAGGATAAAAAAATGTATTTCCTGACGCGATATTTGCCCTTCGTGGCCGCCATGGCGCTTGTCGTCGTGGCGTCGAATATCCTCGTGCAGTTCCCGATGCAGGGCCAAGTCGGCGGCCTGTCGCTGGCGGACCTGCTGACCTGGGGCGCCTTCACCTATCCTTTCTCCTTCCTGGTCACCGACCTCGCCAACCGCCGCTATGGCCCGGCCGTGGCGCGCAAGGTGGTGTTCGTCGGCTTCATGACCGCGGTGACCTGTTCGATCCTGATTCCGCCCTTCCTGTTCCGTCATGGGCTGATCGAGTTCGAGACCGCCGCCGACCGGCTGGTGCGCATCGCCGGCGCTTCCGGCGCTGCCTTCCTCGCCGCGCAATTGCTGGACGTTACCGTCTTCAACCGGCTGCGCCGGCAGAGCTGGTGGCGCGCGCCGATCATCGGCACGCTGGTCGGCTCCATCTTCGATACCGTCGTCTTCTTCGGCGTCGCCTTCTCCGCCGCCTTCGCCTTTGCCGGTCCCAACGACAGCTTCGCACTGGAGACCGCGCCGCTGATGGGCGTGCTGCCGGTCGAGACGATGCGCTGGGTCTCCTGGGCGCTCGGCGACCTTTCGGTCAAGCTGATCATCGCCGTGGTGGCGCTGATCCCCTACCGGCTGCTCGCCGCGCGCTGGAGCCAGCCGGCGGTCGCGTTCTAGGCCATGAACCCAGCAAGTGGAATCAGGCCGTGATCCCCTGGGTTCAGCTCGACTCCGCCCGCACGCCCGATGGCGGCCAGGAGCTGCGCCTGAAGCGGCGCGGCGCTGAATTCTCGATCATGCTCGGCACCAACGAGCTGATGAACAGCCGCCTCAGCGGTTCCGAGGAAGCGCTGGCCAGGCTTTCCTGTCAGCGTATCGCCGGACGCGAGCGGCCAAGCATCCTTATCGGCGGGCTCGGCATGGGCTTCACCTTGCGCGCCGCCCTCGCCGCGCTCGATCGGAACGCTGCCGTCACCGTGGCCGAACTCGTCCCCGCGGTCGTCGACTGGGCACGCGGCCCCATGTCGGGGATCTTCGGCGGCTGCCTCGACGATCCCCGCGTCACCATTCGCGAGGCCGATGTCGGCCAGGTGATAGGGGCGGAGAAAGCCGCCTGGGACGCGATCCTGCTCGATGTCGACAACGGTCCCGAAGGCATCGTCTACGAGGGCAATGACACGCTCTATGGCGCCGCCGGCCTTGCGGCCGCGCGCGCCGCGTTGAGGCCCGGCGGCGTTCTGGCGGTCTGGTCGCAGGGGCCGGACAGTGGCTTCACCCGACGGCTGAAACATGCCGGCTTCGCGGTCGAGGAGATCAGCACGCGGGCCAACGGCAAGCGCGGCGCCCGCCACGTCATCTGGATCGCTGCCAACCAGGGCTGACGCTTTCAGCCACAGCCGCGGCGGCTTTACGCTTTGTTACGCCCGATCGTGCAGGATCGCGAAAATTCTCCAGAGTGGTCCGCCGTTTCACGGAAACGGCGGACCACTCTATCTCTTTGTTTTGACGCAATTCCTGACGGAAAACCGTGGCACACTTTTCCTGGAATTGCTCTAGGGCATTGCGACCAGCATGACCGTGCAAGGCACCGGTTGGAAAAACGACCTTCTGCTTGCGCTGTGCGCCACGCTGGTGGTGCTGACGATCAACGCCGTTTCCGGTTTTCCGACCCTTGGCGACTATGGCGCCGATAATGACAGCATGCTGCGGCTGGTCGAGGTTCGCGACCTGCTAGGCGGCCAAAGCTGGTTCGATCTCCACCAATACAGGATGGGCATCTCGGGCGGCTTCGTCATGCATTGGTCGCGGCTTGTCGATACGCCGCTCGCGCTGATCATCATGGCCTTCGATGCGCTGGGCGCCAGCACGGCCACGGCCGAGCGCGCCGCGCAGATCATCTGGCCGACCCTCCTCTACGGGCTGACCATATTCGTGCTGATGCGCGCCTCGCAGCGCTTCGCCGCTGCGAATGTCGCGATGCCGGCAGTCATTCTGTCGACGGCGGCGCTTTTCTACCTGGTGATCTACAGCCCGGGCGTGATCGATCACCACAATGTCCAGCTGCTTCTCACGGCGGCCGGCCTCTGGCTTCTGATGGAAGCGCCCTCCTGGCGGCCCGCGGCCCTTCTGTCGGGCATTTGCGCCGGCCTGACGCTCGCGGTCGGCATGGAGACGGCTCCCTATGTGGCGGTGCTCGGCATCTGCGCCGCTGTCCTGTTCATCCTCGACGACAAGGAGCGCGGCACGGCACGAGGCTTTGGCATCGGATTTGCCGGCATCGCCTCCCTGGTCTTCGTGGCGACCATCCGGCCCGCCGACTGGGGCGTGGCCCAATGCGACGCCTTCTCCTCCTTCCAGTTCGCCGTGGCCGCATTGTCCGGCTTCGGCCTCGTGATCGCCAGTACCTTTGCCGCATCGAGCCGCCGGGCGCGGCTGGTTTCGATGCTGGCGCTGATGGCGGCGGTCGCGGTCGTTGTGATCGTGTTCTTCCCGCAATGCCTGGCATCGCCCTATGCGGACATGGACGAACGTATCCGCACCTATTGGCTGGCCGACGTGGTCGAAGCGCAGCCCTTCTGGAGCGTCGCCATCCACCAGCCGAAGCTGATGGCGGCGCGCTATGTGACGCCCTTCATCGCGATCCTGCTGGTCGGCTTTCAGCTCCGAAGCCGTCGCCTGCGCCGCGCCGAGATGCTCGCCACCATCCTGCTCGTCGTCGCCTTCGGCGTCAGCCTATGGCAGGTGCGCGGCTCGACCTTCTCCGTCGCCATCGCCGTGCTGCCGCTTTCGGCCTGGATCGCGAGAATCCGCCTGCGGGCGGACGCCGCGCCCTCGTGGCGCCTTTCCACCGGCATCGTCATGGCGTGGCTGGTCTCGCTCAACGCGACCTGGGCCGGGGTCGCGGTGGCGGCGCAGTCCGTGGTTCGGCAGGCGCCACAGCGGGTTAATTCCGACCCCGACCATGCCGTGACCTGCGGCAAGCCGGGCGACTTCCACGATCTTGCCGCGATGCCCGCGACGACGGTGCTTGCCTCGTCCAATCTCGGCTCGGGAATATTGACCTTCACCGGCCATCGGGCGCTGGCCGGCCCTTACCACCGCAATGTCGGCGGCAATCTCGCCATGCTCGACGCTTTCATGGGGACGCCGGAGGCCGCCCGCGCCGTCATCGAACGCGAGCATGTCGGGCTGGTCGCGATCTGCCGCGGCAACACGGAAGAGATATCGCTGGCTCTGGACGCGCCGAAGGGCCTTGTCGCGGCGTTGCTGCGGGGCGACCTGCCGGAATGGCTCGAACTGGAGCAGTCTACAGCCGGGAAGCCGATCGAGATCTACAAGATCCGCTGAATATCGGCCCGCGGCCATATCAGCATCGTCGACAGCGCCCTCGCAACACGGCTGCTCTGCGCTGATGCAATTTCACTGCGTGATTTAGAAAACCGCTATCGAAATCAGTTCCGTGGATCGTTGCAATCCAGCCTGTGCTTTGGTTAGCATTTCGTTTAGGCGGCGATATATGTATTCAAGAAATTTGGATTCGGGGTTTTAGCTTGGGGAGAAGACATCCATGTCGGCCATAGAGGGCGCGGCGGCGCCAGCATCAGCCACACAAACGCTGCAGCATGTTGTCTCTCACATGGTGGACGCCGTGAACCGCGCCGCCTTTGTGGAAAAGCCCTTCTGGCATCTGGAAATGACCGATGTTTTCCCGGCGGACCTTTATCAGCGCATGCGCGCCGCCATGCCAGAGGCGCGCGAATATCGTGCGCTCAAGGGACGCAACAATGTGAATATCAAGGCTGACGGCACCGCAACGCGGATCAAGATCGACCTCTACCCCGAATACATCCGCCATCTGCCGCAGGAGAAGCGGGCGATTTGGTCCCTGGTTGGCAAGGCATTGCATGCGCCGCAGCTGAAGGACGCATTCATGCGCCGCCTTGCCCCAGGCTTGGAGCGCCGGTTCGGCTCGGACTTCATGAAGGTCGGCATGTATCCGGTGCCGATGCTGACGCGCGACGTGGCGGGCTACAAGATCGGCTTCCACACCGACACGAAATGGAAAGGGATCACGGTCCAGTTCTACCTGCCGGAGGACGACTCGATCAACCATATCGGCACCCGCTTCGCCGAGCGCATGCCGGACGGGCGTTTCGAGAATTCGCACCGGATGTCGTTTTCGCCGAACACCGGCTACGCCTTTGCGGTCGGCACCGACACCTGGCACGCGGTCGACACCGTCGGGCCGGAAGTCCGCACCCGCGACAGCATCCTTCACACCTATTTCGTGGACAACACCGCGACGCTCAAGATCCGTAACCGGAGCAAGCGCGCGGCCAATTTCGTGATGAACGAAGTCCGCCACGTCGGCCGGTAGAGCAATTCCAGGAAAAATGCGGCATAGGTAGCAGTCACACCTAATTTCGACCGTCACCTGGCCCCTAGGCCCAGGTTAACGCGCATTTGTTCATCGATGGACTGCAACGCCGCTCCAAGTTTCCCGTCGAGGTCATCGAGGCCCTTGTAGGCGTCCTTCCTGTCTCGGATCACTAGAACCACAAGCAAGCGCTCACGTAAGATATGATAGATAATCCTGTGATCGTGACCCGCCTTTATGCGGTAGAAATCAGGATGTCCCTGAATCTTTTCCACCCCTCTTGGTCGAGGGGTCTTTTGCAATTCTTCAAGAGTTTCAAGTACTAGGCGTTGAGTATCGCGGGCAAGCTTTTTTATCTCCCGCCGAGCGGCGGGAGAAAACACGACTTCGAGATCGTCCAACGGAGGCCTCCCCCCAGGTTATAGGAGTCAGTCAAATCCCAACTCCTTTCTGATTTGTGACATAGGTGTTCCTCCCGTCTTCAGAAATTCCTTCAACGCCCTACGCGCCTTCAGCGTGTCATTCTTCGCTTCTAGGTCCGCAAGCGATTCTAGAAGCTCCATCGATATGATAGCTACCGTCTTGGAATGCTTTCGCACCACAACCGGATTGCCATAATATGCAGCGTCAAATACCTCCGAAAATTTGCTACGGGCCTCTGACGCCGAAATTTCCCGTATAGCCTCTGCCATGATCACTCCTTCTGGATTTTGTACAATATGTACGTTTTGTACAAGTTGCTGTCAAGGGGGTGATCAAAACGAAAACGATGCGTAAACGCCCGCTCCCTCTCGGGAGGAGATCGGGAGCGGCGGCATTCAGTGTTTAGTCAGCGTAGTATAACTGGATGCTGGTTCCAAACACCAAATATAGTGTTAACGGATCATTTTTTCCAGGCCGACAATTCTCCCTTTCGCCCACCCAAGCCCTAACGATCCCAACTATTCCGCCGGCCTCGTGAACAGGCGGAAATCCGGGCAAAACGCACAAAATCCGGGAAAAAAGACCGGCCTCAGAACTCTCCGGTCGCGCCCGCTACAGGAGCGCATGGCCGAGTAAAATGGACTCGTTCGCACCCGTCAAGGATTCGTTTTTGTAGCTTTTGTGACCCCCAATATCTTGTGTGTCACATATGTGGATAACGCGGACAGAACCATCCGCCTTAAACTAGCCTTTGATCTTCCAAAAAATATGCTTTCCAAGCCCTTCGGTGGAGATCAGTAGACCTCGCGCTCTGTGATGGCGCGACATGAGCCCACGCGTTTGCCAACTATTTTGACAAGCCGCTTATCCGCCGTGTTCATGCTGCGTTCTGCCTCGACGTGCATCTTGCGTGCTGCATGGCCGCCCCGCCTGTCACAAGGTCGAAAGGACCAGTCGCGCTACCTCGCCCTTATAGGCTGCATGGCGGGGCGGGAGCGGCTTCGGCTTGATCTCGGCTAAACCATGACAAGCTGGCGCGCCCGCTCCTGGTGATGCTCAAGGCGTCCGGCAAGCTCCGCGCGTTTGGCAATCAGCCTGCTGAGAACATGAGGTTGTGACATTCATTTTCTCCTATTCGGTAGCCGACCGCTGCCAATAGCCGGACCAGACATTGGAAGTGGGTGGTTAAGCGCGGCGCCGACGAGCGTTAGAAACTGCTCTCCATTGCTCATGCGGCGATTGTCTTCACGCCACGACACTTCCGAAGCGTAGGCGTGAAGGTATTGGCTACTAATGCTGTGATGGGTTCCGATCTCGGCACGACGCAGACGGGAAAAGAAGCCCTCGGCCTGATTGGTGCAGGCTTCGTCTGTCGAGTGGGCTTGTTGAGGGTTGTTGCGCTTGGTCAGGAAGCGCGCATGAAGCGAGTCCCAATGCGACGCCTCGTCGGCGTAAACTGTGGCGGCCGGATGGACCTTCGTGGCGATATGTATGACGACCGAACAATGTCGCGCCGCCCGTGGGTGGCTGGATCTATCTCAGTCGGAATTAGCCGAAGCCGGCGGCGTGTCGCTTTCCACGGTGCGGGATTTCGAAAAGGGGCGCCGTATTCCCATCGGCAACAATATGAATGCCTTGCGCGCGGCACTTGAATCGCGGGGCATTCACTTCACAGAAGATGGGATAACCGGGCCTTTTTGAAAACGGCCCGGTTTGACCGATTCTTCCGGGTTTGCTACACTTCCTGTAGCGTGCTTCGGTGGAGGCGGGGGGAGTCGAACCCCAGAGAGGACCCTTGCAAATGAGCCTCTGGCCCGGCCTTTATCCGCCCCCGTTGAAGTCCGACCCGCGCTAGCACGGGTCGGGATGATAGAAGCCTAGGCTACTATTATCATGTACCACCTCCCGGACCGGCTTCACGGCCTTGCGCTTCGGGTTGATCGGACAAACCCGCTGACGGCTCCTGACCGGAACTGACGTCAGCGGGTTTTTCGTTTTCTGGCGACGGCTCGCCGCCAGAAGATTCCAGGGTCCAGCCGGCTCTGCCGTGCGAGACAAATTCAGGGTGATGATAGAGAAGGGCAGACAGGTTATTGGCCGGCAAGTTGCCGCGGAGCGTGATGCCGCGCGAGACGAGTTGCTTGTACAAGTCTCCCGTCTTCATGGGACTGCGTGCCAGCCCCAGAATTTCGCGGGCGGCGTCGACCGCTGCTTGCCTCATGGGGTCGGGCTGCCGACCGCGGCGGGCTGTCCGACCTTCATCGTCTGCACCGGCACGAGGCGCCGCCGCAGATGGCGCGGAAGGTGCCTCGCCATTGTAAATGGCAAGGAGGCGGCGGGCTTCATGCAGCTTGACAAGCCTCGGGTCCGGATTCGCCTTCAACGAAGCTTCGAGGTTGGCAATCTCATCTTGCAGGGCGGTCTTAAAGTCCATGGCATGGGTGCCTTTGTTGGTTGACGCCCATATGCCAAAATTCCAGAAAGTTAACAAGCCCCCACCCCACACAAATAGCCAATCTATGGGAAAATTTTGTAGAGAGGAACTTCAGATTTCGCTTGACTCGCGATTCGTGACTGGCGAACGGACCCGGAACCAATACACTCCCTTCCCATCCATAAATTGATTGTAGGTGTGGACAGCTACATAATGCCGGAAAAATGTGAACGGCTTTTCCGTGGGGCCGACGGGGCCCGCCTCCTCAGTCCTGGTGCAGGATGAATTCCAGATAGAGGTTGCGCTGCAGGATCGAATGGTTGTCGTCGGATATCAGCGACACCATCAGCGCGCCATCCTCGCGGGTCCAGACATCCAGCCCTTCCATATTGTCGATCTGGTAGCCCATATCGGCCTCCATCAGCACCGGCCCGTCGGCGACCGCGCCCTCCTCGACGCTTTCGCCAAAGATGCGCCGCAGCCGCATTTTCACCCCGCGCGCGATCGAAAAACTGCGCTCCAGCAGCAACAGGTCGCCATCCGGCAGGAAGGCACCGTCGGTTATGTCGAAATCGCCATCGCGCTTCACGGTGAAGACGCCCTTATGCGGCCCCTCGATGATGGCGGCGTAGACGTTGCCGGCTTCATCGAGGCTCCTCTCCGAGACCACGACCAGGCCGCCCGCGTGCTGCCCATAAGGATTGGCATGGGTGACGGTCTCGAAGCCGCGGTTCTGGCGCAGCTCCCGGGCGGGGATCTGGTAATCGAGCTGCCGGATCGGCGCTTTCATATTGTCGGGATCGATCCTGAACTGGGCGACGCGCTGGTCGCGCTCAAAGCCGACGGTGGCGATACCGTCCCTGACCGCGAGCCCCTCAGCGTCGACCTTCCATTTCCGGTCGATCGGCCGGCCCGAAGCGTCGACCATCTGCTGCATGCGGAAGTTCGAAACGCCCGACGGACGTCGGTCGGCGTCATGCGTGATCGTGCCGAAGAACCAGAAGCCGGTGTCGGCGACGCCGATGAAGTCGCGGCCCGGCTTCAGAAAGCGAAAGGCCGACAGCGCGCCGAAATCGCGCGCCTGCGAAGTCATCTCCAGCCCGCCGACGAATTCAAGCGGCCCGAACCGCGTCTCGTCGCGGCCGATATGGAACTGGCTGATCGGCCGCGCCGAAATCCCGACTGTTTCGACGGGAGTTCCCGGAGCGGCCATGGCCGGTGAGGCGCAGGCCAGCACGCAGGCGAAAAGCGTCCGCCGCGCACACCGCCCCGAAAGGATCATCCGGCGCGTCGCAATCCGCCGCGCCGCGTGTCGCGTGCGCTTTCCTCGCCGAAGAGCGAGGCGAGCTGCTCGGTCATGGCGCCGGCGAGTTCCTCGGCATCGACGATGGTGACGGCGCGGCGATAATAGCGCGTGACGTCGTGGCCGATGCCGATCGCCAGAAGCTCGACCGGCGAGCGCGTCTCGATCAGTTCGATGACTGCCCGCAGATGGCGTTCCAGATAATTGCCCGGGTTGACCGAGAGCGTGGAATCGTCGACCGGCGCGCCGTCCGAGATCATCATCAGGATCTTGCGCTGCTCCGGCCGGCCGATCAGGCGGTTATGCGCCCATAGCAGCGCCTCGCCGTCGATGTTTTCCTTGAGCAGGCCCTCGCGCATCATCAGCCCGAGATTGCGCCGCGCGCGCCGCCACGGATGATCGGCGGACTTGTAGATGATGTGGCGCAGGTCGTTGAGTCGGCCGGGATTAGGCGGCTTGCCGTCCTTCAGCCATTTCTCGCGCGCCTGCCCGCCTTTCCACGCCCGCGTGGTGAAGCCGAGGATTTCGACCGAAACGCCGCAACGCTCCAGCGTGCGCGCCAGGATGTCGGCGCAGGTCGCGGCGACGGTGATCGGCCGGCCGCGCATGGAGCCCGAATTGTCGAGCACCAGCGACACCACCGTGTCGCGGAACTTGGTGTCGCGCTCCTGCTTGAATGACAGCGGCTGCATCGGGTCGATGACCACGCGCACCAGGCGGGCCGGATCGAGATAGCCTTCTTCCAGGTCGAAATCCCAGGAGCGGTTCTGCTGCGCCATCAGCCGGCGCTGCAGCCGGTTGGCGAGCCGCCCGACGACGCCGGAAAGGTTGGCGAGCTGCTTGTCGAGGAAGGCGCGCAGCCGGTCGAGCTCCTCTTCCTCGCACAGTTCCTCGGCGCCTACCGTCTCGTCGAAGGCGGTGGTGAACACCTTGTAATCGATCTCTTTCGGCAGGTTCAGGAACGGGTTGTCGTTTCGCTTGGCCTCGCCCGGCGTCTCGGCGTCGGCGTCGTCCTCATCGGACAGGTCGTCGGAGGTGGCGTCGGTCGCTTCGGTCTCGGCCGACTCTTCGTCGTCGGCGGAGGCTTCGGCATCTTCCGACTGCGACTGCTCGGAGCCTGAATCCTCCTCGCCGCCTTCCTCGCTCTGTTCCTCGCCCTGCTGCTCGTTCTCTTCGTTTTCCTCCGAGTCGTCGGTTTCCTGGTCTTCGCCGAGTTGCTCGGCCATTTCCATGGAAACCAGCATGTCGCGCACGACGCGGGCAAAGGCCTGCTGGTCCTCGAGCTTGGCCGACAGGCCGTCCAGCTCGCCGCTCGCCTTTTCCTCGATCCAAGGACGCCAGAGATCGACCAGCCGCTCGCCGCTCTTCGGCACGGAACGTCCGGTGAGCTTCTCGCGCACCATCAGCGCAATCGCTTCCTCGAGCGGCGCGTCCGCCTTGTCCCTGACGTCGACGAGGTTCGCCTTGGCGTATTTGTCCTCGAGCATCGAGCCGATATTGTCGGCCACGCCCTGCATGGCGCGGCTGCCGATCGCCTCGACGCGCGCCTGCTCGACGGCGTCGAAGATGGAACGCGCCAGCTTGCCTTCCGGCGCCAGCCTGTTGTGGATGCGCTGATCGTGACAGGCGCGCTTCAGCGCCATGGAATCGCCCAGGCCGCGCGTGATCGCAATGTCGTTGCGGGACGCTTTCTTCGGCAATTCGGGCAGGCGCGCGCGGTTGCCGGCCAAAGCCGGCCGGTCCTTGGCAAAACCGACCTCGAGGTCCTTGTCGCCGGCGACGGCGCGCATGCACACGGTCACCGCGCGTTTGAAGCTGTCGGCTTCAGACCCGTTCTTCGGCTTGTTGCGCGTGTTGTCGCCTGGACCCGCCATGATCATTCCCTGCGCGATTCATGCTGAAAGGCCGGAGGCCTTTTCAGCCGCGCGCCTACCCCAGCACCACGTTCGCGGCGCTCTCCGGCAGATCCTCGCCGAAGGCGCGTTGGTAGAACTCGGCCACCACCGAACGCTCCAGCTCGTCGCACTTGTTGAGGAAGGTCAGCCGGAACGCCATGCCGATATCGCCGAAAATCTCGGCGTTCTCGGCCCAGGTGATGACGGTGCGCGGGCTCATCACGGTCGACAGGTCGCCATTGATGAAGGCTGAACGCGTCATGTCGGCGACGCGCACCATCTTGTTGACGATGTCCTTGCCCTTGCTGTCGCGATAGTGCTTGGCCTTGGCCAGCACGATGTTCACTTCATTGTCGTGCGGCAGGTAATTGAGCGTGGTGACGATCGACCAGCGGTCCATCTGCGCCTGGTTGATCTGCTGCGTACCGTGATAGAGGCCCGTGGTGTCGCCGAGACCGACCGTGTTGGCGGTGGCGAACAGCCGGAATGCAGGGTGCGGGCGGATGACCCGGCTCTGGTCGAGCAGGGTCAGGCGGCCCGACGATTCCAGCACGCGCTGGATGACGAACATCACGTCCGGACGGCCGGCATCATATTCGTCGAAGCAGAGCGCCACATTGTGCTGATAGGCCCAGGGCAGGATGCCGTCGCGGAATTCGGTGACCTGCAGCCCTTCCTTGACGACGATGGCGTCCTTGCCGACGAGGTCGATGCGGCTGACATGGCTGTCGAGGTTGACGCGCACGCAGGGCCAGTTGAGCCGCGCCGCGACCTGCTCGATATGCGTCGACTTGCCGGTGCCGTGATAGCCCGACACCATGACGCGGCGGTTGTAGGCAAAGCCGGCGAGGATCGCCAGTGTCGTCGCCTTGTCGAACAGATAGTCGGGGTCGATGTCCGGCACATGCTCCGTCGCCGCCGAATAGGCGGGAACGATCATCTTGGAATCGAAGCCGAATTTCTCCTTCACCGGCACGGTCGTGTCGGGCAGGTTGGCAATGTCGCGATCGACCTTGTTCATCACTATCAACGTCTCCACGGGCGAAACGCCGCGTTTCGCCGGCAATCGATTTTGTCCGGGGGCGGTCTTAGAGCCTTTTCCAACCATATGAAAGTTGGAAAAACGACTTGGTACCGTGGGGCCGCTCAGCACAATCCTGCTTGCTTGAGCACCCGATAAGCCTGCAGCACATCGCGGAACCGGTCTTCCGAACCTCTGTCGCCGCCATTCGCATCCGGATGGTGGCGCTTAACGAGTTCCTTATAGCGCGCCTTGATGTCCTGACCAGTCGCCTTTGTGTCAAGGCCAAGCGTTTCCAGCGCCTTGGCCTCAAGTGGCTTTGCCTTGCGCTCGCGCGGCTCGCGTGCTCCGCCGCTGAACAGGTTGAAGGGATCGCGCATGCGGTTGTAGTAGCCGGCCCGCCCCGAACGCTGCTGCGCGAAATCCGGCGCCGAGCGCGTCCCGCCGCCATTGGCGCCCATGCGCCATGTCGGCCTGTGGCCGGTCAGCGCCTCCTTCTGGAAGCGGGCGATCTCAGTGTCCGACACGCCGGAGAAGTAATTGAAGCCCTTGTTGTATTCGCGCACATGGTCGAAGCAGAAGCGAAAATACTCGCCCTCCTTGAGGCGCCCGACCGGCGCGCGATGCGTGCCGGCTTCGTTGCAGCCGTCCCACTGGCAGATCGGGGCGCGCGACTTCAGCTCCGCGTCCTTCTCCGGCCGAATTCGAATTTTCTCGAAATATTTGGGGTACGCTTTCATCTCACCCATTTATGGGCTGTTCGCATGTGCGAAACAAGAATTGACATTTCGCCGATGATCGCCCTAACCGCTGAATCGCGGCTTAAAAGCGGTCGAAATTCAAGATTTTGCGGCTATGCCGCAGATGTGGGGAAGGGAAACCCGGATGTCCATACAGTCGACAATCGAAAACAAGCTGAAAGCGGCATTTTCGCCCGAACGGCTAGCGGTCATCAATGAGAGCCACCTTCACGCCGGTCATCATCACGTCGAGTCCGGCCACCACGCGACGTTCGACGGCGCCGGCGAGACGCATTTTCGCGTTCGCATCGTTTCGCCGAGCTTTGCCGGCATGGCTCGCATCGAGCGCCACCGTGCCGTCAACGAATTGCTCGCGGACGAACTGAAGGCCGGCGTGCATGCGCTGGCGATCGAGCCGGCGGCGCCCGGCGAGAAGACGCGCTGGTAAGCTCTCAGCCGACGCTCGCCTTGAGGAAGGCCAACACAGCCGCGGTCAAGGCGTCGCCGTCCTGGCCGAAATCGCGATTGATCGACATGTGCGTATAGGCGCTGCCGTCGAACAACGTGACCTTGGCGCCGGTGGCGCGCAGGCGTTCCGCGAAAGCCTTCGACGCCTCGCCTCGCCCGGGCGCGCGCGAATAGGCGATGAAGGTCGGTGGATGTTTCCTGCCGTCGACATAGGTCGACGGCGATAGCGCCGCCCATTGTGTCGGGTCGGGAAAGGCACGCGCATAGGCGCCCATCATGCCGCCATTCCTGGAAAGCGCCGCAAGATCATAGGCCCTGGTATCGTCCAGGATCAGCGCGGCGACGCCGGGCAACCCGCCGCGCATGGCGGTCAGCGCGATCAGATGGCACCCGGCCGAATGGCCCATGCCGACGATGCGACTGGGATCGCCGCCGTATCGGGCAATGTTGGCGCGCACATAGCCGTAGGCCTTTTCGACGTCGCCGGCCTGGGTAGCGACATCGGCTTCCGGCAGCATGCGGTAATCGATCGAGACGAACACGAAGCCATTGGCGAGCAGGAAGTCCGGCTTTGAGCCGACCTGGCCGCGTTTGCCGAACCGCCAGGCGCCGCCATGGATAAAGAAAACCACCGGCAGGTTGTTTGCGCCGTCCGGCGCGTAGACATCGAGCTTGGCCGGACCGTAATCGAGGGTTTGCGGTGCCTGCCGGCCCGGACGCCTAGCGGCTGACGCACCTGCCGGCAGCAGCGCCCCCAGGCATGCCGCGATGAAGCCGCGTCGATCGATCATCGTCATCTCCGGCCAGGTTGCGGCGCAAGCGCGCCGCGCACCTCGATTGGATCAATAATGACAACTTGTGGGCAGCAAACCAAATCAGGACCTTGAAGCTCCGCCGGCAATCACCACGTATTTCTCGGGCGAGCATTTTCGGCCGCGTCGGGTATCCCCCGGGTCAATGCCAGATTGCATGCGCTATCCTTCGTGTGAAGGGAACAAACAGTGCTTTCCGGCAGTTGATGCAGCGATGAGCCGATTGGCAGCCCACCGGCTCCGAGGCAAAGCACCATGCGCGAGAACCAATCAGACGTCTTCGATCTGTTTTCGGAGATTTATTCCAACGCGGCTCAGGAAGAGATCAGCCTGCAGCAATATCTCCTGGCCTGCCGCGAAGACAAATCCATGTATGCGTCGGCGCCCGAACGCATGGTTGAGGCGATCGGTGAGCCGAACCTGGTCGACACCAGCAAGGACGAGCGGCTCGGCCGCATTTTCTCCAACCGCACCATCAAGGTCTATCCCTCCTTCTCCGATTTCTACGGAATGGAGGATACGATCGAGCGCATCGCCGGATATTTCCGCTATGCCTCGCAGGGCCTCGAGGAGCGCAAGCAGATCCTCTATCTCCTTGGCCCGGTCGGCGGCGGCAAATCCTCACTGGCCGAACGGCTGAAGAAGTTGATGGAGGAGCGCCCGATCTACACGCTCAAGGTCGGCAATAAGATCAGCCCGGTCTTCGAATCGCCGCTCGGCCTTTTCCATCCCGATCGCATGGGCGATCTGCTGGAGGATAAATACGGCATCGCCCGCCGCCGCCTGAACGGACTGATTTCGCCCTGGGCGGCCAAGCGCCTCGACGAACTGTCGGGCGACATCTCCAAATTCAGCGTGGTCAAGCTGATGCCGTCGCGGCTGCGCCAGATCGCCATCGCCAAGACCGAGCCCGGCGACGAGAACAACCAGGATGTCTCGGCCCTGGTCGGCAAGGTCGACATCAGGCAGTTGGAGCACTTCAGCCAGTCCGACCCGGACGCCTACTCCTACAGCGGCGGCCTCAACCGGACCACGCAAGGGCTGCTCGAATTCGTCGAGATGTTCAAGGCGCCCATCAAGGTCCTGCACCCATTGCTGACGGCAACCCAGGAAGGCAGCTACAACGGCACCGAGAATTTCGGTGCCTTCCCCTATCAGGGCATCGTCGTGGCCCATTCCAACGAATCGGAATGGCAGCAGTTCAAGAACAACAAGAACAACGAAGCCTTCCTCGACCGCATCCTCGTGGTCAAGGTTCCCTATTGCCTTCGTGTTACCGAGGAGAGGCACATTTACGAGAAGCTGCTGCGCGAGAGCGAGCTGGCAAACAGCCCCTGCGCGCCCGAAGTGCTGGACATCCTCAGCCGCTTCACCGTCTCGACCCGCCTTGCCGAGCACGAGAACTCGCCGCTTTACACCAAGATGCGCGCCTATGACGGCGAGAACCTCAAGGAGATCGACCCCAAGGCCAAGTCGGTCCAAGAGTATCGCGACGCTGCCGGCGTCGACGAGGGCATGACCGGGGTCAGCACGCGCTTTGCCTTCAAGATCCTGTCGCAGACGTTCAACTACGACACCAAGGAGGTGGCGGCCGATCCCGTGCACCTGATGTACATCCTCGAGGAGGCCATCAAGCGCGAGCAATTTCCGAAAGAAACGGAAGCCGCCTTCCTCGAATTCATCAAGTCGGAACTCGCGACGCGTTATGCCGAGTTCATCGGCCATGAGATCCAGAAGGCCTATCTGGAATCCTACAGCGAGTACGGTCAGAACCTCTTCGACCGCTACATCGCCTATGCCGACGCCTGGATTGAGGACCAGGACTACAAGGACCCCGACACCGGCCAGATCCTCAACCGCGAGGTGCTGGACAAGGAATTGTCGCAGGTCGAAAAACCGGCTGGCATCGCCAACCCGAAGGACTTCCGCAACGAAGTGGTCAAATTCACCTTGCGTGCCCGGGCGCGCAACCATGGCCGCAATCCCTCCTGGACGAGCTATGAAAAGCTTCGCGAGGTCATCGAGAAGCGCATGTTCGGCCAGGTCGAGGACCTGCTGCCGGTGATCAGCTTCGGCTCCAAGCAGGACAGTGTCACGGAGAAACGGCACAACGAATTCGTGCAGCGCATGGTGGAACGCGGCTACACCCAGCGGCAGGTTCGCCGGCTGGTCGACTGGTATATGCGCGTGAACAAGGCGGGTTGAGCAAAGCCGGGACGGTTCCATGCCGATCTTCATCGACCGCCGCCTGAACCCGAAGGACAAGAGCCTGGGCAATCGCCAGCGCTTCCTCCGGCGCGCCCGTGATGAGCTCAAGCGCAGCATCCGCGACCACGTCCGGACAGGTCGTATCGCCGACATTGACCGCGAGCATGCCGTGCCGATGCCTCGCAAGGGCACCAGCGAACCGACCTTCGGCGACGACAAGGAAAGCGGCAGGCGCCAGCACATCCTGCCCGGCAACAGGACATTCAGCCCTGGCGATCTTATCTCCAAACCGGGCGGCGGCGGAGGCTACGGATCGGCTCCAGGGACCACGGAATCCGAAGACGATTTCCGCTTTGTGCTGTCACGCGAGGAAGTGCTCGACCTTTTCTTCGAGGACCTCGAACTGCCGGATCTGGTCAAGCTCAATCTCAAGCAGATACTGAGCTTCAAGCCGAGACGGGCAGGCTTCACGGCAAGCGGAGCGCCGACCAACATCAATGTCGGGCGCACGATGCGCAACAGCCATGGGCGCCGCATCGCGCTCAGACGCCCCAAGCAGGCGGAGTTGGACGCAATCGCCCTGCAGATTGCCGAGCTTGAAGCGAAGCCGGCAAGCACGGCCATGAGCGAACGCATCGCTGCCCTGCGCGAGGAGTTCGACCGGATCGAGCGCAGGCGCAGGCGAATTGCCTATGTCGATCCGGTCGATATCCGGTTCAATCGCTTCGATCCCCAGCCGGTGCCGAACGCCAGCGCGGTGATGTTCTGTTTGATGGACGTCTCCGGCTCGATGGGAGAGCGCGAGAAGGATCTGGCCAAACGCTTCTTCGTGCTGCTGCATCTGTTTCTGACACGGCGCTACGAACGCACCGAGGTCGTCTTCATCCGCCACACCCACGAAGCCAAGGAGGTGGACGAGCATACATTCTTCTACCACACCGAAAGCGGCGGCACTGTCGTCTCCACCGCGCTCGAGGAAATGCACCGCATCATCGAGGAACGCTACCCGGTCGCCGAATGGAACATCTACGCCGCACAGGCCTCCGACGGCGACAATTTCGCCACCGATTCCGAGCGCTGCATAGAACTGCTCGACCGCAAGCTGATGCGGCTTTGCCAGTATTTCGCCTATGTGGAGATCATCGACGAGCGGGAAAGCCACATTTTCGGCTCGACCGAGAACGGCACATCGCTCTGGCGCGCCTACAACGCCGTCGACGGAAAATGGCCGAATTTCCAGATGAGGCGCATCGCCGCGCCGGCCGACATATACCCGGTCTTCCGCGAGCTCTTCGCCAGGCAACCTGATCTGCGCAAGAGCGCTTGAGGACTGAGGCTCGAAGGGACATAGGCCGATGGTCAGCCAAGCGCGCAAATCCGAATTGCTGTTTTCCGGGTCGGACTGGGATTTCAACAAGCTGTCCCGGGTCTATGACGAGATCGAAGCGATCGGCCTCGAAGAGCTTCGCCTCGACATCTACCCTGTGCAGATGGAGATCATCTCTTCCGAGCAGATGCTCGACGCCTATTCGTCGGTGGGCATGCCGCTGATGTACCGGCATTGGTCGTTCGGCAAGCACTTCCTCTACAACGAACTGCTCTACCGTAAGGGCGCACGCGGTCTGGCCTATGAACTGGTCATCAACTCCAATCCCTGCATCGTCTACCTCATGGAAGAAAACACCATGGCCCTGCAGGCTTTGGTGACGGCGCATGCCGCGCTGGGACACAACCATTTCTTCAAGAACAATCACCTTTTCCGCCAATGGACGGACGCCGGCGGCATCCTGAGCTATCTGGATTTTGCCAAGAGCTACATAGCCCGATGCGAGGAGCGGCATGGCATGGCGGCCGTGGAGGCGATCCTGGATTCGGCCCACGCGCTGATGGAGCAGGGGGTGTTTCGCTATCATCGGCCGCCGAGACTGTCGTCCGAGCAGCAGCGCGAAGGGCTGCGCGAGCGCCTGGAATACGAGGAGCGTTCGTTCAACGATCTCTGGCGGACACTGCCGCCTTCGCAAGAGAGTGGCGATACCAAAACAGCCGGTGACGACGACGCGGCCGAGCGGAAGAAATCGCTCAATCTACCGGAAGAGAACCTGCTCTATTTCCTCGAGAAGAACAGTCTCGTCCTCGAGCCTTGGCAGCGCGAGATCGTCAGGATCGTGCGCGTCATCGCGCAATATTTTTATCCGCAGCGGCAGACCCAGGTGATGAACGAAGGTTGCGCGACCTTCGTGCATTACACGCTCATGAACATGCTGTTCGACCGTGGCCGCATCAGCGAAGGCGCCATGCTCGAAATCCTGCGCAACCACTCGAACGTGGTCTTCCAGCCGGCCTATGACGACCCCCGCTTTTCCGGCATCAATCCTTATGCGCTGGGTCTCGACATGATGCAGGACATCCAGCGCATCTCGACCGCGCCGACCGCCGAGGACCGCGACTGGTTTCCCGACATCGCCGGCCGCGGCGACTGGCGCGACACCTTGCTCGACGCCTGGGCCAACCATCGCGACGAATCCTTCATCCGGCAGTATCTGAGCCCAAGGCTCATCCGCAAATGGCGGCTCTTCGTGCTGGCCGACGGTGCCGACGAGCCGCACTATGAGGTAGCCTCGATTCACAATGAGCGCGGCTATGGCAAGATAAGGTCGGCGTTGGCGCAAAGCTACGATATCGGCGCCAACCGTCCCGACATCCAGGTGGTTGACGTCGACCTGCTCGGCGACCGGCATCTGCGGCTCCAGCACACGGTCAAGGACGGCGTCATGCTCGAGGGCCAGAGCCGCGACGCGACGCTGCGCCATATCCGCAACCTCTGGGGCTATGATGTCAGCCTGGCGGCAATCGATGCCGGTACCGGCGCGATACTCAGCGAGCGTTGGACCAAGGAACTTTGAGGGCATCGCCGGACATCGGCACGCCTTAGCCCTCGCTGGCGGGACGTATCCTCAATCTGGCGATGCGGTTCTTCTCGCGCTTCATCACCACGAAACGCTTGCCGTGGAAGGTGAAGGCCTGCTTTTCCTCCGGGATCGACTGCGTCTCATGAATGACGAGGCCGGCGATCGTCGTGGCCTCCTCGTCGGGCAGGTCCCAGTCGAGCGCGCGGTTCAAATCGCGGATCGGCACCGTGCCGTCGACGACGACCGAGCCGTCGGCCTCTTTCTTGACACCCTGCATGTCGATGTCGTGCTCGTCGGCGATCTCGCCGACGATCTCCTCCATGATGTCTTCCAGCGTCACCAGCCCTTCGACCTCGCCATACTCGTCGACGACGATGGCGAAATGCGCCTTGCGCCGCAGGAAGGCGTTGAGCTGCTCCTGCAAGGTGGTGGTGTCCGGCACGAACCACGGCTTGGCCGCGATCTTCATGACGTCGATCCGCGAAAAATCGTTGCCGACCTCGTTGAGGGCCCTCAGCAGATCCTTCGCATGCAACACGCCGACGATGTTGTCGAGCGAGCCCTTCCACAGCGGCATGCGGGTGTGCGGGCTCTGCAGGATCTCGCGCACCACCGCTTCCGGCGCATTGTCGGCATTGACCGAGCGCATATTGGTGCGGTGGACCATGACATCCGACACTTCGAGCTCGTCGAGATCGAACAGGCCCTCAAGCCGATTGCGCTCCTCGGCAGCCGTGTCATCGCGCCGGGGTTCGCCGCCGTGTTCATCCTTGCCATTGCGCTCGGACCGCTGCGGCGGCTCGATCGGCCGCAGCGCATAGCCGCAAGCGGCAAGCAATCGGGCGCGGAAGAAAAGCGCCAAAAGCACGATGGCGGCAAGGACGGCGGCGACGATCCAGCCGGCGCCGTTCATCTGGGATGGCTCATCTCGAGCCATCCGGGATGGCTCGAGATGAGGAAGGAGAGCACTTCCGACGACGGCACGTCCTTGGCGATGAAAGCCTGGCCGATGCCGCGCGTCAGGATGAAGGTCAGCGCGCCGCGCGAGACCTTCTTGTCCTGGGTGATGAAGCCGAGCAACGCCTCGGCGTCCGGCAGCTCGCCTGGAATGTCGGCCATCCGCCAGGGCAGGCCGACGGCGCGCAGATGCGCTTCGACGCGCTCCGCGTCGTCCGGGCTCGCCAGGTTGAGACGCGCCGAGAAGCGGTGCGCCAGCGCCATGCCGATGGCGACGCCTTCGCCATGGACCAGCCGGCTCCCGTCATACTGCGTGGCGGCTTCGAGCGCATGACCGAAAGTGTGGCCGAGATTGAGCAAGGCGCGGTCGCCGGTCTCGAACTCGTCGCGGGCAACGACGTCGGCCTTGGCGCGGCAGGCCTCGGCGATCGCCTCGACCCGCGCCGGACCGCCGGCAAAGACTTGCCCCCAGTTCTGTTCAAGCCAGGCGAAGAAGGCCGGGCGGTCGATCAGCCCGTATTTGGCAAGCTCGGCATAGCCGGCGCGGAACTCGCGGATCGGCAGCGTGTCGAGCACCTGGGTGTCGGCAAGCACCAGCCTGGGCTGGTGGAAGACGCCGACGAGGTTCTTGCCGCGCGCGCTGTTGATGCCGGTCTTGCCGCCGACGGAAGAATCGACCTGCGCCAGCAGCGAGGTCGGTATCTGCACGAAATTCATGCCGCGGCGCACAATGCCGGAAGCAAAGCCGGCGAGGTCGCCGATGACGCCGCCGCCGAGCGCGATCACCACGTCGCGGCGTTCGAGCCTTGCCGCGAGCACGCCGTCGACCACTTCCTCCAGATGGACGAAACTCTTGGTCTTCTCGCCCGCAGGCAGCTTGATGACGGCGGACTGGATGCCGCCTTTGTCCAACCCAGCCTTCAGCGTATCGAGATGTGCGGCGGCGACATTCTCGTCGGTGACGATGGCCGCGCGGGTACCAGGAAGCCGGCGCGCGATCTCCTCGCCGGAACGCGCCAGCAATCCTGAGCCGATCAATATATCATAGGCGCGGTCGCCGAGCCCGACCTCGACCTTCACCGGTTCGGCATCGCTCACGATTGAATCTCGCCAGTTGTGGCGCTCGTAGCGCCCGTTGCGATCGCGTCGATGCCGAGATGGGCGCAAAGCGCCGCGACGACTTCGCTGGCGATGATCTCCTTGCGGTCGTCGCGCGTCGGCACAGTCAGGTCGGCGATGGCATAGACCGGATAGCGCTCGCCCATCAGCCGCTCCAGCACACCCCGCGGATCGGGATTCTTGAGCAGCGGCCGGTTCTGCTTCTTGGAGACGCGTTCCATCAACAGGTCCAGATCGGCCTTCAGCCAGACCGATATGCCATGCGCGGAAATCGCCTCGCGCGTCTGCGCGTTCATGAAGGCGCCGCCGCCGGTCGACAGCACTTGCGGGCCGTTCTCCAGCAGGCGCAGGATCACGCGCTGCTCCAGCGCCCGGAATTCCGGCTCGCCATAGCGCTCGAACAACTCCGGCACCGTCATGCGCGAGACGCTTTCGATCTCCTGGTCGCTGTCCATGAAGGGCAACGACAGCATCGCCGCCACCTTGCGGCCGATCGCGGTCTTGCCGGCGCCCATCAGTCCGACGAAGACGATCGACCGGCTTCCGAGCCGTTCGATCAGCGCGGCGCGGCCTTCGTCCGTCGGATTTGGTGGCAGAGCGTTCATCGGGGCCTCTTTGCGCCGTATCGACATCAAAAGCCTGTTTGCGTCAAGCACGGCCGGACAAACGGCCGCGAAGCTTCCCCGGCAAAACCTCCTGTTCACCAGAATCCTTCCTGCTTGAATTGGCCGGATCGGCGTCCCATAAGGGCACAGGGCTTTGGAAAAGCAGAACAACAAGACGGGCGAAAATTGAATGCCGACTTTGTTTCGCTTCGTCGTGACGCTGGCGGTTCTTGCTGGCATTGCCTATGGCGCGATGTTCGCGCTGGCGATGTTCGTGGAGCCGAAAAAGGCCGAAATGAGCATCCGCATTCCGGCTGAAAAGCTCAACCCGAAGAAAAACTGACCCACGAACACCGACAAAGAGCTGATCCCGGCCGAATGAACAGCGCCGCCCGCATCGAAGCCTTCCTCGAGATGATGAGCGCCGAGCGAGGCGCGGCCGAGAACACGCTTTCGTCCTATCGCCGCGACCTGGAGGACGCTTCCGAGGCGATCAAGGGCGGACTGGCGGGCGCGGGATCGGCCGACATCCGCGCCTATCTCGACGACATCGCCGCGCGCGGCTTCGCGCCGACCTCGCAGGCGCGCAAATTGTCGGCGATCCGCCAGTTCTTCAAATTCCTCTACGCCGAAGGGCTGCGCGGCGACGACCCGACCGGCACGCTGGACAGCCCGCGCAAGGGCCGGCCGCTGCCGAAGACGATGAGCGAAGCCGAGACCGGGCGCCTGCTCGACCGGGCAGCGCAGGAAGCCGGAGAATCCGGGCCGGACGGCGACAGGCTGGCCGCATTGCGCCTGCACGCGCTGGTCGAAGTGCTCTACGCAACGGGCTTGCGCGTGTCGGAACTGGTCGGCCTGCCGGTCACGGTGGCGCTGCGCGACGATCGCTTCTTCATGGTGCGCGGCAAGGGCGACAAGGAACGCATGGTGCCGCTCTCGACCAAGGCGCGCGCCGCCATGCGCGCCTGGCTCGCCGCAAGGGCCGAGCGGCCGGCCTTTGCCGAGAGCCCGTTCCTGTTTCCGGCCTCTTCCGACAGCGGCCATCTCTCCCGGCAAGTCTTCGCCCGGGATCTCAAGGGCTTGGCCGCGCGGTCCGGCATAGCGTCGGCGAAGATCTCGCCGCATGTGCTTCGCCATGCTTTTGCCAGCCATCTCCTGCAGAACGGCGCCGATCTCAGAGCCGTTCAGCAACTTCTTGGCCATGCCGACATCTCGACCACGCAGATCTACACCCATGTGCTGGAGGAGCGGCTGATGCGGCTGGTCAACGATCATCACCCGCTTGCCGACTAGGCCTCATATCGCTATGTGAGGGCGACGTTCCACCGCCCGGAGCCGGCATTTCAGCGGTTCCGCCAGCCATTTGCCTTCCGACGGATCGGTCCGCTCAAGCATGTACAACTACCTCGACTTTGAAAAGCCGGTGCAGGATCTGGAGCTCAAGATCCTTGAGCTGAAGAAGCTTGCCGAGAACGGCGAGGCGGTCGATGTCGGCGAAGAGATCAGCAGGCTGGAAAAGCGCTCGCGCGACGCTTTGCGCGACCTCTACAAGGCGCTCACGCCCTGGCAGAAGGTGCAGGTCGCGCGCCATCCCGACCGCCCGCATTGTGTCGACTACATCAAAGGGCTGTTCACCGATTTCACGCCTTTGGCCGGCGACCGCAATTTCGGTGACGACCAGGCGATTGTCGGCGGCTTCGCGCGTTTTCGCGGCGAGCCGGTGGCGATCATCGGCCAGGAAAAGGGCTCGGACACCGCAAGCCGCATCAAGCACAATTTCGGCTCGGTGCGGCCGGAGGGCTACCGCAAGGCGGTGCGCCTGATGGAATTGGCCGACCGCTTCCAGATCCCGCTCCTGACGCTGGTCGACACGGCCGGCGCCTATCCCGGCGTCGGCGCCGAGGAGCGCGGCCAGGCCGAAGCGATTGCGCGCTCAACCTCGGCCTGCCTGGCGCTGAAAGTGCCGTCGATCTCGGTGGTCATCGGCGAAGGCGGTTCCGGCGGCGCCATCGCGATCGCCACCGCCAATCGCGTCTATATGCTGGAGCATGCCATCTATTCGGTGATCTCGCCCGAAGGCGCCGCCTCGATCCTGTGGCGCGACACCACGCGCTCGAGGGACGCGGCGACCAACATGAAGATCACCGCGCAGGATCTTCTCGAGATGAAGATCATCGACGCCATCATTCCCGAGCCGATGGGCGGCGCCCAGCGCGCGCCGGAAACGGTGATTGCCTCGACCGGCGACCTCATCGCCAGGACGATGAAGGATTTCGCCGGCGCCAACACCGATTTTCGCGAGCAGCGCCGCGAGAAATACCTGGCTATGGGCCGCAGCCTTTGACCTCTTAAGTCCGGCAAGACGTTCAACTGTGGCCGGAATAAGCAATTCCGCCACAAAAATGCCGCCGGATTCGGCTCAATGGAAATCGCCGTGAGGGGTTTGCCAAGGCTTGCGGTAAGGAATTTTCAAGGTTAACGGGCTTACGGTCCACTGGTGTTCAGCCTATGGGCCTGGCCATGCCGACAGCCGTTGGCCCGAGAGAAGAGACGTAGCCGTATCGATGTTTGCCAAGCTTGCCCGCACCGGAATCCTGATCGCCGCCATCGGCGTCGCCGGCTGCAACGATTCGTCGATGAAGGACTTCGCGCCGGAGGCCAACAAGCCGTTGCCCGACAAGATCCTTGCCGACATGAAGGCCAAGGGCATGGTGCGCACCTCTTCGGTGATGGCGCGCATCTTCAAGGAAGAAGGCAAGCTTGAGATCTGGAAGGCCAAGACCAATGGCCGCTACGATCTCGTCGCCACCTACGACATCTGCAAATGGTCGGGAAAGCTCGGCCCCAAATACACCGAGGGCGACCGCCAGGCGCCGGAAGGCTTCTATACGGTGCGTCCGTCGCAGATGAATCCGCGCTCGAATTACCATCTGTCTTTCAACATCGGCTTCCCCAACGCCTATGACCGCGCCAATGGCCGCACCGGTCAGAACCTGATGGTTCATGGCGCTTGTTCGTCGTCCGGCTGCTATTCGATGACCGATGCCCAGATCGAGCAGATCTATGCCTTCGGCCGCGACGCCTTCCAAGGCGGCCAGACCGAGTTCCAAATCCAGGCCTTTCCGTTCCGCATGACCGCCGCCAACATGGCGCGCTACCGCAACGACCCGAACTACGAGTTCTGGAAGATGCTGAAGGTCGGCTACGACAATTTCGAGATCACCAAGGTGCCGCCGAAGGTCGACGTCTGCGAGAAGCGCTACGTCTTCAACCAGGTGGCGCCGGAAGGCACGACCTTCGACCCGACCGGCCCCTGCCCCGCGACCATGCAGCCTGACTCGTTGAAAACGGCCTACGCCGACTACGAGAAGCGTTATGACGCGGCCTTCAAAGCAGCCGTCAATTCCAGCACGCCGCCGCCGAAGCCGACGATTGCCGGCATTAAGGAAGCGAGCATCGTTTCCGACTGGTCGAAGCGCCGCGCCCGCGGCGAGCGCGTGCCGATCGAGCCGCCGTCGCTGAATGCCGACGGCTCGGTGACGGAAACGACCCGCATGGGCCGCATCGATTCCCCGCTCGGCCGCAAGATGGCAGCAGCCGACGCGCAGAAGGAAGCCAAGCGCAAGGCCGAAGAGCAGCGCCTGGCCGCGATCGAGGCGGCCAAGGCCGCCAAGGAAGCGGCCAAGCAGCAGGCGCTGGCCGAGAAGGAAGCCGCCAAGCAGGCGGCGCAGCAGCCGGTCGTCACCGCTGGCGTCGAGGCTGCGCCCGCCCAGCCGGCGCAGGAAACGCAGGCCGCCGCCGACGCCGACCAGGGCACCGTGTCGAAGCTGAAGAAGAAGCTTCTCGGCATGTTCGGCGGCTGAGACTTCCGCTTGGCAAAGCCGCCCGCCATCTACGATCTCAAGGGACTGAACTGTCCGTTGCCGGTGCTGAAGGCCCGCAAGCGGCTGGCTGCGATGCGACCCGGCGCTCGGCTGTGGCTCGAAACCACCGATCCGCTGGCGGTGATCGACATCCCGGCCTTCTGCGCCGATGCCGGCCACCAGCTGCTCGAGACGGCGGCCGTCACTGGCGGCCACCGCTTCCTGGTGGAGCGCGGCAACGCGGCTGACCTGCTTGCTTCAGCTTAAAGCCCGGCAATCGCCAACGGATTGGCTTCCAACGCCGCGCGGTCCGGCGTGTCGATCGACGGCTTGTTGGTGAAGGCGGCGAACAGCCGCTGGATATAGTCATCCGGCATGTCGAGCGTGATCAGCACCAGCCTGGTGCCGCGCTGGCCGTCGGGCCAGGCCGGCAGTCTCGCCGGCGGATGCAGGATCTTCTGCACGCCATGGATGACCAGCGGCCGCAAGGGATCCTCCGCGAGTTCGATGACACCCTTCATGCGCAGGAGTTTCTCGCCATGCGTCGAGCGCAGCAGGTCGAGGAACATCTCGATCGCCGAGAACGGCACCGGGCCGTCATGGACAAGCGAGTGCGAGCGCACGCGCGTGTCGTGGCGATGCTCATGATGGTGGTGGCGATCATGGTCGCCGTCATGGTGGTGATGGTCGTGATCATGGTCGTGCGCCGCCTCCTCGCCAAGCCAGCGCCGCACGTCGGCGGACTTGGTTTCAGGATCATAGAGCCCGCAATTGAACAGCGCCGCGGCGCCGGCTTCCTCGACATCGAGCACGACGGCGCCCGGATTGATCTGCTTGAGCCTTGCCCGCAACGCCTCGACTGCGGCCGCGTCCGCAAGATCGGTCTTGGTCAGCACGACGCGGTCGGCCACCGCGGCCTGTTTCACCGCCTCGACATGGGCCTCCAGCGTCGCCTCGCCGTTGACGGCGTCGACCAGCGTGATGACGCCGTCGAGCCGGAACGCCTGCACCAGCGCCGGATGCGCCATGATCGACTGCAGCACCGGTGCCGGATCGGCCAGGCCCGTCGTCTCGACGACGACACGGGCCAATTTCGCGATACGGCCGGTCTGCAGCCGGTCGACCAGATCGGCGAGCGTATCGACCAGGTCGCCGCGCACCGTGCAGCAGAGGCAGCCGTCGGAAAGCTGGATGATGCCGTCCGAAGCCTGCTCCACCAGCAGATGGTCGATCGCCACCTCGCCGAACTCGTTGATGATCACCGCCGTATCGGCAAGCGCCGGATCCTTGAGCAGCCGATTGAGCAGCGTCGTCTTGCCGGCGCCGAGAAAGCCGGTGAGCACCGAAACGGGAATGGGAAAGCTGCTCATTGGTTTGCCTAGTTGGCGGCTTTGACGGGCTGGTCGCCCTGCGCTCCGGCAGCGGCGGTCGCCAGCGGCTCGGCGCCGGGCGGCGCCGGCCTGTCCGGTCGCCAGATCGGCAGCGGCACGTCGGCATAGTTCTGGTCAGTCTGGTCGACGAACGCCTTGGGCGCGGGTCCCGTGGCGCCGCCGAGGCCGACTGCGATGAGCGTGGGATGGGCGAGCTTCACCTGATAGGGCGATTTCGGTTTATTCTTGGCGGCAACCTCGGGCGCCGCCTCCGATTGCTCCGCCTTCGACTTTTTCGCGCAGATCTCGTCATGCATGTCGTTGGGTGACAGCGTGTCGCCATATGGCTTGAGAGCGGCGAGCGTGGTCGAACCGACCGCCGGCATCTCAAAACCCTGGTCGAGCAGCTTTGCCGCCGCTTCGGCGCGGCTGACCGCCGATTTTTCGCCAAGCACCACGGCGACGAGCGTGCGCCCGTTGCGCGTCGCCGAGCCGATCATGTTGAAGCCGGACGGGCAGACGAAGCCGGTCTTCATGCCGTCGGCGCCCGGATAGCGGCCGATCAGGAGATTGTAGTTCGGGAGCGCCTTCTTGCCGACGGCAAGGCCTTCGATCGAGAACCACGGGGCATATTGCGGAAAATCATTGCGCAACGCCGTCACCAGCACGGCAAGGTCGCGCGCGGTCGTATACTGGTCCGGCGAATAGAGCCCGTTCGGATTGACGAAATGCGTGCCCACCATGCCGAGCCGGGCCGCCTCGGCGTTCATGCGCTCGGCGAACGCGGCCTGCGACCCGCCGATATTCTCGCCGACCGCCATGGCTATGTCGTTGGCCGACTTGACCAGCATCATCTTCAGCGCATTGTCGAGCCGCATCACCGAACCCGGCTTGAAGCCCATCTTGCTCGGCGGCTCGCCGGCCGAATGCTTCGTCACCTTGATCGGCGAATCGAGCGCCACCTCGCCGGCCTGGATCGCGCGGAAGGCGACATAGGCGGTCATCAGCTTGCTGAGCGAGGCCGGATACCAACGCTTGAACGCGTCCTGGTGCTCCAGCACAGTGCCGCTCTTGAGGTCGAAAAGCACGACCGGATTGGCGCGCGCCGTGCCGGCAAGCACCGGAAGCGCCAGCGCGCCTGCCAGCAACAGGTTGAGGAAATGCCTTTGCCGCATGATTAAATCCGAAATCGCCTCTTGCCGTGATCGCCGCTGGCTCCGTAAGATTTCGTTACCCATCGCCAGCATAATGCGACCCGACCCTCGACCCCGGGCCGCATTGTTGCGGTGCTATTTACCCTATGTGACGCCAAAATGGCAAAGTGCCATATATTCACAATTGCTGAGCAGTGGCCCTGAACCGACTGCCGCCAGTCAACCAAGAGATGGACCGACCATGCCGATTCTGAACCGCGCCGCGCAAATGCAGGAAGAAGTTGCCGGCTGGCGACGACATCTGCACCAGACACCGGAGCTGAATTTCGACGTCTTCCAGACCGCCGGTTTCGTCACCGAGAAGCTGACGGCCTTCGGCTGCGACGAGGTGGTGACGGGACTGGGCAAGACCGGCGTCGTCGGCATCATCCGCGGCCGCAAGGGCGATGGCCCGACCATCGGGCTGCGCGCCGACATGGACGCGCTGCCGATCGACGAGATCACCGGCAAGCCGTGGGCCTCGACCGTGCCCGGCAAGATGCATGCCTGCGGCCATGACGGCCACACCGCCATGCTCTTGGGCGCCGCCAAATATCTGGCCGAGACGCGCAATTTCGCCGGCACCGTGGCGGTGATCTTCCAGCCGGCCGAGGAAGGCGGCGGCGGCGGCAACGAAATGGTCAAGGACGGCATGATGGAGCGCTTCGCCATCGAAAAGGTGTTCGGCATGCACAACATGCCGGGCCTGCCGGTCGGCCAGTTCGCCATCAAGCCCGGCCCGATCATGGCCGCGACCGCCGAATTCACCATCACCGTCAAGGGCCGCGGCGGCCATGCCGCGATGCCGCACGGCACGATCGACCCGATCGTCATCGCCAGCCAGTTGGTCGGCGCGCTGCAAACCATTGCCTCGCGCAGCACCGATCCGGTCGAGTCGGTGGTGGTGTCGGTGACGAAGTTCCACGCCGGCGACGCCTATAACGTCATCCCCGAAAGCGCCGAGATCGCCGGCACCGTGCGCACGCTGAAGAAAGAAGTGGCCAAGAAATCGGAAGAGCGCATTCGCGCACTCTGCGCCGGCCTCGCCTCCGCCTTCGGCGCTACCATCGAGGTCGATTACGACGCCAATTACCCTGTCACCTTCAACCATGCCGAGGAAACCGTGTTTGCGGGCGACATCGCCGCCGACATCGCCGGCGACAGCCACGTTCACCGCGCCATCCAGCCGGTGATGGGCGGCGAGGATTTTTCCTATATGCTGGAAGCGCGCCCCGGCGCCTTCATCTTCATCGGCAACGGCGACTCCGCCGGCCTGCATCACCCGGCCTACGACTTCAACGACGAGGTCATCCCGCACGGCATGAGCTATTGGGTGAAGCTGGCCGAGACCGCGCTCGCCACCTGAGCGCACGCAGGCGAAGGCGGCGAGCGTCCTGCCAAAACGGCTTGGCCCGCCCGGCCCGCCGAGATGAGTTACAGCCCAAGGGGAGGACAGCATGCCTCTTGGCGAACCGGCCCGAAGCGTTTATGTGTCGGGCCGCGTGGTCCCGTAGCTCAGTAGGATAGAGCGGCAGATTCCTAATCTGTAGGTCACAGGTTCGATTCCTGTCGGGATCACCAAGTTTTTCAAAGGCTTGGGTGAGGGAATGCACTTCCGGATGCTGCATCCTCTTGCAATCTAATCCGTTGATTTCCAAGTATTCCCTGCGACTATCGGCAGGTCTATGCGACATAAGGGTAAATCAAATGACCGAGCGCGCCAGGCACGTTTTCACTGTGAAGGAATATGTCACGGAGGACGGCGAATCCTCGCCATGGGTAATGTTGAGCCTCTATGAGTCGCCCGATCTCTCGATACTGGCCGACGGCTTTTTGGGTTTCGACCTGAAGGCAGGCACAACCTACGAAGAGGCCAAGGCGCTCACAGAAACGCTGAACTCGATCGTAACAGCGACGACTTATACCAACCCAAACGCTGAGGCCGAACGAATTGAGCGTGAGGCCAATGACCGAGACAAAAGGAAACGGGAAGGCCGTCTGAATTGATTATATGAGGCCTGACTGCTCTTCAGCGCCAAGCTACCCAGCGCGAGCCGCAGCCCCCGCAAGCAACGCGCAAGCTCTGTATGTCAACGGTCGTGCCGGCGAGTAACTGCTTGCGAGGGGGGGCGAATTGGAAGAGATGAGCAAAGCGCGTTTCACTATCGCGTATGATGGCACTGGCCTTCGGGAAGGCACGATGGACGTGCGCGATCTCGCGCCAGCGCTGCTGGCCGTGGGATCGCTCTTTGACGCCGCCAACCGAACACTGAACGGTGCCGATGCGCCGAAGATCTCGGTGAATGTCGTCGCCACGGCGCCGGGCTCGTTTGAGATCGTGCTCGACGTTGTCCAATCCTTCTATGAGCAGGCGCGTTCGCTTCTCGTCGGGGACGATGTTGCCGCCGCCCTAAACCTGACCGGCCTGATCTTCCTTGGTGGTTCCGTCGGCACGAGCTTGGTGTGGCTGATCCGGAGGCTTCAAGGGCGCAAGCCCGACCGCATCGAAAGGCTAAGCCCCGACACCGTGCGGTTGACCATCGACGGGGAGTCGATCGACGTTCCAATGCGGCTGCTCCGCCTCTACCAGGATCTAGCCGTTCGGAAGGCGCTCGAGGGCGTGGTGAGCGAGCCGCTTAAGAAGGAAGGAATTCAGAAATTCAAAGTTCTCGAGGCGAAAAAGGTGCAAGCTGAAATCTCGTCACAGGAAGCAATCTGGTTTGTCGCACCGGAACCCGAGGGAACGGTTCTGCTCGACGACACACGAAAGGCGGCCTTCTCAATCGTTTCGCTTGCTTTCAAAGACGACAACAAGTGGCGCCTGCATGACGGCAACAGTCAGATTAGCGCGATGATTGCCGATGATGACTTCAAGCGTCGCGTCGACGCAAATGAAATTGCATTCTCAAAAGGTGATGTCCTGGTGTGCGAAGTCAAGGTCACCCAGACGCAAACTGGCACTGGGCTCAAGATCGAATATACCGTGGTGAAGGTGCTCGAGCACATCCCGGCGATGAAACAGCTGAATCTGCCGATCGAGGAGCACCCGAAATCGGAAGACGATGATCGGGACGATGATCGGCTGCTCGATCATTAGCTCGACCGAGGCAGGCATGGCGACGGCAAGAAGCGGCGAGGATGATCAGGCTTGATACGCCTAATACAGGGCGATGGCGGCTGAGGATGATTCGGGGGGCATCTGGAGCGGCGCCCACAAATTGATAGAGCTCATCGAAACGGTGGTCCCAAAACACGTCGCTATCGACTATACCGGCAAGTGCGGATCTAGCGGCATTAGATCGGTTTCGATGGGTGGACGTCAGGGCGACCTTAACTGAACGGCCCCGAAAGATGGTGCGTGCGCAAAAGTGTGGAGAGGTGGTTCGCGGCCTCGGCGAATGTCTCGCCTCCGGAAGCGATCAGCGCCGGTCTTTCCTGCTCGGGCGCTGCCAGAAGGCGTTCCCAGAATGCGGCTATCAGTGCGCCCGACCGCGCGAGGTCGGCGGCCACGGGCTGATCGGCGGCCAGCGCCGCCAAATGCCGAGATGTAATGCCGCCGATGCCGGGCGGCACTTTCGCTCCCATGTCGAGAAAGCCCGGAGGCAGCGATCCTTTCAGATTGTGGACGCGATGCTCGACGATGGCGGCGTAGATCTGGTCGACGGCCTGCTTGGCGCCGGCGACACGGGAGGGGTGGTCGGTGTCGGCCGCGGCGTGAGGGAGGAGTTCCAGACGCTGGCCATAGGCCTCGACCAGTCTGAGATAGGGCAGCATTGGTCCCGAAAGCGTGCTGCCGTCCTTGAACAGGTCCGCATCGATCGCCGCATGGGAAACGCGCCCTGACGCCAGCGCGCGCTCCAGTGCTGCCACATCGACCAGCTCGCCGCGATCGTAGTTGATGAGCACCGCGCCGTGGTTGAGGAGGGAGAGGACTTCATCTCCGATCAGTCCGGCATTGGTGTATCGCTGCTGGCCGGCATCGAAGGGACCGAGGCCTAAGTGGACCGAAAGCGCGTCGGCGCCGCGCGCGGCGTCTTCCATGGTCTGGGCATAGTCGAAGCCTTCCGCCTCGATCCATTTATGGTGACGGAACCGCGCATGGATGGTGACCCGCATGCCGAAGGCCTGGCCGAGCCTGGCGAATTCCCGGCCGATATTGCCATAGCCGATCACCGCCAGCCTTTTGCCTTCGAGCTTCTCGGTCGGATAATGGCGCAGATCTTTTCCGGTATCGAACTGCCCGCCGGCGACCAGGATGTTGAGCTTATCCACGGGGAGATTCGGCCTGACTTTCAGCAGCGCCTTCATGGCCATTTGCGCGGTGGCGCGGCTGTTGATGCCGGGCGTGTTCATCAACGGCGCTTCGCCGCCTTCCCCGCTGCCTCCGCCCCAGGATGCCGAGCCCATATTGCCGGTGCCGGCGCCGATACGCACGCCGCCAAGGCGGAACCTGGTCTCCGCCGGAATGAAGGTCGCGGCGGCGATGACGGCGTCGTAGCGGCCGTCACCGGCCTCTGCCAGCAATTCGTCACGCGTGCTCAATTGCGGCAGGTAGAAGAAATGCAGCCTGTCGGGGTCAAGGGCGCCGGCCTTGGCGATGCCTGTCTGGTGGAACACGCCGCCCTTGGCTTCGATATAGGCCTTGACCTCGCTGTGGTCGGGATTGCCGTCCGCGCCAAAGCGCAGCCCGACAAAATCGCAAATCAGAATATTGGCTGATGTCATGGAGCGTGGTTTCCCTGCAGCTCCCTCCAGCTACTCCAATCCGTCATCCGATAGACCGACGCGAAGCGGCATATCCGGGTCGCAACCGAGAAATCTGCCTTCAGGAAGCTAGAACCTGTCGGCGCCGGCCGGGTCAGCCTGAGATAATTTCGTAGTGAAGGATCTGGGCGTCGCCGAGGGACGATCTGCGTCCGGGCGAGATGACGCCGGAGCCGAAGAGAAGAATATCTTCGCGGCGTATGAACACTTCATGGCCGGGTCCCATCGACACAAATGTGCCCGACGAGCTTCGCTCGACAAGGCGCGCTTTACCATTCGAAATGGTGAAAGTCGCGTGGTGCCTTGAAACCCAGGGCCGCTGGACGACGATATCGCATTCCGGAGATCGGCCGATCGTCACCAGTTCGTTGTTTCGGCAGGATCGCGACTGATCTCCATAATGGATGATCAGATTGACCTGCGGCGGCGGGGCAGAGCGCCTATCGACAAAGGTACCTCGGTTGGCGATGTGCGTGCTGAGGGCCTCATTGTCGCTTCGCAGCGTATAGACATCGAAGAGTTCTTGCTTGCCCTTGAAGGCCATCTTGTCGAGGAGCCGCAAGGTACTGCGGCTGCCCGCGGAAAGGGCTTCGAAGAAGTTCTGGCTGATCAGGACCTCCCCGGGGTTGGCCGTGGCGGACAACCTTGCGGTGACATTGACAACGTCGCCGAATACCGCGTCCCGCGCGCGAATGACCGCCCCGAAATGCAATCCGATCCGGGCGATCAAGGGCTTTTTCGACAGTTGATGGCTGATTTGGCAGACCGCCATCAGCGCCGCCTCCGAGCTCTCGAACAGGCTGAGCACATCATCACCCTTCGAGTAAATGAAGTCGCCGCCGTGTTGGGCGACGATCTCGCGTATCGCGTCGAGGCAATCCGAGACCTGCCGCAAAGCGGCATCGTCGCCGATGCGCTCATAGAGCGGCGTGCTGCCCACGACATCAGCCAAGAGGACCGCGGCTAAAAGTCTTTCCTGATCCATCGACTCGTATCCGCCCGAGAATGCAGCGTGTATAACATACCAAAGTCGACTTTGATTTATCTACGTGCGCGCCAAAGGGCCGGCGCAACTGGGCAAGTGCTTTGGCGCGATTATCTCGCACGGACAGGCATCTGCCTTCGCTCATCCCGCCAAACGGGTTATCGGCCTCAAAAAAATAGCGGCGAAAGAAGTTTTGTTCACTAACCCGGGCTACCGGCCGCCGGATTGGCGATGATCGCCGCCCGGAAGCGGGCGACGAAATCGTCCAGCGCCGGGCGTTCGGCATCCGAGATCGCCCAGTAGGAGAAGGCATCGTCGGTCCAGTGGACCAGCAGGAAGCCACCTGCCGACAGATCGTCCGCCACCGGCACGGATTTGGCGTCGTTCTGCCGGGGTTCGGCCACCAGCGTGATCAGATGCTCGTGGTGACGATAGACCAGAGCCGGCATCGGCCTGTCGCCGATCACCTCGACGCGTCCGCCAAGCAGGGCGTAACCATCCTTGGCCATGTCGGGCGCCGGCGGCGAGACGCCGATGCGGCCGTCGAGCCATGGCTTCACCGTGTGGCGGTCGGACGAGACGATGTCGACCGGGGTCGCCGCGAGCAGGCTGCGGCGATGGCCGTTGGCGACGGCCACGGCAAAGCTGTCGGACCCATTGTCCGCCGTCGCCAGCCACTGCGTCGCGCCGCTGGCCAGAAACGCCGTCAGCACGATCGAGGCCGCCATCTGGCGCCAGTCGAAGGAGTCGAACCAGCGTGCCGCGCGCGGCCGCATCTCGACGACATTGCCTTGCTGCTGTTGCGGCTGTGACTGCGCCTTCACGGCTGTAGATTGGACGGCTTCGTCGGCCCCACTCACCTCGGCGATGGCCGCAATGCGGGCCAGAAAATCGTCGCGGACCGCCTGGCGCGGCACATTGGCGACAACGCCGCGCAGCGCCACGAGGCGTGCATGTTCGGCGGCCAGCGCCGGATCGGCGGCCATGCGCCGCTCGACCGCCAAAGCGGCCGCGGCATCGAGCTCGCCATCGACAAGGGCGTGGATCATCAGCTTCATATCCTGCGAGTCTTGCGGCAATCCGTCCTCACGCGGGCGATTTTCATGCGGGCTCATGTCGCCCTCCAAGTTCCGTCATCAAGAGGCCGCGGGCTCTCGCCAGCCGCGACATCACCGTGCCTTGCGGCACTCCGAGCATGGCGGCGATCTCGCGGTAGCTGAGACCGTTGATGTCGCGCAGCACAAGTGTTTCGCGGAAGGCTTGCGGCAGCCTGGCGATCGCCGCTTCCACCGCCGCCGAATTGGCCTTGGCGATCAGCGCCGCCTCCGGGCTGTCGGTGTCAGTGTCGGGCGGCGGCGACACGTCGTCGAGATCGCCGAGGTCGCCGACGGCGACCACGCTGCGCGGGCGGTTGCGCGCCATCCATGTGTAGGAAGCGTTGCGCACGATGGTGAGCAGCCACGCGCGGGGGTTTCCCCCAGCGAACCCTGCAATGCCCGCATGCGCCTTGAGGCAGGCCTCCTGCACCACATCCTCGGCATCGGCTTGATTGCCGGTCAGCCAGCGGGCAAGCGACAGCGCATCGCCAAGATGCGGCAGCACCACTTCGGCAAAACGCGCTGCCAGCATCTTTTCGCTCAACACCGTTCCGCCGTCGGGCGCTCCCGCCATGGGTTTGCCGCCCTCAGCGGGAGGCGACGATCTGTCCCTGCTCGTGCGGGCGAAGATCGCGACCGCAGGCGATGGCGCCTGCTTCGAGGGAGGAGAAGGCATTGGTGTCACCGGAGTCAAGTGTCTCGGAAGCAACCTCGGAAGAGGACGGCGCATCGCTGGCTGCAAAGGGGCGGTCGCCGTCATGGTCGTGGATCTCGATGGTTGCGATCGGCATGGATCACGGCCGGCGGCGAGGCGGTATCGCCCGGACCGGATGCGCCCGGCTCATCCGCTCCATAGGACGCCGGCGGCTGACGCCTTCGCCTTGTTCACATGCGTATTCGTCTTCGCGCCGCTTCATGGTCGGTCTCCTGCTGTTGCGCACAAATGGCGCATGCTCTGGAGACCCGCAGACCGGGCGGTTTATTCCCGGCCGGTCGGCTTTTTCGTTAACGCCAACTTGATCGAACGGCGTGCGGGCCTACAGCGCCTGCAGCGCAAGCCCCGCCAGAGCCGATCCCGCCAGCGTCGGCAGCATGCCGAGTTTCAGCCTGAACATGGCGACCATCGCCGCCGCCGACAGAAGCGCGGCGCGCCAGTCGAGCGAGGACAGGACCGGCACCTCCACACCCCAGCCGACGCTTGCGACCTTGCCGAAGACGACATGCAGCGCGAACCACAATGCAAGGTTCATGATCACGCCGACGACTGCCGCTGTGATCGCGCCCAGCGCCGCTGCCAGCGCCTTGTTCTGCCTGAGCTGCTCGATGTAGGGCGCGCCCAAAAATATCCAGAAGAAGCACGGGACGAAAGTGGCCCAGAGCGTCAGCGCCGACCCGAGAGATCCGGCAAGCAAAGGATTGATTGCACCGGCATGGCGATAGGCGGCGGCGAAGCCGACGAATTGCAGCACCAGGATCAGCGGCCCGGGCGTCGTTTCGGCAAGCCCCAGCCCGTCGACCATCTGTCCAGGCGAAAGCCAGCCGAACGAGGTCACCGCCGCCTGTGCCACATAGGCGAGAACCGCATAGGCGCCGCCGAATGTGACCACGGCCATCAGGCTGAAGAAACCGCCGATCTGCGCCCACACGCTGCCCGGCCCCGCCAGCAAGGCGACCAGTGCTACAGGCCCCAGCCAGAGCGGCAGCCAGATGGCGATGGTGCGGGCCGCATGCCATCTGGTCGGCACGGTGTGGCCGAGCTCACCGCGCTCGAACATCAGGTCGACCACGCCTTTGATGTTGGCGACGCTGCCCTTGCCGTGTGCCGAGCCGGAAAACAGCCGTGGCGCAAATCGATTGCCGATCCAGCCGATGAGGCCTGCCGCAAGCACGATCAGCGGGAACGGCATTCTGGCGACGTAGATGGCGAGGAAGGCCGCCACCGCGATCACGATCATGGCCCGGTTCTTCAGCGCCCGCTTGCCGATGCGGATCACGGCTTCGACGACGACGGCAAGCACCGCCGCCTTGACGCCGAAGAACAGCGCCTCGACGACCGGTGCATCGTTGTAGAGCATGTAGAAGCTGCTCAAGCCCAGCATGACCAGCGCGCCCGGCAGCACGAACAGGCTGCCGGCGATGAGACCGCCTGCCGTCCGATGCAGCAGCCAGCCGATATAGACGGCAAGCTGCTGCGCCTCGGGCCCGGGCAGGAGCATGCAGTAGTTGAGCGCGTGCAGGAACCGCTCCTCGCCGATCCAGCGGCGCTCCTCGACCAGTTCCTTGTGCATCAGCGCGATCTGCCCGGCCGGCCCGCCGAAGGACAGCAGCCCGATCTTGGCCCACAGCCGCGTCGCCTCGCGAAAACTCGGCACGGTCGGGACATCGACCAGCGGCGCGGTGTCGTTCTTGGCGAGTGCGGTCATTACGCCTTGCCTCCTGCCGGCCAGTTGTGCGTCTCGTCCGCGGCATCGCGGCACCAGCGGAAGAAGGCGTCATAGAGGAGCATGCCGGCTTCGAGCTGCTCGAGGTCGTCGCGGAACATGCGCGACAGGCCGAGCGAGGCGGCGAGGAATCCGGCCGCCTGCGGCACGAGGTCGAGGCGCGCCGTATCGGCGCCGCGCACGATCAGCGCCAGGCGATCGAGAGCTTCGACGCGCAGGCCGAATTCCTCGATCATCGTGTCGAAAGTGCAGCGATCGCCACGATGGCTCCAGAACACGCCTTCTATGTCGAAGGGAACCGCTGCGAAGCGGTCCGCCACAAGAGGCACCTCGGCTGGATCGACGAACAGGAAAACCGCCTCGGGATCGATGAAGCGGCGGATCAGCCAGGGGCAGGCGATGCGGTCGACCTTCGGCCGCGAACGCGTGACCCATACGGTGCGGCCCTTCTCGTCACGGAGCGGGATCGCGCCGGCGCTGACCAACGGCGCCCTGGCGGCGACCCAGGCCTCGAAGCCGCCTTCAAGCGATTCCGCCGGAATGCCTTCGTGGCGCAGCCACGCGGCAACGCCTTGCGAGAGTTTCTGCCCCCTCTGGCAGATCACGACGACTTTGCGTCCCGAAAATTCCGACGCCCAGGTTGAGACAGTCCTGAAATCGCGCCGGGATGACGCCGGCAACAGGCGCGGATCGGCTTCATAGTCCTCGTCGATGCGCACATCGACCAGGCAAGGCGCATCGGGCAAGCCGACGAGACGGGAAAGCTGCGGAACGGTGATTGCGGTTGTTGACGGCATAGCGTCCACCTCCTGAGCAAAGAGAGTTTGGACGCGATCGTTGGGCTGACGCCTCACGGGGTCGTCGCGGGGAACCCCTTGCCGGAATGCTGGAACGATCACCGCCGATTGTCAAGGAAGGCGTTGCCTCCGACCGCCTTCGTTTTGCGATCGCCGTTGCGCTTACTGCGCCGTCCAGCCGCCATCCATCGGCAGGGTCGTGCCGGTGATCTGCCTGGCGGCGTCCGAGCACAGGAACAAAGTCAGCGCCGCCAGTTCCTCGACGGTGACGAATTCCTTGGTCGGCTGCGCCGCAAGCAGCACGTCGTGCTTGACCTGTTCCTCGGTCATGCCGCGCGCCTTCATCGTGTCGGGAATCTGCTTCTCGACCAGCGGCGTCCAGACATAGCCGGGCGCGATCGCATTTACGGTGATGCCGTCCTGCGCCACTTCCAGCGCCACCGTCTTGGTCAGGCCGGCGATGCCGTGCTTGGCCGAGACATAGGCCGACTTGAACGGCGAGGCGACCAGCGCATGCGCCGAAGCCGTGTTGATGATGCGGCCCCATTTGCGGCTCTTCATGCCGGGCACCGCCGCCTTGATGGCGTAGAAGGCGGCGAGAAGATTGATGCGGATGATGGCTTCCCATTTGTCGTCGGGAAATTCCTCGATCGGCGCGACATGCTGGATGCCGGCATTGTTGACCAGGATGTCGAGGCTGCCGAATGCCGCCTCGGCCTCGTGGATCATGGCGGTGACGGCGGCGCCGTCCATCATGTTGGCGCCCGAATAGCGGCACTTGACGCCGAAATCCTTCTCGATGCCGGCCCGCTCCCGCTCGATCGCCGCCGCATCGCCCAGGCCGTTGATGGTGACGTTGGCGCCCTCCGCGGCGAAGGCACGCGCGATTGCAAGGCCGATGCCGCTGGTCGAGCCGGTGACGAGCACATTCTTCGAAGACAGGGAACCCATGGGAGATCTCGCAAGAGGTGGGAGGGACTCATCAACGCAACGAGTTGGGAGAGCAGATAGTTGGTGCAATGCAGCACGACAATGGCACGGCCGTGTGTCGGCTCGATTACAGCGCGGCAGCGCCATTTGCCGGCTCCGTGGCGGCGTGTCGCCGGGCTGACACGGCACTGTCATGCTGCCATGCAACATATTTGCCAGCGCATTCGCGCGGGGTCATTTCAAACCTTCCTGGGGCACCAGCCATGGAAATCGCCGATGTCGTGAAGCGTGCCTATGCCATGCCGCTCACCAACCCGTCCTTCCCGCCCGGCCCTTATCGTTTCTTCGACCGCGAATACATCATCATCACCTACCGCACGACGCGCGAGGCGCTGGAAGCCGTCGTGCCGGCGCCGCTCGAGATCGACGAGCCGCTGGTCAAATACGAATTCATCCGCATGCCGGACTCGACCGGTTTCGGCGACTACACCGAGACCGGCCAGGTCATTCCGGTGCGCTACAAGGGCCAGCACGGCGGCTACGTGCATTCCATGTATCTCGACGATGACGCGCCGATCGCCGGCGGCCGCGAGCTCTGGGGTTTTCCAAAAAAGCTCGCCAACCCCAAGATCGTGCATGAGGGCGAGGTGGTGGTCGGCACATTGCATTATGGCAGCGTGCTCTGCGCCACCGGCACCATGGGCTACAAGCACAGCGAAGCCGACCACGACCAGGTGCTCGCCTCGCTCGCCGCGCCCAATTTCCTCATCAAGATCATCCCGCATGTCGACGGCAGCCCACGCATCTGCGAGCTGGTCCGCTACTACCTCACCGACATCACGCTGAAGGAAGCCTGGACGGCGCCCGCCGCGCTCGACCTTCGGCCGCATGTCATGGCCGATGTCGCCAAGCTGCCTGTGCTCGACATCGTCTCGGCCGTTCACTTCACCGCCGACCTGACGCTCGGTCTTGGCGAAGTCGTGCATGATTATCTCGCGGACCGCGGCCGATCGGCTGCCGGCGCGAAGGAACTGGAGAAAGCCGGTGCTTGAGCGTACCCGCAACAAGGCGGCCGCCGCCACCATCGCGGAAATCACGGCGCAATATGACCGCATCGCCCTGGTCTTCCAGGGCGGTGGCGCACTCGGCGCCTACCAGGCGGGGGTCTATCAGGCGCTTGCCGACGCCGGCTGCGAGCCGACCTGGCTGTCCGGCGTCTCGATCGGCGCCATCAATGCCTCGATCATCGCCGGCAACGAGCCGAGCCGCCGCCTGCAGCGGCTGGAGCAGTTCTGGCAGACGATCTCGGGCCGTAAGATCTGGGCCTATACGCCGGAAGGCGACATCTATCGCGATATCCGCAACCAGACCTCGTCATTGATGACCATGACCATGGGCCAGCCCGGCTTCTTCAAGCCGCGCAATCCCAACCCCTGGTTCCAGCTGGCGGGAGCCGAAGGCGCCACAAGCTTCTACGACACCGCCGAGCTCAAGGACACGCTGGAGAGCCTGATCGACTTCGACGTGCTGAACGATGGCAAGAAGCGCTTGAGCGTCGGCGCGGTCAATGTCAGGACTGGCAACTTCGTCTATTTCGACACCGACAAGGTGCGCATCGGGCCGGAGCACATCATGGCGAGCGGCGCGCTGCCGCCTGCCTTCCCCTCGATCCGCATCGAAGGCGAGTATTACTGGGACGGCGGCATCGTCTCCAACACGCCGCTGCAATATCTGCTCGACCAGGAGGAGGACCGCTCCTCGCTGGTGTTCCAGGTCGATCTGTTCAGCGCCCGCGGCGTGCTGCCGCGCGGCTTGGCCGACGTCCTGTCGCGCCACAAGGACATCATGTATTCCAGCCGCACGCGCCAGAACACCGACAACTTCCAGCGCATCCATGCGCTCAAGATGAAGCTGCTCGACGCGCTGAAGCGCGTGCCGCCGGACCAGCTCAAGGACGGCGAGAGGGAACTGATGGCCGACTATTCCGACGCCGGCGTGGTCAACATCGTCCACCTGATCTACCAGCACAAAGGCTATGAAGGCCACGCCAAGGACTACGAGTTTTCCGGTACCTCGATGCGCGAGCACTGGGAAATGGGCCTGGAAGACACCGAGCGCACGCTGCGTCACAAGAAGTGGCTGATGCTGCCCGACAACGCCGACGGCGTGACCATCCACGACCTGCATCGCGAAGATCCGACCTGATATTTGCATCCGCCACAAGCGGAGCAATCTCGGGAAAAAGTCACAGCGGCCGCTCGCCTGGGAGCCCCGCAAACTGTGAAGCTCTGCTTCACAGGCCATCAACATTGTCGCGGATAGCCGCCTCGCGGAGAGCGGGCTTACATCTGGGCGTCAGCAAAATGCGCTGGGCTCAATGGAGTACCGCCGATGACCGCCGAAGCTGTTTCCCCTGCCGTCGTTCCATTGCGTGACGCTTGGCGAGGCCTGCTGTGGTTTGTGCCGCTCACAACGCTGTGGCTACTCTTGATCTATCGTTGGCCGGCGATCCCGGAGAGCGGCGTTCCGACCACGTTCCACCAGCTCGCGGCCCACGGGCTCATCGCCCTGGGATTGTGGCTCGGCCTCGAACATACGAGCCTGACACCGGGTCAACGTCGCGCGACTTGGCTGGCAATCATGATCCCGGATACGCTGTGGTTCGCCGTCGCTTGGAGCGCCGCGATCAATGGCATCTTCCATCCGGACGCCACGGCTTTACCGGCGTTGCCATCGGCCATCTTCCTGCCGGTGATCATCGGTGCGCCGCTGTTGCTGTTCTCCAGGCGGGTCGGGCAGGTGCTCGATGCGACGCCGGCGAGCTGGCTCGTCGCGGTTCAGCTCTACCGCGTATTCGGCAGTTGGGCGCTCGCGGCGTGGCTGCATGGTGCGCTGCCCGGCGTATTCGCGGTGCCGGCAGGCGTTGGCGACGTGCTGACAGGGCTGTTCGCGTTGCCTGCGGCGATCGCGGTGGCGACCGGCACAGCCGGGGGCCGGAGGGCAGCAATTCTCTGGAATATCCTCGGCCTTGCCGATTTCGCTGTCGCGATCACCATGGGCATAATCACCTCGCCCGGCCCGTGGCAGTTGATCGTTCCGGATGTGCTGAGCATCGGCGCTGGCGATTATCCGGGTGTGCTGACCCCTGCTTTCGTGGTGCCAAGCTCAATCCTGCTGCATGTTTTGTCGCTGCGCCAGCTGCGCCGCCTTAGAGCAATTCCAGGAAAAGTGTGAGCGGTTTTCCGTCCGGAATTGCGCAAAACAAAGAGATAGAGCGGTTCGCCGTTTCCGTGAAACGGTGAACCGCTCCAGCTAGCAGGGCAAAAGTTGCGCGGCGGTGGAAAGAAACGGCGCCGCCAGCCGCGCCGTTTCCTTGAGGACCTTCCTGCTCAGAACACGTGGCGGAGGATCACGAACAGCACAAAGGCCAGCGCGATCGAGCAGGGCAGCGTGAGCACCCAGGCCAGCAGCAGGTTGCGCACGGTCGACCATTGCAGGCCGGAACCGTTGGCTGCCATGGTGCCGGCGACGCCGGACGACAGCACGTGCGTCGTCGACACCGGCAGGCCGAAACGGTCGGCCATGCCGATGGTGATCATCGCGACAAGCTCGGCGGCGGCGCCCTGACCATAAGTCAGATGGCTCTTGCCGATCTTCTCGCCGACGGTGACGACGATGCGCTTCCAGCCGACCATGGTGCCGAGGCCGAGCGCCAGCGCCACGGCGATCTTCACCCAGAGCGGAATGAACTTCGTCGCGTTGTCGACCGCCTTGTGGTAGTCGGTCACCGCCTTGAGATCGGCGTCCTGCATCGGCAGCAGCTTCTTCTTGTCGATCAGCTTCAGCGCTTCGCCGATCAGGTAGATGTCGTTGCGCGCGTTGCTGACAAGGTCGGTCGGCACGTTATCGACCGAGGCGTAAGGCTGCAGCCCGGCGGTGGTGTTGTGGATATAGGTCTGCAGCGCGATCGTGGTCTGATCGTTCCAGCTCTTGCTGCGCACAGCCTCCTGCACGGCAGCCTTGGCAGCATTGGCATCGGCGACAGCAACGCCAGGCTTGACGTACTTGCCCAGAGCCTGCTCGACAGACACCGAGGCCGCCTTGTAGGCGTCGAGATAGTTGATGTCGGGCGTGCGGTTGAGCGCGTAAGCTGTCGGCACCACGCCGATCAGGATAAGCATGATCAGCCCCATGCCCTTCTGACCGTCATTGGAGCCGTGCGCGAAGCTGACGCCGGTGCAGGTGAAGATCAGCAGCGCGCGGATCCACCATGGCGGCGGCGCATTGCCCTTCGGCGCTTCATAGAGCGCCGGATTGCGCACCAGGAGCTTCATGGCATAGAGCAGGATGGCGGCGGCGAAGAAGCCGACGATCGGCGAGACCAGCAAGGTGATGCCGACATTGGTCGCCTGCCCCCAGTCGACGCCGCTGGTGGCGCTTCCGGCCGGGGCCATGAACTGGTTGGCGAGGCCGACGCCGATGATCGAGCCGACCATCGTATGCGAGCTCGAGGCCGGCAGGCCGAGGAACCAGGTGCCGAGGTTCCACAGGATGGCGGCGACCAGAAGGGCGAACACCATGGCGAAGCCGGATGACGAGCCGACCTGCAGGATGAGCTCGACCGGCAGCAGCGACAGGATGCCGAAGGCCACCGCGCCGCTCGAGGTCAGCACCCCGAGGAAATTGAAGACGCCCGACCACATGACGGCGAATTCGGCCGGCAGCGAGCGCGTGTAGATGACGGTGGCGACCGCGTTGGCGGTATCGTGGAAGCCGTTGACGAATTCGAAGCCCAGCGCGATCAGAAGCGCGATCCCAAGCAGGATCCAGGGCACCGTCTTGGCGATGGCCAGATCCTGGCTGAGCGCATAGCCGACATAGACGATGCCGACGAGCACCAGCACGCCGAAAGTCGGCAGGAACCATTTGGCACCGCCCGATTGATCCAGGGGATGATCCGGTCTCGGGATCCCCGCTTCACTCGAAACTACGTCCACCATTGTCCCACTCCTTTTGCATTGCAGCAAAGAACCGGGGAGGACGCTATGTCCCTAGGATGAAGCTGGTGTGACGCTGTTAACCGTTTGGTCACCACCACTACCAAGCCGTTTGGTCACCACCAAACCGTTGGTGACCTATCCGGCTATCTTCAGGAGCGAGGACACCAGAAGCTTGCGCTCGTCTTCTGAGAGCACGTCTGAATCGAACAGATTCATGCTGCGCATCCCTTCGATGGCGAGAAAGCAGACCAGCAGCGAGCCGAGGTCGTCCGTCTCCCCCTTCAGCCTTTCGAACAGCTGGCGCTTGAAGGCCTTGATCGGTGTCAGAAAATCGGGATCCTCCGCAATCGCCGAGAACATCCACGACGCCGACGGTTTCGGCCGCTCGCAATCATCGGCCGACAGCTTGATATAGGCTGAGAGCACGCTTTCATGGCCGGCCTCGGTTGCGCGTGTTTCCAGCGCCTTCTGGAAGTCGTTGAGATAGCTTTCGACGAGCCCCTGCATCAGCTTGGCTTTGGTCGGAAAATTGTAGAGCAGGCCGCCCTTCGACACGCCGGCGCGGCTTGCGACCGCCTCGAGCGACAGGCTTCCCGGACCAGCCTCGCGCGCCACGTCGGCAGCGGCGGCAAGTATCTTTTCGCGCGAGTTCGCCCTGGGTACTCTCATCGCGCCTCCCCGTACATTAGCTTAGGCAGAATTGACAAGACCGTCCAGCCGGTACAGTAAAGCGCGCCGATTTGAAATCGGGACTTATCGTCGATATGTGCCCCGGCATCGATTGATTTGCCGGTTGCCGGCTCGAGGGGACCATCCGTGAAGCGCTTTTTCATCATCGCCGGATTTTTGCTGCTGCTTGCCTTGGTGTGCGTCGGCATCGTTGGTTTCAACTTCATGCGCGACGCCGGCATCAAGCAGTATTTCGCTACCATGAAGCCGCCGGCCGCGACGGTCTCGACAGTGACGGTCAAGCCTTCGGTATGGACCCCCGGCATCGAGGCCATCGGCACCGTCAACGCCGTGCGAGGCGTCGATCTCACCCTCGAGACGAGCGGCATCGTCAGGGACATCCTTTTCCACGCAAACCAGAAGGTTGCCGCCGACGCGGTGCTGGTGCAGCTCGACGATGCCGTCGAGAAAGCCGATCTGGTGGCGCAGAAGGCGCAGGCCGCCTCGGACCAGGCGGCGCTGACCCGCGCGATCGAATTACAGCGGCGCGGCGTCGGCACCGACGCGACGCTTGACGCTGCGCGTGCCGCGGCGGACGCCTCGGCCGCGCAGGTCAACAAGCTGCAGGCGGTGCTCGATCAGAAGCAATTATCCGCACCCTTCGGCGGCACGGTCGGTATCCCGAAGATCGACATCGGCCAGTATCTGGCGCCAGGCAATGCGGTGGTGACGATCCAGGACCTGGACACGATGCGGGTCGACTTCACGGTACCCGAACAGCAGCTGCCGCTGCTTAAGATCGGCCAGACCATCAAGCTCGGCACCAATCTCGCCGATATGTCATTTGCCGGCTCCATTCGCGGCATCGACCCCAAGATCGATCCCGCCAGCCGGCTGGTCTCGATTCGCGGCGAGGTCGCCAATCCGGAAGGCAAGCTGACGCCTGGCCAGTTCGTCCAGATCCGTGTCGAGCTGCCGCAGGAAAACAATGTCATTTCCGTGCCGCAGACGGCGGTGACGACCAGCCTCTATGGCGATTATGTCTTCGTGGTCGAGCCGGCGAAGCCCGCAGCCGCTGCCGCGCCGGCGAAGCCGGATGAGCAGAAGGTTAGCGCCGATAAGGCGGCCGGCGATGCCGTCAAGCCGCAGGCGGACGCCACCAAGCCAGCCGACAACGCCGCAAAGCCGGCGGACGCGAAGCCGGCCGACAAAGCGGCCGGCGACGCCGCCAAGCCGGCCGAGGCCGCGCAGCAGCCTGCGCTCACCATCTCGCAGGTCTTCGTCAAGCTCGGCCGCCGCAACAACGGCATGGTTGAGATCGTCGAGGGCCTCAAGGACGGCGACCAGGTCGTCACGGCCGGCCAGAACCGGCTCTTCAACGGCATGTCGGTTGCCGTCGACAACACCATCGATCCCAGCAAATCGGCGAACAAACAGGTTCAGCAATGAGCTTTTCCGACCTTTTCATCCGCCGGCCCGTGCTGTCGACGGTGCTGGCCTGCCTGATCCTGCTGCTCGGTTTCCAGGGCATCTTCGGCCTGTCGATCCGTCAATATCCTAAGGTTGACGAGACGGCGATCACCATCACCACGGCCTATCCCGGCGCCAGTGCCGACCTGATCCAGGGCTTCATATCGGCCCCGATCGCGCGCGCCGTCGCCTCGACCGAAAACATCGACTACGTCACCTCGTCCAGCCGTCCGTCCTCGAGCACGGTCACGGTGCAGATGAAGCTCGGCTCCAATCCGGACGTTGCGCTGGCAGAGGTGCTGTCCAAGGTCCAGGGCGTGCGCGGCACCTTGCCGGACGCATCCAAGGATCCGGTGATCGTCAAGGGCACCGGCCAGCAGTTCGCGATGATGTACATCTCGATGCAGAACCCGAACATGACGAAGGAGCAGCTCACCGAATATATCGAGCGCGTCATCCGGCCTCGCATCTCGACCGTGGAAGGTGTCGCCGACGTCCAGATCTTCGGCGCCCAGGAATATTCCATGCGCGTCTGGATCGACCCGATCAGGCTTGCCGCCCGCGGCGCCACCGCCGTGGACGTGCTGACCGCGATCAACAACTCGAACTTCCTGTCGGCGCCCGGCAACACCGAGAACGAATATGTGGTCTCCTCGATCACCGTGCATTCGACCCTGCAGACGCCTGAGGCCTTCGCCCAGCTCCCGATACGCTCGACGGATGGCCAGGTGGTGCGCCTGCGCGACGTCGCGCATGTCGAGCTCGGCGCGAAAAACACCGACACCAGGGTGAGCTTCAACGGCAAGCCGGGAACCTTCCTGGCCATCTTCCCGACGCCTGCGGCCAACCCGCTGACGACCGCCGCCGCGGTCACCCGGCTCGTGCCGCAGATCCAGGAGACGCTGCCGAAAGGCATGACGATCGAGGTCGTCTACGACGCCACTGGCCAGATCAGCGCCTCGATCGAGGAAGTGTTCAAGACCATCGGCGAAGCCGTCGCCATCGTCATCGTGGTCATCCTCCTGTTCCTGGGCTCGTTCCGCTCGGTGATGATGCCGATCGTGACGATCCCGCTATCGCTGATCGGCGTCTGCTTCATCCTGTTTGCGGTCGGTTATTCGATCAACCTTCTGTCGCTGCTGGCCATGGTGCTGGCGATCGGCCTTGTCGTCGACGACGCCATCGTGGTGGTGGAGAACATCCACCGCCACATGGAGGAAGACGGCATGTCGCCGATGCAGGCGGCCTTCAACGGCATGCGCGAGATCGCGACGGCCATCGTGGCGATGACCATCACGCTGGCCGCCGTGTTCGCCCCGCTTGCCTTCACCGGCGGCCTCACCGGCGCGCTGTTCCGCGAATTCGCGGTGACGCTGGCCGGCTCCGTGGTGTTGTCGGGCGTGATCGCCATGACCATCACGCCGATGATGTCCGCTCGCCTGCTGAAGCCGGGCCAGCACGGCCGCTTCCAGCGGATTGTCGACGGAACCTTCAGCCGCGTCGAGCGCGTCTACGAACGGGCGGTCACCGCTTCGCTCAGGAACCGCCCGGTGACGCTGATCATCGTCGTCGCTCTCGTGGCGCTGACCGGCTTCATGTTCACCAAGACTTCGACGGAGCTGGCGCCGGAAGAAGATCAGGGTTTCCTGCTCTCGATCGTCACCGCGCCGCGCTATGCGACATCGGATTACACCGAGGCCTACGTCAACCAGATGCTTGGCCTGGTGAAGGACATTCCCGAGACCAGGGCGCAATTCTCTGCCGTCGCCTTCGGCGGCGCGACCAACGGCGCCTTCGTCGGCTTCGCCTTCAAGGACTGGGCAGAGCGCAAGCGCAGTTCGAAGGAGCTCCAGGCCGACATTCAGGGCCGCCTCGCCAAGGTCGCTGGCGTCGAAGCCTTCGTCTTCGCGCCGCCGACGCTGCCCGGCTCCGGCGGCGGCCTGCCGATTTCCATGGTGGTGCGCTCCACCGGAGCTCCCTCGGAGGTCTTCGAGCAGGCGGAGAAGATCAAGAGCAAGGCGCAGGCTTCCGGCCGCTTCATCGTCGTGCAGAACTCGATGTCTTACGATGCGCCGCAGGTGACCGTGACCATCGATCGCGAGCGCGCAGCAGCATTGAACCTGCCGATCGCCGATATCGGCAATACGCTAACGCTGCTTGTGGGCGGCTCCGAAGTGGCGCAGTTCGACCGCGACTCCAACAGCTACGACATCATTCCGCAGGTGCCGCAGGAATTCCGCGACAATCCCGACAAGCTCGGCGAGTATTTCGTGCGCAGTGTCGACGGCAAGATGGTGCCGCTGTCGGCGGTCGTAAAGATCTCGACCAATGCCTCGCCGGCGGCCATCGAGCAGTTCAACCAGCTGAACTCCTCGACGATCTCGGCCTTGCCTCTGCCTGGCGTGACCACCGGCGACGGACTGAAGGTGCTGGAGGATCTCGCTAAGGAGACCCTGCCCGACACCTTCTTCGTCGACTATTCCGGCCAGTCGCGGCAGGAGAAGGAGCAGGGCAACACCATCCTGATCGCCTTCGCGGCGGCGGTGATCGTGATCTATCTGGTGCTGGCGGCCCAGTTCGAGAGCTTCCGCGATCCGCTTATCATCATGATGGCGGTGCCGCTGTCGATCTTCGGCGCGATCGTGCCGCTCAACATCGGCCTGGGGACGCTGAACATCTACACCCAGGTCGGCCTGATCACGCTGATCGGCCTGATTACCAAGCACGGCATTCTGCTGGTGGAATTCGCCAACCAGCAGCGTGAAATCCATGGCATGCGGCGCCGCGACGCCATCATCGCTTCGGCCAAGGTGCGCCTGCGGCCGATCCTGATGACCACGGCGGCCATGGCGCTCGGCGTCGTGCCGCTGATCGTCTCCAGCGGCGCCGGTGCAGCCGCGCGCTATTCGATGGGCCTGGTCATCTTCACCGGCATCCTGGTCGGCACCATGTTCACGCTCTTCGTCGTGCCGATGTTCTACACCTTCATCGCCAGCAAGGACCTGCCGCATCTCGCCGAGAAGCCCGATCCGAATCTGATGCCGGCGCTGCCGAGCTGAGACGACAACCGAAGCGAAAAACAAAAGAGGCCGGAATTTTCCGGCCTCTTTTTTTGGCGGCTGCCTCACAGCTTCGCGATCGGTGGAAGGCGGCAACCTGCCTGCTACTCTTACCCAGCCGGTTACTTGGCCAAGCCTTACTTGACAATGACGATGCTGGTGTTGCCGGGGCCGAAGGCCTCGACCAACTGATAGAAATCGGCCGCAGCATCGGGATGCAGCCGCACGCAGCCATGCGAAGCGGGGCGGCCGAGACGGCTGACGGCATAGGTGGCGTGGACCGCGTAGCCGCCGCTGAAAAACACCGAATGCGGCATCGGCGCGTTGTCGTATTTTTTCGAATACCACATCTCATGCAGGCGGGTCGGCTTGAACGAGCCGGTCGGCGTGATGTGCCTTTTGTCGCCGGTCGACACCTTCCAGATATAGGTCGGGCGGCCATCGACCGTGACTTCCATGATCTGCTGCGACAGCGAAACCTTGGCGACGATCTGGTTGGCATGGGCGGCGTTGCCGGCGCCGAAGAGCAGCGCCGCGCCGGTGAGCGCGGCGGCGGTGATGTTGATGAGCTTGGCGGAATTGGCGGAGTGCATGATGATCCCTCTGTTTTTTGCCGTTGTGTCCGGCTTCAATTTCGATGGGGCCTTATCGTGCTCGTCCGTTTCAGACCTATTTCGCTTAATACTCGTTTCTGTTTCGAATTCGTTTCTGCAAATTAACAGCGAGGCCGGTTGAGCAGTACTGCGGACCTTTGCGAGAGTGGCGGCCAGGCGTCGCACAATCGGCTTCGGCCAGAAACGAAAGTTCATTTCATATGTATATGAAAGACTAGGACCCACTTTCGAAACCGATTTGCAACAAAGTGCGTCTCCGGCGGCATGATTTGGATACAGGCCGGCATCAAATTTGACGCAACGGGAACAGACATCCACAAACGAAAATGGGCAGGAAATCGAAACTCCGCTCCTGGTTTCCCAGGATCAGCGTCGCGGCGATCGTGCTCGGCGGCGCCGACTCGGTAGCCGGCAAGCCGGCGACGACGCTGGCGGCGATGACTTCCGGCGAGGTTTCGACGCTGCACATGGCTCTGTTCATCGCCACGGTCTGGATTTTGTCCAGCCTGCGCGTCCACCGGCTGAAGGCCTTCTGGCGGGTCGGCCTCCGGTTGATGAGGACGCGCGGCCCCTCCGGCTACTTGCTGCCGAGAGGACCGAAGGCCCGCGCCGCAGCGGGGGGCTCCGTCAGCGGCGCGGGCGCTTCGGGAGTTTCCTGAAGCCCGATTTCGAGATCGAGGATTTGAAGAGATGAAGACGAAACTTGCCGCCTCGGTGCTTTCAGCGCTGCTTTACGCGCAGGGTTTGCTGGGCTTTGCCGCTCTTGCGACGGTGTTGCTAAAGGAGCGCGCCCAGGCCGAGATAACCGTCAGCGCGAACGTTCCAACTGGACCCTCTGTCATCGTCGTGCGCTGAACGCCAGGCGTTGTCGGACCCAAAATGACCACCGCTTTGGGGAATCCGATGCTCAAAAGCCTCGCTGATCAAAGCTTACTCGTTGCGTGGAACCGGCGGATCGAAACGATAGCCGGCACCCCTGATGGTGGTGATGGTCTCGGTGTCGAGCTTGCGGCGCAGCCGCACGATGCGCGAATCGATCGAACGGTCGAAAGCATCTGCATTCTCCGCCGGCGCCGCGGCAATGATATCGTCGCGCGTCAGCACCTTGCGCGGGCTGGCCAGGAACAGCTTGAGCAGCGCCACCTGGCCCGGGGAAAGCTGCTCCTCCGCGCCCGAGCGATGCATCACCATGGCCGACCGCAGGTCGACGGTGGCGTTTTCCAGTACGACCAGCTCGCCGCCGGCCCTGCCGCGTCTCATCAGCAGGCCGCCGATGCGCGCGGCAAGCTCGCGCACGTTGAGCGGGCTTTCGATCACGTCGGCGGCACCCAGCTCGAGCGCCAGCACCTTGTCGACGAGGTCGCGCGGCCGGCAGATCAGGATGAAGTCGGGACCGCCCTCGCCACCCCCGCCCTGACTGCTGTAACGCCTGAGCAGTTCGCGGCCTTCGGCCTGGGTGACGTCGTCGCCGACGACCACGACATCGATGCCGCCGGCCGAAAGCAGCGTCTCCGCCTCCCAGGGCTGGCGCGCCTGACGCACATCGTGCCCGCGCCGTTCGAGATGATCGGCGAGATTTTTGGCCACCACCTCGGCGACGGACACAAGCGCAATGACGGATCGTGCGGCCATTTTCTTCACCCCGCCACAGACAACTCGAGATGAGTGCTGGACATCATGTTTATACCCAATCTACTTTCCGCTGAAAGCGGGAGCGAGCTCGTCGTGAAGGCACGCATCATCGTCGTCGAGGACGAACCGGATCTGAGGGAGGCTGTGGCCGAATATCTCGGCGCCAGCGGCTATGACGTCGTGACGGCCGAGAATGCGGCCGCCGCGCGCGCGCTTTTCGAGGCGCAGTCCTTCCACCTCGCCATTCTCGACATCGCCATGCCTGGCGAGGACGGGCTGTCGCTCGGCCGCTGGCTGCGTTCGAAAACGCAGATCGGCGTCATCTACGCCACGGCCGCCGGCACCGCGCTCGACCGCATCGTCGGGCTGGAGCTCGGCGCCGACGATTATATCGTCAAGCCGTACGAATTGCGCGAGGTGCTGGCGCGGGTGCGCAGCGTGCTGCGCCGCGTGCCGCAGCCGGCCGAGCCGCAGCCGGCGAAGGCCGAAACCGCAAATCGCCGTTTCGTGAATTTCGGCGGCTTCCAGGCCGATTTCGACGGCCGTCTGGTCATCGGCGCCAATGGCGCGGTGATCGAGATGGCCAAAAGCGAGTTCGACGTGCTCGAGGTTTTTCTCACCCGCGCCAACCGGCTTCTGACGCGAGCGGCGATTTCGGAAGCGATCGGCTTCGTCGAGGATCCGGAATCCTCGCGCGCGGTCGACATCCGCATCATGCGGTTGCGAAAGAAGATCGAGGCCGACCCCGCCAATCCGAAATTCCTGCGCACGGTGCGCGGCGAAGGCTATATCTTCTCGCTGCCGAGCGGCGACGCCAACTAGAGCATTCCGGGAATGGCATGAAACGGCTAGGCTCGGCGCCTTGGCCGTAGCCTTCCGTCCGGAATTGCGTCAAAACAAAGCGGTAGAGCGGTTCGCCGTTTCCGTGGAACGGAGGGACGCTCTGAACGACCGACGTCCGGGCCTTGGATGACCATGACTGCTGATGCAGCACGCACCGATACGAATGGCTCGCGTCCGGGCGGCGCCGCCATGGCGGCTGTCCATGTCGTGCGCCGCCTGCGCGAGGCAGGCGACTGGCAGCGCGAGATGGACGACATACTAGGGACGATGTGCCGCAAGATGGATTGCCAGCGCGGCATTCTCTTCCGCCTGCGTGAATTGCCGGGCGAAGGCTTCGCCCAGTCCGTCGCCGCTTATTGGATCGACCCTGACTTCGGCGGCGAGCTGGCCTCGCCTACGGTGATCATGCAGTCGATCATCAACTCGGACTCGCTGCTGGAGCAGTTGCAGGAGGACGAGCGGCAAGGCAAGATTTTCTCCGGCCACACGCGCGACCTCGAGGGTTTCCTGCGGGCCGATTTCGAGAAGCAGAACATCAAGTCGTTCCTGTCCGTCTCCGTGTTCGCGCATGGCCACCTTTGGGGCACGCTGGCCATCAATGACTGCATCGCTGAGCGCGAATGGACGGATGAGGAAGAGGCGACGCTGCACATCATCGCTTTGGCGATCGGCGACGCCATCGAGCGCTCGCCATCGGAAGCGCATGCCAGTGAAGTGATCCGCCGCACCATGCTGCAGGCCTCACTGGACGCCATCATCGTCATCGACGAGACGGGTTCGATCATCGAATTCAATCCGGCCGCCGAGAAGATGTTCGGCTTCCAGCGCAGCGCAATCCTCGGCAAGGACCTGCTCGATACCATCGTTCCGCTATACTACCGCAAAGGCTATGCCTCTGGCGCCGAATACATGGCTGGCCGCGGCGCGCCGATGGTCGGCCAGCGGCTGGAGACCGTCACGCAGAACGCTGCCGGCGAGATTTTCCCGATCGAGCTGACGGCGACCGAGATGCGGGTTGCCGACCGCCGCCTGATCTTCGGCTCGATCCGCGACTTGCGCGAAAAGCTGCAGGCCGAGGAAGAGATCAATCGTCAGCGCGAGAAGCTGCACCAGAACGAAAAGATGGCGGCGATGGGCTCGCTGCTTGCCGGCGTCTCGCATGAGCTCAACAACCCGCTTGCGGTGGTTGTGGCGCAGTCGACGCTGCTGCACGAATTCGCCGGCGATCCGCAGACCAAGGTCCGCGCCGAGAAAGTGCGCGCCGCCGCCGAGCGTTGCGGCCGCATCGTCAAGAGCTTCCTGTCGATGGTGCGACTGCACCCGACCGAGCAGGCCGAGACCGATCTCAACCAGGTGGTGCGCTCGGCGCTCGAAGTCACCGCCTATGGCGCGCGCTCCAGCGGCATCATCATCGACACCGATTTCACCGGCGGGCCGCTGCTTGCCATGGCCGACGCCGACCACATCACGCAGGTCGCGGCAAACTTCCTCATCAACAGCCAGCATGCGCTGGCCGGCATCGCCGGCGAACGGCGCATCAAGGTGCGGACGTTCCGCAACGAGCACGGCAATCCGGGCTTCTCCGTCGAGGACAACGGCCCGGGCATCCCCGCGGCGATCCGCTCGCGCATCTTCGAATCCTATTTCACCACCAAGCCGGTCGGCGTCGGCACCGGCATCGGCCTGTCGATCTCGAAATCGATCGTCGAGCGCCACAAAGGCAACATCTGGTTCGAGGAGGTCGAGCCGCAAGGTGCGCGCTTCGTCGTGCAGTTGCCGGCGATCGCGGGCGGCAGCGCCGCGCCCGGCGAAGGTCCGGCGCGTTCGAGCGGGCTGCGCCACGCGCTGGTGATCGACGACGAGCCGGACGTCGCCGGCTCGTTGTCCGACATACTCGAGCTGATGGGCGTGAAGTCGCGCGTCGTGGCAAGCTGGACATCGGCGGCCGACGTGTTGAACGGCTACATGCCGCCGGACATCGTTTTTTCCGATCTGCGCATGCCGGGCATCAGCGGCATTGCGATCTACCGCGAACTGCTTGCTCAGCGGCCCGCGCTGGCGCAGCGCTTCGTGCTGGTCACCGGCGATCTGATCGGTGCCAAGGCGGAAATCGAAGCGCTGCCGCCGCAGCAGCGCCCGCACATCCTGGAAAAGCCATTCTCGACGCTCGACGTCCGCGGCATCCTCTCGGCCATTGCCGACGAAGCCGCCGCCGACAACGGCGCCCATATCTGAGCAGGTTAGCCTGGGACCACCAGGTAGGCGGAATCTAAACCTAAACTCGCCGTTGCCGGCTTCGTCGAGATTCAGGTCAGGCTGAGTCGAAAATGGTGACTTCCGAGAACCGGAACGGAACGTACTTTAAGTACGTGAGTACCGGAAGCACAGGAAGCCGCCATTTGCAGACCAGCCTCACCTGAATATCGACGGAGCCGAAAAAAGAGGCTCCCGACCGATTTCCACGGCGGGAGCCTGACTGGAGCGCAGGAGGGCGCGCTCAGGGGAGGTCTTAAAAAACGTTCGGCGTGTTGGTGAGCGGCGCGGCGTTGGCGATCATGCGCACCGCGCGCTCCCTGTGCTGGCCGGATTGCTCGGCGATGGCGCGCAGGCACTCGAGGCTCTCGGCGCCCCAGTTCTGACCCTTGCAGGCAAAGTCGATCGTGGATTCCGGCAGGCGGGCGGTCTTGAGCGTGGTCTGCGCGCCCTCGACGACATTGGCCGGCGGATTGATCGAGGCGAAAGCCGGCCCTGAGGCAGGCGCGGCCAGCATGGCGACAAAGGCGCAGGCGCCGATCAGCATGAACATCGCCATCGGATGGTCGCTGGCGCGCTGCCGCAGCGCAAGCTTCGGCCGGCGGTCATTGCGTTGCGGTCCATGCAGGCGGCGATTGGCATAGGTGGTGCGAACTTTCGCAAACATCGGTTGTTCCCTTCGTTATCTTTCTTTTTGGTTATGAAACGAACATAATCGCACCAGGTAACTGCCGGATGGTCGGCGATGATTGCCTGTGTAACAGGATTGAAACAGATGCCGGACGCGCCAGCCTTCCCAATCCGAGGCAACCATTCGAGCGGCCATCGAAATGGTCGGCGCAGATATGCGCCTGCCGTGCCGGCCCGACTGTAAACAGCCTCACACAGCAACGCCTGAATCGAGCGCTCCGCCGCTGTCTACGCACGCCCGTGACCGTCAAAACAGGCCTTCTCCGAGACGGGCATCCGCCTTCTGAATTGCCGTCCCGCTTCCTCAATTAAGACCCGGATTTTCCGGGATTTTTCCAGCCCGGGCAGGGCCGGATTTGCCGCCATGGAATTTTCACATTTCCGCAAGCCGTTGCATTCCAACGCAAAATATGCTTATATTGAATGAGTATTCAACAAAAAGCAGAATATATCCATGAACCCGCACCTCCGTGACGTGGCGATCCCCAACGATTGGGACCGGCGGGGTCTGCCGGGGTGGAGTTACCATTCCAACGCCCTTCTCGAGCTTGAGAAGGAGTACGTCTTCCGCAACCACTGGCAGATTGCCGGCCATGTCTCCGACGTGCCGAATCCGGGCGACTATCTGACCATGGATGTCGTCGGCGAGCGCGCCCTGATCGTGCGCGGCAAGGACGGCGTCGTGCGCGCCTTCAACAACATGTGCCGCCACCGCGGCAGCCGCGTCGTCGCCGACAGCCAGGGCACCTGCAAGAACGCGCTGGTGTGCCCGTTCCATGGCTGGGTCTACAATCTCGATGGCACGCTGCGCGGTGCTGCCCGTCCGGGCTCGTTCCCCGAGCTCGACAAGACCGAGTTCGGCCTGATGCCGCTCGACCTCGAAATCTGGATGGGCTTTATTTTCATCCGCTTCCGCAAGGGCGGCCCGCAGCCTTCGGTGGCCGAGCTGCTGAAGCCGATCGAGGCCGAGATGGCGCATTACAATGTCGCCGACATGGTCCCGTCCTGGGGCATCTGGACCCAGAAATCGCCGGTCAACTGGAAGTCGGTGCGCGACGTCGACAATGAAGGCTACCACGTCGCCATGGCCCATCCGGCGCTGCAGGACCTCTATGGCGCGACCTATTTTGACGAGCCCTTCATCAACGGCGTGTCGCGGTCCTTCGCCACCTACAATCAGCATGCCGGGCGGCGCTGGAGCGTTCGCGAGTACATCAAGCTCGCGCCCGAGGCCACGCATCTGCCGGAGCATCTACGCAAGGCTTGGATCTATTACGGCATCTTCCCCAACAACGCGCTGTCGATCATGCCGGAATCCGTCCAGTTCTATCAGGAGTTCCCGCTGTCGACCGGCGAGACGCTGCTGCGCGGCGCCATCTACCGCTACAAGGACGAGACGCGCGAACAGGCGGCGGCACGCTACCTCGCCTATCGCATCGACCGCGACACCATGAACGAAGACGTGCAGCTCTCGGTGTGGTCGAACGAATCCATGCTGTCGGAAGCCTTCGAGGGCTTTTATCTCTCCGACCTCGAATACGGCGTGCGCACCCACCACGACCATTTGCGCAGGCAGATCCCGGTTCTGAACCTGGAGACGGCGCCCGAGGAAAAGGACATGTGGGGATTGAACGACGCGCTGCGGTCGAGGGGATGAGCTCTCACCTTCTCCCCGTTCCACGGGGAGAAGGTGCCCGAAGGGCGGATGAGGGGCAGCGCCGAGGTCTCGCGATTGGCTGCCCTCACCTCACAAAGCTATCGGATGACTGAACCCTGTAGGCGGGCCCGGGAGGCCGGCGAGGCTCTCGTCTCAGTTCCTTCACGTCCGCAATCGCCAATGGCGGTGCCGCCCCTCATCCGCCCGTTGGGCACCTTCTCCCCGTTCCACGGGGAGAAGAAAAAGGGCCGTCACCCCCGCCAGACTCCTTCCTTCCTTAAATCATCCATGGTGCGTGAAATGCCTTCGCGCAGGATCGCCACCATGTCGTCGACCTGCTCGCGGCTGATGATCAGCGGCGGCGACATCACGCACATGTTGATCAGCGGCCGCACCAGAAGCCCGAGCTCGTGGCAATGCGCATCGATGCGTTTGCCCACATTCTTGTCGAGCTGCAGCGGATCCTTGCTGTCGCGGTCGGCGACGCATTCGACGCAAGCCATCAGCCCGACGCCACGCACCTCGCCGACCAGCGACAGCTCTTCCAGCGTCTTCAGTCGTGCCTGGAAATAGGGCGCGATCTCGCGCGTGTGGGCGAGCACGCCCTCTTCCAGAAGATCGAGATTCTTCAGCGCGACGGCGCAGCCGATCGGATGGCTGGTGTAGGTGAGCCCATGGCCGAACAGCGCATCGGGATGGTTGGAGCGGCGCAGCTCTTCGAGCAGGCGCTCGGAGATGATGACGCCGCCGAGCGGGAAATAGCCCGATGTGACGCCCTTGGCGAAGGTGATCATGTCCGGGTCAATGCCGAACACGTCGCCTGAGGCAAAGATATGGCCGAGCCGTCCGAAGCCGGTCACCACCTCGTCCGAGACATAGAGGATGTCGTTCTCGCGGCAGATCTCGCGGATGCGCTTGAGATATCCGTCCGGCGGCACGATGACGCCTCCAGAAGCCTGCACCGGTTCGCCGACAAAAGCGCCGATGCGCTCCGCGCCGACGCGCGCGACGGTGTCGCGGAACTGGTCGACCAGGAAATCGGTGAAGGCGGCGATGCTCATCTCCTTCGGCCGCCGGAACGGGTCGGGCGAGGACAATTTGACCACCAGATCGTCGGCGCCGTCCATCCAGTCGCGGTCACGCGGCCGGCCGTTGAGCGAGGCCGACAGATAGGTCGAGCCGTGATAGGCGCCGCCACGGCTGAGGATCAGCTTCTTCTCCGGCCGTCCGCGCACATTGTTATAGAACTGCATGAAGCGCAGCGCCGTCTCCACCGCCGAAGAGCCACCGGTGGTGAAGAAGGTGTGGCTGAGATCGCCAGGTGCCGCATCGGCGATGCGCCGGGCAAGCTCGGCCGAGGGCGCATTCATCGTATACCAAGGCGTGTTGTAGGAGAGCGCCATCGCCTGGTCGTACATGACCTTGGCCAGCTCTTCGCGGCGATGGCCGACATTGATGCACCACATGCCGGCCGGGCCGTCGATGAGGCGCTTGCCGGAAGCGTCGGTGATGTAGATGCCGTGGCCCTCGCCGATCAGCGCGCGCGCCTCGTTGCCGACCGAGCCGGCATAGGGCCAGGGCTGCAAGAGATGGCGCTTGGCGAGCTCGACCGCGTCGTCATCGCCGGCATCGATGAGTTCGCTTGCCTTGATCTTGCTTTGAGCCGCCATTTTGGCCTCGCATCTGCCAGGTTTTTGAATTTCCACCGGATATCAAATTGCGCGGAAAACCATGGAAACTCAGCTTTTCATTACTTCATTTTGAATATCCGTTCAATCAATATCGCAGAAATAGCGCTTGATTTCAATCGGCGGATGCGCTCATGATGAAAGAAAGCCGGCAAGCCAGGGAGCGATCGCGCTCCAAGCATAATTCGGGAACAGGCAGCCGGCGCCACGAATGGGAAGGCGCATGGCGGGACAGTCCGAGCCAGCTACCGAAATCACGCCCGGAGCGTTGCAATGACGGTTGCCGCGGAAGGGTCGCCCCCGTTGCGCATGGCGGGATCGAGGCGACGTCCCCTTCTGCAATCGGAAGCCATCCAGGGCTTTGCCCTGATCAGTCCTACCTTCGTCTATGCCCTCATTCTCCTCGTCCTGCCGATCCTGGTGGTCATCGCCCATTCTTTCTGGACGCAGAACTATCTCACCATCGATCACACATTCACGCTGGAGAATTACCGGATCGCACTGACCGAGCCGATCTACCGCGACCTGCTCTGGCGCTCGCTCTACATCTCGCTGACCGTCAGCCTGTTGACCGTGGCTCTGGCCTATCCGATTGCCTATTTCATTTCCTTCCATGGCGGCCGCCACAAGAGCCTGTGGCTGTTCCTCATCACCATCCCGTTCTGGACCAGCTACCTGCTGCGCGTGATGTCGTGGAAGGTGATCCTCGGCTATAACGGCGTGCTCAACTCCGGTCTGATGGGCCTCGGCATCATCGACGAGCCGTCGACGGCGCTGCTCTATAATTCCACCGCCGTCATCATCACGCTGACCCATGCCTGGGCGACCTTCGCGATCCTGCCGATCTTCGTTTCGGTGGAGAAAGTCGACCGGACCCTGGTCGAAGCGGCGACCGACCTCGGCGACGGGCCGCTGCGCTCCTTCCTGCGCGTCACCCTGCCGCTGTCGGCGCCCGGCGTCATCTCGGCGGCGCTGATCGTCATGATCCCGACCGTCGGCGACTACGTCACGCCGAAGCTCGTCGGCGGCAAGGACGGCGTCATGATCGCCAACGCCATCCAGGCGCAATTCGGCAAGGCTTCGAACTGGCCGCTGGGTGCAGCACTTTCCGTAACCGCGATGATCATCGTCTCGCTGATGGCCGGCGGCACGGTGCTGGTCTTCCGTGCCCTGCAGAGGCTGGCACGATGACGGCGATCAGACGTTACCTGCCCGGCTGGCTGTCGAGCTATGCCGTCCTCTATCTGCTGTTCCTTTACCTGCCGGTGGTCTTCCTGCCGATCTTCTCGGTCAACACGGCGGCGACGCCCAAATTCCCGCTCTCGGGCGTCACGCTGCACTGGTACGAAGACCTGCCGCGCACGCCGGCGCTGATCGACGCCACCTGGAACAGCCTCATCGTCGGCATCTCCGCCTCGATCCTGTCGACGGTGCTGGGCATCCTCGCCGCCCGCTCGATCACCCGCTACCGTTACCCGGGCCGCCGCGCCATCAACGGGCTGATCATGGCGCCGCTGGTGCTGCCGGAGGTGATCGTCGCCATCTCGATGCTGCTGGTCATGCTGCAGTTGGGCTTGAGCCTGTCGCTGTTCACGGTGGTGCTTGGCCATGTGCTGGTCTGCATTCCCTATTCGATGACCGTGCTGACCTCCGGTTTCGAGGGTTTCGATCGCAGCCTCGAGGAGGCCTCGGCCGATCTCGGCGAGAGCGCGTTCGGCACCTTCCGGCGCGTGACGTTGCCGATGGTCGCGCCGGCGATCATCTCCAGCCTGCTCGTCTGCTTCACCATCTCGCTCGACGAATTCATCATCGCCTTCTTCCTCACCGGCACCGAGGCGACGCTGCCGATCTACATCTGGGGCCAGTTGCGGTTTGCGGCCAAGCTTCCCGGCGTGCTGGCGCTCGGCACCTTGCTGCTCTTCGCGTCCTTCCTGTTGATGACGATTGCCGAAATCCTGCGCCGCCGCGCGGCGAGACGCACCCAGAACGAGGGAGGCCTCTATGCTTGAGCGGGTCCAGTCCGAGCGCACCCAAACCGATCGCACCATGATCGAGATCCGCGACGTTACCCGCAGCTACGGATCGTTCAAGGCGCTGGACAATGCCTCGCTGGCGATCAGGGAGGGCGAGTTCTTCTCCCTGCTCGGGCCCTCGGGCTGCGGCAAGACCACGCTTTTGCGCATGATCGCCGGCTTCGACACGCCGACCAGCGGCTCCATCGCCGTCGACGGCCATCCGATGGACGGCATTCCCGCCAACCGCCGGCCGACCAATATGGTCTTCCAGAGCTATGCGATTTTCCCGCATCTCAATGTCGAGCAGAATGTCGCCTACGGCCTGAAGCGGCTGAAGCTCGACGCCGGCGCGGAGAGGCGCCGCGTCGAGGAAGCGCTGGCGCAGGTCTCGCTTACCGGTCTCGGCAAGCGCCGCGCCACCGAGCTTTCCGGCGGCCAGCGCCAGCGCGTCGCTTTGGCCCGCGCGCTGGTCATGCGGCCCAAGGTGCTGCTGCTCGATGAGCCGCTCTCGGCGTTGGACAAGAAGCTGCGCGAGCAGATGCAGGTCGAACTGCGCCGCTTGCAGCAGGCGGTCGGCATCACTTTCGTGCTGGTCACGCACGACCAGTACGAGGCCTTGGCGATGTCGGACCGCATCGCGGTGATGTTCGGCGGCAAGATCGCGCAGGTCGCTTCGCCGAAGGAGATCTATCAGCGCCCGGTCAACCGCCAGGTCGCCGACTTCCTCGGCGGCATGAATTTCGTCAAGGCAGAGATCGTCGAGGAAAACGGCGCTTCGCTGGTGCTCGACACGCTGGGCTTCGGCCGCGTCAGGACCGACAAGCCAAGGGCTTTCGTGCGCAATGGCGGCGCGGCGACCCTTGGCATCCGGCCCGAACGCCTGCGTGTTTTGTGGGACAACGCGTCAGCAAAATTCGAGGTCGCCGGCAAGGTCGTCGAGCGCCACTATTTCGGTGAGATCACGCATCTGATCGTCGAGATCCCCGGACTGGAAAAGCCGCTTTCGGTGACCGAGACCAACGATTTCGGCGCCGACGACATTCCGGTCGGCGCGCCGATCCGTCTCGCCTACGACCCCGAGGCGCTGGTGGCGATGGCGGACTGAATCTTTGCAGCAGCGACGCGCCCCGCCACGATCGCGCCTTCGACATAGCCCGGGAAAGACGGCGACACTTCCGAGGCGGCGAAATAGATGGGCGGCGCGCCGGCAAGGATGACGCGCTCGGCATGTCGCGCGGTGACGTCGACGATGAGGTCGCTATAGGCGCCGCCGCTCCAGCGGTCATGCGTCCAGTCGCGCGAGCTGAAATCGACGATGTCGGCGGCCCTCGGGCCGAGCGCTTGGACAAGCCTCGCGGTGATTTCCGCACGCAACGCCGCCTCGCCGAGCGGGTGCCAGCGCAGCGCCAGCGGCCCGCCCACGAAGACGACAAGCGCGGCATGGTCGGCATCCGTGCTGGCGTCGCAGGCAAACAGCCCCGGCTGGTCGCGCCACATGACCATGCCGCACAGGTCGCGCTCGCGCCAAAAAGGCTTTGCGTAACGCACCAGGATCTTGATCACCGCGCCGCTTTCCCAGACGCCGAGCGCGCTTGCGAGCTCCGCCGGCAAAGCCGGCGTGAAATCGAGCTTCGCGGCCGTCGCCGGCGGCAAGGCGACCAGCGCTGCGCCCGCCTCGACAACACCGCCGGGCGAGACGACGCGAATGCCTTGCCGTCCGCGCTCGATCCGCGTCGCGGCTTCTCCCAGCCGCAGGCGGTCGCCGAGATCTGCTGCCAGATCATCGGCCAGCGACTGCATCGTCTCGCGCAGGAAATACTGCAGCTCGAACACTTCGTTGGTGATGCGGCGATCATTGTCGATGAGGTACCACAACGGCACCTTGTCCAGCGGCAGGCACCACAGGCCCTCGATCATCGAACGGAAGGCTGCCTTGGCGTCGGCCGTGTCGGCCTGGTGCTCGAGCCATGTCGCCACGGTCAACCCGGCGATCGACGGATCGTCCGGCTCGATCCCGTTCATGCGCTCGCGGATTGCCATCGCGACATGATAGGTCCGCTCCGCCCGCGCTGGCGTCATCGACGGGTAGGTGATGAATTCGCCCTCGACATAGGTCTCGACGAAGCTCTTGCCGTAGGCCCTCGCCAACGCCATCACTTCGGGCATGTCCACGCACAAGAACTGGCCGCCGCTGTCGACCAATTCGCCGAGCCCATTGCGCACAGCCTCTACCCTGCCGCCGACGCGGTCGCGCGCCTCGAGCACAAGGAAATCGATGCCGGCGCGCTTCAATTCGAGCGCGGCGGACAGGCCGGTGAAGCCGGCACCGACGATGACAACGTCGGTCCTTTCGATGACGCTGCTCAATAGCCGGCCTTGATTTTCTCGAATTCGGCGATCATCTTGAGCTTGAGCTCCGAGGGCAGCGGCTGCTGGAACAGCGTCTTGTCGACCCATTTTTCCACGTCATCGTAGCCCTTTTCCTTCAGGACCGCCGGATCGACGCCGGCCATGCCCTTGGCATTGGCTTGGCCGTAGCCCCAATCCTTGACCAGCACCTTGGCGACTTCCGGATCGTTGACGGCGTTGAGGTAGTCATAGGCTTTGTCGACGTTGCCGGGCGCGTCCTTGAACAGCACGTAGCCGCAGACCCAGGTCGAGATGCCCTCGTCGGTGTCCTTCTTGGATTTGATCGGCACGCCGGCCTTGACCGACTGCACGGTCGCATCATTCCAGGCCCAGGCGAGGTCGACCTCGCCGCCAGAAAGCAGCTGCACGATGTCGGTGGTGTCGGTCCAGTAGGAGCGCACATTCTTGTGCACCTGGCGCAGGAAATCGGATGCCTGCTTGAACTGGTCGTCCGTCATCTTGGTCCAGTCCTTGAGCCCGATGGCGAGGCTGGCCAGCGCGTAGGCGTCGTCGACATTGTCGCCGATCGAAACCCTGCCCTTGTATTTCGGATCGGCGAACGCCTTCAGCGACTGCACGTCCTTTGCGGCGATCTTGTCGGAATTGTAGGTGAGTTGGGTATTGCCCCAGTCCCACGGCATGAACCAGGCCTTGCCGTCGGACGTCGTGGCAAGGTCCTTCATCGCCATGATGCCGGGGTTGAGATCCTTCCAGCCTGCGATCTTGGACGTGTCGAGCGGCTGCAGCAGCCCCGCCTCGCGCCACTTCACCACGCTCTGCGAGCACGGGTGACCGAGATCGGACTTGAAGCCGGAGCGGATTTTTTCGAACGCCTCGTCCTCGTCGCCGAAGAAGGCGAAGGTCGGCGAATCGCCGTTCTTCTCGACATACTTGCCGTGGAAGCTCGGATCCTCATAGCCGGACCAGTCGAAGACGATCAGATCCTTGTCGGCGGCGACCGCGAACGCCGCCGCCGAAGCGGCGAGCGCGCTCCCAAGCGCCAGGGTCAATGCCAGGCGTCGGCTGAGTTTCTTCATGCTGTTCCATCCTCTTTTGGTTTGCCGGTCTTATTGGCCGGCTGTTGCTGACCCCGGCTTTTGCTAGCCCCAGTTCTCGCTAGCCCCAGTTCTCGCTAGCCATAGTGTTTCGGGAAGGCGGCGGTCAAAAACGCATTCGCCGCCTGCAATGCGGTCTCGCGCGTGGTGTCTTCGGTCCCCATCATCAGCCGCAGCCACAGGCCCTCGAGCATGGCGCTGAGCGCCAGCGCGATGACCTGGGGGTCATAGGTGTAGTTGCCACTCTCTTTGAGCGTCGTGCAGAGATCGATGAAGACCTGCTGGTAATAGGCGTCGCGCGAGCTGCTCAGCGCCTGGTAGGTCGGCCGTGACTTGGCTTCGCCCCAGAAGGCGAGCCATGCGGCAAGCTTGCGCTTGTTGCAGATCGAGCGATCGAAATCGGCCCATACCAGATGCTGCAGCTGTCTCGCCGGATCGTCGCCTGCCTTCTGCAGGGAAGTGCGCCAATGCGCCGAATATTCGTCATACATGTGCTGCAGCGTGGCGATCAGCAGCTTCTCCTTGCTCTCGAAATGGAAGTTGACGATGCCGCGCGACAGGCCCGCGCCGTCGGCCACGTCCGCCATCGTCGTTTCGGCATAGCCGCGCTTGGCCAGGGAATCGATCGTCGCCTCGATCAGCTGCAGCCGCCGGACCTCTTTCGAGGCCTTGCGGCCACGCTTTTCGGCATCGCCTTTCCGCGCCGTTTCGGGGAGAGCATCGCTCGCCTCTGCAGTCTTCATGGGTGTGACGATCTCCAGCATTGCCGGCTATCCGACCGGCTTCCAACCGCGCAGATGAGTGGGGCGGTGCTCGCCACTGTCAAGCACCTTCTGCATCGCCTCCCAGGTCTTGATGTTCTTGTCGACATAGGCCGCGCCGACCGCTGCCGCGGCCTGCGCGTAGAGCGGTCCCTTGAGCCGCGAAAGCTCTTCGCGCGCGACCTCGCGGTACCATGGATTGCGGTCGCGGATGATGATGTCGGTAAAGCCGGCGCTCCGCATCGCCTCGGCATAGCGCGCCGGCGAGGCCATGGCGAAGGAGAGCCCTTCGGCCGCGATGTAGGCCCTCATCTGAGGCGACGGCTCGCCGTCATGCGAAATCATCCAGTTCGACGCGGCAAACACTCCGCCAGGCTTCAGCACGCGAAAGATCGCGGCGAACAGGGAGTCCTTGTCCGGCACATGCAGCAGCGCGTCTTTGGAGAAGACGGCGTCGAAGGAAGCGTAGGTGAAAGGCAGCGGCCCCGGCGGCGCCTGGACGAAGCCGACACGGTCATCGAGGCCCTGCCTGATCGCCCCTCGCCTCGCCGTCTCGATCACCGGCTTTTCGACATCGAAGCCGGTGGCCTGAGAAGCGCCGTGCGTTGCCGCCAGATGCAGCGTGATGCCGCCGGCGCCGCAGCCGATATCGAGGATCGTTTTGCCCTTGAGGGAGAGGCCTTCGACCACGCGGTCGACCTCCTCCGGGCCACCGGGCGACAGGTAACCCTCGCCCCACAGCGCTTCGAGGAAGCGGATGGCGGTGTCGTCATATTCCGGCTCGGCGTCGGCCGTCTCGATCATCGGATCCTCAACCTCAAATGCCGATGCGTATCAATCCAGAGATCAAGGCAAAGCCTAGCGCATCAATGGGAAAACGCAACACCATTTGTTGAACATTCATTCAATATGGCTGGACAAAAAACTGTGGTCCGTGCCAAATTCGGGCAATCGGGAACAAGACGCACGGAGCAATTCCAGGAAAGCGGGATGCGGTTCTCCGACCGGAATTGCGGAGAAACAAGTAGATAGGGCAACCGGCGGGAGGTTCGGCGCGCATGAAGGCATGGGACGCGATCGTCATCGGCGGCGGCCATAATGGGCTGGTCACCGCCTGCTATCTGCAGCGCGCCGGGCTGGACGTGCTGGTGGTCGAGAAGAACGATTGGGTCGGCGGCGCGGCCACCAGCCGCGAGCTGACGCCGGGCTTCCTCTATTCCAACTGTTCCTATGTCTGCTCGCTGTTTCGGCCCGAGATCATGCGCGACCTGGAGCTGCCGCGCTTCGGCCTGCAGGTGATCTCCTATGAAGGCGGCGCGGTGTTCACGCGCGACGGCGACTACCTCGCCAACTACCGCGATCATGACGCGCATCGCCGTGAGTTCGCCCGCTTTTCGAAGCGCGACGCCGAGGCCTATGACCGCTATTCGCGCGACGTCACGAGGCAGTGCCGCTTCATCCAGCCGCTCTTGATGCGCACCGCGCCCGACCCGACGAGCTTCAGGCCGCGCGACCTGGGCGAGTTGCTTTATCTCGGCAAGAAATTCGCCGGCCTCTCGGCCGAGGAGATGGCGCTGACCTTGCGCTTCTGGACGATGTCGATCTCGGACTTCCTGGACGAGTATTTCGAGACCGACGTCATCAAGGCGAACTTCGCGCTGTCCGGTATCATCGGCACGGCGCTGGGCCCGATGTCGCCCGGCACGGCTTATGTGCTGCTTCATCATTATATGGGCGAGGTCGACGGCTCGGTCGGCGCATGGGGCTACGCGCGCGGCGGCATGGGCGCCGTCACCAGAGCGCTGGCCGCCTCCTTCAAGGCCAGTGGCGGCACCATCCGCACCGGCGCCGAGGTCGACCAGGTGCTGATCAGGAACGGCAAGGCCAAGGGCGTGGTGCTTGCCGGCGGCGAGGAGATCGACGGCAAGCTCGTCATCTCCAATGCCGACGTCAAGCGCACCTTCCTGAAGCTGGTCGAGGAGAAGGAGCTGCCCGACATCTTCCTGCGCCGCGTCAGGAACTTCAAGATCCGCGGCTCGTCGGGGAAGGTCAACATCGCGCTCGATTCCCTGCCCGAATTCCCGGCTTTGCCGAAGGACTCGCCTGTCTACCGCGCCGACATGCATTTCACCGATTCCATCGAGCGCATGGAGCGCGCCTATGACGACTGGAAGGCCGGACGATGGTCGGCCGATCCCTTCCTCGACATGATGATCCCGACCACGCTCGACCCAACCATGGCGCCGCCGGGCAAGCACTTCATGAGCTGCTTCGTGCAATACGCGCCGCCGAAGATAAGGGGAGCGGACTGGACCGATGCCGACCGCGACGGCTTCGCCGAAAGCGTGATTGCGCAGATCGCTGAATATTCGCCCGGCTTCCGCGACCGCATCGTCCATATGGAGGTGCGCACGCCGCGCGAGATCGAGGCCGAGGTCGGCCTCACCGAAGGCAATATTTTCCAGGGCGAGCTCACCTTCGATCAGCTGCTCTTCAACCGCCCGGTGCCGGGCTACGCGCAATACCGCTCGCCGCTCAGTGGGCTCTATATGTGCGGCTCTTCCACCCATCCGGGCGGCGGCGTCATGGGCGCGCCCGGACGCAACGCCGCCGCCGAGATCCTGCGCGACCTCGCCAAGCCAACCCTGCATATGAGCCCGGCCCATGACGTCATCTGATTTGAATTGGGACGCCATCGTCATCGGCGGCGGCCACAACGGCCTCGTCGCCGCCGCCACGCTGGCCAAGTCGGGACGCAAGGTGCTGCTGCTCGAGGCCGGCAACGAGGTCGGCGGCGCCGCGCGCACCGAGGAATTCGCGCCCGGCTTCCGCGTCTCCACGGTCGCGCATCTGCTCAATCGCCTGCATCCCGATGTGGTGAAAACGCTGGAGCTGGAACGCCACGGCCTGAAGGTCGAGCGCGGCGACCTCGTGCCATCGGTGGCGCTGTCGAAGGACGGCCCGCTGGTGCTCCACGGCGCCTATGGCGAGGTGCTGACGGGCACCAGCCCTTCGGAACAGTCCGCCTGGAAAGACCTGCGCGCGCAATTGCTGCGCTATGCCGGCGTGCTGAAACCGTTCCTGTCGCGCCGGCCGCCGGACTTTGCCGGCATGTCGCTGGCAGAAATGGCCGGGCTCGGCCAGACCGCGCTGGCGCTGAAGCGGCTTGGCAGGGAAGACATGCGCGACTTCCTGCGCGTGCTTTTGATGAATGTCTACGACCTGCTCGACGAGCAGCTCTCGGACGACCGGCTGAAGGGCCTGCTTGCTTTCGACGCGACGCTCGGCTCGCATCTTGGGCCGCGCTCGCCGACTTCGCTGCTCGGCCTCTATTACAGGTTGGCCGGCGAGATTGGCGGCCTTGCCGGCGCGCAGGTCCAGCCGAAAGGCGGCATGGGCGCTGTCGTCGCTGCCATCCGCGCGGCGGCGGAAAAGGCGGGCGTTTCGATCCGCCCGACCTCGCCAGTCGCCAAGGTGATCGTCGAGAAGGGCCGCGCCGTCGGCGTCGTCACGCAGGGCGGCGAAACGCTGCAGGCCAAGATCGTCGTCTCCGCGATCAACCCGGCGACGACGATCCTCGATCTTGTCGGCCCGCGCGAGGTTGACACCGGCTTCGTGCGCAAGGTGAAGAACATCCGCATGAAGGGCGATGCGGCCAAGCTGCATCTGGCGCTGGACCGGCCGCCGCAATTTTCGGGCGTCGACGCCGCCGGCCACAAAGGTCGCCTCGTCGTCGCGCCTTCGCCCGACCATGTCGAGCGCGCCTTCAATCCGTCGAAATATGGCGACTTCTCGCCAGAGCCGGTGATGGAGATCACGTTGCCCAGCCTGGCCGACCCATCGCTCGCCCCATTCGGCGCCTGCGTGCTTTCGGCCGTGGTGCAGTACGCGCCTTATGCGTTGAGAGAGGGCTGGGGCGCCGGCAAGCCGCGCTTCCTCAAGGCGATCATGGCGCAGCTCGAGACCTATGCGCCCGGCATCGGCGCAACGGTCAGCCACGCCGAGCTTTTGACGCCCGCCGACATCGAGGCGCGCTACCGCATGCCTGGCGGCCACTGGCACCATGGCGAGTTGCAGGCCGACCAGATGCTGATGTCGCGGCCGGTCTCCGGCTGGTCGGGCTACGACACGCCGCTCGAAGGCCTGTTCCTCGCCGGCGCCGGCTCGCATTCGGGCGGCGGCATCTCCGGCGCGCCCGGCCTCAACGCCGCGCGCCGCATCATCGCGATGAGGGGGTGAATATGTTTTTGCAAATCGCTGAAGTCGCGCTCCATGGCGCCCCCCTCTGGCCTGCCGGCCATCTCCCCCACGAGGGGGGAGATCAGCAGCTCGATCTGTCGGCGCTTTTCTTGCGACGTTGGAGATCGGCGAAAGTCAGCGTGACGTCCAATCTCCCCCCTTGTGGGGGAGATGTCCGGCAGGACAGAGGGGGGCGCGAAGGAACGCCGTCATGAATCGTCATGTGAAAACCGACGCCGCCCGCACCCTCGCCCAATCCCACTTCCGCACTTTGCGCATGGGCACCCCCTTCCAGCCGCGCATCGACGCGCTGGCGCTGACGAACGACTGGTACAACTGGGCCGGCTACCGCGCGCCGCATTCGTTGTGGGACGAGGAGCTCGAATATTTCGCCATCCGCAGCCAGGCGGCGCTCTTCGACGTCTCGCCGATGACCAAATACCGGATCGAGGGCCCGGATGCCGAAGCCTATCTCGACCGCGTCACGCTGCGCGACGTGACCAGGCTGAAACCCGGCCGCGTCCATTACACCGCCTGGTGCGATGACGATGGCTTTGTCCTTGATGATGGCACTTTGTTCCGGCTGTCGCCGACACGCTTCCGTCTCTGCTCGCAAGAGCGCCATCTGCCTTGGCTGCTCGACAGCGCGATCGGCTATGAGATCAGTGTCGAGGAAGAGACCGAAGCGGTCGCCGGACTGGCGCTGCAGGGTCCGACCTCCTTCGCCATCCTGCGCGAAGCGGGCTTTGCCGGCGTTGAGCGGCTGAAAATCTTCGACCTTGCCGAGTTCGCGCATGACGGCGCTGCGGTGACCATCTCGCGCACCGGCTTCACCGGCGATCTCGGCTACGAATTGTTCGTGCCGGCCGACAAGGCGCTGAGCCTGTGGGACCGGCTGATGGCGGCGGGCGAACTGCGCGGCATCCGCGCCATTGGCTATGCCGCGCTGAACCGAGCCCGGCTGGAGGCGGGGCTGATCGTCACCAATGCCGATTTCACGGCTGCCGAGCACGCCATCCGCGCCGACCGCCTTCGCATGCCGGACGAGATCGGCCTCGGCTTCATGATCGATCCGGACAAAGGCCATTTCAACGGCCGCCGCGCCATCCTCGAAGCCCGGACGAAGAAGAAGCTGCGCCATGTGCTGGTCGGCCTGGAGATCGAAGGCAACATCCCGGCCGAGCACGCGATCGTCTACTACAAGAAAAGCCAGGAGGTTGGGCTGGTCAGCGCGGCGATGTGGTCGCCCATGGCCAAGCGCAACATCGCGCTCGCCTCGCTGCGGCGGCCCTATGGCGACACGATCGTCGACGACCTCTGGGTCGAGATTTACGCCATGCGCGAGCTGCAGTACCAGAAGCTGATGAAGAAGGCGAAGGTGGTGCAGCGGCCCTTCATCAGGCTCGACCGCCGCACCGCCAGCCCGCCTGCGGACTTTTGACATGGCAAGCGAAGCGGAAGACCTGGAAACGGAAGCCGCCGAGCAGTGGGAGCTGGTCAACACGCCACTCGGCGAGATGTGGTCCGGCCGCACCCGCTACGCGGCGGCGATGTATTTCTTCAAGCGCGGGGAGATGAATGCCGAGACGCTGGAGGTCTACCGCATCTGCGCCCGGCTCGACGCGGAAAACCCCTTAGCGATCATCCGCGACCGTGGCGTCGGCAAGGAATGGCTGAAGCGTATCGGCTACGACGGATAGAGCCGCCTTAGCCTATGGTGCGCTCAAGCACGCTCAACCAGTTCCGGTAAGCGATCTTCTCGATCAGCGCGCGCCCGAAACCGCGCGCGGCGAGCGCGTCGATGAGCTTCGGCAGACCGGCGACGTCGCCGATGGGGGCCGGGATCATGGCGCCGTCGAAATCCGAGCCTAGCCCGACCCCGTCTTCACCCAGCGCCTGCAACAGCGAATCGATGTGGCGCACCATGATATCAATGCTGGTGTCGGCGTTCATGCGGCCGTCCTCGCGCAGGAAGCCGGTGGCGAAGTTCAGGCCCACCATGCCGCCGGATTCGCGGATCGCGCCGAGCTGCCAGTCGGTCAAGTTGCGCGAATGGCCGCAGATCGCATGCACATTGGAATGGGTCGCGACCAGCGGCGCATCGCTAAGCTCGGCCATGTCGCGAAAACCCTTCTCGTTGAGATGCGAGAGGTCGATCATGATCCTGAGCTGGTTGCACGCCTTGACCAGCGCCTTGCCGGCATCGGTGAGACCAGGCCCGGTGTCGGGCGAGGACGGAAAGCGGAACGGCACGCCGTTGCCGAAGGCGTTGGGGCGGCTCCAGACGATGCCCAGCGAGCGCAGCCCTGCGGCGTGCAGCACATCGACCATGGCAAGCCCGGGATCGATCGCCTCGACGCCTTCGATGTGGAACACCGCCGCGATCGAGCCCTTGGCCATCGCGTCCCGCACATCGCCGGCGCTGCGGCAGACGGTCAATGCGCCGGCGCGCTCCAGCCGGAACAGGATCGAAGCCATGCCGATGGTTGAGGTGATCGCCTCGGCCTGCGGCAGTTCCGGCGGCAGCGGTTCATTGTCGCTCGGTGCCGGAGGCACGGCGCTGCGTTTCGACTTTTCGACCGGAGGCGGAAAGATCGCGAACATGCCGCCGGCAAAGCCGCCTTTCCTGGCGCGCGGCAGGTCGATATGCCCGCCCGGCGTCCCCTCGATGAACAGCTTTTCGACGTCGGCTTCCTTCGACTGGTAGAGCCGAAGCAGCGTGTCGTTATGTCCGTCGAAAACGGGGATCAGGTCGGTATCGGTCATCAGGGAAGCCATTCAAATCGGGGACGGGCGGGACGACAGGTTTCGTCCGGGCGAACCGTCAACTTAGGCAAGATGATCGGGCGGCGCAAATGCCAAGAGCTTCCCCTTCTCCCCTTGTGGGATCCGAAGGACGGGCGAGACGCGTGGCTCGCCCGGGCGGTGGATCGGCGCGCAGCGCCGAGACGGATGAGGGGTGTTCCAGGGAATGCGAACGTCTCACTCCGCTGGAACACCCCTCATCCGGCCGCTGCGCGGCCACCTTCTCCCACAGGGGGAGAAGGGGAAGACGGTGCTACCGCTTCAGCACATCCGCCCATTCCGGGTGGCGGCGGAACTGGGCGTTGGCGAAGGGGCAGAGCGGGATGATCTTCTTGCCGGCGGCACGCGCATCCTCGACCGCGCGGGTGACGAGCCGAAGCCCGGCGCCCTGGCCCCGAAAGACATCCGGCACCTCAGTGTGGTCGATGATGAGCTGGTGCTCGCCGATCTTGGTGAACGTCATCTCGGCCTCGGCGCCGCCCGGGCCGCGCAGCACGTAACGCCCCTTGGAGCCGCGGTCTTCCAGTTCGATCTCGGGCAGTTGATCGGCCATGTTACTTGCCTCCTTCGGCAACGGGCGCCGGCGCGAAAAACCGCCGCGCCGCTTCGATTTCATTCGGCCGAACCTCATGCCCGCCGTCGTGCCATTCCACTGTGACATCGGCGCCGTCGGCGCGCAAATAGGCCTCAAGCCGCGACGTCAAATTGGGCGGACAGATCGGGTCGCGCCTGCCGGCCGTGATCAGGATGCGGCGGCCGGCAAGGCTGCCCTGGACGCGGGGTTCGAACGGGATCAGCGGATGCATCAGCGCCGTGGCGTCGAACAGGCCCGGCTCGGCGAACACCACCGAGGCCAGGATGTTGGCGCCGTTGGAGTAGCCGAGGCCGAACACCGCCGAAGGTTTTGCGGTCTCGACATGCGCCTTGACGAAGCTCGCCATCTTCGATGTCGCGCGCGCTAGGTCGTCCATGTCGTAGACACCCTCGCCGGTGCGGCGAAAGAAACGGGGAGCACCGTGCTCCGACACATCGCCGCGCGGCGAGACGATCGTCGCCGAAGGCATAAGCTCGCGGCCGAAACCGAGAAGCTGGTTCTCGTCGGCGCCGGTGCCGTGGAGGACGAAGAGCAGCGGGCTGCCCGGCGTACCGGGCAGCACCTTGTGGATGTAAGCGTCCTTGCTCATGGCTTCAGTCTTCCAGCTTCTGCAGATGCTGTTCGAGATAGGGCCTCAGATGCTGATGCTGCGCCGGCAGCCTCAGCGCCTCGCCGAGATGCGCGGTGTCCTCGTCGCGGTTGAAGCCCGGCTCGTTGGTCGACACCTCGAACAGCACGCCCCCCGGCGTGCGGAAATAGATCGCCCAGAAATAGTCGCGATCGATGACCGGCGTCACGCCATAGCCCGTGTCGACAAGCGCCTTGCGCACTTCCAGCTGCTTGGCACGATCCTCGACCGCGAAGGCGACATGGTGCACCGAGCCGGCGCCGAGATTGGCAAAGCCGGCACCTGGCAGCGATTCGATGTCGACGACATCGGCGCCGTTGCCGTTCTTGATCGCCAGCCGGCGGATATTGCCGGACTTGTCGACCTCCTCATAGCCCATGAATTTCAAAAGCTCCTCGGTGGCGCCGCCGTCCTTCAGCCGCAGCGAGACCGAGTGAAAGCCGCGAATCGCCTCGTCGCCGGGAACGCCGCCTTTGATCCACGGCGCGCGTTTATCGGCCTTGTCCTCGACAAGCGCGAAACTGTCGCCGTCGGGACCGGTGAAAGTAAGCCGCTTCTCGCCAAAACCTTCCGTGCGGGCGACGTTGCCCACGCCTTCATCGGCAAAGCGCTTTTCCCAATAGGCCAGCGTGCCTTCCGGCACCGAGAACACTGTCGAGCCCACCTCGCCGACGCCGTGCCGGCCCTTGGCGATATCGGGGAACGGGAAATAGGTCATCACCGAACCCGGCGTGCCGACCTCGTCGGCATAGTAGAGATGGTAGACATCCGGCGCGTCGAAATTGACGGTCTTCTTCACCCGGCGCAGGCCAAGCTTTTTTGTAAAGAACTCATTGTTGCGGCGTGCATCGCTCGCCATCGAGGTGACGTGATGCAGCCCCTGTATCTGATTGAGCATGATCCTGCTCCTTCCCTTTGTCCTCATGCGGCCCTTGCCGCTGTCCACGCCAATATGAGGATGAGCGGGCCGGTGGCAAAGCGGGCAAACATAGAATGGACTGTATCATGAAAGTGAACGACAGTTCGAAACATGTTCACCGATCTGTCACCAAGCTTGGCTTGCAACGCGGGTGATTTCCGTTCCATCTGAACGCTTCCACAAGGAGACGATCTTGAACAATCGCACGCACCGCCCGAACGTCCTGCTCATCACTTGCGACCAGTGGCGAGGCGATTGCCTGTCGGCGGCCGGCCATCCGGTGGTGAAGACGCCGAACGTCGATGCGCTCGCCGCGGAGGGCGTGCTTTTCCGCCGCCATTATGGCGGGGCGGCACCCTGCTCGCCTGCCCGCGCGTGCCTCTACACCGGGCTCTACCAGATGAACAATCGCGTCTGCCGCAACGGCACGCCGCTTGACGCGCGCCATGGCAACATCGCGCTTTCGGCGCGCGCGGCGGGCTATGATCCCACCCTGTTCGGCTACACCGATGTCGCGCTCGATCCGCGCCGGCTGGCGGCCGGGGATCCGCGCCTGCGCAGCTATGAAGGCGTGCTGCCGGGATTCACCGTGCGCCAGGCCCTGCCCGAGCATCAGAAGCAATGGCTGTCATGGCTGCGGACCCAGGGTATCGACACCGGCGCAGGCAGCCCCGACATCCACCGTCCGGCCCGCGGCCAGGCGGAACGCGACGTGACCAACGCGCCGCCGATCTATTCGAAAGACCAGACGCCGACCGCGTTCCTGGCCGGCGAGTTCATCCGCTGGCTTGGCGAGCAGGAGGAGAGCGCGCCGTGGTTCGCGCATATCTCCTTCATCAGCCCGCACCCGCCCTTCATCGTGCCGGAGCCCTACAACAGCATGTATGATCCGGCCGAAGGTCCCGTGTTCAAACGCGCTGCAAGTTGGCAGGCCGAGTCCGGCAGCCATCCCTATCTCGCCTACGATCTCGCCGGGCAGAAGCGGACAAAATTCGTCCCCGGCATCGAGGGCAACGTGCCGGACTGGAGCGAGGAGAACTTTCGCCGCATCCGCGCGATCTATTACGGCATGATCTCCGAGGTCGACGCGCAGCTCGGCCGCATCTGGCAAGCGATCAAATCGGCGGGTGCCTGGGACGACACCGTGATCGTGCTCACCTCCGACCATGCCGAGATGATGGGCGATCATTATATGCTCGGCAAAGGCGGCTTCTTCGACGCCAGCTACCACATTCCGTTGATCATCCGCGATCCGCGGCGGGGAGCCGCCGCGGGCACATCCGTGGATCATTTCACCGAAGCCGTCGATGTCTTCCCCACCTTGCTCGACCTGATCGGCGCCGCCCCGCAGCGCCACCTCGACGGCCGTTCGCTCGCGCCTTGGCTGGATGGAACGGAACCGGAAGCCTGGCGCGACGCCGCGCATTGGGAGTTTGATTTCCGCACGGTCGCCCAAGGGGAAGCCGAACGCCATTTCGGTGTCAGATCGAACACCTGCAACCTCGCCGTCATCCGCGCGGCGGACTTCAAATATGTCCATTTCGGCGGCGGTCTGCCGGCGCTTCTGTTCGACCTATCGAAGGATCCAGGCGAGCTGAACAATGTGGCGAACGACCCGGCCTATCTCCCGGTACGGCTCGAGTTCGCCGAGAAGATGCTTGCCTGGCGTGCCGCTCACCTCGATCAGTCCCTTGCCTTGGCGGAACTGACGGAAGATGGAGTGGTGGGGTACGTGAGTAGGCAGTAGGCAATAGGCAATAGGCAATAGGCAATAGGCAATAGGCAATAGGCAATAGAACATTCGTGTCGCTGGGTGGTATGCCAACCCTTCTTTCGCCTACTGCCTATTTCCTACTGCCTATTCCCTTACTTCCTATTCCCTTATTTCAGAATCATCCGCTGCTGGTCGCGGTTGGCGGCATAACTGCTCTTGTCATAGGCCGTTTGGGCCTGCAGCTGCTCCTTGGTGAAGTTGGTGTAGAGATACTTCTTGCCGTTCTTGTCGGTCATGAATTTGAGCTTATCCATGCCGATCGCCACTTCCTTGGCGCCGATGCCCAGGAAGCCGCCAACATCGACGATAACCGCGTCCGGCTTGTTGTCGGGCGTCAGCACGACGTCGCCGATCGAACCGATCTTCTCGTCGTTGGCGCCATAGACCGTTGTGCCCTTGAGGTCGTCGACGCGCATGTTGCCCATCGGCATCTCGGTCAGTGTCGACTTGTCGATGGAAGCCGTCTTGGTCTGGTCGGTGGCAGCGCCGCTATTATCGGCAGGCTTGTTCTCAGCCGTGCTCTGGGCCGGCGGCGTCGCAGGCTTGTTCTCGGCCGCCGGCTTGGCGGGCTCTGCCGGCTTCGCTCCCTTATCGGACGTCGTGCCCGAAGCGACCACCGCAGGCGTGGTCGTTGCCGGCGCGTTGTTCGCGGCCGTCGTCGTGCCGGGCGCCGGATCATAGGGCTTGCGGTCGAACTCCGGCTGGGCCTGCAGCTGCTCCTTCGTCGTCTCGGCCACCAGCCAGCGGTCGCCGTTCTTCTCCGCCCATTTCGCCTTGTCGAAGTCGAAAGTGACGTTCTTCGTGCCGATGCCGAGGAAGCCGCCGACGCCGATCACCAGGGACTCGGCCTTGCCGTCCTTGGCAAGCACGATGTCCTTCACGTCGCCGATCTTCTGGGCATCGTCCGCAGTGCCGTTATAAACCGACTCGCCCATGATGTTCGTGGCCAGATTGCCCTCCGCCTTCTTCACCGGCTCGGCCGGCGCCGCAGCGGGAGCCTGGGCTGTTGTCGTGTTGTTGGCGGGCTGCGTAGCGTCGGTAGACTGCGCCGGCGCCGGATCGTAAGGCTTGCGGTCGAACGCCGGCAAAGCGTTCAGCTCATCCTTGGTGGACTTGACAACCAGCCAGCGGTCGCCGTTCTTCTCGGCCCATTCCAGCTTGCCGTAGTCGAAGGCGACGTCCTTCTTGCCCACGCCGAGGAATCCCCCGACGCCGATGATGGCGGACTTGGCTTTGCCGGCGGAATCGAAGACGACATCATCCACCTTGCCGATGTTCTGGGCGTCATCACCGGTGCCGTTGTAGACGGACTCGCCGATGATATTGGTCATCAGGGCGCCATCGGCGCGCGGGACCGGCGCCGGATTCTCGGCTGCTGGGGGCTGTGGAGCCGGGGCGGGCGTCGTCTGCGCGAAAGCGCCGGTTGCTAGAAGGGTTGCGATCGCGGTCGTCGCAAAAAGAGTGCGGATCATCATGATGGTCTCTCCTCGTGCCTGATCTGTGCATGACGCTCCTTGGCCAGCCTTGACGGCGGGTCGGAAGCGGCAATGTCTACAGGTTCACAACGTTGTGACCGGAGGGTTGTTCCAACCGCAACGCGTTCACGCGTCCGTGGATTGCTGACCTCCCGGCGGAACCTTTGCGGCGGCCTCCTCGTTTCAGCCTGCGGCTGAGGGTCTGCCGGCTCAAAGTGACCCGAACACGGAGCGCGATATGCGGTTTGCTGCGGTGCTGAACCAGGACGGCGGCACCCTCCGTACCATCGACATGGAAGCATTTTCCGAAAAGCTGCGTCAGACCCTCGAAGCGGCGGGGCATTCGGTCGAGATTGACATCGTTGCCGGTCGCGACGTCGCCACGGCGCTGGAAAAGGCCATCGCCAGGCGAAATATCGACGTTGTTCTCGCCGGAGGCGGCGACGGCACGATTTCCACCGCGGCATCCCTCCTCATGAACAAGAAGAAGGCCCTGGCCATCTTGCCGGCCGGCACGATGAACCTGTTTGCGCGCGGCCTGGGCATCCCGCAGACACTGGAAGCGGCGTTGCAGTCCTTTGCCGACGGCGAGGTGATCGCCGTCGATATGGCGAGCGCCAACGGCCAGCCTTTCGTGCATCAGTTCTCCGTCGGCATGCACGCCAAGATGGTTCAGTTGCGCGAGAAAATGGATTTCAGCTCGCGCCTTGGAAAGATGCAGGCGTCCGTCCGCGCGGCGTGGGCGGCTATCAAGAACCCGCCGGCGCTCAAGGTGAGCCTGAGCATCGGCAAGGCCGAGATCGTCGCCCGCACGACCGGCATCGGCATCTCCAACAATCTGTTCGGCGAAGGCCACCTGCCCTATGCCGACAACCCGGCTGGCGGCGTGCTCGGCATCTATGTCAGCGTCGCGCGCCGGCGTCATCATCTGGCGAAGCTGCTGCTGGACATGCTGCGCGGCAGGTTGCGCCAGAGCGCGCATGTCGAAGTGCATCAGGCTGGCAAGGTCGTGCTGAAAATCCGTTCGCCCACCAGGAAGTTCAGCGCGGTGCTGGACGGCGAATTGATCAGGCTGGAGAGGGAAACCACGGTCGAGAGTCACCCCGGCGCCCTGAACGTGCTTGTCCCATCCCGCAATGCGCAGGCGAAGGCGGCGTGATGGAAAGATCAGCTGCCTTGAGTGGATTTCTGCTCGGCGGGCGGCGCCGTCGGCACGTTCTGCTGGGTCGTCGGCGACTTGATCAACTCGCCGTAGATCTCGACCGCGCCCCACGCGATGAAGGCGAGCAGCAGCCCGGCGATGAGGATTCTGAGGGCGTGCCAGCCCCAATGCCCCTGGCGAGCTTTGTCTTCAGGTACGATCTTGGTCACGATTGGCCTCCATGCTGCGCGGCGGCGGGCGCTTCAGGCACGACATGGTCGGTAACGGATCCTGTTCGGGAAGGTTCCGTGTCGGAAAAGACGCCCCGCAAGCATGCGGCAACCGATTGCGTGTATATGATGGCCGATTGCGTGGCGTTTTGAGGGAATGGTGAGCAGCAAGGCGGATAGTTTGCCAGCGGACGTCAGCCGCGTCGTGATCGATGCGGAGCGGCTCACCCTGCTTCAGGGCCTGGGCGCCATGGATACGGCAACCGATCCGGACTTGGACCGTATCACCGGTCTCGCTGCGGCAATCGCCGAAGCGCCTGTCGCGCTGGTGAACCTGATCGGCAGCAGTCGCCGACGGTTAAAGGAGCGCATCGGCCTCGACGAGAAGGAGACGCCGACCAGCACTTCCTTCTGCGCCCACGCCATCGCCGCCGGCGACGATCCCATGGTGGTGACCGACGCCACGCTCGATCCGCGTTTCGCCGACAATCCGCTGGTCACGGGCAAGCAGCACATCCGTTTTTTTATCGGCGTGCCGATGATGGTGGCCGGTGCCAGGACCGGTACGCTCTGCGTGCTCGATCGCCAGCCGAGACCGTTTCCGGCCGAGGACAAGCTGGCGAAGCTGAGAATGCTGGCCGACCTCGCGGCCAGCCTGTTCGCGCTGAAGGACGCCACCCGCGACGGCGCCATCGCCAAGGCGGAACTGGCGCGCGAGGAAAAGCGCCGCGCCATCGCGCTCGACGCCGCCTCACTGGCGAGCTGGGCGTGGGACATACGCACCGACATGATCGAATGCGACACGCTTCTGGCCGAGCTTTTCAATCTGCCGCCTTCGAACCGGCTGAAGGCGCGCGACATCCTGCGCGCCATCGACCCGCGCGACGTCTACCAGACCGAGACGCGTTTCCGCGACGCGCTGAGCGGCAGCGACGACTATTTTGGCGAGTACCGGGTCAAGGGGGTCCATCCACCCCGCTGGATCGCCACGCGCGGACGCGTGATCGAACGCGACGGCGAGGGCAAGCCGACGCTGATCTTCGGCGTCAACTACGACATCACCGAGCGCAAGCTCGGCGACGAGCGGCAGCGCCTCTTGCTGCGTGAGCTCAACCACCGCGTCAAGAACACATTGGCGACCGTGCAGGCGCTGGCGACGCAGACCGTCCGCCATGCTCGCCAGCCGAGTGTATTCCTGGAGGCCTTCGGTGCCAGGCTGCAGGCGCTCGGCGCCGCCCATAATCTGCTGTCCGACCGCGAATGGCGCGGCATTGGCATCGGCGAATTGGCACGCATCGAGGTCAGGGTTTTCGACACGGGCCGCCAGCCGCGCATCGCAATTTCGGGTCCCGAGCTTCTGCTCTCGCCCGATCAAGCGGTCGGGCTCGGCCTGATCCTGCATGAGCTCGCCAGCAACGCGATGAAATACGGCTCGCTCTCCGCGCCGTCGGGAAAAGTCGATCTCGACTGGAAGACGCATGGCCGCAAAGGCGCGCGCCGCCTGGTGCTGACCTGGCGCGAGAGCGGTGGGCCGCGGGTCGAGCCTCCGGATCGCCAGGGTTTTGGCTCGATCCTGATCCGCCGCAGCCTCGCCAAGGTCATCGACAGCGAGGTGATCCACGAATTTCGCCCGGATGGCGTCTTCGCCGAAATATCGATGCCGCTCGAGCCGTCCTTGAAATGAGCGCTCCGGCATTGCTTAAGGCAAGTTTTCCGGGTCCGGCTTCGACGGCCTGGACTTGGTGTTCTCGCGATAGATAGCATACGCGACGACCGCCAGGGCAGGCGCGACAACGGCTCCAAGCCCGCCTTTGCTTTTGGCGAGGGCCGGAAGCAAGGCAAGGGCTGCGGTAACGCCCGCCGCCGTCATATCGGCCTGGCGTCGCCGCGCGCGGCGCTTGCTGCGCATGCCGGCCGCCAGCTTGTGAATGACGAGGATGAGCCCGGCAACCACCAGGAAGCCGATGCCGAAGCCGAGACTGGTCGCCATCGGTCCGTAGCGGACCGCCAGCCAGATGTAGGCGGCGCCGATGAGGAAGCCGACACCGCACACGGCGAAAATGGCGGCAAGCCCGTAAAGGATTGCCGCGGCCCGCGCCCTATGCAAAGCGGCCATCGCCTCGCCCGAGGCGAGGGCCGAGATCAGCGAGACAAGCGCCCCCATCTGCGGTTAGCGGCGGGAAAGCAGGGCGAACAGGTAACCGACGCCCGCCGCGATGGCCAGCGAGGTCACCGGCTTCTCGCGCACCTTGGCGATCAGCTGCGCTTCGATATCCTCGGCTCTTCCCCGCATGCTCTCGAACGCGGCTTCGCCCTGCGCGCGCAATTGCTCGACGCCGTCCGCGGCGGCGCGACGGGCCGCGCCATAGCCGTGTTGACCGGTCGTGGCGAGTTGCTCGGTGAGTCGCTGGATGTCCGCTTTCAGTTGCTCGATATCGGCCTCCAGATCGGCGGCGGTTGCTTCGTCTGTGGCGGATTTGCCTGCGGCGGTTGCCATTCTCTAACTCCTTGTGTTTGCGTTGGTTTCAACGCCCGTTCGGCGCCATGGTTCCGGTCGTCGCAAGCCAAACCTAGATCAGCGGCCTGCATTCCTCGCCTAGCCCCTCCCAGCGGGCAAGCTTCTTCAGCCCGTCATAGTCGATCACTTCGCAGCCGCCGTCTCGCCACATGATGAGCTTGCGGTCCATCAGCTTGCGGATCGTCTTGTTGGTATGGACCAGCGAGAGGCCGAGCGTGTCGGCGATGTGCTGTTGCGTGATCGGGATCTGCACCGGTGTCTTGCCGTTGAGGCCGGCGCCGCGAGCCCGGCGGGCGATGAAGGCGATAAGATAGGCGGCGCGTTCAAGCGCGGTGCGGCGGCCGATGCTGAGCAGGTTCTCATCCAGCATGCGCTCCTCGCGCGACGCGATCCAGGTGATGTCATAGGCAAGGCCGGGATGGTTGCGATAGAGTTCCTGCAGCTGATCGCGTTCGAAAACGCAAAGCAGCATCGGCGACAGGGCTTCGACGGAATGCTGCATTTCGCCCATCAGACTTCCCTGCAGGCCGATGAGGTCGCCAGGCATGGAAAAATTGAGGATCTGCCGGCGCCCGTCGGGCAAAAGCTTGTAGCGGAACGCCCAACCCGACAGCACCGTGTAAAGATGCGCGCTGTGGCTGCCTTCGACCAGCACGGTCGCACCTTTGTCGACAGCCAATTCGCCACGCTTGAAGGTGTCGATAAATGACAATTCCTGCTCGTCGAATTCGCGGAAGGCCGGCAGCGGCCGCAGCGGGCATTTTTCGCAAGGATATTGGCGAGTGGCAACCAAACGTGCGGACATTCGACCCCTCTTCGAAATCCCTGCCCTAGAGGCGCAAGGAAACGTTTGAGGGGGGCAGCGGTTCCGCTGGGTCATGTCCATGTCTTTTTTAAATGACATCGTGACGGATTCCGCGCATGAGTGCGGCTGCCAAGGAGACACCCCATAAGTGACAGCATTGCTTGACGGATTGCGCATTCTTGTCCTCGAAGACGAGTTCCTGATAGCGATGGATGTCGAGCAGCTTTGCCGTGATCACGGCGCCGCGGATGTGACGATCGCGCGCGAGATCGCCGACATCGACGGGCAGGCGCTGCCTTCGAGCTTCGACGCGGCAGTTGTCGATCTGATGCTTGGCGGGGTGTCGACCCTGGATTTCGCCGCGCGGTTGCGCGCAGAGGGCGTGCCGTTCGTATTCGCCTCCGGCTATTCGGATTCCGACGAAGTCAAGAACTCGTTCCCCGACGTTCGACTGGTGACCAAGCCTTACTCGGGGGACGATCTCGTCGAAGCCGTGGCGATCGCCTGCGGACGGGCCGCTCCGGCGGCCTGACTGCCGCCGCCGAGGCGATCTCAGGCCGCTTTGCGCGCTCACATCATGGCCGGTACGAATCCGGGTTCCCCAAGGAAATGCCGGATACGTCAAGCGCGCCGAACGATGACGCCGAATGGCGCGAGCAGGTACTTGTCGCCTTCGCGTCCCGGAAGTTACGCCGCGTTCGAGCCTGTGACCTGCGCGGAGATCGCGTCGGGCCCGAACTCGTCCTCTCCGGAAATCTTGAGGATCTCCTGCAGCCTGGCGCGCGCCCGGCTGACGCGGCTTTTGATCGTGCCGACCGCGCAGCCGCAGATCTCGGCGGCTTCTTCATAGGAGAAGCCGGAAGCGCCGATCAGGATGATGGCTTCGCGCTGGTCCTCGGGCAGTTGCTCGAGCGCGCCGCGGAAATCCTTGAGATCGAGCTGGCCATGCTGAGCCGGATGAACGGCAAGCCTGGCCGTCATGATGCCGTCGCTGTCCTGCACTTCGCGGCCGCGCTTGCGCATCTGCGAATAGAATTCGTTGCGCAGGATGGTGAACAGCCAGGCCTTCAAATTGGTGCCCGGCTGGAAGCTCTCATGCTTGTCCCATGCCTTGACCAGCGTTTCCTGGACGAGGTCGTCGGCCCGATCGGCATTCTGTGTGAGCGACACGGCGAAAGCCCGCAGGCTCGGGATCGCGCCGAGCAGCTCGGTCTTGAAGCTCTGGGATACCGCCGCCATGCCTCAGTCCTTTTTCTGGGCAGGTTCGGTCTGTTCCAGCTGGCTGAGCAGCTGAGCGAAACGGTCCGGCACATGATCCGAGACCAGTTCGTCATAATACTGCTTGAGCTTGCGAGCGATTTCGGAGTTTGCACCAAGCGGATTGCCATCCCCGTTCCGATGCCTGCTTGCGGCATCAGCCATCTGTTTTTTTGACATTTCCTTCATAATAGCCCTAATTTCCAGCACCCGAGCCGCTCTTCGATTTCAAACCACAACGCAAGCGGAACCCTCGTCTGGTTGCCCATCCCTGGATCCGAAACGCTTGCCTTCTAATTTAGTTCCGCGGCCGGGCGGAACTTTTTCCGGAAGCCGGCGTTTGATGCAGAGGGGCTTGCAACCAATGCGGCCTTGAACATGAAACGTCATCTGAGGGAGACGTCAATAATGAGTCTGTCCGCAACCATCGCTCCGCATCTCCCGTTCCTTCGCCGCTTCTCGCGCGCGGTGTCGGGATCGCAGGAGAGCGGTGACGCGCTGGTCGCCGCGATGCTGGAAGCCATTATCGCCGATACCAATATCTTCCCCGAAGCCTCGAGCGACCGTATTGCGCTGTACAAGGTTTTCGCCAGGCTGTTCACCTCCGTGGCCATCCGCGTGCCGCAGGAACAGGCGCAGACCGCCTGGGAGCAACGGGCCGCGGCCAATCTGAATGCCATCGCGCCCCTGCCGAGGCAGGCTTTCCTTCTGGTTGCCGTCGAGGGTTTCAGCGAGGACGAGGCGGCGGAGATCCTCGACGTCGACGAGGATGAATTCTCGGAGCTGCTTGCCCAGGCGAGCAACGAGATTTCCCGGCAAGTTGCGACCGACGTGCTGATCATCGAGGACGAGCCGCTGATCGCCATGGATATCGAGGAGATGGTCGAGAGCCTCGGCCACCGCGTCGTCGGCACGGCGCGCACGCATGCCGAGGCTGTGGCCTTGTTCGGCAGGACGCGGCCGAAAATGGTCCTGGCCGACATCCAGCTCGCCGATGGGAGCTCGGGCATCGAAGCTGTCAACGAGATATTATCCTCGACGCCTGTGCCGGTGATCTTCATCACCGCCTTCCCTGAACGCCTGCTTACCGGCGAACGGCCCGAGCCGGCCTTCCTGGTCACCAAGCCGTTCAATCCCGACATGGTCAAGGCTTTGATCAGCCAGGCCCTGTTCTTCGACCGTCAGGCCAAGGCCGCCGCCTGATCCTTCCGAAGCTGGACCTCGAAAGTCATGCCAGGGCTTCGCGCCATGCGTGACGCTTGGCTGTGTGCGGTCTGAAAAGCTCGCTTTGGGGGATCGTCTTTTTCAGCAAATGGTGGAACAAACGGCATCTGGCCACGTTCTTTTCCCGACATAAGAAGGAGACGCATCATGCTGTACTGGGCGCTCGTATTTCTCGTAGTTGCGATCATCGCCGGCGCGCTTGGGTTCGGCGGCATCGCCGGCACATCGGCAGGCATCGCGCAAATCCTGTTCTTCATCTTTCTCGCCTTCCTGGTGATTTCGCTCATTGCGGGCCTGTTCAGGAGAGCCTGACCGCAACACTGGAAGCCGCACCCCTCAAACGGTTTCCAGCCACCGCCGGACGGCGCCTCGAAAGAGCACCGTCCGGCGGACCGTTTTTGGAGAGCCCTGCAGGGTTTGACTCGTGCGGAACAAGTTGCGGATTGGGTCGTTCAAGGACCGAGTGGGGGATATTTCCAATGCCTTCCCAAGGTCCCACGCAAGACAAGGTCGAAAAGCGCGAGGTGATCGCAATGCATCCTTCGGAAAGCGGGATGCAGGTGGGGCGGGCCTTGCTTCACGCCCTGCACAATGCAGGGATTTCGGTTCTCTACCAGGATCGGCAGATGGAAACGGTCTGGGCGCGCAACATGAACGCGCCCTGGGCCTCCGATACAGCCGACGGCAAGGACTTGCTCTCGCCGGCGCAGGCCGAACGCATAAGGGCCGCCAAACTCAAGGTGATCGAATCCGGCAACCCGGACCAGCTCGAGCTCAGCATTCCGGGGCACCAGGGGGTACGCTGGTTCCAGCTTTGGATCGATGCAGACCGGGGGGAAGCCGGCGATGTCCTCGGCGTCGTCACGACGATGGTGGAGACGACGGAGCAGAAACGCCGCGAGCAGACCCTGAAGACATTGCTGCGCGAAGTCAGCCATCGATCGAAAAATCTCCTCGCCATCATCCAGAGCGTCGCCACTCAGACCGGGCGGTATACGGAGACGCTCGGCGAGTTCCTGGCGCGGTTTCGCGGCCGGCTGCAATCGCTCGCGTCCTCGCAGGATCTCGTCACATCCTCCAACTGGCGAGGAGCAGCGCTGCACGAGCTCGTATCCGGCCAGGTCGGGCGCTACAGCAGCGATCTGGCTCAAAGCCTGCGGTTCGCGGGCGAAAATCCTTACCTCAACCCCAACGCCGCCCTGCATATCGGTCTCGCCATGCATGAGTTGGCCGTCAACTCAGTGAGCTATGGCGCACTGTCGCGGCCGAACGGCCATGTCGAGGTGCGCGCCAAGCTCGAGGCCGAAGACGGAACCTTGCCCAACCTCTTGCTGACCTGGACGGAGGCGGTCGGCGACGCGCAGCGCAATGAGAAGCGTTTCGGCAGCGTGGCGCTGGAACGCGTCGTGCCGATGTCGCTGAATGGCTCCGCGACGCTGGAGATCGGCAGAGACCGGATGGAATATCGTCTCACCGTTCCGCACGGGAATTTCGAGACGGATTGAGAGCGCCACCGATGGCGTAAGAGCAATTCCAGGAAAAATGTGCAACCGTCAGGCTCGGCGGCTTCGCCGCAGCCGTCCGCAATTTCGTCAGACGGAGATGGGAGCGCTTTGCCGGCGGAGCCCTTAACCGGCTGTTCACCATAAAGTCCGATCCTGTGCTCCCGGCTGACGATGCGCCGGAACCCACCCGCGCCCCGGCGCGACCTGGGGAGACTGAAATGATGGTTGCCGACATGAACAGGCTGGAGCAGGCCGCCCGCGTCTCGATGAGCGGCTTCCAGGATGCCGAGCTGCCGCGGGCGCCGCGGTCGTCGCACCTTTCGCTCCGCCTGGGCGCGATCGCGCTTCTGGCCGCCGTGGCCTTGACCGCGGCCTGGCAATTGTTCTGACCCCGCACGCGGCTTTGACTTGTCGGCCACGATGGATCCCGCGCTGGACGACTGCGATCAGATCGTCGGGAACGTGCGGCCCGACGGCACGCAATTTGCAACGCTGGAGGTGCCCGGCATGCTTGTCGCGTCGAACGGCAAGCGTTCCGAAAACACTACGTTAGGCAACAGTAAAATCGGGCAGGCAAAGCACCTTTTTTCATGCTAAATGGTTGCTGGCACTGCCGAAAGTGAGGACAAAAGTGAGGAGCAATTCTATGCGGAAGATGATGATTGCCATGGTTGCCGTGGTTGCTGTCAGCGGCTGCACAACGACCGAGCAGGACGTCGTCGGCGGCGGCCTGATCGGCGCCGGCGTGGGCGGCTTGGTCGGCGGCAGCAAGGGTGCGCTGATCGGCGCGGCCGTCGGCGCCGGGTCGGGCCTTCTGGTTCGCAACCTGCGCAACGGCTATTGCCAGTATCGCGATCATCGCGGCCGGATCTACACGGCTCGCTGCAACTAGTTCAGCACGGGAAAGACCGGGGGCCGGCAGCCGGCCTCCGGTTTGCTCTGAATTCAAATTCAAGTCGCTGTTTTGCCTTACGCGCCCAGCGGGATCCTGATTTCCACCTTCAAGCCGTCGGCGTGGTAGTCGCGCGCGATGGTGCCGCGCAATTCGCGCGTGACGTTGAGATCTATCAATTTGGTGCCGAAGCCGGTCTTGACTGGCGCTTCCAGTTCCTTCTGACCCGCCTCGCGCCAGTTCAGAACCAGCGTCCGCTCGCGACCGCGGCCGTTGACGCTCCAATCGACCTTGAGGGCGCCCACCGAACTGCCGGCCTCGCCATATTTCAGCGCGTTGGTGGCAAGTTCGTGGAAGGTCAGCCCTAGCGCCTGCGTCGTCGTCTCGTCCAGCAGCACTTCCGGCCCTGACAACACGCCGTCGGGAAGGTCCTTGCCGAACACCTGCCCGAGCTCGATGCGCAGCAGGTCGCCAAGATCGGCCTTCTGCCAGCGCGAGCGGGTCAGCATGTCCTGCGATGCAGCCATGGCCTGCAGGCGCGCCGAGAACGAAGCCGAAAACTCCTTCACGTCGGTGGCTTGCGAAGCCGTCTGTCGCGCGATCGCCAGCACGCGGGTGATCGAATTCTTGATGCGGTGCTTCATCTCCTGCAGGATCAGATCCTTTTCCAGCAGGCTCTTTTCGGTCGCCTCGTGCAGCGCCGATTTCGCCTCATAGGCGCGCTCCTGGTAGCGCGCCACCAGCGCAATGGCGCCGGCAAGCAAAAGGCCGAATAGCCCGAGCATCACCGGAATGGCGCGCGAGGACGGCGGTTCGAAGGCGCTTGTCGGCCTGAACAGCACGGTCCAGGGCCGGCCCGCGACAACGATATCGCGACGCGCCAGAAGCGTCGCCCCGATGCGTTCTGCCGGCGGCGCCTCCGAACGAAACAGAAGATTGCCGTCCTCGGGCTTGCCGTCATAGACCTCGACATTGACCGGCAGCAGCGGAGAACGGCTGAGCGCGACCTGGAACAAGTCCTGCGCGCGGAAGGCAGCGTAGAGAAAGCCGGACGTGGAGGAGCGGCTTGCATTGATCACCTCGGGCGCGGTTTCGACGTTCAGTCGCACGAAAACCAGGAACCCGGTGAAGGTCTGCGCCACGCCGGCGCCCTGGCCGAGCTGGACCAAACCGCTCGCATGCTGCCGGTCGTCTGCCATCGCCTTTTCAATCGCCGCGCGCCGTACCGGCTCGGTGAACATATCGAAGCCGATGATCGACTGGTTGGAGGCAGCGAGCGGCTCGAACAGCACGATGGGCGTGCGCCATTGCTGCGTCGTGGCAGGATAGATCGGATGCGCCGACCCATGATCGTGCAGGATGTCGCGTTCCACCGCCGCCTCGTCGCCGGTCTTGGCGAGCCTCAGGAAGCCGATGCCGCGCAGCCCGGCGAAATTGTCGTCGATGTCGAGGGCGGTGAAGAAGGCCTTGAATTCGCCGCGCGAGATGTCGCCGTTGCGGGCATCGAACAGCGCCTGCGTCGAACGCAGCAGCGACAGATGCAGGTCGACGCGGCTCTCGATGCGGTTGAGCGCGTCGTCGGCCGTGCCCTCGAACTTGATCCGCGCCGCCTCCTGCGTCGCGAAATAGGCGAACCCTGCCATGGTCAGGCTGATCAGCGCGACGGCGACAAAGGCAAGGATCGGAAAGAGCTTCTTCAAATCAAGGATGCGGCCCGTGGACGGTCGACGATCTTTATGGGCAAGTCTCGGCGCCAACACAATGGCGCGGTCAAACCATCACCGCGATTGGTACATCACGCAGCCGTTAATTAGCCGGCTACCAGTTCGACTTCATGCCGCGATTTTCAGCGCCCCCGGGCCCGGAATGGCGCCTGGCGGGCATCTGCCGAGGATGATCATGCCGAGCACCTCGTCCTGGGTGACATCGGTCGTGCGCGCCGTGCCGACCACCTGGCCGTTCTTCATCACGCAGACCCGGTCGGCGAGCTCGAACACGTCGTGAATGTCGTGGCTGATCAGGAAGATGCCGATGCCGTCGGCCTTGAGCTGCTTGACCAGTTCGCCGACCTGCGCCGTCTCTTGCGGGCCGAGCGCCGCAGTCGGCTCGTCCATGATCAGGATACGGGCGTTGAACAGGATCGCGCGCGCGATCGCCACCGACTGCCGCTGGCCGCCCGACAGCTTGATAACCGGCTCCTTAAAGCGCTGGAAACGCGGATTGAGCCGGCCCATCACCTTGCGCGCCTCGGCTTCCATGGCGACGTCGTCGAGCGTGCCCCAACCCGTCATCAGCTCGCGGCCGAGGAAGAGATTGGCCGCGGCATCGACATTGTCGGCCAGCGCCAGCGTCTGATAGATCGTCTCGACGCCATATTTCTTGGCGTCGCGCGGATTGGAGATCGAAGCCTCCTCGCCATTGATGAATATCTGTCCGCTGTCGCGCTTATAGGCGCCGGACAAGATCTTGATCAGCGTCGATTTGCCGGCGCCATTGTGACCGAGCAGCGCCATCACTTCGCCGGGGAAAAGATCGACAGATGCGTCGTCGACGGCGCGGATGCCGCCGAAGGCGATCGAGACGTTGCGCATGTCGACCAGCGGAACGCCGGCGGGAGACGATTTTTCAGCCATGGTCCTTCTCCTGCTATCAGACGCGCTTCCGGTAGATGGTGTCGAGCCACACCGCGATGACGAGCACGGCGCCCACGACGATGCTCTGCAGCGGTGAATCGACGCCGAGCAGCACCATGCCGGATTGCAGCGACTGCATCAGCAATGCGCCCAGCATGGCACCGAGCACGGTTCCGGAACCGCCTGCGAGCGACGTGCCGCCGATGACCGCCGCGGCGATGACCAGCAGTTCATCCAGCGTCCCCAGCGCGTTTGTCGAGGAGTTCTGCCTGGCCGATGAGATCGCCGCCGCGATCGTCGCCAGCACGCCCATGATCATGAACACCTTCATGGTGATCCAGCGCGTGTTGATGCCGGCAAGATTGGCGGCTTCCGGATTGCCGCCGATGGCAAAGACGTAGCGGCCGAATCTAGTGCGCTTGGTAACGAAGGTCATGATCAAGCCGACGGCGACCGCCATCAGGACCGGAATGGCGATACCGTGCGCGATGAACAGCCCGCCTTCGGGCACGATGATGTTGTTGGCAGCGGCGTAGCGGTTCACGATGCCGACCGGCCACGGATAGGAGTTGGCGAGCCACACCGCGCCCAGGATGACCGCGCAGGTGACCGTGGCAAGCAGCGTCTCGGCCCAGACCGGACGCAGCGGGAAGCGGAAGCGCTTGCGCTGCACGCGGCCGTTGAAATGCATGAAGATAACCGCCAGGCAGGCGACGATGCCGACGGCCCAGCTCCATTTGGCGCCGATCGAGCCCGCCGGGCCGCCGCCCATCAACTGGAACGTGGCGTCGAGCGGCGCAACGGTCTGACCGCTGGTGACCCACCAGGCAGCGCCCCGCCATACCAGCAACCCTCCCAGCGTGACGATGAAGGCCGGCACTTCGAGATAGGCGATGACGAAGCCCTGGAAGGCGCCGATGATGAGGCCGAGCGCCAGGCCGATCAGCAACGCCAGAACCCAGATCCAGGGGTTTCCCAGTTCAAGCCCGACGAAGCGAACCAGGAAATGCGCCTGGGCAAAGCCCATGACCATGCCGATCAGCCCTTCGGCCGACCCGACCGACAGGTCGATGTTGCGCATGACGATGACGAGCACCATGCCGGAGGCCATGATCGCCACGGCCGAAGACTGAACCGACAGGTTCCAGAGATTGCGCGGCGTCAGGAACGTGCGGCTGTCGAAGTCGAGCGGGTTGACGCCAAGCCGCAGGCTGGAAATCACATGCAGCCCGATCCAGATGAGGAGCAGCGCGCCGATCATGCCCAGCATGCGGGTGTCGAGCTCGGTCGCCTTCAGGAACCGGGCAACAGTGCCGAGTTCCGACGCGCGCGCGGTGTCCGCCGGTTGGGTAGACGTCGTGTCGGTCATGATTTCCTCCCACCGGCTTGCCGTCTGGCGCGGATGCCGGAACTCAGCCTAGAAGCTATCCGCCTGAGGCAGAACGGCAAAATCTTTTGAGAAAACGCCGCGGCTTTAAGGCAATCCCAGGAAAGTGCGTAGCGGTTTTCCGTCCGGGATTGCGGCAACAAAAACCAGGAGCGGTTCATTGAACCGCTCCTGGCCGCGGCGCAGGTATTTTTGATCGAATGTCGGCAAGGTTCAGTTGCAGACCTGGACGCTGCCGGCGGGCACGCCCGCGCAGACCTCGTCCTTCTTGATCCAACCGGCGTCGATGACGACGTTGAGATTGTCCTTGGTGATCGCGACCGGCGTCAGGAACAGCGACTTGACGGTGTTGCCGCCGGGCGTCGTGAAGTCCTTGGCGCCGGCGATGTCGCCCATCTTCTTGCCGTCGGCGAGCTGCGAGGCGATCTCGGCGGCGTTCTTGCCGAGCTCGCGCGCGTCTTTCCACACCGACACGGTCTGCGTGCCGAGCGCGATGCGGTTGAGCGCCGCGTGGTCGCCGTCCTGGCCCGAGACCGGCACGGTGCCGGCCAGCCCCTGCGCCGTCAGCGCCGCGACAACGCCGCCGGCGGTGCCGTCATTGGCAGCCACGACCGCGTCGACCTTGTTGTCGTTGGCGGTCAGGAACTGCTCCATGTTCTTCTGCGCGTTGGCCGGCAGCCAGCCGTCCGTGTAGGCCTCGCCGACATTCTTGATCTTGCCGCTGTCGATGGCGTCCTTCAGGACTTCCATGGAGCCCGCGAACAGGAAGTCGGCGTTCGGATCGGAGCCCGAGCCCTTGATGAAGACATAGTTGCCTTCCGGCTTGGCCTTGAACACCTCGCGGGCCTGCATGCGCCCGACTTCCTTGTTGTCGAAGGTCAGATAGAACACGTCCTTGTTCTCGATCAGGCGGTCATAGCCGACGACCGGGATTCCTTCATCGAGCGCCTTCTGCACCGCCGGGCCGATTGCCGAGGCATCCTGCGCCAGGATGATCAGCGCGTTGGCGCCCTGCGAGATCAGGCTTTCGACGTCGGTTAGCTGCTTGCCCGGATTGGACTGCGCGTCGGCCGAGATATACTTGTCGCCGGCGGCCTCGATGGCGGCCTTCATCGCTGCTTCGTCGGTCTTCCAGCGCTCTTCCTGGAAATTCGACCACGACACGCCGATCACCTTGTCCTTCGCCTCGGCGACGGACGCCAGCGTCAGCGACATGGCAACGCCCGCCAGAATGGCGGCTGCAAATTTCTTCATGATATCCTCCCTGCGCCCGTGCGGCGCGACCCAGACTGGCCCGAAGGCCGGCACAGAGGCTTTTTTTCGAGCCTCAAAAAAATAGTGGTCCAGCACCACAGCGCTGTCAACCGAGATTCTGATGGGTTTTGATGGGCTCAGGCATTTTTTTCGGTATCCGCAATAAATAATGACATGGTCCCTGGCTTCTGCCACAATCCCTAGCGTGTCAGCGACAGGCCATGGCATTATCACAAGGCCGCGATGACCGGGGAGGACGTGCGAAACGATGTCGGTCGGAATCCGCCATGACGACTTGCGCCGGCGCAACCGCGCCATGGTGATTTCGGCGGTACGCCGCGCCGGTCAGCCGTCACGGACCGAAATTGCCGCCACCACTGGGCTCAGCCACTCGACCATTTCGGCGATCTCCGCCGACCTGATCCAGGAGGGCATTCTCACCGAAAGCAAGGCCAGCGAGCCGACGGCGTTGAAACGCGGCCGGCCGCAGATCGGCCTGGCGCTGAACCCTGAAGCCGCCGCGGTGCTGACCGTGGTGTTGTCTCTGAACTTCCTGTCGGTCGCCGTGATCGACTATGCCGGCCAAGTTGTTGCCGAGGAGCAGCAGCGCCTGGACACGCTTGTTATGCCCCGCGACGAGCTGATCGGCGAATGCGTGGCGATCGTGCGGCGCCGGCTGCAGGATCCCGACCTCGACATTGGCAGCGTCGCCCGCATCGCAATGGGCATTCAGGGCATCACCGATTCGCATGCGCGCGCCATGCTCTGGTCGCCGATAACGCCGCTGACCGACATTCCTTTCGCCGACATTCTCGAGAAGGAGTTCGGCATCTCCGCCACCATGGAGAACGACTGCAACATGATGGCGGTGGCGCTGCAATGGCGCGACCCGGAGCGCTATCGCGACGACTTCATCGCCATCCTGTTGTCGCACGGCATCGGCATGGGTCTCGTGCTCAAGGGTGCGCTGTTCACCGGGACGCATTCCTCCGGCGGTGAGTTCGGCCACATGATTCACCGCCCGGGCGGGGCGCTTTGCCGCTGCGGCCGCCGCGGCTGCGTCGAGGCCTATGCCGGCAATTACGCGATCTGGCGCAGCGCCATGAAAATGAGCGAGGACGCCGAGCCGGTCGACGTCGGCGACGCCGACATGCGGGCCCTTGCCGCGAAGGCGCGCGAGAGGGACGGCCCCGAACGGGAGGCTTACCGCCGGGCCGGCGAGGCGCTTGGTTTCGGTCTCGGCAGCCTGTTCGCCCTCATCGACCCGGCGCCCGTTGCCATGGTCGGCGTCAGCGCGGCCGCCTTCGACCTGATCGAGCCGGCGCTAAGGGAAGCGATCGCCCAGACGGCCGGCGGCCAGCACTCCGAATCGATCTCCTTCGACACCGAGCCGAACGAGTTGCCGCTGATCCGCGAAGGCTGCGCCATGCGCGCGCTGACCTTCGTCGACCAGGAAATTTTCGCGCCGGGAGGCCAGGCAAGAGTGGGGACGGGAAAGAACGTGGCCTGAGGCAGCCTTGAAGAGGTCCGGGACAGCAGCAGACGCTTGAATTAGCGAAGGGAAGGCCCCGCAGCTTCGTCATTCCAGGGCGGAGCAGGAGCGAAGCTCCGTCGCGGAGACCCTGGAATCCATGCCGCTACCTCACGCGTCGAGCGCAGCGGCACAGAATTCTGGACTGTCGCAACGCATCGACATCACGGAATGGATCCTCGGGTCTGCGCTGCGTCGCTGCGCTCCTTGCTCCGCCCGTGGATGACGAAGCACAAGCGTCTCGGCTAACCGCCAATGCACGCGATCCGATGCTGGAGACACAGAACCCGTCAGCGTCTCAGCCCCCTATCCCTAATCTTCCCTGATCGCGTAACCCGCTCCGCGGATGGTGCGGATGACGTCCGGCATGCGGCCATTGTTGACCGCCTTGCGCAGGCGGCCGACATGGACGTCGACGGTGCGTTCGTCGATATAGATCGTCTCGCCCCAGACATTGTCGAGCAGCTGGCTGCGCGAGAACACCCGGCCGGGATGACGCATCATGAATTCCAGCAGCCGGAACTCGGTCGGGCCGAGCCTGATCTCGCTCTTCTTGCGGTAGACGCGGTGCGACTCGCGGTCGAGCACGATGTCGCCGACCTTTAGCACGCTGGACAGCACCTCCGGCTTGGCGCGGCGCAGCAGCGCCTTGACGCGCGCCATGAACTCCGGCGTCGAGAACGGCTTGACCAGATAGTCGTCGGCGCCCGTCGAGAGGCCGCGCACGCGGTCGCTTTCTTCGCCCCGCGCGGTCAGCATGATAATCGGCAGCCGCTCGGTCTCGGGCCGCATCCTGAGGCGCCGGCAGAGCTCGATGCCGGAAACCGCGGGCACCATCCAGTCGAGCACGAGCAGGTCGGGGACGTTTTCCTGAAGGCGGATTTCGGCCTCGTCGCCGCGGGTCACCACTTCGACCTGGTAACCCTCGGATTCGAGATTGTAGCGGAGCAGCACACCAAGCGGCTCCTCGTCCTCCACCACCATGATGCGTGGCGCGATCATTGGCAGATACCCTTCGTCAGGCCGCCGGCGCCGACATTGTCGTCTCGTCCTGCTTGGGACGATTCGCGGGCAATTGCGTGCCGGTCAGCACATAATAGGCGTTCTCGGCGATGTTGGTCACATGGTCGCCGATGCGCTCGAGATTCTTGGCGCAGAACAGAAGATGCGTGCAGGCGGTGATGTTGCGCGGGTCTTCCATCATGTAGGTCAGGAGCTCCCGGAAGACGGATGTGTATTTGACGTCGATGCGCTCGTCGTCGTTGCGAAGCTTGGCCAGCGCCGTGGCGTCGCCCACCGTATATTCCTGGATCACGGCCTGGACCTGGATCAGCACCAGCTGCGCCATGGAATCGATCGAATGCGTGAGGTCACGCGGCGCGGCGCTGACGCCGACCGAGCCGACGCGCTTGGCGATGTTCTTGGCGAGGTCGCCGATGCGTTCGAGGTCGCCCGCCATGCGGATCGAGCCGACCACATTGCGCAGGTCGTCGGCCATCGGCTGGCGCTTGGCGATCAGCGTGATGGCGCGGTCGTCGAGCTCGCGCTGGCGCGCGTCCATAATGGCATCGTCGGAAACGACGCGCTGCGCCATGGCATTGTCGGTCTCGAGCAGGGCCTTGGTCGAAGCGCCGACCATGGAGGCGGCGAGATCGCCCATGTCGTTGATGAGCCGGCTGATCTGCCTCAGATCCTCGTCGAAGGAAGCGACGGTATGTTCGGCCATGATGATGTCCTCGTATGAGCTCAGCCGAAGCGGCCGGTGATGTAGTCCTGCGTGCGCTTTTCGCGGGGCGAGGTGAAGATCTTCTCGGTCCGGTCGAACTCCACCAGCTCGCCCAGATACATGAACGCCGTCTGCCGCGACACGCGCGCCGCCTGCTGCATGTTGTGGGTGACGATGACGATCGTGTAGTCGGCCTGCAGCTCGTCGATCAGTTCCTCGATCTTGGCGGTCGACAGCGGATCGAGCGCCGAGGCCGGCTCGTCGAGCAGGATGACCTCGGGCTTCACCGCAACGGTACGGGCGATGCACAGGCGCTGCTGCTGGCCGCCCGAGAGGCTGAGGCCGCTGGCGTTGAGCTTGTCCTTGACCTCGTTCCAGAGTGCTGCGCGCTTCAGCGCCTGCTCGACGCGGCTGTCCATCTCAGCCTTGCTGATCTTCTCATAGAGCCTGACGCCGAAAGCGATGTTCTCGTAGATCGACATCGGGAACGGCGTCGGCTTCTGGAACACCATGCCGATCTTGGTCCTGAGCAGGTTGAGGTCCTGCGAGCGGTCGAGGATGTTCTTGCCGTCGAGCAGCACCTGGCCCTCGGCGCTCTGCTTCGGATAGAGCTCGTAGATGCGGTTGAGCACGCGCAGCAGCGTCGACTTCCCGCAGCCCGACGGGCCGATGAAGGCGGTCACGCTGCGCTCGGGCAGGGACAGGTTGATGTCCTTCAGCGCCTTCGACTGGCCATAGTAGAAATTGAGGTTCTTGACCTCGATCTTGGCCTTCTCGACGGTCGTGTCGGCTGCGTTCAGGTCGGTGGACAACATCGGTTTCATCTGTCCTCTCTGCGTCCGGTTAGGCTGCGGGCGATGATGCTCAGCCCGAGAACCGTCAGGGTGATTATGAGTGCGCCCGTCCAGGCCAGTTGCTGCCATTCCTCGTAGGGGCTGAGAGCGAACTGGAAGATGGTTACCGGCAGGCTGGCCATCGGCGCATTGAGATTGCTCGACCAGAACTGGTTGTTGAGCGCGGTGAAGAGAAGCGGCGCCGTCTCGCCGGAGATGCGGGCGATCGCCAAAAGGATGCCGGTGACGATGCCGGAGAGCGCCGCGCGATAGGCAACCGAGCGGATCACTACCCAGCGCGGTGCTCCGATGGCGGTGCCTGCTTCGCGCAGCGCGTTGGGCACAAGGTTCAGCATGTCCTCGGTGGTGCGCACCACGACGGGGATCACCAGGATCGACAGCGCGACCGCGCCGGCAATCGCCGAGAAGTGCCCCATCGGCCGCACCATCAGCTCGTAGACGAACAGGCCGATGATGATGGAAGGCGCCGACAAGAGGATGTCGTTGATGAAGCGCACCACCGTCGTAAGCTTCGAGAAGCGTCCGTATTCGGCCATGTAGGTGCCGGCCAGCACGCCGATCGGCGTGCCGACGACGATACCGATGATCGTCATGACGATGCTGCCGTAGATGGCATTGAGCAGGCCGCCGGCATCGCCGGGCGGCGGCGTCATTTCCGTGAACACGGAGAGCGACACCCCGGAAAGCCCCTTGTAGAGCAGGGCGCCGAGAATCAGCGCCAGCCAGGCCAGCCCGATGCCGGCCGCGACGACGCACAGCGTCATCATCACGGCATTCTTGCGCTTGCGGCTTTGGTGAAGCGATGCGGCAGTCGACATCGGTCAGGCTCCCGTGCGGCTATCGATGCGCAACAGCATGTAGCGTGCGAGCGCGAGGATGATGAAGGTGATGATGAACAGGATCAGGCCGAGCGATACCAGCGAGGATGTATAGAGGTTGCCGTCGGCTTCGGTGAATTCGTTGGCGATGGTCGCCGAGATCGTCGTGCCCGGCGCAAACAGCGAGGCGCTGATGCGGTGCGCGTTGCCGATGACGAAGGTGACGGCCATCGTCTCGCCGAGCGCGCGGCCGAGGCCGAGCATGACGCCGCCCATGATGCCGATGCGGGTATAGGGGATGGTCACGCGCCGGGTCACTTCCCAGGTCGTGCAGCCGATGCCGTAGGCCGATTCCTTCAGCACCGCCGGCACCGTGTCGAACACGTCCTTGGTGATCGAGGTGATGAAAGGCAGCACCATGATGGCGAGGATCAGCGACGAGGTCAGCAAGCCGATGCCGTAGGGCGGACCGGCAAACAGGCTGGAGAGCCCCGGTATGCCGTGGAAAAGACTGATGATGAAGGGCTGCACAGTCGTCTGCAGGAACGGCGCGAAGACGAACAGGCCCCAGATGCCGTAGATGATCGAGGGAATGCCGGCGAGCAGCTCGACGGCGATGCCAATCGGACGCCTGAGCGGGCGCGGACAAAGCTCGGTCAGGAAGATGGCGATACCGATGCCGATCGGCACGGCGATGAGAATGGCGATGGCCGAAGTGACGATGGTGCCGTAGATGGGCGCGAGCGCGCCGAAATTCTCGGTGACCGGGTTCCAGGATTCGGTGGTCAGGAAGGAGAAGCCGAACTTCGACAGGGCCTCCCACGATCCGGCGACCAGCGAGATCGCGACCCCCCCGAGCAGAACGAGCACGAGTATGGCGGAAAGGCGCGTCGCCGTCCGGAAAACCATGTCGGTGACGGCGAAGCGGCGCACCGTCGCTTCTCTGGTCCGCAGGGCGGACGATGTCGCGGCTTCGGAAACGGCTGTCATTTAGCCCCTCGCATTTCGAAAGAGACAGGAGGGCGCTAGAGGCGCCCTCCTCATTCGGCGGGAATTACATGCCGGAGTAGACCGGCTTGCCATCCTTGTCGACGATGTCCTTGCCCCACATCTCCTCGACGCTCTTCACGACCTTGTCGGGCATCGGAACGTAGTCAAGCTCAGCAGCCATCTTGTCGCCCTTGGCATAGGACCAGGCGAAGAACTTGAGCGCTTCGGCCGTGGCTGCCGCATCATCGGGCTTCTGGTAGACGAGGATCCAGGTGGCGGAAGTCATCGGCCAGGATTCGGCGCCCGCCTGGTTGGCCAGGATAACGCCGTAGCCCGGCTGCGAGCTCCAGTCGGCATTGGCCGCGGCGGCCGAGAACGCCTTCGCGGTCGGCTCGACCTTCTTGCCGTCCTTGTTCACCATGTCGGTATAGGTGAGCTTGTTCTGCTTGGCATAGGCGTATTCGACATAGCCGATCGCGCCGCCAGTCTGCGACACGTTGTTGGCGACGCCTTCATTGCCCTTGGCGCCGATGCCCACCGGCCATTCAAGCGCGGTGTTGACGCCGACCTTCGATTTCCAGTCGGCGCTGACGTCGGCCAGGTAGTAGCTGAAGTTGAAGGTGGTGCCCGAGCCGTCCGAACGGTGGACGACGGCAATCGCCTGGTCGGGCAGCTTGATCTTGGGGTTGAGCTTCTTGATCGCCGCGTCGTTCCAGTTGGTGATCTTGCCGGCGAAGATGTCGGCGAGCGTCGGACCGTCGAGCACCAGCTCGCCCGGCTTGATGCCTTCGAGGTTGACGACCGGCACGATGCCGCCCATCACCATCGGGAACTGCGCGAGGCCGGTGGAGGTGAGATCCTCGCCCTTCAGCGGCGCGTCGGAAGCGCCGAAGGTGACGGTCTTGGCCTTGATCTGCTTGATGCCGCCGCCGGAGCCGATCGACTGGTAGTTGAGACCGATGCCGGTCTCCTTCTTGTAGGCGTCGGCCCACTTCGCGTAGATCGGATAGGGGAAGGTGGCGCCAGCGCCGGAAATGTCGGCTGCCATCGCGGCGGCCATGCTAAGGGTTGATGCCGCAGCCATTGCAATTGCAACGGCCGCAGAGCGGATGAAATGTCTCATGTGGCCTGCTCCTGTTCGGAAGATGGTCTTTCGGCACCCGTTGTATCGGCGCCCGGTCAGCGCAATAGCCCTCGATTATTACAGTCGCATGACAGTTTCGTGTCAGCCCGGTAACGTCCGGACGAGGATGCTCGGAAGGGTTCCGCAGCGGCCTCGAAGGGCCGGACGGAGTTTGCCGCGGAAATCAGCAACTTGTCTGACTTTTGAAACAAAATTTATCCCGGCGGCCGGATGACGGCCGCCGGGAAATAAAATCCGGACGAGAGTGCGTTGCCTGTAAGCCAGAGCGGATCATGGCCTGGCCATCGCCGAAAACAGGGTCCGTTGGGGTAGAGTCGACGCTGTTTCTTGTCGGCGGTCGCTGCTCCCGCCCGTAACCGAAGAGCGGAATCAATGTCATGATTGTCCGAGCTTGGCGCTTGCTTTGGTATGGTGCGATCGCACCATACGCATGCGTCAGCCCCTTGCCGCCGTCCTGCCCGCCAAATTCGTTTTAACCGGCGTTGCGCCGGGTCTCGACGTCCGAACCCAGCCAGCGCTCGAGCTTTTCGAGCAGCGCCCGCGGACTGATCGGCTTCGGCAGGTAATCGTCCATGCCGGCTTCCAGGCAGCGTTCGCGGTCGCCCTTCAGTGCATGCGCGGTGACGCCGACGATCGGCACATGCGTGCCCATGTCCTCCTCGAGCCGGCGGATCGCGCCCGTCGCCTCCAGCCCGTTCATTTCCGGCATCGATACATCCATCAGGATCATGCGCGGATTGAGCCTGCCGAAGGAGTCGAGCGCCTTGCGGCCGTTGCCGACGATCTCGAAGCGGTAACCGGTCTCGCCAAGAATCTGGGTGAACACCATCTGGTTCACCTCATTGTCCTCGGCGACGAGGATGTCGAGCTCGCGCTCGGCATCGGCGGGGCGCGGACGCGCCCGCGCCGGGGGCGGTTGCAGCATGGCGCGCTCCGATGCCGCCGTCTGCGCCGGAGCGGCTCGCGGGGGGCTGGCGGTGCCAATGGCGGGTTGCGCCGCCGCGCTGCTGTGGCGGTGGCGCTGGATGGTCGAGACCAGCGTTTCCAGGAGAATGGAGGAGCGCGCCGGCTTGATCAGCTGCGCATCGATGCCGAGGTCGCGATAGGCCGTGCCGGCAAGCGACTGGTCGACCGAGGTCAGCATGATGATGGGCGTATGCGCCAGGCCCGCCGTATTGCGCACGATGCGCGCCATCTCGGCGCCGGTCATGCCCGGCATCTGATAATCAAGCACGACGCAGTCCACCGGCACGCCGTAGGCGGCGGCGGCAATCAGCACCTTCAACCCTTCGGCGCCGCTTTCGGCCGCGCAGGAATCGAACGTCCATGACGCCATCTGCTCGCTGAGGATCGAGCGGTTGACGGCATTGTCGTCGACGATGAGCACGCGCGCGCCGGTGACGTCGACCGGCATGATGCGCTGACCGCCCTGCTCGGCCTTGGGCAGCGTGATCGTGAACCAGAAGGTCGAACCCTTGCCTTCGGCGCTGTCGACACCGATCTCGCCGGCCATCATCTCGACCAGCCGCGAGGTGATGGCAAGGCCAAGCCCGGTGCCCTCATGCCGCCTGGTCGAGGAGGTGTCGACCTGGCTGAACTTTTCGAAAACCTGCTTCAGCTTGTCTTCCGGAATGCCGATGCCGGTATCGGTCACGGAAATGGTGAGCCTCGTTCCCGCCGGAACCCGCTCACCCGTCACGTCGACCAGGACATGACCCTTGTCGGTGAATTTCACCGCGTTGCCGAGCAGGTTGGTGACGATCTGCCTGACACGGCCGACATCGCCGACGAACTGGCCGTCGAGGCCCGGCTGGATGCGAACGATGAGCTCGAGGTCCTTCTCCTTGGCGCGCGTCGAGACCAGCGTCGCCACATCCTCGATCGCCTCGGCCAGATTGAAGGGCGCAGGGTCGAGCACCAGCTGGCCGGCATCGATCTTCGAGAAGTCGAGGATGTCGTTGATGATGGTGAGCAGCGCATTGCCGGATTTGACAATGATGTCGGTGAACGTCTTCTGTTTCGGATCGAGGTCCGACTTCGCCAGCAGCTCTGCCATACCAAGAACCCCGTTCATCGGCGTGCGGATCTCGTGGCTCATATTGGCGAGGAATTCCGACTTGGCCCGGTCGGCGAGCACGGCGCGCCGGCGTGCCTCGCTGAGCTCCGCCTCGCGCTGCTTGAGCTCGGTGATGTCCGTGGTGGAGCCGATGAGATAGAGCGAGCCGTCCGAGGCGATCATCGCGCCCTTGCGCGCGAATTGATGCCTGACGCTGCCGTCCGGCATCGTCACCGTCTCTTCGATCTCCTGCGTCTCGCCGGTGCGAAGCACAGCAAGGTCGCCGGCGACGAAGGCTTCGCCGTCCGCGCCGAAAATCTCGACGTCGGTCTTGCCGATCGCTTCCTCCCTGCTGAAGCCGGTGAGATCGCACCAGCCCTTGTTGACGTAGAATTGCCTGAGGTCCGAGCGCTTGGCGTAGATCGACACCGGCACATTGTCGATGAGGCTGCGGAACACCTCGTTCTCGCTCATGCTCTGCCGCAGCGCCTGCTCGCGCGCCTTGACGTCGGTGATGTCGGTGCTGGAGCCGACCAGATGCACCGACCCGTCGATCGCCACCAGCCGACTCTTGCGCGTCATCAGCTGGCGCACCGTGCCGTCGCGGTGGGTGACGGCTTCCTCGATCTCGCGTCCCGCGCCGGTCGCCACAACTTCGTTGTCGTCATTGCTGAAACCGTCCGCCTCTTCGGTCGCGAAAAGCTCGCGATCAGTCTTGCCGAGCACCTCGTCCTTGGGCAGTCCGGTCAGCGCGCACCAGGCCTTGTTGACGAATTCTATGGTGAGATCGTCGGCCTTGATGAAGGCTGCCACGGGCAATTCGTCCATCACATGCCGGTAAAGGTCGATCTGGCGCATGGAATCGCGCAACGCCTTCTCGCGCGCCTTGATGTCGGTGATATCGACACGCACGCCGATGAATGTGCCGTCGTCGGTACGCATGTCATAGACCTGGTACCAGCGCCCGTCGGCGTTGAGGCGTTCGTAGGCCGAGCTCGGCAAACGGTACCGCTTGAGCATGGCGTCAAGCCAACGCTCGGTGTCGACGCCATACAGGCTGTCGATTCCGGGGTCGCCGCTCGAGCGGAAGTAGCCGACGGAGTGGCCAAGCGCCAACGCCTCGCGAAACGTGCGGCCAGACTGCCAGGCCGGCTTCAGCGCCGGCAGCGTATCCTGCAGCTTGCGGTTGGCGAAGACGAAGCGGTCGTCGCGATCGTAGATGATGACCCCCGCCGGCAGCGACTCCAGCACGGTGACGAGGTTCTTGCGCGCGTCCTCCGCATCGATCTCGCGCTGTTTCATGTCGGTGATGTCGACATAGGAGATCAGCCGCTTGCCGCCTGGAAGAGGCGCCAGCGAGGCGATCAGCGTGCGGCCGTCCTTGCGCGGCAACTGCCTGGACCCTGCGCTTCCAGCCCGGATTTCGGCCTCCCGTTCGGCCACATGGCTTTGCCAGGCCTGTTCCTCGGCGCCGAACGGATCGGCATCACGACTGGCTTCCATGAGGTCGCGAAAGCGACTGCCGGCCGGGGCGCGCCGCGGATCGATCTGCCAGAAGTCGTAAAATGCCCGGTTGACCACCTCCGCCCGCAATTCGGCATCGAGGACGATGACGCCGATCGGCATCGAATCGACCATCAGCCTGAGATTGGCAAGCGCCTCCAAGGTCCCGGCCATATCGTGGACGTCGCCGAGAAAGGCCTCGTTGCCGCGTCTGTCCGCCTTGTTGTCCGCCTCGACAGTCCCGTCCGTATCCGCCATTCCTACCCCCAAGGCCGAACTGTGCCGGTCCGTCGGGGGAATGTGCCCGACAAGCATTAACGATCCGCTAACCATAATGATTGCAACCGCCTGCCACCCGGTGCCGTTGAGCCAGCTTCCGGCCCTGGGCCGGCTGCGGTAATCCGCCCGTTGGCGATCATGGCAACAACGCATTATAAGGCGCCTGAGGTGTTGCTAATGTTTGGTCGAATCGCGGCTTTCATCCTGTGCCCGGCGCTGCTTGCGGCGGGCGGCTGCGCGCGCAGCGACGACGGCACGGTGATCGTCCCGAGCCGGATGGACGTCAGGCGTGTCTGGGACAAGGCGCCGCCGGGAACGACCGCGTCGCGGCAGATCGCGTCGGACGTGTTTCCGTTGCCGCCGCCGGGCGCGCCGCAAGGCCCGTCGGTCCGGCACTATTCCAGGTCTCCGGCAAGGCCTTCCTCTAACCAGAATCTGGCTGATCAGTCCTCGGATGAGCAGACCGCTCTTACCTGCAGGAATGTCGGCGAAACCGGCAAGCGCTACCGCGTCGTCTGCGAGTAGCTTTGCCTCGATCCGCCGGTCGATGCCGGCTGGATGCACTGCCCGTGAAGAAAGACAGCCCGACAGATTCAGCCCGGCCGCGACCGCGGCGCGATCACGGATCGCTGATGAAACCTTTGCCCGGTGACGGACGTTGTTGGCGTTGATGTGACGCGCGCTGCGCAGAGGAAGACCGAGATGTCCTTTCACTTCACCGTCTCTGGCCTGACCAGGAACTTGATCCATTCGCTTGGGCTGGAGCACGCGCCGAGAGCCCTTACCCCCGAACAAAGCCTTCTGCTGGATTGCTACCTGGCCGGACAGATTCCGGACTCCGCCTGGAACGATTATGTCTTCGAGATGCCGGAACTGGAAAAGCACGCCCAGATCAGGCGCGCACGCGGTTTGACCTGAAAGCAATTCCGGGAAAAGTGCGATACGGGCTAAAGCATGTCTGCCGAAAGTGGGAACCGATTTCGGGATAAAGACATGCCCAAAAACCTAAAGCGCATGGAGCGAATCTAGAAAGATCGCGACGCGCCTTAGGCTCGGTGCCTTCGCCGTGGCCTACTTCTTCGGCGAGTTGAACTGCAGCGTGAAGACGTTTCCGGCGATGCCTTGCGCCAGCGAGGGCGAAAGGCTGAGCGGCAGGCAATCGTTCAGGGCCTTGGTCGCAGCGTCGATATACGCCTTACGCGCCTTGTCGTCGCCGCTGACATGGATAGCGGTTGTTTTCGGCGGCCCGATCAGCGTGCCGTCGCGTTTGAAGCTGAAGCTGAGCGTCACCGAGGAATTGTCGGAATTGGCCGGCGGCGTCCAGCAGGCGAGCAAGGCGGCGCCAATCTCGTTCATACCGTTGAGCGGCGCGGCTTCGGCCGCGGCGCTCGCCAGGAGCGCGACCGCGACCGCGGAAAGTTTCACCATTCTTTTCATCCCGGTCCTCATCGCTTTTTGCCCGGCTCGCACCTATCAACCCAAGGTAATGGTAGGATCAATCACGCCGATGACAATAGGATTTCAACCGGTCTGGCACCGGATAAGTCGTATGTCGTGATTGCCGGTGGGAGGCGATACAACCGCCGGAAAAGCAAAAGGCCGGCGCTGGGCCGACCTTTCCCTTCGCCTCCGCTTCGCGCCAGTACATCCGTGGTCGCGGCGAGGACTGTGATCAGTAGACAGGCGTTGGGTAAACGAAACCTTAACCTGAGCCGGCTGTTACGCCCTGGCCTGCGATTTCACATGCGCGATGTAGCCGCGCACGTCGCCTGCCGGCTCCGCATAGGCCTTGCCGAGCTTCTTCTCCATGGCCGCCATATATTCCTTCGCCCAGCTGGGCAGCGCGTAGTCGATGACCGCCAGGAATTCCAGCGTCGCCGCCAGCCTTATATCCGCGATCGACGGGTTGTTGCCGCCGATGAACGGTTTGCCGTTGCGAAAGAAGGAGTGAAACACCTCGAGCGGCTCGGCGATCGCAGCCATCGCCGCCTTCTGCGCTTCCGATTTCTTGTCGGGATGGGCGTCGCTGTGGCCGACCTCGCCGGCATATTGCGGAAAGCCGAGCGCCGGATACGTCGCGCGCGCGACATAGGGATAAAGCGTGCCGACAAGGTAGAACATGGCGCTATCGATCATCGCCCGCTTTGCTGGCGCCTTCGGATAGAACTTGTCCAGCCCGTGCTTGTTGGCGAGATACTGCATGATGGCGCAGCTTTCCCACAGCACGCCGCGCGGCAGGCCCTTGTCCTCGATCATCGGCGTCAGATGCGCCGGATTGCGCGCCAGGAATTCGGGCGAACGCGTGAGGCCCCAGGCATCGGTCTCCGCCGGATCGAGCCCGGCCGCGCGCGCGAACACCCGCACCGTCATGTTGTTGACGCTCGGCCTCAGCATGCTGAGTTTTATGCCAGGCTTCTTAGCTGGCTTCGCCATTTTCGATGTCGCCTTCGCGGCCGCTTTGGCAGTCGCCTTCGCCGATGTCTTGGCGCCCGATTTCGCGGCGGCTTTTACTGCGGCTTTCGGCGCTGCCTTGGCAGCGGGTTTCTTCGCGCTCTTTGTTGCGGCTTTTGCCATTTCATGTCCCTCCCTTTGCTTGCTCAGTACGGATTCTTCGACGCCCTGTTTTCCGACAGAGTTGCGCGTGACCGCTCGACCAGCGCCTGGATGGCGTCGGCAAGGTGCAATTCGGCGATGTTGTAGTCGCCCCGCGCCACGCGGATCTTGTGCGCCTCCATCAGCACGTCGGCATGGGTGAAGCCGACCGGTGGGTCGAAGCGGTAGGACGCGAGCTCGATCAACAGCCCGAGCGGATCTTCGAAATAGATCGAATCCATGAAGCCGCGATCCTTGACGCCGCTGTGCTTAATGGCGCGCTCGTCGAGCCGCGCGACAGCCTGCAGGAAGGTGACCCGCGACACCGAGAACGCGATGTGATGGACGCAGCCGATATCGGTCGGTGTCCGCCGCTTGACCGGGACTCGGGTCTCGTCGGTGAAGACGGTGATCAGCCGCCCGTCGCCGGGATCGAAATAGAGATGGCTTTCGCTCGCCTTGTCGAGATTGGGCTGCTCGAAGATGAAAGGCATGCCGAGCACGCCCTCCCAGAAGTCGATCGAGGTCTGGCGCCCGGCGCCGACCAGCGTGATGTGATGAACGCCTTGCGACTGCAGCTTCCGCATTGGACTCCTCCCGCCCGCGCTTGCGGCAGGCTTTGTGCAAGAGAATGCTAAAGCAACTGCAAGCGCTGCGCCAGAACGGACGAACAGGCGAACGCCAGATTGGACCCAGCAGGGATTGGTCTTTCGGTCTACAGGAGAGTTGCTTGGTACGCCCAAGGGGAATCGAACCCCTGTTCCCGCCGTGAGAGGGCGGTGTCCTGACCGCTAGACGATGGGCGCGCTCAAGAACCGGCTACATAGGCTGGCCGCTGGGAAAAAGCAACTGGGGTTTCCGGCACTTTGCGTGCTTTGCCCAAAGCTGCTGGTCAGCGCTGCCGTTTCGGCTCGATCAGGTCCCAGAGATTGCCGTAGAGATCGGCGAAAACGGCCACCGTGCCATAGGCTTCGTGGCGCGGCGCTTCGCGGAACTCGACGCCCTTGGCGAGCATCGCCTGGTGATCGCGGGAAAAATCGTCGGTTTCGAGAAACAGGAAGACGCGGCCGCCGGTCTGGTTGCCGATGCGGCTTGCCTGCTCTTCGCCGGATGCTTCCGCCAGGAGCAGCCTCGCCCCCTTGCCCTTCGCCGGCGCGACGGTGACCCAGCGCTTGCCGCCGCCGAGATCGACATCCTGGCTCAGCACGAAACCGAGCCGCTCGACATACCAGGCGATCGCCTCGTCGTAATTGCCGACGACGAGCGCGACGGTCGCAATGCTGCGCTGCTCGGCAAAGCCGCTCATTTGTTGCGAACCGCGAATTGGCCGATGATGCGGCGCTCGGAGATGTCGTAGACGAAGATCGAACGGCCGCCATCGGCAAGCTCGGCGTCGATCGACAGGCGGTTGCCGGAGAGCGACTGGCTGATCACCTTGGCGCCGACGGGCAACACGATGTCGCCCGAGAGCGGCGCACCGGCCGGAGCCTGAACATCGCCGGCGGGCGCCGATCCGGCCACCGGCGCGTTGCGGGCTTTGTAGACAAGCGCCCCGATCACCACCATAAGGGCGAGGAACAGAAGGCCGAGATTGACGATCATGAAGCGGACGAGCTTGCGGCGCACATTCTCGGCCGCGGGGTCGAGCGGCTTTTCCTCATCTTCTTCGGCGATCGGCCGGGCCATGGCTAAACAATCCGCAACGGGTTTCGATGAGCGCTCATAACGAAGAGAGTTCGACATTGATAGGGGAGGAACCGACGGACGATGAGTTGGCCGCAGGCGAAGCCACCGTCCTGGAAGCCGGCGCCGATGCCGCCGGCCAGCGCCTCGACCAGTGGCTTGCCGCCAAGCTCGGTCCGGAGCTCTCGCGCAGCCGCGTGCAGGCGCTGATCAAGCAAGGCGCAGTCTCCATCGCCGGCAGGAAGGTGGTGGAAGCCAAGCGCAAGCTGACGGTCGGTGAGACGATCGAGATCCTCGTGCCCGCTCCGGAGCCGGCGGAGCCACAGGGCGAGGACATTCCCCTCGACATTCTTTACGAGGACGACGAGCTGATCGTCATCAACAAGCCGGCGGGACTGGTCGTCCACCCCGGCGCCGGCAACTGGACCGGCACGCTGGTCAACGCGCTGATCCATCACTGCGGCGACAGCCTGTCCGGCATTGGCGGCGTCAGGCGTCCTGGCATCGTCCATCGCCTCGACAAGGAAACCAGCGGCGTCATGGTCGTGGCCAAGACCGACCGCGCCCACAAGGCGCTGTCGGAAGCCTTTGCCGATCATGGCCGCACCGGCGACCTCGAGCGCGCCTATCTGGCGCTGGTCTGGGGCATCCCGCAACGGCCGACCGGCACCATCGAGGCTGCCTTGGGTCGCGCCGCCGACCGCGTCCGCCGCGCGGTGGTGTCTGAAAGTCGCGACGACGCCCGCCATGCCGTCACCCATTTCAGCATTGTCGAACGTTTCGGCGAAGGACAGCAGGCTTTCGCCACGGCAAGCCTGGTCGAATGCCGGCTGGAGACCGGCCGGACCCACCAGATCCGCGTCCACATGGCCCATATCGGGCACCCCGTGATCGGCGATCCGGATTACGGGCAGGCTTTCCGCACCAAGGCCAACCGGCTGCCCGGACCCTTGAAGGCCAAGGTCAAAGCCTTTCCCCGGCAGGCCCTGCACGCGTGGCTCCTTGAATTCCGGCATCCGACCACCCATCTAACGATGAGGTTCGAAGCGCCGATACCGGGAGACATGGAGGAACTCGTCGGCGACTTTCGAAAACTCTGAACCGACCCGCCACGAACAAGCTGCAAACCAGCCATCAAAAAAACCTGACCGGCGTTGTTCACTTTAGCGTGACAGACTGTTTAGCGTTGAACAAATGCCTGTCTTTTCTGGTTTTGTTCCTATATACACAGGTTGTCGCGGATGAGCCTTTGGCATCCGTGACGAACGCCCGCCGCGTTTCGGGGGCATCCACTCCAAAGAGAGAGGGGCGCTATCATGGCCCAATCATTACCCAGTATCGTTTCCGGTGAAGGCGGTCTCGCCCGTTACCTGGAAGAAATCCGCCGCTTTCCGATGCTTCAGCCGCAGGAAGAGTACATGCTCGCAAAGCGTTATGCCGAGCATCAGGACACCACGGCTGCGCACAAGCTCGTCACCAGCCATTTGCGGCTCGTCGCCAAGATCGCCATGGGCTATCGCGGCTACGGCCTGCCGATCGGCGAGGTGATCTCGGAAGGCAATGTCGGCCTCATGCAGGCCGTGAAGAAATTCGAACCGGAGCGTGGTTTCCGGCTCGCCACCTATGCCATGTGGTGGATCAAGGCCTCGATCCAGGAATACATCCTGCGCTCGTGGAGCCTGGTCAAGATGGGCACCACCGCCAATCAGAAGCGTCTGTTCTTCAACCTGCGCAAGGTGAAGGGCAAGATCCAGGCGCTCGACGATGGCGACTTGAAGCCCGAGCAGATCGCCGAGATCGCCACTCGCCTCAACGTTTCCGAGGCCGAAGTGGTGTCGATGAACCGCCGCCTTTCGGGCGACGCTTCGCTCAACGCCCCGATCCGGGCGAGCGAAGGCGAGTCCGGCGAATGGCAGGACTGGCTGGTCGACGATCACGAGAGCCAGGAAGAAATGCTCATCGAGCAGGACGAGTTGGAAAACCGGCGCACCATGCTGTCGGGCGCCCTGTCGGTGCTCAACGACCGCGAGCGGCGCATCTTCGAGGCGCGTCGCCTGGCCGAAGAGCCGCTGACGCTGGAAGAACTCTCGGCCGAGTTCGACATCAGCCGCGAGCGCGTGCGCCAGATCGAGGTGCGTGCCTTCGAGAAGGTGCAGGACGCGGTCAAGGCCGCCGCCAAGCGCCAGACCCAGGCGCTGCGGACCATCGAGGCGCAGCCGGCGGCGTAAAGCTACCCGCGCACTGAGCAACAACAAAACGGCGACGCCAGATTCTGGCGCCGCCGTTTTTTTAGCGAAAGCGGTCGCGCGCCCCTTTTTCCCCGTCACTATACGGGGAGAAATGACCGGTAGGACAATGAGGGGCAGCGCCGACGCTGCGAGGTTATCGTTCAGGGCAACAATCGCTTCAAAGGGCCGGCGCGCTGATCCTCGACCGCGGCGCCGCCCCTCATCCGCCCTTCGGGCACCTTCTCCCCGTGAACGGGGAGAAGGAAAGGCTCAGGCCGTCGGCTGCTTGGTCTTCCTGAGGTACGGCAGCACCGTCTCATACGCGCCGAAACGCTTGATCGCGTCCTCGTTGGAGACGGCGGCGGTGATGATGACGTCGTCGCCCTGCTTCCAGTTGGCCGGCGTCGCCACCTGGTGCTTGGCCGTCAGCTGGATGGAATCGATGACGCGCAGGATCTCGTCGAAGTTGCGGCCCGTGGTCATCGGATAGGTCAGCGCCAGCTTGATCTTCTTGTCCGGGCCGATGACATAGACCGAGCGCACGGTGGCGTTGTCGGCCGGCGTGCGGCCCTCGGAGGTCTCGCCGGCGCCTGCGGGCAACATTTCATAAAGCTTGGCGACCTTGAGATCCTTATCACCGATCAAAGGATAGTTCACCGTCTGGCCGGTGGCGGTCTTGATGTCGGCCTGCCACTTCTCGTGGCTCGATACCGGATCGACCGAGATGCCGATGATCTTGACGTTGCGCTTTTTGAACTCGCCTTCGAGGCCGGCCATGGTGCCGAGCTCGGTGGTGCAGACCGGCGTGAAATTCTTCGGATGGCTGAACAGCACCGCCCAGCCGTCGCCGATCCAGTCGTGGAACTCGATGGTGCCCTGCGTGGTTTCGGCCGTGAAATCCGGCGCGACATCGTTGATACGAAGACTCATGACCTATCCCTACCCTTTTTTATGAAACGATGGCCGGCGCGGCCGGCAAGCATTCTAAGCTACCACCATCGCGGCATCGGTCAAACGCCAGGAGCCATAACCTAGCTCGCTGCAGCCAAATATTTTTTTGGCGAGCACGGCGACGTTCGGCAGGATTTCTCCGCTTTTGCGAGAGGGTGGGCCGCTCAGGCTTTCCTTATCGCGAGCGTCGCCGTGAGGTCTTCCATGCGCTGCGCGAGCGCGCCGAGCGCGGTCGTGAGCACGCTGTCGCTCTTGTCGGCCTTGGTCAGCGCCTCGTCGCGCGTCTTGCGCAAGGTCAGCACTTCGCTCTCCATGCCTTTGACACGCTTGGTGAGCTCCGAGAGCTCGTCCATCACCATGATGCCGGCCATGACGGTGAGCCGCTGGTCGCCGATCTCGCCGAAGGAATCCTTCAGGTGCGAGACATAGCGGTCGAAGCGCTCGGCAAGGTCGATCAGATGCTCTTCCTGGCCTTCGTCGCAGGCCATGCGATACTGTTTGCCGTCGATGGAAACCGTGACCTGTGCCATTGCCTTACCTGTCCAGGACCGCGCGGATGGTTTCCATGGCGGTCACCAGCCGCCGCGACACTTCCTTGTTGGCGTCCTCCAGCCGTTCGGCGCGCGCTTCGGAATTGTCGAGCTCCTGCGCCAGGCGCGAGCGGTCGGCGTTCATGCGCTGCACCTCGGCCTCGGCTTCCGAATAATCGCGCTCATGCTCGAGCTTCGCCGCCACGGCGTTTTCCAGCCCTTCCATGGCCTTGCCCAGCCTGGCGATAACTTCCTTGAGGGTCGTTTCCCCGGTCATGGCTTCGTCCTATGCCCTGCCCATCACCGAATCGCACGCGTTCAGAATGCGTTACCTCCGAAAGATTAGGCGCCGGGTGAAGGGCGCGTCAACAAAGCTCTCGCGACTGTCCCCCGCTATCGCTAATGTAGGCGCCGGGTGCCATCACAAGCCCGGCAAAATCCATCCCGATTTGTTGACTAAAAGACCGTGCCTGCTATGTGTCGCGGCATCCTTTTCCAAGGGTTCTCCCCAGGCTCCAACTCACTTCCGGAGGAAGCATGACCTCGCGTGAACAACATGATCGGATGGCCAACGCGATCCGTTTCCTTTCCATGGACGCCGTCGAGAAGGCGAACTCCGGTCACCCAGGCCTGCCCATGGGCTGCGCCGACATCGCCACGGTGCTGTTCAGCCGTTTCCTGAAATTCGACGCCAAGGCACCGCACTGGGCCGACCGCGACCGCTTCATTCTGTCGGCCGGCCACGGCTCGATGCTGCTCTACTCGCTCCTGTACCTCACCGGCTATGAGGACATGACGATCGACCAGATCAAGAATTTCCGCCAGCTCGGCTCCAAGACCGCCGGCCATCCCGAATACGGCCATGCCGCCGGCATCGAGACCACCACCGGCCCGCTCGGCCAAGGTCTTGCCAATTCGGTCGGCTTCGCGCTCGGCGAGCGCATCATGAACGCCGCCTTCGGCAACGACCTCGTCAACCATTATACCTATGTGCTGGCTGGGGACGGCTGCCTGATGGAAGGTGTATCCCAGGAAGCCATCGCGCTGGCCGGGCATCTGAAGCTCAACAAGCTGATCGTCTTCTGGGACAACAACAACATCTCGATCGACGGTCCGGTGTCGCTGGCCGACAACACCGACCAGGTCGCCCGCTTCCAGGCCAGCGGTTGGAACGCCAGCCACATCGACGGCACCGATCCGGAAGCGATCGCGTATGCCATCGAGGCGGCGCGCCATTCCGACAAGCCGACGATGATCGCCTGCAAGACCACCATCGGCTTCGGCGCCCCGACCAAGGCCGGCACCAACAAGGCGCATGGCTCGCCGCTGGGCGCCGAGGAAATCGCCGGGGCGCGCAAATTCTTCAACTGGGACTCGCCGCCCTTCGAGATTCCGGCCGACATCCTCGATGCCTGGCGGACCGTCGGCACGGGTGGCGCCAAGGCCCGCGCCGACTGGGAAGGCCGCCTGGCGAAGGCCGAGCCGAAGCTCAAGGCCGAGTTCGAGCGCCGCCTCGCCGGCAAGCTGCCCTCCAACTTCGACGCCGTCATCGCCGACTACAAGAAGCAGCTGTCGGCCGACAAGCCGAAGGTCGCCACCCGCAAGTCGTCGGAGATGGCGCTGGAAGTCATCAACGGCGCGGTGCCGGAAACCATCGGCGGCTCGGCCGACCTCACCGGCTCCAACAACACCAAGACCAGCCAGACCAAGAACATCACCCCCGATGATTACGGCCAGCGCTATGTCCATTACGGCATTCGCGAACACGGCATGGCGGCGGCGATCAACGGCCTGACCCTGCATGGCGGCCTGATCGCCTATGGCGGCACCTTCCTGTGCTTCTCCGACTACGCCCGCCCGTCGATGCGCCTTGCCTCGCTGATGGGCATCCGCTCGATCTTCGTCATGACGCATGATTCGATCGGCCTCGGCGAGGACGGCCCGACGCATCAGCCGGTCGAGCATCTGGCGGCGCTGCGCGCCATCCCCAACCACAATGTCTTCCGCCCGGCCGACGCGGTCGAAACCGCCGAATGCTGGCAGATTGCGCTGGAATCCGAAAAGACGCCCTCGACGCTGGCGCTGACCCGCCAGAACCTGCCGACCGTGCGCACGGAGCATTCGGCGACGAACCTCTCCAGCCAGGGCGCCTATGAGCTGGCCGCCGCCGGCGGCGAGGCCGTGGTGACGATCTTCGCCACCGGCTCCGAGGTCGAGATCGCGCTTGGCGCGCGCGACCTGCTGGAAAAGCACGGCCATCCGACCCGCGTCGTCTCTGTGCCCTGCTTCGAGCTGTTCGACCAGCAGAGCGAGGATTACCGCAAGAAGACTATCGGCAACGCCAAGGTGAAGGTCGCGATCGAAGCCGGCATCCGCCAGGGCTGGGATCACCTGATCGGCACCGACGGCATTTTTGTCGGCATGCACGGTTTTGGTGCCTCCGGCTCGATCGAGCAGCTCTATCCGCATTTCGGCATCACCGCCGAAGCTGCGGCCAAGGCGGTCGAAGCCCGGCTGCACGGCAACTAAGAATTGGCTCAGCCCGGCAACGTCGGTTGACGCTTTGCCGGGCTGGACCAACCTAATCGATTTAAATGCGACCTTCTGCGGCTGGATTCTTGCGCCTTCCGCCGTTATGACACTGCGGACCCATCCGCCCCAAGGGAGAGAACAATGACCGTCAGAGTTGCCATCAACGGATTTGGCCGCATCGGCCGCAACATCCTGCGCGCCATCCATGAATCCGGCCGCAAGGACATCGACGTGGTCGCCGTCAACGACCTCGGCCCGGTCGAGACCAATGCGCACCTGTTGCGCTATGACAGCGTGCATGGCCGCTTCCCGCATGAAGTGACCGTGGACGGCGACCAGATCTCGGTCGGCAAGGAGAAGTTCAAGGTCACCGCGATCAAGGATCCGACCCAGCTGCCCTGGAAGGAGCTCGGTGTCGATATCGCGCTCGAATGTACCGGCATCTTCACCGCCCGCGACAAGGCCGCCGCGCATCTCACCGCCGGCGCCAAGCGCGTGCTCGTCTCGGCCCCGGCCGAAGGCGCCGACCTCACCGTCGTCTACGGCATCAACCACGACAAGCTGACCAAGGACCACATCGTCATCTCGAACGCGTCCTGCACCACCAACTGCCTGGCGCCGCTGGCGGCCGTGCTGCACGAGACCGTCGGTATCGAGAAGGGCATGATGACGACGATCCACTCCTACACCGGCGACCAGCCGACGCTGGACACCATGCACAAGGATCTCTACCGCGCCCGCGCCGCGGCGCTGTCGCAGATCCCGACCTCGACGGGCGCCGCCAAGGCGATCGGCCTTGTCCTGCCCGAGCTCAAGGGCAAGCTCGACGGCATTTCGATCCGCGTGCCGACCCCGAACGTCTCGGTTGTCGACTTCAAGTTCATCGCCAAGCGCTCGACTTCCGCTCAGGAGATCAACGAAGCGGTCATCGCCGCGTCCAATGGCAAGCTGAAGGGCGTTCTGTCGGTCACCCATCACCCGAACGTGTCGATCGACTTCAACCACGACCCGCATTCCTCGATCGTGGCACTCGACCAGACCAAGGTGATGGACGGCAACTTCGTCTCGGTGCTGTCCTGGTACGACAATGAATGGGGCTTCTCGAACCGCATGGGCGACACCGCCGTCGCCTTCGGCAAGACCATCGGCTGATCGCTCGTCAATTTACAGTTCAAAACGCCCGGCTTCGGCCGGGCGTTTTCGTTTAAGCCTCGGCGGATCAGCGCACCTGGTGACAGCCGGAACACCAATCGCGTCGTCATTCCAGAATCCGCGGCTGAGCTTCGCTCCTGCTTCGCCCTGGAATGACGAAGTTTGGAAGCATTGAACCCAAAAAACATCCTGTTGCCTTGCACTGGTCATGTCTTCGCCCCACTCTCCCGTAAAGCCACAAACAGAGGGATTTGGAGGGGCAACAGCGGATGGAGCATGCGATCTATCTCGTGACGCTGGTCGGCACGGCGCTCATTGTCGCCGCCGCGTTTTCGAGCCTGATCGCCTTCCGCTTCGGCGCTCCTTTGCTGCTGCTCTTCCTCTGCATCGGGCTTGCCACCGGCGTCGACGGCCTCGGCATCGAATTCGACAATGCGCGGCTGGCTTATTTTGCCGGCTCACTGGCTTTGGCCGTGATCCTGTTCGATTCCGGTTTCGGCACGCCGCTCAACGCGCTCAGGCAAGCAGCCGGGCCGGCGCTGTCGCTGGCCACGATCGGCGTTATCCTGACCACAGCCATCTTCAGCGCCGCCGCTTCCTATGTTCTCAAGCTCAGCTGGCTGGAATCCTCCCTGCTTGGCGCTGCCGTCGCCTCCACCGACGCGGCCGCCGTCTTCTTCCTGCTGCGCGCCGGCGAGATCCATCTGCGCGAGCGCGTGCGCGCGACGCTCGAGGTGGAATCCGGCACCAACGACCCGATCGCCATCTTCCTCACCATCACCCTGGTCGAGATCATCGCCGCGCATGCCAACCCGGAAGCCAACGTGCTGGCCACCAACCTTTTGCTCGGCTTCCTCGCCAATATGGGGCTCGGCGCCGTCATCGGCGTGCTCGGCGGTTTTGCCATCGTGCGTCTGGTCGAGCGGTTGAATCTCGATCACGGCCTGCTGCCCATCTTCGTGCTGACGCTATCGCTGATGGTGTTCGCGGCAGCCGGCGCCGTCGGCGGCTCGGGTTTCCTCGCCGTCTATCTTGCCGGGCTGATCGCCGGCAATTCCGACATACGCGCCGTCACCATCCTGAAGCGTTTCCAGGACGGCATGTCGTGGCTGGCGCAGATCATCATGTTCCTGATCCTCGGCCTGTTCGCCACACCCTCGCAATTCCCCGAAATCCTTGTGCCGGCGATCCTGCTCGGCCTGTTCCTGATCTTCGTCGCCCGCCCGGTCGCCGTCTGGCTTTGCCTGACCCCGTTCCGGCTGCCGCGGCCAGAGGTCGCCTTCGTCTCCTGGGTCGGCCTGCGCGGCGCGGTCTCGATCCTGCTCGCCATAACGCCGCTGCTCGGCGGGCTCGAGCACGGCCGGCTGATCTTCAACGCCGCCTTCATCATCGTTCTGGTGTCGCTGGTGGTGCAGGGCTGGACGGTCGGTCCGCTGGCGCGCCGCCTCGGGCTGATCGTGCCGGCCCGTCTTGGGCCGCTGGACAAGGTGGAGCTCGAATTGCCGGGCTCGGCACATCATGAGCTGCTCGCCTATCGCGTAGCACCCGGCAGCCCGGTGGCGCGGGGCGAGCGCATCCCGCGCTGGGCGAGGCCCTCGCTGGTGCTGCGCGACGGCCGCTCGATGCGCTTCCAGGACATGGGCCGGCTGGCGGCCGGCGATCAGGTCTACATCTTCGTGCCGGACCGCTACCCGCGCCTGCTCGACAAGCTTTTTGCCAGCCGCGCCGTGGTCGATCCTGAGGATGCCGACTTCTTCGGCGCCTTTGCCGTCGATCCGGCCCGCTCGGCCGCGGAGCTGGAAGCGGCCTATGCCCCCGGCCTGTCCGAGGCCGAGCAGAAGCTCACCGTTGCAGCGCTCGTTACCGAGCGGCTCGGCGGCCGTGCCGAATATGCCGACCGTGTGATGATCGGACCGATCGAGCTGATCGTGCGCGATGTGGATGAGAAAGGCAGAATCACCGGCCTCGGCCTGTCCTTCGAGCCGACCGCGCCGGTCGCGCGCGTGCCGGTATTCATGAGCGCCGGCGAGATCGGCGACCGCATCGCGGCGCTGATCCGCAGCTGGCGCAGGCCGGCGGCGAAGCAGGCAGCCGACGACGTGCCGGTCGACACCGTGGCGCCCGCAGCGGACGGGCAGAAGGCAACCGGCGAAGGCTGATATCTCACGGCGACATCATTTTTGCGCGCGCGCCATTGACGCGGCCCTTGCATCGTCCTTCGCGCCGAGTAAGGTCGCCGCGTTTTCGCTAGAGCAATTTCACGAAAAGTGTGGGCGGTTTTCCGTCCGGATTGCGTCAAGGCACCAGGAAGGAACGACCATGGCCGGCTTCAAGACACTCGATGATATCGGCGCCGTCAGCGGCAAGCGCGTCCTGGTGCGCGTCGACCTCAACGTTCCCGTCGCCGACGGCAAGGTGACCGACGCCACTCGCATCGAGCGCATCGGCCCGACCATCGCCGAGCTCTCGAAAAAGGGCGCCAAGGTCATCCTGCTTGCGCATTTCGGCCGCCCCAAGGACGGCCCGTCGGACGAATTCTCGCTGGAGCCGATCGCCAGGGCCACGGCTGACGTTCTCGGCCGCCCGGTCGGTTTCGCCGCCGACTGCATCGGCGCCAAGGCCGCCGAAGCCGTCGCGGCGATGAAGGACGGCGACGTCCTGCTGCTCGAGAACACTCGCTTCCACAAGGCGGAGGAGAAGAACGAACCGGCCTTCACCGAACAGCTCGCCGCCAATGGCGACATCTATGTCAACGACGCCTTTTCGGCCGCGCACCGCGCGCATGCTTCGACCGAGGGTCTGGCGCATCATTTGCCGGCCTATGCCGGCCGCACCATGCAGGCCGAGCTCGACGCGCTGGAAAAGGGCCTCGGCGATCCGGTACGCCCGGTGGTGGCCATCGTTGGCGGCGCCAAGGTCTCGACCAAGATCGACCTTTTGATGAACCTGGTGAAGAAGGTCGACGCGCTGGTGATCGGCGGCGGCATGGCCAACACCTTTCTTGCCGCGCGCGGCACCGATGTCGGCAAATCGCTCTGCGAGCATGACCTCGCCGGCACCGCCAAGCAGATCATGATCGAGGCGGCGGAAGCCGGCAGCGCCATCATCCTGCCCACCGACGGCGTTGTGGCCAAGGAATTCAAGGCGGGCGCCGCCAGCGAGACCGTCGCCATCTCGGACGTGCCGGCCGACGGCATGATCCTCGATGTCGGTGCAAAGACCGTGCAGAGCGTCAACGACTGGATCGATCGCGCCGCGACGCTGGTCTGGAACGGTCCGCTTGGCGCCTTCGAGATCGAGCCTTTCGACCGCGCTACGGTGGCCGCGGCAAAGCATGCCGCCGCACGCACCAAGGAAGGCAAGCTGGTCTCGGTAGCCGGCGGCGGCGACACGGTGGCCGCGCTCAACCATGCTGGCGTCGCCGACGACTTCACCTATGTCTCGACCGCCGGCGGCGCGTTCCTCGAATGGATGGAAGGCAAGCCGCTGCCCGGCGTCGAGGTGCTGAAGCGGTAAACAGTCCGAGACCAGGCAAAGCCCGCGCGGCTTTCAATCGATTCTAGCTTTCCGGCGTCATTCCTTTGGCGGTAGTGTTCTGCTAGCGCGGAATAAACGCAGCGTAGGAGAGCACCCATGAGCGAACGTCTCGAAGATATCGCCGCCGCGATGGTGAGCGGCGGCAAGGGCCTGTTGGCCGCCGATGAGAGCTCCGGCACCATCAAGAAGCGTTTTGACGTCATCGGCGTCGAATCCACGGCCGATAACCGGCGCGACTATCGCGAGATGATGTTCCGGTCCAAGGAGGCGATGTCAAAATACATCTCCGGCGTCATTCTCTACGATGAGACCATTCGCCAGAAGGCCGCCGACGGCACACCGCTGGTCGACATCATCAAGGCGTCCGGCGCCATTCCCGGCATCAAAGTCGATCTCGGCGCCAAGCCTCTCGCCGGCTTTCCCGGCGACACCATCACCGAGGGCCTGGACGGGCTGCGCGAGCGGCTTGCCGACTATTACAAGCTCGGCGCCCGCTTCGCCAAATGGCGCGCGGTGATCGACATCGACACCAGCAAGGGCGTGCCCTCGGCCAATTCGATCGCCTCGAACACCCACGCGCTGGCCCGCTATGCCGCGCTCTGCCAGGAAGCCGGCATCGTGCCGATCGTCGAGCCGGAAGTGCTGATGGACGGGGCGCATTCGATCGACACCTGCTACGACGTCTCCAAGGCGACGCTGATCAAGCTCTACGACGAGCTTTACGCGGCCCGCGTCGTGCTGGAAGGCTCGATCCTGAAGCCGAACATGGTCATCTCCGGCAAGAAGTCGGGCAAGAGCGACAGCCCGGAGGAAATCGCCGAGAAGACGATAAAGCTGTTCCGCGAGGTGGTGCCGTCGGCAGTGCCGGGCATTGCCTTCCTCTCCGGCGGCCAGGAGGACGAGGAGGCGACCGCCAACCTCAATGCCATCAACGCCATCGGCCCACATCCTTGGAAACTGACCTTCTCCTATGGCCGCGCGCTGCAGGCCGCGCCGCAGAAGGCATGGAGTGGCAAGGCCTCGAATGTTGCCGCCGGCCAGGCTGCCTTCACTCACCGGGCCCATATGAACCATCTGGCGGCGCTCGGAAAATGGCAGCCGGCGCTGGAAAAGGCCGCCTGACGCCATCTCTGAGCAGTGCATAAAACCCGGGCCGGCAGCCCGGGTTTTTGCTTTTTGCGAGCCGCGTTCCCACTTGTCAGGCGCCGACCGCTATCGACCATGTCGGATCGCGCCGATGTCGAACGTCCTTGGCAGGAGAGGACAGGAGATGGTCATGCATCGCAATGCCGTGGTTTCGCGCGAAGACTGGTTCGAAGCGCATCGCAAGCATCTCGAGCGCGAGAAGGAGCTGACAAAATTCCGCGAGCTTATCGCCGCGGAGCGGCGGCAACTGCCCTGGTTCAAACTGCGCAAGGATTATGTTTTCGAGAGCGAAGCGGGGCCGAAGCATCTTGCCGAACTGTTCGCCGGCAAGAGCCAGCTCATCGTCTATCATTTCATGATGGCCCCGGGTTCCGACCACCGCTGCGAGGGCTGCTCGTTCCTCGCCGACCATATCGATGGCGCCGACCAGCATCTGAAGCATCATGACGTCTCGCTGGTCGTCGTCTCGCGTGCGCCGCTGGCCGAAATCCTGCCTTACAAGCAGCGCATGGGCTGGAAGTTCGACTGGGTGTCGTCCTATGCGTCCGATTTCAACTTCGACCTGCAGGTCTCCTTCACCGACAGGCAGATCGCGGCGGGCGAAACCACCTACAATTTCGAGAAGCGCCCGTTGCGCTCGAAAGACCTGCCCGGCACCAGCATCTTCTATCGCAACGAGTGCGGCGACATCTTTCTCACCTTCATGTCGCGCGCCCGCGGCGGCGACGCGCTCATCGGCACCTATCATTATCTCGACATGACGCCGAAGGGCCGCGGCGAGACGGGTCCCTATCACAACCTGATGGACTGGGTGCGCCTGCATGACGAATATCGGGACAAAGACAAGGATCGGTCGGACTGCTGCGCGTGAACGGCAGGACGCGCCACTCGCGGGCGGTCCCCCGAACAGGCCTATACCCAGTGTCCAAGCACCGCCGCCAGCGAGATCGCGGCCATCGCAAGCAGCGCCAGCTTCCAAAAATCGCTGCGCCGCTTCAGCCCCGGCCAGCCCAGCGGCTTGATGACCTGGATCAGCATGATGCCGCAGATGACAAGGGCGAGCAGTTTCGTCATGCCGCCTTTGACCAGCATCGATGGCGACTGTCAAAGCTGTTCTCGAGCGCACCCTCGGGCGGAGCATTCCTGACAGAAATAGGGCCTATTCGAACGCTGCGAGCGGCACTGCACCGTCTTTCTCCGCACCCTGCCAACTTCCTGACAGACTGCTGTCAGGAGGGGTGTGAGATACTCTTCCCATCCAAAAGAGAGGAGTGAGGTCATGAACGGTTTTACAATTCTGCGTAGTGTGCAGCATTATGTCGGCAGAATCCGCACCGTGCGCAACGAGATTCGCACCCAGCGTTTCCTGAACACCTTGCCGGCGGACATCCGCAAGGACATCGGCTGGCCGGACCTTTACCAGGGCCGCGTACGCGAAAACTGAAATTTCGCTGCCGCGACTTGGATTGTGGCGGCAGCGCGCCCAGATGTAATGGCGGCCAGCGATGTTGAGTTCAGGGAAAGAAGCCTTTGTTTGCCGGTAGCTTCGCCGCAGCCTCCTGACAGTATGTTGTCAGGAGGCATGCGGTAATTGGAGCGGCTTAGATCCTGACAGCAACGAACATGGTTCGACGATCCGGAGTAATCCGCAATGGTGAGAAGCTGGAACGACAAGCTGAACGCACCGGGCGTCAACCACATCAAGCCGTCGCCGCGACTGTCCTTCGGAGCGAAATTCGTTGCCGCGCTGCGCAAGCGCGAAGGGCTTATGCCATAATCCTCGGGGGATCTAGCGATGCGTCGTGCTGACAGGCTTTTCCAGATCGTGCAGCATTTGCGGGGCGGCCGGCTGGTCACCGCGCAGAAGCTAGGCGCATGGCTCGAGGTGTCCGAGCGCACCATTTACCGCGACATAGCCGACCTGCAGTCGACCGGCGTGCCGATCGATGGCGAAGCGGGCGTCGGCTACATGATGCGGGAGGGATTCGACCTTCCCCCGCTGATGTTCACACGTGACGAGATCGTGGCGCTGGTTGCCGGCGCCCGCATGGTGCGCGCCTTCGGCGGCGCTACGATGGCGAGGGCCGCCGACGAGGCGCTAGTCAAGATCGGCGCCGTGCTGCCCGACACCGAGAAGGACCGCATCGCCCGCACCGAGATCCACACGCCGATGTGGGTGGTGAGCGACGCCGCGCGGGAAGCGATCGACCTGATCGAGCGCGCCATCGAGAAGCGCCAGGTGCTGACCATCGACTATTCCGACGAAGCCGGCCGCGGCACCGCGCGCGACATCAGGCCGTTGGGGCTGTGGTTCTGGGGCAAGGTCTGGACACTGGTCGCCTGGTGCGAGATGCGCGACGATTTCCGCGCCTTCCGCATCGATCGCATCGCCTCGGTCGTCATTGCCGGCCGCATCTTCAAGCCGGAGCGAGGCAAGCAGCTCGCCGATTTCTACCGCGCCGTCGAGCGCTCAGAGGATTACGGCATGGCCCCCGACCGCGCCGCGCGGACGTGACTTCCTCCCAAGCCATTGTCCAATAAAAAAGCCCGCTTCGAGCGGGCTTTTTTATTGGATGCCGAGACGCTTACTCCTGATCGTCGTCTTCGTTCTTGTCCTTCGACTTGAGCGCCGAAAGCTTGGCGAAGACGGCGTTGGCATCGAGCTCCTGGTCCTCATCCTTCGGCTTCTCCGGCGCCGGCACCAGCCGTTCGGTGAGCGCGGCGGGCAGCAGCGTGTCGCCGACCGGCTGCGCCGGCTCGCGGCCGCGCGAGGCGCGGTTGACTTCGAGGTCCAGGTCGATCTGCGAGGTGAGGCCGAGCGTCACCGGATCCATCGGCTGCAGATTGGCCGAGTTCCAGTGCTTGCGTTCGCGGATCTGCTCGATCGTCGACTTGGTGGTGCCTACGAGACGGGCAATCTGCGCATCCTTGAGCTCGGGATGGTTGCGCACCAGCCACAAGATGGCGTTCGGCCGGTCCTGGCGCTTCGACAGCGGCGTGTAGCGCGGGCCTTTGCGCTTCGATTCCGGCACCCGCACCTTCGGCTCCGACAACTTCAGCCGGTAGTTGATGTCCTTCTCGCCGCGCGCGATCTCGTCGCGCGTCAACTGGCCGGTGATGATCGGGTCCATGCCCTTGATGCCCTGGGCCGACTCGCCGTCGGCGATCGCCTTGACCTCCAGCGGATGCAGCCCGCAGAACTGCGCGATCTGCTCGAAGGAAAGCGCGGTGTTGTCGACCAGCCAGACGGCGGTCGCCTTGGGCATCAGCAGCGAATTGGCCATATCAAAAATCCTTCTCGTTCGCCCGCGTTCCCGCGCGGGCGGTGGTTTTAGAGCCACCAAAATGGGAAATTCGCGGCCTGTATAAACGCTCCCTCCAATTTTCGCAATGTTTTTGGGAAGGGCCGATTCAAGGCCCTAAAAAGACAAAACCCGCTGGACGAGGTCCAGCGGGCTTGGAACCGGAAACAAAGCAAGCGTCTCGACGGCTCTGGCTTGCATGTCGCAGCCCGACCGCGAGGCCGGGCTGCGTCTGATTACACCGCCTGGCGGGCGATACGCTCGATATCGGCCCGGTTGATGCCGAGGTCGCTAAGCTGGCGGGCATTGAGCTTGTTCAATTCGCGCACGGTCTCGTTGTACATGCGCCACTTACGGAAAGCACTGATCGGGTTCATGATGGTTCTCCAGTCGTTTGGTCAAATCGTTTGATGCCGCGTAAATAGGCACTCCTGCCCACAAATTGAACGGACGCTTTTGCATGGCCGCAATGCGTTTTGTGCAATGCAGCATTAAGGTTTCGTTCAGCTTGGAACCGGACACGCGCCGACGCCAGGATGGGTCGAGATTCAGGTCAGGCCGAGTCGAAAATGGTGGACTTCGAGAACCGGAGCGGAGCGTACTTTAGTACGTGAGTACCGGAAGCGCAGAAGCCCCATCCTACTCCACATCGAGGACGATCTTGCCGATATGCTCGCCGTCTTCCATCCGCTCGTGCGCCCGCCAGGCTTCGGTCAGCGGAAAGATCATGTCCATCACAGGAGCCACCTTGCGCGTGCCGAGCAGTGGCCACACCTGGGCCTCGAGCACGGCTGCGATCGCCGCCTTGAACTCGACGGTACGCGGGCGAAGCGTCGAGCCGGTATGGGTCAGCCGCTTCACCATGACCTTGGAGAAGTCGGCGCTGGCCACGGCCCCGGCCTGCACTGCGATCTGTACGATGCGCCCTTCGACGGCCGCGGCATCGTAATTGCGCCCGACATAATCGCCGCCGACCATGTCGAGGATGACGTCGGCGCCCTTGCCATCGGTCGCATCCTTCACGGCGGCGACGAAATCCTCCTCGCGGTAGTTGACTGCCCGGTCGGCGCCGAGCTTCAGGCAGGCGTCGCATTTCTCCTTGCTGCCGGCGGTGGTGATCACAGTGGCGCCGAAGGCCGAGGCGAGCTGGATGGCGGTGGTGCCAATGCCGGACGAACCGCCATGGACAAGCAGCGTCTCGCCTTTCTTCAGGCCGCCGCGCTCGAATACATTGTGCCAGACGGTGAAGTAGTTTTCCGGAACCGCGGCGGCTTCCGAATGCGTGAAACCCGCCGGCAGCGGCAGCACGCTGCCGGTATGAACCTTGACATATTCGGCATAGCCGCCGCCCGGCGTCAGCGCGCAGACCCGGTCGCCGATGCGCCAGCGCGATATCTCGTCGCCGAGCGCCGCGATTTCGCCCGACGCTTCGAGGCCCGGCAAGTCGGATGCACCGGGCGGCGGCGGATAGGCGCCCTTGCGCTGCTGGACGTCCGGCCGGTTGACGCCGGCCGCGTGCACCCGGATCAGCACTTCGCCGGGGCCGGGCACCGGCACGTCGCGCGTTTCCGGCTTGAGCACCTTTGGCCCACCCGGTTGCGAGATCGCGATGGCCGTCATCTTCGCCGGAATCTTCTGTCCGTTTGCCATGATATCGTGTTCTCCCTGTATCCCGGTCTATCGCCGCCCGTTTGCATCTGCCTGGAGCAGTTCGGCGCTTGAAGAAGCGCCAACCTGCTCCAACTCTTTGTTCCTACGCTATTCCGGGCGGAAAACCGCTACGCATTTTTCCCGGAATTGCTCTATGTATGCCGATTGCCAAATCAGGCAAATGGCCGAGTAAGAGAGGAGCGACGGATGGCGATCTTCGACGACGAACCCAGGAAAAAGCAGCGCCCGCACGAGATCGGCCAGGACCTGTCTTTGCTGTCCGTCGACGAATTGTCCGAGCGCATCGCATTGCTGCGCGACGAGATCGCCAGGCTGGAAGCCGAGCGCACCGCCAAGGGCGCCACCAAATCCGCCGCCGAGTCGCTGTTCCGCCGCGGATAAATTGTTCGGCGTGCTCTCTCGCCGCCGAAAAGCCCGAATACATCTGTCTTCAGGCCCTGCGTCTCGAACCCGGATCAAGCGATGTTTGCAACCTACAGACCGATCCTCTCGCTGCTGCGCGGCACCGCGTTCCTGCTCGCCGCATCCGGCCTGCACGGGCTGCTCCTGCCGCTGCGCGGCCAGGTGGAAGGCTTTTCGACTGCATCGCTCGGCCTGATGGGCACGGCCTGGGCGGGCGGCTTCGTCACCGGCTGTTTCTTCGCGCCGCGTCTTGTTCGCCGTGCCGGCCATGTCAGGGCTTTCGGCGCCTTCGCCGCGTCCGGCGCGATCATCGCGCTGCTCACCGGCCTCATCATCGACGAATATTTCTGGATCCTTTTGCGCGCCTTCACCGGCTTCACCATGGCCGGGGCTTTCATGGTGATCGAGAGCTGGCTGAACGAGAAGGCCACCAACGAGAACCGCGGCACCGTCTTCGGCCTCTATATGATGGTCACCTATGCCTCGATCATGGGCGGCCAGATGATCGTCGCCGGCGGCGATGTTCGGTCGGCCTCGCTGTTCATGATCACCGGCATCCTGTTTTGCCTATCGCTCATTCCGACGGCCGTGTCGACGCAGTCGCATCCCAAGCCCCTGCAGGACGTCAAGCTCGACGTCAAAGGCCTCTACGCCAATTCGCCGGTGTCGGCCGTGGCCTGCCTCCTGATCGGCATTGCCAACGGCGCCTGGGGCACGCTCGGCGCCGTCTATGGCGCCCGCATCGGCATCTCCACCGCCGAGATCGCTCTGATGATGAGCCTTGTGGTCATCGCCGGCGCCGCCATGCAGCTTCCGGCCGGGCGTCTCTCGGACACGACCGATCGCCGCTTCGTGCTGGCCGGCGCGGCCTTCGGCGCGGCGCTAGTCGCGGTGCTGATCTTCCTGGTCGCGCCGCGTTCGGGTGTTTTCGTCATCGTGCTGACCGCCGCCTATGGCGCCTTCGCCTATACGCTCTATTCGATCGCCGTCGCGCATGCCAACGACCACGCCCGCGCCGAGGACTTCGTCAAGGTTTCCGGCGGCCTGTTGCTGCTCTACGGGTTCGGCACGATGATCGGCCCGCTCCTGGCCGCGGCCTTGATGGGTTCGGTGCGTCCGGAGGGCCTTTTCCTTGCAACCGCGCTCGCCCATCTCAGCCTCGCCGGCTACACGCTGCTGCGTATCCGCGCCCGCGCGCCGGTGCCGATCGAAAACCGCGATGCCTTCAAGACGCAGCCCGCGGACCGCGCCGTCACGCCCGAGGCCACGCGGCTCGATCCGCGCAGAAAGGTTGAAACCGATAGTTGAGATTCGCGAGACTTTGCCTCACAAATAAAGGCATGATGTTTTCTGACGCCTTTATGGCGATAGCCGATCCCAACCGGCGCTATCTCTTGGAAGAACTCCGGCGCGGCCCAAAGACGGTGAACGAATTGGCCGCCGGATTGCCAGTCTCACGCCCGGCGGTCTCCCAGCATTTGAAGGTCCTGCTGGACGCCGGCCTAGTCAACGCCAAGCCCCAAGGCACGAGGCGCGTTTATACTGTCAGCAGCGCCGGCTTCCTCAGGCTCAATATCTGGCTCGACCAATTCTGGGAAACGGCGCCTGGGGAATAGTCTTTGGCGTTTGATGCATGTCGCTCAGAAGTGTGCAGCGGTTCTGAGACAACGACAGGCGTCAAGACCCAAAGCGCGATGCGCTTTGGCCGGAGCCCTCAGCTCCCAGTGCCGTCCCGAGCGCGTCGAGCAATTCGCCGGTGCCGTGTTCGCGGGTGGCCGGTGAGTCGATGCCGTCGAAAAAGGCGCCCTGCTCCGTCAGGATGAGCCGCGTTCCCTTGCCTTCGGCGACGAGCTCGATCGTCGCAAGCGACACGGAGACCCGGGTTTCGCCGAACAAGAGCTCATAACTGTAGACGATGCGCCGGTTGGGCACGATATCGTGATAGATCGCGTTGTAGAAATGCATCTGTCCGTCGCTGGGACAGCCGGCATTCACTTCCTTGCCGCCGACCCGAAAATCCATCTCATGCCGGCTGGGCATGGGGTTGTCGGGGTCAAAGAACCAGCGCTTCTTCGCCGTCGGATCGCTCAGCGCGAAATAGACCTTCTCCGGCGCCGCCGGATAGACGCGCTCGATGACGAAGGTGGAATGGACGACGGATCGTTCGCTCATGACGGGACCCTTCAGGTTTCATCTTTCGTTTCAGCGAGGAAATCGCCGAGGCGGTCGAGCCGACGCTCCCAGGCAAGCCGCCGCTCGTTGATCCAGTGCTCGGCGGCCCGAAGCGCCTGCGGCTCGATCCGGCAGGTCCGCACCCGGCCAAGCTTTTCGGTCCGCACCAGGCCGCTTGCCTCAAGCACGTTGAGATGCTGGACGACGGCCGACAACGACATCGCTAACGGTTCAGCAAGCTGGCTGACCGAAGCCGGCCCGCGCGACAGACGGTCCACCATCTGCCGCCGCGCCGGGTCGGCGAGCGCCTGGAACATCAGGTCGAGCTGGGCGGGATCGTGGAGCATCTCGCTCTAGCCGTTATTGTACGGAAAGAGCTTGAAGTAAGGTCCCGCTTCCTCGATCACCCGGGCGAAGGACGGGCGCGCGAGCAGCCGCTCGTGGTAGCGTTTCAAGGCCGGGAATTTTTCGCCGAAGGGCTCGACCTTGTTGGCGTAGAACAGCGCCGGCGAGGCGGCGCAGTCGGCCATGGTGAAGCTTTCGCCTACGGCCCAGGTCCTTGCCGCCATCTCCTCGTCGACAATGGCATAGGAGTTGCGCAGCTGCACGCGGGCCTCCTCGACCCCGAACGGATCGGTCTTGTCCGTCGGCCGCAGCCTGTCGCCGACGATCTTCTGCATCGGATGCTGCACGTAGAAATCGTAGAAGCGGTCTGCCTGGCGGACCTGCAGGGCGAGATCGATATCGGCGGGAATGAGCTCGATCGGCCCGGGGTAATGCGCGGCGAGATATTCGACGACGATGGTCGATTCCAGCATCGTGCGGTCCCGCGCATCGTCACGCAGCGCCGGCATCTTGCCGGTCGGCGACACTTTCAGGAATGCGGCGCGGGAAGCCTCGTCGCCGAGGTCGACAATGACCGGCTCGAATGTCGTGTCGTTCTCGTAAAGCGCGATTAGCGGCTTCCAGCAGAACGAGGCCAGCGGGTGGAAATGCAGCGTCAGGGACATTCCGGCTCTCTTTCGCATTCGGATAATCGATACTGAAGTAACTACTTCACTATTGTCGCGGACGGCTCGAGTCAAGCCGGCGTCTTGCAGGCGCTAGCCGTGTGCGGCGATGGCCTCGATGATCTGCGACCAGTCGTTGCGATGCAGTTCGTGGCCGCCCCCTTCGACCTTGACCAGCTTTGCGCCGAGAACCGCCTTGGCGAGCGCTTCGCCATGTTCGATCGGGAAGAGCGGATCGGCGCTACCGTGGATGACGAGCAGCGGCACGCGCAGATCCCGCACCGTGCGCTGCGGGCCGCCGCCTTTGAGCAGAAAATGGTTGGTCGCGCTGGCCAGACCGCCGGAGCGGTCGTAATCCTCCTCGATCATCTTGCGCGTCCGCCCCTCATCGAACGGATGGCGAGTGCTGGCGATGGCGCGGGCATCCTTGACCATGAAGTCGAGCACCTGCTCCCGCTTCGACCAGTCGACATTGCCGCCTTCGGCCGAGTGCTGCTTGTAGGCTTCGGTCGTTCCGGGCAGGCCGGATGTATCGACGCCGAGCGGCGAACAGGAGATCACGGTGAGCGCGCTGACGCGTTCGGGATATTTCAGCGCCACGCTCTGCGCGAGCATGCCGCCCATCGACATGCCGGCGACATGCGCTCTGGTGACGCCATGGTCGTCGAGCACGCGCATGGCGTCGTCCACCATATCCTCGAACGTGTAGGACGGCGCGCCCGGCGGAAATTTGGTCGATAGGCCCGTGTCGCGGTTGTCGTAGCGGATGACGAAGCGGCCGCGCTCGGCAAGTTGCCGGCAGAAGGCTTCCGGCCACCACAGCATCGAAGCCATGGCGCCCATGATCAAAAGGATCGGCGGATCTTTCGGACTGCCGAAGCTTTCCGAAACGATGTCGGGGCGCTGCGCTGCGGTGGTCATCTGCTCCTCCTATCCGATTGCAATTTGCAATCAGTTGCACGATAATCAAACCGATATCATAATGCAACTGGTTTTTCTGGAGAGTGCCATGAGCATCGACCGTCGGTCCGGCTGCCCGATCAATCTGTCGCTCGAAGTCTTTGGCGACCGCTGGAGCCTGATCATCCTGCGCGACATGATCTTTGGCGGCCGGCGCCATTTTCGCGAGTTGCTCAACGGCTCGCTGGAAGGCATCGCCTCCAACATCCTGGCCGACCGGCTGAAACGGCTGATGGAGCTTGGCCTGCTGACCAAGGCCGACGACCCCAGCCACAGGCAGAAGGCGATCTACAGCCTGACCGAGATGGCGATCACGCTGGTGCCCATCCTGGCGCAGCTCGGCGCCTGGGGACGCGTCTGGCTGCCGGTCACGGAAGAATTGTCGATCCGCGCCGAGCTGCTCGAAAAGGGCGGTCCGCCGCTATGGGACCAATTCATGGACGAACTGCGTCACGAGCATCTGGGCGCGCCATCCAAGACGCCGCCGGGCACGCCGACCGTGCGCCAGCAACTGCGCGCTGCCTACGAGGCAGTGGTCGCACGAAAAGCTGAGGCTACTGTGGATTGACCGCTTTCGTATCGGGGGTTTTGGAGATTAGCCGGAACGTTCCTCGCATTGTCATTCTATGGCGGAGCAAGGAGCGACGCGACGCGCGCAGACCATAGAATCGATTCCGTGCGTTCGAAGCGTTCCTGCGGTGCAGAATTCTGCTCTGTTGCACTCCTTGGCGAAGATAACGGCATAGATTCCAGGGTCTTCGCGACGGAGCTTCGCTCCTGCTTCGCCCTGGAATGACGTTGGAAGACCTAGTTCAAATTGATATCCCGGCTGGCCGACCGCATCGACACCGAGAAGCCGGCCAGCACGTCGAACAGCGCGATGACCATCAGCGTGAAGAAGACGGAGTGCGCCGCGCCTTTCACCAGCAGGAATTCGACCAGGAAGGCGATGAAGACCAGCGTCGACAAAAGGTGATCGAGGATCGAGGCGTTGGTGGTGCGCACCGATTTTGAGATCTCGACGAAGAGGAAGATCAGCCCGATCAGCACCATCAGGCCACCAAGCGTCATCGAGAACACGCCGCCCGACATCATGCGGAAGGAGAACATCTCGATCGTCCAGGGATCGTCGCCGCCGCCGAACAATCCCAGCAGGCCGAGATTGTAGAGGACGAAGGGCACGATCAGCAGCGGGATGGCACCGAACATCTGGGCGACTCCATGGGCACCCCTTTTGTAAAATCCGCGGCAGGCGCGCCGTCAAGGCTTTTCGCCGGCGGCGGCGAACACGCTCTAAGACCTAATGAAATAACAATGTCAGCCGGTTGACCGGCTTTTCTGCAGCCTGCGAGACCCAGGTCTCTCTCAACCAAGGGCCGCACGCAAAAAGACCGGCCAGAGGCCGGTCTTTTGAAACGTCACGAACCGCGGAAGCTTCTCAGCTTTCCTTCGGCTCAAGAACCTGACGGCCGCGATACATGCCGGTCTTCAGGTCGATGTGATGCGGGCGGCGCATTTCGCCGGAATTCTTGTCCTCGACATAGGTCGGGGCCTTGAGCGCGTCGGCCGAGCGGCGCATGCCGCGCTTCGACGGAGAGGTTTTTCTTTTTGGAACGGCCATGGATATGCTCCACTACATGGTCAAAATGCCCCGGCAACCCTCGCGAAGGGCCGCATCGAGGCCATAATCTGAGAAAGTCGGGTGCCTATACACGCCTTGCGCCGTTTTGGCCAGCGCCGGCGCGAATTTTTTTGCCGCAGGAGGACAGGAACTAGGTGTGTCGAGATTCAAGTCAGGCCGAGCCGACAACGGTGGCCACCGAGAACCGGAGCGGAGCGTACTTAAAGTACGTGAGCACCGGAAGCGCAGGTAGCCGCCGTTCGCAGGCCGGGCTCACTTGAATATCGATGCACCTAGTCAAGGCAGCCGACATAGGCGCCTGACCTGCTCGCGCGCCGCTCGATCAGCGAGGCCAGCCGCCGCAGGCCCGGCCCCGGCCTGGCGGGATTGCGCGCGATCGGGTTGGGCAGGCTGACGGCAAGCAGCGCCGCCTGCCGGCGCGACAATTGCTTGGCAGAGACGCCGAAATGATGCCTGGCGGCGGCCTCGATGCCGTAGATGCCCGGCCCCCATTCGGCGATGTTGAGATAGATTTCCATGATCCGCCGCTTCGACATCACAGCATCGAAATAGACGGCCAGGGGCAGCTCGACCACCTTGCGCACGCTGCCCAATGGGCGCGACCACAGAAAAAGGTTCTTCACCGTCTGCATGGTGATGGTGGAGGCGCCGCGCGTCGCCTCGCCGGCCAGCGCGTCGTCGACCACGCCGCGCAACTCGCCCAGATCGACGCCGCGATGAAAGCAGAACTGCCCGTCCTCCGACATGATCACCGAATGCGCCAGCACCGGCGCCACGTCATCGATCGAAACCCAGCGCCGGTCGTAGCCGGAAAAAGTCACGAGGTCCTTCAGCATCAGCGTCGAGACCGGATGCACGAAGGGTGGCAGATAAAGGAAGGTGAGCACGACCGGTATGACTGCCAGCACGAGCGCCACGACCAGGCAACGCCGGCCAAGCCGCTTGAGACCGGCGCGGTTCAGGCGCCGACGTCGCGCCATGTCCAGCCCTTCGCTTTCATATTCGACGATCGGTTCCGTCAAGCCGTCCACCCGTGCCTCGCCTCCTCCGGCATAAAGGCGCGAGCCTGCTTGCGCAATGTCTGAGTGTCGGCTACCGGTCCCGGCCATGGGCAAAGACGACCAGATCGCCTTCGAATCCGCGCTTTTCATGCGCGCCGCCGCGGTCGAGACCGAGCTGCGGCGGATCCTCGACGCGCGTCCGCTCACCAGTGAGATCGTGCGGCCGGAGCGCCTGATGGCGGCCATGCGCCATGGCGTGCTCAACGGCGGCAAGCGGCTGCGGCCATTTCTGGTCATGGAAAGTGCCGCGCTGTTTTCGGCCGATAGCGAGGCGGCGCTGCGCGTCGCCGCGGCGCTCGAATGCGTGCATTGCTACTCGCTCATTCATGACGACCTGCCTTCCATGGACGACGACGATTTAAGGCGCGGCCAGCCGACGGTGCACAGGGCCTTCGACGAGGCGACCGCGATCCTCGCCGGCGACGCGTTGCTGACCTTGGCCTTCGACGTCGTCGCCGACGAGGCGACGTTGCTGGCGGCGGAGCGCCGCGCCACCCTGGTTCTCGCCCTTGCCCGAGCGGCCGGTGCCGGCGGCATGGTCGGCGGCCAGATGCTGGACCTGGAAGCCGAGCGCGAACGGCCGGACGAGGCGGGCATCATCACGCTGCAGGCGATGAAGACCGGCGCGCTGATCCGCTTCGCCTGCGAGGCCGGCGCGATCGTCGCCGGCGCGCCTCCTGCCGAGCGCGAGCGGCTGGCGGAGTTCGGGTCGGCGATCGGCCTTGCCTTCCAGCTCGCCGACGACCTGCTCGACCTGACCGCCGACGCAAAGCAGATGGGCAAGGCGACGAACAAGGATGCGGCCGCCGGCAAGGCGACGCTCGCAGCACTGCACGGACCAGACTGGGCGCGCGGTCAGCTCCACGGCCTCATCGACCAGGCGCATGCCCTGCTTGAGCCCTATGGCGAGCGGGCTGAGCTGCTCAAGCAGGCGGCGACCTTCGTGGCGACGCGCAGCAGCTGAACGGTGGCGCGGCGGGCGGCAATTGCCGAAGCCGACAACAGCTCCGATTGTTCGCTATGTTCGAATACTGCTGTCGATGGCCGGGTGATTATCCGGCATCCGCAGCAGTCTATATCCGCTCCAGGACAACGAACGGACATCATCGGCCCGGTCGCTGACGCCTCCCCGGCCCTCTATCCAGAGCCGTGAAATCCACCGGAAGGAACCTGGAAATGCCCTTTGCCAACTTCAAGATGCCCGAGGCCGCCCTTACAAAGGCGCAAAAGGAAGACCTCGTCCACAAGACCACGCAGATGTTCGTCGACTATTTCGGCGAAGGTGTACGCCCCCACACCATGGTGCTGATCGAGGAAGTTCCCGACGGAGGCTATGGCCGCGCCGACGAGGTCTTCATTCTTCCCGACGCCTACCGGGCCGAGGATAGTGCCTGACTTGAACCGGGCGAGTCGCTTGCCGAGCGCACGCCCAACTTTCCGTGTCGGAGCCGATACTCGCTTTCCCTTGGATCAGCCCCGGTTCGGCAAGCTCCGCAGGAAATCGATCATCGCGGCGTTGACCTCGTCCGGGCGCTCCTGCTGGGTCCAATGCCCGCAGCCGGGCAGCATCAGCGTATCGCGGATTTGCGGGACGAAGTTCCTGAGATTGGCCAACAGTTGATCCATGCCGGGGAAAGCGACCACAAGGTCACGGTCGCCTGCTGCGTAGAGAGCGGGAACCTTGATCCGCGCGCCGGCAAAGGGCGCCATCAGTTCCCAGTTCCGGTCGATGTTGCGGTACCAGTTGAGACCTCCGGCAAAGCCGGTGCGCTGGAACTCGCCGGCGTAGAAATCGCTGTCGCTTTCGCTGAGCCAGTGCGGCAGACTTGCAGGAACCTCGGCGGCTTGCAGGAGACCTCCGCCGTGCGGGACCATGGCAATTCTGGCGCCGCCATCCGAAGCGTCTCCCGACACCGCGTAAAGCATGGTGCGCACCGTGGCCCGCGGGTCCCGTTCCAGCTCCGCCTCGGCAATGCCGGGTTGCTGGAAATAGAGCTGGTAGAACTGGGACTCCGCCGTTCGCGGCATGAGGCTGGTCGGACGCGCATTGCCGCGCGGTCGGAACGGCACGCTGAGGCCGACGACGGCATGGAAGCGGTCCGGCCGTAGCAGCGCGGCATGCCAGGCCACCACCGCACCCCAGTCGTGGCCGACGATGACGGCGCTGGGGACCTCGAGGGCGTCGAGAAGACCCACCATGTCGCCGACCAGATGAAAGAGCGTGTATTGGTCGATCGCTTCCGGCCGGTCGCTCTTGCCGTAGCCTCGCATGTCGGGGGCGACGGCACCGAAGCCCGCCGCTGCGAGCGCGCCCAGCTGATGCCGCCAGGAATACCAGGATTCAGGGAAGCCATGGCACAAAAGCACCACCGGCCCTTCGCCCTGCTCCGCGATATTGAGGCGGATGCCGTTGGTCTCAACTATCCGCTGTATAGGTTCGCTCACGGCCGCTTCTCATGCTCGCGTTCCACCTCTGATCAATGGCGAAAGGCCAGACGCCGCAACGGATGGCCGAGCCGGCGGGGTGCCAAGTTTTGGAGGCGCGCATCTTCCATTGACTGTCTCAGGGAAGGTCGCGGCGGTCAATATCCGACGTGGTCAAGTAGCGCCACGGCGTCCACGCACTTGAATAGTCCTGGCGATGCGCGTCCATTCGTGCAGGATCGCTGACTGAGGAGGCGGGGAACCAATGCTTAAGCTGAAAGCCTGGCTGGCCGATTATTGGGTCATCGGTGCAGGGTTCATGGCAGCATCGCTCATAGCGGCCGCGCCGGTCTTATCGCTTCCGCTGCCGGTGTTCCTGATCTTCCTGCACAGCCCGTTTTACATGGTCCATCAGGTCGAAGAGCACGCTGGCGACCGATTCCGCAAATTCGCGAACAAAAATGTTTTCGGCGGCCGTGACGCCCTTACCGTCGCCTCGGTTCTCGTCATCAACCTGCCGTTTGTCTGGGGCATCAACCTGCTGGCTCTTTATGCGGCATTCCTGTGGGGACCCGCCTGGGGCCTGGTTGCCCCCTATGTCATGATCGTGAACGCGCTCGCGCACCTCGTGACATCGGCGCGGCTCGGCAAATACAATCCCGGCCTCGTCACCAGCGTCATTTTGTTTTTGCCGCTGAGCGTCGTCACGATCTGGATGATCGGCCGGACGGGAGGTCTTGTCCCGCAATTGATCGGCGCAGCTCTCGCGATCCTGCTTCACCTGGCGATCATTGCGGTCGTGGCCGCCCGATACCGCTCTCTCGTCGTCACCTCATAGCATCGGCGGCGACGTCATCAGTCTTGATCATCGGCAAAACGGCCCTTTGTCCTCAACGGCACCACATTCGCGCTGGCCGGCTGTTCCGGCTCCGCGCTCTGCGCGGCGACTGCCATATCGGCCCGGGGAAGATAGATCGTCACCGTCGTGCCCTTGCCGATTTCGCTGTCAATCGTGACCGCGCCGCCGGACTGCTGCGCCAAACCGTAGACCTGGGCGAGGCCGAGGCCTGTGCCCTTCTCGGGCCCTTTGGTCGTGAAGAACGGTTCGAAAACCTGCGGAAGCACGTCTGCCGCAATGCCGATGCCTGTGTCGGTCACCCGCAACGCGACGAATTCACCTTGCAGGCCGGCTGCGTTATCGCCGCTCGACAACAGCACGTTCTCCGCCGTTATCGTTACCAGGCCACCGTCTGGCATGGCGTCCCGCGCGTTGAAGGCAATGTTGACGAGACCAAGCTCCAGTTCGCCGGGGTCGACCTTGACTGGCCAGGTTTCGGGTCCGACAGCGGCGACCAATTTCACCGATTTGCGCATGGAGCCCGCTATCATTGCGCGGACGGCTTCCACTCGCTCTGCCAGCGAGACGACCTCGGCGCGGGCAGCCTGCTTGCGCGAGAAGGCCAGCAACTGGCGTGTCAATGCGGCGCCGCGCTGGAGTGCAAGTTCCACGGATTCGGTCGCCCGCTTCATTTCGGGATCGGCGCCCACTTTCTTCCCCAATCGAACAAAGCTTTCGACCACCGTCAGGAGATTGTTGAAATCATGCACGATGCTGCCGGTCAGTTGGCCGAGCGCATCCATTTTCTGGGCATGAACGCGTTGCGCTTGCGCCTGCCGCAGTGCGATCTCCGCATCGCGTCGATCGGTGATATCGCGTGTAATCTTGGCGAAGCCGATCAGCTCTCCTCGCTCGTCGCGGATCGGATCGATCACGACATTCGCCCAGAACAGCGTCCCGTCCCTACGGACCCGATGGCCCTCGGTTTCGAAGCGTCCATCCCGTGTTGCCGTATGGAGCGCGCGGCCAGGTAAACCGGCGGCACGGTCATGCTCGGTGTAAAAACGTGAGAAGTGCTGACCGATGATTTCTTCGGCCGCATAGCCCTTGATGCGCTCCGCGCCGGCGTTCCAACTGGTCACCAGCCCGTTGGGGTCAAGCATGAAGAGCGCATAGTCGGTCACGCCGCTCACCAGAAGGCGGAACTGGCGCTCGCTTTGGCGCAAGGCTTCGTGCGCCGCACGGCGTTCGGTGATGTCGCGCGTGACCTTGGCGAATCCCTCGAGTCGGCCTGCGTCGTTATGGATCGGGGTAACGACAACCGATGCCCAGAAACGGCTGCCATCCTTGCGTACGCGCCAACCCTCGCCTTCATATCGCCCGTTCTGCACGGCTGCTTCAAGGACGCGGAGCGGCGTGCCTTTTGCGCGTTCTTCGCGAGTATAGAATTTGGAAAAATGCTGGCCCACGATTTCCTCGGCAGCGTAGCCTTTCAGCCGCTCGGCGCCGGCGTTCCAATTGGTGACCACGCCGCTTGGATCGAGCATGTAGATGGCATAGTCGGTCACGCCGTCGACAAGGATGCGGAAGCGCCGCTCGCTCTGCAGCAGCGATTCATGCGCGGCGACGCGCTCCGTGATGTCTCGCGTGATCTTGGCGTAACCCAAAAGAACGCCGTTGCGGTCCAGTACCCGTTGGACAAGGCCGCTCGACCAGAACCTGGTTCCGTCCTTGCGCACCCGCCATCCTTCGGCCTCGTATCTTCCCTCCGCCTTTGCCGCGGCAAGCATCCTGCTCGGAACCCCATTCGCCTGATCTTCGACTGTGAAAAATCGGGAAAAATGCTGCCCCAGGACTTCCGAAGCCGCGTAGCCCTTTATCTTCTCAGCGCCGGCATTCCAGCTGGTGATGAGGCCATCTGCATCGAGGGTGTAGATCGCGTAATCGGCAACGGCGTCGATGAAGAGTTCGAGGCGCCGGCTGTCGGAAAGATGTTGCGCGTCGGCTGTGGTCGGTGGCATTGTCGAACCCGTGCTACGCTCGCAACAAGCAGTTCGTCCGGTGACACGTTTGCAACATAAGCGTGCCTATCCCGCATAGCAACAAGCTTGGACCATGGCGACATATTCATCCACTCTCGCGGCCAATCTCAGAAATCCGGGCCATCTGTACAGCTTTGCTCCGGAAAACGAGCCTGGAGATGACGAGGAAAATCCCGTCTCTCACGAACCCGGCTCTGCCGAGCATGACGAACTGCCGTATAGGGTCGAGTTGTGGAACGCCGCCAAGAATGGTGTCGAACAAGTCCTCGCTGTCACGGCAAATGCCAGTATCGGCTACGCTGCCTATTATGCAGCGACGCGTGAGCATCCGGATCGCTACGTCACCTTGCGGCACAAGAACAATTTCGTTTCGAGATGGAACGGCCCGACGAATTAGGCAGAGGCCTGTCTATGACACGGAGCGCCAATTCTTCCCGTTCGGCCGAAGCGCTGCCCTATCGTATCGAACTCTGGCGGGCCGACAGCCATGAGATCATCGAACGGGTCCTCGCTCGCGCCGCTACGGCCCAGCTTGCCCGCGCCATTTTTCAAGCCGCGAGAGATGAGCATCCTCGACGGCGGATCACGCTGCGCAAAGGAAACGGGATCCTCTCCGATACATCGGATTGACGATCTGCCATCCGGTTCGAGGCGCTGTCCGGAACTCCAGTGCGCTTACCCTGTCTGTCACGGACAGCGATACGTCGCCTTTGTATTGGAAGCTGCGACAAGGCCACCCTCCCTCCAACGAAATCTTAATGTAAATCAAGCGTAATCCCGACCATTAAAATTGTGCGTATGTGTTGGGGTTGCGCATGCCGGAATATTCTTCCTTCCTCCGGTCGATCCGGATCCGCTACATTTCGGGATTGCTTGTCTTTGCGCTGGCCTCGGCCGCCGTCATGTTCGCGCTCAACCGTGTGAATTCGTACCGCCACGAGGTCGATGCTCTCAGCGGCAATTTCGTCATCTTCGCCCGCGACCTGCGCAACGCCACCAATTTCGCCGAGACCACCGGCACGGCCTGGCGCAGCGAGACGCGCGATGCGTTGGCGACCGCCGCGCGCGGCCATTCCGAACGCCTGATGGGCGAGATCGGGATCCTGAACGCCCAGCTTGCCGCGATCAGGCCGCGCCTGTCGAACAACACCGTCAACGCGCTGGACACCGCTTCGGTCAATGACGACCTGTTCTGGTCGGCGCGCGATATGGTGCGCAACTTCAACCTGATGGCGGTCGCCCAAAAGGTCGACGAGTGGAGCTACCGCGAGATCCGTAACCAGAATGACCTTTTCGCCCAGCCGATGCTGGTGAAGGTGCGCACCGCGCTAGACGAGGAGCGCCGCCTCGCCGATGCTTCCAGCGACCGGCTGCTCCTGTGGGCGAGCGGCCTGCTGTTCGCCGTGCTCGCCATCGCGGCGTTTCTGATATTCCGGCCGATGGAGAATGCGATCCGCCGCGCCTTCGCCGAGACCGCCGCATCTTTGTTCAAGGCCGAGGCCGCCGACCGCGCCAAATCCGAATTCCTCGCCAATATGAGCCATGAGATCCGCACGCCGATGAACGGCGTGCTCGGCATGGCCGAGTTGCTTGCCAAGACGGAGCTGACGCCGCGCCAGAAGACCTTCACCGACGTCATCGTCAAATCCGGCAACGCGCTACTCACCATCATCAACGACATCCTCGATTTCTCGAAGATCAATGCCGGCCAGCTGACGCTCGACCCCGCCCCTTTCCGCCTCGCGGAGGCGGTCGAGGATGTGGCGACCTTGGTGTCGGCGCGCGTTGCCGAAAAGAACCTCGAGCTCATCGTGCGCGTCGACCCGCGCCTGCCGGCCTTCGTCGTTGGCGATGCCGGGCGCTTCCGCCAGATCGTCACCAACCTGCTCGGCAACGCAGTGAAGTTTACCGAGAAGGGCCATGTCCTGATCGATGTCGGCGGCGATGTCGTCGACGGTGTGGTCCAGCTCAAGGTCCGCGTCGAGGACACCGGCATCGGCATCCCGGCCGAAAAACTGCAAAGCGTGTTCGAGAAATTCGCCCAGGTCGACGGCTCCTCGACCCGCCGCCATGAAGGCACCGGCCTTGGCCTTGCGATCGGCGCCCGGCTTGTCGACCTGATGGGCGGCAAGATCGGCGTCGAAAGCGAGATCGGCCGCGGCTCCGTGTTCTGGTTCGCCGTGCCGCTGCCGGCGCATAGCCAGCAGGCGCGTGACGAGCTGGTGCCGGTCGACGTCACCGGCGCCCGTGTGCTGGTCATCGACGACAATCCGGTCAACCGCGAGATCCTGCTGGAGCAGCTCAGAAGCTGGAGCTTCGACTGCGCGGCCGCCGAAAGCGGCGCGGTCGGCCTCGCTTTCCTCGACCGCGCCTGCCAGCTCGGCGCCTCGGTCGACTGCATCATCCTCGATTACCAGATGCCCGGCATGAACGGCGCCGATGTCGCCAGAGCCATCGCCGCCGACAGCCGCCTCTCTTCCATCCCCGTCGTGCTGCTCACCTCGGTAGACCAGGTCGATTTCGGCCGCATGGTGATCGATTTCGGCATCGTCGCGCATCTTACCAAGCCGGCGCGTTCGGCGGTGCTGCTGGGCACCGTGATTGCCGCCATCCAGAAGGCGCGCACGCAAGGCGCCAAGGCGCATTTCGTGCGCGAGCCGGTCGCGGCCCAGGCGGCCCCGCCGGCCTTCACCGTCATCCGCGGCCCGTCGGTGTCCTTGCCGGCGGCGCCGGAATCGACGGCAGCGCCGAGCGGCCCGATCGATATCCTGATCGCCGAGGACAATGACGTGAACCAGCTGGTCTTCGGCCAGATCCTCAACGGTTTTGGCCTCAGCTATCGCATAGCCGGCAATGGTCGGACGGCTGTCGAGATGTACCGCTCGTTGCGCCCGCGCCTGGTGCTGATGGACGTCTCCATGCCGGAGATGAACGGCTATGAGGCGACGCGCGCCATCCGCGCCATCGAAGAGCAGAACGGCGATCACACGCCGATCATCGGCGTCACCGCGCATGCGCTAAAGGGCGACCGTGAAAAATGCATCGAGGCAGGCATGGACGACTATCTGCCGAAACCGGTCTCGCCCGACCGCCTCGGCGCCAAGATCGGCACCTGGCTCAGCGAGACCGTGGCGGCGAAGACGGCTTAAGCGTCAGGCGCCAGGTGCGTTCGGCGGCCACCGCCGAGTTCCTTCGCGCCCCCTCTGCCCTGCCGGGCATCTCCCTCACTTGGGGGGAGATCAGCAGTTCCGGCGCTTCGTCCGTCCGTTGGAGATTGGCGAAAGCAAACGTGACGGCCAATCTCCCCCCTTGTGGGGGAGATGTCCGGCAGGACAGAGGGGGGCGCTGTCCCGCCGACTCTGAACCAGCTCTTTTCGAGCCTTCAGCCCCGCCGGAACGGATACAGGAATTGCCGCCAATAGCCTTTCGGCACCGGATGGCCGTGAATGCCATAGCCCTTCGGCCAGCGTCCCTCGGGCAGATGATAGGTGCCGAACAGCCGGTCGAGCAGCGGGAAATGAATGGCGAAATTGACGTCGATTGCCTCTTTCTCGAGGCCGTGATGCCAATGATGGAAGCGCGGCGACACGAGCATCTTTTCGACCGGACCGAAACTGGTTCCGATGTTGGAATGGATGAAGGACGAATAAACGTAGACGATCAGGATATAGGCTTGGATCGCCGATTCATCGAAGCCGAGCACGAACATCGGCGTCGCCGTCAGGCTGCGAAGAACGATGATTTCCAGGAAATGCATCCGCGCGCCGGCAATCCAGTCCATCGACTTGGCCGAATGATGCACGGCATGAAAATTCCACAGGAACGGGATGCGATGGAAGGCCCGGTGTACCCAATATTGGGCAAGATCGGTCAGGAACATCACCGCCAGCAGTTGCACGACCCAGGGGAGATCGTGGACCCAGGCGCGCACCGAACCGAGGCCGGCTTGCGCGTTGACGAAATTGGACGGCGCGAGCGTCAGGTAGGTCAATATCTGAACCAGCAGCGACGAGACCAGGTAATAGAACAGGTCCTCGCGCCATTCGTCGCGGAACACGGTCTGGCTCTTGTTGCGGGCAAAGATGCGTTCGAGCGGGACGAACAGCACGCCCATGAACAGGACATTGAGAATGAAGAAATCAAGGCCGAAGAACACGCCGTCGACATGCAACTCGTGACGCACCGGGAGCATGCCGATGAGCGAGGCCAACAGCACCGTGACCATAGCCCCCACGCCGAGCGTCTTTTCCCGGCGCAGCATCATGCTCAGGATGGCCAGGACGTAGCCCGAGATAAGCACGAAATAGAGGACCGGCTTGAAGAACAGCATCTGGTGGATCGGAGCAAGGTCCGGCATCGAGGTCAGCGTCGGATAGCGCAATACGATGACCATCAGGAGGCCGGTGATCCCGGCAAGCAATGCGATCGAGCCGGACAGCCAGCCGGACCCGAACGGCCGCTTGGTGCGCGGTGTTTCGAGCTCACCGATCACCCTTTTAAGGAAATTCCCCTCCGGCATGATGCTCCCCCCTATGTGATCCGAATAAAAACGCGCCCTGGAAAACACTGTGCCCGCTCTTACTATGGCAAAGCGCAATAAGATTTGAACGCCACCGCCCTGACAAGCGGATTCTCGTCGCAACATTAGCAATTGGCTATCGGCGTTGTTGACGGCCGGGAAGCTCGCGTCCCCGCCAGGAATGCAAGTCGCTACAATTTAAATCGCTGCTGGATGAGGCGGGCACATTCGCCGGCATCAGCCGGCTGGTGTCGAGCTCAAGGTCGTCGGCGACACCCAAGTGCACGCGTTCGAATTGCCAGCGTGCAAGTCCGGGCAGTCGGTCTGCACGCCGGCTTTCGCGCGTTTCGAGCACCTCTTGCGGCCCACTGTCCTGGCGTTGCGTCACCGATTGCGCAGCACCACGCAGGCGCCGCCGACGCTTTGCAGCTTGTCGCAGATGCCGTTGGCCTCGCCGCGCGAATCGGCGCCGATCCTGACCGCGTAGATACCGCGCCGGCCGATCGGCGTGCGCACCCGGCTCACCACCGGGTCACGGCTGGCGAGCAAAGCCGGGAACCTGCCCCTGACCCGCAGCCACTGGCCTATCGCCGCCGAGCGGCGGAAATTGCCCGCCACCTGCACGCCCCACGGCTTTACGTTGATCGAAGCCATGGCGACGGTCCGCGACATGATCACCGGCAGCCTGCGGCAGGCAACCGCGAAGCTCATCTTCGGGTCGAGCGGCTGGACGGTGCCGGCATAGGATTTGTCGGAAAACTTGTCGACGGGCTCGCCCATGACATCGAAGACATAGCTTTCCGTCTCCATTGGCAGGAAGCCGCCCGAGCTCAGCCAGCGCGACACGCGGTTCTCGCCGGCATTGTAGGCCGCGGCCGCGAGCCCGAGATTGCCGTAGCTGACCTTCATCTCGGCGAGATATTTCGCCGAGGCCGGGATGGCCTGCCCGATGTCGAAGGGATCGGCGAGCCCACGCATCTTCGCGGTGCCCGGCATGAATTGCGCGATGCCTTCGGCGCCGACCGGGCTCACCGCGCCCGGATCGAAGCGGCTCTCCTTCCAGATCAGCCGGGCGAAGAAATCCTTGGGCAGCCCGTTCTGTTGGGCCTGGGTCTCGATCAGATCGCAGACGCGGGAAATCAGGCGCTTGGCGGCCGACTTCGACTGCGGCGGATCGGCGAATGCCTGGGCGGCCGGGATCAGCACGAAAAACAAGAGCAGCGTTGCCTTTAGGAAACGCCGCATCGGTTCATTCCGCGGCGGCTTTGCCGTGTCCGTACCGCTGCTCGATATAGTCGCCGACCATCTTCTCGAAATCCTGCGCGATCGAAGGGCCGCGCAGCGTCGCAGCCTTCTTGCCGTCGATGAAGACAGGCGCCGTCGGCGTCTCGCCGGTGCCGGGCAGCGATATGCCGATGTCGGCGTGCTTGGATTCGCCGGGACCGTTGACGATGCAGCCCATCACCGCGACCTTGAGGTTCTCGACGCCGGGATATTTCTCGCGCCATACTGGCATGTTCTTGCGGATATCGGCCTGGATGCCCTGGGCAAGTTCCTGGAACACAGTGGAGGTGGTGCGGCCGCAGCCGGGGCAGGCCGCGACAATCGGCACGAACTGCCGGAAGCCCATGGTCTGCAGAAGCTCTTGCGACACCTGCACCTCGCGGGTGCGGTCGCCATTCGGCTCCGGCGTCAGCGAGATACGGATCGTGTCGCCGATGCCCTGTTGCAAGAGGATACCCATCGCGGCGGAAGAGGCGACGATGCCCTTGGTGCCCATGCCGGCTTCGGTGAGGCCCAGATGCAGCGCATGATCGGAGCGGGTGGCAAGCTCGGTGTAGACGGCGATCAGGTCCTGCACACCGCTGACCTTGGCCGACAGAATGATCTTTTCGCGGCCAAGCCCGATCTCTTCCGCCATCTCGGCCGACAGGATCGCCGACTGTACGATCGCCTCGCGCGTGACTTCCTGCGCGGTGAGCGGCGAGCCCTTCGCCTGGTTGTCGTCCATCAGCCGGGTCAAAAGCTCCTGGTCGAGCGATCCCCAATTGACGCCGATGCGTACCGGTTTGTCATATCTGATCGCCATCTCGACGATCGCGGCGAACTGGCGGTCCTTCTTGTCCTTGAAGCCGACATTGCCCGGATTGATGCGGTATTTGGCCAGCGCTTCGGCGCAGGCCGGATGATCGGCGAGCAGCTTGTGCCCGATATAGTGGAAGTCGCCGACCAGCGGCACATCGATGCCGAGCCGCAACAGCCGCTCATGGATGCGCGGAACCGCCGCCGCGCTCTCGTCGCGGTCGACCGTGATGCGCACGATCTCGGAGCCGGCACGATGCAGCGCCGCGACCTGGGCGACGGTCTGGTCGACATCGGCGGTATCGGTGTTGGTCATCGATTGCACGACGACCGGTGCGCCGCCGCCGACCATCACGCCGCCGACCGATACGCCGACCGACCGGCGACGCGGGAAGGGAGAAGAAAAATATCCGGTCATGCCGGTCGCCTTCATTTGGGAGTTTCGGCATGAGGTGGCGGAGCAAAGATGGCTTGTCAATGGCAAGCGGCGAGCCAGCCTGCAAATCGGCTAGAGCCGTGCGGGAAATAACAACCGGTCCGACCGCAAGATTTGCGGCCAGCTTTCCGTCAATTTCAGTTAAAAGCACCGACCCGGTGGCATTTCTTGCCACCGGAAATTCACCGCAGCGGGTTGCGATGATGGTGCCTGGAAGAGCTTCAGTGTGTCGTCGGACTAGCTTTCAGCTTTTCAATCTCGTCCTTGATTGCCAGCTTGCGTCGCTTGAGATTCACGATTTCGAGGTCGTCGACCGAAGGATGGTTCATCGCATCGGTGAGCTCGCGCTCGATATCACCGTGTTTCCGCTGCAACTCGTCAAGATGGGATGCAAGAGACATGAATGGTTCTCCCTTTCATGGTTTCCTCGATTGCAGCCGTCGCAGGAGCCTCCACCGCAGGTTGCGACTGTGACGGCACCATGACAGTTTGCCACCAACCGATCTCGATGTCGAATGCCACGTGGTAGCATTCCACGACAAAGTGAAATGTGGTAAGGGCTGCGCGCCGGTCACAAACCCGCAAGTCACGGCCCCGCCCAAACAGCCCGATTGGGCGATGCATACGCAGACGGTAGATAATGTCCGAACAGGAACAGGCTGAAATACGCCTCGAATATTCCCGGCTCAAACAAGAACACGCCGATTTCGACGCCGCCATCAACGCGATGATCGCCACCGGCTGCGACCCGCTTCAGATCCAGCGCATGAAGAAGAAGAAGCTGATGCTGAAAGACCGGCTGTCGGCGCTGGAAGACCGCATCATTCCCGACATCATTGCCTGAGCGGATCGCCCCGCACCGTCAAGAGATCGATAGCCGTGCCGCGCGTTCGCGCAGCAGCGCGAGAAGTTCGCCGGTCCGTTCTTCGGACGTGTCGATCGGCACCACAAGGCACATGGTCGCTTCGACCTTGCCTGGCGCAGAGAACACTGGCGCCGCAAGGCATTTGGTGTAGGCATCGACCAGGCCTGACGTGACGCAATAGCCGGTGATGCGCGCCCGCGCGATATCGTCGATGAAATCATCGAGTTCGAGCTTGCGGCCGTCTGGCAGCACGAGGTCGTCTCGCGTGACCATCGCTTCGATCCCGCCGCGGTCGAGGCCGGCAAGCAGCAGCCTGCCGGAGGCTGTCCAAGGCAGCGGGATCTGCAGGCCGGTGGCCGAACTGATGCGGAACGGCCTGGTGCCCGGGCTCGAATGGACGATCGTGTAGCGGCCGCTCTGCAGCATGCAGAGCTCGGACGTCTCGCCGGTTTCTCGCGACAGCGTGTCGACCTCCTGGCGGCCGCGCCTGAGCAGGTCGTTGCCGCGCATATAAGCCATTCCATAGAGATAGAGCTTCTTGCCGAAATAGACGCGGTTGCCGTCGCCAGCCATTTCCAGCAGCCCGGCTTCGACCAACTCGCGCACCAGCGTATAGGTCGTCGAGCGCGGCGCATTGAGCCCTTTGGCCAGGTCGCCGATGCCGATCGCACGCTGGTTGGCGTGCAGGAATTCCAGGATGTTCAAGGCCCTGTTGAGCCCCTTCTCGCGCGAGCCCGTCGGCCGCTCTTCATCCGCACCGTCGCTTGGCCACTCGGTCAGCGTTTCACTCTCTTGCATTGTCGATTCCTAGTGCTAGTATCTGTCTTGTACAGGATACACACGTCTCTTGTAAGAGACAATCGCTGATTGCGACGCGTATCTCTGCTGCATTGGGGAACACACCATCAAAGGAGGTCGCCGTGAACGACACATCCGGCAGACGTGATTTTCTGAAACTGGGAATGGCGGGCCTGGCTACCGCCGGCGCGCTCACCGCCATCAGCGCCGAGAAGGCGGCGGCGCAAGCCGCGTCCGACAGCGTCCTGCGCACCGCGCTCGATCGCGGCAAGCTGATCGTCGGCACCGGCAGCACCAACGCGCCGTGGCATTTCGAAAACGATGCCGGCGAGCTGGTCGGTATGGACATCACCATGGGCCGCATCCTTGCCAAGGGCCTCTTCGACGACCCGACCAAGGTCGAGTTCGTCATGCAGGATCCGGCGCAGCGTATTCCGAACGTGACGACCAACAAGGTCGACATCACCATCCAGTTCATGACCATGACGGCGCAGCGCTCGCAGCTGATCCACTTCTCGCGGCCATATTACGTTGAAGGCGTCGCGCTGCTGACTTTGCCCGGCTCCGAGAACAAGACCTTCGACAAGCTCCTGGCGAACGGTTCCGCCACGCGCATCTCGATCCTGCAGAATGTCGACGCCGAAAGCTCGGTGCATTTTGCCCTGCCGCAGGCGCAGGTGCTGCAGATCGATACCCAGGCGAACGTTCTGCAGGCGTTGGAGTCCAAGCGCGCCGATGCCGCCGCTGTCGATCTGTCGACGGTGCGCTGGCTCGCCTCGCGCAATCCCGACAAGTATTTCGACGCCGGCAAGAGCTGGTACTCGATGCTTTACGGCGCTGCGGTCCGGCAAGGCGACCTCGACTGGCTGACCTTCGTCAACCAGACCTTCACCATCGCCATGTTCGGCCATGAGACGGCGCTCTACGATGCCGCCTTCAAGGAATATTTCGGTCAGGAGCCGCCGCCGCGCCATCCGGGCTTCCCGGTCATCTGACGCGCCACACGACCAACCGGCGGAAGGGCGGGGCAACCGTTCTTCCGCCTGTTCTCCTCACACCGGCCCATGCGAATGATGAATGCTATGTTCACCGCGGGCCATTGAGACGGACGCATGGGCTATACGCTCAATTTCAACCTGATCTGGCGCCATTTCGACAAGCTATGGGGCGGCCTGCTGCTCAGCCTCGAGCTTGCCGTCATCTCGATCGCCATCGGCATCGTCATCGGCTTGGTGCTGGCCGTCTGGTATGTCTCGGCCGGACGCGTGGTGCGCGCCATCATCGCCGCCTATGTCGAATTCATCCGCAACGTACCGCTGATCCTGCTGGTCTATTTGGTCTTCTACGGCCTGCCGACGGTCGTGGACCTTGCCTACAGCGCCCCTACCTCGTTTGTCCTGACGCTATCGGTCTATAGCGGCGCCTATCTCGTCGAGGTGTTCCGCTCAGGCCTGGAAGCGGTGCCGCGCGGTCAGCTCGACGCCGGCAAGGCGATCGGCCTTACTCCATGGCAGCGCCTGATCCACGTACGCCTGCCGACGATGCTGCGCATCACGCTGCCCGCACTGTCCAACACCTTCATCTCACTGTTCAAAGACACCTCGATCGCCTCGGTGATCTCGGTGCCCGAGCTCACCTACGGCGCCCAGTGGATCAACTTCAACACGTTCCGCATCGTCGAGGTCTATCTGGTGACGACGGCGATGTATCTGCTGACCGGCTACACCTTGCTGTTTGCGCTGCGGCTGGTCGAACGCCGGTTCAGGGCGGCGCGCTGAGATGCTGAGCCAGATCCTCTACGCCCTGCCGTTCCTTGCCGAAGGCTTCGCCGTGACCTTATGGGTCTCGCTGCTGGTCGTGGTCCTGTCCTTGATCGCCGGGGTCCTGCTGGGCGTCGGCCTGGTCTACGGGCCAGCGCCGCTGCGTTGGGCGGTGCGCATCTTCTCGGACACTATCCGCGGCATCCCGATCCTGGTGCTGATGTTCTTCGTCTATTACGGTCTGCCCGCGGTCGGCGTGCACCTTCAGTCCTTCTGGGCGGCGGTGCTGGCGCTGACCTTGTTCAAGACGGCGCAGGTCGTCGAATATGTCCGCGGCGCCGTCGCCTCGATCCCGAAAGGCCAGTCGGAAGCGGCGATGGCGATCGGCCTCACCTTCCGCCAGCGCCTCACCTCGGTGATCTTCCCGCAGGCCTTCCGCCGCTTCCTGCCGCCCTGGATCAATGGCGTCACCGATGCCGTGAAGGGCAGCGCGCTGGTTTCGCTGCTCGGCATCACCGATCTGATGCAGGCGATCAACCAGGTCATCGGCCGCACCTATGAGGCGATGCCGCTCTATATCCTCGGCGCTCTCATCTATTTCGCCGTCAATTATGCGCTTTCCTATGCCAGCCGGCGGCTGGAACGGCGCTTCGCTTTCATCCGGGATTAAGTGATGGCCAGTTCGAACGACAACCCAGCGCTTCTCGACATTGCCGAGGTCTCGAAATCCTTCGGCTCGGTCAGTGTGCTGCGCTCGGTCAGCTTGCAGGTGGCGAAGGGCGAGGTGGTGACCATTATCGGCCCTTCGGGCAGCGGCAAGACCACGCTGCTGCGCTGCGTCAACTTCCTCGAAAGCTATGACAGCGGCTCGATTCGCATCGACGGCAAGGAGGTCGGCTTTCGCGACGGCGGCGCGCGCCAGCGGCGCAGCGAACGCGATTTGGCCGCCATGCGCGCCGAGACCGGCATGGTGTTCCAGAGCTTCAACCTCTTCCCGCATCTGACCGCCGCCGGCAACATTATGCTCGGCCTGACCAAGGTGCGCGGCAAGAGCAAGACGGAGGCGCGCTCGATCTCCGAGCATTGGCTGAGCCGCGTCGGCCTCGCCCACAAGGCAGACAGCCTGCCCGCCGAACTTTCGGGTGGCCAGCAGCAGCGAGTCGGCATTGCCCGCGCAGTCGCCATGGAGCCCAAAATCCTGCTGCTCGACGAGATCACCTCGGCGCTCGACCCGGAGCTCGTCGGAGAGGTGCTGGCGGTGGTCCGCAGCCTCGCCGAAGACGGGATGACCATGGTGATGGTCACGCACGAGATGGCCTTCGCCCGCGATGCCTCCAGCCGCATCGTCTTCATGGCCGATGGCGGTGTCTCGGCCGTCGGTCCGCCGAAAGAAGTGCTCGCGGCGGAAACGACCAACGAGCGCCTCCGCGCATTTCTGGCGCGTTTCCGCGCCTCGCATTTCTGAAAGCGGATGGCGTCGGCCATCCAGGGAGTACCCTTCCATGTCGCCTTACATACGGCTCGCCGAGCTCGGCCTGACGTTGCCGGAGCCGCCGACGCCCATCGCCAATTTCGTCACCCATGCCGAGAGCGGCCGGCTGATCTTTCTTTCGGGACAGGGGCCGCTGCGTGCCGACGGCACGCTTTGCACCGGCAAGGTCGGCGATGACGTCACCGTGGAGCAGGCCTATGAGCATGCCCGCCTCACCGGCCTCAATTTGCTCGCCGTCATGCATGCCGCGGCGGGCGATCTCGGCCGCATCGTGCGGGTCGTGAAGCTGCTCGGCTTCGTCAATGCCACGCCGACCTTCAGCGACCACCCCAAAGTGGTCAACGGCTGCTCGGATCTCTTCGCCGATGTTTTCGACAAGCTTGGCGGCCATGCTCGCTCGGCCATCGGCGTCGGCTCGCTGCCACGCAATATCACTGTCGAAATCGAAGCGGTCGTGGAGATCGCCGCCTGACTTAACGGAGTCCACTCACATGAAGACCTATTCCGACACCGGCTCCAACACCACCATCCGCGAGCGGCTGGGCTTGAGGCCAATCATCAATGTCTCGGGCACGATGACGGCGCTGGGCGCCTCGATCATCGTTCCCGAAGCGATCAGCGCCATGGCCGAGATCGCTTCGCAATGGGTGGAGATGGACGATTTGCAGCGCGCCGCGAGCGCGGTGGTCGCACGCCTCACCGGCGGCGAGGCCGGCTTCATCACCGCCTGCTGCGCCTCGGGCATCACCATGGCCATCGCCGGCGCAATGACAGGCACCAATCTTCTCGCGATCGAACGCCTGCCGGACGACACCGAAGGGCTGAAGTCCGAGGTCGTCATCCAGCTCGGCCACATCGTCAACTATGGCGCGCCCATCGACCAGTCGATCCGCGTCGCCGGCGCCAAGGTCATTCCGGCGGGCACCGTCAGCGTCACCCAGGACTATCACGTGCGCGAAGCGATCAATGAACGGACGGCGGCGGCTCTCTACGTCGTCGCCCACCACACCGTGCAATACGGCATGCTCTCGCTGGAGGAATTCTGCGAGATCTGTCATGCCAAGAACATTCCAGTGATCGTTGATGCCGCGTCCGAATATGACCTGCGCAGCTTCCTGGCGCGCGGCGCCGACATCGTCGTCTATAGTGGCCACAAATTCCTTTCGGGCCCGACCAGCGGCATCGTCACCGGCCGCAAGGACCTGGTACGCGCCGCTTATCTGCAGAACCGCGGCGTTGCGCGCGCCATGAAGGTCGGCAAGGAAAGCATTGCCGGTACAATGGCGGCGCTCGACGCCTGGGAGAAACGCGACCATGCCGGCATCCGCCGGCGCGAGGAGGCGGCGCTCAATCTGTGGAAGGATTCACTTCAAGGCATCCCCGGCATCGGTGCTGAGATCATTCCCGACCCGACCAACAATCCGCTCGACCGCCTGCAGGTCTTCGTGCGCCCGGAAAGCCGCTTCACCGCCGCCGGCCTGGCTTCCGCTTTGGCCGCCGGCTCGCCGCCGGTGATCGTCCGCAACCACGAGGTCGAGCGCGGCCATTTTTTCCTCGACCCCTGCAATTTGCATCCCGGCGAAGCGGAGATCGTCGCCGAGCAGCTGCGCGCCGTGTTGACGGCGAAGGAGCGTCCGTCCGATGCGATGAAAATCGCGCGCAAGGACTCTTCGGGCTCTTTGTGTTGGCCGGACTAGCTCGGTGCGCATTCGCCACATCCTTGCGGCTGTCGGCGAATTCCGCTAAGGCGCGCCTTTGCCGCCGCGGAGCCACACCTTGACCGATCAGCGTGCCGACGTCGCCATCATCATGGGCAGCCAGTCCGACTGGGCGACGATGCGCCAGGCGGCGGAAACGCTGGAGGCGCTGGGCATCCCGCACAAGCGGCTGATCGTCTCCGCCCACCGCACGCCCGACCGCCTCTATGAGTTCGCCAAGGGCGCCAAGGCCGCCGGTTACAAGGTGATCATCGCCGGCGCCGGCGGAGCGGCGCATCTGCCCGGCATGACGGCCGCAATGACGCCGCTGCCCGTCTTCGGCGTTCCGGTGGAATCCAAGGCGCTTTCAGGCCAGGACTCGCTGCTTTCCATCGTGCAGATGCCGGCCGGCATCCCGGTCGGCACTTTGGCGATCGGCAAGGCGGGGGCCGCCAATGCAGCGCTTCTCGCAGCGGCGGTGCTGGCGCTGAACGATGATAAGCTCGCGGCCCGGCTCGATGCCTGGCGCTCGGCGCAGACCGCCAAGGTTGCCGCCGAGCCGACGGACACGCCGTGAGTCTGGCGCCCGGATCGACCATCGGCATCATCGGCGGCGGCCAGCTTGGCCGTATGCTGGCGATGGCTGCGGCGCGGCTCGGCTACCGTGTCGTTGTGCTGGAACCGCAGGCCGACTGCCCGGCCGCGCAGGTCGCCAACCGACAGATCGTCGCCGCCTATGACGATCCGGCGGCGCTCGCCGAACTGGCCAGTGCCAGCGCCGTCGTCACTTACGAATTCGAGAACGTCCCGGTCGCCGCGGCGCAAACGCTGGCGGCAACGGTCCCAGTCTATCCGCCGGCCCGTGCGCTTGAAGTCGCGCAGGATCGCCTCACCGAAAAAAGCTTTCTCAATGGCATCGGCATCCCGACGGCGGAGTTCTGTCCGGTCGACAATGACGATCAACTGACCGAGGTCCTCAAAACGTTCAACGGCAGCGGCGTGCTGAAGACCCGCCGCATGGGCTATGACGGCAAGGGCCAGCGCGTCTTCCGCGATATTGAGACAGCCGGCTTTGCCGGCGTCTGCGAGGCGATGGGCAATGTGCCGCTGATCCTGGAATCGCTGGTCGCCTTCGAGCGCGAAATTTCGGTGATCGCCGCGCGTGGGCTGGACGGCTCGGTCGCGGCTTACGATCCGGCCGAGAATGTCCACCGCGAAGGCATCCTGCGGACCTCGACCTTGCCGGCCGCCATCCGCCCGGAAACGGCCGCCGCCGCCAAGGAGGCAGCCGCGAAAATCCTTTCCGCGCTCGGCTATGTCGGCGTCATCGGAGTCGAGTTCTTCGTGCTGGCCGACGGCGCGCTTCTGGCCAACGAGCTGGCACCGCGCGTGCACAATTCCGGCCACTGGACCGAGGCCGCCTGCGTCGTCTCGCAGTTCGAGCAGCATATCCGCGCCGTCGCCGGCCTGCCGCTGGGTTCGCCCGCCCGGCATTTTGACTGCGTCATGGAAAACCTGATCGGCGACGACATGCTGAAAGTGCCGGCGCTGGTGGCTGAGCCCGACCTGATGTTGCATCTCTACGGCAAGGCCGAGTCGCGCCCCGGCCGCAAGATGGGCCATTTCACGCGGATTCGACGCAGAGGCTGAGCCCGCGCCCTAGGGTGTGTTGAGATTCAGGTCAGGCCAAGCCGAAAATGGTGGCTTTCGAGAACCGGCCTACGCCGGCCGTAGCCTTCATCGGGCGAAGACAATTATGAGTGCTTCGGCCGGCGAAGGCCGGAGCGGAGCGGACATTCGGGTCCGTGAGCACCGGAGCGCAGGAAACCATCATTTGCAGGCTGGCATCACCTGAATATCAGCACACCCTACTGCATGTCCTGGTCGTCGTCCCCCTCTGAGCCCGCGCAACTCGGATCGCTCAGCTTGCAGTTGGCGTCGGAGGTCAACTGCTTGATGCGATCATTGGTCAGCGTCGTCAGGCACTGCGAAACCTCCATCGGATGGATGGATCCGCCCTCGCTGTCGGCAGTCGAATAGGCGCATTCGGCGTCGCGGAATGCGATCCAGGCGCGTTGCGCCGTCTGCAGCAGCTTGTTCGAGGCCTGATCGTTGCTGCCGATGATGTTCTTGTAGGCAGCGTTGAGCTTGGCATCGGCCGCCTGGTAGTCGGCATCGGCGCAAATGTTCAGCATCGACTGGCTGTCGTCATTGCGGTCGCAGTCCTCGGCAAAAGCTGCCGGGGCCGTCGCGAGCAAGGCAAGACAGGCAGGCAAAAGCAGGCGGCGCATGTGCAATCTCCGGTCGTTTCGGCGAGACCGCACCATCCCAGCCGCCCTTGAGTCGCGCAATGCCGTGCTGCCGGATGGCGAATATTTGATCTGCCGGCCCACTTGTGGCATTCGGGGCGCGCACACGTGGTTGACACGGGCAAGGCACCTCGTTTATGAGCCACGCAAGTTCCAAGGCGCGCTTTTTCCGGGCGCGCCTTTTAAAATTCGGCCCGGGACGGGCCCTGACCGAACAGGCAAGACCATGAAGATCAAGAATTCGCTCAAGGCGCTCAAGGCGCGTCACCGCGACAACCGGCTGGTTCGCCGCAAGGGACGCATCTACATCATCAACAAGACCGCTCCGCGCTACAAGGCGCGCCAGGGCTGAGGCTTGAGCGCAGCTTGCTGTCGCTTGCTGCGCGGCGTCCTCGCCGCGCTGGTGTCGATTGCCGGTTCGCCGGCGCTCTCACGCTAAAATCGCTTTGACGATCCGCCGTCCGGGACTAGATTCCGGCGATGCGGATTCGTTTTGCATTTCTCGCCGCCCTTTTGCTCTCCGGCACAGTTTTGCCTGCAGGGGCAGAAACGGTGCCCGGCGCGCTGCCGCCAGATGCCTCGCCGCCCGCCACAACACCGCCGCCCGCCGCTCCGACCAGGCAGGGCCGCCTCGACCAGCTCTTCGCTGAGTTGAAGCGCGAGCGCAATGAAAAGGCCGCCGAGCGCATCGCCGGCCGCATCTGGAACGAGTGGAACCAGTCGGGCAGTGCCTCGATCGACCTGATGATGCAATGGGCGCAAAAGGCGACGGAAGACCAGAAATTCGACGTCGCCCTCGACTTCCTCGACCAGGTCGTGACCTTGCAGCCCGACTATGCCGAAGGCTGGAACCGCCGCGCCACCGTCCATTTCATGATGAAGAATTACGGGAAGTCGATGGCCGACATCGACCGCACCTTGCAGCTCGAGCCGCGCCATTTCGGCGCGCTTTCGGGCCTCGCTCAGATCATGGCCGAAACCGGCCACAAGCAGTCGGCGCTGGAGGCTTGGCAAAAGGTGCTGGCGATCTACCCGATGATGCGCAGCGCCCAGAACCAGGTCTCGACGCTCTCGGAAGAGCTCGCCGGCGAGGGGATTTAGGCAGTAGGAATTGGGCAGTAGGCAATAGGAAAGAGAGCAACCTACTGCCTACTGCCTACTGCCTACTGCCTACTGCCTACTGCCTACTGCCTACTGCCTACTGCCCTACTGCCCTACTGCCCTACTCCCCTACTCCCCTCATGAATCTCATCTGCGCCGCCCTCCTCTTCCTCGTTGCTCTCCTCTTTGCCTTCGCCGGCGTCACCCGCGCCGGCGTCTGGCTGGTCGAGCGGCGCAGCCCGCCTATCGGCGCCTTCGCCGAGATCGATGGCGCGCGCATCCATTACGTCCATATCCCGGCGCCCGCCGGCGCCGACCTGCCGCCGGTCGTCTTCATCCATGGCGCCAGCGCCAATCTCAAGGACCAGATGCTGCCGCTGAAGCCCCTCCTCGAGGGTCGCGCCGAAATGCTGTTCCTGGACCGCCCGGGGCTCGGCTGGTCGGAGCGCGGAGACAATGAGACGTTGGCGAAGCAGGCGGATACCATTGCCGCGCTGATGGACCGGCTGGGAATCCGCGACGCAGTCATCGTCGCCCATTCCTTCGGCGGCGCGATCACCACGGCCTTCGCCCGTCAGCATCCGGAAAAAACGCTTGGCCTCGTCTTCCTTTCGCCCGCCACGCATCCCTGGCCGGGCGGCGCGACCGCCTGGTACTACAAGCTCACGGCCACGCCGGCGATCGGCTGGCTGTTTTCCGAAACGCTCGCCTATCCGGCCGGCATGCTGCAGATCGGCGGCGCGACGTCTTGCGTCTTCTCGCCGAACGCTGTGCCGGACTCCTACGTCGACAATGCCTCGATCCCGCTGGTGCTGCGGCCGTCCGCCTTCCGCGCCAACGCCCGCGATGTCGCCCAGCTCTACGACTATGTTCGCGCCGCCTCGCCTGGCTATCGCGCAATCAAGGCGCCGACGGTCGTCATCTCGGGCGATCGCGACAAGGTGGTCTACGCCACGATCCATTCCGTCGGCCTGGAACGCGACGTTCCCGGCGCCGAACTGGTCTGGATCCACAATCTCGGCCACAAGCCGGACTGGATCGCGCCCGACCTCGTGGTCGGTGCCATTGCGAAAGTGGCCGGCGCGCCGGTCGATCTCCACGTGCTGGCGAAAACCGTGGAAGGCCGGATCGCCGGCGATGCGCAAGGTGCCGGTAGATGTCCTGAGCTCCGGGTGCCAGACGCAGAACTCGCGCCGGGCTGAACTCGGAGGTTCAAGCGCCAAGGGCGTGTTGAGATTCGGGTCAGGCCGGCCTCACCCGAATATCGACTACGCTCTAGTGAGTCTCCGACCCCACATAGGCAATCCGCAGCATGTTGGTCGAGCCCGGCGTCCGCAGCGGCACGCCGGCCGTGATGATGACGCGGTCGCCCGGCTTGCCGAAGCCTTCCTCCAGCGCGATGCGGCAGGCCCGGTCGACCATGTCGTCGAGGTCGGTCGCGTCCGGCGAGACGACGCAATGCGTGCCCCACAAAAGCGACAGCCGGCGCGCCGTGTTGACGATCGGCGACAACGCCACGATCGGCACCTGCGGGCGCTCGCGCGCGGCGCGCAGACCGGTGGTGCCCGACGCGGTGTAGGAGATGATCGCCGACAGTTTCAGCGTCTCGGCGATCTCGCGCGCGGCCAGCGAGATGGCGTCTGCGCCGGTGGCTTCCGGCTCCGAGCGCTGCGCATTGATGATGCCGGCATAGGTCGGGTCGGTTTCGACCTTGGTGGCAATGCGGTTCATCATGGCGACCGCCTCGACCGGATAGGCGCCGGCCGCGGATTCGGCCGAAAGCATGATCGCGTCCGCGCCTTCGAAGACGGCGATCGACACGTCGGAGACCTCGGCGCGGGTCGGCACGGGCGCTGTGATCATCGATTCCAGCATCTGCGTGGCGATCACCACCGGCTTGCCGGCGCGGCGCGCCGCGCGCGTGATCTGCTTCTGGATGCCGGGCACGGCTTCCAGCGGCATCTCGACGCCGAGATCGCCGCGGGCGACCATCAGCGCGTCGGAGAGCTCGATGATCTCAGGAAGTCGGGCCACCGCCTGCGGCTTCTCGATCTTGGCCATGATCAGCGCGCGGCCGCGCGCGATCTTGCGGGCCTCCGCCAGGTCCTCCGGCCGCTGCACGAAGGACAGCGCCACCCAGTCGACGCCGGTGGCAAGAACCGCGTCGAGATCGGCACGGTCCTTCTCGGTCAGCGCGCCGACCGGCAGGTCGGTGTCGGGCAGGCTGACGCCCTTCTTGTCGGAAATGCCCGAGCCGGCGACGACCGTGCAGGTGATCGATTTGCCGTCGCTCTTCAGCGCCTTCAGCTCCAGCTTGCCGTCGTCGATCAAAAGACGGTGACCGGCCTCGACCGAACTCAGGATTTCGGGATGCGGCAGATATACCCGCTTCGACGTGCCGGCTTCGGGATTGTCGTCGAGCGTGAAAGTCTGGCCGACAGCCAGCGCTTCCTTGACGTTGGCGAACTTGCCGACCCTGAGCTTCGGGCCCTGCAGGTCGGCCAGGATGCCGATCGGTCGGCCGACGGCCGCCTCGACGGCGCGGATGCGGCCGACCAGCGTGCGCATCAGCTCGTGGTCGGTATGGCTCATATTGATGCGGAAGACATCTGCGCCCGCTTCGAAGAGCTTTCTCAGCATCTCCTCGGAGGAGGAAGCCGGACCGATGGTGGCGAGGATCTTGACCTTGCGGCTACGTCTCATTGACTGTTTGTTCCCGGAGCGGGGGTCGCTGGCGCGCCTCCCGTTGCGGGCTCGTCGGTCAGCTGGACCATCCAGCTGGCCTGCTCGCCCGTGTCATATTCCTGAAATCCGGCGCGTTGGAAGCCCCGGGCGACGCAATCATTCACGCCGGCTATCTTGAACTCTTTTTCGGCGACGCACATGTTGATCGGGCCGTCCCAGCGCCCGCCACGTTCGGCGTCTTCTGCATAAAGATAGTAAAACCTTGATGACAGCGGACCCTCGATCAGCGTCTTGCAGGTCGATCCTTCGATGTGCCACCAGCCCTCGGTGATCCAGCCGGCCTTGGCGCGATAGCCGATGCCGACGCCCACCAGATTTTGCGTCGCGTTGCAAACGCGGAAGTCGGCCCGGGCCGGCGAGGTCGCGGCTATCGCAAAAAAACCCGCGCCGACGATCAGCAACGGCACGGCCAGGCGCTTGCGCAACCGACCGGCAAAACCCATAGCAGATCCCCTTGCGAACCACATTTGCATCTCTCGAAGCCCTTTTCAGCAAACTCCGGGCGCATGTCAACGCGCCGTTTTGTTCAATTCCAATCGATTTAGAAGGGCCCGTCGCGCAAATTCTCCCCTCGGTCGGGGATTTTTTGCGGAAACCTTGGCCAAACAACGGCATTGCGCCGGCGTCCTCTTCGTGGAATGACGATAGCACATCGCAGCCGCCATCCCCTTTTCAGCCGATGACCCGATCCACAGTTTTCACGCCGTTCGACATAGTCGAGGGCGACCGCAAGAAAGGCGTCGTGCTTCTCGCCGACCACGCCCGCCGCGATCTCCCCGACGAATACGGCAGTCTCGGCTTGCCGGCGTCCGAATTCGACCGTCACATCGCCTATGACATCGGCGTCGAGACGGTGACGCGCGAGCTCGCCGCTGCGCTTGACGTGCCGGCGGTGCTTGCCGGCTTCTCGCGGCTGCTGATCGACCCCAACCGGGGCGAGGACGACCCAACCATGATCCGCCAGCTCTATGATGGGACCGTGGTGCCGGGAAACTATCCGATTGCCCGGGAGGAGCGCGAGCGGCGGCTCGACCGTTTCTACCGGCCCTATCACGACGCCGTCGGGGCGATGATCGCCTCCGTCGCCCATGCTTCGGGCAAGGCGCCGTTCATCCTCTCCGTGCATTCCTTCACGCCGGCGATGCAGGGTTTTGTCCGCCCCTGGCATGTCGGCGTCCTGTGGGACCGAGACGACCGCGTGGCGCGGCCGCTGATCGACATGCTGGCCGAGGACAAGTCCCTCGTCGTCGGCGACAACGAACCCTATGACGGCGCGCTGCGCGGCGACACCATGTTCCGCCATGCCATCGTCAACGGCTACGCACATGCTCTGATCGAAATCCGTCAGGACCTGATCGCCGACCGCGCCGGCGCCTTGGCCTGGGCCGAACGCTTGGCGCCGATCGTTGACGCCATCGACCGGCGCCCCGATATTCATCAGGTGAAAATGTTCGGCTCGCGCACCGGACCTGTGTGACGAGACCGACGGCGGAGTTCCCCATGACCGAGCTCAACGACGACCAGAAACGCGATTTCGAGGCAGCCGCGTTCCGCCGGCTGGTGGCGCATCTGCGCGAGCGCGGCGATGTCCAGAACATCGACCTGATGAACCTCGCCGGCTTCTGCCGCAACTGCCTATCCAACTGGTATCGCGAAGCCGCCGAGGCCGAGGGTGTGGCGTTGTCGAAAGACGCTGCGCGCGAGATCATCTACGGCATGCCCTATGCCGAATGGCAGGCGCTCAACCAAACCGAGGCGTCGGAAGCCAAGAAGGCGGAATTCGAGGCGCGACGGCCGAAGGATCACTGAGCGGCCTTGTATGGCTCGTCCCTGCGGCTTCGTCATTCTAGGGCGGAGCAAGGAGCGAAGCGACGCGCGCAGACCCTGGAATCCATTCCGTGACGCCTGCCGAAGAATGCCGCGGTCCAGAATATCATCGCAACGGCGCCGCTCGGGGACCTTCTGCACCGCTGCAACGCTCCTAAGTCACGGAATGGATCCTCGGGTCTACGCGCGTCGCTTCGCTCCTTGCTCCGCCCGTGGATGACGAACGGAGAGGCGTCGCAGCAATCGTCAAAGCAGCAGCCTGTCGCGAACGACGCCGACCCCCGATCGCGCCCTTGGTCCAAACACTTCCCCACTGCGGTCCTTGACTACAAATTGAATCGATCTAATTTGCCGCGCGAATCCTTTGCATGGCGGATTTGAGACCATGAGCGTGCAAACCACGATGCAGGCCGCGGCGCGCGGCCGCTGGGCCGTCGCCGGTATTTTCGTCGCCAATGGTTTCTTGACCGGCAGCTGGGCGCCGCAGATCCCGGTGTTCCTCACCCGGCTCGACATCACCCGATTCACTCTCGGCCTGCTGATCCTCCTGTTCGGCGTCGGCGCGGTCATTGCCATGACCTGGTGCGGCCATCTGATCTCCCGGCACGGCTCGCGCAGCGTGACGCGCTGGTTCGGTGTCTGCGGCAGCTTCGGCCTGCTGATCGTGGCGCTCGCCCCTAACGTTCCGCTGGCGGCGATTGCCATGCTCGTCTTCGGCGGCTCAATCGGCGGCATGGATGTCGCGATGAACTCGAATGCCGTCGTGGTGGAAAGGCGGCTTTCGCGCGCGATCATGTCGTCGTCGCACGGCTTCTGGAGCCTCGGCGGCTTCGCCGGTGGCGCGCTCGGCGGCTACTCGATCCAGAATTACGGCTATCTTGCCCATGCCGTCGCGGTGACGGTGATCGCCTTTGCCGTCATTGCGTTTGCCGTTCGTTATCTCATCGCCGAGGGCCGGCCGCAGGCGGTCGAGCACCAGAAGTTCACGCTGCCGCGGCACATGGCCGTCTATCTGGTCGGGCTGATGGCGCTGCTCACCATGATCTCGGAGGGCGCGGTGCTCGACTGGGCGGCGCTCTTCCTGCACCAGGAACTGGGCGCCGATCTCGCGGTCGCCGGGCTGGCCTATGCCGCCTTCTCCGGGGTCATGGCGCTGATGCGTTTCCTGGGCGACGGCGTGCGCAACCGCTTCGGCGCGGTGTCGACCTTGCGCGGCTCCGCGCTGGTCGCCGCCGCCGGCATGCTGGTCGCCGGCCTCTCGCCCTCGCCTTACCTTGCCATAACCGCCTTTGCTTTCTGCGGCTTCGGCATTGCCAACATGGTGCCGATCATCTTTTCGGCCGGCGGCAATCAGGAAGGCATGTCGTCCGGCACCGGCATGAGCGTCGTCACCACCATGGGCTATTCCGGCATATTGGTGGCGCCGTCGGCAATCGGCTTCGTCGCCGAGCATTCGAGCTTCGGCCCGATCTTCGTTGCGCTGTCCGCGCTGCTGGTCGTCGTGCTCTTGATGGCCGGCCTCGCTCACCGGGCCGAATTCGCACCTGAACCCGTCCCAGCCGAATAGCGCTTCAGTTCCTCGCGCAGGAAATCCGCCAGGCGGCGGATGCGCATGCGGCGAGGCCGAAGCCGGCCGCGTGCGCACCATTGTCCTGCGCGCGGGCGATTTCTTCGGCGGCACCGGCTCCGGCTCCTGGTTCGACCTCATCGTCGTCGCCAAGATGGAGAAGGGCGTCTACACCGCGCCTGGCCCGGCCGACCTCGTGCATGAATGGGCCTATCTGCCGGACTTCGCCGTCGGCTTCATCGGCCTGGCGAAGAACCTCGACAAAACAGGCTTCTACGAGGCCATCAATTTCCCCGGCCACGCCGTCACCGACCTGGATATGAAGGCCGCGGCCGAGAGGGCGCTGGGCCGCAAGCTGAAGCTCTCCTTCATGCCCTGGTAGGTGCTGCGCGCCGGCAGCCCGTTCGTGGCCATGTGGCGCGAGATCGTCTCGATGTCCTATCTGCGCTTCGAAGCGCACCGGCTGGTCTCGACGCGGCTGGAGGAGGTCATCGGCGAAATCCCGCACACCCCGCTCGACCACGCGGTGAAGGAAGCATTGCAGGATATCGGCGTCGCCGCGGAGCCGTCGCGCCTCGCCGCCTGATCGCAGCATGCCAAAAAGCGGCCGATCCGGCAGCCCGGCTGCAAACGACAAGGATCGGTCGGGCATGTCTGCGTTGGCAGGCCGTATGCCTTGGAGACTGGCTGAGGCCTCCCAACCTCGTCATCCACGGGCGGAGCAAGGAGCGAAGCGACGCGCGCAGACCCGAGGATCCATTCCGTGACCTCGAAGCGTAGCAAGGGTGCAGAATTCTGCTTCGCCGCATCCCACGGCCCAGTTCACGGAATGGATTCCAGGGTCTCCGCGACGCCGCTTCGCGGCTACTCCGCCCTGGAATGACGAGATTGGGCAAAGCTTCAGCTAATTCCCAGCGTTTGCGCTGGCTGCAGCCTTTCAAATCCCTGGACCGAGGAACCGGTCAGATCCTGCCCATCAACAAGAGTATCAACAGCACGACCAGGATGACGCCGACGATCCCCGACGGCCCGTAGCCCCAGGATCGCGAATGCGGCCATGCCGGCACGGCGCCGATCAGGATCAGAATAAGGATAATTACGAGAATTGTGCCGATCGTCATGAAAAACCCTCGCCGTCTGGTTGAACTTCGAGGGAACAATGCAAAAAGCCGCCCGGTTGTTCCCGGGCGGCTTTTTTCCTTGGGGTTGTGAAACGCTCTATTCCGCGGCTTTCGGGAAGGTCTCCGCCGACCCCGCGCCCGTCTCGCTGGCCGGCTCGTCGGTCATGACCTTGCCTTTGCCGCGCCGCAACAGGCGGCTGAACCAGCCGCGGCGCTGGCCGGGCTTCACCTTGGCGCGGGTGAACACCATCAGCATCGAGGGCGTCACCACCAGCGTCAGCAGGGTGGCGAAAGACAGGCCGAAGACGATCGCCGAGGACAGCGAGATCCACCATTGCGTCGACGGCGCGTTGATCGTCGTTTCGTGATGGAAGATTTCGAGCCCGAGGCCGAAGGCGATCGGCAGCACGCCGAGGATGGCCGACACCGCCGTCAGCACCACCGGACGGGCGCGCTCGCGGCAGGTCTGCAGCACCGCATCCATCTTGTCCCAGCCTTCCTCGCGCAACCGGTCGTAAGTGTCGATGAGCACGATGTTGTTGTTCACCACCACACCGGCCAGCGCGATGACGCCGATGCCCGACATGACGATGCCAAAGGCCTCGCCTGTCAGAAGCAATCCGAGGAACACGCCGATCGTCGCCATGACCACGCAGGACAGGACGAGCCACACGCTGGTGAATTTGTTGAACTGCGCAAGCAGCACCAGGAAGATCAGGAAGATCGCCGCGCCAAAGGCCTTGCCGAGGAAGGCGCTGGCTTCCGCGCTGTCTTCGTTGGAGCCGGCGAGCTTCCAGCGAATGCCGCTGCCGAGATCCATATCGCTGACGGCCTTGGTCACCTGCTCCTGCACCGCCGCGACCTGCGCGCCGGCGCTGACATTGGCCTGCACGACCACGGTGCGCGCGCCGTCGATGCGGTTCAGGATGCCGACGGTCGGCTCCGGCTTGCGCACGACGAAGTTCGAGATCGGCACCGACCCTTGCGAGGTCTGCACCCTGAGCTCGTCGAGCGTCGACAGCGTGCGCCGATCCTCGGGCAGGCGGAGCCGGATGTCGACCGCATCGTCGGCACCGGCCGGCCGGTATTCCGACAGCTTGAGGCCGTTGGTCACCAGTTGCACCACCGTGCCGACCGAAGTCGGGCTGATGCCGTATTGCGCCGCCTTGGCGCGGTCGACCTCGATCGCCCAATCGACACCGGGCGGCGGCAGGCCGTCCGAAATGTCGATGACATTGGGGATCTTGGCGATGCGTGCCGCGACCGCGCGCGCCTTGTCGTCGAGCCCGGTCGGGTCGACGGCCGAAAGCCTGATCTGGATCGGCTTGCCGGTCGGCGGGCCGGCTTCCGGCACGCGCACTTCGACATCGACGCCGGGAATGCCGGCCATCACGCCGCGCAGGTCGTCGAGGATCTGGTTGGCAGACTTGCGCTCGCGCCAATCGACGAACTCGTACTGGATGACGCCGACCACGTCTTCCGGAATGTCCTGGCCGCCGCCTTGCGTCTTGCCGACGCGGGTATAGACCGACTTCACGCCGGGCCAGCCGAGCAGACGGTTCTCCGCCGTCTTCGTCGCGGCGTCCATTTCGGCCAGCGAAAGATTGCCGCGGGCATGCACATAGAGCAGGCCGTAATCCGGCTCGACGCTGGGAAAGAACTCGACGCCGGCGCCATATTTCGAATAGGCGAAGCCGACGCCGACCAGAAGTCCGACGGTGAGCAGGATCACCGTGATCGGGAAGCGCACCGCCTGCTTGACCACCGCCATGTACCAACCGTCGCGGTTGCCTTCCTCGTGATGCTCCGGCGCCTTGGCGAAGATCGCGCCCAAAGTCGGCGCGAAGACCAGCGCGTAGAGCATCGAGGCCGACAGCGTCACGATCAGCGTGATCGGCATATATTTCATGAAGTCGCCGATGATGCCCGGCCAGAACAGCAGCGGCGAGAAGGCGGCGATGCGCGTCATCGTCGCCGCGATGACCGGGCCGGCCATGCGCTTGGCGGCCAACGCGAAGGCGTCCGCCTTCGGCATGCCCTCGCTCATGCGCCGTTCCGCGAATTCGGTGACGATGATGGCGTCATCCACCAGCATGCCGACGGCCAGGATCAGGCTGAACAGCACGATCATGTTGATCGTGTAGCCCATCATGGCAAGCAGCAGGATGCCCATCAGGAACGATGACGGGATGGCAAGCCCGATGAGCAGCGAGGCCCGTCCCGACAGCGCGTAGAGGATGACGATGAACACCAGGATGACGGCGATCATCACATGGTTCTGCAGGTCGCCCAGCAGCTGGTTGACGAAGACCGACTTGTCCTGCGTGTAGGTGACATGCATGCCCTCGGGCATGGTCTTGATAAAGGTGTCCGACACTTCCCTGACATGGTTCAACGTGTCGATCAGGTTGGCGCCTATGCGCTTCTTGACTTCGATGGCGATCGCGGGCTTGCCGTTGAGGCGAGTGACCGTCTCGGCGTCCTTGAAGGTCGAGCGTATGGTCGCGATGTCCTTGGCCTGGACCACGGCGTCCGGCGTGGCAACCACCGGCAGGTTCGCGACATCCTCGGGCGTCTCGATCAGCGACGGCACCTTGACCGCGTATTTGCCTTCTGAGCCTTCGAGATTGCCGGCCGCGACCAGGCTGTTGGAGGAGGCGACGCCCTGGATCACCTGGTCGAGCTGCAGTCCGTAGGAGGAAAGCTTCACCGGATCGACGACCACCTCAACGAGGTCGTCGCGAGCGCCCTGCAGCGAGCCTTCGAGCACGCCGGGCACCTCCTCGATGCGGTCGCGCAGCTCGCGCGCGGCCGACGTCAGCACGCGCTCCGGCACATCGCCGGAAAGCGTGACGACCAGAACCGGGAATTCCGAGACGTTGACCTCGTTGACGGTCGGCTCTTCCGCCGCCTGCGGCAGGTCGGCCTTGGCGTCCTGCACCTTGCTGCGCGTATCCTGCAGCGCCGTCGCGAGATCCGTCTGCGGCTGGAATTCGACCAGCACATAGCCGCCGCCCTGGAAGGCGGCTGAGCGCATCTCCTTGAGCCCCTTGAGGCTCTTGAGCTTGCTTTCCATCGGCCTGAGCAGCAGGCGCTCGGAATCCTCCGGTGAGATGCCCTGATAGATCAGGCTGACATACATCATCGGAATCGGAACGTCGGGCTCTGCTTCCTTCGGCGTGGACTGGTAGGCGACCCAGCCCGCAACGACCAGAAACAGCAGCGCCGATATGGTGAGGCGAGCGTTGTTGATGGCGAGTCTGACGATATCCATGACTTCGGCCTGTTATGCTTCGGGGGCTGCGGACTGCCATCGCCGGATTGGGCCGGCGACGGACGCGTCCTGCTTTACTGCGTGCCGGCGGTGGCTTCGCCAATCAGCTTGTTGATGGTCGCCTGGTCGGCCTCGACGGGCTTCACCGGATCGCCCTCCTTCACCAGCTCCTGGCCGGCGACGATGATGCGCGCATCTTGCGGAATGCCGCCCAGCACCAGGCCGTGCGGCGTGTCGTCGACCAGGTCGATCGGAAAGAACGCCACCTTGTCGTCCTTGCCGACAGCGCGAATGCCGAGGTCGCCCTTGTCGCCGAGCGTCACCACCGAACGCGGCAGCATGACCGCGTTGGTCGGCTCGGCGCTGAGCGCGATCTCGGCCGTCATGCCGGCGGGGATGGAGCCGTCGGGATTGGGTATCGCCACCTCGACGCGGAAGGTGCGGGTCTGCGCCGAGGCATCGCGGCTGATGTAGCGCACGGTGCCGGTGACCTTCTGGTCGTTGACGAGGCGGACATCGGCCTCGTCGCCGATCTTGACGTAGCGCAGGTCGCGCTCGCTGATCTCGCCGCGGGCGATGACCGGATCGAGCTTCAGGACTGTCGCCACCTCGCCGCCCTGCATCACCGAGCTGCCGAGCTCCACCGGGATGCGGTCGATGACGCCGTCGAATGGCGCCTTGACCTCGTTGCGGTCGAGCTCCGCCTGCGCGGTGTCCAGCTGCGATTGCGCCAGCGTCAGGTTGGAGCGGGCGGTATCGAGCTGCAGCTTCGGCAGATTGCCGGTCTTGGCCAGCCGCTCGGCGGCATCGAGCTCGGCTTTGCGCTGCGCCAGCAATTGCTTGGCATTGTCGACGTTGGAGATCTTCTCCTCGGCCGCGAGCATCAGCACGAGGTCGCCGGTCTTGACGCGGTCGCCCTGCTTGACCGGCAACTTCTCGATGACGCCGGCGACGCGCGTCGCCAGCACGGCCCGCTTGTCGGCCTCGGTCAGGCCGGAGATGCGGATGGCGCGCGCATAGGTCTTGCGCGGCGGCGTCACCACCGCGACCGTGCGCAACGCGGCCTTGGGCTCGGCTTGCGCGGCGTCCGGCTTTGTGGCCTCCGGCTGAGCGGGCTTGCCGGCGTCGGCGTGCTTGTCCGTGGCGACCGACTTGTCGGCGGCGCTACCGACGGACGAAAACTCACCCGTGCCCATCCAGGCCGCGAATCCGATGAGCACGACAATGGCAGCAAGCTTGTGAAACCTGATTTTCGGCATCGTCATTTTTTCCGTTGCAGGACCTGGCGAGGTCGGCGCTTCCGACTTCGGGCGCGCGGCCGATATGGGTGTGCGCGGGGCCTAGTTCAATTTGCCGTGATCGGCGAAGCGCAGCTTCTACCTGAAAGTTGCGGCGCAATATAGTCGGAAAAGTTGCGGTAGCATTGCGAAGTGGAACGTGGTTCCTCGACAAATCCAAGCTTTTCTGCCAGACGGCTGCGCTTTTTTCCGGCGCGCCAATAGTTTTCCACGGCTTCCCTGACGTTACTGGCAGCAGCCGTCAGGATGATGCGGAAAGCTCCCATATGAAGCGCCGATCATCCGCGTTGACCGCGGTTCCGTCCCCGCCATTCCGGGGCTGAAGCTGTCAAGTGATGAGCTTCAGCAGCCGGAAAAGACGCTCGAATGTCTTGCCATAGGGCGGGCGCAGCAGGCCGCCGGCGCTGAGCTTCGACTGGAGGAAGATCGGCTTTTCCTTGCTGAAGATGCGAAAACCCCACTCGCCGTGATAGGCGCCCATGCCGCTGTCGCCGACGCCGCCGAAGGGCTGCCGCTCCTGCGCCAGATGCATCATGCAGTCATTGACCGTGACGCCGCCGGCCACGGTTTCGCGCATGACCCTGCGGCGATTGGCGCTGTCGCTGCCGAACCAGTAAAGCGCCAGTGGACGCTCGCCCCGGTTCACATGATCGATAGCCTCGTCCACGCTGCCATATTCGACGATCGGCAGCACCGGTCCGAAAATCTCCTCGCGCATCAGCCGCAGAGTCTCGCCGGCATTGCGCACCAGCACCGGCGCCATCTTGCGGTCGCTGACGCCGAGCTTCTCGTTGGCCGGGTTGACCTCGATGATATCGGCGCCGCTGTCGCGCGCCTCGGCGACCATGTCGCTCAGCCGCCGGTGATGCCGCTCGCTGACGATCGCCGTATAGTCGGGATTGTCGCCGAGGCGCGGATAGAGCTTCGCGATTGCCGCCCCGAACTTGGCCGCGACCGCAGCGCCCTGCCCTCGCGGAACCATCAGATAGTCCGGCGCGATGCAGGTCTGGCCGGCATTGAGCAACTTGCCGTAGGCAACGCTGGCGACCGCCGCATCGAGATCGCAGGAGGGATCGAAGATCGCCGGCGACTTGCCGCCGAGCTCGAGCGTCACCGGCGTCAGATTGGCCGCGGCGGCCAGTGCCACCTGGCGGCCGACGGCGGTCGAGCCCGTGAACAGGAGGTGGTCGAACGGCAAGGACACGAACGCCTTGCCGACCTCCGCGTCGCCGACCGCCACGCTGACCTCGTCGGCGGCGAAATATTTTTCGACCAGGCTGGCGAGCAGGTCCGAAAATTTCGGCGTCAGCTCCGAAGGCTTGATCAGCACGCGGTTGCCGGCGGCCAGAGCGGCGGTCGCCGGCGCGATGGCGAGCTGGAAAGGATAGTTCCAGGGCGAGACGATGCCGACTACGCCGAGCGGCTGCGGCAAGAGGCGGTTGCGGCCGGGCAGGAAGGGCAGGCTGGTGGCGACGCGGCGCTCGCGCATCCAGGCGCCGAGATGCGACAGCGCATGCCTGATGCCGGCGCGCACGACGAACAGTTCGGCAAGCCGCGTCTCCTGAGCCGAGCGGGCGGAAAAATCGCTGTCGATCGCCGCGCAGATCTCGGCCTCGTGCTTTTCAGTGAGCGCCAGCAGGCGCTTCAGCCGATCCTTGCGCACGTCCAGCGTCGGGAACGGCTCCTTCTCGAAGGCCCTGCACTGCGCTTCAAACCTGACCCCGAGAGCGTTTTGTCTGGTTTGCAGCATCGCGACCTAGCCTTTACGTTCAGGTAAGCTATATCGGCCCGACAACCGAATCCAGCATTGCCCCGGTTCCGCTGGGGAAGATGCTGACAGCCGGAGCGGACTTGCTAACAGGTATGGAAGACATCAGGCGCGGCGGCGCGCGGATTCTGGCTTAATGTGCGCTGCCAGGAACTCCTTGACGCGACGCCCGGGTGCCGGGCCGCGCAGCGGCTTGAAGCCGTCGTCGAGCTCGCCTGAAAGATCGAGCGTGGCGTGCTGGCCGACGGCGTCGTAATTCTCTTCCAGCCAGTCGCTGGCGGCGCTGCGGCCGAGGTCGCGCAGATAGGCGATGAAAGCCCATTCGGCATTGACCTTGGACGACGCGGAGAGGTCCTTGAAGGCCTCGTCGGCATCGATGCGGTGCATGCGGATGTCGCGATATTCGCCATGCGGCAGGCGTCCGGCCGCGATCAGTTCCTTGACGAAGGCGATCGAGCGGAATTCACGCAGCAGCCCGGCGTTGAAGGTAATCTCGTCGATGCGGTTCTGGATCTCGTTGGCGCTTTTCGGCGTGCCTTCGCGCACGACCGGATTGATCTGCACCAGGAGCACGTCCTCGGTCGCCGCCGTCTTGAAGAACGGATAGAGCGCCGGATTACCGCCATAGCCGCCATCCCAATAGGGCACGCCCTTGATCTCGACGGCGCGGAACAATTGCGGCAGGCAGGCCGAGGCCATCACCGTGTCGAGGTCGATCTCGCCGTCGGAGAAGACGCGCAGCTGCCCGGTTTCGACATTGGTCGCCGAGATGAACAGCTCCATCGACTTGCAGGCGTGCACATTGTCGAAGTCGATCTCCTTCGCCACCACGTCGCGCAGCGGGTTGAGGCCGAGCGGATTGGCGACGTAGGGCGAAAACACCCGCGACATCGTGTCGAAGAAGAAATAGCCGGGCGTGTTCTCGATCGACCAGTTGCCCCAGACCACGTCCCACGGCATGCGCTGCACCGGACTGAAACGCCCCTTCGAGGCCACGGCCCGCCAGAAATCGTCGAGCTTCTTGCGCGCGCCTTCGACGCCGCCCCGGACAAATCCGTCGGCCAGCGCCACCGCGTTCATGGCGCCCGCGCTGGTGCCGGACACCGCCGCGATCTCCAGCCGCCCATCCTGCAGCAGCCGGTCGAGCACGCCCCAGGAAAAGGCGCCATGCGAGCCGCCGCCCTGCAACGCGATGTTGATCTTCTTCTTTTCCTCCGCCTTGCCGTTCTTCGCCATGGCGTTCCTTGTCTCGATGCGCCGGCCTACCGCAGCGTTGTTTGCACGGAGACGGCGCAGTCAGCCTATGTTGCAGCGCAGCATATAGGGGCGAACCAAGGCAAGAACACGAACACACAAGCGTGATCATGGAATTTCCTCGCTCCACGAAATGGGCTACAGCATGCTGTGACTAGCGCGACTGATCAGGCCGAAGCTTGATTGCCAGGTGGTTCCCCCAATCCGTCGCTGCTCCGCAGCGCCACCTTTCCCCCCTCCGGAGGGAAAGGAAGGGAGCGTTGCTGGACGAGCATTGACGGCAAAAAGCTTGGCGCCTTTCCTCTACCCCTTCGATCGGGGGAGAGGTGGCTCGGCGAAGCCGAGACGGAGTGGGGGTCGACCAGCGCTGCATAAGACAAGGCATGCGCCAAGCTGCATGCACGCTATCGCCAAAGGCCAGCCGCTTGGAAAGGTGTGCATGCCGTAGCCGAGGTGGGGCGAGGAACCGAACCTCTCAAGCAACCAGATCGGGCACCGGCCCGACATAATGCGACTGTGGCCGGATGAGCCGCCCGGTCGCCTGCTGCTCGCGCGCGTGCGCAATCCAGCCGGCAACGCGGCCGGCGGCGAACACGTTGGAGAAGGCCTCCTTCGGGAAGCCGACCGCTTCCAGGAGGAGCGCGGTGTAGAATTCGACATTGGTCTGGATCGAGCGCTGCGGCTTGGCGATGCTGAGCACCTCGAGCGCCGCCTGCTCCACGGTTTCGGCGAAGGCCAACCTGCTACCCATCTCCTTGCTGCTCGTCTTGTTGCGCGAACCGAGCTGCCGCACGACCGTCTTCAGCGCATCGGCTCGCGGGTCGCGCACGCGGTAGATGCGATGGCCGAAACCCATGATGCGCTGGCCATGGGCGATCTCGTTGCGCAGCCATGCCGTGGCGTCGCCGCTGGCCTTGATGGCGTCCAGCATCTCGATCACCGGCCCCGGCGCGCCGCCATGCAGCGGACCTTTCAGCGCGCCGAGCCCAGCCAGGATCGCCGAGGTCAGTCCGGCCTGGGTCGAGGCCACCACGCGGGTCGCGAAGGTCGAGGCGTTGAGCCCGTGGTCGCAGACCGTCACCAGATAGCTGTCGAGCGCCTTGGTAAGCGCCGGCGAGGCGGAGCCGGAAAGCATGCGCAGCATGTCGCCGGCATGATCGGCTTTTTCGTCGGGAGCAATAGGCGTCTTACCCCGGCCAAGGCGCAGCAAGGCCGGCGTCAGCACCGCAGGCGCCGCGACCAGCCGCAGCGCATCGGCAAGCCTGTCGCCGTCCGGCAGGACGGCCATGCCGGCGCGCATGCCGCTGTAGACGTCGAGCGGCGCAAGCTGGGCAAGCATCGGCTGGACGCGATCGAACACTTCCACCCGAGCCTTGCCGATCGCCTCCTCCAGTTCGGCATCGCTCGGAAGGTCGTCGAAGAAGCCGTCGAACAGCAGACGCACCACCTGCGCGTAGCGCCGGCGGCCGGCCAGTTCCATCAGCGAATGGCCGCGGATGGTGAGGTGCCCACCCGCACCATCGACATCGGAAAGCACCGTGTCTGCCGCCACAACATCATCGAGCCCATTTGCCATGATCGTCTCCTTGACCTTTGGTGCATGACAATTAATGCTGCGCAATCAATGCATCAATCTTGATCAATATAATCAATGTAAGGCGGCAAATGACGGAATGGCTGACCCGGGGTGAGGCGCTGGAGCGGCTCAACGTCCGTCCGCAGACGCTTTATGCCTATGTCAGCCGCGGCCGCATCGGCATGAAGCCGGACGACGCAGACCCGCGCCGCAGCCGGTACCGCGCCGACGACATCGCCGCGCTCGCCACGCGCCGCGACCGCGGAAGGAGCCCGCAGGCAATCGCCGAAAGCGCCATCGCCTGGGGCGAGCCGGCGATTCCCACGTCAATCTCCACGGTGCTGCATGGTCGTCTCATCTATCGCGGCAGGGACGCGGTGGAGCTTTCGGCGACGGCAACGCTCGAGGAGACCGCCGAACTGCTATGGGCTTCTGCCCGTCCGGTATCGTTCGCCTCGCTGACCCCTTCGGCCGCCCGGCAAAGCGGCACGCCCACCGCCTTCGCCAGGCTTTCGGCGCTCGCCGCCGGAGGCTGGTCCTCGCTCGGACGCAGGCCGGCCATGCTGCAGCAGGACGGCGCCGCCGCGACCAGCGCGCTGGCAACCGCGCTCGGCGCGTCGCCGGGCTCCGAACCCGTGCATATCAGGCTGGCGCAGGGCTGGTCGGTGGAAGCCGCCGGCGCCGATCTCATCCGCAAGGCGCTGGTACTTTTGGCCGACCACGATCTCAACGCCTCGACCTTCGCCGCCCGCGTCGCGGCCTCCACCGGCGCGCCGGTCGCCGCCTGCCTGCTCGCAGGCCTTGCGACGCTGACCGGCCCGCGCCATGGCGGCGCCGGCGCGGCGGCGATCACGCTTGTCGAGGATGCCGAGCGGCTGGGTCCGGACGAGGCGATTGCACGCTGGCTCGCTCATGACCGGCCGCTGCCAAGCTTCGGCCACCCGCTCTACCCGGAAGGCGATCCGCGCGCGCAAGCACTGCTGCCTGACCTGGAGATCGATGACGGGATCGTCCATCTTCGCGACGCCGTGCTCGCCGCGACCGGGCTGCATCCGAACATCGATTTCGCGCTGGCCGCGATGACGCGCAGCCTGCGCCTGCCGGCCGATGCGCCGTTCCGCCTGTTCGCGCTCGGCCGCAGCGTCGGCTGGACGGCGCATGCCGTCGAACAGGTGACCAGCAACAGGCCGATCAGGCCCCGCGCCCGTTACGACGGGCCAATTAGCGCGGGGTGATGACTTGCAGATTAGCCGGAACGCGTTTGAGGTCGTCATTCTAGGGCGGAGCAAGGAGCGAAGCGACGCGCGCAGACCCTAGAATCCATTCCGTGACGCTAAGGCGTTGCGACGTCTACAGAATTCTGCACCGCTGCGCCCTACGGCGTCGGTCACGGAATGGATCCTCGGGTCAAGCCCGAGGATGACGAAGGGATGGGCCTTTGCGCCAATCTCCAGCGTTCGCGACCGCCGCCAAACGGCGGCACACCCGTCAGGACATCGTGTCCAGCTTGCGCTGCATCGCCGCAATCTGCGCCTTCAATTCCTGCAGATCGTCGCCCTTCTCTTCCTTTTTCGCTGGCTCGGCGGCCGGCGCTGAATTGCCGCCGGCGGGCGGGAACGGCGTGAACATGCGCATGGCGTTCTGGAACATCTCGACATTGCGTCGCGTCTGTTCCTCGAGCGCCTTGATCGGCGTCTTCATCATGTCGATCGGCGTTTTCCCGAAGGTACCCTTGAGCTGCTCGCGAAACCGCTCCTGCTCCTTGGAGAAGGCGATCATCGATTGTTCGAGGAAGCTCGGCACGATCATCTGCATCTGATCGCCGTAGAAGGAGATGAGCTGGCGCAGGAACGGGATCGGCAGCATGTTCTGCCCATCCTTGTTCTCCAGCTCGAAGATGATCTGCGTCAGCACCGGGTGCGTGATGTCGTCACCGGTCTTTGCGTCCTGGACCGTGAATTCCTCGCCCTTCTTGACCATCTCGGCCAAGTCCTCGAGCGTCACATAAGTGCTCGTGCCGGTATTGTAGAGCCGGCGATTGGCATACTTCTTGATGACGATCGGGTCGTCTTTTGCGGCCATCCGTATCCTCCCCAGGACACCGGCACCTCTAGGAGTAAGCGGCCGGTAACGATTGCGCCCTTTATCGAGGATACGCGCAAAAGCCTCACAATTCCAAGCGGTTTGTGCACTGCGGCATCAATTAATGCTGCAGGGCATGACAAAATTCGCCGCGCGGTCAACGTCATGTTGCCGCAGCCGGCGCGCGCTCTGCTTGCCACGCATGGCGGCCATGCCCATTTCCGGTTTGACTCGGCTGCCTGAACCGGCAAGAAAGTCTTCAAGGATAGCCTAGAACACGACACCTCGAAGTCTGGAGAAGAAAATGTCCGCTTCCAATTCCATCGTCGTCGCCAGCGCCGCTCGCACCGCGGTCGGATCCTTCAACGGCAGTTTCGCCGCCACGCCGGCACATGAGCTCGGCGCCGTCGTCATCAGGGAATTGCTGGCGCGCGCGAATGTCGAGGCGGCGGAAGTCGACGAAGTCATCCTCGGCCAGGTGCTGACCGCCGCGCAAGGACAGAACCCGGCCCGCCAGGCCTCGATCAATGCCGGCCTGCCGAAGGAGACCACGGCCTGGGGCCTCAATCAGGTTTGCGGCTCGGGCCTGCGCGCCATTGCGCTCGGCATGCAGCAGATCGCCACCGGCGATGCCAAGGTGATCGTCGCCGGCGGTCAGGAATCGATGTCGATGTCGCCGCATGCCGAGCACCTGCGCGCCGGCGTCAAGATGGGCGACTACAAGATGATCGACACCATGATCAAGGACGGCCTGTGGGATGCCTTCAATGGCTACCATATGGGTAACACCGCCGAGAACGTCGCCCGTCAGTTCCAGATCACCCGCGAAACCCAGGACGAGTTCGCGCTCGCCTCGCAGAACAAGGCGGAGGCTGCGCAGAAGGCCGGCAAGTTCAAGGACGAGATCGTCGCCTTCACCATCAAGGGCAAGAAGGGCGACACAACAGTTGATCAGGACGAGTACATCCGGCACGGCGCGACGCTCGACGCCATGACCAAGCTGAAGCCTGCTTTCGACAAGGACGGCACGGTCACCGCCGCCAACGCGTCGGGCATCAATGACGGCGCCGCCGGCGCGCTGCTGATGACCGAGGCCGAGGCCGTGCGGCGCGGCATCACCCCGCTGGTGCGCATCGCCTCCTGGGCGACCGCCGGCGTCGATCCGGCAATCATGGGCACGGGGCCTATTCCCGCTTCGAAGCGGGCGCTGGAGAAGGCCGGCTGGTCGGTCAAGGACCTCGACCTCGTCGAGGCCAACGAGGCGTTCGCCGCGCAGGCCTGCGCCGTCAACAAGGGCATGGGCTGGGATCCCTCGATCGTCAACGTCAACGGCGGCGCCATCGCCATCGGCCATCCGATCGGCGCTTCGGGCGCCCGCGTCTTCAACACGCTGGTCTACGAGATGCGTCGCCGCGGCGCCAAGAAGGGCCTTGCCACGCTGTGCATCGGCGGCGGCATGGGCGTTGCAATGTGCGTGGAAGCGCTGAACTGAGCGAATAGCGAATAGGGAGTAGCGAATAGGGAAAACGGCGTCGGCGCAGCAGGCTTCAATCCCCTACTCGCTATTCGCTACTCCCTATTCGCTCCTCCGATCAACAGGGAGGAGCACACATGACCAAAGTAGCAATCGTCACGGGCGGAACACGCGGCATCGGCGCGGCGATATCGGTCGCCTTGAAGACCGCCGGCTATTCGGTCGCGGCGAACTATGCCGGCAATGACGAGGCGGCCCAGAAATTCAAGGCCGAGACAGGTATCCCCGTCTACAAATGGTCCGTCGCCGACTACGAGGCCTGCGCCGCAGGCATCAAGCAGGTGGAGGCCGATCTCGGCCCGGTCTCCGTGCTGGTCAACAATGCCGGCATTACTCGCGACACCATGTTCCACAAGATGACGCCCGCACAGTGGAAGGAAGTGATCGACACCAACCTGTCCGGCGTCTTCAACATGACGCATCCTTTGTGGAGCGGCATGCGCGACCGCAAGTTCGGCCGCGTCATCACCATTTCCTCGATCAACGGCCAGAAGGGTCAGATGGGCCAGGTCAATTATTCGGCCTCGAAAGCCGGCGATATCGGCTTCACCAAGGCGCTGGCTCAAGAGGGGGCTCGCGCCGGCATCACAGTCAATGTCGTCTGCCCCGGCTACATCGCCACCGACATGGTCATGGCCGTGCCGGAAAAAGTACGGGAGTCGATCATCGCTCAGATCCCGGTCGGTCGCCTCGGCGAGCCGGAAGAGATCGCGCGCTGCGTCGTCTTCCTGGCTTCCGACGAAGCCGGCTTCATCACCGGCTCGACCATCACCGCCAATGGCGGTCAGTATTTCGCCTGATACCATTTGTTGCCAGGCGGCTCCGGCACCGGAGCCGCCTTTTTTGTCCCGCCGGCAGCTCGGCGCGACACCTTGCCTCAATTCGGCACGCAAAAGTTAACGGCCGCAGCCACGCTCTGTGCATAACCGCTGCGACAAGCTGTGAATCCTCGGTGGGCAAGCTGTGGATAACACCATATCTAGGGGTGAACAAACCGGGAAAACCGCCGGATCGCTGATTCGTCGCCGATTCGTTCCGGCTTTGACCGGAAAGTTAACGGTGGACGGTGCAAACGTCACCGAACTCGTTAAAGCGATTAAGAAAAATCAACAATTTCATGAACTTGAAGTCTGCCCTCAGGTCGGACCTGACCATTGCCCGGCAAAGGTTAACGACGACCCAGGCCCGGCCAAGGCCAAGCAGGAATTGGGCCAGTTCAGCGATTCAGCATGTGGTGAGACTTACCGTCAAAAAATCCACATATAGCCGTGAACAAAACCTGAATCAGAACGAGTCACCGATTCGTCGCTGATTCGTTCCAGACTCGTTCCAGCTGTTAACAAGCGGCCGATTTTGGCTGCTCCCTCCGGCATAGCCTGTTCGCGAGGGAACATTCCGCTTTCGCTTCACGCCCGAAGTCCCTATGTGTCGCCTGTCACACGCGGCGGCAGCGCCGTGCTTCAGACTACGGGCGGCAGAAACCTTATTTCCGAGCCGATGAACATCCAGCCGAAACACTCCCAGCCGCTGATCCTTTCGGGCCGCGACGTGACGGCCGTGCTGGGCCCGACCAACACCGGCAAGACGCATCTCGCCATCGAGCGCATGGTCGCGCATGAGACCGGTGTCATCGGCTTGCCGCTGAGGCTGCTTGCCCGCGAAGTCTATGCGCGCGTCTGCGAGAAGGTTGGCGCCCACAAGGTGGCGCTGATCACCGGCGAGGAGAAGATCGTGCCCGCCGGCGCAAGATATTCGGTTTGCACCGTCGAGGCGATGCCGCGCGAGACCGACGCCGCCTTCGTCGCCATCGACGAGGTGCAGCTCGCCGGCGATCTCGAGCGCGGCCATATCTTCACCGATCGCATCCTGCATCTGCGCGGCCGCCAGGAGACGCTGCTCCTGGGCGCGGCCACCATGCATGGCATCCTGCAGCGCCTGTTGAAGGGCGTGTCGGTGGTGACGCGGCCGCGGCTATCGCACCTTGCCTATGCCGGCTCGAAGAAGCTTACCCGGTTGCCGCGGCGCACGGCGATCGTCGCCTTCTCGGCCGACGAGGTCTATGCGATCGCCGAGCTGATCCGCCGCCAGCAGGGGGGTGCTGCCGTTGTGCTCGGCGCTCTTTCCCCGCGCACCCGAAATGCCCAGGTGGAGATCTTCCAGTCCGGCGATGTCGACTATCTCGTCGCCACCGACGCCATCGGCATGGGCCTGAACCTCGATCTCGATCACGTCGCCTTCGCTCAGAACCGCAAGTTCGACGGCTATCAATACCGCAACCTGACCGCCGCCGAGCTTGGCCAGATCGCCGGCCGCGCCGGCCGGCACCTGCGCGACGGAACGTTCGGCGTCACCGGCCAGGTCGACCCGTTCGACGAGGATCTGGTCGCCAAGATCGAGGGACACGATTTCGATCCGGTGAAGGTGCTGCAGTGGCGCACCGCCGATTTCGACTTTTCCAGCCTCGATGCGCTGAAGCGCTCGATTGAGGCCAATGCGCCTGTCGAAGGGCTGACCCGCGCGTTGCCGGCGGTGGATGCGCAGGCGCTGGAGCAGCTGTCGCGCGACGGCGACATCCGCGGCTTGGCCACCGGCAAGGAGCGCGTGGCGCTGCTTTGGGAAGCCTGCGCGCTCCCCGACTATCGCAAGATCGCGCCGGCACAGCATGCCGATCTTATCGCCTCGATCTATATGGACCTTGCACGTCACGGCCATGTCGATGAGAATTACATGGCCGAGCAAGTGCGGCGCGCCGACACGACGGAAGGCGATATCGACACGCTATCGCACCGGATCGCGCAGATCCGCACCTGGACTTTCGTCTCCAACCGCCCCGGCTGGCTGGCCGATCAGCTACACTGGCAGGAAAAGACGCGCGAAATCGAAGACAGATTGTCGGATGCGCTGCATGAGCGGTTGACGAAACGCTTCGTAGACCGCAGGACTTCCGTCCTCATGCGGCGCCTTAGAGAAAATACCATGCCTGAAGCCGAAATCAGCCCGTCCGGAACCGTCCTCGTCGAAGGCCATCACGTCGGCGAGTTGCAGGGGTTCCGCTTCACCGCCGACCAGAGCGCCGGCGGCGAGGACGCCAAGGCGGTGCGCACCGCCGCCCAGAAGGCGCTCGCGGCCGAGTTCGAGGCGCGCGCCGAGCGCTTTGCCGCCTGCGCCAATGGCGACCTGGCATTGGGCTCGGACGGTGTCCTGCGCTGGATCGGCGCGCCGATCGGCACGCTGGTCGCCGCCGATGAGGCGTTGAAGCCGCGCCTGGTTCTGCTTGCCGACGAGCAGCTGACCGGCCCCGCCCGCGACAAGGTCGCGGCGCGCGCCGAGCGTTTCGTCAATTTCCAGATCGAAACGCTTTTGAAGCCGCTGGTCGACCTGAAGAATGCCGACCAGCTCGCCGGCATCGCGCGCGGCATCGCCTTCCAGCTGGTCGAGCATTTTGGCCTGATCAATCGCCGCGACATCGCGGAGGAGATGAAGTCGCTCGACCAGGAAGGCCGCGCAGCGCTTCGCCGCCTCGGCGTCCGCTTCGGCGCCTACCATGTCTTCGTGCCGGCGCTGATCAAGCCGGCGCCGGCTGGCCTGGTGACGTTGCTGTGGGCGCTGAAGAACGACGGCAAGGACAAGCCCGGCTTCGGCGATGTGGTGCATGCGCTGGCTTCCGGCCGCACCTCGGTCGTCATCGACCCGACCTTCGACAAGACCTTCTACAAGCTCGCCGGCTACCGCAATCTCGGCCGCCGCGCCGTGCGCGTCGATATCCTCGAGCGGCTTGCCGACCTCATCCGCCCGGCGACCAACTGGAAGCCCGGCCTCGGTCAGCGTCCGGACGGCGCCTATGACGGTCACGCCTTCATGGTGACGCCGCCGATGATGTCGATCCTCGGCGCCACGGCCGACGACATGGAGGAGATCCTGAAAGGTCTCGGCTATCGCTCGGAGGCCAAGCCGGCCGCCGAGGTTAAGGCGAAGCTCGACGCGCTGGACGACGCCGCCCGCGAAGCGGCAGCGGCCAAGCTCGCCGCGAATAATGCCGCGCGCGCCGCGCGGGAGGCAGAGGCACAAGCCGCGGCAACTGATACGGTCGCGGAGGCAACGGTCGAGAGCTCGGAGCCGGCTGCCGCCGAAGCTCCGGCCGAAGCCGTCGCGGAAGCGGCAGTGGAACCTGCCACGGCAGAGCCGGCAGAAGCTCCGGCCGAGGTTACGGAAGAGGCCGCCGCTGTGGAAGATACCGCAGCGGTGGACATTGCGGCAGCGCCCGAGCCGGCCGAAAGCGCCGACGCTCTTACCTCCCCCCACCACCAGGTGGAGGGTGCCGGCGGCGAGGCGCCAGCCGAAGCCGAGGAACCAAAACCTGTGCTCCTGTGGCGCCAGGCGCGTTTCGACCATCAGCGTCCGCGCCATCGCCACGACAACCGTCGCGACAATCGCCCGCGCGGCGCCCAGCCCGCACGCGAGGCAGGCGCCGCAAGCGGTCAGCCCGGCGATCGGCCCGCCCAGGAAGGCCGCCGCGAGCACCGCGAAGGCGCCGGCAGGCCGCGCTTCGACCGCTCGAAGTTCAAGCCGAGGCCCGAGACGGGCGACCGGCGTGAGGGCGCTGAACGGCGCGAAGGCAAGCCGCAAGGCGAACGCCGCGAAGGCCGGCCGGACTGGAAGGGCGGCAGGCAGGACGGCAAGGGCAACGCTCCGGGCGGCAAGCCAGCCTTCCAGAGCAAGCCGCGCGAGGAACGTCCGCAGCGCTTCGATCCGGATTCGCCCTTTGCCAAGCTCGCCGCCTTGCGCGACCAACTGAAGAAATAGGCTCGAGCATGATCTCGAACCGAAGGACCGCGTCAGCGAAAAGTGGGAACCGGTTTTCGGATAAGATCATGCTCCACCAAAGCTAGCCGCGATGGTTGGAGAAGGCCGCCAGCGCATCGACAAATGGCTGTTCTTCTCGCGCGCGGTGAAGTCGCGGTCCTTGGCGGCAAAGGTCGTCGTCGCGGGACGCGTCCGCATCAATCGCGACAAAGCAGCGCAGGCGTCCGATCTGGTCAAGCCCGGCGACGTGCTCACCATCATGCTCGAGCGCCGTATCCTCGTCTGGAAGGTGCTGAACTGTGGCGCCAGGCGCGGCCCGGCCGACGAGGCGCGGCTGCTTTACGAGGATCTGTCGCCGGCGCCGGCACCCAAAGGCGAGGCGGTTCCGGACGCCGTTCCAGCCTTGCGCGAGGCCGGCAGCGGCCGCCCGACCAAACGCGAGCGGCGGCAGACCGACCGGCTGCTCGGCGACGACTGAGATATAGCCGGGCCGCGGCACGGCTGCAGCAATTCCAGGAAAACTGCGCAACGGTTGGGCTGGAGGACTTGGCCGAAGCTTTCCGGCTGGAATTCCATTCCGCGACACCGGCTGCGCCTGCAATCCCTGCCCTTGCATGCGGCGGGCAAAGGCGTTACCTCAGCCGAAAAGCCCAGCAAAATGGGACGTTCCGGAGCCTGCAATGACCTATGTCGTGACCGACAATTGCATCAAATGCAAATATATGGACTGCATCGAGGTCTGTCCGGTCGACTGTTTCTACGAGGGCGAGAACATGCTCGTCATCCATCCTGACGAGTGCATCGACTGCGGCGTCTGCGAGCCCGAATGCCCGGCCGACGCGATCAAGCCGGACACCGAGGGCGGCCTCGACAAATGGTTGCAGATCAATTCCGAATACGCCGAGAAGTGGCCCAATATCACCGCCAAGAAGGAGCCGCCGGCGGACGCCAAGACCTTCGACGGCGAGACCGGCAAGTTCGAGAAATATTTCTCGGCGGAGCCCGGCGAAGGCGATTGATATAGCGGCCGGGAATACCGGCATGACGCGGCGTAACCGGACCGATACAATTGCTGTCTTGACGGGCAGCGCTGCCGCTTGGCGTTAGCGAATGCAGCAAAACCTTGATTCTTCCGACTTTTTGTGTTACATCAACAAAACATGCCGGTGACACAACGTCGATTTATGGCGCTAACGCCCCAAATCACTGAAAGGTGAGCTTTTAGATCCGGACCAGAGCGATCTGGGGCAGGCGGTCGCATTCGTGCGATATGCCGGCCCTTGGCTTTTCCGGTGGGTTCATCCTGTTGCGCGGCTAACGGTCGGCTTTGCCGACCTCGTGGGTTCGAGCCGGCATGATGCCGGCTGCACAACTTAAGGAGTTCAGGGCGTAATGGCAACGATCACCCCGCAGAAGAAGTCCAACGCGGCTCGTCACGGGTTCAAGACCGGCGAATTCATCGTCTATCCGGCGCATGGCGTCGGCCAGATCGTGGCGATCGACGAGCAGGAAGTTGCGGGTCACAAGCTAGAACTGTTCGTCATCGATTTCCAGAAGGACAAGATGCGGCTGAAGGTGCCGGTCGCCAAGGCGACCTCGATCGGCATGCGCAAGCTGTCGGAAGAGGATTATGTCGACCGCGCGCTGAAGGTCGTGCAGGGCCGCGCCCGCATCAAGCGCACCATGTGGTCGCGCCGCGCCCAGGAATATGACGCCAAGATCAACTCGGGCGACCTGATCTCGATCTCGGAAGTTGTGCGCGACCTCTACCGCGCCGACAACCAGCCGGAGCAGTCCTATTCCGAGCGCCAGCTCTACGAAGCCGCGCTCGACCGCATGGCCCGCGAGATCGCCGCGGTGAACCGCATGTCGGAGACCGAGGCGGTGCGCCTCATCGAGGTCAACCTCAACAAGGGTCCGAAGCGCGGCGCCAAGGCCGACAACGAGGAAGCCGAGCAGGAAGAAGCTGCCTGAGCTTTTTCGCTTTTGAGTTTACGGAGAACCCGGCCTCGCGCCGGGTTTTTTGTTTCTGGTACCCAATTCTACACCCCGCTGCCGGCTTCCTTCTGCGCCTCCTCTTGCCTGAGCGAGGCGATGAAGCGCTTGGTGCGCGCGCGCTCCGGATTGTCGAACACGACCGAAGCCGGGCCTTTCTCGACGATGACGCCGGCGTCCAGGAACACCACCTCCTGCGCGATCTTGGAGGCGAGCCTGAGATCATGCGTGGCCATCACCATGGTCGTGCCTTCGCGTGCGAGCTGTCCGAGCACGTCTACTACCTCCTGCGCCAGTTCCGGATCGAGCGCAGAGGTCGGTTCGTCGCAGAGCAGCACGCGCGGCGACGGCGCCAGCGCCCGGGCGATCGCCACGCGCTGCTGCTGGCCGCCGGACAGAGTCGCCGGCCAGGCGTCGGCCTTTTCCGCCATGCCGACCTTTTCGAGCAGCGCCATCGCCCGCTCGCGCGCCCTTGGCTCAGGCCATTTCAGCACCGTCACCAGTCCTTCCATGACATTCTCGATCGCTGTGCGATGCGGGAAAAGCTGAAAATTCTGGAACACCATGCCGGTCTGCAGGCGGATGCGCTGGATATCCTTGGCCGGCACCTTGCCACCCGGATGGAACGCAAGCGTCTCGTCGCCGATGCGCAGGGACCCGGACGTCGGGATTTCCAACAGGTTGATGCAGCGTAAGAGCGTGCTTTTGCCGCCGCCGGAAGGGCCGACCAGCGCAGTCACGCTGCCCTCGTCGAGGGTGACGGTCACGCCCTTCAGCACAAGATTGTCGCCGAAGCGCTTTTCGATGTTGCTGAGGCCGATCATGCGTTGGCCTCCAGGAACCCGCCATAGCGGTTTAGCCGCACTTCCAGCCGCGCCTGCAGCGCCGACAGAACCGAGCTCAACGCGAGATAGAGCGCGGCCGCCTCGACATAGAGGATCAGCGGCTCATAGGTGGTGGCGACGATGCGCTGCGCGGCCTGGAACATCTCGGGCACCGTGATCGCCGCCGCCAGCGAGGTATCCTTGACCAGCGAGATGAAGGTGTTGGAAAGCGGCGGCACGGCAACGCGGCCCGCCTGTGGCAGGATGGTGCGCCGCATCGCCTGGCTCCAGGTCATGCCGATCGAATAGGAAGCTTCCCATTGCCCCTTCGGCACCGAGCCGATGACGGCCCGGATGATCTCAGACGTATAGGCGCCGATGTTGAGCGTGAAGCCGATCAGCGCGGCGGGAAAGGCATCGAGCAGAATGCCGACCGACGGCAGGCCGTAGAAGATCAGGAACAACTGCACGAGCAGCGGCGTGCCGCGAAAGATCCAGACATAGAAGCGCACCAGCGCGACCAGCGGCTTCGGGCCGAACAGCCGGATCAGCGCCGTCACCAGTCCGGCGATGAGCCCAAGCGCGAAGGACAGGAGCGTCAGCGGCACGGTGAAGATCAGCGCCGCCCACAACAGCGTCGGCAACGATTCCAGCATCAATTGCAGCCAGTGCGGCACGAAGCGCTTCTCCCTTCCAGATACGGCGGCGCGTCCCCCGTATGGACCGACTATCATGCAAAAACCGGCGGGCCGTCAAAGACGACCCCGATGAATGTCGTGCAAAAACAGCGGGCCGTCGAAGACGGCCCGCCGGTATCCGAGCAAGGAGACGATTGCCTTACTTCGAAACGTCCTGGCCGAAATACTTGTCGGCGATCTTCTGGTAGGTGCCGTCGGCCTTGATGTCGGCCAGCGCCTTGTTGATGGCCGCGACCAGCTCCGGATCGCCCTTGCGCACGATGACGCCGGAATAATCGGCATTCTCTTCCTGCGCCGCGATCTTCACATTGGCGTCCGGCTTGTGCTTCTTGAAATCGAGGAAGGACAGGCTGTCATTGATCGTGGCGTCGGCGCGGCCGGTGAGCAGAAGCTGGATCGACTGGTCGAACCCGTCGGTGCCGACGAGCTCGGCGCCGTTCTTCTCGGCGAGCTTGCCGAAATTGGAGGTCAGCGACTGCGCCGACTTCTTGCCCTTGAGATCGGCGAAGGTCTTGATATCGGTGTTGTCGCCACGCACGATCAGCACCGCCTTCGAGGCGATGTAGGGATCGGAGAAATCATACTTGGCCTTGCGCGCATCGGTGATACCGACTTCGTTGATGACGGCGTCGTAGCGATTGGCGTCGAGGCCGGCGATCAGGCCGTCCCACTTGCCTTCAAGGAACTGAACCTTGACGCCGAGCTTGTCGCCGATGGCCTTGGCGATCTCGACGTCGAAGCCGACCAGCGCGTTGGACTCATCGTGATAGGTGAAGGGCGCATAGGTGCCCTCAGTGCCTACCTTGAGCACCCCGGCCTGCTTGATCTGGTCGAGATTGGCGCCGGCATAGCCGGCGGTGATCGCCAGAACCTGCAGCGTTCCGGCGAGAAGAAGCGGTTTGAGCCATTTCATTTTTCTGTGATCCCGTTTTGACCGGTGTCCCGGCGCGACTGTGCGAGCCGGAAACTGGCAGATAGAAGGCTGCAAAATAAGGAACCAGATTTCAAAAATCGGCTCTGCCAGAAATCTGATTCTCTAAACCGCCGAGAATTCACCAGAAGGCTTTCCCGGCAGATAACAGAATGCTTCCGTCGGCACCATCTACCCCCTCGGGCGGCGGAACCATCCATGCGCCTGACACGTTGCATGGCTGTTGTAGGGCGCGGCGGCATCTTTTCAACCGCCATACGCGCAATCGTCGCAAAAGGAGCCGGCATGATCGAAGACGCGGCAGGACGGACATTGGTCCGGGCGGCAATGAAGGCTCCATACCTCGAGCGCGACGAGGAGCATGTCCTTGCGCTTCGTTGGAAGGAAGAGAACGACCAGCACGCGCTGCACAGGATCACTGTCGCCCATATGCGCCTTGTGATCTCCATGGCCTCGAAATTCCGCCATTACGGCCTGCCGCTCGGCGATCTGATTCAGGAGGGCCATGTCGGCCTGCTGGAGGCGGCCGCCCGTTTCGAACCCGCGCGCGAAGTACGCTTCTCAACCTATGCCACCTGGTGGATCCGCGCCTCGATGCAGGATTACATCCTGCGCAACTGGTCGATTGTGCGCGGCGGCACCAGTTCCGCGCAGAAGGCGCTGTTCTTCAATCTCAGGCGTCTGCGCGCGCGCCTCGCCAACGGCGCCGAGCCGCTCTCCAATGCCTCGCTCTACCGCGAGGTCTCGGCGGCGCTGGGTGTGCCGGAGGCCGACGTGGCGATGATGGATTCGCGCCTGTCTTCCCCCGACAGCTCGCTCAACGCGCCTTTGGCCGACGAGAACGGCGCCGCCGAGCGGATGGATTTCCTGGTTTCCGAAGATCCGCTTCCCGACGAAATCGTCGGCGAGAGGATCGACGTCCAGCGCCGCGCTATCTGGCTGCGGAGCGCGCTCGGCGCGCTCAATGCCCGGGAGCTCCGCATCATCGAGGAGCGCAGGCTGAGCGATGACGGCGCCACGCTGGAATCGCTTGGCGAACAGCTCGGCATCTCCAAGGAGCGCGTCCGCCAGATCGAGGCGCGCGCCATGGAAAAGCTGAAGCTGGCGCTGGTGAAGCAAAATCCTGAATTCCTGGCGGAAGCCGCCTGAAGCTAGTCCGGGCCAAGCTCAAAGATTAAGAACTTAATTAGAGCACGCCGTCATCGGGGCCATTTTTCCTCGGTAATAACTAGGATTGTGAGCTCTTTAACAGACTGTTGCGCCGCAATCGGCTTTTTGACTCCTCCAGATCACACCACATGGGGGATTTGCCATGCTGCGATGCTGCGCGCTGATTGCACTCTTGATCCTCGTGGGTCTCACGACGTTTCAAGCGCATGCCGAGCGAAGGGTTGCCCTTGTGGTCGGCAATTCGCAATACCGCGAAATCCCGGCGCTCAAGAATCCGGACAAGGACGCAGAAAACGTGTCGAGGACATTCCGGCTGGCCGGCTTCGAGGTGTTCGCCGCCAAGGACCTGACCAAGCTTCAGTTCGAAGAGCGGTTCCGCAACTATCTGGCGGCGGCGGACGGCGCCGATCTGGCGGTCGTCTATTATTCGGGGCACGGCTTCCAGATCGGCGGAGAGAATTTCCTGATTCCGGTCGATGCGTCGCTGAAAGATGCGGCCGACATGGAGGTCCAGGCCATCAAGGTCGACGACATATTGCGGCAGCTGCGCTCGAGATCGAAGGTCCAGATGATCATCCTCGACGCCTGTCGCAACGATCCTTTCCCGCGCAAGGACTATTGGCTACGCGACCAGTTGATCGTCGCCGGCGGCAGCGGCCTTGCGCAGGTGACAGGCTCGCAGAACACGCTGATTGCCTTTGCCACCGAGCCGGGGGCGGTCGCCTATGACGGGTCCGGCGACCTCAGCCCGTTTTCGTCGTCCTTCTCCCGCCGTGCGCTGGCGCCGGACCAGGAGATACGCTCGGTGATGGCGGCCGTCCGCCGCGACGTGGTCAAGGCCACCAACGGCAAGCAGGTTCCGTGGGAGAACTCCTCGCTGATCGACGACGTCGTGCTGATGCGCGGGGCGGAGCAACCGGCGCCGCCGTTGGACGCCGAGCAGGGCCAGCAGACGGCGGAACGCGGAATCCAGGTCGCCGACGCCGCCGAAGCGATTGGACGTCGCGACATCCGCGTCCCGCTCGGCGTCGGTCCGGTTCCGCTGAAACTGGAGCTTCCGGCCAAGGATGCCTCTATCAGCCTTAAGCTTGCGAGCTACCCGGCGGCCGGCACACTGTCCCTGCCCGACCGTGTCCTTTCGCCGCAATCGAGCCTGACGGCCGCCGAGGTCGACAAACTGCGCTACGAGCCGCAGATCGGTTCGGTCGCGCCCGTCGAAGTCGGCTTCGATATCCGCGCGGGCAGCGCCGCGAAGCGGTCGACGATGCAACTCTCGCCGAGCGTCGACCCTTGCGACCAAGCCGCCGGCGAGCCGCTCGACCTGCAGGGCGTTGTCTCGGGCCGCTTGCCGAACGAGATCGGCGGCGGAGCTGTCGAAGCCTGCGAGGCGGCGGTGAAGTCCTATCCTGACATTGCGCGCTTCCGCTACGAGTTGGGGCGGGCACTGCTGGCGTCGGGCCGGATCGACGAAGCCAGGAACGTGATCCAGGAGGCGGCCGATAAGGGGCACGTCCGTGCCGTGTACGAGCTCGGCTACATCGCCGCATCCGGAATGAGCGCGGCTCCGGATTTGACCAAAGCCAACAGCCTCTATGCGCAGGCGTCGGACAAGGGAGATCCCTACGGCATGACTGCCTTGGGGCGCGCTTTGTTCGACGGTGTCGGCGTCCAGCGCGACACCGGCAAGGGACTGGACCTGCTGCTCCAGGCGGCGGCGATGGGGCATGTCGATGCCACCAAGGACCTTGCGATGATTTTCAAGGAAGGCCGCAACGGCGTGCCCGCCGACCCGGCCCGCGCCTTGGCTTTCCTCCGAGCCGGCATCGACCGGCAGGAGGCTTATTCGATGGCCATTCTCGGTCTCTCGCCCAAGCGAAGCGAAAAGACGGTCCCGGTGTGCAAGCCCAAGGTGGTGACCAAAGTGGTCACGAAGATAAAGGTGGTCCGTACCCCCGCGCCAAAAGCGCCGCCACCGGTCACCAAGATACCGGCCAAGCGCATACCGAACGGCACCGGATCGGCATCTTGGCGTGGCAATGGCGGCGATCACCCCGAGCCCCGCGGCAGCGGATCTGACAGCGGCAGCACCGACGGTGACAGCACCGGCAGCACCGACTCCGGCAGCACCGACTCCGGCAGCACCGACACTGGCAGCACCGGCAGCACTGACTCCGGCAGCACCGACACTGGAAGCACCGGCAGCACTGACTCCGGCAGCACCGGCAGCACTGATTCCGGCGGCACTGATACTGGCAGCACCGGCGGCTCTGACGGGATCAGATAGCAGCATCGATGGCGTGGACGCAGCCAGCCGAACGGCAGCGTCGAGAGAGCATGATCCCGATAAGTGGGAACCGGTTTCGGACGACATGCTCCAACAAGGATCGTGATGGCGATTCAACGAAACGCCATCACCATCAAGCGGAAGCCGCCGGAAAGCGGGGCGTCGGTCTTATTTGTCGGTGACGATCTTGACCTTGTCGCCGGACGACACAGTCGCGCCCGGCGACATGGCGTTGAGCACGCGGAACAGATCGAGCTTGCGGTCGACGCCGACCATCTGCGCGGCGAGCGAGCCCATGGTCTGGCCGGCCTGGACGGTGACGACCCGGATATGCAGCGGCTTCAGCGCCGCCTTCTCGGCTGGGCTCAGCACGCGGAAGGAACCGCTGACCGAGCGCGCCACCGGGTCCAGCGAAGTGCTGGCCGAGGGCGCGGCCGTCAGCAGCCTGTAGACCTGCCCGCCGGCCCGGATCACCGCGATGTCGAACTGCCAGCCTTGCGCGCTGGCATGCGCCGTCGCCGCATCGTTGCCGTTGATCGTGTCCTGGCGCACGCTGGCGTCTTCGAGCCCCGCGACCCAGCCGCTGCGGATGTAATCGGTGAGCGACACGGACTTGTCGATCGCCACGCCGTCGAAGCGGATGGCGATGTCGCCCGGCCCGGTCGCGGTCACGGCGGCCGCCGAATTGTCGATGACGAAACCGTCCGGCATGGTGAACGAGACGCCGAGATTGGGATGCATGAAGGTCTGGCCGCGCACATAGCCTTCTTCCGGCGTGTCGCCGTAAAGCAGGCCGTCTATGCCGGCCAGAAATGCGTCGCGGTCGCGCGTGCCGACGCCGGGCGGGCCGAAATTGCGCGCCAGGCGCTGCGCCAGCTCGATACGCTGCGGCGTGTTCGGGTGCGTCGCCAGGAAGTCGAGGCTGGCGTCGGTGGCGCCGCTCACCGAGCGGAAATCCGTGTAGGCCGACATCGACTGCAGGAAGCGGCCTGCCGCATAGGGATCATAGCCCGCCTCGCCGATCGACTTGATGCCGATGGCGTCGGCCTGCAGTTCCTGGTTGCGCGAGAATTGCGCGAGCCTGAGCTTGCCGCGGATCAGCGCCGCCTTGGCGGTCGGGCTGTCGCCGAGCACATCGGAGACTACCTTGGTCGCCAGGCCCTCCTCGGCTTCGAGCTGCTGCCGCTGCAGGCCGTGATTCGCGGTGACGTGCCCCATCTCATGCGCGATGACGGCGGCAAGCTCGGAGGAATCGTTGGCCAGCGCCAGCAGGCCCCGCGTCACATAGAGATAGCCACCCGGCAGCGCGAAGGCGTTGACGTTGGGCGAGTTGAGGATGGTGATGCGATAGGTCTGGGTCGGGTTGGCCGACACCACCGTCAGATTGCCGACGACCTTGGCCACCATGCGTTCGAGCTTGGGGTCGGAATATTCCCCGCCATAGGTGGCGAGAATCCGCGGGTGCTGCGCCTTCGCCATTTCGGCGAGCTTGGCGTTGGCCACGACATTGTCGACGGTGATCGGCTTGTCGGAAGGTTGGAAGCCGCTCTCCTGCACGTCCGGCGGCGTGAACATCTGGCAGCTCGCCAGCACGGCGACGCTCGCCAGCGCGAGAAATCGTGCCAGCGGCTTCATCCACACCTTCTCAGCGCCGCTCGACAGGTCGGCTTCCTTTCCAAATCTTTCGGCAAATCACGGCCTATCCGGACCAGCATGGCCGGACCTAGCCATACTCCCCCGGACAAGGCAAGGAAACGCCGGATCGCCCATTGCCGGTTTGGCCATAAATTATGTCCGCTTCCGGGCAACATGTTGTGATCCGGCAACGGTGCCGCCTCGATCGCCGATATAGCGTCTGAATGCATCCGGTCCAGACCGATCGAAGAAATCCTCGGCCGGCCCGGCTGCCGCGATCGTGCCTTCGTCGAGAAATGCCACGTCCTGCCCGATGCGGCGCGCATCTTCCGGCTGATGCGTGACGAACAACACCGTCATTTCGCGCTCGGCATGGATGCCGGTCACAAGGTCCAGCATGTCGTCGCGCAGCGCCGGGCCGAGCGACGCAAAAGGTTCGTCGAGCAGCAAAACGGGCCGGTCGCGCAGCAGCACGCGCGCCAGCGCCACGCGCTGCCGCTCGCCGCCGGAAAGCTCGCGCGGCAGCCGCTTTTCCTTACCGGCAAGACCAACCCGCGCCAGCGCCTCGGCGACCTCGGCGCGATCGGCGTCGCCGAGTTTCAGCGACGGCGAGCGGCCGAGCCCGACATTGGCTTCGACGGAAAGATGCGCAAACAAATTGTTTTCCTGGAACACCATCGACACCGGCCGCGTCGAAGGCGGCGTGTTTCCGAGACCGACGCCGCCGATCAGGACCTTGCCCGCATCGGGCACTTCGAAGCCGGCTATCAGATTGAGCAGCGTCGACTTGCCGGAGCCGCTCGGCCCCATGATGGCGGTGATCCTGCCGGCTGCGAATTCGGCGTCGAAGCGAAAGGAAGATTCGCCATAGCTGAACGAGACGCCATCCAGCGCGACGGCGAGGCCCTTTTGCGCGGCGGTGCCGTCGATGGTCGTCGTCATGACTTTCCTTCCCGCCCCAGCCAGTCCGCGGCGACCACCAGCATCAGGCAGACGAGGCCGAGCAGCAAGGCAAGTCCCGCAGCGTCGGCTGTCCTGTAGCTGCTCATGCGCGCCAAAAGCAGATAGGGCAAGGTCTGCACGGAATCGCTGCCGAACAGCGCGATCACGCCGAGATCGCCGAGCGACAGCGCCATGGCGAAGGCGAAGCCGGTGGCCAAGGGCCGCCTCAGCGACGGCCAGTCTATCAGGCTGAGCCGGCTCCAGCCGGTTATGCCGAGCGCAAGGCAAAGCCGCTCGTGGCGTTCGCTCGCCGCGTCATAGGCCGGGCGAACGGCGCGAATGGCGAAGGGCATCGCCATCACTGCGTTGACGGCGACGACCATGACCGGCGCGATGGCAAAGACATCGGTGACGTGGCGCAGCGCCAGGAACCAGCCGGCGCCGAGCACGATCGGTGGCACGACAAGCACGAAGCCGGCGCCGGTGTCGGCGGCATGTTCGAGCAGGCCCATGGCCCTATCTGCCCGGCACCGCAGGGCCAGCGCGCGCCGTGCTGCGATCAGCGCCAACGAGAGCGTCACGCTGAGAAGCGCCGCAAGCAGGGCAAGGCCGACGCTGGTGAAGGTGGCGCGGCGCACCGCCGCTTCACCGGCCAACCGTCCGAGATCCGCCCCCAGACCTGAAAGCACGGTCGCCAGCATCGGTCCGGCGACGAACAGCAGAGCAAGCATGATGAGGGCGGCATTCAGCGCGCTTTCGATCCGGCCCGCCGAAAGGTAGCGGCGCGGCGCCACCGGCAGATTGGCATCACCGACCGTGTTGGCGCCGAGCCGCGTGAGTGCTGCGACCACGACGAAGGTGAGCGCGATCTGAAGAAACGTCAGTGTTACGGCCCGCGCGGGATCGAAATCGAAGCGCAGCGCCTGATAGATGGCCACTTCCAGCGTCGTCGCGGCCGGACCGCCGCCCAGCGTCAGCACGATGGTGAAGGAGGTGATGCAGAGCATGAAGACCAGCCCGGCAATCCCCGGCAGGGCTGCGCGCAGCACCGGCCATTCGATCAGCCGGAAGGCCGGCCAGGCGCGCATGCCGAGCTGGCTCGCCAGCCGCCACTGGTCGGCCGGAACGGTGCCCAGCGCCTCGAGGAACAGGCGCGTCGCCAAGGGCAGGTTGAAGAAGACATGAGCGACAAGGATGCCGGAGAGGCCGTAGATCCCCGGCCAATCCGCACCGCCAAGTCCGGCGAAGACGCCGGCAAAATATCCGGCCCGACCGTAGAGCGCCAGAATGCCGAGCGCGGCGACGATCGCCGGCAAGGCCAGCGGCACGGTGAACAATTGCAGGATCAGGCGGCGTCCCTGGAAACTTGGGTGTCTCGACAAGGCGCGCGCCACGAGCAGCGCCGGCGCGACCGACAGCAGCGTCGAGAGAGCCGCCTGCCACAGCGTGAAGCGGGCGACGCGCAGGAGATAATTGTCGAAGGCGGCGGCAGCGCCGGAGAGATCGTGCGCGCCTTCGACGGCGAGGCCGGCGAAGGCACCGCCGATGAGGATGGCGATGGCCGCCAGCGCGACGACGCCGGCGGTGACGCGGGAGTCAGGGTGCACGGCGGCTTGCACGTTGCACCTTGGTGGAATTCAGCAAACGCCGCGTTCCTTCGCGCCCCCCTCTGTCCTGCCGGACATCTCCCCCACAAGGGGGGAGATCAGCAGCGCCCGCGCCTCGCTCATCACTGCAACGTTGCCAGTTGGCGAAACCGCCGATGACGGCCAATCTCCCCCCTTGTGGGGGAGATGTCCGGCAGGACAGAGGGGGGCGCCGTAGAGCGATCATCTTGCGCGAAAAGCGATCCTACTTGCTCATCACCGCCAGCCACTCATCCACCCACGCCTTGCGGTTGGCGGCGACCTCCTGCGGGCTGAACAGCAAGGTCTTGGTCGGCTTCACCAGTTTGTCGAAGGCCGGGTTGAGCGGCTTGTCGGTCTTGCCGGCCGGGAACATCCAGTTGGTTTCCGGAATGACATCCTGGAATTTCGGTCCGGTCATGAAGGCGATGAACTTTTGCGCCAGCGGGTTCTTCGCGCCCGTCGTGGTGATGCCGGCAACCTCGATCTGCAGGTATTCGCCTTCCTCGAAGGAGGCCGCCTGGTAGCGCTCGGTGTTCTCGGCCACCATGTGATAGGCCGGCGAGGTGGTGTAGGACAGCACCATCGGCGCCTCGCCCTTGGTGAACAGGCCATAGGCCTCGCTCCAGCCCGGCGTCACCGTCAGGATCTTGGTCTTGAGCTTTGCCCAGGCCTCCGGCGCCTTGTCGCCATAGACTGACTTCACCCACAAAAGCAGCCCGAGACCGGGCGTCGAGGTGCGCGGATCCTGAATGACGATCTTGTCCGTGCCGGCGCCTTCGACCAGCTCCTTCAGGCTCCTCGGCGGGACTTTAAGCTTCTGCGTGTCATAGACGACGGCGAAATAGCCGTAGTCGAAAGGCACGAAAGTGTCGTCGCTCCAGCCTCCAGGCACGTCGATGGCGGAGACTTCGCCATGCGGCGCGAACAGTCCGCTCGCCTTGGCGTCGGCGGTGAGATTGGTGTCGAGGCCGAGCACGATGTCGGCCTTGGTGCCGGCGCCTTCGAGCTTGACGCGGTTGAGGAGCGCCACGCCGTCGGCCACCGAGACGAATTCGAGATCGCAGCCGCATTCGGCCTCGAATTCCTTCTTCACCGCCGGGCCGGGGCCCCAATCGGCGGTAAAGCTTTCATAGGTATAGACGGTGAGCTTGTCCTTCGCAGCGGCAGGCGCGACGCCCGCCAGAAGCGAGACAAAGCCGGTTGCGAGAATGAGATGGGACAGTATTGCGCGCATATCGGCGCCTCCTTCGTTCGAGTGACAAGGAATTGAGGCGCCGGATGGTCCGAAACGTCTAATCCCTCCGCCGGTACAAACCGGATCAGGTTCAGCGGGTTGGCTCGATCGCCTCTCAGCCGGATCACGTCCGGCACCCCGTTAGAGCGTTTCGACAGATAGGCCCGGCCGAAGCAGCGCGCAAGCGGAAGTTTGCCGGGCAGCTAATGTTCGCCGGCAGGCTCGCAGCCGAAGCGCGCGGCATCCCGCTTCCGTTTCGCCCGACGGGCTGGTAAGGGCGACGGCCATGGGCACATTCACCATCCTGCTTGGCGGCGAGCTTATCCGCACGCCCCGGCTCGAACGCCAGATCGCTGGCTCGCGCGTCATCGCCGCCGATGCCGGCATCGGCCATGCCCGCATGCTTGGCCTGATGCCGGAGCTTTGGGTCGGCGATTTCGACTCGGTACCGGCGAACCTGCCGGATGATCTCGCCGCGGTGCCCCAAAAAGTTTTCCCGGCCGAGAAGGACATGACCGATGGCGAGCTCGCCATAGCGGAAGCGCTTCAGCGTGGCGCCACCAGCCTCGTGTTGGCCGGCGCCTTCGGCGGCAAGCGCGCCGACCATGCCTTCCTGCATCTGGCGCTGGCCGTGCGGCTGGCCGAGGCTGGCACGACCGTGCTGCTGACCAGTGGCGCGCAGGAAGGCGCTCCCATCCTGCCCAGCAAGGCCAGCTTCGACTATGACGACGGCACCTTGTTTTCGGTGCTCGGCTTTTCCGACCTGTCCGGCCTGACGGTCACCGGCGCCAAATGGCCGCTCGACCGCGTCGAGGTGGCGTTCGGTTCCTCGCTCACTATATCAAATGAGGTCAAAGGGCAGCTTGGCATCGCGCTGGAGCGCGGCCGGGCCCTGCTTCTGGCCCACCCCTATCCTCTTCCAGAAAGTTGACATGGCGCCGCCACTCCTCAACCTCGACGGCATTAAACTGACTTTCGGCGGCACCCCGCTGCTCGACGGCGCGGCGCTCAGCGCATCCGCCGGCGAGAAGATCGCGCTGGTCGGACGCAACGGCTCGGGCAAGTCGACGCTGCTCAAGATCGCCGCTGGGATGATCGAGCCGCAGGATGGCGAGGTGTTCCGCCAGCCCTCGGCCACGGTCCGCTATCTGCCGCAGATGCCGGACATGGACGGCTTCGCCGACGTGCGCGCCTATGTCGAGGCGGGCCTTGGCCCAGCCGACGATCCGCATCGCGCCACCTATCTGATGGACCATCTTGGCCTGACCGGCGAGGAGCGGCCGAACGACCTGTCCGGCGGCGAGGCGCGCCGCGCCGCCCTTGCCCGCGTCATGGCGCCGGAACCCGACATCCTGCTCCTCGACGAGCCGACCAACCATCTCGATCTTTCGGTGATTGAATGGCTGGAAGAAGAGCTCGCCCGTACCTCCTCCGCGGTGATCCTGATCTCGCATGACCGCCGGTTTCTCGAGCGCGTCACGCGCGCCACTGTCTGGCTGGACCGCGGCCAGACGCGGCGGCTGGACAAGGGCTTTGCGCATTTCGAGGAATGGCGCGACCAGGTGCTGGAAGAGGAAGAGCGCGACCAGCACAAGCTCGGCCGCCAGATCGTGCGCGAGGAACATTGGCTGCGCTATGGCGTGACCGCCAGGCGCAAGCGCAACATGCGCCGCCTCGGCGAGTTGCAAACCATGCGCCAGCGCTTCCGCAGCCATCGCGGCGCAGAGGGCACCGCGACGATGGTGGCCAGCGACGCCGCCGAATCCGGCAAGCTGGTGATCGAGGCCAGGAACATCGACAAGAGCTTTGGCGATCTCACCGTGGTCAAGGGGTTCTCGACCCGCATCCAGCGCGGCGACCGCGTCGGCCTGGTCGGCCCGAACGGCGCCGGCAAGACGACATTGTTGAAGATGCTGACCGGCGAGCTGGCGCCGGACGCCGGCACCGTGCGGCTTGGCGTCAATCTCGATATTGCGACGCTCGATCAGAAGCGCGAGGCCGTCGATCCGCAGGAGACGCTGGCGCATTACCTCACCGACGGACGCGGCGAGAACCTTGTCGTCAATGGCGAGCAGCGTCATGTCGTCTCCTACATGAAGGATTTCCTGTTCAAGCCGGAGCAGGCCCGCACGCCGGTGCGCGAGCTTTCCGGCGGCGAACGCGCGCGACTGCTTTTGGCCCGCGTGCTGGCCCGGCCGGCGAACCTTCTGGTGCTGGATGAGCCGACCAACGATCTCGACATGGAGACGCTGGAGCTGCTGCAGGAGCTTGTCGCGGGGTTTGCCGGAACCGTGATACTGGTCAGCCACGACCGCGACTTCCTTGACCGCACCGTCACCAGCGTGATCGCGCCGGACGGCGGCGGCCGCTGGATCGAATATGCCGGCGGCTATTCCGACATGCTGGCGCAGCGCGGCGGCTCCAGGCTGGAAGACCGCAAGACAAGGTCCAAGACCGAGGCGAACGAGGCTGGACCGAAAGCCGAACCGTCGGCGCCCAAAGGCGCCGCGAAAAAGCTCTCGTTCAAGCAGAAATTCGCACTGGATTCGCTGCCTAAGAAGATCGAAGCGGTGACGGCCTCGATCTCGCGACTGGAGAACAACATCGCCGACCCCTCCTTCTACGAGCGCGACCCCGCCTCGTTCCAGAAGACTATCGCCGCGCTCGACAAGGAGCGCACGACGCTGGCGGCACTCGAGGAAGAGTGGCTGGAACTGGAGATGCTACGCGAAGAGATGGAAGGGTAGGCTTGCCTGCACGTTCTATGCGCTTATATTATGCGCATGGAATAGAGAGGCTGCCGTGCTCCAATCAACTGCGAAACCGCAACGCAAATCGGTAAACACCTCGATCGATTCGAGATTGATCGAGGAGGCCAAGGCATTGGGTATCAATATGTCCCGCGCCGCCGAGCAAGGAATCGCCAAGGCAATTTCTGCCGAGAAGATCCGTCGCTGGCAGGAGGAGAACAAGGAAGCGCTCGAAAGCTCTAACGAATACGTCAAGCGTAACGGTCTGCCTTTGGCCAAGTACCGGCTGTTTTGATGGCTCGCTACGATTTCTACCGAAGCACGGGAAGCGACGGTTATCTCCTCGATGTCCAGTCCGACATACTAGAACAGCTCGATACCAACGTCGTCGTTCCCCTTCTGCCCCCCAACATCGCACCGCTGCCGGCACGCAGGCTGAACCCGATCTTCAGGATCGATGGCAAGGAACACGTTATGGTCACTCAGTTCATTTCGGCTGTGACGGCTTCCGAATTGCGGGCGGCAGAAGGAAACCTTGGCAGGCATCATGACGAGATCGTCGCCGCTCTCGACATGCTTTTTCAGGGATTTTGAGCAGCGGCGCCATTGCGCCACCGCCGCTGCCATCACCCCGATGTCTTCGCCGCCCAGGCCTTCAGCGCCTCGTCAAAAACCTTCTCGCCGGGGATGCCCTTTTCCATGGTGAGCAGGGCGCGGCGTCCGGTCTTGTAGACCACCGGCACGTCGATCCAGGCCTGGCCTCTCAGCAGCGTCAGGTTGGCGTCCTCGTCGGCCTTGGTGTCGTTGAGCGCGACGAGGAAGAAGCCGTCGGCGATCTTGGCCGGGATGCCGATCAGCGGGCTGCCGGCATCCTGTTCGGAACTCTTCATGGCGATGCGCAGGATGTTGTCGACGCCGCCGCCATCGAACCCTTCCGGCGTCAGGAAGATCATCTCGATTATGTGGCTGGCGGGCAGTGTCTGGTCGGTGTTGCGCCGGATCGTCATGCGCAGCTGGATATTCTTGCCCGGGATCGTCGCCTCGGCGCGGATCGCCGGTTCCGGCGGCAGGTCGCCGCCGGGCGATTCCTGCACAAGCGACCACAGGATGCTGCCTGGCTCGGCCGTGCCCTGCTGCGTGCTGGTGCGCTCCTCATAGAAGATCGCCTTCTGCGCGACGGGCACGGTCGCCTCGGCGGTCGCAGGCGCCGGCGCAGCCGGTGTCGTGCCCGCGGGCGGCGGCGTTGTCGCTGCCGCAGGCGGCGTGGCGCCGGCCGCGGGCGGTGTTGCCGCGTTAGCCGCCGGCGGTGTGGTTCCGGCTGCGGGCGGCGGTGGATTGGCAGCGTCGGTCGCCGGCGCCCCGGCGGCAGGCGTCTCAGGCGTCGGCGTGGCCGGAGCAGGCGTGGCCGGAGCAGGCGGGGTCGTCGCCGGCGTCGCCGGCGGCCGCGAGGTCAGCGCCGCGACGGATTCGCCTTCGCCGATCGTGGGCTGTCCGCCGGCCGGGCCGGGATCGGTCTCCTTGCCCTCGGGCGTCAGGCGTTGCGTGAATTTGTTGGTGTCGGCCGCCTCGCCGGTGCCGGACGCAGCCGGCGCGGCCGCCGTCTCCGTCGCCGGCTTGGCCGGAGCCGGCTTGACCAGCGGCTCTGTCGAGGCCGTCTTGCTGCCACCGCCGCCAAGGCCGAAGAGCGACCCGAACGCATTCTTGTTCAGCCATATGCCGTAGCCGCCGCCGGCCAGCACCAGGAGCGCGACGACGGCGGCGATCAAGCCGCCATAGCTGCGCTTGCGCTTTTGCGGCTGTGGCCGCAGGCGCTGGAAGGTATCGGCCGCCGGCTGCTCGTCATTGGCGAAGACATCGCTGCCGTCATCGGCATCGTCCATGCCCGCCAGGCCTACATCGTCTTCGCGCGGCGACGGCATCGGCGGCGGCGCCTTCTGCCAGGCTGGTTCCGCCTTTGGCACGGTCTGCCAGTTCGGCTCCGTCCTTGCCGTGTTCTGCCAGGCTGGCTCGTCCTTCGCAGGGGTTTGCCGCGCGGGTTCCGCCTTCGGCCCGCCTTGCCAACTTGGTTCGGTCCTGGCGGGCGCGGGCGACGGCCTGAACGGCTCAGACTTGAACGGATCCGGCTTGGCGGGCTCCGGCGCCGCCGGCTGGCGGGAATGGCTCGGCTGGTTCTTGTTGCGGTCGATGGAGGAGAAAATATGCTCCAGCTCCGCCAGCGGATCCTCGGCCGGAACGCGTTTGACATACTCGCGCTCGACACTGGAAATGGCGTCTTCTAGCGAGCGCTTCTGCTTGCTGACGACATCGGGCGCAAGCGGCGGGGAATACTCGGCCAGTTTCTTTGCCAGCACGGCGCGGGCGCCGTCGTATATCTGCTTGCGCACCTCGAACGAAGGGTCGGCCTTCTTGTCGAGCTGCTTTTTCAGAACACTAACGAAATCTGCCATGCGTCAGGTGACCTGCATTCTTTTCCCGCCGGCCGCAAATCAGCCATAGCGCCGGGAAGGGCTGTGAAACTAGTCTTGAAATGGGTCGGTCACAAGTATTGTGTCGTCCCGCTCGGGGCTGGTGGAGAGCAACGCCACGGGGGCACCGATCAGCTCCTCGATATGGCGGACATATTTGACGGCTTGCGCCGGCAAATCGTTCCAGCTTCTGGCGCCGGCCGTGGTTCCCTTCCAGCCTTCGAGCGTCTCGTAGACGGGCTCGACCCGCGCTTGCGCGCCCTGACTGGCCGGCAGGTAATCGATCGTCTCGCCGTCGAGGCGATAGCCCGTGCAGACCTTGATCTCGTCGAGCCCGTCGAGCACGTCGAGCTTGGTGAGAGCGATGCCCTTGATGCCGTTGACGGCGACGGCCTGGCGCACCAGCACGGCGTCGAACCAGCCGCAGCGGCGCTTGCGGCCGGTGACGACACCGAACTCGTGGCCGCGCGTGCCGAGGAACTCGCCGATCTCGTTCATCTGCTCGGTCGGGAACGGCCCTTCGCCGACGCGCGTCGTGTAGGCCTTGGTGATGCCGAGCACATAGCCGAGGACGCCGGGGCCTACGCCCGAACCGGCGGCGGCCTGCCCGGCCACGGTGTTGGACGAGGTGACGAAGGGATAGGTGCCGTGGTCGATGTCGAGCAGCGTGCCCTGCGCGCCCTCGAACAGGATGCGTTCGCCGGCGCGGCGCCTGTCGTCGAGCACCTTCCAGACGCGGTCCATGTAAGGCAGGATCTCGGCGGCCACCGAGGTCAATTCCTGCATGATCGCCTCATGCGTCGCTTCCGCATGACCGAGCCCGCGGCGCAGCGCATTGTGATGCGTCAGCAGCCTGTCGACCTTCAAGGGCAGCGTTTCCAGATCCGCCAAATCCATCACCCGCACCGCGCGCCGGCCCACCTTGTCCTCATAGGCGGGGCCGATGCCGCGTCGTGTCGTGCCAATCTTGGTTCCTGAATTCGAGGCTGCGTCTTCGCGCAATCCGTCCAGCTCCCGGTGCAGGGACAGGATAAGCGCGGTGTTTTCGGCTATTTTCAGGCGTTCCGGCGTGACCTCCACGCCCTGCTCCTTGAGCTTCTTGGCTTCGGCGACGAAGGCATGCGGATCGAACACCACGCCGTTGCCGATGATCGAAAGCTTGCCCTGTCTGACCACGCCGGAGGGCAGCAGCGACAGCTTGTAGACCTTGCCGTCGACGACCAGCGTGTGGCCGGCATTGTGGCCGCCCTGGAAGCGCACGACCACATCGGCCCGTTCCGACAGCCAGTCGACGATCTTGCCCTTGCCTTCGTCACCCCATTGCGAGCCGACGACCACCACATTGGCCATGTTCTTTTCCCTTGAAATGCCGCGCGGGCGGCCTGAAACGACAGGCCTCTATAGCGTCAAGCGACGGCTGGCGCGACCCTTTCTTTGCCGCCGAAACCACCGTTGGAGCATGACCCGAACCGAAGGCCGGCGAACCCAAAAAGCGGGAACCGGCTTCCGCAAGTGACCATGCCCCTCAAGGACTTGGATCAAAATGACGCCAACGCCGAGACCTCAACCTGGTCCAGGCACAACAAATTCCGGCTTTCGCATCATTTACTTGCCGCCGCCGCCACTCTAGGCCGGGCCGAACCCTCGAGCACCCGCAGGGCCGGAACCTCCATGCACCGAGCCGCCTATCTGTTCCTTCTGTCGACCATGCTCTTGTGGGGCGGCAATTCGGTGGCGGGCAAGCTTGCCGTCGGCCATGTCTCGCCGATGACGCTGGTGTTCCTGCGCTGGGTGATGGCGGTGCTGATCCTGCTGCCCATTGGCTGGCGGACGCTGCGTGAGGATTGGCCCGAAGTGCGCAGGCACTGGAGGCTGCTTGCCGGGCTCGGCGCTTGCGGCTTCACCATCTTCAACGTCATCTTCTACACCGCGCTCAACTACACGACCGCCATCAATGTCTCGATCGAGCAGGCAGCCATCCCGATCGTCATCATTCTTGCCAATTTCGTGCTGTTCAGGCTGCGCGTGCAGCCTCTGCAGATCGTCGGCGTCGTGCTCACCATCGCCGGCGTCGCGCTGACGGCAAGTCATGGCGACCTCGGCCAGCTGCTGAAGCTCGAGCTCAATTTTGGCGACGCCATCATGCTTGTGGCGGTGCTTTGCTACAGCCTCTATTCGGTGGGACTGCGCCTCAGGCCGGCAATCCGCTGGCAAAGTTTCATGCTGGCGCTGTCGATTGCCGCGCTGCTGGTTTCCCTGCCCTTCTTCGTCTGGGAGGTCGCGTCTGGCCGCGTCATCGTGCCGGACGCCCGTGGCCGGGCGCTCACGCTCTACACGGCGCTTGGCGCTTCGGTCGTCTCGCAGGTCCTCTACATCAAGGGCAACGAATTGATCGGCGCCAACCGCGCCGGCCTGTTCATCAATCTGGTGCCGATCTTCGGCACGTTGCTTTCGGTGCTGATCGTCGGCGAGCAGTTTCAGGCGTATCAGGCCTTCGCGCTGGCGCTTGTCCTCGGCGGCATTGCGCTTGCCGAGTACAGCGGCAGCCGAGCAGCGCTGCAGACGGGGTGAATATCTCAACTTCCCGGCAAGCGGCCATCGGGTGACAGCCACCTCATGAATGCCCCGCCTGCTGATGCAAGCGGGGCGTTTTCACGTCCGGACGTTACTCGCCGCCGACGTCGAAGCGCAGCCGCTTCGCCGAGTCGATCGACTTGTGCGCGCGTACCTGCTCCAGCACACTTTCCGGGAAGGGCGCATCGAGATAGAGCAGCGCTATCGCATCGCCGCCCGGTCGGTTGCGGCCGAGCTGGAAGTTGGCGATGTTGACGCCGTTCTCGCCGCACACCGTGCCGAGCAGGCCGATGATGCCGGGCGCGTCGGCATTGGTGGTGTAGAGCATGTGCTGGCCGACCTCGGCATCGAGATTGATGCCCTTGATCTGGATGAAGCGCGGCTTGTGGTCGGAGAAGCAGGTGCCGGCGATCGAGCGCGTCATATGCTCGGTCTTGACGGTGAGCTTGATATAGCCGTCGAAAACGCCCGACTTGTCGCGCTTGACCTCGGCGACGATGATGCCGCGCTCCTTCACCATGATCGGCGCCGACACCATGTTGACATCGGAGACCTGCGGCCGGATGAGGCCTGCAAGGGCAGCGCTCACCAGCGCGCGCGTGTTCATCGTCGCGGTCGAGCCGTCGAACAGTATCTCGACCTCCTTGATCGGATCCTCGGTGACCTGACCGACAAAGGCGCCGAGCACTTCGGCAAGCTTGACGAAGGGTTTCAGCCGCGGCGCCTCCTCGGCTGTGATCGAAGGCATGTTGATGGCGTTGGAGACCGCGCCCTTGATCAGGTAGTCGCTCATCTGCTCTGCAACCTGCAGCGCGACATTCTCCTGCGCCTCGGTGGTCGAGGCGCCGAGATGTGGGGTCGCCACGACATTCTCCATGCCGAACAGCGGGTTGTTCTCGGCCGGCTCGACCTCGAACACGTCGATGCCGGCCCCGGCCACCTTGCCGCTCTTCAGCGCCGCGACCAGGTCCGCCTCGACGACCAATCCGCCGCGGGCGCAATTGATGATGCGCACGCCGTCCTTCATCTTGGCGATCGCCGCCGCGTCGATGATGTTGCGCGTCTTGTCGGTCAGCGGCGTGTGCAGCGTGATGAAGTCGGCGCGAGCGAAGAGCTCGTCGAGCTCGACTTTCTGGACGCCGAGCTCCTCGGCGCGGCTGTCCGACAGGAACGGATCGAAAGCGATCACATGCATCTTCAGCCCGACGCCGCGCGTGGCGACGATCGAGCCGATATTGCCGCAGCCGATCACGCCCAGCGTCTTGCTGGTGATCTCGACACCCATGAAGCGGTTCTTTTCCCACTTGCCGGAATGGGTCGAGGCATTGGCTTCCGGTATCTGCCGCGCCAGCGCGAAGATCATCGCCACCGCATGCTCGGCCGTGGTGATCGAATTGCCGAAGGGCGTGTTCATCACGATGATGCCCTTGCGGCTGGCGGCCGGGATATCGACATTGTCGACGCCGATACCGGCGCGGCCGACGACCTTGAGCCTGGTTGCCGCATTGATCAGCTTCTCGGTGACCTTGGTCGCCGAGCGGATGGCGAGGCCGTCATACTGGCCGATCACCTCGGCGAGCTTTTCCTTGTCCTTGCCGAGATCGGGCAGATAGTCGACGTCGATGCCGCGATCCTTGAAGATCTGCACGGCGGTGGTGGAAAGTTTGTCCGAAACGAGAACGCGGGGCGCCATTGCGGCCTCCTTGACGTGGGAATAGATGTGTCGGGAACTGGCGGCCCGCGGGCCGCCATGAAACTCAGGCCGCTGCCTTGAGCGACGCCTTCTGCGTGGCGAAGGCCCAGTCGAGCCAGGGCAGCAACGCTTCGAGATCGGCGGTCTCGACGGTGGCGCCGCACCAGATGCGCAGGCCGGGCGGGGCATCGCGGTAGGAGCCGATGTCGTAGGCGACGCCTTCCTTGTCGAGCGCGGACACGATCCCCTTGGCGAAAGCCACCTGGCTATCGGCGTCGAGCGCCGCCACTTGCGCGTCGGTGAAGGAGAGGCACACTGATGTGTTCGAGCGCGTCGCCGGATCGACGGCGAGGTGGCCGAGCCACGTCGACTTCTCAGCGAACCGGTCGAGCACCGCGGCATTCGCGTCCGCGCGGGCGATCAACGCTTCCAGGCCGCCGATCGACTTCGCCCAGCGGAGCGCATCGAGATAATCCTCCACGCACAGCATCGACGGCGTGTTGATGGTCTCGCCCTTGAAGATGCCCTCGATCAGCTTGCCGCCCGAGGTCAGGCGGAAGATTTTCGGCAGCGGCCAGGCCGGCTTGTAGGTCTCCAGCCGCTCGACGGCGCGGGGCGACAGGATCAGCATGCCATGCGCGCCCTCGCCGCCCAGCACCTTCTGCCAGGAGAAGGTGACGACATCGAGCTTCTCGAAATCGAGCCTTTGCGCGAAGGCGGCCGATGTCGCGTCGCAAATGGTCAGGCCCTTGCGGCTCGCGGGAATGAAATCGCCGTTCGGCACGCGCACGCCCGAGGTCGTGCCGTTCCAGGTGAAGACCACGTCGCGGTCGAAGTCGACCTGCGCCAGATCGGGCAGCTCGCCGTAGCCGGCCTCGAGCTTGCGAACATCGGCGAGCTTGAGCTGCTTGACGACATCGGTCACCCAGCCCGAGCCGAAGCTCTCCCAGGCGACCATGTCGACGCCGCGCTCGCCTAGCAGCGACCAGAGCGCCATCTCGACCGCGCCGGTGTCCGACGCCGGCACGATGCCGATGCGATAATCTGTGGGAACCTTGAGGATTTCGCGCGTTAGCTCGATAGCCTGCTCGAGCTTCGCCTTGCCGATCTTGGCGCGGTGCGAGCGCCCGAGCGCGGCGGCTTTCAGCGCCTCGACCGACCAGCCGGGGCGTTTTGCGCAGGGACCTGAAGAGAAATTGGGGTTTGCCGGACGGAGTCCGGGCTTGGTAAGCGTCGTCATCGTGGTCTATCCTTCCAGATAGTGGCCCCTCGTTGGGGAGGGGTGGCCCACGGACGGCGATATGCGCTCAGAGCTTCGGCGTCAAGAGCAAAGTTTTTGTCGCGGACGGGATATTCGCTCCAACTCGCGCTCGATCCGAAAGGAGAACGGCGGGCCCTTAGGACCCGCCGTCGAAACCTCTCAGCCTGCGTGGCTCACCAGAGATCGTAACGCAGCCCAAGCTTGATCTGATGATTGCTGATGCCCTTGTGGACAGGGAAGGAATTCAGGCTTGCGGCCGTGACATATTCGGCCTCGGGCGCGGAGAAATACTGATAGCCAAGGTCGATCAGAACATTCTTCGAGACCTGGTAGGCAAGGCCGGCGTTCAATGTGTAGGCCAAGGAATATTTTGTTTTGCTGCTGCGCCGAGAGAAGTCGTCGCTTGCATCCCCGTTGTCGGTGAAATAATCCGCCGAAAGACTGTATTTGCTTTGAACGATACCAATACCCGCGCCGATATAGGGCGTGATGCCGACATATGTGCCAAGATCGACATAGCCGTTCAATATGCCTGAGAAGGCATAGTTCTTGAGGTTTCCATCTCCCACGGTCGCCGTTGCCGGTGCCACCACGGTTGCTGTGTCGTCATAGCTGAAGCTGGCTTTGTTGCCGGGCAGGTAGCCGAGGTTGATGTCGGCGCGAAGGTAATCGTTGAAATGATATCCGAAGCCGATGCTCGCGAAATACGCGTCCTCGCTCTCGCTAAAACTTTCGCTGGCGATCGTCGACGGGAAGGTGAAATCCCCGTTCTTGAAGCTCTTGTTCGCCAGATACGAGACATCGCCGCGCAGGTACCAGCCCGAGCCGATCTCGACCGGCTGATAGTCCGGCGCCTGATCGACATAGATCGGCGGATCGTAATCGGCCGCAAGCGCCGGCGTCATCGGCAACAGGATGATTGCGGCAAGCGCTGACGCGATACGCGATCTTGATATCATGGTCCCCGGCTCCTGAAATTGGCGCCAGCCGCGAACGCGGGCGCCGTTTCAAGAGCCATTGTTAACTATAGTGGTTAAGTGGCGGTTAAGGATAACAGCCCGTTACCGAATTGATTTCAATCAACATTTATCGGCGACGCATAAACGAAAGCCGCCAGGCTGGCGCCGGGCGGCTTTGAAATTCCAGGATTCAGGAAGCGATTACTTGGTGTAGATCGGTTCCGGTTCCGGCTGATAGGCGACCACCGGTGCGGCGCAGCCATTGTTGCCGCCGAACTGGTAGCGCAGGCCGCCGCGCACTTCATGCGTGTTTATGCCATGATCGAACCCCGGCCCGGAGCTGGTCGAATCGAACTCGAACATGCGGCCGCCCTGGATGTGGGTGAAGCGATAGCCCGCATCGAGGATCACCCTGTCGGTCAGGCAGTAGGAAGCGCCCGCCATGAGAGCGTAGGCGAAGCGCCAGTTGGATGACCCCGGATTGGTCTCGGTGGTGTTCGGATCGTGGACCGTGTCCCACTTGATGTGCGCGCCGCCGATGCCGGCGCCGACATAAGGCGTGATGCCGTGCCAGGTGCCAATATCCACATAGGCGTTGGCGAGCAGCAGTAGGGCGCTCATCCTCGACACTTCGGTTGATGTCGTGGTGAGGTCCGAGGTCTGGCCGTTGAAGTTCGATTTGAACCAATAGTCGGCAGTCAGATCGGTACGGAAGTAGTCGTTGACTTTGTAGCCGACACCGCCGCCTACCGAGAAGCCACCCTTTAGCTTGCCGAAATCGAAATCGTTGGTGCCGGGCGGTGGTCCGTATGTGATGTAGTCGATGCCACGCAAAGTCGACTTGTGATAGTCGATGTCGCCACGGATATACCAGCCGCCGACATCAATCGGCTGCGGTTCGACTACCGGCGGTGGAGCTTCTTCGATTTGCGGTTCCGCGAGGTCGGCGGCGAGAGCCGGTCCGGCTATCCCCGCGAACAGCGCGGCAAGCAATGCCATTCTTGCTGTCTTGAACATTCTGTCACCCCTAAGAAGCCTCGGGACGACATCGCCCGAAGATGATTGACCTCGGGTTTGGATAATGAATTGCAAAGGTTAAAAGCCGTTTAACCGTACCGATTAACCACGAATCTATACAATTTTAGAGCGAACGCCGTTGTCCGATCTGCCCGCCCGGCGACCAAAAGCCCGCCTGGCGGCGGGCTTGCGGATTTAGAGGAACTGCGGGACGGCGTTCAGGCGGCGCTGCGGGTGTCCTGCAGGATGCCAACGATATCGTTGACGACCGCTTCGACCAGCTGTGGATCATCGCCCTCGGCCATGACCCGGATGAGCGGCTCGGTGCCGGAGGGACGGATCACCAGGCGGCCGGCTTTGCCAAGCCGGTTGCGCGCATCCTCGATGGCCGCCTTGACCGCAGCTTCCTCCAGCGGCTTGCCGCCGGAGATGCGGACATTCTTCAAGAGCTGCGGCACCGGCTCGAACTTCTTCGACAATTCGCTGACCGGCCGGTTCTGCCGCTTGATGCAGGCCAGCACCTGCAGCGCCGAGACCAGGCCGTCGCCGGTGGTCGAGAAATCGGACAGCACGATATGGCCGGACTGCTCGCCGCCGACATTCAAGCCATGCGCGCGCATGTGCTCGACCACATAGCGGTCGCCGACCTTGGTGCGGTGCAGCTGCAGCTTCATGTCGCCAAGAAAGCGTTCCAGCCCGAGATTGGACATCACGGTGGAGACGACGCCGCCGCCGGCCAACCGCCCGCTCTGGTGCCAGGACTCGGCGATCAAGGCCATGATCTGGTCGCCGTCGACGATGGTGCCGTTCTCGTCGACGATCACCACCCGGTCGGCATCGCCGTCGAGCGCGATGCCGATATCGGCGCGCACCTCGTGCACCTTCTTCTGCAGGCCGGCCGGATGGGTCGAGCCGCACTCCTTGTTGATGTTGAAGCCGTTCGGCTCGACATTGATCGCCACCACCTCGGCGCCGAGCTCCCACAGCGCCTCGGGCGCCACCTTGTAGGACGCGCCGTTGGCGCAGTCGACGACGATCCTCAGCCCAGAAAGCGACATTGAGCGCGGCAGCGTGCGCTTGGCGAATTCGATATAGCGGTCATGCACGCCGTCGACGCGCTTGGCGCGGCCGAGCCCGTCGGAATCGGCGAGCGCCAGCTCGATGTCCTTGTCGAGCATGCCTTCGATGCGTTCCTCGATCTCGTCGGAAAGCTTGTAGCCGTCGGGACCGAACAGCTTGATGCCGTTGTCGTAGTAAGGATTGTGCGAGGCCGAGATCATCACCCCGATGTCGGCGCGCAGCGAGCGCACCAGCATGGCGACCGCGGGCGTCGGTATGGGGCCGAGCAGGAACACGTCCATGCCGGCGGCGCACAGGCCCGCCACCATGGCGTTCTCGATCATGTAGCCGGAAAGCCGCGTGTCCTTACCGAGCACGACGCGATGGCGATGATTGCCGCGCTGGAAGGAGAGCCCGGCGGCCATGCCGACGCGCATGGCGACCTCGGCCGTCATCGGAAATTTGTTGGCGCGTCCGCGGATACCGTCGGTGCCGAAATACTGACCTGCCATGTGTCTCAAGTCCCCGTCGGTTTTTCAGCCGCCCGTTTTGCCACAGATTGGGCCGCATCCGATCATCAAATTTCGTGATTGTATATTACCAATTCTTAGAAAAACATTGTAGCGGGCGATGCAAGCGATTCGACAGCCTGTCACCACCTTTGACGTGGCGGCGCTATACCTGCCGGTGCGAGGCTTGTCGGCGCCCTGTTCCCGGCAAAGCCTGGCTGGCGGCGAACCGGCAGGCAATTCATCACCTTATCGCGAATAACACACTTTGTGAGAGCGCCTGTGCCGGAAGCATCTGGCGCAACCGGACATTGAGAGCTATTGATTTGGCATAGGGACACTTATTGGCGGCAGCAAGGGAGAAAACGCCATGCTTATTCATAGACTTGCAGCTTTGACGGGTATCGCCGTCGCAACCTTGTTCCTGGCGGCGCCGGCCAACGCGCTGACCATGGCCGAGTGCAGCACCAAGTATAACGCGGCCAAGGATGCGGGAACGCTCGCCGGCCAGACCTGGAACCAGTTCCGCAAGGCCCAGTGCGGCAGCGACGCCACCGCGACCGACACCAAGGCCGCGACCGACACCAAGGCCGCGACCGATACGAAGGCCGCCGACACCAAGCCCGCCAAGAAGACGAAGGCGGCCGCCGCTGCCGACGACGCGGCCAAGGGCCTGAGCTCCAAGGAGTGCAGCGCCAAATACCAGGCTGCAAAATCCGCCGGCACGCTCAACGGCATGAAGTGGAACGACTTCCGCAAGGCCGAGTGCGGCCCTGGCGCAACCGCTGCGGCTGCCACCGCCCCCGCCACCAAAACCGCCACGACCAAGACCTCGACCGCCGCTGCCGATGGCGGCAAGGGCCTGACCATGGCCGAGTGCAGCACCAAGTACCAGGCTGCGAAGACCGCCAACAAGCTGAACGGCATGAAGTGGAACGACTTCCGCAAGGCCGAATGCGGCGCAGGTGCCGACGATGACGACACCGTGCCTGCGCCGACTGAGGCGACTTTCACGAAGGAACCGGCCAAGCCGACTGTGACCGCTCCGAAGGGCGTCACTTTCCCGGCCGCCATCTCGCCGAAATTCGCCAACGAGACCCCGGCCAAGGGCCGCATGCATACCTGCCTCGAGCAGTACTATGCCAACAAGGATGCCAACACGCTGAACGGCCTGAAGTGGATCCAGAAAGGCGGCGGCTTCTACAGCCTCTGCAACGCCAAGCTGAAGAGCTGATCGCCTAATTATTCGAAGGGAAAAGGCCCGCGCGTCGCAAGATGCGCGGGCCTTTTGTTGCAGGCGAAGACGCCCGCGGCCTTGCTCGCATCTGCATAAGGCGGGACTGTCGGCATCGTCAATTTGCCCACACTGCCCATCGCCAGGTTTTGTCGGCAGCTCGCAAAGATTCCGGTTGAACATATAGGGAACAAACAGTATACAAAAAGATGTCAAACTTATCATCAATCAGGAGGGTCTCAATGTTCAGTTTGAAATTGTCGGCGTTGGCTGTGACGGCATTGGTCGCTTGGAACGCCTCACCTGCGAGCGCGCTGACGATGAAGGAATGCAGCGAGACCTATCGGGCGGCCAAGGAAGGCGGCACTCTGAACGGCATGGACTGGGCCGCTTTCCGCAAGGAGAAATGCGCGACGTCCGCCGCGGAGAGCGTCAGCCCGGATCCGGTCACATCCGCGGAGCAGCAGAAAACGGAAACCAGCGCGGCGGTCGTCCCCACGGTAGCGCCGGCGGGCGTGACATTCCCAACCACCCTCGCCGCCGAGTTCAAGACCGAAAAGCCCGCTAAGGCCCGGATGAAGACCTGCCTGCAGGGTTACCACAACAACAAGGAAGCGGGTACGTTGAACGGCCTTCGCTGGATCCAGAAAGGCGGCGGTTACTACAGCCTCTGCAATGCGCGGCTGAAAGCTGAATCATAAAATCAAATACGGCGGATAAAGCGGTTCACCGTTTTTCCCGCAGACGTTGAGCCATCATCCTCGGGAGTATCTGGGATCTGCTGTTGGGCGATATCTACGCGCCAGGACGAGGGAAGCCTTGCCTTGTCTCCAATGCAAACAAAAACGCCGCGGAGCAAGCCGCGGCGTTTCTCGATCAGTCTTTCGCGCACCACCTCAGCTTGACGGCTGCGGCTCCATGCCGCCTTCGGGCTCGGGGCCCTTCTTGCGGCGGCCGCCGGTGCCGGCCTTCGGCACGGCCGAGCCGCGGCTGGGCGGGGTGTCGTCGCCGAGGTCGCGGGCGGGCTTGTTGCCCGCGATCAGCTGCTTGATCTCGTCGCCGGACAGCGTCTCGTATTCGAGCAGTCCTTCGGCGAGCGCGATCCACTCCTTCTTCTTCTTGGTCAGGATGGTCTTGGCGGTCGAATAGGCGTCGTCGATCAGGCGCCGCACCTCGGCGTCGATGATCTGCGCCGTCTCTTCCGAGATGTTCTGGGTGCGCGCCACCGAATGGCCGAGGAAGACCTCTTCCTGGTTGTCGCCATAGGCGACGTGGCCGAGCTTGTCGGAGAAGCCCCAGCGCGTGACCATGGCGCGCGCCAGCTTGGTCGCCTGCTCGATATCGGAGGAGGCGCCCGACGTGATGTTCTCCTTGCCGAACTTGAACTCTTCGGCGACGCGGCCGCCCATCATGATCGCAAGCCGCGAGATCATGTACTTGTAGCTCATCGAATACCGGTCGCCTTCCGGCAACTGCATGACCATGCCGAGCGCGCGGCCGCGCGGGATGATGGTTGCCTTGTGCAGCGGATCGGCCGACGGCACGTTGAGCGCCAGGATCGCGTGCCCGGCCTCGTGATAGGCGGTCAGCTCCTTCTCGGCCTGCGTCATCGCCGACGAGCGGCGCTCGGCGCCCATCATGATCTTGTCCTTGGCGTCCTCGAACTCGGCCATGGTGACGAGCCGCTTGTTGCGGCGCGCCGCCATCAGCGCGGATTCGTTGACGAGGTTCATCAGATCGGCGCCGGAAAAGCCCGGGGTGCCGCGCGCAACCACCTTGAGGTCGACATTGGGCGCCAGCGGCACGTTGCGCACATGCACCTTGAGGATCTTCTCGCGGCCGACGATGTCGGGGTTCGGCACCACGACCTGGCGATCGAAACGGCCGGGCCTCAGCAGCGCCGGGTCGAGCACGTCGGGCCGGTTGGTGGCGGCGATGAGGATGATGCTCTCGTTGGACTCGAAACCGTCCATCTCGACCAGCAGCTGGTTCAGCGTCTGCTCGCGTTCGTCATTGCCGCCGCCGAGCCCGGCGCCGCGATGGCGGCCGACCGCATCGATTTCGTCGATGAAGATGATGCAGGGCGCGTTCTTCTTGGCCTGGTCGAACATGTCGCGCACGCGGCTTGCGCCGACGCCGACGAACATCTCGACGAAATCCGAGCCGGAAATGGTGAAGAACGGCACGTTGGCTTCACCGGCGACCGAGCGGGCGAGCAGCGTCTTGCCGGTGCCGGGCGGGCCGACCAGGAGCACGCCGCGCGGGATCTTGCCGCCGAGGCGCTGGAACTTCTGCGGATCGCGCAGGAACTCGACGATCTCTTCGAGATCCTCCTTGGCCTCGTCGACGCCGGCGACGTCCTGGAAGGTGACGCGGCCATGCGCCTCGGTCAAAAGCTTGGCCTTCGACTTGCCGAAGCCCATGGCGCGGCCGGAGCCCGATTGCATCTGGCGCATGAAGAATATCCACACGCCGAGGATCAGGATCATCGGCAACCACGAGATCAGATAGCCGAACAGCGAATTGGAGCCGTCGGTCTCGGGCTTGGCGGTGATGGTGACGTTCTTGTCCTGCAGCCTGGAGACCAGCGACGGGTCGCCGGGCGAATAGGTCTGAAAGCCGTTGGCGTTGTCCGTGTAGTTGCCGAAGATGCGGGCGCCGGCGATGGTCACGCTTTTGACCCGGCCCGACGCGACGTCCTGCAGGAACTGCGAATAGGCGATATCCGTGGTGGCGCCGCGCGTCTGCGGCGTCTGGAAAAGATTGAACAGGGCTATGAGCAGGACCGCTATGATCGCCCAGAGCGCGAGGTTGCGATAATTCGGATTCATCTATTGTCCCGTTGGCGTCCGCGCGCGGACCCGCGATAATGGATTAGCTTGGGCCTAACATAGGGAGAGCGCCCCCCCTTGCCAAGCAGAACAGCACGTATCGGTTAAGCTTTCGCCCACCCTCAACCACCATCATGGCGGCGGAATGGCGGTGCCGGCAACGGCGGCGCGCCGACCAGGGTCGCCGCGGCGGCGGCGGGCTCGATGTCGAAGGACGGCAGGAAGCGCGCGAAAGGAGCCACCGCCGGAGCGATCGAGACCGATCGCGAGCCGGCATTGCCGCCCGCAAAACCAAGGCATTCGCCGGCGGACCACAGCGCGGGCTCCGCGGCAAGCGCGGCGCGCGAAAGGCTCGGCGGGATATCCTCGCTCAAGGGCGCTTTCCCGGCGGCGGCCGCCCCCAGCGGCGCGATCACCAAATCGCCAGGCCCGTCTTTCAAAGTGATGCGCCGCCGATTGTCCCAGAGCCGGTTGTGCTGCGGTGGCGCGGCGGCAGGCAGGTCGCGGTTCTCGCGCCGAAGGAAAATGCCGGTTCGTCGCGCATCGATAACCGTCCGCGACAATGTGGCGCGAAACGGAGCGGACCGCAGGCGCGAAAGCAGCGCCGCGCAGCGCGCCTCGTCGGCGAGAAACAAGACGCCGCCGATGGTGGCCAACAGGATGCGCAGTGCATGGATGGCGGCTTGGCCATCCTCATGTCCGGCAAACTTGCGATCGAGGCGGATGAGGCCCGGAACCGGCCTGCCGGCAAAGGCGTCGATGAGCATGGCGGCGCGGCGGCCGATTTCCCGGCGCTCGAGAGCCGCCTGGCCCGCCCGTGCCAGCGCCTGCGCGACACGCTGTTCGCCGTCGCCCTGAGCGAGCTTCGCCCGCACGCGCGGCCGCTCGAAGCGGGCATCGGCATTGGTCGGATCCTCGATCCAGCCGATGTCGCGAGCCCGCAGCATCTCGCGCAGTGCCGCGCGCCTTGTGCCAAGTAGCGGCCGGACGATCCATGTCCGCCAGTCGAACAGCGTGGCGGGCGCCATGCCGGCGAGGCCCCGGCCCTCATCGTCGCGCGCCTGCCGCATCAGCACCGTCTCGGCCTGGTCGTCGGCAGTGTGGCCGGTCAGGATCAGCTTGATGCCTTCGGCGCCGGCAGCTTCGGCAAGCAGCCGGTAGCGCGCCTCGCGCGCGGCGGCCGCCAGACCGGTCGCGGGCTTGTCGCCGCGCCAGGCAAGAATGCGATGCGCGATGCCGCGCTCGGCGCAGAAGCGTTGAACGAGCCGCGCCTCAGTGGCCGAGTCCGGCCTCAGGTCATGATCGATGGTCACCGCGAGCAGCCTGGCGGCCGATGCCGTCCGGTCGAGGTGATCTTTGAGGAGAAGGAGAAGGGCGGTCGAGTCGCTGCCGCCGGACACGGCAGCAATGGCGCCGGTCGAAAGATCCAGGTCGGAGAAAAGGCAGTCCAAAAGGTCAGGTTTGCTGTCGGGCGTCAGCACGACGCCAGGGCCCTTTCCTGCTTGATGCGTTCCTTGAGGGCGCCGGAAACATCGGGATAGCGCTTGCCGATTTCACTGAAGGTGGCGCAGGCGACGTCGTTCTGCTTCAGGCCGACCAGCGAAACGCCGAGCTTGAGCAGCATGTCGGGCGCCTTCTTCGCCTTCGGATAGTCCTTGCTGGCGGCGAGGAAGACTTCGGCCGCGTCACGGTATTTCTGCTGCCCGAGCAGCGACTCGCCTAGCCAGTAATGCGCATCAGCCGCCTTGGCGTCCTTGGGGAAGCGGGAAATATGGTCGCGAAAACCCTGCTCGGCGGTCGGATAATCGCCCGACAGGATGAATTGGTAGGAATTGCGATAGAGCTCGTCGGGATTGTTGGTCGACGGCAGTGCCGCCACTTCGGTGCCGCCGGACTTGCTCTTCTTGGCCGGCGTTTCGGCGGAAGGAGCGTTTGCCGTGGCCGCGGGAGCTTCCGCCGGCGCGCTGGCCTGCGGGCCGGTCTCGGCATTGACCACGTTGCCGTTCTTGTCGACGGTGATGGTGCCGAAATTCTTCGGCGGCGCGCCGGTGATCAGCTTGCCGGGATCGCCGGTCTGCGATTCCACGATGACGTCGCCAACGCTTTTGCCGCCGTTTTGCGCACCGGTGCCAGCCGGCGGCTGCGTCGCCGGGGCCTGGGCGACGCTATTGTCGGCTCCGGCGTCGCCGGTGCCGGATTGACCGGTGCCGGCATCGCCGAGATTGGTGTTGCCGTTATTGTTGTCCTGGGGCGCGGCTTCCGATTTCTTCTGCCCGGCCGGCTTGGCGCCTCCTTGGCCCTCCAGCTGCTGGAAACGGAACTCATTGTCTTCCTGCTGCTTGCGGATCTGTTCCTGCATCTGCAGGATCTGGAAATTCATCTCCTCGATCTTGCCGTTCAGCTGGCGCAGTTGGTCTTCCAGACCAGTCACGCCGGCGCCGCCCTCCTGTTGTGCGACCTGCGCCTGTTCCGGCTTCTTCTTGTCGCCGAAGATGCCGAGCGTGGGCAGATGGAAGGTGAACCCGCTGTCGGCGGCCGGCCCGGCACTGTCGGCCGGCGCGGCAAGGCTTGGGAGGCTTGATACGAGCAGCAGCGCAAGCGTGCCGCTCAGGACCGTTCTGAAGTGCATTCTGTCTCTCGCGGTGGGTGTTGGCCTGATGCGCCTTTCCAAATCAAACAAGGGAGGAAGCGCCCTCGCGCTCATAGCAGGACGCGAGACTTCGGCCAAATTTTGTTTCGGTTTGTTGCAAAGGAAAAAGGCGGCCCTGAGGCCGCCTTTCATTTTTGGGATGTTGTATTTTTGTCGCCTGGGACGCCGAGCGCCGTTACCGAAAATCGACCGCGATCTTCGGTATCATGCGTCAGGAGCCGGCGCCGGAAAGCGTGGTGACGGCGCGGCGGTTCTGCGACCAGCAGGAGATGTCGTCGCAGACCGCGACCGGACGCTCCTTGCCGTAAGAGATCGTCTTCAGGCGGCCGGCGGAGACGCCCTTGGAGACAAGGAAGTCGCGGGTGGCGGCGGCGCGGCGGGCGCCCAGTGCCAGATTGTACTCACGCGTGCCGCGCTCGTCGGCATGGCCTTCGATGACGATCGCATACTGGCGGTACTGATTCAGCCACTGCGCCTGGCGGGCCAGCGTGGTCTGCGCATCGGCGCGGATCGACGAGGAATCGGTATCGAAGAAGATGCGGTCGCCGATGTTGACGGTGAAGTCCTGCGCCGAACCGGGCGTGGCGGCGCCGGCACCGTTGAGGCCGAGATCGGCCGCGCTGTTCGGGGTTTTCTTCGAGGCGCAACCGGTAATGGCAAGCGCCATCACGAGAGCGATCATCGCCGGGTTTCTGGTAAGTGCTGCGATACGGCCCATGCCGCCTCTCCTTCGCATATGAGTGATTTCGTTGATCACCCAGTAACCACGTTTGGGTTAACCGGCATTCAAGAAACACGGTTAATTTTTGGTTTCGAGCCGCCGTCCGCGACTGCTTGCCCCGCGCTTTACGAAGGGGCGACACTGCGCGCGGACCCTAGGCGGAAATGCGGCCAAAACGCGACCGGGTTGTGAAAAAGGGGAATTGAAGAATTGAGGAATTGAAGAATTGGCGAAAAGGGTCACTTCAATCTCTCCCTTAGATTCACCAGCATTCCATAGATGTGGGCATAGGCTTGCAGCCATTCGTCGCGTTGCCGCTGCGTGATGTAGCCAAGATCAAACGCGTAAGAAATCCACGTTTCCATTTCGCTGCACGATCCCAGAGCCATCGAGATGAACCGCGCGAATTCGGGCCTGGAATGGGTCTGTTTGGCGAAGCCCTCAGCCAGATTGGCGCAGATCGCCTTGCTGGATCGACGCATTTGGTCAGCCAGCGCGTATTGCTCGATTTTCGGGAAAACGAGTGTGCTCTATGGACCTCGAGGGAAACTGCATAAGCACGCCTATAGACCTCCAGATCCTTCGCGCGCTTGATGTAGCTACCCTCTTTCTCCATTCTTCAATTCTTCAATTCTTCAATTCCTCAGTTCCCCGCCCCCCTCACTCAAGCAACGGCGACCAAGCCGGGTCCGAAGCATAGTTCGCCGTCGGAATCTGCTGCTCGTTGCGGCCGGTGAGATCGACCGAGACCAGCTTGGGGCCGCCGGCGGAGTCGCGGAAGAACATCAGCACGCGGCCGTTCGGCGCCCAGGTCGGACCCTCCTGCTGGAAGCCGGAGGACAGGATGCGCTCGCCCGAGCCGTCGGTCTTCATGACGCCGATCTGGAACTCGCCGCCGCTCTGCTTGGTGAAAGCGATGAGATCGCCGCGCGGCGACCAGACGGGCGTCGAATAGACGCCGTCGCCGAAGGATATGCGGTGCGGATTGGAGCCGTCCGCGCCCATGACATAGATCTGCGAACGGCCGCTGCCGCCGCCGCGGTCGGAGGTGAAGACGATCTGCGAGCCGTCCGGCGAATAGGAGGGAGAAGTGTCGATCGCGGTCGAATCGGTGAGCCGTGTCGTCGAGCGGCTCCTCAGATCCATGGCGAAGATGTTGGAGTTGCCGTCGTCGCGCAGCAGGCTCATGATCACCTTCTGGCCGTCGGGCGAGAAGCGCGGTGCGAAGGTCATGCCGGGGAAGTTGCCCACTAGCTCGCGCTGTCCGGTCTCGATCTGCAGCAGATACACCTTCGGCTGCCCGCTTTCATAGGACATGTAGGTGATTTCCTGCCGGTTCGGCGAAAAACGCGGCGTCAGAACGATCGCGCGGCCGTCCGACAGGTAGCGTATATTGGCGCCGTCCTGGTCCATGATGGCCAGCCGCTTCTTGCGGGCGTTCTTGGCGCCGGACTCGTCGACGAAGACCACGCGCGTGTCGAAATAGCCCTTTTCGCCGGTGATCCGCTCATAGATGGCGTCGGCGATGATATGGGCGACGCGCCTGGTGTTGGCGTCGTTGGCGAAGAACTGCTCGCCCGCCATCTGCTGGCCCGCAAACGTATCCCACAACCGGTACTGGGCGCGGATGCGGCCGTCGGCTTCCTTGCCGACGCTGCCGGTGACCAGCGCCTGCGCGTTGATCACCTTCCAGTCGTCGAAGCGCGGCGTGGCGTCCGGGCCGGAAATCTTTTCGATGAAGGCGCTCTTGTCGATCGGCGCGAACAGGCCGGAGCGCTTCAGGTCGGCGGTTACGATCTCGGTGATCTGCGCGCCCAGCGCGTCATTCGACTGAAAATCCGTGATGGCGATCGGTAGCGGTTCGACATTGCCCTTGTTGACGTTGATCTCGACGAGAGCCCATGCCGGCGCGGCGGCGCCAACGATAGAACCCAGTGCAATTGTCGCGACCATCAGGAGCGGCTTGAGGGTGAATTTCATATCTTCTCGCTTCTCTTCGCTGATTGTGCGGAGGGCAGGCCTCAGAGGCCAAGCATTTCCCTCGGATCGAAAGTGACCTTGATCTGCGCCCAGATGTCCTGTTTTCCGGGAGGAACCTGCAGGCCGGCCATGTTGCATTTCTGGATAGCGCGCACCGCGCTTTCGTCGACCTGGCGGTTTCCGCTCGATTTCTCGACGACAGGTCGGCCGTCCAGCTTGCCTGAGGCGTCGAGGTTGAACGAGATCACGGCGATGAGATCGTCCGAGGCTTCCATGCCCGCCGGGAAGGTCCAGCAACCCGCAAGCTGATCGCGCAGGGCCCCTTCCTCCGACTTCGACAGCTTCTGGCCCTGGTCCTTTTCGCCGCCCAGCGAAGCCTGCTGCGTCGAGCGCTTCGCGCCGCCGCCGGACGGCTTCTGCTTGTCCAGCAGGGCGGAAATCTCATCGGCATTGAACTGCTTGTCGTCCGACTTCGGCTTGGAAGACGCTTCCTTCACCGGCTTGTCGGCGTCCTTGCGGTCCGGCGCCTTGGCGCTTTCGGCCTGGGCCGGCTGCGGCTTCGGCCGCGCTTCCGGCGCAGGCGCGGAGTCCGGAAGCTTGGCCTCGTCGGTGGGTTGCTGCTGGGCGATCGCCTCGGCGACGGCGTCGGGCTTCACCTCGTCCTTCGAAATAGCGGCGGTCGTGTCCTTCGGCGGCGTCGGTGTCGGCTGCTTGGCCGGCGTCGGCTTGGGCTCCGTCTGCTTGACCGGCTCGGGCTTGACCTCTTCCTTCGGCGTCGGCGTCGGCGCAACTTCCGTCGCCGGGGTCGGCTTCGGCTTTTCCTGCGGCTTCGGCACGTCCTCGACCGCCGGCTTCTCGGTCGGCGTCGGCGCGGGCGGCGGCGCCGCCGTCTTCTCGACCGGCTTCGGCTTGGCTTCGTCCGTCACCGGCTTGTCGGTATCGACGGTGTTCTCGCCGACCTTCTGTGCATTGGTCACGACATCCGGCCGCTTGGTCGGCAGCGGCGCCGGTTTTTCATGCATCACCGACTTCTTGTCACCTTGCAGCGTCTGCGGCACGGCTTCCATAGGCACGATGTCGACCGCCACCGACTCCACGTCGGCCGCGGGCATTGCAGGTGGCGACGACAGCGTGAACAGCCCGAAGGCCAGCGCCACCGTATGCAAGATCACCGATGAGGTGAGGCCGGTCCGCATTTGGCGTCTACTGATCCTGTTCCTGCAGCGAGACCAGGCCGATATTCTTGTAGCCGGCCGCCGAAATGCGGGCCATCACCTTCATTGCCGTGCCGTAGTCGGTCGACTTGTCGCCGCGGATGAAGATGCGTTCGTCGTAACCGGTCTTCGAGATCGCCTGCAGCTTGGCTACCAGCTCCTCGATCGGGATCTCGGTCTCCTGCAGGAAAATCTTGCCCGTCGAGTCAATCGAAACGGTGATCGGCTGCGTGTCGACATTCATCGCCTTGGCCTGCGTGTCCGGCAGGTCGATCGGAACCCCGACGGTGAGCAGCGGCGCCGCGACCATGAAGATGATCAACAGCACCAGCATCACATCGACCATCGGCGTGACGTTGATTTCGGACATCAGGGCATGGTGACGGCCGCGCCGCCTATGGCCGCGTCCGCCTCGCCCCGAGCCACTTGCGCCTGCAGCAGACATCCCCATGATCGATCCTCAGCCCTTCTGCGCTACTTTTTCATCGATTTGGCGCGAGAGTATGGCGGAGAACTCGTCCGCGAAGCCTTCCATGCGCATGCCGATCTTGTTCGCGTCCGATGACAGCTTGTTGTAGGCGATGACCGCGGGAATGGCCGCGAGCAGGCCGATCGCGGTGGCGAGCAGCGCCTCGGCGATACCGGGCGCCACCACCGAAAGGCTGGTGTTCTTCGAGGCGGCGATCGCCTGGAACGACGTCATGATGCCGATAACGGTGCCGAACAGTCCGATGAACGGTGCGGCCGAGCCGGTGGTGGCGAGGAAGCCGAGGCGACCCTCCAGCTTCTCCATCTCGCGCGTCAGCGCCAGGTCCATCGCCTTGTCGATGCGGGTCTGCAGCGCCAGCGCCGATTTCGCGCCCTTTTCGAAACTCTTCTTCCATTCGCGCATGGCGGCGACGAAGATCGCGCCCATGCCGGTGGTCTTGCGATCGGCCAGCGTGCGGTAGAGATCCTCCAGCGACTGGCCCGACCAGAACACCTGCTCGAAGCGGTTGAGCGCCAGCCGCATGCGGCTATAGGCGACGAGCTTGTCAATGATGATCGCCCAGGTCCAGATCGAGGCGCAGAGCAGGCCGATCATGACAAGCTTGACCACCCAGCCGGCCTGCATGAATAGGGCCCAGAGCGACAGATGCGCGCCCGGTTCGGCGAGTGCGATATTTTCCATGACTTACGTCCTTAAGATTTTCCGGGCATCGCTGGCGGCTGGCCCATGGGCATTCCTTTGGTCCGATCGCGCGAAGCTAGAAGCTTGCGGATAGCCCCGAATGCACCGTTTCGCGGCCTTTTCGAGGCAAATATTGGTGAAAGGAAGGCGCACGGATTGCGCCAATCTTCGCCAATTCCTTCATGAACCGTTATGGTTAAGGATGGGTTAGGGGATCAGGCGCGGCGCATTGCCGCGCATGGCTGGGGCCGCCGGCAACCGGAGCCGTCCGGTTGAAGCCTTCAAGATGGGCCTCGCGTGGAAGCTTCAGGCTTTTGCCTTCGGCATGAAAGCCGCGATCCATTCCTTTGGGAAACGCTTTGGCCGGCCGCTTTCGCCGACGATCGCCGCTTCGACCTTGGCCTCGACCAGCACATCGCCGCCACGCTTCAATTGCTGGCCCATGAAGATGCGGGCGCCGGAAATATCGTCGGTGCGCGTGTCGATGGTGAGGATATCGTCCATACGCGCCGGCGAACGGAAGTCGATCTCCATGCGCCGCACCACCCAGACGATGCGCTCACCATGCTTGCCGTCCAGGAGTTCGGTGTGGTGGACGCCGGTCAGTCTCAGATAGTCGGAGCGCCCGCGTTCGAGGAATTCGAGATAGCGCGCATGGTAGACGACGCCGGAGAAATCCGTGTCGGCATAATAGACCCTCGCCATCAGCCGATGGCCGAAGTCCGTCAGCGCGCCGGAAAGCCCGGCGCCGAGCGCCGCCGATTCACCATGATCGTCCATCGCGCTTTCCTTTTCAGGCCCGAACAGGCACCTAAAGCCCTCAGACTTTAGGCATTTTTCTGTGCGTGTCGTTGTCCCAAAAACCGCTGCACACTTTTGGGCGATACGCACTGTTTTCGCGCGGGAACGGGATGGCATTGTTGGACACGATGATCAAGACCTTGATGGCGGCGCTGCTTGCGCTTGGCCCATTGGCGTTGCCCGCCGCAGCGGCGACCTTCTCGATGAAGCGCGGCCTCAATCTCGACCAGTGGGTCACCTGGCCGGTCGAGGACACATGGGGCGAGCGCCAGGCAATCCTGCCTTACCCGGAATGGCGTAAGTTCCTTAAGGAGGACGACCTCAAGGCGCTCAAGAGCGCCGGTCTCGATTTCCTGCGCATGCCGGTCGATCCCTCGCCCTTTTTTTCGGACCGCACCACGGCCCTTCGCGACGACCTCTATGCCAGCGTGCTGGCCTCCGCGCGCATGATCAACCGTGCCGGCCTGAAGGTGATCGTCGACCTGCATCTGATCCCCGCCGGCGGCAACCGCAAGATCGGCATGAGCGAGGTGATGCACGACTCGGCCGTCTTCGATGCCTATGCCGAGCTGGTGCGCAAGATGGCGCGGACGCTGGCCAAGGAGGATCCGAAGCTTGTCGCGCTGGAACTGATGAACGAGCCGCTGGCCGATTGTGAGGCGAACGGCACCAACCTTTGGCCCGATCGCCAGAAGCAGCTGTTCGCCGCCGCGCGCGCCTCCGCTACCAGGCTCACGCTGGTGCTGAGCGGCGGCTGCTATTCGAACGCGGAGTCGCTGGCCAGGATCGACCCCAAGACGATCGCCGATGACAACATCATCTGGACCTTCCATTCCTACGACCCGTTCCTTTTGACGCATCAGGGCGCAAGCTGGGCCGGCGACTTCATCCCCTACGTAACCGGCCTGCCCTATCCGTTGACGGCTGTCCCGAAGGCGCAACTCGACATGGCGCTGGACGCGATCCGCGACCGGATCAGGGCCGAGGCGCCCTGGGCGCGGCGAAGCGGCCTGCTTAGCTATCTCGACGAGCAGGTGGCGACGATGGACAGCTCCGAAAAGCTGCTTGGCGTGATGGATTCACCGTTCGCGGCGGTCGACGCCTGGGCGAAGGCCAACGGGATCAAGCCGCAGGACATCACGCTCGGTGAATTCGGCATGATCCGCAAGGAATACGGCAACAGCTTCGTCATGCCGGCCGCATATCGCGCAGCCTATGTGCGCGACATGATCGCCCGCGCCGAGGCGCATGGCTTTTCCTGGTCGCTGTGGAGCTATGGCGGCGCCTTCGGCATCGTCGATGCGTTCGACGGCGAGAAGGCGGAACCGGACGTGATGGACGTGATCAGGTCGCTGCGCTGAGGCGGTGGGCCGGGGCGACACGCCTCAGCCCAGATCGATCTGCAGGATCTCCGGCCGCACCCCGAGACGAACCGGCAGAATGCTGAAGCCCAGCCCGCCCGACACGATCAGGTTGCGGTCATTCTCCACGACATGGCCGTAGGCGAAGCGATTGCCATAGTCCGAAGGCACGACCGGCGAATAACCAAACAGCCGCACCTGTCCGCCATGCGTGTGGCCGGACAAGGTGAGCGATACCCGCGAGGGCACCTTTGGAAAGATGTCCGGTTCATGTGCAAGCAGGATGATCGGCTCGCTCCCCTGGATCTTGGCCAAGGTGCCCGGGAGATCGTCGAAGCCCTGGAAACCGTCGCGTCCCTTGGCCTTGTTCGGCAGCAGCGCGAGTTGATCGGCTAGCCCGGCGATCCAGAAGCCATGCCCGTCCTTTTCCAGCCGCACGACGTCGTTTTCCAGCACCGGGATGCCGACATGCTCGAGCGCCTTGCGCGACTGGGTCGGGCCGGCTTCCGCTCGCTGGGCGAAGAAATCGGTCCACCAGTCGTGATTGCCGAGGATCGACAGCACGCCGAGCGGCGCCTTCAGCCCCGACAATGCCTCGGCCCACTCCTCCACCCGCACCCGGCCCGTCACCAGCTTTGTCCCGGCGGTATAGTCACCGAGCAGCACGATCAGATCCGGCTGCAACGCGTTGGCCTCCTCGGCAAGCGCTGCGATCCGTTCCGGCGTCATCCAGGGCCGGCAAGAGTGGATATCGGCAAGCGCGACGACGCGCAGCTTGAGCCCGGCCGGCCAGTGCGGCGGCGTCAATGTGTAGCGCTTCACATGGGTGAGCAGCATCGGCTCGATGCCGACCGCATAGGCGCTGAGCGACACCATGGCGAAGGCCGAGCCGCCGACAAGGCGCAGGAAAGCGCGTCTGGTGATCATAGGTCGCCCCAAGCCCTAGGACTGCGTCAGATAGCCTATCTTAAAGGATGCAATTGCGCCCTCAGTCGGGCCGAGGCGCGCAGATTCTGCGCAGATGGACCATTGCGCCGCCGAAACGGCGAACAAATCTGCGTTACTCTTCCTGAAACAGGCTGATCTGCTGCTGGGCGATGTCCTTCGGCGGGTCGAGGCCCAGATGGCGCCAGGCGTTGGCGGTCAGCACGCGACCGCGCGGCGTGCGCTGGATGAAGCCCTGCTGGATCAGGTAAGGCTCGATGATATCCTCGATCGCGTCGCGCGGCTCGGAGAGTCCGGCCGCGATTGTCTCGATGCCGACCGGCCCGCCGCCGAAATTGCGCGCGATCATCGACAGATAGCGGCGATCGAGCGCGTCGAGGCCGAGCGCATCGACCTCCAGCCTGGTCAGCGCCTCGTCGGCGATCCTCCTGTCGACATGACCGTCCCCGGCCACTGAAGCAAAATCGCGCACCCGGCGCAGCAGCCGGCCGGCAATGCGCGGCGTGCCGCGCGCGCGGCGCGCGATCTCCACCGCGCCGTCGTCGCCGAGCGGCATCGACAGGATACGGGCGCCGCGGCGCACGATCTGCTCCAGCTCCTCGACCGTGTAGAAATTGAGCCGGACCGGAATGCCGAAACGGTCGCGCAGCGGATTGGTCAGCAGGCCGAGCCTCGTCGTTGCCGCGACCAGCGTGAAACGGGCAAGGTCGATCTTGACCGAGCGCGCCGCCGGCCCCTCGCCGATGATGAGATCAAGCTGGAAATCCTCCATTGCCGGATAGAGGATTTCCTCGACCGCCGGGTTGAGGCGATGGATCTCGTCGATGAAAAGGACGTCGCGCTCCTCGAGATTGGTGAGCAGCGCGGCGAGATCGCCGGCCTTGGCGATAACCGGACCCGAGGTCGAGCGGAAATTGACGCCGAGCTCGCGCGCCATGATCTGCGCCAGCGTCGTCTTGCCGAGCCCCGGCGGCCCGACGAACAGCACATGGTCGAGCGCCTCGCCGCGGCTCTTGGCGGCATCGACGAAGACCTTGAGATTGGCGCGCACCGCCGCCTGGCCGACGAACTCGTCGAGCGACTGCGGCCGCAGCGTCTGGTCGGTATCCTCGCCGCGCTTGTCGGGAGCAATGAGGCGGTCGTTCACAAATCCATCCTCGTCCTGAATCAGAGCATTGCCAAACGCTTTCAGTCAACCGACTTCGATGGTCACGGCAGGAGACTTCCATGACATCCCGTAGAGATCGCGAATGCTCTCGAGCCGCGACTCACCGTAGCTGGCCCACAGTAGTTGTTTCCTAAGCACTTCGCTGCCGTCTTTTCCATCGAACATGGCAAAAGCGGCTCCCTGGAGTCTCTTATCGAGATTGGAGCTGACAGCCGCCGCGAATTCCTTCCGCTCCCGGCCAGAGTACTCCGCGACGAACGCTGCAAGATTGGCGACCTGCCTGTTGAGCCCGCTGACCACCACAAACTGATAGGCTTTCAACTCTTCGGCAAGGTCGGCTGCAAGGAGCGGAACCACATCGTCCACAGCACCTTCCGCCACCCATGCAAGGATATTTTTTTCATAAGCAAGACCAGACAGCGCCTTGTGCCGTAAAGCATAGAATGCGGTCTTGAGTTTGAGTCTATGACCGTCATCGCAATGACATAGCCTTCGATGCCCTCTTCGCTTCGGGCAATCGTAACGAAATCCCTTGTCGGAGTCGTCATCTGAAGCGACGGGATCAGCGGCACGTCGAATTGATCGGCCAGCGATTGAAGCTCCTGATGGGTTGAGTAGCGCCCGGTCCGGTTGTCACGAGCGGCCAGCAGCGTCAGCGACGGCTGATCATAGGCGATGACGACCCTGTTTTCGGGCGACGTGAACTCGAACAGCGCCGTGATGCCTGCTTCGACGGCCCATTTCGAGAGGCTGCGAATGTCCTCGTCGGCATGCTTCAACGCGGCGCTCGATTGCGCCGTGACGCCCATTCGGGTCATGAACACGAGTTCACCGCGAACGACGCAGGGGTGAACCATCGAGCCATCGAGCTTCGACAAAACGACATGAGGTACTGTCCAGTCGATGTCTTCCGGACGCTGCCTCTCCCCAAGGTTGAAGAATTTGTGAAACGGCCGGGCAATGAGTCGCCCGTCCTTGTCAAACTTCAAGCCACGGCATTCAAGCGCCATCGGGCTGCGGAACGTATCGTCGCCCACAAATCCATAGTCGATAACGTCATAGTCATCGAAGCGGGTCAGAAAGAAACCGATGTTCCCCTGAATGTGCGGCAGAACATCGGCTACGGTTTCGATTACCGGGAACATTGCTCGCTCCAAATAAAAAGGCCGCTCCCGATGAAGCGGCCTGACGAGTGGATTGCTGTGTGAAGCTATCTTCGACAATGCCGCAAGCGCGCGCGACGTTCGGACTCGGCCGCGGCCGATCCTGAGTTCACTTCGATATTGATCGCAAAAAGGCACATGTCGATTACTCATGCAAAAAGAAGCGCACTTAAGAAATCAAACTATTCTGGAAGTCAATCCGGGCGCTGAGTTTCACAGACTTACCGCGCCAGTTCCTTCAGGCCGAAGCGGATCAACTTCGAAGCGTCGGCCCCCTCGCCGGCTGATTTCAGCGCCGCGGCAACCGCGTTCGCCGCGATGTCGCGCGAATAGCCGAGATTGACGAGCGCCGAGACCGCATCGGTGATCGGTGCGGCCGCGACACCTTCGCCAAGCTCCTGCTTGAGCCCGATCGTACCGGTGGCCGCGCCCGCATAGGCTGGCGCTTTGGTGCGCAGTTCGGTGACGATGCGTTCCGCCACCTTCTTGCCGACGCCTGGCGCTCTGGAAACCATGGCAATGTCGCGCAGCGCGATCGCGTTGGCGAGGTCGGCCGGCGCCAGCGTCGACAGGATGGCCAGCGCCACCTTGGCGCCGACGCCCTGCACATTGTTCATCAGAAGGCGGAACCACTCGCGCTCCAGCCCGCTCTGGAAGCCATAGAGCCGGATCATGTCCTCGCGCACATAGGTCTCGATGAACAGCACCACCGCCTCGCCGGGCGAGGGCAGCGCGGCCAGCGTCCGCACCGAGCAATGGACGACGTAGCCGACGCCATGCACGTCGATGACGCAGCTATCTTCGTCGATCTCGTCCAGCGTGCCTTTCAGCTTGCCGATCATGATTGTCCCCTCACGCCAGCGCGGCCATGCGGTAGGCTGTGCTCGGGCGGTGATGCGCATGGCAGATGGCGATGGCCAGAGCGTCGGCGGCGTCGTCGGTGTCGAAGACAGCCTTTGGCATCAGCACCTTCACCATCATGTGGATCTGCTTCTTCTCGCCGTGGCCGACGCCGATAACCGCCTTCTTGACCGCATTGGGCGCATACTCGGCCACCACCAGCCCGGCGCGCGCCGGCACCAGCATGGCGATGCCGCGCGCCTGGCCGAGCTTCAGCGTCGCCGTCGCATCCTTGTTGACGAAAGTCTGCTCGACCGCCGCCTCATGCGGCATGGCCTGGTGCAGCACCTCGGCCAAGCCGTCATGCAGCTGGCAGAGTCTTGTCGCCAGCGACTCCTTGTCGTCGGACCGCACCGTGCCGGATGCGATGAAGCGCAGCGAATTGCCCACGCTGTCGATAATACCCCAGCCGGTGCGCCTCAGGCCCGGATCGATGCCGATGATGCGAATCGCTTCCCCCATGCGCCAAGTCTAGCCGTGGCGGCAAGCGATGTCAGCAAAATGTGAACAAACCGGAAACAATTGCAATCTCGGCGATACGCTGTTTCATAAAACAGCGAGATGCCTAATTCGTCACGCGGCGGATGGTTTTCGACAGCCGCGTGAGAAATGCCGGCCTGGACGATGCGACCAGCTTCCACGCCAGGACTGCATTGCCCATGCGCCGCGGCAGGATTCCGATGCAAAGGAACCAGGCCGCCAGAGCTGCCCGCCGCCGCCAGGATGCGTCCATTTCCAGGCTAGCGGCGGCGCCCGCTTTTGCCAGTCCCAGCCGGGAGTCGGTGGCGACCGGATGCTGGGGCTCGTCGACGCAGAGCGAAGCCAGCCGCTCTTCCAGATGCACCGGATCGCGAAGGCTGGCATCCGGCGGCACGGTCAAGCCGATCTCGGCCGCCCGGCCGGACAAGGCCTCGAGGCGCCTGAAGTCATGCTGCACCCGCCAACGCGCCCGCTCGGCAAGCTTTTCGGCAAAGACCGAATGATTGGAGCCGTGGATGCGGTAGGCGCCAAGGCAGGTATCGATGGATTTCACCTCTCCGTGCAGCGGCGCCAGCGTTGCGAGATAGCCGTCGGCGCCTTGCCGGAAATCGCTTTCAGGCATCGGCATTATCGTTTCCAGCGCCTCGCGGTCGAACGCCAGCCCGCTTGTCACCGTCGTACGGTACCGCCCCTTGCGCAGCAATTCCGGCACGACGTCGCCTGAATCGAACGGCTGTTCCGGTGGTGGAAAGACATCCTTGATATGCTGGTCCTCATCAACGAGATGCAATCTGAATTGCGCCTGGGCGACATCCGCATCCCACTCGTCCAACACCTCTGAAACGGCGTTCGGATAGAGATAGTCGTCGGCGTCGAGGAAAAGGACGATCTCTCCGGTGCTCGCCTCGAACCCAGTATTGAACGCAGCCGCATGTCCGCCATTCCTGCGCCTGAGGCACGGACGGATTTTGTCGCCGTAGGATTCGATCACGGCCACCGATGCATCCGTCGATGCGTCGTCGACGACCACGACCTCGACATTTCGGTGGTCCTGCTCCAACGCGCTGTCGATGGCGCGTCCTAGAAACTGTTCGTAATTGTAGTTGGGGATGATGATCGATACCGGGATGCGGTCCAATGGCGAATGCACGGGATCAAGCCTCGCAATCTGCTTTGGTCACAGTGACGGTGGTTTTCTTGCAGAACCGGCTCGGGTCGACCCGGCTGCGGCGAACGGCTCCAACTAGGGGCCTATCGCTTCAAGGCAAGTGTGATCTTTCCCGCGAAGGCCGGCATGGCCTTCAATACGGCGATGGCTGCCGCAGGTTCGACGAGCGGCCGGAGTCGCAAGCGTTGAACTGCAGCCAAAGCCACGGCCAAATTACCGCCCAATCAAGGATATGCCGCTACCGCTATCGTTTTTTTTGCAAACGCGGTTTCAGCCGCGCGCGAACGCCGTATTCAAAAGGCTGATCTGGTCGGACACCGGGTTGGCACGCCGGCTGGGCGCGTGCGTCTCGCTGATGACGCCGCCATAGATTTCCTCGTCCATGCGCCGCACCAGCGACTGCAGGCGCAGCGAGCGCGTCACGAGGTCCAGAAAATCCTTGGGCAGCTCGTTCCAGCCAAGCGCCTCGTCATGCGCGGACGCGGTGTCGAGACGCACCTTGGATTTCTCCGAAGCCACTTGGTCGCGCGTCATCTCGCCGGAATTCGCCGCCCGCTGCAAAAGCAGCCAGGAGGCGACCTGCATAAGCCTTGTAGTCAGCCGCATCGATTCGGCCGCATAGAGCGTCGCTGCCGTGCGCGACAATTTCTTGGCTTCGAGCCTGCCCTTGCCATCGAGATATTCGGCGGCCTGTTCGACCAGCCCCATGCCTTCCTGGTAAAGCGGCTTGAAGGATTGAGAGAAAACCCGGCGCTCCGCCAGTTTTATGGTTTTCGCGCTGCCCTTCGAAGGCTCGTTCATCGATACGCCCCTGCACTGCCGCAAGCCGATTCGGCATCCTTGCCGACGCGGCCCGCACCCTAAATGACTGAGGCTTGAAAATGCGCTTCGACGCCAATGAAGGCAAGCGCATGTTTAACAAACGGTTAACGCCGGGCCGGTTCCGGCCATCCGCAAGCGGATGGCATCAGCCAGCCGGCCGCGGATAAAAAAAGAGCCGCGGATAAGGCGGCTCTCAGGAGTTTAACAGGGAGGCGTCAAACAAAGTGGCTCCAACCACTCGGTAAGAATCCAGCAAAACTGGATGGGTGTAGTAAACGCCTGTAAAGCTTAATGAACCCTTAACGCGGCGCTGATTTTTTAAGCGAACGCGCGCTCCTGTACCGGAACAGGACAGCGGATTCGCTGCCCGGGATCGTCCGAGCACCGGATTTCGGGCGCCGATCGTGGCGGCCGTAACATGTTTGCTGCTGCCGCGGCATCGTTCCGAAACACGCGCCACGCAAAAGGCCGCTCCACAAAGGCGGCGCGCAAATCCGCGCCGCTTGAAATCAGGCAGGACATCCGGAGCAAACCATGGATTGGTATTCGATCGTCAAATTCCTTCACGTCGTCTCGGCTATTTTGTGGGTCGGCGGCGGCTTCGTGCTGTTCCTGCTCGGCGTGCTGGCCGAGCGCGCCGGCAACATCGAGGACAAGCTGCTGGCTATACGCGCCAGCGGACAGCTCGGCGGCCGGTTCTTCGCGCCGATGTCGATGCTGACGCTGGTCTTTGGCCTCATCATGTGCGGCTTCTGGGTCGGCTTTGCCGACCTGTGGATCGTCATCGGCCTCGTCGGCTATGCCACGACCTTCTCGATCGGCATACTGATCTTCAAGCCGACCGGCGAGCGCATGGGCGCCATGATCGCCGAGCAGGGCGTGACGCCGGCCGCCCTCTCCATCGGCCAGCGCATGATGAACTGGGCGCGCCTCGATTATGCGGTGATGCTGGTGATCATCGCCGACATGGTGCTGAAGCCCACTCTGCACGACGTCGGCATTCTTGCCGGCATGGCGATGGTGGTCGCGCTGGGCGCCGCGCTCGCCTTCGGCGGCAGCCGCCAGATGGTGCCGAGCGCCGCGTGACATTAAGGCGCTCGCCCGAAGGCGCGTTGAGATTCAGGTCAGGCCGAGTCGAAAGTGGTGATTTCCGAGAACCGGAGCGGAGCGTACTTTAAGTACGTGAGCACCGGAAGCGCAGGAAATCGCCATTTGCAGGCCGGCCTCACCTGAATATCGACGCGCCTCACATCAGGCCGGCAATGCCGTCCCACAGCAGCTTGACGGCGACCACCGCGACGGTGGCGTAGGTGAACGGATAGAAGATCTCCGGCCGCATGCGGCGCACCAGCCACGCACCGGCGATGGTCGACAGCGGCGCCAGCGGCATCAGCACCGCCGAAGCGGTGAGATTGGCGGTGTCGAACTGGCCGAGCGCGAAATAGGGGATGAGCTTCAGCGCATTGGTGGCGGCAAAGAAGATTGCCGCCGTTCCCGACAGCACTTTCGGATCGAGCCGTATCGGCAGCGCATAGACCTGGAAGGGCGGGCCGCCGACATGGGCGACGAAGCTGGTGAAGCCGGCGACAGCGCCCCAGAAAGCGGCGGCAATGCGGTTCGGTTCCGCCACATGATCGGCGCCGTGACGGAACTGCAGGTAGATCCAGCGCAGCACGAACACCAGCGCGACGGCGCCGACGATCAGCCGCACCATCTCCTCTGTGACCAACGCCGCAGTCAGCCAGCCGAGCCCGATGCCGATGACGGCGCCGGGCATCATGTCAACCAGCATCCTGCGGTCGTAGACGCCCCACCAGGTCCACACTGAAACCACGTCCATCAGGCACAGGATCGGCAGCAGGATGGCGGCCGCCTGAACCGGCGGGATGGTCAGAGCCATCAACGGCACGCCGACGAAACCGACGGCGCCGCCGAAGCCGCCTTTCGATAGGCCGACAAGGATCACCGCCGGAATGGCGGCAGCATAGAACCACGGGTCGCTGAGCAGGCCTGACATCGGCAAAGGAAGGTTGGAGAGGGCGGGAATTCAGCCATAGCGCAGAACGGCGCCGCCGGGATAGTCATTAATGCCGGCATCCGCTATTGCCAGCCCGATATCGACGTGTGCGACGATGTTCGACCGGACCAGTCCTCATCCGCCGTATAGCCGACTGTTCAAGCCGCTCCCTTTGCTCTATGCCGCAATGCAACCATCTTCGCCCGGCATAGGCGAAACCGGGATCGAAGGCCAATGAACGAAGCAACTCCTCCCAACCGCTGCCGCATCGTGTTGATCGCGCCGCCGCTCGTGCCGGCGGAGCAAATCTGCGCGGCGTTCGACGGTGGCGACGTCGCCTCGTTGATTCTGCCCGACAACGGCATGGACGATGCCTCCTTCCAGGCCTTCGCCGAAAGGATAGTGCCGATCGCTCAAAGTGCCGGCGTCGCCGTCATCATCGCCGGCGACAGCCGCATCGCCGGGCGCGTCCAGGCCGACGGCATCCATGTCGAAGTGAAGCCCGCCGAACTCGCCGAGACGATCGAGCGCGTGGCCGGCAAGATGATGGTCGGCGCCGGCGGCGCCAAGACGCGCGACGAGGCGCTGGGGCTCGGCGAGGAGCGGCCCGACTATATGTTCTTCGGCCGTTTCGGCTATGACAACAAGCCGGAGCCGCACCACCGCAACCTCGCGCTGGGCGAATGGTGGGCGGAGATGATTTCGATCCCCTGCATCGTCATGGCCGGCTCCGAGCTTGCCTCCGTCGAGACGGTGGCCGCGACCGGCGCCGAGTTCGTCGCGCTGTCCAGCGCCGTCTTTGCCGACGGACGCGATCCGCGCGCCGCGATCGCCGCCGCCAACGCGTTGCTCGATGAAACCGCGCCGCGTTTCGAGGACTGACATGCGCCTGCGTGGCCTTTGCCTGACGGTTCTGGCCGGCTTGTTTGCGCAGGCCGCGATGGCGGCTGAGACCGTCCCGCTGCCGCAGCCGCGGCCGGAGACGAGCGCACCGGACAAGAGCGCATCCGACGCAACCAAGCCGGATATAAGCACGCCAGATACTGGCACGCCGGATAAGGGCAAACTGGACACAGCCGCGCCGGACGCCGGCGCGCCGGATCCGAACAGGTTCGGCACCGGCGCGCATATCGATAAGCCGATCCAAAACGCCTTGCCGCAACCGGCAACCATGACGCCGCCATCGGCCGATGCCGTCAATCCCGACCGCTTCGGTGCCAAGCAGCCGGACGCCGCCTACGGCGCCTTCCAGCGCGGGCTTTACAAGACCGCCTACAACCTCGCCATGGAGCGCGCCAAGAACGGCGATCCGGCGGCCGAGACGCTCGTGGCCGAAATCCTGTCGCGCGGGCTGGGTGTGCCGCTCAATCCGGCCGAGGCCGCGAAATGGTATGCGCTGGCCGCCGAACAGGGCGTGCCGGAGGCTCAGTTCCAATACGCGCTGGCGCTGCTGGACGGCCGTTATGTGAAGAAGGATGAAAAGGCCGCTTTCGCGCTGATGCAGGCCGCGGCCGAGGCCGGCAACCGGCTTGCCCAGTTCAACTTCGCCCAGTTGCTCGTCCAGCAGGATCCCGGCGACGACGGCCTTGTGAAGGCCGCCGCCTATTACGAACGCGCCGCCGCCACCGGACTTGCCGATGCGCAATATGCGCTGGCGCAGCTCTACGCCAATGGCGTCGGCGGCAAGCCGCATGACGACGCCCAGGCGCGTCTTCTCCTGGCACAGGCCGCGAGACAGAACTACGACACCGCGCAGATCGACCTCGCCGCCTGGATGATCGAGGGACGCGGCGGCGGGCGCGACCTGAAATCGGGCTTTGCCTGGATGAAACGGGCGGCGCAAGGCGGCAACGTCGCCGCCCAGAACCGTCTCGCCAAGCTTTATATGGGCGGCATCGGCACCGATCCGGATCTGATCCTTGCCGGCGCCTGGTACATCGTCGCCCGCCGCGCCGGGCTGATCGATCCGCAGATGGACGATTTCCTGCAGGGCCTCGACGACGATCAGACCAAGCAGGCGCTGCAGAAGGCAAATCGTCTGCCTTGACGCATGGCGTCACGGACAGCATGTCCGGACCGCCTTGGGCTCCCTCCCTTGCCTCCCCGGGCAATTTGTGTTCTTGGAGGCGCCAAAGCGCGACCCGCGCCAGAAAAATCTCATTCCGGATCAGTTCATCATGGCCAAGATCAGTGGCAACGAAATTCGTCCCGGCTATGTCATCGAGCATGATGGCGGGCTTTGGGTGGCGGTCAAGACCAACACCGTCAAGCCGGGCAAGGGCGGCGCCTACAATCAGGTCGAGCTGAAGAACCTGATCAACGGCACCAAGCTCAACGAGCGCTTCCGCTCGGCCGAGACCGTTGAGCAGATCCGGCTCGACCTGAAGGATTTTTCGTTCCTCTACGAGCAGGGCGACGCGCTGGTCTTCATGGATACAGAAAGTTACGAGCAGCTCGAACTGGCGAAAGACTTCGTCGGCGAGCGCGCCGCCTTCCTGCAGGACGGCATGATGGTGACGGTGCAGCTTTACGAGGAGCGGCCGATCGGCATTTCGCTGCCCGACCAGGTGACGCTGGCCATCACCGAGGCCGACCCGGTGGTGCGGGGCCAGACGGCCGCCTCCTCCTACAAGCCGGCGGTGCTGGAGAACGGCATCCGCGTGCTGGTGCCGCCCTTCATCTCGGCCGGCGAGCGCATCATCGTCGACACCAACGAAATCACCTACGTGCGCCGCGCGGATTAACGGCAAGAAAGCAGGAAGAAAAAATGGCGCGTTCCGCTCTCCTCAACGTCATGGTCCAGGCCGCGATGAAGGCCGGCCGCTCGTTGTCGCGCGACTTCGGCGAGGTGCAGAACCTGCAGGTCTCGATGAAGGGCCCGGGCGACTATGTCAGCCAGGCCGACCGCAAGGCCGAAGAGATCGTCTTCGCCGAGCTTTCCAAGGCGCGGCCGGGCTATGCCTTCCTGATGGAGGAGCGCGGCGCCGTCGAAGGCGAGGACGCTCAGCACCGCTGGCTCGTCGATCCGCTCGACGGCACCACCAACTTCCTGCACGGCATTCCGCTCTTCTCGGTGTCGATCGCGCTCGAGCGCCAGGGCCAGATCGTCGCCGGTGTCGTCTACAATCCGGCGATGGACGAGCTCTACACGGCCGAGCGCGGCGGCGGCGCCTTCATGAACGACCGGCGGTTGCGTGTTGCCGGCCGCTCCAAGCTGACCGACGCGGTGATCGGCTGCGGCGTGCCGCATCTCGGCCGCGGCCAGCACGGCAATTTCCTGATCGAGCTGCGCAACGTCATGGCCGAAGTCTCCGGCGTCCGCCGCCTGGGCTCGGCGGCGCTCGACCTTGCCTATGTCGCGGCCGGACGCATGGATGGTTTCTGGGAAACCGGCCTGTCGTCCTGGGACGTCGCTGCCGGCATTCTTCTGGTGCGCGAAGCCGGCGGTTTCGTCTCCGACATGGATGGCGGACAGGACATGCTGGACAGCGGCGAGGTCGTCGCCGGTAACGAGCTCATCCAGCGCGCGTTGCTGAAAACCGTGAAGAAGCCATTGGCTGCTCGCTGACTAATGCATGTCGCCCAGATGTGTGCAGCGGTTCTGGGACAACGACATGCATCAAGACAAAGACTTAAAGCGCGTCGCCTGAATCCGGTCCAGCGCGACGCGCTTTAAGGCGTTCTTTGCGTCGAAAGGACGCGCGGCTTTGGTCGCAAAACCGCAACCGAAGCTTGAAATACTGGTCCGCGACTGCCCAGATTAGGCGTTGCAGGATCATTCATGAACGACGCGCATCCAGATACAAAGCTTGAGATCCCCTTTGTCGGGCGCTGGCACTATTCGCGGGCCGAAATGATCGCCGACGGCATCGTTCATGCGGTGGGCATCGTGCTGGCGATCGCCGCCGGCTCGACTTTCCTGGCCCTGGCCGCCTTCCACTCCGGCCCGGGCGAATATGTCGCCGCGGTGTTCTACGTGGTGTCGCTGCTCACCGTGCTCTCGGTTTCGCTGGCCTATAATCTGTGGCCGGTCTCGTGGCCGGCGAAATGGATCCTGCGCCGCTTCGACCATGCCGCGATCTATCTCCTGATCGCCGCGACCTACACGCCCTTCCTCGCCCAACTCGACAACTCGCCGCTGGCGCTGCCCATGATCGTCATCGTGTGGAGCGCGGCAGCGGCCGGCATCGCCATCAAGATGTTCTTGCCCGGCCGGTACGACCGGTTGGCGATCGTCTTCTATCTCGCCATCGGCTGGAGCGGCGTCGTGCTGGCCGGACCGCTGGTCGAGACGCTGCCGACGACCTCGGTCGCGCTGCTTGTCGCCGGCGGCATCGTCTATTCCTGCGGCGTCGTCTTCTTCGCCTGGAAGGGCCTGCGCTTTCACAATGCCGTCTGGCACGGCTTCGTCGTCACCGGCGCCGGCCTCCATCTGGCCGCCATGGTAGACTGCCTGGTCGTCAACCGGTTCTAGGCCTGTGGCCCGGGCCTATCGGGCCATATTGCCAAGCACCATTCAATTTGGTCACAATTCCGTTTAGAGTCGCGGCAATTCTGCGGCGGTGGCATCGGAAACGGGGCACGGATGGCTTTTCTCAGATCCTTCGGCAGGCGATCGGACGTCCTGGTCTATGATCCGCATAAGCTGTCGAGCCCGCAGGTCTTCCTGCTCACCATGGTGATCTTCCTGATCATCGTCGCTTTCATCGCCGCCATCCTCACCCGCCAGATCTCGACCGCCTTCTCCAGCAATCCGGGCCTCAACGGATTGATCGTCGGCGTGCTCGCGGTCGGCATCCTGCTTGCCTTCGCCCAGGTCGGGCGGCTGTTTCGCGAGGTGCGCTGGGTCAATTCCTTCCGCGCCGGCTCCGAAACCACCGAGCCAGTACTTTTGGCGCCGATGAAGGCGATGATCGGCCGCTCGTCGACGATCGCGTTTTCGACCTCGTCGATGCGCACCATGCTGGACTCCATCGCCACCCGGCTCGACGAGAGCCGCGACACCTCGCGCTATCTGGTTGGGCTGCTTGTGTTCCTCGGCCTGCTCGGTACCTTCTGGGGCCTGCTCAACACCATAGCCTCGATCCGCGAGACGATCGAGGCGCTGGACCCGGGCACCGGCGATGCTGCCGCCGTGCTCGACGCGCTCAAGCAAGGCCTGTCGGCGCCGCTCGCCGGCATGGGCACCGCGTTCTCGTCCTCGCTGTTCGGCCTTTCCGGCTCGCTGGTGCTCGGCTTCCTCGACCTGCAGGCCGGCCGCGCCCAGACCCGCTTCTACACCGAGCTTGAGAACTGGCTGTCTTCGGTCACCGATCTGTCGTCGGACATAGTTGTGTCCGAGACGTCGAAAGCAGCCGAGTCCTCCGAGGACATCCGGCTCTTGTCGGAGCGGCTGCGCAGCCTGCAGGAGAATGGCGGCGGCTCCAATCCGCGCGTCGCCACCGCCATGGCCAATCTTGCCGACGGCATCTCGGGGCTGGTGAAGAACATGCGCTCCGAGCAGCAGATCATGCGCGACTGGGTCGAAGCCCAGTCCGACGAGCAGAAGGCCATGCGCAACACGCTGGAAAAGATCGCCGACGCGCTGAAGAAGCAAGGGGTCCACTGACGTGGCGCTGGCAAGACGGCGCGCCGACCGCCGCATCGACTATTGGCCGGGTTTCGTCGACGCTTTGTCGACGCTGCTGCTGGCGATCATGTTCCTGCTTACGGTCTTCGTGCTGGCGCAGTTCCTGCTCAGCCGCGAGATCTCCGGCAAGGACACGGTGCTGAACCGCCTCAACTCGCAGATCAACGAGCTGACTCAGTTGCTGGCGCTGGAGCGCACGAACAGCCAGGACAAGGAAGATACGCTCGCCAATCTCCAGGCATCGCTGTCGGCCGCGCAAGCCGAAAAGAGCCGTCTCGAACAATTGCTGGCGCAGGGCGCGGGCGCCGGCGACGCGGCCAACAAACGGGCGGACCAGCTTTCCGGCGAGCTCAGCAACCAGCGCCAGATCAGCCAGCAGGCGCTGAGCCAGGTCGAGATCCTCAACCAGCAGATCGCGGCGCTGCGCAAGCAGATCGGCGCGCTGGAAGACGCGCTCAATGTCTCCGAGCAGCGCGACCGCGACTCCAACACCAAGATCGCCGATCTCGGCCGCCGCCTGAATGTCGCGCTGGCGCAGCGCGTGCAGGAGCTCAACCGCTACCGTTCCGACTTCTTCGGCCGGCTACGCGAGATCCTCGCCGACCGCGAGAACATCCGTATCGTCGGCGACCGCTTCGTCTTCCAGTCGGAGGTGCTGTTCCCGACCGGCTCCGACGTGATCAACGACGCCGGCAAGGTCGAGATGAAGAAGCTCGCCGACGCCATCATCGAATTGCAGAAGGAAATCCCGCCCGAGATCAGCTGGGTGCTGCGCGTCGACGGCCATACCGACAACAAGCCGCTGTCCGGCACCGGCCGTTATCGCGACAATTGGGAATTGTCGACCGCCCGCGCCACCTCGGTGGTGAAGTTCCTGATCGAGAACGGCGTGCCGGCCAACCGGCTGGTGGCCGCCGGCTTCGGCGAGTTCCAGCCGCTTGATCCCGCCGACACTGATGAGGCGCGCAGCAAGAACCGCCGCATTGAACTGAAGCTCACCGAACGGTGAGCTATTATCACGCCAAGTCACGGGAAGTTGTTCGTTGGCTGAATACTTAGAGCACCAAGTCGCCGCGACAAGCGCCGAAAACATTATCTTTTTTTAATTACACATCGCAAATCGACGCACCTAACTTGCGGCGCAGGGCCGGGGTCCGCCGGCGATGCCTCGCATCGCGACGCGACGGAACCGGACGGCCCGTAAGGTCGGAAGACGAAGCGGCGCGGCCGCTCTCTTCCTGGTAGGAGGATGCGCCGCCATGCGCGTTTCAACATCTCTCAAGACTGCAACCCTCGCTGCGGTTCTGATCGCGGCTCCGCTCGCCGGCGCCTATGCGGCCGAACATCACAGGGGCGGCGCCCTGGACACGCCCGATCCGACCGTTATGACCGGACCACGCGTGACAAGCCTGATCGAGCAGATCCAGGGCGTGAACCAGGGCATCACCGACGCCCGCGAAATGAACAGCATCTCGGCCTCGGAAGCACAGCACCTGCATATGCGCGCCGCGCATATCAGCCAGGCCGCGGAACATGTCGCGGCTTCGGATCACGGCAGGATACCGTCCGCGCAATACCATGAGCTGCTGCGCAGGCTCGACAATGTCGACCAGAGACTGATGAACGACACCGGCAGCGGCATCATGATGGGCGACGGTTCCGACGGCGGGAATTACCCGAACGGCTAGAGCATTTGCGCAGAGGAAGGGACGACCTGGCGCCCGCGGGACCTGGCCCCGAGGGCGCCCTTTTTCGATCGCGCCTGCTTCGATTACAGACCGAGCCAAAGCGCGATGATGGCGAGCGCCGCCGGCGCTGTCTGGATGAACAGGATCTTGCGGCTGACGGTCGCCGCGCCGTAGAGGCCGGCGATGGCGACGCAGAGCAGGAAGAACATCTTGATCTGGAGCCCGCCGGCGCCGAGATAGAGACCCCAGATCAGGCCCGCGGCGAGAAAGCCGTTATAGAGGCCTTGGTTGGCGGCAAGCACCTTCGAGGCGCTGGCGAATTCCGGCGTCAGCCTGAACGCCTTGCGGCCGCGCGGCGTATCCCACAGCACCATCTCCAGATAGACGATATAGCAGTGGATCAGCGCCACCAGCCCGACCAGGATATCGCCGACCATTGTCCCCTCCGTCCTTCGGACAAGTCTTGACCACACGTCGACGCCGCCGCGCAAGATAGGCTGACCCTGGATCGCCAACCAGGGTTGCCAAGCTTCGCGCCTTGGTATCTTTTCGCGCCAGCCCCTTTGCAGCCGGAACCCGCCATGTCCTTCCAGAAACTCGACCAACTCGGCCACAAGCTCGAAGCGCTGGAGCATGCCTTGGCGATCCTCGGCGCCGACGAGGCGACGCATATGGCGGTCGGCGGCGGCGAGAAGCGCGCCGAGGCGATGTCGTCGCTTGCAGGCATGCTGCACCGCCAGGCCACAGCGCCCGAGATCGGGGACTGGATTTCGGCGGCCGAAGCCGAGCCGCTCGGCGAAGAGCAGCAGGCGGCGGTGCGGGAACTGCGCCGCCAATACACCAATCTCACCTGTCTGCCGGTCGAATTCGTCGAGCGCCAGACGGTGGCGCGCATGCGTTCCGAGCAGCTCTGGCGCGACCTGCGCGCCAAGAACGACTGGGCGGGCTTCCTGCCGGCGCTGGAAGGCGTCGTGACCCTGGTGCGCGAGGAAGCGGCGCTGCGCGCCGACGCGCTCGGTCTAGCCCCCTATGACGCGCTGATGGAGCAGTACGATCCCGGCAACCGCGCCGCCGACATCACGCCGGTGTTTGCGGAGTTGAAGGCCTTTCTCAAGGATTTCCTGCCGCATGCGTTGGCCGTGCAGGATGCCCGGCTGGCGAAGCACCCGCTGAAGCCGCTCTCCGGTAGCTATGCCGTCGAGCGCCAGCGCGAGCTCGGCCTTGCCATGATGGCGGCCGTCGGCTTCGACCTCACCCACGGCTCGCTGTCGGTATCGCATCATCCCTTCTGCGGCGGCGTGCCGACCGACGTGCGCATCACCACCCGCTACAAGACCTCCGACTTCCTGTCGGCGCTGATGGGCGTGCTGCACGAGACCGGCCACGCCCTCTACGAGCAGAACCTGCCGAAGGCTTGGTCGCACTGGCCGCTCGGTAAGGCGCGCGGCATGGCAGTGCATGAGAGCCAAAGCCTGTTTGTCGAAAAGCAGATCGGCCGTAACCCGGCCTTCTGGCGCTGGGCGCTGCCGGTGGTCGAGAAACATCTCGGCGAAGCCTGGTCGATCGACGACATCCTGCCGCATGTCCACCATGTCGAGCGCGGCCTGATCCGCGTCGACGCCGACGAAGTCACCTATCCGCTGCATGTCATCCTGCGCTACGAACTCGAACAGGAGCTCGTGTCCGGCCAGCTGGAGGTCGCCGACCTGCCCCAGGCCTGGGATGCCAAGATGCGCGATTATCTCGGGCTCTCGACCATCGATAATCCAGCTGACGGCCCGATGCAGGACGTGCATTGGCCGGGTGCCGCCTTCGGCTATTTCCCCTCCTATACGCTAGGCGCCATGATGGCCGCGCAGCAATGGGCGGCTCTGACAAGGGAGCATTCGTCCGCCGACCAGGATCTCGCCAAGGGCGATTTCAGCGCCATCAACGAGTGGCGTCGCGCAAAGATCTGGTCGCAGGGCTCGCGCTGGTCGACGCCGGACCTGCTCGAGCGCGCCACCGGCGAGAAGCTCAACGCTGCTTACTTCACCGAGCACTTGAGCAGGCGCTACGGCAACTGACCCGCGGGTCGAAACCGGCTGGGTGCGGCGTGCCTACTCCGCCGCGCCCTTGAAGGCGCTGGCTCCGGTCTCGAACTGCAGCTTGGCGAGCCGCGTGTAGATGCCGCCCTTGGCGACCAGGCTCTGATGCGTGCCTTCCTCAACGATGCGCCCGCCGTCCATGACGAGGATGCGGTCGGCCTTGAGCACTGTCGCCAGCCGGTGCGCGATGACGATGGTGGTGCGGCCGCGCATCAGCCGCTCCAGCGCTCTTTGCACCAGCGTCTCGCTCTCGGCGTCGAGCGCCGAGGTCGCTTCGTCGAGCAGAAGGATTGGCGCGTCGCGCAGGATGGCGCGGGCGATCGCGATGCGCTGGCGCTGCCCGCCGGACAGCGTCACGCCGCGCTCGCCGACCTGGCTGTCATAGCCCTTGTCGAGCCTGGCGATGAATTCGTCGGCAAGCGCTGCCTTGGCCGCGGCCTCGATCTCGGCACCGCTGGCGCCCTGCCTGCCGAAGCCGATATTGTCGCGGACGCTCGCCGCGAAGATGGTCACGTCCTGTGGCACGATCGCGGTGCGTTGGCGGATCGCGGCCGGATCGGCCTCGCGCACGTCGACGCCGTCAATGACGACGCGGCCGGTCTCAGGATCGTAGAAGCGCAGGATCAGTGAGAAGACGGTGCTTTTTCCCGCACCCGAAGGCCCGACGATCGCCACTGTCTCGCCTGGCTTCACCTGGAACCTCAATCCATGCACCGCAGCGCGGTCCGGCCGCGCCGGATAAGAGAAGGACACGTCGTCGAAGCTGATCGCGCCCTTGGCCGTTGCCGGCAAGGGAAGCGGATCGACCGGCGGCCGGATCGCCGGCGTCTCTGCCAGGATCTCCGTCAGCCGCTCGGCGGCACCCGCCGCCTGCGACAGCTCGCTCCAGACCTCCGACAGCGCGCCGAGCGCGCCGGCGGCAAACACCGAATAGAGCAGGAACTGGCCGAGCGTGCCCGGCGACAGCGTGCCGGCAAGCACGTCGCGCGAGCCGAACCACAGCACCGCGACCACCGAGGAGAAGATCATGAAGATGGCGAAGAAGGTGAGGAATGAGCGCGCGAACACCGATGCGCGCGCCGCCTCGAAGGCGGCGTCGACTGCGTCCGCAAAACGGCCAGTGACGAGCTTTTCGTTGGTGAAGGCCTGCAGCGTGCGCACCGCGCCGATCTGCTCGCTGGCATAGGCGGTGGCCTCGGCGAGCGTATCCTGCGCTTGCCGGGACTTGCGCCGCACCGAGCGGCCGAAGGCGACCAGCGGCAGCACGATCACCGGAATGGCTGCAATGACCAGGCCGGAAAGTTTCGGACTGGTGACGACCATCATCGCCACCGCGCCGAGGCCGAGGATGAGATTGCGCAACGCGACCGAGGCGGTTGCGCCGACCGCCGACTTCACCTGCGTGGTGTCGGCGGCAAGCCGCGACACGATCTCGCCCGAATGCGCGCGATCGAAAAACGCCGGCGACAGCGTGGTGACATGCGAAAAGACGTCGCGGCGAATGTCGGCCACGACCCGCTCGCCGAGCGTGATGACGAAATAGTAGCGGCTGGCCGAAGCGGCAGCCAGCAAAGCCGCCATCAGAACCAGCGCCGCGAAATATTCCGCGATGAAGGTGGAGCTAGCGGCCTGGAAACCATGGTCGATCATGCGCCGCACGGCCATCGGCAAGGCAAGCGTCGTCACCGCAGCCACGATCAGCGAGATGACGGCGCCTATTACCAGCTTCCGGTAGCGGGTAACGTACGGAACGAGGCTGCGAAGCGGCCGGACCGAGCGTCTGCGCTCGCTTGCGCTGCCACCGATTTCCGCCATGAGCGTTTCCTCTGGCCGCTTGGCGGGACCGCGCTCCAATATGCGCCCGCCGCGGCCTTGTGATTCAATTCCGGCTGATGTATAGGCTCGCCGACCGTTTTAGAAGCCGTGGCTTTTCATTAGCTGCGGCTTCGAGTTTTAAAAAGGGGCGCATCGACGCAGGCCTTCAGGCCCGTTGCCAGCGCCGGCAGCCAGGAAACACGACAATGAAGGCCGATATCCATCCCGACTACCACACCATCAAGGTCGTCATGACCGATGGCACCGAATACCAGACCCGTTCGACCTGGGGCAAGGAAGGCGATACGATGAACCTCGACATCGACCCGACCACGCACCCGGCCTGGACCGGCGGCCAGCAGACCCTGCTCGACCGCGGCGGCCGCCTCTCGAAATTCAAGAAGCGTTTTGAAGGTTTCGGCCTCTAAGCCGGATACATCGGCAGATTTCGAGAAACCCGCCTTCGAGGCGGGTTTTTTGTTGCCAGTTTCGTTCTTCTCCCCGTTCTACGGGGAGGTGCCCGAAGGGCGGATGAGGGGCAGCGCCGGCGCTTGAAAGTTCAAGGTTCCTCGCCCGCGAAGTGGGGAGAGGTGGCTCGGCGAAGCCGAGACGGAGAGGGGAGTGCCCTACGAGGCCCCCGCTCCGTCCGCTTCGCGGACACCTCTCCCCCGCCCCTGGCGGGGGCGAGGAACCCAAGTCTTGCGACGCTGCGGAATCGTTCCTACTCGCCCACCAACTCTCTCAGCGCCATGCGCTTGTAGGCCTCAACCAGCCTGTCGCCCTCGTCCCGCTCGACCGAGATAGCCAGCCGCACCGCGGCCTCGCCCATCTGCCAGACGAGAAACGCGGCCGTCTCTAATTCGATCGGATCGGCATCGGGGCGAATCCGCTTCAGCACCGCGAGCAGGAAATCGGCATTGGCGCGACTATCGGCGAGCTCCAGTTCGCGCAGCGCCTTGTCGGCTTGCGTGCCCGACCAGATGTCGCGCATCACCGGCTCGGCCAGGAACAGCCGGTAGTAGATATCGACCAGCTCCGAAAACGACCTGCGCAGGCCTTCAGCATCGCTGACATCCTTCAGCGCCGCGGAAATACACGCCTGGCTTCCGGCCGTGTAGCGCTCGGCCAGCGCCCAGACGATCGCTCGCTTGTCCGGGAAGAACTGGTAGAGCGAGCCGATCGACACCCCCGCCCGTTCCGCCACCTCGCCCATGCGCATCGCATCGCTACCCTGCTCGGCAATCAGCGTCGAGGCGGCGGAGAGGATGCGTTCGACCCGCTCGCGGCTGCGTTGCTGGCTCGGCGACCGGCGCGGCGCAGCAATGTCCGCCTGGTTTGGCCTCGCGGCGGTTTTCTCATCCATGGCTCTCTCCTTGGGCGATTTCTCGGAAACCGGCTTGACTCACAAAATACGAGGGTTTATCACGTTTTGCAAATGTGAGGGTTACTCGCATTTTAGAATCGAGCAAAACCCGGCATTGGAGCAACCGAGATGATGAAACTTCTTCCTACCCTCACCTTTGTCGCCGCGATCGGCTCCGGCGTCGTCGGCGGCGTCTTCTTCGCCTTCTCGAATTTCGTCATGGCAGCACTTGCCCGGCTGCCCGTCCCAAGCGGCATCGCCGCGATGAATTCGATCAACGTCACTGTGATCACGCCGACCTTCATGACGGCGCTGTTCGGCACCGGCCTCATCTGCCTCGTGCTGATTGCCGGCGTTTTCTTCGGCTGGAGCCTGTCCGGCTCGTACTGGCTGCTTGCCGGTGCCATGATCTATTTCGTCGGCAATCCGATCGTGACCATGGTCTTCAACGTGCCGCTCAATGACGCCTTAGCCGCCGTCGATCCTGCCAGCGCCAACGGCGCCGCCGTGTGGGCAAACCATCTGAGCCAGTGGGTAATGTGGAATCACGTCCGCACCGTCACTGCGATAGTCGCGATGGCTTGCTTCATCATGGCATTGATCTGAAGACCGCGGCCCGCGAATGCAACCTCGAAGGTTGTGTCCAACTTTCGGGAAGTTCATCAGGCGGGGTCTTTTTTGCGATCCTTGCGATCGGCGTGGCCGAGGTCGCGGTCGGGATCGATGACATCGCGAACCAGTTGCTTGAGCTTTGCCGCGTCCGGAAAACCGCCGTCGCGCTTGCGCTCCCAGACAAGCACGTCATTGCAGGAAATGGTGAAGATGCCGCCGGTGCCCGGCACAAGCGTCACTTCGCCGAGATCGGTGCCGAAGGTCGAGAGCAGCTCCTGCGCCATCCAGCCGGCCCGCAACAGCCACTGGCACTGCGTGCAATAGGTGATGCGGATGACGGGCAGCGGCTTCTCGCTCATATCGTATCGCGTGGCCGGTCAGGCCGCGCTGAGCTTGGCCATCGTCTCGTCGTCGACCTCGAAATTGGCGTAGACGCTCTGCACGTCGTCATCGTCTTCGAGGGTAGCAACCAGCTTCATCAGCGACTGCGCCCGCTCTTCGTCAACCGGGACGTTGTTCTGCGGCTGCCAGATCGGCTTGACCGATTCCGCCTCGCCGAGCGCCGCCTCGAGCGACTTCGAAACCTCGCCGAGATTCTCGAAGGCACAATAGATGGTGTGGCCTTCCTCGTCCGATTCCACCTCGTCGGCGCCGGCCTCGATCGCTGCTTCCATCACCTTGTCGGCGCTGCCGGCCGAGGCCGGATAATAGATCTCGCCGACACGGTTCCACATGAACGACACCGAGCCGGTTTCGCCGAGCGCTCCGCCGGCCTTGGTAAAGGCGGCGCGCACATTGGAGGCCGAGCGGTTGCGGTTGTCGGTCAGCACTTCCACGATCAGCGCCACGCCGCCGGGACCGTAGCCTTCGTAGCGCACCGCCTCGTAGTTCTCGCCGTCGCCCGTGGACGCCTTGTTGATGGCGCGCTGGATGTTGTCCTTCGGCATCGACACCGCCTTGGCGTTCTGCACGGCCAGGCGAAGCCGCGGATTCATCGATACATCGGGCGTCCCGGCCTTGGCGGCGACGGTGATCTCGCGCGCCAGCTTGGAAAACATTTTCGACCGCACCGCGTCCTGGCGACCCTTGCGGTGCATGATATTCTTGAACTGCGAATGGCCAGCCATGGCACCCCTGTCGTGTTCGGCTAGAGCACCGCGGCGCCAAGCGAGATCGCTCGCCATCCGCAAAATGCTCGAATTCAAATTTTCAGAACGCCCCGGGCATGCCTGCGAAGGCGCGCGGCGCTCTTTGTCGGAATGGCCGGCTTATAGATAAATCGGCTCAATTCGTCCAGACGCACCGTCATGCCAACGCCTAAGAGGGCGGTTCAGCCCTCCAGATCCGACTTCAGCCGATCGAGAATGCTGATGGCGTGGCCGGCATACTGGCTGATCCAGCGGTCGTGGATCTGTTTGATCGGCACCGCATTGAGGTGGTTCCAGCGCTCGCGTCCCTCGCGCCTCGCCACCACCAGATCGGCCTCCTCCAAGACTTTCAGGTGCATCATCACCGTGCAGCGGTCCATATCCGGGAAAGCCTCGCACAGCGCGCCGGTGGTCTGCGGCTGATCCTTCAGGCGATCCAGCAATTCGCGCCGGCGCGGATGCGCCAAGGCCTTGAAAACATGGTCGTCGGAGATTTGACTTGACATGTTATATTTCTATAACATATCGTTTCAAGCAGCAAGGAAGGAGCTGTGGATATGGCCCTTGGTTTCAGGATTTCCGGACGCATCGGCAAACCGGTCGCCGAGGTCTTCGACGCGGTCGTCAATCCGACAAAGCTCAGCGGCTATTTCACCACCATCGGCGGCGCTTCGGCTCCGCTTGTCACCGGCACTACCGTCACCTGGTGGAAGTCCGTGCCGGTGGAGGTCGACGAGGTAACCAAGGACAAGCGCATCGTGCTGCGCTGGGACGCCACCGATGACGATGGAAAGCCCGCCTACAAGACCCGCATCGAGATGAATTTCGAGCCGCTTGAGGACGGCGGCACCTTCGTCACCATCGCTGAAGAAGGTTGGCACGAAGGCGAGGCCGGCCTGAAGAAATCCTACCTCAACTGCGAGGGCTGGTCGCAGATGCTGGCCTGCATGAAGGCCTATCTCGAATATGGCATCAATCTGCGCGACGGCTATTACCGCAGCGAGCTGCGCGGCGAGCCGGCCAACGAGACCAACATCTGAGGCCGACATTCAGGTCCCGATATTCGGCAGGAGGAGGTCGCCCGATGACGAAAGCAACGCCATTCCTGATGTTCGAGGGAAAGGCCGAGGAGGCCATGACCCTCTATTGCGAGACCATTCCGGAGAGCCGTGTGCTCGACATCACGCGCTATGGCTCGGGCGAGGACGGGGCGGAAGGAACGCTCCACCTGGCGCGCGCATTGATCGGCGGCGTCGAGGTCAGGATCTACAACAGCCCCGTCCACCACGCCTTCACCTTCACGCCGTCCTTTTCCTTCTTTGTCGACTGCTCGTCCGAAGAGGAGCTCGAGCGGATCGTCGGCGTTCTTTCCAGGGACGGCGGCTTCCTGATGCCGACCGGCAATTACGGCTTCAGCCAGCGTTTCGCCTGGCTCAACGACCGGTTCGGCGTCTCCTGGCAGATCAACCTGCCCTGAAACAGTCCCAGGAGGAAACCGTGGAACTGAAGAAAGCTCCTATCGCCGAAACCGCCATGCTGATCCGTCGGCCGGTCGCCGAGGTGTTCGAAGCGATCGTCGATCCGACGGTCACCACGAAATTCTGGTTTACGCATTCCAGCGGTCGCCTGAATGAGGGCAAGCTGGTCGAATGGGAATGGAGCATGTATGGCGTCTCGACCAAGGTCGAGGTGAGCGAGATCGTCCCCAACGAGAAGATCATCATGCAGTGGAGCGATCCGCCGACCACCGTCGTCTGGACATTCACCGAGATGCCGGATGAAGCGACCTTCCTCGAAATCCGCAATTTCGGCTTCGCCGGTTCCGCCGATGAGCAGGTGAAGCAGGCTGTCGAATCCACCGGCGGCTTCGCGCTGGTGCTTGCCGGCGCCAAGGCCTGGCTGGAACAGGGCCTGACGCTCGGCTTGATCGGCGACCGTCACCCGAAGGGTGTTTCGGCCTAGCGGCTCACCGGCGCGGTGGCGAGCCTCAGTGCCCCTCCCCCGACCCCTGCCTCTTACGCCGTCGCGCCAGCATGTTGAGGCCTTCGACCAGCGCGGAAAAGCCCATGGCGGCGTAGATGTATCCCTTGGGCACATGATACCCCATGCCGTCGGCGATCAGCGTCATGCCGATCATCAAAAGGAAGCCGAGCGCCAGCATAACGATAGAGGGGTTCCTGGCGATGAAATTGGCAAGCGGCGTCGCCGCCAGCATCATCGCGCTCACCGCCACGATTACCGCGATATACATGATGGCGATCTCGTCGGTCATGCCGACGGCAGTGATGATGGAATCGATCGAGAACACGAGGTCGAGCAGGAGGATCTGGAAGATCGCTCCGGCAAGGCTCATCTGCAGCGTGCCGCCGACCATCGTGTCCTGATGATCCTGCGGGTCGACCGTGTGATGGATTTCCTTGGTCGCCTTCCAGACCAGGAACAGGCCGCCGGCGATCAGGATCAGGTCGCGCCAGGAAAAGCCGTGGCCGAGGGCGGTGAACACCGGCGTCGTCAATTGCACGATGATCGAGATCGTGGCGAGCAGGATCAGTCGCATGATCAGCGCCGCCGAAATGCCCAACCGGCGTGCGCGGGCGCGCTGCGCCTCCGGCAGCTTGTTGGTCAGAATCGAGATGAAGATCAGATTGTCGATGCCGAGCACAATCTCGAGCACCACCAGCGTCAAAAGCGCGACCCACGCAGTCGGATCGGAAACAAAATGAAAGTGCGGCGCCAGAAATTCGACAAGCTGCATGAAGGTCGTCCCCTCTACGATCTAGAGCAGTTTCGCGGGTTTCGTCGCCAGTTAGGTATTGATTTCGCTTATATCAATGTCACGACCAGAAGGACGGCGCCGTTTCTTCCAGCCGCGGTCCGCGACGAAACGGCGCGATTTTCTCGGCAAGCCCGGTGCGATCGGAAATATCGACGCCGACGCCGCAGAGCGTCGCAGGCCCTGAGGACGCCTCGAAACGGCCCTTCGGCACCTTGGAAAGGAACCGGTTCAGCGGCTCTTCCTTGTCCATGCCGAGCGAGGAATCATAATCGCCGCACATGCCGGCGTCCGAAATATAGGCGGTGCCGCCATTGAGGATCTGATGGTCGGCGGTCGGCTGATGCGTATGCGTGCCGACCACCAGGCTGGCGCGGCCGTCGACGAAATGCGCGAAGCACATCTTCTCCGAGGTCGCCTCGGCGTGGAAATCGATGATGGCCGCATCGGCCTGCTCGCCGAGCGGGCAGGCGGCAAGCTCACGCTCGCCGGCCTGGAAAGGGTCGTCGAGCTCGGGATGCATGAAGACGCGGCCCATGATGTTGGCGACCAGCACGCGCGCGCCATTGCGGGCGATGTAGACGCCCGAGCCGCGGCCCGGCGTGCCCCTGGGAAAATTGGAGGGACGCAGGAAGCGCTCCTCGCGCGGCGCGAAGATCAGCGCATCGCGCTGATCCCAGACATGGTTGCCGGTGGTGACGACATCCGCGCCGGCCGCGAGCGTCTCGCGAAAGATCTCTTCGGTGATGCCGAAGCCGCCGGCCGCGTTCTCGCCATTGACGATGACGAAATCGAGCTTGAAGTCGGAAATCAGCCCCGGCAGTTGCTCCCAGACTGCCGTGCGCCCCGTTTTGCCAACCATGTCGCCGAGAAAGAGAAGTCTCATGCGGCGCTGCGCGTACCGAGCGCCCGCGACACCGTATCCGGCTCCTTGGCGATGACCTGCAAATAGGCCTGTGCCGCCTGGTCCGGCTCTGTTCTGCCCTGCTCCCAGTCCCTAAGCGTGCCGAGCGGAATGCGATAGCGGACGGAAAATTCCTCCTGGGTAAGATGCAAGGCCCGGCGGATCACTTTGACACGGGCAACAGATGCCACTCCCGGCCGATCCGTGCTGAGCGGTGGATTGTCCTTATCCGCCAGGGCGCCAGCCTCCGCCTCCGCGTCGCTCATGCTGCGCAGACGTTCCCAATCGGATTCAGTCCCTGCGTGCTTGGTCATATGCTTTTTGCTCATGGCGCGTCGCCTTTCTGGCGGAGATCAGTCTTATTCGGTCGCCGCGTTCGGTGTAAACCACCGTCAGCACCAATCCATTGACGATTCCGATGCCAATGAAGCGCTCCATGGAGCGATCGGAATAATGCAGAGCACGGATGTCGTCGAACAGGCGTTTGGCATCCGCAAATGCCACACCGTGCTTGGCAAGATTGCTCGTCGCCTTCTGGTCGTCCCATTCGAATTCAAGCATGCCAGCCTACTGGAATTCAGTAGTATTTGCCGGGTGGGCGCCCGCGTCAAGTCGTGAACCGGCGCAACCCGCTCTCGGTCAATATTTCCGGAATGATGACGTCATGGTTCTCATCCGGCACCCGCTCGACTTCTTGGCAATCGAAGGCGATGCCGATCAGCCTCGGCGTGATGCCCTTGTCGGCCAGCCTGGCAATGGCGCGGTCGTAATAGCCGGCGCCGTAGCCGATACGGTGGCCGCGGCCGTCGAAGGCGGCGAGCGGCACCAGCATGAGCGTCGGGTCGAGCACTTCCGCCTCTTCATGCGGCCCGACCGTGCCGAATCCCATCTCGACCATCGGCGCGCCGCGCACCAGCTCGCGAAAGACGATCGTGGTCTTGTCGAGGATCGCCGGCAGGCAGAGCCTTGCGCCCTTCTCGCGCAGCGCGAACATCAGCGGCCGCACATCGACCTCGGAGCGCATCGGCCAGAAGCCGGAGACCACCCGGCCAGGCTCGAAGTCGATTTCTTCCTTCGCGGTCTCGGCCATTTCGAGCGCGATCTCGACGCGCCAGAACTCGTCGAGCGCGTCCCGGCGCGCCAGCGCCTCCTTGCGAAGCTGTTTTTTCAGGTCTTTGGAAGGTGACATGCGCCGACGCTAGAAAGGGTCAGATTTGGATGGGGATTTAGGAGCGACGCTTTCTAGCGCAATTCGAGGAAAAGTGCGCAGCGGTTTTCCTTGAACTGCGTCAAAACAGAGAAGACGCTTGTCTCCCGAAAAACGGGAGAGCGACGATCCACACAACCGGTGGAGAGGTCGATCCCGGGTGCCTACAAAGTAGGTGGGCGCCGTGTGAGAAAACCCACGGGTCTTCCCAGGGACAGCTCCCTAAGGATCGATAAGGCCCCGGGGATAAGTTTCTCCTGCCGGGAAGCGCAGACCGCCGTCGACAAATATAGGCCGATGATTAGCCGTGCGCCAGAGAAACGGGTCACCATTTGCGCATAATTCGTCTTGCGGACCGTCCCGATGGGAAGCTGTCCGGCAACCGCCCTTGCGCGGCCCGTCCAGCCTCCTTACGGTCCGCCGCACGGACAGGAGAAAAGATGCGTTTCGAAGGCACTGCGGCTTACGTTGCCGACAAGGATCTGATGGTTGCGGTCAACGCCGCGATCGCGCTGGAGCGGCCCTTGCTGGTCAAGGGCGAGCCCGGCACCGGCAAGACCGAGCTTGCCCGCCAGGTGGCTTCCGCGCTCGGGCTCGAGTTCATCGAATGGAACGTCAAATCGACCACCAAGGCGCAGCAGGGCCTCTATGAATATGACGCCGTCTCGCGGTTGCGCGACAGCCAACTCGGCGACGAGCGCTTCAACGACATCGCCAATTACATCAAGCGCGGCAAGCTGTGGGATGCCTTCGCTGCGCAGAAAAAAGTCGTGCTTTTGATCGACGAAATCGACAAGGCCGACATCGAATTCCCCAACGACCTCCTGCAGGAGCTCGATCGGATGGAGTTCTTCGTCTACGAGACCGGCGAGACGATCCGCGCCGAGTTCCGGCCTATCGTCATCATCACCTCGAACAACGAGAAGGAACTGCCGGACGCCTTCCTGCGCCGCTGCTTCTTCCACTATATCCGCTTCCCCGACATCGACACGCTGCACCGGATCGTCGAGGTGCATTATCCCGGCATCAAGCAGAATTTGGTGCGGGCGGCACTGAGTCAGTTCTACGAGATCCGCGATGTGCCGGGCCTGAAGAAGAAGCCGTCGACCTCCGAAGCGCTCGACTGGATCCGCCTTTTGGTCGCCGACGACATCGCGCCAGAGGATCTGCGCGCCGATCCCAAGAACATGCTGCCGAAGCTGCATGGCGCGCTGCTCAAGAACGAGCAGGACGTGCACCTGTTCGAGCGGCTGGCCTTCATGGCCAGACGGCAGCAATAGCGCTTTCCCCGTTCGTGGACCGTTGCCGGCAATCGGTCGCTGCCGCAGCTTCGGACCGAAAGCACTGGAGGAGAAAAGATGTCCGAGATCGTCGTCCGCCCGTTCGCGCAGTCCGACCACACCGACTGGCGGCGCCTCTGGACTGCCTACCTCACCTTCTACGAGACCAAGCTGCCGGACGAGGTCTACGACGTCACCTGGAAGCGTTTGTTCACGGCAGGCGAATTCGAGCCGAAAGGCTTCATCGCCACGCTCGACGGCAAAGCGGTTGGACTGACTCACTACCTCTACCACCGCTCCTGCTGGTCACTGGTCAACAACTGCTACCTGCAGGATCTGTTCGCCGATCCGGAGGTGCGCGGCAAAGGCGTGGGCGCGGCGCTGATCAAAGCGGTGCGGGACGAGGCCGGCAAGATCGGCGTCAAGAATGTCTACTGGATGACGCACGAGACCAACGCCACGGCGCGCCGGCTCTACGACCATGTGGCGCGGCGGACCGGATTCATCGAGTACGATTTGCTATAAGGGACTGATGTTCATCCCCTTCTTCCTAGAACTGAAAGCCGCGCGGGTTCCTGTTTCGCTCAGGGAATATCTGTCGCTGCTGGAAGGGCTGGAGGCCGGGCTGGTCGATTATGACGTCGAGGCTTTCTATTACCTCGCGCGCTCGGCCCTGGTGAAGGATGAACGCCATATCGACCGTTTCGACCAGGTCTTCGCGCATGTCTTCAAGGGTGTCGAGGCACTCGGCAGCCCCGATGCCGTCGATGTCGTCAACATCCCCGAGGAATGGCTGCGCCGTTTGGCGGAAAAGCACCTGAGCGAGGAGGAAAAGAAGCTGGTCGAAGCGCTTGGCGGTTTCGAGAAGCTGATGGCGACCTTGAAGCAGCGCCTCGAGGAGCAGAAGGGCCGGCATCAGGGCGGCTCGAAATGGATCGGCACCGGCGGCACCTCGCCCTTCGGCGCCTATGGCTACAACCCTGAAGGCGTGCGCATCGGCCAGCATGAAAGTCGGCATCGCCGCGCGGTGAAGGTCTGGGACAAGCGCGAATTCCGGAACTTCGACGACACCGTCGAGCTCGGCACCCGCAACATCAAGGTGGCGCTGAAGCGGCTGCGCCGCTGGGTACGCGAGGGCGCCGAGGAGGAGTTCGACCTGCCCGGCACCATCCACGCCACCGCCGAGCACGGCTATCTCGACGTCAAGACCCGGCCCGAGCGGCGCAATGCCGTGAAGCTTCTGATGTTCTTCGACGTCGGCGGCTCGATGGATGACCATATACGCGGCGTCGAGGAACTGTTTTCCGCCGCGCGCGCCGAGTTCCGCCAGCTCGAGTATTTCTACTTCCACAATTGCCTTTACGAGCGCGTCTGGAAGGACAATCGCCGGCGGCTGGCCGAGAGGATCCCGACCTTCGACCTCATTCACAAATACGGGCCGGACTATAAGGTGATCGTTGTCGGCGACGCCTCGATGAGCCCTTACGAGATCGCTCACCCCGGCGGCTCGGTCGAGCACTGGAATCCCGAGGCCGGAAGTGTGTGGCTGGCCCGCCTGCTGCAGCAATGGCCGAACGCGATATGGCTCAATCCCGAAGCTGAGAAGAACTGGCGCTACACGCACTCGATCCAGTTGATCGGCAACATCTTCGGTGGCCGCATGTTCCCGCTGACATTGGCAGGGCTTGAGGCAGCGACCAGGCAGTTGTCGCGCAAGCATTAGCTCGCTTTCGCTGGCGGCATTTGTAACAGATGCCTATGTTTGTGCGAATAACCGTTGCAAGCAACAACGAGCCGCCAAGGCCGAGGAGATTCCATGGACACCCACGCCTATCCCGTCACCCGCACCGATGCCGAGTGGCGCGCCCGGCTGACGCCGGAGCAGTATGCCGTCATGCGCAACCATGGCACTGAGCGCCCCGGCAGCTGCGCCCTGCTCTACGAGAAGCGCGCCGGCACCTTCTATTGCGTCGGCTGCGACCAGCCGCTGTTCGAATCCAAGCTGAAGTTCGAGAGCGGCACCGGCTGGCCGAGCTTCAACGACCCGGTCCCGGGCTCGATCGAGACCACCGTCGACCGCAGCTACGGCATGGTCCGCACCGAATGCCATTGCGCCCGCTGCGGCAGCCATCTCGGCCATGTCTTCGAGGACGGCCCGCCGCCGACCGGCCTGCGCTACTGCATCAATGGCGTGGCGCTGCGCTTCGAGCCTGCGGCCTGATCTGGGCTTCCAGTCTTCGCAAAGGGCGGCCTCGGCCGCCCTTTTTCATGCTCCATCCGGCTCTACACAACGACCGTTGTGATCAGCCAGAGGGCGGAACCGAGCATCATCAGCTGCGCCTTGAAACCCCCGGCCTTCTCCGCGGTCCGCCAGACAGCGACCGTCAGAAAAATGGTATAGGGAACGGGGAGGAAATGCACCGCCAGCACCAGCCAGAGCGGCAGCTTCAACCCGAGCAGGACCAGCGCCAGCGCCGAAGAGGCGATGCTCAGAATGGTACCGACCAGCAGCATATCGCGCCAGAACAGCCGGTCGAGCGGAACCTGGCCTCTCCAGCGCGAACGGAAAAAATCCCTCATCGCCCGCGACCTATCGCTGCCCGAGAATTTCGGTCACGGCTTCTTCGAAGCGTGAGCATTCCCGCACCAGCCAGTCGCTCATGGCCGGCCAATTGTCCTCGGCGTAGCAGTTCACCCGCCACATCGAGTTGATGCCGAGACCTTCGCAGCTCTGCTCGGGCCTGAGCTTCAGCCTGGACTCGATCGCCGGCTGGAACGGTTTCAGCCGCGACCAGGATTTCGTGGCGCCGAACTTCTCGTTGCGCCCGAAGAAGACGCCGACATGGTTCTGCGCCGGCGCGACATACATCGAAAGGACCAAAGCGAAATCCGGCAGCCCGCGCTGCCAGAACCATGGCCCGCGCCGAGCGAGCCTTTGCCTTTCTTGCGGGTGCCGTTCGGCGAACAGCGCCCAGAAGCCGCGGTGGCGGAACTCCGAGGCGCGACGGCCGCCGAAGTCGAATTCGTTCATGGCCGGCCTCCGGCCATGGGGCTTACGCCATTCCGAGAGCGGCCTTGTAGAGATCGAGGATGGACTCCTCTTCCTGGCGCTCGGCCTGATCCTTCTTGCGCAGCCGCACGATGGTGCGGATCGCCTTGGTGTCGAAGCCGGTGCCCTTGGCTTCGGCATAGACATCCTTGATGTCGTCGGAGATCGTCTTCTTCTCTTCCTCGAGCCGCTCGATGCGCTCGATGATGGTGCGCAGCTGGCCGGCGGCTACAGTCTGGCTGGTCTCGGTGATTTCGTCGGCCATTTTTTCTCCGCGTCTTCTGGAGCAGTGGCGATTCCCGCCACGGCAAATTGGAGCGGGTTCACTGCCCGAGCGGGCGCGGCGGGTCAAGACACTTGTCGAGCGCCTGTGGACGGCTGGGCACATCCAAAGGTGCGCCGAGATTCAGGTCAGGCCGAGTCGAAAACGATGGATTCCGAGAACCGGAGCGGAGCGTACTCAAAGTACGTGAGCGCCGGAAGCGCAGGAAGCCGGCGTTTGCAGGCCGGCCTCACCTGAATATCGGCACACCTTATTTGAATGCGATCAACAGATCCTTCGCGTCGATCTGATCGCCGGCCTTCACCAGCACCTCGGCGATCTCGCCGTCGCGTTCGGCATGCAGCGCGGTTTCCATCTTCATCGCCTCGATCGAAAGCAGCACGTCGCCCGCCTTGACCGCCTGTCCGGGCGCGACGGCAAGCGCCGATACGACGCCGGGCATCGGCGCGCCGACATGCCCCTCATTGCCGGGTTCGGCCTTGCGGCGCGCCTTGGCGGCGGAAGCGCCATGCGCCCTGTCCGGCACCTTGAAGCGGCGTGGCTGGCCGTTGAGCTCGAAGAACACGGTGACCATGCCCTTGTCGTCGACCTCGCCGAACGCCTGGCAGCGAACCACCAGCGTCTTGCCCTTCTCGATGTCGAGGAAGATCTCGTCTTCCGGCTTCATGCCGTAGAAATAGGTTGGCGTCGGCAGCACGCTGACAGGCCCGTAGGTCTCCTGCGCCGCCGCGAAGTCGGTGAACACCTTCGGATACATCAGCCAGGAGGCGAATTCATACTCCGAGAGCTTGCGGTCGAGCTTGCCCTCGATGTCCTTGCGGCTCGCCTTGAGGTCGGCGGGCTTCAACAGCGAGCCCGGTCGAACCGTAATCGGCTTCTCGCCCTTCAGCGCCTTCTTCTGCAGCGCAGCCGGCCAGCCGCCGGGCGACTGGCCGAGATCGCCGCGCAGCATCGACACGACGGAGTCCGGGAAGGCGATGTCCTTGGCCGGGTTCTCGACATCGGCGACGGTGAGATCCTGGCTGACCATCATCAGCGCCATGTCGCCAACCACCTTGGACGAGGGCGTCACCTTGACGATGTCGCCGAACATCAGGTTGACGTCGTGATAGGCCTGCGCCACCTCATGCCAGCGCGTCTCGAGCCCGAGCGAGCGCGCCTGTTCCTTGAGGTTGGTGAACTGGCCGCCCGGCATCTCGTGCAGGTAGACCTCCGAGGCAGGTCCCTTGAGATCGCTCTCGAAGGCTGCGTACTGGTTGCGCACCGCTTCCCAGTAGAAGGAAATGCGGCGGATCCATTGCGGATCGAGACCGGGGTCGCGCTCGGTGCCCTTCAGAGCCTCGACGATCGAGCCGAGGCAGGGCTGCGAGGTGTTGCCGGAGAAGGAATCCATCGCTGCGTCGATAGCGTCGGCGCCGCTCTCCACCGCCGCCAGCACCGTCGCCGCCGACAGCCCTGACGTGTCGTGCGTGTGGAAATGGATCGGCAGGTCGGTCGCCTCGCGCAGCGCCTTGAACAGCACGCGCGCCGCGGCCGGCTTCAACAGGCCGGCCATGTCCTTGACGGCGATGATATGCGCGCCGGCCGCCTCCAGCTCCTTGGCCAGCCCGACGTAGTATTTGAGGTCGTATTTCGCCCGGGCCGGATCGAGGATGTCGCCGGTGTAGCACATCGCCGCTTCGACCAGCTTGCCCTCGGCGCCGACCGCATCCATGGCGACGCGCATGTTCTCGACCCAGTTAAGGCAGTCGAAGACGCGGAACAGATCGACGCCGCCGGCCGCCGCTTGGGCGACGAAATGCTGGACGACATTGTCGGGATAATTGGTGTAGCCGACGCCGTTGGCGCCGCGCAAAAGCATCTGCAGCAGAAGGTTGGGCGCCGCCTCGCGCACTTTGCTCAGCCGCTCCCACGGATCCTCGGTGAGGAAGCGCATGGCGACGTCGAACGTCGCGCCGCCCCAGCATTCCAGCGAGAGCAATTGCGGCAGCGCCCGCGCATAGGTGCCGGCGATGCCGGCGATGTCATAGGTGCGCATACGCGTGGCGAGCAGCGACTGGTGGCCGTCGCGCATCGTCGTGTCGGTGACCAGCACCTGGCGCTCTCCGCGCATCCAGGCCGCGAACTTCTCGGGACCGAGCGCGTCGAGCCTCTGCTTGCTGCCGTCCGAAATATGGCCGTCGAGATAGGGCACCACGGGTGCCGCCGCATTCGCCTTCGGCATCGGCCGGCCGCGCGTCTCCGGATGACCGTTGACGCTGACATCAGCCAGGTAGTTGAGCAGCTTGGTGGCGCGGTCCTGCCGCTTCACCTGCTCGAACAGTTCCGGCGTCGTGTCGATGAACCTGGTCGTGTAGGAATTGTCGGCGAAGCGCGGGTGGTTGATGATCGCTTCGAGGAAGGTGAGGTTGGTCGCGACGCCGCGGATGCGGAACTCGCGCAGCGCCCGGTTCATGCGCGAGATCGCCTCGCCGGGCGTCGGCGCCCAGGCCGTCACCTTTTCGAGCAGCGGATCGTAGAAGCGGGTGATGACCGCGCCCGAATAGGCGGTGCCGCCGTCGAGCCGGATGCCGAAGCCGGCCGCCTCGCGATAGGCGGTGATGCGGCCATAATCCGGGATGAAATTGTGCTCCGGATCCTCGGTGGTGATGCGGCACTGCAGCGCGTGGCCGTTCAGCCTGATGTCCTTCTGCGCCGGCACGCCCGATTGCTTCGTGCCGATGGCGAAGCCGTCGAGGATGTGGATCTGCGCCTTGACGATGTCGATGCCGGTCACCTGCTCGGTGACGGTGTGCTCGACCTGGATGCGCGGATTGACCTCGATGAAATAGAACTTGCCGGTGTCGGCGTCCTGCAGAAACTCGACCGTGCCGGCGCCGATATAGCTGGTCTCGCGCGCGATCTTGAGCGCATAGCCGCAAAGCTCCTGGCGCAGCTCCTCGCTGAGATAGGGCGCCGGCGCACGCTCCACGACCTTCTGGTTGCGGCGCTGGATCGAGCAGTCGCGCTCGAACAGATGCACGGCATTGCCATGGGTGTCGCCCAGCACCTGCACCTCGACATGACGGGCGCGCTCGATCAGCTTTTCGAGATAGACCTCGTCCTTGCCGAAGGCGGCTTTGGCCTCGCGCTTGCCTTCCATCACCTCGCGCGCGAGGTCGGCCTCGGCGCGAATGGCGCGCATGCCGCGGCCGCCGCCGCCCCACGAGGCCTTGAGCATCACCGGATAGCCTATTTGGGCGGCGAGCTTCTTGACCTCGTCCATGTCGTCCGGCAGCGGATCGGTTGCCGGGACGACCGGGACGCCGACTTCAATCGCCAGGTTCCGCGCGGCGACCTTGTTGCCGAGCCGGCGCATCGTTTCCGGCTTCGGGCCGATGAAGGTGACGCCGGCCTCGGCGCAGGCCTCGGCGAATTCCGGGCTCTCCGACAGCAGGCCGTAGCCGGGATGGATGGCGTCGGCGCCCGACAGCCTGGCGACCCGGATCACCTCCTCGATCGACAGGTAGCTCTCGATCGGACCCATGTCCTTGGCCAGATGCGGTCCGCGGCCGACCTGATAGCTCTCGTCGGCCTTGAAGCGGTGCAGCGAATATTTGTCCTCCTCCGCCCAGATCGCCACGGTTTTGAGGCCGAGCTCGTTGGCCGCGCGGAACACGCGGATGGCGATTTCGGACCGGTTGGCGACGAGGATCTTCGTGATGGCCAAGGAGTAGGCTCCAGCAGCGGAAGGGAGATGAACCGGCGCAATGATTAACGTGAAAATGCTGCAGCGCAAACAAATTTGCGCGACAGCTAAAACGATTTAAGTCGCCTGTTTGCGCCAAATCGTCATTGCTGTTCTTCGAACACGGATCATGGGTGGTGGACGGGTATTGCCCGAGGCGCGGCGCGAGCTTCCGGTTGGCCTCGCCCGCAAACGAAAATGCCCGGCGCGAGCGCCGGGCATCCCCGAAAAGTCGGCTCGAGTTTGCCGGCTTATTTCTCGAAGTAGCTGTACTTGCCGTCGTCGCCCTTCTTCCATTCATAGATGACATAGTCAGGACGGGTGATGTCGCCCTTGCTGTCGTAGCCGATGTCACCGATGGCGGTCTTCCAGGTGTTGGCCCTGATCGTCTCCGCAACCTTCTGCGCGTCGTCGGCCGAGCCGGTCTTGGCGATGGCCTGGGCGATGATCTGCACCGCGGCATAGGAGTAGAGCGTGTAAGCTTCCGGCTCGAAGCCGTTGGCGCGGAACTTCTCGACCACTTCCTTGGCGGCCGGATTCTTGCGCGGATCCGGAGCGAAGGTATTGAGCGTGCCGGCAACGGCGTCGCCCGCGATCGAGGCCAGTTCGTTGGAGACGATGCCGTCGCCCGAGAACAGCGGCGCCTTCAGGCCCTGATCGGCCGACTGACGGATGATCAGGCCGGCTTCGGTGTGCAGGCCGCCCCAGTAGATGAGCGTGACGCCGTTTTCCTTCATCTTGGCGATGAGGGCCGAGAAGTCCTTGTCGCCGACATTCACGCCTTCGTACAACACTTCCGTGATGCCGTTGGCGTTGAGGTTCTTCTTGGTCTCGTCGGCGAGGCCCTGACCATAAGGCGTCTTGTCGTGGATGATGGCGATCTTGGCATCCTTGAAGTTCTTGGCGATGTAGTCGCCGGCCACCTTGCCCTGCTGGTCGTCACGACCGCAGGTGCGGAAGGTGTTCCACATGCCGCGCTCGGTGAACTTCGGGTTGGTCGCGGCCGGCGTGATCTCGAGCATGCCGTTTTCCTGGTAGACTTCCGAGGCTGGGATCGACACGCCGGAGTTGAAGTGGCCGTCGACGAACTTGACGCCGTCGGCGACGAACTTGTTGGCGACCGAGATGCCCTGCTTGGGATCGGAGACATCGTCACCGATCTCGAGCTTGAGCTGCTGGCCGAGGATGCCGCCCGCCGCGTTGATGTCGGCGACTGCCTGTTCCGCGCCCTTCTGCAACTGCGCGCCGAAGGCGGCGTTCGGGCCGGTGATCGGACCGGCGACGCCGATCAGGATGTCGGCCCACGCGCTGCCGCTGAACGCGACGAACGCGGTCAGCGCCACGGCGGACAAAAGTGATTTTTTCATTGAAACGCTCCCATTTACGGAGTGGGCGTGGATGATACTTTCATGCGATGCCCACCCTTATCGCAGAAAGCATAGAATGCCGATTTTCAGGCACTTGTCACGCCGATTCATCCCCGAAAACGGCGTAATGGTGAACGTCAACCTTTCGGTTTCCAGCTTAACAAGGAAGCTCTTTCATAGAGCCAGTTATACTGCGTGACCATTTGGTTGGTGCGCGTGTATTGATAGCCGAGGAAGCCCAGTATCATCAGGACGATGGTGTCGACGATATAGTAATGCAGCGAGAACATCGTGCCGCCGAACAAGGCGTGATGGATGAATCTGACGCCGATACCGAGTCCGAGCAGGAAGAAAAACAGCCGCAGATACGTGCTCCAGGTCTGAGCCGCCGCTTTGCCTGTCATCCATGCCGCCCCGCCGCCAAGCAGGCCTGTGACGAACAGAAACTGCCAGATCGAGGCTTCTTCGTAGATAATGCCCTGCATGATCGATGTCCCCAGATCTTAGCATGATCCCGAAAAGTTGCAGACTTTTCGGAGAAGATCATGCTTCAAGAACAAAACCTTAGAGCGAGATGGCGATCCTGGGAAAGTCATCGCGCTCTAATGATGTCCGCCTTCGAGATAGGCGGCGCGCACTTCCGGATTGGCGAGCAATTCCTTGCCGGTGCCGCTCATCGTCACATTGCCGTTGACCATGACATAACCGCGCGTGGCCAGCTTGAGCGCGCCGAAGGCGTTCTGCTCGACCAGGAACACGGTCAGCCCCTGCGTCTTGTTGAGCTCGCGGATGGCGTCGAAGATCTGCTTGACGATCAGCGGAGCGAGGCCCAGCGAGGGCTCGTCCAGCAACAAAAGCTTCGGCCGCGCCATCAGCGCGCGCCCGATCGACAGCATCTGCTGCTCGCCGCCCGACAGCGTGCCGCCGCGCTGGGCGATGCGCTCTTTCAGCCGCGGGAACAGCGTGAACACCCTCTCGACGTCCTCGTCATAATGCTTGAGGTTGTCGAGGCTGGCGCCCATCTGCAGATTTTCCATCACCGTCATGCGCGGAAAGATGCGTCTGCCTTCCGGGGATTGCGCGATGCGCAGGCGTGCGATCTCATGCGTCGGCATCTTGGTGATGTCGGTACCGGCGAAGGTGATGGTGCCGGTGCGGGCGCGCGGCGCGCCGAAGATGGTCATCATCAGCGTCGATTTGCCGGCGCCGTTGGCACCGATCAGTGCCACGATCTCACCCTGGTTGACGCTGACATCGACGCCGTTCAGCGCCCGGATGTTGCCGTAGTAAGTCTCGACACCCTTGATGTCGAGCAGCGTTGTGCCGGCCATTATTTACGCCCTCCACGCGTCGCGGGCTTGGCCGCTGCTTCTTTCGCCAGCGTCTTCGCCTGGCCGATCCAGTCTTCGCGGGCAATGCGCCCGTCAAAGGCGAGATAGGCTTCCGCGGCCTCGATGTCGGCCTTCTTCCAAGCCGCTATCTGGTCGAAATGGAAGATGCCGTGCTCGTTGAGCTTGCGCTCGTTGACCGGGCCGATGCCTTTGATGCGGATCAGGCTGTCCGCCTTGCCGCCGCGCGGCGCGTCGAGGCGATTGGAGATGCCGCCGGCTTTCGCCGGCGCCTTGCCGGGCGCCTTCTTTGCAGGGGCTTTCGCCGTCGGCTTGCCTTTCGCGGCGGCCGACTTTGTCGCTGGCGCTGGAACCGGTTTGCTGGCTATCGATGCGGCGCGCGCGTCGACTTGCGCCGCCTTCGAGGCGCCCTTCGACACCGTGACCCGCTCGCCCTCATTACCATGTTCGACCGAATCGGAAACCGGCCCCGCCATCATCGAGGCGGAATTTCCCGGCCCATGCGCGGAATCGGGGCCGGTATCGAGCTGCTCGATCACGTCCTCGTCGCCGACCTCGGTCAGCACCGTCTCGACCTCCTCGTCGTCGACGCCGAGATAGGCCGCGATGACGCGCGGATCGGTGCGGACCGACGCCGGATTGCCGTCGGAGATCTTGCGGCCGTATTCGAGCACGACGACATGGTCGGAGATCTGCATCACCACCGACATATCGTGCTCGATGAGCAGGATCGACGTGCCGGTGCTCTTGATGCCCATCAACAGCTCGTTGAGCGCCGCAGATTCCTTCGGATTGAGGCCGGCGGCCGGTTCGTCGAGGCACAGAAGCTCCGGCCCCGTGCACATGGCGCGCGCGATTTCCAGGCGCCGCTGCGCGCCATAGGGCAGGTCGCCGGCCGGATCGTCGGCGCGATCGACAAGATCGGCCTTCTCCAGCCAGTGCCTGGCGAGCTCGATCGACTCGGCCGAGGCCTGGCGATAGCTCGGAAAGCCGAACAGGCCGAGGAGAGTATAGCCCGAAGCCTTCATCAGCTTGTTGTGCTGCGCGACCAGGAGGTTCTCCAGCAGCGTCATGCCCGAGAACAGGCGGATGTTCTGGAAGGTGCGCGCCACCTTGGCGCGGGCCGGGATCTCGTGGTTGGGCAGGCGCTCGAGCAGATAGGTCGAGCCATCCCCCCGGTTCAGCGTGATCATGCCTTCAGACGGCTTATAGAAGCCGGTGATGCAGTTGAACACCGTGGTCTTGCCGGCGCCGTTCGGGCCGATCAGCGCGGTGATCTCGCCGCGCCTGGCCTGGAACGACAGGTCGCCGATGGCGACCAGACCGCCGAACTTCATCGACAGATGCTCGACCTGCAGGATGAAATCGTTCGAGGAAGGGGTCGCGTTCATCAGCCGTGCCCCTCCTTGGTGAAGGAGCTTGAAACCGCTCTTCGCTCCTTCAGGAAGGCCGTCGGCTCGCGGCTGCCGACGAAGCCGCGCGGCTTCCACAGCATGACGATGACCATGGCCATGCCGAAAAGCAGCATGCGGTAGAGTTCAGGCGTGAAATCGGGACCGAAGACCCGCTTCAGGAAGTCGAGCTCCCGCAACGCTTCGGTGCCGCCGATCATCACCAGCGCCGCTACGGCGATGCCGACCAACGAACCCATGCCGCCGAGCACGACGATGGCGAGGACAATCGCCGATTCCAGGAAGACGAAGGATTCGGGGCTGACGAAACCTTGCCTTGCGGCGAAGAACGAGCCGGCGAAGCCGCCGAACATGGCGCCGGTGGCGAACGCCGTCAGCTTGGTGGTGGTGGTGTTGATGCCGAGCGAGCGGCAGGCGATCTCGTCCTCGCGCAGCGCTTCCCACGCCCTGCCGACCGGCAACCGGCGCAGCCTGATGGTAACGAAGGCGGTCAAAAGACAGAGTCCGAGGATCAGATAGTAAAGGAAGATCTTGTAATAGGCGCTCGATGTGGCGATGTGCAGCACCTTGGCGATGTAGTTCGGATCCGAGACGTTGAACGACATCAGGCCGAAGAAGGAGACCTTTGGAATGCCGGAAATGCCGGCCGAACCGTTTGTCACCTCGCGCCAGTTGATCAGGACGAGGCGGATGATCTCGCCAAAGGCAAGGGTGACGATCGCCAGATAGTCGCCGCGCAGCCGCAACACGGGGAAGCCGAGCATGACGCCCCAGAAGGCGGCCATGCAGCCGGCGGCCGGGAGCAGGATCCAGAAGGACAGGCCGAAATGCGTGCCGAGCAGCGCGTAGGCATACGCGCCGACGGCATAGAAGGCGACGTAGCCGAGATCGAGCAGGCCGGCGAGGCCGATGACGATGTTCAGCCCCCAGGCCAGCATCACATAGATCAGGATCTGGATGCCGAAATTGTCGACCCACTTCAGAGAGCCCTGAAACCCTCCCGCTATCGATCCTGTTACCAGCGCAAGCACCAGCACGACGATGATCGGATAGAGCGCCAGCGCGCTGATGCCCAACGCCGAGAAGTGGGCGTGGATGAAGGCCCGAAAATAATACATTACCCAGGCGACGGCATAAATGATCGCCAGCGCCCGCACAAAGCGCGCGTAGCCGGCAAGGTCGGGTCCGAGCAGCCCGTCAAGCGAGCCCGCCAGCACGAACAGCAGGGCTGCGACAACGACCGCGGCTACGAAATAAGGCATCCTGAAGAAGCGTGCCGCCATGGTGTCGGGCAGCAGGCCTGTGTCGATGTCGGCGATCTTCAGGCTGGCCACGAAGGGCTGGCCATAGGCGACATACAGGAAGCGGCCCCCGGCGGTGGCGATGACCACCAGGGCGAGCAGGCCCCAGCGCTGCACCAGAATCAGTTCGTTGGAGATATTCTGGTCGGTCCTGAGACCGATAAACAGCACGAACAGGCCGAGCGCGATGGCGCCTGCATAGAGCGCTTCGCGAAAAGCGCGCTGGACTGGAGTAGCGACGGCATCGCGCTCCGAAGACACGGTAACGGCCATCAGGATCAGACCTTTTCGACTTCAGGCCGGCCGAGGATGCCGGAGGGCAGGAAGATGAGCACGATCGCCAGGATCGAGAAAGCGGCGACGTCCTTGTAGTCGATCGAGAAATAGGCCGACCACATGCTCTCGATGAAGCCGATCAGCAGTCCGCCGAGCACGGCGCCGGGCAGCGAGCCGATGCCGCCGAGCACGGCCGCCGTGAAGGCTTTCACGCCCGGCACGAAGCCGTCCGAGAACACCACGACGCCGTAATACATCAGGAACAGCGTGCCGGCGACGGCGGCAAGGGCCGCGCCCATAATGAAGGTGATGGAGATGGTGCGGTCGACGTCGACACCGAGTAGTGCTGCCATCTTGCGATCTTGCTCGCAGGCGCGTTGCGCCCGCCCGAGCGCTGTCCGGTTGACGAGATACCAGAAAATCGCCAGCAGCACGATGGTGACGATCACGATGAGGATCTGCTTCAGCGAAACGCTCACACCATCAACAGTGTAGACTTGGCTGACCAGCGGCGGGATCGGCTTGTTGCGCGGGCCTTGCGTGACCTGGACGAAGTTGGACAGCGCGATCGACATGCCGATGGCGGTGATCAGCGGCGCCAAGCGGAACGAGCCGCGCAGCGGCCGGTAGGCTACCTTCTCGATCGTCCAGTTGTAGAGGCTGGTGAGAAGCATCGCCACGATCATCATGATCAGGAGCGCCACCACGACCGGCACCGAATAGAACAGCGCGCCAAGGATCAGGAAGACGATGAGGGCGGTGAAGGCGCCGACCATGAAGATATCGCCATGGGCGAAATTGATCATGCCGATGATGCCGTAGACCATCGTGTAGCCGATTGCGATCAGGCCATAGATAGATCCCAGCGTCAGCCCATTGATAAGCTGCTGGACGAAATACTGCATATTTACGCGGCTCCCCTGGAATGTCGCCCGTTTCCGGGTCGCACTCCTTTTCGTATTTCCCCTAGTCGTAAAGTCTCGAGCCCGGATTGCAACGTGATTTTTCAATCGCCGGGCGTGTTTTGGAAGCACGCCGCCCGATTGTCCGTTTTTCGTACCCGGCCCCCTGGACTATCGCGGACCCTATCATTGGCACAACGCAATGTCTTTGACGATTCGACCTTATGACGAGCTTCATGTCGAAGAAATCGGCGTCAAAACAAGTTGATGAGAAGAATCCTTGCAATGATCGGGCTGGGTCGTTTCGGATCGCCACACATTCCGCGAGGTCAGGATTCCGTCGCGTGTGACGGCCATGTGACGGCGAGGCGACACCGTTTGACATCCGCGCCGGGCTCAGTTCCAGATCGTCGACCGCAGGAAGGGCGGCACATCATCGAGCGCCGGGAAAACCGCGTTCGGGGTGTAGTCGGGCAGCGGTTTGCGGCCGGTTCCCCTGTCGATCCAGATGCAGCGGAAGCCGAGGTCGCGGGCGGCGGCGAGATCGAGATGCGGACTGGCACAAATATGCACGACGTCGCCCCGACCGACGCCAAGCGCATTGTGCGCAAAATCGAAGATCTGCCGCGCGGGCTTGTAGGCGCCGGCCTGCTGCGCGGTGACGACGCGGTCTATATGTCCGCCGAGTTGGGCGACATTGCCGGCGATGATGTCATCGTCAGTGTTTGAAATGATGCAAAGCTTGAAACCCTGGGCCTTCAGCGCGCCGAGCGCGGGGACAACCTCGGGGAATGGCGGCATTCGGGAGATGCTCCCGGTCAGCACCTCGATGTCGTCCGGCGAACGGGCGAGCTTCAGCTCCTCCATCGCCAGCCCCAGCCCCTCGCCGGCCACGCTGCGGAAGGATTTGTGAGGCCGCGCGGTCTCGAGCGCGTGCTCGTGCTTGTCGTAGACGCGGATCAGCGTCTGGGGTTCGATATTGGAGGCTGGGTGATTGGCGAGGATCGTGTTGACGGCGGCAAGCAGACCTTCATCCCACTGGATGAGGGTGCCGTAGCAATCGAAGGTCAGCCATTCGGGTTTTGGGCCGGAAAGCATCGATTATCCTTTCTTGACGATCTGATGGAAGGGACCGCTGAACGGGTCGCCTCGCATTGTTTCAGAACCCTGGCATGACCACTCTCGGACGTCAGGCCGATTGGCTGTTGCCGACAATTTGAGCGAGCCCGATACCGGCTTCGACCGGCTGAGGCCGCGAGGCTTATGTGACGATGAATCCATGCGCGAACGGATCGCGGTCGTCGATGAAGATGGTGTTCAGGCCCGTCATCCGTGCCCAGCCGCCGATCGAGGGGATGATCGCCGGCTTGCCGGCCACGCTGACCTCCTTTTCGACCCTGCCTTTGAACAGCGAGCCGATGATCGATTCATGGACGAAACTGTCGCCGGGCTTGAGCTTGCCCTTGGCATGGAGCTGCGCCATGCGTGCCGAGGTGCCCGTGCCGCAAGGCGAGCGGTCGATCGCCTTGTCGCCATAGAAGACGGCGTTGCGCGCATCGGCCTCGGCATGTTTCGGCTTGCCCGTCCACAGCAGATGGGACAGCCGGTTGATGCCGGGGTTCTCCGGATGCACGAAGGAGTATTTCTCATTGAGGCGCTGGCGCACCACCGGGCTCCAGGCGATGAGGTCGCCCGCCGAATGATCGGCCATGTCCCGGTAATTTTGCTGCGGCTCGACGATGGCGTAGAAATTGCCGCCATAGGCGACGTCGACGCTGATCTCGCCAAGCACCGGGCAGTCGACGGTCAAGCCTTCGGCATAGAGGAAGGACGGCACGTTGGTGATGCGCACCTCCTCGACATATTCGCCGACCTGTTTGTATTCGGCGATGACCAGGCCGGCCGGCGTGTCGAGCCTGAGCACGCCCGGCGTCTTCGGCTTCACCAACCCGTGCTCGATGGCCATGGTGACGGTGCCGATCGTGCCATGCCCGCACATCGGCAGGCAGCCCGAGGTCTCGATGAACAGGATGGCGATATCGCAGTCCTCGCGCGTCGGCGGGTAGAGGATCGAGCCCGACATCACGTCGTGGCCGCGCGGCTCGAACATCAGTCCGGTGCGGATCCAGTCATATTCGGCGAGGAAATGCGCCCGCCGCTCCATCATCGTCGCGCCCTCGAGCAACGGCCCGCCGCCGGCGACCAGGCGCACCGGATTGCCGCAGGTGTGGCCGTCGATGCAGAAGAAGGATTTTTTCGCCATGATGGACTCTTTTTCAGAAACGCTGCGGACTGAAGGGCGTGAGATCGAGCGGCGGAGTCTGCCCGAGAACGAGATCGCGGATCAAGCGGCCGGTCGCCGCCGACTGGGTCAGGCCGAGATGGCCGTGGCCGAAGGCATAATAGACGTTCGGCGCGCGTGCCGTGCCGATGACCGGCAATGAATCCGGCAGCGACGGACGATAGCCCATCCACTCGCGGCCGCCGGACGGGTCGAGCCCGGGCAGGAAACGCTTCGCCTTCTCCAGCATCGCCTTGGAACGGGCGAAATTCGGCGGCCGCTCGATGCCGCCGAGCTCGACGGCGCCGCCGACGCGCAAGCCGGTCTCAAGCGGCGTGATGACGAAGCCATGGCCGGAAAAGATCAGCTGCCGCCTCACGTCGAAAGCCGACACAGGCAGCGTCGTGTTATAGCCGCGTTCGGTTTCGAGCGGGATGCGGTCGCCGATATCCCTTGCCAGGAGATGCGACCAGGCGCCGGCGGCGATCAGGACCTTCTTGGCCGTGCGCCTGCTGCCGTCGGCCAGGATGATCGTCGCGCCGTTTGCGGCCGCTTCCACGCGCTCCACCCGCGCATGCTCGAAACGGGCGCCGATCTTTTCCGCATAGGCCCAGACCGCCTTGCCGAGCAGCTTCGGATCGGCGACCGTCTTCCAGCCCGGCACGAAGGTGGCCTTGACGAAGCGCGGCGAAAGACCCGGCTGCAGCGCGGCCATCTCTTCGCCCTCGACATGGCGGAAGCCGATGCCGAAACGCTGGCGTTCGGCCCAGCCGGGCAGTGATGCGCGGAACTCCGCCTCGCTCTCATAGAATTCCAGCGAACCGTCCTCGCGTAGCATTGGCCGCGTGCCAGAGCGGTCGAGCAGCCCCATCCATTCGGCTTCGGCCAACCTCATCATGCCGGCCTGCGTGGAAAGGCTCGCCTCGTAGTGCTTGGGCGCACCGGCCCGCCAGAAGCGGATCAGCCAGGGCAGGAGTTTCGGCAGATAGGCCGGCGGAATGGTCAAAGGCCCGAGCGGGTCGGCGAGCCATTTCGGCAATTGCCGGATCATCCCCTTATGCGCCAGCGGCAGCACGTCGGAGAAGGCGAAGGCGGCGGCATTGCCTGAGCTCGTCTCCTCGCAGATGCCGGTGCGGTCAAAGACGGTGACGCTGCACCCCGCTTCCGAGAGCAGGGTCGCAGCGCAGATGCCGATGATGCCGCCGCCGATGATGGCGATGTCTTCCGCTTCTCCCCGCGCACCGGCAGAAGATGCCCCGGTGGCTGAGCGCCGCTCCTGTTCCCAGGATTTGGAATTTCGTTGCACGTCAGGGCTGTCCCTTATTCGGCCGCCACCATCTGCTTCGTCGATCGAGGAGACGTCTGCAGCGGCGGCAGCTTCGGCCGCATCGCCAGCGCATCCCGGACGATCTTTTCGACCGCCTTGCGGCGTTCACCCGACAGCGGCTGGCGCGGCATGCGCACGCGATCATTGGTACCGATCGCCAGCACTTCGGCAAGCTTGATGTTTTGGACCAGATAGGTCGAGACATCGAGGTCGAGCAAGGGCCGGAACCAGCGGTAGATCGCCAACGCCTCGTCGCGTCGGCCCTGCTGCATCAACTGGTAGATCGCGACCGTCTCGCGCGGGAAGGCGGTGACGAGGCCGGCGACCCAGCCGATGGCGCCGACCGACAGCGCCTCGAAGGCAAGGTTGTCGACGCCGGTGAAGAGGTCGTAGCGGTCGCCGAACCGGTTGATGATCTCGGTCGATCGGCGGATGTCGTCGGAGGATTCCTTGATGGCGACGAAACGCTTGTCCGACGCCAACTCCTCCATCAGGTCGACGGTGACGTCGACGCGATAGGCGAGCCGGTTGGAATAGATCATCACCGGCAGGTCGCCTGCTTCGGCGACGGCGCGAAGGGCGGCGACCGTCTCTTGCGGGTCGGTGTGATAGATCGGGCTCGGCACCACCATCAGGCCGTCGGCGCCTTCCTTGGCAGCGCGTTTGGCGATAGCAGCCGCCTCACGCGTGCCGGGCTCGTTGACGGTCAAAAGCACCGGCTTCTTGCCGGCAACCTTCTGCGCCGCCTTCAGCACCTCGATCTTCTCGTCAGGCGACAGCATGGGGCCTTCGCCGAGCGAGCCGCACACGATGATGCCGTCGCAGCCGGCCTCCATCTGCAGCCCGTAGCAGCGCTCCATCTCGGCATGGTCGAGACGGTCGTCGGCGGTGAATTTGGTCGTGACGGCGGGGAAAACTCCGGCCCACATGGCTACTTCTCCTCTGATATATCAGTGGTATATCTATTAGGAATTAGCCTGTCAACGCTGAATCACTTATGATATATGAAAAATATATCAGGAGCCCGCCATTGATCTCCCCGCTGATATCCATCGAGGCGAACGCGACTTTTGAGCCGGCGGCGACCAAGGCCTATCGCGCGCTTGAGCATATGATCGTCACGCTCGAGCTGGCGCCGTCGGGCTTCGTCACCGAAGGCGCGCTGATCGAGCGGCTGGGTCTCGGACGCACCCCCGTGCGCGAGGCTATCCAGCGGCTCGCCTGGGAAGGGCTTCTCGACATCAGACCTCGGGCCGGCATCGCGGTCGCACCGCTTCACGCCGGCGACTGGCTGCGGGTGCTGGATGCGCGGCGCGGCATCGAGGTGGTGCTCGCCCGCTCGGCCGCCCGCTTCGTCACCCGCGAGGCCGCCGACCTGTTCCATGAAGCGGCCCTGGCCATGCAGAAGGCGGTGATCTCGAGCAATGTGCTTGCCTTCATCCAGGCCGACAAGGCGCTCGACGAAGCGCTGGCCATCGCCGCCGACAACCCGTTCGCGGCGCGTGTGGCGGCCCCCTTGCAGACCCACAGCCGCCGCTTCTGGTATCGCTACAAGGCCGACACCGGTCTCGCCGAATCGGCCGAGCACCACGTGGCGCTGATCCGTTCCATCCTCGACGGCGACGAGGAAGCCGCCGCCAAGGACGCCAAGAAGCTGATAGCGCTGCTGCGCGGTCATGCCGAGGTGGCCGCCACGCGCTGAGCAGGACCAGCGCCTGCTCGAGGCGTCTCAGCCACCCGGCTGCCCGACCGCGGTGGCCAGCGTGTCTTCCCACCCCTCGCCGGCGGCCAGGATGCAGCTCTGGCCTTTGACGTCCGTCATCAGGATAGTCCAGGTTCCGCCTGCCGAGACGAACACCTCGAAGATGGCGACTTGTCCGGCCACGCCGTAGCCCAGCCGCTTCTCCTCGAATGCCTCCGCCAGCCTCGCGACCAGATAGTCATGGCCGCCGCAGATGACTTGGGCCCGCGCCGGAACTGCCGACAGCGCCATCATGGCGCCAACGGCCGCAAGCTTGACCCATCGAAACGAAAATTCGCGTGCCATGGGGCACCTCCTTTGCCGTCGCATTCCGGCAAAGGGAGGCACATTCGGCCGCCTCAGTGTGCCGGAAGGCTCCAGGCCGGATTGGACGTCTTCATCGCGTCACTCCTTCTGGCTTCCGGTCTGTCGTCGGGAGATCATGACTCCCTGGGATTCGATATGGTGAAGCTCCGCTCCGTAAACAAGCGGCGCCGCGGAGGGCGCCTTGCTTGGCGCCACTTGACGCCCGACCGTGGGAGCCGTTGTGGCGCGCACCCCGGCTCCCTGCCGGTTTCAGGCGCCCGGCATCGCCGCGGTGATCGTCGGGCTGTCCCAGCCCTCGCCGACGGAAAGCACGCAGCTCTGGCCTTTGGTATCGGAGGCGAGCACCGTCCAGCTTCCCTGGTCGGAGACGAATATCTCGAGCACGACGTTCGGATTGATCAGGCCGCGCCCGGCCTCGGTTTCGTGGAACTTGTCGCCAAGCGCCTTGATGATGTCGGCGCGCGCCGCGCATTGCGCCGCCGCGCTCGCCGGCACGGCTCCAACGGTCATCGCCGTCGCCGCCAATATTGCCGCCACAACAAATCGTGTCATCTGACACCTCCTCGCGCCAGACGAGAACCCCGGCTTGAACCGGCGCTGCTTGGTTGCCTGCACGCATGGCAGGAATAAAGCCTAAGGCAGATGGTGGTCTGTTGGTTCCATCACACGGCGATGGAATTATTAGAATATGCGGACGCACGCATGACGCGATGCGCCGGAATTCATGCGCCTGAAGTTGTGCTTCGCCTTCGTTCATAAAAAGAAAGCGCGGCTCGCGCCGCGCCTTCTCAATGTTGGTTTGGACGACCGTTCGGGCTAGTTCATCGTCGGGATGACGAACTCGGCGCCGTCCTTGATGCCCGACGGCCAACGCGAGGTGACCGTCTTGGTCTTGGTGTAGAAGCGGAACGCGTCCGGACCGTGCTGGTTGAGGTCGCCGAAGGACGACGCCTTCCAGCCGCCGAACGTGTAATAGGCGATCGGAACCGGGATCGGCACGTTGACGCCGACCATGCCGACCTGAACGCGGCTGGCGAAATCACGCGCGGCGTCGCCGTCGCGGGTGAAGATGGCGACGCCGTTGCCCATCTCGTGGTCATTGGCGAGCTTGATGGCGTCCTCGTAGCGCGGCGCGCGCACCACCGAGAGCACCGGCCCGAAGATCTCTTCCTTGTAGATGCGCATGTCGGCGGTCACGTTGTCGAACAGGCAGCCGCCCATATAGTAGCCGTTCTCATAGCCCTGCATCTTAAAGCCGCGGCCGTCGACGACGAGCTTGGCGCCTTCCTTGACGCCGATATCGACGTAACCCTTGACGCGCTCCAGCGCCTGCGCGGTCACCAGCGGACCGAAATCGGCGGAAGAGTCGGTCGAGGGGCCGACCTTGAGGCTCTCGACGCGAGGCACCAGCTTTTCCATCAGACGGTTGGCGGTGTCGTTGCCGACCGGGACAGCCACCGAGATCGCCATGCAGCGTTCGCCGGCCGAGCCGTAGCCGGCGCCGATCAGCGCATCGACAGTCTGGTCCATGTCGGCATCGGGCATGATGATCATGTGGTTCTTGGCGCCGCCGAAGCACTGCACGCGCTTGCCCGATGCCGTGCCGCGCGAATAGATATAGTGCGCGATCGGCGTCGAGCCGACGAAGCCGATGGCCTTGATGTCCGGATCGTCGAGGATGGCGTCGACAACTTCCTTGTCGCCATTGACGACGTTGAGGATGCCGGCCGGCAGGCCGGCCTCGATGAACAGTTCGGCAATGCGGATCGGCACGCCCGGATCGCGCTCCGACGGCTTCAGGATGAAGGCATTGCCGCAGGCGATGGCCGGCGCGATCTTCCACAGCGGGATCATGGCCGGGAAGTTGAACGGCGTGATGCCGGCGACGACGCCGAGCGGCTGGCGCATCGAATAGACGTCGATGCCGGGGCCGGCGCCGTCCGTGAACTCGCCCTTCATCATATGCGGCGCGCCGATGCAGACCTCGACCACTTCGAGGCCGCGCTGGATGTCGCCGCGCGCATCGGCGATGGTCTTGCCGTGCTCGCGCGCCAGGATGTCGGCCAGCTCGTCATAGTCGCGGGCGACCAGCTCGAGGAATTTCATCAGCACGCGCACGCGGCGCTGCGGGTTGGTGGCTGCCCATTTCGGCTGCGCCGCCTTGGCGTTCTCGACCGCGGCGCGCAGCTCCGCCTGCGAGGCCAAAGCCACCGTGCCGCGCACGGAGCCGTCCATCGGCTGCATCACATCCTGCTTGCGCCCGCTGGTGCCGGCGACACGCTTGCCGCCGATGAAATGACCGTATTCGATCATGCTTTTCTCTCCCTGTTCTGGTGATGACCCATTGTCCGCCTTTGCGGCAGCGATGGCAACGCGAGCCAAAACGCAACCGTTGTGCGGAAAATAGACAACGATCCCGAGGTGTGCATTAATTGCCGCAAATGATGGATTGCCTGCCGTGAAGGATTTCATAGGTTGAGTTTTGTCGCGCCCCCCTCTGTCCTGCCGGACATCTCCCCCTCTTGGGGGGAGATTAGCAGCTTCACCGACAGCGCTTTCGGCGGTTGGCGAAATCCGCCGCGACATCTGATCTCCCCCCTAGAGGGGGAGATGGCCGGCAGGCCAGAGGGGGGCGCGAAGGAACGCAGCGTTGACAATCACAGAGCGGACCACTCCCATGAACTGGGATGACGTCCGCATCTTCCTTGCAGTCGCCCGCGCCGGCCAGATTCTCGGTGCGGCCAAGCGCCTGGAGCTCAACCACGCCACCGTCTCGCGCCGCATCGCCGCGCTCGAGGAGGCGCTCCGCACAAAGCTCTTCCGCCGCCTGACCACCGGCAGCGAGCTGACGCCGGCCGGCGAGCGCTTCCTCGACATAGCCGAGCGCATGGAGAGCGACATGATCGCCGCGCGCTCGACCATTGCCGGCGAGGGCGACGACGTTTCGGGCACGGTGCGCATCGGCGCGCCGGACGGATTTGGCGTCGCCTTCCTGGCAAAGCGGCTGGGCGAGCTGACTGCGCTGCACCGCGAGCTCACCATCCAGCTGGTGCCGGTGCCGCGCTCCTTCTCGCTGTCCAGGCGCGAGGCCGATATTGCGATCACCGTCGAGCGGCCGAGCGAAGGGCGGCTGGTGGCGGGCAAGCTGGTCGACTATACGCTCGGCCTCTTCGCCTCCCGCGCCTATGCCGAAGCCAACGGCCTGCCGAAAGCGCCGGCCGAGCTCGGCCGGCACACGCTGATCGGCTATGTGCCGGACCTCATCGTCAGCCCCTCGCTGGACTATGCCGCCGAGTTCAGCCCCGAATGGCGCACCAGCTTCGCCATCTCCTCGGCGCTCGGCCAGGCCGAAGCGGTGCGCTCCGGCGCGGGCATCGGCATCCTCCACACGTTCGTCGCCCGTTCGATGCCGGAGCTGGTGCCGGTCGACATCGTCGCGCCCATCCGCCGCGCCTACTGGCTGGTCTATCATGAATCGGTGCGGCCGCTGCGCCGCGTGCAGCTGGTCGCCAACTTCATCACCAAGGCCGTGGAACGCGAGCGCGGCCTTTTTGTCTAATCCGCGTCGAGCACGAACGAGCTCACGATCTTCTCGGCCTCGTCCGCAAGCGGCGCCCATTTGCGCTCTACCTCTTCGGAGTTGTCGCCCGCGACCCCGCAATCGACGAAGCCGTAATGCGAGCTGCGCAGCGTCAGCGCGATGCGGGAATGGCCGTAGAAGCTGACATTCTCGTCGGCATAGTGGAAATCCATCTCGGCTGTGCGCACCGGATAGCCGTCCGGAAAATGCGCCAACCTGTCCTGGCGGAAGGCGGCCGACTGATAGGCGACGCCGACCATGGTCTGCCAGTTGCTCACCTTCCAGTCTTCCTCCATGAACGCCCTGACATCGGGCGGATTGTCGGGAGCGGTCGGATCATAGGCATTTTCCGACACGCGGCAGGTGAGCCCTCCTTCGCCGGATTTGATCTTGAGCCGAATGGTGTTGTCAAAGGCGGTTTCGCTCGCCCATTGCTCGGGATAGGTCAGCGAAAAGCCGTGCTCCTTGTCGTGAACGGTTTTGTCCGCTGCCAGCGCCGCCGGGGCGCAGATCAGACAGGCGGCCGCCGCAAAAAGAAAAAGACGCATCCGAAGTCCCCTCGCTGCGGCCGACTTTATCACAGGCAGTTGGTCGCCGCCGCCTTGCCGGCGCCAGGCTCTACCGGCTGCTGTTCGGCGACAGCTGAGTCAGGGAGGCGTTCTGAGCCGAGCCCGCCGAAGCAGATGCAAAGCCCCTCAGATAGGTTTGAGATACCGCTCCGGGCTGAGGTCGCGCGCGTTGATCTCCGGCACCCGGTTGGACATGATGTCGGCGAGCACCTTGGCCGAGCCGCAGGCCATGGTCCAGCCGAGCGTGCCGTGGCCGGTGTTGAGATAGAGGTTGGCAACCTCGCTTTGCCCGATCAAGGGCGGTCCATCCGGCGTCATCGGCCGCAAGCCGCACCAGAAGCTCGCCGCCTTGAGGTCGCCGCCCCCGGGGAAGAGATCGCCGACCGAGTGTTCGAGCGTGCGGCGGCGCGATTCCTGCAGGCGAAGGTCATAGCCCGAAATCTCCGCCGTGCCGCCGACCCGGATGCGGTCGCCGAGCCGGGTGATCGCCACCTTGTAGGTCTCGTCCATGACGGTCGACACAGGCGCGGCCTCGACATTGTCGATCGGCACGGTGATCGAATAGCCCTTGACCGGATAGACCGGTATCGGCCGCCCCAGCGAGCGCATGAACTGCGCCGAATAGCTGCCCATCGCCATCACGAAGGCGTCCGCGGATTTCCATCCGCCCTCCGTGAGGACGTTGGTGAGGCGATTGCGGTTCCTGACGATGCGCCGGATGGTCGAGCCATATTCGAAGGTCACGCCGCGCGCCACGCACAGTTCCGCGAGCTTGTCGGTGAACATCTTGCAGTCGCCGGTCTCGTCGCCCGGAAGCCTGAGGCCGCCGACGAATTTCTCGCGCACCGCCGCAAGGGCCGGCTCGGCGGCGATACAGCCGTCGCGGTCGAGGATCTCGTAAGGCACACCGTATTTCTTCAGCACCTCGACGTCGCCGCCGGTGCCGTCGAGCTGCTTTTGCTTGCGGAACAGCTGCAGCGTGCCTTTGGTCCGTTCGTCGTAGGTGATGCCGGTCGCCTCGCGCAGCGCCTTCAGCGTGTCGCGGCTGTATTCGGCAAGCGGCACCATGCGCGACTTGTTGAGCGCGTAGCGCTCGGCCGTGCAGTTGCGCAGCATCTTGAGGAGCCAGGTCCACATGTTCGGGTCGAAGGCCGGCCGCACGACCAGCGGGCCGTACTTCATCAACAGCCATTTGACGGCTTTGACCGGGATACCGGGCCCGGCCCAGGGCGAGGCATAGCCCGGCGATACTTCGCCGGCATTGGCGAAGCTGGTTTCGAGCGCCGGCCCCGGCTGGCGATCGTAGACGGTCACTTCATGACCAGCCTCGGCGAGGAAGTAGGCGGTGGTCACCCCGATCACGCCGCCGCCCAGCACGATAACTTTCATTCAAGGCTCCCTCAAAGGCCGATCATGCCGCCCGAGGCATGGCCATTCCCTGTCTGCCGGATTTTGCAGCACTCGCCAAGGGCTGCGTTATCCGCCGATGTAACGGCGGTGAAAGCGCGCGCCCAGACTAGTCAATATCTCGTAGCCGATGGTGCCGGCATGGCCGGCCGCGTCGTCGACGCTTTGCGACGGACCGATGAGCTCGACGAGGTCGCCTTCGCCGAGCCGACCTGCCGGAAGCCCCGAAATGTCGAGGATGATCGAGTCCATCGACACGCGCCCGACGAAGGGCAATCGCACGCCTTCGAACCAGGCGGCCGAAGCGGCGCGCCGGTGCCAGCCGTCGCCATAGCCCAGCGAAATGGTCGCGAGATCGAGCGGTCCATCCGCCTGGTGGGTATGGCCATAGCCGATGCCGGCGCCGGCGCCGACCTGTCGCGTCTGCGCCACCTTGGCTTGCAGTCGTATGACCGGCAGCATCGGATTGGGCGCGGCGGGCGTCGGGTTGACGCCGTAAAGCGCGGCTCCCGGGCGGGCCAGATCATAGTGATAGGCCGGCCCGAGAAAGATGCCGGACGAGTTGGCCAAGGAGACGGGCGCCGCGGGCAGCATCCTGCGCAGCCTTTCGAATTCGTGCCGCTGCCTCTCGTTCGCCGCCTGTTGCGGCTCGTCGGCGCGGGCGAGATGGCTCATGACGAACCGAATGTCGACGCCGTCGAAGGCGCCGGTCTCCCCCGCGACCGCCTCGACTTCCGCCGGTGCCATACCGAGCCGGGCCATGCCGCTGTCGACCTGGATGGCGGCAGGCAGGCTCTGGCCCATGCCCCGCGCGGTCTCACGCCAGGCCTTCAGTTGCGTGGTGCTGTTGATGACCGGGCAAAGTCCGGCCGCCGCGGCTTCCGGTTCCGAGCCGGGCGGCAGTCCGTTCAACACGAAGATGTCAGGCCCTGGCCCGATCGCCTTGCGCAGCGCGATGCCCTCGCCGAGCAGCGCGACGAAGAAGATGTCGCAGCCCTCTTTCGCCAGCGCCGATGCCACTTGCGCGGCGCCAAGTCCGTATCCGTCAGCCTTGAGCACGCCGGCACAGCGGACGCCGCTCAGCCGCGCCTTCAGCCGGCGGTAGTTTTCGCGGATGGCCCCGAGGTCGATCGTCAGGATCGCGCCGGCGGCGGCCTCGCTGACCGTCGAGCCACTCCTTGCATCATGTGCCGGAAACCCGCGTCCCGTGCCGTCGCTCATGGCGACCCCCGCTCATTGCATCGGCAATCAATACGGCCATGGGGCGGCCACGACAACCGGGACAGATGGCGGCCGCTCAGGGGACGAGATGCTGGAACGCCGCCACAACCTGCTCATAGACCTTGCGTTTGAACGGCACGATCAGGTCGGGCAGCTCCCGCATCGGCCGCCAGGCCCATTCATCGAACTCGGCCTTATGGCCACCGGGAGGCGGATTGATCTCGATCTCGCCTTCGTCGCCCTCGAAGCGGTAGGCGAACCATTTCTGCGTCTGGCCGCGATAGCGGCCCTTGAAGGCGACGCCGACCAGATGCTCCGGCAGGTCGTAGTTGATCCAGCGCGGCGCCTCGGCCAGCAGCGACACGCTGCGCATGCCGGTCTCCTCGTAGAGCTCGCGCCCGGCGGCCTCGATCGGCTCCTCGCCCTTGTCGATGCCGCCTTGCGGCATCTGCCAAAGCTGCGTCGTGTCGGCGAACTCGCTGTCCGGTTCGGCGATGCGGTGCCCAACCCAGACCAGACCTGCTTTGTTGAGTATCATCAGCCCGACGCACGGACGGTAAGGCAGCGTTTCGGGATCGATCTTTTTGGCCATGGGGGCAGCGTTCCGTGTGAGTAGTGAGTGGTGAATGGTGAATGGTGAATGGTGACGGCATCAAAAACCGTGGCGCGGCACTGAAAATCTACTACTACTTACTACTTACTACTTACTACTTACTACTTACTATTCACCACTGACCATTCACCCAGCTAGCCTTTTTGCGGATCGATCGCCACAGCCGAGATCGGCACGATCTCAATGCCGCGCTTCTTCGCTTCGGCAATCCACGACGTCACCGTGTCGACGGTGATATCGAAGGCCGAACCGATGCCGACGGCGCTGCCCTTGGCCCGTGCCGTGGCTTCGAGGCTGTCCAGCTTCTTGAGGATTTCGCCGCGATCCTGCACGGCATCGATCGCCATGTCGCCAGCAACGAACGGCACACCGTCTTTCAACGCCAGGTCGGGCGCCACACTGCGCGAGGACGAGCCGTCATCGATATAGGCAAGCCCCCGCTTGCCGAGCTCGGCCATGAACGGCTCCATCGCCGCGGCGTCGGCCGAGAAGCGCGCGCCCATATAGTTCATGACCCCGGTATAGTTGGTCGTGCGCGACAGGGCCCAGTGAAGGCTCTTCAGGTTCTCGTCCGGGCTGGCCGCGACAGTCAGCGTGTTTCGGCCGGGATTGACGTTGGGATAATCGAACGGCTCGAGCGGCACCTGCATGACGATCTCATGCCCGCTTTGCCTTGCCGTCTGCATCCAGCGGCCGATACTGTTGCCTTGCGGCGCGAAGGCCAACGTCACTTCGGCCGGCAGCTTGGCGATCGCCGCTTGCGTGCCGGTCTGCGAGACGGCAAGTCCGCCGATGACGATCGCCACCCGCGCCCCGCGCGCGCCTGACCAAGGCCGCGCATAAACGTCGAACGGCCGCCGGCCGTCGGCGCTGCGGATCGGCAGCGGTCCGGTGTCGGTGGCCTCGATCAGCGCCCTGTCCGGGATATGGGCAACCTTCAGGTTCTGGCCGAGCGTCGACGGATCGCGAATCACGATAGCGGCCTTCGGCGGGCCGTCGCCTTCTTCGGTCTGGACGTGGATGATCTGCGGGCCGCCGCTCTTCATCGGCGTGCTGGCCTGTGGCGCCGCCGCCGCCATCGGAGCCGGCGCGGGCGCCGCTGTCGCGGCAGGAGCAGCCTCGGCGGTGACCTTCGGCGTGGAAACGGCGACTTCTTCCGGCTTGCGGAACGGCCTTTCACGCAGCGCAATAGCGCCGGAAACACCGATCACGCCAAGCACGGCCAGCACAGCGATGAGCGAGCCGGAGCCGATGCCGCGCGAGGCCTTGCGCTGAGGCCGGATCGTCTGTCCGAGCGGGCGTTCGATGTCCTTGCCGATCTCAGCCAAGTCGTGTTTCCCCGGAAGCACGCCAGGGTCACGTTTTTCGTGACATCTCGCGTGAACTTCGCAATCGCCGGCGCGATACCCACAAGCGTGGCGCCCCGACCGCTGTCCCCGAATCAAACTGCCGGAACCTCGCGGCCCCGGCAGCATTGCATTGCTTCTCGCAGCCGGCCAGAGCCGGACCACCGCATTACTGGTTCAGCACGGCCTTGTCCGGGTTCGGCGGGAACGACGGATCGGTCTTTTCGCCGCGCAGAAGCTGCTCGGCATAGATCAGCTGCAGGTCGTTCTTCGGATCCGGCGGCACATAGGCGGCCGAGCCCGAGCCGGTGGAGCTCTCGTCGGCGCCCTTGATATGGCCCTTGAGGTCGGATTCACCGCGGGTCAGGTCGCGGCCCTGCAGATCCGGGGGCAACGGCTGGTCGACCTTGATGTCTGGCGTGATGCCCTTGCCCTGGATCGACTTGCCCGACGGCGTGTAATAGAGCGCCGTCGTCAGCCTGAGCGCGCCGTTCTCGCCGAGCGGGATGATGGTCTGCACCGAGCCCTTGCCGAAGGACTGCGTGCCGACCACCGTGACGCGGCGCAGATCCTGCAGCGCGCCGGCGACGATTTCCGAGGCGCTTGCCGAACCGCCATTGACCAGCACGATCATCGGCTTGCCGTTGATGTCGTCGACCTGCTTCGGCTTGGCATCGAAGCGGGTGACGTCCTTCGGATCGCGGCCGCGCGTCGAGACGATCTCGCCGCGCTTGAGGAAGGCGTCCGACACGCTGACCGCCTGGTCGAGCAGGCCGCCCGGATTGAGGCGCAGGTCGAGCACATAGCCCTTCAGCTTGTCGTTCGGCACCTGCTTCTTGATGTTCTCGATGGCGTTCTCGAGATCGTCATAGGTCTTCTCGGTGAAGGAGGTGATCTTCATGTAGCCGATGTCGTTCTCGACCCGGTACTTCACCGCCTTGACCTTGATGATGTCGCGCACCACCGTCAGCTCGATCGGCTTGTCGGCGCCCTGGCGCAGGATGGTGAGCTTGATCGGCGTGTTGACCGGCCCGCGCATCTTCTCGACCGCGTCGTTGAGGGTGAGGCCGCGAACCTCCTCGCCGTCGATCTTGGCGATGTAATCGCCGGAAAGCACTCCCGCCTTGGCGGCCGGCGTGTCGTCGATCGGCGTGATCACCTTGACGAGGTCGTTTTCCATGGTGACCTCGATGCCGAGGCCGCCGAACTCGCCCTTTGTCTGCACGCGCATGTCCTGCGCCTGCTCGGCATTCATGTAGGAGGAGTGCGGGTCGAGCGAGGACAGCATGCCGTTGATGGCGTTCTCGACCAGCGATTTATCGTCCGGCGGCGTCACATAATTGGCGCGCACGCGTTCGAAGATGTCGCCGAAGATCGCCAGCTGCTTGTAGGTTTCCGAACCCGCAGCATTCGCCGCCGAACCCGGTGCGCCGTAGACCAGGCTCATTGCCGATGCGCCCATCAGCGCGCCGGCAAACAGAAGCGACAGTTTCCGCATCATTTCACGTCCTTCCAGAAAATCGGTCCGCCCACCATGGGGCCGGATCGACGGGTTTTCCATCCTTGCGGAACTCAACATAGAGTTCCAGCGCCGCATTTCCATTTCGCGAGGCCGAGGTGCTTGCCACCCGGGCCTCTCCCATCGCGCCGATCGGCTCTCCTGCGAGCACCGACTGTCCGGTCGCGACGCTGATTCTGCTCATCCCCGCCAGAACGACATGATACCCGTCGCCTGCGTTGAGGATCAAGAGTTGACCATAGGAGCGAAACGGCCCCGCATAAAGCACGTTTCCATCCGCCGGCGCTGTGACGATGGCTCCCGATTGTGTCGCAACCATGTCGCCTTGCATCGCCGCGCCATTGCCGTCGTCGGCGCCGAAACGCAGTTTGATCTTACCGATGACCGGCAGCGCGATCTGGCCTTGCAATGCCGAAAACGGCGCCGATCCCGTGAGACGGTTCGCTTCCGGGACCGGCAGCGCGGCGAGCTCGGTGGTCGAGGCTGTGGTGTCGTTGTCCGCCGATTTGCGCTCGCCCGCCTTGGCCTGGTCCTGCGCCTTGCGCGCCTTGTCGGCTTCCAGTGAGGCGATCAGGTCCTTGAGGCTGCTCGCCTTCGCCGCCAGCTGCTGCGAGTGCTGCTGCTCGGCCGCCATCGCGGCCTGGGTATCGGCCTGCAGTTTTTTCTTGGCCTCGAGCAGCATGGTGAGCCGCTTTTTTTCCGCCGTCTGGTCGGTGACGGCGGCGGTGAGCCTGGCCCGCTCGGCCTCGATCGATGCCGTTACACGCGTCTGCTCCTTGAGGTCGGCCATCAGCCGGTCGGTCTGCTGGCGCAGTTCCGGCACCACGGCGCCGAGCAGGATGGCGCTGCGCACCGACGACAGCGCATCCTCGGGCTTGACCAGGATCGCCGGCGGCGGATTGAGCCCCATGCGCTGCAATGCGCCGAGCACTTCGGCCAGCACGTCGCGCCGCGCCATGAGCGAGGCGCGCAGCTTATTTTGCTCGGCCTTCAGCCCTTCGAGCTTGGCGCCGATGTCCTCGATGTCCTGACCGAGCTTCTGCTCCGTCATCGCCGACTGGATGAGCGCCGCGGTGATCGAAGCATAGTCCTTGCGCACCGAAGCGATGTCGGCGGCGAGCTTGCCCAGCCGCTCCGACGAGAGCGTGATCTCCTTGGAAACCTGCTCATATTCGGCCCGGCTCTGATCCGGGTCGGGCGCAAGGTCGAGCGAATTTTCGGCCGCCTGGGCCGGACCGAGCGCGACCAGGGCGGCGACAAGGGTCAAGCCGCAGCGGACGCGCCAGGCGCGCGTAATCGGGTACCAGCCTTCAGACATCAGGCCTCTAACCTATCCGCCGCTTCGTTAACGAACCATCAACCATGTTGGAAGCGCCGCTCAGAGCAATTCCAGGAAAAGTGCGTAACGGTTCTCCGTCCGGGATTGCGTAAAACAGAATACCCGTTGCCGCGCGATTGAGGCAGAAATCCTGGCGTGGGCCGGCAATCCCCAGCTTCTTGGCCGTCGAGCCGTATCACGATCGATGATACGGATGACCCGCCAGGATCGTTGCGATCCGGTAAAGCTGCTCGCCCAGCATGACGCGCACCAGTTGGTGCGGCCAGGTCAGCGCGCCGAAGGACAGCACCAGGTCGGCCTGCTCGCGCAGGGATCTGTCATGGCCGTCGGCACCGCCGATCGCGACGACCAGCGCCTTGCGGCCGCCGTCGCGCAACTGGCCGATGCGGGCGGCCAGGTCTTCCGAGGAAAGCGACTTGCCGCGTTCGTCGAGCAGGATGAGAACAGCGCCCGACTGCAACTGCGCCTGCAGCTTCTGGCCTTCCTCGCGGCGGCGCTCGTCGGCGCTCTGTCCGCGGCTCTCGGGGACCTCGACAATGCCGGCAAATTCCAGCCCGACCGCGGGCCCGCTCTTGGCGAAGCGCTCGAAATAGTGGTCGGCGAGTTCTCTCTCGGGACCGGTTTTCATCCGGCCCACGGCATGAACGGTAATCTTCATCCTCGCCCCGGCGAGCTTGTCCTAATGCGTACCGTGACGGTTCACGGCAGGCGGATCAAGGCTCAGTGCAAGGTCTCTTCCTCCAGGTCCGGCGCCTGCCACATCTTTTCGAGATTGTAGAACTCGCGGACTTCGGGGCGGAAGACATGGACGATGATGTCGCCCGAATCGATCAGGACCCAGTCGGCGCTGGCCAGCCCCTCGACGCGCGCGTTGCCGAGGCCGGCATCCTTCAGCGCCTTGAGGAGATGATCGGCGACAGCCGAGACATGACGGTGCGATCGGCCCGAGGCGATGACCATATAGTCGCCGAGGCTCGATTTTCCCTGGATGTCGATTGAGACGATGTTTTCGGCCTTGGAGTCTTCCAGACTGGCAAGGACTGTGTCGATGGCGAGGGACGCGGCGTCGTTTCCGCTGATCCCTGCCGGCGAAGGCATGATGTCAGCCTTCTTCCGCAGTGCTGTTCTCAGTGTGTTTCCTTTCCCAACAAGAACAACCAAATCACCAGGCAAATCAGGTGACACCACTTAGATAGGCAGAGTTCCGTTGCAGTTTCAAGACGGGCGCCTTCGAAGCGTGATCTCCGCGCGATCTTGAGGAGGCGCTCCGCCAAGCCGCAAAAGGCGGGAACCGATGCCAGGCGCACGGGTTATCGGCGCATTGACCAACGGGATACCCGCCATGCCCACCGACCCGCAAAGCGCCCTCATCACCATCCAGGCCGGGCTTGCGCAGCTGAGCACGCTGATCGTCTCCTATTCCTTCTCGGCCGTCGGCGCCGTCATCCTCCTGGTTGTCGGGTATCTCGTGGCCGGGCTTGCCGAGCGCTCGATCTATGCCGGCCTCGGCCACATCCACGGCTTCGATGAGACCTTGCGGCATTTCTTCTCGCAGGTCGTGCGTTACGCCATCCTGATCCTTGTCGTCATCATGGTGCTCGGCCAATTCGGCGTGCAGACCGCCTCCATCATTGCGGCAATAGGCGCTGCCGGCCTGGCCATCGGGCTGGCGCTGCAAGGCACGCTGCAGAACATCGCCGCCGGCATCATGCTTCTGGCGCTCAGGCCCTTCCGCATCGGCGAATATGTCGAGGTCGGCGCGATTGCCGGCACCATCGAGGAGATCGGTCTCTTCGCCACCAAGCTGCGCTCCGTCGACGGTGTCTATGTGATGGCGCCCAATTCGACGCTGTGGAACCAGCCGGTGCGCAATTTCACCCGCAACGGCGTGCGGCGCACCGACGTCACCTTGAGCATCGGCTCGTGGAATGACATCGACCGCGCGCAAAAGACGCTGCTTGCCATCGCCGCCGCCGAAAAGCGCATCCGGCGCGAACCGGCGCCGATCGCCTTCGTGGCCAGTCTCGGCGACACCACCGTTTCACTCACCTTGCGCTACTGGACGTCGGCCGCCGACTATTTCTCGACCCAGATCGACATGACCAAGCGCGCCAAGCAGGCTTTCGATACCGAGGGCATCTCGATCCCGCTGCCGCCTCCGGAAATGCCGGCGCCGGAGGCGCGCAAGCAATAGTCTCACCGGTTCTTCAGTGCCGGTTCTTCACTTGGAAGTGACCGACTCATCCTGCGCGAAGGCAAGCTCCACCGGCAGGGGCGTCTGCGCCGACATCGGCGCGAAACTGCCGCTTATGGCCGCAGGTGTCGGCCGGCCGGCCATCACGCGCCACAGCACGAACAGGCAGAAGGCCGATGCGATGACGATGCCGACATAGATGAAGGTCGCGGTGCCGAAGACGGCGGAAAGCGCCGTCACGATGCCGGGCACGATGAAGCCGGCCAGCGACCAGGCGAACAGCATCGAGCTCGACAGCGCCAGAAGCTCGTCCTTGCCGGCGCGGTCAGCGGCATGCGCGCTGGAGAGCGCGTAGATCGATTCCGACGCTCCGTCCCAGATGAGATAGATCACCACCAGCGCCATCAGCGCGCCGCCGTCGAAGACGATGGCAAGCACGCTGGCGATCGCCGCGAGCGCCGCCGCGCCCGCCAGCACGTAGCGCCGGTCGGTGCGGTCGGATATCCAGCCGAGCGGAATCTGCAGGATCAGCGTGCCGACCGGCATCGCCGACAACAGCAGCGCGATGTCGGCCTGGCTGTAGCCCTTGGCGGTGGCATGGATCGGCGCGAAGCCGGAGACGATCATCGACAGGCCGCCTACGGCGAGCATGCCGGCGACACCGACCGGCGAGATGCGCCAGGCACGGCGAAGCGCCACCGATGCGGCCTGCGGCGCCGGCGGCTGCGCCAGCCGCGTCATGCCGACCGGCAGGATGGAAAGCGCCGTGAAGGTGATGCCGATCAGCGCCGCCGCGGCCGTATGGATGTCGATCGCGGCAAGCGCCGCGTACCCCACGCCTAGCCCGCCTATATAGGCGACATAGAACACCGCCATCACCCGGCCGCGGATCGAATTCGGCAAGGCATCGTTCAGCCAGCTCTGCGCGACGATGAACAGCCCGCAGATGGCGAAGCCGTAAAGCGCCCGCGCGGCGATCCATAAAAGCGGTATCGGCCCGGCGCCGATCGCCGCATTGGAAAGCGCGATCAGCGCCGAAAGCACCATGAAGGCGCGGGCGTGACCCACTCGCTTGACGAGCGGCCCGGTCAGGATGCAGCCGGCCAGCCCGCCGGCCGAAAGCCCGGTGACGATCAGCCCGGCCCAGGTCGGGTCGAACCCGTCGGCGCCGAGGCGCACCGGGATATAGGCGAACATCAGTCCATTGCCGATCGCGATCAGCGCCATCGACACGATGACGCTGGCAATGGCGATCAGCGGCGCCGATTGCGCGGCGCGAGCGGGTTCGGTTGTGGTGGGGTTCTGCTTCAGCATGTCCGCACAGCTTGGTCTACGGACAGGAAAAAAGCCGCCGTAAAAGCGACATGGCCGGACTTCTCTCCCCCCTTGTGGGGGAAGGTGGATTGCCGCGAAGCGGCAAGACGGATGAGGGGTGTTCCAGCGGAGTGAGACGTCGGCGACCTCGTCGCTAGACAAAACGGTGTCGCCAAGCTGGAACACCCCTCATCCGTCTCGGCGCTATCGCGCCGATCCACCTTCTCCCACAAGGGGAGAAGGGGAAGCTCATCTATCCTTCGCCGCCTTGCGGAGCGCGGTGGAGGAGAGGGAGGAGCGCGGACCGTGGATGAAGGTCCAGGCCGGCGCCGGCATGCGGGCAAGCAGCGGCGCGTCGCCCTCGTCGATACGGGCATAGTCGAAGGTCTTGGCGACCACCGACGACAGGAAGGAGAGCGTGGCGCCCGGGCGATCGATGACCGCGATCGGGAAGGTCAGCACGATCTCGCGCCAGCGCTGCCAGCGGTGGAAGTCGCGCAATGAGTCCGCGCCCATGATCCAGACGAAATCCACGCCCGGGTTGCGCGCCTTGACCAGGGCAAGCGTGTCGGCGGTGTAGCGCGCATGCTGCGCCGCCTCGAAGGCGGTTACCTTGATCTTCGGGTTCCTGGCGATCTTTTCGGACAGCTCGACACGCTCGGCGAGCGGCGCCAGTTCGCGCGCGCTTTTCAGCGGATTGCCGGGCGTCACCATCCACCAAAGCTGGTCGAGCGCGAGCCTTCTCAACGCGATCTCGGCGACCAGCGCATGACCGGCATGCGGCGGATTGAACGAACCGCCGAACAGCCCCACCGTCAGCCCTCTGGCGGCGTGCGGCATGCGGAGGTAGCGGGCGGGGACTGGCTGCTCAGCTTGGGAAAGCATGGTGCTAGCCCCCCCTCTCTGGCCTGCCGGCCATCTCCCCCTCAAGGGGGGAGATCAGATGTCGCCGCGACTTTCGCCAATCGCCGGCGTTGCAAGCCGAGCGCCGGCGCCGAAGCTGCCAATCTCCCCCCTTGAGGGGGAGATGGCCGGCAGGCCAGAGGGGGCGGCCTGGGCGCAAAGCCTCACACTCTAGCGGCAAGCGTCAAGGCCTCACCTGTCCAGACCCGCGCACGCGGTATTTGAACGAGGTGAGCTGCTCGACACCGACCGGTCCGCGTGCATGCATCTTGCCGGTGGCGATGCCGATCTCGGCGCCCATGCCGAACTCACCGCCATCGGCGAACTGCGTCGAGGCATTGTGCAGCAGGATCGCCGAGTCGATCTCGTTGAAAAAGCGCTCAACCGCAGCCGTATCCTCGGCGACGATCGCCTCGGTGTGGTGCGAGGAAAACGTCTCGATATGCTCGATCGCGCCGGCGATGCCGTCGACCAGCTTCACCGCGATGACGGCGTCGAGATATTCCGTCACCCAGTCGGCATCGGTCGCCGGGCTGGCGTCGGCGAAAGCCTTCATCACCTCGGCGTCGGCGTGGATCTCGCAGCCGGCAGCGCGCAGCGCTTCCAGGATCGGCACCAGATGCGTGGAGGCCGCCGCGCGGTCGACCAGCAAGGTCTCGGCCGCGCCGCACACGCCTGTGCGCCGCATCTTGGCGTTGACGGCGATATTGACCGCCATGTCGAGATCGGCCGAGCGGTCGACATAGAGATGGCAGATGCCTTCCAGATGCGCGAAGACCGGCACACGCGCCTCGGTCTGCACGCGTCCGACCAGGCTTTTGCCGCCGCGCGGGATGATGACGTCGAGATTGCCGCCGAGACCTTTCAGCATCTCGCCGACGGCGGCGCGGTCGGTGGTCTGCACCAGCTGGATGGATTCCTGCGGCAGGCCGGCGGCCTTCAGCCCTTCGACCATGCAGGCATGGATCGCGGCCGAAGAATTGAGCGAGTCCGAACCGCCGCGCAGGATCACCGGATTGCCGGCCTTTAAGCAGAGCGCGCCGGCGTCCGCCGTCACATTCGGGCGGCTCTCATAGATGACGCCGATGACGCCGAGCGGCGTGCGCACGCGTTCGATGCGGAGCCCATTCGGCCGGTCCCACGCCGCAATGGTTTCGCCGACCGGATCCTTGAGCGCGGCGATCTCGCGAATGCCCTCGGCCATCGCCTTGATGCGCGAGGGATTGAGCTTCAGTCGGTCCATGAACGAACCCGACAAGCCGGCCTCCTCGCCATTCGACGTATCGATGGCGTTGGCGTCGAGAATGGCCTGCTCGTTGCGCAGGATGGCTTCGGCCATGGCAACCAGCGCATCGTTCTTTGCCCTGGTGGAAGCGACGGCCAACGGTCGGGCGGCGGCGCGAGCGCGACGGCCGATATCGGCCATGAGTGCCACAGTGTCTTCGCCGGACTTTTCATGCAGCTTCAGCATGGTTCATCCCTCCGCCCCATCTAGTCGTCGGCCAATACTTGGTCGCCGGCAAGGCTTACCACAAGGTCGTCGCGATGGATCATCGCCGAACGCGCCTCGTAGCCGAGCACGTTTTCGATCTCGGCCGTCTTCAGACCTGCGATCCTTACGGCATCGGCGGCATCGTAGGCAACCAGGCCGCGCGCGATCTCGCGGCCCTCCGGCGACAGGATCGCCACCGTATCGCCGCGCGAGAAATTGCCGCTGACCAGCTTGACGCCGGCAGCCAGCAGCGACTTGCCCGACATGAGCGCACCGACGGCGCCGGCATCGACGGTGAGCCGGCCGGCCGGTTCGAGCTGCCCGGCGATCCAGGTCTTGTAACCCTTCACCGGATTGGCGCTCGGCCTGAAAAAGGTCGAGCGTTCGCCGCGTTCGATCGCCATCAGCGGCGACAGCCTGGTGCCGGACGTGATGATCATGGCGGTGCCGGCGGCGTTGGCGATCTTGCCGGCATCGAGCTTAGTGCGCATGCCGCCGCGCGACAACTCGGATGCGGCCGCGCCCGCCATCGCCTCGATGTCCGGCGTGATGCGGTCGACCACCGGGATGAACTTCGCTCGCGGGTCCTTGGCCGGCGGCGCCGTGTAGAGCCCGTCAATGTCGGAAAGCAGCACCAGCAGGTCGGCGCCCATCATGGTCGCCACCCGCGCCGCCAGCCGGTCATTGTCGCCATAGCGGATTTCGGAGGTCGCCACCGTGTCGTTCTCGTTGATGACCGGCACCGCCTTCATCTTGAGCAGGGTCGAGATCGTCGCGCGCGCATTGAGGTAGCGGCGGCGTTCCTCCGTATCGCCGAGGGTCAAAAGGATCTGGCCCGATTTCAGCCCGTCCTTGCCGAGCGCGTCCGACCAGGCGCCGGCAAGCGCGATCTGGCCGACGGCGGCCGCCGCCTGGCTCTCCTCGAGCTTCAGCGCGCGTTTGCCGAGGCCGAGAATGGTGCGCCCGAGCGCGATGGCTCCCGAGGAGACGACGAGCACTTCCGCGCCCGCATCGGCAAGCACCGCAATGTCGCCGGCAAGCGAGGTCAGCCAGTCGCGCTTCAAACCTGTCGCGCGGTCGACGAGCAGCGCCGAACCGATCTTCACTGTGATGCGCCGGTATGATTTCAGCGATTTCATGGGTCTTATCGCCAGCGCGTGTCGACAGGAGCCGCAACGGCATCGCGCGCTTCTGCGACCACCGCCATCAGCGCGCGCAGCACGGTCTCGACGCCTTCGCCGGTGACGGCCGAAAGCAGCATCGGCGCGCGGCCGGCGGCGCGCTTCAGCGAGGCCGCCTTCTTCTTGCGGGCGTCCGCGTCGAGGATGTCGACCTGGCTGAGCGCCACGATCTCGACCTTGTCCGTCAACCCATGGCCATAGGCATCGAGCTCGGCGCGAACCGTCTTATAGGCTTTGCCCGGGTTTTCCTCCTGCGCGGAGACGAGGTGGAGCAGCACGCGCGTGCGCTCGACATGGCCGAGAAAGCGGTCGCCGATGCCCACCCCCTCATGCGCCCCCTCGATCAGGCCGGGAATGTCGGCGAGCACGAACTCGCGGCCGTCGATGCGGGCGACGCCGAGGCCGGGATAGAGCGTGGTGAACGGATAGTCGGCGATCTTCGGCTTGGCCGCGGTGACGGCCGCAAGGAAGGTCGACTTGCCGGCGTTGGGCAGGCCGACCAAGCCGGCGTCGGCGATCAGCTTGAGCCGGAGCCAGATGCTCAGCTCCTCGCCCGGCAGGCCGGGATTTGCGCGCCGCGGCGCCTGGTTGGTCGAGGTCTTGAAATGCTGGTTGCCGAAGCCGCCATTGCCGCCCTTGGCAAGCAGGAAGCGTTGGCCGACGACGGTCAGATCGCAGATCAGCGTCTCATTGTCCTCGGCAAAGATCTGCGTGCCGGCCGGCACTTTCAGCGTGATGTCGGCGCCCTTGGCCCCTGTCATGTTGCGGCCCATGCCGTGCATGCCGGTCTTGGCCTTGAAATGCTGCTGGTAACGATAGTCGATCAGCGTGTTCAGCCCGTCGACCGCTTCCGCCCACACATCGCCGCCGCGCCCGCCGTCGCCGCCATCCGGCCCGCCGAACTCGATGAATTTTTCACGCCGGAACGACACCGAACCGGCACCGCCGTCGCCGGAACGGATGTAAACCTTGGCTTGGTCGAGGAATTTCATCGTTTCAAGTTTCTGCTATTGCACTTGCGGGATTGCTCTAAACCAAGGCAGGGCCGAGGGCGAGGCCGAATTGCGACTAAAGCGCCGGATGCCCTTTCGGCGCGCACGCGGTAGCACTGGCGGGGACTAAAGGGGCGCGGGAATGAAGATCGTTTCCTACAACATCCAGTACGGCATCGGCCTCGACGGCAAATACGATGTCGGCCGCATCGCCGACGCCGTGCGCGGCGCCGACGTGATCGCGCTGCAGGAAGTGACCCGCAACAACCCGCGCAACGGCGACCGCGACATGGTGGCCGAGATCAGCGAGGCGCTGCCCGATTATTTTGCCGCCTATGGCAGCAATTTCGAGGTCAATATCGGCTCGCGCCTGGAGAACGGCCGCGCCATCTCGACTTCCTTCCAGCTCGGCAACATGGTGCTGTCGAAGACGCCCATTCATCTGTCGCGCAATCTCCTTTTGCCGCGCAGCCGCAGCCTCGAGGCCATGAACTTCCAGCGCGGCGCGCTCGAGGCGCTGATCGAGACGCCGCTCGGCTTCATCCGCTTCTATTCCACCCATCTCGACCACCGCAGCCCGGTCGAGCGCCAGAGCCAGATCCGCTTCCTGCGCCAGCGCCTCTTGAACTATGCGCTCGAAGGCGGCGGGCTGTCGGGCATTCCCGAGATCGGCCTGCCGGATCTACCCTATCCGGAAGCCTTCATCGTCATGGGCGACTTCAACATGCTGCCGGGCTCCCCCGAATATGTCGAGCTCGCCGGCCGCCCGGATCATGAGTTCGGTATGCCGCTGACCGCCGATCTTGCCGTCGACGTCGCCCAGCGCCTTGCCGTCGCCGACCTCGTCACCTGGGTCGACCCCGACCGCCCAGACGACAAAAACCGCTACAAACGCATCGACTACATCTTCACCAGCGCCTCGCTGGCCAGATCGCTGAAGCGTCTATGGTCCGACCGGGACGCCGTCGGCTCCGATCACCTGCCGCTCTGGGCCGAGCTGGGCTGAACTCTGAACTCTGAACTCCCCATCATCTGGCCGCTACGCGGCCACCTTCTCCCCGAGGGCAGAAGAGATTGGCGCCGGCGCTTACCTGCTCCTCTCCTCTTGGGAGAGGTCGATTGCCAGCCGAATTGCCCCTCGCAATTCGGCTGGCAATCCGGGTGAGGGGGCGCTTGCCCAGCCCTGTGAAGCAATCGTCAAAAATGAATCCAATTCCTCAGGCTGGTCCAGGTCTTCCTGTCGAGCCTGTAGCGCTCGACCGGCACCTGGCCCGCGACGATCGAGTTCAGCATGCCCTGGCCGGCATACTGGAAGCCGCATTTGTGAATGACCCGGCGTGAGGCCGGATTGATCACCCTTGTCGAAGCATGCAGCACCTGGATCGAGGTCCGCTGGAAGGCGAGGTCGACCAGAGCGTGCGCGGCCTCGGTCGCATAGCCGCGCTTCCAGTAAGGCTCGCCGATCCAGTAGCCCAGTTCCAGGCCGCGATCGGTGGTGTTGAGCCCGGCGCAGCCGACGAAGATGCCGGTATCCTTGAGCGTCAGGGCATAGACGATGCCGGCGCGGCGCGACGCCGCCATGGCGAGGAAGGTGCGGCCCTCGGCTTCGCCATAAGGATGCGGCATGCGGGCCAGCATTTCGGCGACATGCCGGTTGTCGGCCAGCGTGACGAGTTGCTCGAGATCGCTCTCGCGCGGGGCGCGCATGCCCAGTCGCTCGGTGGCCAGCTCCGGGCAATCGATCACGTAACTTTCGTCTTCGGTGTCTTCCGCTTCGGCAACCATTTTAGTCCTCCAGGGCAAGAAAAAATGAAAAAGGAGAGAGGGCAAACCCATCTCTCCTGATCCTTTTCCTGGCCTGGCCAGACACCGGTTCCCGAGATGGGCGCCGGTGTTATGGTGCGGAACCGGCTACTCCGCTGCTTTGGTAATCGGGTTCACCGATACGTAGGTTCGGCCGTTGGCTTTCTTGTTGAAGGTGACTGCGCCGGCTTCGAGCGCAAAAAGGGTGTGGTCCGTGCCCATGCCAACATTGGTGCCCGGATGCCATTGCGTGCCGCGCTGACGAATGATGATGTTGCCGGCGATGACGGCTTCGCCGCCGAACTTCTTCACGCCGAGACGCTTGGAGTGCGAATCGCGACCGTTGCGCGACGAACCGCCAGCTTTCTTGTGTGCCATTTGACTAACTCCGATGCGCCCTGAGGCGCTTGAATGGTCTTATGAACGCGTTCGCGTTCCGTTTCAAGTGCGCACCGGCGACGATTGTCGCCGGGCCATCTTATTTCAACCTGCCTTACTTCTTCGCCAGTTCCTTGGCCTGCTCGCGCCAGTCCTTGATCTGGTCGGCGCTGAACGGCATGTGCTCGTCGATCTTGGCGACATCCTTGTCGGTGAGCTTGGCGAGCTGCGCGAAGGTGACGATGCCCTGTTCGGCGAGGTCCTTCGCCGCGACCGGGCCGATGCCCTTGATCACGGTCAGGTCATCCGGCTCGCCCTTCGGCGCCTTGAACAGCGGCGCGGCCTTTGCCTCTTCGCCGGAAGTAGCCTCAGACTTGGGCTCCTTCTTGGCCTTGGCCTCCTTCGGAGCGGCTTCGGCCTTTGCCTCGGCGGCGACTTCCGCCTTGGCTTCGGGGGCCTTGGCCTCTGCCTTGGCGGCGGCCTTCTTCGACGGCTTGGCGCCGCCCAGCAGGATCTCGGCGATCCTGACGGTGGTCAAAAGCTGGCGGTGGCCGATCTTGCGGCGCGAATTCTGGCGGCGGCGCTTCTTGAAAGCGATGACGGTGCGGTTCTTGCCCTGCTCGACGACTTCCGCCGTGACCAGAGCGCCATCGACGAACGGCGCGCCGAAGGTGACATTCTCTCCCTCGCCATGCGCGAGCACATTGCCGATCTCGACGATATCGCCGACCTTGGCTTCGAGTTTCTCGATCTTCAGGAGATCGTTGGCGGCGACGCGATACTGCTTGCCGCCCGTTTTGATGACTGCGAACATTTTTTGCCTTTCGCTGTTCGGTCGGCCTCGATGAACCGCCTCGGGCGGTTCGGCCGTCTTTTTGTCAGTCTGCGGGTTCAAAAAACAAGCGGCGCGGAAGAGCCTCCACGCCGAATGCGGGCTGTCCCTAACCGAAGGTTGCGCCGGAGTCAAGGCAAGCGGCTTGTCCTTGGAGAGGCCGCGAGCGACGTTGCCGGCAAATATCGGTCCGTCCCGTCGCAATCGCTTTTTGCGGAAGCTGGAAATCGGGCGAATAGGGCCTTGTAACCGGAGCAGTCAGCCGTTATCTAGTGCGCCGCGCCGGCAACGGCCGACCATGACCTCGCGGAGAGGTGGCAGAGTGGTCGAATGCACCGCACTCGAAATGCGGCATACTCGCAAGGGTATCGGGGGTTCGAATCCCTCCCTCTCCGCCATTTAGCTTCCATAAAAATCCTTTCCTTTCAAAAGCTTCCTTGTTGCGCTTGACCAGCACGAAGCGAAACATATCTTAGACTGTGTAACAAACTGTGTAACATTAGAGAAAGATAATGCGACGTTCCGCAGCGCCAAAGCCGCATAAACGTGAAGGCATCTGGTATCTCGTCCGCAGGGTGCCGAAGGAATTCGCGGCGTTTGATCGCCGCTGCCTAGTACGCATTTCCACGGGCGTCGCCGTGGCTGACGATCCCCGCGGTGTACGGGCGCGAGATGCAGTGCAAAGCCTCGGCGCGGGGCTGGAGGCGTATTGGCGTAGACTGCGGGAAGGCCAATCCGCCGAGGCGGGGCTGCGTTTCGAAGCCGCGAGGAAGCGCGCGCGGTCATTTGGATTGGCCTATCGCACTAACGAGGAACTAGCAGCGGGGCCGCTCGACGAACTCATGGCCCGTATCAAGCTGCTCCTCGACAAAAAATCGATCGAGGACGCGCAGGACGTCTCGGCCGTCATGGGTGGGGAGAAGCGGCCAGCGGTCCGCCTGAGCGGTCTTATCAAGGAATTCGAGACGATCGAGCAACAGAACTTGCTGACCATGTCGCCCAACCAAATCAAGAAATGGCGTAACCCCAAAAAGCGCGCAGTTGCCAATCTGGTTGGAGTCATTGGCGACAAGGAGATCGCAAGCCTCACTCGGGACGACGCAATCGCGTTCCGCGAGTGGTGGCAAAAGCGGATCGTTGAGGATGGACTTGATATCGGTACGGCCAACAAGGACATCGGCCATGTTTCGAAAATGCTGCGCGTCGTCGATCTGACTCACCAGCTCAAGCTGGAGCCGGTTTTTCGAAACCTGCGTCTTTCCGGCGCCGTCCCCGGGCAACGCGCTGCGTTCACAGCGGAGTTCATTCAGGAGAAGATACTCGCTGAAGGCGCGCTCGACGGACTCAATGACGAAGCCCGCCATCTAATCTATGTGATTGCCGATACCGGACTCAGGCTTTCTGAAGCGGCAAACCTCACCACCGAAACAATCCACCTCGATCGAGAAATCCCGCATGTGCGGGTGCGCCCCAATGGCCGTCGCTTGAAGACCGGTCATTCAGCCCGTGACATTCCCTTGGTTGGCGGCGCACTTGCAGCCATCAAGCTCCATCCGGACGGCTTTCCTCGTTATCGCGACAAGGCCGCGTCACTTTCAGCGCTCGTCAACAAGGTGCTCGCCAGCAAGGAACTTCTGCCGACTTCCGAGCATAGTCTTTATAGCCTGCGACACACTTTCGAGGACCGGCTGACGGCAGTTGAGGCGCCGGAGAAGGTAATTGCTTCTCTGATGGGCCACAAATGGATCCGGCCCAAATACGGCGCGGGACCTTCGTTAGCGCAAAAGCGCGAGTGGCTCCAAAAAATCGCTTTTACCCCGCCCGGGCGAATGTGATTGCGGCGCCATCCAGGCCTTGAGAACCAACCTCACGGCTCCAGCTGTCCGAGCCATTTAGGTTGAGCGTGGCCAGCACGCGCTGCGCTCGCTCGCGATTTCCGAGCTTCCGCCGCATTTGTTCGACCTCGTATTCCAGCCTTTCGAAGGTCGGTATATAGGCATCTCCATGCCGGATGACCAAGTAGGCGGCAACAGCTAGACACCATTCTAGCTCCGTGGCCGATGGATCGGAAAAAGGGGCGACGCCATACCAAGACGAGCAACGCCTCTCGAGGGCTTCCGAACTAGGCAAACGGCCAGCATGTGGCATGGGAAAGAAACCTATGCCTGATCGACGAACCTAAAGTGCTCACGAAGCTTGACCGGTACGCGGGCCATCGGAGGGTTCTGCCTAAAACCGCCAAAAATTTTGAAACACCCATTCATCCGGCTCGAATTCAAAGGGATCGGCGATTTTTGGGTTATGGCTTGCAAGCATAGTTCAGCCCAGACAAGAACGCCTGATATCTTGTCGTGCACTGTCACCCTGCCAAATATGGTGCCGGCGACAACGGCAGTTTGGCGAGCAGAAGAATTCCCGAGACTGAGACGTTCTACGGCTTGGCCCATGTTCGCGCTCCTCCTCGATTGGAGACAGGATGGGCCATATGGAAGCGAATAAAAGGAGGTTGGTGACGAGTCTCGGTAGTGGAGTAGAAACGGGTGGAAAAGCTTGCGCTATTCGCCATCGGCGCCGCTAAGCGCATTTGAGAGAAGGGGCAGCGATCGCCAAGAGATGACGTCCGATCGCAAGCCGGCTAGAAATGCGACAGTGACGCGCCTTTTTTGGCACGACCTTAGCACCCGATCGGGCCTCAGCTGGTCGTCGTTGCGCAGCCGATCGGGTGCGATTTTTATAAAGCTCTCTTGGCTTTAGCTTTGAGAGCCCGTCATCGAGACAAATGCAAGGGAACGGTCCGCCCCCTGGGGACATTCGACATGCCGTGGCAGCTTCCTATGGTGAGCCAGCGCATTCCGATACACGTTTTCCGCGCTCTACCGTTGCTCCAGCACCTGTGCTGAGGCTGAGCGCTTGATCAGGACCCGACCGCTGCTGTTGCGGGATGGTGACTGGGTTGAGGTCGCGAAGACCTTGACCGCGGGTACGTTGTTCATCCCGATGAGCGCTGAGCCGAGAAGCAGCCAAGAACGCTTCCCGTAATCGAATCCTACGGGAACCGCGAAACCAGCGTCCAAAGGACGCAATTCTCCGACGTCGTTCACTCAAGCTCATCTCGCAACTTGAACGCTTGTATGAAGCCGCTGCATGTGCGCCGGTGGACCGGATTGCTGCTATCCAAACCACGTGCTCAGTTTCGCCCCCGTAATAACTCTACCGTCCGAAACGGCTTTCGCGCGTCAGGTCCACCCCACATGAAAGTTCCGCGAGCAGCACGGACGGAGAGGCCGGTCACAACTCCTTCGCGTGCTCTTTTACTACCGAATCAAGTGCCAAATGGAGAGGCACTGCCTTAGAGAACAGGAAGCCCTGCGCGGTTCTGCAGCCAAGCTTGTACAGAGTTTGCCGATCTGCCTCTGTTTCAACGCCCTCGGCCATGACCTCGATCCCGAGCGTCCTACCAAGATCAATCACCGCTTTGACAAGCAGCCGATTCTCCCGGGACTTGGCTAAGCCGCGAACGAAGCCCTGATCTATTTTCACCTTCCTGATCCGACTGTCCTTGAGCGATGCCAACGTCGAAAAACCGGTGCCGAAGTCATCGAGCGCGATAGAAATGCCAGCATGTGAAAGCCGGGCGAGCTTTTCATCCACTCTGTCCGGATCCACTGGGGCTTCTTCGGTAATCTCGATGTCGAACATCGTTGCAGGGAGGTCTTTTGCCGCCAGACCATTAAGAATCATCTCGTCAATATCGCCAGCTTCCAACTCGCACGGTGAAACATTCATCGCCACACGAACATCACGACGGTCAGCTTTGACCAAGCCCTCGATAAGAGCGCAACAGTCGGCGAATACCGTTTGAGTTAGCAGCTGAAGCATTCCAGTTTCGCGTGCCGCTGTCATGATCTCGGGCGGAGAAATGGGACCGTGAAGCGGGTGAGACCATCTTAGCAAGGCTTCAAAACTGACGACGGCTTCAGTTTCGAGTCTTACGATTGGCTGAAACCAAGCGACCAAGCTTCTCATCGTTATCGCCGAATGAAGATCGCGTTCGATTGACTGGCGGCGTTGCAACTCCCGGGCTAGCTCGGCATCGAACAGACAAAATTCATTCCTGCCGCGGCGCTTAGCTGTGTAAAGGGCGATGTCGGCCCGCAACAACATTTCCGTTAGTCCGGGGTTTTCAGCCAAGTAGATTCCTATAGACGCTCCAATGCGGACTGATGCGATCCCAGGATAGGGGCGAGCAAGCTTGGCTATGAGATTGGACGCGAGATTGGTGGGAGAAGGAGAATTCTTTCGCGAAGAAAAAACCAGCACGAATTCATCCCCACCGATGCGGGCGAGCGTTGAGCCCTCCGGTGCTTCTTCCTCTATTCGGCGGGCGATCCTGGCAAGCAGCTCGTCACCCGTTCTGTGACCGTAGGTATCGTTGACAGATTTGAACCCGTCCAGATCAATCAGCATGGCCACAAAGGGTCCATCGGTGTTCTCAAACTGATCGATTGCATGTTCGAGGCCCCGCCTGTTGAGGAGCGCGGTAAGATGGTCCTCCCTGGAATTGCGCTCCATTTCCGCGGCAAGCCGCTCGGCTTGATGTCTCAGGCGGCTCGCGTCACGGAAGCGCGCTTGTCCAACGAACGAGGATCGAACCAGGCCGCCCTCGAAAAGCAGGACGGCAAAAGCCAGAATGTAGTTTTCCGGGGCTCCCTTCGTCAGCAAACATGCGGCGGCAATGAGGAGTGGCGGTGTGATGAAGCATATCGCTGCCGCAGCATATGAGCTGCCGTACGTGACCGCGCCAGCTGAAATGCCCGCCAGAATTATTAGATGCAGCGATGCTTGAGACGTCGTGTATCCAGCCGTTAGGACGGCAAGGAATGACCAGGTGAATCCCGCCAGAAGAGCAAGCCTGCCAAACCAGCGAAGCCGCAGCCAAACCCGTGTCAGATCATCCTGGACTCCGGGTTCCTTCAGCTGATGACGGGCGAGTGCAAGGCGGGCGGCATTTATCGCATTAACGACCGAAAACCAGGCCGCGCCAGCAAGACCGTTCCCGGAAAGGGCCTGCACGGTCAAAATCAGCCCGGACAGCACAATGCTTATCGGCATTGAGACGAAAAGGCCTGCCCTCAGATCAGCGAGCTGGTCCTGAAGGATTCTCGCCTCCAGCGGATCTTCTTTTTCCAAGGCTGGACGGGTCAGCTTGCTTACTCCTGCTTGTCCGCAGCCTATGCAGCCCCCCTGAAGGACGGGTTAATTCTTCAATCGGAGATCAGCGTCGGGGAGCAGGATTACTCCGGTGCATCATGCACTCTCTCATCGCTCGCCCAGCACGCGCAAAAATGCGACTGCTGGTGCAGTATCACCGCTGGAGCTCCGCCGAAATCCCATGCCGGACAAGGGGAACATGTTGGGCAAAGCGAAGCCCCAGATGCCTTGCAAGCCGTGCCGCCAGGTGGTCTCTGGAGTAGAGTCCAACCAATATGTTCGTTGCATGGTAGAGCGGCGCCGCCGACAGGCGCAGCCGCCTTTCGTATATATGCAGCATGTCGGGGTCGCCAACATTGCGGCCGTCGCGGCACGCAGTCATGATTCCACGGGCGAGTTGCTTCTGGCTGCTGAGACCGATGTTGAATCCGTGAGCGGTCACCGGGTGCATGCCGATGGCAGCGTCGCCGATGAGTGCGGCGCTCGGCGCCCGGAATTTGTGCGCCCAGGTCGTGACCAGCGGATAGGTGTGGCGCTTGCTTGCCAAGGTCATTTTTCCAAGGCGCCCTCGACACCGTTTCGTCAACTCCGACAGGAACAAATCATCATCGAAGGCAAGCAGTCTATAGGCCTCGTTTGAGCGCAATGTGAGCAGCAGCGACGACATGCCCTCCGCGAGGGGCAATATCGCTATCGTCTGATGGTGATCGAACCATTCGATGGCGATCTGGTGGTGGGCGCGCTCGTGCCTCACTCGGCAAATCAGCATCGAGTGGCCAAGCCGGTTGATATCGGCGCCGATGCCTAGCAGATCACGCGTGGCGGACAAACGCGAATCCGCGGCAACAACCAGCCGAGCAGTTAAACGCGCGCCATTAGAGAGCGTTACGACTGCTCCTTCTTGGCTGTTTGTTGCATCGACGACCGAGTGGCCGCACAACAGCCGGGCGCGATCCTGCAAGCGGACGATTTTGAACAGCGCCTCGCGGATCCGGCAATTTGGAACCAAAACCCCCAGCGGTTCTCCAGAGTTGCTGGGAGGATCGAAACGAAGAGCGAATGCGCTCGAGCCGTTGAGCACGCGCGCGCCTTGAAGTGCTGATTTGTCCGAAGCCGGGATGACATCCCAGGCGCCGAGCTCGCGAAGGGTTCTGATCGAAGCGTTGGTCAGCGCGATTTCGCGACCATCGAAAGCCGGATTCGCCAGACTATCGAATGTGTTCTGTTCAACAACTGCCACCTTGAGTTCGCTTTGGGCAAGCGACGCAGCGAACGAAAGGCCGACCGGGCCGGCTCCAACGACAACGATGTCAAAATTATCGTCAGAGCCCATCAGCGTGCCGCCATCCGGTCGCCTATCCTCGTGTAACGGTGGAACTGAGCCGAGTGACATGAGCTCCGTGCCCGCCGCATTGCCTAAAGGCGCTGGGCCGGGAGATTCGCATCGATCGGCAACGAAGCACTCAAAGCGCTCAGAGGTGGATGCGGCTAACCGATCCCGCCCTTTCGCCGCGCAGCCGCGCAGATCGCCGCCAGCAAGCGAGACACTCGCGACGCTGGTCAGCGACGGCCGCGCCGCATCGATCGCCACATTCCACCTGGAACCCTTGCGCATACTACTCACGCTCCACGACGTCGAAGCGGGCTCTCTTGCGAGGGTGAGGGTATCGAACGTAGCGCTCTCTCTCGTCATCCCAGCCAAGGTAGCGGAAACTTTTATCCACGACCGCGCATATCTCATCAAGAACCTGCTGCATGGCTTCGATGTCGATGTCCTTGCAATTCAGTCGCCGATAGAGCAAAGCCCACGCGGCGACATAGTCGTCGAAATAGCGCGCGTCACTCGAACCAATGATCAACTTCGGACGGTTGATCGATTTCGAAAACGCACGTCCCAACCCCGATGATGCTCCGCAGCACGTTGACATCACGAGGATCTTCGGCGCTGGATGCGAGCCCTGGAACATTTTTACGAAGTCAGCCCAAAGAAGGCCACTTCGCCCACTGGACGAAGCGATCCCGTCACCATTGCCGTGCCCGGCGATGTGAAGCACGTCGCACTCCGCCTCCATCGCTCGTACTACAGCCTCACCAAATTTCGTTCGGTTCAACGCCATTTGGAGCTCCGCGCGGATGTTGACAGCCTTTAACAAGTGCTGCACGATCGGTCCCTCTTGCCTGTCGGCGAAGTAGTCATTTGCATTGTGGCAGTCGATGATGTGTACGGTGTTCATGGTACTCCAGCCGCTTGTTCGTTCATCGTCGTGACGAGCGGACACCACGCGCGCGGAACCGCGTGACGTGCGCTGGGTTCCGGTACCGTCGCATAGCCTCAAGGCGCGGGCCGGGAATCGGGATGGATCGGCAACGACGCACACAACCCATCAAAGGCGAAAGCTGTTGATCGGCCCCCTGTCCGCGCAAGCCACGCGGATGGTCAGCCAGCAAGCGAGATACACACGACGCCGGTCAGCTAATGGCTGCGCCGTAAGCACAAGGCATGGCCGACCACACGACAGAAAACCCAGAACCGTGAAGGTGCTGATAATGACGACCAATCTTTCCGTAAGTCATGCATTTCTCCGTCGAAGACTGGTCAATAGACCACGCCGATGAGTATGACCCTGATCTGGATCAGCCAGACATGACCAATCGGCACTGGCGGTTCACGGTCAGGTGATCGACCGTGACGTTCCACTTTGGAACCCGTGCGCACATTGCCAAGCTCTCGTCCGGCCACGCGAGGTACTCTCGTGGCATCACACGCCTCATACTGGGTGCAATGGGAGGCAGTCCTTCGCACGACAGAGGCTTTTCACAAATGTAGTGTGCAGCTTAGGTCAAGATGGTCATGGAGCATGGAGCATGGAGCATGGAGCATGGAGCATGGACAGCTTGTTCCCGACCGAGCCGGCTCGACTGACGAGCGCGATCCGCGCATCTTATGCACAGCGGATTGAAATCAGCGTTCCGGTTTGTCGTCCCGATCAATTAGTATCCGCTCGGCGGCTCCGTCGAGATCTTCGTATTGACCGCTTCGCAATGCCCAGACGAAGCCGGACACACCCAGTGCACCCAGAAAAAGGGCCACTGGTATGAGATAGAGCAACGTCGTCACGAGGATTATGCCGAATAGCTGACTGCGGAGCGTCCGACTTTTTGAATAACTTGCAGCGTCGCATTCGCCCCGAAGCCGTGCAAGCGCAATGCGTTTCCAATAACAAGCACCGATGAGGCAGACATGGCAATCGCCGCTAACAAAGGCGTGGCGTGGCCCAGGATGGCGATCGGCACGGCGACGGCATTGTAGACGATCGCAATCGCGATGTTCTGGCGGATCAGGTGTCCCGCCTTGCGCGAGACGTCCAGCGCGAGAGGCACTGCCAGAAGGCTTTCGCGCAGGAATACGAAGTCGGCGGCATTGCGGCCAATGTCGGCGGCGGTGGCCGGAGCGATCGAGACATGCGCCGCGCTCAGCGCCGGCGTGTCGTTGAGGCCGTCGCCAACCATCAGAACCTTGTGTCCGTCTTTCGCCAGGGTCTCGATGCGCTCGACCTTGCCCGACGGCAGCAGGCACGGAACGAAGTCCTCGACACCCAGCATTCTTGCAACTTCACCGCAGGCACCTGCGGTATCGCCCGACAGCATTTGCATCGACACCCCAGTATCGTTCAATCGCTTGATCGCCGCCGCCGCGTCGGCGCGCAGCGCATCCTCGAAATCGAAGGTCGCGACAATGAACCCGTCTTTTGTCAGCACCGTTCCGCCATAGCCATGGTTGCCTTCACCACCGGTCCGGGCCTTCCATCCAGCCCATCCGCGTCGACCCAGCCGCCAGATGCTTCCGGCGACAGTGGCTTCGATCCCGAACCCCGGATGCTCTGTGACGGCATCGAATTTGTGTTGCCCGCCAGGAGCGGCAAAGCCGGTTATGGCCTTTGAAAACGGGTGACGCGAGTGCGCGGCCATGTCTGCCGCGATTGCCAGCATGGCCGGATCGATCGACGATGCATTGAGGAGCCGGGGTTGTCCGAGCGTGAGCGTTCCGGTCTTGTCGAACACTGCGTTATCAATCGTCGCCAGGCGCTCCATGGCCGAACCGTCCTTGACCATGATGCCGTTCTCGAACAGACGCCGCGCGGCGACCACCTGAACGATCGGTACGGCGAGGCCGAGCGCGCACGGGCAGGTGATGATCAGAACGGCAATGGCGATCGTCATCGCCCGGTGCCAGTCGCCCGTCGCCGCCATCCAACCCAGGAATGTCACGAAGGCGGTGAGATGAACCACGGGCGCGTAGAGTGCCGACACGCGATCAGCGATGCGGCGATAGTGCGCGCGACCGCCCTCTGCGGCTTCCATCAGCCGAACCATTTCGGCGAGGAACGAATCCTTCGCGGCGGCGGTCGCCTCGATCGTCAGCGGGCCGGTAAGATTGAGCACGCCGGCCTGCACGGCTTCGCCCGGCGCCACGTTTTTCGGCGCGCTTTCGCCTGAGGCCAGCGAGCAGTCGAGATCAGACGCTCCGTGGATGATCTTGCCGTCGACGGGGATCCTTTCACCGGCCGCGATCAGCAGCTGCATCCCCGGTTCGATCTCGCCAACCGGCAGATAGTCGCGCGCGCCATCGCCGCGCAGCACCATGGCGCCGCGTGCGGCCAGCTGCGACAGGCCTTTCACCGCGGTGCGGGCACGTTCGCGCATCACGTGATCCAGCGTCCTGCCGATCAAAAGGAAAAAAAGCAGCGAAACCGACGCGTCGAAATAGGCGTGGTCGCCATGGTTGATCGTCTCATAGAGGCTCATGGCGTAAGCGAGCGACACTCCGACCGCGATCGGCACGTCCATGTTCATGCGGCCGTGGCGCAGTGCATTCCAGGCCGAGCGGAAGAAGATGCCGCCGGCGAAGGCGAGCGCTGGGATGGCGATCAATGCGGAGACCCAGTGAAACAGGTCGCGGGTAGCCCCTTCGGCCCCGGACCAGACAGAGACCGAAAGCAGCATGATATTGCCCGCCGCGAACCCGGCAACCGCGACGGCGCGGATCAACTCCGAAAGCGTCCTGTCCTTTTCATCAATCTCGGGGGCGAAGAGATGCGCCTGGTAGCCGAGCCGTCCAAGCGCGGCGACGAACGGTGGAACCTCGTCGCCACGCCAGCGGACCGAGACCCGTTTCGTCGACAGGTTGACGCGGGCGCTCTCGACGCGATCGAGCGTTCCCAACGCCGTCTCGATCGTCTGGATACAAGCTGCGCAATGAACGCTCGGCACCGAAAGATCGGTTTGGCGGAGATCATCTCCAAGCGATCGGCTCGCCAGCCTGATCTCTTGACTAGACGGCAGGACCGACGTGGTGCTGCCCAGATCAAGCGCCATTTCGGCGCCCGGTGCACAACAACTCATTTCAGCGCTCCATGGGAAATCATGATCCTGCGGACTTCGCGGTAGGGCTCGGCCAGACCGGCGTCAGCGTCGACTTCGACGATCCAGACGCCATCCTTCGGCATGTGCTGGGCTGCGAATTCCTGGCCGGAGGCGAGGGCGAGGTTGACCGCCTTGTCCTCTTTCTCGTAGGCGGGATGGCGAAACAGCACCTTGACGCCATGCAAGGCAATCGGCTTGCCGACGGCGTCGGTAAGGCTATAGCGGACCTCGCCCCATGCGATGGTCAGCTTGCCGGTCCAGCCGAGCGCTGCCTGCGCCCGCCCCTCCTCGGCCTTCTTGTTGAACTGCTGGCTCGCCACATAGGTGTTTTCGACGACAAGGCCGGTCCAGCTCGTGTTGGCGAGCGTTGCCATCGTCAGATTGACCGCGATGACCACCCCGAAAAAGGCTAGGATGATGGCCAGCATGTGCCTGCCGGTGAATACGCGGGGTTTTTCAGCGTTAGCGGTCATCTGGCAGTCTCCGGCGCGTTGAAGGTGGCGGTGTATTCGTCCGCCTCGAAGCTCGCCTTGTCCTCGACACGGAACTTGAAGGTCTGCGCTGTGCCCTGGATTTGATCCGCCGGCTGGCGCACGAAGACCTTCAGCATTTTCAGGCGGTCGGGTTCGACCGGAATGGCAAAAGAACGGCCTTCCGGGATGTCGTCGCCGACCACGCTCATCTCGGCGCCCTGCAAGCCTTGAATCGCGACAACGATCGTCCTTGGCTCGGGGATCATGTTGAGCAGCTTGACGGTGTAGCCGTTGCGGATCGAGCCGTCGGACAGCGTGACAAATTGCGGATTGCGATCATGCAGCACGTTGACTTCGAGCCGATCGCGCGTCAGCAGCGAATAGAGCAGACCCAGGCCGATCAGCGACCAGATACCCATGTAGACGTAGGTGCGTGGCCGAAAGATCTTGCGGATATGGAAATGCGCCACCTTGTCGGAGAACAGGCCATCAGCGGTCCTGACCTGCGACGGGTTGACTGAACTGGAGCCGCCCGCGGTCGCCAGCATCATGTTGGCGTTGTAGTCGGACAGTGTCGCATAGGAGATCAGCCCGCGCTCCTTGCCGAGCTTGTCCATGACCCCGTCGCAGGCGTCTATGCACAGCGCGCAGGTGATGCATTCCATCTGCTGGCCATCGCGGATGTCGATCCCCATCGGGCAGACCGCGACGCAGGCATTGCAGTCGACGCAGTCACCGACCGGCAGCCCTGCGGCAAGGACCTTCTTGGCGTGGCGAGAACGCGGTTCGCCGCGCCAGTCATTGTAGGTGACGGTGAGAGAACTTTCGTCGAGCATCGCTGCCTGGATGCGCGGCCATGGGCACATGTAGGTGCAGACCTGCTCGCGCATCAGACCGCCGAACGTGTAGGTGGTAGCCGTCAGCACGGCGACAGTGATGTAGGCGACGGGTGGCGCGGTGCCGGTGAAGAGTTCGCCAACCAGCGTCGGCGCATCGGCAAAATAGAAAATCCAGGCGCCGCCGGTCGCCGCACCGATGACCAGCCAGACGGCGTGCTTCGATAAGCGCAGCATCAGCTTGCGGGCGGTCCAGGGGCCTGCATCGAGTTTCATGCGAGCGTTACGGTCGCCCTCTATCGCACGTTCGACGACGAGGAACAGATCGACCCACACCGTCTGAGGGCATGCATAGCCGCACCAGGCACGGCCGACAGTCGAGGTGATCAGGAAAAGACCGACGCCCGCCATGACCAGGAGGCCGGCCACATAGAAGAATTCCTGGGGCCATATCTCGATGAAGAAGAAGTAGAAGCGCCGGTTCGCGAGATCGAGCAGGACTGCCTGGTCCGGGGCAAATGGACCGCGAGCCCAAGGCAGCCACGCAGCCAGGTAATAGATGCCAAGTGTGATCGTCATCACCAGCCATTTGAAGCGACGAAAGTTGCCCGAGGCGCGCTTCGGAAAGATCTTTTGACGCGCGGCATAAAGCGGCTTGCGGGTTTTGGCGGAATTGACAGTTTCTGTTTCGAGCCCTGTCAACTGCGTCTTGTCACGCATGTGCAACTCCACTTTCCCAGCCAATGTCAGGGGCACCTGTCGTAAAGCCTCGCCGTAGGATAGCCTTGCCGGGTTGTGCAGATCGCATTAGGGATGGTGTCGAGGCCCGGCTCACGCCGGGCCTCGTCCGCTTGGCAGGGGGGACCGAAGAATAGGACCTTCCATTCCTATTCTCCGCCGCCAAGCGAATGGACATAAACTGCAAGTTCCTTGACCTTGATCTCGCCGAGACGGCCAACCCAGGCCGGCATGACGCCCTGTTTTGGCGCACGGACCTGTGCGGCGATGGCTGTCTCACCGGATCCATAGAGCCAGATCGCATCGGTCAGGTCGGGGGCGCCGAATTCCCTGTTGCCTTTTGCATTGTCGCCGTGACAGGCCACGCAATTCTCGGCAAAGACCTTGGCGCCGGGTTGGATCAGACTTGCATCGCGGACCTTGCCGGAAAGGCTGGCCACGTAGGCGCTGACTTGTGCGATCTGGTCGGCGGTAATGATGTCGCCGAAGGCCGGCATTTCCGACAGGCGCGTGTCCGGATCGGATGCGAAGCGGATGCCGTGCGTAATCGTCTGCTGGATCTGCTCGGCCTTGCCGCCCCACAGCCAGTCGTCGTCGTTGAGATTGGGAAAGCCCTTGGAACCCTGGGCGCCGGAGCCATGACATTGTACGCAATTGACCTTGAAAGCGGCGCCACCGGCGGCGATTGCGAATTCGCGCAGGCCGTCGTCCGCGGCGATTTCCGAGACGCTCTTGGACTCCACCGCCGAGATATATTTGCCCTTGGCGGCCTCAGCCGCGGTCAGCTCGTTCCTGACCTCGTTGCGGCTGGAATAGCCGAGCACACCCGTTGTCGCCGAGTGCAACAGAGGCCATGCTGGATAGGCAATGGTGTAGCCTATCGCCCAGACAATGGTGACGTAAAAAGTGATAACCCACCATCTGGGAAGCGGGTTGTTCAGCTCCCGGATACCATCCCATTCGTGGCCGGTGGTCGAGACGCCAGAGATTTCATCGATATGCTCGTCGCTCATGATCACTCGTCCTCGAGCGGAATGCGGGCCGCTTCGTCGGCCAGCCTTCGGCTGCCGGGGCGTAGGGCAAAGGCGATGCACCCCACGAAGAACAGCGCCATCGCAACCAGGCCCCAGCTGTCGGCAAACGCCCGCATCAAATTGTAGGTCATCAGCGTTCTCCTCAGCGGTAGCCGGCGGCTTCGTCGTAATTTTTGAAGTCGACCAGTGTGCCAAGCATCTGCAGGTAGGCGAGCAGGGCATCCATTTCGGTGACCTGTTGCGGGTTGCCGTCGAAGTCGCCGATCTTGGCTTTTGGGTAACGCGCCTCAAGGCCTGATGTGTCGGCATTGGGATCGGCCTGCGCCGCCAGATCCGCATTGGCGTGGGCGATCATGTCATCGGTGTAAGGGACGGCTACAAGCCTGTTGGCGACCAGATGCGTCGAGAAATCCTTCACGTCGATCGGCGTGTCTTTCAGGAACCCATAGCTCGGCATGATCGATTCCGGCACCACCGAGCGCGGGTCGGTAAGATGCGCGACATGCCATGCATTCGAGTAGCGGTCGCCAACTCTGGCGAGATCCGGCCCGGTGCGCTTCGATCCCCACTGGAAGGGGTGATCGTACATGGACTCGGCAGCCAGGCTGTAGTGGCCATAGCGCTCAACTTCGTCGCGGAACGGCCTGATCATCTGGCTATGACAGAGGTAGCAGCCCTCGCGCATATAGATGTTGCGCCCGACAAGTTCGAGCGGCGAATAGGGGCGCATGCCTTCCACCTTCTCGATCGTGTTGTCGAGATAGAAGAGAGGCGCGATCTCGACGATGCCGCCGACCGTCACCACGAGCAGCGAGCCAACGAGAAGAAGCGTGGCGTTCTTCTCGATGATTGCGTGTTTGTCCATCAAGCCCATTACCTGGCTCCTGATCGCGCAGGTCGGATGGCGACGGGGCTCGGCATCGGCTCCTCCTCGCGCTGGTGGCCGAGGATGGTCCTGGTGATGTTCCAGGCCATGATCAGGGCGCCGGAGAGGTACATGGCGCCGCCGATGGCGCGCAGGACATAGTAGGGGTGCATGGCGGCGACGGTTTCGGCGAAGGAGTAGACCAGGAAGCCCTGCTCGCCATATTCGCGCCACATCAGGCCCTGCATGATGCCGGACACCCACATCACCGCGGCGTAGACGACGATCCCGAGTGTCGCCAGCCAGAAGTGCCAGGTGACGAGCCTCAGCGAGTAGAGCCGTTGACGGTTCCAGAGCTTCGGGACCATGTAGTAGATCGCGCCGAACGAGATCATGCCGACCCAGCCGAGCGCACCCGAATGGACGTGCCCGATGGTCCAGTCGGTATAATGCGACAGCGAATTGACCGCCCGGATCGCCATGATGGGGCCTTCGAAGGTCGACATGCCATAGAAGGCGACGGCCATCACCATCATGCGGATGATCGGATCGGTGCGCAGCTTGTCCCAGGCGCCGGACAGCGTCATCAGGCCGTTGATCATGCCGCCCCAGGACGGCATCCACAGCATGATCGAGAACACCATGCCGAGCGTCTGCGCCCAATCGGGCAAGGCGGTGTAGTGCAGGTGATGCGGCCCGGCCCAGATGTAGAGAAAGATGATAGCCCAGAAATGGACGATCGACAGCCGGTACGAATAGACTGGCCGGTTCGCCTGCTTGGGCACGAAATAATACATCATGCCGAGGAAGCCGGCGGTGAGAAAGAAGCCGACCGCGTTGTGGCCGTACCACCATTGCGTCAAGGCGTCCTGGACCCCTGAAAAGGCGGAGTAGCTCTTGGAGCCCGGGAACGAGACTGGTATGGACAGGTTGTTGACCACATGCAGCATCGCGATGGTCACGATGAACGACAGGTAGAACCAGTTGGCCACGTAGATATGCGGTTCCTTGCGCTTCAGGATCGTGCCAAGGAACAGAATGAGGTAGGCGACCCAGACGATGGTCAGCCAGACATCCACATACCATTCGGGTTCGGCGTACTCGCGGCCCTCGGTGATGCCGAGCAGGTAGCCGGTCGCGGCCATGACGATGAACAGCTGGTAGCCCCAGAAGACGAACCAGGCGAGATCACGGCCGAAGAGGCGCGCGCGGCAGGTGCGCTGCACGACATACAGAGACGTGCAAAGCAGCGCGTTGCCGCCGAAGGCGAAAACGACACCGGATGTGTGCAACGGCCGCAAACGACCGAAATTGAACCAGGGCTGGATGTTGAGATCGGGGTAGGCGAGCTGCAGCGCGATCACCACGCCGACCAGCATGCCGACGACACCCCAGAACACGGTGGCGATCGCGCCGTAGCGGATCGGACCATCCATGTAAGCGGATGGGTCAATCGGAGCTGCTGGCCTGAACTCCGTGTTGCGCAACAGGATCGCAGTGAAACCAGCCACTGCGAAGAACAACACCCACATGTGTCGGCGGAAAGGTTCATCCACGCCGAAGCCGGCGGCCACCAGGGCCGCAAAAGCGAACACGCTTAGAAGGACGATCTCTGTGCCGAATTTCATTGCAGATCCCGATCTCGAATCTGGTGGATGCCAAATCCGCAGCGCACTAATCGCGCAGCCGCCGCCCCCTCGCCCTGATCTATGTCAGGCCGCACGATTTTGTGCGGCGCAATCAGCAGGTGGCGAATGAACGAGGAACGCAGCGCGGGCTCACTCCCTCATGGAAGGCGTTCCCTGGGTTGGGCGGGCGCAGACGCGATCGCTGAGGCGAAAGCTGAGGCTCTGCGCGCGTTGGATGCTATTGCCGATGCCCTGCCAAACGTTGTTCGGATCCCATTGGAAACGAACGCGATCGTTCCGCCGAGCCGTGGCAGATTAAGGACCATGCTTCGCCGGTATGTGCCGAAACACACCTGGCGATTGGTCACGTTCCTATCAAAGCCCGAAAGCTGTTTGTCTCGACAACCGTGACGCCGCTTCGTCGAAGGCGCGGCGACATCGCATTAAAAGGCAAACACGGCCCGCCCCGGAGTCATGCGACATGGCCTCGCCGCTTAGGGCCGCTCGCGTCCGCCGCCACAGCGCTTCTCCAGACGGCTTATGCTGTCCACCGTCACATGGCGTGCGTTCTCAATCCGAATCACCCCGTCAGCCCGCAATCGCGTCAGTTGGCGGCTCACGGTCTCGCTGGTGATTCCAAGGAAATCAGACATTTCGGCACGCGTCAGCGGCAGATCGAAGGAGGCCGACCCGGAAGCCGCATCGAGACTGGAATCGATATTCCGGGCCATCATGAGGAGAAAAGTCGCCACCTTTTCCGGAGCTGTCTTGCGCCCCAGCGTCACCATCCACTCGCGCGCCTCATCGAGTTCATTCAGCGTCTGTTTGAGCAGGCGATGCTCGAATTCCCGTGACGCCTTCATCATCCGTTCGACGGCCGCTCGCGGAAACGAACACAGCGTGACTGCTGTTGCCGCTTCCGCATTGATCGAGCTTTCCTCCTTGAAAGGACGTCCCAGAAAATCCGGTGCAAACTGGAGACCGACGATCTGCTGGCGCCCATCCGACAGGCTCTTTGATAGCTTTACCACGCCTGAAAGCACGTTGGAGTAGCTGTCGACGTTCTGTGCCTCGCCGGTCAACTCCATTCCTGACTCGATCCGGCGACGCGAGCAAGTCTTGGCGAGCCCAACCAAATTGTCTGGATCGAGCGCACCGCAGACACCGCGACGCCGTGCCTCGCAAGGGAAGCAAAGAACAGGAATGCCGGAACTATGAATGTCTTGCCGAAAGGTCATGCGTTCGCCTTACCCGATCCTAACTGCCGGCAGGATACCCATCCAGGGTAGAGAAATCCTGCGGCGGTTTGTCCATGAGCGCGGCTGATCGAGATCAGGGTCTGCTTCAGCGATGCGTGCAGTGTTCCGGCGGGCAACACGGTGAACGCGAGATGCAATCGGAAATAGCTGTCAAACTCAGCGAGAACGTCCCACGCTACACCAGCTATCCGACGGCGCCGCATTTCCATTCGGGGATCGATGCTGCCATTTACCGTGGCTGGTTGGAGACGCTGGAAAGCGGCGACGAAATCTCGCTGTACCTGCACATTCCTTACTGCGACAAGCTCTGCTGGTTCTGCGCCTGCCACACCAAGCAGACGCACCAATATGAGCCGGTGGCCGCTTATCTGCGCTCGCTGAATGCCGAAATCGTCACGATTGCCGGTCTGGTGAGCGGCAAGGCACATGTCCGTGCAATCCACTTCGGTGGCGGTTCGCCAACTATTCTGAGGCCCGATGATATGGTTGCTCTTGGAGCGGCCTTGCGGGACAGCTTCGACCTTCTCCCGGATGCTACGGTCAGCATCGAAATCGAAACCAACGACATGGACAAGGCGCGCCTTGATGCACTTGCTCAAATCGGCGTAACGCGGGCGAGCCTCGGCGTGCAGGATTTCGATCCGCAAGTGCAAAAAGCAATTAATCGTGAGCAGAGTTTTTTGCAGACCAAGGCAGTCGTCGACGGGGTTCGTTCGCGGGGCGTCGAATCGGTCAATCTGGACCTGCTCTACGGGCTCCCGAATCAGACACGCGAGACGATCTGTTCCACGGTGGCGCAGGCACTGACCTTGGAGCCAGACCGGATGGCCCTGTTCGGCTACGCACATGTGCCCTGGTTCAAGAAGCATCAGACGATGATCGACGAGGCATGGCTGCCGAGTCCCACTGAGCGTTTCGCCCAATCTCAACTCGCGGCGCGGGCAATTGTCGCCAAGGGATATGAGGCAATAGGACTCGATCATTTCGCGAAGCCCGACGATGCGCTGGCCATAGCGGCCCGCGCAGGGGTTTTGCATCGCAATTTTCAGGGCTACACTGAGGATCGCTGCCCGACACTGATCGGACTTGGCCCTTCGTCCATCGGTCGTTTTCGCCAAGGCTACGTGCAGAACATGGCTTCGACTGCCGGGTACGGGCGCATGGTTGCGGATGGCGGGTTGGCTGCCGTCCGCGGCGTTGCCCTTTCCGACGACGATCGCGTCCGTGGCTGGATCATCGAGCGGCTGATGTGTGATTTTGCCTTCTCGGCAGTCGACCTGGTGGAGCGGTTCGGCAAAGCCGGCGAGCAGCTCCTTCATCGCTCGAGGTCCATCGCACTCCACGATCCTGCCCGAGCGCTTGAATTCGATGGTGACAGTTTCCTCGTACGGACTGAAAGTCGCCCCTTCATTCGAACCATCGCGGCCAAGTTCGATACATATTTCAAAGGGGGAACGGCGAGGCACTCGGTGGCGGTCTGAGCAAAGCACAGTGCGCTCGCCGTTTGGTCGATCGGCGAACCAGCTGCGTTCGTTTTGACCGCTCATAGGCGACTACCGCATCAAATCGTCGACCGTGAACAATCCGAGCCCTAAGCGGCGACCGGCTTCGGCCGGATTTGAAGCAGGGCAATCAAGAGCGACAAAAACCCCTTCAGCCACCTGAGCAGGAGGGAGAAGTTGTAGCCGGCGGCGG
>NZ_NSFT01000046.1 GCF_002294725.1 Mesorhizobium sp. WSM4313 | reverse complement strand
TTTGGGATTGGCTATGTCGGTCTCGTGCAGGCCGCTGTGCTGGCCGAGGTCGGCCATGAGGTGGTGTGCGTCGATATCGACGAGAAGAAGGTGGAGCGGCTCAACCAGGGCTTGGTGCCGATTTTCGAACCGGGCCTGGAGGCTCTCGTCAGGGAAAACCACGCGGCCGGCCGCATCCGCTTCACCACCGACGCGGCGGCGGCGGTCAGGCATGGCCAGATCCAGATGATCGCGGTCGGCACGCCCCCCGGCGAGGATGGCTCGGCCGATCTGAAATATGTGCTGGCCGTCGCCGAGACCATCGGCCGTGAGATGGACAGCGCCAAGATCGTCGTCGGCAAGTCGACCGTGCCGGTCGGCACTTGCGAGAAGGTGAAGGCCAGGATTGCCGAAACGCTGAAGAGGCGCGGCCGCGAGGATCTCGCCTTCGACGTCGCCTCGAACCCCGAATTCCTCAAGGAAGGCTCGGCGGTCGCCGATTGCATGAAGCCGGACCGCATCATCGTCGGCACCTCCAGCGAGGACACCGAGATGGTGATGCGCGAGCTCTACGCGCCGTTCAACCGCAACCACGAGAAGATGATCGTGATGGACGTGCGCAGCGCCGAATTCACCAAATACGCCGCCAACTGCATGCTGGCGACCAAGATCAGCTTCATGAACGAGATGGCCAATCTCGCCGAGCAGCTGGGCGCCGACATCGAGGAGGTGCGCAAGGGCATCGGCTCGGATCCGCGCATCGGCTACCACTTCATCTATCCCGGCCTCGGCTATGGCGGCTCCTGCTTCCCCAAGGATGTGCGCGCGCTGATCAAGACCGCCGAGGGCGTCAAGTTCGACGCCAAGCTGCTGCGCGCCGTCGAGGAGCGCAACAATGCGCAGAAGTCGGTCCTGTTCGACAAGGTCAACCACTATTTCAAGGGCGCGCTGAGGGGCAAGACCTTTGCTGTCTGGGGGCTGGCCTTCAAGCCCAACACCGACGACATGCGCGAGGCGCCGGCGCGCACGCTGATGGAAGCG
>NZ_NSFT01000045.1 GCF_002294725.1 Mesorhizobium sp. WSM4313 | reverse complement strand
CTAGGTGTGAGCTTTCGAGAGGTTGTCCATTCGGACCGGACCGAGGAGACTGGAGTTACCACGCTTCAGCATCCATCGGAGGGTCCGAATGAACATCCACAAGAATGCCCGTCTCACACCGCTGCGTCGAGAGGAGATGGCGTTATCGGTGATAGAAGGCGCTTTTTCCAAAGCCCATGCGGCGCGCGTCTATGGCGTGTCGGCCAAGATCGTGGCGCGCTGGGTCGAGCGCTATAAGACCAAAGGGCGGGCCGGCATGGTCGACCGCTCGTCGCGGCCCACCGTCATGCCGAGCCTGACCGAACAGTCCGTGGCCGAGCGCATCGCAGCCTTGCGTCGCCAGCGGCTGACCGGCAAGCACATCGCCCATGAGGTCGGCGTCTCGCCCGCCACCGTCAGCCGGGTTCTCAAGCGTGCCGGGCTGTCGCGGCTCAGGGATATCGAGCCGGCCGAACCGGTCCGGCGCTACGAGCGGGAGCATCCCGGCGAGATGATCCATATCGACATCAAGAAGCTCGGCCGCTTCAGCCAAGTCGGCCATCGTATCACCGGCGATCCGCAAAAGGGCAAGTCGCGCGGCGCCGGCTGGGAGTTCGTCCATGTCTGCATCGACGACGCGTCCCGCATCGCCTTCTCGCAAATCCTGCCCGACGAGAAAAAGGAGTGCGCCATCGCCTTCCTCAAGGCCGCGGTCGCCTATTACGCCAGCCTCGGCGTCACGATAGCCCGCGTCATGACCGACAACGGCTCCTGCTACAGATCAAAGGCCTTCGCCAAGGCCTGCCGCGATCTCGGCCTCAAGCACGTCACGACAAGACCCTATACGCCCAAGACCAATGGCAAGGCCGAGCGCTTCATCCAGACAGCACTGCGCGAATGGGCCTACGCCATTGCCTATCCGACATCCGATCATCGTGCCGCCGAACTGCCTGTCTGGCTGCACAGATACAATTGGCATCGTCCACATGGCAGCCTAAAGTCAAAAACGCCTATCAGTCGCCTCGCCCTGATCGAGGACAACCTGTTGAAGCTCCACA
>NZ_NSFT01000044.1 GCF_002294725.1 Mesorhizobium sp. WSM4313 | reverse complement strand
TAATCGAATTTCGGGCCCGGCGCCGGATTGCCGTTCGGGAGGTAGATGCAACCGACGACCAGGCCGTCGATTTCAGCCTCCAGATATCGGCTGTGCGTGTCGTCGGGATCGCCAGGCAAGCCCCGGCGACGTTCGACCGGATCCCTCCCTCGCGCCAGCACCGCCACTCCGTTGTAGGATTTCTGGCCGTGCCAGATCGCGCCGAAACCGGCGTCCCGTATTGCTTCGATGGGAAATTTCTCGTCGGATGTTTTCAGTTCCTGAAGACAGACCACGTCATAGTCGGTCTCGCCAAGCCACTTCAGGAGCACCGGCAGCCGGCCGTTGACACCGTTGACGTTGAAGGTCGCGATCCGCGTCACAATGTTTTCCTTACGTGGAGTGCGCTGCTTCAGACATCTGCGGCGAAGGCTACGGCCTCGACATTGTGGCCGTCCGGGTCGAGCACAAAAGCTGCATAATAATCCGGTGCGTATTGGGCGCGAATGCCAGGCGCGCCATTGTCGCGACCTCCGGCGGCGAGGCCTGCCTTGTAGAACGAGTGCACCATAGCGCGGGAGCCGGCTCGGAACGCTATGTGGATAGGTGCAGGAGGAGGTCCGAATGCCCCTATCCAGAGACGACCGGCATGGCCACCCAACATTGCCCAGCCCTCTCCGGATTCGAGCACGCCAAGATCGAGAGGAGCGAGCACTGCTTTGTAAAAGGCGAGCGATTTTTCTAAATTCCCGACGTTGAAGCCGATGTGGTCGAACATGCTCCTATCCTCTGATTGACCCAACCTGGTAGCGCCTCAGTTTCAAATTGCCGCTTCTATTGGCGAGCTGTCACTTGGGCGTCCGACGGTCATCCACCTCTTCAATCTTGTCCAGAACCGCCTCCGGCGCCACATCGCGCTTGAGTTCCTTGAGCTCGTGATCCGCATCGGTATCTATGTTCAGACGCTTGGCAATCTCCTCCACCAGCTTGATAAGCTTGGTGGTTTCGTGCTCGTTGAGCAGACTGACCTGCAGATCGAGGTCTGCCCTGGAATTGTCCTCCGCACTCATTCGGTTCTGATTGATCAGCACGAAGGTCGAGAGAAAGATGGCCTCGACCGAGGCGAACATAGCCAAGATGACCAGTGATGGGTCCCAGGG
>NZ_NSFT01000043.1 GCF_002294725.1 Mesorhizobium sp. WSM4313 | reverse complement strand
GGGCCTGTTGCGTAATTGGCTGGTTGTGATTCTCTGAGAGGAAGCTCGGAGGGAATCGCGATGGCTGTGAAGCAGACGGGACAGTTGAGCCTGGCGGAGGCGTTTCTAGGCGACAAGCTTGCGGGCGGTTCTTCGCCACTCGACCGTCTGTCAGGTCTGGTGAAGTGGTACCGCTTCGAGAAGCTGCTCAACCCGTTGCGCGATGGTGGACCTGGCCGGGCAGCTTGGCCGCCACTGGTGCTGTTCAAGGCGCTGTTGCTGCAATCGCTCTATGGCCTGTCTGATCGCGAGTTGGAGGAAGCGCTGGGCGACCGGCTGTCATTCCGGCGCTTTGCCGGGTTGGGGCTGGACGATACGATCCCCGACCACACGGTTCTGTCGCGCTTTCGCAATCTGCTTGTCGGCGAAGGGCTGATGGAGAAGCTGTTCGGCGAACTGGACCGGCAGTTGGAGAAAGCCGGCGTGATCCTGAAGCGCGGCACAATGCTGGATGCCACACTGATCGATGCGGTTTCGGCGCCACCGACGCCTGAGCGGCCGTCGAAGGACACAGACGCTCGCATCACCGCACGCAAGGGCAAACGCGGCCTCACCTTTGGCTACAAGGCTCATGTCGGGGTGGATGAGGGCTCCGGTCTGATCCGCACGGTGATCACCACACCGGCCAACGTCAACGACACGGTAATGGCTGATGCCTTGATCTGCGGCGACGAGAAGACGGTGTGGGCGGACGCCGCGTATGACACCCATGCTCGCCGTGCCCGGCTCAAGGCCGAAGGCAAGAAGGTGCGCATTGCCCGCCGCCCCAACAAGCATCATGCGCTGCCTGAGCGGCTCAAGCACTACAATCGCCTGATCGCCAGACGGCGAGCGGCAGTGGAGACCACCTTCGCCACGCTCAAGAACCGCATGAAGCTGACCATGATCCGCTATGTCGGACTGGCCAAGGCCGCAGCCCAGGTAACGATGGCGGCGATCGCTTTCAACATGCGCCGATGGGCGGCCATCACAGGATAGGTGCGCCCAGCTACCGGCCTAGGGGCCGCACCGCCACCATCAAACTCAACCCCAAGGCCAAATCGCCCACCAAGCACAACACACTTCGCGGTCAAAACCCCTCTGCGAGCCTGTTCTCGCTAACTGCGCAACAGGCCC
>NZ_NSFT01000042.1 GCF_002294725.1 Mesorhizobium sp. WSM4313 | reverse complement strand
GTCGGCCGTGAACTATCCGCAAGCCATTGATCTGGCCTGTTGATTGAGGCGGATAGCGGCTTTGGAATTGCAGGATTAGCGGTATTTGGACGCTGTTTTCCTGCAATTCGGTTTTGCGATTCCCTTGTGGCGCGGAGCGTGATTCACTCGGTTCGGCGGCGGCGAATCGAGGGGACAGCGAATGTCCAGGCCACGCGAGAAGCGCGAGACGGGAGAGCAGGACCTGTTCCGCTCCCGGCTCGACCAAATCATCAACATGAAGCACGAGCTGGTGCGGCTGGCGCAGGCGATCGACTGGCCGGTGCTGGAGGAGCGTTTCGGCGCCGTCTATTCGGACGGCCCCGGCATGCCGCCGCTGCCGACCCGGCTGATGGCGGGGCTGGCGATCCTCAAGCACACCTTCAACCTGTCGGATGAGGTGCTGTGCGAGCGCTGGGTGGAGAACCCTTATTTCCAGTATCTCACCGGCGAGACGTTCTTTTGCCATACGCTGCCGTTCGACCGCTCCTCGATGACGCGTTGGCGCAGCCGTATGGGCGAGGAGCGGATTATGGTGCTGTTGCAGGAGAGCCTCAGCCTCGCGGTCAAGACCGGGGCGATGAAACCGGCCGACACGCGCCAGGTGATCGTCGACACCACCGTGCAGCCGAAGAACGTCATGTTCCCGACCGACGCCAAGCTCATCCATCGGGCACGCGAACGGCTGGTGCGGCTGGCCAAGAGGACGGGTCTCCATTTGCGCCAGAGTTATGTGCGGGTCGGCAAGCTGGCGCTGATCAGCCACCAGCGCTATGCCCACGCCAAGCAGTTCAAGCGGGCCAACAAGGCGCTACGCAAGCTCAAGACCTATCTCGGCCGGACCATTCGCGACATTGGTCGCCAGATCGCCGGCGATCAGGGGCTGGACGCGCTGTTCAAATGGCCGCTCTACCAGGCCGCCACCGTTCTCGAGCAACGCCAGCGCCAGCGCGGCCGCAAGATCTACAGCCTGCACGCACACGAGGTGGAATGCATCGGCAAGGGCAAGGCGCATGCGCCCTACGAGTTCGGGGTGAAGGTGTCGGTGGCCACCACGCTGAAGCGCTCCAGGGGCGGCCAGTTCGCCCTGCATGCAAAAGCACTGCCCGGCAATCCCTATGACGGCCACACGCTGGCAAGCGTCATCCCCGACATGGAAAAGACCATCGGCAACGAGATCGGCCGCATCCTCGCCGACGCCGGCTATCGCGGCCACAACGCACCGCAGAGCCACAAGCTCAGGGTCTTCACCGCGGGCCAGAAACGCCGCGTCACCCCAGCCATCAAGCGCCAGATGCGACGGCGGTCGGCGGTCGAGCCCGTCATCGGCCACATCAAGAGCGAACACAGAATGGGCCGCAACTACCTCGCCGGCCAGCAGGGCGACACCCTCAACGCCATCCTGGCCGCCGCCGGCTACAACTTCTCCCTCCTGCTCAGGTGGCTGAAGGGGTTTTTGTCGCTCTTGATTGCCCTGCTTCAAATCCGGCCGAAGCCGGTCGCCGCTTAGGGCTCGGATTGTTCACGGTCGAC
>NZ_NSFT01000041.1 GCF_002294725.1 Mesorhizobium sp. WSM4313 | reverse complement strand
TGTGCCAGACGGCTCGGGATGACAGCAAAATCTAGGTTGGCGATCTTCCATGGCCTCAAAACGGCCAGCAATCCTATTGAGTTCGATCGAATATGCGAAGGTGGTTAACCGCCGCGCCGCGTCTGCTCACCCCGGCGCCGCCGCCGTTCTCGGGGATGAACTCGATGGAACCAAGGCCGATACTTGTGGTAGCAAAGGACCGCTACGTCGTGAACCTACTATCGGCGGACGCGTTCTGGTCAGGTTGCCACACAGCGCTGTCACGGAATTCGTTCCTTAAGGAACGCCGGCGGGTTGAATCCAGTCCCCGCAACCCAATTCTATCATAAATCAATAACCGTCCCGGTCTAAACAGGGCGGTTTTTTGCGTTTGCAAGTGCACGCAATTGTTCATGACGTCCTGAATGACGGTTTTATCTTAGTAGAAGGGGGCGATCTCCTGCCCGATATACTCGGCAGGCTCATAGCCCAACATGCGCAGTTCGGCAGTGTTTGCATGGACGATGCGCCCGTCCGCGTCGACAATGTGCAAAGCCAACGGCGGCGTTTTCGAAGAAATCTTCGTAGTTGACGGACACGAGGTCGTCTACCAGCCCGGAGGGCTTCGTATTTGCCATTGATGTCCCGTCAAGCGCGATAAGCCGTGAAGAAACTTCGGACGAGACGAATGGTTTCCAGCCACTATCAAGTCTCCTGCGTTCCGGCGGGTGACCTACCGTAATCTCCCCGGACGACCTGCGTTGCTGTGATCCCGTTTGCTCTCCCAGGCCAGTGACTTTGCAACCTCCTGGGCCACGCAACGTTGTGGGGAACCTCCAGCATGACATGGGACAGAATGAGCAAGGATATCGAGAACTGGGCCGACGCCTACGACGTAGTGACTTTCGCCCGCAAATACGGGCTCACCGTCCAACAAGCCAGAATCATCATCAGCTCAAACGGTCCTTCCCGTCACGGCTGCGACATGGGCGCAATTGCGTTCGTCAGAGCCATGCGATTGAGGGCAACCCGACCAAGCCGCACCAGGCAGAAGCCGACGCACCCCGCTCAGTGACTTCCATGACAGAACAGACAGGGGAACAGCTGGAAAAGACCTTCAGCCGGCTGGCCGGCAGTGTCGCCCGCGCGTGCGGACGCCCATGGGCCTTTGCGCTATGTCTCTTATCTTTGGTGGTGTGGGGGATTTCCGGCCCCGTCATGCACTACTCGGAGACGTGGCAGCTCGTCATCAACACCGGCACGACCATCGTCACCTTCCTGATGGTGTTCCTCATCCAGAACACCCAGAACCGCGACGGCGTGGCGGTCCAGGCCAAACTCGACGAGTTGATCCGCTCAGGCAATGCCAAGAACGACTTTGTGGGGCTCGAGCATCTGACCGCAGCGGAAATCGGGGAGGTGCTCAGCAAGCGTTCGCGTGCTGCGAAGCGGCGCCGCGAAAGGCGCGAAGCGCAATCGCGAACGTGACTAAGCCAGGACTCTGCGACGCGAAGATCGGATCATGCGATGGTGCATGATCGCCGATTTGGTGGTCAGAAATGATCAAGATCAAACCGCAAGGCCGCAGCACAGCTGCACGATCCTCTGCATGGTTGTCCGCAGACAGCGTCGAGTTGCTTAATGCGTGACGGGAGAGACGAAGACGATTTTGAAGCCGGGCTGAGTTGCTGGTTCCCCGGCTCATGAAAGAGACTGCAATTTCCGAACGGTAAGCCCGGGAATTGATTGAACTGATCGGCATGGACTGGCCATCGCTGGTCCGGGAGGCTCGCTTTCTGAAGGATGGGGCAGATGCCAGATATAATCAGTTAGTTACGAATGGTTGTGTGCAAAAATCGTACACGAAAGTTCTGCTTCTCTTCCTTTTTCGTTCCCCCGACAGAGCCGCCGACAGCCCTTTTCGGACGCTCTTCTGCCGACCATATTGACCGCTCTAATGCGGACGTTCGACCGGCTATCCGTGAACATTGTTGTCCGCCGCGGCGTCCACATGCTCCCTCCGGAATCGAAGCCATGGCAGGGGACAATAGCAAGCATGATTTCGCGAGCCCGCCCGCATCTCGGCGGAACGGGACTACGGAGTTGCCTACTTCGCCAGAAATTCCAGCTGTCCATCCCCGAGGTCAAAGAGCTCATCGTAAGGCGCGGCAATGACCGTCAGACGCTGGAACGGAAGGCCAAAGCGATGGCAGGCGCTGACGTTCAGCATAAGGGTTGAGCACCGCATAAAGAAACGCATTCCCTCCAATGAAGACTGCTGGCATAATGGTTTAGGGTCTACGCATTTTTCTGATTCAATGGCCTCTTTGCTTGGGTGACCGACGATTCCCCGACCCGCCCCCCGTTCGTCGGTTGCCCGATCCTTCGATGAAACCATCAGTGCCGGCGCTTAAGAAGTAGGGCTTGTCTCAGCAGTGAGGTCGGCCATATCCGGCAAATGTCGTATGCAAATCCTGTGCACGCTTCTATTAATTTCTTCCATTTTGCATCAAGCAAGGTGCCGCTCGAACCTACGCTCTAGAGCGCCCGGATCCGCTATCTGAGTTCAGTTCATCCGAGGAGGCCATCTCGCCAACCGGCTGCCCTTTCGTGCGAAAAACGGCCGCTGATGCTGCCGCGAACTGCAAGGGCGGCCCTTGCATCGTTGCGCTCATACGGGGGGCGTGAGCTCGCGAGCGCTAGACTATCCTATGGCAGGTGAGAGGCTCCGCCGTCGATCATCAGTCGCTCATGCTCTGAGAAAGAATGCCAGATCACTTGCCGCGCGTCGCGTTCATCCACCATCTGCCCGCACTTGGGGCAGCGGTAGAAATATTCGCTTTCGTGATCGGTAATCTTGCCGTTGAGATGAGGCTCAAATCGACCGAGATCGGATAGCTTTATCATGGTAACGATTCGATGTTCAATTTTGCTTTCCGGAACTAATTAGCTTTGACTGCTGGTTCAATCGCTGTGCCGAGGGCAGTATCCATTACCGCAGAAGGCTCGCCTTGCACCGTGCGTATCCCAATCCACCTGCTAACTGTTTTAGGGGCGGCCCAGCAGGCGCGGGTGTGACTGGATGGCCGCTGGGCCTGACCGGCGTGTTGGGGGTCGCCGGCTGAAACGGAAGCTTAGTCCTTTTCCCATATTTGCTGTTTCAGCAAAAAGGGGGACTGCTCCGAAAGCAGTAGTGCCCGGATGATCCGGCCCTCTGACGCACGAGCGCCAATGAGCGGTTCGTTTCGTGACGTTCACGAAAAAAGTCCCAGTTACTGCCCGCTCGCCGAGTGGGAGGGCAACGCGTTCCAGACAGGTCTACGCCTTGAATTCAGTCAGTCATAGTGATGCCGGCGTGGCTGGTCTCGTTTCGCAGTGGCCACGGAATGGCAACTGTGTTCATGCGAATGCGGTTTTGTCGCGAATGATAGCGTTGAGGACGACCAGGAGCTTCCTTGCGACGGCGATGATAGCGAGCTTCTTGGAGCCCGACCGGGCAGCAAGTGC
>NZ_NSFT01000040.1 GCF_002294725.1 Mesorhizobium sp. WSM4313 | reverse complement strand
TAGTTCTGCATTATCATGTCCACGCCTCTTCCTGTGGTGCGGGGTCTGCTTGGAACAGCCCCGTGCAACTGTTCAGGTTGATGGTTCACCGGTGGGAAGGGACCGAGCCATGCCACGGCCTGTCCGAAAGGACGACCAGGATTCATTCGGTCTCCTTCCCACTTCAACCATACACCAGAACCAACACACAGGATTCTATGGTCTGCGCGCGTCGCTTCGCTCCTTGCTCCGCCATAGAATGACGAGGTTGGGACGGCTTCAACCAATCCCCGGCGTTTGCACTGATTTCACGGAAATGAACGGAAAATCGTGCCCTAAGACAAACGGCAACCTTTCAAAATCCCTGTGTCGGGGAACCAGGTTGATCATCAGAGCGGATCAAATTCTCTGTCCAGCAGCCCCATAATGATGTCGTCCTGCCAAGCTCCGCCGACGAATGCGGCTTCGCGCTCGCGTCCCTCCTCCACAAATCCGCACTTGCGATAGCAGGCGATCGCGCGGGAATTGCGCGATAAGACCCGTAGCGAAACGCGATGCAGGCCACGACCGAAGGCATACCCGAGGACGAGTCTGATCGCTTCGGTACCATACCCCTTGCCGAGATATGCTTGGTCGTCGATGCCGATGGCCAAGGCCGCCCTCTTGTCCTGCCAATCTATGTTGTGGAGGCGGACATGGCCGATAAAGCAACCGGCATCAATCACCCAGGCACAGTTCTGTTGCTGGATGAAGCGAATGGCGGCCTCGGCTTCCCCTCGGGTAAAGGTGGTGTTTGGGTCGAATATCCCACCGTAGGCTTCAACGATCTCGCGATGCCGACCGAGCGCCAGCCGCGTTTCCACATCTTTGGGAATTGGTCTGCGAAGGATGAGGCGAGCGCCCCGAAGGTCGGGAAGATCGGCTGTCATTTGCGGAAGCTAAGATGTTCGTCCCTATTTGTCGAATGGCCGACTCCGCTCATCGCGGCATTTGGGATAACCGTTTGATTGAGTTTCAACACCAAAGGCATCGGGGCATGAGCCTCAAACGCGAGACTCACTCCTTCGCCGCTCCGGCCGCCTTGATATCCAGCAACCCATAGCCGAAGTCACTGTCCCGCCCCTTAGGCCCAAGATCCTTGGCCGTCGCCGCCAGCACCTTCTCGATGTCGTCGGCAGAACGGTCGGGCGCGGCGTGGATCAGATTGGCGATCGCGCCGGATACGATCGCGGCGGCGAAGGAGGTGCCGGTCACCACATCCCGGCCGGCGCCGCTCGGCGCCACCATTTCGACGCCCGGCGCCGAGATGAAGACATAGGCGCCGCGATTAGCCTGCGGCATCAGCCCGTCCTTGGCGTCGGTGGCGGTCACGGCGATCACGCCGTCGAAGGCCGCCGGATAGCCATAGGGCGCCTTCGGGCCGTTGTTGCCGGCGGCCGCCACCAGCACCATGCCCAGCCCCCGCGCATTCCGGCAGGCGATGCCGAGCAGGTCGTTCTTCGGGCCGACGAAGCTCATATTGATGATGCGCACATTCTGCTCGGCCGCCCAGTCGAGCGCCGACAGGATGACGTCCATGGTCGACTTGCCGCCTTCGAAGGCGCGGGCGTGATAGATTTTGGCGCCCGGCGCCATGCCTTCCAGCGGACCGACACCGGCAATCAGTCCGTCAACCGAGGTGCCGTGGTCGCGCTTCTCGATCGGCACGTTGGGCATGGCGTCGTATTGGCCGGCAATCACGCCGGCGAGCGCCGGGTTGCTGTCGTCAATGCCGGTGTCGATGACGGCGACCCGCACATTCTCGCCGCTCGCCGCCTTGGCATCGAGCGTGATGCGCTCGAAGGCATAGTTGACGATGCCCGCCGCCTGTTGCAGCGAATAGATATGGTTGGGCTCGCGCCGCTGCGTGCGCGCATCGGCTGCCAGCTGCGCCAGCACGACGCCGACCGGCCGCCCGTCGGTGATGCCGAAGCGCACCAAAGTGGTGCCGAGCAGCAGCGACTGGCGCTGCGAGCGCACCTGCAGGCCGAAGGAATTGGCGATCTGCTGCACCACGCCGGCATCGCCGTCGACCGTCACCAGCACCTCGTCGGGCACGAATTCGCCGCTGATCGCGCGCGGAGGCTCCGCCAGATTGAGGCCCTGAGGCACCGTGACGGGTCCGCTCGGCGCCGGCGCGGGCGGCGGCGTGGTGCTGGAACCGTTCGATGACGACGTTCCGTCCGCCGGCGTTTGCGGGGCGGTGCCCGCTGGGGGATTCGGGAACAGGTCGACGATGAGCGCCGGCAGGACCACCGCGCCGCCCATGGCCGTGCCCGGCGTCGCGCCGCCATTCCTGGCACCGCCCTCCTTGTCGCAGCCGCCACCAGCCGCCGTCGTGCGGTCCAGGCAATCGAGCTGTTTTTGCGTCAGGTTCGGATCGTTGGTCTGCGCGGAGGCAGGCGCGGCGACAAATGCCGCCGCCGCAAGGAGCGCCGCATGCAGAATGACCGCTTTAGCCGCCATCGGCCGGTTTCCTTCCCTGCACCACAGCCTCCGCGAAAGGCTGGGCAGCAATGAGGCCGACGAGCTTGTCGTAATCGGCCGCCGTGCTGGCCGGGATCGTCAGGTGGAATACGCCGTCCGCGGTCGGGCCGCCGGCGATCTCCAACCCATTCTGGCCGAGGAAGGCGGCGATATCGGCCATCTTCGCATCCGGCTTGAACTTGACCAGCGCGAAAGGCAGCTTCGCCAGATCATCCTGAGCGCCGGCCACCTCGAAGTCGTTGCCCTTGCCGCCCGGCTGTTCGAAGGACTGCACGATGACCAACGCAAGCAGCGCCGCGGCAGCCGCCCAGGCGACACCGGCAGGCATTGCCGTCACCCGGCCGAAGACTCTTGCCAGCCAGGATTGACCAGGCGTGCGCACCGGACCGGTCTCGGCGTCCAGCGCCTTGGAGAAGCGGGAGAACGCGTCGGCGGGCGGCCGGATCGCCTCGTTGGCGGCTGCGGTGCCGGAGAACTCGGCCTCCGCTTCGCCAAGCGCATTCATCGCCGCCGGATCGGTGGCCAGCCACTCCTCGATGGCCTCCAGCTCGGCGCCTTCCAGCGAGCCGTTCAGGTAGAACGGCAGCAGCGTTTCCATCTCGTCGCGACGCGACATCTTTTCAGCGGCGCTCATGGCCAACCCCTGTCGTAACCGGCGGCCTTGAGGGCTTCGCCGAGTTTCTTGCGGGCGTAGAACATCCTGGTCTTGACGGTCGCGACCGGGATGTCGAGCACCTCGCCGATCTCGGTCACCGACTGGCCATGATAATAGGCAAGGTCGATCACCGTGCGGTGTTCTTCCGGCAGGGCATCGACGAAGCGCCGCAAGGCGGCGGCCTTGTCTTCCTTCATGGTCACGACTTCCGGCGTGTCGGCGCCGTCGGGAACTTGCGCCGCGTCGTCGTCGTCGATCCAGTCTTCCTTCTTCTTGCGCAGCATGGATAGCGCCTTGAAGCGGGCGATGCCGAGCAGCCACGTGGAAACTTCAGAGCGGCCCTCGAAACTGGGCGCCTGTTTCCACAGCTCCAGAAAAACCTCATTCGTGATATCGTCGGCCATCATTTCCGATCCCGTCTGGCGCGCCACGAAGCGGTAGATCCGCGCGTGGTGACGCATGAACAGGAGCCGGACGGCGGCCCGGTCGCCCTTCGCGACCCGGTCCACAAGCGCGCGATCGGTTTCCGTCGCCGCATTCATGGCCGGTCGAGCCGCCTGGCTCCTCGAAGCTCTGTCGCTGATCGGTCCAAAAAGGTTCACCCTCCGCCAAGGATTTCTTGGAGGCTAACTGAAGAAAGTGAGTGTTGCCAGAGGGCAGGTTTTCTCCTTCTCCCCTTGTGGGCCTGTTGCGTAATTGGCTGGTTGTGATTCTCTGAGAGGAAGCTCGGAGGGAATCGCGATGGCTGTGAAGCAGACGGGACAGTTGAGCCTGGCGGAGGCGTTTCTAGGCGACAAGCTTGCGGGCG
>NZ_NSFT01000004.1 GCF_002294725.1 Mesorhizobium sp. WSM4313 | reverse complement strand
GCCCTCCTCCCCTCTCTCCGCGCCGCCCTCCCCACCGCCACCATCTGGGACGCCGCCGAGCTCGCCTCGCGCGATCCCGGCTTCGACACCCGCAATTTCGGCGCCTCGGCTCTGGTGCGTCCGCGCGATGTCGAAGAGGTCGCGGCGCTGGTGAAATTCTGTTCGGAGCGCGGCCTCAGCCTTGTCGCGCAGGGCGGGCGCACCGGGCTGGCGGGCGGAGCAGCCACTTCGCAAGGGCAGGTGATCTGCGACCTTGGCGGGCTTAACAGAATAGAGGACATCGATCCGTTCACGCGCGTGGCGATCGTGCAGGCGGGCGTGACGCTGGGCGCGCTGCAGGAGGCGGCAGCCCAGCATGGGCTCGACCCGGGCATCGACCTTGCCGCGCGCGGCAGCGCCACGATCGGCGGCATGGTTTCCACCAACGCCGGCGGCATCATGGCGTTTCGCAACGGCACGATGCGCCACCGCGTGCTTGGCTTGGAGGCCGTGCTGCCGGACGGGCGGTTGTTTTGCGATCTCACCCGGGTGCTGAAAACCAGCGCAGGCTACGATCTGAAGCATCTCTTCATCGGCGCGGAAGGCACGCTCGGCATCGTCACCCGCGTGGCGCTGCGGCTCGATCCGGTGGCCGGGGCGAGTGCCACCGCGCTTGTCGGCGTGCCGAATGCGGCCAGCGCCCAGCACATCGTGCGGCATTTTTTGACCTCGACCAGCGCGAGGCTCACCGCCGCCGAGATCCTGTGGCGTAATTTTGCGTCCCTCATGCAGCGGTCGCTGAACTATGCCTCGGGCAGCCTGCCGCTTGATGCGCCCTGTCTGCTGGTGCTGGGCCTAGGCGCCGACTCGATCGAGGCGGCGAGAAGCGCGCTCGAGGGCGGGCTGGCGGCGATCTGGGAAGAGGTCGGCATCGTCGACGGGCTGGTCGCGAGCTCCGAGGGCCAAGCAGCAGCGATGTGGCGGCTGCGCGAGGAGACCGTTGAGATCGAGCGCGCGCACCCTATGGCGCCCTCGTTCGACGTCTCCGTGCCGGCCGGCGCGCTGGACGCCTATGTGGCGCGCATCGAGGCGGGGCTGAAGAAGCTCGACGCCTCATATGCGCCCTATGTCTACGGCCATCTCGCCGACGGCAATCTGCACATCTCCCTCAATTGCGAAGGGCCGGTTCCACATGAGCGGCATGAGGCGATCGAGGGCGTGCTCTATGAGGGGCTGCGCGAGGCCGGCGGTTCGTTCTCAGCTGAGCATGGGGTGGGGCTGGAGAAACGCGAGGCCTATGAGCGGCATGCTGATCCGGTGAAGCGGGGATCAAAGAGTTGATCGATCCGGGCAATGTGATGAATCCGGGGAAGGTCGTGGGCTGAGTTTGGCGGGGGAGCGCGAGAGGCTAGAGCGAACCTGCCTGTGTCGCAGCCCCTCTCCAGTCGCTTCGCGATCACCTCTTCGCTGTCGCGGGCCAGAAACACTACTCGCATTGGCGGCGCGGGCCGCCGTCGAAGGGCTGGTAGGTGTTGTCCTGCGGATCGTAGGAGCGGTAGCGGCTGAAGCAATCGTCGATATGGGCGGCCGAGATCTGCCGGCCCTGTGCCCGCGCGGGCCCAGCCTCGGGCGAGATCTCTTCCGGCGGGCCGCCATAGGTGGTGACGTAGCCGTCGCCCGACGGGGCGTAGCCTTCCATCTCGGCCTGGTCGTCGCTCGTCTGATCATCGGCCGCGGCGGTTTGCCGATCGGTCCCGACGGCTTGGCCACCCTGGCCTTGCCGATCGTTTGAGCCGGTCGAGGCGGTGCGGTCGCCCATCGGGTCGTAATAGGGTGAGATGCAGGGGCGCAGCTCGCCGCTGTAGGAGCGGTAGCTGTTTTCCGCCGGACGGTAGCTGCGATAGCGGGCCGAGCACCATTGCAGATGAGCCACGGGCAATTGCTGCTCGGCCTGCCGATCGGCCGGAGCCGGCTGGGAAGGCTGGGTCGCGTCAGGCTCGGCTGCGGGCTGGTTCGGCTGAGCGGTCGTGGGCTGCAACTGCTGCGGCTGCGCGGGTGCTGTCGGCGCCGCGAGCGTCGCCGTCTGCACTGCGCTGTCGGTCTTGGCCGGCTCGCCCGCTGCGGCGGGCGCGACGGCAGCCTGCTGGGCGGGAATGCGCTGAAGATTCTGCTTTTGCGGATCGACCGGCTGAGCGTCCTTGGTCCAGAGCTCGGAAACGCCGATCGCCGGGGTCGCCTGGCGCACTGGCTTGGCGGCGAGCAGCCAGGTGGCGAAGGCGAGCCCGCTGGCGAACACGGCAAGGGTCAGCACGAAGCCGCCGACAATTCCCAACAAAGCCTTCATGCCGAACTCCTTTAGTCCCCGCTGATAGAATGCGAGGCGCGGAATCCGGTTCCCACAGCAAGAGGGCGATGTTGCGACCCGGCGGTAACAAACGAAGGGCCCCGCGTGCTCCGGGGAGGAGCACGCGGGGCTTCGAGAGGATCGCTAGGTGAACCCAGCTGGGGACTAGGCAGCTAAGGGACTTTACGATGATCCAAACGGATCGATGACAGTGTCGCGCCTTTGGTGCGACGCCGCATCGTGCAAACAGAGGAATAAACGCAGGTCGTTCACATGGCGTTCCACGCCTCGGACTCGCAGCCGGCGGCGGCCGGGCAGCGCCCGAGCGGCATGTGGGCACTCAGCAGTCCGCCACGACCTCGCTGTAGCTCCTCGCCTTCCCGTCCTGGCCGCGAATGCGCCACGTTTCGCCGTCCCGCCCCTCGATATGGCTCTCCGCCAGCGGCACCTTGCCGCCGCCATCCGGCAGATCGATGACATAGGTCGGATTGCAGATTCCGGATAAGCGCCGGCGCAGTTCCGCGACCAGCGCCTGGCCTTGGGCAATCGTCGTGCGGCGATGCGCCATGCCGCGCGCGAGGTCGCCGTGGTGCAGGTAATAGGGTTTTACGCCGAGACGGTACATCAGCTCGCGGCAGAGCTCCTCCAGCACCTCGACCTTGTCGTTGACGCCTTTGAGGAGAACACTCTGGTTGAGCAGCACGAAACCTGCCTGGCGCATCGTGCGGCAGGCCGCCTCGGCTTCGGCGGTGAGCTCGCGCGGATGGTTGAAGTGGGTCACCACCGTCACCATCAGCCGTCCCTGCAGCGCCTCGACCAGGCCGGCCGTTATGCGCGACGGCAGCGCCACGGGCACGCGGGTGTGGATGCGCAGAAGCCTGAGATGCGGGATCGTCTCCAGCCGGGCGCGGATTTCAGCCAGCGCCTTGTCCGGCAGCGACAGCGGATCGCCACCGGTCAGGATCACCTCGCGGATTTCCGGGTGCCCGGCGATGTAGGCCAGCGCCGGCTCCAGCGCTTCGCTTGTGTAGCCGCGGCCGATCGAGGTCAGCGATTCCTTGCGGAAGCAGAAGCGGCAATAGACCGCGCATTGATAGGTCGGGAACAAAAGCACGCGGTCGGCGTGGCGGTGCGTCAGGCGCGGCACCGGGCTGAAGGCATGATCGCCGATCGGGTCGTCGAGCTCGCCTTCGGTGGCGACGAGCTCGCCCGGCGACGGGATCACCTGGGCGCGGATCGGATCGTTGGGGTCGCTCCAGTCGATAAGATCGAGATAGGGTTTGGGCACGCGCACCTTGTGCGCGGTCGCGGCTTCTTGCATGACGGCGCGCTCGGCGGCCGAAAGCGGCAGGGACGCGAGGTCGCGGACATGGCGCACGCCGGCGCGGATGTCGGCTTGCCAGGCGGCGTCGGGGGCGGCCGGCTGTTTGAGATTAGTGGTCATTGCGGTTCTCTGGTTCGCCGTCCCTATCGGCCGGATGGTCGATGTGGTCAACCGCATACCGCCTTACGCCGTGTTGGGAACTTGGAACTCTCACCGCTTGAGCTTCGCAATCGCCTCCGCTGTCACCGGCGTGAAGCAAGCAGCTCGGCGAAATCCTCGGTGTAGACCGTGAGCTTGATGCCCGTGACTGTCTCGTAGAAGTCGACGAGCCGCTTGACGCAAGGCATTCAACTGCCGCAAGGCTAGATATCGGCGTAGATCTCCAGCACATTGCCGTCGGGATCGCGAAAGAAAAGCGTGCGGTGACCCCAGGGCCGGTCGGTCGGCCCACTTTCGATCGCCACGCCCTTCTCACGCAACGTCTCGGCGCATTGGTCAACCTGGCTGGGCGTCACCCGGAAGGCGAGCTGCATGGAGAGCGCGCCCGCCGGGGTCGGCAAGTCGTTGAACATCACGCCGCGCTCAGTGAGCGCCAGCAGGCACGAGCCGACCTGGTAGGCGATCCAGCTCTCGCCCAGGCTGGAATGGACGCGAAAGCCCATCACGTCCTCATAGAAACGCCGCATCTCCTTCATGTCGCGGGCGAAGAGGACGGTGTAGTCGATATTCCTGATGTTTTTCAGCGCATTCATTTGCGGAATCCTTTGTCTGGCGCCGCGTTCCGACGCGGCGTGATTGTCGATGCGCTGCCTCATTATACTGGTAGCAAGGTGGTACAAGATGAGCGGCGCTGCTAGTAGCGTCGCCACCCCCTTCGAGGCACGAGCATGCTGGAACAGACCACCGAGATGGACAGGCGTAAGGAACTCGGCCGCTTCCTGCGCGCCATGCGCGAACGCGTCGAGCCGTCACGGCATGGCATCCGCACCGGCACGCGACGGCGCGCAAGCGGGCTGCTGCGTGAGGAAGTCGCGCTGCTCGCAGGGATCAGCGCCACCTGGTATATGTGGCTAGAACAGGGCCGCGAGGCCAATCCTTCCGCGCAGGTGCTCAATGCGCTCGCCGACGTGCTGGACCTCGTGCCTGTGGAACACCAGCACCTGTTCAAGCTCGCAAAGCCGGAATGGCGGCCTGAGGCGACGCCGCTCGAAGGCCCCTCGCCCGATCCGCGCATTGTCGGATTGCTCGCCACGCTCTCGCCCAACCCGGCCTATGCGCTCAACCGCGCCTGGGACTTCATTGCCTGGAACGACGAGGCGGCGGATTTGTTCGGCGGCTTCGATCAGGACGATCCCGCAAGGCGCAACCTGCTGGCGCGGTTCTTCCTCGATCCCGCCTGGCGCGGCCTGTTCGCCGACTGGGAAGTGGTAGCTCGCTCGGCGATCGCGCAATTCCGCGCCGTGACCGTCGAATACGCGTCTGCTGCCGACATCCGCGCCGTGCTCGATCCACTCAAGGCGCTGAGCCCCCACTTCGCGCGCCAATGGGCCGAGATGCGGGTCGAGGAAGCGCCGATCTGGTCGAAGCGGATGGTCGGTCCGAGCGGCGAAATCAGGGTCTATGATTATTTTATGCTGACGCCCGTGGGCGTGGGCAAGGAGATAACGCTGAGCCTTTATCGGAAGCGTGGATAAGGAGCTCCCCGTAAAACGGGGAGAAAGACGCTGCCGCAATCGACCAGCGCCCTCCTTTCATGCAATCTCCTCCGGCGGCGATCATGGGGAAATGATCCGCCGCCGAGGGAGGATTGCCATGACCGACACGCCAGCGGCGCTGCCGCGCTATGAGGATGCCGTTGCGCAATTCCGCATCGAGGACGAGATCGCACGCCTCCACGGCGATCCGGCGACCGGCATCAACGCCTATGTCGAATGCTGCGGCCGCTATACCGGCGAAAACCGGCTGGCGCTGCGCGCGATCTCGGCTGCCGGTGAATTGCGCGAATACTCCTTCGACGATCTGGCCGACATGGCGGGCTGCGTCGGCACCCTGCTCAAAAGTCTCGGCGTGCGCCCTGGCGACGTCGTCGCCGGCATGCTGCCGCGCATCCCTGAATTGGTGGCGCTGATCCTCGGCACATGGCGTGTCGGCGCTGTGTACCAGCCGCTGTTCACCGCTTTCGGGCCGAAGGCTGTCGAGCATCGCCTGAACTACAGCAAGGCGAAGCTGGTGGTGACCAACCCCGCAAACCGCGCCAAGCTCGACGAGGTGGAAAACCGTCCGCGCATCGCCACCATCGTTGGGCCCGGCGACGCCCTTGCAGCAGGCGACGTCGATTTCCGCGCGGCGCTCGCGGCTGCCTCCCTCGATAGCGAGCCGGTCATGCGCAAGGGCACCGACCTGTTCATGATGATGTCGACCTCCGGCACGACCGGGCACCCAAAGGGCGTGCCGGTGCCGCTCAACGCGCTGCTTGCCTTCGGCGCCTATATGCGTGACGCGATCGGGCTTCGGCCCGACGACATCTTCTGGAACATCGCCGATCCCGGCTGGGCCTATGGGCTCTACTACGCCATCACCGGGCCTTTGCAGCTCGGCATCGCCACCACCTTCTACGAAGGCGCGTTCAACGCCAAATCGACCTACGACATCATCGAGCGCCTGGGCGTCACCAGCCTGGCCGGCTCGCCGACAGCCTATCGCCTGCTAATGGCGGAAGGGCCCGAGGCCGCGGCCCGCGTCAAGGGCAGGCTGCGCGTGGTGAGCAGCGCCGGCGAGCCGCTCAATCCGGAGGTGATCCGCTGGTTCGACGCGCATCTTGCAGCGCCGATCCACGATCATTACGGCCAGACCGAGAATGGCATGATGGTCAACAACCATCATGGTCTGGCGCATACGGTCCGCGCCGGCTCGGCCGGCTTTGCCATGCCCGGCTACCGCATGGTGGTGCTGGACGAGGCAGGCAACGAACTCGGCCCCAACCAACCCGGCGTGCTGGCGGTCGATATCGCCAACTCGCCGCTGCGCTGGTTCGACGGCTACCACCAGGCGGAAACGCCGGCGATTGCGGGCGGCTACTACCGCACCGGCGACACAGTGGAATATGAGCCGGACGGCTCGGTCTCCTTCATCGGCCGGGCCGACGACGTCATCACCTCGTCCGGCTACCGCATCGGGCCGTTCGATGTCGAAAGCGCGCTGATCGAGCATCCGGCGGTAAACGAGGCGGCCGTCGTCGGCGTGCCCGATCCGCAGCGCACGGAGATCGTCAAGGCGTTCGTGGTGCTGGCGCCTGCCTTCAAGGGCAGCGAGGCGCTAGCCGAGGAACTCGCCCAGCATGTGAAGAAGCGGCTGTCTGCGCATTCCTATCCGCGCGAGGTCGAGTTCGTCAGCGAACTGCCGAAGACACCTAGCGGCAAGATCCAGCGGTTCTTGCTGAGGAAGGCCGAGGTGGAGAAACGCAAGGCGGAATAAAGATTTGGCTCTCCATGATTTCCGCCACGCAAAAGCCGCCAAGTCGGGCGATGGCTCGCAAGGGCTTTGATCGCTAATTTGGGGTTGCAGTATGCGGTTGGTCTTGACGCTTCTCATTGCGCTGGCGGGCAACGCGGCCTATGCCGCCTCGCCGGAAGATGATTATATCGCCGCGCGCGACAAGGCGATCGCCGATATCACCGCGCAGGAAAGCGCCAATACGGCGATCGAAACTATCGATGCCCAGAACGAGAAGGCGCTGGCCGACCTCCAGCAGCGCCTCGCCACCATTCTCGGTCCGCTCTCCGTCAAAGGCTTTCCGGCGACCGGTACCATCAATGTTCAAAGCCTCAACGCTTCCGATATCGGCTACGGCATGCTGGACGGGCTGCGATATGCGCAGAGCGACGACGGCCCAAGCATCGTCGCCTCGACGCGCGGCTTGACCGAGCGCTGGCTCAAGTCAAAATCGTCCGAAGCGGAAGCGGATTTCAAGCTGCCCGCCGACATCGGCGCGGCGTTGAAGCTCGACAGTTTTTACACCCAGGCCATCGGCAGCGACGCGGCATTCTCGGGCACGCTCGACTTTTCGTTGAAGAAGCCCGACGGCGCCGATGCGGTGGTCGCGCGGCTCGGTGGCTGGACCCAGGATGTCGGACCGATCTACGATCAGCACGTCGTCGTGGCAGTCGTGAAAGGTGACCGCGTGCTGATTGCCGAGGCACCCGCCTCGCCCGCCGTGCCGAAGATCGCGGCCTGCGATTCAATCTGGGCAGCCGCCGACGCCGCCGCGCAGAAAGCCCAGCAGGCCGACCAGGGTTCGGACCAGGACGATCCGCAGGTCTCCGATCCCGCCAACGCCGCCTGGGAAAAGGGCGACGCCGACTACCGCGCCTGCATGGCCCAGCGCCTGCCCGGCGACCCGTCCTTCCCGGCGCTGCTCAAGCAGGCGCAGGACCTTGCCGACGACATGGCTGGGAAATAGTCCGCCAGGGCAATTCCAGGAAAGCGCAGCGGCTCTCGAAGTGGAGCGGTTTCAAACCATAGAGATAGAGCGGGCCGGCGCTGTCGAAGCCGAGCCGCTCGAAACCCTCAGCCTCCGTTCGCCCGCATGTTGCGCCGAGAAACGCGCCGCGCGACGGGGCGCGCCGCTTCCGCGATGATCCCGTTGGTTTGAGGCGCGGCATCCATGCGCGACCTTGCGTCGGTCACCCGATGCAGGCGCTCATAAGGCAGCAATTCCCGGATGCGGGCGTTGAGCGCTTCGACTTCGGCGCGCAAATCCTCGCATTCCTGCTTCTGGATATCGAGCTGGATCTGCTCCGACGCCTGCTGCAGCGAAAGCCGTGAGAAATTGGTGCTGACCTCGGACAGGTTCTTCTTGTCGGCTTCGCTCTCGTCCTTGAGAACGGCGAGCCTTTTCTCCGCAATCTGGCGTTCGGTGACGGCGTCGTTCAGCTGCGCCTTTAGCCTGGTGATCTCGTCCGTGGCTTCGCCATTGTCGGTCGAGACCTTGTCCAGACGCGACTGCAGTTCCTGGATCTCGGCACGCAAACCGCGCATTTCCGCGTGGCTGCGTGCCAATTCGGCGGTGCTGTCGCTCTCGGCGATCCGCGCCGCCTCGATTGTTTCGGCAAGCCTGGCCTGCGCTGCTTCGAGCGCTTTCTGCAGCCGGGTTTCTTCCTTTTCGTGGTTGCCGATTTGAGCCATCAGCTCGGCGATGTGGGCGGTTTCACTGGCGTGGGTTGCCGCGAACTCGTCGAACTTGTGCCGGGCCTCCGCCTCGCGCTTTTGCGCCTGCTCCAGATCGACCGAAAGGCCGACCTGCTTTTCGCGCAGCAGCTTGTTCTCGGCGCCGCGCCTGTCGACTTCGACGGTCTTGGCCGTCAGGGCTTTAACGATCTCGCCGAACTCCGTCTCGCGCCTGGCGGTCTCATTGCCCATCTCCACCAGCTCCAGGCGCACCGCCGCAAGCGCCGAGCGCAGCTGCTCCCGGTCCTGGACGAGGCTCGCCTCGCGCTGCTGCCACGCTTCGGCCGCGCCGTCGCGTTCGCGCTGCCGGCGGGCGGCGTCAAGCAATTGTTCCGACAATGTCTTGTGTTCGGCGGTGAGAGCGAGGTTTGCCAGCTCCAGCTCGTTGGAGCGCAACACGTCGCGATGGAAGACGTTGAGGACTTCGCGCGTCATATGATGCGCAGTGGCGATCTCCGCCAGCTTTGCCTCGATCTCCTGCAGATGGCCCTGCCCGTCCCGGAAAAGCCCGGTGACGGCCTCCAGGGCGGCCAGCCGCGTCTGGGTATGCGGTGTCAGCCGCGATGCCGATGCGTCGGACGGCTCTTCGGCCGGCGGATTCTCGTCGCTTGCAACCAGTTCCCGACCGGCGACGGCGTCGTCTTCCGACGGCGGCTGTTCGTCATCTTTGAGAACGTCCTCGAACGCCTCCGCCAGATCCGATTGGAGTTCCTGAAATTCCTTATCGACGTCCTCGGCCCGCTTGATCAGAGACTTGAAATTCATCACGGCACATCCCTTACGCTCGACGACACATCTTTTACGCTCGCCCCCGGGCGTACTTAACGAATTACTAATCTATCGCGTTACCTTCCGTTCGGGAAGCCTGTGCAAAGGAAACCAAAATTAAGGTTATCGCCGGTCCCAATCTGATGCGGATCCGCGCTAGGTGAGCCCCTCTCCCGTTCCTAACATATGTTAGCTTTCTCTCCGGATAGGTGCTGAAAGCATGCGCAGCAGAAGGGAAAGACAGCGAGCTGCTTGTCATCATTCAGATGAGCGATGCGAAGACTTCTGGACGGAAAAAAGAAGCTCCCGCCGTATAAATTTTCTCTTCCTCGGCCGCCCATGATCGATCGAGTGGAGTTGCTTGCGCGAGCATCCGGTTGCCGTGGCTCTATGGGAGTCGACGCGGGAGGCGGATGGGCCGACCTCCCGCGTCGGTGCATCAACTCTTGATGTCGATGCGCTTGACCTGCGACTGCGCCTTCTCGCTCTTCGGCAAGGTGACGGTCAGCACGCCGTTCTTGAAGCGGGCATCCACCTCGTCTTCCTTGACCTCGTAGCCGACCGGGATGCGGCGCTCGAAGCGGCCGTAATAGCGCTCGGAGAACTGCCTATCCTTGTCCTCCGTCTCGGAGCGCTTCTCGCCTCTCAGCGTCAGCACGCCGTCGTCGAGCAGGACCTCGATGTCTCTCTGTTCGAGGCCCGGCACCTCGGCCATCACCTTGATCTCCTTCTCGCCGTTGGAGATCTCGACGCTCGGCCAACCGGCGCCGAGGGCGGAGACACCGCCAAGTGACGGCAACCGACTGTCGAAGCCGCGGAAAACGTCGTCAAACAGGCGGTTCACCTCGCGATGCAGCGACAGGAACGGATCGCGCTCACTGTCGCGGAAAATGCTTGGAAGCTGGTTGCCGTTGCTCCGGCCCCAGGGGATCAGATCACGGACACTCATGGTTTGCTCCTTTCTGTTCATCGGCTCGAAAAGCACCTACGCGCCGGGCAGCGCCCGGCGCATAGCGCGGATGCGCTCACAAGAAGCCCTCAGGCGGCGTGCTTCTCGCCTTCGATCTTCTTTGTCGTGCCTTTGAGCGTTGCCTTGTCGGCCGCGATCTCGATCCGCCGCGGTTTCATCTCTTCTGGAATTTCGCGCTTCAGATCGATCGTCAGCAGCCCATTGACCAAGCTGGCGCCAACGACCTTGACGTGGTCGGCAAGCTCGAAGCGGCGCTGGAATGCACGGCCGGCGATGCCACGATGCAGGTACTCGCCCTTGTCCTCGCCGGCTTTCTGGCCAGAGACCATGAGCATGTTCTGCTCCTGGGTAATGGCCAGTTCGTCCTGCGAGAACCCAGCCACCGCCATACTGATGCGGTAGTCGTCTTCTGCGGTCTTGGCGATGTCATAGGGTGGCCAATTATCGACGGTCTCGATCCGGCTCGCCGTCTCGAGCGCGTTCAGCATTCGATCGAAGCCGATGCTCGACCGGAACAGGGGACTGAAGTCAAACGTGGTTCTCATAGCTACATCCTCCATTGAGCAACATAGATACGAGGGGCGCCAAGGAAGCGGCGCCCCTTGACCTTGCCGGTCTCTCTCAAGCACCGGCGTAATCGATCTGGGAATTCAACACGGGCACGTCAAGGCCCCGCTTCGAAGCAGCCTTCAGGTCGTGAAAGTCAGCCCTTTCGTCTGCATGCAGGCAGGCGAATCATGAATTGGAGGCGGCCGCACAACCACGACCGCCTCGCGGAGCTGATCTTCAATGGATCGCGATGATCCCGTCGACGGCCCGCCATTCCGACGCCCTGATGAGCCGATAGTGGGCGACACGGACAGAATGCAAGGCGCCAGCCAGCTCGCGCTCCCAAAAGCCCAGAAAGCCCCTCAGCGCCGGGAAATCCGGGGCAAGATCATAGTCCTGCCAGACGTAAAGCTGGAGCAGGCTGGGATGGTCGGGCAGATGATAATGGATCTCGGCAGTGGTCAAGCCATACCCATTCATCTGCAAGCGGAATTCCCTGCTGACCGCCATCGCCTTCGGGCCTTCACGCGCTCAGCCGGTCGACCACCTGCCGGTGGTCGTCATCGGCAGGGCCGCTGGGCGGCGGAGCCAGCGCATCAAGCCGGCGCAGCGCATCCATGATGTCGTCGAAGGAGACCGGCCGCTCGGTGCCCGGCGGCTGGCGCAGCGCCGGCATCGATTCTACGGCGCAAGCATCGGACGCCCAGGACGAAAGGATCGCCCGCTTTTCCCATATATCGAGCGAGCCGTCCTCCAGCACATCCCGCGGGTGCTGAAAATGCCTGGCCGGCGACAACAGCCGGTCGAGCGAAAGGTCTGATAGTTCGGGAGCTAGGGAAGGAATGATCGGCGAAAGCGTCTGTCGGTCCATTTCTGTCCTCCGTCTCCAAAAACTCCTTGCTTCGGGTTCCAATTTCTCAGCGGTCCCGGCGCTGCCGGGCGCCGATAATCTTGTTCAACTCAATCGCGAATTCAAGCCTCTCCGTTATCGGAGCGGGCCAATTTACCGCATGTTTTCAGCGCGCTAGCACTCAACGGTCGAGAGTGCCAAAAAATTTGCGGTACCCCCTTGAAAGTAGATGAAGGCAAAATTAGCTCGACATGCGCGCGATGCCGAAAGGGTCGCGCGAGCCCCGCTCCGGTCCTGCCGGTCCGGAGCGGAGGAACTGCTCGCAATCTGTTTGTCCTGAAGGAGAACGATATGACGTTCCGTCCATTGCATGACCGCGTGCTCGTGCGCCGCATCGAGGCCGAAGAGAAGACGGCCGGCGGCATCATCATCCCCGACACTGCCAAGGAAAAGCCGCAGGAAGGCGAAGTCATCGCCGTCGGGCCAGGCGCCCGCGACGAGAGCGGCAAGCTCGTGCCCCTCGACGTGAAGGTCGGCGACCGCATCCTGTTCGGCAAGTGGTCCGGCACCGAGATCAAGCTCAACGGCGAGGATCTGCTCATCATGAAGGAAAGCGATGTGATGGGCGTGATCGAGCAGGTCGAGACGCTGAAGAAAGCCGCCTGACCGGGGCTTCGATCGAACCGCAACCAGTCAATGAAAGCTGCCTAAACAAGGAGTGATCCAATGGCTGCCAAGGAAGTCAAATTCCATTCCGACGCCCGCGAGCGCATGCTGCGCGGCGTCAATATCCTCGCCGACGCGGTGAAGGTGACGCTCGGTCCGAAGGGCCGCAACGTCGTCATCGACAAGTCGTTCGGCGCGCCGCGCATCACCAAGGACGGCGTCACCGTCGCCAAGGAGATCGAGCTCGAGGACAAGTTCGAGAACATGGGCGCCCAGATGGTTCGCGAAGTCGCTTCGAAAACCAGCGACCTCGCCGGTGACGGCACCACGACGGCCACCGTGCTTGCCCAGGCGATCGTTCGCGAAGGGGCCAAGGCCGTTGCATCGGGCATGAACCCGATGGATCTCAAGCGCGGTATCGACAAGGCCGTGGATGCCGTCGTCGCCGAACTCAAAGTCAACGCCCGCAAGATCACCAGCAACGACGAGATCGCCCAGGTCGGCACGATCTCGGCCAATGGCGATGCCGAGATCGGCCGCTTCCTGGCCGAGGCCATGGAAAAAGTCGGCAACGAAGGCGTCATCACCGTCGAGGAGGCCAAGACGGCCGAGACCGAGCTGGAAGTCGTGGAAGGCATGCAGTTCGACCGCGGCTATCTCTCACCCTACTTCATCACCAACCAGGACAAGATGCGCGTCGAGCTCGAAGAGCCCTATGTCCTGATTCATGAGAAGAAGCTGGGCAATCTCCAGGCCCTGCTGCCGGTGCTGGAGGCCGTGGTGCAGTCCGGTAAGCCGCTGCTGATCATTGCCGAAGATGTCGAGGGCGAGGCTCTGGCCACGCTGGTGGTCAACAAGCTGCGCGGCGGACTGAAGGTCGCCGCCGTCAAGGCTCCGGGCTTCGGCGACCGCCGCAAGGCCATGCTGGAGGACATCGCCATCCTGACCGGCGGCACGGCCATTAGCGAGGATCTCGGCATCAAGCTGGAGAATGTCACGCTGGAGATGCTCGGCCGTGCCAAGAAGGTCGCGATCGAGAAGGAGAACACCACCATCGTCGACGGCGCCGGCAAGAAGGAGGAGATCCAGGGCCGCATCACGCAAATCAAGGCGCAGATCGAGGAGACCACCTCCGACTATGATCGCGAGAAGCTGCAGGAGCGGCTGGCCAAGCTCGCCGGCGGCGTTGCCGTGATCCGCGTCGGCGGCGCAACGGAAGTGGAGGTCAAGGAGAAGAAGGACCGCGTCGACGACGCGCTGCACGCCACGCGCGCGGCGGTCGAGGAAGGTATCCTGCCCGGCGGCGGCGTTGCCCTGCTCAGGGCGGCCAAGGCGCTCGATACAGTCGCCGTCGACAACCCGGACCAGAGATACGGCGTCGATATCGTGCGGCGCGCGATCGAGGCTCCGGCGCGTCAGATCGCCGAGAACAGCGGGTCGGAAGGTTCGATCATCGTCGGCAAGCTGCGCGAGAAGACCGAATTCGCCTATGGCTGGAACGCCCAGACCGGCGAATATGGCGACCTCTACAAACAGGGCGTCATCGATCCCGCCAAGGTCGTGCGCACCGCGCTGCAGGATGCGGCCTCGGTTGCCGGACTGCTCGTCACCACCGAGGCCATGGTGGCCGAGAAGCCGAAGAAGGAGGCCGCTCCGGCCATGCCGGCCGGCGCCGGCATGGACTTCTGAGACGCCGACGGGAGCCCGCTTCCGGCAACGGGAGCGGGCGTTTCGAAACGCACGATGGGAGGCCCTTATGGATATGATGAGCGGCAATGGCTCGGTTCCGGCACCGACGCGCCCGGCAAGCGAATTCCTCGCTTATGAAGCCGAATGTCGAAGCGCATTGAAGCCGTTGCTGGCAGACTTGCTCGACACGGCCGAATCCGCCGGATGGAACCGGCGGACCGTCGCCTCAACGCTGATGTTTCTTGCCGCACAGCACGTGTCGGCCACCGAAACATCCGCGGGCGGCTAGCGAAATCGGGCCCCGCCTTCAAGGCGGGGCCCATGTGACTGCGAACGGACGAGGATTGCCATGATTGCAGGACGATTGCGCGAATGCCTGAGAATCTTGCGATGGGAAGCTGCCGACGTCGCCGAGGAGCTTGGCTGGCCCAGAAACGACGTGACGCGCTGGCTCGAGGGGCGCGCGCCGGTGCCGCTGGCGGTCGCCGCCTGGATCGAGGCCCTCGCCAAGGCACACAAGGCGCTGCCCCCGCCGCGCCTTAACCGGCATTCAGCGACGCACACGCCGGCAGGCCCGGTGGTTGTGCAGGCGTTCAACGGCGTAGGCCAGCCGCGACCGCACGGCGTCGTCCTGCAACCGCCCTACCCGCGCCGACATGTGCTGGCCGGGACGACCGGCCATCGTCAAGGCGCCATGATGATGCACCCGAATGAGGGTTCTGACCATGAACCACGACCGCTTTGAAGAGCCTGTCACCATCCTCGTCGGAATGGGTTTGCCGGTCCGGCTCGAGACCGTGATGGAAGCCCATGCCCTGCTGCAGGATTGGCCGGCCGCGAGCAGGAGCAGCGCGCATGCGATCGCGCTCAATTCCTGCAGAGCCGGCATTGCCGGCGAGATCGACGCGGAAACGGTGCGGGCAACCCTTGTTGCTTTCGCCCGCCGCCACGATATCCTGGCGCCGGACCTGGTTTCGCTGGCGCCTGCGGCGCTGGCAGGGAGCGCATCCACAAGCAACAATGGCTGAAAATTTGAAACCCGGCGCCTGCTGGCGCGGCGGACAACGCAACGAGCGCAGGAATTCTGAATGACGACGGACACCAAGGCAAAGGAAACCAGGACATTCGAGGCGGACGTCTCGCGGCTGCTGCACATGATGGTGCACTCGGTCTATTCGGACCGAGACGTTTTCCTGCGCGAGCTGATCTCCAATGCGGCGGATGCCTGCGAGAGGCTGCGCTTCGAGGCGGTGAGCCGGCCAGAGCTTCTGGGCGACGATGCCAAGCCGCGCATCACGATTGCCGCCAATCCGGACAACAAGGAGCTTTCGGTCGAGGACAACGGCATCGGCATGAGCCGCGACGAGATGGCGGAGGCGCTGGGCACGATCGCGCGCTCCGGCACGCGCGCCTTCATGGAGCGCGTCGAAGCCGGCAAGGCGGCGGAAGACACGCAGCTGATCGGCCAGTTCGGCGTCGGGTTTTATTCGGCCTTCATGGTCGCAGACCGTGTCGACGTCATCAGCCGCCAGGCCGGCAGCGACGAGGCCTTCCGCTGGTCGTCCGACGGCAAGGGCACCTACGAGATCGCGCCGGTGCCGCTCGAGGCAGCACCCAAGCGCGGCACGCGCGTGGTGCTGCATCTGATGGAGGACGCCTCGTCCTACACCACGCCCTATCGGCTCGAGGGCTTGGCGAAGTCGCAGTCCGGACATGTGCCGGTGCCAATCACATTTGTCGAAAAGCCCGGCGCCGAACCGCGCGACATCGCCGACGGCACGGCGCTTTGGGTGCGGCAAAAGAGCGAGATCAAGCCGGAGGAATATACCGACTTCTACCGCAGCATCGCCGGCCAGTATGACGAGCCCGCCTCGACCATCCATTTCCGCGCCGAGGGCCGGCAGGAATACAGCGTGCTCGCCTTCGTCCCGGGATCGCGGCCGTTCGACCTGTTCGACCAGGACCGCAAGGGCCGCATGAAGCTCTATGTGCGGCGCGTCTTCATCACCGACGAAGCCGATCTGCTGCCGCGCTACCTGCGCTTCGTGCGCGGCCTGGTCGATTCCGCCGACCTGCCGCTCAATATCTCGCGCGAGATGATCCAGGAAAGCCCGTTGCTCGCAGCGATCCGCAAGGGCGTGACCAACCGCGTTCTCGGCGACCTCGCCAAGACGGCCGAAAACGATGCCGAAGCCTACGCCAAAATCTGGGAAAATTTCGGCGTCGTCCTCAAGGAAGGTCTCTATGAGGATTACGAGCGACGCGAGCAGTTGCTGAAGCTTGCCCGCTTCCGTTCGACGACCTCAGGCGAAGGCTGGCGCAGCCTTGCCGACTATGTCGCAGCGATGAAGGAAGGACAGAAAGCGATCTTCTTCATGGCCGGTGACGATCGCGCCCGGCTCGAAGCCTCGCCCCAGCTCGAAGGTTTTCGCGCACGCGGCATCGAGGTGCTGCTCCTCACCGATCCCGTCGACAGCTTCTGGGTGACGATGGCGCCGGAATTCGACGGCAAACCGTTCAAGTCGGTGACGCAGGGCGCGGTCGAGCTCGCCGATATCGCGCTGCCCGAAGATGCGGCGAAGCCCGACGGGGAGACGTCGTCGGATATCGCCGCCTTCCTGGCTTTCGTGAAAACGACGCTTCGCGAGGAGGTTTCGGACGTGAAGTCCTCGGACCGGCTGACCGAAAGCGCCGTGTGCCTTGTCGCGCCGGAGCATGGCCCGGACCGCCAGTTCGAGCGCCTGCTCAACGCCGCCGGCCGGCTCGACAAGGCGGCCAAGCCAATCCTCGAGATCAACCCGCGCCACGAGCGCGTGGCGGCGCTGGCAAAGCTGGGCGACGACGAGAAGGCGTTCAAGGAAGACGCCGCCCATCTGCTTTACGACGAGGCACGTGTGCTCGACGGCGACAAGCCGGCCGACGCCAAGGCGTTCTCGGCGCGGCTTGCGCGGCTGATCGATCGCGGGCTGGCAAAGGGGCAAGCGCCGGCGCTCACCTGATAGGGAACGCGCCGCCGCATATTGCCCCCTACCCCCTCAGCCCCGGCGCTTCCTGGCCGGTGCGGGCGACATATTCCGTATAGCCACCGCCATAGGTGTGGATGCCTTCGGGCGTCAGCTCCAGCACGCGGTTCGACAGCGCGGCCAGGAAATGGCGGTCATGCGAGACGAAGAGCATGGTGCCTTCATATTGCGACAGCGCCTCGATCAGCATCTGCTTGGTGGTGATGTCGAGGTGGTTGGTCGGTTCGTCGAGCACCAGCAGATTGGGCGGGTCGAACAGCATCAGCGCCATCACCAGCCGCGCCTTCTCGCCGCCGGAAAGCACGCGGCACTTCTTTTCGATCTCGTCGCCGGAAAAGCCGAAGCAGCCTGCCAAAGCGCGCAGCGGCGCCTGGCCCGCCTGCGGGAAATTGTCCTCCAGCGTCTGGAAGACGGTGCGCTCACCATCGAGCAGTTCCATCGCATGCTGGGCGAAATAGCCCATCTTGACGCTCGGGCCGCGCACAACCGAACCCTCGTCCGGTTCGGAGGCACCGGCCACCAGCTTCAAAAGCGTCGACTTGCCGGCGCCGTTGACGCCCATCACGCACCAGCGCTCGCGGCGGCGGATCTGGAAGTCGAGGCCTGAATAGATCGAGCGGCTGCCATAGGATTTGTGGATGCCCTTCAGCGTCGCCACGTCCTCGCCGCAGCGCGGCGCCGGCTGGAATTCGAAGGCCACCGTCTGGCGGCGCTTCGGCGGCTCGACGCGGTCGATCTTGTCGAGCTTCTTCACCCGGCTCTGCACCTGCGCCGCATGGGAGGCGCGCGCCTTGAAGCGCTCGATGAAGGCGATCTCCTTGGCCAGCATCGCCTGCTGGCGCTCGAACTGCGCCTGCAGTTGCTTGTCGGCCAGCGCACGCTGCTCCTGGTAGAATTCATAATTGCCGGAATAGGAGGTGAGCGCGCCGGCGTCGATCTCGATGATCTTGGTGACGATGCGGTTCATGAACTCGCGGTCGTGCGAGGTCATCAGCAGCGCGCCGTCGTAATCCTTGAGGAATTTCTCCAGCCAGATCAGGCTTTCGAGGTCGAGATGGTTCGACGGCTCGTCGAGCAGCATGACGTCGGGCCGCATCAACAGGATGCGGGCGAGTGCCACGCGCATCTTCCAGCCGCCGGAGAGTTTTGAGACGTCGCCGTCCATCATCTCCTGGCTGAAGCCGAGGCCGTCCAACACCTCGCGCGCCCGACCGTCGAGCGCATAGCCGTCAAGCTCCTCGAAGCGGTGCTGCAATTCGCCGTAGCGCTCGATGATCTGATCCATGTCGTTGGCGCGGTCGGGATCGCCCATGGCGTGCTCAAGCTCGCGCATCTCGGCAGCGACCGCGCTGACCGGTCCGGCGCCCTCCATGACCTCGGCGACGGCGCTCAAGCCGCCCATATCGCCGACATCCTGGCTGAAATAGCCGATGGTGACGCCGCGATCGCCCGAGACCTGACCTTCATCGGGCTGCTCCTGGCCAATGATCATGCGGAACAGAGTCGTCTTGCCGGCGCCGTTCGGGCCGACAAGCCCGATCTTCTCGCCCTTCTGCAAGGCGGCGGAAGCTTCGATGAAGACGATCTGTCGGCCGTTCTGCTTGCCGATATTTTCGAGACGGATCATGGGACGGTCCGGGAAACTTCGCTGACGTGGCGGGGATTTGCCCGGGGCATTACGCGAATGCGGGCACGAGGGGAAGAGGCAGAAGCGCCGCATGCCGCGCTCGGCCTATTCCCTTTGGGGCAGAACCCAGCCGAGGTAAAATTGATTCGCGTCGCCGACAGATCGAGCGCTTAGTGCTGGAGCCAACCACTTGATGGGCTCTGGCAAGGGAGGTCAACCATGGCCATGTACCTGACGCGCTTCAGCTACACGCCCGAGACATGGGCGCGAATGATCGAAAACCCCGAAGATCGCCGCAAGGCAGCCAGCTCATACATAGAATCGGTGGGCGGAAAGCTGCACGGGTTCTGGTACGCGTTCGGCGAGCACGACGGCTGGAACCTGTGGGAGGCGCCGGACAATGTTTCGATGGCGTCCGTCGTGCTCGCCATCGGTGCCGGAGGGGCGCTCAGCTCCTGCGAGACCACCGTCCTCCTCAGCGTCGAGGAGACGATGGACGCGCTGGGCAGGGCGAAATCGATCCGTTATCGGCGGCCGGGAGCGTAAAAAAACGCCGCCGCGGGGAGTGTCACCTCGCGTCATGGAAGATGATGCCGAGCGTATGTCGCCTGCCCGAGCGCAGGCGGCTAACGCCGTGGCGTAGGTTGACGCGATAGTAACCTCGCGTGCCCTCCACCGGCCGGTTGTGCACGGCGAAGATTACCGCATCGCCGCGCTTGAGCGGCACCACCTCGGCGCGGCTTTGCATGCGCGGGCGCTGCTCGGTGAGCACGAATTCGCCGCCGGTGAAATCCTCGCCGGGCTCGGACAGCAAGATCGCCACCTGCAACGGAAAGGCAAGCTCGCCGTAGAGATCCTGGTGCAGGCAGTTGAAATCGCCGGGGCCGTATTGCAGCAGAAGCGGCGTCGGCTTTACCTGCCCCTCGTCGTGGCAGCGTTTCAGGAAGGCGGCGTGCTCGGCCGGATAGCGCTGGGCAACGCCCATCTTCTCGTTCCAGTCATTGGCAACGGTGGCGAGGCGCCGATAGAGCGCGGTGCGCAGGCCCTCGATCAGGTCCGGCAGCGGATATTTGAAATACCGATATTCGCCCTTGCCGAAGCCGTGGCGCGCCATCACGACATGGCTGCGGAAATGCTCTTCATGCGGGTAGAGCGCGGCGATATCGGCGCATTCTTCCGCCGACAGCATGCCGGGCATGACGGCACAGCCATGGGCGTTGAGTTCAGAGATCAGCGCGCGCCAATCTTGTGCTGCGACGCGGGATTCGGCGGAGCGGCTGGCGCGTTTGGTGTTGAGGGAATGGATGGTCATGGGTTGGCTCCTTCGCTTGGTGTCAAAGTGGGGCGAAGGATGAGCATCGGCCACCCGATTCCTGCGGGGGTGGGCGCCGGCTTTCCCTTCTCCCCTTGTGGGAGAAGGTGGCCTCGCGCAGCGAGGTCGGATGAGGGGTGCTGGAAGGAATGAGGCGGCGGCGATTTCAATCTTATCGCCAAGCTGGAACACCCCTCATCCGTCTCGGCGCTAACGCGCCGATCCACCTTCTCCCACAGGGGGAGAAGGAGAAGTCGCGCCTCACTGCCTCCGATACATCTCCAGCTCCGGATCGAGATCCACCTTCACCGCATTGGTGAATACGCAGGTCGCCACCATGATGCCGGCGAAGGCGGTGAGGTTGACGAGCAGCGTCTCGTCGTAGCGCGCCTTGAGTGCGGCCCAGGTTTCTGCCGGGACGGCATTGGCATCGGCGGCGATTGCCATGCCGAAGGAGATCAGCAGCGTCTCGTCGGCGGTCGGTTCGATCGCTTCGGGGTCGAGCCCGTTCTCGATCAATGCGCGGCGAAAGAACGTCACGGGAATCTCGGCGCGCATCGTTTCGGCGACCGCTTTCGACAACAGCCAGATGGCGCGGTCGTCGAGTGTGAGCTTGAGAAGGTCGCGCAGCGTGAACCATTCGGCGTAGATGCGGTGGGCGGCCGGCGAGTGAAGCAGGATGCGCTTCATGTTGGTCCTGCGGCCGCGCAGCGCGAGCTCTCGGTCGTGCTCGGCGCGGATGTCGTCCGAGGCGGTCGCGTAGTCAATGGGGGATAGATGCGCCATTGCGCTCACCCCAGCGTGGAACGAAGCGCCGGCGCGCCGCGCAGCGTGTTGGAGACGGTGCAGATGTTTTCCGCGTCCGCCAGGATCCGTTCTTTCATTGCGGCATCGAGGTCGCCGGTGATCTCCAATCTGACGGTGAATGTCTCGACCCGCGAGGGCTCGTCCTTCGCCTTCTCGCCGCTGACATCCGCCCTCACCTCGCCGAGCCGGTCGGCGACGCCGAGGCGGGTGGCGGCGATGCGGGCGCTGAGCACCATGCAGGCGGCCAAAGAGGCATGGAGCAGGTCGAGCGGGCTGAAGCCGGGCGCGCTGACCTGCGTGACCACATCGACCGTGCCACCGGTCGGGGTGGTGACCGCCGGCAAGCTGCCCGGCGGCAGGACGGCAAGCGCGCCGGCATTGCGGGTTCTGACTTTAAAGTCTGCCATCGTGTCGTCTCCAGTTTGGAGGCCATTGATAGCGGACGGGAATTCACTGAGGCAATCGCCGAGGCAGGCCGTGGGCGATTGGCGTTTCCTCGCCTCCATGAAATCGGGGAGAGGTGGCTCGGCGAAGCCGAGACGGAGAGGGGGAGCGCCCTGCGAAGCCCCCTCGCCGTCCACTTTGCGGACACCTCGCCCCCGGCTCTGGCGGGGGCGAGGAACCCGGGTTCTGAGAGGCTACTTCGTCAGGTCGAGCGCTGCCGTCAGATCGCCCATCGGCGGCTGGTCGTTGTTGCGCAGCGCCTTGTCGCGGGCGACGATGCCGGGCAGCACAGGCAGGTCGTAGCGGGCGGTGATGAAACGCAGGATCGAGGTCGTGTCGTACTGCGTGTGATCGACCATCCCCATCTTCGCATAGGGCGAGATGATGAAGGCGGGGATGCGGTTGCCCGGGCCCCAGCGATTGGCTTTGGGCGGCGCGACGTGATCCCAGAAACCGCCATTCTCGTCATAGGTGACGACCACCAGCATATGGGCCCATTGCGGGCTCTTCTCCAGATGCGCGACGAGGTCGGCCAGGTGCTGGTCGCCGGAGGTCACGTCGGCATAGCCGGCATGCTCGTTGAGGTTGCCCTGCGGCTTGTAGAAAGAGACCGCCGGCAGCTTGCCGTCATCGATCGCCTTGATGAACTCAGTGCCGCCGAGCCCGCCGTCTTTGAGGTGCTCGGCCCGCGCGGCCGTGCCCGGCGCATAAGCCGCGAAATAGTTGAAGGGCTGGTGGTGGAACTGGAAGTTCGGCACGGGCGTCGCGTTCTTGCCGTCGAGCGCCGCCTGCCAGGCGCCCGAATACCACGCCCAGGAAATGCCCTTGAGCGACAGCAGATCGCCGATGGTGATCTCGTGCTGCGGCGGCAGCGTGGTCGGCTGCGCCGGATCGGCCAGCGCCTTGTCGCCACCCTCGGCCGGCTTGTTGGCGCTTGGCTGGTAAGGCGGCTGCATGGTGTTGACGGCGTAGAAGTCGGGCGTGATGGCGCCGTCATTGGTGAATTTCGGCACGCCGCCCAGCGCCGAGGGCGGCGAATTGTCGGCCGGTTTCAGCGTCACGCCATCCGGCTCGACGACGGCAATCTGGGCCTTGACCGGGCTGGTGTCGGCATTTGGATAGTAAGGCACGCAGGCGCAGGCCAGCATGAAATGGTTGAGGAAGGAGCCGCCGAAGGCGCCCTGGAAGAAATTGTCCGCCAGCACGTATTTTTTGGCGATCGCCCACATCGGCAGGATCGAGCCGTCATAATGGCCCATCACCAGCGCGCCGGAATCGGCCCAGGCGACGAACTTGTCGTTCCGGCCGCCGTCGATCTGCATCTGCTCCTGATAGAAACGATGCCACAGATCATGGGTGATGACGCCGGTATTCTCGTTGAAGCCCTTGGGATCGTCGATGGCGAATGTCGCATTGGGCAGATGCGCGCTCTGCGCCTCCGTCACCGCCGGCGTGACGCCCTTGCCGGTCAGTCCGCCCCAGGCCGGCGGCAGTTCGGAAAGCGGCTTGCCGTCGCGGTCGAGCTGGCGCGCCTGTTCAGGCGAAACGTTAGCCAGGCCGTTGGCGCCGGGGAAGCCGCCATAAAGGTTATCGAAGCTGCGGTTCTCGGCGTAGATGACGACGACGGTGTCGATCTTGTCGTAACCGGCAGGCGCCGCTTGGGCAGCGGCAGAGAGCGATGCCAGCGCCGTGGAGGCGAGGCAAAGGGAGAGAAAGGACCGGATCATCAGGAAATGCCTCGTGGCTTGGGAATGGCTGGAGGACGGCAATGCAGGAACGCAACTGCATCAATGCCCAGCTACTTCGACGCCTTGTCACCTTTGTGACAGTTCGGCCCCGGCCGAACACGGTTTCGTGAGCGGGAAGACCGGTCATCAATCCGTTGCACTCGATCCTTACGCCGCCAAAGAAACCGGGCGGAGAAATCAGGGATATCGCCGAAGACGATGGGACATCGGAAAAATCACGCGATCGCCATTGCAGCGGCCACGATCGTCGCCTCCACCACGCCCGCCAACACCGAGGAGCCATCCGGTGTCCATCCCGGCCCGATGACGCGGCAGGAAGCCTTCGCCCGCGCCGAGGCGCTGACGGCGCTGGGGCGACAGATGTTCTTCGACTCTTCGCTCTCGGCCTCGGGCAAGCAGGCCTGCTCATCCTGCCACGATCCCAACCATGCTTTCGGGCCGGCCTCGGCGGCACCGGTCGAAATGGGCGGAGCCAATCTTGACCAGCCCGGCGTTCGCGCCGTGCCGTCACTGCGCTACCTGCAGGCGGCGCCCGCCTTCACGGAGCACTTCTACGACTCCGAGGACGAAGGCGACGAAAGCGTCGACAATGGCCCGACCGGGGGGCTGACCTGGGACGGCCGCGCCGACCACGGCAAGGACCAGGCAAGAATCCCGCTGCTGTCGTCCTTCGAGATGGGCAATAAGGACGCGGCCCAGGTGGTCGCCAGCCTGCGTAACGCGCCTTATGCCGGCGCCTTCAAGGCGGCCTTCGGCGCCGATGTCTTCGACGATCAGCAAGACGCCTTCGACGCCGCTGTGGAAGCGCTGGGCACCTTCGAGCAGAGCAGCGCCGATTTCTATCCCTATTCCAGCCGCTACGACGCCTTCCTCGCCGGCAAGGCGCAACTTTCCGCGCAGGAATTGCGCGGTCGCATGCTGTTCGAGGACGCAGCGAAGGGCAATTGCGCGAGCTGTCATCTCAGCGAACCGGCCAATGACGGCGAGCCGCCGCAATTCACCGATTACGGCCTGATCGCGATTGCCGTGCCGCGCAACCCGGCGATCCCCGCCAATGCCGATCCCAATTATGTCGACCTCGGCCTGTGCGGTCCGCTGCGCACCGATCTCAAGGACCGCGTCGAATATTGCGGCCTGTTCAAGACGCCGACGCTGCGCAACGTTGCCTTGCGGAAAAGCTTCTTCCACAACGGCTATTTCCACACGCTGCGCGACGCGGTCGCCTTCTACGCCAGCCGCGATACGGATCCTGGGCGCTGGTATCCGAAGAAGACCGACGGCACGGTCGACAAATTCAACGACCTGCCAAAGGCTTACTGGGGAAACCTCAACACAGATCCGCCCTTCAACGGCAAAAAGCCCGGCGATAAGCCGGCGCTGACCGATGCCGAGATCGACGACATCGTCGCCTTCCTCGGCACGCTGACCGACGCCGACCAGGCCGGGCAGTAGGGCAAGCAGCCAAGGAGATTGGTGGCTTGCAGCCGCAGCGGTGCTATCCACCGTAAATGTGTGCCAATGTGAACCACGTCATAGGAACGCCAAGTCGCGCCTGCTATATTGCCCATCTCTTCACAGATGGAGTCTCCGATGAGGTTCGTCCCGGTGCAGGAGCCGCCTGGCAGCAGTTGGACGGTGTTCGATGCGGCCAATGGCGCGCCGGCCGAATATGCCGGCCGGGTGCTTATCGGCCTGACATCGTGCGAAGCCCGCTGGTTTGCCGCCGTGGGCAACGGCCGCGCCGCTTGGCAGCGGTCCATCACGCCAGGCGTGCAGTTGCGGCTGGTCAGCGGGGGCGGTTGCCAACCCATCCGGGAAAGGCATGGCCAGACAGGTAGTTAGAAAGCCGCGCTGCCAGATTGATTCAGGCAGAGCGATCTCCCATCGATTGCCTTCTCACCTCGCCGGCGCGTAGCGGCTCACCACCATGCCGCTGGCATAGGGCCTGGAGCCGAGGAGCCTCAGCCTGCCAAAGCCGCCCTTGTCGAAGATGCGGCGGCCGCTGCCCAGAACGGCCGGATTGATGAAGAGCTGGAACTCGTCGACAAGGCCGGCGGCGATCAGCGCCGAGGCGAAGCCGGCGCCGCCGAACACGGCGATGTCGCCGCCCTCGCCTTGCTTCAGCGCGTTGACCTCACGCGGCAAGTCGCCGCTTACGACGCGCGTTCGTTCCCAGCGCGAGGCCCCGAGCTTATCGCTCGCCACCACCTTTTCGGCCTCGACGATGCGCTGGGCGAAGGCAAAGAAGCGGTCCTTCGGATATTTCCTCGCCGCGTTGCCCCAATGGGTCAGATAGCCTTCCTCAGCCATCTTGCGGCTCAACAGGATGGTATCGATGGTCGTGAAAACGGCGTTGAAGTCCCGTTTAAGCTCCTCGTCCCAGGCGCTGTCGTCGCCCCACTCCCAGAGTTGCCAGCGACGGTCCTCGTCGGCGCCGACAAAACCGTCGACCGATAACTGCATCTGCAGGATGAGCTTTCTCATGTCCGGTCTCCCTGGTCAGGAATTGCTGCCTGTGACGACTCGCGCCGCGGCGGGCGAGCGGGCGAAAGCCTGCGCCCAGGCTTCGAAGCTGGTCGGGGTGGCATTTTCGGCTGAGGGTGCTTCCAGCGCCCAGCGCTCGCCCCTGTTGAAGCTTGCCGCCGTCTCGCCCAGCGCATCGGCAAAACTCGCCGATATGTCATTGGCGACCATACCGGCCCGCGCATCGGCGAACGGCACTTCATGGTAGGCGACCGCCTTGCCGATCGCCCTGCCCAGGATCGCGGTAGCCTGTTCGAGCGTGTAGGAGCCGCCGCCGTGCAATTCGACAACGCGCTGGATCGGAAAGTGTTCGGCACTCAATAGAGCGGCGGCGCGTTCGCCAACGTCCTTGGCGGCAATCAGCGGCATAGGCAGGTCGCCGCGGAAGGGCGAGGCGAAGACGCCGGACGCCGCCTGCTCGACGAAGCCCATGCCCTTGATGAAATTCTCCATGAAGAAGGAGGCGCGCAGATAGACGAGTTCCTCCAGGCCCAGCGCGGCAAGTCGCTTTTCCATCAGCGCGGCGCCAAGCGACGTACCCATTCTGAGATGGGCATTGAGGCCGCTGAGCAGCACGATCCGGCGCAGGCCCGCCTTGGCGATGGAGGACGCCAGCCGTGCGCCGACCTCGTCCTCAAAGTGATGCAGATCGGGCGCGGTGACATCGAAGGGGATCATCACGTAAGCGCTGTCGGCACCCGAGAAGGCGGCGTCGAGCGCCGCCTGATCGTCGAGTGCGACGCCGAGGCTCCGGGCGATGCCGCGCACCTTATGCCCTGCCCCGGTCAGTCTGGCCGAGACCTCGGCGCCCACTTCGCCGGTTGCGCCGACGACCACCACCGTACGCTTGACTTGCCGGTTCATATCGATCTCCTCTCTCAAATGATTTACTTCTGGAACCATTTGACGCAAGGCAAGAACGATGTCAATAGTAAAGTGATTTAAAAATGGAACCATACTGATGTCGACCAAGGAACGATCCGGCTGCCCGATCAGCCTCTCGCTCGAACTACTCGGCGACCGCTGGACGCTGCTCATCATTCGCGACCTGGCCTTCGCCGGGAAAAGGCACTTTCGCGAGTTCCTGCAATCCGACGAAGGCATCTCGTCGCGCACGCTGGCCGAGCGGCTGCAGACGCTGGTCGACGAAGGCATTCTCACCCGCAGCGACGACCCGAGCCACGGTCTGAAGGCGATCTACCGGCTGACCGAGGCCGGCATCGACCTTTTGCCGGTTCTGGCAACGCTCGGCGCCTGGGGCAGCAAATACCGCAAGGCCGACGATAAGTTGGCCCGGGTCGCCAACGATCTGGCGGCCGGCGGTCCGCCGGCGCTTGAACGGATGAAAGAGAGGCTCAGAGCCGAGCATCAGGGATAGGTCTGTTCCGACCTCAGCGATTGGCGTGGTCCGGCTACTCCTCGCCCGTCAGCGAGCCCGCCCGTGTGGGAGCGGTCCGACTGGCTCTTCGGCCGGCGGCTCGCCCGGCAGCCCCAGTCGCAGCCGCTCCTCCTCGGCGAAGATCTCGGCCTGCGCGTGAATGTCGAACACTTGCTGCTTCAGCCTGCCGCCGTCGACGACGCGCACGATCCATTGGCCATTAACGGTTTTTACGCGGACACTGTCTGGCTCGCTTGTTACCATATACAGCTCCTGCTCTTCATTCGAAGAACTGCCTATCTTCGACCCGCAATACAATCTAGCGCGTCTGGAATTGCCGAAAAGCGTGGCTTATTGTTCTTTAGTGCAAGAGAACCCGCCGTTATTCGGCATATTTGCGAGTTTCACGAATAAAAGCGAGCGTGGCGGCGAAGACATGCCATTGCGCCTAGGTGCAGCCGAGTTCGACTTCGACATGGCGTTCGGTCTGCGAGACGATGCAGCAACGGAATTCGAAGGCGTCCGAGCGGTACTGCAGATTTAGGCAGTGCGGCAGTTGGCCGTGGACCAGCGCGGAAGAATTCGCCGGATGGCGGCGGCCCGGCAGCCTTTGGGGGGGTGATACTGGGTTCGGCGGCCGGGCCTGACCGGAGTTTGCGAGGCCGCCGGCTGCCACCAGCATGCGCTTGGGCCCGGCCAAGGACAAGAACGACCTAGGCCCTAGGACCAAAGCTGCAAGGAGGATGTCGAGACGACAATTGCACTTGGGCCGGCTGGAAATAGCGTGCCGGACGCCGGCCCGTCAAAAGCCGAAGAAATGCCGGCCGATGAGATAGCCAAGCGCCGCGACGAGCAGCGGAAACAATGCCGGCGCGGCCTTGCCGAACAGCGAGGGGTTCATCTCCTTGGCAGGAGCGCTGGGTTTGGCATTGCCGAGGTTCTTGGTCATGGGCTCATTACCGGTTGGGGCCAGGGTAATTCCGGACGGAAAACCGTGACACACTTTTCCTTGAATTGGGCTCCAGCTGCCGGCTGAGCCATTAAATTAGAGATTGCTTATTAAATTTCCGGCAAGCCCAAAACTACAATTCGCGGCAATTTATTCCGATTGCTGGGTACGCTCGGCAAGCGCGAAGGCCTGAAGGTTGCGCGACTTGCCGGGATCCTGGTCGGCGTTGGCGATAATGGCGTGGAAGGCCGCGCGGGCAATATCCCTCTTCTTGGCGTCCGGGTGCAGTTTTCGCACCGCCTTGAGCAGGTCTTTCGGTTTCATATCGGGGGTGACGACGCGCATCAGCGTATCGCCTATGGCCTGCAATTCGCTGGCATCCATAATGATGAACCCTGCTTTAGCGCATCCAGCCTAGCATATAGCGGTGAGAGCGCGTCATTTTTGTGATGCCCCTGGCGGACTCGGAGCCGCCTCTCTCAGTATCGCGAGGCGGCGCCAAGCCGCCGGCAGACGCTACGGCGGCCTGGAGGGGATTGTTCACAATGCGTCCATGTCGCCGCGGTCATCGCCCGGCTGGCCCTTGGCCCCGCCGGCGCCGCCTTGATGGAGGCGGCGCTCCGCAATGTCTCGCAAGCACTGACCTTGGGCGCACAACTCAGCGGCAAGACGAGGTTGGTCCCTGGTTCGGCTAAGGCGCGCCTCGCGCATCGTCTTCCGCGCGAATTTTCCCAAGCCTCGGCTGGACTGGCGTGGCAACCGATCGTCCGGCCGGATGCCATCCTGCTAGGCAGGTATCAAGACTGCGATGCGATGCACGCCCACCTCCTTGCTTGTATTCGTCGCCTCGTCGGTCTTGCCCTTGGAACAGGTGTACATGTCGCCTTCCTTGAGCTTGAATTCCTTGTCCTTTTTCTTGATCGTGAAAGCGCCCGACGTAATCGTGCATACCATGTCGTTGTCCATCACCATTGCGGGCGCGTGCGCTCCGGGCTGGAAGACCACGTCGACAATTGAAATGCTCTTGTAGGCGGGAATGTCGGAATTGCCGGTGCCGACCTCAACCACTCTGATGCCGGGCGCTATCTCCTTGCCATCCTTCGGACCGTATTTCTTGGTCTTTGCGGATGCCATCAGGGTGAACAAGGGCGTGACCGCGGCGGCCGTCATGCTGAGAGCAATTGCAGACCTGCGATTCATGGTTTTCATCGCATCCTCCCAATATGTTGGCTACGCACGAAAGTGCGTAATCGTTATATATTAGCACAGACGCAAGTATGATGCTGGGAATTCGGAAGCGCAGGCCCGCACCGTGTTGGTTAGGAACATTCCGCTAAAAGCCGCGTCCTGACGTGGTTCGGCCAGTCCGTTGGTCGGCGCGGCGTTGGGAACCCCGGCATTGTCGCCGAGTTTAGAGTCCAAGGCGAATTGCCATGGAAGACAGACCGCCAGCCGAAAACCCGAGCAGGACCCTCGTCACGGTGCTGGCAATCTGCGTTCTCATCATCGTCCTATTTTTTATCGGCTTCAAATTTTCGGGACCTGACCAGGGCGCTCTGATCGTGCCCGGGGCAGTACAGCAAGGCAGCAAGTGAATGACTGGCGAGCACCAAGGCCCGACCAAGCTAGGGCGAGCGCCTAGCAATCCTCGACGATTTCGCCCGGCTGCGAGGCCAGTGGGGTCGGGCTGACTGCTCTGTGCCGCACCGAGCTCGCCCCGCGTGCGGCGAGGATGACTTCTTTTGGGGCAAGCCGACTGCCATCGAACCCCTCTTCGCCTCGCCCACAGGTCTTGCAACTGAACGCATCCGGCCTCATTCGATTTTCCGCCGGAACTTCGAATGGCAGGTCGTGCAGTCCTGCAGAATGAGGTGCAGGAGATGCTCCGCCGGCATTTTTGCGGGATCGGCCTCGGCGACGCCCGGGCGCTTGCCAAGCAGGCTGCCGCCATCTGCGGGCGGTCCCGTCATTCGCATGTCGGCAGTAATCTCGGCGGGCGCGTTCCCGGCCTTCGCGGCGAGCGCATCGGCAAGCCGGCCGATATGGCGGGCGAGCGCCTCGAACTCCGGCCGGGCCTGGTCGATCTCCCGTTTGGCGGCCGACGGCGCGCCAACTGTGCCCCGCGGGAATCCTGCAATCAGAGCACCGCCGGTGCGGGCGCTGAGTGTGCCCGCCGCTGCCTTGAAGGCCGCCCGCTCATAGGCGCGCTTGCCGTCGAACATCTCGGCAATCGCCTTGGCTGCGGCGGCCATCTCCTTCATCGCGGCCTGGCGCGTCGTAACGATCGCGTTGTCCGGGTCCCGAGCCAGCGACGGTGCGGCTACCGGCAACACGGCGAGGGCCAGCACCGCGGCCGCGCAAACGATGCCAGACCTCATGCCTGCACGTCGACGACGCCCATCATACCCAGCTGCTCATGCTCGAGGATGTGGCAGTGATACATGCGCGTCCCTGGCCGCTCCTGGCGCGTGACGAGCCGCACCGTCTCCCCGCGCGCCACGTTGACCGTGTCCTTCCACGCCAGATAGGGCGGCTTCGAGACCTTGCCGTCGCGCTCGCGCTCGATGAGCTGGAACTGTGTGCCGTGGAGATGGAAAGGATGGTCCATGTCGGCCTGGTTGACGATCTCCCAGAGCTCGGTGTCGCCGGCCCTGGCGACGATATCGACGCGCCCCATGTCGAACGCCATGCCGTTGATCAGAAAACCCATCTCCATACCGGTGGGCTTCATCGCCATGATCTCGGTGAAGACGAGATGGCGGCTAACCGTCGGCTGGCCAAATCGCGCGATCGGCCGCAGCCGCTCGGGCAGCGGCGGCATCGGCTCGGCCTGCGTGTCCGAGACGTCGGCCGTCAGCAGGGCGAGCCCCTTGTCCTCCGGCCGGCCCGGCCCCATCCAGCCGCGGTCGTAGTCGAGCGTGGTGAGGATTGCTGTCCCCGGCTTGTCGAAAGCGACGACCAGCTCGACGCGCTCGGCCGGGCTGAGCAGGATCTCGTCGGCCGCCACCGGCGCCTCAAGCAGGCCGCCGTCGCTGCCGATCAGCGTCATTGCCGCGTTGACGAAAGCAAGCCTCAGGAAGCGCGCATTGGTGGCATTGTAGAGCCGCAAGCGCCGTTTCGTGCCCATTGCCACGGCGAGCCGCGGGTTCTTCTGGCCGTTGACCAGCACGTGATCGCCGACGCGGCCATTCATCATGTCGGTCATGGTGTTTTCGGGCATTGAACCGTCGGCGGCGAGGCGAAGGTCGGTTAGGAAGAGCGTGGTGTCTCCATAGGCGGCCGGGATCGGATCGGCCTTGGCCTTGACGAGGAACGCACCGGCAAGGCCGCGATAAACCTGCTCGGCCGTCCGACCATGCGGATGCGGATGATACCAGTAGGAGCCGGCCGAGCCTTCGGGCAGTTCGAAGGCGTAGACACGGTCGGCGCCCGCCGCCACCGGGTCCATCGGATTGCCATCTTGGTCCGCCGGCACCGGCATGCCATGCCAGTGGATGGTGCTTGGCTCGCCCTCGATCCGGTTCGAGAAGGTGATCTCGACGCGGTCGCCCTCCTGGGTCTCGATCAGCGGTCCTGGGCTGATCCCGTTATAAGCAAGAATCGGCGTGTCCCGGTCGGCGGCAAAGCGCGCCGTGGCCGACTCTGCTGTCGGCCTCGCCTTGAATAGGCCGGGCCCGGCTGCTTCATTCGCCAGCAGCGGCAATTCGCGCAAGGGCTGGTTCTGGGGCAACGCCACGGGGCCTTGACCCATCGCGCCCATGTCATGGCCGGCATGGTCCATACCGGGCATGTTCGACATGTCGTCCATCTTCATCTGCGCCAGCGCGCGCGGGCTCGCCAGAACCGTCGCCAGGCTTGCCGCCAGAAAACCGCGTCGATGCATTTTTCGCTCCTCGATCTCGATTGAGAGCCCGCCGCAGGCCTCGCCGCCGACGCTAAGGGTTCCAGTTGCTGGAAGGTCAAGCTCGATCGAAGGCTGAGCCGCAAATTCCGCAAGATGGATCGTAGTGGCCTCGGCCGCGTTCATCCGCGGGGATGCAACCAGCCGTTTCATCGAGCAGAGGCCACATCATGCTCATCCAACCGATCGATTATTTCCTCGTTGCCTGGTTCGTGCTCGCGGCCGCTTCGACGCTCTATGTCGGGTTCGACCAATACCGCAACAATCCCGAGCCGGTGGTGATGAAATGGGGCTTCATCCTGGTGACGCTCTATATGGGCCCACTCGGCCTGCTGCTTTATGTGCTGGCCGACAAGGAACCGCGCCCCGGCGAGCATGAGGCCTTCACAAAGCCTCTTTGGAAGCAGGGCATCGGCTCGACCATTCACTGTGTCGCCGGCGACGCCACCGGGATCATCCTTGCCGCGGTCGTCACCGCCACGCTCGGCCTGCCGATGTGGCTCGACCTCATCGTCGAATATCTCGCCGGCTTCGCCTTCGGCCTGTTCATCTTCCAATCGCTGTTCATGAAATCGATGATGGGCGGCAGCTATTGGGAGAATGTGAAGAAGAGCTTCCTGCCCGAGTTCATCTCCATGAACTTCATGATGGCCGGCATGGCGCCGGTCATGAGCTTCCTGATGATGGGCCGCGACATGCGCGCCATGGAGCCCACCGAACTTCTGTTCTGGGGCGTGATGTCGCTGGGCGTCATCGCCGGCTTCACGCTGGCCTATCCCGCCAATGTCTGGCTGGTCGCGCGCGGCCTCAAGCACGGGCTGATGACCGAGCGCCCGCAACCGGCCGAAGCGAGCGGGCACGGCCATGCCCGGCAGGGCCACGAACCGGCGGGCGAACAGCGCGCCGCCGGCCATCACATGCGCTCCGACGCGACCACACCGCAAATCGCGGCGCTCGGTACGGTGTCTGCGCTCGCCCTGGCGATCGGCATGGCGGCGCCTGCGAACTGGCTGAACCTCAGGCTCTCGGCCCGCGACGTCGGCGGAGTGATCATGCCCCAGGGCATGATCATGGATCGCGACACACCGGCCGATACCATGCGCGACATGGCGGCGGCCGATCCTCGGCTGGTGAGCGCATCTTACGGTCTGGCTGCGAAGGGCGACCAAGACCTGCCGTTCCGCATGGAAAACGGCGTGAAGGTGTTCGAGCTGAGGCCGTCGGTGATCCGCTGGCACATCCTGCCGGACGTGACGGTCGACGCCTATGCCTATAACGGTCAGATTCCGGGCCCGCGCATCCATATCCGTCAGGGCGACCGGGTGCGCATCAACGTCACCAACACCTTGCCGGAGGAAACAACGGTGCACTGGCATGGCCTGATCCTGCCCAATCAGATGGACGGGCCGGCCGAGATCACCCAGGCGCCGATCGAGCCCGGGCAGACCTATTCCTACGAGTTTACCGCCACCCAGCACGGCACTTACTTCTATCATCCGCACGCCAAGCCCGACCGCACCCAGGCACTCGGCCTCTATGGCGCGCTGATCATCGATCCCGCCAATCCCGCCGACGAGGTCGCCGCCGACCACGATTACGTCATCGAGCTGCAGGAATGGCTGGTCCGCGAAGGCTTGACTTATCCATCGATGCCGATGGATGGCGGCATGCCGAACTTCTTCACCATCAACGGCAAAGCCTATCCGTCGACCGATACGATCCATATGAAGGTCGGCGAGACGCTAAAGGTCCGCTTCATCGGCACCAACAACGGCTTCATACACCCGATGCACATCCATGGCGGCCCGTTCGAAGTGGTCGCCCGCGACGGCGAGACGATTCCCGTCGCCGCACGTTTCCTTGCCGATACGGTCAATGTCGGCCCGGGCCAGCGATATGATATCGTCTGGACAGCGAGGCGTCCGGGCAAGTGGCTGATTCATTGCCACATCCCGCATCACACCACGAATAACAATGCCGAGGAGAAGGGCGGCGGCGGTCTGATGGTCGTCATCGACGTTCGCTGATGAAGACCGGACCGTCGGTCGGCTACATTGGGGACCGAACCGAGCACCGAAAAGCTTCTGCCGACAAACAGCCGAGCTTCGCGGTTCATCGGCGCAAGGCGTCGGCGCGGCGCTGCGAGCGGCCGGCGCGCAAATGGAACATTCCACCGCCGCCGGGGTTTCATGTTCTCTGTCGCGGCTGGCCAGCTCCGTTGGTCAGGGACGGTCGGCCCAGCTTGGAGGCGTCGCCATGACCCACTATCCGCGCAGCACCGCAAGCATCGGCGGCCATCCGATCCACCCGATGCTGATCCCCTTTCCCATCGCGTTTTTCGTCGCAACTTTCTTTTGCGACCTGATCTTCTGGCGAACCGGCAACCTGGGTTGGGTAAGTGGCTCGCTCTGGCTTCTCGGGGCCGGCCTGATCATGGCGGCCTTGGCCGCTGTTGCCGGCCTGACGGATGTGTTGGGCGATGACCAGATCCGCAATCTTCAGGATGCGTGGCTTCACGCCGGCGGCAATGTACTTGTCGTTCTCATACAGCTCTACAATTGGTATTCGCGCTATGCCCATGGCGATGCAGCCGTAATTCCGGTCGGCCTCGCGCTGTCCCTGCTCGTGGTTGTCATCCTTCTGTTTACCGGATGGAAGGGCTGGGAGATGGTCTATCGCCATCATGTCGGTGTCGCCGACAGCCCTGACGAACGGCGCTGACGTTTCCGGCTTTGTCGCTGCTCGGTCGGCAACCAGCTCCAAGCGCGGTAACGGCAAGGCTGTGACAGTCGGTTGGCGTTCAGATCGCCCGCAGTCAGCGGGTGGCTTTTCAGGGCGATCCTCGCAATAAGGAGACCGCGCCGGCCGCCAGCACTCCCCACAACCTGGTCCAAAGGTTTTGCGACTGGCTTGTTCCGCAATTCTTCAGACCGTCGCATTTTGACCCCAATCGGCCTCTAGCCGGCTGCAGATGCTGCGGTTCCAGCCTTCACGTTTTCTTGACAGAGGCCGGAAAAACGGGCAGCAAAGCGGGTGAGGAAGAGCATTTTTACCGTGGCGCAGACCGTGGAGGGCTCTTTTTTCGTATGGACCGTCGCCAAATCGGCGATTGGTGGAGGGATTGGTTAACCAACTTTGTCCATCTTTTGAATCAATCGGCAACAGACGCGTGAAGGTGCAGGGGGCACCAGCGAACTGTGATCGTGACGGGTGCCAGGTCCGCAAACCGGCATGCCGATTGAGAGTGGTCGTATGGCGTTTTTGCGTTTGAAGAACCGGGGTGACGCTCCTCTTGGGGGGGTAACTTCGCAAAAGTCTGGTCATCGTTGGGTCGTGGTGCCTGCTGTCGGCGCCGCCCTCGTGCTGTGGTCCGCCGCCACCTTGGCGGGGCTCCATTCGGTGAGCACCTCGCTGAGCGCCGCTTCCAACGGATTGCCGCAAGGCCTGCTTTCGCCGCGCAACATCGCGCTTGGCGACCAGCGCCGGCAGATCGCCAACGCCTGGGCGCCGCACCTTGCCGTCAATGGCGGCTACAAGGCAGGCTCGCTCACCGGCGGCTGCGATTCCGGCTGCTTCAGCCTCGCGACAAGCTTCAGGCATGACGGCCAAGCTCCTGAAAAATTGAAGAAAGAAGGCCATGCCGGCAAGACGGCGCGCCTCAAGCTGCCGGCGCCGGATAGCGTCGCGCATGAAAACGTCGTGGTGGCTTCGGCCGCCGGGGCCGTCGACCGCTTCGACGGCGTTGTAAAGCGCGCCGCGCTTTCGCCGCAAAAGCTTGCCGATGCCTTTGCCCGCGCCGAGAAGGCGCCGTTCCTGCTGGCCAGCCTGCCTACGGCGAGCCGCTTCGGCGGCGCGCTGCCGGGAGCCCCGGCGGAAGCCCGCTTCGGTTCGCGGCCGGCCGAAATCGCCGGCGCTTCCGACTTGGCGCTGGCGCTTGCCAACATAGCGCCGGAGGACACGGCCGACCTTCCGACCGCCGTCGCGCTCGAAAACGCCGACGCGCCCGATGTCGCCGCCAAACCGGACAACGGCAAGGACGGCACGTATCAGGTCGCCTCGCTGCCGCCGCAGGACGATCTGCCCGACACCATTGCCGTGCCCGGCCTTCGCCCGCGCGCCACGCTCGAACGCGCCACCGAAGCGCCCGAAGAAAACGCCGCCAGGACGCAGAAGCCCGAAACCGCGAAGCCGCAGGTTGCCAAGGCCAAGCCACGGCCGGCCGCTGCCGATACCGCGCAAGGCGCACCGACGGCGGTCTCGCCGAGGAACGGCGATCAGGCCCTGCCGGGCGTGACAGACTCGAAACCGCTCGTGACCGACTCCAAGCCAGGCAAGCGCAAGGCGCAGGCGTCCGAGATGCTCGCCTATGCCAAGCCCGACACGCCGGAGCGCGGCGGACTCGGCAGCGCGTTCCGCAACCTTTTCAATGGACCCACGACGGGCAATGGCGTTGCCGTCTACGATATTTCGGCGAGGACCGTTTACATGCCCGACGGCTCGAAGCTGGAAGCGCATTCAGGGCTGGGCTCGATGGTCGACCAGCCGCGCTTCGTCAACCGCAAGAATGTCGGCCCGACGCCGCCCGACACCTACAATCTGTCGATGCGCGAGTCGCGCTTTCACGGGGTCGAGGCAATCAGGCTCACGCCGACCAGCGGCAACAACAAATATGGCCGCAACGGCCTGCTTGCGCACACCTATATGCTGCGCGGCGGCCGTGCGGAATCCAATGGCTGCGTCGTCTTCAAGGACTATCACCGCTTCCTTGCCGCCTACAAAAACGGCAAGATCAAGCGTCTCGTCGTCGTCCCGCGCCTCACAAGCTCCCCCACCCGGGTCGCCCAGGAAGGCCGCCAGGGTTAAACCCTATCCGGCCGGCGAGCTTGTCTCCGGCACTGGCCGATCCCCACTTGCCGATCCGAAGGGCTTCGCGCCGATGCGCGCGGATGCTGGTATGTCGTCGCCGCTTCGAATTGCGATCGCGACCTCAACCGAGGACGCAACAACGAGCCTTCCCAGAAGGTAGATATGGCGCAGCCCGGGCTTGCGGCAAGCCCCCGGCCATGGCGTATCAACGCTGCTCCGAAAAACGACACGGAGCATGGAATGCGTATCTTGTTATCGACTTATGGCTCGCGCGGCGACGTCGAGCCTTTGGCGGCGTTGGGCGCAGCGTTGCAGGCGCATGGCGTCGAGGCCAGGGTCAGCGCGCCGGGCGACGAGGAGTTTGCCGCCCTTCTGGCCCGCTCCAGCGTGCCGCTGGCACCGGCCTTCGCGCCGGTGCGCGAATGGGCGAAGGAAATGGTCAACCGGTCGCGATCGGCCTCGCCCGAGGACCGGGCCCGGCTCATTTCCGGCCAGGCGGCCGAGATCGTCGCCAGGCAATATGAGGCGCTGAGCGCGGCCGCCGAAGGCTGCGATGCAGTGGTGGCGTTCGGCCTCCTCCCGTCCTGCGCGGCCGCGCGGCTGGTCGCGGAACAACGCGGCATGCGTTACATGCTCGGCACGTTCTGCCCCATCTGGCTGCCCTCGCCGCACAACCGGCCGCATGAATATCCGGGCCATCCGCTGCCGGCCGGCGTGACCGACAACCGGCTGCTGTGGGAGCTGGACATCCGGACCAAGAACGCCCTCTTCGGCGAGGCGATCAACGGCCATCGCGCATCGCTCGGACTGCCCCCGGTGGAAAATGTCCGGGACTATGTCTACGGCAATCCCGTCCTGCTCGCCTGCGACCCGACGCTGGGACCATGGCCGGGCTCGGACCTGATCGACGTCGTGCAGACCGGCGCCTTCATCCTGCCGGACGAGCGGCCCCTGCCCGACGGGCTCAAAGCCTTCCTCGATGCCGGCCCGCGGCCGGTCTATGTCGGCTTCGGTTCCATATCGGTCGCGAGCGAAGCCGGCTCCGCCGCCATCGAGGCGATCCGCGCCAAGGGCCTCCGTACGGTGCTCGCGCATGGCTGGGCAGAGTTGGGCCCCGTCGACGATCACGACGACTGCTTTGCCGTCGGCGAGGTCAACCAGCAGGCGCTGTTCGGCCGCGTCGCCGCCGTCATCCATCACGGCGGCGCCGGCACGACCATCGCCGCCGCACGGGCGGGAGCGCCGCAGGTGATCGTGCCGCAGATCGGAGACCAGCCCTATTGGGCAAGACGGGCGGCCGAGCTCGGCATCGACGCCGCGCATGACGGTCCGGTGCCGACGGCGCAGTCGCTGTCGGCGGCGCTGGAGGTGGCGCTGGCGGCCGGCGCCCGCGCGAGCACTATCGCCGGCATGATCCGCACCGACGGCGCCAAGGCAGCGGCGAGACTGCTGGTCGAATTGCTCGGCCAGCCCGGCCGGTAAACTCATTGCGTCGTCAGTTCAGCCAGCGCCCGTTGCAGGGGCGCCGGCGAGACCTGGATCGGGCCTGAGAACGGGCTGTCCATGTCGACGATCAGATAGATCGCCGCGGCGACCAGCGCCCCGGAAACGAGGCAGGTGAAGACGATGGTGCCGTTGCGCGGCGCCCGGAAGCCGAAGCTGGCGAAGATCAGCGTCAGCCAGGCGACGAGCAGAACGATCAGCGGCGCGGGTATGGCGCCCTCGGACTGTTCGGCCAGTATCCAGCGCTGCTCGATCAGCCTCTGCAGTTGCTGTGTCGCGGCCTGTTGTGCGGCGGTCTGCCTAGCATCCGCCGGCGTCAATCCCGCCAGAATGTCGCCGACTTGGTTGAGCAGCAGTTCCGCCAACCTGTTCGGGACGACGGTCGTGTCGCTGTCGGCGGCAGAGGTGTCGACTACGCGCTGGACGTATGCGGTCAGCGATTGCCGGGCACTGTCTGCTTCCGGTCCGTAATGTCGAAGCGTTCGATCAAGCAGGATGAGATCGGTGGCGAAGGTGTGGACGTTACCGTTGATGGCCTCGAATGTGTTCTTGGCTGAATTGATCATCAGGCCGAGCATAAGCGACGACATCACCACGAACAGGTTCGCGGCAAGCCGCACCACCGCGCTGGTGTCGTCCTGAAGGTGGTGAGCAGGGAAACGCTCGTGCACCATCAGGCTGACCAGCGAGGCCCCGGCCAGACAAGCAAAGATCGCTGCGCCTACAAGCACTTCGCCCATGGCCAATATTGCGCACGGGAAGGGAAGCTTGCCAATCGGCCTCGCGAACTCATCATCCAGCGCGAAGCAAGGAGCGTAGCGGCGCAGGCCACAGGTTGATAACTCCACAGGCATTCACCGCATTACGAAAACCGCTTCCAATGCCGGGCGAAGGCGCTATCTATGGCGCGGGGCGGCTCCCAATCACTCACGAGGCAATCCATGACAATTCGCGCTGTCGTCTGGGGCGAGAACATCCACGAGCGGACCAATGAGGTGGTGGCCTCGATCTATCCGGAAGGCATGCACGCGACCATCGCCAAGGCGCTCTCCGCCGACAAGGCAATCTCCGCCTCGACCGCGACGCTGGAGCAGCCGGAGCACGGCCTGCCCCAATCCCGCCTAGCCGAAACCGACGTGCTCGTCTGGTGGGGTCACAAGGACCATGGCGCGGTGGCCGACGAGGTGGTCGAGCGCGTAGCGCGCAGGGTCTTCGAAGGCATGGGGCTGATCGTGCTGCATTCCGGCCATTTCTCGAAGATCTTCAAGCGGCTGATGGGCACGCCCTGCACGCTGAAGTGGCGCGAGGCCGGCGAGCGCGAGCGGCTCTGGGTGACGAGCCCAAGCCATCCCATCGCCGAAGGCATCGGCGAGTTCTTCGAGCTCGAGAACGAGGAGATGTATGGCGAGCAGTTCGCCGTGCCGGAGCCGCTGGAAACCGTCTTCATCTCCTGGTTCCAGGGCGGCGAGGTGTTCCGCTCGGGCCTCACCTACCGGCGCGGCGCCGGCAATGTCTTCTACTTCCGCCCCGGACACGAAACCTATCCGACCTATCACGACGCCACCGTGCAGAAGGTGCTGCGCAATGCGGTGAAGTGGGCGCACAACCCGCAAGGAGCGAAGCCCGCCATCCTCGACGCGCCGAACGTGCCGGTGGAAAAGGCGCTGGAGCCGATCGAGGAGCGCGGGCCCAAGCTGCATGCGCATGGCGAGGCCGGTTTCCGCTAAAAAGCGCCTCTCCGCTTCGTTTGGGATTGCGCCAAAACAGCGCCCGGGTCACATTCTCCCCCCGTTGTTGAATCGAACCAAATCGCTCAAAGGGACAAAAAATGCGGCTTTTGATACTCGGTACCGGCTGGATGGCGCAGGAACATGCCCGCCGCTTCGGCGCGATCGAGGGCGTCGACATCGTCGGCGCCGTCGATGTCGATGCGGCCCGCGTCGGCGAATATGCCGACGCCTACAAGATCCCGAAGCGCTTCACCTCGCTGGAGGCGGCGCTCGACTGGGGCGATTTCGACGCGGTTGCCAATGTCACGCCCGACCGCATCCATCATCCGACCACCATGGCGCTGGTCGCCGCCGGCAAGCCGGTGCTGTGCGAGAAGCCGCTGGCGGAAAATTTCCGCAAAGCCAACGAAATGGCCGATGCCGCAGAAGCCGCCGGCATCGTCAACATGGTCAATCTCACCTATCGCAACGTCGCCGCGTTGCAGAAGGCGCGCCGGATGGTGCAGGCCGGCGAGATCGGCACGGTGCGCCATGTCGAGGCGTCCTACCTACAGAGCTGGCTGGTGTCGAAATTCTGGGGCGACTGGCGCACCGATCCGAAATGGCTGTGGCGGCTGTCGCGCGGCCACGGCTCGAACGGCGTGCTCGGCGATGTCGGCATCCACATCCTCGATTTCGCCAGCTATGGCGCGGCGCTCGATATCGACCATGTCTTCTGCAGGCTGCGCGCCTTCGACAAGGCGCCGGGCAACCGCATCGGCGAGTACCAGCTCGACGCCAACGACAGTTTCGCCATGACGCTCGACTTCGCCAACGGCGCCTTCGGCGTGGTGCATGCCAGCCGCTGGGCCACCGGCCACATCAACGAGTTGCGCCTGCGCATCCATGGCGACAAGGGCGGCATCGAGGTGGTGCACAATCTCGAGGGCTCGATGCTGAGGGCTTGCGTCGGCGACAATGTCGAGAGCGCCAAATGGGAAGAGCTCGACGCCGGCACGGTGCCGACCAACTACCAGCGCTTTGTCGAGGCGGTGAAGAGCGGCGCGCAGACCGAGCCGACCTTCCGCCACGCGGCGGGCCTGCAGAAGGTGCTGGACCTTGCCGTGGTGTCGGACGAGAAGCGGGCGGAGTTGAGGGCCATCGCGGATACGCAGTAGCGCTTTCCTCTCCCCCGCCAAAGGCGGGGGAGAGGTGTCCGCGAAGCGGACGGAGAGGGGGTCTCCCCCTCTCCGTCTCGGCTTCGCCGAGCCACCTCTCCCCCACTTCGTGGAGGCGAGGAACAAGATCACCGAGCGCGGTAAATCGCCACCGCCGCAGCCACTAGCGCGGCGTTGCCGTCCGCCACGCTTCCGTCCGGCAATTCCTTGCCGTCCTCCAGCCCGACCCGCGTCGACAGCTTCCGCGCAGCCGCCCTTTCCACGAACGGCCATACCGTGGCGTTCTCGCCATGCAGCAGGATGGAGCGGCGGATGCCGGCGCGCTCCAGCACGGTCTCGATGCCGTCTGCCACGGCAAAGGCTTCATCCAGCGCCTGCTCGGAAATCTCGACCAGCACGCGCAGCACCCGCCCGCCATGGTCGAGGCCGACCAGGCGCTCGGCGTCGGCAATGGAGGCCAACCCCGCCTCAATGCCGATGCCGCGCTGGCGCAGACTTTCCATGACGACGGGGGCCGCCGTCTCGCTGAGATTGACCGAGGCATAGTCGGGCAGTTCGCGCCAGGCAGAGATGGCAACCAGCGTGCGCAAATCGTCCTTCTCGATCCAGGCGCCGGTGGAAACGCCGATCAGCGTGCCCGGACAGGCGCGGCGCAGTGCCGCGACCGTGCTGTCCATCGCCTCTGGCGCCAGGCTCTCCCGACCGTCGGCGCCGCGCGCGTGCACGTGCAGCTCGGCCGCGCCCGCCGCGATCGAGGCCGCGGCATCGCGCGCCATCGCCCCAGGATCGAGCGGCAATGCGAGGTGGAAATCGGCGGCTCGTGCGCCGTTGATGCAGGCCTGGACGATCATCGTTGCGGCGATCCTGTTTCGGCTGGCCGGAGACTAGCGCAGGGCCAGAATGATCGGAACGGACATGGCAAGTCTCCTGACAGGCAGGGCCAAATACCCTGGCCCCACGGCCAGGGGATAAGCTTTTGTCGCCGGCAACTGCCGAGCTTCGAAATCCGTTATGCCGGCACCCGCTTCAGCGCCTGCGCCATACAGTGGATGCCGCCGCCGGTCTTGGAGATCTCGCTCATATCGATGGCGGCGACCTCGAATCCCCGCGCCTTCAGCTGGCCGATCAGCGTCTTGCTCGACGTTGGCGCGATCACCCTGTCCTTGCCGAGCGACATGAAGTTGCAACCCAGCGCCATCGTGTCCTGAAAGGGCACGTCGATGATCTCGTGGCCCTTGCCCTTCAGCCAGTCGACGATGCCGGGCTCGGTGCAGGCGAGGCAGACGGCGGTGAGCTTCTCGGCGATCGGCACCACCATCAGATCGATATGGACGTAATATTCGTCGATGAAGGCGAGCCGCGTCTCCCAGCCTTCCTTGTCGAACCAGGCCTGCACCTGACGCGCACCTTCTTCCTGCGTGCGGGCACCGCCGCAGCCGATCAGCACCACGCCCTCCTCGATGACGTTGAAATCGCCGCCTTCGAAGGTGCCGGCGGTCACCATGTCGTAGATCGGGATGCCGAGCTTCTCATAGGTGCGGATGGCCGCATAATTCTCGCCGCGCCGCCACCAGTTGGCCATGGCGGTGATGAAGGCGCCGTAGGGAGTCATCACGCTGGAATCGCGCGAATAGACCTGCATCGGCAGTTCCGGCGTCGGCTCGTGCCAGTGGATGTTGACGCCGAAATGCTCATAGGCCGCGACAAGGTCCTTGTGCTGCGCCTGCGCGATCTGGATGTTGCAAGGCGCCTCGCGCAGATGCTTGCGCGACAGCGAGCTGGTCGACAGGTGACGGAGGAAGTTCGGCGAGCCGAGCAGCACGTCGGTCAGCACGTCAGTCTCGTTGGCGAAGCCCCAGGCGGTCAGCGGCTTGGTGCCGCCATTGGGGTTGCGGCGCTGCAGCGAGAACGGCTCGGCGACGATGCGGTCATGGACGGTCATGGTGTTCTCCTCGGGATGGTTTGTTTCGTGTCATGAGATGGAGGCGGCCGGGATCCACCAGTCGCGCCCGCGCGGCGTGGTGACATATTCGGGCCAGCGGAAGTTGATCGGCGGTTCGTAGTCGCAGAGCGGCGCGATCCAGTTCGAGCCGCCGACCCCTCCGCCGGTTCGCCTGACGAACTCGTCCATGGCAGCGTCACGCGCGGCCTTGTCTTCCAGCAGGCGCAGCGCCGTCAGCGCCACCGTCTTGGCGGCGCAGGTGACCATCGGATCGATGGTGGCGGGGATGCCGCCCAGCGCATTCATCGCCCAGGCCGGATAGGTGTAGCCGGCGGCTGCGCGCAGCGCCGGACGGGCGATGTAGAAACGCGATGTCGGCGCATGCCAGCTCATGTCGGTGTAATCGTCGGAAGTGGAATTAACCTGCGATGGCGGCAGATCGCGGCGCAGGATCGCTTCGGCCTCTTGCGGCGAAATCAGCTGTTCCAGCTCGTCGATGAACGGATTTTCCGTCGCCTCGCCGCCTGCATTGACCTGGACCTCGCGGGCGATCGCCCTCGCCTCCTCGCTCCAGCGCGGCGCGCCGACCATCGAGAGTGACTGATAGGTGATGTCGGCCATGGCGTGGTTGGCGAGACCGGGTCGCGACTTCGACACCCAATGGCGCTCGTAGCGGCAGCCGCTCATCTTCGCCGCGGCTTGCGCGTTGCGGTCGAGAACGGTAGTCACCTGCTCGGCCATGGCAATGGTCGGCACGCGGATCATGTACTGGATCTCGGCAAGGCCGGCCGGAAGGTTGTCGGCGGTCGCCTGCCCTGCCGTCAGGATCGCCTCGCTGATCGACCAGCCGCCTTGATGCGTGAGCATGGAATCGCGCAGCGCCTTGGACGCCATGTACATCATCATCAGCGCGTCATTGGCGCCGGGCGCCCTGACCGCCGAATGCGCCTGCGGGATGGGTGCTGCGTCGCTGGCGCGAACCCAATTTTCCGGTTCGTCGCAGATGAAGCGGTAGATCATCGCATAGGCGGCGCCGCAATGCGTGTCCCACCGCGCGGTGTTGCAGAGCGGCAGCATGTAGAAGGGATGGAAGGAGATCATGCCGGCAAGGCCGTCATAATAGCCCTTGGCAGCATGGATCGGCTTGGAGCCCCGCACCTTCTCGGCCGGCTCGCCGGTGAAGCGCAGCGCGCCCGTGATGCCGTGCTCCAGCATCGCCGCCTTGGTGGCCAAAAGCCCGCCGAGGCTGCCGATGCCGAGGCCCGAATGCGGATCGGTATGGCCACCCGCCTCCTGCCCAAGGCCCGGCCGCGCGCGTTTCACCGTCGCTGCGTCCTGGCAATTGCCGGGCACGGCGTCGTATTCGCCATACATGCCGATCACGGGGCCGTCGCCATTCGTCCAATGGGCGCAGAAGGCCGTGGGCATGCCGCCCGAGCCTTCCTCGACCGAGAAGCCCTCGCGCTTCAGCCGATCCACATACCAGGCCGCCGACTGGTACTCGCGCCAGGCGGTCTCGCCGAAATCGAAGATGGTGCGTGTCCAGGCCGAGAGCAGCGGCTGGATGCTGTCGATGCAGGCAAGCGCGGTTTCTTGCGCTGAAGTCGTCACCGGTTTGTCCATGCTTAAAAGAAAGCAGTGAAGCCGCGCATCAAAAAGTGATATGTTTTCCCGGCTCGTGCAAATTCGGTTCACCTGAGGCCTCTTGCGAATACCATCCACGCAGGCGCTGCGCGCCCTCGACAGCTTCGCCCGTCACGGCAGCGTCTGGCGCGCCGCCGACGAACTCCACCTCACCCGCAGCGCGGTTTCGCATCAGCTGAGGCTGCTTGAGCGCGACCTCGGCTTCGATCTCCTGCAGCGCATCGGCAAGGGCGTGGCGCTGACGCCGCGCGGCCAGCGCTACGCGGCCGACGTCCGAAAGGCGCTGACCGTGCTTGGCGATGCGAGGACTCAGAACAGCGGCGCCGGCGTCGGCGGCTCCTTCGCTATCTCCTGCCCGCCGGGCTTCGCCTCGATGTTCCTGTGCACGCATATCGGCGAGTTCCAGCAGATGTATCCGGACGTGACGCTCTCGGTGCTCACGCCGCGGCGGCTCGACGATGTCAGCAATCCGGATGCCGACGCCTTCATCGCCTTCGGCGTCGGCAACTGGCCGAACCGGGCGGTGGAACTGCTGTGCGAAGTCTCCTTCACGCCGCTTTGCAGCCCGAGACTGCTCAACAAGGTCGGCGGTTTTTCCAAACCCGCCGACGTGCTGCGCGCCAACCTCCTGCATCTTTCCGACACCGAGGACTGGGCGCGCTGGCTGGCGCTGTCCAAGGTTGAAAATCCCGATACCGAAGGCGGCATCTTCTTTTCCGATATGAATCTGGTCTTTTCGGCGGCAATCGCCGGCCAGGGGATTGCGCTCGGCGACGAGCTGACCGGCCGCCAGGCGCTGAGCGAGGGCCGGCTGGTCAAGCCGTTCGAGGCGACCGTCCCGTCGCCGCGCTCCTATTTTCTGGTCTTCGAGCACGCCAAGGCGGGGCACCCGGTGCTCAATGCCTTCGGCGACTGGCTGAGGGCGAAGCTGTCGGAGAGCAGTCTGGCTAAGTATTGAGATGGGCGCTGCCGCGTCGCCGCTCCGCACCACGCGTGAATCAAATTTGCCGATCAGGCGAAAACTATTCGGTTGCGGTGAGCCGCAGCCGTGCCTACGATTTGGCTTGACGGTGAGGATAGAGGCAGGATGCAGCAACCCGGCCGGGCCGCAGAGATCAAGGCGAACGGGATCGGCAAGAGCTTCGGCTCGTTCCGGGCGCTCGATAATCTGACGCTCGATATCGGCCGCGGCGAATTCCTCACGCTGCTCGGACCATCCGGTTCCGGCAAGACCACCTTCCTGATGATCCTCGCCGGCTTCGTGCAGCCGAGCGAAGGCAAGCTTTTCAGCGACGGTGTCGACATCACCAACCGGCCGGCCGAGCAACGCGCCGCCGGCATGGTGTTCCAGGGCTATGCTTTGTTCCCGCATATGAGCGTCGAGCAGAACATCGCCTTCCCGCTCAAGGTGCGCAAGAAATCCGCCGCAGAGATCAAAAACCTTGTCGGCGAGATGATCGAACGCGTCGGTCTCAAGGGCCACGAGAAGAAGCTGCCGGCGCAGCTTTCCGGCGGCCAGCAGCAGCGCGTGGCGCTGGCCCGCGCGCTGGTGTTCGAGCCGGGGGTGCTCTTGCTCGACGAGCCGTTCTCGGCGCTGGACAAGAGCCTGCGCGGCCAGATGCAGGCCGAGATGAAGCGGCTGCACCAGGAGACCGGCACCACCTTCGTTTTCGTCACGCACGACCAGAGCGAGGCGCTGGCGCTGTCGTCGCGCGTCGCCATCTTCAATCATGGCAAGCTGTTGCAGGTCGGCAGGCCAGACGAGGTTTATAACCGGCCGACCAACCGCTTCGTCGCCGAGTTCCTGGGCGAGATCAACATGCTGCCGGTGAAAGGCGTGCGCCCCGCCGACAATGGCGCGACCGGGCTCTGCGAAGACCGCGCGGTCAACATGCGCTGCAAGGCCGAGGCGATCAAAGGCGACGCCATCCTCGCCATCCGCCCCGAGGACATGTCGATCGCGCCGGAAGCGTTCGCCAACCAAAACGGCATTGCTGCGACGGCCGTCGCCTCGACTTATCTCGGTGCCGCGACCAAGCTCGACCTCACCACGCGCCAGGGCGCCAAGGTCACCGTATCGGTGCCGAACGAGGTCGCGGCCGCGGCGCTGAGCAAAGGCAATTCCGTCTGGCTGACCTGGCCGGCGGAAAAGGGTTTCCTCCTTCCGGACGGAGGACAATAGAGAGCGCCGCCGCGGCCTTAATTCGCCGCCCGGCTTCCGGTTCAAAATCAACGACAACAAGGGGAACTGACATGACGAACGAAACCAAGAAACAGACGATCAAATCCCTCGCCGAGCGGACCAAGCGCGGCGAGATCTCGCGCCGGCAGTTCGCGCAGCTTGCGGGCCTCGTGCTCGCCGGCACGCCGATGCTTTTGCGCTCGACCGGCGCTCAAGCCGAGACCAAAGGGCTGGTGCTGGTGAACTGGGGCGGCGACGCCATAACGGCTTACGATGCCGCTTACGGCCAGGCCTTCACCAAGGAAACAGGCATCCCGGTCAAGATGGACGGCTCCGGCCCGACCGAAGGTGCTATCGCCGCGCAGTACAAGAGCGGCGCGCCGACCTGGGACCTGGTCGACGTCGATCCGTTCTCGGCCATCACACTCGGCGGCCAGGGCATGCTCGAGCCGATCGACTACAAGGTCGTCGACAAGAGCAAGATGCGGCCGGGCTTCGGCTGGGAATATGCCGCCTCGACCTACTTCTTCTCCTATGTGATCGCCTATGACTCGCAGAAATTCGGCTCCAACGCGCCGACCGGCATGGCCGACTTCTTCGACGTGAAGAAATTCCCCGGCAAGCGCTCGCTCTACAAATGGGGCGTGTCGAGCTGGGAAGCGGCGCTGCTGGCAGACGGTGTGGCACCCGCCTCGCTCTATCCGCTGGACCTGAAGCGCGCGCATGACAAGATCGCCGCCTTCAAGGAAAACGTCGTCTCCTATTGGGGCGGCGGCGCCGAAAGCCAGAGCGTATTGCTCAACGGCGAAGCCTCGATGGCGATCGTATGGTCGACCCGCGCCTCGTTGATCGAGCAGGACTCCGGCGGCCAGATCAAGTTCATCTGGGACCAGGGCCTGATCTCGCCCGGCGCGCTGGCGGTGCTGAAGAACAATCCCGGCGGCAAGGACGCGGCGATGAAGTTCATCGCCAGCACCCAGGATCCGCAGAAGGAGCTGGTGATGTTCGACAAGCTCGGACAGGGCCCGGCCAATCCGGCGGCCGATGCGCTGATCCCGGCCGACAAGAAGCGCATCAACCCGGTCGATCCGGACAACATGAAGAAGCAGATCCCGCTCGACATGGAGTGGTACGCCAAGAATTACGGCGCCGCGCTCGACGAATACACCAAGATCATCTCGGCCTGATCAGGCCGAGATTTCTGACCGATGAGAGGCCCCCTCTCCGACAGGATGGGCGCGGCGCTGTTGATGGCGCCGCTGCTCCTGTTTTTGATCCTTGCCTATGCCTGGCCCTTCCTCGGCGTGGTGAAGTGGAGTTTTACCCTCCCAACACCAGGCCTCGGCCAGTACCACGCTTTGCTCACCGACGACCTGGTGCAGTCGGTGTTCATCCGCACGCTGCGCATCGCGGCGATCGTCACCGTGGTCTCGGTCACCGCCGCCTATGCCATCACCGTGGTCTGGGTGCGCGGCAGTCCGGTGCAGCGTGTGCTGGCCGAGTTCTGCATCCTGGTGCCTTTCTGGATCTCGGTGCTGACGCGCGCCTTCGGCTGGGTCGCGCTGCTCTCCAACCGCGGCCTGATCAACACCTGGCTGCAATCGGTCGGCTTCATCTCGGAGCCGCTGACTTTGGTGCGCAACGAGTTCGGCGTCATCGTCGGCATGTCGCATTTTCTCATTCCTTTCGCGGTGTTCCCGCTGGCATCCGCCATGCGCAGCCTGGACGAGCGCGTGCTGCTCGCGGCGCGTGGCCTTGGCTCCAGCCGCATGCGTACCTTCTGGACGGTGTTCGTGCCGATGACGCGCTCCGGCATCATCGGCTCGGCGCTGATCACCTTCGTCTTCTCGCTGGGCTTCTTCGTCACGCCGGCAATCCTCGGCGGCGGCCGCAGCGTCATGATCGCGGAGCTCATTTACCTGCGCATCTTCCAGAGCCCGGACTGGGGGCTGGGCGCGGCGATCAGCGTCGTGCTGGTGGTGTTCGTCGGCGCGCTGATGGCGCTGCTGTTCCGCTACGTCAAACCGAAGCAATTGGTGTAGCCAAGATGCCGACCTACCGGCCCGGCCCCGTCTCGCTGCTCCTCGCCGTTCTGGTGGCACTCTTCCTGCTGATGCCGTTGCTCGCCGTCATCCCGGTGTCGCTGACGCCGAGCCGGATGCTGACCATGCCGACGGGTGAACTGTCGCTGCGCCACTACCGCTCGCTGATCGAGGATCCGCGCTGGTTGGACTCGATCCTGCTGTCGCTCAGGATCGGCATCGTCAGCAGCATCCTTTCCACCGTGCTTGCCCTCACCTTCAGCCTCGGCGTGTGGATGTTTCAGCCGCGCTTCACCGCCGCCCTTGTCGGCTTCGTGCTGTTGCCGATGGTGGTGCCGCCGGTGGTCTCGGCGGTGACGCTCTATTTCCTGCTCACCTCGGTTTCCGGCGTCACCTCCTTCTTCGGGTATGATACCTGGCTGGGCGTCGCCATGGCGCATTCGGTGATGACCGTGCCTTTCGCCACGGTGCTCATCCTCGTGTCGCTCAGCCAGCTCGACCGGCGCATCGACCTTGCCGCGCGCGGGCTCGGGGCCAGCGTGTGGGAGCGCGCGACGCGCGTCATCATGCCCAACATCAAGTTCGGCATCGTCACCGCGGCGCTGCTGTCTTTCGTGCTCTCCTGGGAAGAGATCGGCGTGACGCTGTTCATCACCTCGGTCAACGCCATCACCCTGCCGCGCCTGATGTGGATGGGCCTGCGTGATAACATCGACCCGGCGATCGCCGCGCTCTCGGTGATCCTGATCATTATCACCGTGCTGGTGCTCGCCGTGCGCAGCGTCATCACAAGGCAGCGCGGCGCACGCTAGAGCGAGGCGTCGTTGGGCGGCAAGGCACATCGTCGACCCGCAACGAAAGAGGCCCGCCGGGAGCGGCGAGCCTCTTACGGAGCCGAAGTGGAAGCTTGGCGCCGTCATGATCCGGGGGTGTGGATCGACTTGGAATTTAACCAACAGCGCCCGGCCAGGCGACTTACAAATCCGTAATCTTCGGCTGAGCCGCGCACCCAGTCACACGAGAAACCACGTGTTATCAGCGGCTTGCAGCGAATATCGGGCTTCGACGCATCGCCTCTCAAACAAACGTGATGAACCGCCGGCGAGCGGCCTGGCAAGAGCTGTTCAAGGAGACGTGGGCGGCGACGCGATGCGGTCCGCTTATACTCAGTCTGCGCCGTCGAGGCGTCGCGCCGGACGAAGGCCCCCCGGCCTCGTCCGTGCATGGCAAGCAGCTCAGGCAGCCTGCGGCCGCCGCATCCTCTCGACCAAGGCCTGCCTTGCCGGTCCGGCAAGCGGCTTGTCCGTCGTCAGCAGGCCATCGAGCAGTGTCAGAAGCTCGCGCGCTGCCGAAGACTTGCAGGAATAATAGACCATCTGACGATCGCGGCGGGTTTCGACAAGACCAAACCTGCGCAGTTTGGCCAGGTGTTGCGACAGCGCCGACTGGCTGAGTTCGACCTTGTCGGCGAGCACGCCGACCGAGAGTTCGCCCTCAGCGAGGTAGTTCATGATGAGCAGACGCTTCTCGTTGCCCATCACCGCAAGAAAGGCTGCCGCGCTTTCTGCGTTGGCGGTAAGTTTCTTGGTGACCATCGATTTCCCCATGGTTCATGCTCTTCCGAAGGCCATGGGGGCAATGGCTTCGGAGTTCCAGAGCGTTGACGGGCGTGCCCCGATTTGGACGGGACCTGCCCTGCTTCTTTTCGACCAGAACCCCTTCGTAACCCGGTTGCCACCACGTCGGGGTTGCTGGTCTCGGACAGAACGCACGGCGCTTTTCTCGCCGCAAGTCAATGCAGACTCGGAAAAATTCCGTGCTGCTAATGCGTATCAGCGCAATGCTCATTCGGCAAGAATATAACGAGACCCGACAAAACAGCGGTCAGCCGCAGCCGCGGAAGCAGGCCGGGCGAGGCGGCTGACCAAAGAGGCCTGCGGCTATGTACCGGCGACTCACTCCCGATCTTGAAGCATGCTAATATGTTAGCCGGGGCAGAGAGGGGCCGGGCTATTAGGAGGAAGCCATGACCGCGGTGCGCAACACATTCACCCCTGACGAGACGGCCATGCTTGGCCGTGTCTACGCGAACGGCAATGTCGAGGGCGAGACCGCCGAACAGAAGGAAGCGCGCGCTTCGCGCATCATCGCCAATTACATGGCGGGCATCACCGACGAGGCGGAATTGATGGAGCTTTCGCGGCGGCCGCTTGGCCGATGAACGGCGTGCGCCGCCTTCGTGAGACGGCTTCACGGTAAGTTGACGTTCCGGATCGGAACCACGCGGCAAAATTTCGTGTTCCGACATATTTCGGGAGAGCTTTCGCGATGATCCAGGGATGGTTTTCCAGGCCGGTCGAAGTCGCCGTCGGCGTTTCCGGCTCTATCCGGCATATATCCAACGCGGAGCAAGCCGTCGAACTGCTGACCGGCCAATGGCGCGATGCCGGCAGCGCGTTGCATGGCGCGGCGCTGCGCGCCTGCCGCCGGGCGATCCGCGGCGACATCGCGGCGGACAACGCCAGGGAGGCCTTTATCGTCGCCGCGCGCGAGGCGCATGTGCTGGTGGAATAGAGCGTTTTGAAGGCCCTTGGTCGCGCGATTTAGCGGCCCGGATCGCGCGCCAACCGGTGCCCATGAGCCGGTCCGAACGCGGCCTGTCGCCACCTTAAGATTCTTCGGAACCTAATGCGCGATGATTGGTTAACGCGCGGGTTCCGCATCGCCTCGCGAACCTGCATCGGGCGCCCATCCGGCGCCGATTGCTTGCTCTAAAAGACAATCACAAGAACGGAGGAAGTGATGAACGATGTCTGGTTTTCCGAACCAGTCGTGATCGATTTCCAGCCAAACGGCCAGCGCAAGGTATCAAGCTGTTTCGAGGCGATGGAATGCCTCGACCAGCGCTGGCCGGGGCCGGCGCGCGGCGGCGCCTGGCGCTCGGCAAGCCGTGTCTGCCGCGATGCACTCGATGGCCTGCGCAGCCCGGTGGAAGCCCGCAAGACACTGCGCAAGGCAGCCAAGGTCGCCGGCCTGCTGGCGTAGCGCTCGATTTTTCCAATGGCGTCCCACCAGGGGCGTCGCCAAGCCCGTCGCGGTTGCCCATTGCCGCGGCGGGCTTTGCTTTCAATGAGGGCGAAGCGACGCCTGATCAGGCGAAATCGCCAAGCACTTCGGGAAACTGGACCGCCATTGCTCCTTCATCCGCCTGCCGGGCGTAGAGCTGATGCATCTTCGTGCCGTCATATCTGGCCCGGCGGCGCTGCACGTCCTTGCCGAAAAGACCGGCAACAGCATCGAAGCGCCGGAAGAAGCGCTTCATCACGCCGCGCTCGAAGGGTATGCGCTGCTCGAACGGCTTGCCCCAAGGCGTGTCCTTTGCCAGGTCGCGCCATATCCTGAGAGCTTCAAGTTCGACGCCGACCTGATTGCCCCACGGCTTACCGCCCGCGAAATGCCTGGCCCAGGCTTGCGAGAAACGAAACTCTCTCGTTCCAAGCGATTGCAAATTCCAGTTGGGATGCATCGTCTGCCATTTGCCCTCGAAGACGACGTTCAGGGCATTTTGATCGTTCATCTGGCCTTCGACGGCGAGTCTCCGAGCCTCCTGCATGAGTCCCTGTTCGCGCACCGGCGGCATATTGAAGACGATGATGCCGGCGTTGAAGTACGGCGCGCCCGGCTGCATGGACATTTTTTGCCGGTAGGCTAGCCGGAAATACATGTAATCGTCATGCGCTGCGAGCAATGCGGCCTGAAGAGGCTGCTCCACAAGATCGGCAATGTCCCGGTTGAAAAGCACGTCGCAATCGATATGCGCTATGCGGTCGTAAGGTGCAAACTCCGCAAACTGGTCCACAAAGAGCCGGATGAACGTCGCAACGCTGCCTGGGCGAAAGCGGTAGCTGGATGCGGCCATGGATTCAGTTACATCAACCACCCGGACGCGATCCTTCAACAGACGATCGGCGACGCTCTTGTCGGCGTCGCTGGCGCCAAGATGAAGAATGAAACCGTCCGTCGGTTTTTTTGAAACATCCAAAATTCGGCGCGCCGCCAGGCAGGCATAAGGAAAATAAGTGGCGTCAGCCGCTATAAAAAAACAGGAGTTCGTCATCGCTGCCGTCTACCCCGACCGATTGAGGGCGGTGCCTGCCACAAAATGCTTCGCGACGAAAGCTTCGATGGAGCCAGTGAGCATGGCCGCCTCACGTTTGACCTTGTCATCGTCCCAATGCCACCATTGGATCGCCTGCAGCTTCGAGATGATCTCTTCGGGAAAGCGGTATCTTATCAGCCGAGCAGGAGACCCGCCGACGATCGCATAGGGGGGCACATTTTTGGTGACGACGGCCCCGGCGCCGACGACTGCACCATCGCCGATCTCCACCCCCGGCAGGATCATCGCGCCATTGCCGATCCAGACGTCGTTGCCGATGGTGATGCCGGACGGCTTGCCGCCATTGGGGATCGGCTCGGGCTGCTTCAGCAATCGGCTGTAGATTGGAAACGAGGTTGCGCTCTCGGTCGGGTGCTGGCCGGAGCACATGAAAAGCACCCGCCCGGCAACAGAGCAGAAGGCTCCTATTGTCAGCGGAGCGTCCTGCGAGGAAAACATGATCTTCTGCCTTTTCACACCGTAAGAGTGACGGCCAACGGTCACATGCTCCGGCAGTTTGGAACGGACTTCCCTCAGCCATTTGGAAAATGTCGACATCGCAAACCTCCCCTAGCCCATCAGCGACATAGCCGTACATAAGCCGAAGTAGCAAGCGCGAGGTCAGTGACGGGTCGCTCCTTTGCACCAGGTAACGAATCGAACGACTGTACCTTCCCGTCGCGTCGTGAAGGCATGGTTGATACTCGATCCAGCCAAGATTATACCCGCTTCGGTCAAAAGGCGGGTGGACTGTGTTACAGGAAAGTTATCTCGAATTCATACTGCGCTGGCATCTGTACCGCAGGTGGCATCGTCCGCCGCGCCCGAAGCGACAAGCCGAATTCAACTTTCATCAATTGATGAAAGCCACCTCCCCAAACGGCTTGTTTATCGATCTTGGCGCCAATGTCGGCGACGTCACGCGGCACGCCCTCAGCTATGGCATGAAGGTAATAGCTTTCGAGCCCGACCCAACCGCGCTCAAAATGCTGACGCGCCGGTTCGGCGACGACAAACGGGTGACGATCATTCCCAAAGCAGTTGGCGGGTCAGCGCGAAAGGCTACTCTCCATCAGAGACCGGACACTCAGAACATCCGAATGACAGAGTGGTCATCCCTATTCGAGGTGCCCGCACATGCGAAGGGAAGCGCTTTTGAAGTCGAAGTCGTCGATTTGGTGGAATTCCTGAAAGCAATTCGCGACCCCATTGCTATTGTGAAAATGGACATCGAGGGTGCCGAGGTGGAGTGCATCGAGGCCATGCTGGACGAAGGAATCTATCGTTCGATAGGCCGCATCTTGGTCGAGACCCACGAGAGGTTGTCCCCCGATCTGGACGTCAGGATCCGAGCGCTTCGCGAACGCATTTCGCGAGAGAATATCGCTAATATCGATTTGGATTGGGGCTGAAGCAAAGCCCCAAACGCCTGCTGGCCACGCTCCAAGCTGCTTGATTTCCCAGCGACGCCGGGCAAAGAAAACATCGGGACACAGCTATTGCGAGACAGCTTTGGCATTCAAACCGCTCGTTGACAGACTGAGCCGAAGCCGGACGGTTATCCGGTTAAGGGCGCTCAGGAACCAGGTGGTCTACAACGTCTTCGAGCATCGCGGGCGCGCATCCGGGCGTCTTCTTGCGAAGGAATTGCAGGAGGCCGGGGTCTCGCGCGTGTGCGTCACGGTCGCCTTCAACGTGCCGTGGGTGATCGACGCGTTAACGAAGGCGTGGGAAATGCAACCGCCAGGAATGACCTTGGTCGTCGTCGACAATTCGACGAAGATTGCGGCAAGGGAGGTCATTGCCAATGTCTGCAAGATGCGCGGCGTGCCCTATCTTGCCCTGCCGATGCGGGTCGAAAAGCACCTGTCGAGATCGCACGGAACTGCAATCACATGGGCCTTCCACAACATCGTGCGCCACCTCAAGCCGGAGCTCTTCGGCTTCATCGATCATGACTGCTTCCCGGTAACGCCGTTCGACATCCCGTCCAAGCTGGACGGCAAAGCCGTATATGGCCGCAGGGCGTACGGCACCGAAAATCACGTTTACAAGGCCAAGCCGGGCGATCAGCACTGGAATTTATGGGCAGGCTACTGCTTTTATCGGTTCTCCGCCGTGGCCCATCGCAAGCTGAACTTCGAGCCGCGCTTGAACCTCGGCCTCGACACTGGCGGCGCAAACTGGGCGGTTCTCTATTCGAAACTCGCCGAGGCGGATGTCGCCGTCGCAACGCTGGAACAGCGGCCGATGACGATGGCGGGCGCGGTCGGGCGGCATGAGTTTATCGACGGCGCCTTCTTTCACCTCGCCGGCGTGTCATACCCGGAAAGGCCAGGGTACCACCATCGAACGATGGAGCACCGGGAAATGCTTCGGGACTATGTGTGGAACACTTATCTCGGCGGCCCCGCCGGGCAGGCCGTGAACGACTTCTGATCGGATCCGGAGCCGGCCGGATCTCATAAGCCACTGAACAAAATGGCGATCCCGGCAGGATTCGAACCTGCGACCATCGGCTTAGAAGGCCGGTGCTCTATCCAGCTGAGCTACGGGACCGTCGGCCGGCCGGGCCGGCTGAGGCGGGTTACGCCAGGCGACGCAAGACCGGGAGTCAGTGCGTCCAGGGCGTCCTGCGGTCATAGCGGAAATTGTCCGAATAGGAAATCTGCCGGCGCTTGGCTTCCTTCGGCTCTTCCACGCGATAGGCGATCTTTTGCTTCTCGGCATAAGCCACAGCCTCTTCCTTCGTCTCGAAGGTGAGCTTCACCTGGCTCAACATGTCGCCCGAGGTGGTGTAGCCCATCAGCGGGTCGATCTTCTTGCGCTGGGCGGGATCGAATTCCAGCACCCAATGTCCGGTCTTGGCCTTGCCGGACTGCATCGCGGTTTTGGCTGGACTGAAAATGCGCGCGGACATGACCACCTCTTTGCCGCCCGAAGACCGGGCACCTCGTTCAGCGCCATCTCCGAGGATCCCATGGGTAGCCCTGATCTCGCGCCAATCCGTCATTACTGTGCAATGGCCGCGGCGGCAAGGCCGCAAGCGCCCTGGCCGCAGGGAACCTCGCTTTGCCGGCGACATTATCGAAATGTGAGGCGGGTCGACCCGGGCCGCCTTTCCCCGTGAGCCACCACCAAAACGGACGTTTCGCCATGACCCATGCAACCGAACACGCCGTCCTGCAGCTCGCCGTGCTTGTCGGCAGCCTGCGCGCCCAATCCTTCAGCCGCAAGATCGCCAAGGCGCTGGCCGCCCGCGCGCCGGATTCCATGCGCTGCCGCTTCATCGAGATCGGCGACCTGCCCCTCTACAACGAGGATCTGGACGGCGGCAGCCCGCCGGCGGCGTGGTCGACCTTCCGAGCGGCGATACGCGAGTGCGACGCGGTGCTATTCGTCACCCCGGAATACAACCGCTCGATCCCGGGCTGCCTGAAGAATGCGCTTGACGTCGGCTCGCGGCCGTCGGGCAAGAACGTGTTCAAGGGCCTGCCCGCCGGCGTTGTCAGCGTCACACCGCACAAGCTCGGCGCTTTCGGCGCCAACCATGCGCTACGCCAGACCTTCGTCTTCCTCGACATGCCCGTGATGCAGCAGCCGGAGGCCTATATCGGCAATGTCGCGGAGCTGCTCGACGATAAGGGCGCCGTCACCAATGCCGACACCGCCGCCTTCCTCGAGAATTTCATGGCCGGCCTGGAAAGCTGGATCAGGAGGGTGCACCCCGGCGGCTCGTCTTTCGATGCCTTCATGAAGCAGCGCGAGAAGATCGCCGAGGACTATGTCAATGGCGATGCCACCTCGCTGAAGGCGATCGTCACCCACGCCGGACCGGCGACGTTTTTCTCGCCGCGCGGCGACCATCTCGAAGGCGCCGAAGCGGTCGCCGGCCGCTACGAACGCGACGCTGCAAGCTTCCACAAGGGCGGCAACACCGACCTTGAGGTGCTGCAGGCTTCGGCAAGCGGCGATTTGGCCTTCTGGAGCGGCTTGCAGCACGCCAAGGCGCGCATCGGCAAGAACGGCGAGGCGACCGAGATGACCCTGCGGGTGACGGAAGTGTTCCGGCTGGAGGATGGCGCGTTCAAGCTGGTGCATCGCCACGCCGACCCGGCTCATTAGCCGGCGCTTGTAAAAATCCGCGACACAATGCCGGACGTCTCGCAACATCCGCCTATTCCTTTTGGCACGTGAGCGGCATATGTCAGATACATGGCCGTGCCAGTTGAAGGCATGATGGCGACGATAAAGACACCAATGGACGCGGAAGCGAAAGTCTTGCCGTCGGGGGTCGGCGAACCAGCGATACTGGAAGGCGCGATAGTCATCGGCGCGGGCGCCGCCGGGCTTGCCGCCGCTTATGCGCTGGCCAAGGCCGGTGTGACGGTGCAGGTCCTGGAACGCGAGCAACGGCTGGCCGAGCCCTGGCATCGCCGCCACGACAACCTGCACCTCAACACGCATCGCGACCTTTCCTCGCTGCCGGGCGTATCCTTTCCGGCAGGAACGCCGGCCTTCCCGCACCGCAGCGCCGTCATCGGCCATCTCAACGATTTCGCCGAGAGGCACCGGCTGCCGATAGCCTTAGGCGTCAAGGTCGATGAGATCGAATTTCGTGGCGACCGCTGGCTGCTGCGGACAAGCGCGGGCTTGAAGGCGGCGCGCTATGTGGTGATCGCCACCGGGCGCGACCGGCAACCCTTCATCCCGGCCTGGAAAGGCATGGAGGATTTTTCGGGATCGATCATCCACTCGGCCGATTTCGGCAGGGCGAGCGATTATGCCGGCAAGACGGTGCTGGTGATCGGCGCCGGCAATTCCGGCTTCGACGCGCTCAACCATCTTTCCCGCGTCGAGACGGGCCAGATGTGGCTTTCGGCGCGCAACGGACCTTCGCTGCTGCCCAAGCGTATCGGCAAGATCGCCGTGCACCGCATATCGCCGCTCATGGCGAGCCTACCGACAAGGCTCGCGGACGCGGTGATGGCGGCAACGCAGCGCCTGGTGTTCGGCGACCTTACCAAACACGGCCTGCCCCCCGCCCCGGCGGGCGGCGCAAGCCGGCTCGGCTCCGACTATACGGCGATCGCCGCCGACGACGGCGCGGTCGATGCCATCAAGGCCGGACGCATCATCGTGGTGCCGCAATTGCGCGAATTCAGGCGCGACGGCGTCGTGCTGGACAATGGCCAGACGATCGCGCCCGACATCGTCATTGCCGCCACCGGCTACCGCACGGGGCTGGAGACGATGCTGGGCCGGCTCGGCGTGCTCGACGCCAAGGGCGTGCCGTTGTTCAACGGCGCCGCGAACGACCCGAAGCTGCCCGGACTCTGGTTCACCGGCATGCGGCCGAGCATTCGCGGCTGCTTTGCCAATGCAAGGATCCAGGGCGCTGCGATCGCCAAGAAGATCGCCGGCCAGCAACGCTGAGCCGAACGGTCGCTTTTTGACCTTCGTTTTTGTGTTGCCTTCCGGGCGTGCGCCCCCTATACGCCGCGAGACGTCGGAGTGTAGCGCAGCCTGGTAGCGCACCTGATTTGGGATCAGGGGGTCGCGTGTTCGAATCACGCCACTCCGACCATCATTTCCTTCCCGGAAAGAACCAAGCCGGTCCCGCCCCGGCATCTGGCCAGAGGGGGCTCTCATTTGGCAGCCGTGGTCGTGGCGATCCTCGACAGGGACAATTGGGACGCCAACACAGACATCATCGTCGTCGTGGATGGCGCCAGGCGGCGGCTGACATGGGTGCCGCGCGACTTGTGGTCTCCCCTCATAAGCGACCGCATCAACGCGGCTTTCACCATCGGTGGCGGAAGCTTGCTGCTCGATGCGCTTGCTGAACTGGGATTTGCGGCGCAGAGTGCGATCTGCCTCAGGCGTGGCGCAAGCGAAGCCGCGCTTGCCGAAGCCAGCGTCAGGGTGCCGATCCCCGCGCCACTCGATTTCTGGTATCCACTGACACCGACAAGCCGCATCGAAGACGGGCGCCAACAGGTTTCCTTCCGCCCGCCCGCCGAAACGCTAAGGGGCGCCCGTCTTCATCAGTGGATCGGCGCCCGCAGCATGGTCAACGGACAGGGAAGCGACTTCCACCGCATGCGGCGCCAGATCGTGTTCCTGCGCGCGCTCATCGCCCAGGATTTCGATTTCTGCCTTTTGCTGAAGGATCCGGAACTGGTGCGGATCAGCGGCGGCGATCCGCTCTCCCTGCTTGCCCGCGTCTCAACCAGCTGGCGCATGCGGGTGCATGACTGGGTGGACGACGCCGTCATCGACGGCAAGATGGTCCTAGTCCCGCGCAAGCCGAAGCCATGGTGGCGGCGGCAACTGCGCCGGCTACGGGACAGGCTCAAGGGAAAGCCGACCTAGCCCATTTCCGGATCGCTCAAATCGCGCCTTCGACATCCGTCTTGGAGAAATCCTCGCCGACATAGAGCAGCCGGCAAGCGCGGTCCTTCGCCACCTCATAAGCGAAACAGTCGCCGAAGTTGAGCGCCGCGGGGTGGATGCCTTTGCCCCATCGTGCGTAAGCCTCGGCAACACGCCGAGCCGCGCCTTCCGTGACTGGCGCAATCTCGAAGCCGAGCCCGTCGAGCAGGGATTGCACTTCCTCGGCCACGCCGCGTCGTGCGGCAACAATCAGGAGCTCGGCTACGGTTCCGGCCGATATCAGAAGTTCGTCTTCCGTTCCAAGCGCAGCGATACAGGCGTCCGCCGCCGGCTCGTCGAGGACGATGGCGATCAAGGCCGAGGTATCGACCGCGATCATTCCGGCAGGCCGTCGTCGCCGTAGAGGAAATCCTGGCTGCGCGCCGCAGGCGGGCCGGCACTGACTTTCGCGGCGCCGGAGGCCCGGACGGCCTGCAGCAGGCTCCGGCGGTGCTTCCGATCCGGCGCGGACCGTACCGGGACGAGACGCACGGCCGCGTGACCGTGGCGGGTCAGGATAATCTCATCTCCAGCCTCGGCGCGCCTCACCAGTTCGGTCAGTTGCCCCTTGGCGTCTGTCACGGATATCTGCATGACAACCCTATATGGACCATGATTTGGTCCATTAAATAGACCATTTGATAGTCTAGCTCAAGGCCCGCAGTTCGGAGGAACGGTAAACCCGCCGGGCGAGAACCCCAACACCTCGAGCCCGGCGAGCCTACAACCCGATCAGGAACGCGACCGGGACCGGGATCAACCGGCATTGTCTGCCTTGCAAGAGCGATGCCGGAAAGGCCGTTCCGAAATGGGACGGCTAGGCCGCTGGCTCCCACGGGTTGATCACGGAACACACCGGCTGTGGCTTGAATAATCCCTCGCTTCCAACTTTGTCGCCGGTCTAAGCTTTGAACAAAAGGGGATTTCCCATGCCTGTTGTCGAGGCGGTGCTGTCGCTGATCGGCCCGGCCTATTTAGCCTATTACGGCTTTGCCGTTCCGGTCATGGTGGTCTGGGCAATTCTGTGCTCTGCGCTCTGGGTTTGGAACAACCGGCCGAGCAAGAGACCGGGTGGCGTCGCGCGGTCGCGGTCCGCCGGCCTGATGTTTTTCGTCCTTGTCGCCGCCTGTTACATCGCGGCGCACACAGGCGTGTATCTTCTGGCCCAGCATCTGGCCGGGCTATGGGCGTAACCGCCGGGACGCTATCGGTGGCTAAATATCGAACTCGCCCTGCCCTTCGTCCATGGCGCTCACGGTCTCGGCGGCCAAGGCGCGGGTGATCGGCGTCTTGCGTTCGAGTGCGGCGCGGTCGAGGCGCTCGACGACGCGCATGGCGGTCGCGAGCGAGCGCTCGATGCGACGCACCAGATATTGCACCACATGCGGCTCGACCTCGACCTGGCGGTCGGCGAAGAGCTTGGTGATGACGCCGGCAAGCAAAAGGTCGTCGGGCTCGTGGATCTCGACCGTCGACGCCGCCTTCAGCCGCGAGATGAGATCGGGCAGCGCGACGCGCCAGGCGGAGGGGAAACGCCGCGCCGTCAAAAGCAGCGTCGAGCCCGCGCCGCGCACGGCGTTGATCAGGTGGAACAGGCCGTGCTCGTCGACCGCCGCCTTGTCGATGTCGTCGATGAACGCCGGCCTGATGCCGAGCCCAGCAATGTGCTCGCCGATCCGGCCGGGATCGATGGCGACGGCATGCGTCCGATCCTGCCAGATCCGGGCGAGGTGCGTCTTGCCCGAGCCGGGCGGCCCGGCCAGCACGACCACCGGCGACGGCCAGTCCGGCCAGCGGTCGATCAGCGATGCCGCTTGCGCATTGGTGCCCGAGACGACGAGCTCGTCGCGCGAATAGCCGGTGCCGTGGCCGAGATCGAGCGGCAGCTGGCGCGGCGGGTCGGCTGGCTGAGCCGTCATTTCAGCCCCGCGTCGAGCGATGGCCGCCGCCGCGGTCGGCCGGCAATTGCGGCGCGGGCTGTGTGCCGTTGCCCTTGTAAAGCGGCGATTCCAGATAACGGGCGATGGCGAAGCGCACCAGCACGGCAATCGCCGCCGAGGCCGGCACGGCAATCAAAAGGCCGACGAAGCCGAACAGCGCGCCGAAGGCAAACAGCGCGAACATCAGCCACACCGGATGCAGGCCGACGCTCTTTCCGACCAGCCGCGGCTGCAGGATGTTGCCCTCGATGAACTGGCCGACGAAGAACACGCAGGCCACGGCGACCACCATGGTCCAGTCCGGCCAGAACTGGACGAAGGCGACGCCGACGGCGAGCACCAGCCCGGTCAAAGAGCCGACATAGGGGATGAAGGAGATCAGCCCGGCGAAGAAGCCGATGAGGATGGCGAAGTTCAAGCCGGTCAGCGTCAGGCCCGTGGCATACATGGCGCCGAGCACCAGGCAAAGCGTGCCCTGCCCGCGCACGAAGCCGGCAGTGGCGGTGTTGATGTCGCGGGCAAGCGCGCGCACCGTCTCGACATGATCGCGCGGCACCCAGCCGTCGACCTCGGCCACCATGCGGTCCCAGTCGAGCAGCATGTAGAAGGCGACGACCGGGGTGACGACGAACAGGCTCACCACCGAGACCAGCGCCACGCCGGAGCTCCAGATCGAGGTGAAGACGGTGGTGAGCAGGCTGAAGCCCGAGGTGAGCAGCGAATTCAGCCCGTCGCGCAGACCGGCGGCGTTGACGCCGAAACGCTGCTCCAGCCATTTCGGGTCGAAACTGGTGATCAGCGATTGCAGGCGGGTGAGATATTCCGGCAGCTTGCGGGCGAAATCGGCCATCTGGGTGGCCAGCACCGGCACCAGGATGACCAGGGCCAGCACCACCACGACGATGAAGGCAATCAGGATCACCACGGTCGCCATCAGGCGCGAGAGGCCGAGCCGCTGCAGCCAGTCGGCGACCGGGTCGAGGAAATAGGCGAGCACCATGCCGGCGACGAAAGGCAGGAGGATGCCCGAGAAAATGTAAAGGAACAGCGCCAGCAGGACCGCCGTCGCCAGCCAGAAGAAGACCTGGCGGCGAAGCCCGCCCGAGCTGTCGTCGGCCTCAATCACCGCGGCTTCGCCGTCAGGCGCCCGTGTTGGAGCCGCCCGATTTGCCGATGCGCGACTTGATGTCGCCGGTTTGGGAGTTGCTCGTTCGGGAGCCTTCGCCATAGCCGCTCATATGCCTTAGCCAGGCCACGAGATAGGCTGCGGCCGAAGCCACGGTCAAGACCCCGGTCAGCAATATGAGCGCGGTCCGCAACGGGTCCAGGTGCACGGCAAAGGCAAGTTCGCCCAGCACAAGCGCCGCCAGCACGATCTGCGCGGCGGTGTTGGCCTTCGACACGAAGAGCGGCTTGACCTCGACCGGATGGCTCATCACGCTGGACAAGAGCACGGCGCAGACAATGAGCCCGTCGCGCGAGACCACGGTCACCACCAGCCAAAGCGGCAGTTCGCCGGCAAAACCCATGACGACGAAGACCGAGACCAGCAGAAGCTTGTCCGCGATCGGATCGAGATAGGCGCCTAGGCTGGACGACTGGTTCCAGCGACGCGCGATAAAGCCATCGACGCCGTCGGAGATGCCGGCAACGAGGAATCCGGCAAAGGCCCAGTCCCAATGCGCCTGCAGCATGGCGAGCACCACCGCGGGCACGAGCAGCAGCCGCATGATCGTGATCATGTTGGGAAGGGTCACATGATGTCCCGTCGCGATTTTTATTGGAGAATAGATGATGGAGATAAGTAAATTGGGCAAGAGAGGAGCGGCGCTGAAGCTGCCGATCTCCCCTCTTGCAGGGGAGAGGCCTGGCAAGGCAGAGGGGTGCTGTCCCTCGGCATATCGGAGTTCTTCTTTCGCCGTGTCGTCAGAACCATTATCGACGCTGGTATTCCTTCACACCCCGTGTCCTGCCGGACATCTCCCCCGCAAAGGGGGGAGATTGGCCATCTCGGCCTTCGCCAATCGCCTATGTCGGTGCTCACTTTCCACGCTTTTGTCGGCGGAAACGACGGCCATCCTTGCTCCCCGAAACCATTCATGCGAAGAGCCGGCAATGGAAACGAGGACGAGCCGACGATGAGCAAGGGCGACAAGGCCGAGCGCAAAAACGGGCTCACCTACGCCGAGGCTGGCGTCGACATCGATGCCGGCAATCTGATGGTCGAGAAGATCAAGCCGCTGGTGCGCGCCACGCGCCGGCCGGGCGCCGATGGCGAGATCGGCGGCTTCGGCGGACTGTTCGACCTGAAGGCCGCCGGCTTCACCGATCCGGTGCTGGTCGCGGCCAATGACGGTGTGGGCACCAAGCTCAAGATCGCCATCGATGCCGGCAAGCACGACACGATCGGCATCGATCTCGTCGCCATGTGCGTCAACGACATCGTCGTGCAGGGCGCCGAGCCGCTGTTCTTCCTCGATTATTTCGCCACCGGCAAGCTCGACCCGGACCAGGGCGCTTCAATCGTCGGCGGCATCGCGCAAGGTTGCCGGCAGGCCGGCTGCGCGCTGATCGGCGGCGAGACCGCCGAGATGCCGGGCATGTATCACGACAAGGATTACGACCTTGCGGGCTTCGCCGTGGGCGCCGCCGAGCGCGGCCAGCTGCTGCCGACCGACGACATCGTCGAAGGCGACGTGCTGCTCGGCCTTGCCTCGTCCGGCCTGCACTCCAACGGCTTTTCGCTGGTGCGCCGGATCGTCGCCGCGAGCGGCCTTAGCTGGAGCGATGCGGCGCCATTCAACGAGGAGCTCAGCCTCGCCGAGGCGCTGCTCGAGCCAACGCGCATCTATGTGAAGTCGATCCTGAAAGCGATCCGCAACACGCATGGCATCAAGGCGCTGGCCCATATCACCGGCGGCGGTTTCCCGGAAAACATTCCGCGCGTTTTGCCCAAGGATTTTTCCGCCGAGCTCGACCTCGAAGCGATCGACGTGCCGCCGGTGTTCTCGTGGCTGGCCAAGACCGGCGGCGTCGCGCCGGAAGAGATGATGCGCACCTTCAATTGCGGCATCGGCATGATCCTCGCGGTCGCCTCCGGCCAGGCGGCGCAGGTCGCGGCGGTGCTGCAGGAAGCCGGCGAGACGGTGACGCCGATCGGCCGCATCGTGCCGCGCCGCGACGCCGGCGTCATCTATCGGGGCTCGATCGGCCTATGAGCAGGAAACGAACGGTCGTCCTGATCTCGGGACGCGGCTCCAACATGACGGCGCTGATCGCGGCCGCCGCCGATCCAATCTATCCGGCGGAAATCGTCGGCGTCATTTCCGACCGCGCGAACGCCGCCGGCCTCGGCATCGCCCAGTCGCGCGGCATCGCCACCAAGGTCATCCAGCGCGCCGACCATCCGACCAAGGATGCCTATGACGCTGCGCTCGACGCCGCGCTTGTCGGCTTCGGCGCCGACATCGTAGCCTTGGCCGGCTATATGCGGATCCTCGGCCGCGGCTTGGTCGAGAAATGGCAGGGGCGCATGGTCAACATCCACCCTGCCCTGCTGCCGGCCTTCAAGGGTCTGGACACGCATGCGCGGGCCATCCGCGCCGGTGTTCGCATCCATGGCTGCTCGGTGCATTTCGTCACGCCCGAGATGGATGACGGCCCGATCATCGCGCAGGCCGCCGTGCCGGTGATGGTCGGCGACAATGAGGACACGCTTGCCGCGCGCGTGCTGAAGGTGGAGCACCGGCTCTATCCGCTGGCGCTGGGTCTGGTCGCCGAAGGCAAGGCGCGCATGGAAAAGGGCCACACCGTGCTTGCCCATTTCGCCGACGACGCCGACAACGCCACCTCGGTGGTGATGGCGCCCGACCCGCTGCGCGAGGAGACCGACCTCGAGCAGCTGGCGCGGATCACGCCGTAGAGGCTGCAATGCCCCTGAGACAACTTCTTATCCTCCGCCACGCCAAGTCGAGTCGGGACGATCCCAAGCTTGAGGATTTCGACCGGCCGCTAGCCGCGCGCGGCTTAAAGACGGCGCCGCTGATGGGGCGGGAGCTTGCCCAGCGCGGTTGGCTGCCGGATCTGGCGCTGGTGTCGCCGGCGCTGCGCACGCGCGATACCTGGCGGCTGGTTGCGGCCGAACTCCCGAAGAACGTGCCGGCGCAATTCGCCGACGAACTCTACGAGGCGGCTGCCGGTGCGATCCTGGCGCGCGTGCGGCAGGCCAAGGCAGCGAGCCTGATAGTGATCGGCCACAATCCCGGCCTGCAGCACTTTGTGTTGCGGCTGGCCGGCCCCGGAACGGATGAGAGCGTTTTCAAGATGATCGAAGCGAAGTTTCCGACGGCAGCTCTTGTCCGGTTCACGCTGGACAAGGATTGGGCCGATCTCGACTTCCGTGGCGCCCGACTGACGCATTTTGTTCGGCCGAAGGATTTGACGTAGCCCGAAGCCTGGCGGCCCATAAGCAAGGCGGCGGGCAAGCCCGCCGCCTTCAATATTTTCAAAGACGAGCTCAATTGCCCCAGTTGTCCGATGGCGGACCCGGCCAATCCGCAGCGCCGGCCGCGCCAGTCTTCATCTCGGTATCGACCTTCGGGGCCGGCTTGACTGTGTTGTGCTTCGGGATCGAAGCCGTGACGCTGGTGTCGGAGCCAACGGTGGCTGCCTGGCTGACGCCATCGGCGCCGTAGTGGTCGCTGCCGGCGAAGGCGGCGCCCATCGCGAGAAGCATTGCGACAGTGGTGAGAGCGATCCTGGTCATTTCGGTTTTCCTTGTCCGTTTGGTTTCGTCGGGCGATGGCCTTGGGAGGATGGCCCCGCTGCCGAAAAGACCCGCGGCGGCCTGGGTTTATTCCCGGCGCGTTCGCTTTTCAGCTGCCATGGCAGTGTCGGATCGGACTTCGCTCAGAAAAAGGCAAACGATTACAAATGCTTGTGATGACAAATACTTGTGATGCGATTCAAACGGCGTTAGCCGGCTGCAGAAAAACAGAGCGGCGGGACAAGCCCGCCGCCTGCTTTTTTCCGGGTCGGATCAGTGGTTGCCGAACAGGTTGTGATCGGTGCCCTGCACCACCGGCCTTCGGACATCCGCGTCCGACTTCGCGATCGAGGTCGTCACAGTCCGGTCGATGGTGACAGCCGGCTGTTTGGCATTGGCCGCTCCGTAATTGTCCGAGCTGGCGAAAGCGGCGCCCGTGGCGACAAGCAGGGCGACGGCGGTAAGAGCGATCTTGGTCATTTGAGTTACTCCAGATTTGAAGGTTATTGGTTGAAGCGGATTAGGAGGCGCGCCGGTTAGCGGCCCCAGATGCCTTGGCCCGACTGCGGCTGGTTCTGATCAGGTGTGATGTGGAACTCGCGCTGCTCGAACTTGTCGAGCTTGCGGATCGAACCGGTGACGGTGTTGTCGACGTTGCCCGCGGGGGCCGTTACGGCCGGCTGGTTGACATTGTCGGAACCGTAGTGGTCACTGCCAGCGAAAGCGCTGCCCGTGGCAATGAGGAAAGCAGCGGCGGCAAAAGCAATCTTGTTCATTTCAGATACTCCAGATTTCAAAAGTCGTGTCCGTCTAGTGGCGTGCCGTAATGGAAATTCGCGTCGCTCGGACCACCCCGAAATGGGTCGGCCCTGTTGCCATTTCCAATCACAAAAAATTGTGAACTGAACCGTTCGGTTCGATCTTGAAATTAGGTGAACTACGCAGCGGCCACATTCTTGTCGTTTGTTATCAAACGGTTACGGGGGTCATCGCGCGGTGCGGCACCTGGATAACAGGTCCGGTGTTGACCCTGGCAATACGAACCGTCAACATTAATTGAACCGAACGGTTCGGTTTTATCGCTTGCGCAACCGAACAGGTGGCTCGGCAGGCACCATGACCGGGGTGGCGGTCGCCGAGAAACCACGTTTGCCTTGCGCGCGGATCGATACTATCGGTTGCCTCGGGAACCAATTTGGACGCCGCCTGCCGCCCTTTGGCGAAGGTCGACGCCGTTGGGAGGAACAGCGACGAACGATGCGGCTGCTGCTTGTCGAGGACAATCGCGAACTGGCCGATTGGCTGAGCAAGACGCTGCGCCAGGCGAGCTATGTCGTCGACGTGGTGCATGAGGGCGAGGATGTCGAGCATGCTTTAGCCGCCGGGGATCACGCTTTGATCATCCTCGACCTTGCCCTGCCCCGCATGGGCGGCATGGAGGTGCTGAAAAGGCTGCGGGCGCGTGGCAACCCGGTGCCGGTTATCGTGCTTACCGCCAATGCCAGCCTTGACGGCCGGGTCAAGGGCCTCAACGAAGGCGCCGACGACTATCTGGCGAAACCATTTCAGATCGAGGAGCTGGAAGCGCGCATCCGCGTGCAGCTGCGCCGCGCCAACGACCGCACCGCGCCGATCGTTTCCTGCGGCGATCTCACCTTTGATACCAACACCAGGCTGTTCTCGCTTGCCGGCGCGACGCTGTCGCTGACGCCGCGTGAGCACGCGGTGCTGGAACAGCTCGTCGTCAAGGCCGGTCGCACGGTGAGCAAGGCGGCGCTCTCGACCGCGATCTACGACTTCGACACCGACGCCGACCCCAGCGCCATCGAGATCTATGTGCACAGGCTGCGCAAGAAGCTTGAGGGATCGCGCGTCCAGATCGCCACCTTGCGCGGCCTGGGCTACCTGTTGCGCCACGACGATCCGGCGCCATGAAAATCGACAGGCTCCGGTTCGGCAGCCTTCGCCTGCAGTTGCTGGCCTGGGTGGTGCTGCCGTTGGCTGGGCTCGCCGCCATCAATCTGTGGACCAGCCAGCGCAACGCGCTGGCGACGGCAGACCTCGTCACCGATCGCATGCTGGTCGGCTCGGCACGCGCCATCGCCGAGCAGGTGGCGATGGCCGACGGCGCGCTCGACGCTACCGTGCCGCCGGCGGCGATCGAGATGTTCGACACCGGCGACCGCGACAGCGTCTATTATCGCGTCGAGACCGCCGGCGGGCGGCTGCTGAGCGGCTATCCGGACCTGCCCGAGGCGCCGGATCGCGGCAGCGTCGAAGCCACCTACCGCGATCACCCGCTGCGCCTGGCAACGCTCAGCCATGCCGTGATCGGCGCCGGCAGCGATTCGCCGATCAAGGTCACGGTCGGCGTCACGCTTGCCGGACATGACGCCATGGTCAAGCGCCTGTGGCTCAGCGCCTTCGCCCAGCAGCTTGCCTTGGTGGCCATTGCCGGCGTGTTCGTGCTGCTTGGCCTGCGCCGCGGCTTGGCGCCGCTGATCCGGCTGCGCGATGCCGTGCGCTCGCGAAGCCGCAGCGATCTCGATCCGGTCGAGGTCCCGGGCGCGCAGAGCGAGATCCGGCCGCTGATCGAGGCGCTCAACGCCTATATGGAGCGCGTGCGGGCGCAAATGGCGGCGCAGCGACGCTTCATCGCCAATGCCGCGCACCAGTTGCGCACGCCGCTGGCGCTCTTGTCGACGCAGGCAAGCTATGCCTTGCGGGAAACCGTGTCCGATCGGCGCCAGGAGGCGCTGGTCGCGTTGCAAGCGAGTTCCGGCAGGCTGGCGCGGCTCGCTGAACAATTGCTCACGCTTTCGCGCGCCGAGCCCGGCAGCCGGCGGCCACGCGCCGACCGCATCGACCTCACCGAGGCCGCCCGCCATGTGCTGGAAGCGCAGGCGCCGGTGGCGATCAAGCGCGACATCGACCTCGGCCTCGAGGAGAACGGACCGGTGGCGGTGATCGGCGACGGCACGATGCTGCGCGAGATGATCGTCAATCTGGTCGACAACGCGCTGCGCTACACGCCGGCTGGCGGCGCGGTGACTGTCAGGCTGGCGATGGTCGATCGCGAGGGCGTGCTGACGGTGGCCGATACCGGCCCCGGCATTCCGGCCGAGGAACGGGAGCATGTCTTCGAACGCTTCTACCGCCTCGCCGGCTCGGCCGAGGAGGGCAGCGGGCTCGGCCTGGCGATCGTGCGCGAGGTGGTCGAGAATGCCGGCGGCAGCGTCACTCTGGGCGACGCCGCCGCGGGCGGGCTCAAAGTCGAGGTCCGGCTGCCGCTGGCCTAAGGCCTACGTCAATGTTCGGGCTCTTCGTCCGGCAATTCGAGCGTACGACCCGCGTAAAGAATCCCGGAGGATGACCACTTTGTCATCCACGATTTCGAACGCGATCGTCGCGCGTCGGCGCCATCCTACCGTGCGCAAACCCGGTGCGATTTCGTCATGACGCGTGCCCCGCTCCGGAAAAGTCTCAAAGTCGAGACAATAGTCGACAATGCGGCCGACAAAACGCAAAGCGGTTGCCACGCCAGCCTTTGGCGCGAGCTCGCTCAGCAACTCGGCAATGTCCCGCTCGGCGGCAGCATGGAACCTGACCTGATATTTCATGCACCGGAGCGCGGTTTGGCGTCGATCGCGTTGATGTGCTCAGAGAGATTGCGGCGCAGCTGCTCGGCCGTCAAAAGCTTCTCAGGATGGGCGCGCGCATCCTGCATCGTCGGCACGACTTCCTCGCGCAGCCAGCGTTCAATCGCCGCGTCACGGGCAGCCAGCGTACGCAGGCCATCACGGATGACTTCGCTCTCGGTGGCGTATTCGCCCGAGGCAACCTTATTTTTCACCATCTGCGCCATCTCGAGCGGCAGCGTGATCGTCAGGGGCTGGGAGTTTCGCATGACTCGTCTCCTCGATGCCCCTCAGTATAGCACAAGGCGCATGACTTTGTCATACACCAAGTGAGGCCGCACACCAGACATGATGGTGTGCGGTGATCGCTCAGGTCCCCTGCTCGTTGAACGGCGCCGGGCGCCACTTCACCACATAGTTCTCGAAGCGGGTGATGATGAACTCCACCACCAGTGCCATCACCGCCAGGATGATCATGGCGGCGAAGACTCCATTGGCGTTGAAGGCGCCCTGCGCGGTGGAGATCAAAAGGCCCATGCCCTGCTTGGCGCCGAGGAACTCGCCGACGACGGCGCCGACAAGGGCGAAGCCGAAGCTGACATGCAGGCTGGCGAGGATCCAGCTCATCGCCGAAGGGATGATGACCGAGCGGGTGATCTGGAACGGCGAGGCGCCGAGGATCTGGGCGTTGGCGATCATCGCCCTGTCGGCCTCGCGCACGCCCTGGAAGGCGTTGGCGAAGACGACGAAGAACACCATGACGACGGCCAGCGCCACTTTGGAAGCCATGCCCAACCCGAGCGCGATGATGAACACCGAGCCGAGCACCACGCGCGGCACGGAGTTCGCGATCTTGATGTAGATCGAGAACACATCGGCCAGCAGCTTGTTGCGGCCAAGGATGATGCCCGCCACGATGCCGCCGACGGCGCCGATAGCGAAGCCGAGGAAGGTTTCCTCCAGCGTCACATAGATCTGCAGCCAGAGCGGCCCCTGCGAGGTGCCCTCGGTGATCCAGGACCAGATCTGTTCCCAGATGCCCGACGGGCTGGAGAAGAAGAACGGGTCGATGATGTTGTAGTCGGCGCAGAGTTCCCAAAGGCCTAGGAAGACGACGAGGATCGCGAGGCGCAGGCCGATGACCAGAGCATGGCGTTTGCGCAGTCGTGCCCTCGCCTGCGCTTCCGCGGCGACGATCGAGGTGGCGCGGGCTGCGGCCTGATCGGTTGGAGAGATGGCGGTCATGGCAAGTCTCCTTTCAATGGCTCGCTTGCAAGCCACGGCTTTGGCCGAGCTGCACTTCCTCACGCAGATCGTTCCAGATCACCTTGGCAATCTCGATGAATTTCGGGTCGTAGCGAATGTCGGACATGACGCGCGGGCGCGGCAGGTCGATGTGGTAGACGCTCTTCACCGTGCCCGGACCGGCTGTGAGCACATAGACCTTGTCGGCCAGCGCCACCGCTTCCTCAAGGTCATGCGTGACGAAAACGACGGATGATTTCAGCCCCGACCAGAGGTCCAGCAATTCGTCCTGCATTGCCGTGCGGGTCTGCATGTCGAGCGCGCTGAAGGGCTCGTCCATCAACAGGATCTTGGGCTGGTTGATGAAGGTCTGGGCAAGCGCCGCGCGCTTGCGCATGCCGCCCGAAAGCTGGTGCGGATAGTGCTTCTCGAACCGCGAAAGGCCGACCCGGCCGATCCAGTCGCGCGCCTTCTCATAGGCTTCTTTCTTCGGCGTGCCGCGGAAGAGCGGACCGGCGGCGACGTTGTCGAGGACGCTGCGCCACGGAAACAGCGCGTCGGCCTGGAAGACGAAGCCGATATCCCGGCTGATGTCGGTGACCGGATTGCCCATGACGCGGACATTGCCGGTGGTCGGACGCAACAGGCCGGTGACGAGGTTGAGCGTCGTCGACTTGCCGCAGCCGGTCGGGCCGACGACGCAGGCGAACTCGCCGCGCGCCACCGTCATGGTGAAATCGCGGATCGCCGTCATCATGTGGCCGTCCGGCGTGACGAAGCGCAGCGTCACATCGTCGATGGCTATCGCGGCGTCAGCCGGCGGCGCGGCGGGAGACAGTTTCTCCGCCGCCATGGTCTGCGATTGCATGGCACACTCCTGTTGTGGTGGTGCGGGATGGCGCGATCCGGGCCCGCGGGCCTGCTCGCCGGCATCCGGAAACACGGCCGCCGAATTGATTCAGGCAGCCGACGCAAGCTCTTGCTTTTCAAGGGCGGACGGGGTCCGTCCGCCCTCGCCTGCCGGCGCTTACTTCGCCGCGTCGACGAACTCGGTCGTGTAGGTCTTCGATAGGTCGATCTGCTTGCCCTGCAGGCTCTTCGAGAAGGTCGACAGAACCTTCAGCACGGTCTGCGGTCCATCGGCCGGCATGCGGCCATCCGGCGTGAACATCGCCTTGCCGCCTGCCAGGCCCTGAACATAGAGGTCCTTGCTACCGGCATAATAGTCCTTCGGCATCTTGTCGGCGATCTCCTCGGCCGAATGGCCGGCGATGAACTTCATCGTCTTGACGAAGGCGTTGGCGAGCTTCTGCGCCTCGTCCTTGTGACCTTCGAGCCAGCTCGACTGGACGTAGAACGAGGCAGCCGGGTAGTCGCCGCCGAGCGCCGCCTTGGTCTTTTCGGGCGTGCGCATGTCGACCAGGACCTTCGCCTCGCCGGTCTGGAGCAATTTGGCGATGGTCGGCTCGGTGGTCATGCCGGCCTGGATCTGGTCCTGCTTGACGGCGGCGATGAAAGTGTTGCCGGCGCCGACGGGAAGCAGCGTGTAGTCGCCCGGTTTCAGGCCGCTGCGAACCGCGAGATACTGCGTCAGGAAATCAGTCGAGGAGCCGAGGCCGGTGACACCGAGCGTCGCGCCCTTGAAGTCGGCCGGCGACTTGATTTCCGGGTGCTTGGCCGAGACCAGCTCGACCTCGCCCGGCGCCTGGCTGAACTGCACGATCGACTGGATGTATTTGCCCTTCGACTGCAGGTCGACGGTGTGGTCGTAGAAGCCGACGACGCCCTGCACGGCACCGGCCAGCAATTCATTCTCGGCCTCGACGCCCGCGCGGGAGTTCACCAACTCCACGTCCAGCCCCTCATCCTTGAAGTAGCCGAGCTGCTGGGTAAGCACGGCCGGCAGATAGATCTGCTTTTCCATGCCGCCGACGATGATGGTGATCTTGTCGGCTGCCGATGCCGTCGATGCGCCAGCGCCAACCATGGCAAGCGTCAGCGCCACTGAACGCAGGGCGCGTTTAGAGATGAAACGGGTCACTAGTCTTCCTCCACTGGGCGGCGCGCCGCGCCGCATTCCTCCTGTCGGCCGCTCCCAGGCCGTTCATGTGGCGACCGCCACAAAACTGTCATGGCATGGCCAAGCTTTCAGCTGGCTTTCAGCCGTTTTAGCAGCCGTGGAATGGAGTCCGGCGGGGTTTCCGGTCACAAGGCAGTGAAGCCCAGCACATCGCGCATGTCGTATTCGCCGGGCGGCCGTCCGGCGACCCAGAGCGCAGCCGCGATGGCGCCGCGGGCGAACATCGAGCGGTCGCCGGCGGCATGCGAAAGCGTGAGCCTCTCGCCGTCGCTCAGGAAGCTGACGCTGTGCTCGCCGACGATGCTGCCGCCGCGCATAACGGCAAAGCCGATCTCGCCGGCATTGCGCGGACCAACGAGGCCATCGCGGGCGCGTCTCGCCACATCGTCCAGCACGACGCCACGTTCTCGCGCGGCCGCCTCGCCCAGCATCAGCGCCGTGCCCGACGGCGCATCGACCTTCATGCGATGATGCGCTTCAAAAATTTCGATGTCGCAGTCGTCGGCGGCAAGCGCCCTTGCCGCCTGCTCGGCCAGGCCGGTCAGCATGTTGAGCCCGAGCGAGTAGCTGCCGGAGCGCATGATGGCGACTTTCTTCGCGGCGTCGGCAATCGCCGCCAGTTCCGAGGCGCTGAAGCCGGTCGAACCGATTACCAGCGCCGGACCGCCGCGCGCCGCGCAGGCCTTGGCCAGTTCAGCGGAAGCCGCGGGCATGGTGAAGTCGACGACCACATCGGCAAGCGCCAGCGCTTCGTCGCGCTCGACCTGCCCCTCGCCCATGCTGCCCGGTCGATGGAAACGCGCGACGAGCTGCAGCCGCGGATCGGCCGCGACGGCTTCCGCCATCTGCCGGCCCATGCGGCCGAGCGCGCCGGCGATGGCTATCCTGAGCGGCTGCGGCATGGCGATCCCTGTCGAAAGCTGAGTCGGAACAATCCTCTAGCATGCCGCCTTGGCAAATTGATTCAAACCGCGACGTTGGTCTTCAGCATCATGCCGGCAATCTCCTTCACCAGCTTGGCGGCAACCAGCGCCGTCACGTTGGATAGGTCCTGGCGCGGATTGTATTCGACGACGTCGGCGGCGACTATTCGTTGGTCTATTGCCTGGATCAGACCGATGACCTGGCGCGTGGTCAAGCCGCCGGGCTCACGGTGAGAGATACCGGGAGCGAAGGCCGGATCGAGAGCGTCGATATCCATCGAGATGTAGACAGGCGTCTGAAGGTCGAGCTGCAAGCCTTCCTTGAAATGCCGCATCTCCACCACCTCGACGCCGAAGCGCTTGAACTGGTCGCGATGGTGATCGTTGACGGTGCGCAGGCCGATCTGGATCAGCCGGTCGGCCAGCTTCTCTTCCATGATCCGGGCGAAGGGCGAAGTGTGCGAACGCGGATTGTCGTCATAGGAATGATAAATGTCCGGATGCGCGTCTATGTGGACGATCGTGAGGCTCCGGCAGCGGCGGCGCACCGCGCGCAGCACCGGCCAGGAGATCGCATGGTCGCCGCCGAGCGAGATCAGCGGATGGCCGGCGTCGAGCGCGCGGCCCACCTCCGCCTCGATCCGCTGCCACGGGTCGCCACCTTGCGTGAAATCGATGTCGCCGTGATCGACGAAGCGGTCCGTCAGGTCGAAGCCGGTTTCGGTCCAGGAACTGTAGGCGTCGCTGGCGAGCTCGCGCCGGATCAGCGGCGGCGCCTCGGCAGGCCCGCGCAGATAGGACGAATTCTCGTCATGCGGAATGCCCAGAAGCGAGACCTTGGCCACGACATCCTCCCTCGTTGCCGAGACAAGCGGCTTCTATAGACGCCGGAGCTGGCGGGTGCGACGAGAGGTGCTTGGGCCAGATGGGAGGCTAGGCGCCGGACTCTTCAGCTTTCCGCAGCCACACCTTGTTGTCGTGGACGGCGGCGCCACCATAGGGTGCCGGCGCATCGGCGCCGGTCAGGACGTTGATGCCTTCGCCGCGCTCATGCGCGCTGTTCGGCCAGATGCCTTCCGCGATAACCACGCCTCGCTTCAGGCCGTCGAAGAATTTTGCGTGCAGCACCACGTCGCCGCGCCGGTTGCCGATCTCGACGCGGCCGCCATTCTCGATGCCGAGCGCCGCGGCATCTTCGGGATGGAGCAACAATTCGGGCCGGCCTTCCCTGGCCTTCGACACCGGCGTCTCGGCAAAGGTCGAGTTCAGAAAATTGCGCGCCGGCGAGGTCGCCAGCCGGAACGGATGCTCCTCGTCCGCGATCTCGATCAGCTCGACATGATCGGGGAATTCCGGCAGCCGTCCCACCGGGCCGAACAGGCCCATGCTTTTCGGCGGCCGGTTGGGCGCCGACTGCCCGGTCCAGTTGGGCCGGAAGTGGAATTTCTTGTCGGCATGGCCGAAGCCGTTGATGAAATGCGCGTCGTCGAAGCCGGGCTGCAGGTCGACCCATTTCTCAGCCTTCAGGCTGTCGAAGCTGCCGAGCCCGCGCCTGCCGAGGATGATGTCGATATGCTCGCGCTCGGTCAGGCCGAAGCCGGGCCTGTCGCCGACTCCGAGGCGCTTGGCGAGCTCCTCATTGACATAGTGGTTGGTTCGCGGCCCTTCCGGCGGCTCGATCAGCCTGGGGCCCAGCGTGATGTGCTGGTTGCCGCCACCTTTGTAGATGTCGTCATGCTCCAGAAACATCGTCGCCGGCAGCACGACGTCGGCGAGCTTGGCCGTGTCGGTCATGAACTGCTCATGTACGCAGGTGAACAGATCCTCGCGCAGAAAACCCTTTCTCACCAGCCGCTGCTCCGGGGCGACATTGGCCGGATTGGTGTTCTGGATCAGCATCGCCGTCACCGGGGGACCGCCATAGAGCGCGTCGGCCGCGCCCGTCAGCACCGGGCCGATGCGCGAATGGTCGAGATAGCGCACCTTCGGGTCGCGCATCGCGGTGCCTTCCAGCACGTCCTGGTTCAGCTGGAAGATGCCGGAGTTGGAGTGGAAGGCGCCGCCGCCCTCATACTGCCAGGCGCCAGTGACGGCGGCGATGCAGGAGACGGCATGCATATTGACGGAGCCGTTGCGCTGGCGGGCAAAGCCGTAGCCGAGCCGGAAGTAGGTCTTCTTGGTGTTGCCGACGAGATGGGCGAATGCCTCGATCTCGGCGACGGATAGCCCGGTTATGGCGGCCGCCCATTCGGGTGTGCGCGTCCGCAAATGTTCTTCCAGCCCACGCGGATCATCGGTGTATTTCTCGAGATAGGCGCGGTCGGCCAGCCCGTCGCGGAACAGCACATGCATGACCGCGCAGGCGAGCGCGCCGTCGGTGCCGGGCTTCAGCACCAGGCCGAGATCGGCCTGCTTCATCGTGGCGTTGTCGTAGATGTCGATGACGACGATCTTGGCCCCACGCTCCTTGCGCGCCCTGGTCGCATGGGTCATCACGTTGACTTGGGTGACCACGGCATTGGTGCCCCAGATCACGACGCAGTCGGATTTGGCCATCTCGCGCGGATCCGGCCCGCGCAGCGCGCCCGCGCCCATCATCCAGCCAGTCCAGGCGAGATTGGTGCAGATCGAGCCGAAAAAGCCTGAGTATTTCTTGGCGTGGCGCAGCCGCTGGATGCCGTCGCGCTGCACCAGCCCCATCGTGCCGGCGTAGAAATAAGGCCAGACCGTCTCCGAGCCGTATTTCTCTTCGGCTGCGATGAATTTTTCCGCCACAAGGTCGAGGGCTGCTTCCCAGCTGGCTTCCTTCCAGGCGCCCTCGCCCTTGGCGCCGGCGCGCACCAGCGGTTTCAGCAGCCGGTCGGGATGGTGGACGCGGTCGGCATAGCGCGCGACCTTGGCGCAGACGACACCCGCCGTATAGCTGTTCGCCTTGGCGCCGTGGACGCGGCCGATGCGGTTGTCATCGAGCAGCTCGACTTCGAGGGCGCAGGTGGAGGGGCAATCATGCGGACAGGCCGAATGGCCGATCCGGAGCTTGGCGTGCTGGTTCATGCGAAGTGTGTAGCGGGTTTTGGAGGAGAGGTGTAGGGCCAGATGGGCTCCCCTTCCCCTTGCGGGAGAAGGTGGATCGGGGCGTAGCGCCGAGACGGATGAGGGGTGTTGGAAGGAATGAGGCGGTTGTCTTGCAAGGCAACTGCCAAGCTGGAACAGCCCTAATGTCGGCTACTCGGTGATGTTTTTATACAGCGCGCTATAGGCGCCGCATCTCGGGCAGCGCATGTGCCGCTCGATATGATCCTCGCCTGCCTTGGTGTCGAAAACTTTGAGGTCCGCTTCGCCACATTCCGGGCATTTGACACTTGCGTTCGGGTCGACCGCCAGAACGCTGCCTGCATTGATCCACAATTCTCTGGACATCGACGTTTCCCGCACCGCTTTACCCAATTCCAGCGTCTCACTCCGCTGGAACACCCCTCATCCGTCTCGGCGCTGCGCGCCGATCCACCTTCTCCCGCAAGGGGAGAAGGGGAATCGCTACTCCGCGATCCCTTCCTCATACTCCGCCGACATCGTCAGCCACTTGTCCTCGTTTTGCGCCAGCGTCTGCGTCAGTTGCGAGCGCTCCTTGGCCAGCTGCGTCGCGGTCGAGGGGTCCTTTTCGTAGACCGCCGGATTGGCAAGCTCGTCCTCGATCAGGTCGATGCGCTTGCGGATGCGGTCCATGAGCGCCTCGGTGGCGCGGATTTCCTTGGCTAAAGGCTCTAGTGCCGCACGGCGCTGGGCCGCCTCGCGGCGGCGATCGGCCTTGGACGCCTTGTCCGCCTCCTTCTGCTCACGGCGGTTGGCGGAAACGCCGGTGACCAGCGTCTTATAATCCTCCAGGTCACCGTCATAGGGATTGACCGCGCAGTCCTTGACTAGCCACAGCCGGTCGGCCGTCGCCTCGAGCAGATGCCGATCGTGCGAGATCAGGATCACCGCGCCCGGAAAGTCGTTCAGCGCATGGATCAGCGATTCACGGCTGTCGATGTCGAGGTGATTGGTGGGCTCGTCGAGGATGAACAGGTTCGGCCCCTCGAAGGCCGACAGCCCCATCAACAGCCGCGCCTTCTCGCCGCCGGACAGATCCTTGGCGGCGGTGTTCATCTTCTCGGTGGTAAGCCCAAACTGGGCGACACGGCCGCGCACCTTCGATTCCGGCGCCTCCGGCATCAGCCTGCGAACGTGCTCGTAGGCGTTTTCCTCGGGCCTGAGATCGTCGAGTTGATGCTGGGCAAAGATCGCCACCTTCAGCCCAGGCGCCACCGTCATCGTGCCGGCCTCCTGCTTCAGCCGGCCGGACAGAAGCTTGGCGAAGGTCGACTTGCCGTTGCCGTTGGCGCCGAGCAGCGCGATCCGGTCATCGGCATCGATGCGCAAGGTCATCTTCTTCAGGATCGGCTCACCGGGCGTATAACCGACACTGACGTTGTTGAGCGCAATGATCGGCGACGCCACCGTCTTCACCGGCTCCGGAAACGAGAATGGCCGCACCGTGTCGTTCACGATCGCCGCGATCGGCTTCATCTTTTCCAGCGCCTTGATGCGCGACTGCGCCTGCCTGGCCTTGGAGGCCTTGGCGCGAAAACGCTCGACGAAGGATTCCATATGCTTGCGGGCGGCTTCCTGCTTGATGCGGCCCTTTTCCTGCTGTTCCTTTTGCTCGGTGTACTGGCGCTCGAACTGGTCGTAGCCGCCGCGCCAGAAGGTCAGCTTCTTCTGATCGAGGTGGACGATGGAATTGACGGCGCGATTGAGCAGGTCACGGTCGTGGGAGATCAGCAGAACCGTGTGCGGATATTTCGAGACGTAATTCTCGAGCCAGAGCGTGCCTTCGAGGTCGAGATAGTTGGTCGGCTCGTCGAGCAGCAGAAGGTCAGGCTCGGAAAACAGCACTGCGGCCAAAGCCACGCGCATGCGCCAGCCGCCCGAGAAGGAGGAGGCCGGGCGGCGCTGCGCCGCGTCGTCGAAGCCAAGGCCGGCAAGGATGGTGGCCGCGCGGGACTCGGCCGAGTGGGCATCGATGTCGGCCAGCCGCATGTGGATGTCGGCAATGCGGTGCGCGTCGGTCGCCGTCTTTTCCTCTTCGAGCAGCGCGGTGCGCTCAATATCGGCCTTGAGCACGATGTCGATCAGCGGCTCCTCGGTGCCGGGGGCTTCCTGCGCCACCTGGCCGATGCGGGTGCTTTTCGGCAGGCTGATCGAACCGGTCTCCGAAGGGAAATCACCGGTGATCGCCTTGAACAGCGTGGTCTTGCCGGTGCCGTTGCGGCCGACGAGGCCGGCCTTGGTGCCGGCCGGCAGCGTCAATGAAGCATGATCGAGAAGCAGCCGCCCCGCCATGCGCAGCGTAAGATCGTTGATGATAAGCATGGCCGGCTTTTGCACGGGAGATCGGCGCTTCGCAAGAGCCAGGGCCCGGGATGAGACCCCCGCTCGCTGTCTTTGGCCGTTCAGCAAAAAAACTCGAAGGACTGGAACCAGTTGCCGGCCGAAGCGTTCTGACGCCCGTGATCCGCTATCTCGCCCTGGCCTTCATCTTCTTCCAGGTCGCCACGACCACCGCGCTGGCGACGCAGGTGGTTCTGTTCGAAGACGAGACCGCTCACATTGCCCTCGCCGCTGAACTCGCGAGCGGGCCGCAGGGCCAACCAATCTCGCGCCAAGCGGCCAAGATTGCGAACCGGCTGGAGACGCGGGAGCCGAAACACCTGTTGATCCAAATCGATTCCGGAAAAGCATCCTAGGCTTCGCCTTGTGATTGACGAAGAGGCTGGCGGACACGCCCTTCTATCCTGCCGGCCTGCCGGAATGTCTCCCCTCAAGGAAGGATTGTTCGTTCCTCTGCTTTCGCCCGGTCACACTTTGCTTGCCACGTCACAGGTTTGGCGTTGATCGCCGCTGTTGTCTCAACCTATGCTGGCGCGAGCGGCGGGTTCAAGCAGAGGACAGATCAGATGTCAGCCAAGACCTCGCTCCTTTCGGCCTCGCTGGCGGTCGCGATTTTCGCAGTCGTCGCCGGGTTGACCATGCTTCCCACCACTCCCGCCGCCCGTGCGGCAACCATCGACTGTGCGGCAGCGAAGACGCAGGCCGACCTTGCGACCTGCACGGCCGCGAATGCCGCTTCGGCGGACGCGGGGCTCAATGCAGTCTACAAGGAGCTGGCGGGACGTCTGGCTCCCACCGACCTGAAGCGCCTGCGCGAGGCGCAGCGCGCCTGGATCCCGTTCCGCGACAAGGAATGCGCCTTCCGCACCCAGCCCTATGCCGGTGGCTCGGTATATGCGACCCTCGTCGAGACCTGCAGACAGGACTTGACGAAGGCGCGGCTGGCGCAGTTGCAGCACCAGTTGCAATGCCCCGAAGGCGACCTCTCCTGCGTGCCGCAAAGCGGCGGCAGCGCCGCGCCCGCGACGGCTGGCACGGCGTCTGCGAAACCCGCCCCTGCACAGGTAAGCCGGAACGACACGCGGCCATGCGTGCAATCCGCGGGAAAGGCGAAGTCGGACGAGTATGTCTCGCAATGCGTCCAGGTTTCGCCGGCGACCCATCCGCCCTGCAACGGGCAGAACGCGTGCAACGTGATGATCGATGAGATCAAGCGCGGCTGCGCCATGATCGGCAATGACAACCCGCCCGCCTTTTGTTCCGCCTACAAGAACTAAGCCGCACCCGACGTCGCTCCTGACTGCCACGGCGATCAACATTCCCGGAGAAAGATCAACCCGTCGCAAGCAGACAACCGCAAGTTTGCCTCGTGCTCAATATTGATGCAGCAAGAGACGATACCACCAAAAAGGCAGCGAAATCTTCTGACCCAAGCATGATGCTTATCAAAAATTGATTTCAGTTTTTATCGCAAACCTGCGACCTTGCCGATGCGCCGTGAGTCGTGAGTTGGCGCCAACGATAACTTGATCCAAGAAAACTTGGCTCTGGCATTCAGGAGCTCACGATGGGCGCGGCGATCAACGATCCACGCACGTTGCGATATGTCGCGGAAATCACGCGCAAGCTGGCGAAGATGCTCTCGCGCACGCGCTACAACATGCTCGTCTACCTTCTTGAGATGACGGCTGTCGAGGCGGAGAGCCTGGCCAACGAGCAGGACCCCAAGCAGGTCCGGCCGGCGGAGCCGCCTCAGGTCCTCGGCTGAGCGCTCGCCATAAGGCGGTCCAGAGCGTTTCACCGTTTCGAGGAAACGGTAAATCGCTCTATCTCCCTGTTTTGACGCAGTTCCGGGCGGAAAGGCTACGCCGAAGTCGCCGAGCCTAACCGCTCACACTTTTTCTGGAATTGCTCAAGGACGGCGAGACATTCCAGCCTGTGCGCCTCGATCACCGGCGGAGCGTCGCATTCGATGATGGCGCGCTCGAACCGGTCGAGCGCGTCCAGCACCGCAAGCAGGTCGCCGGACGGACTGCCCAGCGAAAACAGGATGCGCCGCGCCTTGACGCCGTGAGCCGCACTCACTGAGCACTGCGCGGCGACCCCGCGGCGCAACGCGGCAAGATCGGCCAGATGGTCGCGCAATGGCCATGGCGCGACATCATCGGCTGCGGGCAACATGCCTCAGGCCTTGGCCTTACGCTTGCCCTTGCTCCTGGCCGCGTCGCCGCCGGCCGGCTTGCGGCCGAGGCCGGAGGATTTGGCCAACGCCGAGCGGGTGGCCGAGTAGCTCGGCGCCACCATCGGATAATCGGCGGGCAGGCCCCATTTCGCACGATATTCGTCCGGCGTCAGGTTATGATCGGTCGCGAGGTGACGCTTCAACGACTTGAACTTCTTTCCGTCCTCCAGGCACACGATGTGGTCGGGGAAAACCGAGCGCTTCGGGTTGACCGCAGGCGTCTGCGCCACCGCCTCCTTGACAACGCTGCCGGTGGCGAGCCTGCGCACCGACGCGCTGACGCTGGCGATCAGATCGGGCAGGCCGGAGGCAGGGAGCGGATTGTTGCCGACATAGGCCGAGACAATGTCGGCGGTCAGTTCGATTGCAGTCTTGTCGTCGATGTTGGACAATTTTTTCACCTTCTGCTGGCCCTCAAATCGCCAGCTCTTTTTTTAAGACTTTCGTCGGTGTATCGAATTGGACCTGTCCCCCAACGGACCGTCCAGAGTCAGTAAAGCTACGAGACTCAATACCGGGTGATGTTTCTACACGGACTGGAAACGCGCAAGTTAGGAATTCTAATAGCTATAGCGCACGCTTTATAGCACCGGCCGCCCGCCTGGATAGGTAAAAGGGGCTACAGAACTTCAACCTACGGTAGGAGTTGCTGAAAAATCGAAGTTCAGGCCAAGTTCCAGCACGGCAACGGCAATCTACCAGCCGAATGCTCGACCATGCGCGATTCGGCGGCCCCATGGCAAATCGCTCATCCGGCGGCGACACCGCGCCTGAGCTCGGCAGGCGGCCTCTCCGCGAGGATCTCCAGCACGCGCTTCCAGCGCGCGCAGCGGCTAAAGTCCTTCTGCTCGATGGCCTTTTCGGCCTTCATGGCCGCATAGAGCGGCGCCTCCGCGCCAAACTCCCTGACCAGCCAGTGCGCCTCCTGCCTGGCGCGGCGTTCGTCCTCGTCAACGGCCATTTTGGACATTGTGCCTGCTCTCCGTACCTTCGATGCCGACCGCAAGGCAGCTGCCAATGACGAGGACGGCGCCGGCAACAGCCGTCATCGACAAGCTTTCGCCCGAGAGCGTCAGCAGAAACGTGGAAGCTATCGGCGTCAGATAGGCGACGACCGCTATCCTGCCGCCGTGGTCGAGCTTTGCCGCGCGCGACCAGAAATAATAGCCGAGCCCCATCGGGCCGGCGCCGAGATAGAAGCCGAGCAAAAGATGCGCGCCGGTCGGGCGCACGACGCCATCATGAACGCACCAGGCGAAGGTGAGCGCGACACCGATCAGTGCCGAAGGCAGGAGCAGCCGCTCGGGCGACACGGCGAGGCGGCCGACAGCGAACGAGTAGAAGGCCATGCAGAGCGCGGAGCCGAAAGCGGCGAGATAGCCGACAAGGCTGCCGCCTTCGAACCATGCCCCGTTGGACCAAAAATGCGCGCGGCCGCCGGAGATCACCAGCGCCACGCCGACGAAACCAAGCGCCGCCGCCAGCCCGAGCAACACCGGACGCCGCGGCCTGCCAAGCAGGATGACCGCCGCGGCAGTCATCAGCGGCCAAGTATAGGCGACAAGGTTCGCCTCGATGACCGGCGCCGAGGCGAAGCCGATATATTGCAGGACCATGGTGCCGACCAGGCCGAGGAAGCCGACGAGATAGGCGAGCGCGGCATTTCCCTTCTCCCCTTGTGGGAGAAGGTGGATCGGCGCGAAGCGCCGAGACGGATGAGGGGTGTTGGAAGGAACTCCGGCGTCGGCGATCCGTCCAGCACCCCTCATCCGACCGAGCTTCGCTCGGCCACCTTCCCCCACAAGGGGGGAAGGAAAGAGCCGGATCAGCGCGAAAACAATCGTCGCGCCGCAAAATTGCAGGAACTGCACCTGCGACACCGGATAGACGGCAAGCAAGGTCTTGCCGACCAGGGCGTTGGTCGCCCACAGCGCTACGGCACCGAGGGCGAAGGCAAGCGCCGCGCCGCGGGCGCCGGAACGGCTTTGGCTTTCCGGCCCGACCGGCCCGAGACTCAGCGACACTGAAGGCGGCTGACACTCGACCGGATCATCGGTCATTACCAAGACTCCCTCGCCCCGCCGGAAACCGCTTCCGCCGTCGGCTGCGGCACGGGATGTTCCTCGGCATGGCGGCGGTAGGCGGGCAGCTGGTTGGTCCAGACATCCTCGGCCAGCTCGTTCACCCAGGCACGGTCATGGTCGTTGTCGGCGGCGAGGTAGAACATGCGGTTGTCGTCGACATAGGGTTTGGCCGTCGAGCGCTGGTTGAGCACCAGGGTGACGCGCTCGCCGAGCTGGATCGGCGCGGTGCGGTGGAGCACACCGAGGAACTGGCCGAGCGTGGCGTAATTCATCTTGTGGTCGATGCGCATGATCTTGTTGCGCGGCAGCTCGCGGCCGGATTCCAGGATCGAGCGGCCGGTCTCGGAATCGTCGCAGTAGATTTCCAGATGACCGCCGATGAGAGGATCGCTGATCGACAGCGGAATGAGCTCCGTCACCGGAACGCCGTCGCAATGCCATTCGACCGCGCCATCCCTTGGATTCATGAAGGTGACGGTCGAGCCGACGATCGACAGCGGATAGGGCTCGAGCTTGGTTCCCATCATGTCGGACAATCTTTCCAGGCGCAGCTTGTCGTGCAAGAGCTCCTTGATCTCGGGAATATAGCGGTCGGCACCAGTGATGAAGGTGAGGTCGAGGTGCTTGTGCACGGCATGGCTGCCCTTCAATTTGAGCGCCGCTTCTTCGATGGCGGCAAGCAGAGCCGGGTCGTAACCGTGACGATACTGGGCGACGCCGAAACCCGACACTTTCCAGGAGGTCTCATGACCAATGATGGCCTCGCGGCTCATTGCACAGCGCAGTTCGGGAATTGTATGGGCGTTCATTCTATTTTCTCCAAGATGGGGGCAACACTTGGTTAACAGTCATTTAAACGCCTACCCCTGTAAATTTAGGAATGCTGGTGGTAGCGTAAGCCCAGCTTAAGGTCGAAAACCCCGTGCGACTGCTCAGTCAGGTCAATCTCAATTCGCTGAAAATCGTGGAGAGCGCCGCGAGGCACAGGAATTTCACGCGCGCCGGCGAAGAGCAATTCATCACCGCTTCCGCCGTCAGCCAGCGCGTGAAGAGCCTGGAGGATCAGCTGCGCTTCAAGATCTTCGAGCGTGGCGGCAACGCGGTGTCGCTGACGCCGGAGGGCGAGACCTATGTGGCGCGCGTGCGCGAGGCGCTGGAGCGGATAGTGGCGGCCAGCATGGAGGCAACCGGCCAGTCGCAGGCGCATGTGTTGCGGATCTGCGTGCTGCCGACCTTTGCGGCGCGCTGGCTGTTTCCGCGGCTTTCGGCCTTCCAGCATCAATATTCCGATATTGAGATGCGGGTGTCGACCTCTTACGCCACGCATGAATTCTCGACTTCCGAATACGACCTCGAAATCCGTTATGGCGACGGCAATTTCCCCGGTCTCACGTCGGAGCTGCTGTTCAAGGAAGATCTGACGCCGGTGTGCAGCCGAAAACTCTTCCAAGAGGTGCTGGGCGACAAACCGCTGTCGAAGGTGGTGCCGGAGGATCTGCGCTACTTCACGCTGCTACACTCTGACACGTGCACGCAGAACTGGCAGTCGTGGCTGGGCTTTGCCGGCGCGAGCTTCGTGCTTGGCGAAACGAGGAGCGTCTATTTCGATAGCTGCATGATGTCCTACGAAGCGGCCAATGCCGGCATGGGCTTTGCCGTCGCCAACCGCGCCTATATGGCAAGCGACATCCGCGCCGAACGGCTTGTGGCCCCCTTCGCGGTCCACCATCCCAACACGGCGGGTTGGTATTTCGTCAGCCCCATCAAGGCGGTCGGCGCCCGCAAGGTCGAGTTGTTCAAGCGGTGGATCATGGCCGAAGCGGCGCTGACGCAGCGCCAGTTGGACATCGAGATCGCCAACGTGCCGGTACGGCGCGTGGCGATGGCGTGAAGGCCAGTCTTCCACGGATGCTCACTTGAGCGAATCCCGCACCATCGGAGGCCTCGCAATGACGGGCCCTGCAGAATTTCGTGATTTTCCGGTGGCTCCATAGCCGGCTACCGTGATCGCACCATGACGCGAAGCGGAGACTCAGCTATCTTGTGTTGTGCGGCGGGCCTGATTTTCCCGCTTGGCCGGCGCTACCCAGCTTCCTCCCAAGCAGCGCCGGCCTTCTTCGTTTCGGCCCGACGATAATCCGACCTGCCCTGCCCTATTGCTTCGGCGGCGTGCCCGGCTGGTCTCCGCCGGTGGTCGATTTCGGCACCGGGTTCTTGTCGACCTGAGGGTTCTGGTTGACTTCGTCGCCCGGCGCCTTGGTGGGCTGCACGCTGTTGTCGCAGGCGGCGAGCGCGAGCCCTGCCGCAAGAGCCAGCAGTACAGGACGTTTCTTCATGACGACCTCCTCTCGTTCGCCCCTTTCATGAGGGGCAAACGAGGCGGTGGCGGTTTGGTTGCGTCGACCGGCGGGAACCAACCGGTTGAAATCCCGAGCCAATCGAACGCAACGAGGAACTGATCATGGTCCGCCTTCTGCTTGCCGGCCTTTTTGCCTACACCGCCTATCGCGTTGCCGTGAGGATCATCGACGAAGTGCCTGGAAATGTCGCGCCGCTGGATATGCCGGGCGACGAAAGGCGCAGGCTGCGGCGGCAGTCGGCCGCGATGGGAGTCGAGCCGAAGCGGTAATGGCTCTTTCGGGTGGGAATAGCCCCTTCCGGTGAAGCGTGGATGCCGACGCAGCCCCTCTCCGGCCGCTTCGCGGCCACCTCTCCCCGCTCGCGCGGGCCGAGGAAATTATTGCGAACAAAGCGGAAACGATGCTTGATGGGCGATGAACATCGCCGCCCGTGATTCGTCCTTCGAGGCGCCCGCCTATCTTGGCCGGCTGAACGACGAGCAGCGGCTGGCGGTGATGCATGGCGACGGCAAGGTGGCCGCGCCGCTTCTGGTGATCGCCGGCGCCGGCTCCGGCAAGACCAACACGCTGGCGCATCGCGTCGCCCATCTCATCGTCAAGGGCGCCGATCCGCGCCGCATTTTGTTGATGACCTTCTCGCGCCGCGCGGCGGCCGAGATGGCCAAGCGCGTCGAGCGCATTGCCGGCGAGGTGCTGGGGCGCGACGCGGCCATCATCGCCGACGCGCTCGCCTGGGCCGGCACTTTCCACGGCATCGGCGCGCGACTGCTGCGCGACTATGCCGAGCAGATCGGCCTCGATCCGGCCTTCACCATCCATGACCGCGAGGATTCGGCCGACCTGATGAACCTTGCGCGGCATGAGCTGGGATTCTCGAAGACCGAAAGCCGCTTTCCTACCAAAGGCACCTGCCTGCAGATCTATTCACGGGCGGTGAATGCGCAGGCGCCGCTGGCAGAAGTGCTTGGTTCGGCCTTCCCCTGGTGCTCAGGATGGGCCGAACAGCTGAAGGAGTTGTTCGCGGCCTACGTCGAGGCAAAGCAGGCGCAGAACGTTCTCGATTACGACGACCTGCTGCTCTACTGGGCGCAGATGGCGGCCGAGCCGGAGATCGCGGCGCATCTCGGCGGCCGCTTCGATCATGTACTGGTCGACGAATACCAGGACACCAACCGGCTGCAGGCCTCGATCCTTCTGGCGCTGAAGCCGGACGGCGCCGGGCTGACCGTGGTGGGCGACGATGCGCAGTCGATCTATTCCTTCCGCGCTGCCGAAGTGCGCAACATCCTCGATTTCCCAAAGCAGTTCGTGCAAGCAGCCGCGGTCATCATGCTGGAGCGCAACTACCGCTCGACCGAGACGATCCTGGCCGCCGCCAACAAGGTCATCGGCGAGGCCAGCGAGCGCTTCACCAAGAATCTATGGACCGAGCGCCGGTCCTCGCACAAGCCGCAACTGGTCAGCGTGCGCGACGAGGCCGAGCAGGCCAATTATGTGTGCCAAGCGATCTTGGCCGAGCGCGAGGCCGGCACGGCGCTGAAGGCGCAGGCGGTGCTGTTCCGCACCTCGAGCCATAGCGGGCCGCTGGAGGTGGAGCTGACGCGCCGCAACATTCCCTTCGTCAAGTTCGGCGGGCTGAAATTCCTCGATGCCGCGCATGTCAAGGACATGTTGGCGATGCTGCGCTTTGCCGAGAACCCGCGCGACCGCGTCGCCGGTTTTCGCGTGCTGCAGCTCATGCCGGGTATCGGCCCGTCCGCCGCCTCGCAGATCGTCGACGCCATGGCGACGTCGCTGGACGAGACGCTGGGCCTTGCCCGCTTCCGGCCGCCGCAGCGCGCCGCGCAGGACTGGCCGGTCTTCCTCGACATCTATGGCGGCTTACGCGCCGGCGCCAAATGGCCGGCCGACCTCGAGCGGATCAGGCTGTGGTACGAGCCGCATCTGGAGCGCATCCATGAGGACGCGATCACGCGCCGGGCCGATCTCCTCCAGCTTGAGCAGATCGCATCGACCTATCCGTCGCGCGAGCGCTTCCTGACCGAGCTCACCCTCGACCCGCCCGACGCCACAAGCGACCAGGCCGGGCCGCCGCATCGCGACGAGGATTATCTCATCCTGTCGACCATCCATTCGGCCAAGGGCCAGGAATGGAAGAACGTCTTCGTGCTCAACACCGTTGACGGCTGCATCCCCGCCGATCTCGGCGTCGGCACCAAGGAGGACATCGAGGAGGAGCGGCGCCTGCTCTATGTGGCGATGACCCGGGCCAAGGACAGCCTGCATCTCGTCGTGCCGCAGCGCTTTTATCCGCACAACCAGGCGGCGCGCGGCGACCGCCACGTCTATGCCTCGCGCACGCGCTTCATCCCGGCCTCGATGCTTTCGGCCTTCGAGCAGTCGTCCTGGGCGAGCGCCGCGCTCAAGGACGACCCGCGCCAGCGGCCGGGCGTCAAGGTCGATCTCGGCGCCCGCATGCGCGGCATGTGGAAATAGGCTGCCTGGCCGTTCCAGCCGACTGCAAGGCAAAGAGCCCGATTTGTCTCCGCGTCAGCGGGGGGCACGCCATCCTTGAGAAAACAGCGGCATGCGTGGAACCTCCCGCCGCAAGCCGCGTTGTGTGGCGTCCTTCCCCAGCCAGGGAGGCTCGCCGCCTCCGCAGCCAACTGACGAGGTCCGAATGCACGACAGGACGTTCTTCACACCGGTCGCCCTCAGCGTCGGCGCCGGCCACAAGCGCATGATCGCCTCGCTGTTCGAGATGCATGATTTCCTGACCGAGTTCCCGCCGTCGCGCCGCCGCCTCAGCTATGGCGCCGCGGTGAAGGCCTGCGAGGCCGCGCGGAATGGAGAAATCCCGGTCGAGGCCGCGCGCGATGCGCTGATCACCTTCGCGGTGACGGCAGGCGTCTTGTGGCCTTCAGAGCAGCCGGTCGTCTCGGTCAAGCCGGTGGCGCGCGGCTATGGCGGCTTCGCTGCCTGAATTTTACAACAGAAGACCGCCCTCCCGGAAAGCCCGCCCTCAGTGGCGGGTTTTTCCGTGACGTCATTCCGGCTTGGCGGCCGCCGGTAACGTTTCTGCGATCGGCGCGACCGGTTCGGCCGTGGTCACGAAGGGATAGACGAGTTGCTGGTGATAGAGCTGCGGCACCGGCTCGTCGATGCCGTATTTTTCCGGCATATGTTGCGGCATGAACAAGGTGCCGCCGATCAGATCGAGGACGGGCAACTGTCCGGCGAAGTTCTTGTCATAGGCCTGGCGTTCGTTGGCATGATGCCAGTGATGAAACTGCGGCGAGGCAATCAGCCATCTCAGCGGCCCGAACTTGATGCGGGTGTTGGAGTGGATGAACACCGACTGCCAGTGATAGATCAGCACATAGATGAGAACCGCTTCCCCGGAAAAACCCAGGGCGAAGAGCGGCAGGAACGAAGCCGACTTGGTCAGGATCTGATCCACCGGGTGCACGCGGTGGCCGGCCAGCCAGTCCATCTCCTCGATCGAGTGATGAATGGCGTGAAAACGCCACAGGAACGGCACCGCGTGAAAGGCGCGATGGGCAAAGTAGAAGCCTATATCGGCGATGAGCAGGGCCTCGATCGTCTGCAGCCATAAAGGCTGCGACCGGACGGCGGCCGAAAGCGCCTCGGGAACGACGCGCGGGACCACCAGCATCGCAGCGCCGATCACCAGCAACAGGCCGAACTTGATGACGATGCCGTTGAAGAGCAGATAGAAGACGTCGTTCAGCCAATGCCGGCGCGTGGCCGATTGCTCGGCATGCAGCGGCAAGAGCTGCTCGAGCGGAATGAAGATGAGGGCGATGACCAGCACCGCCTTGTAGTCGATGAGATCGAACACGGTCGCTCGCGGATCGGCTGAGGCCAGTCTCCGACACTAGCCGCCAAAGAATGAACGGACCGTTGCTGGCATACGCGGCGCTGCGAAATCGCGTGAAAACTTTCGACGGCTGCGTGAAACACCACACGGACGGTTGCCGTTCACAATGTCAGTTGCGGACGCGCTTTAAGTCTTTGTTTTGATGCATGTCGTTGTCCCGGAACCGTTGCACACTTTCGGCGACATGCATCGGGAGGGCGGATGTTTCTCGATCGCGAGCGTTTCAAGCCGGCGGCCGAAATGCGGCTTGGCCGGGACAAGTCGTCGATCCGAGTGACGATAACCGATCCGAAGGCCTGCGAACTCGGCGAAGCCGTCTATGCCTGGGTCACCGCCGACGGCAAGGCGGTCAGGATCGGCACCTGCGGCGCCTCGGCGGGCAAGCGCCTGCTTTCCTATCCCGGCTACATCAATCGCAGCCTCACGGGCCGCGGCGGCGCGACGCCTAAATGGGAAGCGCTGAAGTGGCTGAACCTGCTCGCCGAACACGGCATGCTGATGGCGGTGGTGCATCAGCCGGGGTCGACCCCGACCGCGGCGGGCCCGATCAGGCCTATCTCGATGTCGAGCGCCAGTTGATCCGCCAGCAGAGGCCGCTGCTCAACCGCAGGCACCGTTGTCCTCGGATTCAGTGGACCGTGCCGGCGGCATCGCCCGCCGGCCCGCCGCGCGGAATCTCGAAGCTCACCTGGTCGCGGCCATTGGACTTGGCCTTGTAGAGATGGCGGTCGGCGACCTGGAACATGTCATGGTAGGTGGTCGGGCCGCTGAAGGCGGTACCGCCGATGCTCACGGAAAGCGGCCAGGGCCGGCCGCCCGGCGCAAACTCGGCCTCGCGGATGCGGCGCCTGATGGATTCGGCGACCAGAAACGAGCGTGCGGCGTCGGCGCCGGGCAGGAAGACCGCGAATTCCTCGCCGCCGATGCGTCCGACAATGTCGGCGCCGTGCAGTTGCCCCTTGATCGTCGCGGCGATCAACCTCAGCGCCTGGTCGCCGCAATCGTGACCGAGGCGGTCGTTGATCGATTTGAAGTGATCGGCATCGACGATCAGCAGCGCGCCGGTGTCGGCGACCGTTTGGTCGCGCGCCCGCTCGAGATAGGCTTCGACCAGCATCGAGAAGGCACCGCGATTGAAGACCGCCGTCAGGCTGTCGGTCGCAGCAATGACGCCGAGTTCCTTCTGCGTGATGGCCAGCTGGCGCATCTTCCACATCAGGAAGAACAGGAAGGAGCCGCCAAGGACAAGCGGCAGGAAAAGGTCCGTGAGTTGCGCCCAAAGCAGCGCCTGCGGCGACAGCGAGGGGAAATTGAAGGAATCGACGAAGAAGGCGGCGGCAATGAAAAAGGCGGTACCGGCGGCGGTGACCACCACGACCCTGCCCCAACTTGTCGGGGACAAATCGATGCGCATGCCCTTTGCTCCCACTGCAACACGCTTATTGTGGAGCGCGAGCGCAAAAGAAGTCCTAACATATTAGCTTCAATGCAAGTGTGGTTAATACGCCGTCGGCACCGCCTGCCGTGGTAGGCGATCAGAAAGCCCACCACGGATGCGGAAGGCTCTCCGACTGATCGGAGGCCTCGTCAGGCACCGCCGGCCGCAGCCGGCAACGCGGCAGGAGTGCCGCAGAGCCTCAGGGTCGGTCCGATGTTCCCGGTTGGCCGCTGGCTGCATGGTATTGCCCCGCTGCAACCGGTCGATTGTCCAGCGGGAGAACAATCGGCTTCAATGCAAGCTCGGCGCGCAGCAATAACGCGAAGTAACCGGCAGGGCCCGCCTCCACGGCGGCGGGCTCTGCTTTTCCTTTTAGTGGGCTGTCGAGCTGCCCGAACCACCCACGGTGCCACCGATTCCACCGGTCGAGGTATTGCCGGAACCTATGGTGGAGCCGGCGGCCGAGCCGCCGATGCCGGCGTTGAAGCCGCCGGAGCCGCCCACCGTGCCGGTGCCGCCGACGCCGCCCGTCGCACCAAACGAGGTACCAGTGTTGGGGATGATTGTGCCTGTGGCACCACCAATCGAGCCGCTGGTGCCGGCGTTCAAGCCGCCGGCGCCGCCACCCACGGAGCCGGTACCGACGACGCCACCGGTCGCACCGAACGAGGTGCCGGTGGTTGTATCCGCGCCACCACCAATCGAGCCGCTGGTGCCGGCGTTCAAGCCGCCGCCGCCACCTACTGTGCCGACGCCGCCGATGCCGCCCGTCGCACCGAATGGGGTGCCGGTGGTCGTGCCCATGGCACCGCCAATCGAGCCGCTGGTGCCGGCGTTTAAGCCGCTGGCGCCGCCCACCGTGTCGGTGACGCCGATGCCGCCGGTCGCACCGAACGAGATGCCTGTCCCGGTAGTCGTGCCCGCGACGCCGCCGATCGAGCCAGTAGTGCCGGCGTTGAAGCCGCCGGTGCCGCCCACGCCGACGCCGCCGATGCTGCTGCCAAAGCCAGTGCCGAGACCGGTTGAGCCACCCATCGAGGAGCCCGTGCCGGTGCCCGCGCCGCCCGGGTTACCCGCCGCGACGCCAGTGTTGCCAATACCAAAGCCGATGTCGAGACCGGCGGCATTCGCCGGCACGGCGAGAATGGCGATGCCGCCGATCAATGTGCCGGCGATTTTTTCTACGATACCATTCATGGCATTCTCCTTCGTTGCCACTTTTTTCGCACTGCATCGCCGGACTGCCGGGTCCGTGCGCATGCCTGTGCGAGAGGGAATGAAGGGAATACGAACGGGCTCGGTCAGGGTTCCATTTTTTCAAGGAAAAATTCGCTGATTCCGCGTCTTCCTTGATGGTCGAGTTTGATCAACAATCGGCTCGCGGAAAAGCCTGGACCATGCAGCGCTCAGGCGTAGGCGCGACCTTCCTCGGAGCGCTGGAACAGTGCCAGGTCGAGCGACACCGAGGGCCGGCCGAGCACCGTGAGCACCATATGCGCCTGGCCGCGATGGTGGGTCTGGTGGTTGAAGAAATGGCCGAGCGCCGGCGAAAGGCGCTGCGAGACGGTGCGCATGTCGACGGTCATGTAGGAGAAACGGCCGGCGAGCGCCTTGTCACCCATCCCGCCCACCCAGTCGACGATCCTCCTGTCCTCGGCCTCGCGCGCCAGCCTCAGGGCCGGCAAGGCGTGGTAGAGCATGGCGGCGGTGTTCGAAGGCGCGTCGCCCTCGCCAGTGAAGCGCTTCATCCAGACGCGGTCGACGGCGAGCAGATGGTTGAGCGTGCCGAGCATCGAGCCGAAGACGGCGCCGACGTCGCGACCGAGCTCGTCTTCGGCAAGATCGGCGGCGGCATCATAGAGACGGCCATTGGCCCATTGATTGTACGCCGCAAACATCATGAAATGCTGCTTCATTCTTCCCACCCGGCTTGACCCGAATCCGGGCCCTTCGTAACCCGCAGCAACGGACCCGCCAATGACCATTCTGCTCTATGACCTCGTCGGCCATGACGTCGCCCGCCCGTTCAGCCCGCATTGCTGGAAGACCAAGATGGCACTGGCGCATAAGGGACTTGCCGCCACCGACGTGCCGACGCGCTTCCTGGAGGTGCCGAAAGTCGAAGGCGGCGTGTCGAAGACGGTGCCGGTGATCCGCGACGGCGAGCGGGTTGTCGCCGATTCCTTCGCCATCGCGCTCTATCTCGACGAAGCCTATCCGGAACAGCCGACGCTGTTTTCCGGCGAAGGCGGCAAGGCGATGGCACGCTTCATCGAGCGCTGGTCGCAGCTCACCATACACCCCTACATCGCGACGGTGGCGCTGACCGATCTGCATGCGATGCAGGACGAACCGAACGCTGCCTATTTCCGCGAGAATCGCGAGCAGCGCTATGGCAAGCGCCTGGAAGACGTCGTGGCCAACCGCGATGCCGGGCTCCCGGCCTTCCGCGCCGCGCTGGAGCCGCTGCGCTCGACCCTCGCCTATCAGCCTTTCATCGGCGGCGAGGCGCCGCTGTTTGCCGATTACATCGTGTTCGGGGCGCTGCAATGGGGCCGCATCGCCTCGCCTTTCCGGTTGCTCGACGACGGCGATAGCATCGCCCGCTGGTTCGAGCGCTGTCTCGACCTGCATGGCGGGATCGGCCGGCAGGTCGCGGCGGCGGCGTGAAGTCCGCGAGTGTTGGGGGCTGGCATGTTGCGCTATGAGATGCGAGCCGAGATTTGGGTCTACCCCGGCAAGGGCGGCTGGCATTTCGTGACACTACCGGTGGAGTTCGCGGCACGGATCAAGGCGGCGATGGCGGGGCTGGCGCGTCCTTGGGGCTCGCTCGGCATCACGGCGGCGATCGGCAAGACCAAGTGGCAAACATCGCTCTTTCCCGACAAGGCGTCCGGCAGCCTTCTGTTGCCGGTCAAGGCCTCGGTGCGCCAGCGCGAAGGTCTCAAGGCAGGGGATTCGCCGACGCTGACCATTGAGGTCGAGCTTTAGATCAGAGCCGACTGAAGCCGACCGGTCAAAATCCTGTGCAGTGCCATTCGCGTCTACTTTGACGTGTCCTTGTCGTGCGCGTCCCCGTTCGGCGCATTGCCGTCGGCCAGCCTCACGCAGATCGGATCGCCCTGTTCCATGCGCGCGCACTGCCATTCCGGGCCGAAGCCGAAATTCTGCTCTGCGCGCTGCGGGAAGAACAGCAGGGCGAAGACAGCCAAGGCAAGAACCACGGCCACTAAGACAATGCCCGCCATGTCGCCGCGACTGAGATAGGGCCAGTTCATCGCCTCGGCTCCAAGCTGCGTCCAGCGCGTTCGCAGCCGTCCAATTATCCCGCAAAGCGCTCGCCTTGACCAGAAGCCGCCTCCCCTTGGCAAGCCGCCGGGCGGCTTGTATAGAGCCCGCCACTCCAATTTCCATTCCCACAACAAGGACGACCCTATGGCGATCGAACGCACCTTCTCCATGATCAAGCCGGACGCGACCAGGCGCAACCTGACGGGCGCCATCACCAAAATGCTGGAAGACGCCGGCCTGCGCGTCATCGCATCGCGCCGCGTGTGGATGAGCCGCCGCGAGGCGGAAGGATTCTACGCCGTCCACAAGGATCGCCCGTTCTTCGGCGAGCTGGTGGAATTCATGTCGTCGGCGCCGACCATCGTGCAGGTGCTGGAGGGCGAGAACGCCATCGCCAAGAACCGCGAAGTGATGGGCGCCACCAACCCGGCGAACGCCGCCGAGGGCACCATCCGCAAGGTACATGCACTGTCGATCGGCGAGAATTCGGTGCATGGCTCGGACGCGCCCGAAACCGCCGCGCAGGAGATCAAGTACTGGTTTTCGGACACTGAGATCGTCGGCTGAGGCGCAAGCTCGAGTTTCACCAAACGGCCCGCTCCAGCGGGCCGTTTTTGTTTGAAACGGGTGGTCACATCCGCCGCCTGCCCTAGGTTCAGCGAAATTGGCAAAAGTAGCGCTGGGCGTCGGCGGCTGTGAGCCGCGCTTCCGCCGAACCGAGGGAGGGAGGCATGATCAAGCCTCATGTTTCTGAAAGTGGCGGCCTTGCCTATCCGGACGACCTCGCCCTGTTGAAGCGTATCTATGACGAGGTCTGCGAGGAGCGCGGCATCGTCTTAGGCAGTCCCGAGGCGTCGGACCTGGCGATAGAGGCGATGAGACTGTTTTCCGCCGGTGTCTTCGATGAAGTGGCGATCGGCCGCCGTCTCCGAGGCGGTGACGTGGAGACCGGGGAAGTTCAGTCCCCGTCGCCGTAGCGGATGACTTCCACCTTCTCCCGGGTGATCAGGCAGCTCTTCGTCCTGGTCAGTGCCTTGATCTCTGGGATCAGCGCATCGATCTTCTCCGGCGCGTCGACGATCTCGACGACGATGGGCAAATCCTGCGACAGGCGCAGGATCTTGGCGGTGTGGAGCACGCTGGAGCGGCCGAAGCCGAGTGGGCTCCTCAGCACCGTGGCGCCGGCCATGCCGGTCTCGCGCGCCTTGATGACGATTGCTTCATGCAGCGGCTTGCCGTCGGCCGCCCTGTCGTCCTCGCCGAAGAAGATCCTGAGCAGCGCGCATTGCGCGGGAAGTTCCATGTTCTCTTCTCCCTGATCACCTGTGTGGCCCATCACCTATTGGCCGACTGCCTGTCGACCGGCAGGCGGTTGAGCCTGGACGCCATGAGATAGCCCAGCCACGCGGCGGCGAGCGACAGGCCGACCACACTGATGAGATAGGTCGCGGCCAGCGGCAAGTCGCCCTTGAACAGCAGAGTGAAGGTGTCGAGGCTCATCGCTGAGAACGTGGTGAGGCCGCCGCAGAAGCCGGCTATGACGAAGTTGCGCCCGGCCTGCCCGACCATCAGGCGGCCGTCCGGCCCGGTCAGCGTGGCGAAAGCGATGATGATCCAGGAGCCGACGACATTGACGAAAGCGGTCGACCAAAGCGCATTCAGGCCGAGCAGGGAGACGATGACATAGCCCGACAGGAAGCGGGCCAGCGAGCCGATCGCCGCGCCGCAGCCGACCGCCAGATAAAGCCGCATTGCCATCTGCCTGTCCACCATCGCTCAGCCCGCAGCCCCGATGGATGAACCAAACACCCACACCACCGCCCAGAAGCCAAGGGCGACGAACAGCACGCACAGAGCCGACGACGCTACGACATTGAAGGCGGCCAGCCGCCCCTCGCCTTCGAGCGCCAGGCTGAGCGTCTGCAGGCAGAAGGACGACACCGTGGTGTAGCCGCCGAACAGGCCGACGACGATCAGGTCGCGCACGAGATCGCTGGCGAAGACGCCGCCGACCGAGCGTGCCGCGCCGGCGAAGGCGCCGATGGCCAGGGCGCCGGAAACATTGACCAACAACGTGCCCCAGGGAAAGGTCTCGCCGATGGAACGGCCGACCACGCCGGAGAGGAAAAAGCGGGAAATGCCGCCGAAGAAACCGCCGATCAGGACCAGGGCGCAAGCCGCAAGGGTCATCGCTTCAAAGCCTTTCCAAACGCGATCCCAAGCCGGAATCACTTCATAAGAACAGGCACGAAGCGAAGCGGAAAAACAAATCCTGCCGCGCGAGAGCACGCCTGGCAGGAGTCATCAGCCCATAAGGGCGGTTTCGGGGGAACCCCATCCCCATTTTCGAGGGAACCTAGGCGGTCGCAACAGCGCGGTCAATTGCGACGTGCTTGAATGACGGGCAGAACCGTCGAGACGGTCAGGCCAGCCAGAGCATGATGCCGAAAAGCGTGAAGCGGCTTTCGGACGACATCATGCTCTGTTGTTTTCGACGCAATTCGGGACGGAAAACCGCGCCCCGTTTTTCCCGGAATTGCTCATAAAACCCGCCGCCCCCCGGCGGGCAGACGTCATTTGGCTTGACGGTCTTTCACATTCGCATGGGCGTTCGCTGCCTCGGTATCGGTAGACGGCGTCTTCGTCTCCTCACCGGTGAATGGACTGCCCTGTCCAGGCGCAAGGTCGCCGCTGTGGCCGGCCTTGTTGGTCTGGAACGGCTGGCTGTCTGGGCTGAGGCCATGCTGCTCGGCATTGAACAGATGATCGTCCGCCCGGGCAACGCCGGCAAAGGCAATCAGCGATACACCCGCGGCTGCGAGGATAAGCGTGCGCTTTTTCATGTCTGGTCTCCTTTGAGTGGCCAGATCGAGCCCGCGCATTCGGTCTGGCGGCTTAAGTGAAGGGACATTGTCCCTTTGCCTGCCCGCCATCTGCATAAGTCAACGCCCGGCGTTGCCGGTTTATTCCGGAGAAAACGGTGTCCAGGTACAAAAGTTGCGCGGTCGGGCTCGGCGCGCGACGTCAGCGCGCCATTTTCAGCAGAACCGTCTGGGGCTTGCCCGTCAGCGGATCGACCTGATGACTTGTAGCGGTAACGAACATCAGCCGTTCGCCAACGATAATACGCGCCTGCAGCGTATAGGTCCGGCCCTTCTGGATCGCCTTGCGATCGAAACCGATGTCGAACCTGATCGGCACCTGGCCGGTGGGCGCTATCCTGCGCCTAGCGACCACGGTTGCCGGCGCGTCGGCCAGCGAAACATCGGCGAGCTCGACCACGAGCACGGCGTCGGGCGGCAGCGCGATGCGCTCGCGGTAGGTCACCCCGCCCGCGATCGTCATTTCGCCGGCGTTGGTCGCTTCCGGCACGGCGAGCGCGCCGACGACCAATGGCACCAGCCCGAAAATGAAGAATTCCGCGATCCGGTCCAGCATGAGATTGCTCCCGCCAAGCAAATCAAACCAATCGAAAGGCTTGGGAGGGATTGCGGTCGTTCAATGGCCGAACGGGAGTTTTTTCTGATGCATGTCGTTGTCCAGAACCGCTGCACACTTCTGGGCGACATGCATTATTCGCCCTGTTTCTTCCAGCGCTCCGCAGCTTGATCGTCGGCTTCCTTGGCCTCGACCCAACCGCCCTCGGAGCCGTCGGCGCGGTGTTCCTTCTTCCAGAAGGGCGCACGCGATTTCAGGTAGTCCATCAGGAAATTCGCCGCCTCGAAGGCCGCCTGCCGGTGCGACGAGGCCGCGACCACCAGCACGATATTCTCGCCCGGCGCTATCTTGCCGTGGCGATGGATGACGGTGAGCCCCTGCAGGGGCCAGCGCCCGGCGGCCTCGGCGGCGATGCGGCCGATCTCGGCCTCCGCCATGCCGGGATAGTGCTCGAGCTCGAGCGCCGAGAGCGCGCCCTGCTCGTCACGGCAAAGGCCGGAAAAAGTGACCACGGCGCCGATATCGGTCCGGCCTTTGGCCAGGCCGGCGATCTCGGCGGCGACGTCGAAGTCCTCGCGCTGGATGCGGATGGCGGGCACGACCGCGCCGGCCATGTCAGCCCCCGGTCATCGGCGGGAACAGGGCGATCTCGCGCGCGCCTTCGATCTTCTCGCGATGGCCGACATGCTCCTGGTTGATGGCGACGCGGATGACGTCAGGGTATTGCAGCGCGTTCTCATACTCCTCGCCGCGCGACTTCAGCCAGCGCAGCAGATCGGCGACCGTCTCGATGCCGGCAGGCAAGTCGACGTCCTCTTCCGGCTTGCCGATCCGCTCGCGCACCCAGGCGAAATAGATGAGTTTCGTTGACATCCGCGCTTCCTACTCGTCCATGATGTGCTTGAGGCCGGCGCGGAAATAGTCGTAGCCGGTGTAGAGCGTGACAAGTGCCGCGACCCACAGCAGCACGAGGCCGATCTGCGTGGTCAGCGGAAAGATCTTGTCGCCGGCCGGGCCGACCAGCAGGAAGGCGATGGCGACCATTTGTATGGTGGTCTTCCATTTGGCGAGCTGGGTCACCGGCACCGACACCTTCAAGGCGGCCAGATATTCGCGCAGGCCCGAAACCAGGATCTCGCGGCACAGGATGATGATTGCCGCCCATAGCGACCAGCCGGCGATGCCGCCATGGCGGTCGGTGTCGGCGGCAAGCAGGAGCAGGCAGGTGGCGACCAGCAATTTATCGGCGATCGGGTCGAGCATCTTGCCGATGTTGGAAGTCTGCTGCCAGGCGCGCGCGAAATAGCCGTCAAAGTAATCGGTGATCGAGGCAAGCAGGAAAATGACCAGCGCCGACCAGCGGGCGAAGTCGGACGACTTCAGGTGGCCTTCAAGAAAAAAGCACAGCACGACCAGCGGCACCGCGATGATGCGGGCATAGGTAAGGATGTTCGGCAGGTTGAACGCGCGCTGTGCCATGTCGTCTCGGGAAATCTCCACCGCCAGACGTACTCAAATCAGAAGCCAATGTAGGGGGTCAACAGCCGAGATTCGATTGACCAGGGAAAAATGGCGCGAAGGTCGGCGTGAAGCACCCCGCTCTGGTCTGGGCATTCCACGTCAGAGGGCAGAGATTGGCAACTTCGATGTATACTATTCTTGCAACGTTGGGATTGGCGAAGCCTAAGCAACTTCGTCATCCACGGGCGGAGCGGGAGCGAAGCGGACGCGCAGACCCGAGGATCCATTCCGTGACCTCGCGCGGACTGCAATGGAGCAGAACGGAGGTTTTCTGAACCGCTGCAACGCGTAGAGGTAACGGAATGGATTCCAGGGTCTGCGCCGCGTCGCTGCGCTCCTTGCTCCGCCCTGGAATGACGACGTGGTGGGCGTTTGAGCTAATCGCCAAGGTGCAACATCCCTCACCACACCGACGCCTTGGTCAACCTTCCGCGCGCGTGACCAGCCCTCAGCTCTCGTGGAAGTGATTGTAGACCAGCTTCGCCACGTGCTCCGAAATGCCGTCGACCTTGACAAGGTCCTCGACCGCGGCGCGGCTGACTGCCTTGGCGGTGCCGAAGGCGTGGAGCAGCGCACGCTTGCGGCCGGGGCCGATGCCGGCGATCTCGTCGAGCGGGCTTTTGACCATCTCCTTCTTGCGGCGGGCGCGGTGGGAGCCGATGGCGAAACGGTGCACCTCGTCGCGCAGGCGTTGGACGAAATAGAGCACCGGATCGCGCACCGGCAGCATGAAAGAGTCCCTGCCCTTGACGAAGAAGCGCTCGCGGCCGGCGTCGCGGTCCGGGCCCTTGGCGATACCGATTGCCACCACCCTGTCCTCGACGCCGAGATCGGCAAGAATCTGGCGCACGGCCGTCATCTGGCCCTGGCCGCCGTCGATCAGGATGACATCCGGCCAGGCCGGGAAGCCGCCATTGCCGGCGACCAGATCCTCCTCGCCGGCTTCGTCCTCGACGGCCGAGCCGGACTGGACGTCGCCATGCTCCTTGAGCAGCCGCGAAAAGCGCCGCTGCATCACTTCGCGCATCATGCCGAAATCGTCGCCCGGCGTCATCTCGGTGGAGCGGATGTTGAATTTCCGGTACTGGTTCTTGACGAAACCTTCCGGTCCGGCGACGACCATGGCGCCGACCGCGTTGGTACCCATGATGTGCGAGTTGTCGTAGACCTCGATGCGCACCGGCGGCTTTGCCAGGCCGAAGGTCTCGGCGAAGCCGGCGAGCAGCCGCGCCTGCGTCGAGGTCTCGGCCAACCTGCGACCAAGCGCCTCGCGCGCGTTCTGCAGCGCGTGGTCTGTCAGTTCCTTCTTCTCGCCGCGCTGCGGCACCGAAATCGTAATCTTGCGGCCGGCATGTGTGGAGAGCGCCTCGGCGAGCAGTTCCTGTTCCTGCGCGGCCTGGGAAAGCAGCAGCGTGCGCGCCGGCAGCTTGTCGTCATAGAATTGCGCCAGGAACGAGCCCAGCACCTCCGCCGGCTCCAGCGCCGGATCGGCCTTGGGGAAATAGGCGCGGTTGCCCCAGTTCTGACCGGTGCGGAAGAAGAATACCTGGATACAGGTCTGGCCGCCCTCCTGGTGGATGGCGAAGACGTCGGCCTCCTCGACCGTCTGCGGGTTGATGCCCTGATGTGCCTGGACATGCGAGAGCGCCGCAAGACGGTCGCGGTAGATGGCGGCGCGCTCGAAATCGAGCTCTTCGGAGGCCTGCTGCATGGCGGCCGAGATTTCGGTCTTTACCTTCTGGCTGCGGCCGGAGAGGAAGTCCTTGGCCTCGGCGACCAGCTCGGCATAGCCCTGATGCGAGATCTCGCCGGTGCAAGGCCCGGCGCAGCGCTTGATCTGATAGAGCAGGCACGGCCTTGTGCGGTTCTCGTAGAAAGAGTTGGTGCAGCTTCGAAGCAGGAAGGCGCGCTGCAGCGAATTGATGGTGCGCCCGACGGCGCCGGCGGAAGCGAAGGGGCCGAAATAGTCGCCTTTTCGCGAGCGCGCGCCGCGATGCTTGTAGATGCCGGGCGAGACATGGTCGCCGGTCAAGAGGATATAGGGGAAGGACTTGTCGTCCCGCATCAGCACGTTGAAACGGGGCCGCAGCCGCTTGATGAGGTTGGCCTCGAGCAGCAGGGCCTCGATCTCGGTGCGGGTCACGACGAATTCCATCGTCGCTGTCTCACGCACCATGCGGCCGATGCGGGCGGTGTGGAAGCGCCCCTGCGCGTAATTGGTGACGCGCTTCTTCAGGCTGCGCGCCTTGCCGACATAGAGAACGTCGCCGGCGGCGTTCATCATGCGATAGACGCCGGGCTGGTTGGGCAGCCGCTTGACCAGGGTCTGGATCACCTCTGCGCCGACCATGCCGTCGGCGTCGCCGGCATGCGGCGTCCAGTCGATGGCCGTGAAGGCGACCTCGGGGCCGGACGGCAAAGGCTCGGCCTCGACGATCTCCTCCGTCGCCTCGTCCTCAACGTCCATCTCGGGGTCGATATCGGGCGGCAGATCGTCGGCGGCGCCGTTTCGTTTGTCTCTTTGGGCTACGGGACTCATTCCACCATGCCTGTCACATCGGGCGTATGCCACGCAAGATGCTGGCCGCCATCGAGCGCGATCATCTGGCCGGTCACCGAGCGTGCCTGCCACAGATAGCGGATCGTGGCGCCGAATTCGGGCAATTGCGGGCCGCGCTTCAGGATCAGGCCCTCGATCTGGCTCTCGAAATCATCGTCATCCTGGCGCTTGTTCTTCAGTGTCGGGCCGGGGCCTATGGCGTTGACGCGGATGCGCGGTCCGAGCGCCTGTGCAAGCATTTGCGTTTGCGTCCACAGAGCCGATTTCGACAGCGCGTAGGAGAAATAACGCGGCGTCGGCCGCCAGACGCGCTGGTCGATGATGTTGACGATCAGCCCCTCCCCGTCTTGCGGCAGCGCGCGAGCAAGGTTCTGCGCCAAAAGCGCCGGCGCCTTCACATGGATGGCGAAGTGGCGGTCCCAGGCCTGCCAGTCGAAATCCTCGACGCGATCGTCGACGAACAACGAAGCGTTGTTGACCAGCAGCGTGACGGGTCCGAGCGCCGCCTGCGCGCGACCGACAAGATCACCCACGGCATCCATGTCGGTGAGATCGGCGGCGACAACGGCGGCGCGGCCGCCACCGGTCACGATCTTCTTCGCCAGCGCCTCGGCCTCGTCGCCGGAGCGATTGGCGTGGATGGCGACCGCAAAGCCATTGGCGGCCAGATCCTCGACGATCGCCTTGCCGATCCGCCTTGCTCCACCCGTCACCAGCGCGACGGTCGTGGCTTGTCTCATGGTGTCAATCCTCAATCGGCTTCACGATTCCGGGAAGCCGGCACAATGTGACGGGCCAAGCGTTAAATGCCATTTCCACCTGGGGCAGGAATGTGGCGAAGCGGCCCGGACGCGCCTCCGCCCCATCGGATTCGGGGCGCCGTTCCCGGCAATATATGTCGCCGGACCCCTTGAACCAAGCGGTGTGCAGCGCAACATGACTAGCCTGCTGACATTCGCTGTTGCGAAGATGCAACGTCAACTTTCGGCCTTATTCGCGCCGGGGAATGACCCAAGTTCAGGTTCGCTTCAGCCGCATTTCAGCACGACATTCGGAACCGTTGAGCGCCAAGCCCGTTTATCCCCCCGGACGGGCCGGGGCGTTTCATGAACAAAAAAGCCTAAGTGTCTTGTGGCTTAAGGAGAGTATAACAATGAAGACCAATCTCAAATTCGCGCCGCTTGCCGCTGCGCTCGGGCTGTTCGCCTTTGCTGGCACCGCCTTTGCGGCCGACGTCGTTTCCGAAGAGCCGCCGGCTCCCGCCCCGGTTGCCGAGCTTCCGGTCGCTTCCTGGGCTGGCCCCTATGCCGGTATCAGCCTCGGCTACGGCTTCAGCGGCCATGCCGATGCTCGTGACGCCGGCGTCAATGTGAAGACCAAGGGCTTCATCGGCGGCGTGTTCGGCGGCTACAACTGGCAGCAGGATAACTTCGTCTACGGCGCTGAAGCCGATCTCGGCTACAACGGCGTCAAGGGCGACAGCGCTGGCATCAACGCCAAGGGCGGCCTCGAAGGCTCGCTGCGCGCTCGCCTCGGCTATGCCGTGACCCCGGAAATCCTGCTTTATGGCACCGGCGGTCTCGCCGCCAAGAACCAGAAGATCACGGATAGCGTCACCGCCACTGACGAGAGCAAGGCAATGCTCGGCTGGACGGCCGGTGTCGGCACCGACATCAAGATCACGGACAACGTGTTCGGCCGCGTCGAGTACCGCTACACCGACTACGGCGACAAGGACTTCGGCGCCCTCGGCAATGTCAAGTCGAAGGACAACCGCGTCACCTTCGGCGTCGGTATGAAGTTCTAAGTCGTAGAAGCCACGACACGAAAAAGCCGGGCCTTGAGCCCGGCTTTTTTTGTGTTTGTAATCCTGTCCTTCTGCCCTTGCCGGTTTCGAGAACCTTGTACGAGCAGGCAACAAACTGCACGCGAGCCGTATCGCCCTGACTTCAGGGAGTCGGCGTCGACGGCGCCTGCTGGAAATCCTCATGGACTGGAATCGACTGCAGCCGGTCGAGCCATTTTGCTCTTGAGCGCATCATGACTTGCGCATCCGCACGGTACTCGCCCGGGTCGTCCAGCGTGGCGGCGTGGACATGGATCTCGGCAGGCCATCGGTCGGAGCGGAAGTAGAGCCTCGCGCCGCAGGACGGGCAGAAACCGCGAAAAGTATTCGGGCTGCTTTCATAGTGCCTGATGTCGCCACTCCAGCTCAGCTTGTCCGGCCTCATTCCCAGAAAGGCCGTGAAGGGGGCGGATGTCGCCCGCTGACAATCGGTACAGTGACAGACCAAGTTGCGCGTGATCTCGCCTGAATAGGTCCAGGCCACAGCACCGCACATGCAATGCCCATTGAGTGCCATTGCTTCCTCCCCTGGCCGTTCGTTCCTCGAGGCCAGCTCAACAACACTGACCCATCGCGGTCCGCAAGGCCGATGCGACGAGCGGCTTACGCGCGTTTCTTTGCGACCTTGGCGGGTTTCGGCGGCAAAGTTTCGACGAATGCCAGCGCAAGGCCGAGCCAGCCACGGAGATCCGCCTCCGTGGCTGTGCCTTCCGGCGCGACATGGACATACCCTTCCATCGAGCGCCCGCCCATTTCCATCGGGCTTGCATGGGGCCGTGCGACTGCGGCCGCATGCGCGGCCTTGCCGATACGCACTAGCAAGCCGCGCTTCGACGTGCCAATCAGCATGTTGCCGTCGATCATGAAGCAGGTGCCGCCGAACATTTTCTGCTCGGTGAAGGCGCGCCGGCCGAGCGCCGCGCGCAGGCGCTCGACCATGGGGTCAGGCGCGAGGCCGGTTGAGGGCTTTGCCATGTCACCACTCCGACTTGGGCGGTGTCAGGCAAGCATGGAAGAGAATGGGATTCAAGGCGGTCTTCCCCTTCTCCCCTTGTGGGAGAAGGTGGCCGAGCGAAGCTCGGACGGATGAGGGGTGCTCCAGCTTGACGCATTCATCAGCGATGGACGGCACCGGGTTCGCCAGAGTCCCACTCCGTCCAACACCCCTCATCCGTCTCGGCGCTGCGCGCCGATCCACCTTCTCCCACAAGGGGAGAAGGAGGCGCCGCCGTCACCCCGGCACGCTGCCCTTCAGCTCCGGAAACTTCTCATCAAACCTCGCGGCCCAGCGCACGAGCCGGCTGCGGCCCTTCTCCCATTGGCCGGGAAAGCGCAGCGCCAGATAGCCGAGGCAGGCGCGCAGCGCCATATGGCCGGCGGTGATCTTCTTCGGCAGCTTCGGCGGGTTGGCGTTGATGAGGTCGAGCGCGGCGGTGACCTTCGCCCACTGGCGATCGAGCCAGGGCTGGTAGACCATCGTTTCCGGACGCGTGCGTCGTTCATAGACCATCGACAGCGCGCAGTCGCAGATGCCGTCGGCAAGCGCCTCGAGAACTTCCGCTTCGAGCCGCTTGTCGGGATTGCGAGGGAACAGCGCATTCTTCGACAGCCGGTTGAGATGTTGCGTGATGGCGCGGCTGTCATGGACCGACCGGCCGTCCTCCAGCACCAGCACCGGGATCTTGCCGAGCGGATTGGCCGAGATCAGCTCGGCCGGCTTGTCCTCCGTCTTGACCGGCACGAGATCGATGGCGATCCCGGCATGGAGGGCCGCCATGCGGACCTTCGAACTATAAGGAGACGTGGGCGCGTAAAGCAGCTTCGGCATGATCGGCTTTCCAGTTTGTCTGCGGCACTGTCGACCGAATGGGTCTCCAGGGCAACGGCCCAGCAAGGCCGATCCAGCTTGGCCAATGCATTTTTGACGCCCGGGCGCGGCAACAAAAAAGCTCCCGGAAGTTTTGCCTGGCAGCAAAATTACCGAGAGCTTTAGGAGGAGCGTGCGCTCCGACTCCGCTCGCCGTGACACCGAATTGGCGAGAGGGGTGCCTGAGTGGCACCCGCCCTCACCTGTTGCGGTTCGCGAGCGAAGCTACGCGATTACTTCTTGGCGGCCGGCTTCTTGGCCGGAGCTGCCTTCTTCACGGCTGCCGGTGCCTTGGCGGCGGCGGCCTTCATCGGAGCCTTGGCGGCGGGCTTGGCCGCAGCCTTCGCTGCCGGCTTCTTGGCGGCGGGCTTGGCCGCCGGCTTTGCCGCTGCCTTGGCGGCGGGCTTCGCCGCGGCCTTCGCTGCCGGCTTCTTGGCGGCGGGCTTAGCCGCAGCCTTCGCTGCCGGCTTCGCTGCTGCCTTGGCCGGGGCCTTGGCGGCTGCCTTCGGTGCGGCTGCCTTCTTCACTGCTGCAGGTTTCGCGGCAGCCTTAGCTGCCGGCTTCTTTGCCGGCGCTTTCGCCGCCGGCGCCTTGGTTGTCGTCTTTGCCATGCGATGCCCCTTGCGTTTTGCCAATGGTCGTGAGTGACCCGGCGTGTCTATGCATATCTGACTCGCGACTGTCTAGCCAGCGAAGCAACACAATGATTTTCAGTTATTGAATTTTGGTTACACGAAACGCTTTAAGATGCATCTCATGGAAAAATTGTGAGCGAATCTGTCACTTTCGAAGTGACGGCCTGGCGCACAGATTTTCGCGCGGCTTCTATCGCCCGATCCTCCATCGACCAGCGGCATAACCTTGCATCACAATGTGAGCAGAGTGCTCATAATAGACAAGAGGCCGTCGAACGTCGACTTCATCTTGTCCAGCAGAAACATCTACAGACGAACCGGCCAGATGCGACGACCAAAGCTTGAGCGCTTTAAAGTGAGCTTAAAGCTCATATTCACGCGCCGCATTCAAACGCCCGCCGGGTGGCGTCCGTGCCGCAGGCGGCGCGCCGGCTCGGCCTGGTGCAGATGGACGGCGTAGGTGTCCCAGGGCGGCGAGAGCGCGATGGCGGCCAGCATGCGGCCGATTTCGCCGCGATGGTAGCTGCCGTGCAATACGATATGGATCAGCATCTCCTGCCTCGTCATGCAGCCCCTGTCGCCGTCAGTGAAGGTGAAAGCGACAGGATCGGCAAGCCTTTGCTCCGAAACGGCTTCGAGATAGTCGAGATACCAGCCGTCGATCTCGGCCAAGGCGGCGCGCAACGCGCGCGGCTCGGGCGTGTCCGGCGTATTGTCGCTCGCATAGCCATGGGCGACGCCCTTCAGATGCGCGGCAAAAATCCGCGCCACGACATGGATATGGTTCATCAGGCGGATCGCGGCGTGGCGTTCCCCGGCGTCGCGAGACGGATCCATCCCGGCAAGCTTCTCCACCAGCTCGTCGTTCGCCCGCGCCTGGTAGGCGAGCATGCCCTTCAGCAAGGTCTTGGCACTCATCTTTGCCGCCCCATTTGCGTTGGTGAATTGAATGTGAGTATCCTGTCTATATTCTCGGGAGACGGGCCAGCATGTCTACTCGCGTTGCAAAGCCGGCCGCACGCATGCGCAAGCAGCCGCGCCAGGCGCGTTCGATCGCCACCGTCGAGGCGATCATCGAAGCCGGTGCTCACGTTTTGAGCGAGCTCGGCTGGGCAGGCTTTTCCACCAACAAGGTGGCAGAGGCCGCGGGCGTCAGCATCGGCTCGCTCTATCAATATTTCCCCGACAAGCTCGCCCTGGTCGAAGCGATCCGGCGCCGCCACTTCGATCATGTGCTGTCGGTGATTCGCGAAGCGGCGGCCGACGAGAAGCCGCTCAGGCAATTCGCGCGCGAGCTGGTGCGCGGCATGATCGGCGCGCACTCGATCCATCCGACGCTGCACCAGGTGCTGCTGGACGAGGCGCCCGGCGACCGCGGCTCACGCGCCGCGCATGCCTCGTTCCAGGCGCGCTATCTCGAACATTATGCGGCTGCCGTCGCGCAGTATCGCAAGCGCCGCAAGGATACCGAGACGATGGCGCGCGTGCTCTCCTCGGCGATCGAGGGCGTGATTCACAACGCGGCACGGCGCAACATGCTCGACGCGCCGGAATTGCAGAAGCAACTGGTCGAGCTGATCGAGGCTTACGTATCGGGCCACAAGGCAGCCTGAGTGAGCGGCAGCGGAGCTGGCTGTGAGCGGGAGCTGCTTGCATGGCTCCGGCGGCGACCTCTGAAAACCAGAAGCCAACTTCCGACAGGTCGGCGGGACAGCGCCCCATCTCCCCACAAGGGGGGAAATCAGATGGCGCGCCGGCTTTCGCCAATCACCAAGGCTGCAGAATGCAGCTGGACGCCGAAGCCGCTAATCTCCCCTCTTGTGGGGGAGAGGCCTGCAGGCCAGAGGGGGGCGCCGTAGAGCGCCGACCTCAATGTCTACCAGCCCGCAAAATATTATCGCAGCACGCGGCAGCGGCCGTTATACACCAGCCACCGGTCGAAGCCGGAGACGCAGAATTCGACATTGTCGCCGATCGAGGCAAAGCCCTGGCCTTCCTCGATCAGGTAGAAGATCGAACGGTCGCGGCCGTCCGTCAGGTTGACGGTGGCGCGGCAATAGTGGCGGCCGATCGGCCATTCATCGCTCGCCGGCTCATAACGATGCTGGCGGATGTTGCGGAAATCAGTGATCGCGACGTCCGGCAGATGCGGCACGTGATGCACCTGATAAGAGAAGCGGTCGGTGATCTTGTTCAGCACCCAGGCCTCGCCACAGACGCTGCCGTCATCCTCGGTGTAGATGGATAGGTCGGCGGCATGCGCTGCCTGGCTGAAGCCCAGCGATGTGGCCAACGGGGTGCATAGCGAAATCAGCGCGGCAAGGGCGGAATGGGCGAAGCGAGTCATGACAGCCTCTCAAGGTCGGTTCCGCACACTGTGCGGGAGCACTTGGCGGCGGTCAAGCGGTTGCGAAAACAATGGTTTCCGTAAAACTTCATTCCAGACTTCACCGGCTAATTGGGTTGCATGGAGATTCAGGTCAGCCGGCCTGACCTGAAACCCATCCAAACTAAAGCCCTCCGGCAAGCAGCAGCCCGCCGATAACGGCGATGTTGATCAGGACGCGTTGCGCAGCACCTGCCTCTCCGGCTCCTCCACGGCCCAGAAGCGTAGCAGCATGACGTTCGTCGCCAGCGTGAAGGTGGCGAGCGCACCGGCGGCAAAGGGCCGAGTTATGCCAACGGCAAGCAGGAAACCGGCAGCGACCTCGACCGTCGAACCGACGGCCAGCATCAAGGCCGGGGCCGGAAATTTCTGGGCGGCCAGATAGTCGCGCATCGCTCCGAATTTCAGGAAATGCTCGATGCCAGCGAAGACGAACACGCCGCCGATGAGGAGAGCGCCAAGCGCTTGAATGGATTGAACGGGCATGGCGGCCCCCTCTCTCGACGACGCGCTTCGCTTTGCTCAATCCAGCGGAATGAAGGCCGGGTTGTAGACGACCTCCCACAGATGATCGTCGGGATCCTGGAAATAGCCGGCATAGCCGCCCCAGAAAGTCTTTTGCGCCGGCTTGACCACGCGTGCGCCGGCCTTGACGGCCTCGGCCATCACGGCATCGACCTCGGCCTCGCTGCCGACATTATGGCCAATGGTGAGCTCGGTCGGGCTGCGGCCGCTCTGCGGCACCGTCGCGTCATGGGCGATGCTGGACCGTTCGAAGATGGCGAACTTCAAGCCGCCGGCGAGTTCGAAGAAAGCGACGGCGCCATGCTCGAATTCCCGGCCGATGATGCCTTCCGTCGGCAGCCCAAGGCCGTCGCGATAGAATTTGAGCGACGCTTCCAGATCGTCGACGCCGAGCGTCAATACGGTGATGCGAGCTTTCATTTCTCTCACTCCTTTCTATATTCGTGACCACAGCCGCAAACGGATGCGGTCTGATGCGAGCGCGTGAAGCGCGGTGAAGTTGCGTCCGTTTTGCCATGGATGACGTGGCCGGCCTTGAAGATTTCGGCCAAAATGACCGTCACACGATCCGGCAACTCCCGCTGGAGCAGATCGGAGAGAGAATGGAACCGGTCCTGGCGCAGACCACCGGCTTCTTTCGCGAGCGGCCCGTCGCTGGTGGCCTTGCCGCTGCCTTCTGCGCGGTCTGGGTCCACCGCATGGACGACCGCGCCGTTCCGCCCATCGTCATCACGCCGGATGCGACGATCGACCTGCAATGGATCGACGGCCGCTTCCGCGTGGCCGGCCCCGACAAGGAGCCGCAGATCGAGCGGCCTGCCGCGGGCGCGGTGATCGTCGGCTTCCGCTTCCGGCCCGGCGCCGCCGCCGGTTGGCTGGGCGTGCCGGCCAGCGAAATCGTCGGCGGGCGGCTCGATCTCCAGAAATTATGGGGTACGCGTGCCCGCGAACTGTCGGATCGCATCAAGGCTGCGAGCGATCTGCCGGCCATGCTGCGGCAGTTGGAAGAGACGGTCGGCATACGCACCGAAGGCCGCGATGCGCTCGACCCGCAGATGGGCCGGGCCTTCGACGTCATTCACAAAGGTTTGCCGCCGGAAACGCCGCTGGTTCCCTTCCTGCAGCGCCAGCTGCATATGAGCGAACGGACGCTGCGACGCCGCTTCGAGGACGCCTTCGGTTATGGCCCCAAGACGCTCGACCGCATCCTGCGCTTCCATCGGTACCGGCGCTTGCAACGACAGCAAGGCGACGCCTCGACCGCGCTGCTCGCCATCGAGGCCGGCTACGCCGACCAGGCGCATCTGATCCGCGAAAGCCGGCGGCTGACCGGCGTGACGCCTACGGCGCTGGCTTAGGCGATGCGGTCGCCTTACTCGCCCGCCAGCCAATCGAGCGACCAGCGCGACGGTTGCCGGAGGGCGAGCGCTTTATGCAGCACCGGCAGCATCAGCCGCAATTCGCTCTCCAGCGTATAGGGCGGATTGACCACCACCAGCCCGCTGCCGTCGAGGCTGGGCTCGTTCGAGGCGGGCCGGATCTCGAAGGCGATGTCGAGCAGCTTCGGAATGCCGGTCTCCGTCAACGCCGTGCGGAAAGCGGTGACCGCCTTGCGGTCCTTGATCGGGTACCAGAGCGCGTAGATGCCGCCCGGCCAGCGCCGATGCGCCTTCTGCAGGCCTTCGACGAGCCTGGAGAACTCGCCCTCCTCCTCGAAGGGCGGATCGATGAGGACGAGGCCGCGCTTTTCCTTCGGCGGCAGTTGCGCGCCAAGCGCCAGCCAGCCGTCGAGCTCGATGACCCTTGTCTGGAAATCGCCGGCGAAGACCGATTTCAGCCGCGCGGCATCCTCGGGATGCAGCTCGATCGCCGTCAGCCGGTCCTGGTTGCGCAGGAGATGGCGCACGATCAGTGGCGAGCCGGGATAATACTTGAGGCCGCCGTCGGGATTTCGCGCGCGTACCGCTTCCAGATAGGGCTGAAGCAGCGCCGCCGCTTGCGGCTCGAGCGCGGACTCTACCAGCCGGCCGATGCCGGTCTGCCATTCGCCGGTCTTGCCGGCCTCGACCGAGGCAAGATTGTAGCGGCCGATCCCGGCATGGGTGTCGATGACGCGAAAAGCCTTGTCCTTCTGCTTGAGATATTCGACGAGGCGCGCGAGCACGGCATGCTTGACGACATCGGCGAAATTGCCGGCGTGGTAGGCGTGGCGATAGTTCATGCGCGCTTACCTTCAGAGAGCATGAGGCCGAGCGAGAACCGCTTCACACTTTTAGCCATCATGCTCGTGGCGAACCGTTGCGGCCCCAGCGCGGCGGTGGCGGTTGCGAATTGGGATTTTGCGGGCCGCCGCCGCGGCGCCCGAAGACCAGCGAAACCGCCAGTCCGGCAAGGCCGACGCCCATCAGCGTATAGCCGGCCGGCCGCGCGCGTTCGTCGATCGAGCCGGTGTCCGCGCGCAGGATGAGATCGACCGCGCGCATGGCGATGCCGTCGGCATCGCCGGGTCCGACGGTGAAGAGGTAAGGACCGGGCACGACCTTATCGATGACGCCCGCCTCGTCGCGAAAGATCTTGTCGGGCAGTTGCGGGCTGGCCTGGCGCGGATTGTCCGTGTGGTTGAAGGAGAGCGCCGAGGCCAGCACCGTACGGCCGCCATGCGCTGCGGTCAGCGTCAGCACCGTTCGCTGCTGACCCGCGACGCGCTCGGCCCGCGCGGTCAGGTCGACCAGCACCCTTACTGGAGCGTCGCCTGCGGCAAGTTGCACGGTGGCGGGCCGGAAGCGGCCGCCCTCATAGACGCGATACGTGCCGATGGGGTGGCCGGAAAAATTGCTCATCGCCCAGGGATAAAAGATGCCGATGGCGGCACCGGCGATGAGGAGAAGGACACACAGGAAGCGCATTCAGAGCCTTGGTTTCTGAGCGAGATCGCTGCTATTTTTTGGCGGGTTCGTTTCGCGCAGCTTCGCGGACCCGCTCCATCTCGTCCAGAAACATTTCCAGGCCAAGCTCGAAAGTCTTGTCGAAGCCGGCGGCGCCGAAATAGGCGCCGGCCTTCACGACGCTCGGATAGTCGCGCGCCAGCTCCTCGTCGCTGACGGTGGTGACCGCCGAAGGGCCCTTGGCATAGCCGGCCGTCTCGTCGAGGATCGCGCCCATCAGATAGTAGCCGGCGGCGCGGAACAAGCGGGCGCTGAGCTCGGGGCCGAAGCCGCCATCCTCGAACAGGCCGATGATGGCGTTGAGCTTGGCGAGGCAGGGCGGCGAGTTCATTCGGTAGACGACGATGAACGGCGCAAAGGCCGGGTGCTCGGTGGCGACGCGCCGGAATTCCTGCATGCCGATGCGGGCCCGCTCGCGCCAGGGCAGCCTATCGTCGGGGATTACAAGCCCGCTCATCTGGCGGTCAACCAGCGCCTCGTAGAGATGCGCCTGCGAGGGGAAGTGGTGATAGATGCTCATCGCTTCGCAGCCGAGCCTGGCGGCGAGCTTGCGCATCGAAAAGCCGGAAAGCCCTTCCCGCTCGATCACCTCGAAGGCGGCGTCCTCGATCATCTCGCGGGAGAGTTTTCCGCGGGGTCGCTTTTTTCTGCTCGGTGCATCCATGGCGCTTGACAACTTACACTGTAAGGTTCATCTTCCACACACCTTACATCGTAAGGCTAACAAAAACCAGAGGAGAATATCATGTCAGTCATTCGCATCATCTCAACCGCGCATTCCTGCCTTCGCTTCGCCTCGCTGATCGCCGCGGCGGGCGTGTCTGCCGCATTGCTCGCCTCCGCGCCGGCCCGCGCCGATGACTATGACGCGGCGCTGAAGGACATCCAGTCGACCATGGGCGGTGTGCCGAGCTTCATCAAACAATTCCCCAAGGCCGGTCTGCCCGGCGCCTGGGCCGAGGTCAAGGCCATCGAGCTCAGCGACAAGACGGCGCTGACGCCGAAGGAGAAGTCGCTGATCTCGCTGGCGGTCGCGGCGCAGATCCCCTGCAGCTACTGCATCTGGTCGGACACCCAAAACGCCAAGCACGCCGGCGCCACCGACGAGGAGATCCAGGAGGCCGTGATCATGGCGGCGCTGACGCGCCATTGGAGCACCATCTTCAACGGCATGCAGGTCGATTTCGATCAGTTCAAGAAAGAGATGGGCGGAGAGTAAGGCTTAATCGGCATATCGGGCGGGCGCGACGTCCGCCCACTTTTCGCCGCCTCGATCGAGGCTCCAACCAAGCTTATGGATTCGCCGGCGCCGCTGCTCCAGAGCGTTTCACCGTTTCACGGAAACGGCGAACCGCTCTATCTCTTTGTTTTGACGCAATTCCGGACGGAAAACCGCTCACACTTTTCCTGGAATTGCTCTATAGGAACAGCGCCTTGAAAAAGCCGGCACGGATCCGATATCGGACCGGCGCCGGTCGGGCCGACATTCGAGAGCGCCCCCTTTGCAGGCCCTCGAATGGCGCTTCCGCCCCGACCGGGCGGCCCGTTGGAGACCTGTTTGAAGCGAGCGATATCGATAATCGTCACTCTGGCGCTGCTGGCATGGCTTGCCAGCGACCAGCGCTGGAAGATGGTCGGCGATGCCTTCGCCTCCATTACACCAGGCGCCTTCGTGGCAGTCGCGGCGGCGCTGTTCGTCACCTACGTGCTCAGGGCGCTGCGTGTCTGCGACGAATTCCGCGGCGACGTGAACGGCCGCTTCGGCGCCGTGCTTCGGGTCATCCTGATCCACAATGCGATGATCAACATCGTGCCGTTCCGCGGCGGCGAGACGGCCTTCCCGATCCTGTTGCGCCAGGTGTTCGGCGTGCCGATCGTGCGCGCCAGCGCTTCGCTGTTGTGGTTCAGACTGCAGGACGCCTTCGTCGTCGGCGTGCTGGCCTGCCTGGTTTGGCCGGGCCTGCATCCGGCGCTGAGGGCCGCCGGCATCACAGTACTGATCGCCGCCGCATGGTACCTGCCGCGCTGGGCGCGCGCGCCGCACAACTGGACGGCGGGCGGCAGGATCGTCTCGAAGCTCGGCAAATTGCGCGACATCTTCACCGAAGCGACGGGACGCTCGCGCTACGGCTGGTGGTGGACGATGGCCAACTGGGCGCTGAAGCTCGGCGTGCAGGGCTGGCTGCTCGCCATGCTGCTTGACACCTCGTTCCAGACCGCCTTTCCCGGCGCGGTCGGCGCGGAGGCGGCCGCCATCCTGCCGGTGCAGGGTGTCGCCGGCTTCGGCACCTATGAAGCGGGCGCGGCCGCCGCACTGCTCTATTCCGGCATCGCCATGAAGGACGGCCTGCAGGCCGCGCTCGCGCTGCATCTCTTCATCCTGTGCTCGGCGGTCGCAACCGGTGCGATCGCCTGGCTGTTCCCCTCGAAATCGACGCTGCCGGAAACCCCGGCGGCGGGGCCGGCAAGGAAATGACCGCCATGAACGTGCTTCCCATTCCGGCTTCCGGATTGCCCGAGGGCGCCATCATGCCCGAGCACAAGCTCTCCATCGTCGTCCCAATGTACAACGAAGCCGACAATGTCGAGCCGCTGCTGGTCCGCATCCATCAGGCGATGGAAAATTACAGCCAGCCCTGGGAAGTGGTGCTGGTCGACGACGGCAGCACCGACGCCACGCCCGCCGAGATCCGCCGGCTGGCGGCCCAATACGGGCCGCATGTGCATGGCGTGGAACTGGTGCGCAACTACAAGCAGACCGCCGCCATGCAAGCCGGCCTCGACGCCGCGCGCGGCGACGTCATCGCGACGCTCGACGGCGACCTGCAGAACGACCCGTTCGACATTCCGCGCATGGTTTACCGCCTGCTGACCGAGGATCTCGACCTCGTCGCCGGCTGGCGCAAGGACCGCAAGGAAGGTTTCTGGATGCGCCGCCTGCCCTCGCGCATCGCCAACAGGCTGATCGCCCGCGTCACCGGCGTGCGGCTCAAGGACTATGGCTGCAGCCTGAAAGTGTTCCGCGGCAGCGTCATCCGCAGCGTGCGGCTCTATGGTGAGATGCATCGTTTCATCCCGGCCTGGCTCGCGACGGTGACGACGCCGCGCCGCATCGCCGAGGAGGTGGTGACGCATCACGCCCGCATCCACGGCCAGTCGAAATACGGCATCTCGCGCACCTTCCGCGTGGTGCTGGATCTCGTCTTCATGTTCTTCTTCCTGCGCTACCGCACGCGGCCCGGCCATTTCTTCGGCGGCATCGGCATCGTGTTCGGCGTGCTCGGCTCGCTGATCCTTGCCTATCTCTTCGCGATCAAGGTTTTCTGGGGACAGGACATCGGCACGCGGCCGATGCTCATCACCGGCTTCTTCCTGGTGATCGCCGGGCTGCAGGCGGTGACCTCAGGCGTGCTCGCCGAGATGCTGTCGCGCGTCTATCTCGAGGCCAATGGCGCGCTCGCCTATGTGGCGCGGCCGCAGGCCGCGCATGGCGAGGGCGAAGGCTGGCATTGGCCGAGCAAGCCGGCGACCGAGAAGGCAAAGCCGCGTAAGAAATGATCTTGCCGCTCCGGCATCGATCGCTGCCCGCGTTGCCAACCAGGCCGATTTCGCGCAACGATTTTCGCGACGGGAACGACCGCGAATGAGCGATGCCGGGGGCTGACGGATCTATCCTGATTACCGGGGCGCGGGCGCCGGTTGCGCTGCATCTGGCGCGCCTTCTCCATGGCGCGGGCCATAGGGTGATCCTGGCCGACACGCCGGCGCGGCCGATCGCGGCGGCGAGCAAAGCCTGCGCGCGTTATCATCGATTGCCGCCGCCGCGCTTCGAGCCGCGGGCCTATGCCGATGCGGTTGAGGAGCTGATCCGGGCCGAGGGCATCGGCCTCGTCGTCCCGACCTGCGAGGAGGTCTTTCACCTTGCGCTTGCCTGGCGCGGCAGGAGCATGCCGGCGCTTCTGTTCGCACCCCATATCGAGCTGCTGGCGGAGGTCCACAACAAGCACAGCTTCATCCGGCTCGCCGAACGGCTCGGGCTGGAGGTGCCGGAAACGACGCTGCTCAGCTCGCGTAGCGATATCGAGGTCGTGCGCGGCTGCTCTCGCGAGCTGGCGTTCAAGCCGGTCTGGTCGCGCTTTGCCAGCCATGTGCTGCTGCGTCCGCCGCCCGAAGCGCTCGATGCGATCGCGCCCTCGGCCGCCATGCCCTGGGTGGCGCAGCGTTTTGTCGAGGGCGAGGAGATCAGCGCCTATGCGGTGGCGCGCCAGGGCAGGCTCAAGGCGCTCGCGCTCTACCGCTCGCTCTATCGTGCCGGAAAGGGAGCAGGCATCTTCTTCGAGCGGGTCGGGGACGAGGCCGCGCGCGAGCTGGTCGAGCGGATCGTGGCCGGCACCACGTGGACCGGGCAGATTTCCTTCGACCTGATGCGGGAGCCGGGCGGTCGTGTGCTGCCGCTCGAATGCAATCCGCGCGCGGTGAGCGGCCTGCATTTCTTTCGCGACCCCGCGCGCTTCGTGGATGCCGTGCTCGGCGACGGTCAGGAAGTCGCGCCCGACGTCACCGCCCCGCAAACGGTGCGGCTTGCGATGTGGATTTACGGATTGCCGGCGGCGCTGCGTTCGGGAGGGTTTGGCGGATTCCGAAAGGCGATGCGCGAGGGCGATGAGTTGCTCGATTGGCCGGAAGATTCAGCGCCGGTTAAGGCGCAATGGCCGGCCCTGGCGGAGATTGCACGGGTGGCATTGCGCGAGCGGGTCAGCCTGCAGTCGGCTTCGACGCGGGATATCGAATGGAATGGGCCTGCTGGAAGCGCTTCAAGCCCCGAGTGAGCCCGGGCCGACAGGCTTGACCTCAAGTTGCAAACCCAGCGCCCTAGTGACGCCCAGCAGAGTGCTGAGGCGCGGGTCGCCCTTCTCGCTCAGTGCTTTGTAAAGCGCCTCGCGCGTAACGCCAGCCTCTCTCGCCACGGCCGTCATGCCTATGGAGCGCGCTACGTCGCCAAGCGCGTGCGTAATGAGCGCGGGATCACCATCCTCGAAGGCAGCTTCGATGTAGGCCAAGCGATCCTCCGGAGTTTTCAGGTGGTCGAGAATGTCGAAGCGGGTGGTTTCGAGAGGCATAGTCATATCTCCTTTGCCATCTGTTTCGCCTTGGCGATGTCGCGCCTTTGGCTGGACTTGTCGCCGCCACAGAGCAGTATGATCACGGCGTTTCCAATCTTCACAAAGTAGAGCCGGTAGCCTGGGCCATGGTCGATCCGAAGCTCGCCGATGCCATCGAAGTATTTGACATCACCGATGTTACCGATCTCGACCCGACGGATGCGGGCGACGACGCGCTGTCGAGCCGCGGTGTCGCGAAGCGCGTCCAGCCAGTTGGTGAAATCGGCGGTCTGCCGGACCTCGATCATGCGTGAACTATAATTCACGAATGCATTCAAATCAAGGTATGTGCACTATAATTCACAGTTCGATATAATGCACCCTTGCCTCACTTGCAGCCGCTGGCATCTTCCCATCCATGATCGCCGCGATGTCGCGGCGCAGGAAATCGAGCGGGCCGATCACCGGCAGGGCTTGGGGCGGTAGCCGGGCATTGTCGCTGGCCGATTTCAGCACCCGGCGATCTTGGTGCAGCGCGATGTTGAAAAGCGGCCTGAAGGCCAGCGCCTTCAGCTCGCCGAGCAGGCCTTGGCGCCGGCCGATCAGCCAGCCGATACCCTCGACGGTGCGCTCGTCGGCCTGGCGCAGATGGAAGGTGGTGGCTAAGACCAGCCCGTCCCTGCCCCAATATTCGAGCTCGGCGATGCCGGGATGGCGGAAGCGGCCGATGGTCTTCGCACGCTCGCCTTCCATGAGCCGGCTGATCAGGCCCTGCTGACGGTCCTCGCCGGTGTAGCAGGCCTCGACCCAGCCCTCGCCGCCGGTCACCTCGACCCGCACCAGATGGCGCTTCGAGGTCAGGCCGCGCAGCAGACCTTTATGGGTGAAATGGGTATGGGTGGCATCGAGGATGTTTTCCACCGCATCGATGACTGTCGATTGCGTCGACGAGCGCACCCGCCGCACGATGACATCCTTGCCCTGCATGCAGTGCAGGTAAGGCTCGCTCGTCGGCGAGCCGGAAGAAATGAAGACGACGCCGTCGCGCTCGATCGCGGCAAAGCGGCGGACGCGGTAATGCGGCATGGCGCCGACATGGCCGGGGATCGCGGTGCAGCGTCCCTCGCCGTCATAACGCCAGCCATGATAGGGGCATTCGATCTCCCCGCCGACGATCCTGCCGGTCGACAGCTCGACCAGCCGGTGCGGGCAACGATCGAAAAGTGCCGCAATGCCTTGCGCCGAGCGGAACAGCACCACGGGCGCGCCGTCGAACAGGACGCGCTTCGGCCGCCTGCCGAGGTCGGTCGACAACGCCACCGCCTGCCAATGGGCTTCCCCGCCGCGCTCGCTCACAGTTCGAACCTCCTGAGCAGGGGGATGCCGACCCATGCCAGCACGGCCTCCATGACGCGGATCGCCATGCGTCGGCGAAGCGCAAGATGCCCGGCATAGACGGCGTTGTATTCGATCGCCGCGACCGCGCCGCGCCGGCGTTTGAAATCGGCGGCGCCCGCGCTCATGTTGAAGAACAGGCCGCGCGAAGTCGCGTGGTCCTGTGCCACCGCCATCATCATGCGATAGAGCCCGTCGGCGACCGGCAGGCTGGTGTCATAGCCGACGATGGGTTGGGTCAGCGTGCCGCCGTTCTCGAACAGGCCGGTGACGGCGACCAGCTCGCCGCGCGGCCGGCGCAACCCCGCCAGGCTGATGATGCCGCGCCGATGCATTTCGGCGATGTAGCGGGCGGTGTAGTGCGGATTGAGCGGCGTGTATTTGTCGAGATAGAGCATGGTGTAGAGCTGAGCGGCGCGCGCATAATCGGCCTCGGTGAAATCTTCATTGCCCACTCGCTCGAACGGCGTTGTGCGCAGGCAGGCGCGATCGCGTTTCATGTCGCGCGTCATTGCGGGCGCGGCGCTGCGATCGGCGAAGATGTAGATCTGGCGCGCCGCCAGCATGCGAAACCCCTCGGCCTTCAAGGCGGCAATGGTCGCCGGATCGGCAATATCGTTCAACGAGCGGATGACGATGGCGCGATCGGGGAAACGCGCGGTCAGGGCCGCGCGCAGCGACGCGATCGCCGGCCGGTCGAGCAGCGGCATCGGATTGGTCGAATAGAGCCAGTTGTTGACCTGCGCCTGACGGTCGAGGCCGCTCGCCCTGACCAGCGGCGCGCAGGCTCCAATCAAGGTACTCAGCGCGCGCCGCAACAGAGGATGGGCGGCGAAGTTGCGCGTCTCATCCATCGCGTAGTCGATATAGGCGCTGGTCGGGCAGCAGATATAGCAGTTGTGCGCTTCACTCCCGTCGTTCAACGTCAGCGGAAAAATGCCTCCGGCGATTTCGAGCGTCTCGACTTTCGTGTCCAGATTGGCGATGAGATGGCGCACCGGCATCTCGTTGAAGAACCTTACAAAAGCCTCGACCTTTGCCGGCTTGTTCTCGACCCGGTCGGCCTGCTGCACAAGCCTTTGCGCCATCGCCGCGCCGCTCATCGCGCGCGCTCCAGGCGGGCTTCGACGCGACGCAGCTTGCGGCCTATCTCCAGCGGCAGCGGCGCGCGGACAAGCGTGACGGTGGCGAGCGCCTTTCGCGCATCCAGCAACGCTTGCGCCGCTTGATGCGCGGCCGCCGCCGCATCATCCGCGAACGTTGGCGGAAGGCTGAGCTCGACCCTGTCCGGCCCGGTCTGGACAAGACGAAAATCGTCGATGCGGCGATCGGCCTTGAGCACGGCGTTGCGAAGCACATCCGGCGTGACGAGCACCGGACCGTCCGGCGACATGAGCCGGAACACATCATCCATGCGGCCGACGATCTCGTCGAGGCAGCGCAGCGGCGAACCACATCGGCAAGGTGCTTTGGACAAGCGCAGCAGGTCGTTCATCCTGTAGCGCGCCATGATCTGTGTCCGGCGGCGAAAGGTTGTCACCAACGGCGTCACCAGCCCCTCGCCCGCCGGCTCGAATTCGAAGAATACGGAGTCTTCGGCAAGATGCAGTCCGCCCTGCCGGCAGGTGACCGCGAACAAGCCTTCGGTCGCCATGTAGATCTGATCGAGCGGCAGCCGGAAGAAATCCTCTATAACCGGACGGTCAACCGGATCCAGCGTTTCAGCCGCCGAGAAGACACGCTTCGGACGCAGACGGAAACCCTCGCTCGCGAAATGCCGCAGCACCTTCGGCGGCGCGATAATGATCGTCGGGTCGAAGGCTTCGAGCGCGCCGCGCCAGCTTTCCGGCCCCAAGGTCAGGTCAAAGAAGGCGAGCCTTATCAGCCGCGATTTGCGGGCGCTGTCGTAAAGCCCGGTGTTCTGCGGCAGGATGACGGCGACGCGCATGCCGCGCCATAGAAGATCGGGCGCCGCTTTGGCCAGGATCGCGCCCAGCCAGCGGTATTTTTCGGCCTCGGAAATCACGAACAGGCCGCGATTGCCCGATGTTCCGGTGCTGGCGCCGATAGTGAGCGATCCGGCGCGGCCCTCGCCCGCCAGGGCCGCCCAGGCTTGTGCGGCGGTGAGATGGTGGATGTTGAAATCCTCAAAACGCGCCATCAGCAGCGCCTTGTCGGTGACCGGCAAATCGATGAGGCGCGCCGGCGCCTTGCCGTAAAAGGGCGCGCGCGGCAGGTCGCCGTTCAGGAAGCGCCGCAAGGCCGCCGCCTGCCAGTGCTCGAAATCCGCGCGGCTCTTCCGCGAGACCCAGCGCGTCAAGGCGAAGGAGCCTGCCGCTTCCGCCAGCCCGTTCATGCGGCCTCCGGTGCGAGGTCGTAAGATGTCGGGGCGGGATCATGGCAGAGCATCACTTCGCCGCCTGAGGCGAGGAAGCGACGCAGCATTGCGCTGGTCGGCTCGATCGCCGCGGCATCCTCGGCGATCAACGTGGCCGGGAAACCCGGCGTGCGGTTATGGGTCAAGGCATTGAGCAGCCATTGCGCATCGACGGCGTAGAGCAGCGGCCGGACCGGTCCGGTAAACAGCAGGCCGAACTGGCCGTCGGCATGTCCTGGAAGATCGACCGCGATCACGCTGCCGTCACCGAAGAGATCGGCGCCGCCGGGGATAGCGCCCTGCGGCGTTACGCGGGGCTTCGCGGAGATGCCCTCCAGCCGCGCCTCGAAATCCGGCGGAAAGAGTTCGGTGAAGACGCCGTGGCGCAGATTCCGCCGCGGGCCTCGCGCCTTGACCCGAGCCCAGGCCGCATCGCTGGCGATGAAGCGCGCGTTGCGGAACAGCGACAGGCCCGAAATGTGGTCAGCATGAAAGTGGGTGACGATGATTGTGCGGATGTCGTCAGGCGACAGATCGAAACGCCGCAGCACCGGCAGGACCTGCTCGTCTGCGTTGAGCTCGGGTTTCAGCAGCGCACCGTAGAGCCGAAGCGTGCGGCTACGCCGCTCACCGCTCAGCGCCTCAGATGTGTAGCCGGTGTCGATGAGCACAGGCCCGGCAGTTGGGTGAAAGAACAGCCCGTAGCGGACACGCAGCTTGACACTTTGCCAGCCGCCGCCGCGCAGGATCAATCGCTCGGCGGCGCTCACCCAGGCGCTGTTGGCGAAGACGATCCTCATGCCTGCGCACCACCGGAAAACGTGCGGTCAAGCCCTTGCTCGAACGAGATCTTCGGTGCCCAGCCAAGCATCCGCTTCGCCTTGGAAATATCGAGGCTTTGCGCATAGGCGAAGAGACCGAGCCCATAGCGGGTGACCGGCGGCTCGGGGCGGCCAGGCAACCGGAGCGCCACTGCTTCCATCAGGCCCGCCGCCAGCATCGCCGGCATGAGCGGCGTCGGCCGCCAGCGCGCCTCGAGACCGGCGCGGGCGCAGGCCTCGTCGGCAATGCGGCGGACCGGCAGCACCTCGCCGCCGGAGATGTTGAAGATTTGGCACTCCGCTTCCCCGGGCGCGGCAAGCGCCGCCATCACCGCGTCGACGACATCGTCGACATAAGTGATGTCGATGGCCGCCCGGCCATTGCGAAACAGCGGCAGCGGCCGGCTTTTGGCTGCCTTGATCAGGCGCGGCAGCAGCGCGTGGTCGCCTTTGCCGTAGATGCCGCGGGGCCGCAGCGCCAGCGGATGGATGGCGGGCTGGCCGAGCACGATCTTTTCGGCCTCGCGCTTGGTGCGGGCATAGTGATTGACGGGCTCCGGCAAAGCCACGTCCTCGCTGAGCCCAAGCTGGTCGCGGAAGGCAAAGCAGACGGACGGGGTGGAGATGTGGACGAAGCGGCTGACGCCTTGCCGCTGCGCGAAATCGACAAGGTTGCGCGTTGCCGTGACGTTGGCCGCCTCGAAATCAGCGAGGCGTCCAAAAGGCGAAGAGAGCGCCGCGCAATGGATGACCCGTTCGACCCTGCCAAGCCTCGGATCGAGCGCGGCGTCGAGCGGCTGCGCGAGATCGTGGCGGACGATGCGATGGCCGGCGGTCTCCAGCGCGGCGCAGCACGCTTCATCGCGGCCGAGCCCGAGCGCCAGCGTTCCGGACGCAGCCAGCCGCTCGAGCACATGCGAGCCCAAGAAACCGCTGGCGCCGGTGACGAGCACGGCCATTCCTCAGACCTCCAGCGCCATGCCGCCGAAGGAGACGCCGGCCGACGTGCCGAGGATGAGCAGCTTCATGCCCGGCGCCACGCGGCCCTCGCGGCGCGCGACGTCCAGCGCGAAGGGAATGGAAGCCGCGATCTGGTTGCCGAAGCGGGCGGAGATGTCGACGAGCTTTTCCGACGCAAAGCCGGTCTGGCGCGCCACATGGGCAAGCGCGAACGGGCTCGCCTGGTGCGGCACGACGAGATCGACATCGCCATGCCGCCAGCCGGCGCGCTCAAGCAGAGCGGCGACGAAGCCGTTGAAATGGCGCGCGGTGAGCCTGAACAATTCCTTGCCGTCCATGTGGAACAGGCTGTGCGCGGCGAACGCTTCCTGCTCCTTGCGGAAATCGAAGCGCGTGCCGCCCGAACCGATGCCGCAGGCTTCCCAGCCCGACGGATAAGTGCGCATCAGGCTGGCCGCCACCTTGCCCTCGCCTTGGCCGCCTTTGCGCAGCACGGCGGCCGCGGCGCCGTCGCCGAAGAGCGCGGCGATCTCGGGCGCATCCTGCCACGGCAAGGCGCGCGAGGCGATCTCGGAGGAAAACACCAGCGCCGTCTCGCATTGCCCGGCCTCGATCATGCGGCCCGCGGTCTCGAAGGCGGTGAGGAAGCCCAGGCATGTGCTGTTGACGTCGAAGGCGGCAGCCGAGCCGTCGGCCAGCCCAAGGCGCTGCATGACCAAGGGCGCGGTCGCCGGCAGCGGCTGATAAGGCACGCCGCAGCCGCCGATGATCAGGTCGACGGCGCCGGGATCGAGGCCGGCATCCTCAAGCGCCAGCGTCGCCGCCGCGCAAGCTAGATCGATTTGCGATTCGCCCTCGCAGACATAGCGCTCGACGACGCCGGTCGCGGTTTCGAGCGCGCCCTCGCCGAGGCCAAGCCGCTCCTCCAGCGTCCGCGTTGTGACGCGCTCAGCCGGTACCGCCCTGTCGGTTCCGACGATCCTGATCCGCATTCTCCCCCCGCCGCATGAGCTTGGCCCTTATCTAACGCATGAAGCGCCGCGTTTGCGACTCCGAAGTCGATCAGCCGCCGTGAGGCCAGATGGATCGACCGCCGATCCGACCTGCTCCAACTGGCCGACGAGCCAGGCAATGCCAGCGTCCATCATCGCGACCTTCGGCACTACGGCGGTGATCTGGAAAGGTGGCAGCGTCACGGGAGGATCGACCGCGATCACAGCGAAGCGGCGCGCATGCCTGGCCACGAAACGACGCGGCAGCGCCGAGACAAAATCCGTCTCGGCCAACACGGCGAGCGCGAACATGAAATTGGGAACGGTGAGCGCGATGCGCCGCGACAGACCCCGCGCGGCGAGCGCGATATCGACGAAACCGTGCGCGTCGCCTGTCTGCGACACGACGAGGTGCTGCATGGCGCAGTATGCCTCGATGCTCGGGGCCAGTGAGAACCGGTGTCCAGCCCGCATGGCGATGACGAAATCCTCTTCATAGAGCGCGCGCCGGAGAAAGCGTTCGGGCACGTCGCCGATCGGGAGGACCGCGACATCCATAGTTCTTGCCTCAAGTTCGGCGATGACGTCGCTCCAGGCGGGCAACGGCGACGTCTCACCTTGCCTCGGCAGCAGCTGGCGGATGCCGATGTCAATGCCCGGTGCGAATTGATGCAGAACTTCGAGCAGCGGCGGCAGGAATACCACCGAGGCGCCATCAGGCGCGCCGATGAGGAAACGGCGGCTGGAACGGCTGGGATCGAAGGGCTCGGCGCTGGCGACCACGCTCCTCACCCGCGCCAGGATTTCGGCGACAGGCGCGGCAAGCTCCAGCGCGCGGTAGGTCGGCACGACGCCCCTCGGCGTGCGCAGGAACAGCGGATCGCCGAGCAGGCCGCGCAGTCGGCCGAGGCCATGGCTGACCGCCGACGGCGACAGGTTGAGCCGCGACGCCGAGCGGCCGACATGGCGTTCCTCCATGACAGTCTCGAACAAGACCAACAGGTTGAGATCGGCGCGAGAGAGATCGATTTGATGCAGCATATTCTTGAAATCATATCACTGGATTCATCTCGATTGAAGTGAGATCCCTCAGCGCATCGGTCGGACGGCCAGAGCGCCGCCGGTATCCACTTTCAAATTTGAGGAGATTTCCCATGTCCAAATTAACCGACACAACCGGCAAGGCCAGCGCGCCGCTTGAGAGGAAAGCCCGCAGGAAAACCGTTTCCAGGCGGCTGGCGCTGGCGGCACCGCTTGCCTTGCCGCTGGCGGTGCAGGCAGCGTGGAGCGAAGCTGCACCGCAAGCGGCCATCGACGATGCAGCTCTGAAGGAGCTTTTGACACGGGCGGAGGCGGCCAGCACGGCGTTCATGCGTGGCGACATGAAAACCTATCTCGACCTGATCGAGATCGCCCCCGACTTCACCTTGATGCAGCCCTTCGGCGGTCCGTTCTCGAGGGGCTTCGACAGAAGCCCCGGGCACCTGGCCGAACTGGCCAGCTACTTTCAAGACGGCGGGGTGAAAATGGAGTTGGTGCAAGCGTACGCATCGGGCGACATGGCGGTGCTCGCCGTGATCGAATGGGGGCATGGCAAGGTCGGTGGCCTGGACCAAGAATGGCCGCTCAGGGTGACGCTGGTTTTCCGACGTGAAAACGGCGAATGGCTGCTGGCGCACCGGCACGCCGATCCGCTGGTCCACAAGATAACTCTGGAGCAACTGTCGGCGCTGGCAAAGGGTTGAGCGGGAGCCGGACGTCTTGGTGCGGCCGCCGCCGAAGGTGTGGCCGCAGTTCGATTGCGAAGAAGCGCTAAGCCTTGCGTTCCCAGCGTCGGTCCTGCGTCTGCTGCCAGTAGGTCACGGCGTGACCGGCTTCCTTCATCGTCTTCCAATGGCCGCGGGCGGCTTCGAGCTGTGCTGCATCATGGCCGTCGAACAGGAATACGGCGCGCTCGTAGCCGGACAAGTCGGGAGGCGTCGCGCCGTCGACCAGGAAACGGATCTGCGCCGCGTTCTGGTTGCCCTCGCCGGTGGTGAGCAGGATCGGCTGCTCGGCCGGATAGGCTTCGCGGTCGGTGGCATGCGCCAGGAAGGAATCGTCGCGAAAAATCCACAGATGCTGGTCGAGCGCGTCGCGGCGATCTTCCGTGCCGGTCTGCACCACCGCGCGCCAGCCGCGCTCGACGCTACGCTCGAGCAGGCCCGGCAGCGCCTCCTCGAGCGTCGATTCGGTCAAATGGTAGAACAGGATGTCGGTCATCCCGGAAACCTAACCCTCATAGTGATCGCGGACCAGGCGGTCGAGCAAGCGCACGCCAAAGCCCGAGCCCCAGGACTGGTTGATCTCGCTCGACGGCGCGCCCATCGCGGTGCCGGCGATGTCGAGATGCGCCCAGGGCGTGTCCTTGACGAAGCGCTGCAGGAACTGCGCGGCGATGATGGCGCCTCCATAGCGGCCGCCGATGTTCTTCATGTCGGCGTTCTTGGAATCGATCAGCTTGTCGTATTCGGGTCCGAGCGGCATACGCCATAGCCGCTCCTGCGATGTCTGGCCGGCGCCGAAAAGCCGGCCGGCAAGCTCGTCATTGTTGGAGAAAAGGCCGGCATAGTGCTGGCCGAGCGCCACCATCACGGCGCCGGTAAGCGTCGCCAGATTGATCATGAACTTCGGCTTGAAACGGTCGTTGGCGTACCAGAGCGCATCGGCCAGAACGAGGCGGCCTTCCGCATCGGTGTTGAGCACCTCGATCGTCTGGCCCGACATCGAGGTGACGATGTCGCCGGGACGCTGGGCATGGCCGTCGACGGCGTTCTCGACCAAGCCGATGACGCCGACCACATTGGCCTTCGCCTTGCGAGCGGCGAGCGCACGCATAAGACCGGTGACGGCGGCGGCACCACCCATGTCGCCCTTCATGTCCTCCATGCCCGAGGCCGGCTTCATCGAATTGCCGCCGGTGTCGAAGGTGACACCCTTGCCGATGAAAGCGAGCGGCGCGTCCTTGGCCTTGCCGCCGTTCCAGCGCATCACCGCCAGGCGCGCGCCGCGCGGCGAGCCTTGCGCGACGCCGAGCAGCGAGCCCATGCCGAGCTTCTTCATCTCCTTTTCGGCGAGGATCTCGACCTCGACGCCGAGCTGCTCCAGCGCCTTGACGCGCTCGGCGAATTCGACGGGCCCAAGCGCATTGGCCGGCTCGTTGACCAGATCGCGCGCAAGCAGCACGCCGTCGACCACCGCTTCCTCGCCGGCGAAAGCCTTTTTCGCGGCAGCGGGATCGGCGCAGTGAATGGTTACCCTGGCGGGCTTGCCCGACTTCGTGTCGGATTGGGCGTCTTCCTTGTCTTTCCTGGTCTTGTATTTGTCGAAGGAATAGCTGCGCAGCAGGATGCCGGCGGCGAGGCTCGCCGCCTGGCGACCGTCGGGCTGCAGCTCCGGCAGATCGAGGATGACGGCCACCTCGGTCGCCTTGCGTAGCGAAGCGGCAACGGCGCCACCGAGCTTCAGCCAGGCATAGTCGTCGAGGCTCGAGACCTTGCCGGCGCCGACCGCCACCAGCCGGTCGACCGGCGTTCCTTCCGGCGCCAGCACCTCGGCCGAGCTTGCGAATTTGCCGGAGAAATCGGCGACCGGAAAGGCGCGAGCCAATGCACCAGCCGGATCGCAGGCCTTCGCCGCCTCGCCGAGCCCGCCATCATCGGCCGCGAAGACGAAGACGCTGCCCTTTTTGGGCGCGGCGAATTTGGCGAAGGAAATGGATGGTCTCGACGTCATCAGGTCCTGCTTTCGGGGATGGCCGTAGGGTGCCGGCAATGGTAATTTTCAACGGGCGAGAGGTTTGGCAAGAGTGCGCGACATTTGGTCGTTTTCCGCCATTTGGCAAGACTTTGGCCGAAATCGCGGTCTATATCGGCGCCACCATAGACAAAGGATTCGCCTCGGCACGGCCTTAGCTTGCTGCCGCAACCTGCTGTTAACCATCGATGTTTCGCATTTCTTATTCATTGGCGCGGAGACTCCGCCACGCCGGGGCACGTGGCGTGGGGCGACAAACCGGAGCGAGCCGCCCATGACGCAGTTGTGCGGGCGCCGCCGGATCACTACCTTGTCGGCGGGCATGATGCCGTTCGGCAAAATCGAGAAAAGCCTTCATGAAGGTCGTTGAACGCTACATCATGCGCCGCGCGCTGACGATGTTCCTCGCGGCGCTGGTCTGGACGCTGGCGATCGTGTGGACCACGCAGGTTCTGGCCAAGATCGACCTCGTCACCGACAATGGCCAGTCGGCGCTGACTTTCTTCGAAGTCGCGGCACTCATCATCCCCTCGATCATCCCGATAGTGGTGCCGTTCGCCCTGGTGGTGGCGGTGGCGCAGACGCTGAGCGCCATGAACACTGATTCGGAGCTCGCCGTGCTAGGCGCCGCCGGGGCCTCGCGCTGGACGATCGCGCGGCCGATCCTGCTGCTCGCGATAGCGGCCTGCGCGTTTTCCTTCATCGTCGACAACGCCATCGATCCCTATGCCAGGCAGAAGAATCGCCAGCTGGTGGCGGCATCGCGCGCCGACCTTCTGTCGCTGATCATCCAGGAAGGCACGTTCCGCAAGATCGACGAAGGCCTGTTCCTGCAGGTCGGCGAGCGGCTTCCCGGCAACCGGCTCGGCGGCATCTTCGTGGCCGATTCGCGCGAGGAAGGCGCCAGCCTGACCTACTACGCCAAGACCGGCAGCATCGTCGAAAAGGGCGACGAGAAGGTGCTGATGATGAATGACGGCGTCATCAACCGCAAATCGGTGACCGGCGACCTCTCCGTCATCCGCTTCACCTCGTATGCCTTCGACATGTCGGCGTTCATGTCGGCGGCGAACGACATCACGCTTTTGCCCAAGGACCGCACGACGCAATATCTGCTCAGCCCGGATCCCAACGACAAGATGTTCCAGCGCGAACCGGGCAGCTACCGGGCGGAGCTCAACCAGCGTCTCGCCGAATGGTCCTATTCGCTGGTGTTCGCGCTGATCGCGCTTGCCGTTGCGGGCGACGCGCGCTCGCACCGGGAAGCGCGCATCAATCCGCTGATCACGGCAATCGCGATAGCGCTTTTCGTGCGATGGCTGGGCTTCTTCGCCGCAGGCAAGGCCGACAGGGTCTGGTACTATGTCTACCTGCTCTACGCCATACCGCTCATCGCCTCCGCGGTCTCGATCTGGTTCATCGTATCGTCGCGCACCATGGAATTGCCGGTCAGCTGGGCAGACTGGCTGACGGGCCTCGCCAAGCGTGCCGGCGACAACTGGACAACATTCAAGCTCTGGCTCGTCCGGCGCACTTCCGGCCAGGGAGCCTGACCATGGGCTGGACGCTGGGCCGCTATTTCTTTTTCCGTTACGTCTCGATCACCTTCTGGTTCTTCCTCGGCCTGCTGGCGCTGGTGTTCCTGATCGACTTTACCGAGCTTTCGGGCCGCACGACCGGGCTGCCCGGCTTCACCTACGGCACAGCCTTCGCCATTTCGGCGCTCAGGATGCCGATGATCATGCTGCAGACGGTGCCGTTCGTCGGACTGTTCTCGGCAATGGCAACGCTGGTGTCGCTCAACCGCCGTTACGAGCTGGTGATCGCCCGCTCGGCCGGCGTCTCGGCCTGGCAGTTCCTGTTTCCGTGCTGCGTCGGCGCGCTGATGTTCGGCGTGCTGTCGGTCGCCGTGATCAATCCGATCGCAGCGCACGGCTTTTCCTGGTCCGAGCAGATGGAGAACGACCTCAGGGCCGGCAAGTCGAATGCCGTCACGACCAACGTCACGCCCTGGCTCAGGCAGAAGACCGAATCGGGCGACACCATCATCGGCGCCCGCGCCATCCTCAATCAGGGGCTGGAGATGGCGGAGGCGGTGTTTTTCATCCTCGACCCGCAGGGCAACATCGCCGAACGCAAGGATGCAGCCAAAGCTTTCCTGCGCGACGGCTATTGGGACTTGCAGGACGTAAAGGTCTTCAAGGGGGGCAATATCCAGGCGCTGGCGTCCGACAGGGTGCCGACCAATCTCAAGCCGGAATTCGTGCAGGAGCGCCTGGCACGCCCGGAAACCATCCCCTTCTACGAGCTGCCGCGTAAGATCGAGGTTGCCCGGTCCTTCGGACTCAAGGCGAATGCCTTCGCCATGCAGTTTGATTCGCTGGTGGCCTTGCCGTTCCTTCTCGTCGCCATGACGCTGATTGCTGCAACGGTTTCAATGCGATTTGCGCGAATGGGACAGTCGGCAACGATGATTCTGGGTGGCGTCGTGGCCGGCTTTCTGCTTTATGTCGTTTCGGTACTGGTCAAGGCATTCGGTGTAGCCGGATTCGTGCCTACTGTGGTGGCTGCATGGGTTCCGGTTGTCGTGGCTATGTTCTTTGGGGTGACGTTTCTGCTATACAAGGAAGACGGCTAGTGAGGGAGGCGGTTTTGCGCAGCCATAGGCAGGCCGGTTTGGCACGCCTCTATGGGGCGACTGCCTTGGCGTGTCTGTTCGCTTGCGCGGTGCCGACGGCATCCGCGCTGGCGCAGCAGATCACTGCCAAGTCCGTCCCTTCCGGCACGCAGATGCTGCTGGCCGCCGACACGCTTGTCTACGACAACGACAAGCACACGGTGACGGCCGTCGGCGGCGTGCAGATCGACTATGGCGGCAACAAGCTGGTCGCCCAGCGCGTGGTGTATAACCGCGACACCAAGCGCCTCGTCGCCAGCGGCGCCGTCGAGTTGATCAACAGCGACGGCACCAAGGTCAATTCCGACCATATCGACATCACCGACGACTTTGCCGACGGCTTTGTCAACGCGCTGCGCGTCGAGACGATAGACAAAGCCTATTTCGCCGCCGAGAGCGCGGAGCGCATGGGCGGCGTGCTCACCACCTTCCACAACGGCGTCTACACCGCCTGCGAGCCTTGCGAAGACAAGCCGGACAAAGCGCCGACCTGGCGCATCAAGGCGCGAAAGATCATCTGGAACGGCGAGAAGAAGACGGTCCGCTTCGAAAACTCGAATTTCGAGTTCTTCGGCTTCCCGCTCGCCTATCTGCCGGCCTTCGAGATCGCCGACCCGACGGTGAAGCGCAAGAGCGGCTTCCTGATCCCCGGCATCGTCTACAACAACCATCTCGGCGTCGGCATCAAAGTCCCTTATTATTTCGCCCTGTCTCCGACCTATGACCTGACCGTCACCGGCAGCGGCTATACCAAGCAGGGTTTCCTCGGCGAGGCCGAGTGGCGCCAGCGCTTCAACAACGGCCAGTACACGCTGAAGATTGCCGGCATCAACCAGCAGGATCCGAACGCGTTCATCGATACGCGCACGCTCGACATCAACCATGGCCATAACGTCAATTCCGGCCCGGAAGGCGACCCGAACAAGTTCCGCGGCATGATGGGCACCAAGGGCCAGTTCGCCATCAATGAGCGCTGGGATTTCGGCTGGGACGTGCTGCTGCAGACCGACAAGGAATTCTCGCGCACCTATAACATTGAAGGCTACAACGACCTCGTCCACCAGTCGTCGATCTATCTGACAGGCTTGAGCGACCGCAATTATTTCGATGTCCGCGCCATGCGCTTCGAGGTGCAGGAAGACACGCTCTCCAGCGATCCGACGGCGCGCGCCGCCAAGCAGCCCTGGGTGCTCCCGTCGCTCGACTACGCCTATATCCCCGACACGTCGGTGGCCGGCGGCCAGTTGTCATTCAACGTCAATACACGCGTGATCAGCCGCAACCGGCTGGACGAAACACTTGACGGAGGCTCGGTTCTACGCGTTCCGGGTATAGAGGGCCAATCAAGCCGGCTGTCGGCGGAAGCCGAATGGAAGCGTACCTTCACTACCGACGACGGCCTGCAGGTGACGCCATTGCTGGCGTTCCGTGGCGACGCCGGCTATGTCAATGCGAATTCGGCTTCGCTTGACGCAATTACGTCGATGGCTAACAATCCCGTGGTGGGCACACCCGGCGATGACATGCGTTCCTCGCTTGCCCGCTACATGGCCACTCTCGGCCTCGAGGCGCGTTGGCCGCTCCTGTTCTCGATGGCGAACTCCAGCCATGTCCTGGAGCCGACGGCGCAGGTCTTCGTGCGCCCGAACGAGCAATATGTCGGCGGGCTGGCCGTCCCGAACGAAGACGCGCAGAGCTTCGTCTTCGACGCCACCACGCTGTTCGAACGTGACAAATTCTCGGGCTATGACCGCATAGAAGGCGGCACGCGCGCCAATGTCGGCTTCCGGTATTCAGGCGCCTATGACAATGGCTGGGCCACGAACGCAATTTTCGGCCAGTCATACCAGCTCGCGGGCGAAAACTCCTTTGCCGCGCCCGACCTCGTCAATGTCGGGGCCGAGTCCGGCCTGGACAAGCAGACCTCGGATTATGTCGGCCTTGTCGGCTTCAACAGCCCGAGCGGTTTCTCCGGCTCGCTGAGCGGGCGTTTCGACGAGCAGACATTCGAGGTCAGGCGCGCCGAAGTGAAGGCCGCCTATTCCAGCCTGCCGATATCGCTCAGCGCCAAATATGCCTTCATCGAGGCGCAGCCGCTCTATGGCTTCACCACCGACCGCCACGAGCTCACGCTCGGCGCTTCGACCCATCTGGCGCAGAACTGGCGGCTGTTCGGCACCGGCACCTACGACATCGAGACAAATGTGCTGGTCAAGGACGGCGTCGGCTTCGCCTACAACGATAGCTGCTTCACTTACATCATGACGTATTCGCAGACGCGCGACACCGTCACCAAGGAAGTGTCGCAGAACATCGGTTTCAACCTGTCGTTCCGCACGCTCGGCGATTTCGGTTCATCAACAAGCGCGGTCGATACCATCCAGTGATCAAGCGGCGGGCGCGCGGTCTCCGAGCCGTGCGCCGGCTGGGGCGCTGATGGGCTTTGGTCTTGATTTGGAGCGTGTTCCTTCGAAAATGGGCGCGTTTCCCAGGGCCATGCGCCGGCGACATCGTTTCGCCGCATAAGATGGGCATGGGGTCGACTGCATCCGGCAGGCGTTCGGAGGACGCGCGGCGCCGCGATGGCGGGAAACTCGAGATGGGGAAAAATTAGGAAGGTAAGATGAGGAAATACCTGTTTTCAGCGGGATTCGCGCTTCTGGTGGCGGCCTCCATTTCGGTCACGGCTGTCGTACGGCCTGCTTTCGCCGCTGAGATCAAGTATGTCGTCAACAACATGCCGATCACCACCGGCGACATCGCGCACCGCGCCGCCTTCTTCAAGCTGCAGCACAAGAAGGGCGATGCCGCGCAGGAGATGATCGACCAGACGCTGCGCCTGGCCGAGGCCAAGCGGCTCGGCATCCACATCACCGACCAGCAGGTCGACGCCGCCTACCAGCGCTTTGCCTCGGGCAACAAGATGCCACTGGCGAAACTCGACGCGATCATGGCGCAGTCGGGCGTCACCAAGGAACATTTCAAGGAATTCATCCGTGCCCAGATGGCCTGGAACCAGGCGCTCAGCTCGCGCTACCGCTCCGGCGAAGGCGGCTCGGTGACCGAGCAGGACGCCGTGCGGCGCATGCTGGACAAGGGCGGCGCCAAGCCGACCGCGACGGAATACATGCTGCAGCAGGTGATCTTCGTGGTTCCGGCATCGGAGCGCGCCGGCACGCTCGCCAAGCGCAAGCGCGAGGCCGACGCCATGCGCGCCCGCTTCAGCGGCTGCAACACTACGCGGGAATTCGCCAAGGGCCTGATCGACGTCACCGTGCGCGACCTCGGCCGCGTGCTGGCGCCGCAATTGCCGTCCGACTGGGCCGAGCAGATCAAGGCGACCAAGGTCGGCGCCGCGACGCCGACGCGCGAGACCGAGCGCGGCGTCGAGTTCATCGGCATCTGCTCCTCGCGCGAGGTTTCCGACGACAAGGCCGCGCAGATGGTGTTCCAGGCTGAAGGCAGCAACGACAAGGACGCCGACGAGCTCAGCAAGAAATATGTCGCCGAGCTGCGCCAGAAGGCCAAGATCGTCGAACGCTAGAGCCGGATGATTTCAGGTCGAGTCGACCTGAAATCTGAATCCGGCTCTAAATCAAAGAGATAGAGCATGATGTCGTCCGAAAACCGCTGCACACTTTTCGGCATCATGCTCTGAGCGACAAGCGTGCGATGCCGCAGCCAGCCGACCGCATGAGCACGCAGAAGACCCACGCGCCGCTGGCGCTCAGTGTCGGCGATCCCTCGGGCATCGGGCCCGAGATCGCCGTCGCCGCCTGGCAAGCTGGCGACAGCGCCGGTGTGCCGCCCTTCTATCTGCTTGCCGACCCCGCTTTGATCGAAGCCCGCGCCCGCCTGGTCGGCGCGAATGTGACGATCGCCGAGACCTTGCCCGGACAGGCGGCGCACCACTTTGCCCGGGCTCTGCCTGTCGTTCCGCTCGATGCGCGTCATTTCGACAGCCCGGGAGAGCCGAACCCGGCCAACGCCGCCGGCACCATCGAAGCCATCGACCGCGCCGTCGCCGACTGTCTCGCCGGCCACGCCGCGGCGATAGTCACCTGCCCGATCTCCAAAAAGCCGCTTTATGATGCCGGATTTGGCTTTCCCGGCCACACCGAATATCTGGCGCATCTGGCCTCGCGCCACACCGGCAGGGATGTGACGCCGGTGATGTTGCTGGCGGGACCGGATCTGCGCACCGTTCCGGTGACCATCCACATCGCTTTGGCCGAAGTGCCGAAGGTACTCACGACGGAGCTGATCGTCGCGACCGCGCGCATCACCGCCGCCGATCTCGAGAGCCGCTTCGGCATTGCGCGGCCGAAGCTTGCGATCGCCGGACTCAACCCGCATGCCGGCGAAGGCGGCGCCATGGGCCTGGAGGATGCTGCGATCGTGACCCCGGCCGTCGAGATGCTCAAAGCGGAAGGGATCGACGCGATCGGACCACTGCCGGCCGACACGATGTTTCATCCGCGCGCGCGCGCTTCCTATGACGCGGCGCTCTGCATGTATCACGACCAGGCGCTGATCCCGGCCAAGACTTTAGCCTTCGACGAGGCGGTGAACGTGACGCTGGGCCTGCCCTTTGTCCGAACCTCGCCCGATCACGGCACCGCTTTCGACATTGCCGGCAAGGGTCTTGCGCGCGCCGACAGCCTGATCGCCGCGCTAAGGCTGGCGCGCCGGCTGGCCGACAGCGGACGGCAGGCCACCGCCGCGTGAGGATCCATTGAGCGGGCGCACCACAATCGACGGGTTGCCGCCGTTGCGCGAGGTGATCGAGCGGCATGGCCTGCAGGCCAAGAAGGCGCTCGGGCAGAATTTTCTGCTCGACCTCAACCTGACAAGCAAGATCGCGCGCGCCGCCGGCGATCTCGGCGAGGCGACGGTGATCGAGGTCGGCCCGGGCCCGGGCGGACTGACGCGGGCGCTTCTCTTCAACGGCGCGCGGCGCGTGATCGCCATCGAGCGCGACGAGCGCTGCCTCGAAGCGCTGGCCGAGGTCTCCAGCCACTATCCCGGTCGCCTGGAGGTCATTCCCGGCGATGCGTTGAAGACGGATTTTGCCGCGTTTGCCGGCGCGGCGAACGGCGGGCCGGTGAAGATCGTTGCCAACCTGCCCTACAATATCGGCACCGAGCTTCTGATCCGCTGGCTGACGGTGGCCGATTGGCCGCCCTTCTACCAATCGATGACGCTGATGTTCCAGCGCGAGGTGGCGGAGCGCATCACGGCGGTCCCGGACAGCGACGGCTATGGCCGGCTCGGCGTCCTGGCCGGCTGGCGCACCGAGGCGAAGATCGCCTTCGACGTGCCGCCGCAGGCATTCACGCCGCCGCCGAAGGTCACCTCATCGGTGGTGCATCTGGTGCCGCGCTTATCTCCCCTGCCCGTGGACGCCAGAAAGCTGGGCCGCGTCACCGAGGCCGCCTTCGGCCAGCGCCGCAAGATGCTCAGGCAAAGCGTGAAGAGCCTTGGCGGCGAGGCGTTGCTGACGCGGGCCGGCATTGACCCGACGCGGCGGGCGGAGACGCTCAGCGTCGAGGAATTCGTAAGGTTGACGAACGCGGTTTGACCGCCAGCGTCACTGGAATCCAGAACCCGGCGCCATAGATAGTCAGGCGAAACCAGCCGGAGCCTGCAATGCCTGCCTATGTCATTTCCGATGTCACTATCCGCGACAGGGAGGCGTTCGAAACCTACCGAACTCGCGCCGCGGCCTCCATCGCCGCGCATGGCGGACGCTATCTCGTTCGTGGCGGCGAGGTGGAGACACTGGAGGGGAGTTGGAAACCCGGGCCGCTCATCGTCGTCGAGTTTCCCGACATCGAGACCGCGCGGCGCTGGTATCACTCCGGCGATTACGCGGCCGCACTTGAGGTTCGCGACGCTGCGCTTAGCCGCAACCTCATTCTGATCGACGGGATCAGTTCGTGACGCGGCGAATTGCCCGAAAACGGCCGCGCACGATCAAGCTGAGGTGCTTTTTGCCGAGAAACGGGCGGCAACGGGTCGCAAATAGAGGTCTGGTTCACTTTTGCTTTTTGTACCGCCGCAGGCCGGCGCTGCCCCTCATCCGACCCTTCGGCCACCTTCCCCCCGTAAGCGGCGAGAAGGAAAGATCACCCCGTCTTCTCGTCCAGCAATCCCGAAATGAAGTCGAACAGCCCAGGCCGCCTGTCTCGGCGAAGCCGCTCCGCCGTGACGATGGCGCGGACCTCGGCGAAGGCGCGGTCGAGATCGTCGTTGACGATGACGAAATCGTATTCCTTCCAATGCTCGATCTCAAGGCGGGCGTTCTTCAGCCTGGTCTCGATGACCGATTCCTGGTCCTCGGCGCGGCGCTTCAGGCGCGCCTTCAATTCCTTCATCGACGGCGGCAGGATGAAGATCGAGACGATGTCGGCGCGCATCTTCTCCTTGAGCTGCTGGGCGCCCTGCCAGTCGATATCGAACAGCATGTCGCGGCCTTCGGCCAGCGCGATTTCGGCCGGCTCGCGCGGCGTGGCATAGCAATTGCCGTGCACTTCGGCCCATTCCAGCAGCGCATCGGAATCGCGCAGCCGCTCGAATTCGCGCATGGTGCGGAAGTGATAGTGGACGCCCTCGATCTCCGAACCGCGGCGCGGCCTTGTCGTGACGGAGACCGAAAGCTCGAGACTTCCATCGCTTTCGAGAAGATTGCGCGCGATGGTCGACTTGCCGGCGCCCGACGGCGACGACAGCACCAGCATCAATCCGCGGCGGCGGATGCGGGACCCCAGATCCCTGGCGGCCGTCGGCTCCTTGGCAACCATCCCGTCACTCCAGATTCTGGACCTGCTCGCGAAACTGGTCGACCACCGCCTTGAGCTCCAGCCCGATCGCGGTGACCGCGGCAGCGTTCGACTTGGAGCATAAGGTATTCGATTCGCGATTGAATTCCTGTGCCAGAAAATCGAGCTTGCGGCCAACGGCGGCGCCGCTTTTAAGCAGGGCGCGCGCCGAAGCGACATGCGTCTTCAACCTGTCGATCTCCTCGCGGATGTCGGCCTTGCTGGCGAGGAAGGCCGCTTCTTGGTGCAGCCGGATGGCGTCGAGATTGGCCGAAGCATCCGTCAAGAGGCGCACCTGCTCGGCGATACGCTCGCGGATTGCCGCGGGCTCGCGCGAGGGATCGGCCTCGGCCTTCAGCGTCAGCGCCTCGATGATATCGACATGGCCGGCAAGAAGCGCGCCCAGCGCCGCGCCCTCGCTGCGGCGCGCCTGCTCCAGCCCGGCGAGCGCCATCTCGAGCGCAGACAGAATCGCGGCGTCGAGAGTGGCCCGCTCCTCCTCCGTCTCCACGGCTTCGGGAATGTCGAGCACACCGCGCAGGGAGAGCAGGCCGTCGGCGGTGGCGGGCTCGGTGCCGAACTGCTCTTGCAAACGCCTGGCCAGCCCTGCCAGGTCCTTGAGGAACGCCTCGTTGACCACCGGCTGGATTTGCCTTGCGGCGGCGCGGCCGACGGTCAACGTCGCCTGGAAATTGCCGCGCGCGAAACGCTTCTGAACGGTCTGCCGGACGGCCGTCTCCAGCCGGTCGAAACCCTGCGGCAATCTCAGCCTCACCTCGGCGCTCTTGCCGTTCACCGATTTCACCTCCCAGGCTATCGAGGTGCCCTCGCTTTCAGCGGCGCACCGCGCAAAACCGGTCATGCTTTGCAGGCTCATTGCCCTGTCGTCCCCCTGTCGCAGCCAAGGCATGCGTTGCCCAGCGCTGCGCGCCCAAAAATCGCCGGATGATCGGCCGGCGTCCCCTCAAAACATGAATATGGCCTCGCGTCAAAGGACGCGTTCTTCTGCGTGGTGCATGTCGTTTCCCAAAACCGCTGGCGCACTTTTGGGCGACATGCAGTGAGTTTCGATGCATGTCGTCTTCCCAAAACCGCTGCGCACTTTTGGGCGACATGCATTGCGCCTATTGCGCGTCGTCGCCGCCGGCGTCGCCATTCTCGCCATTGGCCCCGGCGTCGCTGCTGTCGGCGTTGCCATCGGGGGCTGCCGGCGCCGTCGTCTGGCCCGAGGCCTTGGCGGCGGCATCAGCCTGCTTCTTCTGCAGCGCCCGGTAACGGGCGACGTTCTGGTTGTGCTCTTCCAGCGTTGCCGCGAAGACATGGCCGCCATTGCCGTCGGCGACGAAATAGAGGTCGTCGGTCTTGGACGGATTGGCGACCGCTTCAAGCGCCGCTCGGCCCGGATTGGCGATCGGCGTCGGCGGCAGGCCCTTGATCATGTAGGTGTTGTAGGGCGTCTGCTTGTCGAGGTCGGACTGGTAGATCGGCCGGTCCGCCGGCTTTCCCTTGCCGCCGAACAGGCCGTAGATGATGGTCGGGTCGGATTGCAGCCGCATGCCCTTGGCCAGGCGGTTGAGGAACACCGCGGCGACGCGGGAGCGCTCGTCGCTTCTGCCCGTTTCCTTCTCGACGATCGAGGCGAGCGTGACGAAGTCGTCGATGTTGGCGATCGGCAGGTCGGCCGCGCGATGCGACCAGACATCCTCGACCAGCTTCTTCTGGTCGGCGACCAGCTTGTCGACCATTTGCTGCCTGGTGGCGCCGCGGGTGAAGCGCAGCGTGTCGGTGGCGATGGTACCTTCCGGCGGCAAGGTACGCGGCATGTCGCCGGTGAGCGCCTCCTGATCGGCGACGCGCTGCAGCGCCTGCTCGACCGTCAGCCCTTCAGGAATGGTAAGCGAGTACATCACCGACTTGCCGCTCTTGAAGAGCTCCATGATGTCGCGCATCGAGGCGCGCGGCTTGATGGCATATTCGCCGGCCTTGAGCGCCGATTCATTGCCCGTGGCGCGCACGCCGAGCCGGAAGATGCGGGCATCGCTGATCAGGCTGCGGCGTTCCAGCTGGTCCGCGATCTCCTGCACGCCGGTGTTCGGCTTGATCATGAAGGTGTCGCCATTGGCGGACGGGCCGGGCTCGACGAAAGCCTGCATGCCGAAATAGAGCGCCGCACCCGAGGCGATGACCGCAAGGATAACCATGGAGAGGAAGAAGTTCAGGAACACGACGAACTGGCTGCGCGAAGCGCGCGAGCGCTTCGACGGCGGCGGCGTGCCGGCTTCCGGGCGCAACGCCTCGGCCGCAGTCTTCGGCATGATCGGCACCTTTGTGCCCTGCCGTGCGAAATCCCCGTCGCCGCCCGGATTTGTGCTCCCAGGATTTGTGCTCATGGCGCCCTACCGTCTGATCTTGCAACGAATCCCCTAGCTACAAACTAGGGGAGAATTTGGCAAAAATGACGGCAGGTGGCGGGACTGCCGGCTGGTTGTCTTTTTCTGAGCAATCCCAGGGCGGAAAGCGCTGAGCACTCTTTCCGGGATTGCTCCCGTTGGCCTTTCAGCCATTGTAGCGCTGGAACACGAGCGAGGCGTTGGTGCCGCCGAAGCCGAAGGAATTCGACAGCGCGACATCGATCTGACGCTGGCGCGGCTTGTTCGGCACGAGATCGATCGCCGTCTCGCGTTCCGGATTGTCGAGATTGATGGTTGCCGGCGCGACGTTGTCGCGGATGGCGAGGATCGAGAAAATCGCTTCCGCGGCACCCGCGGCGCCCAGCAGATGGCCGATCGACGACTTGGTCGACGACATCGAGATCTTCGAGGCGGCATTGCCGACCAGCCGCTCGACGGCGCCGAGCTCGATCGTGTCGGCCATGGTCGAGGTACCGTGCGCGTTGATGTAGTCGACGTCGGCCGGCGAGAGTTTCGCCCGGTTCAGCGCCGCCATCATGCAGCGGAAGGCGCCATCGCCATCTTCGGCCGGCGCGGTAATATGGTGGGCATCGCCGGTCAGGCCATAGCCGGTGACCTCGGCATAAATCTTGGCACCGCGGGCCTTGGCATGCTCCAGCTCTTCCAGGACGACGACGCCCGCGCCCTCGCCCATGACGAAGCCGTCGCGGTCGCGATCATAAGGACGCGAAGCTGTTTCGGGGCTGTCATTGCGCTCGGTGGAGAGCGCCCGGCAGGCGGCGAAGCCGGCAATCGACAGCCGGGTGACCGGCGCCTCGGCGCCGCCGGCCAGCATCACATCGGCATCGCCCCACATGATCAGCCGGGCGGCGTCGCCAATGGCGTGCGCGCCGGTCGAGCAGGCAGTGACCACCGCATGGTTCGGGCCCTTCAGGCCGTGGCGGATGGAAACCTGGCCCGAGACCAGATTGATGATCTGTCCGGGGATGAAGAAGGGGCTGATGCGGCGCGGGCCGCGTTCCTTCAGGATCATCGCGTTCTCGGCGATGCCGTCGATGCCGCCGATGCCGGAGCCGATCAGAACGCCGGTGGCGCACTGGTCCTCATGTGTCTCAGGCTTCCAGCCGGAATCGGCCAGCGCCTCGTCGGCGGCCGCGATGCCGTAGAGGATGAACTCGCCGATCTTGCGCAGTTCCTTCGGCTCGAGCACAGCCTCCGGATTGAAGGTGCCGTTCGAGCCGTCGCCGCGCGGAATGATGTGGGCGATCTTGCAGGCAAGATCGTCCACCTCGAATTCGGTGACACGCCGACAGGCGCTGCGGCCGGAGAGCAATTCCCGCCAGCTATGCTCGACGCCCATGCCGAACGGCGAAAGCAGGCCAAGGCCCGTGACGACGACACGCCTCATCGCAGGTCCTCCCCGGTTATGCCTGCGAAAGAACTCAGGCCGAGGCCTTGTCGATGTACTTGACGGCGTCGCCGACGGTGAGGATGGTCTCGGCCGCATCGTCCGGAATCTCGACGCCGAACTCTTCTTCGAACGCCATGACGAGTTCAACCGTGTCGAGGCTGTCCGCGCCCAGATCGTCGATGAAGCTCGCCTGCTCCGTCACCTTGTCGGCATCGACGCCGAGATGCTCGATGACGATCTTCTTGACGCGCTCTGCGGTGTCACTCATTTGGGGCAATCCTCGTCTTAGGTTGTCTATCTTCGTTAGCGGGCGGAATGCCGCTAATCAAGCTGAAAGATGGTCTTGCGGGCAACGCAACGCCACAGGACCGGTTTTTGCCCGAACCGCCGGGTTGCGGGCCGCATTACACGAAAAATGACGGGCGTCCAAGCCGAAATGGCTGTTTTCACAGGCGCCCGCCCTGCCTCAGATCATTGCCATGCCGCCGTTGACGTGAATGGTCTGGCCGGTGACATAGGCCGCCTCGTTGGAGGCGAGATAAGCGACGGCGGACGCCACTTCAACGCCGGTGCCCATGCGCCGGGTCGGGATCGCGGCCATGATCGTCTCTTTCTGCTTGTCGTTGAGCTTGTCGGTCATGGCCGATTCGATGAAGCCCGGGGCGACGCAGTTGACGGTGATGTTGCGGGTGGCGATCTCCTGCGCCAGCGACTTGGAAAAGCCGATCATGCCTGCCTTGGAGGCGCAGTAATTGGTCTGGCCGGGATTGCCGGTGACGCCGACCACCGAGGTGATGTTGATGATGCGGCCATGGCGGCGGCGCATCATCGGATGCGTCAGCTCGCGGGTCAGCCGGAACACGGCAGTGAGGTTGACCTCGATCACCGAATCCCAGTCGGCGTCCGACATGCGCACGAACAGGCCGTCCTTAGTGATGCCGGCATTGTTGACCAGGATGTCGACACCCTCGAGATCGGCCTCCGCTTTCTGGCCGAGCGCCTTGACCGCGTCGCGGTTCGTCAGGTCCGCCGGAAACAGTTTTACGCGGTCGCCCAATTCGCCCGCCAAGGCTTCCAGCTTCTCCACACGGGTTCCGTGCAGGCCGACGATCGCGCCCTGGCTGTGCAGCACCCTGGCGATCGCCTCGCCGATGCCTCCCGATGCGCCGGTGACGAGCGCCTTCCGGCCGGTCAGTTCGAACATATCTTCAACCTCATTTTTCCAGACGGCTGCAAGCAGTCGCGTTCCGTATACGTCATATCGTCCAAGTCACGCTAGACAAGCGTCGGACATTGGCGAAGGCCTCCTTCCCGTCGTCATCCACGGGCGGAGCGGGAGCGAAGCGGACGCGTAGACCCGAGGATCCATGCCGTGACATTGGCCGAAGGATGCAACGGAGCAGAATTCTGCACCGCGGCGGCACTTCCAAGTCACGGCATGGATTCTAGGGTCTTCGCTGCGTCGCTTCGCTCCTTGCTCCGCCCTAGAATGACGAAAACGGGGCCTCACCCCAAAGCCGCCAGCGCGGCCTCGACTTCCGCCGCCGTGCCCACGGCGCCGGTGGCGATGTCGCGGTTGATGCGGCGCGCCAGGCCCGACAGCACCTTGCCTGCGCCGACTTCATAGAGGCTCGCGACGCCGTTGGCGCCAAACCATTCCACCGTCTCTCGCCAACGTACGCGGGCGACCACCTGCTCGACCAGGCGGCGGACGATCTCATCGGGGTCGCTGGTCGGGGTTACGGTGACGTTCGAGACGATCGGAACCACCGGCGCGGATTTCGCGACACCGGCCAGCGCCTCGCGCATGATGTCGGCGGCAGGCGTCATCAGCGCCGAATGAAAGGGGGCGGAAACCTGCAGCATCAGCGCCCGCTTGGCGCCTTTTTCGGTGCACAGCTTCGCCGCCAGCTCGACCGCCGGCCTGGCGCCGGAGATCACCAGCTGGCCGCCGCCATTGTCGTTGGCGATCTGGCAGACGGAGCCGTTGCCGACCTCGCGAGCTGCCTCGGCGCAAGCGGCCTCGACGTCGGCCTGTTCCAGCCCGATGATCGCGGCCATGGCGCCCTCGCCGGCCGGCACCGCCGCCTGCATGGCGTTGCCGCGGGTCCGAAGCAGCCGCGCCGCGTCGCCGACCGAAACGAAGCCGGCCGCAGCAAGCGCGGAATATTCACCAAGCGAATGGCCGGCGACATAAGCCACCTTGTCCTTCAGCGAGAAGCCGCGCGCTTCGAGCGCGCGCATCGCCGCCAGCGACACCGCCATCAGCGCCGGCTGGGCATTGGCGGTCAGCGTCAGCGTCTCTTCCGGCCCTTCCCAGATGAGTTTCGACAGTTTTTCGCCGAGCGCTGCGTCCACTTCCTCGAAGACGCGACGCGCTTCGGGGAATGCATCGGCGAGGTCCTTGCCCATGCCGACGGCCTGGCTGCCCTGTCCCGGAAAGGTGAATGCGACGGCCATTTTGAGGTCTCTCCAGAGGCTGGTTTTGTCTGCCTCTGGCGCAAGGCGGACAGCCAAGTCAAGCCCGCAGGCGTCTCTTCGGCCTGCATTTCGGTCGGAAATCCTGCTGACTGCCTGTTCCAAAAGGCCTTTTACTTGATCACACCTGATGAAAACCGCTCACGTTTAGTTTGCTGGCTCTTCTTATTTCCGCCACAGGCGCTAGCTTTGCGTGACATTTCGATGACAGTGGCGTGACGCGAGTGGAAGACGCGTGACAAGGGCCGGGGAAGCAAAGTGGCAAGGATCAGGAAAGGCGCGGCCAAACCCGCGCCGCAATTTTTGGAAGACGATCCGTCCACCGGCTATCTGCCGGGACGAGCCTGGCCGACCGTACGCTACGGCCTGTCGACGCTTCTTGCCTCAGCCCTGCTCGTCTTCGCGATCGAGCTGATCGTACGCGGCGATTTCTTCGGCACAGTCGATTTCTTCATGCAGCCCTTCAAGCCCGGCTGGACCACCATCATCGTCTTCGCCCTGGTGCTGCTCGGGCTGGACGCCATACTCGGCCGAAGCCACCAGAGCCTGATGATCGTGGCGCCGCTGACGCTGGCGCTGGCCTTTGTCGGCCACCAGAAATCGCGTTACCTCGGCGACCCGCTCTATCCCACGGATTTCCTGTTCGCCCGCCAGATCATGGCGCTGATGCCGCTCCTGGTGCGCGAGCGCCCGTGGACGGCCGTCATGCTGGCGGTCGGCATCGTCGGCGGTCTGACGCTGCTCGTCTACGGCTGGCGGACCTGGCGCCGGCGAGTACCCATCCTCAGCCGCAAGGGCCGCCTGGCGCGGCTGGCGCTTGCCGTGCCGCTGCTCGCCTTCTTCGTCTCGATCATGGACTACGCCACCTTCTCGTGGACGCGCGACCGGCTGCAGATCATCCCGATCATGTGGGACCAGAAGGAGAACTACGCCTCCAACGGCTTTGCGCTGGCCTTCGCGATGAACGTGCCGATGGCGCATGTCGCGGCGCCGCCCGGCTATTCCGAGAAGACGATGGCCGCGATCCAGCGCCCCGACGCCGCCGCTTCCATGCCGGACGAGAAGCCGGATATCGTGGTGGTGATGAGCGAATCCTTCTGGGATCCGACGCACCTGCCCGGCGTCACCATCAAGCCCGACCCGATCCCGACGGTCAGGGCGTTGCGCTCCGGCTCGATGTTCTCGCCCGAGTTCGGCGGCATGACCGCCAATATTGAGTTCGAGGCGCTGACCGGCTTTTCCAACGCCTTCCTGCCGGCCGGCTCGATCCCCTATCAGCAATATGTGCGCACCCCGACCCCGTCGCTGGCGACCTTCCTGAAGAGCCAGGGTTACCGGGCGCGCGCCATCCATCCCGGCACCAACTGGTTCTGGAACCGCGGCGCCGTCTATGCCGATTTCGGCTTCAACGACTTCCGCTCCGAAGAGACGCTGCCGCCGATGGAAAAGCGCGGGCCGCTGGCTTCCGACGCGGCGATGACCGACGAGATCATCCGCGAGGCCGACACCAGCGACGATCCGGTGTTCCTGTTCGCCGTCAGCCTGCAGAACCACGGTCCTTACGAGCCCTACCGCTACTACAACCCGACGCATTCGATCGACGCGCCGATCAGTTCCTGGGCGCGGGAATCGCTGCTTTCCTATGCCGAGGGGTCGGCCGACGCCGACCGCGGCCTGCAGCGCCTGATCGACTGGGCGAAGGCCCGCCAGCGGCCGACCATCATCGCCTTCTTCGGCGACCATCTGCCGCCGCTCGGACCCGTCTATGTCGAGACCGGCTTCCTCAAGGACAATGTCGCGCCGCGCAAGGAGCCGGCGGTCGCCGCGCTCGAACACCACGATACGCCTTTGGTTATCTGGTCGAACCGCTCCGGTCCGGTCGAGAACATCGGCTCGGTGAGCCCGGCCTTCCTGCCCTATCATATCCTGACCACGGCAGGCATCAGCCACCCCTATTACACCGGCTTCCTCGGCGCGCTGCGCGAACACTACCGAGTGGTCGACCGCAACCTGCTCCTGTCGCCCGTGGGCGAAGCAACGCCGGATTGGGCGAGGCAGAAGCAGATCGATCCGAAGATCAACGATTTCCGGCTCATCCAATACGACATGATGTTCGGCAAGCGGCTCTCGGCGCCCGATTTCTTCCCCGAGACGGTGAACAGGCTGGTCGCGCATACAAGCTGAGCTGACCGCGGTCACAGCCGATCGCGGCTATCCCGGTCCGTGGCGGGAAACGATGCTCCGATGCCGGGCCTTGGAAAGATTTCGTCGCTGCGATTTAGAGCAATTCCAGGAAAAGTGTGAGCGGTTTTCCGTCCGAAATTGCGTAAAAAACAAGGAGATAGGGCGTTTCGCCGTTTCCGTGAAACGGTGAACGCGCTAGACGTCAAAAGCCTGGAACGGGCTGGACCTTTCCACTCAGCCGAGCGCCAAGCGTCAAAGCGGCCGGAAAATTCTTGATCACGGCGCGCATGGCCGACGCGCCACCTGGCCCAAGCGCTATTTTGGCAATCAAGGCCGCGGCACGCAGACGGGTCGAGAATTGCCGACGCCATTCGCGTTCGTAGCGATGCCCGGCGGCGTCGCGGTCCTCGCGACGTTTGCCCGATACGATCAGTTCTCGCGCAAGCAGCCAGCCCGATTGCAGCGCCATCGAAATCCCTTCGGCGATGACAGGATGCGACTCGCCCGCGATGTTGCCGACACGGAAGATGCCCTGATCGTAACCGGCCCGGATGCCCGGATGAATCGGTCCCGCAGCCAGCCATGGGCCATCCAATTCGGCACCTGCCAGCGCAGTTCGCACGCCTCGGCACGAGGCCAGGACGTGGCGCGACACCGCATCCGCCGCCGCAATATTCCCAAAGCGCCGGCGCAGCCCGGATAGAACATCGCGGCGGATACAGCAGGAGATTGAAACCCGACCATTGTCCGCAGTTACCATCCCGCCATATCCGCCTGGGAATACCAGCAGCGGCATCAGATCGGGCGCCAGCGCGGCGCCGGTAAAATGCGCCTTGAAGCCGAAAAGGTCGGAGGGTTGGCTGGTTCTTTCAAGTTGGCTCGGAAGTTTCCCGGTTTCCCAGGATCCGTGCGCGGCAATGATGACGGGTGTGCTGAGCAGCTTCTGTTGCTGGTCGGATTCCACAGTCAGAAATTGCAAGTCATCGCGCCGGCAGATGGCGACTGCCTTGCAAGGCTGGAGGATCTCGACACCCGCACGTTCGGCAGCCTGCAGCAGGATGGTGTCCAGACGATCGCGGCCGAGCGCGCGGCCGAGACCCGTCTTGGCGCTCGGCATTCGCGCCTGCGCCGAGACATCGCCCGAAAAGAACCCGACGCGCCTTATCTCGGGGCCGGCTTCCGCGCGCCAGCTCTCGCCGACGCCCAGCTGATCGAGCAAGGCAAGGCTGGTGCCCGACATGAATTCGCCGCAGACCTTGCGGCGAGGAAATGCCACCTTCTCCACCATTGCCACCGACCAACCATGTTGGGCGAGTGCAATGGCGGTGGAACTTCCGGCAGGACCGGCACCGATGACAATTGCGTCGTGCATCATTTCGTATCGAGCGTGCTCGCGCCAACAAAACCTTGCGTAAACAGGCCTCTGCGGCCCTCCATCACGGGCGTTCCACCTGACAGTTGCCACAATTGTGAAAGTTCCGTGCCACGAAAACCGGCGCGCACACTTTGCGCTGCATCATTCAGCGTTACCGCACAGGCGCCGATCAATCGCAGAAACCGTGTCGCCACAAGCGGCACCTTGGCTCTCAACGGCTCCGTGGCGACGAGCATCGGGGCCATCGTCATCATCCGAGAAAACAGCTCCTGCAGACGCATGTCGTCGAAGTGGTGGAGGATAAGGTTGGCGCAAACAAGGTCGAAGGGCCTGTCCTGGGTCCAATCGAACAGATCCGCAGTCACGGGCTGCGCCCGCCAGCCCAATTCAGCGAAAGAGCTGCGCAAGTCCTCGCCTATCAAGCCGATCCTGTCGACCATGACGATCTCGACGTCGGGCCAATGGCGCGCCATCAGCCGCGCCACCGCCAGCATGAACTTTCCGTCGCCGGCGCCTATTTCGAGGATGCGCAGCGGCGGCTTTTGCACGTTTTGCCGCATCAGCGATGCCATGATCCTGGCCTGGAACATCAATGCATTGATGCGAACGAGATCGCGACGGGATGCAATCGCACGGGGATCGTCAGCCGGGAGGCCGTCGAGGAGTTCTGGCTCCAGATGCCGGATGTCTATGTCGGTCATGCGATGGATCGGAAATCTAGACTTCAGCCGGCAACCCGGCAAATAGAATTCGGGTCGTTCCTTCATGGCAGCGCGCTGCTGGTCGCGGAACCCGCATTTGAACCCACCCGGATACCGAAGAAAGTCGGTCCCTTCATGCGACATCGGAGGCTGATATCACAGTTTGCTAATGAGAAATATCGGCACCGCGCAATAAAATGCTCTATGCAGGCGTTTACCTTAGGAACGCTTCTCCAATTCGCAGACCTTATGAGCCCGATTGCGCTCATGCTCGGAGCTATTTTGTCCCCTCAAGCGTATCTGAACGGCATTGCCACGTGTGTCCCCGAACATGACGTGCATCGGTTCTTCCTCGGCTATGGAGCCTCGCTGCTTGAAAACGACGCGCAGCGCCTTGCGCTCTTCGAGCGAATGGTCGCTCTGGCCGGGATCGAACATCGCTATTCCTGCTTTGCGCCTGCCGACGATCCGCGCGGCGGGGCAATCGACCGCGACGGCACCTCGGTCAGAGGCTCGTTCGCCAGCACCGCAATGCGTATGCGGATGTACGAAGCCGCCGCACCGGAGCTCGCGCAAAGGGCCGTCGACAGACTTCTGGCCAACGACGACCGCTCGCTGATCACGCATTTGATCGTGACGAGCTGCACCGGCTTTTCGGCGCCCGGCATCGACCTCGAGCTGGTGCAGCGATGCGGCCTGTCGACGTCGGTCGAGCGCACCATCATCGGCTTCATGGGATGCTATGCCGCCATCAACGCCTTGAAGCTGTCGCGCCACATCGTGCGATCGGATCCGAAGGCCCGCGTGCTGATCGTCAACATCGAATTGTGCACGCTGCATTTCAAGGAGGCCACGGAGCTCGAGAAGCTGATCTCGTTCTGTCTATGGGGCGACGGTTGCGCGGCCTCGCTGGTGACAGCCGAGCCGCACGGCATCCTGCTCGAAAGCTTCCACGCGATCGTGGCGGCGGAGCGCAAGGAGCTGATGAGCTGGAATATCCGCGACGACGGCTTTGACATGGTGCTGTCCGGGCAGGTTCCCGGTGCCGTCCGTGAGACGCTGCGCAACGAGCATCCGGCCATCCTCGGCGGCAGGCCCGCCAAGGAGATTGATTTGTGGGCGGTCCATCCCGGCGGCCGCTCGGTGCTCGACGCGGTCGAGCGGGCACTCGAACTGAAGCCGGCCGCGCTCGCCGCATCGCGCGAAGTGCTCCGGCAATACGGCAACATGTCGTCGGCCACCGTAATGTTCGCGATGGCCGAAATGCTGAAGGAGCCGTCGGGCTTGCTCGGCTGCGGCATGGCGTTCGGGCCGGGATTGACCACCGAGACCATGATGTTCCGGACTGCCTGATGAAGTCGAACGCCATCCGGCACCGCGTCCGTGCTTTCGCAGCCCGTTGGCTGGTGCCCTACCTGCCGTATCCGCACTTCATGTGTGTGGCACCTCTTGACGCCGTGTTGCGGGTCCTATGGCGTGCGGAAGGCCGGCTGCCTCCCGTTTATTGGCCGCGCCTGATGCTCCTGTTCCTGATTTCGGGCATCAACACGATCGCCTCCCTGCCGGAGCGCGTGATCCTTGGGGCATGGCTGCGGCTGCGACCTCCCCGGATGGAACCGGATAACGCGCCTGTGTTCGTTCTTGGCTACTTCCGCTCCGGGACGACTTTTTTGCAGAACCTGCTGTCGGCGGACCCGGACCTGAGATCGCCGGGCTGGCCGCAGGTCCTGGCGCCTCAGACATTCGTTCTTGGCTGGGCCCTGCTGCGCTATCTTTTCGTGCCCTTGCTGCCGTTGACGCGCCTCGACGCGGTCGTGCCGGTTGGCGCCAGGCTGCCGGCGGAGGACGACTTCGCATTGAACAATCTGGGTGGAATGTCGATCCTGGCGGGACGCGCCGTGCTTCCCCGCCGGCAAGCCTTCTTCAATCGGTATCAGGATCTCGACTCGCTTTCGGCGCAAGAGCTGAACCGCTGGCGCTCACATCAGCTCGCTTTCGTGCAGAAGCTCACGCTCGTTGCCGGAGGGCGGCGACTTCTGCTCAAGTCGCCGAGCCACACGGCGCGCGTCCGCCACCTTTTGGAGCTGTTCCCTGGCGCCAAGTTTGTCCACATCTCGCGTCCGCCGGAAGCGGTGTTCCGGTCCAACCTTGTTCTGACGCGCGAGTTGCAGCGTGCGTTCGCCCTGCAGCCGCCGCTGCCCGAGCACGAGCAGGAAGAGATCATCGCCAGCGAATATCTCGCGACGGAAATGCACTATCTGGCTGATAGAACCCGGATTCCAGCCGCCGACCTCGCCGAGGTGCGGCTACAGGATCTGATTGCCGATCCGACGGGCGAGATGAAGCGGATCTACCGCGAACTGGGCCTGCCATTCTCCCAAGGCTGCGAGGAGCGCATGCTGCAAGTCGCCGCGACGTTCGGCAAACAGCCGCGCAACCGCCATCCCGACCTGACGGAAGGGCAGAAAGCGCGCCTAGCCCGCCTCGAACCGCTCGCTTCCAATTTCGGGCATGTGCCTGCGCTGCCTCCCGGACGGTCAATATTGACAGCCAACCGCGCATTGGATGACATGGCATCATGACGGCGGGCCCATGGTCATACGCAAGCTGGGCAGGTTTGGCCCGGCTGTTGCTCGTCCCTCTGTTGCTCAGCATCTGCGCCCCGCCGATCTCGGCGGTTGCCGACGAGCAAGGCGATGCGATCAAGCTGGTTGAGACCGTGCGCCAGGCGGCGCTCGTGCTCGGGCACGGCGGGCCCGCCGAGGCGCAGCTCCGCTCGATCTCAGCGGCCTTCGACGGAAAGGGAATTGCCCAGGCCGTGCTCGGGACGCGCTGGCGCAGCGCGAGCGCGGGCGACCGCGCCGCGGTGGTCGATGCGCTTCTTTATGCCATCGCACACGGGCTGGCCGACAAGCTGGAACGGACGCAGGACAAGACTTTCACCGTGCTCGGCACAAAGACCCTGGCCAACGGCGACATACTGGTGCGCAGCGAATTCCGCCGGCAGCTCCGCGGCCCGACGTCCGTGGACTGGCGTGTCCGCCGCTGCCGCGGGCAACTGTGTATCGGCGATGTCTTTGTCGACGGCGGGTCGGTGACCGTGCGGCAGCGGGACCGCATCGGCCAGATCCTCGCCGGCAATGGCGGCTCGATCCCCGCGCTTGTCGTCGATCTCAGGAAAGGCCGGGTATGATTCCTCGCTGGCGCTCATGTCCTCCCTCGTCGAATTGAGCAATGTCGGCCGCGATTTTGACGGCGGCCGCATCGTCGCCGTCGACGACGTGTCACTCGCAATCGGGAATGACGAGACCGTCGCGATTGTCGGCCGCAGCGGCAGCGGCAAATCGACGACCCTGAACCTGGTCTGCGGGCTCGACCGGCCGACCCGCGGCGAAGTTCGGTTCGAAGGGCGGGCCGTCAATGGAAGCGCTGCGTGGGCAGCGGTCCGGGCCAGCAGGATCGGCATCGTCTTCCAGAACTTCTGCCTGCTCCCCTCTTTGTCGGCGCGCGAGAACATCGAGGTGGCTCTGCTAGGAAACCTCGGCGGAGCGCAGCAGCGTCGCGCTCGCGCGCTGGAACTTCTGGCGCATTTCGGTCTTGCCGATCGCGCTGCGCTGCGGCCGGCCGAGCTTTCCGGCGGCGAGCGCCAGCGCCTTGCAATTGCGCGGGCGCTGGCCAACCGTCCGAAGCTTCTTCTTGCCGACGAGCCGACAGGAAGCCTCGACGTGCAGACAAGCCAATCCGTCATGGACATCATCGGCAATGCGCATCGCGAGTTCGGGACCGCAGTAATCGTGGTGACCCATGACGAGGACGTGGCCGCGTTGTGCGGACGCCGGGTCGAGATCTCGGATGGCCGCATCCGCTCGGACAGCCGGGCGGCGGCAATCTCAGCGCCCGCACCGGCATCGCGGATCGGCTAGCCCATGACGGAGCTGACCCTGCCCTTGCGCGGTCTCATCGCACGTCCGCTGCGCACTTTGCTCACGGTGCTCGGCATCGCCTTGGCGGTCGCCGGCTTCGTGGCGCTTACCGGCCTGACCGCCGGCGTCCAGCGCTCATTTGCGTCGGGAATCGACGAGAACGGCGCGGATCTGGTGGTTAGCCAGCGCAGCACCTTCAATTTGGTGAGCAGCACCGTGCCCAGAGCGCTCGGCCCGGCGCTTTCGGCGGTGCCGAATGTCGAGGCGGTGTCGGGCGTTCTCCTCAACATCACCACCGCCGACGAGGACGCCAATATCGTCATGGCCGGCTGGCCAAGCGGCAGCTTCCTGTGGAAAGACGTGCCGCTCGTGGCGGGGCGGCTCCCTGTGCCGGGGGACCAGTGGCCGGTGATCCTTGGCCAATCGATCGCCGGCGCATTGGACAAGCGGGTCGGCGATACCGTCGAGCTGCAGTTCCAGCCCTATCGGATCGTCGGCATCGCGTCGTTCTCGTCCATGCTGAACCAGAACAGCGCCATCGTTCCGCTCGAGGGGCTGCAGCAGCTCCTGTCGCGGGAGGACGCCTTTACCTTGTTCGAGGTAAGACTGAAGCGCCCGCTCGACGCCGACGGCATCGCCGCTGCCCGAACCCGGCTCGTTGCAGCCGCCCCGGGATTCGTGGTCGTCGACACCGAGCAGTTCGCCAACAGCATCCGCATCTTCGATCTGCTTCGGGCGATCGCCCGCACGATTTCGCTGGTCGTCATGGCGATGGCCTCGGTTGCGGTCGCCAACACGCTGCTGATGGCCGTGAACGAACGGACGTTCGAGATTGGTGTTCTGGCGGCGCTTGGCTGGGCGCCGCGGCGGATTCTTCGGCTCATCCTCATCGAAGGCGTCTTCATGAGCGCAGCCGGCGGCGTTATCGGCATCGTTCTCGGCGCCCTGACCATGGAAGCGGCGGCGAAGACAAGGGTCGCGGCGGGGCTGATCGTGCCCTATCTGTCAGGCTGGTCGATCGCCCAGGCGCTGATCTTCGTCTTCATCGCCGGGCCGCTCGGCGCACTCTACCCGGCTTGGCGCGCCACGCGCCTTCTCCCCGCTGAAGCGCTCCGCAGGATCTGACTTGCCGTGTCGGCCGGGCAGCGCTCCGGTGCCAGCAAAAGCATCGATCTGTCGTGTAAACGAAACGGCCGCTTCGCAGGTCCGCGGCATCGGCGACGCGGCCGGGCCTTGCCTTCCTGGCGAATTGCTATATAGACCCGCGCAATCTGCCGGTCCTTGCTGGGGGCTGAACGGAGGGCCGCGGCCTTTTCGAAGGTCGCGACACGAAGCCGGAAGGGCTTCCAGCCTCCCGTGTCTCCGCTCTCGACCGTCTCGTGATGCTCCTTTCTTCCCCGCTCTTTCGCGATCGGGTCAGACAAGTTGCAGAGGCTTAGCCGCGAGGGCCGGTGAGAGAAACGAAGAAAGGCACTTAAACATAATGGCTCTTTACGAACATGTGTTTCTTGCCCGGCAGGACCTGTCGCAACAGCAGGTTGATGCGCTTGTCGAACAGTACAAGGGCGTCATCACGGCGAATGGCGGATCGGTCGGCCGGATCGAGAACTGGGGACTGAAGTCCCTCACCTACCGGGTCAAGAAGAACCGGAAGGCTTACTACACGCTGATGGACATCACCTGCCCGCCGGCCGCGCTCAACGAAATGGAGCGCCAGATGGGCCTGTCGGAAGACGTCCTTCGCTTCCTCACCATCAAGGTGGAAGCGCATGAGGAAGGCGCCTCGGCGATGATGCAGAAGCGCGAAGAGCGCTCCGAGCGCGGCGGCTTCGGCGACCGCGACCGTGGCCCGCGTTCGTTCGGCGACCGCGACCGCGGTGACCGCGGCCCGCGTTCGTTCGGCGACCGTGACGGCGGCGACCGTGGCCCGCGCCGTCCGCGCGAAGGCGTTGAAGGAGGTGCAGAATAATGGTCGACATCAACCAGATCCCGACCCGGCGCCCCTTCCACCGCCGCCGCAAGACCTGCCCGTTCTCCGGCGCCAACGCGCCCAAGATCGACTACAAGGACGTGCGTCTCCTGCAGCGCTACATTTCCGAACGCGGCAAGATCGTGCCCTCGCGCATCACCGCCGTCAGCCAGAAGAAGCAGCGCGAGCTCGCCAAGGCGATCAAGCGCGCCCGCTTCCTCGGCCTGCTGCCCTATGTGGTTCGCTGAGGCCTGAAACTTCGATGCGGGCGCTTGGCGCCCGCATCCCCACCCACGGCGACGGGCGCCGCGGTTCAAATCAAATCCCGAGTTGGGGCCGGATGGCCTCTAACTGCCAGGACAGGCAGGACAGCGACAAGAGCGGCGAGCGCCGCAAAGAGCTTCCTGACCTGTTCCAGATCATTGCGCCAGCCTTCCGGCCGGCGCCAACCGAAGGAACGAAACCATGGAAGTCATTCTCCTCGAGCGCATTTCCCGCCTCGGCCAGATGGGCGAGACCGTCAAGGTCAAGGACGGGTTCGCCCGCAATTTCCTGCTGCCGCAGGGCAAGGCGCTGCGCGCCAACGAAGCCAACAAGAAGAAGTTCGAGGGCCAGCGCGCCCAGCTCGAAGCCCGCAACCTGGAGCGTAAGTCGGAGGCCGCGCAGGTCGCCGAGAAGCTCGACGGCAAGAGCTTCATCGTGGTGCGCTCGGCCGGCGAGACCGGTCAGCTCTACGGCTCGGTGTCGACCCGCGACATCGCCGATCTGCTGATCGCCGAAGGCTTCACCGTCAACCGCAACCAGGTCGAGCTCAACCAGCCAATCAAGACCATCGGCCTCTCCAACGTGGCGATCGCGCTGCATCCGGAAGTCGAGGTCACCGTGACGCTCAACGTCGCCCGTTCGGCCGACGAGGCGGAGCGCCAGGCCAAGGGCGAGACGCTGACCACCGCCGAAGCCATCTATGGCGAGGACATCAACGACAACGCCCGGCCGGAGAATTTCTTCGACCCGAACGCCGAATTCGAAGGCGGCGAAGAGAACGCCTGATCTCCGGACCTGATTTGGCACATCCTCCGAAGCGTCGCTTCGGCTCGCAGACGTCCAGGATTTCTGGACCAACGCCCGGGTCTTTGACCCGGGCTTTTTTGTGCCAAAAGGAACTTTTCGACACCCCATATCTTGTGCACATTACAGCGTGGCGCGTCGATTGGACGCGGGCGAGGCGCCGTGGCATTTTCGATCTGGCATTCCAGTCCGATTACCGGGTGATCCGACTGAGGGGACATTTGGTCATGAATATCCTGTTGAAACACGTTCTCGAACGCCTGGTGCGCGCCGGCGACCTCAAGGTGACCGGACCGAAGGGCGCGACGCACAAGTTCGGCGACGGCAGCGGCGAGCCGGTGCATATCCACATCAAGACCACGCATGCCGAGCGCGCCATCACCTTCGATCCGATGCTGGCGGTGCCCGAAGCCTACATGGACGGCGAGCTCGACGTGATCGAGGGCGGCGTTCTCGGCCTGATGCGCATCGCGTTCCAGAACATGGGATCGAGCGGCATCGACGTAACCTGGTCGAAGGCGATCGAGGGGCTGCGCCACGCCTTCCGCCGGCTGCAGCAGATCAACACCGCCGCGCGCTCGCGCCGCAACGTCGAACGCCACTACGATCTCTCGGGCGAGCTCTACAAGCTCTTCCTCGACGAGGACATGCAGTATTCCTGCGCCTATTTCGAACAGCCCGACATGACGCTCGACGAGGCGCAGCTTGCCAAGAAGCGCCACATCGCCGCCAAGCTGCGGCTCAAGGCCGGCCAGACGGTGCTCGACATCGGCTCCGGCTGGGGCGGGCTGGGCCTCTATCTCGCCAAGGTCTTCGACGTCGATGTGCAGGGCGTCACCCTCTCCACCGAACAGCATGGCGTCGCCACCGACCGCGCGCATGCGCAGGGCCTGCAGGACCGCGTGCATTTCGAACTCAAGGATTATCGCCACATCAACGAACGTTTCGACCGCATCGTCTCGGTCGGCATGTTCGAGCATGTCGGCGTCAATCACTACCGCACCTTCTTCGACAAGGCCGCGACGCTGCTCAAGCCCGACGGCGTGATGCTGCTCCATACCATCGGCCGTTCCGGCGTGCCGTGGGCGACCAGCGCCTTCGTCCGCAAATACATTTTCCCGGGCGGCTACATCCCGGCGATGTCGGAGGTGATGCCGGCGATCGAGAAGTCGGGCCTCGTCGTCACCGATATCGAAATCCTGCGGCTGCATTACGCCGATACGCTCAAGCATTGGGGCGAGCGCTTCGCCGCCAACCGCGACAAGGCGAAAGCGATCTATGACGAGCGCTTCTGCCGCATGTGGGAGTTCTATCTCGCCGCTTCCGAGGCCGCCTTCCGCTGGCAGGACCTGGTGATCTTCCAGTTCCAGATCGCCAAGAAGAACGACACGCTGCCGATGACGCGCGACTACATGGCCAAATGCGAGAAGGCGCTGGAGCTGCGCGATATCGGCCACCAGGAGCCGGCGGCGCCGGCGCCCTCCAAGCCGACCCGCCGCAAGAAGGTGGGGTAGCCGCGCAATGCCGCTTGCCATTGCGGCCTGACGCCACGAAAAAGGTCTCGTTCGCGAGACCTTTTTTCATGACCTACCTCATCTACACCGCAGCCGCTCTTGCCGAGATCGCCGGCTGCTTTTCGTTCTGGGCGTGGTGGCGGCTGGAGAAGTCGGCGCTCTGGCTTCTCCCTGGCCTCATCTTGCTGGCGCTGTTCGCGTCGCTGCTGTCGCTGGTCGGCACGGATGCGGCGGGCCGCGCCTACGCCGCTTATGGCGGCATCTACATCGCCGCGTCGCTCGGCTGGCTATGGCTGGTCGAAGGCGTGCGTCCCGACCGCTGGGATCTGGCCGGCGCTGCGCTCTGCATCGTCGGCGCCTCGGTCATCCTGCTCGCTCCAAGGGGAGCCTGAGATGGAACTGCCCGCCCCGCTCCGGCAAGGCGTCGACAGCCTCTTGGAGAAGGTACCATTGCCGGCGCTGAAGCAGGCGGCGCGGACGCTCTCGGAGCGCTACCGCGCCGAGCTGCGCGACGGCCGCCTGCATATGGGCGAAGACATGGCCGTCAAGGCCTATCTGGCGACGCGGCTGCCCGCCACCTATGCCGCCGTGCGCGCCAGCCTCGATGCCTTGATCGAGGTTCGCCCCGACTTCCGGCCGGCGAGCCTGCTCGATGTCGGCGCCGGGCCTGGCACCATGCTGTGGGCCACGTCAGACGCCTGGCCGGAGTTGGAACAGGCGGTTCTGGTCGAAGCAAGCGCCGCGGTACGCAAGGTCGGGCAGTCGCTTGCGGCCGGCACGATCGCCGCCCGCGCCGAATGGATCGCCGGCGACGCCACCATCGATCTCGACGACATCAAGCCCGCCGACCTCGTCAGCGCCGCCTATGTGCTGGACGAGATCGTGCCTTTATCGCTGCCGAAGCTCGTCGGTCGCCTCTGGCAGCTCACGGTCGACACATTGCTCATCGTCGAGCCTGGCACGCCCGCCGGCTGGCAGCGCATCCTTGCCGCGCGCCGCCAACTGATTGCGGCCGGCGCGCATGTTTCCGCACCCTGCCCGCACGCGGCGCCATGCCCGCTTGCTCCGCCCGACTGGTGCCATTTCGCGCGCCGCCTCGCCCGGTCGCGCCTGCATCGCCTGGTCAAGGAGGCCGAGGTGCCATGGGAGGACGAGAAGTACATCTACCTCGCCGCCTCCCGGCAGCCCGCGCCTGCGCATTCGGCGCGGGTGATCGCGCCGCCAAAGGGGGGCTCCGGCAAGGTGGTGCTAAAACTCTGCCAACCGGACGGCAGCGCCGGCGAGCGCCTGTTCAGCAAGCGCGACGGCGAGTTGTTCAAGGCGGCGCGACGGGCTGACTGGGGCGATGCGGTGGACTGAGGCAGCGTAGGCCGATGAAATCGGGAGAAGACGTATCGTCGATGCCCGTCGCTACTTTGGAGATCAGCCGACGCGCGCGAACTTCGTCATCCACGGGCGGAGCGACGCGAAGCGGCGCGCAGACCCGAGGATCCATTCCGTGCCGTTGCGCGAAGAATGAGGCGGCGCAGAACGAGCTCGTTCTGGCTCGCCGCGACGCTCACAGGTCACGGAATGGATCCTCGGGTCTGCGCGCGTCGCTTCGCGCCCGTGAATGACGATTTCACCAACGTTTCGGCTAATCTCGAAGGTGAACGCCCAAAAGAAGCAACTTGCTACTTTGGCGATCAGCGAGGACGTCCGCGATTCTTTGCGCGAGCGGATGCGGCTGGTCGGTTGTGAGCGAGCGTTCGACGACAATCGGTCGCCCGAATGTTCTTGCTTCGTTCCAAATTTGCAACTAAGAATGGCCGCTTGCCGAGTCAACCGGAATCAGGCCCCCGGAATACTGTCCTGTGGATGGTTTGCCGATCCTGTGAACATTGGGGCGTCAAGCTGGTTGGACCGAGGGTGTTGCAGAAAGGTCAGCATCGAATCTTCCCGTTCTGATATCGAGGACAGCGGGATCAAAACCGGGGATATCATGGCAGAGGCGGCACTGAAATTCGGCGCGGCGGAAACGCCGCTCTATCGCGAAGCACCGAACAACATCGAGGCCGAGCAGGCGCTGCTCGGCGCCATCCTCGTCAACAACGACGCCTTCTATCGTGTCTCCGATTTCTTAAAGCCGGCGCATTTCTACGAGCCGCTGCACCGCCGCATCTTCGAGATCGCGGCCGAGCTCATCCGCATGGGCAAGATTGCGACGCCGATCACGCTCAAGACCTTCCTGCCGGCCGACGAGAAGGTCGGCGACATGACAGTGGCGCAATATGTCGTGCGCCTCGCCGTCGAGGCCGTCACCGTCGTCAACGCCACCGACTATGGCCGCGCCATCTACGACCTTGCGACGCGCCGCGCGCTGATCACCGTCGGCGAGGACATGGTCAACATCGCCTATGACGCGCCGGTCGACATGTCGCCCTCCGACCAGATCGAGGATGCCGAACGGCGGCTGTTCGAGCTTGCCGAAACGGGCCGCTATGACGGCGGCTTCGAGAGCTTCAACGATGCGGTCAAGACCGCCGTCGACATGGCCAACGCCGCCTATATGCGTGACGGCCACCTGTCGGGCATCGCCACCGGCTTGCGCGACCTCGATCGCCGCATGGGCGGCCTGCAACCCTCCGACTTGATCGTGCTCGCGGGGCGCCCGGGCATGGGCAAGACCTCCTTGGCCACCAACATCGCCTTCAACATCGCCGAGGCTTACGTTCCGGCGCAGCAGGCCGATGGCAGCTTCAAGGCCGCCAACGGCGGCGTCGTCGGCTTCTTCTCGCTCGAAATGTCGTCGGAGCAGCTCGCCACCCGCATCATCTCCGAGCAGACCGAGATCTCGTCCTCGAAGATCCGCCGCGGCGAGATCACCGAGATGGATTTCGAAAAACTCGTCGCCTGCTCGCAGACGATGCAGAAGATCCCGCTGTTCATCGACCAGACCGGTGGTATCTCGATCGCGCAGCTTTCCGCCCGCGCGCGGCGTCTGAAGCGCCAGCGCGGCCTCGATCTCATCGTCATCGACTATATCCAGCTGATGCAGGGCTCCTCCGCGCGCGCCTCGCAGAACCGCGTGCAGGAAATCACCGAGATCACCACGGGCCTGAAGGCTTTGGCCAAGGAGCTCGGCGTGCCGATCATCGCGCTGTCGCAGCTGTCGCGTCAGGTCGAAAGCCGCGACGACAAGCGCCCGCAGCTCTCGGACCTGCGCGAATCCGGCTCCATCGAGCAGGACGCCGACGTGGTGCTGTTCGTCTATCGCGAGGAATATTACCTCAAGAACCGCGAGCCGAAGCTCGGCACCGAGGAATACATCAAGTGGGAAAACGAGATGAATGAAGCGCGCGGCAAGGCCGAGTGCATCATCGCCAAGCAGCGCCACGGGCCGACCGGCACCGTCAGCCTGGCCTTCCACGGCGAATTCACGCGGTTCTCGGATCTGGCGGAAGAGCATCATCTGCCGGAGAGGTTCGAGTGAGTTGAGACAGGTCTCACTCCGTCACCCCCCTCTCTGTCCTGCCGGACATCTCCCCCTCAAGGGGGGAGATTGGATGTCGCATCGGCTTTCGCCAATCGCCGACGTTGCAAGATGGGCGCCGTCGGCGAAACTGCCGATCTCCCCCCTTGCGGGGGAGATGTCCGGCAGGACAGAGGGGGGCGCTGTCCCGCCGGCCTATCCAATGTTGGGCCGTCCCTAATGGCCAAATCGCGCGTTCAGTTCATCTGCCAGAATTGCGGCTCGGTGCATCAGCGCTGGGCCGGCAAATGCGATGCCTGCGGCGAGTGGAACACGCTGGTCGAGGAAGGCACGTCCGGCGGCATCGGCTCGGGACCGGCCAACACGCGCAACGCCCGCAAAGGGCGTGCGGTGGTGCTGACCAGCCTGTCGGGCGACATCGAGGACGCACCGCGCATCGTGTCGGGCATCGGCGAGCTCGACCGCGCCACCGGCGGCGGCTTCGTGCGCGGCTCGGCGCTTCTCGTCGGCGGCGATCCCGGCATCGGCAAGTCGACGCTTTTGACGCAAGCTGCCGCTGCGCTCGCCTCGAAAGGCCACCGCATTGTCTATGTCTCGGGCGAGGAAGCGGTGGCGCAGATCCGGCTGCGGGCACAACGCCTCGGCGTCGCCTCGACGCCGGTCGAGCTTGCGGCCGAAACCAATGTCGAGGACATCCTGGCAACCATCGCCGACGGCAAGCGGCCGGACCTCGTCATCCTCGATTCCATCCAGACGCTGTGGACGGACCTTGCCGATTCGGCGCCGGGCACCGTCACCCAGGTGCGCGCCGCCGCCCAGGCGATGATCCGCTACGCGAAATCCACAGGCGCGGCGATCGTGCTCGTCGGCCATGTCACCAAGGAAGGCCAGATCGCCGGCCCTCGCGTCGTCGAGCACATGGTTGACGGCGTGCTCTACTTCGAGGGCGAAGGCAATCACCACTTCCGCATCCTGCGCACGGTGAAGAACCGCTTTGGGCCGACCGACGAGATCGGCGTGTTCGAAATGTCGGACAAGGGGCTGCGCGAGGTTTCCAATCCATCCGAGCTTTTCCTCGGCGAGCGCCATGCAAAGTCCCCGGGCGCCGCGGTTTTCGCAGGCATGGAAGGCACGAGGCCGGTGCTGGTCGAGATCCAGGCGCTTGTCGCACCCTCCTCGCTCGGCACGCCGCGCCGCGCCGTCGTCGGCTGGGACGGCGCGCGGCTGTCGATGGTGCTCGCCGTGCTGGAGGCGCATTGCGGCGTCCGCTTCGGCCAGCACGACGTCTATCTCAACGTCGCCGGCGGCTATCGGATCTCGGAGCCGGCGGCCGATCTCGCGGTCGCCGCGGCGCTGGTTTCGTCACTCACCGGTCTTGCCCTTCCCGCCGATTGCGTCTATTTCGGCGAAATCAGCCTATCGGGCGCTGTGAGGCCGGTTGCGCATGCGCAGCAGCGCCTCAAGGAAGCCGAAAAGCTGGGTTTTGGAAGCGCGGTGCTGCCGCTCGGCAGCGAGGAACTTGCCGGGGGAATCGGGGCCGGCGCTTTCCAGCCCACCGAGCTTGCCGACCTTGTGGCGCGCATAGCCGGCTCACGGCGCGGTCGTGCCGACGACGGGGAGTGATGCGGCTCGTCGGGCCGTAAGACAGGAAGTGGGGCGAGAACCATGCCGATTACGCTGCTTGACGGAATCCTCGTCGGCTTCACCCTGGTCTCAGCAATGCTCGCCATGGTGCGCGGCTTCTCCCGCGAAGTGCTCTCGGTGGTTTCCTGGGCGGCGGCGGCGGCGGCGGCTTTCTTCTTCTACAAGCCGGTCCTGCCCTATGTTCAGCCCTATGTCGACAACGACAAGATCGCGATGGCGGCTTCGGCGGGCATAGTCTTCCTCATCGCGCTGATCGTCGTCTCCGTCATCACCATGAAGCTCGCCGACTGGATCATCGATTCGCGCATCGGCGCGCTCGACCGCACGCTCGGCTTTCTCTATGGCGCGGCGCGCGGCATCCTGGTGGTCGCGGTGGCGCTGCTGTTCTTCAACTGGCTGGCTGGCGCCAAGGCGCCTGCCTGGATCGCCAACGCCAAGTCGCGGCCGTTGCTGGAGACGATCGGCGCCAAGCTCGAAAGCGTGCTGCCGGAAAACACCGAGGAACTGGTCAACAAATACACCCATAAGGGCACGCCGCAGGCCGGCGCGCCGGCCACGACCGACCAGCCCGCGGCCGAGCCGCCATCAGGCGACGACAACGCGCCGGCGCCAGACGACAGCGAGGGCGAGGCGCCTGCCGACAACGAGCCGGCGCCGGCCACGCCAGCGCCCGCCCCGGCTCCAGCGCCGGCAAACTGATCGCAGACCGGCCTGGTGCCGGTTGTGAATGCAAAAGCGTGCGTTGCGTTCGGCGAAAGATCACCTTATATGGCGGCTTTAGCGGAGCTTGAGCACCAGATGGCAGACTCAACGGCAGATGAAGGCAAGGTCCTTTCCGCCGAGGCCGACGATCATTTTCATGACGAATGCGGCGTGTTCGGCATCTTCGGCCGGCAGGACGCGGCGGCCATCGTCACACTCGGCCTTCATGCCCTGCAGCATCGCGGCCAGGAAGCGGCCGGCATCGTCTCCTATGACGGCACCCAGTTCCATGTCGAACGCCATGTCGGCCTGATCGGCGATACCTTCACCAAACAGCGCGTCATCGACAGCCTGCAAGGCAACCGCGCCATCGGCCACACGCGCTACGCCACCACCGGCGGCGCCGGGCTGCGCAACATCCAGCCCTTCTTCGCCGAGCTCGCGGAAGGCGGTCTTGCCGTGGCTCACAACGGCAATCTCACCAACGCGCTCACCGTGCAGCGCGCGCTGCAGAAGCAGGGCTCGATCTTCTCCTCGACCTCCGACACAGAGACGCTGCTGCATCTGGTCGCGACCAGCAAGGAGCGCGATTTGAATTCGCGTTTCATCGATGCGATCCGCCAGGTCGAAGGCGCCTTCTCGCTGGTGGCAATGACCGCCAAGAAGATGATCGGCTGCCGCGATCCGCTGGGCATCCGCCCGCTGGTGCTTGGCGACCTCGACGGCGCCTGGATCCTCGCGTCCGAAACCTGCGCGCTCGACATCATCGGCGCCCGCTTCGTGCGCGACATCAAGCCCGGCGAGATGGTGGTGGTCACCGCGAAGGGCATCGAGAGCATCTTCCCGTTCGAGCCGCAGAAGACGCGCTTCTGTATCTTCGAATATGTCTATTTCGCGCGGCCGGATTCCTCGGTCGAAGGCCGCAACGTCTATGATGTGAGGAAGCGCATCGGCGCGGAACTCGCGCAGGAAAGCCCGGTCGAGGCCGACATCGTCGTGCCGGTGCCGGATTCCGGCACGCCGGCCGCGATCGGCTTCTCGCAGGCTGCCGGCATTCCCTTCGAGCTCGGCATCATCCGCAACCATTATGTCGGCCGCACCTTCATCCAGCCAGGCGATTCCATCCGCCACATGGGCGTGAAGCTCAAGCACAACGCCAACCGCCGCATGATCGAGGGCAAGCGCGTGGTGCTGGTCGACGATTCGATCGTGCGCGGTACCACCAGCCAGAAGATCGTGCAGATGGTGCGCGACGCCGGCGCCAGGGAAGTGCATATGCGCATCGCCTCGCCGCCGACAAGTGCCTCCTGCTTCTATGGCGTCGACACGCCGGAGAAGTCGAAGCTCTTGGCATCGCGCATGTCGGTCGAGGAGATGGCGGAGTTCATCCGCGTCGATTCGCTCGGCTTCCTGTCGATCGACGGGCTCTACCGCGCCGTCGGCGAGGCACGCCGCGACAACGACCAGCCGCAATTCTGCGACGCCTGCTTCACGGGACAGTACCCCACCCGCCTGCTCGACTTCGAAGGCCACGACAATGTGCGCACGCTGTCGCTGCTGGCGAGCGGCGGGGCGTAGGGCGCCCGGACTATCAATTGCCTTCGCCGAGCTGTTTCGCGCCTTATGGAATTTCTCACATGACCCTCGACCTTTCAGGCCGCGTGGCGGTCGTCACCGGCGCCTCGCGCGGCATCGGCTATTTCATCGCCAGGGAGCTGGCTGCGGCCGGCGCGCATGTGATCGCGGTGGCGCGCACAGTGGGCGGGCTGGAAGAGCTGGACGACCAGATCAAGGCCGACGGCCGCGGCCAGGCGACGCTGGTGCCGCTCGATCTTGCCGACATGGCCGGCATCGACCGGCTGGGCGGCGCGATCCATGAGCGCTGGGGCAAGCTCGATATCCTAGTCGCCAATGCCGGCGTGCTCGGCGTCATCTCGCCGATCGGCCATGTCGAGGCCAAGACCTTCGAGAAGGTGATGACCATCAACGTGACGGCGACCTGGCGGCTGATCCGCTCGGTCGATCCGCTGCTCAGGCTCTCCGACGCCGGCCGCGCCGTCATTCTCACTTCCAATGCGGCGCATTCGGCGCGCGCCTTCTGGGCGCCCTACGCGGCCTCGAAAGCGGCGGTCGAAACGATGATGCGTTCCTGGGCACATGAAACGGAGAGCCTGCCGTTGCGGGTGAACGCCGCCGATCCCGGCGCAACCCGCACCGCAATGCGCGCGCAGGCCATGCCCGGCGAAGACCCGGAGACGCTGCCGCATCCGTCCGAGATCGCCAAGCGCATCGTGCCCCTGGCAAGCCCGGAACTGAAGGAGACCGGCCTGATCTTCCAGGCCAAGCACAACCGCTTCGTCGCCTACCGGCAGCCGGAATAAAGCCTGGGTGCCTGAGGCGTCGCAACCCCTCTATTCACGGGTCTGTGAACGGAGCGGCGAAAGCGTGTGCCGCCTCGCTGCTTTCGCTGCTCCATGGGAGTTGCTAGGATCGGCCCGACTCCGACATTTCAAAGCGAGGAATTCCCATGGCTGCTACTCCCAGCGTAGCGTTGGTCTGGTATCTGGTGATCGCCGGCCCGCAAGGCGGCATGGTGGTGCTGCCCAGCACCTTCGACACCCGCGAACAATGCACCAACGCCATCACCGAATATCAGAAGCAGCCGACGCCGCAGGGATGGGCCGTGCAATGCGTGCCGAGCGCTTCGCCGTTCACCGATGAAGGGGATGCGGAAACGCCTTCGGCGCAGTAGCGCGAGGCGTCGTTTCAGCGCCGCGCGCTCACGCTCAACGCCGGCTTGTTGTTGATCGTCTGGAACACCACGCAGTAGCGCTCGGTGAGCTTGATGAGTGAATCGATGCGCTCTTGCGGCTCGTCGGTGTCGAGATCGAATTTCAGCCTTATCTCGCGGAAGCCGACCGGCGCGTCGCGGGCGACGCCCAGCGTGCCGCGAAAATCGAGATCGCCCTCGGCCTCGACGGTAGCGTTGCCGAGCTTGAACTCTAAGGCGGTCGCCACCGCTTTCAGCGTCACGCCGGCGCAGGCGACCAGCGCTTCCAGCAGCATGTCTCCCGAGCACAGCTCGAGGCCCGAGCCGCCGGTGGCCGGATGAAGCCCGGCGACAGCAAGCGCCCTACCGGTCTCCACCTTGCAGGCGATCGACTGGTCGTCGAGCGTGCCGCGGGCTCTCAGCGTGATCAGCGCCTTGGCGGCGTCCTCGCGATAGGCTTCCTTCAACGGGGCCTGCACGGCCTTGAGCGCGGTTGCGTCCATTGTGTTGTCCTTCCGATCAGCCTTTGATGCCTTGATAGCACTGATATGCCAGCGGAACAGCGCCCCCCTCTGTCCTGCCGGACATCTCCCCCTCTTGGGGGGAGATTGGCAGCTTCTCCGGCGGCGCCCTTTCCGCAGCGTGGGAGATTAGCGAGCGTGGGAGAATGGCGAAGGCCGACGCGACATCTGATCTCCCCCCTTGAGGGGGAGATGCCCGGCAGGGCAGAGGGGGGCGCGAAGGATCGCAACGTTTGCGATTGTTGTTTTGACTTCACACGCCCAGGCCATACCTATTCCGAGACCATTTCCGGAGCCCACATGCGATCCAAGCTCGTCTCCCTCGTCCTGCTGGCGCTCGCCGCCTTCGCTCAGCCCACCTTCGCCGAAGCACCCGAGCGTCCAGCCCCGACCGGCGGCGTGCTGTCGCTGTTGCCGCCTCCGCAGGTGACAGAGCATTCGATCACGCTCGGCGGGCGCAAGCTGGATTACCAGGCCAAGGCCGGCACGCTGTCCCTCCTATCCGGCAAGGGCGAGGTGACGGCCGAGATCTTCTATGTCGCCTACTCGGAGCAATCGCCCGCCCCGGCGAAGGAGCGGCCGATCACCTTCGTCTTCAACGGCGGGCCCGGTGCCGCGTCTGCTTACCTGCATCTCGGCGCGATCGGACCGCGCATCGTCGAGACCGCCGCCGACGGCGAGTTCCTGCGGCCGCCGCAGAAGCTCATCGACAACCCCGACAGCTGGCTCGACATGAGCGATCTCGTCTTCGTCGATCCGGTCGGCACCGGCTATAGCCGCGAGGCGCCGGGTCACGAACCGAAGGAATTCTGGAGCGTGGATGCCGACGCCAGCTCGGTCGGCGCCTTCATCCGCCTCTATCTGGTGCAGAACGGCCGCACCGGATCGCCGCTGTTCCTCGCCGGCGAGAGCTATGGCGGCTTTCGCGCCGCGCTGCTTGCCCGCACGCTGCAGGAGGATGTCGGCCTCAGCCCCAGCGGCATCGTGCTGATCTCGCCGGCGCTGGAGTTCATGCTGGTGCGGCCCGACCAGTTCGACCAGCTGCACTGGGCGCTGGAGCTGCCTTCGCTGGCGGCGACGCGGCTCAAGGCCGACGGCGTGAGCGGCGACGCGTTGCGCGACAGGCTGGCCGAGGTCGAGCATTATGCGCTCGGCGATTACCTGACGGCGCTGAACAGCGGGCTGGAGCAAGGCGGCAAACTCGCCAGCGGGCGCGTTTCGGAGATCATCGGCCTGCCGCTGGAGCTCGTCCAGCGCAATTTCGCCCGCATCCCCATCGGGCTTTTCGCCAAGGAATTCCAGCGCGCCACCGGCAAGGTTCTGAGCCCCTACGACGCCACCATCGGCACTGCCGACATCGCGCCGCAAAGCGCCCGTGAGGCCGGCCCCGACCCGGTGCTCGACCGCAGCGTTCCGGTGCTGACCTCCGCCTTCGTCGCTTACGCCCGCGACGAGCTGAACTACCGCACCGACGTCAGCTACCGGCTGCTCAATGGCGAGGTCAGCCGCAGCTGGGATTACGGCACATCGGGCCAGGGCTATGCCGGTGTGATGAACGACCTGCAGCGGGCGCGTTCGCTCAACCCGGCGCTGGGTGTCGTCATCGTCAACGGCTATACCGATCTCATCACGCCCTATCTCGCCTCGCGCTATCTGGTGAACCAGCTTCCTTCGCTATGGGACGCCAAGCCGATCCGGCTCGACGTCATCGAGGGCGGCCACATGATGTATCTGCGGCCCGATGGCCGACGCGCGCTGAAGGATGCGGCATCGGAGCTTTATCAGGCGACGCAGTAGCCCCGACCGGCCTCCGGCGAACAACCTGCGCCAACGCAAGCGCTGCGCTGGAGCAGCGCAGTGCAAGCTTTCGCCCCTATAGCTGGAGCAACGGTCCCGACCGGGGCGGAACCGCCTCACGCAAACACGCTGAGCCCTTATGGCCGATGTCGTCATCCTGGAAAGCCGCGAAAGGGTGCTGGCCGGCATCCTGTTCACGGCCGCGGCCTATTTCCTGTTTTCGGCGCAGGATGCCTCGATCAAGCTCCTGGTCGCTGGCATGACGGTCTGGCAGATCATGTTCGTCCGCTCGATCACCGTGCTCGTCGCCTGCGGCGCGGTCGGCGGCAGGCGGCTGTTCGCCGACACGATCGATTCGCCGATCGTCAGGCCGATGCTGGTGCGCAGCGCCTTCACGCTCGCCGCCTGGCTTTGCTACTACAACGCCGCGCGCTCGCTGCAGCTTGCCGAGCTCACCACCATCTATTACGCCGCGCCGATCATCGTCACCGTGCTGTCCGTGCTGATCCTGGGCGAGACGGTGCCGCTGCTGCGCTGGCTGGCGGTGTTCATCGGCTTCGTCGGCGTCTTCATCGCCTGCGATCCGACCCGACTCGGCCTCTCCGTGCCGGTGCTCCTGGTGCTGGCAGCGGCCGTCCTTTGGGGGATCGCCGTGGTGCTGCTGCGCAAGACGGCGCTGCAGGAGCGCACGACGATCCAGCTCGTGCTCAACAATTTCTATTTCCTGCTCTTCTCGGCCGTGCCGGCGCTGCTTTGGTGGCGCATGCCCGATTGGCGGCAGCTTCTTTTGCTTGTCAGCGTCGGGGCACTCGGCGGGGTGGCGCAATATGTGCTGTTCGAAGGCATGAAGCGCGCGCCGGTGTCGATTATCGCACCCTTCGAATACACTTCACTGGTCTGGGCCTTCGCGCTGGGCTACGCCATCTGGGGCGACGTGCCGCGCACGAAAGTGTTCATGGGCGCGGCGCTGATCATCGGCGCCGGCCTGCTCATCGTCGGCAACGAGCATTTCCGCAGACGGGAGCAGGCCTCATGACGGAAGGCTGTCAGGAGCAACTGGGTAGGCTGGCGCCATGACGGACACGCTCGACATGCCGGAAAAGCTTGCGCCTGCCGCCGCCGACGTGGCTGCCGAGCGCACGCTCGGCATCATCCTGGTGTCGGCATCGGCGATCGCCTTCGCGCTCACCGGCGTGCTGACCAAGTCGATCCATGCCGATCCGCTGACGATCACCTGCTGGCGCGGTTTTTTCGGCTCGATCCTGATCAGCTTCTACGTGCTGTGGCGCCGGCGCCGCTCGGACGGGCGCCTGAAACTCGGCTGGCGGGGCTGGCTGCTTGCGGTCGAGGGCGCCGCCGCCAGCATCGCCTTCATCTCGGCCTTCAAATTCACCTATGTCGCCAATGTCGCGGTGATCTACGCGACCTCGCCCTTCATCGCCGCACTGCTCGCCTTCCTTCTGGTGCGGGAAAAAATCCGGCTGCAGACGATGATCGCGGCGGCCGTATCGCTTTGCGGCGTCGCCATTATGGTGGGCGCCGGCCTCGGCAGCGGGCACCTGTTCGGCGACGCCCTGGCGCTGCTGATGACCGCCGGCAGCGCGCTCTACATGATCATGGTGCGCGCTTTTCGCGACTCGCCGGTCGTGTGGGCGGGCGCTGTCTCGGCCTTCCTGCTTTTCGTGCTCGGCTGGTTCGTCACCGATCCGCTGGCCGTGTCCGCCCGCGACGTGGCGCTGCTTGCCACCTTCGGCTGCTCTTTCGCGCTCGCCTCGATCCTGTGGACGGAAGGCTCGCGGCTGATCCCGTCGGCGGAAGCCGGCCTGCTCGGTTCCGCAGAGGTGCCGTTCGCCATCCTGTTTGCCCTGCTGTTTCTGGGCGAACTCCCACCGATGGCCAGCATCATCGGCGGCGCCATCGTGCTTTGCGCGGTCTTTGCGCATGCCGGACGCGACTGGCTGAAGGCGAAATCGGCGGGTTCATAAAAATATTTCGCCGGTCACGGAACCATCATCCGCGCGGAGCATTATTGGATCGACGGGTCACCCCCCAAGTCCCCCCAAACCCCTCGACCCGTCCGACTAGAAGCCGACCCTCAAAAAGGTCGGCTTTTTCTTTGGGCGACCGGCCTCAGGACGGAAGGGCCAGGCCGCCGGCAAGCAGCTCCGCCAGGTCCCGCGCGGGACGCGTGGCTTCGCGGCCGAGCCGGATGGCGAAATCGGCCATCGGCAGCGGCGGGAGGTCGAAACCGGCAGATGCCTCGACGATGCCGGAATGGGCGAAACGCCGGGTGCGCGGCGTCAGCGCGATGCCGGCATCGACCGCCGCGCGCAGGCCGGCAAGGCTGGCGCTGCCGGCGGCGATGCGATAGCGGCGGCCGGCTGCGTCGAGCGCATTGAGCGCCGCCTCCCTGAAGCCGCAATAGGGATCGAGCAGGGCCAACGGTACCGCTTCCTGCCGCGCCGCCAAGCCTTTTTCCGAGCAGAGCCACAGGATCGGCTCGCTGATCAGGGCCGCTTCATCCGGCGACGGGGCATGGCGCATGGTGATCGCGAGGTCGAGCTGGCCTGCCTGCAGGGCCGACCCGAGTTCCATGGAACGGCCAACGCGCAGCTCGACCCTGACGCGCGGGTGGCTGGCGGCGAAGGCCCGGAGCAGGTCCGGCAGGCCCTGATCGGCGAAATCCTGCGTCGTGCCGATGGCGATGCGGCCGCCGGCGCGCGCGCCTTTCAGCGCCAGCCAGGCTTCGGTGTGGACGGTAAGGATGCGTCGCGCATGGCCGACAAGATCTTCGCCGGCCGGCGTCAGCCCGCGTCCCCTGCCCTGCGGGATGAGCAGCGGCTCGCCGACGATCTCCTCCAGCCGCTGCATCTGCGCGGTCACCGCTGACGGTGTGCGGCCGACGGTGGATGCGGCCTTGGCGAGCGAGCCGCCGTCGACAAAGGCAAGGAAGGTTTTCAGAAGATCCGGATCGAGCGTTTCCATACTTCAATGCTATCGAACTATTTATCAAAAACAATTCGATTTTATTGATGCCATGCCGATGGCATGGTCCTCCCATCGTCGGCGCGAGGCGCCCAACTCGGAGGATAGAAAAATGCCGATCATCAATGTGAGCGTCACCGGCAAGCCGGATGCCAAGCTGTCCGCCGCAATCGCCAGGGTGGCGACCGAAATCACCGCGAAGCTGTTGCACAAGGATCCGACGATCACCGCGGTCGCCGTCAACTACATCGATCCGCAGCACTGGTTCGCCGGCGGCAAGTCGCTGGCCGAGTACGGTACCAACACGTTCTGGCTGGATATCAAGGTGGTCGACGGCACCAACACCAAGCTCGAGCTCGAAGCCTATCTCAAGGCGATCTTCGAGGCCTTCGGCCGGCTGCTGGGCGGCGTGCATGAGGAAAGCTACGCCTTCGTGCACGAAGTGCCGGCGGCGGCTTATGGCTATGGCGGCAAAAGCCAGGAGTTCCGCTTCATCAGCGGAAGGTTGAAGGCGGCGTAGCGCCGTCTTCCCCTTCTCCCCTTGTGGGAGAAGGTGGCCAAGCGAAGCTCGGTCGGATGAGGGGTGTTGGACGGAGCGCGGCGTCGCAAGCTAAGCGCCTCAAGAGCTGGATTTTCCAGCGCCTCATTTCTTCCAACACCCCTCATCCGTCTCGGCGCTGCGCGCCGATCCACCTTCTCCCACAAGGGGAGAAAGGAAAGCTCTCCGACCCCGCATTGACCTTGCCCGCACTTCCGCTACCCTCTGCCACCGAAGCGGTCGCTCAAGAGCCGCGCCCTGGAGGAGACTGGGAGAGAGCGGCATGATCCTGACCCTGGCGCTGCTGGCGGGCCTTGTCTTTGCCTGGCTGCTGATTGCCGTGATCGAGCGGTTCCGGCTCGACCTGCGCTTCACCCAGGCGCTGCTCTATGTGCCGTTCAAGCTCGCCTACCGCATCGCCGACAATCGCATGCGCATCGCCCGCAGCGCCAAGACGCCGGTCATCTATGTCGTCTGGCACCAATCGCGCATCGAACCGGCGCTGATGCTGTCGCTGCTTCCCGACGACACGCTGCATATCTTGGACGAGGCTTCGGCGCGCTCGCCCTGGCTGGAGCCGTGGCGCGAGCTTGCGCGTACCATCGCCTTCAACGCCGAACATATCTTCGTCAGCCGCCGGCTGGTGCGCGTGCTGAAGGGCAAGGGGCGGCTCGCCGTCTACCTGCCGGACAATGTCGAGCCGGACGTCAAATCGTTCCGGCTGTTTCGCGCCATCACCCGCATCGCCATGCAGGCCGATGCACGCATCGTGCCGATCTTCGTTGCCGGCACGCGTGACCTGCCGGTGTCGCTGACGCCGAAGGAAAAAGCGCCGCGCCACTGGTTCCCGCGGCTTTCGATGAGTGTGCTGGAGCCGATGACCATCGCCGAGCTGGTGGCGTGCAACCCCGACATGGCATCCAACACCAACGCGCTGTTCGACCGGTTCGCCGAGGCACGGCTTTACGGCACCAATCTCGATCGCGGGCTCTTCCTCGCCATGCGCGACGCCGCCGACCGCATCGGACCTTCGCGCCCCATCATCGAGGATGTGATTTCCGGTTCGCTCAGCTACCGTAAGCTGTTCATCGGCGCTCGCGTGCTCGGCCGCCATTTCGAGGCGGTGACCGCGCCCGGCGAAGCGGTCGGCGTGCTGTTGCCCAACGCCAATGGCGTGGTGCTTACCTTCGTCGGCCTGGTCTCAGCTGCCCGCGTGGCGGCGATGATCAACTACACCGCCGGCCCGGCGAGCGTGACCGCGGCGGTCCGCACTGCTGTCATCAGGACGGTGGTTTCCTCCCGCGCCTTCATCGAAAAGGCGGGCATCGACGACATCGTCGCAGCGGTCGAGGCGGGTGGCGCCAAGATGCTGTGGCTGGAAGATGTGCGCGCCAATGTGACGACCCTGGACAAGGTTGCCGCCGCGCTTCTGTGGCGTTTGCCACTGCAGCGGCAGCAAGCCTCGAAGCCCGCTGTCATCCTGTTCACCTCCGGCTCGGAAGGCACGCCGAAGGCGGTGGTGCTGTCGAACCGCAACCTGCTTGCCAATGTCATGCAGGCCGAGGCGCGCGTCTCCGTCTCGCCGGCCGACATCCTGCTCAACGTGCTGCCGGTGTTCCATTCCTTCGGGTTGACCGGCGGCACCATCCTGCCGCTGGTGCTGGGCGTTAAGCTGTTCCTCTACCCCTCGCCGCTGCACTACAAGATCATCCCAGAGATCGCCCGCAAGGTGAAGCCGACCGTGATGTTCGGCACCGACACTTTTCTGGCCAACTACGCCCGCACCGCCAAGGACGGCGACTTCTCCAGCCTGCGCTTTGTCGTGGCCGGCGCCGAAGCGGTGAAGCCGGAAACGCGGCGCACCTACCGCGACCGTTTCCAGGCCTCGATCGTGGAAGGGTTCGGGCTGACCGAGGCCGCGCCCGTGGTGGCGGTGAACACCGCCATCCACAGCCGCGACGGCACAGTCGGGCGGCCGCTGCCGGCGATCCGCATGAAGCTGGAGCCGGTCGAAGGCATCGCCGAGGGCGGCCGGCTGTGGCTCGACGGGCCGAACATGATGATGGGCTACATGACCGCCGACCGTCCCGGCGAATTGCAGCGGCTGGAAGGCTGGCACGACACCGGCGATATCGTCTCGGTCGACCGCGAGGGCTTCATCACCATACGGGGGCGGGCCAAGCGCTTCGCCAAGATCGCCGGCGAGATGGTGTCGCTGGGCGCCGTCGAGATGCTGGTGCAGTCCCTATGGCCGGAAGAACGCCACGCGGCGGTGGCAGTGCCCGACAAGAGGCGCGGCGAGCGCATCGTGCTGGTTACCACCGCCGACGAAGCCAATGCCGAGGAGCTGCGCCAGTTCGGCAAGAAGGCCGGCGCGGCCGAGCTGATGGTGCCCAACGACATCATCAAGGTGGAAGAGATCCCGGTGCTGGGCTCGGGCAAGACGGATTACATTTCGGCGCGCAAGCTGGCGATCGACCGGCTGGGGCTGAGTGCGGCGGCCTAGGGCGCAGCGCTACCCGATATCCGACGGCGGCACCTTCTCGCCTTCGCGCATGGCCCGCTTGGAATAGGCGCGCACCGACAACGGCAGGAAAAGCAGGTACCCAGCGACGGAAGCCGTCAGCGTGTACCAGGGATAGGTCATCAGCAAGAGGATGTAGAGCACGACGCCGAGGATGACCGGCAGCACCCTGTCGCCCGGCACCTTGACGCTCTTGCCCGAATAGACCGGCAGGCGGCTGACCAGAAGGAAAGCGACCAGCACGGTAAAGCCGGTGGCGACGAAGGCGGCCGGCCGGCTGGGCTCCAGACCGAGCCGTAGGAAATAAAGATAGAGCGGCAGCATGACCAGCACAGCACCCGCCGGGGCCGGCACGCCGACGAAATATTCGGTCTGCCAGGCCGGTTGCTCGGCGTCATCGGCCAGAACGTTGAAGCGGGCCAGCCGCATGCCGCAAGCGATGGTGAAGAGAAGTGCGGCGATCCAGCCTGGCGAGCCGGCGCGGTCGAGCAGGAAAGCATAGAGCACCAGGGCCGGCGCCACGCCGAAATTGACGATATCAGCCAGCGAATCCATCTGGGCGCCGAATTTCGAAGTCGCCTTCAGCATGCGCGCCAGTCGCCCGTCGATGCCGTCGAGGAAGGCGGCAAGCAACACCATGACCACAGCGATCTCGAAGCGGTTCTCGAAGGCGAAGCGGATGCCGGATAGGCCGGCGCAGATGGCAAGCACGGTGACCAGGTTGGGCAGCACCATGCGCATCGGGATCTCGCGGATGCGCGGGCCGCCGCTGGCATGGGCTTCGAATTTCTTGAACGGCGCGCCCAACGCTCAGGAAACCCTGACCAAGGGCGTGACCGCGGTGCCGCCGAATTCGGCAAGCACGGTCTCGCCGCCGACCGCCGTCTGGCCGACCGCGACGCGCGGCACGGCGCCCGACGGCAGGAAGACGTCGACGCGCGAGCCGAAGCGGATCAGGCCGAAACGCTCGCCTATCGCGATAGTACCGCCGGCCTCGGCCCAGCAGACGATGCGGCGCGCCACAAGGCCGGCGATCTGGACGGCGGCAATGGTGCCATTGGGGCTGTCGATGACCAGGCCGTTGCGCTCGTTCTCCGCGCTTGCCTTGTCGAGCTCGGCATTGAGGAATTTGCCGGGCTTGTGCTCGATGCGCGTGATCCGGCCGCGCACCGGAGCGCGGTTGATGTGGCAGGAAAACACATTCATGAACACCGAGATCCGGGTCATCTCGCCGGAGCCCAGCCCGAGCTCGCTCGGCGGCACGGCGGGGCCGACCGCCGAGACCACGCCATCGGCCGGGCTCACCACCAGCCGGTCGTCGACCGGGGTGACGCGCTCGGGGTCGCGGTAGAAATAGACGCACCATGCGGTGAGGATCAGTCCGATCCAGAACAGGACCGAGGAGAAATAGCCGAGGAAGAGCGTGGCCGCGGCGAAGGCGGCGATGAAGGGGTAGCCTTCGCGATGGATCGGAACGAACGTATTCTTGACCGAGTCGAGAAGCGTCATAGGGCTTGGGGCGGTCCCTGTTTCAGGTTGCGCCTCAATAGCGGAAAGCCCCCCTCCCCGCAACGCAACAATGGGGGAGGCAGCAACGCCGGCGTGCAAGCCTAAATTTTGCTCCGGGTGTCGGAACTCGGCTCCGTCGCGCGTCCTTGGCGAGTGGACACCCAGGGAGCCCGCCAAATGCCTTCGCAGAAACCGTCTGCAATGAGTGCCAATATCATCACCGAAGGCCTCGCCTTCGGCGAGTCTCCGCGCTGGCATGACGGCCGCCTCTGGCTCTGCAACTGGGGCACCGGCGAGATCGTCGTGCTAGACGAAAATGGCCGGAGCGAGTTGATGCTTACCGTCCCGGCTGTCCTGCCCTATTCGATCGACTGGCTGCCGGACGGGAGGCTTCTGGTGGTCTCGGGACGGGAAGGCCTGCTGCTGAGGCAGGAGGCAGGCGGGACGCTCGTCACCCATGCCGATCTGAGGCATCTGTCGAAGAACCCCTGGAACGAAATCGTCGTCGATGGGCGCGGCAACATCTATGTCAATGGCGGCGGGCCGGCACCGGCGCCGGGCGAGCATTTCGGACCGGGCACGATCGTGCTGGTCGCAGCGGACGGCAGCGTGCGGCAGGTCGCCGAGGATATCGCCTTTGCCAACGGCATGGCGGTGACGCCGGACAATCAGACGCTGATCGTCGCTGAATCCCACGCCAACCGATTGACCGCCTTCGACATCGCCGAAGATGGGAGCCTTTCCAAGCGGCGCGTCTGGGCCGATCTCGGCAACGACTATCCCGACGGGATCTGCATCGATGCCGAAGGCTGTGTCTGGTATGCCGACGTGCCGAACCGCCACTGTGTCAGGGTTCGCGAGGGCGGCGAGAAAATCGACAGGGTCGAGGTCGATCGCGGCTGCTTTGCCTGCATGCTGGGCGGCTCCGACGGCAGGACGTTGTTCATCGCCGCCGCCGAATGGCGCGGGTTCGGAAACATGGTGAGCGACGCCCGCACCGGCCAGGTGCTGAGCGCCGCTGTTTCGGTGCCCGGAGCCGGGTGGCCTTCCTATAGTTCGGGCACGCGCCGATAGTTGGCTATGTCGGCCTTGACGCCGAGGCGGGCGATCGTTTCCTGCGCGCTGAAGGCGATGCGCTCGTGCGCTGCCTTGACGATCGGCACCACCCTGTCGACCGCGGCCTGGTTTTCCCATTCGACCATGGTGACAAGGTTGAACTCGCCGGGGCCGGAAAATTGCTCAAGCAGGAAGTCCTGCACGAAACCCTCCTGCTGACGCAGCAGTTCATGCGTCATCCTGGCCTTGCTGAGGATTTCGTCGCGCGCTTGCGCCGGCACGACGAATTTGTCGACCCGGAACACGCTACCGGTGCGGTGATTGTTGGTGCTCATTTTCATCCATCTCCGATTTGGAAGGTTTGCCTGGCAGGTGGCTCGGAGGTTGGTTTGCAAGCTCAAGATAGGTTGAGGTCAAGGGGGAATTTGGCGCCGACTTTACCTTCTCCCCTTGTGGGAGAAGGTGGCCGAGCGAAGCTCGGTCGGATGAGGGGTGTTGGAAGAGGTGAGACGTGGGCGTTCCCTGGAACACCCCTCAACCGTCTCGGCGCTGCGCGCCGATCCACCTTCTCCCACAGGGGGAGAAGGTGAACAGGCACTAGCTCACCTCCGACGTCCTTCTCCTCACAATCACCCCAAGCTCGTCGCCCTCGCGCGCGATGCGCAGGCGCTCCTCGGCTTCGGTCGCCTCGCGCTGGCGGTCCCACATCGAGGCGTAGAGGCCGTGCTTGGCAAGCAGCGCCGCATGGGTGCCGCGCTCGGCGATCTGGCCGTCCTTCAGCACGATGATCTCGTCGGCCGAAATCACCGTAGACAGCCGGTGGGCAATCACGATCGTGGTGCGGCCCTTGCTGACCAGGTCGAGCGCTGCCTGGATCTCCTGCTCGGTCTGGGTGTCCAGCGCTGAGGTCGCCTCGTCCAGCATCAGGATCGGGGGCGCCTTGAGGATGGTGCGGGCGATCGCCACGCGCTGCTTCTCGCCGCCCGACAATTTCAGCCCGCGCTCACCGACCATCGACTTGTAGCCCTCGGGCAGCTTCTGGATGAACGGGCCGATCTGGGCGAGCTCGGCCGCTTTGCGCACCTCCTCCTCGCCGGCGCCGACACGACCGTAGCGTATGTTGTAGGCGATGGTGTCGTTGAACAGCACGGTGTCCTGCGGCACCATGCCGAGCACCGCCCGCAGGCTCTCCTGCGTGACGTCGCGGATGTCCTGGCCGTCGATCAGCACCTGGCCGCCCTGAACGTCGTAGAAACGGAACAGCAGCCGGGAGATGGTCGACTTGCCGGCGCCGGACGGGCCGACGATGGCCACGGTCTTGCCGGCCGGCACCTCGAAGGAGACGCCTTTCAGGATCTTGCGGCTGGGATCATAGGAGAAATGCACGTCGCGGAATTCGACCTTGCCGGGCCCGACCTTCAAAGGCCTGGCATCCGGCTTGTCGACGATCTCCTGGGGCACGTCGAGCAGGTCGAACATATGCTCGATATCGGTCAACCCCTGCCTTATTTCGCGGTAGATGAAGCCGATGAAGTTGAGCGGCACCGAAAGCTGGATCAGCATGGCGTTGATGAAGACGAAGTCGCCCACCGTCTGCCTGCCGGCCTGCACCTCCAGCGCCGACATGCACATGACGATGACCGTGCCGAGACCGAAGATGAGGCCCTGGCCGAAATTCAGCCAGCCGAGCGATGTCCAGGTTTTCGTCGCGGCGAGCTCGTAGCGTGCCATCGAGCGGTCGAAGCGCTCGGCCTCCATGTGCTCATTGGTGAAATATTTGACCGTCTCGAAGTTGAGCAGCGAGTCGATCGCCTTGGTGTTGGCGTCGGTGTCGCTGTCGTTCATGTCGCGGCGGATCGAGATGCGCCAGTCGCTCGCCTTGACGGTGAACCAGACATAGAGGCTGACGGTGACGGCGACCACGGCGACGTATTTCCAGCCATAGGTGAAGGCAAATATGCCGGCCGTCAGCGCGAATTCGAGGATGGTCGGCGCGGTGTTCAGCATGATGAAGCGCACGATGGTCTCGATGCCCTTGGTGCCGCGCTCGATGATGCGCGACAGGCCGCCGGTGCGGCGCTCGAGATGGAAGCGCAGCGACAGCTGATGCATGTGGACGAAGGTGCGGAAGGCGAGCTGGCGCACCGCATACTGGCCGACACGGGCGAACAGCGCGTCGCGCAGCTGGTTGAAGCCGAGCTGGATCAGGCGCAGCACGTTATAGGCGATGACCAGCGCCACCGGCGCCAGCAGGAAGGATGGCAGCGGCGGCGGTGTCTTCGAGCCATGGGCCAGCGCATCGGTCGCCCATTTGAAGAAATAGGGGCCGGCGACCAATGTGACCTTGGCGACGACCAGAAGCAGCGTCGCCCAGGTGACGCGGGCTCTGAGATCGGCGCGGTCGGCCGGCCACATATAGGGCCACAGATTGCGCAAAGTGGTGAGGGTGCCGGCTTCGGCGGATACGGTCTTTTCGGCCACTAGTCTTGCCTTATGGGTGAGAGGCTGGGGCAGCAGGAGTTGACGAGCTGGGTGAGCGAAGCGGAGACGCCCGCAAGCGCGGCGTGGTCGACCGCGTAGCGCGAGCGCTGGCGGTCGGTCTCGAAGCGGACGAGTCCGGCCTCGACCAGTATCTTCAGATGCTGCGAAACGGTCGACTGTGCGAGATCGAGGTGATCGACCACCTCACGGCAGGAGCAGCAGCGGCTGGCCGAGAGATGTTTCAGGATCTCGATGCGCGCCGGATGCGACAGCGCCGCCAGCCGCGCGGCAATGGCACGGCTTTCGGTGCAGCGGGTCTCGGGGGATTCGGACATCGTTCATCGGCGATAGACGATGAACGGTGAGAGGGCAAGCTAGGCGCATGGGTAGATTTGTTGAAGGAGATCGCAGCCCTCTCGTTCGTCATTCTAGGGCGTAGCGACGCGAAGCGTCGCGTAGACCCTAGAATCCATGCCGGGACGTGCGCGCGAGATGCCGCGATCGAGAATGGAACTCCGTAGGATGCCTGAAAAAGACAGGTCTGCACCGTGGCATCGCCTTTATGTCACGGCATGGATTCTAGGGTCTGCGCGCGTCGCTTTGCTCCTTGCTCCGCCCTAGAATGACGAAGTGCCTCACTCCGTCTTCGCCGGCGCGGCTGTCATCTGCTCGCCCATGGCCTTCATGTCGGCGGCCTCGCCTTCCTTCGAAGTCGAGGGCACCTTGAACACCTGGCCTGGCCAGATGCGATCGGGATCGCGGATCTGGTCCTTGTTGGCCAGATAGATCGTCGAGAAGCGCGTGCCATGGCCGTAGACGCGGCGCGAGATGCGCCAGAGCGTGTCGTTGCGGCGGATGATGACGGAGCTGTCGGCATGTTCGAGCTTTGGCGCGACCGTTTCGGGCACGTCGGTCGAGGGCGTCGCCTCGGCAACCTTGGCAGCGCCCCCGGCGGCCGGGGCGGGCTTGGCCGCTTCGGCCGTTGCTGTGTCGGTCGTGATTTCGGCGGTCTTGGTCTCGGCCGGCTTGGCCTCGGCCGGCTTTGTCTTGCTTGGGGCGACGGCGGCGACCGACGCGCCGGCCTCGCGCTCGAACGGGACGGCAGCGCGGGCGACGACCTTGACGCCGTCATTGTCCAGGCCGTCGACATGGATAGTGTAGCTGCCGACCGGAATGTCGCGCGTCGCTTCGATCAGGAAATGCCCGTCGGCCGAAGTCTTGGCGTCGCCGAGCAGGATGGCGTCGGCATAGGCGCGCACCTTGCGGCCGGGATCGGCCGTGCCGGCGACGAAGATCTTGCTGCCGTCGATTTCGACCGCTTCGACCGCGATCTTGGGCTCCGCCGCGGCGGCCGCAGCCGGCGCGGTCGCTTGGTCTGTGGCGGCCGGCGCGGTCGCGGCCGGCGCCGAGGCCGTGCCCGATGCCGCCGGCGCGGTCGGTGCCTGGGTCGCAGGCGCCGCTGCCTGATCGGTCGCGGCCGGCGCCGCCGGCTTGCTCTCAGTCTCAGGAACGGTGATCAGTTGCGAGGCCTTGCCCGGCTCCTCAACCATGGCCAGCACCTGGCCGGTCGGGCTCTGCGGCACCGACACGACGGCGGTCTGGGCCGAGGCAACGGCAATGCCGCCAACCGTCTGGCGCAGCGTGATCGTATAGTCGCCGGGCTTCAGCGGATCGTCGAGCACGATGGCGAAGGCGCCGTCGGGTCCGGACTCGGTCGAGCCGAGCACCGTGCCGCCATTCAAGATCTCGACCTTGGCGTTGGGCGCGGCGCTGCCGGCGACGACGATCGAGCCATTGCCCTCGACGCGCACGACATCGAAGGTCGGCAATGTCGGGCCGGCGGCGGGCGCCTGGGCGGCCGGCGCCATCTTATTGGCGGGCGCCATGGTGTTGGCTGGCGCCATCGTGTTCGCCGGAGCCATTGTGTTTGCCGGAGCCTGGGGCACGCGCGCCTCTGTGCCGGTGCTCGAGGATTCAGCCGGTTTCGCATCGGTCTGCGGCAGCACCGCGACCTGCGCCGGCTTCTGGTCGTTGATATAAGGGTCGAGCGCGCCCGAGCCGTAGGCGACCGCCACGACGGCGACAACGCCACCCGCCGCGAACAAAAACGCCTTAGAAGGATTGATCGCCATAATTCCGTATTGCCCCCTTAGCCACCTAACGCCCGGTCTAGCGTGTTTTCCCGAGTCCGACAAGAAAAAGCCCGTCCGCGGGCTTGACCCGGCCGACCGTCCCCATCACCAATCATCGCCATGAACACGATTCGATCCGTCTGCGTCTATTGCGGCTCGTCTCCGGGCCGCGACGAGGCCTATATCAAGGCCGGCCACACACTTGGCCGCTCGCTTGCCAAATCCGGGTTGCGCCTCATCTATGGCGGCGGCACCAAGGGCATCATGGGCGCTGTCGCCGACGGCGCGCTCAAGGCCGGCGGCAAGGTCACCGGCATCATCCCGCGCTTCCTGATCAACAAGGAGGCGACCGAGACCGCGCTCGACAAGCTCGACGAACTCTTGATCACCGACAACATGCACGAGCGCAAGCACAGCATGTTCGAGAAATCCGACGCCTTTGTGGCGCTGCCGGGCGGCATCGGCACGGTCGAAGAGATCGTCGAGATCATGACCTGGGCGCAGCTCGGCCACCATCGCAAGCCGATCGTCTTCGCCAACGTCAAAGGTTTCTGGGACCCGATGCTGACGCTGATCGAGCATATGTCCGAGGAAGGCTTCATCCACACCGCGCATAAGGTGAAGCCACTGGTGGTTGACGACCCGGAAGCGATCGTCGCCGCCATCATGGTGGCGGGCTCGTCGGTCGACGCGCCGACTGAAGGGGTGCAGTCGGTGATCGACAAAATGTAGGCAATAGGGATTGGGCAGTAGGCAATAGCGAAAGACGACCCCTACTGCCTACTGCCTACTGCCTACTGCCTACTGCCTACTGCCTACTGCCTACTGCCCTCCTCAAATCCGCAATCGCCGCCCTCCGATCATTGCGCCGCCAGGCAAGGTGGATCTCAACGCTGCGCTTGAACCAGAACAGGTCCCGGAAGACGATGCCGGGAGGCGCGGTCGAGCGCAGGCTTTCCTGTACCGTCGCCAGCCCCAGCCCAGCGCTGACCAGGCCAAGCGAGGTCAAGGGATCGGCCGTCTCATAGGCGATATCGGGCATGAAACCGGATTCGGCGCAGGCCACCAGGAACTGCGCGCGGTTGGTGTCGCCGGGCTGGCGCACGACTGTGATCCAAACGCGGCCGTCGAGATGGCGGGGCGCGATGTCGGCGACATCGGCGAGCGGATCGCCTTCCGGCATTGCCAGAACCAACGGCTCGCGCCGCACCAATATGCTCTCGATATTCGGATCGCCTTGCGGCGCCGGCGCATAGACGAAACCGAGGTCGAGGACGCGCTGCCTCAGATCTTCGAACTGCGCAGCCGTCCGCCGGCTGCGCAACTGTAGATGAAAATCCGGCCGCGCGCGGCGAAAATCCCGCAGCATGTCCGCGATCAGCCCCGCATGCACCGCGCCTTCGACATAGCCGATGGCGAGGCTGCCTGTGGCGCCGCTGGCAAGGTTGCGGCCGAGCTCTTCCAGCCGCGCAGCATTGGCAAGCAGCGCTCGGGCTTCGGCAAGAAAGGCCCTGCCTTCGGCATTGAGGTGGACACGCTGCTTCGCCCGCTCGAACAAGGCGACACCGAGCTGTTCCTCGAGCTGGATGATCTGCCGGCTCAAGGGCGATTGCGAGATGTGCAACTGCTCGGCGGCACGGCCGACATTGCCGGCCTCAGCCACGGCCACGAAATATCTGATCTGACGCAGGTCGAGCATTTTTACCCTCCCCCACTCAAGTCCTCAAAGGTCTTAATTTTAGCCTAATCAGTCTTGGACAGTCTGACCAGCGGGAGCGATACCTCCAGCATCAACCGGCCACCAAGGAGATCGCCATGCAGTTCTTTGCCCTTCTCACCCGCAACACTCAGAAGTTCGGTGACGCCGACTTCGCGCCGCTGCTGCCGCCCGAATCCGAACAGCGCAAGACGCTCTACGTCCAAGGCGCCGTGCGCCAGATCTGGAACCGCGGCGACGTTCCCGGCAGCGGCATGATGTTCGAGGCGGCAGACGAAAAGGAGGTGCGCGGCCACCTTGCCACGCTGCCGCTGATCGAGGCAGGCATGATGGACATCGCGGCCATCGTGCCGCTCAACCCCTATCCCGGTTTCGGGCCGAAGCGGTAAAGCAGCTGCGGCGGCCCACCTGTCAGCCTACCCGCGACCGAAAAGACGACTGAAAAGCCCGGGGCGCGCGCCGCTGTAGCGCTCGGGCAGAGGGCGGGTGAGCAGGAACTGTTCGTGGCCTTCGACGGTCTCGGTACCGCGATAGCTGCATTGCAGCGACCTTGCCAGCGGAACGATTTCCTTCAGCACGGAGCCGAAACCCTCGCCGTCGATCGGCACGTCCTTCGCCATCCTTAGCTCACGCGAGACTATCTCCAGACTCAAGAAGCGGTAGCCGCGCTTTTCAAGTTCGGCGCGCAGCTTCGCCAGAGAAGGCTCGGCGCCCCAGAACTCGAAGCGTGTCGGCCGGATGCGGGCATCCGCGGCGACTTCCAGCCGGAGGTCGCCTATCGCCTCGGCGGGAAGGATGAGCGGCGCCAGCGCGGCAAGCGAATGCTGTTCCAGCGTGAGCGGAAAGGCCAGCGCCTCAGCGGTCTTGCCAGCTATCCGTTCGAAACCGGCAATGTCTTCGGTCGTAAAATAGAAATCGCGGCCGCCCTCGCCATGCTGTTCGGCGATATAACAGGCTGGGCAGTTTGCGGCAGCCAGATCCTGGCAAAGCTTTTCGAGGAAAGCGTAGCTTCGCTGCGATCCCTCGGGCGTCAGCAGAGCGTCTCGCGCCGTCAACTCGTCTGCGCGTGGCGCGAGCTTCAGGCGCAGGATCGGCAGCGAGGCGGCGGCCCGCAGCAGCGCCATGTTCACCCGCGTATGGATGAAGAGCTCGCCGCCATCGGAGCGGTAGCGTACCAGGGCGCGATGCGGTTCGGCCTCGCGGATGACCTCTTCCGTCTCATCGTTCGAGACCTGTTCGCCGGTGACCGGAAATTGAAGCAAAGTCATGCGATTGCCCCCAAATCGCGTTGATCGAGCCATCCTGCCAGTTTGTTGCGACCTAGCCTAGATGCCTCACGGCCAGGCGTCCTGCATCGCATTCAGAGACAGCCACGCCATCGCGGGAAGCGCGACGAGCAGCGCCAGCCGCATCCCCGCGGATCGCGCTTGGTCCGGCTCGTGGCGCTGAAACCGGCGCCAGATCTGGAATGCCGCGGCGAGAATGAGCAGCGCATAAAAGCCGGCGAGCACCCACAGGGCTGTCTGGCCGGATATCGCAATCCCGTTTTTCTCGAGCACCTTGCCGGTCAGCATCACCGGCCCGGCAACGAAGAAGGCAATGGCAATGCCGAACAGGAAGCCGATCATGGCGCCCAGGAACGATGTGGCCGACAGTGCCACAAGCACCGCCATCAGGACGAGCAGAGTGATGAACGCGCGCTGGCTCATGGCCACACCCCCGATCGAATGCCCCGGAATCTATCAGTCTGGCCTTAGTTGCGCGTAACAGTTGGAATCCTTGCCAGCGCAGTCGGACGGGCCTCCCTTGCCGGCAACGGAACCGTCGCTATTGTCGGCGGCTATCCGAAACAGAGGCGAAAACTTCCATGAAACTTGGCTTTGTCGGCACGGGCGCGTTGAGCTCGGCCATTGTCGCCGGGCTGAAATCGCTGCCGGGGGAGACGACGCCGGTGGTGGTCTCGCCGCGCAACGAGGCGATAGCCGCCGAGCTTGCCGCGCGTTATCCGGACGTGCGCATCGCTACCGACAACCAGGCCGTGCTCGACGACTGCGACACCGTGATGCTGGCGGTGCGGCCGCAGATCGCGCGCGAGGTGCTGAAGGAACTGCGGTTCCGGCCGGACCATCACGTCGTCAGCCTGATCGCCACCGTGTCGCGCGAGGAGATCGCCGCGCTTGTCGCGCCAGCGGCACAGGTGACGAAAGCCCTGCCCATGCCGATGATCGCCCGGCTGCAGGGCGCGACGATCATCTGCCCGCCGGACCCGATGGCGGCGGCGTTCTTCGGCAGGCTGGGCGGGGTGATCGAGGTCGAGGACCAAAGCGAGTTCGATGCGCTGAGCGTCGTCACCGCGACCTATGCCAGCTATTTCAAATATCTCGACACGATCCACGCCTGGGTGCGCAGCCAGGGTGTTTCGGGCGACAGGGCACGCGACTACATCACCAGCATCTTCAAGGCGCTGGCCAATGCGCCGGATACGGCGCCGGACGAAGATTTCATGCATCTTGCGCAGGACTATGCGACGCGCGGCGGCATCAACGAGCAGGTGCTGCGCGAGCTGACCGAGCGCGGAACATTCGATGCCTTCGCGGACAGCCTAGAGCGGGTTCATCGGCGCATTGCGGGGAAGTAGCCGGAGGACCCAAGCGGCGATTGCCGATCACTCAGCCGGCAGCATCCGCGGCGACGGCCTCGGCGCGCTGAGCCGGTCGCCAAGCCCGACCGCTCGAACAACGCCAACTCTGCCGCGGCTTGTCATCGCGCATGCGCTTCTCCACGATTGCGGCATACGGCTCCCAAGAACCGCTAGGATCATGAGATGAGTGACACTATCCCCGCCATCGACATCGCGCCGCTGTTCGGCCCGACTTCGCCCGCACGCGACGGGGCCGACCGCCAGATCTTCACTGCTGCCTCCGGCATCGGCTTCATGACCGCGCGCGGCTTTCCGGGCGCGGAGCTTCTGACGCGCGAGCGGCGCGGCGAGCTCCTGAAAATCTTCGATTTGCCGGATGCGGAAAAGCGGAAGCTGCTGCGCTGGAATTTCGACCCGTCGAAATCGAACTATTATCGCGGCTGGTTCCCGCTGCAGCCGACCGCGGTGTCCTACAAGGAAGGCATCGACATGGGGCCGGACATCGCCCATGCCGACGCCGGGTTCGCGCCCGACGATCCGCTGCTCGAGCGCACGCCGCTTCCCGCCGAGGCCGATGTTCCAGGATGGAAGGCGGCCGCCGCGCATTACTACCGCTCGATGGAGAAGGTCGGCGCGGCGCTGATGGGCTCGATCGCGCGCAGCCTCGGGCTTGAGGACGACATTTTCGACGGCCATTTCCGGGGCGGCATCTCGACGCTCAGGCTGATCCGCTATCCGCTGCGCAGCGAGGATGGCGCGGTCGACCTGTCGAAGCCTGAATATTGGGTCATGCACAAGGGCGAGCGGCGGCTGGTCATCGGCCGTGAGCATGCCGATTCCGGCTTCGTGACACTTTTAGCGCAGGACGGCGTCGAAGGCCTGCAGGCCAGGAGCCATGCCGGCGAATGGATCGACGTGCCGCCCGCCGACGGCACGCTGGCGGTGAATTTCGGCCAGTTGCTGGAACGCTGGACGGGCGGCGTGGTGCAGGCGACGCGCCACCGGGTGATCGCGCCGAAGACGGCGCGTTACTCCATTCCCTTCTTCTACGAGCCGCGCGTCGACGCCGAGATCGCGCCGCTGCCGATCGAAGGCGCCAGCGACTTCGCGCCGTTTCTCTATGGCGATTATCTGTGGGAGTCGGCGACCAATTTCGTCGAGATGGCCGGCGTCAAGACTTTGCGCAAGCCAAGGCGGCCGGCCGCCGCCTGAATGCCAATGCCTGCCGAGAGCGCGGCAGAAGCTCGATGATGAAATGGCGCGGGGTGGCACAGGCGCGCAACCAGCCCAGCACCGAAGGGTCGAGGAAATTCCAGTCCTTCAGCGGGCGGAAGCGCGACCCTCGCCGAGGGCGGGTGAGCAGCAGGCCCTTGGCCGACAGGATCTTCACCGCTTCGCGCGCGGCACTTCGGCTGGCGCCGAAGCGGGCGCAGATCTCTTCCTCGCCAAGCAGCGTCGCGCCGGGCGGAAACAGCCCGCCGAGTATCTCGCGGCCGAGACTGTTGGTTATGTCATCCGTCACCGATGAGGTCTGGTTGCCCGCCATTTGTCCCGGCCCGTTCAAGTCTGCCGCCGAGTGTTACACGTGCGGGATCGACCGCACCGACTAATTGCCAGGGCGGCACAGCCCGCTTGTTAGTCCGATTTATCAGATGAATCGGTTGAATGGAGCCGGGCTTTGCTGCTAGCTGTGCGAGGAAGGATCCCGGCACCTCTGCTCAGCAACATTTGCCGCTCGCCGAGGCCCGCAAGGTCAAACTGGCCAGCGACAAATCGCAATCGATGAAGGTGCAAATTGCGTTCGACTGATTATCTCGGCCGTCTCTTCGGCCTTGAAGGCCGGCATGCCTTCGTCACCGGCGCCAGCCGCGGGCTGGGGCTCGCTTTCGCTGAGGCGTTAGCTGCTGCGGGCGCACGCGTCACAATCGGCGGCCGCAAGGCCGACGAGTTGAAGGCCGCCGGCGACCGTTTGCGCGCCGAAGGCTACACGGTGACGGAAGCGGTTATCGACGTAACCGACACGCAGTCGGTCGACGCGGCGATCGCGGCGAGCGAAGCCGGCACCGCGCCGATCGACATCCTGGTCAACAATGCCGGCATCCAGCGCCGCGCGCCTCTGGAGACCTTTTCCGATGCAGACTGGGACGCGCTGATGGCGACCAACCTCGACGGCGTGTTCAAGGTGAGCCGGGCGACGGTCAAAGGGATGATTGCGCGCGGCAAGGGCGTGATCATCAACGTGTCGTCGGTGCAGAGCGCGCTCGCCCGGCCCTCGATCGCGCCTTACGCGGCGAGCAAGGGCGCCATCACCATGCTGACCAAGTCGATGGCCGGCGAATGGGGCCAGCATGGCGTGCGCGTCAACGCCATCGCGCCCGGCTATTTCAAGACCGAGCTCAACGCAGCATTGGTCGCCGACGAGAAATTCTCCACCTGGCTCGCCGGCCGCACCCCGATGCGGCGCTGGGGCGATGTCGAAGAGTTGGCGGGCGCGGCGGTTTTCCTGGCGTCGGATGCGGCAAGCTTCGTGACGGGACAGACGCTGCTGGTGGATGGCGGGATCACGAGCGTGTTGTAGAGGCCGCCCTCACCTCACGCGGACCCGCGTCTCAAACCGGCAAGCTCGTCTCCCCCACCGACGGATGCTGCTCGACGGGCGGATCGATCTTGGTGTCCTTCGCGAACCCAGTCAGCACCCTGTCCATCGACAGCCTGCCCGAACCGGCGAGCGCCAGGATGAACATGCCGCCGGCAATGGCGAGGTCCTTCTCGAAATGCAGCAATTCGTTCTGGCTGGCGAAATTGGTGTGGAAGAGGCCGGCCGTCATCAGGCAGAACAGGCCGAGCCCGATCGCGCCCAACCGCGCCAGGATGCCGAGCGCCACCGACAGGCCGGCGCCGAGCTGCAACGCGATGGTGGCGAGAAGCAGCGGCGTGCCGACGCCGAGCGCGGCCATCGCCTTCTCAGCGCCCTCGAAATGGGTCGCCAGCTGCAGGCCTTCATGCACGAAGATCAGCGACAGCAGCAGCCGGCCGGCAAGCAGGACGACGTCGCTGGCGTGAAGTTTTTCGGCAAGTCTGATCGGTGTCATAGTCGGCTCCAGTCTTTGGAAACAGGCAGTTTGGAAAATGGGCGGTCGCCCGCGTCCATGCAGGTGCGCTTGAGATTGAAAGATCGGAGCCGGCGCGAGGGAGAGGAACGCCGGCTCCGGTTTTCGGGCGCTACCGCCGTGGCGCCCAAAAGGTGGCGAGCTCTTGCGAGCCGCCTATTTCGTCACCTTGGTGGCGATCGCCTGCTTGAGATCGGCAAGCTCCTCGCAGCCGGCCGGACAGAGCTTTTGCAGCGAGGCGAGCTGCTCACTGGCCTTGGCCATGTCGCCGGTCTCGACATAGAGCTCGCCCAGATATTCATGCGCCGCCTTGTGGTCGGGCTGAAGCTCCAGCGCCTTGGTGTAGTAGGTGAGCGAGGTCTGGTAGTCGCCGGTCTTGCGCAGCGTGAAGCCGAGCAGGTTGTAGACGTCGGCCTGCTGCGTGTCCTGCGCGAGGTCGCGCAGGTCGGCCAGCGCGCTTTGATAGTCCTTGGCCTCGATCTTGGCCTTCACCGCCGTCAGGTCCGGCGCGTCGGCGCCTTCGATGTCGTCCACGGCATAGGCCGGAACGGCGATGGCGATCGGGGCCGCCGTCAAGGCCGCAATGGCGCCGAGCACCGCGAAAAGTGCGTGTTTCATTGAGTTGTCGCCTTCTGTTCAGGATCCGATTCAGATCAGATCTCGGTTGGGGTGAAGGCGTAGGCATTGCCGTCCTTGACGAAGCTGCCTGTGCCGGGGAACGGGAAGTGGGAGCCGCAGATGCGGACATTGTCGGCAATCACCTGGTCGATGATCTTGTGGCGCGTGGCGATCGCCATCGGCCCGTCCTGGTCGTAGGCGCCCTGCCATTCGGGATGCGGGGCGAGCAGCGCAGGCACGTACATGGTGTCGGCCGAGACGAGGAACTGCTCGGAGCCGGCATCGACATGGTAGACGGAATGGCCGGGCGTGTGGCCGGGCGCCGCCATGATGCGGATGCCGGGCACCACTTCAGTGCCGTCGTCGACCAGCTTCCAGTTCTTCCATTTCGGGAAGTTCTCAGCGATGCGCTTGCCCGCCGGCTTGCGGCCCTCGGGCAGCTTGGCCAGCCGGCTCGGATCGGTCCACCAATTATACTCGGTGGCGTTGACGATCAGCTCGGCATTCGGGAACACCGGATCGTTGGTGCCCTTTTCCATCAGGCCCCAGACATGGTCCGGATGGAAATGCGAGATCATGATGGTGTCGATCGCCTTGTAGTCGATGCCGGCCGCCTTCATGTTGGCCGGCAGATGCGTGGCGTTGGCCTGCCACTGGCCGACGCCGGAGCCGGCGTCCATCATGATAGTGCGGCCATTCATCTTGAGCACCACGACGGTGAGCGGGATCGGCATGAACTCGGTGGTCAGTCCCGCCTTGGCGAGCGCCGCCTTGGTATCGTCGACCGACACGTCCTTGATGAAGGCCGGGTCGTGGGGCTTGCGCCAAATGCCGTCATAGACGGCGGTGACCTCGAGCGAGCCGACCTTGTATTTGTAGAAGCCGACCAGCGGCTCGACCGGGGTTTCGGCGTAAGCCGCGGGCGCGAATTCCAGCTTGCCGGCAATGCCGAAGGCGGCAGCGGCGGCGGCGGATCCCAGCACCATGCGACGCGTCATGTTGAACATCGGAAATCTCCTCTAATGGCTGCGGGTTGTTTCAGGTTTCAGGCGGTAGTCCATTGGTTTGCCGCATGTCGTTGTCCCAAAACCGCTGCGCACTTTTGGGCGACATGCAGGGAATGGCGGAGGGCCCGGTGCTGCCCTCCGCCAAGACTGCGGAAACCGGCGCCGACCGGTCCGACTGAAGACCGACCGGCGCCGAGGAGATCAGGACTTGTGGTTTTCCGACCCGGCGAGGCGTGCCTTCCCCGCCGCGATCAGAACCCTTCGCCCCGGGCTCCGGAGCGAGGACCTTTCGGTCCCGCCGGCTCAGTGACCTCAAATGCCCTGGCCGGGCTCTTCCGCAGCAATCCTGGCCGCCGGCTTCGTGACGTGGCGGGCCATTTCGGGCCTCGCGATGGAGGCGGTGGTGGTGGTGTCGACGACGGCAGCCTGCTGGCCGCCATTCGTCCAGGAGAAGTGGTCGCTGCCGGCAAAGGCGCTGCCGGTGACAACCAGGATGGCGACTGCGGCAAAGGCGGTTCTGTTCATGTGCGTATTCCTTCCGGGTTGGTTGATGCGTGCCTAGGGAGGATGGCCTCGCTACAGCCAAGACCCGGAAGGCCCGGGCTTTATTCCCCGGGGGCGGAAAGAATTTTTTGGAGGCAACGGAAGATCACGATTTTTGCGCGATGAACGGCCCGGTTAGCCGGCGTTAATCATGGCTTGAGTTTGTTGGCTCAAGGCAAGCCTCCAGGCCGCGAATGGCGCAACTTGAGGCGGGCATGGAAGTTCTAATTTAAGCACTTTCCTTTAACTGCGATCGATGGCGCATCGTCCTCCGATCGACGGAGCGTCGCCCAGGAAAGCTATTCGGGTTGAATTGACCGCGACAAATTTCAACATCGGTCGTATCAGGCAGGCCGTTTTCTCTTCCGCCAACGTGCCGGCGGCGATTGCCTTCGTCGTGCTCATGATCTGCGCAATCTTCGTCGACCAGCAGAACAAAACGGTTTCCGATCAACTCACGCGCGCCGACGTCCTCTACAAGGTCAACATCATCCGCGCCAAGCTGGAAGGAAACATCAACGGCAATCTCCAGCTGGTTCAGGGCCTCGTCTCGGCCATCGTCACCGAGCCCTATATGGGGCAGCAGAGATTTGCCTCCCTCGCTGCCAATCTCTTCAAGCAGAAATCGCAGTTGCGCAATATTGGCGGCGCGCCCGATCTCGTCATTTCGCTGATGTATCCGATGGAAGGCAACGAGAAGGCGATCGGCCTCGACTACCGCAAGAACGAGGCGCAACGCTTGGCGGCGCTTAGGGCCCGCGACCAGCGCATATCGGTGCTTGCCGGTCCCGTCGACCTCAGGCAGGGCGGGCGCGCCTTCATCGGCCGGATTCCTGTCTTCGTGCCGACAGCGGGGGGCGGCGATCGTTTCTGGGGCCTTGTCTCGGCGGCTATCGATATCGATCGGCTCTACGCCGCAAGCGGCCTCACCGATCCCGGTCTCGACATAGATGTGGCGCTTACCGGAAAGGATGCGCTTGGCGGTGGCGGCCAGCGCTTCTTCGGTGGCGCCGACATCGTCAAGAACAATCCGGTGACGGCAGAAGTGCAGCTGCCGTTCGGTTCCTGGCAGATATCGGCAATCCCAAAGGGCGGTTGGCCGACCGTGCCGAAGAACGAGCGGGTCTTGCAGGCGCTCATGGCGCTCGCCGCCGTGCTGGTGGTGCTGCCCATCCTGGTGGCCGGACGGCTGTTCGGCGAAAGGCAGAAAAACTATGCCGAATTGAGGCGCCTGTCCGGGAGGCTGGAACTGGCTCTGGAGGCTTCGGGCATCGGCGTGTGGGAGCAAGACCTCATCACCGACGAGCTGCTGTGGGACGATCGCGTCAATGAGATCTACAGCAAGCCCGCCGACGGGAAGCCGCGCGGCTATGATGACTGGGCACTGGCGATCCACCCCGAGGATATCGCACGGGCACAGCGCGAGTTCGACCTTGCCGTGGCTGCAAAAGGTCCCTACTCGTCGCAGTATCGACTGCTTCGCCCAGACGGCACCGTCCGCCATGTGCGGGCGCGTGCAAGCTATTTCCAGGACAGCGACGGCACGCCGAAGATGGTCGGAGCCGAATGGGACGTGACCAGCGACGTTCTGCTCAACGAGAATCTGGTGCGTGAACGGCAATTGTCGGAATCGAAGAATGCCGAACTCAAGGCCGCCAAGGCGCGCATCGAGCATGTTGCGCTGCACGATTCGCTAACAGGCCTGCCCAATCGCCGTTACCTCGACGAGATGCTGGCCAATTCGCCCGAGGATCGCACTGCGCTGCTGCATCTCGACCTCGACCGCTTCAAGCACATCAACGACACGCTCGGCCATGCGGCGGGCGACGCCATGCTCATGCATGCCTCGAAGGTCATCAAAGCCAACGCCCGGGTAGGCGACTTCGTGGCGCGCATCGGCGGAGACGAGTTCGTTGTGGTGTGCCAGGGGCGCGATGACAATGAACTCGCCGCGCTGGCGGACCGTATTATCGAAGAAATGCGCCAGCCCGTCGACTATAAAGGCCACCAATGCCGGTTCGGGGTCAGCATCGGGATTGCGGCGCTTAGCGGCGTCGATGCAAAGCAGCTGCTGGTCAACGCCGATCTCGCGCTCTATCGAGCCAAGAGCCGCGGTCGCAATCGTTATGAGTTCTTCAACGAAGAGTTGCAGAGCGAGATCGTCAGGACCAAGCAGACCGCGGACGAGATCCTGGGCGGGCTGGAGCGCAACGAATTCATCGCCTACTACCAACCACAGTTCGATGCCAAGACCCTCGAGATCGTCGGCGTTGAGGCGCTGGCTCGCTGGCGCCATCCACGACGCGGCATCCTCGCCCCCGACATCTTCCTCAAAGTGGCCGAGGAATTGAATGTGGTCTCGCTGATCGACCGCACGATTCTCGAACAAACGCTGCAGAATTTCCAGCGCTGGTCGCGCGACGGTCTCAACATCCCGCGCTTTTCCGTCAACGTCTCGGCACGAAGGCTGGAGGACAAAGACCTGATCAACGGCCTGCGCAAGCTGCCGATCAAGGAGGGAACCGTCTCATTCGAGCTCGTGGAATCGATTTTCCTGGACGAAAATGACGAGCTTGTCGCCTGGAACATCGAGCACATCAAGGAACTCGGGATCGACATCGAGATCGACGATTTCGGCACGGGCCATGCATCCGTCGTCAGCCTGCTCAAACTGCAACCGAGCCGTCTCAAGATCGACCGGCAGCTCGTCACGCCGATAACCGGCTCGGCGGCGCAGCGGCGGCTGGTGTCGTCAATCATCGAGATCGGCAAATCGCTCGGCATTGGCGTCGTGGCGGAAGGCGTCGAGACGATGGAACATGCGCGCATCCTGAAGGACCTCGGCTGCGACATCCTGCAAGGCTACGCATTCGGGCGCCCGATGGACGCAAAATCCTTCAGGACCTTCGCCATATCGCGCAAATGGCTGGCCACGGCATAGCGGACGATGCGAGCCGCCGTTGACAGCACCGCCGCCGGCCGCGCGGGTTGTCCAGCAACGATAGGACAGCCCTGTCGAGAGTGACAGCAGCTCTAGTCATCGAACTGTCACACCAGGCGGCAACCTCCATGGTAGGTTTGCCGTGGCCGCCCCCGCGACCCCGACCGCATCAAGAGCCGGCGAAGCCGCCATGAACATCGCCCTCCCCGCCGAAGGCACCGACCTCTCGCCCTATTTGCCGGACGAGCACGGGCTGTTCTTCGTCTACCATTTCAAGGCCGACGGTAGCCGCACCAAGGATCCCGCCGAGGCGCATTGGAGCTGGCGCAGCTACCAGATCACCGACATGCGCGCCCGCCAGGAGATCGGCGCCGAGCAGGCCCTGCCGGCGCCGGTGCGCGATGCCTTCCTGTCACCCAGCCATGGCTGCCAGATCGATTTCGAGGACGACTTCCTCTACGGCGACCTGCCCGACCTCAGGCACGATTTCGCCGAGGCGCGCGGGCTCACCCATTTCCGCTTCGCCTTCAACGACAGGATGCTGATCGGCGCCCGCAAGCAGCCGCTGGAATCGGTCGACAAGATCCGCAAGCTCGTGGAGAGCGGCGCGCGAAAATTCCGCACGCCGGCCGAGCTGATCGAGGCGGTGATGGGCCAGTCGCTCGACGGCATGTCGGCCGAGCTCGACAAGATGGGCGACACGCTCGACGGCATCGAGGATCGCATCGTGTGCGATGCATGGCACAATGAGCGCCAGGCGCTGGTCGACGCGCGCCGGCAGCTGGTGCTGATCCACCGGCAGATGGCGACGCTCACCAGCCTCTTCCGCCATCTCGACCATTCGCATCGCAACGAACTGCCCGACCCCATCAACGACATGGCGACCCGGCTTTCGCACCGGGCGCACACGCTGCATCACGACGGCGAGCAACTGCAGGCGCGCACGCGCCTGTTGCAGGACGAGCTGATGGCCAAGCTGACCGAGCAGTCGAACCAGCTGCTCTATATCCTCTCCGTCATGACGGCGGTGCTGTTGCCGATGACCATCATCTCCGGGCTGTTCGGCATGAATGTCGGCGGATTGCCGCTGGTCGGCACGCCGCTGGGATTCTGGGTGGTGACGGCGATCTCGGTCGTGATCGCCGGCATCATCTACATGTTCGTGCGACGGCTCGGGCGGGTCTGACCATCAAGCTGTTGCCCGCAAATCCTCGACGATGGTGCCGGCGGCACGGACTTCGGCTTCGTGGCCAGGCTCGCGCCACGTCTCGGCAAGTCCGGCCGCGTACCATTCGCGCATGGCCGGCAGATCGAGCAGCCGCCGCGGATAGTTAGCCGCTTCGCCTTCGAAAGTCAGGCCATAGGACTGCGCCCTGAATGCGATGGGAGCAAAGAAGGCATCAACGGCGCCGGAACGGTCGCCGGCCAGGAAAGGTCCGCCGAAACGCACAAGGCCGTCGTTCCACAAGTCTCCCATGCGAAAGATGTCGTGCTTCAGCGCGCCGGACATCGGCAATGGCGCGACGCGCACGCCGCAGCTCATCGGGCAGTCATTGCGCATCGCGGTGAAGCTCGAATGCATCTCGGCGGCGGCCGAGCGCGCCCACGCGCGCGCCTTCGCCTCCGCCGGCCACACGCCCTGGTGGCGTTCGGCCAGGTATTCGACGATCGAGAGCGAATCCCAGACCGCCCAGCCGTCATCGATAAGGCAGGGCACCCGGCCGTTGGGCGAGAATTGTCGGTAGAGATCGAAACTCGATCCGCTCGGGAACGGCGTCAACCGCTCCTCGAAGGGAATGTCGAGGACGCGCATCAGCAACCACGGCCGAAGCGACCAGGACGAATAGTTCTTGTTGCCGATATGCAGAACGTACATCAGTCCCCTGCCCTGTTTGATGCAACCCTAGACGGAAAACTGTCTCGAACTTTCCCTGGAAGCTACTTTATCGCGGGCTCCGGCTGGCGGACCTCGCGGCCCCTGAACATCGACCATGAATACATCGCCAGCGCCGTCCAGATCAGCGCGAAGGCGATGGCCCGCGTGGTGCCGAACGGTTCATCGAAGATCAGCACGGCGATCAGGAACACCATGGTCGGCGCGATATATTGCATGATGCCGATGGTGGACAGGCGCAGCAGCCTGGCGCCGAAGGCAAAGAGCAGCAACGGCACCGCGGTGACGGGACCGCAGCCGATCAGCAATGCGGTGTCGGCACCGGTGCTGGAGATGAAATGATCCTGGCCGGTGGCGATCAGGTAGACGATGTAGCAAAGCGCCGGCACCGAAAGCAAAAGCACTTCGAGCAGGAAGCCCTGGCTCGGGCCGATCGGCAGCGTCTTGCGGAAAAAGCCATAGGCGGCAAAGGAGAAGGCGAGCGCCAGCGATACCCATGGCAATTTGCCGGCCTCGACTGTGAGCACCGTCACCACGATCGTGGCGAGCGCCACCGCGGCGATCTGCAGCCTGTCGAGCCGTTCGCCGAGCAGAACGGCGCCGACGACGACGCTGACCAGCGGGTTGATGTAATAGCCGAGCGCCGTCTCGACGGTGCGGTCGACCGCGATCGCCCAGACATAGATGCCCCAGTTGATCGAGATCAGCACTGCCGTCAGCGCAGCCATGGCAAGGCTTTTCGGCGAGCGGATCGCCGCCTTGAAGTCGGCGGTGCGGCCGGCCCAGATGAGCACCGCCGCGGCGATCGGCACTGACCAGACGACGCGGTTGGCGATCACCTCGGCAAGCGGCAGATGCGCCACCGCCTTCATGTAGAAGGGCAAGAGCCCCCAAAGGAAATAGGCGCCAAGCGCCAGGAGGAAGCCGCGGCGGCCTTTGGCATCCTGATCGAGATCGGCTGTAGCGGTGACCATGGCCTAACGCTATGGCCCAGCGGAGCGCCCAAGACCATCACAAAATTATGATGGATCAACGGAGTTTTGGTGATGGTTCAAGGAAGTCGCAGTTCCTCGCCCCACGGAGTGGGGAGAGGTGGCCCGGCGAAGCCGGGACGGAGAGGGGTCAGCGCCGCGGCTGACAATCACCGCTTCGGGTAAGTATTCTGGTGACCAACCTCACGCCCTCTCTTGCATCGACTCTGGCTTCGCGAAGGTCGCCCCCCTCTCCGTCCCGGCTGCGCCGGGACACCTCTCCCCCACTTTGTGGGGGCGAGGAAGGGCGGTGGCCTACTCCGCCGCCACCAGTCCCGCCATCTCGCGGTTCTTCATCAGCTTGTAGACGATCGAATCCATCAGCGCCTGGAAGGACGCGTCGATGATGTTTTCCGACACGCCGACCGTCCACCAGCGGGCTCCAGTGGAATCGTGCGATTCGACGAGAACGCGGGTGATGGCCTCGGTGCCGCCGTTGAGGATGCGCACCTTGAAGTCGGCGAGCTCGAGGTCGACGATCTCGCTCTGGTACTTGCCTAAATCCTTGCGCAGCGCGATGTCGAGCGCGTTGACCGGGCCGTGGCCTTCGGCCACCGACATCTTCTCCTCGCCGTCGACCTCGACCTTCACGATCGCCTCGGAGACGGTCTTCAGATTGCCGTTGGCATCGAAGCGGCGCTCGACCATGCAACGGAAAGAGGTGACGTTGAAGAACTCCGGCAGGCCGTGCAGCATCTTGCGGGCAAGCAGCTCGAAGGAGGCGTCGGCGCCCTCATAGGCATAGCCCTCAGCCTCGCGCTCCTTGACCACTGCAATCAGCGCGTCGAGCCGGTGATCGTCCTTCGGCACGTCGATGCCGCGCCGCTTCAGCTCGGCGAGGAAATTGGCCTTGCCGCCCTGGTCCGAGACCATGACGCGACGGCGGTTGCCGACGGCTTCCGGCGGCACATGCTCATAGGTCGCCGGCTCCTTGGCCAGGGCCGAGGCGTGGATACCGGCCTTGGTGGCGAAGGCGGAGGAGCCGACATAGGGTGCCTGCGCTTCCGGCGCCCGGTTGAGCAATTCGTCGAAGGCGCGGGAGAGCCTGGAGATTCCGGTCAGCGCCTCGGTCGAAATGCCGGTTTCGAAACGATCGGCGAAGGCGGGCTTCAGCGAAAGCGTCGGGATGATGGAGATGAGATTGGCGTTGCCGCAGCGCTCGCCGATGCCGTTCAGCGTGCCCTGGATCTGACGCACGCCGGCTTCGACGGCGGCGAGGGAATTCGCCACCGCCTGGCCGGTGTCGTCATGGGCATGGATGCCGAGATGATCGCCCGGGATGCCGCCGGCGATGACCTTTTCGACGATGGCACGTACTTCCGAAGGCTGCGTGCCGCCATTGGTGTCGCACAGCACCACCCAGCGCGCGCCGGCATCGTAGGCGGTTTTGGCGCAGGCCAGCGCGTAATCCGGATTGGCCTTGAAGCCGTCGAAGAAATGCTCGCAGTCGACCATGGCCTCCTTGGCCGAAGCGACCGCCGCCTCGACCGAGGCCTTGATCGATTCGAGATTCTCCTCGTTGGTGCAGCCGAGCGCAACGCGCACATGATAGTCCCAACTCTTGGCGACGAAGCAGATGGCGTCCGACTTCGACTGCACCAGCGCCGCCAGCCCCGGGTCGTTGGAAGCCGAGACCCCTGCCCGCTTGGTCATGCCGAAGGCGACGAATTTCGCGCTCTCAGTCCGTTTCTTCTGGAAAAACGTCGTGTCGGTCGGGTTGGCGCCCGGATAGCCGCCCTCGACATAGTCGATGCCGAAGTCGTCGAGCAGCCTGGCGATCGCGATCTTGTCCTCGACGGAAAAGTCGATGCCCGGTGTCTGCTGGCCGTCGCGAAGAGTCGTGTCGAAGAGGTAAAGGCGTTGCTTGGTCATGGCTGTAGCTCGAAAGGCTGCGATCCTTCGCCGTGGAGAGCGACATGCATCACTATTTCCCCGCGAACTTATCCGTCGCCCGGATCAGCCGGTCCAGAATCCCGGGCTCCGAATAGGCGTGGCCTGCCCCCTCGATGAGGTGGAAATCAGCCTTCGGCCAGGCCTTGTGCAGCGCCCAGGCATATTTCGCCGGGCACGGCATGTCATAGCGGCCGTGGACGATGGTGCCGGGGATGTCCTTCAGCTTCCAGGCGTCGCGCAAAAGCTGCCCCTCCTCCAGCCAGCCGGCGTGGACGAAATAGTGGTTCTCGATACGGGCGAAGGCGATTGCGTAGTCGTCCTGGGCGAACGCGTCGCTGGTCTCGGGCTCGGGAAGCAGCGTGATCGTCTCGCCTTCCCAGATGCTCCAGGCGCGGGCAGCTTCCACTTGCGCCTTGCGGTCGGACCCGACCAACCGCTTGCGATAGGCTGCCATCATGTCGCCGCGCTCGGCCTCGGGGATCGGCGCCAGGAAGCGCTCCCATTTGTCGGGGAACATCTCCGAGACGCCGAACTGATAATACCATTCGAGCTCGGCGCGGGTCAGCGTGTAGATGCCGCGCACGACGAGCTCGCTGACACGCTCGGGATGCGTCTCGGCATAGGCGAGCGCCAGCGTCGAACCCCAGGAGCCGCCGAACACCAACCATTTGTCGAAGCCGGCCATCTCGCGCAGGCGCTCGATATCGGCGACGAGGTGCCAGGTGGTGTTCGCCTCCAGCGAAGCGTTGGGTGTCGACTTGCCGCAACCGCGCTGGTCGAACAGGATGACGTCATAGAGTTTCGGGTCGAACAGGCGCCGGTGTTTCGGCGAGATGGTGCCGCCCGGGCCGCCATGCAGGAACACGGCGGGTTTGGCGCCCTTGGTGCCGCAGCGCTCCCAATAGACGGTGTGGCCGTCGCCGACGTCGAGCATGCCGGAATCGAACGGCTCGATCTCGGGGTAGAGCGTACGCAAGGAACCGCTGTGGATCGTCATAGTTTCAAGCCCTGCTGCGGCCAGTTGGCCGTCTCGTGGTCGGGATGCTGGAAGGAGATGATCTGCTCCTGCCGCCGATAGAAGTCGGGGTCGTCAAGGATCGGCGCCTCGAAGATCTTTTCCACCCAGGGCAGGCGAACCGCGTAATTCACCTGGATCTGCGGCGCGAGGTCGGAGCGGTCGTCGAAAGCGCCGATGGCGATCTCCAGCGAGCCGGGCTGGCGATAGGTCAGCGGCGTGCCGCAGCGGGCGCAGAAGCCGCGGTCGATGTTGACCGAGGACTGAAAGTAGCTCGGCTCCTCATGGGTCCACTCGACGCCGTCCTTCGGCACCGTCACCAGCGCGCCGAAGAAATTGCCGAACTGTTTCTGGCACATGCGGCAATGGCAGATGGACGGGCGCCCGAGCTTGCCGTGGACTCGGAAACGTACGGCGCCGCACTGGCAGCCGCCTGTTCGAACTTGATCGGTCATGGTCTTTCCTCCGGCGGCCATTGGTCGGTGTCGTGATCGGGATGCTGATAGGAGACGAGCTCGGCCAGGTAAGGCGCAGACGCGATATCGGCCATCGTGTCCTCGGACGGCAGTTTGGGGATGGCGTCGACATAGGGAAGCTTTGCTTCGATGCCCCACTGGATGGTGGGCGCGATGCCGGTCGGATCATCGAAGGCGGCGATCGCCAGTGCTGTGCCATCCGGTGCCTCGAAAGTCAGCGGCGTTCCGCATTCGGCGCAGAAGCCGCGCCAGACGGCGTTGGACGAGCGGAAGCGCTTCGGCTCGCCGCGCGTCCAGTCGAGCGTGGCGCCGCGCACCGAGACCAGCGGTAGATAGAAATTGCCGCTCGCCTTCTGGCACATGCGGCAGTGGCAGACCGAAGCGTCACCTAGCGCGCCCTCGACGCGGAAGCGCACGGCGCCGCACTGGCAGCCGCCTGTATAGACCGGCCGGTTGTCGAGGCTCATCGGTCACTCCTGGTCATGGGCTTACTCCGCATCATGGCAGACCGCCTCGACATTGTTGCCGTCGGGATCGAAGACGAAGGCGCCGTAATAATTGGGGTGGTAGTGCGGCCTCAGGCCCGGCCCACCATTGTCCTTGCCGCCTGCGGCAAGCGCTGCCGCATGGAAAGCGTCGACCTCGGCGCGGCTGCGGGCGGTGAAGGCGACATGCTGGGTGGATTTGGGCTTGTCCGTGCTATCGCTCAGCCAGAACACCGGCCGGTCGCGGCCATAGCCGCCAACCTTGGCGCCGCCGGTATATTCTTCCGGCACCATGTAAAGCAGCGAAGCCCCCAGCGGCGCCATCGCCTTGTCGTAGAAGGACTTGGACTTTTCGAAGTTGCAGACATTGATGCCGAGATGATCGATCACGGGACGAGCTCCTCCGTTTGTGGCGCGGGCGCATCGGCCAGGCCGGCCACGATGACGATGTGCTTGCAGACATTGTCGATATCGCGGATCACGTCGTCGTTCCAGAAGCGCAGGATGGTCCAGCCGCTTGCGCTTAGATATGCACTTCTTGCCTCGTCATATCGTGAATGTTCCGCATCGGCATGCTGGCTGCCGTCTACCTCGACTATGAGTCGATGCGCTGAACATGCGAAGTCAATAATGTAAGGTCCAATCGGCACCTGCCGTCGAAAGCTCATGCCCATCAAGCGATGCGCGCGCAACTCGTTCCAGAGTTTCAGCTCGGCATCGGTCATCGCGCGGCGCATGGACTTGGCGTTCTTGCGCTGACCAAGGGGAACGCGGTCGTGGCCCATGTTCAGACCGCCTTCCGCTGGAGATTAGCGAAACCGGACGCGCCGGCTAATCTCCCCCCTTGCGGGGGAGATGTCCGGCAGGACAGAGGGGGGTGCTGTCCCGCCAACGTGGCCGCAACTCGGGAGTGCTGCGCTCTCAGAAGATGGTTGTCGCCAAAGCGAGCAAGCTGAGGCGCTGGCGTTCCTTCACACCCCCCTCTGTCCTGCCGGACATCTCCCCCGCAAGGGGGGAGATTGGCCGTCGCCGACGCTTTCGCCAATCCCGCAAGGTCGCTCACCGCTTGATCTCCCACGTAGTCACGCGCTCGCCGGTGGCGGGGTCCTTGCCGTCCTTCAGTTGCACGCCCTGCGCCAGGAGCTCGTTGCGGATTCGATCACCCTCGGCCCAGTTCTTGGCAGCGATAAACTTCAGCCGATCGGCGATCGCCTTGGCGATCGCTTCCTCATCCACCTTGGCCGCGCCCGTATCGAAGCCGAGGAAGGCCAGCGCAGTCTTCAGCGAAGCGGCGGCAGTATTCTCATTGGCACCGGTGTGCTCAACCGCCTCGCCGGCGAGCTGTGTCAGCCGCTGGAAGGCAGTGTAGGTGGCGAGATCGTCCGACAGCGCTTCCACCACCTCGGCCGGCAATTCTTTTGCCGCCACAGGCGCAAGGTCGGCGGCGCGCTTCCATTTGCGCAGCGTGTTTTCGGCTTCTTCCAGCTTGCGCACGGAGAAGTCGATCGGCTCGCGGTAATGCGTCATTAGCATCGCCAGCCTGAGCACCTCGCCCGGCCAGGCGCGGCCGCCGAAAGTCTCGGTCTCCAGCAGCTCGTGGATCGAGAAGAAGTTGCCGAGGCTCTTCGACATCTTCTGGCCTTCGACCTGCAGGAAGCCATTGTGCATCCACACATTCGCCATGACCTTGGTACCGTGGGCGCAGCGCGACTGGGCAATCTCGTTCTCGTGGTGCGGGAAGATCAGGTCCAAGCCGCCGCCATGGATGTCGAAGACCTCGCCAAGATAGGCGGCCGACATGGCCGAGCATTCGATGTGCCAGCCGGGCCGGCCCCTGCCCCACGGGCTCTCCCAGCCGGGCTCTTCCGGGCTCGACAGTTTCCACAGCACGAAATCGCCGGGGTTCTTCTTGTGCGCGTCGACAGCGATGCGCGCGCCAGCCTGCTGCTCGTCGAGATTGCGCTTCGAGAGCTCGCCATAGTCCGGCATCGAGGCGGTGTCGAACAGCACCTCGCCGCCGGCGACATAGGCGTGGCCGCGCTCGATCAGCTGCCGGATCAGCGACAGCATGTCGGCCTTGCCGTCGGCGCGCGGCGCGACGAACTCGGTCGCACGCGGCTCGTAGGTGGGCTCAAGGCAACCGAGTGCGGCGACATCCTTGTGGTACTGATCGGCGGTCTTTTCGGTGACCTTGCGGATCGCGTCGTTGAGCGACAGCTTTCCGGCCGCGATGTCGCCGCCGAAGTCGCGCAGCGCCCTGGCATTTATCTTGTCGTCGACATCCGTGATGTTGCGCACATACGTGACATGGCTTTCGCCGTAGAGATGGCGCAACAGACGGAAGAGCACGTCGAAGACGATCGCCGGACGCGCATTGCCGATATGGGCAAAGTCGTAGACGGTCGGGCCGCAGACATACATGCGCACGTTGTACGGATCGATCGGAACGAAAAGTTCCTTCGCCCGCGTCAGCGTGTTGTAGAGGCTGAGGCCCTTCGATGCGTCCGACATGCGGTTCCCGGTCCTTAATTTGGGTTCACTGGAACCAGCTCTGCGCCGACGGCGCAAATCAGGCTCCAGCCTGCTGGCCGGGGCGTTTTTTCCGATCTGGGGAAAGATGAGGCGAAAACGTCCGGACCAGCGCGAGGCTAGCCAATAATGCAAATGCCACAAATGGCGAAAGACGTTTTCATGGGCGGCTTTATCGCGCCGGCGGGTGTTGCCGTCAAGTCGCTCCGCTCAGGAAACATGTCGTTGGGTCACAGGTAAAGACAGGCCGAAACATTTTATTAAACATGTCGGCACAGTGATGAAACATTCGCCGACTAGACCGCCAGAAGTCACGATTTGGTCGGAATCAGCCGACAAACGCTGAACACGAAACCGTTATCAGGGAGAGAATCATGGCTCGCACCAAGCAGGAACAGGACCGACAAACGCAGCCGGCTCTCGCCAGCCACTACCGCGCGATCGGCCCGGCGGCCATCGTCGCAGCGCTTCTTCACACCGCGAAGAAGAAGAAGCCGACGCAGAAGATCGTCTCGCCGCGCGCCGCCTGACAAGAACGACCGGCACGGTCCCCGATCATGGGGACGCCGGCGATGAGGGCGCAAACAAGCGCCCTGGAGATGAAGGCCCCAAAGCAGCCTCTCGAGGCGAGCAGCCTTCGCTAAAAGAGCGTCATTTGGTTTTCGTCCGCGCCGGGCTTCTGGCGCCTGGGCTTCTCGGCCTGTAGCCCGACGACGCCCCGTTCCTGAATCTCCGGCCCGGTGTTGGCGACCTTGTTGACCAGGTCTGAAACCGCAATCGCCTCGAAGAAATCGGGCTCGGCGGGCTTCAACAGGTCGAGCACGTCGCGCGGCTCCTGCGTGCGGCAATCGAGCCAGCGGGCGAAGTCGCACTCCTCGATCACCACGGGCATGCGGTCGTGGATATGGGCGATGCCGGCATTGGCCTCGGTCGTGATGATCGCACCGGTGTCCATCTCGGAACCGCCAGGTTCGGAGTAAGTCTCGATCAGGCCCGCGAAGGCAATCACCCCACCTCGCTTCGGCCGGATCCAGTAAGGCTGGCCCTTCTTGCCGCCCGACTGCTGCCATTCGTAAAAGCCGGAGGCCGGCACCAGAGCACGGCGGTGGCGCATGGCGGTTTTGAACGAAGCCTTTTGCAGCACGCCTTCGGAGCGGGCGTTGATGAGCAGCGGAAACGCCTTGGTGTCCTCGGCCCAGGCAGGAATCAGGCCCCAGCGCACCAGCATCGCCTGACGATCCGGCAGGTTCGAGCCCGGCTCCCGCCGCGGCCCGGCAAGCGCCATAAGCACCGGCTGCGTTGGCGCGATGTTGTAGCGCGCCGGAAATTCCTCCAGCTCGGCCAGGCCGAGCAAGGCGGCGGTCTGGTCCGGCGTCGCGGTCAGGGCAAAGCGTCCGCACATGGATCGGGCTCGTCAGTTGATGTGCCATGAAAGTGGCGATGGAACCGCCACGCCGCAACGGCTAAAGCTGGATTCGCCCAATCGGTCCACAAAAGGCTGCAGAAAGATCGGCACGCATGGAACAGCGCAAGATCATATCGGCCGTTTCCGTCGCCGTCGTGCGCGGCGGCACCGTGCTTCTGGTCAAGCGCGCGCGGGCGCCGTCGCAAGGGCTCTATGCCTATCCCGGCGGCAAGGTCGAGCCGGGCGAAACGCTTGCGCAAGCCGCGGCGCGCGAGTTGCAGGAAGAGACCGGGCTCGAGGCAACAGGCTACCGGCCGCTACGCGACATCCATATCGACGGCCATGCTGAAAACCACGCGGTCGACTACCTGCTGACCGTGTTCGGCGCTGCCTATGCCGGCGGCGAGCCCGTTGCCAGCGACGATGCCGAGACCGCTGCGTTCTACACGCTGGCGGAAATGGCAGGAATGCCGCTGGCGGGCGACGTGTTCTCGGTCGCCGAGGAATTGCTTGGGTCAGCGCAAGGCACAAGGCGGTGAGCATCCAGAATGGCCTTGCAGGCGACGAAATGTTTCGCCACAAAGCCCTGCCCTTTCACCGCAAGGCTTTGATGACCCGCGCTCCCGCTTTTCTCGCCGCGTGCCTCGCCGTCAGCATGACCGTCGCAGCGTCCCCAGCGCCCGCCGCCGAGGCGCCTTTCGAGCCCGGGCTGATGCGGCTGGCGGAAGTCCTGGGATCGCTGCACTTCCTGCGCAACCTGTGTGGCGAGAAGGGCGACAAGTGGCGGGTCGAGATGGAAAAGCTGCTCGAATCGGAAAGCCCCAATCCCGACCGGCGCGCCCGCTTCATCGCCTCGTTCAACCGCGGCTACCGCTCCTTCAGCGGCACCTACACGCGATGCACGCCTTCGGCGACCGAGGCCATCGCCCGCTACATGAAGGAAGGCGAGACGCTGTCGCGCGACATCGCTTCCCGCTACGGCAATTGAGACCGGGTCGGCCGCTGCATGTTTTGCGCAGATTTGTGGCGGGCAATCGGTGCCAATGTGACGTGCCTTATTGTGTCCTGTCCCGCTCTGGTGCAATCATGTGTTGCACTTGCGCAACAGTATTAATGAAACGTTAGCGCGCACTTGTGGAATTAACTCAAACTGAAGGTTTCGATGCCCCAAGCCGGTCTAATCGGCTAAGCTCGGCATCAATTGAGGGCAGTCTCGCCCGGAATGTGGATTTCGACCGTAAAAATGTCGTATTTACAAAGACTTAATTGAGACTGCGGACGAACTGACAGACCAAGCCGGATCCCTCGTCGGATCGACGCTTGTAGAAAGTGGATATCGCAATGGAACATGGTGTCAGCGACATCGACGCTTTGGTCAGGGAAGAAAAGCGGCTGACTGCCGTGGAGAGCCACAGCGAAGCGTGGGCCGAGGGCCTGTCGGCCGGCATCGAACCGGAAATCATCGCCGAAGCGGCGCTGGAGACCGCTTTCGGCGAGATGTTGCGCGCCAATGGCGAGACCTCGGCGCTTGCCCTGCTCGACCGCATGCGGGAAAAAGTGATCGCCGGCGCGTTCGAGCCGGAACGGCTGAAGCACTAGCCACCCGTTTTGACAGCGACTTTTTGATAGTGACTTTTGACGCGCCGTTTGGGCATCATGTCCATGCGCTCGGACATTCAATGTGCCGGCCGGACCGAGCCCGGGAACCATGGAGAGGCAAGCGGTGAGATTTTCGATGTCAGGTCGGCCGCGCGGGCTGGCCCTCAGCATCCTGATCGCCGCCTCCTGCCTGGCGCTGCCTCTGTGCCTCACCAGCACGCCTTCCTACGCGCTGAGCGAGATTCAGCGCGAGGACCTGCCTTCGCCGGTCACCCCGCCCGCCAATAGCGACAGCGCCGCGCCCGGCGCTGCCGTGCCGATGCCGGAGCCGCCCGGCACCAAGCCCGCGGACGGCCAGCCGGCCGACGACACCGACAAGTCGGAGCCGGAGACGCCGCCCGCCAATGGCGGCATCACCAGCCCGCGCGCAGACCCTGACGGGCCGCCGCCCGCGGTCGTCTACGACCTCAACACGCTTCCCGAACCAGTCAAGCGCATGCACGGGCTGCTCATCGAGGCCTGCCGGACCGGCGACATCGAGAAGCTGAGGCCGCTGATCGGCAAAGGCGATTCCATGACGCAATTGTCGCTGGGCGACATCGATGGGGACCCGGTCACCTTCCTCAAGAGCCTTTCGGGCGACGGCGACGGCCAGGAAATCCTCGCCATCCTGGAAGAGGTGCTTTCGGCCGGCTACGTCCATGTCGACACCGGCACGCCGCAGGAACTCTATGTCTGGCCGTATTTCTTCGCGCTGCCGCTCGACAAGCTCGATGCCAGGCAGCGCGTCGAATTGTTCAAGCTGGTCACCGCCAGCGACTATGACGACATGAAGCAGTTCGGCGCCTACATCTTCTACCGCGTCGGCATCACGCCGACGGGACAGTGGCTGTTCTTCGTCGCCGGGGATTGAATTTCGCCCTTACTCGGTAAGGCTGGCGGGACAGCGCCCCCCTCTGTCCTGCCGGACAGAGGGGGGCGCGAAGAAACACGATCATAGCGGATCGTCCTATTGCCGAGGATTGTTGCGATGGCTCAGGCAGTGGTCAGAAGGATGCCGTGACCGAATTCGTCGGCCAATTTCATGATAAGCAGCTTCTCACGCGCCGTAAGGCGCTTTTGGTCGACAAAGCGCCAGTTGCGTTCGTAAAGCGCAAAGGCCTCTTTCGCGGGAATAGGGCGCGCGACATCGCGGTTCCAGGCGAGCGCCTGGAGCTCAGGAAACTCCGCAGGAATGATCGGCGCAATATTCGCGGTCATAGCCCACCCAAGATAATGCAGAGCGCTTAACAAATCCAATGTCGGCGGGATCAGGCCGGCAGCGCCTCGGAGAACTCCACCGCCCTGCCCTGGCCGGGTGTCGCGATCTCGCCTTCCCACATGACGCGCGTGCCGCGCACGATGGTGCCGACCGGCCAGCCGGTGACCTCTTTGCCATCATAGGGCGTCCATCCGGCCCTGGAGCCGGCCTGCGCGTTGGTGATGGTCTCGCGCCGCCTCATGTCGACGATCGTAAAATCGGCATCGTAGCCGGCGGCGATGCGGCCTTTCCTGGCCATGCCGAAAATGCGCTGCGGACCATGGCTGGAAAGATCGACGAAGCGCTGCAGGCTGAGCCGGCCGGCATTGACGTGGTCGAGCATGATCGGCACCAGCGTCTGCACGCCGGTCATGCCGGACGGCGAGGCCGGATAGGGCTTCGCCTTCTCGGCCAGCGTGTGCGGCGCGTGGTCGGAGCCAAGGACATCGACGATGCCCTGCGAAATGCCGTGCCAGACGCCTTCACGATGGCGTGGCGCCCGCACCGGCGGGTTCATCTGGATGAGCGTGCCAAGCCGCGCATAGTCGTCGGCGCTCAGCGTCAGATGATGCGGCGTGGCCTCGCAGGTCGCGACATCCTTGTGCTGCTCGAGGAAGACGATCTCCTCGGCCGTCGATATGTGCAGCACATGGATGCGCGCGCGTGTCTGCCTGGCGATGCGCACCAGCCGCTCCGTGCAACGCAGCGCCGCGATCTCGTCGCGCCAGACGGGATGCGACGACGGATCGCCCTCGACGCGCTCGCCGAGCCGTTCGCGCAGGCGGAACTCGTCCTCCGAGTGGAAGGCGGAGCGGCGGCGGGTGTTGCGCAGGATCGAGGCGACGCCTTCATCGTCCTCGACCAGAAGATCGCCGGTGGACGAGCCCATGAACACTTTTATGCCGGCCGCGCCCGGCAGCCGTTCCAGTTCGCCGACATCACGAGCATTGTCGCGCGTCCCGCCGACCCAGAAGGCGAAGTCGCAATGCATGCGGCCGGTAGCGCGGCGCACCTTGTCGGCAAGTGCTGCCTCGCTGGTGGTCAGCGGATTGGTGTTGGGCATTTCGAAGACGGCGGTGATGCCGCCCAGCACCGCGGCGCGGGAGCCGGTTTCCAGATCCTCCTTGTGCTCCAGCCCCGGTTCGCGAAAATGCACCTGGCTGTCGACGACGCCCGGCAGGATGTGCAGGCCCGTGCAGTCAATGGTTTCGCCGGCCGAAGCCTGGCCGAGATCGCCGATCCGCGCGATGCGTCCGGCCTTCACGCCGATGTCGCGCCGTCCCCCGCCGTCATGGTTGACCACCATGCCGCCTGTCAGGATGAGGTCGAAGGTGGTTGCCATTGGCAGGTCCAATCTCTTGCGGGGGGAGTGTGGCCGGCTTACGTAATGACCGGACGTTTTGCAAGATCAGGCCGATTTCACGCCCATGCCCTTTGCCCAAATCAAAGACCGCGCGCTCATTTCCGTGTCAGGCCCCGATGCCGAGCATTTTTTGCAGAACATCCTCACCACCGATCTCGACATGCTTGCGCCCGGTGAGGTGAGACCCGGCGCACTGCTTTCGCCGCAGGGCAAGATCCTGTTCGATTTCCTGGTCTCGCGCGCCGGCGACGATGGCTTCCAACTGGAATGCCGGGCCGACATCGCCGACGACTTCGTGCGCAGGCTGATGCTTTACCGGCTAAGGGCAAAGGCCGAGATCGCCAAGCAGGATCAGGTGCTTGTCACAGTCGCATGGGGTGATGATTCAACCGCCTCACGTTCTGATTCAACAGCGCTCTCCGACACGCGGTTTCAAGATATCACGGTTACGCGCACTTATGGCGGCGAGGCGCGGGACGGCGGCGACCCGAATGGCTGGCTGAACATGCGCATCGGCAACGGCATTGCCGAAAGCGGCAGCGACTACCAGCTTGGCGACGCCTTCCCGCATGACGTTCTGCTCGACGAGACGGGCGGCGTCGGTTTCAAGAAGGGCTGCTATATCGGCCAGGAAGTGGTCTCGCGCATGCAACATCGCGGCACCGCGCGGCGCCGTGTGCTGATCGCTTCGGCCGATAGCCCCCTGCCCGCCGCCGGGACCGAGCTCACCGTGGCCGGCCGACTGGTGGGCACGCTCGGGTCTGTCGGCCACCGGACCGGTCTCGCCATTGCCCGCATCGACCGCGTCAAGGCGGCGCTGGATGCCGGCGAGGCGATCACGGCGGGCGAGATTCCGGTAAGGCTCGCCATTCCCGCCTGGGTGAAGTACACCTTCCCTGAAGGTGCGGTCAGCGCGGAGGAGGCCTGATGGCGGCCGACCGGGCCGGCGCGCCGCCGCGTGCCTGGCAACGCATGCTGTCCGGCCGGCGGCTCGACCTGCTCGATCCCTCGCCGCTGGACATCGAGATCGCCGATATCGCGCACGGGCTCGCCCGCGTCGCGCGCTGGAACGGCCAGACCAGAGGCGACCATGCCTTCTCGGTGGCGCAGCATTCGCTGCTGGTCGAAGCTCTCTACGGTGAACTGGCGCCTGCCGCCCCGGCCGAGGCGCGGCTCGCAGCGCTGCTGCATGATGCGCCGGAATATGTCATCGGCGACATGATCTCGCCGTTCAAATCGGTGATGGGCGGTTCCTACAAGGATTGCGAGCTGCGCCTGCAGCGCGCGATCCATCTGCGTTTCTCGCTGCCGGCGGAACTCGCCGCCTCCTTGCGCAACGACATCAAGCGCGCCGACCAGATCGCCGCCTATTTCGAGGCGACGCTACTGGCCGGCTTTTCGACCGCTGAGGCGACCGAGTATTTCGGCCGGCCACGCGGCTTCTCCGCCGATAGCTTCGACTTCACACCAAAATCCGTGACCTGGGCGCAAACAGCTTTTCTCAGGCGTTTCAAGACGCTGGAAACCAGGCGCCAGTCTTCGCACGCGGTCAATTCCACCCCTTAATAGAACGCTAAATTAACCGGCGAGCAGGACAGTATTTGCGTTCGGTCACGATCCGAAGGCGTGCTCATGCCCGGCGCACATGTCAAGACTGGTTCGTTCGCCGGCAAGCGAAGAGCGGCCGGTGTTGGCCCGGTGCGACGAATAGCCGAAGAACTTCGCGCGCAGAACGAGCGCTTCGCGGCGGCTGTCGAGAATATGTCGCATGGCCTGTGCATGTTCGACGCCGATGAGCGGATGATTATCTGCAACCACAACTATATCGACCTCTTCCGCCTCGACGCCAAGGTGATGAAGCCCGGCATCCGCTTCTTCGACATCCTCCAGCACAGCGTCGATATCGGCATCGCCTCGCAAAGCGCCGAGGAGCTCTATGCCGTCCGCAAGCCCTATATCGACGGCGCGAAGCCCTCGACCTATGAGGAGGCTCTGGCGGATGGGCGCATCATCGTCATCTCGCACCGGCCGCTGGCTTCCGGCGGCTGGGTCTCGATCTACGAGGACGTGACCGTGCAACGGCGCGCCGAAAAGGAGCTGAAGGAGCAGCACCGCCGCTTCGACGCTGCCTTAGCCAACATGTCGCAAGGCCTGCTGATGTATGACGCCGGCGGCAAGATGATCGTGCGCAATCAGCGTTTTCTGGAGCTCTACAACGTAGCCGCGGCAGATTTCCCGTTCGGCACGACGCACCGGGACGCGCTCAAACGACTGCTGGAGCTCGGCATCTACACAAAGATCGATGTCGACAGCGAAGTCGCCAAGACCGAAGCTTGCCTGCGGGCGGGGCAGATGCATTCGACTTACCGGTATCTTGCCGACGGCAGGACATTTCTGGTTGTCCGTCAGCCGATGAGCGGCGGTGGCTGGGTGGTGACCTTCGACGACGTCACCGAGCGCCGGCGCACCGAAGAGCGCATGACGCATCTTGCGCATCACGACACGCTGACCAACCTGCCCAACCGGTCGATGTTTCGCGAAAAGCTGGACCAGGCGCTTGGCGAGGCAAAGCCGCTGGCAATCCTGTCGCTCGACCTCGACCGCTTCAAGGCCGTCAACGACACGTTCGGCCACCCGGCCGGCGACTGGCTGCTGAAATGCGTCGCCAAGCGGCTACAGCAGGCCGTGCGCAGCAGCAAGGACGTGGTGGCGCGCTTCGGCGGCGACGAATTCGCCATCATCCAGTCGGGCATCAAGAGCGCCGCCGGCGCCGAAAAGCTCGCCAAGCGCATCGTCGAGATCGTCGGCAAGCCTTATCGCGACAAGGGGCGAGAGATGCATGTTGGCGTGAGCCTCGGCATCGCGCTCTATCCCGGCGACGGACACGACGCCGACACGCTGCTCACCAACGCCGACATGGCGCTCTACCGGGGCAAGAGCGAAGGGCGCAACGTCTATCGCTTCTTCGAGCAGGGCATGGATGCCCTGATGCGGGAGCGCCGGGCGCTCGAGGCCGATCTCGAGGCAGCGCTGTCCAGGCGCGAATTCGAACTCGACTTCCAGCCGATCCTCGACATCGGCTCCGGCAAAATTGTCGGCGCGGAAGCCCTGATGCGCTGGCGCTCGCGGTCGCGCGGCCTGGTATCGCCGGAAAACTTCATCGCCGCCGCCGAGGAAACCGGACTGATCGTGCAGCTCGGCGATTGGGCGTTGCGCAAGGCTTGCAACGTGGCGGCGAACTGGCCGCCGGAGATGCGCATGGCCGTCAATGTCTCGGCCGCGCAGATCAAGAGCGGCGGCTTCGCTCGCAGCGTGATCTCGGCGCTTGCCTTTTCCGGCCTGCCGGCCAACCGCCTGGAGCTCGAAATCACCGAGACGGTGATGATGGACGAAAGCGACGCGGTGCTGAAGACGCTGAGCCAGTTGCGCGGTCTCGGCGTGCGCATCGCGCTCGACGATTTCGGCACCGGCTATTCCTCGCTTGGCTACCTTCGGCGCTTCCCCGTCGACAAGATCAAGATCGACCGCTCCTTCATCCGCGATCTCGACAAGCGCGACACGGCGGCGATCGTGCGCACGGTGATCAGGCTCGGCGCCGAGCTCGGCATCACCGTCACCGCCGAAGGGGTCGAGACCGAAGCGCAGCTCGATATGCTTCGCAAAGCCGGTTGCGGCGAGGCGCAAGGCTTTCTGATCGGCGTGCCGGCCAAGGCGTCCGACATTGGCAGGCTGCTGCGCTCGCAGGCGCAGCTGCGCCAATCAGGCTGAGTGACACCGTCCGTCAGCGTAGCGTCCCGACATATTTCGCATGGAAGCTGACATAGCCTGGCTCGACCACCTTGAGATGCCGCTCGATCAGGCGGTGAAATTCCGGCAGCTGATGGAAAGGCACGCCGGGATAGGCGTGGTGCTCGGCATGATAAGGCATGTTCCAGGCGAGCTTGCGCACGAACCAGTTGGTCAGCGTCGTGCGGGTGTTTTCCAGCATGTTGGCGACAAAGGGACAGCGACCGTGCTCGGCCAGCAGATAGAGCCTGAGGAACGGCTGGCCGAGCAGCGCCGGCACGATCCAGACATAGAGCAGCACCGAGGCCCTGAACCAGACCGCAAGCGCCAGCAGGACGACATAGAAGGCGGTCATCGCCCGTGCCTCGGCCTTCACCTTCGGCAAGCCCTTCGGCGGCACGTAGGTGTCGCGGCAGCGCCCAATTGCATTGGTGTAGAGCGTCTTGACATGCCCCCACCACACCGGCAGGCCGGAGACGTGGACGATGTATTGCCGCACCGTCTCGGGCTTCGGGAAAGCCAGCTCCGGATCGTTTTCGGGATCCTGGGTGAAGCGGTGATGGGCGAAATGGAAGTAGCGGAACCAGTCGGCCGGCAGCGCGAGCGCCAGGCTGCAAAAGCGCGCGACGGTATCGTTCAACCACTGCGTTTCGAACGCCGTCCTGTGCACCGTTTCATGCAGCAGCGTGAACAGGAACACGATCAGGATGCCCTGCGGCAGCATCAGGATCGGCCAGAACGGCACCTTGGCCGCGATCAGCGCGCCGAAGAGGAGGATCGCGCCGAGATGGAGCGCCAACTGAACGAGGGCCGGCCCATCCGATTTGCCGGTCAGCCGGCTGCGCTCCTCATTCGTCAGCGAGGCTATCACGGAGCGATGGTCGATGGCTGCGTCGTGGTCGATTGCGTTCATGAGATCACGATACCCAGAAACAAACCTCTCGAAAAACGAGGATTTCCGCGAAATAGGTAAGGTAATCTTATCTTTCGGATCGTCATGGCCGCCCTTCCCTCCTTGCGCGGACCGACTGAGGACCGACCGGCGCATCTTTCCCATCCTGGCGCAACTGCTTCGAGGCGACGGGAAGCGAAGCGGACCACGCAATGCAGAGCGGTCTCTCCGCGAATTCGTCGCGGGCAGTGCTCGATCTCGCCATTTCAGGGCTGGGCATGGCGCTGGCGCAAGGCGTCTACTGCGCCCAGGCGCTGGAAGCCGGCCGGCTGGTCCGGCCCGTTGCCAGATCGCTGGAGTTGCGCCAGCCCTACTGCCCGACGTTCTCGGAACGCGGCGCCAGACGCGATATCGTGGCGGCGTTCCGCGAATGGCTGATTGGGGAATGCGTGCGCGCGGTCGGATCGCCGGCGCTTGGCGCCGCAGCTCAGCGCCGTCTTTGACCGAATTGGCCAGGGGCACGACGCGCCGGCTCGGGTATGATTGCCTGCCGAGCCGGTTCGGCACGCGGTCCGTGGGCAAATCCACCCGGCACGAACCCAAGCACTATCATCGCGGCGATGAAGCTGTATTGCAGGATGTCAAAGGCCGGCGGCGGAAGCCTGCCGGGAAGAACTGAAATTGCAAGCTTCGGCGCAAGAACGCCGAACCCTACCGCGGCCGGCCAACCAATGTCGCGCACGCGGGCGAATACCATCCAAATGATCGCGACGATGGTGGCAAAGCCCATCGCCACAAGGATGGAGATATAGACCGTGCCGATGGCGGAGCTCTTTGCCTCCATAGCGAGCCCTCTGGCGACCATGCCGGAAGCAAGTTGCTCGGCGGATTTCGGCTTATCGTGCATCCCATAGTCCGGCGTCCTCAGTTCCTCGACAAAGGACTTTTGGCTCAGGGCCATACTGTTGCCGTCAGCCGCATAGATCTGCCTTTGAATGTTCTCTTTGGTCCCGACCAGAAAATGCTGGATAGGGTCCTTGGCAAAATCAAACCCGATCAAGAAGACCAAAAGAACGAGGTAAAGAATTTGGCCGCAATTGCCCGATTGAAACAGCCTGATCATCTTTTTAGAGCCTCTGGGCAATCCACAATATAGGCGGAATAGCAAGCCGGGCTTAAGACGCAGTTAGGCAGTTCTGCGCAAATTGAAGAAACGGCGGGCCAGGATATTCGCTTAGAGATGCCCGGCCAGCGCCGCAACCATGTCCTTGCTCGTCGCTACCGGAACGATCTCGAACTCGACGAGGTCGTTCCACTCGATGGCCCAGCGCTGCAGGATCGTGACGTCATCGGCCTCCACCAGCAGGAAGCAGCGGCTCATATCGGCCGCGATCCAGGAGTGGTGGACAACGAGCTCGTCAGGCTTCAGCCGGCCCTTGTCGCGAAAGCGGCGATAGATCTCCTTGCGGTCCGCGCCATGAAAGTCCTCGATCACTAGGAACAGCATTTGTTTCCCTCGGTTTGATTGATTGGGAACTGAGGAAGTGGGGAACTGGGGAACTGATGACCTGAGGAACTGAGGAACTGAGGAACTGAGGAACTGAGGAACTGAGGAACTGAGGAACTGAGGAGATTAAGAAATGATGGGCTGATGACGCAAGGACAGATGGTTCCGCCAGACACTCCATTCTTCAGTTCTTCAGTTCTTCAGTTCTTCAGTTCCTCAGTTCCTCTTCTCCCGCCGCTACTTGTCCGGTCTCTCCAGGCGCTCCAGGAACCACTGCGTCAGCCGTACCCAGAGCTCGTCCTTCTCGCCCGAATCCTCCCAGCCATGGTCGAGGTTGGGATTGTCATTGACCTCGATGACGAAGACCCCGTCCTTGGTCTCCTTGAGGTCGACGCCGTAGAGCCCGTCGCCGATGCATTTTGCCGCCCGCACCGCCGTCTCGACGACATGCGGCGGCGTCTGCTTCAGCGTGAACGTCTTGATGCCGCCCTGGTCGGGCTTGCCGCTGGCCTTGTGGTTGACGATCTGCCAGTGCTTCTTCGCCATCAGATAATGCACGGCAAACAGCGGCTGGCCGCCGAGCACGCCGACGCGCCAGTCATATTCGGTCGGGATGAATTTCTGCGCGATCAAGAGATCGGAATCGTCCAGCCATTCGGTCGCGAGCTTGGTCAGCTCCGACATGTTCTCGCATTTCTTGACGCCGCGCGAGAAAGACGAATCCGGGATCTTCAGCACCAGGGGGAAGCCGAGCGTCTGCGCCGCCACCTCGAAGTCGGACGTGCCGGCAATCATCACCGTCGGCGGCACCGGCACTTTGTTGTAGGTCATCAGCTCGTTGAGATAGACCTTGTTGGTGCAGCGGATCATCGACAGCGGATCGTCGATCACCGGCATGCCTTCCTGCTGGGCGCGGCGCGCGAAGCGGTAGGTGTGGTTGGAGATCGCCGTGGTCTCGCGGATAAACAGCGCGTCGTAGTTAGCGAGTTTGGCGAGGTCCTTCCTGGTGATCGGCTCGACCTCGACGCCCATCTTCTCGGCGATTCTCGCCCAATAGCGCAGCGAGGAAATCTCCGACGGCGGCAGTTCCTCATGCGGGTCGACCAGCGTCGCGAACGTATAGCGCGCCGGCGTGCGGCCCTTGGTGTCGCGCCATTCGCGGTTGGTGTAAGTGTCCAGGCACTGCAGGAAGAACTCTTCCTCATCCTCGGACATGCGGGCAAGCGGCAGGAAGCCGATCTTGCGGATCGAGGCCCATTCGGCGCTGTCCTTGATATGGACCTCGAGCGCCGGCGCGCGGAACCAGTCGAACAACAATTTGGCGAAACGATCCCATACTTTCGACGGGCCGATGCCGAAGAAGATCGCGACCTTGGCCGGAAAAATCCCGCCGAGATCCTTGCGGCATTTGTTCAGGGCGAGCTCGAGCTCCGGCAGCGCGTGCTCGTAGAGCTTGCGCTCCGAAAGGTCGATCATGGTCTCGACGGTCGGGATCACCCTGTGGCCGCGCGAGCCCGCGAGAAGCGAGGCGTAGTAGCCGCGGCTCTGGTAGCCGTAATTGTTCGACAGGTTGATCACCTTCGGCCGCTGGCCGCGGAACAGCGCCGGATGCGCGAGATAGTCGCGGTTGGTGATGATCTTGTGGGGTGTGGCCACCTGATCGAGATCGTTCTGCCTGCCTGTCAGGATAACCCAGGTCATTGTCTCAGCGTTTTCCCAAAGTGATGGCGGCGCGCAAACCGTCGCGGCCAAACTGCGCCATGTTCATGAAGATGTCGTAGGGCACCGGAATATTCGCGGCATCGAGGATCGTTTCCTGCCTTTCATCCTCGACCCAGGGGTCGTGGATCAGGATATGGTCGCCATCGTCGCCGATGGCCAGCACCCAATGCGGCACCTTCTTGCCGAACATCAGGAAGCCACTGATCAGGACCACAACCAGCTTGCCCTCGGCAAGGGCGTCACGGATGTCGCCGATGCCGAACGGACGGTAATTGACAGGGATGCCGTAGAGTTCGGCGCGGCGGCGGAAATCGACCTGGGCAAGCTCCATCACCCGGCGCTTGTCCTCGCTCCTCACCGACTGGAGGAACAACGCGCCGTAAAAGGAGACGAATATCTCGGCCGCAAGTCCGCTCTCGTAGCCGGCGACCGCCAGGCCGAAAGGCTCGCAGCCGCCGGGGCCGGACATCATGAAGACAGTGGTCGCCTCGCGCCACAGGCGGATTTCCATGACCGGATCGGGCACGAAGCCAGGATCGAAATTGGCCATCGCCATCATCAGGCAGCAAGGGCCGCATGTGAACTCGCAGGTCTGCTGGTAGAAAGGCACCCTGGTCGCGGTCGAGGTGTCGCCGCGCAGCGTCTTTTCGTAGCGCAGCGCCGTGGCGCCATCCTCGTAATAGTCGGGCTCGCGGCCCAGTTTCCGATAGCCGGCCTGCTCGTAGATCCGGATGGCGCGGTCGTTGTCCTCGCGCACTTCGAGGCGTAGCAACAGCCGGTCGTGCTCGAAGGCCGCTTCCTCGGCGGCCGCCAGCAGAAGGCGGCCGATACCGAGCCGACCGAAGAATGGGCCGACGGCGATGGAATAGAGCCGCGCCACTCCGCTGCCCTTGCGAAACAGCACCACCGCATAGCCGGCGACGCGGCCTTCGTTCTCGGCCACCAGCATCTCGGCGGTTTCGCGTTCGATGAACTGGCGGAAGGAGCGGCGCGAGAGCCTGTCGCCCGGAAAAACAGCCTTCTCGATGGCGGCGAGGTCATCGACGTCTGACGCACGGGCCTTGCGGATCTCGGCAGGCATGCGGGCTTGGGAGAACCTCGATTGGATTTAAGAAACGGCCCCGGTGGATGCGTCGCGAATACTGGCCGAAGCGTCAGTATCCATCAAGCGCTATCGCTCCTTGATTAGGGCTGAATTGTGACAGTTTCCGCCCCGGCTGGAAAGGGCAAAGCGTTTGAACAGGACTGCCGTTCAAAGGGCTGCCGGCCGCCGAAAAAGGCAGCCGGTTCAGCTCGATATGCCTGCCACGAGCTGGCCATAAGCGGTTTTTGCGACATCCGACAGCCGCTCCGGCGGCAACGAGCCGACGACGGCGCAAGCATAGCCTTTATCCAGCCAGTAGACCGCCTCCGGTTCGCCCCCCTCGGCAGTATAGGTGCCCTTGGACGTCGCCGACGATTCGGCGGTGACGAAGAGCGAGATGCGCTCGCCCTTGGCGTCCTCGTAGAGCAGCATCGCCGCCTTGCCTTGGCCGCCGGCCGGCAGCAGCCGGCCACCGACCAGTTGGAAGCCCTCGGCCGCCAAGTCGGGCGCGACCAGCTTCAGCCCGACTCGGTTCGACAGCCAGGTCTGGAGATGGTCCTTGTCGCTTGCCGGGACCTCGACGGCATGGCGCTTCTCGGCGGCGTACAAGACATGGGCAGCGATCGCCTGCTCGGCGAGCTGGTCGTCGCCGTCGTCGCCGCGGCTGACGCTGTCGATGCCGGCGACATAGCCGCCGAGGCCGCCCACAGCGAGCACAACGGCGGCCGCGGCCGAGAGCCACCAGCGCGAGCGCCAGGGCGATGCTTTTGCAGGCGCCTCGCCAAGCACGACCTGCCGCAGCCTTGCCGGCACCGGCTCTTCCATCACGCCGGCCAGGGCGGCGCGCATGGCGGCGCGGTCGGCGATGTAGCGCGCGGACTTTGCCTTCATCTCGGGATTGGCCTCGAGCCAGGCGTCGTAAGCCATGCGCTCCTCGCCCGGCAGTTCGCCGTCGAGGGCCATATGGATATCGCGTTCGGAAAAATCGCTGCGGGTCATTTTTCGACGATCCTTATCGAGCGGCGGCGCGATGTGTCGTCGAGCAATCCTCGCAATTCCTCGCGGCCGCGCGCGATGCGCGACATCAGCGTGCCGGCCGGCACGCCAAGGATGTTGGCGGCCTCGGCATAGGAAAAGCCCTCGATGGCGACCATCACCAATGCCGCGCGGCGATCGGGGCTGATCGCCTGCAAGGCATCCATGATCTCGCGCGAGGCGATGGTCTCGACCTGATCGGCGGGCGCGGCTTGGGCCTCACCGGCTTCGAGAGGCAGTATCGCCGCCTCGCCTCGCCGGTTGACCTTGCGCATCTGGTCGATGAACAAGTGATGCATGATCGTAAACAGCCACCTCCGGGGGCTCTCTCCCGTCTGCCAGTTGTCGAGCCGCACGAGCGCCCGCTCCAGGCAATCCTGGACCAGGTCGTCGGCGGAATCGCGCTCGCGCAGCAGCGAGCGCGCATAGCGCCGCAGCCGCGGTATTTCGCTCAGGATCGCTGCCTTCTTGGCGTCCATGACCGCTTGTTTCGAGGTCGCTTTCCATCCGGATAGAACGCGCCTTTGCGGCGCGGTGCAAGCAGTCAGCGCGAAGCGGCCCAACCGCTGCGGTTACCCAAGCATATTCAAAACGATGGCGCAGGCCGGTTTATTCCCGACTCAAAGTGCGCAGGACGGATTGTTTAATTATGTAATATAGGTATACTAGGTATATCACGTATGAGGTGACCAATGAAGCAATTCACCTTTTCAGATATGAACCGCACGTCGGGCGAAATCCTCGAAACGGCGATGATTGAGCCTGTCGCTCTCACAAAACGCGGCAAGGAGAAGCTGATCATCCTATCGGCCAGACAATACCGGCAACTCGTCGGTTCGTCTCATGCCGCCGCTTACACGCTGGAGGGCGCACCGGACAAGGTCCACGACGAACTGATGTCGGGGTTGGAAGCCATCATAGTCGGTGATGAGCCGGATGTTTAAACCCGGCGACCTGCTTCGATACTACTATTTGTGGACGCGGCAGGCTGATGCTGGTGAAGAATCCGGCCGCAATGCGCGTCCTGTCTGCGTCGTGGTCAGAACTCCGACTACGCCGGCGGCGCTGTTCCTGTTCCCGCTTACGTCGCAGCAACCCGACGCGATCCGCACGTATATTGCAGTCAGTGAGATCGAGTGTCGGAGGGGCGGCCTCGATTTTCCGTCATGGCTGATCCTCGACGAGTACAACCGGGTGCGGACCGACGAAGCTTACGACCTCGTCACGGTGAAACCCATCGGTTCTTTCAGTCCAGCATTCGTTCGAAAGATTGCTGGCCTCATCAAAGAGGCAGCCGACCAGCGCCGGCTGCGCGGGATCGTTCGAAAATAGCCGCAACGACCCAAGGAGCTCCAGCCTCTCACGCTTCCCTCGCCGCCCTTGTCAGCAGCCGCTGATAGAACAGCCCTATCCCGATCAGCACGGCACCCAGACCGATGAAGGACAGCGCGCGCAGCACGCCTTCGAGTTCCGACATGTCGAAGAGGAAGACTTTCAGCACCGCAACCGCGATCAGCGCCGCCGACGCGATGCGCAATACCTGCGATTTCAGCCGGACGCCGGCGGTAAGCAGCGCAACGCCGATGACCAGCCAGAGCGCGGAGTAGGTATAGGTCTCGAGCTGGCCGAGCCCGCTCCACAGGGCGATGAACTCGCCCTTGAACAGGCGGCGCACCGAGAGCGTGGCATAGGCGAAGGCAAGCAGCGCGGCGATCAGTGCCAGCATTGCCGCATACCATCGCGGGCGCTTGTCGCGGACATAGAGTGCCAGCGCCCCGGCGGCGACCGCCGGCAGCAGATAGGCGAGAAACAAAAGATTGAAGACGGGAACCGTGCCGGTCGACTCGTCCGTCAGCAGCGGGTTCAGCACGACGAAATGCTGGACGGCGATCAGGCTGGCCGAAACCACGCCGGCGGCCATCGAGCCATAACGCAGGACCGAGCTCGGCGAACGCATGTCGATGGCGACCAGTATGGCGCCGGCGCCGAGCGCGATCAGCGTATAGATCGCCTGTTCGGCAAGAGTGACGGTGCCGATGTCGATGACGCCGCCATGCATGGCATGGCGCACCAGCATGGCAATGGTGAGCAGCGCGAACAGCGCGGAGGCCGCCTCCATCGCAAGACGCGGCCGGCCGTTGGTGGTGCGGGCGAGCTGCCAGGCGGCGAAGCCGAAGGCGAGCGCCGGCACGCCATAGCCCGGCAGCAGCCAGTTCAAGACCGGCGTCCTGGCGAGAGACGCCGCGCCGACGATGCTCGGATCGAAGGTGACGCGGCCGAGCACGGCGACCGCCGCGCCCACCGCGATCCAGCCCAGCACGGGGTAGGTGCGCCACCGCGTTGCCAGCGCCGGGACGACAGCGGCGGCGCCGAGCAGCAGGGTCGTCCAGCCGGAGCCGAAGGCCATGTGCAGCATCAGCAGGCCTGCGACGCCGGCGCCGCCGAGCGCGAATGACACGGCCGGGCCGCCGCTGAGCGGCGGCTCCTCGGCGCGCGCGATCCATTCGCCGCCGGCGGCAAAGGCGAGCGCCAGCAACAGGGCCGGCAGCGCATAGCCGAGATCGCGGTCGATATCGCCGGAGGTCAGCCACAGCGCCAGAAGCACCACCAGCGGTGCAATGACGCCCCAGGCCGCCCAGCAGGCTGCGCGCAATGGAGCGGCGGCGGCGAAGCGGCGTGCCGCCCAGAAACCGGCGGCGAGGAAGATCATGCCGAGCGCGACCCCGATGCGGAAAGTCAGCACGTCGGACGACGCCAAAGGCTGAGCGTCGAGCCCGACATCGAGCGCATCCGCCCCGATCGTGGCGGGCGGGATGATGCCCAGATAGATCAGCAGGGTCGCGATGCCGGCGGCAAAGACCAGCGGAAGCGCGCGCGGCCGGTAGAGCGCCGCCGCGACCAGCGCGGCCAGCAGGATCGCCCCGTGCAAGGCATCGCCGGCGCTGGCAAAGGCCCGATCGACGGACAGGCCGAGCGCGCTCAAGGCGATGAAGAAGCCGGGCACGATCGAAGGCCAGTCGAAGCCGCGCGCCGCATCGTCGCGGCCAGTAACCAAGAAAAGGCCGAGCCAGACGAAAGCCAGCACGGCCAGCGTCGCCAGGCTGATGAACAGGACGGCGGCGAGGTTCACCTCCGGCGCGTCGACCATGTAAAGAATGGTCCAGACGCCGGCGCCGGCGAAGGCCGCGGCCACCAGCGCCTTCCAGTCGCGGATGCGGGCGATTGCCGCCGTGGCCGCAAGCACGATCGCGAGATAGACGAACAAGGCCCAGGGATTGGGTGCTTCCGAGGCGACCAGCGCCGGCGTGACCATGGCGCCGACGAGGCCGATGCCGGCCAACGCCAGGCCATGCAGGAGCGAAGCGCCAATGGTCGCGACGCCGATGACGCCAAGCAGCGCGAAGGCCGTCGCCGGACCGATGAAGCCATAGATGGCGTGCGCCGCGTAGACCGTGCCGAACAGGATGAAGGCGCCCGCCCCGGTCAGAATCGCGGGGATGTAGGCGCCGGCGGCGCCCTGCACCGACACCCTGAAGCCGGTGCGGCGGATGAATTCGGCGCCGGCAATCAGCACCAGGCCGAGGATGCCGGCCATGGCGAGGCGCACGCCAGGGCCGAAAATGCCGGCCTCGATGGTGTAGCGGATCAGGAACAGGCCGCCCAGCGCCAGCGCGATGCCGCCGACCCAGACTGCCCAGCGCGTGCCCAGCGCTGTTTCGACATCGGTTTGGCGCGCCGCCTTGGGCGCCGCGGGAGATCCGGCCGCGGGCGCCTCGGCCACCGTGGCGGGTTGCGCCGGTGCGGCGGATTGCACCGGGGCCGCCTTGCCCTTCGTCCAGGGTCCGGCCACGGCCTCGCCTTCGGCGGTCTCGGGCGTCGCGACGACCTCCTCGGCCACGGTCGCGCCCTCCGCCAATGGCGCGGCAGGCGCCGCGGCTGCCTTGGCCTCCTCGGGAAGACTTTCCTGCGCGGCGTCCGCCGCGTTGGGCGCCGACAGCGAAGCTCCAGGCTGCACAAGGCCTCGCAGCATACCGAGCTCGCGCTCGATCAGCGCAATGCGGTTCTGCTGTCGTGACACGATGACGAAAAGAGCTATGACGGCGGCAATGGCGATCAGGCTGAAAAACATGGCGGTTTCCCTCAAAACCAGACCGGTCGTGGCCAAAGAATGCGGCAATGAGACGGCTGGTGCAAATCAGCGTCTTGCCGGCTAAAGGCGCCTCGCGCCGAAACGGAGTCAGGCGACGCGCCTTTAGTCATTGCTTTTGGTGCATGTCGTTCTCCCAAAACCGCTGCGCATTTTTGGGCGACATGCACTGACAAGATCGAGCATGTTTCGTCGTCGATTGCCAGCAACTTGCCGGTTTATCCAATGTCGGGCCGCCGAGGCGTCGGCATTGCCGGCGAGATTACGTGACCTCTGCCGCGGAATACTCATGCTATTCTCGCGCGGGCGAAGCAAATGCCGCGAGGTGACGGATGCCGCAAAAAAGCGCTGGCCTGCTGATCCACAGGCGCACCGCCGGTGTGTTCGAATTCCTGCTCGTCCACCCGGGCGGGCCGTTCTGGGCAAGAAAAGATGAAGGCGCGTGGACCATCCCGAAAGGACTGATCGGCGATAACGAGGATGAGCTCGAGGCCGCCAAGCGGGAAGCCGAAGAGGAGCTCGGCGTCACCGTCGACGGCGATTTCCGGCCGCTCGGCAGCTACAAGCAGCCGGGCGGGAAGATCGTCATCGCATGGAGCGTCGAGGCGGACATCGATGCGAATGCCGTCAGGAGCAACACGTTCACGATGGAGTGGCCGCCGAAATCAGGGACCATGAAAGCGTTTCCCGAAGTCGACAAGGCCGGCTGGTTTTCGCTGCCCGAAGCCGGCGTCAAGATCCTCAAGGGCCAGCGCCCCATGCTCGATGATTTCCTGGAGCGACGCAGCGCCGAATAGGCGGCTGCCTTGCTATCGTGCCTCGCCCGCAATCGCCCTCACCGAGGCATGATGCCGGCGCAGCGCGGCGAGGAAGCCGGCGCGAGCATCGGGCGGCTCGAGGCCTCGTGGCTCGTAGACGTGACGGGTGAAGAAGAAGCCGCTCAGCCGGAACGCGTCCTCCAGGGCTGCCGCATCGGCGCGCAGGCCGGAGCCGCGTTGCAGGAAGGCGGGCAGCGCCAGCATCTTGTCGTGCCAAGGCGCGCCGGCTTCGCGCGACACGGCGCGCCCGGATTTCGGCGAGACATAGGCAAGATCCTGCCTGGTGCCGGTCGCCGCGCATTGGCTGAGATCGAGGCCGAAGCCCAGTTCATCGAGGATAAGCAGCTCGAAGCGCGCCACCAGCTCTCCCGCCGCGTCGGCATCGTCCAGGTGCGAAATCATCACGGCGAGCGCCTCATAAAGGCCGCCATGGGCGTCGCGCTCGGGCAGCAGCCTCAGATGCGCGGCCATGGTCTGCAGGCCGTAGACGGCGATGGCGCTGTCCATCAGCCGCGCAGCGTTCATCTCGATCGCTTCGGCCTGGAAGATGCCGAGATGCTCGTCGAGCCGCGCCCGCCACAGAAGATCGACGCGGTTGCCGGGCTGCAGCACCGGCTGCTGCTTGCGCGAGCGCCCTCCCCGCACTAGGCCGAGATGGCGGCCATGGGCACGCGTCATCACCTCGAGGATGGCGCTGGTTTCGCCATGCTTGCGAGTGCCGAGAACGATTCCCTCGTCGCGCCATTCCATGAGTAGAGCTTTTCACCCGTTGGGTGGTGAAATCAAGGTTCTGGCACATCGGGCTCGATCTGTGCTGACATTCGCCGGGTGCCGTGTCGCGCCCAACTTCGATGATCCGCAAGCACCTCCTCGATGACGCGACGCTGCCTTTCCGCCTCGGCCTGGTTGACGTCGTGCCCGGCGACGGTGATCAGCGCCTTCCATAGCGCCCAGCCTCGGCCGCGCGCCCAAGTGGCGTCGTCGACGTCGATGCGAGTGCGAAACACCTCGCGGCTTTCGCCTTCGAAGAATGTCCAGCTTATAGCAAGATCGCAGGACGGGTCGCCGACGCCGGAGGTGCCGAAATCGATGACGGCGCTCAAGCTGCCGTCCTCGACCAGAAGATTGCCCGAGGCGACATCGCCGTGGAACCAGACCGGCGAGCCATGCCAGGTGGCGGCGAGTGCCGCGTCCCACACGGTGGTCGCGGCTTGCGTGTCGATCCGGCCTTCGAGCGCGGCGATGGCTTGCCTCGCCTCGCCGTCATAGACGCTCAGCGATCCGCCGCGATGGAAATTATGCTGACCAGGCGCAGGCCCGTCCGTCGGTTCGATGCCCCTCAAAGCGACAAGGAAATCGGCGAGCGCCACGGCAAACGCTCCGAGATCGGCGATGCACGCATTCCTCGCCGTCTCGCCCTTGATCCAGTGATAGACCGACCAATGCCAGGGATACCCCGCCGCCGGCTCGCCCATGGCCAATGGCGTTGGAATGGGCAGCGGCAGATGAGGGGCGAGTTTCGGCAGCCAGCGATGCTCCTTCTCGACCTGCAGCGAATAGGGGGCCGCGCTTGGCAGCCTGATGGTCATCTCATCGCCAAGATGGAAGGTGCGGTTATCCCAGCCGCCGAACTCGACCGGGCTGACCGGCAGATGCCGCCATTGCGGAAACTGTGCATCAACCAGCCGGCGGACGAGATCGGTATCGATGGTTATCTTTGGATTATGCAATGTCGCTGGCCCGTTGCCGGGTTCTTCTACGCGGCAAGCATCAATGGGGAAACTCCAGCCCCATCTCGCGGTAGCGCTCGGGGTCGTCGCCCCAATTCTCGCGCACCTTCACGAACAGGAAGAGGTGCACCTTCTGCTCCAGAATGCCAGCGATCTCCATCCGCGCGGCTTGCCCGATGGCGCGGATCGTCTCGCCCTTGTGGCCGAGCACGATCTTCTTCTGGCTGTCGCGCTCGACATAGATGACCTGCTCGATGCGCACCGAGCCGTCCTTCTTCTCTTCCCATTTCTCGGTCTCGATATGCGAGGAATAGGGAAGCTCCTGATGCAGCCTCAGATAAAGTTTTTCGCGCGTGATCTCGGCCGCGAGCTGGCGCATCGGCAGGTCGGAGATCTGGTCCTCCGGATAGTACCAGGGACCGGCCGGAAGCGTCTCGGCGAGATAATCGAGCAGGTCCTTGCAGCCGGAGCCGGTCAGCGCGGAGACCATGAAAGTGCGCTTGAACGGCACGCGTTCGTTCGCGGTCGCGGCCAGGGCGAGAAGCGTTTCCGGCTTGACGCGGTCGACCTTGTTGAGAACCAGAAGCATCGGCTGCCTGACGTCCTTCAGCCGGTCGAGGATGGCATCGGCATCGCCCTTGATGCCGCGCTCGGCGTCAATCAGCAGCACTACGACATCGGCATCCTTGGCGCCGCCCCAGGCGGTGGTCACCATCGCCGTGTCCAGCCGCCGCTTCGGCTTGAAGATGCCCGGCGTGTCGACGAAGACGATCTGCGCGTTGTCATGCGTGGCAATGCCGCGCACGATGGCGCGGGTGGTCTGCACCTTGTGGGTGACGATCGACACCTTGGCGCTGACGAGCTGGTTGACCAGCGTCGACTTGCCGGCATTTGGCGCGCCGATCAGCGCTACGAAACCGGAGCGCGTCGCGGGGACTTGAGTGGTTTCCGTTTCTGTCATGCCGCGCTCCATACGCCTTCGCGCAGCAAAAGAGTAGCCGCCGCGGCCTGCTCGGCCTCGCGCTTGGAGCGGCCGCTGCCGACGGCGGGCGCGAAAGAGCCGACTTTTACGCTGACCGTGAACACCGGGTCGTGGTCCGGTCCGTCACGGCCGTCGATATGGTAGGCGGGCACGGCGCCGGCGGCGGCCTGATGCGCCCATTCCTGCAATTCGGTCTTGGCATCGCGGCGGGCAGCGCCCATCGCCTGCGAGCGCGGCTGCCAGTAGCGGTGGATGAACGCGCGCGCCGCGTCCATCCCGCCGTCGAGATAGAGCACGGCGATCAGCGATTCCAGCGCATCGGCGCGCAGATTGGTGCGCTTGCGGCCCTCGAGATTGCGCACATCGGAACCGGCGCGCACCAATTCCGGCAGGCCGATCTGTTCGGAGATTTCCGACAGCGCCTCGGCATTGACCAGCGCGTTGAGGCGCAGCGAAAGCTCGCCTTCGGCGGCATCGGGAAAGGAGGCGAGCAGCATGTCGGCCACGACGAGGCCGAGAACACGGTCCCCAAGGAATTCGAACCGCTCATAGTCAACGCCGGCATGGGTCGAACGGGCGCTGGCATGGGTCAGCGCCCGCTGCAGGCGCTGGCGGTCGGCGAAGACATGGCCGGTGCGCTCGACAAGCGCTTCGGCAAGGGCATCGGCGGTCAAACGCTTGCTGGCCGCCATCGCTCTAGTGGACGAAATGGAACAGGCGCCCGGCGCGCATCAACGACGGCCACTTCCATATCTCGAGCGGGCTCGCCTTGCCGGCGATCGAGAAGAAGATGAGGTTGGCGCGGCCGACAAGGTTCTCGGCCGGCACATAGCCGACGGCAAAGCGGCTGTCGGAGGAATTGTCGCGATTGTCGCCCATCATGAAATAGTGCCCAGGCGGCACGACGAATTCGCGCGTGTTGTCGCCGATCGAATCGGAATTGATGTCGAGCGTGTCGTAACTGACGCCGTTCGGCAGCGTTTCGCGGTAGACATCGATCGGCCGGTTTTCTTCGGTGACATCGGGATTGTCGATCTGGCCGGTCTTCACGCGCGGCACGCCGACGTCATTGATGAAAAGCTGGCCGTCCTTCACCTGAATCTTGTCGCCGGGCAGGCCGACGACGCGCTTGATGTAATCGACCGACGGATCCGGCGGGAACTTGAACACCACCACGTCGCCGCGCTTGGGCTCGGAACCCCAGATGCGGCCCGAGAAGAGATCGGGACCGAAGGGCAACGAGTAACGCGAATAGCCATAGGCCCATTTGGTGACGAAGAGATAGTCGCCTTCGAGCAGCGTCGGCCGCATCGAGCCGGACGGAATGGAGAAAGGCTGGAAGAGCAGCGTGCGGATGACGAGCGCGAGCAGCAGAGCCTGGATGATGACGGAAAAGGTCTCACCAAGCCCGCCGGATTTCTTCTGCGATTTTTCAGCCACGCTCATGTCGTCCTCGATTGTGCGATGTTGGTATAGAGTCTCGGCGGGCGCTGGGCAACGTCATGCCGCTCGTGGTCAGATGGAATCAATGTGGCGCTTGTTCGGCGGGCACTGCCTCGATGATCACAAAGGCTTGAGCAAGCGGGAAATCGTCGGTGATGGTGAGATGGATGAGGGCGCGGTGGCCTTTCGGCAGGATTTTCTCCAGCCTGGCCGCGGCGCCGCCGGTCAGCGCCATGGTCGGCGCGCCGCTCGGCAGGTTGACCACGCCCATGTCGCGCCAGAACACGCCCTCGGCCATGCCGGTACCCAATGCCTTGGCGCACGCCTCCTTGGCGGCGAAGCGCTTGGCATAGGAAGCCGCGCGGGCGGCACGCTTTTCCGACTTGGCCTGCTCGACCTCGGTATAGATGCGCTGGACGAAGCGCTGGCCGTGCCGCTCCAGCGATTTCTCGATACGTCTGATGTCGATCAGGTCGCTGCCGATGCCGATGATCATTCCGCCGGCACTTCCCGTCGGCCCTGCCGCGCTTTCTTCTCGGCACGCTCGGCCATGCGCTTCCGGCGCTGCTCGCGAAACACCGTCATGCCCCAGCGGGTGATGGCGTAGAACAGGAGCCCGAAGACCAGGCCGAGCGGCACCGCGCCGATCAGCATCGGCTCCAGAATGGGGTGCCAGAGCTTGGCGAAGGAAAGCTTGTGCATCATTTCGCCCAGATGCTCGGGCGGGCCGTGCTTCGGCAGATGCTCATGCAGGAGCAGCTTGCCGATCTCCCAGGACGCGCCCCACAAAAGCGGGAAGGTCAGCGGATTGCCGAAGAACACCGCGCCGAGCGCTGCCGCGACCAGATTGCCGGCGATGATCCAGCACAGCACGGCGGCGACGATGAAGTGGAAGCCAAGCGGGAAGAAGGAGGCGAAAACGCCCGCGGCGACACCGGCGGCGACGGAATGCGGCGTCGCCTTCAGCCGCAGGATGCGTTTGGAGAAATACTGCACGGAACGCGAGAACGAGCGGCGCGGCCAAAGATAAGTACGCACCTGTTCCAGGAAGCCATCAGGCTCTCGGCGTCGAAAAAGCACTCTGTTCCAGTTCCCGGTCCAATACGCGCTGCCCCTACCCGCCGGGTCGCGCAAACACATCTTGCGCTTCGAGGGCGCAGAAAGGCAACAAGCTTTGATATAGCGACGACCGGGCCGCGCAACAACGAACGCCGCCGCGATGGTCTGCCGCAGGCTGTAACAACAGTGTCATTCTGGCGAAACTGAGGAAAACAACCCGGATGCGGAGCCGATGATCACCATTAGACCGGCGCGGGCCGAGGACGCCGGGGCGCTGCCGCGGATCGAACAGTCCGCCGGGCTGGCGTTCCGCGCCATTGCGGAACTGGCATGGCTCGCCGACGGCGACAATATCAGCGTCGAGCGGCATCGCGCGCTGATCGCCGCCGGCGCATGCTGGATTGCCGCAGACGAGAAGGGCCGGCCGGTCGGCTTCCTGAGCGCCGGGATCGAAGGCGATGCGCTACATATATGGGAGTTGGACGTGCGCCTCGACCGGGAGGGCCAAGGCATCGGCCGCGCGCTGCTCGAACAGGTGGTCGCGGACGCCGGGCGGCGCGGACTGGCCGCGGTGACGCTGACCACGTTTCGCGCCGTCGCCTGGAACGCGCCCTTCTATCGGAAGGCCGGATTTCGCATCCTGGAAGACGCCGAGATCGACGAACGGCTGGCAAGCCTGCTCGACGACGAGGCCAGGCACGGCATGCCTACGGGCCAGCGCTGCGCCATGCGGCTCGATCTCAGCCGGATTGATACTCGCTGACCTCGACCAGATTGCCGTCCGGATCGCGGAAATAGACCGACATCATCTTGCCGCGCGCGCCGGTGCGTTCGACCGGACCGACTTCGATCGCCACGCCATTGGCCTCGAGGCTGGCCTGGACCTCGGCAAGCGGCACTGCCGCCACGAGGCAGAAATCGCCGGAACCCGGCGTCGGCGCCTTCGCCTTCGGCTCGAAGGTGCGACCGACTTCGTGCAGGTTGATCTTCTGCGAGCCGAACAGAAGCGCGGTCGGCCGGTTCGGTTCGTCGAGCCGCCGCATGCCGAGCACCCGCCGGTAGAAATCGCAGGTCGCTTCCAGCGAGCAGACCGTCAGCACGAAATGGTCGATCCCGGCGATCATTGTCGCCTCGGCGCGCGTCTCCGGCAAAGAGATTCAAGCGACGCGCTAAAGTGCCTGTTTTCAAACATTGCGATGTCAGATGTTGCGGCTTCCCGGCTTAACGGCTGGAATCGCGGCAAGTTCCGGCGGCAGGCGGTCGGCGGGATAGGCCGGCACTTCATATTCGGCAAGCGCGATCAGCGGCACGCCGACATCGGTCTTGCCGGCCGAACGATCGATGATGCAGGCAGCCGCCGAGACGTCGGCGCCAAGCTCGCGCAGGCAGTCGATGGTCTCGCGGATCGACAGGCCGGTGGTGACGATGTCCTCGACGATGACGACGCGCGAGCCCTTGGCAATCTCGAAGCGACGCAGCCTGAACTCGCCCCCTTCCCGCTCGACCCAGATCGCCGGGACACCGAGATGACGCGAGGTTTCATAGGCAGGGATCAGGCCGCCGATGGCCGGGCCAACGATGTAGTCTATCCTGCCAGGCACCGCCTTGCGGATCTTCTCGGCCAGCGCTCTGCACAGGCGCTCGGTCTTGTCGGCATGCATGAACACGCGGGCCTTCTGCAGGAAGACCGGACTGCGCAGGCCGGACGTCAGGATGAAATGACCTTCGAGGACGGCGCCGGCCTCGCGGAAAATACCCAGCACTTCGTCGGTGTTCATTGTTCGGTCCCCCTTGGCGAATGGTGAATGGTGGTGAGAGCACCTTCTATTCACTATTCACTATTCACTATTCACTATTCACTATTCACTATTCACTATTCACCCATTCACACGCCGCGCATCGCTGACGCTCGAATTGTCCTTGAGCTGCGACAGCAGCCGGTTGAGGTGCTTGAGATCCCAGACCTCGAGATCGATCAGCATCTCGGTGAAATCGGGTGCGGTGCGTATCATCGACAGCGTGTGGATGTTGGCATCGTTGGATGCGACGACCTGAGCGATGTCGGCCAACGAACCGGGCGCATTGATGGCGGTGACCGAGATGCGCGCCGGAAAACGTTCCTTGGTGCGCTCGTCGATGTCCCAGCGCACGTCGATCCAACGCTCGGGCTGGTCGTCGAAGGCCTGCAAAGCCGGCGACTGGATCGGATAGATAGTGATGCCGGTGCCGGGCTGGATGATGCCGACGATGCGATCGCCGGGCACAGCGCCCTCCGGCGCGAAACGCACCGGCAGGTCGCCGCGCACGCCGCGGATCGGCACCGCGCCGTCGCGCTGCTGGTCCTTGTCCTTCTTCGCGGCGCGGGTGCCCGGCATCTGGAAGAGCATGCCGGCGGCGTTGCGGATCTTCGACCAGCCCTCCTCGCGCTGCTTGGGCGCCGCGACGGTGACACGCTCATCCTTATAATCGGGGAAGACGGCTTTCATGACATCGGTGGAGCTCAGCTCGCCGCGGCCGACCGAGGCCAGCACGTCCTCAATATCCTTGCGCGCCAGCCGGTGCAGCACCGGTTTCAGGCTCTCCTTGGTGAATGTCTTGCCGGCGCGCTCGAAGGCGCGCTCCAGGATGCGGGCTCCGAGGCCGGAATATTGCTTGCGGATCGCATTCTTGGTGGCGCGGCGGATGGCAGCGCGCGCCTTGCCGGTGACCACGACCGATTCCCAGGCGGCGGGCGGCACCTGCGCCTTGGAGCGGATGATCTCGACCTCGTCGCCGTTCTTGAGCTCGGTCATCAACGGCATGATGCGGCCATTGACCTTGGCGCCGACGCAGGTGTCGCCGACATCGGTGTGGACGGCATAGGCGAAGTCGATGGGAGTAGCGCCGCGCGGCAGCGCGATCAGCATGCCCTTGGGCGTGAAGCAGAACACCTGGTCCTGGAACAGCTCCAGCTTGGTGTTCTCGAGGAAATCCTCCGGATTGTCGCCTTCGGCCAGTTGCTCGATGGTGCGCCGCAGCCAGGCATAGGCGTTGGTCTCCCTGGAGATCGCATGGCCCGCGCCGTTCATCTTGCCGCCGGTATCCTTGTAGATCGAATGCGCGGCGACGCCATATTCGGCGATCTTGTTCATCTCCCTGGTGCGGATCTGCAATTCGACGCGCTGGCGCGACGGGCCGACGATGGTGGTGTGGATCGAACGGTAGTCGTTCTGCTTGGGCGTCGAGATGTAATCCTTGAAACGGCCTGGCACCATCGACCAGGTGGTGTGGATGGCGCCAAGCGCGCGGTAGCAGTCGTCGACCGAATCGACCACGACGCGAAAACCGAAGATGTCGGAGAGCTGCTCGAAGGAGAGCGCCTTGGCCTCCATCTTGCGGAACACCGACCACGGCTTCTTCTGCCGGCTCTTCACGCTCGCCTTGATGTCGTGTTTTTCGAACAGGCCCGACAGCGCCGTCTCGATCTCCTGCAGGACGCCCCTGTTGCGCTCGAAAATCTCGGCAAGCCTTGCCGTAACAGCGCGGTAAGCCTCCGGATTGATGTAGCGAAAGGCTATTTCCTCCAGCTCCTCGCGCATGCCTTGCATGCCCATGCGCCCCGCCAGCGGCGCATAGATCTCCATCGTCTCCTCGGCGATGCGCAAGCGCTTGGCTTCCGGCATATGGTCGAGGGTGCGCATGTTGTGCAGGCGGTCGGCGAGCTTGACGAGCAGAACGCGGACGTCCTCGGAGATCGCGAGCAGGAGCTTGCGCAGGTTTTCCGCCTGCTCGGCCTTTTTCGAGACCAGATCGAGCTTCTTCAGCTTGGTGAGCCCCTCGACCAGCTTGCCCATCTCGGGGCCGAAGAGCTCGTCGATCTCGGCGCGGGTCGCGGTCGTATCCTCGATCGTGTCATGCAGCAGGGCAACGGCGATGGTCGCCTCGTCCATATGCATGTCGGTGAGGATGGCGGCGACTTCGAGCGGATGCGAGAAATAGGGATCGCCCGAGGCGCGCTTCTGGTGGCCATGCTTCTGCATGGCATAGACGTAGGCCTTGTTGAGCAGCGCCTCGTTGACGTCAGGCTTGTAGCGCTGGACGCGCTCGACAAGCTCATACTGACGCATCATGGGCGGGATCTCGCGGTGCTGAAATGATTGATGCGCCGCACCGACGTGCGACGCATCTCATAGATAGCCACGAAACCTAAGATACGGAAGTCCTGGATGGTTGATCCAACCCGGACAAAAGCACTTAGTAGTCGTCGCTCTTTTCCGGCGGCACCAGACCTTCGATGCCGGCGAGCAGGTCTTCCTCGCTCATGCGGTCGAAAGTGACGTTCTCCTCGGCGTCGTCGGCGTCGGCGGCAACGGCTGTCGCACCGGTCTGGTCGGCAATTGCCTCGCCCTCGGCTTCCGGCTCGTCGACTTCAACATGCTTCTGCAGCGAGTGGATCAGGTCTTCCTTGAGGTCGTCGGGAGACAGCGTCTCGTCGGCGATCTCGCGCAGCGCGATGACCGGGTTCTTGTCATTGTCGCGCGGAACGGTGATCTGCGCGCCCTGGCTGATCTGGCGGGCGCGATGGCCGGCGAGCAGCACGAGTTCAAAACGGTTGTCGACCTTGTCGATGCAATCTTCAACGGTTACGCGGGCCATGGACTGCCCCTTTCATGCGATGGATTTGATGGAAAGCTGGCGCGCTCCATAACGCGGGCGCGGCCGAAATACAAGCTTTATGGCGCCAGCGTCGGCTTGGCGGGCCGTTGCCCGGCTCATCATCGCGCCGCGCCGTGAAGCTACCCACATAGTGGCGATCACAATTGCTTGCAACACAGGGCCATGCCCTTGGATATCCACAAATTGCGCGTTATCTCGGAGGTGACGGTACAAAGGTTCATTTGCCGGACCTATTCGTCAAACGCTTTTAGACGACAAAAATTTTCGAAAGGAATGTTTTTCAATGTTCGATCCCCGTGAAAAGATCGCTCTTTTCATCGACGGCGCCAATCTCTATGCCACGTCCCGCGCGCTGGGCTTCGACATCGACTACCGCAAGCTCCTGTCGAGCTTCCAGAAGCGCGGCTACCTGCTGCGCGCCTACTATTACACCGCCCTGGTCGAGGATCAGGAATATTCGTCGATCCGGCCGCTGATCGACTGGCTCGATTATAACGGCTTCAAGGTGGTGACGAAGCCCGCCAAGGAATTCACCGACTCGACCGGCCGCCGCAAGATCAAGGGCAACATGGACATCGAGCTGACCGTCGATGCGCTGGAGCTCGCCGACGTCGTCGACCACTATGTCATCTTCTCCGGCGACGGCGACTTCCGCACGCTGGTCGAAGCGCTGCAGCGGCGCGGGCGCAAGGTATCGATCATCTCGACGATGGCCTCGCAACCGCCGATGATCTCTGACGATCTGCGCCGCCAGGCCGATCATTTCATCGACCTGATGACGCTGAAGAGCGAAGTCGGCCGCGATCCGTCCGAGCGGCCGGCGCGCCGGCCGGAACCCGCCGAAGTCGACGAGGAAGATTATTGACGGCGGCGGCCTTGACCGCCGTGCCCTCCCCCGAACCCAGCCGTGACTGCCCGCTTTGCCCGCGGCTGCATGATTTCATCGCCGCCTGGCGCGAGCGTGAGCCCGGCTGGTTCAACGCGCCAGTGCCGACCTTCCTGCCGCCGGAGGGTCAAGATTCAGTCCGCCTCCTGATCGTCGGGCTGGCGCCCGGCCTGCGCGGCGCCAACCGCACGGGGCGCCCCTTCACCGGCGACTATGCCGGCGACCTGCTCTATGGCACGCTGATCGCGCACGGTTTTGCGCGCGGCGAATTCAAGGCCAGGCCCGATGACGGCTTGCAACTCGTCGGCACGGCCATCACCAATGCGGTGCGCTGCGTGCCGCCTGAGAACAAGCCGGTGGGCGCCGAGATCGCCACTTGCAGAACTTTTCTCAAGCCGACGATCGCGCGCTTTCCCAACCTGCGTGCCATCCTGACGCTGGGCGCGATCGCGCATCAGTCGACGGTGCGGGCGCTGGGCGAGCGCGTCGCGGCCTTTCCGTTCCGCCATGGCGGGAGGCAGCAAGCCGGCGGCATCGCGCTGTTTTCCAGCTACCATTGCTCACGCTACAACACCAATACGGGCGTGCTGACGCAGGAGATGTTCGTCAGCGTGTTCAAGGAGATTGCGGCGTTCCTGAAGAGCTAGATTCAGGCGGCTTCCTGTCGGTCTGACAGCCACTCATACCGGCAGCAGCGCATCCGGCTTCACGTCGCCGATGGAGGTATAAGTGTGCGTCTCCTTCACTCCCGGCAGCGCGAGAATGACCCGCGTCAGGAAATCCTGATAGGCGGCCATTTCCGAGATGCGCGCCTTTACCAAATAGTCGAAGCCGCCGACCACCATGTGGCACTCGAGAACCTCGGGCGCCTTGGTCACCGCCTCGGCGAAGCGCTCGAAAATATGCGGCGCCGTGTGATCGAGACGCACCTCGATGAAGACGAGCGTACCGCGTCCGATCTTTGCCGGATTGAGCACGGCCCTGACCGCGGTGATGTAGCCTTCCCGAAACAGCCGCTTCACCCGTAGGCTGGTGCCGGTCGGCGAGAGGCCGACACGTGACGCCAGATCAAGTGTGGTGCGACGCCCATCTTCTTGCAGCAATCGCAGGAGATTGCGGTCGACGCCGTCGAGGTCGCTTGCTTCAGCATTCACGCTAGATCTGCCTCTAATCTGCGAGTTTCGCTCGAATTTCGAGAAAAGAGCGTATTTTGCCGGGGGCTTTTCGGCAATAGCCTGCGCTTTCATCGCTTTGTGCGGAGATGATCTTCGATGGCGATGTCACGACGGCGGCGGAACATGGCGGACGCGCGAGACTCAGGAAGCTCCAGGCTGGCGATCATCGCGGGCCTTATTATGATCGGCATCTACGCCATCCAATTCGTCGCCGCCCGCTTCAGCCTCAGGGAGCATCTGACGGCGACGGATCTGGCCGCCTTACGCTTTGGCGGCGCGGGGGTGGTCTTTCTGCCGATCGTCTGGCGCGGCGGCTTTGTAAGCATGAGGGCGCTCGGTTGGCGACGGGCCCTGGCATTGGCGGCGCTGGCCGGATTGCCTTATCCGCTGATTATCAATTGGGGCCTGACCTATGCCCCTGCCGCCCATGCGGCCGCGCTTTGTCCAGCGTCGATCGTCTTCTTTTCGTTCCTGCTGTCACGCATCGTCTTCAATGACGGCGCTTCGCGGCAACGGACCATCGGTGTCCTCGCGATTGTCGCCGGCCTGTCGCTGTTCATCGCGCCGGCGCGCGACGGCACCGGCGGCGTTCTCTTCGGCGATATGCTTTTCATCGAATCGGGCCTGATGTTTTCGGCCTATGCCGTTCTTATCAGGCGCTGGCGTGCCGATCCCGTCACGGCGACGGCCGCGGTGGTGCTCCTGTCCTGCCTGCCGCTGCCGGCCCTCTATCTCGTCGCGCAGAGCCATATCCATGTCGCGGCCGCCACGGAAATCATCAGCCAGATCGTGATCCAGGGGATTCTGGCCGGCGCGGCAGCCATGTTCCTCTATACCTATGTCGTCGGGCAGTTGGGGCCGCAGACGGCATCGCTGTTCCTGCCCGGCATACCCATCGCCACCGTGGCTGTCGGCATGGCGGTACTCGGCGAAACGCCGATGACGATCCAGTTCGCAGCCATTGCCATCATGGCCGCCGGGATGGGCTTGTCAGCGATCGGAGGGCGGATTGCCAATAGACGCCTTAATGCACCGGCGCCGGGAGGATCGTAAGCCTTCAGCGGTGCGGCAAGCGATTCAAGGGCCGGCAATTCAAGGCGTCGGCGCAAACAACTTCGCCAGCGTCTCGCGGCTGCCCTTCAGGACGTTGAGATCGACATCGCCTTCGATGCCGTCGACGCGGCCCATATTGTGATACTGCCAGTAGATCCAGTCGTTCTCGCGCGGTCTCGTCGCCAGCGAACGCAACCAGCGCCGGCGGTTAAGAATGCTGCCGGAATAGGCGTCTGCCGCCTCGTCGGTCAGATAGAAAATCGCCGGCTTGCCGAATGCCGTCTCGACCGGGCCGAGGAAAGCGGCAAGCTCGGCGTTCAACTGCTCGGGCGATGGGCGCTGCGGACAATTGCCGCCGAACTCGATGTCGACCACCGGCGGCAGAAGCGGCTCGCCGCGCGGCACCACCGAGATGAAGTTCTTCGCCTGGTCGGCGCCAGGGCGGCAGAAGGTGAAGAAGTGATAGGCGCCGACCGCCAGGCCGGCCGCCCGCGCCTCGCGCAGATTGGTCGCGAACAGGGTATCGACATGGGTGCCGCCTTCGGTCGCCTTGATGATGGCGAAGGCGACATCGTCGGCGGCGACGCGGGGCCAGTCGATCTTTCCCTGATGATGCGAGACATCGATGCCGCGGATCGGAAATTCCTCGCGATCCGGGGAAAGGCCGCGGAACCAGAAGAAGGCGCCCGCCACGACGGCACTGGCGACAACCGCGACGGCAAGCCCCCAGAACACAATCCGCTTGCCCAAGACATCCCCCGTCGGAAGGCAATACGCGCCGGACCTGAGAACCGGCCGGCGGCTTTTTTCAGGCGGCCGGCGCTGCCAGCCCTGGAGGCTCAGCCGCGCTCCTTCAGCAGCCGGCCCTTCTCGCGCGACCAGTCGCGCTGTTTCTCGGTCTCGCGCTTGTCGTGCAGCTTCTTGCCTCGCGCAATCGCGAGCAGCAGCTTGGCGCGGCCGCGGTCGTTGAAATAGATTTTCAGCGGCACCAGCGTCATGCCTTCGCGCTCGACGCTTTGCGAGAGTTTCGCCATCTCGCGCTTGGAGACCAGCAATTTGCGGCGCCGGCGCGGCTCGTGGTTGAAGCGGTTGGCCTGCAGATATTCCGGCAGATAGGAATTGATCAGCCAGATCTCGCCGCCCTCGGCCGAGGCGTAGCTTTCCTGGATGTTGGCCTGGCCCTGGCGCAGCGACTTGACCTCGGTGCCGGTCAGCACCAAGCCGGTCTCGATCGTGTCGAGCACCTCGTAGGAAAAGCGCGCCTTGCGGTTTTCCGCAACGGTCTTGTTGTTGGGATCGGCTTTCTTGACTTGATTCATGACGTCCAGAGTCCGTTTCGAAACTCGCTCCTGCGAGTCAGGTGAAGGTGTCAACAGAGCGCCGCGCGTTTTCTAAACGCGCAAAGGACGCTCTGCAGCCCGACTTTGCGCATGGTCCTTTCCGAAAGCGGATGCTTTCGGGGCCATGCGCGGAACCGGAGCGGAGCGTACATATAGTACGTGAGCACCGGAAGCGCAGGTGGCGCCTTCAGATGGCCGCAGGAGTAGAGTTTCCAAACGGGCTCGCTAATTAATCAAGCCGGCGTGCTTGAGCGCCGCGTCGAGCTTCTCGGCGGTCGAGGACTCCACCGTCACCAGCGGCGAACGGACCACGTTCTCGACCTTGCCCAGCTTCGAAAGCGCGTATTTGGCGCCGGATACGCCAGGCTCGATGAAGATCGCCTTGTGCAATGGCAGAAGCCGATCCTGCAGCTCGAGTGCCTTGGCGCTGTCGCCGGAAAGCGTCGCTTCCTGGAACTCGGAGCAAAGGCGCGGCGCGACATTCGAGGTGACCGAAATACAGCCGACGCCGCCATGAGCGTTAAAGCCGAGCGCGGAGGCATCCTCGCCGGAAAGCTGGATGAAATCCTTGCCGCAGGTCATGCGCTGCTCGGAGACGCGCTCGACCTTGCCGGTCGCGTCCTTGACGCCGGCAATGTTCTTGAAGTCGTGGCGCAGCCTGCCCATCGTCTCCGGCGTCATGTCGATCACTGAACGCGGCGGGATGTTGTAGATGATGATCGGCAGCCTGGTCGCCCTGGCGACGGCCGCGAAATGCTCATAGAGGCCGCGCTGCGTCGGCTTGTTGTAGTAAGGCGTGACCACAAGGGCGGCATCGGCGCCGGCCTGTTCGGCATACTTCACCAAGCCGACCGCTTCCTCGGTGTTGTTGGAGCCCGCGCCGGCCACGACCGGCACCCTGCCCTTGGCTACCTCGATGGCGACCTTGACGACATGGCGGTGCTCCTCATGCGACAGCGTCGGCGATTCGCCGGTGGTGCCGACGGGAACGAGGCCCTTGGTGCCCTCGGCGATCTGCCATTCGACAAACGAGCGAAAGGCTTTCTCGTCGAAGCGCCCGCTCTTTTCGAACGGTGTCACGAGCGCAGTCAGCGAGCCTCTCAGCATGTCGTCCAAACTCCTTGGAACTTCGTCGGTTTATGCATGTCGTCGTCCCAAAACCGGTTTCCGCTTCTGGGCGACATGCATCGGTGTTTCATCAGATCGGCCAGTTGCGCGCCTTCTACCCGAAAGCGAAGCCGCGCACCATAGTCTCGACATGGTTCAGCGGCAAGCATCGGCGTAATGCCAGTGTCGTGGTTTTCGATGTTTGCCAGACGTTGATATCAGGCTCGGGGCGAACATCGAAAACCAAAACGACACTGGATTCGACAGTTGGCTGGTGTCCTGCGATTCTGAAATTCGCGCCGCGCCCGATATCAAGGGTCATGCGAATTTCAGAATCGGGACACCAGCAAGCGCAATTCGAACGGCCTCGATAACCTTTTGTTTACGAGCCCTTCACGACCTAAGTCTAGGCTTCGCATCGGGTTCTCCAGTGCCCGCGCCTGCTGATGATGTGCTAGGATCACAAAATGCCGACGAGGCGGCCCCATCTTTTCGCGCTTTTGAGCGCGATCGTCGCGCTGACGCCTACCATGGCGATCGGTAGCAGCGTCGATGCGCGCGCGACGGCCTCAATTCCGGCGCCAGATGCGCCGCAGGCACCGGGCCAGACGCCGATTGCCCCCGATATAGCGCAACTGAAGAGCGGGCTCGATGCGCTTGCCGCCAACAACATCGTCGGCGCGCGCAATGCGCGCGACACGCTGCCCGCCACCTCGCTCGACAGGCATATCCTCGCCTGGGCGATCGCGCTTTACGGCGGCGACCAGGTGCCGAGCGGCGAGATTGCCGACGCGGCCAAGATGCTGCCTGGATGGCCGGGCACGATCGCGTTGCGCAAGAACAGCGAGCGTGCGCTCTATCGCGAAAACCCGCCGCCGCAAGTGGTGGTTCAGGCCTTCGGCCGCAGCCAGCCGCTGACGCCCGAGGGCGTCATCATCCTTGCCCGCTCGCAGGTGGCGCTTGGCAACCAGGCCGCCGCCCGCGCGGTGCTGGTGCCGTTCTGGCGCAGCGAAAAGCTGGAAGCCAAGGATGAGAATGCCATCATCAAGGAGTTCGGTACGTTGATTCCGGCGGCCGACCATCGCTACCGCATGGAGCGCATGTTCTACGCCGACCGGCCATCCTCAGCTCTGCGGGTCGCCGGCCTCGCCGGCGCGCAGCCGCTGGCGGATGCGTGGGCGGCGGCCGACAAGGGCGACAAGAACACCGCCAAGCTGTTGAAGGCGGTGCCGACCGCGCAGCGCTCGGCAGGCTATTTCTTCGCAGAGGCCGAATATCTGCGCAAGCAGCAGAAATTCGCCGATGCCGCTGCTGCTGTGATGAAGGCGCCGACGAACCGCGATTCGCTGGTCGACCCCGATGCCTGGTGGGTCGAACGCCGAGTGCTCTCGCGCGAGCTGGTCGACCGGGGCGACATGAAGACTGCCTACAAGATTGTCTCCATGCACGCTGCCGAAAGCCCGCCGAACGCCGCCGAAGCCGAGTTCCATGCCGGCTGGTACGCGTTGCGCGGCCTCAACGATCCGGCGACCGCCGCCACCCACTTCAAGCGCATCACCGAGCTCGCCGAGGGACCGGTGTCGCTGTCGCGCGCCTATTACTGGCTCGGCCGCGCGGCGGAAGTCGGCGGCCCGGGCAGCGCCAAGGACTATTTCACGCGCGCGGCCAGCTACGGCACGACCTTCTATGGCCAGCTCGCCGGCGAGCGCGTGGGCTTGAGGACCCTCAACATCGCCTACCCGAAGCCGAGCGCGGCCGACCGCCAGAGTTTCGACGGTCGCGAAGCAGTGAGCGCGATCAAACGGCTGCAGGAAGCGGGCTATGACCGCTACGCCGAGACGCTCTACCGCGACCTTGCCGGCCAGCTGACCAGCCCGGGCGAGCTGGCGCTGCTAGCCGTGCTGGCCGAAAAGCAGGGCAACCATTTCATGGCGCTGAAGGTCGGCAAGATCGCCGCCCAGCGCGGCATCGATGTTGGCGCGCTTTCGCATCCGCTGGGTGTCATTCCCGATTCGGCCAACATTTCCGGATCCGGCAAGGCACTTGCCTACGCTATTGCCCGCCAGGAAAGCGAGTTCAACATCGGCGCCGTCTCCAGCGCCGGCGCCCGCGGCCTGCTGCAGTTGATGCCGGGCACCGCCAAGCAGTTGGCAAAAAAGGCCGGCATGAATTTCTCGCAGGCCAGGCTGACGAGCGATGCCGGCTACAACGCGACGCTGGGCTCGGCTTTCCTCGGCGAGCAGCTCGACCGCTTCGGCGGCTCCTATGTGCTGACCTTCGCCGGCTACAATGCCGGCCCCAACCGCGCCGCCCAGTGGCTGGCGAAATACGGCGACCCGCGCGGCAAGGACGTGGACGCCGTCGTCGACTGGATCGAGCGGATTCCCTACACGGAAACAAGAAGTTACGTGCAGCGTGTGATGGAGAATTACGAGGTCTACAAGATGCGTATTTCAGGCAAATACGACATCGTGGGGGATCTCGTGAACGGACGAAGCTGAGATTCTTCCTTCTCCCCTTGTGGGAGAAGGTGGCCGCGAAGCGGCCGGATGAGGGGTGTTCCAGCGGAGTGAGACGACGGCGTTCCCTGGAACACCCCTCATCCGTCTCGGCGCTACGCGCCGATCCACCTTCTCCCACAAGGGGAGAAGGAAGAGTGTTTGACGACCCTTGCCCTCGTCTGTAGCTGTCGGTCACCTCAACGAGGAGCAGCGTTCCGATGGCGAGCGACGAAGGCTTTTCCGACTTTTTCTACGCCGCGCCAGACGGCCTGAAGCTCCATGCTCGTATCTACGGCGAGGCGAACGCCGGCAGTTGGCCGGTCGTCTGCCTTCCCGGACTCACCCGCAACGCCCGCGACTTCCATGAACTGGCGCTTTACCTTTCAACCAAGGCGGCAAGGCCGCGCAAGGTCGTTGCCTTCGACTATCGCGGGCGCGGACAATCCGACCGCGATCCCGATATCAGCCACTATAATGTCGGCGTCGAAGCCGGCGATGTCCTTGCCGGATTGTCGGCGCTCGGCATCGAGCAGGCCGCCTTCGTCGGCACGTCGCGGGGCGGCCTGATCATCCATGTGCTCGGCGCATTGAAGCCCGCCGTGCTGAAAGCCATCGTGCTCAACGACATCGGCCCGGTAATCGAGGCAGCGGGCCTCGCCCATATCCGCTCCTATCTCGACCCGGCGCCGAGACCGAAGACATTCGCCGAGGCGGTGGATGCTCAGCGCAGCGTGCATGGCGCCGATTTCCCGGCGCTCACCGACGCCGACTGGCTGCGGATGGTCCGGGCAATCTGCCGCGAGACGGAGGCCGGCTGGCTGCCGGATTTCGATCCGGCGCTGGTCGGGACGCTGGCCGGCGTCGATTTCAGCAAGCCGTTGCCGGATCTGTGGCCGCAGTTCGACGCTTTAGCCGCTGTGCCGCTGCTTGTCATTCGCGGCGGCAATTCAAAACTGTTATCCGCTGCGACCGTCGAGGAGATGGGAAGGCGTCATCCCGGCATGGAGACGATCACCGTCGAAGGCCAGGGACACGCGCCGTTCCTGGAGACCGGCACTCTGCCTCGGGAGATTGCGGATTTCCTCGATCGGGCAGAGCGCAAATCAAAATAAAGTAAAACCCGAGACTAACTCAATCTCGGGCTTGTCGATAAAATATAGATTCGCCGACGCGCGCCGCTCGCCTATTTGCCCTTCGAGCTCTTGCGGCGCGCCTTCGCCGGTTCCGATCCGCTCTGCTTCCGAGCCGTCTTGACGGGTGACGGCGCGGTCAACGGAGACGCAAAAACCGAGCTCTCCGCCGGGCGCGGGGCCTCGTCGGTACGCGGCTTCTCCAGAACGACGACGCAGCCATCGAGGTCGTTGGTGGCGAGATGCGCGTAACGCATGGTCATCGACAGCGTCTGGTGGCCGAGCCACATCTGCACGCGCCTTATATCGATGCCGCCCTGAACGAGGCGGGAGGCGCAGGTGTGGCGCAGGATATGCGGCACCACCTGTTCATCGGCGCCAAGACCGACTTCCGCTTTCGCTTCGTTCCAGATGGCGCGGTACTGCGCCTGCGTCAGTTTGGTGAAGGGACCTTTCGGCCGGCGCCCTTCCGTGTTTGGCGGCAGCTTGATCACCTCCTTGACCCGTTCGGTCATTGGAATGGTGCGGCTGCGGCCCGATTTGGTGATCCAGAAGGAAACGCGGTGCTCCTGAATGTCGTTCCAGATCAGGCCGAGCGCCTCGCCGAGGCGGCAGCCGGTATCGACCAGAAAGACGGAGAGCCTGTAGGCGTCCTCGCTGCGGCTCTTGATGGCGGCGAACAGCCTTGCCTCTTCGTCTCTTTCGAGGAAACGAATCCGTCCCGCCCGCTCCTTCTGGCGGCGGAACTCGGGCAGGCTGTGGATATCTCCCATCTTATGAGCCTTGCGCAGCAATTTGCTGAGTGCAGCCATCTTGCGATTGATGGTTGCATTGCTGTTCCCGCGCTGGCGCAATGTGCCGATAAGATTGTCCAGGGTGTTCTGGTCAAAGGTGCTGAAACGCTCTCCCAGAAGGATCTCGTCTATTTCACCGATGAAAGAGCTGACATTGTATTTATGCCGCCCGTCATCCCAGAGTATATCTCGATAAGCTGCAAAAAGCTCCCCGATCCGATACGACTTTACTTCTCTGATCTTGTTGTAGGTGTAGTTAAACTTCGAATTCTGAGAAGAAAAGAACGCAAAATGACCAGAGGCCTCGGCCTCTTGAACCGCTTCGTTCGACATTTTTAGCCACACCCCCTGTGGTTAAGCCTTCAGCCCTAACCGTTCGGAGATGTCCTTTCAAGAGTTTTCGAATCTGGCGGCCGACCACATCCGCCGGTGGCGGATCCCACAAAGTCGCTCCACAGACCCGATCAGCTTACCGTTTCACCCCCATCCTTTCGTTTGCTTCGACCAATCGCGAAAACAAAACGGCCCGGGCATTTGACGCCCGGGCCGGATTTCAGTTGTTGCAGTCCGGCCCTTAGAAGGAGCGCTGGAAGCGGAGCATGCCGCCGATGGCATCGTCGTTACCAGCAGAGATACCGGTCCAGTTGTGGTTCGTGCCACGGGTATCGGCTTCGTCGATTTTGCCTGCATTGACGTAGTCGACTTCGGCCGTAACCGTGAAGCCGGGAACGATGTCGTAGGCGATGTTGGCGGCGATGCCGAGGTTCTCACCTTCGTCATACGAGACCTGAGCGTTGAACGAGGTCTTCTCGTTGAACTTGTAGGTGCCACCGCCCCACACTGCCCAGTTTTCGTCCCACTGCTTGTAGAAGCCGCGACCGCCGGCTGCGAAGGTATAGGTCGGGTCACTGTAGTTGTCATCGGTGCCGTAGCCGCCCATGATGAAGAGCGACAGCGCGTCGTTGACGTTCACGTCCAAACGAACCTTGCCGGCAACTTCTTCATAGTTGCTGTCATAGGCGACGACGCCGGTGATAGCGCCCCACCCTTGAGTCCACTTCACGCCCCCGACGACATGCGGAACGTAGCTGTCGATCGTGCCCACGCCGTAGGAACCGTCCGTGCCACCGCCCGCGCCTTCTTCGAGCGAGACCACGGCCGAGAAGCCGTTGCCAGCGTCGAAGTAGTACTGGACGACGTTGGTGTCGAAGTCGCCGTAAGGAACCAGGGTATCCTGGATGACGTTGCCGGCGTAGCCGATGAACGTGTTGAAGGCCGATTCGTCCTTACCGACGCGAAGGCCGCCGAGCTGGATCCAGGCGAAGTTCAGCGAAGTGCCCTTGTTGAAGGCCGGATTGACGCCGAAATCGTCGTTGGTCGGATCACCAAGGTCGGCGTTGCGGTTGCCGAAGTTCCAGCGGGTCTCGACGTAGGTCTTCAACGTGCCGAGCTCGGTTTCCTGGCCGGTCCACAACTTCAGCGTGAAGCGGGCATTCTTGTAGAAGGTGTCGTTGCTGTCGCCGTCCTCAACATCGCGGGACGTCGCGCCGTCGAACGAGCCGACGTCGCCGACGCCGATGTCGTAACGGACATAGCCGCCGATGCGCAGGCAGGTTTCGGTGCCGGGGATGTAGAAGTAGCCCGAGCCGTAGACGTCGCAGATCTTGACGTATTCAGCCGGTTCCGGCTCGGCGACGGTCACCGCGTCGGCGGCGCGAGCACCGGAAACTGCGATCAGGGCCGCAGCTGAGCCGAGAAGAAGGCTCTTGATGTTCATTTTCTGACCTCCAGTCAAAAGTTAAAAAACGGGTCTGGGTATTTTTTGCTGAAGGACAGCGTTCCCTGCCCCATCCCCACTACCGAAAAAGATGCGCACCGCGCCGCTCCTTCGAAGATGACCTTTACCCAGGCGGCGGCGGCGTTCAACCACGATCGTATCGGCGAAAGCCCGATCCAGACGCTATCCCCGGATGTTGTTGCACAAATGACACGATTTGGCCTCACTCCGAAAGCTCTCGTTAACCATCGAGGCCCGCCAGACGAACGAAGCTGGCGGTTAACGGCCGGAATTGCGGCGTCCCGGCGAGTCGCCCTGCCCGGTTCTTGCCGCAGAATCGCCTTGCGAAGGGAGGCTTGTTGCGCACAGCGCAGGGGAGGATGGCGGAGAGGATGGGATTCGAACCCACGAGAAGCTTTTGACCTCTACTCCCTTAGCAGGGGAGCGCCTTCGACCACTCGGCCACCTCTCCGTCGCGCCGCTGGATAAAGAAAAGCGTGGGCACAATCAACAAGCCGGCGCCATAATCGCCGAAAAATCGTTAGGCCGGCAGCTTCTGAAAGCGGTGGAGCATCGGCATCGCATCGGCCCAGACGAGGCGAATCGTGACTTACTAGGCCTTTTCGAGCCAGCAGAGGCGCCTTCATTGGAGCGCCATCGTAGACCGGAAACCGGACACGCAATCACCGGCAGACGCCCTTCATCACGCTGCATGGGGCGAAAAAGAGCGCAATAACAAGGCATTGCCCATAATCTTGGCCGAGAGTCCACATCGCTTGCGTTCGATTCTGACTGGAGGTCAGAAAATGAACATCAAGAGCCTTCTTCTCGGCTCAGCTGCGGCCCTGATCGCAGTTTCGGGCGCCCGCGCCGCCGACGCGGTGACCGTCGCCGAGCCGGAACCGGCTGAATACGTCAAGATCTGCGACGTGTACGGCTCGGGCTACTTCTATATCCCCGGCACCGAGACCTGCCTGCGCGTCGGCGGTTATGTCCGTTACGACATCGGCGTCGGCGACGTCGGCTCGTTCGACGGCGCCAAGTCGTTCGACCATGAGGACGGCGATGAGCAGAGCACCTTCTACAAGAACACCCGCTTCACGCTGAAGACCTGGACCGGCCAGGAAACAGAGCTCGGCACGTTGAAGACCTACACCGAGACCCGCTTCAACTTCGGCAACCGCAACGGCTACCCATCGGCAGACGATCCGACCACGGCAGCGGATGAATTCAACAGCAATCCTGCCGGCAACAAGAACGTTTCGCTGAACTTCGCCTGGATCCAGCTCGGTGGCCTCCGCGTCGGTAAGGACGAATCGGCCTTCGATACGTTCATCGGCTACGCCGGCAACGTCATCCAGGATACGATCGTCCCCTATGGCGACTTCGACACCAACGTCGTCCAGTACTATTTCGACGCCGGCAACGGCTTCTCGGCGGTGGTCTCGCTGGAAGAAGGTTCGGGCGTCGTCGGCACGATCGACAGCTACGTTCCGCATGTCGTCGGCGGCGTGAAGTGGACTCAAGGGTGGGGCGCCATCACCGGCGTCGTTGCTTACGACAGCAACTATGAAGAAGTCGCCGGCAAGGTTCGTTTGGACGTGAACGTCACCAACGAACTGTCGCTGTTCGGCATGTTCGGCTATGGCAGCGACGACAACCTCAACGACCCGACCTATGCCATCGGGGCCGGTGGTCGCGGCTTCTATAAAATCTGGGGCGGCAACTGGGCATTCTGGGCCGGCGGCACCTACAAGTTCAACGAGAAGACCTCGTTCAACCTCCAGGTGTCGGGTGACGAGGACAAGAACTACGGCGTGGCCGCGAACGTCGCTTACGACATCGTCCCCGGCTTTACGGTCACGGCCGAAGTCGATTGGGATCACTTCGGCAAGTTCGATGATTGGGTTTCGGGTGCCGACGTCGTCAACTTCACCGGCGCCGACAAGAAGAACAGCGTCGGCGGTCTGCTCCGCTTCCAGCGCTCGTTCTAACAGGCACTGCCCGATTGAATCGAAAACCCGGCGGGCAACCGCCGGGTTTTTTGTAATGGAATGCCATTAAATCAAGCCGTTACGACGGCACTCAATACCTGACGGGCCATCATCCGCCTGACATCGAACCACCGACTGAAACTGAAACCAAGGTCAGGTCTCGGCCAAATCGCCCAACGCGTCGATCAGGGGCTGGATCTCGCTCTCGTAATTCTTCCATCGCTTGACGGAGGACGTATAGATCGGTTGGCGGACCTGCCAATTGCTATAGGTGTTCACGGAGCCGCTCCGGTCAAAGAAGCGCAGGCAGGCTTCGTCCCAAGGCAAGCCGAGATAGTCTATGAGCCGGCGCGACTGCTCCTCCTGATTTTCAACCAAGGCCTCATACCGGTTTTCGAAGATCCGGCCCGGTCGCGGCGACAATGAATGATGCGCGCATTCGGAAACAGAATGCCGATTAGGCCAAACTGCTCGAAATTGTGAGGCATCTTGTCGACGATCCGAAGCGCCTCGGGAGCACGCTCGCGCAGATAGGAGAGACGCCCGTCGGCCAGCGTCCTGGTCAGTTCGGGCGTCGTCGAGGCGATCCATTTGCCAAGGTCAGGGTTGAGCGATCCTTCAGGCCAAGCCCACCGGCAGTTCGTGCAAGCTTGCTGAGCTCGCCGGCGCCGTGGACACTGGGATGACTGGCGCAAATCTGCTCGCTCAGCGTCGTGCCGGAGCGAGGCATGCCGACGACGAATACGGGCACCTCAGTGGGATTGCCGAAAGCGACCATTGAAGCCACCAACTCCGGTGTGAAGGTCTCGATCGTGGCATCGACCCAGCGACGGTGGGCTTCCAGGTCGAATTTACCAGTTCCGTATTGATTGCCTTGCTTGAAATGATCCATTGCCCCCCGGTAGCGACGAAGGTCGTTGAGCACCTTGCCGGCGGCGTGATGGAGCGCTGGCGCTCCCTCCGATCCATGTTCCGGGTTCTGAAGCTCGGTCAGGATTGCCGCCAGCTCCGGCGGCCCTTCAAGGTATTTGCGTGTGTGCACAAGTGCATTGTACGCGGCCGGCACCGCAATGCGCCGTTCTATCGCCGCCTTCAGATGAACTGCAGCCTCGTCCATGCGGCCGAGGCTTGCAAGCGCGCGGGGGAGCCCCAGGCGGGCTACAGGATGATCCTGGTTGATCCTCAGCGCCTTCTCAAAGAGCGGCAGCGCCAACTCCCCCTGTCAAAAGAATTGTAAGCGTCGCCCAGGGCGCAAATCGCTTCCACCAGACCCGGCTTCAGAGCCAGGGCGTGCTTGATATGCTCGATCGCCGGCGAAAATTCGCTGAGCCGCAAATAGGTTTCACCGAGGGTAAGATGATAATATGGATTTTGCGGTTCCTCGGCGACCGCGCGGGCAAAATAGCCCAGCGCCTTTTCATCATCATAGCCGATCCCGAGCGTTCCCTGGATATAGAGGGCGAGTGGATGGTTCGGCGTCCTTGCCAGCACGCGAAGGCAGAGTTCTTCGGCCTCGGTCAAACGCCCGGCCTCCTGCAACTCGAGCGCCTGCTTCAACATCAGTTCGTCGGCCGAACCGCGCGACGGGCCGGGTTTTGACTGAACGGCCGGCCCCACGGCCCTCGGTGGCGGCGCCTTGGCCGAAGGTCGAGTCTTGAGGTGTTTTGCCCAGGCGGGCGGCAATCGGCTGCTCATGCCGTCTCGCCAGCAAAAGCGGCAGGGAGAATCCAGCGAGACGTCGTCCGCATCGAATTCGGAGGCCAACGGCAGACGTCCGCCGCTGCGTCCACCAGACCCATGCGAGCGGCAAACCTCTCAAGAGCTGACGCCGGATGCCGGTCAAGCCAGCTGATTTCAGCTTGTCGCCCAACTTGCACCCACCCCTCGCGCACGCTAGCAAGAAGACCCTTTCTCAAGCGAGCTTGCGCCATGCTTCGTCGCCCTCCCCTTACGCCGATCATCGGCGCGCTTCCCACCACGGTGCCGTTCGTCGGGCCGGAGGCGCAGGAGCGCGAGCGCGGGCGGCCGTTCCGGGCCCGCATCGGCGCCAATGAAAGCAGCTTCGGGCCTTCGCCGCGCGTCATAGCCCGCATGGAAAGCGTTGCCCGCGACCAGTGGATGTATTGCGATCCCGACAACTACGAATTGAAGGTGGCAGCTGCCGCGCATCACGGCGTGGCCGTCGAAAACGTGGTCGTGGGCGAAGGCATCGACGGCCTGCTCGGCCTGGTGGCGCGCATGTATGTCGGCCCCGGCGATGCGGTAGTCACCTCGCTTGGCGCCTACCCCACCTTCAATTTCCATATCGCCGGCGTCGGCGGCTGCCTGGTGACGGTGCCCTATGCCAATGACAAGGAAGACCTGGACGGCCTTCTCGCCAAGGTCGCGAGCGAAAAGGCGCCGCTGGTCTATCTTTCGAACCCCGACAATCCGATGGGAAGCTGGTGGGAGGCGCCGGATGTCGTGCGCTTCATCGAAGCGCTGCCGGAAACCACCATGCTGGTGCTGGACGAGGCCTATGGCGAGCTGGGACCGGCCTCGGCGCTGCCGGCGATCGATGTCGCACGGCCGAACGTCATCCGCATGCGCACTTTCTCCAAGGCTTACGGCCTGGCCGGCATACGCTGCGGCTACGCGGTGGCGGAGGCGGAGGTGATCCGCGACTTCGAGAAGATCCGCAACCATTACGGCGTCAGCCGCATGGCGCAGGTCGCCGGCCTCGAGGCGCTTGCCGACCAGGACTATCTGCGCTCGGTGGTGGCGCGCGTTGCGGCAGGCCGTGAGCGTATTTCAGCCATTGCCAGGCAGAACGGCCTGAAACCGTTGCCGTCTGCAACCAATTTCGTCACCATCGACTGCGGCCGTGACGGCGCCTTCGCGCTGAAGGTGATGCAGGGCCTCCTGTCGCGCGACGTGTTCATCCGCAAGCCGATGGTGCCGGTGCTGGACCGCTGCATCAGGGTCAGCGTCGGGCTCGACCATGAGCTCGACATCTTCGCCGAGGAGTTGCCGGGCGCGCTGGCGGCGGCGCGGGGGAACTAGGATGTGTTGATATTCAGGTGATGCCAGCCTGCAAATGCTGGTTTTCCGCGCTTCCGGTGCTCACGGACCCGAATGTCCGCTCCGCTCCGGTTCTCGAAAGCCACCATTTTCGGCTTGGCCTGACCTGAATCTCAACACACCCTGGCCCAAGCCCCTGTTGCCTTTGCCCTTTGCTGTGCCAGATTCCGCGAAGTGCAACGCGGAGCACAGGCAATGCAAGGCGAGCATAGAATCGTTCGGGCGCGCGTTTCCGGTACGGTTCAAGGTGTGAGTTACCGCGTCTGGGCGCGCGCAGAAGCGATACGTCTCGGGCTGACGGGTTGGGTGCGCAACGAGCGTGACGGCTCGGTCACCGCACTGATCGCCGGCGCCGATGCCGCTGTCACGGCGATGATCGAACGCCTGTGGCAAGGGCCGCGGGGCGCGCTCGTCTCGAAGGTCGAGATCGAGGAAGCGGCCGAAGAAGCGCCCTTGGATTTCAGGATCATCGTATAGGCCAGGTAGCTTCCTCTGAAGGAGGGGCAATCGCATACGGCTTTGGGAGTTCGGATAGCCGGCATGCCTTGATTGGCGTCATCCTTGGGACAAGCCCGAGGATAACGGCGTTGCGTCGGCCTTCGCCGATAAACTCGTATGCGACAGCCGCACCCTCGAGGGAAAATTGGAAGCTTGAATTAATTGAACGTTCGTTTTATTATTGCTGCCAGAGGCAAACATGGCGCGCACCACAGGTTCCGACGGGGAGAAAACCGAAGCGGCCGTTCGCGAGGCGGCGGTCAGCCTGATCGCGCGCCTCGGCTACGAGGCGATGTCGATGCGGCAGCTGGCGGCCGAGGTCGGCGTGCAGGCGGCAGCGCTCTATCGCTACTTCCCGACCAAGGAAGATCTGCTTTTCACCTTGATGCGAGAGCATATGGAAGGCCTGCTCGAGGCTTGGGAAGCGGCGCGACCGGCGAGCGTCGATCCGGTGGACCGGCTCACCGCCTATGTCGAAAACCACATCGCCTTCCACATCGGGCGGCGTCACGCCACCCATGTCTCCAACATGGAATTGCGCAGCCTTTCGCATGAAAGGCTGACGCAGATCCTCAAAATGCGCACGGCCTATGAGAAGGAACTGCGCACGATCCTGCGCGACGGCGCCGAGGTTGGTGTCTTTCAGGTCGACGACACCGGGCTCACTGCCATGGCGCTGATCCAGATGATGACCGGCGTCATCGTCTGGTTCCGGCCGGGCGAGCGGCTGTCGATCGTCGAAGTCACGGCATCATATCTTTCGATGACAATGCGCCTGGTCGGCGCGACAATCAGCCATGGCACCGCGCGTCCCTCGGGGCGCGCCAGGGACGCCGTGGCACTCTGATACGGCGCGATCTCCGCGAAGACCGGCGCAGGGAGGAACGGCATGTACACGAATACGCTGAACTTCGGACTTGATAGCGACATCGAGGCGCTGCGCGACACCGTGCGGCGCTTCGCCCAGGACAGGATCGCGCCGATCGCGGCCGAGATCGACCGTTGCAACGAATTTCCCGCGCATCTTTGGGGCGAGCTCGGCGCGCTCGGCCTGCTCGGCATCACCGCCGATCCGGACTTCGGCGGCAGCGGCATGGGCTATCTCGCGCATGTCGTCGCGATGGAGGAGATTTCGCGCGCGTCCGCCTCGGTCGGCCTCTCCTACGGCGCGCACTCGAACCTCTGCGTCAACCAGATCAACCGCTGGGCCACGCCGGCGCAGAAGGAGAAGTATCTGCCTGCCCTTTGCTCGGGCGAGACGGTCGGCGCGTTGGCGATGTCGGAACCAGGCGCCGGCTCGGACGTGGTGTCGCTTCGCCTGCGCGCCGAAAAGCGCAACGACCGCTACGTGCTCAACGGCTCGAAAATGTGGATCACCAACGGTCCTGACGCCGGGACGATGGTGGTCTATGCCAAGACCGATCCGGAACGCCATGCGCGCGGCATCACGGCTTTCATCGTCGAGAAGACGATGGCCGGCTTTTCGGTGGCGCAAAAACTCGACAAGCTCGGCATGCGCGGTTCCAACACCGGCGAGCTTGTGTTCGAGGATGTCGAGGTGCCGTTCGAGAACGTGCTGCATGAGGAAGGACGCGGCGTCGAGGTGCTGATGTCGGGGCTCGACTATGAGCGCGCGGTGCTATCCGGAGGCCCGATCGGGCTGATGGCGGCCTGCCTCGACGTCGCTGTGCCCTATGTGCATGAGCGCAAGCAGTTCGGCCAGCCGATCGGCACCTTCCAGCTGGTGCAGGGCAAGCTCGCCGACATGTACTCGACGATGAACGCCGCGCGGGCCTACGTCTATGCGGTTGCGGCCGCCTGCGACCGCGGCGAGACCTCGCGCAAGGACGCCGCCGGCTGTGTGCTGTTCGCCGCCGAGAAAGCGACGCAGATGGCGCTCGACGCCATCCAGCTGCTCGGCGGCAACGGCTACATCAACGACTATCCGACGGGACGGCTCTTACGCGACGCCAAGCTCTACGAGATCGGCGCCGGCACCAGCGAGATCCGCCGCTGGCTGATCGGCCGCGAGATCATGGCGGAGGGGACGTGAGCTTTTAAAATGCCAAGGCTGCCACTGGATCTCAAACGAATTGTGGGCGCGATTGTCACTTCGATTTTGCTCCTGGCATTCGTCGCGACAGCGCATTCCGGCACGCCGTTGTTCAAGGATGCGGATGCGCTGCGAACCGAAGTGATCTCGCGGTTGAAGACTGACAGTCGTGTCAAAGCGGTTGCTCCCGACCCTATCGATCCGGCTCGTCTGCATGTAACGACAGTGCTCTCAGGTAAGGATCAGAATCTCGAGGTCGACGTCACCAATTTGTTGGGTCGCCTTCGCGAACTACCCTCCGAGGATATCGAGTCCGAAATCCAGCGATTCTTGAACGTTCTTGTCTTTGCCGACACCAACACAGGCTTCGACGCTGATCACGTGATAGCGAACATTCGCCCTCGCGAGCATCTCGATGCTTTCAAAGGCGGCGCGGTGCCCGAAAAGGATCCCGTCTACGAGGATCTCGCTGGTGACGTTGTCGTCCTCTACCAGATCGACGATGAAGATTCCCTTCGCAGCGTACCCAAGTCTGATGTCGGAGGACGTTCCCTCGCACAACTTCGCCAACTTGCTCTCGCAAACATCGATAGGCAGATGTCCAAGGTAAAACAGGAGAGAATTCGCGAAGGGATATCCATCTTCAGCGTCGAAGGTGACGAAGCGATCTCGCCCGCCCTTCTCCTGACTGACAAATTCTGGGCCCTGCTCGAACCCCAATTCCCCGAGGGCGTCGTCATAGCCATTCCGCAACGCGACGCGATTATTGTGTTCGACAAGCGTTTGCCGAGGGCGGTGCAGATAGCCCACGTATTGATCGCCAATGTTTTTCGAAGCGAACCCGACCTTCTGTCTGAATGTATCTTCGAGCGGCGAAACGGCACGCTGCAAATCGTGGCAGAGCAATAGGAATCGACCGTGGCCACACTGCAAACTCAAATTTCCCCCTCCTCCGACACCTTTCGCGCCAATGCGGAGCGCATGCGGGCACTGGTCGCCGACATCGCCGAGAAGGCGGCAAGCGTCGAGCGCGGCGGCTCGGACGAAGCCCGCGAACGCCACGTCTCACGCGGCAAGCTGTTGCCGCGCGAGCGGCTGGCGCAACTGCTCGACACCGGCTCCCCCTTCCTTGAGGTCGGGCAGTTCGCGGCATGGTCGATGTATGGCGAGGACATTTCCTCGGCCGGCATCATCACCGGCGTCGGCCGCGTCGAGGGCACCGAAGTTATGGTCGTCGTAAACGACGCCACGGTGAAGGGCGGCACCTATTATCCGCTGACGGTGAAGAAGCATCTCAGGGCGCAGGAGATCGCGCTGCAGAACAACTTGCCTTGCGTCTATCTGGTCGACAGCGGCGGCGCCAACCTGCCCAACCAGGACGAGGTGTTTCCGGACCGCGAGCATTTCGGCCGCATCTTCTACAACCAAGCCAATATGTCGGCCGCCGGCATCCCGCAGATCGCCTGCGTCATGGGTTCCTGCACGGCGGGCGGCGCCTATGTGCCGGCGATGTCGGACGAGACGATCATGGTGCGCGACCAGGCGACGATCTTCCTCGGCGGCCCGCCGCTGGTGAAGGCCGCCACCGGAGAAGATGTCAGCGCCGAGGAGCTCGGCGGCGCCGATGTCCACACCAGGCTCTCAGGGGTCGCCGACCACTATGCGATGGACGACGAGCACGCCTTGGCCATTTGCCGGCGCATCGTCAAGAACCTGAATCGGAACAAGGCTCTAAAGCTCAATCTGCAGAAACCGGTGCCGCCGCTTCATGACCCGAGCGAACTTTACGGCATCGTGCCGACGGATCTGCGCCAGCCTTATGACGTGCGCGAGGTGATTGCCCGGCTCGTTGACGGCTCGGAGTTCGACGAGTTCAAGCAGAATTACGGCGCGACGTTGGTCACCGGCTTTGCCCATCTGCACGGCATGCCGGTCGGCATCATCGGCAACAACGGCGTGCTGTTTTCCGAAAGCGCGCTGAAGGGCGCGCATTTCATCGAGCTCTGTTGCCAGCGCGGCATCCCGCTGATCTTCCTGCAGAACATTACCGGCTTCATGGTCGGGCGCAAATACGAGGCCGGCGGCATCGCCAAGGACGGCGCCAAGCTGGTGATGGCGGTCGCCACCGCAAAGGTGCCGAAGCTCACGGTGATCATCGGCGGCTCGTTCGGCGCCGGCAATTACGGCATGTGCGGCCGCGCCTATTCGCCCCGCTTCCTGTGGATGTGGCCGAACGCGCGCATCTCGGTGATGGGTGGCGAGCAGGCGGCGACGGTGCTTGCCATGGTTAAGCGCGAGGGCATCGAGCGCAAGGGCGGTGAATGGAGCGCCGAGGAGGAGGCGAAGTTCAGGAAGCCGATCCTGATGAAATACGAGCATGAGGGTCACCCGCTCTATTCCTCGGCCAGGCTCTGGGACGACGGCATCATCGATCCGGCCAGGACCCGCGACGTGCTGGCGCTCAGCCTTTCGGCGGCTCTCAATGCCGGAATAGAGGCGACGAAATTCGGCGTGTTCAGGATGTGACGATGAGTGCTCTCGGCGACAGGATCCGTATCCACACCGGCGACATCACCAGGCTCGCGGTCGACGCCATCATCAATGCCGCCAATTCTTCGCTGCTGGGCGGCGGCGGCGTCGACGGCGCCATCCATCGCGCGGCTGGGCCGGAGCTGCTCTCCGAGTGCCGCGCGCTTCACGGCTGCAACACCGGCGACGCCAAGCTGACCAAGGGCTATCGGCTGCCGGCGCGTTACGTCATCCATACGGTCGGTCCAGTCTGGCAAGGCGGCGGCCAGGGCGAAGCCGAGCTGCTCGCCTCCTGCTACCGGCGCTCGCTCGAAATCGCGCTCGGCCATGATTGTCGAACCATCGCTTTCCCTGCGATCTCGACCGGCATCTACGGCTATCCGAAAGACCAGGCGACCGGGATCGCTGTTCGTGCCGTAAGCGCCTTCCTGGGGCAAAATGCGCTGCCGGATACGGTTACTTTCTGCTGCTTCGACGAGCAGACTGCGGAGTTATATCGGCAGGCCGTTGCGGCCATTGGGGAGAGCTGACCTTGAAGCAAAAGGCTCAGTGCAGGCAAATTCAGATGATCAGCTGGAGAGGCTGGCGGGACAGCGCCCCCCTCTGTCCTGCCGGACATCTCCCCCTCTTGGGGGGAGATCGGACGTCACGACGGCTTTCGCCAATCACTATCGTTGAAAAGAGAGCGGCTGCGCCAAAGCTGCCAATCTCCCCCCAAGTGGGGGAGATGTCCGGCAGGACAGAGGGGGGCGCGAAGGTATGCCGTCGTCGCCCGAGACACACCCTGGCTGCGGAGGCTTCATGTTCGGCAAGATCCTAATCGCCAATCGCGGCGAGATCGCCTGTCGTGTCATCCGAACCGCCCGCAGGCTCGGTGTGCGCACCGTCGCCGTCTATTCGGACGCGGATGCCCGCGCGCTCCATGTCGAGATGGCCGACGAGGCCGTGCATATCGGCCCCTCGCCCGTCGGCGAAAGCTATCTGCGCGGCGACAGGATCGTGGCGGCGGCGCTCGCCACCGGCGCCGAGGCCATCCATCCCGGCTACGGCTTCCTGTCGGAAAATCCCGATTTCGTCGATCAGGCGACGGCGGCAGGCCTTGTCTTCATCGGTCCTTCCGCTGCCTCGATCCGCGCCATGGGATTGAAGGACGCCGCCAAGCGGCTGATGGAAAAGGCCGGCGTGCCGGTGGTGCCGGGTTATCACGGCGAAGCACAGGAAATCGTCCTGCTTGCGTCCAAGGCGCGCGAGATCGGCTACCCGGTGCTGATCAAGGCGCGCGCCGGCGGCGGCGGCAAGGGCATGCGGCGCGTCGACCATCCCGACGATTTCTCGGAGGCGCTTTCCAGCGCGCGTCGCGAGGCGAAGGCGGCGTTCGGCGACGATCGCGTGCTGGTGGAAAAATATGTCGATAAGCCGCGTCACATCGAAGTGCAGGTGTTCGGCGACAATTTCGGCAACGCCGTGCATCTTTTCGAACGCGATTGTTCGGCGCAGCGCCGCCACCAGAAGGTGATCGAGGAAGCGCCTGCCCCCGGCATGACGCCGGCGCTGCGCAAGTCGATGACGGAGGCGGCCGTGAAGGCCGCCAAGGCGATCAATTATTCGGGCGCCGGCACGATCGAGTTCATCGTCGACGCCTCTCAGGGGCTCAAGGCCGACCGCTTCTGGTTCATGGAGATGAACACCCGACTGCAGGTCGAGCATCCCGTCACCGAGATGGTCACCGGCGTCGATCTCGTCGAATGGCAGCTTCGCGTCGCGTCCGGCGAAACGCTGCCGAAGATGCAGAATGAGATCGCTTTGTTCGGCCACGCTTTCGAGGCCCGCCTCTATGCCGAGGACGCCGTGAGAGGGTTCCTGCCGGCGACCGGCACGCTGCATCATCTCAAATTCCCCGACGCGGCGCCGGAAGGCGCCGCGATACGCATCGAGACCGGCGTGCGCGCCGGCGATGCAATCTCTCCCTTCTATGATCCGATGATCGCGAAGCTGGTAGCGCACGGCAAGGATCGGGCGTCGGCGCTCGGCACGCTGCGCGAGATGCTGGCGCGGACAGAAGTGGCCGGCTCGACCGTCAACACCGCCTTCCTGGCGGCGCTCGCTGCCGACGCCGATTTCGCTGCCGGCGATCTCGATACCGGACTGATCGGCCGGCACCAGGCGGCGCTCACCGCCATTGCCGCGCCGAGCGACGAGACGATCGCAGCCGCGGCGCTGGCGGCGGCGGATACCGCCGTGCCCGCTTCCGCCGCCGATCCCTGGTCCACGCTTTCCAGCTATGCCCATTTCCACCCGCTCTCGCGCCGCACCCGCTTGCGCTATGGCGAGGAGAACATCCTGGCGCGGGTTTCGGCACGCTCGGACGGCCGCTTCCAGGTGGCGCTGGAGGCGCCGCATGATGCGGTGAACACACATGATTTGAGGACCATGCCGCATGCCGCCCGCTGGCCAGGCCATGTCACCGTCTTCGAGGGCGCGGTCGGCTATACGTTCACAGTCCCCGATCCGCTCGCCAAGGCCGACGAGGCGGGAGCCGCCTCAAGCAGCCTGCGCGCGCCGATGCCGGGGCTGGTCAAGCTGGTGCGCGCCGCGGCGGGCGATGCCGTGATCAAGGGCCAGCCGCTTTTGATCCTCGAAGCGATGAAGATGGAGCACATGATCGCCGCCCCACATGACGGCGTGATCGCCGAGATCGCGGCAGAGGGCGCGCAGGTCAGCGACGGCACGGTGCTGGTGCGGTTTGCGGAGAATGGGCAGGGCTGAGGCGGCTGTTCGAATTGTCTCGTTAACGAGACAAAATAATTAGGTATGGCGGGACAACCTCCCCTGCACGTCAATGCCGCAGCACAAACGGAAATGGCCGGGCTCGTCCCGGCCATTTCCTTGATTCTTGCAGAACCGATTACGGCTTGATCGGCGCGTATTTGCCATCGTGCCACTGGTTGATGTCGTAGCTGGCGTTCTTCAGATCGCCCTTCTCGTCGAAGATGACGTCGCCGACCACGGTGCTGATCGGCTTGCCGTCCTTGAGCGCCTCGGCGACCTTGGCCGGATCGTCGGTGCCGGCGCGCTTGACGCCTTCGGCCACAGCCTGGATCACCGCATAGGAGAACAGCGTGAAGCCCTCGGGCGTGAAGCCGCCGGCCTTGATCTTGGCGACCGCGTCCTTCGCTTCAGGCTTGGCCTGCGGGTCCGACGGGAAGACGAACATGGTGCCTTCACCGGCCGGGCCGGCAACCTGCCAGAATTCCGGCGAAGCGATCGAGTCCGGCATGATCAGCTGGAACTTGACGTTCTGCTCGGCCGCCTGACGCAGGATCAGACCCGCCTCGGGGTGATAGCCGCCGAAATAGACGACGTCGGCCTTCAGTTCCTTCAGCTTGGTGACGAGGGCCGAATAGTCCTTCTCACCGGCATTGATGCCCTCGTAATCGACTTCCTTGAGACCGCCGGCATTCATCGTCGCCTTCACGGCGTCGGCAACGCCCTGGCCGTAGGCGCTCTTGTCGTGCAGGACGACAACGTTCTTGCCGGCGTATTTCTTGGCGATCCAGGGGCCGATGAAGGCGCCCTGCGCGTCGTCACGCGTGTAGAGGCGCATGATGGTCGGCCAGCCGGCCTTGGCGGCGGCGTCGGTCAGCACCGGGTTGGACGAGGCGGGGCTCATCATCAGCGTGCCGGCTTCGGCATAGACGGCCGAGGCCGGAATGCTGGAGCCCGAGCAGGCATGGCCGTCGACGAATTTGACGCCGTTGGCGACGATGCGGTTGGCGACCGAGACCGCCTGCTTCGGATCGCACTGGTCGTCTTCGATGTCGAGCTTGATCTGGGAGCCGTTGACGCCGCCAGCCGCATTGATCGCGTCGGCGGCGGCCTGCGCGCCCTGCTTGAACTGGTCACCGATGGTGGCGAGCTGGCCGGTCATGGGGCCGACCACCGAAATGGTGATGTCGTCGGCGAAGGCAACCGGGGCGCTCATCATCAGGCCAAAAGCGGCCGCGCTCAAAATACCCAATTTTTTCATGACTATAAGAACTCCTCCACTTGCGCGTGCCGATCCGGCCGCGCTTCTTCCACAGAGCCGGGACAATTTCACCCTTCGCCGAAACTGTCGAGAGGACAGTGAGGCCGGCTTTGGTTCATTCCGACGAGGATTTCTTGGGCCACGCGCCTGATTACCAAGCGTAATTCAAAAAGCCGCGCCGACCTTGTTTCGGTCGGTCACGGCTTTTGCAGTCGAGCTCCCCAGACGCCCCCGCGCCTGAAACCCGCTCGCTTCCCTGTTTTTTGCGTGGCTTCGGTTGTCTCAACCCGCCACGTTCTCGTTCTTCTTGACCGGCCGTCTTTTCGCGGCCTTGTCCCGATGAGCTCTGAGCGCTACGCGCTGAGGATCAGTGCATCGTCATCCATTCGCGGGCTTCGCGCAGCGCCGTGGCGATCTCGACTTTCGACATGGTGGCCGACAGTTCCGAGCGCAGCTCGGCGGCGCGGGCCGAGCCCTTGATCGCGGCGATGTTGAACCATTTGTGGGCGGCAACGACATCGGTCTCGCAATCGCGGCCCGTCGCATACATCATGCCCAGTTCGAAAAGAATGTCGGCCTGGGCAGTTGCCCCCATGGCGCCGAAGCCGTCCTCAAGCATTTCAAAGCGTGCCATTTCAATCCCCTGTCTGGCTCCCGAGAGCTGCCTCCTTTTCCCGTGGTATCCCCTCGGGACGAGCCGCTCTTTCGATGCTTTCGAGGATGACGGCTGGCCTTGAATCTGTCGTTAAATGGCTTGCTTAATTTGAGGAAAACAAAGCTAAAACAAGAGGTAAACGCGGAAAACCGTTAAGCATGGGAATCCAGCGTTTCAGCCATTTTGCGCCAAATTCGATGAAAATTGCCGGCGGCGGAATCAAGACTTCGCTAACCACGGAAACCGAAGCGTTTTTCGATCGCGTTTATCTTCAGTCGGCCGCGTGGCGAAAATCCTTGCAACCTTCCGTCGCGGCACCGCTTTCGTTTTGGCGGCGGCTGGATTAGCTTTACCTTTGCGTAAGGGGCAGGAAGGCGGACTGGAGCCCGCCGCAACCCCATAGGGAGGTGGACACGATGTTTCGAAAGCTGACTCTGGCCCTGGCGGCCACCTTGATCATGGCGGGCGCCGCATGCGCTGACCCGATCGAAGGCAACTGGAAGACGCAGGCCGGCGACACCGCGGCGATCGGCGGGAGCGGTTCTTTCTCGATCACGCTCAAGACCGGCAAATACGCCGGCAAGACGATCGGCTCGCTGAAGGCGGCCGGCGACAACAAATATGCCGGCAGCATCACCGACCCGGCAAACGACAAGACCTATTCCGGCAAGGCGACGCTCTCGGGCACCGCGCTCAAGATGAGCGGCTGCGTGCTCGGCGGCCTGATCTGCAAGAGCCAGACCTGGCACAAGCTCTAAGCGCCAAACTCCAGACCATACGAGACGGCCAAGGGGCGTTTCACCGTTTTTGCGGAACGGTGAAACGCCCTATTTCCTTGTCTGACGCAATCCCGGACGGAAAACCGCTCACACCTTTCCTGGAATTGCGTCTTTGTTTGACGCAATCCCGAACGGAAAACCGCTCACAATTTTCCTGGAATTGCTCTACGCGGCCCCGTTTTCTATTGCAGCGACAGCGCTCCGCCGCGCTGTGGCACCGGCACCGTGCAAGACCCTCGTCAATCAATTTGAACCGCAGATGAATACCGGTCTCAGAACCGGTTCAGAGGCCGTCAGGCATTTTCTCCCGCATTGAAGGAGAGAGAAATGCTTGCCCGTCGCTTCACCATCGTTTGCCTGCTGATGAGCCTGTTCGGCATGCTCTTCGCCATCCTGGTGGCGGAGGCCGGTCATTCGGCCCGCCCTTGGGAACGGCCGGTGCCCGCATTGTCGGCCTCGTGAACCAAATCGAGCGCTGAAACGACAGAGCTTAAAATCGACCAAGCTGAAAACCGGGACACCACCGAAATGAACCGCATCGCCGACAATGCAACGAAGATCCTCCGGCTGCTGCCGCGGGCGATGCTTATCCTGATGCTGCTGGCAGCCCCGGTGCTGGCGGTGCCGATGATGCGGGCCGATACAAGCCATAGGATCGAGGCGCCGCCGCACAAGAACACCAGCGTAGGCTTCGTGCTGCTGATCAGCCTGCAGCGCGGGTAGATGTGACGATATTCAGGTGAGGCGTAGGCCGGTTCTCGGAATCCACCTTTCTCGACTCGGCCTGACCTGAATCAGGTCACACCTTGAATTGGAGCGATAACAAAAATCTCCAGCTGGGTTGCGGTTCCTGTCCGCTCACCCCTCCCAAGCGCTCTCCTGAGTCTCTATATTGAGCCATGGAAAAGCGAATCTACCCTCAAGCTATCGACTCGGTCGTCATGCCGGAGCCCTTCGGCAAGCAGGACTTCCACGACGCCAGAAAGGCCGTCGCGGCGCTGCAGGCGCTGTACGACCGCAACACCAAATTCCTGCGCGATTCTTTCTCGGCTCTTGCCGCGGGCGGAGATGAAAGCAAGCGTTACCGGGCCTTCTATCCGCAGATCGGCGTCACCACGACCTCGTTCAGCCAGGTCGACTCGCGCCAGGCCTATGGCCATATGCCGACGCCCGGCCATTTCGCCACCACGATCACGCAGCCGCAACTGTTCGAGAACTATCTCATCGAGCAGCTTCGGCTCATCATGCGCAATCACGGCGTGACGGTGACGGTCTCGGAATCGACGACACCCATCCCGCTGCATTTCGCCTTCCTGGAAGGCACCTATGTCGACGGCGCCGCCGCCGAGCGCATCAAGCGACCGATCCGCGACCTGTTCGACGTGCCCGATCTCGACGGCACCGACGACCAGATCGCCAACGGCACCTTCGAGGTGGCGTTCGGCGAGCCGCGGCCGCTGGCGCCTTTCACCGCGCAGCGCATCGATTATTCGCTGCACCGCATGACACATTACACGGCGACCAGCCCGCAGCACTTCCAGAACTTCGTGCTGTTCACCAATTACCAGTTCTACATCGACGAATTCGTGGCGCGCGCCCGCGAGTTGATGGCCAATGGCGACAGCGGCTATGTCGAGTTCGTCGAACCCGGCAATGTCGTGACCAGGAACGGGGAGACGGTCCCGGAAGGAACGCCGCCGCACCGCCTGCCGCAGATGCCGGCCTACCACCTGAAGAAGCCGGGCCATGGCGGCATCAGCATGGTCAATATCGGCGTCGGCCCGTCCAACGCCAAGACCATCACCGACCATATAGCGGTGCTGAGGCCGCATGCCTGGGTGATGCTTGGCCACTGCGCCGGGCTGCGCAACACGCAGGCGTTGGGCGACTATGTGCTGGCGCATGCCTATGTGCGCGAGGATCATGTGCTCGACGACGACCTGCCGGTCTGGGTGCCGATCCCACCGCTAGCCGAAATCCAGGTGGCGCTGCAAGAGGCGGTCGCCGAAGTGACCGGCCTGTCGGGCTACGACCTCAAGCGCATCATGCGCACCGGCACCGTCGCCACCATCGACAACCGCAACTGGGAGCTGCGCGACCAGCGCGGACCGGTGCAGCGCCTGTCGCAGTCCCGGGCCATCGCGCTCGACATGGAATCGGCCACCATCGCCGCCAACGGCTTCCGCTTCCGCGTGCCTTATGGGACGCTGCTGTGCGTTTCCGACAAGCCGCTGCATGGCGAGCTGAAGCTGCCCGGCATGGCGACCGAGTTCTACAAGCGACAGGTGGCGCAGCATCTGACCATCGGCATCAAGGCGATGGAGAAGCTGGCCGAAATGCCGATGGAGCGGCTGCATTCGCGCAAGCTCAGAAGCTTTTCCGAAACGGCATTCCAATAGCCGCACGCCTGCCAGCGACCGGCGAGGCAATCGGTCGTCTTGCTTGGGCCGCAATTTGGCCGATAACCGGTCCGAACGGAAGACTGGGGTTCGGAGAAAATGACAACGGGCGGTGCGCGCTTGAGCATGATGGCTCAGCTGATAGTCCTGGCGATGATGGCATGCTCGGCTGCGCTCTTGGCCGGGTTCTTCGGCGCGCTGCATCCGGCCTTCGATTCCTTCTCTCATTTCCGCATGCATCTGAGCCTGCTGACGGCCTTGCTCGCGCTGGCCCTGCTGGCCGGTCCCTACCGGCTGCAGGCCGTCGCCGTGCTGGTCTTCGCCATCGCCTGCTTCGTTACGACGACGGGCGCACTGCCCAGATTGTCGGCGCAGCAGGCGGTCGCAAAGCCGGCCGACCGCATCACCTACAGGCTGTTGCAGATGAACCTGCGCTTCAACAACCCGACGCCGAAGAAGGTGCTGTCGCTGATCGGCAGGACCAACCCGGACGTCATCACGCTCGACGAAGTGTCCGGCATGTGGGCGAAGGAGCTCAGCTATATCGCCGGCGCCTACCCCTATCGTATCCTGTGCGACTACCCCAACGGCATTTTCGGCGTCGCGCTGCTCTCGCGCCGTCCCTTCGCCGCCGGCACCGCGCCGCGTTGCGAGCCGCGCGGCGCGATGGCTACCGCCATGATCGATTTCGGCGGCATTCCGGTCAATGTCGCCGCGATCCATCTCAGCTGGCCGTGGCCGAAGGAGCAATCCTGGCAGATCGGCGAACTGGCGCAACCGCTGGCCGCGCTCGGCGAGACCGCCATCATGGCGGGCGACTGCAATGCCGTGCCGTGGAGCGCGGCGGTGCGGCGGGTGGCGCGAATGAGCGGTATGACGCTGATGCCTTCGGCCGGTCCGACCTGGATCCACCGCACGCTGCCTGACTTTCTGCGCCGCTATGCGGGCCTGCCGATCGACCAGGTGTTCAGCAAGGGCGGGGTGACGATCCTGTCATCGGCCCGGCTGGAGGACATCGGCTCCGACCATTTGCCGGTCCTGGTCGAATTCACGCTGCCGACCGACAGCAACGCGCCCGAGGACGAGCACAAATCGGCACTGGCGGCGAACGACGCGCCGGCCAAGCCGCGCAGCTGACGTCCGCTTGGTAGGCGAACGGCTGGAGTTTCAGTTCTTCCCCATCAATGCATTGACCAGTTTCTCGACATGGCCGCCGTCGCGGTGCTCGCGCGCGTCGAAGGCATTCTGCCTGGCCTCGTAGTCGGCATAGATCGTGTCGATGCGATGCCTGGCGTCCCAGCGAAGACCGGTGCAGAACCAGTTATCCGGCCGCTCGAGCCCGGCAAGCGCCGTCTCGGTTGCCCGCATCATCTGCTTGGCGATGCGGCCATGGGTATGCTCATGCTGGCGCACGCCGGCCATGAAACGGTCCCAGCGCTCGCGCAGGACCGGGCCGGATGGGGACGTGAGGCGCGGAAAGGTGTAGGTCAGGTCGATCATGCCGGTGGCCTGACGCAGCCGACAGATGCCGTTGTCCCGTTTCACGTCGAGGTTCCAATGCACGGTATAGCCGGTCTCGGCGATGGCGCGCGTGGCATGGCCGTGCCTCGGCCCGAGGCCATCCATCGCCTCGATCAGTTCAGCCCCGGTCCTGCCGGTGACGTCATAGCTGCGCACATGCACGGTCAGCTTGGTGCCGGCGGAGGCAGGCGCGCAAGAAAGCAGGCCGGCAGCAGCTAAAATCGCCAGGCTGATGCGCCGCATGTCCGCCTCCTCGTTTGAAGGCCAAGCAGACCATACTCGGCGCCCGGCTTCAACGGTCTCTGCCGATAAGGCGCGGCTACCCGACCTTCGCCGGGCCTGTTGGAGCGGCGGTCGAGACGGCCCGGTCGGAGCGGATCACATGCCCTGGTAAACCGGGCCTTCGCCGCCTTGTGGCGGCACCCAGTTGATGTTCCGGTTCGGATCCTTGATGTCGCAGGTCTTGCAGTGCACGCAGTTCTGCGCGTTGATGACGAAGCGCACATCCTTGGCCGACGGGTCAGCTGCGGCGTTGCCGTCCTTGTCCACCCACTCATAGACGCCGGCCGGGCAATAGCGGGTCGAGGGACCGGCAAAGACATCGTGCTCGGAACGCTGCTGCAGCGCCATGTCGCCGACGATCAGGTGCACCGGCTCGTTTTCCTCATGGTTGGTATTCGACAGGAACACCGAGGACAGCCGGTCGAAGGTCAGCACGCCATCCGGCTTCGGATAGGCGATCTTCTGATGCTGGGCGGCGGGTTCGAGCGTCGCATAGTCGGCCTTGCCATGCTTCAGCGTACCGAAAGGCGAGAAGCCGAACAGCGTGTTCAGCCACATGTCGAGACCGCCGATGCCGACGCCGACAATGGTGCCGAAGCGCGACCAGAGCGGCTTGACGTTGCGCACCTTCTTCAGGTCCTTGCCGATATCGGTGCCGCGCCAGGCTTCCTCGTAGGAAGCGAGCTCGTCATTGGCGCGGCCGCCGGCAATCGCCCCGGCCACATGCTCGGCCGCCAGCATGCCGGAGAGCACCGCATTGTGCGAGCCCTTGATGCGCGGCACGTTGACGAAGCCTGCCGCGCAACCCATCAGCACGCCGCCGGGGAAGGAAAGCTTCGGCACCGACTGCCAGCCGCCCTCGGTGATGGCGCGTGCGCCGTAGCCGATGCGCTTGGCCCCCTCGAAGGTGCCGGCGATTGCCGGATGGGTCTTGAACCGCTGGAATTCCTCGAAGGGCGACAGATACGGGTTCTTGTAGTTCAGGTGGACGACGAAGCCGACCGCCACCTGGTTGTCCTCGAGATGGTAGAGGAAGGAGCCGCCGCCGGTCTTCATGTCGAGCGGCCAGCCGAAGGAATGCTGTACGAGACCAGGCTTGTGGTTCTCGGGCTTGACCTGCCACAGCTCCTTGAGGCCGATGCCATATTTGCCGGGCTCGCGGCCTTCGGAAAGCTTGTATTTGGCGATGAGCTGCTTGGCCAAAGAGCCCCGCGCACCTTCGCCGATCAGCACATATTTGCCCATCAGCGCCATGCCGGGCGCGTAGGCCGGGCCATGCGTGCCGTCCTTCTCGACGCCCATGTCGCCGGTGATGACGCCAGTGACGGCGCCGGCCTCGTTGTAGACGAGGCTTGCCGCGGCAAAACCCGGATAGATCTCGACGCCCAGCGCCTCGGCCTTGGTCGCGAGCCAGCGGCAGACATTGCCCAGCGAGACGATGTAATTGCCGTGGTTGTTCATCAGCGGCGGCATCAGGAAGTTCGGCAGGCGGAAGGAACCGGCGGGCCCGAGCACCAGGAAATGGTCGTCCGTCACCGGTGTCTTGAACGGATGGCCCTCCTCTTCGCGCCAGCCGGGCAGCAGCCGGTCGATGCCGATCGGGTCGACGACGGCGCCGGAGAGGATATGGGCGCCAACCTCACCGCCCTTCTCCAGGACGACGACGGAAAGGTCCGGGTTGAGCTGCTTCAGACGGATCGCGGCGGCAAGGCCGGCGGGACCAGCGCCGACGATCACCACGTCGAATTCCATGCTTTCGCGTTCGATATCGCTCATCGACCCCTCTATAGCTTGCCGCATTCTCGCATTGTGCTGGCTCATGCGCTGCATAGCGCATCAATTCGCGACGCGAAACCGGCGCTGACGTGACAATGCCGATTTCGACAAAAAGTCGCGGTTTTCCCTACGAAACAGTCGCCGCGCAGGCCATGGCCAAGCATAGGCCAGCGCCAATTGGATGGAAGGCCAGGCCGCGTCCGCGTGTTTTTAATTGTTCGACGGCTTGGTTATCGGCAATACTTTGCATCATGCGCAGTCCAGAGCCAGCCGGCTTTCCATCGAAGCGCTTACTCTTCACGCCAGGCATGGCCTGGCGCGCGGTTCTTCCGCTCCTCTTTTTGACCCTTCCGGCGGAAGCCGATCCGGTGAAGGTCTGGGCGACCGGCGCTTATTCCTTCTCCGACGAGCTGGGTGGCTTCCGCATCACGGGGGCGTCTGGCATCGGCACCAAGGAAGACCCGTTGGTCATCAGGGAGGAATTGAACACGGCGACGCCGGTAACGCTGACGATCCGCGCGACCAAGCCGATCGAGCCCTTCGGCAAGGCCGGCGAGGTCGCCAACGGCGTGATGTACATGCGCATCGACGTGCTCAACAACAGCGCGCTGCCCTGGGTGGAATTCCAGTTCGAGCTGCAGGAAATCCTCGACCAGCCGAGCGTGTTCGGCGACGGCCTGTCCTTCGACCAGCGCAACAAGACGCCCGACAACATCTGGTCGAGCAATTTCGCCGATTTCGACCGCCGGTTCGAACCCTATGACCGGCTGCTGTTCCGCAACGGCAAGATCGACCCGCTGAAGACGGCGACCTTCGATTTTCTGGTCACCGATTATACGCCGCGCTGGACGTTTTACATCGTGCAGGATCCGCGCATACCCACTGGGTGAAAGCATATCGATATTCAGGTGAATGCCGGCCTGCAAATGGCGGTTTCCTGCGCTTCCGGTGCTCACGTACGAAAAGTACGCTCCGCTCCGGTTCTCGGAAACCACCATTTTCGACTCGGCCTGACCTGAATCTCGACATGCTCCAATACAGGCGAACGTGGCTTAACCTTGCAAATCGGCGCCGCGCGGACAATGGTGGCGCCATGACTGCCGCCTCCCCCAGCACACCTGCCGAGATCGCCGAACTGCTCGCCTTCTATGCCAGCGCCGGCGTCGACGACGCGCTGGAAGACGCGCCGATCAACCGATTTGCCGAAGCGGCGGCGAAGTCGGCCGAACGCAGGCCTGCGCCAGCCGCACCGCCTCGCGACGCAAGACCCGAGAGCCGCCCGGCATCCGGGCAGGTCCCGGAGCGGCCCCAGGCGTCCGTGCCGGCAACGCCATCATCCGGTCTCGACGCGCGCAATATTCCGGACGCTCCAGCGCGCATACCGGCCGCCACCGTCCCCGACGAGGCGCAGGCGCTGCTTGCCCGGCAACTGGCCGCAAGCGCCTCGACGCTCGAGGAACTGCGCCAGCACATGGCCGGCTTCGACGGCTGCAATCTCAAATTCACGGCCAAGAACCTGGTCTTCGCCGACGGCAATCCGAACGCCGACCTGATGCTGGTCGGCGAAGCGCCGGGCAGAGACGAGGATCTTGAAGGCCTGCCCTTTGTCGGCCGCTCCGGCCGGCTGCTCGACCGCATGCTGGCCGCGATCGGCCTCGACCGCAACTCGGCCTATATCGCCAACGTCATTCCGTGGCGGCCGCCGGGCAACCGCACGCCGACGCCGCACGAGACCGAGATCTGCCGGCCCTTCATCGAAAGGCAGATCGAACTGGTCAATCCCAAGGTGCTGATCAATCTCGGCGGCCCATCGGCCAAGACGCTGCTTAACACGACCGAGGGCATCCTGCGGCTGCGCGGCAACTGGCGGGTGCACACGACCGCATCGGGCATAGCCATTCCAGCGATGCCCACGCTGCACCCGGCCTATCTGCTCAGGACGCCGGCGCACAAGAAGCTGGCATGGCGGGATTTTCTCGAGGTCAAGGCGAAGTTGAAGGGGCTGGCGTGAGCACTTTTTCCTTCTCCCCTTGTGGGAGAAGGTGCCCGAAGGGCGGATGAGGGGTGCTCCAGGGAATGCCAGCGTCTCAGTCCGCTGGAACACCCCTCATCCGTCTCGGCGCTGCGCGCCGATCCACCTTCTCCCACAAGGGGAGAAGGTGGAGCTATGACCTCCCAGGTAATTGAACTGCCTCCCTCGCCGCCCTACTCCTCTCCCATGACCACATCCGAACCTTCCGCCGGCAGCCTGATCCGCGAATGGCGCACGCGGCGGCGCATGAGCCAACTCGACCTCGCCATGGAGGCCGATATCTCGCAGCGGCATCTCTCCTTCGTCGAAAGCGGCCGGGCCCAGCCGTCGCGCGACATGGTTCTGCATCTGGCCGAGCAGCTGTCGATTCCACTGCGCCAACGCAATCAACTGTTGCTTGCCGCCGGCTTCGCGCCGAGCTTCAGCGAAAAGCCGCTGACCGATGCGACGCTGGCGCCGGCGCTTGCCGCCGTCGAGACCGTGCTCAAGGGCCACGAGCCCTTTCGGGCACTGGCGGTGGACCGGCACTGGAACCTTATTTCCGCCAATGGCGCGATCGCCCCGTTCCTTGCCGATATTTCCGAGCCGTCCCTGCTTACGCCGCCGGTCAATGTGCTGAGGCTCAGCCTGCACCCGGACGGCGTGGCACCGCGCATCGTCAATCTGGCGGAGTGGCGCGCGCATCTGCTGGAGCGGCTCAAGCACCAGAACGACGCCACCGGCGACCCGGTGCTGATTGAGCTGGAGCGAGAGTTGCGCGCCTATCCGTCGGGCCTGAGAAGCAGCCGGCCCGCACCCGTCGAGCCGAGCGGCATCGTCCATCCGCTACGGCTCGCGCATGGCGATGCCGTGCTGTCCTTCATCAGCACGATCACCGTGTTCGGCACGCCGCTCGACGTCACACTGTCGGAGCTGGCGATCGAGTCCTTCTTCCCTGCGGATGAGCAGACCCGGGCGGTGCTGGTGCGGCTGGCGAAGGAGCGGGGTGCGGACTAAACCGGTAATGCTGACGGGACAGCACTCGCTTCTGTCCTGCCGGCAAGAGGGGGGTGTGAAGGAACTCGGCGCATGAGATTCACGCAACGGAACTACCCCTGCGGCGGCGCGGCCGTCCTGGTGCGCGTGCGCTCCAGGCCGAGCTGCCGCTCGCGCCAGATGATGAAAATGCCGGCGGCGACCACGATCACGCCGCCGATTAGCGTGTTGAGCGAGGTGACGTCGCCGAAGACGAAATAACCGACGACGACACCGAGGATCATCGAGGTGTATTCGAACGGCGCCACGACCGAGGCTTCGGCGTGGCGGTAGGCCGCCGTCATCAGGATCTGGCCGAGCCCGCCGCAGAAGCCCGCGAAGACGAGAAGCGCGGCCTGCATCGGCGTCAGGGCCTGCCAGCCGAAGGGCAGCGTCAAGAGCGACAACACCGAAGCCGTCGAGGAGAACCACAGCACAATGGTCGCCGTCTTCTCCGTCTGTACGAGATTGCGCACCAGAAGCATGGCGACCGCCGAAATCGCGGCGGCGATCAGCGCGGCCATGACGCCCAGCAGCTCCTGGTCGTCGAGGCTTTCACCGGAATTGAGCAGCGTCAGCTCGGGCCAGGAGATGATCAGCACGCCGGCAAGACCGACCGCAACCGCGCTCCAGCGGTAGACGCGGATCGTCTCGCCCAGGAAGACAGAGGAGAACACCACGACCAGCAGCGGCTGGGCGTAGTTTAGCGTGATGGCCTCCGGCAGCGGCAGCCTGGTCAGCGCGAAGAAGCCGAGCCCCATGGCACCGACGCCGACGACGCCACGCGCGATATGGTTGAACGGCCGCCTGGTCGTGAACGCGGTGGCGAGCTCACCCTTGAAGGCCAGGAAAGCGACGATCGGGAAGATGGCGAAGAAGGAGCGGAAGAAGACGATCTGTCCGGCGGGCACGTCGCCGGCCGCCTTGATGCAGGTCTGCATGCCAACGAAGACCGTCACCGAGACGATCTTCAGCGTAATGCCGCGCAGCGTGTTGTGGCCGACGGCATGATCGACGGTCATCTTGCCTCGTATTGATGGTCGGGAAACGAAGCCGCGAAATAGGCCAAGAGCAATTCCAGGAAAAGTGTGTAACGGTTTTCCGTCCGGAATTGCGAAACACAAGCTATGCCGCAGTTTTGTCGAGTGGCCGTTTCGTGTAAAGAGCGCGCACCCTCAAAATTCTTGGACCAGCCAGGCCGGCTGGCCGCCTCGACAGGAAAAGCTCAAGGAATGCGCACAGATACCGGCCATGTCTTCAAGCTCGAAGATTATCGCCCCTGCGACTATCTCATCCCGAGGACCAGCCTCGACTTTCGCCTGTCGCCGGACGCGACCCATGTGACCGCGCTGCTCACCATCGAGCGACGCGAGGGCGTCGCCGCCTCGGCGCCGCTGGTGCTCGACGGCGACGGGCTGACACTGCTCGGCGTCGCCATCGATGGGCACGCGCTCGCAGCCGGCGACTATGAGGCGACGCCGGACAGGCTGACGATTCTGAAGCCGTCGGCGGCTCAGCGTTTCGAGCTCCGCCTGGAGACGGAGATCGCGCCTTCGCGCAACGAGGCGCTTATGGGCTTGTACCGCTCCAGCAACGTCTATTGCACGCAATGCGAGGCCGAAGGCTTTCGCCGCATCACCTATTTTCTCGACCGTCCCGATATCCTGTCGGTCTACACTGTGCGCATCGAAGCGCCGCACAACGAGGCGCCGCTTTTGCTTTCAAACGGCAATCCCGTCGAACGCGGCGCGCTCGCCGACGGACGCCATTATGCGGTCTGGCACGACCCCTTCCCCAAACCCTCCTACCTTTTTGCACTGGTGGCGGGCGCGCTCGGCAAGGTGGCTGGCAGCTTCACCACCATGTCCGGCCGCGAGGTCGAGCTCGGCATCTATGTCGAGCCCGGCAAGGAACGGCTTGCCGGCTACGCGATGGACGCGCTGAAACGCTCGATGAAATGGGACGAGGAAGCCTTCGGCCGCGAATACGACCTCGACGTCTTCAACATCGTCGCCGTATCCGACTTCAACATGGGCGCCATGGAGAACAAGGGCCTCAACGTCTTCAACGACAAATATGTGCTGGCCGACGAGGAGACTGCGACTGATGCCGACTTCGCCAATATCGAGGCGATCATCGCGCATGAGTATTTCCACAATTGGACCGGCAACAGAATCACTTGCCGCGACTGGTTCCAGCTTTGCCTGAAGGAAGGGCTGACGGTTTACCGCGACCACGAGTTCTCCGCCGACCAGCGCTCGCGGGCGGTGAAGCGCATCGCCGAGGTGCGCACGCTGCGCGCGCACCAGTTCCCGGAAGACCAGGGGCCGCTCGCGCATCCGGTCAGGCCGCGCCGCTACCGCGAGATCAACAACTTCTACACGGCGACCGTCTACGAGAAGGGCTCGGAAGTGGTGCGCATGATCCGCACCATCCTCGGCGCGGAGACCTTCCGTGCCGGCATGGACCTCTATTTCGAGCGGCATGACGGCGAGGCGGCGACCATCGAAGATTTCCTCAAAGTGTTCGAGGACGTCTCCGGCAGAGACCTTGGGCAATTCGCGCTCTGGTACCACCAGGCCGGCACCCCGAACCTGACGGTGAGTTCCACGCACAATGCGGCGGCGAAGGAGTTCACCCTGGAGATCGAGCAGTCGGTGCCGCCGACGCCGTCGGAAAGCCGCAAGCGGCTGATGCATATCCCCTTGGCCTTCGGCCTGGTCGGCGCCAATGGCAAGCCCGTCACCTGGACGGCCGTCGAAGGCGCAACGGTGGATGACGGTGTCATCCATATCCGCAAGCGCCGGCACACGGTACGCTTCTCGGGTATTTCGCAACGGCCTTCGGTGTCGCTCAACCGCGGCTTCTCGGCGCCGATCACGCTTTCCGTGCAGCAGAAGGCCGACGACCAGTTCTTCCTCGCGGCGCATGACAGCGATGCCTTCGCGCGCTGGCAGGCGTTCAACACGCTGCTGACCGACGCGCTGATCGTCGCCTTCCGCCAGATCCTCGGCGGCAGGGAGCCGGCCTTCGCGGCACGGCTCGCCGAGCTTGCCGGCAGGATCGCCGGCGACGAGGCGCTGGAGCCGGCCTACCGGGCACTGGCGCTGTCGCTGCCCGGCGAAGCCGACATCGCCCGCGACATCGGCAAGGGCATCGATCCAGACGCCGTCTTCGCCGCGCGCGAGGCGCTGGCGCGGGCGATTGCCGAGGCAAACGGCGAGACCTTCGCGGCGCTCCATGACCGGCTTGCCGACAACGGGCCGTTCAGTCCGGACGCGGCGAGCGCCGGACGCCGGGCCCTGCGTAACACCCTGCTCGACTATCTTTCGCTGCTGCCGGCCGGCGCGGGCCTCGCCGCGCGGCACTTCACCGCCGCCACCAATATGACCGACCGCGCCGCGGCGCTCGCCGTGCTGGCTCATCGCCATTCAGGCACGGCCGAGGCCGAAGAAGCGCTGGCCGCTTTCGAGGTCCGCTATCGCGGCGACGCGCTGGTGCTCGACAAATGGTTCCAGATCCAGGCCGGCGTGCCCGGCGCGAAGACTGTCGAGAAGGTGCGCGAGCTGATGCGACATCCGGCTTTCTCGATCGCCAACCCGAACCGGGTGCGTTCTCTGATCGGCACCTTCTCCAGCGCCAACCAGACCGGCTTCCACCGCCCCGACGGCGAAGGTTACCGTTTCTTCGCCGAGACGGTGCTGGAAGTGGAGAAGCGCAACCCGCAAGTGGCGGCGCGACTGGCCACGGCGCTACGCTCCTGGCGCTCGCTGGAGCCTGGACGCCAGGCCAAGGCCAGACAAGCGCTGCTCGACATGGCGAAGGTTGAGAACCTGTCGGCGGATCTGCGCGATATCGTCGAGCGGACGCTGGCGTAGCGCCTTTTGCCTTCTCCCCTTATTGTGGGGGAAGGTGTCGCCGAACGCGACGGATGAGGGGGGCTCCAGGGAACACCTACGCCTCGCTCCGCTGGAATACCCCTCATCCGTCTCGGCGCTATCGCGCCGATCCACCTTCTCCCGCAGGGGGAGAAGGGAAAAGGACGAATTTCAATCAACTTTTAATCTTTTTCGCCCGCGCCTCTGGACAAGGCGAATCGGCTTTGATTCTTTAATGGCGATTCGGGGCGTGCGGCGTAGCCGGATCATCCAAGTATGCGGCAAATCGGGGAGTGCCATTTATGGCCAAGGCGGACGCGTGGGGCGCGCCCGGAGGGAAGGCTTTTGCGCGTCGCAAGGCAAGGAGCGACGGACTTGCCGGCAATGCGCGCCTGATCGCCGAACCCACCTATCAGCGGCTCCTGGCCGCCGAGCCGCTGCTGCGCCGGTCGATCCCGGCGCTGATCGTCGTTTTCCTCATCGTCATCGCGGCATTGCGCTTCCTGTCGCTGATGAACGAGCATGACGAGATCGAGCGCGACGCCAAGGCAGTGCTGGCGCTCGCCGCCGGCCAGATGGCGCAGGCGATCACCGCGGACCCCAGCGCGGCCGGCGTCAATGCCACAAGCCTCCTGGAGAACATCAGCCGCCAGGGCGCCATGAGCCGCGCCCATGTGCTCGCCGTCACCGACGCCAACTTCAAGGTCATCGCCGTTTCGCCGTTGTCGACGGGCTGGCAGGGCCGCACGCTCGACAGCCTCGTACTGGGCGGCCAGCCGCTGTTCATGTTCGGCGACCGCGCCGGCGTGATGGATGTCAGCACCGGCGGACAGGATTGGTTTGCCGCTGTCAGCCTCAGCGGCGACCGCAAACACGCGGCCGCAGTGCTGGTGCCGAAGGAAGCGGTGTTCGACAGCTGGCGCAAGTCTATGTCGCTCAACGTCACGCTGTTCGTGCTGACGGCGGGCGTGCTGATCGTCATCCTCTACGCCTATTTCGGCCAGGCGGCGCGCGCCCAGGCGGCGGACCGCATCTATCTCGAAGCGCATCAGCGCATCGACATGGCGCTGGTGCGCGGCCGCTGCGGGTTGTGGGACTGGGATATGGTGCGCGGCAAGATGTACTGGTCGCGCTCGATGTACGACATGCTGGGCTATGAGCCCTGCGACACGATGCTCTCCTTCGGCGAGGTCGACGAGATCGTCCACCCGGAAGACGGCGACCTGTTCGAGCTCGCCAACCGCATCATCGAACGCGAGATTGACCATATCGACCAGGTCTTTCGCATGCGCCACGCCGACGGACAATGGGTATGGATGCGAGCGCGCGCCCAGGTGATCGACCCGGAGGCGCCGGAGATCCAGCTGATCGGCATCGCCGTCGACGTCACCGAGCAGCGGCATCTGGCGCTGCGTTCGGAAGCGGCCGACATGCGGCTCAGGACAGCGATCGAGAACATCAACGAATCCTTCGTTCTGTGGGATGCCGCCGAACGGCTGATCATGTGCAATTCGAAGTTCCAGAAGGACAATGGGCTGTCGGATCGCGACGTGGTGCTGGGCGCGACGCGCGATATGCTGGAGCAGCGAATGCTGGCCTTCGCCTCGGAGCGCAGGTTGGCCAATGCCAACGGGCCGCATGGCGGCATCACACTCGAGCGCCAGCTCGCCGACGGCCGCTGGCTGCAGGTCAACGAGCTCAGGACCCGCGACGGCGGTGTGGTCTCGGTCGGCTCCGACATCACCCAGATAAAGCTGCATCAGGAAAAGCTGGTCGACAGCGAGCGCCGGCTGATGGCGACGATCCACGATCTCAGCCTCGCGCGGCGCGCCGAGGAGGAACGCGCCAGCGAACTGGTCGAGCTCAACCGCAAATACATGAAGGAAACCGAGCGCGCCGAGGCGGCCAATCGCGCCAAGTCGGAATTCCTCGCCAACATGTCGCATGAATTGCGCACGCCGCTCAACGCCATCATCGGCTTCTCCGAATTGATGCAGCAGGGCCTGTTCGGACCGCTCGGCTCGGAGCGCTATGAGGAATACGCGACCGACATCAACGGCAGCGGCAAATACCTGCTCGGCGTCATCAACGACATCCTCGATATGTCGAAGATCGAAGCGGGCCAGTTCTCGCTCGACCACGAGGAGATCGACCTCTGCCCGCTGATCAAGGAAACGGTGCGGGTGATCTCGCTGCAGGCAGCGGAGAAGTCGATCAATGTCGAGACGCGCATCGCCGATACGATGCGGCTCTATGCCGACCGCCGCGCGATCAAGCAGATCGCCATCAACCTGCTCTCCAACGCGGTGAAGTTCACCGGACAGGGCGGCAAGATCACGGTCAGGGCGCGCAACACGTCGGGCGCCCTGCTGCTCACCATCGAGGACAATGGCTGCGGCATTCCCAAGCAGGCGCTGAGCAAGCTCGGCCGGCCGTTCGAGCAGGTGCAGAACCAGTTTTCCAAGAACCACACCGGCTCAGGCCTCGGACTCGCCATCTCGCGCTCGCTGGCCGAATTGCAGGGTGGCGCGCTGAAGATCCGTTCGACCGAGGGTGTCGGCACTATCGTGTCGGTACGCATTCCGCTGAAGAAGGCGCCGTCCGCGGTGAAGGCGGCGGCTTAGAGCGTTTCACCGTTTCATGAAAACGGCGAACCGCTCTAGCTCTTTGTTTTTACGCAATTCCGAACGGAAAACCGCACACACTTTTCCTGGAATTGCTCTAGTTCAGAATGCGGAATTTCCAAAGGCTCCGGCGGACAGCGCCCCCTCCGTCCTGCTGGACATCTCACTTCCGGCTTGCCCCGGGCCGGTCAGGGCGGCAGTCAGTCAAACCCAACGGACTGTCGGGTCGCTAAACTGGACCGGTAAGGTTTAAATCATTTGCTGCTGTAGATGCCGGACTTGCATCGGCATCGGCGCCCTTCGATGCCCGTCTATAGATCAAGCTGATGACCAGACCGATATATCCGACCTGCAGAATGATCATGGCCAGGAGTGCCCATCCAAGCACCGCCCAGACAGAACCAGTTTCGTTGTAAGCCCAGATCGCCACGATGAATGACGTCGTGAACATGCCTACCAAAAATTTCGGAAGATCCATAATTGCCCAGCGCCCCAATGCATGGCGATTTAGGCGGCTTTCAAATCAGCCGTTAAGAACCCGCCGCTCCATTTGCGAAGCGGCGGGGCCCCCCATCGTCGGGGTGATGGTTGACCCCGGCATTGCTGACAGTGCAATTGCGGTGCCAGACCTATTGACCCATTACGGGACACCTCTGCCACTGGCGCAAGACCGGATCGCCGATTAATATTAACTGTGGCTAATGTGCCACCTGGGGAATCTCATGGCAACGATGCGGTTGATGGCGACGCTCCCGCACGAAGCAGACGGTCGAAATCTCTCCTGACCTTCCGCGACATCTCCTTGAGATGTGCTTCCAGCACAGCGAAATCCGGCAGGTCGGTGACCGCGAGCAGCAGATCCGAGAGTCCCGGCGGGACATCGTCGCGCTGGAACTCGCCGGTGAGGCAAAGCCTGATCATCTGGGTCAGCGCCAGATAGAGCCGATAGGCCTCGCCAAGCTCTTCACGCATATCGGCTGCGGCGAAGTCCGGAGAAAGCCGGGCCAGAATGTCGGCAGTCGCCGTGACCCGGCGGCCAGGTTCGATCGCGCCGGTAATGACCGCGACCTGCGCGATGAATTCCAGGTCGATGAGCCCGCCCGGGATCAGCTTGATGTCCCAGAGATCGCGCGGCGCCTTCTCCTTCTCGATCAGCGCACGCATGTCCGAGGCCTCGGCTTTGACCTTGGCCGCGTCGCGCGGCTGCGCCAGTACCGCCGCCACTTCCGTCTCGAGCTCGGCGCGGAGCTCGGCGTCGCCGCCGATGGCGCGGGCCCGTGCCAGCGCCAAGTGCTCCCAGGTCCACGCATCCTGGCGCTGATATTTCTTGAACGCGTCGATATGCGTGGCGACCGGCCCCTTGTTGCCTGATGGACGCAGGCGCAGATCCAGCTCGTAGAGCACACCTTCGGCCGTCGGCGCCGAGACGGCCGCGATCAGGCGCTGCGTCATGCGGGTATAGTAATGCGAAGGCGCCAGCGGCTTCTCGCCGTCGGAGTCCTCGGCGTCGGTGTCATGGTCATAGAGCAGGATGAGATCGACATCCGAACCCGCCGTAAGCTCGCGGCTGCCCAGCTTGCCCATGCCGAGCAGCGCCACCCTGCCGCCCGCGATGCTGCCGTGGCGCAGCGCGAATTCGGCGATCACGGCGTCGAGCGCCGCCTCGATGGTGAGATCGGCGAGATCCGAGAAGGCGCGCCCCGCCCGCGCCGGATCGATAGAGCCGGCAAGCAGGCGAACGCCGATCAGGAATTTCTGCTCGGAAGCGAAGATGCGCAGCCGGTCGAGCACATCCTCATAGGCGCGGTCGCCTTCGATAAAGGCGGCAAGCCGGGCCGAGAGATAGGCGCGATCCGGCAGTTCGGTGAGCAATGCCGGATCGAGCAGTCCGTCGAAGACATGCGGACGACGCGTGATGATCGCCGCCAGCCGAGGCGCGGCGCCCATGATGGTCGCCATCAGCTTGAGCAGCGCCGGGTTCGACTGCAGCAGCGAGAAAAGCTGGATACCGGCGGGCAGGCCGGCGAGGAACTCGTCGAAGCGCATCAGCGCCTCGTCGGCGCGCCGCGTCTGGCCGAAGGCTTTGAGCAGCGCCGGCGCCAATTCGGTCAGCCGCTCTCGCGCCTCGGCCGACTGGGTGACGCGGTAGCGGCCGAAATGCCAGCCGCGGATGACACGGCAGATGTCACTAGGCCGCTGGAAGCCCAGGCGATCGAGCGTCTGCAGCGTGTCGGGATCGTCGACATCGCCGGTGAAGACCAGATTGCCGACGCCGGCCGAAAGCTCGGGAGCAGTTTCGAACAGCGCCGCATAATGGCGCTCCACCTGCTGCAGCGAGGCGCGGAAGGCTTGGGTGAAATCCGCCTCGCCGGCAAAACCCAGCATCAGCGCGATGCGCTTCAGCTCCTCGTCTTCTTCCGGCAGGATATGCGTCTGCTCGTCCGCCACCATCTGGATGGCATGCTCGACGCGGCGCAGGAACCAGTATTGCCGCGTGAGCGCGTCGCGTGCGTCGGCGGTGATCCAGCCGCGCGCGGCGAGCGCTGCTAGCATCGGCACGGTCTCGCGGCCGCGCAGCTCCGGGAAGCGGCCGCCGGCGATGAGCTGCTGGGTCTGGACGAAGAACTCGATCTCGCGGATGCCGCCGCGGCCGAGCTTGACGTTGTGGCCCTTGACCGCGATCTCGCCATGGCCCTTGTGGGCATGGATCTGGCGCTTGATCGAATGGACGTCGGCAATCGCCGCATAGTCCATGTATTTGCGCCAGACATAGGGCTGCAATTCCTTGAGGAAGGCTGCGCCCGCGGCAAGGTCGCCGGCAACCGCCCGCGCCTTGATCATGGCCGCCCGCTCCCAGTTCTGGCCGCGCGCCTCGTAATAGCGAAGTGCGGCCTCGACGGGGATCGCCAGCGGCGTCGAGCCGGGATCAGGGCGGAGCCTCAGATCGGTGCGAAACACATAGCCGTGCTCGGTGCGATCCTGCAGGATGCGCACGAGCCGGCGGGTGAGGCGCGAGAACAGCTCGGTCGCGTCGAGCGGATCGATGACGGCCGGCGCTTCCGGATCGAAGAAGACGACGAGATCGATGTCGGAGGAAAAATTCAGCTCATGCGCGCCGAGCTTGCCCATGCCGAGCAGGATCCAGCCCGAACCCTTCGCCGGTTCCGCCCGATCCGGCAGCTTGAGCTTGCCTTGGCGGTGCGCGTCGAGCAGCAGGAAATCGACAGCGGCTTTTGTGCAGGCATCCGCGAGATCGCTGAGACGGCGCACCGTCACCGAGGTCTCCGCCTCGCCCGAAAGGTCGGCCAGCGCGATCAGGAAATGCGCTTCGGTCTTCCATTGTCGCAACGCCATCATCAGGCTCGATTCCGAGACGTCATCCACCTTGGCCGCGCCGCCTATCGCTTCGCCGACGGCGCCGAGCCGCGCTTCGATCGTCCGGTCGAACAGCGTGTCGAGAACGGATGGCCGCCGGCGCGCCACATCGCGCAGGAAGGGCGAGAGGTCGAAGACGGCCGCCAGCAGGTCCTGCAGTGGCCCCTCGCCCGCCAGGAATGCGGCGAGGCGCGAAAGCCCCTCTTCCTCGGCGGCATCGGCGATTTCCGACAATTTACGCCGGGCATGCTCCGCATCAAGGGGGCGGAGCGCCACTGTCGGGCTAAGCCGGAACTCGGATTCGATTTTCTTCTTCGCCATTTGTCCGCGCTGTCAATGCGTCTCCCGCAACGGGAAACTCATGACCACGGACAATCCGGGATTGGCGGGTAAAAGATCAAGCCTGCCGTTGTGGAAAGTCATGATTGCCTTGGCGAGGCTGAGGCCGAGACCCGAGCCCGGTTGCGAGCGGCTCTTTTCCAGGCGCACGAAGCGCTCGGTGGCGCGGGCGCGATCGGCGTCGTCTGGAATGCCGTGGCCATTGTCGGTGACGGCAAGCTTGATCTCGTTGCCGGCGCGCTCCAGCACCACCCGTACTTTCGGCGCCTCGGCAGCGTCGGTCGAGTATTTGATGGCGTTGTCGACGATGTTGGACAACGCCTGGCCGATTAGCTCGCGATTGCCGTTGATCGTGAAGGCCTCGGACACGGTCGTTTCCAGGGCAACCCCCGCCTCCTCCGCCACCGGCTCGTAAAGCTCGACGACATCGCTCACCGTGGCGGCGAGATCGACGGGACCGGTCTGTTCCGAGGAGTAGCCGGCCTCCAGGCGCGAGATCATCAGGATGGCGTTGAACGTCTTGATGAGCTGGTCGGACTCCGCGATCGTGCCTTCAAGCGCCTGGCGGTACTCCTCCGTCTTGTGCCTGCCGGCGAGCGTCGCCTCGGCGCGGTTGCGCAGCCTGGTCAGCGGCGTCTTCAGATCATGGGCGATGTTGTCGGAGACCTGCTTCAGCCCCTCGTTCAACATGGCGATCCTGGCCAGCATCGAATTGAGGTTTTCGGACAGGCGGTCGAATTCGTCGCCGGCGCCGGTGACCGGCAGCCGTCCGGACAAATCGCCGCCCATGATGCGGCGGCTGGCGTCCGAGACGCTGTCGATCCGCTTCAGCGCGGCGCGCCCGACGAAGAACCAGATCAGGATGCCGCCCAAACCCATCATGCCAAGCGCCAGGGTCAACGCGCGGCTGATGACGGCGCGGAAGCGCTCGGGCTCGCCGAGGTCGCGGCCGACCAGCATGATCATCTGGTTGGGCAGTCTCAGCACCAGCGCGATGGCGTTGTGCCCCTTCTCACCTGTCGATTGTGGAGTGTTGCCCTCGTTGGCCGGAGGCGTGGCCTGGTCCGAACCGCCGCTGCGCAGCCGATCGAGCTCGCCTTCGCCGAAGCGCTGGTAGGAAAACGGGTCCGTCGTCCAGCCCTCGGTCTCGATGACCCCGGGCTCCAGGCTCTGCACATTGCCGGTCAAGATCTGGCCGTTGGCGTCGGCGATCAGATAGAGATTGGCGCCGGGCTGGCGCGAGCGGGCCTCGACGACGCGCACCAGCACCGGCAGGCCGCCGCGCTGATAGGCGCGGGCCAGGCCCAGCACCTCGTCGTTGATGGTCTCCTGCGTCTGCGCGGTCAGCATGCGCGCCGACAGCGACGTCATGTAGAGGACGAGCAGCACCGCGCAGAGCGCGAAAAGCAGAAGATAAAGCGCCGAAAGCCGGGCCGCCGTCGTCTTCATGATGGCCGGCAGGGACAATGCCATAACGGGTTCTAGCCGCCTTTCAGCATGTAGCCGGCGCCGCGGATCGTGTGCAGGATCGGCTTGTCGAAGTCTTTTTCGATCTTGCCGCGTAGGCGCGAGACGTGGACATCGATGACGTTGGTCTGCGGATCGAAATGATAGTCCCAGACATTTTCCAGAAGCATGGTGCGCGTCACCACCTGGCCGGCATGGCGCATCAGATATTCGAGCAGGCGGAACTCGCGCGGCTGCAGCGTGATCTCGCGGCCGGCGCGCTTGACCGAATGCGACAGCCGGTCGAGCTCGAGATCGCCAACGCGATAGACCGTCTCGGACTCGCGCGCGCTGGCGCGGCGGTTCAGCACCTCGACGCGGGCGAGCAATTCGGAAAAGGCGTAGGGCTTGGTGAGGTAATCGTCGCCGCCGGCGCGCAATCCGGTGACCCGGTCGTCGACCTCGCCCAGCGCCGAAAGGATCAGCACCGGCGTGGTGTTGCCGCGCGAGCGAAGCGCGGCGATCACCGACAGGCCGTCACGGCGCGGCATCAGGCGGTCGACCACCATCACGTCATAGTCGCCGGCATCGGCGAGCGCGAAGCCGGTCTCGCCGTCGCCGGCGACATGGGCGGTGTGGCCCGCCTCGGCGAAGGCTTTCTGCAAGTAGTCCGCCGCCTCGCGATCGTCTTCCATGACGAGAATCTTCATGGAGCCGTTATACGCGATTTCATTGGAAGGTTGAGGGGCAGTCATATCGTCTTGCCTTCAAGTTAAAACGGCAGCGGGTGATGGGAAACCCGCTGCCGTCAGGAGCGAAACACGGTGACTGACTTACGTGCTCGGCCCCATGTTTCCCCACGGCGGCTCGGGGGTGTTGATACCGCCATGGGGAAGCTGAAAGTCGATGTCAGCCCTTGCCGACCGGCAGCGCCACGAAGCGATTCGAGTCGTCGCGGGTGATCTGCATCAGCACGGCCTTGCGGCCGGCCTTGGCGGCATCCGTCATCGCCTTGGACACGTCGTCGGTGGTGTTCACGTCGTTCGAATTGATCGAGGTGATGACGTCGCCGGGCTGGATGCCGCGGTCGGCCGCGTCGCTGTCGGGATCGACGTCGGTGACCACGAGGCCCTTGCCTTTTTCCGCCTTGGTGACGGTCAGGCCGAGATCGGCCAGCGTGTCGGCCTTGGCCGCCGGCGCCGACTGCTTGTTGCTGTCATCGTTCGAAGCCTGCTTGTCGCTTGCCGGCAGCGTGCCGAGATCGACCTTGACCGTCTCGTCCTTGCCGTTGCGCCAGACGGTGACGTCGACCGGTTTGCCCGGCGCGAATGCACCGATCATGCGGGCGAGCTCCTTCGGCGAGGCGACATCCTTGCCGTCGACCTTGGTGATCACGTCGCCCGCGACGATACCCGCCTTCTTGCCCGGCCCGCCATCCTGGGCGCTCGAGACCAGCGCGCCCTTGTCCGACTTCAGGCCGAGCGACTCGGCGATATCGGAGGTGACCGGCTGGATCTCGACGCCGAGCCAGCCGCGCTGGACCGAGCCGCTCTTCATCAGGTCCTGGACCACCTGCTTGGCGGTCGAGGCCGGGATATCGAAGGCAATGCCGACGCTGCCGCCCGACGGCGAGAAGATGGCGGTGTTGATGCCGATCACCTGGCCGTTGAGGTTGAAGGTCGGACCGCCCGAATTGCCGCGGTTGACCGAAGCGTCGATCTGGATGAAGTCGTCATAAGGGCCGGCGCCGATGTCGCGGCCGCGGGCCGAGACGATGCCCGCGGTGACAGTGCCGCCCAGGCCGAACGGATTGCCGACGGCGACCACCCAGTCGCCGATGCGGACCTTGGAATCGTCGGCGAAGTCGACATAGGTGAACTTGTTGCCGCCGCCATCGACCTTGAGCACGGCGAGATCGGTGCGCGGATCGGTGCCGATCAGCTTGGCGTCGAGCTCCTTGCCGTCATTGGTGACGACGCTGAAATCCGAGCCTTCCGAGACGACGTGGTTGTTGGTGACGAGATAGCCGTCCTCGGAGATGAAGAAGCCCGAGCCCTGAGCGATCGGACGCGGCTGGCCATTGCCATGGTCGCGGTGGTCGAAGCGGCGCATGCCGAACTGGCCACCCTGGTCACCGAAGCCACGGAATTCCTTGAAGAAGCGGCGCAGCTGCGGATTGTCCGGCAGGTTGTCGAAACCATCCTGATCGTCGGAACCATCGTCGGCCGTCGGCTGGATCTTGGCCTTGACCTTGACGCTGACGACCGCTGGCGAGACATGCTCAACGACATCGGCGAAGCTCGGCACCTGCGGGGCTTCGACGCGCACGGCATCGGCCAGCACGGGGGCGGTGCCGGTGGCAAGCGCGCCCGCGCCGACCGCACCGATAACGGCCAGGGACGCTGCAGCCGCCATCAGGCGCTTTCGGGTGGAGGCAAATGAATTGGGGGCATTATTCATGGGGTTTCCTATCCTCTGTCGACGTGGATGCGCTCAGGCGAAGCATCCTCGGGCAAGAGGATTAGAGAGCCGCACATTACGGCGCCATTTCCGGTACATGAAAGTTTTGTAATGTTGGGGGATTGGCGACGATGACCACAGGCATGCCGCGCTTGGAAGGCTTGCGGAAGCACCCGAGACTTCGTCATTCCAGGGCGAAGCAGGAGCGAAGCTCCGTCGCGGAGACCCTGGAATCCATGCCGTTACCTCGCGCGAGGGTTGCAGCAGAGCAGAAATTCTGTACGGCCGCGACGCTTCGAAGTCACGGAATGGATCCTCGGGTCTGCGCGCGTCGCTTCGCTCCTTGCTTCGCCCGTGGATGACGACGACACAGGGGTCTCGGCCAATCTCCGAGGTCCGCAATTCATGTTAGTCGCTTAGCATCTTATCCAGCGCCGCCTGTTCCTCGGCGCTCAGGGTGCTGTCCGGCACAGTTCGGCGCGAGCGGGCGCTGAGCACGATGAACAGTCCGCCGGCCAGAAGCAGAAACACCGGCGTGCCCCACAAAAGCGCGTTGCGCAGGCTGAAGCGCGGCTTCAAGAGCACGAACTCGCCATAGCGCGAGACGATATAGTCCATCACCTGCTGGTCGGTGTCGCCGGCGACGAGGCGCTGGCGCACAAGGATGCGCAGGTCGCGAGCAAGATCGGCGTCGGATTCGTCGATCGACTGGTTCTGGCAGACCATGCAGCGAAGGCCTTCCGAGAGCGCGCGCGCCCTCGCCTCCAGCGCCGGGTCCTGCAACACCTCGTCAGGCTTCACCGCCTGTGCGGCGCCGGTGAAAAACAGCGCCAGCAGCAGGGCCAGCGAGGCGAGTGAAAATCTTGCGCTCATGTCGGGCTCGCCAGGGCGGCGGCCGCCTTGCGCCGCTTTGCCGGCGCGCCGACGCGCAGGCGGCGGTCGAGCAGCGACATGGCCGCACCCGCCATCATCACCAGGCCGCCGCCCCAGATCAGCGTCACCAGCGGCTTCCACCACAGGCGCACGACGACGGAGCCGTCATTGTTCTCGTCGCCGAGCGACAGATAAAGCTGGCTCAAGCCCAGCGTCCTGATGCCGGACTCCGTCGTCACCGTCTGGCGCACCGGATAGAAGCGTTTTGCGGAGGTAATCATGCCATCGGCGTTGCCGTCGGCGCCCATCAGCAGGAAGCGGCCGCGATCCTCGGTGAAGTTCGGACCTTTCCGTGGGGAGAGCCCTTCGAAGCGCAGCGTATGGCCGGAGAGTTCCACCGTCTCGCCGGGATGCATGCTGAGGATTTTCTCCGTGCCGAAGCAGAGCGTGCCGACGATGCCGAGCAACGTCAGCCCGAGGCCGAGATGGGCCAATGCCGTGCCGAAGACGGAGCGCGGCAAGCCGGCGAAGCGGCGAAGCATGGCAGCCGGCGGCACGGCGCCGAAGCCGGATTTGACGGCAAGGTCGGTCAACGCGCCGACGACCAGCCAGACGGCAAGACCGACGCCAAGCGCTGCGAAGACCGAGGCGCCGTCGATGAACAGGCCGGTGACCAGCATCGCGGTGATCGCCAAAGCGAAGGCCGCCATCAGGCGCTGCGAGGCGGCAATGACGTCGCCGCGCTTCCAGGCGAGCAAGGGGCCGAACGGCACGATCGCCAATAGCGGCAGCATCAGCGGTCCGAAGGTCAGGTCGAAGAACGGTGCGCCGACCGAGATCTTGCCTCCGGTCAGCGCCTCCAGCGCCATTGGGTAAAGCGTGCCGACCAGCACCGTTGCCGTGGCCGTGGTGAGGAACAGGTTGTTCAAGACCAGCGCGCCCTCGCGCGAGATCGGATGGAACAGGCCGCCCGCCGTCAGCCGCGAGGCGCGCAGCGCAAACAGCGCCAGCGAACCGCCGATGAACAGCGTCAGGATGCACAGGATGAAGACGCCGCGCGCCGGATCGGTGGCGAAGGCGTGCACGGAGGTCAGCACGCCGGAACGCACCAGGAAAGTGCCGAGCAGCGACAGCGAGAAGGTCAGGATGGCCAAGAGCAGTGTCCAGATCTTCAGCGTCGAGCGCTTCTCCATGACAATCGCCGAATGAAGTAGCGCGGTGCCGGCAAGCCAGGGCATGAAGGAAGCGTTCTCGACCGGATCCCAGAACCAGAAGCCGCCCCAGCCGAGCTCGTAATAAGCCCAGTAGGAACCCATAGCGATGCCGCCGGTCAAAAACATCCAGGCGACCAGCGTCCAAGGCCTCACCCAGCGTGCCCAGGAGGCGTCGATGCGCCCCTCGATCAGCGCCGCGACCGAGAAAGAGAAGCAGATCGAGAAGCCGACATAGCCGAGGTAAAGCATCGGCGGGTGGATCGCGAGGCCAAGGTCCTGCAGGATCGGATTGAGGTCGCGGCCCTCGATCGGTGCCGGATTAAGGCGGATGAAGGGATTGGACGTCGCCAGGATGAACAGGAAGAACGCGGCGCCAATCATGCCCTGCACGGCCAGCACATTGGCCTTGAGCGTCGCCGGCAGATTGTTGCCGAAGACGGCGACCAGCGCGCCGAAGAAGGTCAGGATCAGCACCCAAAGCAGCATCGAGCCTTCGTGATTCCCCCAGGTGCCGGTGATCTTGTAGATCATCGGCTGCAGCGAATGGGAGTTCTCCCAAACGCTCGCCACCGAGAAGTCCGAGCCGGCATAGGCGCTTGCAAGGGCGGCGAAGGACAACGCGGTCAATGCGAAGCCGGTGACCGTGACCGGACCACCCACCGCCATCAGCCGCTGGTTGCCGGTGCGGGCGCCGACCAGCGGCACCAGCATCTGCACCAGCGACAGCGCGAAGGCGAGCACAAGCGCGAAATGTCCGGTCTCGACCATTGGTTACCTGTTCTCTCGCAGGTTCTGATCGCAAAACCGCATGGCACTTTTACGGAACCTGCTCATCAGTTCGTGCTTTCCTGCCAAACGCCCTTGGCCTTCAGGCCGTCGGCGACTTCCTTGGGCATGTAGCGCTCGTCGTGCTTGGCCAGCACGCTGTCGGCAACGAAGACGCCGTCCGGGCCGAAAGCGCCCTCGGTGATGACGCCCTGCTCCTCACGGAACAGATCGGGCAGGATGCCGGTATAGGTGACCTTGACCGATTTCTGCTTGTCGGTGACCGAGAAGGCGACGGTGGCGCCTTGCCCGCGCATGATGGTGCCCTTCTCGACGAGGCCGCCGAGCCGGATCCGCTGTCCGGGCGGCACGCTTGCCGTGGCGAGGTCGGCCGGCATGTAGAAATAGGAGGCCTTCTGTCCCAGCGCATAGAAGGTGAGGCCGGCAGCGGCGCCGAGGAAAGCCAGCCCCGCCAGGATCACCGACATCCGCTTCTGCCTGCGCGTCATTGCCTTACTCCGTCGCCGTCACGCCGAGCGAGGCGGCGAAGGCGGTGAATTTCTTGGCCTGTTCACTGTCGGCACCAAAGGCGGCGACAGCGCGGCCGAGCGCGTCGCGCGCCTTGTCGGCCTTGCCAAGCACGACATAGGAACGGATGAGCCGCATCCATCCTTCCTCGTCGCGGGGATTCTGCTTCAATTTGTCGTCGAGACCGGCGACCATAGTCTCGATCATCGCCTGCCGGTCCTGCGGCGACATCTGTTGCGCGGCTTCCACCTGCTGCGCGTCGGGGCCGTTGGCCGGCGCTGCATCGGGGACAGCCGGACCTCCCGCCTCGGCAAGCGCCTGCCGGACGGCGCTGCGCCAGGGCGAATCCGGCGCGAGCTGGCCGAGCATCTTTTGCCAGGCGGCAACGGCATCGGCCTTCTTGCCTTCCTGTGCCAGGCCCACCGCCAGGTAGAAATTCGCCTTGGCGTTGGCCGGATCGAGCTTCAGGGCCGCCTCGAAGGCTTTTTGGGCGTCTGCCGAAACAATGCCGCCGGCAGCGCTGGCGATCGCTTCGCCGAGACCCGACTGGCGCACGGCGCTGTCGCCGTCGAGGCGTATGGCGTTGCGATAGGCGGTCACGGCGTCGGGAAAGCGCTGCAGCCGAAGATAGATCGGCGCCAGCACGTCCCAGCCCTTGCCGTCCGACGGATTGGCGGCGAGATGGGCTTCGGCGCGGGCGACCAGTTCGTCGACCGAGGCATCGGCCGGGTTCTTGGCCAGACGTTCGGCCAGCGGCTGCGAAGGCAGATCGGGAGAGCCGAGCATTCCGTAGATCCCCCAGCTCAGCAGGGGAACCGCAAGCACGGCTATGCTGGCGACCCACTTGGCGCTGCGCGCAGGCTTGAGTATTGCCGCATCCGGCTGCGCGGTCGCGCCCAGACGCAGGATGCGGCGGCCGATCTCGGCACGCGCCTCGTCGGCCTCCCCGGGCTGGATCAGGCCGCGCGCCATGTCGCGGTCGAGCTCGGACAGCTGGTCGCGATAGACTTCGAGATCGTGATCGCCGGCCGACGACGCGACTTTCATGCCGCCGGTAAGCGGCAACAGCACGGCCAGGCTGGCGCCCAGCGTGAGGATTGCGGCTATGACCCAGAACAGCATGGCCCTTCCAATAAAGGCAGAGCCCTGCCCTGCCAACACGGACGTACTGCGACGCTTTGACGGCAGACGGGCCGTCCGACCTTGATCGAGGTCAATCCGACCGAATAACGGGGCCGGCCGGGTTTCTTTCTAGGTCAGCGGCGTCCAGCTGCCGTCGGCATTGCGGCAGGCGGTGCCGCGTGCGGTGACACCCGCGCCGCTCGTATAGATGGTGTGGGTGTACTGGCGGCAATCCTGCGAGCCGACCCTGTAAGGCTGGGCGGCGACGACCTCGCCATAATGCGAGGAGTTGTCGCTCTTCCACGTCACCTTCTGGCCGCTGGTGTTGTATTCCAGCGCCTTGTATTCCGCTTCCAGGCCCTTGCGCTTTTCGGCATCGCTGAGGCCCGAACCGATCGACCCGCCGATAAGCCCGCCATTCATGGCCGAAACGATGCCGGTCGACACCTTGCCGCCGGTCGGCGGCGTGGAAACAGGCGTGACGGGAGAGGTCGGACCACCCTTGCCCAGAGTCGTGCAGCCGGAAACGGCGAGCAGGGCGGAAACGAGCGCGACGCGGATCTTCATGCCGACAACCGGTTCTCTTCAGCGGGATGGAACTGGATGGACTGGGGGCGCGCCATCAGGACGTTTTCATCGCCATAGTGTTGATATTTGTCGGAAATTTGGCCGTCGGCCGCTGCTCGCAAATCGATAAAAAACATCATTGAAGGCTCCGCAATCCCACCACCGCCCTCAAGCCGCCCATGCCGGACCGTTCCAGCGCCAGCGAGCCTCCATACTCGTTGACGAGGTCGGCGACAATGGCCAGCCCGAGCCCTGTTCCCGGCTTCGTCTCGTCGAGTCTCTTGCCACGTTTCAAAACTTCCCGCGCGCTGTCCTCGGGAATGCCCGGGCCATCATCCTCTATAACGATTTCGAACAGGTTGCTCATTCCCGGTGCAAGCGCGACCGAAACGGCAACGGCGCTCTTTGCCCATTTCATCGCATTGTCGAGCAGGTTGCCGAGCAATTCCTCCAGATCCTCGCGCTCGCCGGCAAAGACGATCTCCGCCGGCGGCAGCGACAGCGTCAGCCTGGTTTGCGGATTGAGTTTCCGCAACACGCGCACCATGCGCTCGACCAGCGGCGAAACCGGCGTGCGGAAAACGACGCTGTCGCGTTGCGCGGCGACACGCGCGCGCTGCAGATAGTGGTCGACCTGTTTCTGCATGGAGGCGGCCTGCTCGGCGATCAACTGGCCCTTGGCGCCGCCGAGCGCGCGGCCCTCATTGATCAGCACGGCTAAAGGCGTCTTCAGCGAATGGGCAAGGTTGCCGACCTGGGTGCGCGAGCGCTCGACGATGCGCCTGTTGTTCTCGATCAGCGCATTGGTCTCGCTGGCCAGCGGCTCGATCTCGGCCGGGAAGCTGCCGTCGAGCCGCTGCGCGGTGCCCTCGCGCACCATGGCGAGCGCATTGCGGACCCGGCGCAAAGGCTGGAGACCCAGCAGGATGGCGATGGCATTGATGGCGATCATGCCGACGCCGAACAGCGAGAGATAGGTGAGCAGGCGACGCTGGAAGCTCGCAATCTCCTGCTCGAGCTCGCTGTGGTTGCCCATGACACGGAAACGCGCGGCGCGGTTCTTGGCGTCGAGCACGAACTCGCTCTCGAACACTTCGAGCCGCTCGCCCTTGATGCCCTCCATCGAGTAGCTGCGCTGGAAGTTCGCATTGAACGGGACCTCCGCGACGCTCGGCGACAGGAGCGAGGTCGTCATCGAGGAGGAATGGATTTCGCCATGCACGCCTTCGGAGGCAGGCTCCACCGACCAGTACCAGCCGGAATTCGGCTCGGAAAAGCGCAGGTCGCCGAGGTCAGGCGAGCCGGTCAGCGCGCCGTTGTCGGAAATGCCGACGGAGCCGATCAGGTTGAACAAATGCGCCGAAAGCAGGCTGTCGAAGCCGCGCTCGCTGGCCTGGCGGTAAAGCGTGGTGATGAGGGTGAAGATGACGACCAGAGTCAGGATCGCCCAGATGGTGGAAAAGGCGATGACGCGGAAGGTCAGCGAGCGCGGCCAGAGCCGCAGCTTCGAAAGCCGCGTTTCCATGGTTGGCTTCAGCGGTTCCGCGTCACGCCTCCGGCTCACGCATGCGATAGCCCATGCCCCGCACGGTTTCGATCATGTCGATGCCCATCTTCTTGCGAAGCCGGCCGACAAACACTTCTATCGTGTTGGAATCGCGATCGAAATCCTGATCGTAGAGATGCTCGACCAGCTCGGTGCGCGACACCACCTCACCCATATGGTGCATCAGATAGGCGAGCAGCCGGAACTCGTGCGAGGTGAGCTTGAGCGGCACGCCGTTGACGTCGGCCTTGGACGCCTTGGTGTCCAGGCGCAACGGCCCGCAGGTGAGTTCAGACGAGGCATGGCCGGCCGCGCGGCGGATCAGCGCCCGCACCCGCGCCAGCACCTCCTCGATGTGGAAGGGTTTGGTCACATAATCGTCGGCGCCGGCGTCGATGCCGGCCACCTTGTCGCTCCAGCGGTCGCGCGCGGTCAGGATCAGCACCGGCATCTTGCGGCCGCCGCGGCGCCAGCGCTCGACGACGCTGATGCCGTCCATCTGCGGCAGGCCAATATCGAGGACGACGGCATCGTAAGGCTCAGTGTCGCCGAGGAAGTGCCCCTCCTCGCCGTCATAAGCGCGGTCGACCACATAGCCGGCATCGACCAGCGCGTCGGCCAGTTGCCGGTTGAGATCCTTGTCATCCTCGACGACGAGCACGCGCATGGGATTGAAGCCTGTTGTTGGGTAGACCTATAGGCCGATTCCGCCAGCCTGGGAAACGACAGGGTCAGCCCATCGGAACGACGATTTCCGAGCGGCGCGGACGCTGGCCTTCCTTGCCGGGAACCAGAACGACAATCACGCAGACCTGCTGGCCGCCCCGCGTCGCCTGCGAGGCCTTGGCCAGCGTGCCGCCATTCTGCGCGGCGACCTGCTGGCCGATGGCGTAGCAATCGCTGGCGGCGAGCACCACCGGCCGATCGACCGACGGCTCGGTGACCGGCAGGGCAATCGCCTGCGACGCAAAGAGGCCGGCTGCGGCAAGCGCCAGCACTGCTTTGCGGAGATGAGGGCCAAACTTTTTCATGATCACGGTTCTAACGCATATGGGCTGAACGTGAAATGAACGGTGAACGATCGAAAATCCATGCCCGCCATGCCCCCTATGGACGCCAACGCTCCCTCAAGCCCGGGTGCAAATTCATAGCCGGAAAATAAGTCGGTCCGCTACGCTTTTCGGCCTGCCGATTCCGCGCCCCGCGCTACCTAGTGTAGAAACGCCGGACGGCCATGGGAGGATGCGATGACGCGTGCGGATATTGCCCATCTCTACCGGGGCTACATCGCCTGCCTTAACGAGCAGGACTGGGGCAATCTCGGCCGGTTCGTCGGCGAGGAGGTTCAGTATAATGGCGAGACGATCGGGCTGTCGGGGTATCGGCGCATGCTGGAAGACGATTTCGAGGCCATTCCCGACCTGCGCTTCAACATCGAGCTTCTTATCTCGGAGCCGCCGCGCGTGGCGGCGCGCCTGCATTTCGACTGCCATCCCAAAGGCGTGCTGTTCGGCCTGCCGGTCCACGGCAGGCGGGTTTCTTTCGCCGAGAACGTGTTCTACGAATTCCACGACAGCCGCATAAGGGAGGTCTGGTCGGTCATCGACGAGGCCGCGATCCAGGCGCAGCTTTAGGGTGTATCGATGTTCAGGTGAGGCTGGCCTGCAAATGCCGGCTTTCTGCGCTTCCGGTGCTCACGTATTTTAAGTACGTTCCGCACCGGTTCTCGGAAGCGATCATTTTCGACCCGGCCCTGACCTGAATCTCAACACACCCTATGCATTCTCCTGGGTCAGCGCGCGAAAGCGCAGCAATCCATGATAGACCGCAAGATCCTCGTCATAGCGCGCCTCGGCGAATTCCAGGGACAGGCGCGTCTGGCCGCGCGGGCCAATGGACAGCGCCGCGCCATCGAGGCTCGCCTTGATGCTGTCCATGATGAGGCGTGTCTCGGCTTCGCCCTGGGCTTTCGACCAGACGTGCAAGGTGACCAGCTGGTCATTGTCGTTGTCGACGCCGGTCTCGAGGTCGAAGGCGCTGGTGCGGCCGTATGTGACGTGCGGAAAGGCGGCCTTGTCGCTCGCCTGCTCGAGCAGGCCCGCGCCGCCAAGCAGCGCCGACAGCGACTCATCGGTCTTCAGCCTCAGGAACAAGGCCTGCATCAAATCGCCAGGCGCCGTCATCTACAGTCCATCGCCAACATGTCTCCGCGCCGCAGCCAATTCCGGCAGCGTAGCCGCGCTCGCGATCCGATGCCAGATCGCAAATCGATTTGAGTATAGCGTGAAAGGCGAAGGTCTAGAATTTATTATGTTTTAGTCAAATCATGAGACCGGAGCCGCGCCGCCTTCTTCGGTGCGCCTGGCAATGAACTCGTCGAGCACTCCCGCGGCGGCGGCAGCGGTGGCCGGCGGCTGGAAGTCGGCGACAATCCGCTTCCAGATGCCGGTCGCGCGCTCCGTGGCTGTCTTGCCGCCAGCTTGCGTCCAATTGCCGAAGTTCGACCAGTCGGCCACCAGCGGCTCGTAGAAGGCGCTGCGGTAGCGCGTCATGGTGTGGGCGGCCGAGAAGAAATGACCTCCGGGCTGCACTTCGGCAATCGCTTCGAAGCCAATTGCATCCTCGTCGCCCGGCGTCGTGGCGCAAAGCTCGGCGACCGTCTGCAGCGCCTCGACGTCGGTGATCAGCTTCTCCAGCGAGACGCTGAGACCGCCTTCCAGCCAGCCGGCGGCGTGGATGCAGACGGTGGCGCCGGCCAGCACCGAGCCCCACAGCGCGAACTGGGTCTCGTGCGCGGCCTGCGCATCGGAGACATTGGCGGCGCTGCCGCCGCCGGAGCGCCAGGGCAGGCCGATGTGGCGAGCTAGCTGCCCCGCCCCAAGCGTCGCCTTGACGTGCTCCGGCGTGCCGAAGGCCGGAGCGCCGGACTTCATGTCGACATTGGACGAGAAGGAGCCATAGACCACCGGCGCGCCAGGCCGCGCGATCTGGGCCAGCGTCAATCCGGCGAGCGCCTCGGCATGCTGCAAGGTCAGCGCGCCGGCGACCGTGATCGGCGCCATCGCGCCCGCCAGGCAGAAAGGCGTGATGACCAGGACCTGGCCGGCCTTGGCGAAGTCGATGATGCCTTGCGCCATCGGGATATCCAGCTGGCGCGGCGAGTTGGTGTTGATGACGGTGTAGCAATGGGCGCCGGCGCGGAACTCGTCCTGCGAGAGGCCGCGCGCCAGGCGGATCATCTCGAAGCCGTCCTCGACCTGCGGCGTGCCACGCGCGAAGACGAAGGGGAACTTGTCCGACAGCGTCAGCTGCGCCCGGTTGACGGCATAGTGGCGGAAGCGGTTGTCGAGTTCCTGCGGCTCGACGCAAGGCCCGAGCATATGCAGGACGTCGAAATGCTGGACCAGCTTGATGAATTCCTCGAAGGCGGTGAGCGTGCCCGGCCGGCGGCCGCGCTCGAGATCGGTGACATTGGGGGCTCCGGAGCCGGCCAGGAAGGTCATCGAGCCGAGCTCGAGCGTCAGGTCGCGGGAGTGGTCGCCGCCGAGTGCCGGAATCGTGCGCGGCGCCGAGGCGAGCGCGGCTTCGACCATGTCGCGACCGATCCTGACCATCTGGCTGTCTTCGTCGACCAATGCACCGGCCTTGCCGTAGATCGTCCGCGCCTCGGGCAGCAGCACCTTGATGCCTAGCTCCTCCAGCACGCGCAGCGCGGTAGCGTGGATGGCCGCGACCTGATCGTCGGAAAAGATCGGCTGCGGCAGGAACGGGTTCTTCAGCGACCAGTAATTCGGATGGCGGCTCGACTCGCTGCCGGCCTCCCCGGTGCGTCCCCGGCGGCGCTCGCGCCTGAGATCGCGTGCGGCTTCCTCAATCATGGCGGTTTCTCCTCATTGCCGCATCGCCTTGGCTTCGGCGTCGCAGGGCGAGGCCGCGATGACGCGCGCCCGCCGTTCGACCCCGACAATGTGTATGGAAAGCTCAGTCCCCTCCCCGGCGAAACCGTCATCGAGCAACGCCAAGGCGACGCTCTTAGCGAGCCTGTAGCAACGCACCCTGCCGGCGCGGAGGTTCCTATCTGTTCGTTCAAGCCGACGACCGTCGGACACCCACGTCTCGCGACCTTCCGAAGAATCGGATGCATTTTGGAACAATTAAAGATTGTTTCAGTTCAAGGTCCATCACAAAGCCGCGTCATTTCAAGGCAGCGAGTTGACGGCATCCAATGGCGACGGGCGAGGACAAAACCAGTGATAAAACCCTGCAATGCCTCACGACCGAACATTTCGTGTTGCAGACGGCGCGGTCGGCCACCATCCAGGAAGCCAATTCGCGGGCAGACCTTTTCCTGACCGCCGTTTCCAGCGCGACCGTCGCGCTGGCATTCGTCGCTCAAGTAACGCGCATGGGGCAGCCATTCGTTTTTTTCAGTCTGATCCTGCTTCCCTGCCTGTATTTCATCGGCATCGTCACCTTCGTTCGGGCGGTTCAAGTCGCAATCGAGGACATGGTCCTCGCACGTGGCATGGCTCGCATCCGGCACTATTTCGTGGAGACGGCTCCAGGCGTGGAGAAATACTTGATCCACTCCCGTCACGACGACGAGGCATTGCTCGTCAGCAAAGCCCTTCATTCCTCGCATTGGCAGTCATTCATGAGCACAGCGGGGATGGTGAGCGTCGTCGCGAGTGTCATCGCAGGTGTCTTCGCCGGCGTGCTGGCGAAAGCCGTCGCAGTCCTGGGTATCATTCCGGCAACCGGAATTGGCATGTTGGTATTCGCCGTCAGCGTCTTCGCCCTTCGTCGATACCAAGAGGCTAGATGGAATGCTGTCGAACATATGCTGGACGTGCGGTTCCCAAGCACCACAGCTGCCTCCCGTGGCGCCGGCCGTTCAGATGAACGGGTCGAGAGCACCCCGGAGCATAATCGTGCGAGTCTATGAATTTGCGCGGTAAGAATGGGCCAACCTCGCGTGACAGACGCCTCGATGCGGCAAGGCGCGCGTCAGCCATCTCGCCGCCTATCTGCGCTCCTTCATCGGCCAGGAACCGACCGAGGCGGATGCAGTGCATCGTATGCGATTCATCGCAGCGCGGTGATTTCGATCGGCCGTTGACGGCCAGCACACCTCCGATCAACAAAGCTGGTGCTGTGGCTTCGCTGCCCTTGTGAGCGGTGATAAAATGGTCAAATAGTTTGACAGGGTGCCACCCTGAAACTGCCCGCATGCTGTTTTCGGGCGAAAGCGCGTTGGGGCGGAAGTCGGAATGGCAAGTCCTTCGAAACCACGCAAGAAGAGAAGAGGCCGCATCGCTTCGGCGCTGCTCGGCGTCGACGCTTGGTTCGATAGCTCGCTCTACGAGATCGGCTTCAAGGCCCGCGAATTCTGGGAAGCGGCGACCATTTTTTCCCGCCGTTTCCGGGTGCATGGCTGGCGCCGCACGGTCATCGAGGTGCTGAGCGAAGGGTTCACCATGGGCGCCGGCGGCTTCGTGGTCCTGCTCGCGCTCGCCATGCCCGCCTTCGACATCACCACCGGCGACTGGCGCAGCCAGGGCGATTTCGCCGTGACCTTCCTGGATCGCTACGGCAACGAGATCGGCCAGCGCGGCATCATCCAGCGCGATTCAGTGCCGGTCGACGAGATGCCCGACATCGTCATCAAGGCGGTGCTGGCGACCGAGGACCGCCGCTTCTTCGACCATTACGGCATCGATGTCCTCGGCCTGTCGCGTGCGATCTTCGAGAATGTGCGCGCCAACTCCGTGGTCCAGGGCGGCTCCAGCATCACGCAGCAGCTCGCCAAGAACCTGTTTCTCTCCAACGAGCGCACATTGGAGCGCAAGATCAAGGAAGCCTTCCTGTCGCTATGGCTGGAAGCGAACCTGTCCAAGAAAGAGATTCTGCAGCTCTATCTCGACCGCGCCTATATGGGCGGCGGCACGTTCGGCATCGAGGCGGCGGCGGATTTCTATTTCGGCAAGAGCGTGAAGGATTTGAGCCTCGCCGAAGCGGCGATGCTGGCCGGCCTGTTCAAGGCGCCGACCAAATACGCCCCGCACATCAACCTGCCGGCGGCCCGTGCCCGCGCCAATGTGGTGCTGTCAAACCTGGTCGATGCGGGTTTCATGACCGAGGGCCAGGTGCTGCAGGCGCGCTTGCATCCGGCCGACGTCGTCGATCGCGGCGAGCAGAAGAGCCCGGATTATTTCCTCGACTGGGCCTTCGACGAGGTCAAGAAGATCGCCAAGCCCGGCCAGCACTCGCTGGTCGCCCACACCACTTTCGACGCCAACATCCAGAAGGCGGCCGAGGAGTCGGTCGAGTTCCATCTTCGCCAGTTCGGCAAGGAATACAATGTCACCGAAGGCGCGGTGGTGGTGATCGAGACCAACGGCGCGGTGCGCGCCATCGTCGGCGGCCGGGATTATGGCACCAGCCAGTTCAACCGCGCCACCAAGGCTCTGCGCCAGACGGGTTCTTCCTTCAAACCGTATGTCTACGCCACGGCGATGGAGCACGGGTTCACGCCGGACTCGGTGGTTTCCGGCGGCGCGATCAGCTGGGGCAGCTGGTCGCCGCACAATTACAGCGGCGGATCGGCCGGCAACGTGACGCTGCTCACGGCGATCGCCAAGTCGATCAACACGGTGCCGGTGCGGCTCGCCAAGGATTACCTCGGCATCGGCCCGATCAAGGCGATGGCCGAATCGATGGGCGTGGAATCGCCACTGGAAGCGCACAAGACCATGGTGCTCGGCACATCCGGCATGACGGTGATGGACCAGGCGACGGGCTACAGCGTCTTTGCGCAGAACGGTTTCGTCGGCTCGCGCCACGGCATCACCCAGCTCGTCACCCGCACCGGCGACGTGGTCTATGACTGGGCCAAGGACGCGCCGCCACCGCACCGCGTGCTGTCGGAAAAGGCGCTGAAATACATGAACACCATGCTGGCGGCGGTGCCGGTTATCGGCACCGCGAGACGCGCCCAGCTTCCGAACATCGTCGTTGCCGGCAAAACCGGGACGACGCAATCCTACCGCGACGCCTGGTTCGTCGGCTTCACCGGCAATTACACAGCCGCCGTCTGGCTCGGCAACGACGACTTCACGGCGACCAACAAGATGACAGGCGGCTCGCTGCCGGCGATGGTCTGGCAGCGGCTGATGGTCTATGCGCATCAGAACATCGATCTGAAGCCGATCCCCGGTCTCGACAATCCTTGGGTCGATCCGGAGGTCGCGGCCAAGGCCGAGGAAGCGGCCACGAAGGAAGCCGACGCAGCGGCGGCGCAAGCCGAGGCCGAGCGCCCGCCGGTGCTTTCCAGCCGCACAAGCCAAACGTTACGGGACATGACCAAGGCGTTCCAGGCCGCGCCGGCGCTCGTTGCGCCCACCATGCCGGAGACGCTTTCGGCGCTTTAGGGCGGCCGTCGCGTGAAGCCGGCTTGCCACGGCACCCCGCGCCGCGATATCCCGGGCAACCTCCTCTGTTTGCGGCTCTCATGCTCAAGAACGCCATCCTGACGCTGCTTTCGCTTGCCATAGCCATCGGGCTTGGCGGCTACAGCGTCTGGTATGCGCTCAACGCGCAGGACGGCGTGGGCGCGATCCGCATCGGCCAATGGACCGCTTTCCCGGAAGTCGGGACACTGGCCGCCGACCCCTATTCCAAGGCGCGCGTGGCACGCGAGGGCGTGCTGGCGCTCGGCCAGGCCGAGGGACTTGCCTTCGTAGCCGAGCGCGACGACGCCGGCGAGCCGCTGAAACGCGAATGCACCTATACGATCGAAGGCGGTTACCCGACCGGCCGCTTCTGGACGCTCTATGCCGCCGACCAGTCGCTTGGCGTGATCGACACAGGCAAGCCGAGGCAGTCGGCGCTGCAATCCTACGAAGTGCTGCGCCAGCCCGACAATTCCGTCGTCATCTCCGTCGGCAGCCGCCCGGCGCCCGGAAACTGGCTGCTGACCAGCGGCTCCGGCAAGATGTATTTCGTGCTGACCTTCTACGACACGCCGATCGCCTCGAGCACCGGCCTCTCGGACGTGACACTGCCGCGCATCCTGAAGGCGGGCTGCAATGCGTAGACTGCTGCATGCCCTGATCCTCGGCCTGCTCGGCGCCGGCATCGTGCACATCGTTGTGCTGTTCCTGGTGCCGGAATTTTCCGAACGCGATGCCTGGTCGCGCCTGGCGATGGCATCCGACTTCTACAAGATGACGCGGCTAGACGCTGAGGCCGGCGGCGCGCCGGTGGTGAAGTCGGTGGATCCATTGTTTTATGCGGCCGCCTGCCGTTTCAACCTTGCCGACGGGCTGGTCAGGATCAGGGCGCCGGGCGACGTGCCGTTCTGGTCGGCCTCGGTCTACGACCGCAACGGCCACAACATCTATTCCTTCAACGACCACAACGCCAATGGCGAGAAGCTCGACGCGGTGGTGTTGACGCCGGCGCAGATGATCGACGTGCGGCGCGACCTTCCGGAGGATCTGCAGGGCGCGATCTTCGTCGAGGCGCCGATCGAGGAAGGCATTTTCGTCGTCCGCGCCTTCGTGCCGGACGGGAGCTGGAAGCCGATTGTGTCACGCTTCCTCGAGCAGGGCGCCTGCGAATTGCAGGACTACTGAGAAAGGCGCCCAATCAGTGATGCGGCTTGGCAGGAGGCGGAGAGCCCGGCCTATCGGAGCTGCTGTCGCCGGGCCGTGCCTCACCGGCCTGCGGATGCAACTCGTAACGGACGCCGGGGAAAATGATGACCGCCGCCGCCGTCGTGGTGTCGTGACTTGCTCGATTTACTGGTGCCGCTCGCGGCACAAAAGACAGGACCATGCCCATGGTTCGCGCATTCCTCTCGGTTTGACCGGAGCACAACGCAACGCCTCCAAAGTTGATTAAGGGGCGTAGAGGGTTAACGGAGCGCTAACGGATCGCGGCTAATTTGACGTTTGTTTTCCTGAAGGTGCGAAACCGGCCCGGCCGGATAGCGCGGTTCGGGATTGTGTCGAGTATCGGGCGTATCCTCCGTGTCATCTTCCGATTTCAGGCAAATCGCTATCCGGACCGAAGCGGGAAAGGCCGAAAGGCTGTTCCGCGCCGCCGTGTCGGCCTTCTGCTCGCTGACGCGTCCCTCGCGCCGAGAGATCGCCCAGCTCGAAGACCTGACGCTGCCGCTGTTCGACGAAGTCTCGGTCGAGTCGCGCCGCTACGTCGCTGCCGCCCTTTCCGAATGCGACTACGCGCCGACCGCGCTGGTCAGGCGGCTGGCTGAAGAGCCGGTCGAGATCGCAGCCCCCCTGCTCACCCGCTCCAACGCGCTGAGCGATATCGACCTCATCGCGCTGATCGGCCGGCACGGCCTACCGCATGCGCGCGCCATTGCGCGCCGCAAGGAGCTCAACCCGACGATCGCCGACCTGATCCGCGTGCTGGAAAGGCCGACGCTGGTCAAGGCACGGCCGCCCGAGACGGTCACCAGGCTTGCGCCGAAACTCGAGCCGGCGGCCAAGGCGGATACCGACCGTCCCGCGCCAGGCGAAGCCGCGGAGCACGCGCGGCGCCGCCTGCGGGCGATGATGCGCCCGACCGGCGACGCTGCGGACGTCAACACCTTCCTTGGCCAGCCGGCCTATGTGAAATTGCGCGAGACGGCGCTGACGGGGAACCTGGCATTCTTCCAGACCGCGCTGGCCGATGTGCTGGAGATCGACTTCGCGACGGCCCGCTCGGTGACCGGGCAATCGGGCTATGTCGCGCTGCTTGCGGCGCTGCGTGCCCTCGACCTCAGCGAAGACAGGGCCTTCCTGATCGCCGTCGCGGTCTATCCCGGCGAGTTCCCGCATCCGCAGGCGATCCGCCTGTTCCTCGACAGCTATCGGCTGCTGCACCGCGAGACGGCGCTGGACAAGGTACGTGCCTGGAAGGCCGAGACGCTTTCGCGGGCGATCCGCGGCAGTGCTTCCGATGCGGTTGACATCGAGAGCCGCGCAGCCTCGAACAGCGACGCGGCGAGTGCCAGCGTCAAGGCATCCTGATCGGTTTAAAGCGCCTCGCGCTGAAGGAACCCGGTGGCGACGCGCTTTAAGCGTTTGTTTTTTATCTTAAAATCAACGAGCCGATGTTCGTCGCGAGGCCGGGCATTTCCGCGACACGACAAAGTAACAACGCCTCTTGACTTAGAGTGCGCTCTAACTCGTAGCTTTCTGGGCGTCGTGACGAAAGAATGGCATTGATGAAGATTGGCGAGCTGGCGAAGCGTTCGGGACTGTCTGCCTACACAATCCGTTACTATGAGCGGATCGGGCTGCTTCCCCATGCCGACAGGGACCAATCGGGCCAACGTGACTACGACGCATCAATCCTGACCTGGATAGAATTTCTCGACCGGCTCAAAACGACCGGGATGCCTATTCGGGAAATGCTGCGTTACGCGGCCTTGCGGGAGCGCGGCGCCGACACGGAAGCGGAGCGCGGCGCGCTGCTCAAGCAGCACCGTGAGCGTGTCCGTGCGCATGTGGCCAAACTGCAAGCCTGCCTTCTCGTCCTCGACACCAAGATCGCCGGATATGCCGGCGTGAAACAGAGGATGAAGGACTATGACGCATCAATCCCCGAACATCGGCGAAAGCCGGCTGGAACGCGGCAAGCGGGCGCTCGCTGAAATCGACGGCGAAGCCGGCCACAAAGTCATTGCCGCTCTTGCTGACATTGCCCCCGACTTCGCGAACTACGTGTTCGAGTTCTCGTTTGGCGACATCTACAGCCGCCCCGGTCTCGATCTGCGCGCCCGTGAGATCGCGACCATCGCGGCGCTGACAGCGATGGGAACCGCGACCCCGCAACTGAAAGTCCATATCGAGGCGGGGCTCAATGTCGGGCTGACCAAGGACGAAATCGTCGAAACCATCATCCAGATGACGGTTTATGCCGGCTTTCCCGCGGCGCTCAACGGGTTGTTTGCGGCCAAAGAAGTCTTCGCCGCACGCTTTCCCGAAGCGGCGTGATGAGCCTTCTGCCTTCCTTGGCCCGCGGCCGGCGATCTTGCTGTCATGGTGATTCCCGTAGACGGTAAAACGCCCTAGCCGGCCTTCACCGAAAGAAGCTCTTCGACGGGAACGGTCCCGCCCTCGATCTCGACCACCCAGATGTCGGGATCGAATTTTTTCTCCCGCTCCAGCCGCCCATCGAAGGCCGAGCTGTCGTCGCTCGTGCCGAGCACGGCGAAAAAGCGCTCATCGGGCTTGGCCGAATCGTAGCTGGTCTGCGGCGCAGGCCCGTAGAAGGTCACCTCCCCCAGACGCCCGCGCGACAACACGAAGACGGCGCCAGCCTCGGTCGCGCCGCGCTTGACGACAGCGGCGAAGCCGCCGGCGCCGAACACGCGGCGCACAAGGGCAGAGACCCAGAGATCGGTGGTCAGGCGCATGGGAAGGTCCTCGATGACATTCAAGTGGTTTAGCGAGATTCACCCAAGCCTGCGAGTGCTTGGATGTCGGAGCCTTACCTAACAAATCTTGTTAGGCTTTGTGAGGCGCGCTATAAAGGAGCAATGAAAAGTCAAGCAATGCGCACCCTCACCATATCGCTCACGCCGAAGCAGGCCGCCCGTCTGCGGGACGCGGTCGAGAGCGGCGACTACGCCTCGAACAGCGAAATCGTCAGGGAGGCCCTCAGGTTGTGGGAGCGCCGCGAGGAGCTTCGCGTGCTCGAACTCGCTCAGCTCAAGCAGGCTTATGACGAAGGGATGGCTAGCGGCGAAGGCAAGGACATCGATCGCAGCGCCTTTCTTCGCGCCCTGAAGGCCGAGCGCTCGGAACGTGGCTAGCTATCGACTTACACCTCGCGCAGAACAAGACCTGAAGAATATCTGGCGCCATATTGCGACTGACAACGAACAGGCAGCGGACAGACTTCTAGGACGCATCTTCGATAAGCTGGAGCTCGCCTGCAATCATCCCAATATGGGGGTCGCCCGGCCAGAGTTGAGCACCACCGCGCGTATCCTCGTAGAGGGCCGATATGTCGTTATCTACGAGCCCATGGACTACGGCATCCTGGCAGTAGCTGTTGTTCACGGGATGCGGGACCCCGAGCATTGGCTCGAATAACAATTTTGCGATGCTGCCGCTCAGTTCGTCAGGCCGATCTCGCGCATTTTGACATAGACGGCCTCGTCCGGCTCGCCGGTCTCGGGCAGTCCGAACAAGGCCTGGAATTCCTTGATCGCGGCCTTTGTGCGGGCGCCGACCTTGCCGTCGAGCTGCATGTCGCCATTGCCGAACGCCTTGAGGCCGGCCTGGATCTTGACGATGCGGGCGTCGGGCGGCTGCGTGGCCCCATCGGCCGGAGCGGAGACCTGGATCACCTGCGGTTTGGCAGACGCGGCGACTGCGCCATCGGCCGGCCGCGGCATCGGGTGGGGAATGGCCGCCGTCGTCTGGCGGGCGCCAAGCTGATCCAGCAGCGCCGTGTCGATCTCGCCCGACCCCGGCAGCCCGACTTTCAGCTGATAGGTCTGGATGGCCTTGCGCGTGGCCGGTCCGGTGAGGCCGTCGACCGTGCCGTCGTAGAAGTTGAGGTCCTTCAGAATGCCCTGCACCTGCTGGACGACCGGATCCGGCTTGGCCGCGGGCTGCGCCGGCGCCTGGCGCACGATGTTGATGGTGGTCTCCGGCTCGTCGGAGACCGTATGCGGGAAGTTCTCGATGCTTCGGGTGGCGAAGAACGCGCCGGTATGCGGAAAGGGCTGATACCAGAGCGCGTTGGCCGAGACGTAGAACAGCGTCACCAGGAAAGCGGTCGAGCCGCCGACCAGAACCGGATTGCTGGCGATCAGTTGACCGACGGCAACCGCGCCCTCGGCAAGAACGCCGCGCTCGGGTTCGACCACCTTAGGCCGTTTTGCGGAGCGAGCCATTCCTCTCCCCATTTGCGTCCCCCTTCGGCTTGGCCGCCGGCATGGCCAGCACGCCGGATGGCGCACCGGATCGCCGCTTCGGCCCGTTCACCGGCAGGCCGATCGTCACCGTGGTGCCCTCACCCGGCGCGCTCTCGATCGACATCGTACCCTCGTGCAGCGCCACCAGGCCCTTGACCAGCGACAGGCCGAGTCCGGTTCCCTCGAAACGACGCGTGTAGTCGTTCTGGATCTGCATGAAGGGCTTGCCGAGATTGGCCATGTCTTCCTCGGCGATGCCGATACCGGTATCGCTCACCCAGAAATGCAGGTGCGAGCCGACACGCTTGGCGCCGATCACCACGCTGCCGCCATCGGGCGTGAACTTCACCGCGTTCGAGGCGAGATTAATCAGAATCTGCTGGACCGCCCGGCGGTCGGCATTGATCTCGCCCGCATCCGGGGCAATCTGCGTGGCAAGAACTATGCTCTTGGCGTCGGCCAGCGGTCGCATCATCGAGCGGCACATGTCGACGGCCTCGACAAAGCGGAACGGCTCCAGCTCGGTCGCATAGGCGCCCGCCTCGATGCGCGAAACATCGAGGATCGAGGTGACGACGGACAGGAGATGCTGGCCGGACTCCCTGACCAGGCCGACATATTCCTTCTGACGCGGATCCTTGAAGGGCCCGAACATCTCATGCAGGAGCATGTCGGAAAAGCCGAGGATGGCATTGAGCGGCGTGCGCAGCTCGTGGCTGACCACGGCCAGGAAGCGGCCCTTGGCCACTTCGGCAGCCGCGGCGGCTTCCCTCGCCTGCGCAAGCTCCTCGCGAAGTGCTGCGATATCGTCATTTTCGCGCAGAACCAGGGTGAAGACGTCGCGGTCGACTGCGCCGCGCAGCAGCTCGAGGCTGAACGGGCGGAAATTGTCGACCGCGCCAGAACCCTCGCGCGGCAAGCGGATGCGCAGATCAAGCTGGCGCTTCGGCGCGCCCTCGCGCATGTCGGCCAGAGCGGTGAGATAAGCGACGCGGTCGGAAAGATGGATGCGGTCGAACAGGCCGGTGCCGAGCAGAAGCTCGGGCGCCAATTTCAGGATCGAACGCGTCTTGGCGGACGCGTCGACCACTTCGCCCTGGCGACCGAGGCGCAGCACGACGGCGTCGATGACGTCCTCGAGACGATCGCCGGCAGGCTCCGCCGACCGCAAGCCGGCCGGGCTGACGAAGGCGGCGGCCCGCGGCAACAGCGTCAGCGCCCAGGCGAGCGGCAGCAGCCAATGCCAGGCGGCGGTCTCGCCGAGCGGCAGCAACTGCCCGGCAAAGGGCTGCAGCACGATAGCGGCAAGCGCCGCCAGCGCGCCCGTCAGCGCGGCGCGCCGCGATCCTGAGACCCACCAGCTTTCAACCGGCAATGCGACAGCAAGGAGTGCCGCCGGCGAGGCCAATCCGCCCGCCGCAGCGATAGCGCCGGCTAGGGCAAGCCCACCCAACACGACCGCCATGCGGCCGGCAAGCGCCATATGGCCGGTGGCCGCCACCAGAAGCGCCGCGAACCAGCACAGGCCGAAAGCGGCAAAGATCGCGGCTATCGTGACGGCAGCGCCGAGACTTGAAGTGACCAGCGTGACCGCGGCGCCCGCGGCAAGGAAAGGCGCGGCGAGCATGACGCCGATGAAGCGGCGCTGGCGCAGGCGTTCCGCCTCACCCGTCACGGTCGGGTGAACCATGCGTTCGCAGCCGGCGGAAACCGCGCCAGGCAATTGAACGTATCTGGCTGAAATAGAACTCAACGCACGCGTACCCGGTCGTGAAAAACGCCTGCCTGGCAGGTGACTCATCAATTGGCTTGAAACTCGCATCCAGCGTTTAAGGAATGGATAAGGCTGGCGAAGCCGGCGACCGCGCCAAGGCAAATATTGTGATGCCAGCCCGGCAAAGCATGCCGAGTTGGCGCCATGGTAAACGGCGGGTTAGCCGCAAGGCCTGTGCCAAAACGGGCCGGAACTTGAACCGGCTAAGTTTCGCCTGGAATAAAGTCGTTTGATAACAACGCGATATATGGTTATCATAAAGTTAACGGTATCGATGAGATTCGACACAAGCCCATGTCAAAACCGATCCTTTCGAATTTGCCTAAAATTTGAGGAAAATTCGCGGCTTCGATGCAAGCCGTCCTTTGCGTGACCGTGCCACTATCGTGCCCATAAAAGAGGTCATGCCGATGGATGCGTGATCCGTCACGGATGGATGCATCATTCCATCCCCGATGAGAGGCAAGTAAGATGGGCTTTCTGATCAGGATGGCTTTCTGGTTTTCGCTGGTGCTGCTGGCGCTGCCGCTCGGCGTCGGCCCGGGCGAGAACGGCCAGCAGAGCGTCGGACCGATCCAGGCGCTGTTTGCGGCGCGCGAGGCGGTCGGCGACATTGCAGGGCTCTGCGAGCGCAAGCCCGATGTCTGCGAGACCGGCAAATCGGCCATGTACACCATCACCGTTCGCGCCAAGGAAACGGCCAAGATCGCCGCGGCCATGATCGACGACAAGCAGTCCGGGCAGTCCGGGCAGGCAGGCACGCCCGAAACGAAGGTCGCGGATGGCTCCGTCACGACCACCGGCAGCGTCGCCGAGGACATCGTGTTGCCGACCAAGGTCAACATTCCGGTGATGTTGACGGCCAAGAACTGAGTTCTTTCCGGCCGTTCGCTCGGCACTTTAATTTTAGCGCAATTCCTGGCGCAAAACCGCCTACGCACGTTCCCCAGAATTGCTCTAACGCCGCGGGCCCCGTCCGACCTCTCGACGCCCGCGGCGTCTTTCTTTTTCCGTGACGCGGCCGTGTCGGGCCACTATATGCGGGCAATGGCCACCTCGATTCAGACCATCCGCGACGACTTTTCCCTGCTCGACGAGTGGGAGGACCGTTATCGCTATGTGATCGAGCTCGGCGAGAGCCTGCCGCCTTTCCCTGAGGAGGAGCGCACGGCTGCGAACAAGGTGCCTGGCTGTGTGAGCCAGGTGTGGCTCACCACCAAGCAGGGAGCGGGCGCCGATCCGGTGATCGGCTTCCAGGGCGATTCGGACGCCCATATCGTGCGCGGCCTCGTCGCCATCATGCTGGCGCTGTTTTCTGGCCGGCGGGCAAGCGAAATCCAGAACACGGACGCCGAAGCGACCCTGAAGGAGCTCGGCCTTGACGAGCATCTGTCGCCGCAGCGCGCCAACGGCCTGCGTTCGATGGTCAAGCGCATCAAGCGCGATGCGGAAGCGGCGCTGAAGCAGACGGCCTGATCCGGCCGATATCGCTCCCGTCAGGAAAGCAAAACGGCGCCGTAAGGGCGCCGTCGAACTGCTTGACGAGCTGGGACCTATCAACGGCCCTTGCGCTTGCGGCCCAGACCCATCTTCTTGGCGAGCTGCGAGCGGGCGGCAGCGTAATTGGGGGCGACCATCGGATAGTTGGCGTCCAGGCCCCACTTCTCACGATACTCTTCCGGCGTGAGATTGTAGTGGGTCATCAGATGCCGCTTCAGCGACTTGAACTTCTTGCCGTCCTCGAGACAGACGATGTAGTCGTCATGGACCGAGCGCTTCGGATTGACGGCCGGCTTCTGCTTCTCAGCCGACGGCTGCTCCGACGAGCCCCCGACGCGGCCCAACGCGGCATGGACGTCGGCGATAAGATTCGGCAGTTCCCCAACCGGCACCGGATTGTTGCTGACATAGGCGGCGACGACATCGGCGGTCAGCTCGATCAGCGCGTCACCGTTTTTCGAAGGTGTTTCGACGATTTCCATAGTGCTAAGGCCCCAACGAGAGTTGTTTCTAAAACTGCGCCCTTTTTTGTGGATCGGGCATCGCGCGGATTTCGTTCAGGAAAGGCTCTGAGATTCGCGTCGGTTATCTTAATGACGCCGCATTGAAAGTAAGTCAATTCGCATATTGACTTATATTGGTCGATATTCATCAACTATTGCGGATTCAGCTTCAAAAATTCGTGCGCCGTGTAACTTCGCGAGATTTTTCTGGTCAGACCAGCATGGCATGACGTTGCGTCATCCGTATGTTAGACATCCGATCGCCACTCGACACCACGTTCAATGCTTGGCTAATGCTTGGGTGCCCTTTCGCCTGCACAACGAATCCTGCGGCACAGCGAAGCGCAAGGATACCGCCTTGGCGGCTGGACCGACAAGGCGACGCGACAGATCCATCAGTAAGGCGCGATATGTTTCCCGTAGACCCAGCCGGTGACGAAATGACCATTCTGCGCCGGATCGTGCCAGATCTCGCACCAGCGATAGCGGATCGCCTGGCGCTGCTTCCATTGCGGCTGCCGGCCAATATCGAGCAGGTTTACACCTCCGGTGCAGCGGCCGGTCATCTGCAGCACGGTGCCGTTCGGATAGGCGGCCTGTTTCTGCGATGTATTGGACGGATATTTTCGAGCATTGAGCGTATCACCGAACGGCACGCCCGCCACTTGCCAGGCGGCAAAGACGGTTGCATGAGACTGGCTGGAAAAAGCCAGACCTGCCGCTACGACGGCAACTGACATTGCGGTAGAAACACAGGATTTCATCTTTCCCCCTTCGACTTAGCTTCTGTACCACCTTGAACCGCGCCCGTTGAACCGCCGCAGAGCGGCGTGTTCATTCGTCATTCAAGCAAATTCCGCAGCGAGACGTAATGACCAGAGCTTCCGCCTTGACTTCCGCCTTCCCGGCCGCCAGCCCGCCGACCCCTGAGAAACATCCGGTTTCTGACGCGCATCACGGAATCACCCGCAGCGACGACTATGCCTGGATGCGGGCCGACAACTGGCAGGCCGTGTTCCGCGACCCTTCCCTGCTCGACGGCCGCATCCGCGCCCATCTCAATGCCGAGAACGCCTATCAGGCCGCGCTCATGGCCGGCACCGCGGACCTGCGCGCCAGGCTGTTTGCCGAGATGAAGGGGCGCATCAAGGAGGATGACTCGACGGTGCCCATGAAGGACGGCCGCTATGCCTACGGATCGTCGTTCCGGCAGGGCGGCGAGCAGCCGCGCTATTTCCGCACGCCGCGCGACGGCGGCACTGAGGAGATCCTGCTCGACGGCGACGCGGAAGCCGAGGGCAAGCCCTATTTCCGGCTTGGCGGCGTCGACCATTCGGCCGACCACGGGAAGCTGCTGTGGGCCTTCGACGACAAGGGTTCGGAGTTCTTCACGCTGCGCGTGCGCGATCTTGCGAGCGGCAAAGAACTTGCCGACCAGATCCCGGATACGGGCGGTGGCGGGGTCTGGGACGCCAGCGACGGCGGCTTCTTCTATACCCGTCTCGACGACAACCATCGTCCGTCGAAAGTGTTCTTCCACGCGCTGGGCGACAGGTCTGAAAACGACCGGTTGATCTATGAGGAGACCGATCCGGGCTTCTTCATGGATGTCGGCGGCACGCGCGCCAACGACTGGATCATGATCGGCATCAACGATCATGAAACGTCGGAATACCGCCTGCTGCCCGCCAATGATCCAACCGCAGAGCCGAAGCTTGTGGCGGTGCGCGAGACCGGCCTGCAATACGATCTGGAAGAAGGCGGCGACGTCTTCTTCGTCCTCACCAATGCCGACGGCGCCAAGGACTTCAAGATCATGACCGCGCCGGTCGACAATCCCGGGCGCGCCAACTGGCAGGAACTGGTGCCGCACGAGCCCGGCCGGCTGATCCTGTCGGTGCTCGGCTTCAAGCATCACATGGTCCGGCTCGAGCGCAAGGAAGGCCTGCCGCGCATCGTCGTGCGCGAGCGCGCCAGCGGCGAGGAGCATTTCATCTCTTTCGACGAGGAAGCTTTTTCGCTCGGTCTCTCCGGCTCCTACGAATACGACACCGAAGTGATGCGCTTCACCTATTCGTCGATGACGACGCCGGCGCAGGTGTTCGACTACAACATGCGCAGCCGCGAACGCGTGCTTTTGAAGACGCAGGAAGTGCCCTCCGGCCACGATCCTGCGCACTATGTCACGCGCCGGCTGATGGCGCCGGCAGACGACGGCGAGTTGGTGCCGATCTCGCTGCTATATCATCGCGACACGCCCCTCGACGGTTCGGCGCCCTGCCTACTTTACGGCTACGGCTCCTATGGCATCACCGTTCCTTCCGCCTTCAATACCAATTGCCTGTCGCTGGTCGACCGCGGCTTTGTCTATGCCATCGCGCATGTGCGCGGCGGCAAGGACAAGGGCTACGGTTGGTACGAGGACGGCAAGCGGACAAGGAAGATGAACACCTTCACCGATTTCATCGCCTGCGCCCGCCATCTCGTTGCCGAGCGCTACACACAGCACGACCGCATCGTGGCGCAGGGAGGCTCCGCCGGCGGCATGCTGATGGGGGCGATCGCCAACTTGGCCCCGGAAAGCTTCGGCGGCATCGTCGCCGAGGTGCCGTTCGTCGATGTGCTGACCACCATGCTCGACGCCAGCCTGCCGCTGACGCCGCCGGAATGGCCGGAATGGGGCAATCCGATCGCGTCCGCCGCCGACTACCAGACGATCGCGGCCTATTCGCCCTATGACAATGTGGCGGCGCTCGACTATCCGCCGATCCTGGCGCTGGCGGGCCTGACCGATCCGCGCGTCACCTATTGGGAGCCGGCGAAATGGGTGGCGCGGCTGCGCGAACGCAAGGCAGGCGGCAACCCGGTCCTGTTCAAGATCAACATGGAGTCCGGCCATGCCGGCGCCTCGGGTCGCTTCTCGCGGCTGGAGGAGATCGCCTATATTTACGCCTTTGCCTTGAAAGTGACAGGCAAGGCCTGATTTTCTACTCGCAATCGCACGGCTCGCGCGCTAGGCAATGCGCCGTCGTTTTCGGTTGTGGCCATTTCGGGGCCGCGTCCAGATACATTCGCAAGGTTCGCTATGCTGCTCGTCGACGTCTATCTCGACAAATCGCCCATCCAGGGCATCGGCGTTTTCGCCAAACACCGCATTGCGCGGGGCACATTGATCTGGAAGCTCGATCCAAGGTTCGATCGACGCATTCCCGTAGAGACCTATGAGGGCGAATCCGGCCCGGTGAAATCCTATCTCGACCGCTATTCCTATCCGGACCGGCGCGATCCCAACTTCATCGTCTTCGAGGCGGACGATGCCCGCTATATGAACCACGCAGACGACCCGAACTGCGACATTTCCTCTCCGGAAGAGGCCTATGCGTTGCGCGACATCGCTCCCGGCGAGGAACTGACCTGCGACTACAACCACTTTTTCGAGAACGGCTTCGACTTCCTGGGCGACCGTCATCCGTAGAGCATGATGCCGAAAAGTGTGGGGCGGTTTTCGGACGACGTCATGCTCTATCACTTTGATTTAGAGCGGCACGAGCGTGGATCAGGCGGAGAGCAATTCCGGCTGGCGTCCCAGGGCCAATCTGCCACGCAGGTTTCGGATGCCTGCCAAGGCCTTGCCGGAAACAATGCCTAAGGCAATGCCACCGGCGATCGCGAGCAGCTGGAAGATCGGAACCGGCAGCTTGCCCGCGGCGGGCGCCATCAATATTTCCGGGACGAAACGGTGGAAAAGGTAGATCGGAAACGCCGCGACGGCGACCTGGGCAACCAGCCGCCCTATCCCGGCCGGCAGGCGAACGCGCGGCAGGTAAAGAAGGACCAAAAGCGCCGCGAAGATCATCAGATATTTGACCGTCGTCCCGAACCAGACCGACTCCCAGAAGGCCAAATAACCCAGCACAGCGGCGGCAAGCGCGGTCAGAGTCAGCTTTCTCGCCGGAGTGTCGGCGAAACAGGCACACCAACCGAATACGGCCAAATGGAAAACCCAATAGATCGTGAATATCTGGCGGTTGCCTAGGTCGACGAGCGATGGGGACGAAAAGCGCGCGACAGCGGCAACCCCCAAAAGGCCGAGCGAGAAAATGAAGGGGTGAGCCCGGGCAAGCTTGCGGACTGCAGGAATGGCAAAGATTAGAGCGAAGAGCAGGAGCGTCTGCGAATAGGCCTCGATGAACCAGTAAAGGTACGGAATCATCTCGTGACGCTCCGGTTCGGCATAGCCGAAATTCCCAGTAAGCGTCATCGAAGCCCAGGGGATCGTCCGCCAGGCTGCAGCGTAAGCGGCGACAATGAGAAAATACGGGATCAGGACGCCGATCGCTGGTTTGAGCGCGTGCCCAATTCGACCGGCAAGGAAATGGGCCGACTGGAAACGAGCAAGGCTGTAGCCGGCCAGCAGCATCATGACGCCGGAGCCGCCGGGGATGGGCCACAGCGTTTCGTGATGCACGACCACCAGCAGGATCCCGATAACCCTCAGCACTAAATCGGTCGGCATCTCGCTTGCGTGCCGGTGTTCGGGAAGTCCCGCCGCCTGGCGGTTTGCCAGCTCGGCAATGCTCAAGCGTTCCCATCCGTCCGGCAGGTTCATGCCGAGACGCTCGAGTTCCAGAGCCAATTGCAGGAATCGAAGGGAGTCACCGCCAAGAGAGACAAAGCTGTCATTGCGGCCGACGGCCACGGGATAGAATACGCGGGCGTAGGCACCGAGCAGACCGCCCCGCTCACAGCGGATTTCCGTTCGCCCTTCCAACATCTCCTGCTGGAGGCAGGCATAGTCGATCTTGCCAGAGGCAAGTCTGGGAAAGTCCTCGCGCGTCGCAACCCAAACCAGATTGGCTGGCAGGTGGCTGATCTCGGCAAGAATGCGCCGTGCTCTCCCGGTCTGGTCGGCGCCTATCACGTAGGCCTGCAATCCCCGATCGTCGCCAACCACCGCGGCGGCAATGCCGGCGCGCTCCAGCGCCTGTTCCATCGTATCGAAGCCGATCCTGAGGCCTGCGATCTTGGCGAAGCGGCTTCTGCGCCCGACGATGCGGAAGAAACCATGTTGGTCCCGTACGGCAATGTCGCCAGTGTTCAGGGTCTCGAGCTCTGCGCCGCACGCGAGGTCGAGGCGCCGCGTGCCGTAACCCATCATTACGTTCGGACCGCGATAGACGAGCTCTCCGGGAATGCCTGGTTGGCTGATCGGCTCGCCTGCAGCGTCGACGATACCGAGGCTGCCGCCCGGAATCGCCACGCCGATCCGATCCTCCTTGTCGGAAAGGCTCTCCGGCGGCACGAAAGCCATGCGTGCCGTCGCCTCGGTCTGGCCATACATGACGAAGAAGCGGCCGCCCCTGGCGACCATGTGGTTCCGATAAAGGCGGATGAGGTCCGGGCCAAGCGCTCCGCCCGCCACCGTCATCATGCGCAACGCCCTGAGCTCAGCGTCGCGGAAACGCACCCGTTCCAGAAGCTCGTAAGAATACGGGACACCAGACAGATTCGTGCAGCCGCCGTGGTCTATCGTGCTGACGAAGTCGCTGTCCATGACCGACATGCCGGTGAAGAGGACGCTAGCGCCCGCAATCAGATGCGAATTGAGGACCGACAGCCCATAGGAATAGTGGAGAGGCAGCACGAGAGCGGCACGGTCGAAGGAAGAGAGCTCGAGATAGGCCGCGATCGAGCGTGCATTGGATTCGAGATTGCCGTAGGAAAGCCTGACCGCCTTGGCGGCGCCCGAGCTGCCGGACGTCATCAGCAGCAGCGCGAGATCGGGATGCAGCGGCTCCGCATCTCCAGCGGATCGAGCTTCCTCAACGAGACGCCAGCGGCCGTCAATTGGCCTGTAGGTGAAATCCGGCTGGAAGGCTGCCTGGAAATCGTCCCAAAGCCTATTGTCGCACGGCGGCAGCATGGCCGCTGCGTGCCCAGCCTGCAGGGCTCCGATATAGGCGGCGACTGCGTGCTCGGAAGCTTCCGCCGCAATCGCCACGAGCCGCTTTTGTCTTCGTCCCAACTGTGACGCGAAGTCTAGCGCAAGACCGCCGAGTTCCCTGTAGGACAGTATGCGTCCGCCGGCGAGGACAAGCGCCACGCGCTGCTCGTCATGGGTGAATCCGGACGCAAGGTCGATGGAGGGCGTGGGCAAGCTTCGGTCCTCGGGGAATTGGCCCGAAGCGCCTATAATACATGAGTATTCAAGTCAACTAATTCGCCACCGATTGGGCATGCCAAACCGCTTTACGCCATCATGTATGGTCGCGGGTTTGACGCCGCGTGCGCAGGTTAACTCGCCGGCTTGCGCGCCGGATAGCCGTTGGGGTGTGGCGGGACGGCCTTGAGGTAGGCGGCAATCGCCGCGCGGTCGTCGGCGGTCAGTTGCGCGATGTTGCGCTGCACGTCGACCATGGAGCCGCCGACCGAATCGAAATCGGGTGTGAAGCCGGTTTCGAGGTAATTGGCGATGTCGGCCTCCGACCAGTCCTTGGTGCCGCCCTGCGGGGTGATATTGGGCACAACGCCCGAGCCTTCGGCGGCCACGGCGCCCGCCAGCCACTCGCCTTTCCTGACGCCGCCAGCGAAATCGCGCGGCGTGTGGCATTCGCCGCAATGGCCCGGACCCTCGACCAGGTAGCGGCCGGCGAGAACCTTGTCCGGCGCGCCCTCCGGCAGCGCGATCACCGGTTCGGGGCTGAGATAGACAAGCTTCCAGAGGCCAATGCCGCGACGGATGGTGAAGGGGAAGGAAAGCCTGTGATCCGGCGCCTTGCCGGCAATCGCCGGCAGCGTCTTCATGAAGGCGTAGAGATCGGCGATGTCGGCCGGCTTCATGCGCGCGTAGGAGGCATAGGGAAAGGCCGGATAGAAATGCTCGCCGGAAGGAGAGACGCCTTTCAGCATGGCATTGGCGAAGTCCGCCTCGCTCCAGGCGCCGATGCCGTCCTTCCGGTCCTGCGAGATGTTGGGGGGGACGAAGGTGCCGAACGGCGTCTTGAGTTCCAGACCGCCGACGAGCTCGAGGCGGGCGTCGCCCTGGGCGCCAGGTCTGGCGTGGCAGGAGGTGCAGCCCCCGGCGTAGAAGATCCGCTTTCCCCTGGCGGCGTGGCCAGGGGAAAGGTCAGCGACGGTGCCGGCGTCCAGCCTGACCGGCGCCGACAGAACCCAGCTGGCGCCGGCCGCGGCGGCGCCAAGCACGATGACGGCGCCGACTAGCTTCTTCAGCCAGGCCATCGTCAAGCGATCAGCTCTTCTTGATCCGGTAGGTCTGATGGCAGGTGCCGCAATCGCCGCCCAGCGTGTTGAGCTGCGCCTTCAGCGCGTCGACATCGGCCGGCGGGGAAGCGACCGCGGCCTTGGTATCGGCCAGGAACTTGTCCTCGGCCGCCTTGAAGCCCGCCATGTCTTCCCAGATCTTCGGCGCGGCCGTGGTGTCGCCCCTGTCGGAGCCGGCAGGGAACAGCGTGTCGACATCGAACTTCTCGGCATTGGCTTGCAGTGCCTTCAGCGCGTCCAGCACGGCGGCGGCATCGAAAGGCGTCTCGCCCTTGACCACCTTCGAGATCTGCCCGGCGAGCTTGCCGCGTTCCTTCATCAGGGCCTGGCGACCCTGGATCGGGTCGGCATACGCCGAGCCGGCAAAGGCAAGCATAGAGATGGCGATGACAAGCTTTCTCATTCAATTGGCTCCGTGGATGAAGAGGGTTCGCTGGCGCAATTCCGGACGGAAAACCGTTCAACACGTTTCCTGGAACTGCTCTGGACGTTAACGAGCGTGATGGTGGGGTTATTCCCCGGCGCCGTGACGATTTTGCCGGGTTTCTCCTGAAAAAGAAAAGCCCCGGCGAACCGGGGCTTCTCATCAAAATCACTCAGGCTTTGGCCTTCTCGTAAAGCTCCAGGACGTAGTCCCAGTTGATCAGGCTGTCGACAAAGGCTTCGAGGTATTTCGGCCGGGCGTTGCGATAGTCGATGTAATAGGAGTGCTCCCAGACGTCGACGCCGAGGATCGGCGAGCCCCCATGGACCAGCGGGTTCTCGCCGTTCGGGGTCTTGGAGATTTCCAGCTTGCCGTTCTTGACCGAGACCCAGGCCCAGCCGGAGCCGAACTGGGTGGTGCCGGCGGCGATGAAATCCGCCTTGAACTTATCGTAGCCGCCGAGGTCGCTGTCGAAGGCCTTCTGCAGCGCGCCCGGCAGCTTGTTGCCGCCGCCACCCTTCTTCATCCATTTCCAGAAATGGATGTGGTTGTAGTGCTGGGCGGCGTTGTTGAAGAGCCCGGCATTCTTGCCGAAGGACTGCTTCACGGCCTCTTCGACCGACAGGTCGCCCATTCCGGCCTCGGCCGCCAGCTTGTTGCCGTTGTCGACATAGGCCTTGTGGTGCTTGTCGTGGTGATACTCCAGCGTCTCCTTCGACATGTAAGGCTGCAAGGCCTCGTAGTCATAGGGCAAGGCGGGCAACTCAAAAGCCATGGATGGTACTCCCTCGAGGAAAAAAGTCCGGTGATACTACCGGGCTAAGATAGGTCTGGAATGGATCGGGGCAACTCCGGAATGGAGCGCCGAGCGACTTTTTAGAGCAATTCCAGGAAAAGTGCGAAACGGTTTTCCGTGCGGAATTGCGCAAAACAGGAAGATGGAGCGTGTCGCCGTTTCCCTGAAACGGTGAAACGCTCCAGCGGGTCAGGCGGCGGACGTCGAATGCGCCCATTCCCAATAGAGCTCGCGCGCCTTCTTGGCCACCGGACCGGGCTGCAGATCGCGGTTTTCGATGCGCGTGACGGGCACCACTTTCGAGTGGTTGCCGGTCGAGAATATCTCGTCGGCTTCGAGGAAATCGCGGACCGACAGCGTTTTCTCGGTGGTCCTGAAACCGTAGTCGCCGAGCAGGCTGATGGTGCGCGAGCGGGTGATGCCCGACAGAAACGTGCCGTTCGGGGCCGGAGTCATCACATGACCGTCCTTGACCAGGAAGATGTTAGAGGTCCCGGTCTCGGCGACATTGCCCAGCATGTCGAGCACCAAAGCGTTGTCGAAGCCGCGGTTCTTGGCCTCCAGAATGGCACGGCCATTGTTGGGGTAGAGGCAGCCGGCCTTGGCGTTGGTGGGCATGGTCTCGATGGTCGGGCGCCGGAACGGCGAAACGCCGATCGAAAAGCCGGATGGCGGGATCATCGGCGATTCATAGAGGCAGAGGCAGAACCGCGTCGAGGCCGGATCGGCCGGCACGCCCATATAGCCGCCATGCTCGGCCCAATACATCGGCCTTATATAGACCGCCGTCTTGCCGTCGAATTTCTTCAAACCGTCCCAAGTCAGGCCGACGATCTCTTCCGTCGTCATCGAAGGCTTCAGGCCAAGCGCGATCGCGGAGGCGTTGACGCGAGCGGAGTGCAGCTCGAGATCGGGCGCGACGCCCTCGAACCAGCGGCCGCCGTCAAAGACGCTGGTGCCGAGCCACATGGCGTGGCTGCGCGGCCCGAGAATGGCGACGTTGCCCTCGTACCAGTCGCCGTCCACATAGGTCCAAGTCGCGGTTTGCGCCGCCGCCGCCAGTGTCATGGTCGCCGTCCAATTGAGTGATTTCAGTCCGCCATAGGACGATGCTTTGACGGTTGGCGTCAATTGACATCGGGAAAAATCGTTGGGGCCAGAGGCACTTGGCCGCAATCAATGCTTGCGCGGCAAGCCTGCGCGCCGCAAAACTTGGGACATGCATCATGCTGCCTATGTCTTCGACGCCTATGGCACGTTGTTCGACGTGCATGCCGCCGTGCGCCGTCATGCCGGCGAGATCGGCCCGGACGGCCAGCTTCTCTCCGAAATCTGGCGCGCCAAGCAGCTCGAATATTCCTGGGTGCGGACATTGATGGGGGGTGCGTACGCCGACTTCTGGCAACTGACCGAGCAGGCGCTGGATTTCGCTTTGTGCAAAGTGCCCTCGGCCGATCCGGCGCTGCGGACGAAATTGCTCGAAGCCTACTGGCGGCTCGACTGCTATCCGGAAGTGCCTGCCGTGCTGAAGGCGCTCAAAGCGTCGGGCGCGAAGCTTGCGATCCTCTCCAACGGCTCGCCGGAAATGCTCGACGCGGCGGTCAAATCCGCGGCGCTCGATCAGATCCTCGACGACGTGTTTTCGGTCGACCAGGTCAAACGCTTCAAGACCGACCCGTCGGTGTACGACATGGTGGTCACCGGCTGGCGGCTTTACCCCGGCGCGGTCTCGTTCCAGTCGTCGAACCGCTGGGACATCGCCGGCGCGACGAGATTCGGTTTTCGCACGGTCTGGATCAACCGGACCAACCAGCCGGACGAGTATCGCGACCTCCCGCCGGGGCTGATCTTGCCTTCGCTCGAAGGTCTCCTGGCGGAGGTCTGACGCCGCTGTTGCTCCAGGGCAACAGCTGTGGCGCGGTCACAGCTTCGCCTTTTTCTGTCCACCCTCAGGCCAGAATTGGAACCGCCTATCGCCGCCGACTGTTATGAATGCCGCCGCGACGTGCCCGCGGGTTCATGTTTTCTTGCGAATTAAGACCTAGAAAAGGCAACCATGTCAGACGCTTCCTTCCGCATCAGCCGCCGTGGCTTCCTCAATTTCACAGCCCTCGGCGCTGCCTCGGCCGCCGTGTCCGCCTGCACCACCACCGGTCCTGCACCAGCCCCCGTCCAGCCGCCGCCGCCCGCCTATGTCGAGCCGCCGCTCGGCGATTACGAGACGATGTATGGCGCGATGTCGGACAATGGCTTCGACCTGCCGGCCATCCCGGTCAACAAGATCGATCACAGATTCTTGCGCCAGATCGTCCCCGATCCGACCGGACAGCGTCCGGGCACCATCGTCGTCGATACCACCGGTCACTTCCTCTATCTGGTGCGCGAGGGCGGCCAGGCGATCCGCTACGGCGTCGGCCTCGGCCGCGCCGGCTTTGAATGGTCGGGCGACGCGGTCGTGCAGTGGAAGCAGAAATGGCCGAAATGGACGCCGCCGGACGAGATGGTGGCCCGCCAGCCGGAACTGACGCAATTCAGCGCCAAGAATGGCGGCATGCCCGGCGGCCTGAAGAACCCCCTCGGGGCGCGCGCGCTCTATCTCTTCCAGGGCAACCAGGACACGCTCTACCGCTTGCACGGCTCGCCCGAATGGTGGTCGATCGGCAAGTCGGTGTCGTCGGGCTGCGTGCGTCTGATCAACCAGGACATCATCGACCTCTACGACCGCGTGCCGACCAAGACCCCGGTCATCGTGACGGCCAATATCGGCGCGCCTGAAGAGGACATGCCGGAGCGCAAGGCGATCCCGATCGACAATGGCGTGCCGACGGGCTCGATCCTGCTCGGCCCGGTGAAGCGGCTCACCAACGAGATTTTCTAAGACCCCAATCGGTCAGCGGTGCTCGGCCAAAATGGCGGCCAGCACCGCGACGCCGCGTCGCAATGCCTCCGCCTCGAGCCCGGCGTAGCCCAGGATGAAGCCGGCCGTTTCCGGCCTAGGCCTGCTCGGATCATAAAGGGGCGACACAGGATAGAGGCCGATGCCGGCAGCGCGCGCCGCGGCGATGATCGCCGGTTCGCGTCCGGCATCGATGCCGTTCATCCAGGCGACGACATGCAGGCCGGTATCGGCTCCGGCGACAGTGACCCGCGGCCCGAGATGGTCAGTCAAAGCCTTCAGCAGGACCTGTCTGCGCTCGGCGTTCTTCCTGCGGATGCTGCGCACGTGGCGTTCGTAGGCGCCGCTCGCCAGCAGCTCGGCCAACACGTCCTGCTCCAGCATCGGAGCATGCCGGTCGGTCAGGCGCTTGGCCTCGCCGACTGCCCGGCGAAGGCTCGGGGGAACGACGAGATAGCCGAGCCTCAAGGTCGGCGAGAGCGTCTTGGACAGCGTGCCGACATAGATGACCGAGTCCGCGTCCAGCGCCTGCAGCGGCGGAATGGGGCTGATGTCGTGACGGTATTCGCCGTCATAATCGTCTTCCACAATATAGGCCCTCGTGCCGGCGGCCCAGGCCAGCAGCGAACGCCGCCGCGTCGCCGAAAGCACGCCGCCGAGCGGAAACTGATGCGAGGGCGTCACATAGGCGAGACGGGCCGGCGGCAGCTTTTCCGTCCGTAGCCCATCGGCATCGACAGGAACGGGCACGGCAATGCCTCCCGCCGCCACGAAGGCGTGGCGTGCCAGCAGATAGCCCGGGTTCTCGATCACAAAGGGGTCACCGGGGTCGAGCAGCAGTCGCGCGCAGAGGTCGAGCCCCTGCTGCGAGCCGTTGACGATGACGATCTGGTCCGGCGTGCGATTAATGCCGCGAGCCCGCCAGAGATAAGCCTGAAGCGCATTACGCAGACCGGAAGAGCCCTGCGGGTCGCCATAGCGCAGCCGCGCGGCGCGGTTGACGATTGCCTTATTCGACGCCCGCCGCCAAGCCAGCACGGGAAAGTCCGCTCCGGACAGGTCGCCATAGCGAAAATCCGCAATCTTGGCCGGCTGCGCCAACGCCGTCGGAGGCAGGGTCAGCAACCGTCGCGCGAATGCCGACAGGTGCCGTGGCGAAGCGGCCGCGACGGGCGCTTCTCCCGACGCCTTCTCCAGCCCCGGAGCAACGATCGCGCGCGCCCCTTGCCGGATGATCAGATAGCCCTCGGCATCGAGCTGGCTGTAGGCCGCGGTCACCGTGGTCCGCGACGCGCCCCATTCGGCGGCAAAGGCCCGCGTCGACGGCAAGCGATCGCCGGGCCTGTAGGCGCCGCTGTGGATCCGCGTCTTGATGGCCGCGATGATGCGGCGTGCGACGCCGTCCTGCTCCAACTGGACCACCAAAAACCTTCAAAACTGGATGTTCCAAGCAAGCCAGCTTTCCGGCATCTTCCTGTGCAACGCAAGGAGTTTCATCATGTACATCCCGCCTGCCTTCCGCGACGACGATCAAGAGAGCCTAATGGCTACGATCCGCGCGGCGCGTCTGGCGACGCTGATCACCGCCACGGCGGAAGGTCCGCTGGCTACGCATCTGCCGCTTTTGCTCGACGAGAACGAGGGTGAGCATGGGGTGATCTACGGGCACGTCGCAAAGGCAAACCCGCAGTGGCGCGTGCCGCTGGTGGGCGACGGCCTGGCGATGTTCATGGGGCCGGACGCCTATGTGACGCCCGCCTGGTATCAGACCAAGCACGAGACCGGAAAGGTCGTCCCGACCTGGAACTATGTCGCCGTCCATGCCCATGGTCCTGTCGAATTCTTCGAGGATGCCGACAGGCTGCTCGAGGTCGTGACCCGCCTGACCAACCTGCATGAAGGCGAGCGCGCCGCGCCCTGGGCGGTGTCGGACGCGCCGGCGGATTTCATTCAATCGCAACTGAAGGGCATTGTCGGCCTGCGCATGCCGGTTACAAAGCTCGAAGGCAAGCGCAAGATGAGCCAGAACCGCAACGCCGCCGATCGCGCCGGTGTCGTGTCCGGCCTCTCATCCAGCGACCGGCCGTCGGACCGCGAGGTCGCGCCACTCATCCCGGTTTGAAACGCAATCCCCTAGCGAGCCCGTCATGCCGGACCTGACCCCATTCGCCCTGTATCTCGCCGCGGCCTTCCTGCTTGCTATCACGCCAGGGCCGGGCATCTTCTATGTCGCGGCGCGCACGCTGGCCGGAGGACGCGCGGAAGGCTTCGCTTCGAGTTTCGGGACCGGGCTGGGCGGCATGGTCCATGTGCTTGCCGGCAGCCTTGGCGTTTCGGCAATCGTGCTTGCGAGCGCGGAACTGTTCACGGCGCTGAAGCTGATCGGCGCCGTCTACCTCGTCTGGCTCGGCTTCCGCACCTTTCAGTCCGCGCGCCGCGAGGCAAAGACGATGCTGGAAGGCGGGACGCCGACGCCTGCCGTCGGCGCCGGCCGAGCGTTTCGCGAAGGCGTGCTGGTCGAGGCCTTGAATCCGAAGACGGCGGCCTTCTTTCTAGCCTTCATTCCGCAATTCGTGAACCTCAGCGCCGGCCATGTCGCCCTGCAGTTCATGACCCTCGGCTTCGTGTCGGTAACGCTCAATACGCTTGCCGATGTCCTAGTCGCATTCGTGGCGAGCCGTATCCGACACGGTGCGGCCGGGCGCAACAATGTGATACGCCGCCTGCGCGAGGCGTCAGGCGGCGCAATGATCGCGCTCGGCATCGGCCTGGCCATCGCCAAGCGCCCTGCCCTCTGATTGCCAAGATCAGGCGCTGTGTCGCTCGCCGACATCCGGACGCGACGGAATATCCAACGGCTGCCTCCCGTCAGGTGCAGACCCACTCGCGGATCTTGCACTCCTTGCTCTCGCCTCCGCACTGGGCTGTCGCCTTCTCCTCGGCTTCGCGGCGGGTCGCGGCTGATGCTGCACTCCAGAACGGCGTCGCCTCGCCACGGCTCTTGCCTACCGAAAGCGCCGCGCAGTGCTCATAGGGAAAGCCGGTGCCGTCATCATCGTCCCAATGGCGATGGTTGCGGAACACCTCGACCACCCGGCAGCCCTTGCCATCTGCATTCTCGCAATGCTTGAGCGCAATGTCTTCCGCCTCTTGCCGCTTGTCGGCGCCCCAGAAAAAGCCGTGACGGCCGTCGCCCGGCGAGTAGGCGATCGCGCCCCAGATGCCCTTTTCCTCGCCGGTCTGCGCCGGCGGTGACGGGGCGATCAGGTCAGCCGCGTTGCTCGCAATCGTAAGCCCGGCGAGCGCCGCAAGCAGCGGGATCGAAAGGCGGGGATTGATCAGCATCTTCGTGCTCCAGTTGCAGCTATTCAGCAATCGACTGTCATGCCCGGCTCTAGCCGCCCATGCGCGCGACCGAGACGACGATGCAAGTGTTGCCGGTTGGGACCAGCAGCGCCTGGCCGGCATTGTCGGCCAGGTTGAAAAGCATCGTGTTCGAAAGATTGTCCGCCAGCAGGCTGCCCTTCGGGAGCGTTCCGGCGACTTCCTGGCAAGAGCGCGGGAATGGCGCCACGCGCATGAAGCCACCCTCGCAGCTCTGGCCGACAGGCGAGGCAAAAACGACGCCCGCGGCCTGCGTCTTGTAGTCCGGCAGGTTGTAGCTCATCCCGGCGACGGCCTGCACGGCATGGGTGTCGGGTGAGGTTTTGTCCCATTGCGTCTGGATCGCATAGGTCGACCCGGCAGTCAGAGCCTGTCCCATCGCGGCAAAGAGATTGGCGCAGGTGCGGACGCCTGCCTGCGCGACATGCGCCTGAAACGGATTCTTGTTTGCCGAGGCGTCGACCGGCGCGGGCACGGCTTCCGCCGGCTTGCCCTGCATGGGCGCCTGCGCCTGCGCGGAGGCCGTGCCAGCGACGAATGTCCCAAGCGCGGGATAGAGACGGAACGACAAGACCACCGCCGCCGCGACCAAGACCGCGAACGCGCCGAGCAACGCCGTGTTTCGCGCCAGGCGCCAGCCTGGCGAACGCTGTGGCGGTGGACTTGCCGGCGGCTCCGGCAGCGCGACCGGCTGCGTCAGGATTCTGTCCTCGATGGATTGGCGTGTCATCTCGAAGTCTTTCTAGTTGATGGCCGACAGCGCGGTCTTGAGTCCCTTGAACGGGGCATCAAGGTTGACGGTCGTCCCCGACGGCAGGGAATAGGAAACCTGGACCGTGGTCTCTTTGCTGATCTGCTCGCGAAGCACCGGGCCGACGGGCACATAGCCGACGCAAACCGACGCATCGCAGCCCTGCAGTTGAACGTCGACCGGCTGTTTGCGGCCGGCAAGTCTCAGTGAAAGCTTGCTGCCCTTACCTGCCGCGCTCGGAGTCCGCAATATCATGAAGGGTTTGCCTTTCTCGTCGGCCGCGAGCGACCAGCTGAAGACCAACGCCTGGCTTTGATCGATGAAAGATTGGCCGATGTTGCAGACCTTCTTCCTGGCCTGCAGGTTCTCGTCGCAGATCAGCGTCCAGTTCTCGAACGGACGAGTGGTGCGCTGATAGTCGCCAAGCTTCACGCCCGCGGGCACCGCGACGTCGGAAGGCTTTATCCGATAGGCGGGCTGGGCCGCCTCCTGCCCGGCCGCGCGCGGGCCGGGCAGGAGCAGGCAAACCATGCAAAGTGCCACGGCAGAGACGGCTCGCCCGACCGTGGACGGGCTCCTTGCCTGAGCATGATCATTCGCAGAACCGCTACGCACTTTTCGTGATCACGCTCTAGTTCAGGGTAAAGCTGACACCCGCGCCGACACCCCAGTGCCCGCCCGCCGTCGTGCCCGAAACGTTCGCTCTCGCCCGGCCGTCCTCGCTGGTGTAACCGGCGCCGAACGCCACGGCGCCTTCGCCGCGCCAGTAGCCGCCGCCGGCCGCCACGCTCAACTTGCCCGGACGGTCGTCGTAGCGCAGCGAGGCGGCCGCAAGGCCGATCGCGGCGGCCTGGCGCGCCTCGCCCCGAGCCTCGCCCATATCCATGTTGAGCTGGCTGAGCTTGGAGTCGGTGTAGGCATTGGCCTGCTGCAGCGTGGTTGCCGCCACCTGGTTGGTATAGGCCTTGGAGTTGTCGAACGTTGTCGCCAGCCCAAGATTGAGTTGCTGCACGTTGACCGCATCGGTGTTGGCGACGCCGGGGCCGACATTGTGGATGACGACAGGCGCATTCACGTCGCCGCCGACAAGCGTGAGCGAATTGGACTTGGTGCCGTCCGGGTTCTTGTCATACTGGACGGCGAATTCATTCAGATTGCCGACACTTCCCTGCACTGCTTCGACAGCCTGGTTGGTCGCATAGAGCTGGCTGCCATTGATGGCGTCGGTGGAGGAGGCACTGATCCGCCCCGCCGCCACATTGGTAACGGTGCGCTCGTTGCCGACGCTGCCGACGCTCACCGTGCTTGTCGGAGCGGTTCCGGCGAAGGTGTAGTTGACGCCGTTGATCGTCGTGCCGGTGGTGGCGACTGCGGCGGCGGTGGTCGAGCCGGCGCCGAGCGCGACGCTGCCCGGCTCATTGGCCGTGGCGCCGGCGCCGAGCGCCATGGACTGGGCGCCGTTGGCGGTCGAGTTGGTGCCGAAGGCGATGCTGTCGGCCTGGTTGGAGGTCGCGTTCTGGCCGATTGCGATGCCGCCCGGCGCCGTCTGCTGGACGATGGCGCCGTTGCCCATGCCGATGCCGTTGTCGCCGTTGACGGTGGTGCGCGGGCCGATCGCGACCGACTCGGCGCCGACCGCCAGCGAGTCCGGCGCGGTCGAATTGGCGTGGAAGTACATGGTCCCCGTTACCGCGAAGGAGCTCAGCGCGCCCTTCAACTGGCGAAGCGTGACCGCATCCTGGTCCTGCGTGCCGTCGGCCACGTTGATGATCTGGCGATAAGCGGTGGAGGTTCCCACCGAGACGGCGCCGAGCAGGCTCATATCCGCGGTGTTGTAGGGAATGAGGCCGGTGCCGGAGAGGATCGATCCCGACGCGGGCGCGACGGCGCGATCCGAAACCGAGCCGGAGCCCAGCGCCACGCCGTCGGCGATGGTGACCGCGGTGCCGCGGCCGAGAGCCAGCGAATTGGCGGCGGATGCGGTCGCCTGATAGCCGAGCGCCGAGGAGCCAACCCCTTGCGCGAAGGCGTCGGTAATCGGCAGCGTGGTGTCGTTGGTGCGCACGTAGCGGATGCCGTCGCCATTGGCGTCCGTGTATGCAGTCGAGGTGTCGCCGGCAAAATTGTTGATCGTGTTGCCGAGCGTGGTGATATCGGCGGTGTTGGCGGCGATATCGGTCGTATTCTGCGTCACCTGCTGGTTGGTCGCGAAGAGCTGCGAGCCGTTGACCGCATCGGTCGAGGAGTTGCTCAACTGCCCGGCCGCGACGTTCTGGATCTGGCGCTCCGCGCCCACCGAACCGACCGAGAACGCGCCGGCCGGCGTTCCGCCGGCGAAGGTGTAGTTGACGCCGCCGATCGTCGTGCCGCCGACATTGGTCGTGGTTCCGGACACCGAATTCAGGCCGATCGCCACGTCGCCGGCATTGTTGGCGACGGCATTCGGGCCAATCGCGACCGAATCCGTCCCCAGAGCCTGGGAGTCGGCAAGCGTCGAATTGGCATGGAAATACTTGATGCCGCCGCCGGTATTGATGTTGTTGATCGTGTTGCCGAGAGTGGTGATGTCGGCGGTGTTGGCCGCGATATCTGTGGTGTTCTGCGTTACCTGCTGGTTGGTCGCGAAGAGCTGCGAGCCGTTGACCGCGTCGGTCGAGGAGTTGCTCAACCGCCCGGCCGCGACGTTCTGGATCTGACGCTCCGCGCCCACCGAGCCGACCGAGAATGCGCCCGCCGGGGTTCCCCCGGCGAAGGCGTAGTTCACACCGCCGATCGTCGTGCCGCCGACAACCGTCGTGGTGCCGGATACGGAGTTCAGGCCGATTGCCACGTCGCCGGCGTTGTTGGCCACGGCATTGGGGCCAATCGCGACCGAATCCGTCCCCAGAGCCTGGGAGTCGGGCAGCGTCGAATTGGCGTGGAAATACTTGATGCCGGCACCGGTGTTGATGTTGGTGATCGTATTCCCGATGTTGGCGATATCGGTCGTGTTCTGCGTCACCTGCTGATTGGTGGCGAAAAGCTGCGAACCGTTGATGGCGTCGGTCGAGGCGTTGCTGAGCCGGCCCGCGGCGAGATTGGTGAGGGTCCGCTCCGCGCCCGGCGCGCCGATGCTGACGGTCGAGGTCGGCGTCGTGCCGGCGAAGGCGTAGGTCGTGGTGCCGATCGTCGTGCCGCTGGTGCCGACTGCTGCGGCGGTTACCGAGCCGGAGCCGAGCGCCACGTCGCCGGAGCTTGCCGCCGCAGTAGCGCCGTCGCCCAGGGCGACATTGCCGGCGAGACCGGCGGCGCCCGCGGTAGAGCCGTTGCCCAGCGCCACGGAGCCTTGCCCGATCGCCTTGTTGCTGTTGCCGATGGCAACGGCGCCGTTGGCCATATTGGCGGCGGTAGCGGTCGCCGTGCCGTCGCTGTTGGCGATGTTATTGGCGCCGCCGGTGAAGGCGCCGGTACCGCTGGCGTAGCTCGGATCGCCGATGGCCACCGCGCCGTCGCCATAGGCGGTGTTGCCGGCGCCGATGGCCACGGCCTTGCCGCCATCGGTAGTCGCGCCCGTTCCGATGGCGATGGAGTCGGCGGAGAGCGCAGCGGACTGCAGACCGACCGCGACGGCGTTGGCTGCAGTCGCCTGGCTCTCGCGTCCCATCGCAAGGGCGTCGCCCGCAGATGCCGTCACGTCCGTGCCGATGCCGATGGCGTTGTCTCCACTGGCGCTCGTTGCAAAAGTGCTCGAGCCGACATAGACGGCGCCTATCCCGGACGCCCTCGTCCCTGCGCCGAGAGAGATGGAGTTCACGGCGCTGCTTTGGGCGCCGCGGCCGAGCGCGGTACTGTTGAGTCCAGTGGCGCGGGTGTCACGTCCGACGGCGGTGGAATTGTCGGCGCTGGCTACGGTCCCGATGCCGAGTGCCACGGACTGTGCGCCAGCCGCGTTGGCGCTCACGCCGGCAGCAAGCGAATTGTCTCCCGTCGCATTCGCTCCGGACCCAAACGAGGACGCGTTTTGGCCGCTGGCAACGGCGGTGTTGCCAACCGCCGTGCTGGCGGAGCCGCTCGCAATTGAAGTAGCACCCATGGCCGTGGCGAAAGCGCCCGAAGAGAGCGAATTGGTGCCGATCGCGATGCTGTTGGGCAGGGCCGTATTGGCCTGAACGCCCGCCTGCGCTCCCAAGCCGAGCGCGATAGACTGGTTGCCCCAGGCGCTGGCTGTGTTGCCCATAGCCGTGGCGCTCGTTCCCGTTGCCTTGGTCAGGATGCCTATGGCAACGGTGTTTTGCTGAGACGCCGTCACATCGGTGCCAAGAGCGATGGCGCCCTGCGCAGTAGCGCCCGCTCCCGCAAGAGTGCGCCCGCCGATATTGATGGAGTTGATCTGTGTAGCGACCGACTGGAAGCCGATCGCGATGGCATTCTGGTTGCTTGCGGTGGCGGAAGTACCTTGAGCAAAGGCATCTATTCCCGACGCAACAGATGAATTGCCAATCGCGGTACTGCGCAGCCCGGTGGCTTGGGTCCCCCAGCCGCCGGCGAAGGAGGTGGCGCCGCTGGCCAAGGAACTGACGCCGACGGCTGTGGCGTTGCCACCCGAAGCAACGGAGAAGGTTCCCAGGGCGCTGGCACCCGCGGCGGTTGCACTGGAGCTGACGCCGATCGCTACCGTATTGACGTTGTTCGAAATTGTGCCGGAGCCCAGCGCCACCGCGCCGCCGGGGCCGGTGGCCGACGCGGTTCGGCCGATAGCGACAGAGTATTGCGCTGTCGATTGAGCCTGGAAGCCGAGCGCTATGGCCCAGTTGAGGCTGGCGGTTGAGCCATTTCCGATCGCTATGGTCTCGGGAGCGGTCGCGGACCCGCCGCCAGCGGCATATTGCGCTTGCGCCGGCGCCGCGAACAGGAACAAAGCGGCGGCCGATGCAATATACCCAAGGCTTGCGCCGACGCCGAGCTTGCCGAGCCCACGTCCCTTGCGTCGCATGCCGAGCACGCGATGCGCGTTGCGCAGCGTCGCCATCAGGCGGCGGCGCAGCGAACGGCTCTCGGGAGCGACGGAGACCCAGTTTCCAGCAAATCGGGCCGACCCGCGCTGAGCGATACGTTCTTGCCTGAAGTTCATTGCGAGAATGCCTCCTTTGGTGGGTCGCGCTCGATAACGGCAGGTTCCGCCGACCCTGCCGCCAAAGCGTGTCTGCTCGAAAATGGAACGATCACATCGGCGCCGCGCGCGAGCAGCGCATGGCCCTGTTTTTCACCGATCGCCTCGACGCGATCGAGCGTGTTTTCAAGCCAGGCGTCACCCGCCTCGGGCACAGCCTGGAGCGCCGCGGCAACCCGCTCGGTTGGGATCAGCCGCTCGAGATAGGAGCGCACCGCCGCCAGATGGACGGCAGGTGTGTCATGCGCGTGAACGACGGTCGTGAGGCCGTAAAGATAATGGGCCAGCAGCATGTCCTGCTTGGCCAGGGGCACGCCATCTCCATAGCGCTTCTCAAGCGTCCGCGATGCCGACTCCAGCCAGTAACCGATCTCCTCGGAAAGGCTCCGGCGAACCGCCGTGTCGTCGCTCATGTCCCCTCGGCCAGCTTAGAATCCGAATACCGGATTTGCTGCAGAAAGACAGGTTTTCCGGGGCTCGTATTCCAACAAATTGCTGTTTATCTGAAAATATACCGTAGATCTTCCATGGGTTAACGCAAAATTACTTTAGTAATACCTTTTATAAGCCGATCCATAGATAACTGCGCGGGAATTAGCCCTGCCTGCCGGCCCCCGATTGAACCAGCCTCTCTCGCACCTGCATTGGCGTTACGTCGCGGTATTTCTTCATCGTGGTGGTGAGATGGCTCTGGCTCGAGAAGCCGCTCAGATAGGCGATGTCCGTGATCGACATGCGCCTGTCGGCCAGCAGCTTCTCGGCAAAGTCAAGGCGAAGGGCAAGAACATATTGATGCGGCGTCACGCCGAACGTCTTGGAGAAAGCACGGGCGAAATGGTAAGGCGACAGCCCGCACACAGCGGCCATTTCGGCGAGCGAAAGCTTGCGCGAAAAGTTTTCGCTTAGGAATTGCGCCACGAGGCGAGCGTGGCCGAGCGACAGCCCACCTTTCGCGTTCAGCAGCGGCCGCCTTTCAGGAGGAATTTCCGAATACCAAGCTTGCAGATCGTCATCGCGCCGCAACTTGGACTCCTGATGCTCAGCCCTCCGCAGTCTTGGCCCAACCTTAGCGGGCGCTTTCGGTTCCCTGGCCACAATAATTCGTGATCGCACGTGCTGTCGGCGCTATCCAGTTTGCCCCCCGGCAACAGCACGTCAAAGGCCATGATTTGGCGCGTCCGGTATTTCATGAAATTGCGGTTCTGCTGGGAAAAGTTCCCTTGCGAAAAGTTTTAGCTGCCGCTGATGCGGCTTACCCGTCGGCAGGTAAGATTTGATCGTCGCGAGGTAACGAGGGCAGCTTTCCGGGGCGGCGCATTTCCGCGACGGATTCGCGCGACGGCAAGCGGGTTTCGCCCGACGTCGAAGCTTACAGGCGTGATTCGCGTCGCGCTCCGCGCGGTACCGTCTCTTTGCTTCAGCGGCCTCGCGCCAGGCTTCCCAAAATTCCGCGCACGATAGCGCGGCCGACGGACGAGCCGACCGAGCGCACCACCGACTTGATGGCGGCTTCGGCCACGGTCTGGCGGTTGGAAGACCGCCGGTTGCCTGTCCCCAGGACATCGTCGAAGCCCGGAATGGTCCAGCGCGAACCGCCGCTGTTCTGCTGTTGTGCCTGAGCCTCGGCGTCCTGCGCCTCCTTGGCCTTTTTCTGCAGCATTTCGAAGGCCGATTCGCGATCGATGGCCTCGTCGTACTGGCCGGCGACCGGGCTCTCGGCGATGATCTTGCGGCGCTCTTCGGGCGTGATCGGGCCGAGCCGCGATGACGGCGGCCGGATCAGCGTGCGCTGGACCATGGCCGGCACGCCCTTGTCCTCCAGCATCGAGACCAGCGCCTCGCCGGTGGCAAGCTGGGTGATGGCGGTGGCGCAGTCGAAATCGGGATTGGGCCGGAAGGTTTCGGCGGCCGAGCGCACCGCCTGCTGCTCGCGCGGCGTATAGGCGCGCAGCGCATGCTGGACGCGGTTGCCGAGCTGGGCCAGCACCTTTTCCGGAATGTCCAGCGGGTTCTGGGTGACGAAATAGACGCCGACGCCCTTGGAGCGGATCAGCCGCACTACCTGCTCGACGCGGTCGATCAGCACCTTCGGCGCGTCTTCGAACAGAAGATGCGCCTCGTCGAAGAAGAACACCAGCTTTGGCCGGTCGAGATCACCGACCTCGGGTAATTCCTCGAACAGCTCCGACATCAGCCAAAGCAGGAAGGTGGCGTAGAGCCTGGGGTTCATCATCAGCTTGTCGGCGGCCAGAACGCTGATCGCGCCGCGGCCGTCGCGCGTGGTGCGCATGATGTCGGCGATGCGCAGCGCCGGCTCGCCGAAGAAGTTCGCCGCGCCTTGGCTCTCCAGCACCAGCAGCGTGCGCTGGATGGCGCCGACCGAAGGCTTAGTGACATTGCCGTAGCGCGCGCTGAGTTCGTCGGCGCGCTCGGCGATGTTGGCGAGCAGCGCCTGCAGGTCCTTGAGATCGAGCAGCAGCAGGCCTTCCTCGTCGGCGATGCGGAAGGCGATGTTCATGACGCCTTCCTGAGCTTCCGTGAGGTTCATCAGCCGCGACAAAAGCAGCGGGCCCATCTCCGAAATGGTGGCGCGGATCGGATGGCCCTGCTCGCCGAACAGATCCCAGAAGATGACAGGGAATTCCTGGAATTGATAAGGATCGAGCTTCACCTGCTCGGCGCGCTTGACCAGGAAATCCTTGGCCTCGCCCATCATGGATATGCCGGAAAGGTCGCCCTTGATATCGGCGCAGAAGACAGGCACGCCGGCGTTGGAAAAGCCCTCGGCCAGGACCTGCAGGCTGACGGTCTTGCCGGTGCCCGTGGCCCCGGTAACGAGGCCGTGGCGGTTGCCGTAGCGCAGCAGCAGCTCTTCGGCGCGCTGATAGGAATCGTCGGGCTTGCGGCTGGCGCCGATGAAGATACTGGTCTCGTCAACCATGTCCGGTCTCCGCAATCTGTTCCGCTCAAAGGCCTCTCCCGAGGTATAGTAACGCCGGTCGCATGCGGCAATGCCCAGTCTCGATTTTGGGGAGCAGCGAATTTGGCCTTTGGCGCTTGCGGATTCGGTGCATGTTTGGCAATCGATTGGCTGGCCGAGAGAACCCGGCCGGATGATGCATTGTGATATCCGGTTCCTGACCTTAGATTGGCTTGACCGGCTGATGCGGCCGAGAAGCGAGGAGAGCGATGGGCGCCGGCGCCTTGACCAGGGATGTCGACCTTCCGAACCCGGACGCCAAGCGTTGGCGGGCGCTGGCGGAAAAGGCGCTTGCCGGCGGTTCTTTCGAGGAAAAGCTCGTCTCCCACACCGATGACGGCATCCGCATCGAGCCGCTCAGCCAACGCTCGACGACCGCCGAGCCGTTGCCGCGTACAAATCCGACCGCGCCCTGGATCGTCAGTCAGCGCGTCGACGACCCGGATGTCGCCCGGGCCAGCGCGCAAGCCCTGGAAGACATCGCCCAAGGTGCCACTGGCCTGTCGCTTGTCTTCGAAGGTGCGCCGAATGCCTTCGGCTACGGCTTGCCGCGCACCGCGGAGGCGCTGGAAAGGGTGCTCGACGGCGTGCCGCTCAACCGCGTTCAGGTGCGCATCGACGCGCACCCCTGGAGTCGCGCCGTGGCCGACTGGCTGCTGGCTTTCCTGAGCCGCCGCCGCTCCGATCCGGCCAAGCTCAACCTTTCCTTCGGCATCGACCCGGCAGCGATCTTCGCCGGAACCGGGCGGCTGCGCACCTCGATCGAGGCGCTGCAGGAATCGATGCCGCAGTCGCTGGCGCATTTCTTCTCGATGGGCGTGCCGGGCGTGCTGCTCGAGGCCGACGGCCGCGTCTTCCACAATGCCGGCGCCACCGAGGCGCAGGAGCTTGGCACGATGATGGCATCGGTCGTGTCCTATCTCAGAATGTTCGAGAAGGCGCGCCAGCCGCTGGTCTATGCGGCGCCCTATATCGGCTTCGCGCTCAGCGTGGACCAGGACCAGTTCCTGTCGATGGCCAAGGTGCGGGCGTTGCGCAAGCTCTGGGCGCGCGTCCAGGAAGCCTGCTCGATCCCGGCCTCGACCGCCAGCATCCATGCCGAGACCTCCTATCGCATGATGACGATGGCCGACCCGGAGACCAACATCTTGCGTACGGCGATCGCGGCCTTCGCGGCGGCAACCGGCGGCGCAGATTCGATCTCGATCCTGCCGCATACCATCACGCATGGGCTGCCGGCCGGCTTTGCCCGCCGCGTCGCCCGCAACGCGCAGCTGATCATGGCCGAGGAAAGCCACATCGGCCGTGTCGCCGATCCGGCCTGCGGCTCCGGTTCGGTCGAGGCGCTGACCAACGATCTCTGCGCCGCGGCCTGGGAAGAATTCCAGCGCATCGAGGCCGAGGGCGGCGTGCTCGCCAGCCTGCAGCAGGGCTATATCCAGAACCGAGTGCAGACGGCCGCCGCCAAGCGCAACGGCGCCTACCGATCGGGCGAGCGCGGCATTGTCGGCACGACGCTTTACCGCGCGCCGGTGGAGCGTCCGGTCGAGACGCTGCCGCGGGAACGGCGTCCGGCCCTGACCGAAGGCGTGGCGACCTGCGAGCCGCTGTTTCCGGTGCGCATCGATCAGTCGATCGGAGCCGGATCATGATCCCGGATTTCAGCCAGATCGGCTGGTCGGAGCCGCGTCGCGCGCCGGTCGAGCTCAGAGGTCAGCGGATGACGCCGGAAGGCATCGCCGTGAAGCATGTTTACGGCCAAGGCGATCTCAAGGGTCTTGCCAATCTCGACACCTTTCCCGGCCTGCCGCCCTTCATGCGCGGCCCCTACCCGACCATGTATGTTCAGCAGCCCTGGACGATCCGGCAATATGCCGGCTTCTCGACAGCCGAGGAATCCAACGCCTTCTACCGGCGCAACCTTGCGGCCGGCCAGAAAGGCTTGTCGGTCGCCTTCGATCTCGCCACGCATCGCGGCTATGACAGCGACCATCCGCGCGTCGCCGGCGATGTCGGCATGGCGGGCGTGGCGATCGATTCCATCCTCGACATGCGGCAGCTGTTCGACGGCATTCCGCTCAACGAGATGACGGTGTCGATGACGATGAACGGCGCCGTGCTGCCGATCATGGCGCTGTACATCGTGGCGGCGGAGGAACAGGGCGTCGCCCAGAACGATCTCGCCGGGACCATTCAGAACGATATTCTGAAGGAGTTCATGGTCCGCAACACCTACATCTATCCGCCGAAACCTTCGATGCGGATCGTGTCGGACATCTTCGCCTACACCTCCAGGCATATGCCGAAGTTCAACTCGATCTCGATCTCCGGCTACCATATGCAGGAAGCCGGCGCGACGGCCGATCTGGAGCTTGCCTACACCATCGCCGACGGCATCGAATATGCCCGCGCCGGCGTCGCCGCCGGCCTCGACATCGACCGTTTCGCGCCGCGCCTGTCCTTCTTCTGGGCGATCGGCATGAACTTCTTCATGGAGATCGCCAAGCTCAGGGCCGCAAGGCTGCTGTGGTCGAGCCTGATGAAGAAGAATTTTGCGCCGAAGGACGAGCGCTCGCTGTCGCTGCGCACCCATTGCCAAACCTCGGGCTGGTCGCTGACGGCGCAGGATCCCTACAACAACATCACCCGCACGATGATCGAGGCGATGGCGGCGACGCAGGGGCACACCCAGTCGCTGCACACCAATTCCTTCGACGAAGCAATGGCGCTGCCGACCGACCATTCGGCGCGGATCGCGCGCAACACGCAGCTCATCCTGCAGAAGGAATCCGGCACCACGCGCATGATCGATCCTTGGGGCGGCTCGGCCTATGTCGAGCGGCTGACGCATGATCTGGCGGAGCGCGCGCTCGCCCATATCGAGGAGGTGGAAAGCCTCGGCGGCATGGCGGCGGCGATCGAGAAAGGCATCCCGAAGCTGCGCATCGAGGAGGCGGCGGCGCGCACGCAGGCGCGCATCGATTCCGGCGAACAGGTGCTGGTCGGCGTCAACGCGCACCGGCCGCAGACGGATATCGAAGTGGATGTGCTGAAGATCGACAATGCCGAGGTGAAGGCCAGGCAATTGGCGAAGCTGCAGCGGCTGAAAGGCACACGCGACGTCGCGGCGCTGGAGGATGCGCTGGCGGCGCTGACCCGTGCCGCCGAGGGCGACGAGAACCTGCTCGAATTCGCGATCCGCGCGGCGCGCGCCAACGCTACCGTCGGCGAGATTTCGCTGGCGCTGGAAAAGGTATTCGGCCGCCACACGGCGGCGGTGCAGACGATCTTCGGCGTCTATCGCGAGGCGCTCGGCGACAACCCGGGGCTTGAGCGGCTGCAGGAGAAGATCGAAGCGTTCGAAAAGAAATCCGGCGGCAAACCGCGCATCCTGGTCGCCAAGATGGGCCAGGACGGCCATGACCGCGGCCAGAAGGTGATCGCCAGCGCATTCGCCGATCTGGGCTTCGACGTGACCGTCGGGCCGATGTTCCAGACGCCGGACGAGATCGCGAAGCTCGCGGTGCAGCACGATGTCGACATTATCGGCGCCTCCTCCTTAGCCGCCGGGCACCTGACGCTGATCCCAGAACTCAAGGATGCGCTGAAGAAACTCGGCCATGGCGACATGCTGATCGTCGCCGGCGGCGTCATCCCGCCGCAAGACTACGACGCGGTGCTGGCGGCGGGCGCGGCGGAGATCTTCCCGCCGGGAACCGTCATCCCGGAAGCGGCCAACCGGCTGATGGATCGGTTGCTGGCCGATCAGTGAGGGCTTGCTGATTTGGCCAAAAGGTTGTTCTATGGAAATAGATGCAACCATGGCGCGATGATGTTCTGACAGTCGTCCAGAGGCTTGAGGACGGATCGGGGGCCTTGCTACTGCCACGCGAAATGCTTGACAGCTTGAGCCTCCAAGGTCGGCGATGAGCTCCAGATCGCCGAAACCGACGACGGCGTCATTCTAAGGCCAATCCGCCACACAACTACAAACGGGAAATGAACGCTGCTCGCGATGTCACGGACAAATACGAAGCTGGATTGCAGCAGCTGGCAATTAGGCTTGGCTGCTAGTTCTCGACCTTGTCCGAGAGCTTGACGATTTCCCATTCCTTGCCGTTGACGGTCACGATCTCGCCGATCTTCTTGCCGAACAGAGCCACGGCCATCGGCGAGACATGGGAAATGCTGCCCTTCGACGGATTGGCCTCGTCCTCGCCGACGATGCGCCAATGCACCTTCTTGCCGTCGTCGCCTTCCAGCGTCACGCCCATGCCGAAGCGCACCACGTCGCTGCCCGGCTCCGGCACGGAAAGCTCCGCGCTTTCGCGCCGCGCGGTCCAGTAGCGCAGGTCGCGCGATACGACAGCGAGGCGCTCGCGGTCGCCGCGCCTTTCAGCCTTGGCCATCAGGTCGCGCAGCTCGGCGAGATTGTCCTCGATCATCGCCAGGCCGCGCTCCGTCACCAGGTTGCGGTGCGTGCTGACCGGCCGTTCGCCGACGCCGGCAATGGCGTTCTCGCTGTCTTCTTCGCGCGTGAAAGCTCTGCTCATGGGGTGAACTTAGGCTTGGCGAGGCGACTGCACAAGCGGTTTGCCGATGAGCCCGCCTTGGCACGATTCCTGCGACAGACAGGGCGAAACGCCAGGACCTGTGCCGATGTTGAACAGACGAACGCTGCTTGCCCGGACCGCCGGCTTCGCCATTGCCGGCGTCTTTGCCGGCAAGGCATCGGCCAAGTCGCTGCCGGGCATCGAGATGGCCGCGATGCGCGGCTCGATCAACGCCACGGAGATCGGCGTGCAGCCGGGCGCGGTCGACGACCAGAGCAAGGTTTTTGCCAGGATGCTGGCCGAGGCCAGCGACCGCGACCAGCCGGTATTCCTGCCGCCGGGCAGCTATCTCGTCTCAAACCTGAAGCTGCCCGCGCGCGTGCGCCTGTCGGGCGTGCCAGGCGCGACGCGCATCGTCTATGGCGGCAACGGCCATCTGATGATGGCCGAACAAGCCGAGCATATCGAGCTCAGCGGGCTGGTGCTCGACGGCGCCAACCGCTGGCTAGCCGACTACACTAAGGGGCTGCTCGACCTGCGCCGTGTCGCCCATCTCGTCATCGACAATTGCCAGGTGACCGGCAGCGGCAAGAACGGGCTGGCGCTCGAGCATGCCGTCGGTCGCGTCGGTCGCTCGGATATTTCGGGTGCTGCAGATGCCGGCATCTATTCAGTCGAGGCCGGCGGGCTGGAGATTTCGGGTAACACCGTTTCCGATTGCGCCAATGGCGGCATTCTGGTGCATCGCTGGCTGGCTGCGGAAGACAGCACCATCGTCAGCGGCAACCGCGTCCAGAGGATCGGCGCGCGCAGCGGCGGCACCGGGCAGAACGGCAACGGCATCAATGCCTTCCGCGCCGACAACGTCATCATCTCCGGCAACGTCGTCTCCGACTGTGCTTTCACCGCGGTCCGCGCCAACAGCTCAAGCAATTTGCAGATCACCGGCAACACCTGCTCGCGCTCGGGCGAAACCGGGATCTATTCGGAATTCTCCTTCGAAGGCGCAATCATCAGCAACAATCTGGTCGACGGCGCCGCCAACGGCATCTCGATCGTCAATTTCAACGAAGGCGGGCGGATGGCCGTCTGCTCGAACAATATCGTGCGCAACCTCTCGACCATCGGCCCCTACACCGCCGATCCGCCCGGCTTCGGCGTCGGCATCAGCGCCGAGGCCGACACAACGGTGTCCGGCAACGTCGTCGAGAACGCGCCGCTCTATGGCATGCAGCTCGGCTGGGGTCCTTATCTGCGCAATGTCGTGGCGACAGGCAACATCATCCGCAAGGCGGGCACCGGCATCGTCGTTTCGGTCGTCGAAGGTTCCGGCAGCGCCGTGATCTCGGACAATGTCATCGACGGCGCGAAAAACGGCGCCATTGTTGGCCAGCGCTGGGCCGATCCAGTGACCGGGGACCTCACGCAGTCAACCGATACCGGCTACGCGCATCTTACCGTGGAGCGCAACAAGGTGAGTTAGGCCACGGCCACGATGATATGCGCCTGGATCTTGGCGGCAATTTCGCCGCTACCATGTCTGTCGGCTATTGCGGCTTCGGCGTAGTCAGTTGCCGACTCCAATCTTCCGGCCTCCCTGGCCTCGATCTCATTGCGAAGCACGGTGCCCTGACAGTAGGCGATGGCGGGAACGCGTGGCGAGGATGCGCGGCTCTGCTCGGCCCTGGTGTCGATCGTCACATCGGAGAATCCCGCGGCTTCGAGGTCGCTGCGGATCAGGTCCTTGTCGTGGTAACCATGCGGCGTGCGCGCCAGGAAGCGCGGCGGATCATGCGGAAATATCCTGGCGAGAGCATTCGTCACGTCATCGGCGAATATATTCTCCTCGATGCGATCCCAGACGCTGAAGAGGAAATGTCCGCCGGGCTTCAGCATACGCTTTGCCTCGCGGTAGGCAGCGGAACGGTCGGGAAAGAACATCGCGCCGAACTGACAACAGATGAGGTCGAAGGCCGCATCCTCGAAAGGCAGCTTCAGGGCATCCGCCTGGCGCCAGGTAATGCGGCTGTCGGGCCCCTGGCGAAAAGCCGCATAATCGAGCATCGGCTGGTTGAGGTCGGTTACGATGTAGCTGGCACCAGGAGAGAGTTTCGGCGCCAAGGCACGGGTGACGGCTCCGGTGCCCGCGGCGGTCTCCAAAATGGCCAAGGGTGAGAAAGACGCCGCACGTTGCGCGGCCTCCGCGGCATAGGCCTCGAAAATCAGCGGCACCATATGGCGATCGTAATTTTCCGGGATTGACCCGGCAAACACCTTGTCCGCTTCCAGCATAGCCAGCGCCCAGCATCGATTGATGGTGAGGGAGACTAGCACATAATTTTCTGTCTTGGGTTCACGCGCGCGGCAGATGCGCGTCAGTAAGCCGATGCGCTAGTTGAGCGCCGCTGTCGGCCGCAGCAAGCCGACCTTGGCGCCGACGCGACTTTCGACCGGAGGATGGGCAAGCTCGGTGAGCTTTGCCGCAACCGCTTCATCACCGTTCAGCAGCTTCGCCAGCACGGCGGCGATCATCACCTCCGCCGCTCTGCCGGCCCCGTCATCGCATTTCAAGGCGATGCCGAGGCCAAGCTCTGGCAATGCCGCGCAATAGACGCCTTCGGCGCCGGTCTTGACGAAGATGCGACCGGGTGCCGCCTGCATCAGCGCGACGTCGGCCCTGCCGGTGCCCGCGACCAGGAACGGCTCGGCCATGCAGGCCGAAAGCAGCCGCTTCGCCGCCTTGGCGCGCTCGGGCACAAAGCCGCTGCCCGTCGCCATGCGGGCAAAGCCCTGAGCAAAATTGTTCAACGGCACGGCGTAGGTCGGGATCGAGCAGCCGTCGATGCCGCAATGGTCGACGTCATGCGCCGCTCCCGTCACGGACTGCATGGCGTCGCGGACCATCTCCTGCAAAGCGTGGCCGGCTTTGACATAGCCAGCGTGGGAAATGCCGGCATGCACGCAGGTGCACAGGAAGCCGGAATGCTTGCCGGAGCAGTTGTTGTGCAAAGCGTTGGGCATGTTGCCGGCGCGGGCGAGCGCAATGGTGGCGTCGTGGCTCGAGGGCCAGTGCGCACCGCATTCCAGCGCCGTCCTGTCGAGGCCTGCCCTGGCGAGCATCGCGTTGGCCAATTCGACATGGGCCGGCTCACCCGAATGCGAGGCGCAGGCCAGCGCCAGCTCGCGGTTGCCGAAGCCGTAGGCATCGGCGGCACCCGATTCGACCAGCGGCAATGCCTGGATTGCTTTCACCGCCGAGCGCGGGAACACCGGGCGGTCCGTATCGCCGATCTCCCAGACGGCCTTGCCGTCGGCGTCGAAGACGGAGACCGCGCCGCGGTGGGCGCTTTCGACCACCTCGCCGCGCGTGACTTCGACCAGAACCGGATTTGTCATGTTGCCTCCCGCACGCGCCGCCCAAGGAGGGCGCGCTTTGATGCGGGCCGCTTCTACCTGATCCGGTCGAGGATGGAAACGTAGTTGGCGACCGCCGCGCCACCCATGTTGAAGATGCCGCCGAGTTTTGCGCCCGGCACCTGGATGCCGCCGGCTTCGCCGGTGAGCTGCATGGCTGTCAGCACATGCATCGAGACACCGGTAGCGCCGATCGGGTGACCCTTGGCCTTCAGGCCGCCGGACGGGTTGACCGGCAGCCGACCGTCCTTTGCCGTCGTGCCATCCAGCGCCAGCCTGGCGCCCTCGCCTGGCTTGGCGAGCCCCATCGCTTCGTATTCGATCAGCTCGGCGATGGTGAAGCAGTCATGCGTCTCGACGAAGGAGAGGTCGTCGAGCGTCACGCCGGCCTTCTTCAGCGCCTGCTCCCAGGCGCGCTCGCAACCCTCGAAGGAGAGGATGTCGCGCTTCGACATCGGCAGGAAGTCCTGGACATGTTCGTTGGCGCGGAAAGTTACGGCGCGGCGCATCTTCAGCGCCGTCGCCGTGTCGGTGAGAACGAGCGCCGCGGCGCCGTCGGAGACCAGCGAGCAATCGGTGCGCTTCAGCGGACCGGCGACGAACGGGTTCTTCTCGCTTTCCTGGCGGCAGAACTCGTAGCCGAAATCCTTGCGCATCTGGGCGTAGGGATTGTCGACGCCATTCTTGTGGTTCTTGGCGGCGATCATGGCCAGCGCGTCCGATTGGTCGCCATAGCGCTGGAAATAGGCCTGCGCGATCTTGCCGAAGACGCCCGCGAAGCCTGCCGGCGTGTCGCCATCTTCCGGCAGGTAGGAGGCCTTGAGCAGGTTCTTGCCGATTTCGGGTCCGGGCGTGGTCGTCATCTGCTCGGCGCCGACCACCAGCACGATGCGAGCGGCGTTGGCGTCGATGGAGCGGATGCCTTGACGGACGGCGGCCGAGCCAGTGGCGCAGGCGTTCTCGACGCGCGTCGCCGGCTTGAAGCGCAGCCGGTCATCGGCTTGGAGCACGAGGCTCGCGGTGAAATCCTGCGGCGAGAAGCCGGCGTTGAAATGGCCAAGCACGATCTCGTCGACATCGTCCGGACCGATGCCGGCGTGGTCGAGCGCTTCGACGGCGACCTTGGTGATCAGGCCCTCCAGCGTCTCGCCTTCGAGCTTGCCAAAGCGCGAATGCGCCCAGCCGACGATGCATGCGGTCATGGCAGCCTCCATTTGCGCCGCAGCCTAGCACGATCGCGCGCGGCTCGTGATTCAATATTGTTCAATAGTGAACCGTTTTCCAGCCCCAGGCATGGGCCAGATCGAAATGAAAGGTTGATCTCACGTCGATTTTTTATTGATTGATCCGTCAATAAAAAATAATCTAACCGCAGAACCGGATTCCAAAATGCCGAAAATCGGAATGGAGCCAGTGCGCCGCAAGGCGCTGATCGACGCGACGATCTCGGCGATCGGCGAGCGCGGGTCGTTGGACGTGACGATGTCGGAGATCGCCGGCCGCGCCGGCGTGTCGTCGGCGCTGGCGCATCACTATTTCGGAGCGAAGGACGAACTGCTCTTCGCCACAATGCGGCACATCCTCGCCGAGCTCAACACCGACACAAGACGCGCGTTCGGCCTCGCCGCCACGCCGCGCCAGCGCGTCTCGGCCGTCGTCGCCGTCAGCTTTTCCGACGATCAGTTCCAGCCACAGATCATCGCCGCCTGGCTCGCCTTCTATGTAGAGGCGCAGAAATCGACTGAGCTGCGGCGGCTGCTGCGCATCTATGCGCGCCGGCTCAATTCGAACCTGATGAGCGGGCTGACCGGCATCCTGCCTCGGACCGAGGCCGACCGTGTGGCGGAAGCGACCGCGGCACTGATCGACGGGCTCTACATCCGCCGCGCGCTGAAAGACGGCGTGCCCGACGCGCAGACCGCGATCGCGCTCGTGGAAGACTATCTCGAAACCAAGCTCAACGGACGGAGCCTGCCTTGACCACCCGGCGACCCAATTTCCTGATCGTCATGGTCGATCAGCTCAACGGCACGTTCTTTCCGGACGGCCCGGCGGACTTCCTGCACGCGCCGCACCTGAAGGCGCTTGCCGCGCGCTCGGCGCGCTTCGCCAACAATTACACCGCCTCGCCGCTCTGCGCGCCTGGCCGCGCTTCGTTCATGAGCGGGCAATTGCCATCGCGCACCGGGGTCTATGACAACGCCGCCGAGTTCACGTCTTCCATTCCGACCTTCGCCCACCATCTGCGCGCCGCCGACTATTATACCTGCCTGTCCGGCAAGATGCACTTCGTCGGGCCCGACCAGTTGCACGGTTTCGAGGAGCGGCTGACCACCGACATCTATCCCGCCGATTTCGGTTGGACGCCGGACTACCGCAAGCCCGGCGAGCGGATCGACTGGTGGTATCACAATCTGGGTTCGGTCACCGGTGCCGGCGTCGCCGAGATCACCAACCAAATGGAGTATGACGACGAGGTCGTGTTCCTGGCCACGCAAAAACTCTACCAGCTGTCGCGCGAGCAGGACGATGCGGGTCACCGTCCCTGGTGCCTTACCGTTTCGCTGTCGCATCCGCACGACCCCTATGTGGCGCGCAAGCAATATTGGGATCTCTACGAGAACTGCCAGGCGCTCGATCCTGAAACCCCGTTCATCCCGCATGACGAGCAGGATACGCATTCGCAACGGCTCTACCGGGCCAGCGACTATCAAGCCTTCGAGATCACGCCGGAACAGGTGCGCCGTTCGCGGCGCGGCTATTTCGCCAACATCTCCTATGTCGACGACAAGCTGGGCGAGATTCTGGACGTCCTCAAGCGTACCCGCATGCTCGACGACACCACTGTCCTGTTCTGTTCGGACCACGGCGACATGCTGGGCGAACGCGGCCTGTGGTTCAAGATGAGCTTCTTCGAGGGATCTGCCCGCGTGCCGCTGATGATTGCCGGCAAGGGCGTTCCGGCCGGGCCGATCAAGACACCAGTTTCCAATCTCGACGTGACGCCGACGCTCTGCGACCTCGCCGGCATAGACATCGCCGCAATCGCGCCGTGGACCGACGGCCAGTCGCTGCTGCCGCTGCTCGACGGCAGGGCGCGAAGCGGGCCGGTGCTGATGGAGTATGCGGCCGAAGGCTCCTACGCGCCGCTGGTCGCGATGCGCGACGGGAAATACAAATTCGTCCATTGCGAGCTCGACGCGCCGCAACTGTTCGATCTCGATACCGATCCGCTCGAGCGTGACAACCTCGCCGAGGATCCGGCGAACGCAGGCCTGGTGGCGATGTTCATGGACAAGGTCAGGGCCCGCTGGGACATGGCTGCCTTCGACGCCGCCGTGCGCGAAAGCCAGGCGCGCCGCTGGGTCGTCTATCCGGCGCTGCGCAACGGCGCCTACTACCCGTGGGATTTCCAGCCGCTGCAGAAGGCGTCGGAACGCTACATGCGCAACCACATGAACCTCGACAATCTCGAAGAGAGCAAACGCTATCCGAGAGGCGAATAATGGCTGACGTTCTCGTTCCCACACTCGACCATCTGAAACAGGCCTATGCCGTCACCTCGACGGCCACGCAGGTGACGCCGCTGCTGGAGTCGGCGGCGCTCGCAAAAGAGACAGGTGCAGCGCGGATCTTCGTCAAGCCGGAGTCGCTGCAATGGGCCGGCTCCTTCAAGGTGCGCGGCGCCTATTGGCGGTTGAACCGGCTTTCGCCGGATGAAGCGAAAAAGGGGGTCGTCGCCTATTCCTCCGGCAATTTCGCGCAAGGGCTGGCGGCGGCCGGCCAGGCGCTGGGCATTCCCGTCACCATCGTCATGCCGATCGACGCGCCCGCCGCCAAGCGCGACGCGACCGCCGGTTATGGCGCGCGCGTGGTGCTGACCGACCATGGCGAGCGCGCCCGCGAGGAAGTTGCGGCTGCAAAGGCGCGCGAGATCGCCGAGAGCGAGCACCTCACCTTGCTGCATCCCTTCGACGATCCTGAGATCGTGGCCGGCCAGGCCGGCGCGGGGCTTGAAGCGCTCGACCAGCTGGCAATGAAGAAGGCGCAGGCCGACCTGGTGTTCTGCTCGGTCGGCGGCGGCGGACTGATCGGCGGTGTTTCGCTGGCCTTCCACTATCTGTCGCCCAAGACCGAGATCATCGCCGTCGAGCCGGAAGGTTTCAACGGCATGGGCTCGTCGCTGGCGCATGGCGCGATCGAGACCATGCCGATCGGGCCGAAATCGATCTGCGACGGGCTGATGGCGCGCAAGCCCGGCGACGCGCCCTTCGCGGCGGTGAGCGCTGCCGGGGTGCGCGGTGTCACCGTCGACGACGCCTCGGTGCGGCGGGCGATGAAGATCGCGTTCGAGCGGATGAAGCTGGTGCTCGAACCTTCGGGCGCGGCATCGCTCGCGGCGCTGCTCGGCGGCAAGGTGGATGTGAAGGACAAGACCGTCCTTGTGGTTGCAACCGGCGGCAATGTCTCGCTCGCCGACTTTATGGCGCACATGAACAATGCTTGAAGCGGATTTCGTCATCATCGGCTCCGGCTCCGCCGGCTCGGCCATGGCCTACCGGCTGTCGGAAGACGGCAAGCATTCAGTGATCGTCATCGAGTTCGGCGGCACCGATATGGGGCCGCTGATCCAGATGCCATCGGCGCTATCGATCCCGCTCAATATGAGCCTCTACGACTGGGGGTTCGCCAGCGAGCCCGAGCCGCATCTCGGCGGGCGCGTGCTTGCCACCCCGCGCGGCAAGGTGATCGGCGGCTCGTCCTCGATCAACGGCATGGTCTATGTGCGCGGACATGCGCATGACTTCGACCACTGGGCCGAACAGGGCGCCGCAGGCTGGGCGTTTGCCGACGTGCTTCCGTATTTCAAGCGCATGGAGGATTGCGACGGCGGCGAGGATGGCTGGCGCGGCAAAGGCGGGCCACTGCATGTGCAGCGCGGCACTCGGAAAAATCCGCTCTACGGCGCCTTCGTTGAGGCGGGCCGCCAGGCCGGGTTCGAGCTGACCGACGACTATAACGGCTCCAAGCAGGAAGGTTTCGGGCCGATGGAACAGACCATTCTGGGCGGCCGCCGCTGGTCGGCGGCGAACGCCTATCTCAAGCCGGCTCTCAGACGCGGAAATGTCAGGCTGCTCAAGGGTTTCGCCCGGCGCGTGGTAATCGAGAATCAACGCGCGATCGGCGTCGAGATCGAAGCTGACAAAAAGATTCAGGTCGTTAAGGCGCGCCGTGAGGTGATCGTCGCGGCGTCGTCGATCAATTCGCCGAAGATCCTGATGCTGTCAGGCATCGGCCCGGGTGCGCATCTCCAGGAAAACGGCATCCAGGTGGTTGCCGACCGGCCGGGCGTCGGCGCCAATCTGCAGGACCACCTGGAGCTTTATATCCAGCAGGAATCGACCAAGCCGATCACGCTGAACTCGGTGCTCAATCCCTTCTCCAAGGCGCTGATCGGCGCGCAATGGCTGTTCTTCAAGACCGGCCTTGGCGCCACCAATCATTTCGAGGCGGCAGCCTTCGTGCGTTCGCAGGCCGGCATCGACTATCCCGATATCCAGTACCACTTCATCCCGGCGGCCGTGCGCTATGACGGCAAGTCGGCGGCGAAGTCGCACGGCTTCCAGGCGCATGTCGGCCCGATGCGCTCGAAGTCCCGCGGCTCGGTGAGCTTGCGCTCGCCCGATCCGAAGGCCAAGCCGGTGATCCGCTTCAACTATATGTCGCATCCGGACGACTGGAGCGAGTTCCGCCACTGCATCCGGCTTACGCGCGAGATTTTCGGCCAGAAAGCCTTCGACGGCTTTCGCGGCAAGGAGATTTCACCGGGCAGCCATGTGCAGTCGGACGACGAGCTCGACGCCTTCATCCGCGACCATGCCGAGAGCGCCTACCATCCTTGCGGCACCTGCAGGATGGGCCGCGCCGACGACCTGACCAGTGTCGTCGATCCGGAATGCCGGGTGATCGGCGTCGAGGGGCTGCGCGTCGCCGACTCCTCGATCTTCCCGCGGGTGACCAACGGCAACCTCAACGCGCCCTCGATCATGACCGGCGAGAAGGCGTCCGACCACATCCTTGGCCGAACGCCGCTGGCGCCATCCAACCAGGAACCGTGGATCAATCCGCGCTGGCAGGTGGCGGACCGATAGGGCATTGTCGGGCAGACCGCCCGATCGGCCAACAGTTCTGGAGAAAGCCATGCGCGCCCAACCGACGGCATCGCACTACGTCAACGGCCGCTACATCGAGGACGAAGGCGGTGCGCCGCTGCCGGTGATCTATCCGGCGACGGGCGAGACCATCGCAACGCTGCATTCAGCGACGCCGAACGTTCTGGAGCTCGCCATCGAAGCCGCCCGGGCCGCGCAGCCGGCCTGGGCACGGTTGAAGCCTGTCGAACGCGGCCGCATCCTGCGCCGCGCAGCTGACATCCTGCGCGCACGCAATGCCGATCTGGCCCGCATCGAGACGCTGGACACCGGCAAGGCTATCCAGGAGACGCTGGTGGCCGACGCCCCTTCGGCAGCCGACTGCCTGGAATATTTCGCCGGAGCGGTCGCCGCCTTCAATGGCGAGATGATCGATCTCGGCGGACCCTTCGCCTACACGCGACGCGAGCCGCTCGGCGTTTGCGTCGGCATCGGCGCCTGGAACTATCCGATCCAGATCGCCGGCTGGAAGTCGGCGCCGGCCTTGGCCATGGGCAATGCCATGGTGTTCAAGCCGTCGGAGAACACACCGCTTTCGGCGCTGGCGCTGGCCGAGATCTATTCAGAGGCCGGCCTGCCCGACGGGCTGTTCAATGTCGTGCAAGGCTATGGCGATGTCGGCGCCGGTCTTGTCGGCCACGACGTCGTGGCAAAAGTTTCGGTGACCGGCTCGGTGCCGACCGGCCGCAAGGTGCTGTCGCTTGCCGGCTCGAAGATGAAGCACGCGACGATGGAGCTCGGCGGCAAGTCGCCGCTGATCGTCTTCGACGACGCCGATCTCGAGAACGCCATCGGCGGCGCCATGCTCGGCAACTTCTACTCTACCGGCCAGATCTGCTCGAACGGCACGCGCGTCTTCGTGCAGAAGGGCCTGCACGACCGCTTCGTCGAGCGGCTTGTCGAGCGCACCAAGAAAATCCGCATCGGCGACCCGCTCGATCCGGAAACGCAGATGGGTCCGCTGGTTAGCAAGGCGCAGCAGGACAAGGTCGTGTCCTATATCGAAGCCGGCAAGCAGGATGGCGCCAGCCTAGCCTGCGGCGGCAATTTGCCGTCACTGCAGGGTTTCGAAGGCGGTTTTTTCATCGAGCCTACGGTGTTCACCAATGTCGCCGACACCATGCGGATCGCGCGCGAGGAGATTTTCGGACCGGTGATGAGCGTGCTCAAATTCGGCAGCGAGGACGAGGTGATCGAGCGCGCCAACGATACCGAATTCGGTCTGGCGGCGGGCGTGTTCACGCGCGACCTGCCGCGCGCGCATCGCGTCATCGCCGAGCTGCAGGCCGGCACCTGCTGGATCAACGCCTACAATCTCACGCCGGTGGAAATGCCTTTCGGCGGCGTCAAGCAGTCCGGGATCGGCCGCGAGAATTCGCTGGCCGCGCTGGCGCATTATTCGCAGCTGAAGGCGGTTTATGTCGAGACGGGGGACGTGGCAGCGCCCTACTGAGACTTCTCCGTCGTTCCGTCCAGATACTGCGTCAGCGCACAGACTAGGTGGTAGAAGATGCTGGCCGGCACGTCGGTCGCCAGCGAACGGCCACGCTCGTCGATGCGGTCGATCCACAGGCCGAGCGGCGCCGGATCTATGTGCCAGCGGAACAGGCGGCCGACGCGCGCCTCGATCTCGGGCTTGAGGTCCGGTCCGCCCGAGCCGTCCAGCGCGATCGCCGCTTTGATCGCCTCGGCCTGCGGCCAGCTTCGCGAGACCGTGTCGAGCGGCAGTCCCTGGCGCGAGACGGCGCCATAGGCGAGGCCGGTGGCGCGGTTGAGGCCGTTGGCAACGGCCGAGGCATAGAGCTTGCGCGCGAAAGCGGTGAGTTCGCCCTGGCCGCTGCGAGCGGCGAAATCGACCAGCAGCGAGGCCCATTCGAAGTGATGGCCAGGCTCGGTCCAGCTCCGCTTCTCGCCCGCCGCCGGCTTCCAGCCGTCGTCGAAATATTCACCCAGTGTCCAGCTTTCGGCATCGAAGAAATGGCTGCGGAAAAGATCGATGATGCGTGCCGCGCGGCGCAGATAGGCGCGCTCGCCCGTCGCCTTGTGCCAGGCGAGGAAGGCCTCGAGCAGATGCATGTGCGGATTGGAGCGCCGTTCCTCCGCGCCGTCGGAGGTTTCCAGAAAGCCGGTCAGGCGGGCATCCTCCAGATGCGCGTCGAGGAAGGCGAATGTCTCCTCTGCGAGCCGCAACGCGTCGGGATGGCCCGACATATGGGCGTGAGCGAGCGCCAGAAGCACGCAGGAATGGTCGTAGGCATCCTCGACCGGATCGGCGACCGAGCCGTCGATGTTGAGCGTGCGCACCCAGCCGCCGCGATCGGTGCGGCCCTGCCCCGCCATGAAGTCGATGCCGTGCGCGATCAGCCGGTCGGCCGGGCCGTCCCAGCCGCGCTCCTTGGCGACCGCGAAAGCATAGACCTGACGCGCCTGGGTGCGCATGCGCTTGGGTTTCATCAGCGGCGCGGCGTCGAAGCCCAGCGCCTCGTGGAAGCCGCCATGGCGTTCGTCGACGCCGAGCGTCGACCATAGCGGCAGCGTCTCCTCGAACAGCCAGTGGCGCACGCGGCGCCGCCAGGCGCCGCTCTCGATGACGCGGTCATGCGCCGGCGTGAACCTTGTTTCGAGCCGGCCGGATTTCTCCAGTTGCTCGACGATCTTCTTGACGTGCTGGCTGTGGCTGACCGGCGCGACGAACGTCGCATCGGCCGTGGAGACGATCGCCACGTCCTTCATGCCGATGGCCGACAGCAGCCGACTCTCGCTGCGGATATAGGAATTCTCGCAATCGATGGCGACGACGTCTCCAACGATGACGTTGCCGCCCTTGTCGGACGGGCCGACATCGAGCAGCGACTGCCAGGAGCCGAGATCGTTCCAGCGGAAGCCGGCGGGCACCATGGCGATATCTTTCGCCTGCTCCATGATGGCGTAGTCGATCGAGGTCGACGGGATCGCGGAATAAAGGTCCAGCGGCATATAGAGGCCGGACAGATCGCTGGTCGCAGCCTTGTAGGCGGCTTCCGTCGTCCGCCAGATTTTCGGTTCATGGGCCGCGAAGGCGTCGCGCATGGCGCCGGCGCGGAACAGGAAGATGCCGGTGTTCCAGTAGAAGCTGCCGGCGTCGACATAGGCCTGCGCGGTGGCAAGATCGGGCTTCTCGACGAAGCGCGAGACGTCGAAGACACCGTCCTGGCCTGCCCCGACCTCGATATAGCCATAGCCGGTCTCGGGCTGTGTCGGTTTCAGGCCGAACACCACGAGCCGGCCGGCATTTGCCGCGGCAGCGCCCGCCTCGATGCTTTGCCAGAACTGGCCAGGCGTCGAGATCTCATGATCGGACGGCACCACCAGAACCAATTCGTCGCCATAGTCGGAGAGCGTGCGCAGGCTGGCCAGCGCCACGGCGGCGGCCGTGTTGCGGCCCGTCGGCTCGAACAGCGGTCCGCCGCCGGCCAGATCGATGCCGGCAAGGTCGGCATGGACGCGGTCGGCGTGACGCTCCGAGGCGATCAGGAAAATCGGCGTCTCGCCTTGCGTGCGCGCCGCCAGCCGGCGCACGGTCTTGGCCAGCATCGAGCCATCGCCGGAGAAGTCGTGGAACTGCTTGGGGTTATCCTCGCGCGATAGCGGCCACAGCCGCGACCCGACGCCGCCGCTCATGACGAAACTGACGATGCGCTGGCTCATGAACGACCCTGTCAAAAGTCCGGCTCCATGGGTCGGACTTACGACAAAAGCCTTTAAGCCCACCTTTACCCGACAGCCAAATCCTATGCCACTCGGGCAAGCTCCGCGAAAGAAAGGAAATGCGACAGAAGGACTGCCATTGCCGCTTGCAGGATCGGAAAGCGGCAGCTATAAGCCCGCGGTCTGGTCACGGAGTGTAGCGCAGTCTGGTAGCGCACCTCGTTCGGGACGAGGGGGTCGCAGGTTCAAATCCTGCCACTCCGACCAGAAAAAACAAGCACTTGGCCTTTCCCGAAATCGCCATCCGTCTGAAATCCGGACTGCCGTCAATCGTCGCCGTAGCTCTCCGGCAGATGGCGCCGGAGTTCCATCGCGTCGTGGAGAACGCGGCCAATTCCGATGACCTCAAGCGTCATCCGGTAGAGCAGGAAATGGCGTGGTCGCAGAACAATGCCGTGTTCGGTCCGTGCTCGATCCCGACTATAGCGCAAGTGATAGCTGCGGATATTGTTTCCCAGGTCCGCGCGGGCGATGCTGCCCACCCGTTCGGGATCGGCAGCAATGTCGCGCAGCGCCGCAATCAGCAACCCTTCGTAACGGACACGCGCGATCTCGCCGAAATTGACTTCCGTGTAGGCGAGTATTTGAACGATGTCTTCCTTCGCGGCTGCTGAAAGCCGGTACAGGACCATGGCGTTACAAGCCTGATTTTTTCGCGCGTAAGCTTGCCTGCCGCCCCAGGCCATTCATAAATTTTTCGAGACTGTCTCCAGCAATATCCTCGAAACGGCCTTGCTCGATGTCGTGGAAACCGATGCTGGCTGCCTCCCGGAGCGCAGCCAGCTTTGCCGACTCCCTCGCCTCGCGCTGCTCGATCAGCCGCAAGCCGTCACGCAATACCTCGCTGGCGTTCTGATAACGCCCGGTTTTCACCAGCCGATCGATCACCTCTTCGAGGTGTTCCGTCAGGACAACATTGCGGGTCGGCATCGCGGTATCAGCTCCAATTCAACAGGCATGATATAGGGGGATAGCATATTATGCCAATCCCGTCGCTCGAACGATGTCTGATCTTCGAAAACAGAATCGTGCGACAACGCTCGACAACGGTTTCTCACTTTGGCCTAATGGCAACCCGCCATGCTCCTGGATGCGCGGGACCGCAGGACGGCGAACCAGGGTTGAGAGTATGAAGTTCACGCCGACGGCCATTCTACCGACAATTGCGGTCCTCTTGTTCGCGGCGGACTGCTCATCGACCACCGCGTCGATCAGCCCGGCGAACTACGACAAAATGAACTGCCCCGAGCTCAACAATGCGGTCGGCGACACCGCGACCGATATTTCACGCACCGCAATCGCTCGCGGCAAGGTCGCCAACACCAGCGTGCCGACATGGCTGCTCGGCGGCGAGCGCGTGAAGACGGCGATCGCCAATCGCGAAACCGCGCGGATCGAACGGCTGCAGCAACAGCAGCAGGTGATCGTCGCGACGCGGAACCGGAGGTGCCCGTCCTCGCCGTGAGGCGAGCGAGGTCAAGCTTGCCCCGGCTTCAAGCGCTCATGCGGAACCGTGCCGTATCGATCGCGGCGTTCATCAGCGTCTGGGTGTAGGCTTCGCGCGGATTGTCGAAGATTTCTTGCGTCGGCCCTTCCTCGACAATCTTTCCCTGCTTCATGACGATGATGTAGTCGGCCATGGCGCGGACCACCGCGAGGTCGTGGCTGATGAAGAGGTAGGACAGCTCATGGTCGGCCTGCAGCTTGCGCAAAAGCTCGACGATCTGCTTCTGCACGGAACGGTCGAGCGCCGAGGTCGGCTCGTCGAGCACCACCACTTTCGGCTTCAGGATCATGGCGCGGGCAATGGCGATGCGCTGGCGCTGGCCGCCGGAGAATTCGTGCGGGTAGCGGTTGCGTGCGTTGGGGTCGAGGCCGACCTCGCGCAATGCCTCGACGGCGCGCTGGTCGCGCTGCTTGCCGGTCAGCGAGGGCTCATGCACCAAAAGGCCCTCGGTGATCACCTGGCCGACGGTCATGCGCGGCGACAACGAGCCGAACGGATCCTGGAACACGAGCTGCAATTCGCGCCTGAGCGGCCGCATCGCCTGGCGGTCCGCGTCCGAAATGTCGCGGTCGCCAAAGCGGATCACGCCGTCGCTGGGCAAGAGCCTGAGCAGCGCGCGGCCCAGCGTCGACTTGCCTGAACCGGACTCGCCGACGATGCCGATCGTCTGGTTGCGCTTCAGCCGGATCGAGATCCTGTCCACCGCGCGCAGCATCAGCGGCTCGCCGCCAAGGAAGCCGCCGCCGATCTTGAAGACGACTTCGACATTGCGGCCTTCGAGCAGCACCGGCGCACTGGCGGGCGGCGCCACCTTGGTGCCCGTCGGCTCGGCCGCGAGCAGCATCTTGGTGTAGGCATGCTGCGGATTGGCGAAGAGCGCTTCCGCATCGCCCTCCTCCACCACCTCGCCCAGGCGCATGACATAGACGCGGTCGGCGAAGCGGCGCACGATGCCGAGGTCGTGGGTGATGAAGACGATGGCCATGCCGAGCTTGCGCTGCAGTTCGGCAAGCAGCATCAGAATCTGCGCCTGGATGGTGACGTCGAGAGCCGTCGTCGGTTCGTCGGCGATGAGGATGTCCGGATCGTTGGCCAAGGCCATGGCGATCATGACGCGCTGGCGCTGGCCGCCCGACATCTCGTGCGGATAGGATTTCATCCGCCGTTCGGGATCGGGAATATGCACCAGCCTGAGCAATTTCAGCGCCTCTTCCCGCGCGGCCGCCGCGGAAAGCCCGCGATGCCGGCGGATCGGCTCGATCAGCTGGTTGCCGATTGTGTAGAGCGGGTCGAGCGAGGTCATCGGCTCCTGGAAGATCATGCTGATCTTGCGGCCGCGCACCTGGTTCAGCTCGCTCTTTGACATCGTCAGGAGATTGCGGCCGCGGTAGTCGACCTGACCGGTCGCCTCGCCATTGGAGGAAAGCAGGCTCATCGCCGCCATCATCGTCTGGCTTTTGCCGGAGCCGGATTCGCCGACGACGGCGACCGTCTCGCCGGCGTTGACCTTGATGTTGATGCCCTTCACGGCCTCGACCGCGCCGTCGAGGGTCTGGAAGCGGACGCGCAGGTCCTTGACGCTGAGGATCGTTTCGGAACCAGTCATCTCAGCGGTCCTTGGGATCGAGCGCGTCGCGCAGGCCGTCGCCGACGAAATTCAGGGCAAACAGCGTCGAGACGAGGAAGAAGGCCGGGAACAAAAGCAGCCAGTTGGCGTAGCCGATGTTCTTGGCGCCGACCGAAATCAGCACGCCCCAGCTGGTCATCGGCTCCTGCACGCCTAGACCGAGGAAGGACAGGAAGCTCTCCAGGATGATGACCTGCGGCACCAAGAGCGTCATGTAGATGACCACCGGGCCAAGCAGGTTGGGGATGACATGGCGCAACAGGATGCCGCGCTGGCCGACGCCCATGGCCTCCGCCGCCTGGACATATTCCTGCCTGCGGATCGACAGCGCCTGGCCGCGCACGATGCGCGCCATGTCGAGCCACAACACAGCGCCGACGGCCAGGAACATCAGCACGAAGTTGCGGCCGAAAAACACCACCAGCATGATGACGAAGAAGATGAAGGGCAGCGAATAGAGCACGTCGACGATGCGCATCATCACCTCGTCGACCTTGCCGCCCGAAAAGCCCGCGGTCGCGCCGTAGATGACGCCGATGACGCCGGCGACGACGCCGGCGAGCAGGCCGATGGCCAAAGAGATGCGTCCGGCCATCAGCGTGCGCGAAAGCAGGTCGCGGCCGGTGTTGTCGGTGCCGAAGAAGAAATATTGCTGCTTCACGGCCGAGCTCATCGTCACCTCGAGGCCGTCGGGCGACTTGTTCTCGATCCTGGTGTTGTCGAAGGCGTCGGAGCGGTCGAGATAGCGGATGTTGCGGTCGTCGATCGGCTTGGTCGAGGTGACGGTGACGATGACGCGATTGCCGTCCTGGTGCCATTCCTTGATGTCGGCGCGCATGCGCTTGATGGCGTCGCCCAGCGCACCCTGGATCATGTCGGGTTTCGGATAGGCCGAAAAGCTCGGCGGCATGCGCACATAGTCGCCATAGATGGTGGTGTAAGCATGCGGCACGACCCACGGACCGCAAATGCTGATGACGGCGATGAAGGCCAGGTAATAGAGGCTGAGCATCGCGGCCCGGTTGCGTTTGAGCCGCGCCCAGGCGTTGCCCCAGAGCGAGCGGCCGACAATCGGCTCGGGCACGACGACGGCGAGGTCAGTCATAGCGCACCCTCGGATCGACGACCGCATAGAGCAAGTCGACGATCAGGTTGAAGACGATGGTGAAGAGCGCGATCACCACCACGGTTCCCATGACAAGCGTGTAGTCCCGGTTGAGGGCGGCATCGACGAAGTAGCGGCCGACCCCGGGGATGGAGAAGATGGTTTCGACGATGATCGAGCCAGTCAACAGCGCCGCCGCCGCCGGACCAGTGAAGGAGACGATCGGCAGCACGGCGCCGCGCAGCGCGTGCTTGACCACCACCGACCAGTCGGACAGGCCGAGCGCGCGGGCGGTGCGGATATGGTGCGAACGCAGGCTCTCGATCATGGAGCCGCGCATCAGGCGGGCAACGATGGCGATCTGCGGAAGAGCCAGCGTCAGCACCGGACCGACCTTGTTGATCAAGGCGCCGTCGCCCCAGCCGCCGATCGGCAGCAGCTTCCAGGACAACCCGAAGACGAGCTGGATCACCGGCGCGGTGACGAAGGTGGGGATGGTGCTGCCGGCAGTGGCCAAAGCGATTACCGAATAATCGCCTATTTTGTTCTGGTTGAGCGCGGCGATGGTGCCGAGGATCGAGCCCAACAGCAGCGCCAGCACCAGTGCCGAGCTGCCGATCTGTACCGAGATCGGCAGGCCCTTGGCGAAGAGTTCGGTGACGGTGAAATCCGGCAAATTGTAGCTTGGGCCGAAACTGCCGCGCAAAAGATTGCCGAGATAGTGGACATATTGCAGCCAGAGCGGATCGTTGAGGCCGAACTGGGCTTCGAGATTGGCCCTGATCTCGGGGCTCAAGCCCCGCTCCTGGTTGAACGGGCCGCCTGGCGCGACGCGGATCAGGAAAAACGCCACCGTCACGATGACGAACAGCGTCGGGATGGCGGTCAACAGCCGCCGGAAGACATAACGCAGCATCGGCGCCCCGCTTCAGCCAGGGCGACAGGCTCTCCAGTCGAAGATCCGTGGCGCGCCGGCATCTCTGATCTTCGCACCGGGCAGCCCGAAAATCCAATCCGACTTTCGGCCCGGCACGACGACAGACCGCGACCGCCGCTCCCAAAAAGAGAGCGGCGGCACGGCCAAGGTTTCTTGTCAGTCCTTGGAGATGAAGCGGGACGGATGAATGTCCATCACATTGTCGTCGAAGCCATGCAGCTTCGAGGAAACGATGTCGTGGTAGCTGTAGTAGAGAAGCGGGATCTCGCCGACGTCGTCGACCAGGATGCGCTCGGCTGCGGCGAGGTCCTTCATGCGCTCCTCGGGCTTGCCGCCTGCGGCGGCCGCCTTGTCCATGGCGGCTTCATAGGCAGGGCTGTTGTAGTTCGAGTAGTTGTTGCCGCTCGCCTTGCGCGAGATGCCGAGGAAGGTCTCGGGATCCTTGTAGTCGGCGATCCAAGCGGCACGGGCGACGTCGTAGTTGCCCTTCTGCTCGAGGAAGCTGTAATGGGTCTTGGTGTCGGTGTTGAGCAGCGTCACCTCGACGCCGAGCGGCTTCAGCTGTTCCTGGATGGCCACCGCCGTGTTCTTATGGTTCTCCGAGGTGTTGTAGCGGATCTCCATCTTCAACGGATGCTCGGGTGTATAGCCTAGCTTTTCCAGGATCTTCTTGGCCGCATCCTCGCGGTCGATCTGCGGCATGTCGGCGTATTTGGCCAGTGCCGGCGTGTAGCCCTCGATACCCGGAGGCACCATCGAATATCCAGGCAGCATCGAGTTCTGCCAGACCTTCTCGGCGAGGAAGTCGCGGTCGATCGCCATCGAGATGGCGTTGCGCAACTCGACATTGTCCCAAGGCGCCTTGTCGGTCTTGACCGCGTAATAATAAGTGCCGAGATACGGCCCGACACGGACCTGGTCGCCGAATTTGGTTTTGAGATCGGCGAGCTGCTCGGTCGGCAGGTCGCCATAGCTGTCGAGCTCGCCTGCCTCGAAACGTTTCATCGCCGACGAGCGATCCTCGGTCGGGATATAGTTGACCACGTCGAGCTTGACGCTCGCGGCGTCCCAGAACTTCGGGTTCTTGACCAATTTCATATGGTCGTTGGGAACCCACTCCGCCAGCGTATAGGCGCCATTGGAGACCAGCTTGCCCGGCTTGATCCAGTCGGCGCCGAGCTTGTCCATGGAAGCCTTGTTGACCGGATAGGTCGCCTGGTGGGTCAGCATCTCCAGGAAGTAGGGGGTCGGAGCCTTCAGCGTGACTTCAAGCGTGTTGGCGTCGATCGCCTTCACGCCCATATCCTCGGCCTTGCCTTTCTTGGTATTGAAGTCCTCGGCGCCCTTCACCGGATAGAGCATCGAGGCGTATTCTGCAGCGGTCGCCGGATCTTCCAGTCGATGGAACGAATAGACGAAGTCGTCCGCCGTCACCGGGGTGCCGTCCGACCAGAGGCCGTCCTTGCGCAGCTTGAAGGTGTAGACGGTGCCGTCATCCGACACCGTCCAGCTTTCGGCGGCGCCCGGAATGAGATTGGTCTTCTGATCATGCATGACGAGGCCCTGGAACAGGTCGCGTATGATATCGGCTTCGTAGACAGTCGACGTCTTGTGCGGATCGACCGTCTCCGCCTCGGCGGCGGCGCCGCGGTTGTAGACGGTTTCGGCGAAGGCAGGCGTGTAGAATGTGCCTGTGGCCAAGGACAATGTGGTGGCGAACACCGTCGCCTTCAGCATATCTTTCAGCATGAAGTTTCTCCCTGTCGGCGCAGCCCCTCAGCCGCGCCTTCTTAAGTTTTGACACCTCAGAACCGTTGAAACGGCCCCGTTTCAGGCGTGCCGCCGGTTCCTTCCGGCGGCTGGTGGCAGGAGACTAGACAGAGCGAAATCTTATTTCAACCATTGCCTGCTTGACGCAAAGTGAGCGCCATAACGCTAAAACAGCGAAACCTAAAGCTTAGAGCTTGCTTTCAACTTGCCACACCTGCCGGTTGTTCCAGCTGTTTTCTGTTTTTGCAGGCGGCCTTTGGCATTCTCCGCGCCATGCTGAAGAACCGAAAATTGCTTGTTCCGTGGTGTCGTTTCCGGGCTGACGCCACGGGCACGTCGGCAATCGAATTTGCCATGCTGGCGCCGGTCTTCATCCTGCTTCTGCTCGGCATGGTTGCATATGGGATTTATTTCGGCGCCAGCCATTCGGTGCAGCAGATCGCCGCCGACGCGGCGCGCACCGCGATTGCCGGCCTCAACCAGACCGAGCGGCAGGCGCTGGTTACCGATTTCATCACTCACGATGTCTCGGGCTATCCGTTCGTCGACGCCAACAAGCTGACCGTCAATGCGCAGGACAGCGCCGTCGACGGCAGCCAGTTCGTCGTCTCGGTCACCTACGATGCGCGCAACCTGCCGATCTGGAACCTGTTCCGGACCCTGCCGCTGCCGGGCACGACGATCCAACGTCAATCGACGATCCGCGTCGGAGGTATATGATGCCCATCAAGGGGGGGCTAGAGCGGTTCATCGTTTCCCGAAAAGGCCAAACCGCTCCATCTGTTTACAGTGACGCAATTCCGGACGGAAGGCTACGGCGAGCTCGCCGAACTCAACCGCCTCGCACTTTTCCTGGAATTGCTTTCATGGCGGCGACGCGACGCCTGCTCGCCGACCGGAGCGCGAATTTCGCCGTCATGACCGCGCTGTGCACGCCGGTAGCGCTGGCGCTGACCGCCTTCGCGATCGACGAAGGTTCCCTTTACAACGAGCGCCGCGCCGCGCAGTCGATCGTCGACCTTGCCGCCATCACCGCGGCCTCGAACATCACCAACGCTCAGCAGGCGGTGCTGACCGCGCTCAGCGACAACGGCATCACCTCGGTCGCCGTCCAGCAACAGGGCGCGACCGTGGCGCCGACCGCCAGCAAGGCCGTCGTCCAGGTCGTGCCGGGGCGCTACACGGGCGTCAGCACCATTGCCGCCGGCAGCCGGTTCGAGGCGGGCAAGCTGCCCTACAATGCGGTCCAGGTTACGCTCAAGAAGCAGGGTACGCTTTATTTCGCCGGCTCGATCATGGCGCCGCCCACTCTCGGCACGACCGCTATCGCCAGCGCGCAGCCGCAAGCGGCTTTTTCGGTCGGCTCGCGGCTCGCCAGTCTCAATGGCGGCATTCTCAACGCGCTTCTCGGCGGCCTTCTCGGCGGCAACATCTCGCTCAGCGTGATGGATTACAATTCACTGGTGTCGGCCGATGTCGACGTACTCTCCTTCACAGATGCGCTGGCGACGCAACTGCATCTGACCGGCGTTTCCTACAACGACGTGCTCGCCTCCAAAGCAACGATCGGCCAGATCGCCACGGCAATGGCCAATGTGCCGGGGCTCGACCGCACAGCCAAACTCGCTCTGCAGACCATGGCCTCCAGCGCCACCAATACGGTCAGGATTCCGCTCAGCACCCTCATCGATCTCGGCTCCGTCGGCGATCTCGGCATCGGGCAAAAGCCGGCCGGCCTTAACGTGACAGCCAGCGCGCTCAGCATGCTCACCGCGGCTGCCGCTCTGGCCAATGGCACGAATCAGGTCGCGGTCAATCTCGGCGCCACCATACCGGGGCTGGCATCGACGACGCTTGCGATCGCCATCGGCGAGCCGATGCAGAACTCGGCCTGGCTGGCGGTGGGCGAGGCAGGCACCGTGGTGCGCACGGCGCAGACCCGCATCAAGCTCAATGCCAGCGTGACACTCGGCAATTCCAATCTCGGCGGCGGCACCAGTCTTGTCGCCGTCCACCTGCCGCTCAACGTCGAAGTCGCCTATGCCGAAGCGAAGCTGACCGACATCACTTGCCCGACGGGTCCCTCCAGCATCAAGGTTTCGATCGCCGCGCAGCCGGGCGTGGTCTCAGCCCATCTCGCCAACAGCAATGGCAGCGGCTTCGCGGATTTCACCAAGCCGCAGTCCTTCTCCGACGCCGATATCGCGGACCTGAAGCTGTTGCTCGTCCCGCTGCTGCAGGTGACAGGCTCGTCGGCCTTCTCGGTCACCAACATGGCGCCGACCACTTTGACCTACAACGCCACCGACATCGCCAACAAGGCGATCAAGACGGTGTCGACGAAGAACCTGACGCAGTCGCTGACGACATCGCTGATCAATAACCTGTCGCTCTCGGTCAACGCGCTGGGGCTCGGCCTCGACGTGACCGCCCTGCTCGGCACGGTGAAGCCGGCGGTGACGACACTGCTCAACGGCGTGACCGCGCCGGTGGACGACCTCGTCTACAACGTGCTTGGAGCCCTGGGCGTCCATGCCGGCGAGGCCGATGTGCGCGTGACCGGCGCGACCTGCGGGCGTTCTGTGCTGGTGCAGTAGCCCAGTCAGCCAATCCTGCCGACGAAACTGCCCAGAGGCGGCAGCGCCAGCACGCTGTCCTCGACAACACCGGTAAGAACGCCGGCGGCGTCAACGTCAAATGCCGCTATCTCGGCCTCGCCGATCTCGGTGGGCAGCGCCCAGCCTGTTGCCTCGGTCGAGAAATTGAAAACGCAAAGCAGCCTTTCGCCATCACACTCACGGAGGAAAGCAAGCACATCGCCCTCGGCCTCGACAAAGCGGATCGAGCCGGCAATCAATGTCGGATGGCTCTTGCGCAAGGCAAGGATCGAGCGATAGGCGGCAAGCACCGACCGCTCCTCGCCATTCTGGACGTCGACCGCCCGGGCGTGATGCGCCTGCGGCACCGGCAGCCAGGGCTTGGCCGTGGAGAAGCCGGCATTGTCCGCCTCCGCCTGCCAGACCATCGGGGTGCGGCAGCCGTCCCTGCCCTTCACGCCCGGCCAGAAGCGGATGCCGACGGGATCGCGCAGATCCTCATAGGCTAGCTCCGCCTCCTCGAGGCCGAGTTCCTCGCCCTGATAGAGGCAGATCGAGCCGCGCAGGCAGGCAAGCAGCGCGATCGAGAACTTCGCCACCGCGTCCGGGTTCTCGCCTTGCCGCGTCCAGCGGCTGACATGGCGCACGACGTCATGGTTGGAAAAGGCCCAGCAGACCCAGCCGTCCGGGGCAGTCGTCTCGAACGCCTCCACGCAGCCGCGCACATGGGCGGCGGAAAATTGGGGGCTGAGCAAGTCGAAGGTGTAGCACATCTGCAATTTGTCGCCGCCGGACACATAGGCGGCGAGCGTCTGCAGGGAACGCTCCTCGTCGCCCACCTCGCCGACCGCGGCGCGGTCTGGATATTCGTCGAGCAGCGCGCGGAAACGTTTCAAGAAGTCGAGGTTTTCGGGCCGCGTCTTGTCGAAAAGATGCTCCTGGAAGGCGTAGGTGCTTGTGGCGCCATTGGTGCCGGCGACACTTGCGGCCAAGGGCGGGTTGTCGCGCAGCCAGCGGTCGTGGACATAGTAGTTGACCGTGTCCAGCCGGAAACCGTCGACGCCGCGTTCCAGCCAGAAGCGCACGGTGTCCAAAAGCGCGTCCTGAACGTCCGGATTGTGGAAGTTCAGATCCGGCTGAGCGGCGAGGAAATTGTGCATGTAGTATTGCCGGCGGGTGGCGTCCCATTCCCAGGCCGGCCCGCCGAACAGCGATTGCCAGTTGTTGGGCGCGCTGCCATCCGGCCTGGCGTCAGCCCAGACGTACCAGTCCGCCTTGGCATTGTCGCGGCTGGCGCGGCTCTCGACGAACCATTCATGCTTGTCGGAAGAATGCGAGATCACCTGGTCGATGATGAGTTTCAGGCCGAGCCGGTGAGCCTCGGCGACCAGCGCGTCGAAATCTTCCAATGTGCCGAACATCGGATCGACGTCGCGATAGTCGGATACATCGTAGCCCATGTCGGCCATCGGCGACTTGAAGAAGGGCGAGAGCCAGACGGCATCGACGCCGAGCGACGCGACATGGGCGAGCCGCGCGGTGATGCCCTTGAGGTCGCCGCTGCCGTCGCCGGTCGTGTCCTGAAAGGAGCGCGGATAGACCTGATAGATGACGCAGCCGCGCCACCATTCGCTCCCTTGCCCGGAATTTTCGGCAGCCATCACAAGCCCTTCCCGTTGCGCGATTGAGCGGCACGCCGCTCGATCATGAAATTGACGCTGCGGCCGGGCAGCGGCCGCGCAAGATCGACCGGCTGCGCCTCGATCGCCGGGCCCCACTCGTAGCCGTCCCGGACCGGCAAGGTGAAGACGCATTGGCGGCGGTCGCCATTGACCATGACGGCAAGGCGACTGCCTCCGCTATCGCCGAGCATCATGACAAGGCGATGTCGATCGCGATCGTTCCACTCCGTCTCGCCGAGCGGCGCGCCCGTCTCCGTCAGCCACTCGGCATCCGGAATGGCCGAAGCATCAGCCGGCTTTCCGGTCAGGAAATGCGTGTCCGACAGCGCGGGAAAGGCACGACGCATCGCAGAGAGCGATGAGGCATATCGCTCCAACGCCTGATCGCGGCCGGCCCAGTCGAGCCAGGTAATGGCATTGTCCTGCGCATAGGCGTTGTTGTTGCCTTTTTGCGTGCGGCCGAACTCGTCGCCGGCGGTCAGCATGATGGTGCCGCGCGAGGCGAAAAGTGTCGCCAGCAGCGCGCGCTGGTCGTCGAAGCGCGCCTTGGCAATCGCCGCGTCGTCCGTCTCGCCCTCGGCGCCGTTGTTCCATGACAAATTGTCGTTGTGGCCGTCGTGATTGTGCTCGCCGTTGGCGTCGTTGTGCTTGCGCTCATAGGCGACGATGTCGGCCAGCGTCATGCCGTCATGTGCAGCGATGAAATTGACCGCACGGCTCGCCGGTTGGCCTTCCCTGCCGAAGACATCGGAGGAACCTGCAAGCCTTGTGGCCAAGACGCCTACCGCGTCGGCATCGCCGCGCCAGAAGCGCCTGACATCATCGCGATAACGATCGTTCCATTCCAGATATGGCGGCCGGAAATTTCCGAGCTGGTAGCCGCTCGGACCGATATCCCAAGGCTCGGCGATCAGCACGCGGTCGCAGAGCACGGGATCGCCGGCAATGGCCCGAAGCAGCGGCGCTTCCGGATCGAAGGCGCCGTCGACGCGGCCGAGCACCGGCGCCAGATCGAAGCGGAAGCCGTCGACACCGGCGAAGCGGACGAAGTGGCGCAGCGTGTCGAGCACCATCTCGCGCACAACCGGATGGTCGCAGGCGACGGTGTTGCCGGTGCCGGTGTCGTTGACCAGCCTGCCGTCCGCCTGGTGCCGGTAGTAGCCTATCGCATCCAGTCCGCGCAGCGACAAAGTCGGCCCGAGCCGGTCGCTTTCGCCGGTGTGGTTGAAGACGAGATCGAGGATGGTGCCGATGCCGGCCTGGCGCAGAGCGGCGACGGTGTCGCGCAGTTCCTTGAGACCGCCGGGCGCGAGGCGCGGATCGGGCACCATGAAAGTGACGGGATTGTAGCCCCAGGCGTTGCTCAGCCCCAATGGCGGCAGATGCCGCTCGTCGATCGACGCGGTGACCGGCATCAATTCGACGGCCGACACACCGAGACGCTTCAGGTGCTCGACGATGGCCGGATGGGCGAGCGCCGCGATGGTGCCGCGCTGGGTTTCCGGCACGTCCAGATGCAGCTTGGTGAAGGAGCGGACATTGAGCTCGTAGATCAGCCCGCCAGGCCGGAACAGCGGCGGCTGGGGCGGCACCGGTTTGGGCAGCGAACGCGCGATCGCCTTCGGCATCAGCGGAGCGGTGTCGGCGCCTTCGTTGCGTTTGGCGGCAAGCCGCCAATGATATTGGTATGGACGATCGACCTCGACGGCATAGGGGTCGGCGAGAAGCTTGTTCGGATCGAACCACAGGCCGCGCTCCGGAGCATAGTCGCCGTCGGCGCGGAAGCCGTAACGCGCGCCGTCGCCAAGGCCGGAGACAAGGAGCGCGTGCACGCCGTCGCCTTCCGGGTTGAGCTCCAGCCGGTCGATCTCGCGCGCACCGCTGTCGTCGAAAAGCGAGACCCACAGGCGTCTCGCGGATGAGGACCAGGCGGCGAAGCGGATGCCTTCGGGGGTGATGGTGGCGCCGAAGGTCATGCGAGCGCCTCCCCTTCTCCCCTTGTGGGAGAAGGTGGATCGGCGCGCAGCGCCGAGACGGATGAGGGGTGTTGGAAGAAATGAGGCGCCGGCGATGCGAGCGCCGGTTTGCGCCAAGCTGGAGCACCCCTCATCCGTCGCCTTCGGCGACACCTTCTCCCACAAGGGGAGAAGGGGGAGTCGCGCCACGCCACCCTCAAGTAATCACGCTCGGCTTGTTGCGGCCAGTGTGGCTCTTGATGCCGGCGATGTCGTCGGCGGCGGCGATCAAATCGGCGAGCGCTTCTTGCGTGTCGAGGTCGTGCCTTGCCTTGTCCGGCTCGTAGCGCTCGATATAGAGGCGCAGCGTCGCCCCTGACGTGCCGGTGCCGGAGAGGCGAAGCACGACGCGCGAGCCGCCCTCGAACAGGATCCGGATGCCCTGATGCTCGCTCACCGAGCCGTCGACCGGATCGCGATAGGCAAAATCGTCGGCCTTGGCGATCTTCAGGCCGCGCACGGTCGTGCCGGGCAGCGAGCCGAGCTTGGCGCGTAGCTCGTCGACCAGCGCGTTGGCGCGATCGCTCTCGACCTCCTCGTAGTCGTGGCGCGAATAGTAGTTGCGGCCGTAAGTCTCCCAATGCTTGGTGACGATGTCCTTGCAGCTCTCGCCGCGCGCAGCGAGGATGTTGAGCCACAGAAGCACGGCCCACAGCCCATCCTTCTCGCGCACATGGTTGGAGCCGGTGCCGGCGCTTTCCTCGCCGCAGATGGTCGCCATGCCGGCATCGAGCAGATTGCCGAAGAACTTCCAACCGGTCGGCGTCTCATAGATGCCGATGCCGAGCTTTTCGGCGACGCGGTCGGCGGCGCCGCTGGTCGGCATCGAGCGGGCAATGCCTTTCAGACCGTCCTTGTAGCCCGGCGCCAGTTTGGCATTGGCGGCAAGCATCGCCACCGAATCCGACGGCGTGACGAAGATGCCTCTGCCGATGATCAGGTTGCGGTCGCCGTCGCCGTCGGAAGCCGCGCCGAAATCCGGCGCGTCGGGCCCCATCATCTCGTCATAGAGGTGCTTTGCGTGCACCAGGTTCGGGTCCGGGTGGTGGCCTCCGAAATCGGGCAGCGGCTTGAAGTTGCGGCAGGTGCCGTCCGGCGCGCCGAGCCGGCGTTCGAGGATCTCCTTGGCATAGGGGCCGGTTACCGCATGCATGGCGTCGAAGCGCATGCGGAAGCCCGACTTGAAGAGCTTCCTCAGCGCGTCGAAGTCGAACAGGCTTTCCATCAGTTCGGCATAGTCCTTGACCGGATCGCAGATCTCGACCGTCATGTCGCCGGCCTTGACGGTGCCGATGGTGTCGATGTCGATGGCGCCGATATCGGCGATCTTGAAGCTCTTGATCTCCTTCGACTTGGCAAAGATCGCGTCGGTGATCTTTTCCGGCGCCGGGCCGCCATTGCCGGCATTGTACTTGATGCCGAAATCCTCGTGCGGGCCGCCCGGATTGTGGCTGGCCGACAGGATGATGCCGCCGAAGGTCTTGTATTTGCGGATGATGTTGGAGGCAGCCGGCGTCGACAGAATCCCGCCCTGCCCGACCATCACCTTGCCGAAGCCGTTGCCGGCGGCGATCGCGATCGCCTTCTGGATGACCTCGCGATTGTAGAAGCGACCGTCGCCGCCGATCACCAGCGTCTTGCCCCGAAAACCGTCCAGCGCATCGAAGATCGACTGGATGAAGTTCTCGGCGTAGTGCTCTTGCTGGAACACCGGCACCTTTTTCCGCAGGCCGGAGGTGCCTGGCTTCTGGTCGGTATAGGGTTTGGTGGGGACGGTTTTGATCATGCCTCAGGCAGCCCTTTTTGAAAGCAGCAAGCGATAGAGTTCGACGTATTTTTCGGCGCTCTTGTCCCAGGAGACATCGGCCTTCATGCCCTGGCGCTGGATCGAGGCCCAGGTCGCGGGCCGCGCATGCTGCTCGACCAGCCGCTGGATGGCATGGAGCATCGCGGCACCATTGTTGGGCGCGAACTGGAAGCCGGTGGCGACGCCGGCCGACAAGGCGGCCTCGTTGGCATCGATGATGGTGTCGGCCAGACCGCCTGTCCTGGCGACGACCGGCACGCAGCCATAGCGCAGGCCATAGAGCTGGGTGAGGCCGCAGGGCTCGAAGCGGGACGGAATGATGATGGCGTCGCAGCCGCCTTGCATGACGTGCGAAAGCTCTTCGTCGTAACCGACGATGACGCCGACGCGGCCGCGATGGCGGGCGGCGGCGGCAAGCAGCGTGCCTTCGAGGCCGGCGTCGCCGGAGCCGAGGATCGCCAGCCGCGCGCCGGCGGCGACGATGCCGTCGACGACCGCGGCCAGGATGTCCATGCCCTTCTGCCAGGTCAGCCGGCTGATGACGCAGACGATCGGGCTGCCATCCGCTTCCAGGCCGAAGCGCTCTTCGACCGCCTTGCGGTTCTTGCCTCGCGCCGCAAGCGTCTCGGCCGAATAATTGGCGACCAGATGCTTGTCGGTCTGCGGGTTCCAGATGTCGACGTCGATGCCGTTGACGATGCCGTAGAGATCGGTCGAGCGCATGTTGATCAGCCCGTCGAGACCCATGCCGAATTCGGGCAAGCGGATTTCCTGCGCATAGGTCGGGCTGACCGTAGTGATGGCCCAGGCGGCTTGCAGGCCGGCCTTGAGAAAGCCGACGCCGCCATAATATTCGATGCCGTCGAGCTGCATCGCCACGCTCGGCAGGCCGAGCTCGCCGAAGATGCCGGCGCCGAACTGACCCTGGAAGGCAAGGTTGTGCACGGTGATCAGCGACGGCACGCCGACCGCCTTGCCGTAGCGCATATAGGCAAGCGTCATCGCCGACTGCCAGTCATGGGCATGCACGATGTCGGGCTGGTAACCGGAGATTGCGCCGCCGGCAATGTCGCCGCCGGCCTGGCTGAGCGCGGCGAAGCGGCGCCAGTTGTCCGGCCAGTCGGCGCCGGAGGCGGTGCCGTAAGGGCCGCCCTGGCGATCGAAGAGATGCGGCGCGTCCAAAACGAAGAGATCGAGATCGCCGATCTTGACGGCATGGATCGAAGCCTTACCGCCCTGCAGCAGCGGATATTGGTAGACCGCCTTCTTCTTGGCGAAGGCCGCCATCACCACGGGATAGCCCGGAACCAGCGTGCGCATCGCCACGCCCTTGCCGGCAAGCGCGATCGGCAAGGCGCCGGCGACGTCGGCAAGCCCGCCGGTCTTGATCAGCGGGAAGATTTCGGGCGTGACCGACAGAACCTGCATGCGCTCCACATTCCGATCTCAAGATGACAGGTCAAAGTGACAACCTGTTGATCCAGTCGTCAGCTTGTTGATCGACCCGTCAGCTTGCTGATCGACCTTGCCAGGTTGACAGCCGATCAACCTCATCAGGCTGACAGCTTGCTGATCGACCCTAAGTGGTCGACAACTTGTTGATCATGTCCTGCGTGATCAGGCAGATGCCCTTCTCCGATACGCGAAAACGCTTGGCGTCGAGCGCCGGGTCCTCGCCGACAACCAGTCCTTCCGGGATGTGGACGCCGTGATCGATGACGACGCGCTTGAGGCTCGCGTTGCGGCCGACCTGGACGTCGGGCAGCATCACCACTTCCTCGAGCTTGGAATAGGAATTGATGCGCGCGCCGGTGAAGATCAGGCTGCGGCGCAGCGAGGCGCCGGAAACGATGCAGTCGCCGGAGACCAGCGAGGAGATCGCCTCGCCGCGGCGGCCGTCCTCGTCATGCACGAACTTTGCCGGCGGCTTCAACTCGGCATAGGTCCAGATCGGCCAATCGCGGTCGTAGAGGTCGAGCTCGGGCGTGATATCGGTGAGGTCGATATTGGCTTCCCAATAGGCGTCCACCGTTCCGACGTCGCGCCAATAGGGTTCGGCCTCGTGCGAGGAACGCACGCAGGATTTTGCGAAGCGGTGGGCGATCGCCTTGCCGTGCTGGACGATGTAAGGGATGATGTCCTTGCCGAAGTCCCGGCTGGAGCCGGGCTCGGCGGCGTCGCGGCGCAGCTGCTCCATCAGGAACTTGGTCTTGAAGACATAGATGCCCATCGACGCCAAAGCGAATTCCGGCTTGTCCGGAATGCCGGGCGGATCGGCCGGCTTTTCGACGAAAGCGATGATGTTGTCCTTCTTGTCGACATGCATGACGCCGAAGCCGGTCGCCTCCATGCGCGGCACTTCCAGACAGCCCACTGTGACGTCGGCGCCGGCGTCGACATGCTGGCGCAGCATCAGCTCGTAATCCATCTTGTAGATGTGGTCGCCGGCGAGGATGACCATGTATTCGGGGCCATAGGCCTCGATGATGTCGATGTTCTGGTAGACGGCGTCGGCCGTGCCTTCATACCACTGCGTTTCCGAGACGCGCTGCGATGCAGGCAGGATGTCGAAGCTTTCGTTTCGCTCGGGCCGCAGGAAGTTCCAGCCGCGCTGCAGGTGGCGGATCAGCGAGTGCGCCTTGTACTGGGTGGCGACGCCGAGGCGGCGGATGCCGGAGTTGAGCGCATTGGAGAGGGCGAAATCGATGATGCGCGTCTTGCCGCCGAAATAGACCGCCGGCTTGGCGCGCCGGTCGGTCAGCTCCCTGAGGCGGCTGCCGCGGCCGCCGGCCAGCACATAGGCCATGGCATCGCGTGCCAGCGGCTGGGTTCTTCTGATCTCTGCCATTCTGTTACCCTCCCAAACAAGCTGCCCGGACTGTTGCAAGAGCAGGATGAGACATCATCTGCTTCAATCCGTGACGAATTCCAGCATGATCGTCGACAGCGGCGGCAAAAGCATCGTCGCCGATACGCCGCCTCCTTCCCCGCTTGCCTCGACCATGCCGCTATTGCCCATGCCGGAGCCGCCATAGACCTCGGCGTCGGTATTCATGATCTCGCGCCATTTTCCCGCCTTCGGCAGAGGCACGCGATAGTTCTCGCGCGGCACCGGCGTGAAATTGGAGATGACAGCTATCGAATTGCCGTCCGGCGCGCTGCGCAGCCAGGCGAAGACCGAATTGTCGCGGTCGTCGACGATCAGCCAGGAGAAGCCCTCCGGCTCGCAGTCGCGCGCATGCAGCGCCGGACGCGAACGATAGAGGTAGTTCAAATCCCGGACCGTCTGCCAGACGCCGCGGTGCGGCGCGAATTCCAGCAGGTCCCAGTCGAGCGCGCGTTCCTCGCTCCACTCGCGCCGCTGGGCGAATTCCTGGCCCATGAACAAGAGCTTCTTGCCGGGATAGCCCCACATGAAGGCGTAATAGGCGCGCAGCGTGGCGAACTTCTGCCAGTCGTCGCCTGCCATCTTGTGGAGCAGCGTGCCTTTGCCGTGCACGACCTCGTCATGCGAAAGCGGCAGCACGAAATTTTCCGAGAAGGCGTAGACCAGGCCGAAGGTGATGTCGTTGTGATGGTGCTTGCGGAAGATCGGCTCCTTGGAGAGATACTCCAGCGTGTCGTGCATGAAGCCCATGTTCCATTTGAAGCCGAAGCCGAGGCCGCCTTCATGCACGGGACGCGACACTTTCGGCCATGAGGTCGATTCCTCGGCGATCGTCATCACGCCGGGGTGGTGGCCGTAGACCTCCTTGTTCATCTTCTGCAGGAAGCTGACGGCCTGCAGGTTCTCGCGCCCGCCCTTCTCGTTGGGGATCCACTCGCCGGCCTTGCGCGAATAATCGAGGTAGAGCATCGAGGCGACCGCGTCGACGCGCAAGCCGTCGACATGGTATTTCTCGGTCCAGAACAGCGCGTTGTTGACCAGGAATGACACTACCTCGCGGCGGCCGAAATTGTAGATGGCCGTGTTCCAGTCGGGATGGAAGCCCTGGCGCGGGTCGGCATGCTCGTAGAGCGCCGTGCCGTCGAATTTCACCAGCCCGTGCTCGTCGACCGGGAAATGCGCCGGCACCCAGTCGAGGATGACGCCAACGCCGGCGCGATGCGCGCCATCGACGAAACGGGCGAAGCCGTCGGGGTCGCCGAAGCGGGCTGTCGGCGCATAAAGCCCGGTGGTCTGGTAGCCCCAGGATGGGTCATAGGGGTGCTCCGAGATCGGCAGGAACTCGATATGGGTGAAGCCAGTGTCGACCACGTAGGGGATCAGCCGCGCGGCGAGTTCGTCCCAGGAGAGGAACGTGCCGTCGTCGCGGCGCTGCCAGGAGCCGGCATGGACCTCGTAGATCGAGATCGCCTCGCGCCGGGGATCGGCTTTCTGCCAATAATTGCGATGCGCCTCGTCGCCCCATTGATGCGCTATGGGCGGCGCCGTCACCGAGGCGGTCGCCGGGCGCAATTCCGATTCGAAGGCGAACGGGTCGGCCTTCAGCGGCAGGCGCACGCCGTCGGGCCCGATGATCTCGAACTTGTAGGGCTTGCCCGCGCCGATATCGGGAATGAACAATTCCCAGATGCCCGTGTCCTTACGGTCGCGCATCGTGTGCCGGCGACCATCCCAGTCGTTGAAGGCACCGACCACGGAGACGCGCCGCGCATTGGGCGCCCAGACGGCGAAATGCACGCCGGTGGCGCCCTCATGTTCGACGATGTGGGCGCCGAGCTTGTCGAACAGCCGTAAGTGCGAACCCTCGGCCATGTAATAGTCGTCCATCGGACCGAGCACCGGGCCGAAGGAATAGGGATCGGTCAGCCACCAATCGCCGCCGGCATTCCTGGCGTGATAGCGCAGCGGCTGGCGCTTGCGGATCGAGACCTTGCCCTCGAAGAAGCCGGCATCGTCGCTGCGGGAAAGCTCGCCGACCTCCTTGCCGGTCAGCGTGTAGGCGGTGACGAATTCGGCATTGGGCACGAAGCAGCGGGCAATGAAGCCCTTGCCGGCTTCATGCACGCCCAGGACCGCGAAGGGATCGCCGTGCGTTCCGGCGACAATCGCCGCGACATCGCCGGCTGGCGCCAGTCCGTCCGGCCCGCTTGTCGCAGCGGTCGCGCGCGGCTTCCTCATCAAACGGTCGCCCTCCCCGGGCACCTTGTTCTGGCGCATGCCTCGCTCCGGCATGCGCCGTTCTTTGTCTTGGTGCATGTCGTGGTCCCAAAACCGCTACGCACTTTTGGGCGACATGCATCTGGCCACATTCTTTGTGGCTCATGCAATCATATCAGACGGGCACGTTCCAGATGTCTTTCGCATATTGGCGGATTGTGCGATCGGACGAGAACCAGCCGACGCGGGCGACGTTGCGGATGGCGCGCGCGTACCAGTCGGGGCTGTTGCGCCACACGGCGTCGACCTCGCGCTGGCAGGCGGCGTAGGAATCGAAGTCGGCCGCCACCATGAACCAGTCGCTTTGGTAGAGCCCGTTCATCAGGTCGCGATAGCGGTCGGGATCGTCGGGTGAGAAGACGCCGGAGGAAATGGCCGATACCGCCTGCGACAGCTCGGACGAGGTCTCGATCACGCCGCGCGGATTGTAGCCATTGTTGCGCCGCTCGGCGACCTCCGCGGTGGTGAGGCCGAAGATGAATATGTTGTCGTCGCCGACATGTTCCTTGATCTCGACATTGGCGCCGTCGAGCGTGCCGATGGTCAAGGCGCCGTTCAGCGCGAACTTCATGTTGCCGGTGCCCGAAGCTTCCATGCCGGCGGTCGAAATCTGCTCGGAGAGATCGGCGGCCGGCATCAGCACCTCGGCCAGGCTGACATTGTAGTTCGGCACGAACACCACCTTCAGCAGGCCGCGCACCGACGGATCGCCATTGATGACTTTCGCGACGTCGTTGGCCAGCTTGATGATCAGCTTGGCGTTGTGATAGCTGGGCGCCGCCTTGCCGCCGAAGATCTTGACGCGCGGCATCCAGTCCCGTTCCGGATGCGAGCGGATCTGATCGTACAGCGCGATCGCTTCCAGTATGTTGAGCAGCTGGCGCTTGTATTCGTGGATGCGCTTGACCTGGATGTCGAACAGCGCCGACGGATCGATCCTGATGCCGAGCCGGTCGGCGACGAGATTGGCGAGCCGCGCCTTGTTCTGCCGCTTCACACCGGCGAATTTCTCACGGAAAGCCGCGTCATCGGCCAGCGGATCGAGATCCTTGATTGCCTCGATGTCGTCCATGAAGCGGTCGCCGATCGCCTCGCGGGCAAGCGAGGTCAGGCCGGGATTGCACTGGATCAGCCAGCGCCTGGGCGTGATGCCGTTGGTCTTGTTGTTGATGCGATCGGGATAGAGCTTGTGGAGATCGGCGAACACCGTCTCCTTCATCAGCTCGGTGTGCAGCGCCGAGACGCCGTTGATCGAATGCGAGCCGACAAAGGCCAGATTGCCCATGCGCACGCGGCGGTCGCCATTTTCCTGGATCAGCGAGATGCGGGCGATCTGATCGCCCGAGAACTGGTTGGTGGCGCGGGCCTCGAGCAGCACCTGCGCATTGATGGCGTAGACGATCTGCATGTGGCGCGGCAGCAGACGCTCGAACAGCGGCACCGGCCAGCTTTCAAGCGCCTCGGGCAACAGCGTGTGGTTGGTGTAGCCGAAGGTGCGCTTGGTGATGTCCCAGGCCTGGTCGAAGTCCATGCCGTGGACGTCCATCAGGAGCCGCATCAGCTCCGGCACGGCGACCGCGGGATGAGTGTCGTTCAAGTGGATCGCCGCCTTGTCGGGCAGCGATTTCAGGTCGCCATACTGGCTCAAATGCCGCTGCACGATGTCCTGCAGCGAGGCGGTGGAGAAGAAATATTCCTGCCGCAGCCTCAGCTCCTGGCCGGCCATGTGGGAATCGGCAGGATAAAGCACGCGCGACAGCGCGTCGGCCTTGTTGCTCTCGGCCAGCGCGCCGATGTGGTCGCCCGCATTGAACTTGTCGAGCAGGATCGGGTCGATCGGCATGCCGGACCAGAGTCTCAGCGTGTTGACGCGCCTGGCGCGCCAGCCGGCCACCGGCGTGTCATAGGCGACGGCCAACACATGCTCGGTCGGCTTCCAGACGTGGCGTTCGAGCCGGCCATCCTTCGAGGTGATCGCTTCCACCGAGCCGCCGAAGCCGACCTCGAAGGAACGCTCGCGCCGTTCGAACTCCCAGGGATTGCCGTGATCGAGCCAGGTCTCCGGCAGCTCGACCTGCCAGCCGCCGTGGATTTCCTGGCGGAACATGCCGTTGGCGTAGCGGATGCCGTAGCCATGGGCGGGGATGTCGACGGTCGCCATGCTTTCCATGAAGCAGGCGGCGAGACGGCCGAGGCCGCCATTGCCGAGTGCCGCGTCCGGCTCGAGCCCCGCGATCAGGTCGAGGTCGACGCCGAGCGAGGACAGCGCCTCGCGCATGTTCTCCATCAGGCCGAGATTGGAGAAGGCGTCGCGCATCAGGCGCCCGATCAGGAATTCGAGCGAAAGGTAATAGACGCGCTTTTCCTGCTGGTCGTAAGCCTCCTTGGTCGCCTGCATCCATTGATCGACGATGCGGTCGCGCACCACCTTGATCGAAGCGGTCAGCCAGTCATAGGGCGTGGCGACGGTTGTGTCCTTGCCGACCCGGTATTTGAGCGACATCAAGACTTCTTCGGCGAGCGTCTTGGGGTCGGGATTGTCGAGAACAGGGACTTCGATCGTCATGGCGGATGTCATGCTGCCTCTCGTTCAACTGGCCTGATCATAGCGGCTTTCACCGTTCCTCCCAGCCCATCTTAGTGCGTTGCAGCATAGGTTCAATCGATTTACTCAACCGACCCATCAGCCCGCCTGCGGCAACAGGGACATGTCGTGGGGATCAAGCCGCCAGCGCGTCCTCCGGCGGCTTCTTGGCGCCGGTCATCAGCGCCACCGCATCCGACATGGAAATCTGCTTAGGATCGACGACGCAGAGACGCCTTCCAAGCCGGTGGATGTGGATGCGGTCCGCCACCTCGAAGACATGCGGCATGTTGTGCGAGATCAAAACGATCGGCAGGCCGCGCTTCTTGACGTCCAGGATCAGCTCAAGCACGCGGCGGCTTTCCTTCACGCCAAGGGCGGCCGTCGGCTCGTCCATGATCACCACTTTCGAGCCGAAGGCGGCAGCACGCGCCACCGCCACGCCCTGGCGCTGGCCGCCCGAAAGCGTCTCCACCGCCTGGCTGATGTTCTGGATGGTCATCAGGCCGAGCTCCGTGAGCTTGTCGCGAGCACGCTTCTCCATCGCCGGACGGTCGAGCATGCGCAGCCAACTGCCAAGCGGACCTGGCTTGCGGATCTCGCGGCCGAGAAACATGTTGTCGGCGATCGACAGCGCCGGCGACAGGGCGAGGTTCTGGTAGACGGTTTCGATGCCGGCTTCCCGGGCCTCCATCGGCGACTTGAAGGCAACTGGCTTGCCCTCAAGCCGGATTTCGCCTTCGTCGGGCACCGCCGCGCCGGAGATCGCCTTGATCAGCGATGATTTGCCCGCGCCGTTGTCGCCGATGACTGCGAGGATTTCGCCCGGATAGAGGTCGAAATCGGCATTGTCGAGGGCGGTAACGCGGCCATAGCGCTTGATCAGGCCGCGCGCTGTGAGAATGGGCTCCTGGGTCATGACTATGCCGAAACCTTTCTGATCCATTGATCGATCGCCACGGCGCCGATGATCAGCACGCCGGTGAGCAGCACCTTCCATTGCGGATCGGCGCCCAGCATGTTGAGGCCCATCGAGACGACGCCGACGATCATGGCGCCGAACAGCGTGCCGAGGATCGAGCCGCGCCCGCCGAACAGCGAGATGCCGCCGATCACCGTCGCGGTGATGGCCTGCAGATTGTAGTCGGTGACAGCGGCCGACGGCGAGACCGAGCCGTTGCGGCCGATCGAGACCCAAGCCGCGAAAGCGGCGATCAGCCCGGCAAGGGCATAGACCATCATCAGCACCTTCTTGGTCTGAATGCCCGACAGTTTCGCAGCTTCCTGATCGTCGCCGACGGCGTAGACATGGCGGCCCCATGCGGTGTGGTTGAGGACATACCACAGCAGGATCACCAGCAGGACCATGGCAATGACGCCAAGCGTCAGCACGGCAGAGCCGACCCTGAAGCTCACCGCGAACAGATGCAGCAGCGGCGCCTGGACGTCGACGTCGGTGTCGCGGATCGTCTCATTGGCCGAATAGATGAAATTCGTGGCCATGACGATGTTCCAGGTGCCGAGCGTGACGATGAAGGGCGGCAGCTTCATGTAGGCGACCAGGAGGCCATTGAGCAGTCCGCAGGCGCCGCCGGCGGCAAGCCCAATCGCCACGGCGAGTATGGCCGGCATGCCATAGGTCACGGCGCAATTGCCCATGATCACCGCCGAAATCACCATGATGACGCCGATCGAGAGATCGATGCCAGCGGTCAGGATGACCAATGTCTGCGCGGCACCGAGAATGCCGACGATGGCGATCTGCTGCAGGATCAGCGTCAGCGTGTAGGACGAAAAGAAACGTCCGCCGATGGCGATGCCGAAGATGATGACCGACAGAACCAGCACGATCAGCGGCACCGCCGCCGGCGTGGAGTGCAGGAAGTGCTGGGCGCGCTTGACGGCCGATTTGTGCTCGTCGAAGGCGGCGACGCTGGTGTCGCTTCCCGTAAGTACTTTCTCGAATTCCTGTATCTGAGACATATGTCCTCCCGTCTGCATACGGCCTCTCATTGCCGCACACGCCGTCGACGCCTATTCCGGTCTTGTCGCCAGGATTGTCGCGCTTTGACGAAAGCGCATCGTCCACCCGATGCGGCCGGGGATCAAGCCCCCAGCCGCACGGTTCGTGGACCTCTCAGAGCATCAGCCCCAGCACTTGGCCAGGCCTTCCTTGGTGTCGATCGACTTGACGCCATTGGCCGGCTTGTCGGTGACAAGGTTGACGCCGGTGTCGAAGAAGTTCTTGCCTTCGGTCGGCTTGGGCTTGGTGCCGTCCTTGGCGAAGGCGGCGATCGCCTCGATGCCGAGCGCCGCCATCTGCAGCGGATATTGCTGCGAGGTGGCGCCGATGACGCCTTCGGTGACCGACTTCACGCCCGGGCAGCCACCGTCGACCGAGACGATCAGCACCTGCTTCTCGAGGCCGACGGCCTTGAGCGCCTGATAGGCGCCGACAGCGGCCGGCTCGTTGATGGTGTGGATGACGTTGATGGTGTTGTCCTTCTGCAGAAGGTTCTCCATCGCCTTGCGGCCGCCCTCTTCGTTGCCGTTCGTCACGTCATGGCCGACGATGCGCGGATCGGTTTCGTCTCCGATCTTGTTGGGGTCCTTCACGTCGATGCCGTAGCCCATCATGAAGCCCTGGTCGCGCAGGACGTCGACGGTCGGCTGCGAGGGGGTCAGGTCGAGGAAGCCGATCTTGGCGTCCTTGGCCTTGTCGCCGAGCGTAGCGGCGGCCCAGGCGCCGATCAGCTTGCCGGCTTCGAGATTGTCCGTTGCGAAAGTGGCGTCGGCGGCGTCGATCGGATCGAGCGGCGTGTCGAGAGCGATCACCAGCAGGCCGGCGTCACGCGCCTTCTTCACCGTCGGCACGATGCCCTTGGTATCGGAAGCCGTGATCAGGATACCCTTGGCGCCGTCGGCGATGCAGCTTTCGATCGCCGCGACCTGGCTCTCGCTGTCGCCGTCGATCTTGCCGGCATAGGTCTTGAGGTCAACGCCGAGTTCCTTGGCCTTGGCGGTCGCACCCTCCTTCATCTTGACGAAGAAGGGATTGGTGTCGGTCTTGGTGATGAGGCAGGCGCCGACGCCCGCGGCCGACGCGGACGAGGCGAACGCGAGCAGGCCCAGCCCGGCCGCCGCGAATACGGTGGATTTCAGCAGCGATTTCTTGGTCACGATTTCCTCCCAGTGGAACCATTCCGGACGCCAGCCAACCCGGCGCCTCAAACGCATCCAACCATTTCTCCCAGCGTGGACGCCAGATCAAAAGACACCAGTCCGCAACGGCTGTCAATAATTAAATCACTCTTATTTATTATTGACAGCCTTGCGCTGTTCACCCATTCTGAACGAAAAGCATCGAGGGGAACCAGACGGGAGGAAACAGGGTGGAGACCGGCATTGCGAGGCACGGTTCGCCCGAGGCTTTGGAGAGCCGGCTGCACCGCGGCACCAACCAGAGCGGCATGCGCGACCACAATGAGCGGCTCGTGCTGTCCCTGGTGCGCCAGCATGGCAGCCTGGCCAAATCCGACATTGCGCGCATGACCGGGCTGTCGGCCCAGACGGTGTCGGTGATCATGCGCGAGCTCGAGGAAGACAAGCTGCTTGTGCGCCAGGCGCCGCTGCGCGGCAAGATCGGCCAGCCTTCGATTCCGATGGCGCTCAATCCGGAAGGCGCTTTTTTCATCGGCCTCAAGATCGGCAGGCGCTCGGCCGAGCTCGTGCTGATCGACTTCCTCGGCAATGTGCGCGCCATGCTGCAGCATTCCTACCGCTATCCCGCACCGCGCGAGACCGTCGAATTCGTCACCGCCGGCATCAAGACGATGCGCGGCGAACTGACGCCGGCGCAGGACAAGCGCATTGCCGGGCTCGGCATCGCCATGCCGTTCGAGCTATGGAACTGGGCAGATACCGCCGGCGCGCCGCGCGAGATCATGGACGAATGGCGCCATCGCGACATCCGCGCCGACATCCAGGGGCAGTGCGAGTTCCCGGTTTACCTGCAGAACGATGCGACTTCGGCTTGCGGCGCGGAGCTCGTCTTCGGACGAGCGGGCGCAGCGCGCGATTTCGTCTATTTCTACATCGGCGCCTTCGCCGGCGGCGGCATCGTGCTCAATGGCCGCCTCTACAGCGGGCCGAACGGCAACGCCGGCGCGCTGGGCTCGATGCCGGTGCCCGGGCCGGACGGCAAGCCGACGCAGCTCATCGACGTCGCCTCGATCGCAATGCTAGAAAAGGCGCTCTCGGCCAAGGGCATCGACGGCTCCTATCTGTGGACCTCGCCGCAGGAATGGGGCGAGATCGGCGCCGATCTCGACGAGTGGATCGCCAGCGCATCGCGGGCGCTGGCCTATGCCATTGTCGCTGCCTCGTCGGTCATCGATTTCGAAGCGGCGGTTATCGACGGCTGGATGCCGCTCGATGTGCGGCGCCGGCTGGTCGATGCCGTTACGGAAGCGATCGCCCGTGTCGATGCCGAAGGACTGAAACTGCCTGTCGTGCGCGAGGGAACGGTCGGCATTCACGCACGCGCCATGGGCGGCGCCAGCCTGCCGCTCTCCGAGCGCTTCCTGATCGGGCCTCACACGCCCGGAGGCGCCTGACATGCTGATCGGCATCCCGTCGCTGCTCGGGCCCCAGTTCCTGGCGACGCTCAGGGCAATGGGCCATGGCGACGAGATCGCGATCGTCGACGGCAATTATCCGGCCGAGGAACAGGCGCGGCGGCTGATTCGCGCCGACGGCCACCACGTTATAGCCGTCCTCGACGCCGTGCTCAGTGTGCTGCCGGTGGACGAGGCTGTGCCGGAGGCATTGTTTCGTGCCTCGGTGAAGGGCGACCCGGCGCTGGCCGACGCCGTGCATCATGAGATGGAATCGGTTTGCGCCAGGCGTGCGCCGGGCCACAAGGTGGTTGCTCTGGCCGGGCCCGACTTCTATGCACGCGTCAAGGCGGCGCACGCCATCGTTGCGACCAGCGAACCCAGGCTCTTTGCCAACATCATCATTCGCAAGGGCGTGATCCATCCGCCGGAGACCAAGACGACATGATCCTTTGCTGTGGCGAAGCCCTGATCGACATGCTGCCGCGCACCACGACGCAAGGCGAAGCGGCCTTCGCGCCCTATGTCGGCGGCGCGGTGTTCAACTCGGCGATCGCGCTCGGCCGGCTCGGCGCTCCGGCCGGCTTCTTCTCCGGCCTCTCCTCCGACCTGTTCGGCGGCCAGTTCCGCGAGGCGCTCGGCGCAAGCAAGGTGAGCTCCACCTATGCGCACACCTCGCCGCGTCCGACGACACTCGCCTTCGTGCGGCTCACCAACGGCCAGGCGACCTACACCTTTTATGACGAGAACACCGCCGGGCGCATGCTGACCATCGAGGACCTGCCGAAGCTCGGGCCCGAGATCGAGGCGATGCTGTTCGGCGCCATCAGCCTGATCTCCGAGCCGGCGGGATCGGCCTATGAGGAATTCATGCGGCGCGAGCACCGGAGTCGGGTGATGATGCTCGACCCCAACATCCGGCCGAATTTCATCCCCGACAAGGCGAAGCATCTGAGGCGTATCCGCGAGATGATGGCGATGGCCGACATCGTTAAACTGTCCGACGAGGATCTCAAATGGTTCGACGAGGCCGGCTCGCATGAGGATGTGGTGCGCAACTGGCTGGAGCGCGGGCCGAAGCTGATCGTCGTCACCCATGGCAGCGAAGGCGCCGTCGGCTACAGCAAGGCGCACAAGGTCACCGTCATGCCGCAGAAAGTGAAGGTCATCGACACGGTCGGCGCAGGCGACACCTTCAACGCCGGCATTCTGGCCTCCCTGCACGAGCAGGGCCTGCTCACCAAAGCGGCGATCGGCGACCTGCCGGAAGATGCGATCCGGCAGGCGCTGGAGCTCGGCGCCAAGGCGGCGGCGGTGACGGTTTCGCGGGCCGGCGCCAACCCGCCCTGGCGGCACGAAATCGCCTGATCCAGCGTGGGAGCGGACGCGAAACCGCCCTTCGCGGCCGATCACTTTATGTTTCCCACCGGTGGAACGACGCGATGGGAGGGGCCGGAAAACGCCTCTCGCGGCTCGGATTTCGGGGTTTTTAGGCATTGCGCCGGCAAAATCGGCAACAGGCTGCGACACCTGAGCAATTTGCGCCGGCCGCCACCGGCTTTCTCAGCCGGTTCAAGTCTGTTACCAGCGGGCCGGTTTTACAGGCAGTTTCGAGGGCGACATGCAGTTCATCGATCTTGGCGCGCAGCGCGAACGTATCCGCGACCGGCTGAAGGCCGCGATCGACCACGTCGTCGAAGACGGCCGTTATATCCTCGGGCCGCAGGTCACGGAATTCGAGAACAAGCTTGCCGCCTATATCGGCGTCAAGCATGTGGTCGCCTGCGCCAACGGCACCGACGCGCTGCTCCTGCCGCTGTTTGCCGCCGGCATCGGCCCGGGCGATGCCGTGTTCGTGCCGAGCTTCACCTTCGCAGCCACCGCCGAGGTGGTGGCGCTCGCCAAGGCCGAGCCGGTCTTCGTCGACGTCGACCGCGACACCTATAACATCGACATCGCCAGCCTCGAGGCGGCGATCGAGATGATCAAAAAGGAAGGTAGGCTGAAGCCGAAGGCGATCATCCCGGTCGACCTGTTCGGGCTCTCCGCGAACTACGAGGCGATCATGGCGATCGCCAAGCGCGAGAACCTGTTGGTGATCGAGGACGCTGCGCAGTCGATGGGCGGTTCCGCCGACGGCACCATGTGCGGCGCCTTCGGCCATGTCGGCTCGACCAGCTTTTATCCGGCGAAGCCGCTTGGCTGCTACGGCGATGGCGGCGCGATGTTCACCAATGATGCTGCGCTGGCCGACAAGCTGCGTTCCTTCGCCTTCCACGGCAAGGGCGAGACGCAATATGACAATGTCCGCGTCGGCATCAATTCGCGCCTCGACACGCTGCAGGCGGCGATCCTGATTGAAAAGCTCGCCATCCTCGAGGACGAGATGGTGGCCAGGCAAGTGGTCGCGGACCGCTATGCCAAGGGCCTTGGCGACATCGTCAAGGCCTCACGCAATCTCGGCCACGGCCGCTCCGCCTGGGCGCAGTACGCCATCGAGACGCCGAAGCGCGACGGGCTCAAGGCCCATCTCGGCGAAAAGGGCATCCCGTCGGTGATCTATTACGTGAAGCCGCTGCACGAGCAGGTCGCCTACAAGCACTTTCCGCGGACACCGACCGGCCTTGCCGTCTCGGAGGAATTGCCGAAGCAGATTCTCTGCCTGCCGATGCATGCCTATTTGAGCGAAGCCGACCAGGATCGGATTATCGAGACGATCAGGAATTACATCGGCTCGAACTCGGCGCATGTCGCGGCGGCGTAGGCCTGAAAGGCCGGCGCGAGACAGCCTTTAAGCCGATTATGCGCCCTTCCCCGTCGCGATGAAATGCGGGTTGGCGAAATCGCTGTCGCTGGCCTGGTTACGCTTGCCGTAGATCAGCGGCTCGCCGTCTAGTGTCCGCGTCATGCCACCAGCGGCGCGCAGCACTGCGTCGCCGGCGGCCGTGTCCCATTCCATGGTGCGGCCGAAGCGCGGATAGACGTCGGCTTCCGCCGCGGCGAGCAGGCAGAATTTCAATGACGAGCCGATCGAAACGATCTCCGCGGCGCCGAGATCGCGGATGAATTCCTCGGTTTCCGGCGTGTTGTGCGAGCGGCTTGCCACGACCGCGAGCGGCGTGCCCCCTGCCCGCACCGTGATCGGCCGGCGGCCGGCGATGCGATAGTCGGCATCGACCTCCAGCGCCTCGGCCTTGCCGGGTCGCCCGGAGAAAAAGCGTCCCGTGCACGGCGCGAAAACGACGCCGACTTCCGGAACGCCATGGCGGATCAGCGCGATGTTGACGGTGAAATCGGTGCGGCGGTTGACGAATTCCTTGGTGCCGTCGAGCGGATCGATCAGGAAGAAGGCGCCGTCGAGATCGGGCGTTGCAATTCCCGCTGCGACCTCCTCCTCGGCCACGCAGGGGATGTCCGGACAGGCGGCGCGCAGGCCGGCCAGGATGATCTTCTCGCTTTCGCGGTCGGCTTCCGTTACCGGCGAAGAATCGGCCTTGCTGTCGACGGCGCAGCCTTCGTGGAAGACGCGCATCACCACGCGCCCGGCCTCGAGCGCCAGGCGCTCGAAGACGCCGAGCATCGCCTCGTCAGATACCGCCGCCATTGTCATACTGCTCCTCGGCAATGTCGCGCTCGGTCAGCCAGTGTTCCAAGGCTTCCGCCATCTCCTGCGGGCTCCTGCCCAGAGTCTTCAGGTGTATTTCCGGGTTCTCCGGCGCCTCATAGGGGGAATCGACGCCGGTGAAATTCTTGATCTCGCCGCTCAAGGCGCGCGCGTAGAGACCCTTTGGATCGCGGCGGGCGCATTCCTCGAACGGGGTGTCGACGAACACCTCGACGAACTCGCCCTCGGCCATCAGCTCGCGCGCCATGCGCCGTTCGGCGCTGAAGGGCGAGATGAAGGAGACGATGACGATCAAGCCGGCATCGGCCATCAGCTTGGCCACCTCGGCGACGCGGCGGATGTTTTCCACACGATCGGCGTCGGTGAAGCCTAGATCGCGGTTGAGGCCATGGCGGACATTGTCGCCGTCGAGGATGTAGGTGTGGCGGCCGGACGCGAACAGCTTCTTCTCGAACAAATTGGCGATGGTCGACTTGCCTGAGCCGGAGAGCCCGGTGAACCAGAACACGGCCGGGCGCTGGTTCTTCAGGTCGGAGCGGCCGCGCTTGCCGACGTCGAGCGACTGCCAGTGGATGTTTTCGGCACGGCGCAGCGAATGCAGGATCATACCGGCGCCGACGGTGGCGTTGGTGATGCGGTCGATCAGGATGAAAGCGCCGGTGGTGCGATTTTCGGCGAAGGGATCGAAAGCGATCGGCGCGCGCGTCGACAGGTTGCAGACGCCGACCTCGTTGATGTCGAGCGACTTCGCCGCCTCGTGCGCGAAATCGTTGACGTTGACCCGGTATTTCAGGTCAGTGACAGTCGCGCTCACCTGGTCGGTTTCGGTGCGCAGGATGTAGGAGCGGCCAGGCAGCAGCGCCTGCTCGTCGAACCAGACGATGTTGGCGGCGAACTGGTCGGCGACCTGCGGACGCGCGGCCGGCGACACCAGCAAGTTGCCGCGCGATACCTCCACTTCGTCCTCGAGGACGAGCGTGATTGCCTGGCCAGCGACCGCCTGCTCGAGGTCGCCGCCTTGCGCGACGATGCGCTTGACCCGGGACGCCTTGCCGGATTTCGCGACGACGACCTCGTCTCCTTCAGAGACGGTGCCCGAGGCGATGGTGCCGGCAAAGCCGCGGAAATCGAGGTTCGGACGGTTCACATACTGGACGGGGAAGCGAAACGGCAGCTCGACGGCGGCCTCGTCGACAGACACGGTTTCCAGATGCTCGATCAGCGACGGCCCGGAATACCAGGGCGTGCGCTCCGAGCGGCTGGTGACGTTGTCGCCAAAGCGCGCCGACATCGGGATCGGCGCGACGCTCATGAAGCCCAGTTCCTTGGCGAATTCGCCGTAGTCGGCGACGATCCGGTCGAACACCGTCTTGTCGAAGCCGACGAGGTCGATCTTGTTGACCGCAAGCACGATATGCCGGATGCCGAGCAGCGAGGCGATGATGGAGTGACGCCGGGTCTGGCGAAGCACGCCCTGGCGCGCGTCGATCAGCACGATCGCGAGATCGGCGGTAGAGGCGCCCGTCGCCATGTTGCGCGTGTACTGCTCGTGGCCGGGCGTGTCGGCGACGATGAACTTGCGCTTCGGCGTGGCGAAGAAGCGATAGGCGACATCGATGGTGATGCCTTGCTCGCGCTCAGCCTCCAGCCCGTCGACCAGCAGCGCGAAGTCGATGTCGTCGCCGGTGGTGCCGTGCTTGCGCGAATCCTTTTCGAGCGCGGCGAGCTGGTCCTCGAATATCTGCTTGGTGTCGGAGAGCAGCCGGCCGATCAGCGTCGACTTGCCGTCGTCGACCGAGCCGCAGGTGAGGAAGCGCAGCAGCGACTTCTTCTCCTGCGCGGCCATGTAGTCGCGGATCGAATCGGTCGGGGCGAGGCTCTTGGCCATCATGTGGCGCATTATCAGAAATACCCTTCGCGCTTCTTCTTTTCCATGGAGCCGGCCTCGTCGCGGTCGATAAGGCGGCCCTGGCGCTCGGAGGTGCGTGCGGTCAGCATCTCGCCGACGATGGCTTCCAGCGTGTCGGCATCCGACTCGATCGCGCCGGTCAGCGGATAGCAGCCCAGCGTGCGGAAGCGCACCAGGCGGTTCTCGACCGCCTCGCCGGGATGCAGTTGCATGCGGTCGTCATCCTTCATGATGAGCATGCCGTCGCGCTCGACCACCGGCCGCTCTTTGGCGAAATAGAGCGGCACGATCGGGATGTTCTCCTGCAGGATGTACTGCCAGATATCGAGCTCAGTCCAGTTGGACAGCGGAAAGACCCGGATCGATTCGCCCGGCGCGATGCGGGTGTTGAAGATCTTCCACATTTCCGGCCGCTGGTTCTTCGGGTCCCACGCATGCTGGGCGTTGCGGAAGGAAAAGATGCGCTCCTTGGCGCGCGACTTCTCCTCGTCGCGACGGGCGCCGCCGAACGCCGCGTCGAAGCCATATTTGTCGAGCGCCTGGCGCAGCGCCACCGTCTTCATGACATGGGTGTGGGTGTTGGAACCATGGTCGAAGGGATTGATGCCGTCGCGCACGCCGTCCTCGTTGACGTGGACCAAAAGGTCGAAGCCTAGCTTCTGCGCCATCTGATCGCGAAAGGCGATCATCTCGCGGAACTTCCAGGTGGTGTCGACATGCAGGAACGGGAAAGGCGGCTTGGCCGGATAAAAGGCCTTCATCGCCAGATGCATCAGCACGGAAGAATCCTTGCCGACCGAATAGAGCATCACCGGCTTGGAGAAAGACGCCGCGACCTCGCGGAAGATGTGGATGGATTCGGCCTCGAGCCGCTGCAGATGCGTGAGCGCGATATTCATGGAGCGTCGAGCGTTCTCTCGTGCCGTGGAGCGGAAATCTTGCATCGCAGGGGCAATCCGATGCCGCCCAGGCGCAGATTTCACTTCGGACAAACTGTTTCGTGCGGGCGTTCTAACAGATCGGCGCCGCCCATAACAATGCAAGACGCGCACGGCGCGCGGTGATTGGAGAACGAATTTTCCAAGCAAGGCCGGCAAAGCGGAAAATCCTGCCGGAGCCATCGAAAACGCCGAGCGGGGAAAAGCCGTGGTGCCCAGACAGCTCCCCGATCCTCGCCAGACCAGGGGATTTCTGTCGCCACATTGTCGACCGCACTATCGCGGATCGGCGCCAGCCGCTATATGGGCTCGGGGTACGGGCAAGGCGCGGCAAACGGAGACCGGCGAGGCGGCCTTTGGCTGGCTCCATGGATCCGGGCGCAACCTGGAAATTGCGAAGCAAGCATTTGAACCCGTCTACAACGCTCCGGCGCCATCTCACGCCCGCACAGATCAACATCTATTTCTCGATCGTCTGCTTTTTTTCGCCGCCGGTGCTTGGATCGCTGGTCAGCATCGCCTTCAATGCCGGTGGCGTGTGGTCGGCGATGCTGGTGGCCGCGAAGCGGCGACGCTTGAATATCGACCGGCCGATGCTCGCCGTCACGGCGGCGATCTATGCCTATTGCGCGGCGATGGTTCTCGCTTCGATCGTCAACGGCACGCTGGCTGCCGATTTGCGGTTCTTCCTGCCGTTGATCACCTTCCTGCTTTTCCCCCTCTCCTATTCGACGTGGAGCATCACCGAGAAGACCGCGCTGGCACGCATCGCCATTCTGGCCAGCACCGCGGCCTGCTTCGGCGCGCTGGCGATGGCCGTGTTCCAGTCTCACCGGCTCGGTGTGAGGGCGGAGGGCGGTGCCGGCAATCCAATCGTTTTCGCTACCGTCACATGCCTTGCCGCCATGACATGCCTTGCCGGCGCGCTGTCAGGCATCGAGAAACGATGGAAGCTGCTGGTCCTGGCAGCGATAGCCGGAGCGATGGCGATCGTCTATTCGGGATCGCGCATGATCTGGGTGGCGGTGCCGATTGCCGGCATCGTCGTGCTTCTCATCAACCGCCGCCGGTTCACCGGCGCCAGCGTGGCGCGCTTCGTGGCGATCGGCGTCGTGGTCGCCCTTGTGATTGCCGCCATCGGCTCTCGCGTCATCCTGGACCGGGCCGATTTCCTGGTCAGCGACTGGGATGCGCTGAATGCCAATGGCGACCATTCGACCGCGCTCGGCTTGCGCGTAGCGATGTGGGAAATCGGTTTTGCCGCGTTTCGCGAGATGCCGATTTTCGGCCACGGCATCTCGGCAAGCCGGGCGCTGATGAAGCACGGCTTGCAGGACCAGTTCGGCCTACAGCAGGGTTTCAGCCATTTCCACAACGGCTTCCTGACGGCGCTGGTCGAGGCCGGCCTGCTGGGGGCATTGGCCCTGGCGTCGATCTTCGTCGTTGCCGCACGGAACGCGGCACGGATGCTGCGCCGCAGCGCCGATCCGGTGGAGAGGTTCGGCGCGACGATGATCCTGGTCGCCGTCATCACCTATCTCACCGGCGGAATGGCCGGAATCCTGGTCGGCCACGATATCCTCGACGCGACGCTAATGGTGTTCCTGATCTCGGGGACCTACCTCGCTTCCGGACGGACGATAGAACCGACCGGAAAAAGCGCGCCCACCATGGCGCCGGGCCCCAGCCCGCAACCATGAAGGTCCTGGTCACCGGCGCGACGGGCTTCATTGGACGCCGGATCGTCAGCCGGTTGGGCGAGGCCGGATTCGACATACGGATCGCATCGCGCCTGCCGCAGCGGGTTGCAGGCGAGGACGATGCCGTCGCGCTGCCCGGTACCGATGCACCGCAGGAAGCCTTTCTGACCCTTATGCGTGACGTGACGCATGTCGTCCACTGCGCGGCGCTCAATAATGACCGCAGCGCCGGCGCGGCCGACTTGCGAGCCGTCAACGCGACGCTGACCGGACGGCTAGCCCAGGCCGCCGCCACGCGCATCGACGGGCGCTTCGTCTATCTCTCCTCGATTCGCGCCGCGGTGGGCGCAGGTTTCAGCGGCATCATCGACGAGGCCACGCCCCCTGCTCCGCAATGCGCCTACGGGCGCTCCAAGCGCGAAGGCGAGATCGCAATGCTGGAGGCTTTTGCAACGGCCGGACGCGCCGGCGCGACGGCGCTGCGGTTGGCGCCGGTCTATGGCGAAGGCATGAAGGGAAATCTGCGCGGGCTGATGCGGTTGGCCGCCACCGGCCTGCCGCTGCCGACAGCCGCTCTGACGGCGGTTCGTTCGCTCGTCTCGCATGACGCCGTGGCCGGCGCCGTGATGCATCTTTTGAGCCGTCCCACGGCGCCGCTCCCAATTTATGTGCTGGGCGATGCTTCGCCGGTTGCGGTGTCCGAAATCGTTACCGCGTTCCGGCGCGGATATGGCCGGCCAGCCCGGCTTCTTCCCGTGCCGCCCTGGCCGTTCCGAATGCTGGCCACGCTCAGCGGCAGACGGGCCGCTTGGCAAGCTCTGGTGGCGACGCAGGTCTGCGATTCGTCGTTGCTTGCGTCGGAAGGCTGGGAACGGGAGGCCGACACACTCGGCCGGCTTGAAGAACTGGCGCGACAGAGGAGCCGTTCGCCGCTTCCGTGAGCGGTGAACCGCTCTATGTGCGGAAGAACGTGCCCAGCAATATCTTGAGGTCCAGGCCGGTCGAGGCGGCCTTGACGTAGGCCGCATCGGTTTCCGCGCAAAGTCTTGGATCGGACATGTCGATGCCCTTGACCTGCGCCAGCCCTGTGATGCCTGGAAGTGCTGCCAGCACGCCCAGTTCCTTGCGCCGTTCGATCAGTTCCGCCTGCGTCGGCAGGCATGGACGAGGGCCGACAAGGCTCATCTCACCCTTCAGCACGTTCCAGAGCTGCGGCAGCTCGTCGATCTTGGTTGCGCGCAGAACCTTGCCGACCGCGGTGACCGAACCGGACGGCGCCTCGTGGGTGGGCAAGGAAGGGGTTTCCCGATACATGGTGCGCAGCTTGTGGCAGGCGAAGAGGGCTCCTCCCCGGCCGACGCGGATCTGCGAGAAGATGGCGGGGCCGGTCGACGTCGCCCGGATCGCCAGCATCGCGACAAGCAGGACCGGCGACGCCAGCGCCAGCATCGGAACGGCGACCGCCAGGTCGAGCGCGCGCTTTGCCGTCATGGCTCAGATCCGGCGCCAGAGGAAAGCGACATAGAGCCCGACCGTGCCCATGAATGTCTGCCGGTAGACACCGCTTTTGCCGAGCAGGCCGAAGCGCCTGAAGATATTGCCCTTGCGTGCCCTGATGAACAGGCGAAGGCAAAGCGCTGCATCGCGCGCGATGAGGTCGCGGTTGACGGCTAGGCCGCGCAGATTGGTGTCCGTCCAGGTGGCGAACTGGCCCTTGAACAGACGGCCCAGCCTTGAAAACCTCGCTTTCCATGAAACGTTGGCGCCGACGAGGTTTGCCGCGTGCTGGCGGTATCTGACCAGCGGCCGCGGCTCGTAGCGGACTTTGCCGCCGGCGGCGGTGACGATGAGATAGGCCCACCAGTCATGGCTGACGAATTCGGTTCTGGCCGACGCTTTCGCCAGAAGGTCGCGCGCCTTGCGGTTGAAGAGCATGGTGTTGCCGCCGGCGATGCTTTGCACCAGCGCGTTGCGGAAGGACGGCGGGCGGCGAAAGAGCGGCGAGTAGCCGGCCGGAGCGCCGGCCTCAGAGATAGTCGCCGTGCGCGAGCAGAACAGGAGCGGCGTTTCCATGTCCTCTCCCTCCATCCAGCGGATGGCGGCCTCCAGCCGATCCGGCTCCCAGACATCGTCCTGGTCGCAAAAGGCGTAGCAGTCGGCATCGATGCGCGGCTCGAGGATCATGGAGCGGAAATTGGCGGCGAAGCCCCTTCGCGGACCCTGCAAAAGTGTCAGCGACCCCTTGGTCCAGCGGGATCGCCACGCCTCGACGATCGCGGCCGTGGCGTCCGACGAGCCGTCGTCGGAGACCCAGAGATCGACGAGCGGCCAGGATTGCGTAGCCAAGGATTCCAACTGTTCGCCGATATAGGCCGCGCCATCCTTCGTGCCCATGAGAACGGCCACGCGCTGATCTTTTCTGGTCACGGCTTTGGAATCACTTGCCCGCGAGGTGCTTGAAAGGTTTTCAATAGCTAATTGCGGGCCCGCGGCAAAGTTTTAACCGACCTGCCCGGCCGCTTTCGGCACCGCCTCTTCGCGCACGCCGCCCATGTCTTCTTCCGCCCGATAGAGCCCGGCCAGGATGGCAAGTGCCGCGGCCTTGTCGCGAGCTTGCATCGCGGCCGCCAGCGCCGGCAGGGCCGCCTCGATCCTCGGCCATTCGACGACGCCGGTCCTGAGGCCGAAGATCTTGGCGGTGTCGAGCTTGACCACCTCCTCGTTCTCGGCGTGCAGCGTCTCGTGCAGCTTCTCGCCGGGCCTGATGCCGGTGAAGCGGATCGGAATATCGGTATAGGGACTTTTGCCCGCCATGCGGATCATGGTTTCGGCGACTTCGAGGATCGGCACCGGCTCGCCCATGTCGAGCATGTAGATGGCGTAGTCGTCCTTGCCCTGGCGCTGCTCGGCATCGGCGGCCGACATAATGACGAGGTCGACGGCCTCGGCCATGGTCATGAAATAGCGGGTCATGCGCCGGTCGGTGATGGTGACCGGCCCGCCGGCCTCGATCTGCGCCTGGAAGACGGTCGCCACCGAGCCGTTGGAGCCGAAGACGTTGCCGAAGCGCACGGCGATGAATTTCGTGCCCGAATGACGCAGATCAACGGGGCCGGCATGGCCGTTCGCCGCGCCGGCACGCGGTGGCGGCGAGGCCGCCTGGGCCTCATGCAGCGAGGACACGATCTGTTCGGCCGCACGCTTGGTGACGCCCAGCACCGAGGTCGGGTCGACGGCCTTGTCGCTGGAAATCAGCAGGAACTGCGGCACCCCGCATTCGGCGGCGATTTCGGCGCAGGCGAGCGTGCCGAAGACATTGGTCTCGATCGCCGCTTCCCAATTCTCCTCGAGCAGCGGCACATGCTTCAGCGCCGCGGCATGAAAGATAATCGCGGGTTTGAACTCGCTGACGAGGCGCGTCATGTGAGGCCGGTCGGCGACGTCGACGATGCGGCTGGTCAGCCGGTCGCGGTCGGCGTCGTCGGTCTGCTGATCGAGCTGGAAAATGCCGAATTCGGAATTGTCGGCCACCAGCACCGCCTCGGCGCCCAGCTCCAGCGCGCGCTTGACGAGCACCCGGCCGATGGAGCCGGCGCCGCCGGTGACCATCACGCGCTTGCCGCCGACGAAGGCGCCGATGCGCGTGGTATCGGTGGCGACCGCCGAACGGCGCATGATGGTTTCCATCTCGACGGCATCCAGAACCAGCTTGCCGCCCTGCCCCAGTTCCGACAGGCCGGCAAACTGGACGACGGCGATGCCGCTGTGGCGGGCGACGCGCACCAGCTCGGCATAGTCTTCGATCTCGCGCTCGACCCCCTGGCCGAAGATCAGGAGGTCGAGGCTTTGCGTGCCTTTGACATAGTCTTCCAGCACCTCGACCAGGCGCGGTCGCAGCGCCACGACCGGAACGCCCTGGATCCGCGTGCCGAGCGGCGCGGCGCTCTCGGTGGCCATGATGCCGGCGATGGCGTATTCGGCGGGCTGAGCCGTGCGGGTGAAGCGCACGATCAGATCCGCCTCGCCCAGCCGGCCGATGAACAGCGCCTGCTTGGTCGAGGCATCGCCGGCGGCGCGGCGCAGGATGCGCCAGCTCGCGCCGTCGCGCAGGAAGCGATAATAGAGCCTGGGCGCGGAGATAATAGTGAAGGAGACCAGGAAGAAGACGATGAACTGGCGCTCGTTGAGGCCGGCGACCGGCTGGAAAAAGAAGCGGAAGGCAAGCGAGGCCAGATAGAGCACCACCGTCAGGCTGCCGCAGCCCTTGAGGATGTTGAAGAAGTCGGGCGTGGAGGCAAAGCGCCAGACGGTGTTGTAGAGGCCGCTGGATCGGAACAGCAGATGGGCGATGAGCACGATGAGCGCCCAGCAGGCCAGCCCGCCGACGGAGAACGCGTCGAAGGAAAGCCGCGACTGCGACAGGATGAGACTAAGCGCCACTGCGACCAGGACCATGACGAGATCCTGGACCATGATAATGGCGCGCCGCATCCTCGGTCGGAGTTCCGATACGGCTTCTACGTATGCGGTCATTGGGCAGTACTGACTCCAGGCGCGGTGATACTATCAGAACGGCCGCGGACAAAACACCGCCCACCGCCACTCCAGATTGCAATTCCCCGACCCGTCACCCGGTTACCGCCTTAGCGCGGAGAGGGCGGGAGGGCTAGAGGTTTTTTGGGCAATATTCGATTGTGCGAATGATTTGACTTGAAGCCGGAATAACTCAGGCTGGATTGCCAGTCGTTCAGAGAAACTGTCAGATACCCAACAGGGAAAGCTAATAAATGTCACGATGTGACGATCGGGCTTCCATCATTGGCTTCAGCGAGCTCGGCGAGCGGCCGAGTGGAGCCGCTGACGGCGGTGCCGATCAGGTCTGCGGAAGCGGTTTCGCCAATCCCTAGGCTCACAGCGTCCCACAAAATGACGCCAGCCTGTCGCGACCGAGCCGGAATCTCAACAGTCGTGCCTGGTGGTTCCGGCTTTCCGCTGTTTCCGCGATGCAAGTATTCTTAACTGAGTCATGTCAGAATCATCTGAATTTCCGGATGTTTGCCGGCGAACACGCCGGAACGAACAAGACACGCCGTCGAGTTGTTGATGACGAAGCCGAATGCCGTTCCGATGAATGACCTCAAGCGTCTGTACCAGCGCTATGAGGTTGAAATCGCGCGCGAAGTAGCAAGCACGCTGCGGTCCGGATGGTGGCTCAATGGCGCGGCAGGAAAGCGATTCGCAGCGAACTTTGCGACGTTTGCAGGAGCCTCGGATTGCATCCTCGTCGCAAACGGAACGGACGCCCTTGAACTCGCCTTACGCTCTATCGTCGGGCTTGGCGATGCGCATGGACGCGAGGTGATCGTGGCGGCGAATGCCGGGGGATATGCCAGTTGCGCGTGCTGGCACAACGACCTCATTCCACACTACGTCGACATCGAGCCAGCCAGCCAACTTGCAAGCGTCCAATCGGTGTTGGAAGCGGTGAGTACCGACACGGCTGCGATTGTCGCTACCCATCTTTACGGCGGCGTGGTCGATGTTCCCGCTATCCGGGCAGGACTTGCCGATGCCGGCATGTCGCACATACCGATCATCGAGGATTGTGCCCAGGCACATGGTGCTCGCATCAGGGGTCAAACGGCTGGATCACTTGGGGATATCGCCACTTTCAGCTTCTATCCGACCAAAAACCTCGGCGCGATGGGTGACGGTGGCGCAGTCCTCACCTCCAACCCAAGACTGGCGGACCGCGTTCGTCAGCTTCATCAGTATGGCTGGCGCTCCAAATACCATGTGGCCCTGCCGGGAGGGCGCAACTCTCGCATGGATGAGGTCCAGGCCGCGATTTTGGATGTGCTGCTTCCGGACTTGAACAGCCGCAACGAACAACGCCGGGCCATCCTTGGCCGATTTAAGGCTGTTACAGGACGCCGGCTCAAATTCCTAGACGGCGGCAACGGCGCCGTCGCACACCTGGCGGTTCTGCTGTGTGACGACCGGGACGCATTCCGCACCTTCATGAAGGAGCGCGGCGTCGATACCGATGTCCACTATCCTGTGCTCGATTGCGACCAGGTTGGTTGGGCTGCCCTGCCCATGAAAGGGACCGAAAATCTTGCGATCTCCAGGGCAAGCATCAGTCGTCTCTGTTCCGTTCCGTGCTACCCGGACATGACGAATGATGAGGTCGAGCAAGTGTGCGGGGCCCTGGGCGAATGGGAGGCAATGTGACTGCGCGCTCTCTTGTTTTTCCCATTTACCGCAATGAGCCGAACATCCCTTCCCTGTTGCAGGCCGTCGCCAAATTCGACGCCATGTATGAGGGCGACATCGAGTTTGTCTTCGTCATCGATGGATCGCCCGACCAGTCGGGCGGCCTGCTGGTCATGGCTTTGAAGGACGCCAGCTACAGGTACAAGATCATCTTCCACAGCCGGAATTTTGGCTCCTTCACGGCCATTCGGACGGGGCTTGAGCACGCATCCGGCAAACATGTGGCCGCGATGGCGGCCGACCTGCAGGAGCCGCCCGAGCTCATTGTCGAATTCTTTTCGATGCTGGAAAAGGACGCGGCCGACGTTGTGTTTGGCCGCAGAACCGGCCGCGACGATCCCCTTCTGACACGTTTCCTGTCCCGAGCCTTCTGGAGCGTTTACCGCAGGCTGATCTTGCCCAGCATGCCGAGCGGCGGGGTCGATATATTTGCCTGCAACCGCCAGGCGCTCGATGCGATCCTGTCAATCGAGGAGCCAAACAGCTCGCTTGTGGTTCAGCTGTTCTGGGTCGGGTTCAGGCGGGAGTTCGTGCCTTACCGGCGGCGCGAGCGGGAGCATGGGAAGAGCGCCTGGGGTATTGGGCGCCGCCTCAGATATATGATGGATTCGATCTTCTCGTTTTCCGATTTTCCGATCGTTTTCATACTCTGGGTAGGCATTGCGGGCTGCGTGCTCAGTCTTGTGTTTGCCGTGATCACCGTCGTCGCCCGCTTGCTGGGCAAGATCGATCCGGCCGGATACACGACCCTAGTGCTGCTGATCGTGGGCTTTGGATCAGCGATCCTCGCGGTGCAAGGCATCCTTGGCTGTTATCTTTGGCGGGCGGTTGAAAATACCAAATCGCGCCCATTGCGGATAATAAGCCGCATTGTTGACGGGACGTCCGCATGAACGACAAACCATTTTTTGTTCATGACCGCGGGATCTGCGAAAGCACGCGCGTCGGCAATGGCACGCGCATATGGGCGTTTGCCCATGTCCTCCCAGGCGCCGTGATCGGCGCGAACTGCAACATCTGCGATCATGTCTTCATCGAAAATGACGTGAGCGTCGGCGATGACGTCACGATAAAAAGCGGCGTTCAGCTATGGGACGGCGTCCGGCTGGGCAATCGCGTGTTCGTCGGCCCGAATGCGACCTTCACCAACGACCGCTTCCCGCGTTCGAAGCACTATCCGGAGCAGTTTCTCCAGACGATCGTCGAGGACGGCGCGTCGATCGGTGCCAACGCAACGATCCTGCCGGGCATAACGATTGGCCGCCAGGCGATGATCGGCGCCGGCGCCGTGGTGACCAAGAACGTGCCGGCCAACGCCGTGGTCGTTGGAAACCCGGCCATCATCGTCGGCTATCAGACCGGCCCGCAGGTCGAGCCTGTGATGACGCAAGTGGCCCCCGGCGTTGCAGGCGACAGGATGGCGCTGGGCGTCGGCGGATGCGAGCTCTGGCGGCTGCCGCATTTCAGCGACCTTCGCGGCGAACTGGCCCCGCTCGAGTTCGGACACAACCTGCCTTTCAAGCCCTTGCGCTCGTTTCTGGTTTACGGCGTCCGTTCCGACAAGGTCAGGGGCGAGCATGCGCACCGCCAGTGCCAGCAATTCCTGATTGCCACCCATGGCCGCCTGTCGGTGGTCGTCGATGACGGTCACGACAGAAAGGAAGTGTCGCTGGCAGACCCTTCGGTCGGGCTCTATCTGCCGCCCGGGGTGTGGGGCATCCAGTACAAGTTCCAGCCGGACACGGTCTTGCTCGTCATGGCCTCGCATCCATATGACGCAAGCGATTATATCAGGGACTATTCGGATTTCCTCGCGACGGTCGGGCCGGATGGCCGCTGACCGGATAGGCTCGGACGCGCTTCGTTTTCTTGCGGCGGGAGGACTGAACACCGCGCTGACGAGCGCCGTCTACTTTGCCGGCCTGACGATCCTGTCGTCGGGCATTTCCTACACGATTGCCTGGCTGGCAGGCCTCGCATTCGTGATGGTGTTCTATCCGGATCGTGTCTTTCCCGGCGGGCGCACCGGCTTGACGGACCGGCTGGCGGTCGGCGGCTCGGTCGCCGCGGTGTTTGTGGCAGGCTTGGTAAGCCTTCATCTTCTCGAGCGAGCGCTGCAAAGCCGAGCGGCGGCGTTCTTTGCAACGCTTGTCGTCACGACGATGCTCAATTTCCTGGTTTCTCGATGGATACTGCGCAGACGATACTGACACGCCCCTCCTCGATCCGGGCGGCGGTCTCGGTGGCGTAATCAACTATCTGGGCGATCGATTCGCAAGAAGCGCCGCCAACTTCCTCGGTTCATATTTTATGCCAACGAATGGAAGCTCGAAGATCTCCCTCTGCTCTCCCATCCGACCGATCTTCTCTTCTGCAAGCTTTACGGATCGTTCGATAGCCAGCGCAAGGGAATCGGGTGTCACCTGGTCAAGAGCTACAAAATTGTCACTCCGGTTGAAAATTTTTTTCGCATCGTAATTATTCGAGATCGTGGTCAGGCCGGAATAGGCCATCTCCAAAGGCGGATAGCTAGGGTGTGGCGAAATCATTAGGGAAATGCCGACACTCGACCGGCTCAGATATCCGGCATACTCCTCAAGGCTGACTTTTCCGGGAACGGATCCATTTTGAATTGGCCAAATCCTGCTCGCATCAAAATTCTCCCCCAAGAAGACGACTTGCCACTTACTCGCTTCAATCGGGTTCCTTTGCTGCCACAGCGATAGCCCATCTACAACTATCTCAAAGCAATTTCTGGCTGCGGTCGGTCTGCCGTAACAAAGGATGATCCTCTCTTTTGGCAATGGCCTTACACCGCGCTTGATCGTCTCATTCATGCGAAACGGGACAACCATTTGGTCGGTACGTCCAAATCTCTGGCTCATGTAAGTGGAGAGCTCTTCCGAATTAACCAGCCAAGCCACCTTATCGTCAAAGCCATATGTCGATTCCGCAATCGCCCAACGCGAAGACCATTGGATGAAGTTCGATTCATAGTCTTGGATGAAATACACAGCTTTGGAGCGCGACCCAAACGCCTTCTCCTGGAATTGCCCGATCGACGCGCGCAGATATTCGGACCACCACGCGGTTGAGATGTACACATCGTCTCTGCGCACATCCATGCGGCGGGTGCGGTTGAATGCCTCGAAAATGACTGGCTGACCGTCGCTTGAATTCAGTGCATATCCTTGAAAATTACGAAGGTGATGTGGCTCGACAGGAGAGTCGAGGACAACAATTCTCTTGTCGAAGTCGGATAGCTGGGCAGACAGTTCGTCGAACGTCTTCAGGGCTGTCGAGATACCACCAAAAACCCATAGAGGGTCTATCGTCGGCAGGAGTAAGTTGATTCTCGGCCTGGGATTGTTTGATTTTGCCAACCTCAAGGGACGGAGTTCGGCGTATTCTCTGCCCATTGAAAGATCTGACCGCCCAGGTTCTTCGAAAAGAGGCAGGTAAACCTTTTCCAGGATTCGTGAATCCTCAGGCTTTTCAACGGTGAGTATCCCTCGTGACCGAAGGTCCGCGCTGTTTTGGACTTTGAGCCAGTGAAACCCGGCGCATTCGGCGAAATGGAGGTAACTTCGCTCGATCGCATGCGCCAATGTGCCATCGACCTGACCGGCCTCGATCGGGAAATCGTCGAACGTCAAGCCCAGATCGAGGAGCGGCTTTAAGGCTGCGGACCTGCCCCAGAACATCGATCCGGATGGAAATTCCAAAAGGCTATCCTTACTGAGACTCCAATGAACTTTCGCCAGAAGAGCTTGCGCGGCTTGGAAATCGAACCCCCAGTTGAGCATTCCGCGTATCGGGTAGAAGTGCTGAGGATACACAGCGCCCAGATTCTGATCGGCGGAAAACAAGGCCAAAATCGATCTCACCACCTCCTTTGAGCCAATCAGATTCTGAAGCAGGTATTCTCGCCAGCCTCCGAGCGACGACAAGTGCGGAGACTTCTTCGTATGCAAATGGAGGAATATCTCATGCCTGTCGTATACGTCGCGGAATCCAACAATTTTTGGCGCAATGTCTCGACCTTTATTCGCGAAAACGCGTACTTCTACATCACTTATTCCGTTATCCGAGCAGATACCCAATATTATTTTCTTTTTAGTTTCATCCGACGTTGAAACATAAAGGTAAAATCTCTGCTCGATATTTTTCAAATACGAAATTATTTCTTGAAAAACATCCGTATAGAACGCATGGACAATCACCGCTATGTTGTCCTGCAAGGCAACGTCTGCCGTGTTCGGAAAGGGTATCCGAAGCGCTACGTCGTCTTCAGGGAGGGGGCGCCGCGCATTCGTCGCGCCCTCCTTGTTAAAAAATGCAAAAGCTGAGCTGAGAGTGGGATTTTTGATCCGAAAAAAGAGACGTCTCTTCGCAAGGAAACGAAACGTCCTCACCCCGGCAGACTGCAGCCCTTCGGTCTTGAGGATGTGGATGCCGCGGGTGACCATTGGGAGCGCCCTGCGCATTTTGCCCCTTCTTACTGGATGACGGTTTTGGGGAATCGCTCGTGGGTTACGTCCTCCACCACGGCATGAGAGCCGTCAAGTCCTGCTGGCATACAGCAGATGCCGAGCGCGCCCAAACCGGTCCCGCGCTGGAGGCTGGGCAGGTCGGGTGATCTATACCGCGAAGCGTCAGGATAAGGCAGCTCTTTGTCAGCCTATCAAGATGTGGCGCTGGAAGTTCCCTATTGATCGGCCAAAAATATGACGGCCATCAGCTGCGCACCGATCCGAAGCTGACGCTGAGACAGCGCTCCGCCGTTTCACGTTCATTTCGACAGGTGCCGTCATTCCGGTTTGCCTGTTGCTGCGCACATTGGTCGCGGGCGCTTCGCCGGCAGCCTGGCTTCCTATTCCGACACAAATGATCTATTCGCTGCCGGCTGAACGTCGATGAGGAATCCATTGGTTCGACCTGCCGAAACCAGAACAAGAACCCAGGATGCGCTGCATGACATTGTTGAAGCGCTCGAAAAGTATCACCTTGCGACGACGTTCGGGTGGCAGGACGTAGCCCAGCGCTACCGCAGATCGCGTGTCGGGGCTTTTTGGCTCACGATCAACATGGGCGTGCTTATCGGCGCCTTGGGGCTGATATTCGGAAACCTGTTCAGGTCTCCAATGCAGGACTATCTCCCGTTCATCTGCAGCGGCGTAATTATTTGGGGCTTCATCTCATCCTGTCTCAATGAAGGCTGCACAAGCTTCATCAGCTCAGAGGGAATTATTCTTCAAGTTCGCATGCCGTTGTTCACACATTTATTGAGAACGATGTGGCGTAATATGATCATATTCGGCCACAATGTTGTAATCTTTCCGATTTTGATTTTAATTTTAGGGCGCGGCTTCCCCCCTTACGCCATGCTTTCGATCCTTGGATTCCTTCTGGTCTCTCTAAACTTGCTCTGGATGATGCTTGTTCTAGGAATAATCTGCGCTAGATACCGTGATATCACTCAGGTTCTGCAAAATTTTCTGCAGGTACTTTTTTATATCACGCCCATCATGTGGCAGATCAAAACCCTTCCGCAGGGCGCGTCTCGTTATCTATTTGATCTCAACCCATTTTATCATTTGGTGACGATCGTGCGCGAGCCATTGCTCGGTGAGGCGCCGGCACCGCTGAGTTGGGGCGTGGTTGTTGCCATGATGGCATTTGGTTGGGTATTTGCGATCTGGTTTTTTGGTCGCTATCGTCGACGCATTGCCTACTGGCTTTAAAAAATGTCCCACGTCCATCTCGACAACGTCTCTGTAGCGTTTCCCGTTTACAACGCAGCGAGCCGCTCGTTCAAAAATCGCGTCCTGAGCGTTGCAACGGGCGGAGCCATCGAGCGCCTTCACGACGGGAATATCGTCGTGAAGGGGCTTGAGAATATCAATCTCGAGATCAGAGAAGGAGAGCGGGTCGGCCTGATAGGACACAATGGTTCGGGCAAGACAACGCTGCTACGTGTTCTATCCGGAATTTACGCACCTACTTCCGGTATTGCCGTTATCGACGGTGAGTGCGTGTCCCTGATCAACATCAGTCTTGGCATAGATCCCGAGGCGACCGGCCGAGAGAACATTCGCTTGCGAGCCGCGATGATGGGATTCACGCCGGCTGAACTGCGCGAAAGGCTCGACGAAATTACCGAGTTCTCGGGACTTGGGGATTTTTTGGACATGCCTTTCCGCACATACTCATCCGGTATGCAACTGAGATTGGCGTTCGCGACATCAACGTCGATCCGACCGGAAATCCTCATTATGGATGAGTGGCTTTCAACCGGTGACGAAGATTTCAAGGAACGCGCTAATAGACGCCTGCACGAGATTGTGAGTTCGACAAAGATTCTGGTTCTGGCGAGTCACTCTAGAGAACTGTTGCTGCAAAATTGCAACCGCATCGTTTGGCTGGAGCACGGGCACGTGCGGGCGGATGGGCCAGCACGGGATGTAGCAGCTCAATATTTCGGTGGTTAGTTAGTGATTTAGCGAAAAGATATGGACCAAACCATGAGCGCCTCCACAAATGCGAGTTTAGATTTCGGGCACAGAGTGACTGGACTGATTTACCATGAATTTCTGAGAAATATGCAGGAGCACGTGAAGCCAAAGAGCTATTTCGAGATCGGAACTCTACATGGCATCACCCTTGCGAATGCGAAATGCGCATCGATCGCTGTTGATCCTGTTTTTCGAATTCAAACAGACATTGTGGGTGAAAAACCGGTATGCCACCTGTACCAGCAGACGAGCGACGAGTTCTTTGCCAAACACAGCCTATCCGAGATTTTTGGCGAGCCTGTCGACTTTGCTTTCTTGGATGGAATGCATCTCTTTGAGTTCCTGTTAAGAGACTTTATAAATACTGAAAAATACTGCAAAAAAAATTCAATCATCGCGCTTCATGACTGCCTTCCTTTGGACAATTACATGACGCTGAGGTCGCAAGACGATCCTCTCTGGTTAAATACAAAGTACACAGGTTATTGGACGGGCGACGTCTGGAAAATCGTCCCGGTGCTGAAGAAATTTCGGCCAGACCTGGCAATTACGATCTTGGATTGCGTTGGTACAGGCTTGGTGCTCGTAACCAATCTCGATCCAAACAGCACTATCCTTGCCGATAATTGCCAAGCGCTCATCGAGGAGCACGCATACGATTTTGATGCTGATCGGCTTGATGCGTACTGGAACAGCGTGACCATAACGCCCGCGGAAAGCCTTTTGGACAGCACGTCGTTAGCCGCGAAGTTTCGACTCTAGATCGATGCCAAGCCGGCCCCGGAATTCGGCGGACTCTTGATGGCACAGGATCGTTCGCCGAATGCTGAGATTGGGAAAACGTTGGTTTCGTTTAGCCCTGGGCACGATGAACCGACGGGGAGTAATCCAGATTTACCAAATCCCGTACGCGGACATTGGAGGCGTGCCGTACCCGTTTCAACGCGTTGCTTGTCACCGGAGATCTCCGACCACGGTGAGAACCACCCTTTTTATCCACGCAGACGCTGGAAATCCTCGCCACTCAGCGCCCGCAATCTTTCAACCAGTTGGTTAGCTGCGCACAATCAGGTTTATATCGATTCGTGAGGGGCTCAATGTTCTCGATTGGCAACTTATTGGCGCGGCTTATGATGGCACAACCAGAAGCAGCCACAATGCAATCCAACAGCCTGCAATCGGATGCAAAACGAATTTTCATCAGCGGCACCGGTCGGGCTGGCACAACCTACCTCGTCCAACTTTTGACAAAACTCGGACTTGATACAGGAACATGGACCGATGACGAATACTGCCCAAATGCACGCGCTGGCTTAGAAAGACACATATTCGACCTAGATGCACCTAGAATAGTCAAAAGTCCTTTTCTCTGCGAGCAGGTCGATGCGGTTCTCGCCGCCGGCGTGGCCATCGATCACGTCATTATACCAATCAGGCGACTAGAGGACGCTGCAGCGAGCCGGATTCTTGTCGAGCAAGCTAACCCTGGGGAGAATGTCAAAGGTGGCTTGTGGGAGACCGAGACCGCCGAAGGCCAGGTCGATGTTCTACGAAGAAAACTGACTAGTCTAATAGAGGCTTTGGTTCGGCACGATATACCGATGACGCTCATCTCTTTTCCGAGAAGCGCCACAGATGCCTCTTATCTGTATAGAAAGCTCTCGCCGCTGATTCCAAATGTGGAAGAGGCTTTCTTCCATCGCGTTTTTGTTGAAGTGGCGAAGCCAGAGTTAATACACGATTTTTCCGCAGCCAACGCAATAGGCAGCCGCGAATTGAGAGATGGCAAGGGTACGGAACCATCTATCCTTCCTGGAGAATTTCAATGATCTGGCCGTTTAGTCGAACGAGAACGGACCCGAAGTCGAAATTGATGTTTCAAGATCTTACTTATCGCGACCCCCTGGAACTCACCCGAGTTGACCTTGGTGATCTCGAAACGTCGGCGAACAGCGTGTGGGTTGAGCGGGAAGCAGGTCCGTATCCGGCTCCGCACACCGTTCCCGCCTTCTATGACCGCACGCCTGGTGGCATCACCAACATGACGTTCGGCATGCCAGCGGTCAGGCCAGCAGTTTTCATCGCAACCTTAGATGACGTTCTTCTGACAGGCACCCGCGGGCTTGTAACAAGCGACGGTCGATACTGCTTCGACGAGAATTTTCCGACGCTGGACATTCAAGAGATGGAGACGTCAAGGCTCGGGCAGCCGGAATTCCATCTCAACCAATGGATGGGCTTCTCCTCCACGGATCGAGCCGGTGTCTATCAACTCGTCGAAGAAAAGCCCATCATTGAAATAGACGAACCTGTTGCCCTGCTATCTTCAGCCGAAGGACCGAATTTCGGGGCCTTCATCTATCGGATGTTGCCGAAGGTAGCCGCTTTGGCCCGCATGGACAAAAGCATAAAGATTTTGGCACCGCTATATCATGAAACGTTCCGGCAGTTTCTTATCGCGGCCGGGATAGACGATTCTCGTATTATTCCGCATTGGTTAGTCGACCACTGGTATCGCCTAAAGCGCGTCTATGTGCCAAGCATACGGAATCGCGATGTATGGTTCGATGATGAGACGATCGGTCTTTTTGATGGTATGCGGATGCGACATGGCTGTCGGCGCAGCGACCGCAAAGTTTATCTTTCTCGGAAAGCGATCGAAGGCCATCCGCGCAAAATGGTGAATGAGCCCGAGTTGATCGATGCGCTTATCGCGCGAGGGTTCGAAGTCATCCTGCCGGAACAGATGACTGCAATAGACCAAATAGGAATATTCTCGTCTGCTGAGACGATTGTTTCCGCTGCTGGTTCAGCAATCTACAACGCTGCTTTTTGTTATCCAGGAACCCGTTTTATCGATATAGAAAGCGAGCCTCATTGGATTAATGGTCACGTTCGGATATTCGCCTCGCGAGGGCTAAACTATGGCGTATACGAAGGCTTAGCCCTCGATACCAGCGGTAAACCGCATGTGCCTTTTAACGTAGACGTGCCCGGGCTGATAAGTAGGTTGGATACTTTCTAACCAACGGCCGACGACAAAGAGCTACATAACCGACCACAAATTTAACAGATCAGAGGCGGACAAGCTCTTCAATAATTTCAGAGAGATTTCTTCTCGGGCGCCAGCCAAGGGTATCGGCGATCAATTTGCAGGATAGCACATTCGATCGAACATCCACATAACGAGATGGCCGGTATGAGGTATCTATCTTCCTCGAAGACACACGCTCAACAAGAGATATAACTTCATTTATACTTGTTCCAACGCCAGTACCAACGTTAAAAATCTTGTTGTGCGCAAGAGTATTATTCACACTCATGGTGATTGATTCAGCAAGGTCTTCGACGTGAAAATAATCTCTGACGACGGAGCCATCCCCCCAGATTTCCAGTTTGGATCCTGTCATTGCCGCATGCACCGCATTCTTAACAAATCCCACCCGTCCGACATCCTGATCTACGCCGACGGGATTACCGGGACGTAGGATCGTCCATGGGATATCCAATTCGTTCAGCGCCGTTTGCAACATGATCTCGACCATAAGCTTACCAGCACCATAGAAGCTTATCGGTTTGGTCGGATGATGCTCATCGATCATCGTTCCGGCTTGTTGCCCATAGACGGTTCCGCCAGACGACACGAAGACAACGTGCCTGATCGATGACGAGGGTACGACCTCAAGAAAGCGCGCATAAGGCAGCAGATTGTGCACGACCTCGGATTCAGCCCGATTGGCAAATGATCCTGGACTCGACTGGCTAACCAGCAATATGACTGTCGACACGCCCGCCAGATGGTCGCGGTAGGACACGGGATTTTCAAACTCGACAGGTATTGCGGATGCGTCTTCCAAATTTACCTTATGGCAGAATTTCTTATAAGTAACTTCGCTAGAATCGAGTAGTTTTACAAGGTGCCTGCCGATAAAGCCAGTACTCCCGAATATTGCAATAGTCATGAGTTCGGAGACCCCGCCAGAGTAATACTCCTCCCTAAAACATCGAGCTTAGTTACATACGCCTTCATATCAAAACGCTGATTGGCGACCCGTTCCATCGCCGCTTTTTTCCTGTCCATCCACAATTGGTCAGATGCCATTCTGATGAAAACATCCGCGGCGGCCGATGCGTCCAGGTAGGGCACCACGAGTTGCTTTGCGTCCGCATCGTTCGACATGATCTCAGCCATGCCGCTACCGTTCTCAAAGCAAACTAGAGGTAAACCGCGAGAAACGGCTTCAATGCTGACGTTAGGTAGCGGATCGAGTCGCGAACTTAAAAAAAACGCGTCGGCACTTGCATATGCCCAGTCGAGATCAGGAACCGCCTCAAGAAATTCGACAATTTCGGTCACGCCGGAGCGAGCTACCTGCTCGTTTAAAAATTCCTTCAACTCGTACCCACTGCCATGCACACTGCCGATCCAAACGAATCTCAGTTTGATCTTGGGGGCCTTTCTCTTCGCGGTCGCGGCCGCAGATACAAACAAATCCACTCCTTTTCGCCATTCGAGTGTGCCTACACCGATTACGACAAAATCGGCACCACTACGAAATTCTGCTAGGGCACTCACGCCCCTTTTAGGGGCGTGCTTGGTGTGCGGCACTTCCGATCTCCCTTGTGCTATGATGTGCGACGGCCGCATCTTGAGTGACGGGAATTTTTCAAAAGAGGACCGGCGTACGACCTCTGCTGGGAAAACAAGCTCGGACAAATTTTGCATCGTTTTGGCGATCTCCCGCATGTGGATGGCGAAGGTCGCGAACTCGTGCACCAACCCTATTACAGGAACTCCAAGCTTAAAAAACTCGTTTGCAAGAGGAAAAGTTATTATACTATTGGCCAAAATGTAATCTGGCCTAAACCGCGAAAGAGCTGATTTCGCAATAGATTGAAACTGCGCCTCGTCGTTGTGACTTATGCCATCAAAAGAGATAACAATATCGAATTCATCGGTGAATTTATCAGCTAGATCCCCGGACGAAAGTGATACAACGACTATATTGTAATCAAAATTCCTCTTGAGGTAACGACCGATGTTCCAGCCGAGTATCGGAGCACCGGTTCTGGACAATTCGTGCACCAGAAGCAGAATCGTACGCTTTGTCTGATCAAGAGCGACTTCAGCGGTCTCAAATTCCTCCGTTTGTGGCCGGCCTAGTCGTCCTTCCTGGACGCCATGAGTAACAAAATGTGACAACAGGTTGCGCCCACTCGACGCGACATCTGGATAGCGGCTGCCGTAAAAGCTCGGGTCGAACTTTTTGGAGGGCCTGAGCCCCAATTTTTCGCCAACTGATACATAGTGAGTAATAAGGTCTCCTGGTGGCCCTCTTTCACCAAGTTGAGCAAGATAGTACCCGTCGTCGAAAATCCCGCTTTGGCGAACGATCCTTGTGTGTTTCCACAAAGAAATTCGCTTTCGGAGAAGGTTCACGATTTCATTCACTGGTGCCCCCAATATCGGATGTTCGCTTCGCGAAGCACTACTCGACATTACACTTCGTCAACCTGGTAGAAGCCGCCGGACCACAGCTTCCGCCGACCTTTGCCATTCCGGTATCTCCCTGAATGTGGATGCGAACTTTTCGGTCAAAAGCCGCGAATTTTGCGGGCGCCGTGTCTTGGTCGGATAGTCGCTCGTCGCGATATCGCGCACTTTCGCGTGCGGGCCACCAAACGCCCGGCTTGTGTCGAGGATGTGACGGGCAAAGCCGCTCCAGTTGGTGTCGCCCTCGCCCGCCAGGTGATAGATGCCGAAGGCGGCGAAATTGCTGTCGTCGACCAGCTTCGGCGCCGCATGCAGGATCGCTTCGGCGATGTCGAGCGCCGATGTCGGATTGCCCCATTGGTCGGCGACGACCGATATCTCGTCGCGGTCTGCGGCCAGCCGCAGCATGGTCTTGACGAAGTTCCTGCCGAAGGGGCTGTAAACCCAAGCGGTGCGCAGGATAAGGTGGCGCGGGTTGGCCGCGGCGACCGCCTCTTCGCCGGCGAGCTTGGAGGCGCCGTAGACGCCGAGCGGGGCGGTCGGGTCGGTCTCGACATAGGCGCTGTCCTTGGCGCCGTCGAAGACATAGTCGGTCGACAGATGGATGACGGGGACGCCGAGCCTTGCCGCGGCTTGCGCCACTTTGCCGGCGCCGGTTGCGTTCACCGCGAAGGCCAGGTCCTTCTCGTCCTCGGCCTGGTCGACAGCGGTGTAGGCAGCGGCGGACACGATGAGGTCGGGCCTTGCCGCTTCAAGGGCCGCGAGCACCGTGTCGGGTCGCGCAAGGTCGAGCGCCGGGCGGCCGACGGCGACGACTTCGACATCGTCGCGGCCCCGCGCCGCCTCGACCAGGCTTGCGGCGACCTGGCCTTCGCGTCCGGTGACGGCAAGCCTCACGTCGTTACCTTCCTGCTCTCGGCCGCGTCCCCCGCCGGGCCGCTTTCGGTCTTTGCAGTGCCGATCGGGGCGTTGCCGATCAACGCATTCTCGGCTGGGGCGTTCTCGACCGGGCGCGCCGCAGCCCGGCCCAGCCGCGCGCCGTCGTAGCGCTGCTCGCGGATCGGCCCCCACCACCATTTGTTGTCGAGATACCAGTCGACGGTCCTCGCCAGGCCGCTGTCGAAATTCTCCTTGGGCGTCCAGCCTAGCTCGCGCGCGATCTTGGAGGCGTCGATCGCATAGCGGCGGTCGTGGCCGGGGCGGTCGGTGACGAAGGCGATCAGCTCGCGATGGCGCTTGCCGCCGGCGCGCGGGCGCCTGAGGTCGAGAAGATCGCAGATCGCCTCGACGACGCCGAGATTGGTGCGCTCGGAATTGCCGCCGACATTGTAGCTCTCGCCCGGCCGCCCCCTGGTCGCCACCAGCTCCAGGGCGCGCGCGTGGTCCTCGACGAACAGCCAGTCGCGCACATTGGCACCGGCGCCGTAGACGGGCAGCGGCTTCTCGTCGAGCGCGTTGAGGATGACCAGAGGGATCAGCTTTTCCGGGAAATGGTAGGGGCCGTAATTGTTCGAGCAGTTGGAAAGCACCACCGGCAGGCCGTAGGTCTCGTGCCAGGCCCGCACCAGATGGTCGGAGGCTGCCTTGGAGGCCGAATAGGGCGAGGACGGCGCATAGGGCGTTTCCTCCACGAACATGCCGCCGTCGAAAGGCAGGTCGCCGAACACCTCGTCGGTCGAGACATGGTGGAAGCGGAAGCCCGCCTTGCGCTCGTCGGACAGGCCGCGCCAGTATTCCAGCGCCGCATTCAGGATGCGGTAGGTGCCGACGATGTTGGTCTCGATAAAGGCGCCTGGACCGTCGATCGAGCGGTCGACATGGCTCTCGGCGGCGAGGTTCATGACGATGTCGATGTCGTCGCGGCGCAGGATCTCCAGCACCGCGCGCTCGTCGCAGATGTCGGCGTGCTCGAAGCGGTAATTACGCGCGTTCTCGATCGGCCTTAGCGAGGCGAGGTTGCCGGCATAGGTGAGCTTGTCGAGATTGGTGACGCGGTAGGCCGGATTGGCGCATAGATGCCGGCACACAGCCGAGCCGATGAAGCCGGCGCCGCCGGTGACCAGGAAATTCATGCCGCCGTCCCTCCTCACGCGAACACCTCCGCCGCGCCCAGCAGCGGCGCGTTGCGGTCCTTGTCCGAAAGCTGGAAGCCGCCCGCGATGTCCGGCCATGCGATGCCGATCGCCGGGTCGTCGAAGCGGATCGAGCGGTCATGTTCGGGCGAGTAGGTGTCGGTCACCTTATAGAGCACCTCGGTATGCGGCACGAGCGTGACGAAGCCATGCGCGAAGCCTTTCGGCACCAGGACCTGGTTGCCCTTGTCGGCCGATATCTCCAGCGCTTCCCATTTGCCGAAAGTGGGCGAAGAACGGCGGATGTCGACCGCGACATCGAGCACGCTGCCGCGGATGACGCGCAGCAGCTTGGCTTGCGCGCGCGGCGGCAGCTGGTAATGCAGGCCGCGCAGCACGCCGGCCGCGGCGGAATAGGAGTGATTGTCCTGCACGAAAACGAGATCGATGCCGGCTTCGGCGAAGCGCTCGGCATTCCAGGTCTCGCTGAAAAAGCCGCGCGCATCGCCATGCCGCTTCGGCACGATCTCCAGCACGCCGTCGAGGCCGAGCCGCCTGACCTCAAGCACCGCGCTCCTCCATCAGATCGGCCACCCGCCGGCGCAGATAGGCGGCATATTCGTTCTTGCCGAGCCGCGCGGCGCGATCCAGCACCTTGTCGGCGCTGATCCAACGCTGCTCCAGCGCAATCTCCTCCGGACACGCGATCTTGATGCCCTGGCGATGCTCGATCGTGCGCACGAAAGACGATGCCTCGAGCAGGCTGTCATGCGTGCCGGTGTCCAGCCAGGCATAGCCGCGGCCGAGGCGGTGGACATGCAACTCGCCACGCTCGAGATAGACATTGTTGACCGCGGTGATCTCGAGCTCGCCGCGCGCCGAAGGGCGGATCGTCGAGGCGATATCGACTACCTTGTTGTCGTAGAAATAAAGACCGGTGACGGCCCAGTTGGACTTCGGCTTTTGCGGCTTCTCCTCGATCGTCAGAGCCTTGCCGGTGGCCTTGTCGAAGGAGACCACGCCATAGCGCTCGGGATCGTCGACATAATAGGCGAAGACCGATGCGCCGCCATCGCGCGTCGCCGCCTCGCGGCAGAGCTGCGACAGGCCGCCGCCGAAATAGATGTTGTCGCCGAGAATCATCGACACGCTGTCCTTGCCGATGAAGTCGCGGCCGATGATGAAGGCCTCGGCGAGGCCGTTGGGCTGCGCCTGCACGGCATAGGACAATTCCAGCCCGAATTCGGAACCGTCGCCCAGCAACGCCTGGAAGACCGGCAAGTCGCGCGGAGTTGAAATGACCAGAATCTGGCGAATTCCCGCGAGCATCAGCACGCTCAGCGGGTAATAGATCATCGGCTTGTCGTAGATCGGCAGTATTTGCTTAGAAACCGCTAATGTTAGCGGATAAAGACGTGTTCCGCTGCCACCCGCAAGGATAATTCCTTTCAACAAGCTCTCCTTGAACTACCGCGGCCCCCGCCTCGACGCCAAGTTGCCCGTGCTTAGTTTTCGGGCGCTGGCTTGTCAATGTCGGCTTTGACTGCTTCCCGACGTTACTTCATCGCTTTCTATCATCTGACAGGAGGCGGTTTCGAGCGAAATCCGACAGCGCCATGAAAAAGGGCCGGCGGGCGCTTGTCGCCCGCCGGCCCTTTTCTCGTCGATTGTTCTCAGCCGCGCTTGAGCAATGTCCACACGGCCGGCACCAGGCTGGCGGCCAAAGCCACCTTGATCAGGTCGCCGACGATGAAAGGCAGGACGCCGAACTGCCAGGACTTTTCCGGCCCGATCAGCGTGGCCAGCCAGGCAAAGCCCATGGCCATCATGACGACCTCCGCCGTCAGCATGGCGCCGAACAGCTTGAACGGGTCGCGGTCCCAGCCGCGGTCGGCGGCCCAGCCGGCGATCGTCGCCATGACCACGAAGCCGGCGAGATAGCCGCCCGTCGAGCCCAGCATATAGACAATGCCGATGCCTTTTTCCGGCGTGCCCTGGAAGACCGGCAGACCAAAAGCGCCCTCGGCGAGGTAGAGAAGGAGCGTCGCGACGGCAAGGCGCAGGCCGAATGCCGAGGCGATCAACAGCACGGCCAGCGTCTGCAGCGAGATGTCGACCGGGCCGAGCACCACTTTGGTCTTGGCCGAAAGCGTCAGCAGCAGGGTTCCGGCGAGCGCCAGGAAGAGCTGGGTCGCCAGCCGGGCAACACCCCGATCCGGCAGGGTGAGAGAAACAAGCGGGCGCATCGTGGTTGCAGTTGCCATGGTCTTCCCCATTCTGGCTGATTTGCCGGGTGGCTGATTAGCTGGCTCTTAAAGCGCATCGCGCAGAAACGCATTCAGGCGACGCGCTTTAAAAATTGTCTTGATGCATGTCGTTCTCCCAAAAACCGCTGCGCAGTTTTGGGCGACATCCATTGATTTTCCTATATTGGCTTCCGTATCGGACGGCAATCACTTTGCCGCATCGCAACGGAGCCCGCAGGCATGGCCCTTGAATTCGACACCAGCTTCGATCCCGCCTACGGCCGGGCGGTTCCGGTTGCGCCGGATGTGCTGCGCATCACCGCAAGAAATCCGGGTCCTTTCACCTTCCACGGCACCAACAGCTATCTCGTCGGCAGCGACACGCTGGCGGTGATCGATCCGGGGCCGGAAGACGACGCCCATCTCGAAACACTGCTCAAGGCGATCGGCGGCCGACCGGTCAGCCACATCTTCGTCAGCCACACCCATCGCGACCATTCGCCTTTGGCGGCGCGACTGAAGGAGCGCACCGGCGCGGCAACGCTTGCCGAAGGCCCGCATCGGCCGGCGCGCCCCTTGCGCATCGGCGAGGTCAATCCGCTCGACGCCAGCGCCGATCTCGCCTTCGTTCCCGATGTCGTGCTGGCCGACAATGCGCTGACTGAGGGCAACGGCTGGGCCATCCGAACCGTGCTGACGCCCGGCCACACCGCCAACCACGCCGTGTTTGCCCTCGAGGGAACCGGAACGCTGTTTTCAGCCGACCATGTCATGGCCTGGTCGACCTCGATCGTCGCGCCGCCGGACGGCGCCATGGTCGACTATATGAGCTCCCTCGACAAGCTTTTGACGCGCGACGATCGCTTGCTTTTGCCTGGCCACGGCGGACCTGTGGCCGCGCCCCAAAGCTTCATGCGCGGCCTGAAGACGCATCGCAAGATGCGCGAAAGGGCGATCCTGGAGCGCATCCGCGCCGGAGACCGGACGATCGCGGAAATGGTCGCGGCGATCTATTGCGACACCGACCCGCGGCTATACGGCGCCGCCGGTCTTTCGGTGCTTGCCCATCTCGAGGATCTGGTTGCACGCGGCCTCGTGGCCACAGAAGGCGATCCGGCGATCGACGGCATTTTCAGCCCCGCCGCGTGATCACTCAGCCGGCGCCGCGCCGACCTGCCCGGCGACTTGCTGGTCCAGCTCGCCAAGGAAATCGGTGATGCGGGCGGCGTTGTCGCCAAGGTCGTAGCGGCCGTAGCGCGAGGCCGAGCGCATGTCGACGATGAGCTGCTCGCCGTCGTCGGTGATGCGGATGGCGACGTCGGCCGGCAGTCCGAGCACGAAGCCCTTTGCCAGCGCGTTGATCGTCGCCTGGCTTTGCCCGTTGATGTCGGGATAAGGCGCCGTCAACTGCCAGTCGCGGCGGTCGAGCACGGTTTCGACAGCGTCGACGACGGTTTCGAAAGGCAGATTGTAGCTGCGCCCGCTGACCAGCGGATAGGCCTCGGCCTGCAGGGCCTGCTCGCCCGGGGTCGGCGGCGACAGCTCGTTCATGTCGGCGGTGCGGTCGCTGGTGTCCAACGCGGGCGGATCGTCGAGATCGGTCGAGATGTCGCGCAGCGGCGGATAGATCGTCGCCCAGTAGACGGCGACGCCGTAGGGTGCCAGCACCAGCAGCGCCAGCAGCGCGCCGATGGAGAGATCGCGGCCGCCGCGATCGCCGAAGCTCCAGACCCTGGCCAAGCCGAGACCGGCCAGCAACAGGGCAAGCGCAGCCAGCAGCGCCACGAGCGCCAGGACCCACAGGAAAGGCGGCGTCTCGACGAGACCCAGCCTGTAAGCGGCAACGGCGGTGAGCAAAAGGACCAGAGAGAATGCCCCGATCCGCCGCGACCAGCCGGCCGCCCTTGACGTCTGCCGTTCAGGAATAGATGCCATTCTCTGCCGTATCGCCCCAACCCGGCCGAGAGTTAGCGGTTTTTGGCGCCGGCTTGAAGCCGAAAGATCGAACATTTTTCGTCAATCCGTCGGCAGGCGGTAATCCTTGAACTGGGCACGCAAACTGGTCTTCTGGATCTTGCCGGTGGCGGTGTGCGGAATTTCGCCGACGAAGGCGACGTCGTCGGGCATCCACCACTTCGCCACCTTGCCGCTCATGAAGGCGAGGATGTCGGTCTTGGTCGGCTCCTTGCCGGGCTTGCGCACGACGACGAGCAAAGGCCGCTCGCCCCATTTGGAATGCGGGATGCCGATGGCCGCCGCCTCCGCCACGTCCGGATGGCCGACGGCAAGGTTCTCGAGATCGATGGTCGATATCCACTCGCCGCCGGACTTGATGACGTCCTTGGCGCGATCGGTGATCTGCATATAGCCGCTGGCGTCGATATGGGCGACGTCGCCGGTGTCGAACCAGCCGTCGGCGTCGAACTGCTCGGCGCCGGCGCCGGCATAATAGGCTCGGGCCACCGCGGGGCCGCGCACCTTGAGATGTCCGAAGGTCTTGCCGTCCCAGGGCAGCGCGTTGTTGTCGTCGTCCGTCACTTTCATCTCGACGCCGAAGGGGGGAAAACCCTGCTTGCCTTGGACATCGAGCCGCGCCTCGCCGGTCAGCGCCTCATATTGCGGCTTCAAGGTGCAGAGGGTGCCCAGCGGCGACATCTCGGTCATGCCCCAGGCATGCACCACCTGCACGCCGTAATTGTCCTGGAACTTGGCGGTTATGGCGCGCGGACAGGACGCCCCGCCGATGACGACCTTCTTCAGATAAGGCAGCTCCTTTCCCGTCTCCTCCAGATATTGCAGCAGCATCATCCAGACGGTGGGCACGGCGGCGCTGAACGTCACCTTTTCGGTGTCGAGCAGCTCATAGATCGAGGCGCCGTCCATCTTGCAGCCCGGCATCACCAGCTTGGCGCCGATCATCGGCCCGCTCTGGCCGAGCCCCCAGGCATTGGCGTGAAACATCGGCACGACCGGCAGGATCACGTCTCGGGTGGACATGCCCATGGCGTCGGGCATGGCGGCCATCATAGCGTGAAGGACATTGGAGCGGTGGCTGTAGAGAACGCCCTTCGGGTCGCCCGTCGTGCCCGACGTGTAGCACATGCCGGCGGCGGTATTCTCGTCGAACGTCTTCCAGGTGAAGGCGCCGTCGGCTTCGGCCAGCCATTCCTCGTAAGCGACGGCGTTCGGCAGCGACGTTTGCGGCATATGCGCCAGGTCGGTCAGCACGATAACCCGTCGCAGCGATCGGACCGCGCCGGCGATCTTTTCCAGGATCGGCACGAAGGTCAGGTCGACGAAGATCGCCTTGTCCTCGGCGTTGTTCATGATCCAGGCGATCTGCTCAGGAAAAAGCCTCGGGTTGAGCGTGTGATAGATCGCGCCGATGCCCATGATGCCGTACCAGGCCTCGATATGGCGGGCGGTGTTCCAGGCAAGGGTCGCGATGCGGTCGCCGAGCCTGAAGCCGTCACGCTCCAGCCGTTGCGCCACCTTGAGCGAACGGTGATGGATTTCGGCATAGCTGGTGCGCACGATCGGGCCTTCGATCGAACGCGACACGACCTCCCGGCTGCCGTGCTGGCGTTCCGCATGGTCGAGCAGCTTATGGCAAAGCAGCGGCCATTCCTGCATCAATCCAAGCATCAATTCCTCCCTTTGCGCATTCGCGTCATTTGTTTCACGCATTGTGAAACGAACCGGCGGTTTGTCCAGCCGCCATAAGTCGAAGCCAGTGGATGGATCGAAGGACCGGGAAAACCGCCATAATCCGGCCATCGTCGCCGTTAAGCTTCGTTAACGGGCTGGGTGAGATTGGCGAATGGAGAGATTCGCATGGACGCGCAGCTCGACGAAAAAGCCCTCGAAAGCACGCTTGCCGAAAGTCTGGACGATCTGACGCCGGACATCAAAACCGTTTCCGAAGATGAATTTGCCGAAGTCGTCGGCGGTGCGCTGGAGGCCGTCGGCGGAACGCTGCTGTTCAAGATGCGCGTTGAAAACGGCGCCGAGGGCGAGCATGTCGCCGCGGCCTGCATCGGCAACGCCGACAATCGTCAGTTCCTGCTGCTCACGCTGCCGACCACCGGCGGCGCGCTGAAGGTCGAGACGGCGGCGAGAAGCACCAATCCGGTCGCGGGCATTGCCGCCGCCTATGCCGGCCTCATGGACGCCTTCAAGACGGCCGCCTGACGACCGGAAGCAGACGTTCAATGAATGGTGATGACGCCAAGCGTGACGCGCGCTTGCGCGACCCGCCTGCCCGACACATGTAAGTCTCCCCTGAGAACGTTTCACCGTTTCGCGGAAACAACGAAACGCTCTCTCTTTGTTTGACGCAATTCCGGACGGAAAACCGCTTCGCACTTTTTCTAGAATTGCTCCAGGAGACCATTCATGGACAAGCTTGCCAATCCAGCCCCCGGCTTCCAGCGCAACCCGGACAAGGTGATCACCGTCGAACCTTATCGCGGCACCGTCACGGTCCGCGCCGGCGATAGGATCATCGCCACATCGACTGCGGCAAAGGTTCTCTCGGAGCCACCTTACCCGGCCGTCTTCTACATCCCGTTCGACGATATCGATTTCGGCAAGCTCACCCCGACCGACCATTCGACACATTGCCCATACAAGGGCGATGCCAGCTACTGGAGCGTCCAGCCGGCCGGCGAAGCCGGCGAGAACGCGATGTGGGCTTATGAGCATCCGTTCGACGAAATGGTCGAGATCCGCAATCACGGCGCGTTCTACACGAACAAGGTGACGGTCGAAGCCACGCCGGACTGAGCCGTAAAGGGAGGGGCGCTTAGGTCGATCTCGGAATGATGTGGCCGCCAAAATTCAGCGGTCGCCACCCTCGCACCACGCTCTCAATCGGTGGTGCCGTCATTGCCGACGCCCTCGGCATCGTCGAGGCGCACGAAGGTCATGCCCTTCTGCTTCAAGGCCAGCAAGCCCTGAACCACGCCCTCGCCGGCGGCATGGGTCGGCTGGTTGATGTGGGCGATGATGACATCGCCGTCCTTGGCGGCGCCGATGCGGCGCGCCGTTTCCTTCGCGCCGAGCAGCGAACCGCCGTCGCCATTGACCGAGAAGCCTGCGATCTTGAAGCCCAGCCTGCGGATCATGGCGATCGCCGAGGGACTGTATTCGGCGGTGGCGCCGCGAAACCATTTTGCCGCAGGGCCGCCCGCGCCGGCCAGGGCGGCGGCGCCGGATTCAACCTCGGCCTGCACGGCGTCCGGGCTGCCGGCGCTGCGGATGCCGAAGATCTTCCGCGGCGTATCGACCGCCGGAACGTGGCGGCCGCCGTGATTTTCCAGCTCGAACAGGTCGGGATGCGCCCGCATGATCTCGACGGCCTCGGCATTGCGCTTCAGCCAGATGCCGGTAACGAAGATCGTCGCCGGTATCCTGTTGTCGACAAGCGCCGAAAGTATCCTCGTGTCAGTCGTTCCGCCGCAGGCATCGAGCGTCAAGGCGACGCGACCGCCGCCTTCAACGCCCTGCGGCTTCAGATGCAGCGTCGGTTCGAGCAGCGTCGCGGCATTGCCCGCCGACGCCGCGAACAGCGCCATCGCGCAAAGGGAGTTTCGAAGCAGACCCATCATTCATTCCACATCGGCAGGCTCGGCATCATCCTTTGCGCCGCGCCAAAAACTTGTCTCTAGAAGACCGGCATCTAGGCGAAAATCGGGACGGCAAACAGCGTAAAAACAGCAATCGCGAAAATTTGCTTTCGCTTATACCGCTGCTTCCAGAGGCATCTCGGTTCGGGCCAGCAACCGGAGCGCTGCCTCGACGACCGCGTCGACCTCCAGACGCCAAACGCAGCATGCCTTGTTGGGGTCGGGCCGTTCGCACAGGTCGCCACCGACGCAGTCACAAGGCATGGACGGGCATACCGCGACGCTCGGCGCGCCGACTGGCCCCCAGTGGATCGGGCTCTGCAGGCCGAACAGGCCGACGACGGGAGTGCCGACTGCGGCAGCCATGTGCATGGGGCCGCTGTCGTTGCCGAGAAACAGCCGCGCCTGCTTGAACAGCGCCGGCAACGTTTCGAGCGGGAGCGCTCCGACCAGGTTGACGATCGGCGTCTTCGCAGTCGCCAGAATCTTCTCGGCCACCTCGTTCTCGTCCGGGCCGCCGACCAGGGCGATGTCGAGACCGGTTTCGGCCGCTATCCGATCGATTGCGGCGGCAAAGCGCTCGGGCTGCCAGCGGCGCCCAGGGAAGCTTGCTCCGGCGTGCACCGCGACAAAGGCGTTCGGCCGAAGGTGCAGCTTGTCCAGCAGTGCCAAGGCTTTCGTCGTCTCGAACGGCAGCGGCCGGAAGGCGGGAGCCCGCGCGCGCAAGTCCACGCCAAGTGCCTCCAGCGGCGAAAGATAACGATAGAGAAAGTGCTGCTCGCCATACCCGAACGGCTTGGCCTTCACATTGGCAGGTTGGCGCGCAAACCAACCCAGGGGCCTTTCGGACGGGTGATATCCCACGCGAACCCGTGCGCCGACCAGCCCCAAGATGAACCGCGACGTCTTGGTGTCGGTGATGTCGATGGCCATGTCGAAATGGTAGCGGCGCAACCTAAAGAGCGTGAGAACAAGTTCCTGCAGGCGTAGCAGCGGCGTGCCGCGCATATGGGAACGGCGGAAGGTCACAACCTCCGAGGCGATGCCGTTGGCGGTGAGGAGACCGCCGAACCGGGCGTCGCAGAGGAAGACGATGCGTGCGTCGGGATATTCGAGCTGCAGGTTCTTCGCCAGCGCGGAGGCAAGAACGAGATCGCCAATGTGCTTCGTCTGCAAGATCAGGATCGAGCGGACCGCGGAGATAGCCCGCGACATCAGTGTCTGAGCTCCGGACAGACCGGAGTTCGCGAAGCTGGATTGAGATGTCGACATGTGGAACCATCACGCGCATTTTCACGTGATCTTATACAAGACGACACGGTCGCGGACCATCGGACTCTCGCGCGCGGATAGAGCGTTTCACCGTTTCTCGGAAACCGCGGAGAATGCGCTATTTCGTCGTCTTTGACGCAATTCCGGACGGAAGGCTAAGGCGAAGTCCCAGGACCTGACCGTTTCACACTTTTTCCTGGCTTGCGCAAAGCGGGGGACGCGGCCGGCGGGCGGTCCGCAATTCCAGCAAATGTCAGACCGCGGCTTCCAGGACCATCTCGGTGCGCGCCAGGAGTTCCAGCGCCGCGTCCACCACCGGATCGACTTCCAGGCGCCAGACGCAGCATGCCTTGCTCGGGTCGGTCCGGCGGCACAGGTCGCCCCCGATGCAGTCGCAAGGCATCGATGGCCGCAACGAAATGCTGGGCACGCCGACCGGCGCCCAAAGGACCGGGTTGGTCAGGCCGAACAGGCCGACGACCGGCGTTCCGGCCGCTGCTGCCATATGCATCGGTCCGCTTTCGTTGCCGAGAAACAGCCGCGCCTCCCTGAGCAGCGCCAGCAGCATTTCCAGCCGCAGCGTGCCCGCCAGGTTGACGACGGGCGTCTTCGCCGCGGCCATGATCCTGTCGGTCGCCTCAACCTCGTCCGGACCGCCGACCAGGACCACGCGCAGGCCGGTTTCGCGGACGATTCTGTCGATTGTCTCGGCAAAGCGTTCCGGCTGCCACCGCCGCCCCGCGAAGCTTGCTCCGGCATGGACCGCAACAAAAGCGTTTGGCTGGATCTGGTGCCTGGCGAGCAAGGCCAGGACGCGCGTCGTCTCGAAGGGCAGCGGCCGGATGGCCGGCGCCCTGACGCGCAGATCGATGCCCAGCGCCTCCAGCGGAGACAAATAACGGTAGAGATAGTGCTTCTTGCCGAATCCGAACGGCTTCATCCTGACATTGGCGGGTTGACGCTCGTGCCAGCGCAAAGGCCGCTCGGTCGGAAAATAGCCGACCCTGACCGGAGCGTTGACCAGTCCGGAAATGATCCGCGAGGTCTTGGAATCTGTGATGTCGACGGTCATATCGAAGCGGTGCCGCCGCAATGTGCGCACCATGCGGAAGAGCTCGCGCCCTCGTTCGAGCGGCGAGCCACGCATCTTGGCACGGCTGAAGGGGACGACCTCGGAAGCTATGCCATGGGCAGTCAGGAAGCCGGCGAAATGCGCTTCGCAGAGAAACACGATCCTGACGCCCGGATATTGAAGCTGCAGGTTCTTCGCCAAGGCCGAGGCAAGCACGATGTCGCCGATGAACTTGGTCTGCAGGATCAGGATCGACCGGTAAACGGATGGGGAAATCTGCAACATGGGTTTTCCGACACCAACAAATTCGGTGCCGGAAAGTCGCTTGAAACGATGTCGAGATTCAGGGCCGTCACGCGCACGTTCGCGTGACATTGCATACAAAACCGTAAGGTGTCGGGACGTCAGACGCGTTTTGCCGCGCCCTTCGCCGCCGCCACTGCCGCCTGCGCGGCGGCCAGCCTGGCGATCGGCACGCGGTAGGGCGAGCACGACACATAATCGAGGCCGACCTCCTCGCAGAAACGGATCGAGGCCGGATCGCCGCCATGCTCGCCGCAGATGCCGAGCTTGATGCCCGGCCGCGTCGCCTTGCCCTTTTCGGCCGCGATCCGCACCAGCTCGCCGACGCCGTCAATGTCGAGCGACACGAACGGATCCTGTTCGATGATGCCCTTCTGCCGGTAGGTTTCCAGGAAGGACGCCGCATCGTCGCGCGAGATGCCGAACGTGGTCTGCGTCAGATCGTTGGTTCCGAATGAGAAGAATTCGGCCGCTTCGGCAATGACATGCGCCCGGATCGCCGCACGCGGTAGTTCGATCATCGTGCCGGTCAGATAGTCGATCTTTGTGCCAGTCTCCTGCATGACGCTTTGCGCGACCGCATCGATGCGCGCCTTGACGTATTGCAGCTCCTTCACCAGGCCGACCAGCGGTACCATGATCTCCGGCACGACCAGCGCGCCGGCCTTGTGGCCGGCCTCGACCGCCGCCTCGAAGATGGCGCGCGCCTGCATCTCGGCGATCTCGGGATAGGAGACGGCGAGCCGGCAGCCGCGATGGCCGAGCATCGGGTTGAATTCGTGCAGCGCCTCCGTGCGCTGCCTCAGCTTGTCGGCCGACACGTTCATTGCAGAGGCGACCTCGGCGAGCTCGGCCTCGGTCTTCGGCAGGAATTCGTGCAGCGGCGGGTCGAGCAGGCGGATCGTCACCGGCAGGCCGGCCATGATCTCGAACAGCTCGAGAAAGTCCGAGCGCTGCATGGGCAAGAGCTTGTCCAGGGCCGCACGCCTGTCCTTCTCGGTGTCGGCCAAGATCATCTCGCGCATGGCGACGATACGGTCGCCATCGAAGAACATGTGCTCGGTGCGGCAAAGCCCGATGCCTTCGGCGCCGAAAGAGCGCGCCATGCGGGCATCGAGCGGCGTTTCGGCGTTGGTGCGCACCTTCATGCGGCGCGCGGCGTCGGCCCATTCCATGATAGCGGCGAAATCGCCCGACAGCTCCGGCTGCAGCATGGCGACCGCCCCTTTGAGCACCTGGCCGTTGCCGCCATCGATGGTGATGATGTCGCCTTTGCGGAAAGTCTGGCCCATCGAGAGCAGCGTGCCGGCCTTGTAGTCGACACGCAGCGAGCCGGCGCCGGACACGCAGGGCTTGCCCATGCCGCGTGCCACCACCGCGGCGTGGCTGGTCATGCCGCCGCGCGTGGTGAGGATGCCTTCGGCGGCATGCATGCCGTGGATGTCCTCCGGGCTGGTTTCGATGCGCACCAGGATTACCTTGCGGCCTTGCGCCCTGGCGTCCTCGGCATCGCTGGAGGAAAAAACGATCTCGCCGGTGGCGGCGCCGGGCGACGCCGGCAGGCCCGTGCCTATGACATCGCGCGCGGCATTCGGGTCGATGGTCGGATGGAGCAGTTGATCGAGCGAGGCCGGATCGATGCGGGCGACCGCCTCCTCCCTGGTGATCAGCCCATCCTTCGCCATCTCGACAGCAATCTTCAGCGCAGCCTTGGCGGTGCGCTTGCCGGAGCGGGTCTGCAACATCCACAATTTGCCGCGCTCGATGGTGAATTCGAGATCCTGCATGTCGCGGTAGTGCTTTTCCAGCCGGTCGGAGATGTCGACGAAAGCCTGGAAGGCGTCAGGCATAAGCTTCTGCAGCGACGGCTTGTCGGAGCCGGCGGCGATGCGCGCCGCCTCGGTGATGTTCTGTGGCGTGCGGATGCCGGCCACCACATCCTCGCCTTGGGCATTGACCAGGAATTCGCCGTAGAGCTGCCTCTCGCCGGTCGAGGGATTGCGCGTGAAGGCGACGCCGGTCGCGGACGTGTCGCCCATATTGCCGAACACCATGGCCTGGACGTTGACCGCCGTGCCCCAGCTTTCCGGGATGTCGTGCAGGCGCCGGTAGGTGATGGCGCGGTTGTTCATCCAGCTCGAGAACACGGCGCCGATCGCCCCCCAGAGCTGCTCCTGCGGATCTTGCGGGAACGGCTTGCCGAGCTCTTCCTCGACCTTGGCCTTGTAGAGCGAAATCACGCCTTGCCATTCCTGGGCCGTCAGGCCGGTGTCGAGCTCATGGCCGAGGCTCGCCTTCTGGTCCTCGAGGATCTCCTCGAACACTTCGTGGTCCAGGCCCATGACCACGTCGGAATACATCTGGATGAAGCGGCGGTAGCTGTCATAGGCGAAACGCGCATCGCCGGAATCGGCGGCCAAAGCCTCGACCGTCTCGTCGTTGAGGCCGAGATTGAGCACCGTATCCATCATGCCGGGCATCGAGGCGCGAGCACCGGAGCGCACGGAGACCAGAAGCAGCTTCGACGGGTCGCCGAAGCGGCGGCCGGTAATCCGGCCGATATGGTCGAGAGCGGAGACGACATCCGTCTCGAGCCCGCCGGGATAGGTACGGCCGTTGGCGTAATAGGCGTTGCAGACCTCCGTGGTGATGGTGAAACCGGGCGGCACCGGCAGCCCGAGGCTGCACATCTCGGCCAGATTGGCACCCTTGCCGCCGAGAAGGTTGCGGTCGCCGGCACGGCCCTCGGCGGCGCCGTCGCCGAAGGTGTAAACCCACTTGGTCATGCTTGCCCTCCAGTTCGTGGGAGATAGAAACATCCGGATGATGGCCGTTTCCCGCCTTCCCCGCTCCGAGCGATAGGATGCTGCACTGCGAAAGGCAAGGCACCGGCAAGCAACCACTGCGGCTACAATCGATTAAGCAAAAGCTGCGTCAAAAAGACTTGCTGGAGGGAAACGACCGATATAGAACATAACAGGAACGCAGTGGAGTAGCGTGATGAAACTCAATGGAAAACTCGACTATCTTGAACTGCCTGCGACGGGCGGCACGCTGGACAGCGTCAAATCTTTCTACAGCGCCGCCTTTTCATGGTCGTTCACCGACTACGGCCCGACCTATTCCGCCTTTGCCGAAGGCCTCGACGGCGGCTTCCAGGCGGATGCCGGCGAGGCGCCGGCCAAGCCGCTTCCGGTGCTTTATTCCGAGAGCCTCGAGGAAACGCTGGATGCGGTGGAGAGCGCCGGCGGCACCATCGTCAAGCCGATTTTCGCCTTTCCCGGCGGCAGGCGATTCCATTTCACCGATCCGGCCGGCAACGAACTGGCCGTTTGGGGACATTAGAGCGCTTCACCGTTTTACTGAAGCGGTAAACCGCTCTAACTCTTTGATTTTACGCAATTCCGGACGGAAAACCGTTCACACTTTTCCTGAATTGCTCCAGGAAAGACGCGGATTTCGAGTTGTTTTTGCTGTTGACAGCCGGAGGGCAGCCGGGCTCATTCCATTGAGCGGCGGCAATCTTCCAACAGCAAAGCAGACTGATGAAATTCGGCTCAAGCGGGGTTCGGGGTTTGGCTTCCGAATTGGTTGGAAGGCCAAGCGGACTTTATACCGAGGGTTTCGCCCGGCGCTTGCGGTCGACCGGATTTCAGCAAGGCAAGGTCTTCGTCGGGCGCGATTTGCGCGACAGCAGTCCAACGATTGCCGAAGACTGCATGGCGGCATTGGCCGCGGCCGGCTTCCAGCCGGTCGATTGCGGTCCCATCCCCACGCCCGCGCTCGCCTTTTATGCCCGCCTGGACGGCGCCGCGGCGCTTATGGTGACCGGGTCGCATATTCCCGCCGACCGCAACGGCATCAAGTTCTATGGGCCGAGGGGCGAGATCGACAAGGCGGACGAGGCCGCCATCACCCGTCACGTCGCGGAACTGTCGGATCGATATCCCTGGCCTCCGGCCCATGCGAACCGGCAAGCCGGCCATGAACAGGCGCTCGCGGCCTTTCGAGATCGTGTCGATGGCATTCTGCCTCCTGGCGCCCTTTCCGGAATGAGGCTCGGCGTCTATCAGCACAGCACGGTTGCGGCGGAGCTGCTGGTCGAGGTCCTGCGGTCCTACGGCGCCGAGGTGATCCCCGTCGGGAAAACGGAAACCTTCGTGCCCGTCGACACGGAGGCCGTCGACCAGGAAACGATGGCGAGGGTGAAAGGCTGGGTGCGCGAATTCGAATTCGACGCAGTGCTCTCGGCCGACGCCGATGCCGATCGTCCGCTTGTCATCGACGACAGTGGCGAGCTGTTCCGCGGCGACCTGATCGGGCTGGCCACGGCGCTGTTCCTCAAGGCCGACATTGTAGTGACGCCGATCACCTCCAATTCAGGCATCTCCGAGGCTGTCGGATTCGGCGTCAGGAGAACGAAGGTCGGATCCCCTTTCGTCATAGAGGAAATGGACGCCGCGCGGCAGGCAGGCGGCATTATCGTCGGCTTCGAAGCCAATGGCGGGGTTCTTCTGGGGTCGGACTGCGTGGTGAACGGCAAGGTCTTGTCGGCGCTGCCGACACGGGATTCATTTTTGCCGATCCTGGCGGTGCTGGGCACGATGGCATCGTCCGGAAAATCGCTTTCCGGCCTGCGCGAAACCTGGAGCCTTCCGGTCTGCGCCAGCGAACGGCTTGAGAACTTCCCTGTCGAGAAATCGCGCGGCTTGATGCGAAAGCTCGCCGACCGCGATGCTTTGCAACGCTTCCTTGCCCCCTTCGGCAGCGTCTTGGACGTCGATGAGACCGACGGTCTCAGGGCACGGATGACCAGTGGCGAGATCATCCATCTGCGGCCTTCCGGCAACGCTCCCGAATTTCGGTGCTATGCCGAGGCCGCCAGCCATGACAGGGCGAGCGAGATTGTGGCAATGGTGCTCGAACGAGCGCGCGACACCACACTGGCAGATGAATCAGAAGCCGTATAACGAAGATGGAGCCGACGATCGCCGCAGGCTTGGGGCGCGGCCCGCTCTACAATAACGGGGACACGTGCCCCACCTCTCGCCCGAACCCTGAGAGCATCGATGACAAGAACGGCGTTGATAACCGGCATTACGGGGCAGGATGGCGCCTATCTGGCCCAGCTCCTGCTTTCGAAGGGTTACCGAGTCCACGGGCTGGCGCGGCGGTCGAGCACAGCCGACGTCAACACCATGCGCCTGAAATGGCTGGGGATCGAAAACGATGTGCGGATCGTGGACGGCAACCTGACGGACCTGTCGGGTCTTAGCCGAACCATGCGCGACGTAAGGCCGGACGAGATCTACAACCTGGCCGCACAGTCTTTCGTCAGATCCTCGTGGCAGCAGCCGATCCTGACAGGCAACGTCACCGGTATCGGCGTCACCAATGTTCTCGAGGCGCTGCGTCTCGAGAACCCCGAGGCGCGTTTCTACCAGGCGTCGTCGTCGGAGATGTACGGCCTTATCCAGGAGCCGGTGCAGTCGGAGACCACGCCTTTCCATCCCCGCTCTCCCTATGCGGTGGCGAAGGTCTATGGTCACTGGATCACCGTCAATTATCGCGAGAGCTTCGGCCTGCACGCTTCGAGCGGCATCCTGTTCAATCACGAATCGCCGCTTCGCGGCATCGAATTCGTGACACGCAAAGTCACGGACGCCGTCGCGCGCATCAAGAAGGGCCTGGCAAGGGAACTGCGCCTGGGCAACATCGACGCCAAACGCGACTGGGGCCACTCCAGGGACTATGTCCGCGCCATGTGGCTGATGCTGCAGCAGGATCAGCCAGACGACTATGTGGTCGCCACCGGCAGGACGACGACGGTGCGCGATATGTGCAGGATCGCGTTCGAGCATGTCGGGCTGGAGATGGATGACCATCTTGTCATCGATCCCGACCTGTTCAGGCCGGCGGAAGTCGAAATCCTTCGCGGCAATCCGGCCAAGGCAAAGGCGAAGCTCGGATGGGAAGCGACGATCTCCCTGGAGGATATGATCCGCGAAATGGTGGACGCCGATCTGGCGCGCCACTCGGCTGCCAGGAATTGAAAGGAAGCTCTTGCATCCACGGGTTGATGACTTGACGCACAGTCTTCCGCCACGCATCCGCATGCGGACAATTCGTCGTGGTCCGTGAGGCCGGCATGCGCGTTTTGATAACCGGCGCCAACGGTTTCGTCGGGCCCTATGTGGGCGACGCGCTGCGCAGGATTTGCGGCCGCGAAATTGCCATTGCCGCGACCTCCAAGGATGGTGGTCCGCATCCTGCTTTCGGCCAGGTCGAAGAACTGGACGTGACCGATCCGGCCGCCGTCCATGATTCCATTGCCCGTCACCAGCCCACCCATGTCATTCACATGGCGGCGGTCGCGGCCTTGGGTGCCGCCCAGGCCGATCCCCGCAACACATGGCGCATTCATGTGGACGGCGCGCTCAACGTGGCTCATGCCATCCTCGACAAGGCACCGGACTGCTGGCTGGTTCATGTCGGATCGGGCCTGGTCTATGGCGAAAGCGCCAAGACCGGACGCCCGCTCGACGAAGGCACGCTGCTTGCTCCGATCGACGACTACGCCGTGACCAAGGCCGCGGCCGACCTCGCGCTCGGCGCGCTTTCGCGCCAGGGATTGAAGTGTGTTCGAATGCGCCCCTTCAACCATACGGGCCCGGGCCAGACCGAGGCATTTGCCGTGCCGGCCTTCGCCATGCAGATCGCCCGGATCGAAGTGGGCCTGGCTCCGCCGGTGATCCGCGTCGGCAACCTCGATGCGAGGCGCGATTTCCTGGATGCGCGCGACATCGCCAACGCCTATGCGCGCGCGGTTCTGAAGAGCCGCGATCTTGCGCCGAACGCCATTTTCAACCTCGCGTCCGGCCTCTCCTGGCGGATGGGAGACATCCTCGATCGGCTGCTGGCCCGCAGCAGCGTCAAGATCGTCACGGAGCAGGATCCGCTGCGGCTGCGGCCAAGCGATCTGCCATGCATCGTCGGCGATGCCACCCGTGCCCGGACCCTGCTCGGCTGGGCGCCCGAGCATTCTTTCGAGGATACGCTTGCGGCCGTGCTGGAGGATTGCCGCGCGCGCGTGGCCCAGGCCTAGGCAAGGATGCATCGCCTGCTTCCCTAAACGCGGAGCTGAGCCGCTCCCGCGCCCGCACCGCCCGAAGCTGGCGCGCGGCGTGTGCGGCTTACGATCCACCGCCGGGCGATCGGCGACGAACTGGCCGGAAATGGCGGCCCCGCGTCACTGCCGATTTTAGTTGATCTCCCGGCATTGAGCTTTGCGTCGCCTCGTCCTATAAGGCCGCGCGCAGCGCGGCATGCCCGCCTGCTGGGGCGTCGCCAAGTGGTAAGGCATCGGTTTTTGGTACCGACATTCCCAGGTTCGAATCCTGGCGCCCCAGCCAACCTCCACATCAACGCCAAGCTCGAACGGACGATCGGCCAAGGCGTTTGAAGCATCGCGTGGTTTGACCGGAAAGCCGGTCGGACATCAGGCGCCTTGAATGGCGATTGCGGTGGTGAGCAAGATCAGGCTCAGCATCGCCAGTGTCGCGCGGATAACGTGCGATAGTTCCCAGCGGTTGCGCAGCGCCGTCCACTCCTGCGCTGGTGGGAGCGGAGCTTCGTCGCTGCCTTCAGTCGCGAAGAAGCGCTTGGCCGGCGCGTTCAATTCCACGTCTTGCAGCCAGTGCTTGTTGACCGGCTGGGTTGTGAACCAGAAGACAAACTGCATGGCGAGGAGCGCGATCAAGGCGCCGGCGATCAGCCAGACATGGAGCGCACCGCTCGACGTCAGCATCAGCGCAAAAGTCGCGAGGATCCCACCGATCTCCGCGATGCCGCCTCCAATCGTGAAACCCGGGTAGTAGATGCGTTGGACAACGAAATACTCTTGCCTGCCGAGTCGCAACTTGCCCGGCAGCTCCAGCGCGTGGGCGAGTGCCATGGCCATCGCACCGGCCACAAGGACGACGGTCAGGACCTCCAGAAAGACATACATCGGATCGGCCTCTCACTCCAGCTCGAGCGCTTGTGCGGGAGCAACCTCGTCAAGACCGAACGTGATCCTGCCTACCGGGTTCCCATCGGCGTACGCTCCAATTCGGCTGGGCGGCGCGCTGTATGGGCCGTGAGCTGGGCGAAACACCGCGATCGTTTCGACGCCAACCATCGGCCTAAACCTTTTCCGCCGACAGGCGTTGTTCGTTCCAGACGGACCGACAAACACCGTTCGGAGAGGTTTCAACCGATGTATTTCATGGCACTGGCCACCGATTATGATGGCACGCTGGCGCATGATGGCCTTGTCGCGGCCAGCACGATCTTGACACTGGAGAAGCTGAAGAAGTCCGGGCGCAAGCTGATCCTGGTCACAGGGCGGGAACTGCCCGATCTCAAGGAGGTGTTTCCCGAACTTTCCCTGTTCGACAAGGTGGTCGCCGAAAACGGCGCGCTGGTCTACACGCCGGCCAGCGAGGAAGAGCGCACGATCGCCCCCTCGCCTTCCGCGGATCTTGTCGACAGGCTCAAAAAGCGCGGCGTGAAGCCGCTGTCCGTCGGCCGCTCGATCGTCGCCACCTGGGAGCCGCACCAAGCCACCGTGCTCGACGTCATCAAGCAGCTTGGGCTGGAGCTGGAGATCATCTTCAACAAGGGCGCGGTTATGATCCTGCCTTCCGGCATCAACAAGGCGACCGGGTTGGCGGCAGCGCTCGACGACCTGAAGCTGTCGCCGCACAATGTCGTGGCCGTCGGCGACGCCGAAAACGACCACGCCTTCCTCAGGGCTTCGGGCTGCAGCGTCGCGGTGGCCAATGCGCTGCCCGCCGTCAAGGAAACCGCCGACCTCGTCACCAAGGAAACGCGCGGCAAGGGCGTCGAGGAGCTGATCCGCAGGCTGGTCAAGCACGATCATCTGCTGGCTAAAAAACGCTTGCGCGGCGTGCTGCTCGGGACCTCACGCGGCAAGGACATCTACTTGTCGCCGATGGAAACGGTGCTGATCGCCGGCAGCTCGGGCATAGGCAAATCGACCTTGGCCACGGCGCTCACCGAGCGGCTGGTCGAAAAGGGTCTGCAATTCTGCATTTTCGACCCCGAGGGCGACTATGACGGACTGAAAGGCGCGGTGCCGCTCGGCAACGGCTCGACCGCGCCGAACAAGGAACAGTTGCTGGAATTGATCGAGAAACCGCAGACCAATATCGTGGTCAACGGCCTGGCGCTGAAGGTCGATGAGAGGCCCGATTTCTTCGCTGAATTGCTGCCGGGCCTCGGCAATGTCCGCTATCGCACGGCAAGGCCGCACTGGCTGATCATCGACGAGGCGCATCATTTGATGCCCAAGCGACGCGGGGATACGCGATCCGTGCTTTCGATCGAGCTGCCCGGCACGGTGCTGATCACTGTCCATCCGGAAGCGATCTCGACCGATGCTCTCGGCCTGGTGACGGCGGTGATTGCGCTTGGGCCCAAGGCGAAGGGCGTGATCAAGACCTTCTGCAAGGAGACGGGGCTCCAGGCTCCAAAAAGCATTCCGTTGCCCAAGGGCAACCGGGTGCTGTTCTGGCGGCCGCACGACGGCAAGAAGCCGTTCACGGTAAAGGCAATCGAGCCCGATCAGTCGCTGAAGCGCCACAGCCGCAAATATGCCGAGGGCGAGCTCGACGAGGCAGGCAGCTTCTACTTCACCGGTCCGAGGAAGGCGATGAACCTCAGGGCCCACAATCTCATCATCTTCGCGCAGATGGCGGAAGGCATCGACGACAAGACATGGGAATACCATCTGCGCGCCGGCGACTATTCCAAATGGTTCCGCCAACAGATCAGGGACAAGGACCTCGCCCGAGAAACGGCTGAGGCGGAGAAGAACAAGGCATTATCGGCCGACGAGAGCCGCAAGCTGGTGATCGACGCCGTGCGGAGGCGCTACACGGCGCCTGCTACGGCTGCGGAGACGTAGAGCAGGTCGCTCTTGCTCTCGACGAGGAATTCCTGACGAATGCCATCGTTGCTCTCACGCCAGCGCGCAATTTGTTCTTGTTTTGTTCATAGAATTCAGCTAGCTTTCTTAGCAATCACAAAGGTGGGGGATGTTGATGGCGCAGATACTCGAATCATCGGTAAGGCGCTAGTGCTTTGGCATGAGCTTGCTCGATGCCCACAAGGACGTCCTCTCCGCACTGGAGTGGAAAAGCTATTCGGTAAGGCGCTCTGATAAAGAGCCCTTACGCGCATTCGTGCTAAGAGCATTAGAGATGAGAGACTGCTCTATCGTGCATGCGAGCGACGCGAGCCGAGCCCCCTTCTACATCGTTTTCGACACGCCAGCCGGCGAGCGACATGGCATCCTCGTATATGTTTTTTTTGCAAATGCGAAACTTATTACAAATCGGCCTGCCGACGAGCATCGATTTCAGGTCAAGTACGGCGGAAATCTCAAAGGCGTGCTTGAAGTTGCGATCGATTCCAGCAGACTTGTCACAACATTGTTCGTCGGCATTGACCTGAAGGAAGAGCTTTTTGTAGCCGCCGATCCGGTGATGAACACCCCAGCGCCGATGTCGCGCTCGATCGAGTTCAAGCATGAGCATGTGGAGTTAATTCGGCTGCAGGGCTGGGCTGTTTGGGAGCGCGATAGGCGACCTGGAAAGTCAAAGGATCGCCCCACAGCCGAACTTGAGGATTACGGAACTGAGGTTCTGGTTGGAGGCAAGCAAGATCGGCTGCTTGACTTGGTTGCTTTGGAGCGGATTGCTTATCGGCTAGACCCAGGCGAGCGCCACCTAATAGCGGACAAGCTCAAGGCACTTAGACCGGCTAAGGCTGTTTCACACCCCATCCTCGAAGAATTTGGGATCGCGTCAGACGCCCTCTTTGACCTTATTGAGGGCGCTAGCCGTCTGAAAATGGCGGTCCGCGGATGGGTCGCTGAGGAGCACCTTGCAGCTACCCTCGGTAAGCTCAAGGGTGTTTCCGAATGTATTCGCCTTGAAGCTGACGGCCAGCCGGACATTTCACTCAGATGGAAGGGTGGCGCGCCGATCTTGATCGAATGTAAGAACACACTTCGCTCGACCTATTCAGATGGTCAGCCGAAGGTCGACTTTCAGAAGACCCGCGCCTCGAAAGGTGATCCATGCTCTCGTTACTATCGGCCTGAGGACTTTCCGGTCCTGGCAGCATGCCTTCACGCGGTGACGGAGAATTGGGAATTCCGTTTCGCGCTCACGACAGATCTGGAGGCGCACAAAACCTGTGTCGGTCGAATAGCAAACATGATCGGGGTAGCAGAGCCGATCTTCTCAGCCAGCGCCGAGAAAGTTTTCGAATTGCACTATGCGAGAACTGCGTGAGGTGAACATGAAGCTCAAAGCTATTTCCTTGTTCACTGGCATTGGTGGTCTCGATTTCGGATTTGAGGCGGCAGGATTTGAGACACGGGTCGCGCTCGATTTTGACGAGACGGCTTGTGCAACTCTAAGATTGAATCGGAACTGGCCTGTCCTTGAAGGCCCTATCGCCGCGATTTCGTCCGAGACCATCTTAGCGACTGCCGGTCTTAAGCCCGGTGAGGCAGATATTCTGATCGGGGGACCTCCTTGCCAGCCGTTCAGCAAGTCTGGCTATTGGGCTCGGGGCGATTCTCGACGGCTCTCCGATCCCCGCGCTAACACTCTGGTCGAGTACCTTCGGGTACTTCGCGAAACATGCCCCAAAACATTCCTTCTAGAGAATGTTCCCGGCCTAGCGTATCGGGGTAAGAGCGAAGGGATCGAGACTCTGCAAGCTGGGATCGAAGAGATCAATCGCGATCTCGGAACCCGCTACGCGCTGGAGTGTCGAGCCCTAAATGCGGTGGACTATGGCGTGCCACAGCTCAGGGAACGCGTCTTTATTGTCGGTTCAAGGGAAGGGCGGAGCTTCCGATTTCCATCGCCAACGCACTTCCGATCGGGCAGCGTCGAAGCTCTCGCCGGAAAGGACCGACACCGCACCGCTTGGGATGCGTTTGCTGATCTCGATTCCATCAAGGATAAGTCAGCGCTGAGAGTCAAAGGCAAATGGGCCGATTTACTGCCTTCAATCCCTGAAGGGCAGAATTATCTTTGGCACACCGACCGTGGCGGTGGTACCGCGCTTTTTGGATGGCGCCGACGCTATTGGAACTTCCTCTTGAAACTTGCAAAGGACAAACCATCATGGACCATTCAAGCGCAACCAGGTCCAGCTACCGGACCTTTCCATTGGGAAAATAGGCGTCTCTCAAAGGAGGAGCTTTGCCGACTCCAGACATTCCCGGATGGGCTTCGCTTCAATTGCAACTATGCGGAAATTCAAAAGATGGTCGGCAATGCCGTGCCATCCGCGCTCGCTGAAAGTTTGGCTCGAGAGGTGGCTGCGCAGTTCTTTGGCATCAATGGAACCCTCGGAATGTCAACGTTGGCGCCTTCTGCACAGGAGGCTTTTCCGCCCCCTGAAAGAAGGCTGCCAGTGGCGAAAAAATTTCTCCATTTAGCCCATAGTGATTCAGCACATCCCGGTACCGGTCTCGGGCGAGGCGCCGTCTACAGAGAGCGCGAAGCTGCTTAGGACAGGAGTTCAAGCAACCTTCCTCGCAGGGATTCCTCGTGCCTTGTCTCGCATTCCCATATCGTCGCGGAGCGCCAGCCCAGTTCGCGAAGGCGCATGTCAATTTCTTGATCTCGCATTGCGTTACGTTCCAGCTTAGGAAGCCAATATTCGAGGCGTGATTTTGGCTTACGCGCAAGGCGGCATCCCGCATGCTGATGCCAAAAGCAGCCGTGAACGAAGATGGCTGTCCTACGCCTCGGAAGAACAATGTCGGGCGAACCCGGCAAATCGTGGCGGTGCAGACGGAAGCGATAGCCGAGTGCGTGTAGAAGCTTTCGAACCCGGATTTCCGGTCTTGTGTTCTTCTTCGTTATCAAGCGCATGTGGGCGCTGCGCGCTTCAGGCGAAAGACGATCTCCCATGACGCAAAATACTCGATGCGGGTGAAAGTGGCTACCTAAGGAGCTATGTCTGCACGATTTTGCGACGTGCAGTTTAGTGGGGTCAAACCCAATACTGATCTGGTTCAGCTCGCCTCGCGCATCGCTTCGGCAGCCTGCAGATCGACCGAGACCAGCTGGCTGACGCCCTGCTCGGCCATGGTAACGCCGAACAGCCGGTCCATGCGCGCCATGGTGATGGGATTGTGGGTGATGATGACGAAGCGCGTCTCGGTGGTCTTCGACATCTCGTCCATCAAATTGCAGAAGCGCTCGACATTGTGGTCGTCGAGCGGCGCGTCGACCTCGTCGAGCACGCAGATCGGCGCGGGGTTGGTGAGGAACACCGCGAAGATCAGCGACATCGCAGTCAGCGCCTGCTCGCCGCCGGAAAGCAGCGTCATGGTCTGCGGCTTCTTGCCGGGCGGGCGGGCGAGGATTTCCAGTCCCGCCTCCAGCGGATCCTCCGACTCGATCAACTGCAGCTCGGCCGTGCCGCCGCCGAAGAGATGCGAGAAGAGCCGCTGGAAATGGCCGTTGACCACCTCGAAGGCCGACAGCAGCCGCTCGCGGCCCTCGCGGTTGAGGCTCTGGATCGCCTGGCGCAGCTTGCGGATCGCCTCGATGATGTCCTCGCGCTCGGAAACGATGGTTTCCAGCCTGTCGGACAGTTCCTTCTGCTCCTCCTCGGCGCGCAGGTTCACGGCGCCGAGCCGCTCGCGCTCGATCTTCAGCCGGTCGAGCTGGCGTTCGATCTCGGCCATGTCGGGCATCGGATCGTCGCCTTCGAGGCCGGTATGCTTGATGACCAGATGTGGCGGCGTGTTCAGCGCCTCCTGGATGCGCGCCTCGACCTCGGCGCGGCGTTCATCCGCCGCGGTCAGCCGCTCCTCGGCGCGAACGCGGGTTTCACGCGATTCGGCGAGCGACTGAATGGCAGCGGTGGCCGCCTTGTCGAGCTCCGCCTGCTTGTTTTCCGCCTCCTGCAGGCGGTCGCCGGCAGCCTTGCGCAGCGCCTCGGCCTCGGAAAGCTGCGTCAGCAGGGCGCGGCGCTTGGCGTCGATCTCGTCGGGCGCATCGGCCAGCCGCTCGCGCTCGGCTTCGGCTTCTGCCTTGCGCTCGCCGAGGGCGGCGATCTGTGTCGAGGCATTTTCGGCGCGCTCCAGCCAGTTCCTGCGCTCGGCACCGATGGCATCCAGCCGGCGAATACGCGCCTCGGCCTCGCGCCGCAGCCCTTCATGCACTGCGCGCGCATCGGCAAGCGTGGCGCGGTCGCGCGAGACGTTGGCGGAAGCCTGTTCGAGCTGAAGCTGCAGGTCGCCGAGATCGGGCGCGTCCTTCAGCATCTCCTCGGCTTCGAGGAAGGCGGCCTGCGTCTCCTCATGGCTATCAACGATGCGAGCGCGTGCCTCTTCTAGCGCGGCGCGCCGGCTCAACAGCTCGCCGCCAGCCTTCTCGGCCTCGGCCAGCGCGTTACGCGCGGCATCCAGCGCATGCTGGGCATCGCGGCCGGCCTGGCGCGCATTGCGCTCGGCCTCACTTGCCAGGCGCATCGCCTGCTCGGCGCGAGCCAGCGCTTCCTCGGCCTCGCGCACGACGCGCGTCGCCTGCACGGCTTCGGCGTCGAGCTCGGCCAGGCGGTTCTTCTGCGCCAGCCGCTGCGCGGCGGCGGTCGGGGCATCGGCGCTCGCGGTCAAGCCGTCCCAGCGCCAGAGCGCGCCGTCGCGGCTGACCAGCCGCTGGCCGGGCGAAAGCTGCGCCTGAATACGACGGCCGTCGGCGCCGTCGACGATGCCGACCTGCGCCAGACGGCGCGCAAGCTGCGCCGGCGCGCGCACGACGCTGGCAAGGCTCTTCACGCCTTCAGGCAGCGCCGCATCGCCGGGCTGCACCGCGCTTTCGCCCCAATGCACCGGGGCGCTGCGGTCGAGCGGGACGTCGAGATCCTCGCCGAGGGCTGCGCCAAGCGCGGTTTCATAGCCGCGCTCGACATTGATCTGCTCCAGCACGGACGGAAAGAGATCGCCGCTGGCGGCATTGAGGATCTTGGCCAGCGTGCGCGCTTCGGTCTCGATGCGCGCCAGTTCTGCCCTGGCGTCCTGCAGCGGCGGGCGAGCCGCGCTTTCGGCGGCGCGAGCCTCGGCGACGGCTTGCTCGGCGGCAATGGCGCCGGCCTCGCTCTCTTCCAGCCGAGCCAGCGCGTCCTCGACCAGCAGGCGCTTCTCGGCCGGATCGGGCAGGCCGGAAATCCGCGCGACGATATCGGAAAGCTCGCGATCCACCTCGGCAAGCTGGCGCGCGAAGCGGTCGCGGCGCTCGGCGGTCTCGCGCAAGCTACGCTCGATCTGGTGGCGCGAGGCAGCCGCCTCGGCGCGCTCGGCGGTCAGCGCGGCAAGTTTTGCCTCGCTTTGCGAGAGCGTCGCGCCGGCCTGCTCGAAGGCGGCGCGCGTGGTCGCCTCGCGCTCGGCAGCACCTGCATTTTCCGAGTTGAGCTCGGCTTCCTCGGTGCGCAGGCGCTCGAGGATGTCGGCATTGTCGCGCACCATCCGCTCCTCGCGGGCGATGTCGGCGTCGAGCTGCTGCAGCCGGCGTTCGAGCTCGGTCTGGCGCGCACGGATGCGGCCGGCCTCTTCCTCGATCTGGGTCTTGGCGATCGACAGGCGCTGGAAGGCGGCGGCGGCGGCGGCTTCGGCGTCGCGCAGATCGGGCAGCCGGTGCGCGGCGATGCCCTGCTCCCTGGCCGCCGCCATCTGGGCGGCGGCGCGGTCGCCGACCAGCGTGGTGGCGACGGCAAGCGCTGAACGCGCCTCGCCTTCCTGCGCCTTGGCCAGCGTCCAGCGCAGATGCAAGAGCGTTGCCTCGGCCTTGCGGATATCGGCCGACAGGTTCTTGAAGCGCGAGGCCTGGCGCGCCTGGCGCTTCAGGCTCTCGATCTGGCCTTCCAGCTCGCCGACGACGTCGTCCAGCCGCTCGAGATTCTGCTCGGCACCCTTCAGTCTGAGCTCGGCTTCATGACGGCGCGTGTGCAGGCCGGAAATGCCTGCCGCCTCTTCGAGCAGCGCGCGACGGGCCTGGGGCTTGGCCTGGATCAGCTCGCCGATGCGGCCCTGCCCGACCATCGAGGGCGAGCGCGCGCCGGTCGATTGGTCGGCGAACAGAAGCTGCACGTCCTTGGCGCGCGCTTCCTTGCCGTTGATGCGGTAGAGCGAGCCCGCCTCGCGCTCGATGCGGCGCGACACCTGCAGCTCATCGGCATCGTTGAAGGCGGCGGGTGCCGTGCGGTCGGTGTTGTCGAGGAAAAGCGTGACTTCGGCGGTGTTGCGCGCAGGCCGCGCACCCGAGCCCGAGAAGATCACGTCGTCCATGCCGGACGCGCGCATGTTCTTGTAGGAGCTTTCGCCCATCACCCAGCGCAGCGCTTCGACGAGGTTCGACTTGCCGCAGCCGTTCGGCCCGACAATGCCGGTCAGCCCGCGTTCGATGACGAACTCGCCGGGCTCGACGAAGGACTTGAAACCAAGGAGGCGAAGGCGCGAGAACTTCATTCGCGCCGCCCGACACTACAGGGGTGCGCGCCGAAGCCGGACCGCTTCGGCGCGGCCTGGATATCAGAGCAGAGGGTCGATGATGGCCGACATTTCCTCAATCGACATCGCCCCTTTGTAGGTCTTTCCATTGATGAAGAAGGTCGGCGTCGAGTCGACCTTGAACTCGTCCGCTCCGCGTTTCTGGACTGCTCTCACATCGTCCAGAAGTTTCTGGTCCGTCAAGCAGGACTCAAAGGACTCCTGTGTAAAACCGGCGAGCTTCGAGATCTGCAGCAGCGCTTCCTTGGTATTGCTGACGCCAACCCAGCTCGGCTGCTGCTTGAACAGCACGTCAACCATGGCGAAGTAATTATCCTTCGAGCAGCGCGCCAGCATGAAGCCGGCCTCCGCGCTCGGGTCGAATGGGAATTCGCGCAGGATGTAACGGACCTTGCCGGTGTCGATGTATTTCGATTTCAACTGAGGGAAGGTGGTGTCGTTGAAATGCGCGCAATGCGGGCAGGTCATCGATGCGTATTCGACGATTGTGACCTTGGCGTCGTCCTTGCCGAGCTGCTTGTCGGGCAGCGCGCCGGGCTTCAGCAGTTCCGCCATGTCGACGGTGCCTTGCGCCTCGGGCACCTGGGCCGCCGCCGGCGTCGCGGCCGGCTTGGCAGGCGTCGACAGGTTGGCCGGCTTCACATCGGCGGCCTTGGCCTCCTCGCCGGAGTCGCTGCATGCTGCAAGCAGCGCCACCGCAGGAACAGCAGCCAGCGTGGTCAGAAGGTTTCTGCGAGACAAGCTATTGCCAAACGGGCTTTTGCCAAACGGGGCACGGTTCATGCGAATCACCTGATATCGGTTGGATTTTGCAATGCAAGGGCTAGAAAAGGCGAGAGTTGGCGCGAATTAAGGCATCGCGATCCCCAATCCAATCGGGAAACTTGATCACAAGCATCACGAATGCGCGAGATCGGTAACGCATTCATGACGCTTCTTACGATCCTTTGGGCTTCCTTTCACCCATAATTGTGGCGCCGAGCCGCTCCAGCGAAGCGCGCAGGCCGTCGTCCTCGATCTTGCCGACCATGCGCGAAAGCTTCGATTTTTCGGCCTCGCTCAAAGCCCGCGGCGCCGGCTTTGGGCGCGCCTTTTGCGAAAGCACCGGTTTTTGCAGAATCTTGATGCGGCCGACCGCGTTGAAACCCAGGAAGGCGTTGACGCGGTTGATCACCTCGCCGGCCTCGTGCTGCAGATGCAGCGCCGCCATGCCCTCGCAGGCGATGATCAACGTCGCCGGCTCGAACGGATCGTCTTCGTGCAGGCGGCGCGGCCACTGGATCTTCTCCGGCCGCGAATGGCTGGCGAGCCGAGGCCCGGCGATTTCTTCCCAGGACTGCACCAGCCCGATCGAGATGCCGGCGCGCTTCTTCAGCACCGGATCGAGGATCTCGGTCGCGAGATCGCTGACCGGAACGGGATTGCCGAAGGGCCTTTTCCCTGCCATGTGCGTTCTCCAGTCCCCAGTTCATCCGATCAATGGCACCACTAAACCAGACCCGCAAGGCATCACAGCAGGCCGCATCCAGCGACGCGGGATCCGGAGATACCAGCAAAGCTGGATCCCGGGATATCGGGGCCTGCCTGCTTGCCTGGTATGATGCGCATCATCGCGACTTGCCCTGGCGCGTGACGTCCGGCGCGTTTGCGCGCGGCGAAAGGCCCGACCCCTATCGCATCTGGTTGTCCGAGGTGATGCTGCAACAGACTACGGTCGAGGCGGTAAAAGCCTATTTCCGCAAGTTCGTCGAGAAATGGCCGACGGTCGAGGCGCTGGCGGCGGCGCCCGCCGAGGACGTGATGAAGGCCTGGGCCGGGCTCGGCTATTACTCAAGAGCGCGCAACCTGAAGGCCTGCGCCGACCTCGTGGCGCTGCGAGGCGGCCGCTTTCCCGACACCGAGGCGGCCCTGCGCGAATTGCCCGGCATTGGTGCCTACACAGCGGCGGCGATCGCGGCGATCGCCTTCGACCGGCCGGCGGCAGTCGTTGACGGCAATGTCGAGCGGGTCGTGGCCCGGCTCTATTCGATCGAGACGCCGCTTAGCGAAGCCAAACCGCAAATCCGCGCCCTGGTGGAAAAGCTGGTCCCGCAAACGCGGCCCGGCGATTTCGCCCAGGCGATGATGGATCTCGGCGCGACGATCTGCACGCCGAAGCGGCCGCGCTGCATGCTGTGCCCGGTGCGCGAGGATTGCAGCGCCATTCTCAGCGGCGATCCGGAACGCTTTCCGGTCCGCCTGCCGAAAGACGACAAGCCGCTGCGCAAGGGTGCCGCCTTCGTCGCCGAGCGCGACGACGGCGCCATCCTCTTGCGCAAGCGGCCCGACAAGGGCCTGCTCGGCGGCATGACGGAGGTGCCGACCACCGCCTGGACCGCCAGGGTGGATGGCGCGACGACGGCGGATGCCGCGCCTTTTCCCGCCGATTGGCGGCGTGCCGGGCAGATCGGCCACGTCTTCACCCATTTCGCTCTCGAGCTCGAAATCTTCCATGCCCACGTCAAGCGCGATGCGCCGGCGGGGCATTTCTGGTCGCTGGCCCATGAAATTTCGGGGGAAGCGCTGCCCACCGTCATGAAAAAGGTAATCGAGACGGCCATACCGGGCGCGACCAAAAAGCAGCACCCGCATTGAAAGGACCGCAATGACCGAAATCCGCCATATCGTCTTCGACATCGGCAAGGTGCTTATCCATTACGATCCGGACATTCCATTCAGCCGCCTGATCCCCGATGCCGAGGAGCGGCGGTGGTTCTTCGACAATGTCTGCACAAGCGCCTGGAACATCGAGCAGGACCGTGGCCGGACCTGGGAAAAAGCCGAGTCGTTGCTGATCGCCGAGCATCCCGCCCATGCCGAGAACATCCGCAACTTCCGCCGCCACTGGCACGATATGGTGCCGCATGCCTATGACGACAGCGTCGCGCTGCTCGAGGGCCTGATCGATGACGGCCGCGACGTGACCCTGCTCACCAACTGGGCGTCGGACACATTCCGCGAGGCTCGCGCCCGTTTTCCGTTCCTTGAAAAGCCGCGCGGCATCACGGTCTCCGGCGACATCGGCCTGATCAAGCCGGACCGCGCCATCTACGACCATCACGTCGCTTCGTTCGGGCTCGATCCGGCGGCTTCGCTATTCATCGACGACAGCCAGAAGAATGTCGACGGCGCCAAGGCCGCCGGCTGGCAGGCGGTGCTGTTCACCGACGCCGAGACGCTTAAAGCAGACCTTGAGCGGCTGGGGATTGCTGCCTGATCTGAATCGCTTGCGGCGATCCGTTGATGTTTTGGTTCAGCTTCAGGCGAATCAGCCCCCTGCCCGCTCCATGCCGAGGCGGGCGATGCGGCGCAGCTCGTCGATCGGGGTCAAGCCGCCGCTGCGCTCATAGTGCCAGAAGGTCCAGCCATTGCAGGCATCCAGCCCCTGCACCTCGGCGCCGATCTTGTGGATGGAGCCGGCGCTGTCGCCGATGGCCAGCGTGCCGTCGGCGCGCACTTTGGCCGCCCAGCGCTTCTTGGCGTCGTAGAGCGTGGCGCCCGGGGCCACCAGGCCATTGTCGAGCAGGCTGATGAAGGCGACGCGCGGTTCGGCGCGCTTGCCGGACAGCACGGTGAGATCGGCGCTTTCCAGGGGCCGTACCGCGGCGATGCGCTCATTGGCGGCATCGATATAGGCTTGCTCGCGCTCGATGCCGACAAAGTGGCGGCCCAGGCGCTTGGCGACGGCGCCGGTGGTGCCGGAACCGAAGAAGGGATCGAGCACGACGTCGCCCGGCTTGGTCGAGGCCATCATGATGCGGGCAAGCAAGGCCTCCGGCTTCTGCGTCGGATGCAGCTTGTTGCCGTTCTCGTCCTTGAGCCGCTCGCCGCCGGTGCAGATCGGGAACAGCCAGTCGGAGCGCATCTGCAGGTCGTCGTTCGAGGCCTTCAGCGCTTCGTAGTTGAAAGTATAGCCCTTGGCCTTCTGGTCTCGCGAGGCCCAGATCATCGTCTCATGCGCGTTCTGGAAGCGCCGGCCACGGAAATTCGGCATCGGATTGGTCTTGCGCCAGACGATGTCGTTCAGGATCCAGAAGCCGAGATCCTGCATGCGGGCGCCGACGCGGAAGATGTTGTGATAGGAGCCGATGACCCAGATGGTGCCGCTGGGCTTCAGCACGCGCCGCGCCGCGAGCAGCCAGGCACGGGTAAAGGCGTCATAAGCCTCGAAACTCTCGAATTGATCCCAGTCGTCGTCGACGGCGTCGACCTTGGACTGGTCGGGCCGGTGCAGGTCGCCGTCGAGCTGCAGATTATAGGGCGGGTCGGCGAAGATGATGTCGATCGACTTTTCCGGCAGGCGGTCAAGCGCGGCGACGCAATCGCCTTTCAGGATGATATCCAGCCATTCAGACCGCTGGGGAGCGTGGGAAAGCTCGTCGAGAAGACGCATGGCAGACATCAAAACACCCAAAGCACGCGTTACGGTTTACTGACCGTTATGGTTACCGATCAGCGTAAACATTCGGTGAAGGCTGCAGACGCTTGCTCGGTTTGCGAAGAGCGGCCCGTTGGTGTATGCCGCACCGCTTGGGCCAGCCATGCCGTGCTCCCCTTCTCAACTTCCGGATTGCCATGCCCCAGCCAGACCTTGTCATCTTCGATTGCGACGGCGTGCTCGTCGATTCCGAAATCATCGCCGCGCGCGTCGATGCCGAGCTTCTGACATCGGCCGGATTCGAGATTTCGGCCGAGGAGCTTGCCGAGACCTATGCCGGCCTGACCTTCAAGGACATCATGCTGCGGGTCGAGGAGAAGTCGCGGATCCCATTCCAGGCCTCGCTGATCGACCGCGAGGAGGAACTCGTCGACCGCAAGCTGCGCGCAGACGTGCGCATCATCGACGGCGCTCGCGAGGCGGTGGCTGCCGTCACCGCGCCACGCGCGGTCTGCTCCAATTCACGCACCGAGCGGGTCGAATTCATGCTGGAGAAGGTGCGGCTGCTGCCGTTCTTCGCCGGCCGCATCTTTTCGGGTCTCGATATTCGCGGCAAGAAGACCAAGCCGGCGCCGGACGTGTTTCTCTATGCCGCCGAAAAGCTCGGCGCCAACCCGAAGAACACTTTCGTGATCGAGGATTCCGTGCACGGCATCGCCGGCGCCAGGGCCGCCGGAATGCGTGTCATCGGCTTCACCGGCGCCGGGCACAGCTATCCGGGCCATGCCGATGCGCTGACCGAGGCCGGCGCCGAAACGGTCATCCGGCGCTGGGCGGAGCTCAACAGCACGATCGCGGCGCTGTCGGAGTGGTCGGAAGACGCTTGAGGATCGTTCGAATCCTGGCCCTTGCTCAGTTGGTCGCCGGAGCGCGCTTCTTCCTCTTGCCTTTCGCCTTGTCCGCCGAGGCGACCGGCGTGTTCTCGTCATAGCCGGCATAGGCCTGGTAGTCGCGCGCGGTCGGCTCCGGCACCACGACATTGCTGTCGACGAAGACGAATTGGGTAGCGGCCGATGGGTCGGTAACCTGCACCTGATACGGATGCAGCTGCGAATAAAGCACCTCGTCGCCATGCTGAACTGCGATGCGGATCGGCATGGTGACGGTGCCGGGCGCGAACATCGGCCCCGGCACGATCTTGCCGGCGACGGCTATCTTCATCGACATCTGGCCGTTGGCATGGGTGCAATCGCGCGTCACGTCGGTGATCGACGCCTGGTAGATAATCTTCGACGGATCGTGAGCGGGATCGATCGGCTGGCCGTTGGGTCCGGTCTGTGCGGCCGCGGCGGCTGCCTCGGCCTCAGCGTCGGCCGCGGCGTCAACCTTCTTTTTCTTGGGCTTCGCCGTCGTGCCCTTGGCATAGGTGTTGAAATAGGCAGTGCCGTCGCGCAGCGTCACCTTCGGACAATAGGCTCGCAGCTGGCTGGCAAGGATCTTGGGATCCTGCGGCGGCGGCGGCGCGACAGGATCCTTCTTGGTCAGACCAAAGTTAAGAATACCATTGTCGCTCGATTGGCAGCCGGCGGCGGCAAGCATAAAGCCGGTGAGCGCCAGACCCGCGACAAAACGACGGTTGACCGAATAAAAAGCCATGAAACTGCACTTCCCTCTCACAAAGCCGGTGACGTATAGCAACCGCGCGGCAAAAATGCGACTGAGCGGGCTCGGAAAATTAACCAATTGCCGTGGATGACGCGACCGGCAGCAATAGGCCTTTGACGATGCAATATGTGAGTACCCGCGGGGATGCGCCCGCGCTTGGATTTTCCGACGCTGTGCTGGCCGGCCTGGCGCGCGACGGCGGGCTCTACGTGCCGCGCGAGTGGCCACAGTTTTCGGCCGCCGACATCCGCGCCATGCGCGGCCTTGCCTATCCGGACCTTGCCATCCGCGTGCTGACGCCGTTCCTCGGCGGCGAGATCGCGGCGCCCGTCTTCGAGCGGCTGGTGCGCGAGGCCTATGCGACTTTCCGGCACGAGGCCGTCTGCCCGCTGGTGCAGACCGGGAAAAACACCTTCATCCTCGAGCTGTTCCACGGCCCGACGCTGGCCTTCAAGGACGTGGCGATGCAGTTGCTGGCGCGGCTGATGGATCATGTGCTTTCGGAACGGGGCAAACGCGCCACCATCGTCGGCGCGACCTCGGGCGACACCGGGGGTGCCGCGATCGATGCGTTCGCCGGCCGCGACCGCACCGACATCTTCATCCTGTTCCCGCACGGCAAGGTATCGCCGGTGCAGCAGCGCCAGATGACGACGTCGAGCGCGGCAAACGTCCATGCGCTGTCGGTCGAAGGCAATTTCGACGACTGCCAGGGCCTGGTTAAGGACATGTTCAACGACCACGCCTTTCGCGACAGGGTGTCGCTGTCGGGTGTGAATTCGATCAACTGGGCCCGCATCATGGCCCAGATCGTCTATTATTTCTCGTCGGCCCTGTCGCTCGGCGCGCCCGACAGGCCGGTCTCCTTCACCGTGCCGACGGGCAATTTCGGCGATATTTTCGCCGGCCACGCCGCCAAGCGCATGGGCCTGCCGATCGAGCGGCTGATTATCGCCACCAACGACAACGACATCCTGGCACGCACACTGGCGAGCGGCGAATACCGCACCAAGGGCGTGTTCGCCACGACCTCGCCGTCGATGGACATTCAGGTGTCGTCGAATTTCGAGCGGCTGCTGTTCGAGGCCGCAGGCCGCAATGCCGAGACCGTGCGGCGCTATATGAACGGCCTGAAGCAGTCGGGCGCCTTCACCATCGAGGAGGGCGAGCTCAAGCGCATCCGCGCCGAGTTCGATGCCGGCCGCGCCAGCGTCGACGAGGTCGCCGCCACCATCCGTGCGACGCTCGAGGCGAGCAACTACCTGCTCGATCCGCATACGGCCGCAGCCGTCCGTGTCGCCGCCAGCCAGGACTCCGGCGCGGTGCCCATGGTGGTGCTCGGCACCGCGCATCCGGCGAAATTCCCGGCGGCGGTCGAGGCCGCGAGCGGCATCACCCCTGCCCTGCCCGCATGGCTAGGCGGCTTGATGACAGCCGACGAAAAATACACGATACTTCCATCCGACTTGAAAATGGTGGAAGATTACGTGGACCGCCACTCGCGGGCGGCGCGTTAGGGAGTACTTGCCATATGGGTGTTGAGGTAAGCCGTCTGTCGAACGGCCTGACAGTCGCCACCGAAACCCTTCCAAGCATCGAATCGGTTGCCCTTGGTGTCTGGGTCAAGTCAGGCGCCCGCAACGAGCGCGACGAAGAGCATGGCATGGCCCATCTGCTCGAGCACATGGCGTTCAAGGGCACGAAGCGCCGCAGCGCCTTCGAGATCGCCTCGGAAATCGAGAATGTCGGCGGCGAGATCAACGCCGCCACCAGCGTCGAGACGACCTCCTACTACGCCAGGGTGCTTTCCGACGACGTGCCGCTGGCGGTCGATATCCTGGCCGACATCCTCCAGGAATCCGAATTCGATCCCGACGAGCTGGAGCGCGAGCAGCATGTGATCCTGCAGGAGATCGGCGCGGCGCACGACACGCCCGACGACATCGTCTTCGACCGCTTCACCGAAACGGCTTTCCGTCATCAGACCATCGGCCGCTCAATCCTCGGCACGCCGGAGACGGTCAAATCCTTCACCTCCAAACAGTTGCACAGCTTTATCGAGCGCCAATATGACGCCGAGCGGATGGTCGTCGTGGCCGCCGGAGACGTCAAGCACGACAATTTCGTGCGCGAGGTCGAGAAGCGGCTTGGCGGCTTCCGTGCCAAGGCGGCGGGCAATATCCCGCAATATGCGCAATATGTCGGCGGCGACTTCCGCGAGGACCGCGACCTGATGGATGCGCAGATCGTGCTCGGCTTCGAAGGCCGAGCCTATCATGTGCGCGATTTCTACGCCTCGCAGGTGCTGTCGATGATCCTGGGCGGCGGCATGTCGTCGCGGCTGTTCCAGGAGGTGCGCGAGAAGCGTGGCCTCTGCTACTCGGTCTATGCCTTCCACTGGGGTTTTTCCGACACCGGCATCTTCGGCGTGCATGCCGCCACCGGGCAGAGCGACATCGCCAAGCTGGTGCCGGTGATCATCGGCGAATTGCAGAAGGCCGGCGAGAGCATCCAGCAGGACGAGCTCGACCGGGCGCGGGCGCAATATCGCGCCGGCCTGATCATGTCGGCCGAAAGCCCAGCGAGCCGCGCCTCGCAGATTGCCCGGCAACTGCTGTTGTTCGGGCGGCCTATTGCCAAAGAGGAATTGATGGAGCGGCTTTCGGCGCTGACCGTCGAGCGGCTGACCGATCTCTCCTCGCGGCTGTTCTCGACCAAGCCGACGCTTACCGCGGTCGGTCCCGTGGGCACGCTTGCGCCCTATGAGGCGATCCTCGAATCGCTTGCGGGCCCGCAGACGACGGCCCGCCGGCTCGCCGTCTGATCTTCGACCAAAACCGTGTTCGCGCTCCCTTTCTTTCGCCGCGACCTGCCGGCACTGAAGGGCGACAAGGTCACGCTGCGCGTGCCCTTGACCAACGACTATCGCGAATGGTCGGCGGTGCGCGGCGAAAGCCGCGCCTTCCTCGAACCCTGGGAGCCGCGCTGGCAGCCGGACGAGCTCGACCGCAATGCCTGGCGCCTGCGCATCAGCCGCTACCGCGAGGATTATGCCCAAGGCACGGCCATCGCCTTCTTCATCTTCGAAAAATCGAGCGGCAAGCTCGCCGGCGGCATCACGCTCGGCAACATCCGCCACGGCGTCGCGCAGAGCGGCCATATCGGCTACTGGATCGGTGAACGCTTCGGCGGCCGCGGCCTGATGACCGAGGCGGTCAAGCTGGTGTCGCGCTTCGCCTTCGATACGCTGCGGTTGCACCGGATCGAAGCTGCCTGTATTCCCGAAAATGCCCGGTCGATCCGTGTGCTTGAAAAAGCCGGATTCCGGCGCGAAGGACTTCTGCGATCCTATCTCAGGATCAACGGCATCTGGCAGGATCACTACCTCTACGCCCGGATAGCGGACGATCCGCCGGGCGATGGAACGAAGGGCTGATTGTGACGAATTTTCCGCGATTAGCGTCGCTATTCGCCCTCATCATGACGGTCGTCGTCACGCTTTTTTCGGCCATGCCGGCTTTTGCCGTCGAGCCGATCAAGATCGCGCGCGACGACAAGGCGCTGGACCTGTCGCGCGCCGTGGAAATCTACCGGAACCAGGGTGAGAATTTCCAGGTCTCGACGGCGCCCGGCCCCGACGGCATAGTGCGGCGCATCGAAGTGGAAGCTAATGATGCTCGCTCGAGCGGCGACTGGGCCGTCTTCGCGCTCGCCAACACCACCGACCAGCAGCTCGATCGGCTGATCGTCGCGCCGCATTTCCGGCTGGTGAATTCCGGCATCTTCTGGCCGGATCTCGGCTCGACGCGCATCGCCGCCATCACACCCAGCGAGGGCTTCGCGCTCGACCGCCAGACAAGCCCCGACGCCGACGTGTTCCGGGTGACGCTGAACCCCGGAACGGTGGTGACCTTCATCGCCGAGCTCGCCTCGCCGAAACTGCCGCAGGTCTATCTCTGGGAGCCGGATTCCTACAAGGACTCAGTCAATTCCTACACGCTGTTCCGCGGCATCGTCATCGGCATTTCGGGGCTTCTTGCGCTGTTCCTGACGATCCTGTTCGTGGTCAAGGGAACCTCGATGTTCCCGGCGACCGCGGCGCTCGCCTGGGCGGTGCTGGCCTATATCTGCGTCGACTTCGGCTTCCTCAACAAGATCATCGAGATATCGCCCGGCAACGAGCAGATCTGGCGGGCCGGCACGGAGGTGGCCTTGGCCGGAACCTTCGTGGTGTTCCTGTTCGCCTATCTCAACCTCAACCGGTGGCATGGTCATTTCAGCTACGGCGCGCTGGTTTGGATCCTCGGGCTGCTGTTGATCGCGGGGGTGGCCATCGTCGATCCGGCGGTCGCCGCCGGCGTTGCCCGCATCTCGTTCGCCGCCACCGCGCTAACGGGCCTCGGCCTCATCATCTTCCTCGGCATCCGCGGCTATGACCGCGCGATCATGCTGGTGCCGAGCTGGGTGATGGTGTTGCTATGGCTATGCGGATCGTGGATGGCGATCACCGGCATGCTGGACAACGACATCGCCCAGCCGGCGCTGGGCGGCGGGCTGATCCTGATCATCCTCTTGATCGGCTTCACGGTCATGCAGCACGCCTTTGCCGGCGGCGCGCTGCATCAGGGCCTGTTCTCCGACCTGGAGCGGCAGGCGCTCGCCGTCGCCGGCTCGGGCGACATCGTCTGGGATTGGGACGTGCTGCGCGACCGCGTGGTGACTAAGCCCGACATCAGCCTGCAGCTCGGCCTTGCGCCCAACAGCCTTGGGGGTGCGGCCCGCAACTGGCTGCCGGTGCTGCATGCCGACGACCGCGACACGTTCCGCACCACGCTCGACGTGGTGCTGGAGCATAGGCGCGGCAAGGTAGCGCAGAACTTCCGCCTGCGCGGCGCCGACGGCCATTACCACTGGTTCTCGCTGCGCGCCCGCCCGGTGATCGGCTCCGACGGCGAGGTGATCCGCTGCGTCGGCACCATGATCGACGTCACCGAGCAGAAGAAATCCGAGGAAAGGCTGCTGCACGACGCCGTGCATGACAATTTGACCGGCCTGCCGAACCGCGAATTGTTCATGAACCGGCTGGAAGCGATCATCTCGATCGCCCGCACCGAGGAGAAGGTGCGCCCGACGGTCTTCATCATCGACATCGATCGCTTCAAGCAGGTCAATGACGGCCTTGGCATCTCCGCCGGCGACACCATTCTGCTCACTGTCGCGCGCCGGCTGCACCGGCTGCTCAAGCCGAAGGATTCGCTGTCGCGCTTTGCCGGCGACCAGTTCGCGCTGATGCTGCTTTCGGAACAGGACCCGGCCCGCATCGCTGCCATGGCGGACGCCATCAAGCACGCGATCAACAATCCGATCACCTTCGCCAAGCGAGAAATCGTGCTCACCGCATCGATCGGCCTGATCACCTGGACGACGGCGCAGACTTCGGCCGAGGACATGGTCAAGGACGCCGAGCTTGCCATGCACCAGGCCAAGCGTTTCGGCGGCGACAGGATCGAGCCCTTCCGTCCCGCCTTCCGCACCGTCGGCACAGACCGGCTGCAGTTCGAATCCGACCTTCGCCGCGCCATCGAGCGGCGCGAGTTCACGCTTGCCTATCAGCCGATCGTGCGACTGGAGGATGGCAGCGTCGCCGGCTTCGAGGCGCTGCTGCGCTGGGACCATCCGCGCCGCGGCATGATCCCGCCGGGGGACTTCATTCCGGTCGCCGAGAATTGCGGGCTGATCGTGCAACTCGGCCTGTTCGCCATGCAGCAGGCGGCCGAGGACCTCGCCACCTGGCAGAAGCAGATCGGCGACGCGCCGCTCTCGGTCTCGGTCAACCTGTCCAGCCGTCAGCTCATCCGCCGCGACCTGGTCAGCGACGTCCGCTCGGTGATCGCGCGCGCCAATCTGAAACCGCGCTGCTTCCGGCTGGAGCTCACCGAGTCCCTGGTGATGGACAATCCCGAGCAGACCGCGCATGTGCTGACCAAGCTGAAGCAGCTCGGCATCGGATTGTCGCTCGACGATTTCGGCACCGGCTATTCCTCGCTCTCCTACCTGACGCGCTTCCCTTTCGACACTATCAAGATCGACAAGAGCTTCGTCGACGACGCCACGCCGAAGCGTGCCGTGCTGCTCAAATCGATGGTCAACATGGCGCATGAGCTGGGGCTTTCGGTCGTGGCGGAAGGCATTTCGGATGAAAGCGACGCGCTGGAGCTGCGCCAGATGGGCTGCGAATATGTGCAGAGCTTCATGTTCGGCGCGCCGATGCCCGGCGACCAGGTGCTGAAGACGCTGAGGGAGCAGTATCCGCTCACCCAGGCTTAGGTTGGCGCGCTTGATGCGGCCGGTCGTTCCAATCGAGTAGCGAGACACTCTGCGATTGGCCGTTACGTCCATCACATCGTCATTCTCGGGCTTGACCCGAGAATCCATTCCGTGACGTTAACGCATTGAAAAGCGTTGCAGAGTTCTGCACCGCTGCACTCTATGCTCGATGTAACGGCATGGATCCTAGGGTCTGCGCGCGTCGCTTCGCTCCTTGCTCCGCCCTAGGATGACGAACGGGCTAAGCGTGCCCGGCGGCGGCGCTCAGATGGGCGAGGTCGATGCCGATCGAGGCAAGGATACGGTCGTATTTGCGCTCGATATCGGTGTCGAAGAGAAGCTCCGGCGTCGCCGGACAGGTGAGCCAGCCATTCTCGGAGATCTCCGTTTCGAGCTGGCCGGCGCCCCAGCCGGAATAGCCGAGCGCCATGAGGGCATGGCGCGGGCCGCGGCCGGTCGAGATGGCCCGCAGGATATCGACGGTTGCCGTCAGACAGATATCGTCGGAGACGTTGAGCGAGGATTCCACGCGATAGTCGCCCGAATGCAGCACGAAGCCGCGGCTGCGGTCGACGGGCCCGCCGTTGCGCACGACGAAATCGCGCGTATGCGCCGGCAGGCGGATCGCTTCCTGCTCGTTCATGATGCCGAGTTGCACAAGCAGGTCCGGAAACAGCATCTGCTGCGTCTGATTGATGATCAGGCCCATCGCGCCCTCGTCGCTATGGGCGCAGATGTAGATGACGGAGCGCGCGAAACGGTCGTCCTTCATGCCGGGCATGGCAATCAGGAACTGATCGTCGAGGAAACCGCGTCCGGCGGCCGACTTCTTGTGGCGCAGCAAGTCCATGGCCTCAGCGTAACGCGTTTCGGCAGCGCCGAAAAGATGGTGCCAGTCCCCGATGTCACGCAAATATGATACCGGGAGAGCGACGAAGTCATTGCGCGGCCAAGAACGGACGGTCAAATCACCGCATGCGATACATGAAATTACTGGTTCTCGGCGTCGTTTTCGGGTGGGCTACAAGCCCATCGGCCGAGGCCTCCTCCTCGAACTGGTACAACAGTGAAGGCGGCAAGGTTCGGCTGGTGACCACCGGCAAGCCCGACCAGGCCGGCAAGATCCACGGCGTGCTCGACATCGTGTTGAAGCCCGGCTGGAAAACCTATTGGCGCGATCCAGGCGACGCCGGCGTGCCGCCGCAACTCGACATATCGGGCAGCACCAATGTCGCCGACGCGCAATTGTCGTTCCCGCCGCCGCAGCGGCATGACGACGGCTACGGCAAATGGGCCGGCTACGATCGTCCGGTGTCGCTGCCGGTGACGTTCACGCTGTCTTCGCCCGACCAGCCGGCGACCATCGATGCCAATATCTTCCTCGGCATCTGCGAGACGATCTGCATTCCAGTGCAGACCCGGCTCAGCGTCGATCCCGGGTCCGACCCCGATAACGCGACCGACGCGGCCCTGGTGAAAACCGCACTTGCGACGCTGCCCTCCCCGGCCCGGTCCGATTTCGGCATCAGCGTGCTGTCCAGCGACCATGAGACCCTTGTCGTCCAGGCGCAGTCGCCCGGCGATCCGCAATCCGTCGATCTCTTCATCGCCGGCGAGCGCGACTACATGTTCGGCGCGCCGGTGCGCAGTCAGAAGGATGGCAAGCTCGTCTTCACCGTGCCGATCCTCGACCGGCCGTCGGCGGCGCCGACCGATGGCGGGCTGTATTACACGCTGACCAGTGCCGAGGGTTCGGTGGACGGGCTGCTGCCTTTCCCTTGATCCAGGGTCTTTCTGAGCCGCAATTCCGGACGGAAAACCGCTGCACACTTTTCCTGGAATTGCTCTGAAGAGTTGCCGGAGCCCGCGCAGTCCGATATCGAAGGCATCGATCCTTCCCATCCCCCAAGCGAGGCACCCCATGACCATTGCGGTTGGCGAAAAACTGCCCGAAGCGACCTTCAAGACCATGACCGCGGACGGCGCAAAGTCGATCACCGGCGATGAGATCTTCGCCGGCAAGAAAGTCGTGCTGTTCGGCGTTCCCGGCGCCTTCACGCCGACCTGCAGCAACAACCACCTGCCTGGCTATCTGGAGAATCATGACGCCATCCTGGCCCGCGGCGTCGACACGATCGCCGTCGTCTCGGTCAACGACGTGCATGTCATGGGCGCTTGGGCGCGGTTCACCGGCGGCGAAGGCAAGATCCTCTATCTCGCCGACGGCAGCGGCGATTTCGCCAAATTGGTGGGACTCGACAACGATCTTTCCGGGGCCGGCATGGGCCTGCGTTCGAAGCGCTTCTCAATGATCGTCGACGACGGCAAGGTCGTGGCGCTCAATGTCGAGACCAAGCCGGGCGTCGACGAGAGTGGCGCGGCAAAAATCCTCGAGCAGCTCTAGATCAGGTCAGGTTTCGTTGGCCCCATGATCTTGTCCGAAAACCAGTTCCACTTTTTGCGTTCGCTGACCTTCGGTTCAGGATCATGCTCTGATGTTTGACACCGTCTGGCGCGCAGTGGCGATCGGCATCGGCGCCACAGTATTCATGGATGTCTGGGCGATCGTCCTCAACAAGGCGTTCGGCCTGCCATTGCCCAACTGGGGCATGGTCGGACGCTGGGTGCGGCATCTGCCGAAGAGGGTTTTTCACGACGATATCGGCAAGGCGGCACCTTATGCGCATGAAAAGGCGCTCGGCTGGGCATTCCACTACCTCGTCGGCATTCTCTACGGCGTGATCCTTGTCGTGCTCGCCGGCGCGGGCTGGCTGGCGGCACCGACATTCCTGCCGGCCTTCATCCTCGGCATCGTCACGGTTGGGGCCGGCTGGTTCCTCCTGGCGCCGGGCATGGGCGCCGGCTGGGCGGCGTCCAAGCTTCCCAATCCGATGAAGGTGCGCGCGCTCAACCTCCTGGCGCACACGGTGTTCGCGCTCGGCATGTTCTCGACGGCGCTGCTGATACGGTGATGTTTCCCGTCACTAGCGGTGATGAGCTGATCAGAATAGACGGTTCAAATCCCTGCGCCCGTCCACGACACGAACGATCTCGACCAACTCTACCGGGCCATCGTCCCCATCCGGTGCCGTTTCGTAGAGCAGTACAAACGGCGCCGCCACCAACATGCGCGTCGAGGCCCGAATATCAGGCCGCCTTACGCCCATGCGTGGCTGGTCCGCCAACTGCAGCGCCCGATCCTCTATCCAGTCGTAGTAGCGATCGGCGGCCCTCAAGCTTTCACTGCCAATGGCCACATAGATGTCGATTAAATCGGCTCTGGCCGCTGGTGACCAGACTACCTTAACGGCCATTCGGCGCGGCGTCCTTTAGCCTCTGCCGAGCTTCCTTTCTGAGAGTGTCAAAGTCCAAGGGCTCCGGTCTCCCGCTCGCCTTGCCCTCGTCCCAGAGCCGCTGCAAACGATGTAAGTCCTCTTGGCGTAGTTCTCGCTTGGCCAACCAATCCCGCACCGCTTCTCGCACGATTTCGCTCGTGGTCGCGTATTCGCCGGTTTCCACGGCCTCACGCATGACAGCCGCCTGCTGCGTCGTGACCGCCACGCTGATTTTTTCCACGTTTGCCATCGGCAGCCATCCTTGCTCTATGGTAGTAAATAATACTCCCTTTGCAGGGCTGCAATCAATGGCACTGCTCATCAGGAGGCGATCAAATGACGTGATCTGGCGCCCGATCGTCGATCGGCCGCCAGGCGTGGAGGATGCGGCGCGCGCCGATATCAAAGGCGAAGTAGTTGCCGCCGCCCGCCGGCTGATCCGCGACACGACTGATTTGGCGGGAATCGAGCAGAAGCAGCAGAAGTGTCCCCACGCCTCCATGGCCAATGAAAGCCAAGTTGCCGGTGAGGCCGGTGCCAAGCACGGCGTCGACTTCGTCCATGATGCGCTGCTGTGCGTCTATCGCCCTTTCCCATCCGCGGATACTGTCGTGCGGCCTGGCGAAGAACTCGTCGGCAACCGCTTCGAATTCCGGCGGCGGCAGGAAGCCCGTCGCCGATCGGTCGTTCTCGTGCATCCGCTCCCGCACCTCGACCTCGAGATGAAGGTGCTTCGCCAGGATTTCCGCAGTTTCGACCGCCTTGCGTTCAGCGGACGACACGATGCGCCCTATCGAGCCAACCCAGGGCTGGTCGAGCATCGCAACAGCCCTTGCCCGGCCGATGTCAGACAGCCCCCATTCCGGCACCGGAATTTTGGCGTCGATCCGAACCTGCGGATGGGTAATGTAATAGGCGATCGGCAAGGCAAACTTTCTCCGATCAGATGCGGGCTCGATTGCCGATCAGTAGCTCTGGGTCGAGCGTCGCGCCTTTGCAACCGCCGGCCGCTTCGGCTGCGCTGCGGGCTGCGCCGCCAAAACAGGCTTCACCGGGCCCTTCTTGAACGGTGCCATGCCCTGCCGGGCCAGTTCGTCAGCGCGCTCGTTCTCCGGGTGGCCGGCATGGCCTTTAACCCAGTGCCAGACGACCTTGTGACGCCGGTTGGCCTCATCGAGCGCCTGCCAGAGCTCGCCATTCTTGACCGGCTTCCTGTCGCCGGTCTTCCAGCCGTTCTTCTTCCAGCCGTGGATCCATTTGGAGATGCCGTCCATGACGTATTTGCTGTCGGTGTAGAGGTCGACCGCGCAAGGCTCCTTCAGCGCGTTGAGCGCCGTAATGGCGGCCAGCAGCTCCATGCGGTTGTTGGTGGTCTCGGCCTCGCCGCCGGACAGCTCTTTGGTGACGCCGTTGTAGCGCAGCACCGCGCCCCAGCCGCCCGGCCCGGGATTGCCCGAGCAGGCGCCGTCGGTGAAGATCTCGATCTGCTTGTTCATGTCAGCCCGTATTCGGATGGCGACTTGATGGCGCGGTGGAAGCGCATGCGGCGGATATATTCGGTCGGATCGCGCTTCATCACCAGCCCGCCATCCGGAATGGTCAGCCAGTCATAGAGGCGGGTCAGCATGAAGCGCAGCGCCGAGCCGCGCGCCAGCATCGGCAGCGCCGCCTTCTCGTCGTCCTGAAGCGGCCGCACCGACTGGTAGCCGGCCAGCAGCGCCGCCCCCTTGGTCAGGTTGAAGGCAAAATCCTTCTCGAAGCACCAGGCGTTGAGGCAGGTTGCGACATCATAGGCGTAGAGGTCGTCGCAGGCGAAATAGAAGTCGATCAGTCCCGAAAGCTTCTCGCCGAGGAAGAAGACATTGTCCGGGAACAGATCGGCATGGATGATGCCCTTAGGGAGGCCGGTGGGCCAATTGCGCTCGAAATCGGCGAAATCGGCATCGACCTCGGCCGCCAAGCCGGGCTCGACCTCGTCGGCGCGCTCGCGCGAGGCAGCCCAGAGCTTGCGCCAGCCCTCGATCGCCAGCGCGTTCGGCCTTCGCATCTGAAAATCCTGGCCGGCAAGATGCAGGCTGGCGAGCGCCTTGCCGACTTCGCCGCAATGCGCGGCCGTCGGCCGCCTGAGCGACAGGCCTTCGAGGAAGGTGATGATGACGGCGGGCCGGCCAGCCAGCGTGCCGACGACGGTGCCGTCATGCGCGGTGACCGGCAGCGGGCAGGAAATGCCTTTCCTGGCAAGATGGCCCATCAGGCCGAGAAAGAACGGCAGGTCGGCCTTGTCGACCCGCTTCTCGTAGAGCGTCAGGATGTAGGAGCCGGTCGAGGCGTGGACCAGGAAATTGGAATTCTCGGTGCCTTCGGCGATGCCCTTATAGGAGAGCAGCTCACCCACCGGATAGGCCTTGAGGAATGCGGTCAGCTCGCCTTCGTTGACGTCGGTGTAGACAGCCATCCGGTTTCACGCCGCTCCATTGACGAAGGCCATGTCGGCCGCCGTCAGTTCGACATCGCGCAAAACCCGCATCACCGGAAAATCCTCCGTTTCCGTGGCCGTGACGGCCAGATCGATGGTGACGTCGAAGCGTTGCCGGAACGCGTCGATGATCTCGTCGACGATGATTTCCGGCGCCGAGGCGCCGGCCGACAGGCCGAGCGTCCTGATCCCGGCGATCTCATCCCACGGAATTTCGGCGGCGCGCTGCACGAGAAGCGACATTGTGGCGCCGGCGCGCTCCGCCACTTCGACAAGGCGACGCGAATTGGACGAATTGGGAGCGCCGACGATAAGGAAAAGATCGGCGCCGGCCGCTGTCTCCTTCACCGCTTCCTGGCGGTTGGTGGTGGCGTAGCAGATCGATTCGGCCGCGGCCGCATGCAGTTCGGGAAACCGCTCCTGGAGCGCCCGGATGATGCCGGCGGTGTCCTCGACCGACAAGGTCGTCTGGGTGACGAAGCCCAGCGCCGAAGCGTCGAGGGGGACGAAACGCGCGGCGTCAGCCTCGGTCTCGATCAACGTCACCGCGCCTTCCGGCAATTGTCCCATCGTGCCGATCACCTCCGGGTGACCGGCATGGCCGATCAGCAGCACATGGCGACCGAGCCGCTGGTGGCGCATCGCCTGCTTGTGCACCTTGGAGACGAGTGGGCACGTGGCGTCGAGGTAAAAGAGATTGCGCGCCTGCGCGTCCGCCGGCACCGATTTCGGCACGCCATGCGCGGAAAAGACCACGGGCGACTGGCGATGCTCCGGCGGAATCTCAGACAGTTCCTCGATGAAGACGGCGCCCAGGCTCTGCAGCCCTTCGACGACGTAGCGGTTGTGCACGATCTCGTGGCGGACATAGACCGGCGCGCCGTATTTCTTCAGCGCCAGCACGACGATCTGGATGGCACGGTCGACACCGGCGCAGAAGCCGCGTGGCTGGCACAGCCTGATCGTCAGCGGTGGCTTTTTCTGGGTCATGAATGCAAGGCCGATTCAGTCGGAACCAAGAACATGATGCCGAAAGGTGTGAAGCGGTTTTCGGACGACATCATGCTCTATCTGTTTGATTAGGCGAAATGAGGTGCGCACCCCTGCCCTGTCAAGAGCGAGCACGCTCACTGCTCCTTCGCCGGGCGGCGCAACCTCAGGATCAGCACGGCTGCAAGGGCGGCGGCCAGCCCGTACCACGTGACGGCATATTGCAAATGGTTGTTCGGCAGGTCGATGATGGTGACGCCACCGACCGGCAGGCCGCCAGGATTCGGCGTCTTGTCGGCATCGACGAAGAACGGCACCAGCACGAACCCGGCAGGCAGACCGGCGGTCGCCGCCATGACGTCGCGGTCCTTCCAATAGAAGATGTTCTTGGCGACGTCATTGTCGGGAAGCATCATCGACGGCTTTGCAGGCAGCGGATTGCGGGCGAGTCCGGTCACCGTCACCTTGCCGGCGACTTCGCCCTGCCGGCGCTTGGAGGGATCCTTGAGGTCGTAGGGAACGAAGCCGCGGTTGACGAGCACGAAGCGGCCGTCCTCGAGCTGCAGGGGCGTGTAGACGTTGAAGCCGCTGTCGCCTTGCCAAGTGGAAAAGAAGTGCCGCTCGCCCTGATGCAGGAAAGTGCCTGTTACCGTCACGGGCGTGTAGTCGACATCATGGGAAGCGGCGAATTCCTTCTCCACGTCCGCTAGAGCCAGCGGTGCGGAATGGGTGCGCTTGTCGATGGTTGCGAGCAGGCCTTCCTTCCAATGCAGGCGCTGGACCTGCCAGGTGCCGAGCCCGATCAGGACAGCGAACAGGACAAGGCCGAGGCCAAGCAGCAACGCCGTGCGCGGCCGCGAAGGGCCGCCAACCAAATCGGTCGTCTCGCTCATTTGTTGGAATCCAGCCTGCCTTCAGCAGCCTTCTTGGAGTACTGCAAGGTGATCAGCACGCCCTTGATCAGGCGCAGCGCCGTCAGGCAGAGCACCAGCGCCAGCGGTATCCACAACATAAAGTGCAGCCAGAGCGGCGGACTGAACGTCACCTCCATCCACAATGCGAGGCCAACGACGACGAAGCCGATGATCAGGATGACGAACACGGCCGGCCCGTCGCCCGCATCGGCGAAGGAATAGTCGAGTCCGCAATTATAGCAGCGCTTGCCGATGGTGAGGAAACCCGAGAACAGCTTGCCTTCGCCGCAGCGCGGACAGCGGCCATGCAGACCGGCCGAGATCGGATCGATAGGTGGCCAGATCGCCTTGTCTTCGCTCATGTTCTCACCGTAGACCTTTTTGTCCCAAAGAATAAGGCGGCCACGTCGCCGCAGCCGCCCTTTGGGATTCCGAAACCCGTCGGTTTAATGGCCTTCGATCAGTGCGCCGTTCGAGGCCCAGACATAGATGGCGCTGAACAGGAACAGCCAGACCACGTCGACGAAGTGCCAATACCAGGCGGCCGCTTCGAAGCCGAAATGCTGCTTCGGGGTGAAGTCGCCGCGCCACGCGCGGATCAGGCAGACGAGCAGGAAGATGGTGCCGATGATGACATGGAAGCCGTGGAAGCCGGTCGCCATGAAGAAGGTGGCGCCGTAGATCGAATCCCTGAAGCCGAACGGAGCGTGCATGTACTCGTAAGCCTGCACCATGGTGAACAGCATGCCGAGGCCGACGGTCAGCACCAGGCCGTTAATCAGGCCCTTGCGGTCGCCATGCAGAAGCGCGTGGTGCGCCCAGGTCACCGTCGTGCCCGACAGAAGCAGGATGATGGTGTTGTAGAGCGGCAAGTGGAAGGGATCGAGGACTTCAAGCCCCTTCGGCGGCCAGACACCGCCGGTGAAGGCGGTGCGGGCATATTGCGAGGCTTCGCCCGGGAACAGGCTGGCGTCGAAGAAGGCCCAGAACCAGGCGACGAAGAACATCACCTCGGAGGCGATGAACATGATCATGCCGTAGCGCAGATGCAGCGACACGACGCGCGTGTGGTGACCCTCATGCGCTTCCTTGATGGTGTCCGACCACCAGGCGAACATCGTGTAGAGCACGATGATCATCCCGATGAAAAACAGCCACGGATTGGCGATGTTGTGGCCGAAGACCGGGAAGTTGCCGCCCTTCAGATACTGCATCAGGCAGACACCGCCGATGGCGGTGACCAGCGCGCCGACGGAACCCAGGAAAGGCCAGGGGCTGGGGTTGACGAGATGGTAGTCGTGTTGTGGTTTTGCGTGCGCGTCTGCCATATCAACCCCCGAGGCTTGCGTCGGAATCTGGAACTTTGTTGCTGCTGCCAGCGGCCGGCGCCGAGGAGGCGACCGGCTGTTTGTTTTCGACCGGGAACATCGTGTAGGACAGGGTGATGGTCTTCAAGTCCTTGAGTTCCGGCACGTTGACGATGTCTGGATCGACATAGAACACGACCGGCATGTCCAGCGTCTCGCCGGGTTTCAGCGTCGTGTCGGTGAAGCAGAAGCACTCCACCTTGTTGAAATAGGCACCGGCCATTTCCGGCTGCACGTTGAACGAGGCGCGGCCGGTAATGGTGCGGTCGAACTTGTTGGTGGCGCTGTAATGCGCCTGCGCCGTCGCGCCGATCTTGATCGTCACCGAGCGGGCGACAGGCTCGAACTGCCATGGAATGCCGTTGGTGTTGGCATCGAAGCGGATGGTGATATCACGGTCGAGCACGCGGCCGGCATATTGCTTCTCGGCGCGCTGCGTGGTCCCGCCATAGCCGGTGACCTGGCAGAACATCTTGTAGAGCGGCACCGCCGCATAGGCCATGCCGACCATGCCGGTGAAGAAGGCGAGGCAGACGGCGGCGACGATGCCGTTGTTCACCTTGCGGGGCTTGCTGCTGGCCTCGCCGCCCATCAGCCGCCTCCCAGCAGGCCGGAGCCGGTGATGCTGGCTCCGCTGTGACCGAAGCGCACGATGGTGGCGGCATAGAAGATGACGACCAGCGCTGCCAGCGCGAGACCGATGGCGATGGAGCGGTTGCGGCGGGCCTTCTGCTGGCGTTCGGTCAGCGTGACCAGTTCGAGCTTCTTGTCAGCCACGATCATGCTCCCCCCATCATGAGGGCGCGCCCGACCACGCAATCGACGAGATAGGCGGCAAAGATAGCGAAGAGATAGAGCAGCGAGTAGCCGAACAGGGCTTTGGCCGGCTTCATCGCGCGGTCGCCGTCGGCCATGGCAAGCACTTTCCAGGCATACCAGACGAAGCCCGCGCCGAGGGCCGCCGAGACGACGCCGTAGCCGGCCGTGGTGTAGCCGAGCGCCCAGGGCAGCACCCCGACCGGCGCCAGGATCAGCGCATAGGCAAAGATCTGCCTACGGGTCGAGGCATGGCCGGCGACATTCGGCATCATCGGGATGCCGGCGCGGGCGTAGTCGTCGGATTTGAAGAGAGCCAGCGCCCAGAAATGCGGCGGCGTCCACAGGAAGATGATCAGGAACAGGATCACGCTTTCGAGGCTGACCGAGCCGGTCACGGCGGCCCAGCCGATTACCGGCGGGATGGCGCCGGCGGCGCCGCCGATGACAATGTTCTGCGGCGTCCAGCGCTTCAGCCACATGGTGTATATGACGGCGTAGAAGAAGATGGTGAAGGCGAGAAGCGATGCCGACAGCCAGTTGACCAGCACGCCGAGCGTCATCACCGACAGCACCGACAGCACAAGGCCAAAGCTCAACGCCTCGCCTGGGGTGACGCGACCGGACGGCACCGGGCGGCCGGCGGTCCTCGTCATCACGGCGTCGATGTCGGCGTCGTACCACATGTTGAGCGCGCCGGAAGCACCGGCGCCAATGGCGATTGCGAGGATGGCGATCACCGCCATGAGCGGATTGATGGCGACGGGCGCCGCGATCATGCCGACAAACGCCGTGAAGACGACCAGCGACATGACACGCGGCTTCAGGAGGGCGAAGAAATCGCCTGCGGTCGCTTCCGACATGCGAAAACCCGCTTCCTCCATCAATCTGTCTTCGGCAAGGGCCATGCGTACTTAAAGTCCATCATTCCGTTGGCCAAGACCGCCGGGCAAGCCGGCGGCCTCGTATGCGTCGGGACGCTGCCTACCTGATCTTCGGCAGCTGTTCCCATTGGTGGAATGGCGGCGGCGAAGGCAGCTGCCATTCGAGCGTGGTGGCGCCCTCGCCCCACGGGTTGGCGCCGGCGACGCGCTTCTTCTGGAAGGCCTCGAACACGCCGTAGAGGAAGATCGCGACACCGACGGCCGCGATGTAGGAGCCGTAGGACGACACCATGTTCCAGCCGGCGAACGCGTCCGGATAGTCGACGGTACGGCGCGGCATGCCGGCGAGGCCGAGGAAGTGCTGCGGGAAGAAGATCAGGTTGACGCCGACGAAGGTCACCCAGAAGTGGGTGTTGGCGATAACCGGCGAGTACATGTAGCCGGTCATCTTCGGGAACCAGTAGTACCAGCCGGCGAAGATGGCAAACACCGCGCCCAGCGACAGCACGTAGTGGAAGTGGGCGATCACGAAATAGGTGTCGTGCAGCGAGCGGTCGAGACCGGCATTGGCCAGTTGAACGCCGGTGACGCCACCGATGGTGAACAGGAAGATGAAGCCCAGCGCCCACAGCATCGGCGGCTTGAAGGAGATCGAACCGCCCCACATGGTGGCGATCCAGGAGAAGATCTTCACGCCGGTCGGCACCGCGATGACCATGGTGGCGAACACGAAGTAACGCTGCGTGTCGAGCGACAGGCCGGTCGTGTACATGTGGTGCGCCCAGACGATGAAGCCGACGGCGCCGATCGCGACCATGGCGTAGGCCATGCCGAGATAGCCGAACACCGGCTTCTTCGAGAAGGTCGAGACGATATGGCTGATGATGCCGAAGCCCGGCAGGATCAGGATGTACACCTCGGGATGGCCGAAGAACCAGAACAGATGCTGGAAGAGGATCGGGTCACCGCCCTGATCCGGCACGAAGAAAGCGGTGCCGAAATTGCGATCGGTGAGCAGCATGGTGATGGCGCCCGCCAGAACCGGCAGCGACAGCAGCAGCAGGAAAGCGGTGATCAGCACCGCCCAGGCAAACAGCGGCATCTTGTGCAGCGTCATGCCGGGAGCGCGCATGTTGAAGATGGTGGTGATGAAGTTGATGGCGCCGAGGATCGACGACGCGCCGGCGATATGGATCGAGAGGATCGCCAGGTCCATCGCCGGGCCCGGCTGGCCGGACGTCGAGAGCGGCGGATAGATGGTCCAGCCGCCGCCGACGCCGAAGGCGCCCGGCGCGCTCGGCACGAACATCGAGGAGAGCAGCAGGATGAAAGCCGGCGGCAGCAGCCAGAACGAGATGTTGTTCATGCGCGGGAAGGCCATGTCCGGCGCGCCGATCATGATCGGCACCATCCAGTTGGCGAAGCCGCCGATGAGCGCCGGCATGACCATGAAGAAGATCATGATCAGGCCGTGCGCGGCGCCGAAGGCGTTGTACATGCTCTTGCCGCCGTCGATGGCGGCGTCGCCCTGCATGCCGTAGACCATCTGCGCCAGGCCGCTGAAGATCTGGATGCCCGGCTCCTGCAGCTCCATGCGGATGGCGACCGAGAGCGCGGCGCCGATGATGCCGGCCATGATCGCGAAGATCAGGTAGAGCGTGCCGATGTCCTTGTGGTTGGTCGAGTAGACCCAGCGGACCCAGCCATGCGGCCTGTGGTCGCCGTGATCGTGAGCTGCAGCCTCTGCCATGTTCCGCTCCGTTCCCTAAATCTTGCTAACCCGCGGCATCAGTTGCCGGCGGCCGCTACCTTGTTGGTACCATCGATCTCGGCCATCAGCGCCTTGTTGGCGGCGGGCACGTCGGTCTTGGCCGTATCCAGCCAGGTCTTGAACTGCGCATCGGACACCACGCGCACGGCGATCGGCATGAAGGCATGGTCCTTGCCGCAGAGCTGCGAGCACTGGCCGTAGTAGAGGCCTTCCTTCTCCGCCTTGAACCAGGTCTCGTTGGTGCGGCCGGGGACGGCATCCATCTTGATGCCGAAGGACGGCACGGCGAAGGAGTGGATGACATCGGTGGCGGTGATCAGCACGCGAGTCATGGTGTTGACCGGCACGACCAGCTCGTTGTCGACCGCCAGCAGACGCGGATAGCGGGCGCGATCTTCCTTGCCGGCCTTGGCGCGGTCGGCATCCTGAAGAACCGCCGAGTTGAAGGAGAAGGTCTTGTCGATCTGGTACTCGTAATCCCAGTTCCACTGGTTGCCGGTCGCCTTGACGGTGAGCTTGGCTTCTTCCGGCGGCGTGTACTGCGCGGTGAGCAGCTGGAAGGAGGGAATGGCGATGAGCAGAAGCACGATCACCGGCCCGACGGTCCAGATCACCTCGATCAGCGTGTTATGGCTGGTCCTGGACGGCACTGGATTGGCGCTTGCGCGGAACCTGACGATGCAGACCAGCAGAAGCACCAGCACGAGGATGGTGATCGGGACGATGAACCACATGGTGTAGTTCCCAAACCGCTCGATCTGCCGCATCATGTCGGTCGCGGGCGCCTGGAAGGTCATCTCCCATTCCCGCGGCTGGTCGGCGCGAGCCGCCGCACTGGAGAAGAGCACGGCCGAAGCTGCCGTACCTGCCAAGAATTCAGCGCTTGCCAGGAATTTCCTCATCGCCCTCTCGTCTCCCACTTCCCGCGATCTGGTCGCACCAATAACGGACGACACCGGAATTGGGAATCCCGGGCTGTCCCGAGGCTGGTTCAAACCATACTCTATTTCCCTCCGCAAGAAAGGAGCGGAGGAAACCGTGCGGCATTTTTGCGCGCAGGCCGAAGGCTGCGTTCGGCGCCCGCCATGCTATATGCGCGACGGTCGCAATTCGGGCGAATTTGCTTTGGAAAAGCATGCAATTGCCGGTATCGGGGCGGACCGGCGGAGGTCTCGTCCTTTACTTGGCCCCGGCGCGGCTTAAAGTGCCGTGATTCGCAATGGAGCCGTTATGACTTCCTGGCTTTCGAGAACCCTGGCGAAGGTCGTCCTTGCCGTCGCCTTGCTCGGTGTCGGCGTAGCCGTCGGCGCCCCCGCCTCGCCTAACGACGCCAAGCCGCCGAGCGGCACGGTGAAGTCGACGCATGGCGCGTGGTCGATCATCTGCGATACGCCGGCAGGTGCTACCTCAGAGCAATGCGTGATGATGCAGAACGTCGTCGCCGAGGACCGCCCTGAAATGGGGCTTTCGGTCGTGGTGCTGCGCACAGCCGACAACAAGGCCGAGATCCTGCGCGTGCTGGCGCCGCTCGGCGTGCTCCTGCCCAACGGGCTTGGCCTCAATGTCGACGGCAAGGATATCGGCCGCGCCTATTTCGTGCGCTGCTTCCAGGACGGCTGCTACGCCGAGGTGATCCTTGAAAAACCGCTGCTCGACACGCTGAAGAGCGGCACGTCGGCCACCTTCATCGTGTTCCAGACGCCCGAGGAAGGCATCGGCATTCCGGTCGATCTCAAGGGCTTTGCAGACGGCTTCGCCGCCCTACCTTGATCTTCTTGCCCATGCACCGCGGCCATTTCCGACGCTGAGGTCGAATGGCGAATGCGGATTTGGCGGCAGGAGGCTCCATGCGCACGTCATTGTCCGCTTTCATCGCTGGGCTGGCGCTGGCCGGTGCGGTTTCGGTCGCCCGGGCCGAGGACGACGAAATCCTCCAGAGGCCCGACTCGGCGGCGATCCTCGATATCGCCAAGGGCTTCGGTTCCGCCAGGATGGGCAAGGACGACAACGGCGATCCGATGATTTCGGGGCGGATCGACGGCGTTAAATACCTGATCTATTTCTACGGCTGCGAAGACCACGAGAACTGCAAGTCGCTGCAATTCGCGACCGGCTTCGCCGACCCGCTTACCGCTGACCAAGCCAACGCCTGGAACGCAAAATACCGGTGGGTGAGGGCCTATTCGGGCGACGGCTCGAATTTCAGGATGGATGTCAGCTTTGCGGGCGGCATCACCAGGGCCAATCTCGAGAAGCAGTTTTCCAATTGGAACGCGATGGCCGGCAACATCAAGGATTTCGTCAGCGGCAAGTGATGGCGGCGCAATCGTCGGCTTGACCCAGTTGGCGATTGTGCGACGACGGCTTCGCGCCTACATGCCGAGGAACGATTTGTTTCCATGAATGGATTTGCCATGAACAGCCTGATCGGCCAATTCGACATTTCAGACGATCGCGTCAAGGAGATCGTCACCGAGACCATCAAGGGCGCCGACGACGGCGAGCTGTTCCTCGAATACAGCGAGAACGAAGCGCTGATGTTCGATAATGGCCGGCTGAAGACGGCCAATTTCAACACCGACCGGGGGTTCGGCCTGCGTGCCGTGGCCGGCGAGGCCAGCGGTTATGCGCATTCGAGCGATCTCTCCGAAGCCTCGCTGTTGCGCGCGGCGGACGCAGTCTCGGCTGTCAAAGGCGGCTATTCCGGCACATTGGCCGGAGCGCCCGCCCGCACCAACCGCCATCTCTATGGCGACGAGAACCCTATCCCCTCGCCTTCCTTCGAGGCCAAGGCCAAGCTGTTGCAGGAGATCGACGGCTGGCTGCGCGCCAAGGATCCGCGCGTGCGCCAGGTGACGGCGTCGCTTGCCGCCTCGTGGCAGCATGTCGAGATCGTGCGCGGCGACGGCCAGATCGTGCGCGACATCCGCCCGCTGGTGCGGATCAACGTTTCCGTGGTGGTCGGCGATGGCGACCGGCAGGAGAGCGGCTCCTACGGGATGGGCGGCCGCAAGAGCTTTGGCGAGTTCGTCGGCGAGGAAAGCTGGAAGCATGCCGCCAGCGAGGCGCTGCGGCAGGCGCTGGTCAATCTCGAGGCCGTCCCTGCGCCGGCGGGCACGTTCGACATCGTGCTGTCCAGCGGCTGGCCGGGCGTGATGCTGCACGAGGCGGTCGGGCATGGGCTCGAAGGCGACTTCAACCGCAAGAAGACATCGGCCTTCGCCGGCCTGATGGGCCAGCAGGTGGCGGCAAAGGGTGTCACCGTGGTCGACGACGGCACCATGCCCGAGCGGCGCGGCTCGCTGACCGTCGACGATGAAGGGACGCCCTCGGCGCGCAACGTGCTGATCGAGGACGGCAAGCTCGTCGGCTATATGCAGGACCGCCAGAACGCCCGGCTGATGGGCATGAAGGCGACGGGCAACGGCCGCCGCGAAGGCTATGCGCACCAGCCGATGCCGCGCATGACCAACACCTACATGACCTCGGGCGACATGGAGCCGGAAGAGATCATCGCCTCGGTCAAGAACGGCATCTATGCCGTTTCCTTCGGCGGCGGCCAGGTCGACATCACGTCGGGCAAGTTCGTGTTCGGCTGCACCGAAGCCTACATGATCGAGAACGGCAAGGTGACGCAGCCGATCAAGGGCGCGATGCTGATCGGCAACGGGCCGGACGCCATGCACCGCGTCAGCATGATCGGCAACGACATGAAGCTCGACACCGGCATCGGCATGTGCGGCAAAGCCGGACAGGGCGTGCCCGTCGGCGTCGGCCAGCCGCATCTGCGGATGAACCAGATGACGGTGGGCGGCACCAGGGTTTGAGGTCTATCGTCCACTGCCTGACGAACGACCATCCCGAGCAGTCTCCGCGCGCCAGGCGGGTTGATTCCGGCTCCACCTTGAAGTGAACACAATCGTGTTAGGACATTATTAATTGTTCAATTGGCGGGGCGGGCGTTTGCGCATTAGCTTGTCGCCAGTCTTCTCGTTGCGGTGGTGTCGGCAATGCAGCGTTCTCCTGGCGTCCTGACTTCTTCTTTCCTCATTGGCCTCGTTTCCCTGGTTGGCGCATCATCGCTGCAAGTCGGCCCTGCAGCGGCGCAGTCGTCGCTGTTCAATCTAACGGCTGCGAGCGCCGCCGCAGTCGGCGGCAGCACCAGCGTCCCATATGGCTGGCTCGATTTCTGTCATCGCCGGCCGAAGGAATGCAACGTGCCTGCCCTGCCTGCCACAAGCGTCAGGCTGACCGCGCAGAAAATGAGCATCCTCAAGCGGGTAAACCAGAAGGCGAACCGTTCCATCAAGCCCGTCAGCAATTACGACCACTGGGGCACGACGATGGACCACTGGGACTATCCGACAGACGGCAAGGGCGACTGCAAGATCTACGCGCTCTACAAGCGCAAGCTGCTCCTGGAAGCCGGCTTCCCCCGGCAGGCGCTGCTGATGACGGTGGTGCGCGACCTCCACAATGAGGGCCACACCATTCTGACGGTGAAGACCGACAAGGGCGATCTCGTGCTGGACAATCTGGTCGACGAAATCCGCCCCTGGAACGCCACCGGCTATTATTTCCTGAAACGCCAGTCGCAGCAGAACCCGAACACCTGGGTGTCGATCAACCAGCGCGGCGGCACAGCGAAACGACTGTCTCCGAGCTCGTAAGGGCCAGAGCGTTTCACCGTTTCGCGGAAACGGCGAGCCGCTCTATTTTCCTGGGATGCAATTCCGCACGGAAGGCTATGGCGAAGTCGCCGAGCCCGAACCTTTCACCTTTTCCCGCAATCGCTCCCGGCGTGACCAGAGCGGTCTTGTCTGCTTTGACGGACTGATCCGTCACGTTCTCCACCTCGCAAATTCATAGGCCGGAAAATCCGGCCCATGAACGGGCGTTGCCGCCCGCGGCCAAGCAAGCCTTGCTGGCCTACTGCTGGCAGGGCGGCTCGCCAGGACGCCCGCAGGTCGGCTTCTTGTTTCCCTGCGGCGGCTGCTCCTTGGGCTGCTGCGGCAGGCGCCGTTCCTGTATCTGAGGCTGAGGCCGTAGCTGCTGCTGCAAGCGTCTTTCTTGCATCTGAGGCTCAGGCCTCAATTGCTGCAGGCGTCTCTCTTGTATCTGAGGCCTTGGCTGCGCCTGGAACTCTGGCCTTTGCGGCCTGAGCACCTGCACGTTCGGCCTTTCCTGCTTGAAGCTGCGCTGGACGTTGATGCCTGCGCCGGCGGAACCCTCTTCGCCGTTCGGCAGCCTGCGGAACTTCCTGTTTGCGTTGGCCGAACCCTGATTCTGGTCGGAGAACACACTCGGATTGTTTCTCCTGAGCCGCTCCTGCACGCTCGCCCGGTTGTCGGCCGGCGCGCCATTGACGGTCGGCAGCTTGCGGAACTTCTTACCGCTGTCGCCTCCGTTGACCGAGCCTTGATCGCTCGGGCTGAGGGCTGTCTGGCCTCCCGACAGATCCTTGCGTGTCAGCTTCCTCGGTCTGCCTTCGTTCTGGCCGGACAACGCATTCGGATTGTTCTTCCCGAACCTCTGCTGAGCGTTCTGCCCGTTCTCGGCTGGCGCGCCATTGACGGTCGGCAGCTTGCGAAGCTTCTTACCTCTATCGCCTCCGTTGACCGTGGCTTGATCGCTCGGGCCGACAGTTGTCTGGCCTGCCGACAGATCCTTGCGTGTCAGCTTCCTCGGTCTGCCTTCGTTCTGGCCGGACAACGCATTCGCATTGTTCTTCCCGAACCTCTGCTGGGCGTTCTGCCCGTTCTCGCCCGGCGCGCCATTGACGGTCGGCAGCTTGCGGAACTTGTTCTTCTTGCCCTGATCGTCGAGAACTCCGTTCTGCTGGTCGTTGCCCGTGACGGGGGGGCCGGCATTCCCGGTAGCCTGCTGGTTGCCGCTCACAGGGCCTTGCTTGCCCAGCACCCTCCTGTTGGGCGCGTTCTGGCCGTTGAGCACCGGCTTGCCGTTGACGAGCGGCAGCGCTCTGCCGTCAGCTCCCGGCAAGGCGTGATCAGTCGAGAGCTTGCCCATCGTCCTCGCCTGCGGCGTCACACCCGGCTGCTGGCCCTGCGTGACAGCCTGGCCCGGTTTCAGCGATTGCGGCGTCTCACCAGGCTGCTGGCCCTGAGTGGCAGCCTGGCCCGGCTTCAGCGGCTGGCCGCCCTGATTTTGCTTGAACAGCGCCGCCCTTTTCTGCAGCAACGGCGGCAACGCCACCTTGGCCGCCAGCGAGGCCGCGCCCGCACCAACCGCCATCTTCTGCCCGGTGGTGAGGCCGCTGGGTGCATTTGCGTTTGGCTGTCGGGCCTGATTGGCCGGCTCGTTGTTGATCGTCGTGTTGTTGTTGATGACGGTCGTGTTGTGAATGTTGTTGAAGATGATGTCGTTCGGCGGCGGCGCAATGTCACGCGGCGGCCTGACCCAAACCGGCACGGGGACGAAGACCGGCGTCGGCAGGACGTAAACATCGACCGGCGGCGGGGGCGGCGGCAGCACGACGAAATCGGGCGGCGGCGGCGGCAGGAATATCACGTCGATCGGCGGCGGCGGCTCGAAGTCGAAATCGGGATCGTCGAAATAGAGCACCGGCCTGTCGACATAGATGATTTCCTCCGGCGGCGGCGGCGGCACGTCGTAGACGATGACAGTGAAGCTCGTCGGTGGCTCGAGCTCGGCGTCGAAATGCTCCAGCCGGCGGCGCGCGTCCCAGGCATGCAGCCCGTGCGGATAACGCTCGAGATAGGACCAATAAGCCTCCGGCGTGTCCCGCAGCCATGTTTCGCGCCAGGTGATCGCCTCGCGTCGCGCCGCGATGATGGCCCGCACACGCTTGGCCATCGGATCGTGCGGATAGGCAACGAGGAACTCCTCGTAGCCGCGCATGGTATCGCGGTCGAGTGCCGCGACATAGGCGTCATGCGCATTGAAGTCGCGGATCGGCCTGGTCCGGTTGGCCCGTTCTTCGGCCTCCGAAACCTTCGGCGGCGGCGCGTCCGGAGCGCGTTCGAAGAACACGAAAGGCGCGCTGATCTTCGAAGCGTCCCACGGAATTTCGGCACCTTGCGTCACCTCGTTGACGCGTAGCCGCGTGCGGTCGAAAACATCGTCAAGCGCTATGCCGCCTTCCCGCATCATCTCGGCGAGCGCCTGAGCATAGGCGCCGTATGGGCCCTTGCCTTCCGGCGCAACCGTTCCGGGCGCCGCGTTGAACGCAATCAGCATGTTGGGGTCGGGGTCGACCAGCGCGAGACCGCCGGCCAGCGGCTGGCTCATTTTCGGAAGGCCATTGGGCCGAGCCGCGTCGAGGACGACGATATTGACCTTCGCCGGCAATCCCGCCAGGGACTTGGTGATATCGGAGAGCCGCATGGCCTGCAGCGGCACGTCGGCCGGATTGGCGATCTGGGCGTCGACCGGCAAGAAATAGTTCTCACCTTCGAACTGCACGCCGCGGCCGGCCAGGTATACGAAAACGGTCGCGTCCGGGCCGGCGGCGGAAACCTTTCCAAGGAAATCGCGCAGCGCGCCGCGCAACGATTCCTGGTCGACATCGCGCGCGCCGACCACATCGAACCCTGCTGCCTGCAGGGTCTGGGCGATCAGGCCGGCGTCATTCGCGGAGGTGACCAGCGCATCCGACGGATAGGCGGCGTTGCCGATGACGAATGCGAGACGTTTCTGCTGTTGGGCGAGCGCGCACGTCGTGGACGCGACGGCGAACGCGATGAGAATGACGACAAGGCCGATGACTTTCCGAAGCGAGCGCATTGCAATCCGCCATCCTTGTCCGCCATTTCGTCCAACGCGACAACGCCGGAGAGGCAGGAATGTTTCCCTAACCGCAGAATTAAGACCCTGCAAAAAGGCGGCTTTAGGGCGCAATTTCGTCGAAAGAACAGAGGCTTCACAGTTTTCACGCGAGCCTCCGGCCGCGAGCTACCGCCGCCGCTTCGGCTTCTCCAAAAGCGCGACCGCCTCGACATGCGGCGACCACAGGAACTGGTCGATCGGCGTGACGCTCTTCAGCGTGTAGCCGCCATCGATCAGGATGCGCAGATCGCGCGCGAGCGTCACCGGATTGCAGGACACCGCGGCGACCAGCGGCACGTCGGAGCGGGCGATCTGCTTCGACTGGTCCTCGGCGCCGGCGCGCGGCGGATCGAAGACCAGCCCGTCGAAGACGTTCAACTCCTTGAAGGTCAGCGGCCGGCGGAACAGGTCGCGGCGTTCGCTGGTCACCCGCTTCAGGCCGCTGGCAAAGCGGAAGGCGCGGTCGAGCGCGGCAAGCGCCGGCGCATCGCCCTCGACGGCATGGACCTCGGATTGCGCGCCGAGCCTGAGCGCGAAGCTGCCGCAGCCGGCAAACAGGTCCGCGATCTTCCTGGCGCGCGACAGATGCTGGCCGACGAGGCTTGCCATCACCTGCTCGGCGGCCTCTGTCGCCTGCAGGAAGGCGCCCGGCGGCACGGCGACCGCGACGGGCCCGAACTGCACCACCGGCTTCTTCGGCTCGACGATGATCTCGCCGTCGACGGAAAGCCTTGCCAGGCCTTCGGCCAAGACGAAATTGGACGCGATACGGCGCTGATGGTCGCCAAGCTTGCCGGCATCGTGCACAGCCACGTCGAGGCCTGAAGCGGTGACGGTCACCGTCATATGAAATGCCTTCGGGGTGGCGCAGACCAAGCCGGCCAGGGCGCGCAGTTTGTCAAGCGCCGAGACGATCGCGGGCAGCGAGATCGGGCATTCCTCGATCGGGATGATCTCGGAAGACAGCGCGCGCACGAAGCCCAGCAGCATGCCGGCGTCCGTGCGCCTGGCACTGAAGGTGACGCGGCGGCGGGTGTGCGGCGCGCAAGGCACCAGCGCAGCGATGTCGCAAGCGATGCCCTTGAGCTTCAGCGCCTGCACGACCCTCTCGCGCTTCCATTGCCGGTAGGCTCCAGCCTCGTAATGCTGCAGCGCGCAGCCGCCGCATTCGGTGAAATGGCGGCAGGCGGGATCGATCCTGAGCGGCGAGGCTTCCAATACCGACATCAGCGCGGCGCGGTCCTTCTGGCGCGCGGCCGTGACCGTCTCGCCCGGCAGCGTGAACGGGATGAAGACCTCCCCGCCTTCGGCATTGGCGATACCGTCGCCCTGCGAGCCCAGCCTTGCAATGGTGAAGCGTGTGCTCATCGCCCGTCCTTCATGGCGGCGAGCAGGAACTCGCGGTTGCCGTCGCCGCCTTCGATCGGCGACGGCTCGAGTCCCAGCACGCGCCAGCCGGGAACGCCGGCCAGCCAGTCGCGCAAATTTGCGGCAATCCGATCGGCATCGCCCGGATCCTTGAGCAGGCCGCCCTTGCCGATGGCCTCACGGCCCGCCTCGAATTGCGGCTTGACCAGCAGAACTGCCTTGGCGCCCTCGCCCGCCAATTCCAGCGCCGGCGGCAGCGCCAGCTTCAGCGAGATGAAGCTGACGTCGCAGACAAGGAAACCGGGAACGCGGCCGCCGAGATCGGCGGCCGTCAGATCGCGGGCGTTCAGTCCTTCGATCACCGTCACACGCGGGTCGCCGGCAATGTCGGGATGGATCTGGCCGTGACCGACATCGATCGCCGTGACATGGGCCGCGCGGCGCTCGAGCAGCACCTGGGTGAAGCCGCCCGTCGAGGCGCCGACATCGAGCGCTTCGCTGCCGGAAGGATCGAGGCCGAAACGGTCGAGGCCGGCGATCAGCTTCAGCGCCGCGCGCGATACATAGGCCCGCGCCGGATCGTCGATGGCGACCAGGCAGTCCGGCGCGACGGGCTGGCCGGGCTTGCGGGCGACGGCGCCGTCAACCGTCACCGTGCCGCGCTCGATCGCGTCGCGGGCGCGCGAACGGCTGGCAAACAGACCGCGCCCGACGAGCAATTCGTCGAGCCGCTGGCGCCGGCTGGCTGGCAAAGGGGAACTCATCGGCCTTCATTGGCGAAAGCCGGGCGCGAACGCAATGGTTGAATATGGCGCAAGAGGCTGCAGAATGCCGAGAGGAACAGGCGGTTCGTCAGCCGGTGGAGGTGGCAATGCTGAGGGGTACCTGTCATTGCGGCGCAGTTCATTGGACGCTGGAAGGCGATCCCGGTGGTATCACCGCATGCAATTGCACGCTTTGCCGCCGCTACGGAGCGCTCTGGGCCTATGACTATGTCGATGAGCGCATCCGCGTCGCCGGACCGCTGAAATCGTACACACGCGCCGAGGTGGCGGAGCCCGCGCTGGAAATCCTGTTCTGTCCGACCTGCGCCTGCGTGGTCGCCTGGCGTGGCCTGCGCTCCGGCGAAAGCGGCCGCACGCGCATCGCTGTCAATGTCAGGCTTGCGCCGCCCGAGGAGGTCGCCGACCTGCCGATCGACCATTTCGACGGCCTCGACACTTTTGACGACCTGCCGCGCGACGGCCGCTGCGTGCGCGATATGTGGTTCTAAAAAATGGTGCGCGAAACCTGGCGCTCGACGGCGGGCATCAGGCCGTCATTGCCGGAGGCTTGCTTGCGCGGCGGCTCAACCGGAGTGGGCGCGACGGGACCTGCATCCGGCAGCACGACGAGTTGAGGAACCTGCTTATAGGAGAAGCCGCCGCGAATATTGCCCATCTTGCCGGCAACGATATCCAGCACCGCCTTTTCGAGATTGCGGTCGTAACGTGTTTCGGCTGCCGCCGACGCCGTCACGGCCGCCAAAAGGGCTACTCCGCACAGAAGCGTTCTCATTTTTGGTTGTCTCCCTGCCTGGCCCGAGTTTCTAGCAGGGCGCCGTTGAAAATCGGCCAAGAGACAGGGTAAGCGAACCGCCAAACGGGAGCGTTAACAGATACCTACATCTGGCATCCGGCAAAACGATTCACCGCTTGAAGCTCTGATTCAGGCGCGCTGCGCCTGCACGCCGCGACCGAGCGCGGCGAAGACCGTGCGTACGATGCCTGCCGAATCCAGCCCGGCATCGGCATACATCTTCTCCGGCTTGGCATGGTCGGTGAACGCGTCCGGCAGCACCAGCGGGCGCACCTTGAGGCCGCTTTCGAGAAGGCCTTCATGGGCGAGGAAGTGCAGCACCTGGCTGGCGAAGCCGCCGATGGCGCCCTCTTCCACGGTCACCAGCACCTCATGCGAACGGGCGAGCCGCCGGATGAGATTCTCGTCCAGCGGCTTGGCGAAGCGGGCGTCGGCAACGGTGGTGGAAAGACCGGCAGCGCCAAGTTCCTCGGCCGCCAACAGGCAATCCTGCAGCCGCGTGCCGAAGGAAAGCAGCGCGACCTTGGTCCCTTCTTTGAGGATGCGGCCCCTGCCGATCTCGAGCAGCGAGCCGCGCTCCGGCATGTCGACGCCGACGCCGTTGCCGCGCGGATAGCGGAAGGCGATCGGACCGTCATCATAGGCAGCCGCGGTGCGCACCATGTGGCGAAGCTCGGCCTCATCGGCGGCGGCCATGACGACGAAGCCCGGCAGCGTGGTCAGGAAGGTCGTATCGAAAGCGCCGCAGTGGGTGGCGCCGTCGGCGCCGACGAAACCGGCGCGGTCGATGGGGAAGCGCACCGGCAGTTTCTGGATCGCAACGTCATGGACGACCTGGTCGTAGGCGCGTTGCAGGAAGGTAGAATAGATGGCGGCAAAAGGCTTGTAGCCTTCAGTAGCAAGGCCGGCGGCGAAGGTCACCGCATGCTGCTCGGCAATGCCGACATCGAAGGTTCGCTTCGGAAACACCTCGCCGAAGAGATCGAGACCGGTGCCGCTCGGCATGGCGGCGGTGATGGCGACGATGCGGTCGTCCTCGCGCGCTTCCTGGATCAGGCTTTCGGCGAAGACCTTGGTGTAGGCGGGCGCGTTGGCCGGCGCCTTGGCCTGCGCGCCGGTGATGACGTCGAACTTGTTGACGCCGTGATATTTGTCGGCCGCGGCTTCCGCCGGCGCGTAGCCCTTGCCCTTCTGGGTCACGACATGGATCAGCACCGGGCCTTTGCCATTGTCACGGACGTTCCTCAGCACCGGGATCAGATGTTCGAGATTGTGACCGTCGATGGGGCCGATATGGTAGAAGCCGAGCTCCTCGAACAAGGTGCCGCCGGTGACGTAACCACGCGCATGCTCGACCGCACGGGTGATGGCGCGGTCGGCGCGCTTGCCTAGATAGGATGTCAGCTTCTTGCCGAAATCGCGAAGGCCCAGATAGGCCTTGCCGGAGGCGAGCCTCGCCAGATAGGCGCTCATGGCGCCGGTCGGCGGCGCGATCGACATGTCGTTGTCGTTGAGGATGACAATCAGCCGGGCGTCGAGCGCGCCGGCATTGTTCAGCGCCTCGAAAGCCATGCCGGCCGACATCGAGCCGTCGCCGATGACGGAAATGACATTGTTGCGGCCGCCCGACAAGTCGCGGGCCATGGCCATGCCGAGACCGGCCGAAATTGAGGTCGAGGAATGCGCGGCGCCGAACGGGTCGTATTCGCTCTCGGCCCGCCGGGTGAAGCCGGAGAGGCCGCCTTCCTGGCGCAGCGTGCGGATGCGGTCGCGGCGGCCGGTCAGGATCTTATGCGGATAGGCCTGGTGGCCGACGTCCCAGATCAGCCGATCCTGCGGGGTGTTGAAGACATAATGCAGCGCGACGGTCAGTTCGACGACGCCGAGGCCGGCGCCGAGATGGCCGCCGGTCTGCGACACGGCGTCGATGAGCTCGGCGCGGAGTTCCGCGGCAAGCTGCGGCAGCGCGCTCTCATCAAGCGTCCGCAAATCCGCCGGAATGCGGACCTTGTCGAGCAGCGGCGTGTCTGGCTTCACTCGGGCGCGTCCTGCCTTATCGATCGAACACGGCGCTATCAGCAGATTGCGCCATAATCATGCGCGGCAATAGTCCGTCGGCGGACGAATGTAAATGTGCGTCAGTGACGCGTGCTACGCTGCAAGGTGTATTGAGATTCAGGTCAGGCCGCGCCGAAAATGATGGATTCCGAGAACCGGAGCGGAGCGCACTCAAAGTACGTGAGCACCGGAAGCGCAGGAAACCCGCATTTGCAGGCCGGCCTCACCTGAATATCAACACACCTTAGTTCTCGGGAAGCGGGATGAACTCTTCCTCATCGCCGGGAACGATATCGAAGCGGCCTGTCTTCCATTCCTGCTTGGCCTGCTCGATGCGTTCCTTGGAGGACGAGACGAAATTCCACCAGATGTAGCGCTTGGAGCCCAGCGAAGCGCCGCCGAACAGCATGAAATGCGCGCCGCGCTCGGAAGAGACCACGATCTCCTCGCCCGGCTTGAACACCAGGAGCCGCTCGGCCGGGAAAACATCGCCGGCAATCGAGACGTCGCCTTCCAGCGTGTAGATGGCGCGCTCCTCGGCATCGGCCGGAATCTTCACGCTGGCAGCGGCGGCCAGCCTGAGATCGGCGTAGAGCGTGTCGGAAGCGGTCGCCACGGGCGAGCGCAGGCCTGAGAACGCGCCAATGACGACGCGGCCGCTGACACCCTCGGCATCGATCTGCGGCAAGCGGGCCACCGACGTGTTCGCGAACACCGGGGCAATCTCCTCCTTGCCGTCGGGCAGCGCCAGCCAGGTCTGCAGGCCGGAGACCGACATCGGCGCGCCGCGCAATTCCTGTGGCGTGCGCTCTGAATGAACGATGCCGCGCCCCGCGGTCATCAAATTTACGTCGCCCGGCGCGATCACCATTTCGGTGCCGAGCGAATCGCGATGCCTAATCCTGCCGTCGAACAGATAGGTGACGGTGGAAAGCCCGATATGCGGATGCGGACGCACGTCGAGCGCATGGCCGGCGCGCAGGATCGCAGGGCCCATGCGGTCGAAGAAGATGAACGGCCCGACCAGCCGGCGCTTCGCCGTCGGCAGAGCGCGGCGCACCTCGAAGCCGCCAATGTCCTTGGCGTTCGGAACGACCATCAGCTCGATCTGGTCGCAGGCGAAAGCATCGCCGGGTTCGGGATCGTTTCCCGGAAAGAAGCTCATGTCGGATCCTCAGGCGAAACGCAGCGCCGACCTGGCCTTCGCCTTGGCAGCTTCTTCCTCGCGGTTGCGCGGTTCCTGGTTGGTTTCGAGCGAATCGATCAATTCGCGCGCGACAGCGGCGATCGCCTCGACGGCATGGTAGAAGGCATGCTCGTTGCGCTTGGACGGCTTGGTCGAGCCGCTAAGCTTGCGCACGAATTGCAGCGCTGCGTCATGCACTTCGTCATTGGTCGCCGGCGGCTCGAAATTGGCCAAGGTCTTGATGTTGCGGCACATGGCTTGAACTCCTTACCTGCTTTCTTTGCCCTTACCCGGTCCGAGATCATCCGCTGAGGTGTTGAGATTCAGGTCAGGCCGAGCCGAAAATGGTGGTTTCCGAGAATCGGAGCGGAGCGTACTGGAAGTACGTGAGCACCGGAAGCGCAGGAAGTTGCCATTTGCAGGCCGGCCTCACCTGAATATCAACACCTCAGTCGGCGTCCAGCGGTTCAGTTCCCACCGGTTTGCCGTCGCGCGACAGCCTGATCTTCTCGACCTTGTCCTCGGCCGCTTTCAGCAGCCGGTCGCAATGCGCCTTCAGCGCCTCGCCGCGCTCATAGATCTTGATCGACTGGTCGAGCGGGACGTCGCCGCGCTCAAGATCATCGACGATCTTCTCCAACGCGTCGAGCGCCTGTTCGAAGCTCATCGCCTTGACGTCCTCATTGCCTTCCAATGCCATACTCTATCCCTTCATCAGCCGCCCGACATGGGCGGCGACTGAAAATGCCAGTCCCTGCAGATCGTAGCCGCCTTCCAGCAGACTGACGAGCCTGTTGGAACTGTGGCGCCCGGCGCGCTCCATCAACTGGCCGGTCGCCCAATCGAAATCGTCCTCGGTCAGGTTGATCTCGGCCAGCGGATCGCGGTGGTGCGCGTCGAAGCCAGCGGAAATGATGATCAGGTCCGGCGCGAATGCATCGATGGACGGCAGCACGCGCGACAGGAATGCGTCGCGGAACAGGTCGCTGCCGGTCTGCGGCGCCAGCGGCGCGTTAACGATATTGCCGGCGCCGGTCTCGTTCTTCGCGCCGGTGCCCGGGTAAAGCGGCATCTGGTGCGTCGAGCAATAGAGCACCGATGGGTCGTCCCAGAAGATGTCCTGCGTGCCATTGCCGTGATGAACGTCCCAGTCGACGATGGCCACACGCTCGGCCTGGTGCTTGTTCTGGGCGTAGCGGGCGGCGATCGCCGCCGTGTTGAACAGGCAGAAGCCCATTGCCGTGGTCTTTTCGGCATGATGTCCAGGCGGACGGGCGGCGACGAAGACGTTTGCCGCACGGCCCTCGAAGACGTCGTCTACCGCCGCGTTGGCACCGCCGATCGCGGTGATCACGGCCTGCCAGCTTTTCGGGCTGGCGCTGGTGTCGGCGTCGATCGACACGATCCCGCTCTCAGGGATCGCCGCGCGCACGCGCTCGACGAAATGCTCGGGATGCGCATAGAGGATGGTTTTCTCGTCGCCTTCCGGCGCCTTGACGCGGTCGAGCGCCGCAAAAGCCTCGTCGTCCAGCACGCGCTCGATGGCGCGCAGGCGGTCGGGCCGCTCGGGATGGCCGGGCGGCGTGAGGTGTTCGAGGAAGATCGGGTGCGTATAGAGACGGGTGGCCATGGCGCCTAATCTAGGGACCTATGACCGCAATGACCATGTTTGGCGGCCGAATGGCTGGGGAAATCGCGTCTTGTCGTGTCGCTAACGCCATTGGCGCGGCCCAAGCTTCGCTGTAAGGTCGCGTCGCTGCCAGGTGCCCGCGACGCGGGAGAATCGGGAACACGGTTGAACTCCGTGGCGTGCCCAACACTGTAAGGGGGACCGCGCCGGCACACGCCACTGTCGAAGACGGGAAGGCGCCGGATGCGGGACGATCCCGAGCCAGAAGACCGGCCCGGCAGACATGGTTTTCCGCTTGGTCAGGCGGGGGACTGCTTGTCGCAAGGGGAAAAGCGATGACGGCAGCAGCGATCGCCGCGAGTGGCGACGACTTTGACCAATTGGCGCGCGACGCGGTCTACCGGGCGATGTTCACCAGGCGCGACGTGCGCAGCCATTTCGTCCCCGACGATCTCGACGACAATGTGCTGGCGCGGCTCATCACCGCCGCGCATCACGCCCCGTCGGTCGGCTATATGCAGCCGTGGAATTTCATCGTCATCCGCGATGCCGAGCGGCGCAGACAAGTGCGCGACCTGTTCCTCGCCGCGCGCGAGCAGGAGTTGCCGGCGATCGAGGCGGAACGGCAGGCGCTCTACCGCAAGCTGAAACTCGAGGGCATTTGCGAAAGCGCGCTCAACCTGTGCATCACCTGCGATCGGCAGCGCTCGAAGGACTCGCCTCTCGGGCGTTGGCACAATCCGGAGATGGATCTCTACAGCACCGTCTGCGCGGTGCAGAATTTCTGGCTGGCGGCGCGGGCCGAAGGCGTCGGCGTTGGCTGGGTGAGCATCATCGAAACCGAGGCATTGAAGCGGCTTCTCGCGATCCCGGAGCATGTCACGCCGATCGCCTATCTTTGCGTCGGCCGCGTCTCGGCCTTCGCGCCGAAGCCGGACCTCGAGGCGCATGGCTGGGGCAAGCGCCTGCCGCTGCCCGAACTGGTCATGAGCGAGACGTTTCGCGGCGCCGGCGAGGCGCCGCTTAAATCGGCAATCGCAAAGCTCGGCAGCGCATCAAAGCCATGATCAGGCGGCCCTCGGCGTATCCCAGCGCGAGCCGCCGCCGAAAGAGCCCAGCGCCTTGTCGCGCAGTTCCCTGAATTTGGACGAGGTCTCGGCGAGCCGGCGGTCCCATTCGGGATTAGGCGCCTGGCCTTCGATGGCTTCGAAATAGACCTGCATCAGCGAGGCGATGGCGAAGGGCTCGATGAAGGCTGCCTTGAAGGCCCAGGCAAAGACGATGGCCAGCACGAAGGCCCAGCCGGCAAGCTGGCCCGGCATGACCCACAGAATGGCGGCCGCAGGCGCCAGCATCAACAGGAAGATGACGAAGGAGACGCCCCACATGACCGCCGCCAGCCAGACGGCGTTCTTGACCATGTGCCTGCCGTTCTGCGCGTAGAGCACCACGCCTTGTCTTGCCGTCTCGAAAGGCGAGCTCGAATTGATGCGGATGTTGTAGCCGAGGATGATTTCGTCGACATAGGTCAGCGACAGGCGGATCACCGTGTTGATGAAGCTGACGATGCCGCTCAGGCCCGGAATGGGCAGGAAGGCGGCGATGCCGCCGATCAGGCCGGTGATGGCTCGGATGGCGCCCTTGACCAGCTGGTCGACGACGAAAAGGATGTTGGCCTCGGCAAAACGCTGGGTGACCACTTCCTTCGCGTAGGCGATCTGGCCCCGGCCGTCGGGGACATCTTGGCCGTCGATCAGATGCACCATGACGGCGATATGGCCCGCTTTCAACACATAGAGGATGTATTCGCGTATCCAGTAGACGGCGATCGAGACGACGCCGAAGCCGACCACGCCACCCCACAGTGCGAAGGACATCGGGCCGTCGGGATCGGTGGAGATGTGGCCGACGCCGTAGCCGACGCTGGCGCCCGTACCGGTCGCCATGATGTAGGCGACCGTGATGCCAAAATAGACGATCATGCGAAAGACGATGAACGGCCATGTCCGCGTCATGATCGACACGGATCTGGCGATGCTGAAGTCCCACATGGCCCCGACTCCCCTCACCTTCAGAGTTGGCGGTGGAGGATGCGCTCGCCCCGGCGATTGTCAATCGCGGCAGGGTTGCGCCGACCCGAAACCGGTGCATAAGCCGGTGGCTTGATTACCCGAGCGTGCCGTCAAGGCTTCTTTCGCAAGCCTTCGAGCAACTGCTTGAAGGCCGTGATCGCTTTTTTCGAGGTCGCCTCGGGGTCCGTCGAATTGGCGATGCGCTGCGCGGCCTGGCTGCTGGCGCCATTGATCAGCCGTGAGGTCGTCTCGGGATCAAGCTCCGGAACGACCTCGCCCTCTTCCTGCAGCCTGGTCAGATGGTTGGTCATCGAGGCGGTGCAGGCGCTGGCATTCGGCCACTGCGCCGGATCGCCGAGCACCGCCGGGCCGTCGCGGAACATGATGCGCTGGATTTCCGGCTCGAGCGCCATCTCGATATAGGTGGTGCATTCGTCGACGAAATGCTGCCAGCGGGTGGGCGCTTTCGAAGCAACCTCGTTCACCCGCACAGCCATTTCGCCGTCGATCTCCGCGATCACCGCCTGCAGCAGTCCCTTCTTGTCGCCGAAATGATGGTAGAGCGCGCCGCGCGTGAGGCCGGCCGACGCGGTGAAATCGTCCATCGAGGCCTCGGCATAGCCGATCGTGCCGAAAGCATGGCGAGCGGCCGCGATCAGCTTGGCGCGCGTCTCGGCGATCATCTCCTTGCGCGGTCTGTGCATGGTTCTGGCCCTACTCACATACGCCTCGTATGCCAATTGACATACGTGGCGTATGAACTATCTCACAGTCATACGCAGCGTATGTAATTTTACTATGCGCCGTTGTCGAGGAGCAGGATCATGCGAAACCCTTATTCGGACATCTTTCGGGCTCCCGGCACGAAAGGCTTTGCCGCGGCGGCTTTCATCGCGCGCTTGCCGATCGCCATGGCCCCGATCGGCATCGTGGCGATGCTGTCGCAGACACATGGCGAATACTGGCTGGCCGGCGCCGTCTCGGCGACCTATGCGCTGGTCAATGCTTTCCTGTCGCCGCAAGTGTCGCGGCTGGTGGACCGACGTGGCCAGACGGCGATCGCAGCACCCATGACGCTCGTCTCGGTGCTTTCCTTCGCGACATTGATCGTCGCGGCCAACCAGCACTGGCCTATCTGGACGTTGTTCAGCTCGGCGCTACTTGCCGCCGCCATGCCCAGCATCCCGGCGCTGGTCCGGTCGCGCTGGACCGAGATCTTCCGCGACCGGCCGGAGCTCAACACGGCGTTCGCCTTCGAATCGGCCGCCGACGAACTGGTCTATGTCGCCGGCGCCTCGCTGTCGGTGGGCTTGAGCGCCGCGCTGTTCCCGGAAGCCGGCATGGTGGTCAGCACATTGCTGCTTGCGCTCGGCTCGGCGGCATTCCTGCTGCAGCGCTCGTCCGAGCCGCCGGTCCGCCCGGCCGAACATGGCGCGGCCGGCTCGGCGATCCGCCTGCGGCCGGTGCAGATCATCACCTTCGCACTGATATTCGTCGGCGCGACCTTCGCCACGACGGAAGTGACGACGGTGGCGATCACCAAGGAGCTTGGCCAGCCTGAGGCGGCGAGCCTCGTCATCGGCGTCTATGCGCTGGGATCCTTCGTGCTCGGCATCATCGTCGGCGCGCTCAGCCTCAAGGCGCCGCTGCAGCGGCAATTGGCGGTCGCGGTCACCGTGATCGCGCTCACCACCTTGCCGCTGCTCTTTGTCGACACGGTGCCGACGCTAGCGCTGGCTGTGTTCGTCAGCGGCGTCGCGATCTCGCCGACCTTCATCACCGCCTTCGGCCTGATCGAGCGCCACGTGCCGCCGGCGATGCTCACCGAAGGCGTCACCTGGGTGACGACCGGCATCGGCATCGGCATGGCGCTGGGTTCCTTCGCCGCCGGCTGGATGGTCGACACTTTCGGTCCGCAGAACGGGTTTTGGGTTTCGGTCGCGGCCGGCGCCATCGCGCTGGCCACCGTGCTCGTCGGCCAATGCCGGCTGGCGATTGATGATTGCGATGTGGACAGCGGCGAAGCGGTGGTTCCGGCGGAGTGATCGAACGAAGCGTCCAGCACTCGTTTCGCCAGCGTTCGGAATTGGCCGAGACCCTCGCGACTTCGTCATCCACGGGCGGAGCGACGCGAAGCGGAGCGCAGACCCGAGGATCCATTCCGTGACCTTGATCATAGAGCGCAGCGGAGCAGAATTCTGAACCGTCGCGGCGCTTCGAGGTCACGGAATGGATCCTCGGGTCTGCGCGCGTCGCTTCGCTCCTTGCTCCGCCCGTGGATGACGACGTCGCGGAGGCTTCCGCCAATCGCCTGCGTCGCGGAGGCTCCATCAATCAGACTGCCGCTAGGACCTCTGGCGCGTCAGGTCCTTCGACGGACTACAGAATCTCGGTCTTGGCGATGTGAATGCCAAATCCCTCGAGGCCGACATAGTGGCGCTCGCGCGAGGCGATCAAGTTGATCGAGGAGATACCCAGGTCCTTGAGAATCTGGGCGCCGAGACCGATCTCTCGCCATTCGTTCTCGCGGCGGCGGGCTTCCTCATGGTCCTCGCGGTCGCCACTCGCGGGCCGCTTGCGCTCCTGATGGGCGACGCCGACCGAGCCTTCACGCAGATAGACGATGACGCCGCGCCTGCGCTCGCCCATGGCCTTCATGATGCCGTCGAGCCGATGGCTGGTGCCGAAGACGTCGGTGACGACATCTTCCGAGTGCAGCCGTACCGGCACCTCCTCGCCATCGCGGATGTCGCCGAAGACGACCGCGAGATGGTGCATGGAATCCCAAGGCAGCGTGTAGGTGAAGGCCTGCGCCTTGCCGCCGGGCGTGTCGATGTCGGAGCAGGCCACGCGTTCGACCAGCGTCTCCTTGCGCTGGCGATAGGCGATGAGGTCGGCGACCGAGACCTGCTTCAGCCCATGTTCCTCGGCGAAGGCCTGCACTTGCGGCCCGCGCTTGACCGTGCCGTCGTCATTGACCAGTTCGGAAATGACGCCGACCGGCGGCAGGCCGGCGAGCTTGCAGAGATCGACTGCGGCCTCCGTATGGCCGGAGCGCATCAAGACGCCGCCTTCGCGCGCGATCAGCGGGAAGATGTGGCCGGGACGCACGAAATCCGACGGGCCGACATTGCCATTGGCAAGGTTGCGCACGGTGAGCGTGCGGTCGTCGGCGGAAATGCCGGTCGTCGTGCCATGCTTGAAATCGACGCTGACGGTGAAGGCGGTGGTGTGGGCGGAATCATTGTCCGCCACCATCGGCGCGAGGTTCAGCCGCCTCGCGTCCTCGCGCAGCATCGGCGTGCAGACGATGCCGGAGGTGTTGCGGACGATGAAGGCCATCTTCTCCGGCGTGCAGTGGACGGCGGCAACGATCAGGTCTCCCTCGTTCTCGCGCCCGTCATCGTCCATGACGACGACGATCTCGCCGCGCTCGAAGGCACGGATCGCTTCGACGATCTTCTTCTGGTCGTAGGGCATTGGCGCTCGCTTCGCTCGCAGGGAGTAGGCAGTAGGCAGTAGGCAGTAGGCAGTAGGCAGTAGAAGAAAGAAAATGGCTGTGTCGGGCGGTCTACTGCCTAATCCCTACTGCCTACTCCCTTCCCTGTCTGTCCTCTGTGCCGCAAATAATGATCGGCAATCGCGCAGGCAACCATGGCCTCGCCGATCGGCACGGCGCGGATGCCGACGCACGGGTCGTGGCGGCCCTTGGTCATCACCTCGACATCCTTGCCATCCTTGTCGATCGACTGGCGCGGGGTCAGGATCGACGAGGTCGGCTTGACGGCGAAACGGGCCACAATCGCCTGTCCTGTCGAGATGCCGCCCAGTATGCCGCCGGCATTGTTGGACAGAAACACTGGCTTGCCGTCATTGCCCATGCGCATCTCATCGGCGTTCTGTTCGCCGGTGATGCGGGCCGCCTCGAAACCATTGCCGATCTCGACGCCCTTGACGGCGTTGATCGACATCAGGCCGGACGCGATGTCCTGGTCGAGCTTGGCGTAGATCGGCGCGCCGAGGCCGGCCGGCACGCCGTCGGCGACGATCTCGATCACCGCGCCGACCGAAGAGCCAGCCTTGCGGATGCCGTCGAGATAGGCGGTGAAGACCGGGACCGAGGCCGGATCCGGAGTGAAGAACGGGTTCTCGGCGTCGCCGACGAAATTCCAGTTCCAGTTGGCGCGGTCGATCGACTTTTCGCCCATCGAGACCAGCGCGCCGCGCACCACCATGCCGGGCACTATCCTGCGCGCCAGCGCACCCGCCGCGACCCGCGCTGCCGTCTCACGCGCCGAGGAGCGGCCGCCGCCGCGGTGATCGCGCAGGCCGTATTTGACGTCGTAGGTGTAGTCGGCATGGCCCGGCCGATACTGGCGGGCGATCTCGCCATAGTCCTTGGAGCGCTGGTCGACATTCTCGATCAGCATCGACACCGGCGTGCCGGTGGTGATCATCGTCTCGCCGTCCTCGTCTAGGATGAAGCCGGACAGGATCTTCACCTCGTCCGGCTCGCGGCGCTGGGTGACGAAGCGCGACTGGCCGGGGCGGCGGCGGTCGAGCTCGGCCTGGATGTCCTCGCGCTTGAAGCGGATGCCGGGCGGGCAGCCGTCGACAACGCAGCCGAGCGCGGCGCCATGGCTTTCACCCCAGGTGGTGACTCGAAAGAGGTGGCCGAATGTGTTGTGCGACATGAGGATACGCCCTGCCCCGGCGAGGGAACCCGGTTAAGGCTGCCTTCTATTGGCGTTTTCCACAGTGGTCAAACGCTGATCGGGTGTGCATCAAACTGTGATGTGGCGGATTTAGTTTTGACACATTCGGTTGGTTTCTGCTCTCTTCCCATCCGCCGTTGAGGACCCGCCGCTGACAAGCCGGCGCAATGACCTAAAGAGGACGACGATGCGTACCCTGATTGGCGCGGCCTGCGCCATGTTGCTGATTTCCACCGCCGCCGCGTTCGCCGGCCAGACCGAAGGCCTGATCAAGAAGGTCGACAAGGACACGCTGACGCTGACGCTCGACGACGGCAAGGCCTACAAGCTCAACGCCGAGACCGACATCGACTCGCTGAAGCCCGGCATGGACATCGTCATCGCCTATGACGTGACCAATGGCGAGAATGTCGTGACGGATATGCAGCTGCCCGACAGCGACCAGAATTAAATTAGGGTAGGCCGGCCTGCGAAGGCGGCTTCCGGTGCTTACGTACGGAAGTACGCTCCGCTCGGGCCTTCGCCGCCCGAAGCTCTCATGAGGGGTCTCCGCGCTACGAAGGCTACGGCCAGCGTAGGCCCGTTCTCGGAATCCAGCCTTCTCGACTCGGCCTGACCTGAATTGCCAGGGCGCGATTTGTTAAAGCCACTCCAAGCTCCGACCCTCCAGCCGCAGCAGACGGTCCTGGGGGATTTCGAGGCTGGCGGCTTCCTGTTTGGAAATGCCGGTGACGAAGCGGAAGAAGCAGCGCATGACGCCGCCATGAGTGACGCAGACAGTGGGCCGGTCGAGTGCATCGAACCATGGCTTCACCCGTTCCAGCAGCATCTCGTAGCTTTCCGCGCCCTCGCCCGGCGGCTGGAAATCCCACTTCGCTGCGCGGCGACTTTTGGTCGAACCCGGGACACGCTTTTCGAGTTCGGCAAAGGTGAAACCCTGCCAGTCGCCGAAGCTTAGCTCCACGAGGCGTGGATCGGTGCGGTAGGCGGAAGGATCGAGCCCCATCGCGGCGCGCATCAGCTCCATCGTCTCGCGCGTGCGCCGCATCGGGCTGGCGACAAAGTCGAAATCCGCAGGATTTCTGACGAGCTCCGCCAGTCGCTCCCCATTGCGCGTCGCCTGCTTGCGACCGAATGCATTGAGGTCGGTGTCGGCCTGGCCCTGCAGGCGGCGCTCGGCATTCCACTCAGTCTGGCCGTGGCGCGCGATGTAGACGAGCGGATACATCAGGTCTTCCAAGGTCGGGCCAGGGCCTGGGACGAAGGATGGGCGGAGGTAAGGATCAGTCCTTGACAGTCGAGATATCCGGCGCGTCGACCGCCTTCATGCCAACGACATGGTAGCCGGAATCGACATGATGGACCTCGCCGGTCACGCCGCGCGACAGGTCCGACAGGAAATAGACGCCGGAATCGCCGACCTCTTCCTGGGTGACCGTCTGCTTCAGCGGCGAATTGTACTCGTTCCACTTCAGGATATAGCGGAAATCACCGATGCCGGAGGCGGCCAGCGTCTTGATCGGACCGGCCGAGATCGCGTTGACGCGGATCTTCTTGGCGCCGAGATCGACCGCGAGGTAGCGCACGCTTGCTTCCAGCGCCGCCTTGGCGACGCCCATGACGTTGTAATGCGGCATCACCTTCTCGGCGCCGTAATAGGTCAGCGTCAAAAGCGAGCCGCCATCGGTCATCAGCGGCTCGGCGCGCTTGGCGATGGTGGTGAAGGAATAGACCGAAATGTCCATGGTCCGCAGGAAATTGTCGCGCGTCGTCTCGACATAACGGCCGGTGAGCTCGTCCTTGTCGGAAAAGGCGATGGCGTGGACGAGGAAGTCGAGCTTGCCCCAGTGCTTCGCGATGTCGGCGAAGACCGCGTCGAGGCTTTCCGGGTCGGTGACGTCGCAATGGCCTGCGACATGCGCGTTGAGTTCGGCCGCGAGCGGCTCGACGCGCTTCCTGAAGGCCTCGCCCTGATAGGTCAGCGCGATTTCGGCGCCGTGATCGACGCAAGCCTTGGCGATGCCGAAAGCGATCGACCGATTGTTGGCGACGCCCAGGATCAGGCCCCGCTTACCGGCCATCAGGCCCTGTCCACCCGCCATGTGCAAGCTCTCCGCAAGAATATCTGCTTTGTGGAGAGCCTATCGCACAGGCACAAAGCCCCTTCAAGCGCTCAAAAGACACTGCAACAGGAACAAAATTCCCTCAATCAGCCTTTTCTGCGGCGCATCAGGGCCTCGAGTTCGGCATCGCCGCCTTCCGGCAGCATCAGCCGCACATGGGCATAGAGATCGCCATGGCCGCCTGCCTTTTCCGGCAGGCCCCTGCCCTTGAGGCGCAGCACCTTGTCCGAGCTCGACCATGCGGGCACGTTGACCGCGAGCTTGCCGGTCGGCGTCTCGACCGCCACTTTGGCGCCGAGCACCGCATCGGCCAGATCGACGGGAAGATCGACATGCAGGTCGCGGCCTTCGATGCGATAGCGCGAATGGCGGCGGATGTGGATCTTGACCAGCGCGTCGCCAGGCTGGCCCGGACCCTGCTCGCCCTGGCCCTTCAAGCGGATCGTCTGGCCATCCTCGACATAGGCCGGCAGCTTGACCGCCACCTTGCGGCCGTCGGGGAACATCGCCGTCACCTTATCGGCGGTGGCTGCCTCCTCGACACTGATATCCATGGTGACGTTGAGGTCCGCGGCCTGGACCGGCTGACGGCGGTCGGCCCGGCCGGCGCCGCGGGCACCGGAGAAGGCATCGCCAAAAATCTGGCTGAAGATGTCGCTGTTGCCGTCGAACGGATCGCCGCCCGGGCGCCCGCTGCGAAATTCGAAATGGGCGCCGCCGGGGCCCTGCTGACGGCGGAATCCGGCGAACGGATCGCCGCCGGCCGCACCTTCAAAGCCCTGGAATTTAGGCTTGCCGTCGGCGTCGATCTCGCCGCGATCGTAGGCAGCGCGCGTCTTCTCATCGCCGACGATCTCGTAAGCCTGGTTGGCGGCGGCAAAACGGTCCTTCGCCTTCGGATCATTCGGATTCTGGTCCGGATGATACTTCTTGGCGAGCTTGCGGTAAGCCGATTTTATGTCCTTGGCCGATGCGTTCTTGGCAACGCCCAGCACCTCATAGGGGTCGCGCATGCTTCCTGCCTGCATGAGAGAATGGATTTATGAGTCGCCTCCTATATGCGCTCGCATAGGAAGAAATTCCAGTGGCGCAAGGGCAATTGGCGCCCGAAAATCAGAGTGCCGGATAATCAGAGCGCCTTGAATTCCTGCATGCGCCAGCCGCCGGCCTCGGCTAGGCACAGCTCGCCCTTGTAGAGGGCGACGCCGTCGAAGCTCTCGCGCGTGGCGCTGAAGCGGCGGCAGGTCAGGCCGCCATCCTTCAGTTCCACCAGTTCTGTGATCGCGCCGCGGGACCCGGTCCCAGCATTGGCCCATGGCACCGCTTGGCCGCCGAGCTCCTTCACGTCGGCGGAAGAAACGGCATTGCCGATGGTGGTCTGGTCGGAGTCCTTATCAGCCGCCGGGGCAGCCGGCGACGACGGCGCGCTGGAGGTGATGATCGAGCGGTCGACGTCGGCCTTTTCGAGGCTGAAGCCGCCGGCACCGCAGCCGGCAAGCGGTAGCGCCAACATCACGACCACAGCCTTGACGCTGGCAGAAGCGATAACGCCCCATTGCCTGCTGTCAAAAGCTTGCGCGATACGCGACAATCGGCCAACTCCTCCCGCAACGGTAAAAATTCGGAAAACTATGAACGAAACTGAGTTAACAAGCAGTGACTTCACCGAGGCCGCGGAGCCGTTCAGGCTCTTTGCCGCATGGCTGGAGGACGCCACCAAAAGCGAGCCCAACGATCCCAACGGCGTGGCGCTGGCAACCGTCGACGCCGACGGCATGCCGGATGTGAGAATGGTGCTGCTCAAGGGGTTCGACGAAAAGGGATTTGTCTTCTACACGAATTTCGAGAGCGCCAAGGGCCGCGAGATTCTTGGCAGCATGAAGGCGGCGATGTGCTTCCACTGGAAATCGCTGCGCCGCCAGGTGCGTATACGCGGGCCGGTGGAGATCGTCAGCGACGCCGAGGCCGACGCCTATTACGCGACACGCCCGCGCGGCAGCCGCATCGGCGCCTGGGCCTCGAAACAGTCGCGGCCGCTGGAAAGCCGGTTCGCGCTGGAAAAGGCGGTGGCCGAATACACGGCGCGCTACGCCATCGGCGAGATTCCGCGGCCGAAACATTGGTCGGGTTTCCGCATCCTGCCGCAAACGATCGAGTTCTGGCAGGACAGGCCGTTCCGCCTGCACGACCGCATCCTTTTCTCCCGCAACGCCGCCGGCTGGGACAAGACGCGGCTTTATCCTTGAACGGTGCCGCAGGCGAAGGGCTCAGCCCTTCTTGCGCGTCATGAAGGCGGTGAGCGCCCCGCGCGCCTCATCCGACTTGAGCCGCTCGCGGAAATGCTCGCTTTCGACCTCGATGCGGGCGATCAATTCCTCGCGCGGCGCGCGCATCAGGTCGCGCGCGATCTTCAGCGCCTCTGGCGGCTTGGCCGCGATGTCGGCGGCGGCCGCCAACACGGCGCTTTCCAGGGAGTCTTCCGCGACGACATCGTAGATCATACCCGCGGCCTTGGCGCGCTCGGCCGAAAAGCCTTCGCCCAGGCCGAGCAACGCGAAGGCGCCCTGCCGGCCAAGCAGCCGCGGCGCGATCAGACTGGAGCCGGCTTCAGGCACCAGGCCGAGATCGACGAAGGGCGTGCGGAACAGCGTGCGCGGCGTGGCGAAGGTCAGGTCGCAATGCAGGTTGAGCGTGGTGGCGATGCCGACGGCGATGCCGTCGACCCCCGACACCATCGGCTTTTCGGCCTTGGCCAGCGCCATCAGGAAATCCCAGACCTCGTTGCCGCCCTCGCCGCCGGTGGCGATGACCAGGAAATCGGCTAGGTCATTGCCGGCGGAAAAGGCGCCCGGAACGCCGAGGAAGACATGGACGCGGACCGCCGGATCGGCGTCGCCTTCGGCGAGCGCCGCCGACATCTTCGCATACATGGCGCGCGTCAGCGCGTTCTTCTTGTCCGGGCGGTTGATGCGGATGATCTGCACGGCGCCCTGGCGCTCGACGAGGATGTGGTCTGTCACGATCTTTTTCCTTGTGAACGTCAAGCGGAAATCAGTTGCTTGCCGGCGGCGGCGAGGCTCTCGGCGCCGTCGACGACACGCTCCTTGAGCGCGCGCGTCTCACCGAGCAGGTTTTCTGCAAAGAAGCGGCAAAGCGCGACGCGGCTGCGGTCGGCCAGCCCGCCTTGCGCCAGATAGGCGCCGCCGGCAGCGAGCGAGATCAGGCGCAGATAGGGCGTGGCGCCGGCCATCGCGGCGTCGGTCTTGCCGTCGGCCATGAGCTTCTGCAGGAACCGCGTCGCCTCGTCGAGATCGGCCAGCGCATGGTCGAGATTGTCGGCGGTGCGGCCGAAACCGTCAATGTTGGAGGTGCGCACCGCATCGGCCACAGCTTTCAATTCGCCGATATAGGAATGCACATGCTCGCCACCGCCGAGCGGCAGCTTTCGCGCCACAAGATCGATCGCCTGGATGCCGTTGGTGCCTTCATAGATCGGCGCGATGCGCGCGTCGCGATAGAGCGCTGCGGCACCTGTCTCCTCAATGAAGCCCATGCCGCCATGCACCTGGACGCCGATCGAGGCGACCTCGACGCCGACATCGGTCGAGAAGGCTTTAGCGAGCGGCGTCAGCAGGTTGGCGCGGTCGCGCCAATTGGCGGCGGCCTCGCCCTGGCCGACGCGCGCGCGGTCGATGGCATGGGCGCAGGAATAGGCGATCGAGCGGGCGATCTGGGTCAGCGCCTTCATGGTCAAGAGATTGCGCTGCACGTCCGGGTGATGGACGATCGGCGCCATGCCGGAGCCCGAATAGGCGGGAGCCTTGCCTTGGCGGCGCTCATTGGCATAGGCGATCGCCTTCTGCGTGGCGGCCTCAGCCACGGCCACGCCCTGCATGCCGACGGCAAGGCGGGCGTTGTTCATCATGGTGAACATGCAGGCCAGACCCTTGTTCTCCTCGCCGATCAGCCACCCGATGGCGCCGGGTGCGGAGCCTCGAAAACCGTCGCCGTAGATCATGGTGCAGGTCGGCGAGGCATGGATGCCGAGCTTGTGCTCGAGGCCCGAACAGAAGACGTCGTTGCGGGCGCCGAGCGAACCGTCGTCATTGACGAAAAACTTCGGCACCAAAAACAGCGAGATGCCGCGCGTGCCGGCCGGCGCGTCGGGCAGCCTGGCCAGCACCAGATGCACGATGTTGTCGGTGAAATCATGCTCGCCATAGGTGATGAAGATTTTCTGGCCGAAGATGCGGTAGGTGCCGTCGCCGACGGGCTCGGCGCGGCTGCGCAAGGCCGCGAGGTCGGAGCCCGCCTGCGGCTCGGTCAGGTTCATCGTCCCCATCCACTCGCCGGAGACGAGTTTTGCCAGGTATTTGGCCTTGAGGTCCTCCGAGGCGTGTGTGTCGAGCGCCTCGACCGCGCCCATGGTCAGCGTTGGGCCGATGCCAAAGGCCATGGCGGCGGAGTTCCACATTTCGAGCGCGGCGACGCCGAGCATGGTCGGCAGGCCCTGTCCGCCGAATTCTTCCGGACCCGACAGCGCGTTCCAACCGCCTTCGATCCAGCGCCGGTAGAGCTCCTTCCAGCCGGGCGGCGTGGTGACGGCGGCGTTCTTCAGCACAGCGCCTTGCTCGTCGCCGATCTTGTAGAGCGGAGCAACCTCCTCGCTGGCGAAACGGCCCGCCTCGGTCAGGATCGCATCGACAAGGTCCTCGCCGAGATCGCCGAAAATGCCGGCGTCGAGCGCCGGCTTCAGTCCCGCTACCTGCTTCAGCGTGAAGGCGATGTCCTCGATCGGCGCGCGATACATGTCTGCTCCTCCCATTCCGGCCGAGCGTAGGCGCATGGCCCAAGCGAAGCCATCCACCTTTGGGCCGGCCTCGCGCCTTCTTTTTACGTAAACGTCAACTTTTGTCACGCGGATTTTGCTTGGACTTCGTCATCCACGGGCGGAGCGGGAGCACCGCGAACGCGTAGAGCCGAGGATGGGCCTGACAACCGGAAAACCGCGTCCCACTTTTCCTGGATACCAGCCGAATGTAATTCGGCGTAGAATTTTGAATGGTAATTGCAAGCTTGAGATTGGCCGTGGCCTTCGCGATTTCGTCATTCTATGGCGGAGCAAGGAGCGAAGCGACGCGCGCAGACCATAGAAATCCTGTGTGTTGGTTCTGGTGTATGGTTGAAGTGGGAAGGAGACCGAATGAATCCTGGTCGTCCTTTCGGACAGGCCGTGGCATGGCTCGGTCCCTTCCCACCGGTGAACCATCAACCTGAACAGTTGCACGGGGCTGTTCCAAGCAGACCCCGCACCACAGGAAGAGGCGTGGACATGATAATGCAGAACTA
>NZ_NSFT01000039.1 GCF_002294725.1 Mesorhizobium sp. WSM4313 | reverse complement strand
ACTTGCTGCCCGGTCGGGCTCCAAGAAGCTCGCTATCATCGCCGTCGCAAGGAAGCTCCTGGTCGTCCTCAACGCTATCATTCGCGACAAAACCGCATTCGCATGAACACAGTTGCCATTCCGTGACTTGGAAGCGACGCCACGGTGCAGAATTTTGCTCTGTTGCATTCCTGGGTGAAGGCAACGGCTGGATTCCAGGAGCTTCGCTCCTGCTCTGCCCTGCAAACGATCGCGATGGGCGTTTCGGCCAATCTCCAACGCGTGCCACCTGCCAACGCAAACAGAGCCGACCGGTCAAAATCTCAATGCAGTGCCTCTAATCGACACCGCGCTTGCGTGCTTGCAGATCGCGCGCCGCTTGCTCGATCGCAGCGCGGTCGTTGCCCAGCCTGTCGAGCAGCTCTTGTGCCTCGTCGCCCGAAATGCCGGTGCGCATGGCAAGCGCCTCCACCGTCAGCACATCCGCGCTGTCGATCTCGCGCGTTTCTGGCAGCGCATCGTCTGCCGTCATCGGCAGGGCGGCCTCGCGGTCGATCTCCAACTCCGCCTGATGCCAGTGCCGTTCATGATTGCCCAGGATGCCGCCCTCGCGCTGAAAGATCTCATAGGCACGCTGCCTGATCTTCTCGGTCCGATCGTCGTCGTCCATCGCCGTTCCTCCTTGCGTGTCACAAGAACGCAGGACAGGGCGGAACGATCCGTGGCATCGCGAAGGTGATCGGGTGCTGTGCTGCCGGTCAACATGCCGGGCGTGGCGACAATCGCGCAGGTGGTTCCCCCACTCCGTCTCGGCGCTGCGCGCCGAGCCACCTCACCCCCCTCCGGAGGGAGAGGAAACGCCATCGCCGGGGGCGAGCAATGGCAATCGCCAAGTAGAGAGGCAATAGCAATGCCGAGGTCGCGACGTTGCCGGTCAGCATTTCCTCTCCCTCCGGAGGGGGAGAGGTGGCTCGGCGAAGCCGAGACGGAGTGGGGGACGGCGCTGAAAATTATCGGCCACGTCCGCGGCCATTCCGATCCGAATAGTAAGCCTGGCTGCCCGCCGCTTGCCCCTTACGGCCCGTATATCGCCACCGCTTTGCCGAACATGCCGGGCTCGGGTTTTACGCCGAGCCCCGGCCGTTGCGGCACGGCGATGTGCCCTTGCTTGATGACGACCGGGTGCTTCTGGTCGAAATGGCCCTTGATGTATTCCTGGGCGATCCAGGCTCCTTCCATGCGGCGCGGCTCGACGGTGGCGGCCAGATGCACGCAGGCCGCCGCGATGATGTCGCCGCCCCAGGCGTCGTCGCAACTGTGCGGCAGCGAGCGGATGGCGCAGAGGTCGCGCACCGTGGTCATCTTCGTCAGTCCGCCCAGGCGCGTCACCTTGAAGCCGAAGCCGTCGGCGATGCCCAGCGAGATCGCCCGCAGCACGGCATTCTGATCCTCGGTGCTCTCGTCGAGATAGACCGGATGTGTCATGCGGCCTTTCAGCGTCGCGATCTCGTCCATCGTGTTGCAGGGCTGCTCGAAGACGAAGGGAATTTGCTGGCAGAGCCGGTCGAGATGGATCGCTGCGGCCGCCGTCAGGCCCCGGTTACCGTCGACCGCTAGCCGAGCCTTGTAACCGACCGCTTCCCAGACCTTGTGGACGACGGCGACGTCTTCCTCCAGGTTGCGGCCTCCGATCTTGACCTGCAGGCGCGGGTAACCGGCGCTCACCTTGTCGGCGGCGACCCTCGCCGTCTCCTCCGGCGGGCCGACGATCAGCGAATAATAGGCCGGCACGCGGTCGGTCAGCGCGCCGCCCAGCAGCGTCGAGACCGGCACGCCGAGTTTTTGGCCGAGCAGGTCGAGGAACGCCATGTCGAAGGCGGCCTTGGCATAGCCATGCCCGTTGAGCCGCTCGTCCATCTGTTTGGCGAGCAGCCTGATCGAGGCGATTTCCACGCCGATCAGCCCCGGCGCGATTTCGGCGATCGCCGCGCGGGCGCCCAGCGCATGATGCGGCTGGTAGACCGGGCCGATCGGGCAGGTCTCGCCCCAGCCGGCAAAACCGTCATCGGTAACGATCTCGACCAGCGTCGAGTCCAGCGCCTCCACATCGGCGCTGGCCATCCGGTAGACGCCGCCTTTGACCGGCAATTGCGCCGAATAGACGTTGATCCGATCGATACGCATACGGGCTTCCCTCCGAAGGACACGTCGGCAACGGGGCCTTTGCAGGCCCCGCCTATTACATCCGCGCCCTGGCCGAGGTCGGATCGTAAGGCGAATCCGCGATCACCTCGGCGACCTTCCAGTCGCCCAGGATCGCGACGTCGAGCTTGGTGCCGGGTTTCGAAAACGGTTCAGGCAGCAGCGCTAGCGCCACGTCATGTCCGAGCGCGTAGCCGTAGCCGCCCGACGTGATGCGCCCGACCAGCGCGCCGTCGCTGTAGAGCCCTTCATTGGCAAGCGTGCTGGCGCCGTCGGTTTCGATCCTGAGCGTCACGGATCGCCGCTGGTCGTTGCGCTCCTTGTATTTCAGAACCGCGTCGCGCCCGACGAAGTCGCCCTTGTCGAGCCGGATGAAGCGCTCCAGCCCGCTCTCCAGCGCGTTGAGCTCCGGGTTCATGTCGCGATACATGGCGCGATAGGATTTCTCGAGCCTGAGCGACTCCAGCGCGTGCAGCCCGACCAGCCGCATGCCGTGCTTCTCGCCTTCCTTGAGGATCGCGTCGAGCAATCGCCGCTGGTAGGGCAGGGGATGATAGAGTTCCCAACCGAGCTCGCCTTCATAGTTCACCCGCAGCAGCCGCACGTCGCTTGCCAAGGCGACGCTGCCGGTCTTGACGCCGAACCAGGGAAAACTTTCGTTGGAAAGGTCGATCTCCGTGAGGGGCTGCAGCACGGCCCGCGCGTTCGGCCCGACGACGGTAAAGCAGCCGCGGTCGTTGGTGACGTTCTTCAAGGATACGCTGCCGTCGGCGGGAAGCAGTCTTGAAAGGTCGTCCAAGTTCCAGCGTTCGGCGCGCGGCGTCGAGATCAGGTAGAACAGGTCCTCGCCAAGCCGCGCCACCATATATTCCGCCTGCACGCCACCGCTGGTGGTGAGGTGATGCGCCAGCGTCACCTTGCCGACCGCCGGCAGGCGGTTGGCGATGATCCGGTCCAGCCAGGCGGCCGCGCTGGGACCTGACACCTCGAACTTGGTCATCGGCGTCATCTCGACCAGGCCGACGGCGTTGCGTACCGCCTGTACTTCCTCGCCGACAAGATTCCCCTTGGGCGTCCAGCGCCAGCTATATTGGTCCTTGGCCTCGACGCCGTCGCGCGCGAACCAGTTGGGCATTTCCCAGCCATTGAGCACGCCCCAGACCGCTCCCAGTTCCGTCAGCCTGTCATAGGAAGGCGCGGTCTTCTGCGACCGCGCGGCGGGCATGTCCTGGCCCGGATACTTCTGTTCGGCATGCGTGCCCCACGCCTCGCGCACCTTCTCGCGCGTCCATTCCTTGTTGGCGTAGTCGCCGAAGCGGCGCGGGTCGAGATCGGATGTATCGATACTGTTGCCGCCTTCGACGATCCGCTCCGACAAATAGTAGCCGATCGCTCCGCCCCACAGGATGCCGCCCGGCACGCCTTCGGCCAGCCAGACATTGGGCAGGCCCCAAGCCTGCCCCATCAAGGGCAGCTCGTCCGCCGTCATCTGGAACGGGCCACGCACATTGGCCTTGATGCCGACGCGCCCGAGCGCAGGCACCAGCTGCAGCGCCTGCTCCCAGTTCCACGACACCGCCTCGAAATCCTCTTCCAGCAGATCGGCGCCGAACCAGGACGGCACGCCATCCTCGGCGAAGAGTTTCAGGTGTTCGGTGCGCTCATAGGGACCGAACATCAGCCCGTCGCCTTCTTCGCGCAGATACCCTTCAAAACCCTCGTCGCGCAGGATCGGCATTTCGGGCCGGCCGGCGCGCTTGCGCTCCACCACCTCCGGCACCGCCTCGGTGATCCAGTACTGGTGCAGGATGGGGATCGCCGGGATCTCCAAGCCAAGCAGCGCGCCGGTCTGGCGCGCGTAATTGCCGGTGGCGCAAATCACATGCTCGCAGGTGATGTCGCCCTTGTTGGTCTCGACCAGCCATTCGCCGGAAGCGGTCCGCTTGAAGCCGGTGACCTCGGTATTGAGATAGACCTTGGCGCCGAGATCCCGCGCGCCCTTGGCCATGGCATGCGTCACATCGGCCGGCGCGATATGCCCGTCATCGGGATGGTAAAGCGCGCCGAGCATATCCTTGTTGTCGAGCAGCGGCCAGAGCTTGCGCGCCTCATCGGGGGTGAGCAATTGCGCCCGCATGCCCTGCACCTCGGCCACGCTCATATAGCTCTTGAATTCATCGAGTCGGTCTCTCGAATTGGCGATGCGCAACTGTCCGCATTTGTGCCATCCGACCGGCTGCCCGGTCTCCGCTTCGAGACCCTCATAGATTTCGATCGTCTTTTTGATCATCCGCCCAACATTGATGTTGCGGGAATAGGACGGAATCAGCCCCGCCGCATGCCAGGTCGAGCCGGCGGTGAGCTGCGTGCGCTCGAGCAGCGCGACATCCGTCCAGCCGCGCTTGGCCAGGCCATAAAGAATACCCGCGCCAACGCATCCGCCGCCGACGATCACCACCCGCGCATGTTCTTTCATCGAACCACCAAACCCAGACCATTCTCCAAACCGCGCCGTCGAAGCTACAGGCGAGGCAAGGCGGTGTAACGTTCTGAAAAACTGAGGATGACGATAAATTGAGCTTATGCAGCGATCTGCGATTGGCGGATCGCGACCCGCCGGCATCTCACTGCACTTGCCCGTCCTGCGCCGTCTCGTCCTTGAAGTCGACTTTGGTGCCCGGCTTGACCATGGCGGCGAGGTCCTCGGCGTCCCAGTTGGTCAGCCGGATGCAGCCATGCGAGAAGGTGGTGCCGATCTTGCCCGGGTCAGGCGTGCCGTGGATGCCGTAGCTCTCGATCGAGAGATCGATCCATACCGATCCGACGGGATTGTTGGGCCCCTTGGCGATGGTGAAGGGCCGCTTGCTCTTGACGCCCTTGAAGGCGAATTTCGGATTGTAACGATAGGTCGGATTGTGCACCACGCGCTTGACCTCGGCCGTGCCGCTCGGCGCCGGCTTTTCCTCGCTGCCGATCGAGGCAGGATAGACCGCGAGCGCTTTGCCCGACGCATCGAGCGCGCGCACTTGGCGGGCACCCTTGTCGACCTCGACGCTTGCGACGGCCGCGGGAGGATCGCCACGGCCGACATCGGGCACCACCAACGTGGTGTCGGCCTTCCTGAAACCGGCTTTGGGATTGAGCAGCCTCAGCAACTGTTCGCTGACATGGAAGCGCTCCGCCAGTTTTTCCCGCGCATTGCGATAGCCGAGCCGCTTCAGACGCGCCATCCGCTCCATGCGGGCGGGGATGCGCCTGGTGAACGGCCCGCGCACATCCTTGGCCGTGACCTCGTAGTTTATCAGCACCGGCCCGGCGAAAGTCGCCGCGAGCTTGTCCCAGGTCTCACGGGTGAGCTTGCCGTCGGAGGGGAGCCCGTTGGCCGCCTGGAAGGCCGCGACGCCCTTGGAGAAATTGTCGGACAGGCGGCCGTCGATCAGGCCGGGGGAGAAGCGGGCGCGATCGAGAAGAATTTGCGCTCTGAGCACCATCGGATCGACGCCCTTCGGCTCGCCCTCGCTGAATTGCGCCTGGTTGACAGCGGCGAGGTCGAGCTTGGCTGCCAGCGTCCCGCCGCACGCGAGCACGAGCGCCAATCCAGCGATAACAAGCAGCCTGATCATCGACGTCACTCCAGGATCGCGGCAAGAGCCTGTCTCTATGACGCGGCACGGCCGATGTGGTTCCTGTCGCGAGGAGCCGCACGAGATCATCACGAGTGTGCGCCTTCTCCCATATATGTTTGAATTTTAAGCTGGAAACCAGTTCCCATGAATGCAGAGAACTGGCATTATGGTCTCAGGGCCTGCGCATTTTCTTATTCCATGGCCCCTTGTCCTGGTAACCGGCGGCTCCCCAACACCTGTCT
>NZ_NSFT01000038.1 GCF_002294725.1 Mesorhizobium sp. WSM4313 | reverse complement strand
CCGCCGCCGGCTACAACTTCTCCCTCCTGCTCAGGTGGCTGAAGGGGTTTTTGTCGCTCTTGATTGCCCTGCTTCAAATCCGGCCGAAGCCGGTCGCCGCTTAGGGCTCGGATTGTTCACGGTCGACTAGTGAGCACTCTCCAATATGTTAGGCTCTGTCGCAGTAGCGCAACAAGCTCAGTCTTTGGATGGGTGGTATGAGGATGAGACGACTGAATGTGTACAGGCTCAGTCTTTTTATCGAGGCTCTCGTTTTTGTCGTAAGCGCGTTCGGTGCGACGTGGCTTACCAGCTTTGTGAACGCGCCATGGTGGACATATGTGATTATAGCGGCCATCGCTATGGGCATGTTCGTCGCCGTGCGTGGGGTCCTTTCTGAGCCGCAACGTATGGGACTCTTGGCACACAACTCGGCAGCGACCTCTGCGTGAACCCAGACGCCTTGAAAATGTGCCCGATGCGTCCGGATTTTTGGCGGTGATCTTCATCAAATGCGATGAGCTGCAATTTCTGGCGACGGCCACGCTAAGGGCGGGCCTCCAGCACCATGTTGAACGGTGTCTCCGCGGCGCGACGCAATCGCTTGAAGCCGCCGCCGGTCACAACCTTGCGCAGCCTCGCCTCACCGGCCTGGGCTCCAAGCGCGAGCCCGACTTCCTGCGACACGGATGCGGGCGTGCACACGAAAGTGGAAGCGGCATAGTAAACGCGGCCGACGGGATTGAGGTTCGCCGCCAGATGATCATGCGCGAACGGCTCGACGATCATCCACGTGCCGTCCGGCTTGAGCGATCCGTGGACATGGGTGGCGGCGCCCGTCGGGTCGCCCATGTCGTGAAGGCAATCGAAGAATGTGACGAGGTCATAGGTTCCGGGATAGCTCTTGGCGGCCGCCACGTCGAACCGCGTGTTAACGCCGACGCCGGCTACCTCGGCCGCCTTGCGGGCGCGCTCAATCGAAGGGGCATGATAGTCGAAGCCGACGAAGCGCGAATTGGGGAAGGCCTGTGCCATGAGCACGGTCGATGCACCATGACCGCATCCAACATCCGCGACGTCCACGCCGCGTTCGAGCTTCTCGACGACGCCCTCCAAGGCCGGCAGCCAGGAGTCGATCAGATTGGCATTGTAGCCTGGACGGAAGAACCGTTCCGTACCGCGAAACAGACACGCGCTATGATCGTGCCACCCGACGCCCTTGCCGGACTGGAATGCCTGCCTCACCTTTTCTTCATCGAGCCACAGCGCGGACAGGAACTCGAATGCGCCTGCCATGAAGGCCGGGCTGTCTTCATCAGCGAACACCAGCTCTTGCTCGGCGTTGAGATAGAATTTGTCGCTCGCTTCATCGTAGTCGACGTAACCCGCCGCCGCCTGCCCGGAAAGCCATTCCCTTACGAGGCGTTCCTGGGTGCCGGTGCGTGTCGAAAGTTCGGCGGCCGTCATCTTGCCGCCTTCGCGCAATGCCTTGAACAGGCCGAGTCTGTCCCCCAGCAGGACTCCCGCGCCCGTTGCGATCGCACCGAGATCGCCGACCATTTTCCCCAAGAATGCGTCCAACTTTTCCTGATTCGCTTCAGACATCTGAATCTCCCTTTGGGTTCAATCTCTCCAGGCGACGGAGCCGTGCTCGTCATGAGGCGCCTTGAGCATCAGATGCTCGAAGACATGCAGATATCCCCGGCGGCTCATTCCGCGCTGCCGATCCTGCACCAGACCATATGGGTGACGACCGGCGCGGTGGTCGGGAATGACAGCCACCTCCATGCCGTTGAAAAGCAGGAAATCCGTCACTTTGCCCTCGTCGGTAACCGGCGGAGCCGGAGTGGTCGTCACCAGGGCAAGCCCTGTTGCAGCAGGTATCCTTGGGCAGCCTGTCAGAACATCGATGACTCCGGTTGTGGTGCCGGGGTGGGCGATCAGGGGCCAAGTGATTGTTCCGCGGCGGCTGTATGTTGTGGTAAGGTGATCATGCGAACTCTTGTTGGTCGGTCACGTGTTTTGCGGATGACCCGCATGTACTGTGCCAAATGAGAAAACCATTCAAACGCAATCCAGTAGATCTGACTGTATCCGACATTGTCGGAATTTGGACATCGCCGAACGCGAAGCGCTCGGGGCTTGTGACGATACTTGAGCGTGCTGCTTCGGAGGAGGGATGAGCCTCGAACCGGCCGCGAGGCCTTTTTCTGGCAACGGATATTCCGGCCGGGTTAGGCCGCGAGGAAAGCGACGGTGAATAAGAGGTAGAGGACCAACCGTTTTGAGCGGGTAGTTGCCGTGTTGCGCCCCCAGGCAAAGGCCAGCACCACGGAGCAGTATTTCTGGTGGCGATACTACAACGCCTTTTAGTGCCGGTTACCCGTTTTTACCCAGTTGGCCTGGTGCATTCAGAGCGAGCTCGTTGGAAACCGCTTATTGTGGCTATGAGCGAACTCGGGATGGAGGAGTGGACCCAAAAATTGGCAAAATGCCCCAGGGAGGATTACATGGGTCGCTCATTCCCCGTACTCGTTACAGGTGCGCGTCGCTTCGCAAACAGCTTGCTTTTGACTTGGCGTTTTTTGCCGTCTCGGCATCGCTCACTAATTCGGCCGCTGCCGACACCGTGAACTGGCGTCAATTCGAAGGGACCAGCATAACTTGGGCCTACGACATCCACCCCTATGCGGATGCTCTCGCTGCGCAATTTCCGGAGTTCGAGAAGCTGACCCGGCATCAAGGTCACGCCGGAACTCTACCCAGACGATTCTTACTGGAACAAGATGACGATCCAACTGACGACGAAGTCGCCAGCATGGGATGTGTTCGGCACTGGCATTCAGCCCGCGTAGGACCTCGCTCCGAGTGGCGCCCTGGAGCCGCTGGACAAATACCTGAGCGATTGGAAGCTTACCGATGCTGGATACGACTACATTACGTGGACATGATCAAGAAGTGCGCGGCTCCTTCCTTCGCGTCCGGCCGCAGCGCGATGACGATCGACTCAAATATGTTCGGCTTCTGGAACGATGTTGCGGGGAAGCCGGCATCCGGCAAGATCGCCTTCGCTCCGCCGCTGCACGCACCGAGCGCCACGAGCTTGGAGTCTGACATCTGGATCTGGGCTCTCGCCATGAACGCGGCTTCCGAAAAGAAGGGCACGGCCTGGCTGTTCATCCCGTGGGCCACCTCCAAGCAGGTGGCGCTCAAGGGTGCCCTTGCTGGCCAGCTCGTCAATCCGCCGCGCACGTCGACCTGGCAGACGACACCTGGACTAAGTACGCTTCGCAGCCCGAGTTCAACAACTTCGTTGACAGCTTCAAAAAGATACAGGACCAAGCCGCGCTGGCTTTCACACCGCGTGTCGGCTTCGGCGAAGCCATGAACGCATGGGCCGTGGCGATGCAGAAGATGGTAAACGGCGATGACGTCGAGACGACGTTGAGGGCGCTTGCCGAAGAAATCCGCACTGGCCTCTGATCAAAAGGAACAGGGCAGTACTATTGCACTGCCCTGTTCCCGCCAACGGCGGAGATCACGCCGTGTCACCCCAAGCACTTAAACCCAGCGTGCCGATGGCAGCCGAAGGACCTGGCGCGCGCGCCTCGTCCGGTTCGGCTTCGCTGGAGGGGCGTTCCATCGACTGTTTCAGCCTTGCAATCATCCAGGCGCTGGCCAAAAGCCAGATGGAGCGCCGGCTCAGGAACCGGCGCAAAAACTCGAGCCTGCCGGCGCTGATCGAGCTGGTGCTGGCGCGGCCGCTGGTGTCGGCAGGTCTGGTCGCGGCCGAGCTGAAAATTAGCCAGCGCGCTGCGCTCGGGCTGGTGCCGAACTCGGCATCCGTGAGGTGACCGGCAGGGGGCGCTACCGGGCGTGGGACCCCGTTTAGCTGCGGCGGGCTTTGGCGAAAGCGACAGCACTGATGATTTTTGCTGTACGCTCATTCTCCCTCATCTGCGCGTTGACAGAAAACCAGCAGGCGAGGGTCACAGCACGCTGTGCTCCCCGCGATTTCCGGAAAACCAATGAAAAACGACTTTGATCGATCGCGCGGGACGTATCATTCAACCATGTCGAGAACGGGCGTGACGGCACGTACACTATGGACCGAGAGAACTTTGTCTGGCGACTTTGCGCACGCTTGCAAAACTCTTCGGAAAACTTCCTTCTGTTGATCCAATGATCGTAATGAGCTGGAGTGGCATCGCCGCTCTCCTCGGTTCTTGCTCTCTCAGTTGAACTTGATGCTAGCCTGCACGAAAACGCCGTAGCGCTTTGCCTTCCAATCGTCGGCCTGCGGGGAACCACGACCGCCCATTGCCTCTTCGAAATGAGCGGTGCCGTTATTCGCCACGGCCGCAACACCGCCTCGAGCTGGACGCCATGCCCATCGCCGTCTTCGGGAATTAGCTTGATCTTGGGCGCATGTGGTGCTGCTCTTTGCCGTCGAGCCGCGTGAAGAGGAACGCCACGTCACCAGAAAGGCTGAGTCGCTCGGTGAGTTGCGTCTGCCCGGCCAAGCCGAGTCGCAGCGAATGCCAATCGTTGTCCTGGCTGAGAGGTTGACGTAGGTGGGACGGTTGGCACACAGGTTCCCCAGTTGGTCGCCTGCTGCGTGCAACCGAAAGCATCGTAGCTCTCGTGCCAGAAATTGTTGCCAACAAAAGCACCGATGCGGTAGCGCGGTGAGTTCAAGAAATTATATCCAAGATCGGCGGTGAAATAGCTGACGCCGCCCCCGCGCTGATCACTGAATGTGTTTGAGTAGCCCCCCATTTCCGTAAGAAGTCCTCGTCATGAGAAAATCCTCCCTGATGCCGCCCGCACCGAGGAGGCCTTTACGAAAATGCCAGTCGGATTGTGGACTCGAATGCGCGTCTAGATCGTCATAGGTGAGCCGCGAGACCAGTGACGTACCTTTATGATTGTAAAGTTCCTTCGATGCGTTGCCGGTACTGGCCAGTAACGTAGTCCACCCTCGAAGGAAAAGACTGAGGCCGCCGACCCGGCTACCGACGCCGACTCGCAATCACCGGCACTCGACGGCGGTTCGGAACTTCTCGGTGCCGCAGCGCCGGCCAAGCCGGACGGGCCCGGTGAAAAATTCGTCGTCGAGGGCAAGGCGCCCGCTGCTGCGCCCGGCCGCGCCGACGATTTTTCTTGGCCGCCAAGGCGGCAGCCTGCGGCCGGGGCCACAACCGAAACGACCACGGCGATCAGTCCGTAAGCTGCCCGGGGCAGCGGAAGGGCGGAAAGCGCCTTCAGGTGGCCGCACAAGTAGGGTCTCGAGACGGACTCAGCGCGGCAGCACGCTCGATCCCATCAGCGCCTCATCGATGGCGCGCGCCGCCTGGCGGCCCTCGCGGATCGCCCAGACGACCAGCGACTGGCCGCGCCGCACGTCGCCCGCCGCATAGAGCTTTTCGACGCTGGTCCTGTAGTCCCGGTCATTGGCCTCGACATTCTTCGAGCGGCGGCTGTCAATGGCGATCTTCATCTGGCCGGCCAGTTCCGACACCGGCCCGCGAGCGGCTGGCCCGGCAAAGCCGATGGCGATGAACGCGAGATCGGCGCGGATGACGAATTCGGTGCCGGCGATCGGCTTGCGCTTTTCGTCGACTTCGCAGCATTTGACCCCGGTCAGCTGGCCGTTTTCGCCGATGAATTCAAGCGTCGCCACCTGGAATTCGCGCTCGGCGCCTTCGGCCTGCGAGGATGACGTGCGCATCTTGGTCGCCCAGTATGGCCAGACCGACAGCTTGTCTTCCTTTTCCGGCGGCTGCGGCCGGATGTCGAGCTGGGTGACGCGCACCGCGCCCTGGCGGAAGGCGGTGCCGACGCAGTCGGAGGCAGTGTCGCCGCCGCCGACGACGACGACATGCTGGCCGCCGGCGAGGATCGGATGCGACGGCCACGCCACCGACTGGATCGGTTCGCCGCCGACACGCCTGTTCTGCTGCACCAGATAGGGCATCGCGTCATGCACGCCGCCGAGATCGTCGCCGGGAATGCCGGCCGCGCGCGGCGTTTCGGAACCGCCGCAATAAAGCACGGCGTCATGTTCGGCGAGCAGCTCGGCAACCGGCTTGTCGACGCCGACATTGACGCCGCAATGGAAGGTGACGCCCTCGCCCTGCATCTGCTCGATGCGCCGGTCGATATAGTGCTTCTCGATCTTGAAGTCGGGAATGCCGTAACGCATCAACCCGCCGGGCCGGCTCTCGCGCTCATAGACATGGACGTCGTGGCCGGCGCGGCCGAGCTGCTGGGCAGCCGACATGCCGGCCGGGCCGGAGCCGATGACGGCGACGCGCTTGCCGGTCTTCTTCTCCGGCGGATAGGGCCTGATATGGCCGGTCTCGTAAGCCTTGTCGGCGATCGCCTGCTCGACCGTCTTGATGGCGACGGGGATGTCCTCGAGGTTCAGCGTGCAGGCTTCCTCGCAAGGTGCGGGGCAGATGCGGCCGGTGAACTCCGGGAAATTGTTGGTCGAATGCAGGTTGCGGATCGCATTGTCCCAGTCGCCATTGTAGACGAGGTCGTTCCAGTCCGGGATCTGGTTGTGGATCGGGCAGCCCGTCGGCCCATGGCAGAACGGAATGCCGCAATCCATGCAGCGCGCGGCCTGTTTCTCGACCTCTTTGTCGGACATCGGCAGCGTGAATTCGCGGAAATGCCGGATGCGGTCGGAGGCCGGCTGGTACTTGTGCACCTGCCGGTCGATTTCGAGAAAGCCTGTTACCTTGCCCATAGTCCAGTTCCTGCTGTCCAGATGGTGCGCCTGGCGACGCCCTGCAGCTGGATCAGATGGGGCATCCCGTCCACACATGGGCCGCACCAAGTTGCCCAAAATTCGACTATGTACACTTGCCGGGCTCAAAGCTCGTGAGGGGCTCGCCATGCAGCCAGTTCTCGACTCTAATCGAAGGAGCCGGGGACTCCATCTGCAATACCACGTTGCGGTCCAAAGCTATTTCCAAAGGTTTCTGCACGAGCTGGTTTCCTCTCAGAGACGGCACACGGGTTCAGGGAGGAGCGCATCGCTCGTCTTGCCCCATTGAGTGCAGTCACAGTCACTCAGTCTCAAAAGCCATGCCAACGCGCTCAGCGCGCAGTTAGCGCCCATTGCTTCGAAAAACCTCGTCAGTGCCCAGATGTTGGTTGTAATGAACCTGACATTTGTCTGACGCTGTCAGCTTTTGGACACGCGATCACGCGCTTCGTGCCGCCAGATGGCCAGGCCGAGCCCTGTGTTGCCAGCGGTCGCTTCGATGATTGTACCGCCCCGCGCGTGCCACGCTGTTCGGCATTAACGATCATCGACAACGCAATGCGATCCTTGATCGATCCGCCGGGATTCTGGCTTTCGATCTTGACGAAGCGACGACACCTGCCGGTATCGAATCTCTTCAGTTCGACGACCGGCGTCTCCCCAATCAGATCGAGCACTGACAAATGGCGGACGCAGGCGAGAGGACGCCTTTGTCGACGGTCGGCGGAACATCTCGAGGCTCATGCGGCTGCGGTCTCCAGAATGTCGGCATAGTGCCGTTGCGCAATATCGGGATGCGAGCGCAGTCGGCTCTTCAGCAGTTGCGGAACAGGGGATTGTCGGGGTCGCTGGCGGGGCACCCGCTTCGGCAGCCAGTTCAGGCGGCAGGTCAAGAAACCGTATGTCGGCATCAAGCCGCGCGCCGAAGAAGAAGGGAATAGAAACAGTGCCCTTCGAAAGACCCAGGGCGACGGAAATCATTGCATCGGGCGAGTTCATGCGCCTGAAGCAGCGCTGGCTGCAACTGCTTCATAGCGACAGGCGGGCGGAGACTCTAGCGGGGCTTTCGCCGCTTGGTTGATTGAGGCTCTCGACGAAGCCACTAAGATTCGGCGGCCGATAATAGCTTGCTGCTCATTGGGACGCCGACCAACGCCGGGATTGAGAAAGGCAACCCTGCCCCACAAGGCGGGTGTCACACGTGCGGTGCGTCCGCTCGTCGCGCCGGATGGTCTTTGAGACCTGGGTTCACGGCTATTCAGATGCACCCCTGTCGGCTTTTCGGTGCAGGCCGCCAGGCGGCGTGTTGCAGCAGCGGTAATTAGTTTGAGAGCGTGCGAGCACGGGCTGCATAGTGAGATCATTTGCCGGCGTGGGGACCAAGGTGTGGCGCAGCCTTAGAGAACTCAACACCGAGACCGGAGCAACGGAGACGGCTCTTTCGTCGAGACAGTTTAATTGGAAGGCCGAGAAGCACCGGCTGGGTAGCGTCACGCCGCATCATTCTTTGCGGAGCTGGAGCGCGCGGGATCGCTGGAGCGGCTGGTGAAAGCGGTTGCCGGGGCGCACGCCAACAACAACACGTGAGCTGGCGCCTCGTGTGGCAAAAGGAGGGGGCGAGAGCCCATGGCCTGCAATGAAGCGATCAAGCATTGCGATCGTGGAACCAAGCTGCCTAGTCGACCATCCGGACCGCGGCCTTCAAGCCAGCTCGCCTTGGAATCGGCCTTCCAGGAATCACCGTCAAGGCCGACTCACGACCTTTTCGCCATGAGCCGCGAAGAGGGCATTCCGCCGGAAGCCGATGGCTGCCTTCTCTCGTTCATCGACGGCTATGTGGTGAGCGGCCATGTGCCGGTCGGCACGGTCAACAAGCTCTTGACCGAGCGGCCCGACATCAAAGGGCATGACGCTGCCCGGCATGCCGATGGGCTCCCCCGGCATGAGTGGCACGAAGGAAGCGCCCTTCGAGATTCTCGAAATCCGAAAGTCTGACGCGACCGGCGGCATCTACGCCACGGAATAGGAGGCTTCGATGATGGAATGCATGAGCGGCATGATGATGTTCGGCACGGGCCTGGTGTGGCTGCTTGTCGTCGTCGTGCTCGTCCTCGGGACGGCCGCGCTGATCAAATACCTGTTCTCCAGCGGCGGCAAAGGAGAAGGGCGTCGGTCCTCTTATCGATGCGTGGCCGCGGCAGGCCTCGGATTGGTCTGGACATTGCCTTGGCTCGCCAACCGGATGGCCGCGCCCCGGCCGCGGCGATAGCGCTAGGCAAGACGGTTTTAGCCAGGCGAAGGTCAGCGCGATTGGAAAGCCCGCTGCCTTCGGGACGCATGCCGGCGCCGGGACCGGCCGCGGTCGTCGGCGGCGGCTACCAGAGCGACATGCCGGGCTTCGGGAATGTCCTCACCGACGAGGAGATCCGGGCCGTTCTGGCCTTCATCAAAAGCACATGGCCCGAGCGGGAACGCGCCTATCAGGCAGATGAGCCGCCGGGAGCGGGAGCAGACACAGTGAGACCAATCCTAGCCGCGGAGCCCTCGAACGCCCCCAACCGGAATGCATTGTCCATGAAAGCGAAACCGTCGCTTGCGATTCAATTTCTGGCGCTGATCCTCGGGACCTCCGCGCTGGCCCACCATCCGGGCGCCGATCTCGACAAGATGAGGGACAGCGCGGAGAGGTTCTTCCAGGCGATCGACGAGCAGGCCGCGCCGCCTTTCGAACTGGCCGACGCGGACGGAAGGGCCGTCCGCCTTCCGATCTCTCCGACAAGATCGTGGTGCTCTACTTCATGACGAGGTAACCTTGGAAGAAGAAGGCGACGGCCACTGGCGGCAGGATGGCAAGCACGCTGGCCGCAAAAAGCGGCCCATACTCATAGAAGCGGGCCGGTTCTGTCGCAAATCGTGCTTTTGGCCACAACTGGACGCTTTCGCGCGCTTATGGACCAGCTCACATGACAGGGCTCGACGTGCCCCGGGGTGGCGCCCTACTTCCACGCTCGCACTGTCACACTCCCGCCGAAAGGCGGGTTTAGTGAGTTATGGCAGTGACTGTGCCACCAGTCCAAACGTCGAGTTTCGCGGCAACTTCGACGCTTTCCTTAGCTGACTTGCCCAAAACCAGCGCGGCCAAAGCATACTGCTTGCCGCTCCCGATGGCATAATATTCACCTTTCACGGGATCACTTGGCAGCCAATTGCCGTCCAACAATACGGCTTCCCCATTTTTGCGCACTATCAGCGCCTCAAATTCAAAATTGTCGTCGTTGCGCGGCACAGGAATATCAGAAACATCCATGCCCTTCTCAACCCAGTCTCGAACGGCCTTTGGAATACCCAAGGACGAAGAGGAAACGCCGATGAGTGTGCCGTCGCATAAGCGAAACACCTTCGTTTTCTCACCGACGGATACTGAGTCAAAACCCAAGGCTCGGCCGTCGCCAGCCATGGTTCCGTTCCTGTAAGCTATTGTTGTCATTGGCACCCTTCTATCGCTGCATCAAACTTCAGGACCTTGCGCATGTCCCCTGTGTCAAGGTCACTGACCGACGGCCTATTTGCCTGATACACGATACAGGCTGCGCTCCTTGAGTTCGCGCACGGGTGGCCGTCATCTTGCCGCCTTCGCGCAATGCCTTGAACAGGCCGAGTCTGTCCCCCAGCGGGAATGACAACCACCTCCATGTCGTTGAAACGCAGGAAATCCGTCACTTTGCCTCGTCGGTAACGGGCGGAGCCGGAGCGGTCGTCACCGGGCAAGCGCGGTCGCAGTAGGTATCCTGGGCAGCCCGTCAGACATGGATGGCTTCGGTTGTGTCATGCGACTTCTTGTTGGTCGGTCACGTGTTTCCGGATAACCAGCATGCGCTGTGCCAAATGAGAAAACCATTTAAAGTCAATCCAGCAGATCTGACTGTATTCCGACATTGTCGGAAATTGGACATCGCCGAACGCGGGCGCTCGGGGCTTGTGATGATACTTGGGCGTGCTGCTTCGGAGGAGGGATGCGCCTCGTACCGGCCGCGAAGCCTTCCTGCATTTAAGGCGCCAGATCAATTGAACGCGATGCCGGGCAGCGTCGCAGCGGCTAAGCCAGCCACTCGCATTGCTCCCTGACAGGATGGTGCCGATCCTGCTGAGATCGCATGCTGGCGCGACGTTGCTTTGCGGCCACCGTCGCGCCTGCCCGTGAACTGTTCGCGCCTGTGCTCATGCTCGCCTTGACACCCTCGATGGGTCCATCCGGGATGGTCAACCATCCGGAACATAGCGGGCAGGCGGGCATCTTCACCAGCAGTCTCTGTGTCGCTCTCGTGGCGGCAAACAAGATCGAGGCTGGCGGGGTGATGATCAACGGTCCTCGAACCATCGATTTTGATCGCGGTGGCCGTTCAGTGCGTTCAAGCACGAGGCGCCGTTAGACGGCACCGCAGCATCATAGCGAAGTGCCATGCAGGACGACTCCCTGCAGCATCGTCTCGCGCAGCCAAACACTTGCCGGATCACTGTTGTGAACGGCCGGGCGTTTGACGGCCTGTGACGCGAAAAGGCAACGGAAGATCTAGCATTTATGGGGGAAATGTTTTTTCGGAGTGCTTGACCCGCAGGAAGGGCAGGGCATGACTGCCTATCGCCCGACCCGGCAAGGCCGCACTCATGACCGGCTGGGCTCGGTTAATCCTGCATGCCGCGCCCATGAGGTTACTTGTCCGGAGTGCGTCGAGCACAACGAGGAGATGTAGTTCACGATCTTTGAAAAGCGTGGTCAACCAT
>NZ_NSFT01000037.1 GCF_002294725.1 Mesorhizobium sp. WSM4313 | reverse complement strand
TACCGGCCTAGGGGCCGCACCGCCACCATCAAACTCAACCCCAAGGCCAAATCGCCCACCAAGCACAACACACTTCGCGGTCAAAACCCCTCTGCGAGCCTGTTCTCGCTAACTGCGCAACAGGCCCACAAGGGGAGAAGGGAAAGCCGCGCCTATCGCCCAGTCTGAAAATCGAGTCCGGACGGGCGATGCGAGATGGCCACCATTCCTGCCTGTCTTGACGCAGCCTCACCCCAGCCGCACTATTCCCCGGCAGGCGAAGGGAGGCCAGTCGCCTGCGGGAGGAACGATAGCCATGACGGACGCGATCAGGCTCTACTGGGGCCGGTTCGGACATGTTTCCGTGCTGAATGTCGCCAACGACTTCGTCACCCATGCCCATGGCGAGGCCCATCTCATCATCTGGCTGGAAGGCACGGCAGGCGAAATGACCATCGGCCGCGAGACGGTGCGGCTTGGGCCTGGCACCGCGGCCGGCATCAACTCGTTCCAGCCGCACAGCCACGCCCTTTCCCGCGACGGTAAGCCCGGCCTGTTCCTCGCCTTCTACATCGACCCGGACTGGGCGCGCCGGCGCCGCGACCTGCCCTCCTCCGCGCCGCTGTTCACGCAAGCGGCGATCACGCTGGAGCCCTGGCTGCACCAGGCTGCGGCGAACCTGCTCGATCACCTCACCGACAATGAAAGCATCGACGACGTCGCCAATTACGAGATCGAGCGTTTCATCGACAGCGTTCTCGACGCGGCCGATACATCCGCGCCGCAGGTAGCCCGCGCGCGCATCAACACGATGCTCGATTTCCGTGTCCGCAAGGCGATCCAGTTGATGAAGGCCAACGTCTGCGAACGCATCTCCTTCGACGACGTCGCTCGTTCGGTCGGGCTCTCCCGACCGCATTTCTTCGCGCTGTTCAAGGAACAGACCAATCTGACGCCGAACGTCTACTGGAACACGCTGCGCATGGAGGAAGCCGTGCGGCAACTGCAGTGGTCGCAGGAACCGCTGATCTCGGTCGCCTGCAATCTCGGCTTCACCACCCAGGGTAATTTCTCGCGCTTCTTCCGCGACCATGTCGGCGTGCCGCCGACGCTCTACCGCGAAGCCGCGCGAGCGACAGCGTAAGGCGCTTTGAGATTCAGGTCAGGCCGAGCCGGAGTCGAAGACGGGCGCGAAGCGACCAAACTGGATGGCTTCCGAGAACCGGCCTACGCCGGCCGTAGCCTTCATAGAGCAAAGACACTTGTGAGGGCTTCGGCCGGCGAAGGCCGGAGCGGAGCGTACTTTAGCTACGTGAGCACCGGAAGCGCAGGAAGCCGCCATTTGCAGGCCGGCATCACCTGACTATCGACGCGCCGGTTTTTCCGACTGGTTGATACGGGCTCAAGACGCATTGATAAGCGCCGGCCCGTCGGCCGCCCTAGCATGCTCCCGATCTTTGCAAGGGAACCAGTCTATGGCGAAAGTCACCATTTCCAGCGTCATCGACGCGCCGGTCGAGCAGGTCTGGGCGCGCATCCGCGACTTCAACGGTTTGCCCAGTTGGCATCCGCGCATGGTGGAAAGCCATATCGAGGACGGCAAGGACGCCACCACGATCGGCTGCGTGCGCAACTTCCAACTGGTCAGCGGCGCGCGGCTGCGCGAGAAGCTGCTCGATTTCTCGGATGAGAACTTCCTGGTCAGCTATTCGATCCTCGAGACGCCGCAGCCGCTCACCAATCACAAGGCGACGCTGCAGTTGCGGCGCGTCACCGACGGCAACCGCACCTATGCCGAATGGACAGCGAGCTTCGACGCCGCGCCCGAGGAGGCCGACAAGCTGGCCGAGGGCATGGGCGCCAACGTCTTCCAGGGCGGTTTCAACGCCCTGAAGGCCCATTTCGCCGGCCAGAGCTGACGGGAGCGCGCCATGTCGCTTGCGCTGCAGACTTTTTCGAGCGTGAAAGACGCCAACGCCGCGTTGCAGGCCGCTGGGACACGCTATCTCGGCGGCGGCACGCTTGTCGTCCGCGCGGCCAATGAAGGCGATGTTGCCGTCTTCAACCTGATCCGCGTCAGCGATCCCGCCCTCTCGCAGATCGCGGTTTCCGGCGGCAAGGTCCGGCTCGGCGCTTCGGTCACCATGGCCGCGATTGCCCGTCATCCCGAGCTCGCCGCGCTTGCGCCGGCCGCGCGCGCCGTCGGCGGACCGGCGATCCGCAACATGGCGACCGTCGGCGGCAATCTGTTCGCCCCTGCCCCTTATGGCGATTTCGCCGTGGCGCTGCTGGCGCTGGACGCGACCGTCGTCACCCAAGCCGGCGAAGTGCCGATCGAGACTTTTTTGGCCGATCGCGACACCAGCCGCGCCATACTGACCGCGGTGGATATTGCATTGCCTAAAGCCGAGAGCTTCCGCTTCCTGAAAGTATCGCGGGTCAAGCCCAAGGGTGTGTCCGTGCTGAGCATCGCCGCGCTTCTGGAGCTCGCATCGGACGGCACGGTGACCTCGGCGCGCATCGCGCTGGGCTGCATGGCCGATCGTCCAATGCGCGCTTTAGCGGCCGAAAAGGCGCTGCTCGGCTGCAAGCTCACCCCGCAGGAGATCGCGCCGGCCCTGACCGCTGCGAGCGAAGGCATCGCGCCGATCACCGACCCGATCGCCAGCGCCTGGTATCGCGCCGAGGTTCTGCCGGTCCATCTCGGCCGGCTGCTGCTTGACTAATATCCGTGGGGGACGCGCGTCTGTCCGGCCGATCCGGGCAGGCGCGCAGGGAGGAAAAATGGCAAAAGTACCTGTCCAATTCACACTCAACGGCTCCGAAAAAGCCGAGTTCGTCGAAAGCGGCACGACGCTGCTCAATGCGCTGCGCGACAAGATCGGCGACACCTCACCCAAGGGGGGTTGCCACCAAGGCACCTGCGGCGCCTGCTCGGTCATCATCGACGGAGAACTCAGGCTCTCCTGCCTGACGCTGGCCGAAACCTGCGGCGGTGCCGACGTCAGGACCACCGCCGGCCTTGCCGAAGGCGGTGTGCTGCATCCGCTGCAGCGCGCCTTCCTCGATGCCTTCGCCACGCAATGCGGCTTCTGCACGCCGGGCATGATCATGGCCGCGAAGGTTCTGCTCGACCGCACGCCCAACCCGAGCCGCGAGGATGTGGTCGAGGCGCTGTCCGGCAACATCTGCCGCTGCACCGGCTACGAGCCGATCATCCAGGCGGTGCTGCTTGCGGCGCGCGCCAACTCGCAGAACGCCGCCTGAGGGGACGAGCCATGGAACTGCGCAAGGACTACTTTGCCGATGTCCGCAAGGACGGCCTGCATGAGATCGGCCAGGGTCGCCCGCGGCTCGACTCGCCGGGACACGTCACCGGCAAGACCGCCTATTTCGCCGACCGAAACTTCCCGGGCATGCTGCATCTGAAGATGGTGCGCAGCCCGCACCACCATGCCCGCATCCGCTCGATCGATACGTCGGAAGCGGAGAAACATCCGGGCGTCGTACGCGTGCTGACCGCCAGGGATGTGCCGCACAATGTCTACACCATCCTGATCCTGATCCAGATCGGGCCCGAGGACGAAACCGTGCTCGCCGACGGCAAGGTGCGCTGGAAGGGTGAGGCCGTGGTGGCGGTGCTGGCCGAGACCGAGCGCGCCGCGCAGGAAGCCGCCGCCAAGGTCAAGGTCGACTATGAGGTGTTGCCGGCCGTCTTCGACATGGAGGAGGCGCTGAAGCCCGGCGCGCCTTTGGTCAACGAATATCACGGCCAGAATTACTATCTCTATGACAGCGGCGAGTGCCGCAAGGTGCGCTTCGGCGATGTCGAGGCAGGCTTTGCCCAGGCCGACCACATCCTCGAACAGTCCTACCAGTCCTCGCCGATCGAGCACGCGCCGACCGAAACCACGGGCTGCGTGGTGGCGCCGGAAGGCAATGACCGCTTCACCTGCTACACCAACACGCAGGCGATGTTCTTCACCCTGGACAACGCCTCGATCATCCTGCAGATGCCGGGCTCGAAGCTGCATTTCGTCGGTGGCACCGTTGGCGGTGGCTTCGGCGGCAAGGTCGACGTCATCGTCGAGCCGATCGCCATCCTCGCGGCCAAGCTAACCGGACGCCCGGTCCGTTTTATCTACAGCCGCGAGGAGGAAATGCAGATCTCCTCGCCGCGCGCCGCCGAGAAGGTGATCATCAAGGACGGCGTCATGAAGGACGGCCGCATCGTCGCGCGCAAGGTGACCGGCTATACCGACGCCGGCGCCTATTCGCGCCACTCGCCCTATGGCGCGCAGAAGGGCGCGGCGCACTACCCCGGCCCCTATACGATCCCGAATGTCTGGATCGACACCTATTGCGTCTACACCAACCGCACCCCTTCGTCGGCCATGCGCGGCTTCGGCGTCACCATCGGCGACTTCGCGCTCGAGGTGCAGATGGACAAGCTGGCGAGGCTGATCGGCATGGATCCGCTAGAATTCCGCTTCATCAACGCCTATCGCGACGGCGACATGAAGGCGCATCGCCAGCCGACCGAGGGTGCGGCGCTAATCGAATGCATGCAGGAGGCCTCGCGCGTCGCCAACTGGCCCGTGGCGGAAAAGTACATGGCGATGTCCTCCTACAGGAAGGGAGCCTGAGATGGCGATCCGGCGTGGACGCGGCGTCGCCGCGATCAACTATCCGACCGGCATGAATCTTGGCGGCGACCCGACCCAGGCGCTGGTCCATTCGACCCCGACCGGCAACTTCATGGTGACGTTGTCCAGCGTCGATCTCGGCCAGGGCATGAAGCAGATCATGGCGCAGATCTGCGCCGAGACGATCGGCGTGCCGACCGACCGCGTCGTCATCGACACCGCCGACACCGACACCGGCCCGCACTGCATGGGCACCTTCGCCTCGCGCGGCACGCACCGCGCCGGCAACGCCGTCATCCAGGCGGCCAAGGAGGCGCGCCAGGTGATGCTGGAAGTGGCGGCCGAGGAGCTGGAGGTGAATGCATCCGACCTCGAGACCGACGGTGAGGGCAACATACAGGTGAAGGGCGCGCCGCAGAAATCGATCTCGATCTTCGACGTGGCGCTGTCGGCGCATTTCAAGCGCGGCCGCTCGATCTCGGGGCGCGGCATGTTTCTCATTCCGCGCTCCTACCCGGAGAAGGAGACCGGCGCGATGAAGCCTTCCACCTGCTACGCCCATGCCTGCACGGTGGCCGAGGTCGAGGTCGACGACGAGACCGGCGAGGTCACGGTGCTCACCGTGAAGAACGTTTTCGAGATCGGCCGTGCGCTCAACCCGAAAATGGTCGAGCAGCAGCTCGTCGGCGGTTCCTGGATGGGCATCAGCCATGCGCTCTACGAAACGACCGAACCCTATTATCCGAGCCGCGACCATGGCGGCACCGACTTCAACCAGTATCTGATGCCGGGCCCGGGTGACCTCGCCGAGACCGAGATCATCGTCTTGGAGCGTCCTTCCGCCGATGGGCCGTTCGGCGCCAAGGGTCCGGGCGAGATGTGCGCCAACCCGCAGATCCCGGCCGTCGCCAACGCCGTCTTCGACGCCGTCGGCGTGCGCATCGACACCTTGCCGATCACGCCGGAGCGCATCCTGCGCGCGCTGAAGGCGCAGGCCGTGGGCTGAGGGGAAGATGGCAAACCCCGACGCCGTTGCGGTCGCGGCTTCGCCGGAAGCGATCGCCGCGCGCCTTGCCGCTTCGCGCTATCTGGCCGACGACAGCCTTGCGACGGCGATCTTCCTCGCGATCCGCCTGGGCAAGCCGCTGCTGCTCGAAGGCGCGCCGGGCGTCGGCAAGACCGAAGCCGCCAAGGCGGTCGCCGAACTGCTTGGCCGCGAGCTGGTGCGGCTGCAATGCTATGAAGGCATCGACGCCGGGCATGCGCTCTACGAGTGGAACTACCAGCGCCAGCTGCTCGCCATCCGCCATGCCGGCGAGCACGAGATCGACATCTATGACGATCGTTTTCTGACCGCCCGGCCGCTGCTGCAGGTGCTTCGCGCGCCGGAGCAGCGCTTGCTGCTGGTCGACGAGATCGACCGCTCCGATCACGAGTTCGAGGCGCTGCTGCTCGAATTCCTCTCCGACTTCCAGATCAGCATCCCCGAACGCGGCACGATCCGCGCCGCGACGCAGCCGATCGTCATCCTCACCTCCAACCGCACGCGCGAGCTGGCCGAGGCGCTGCGCCGCCGCTGCGTCTATCATTGGATTGGCTATCCCGACGCCCAGCGCGAGGCCGAGATCATCATGCTGCGCGCGGGCCATGTTGCGGAAGCGACGGCAAAAGCGGTGGCGAATGCCGTGCAGGAGATCCGCGCGCGTCCGCTAGCCAAGCCGCCCGGCATCGCCGAAGCGGTCGAATGGGCGAATGCCGCCACCATCCTCGAGAAAGGCGGCAGCCCGTGGCCGCAAGCCTTCCGCCGCGCCATAGGCGTGCTGATCAAGGACGAGGAGGATTTGTCGGCGATTGCACCTGAACTGGGGAGGATTGTCGAGGAGGCGCTAGGGTGATGCGTTTTAGGGATCGCCTGCCGATCTTCCAGCGCTGGCGGGACAGCACCCCCCTCTGTCCTGCCGGACATCTCCCCCTCAAGTGGGGAGATCAGACGTCACGGCGGCTTTCGCCAATCTTCGACTTCGCAGGATTGAGCAGAGCGCCCAAGCTGCCAATCTCCCCCCTAGAGGGGGAGATGTCCGGCAGGACAGAGGGGGGCGCGAAGGAATGAGGCGTCCGGAAAACCTGCCTCGTGCCGCCGCACTCTTCCTCGGCTTCGCCCGTTTGCTCCGTGATCACGCCTTCGCCATCGCGCCCGAACAAATCACCAGCTTCATGCAAGCGGTGACCCTGCTCGGCCCGCGCTCGATGAACGACATCCGCGAAGCAGCGCTCGCGACGCTTGCGCCCTCGCCCGATCGCCGCGACGAATTCGAAGCGCATTTCCGCGCCCATTTCTACGGCGACGCCAAGCCTTCGATCGAAGGCGAGAAGGACGACGAGACCCGCGTCAAGGACGATCGCGGCACGCGCGAGGAAGAGAAGCAAACCATCCGCCAGGAGAAAAGCGGCGAGCTCTCCTCGGCGCTCGAGCAATTGAGCAGCCGCGATTTCCAGCGCGAGCCCGATGGTCTCGGCCAGTTCCGCCGCAAGCTCGCCTCCGCCCTCCCCGCGCGCCGTTCTTTCCGCACCATGCGCACGCGTTCGCGCGGCACGCTCGACCTCCGGCGCTCGCTCAGCGAAATCGTCAGCGCCGATGGCGACATCCCGTCGCCGCTGCTGCGCCGGCGGCAGGCGGTATCGCGAAAACTGCTTCTGCTCATCGATATCTCCGGATCGATGAAGCTGCACACCGCCGACTATCTCAAGCTGGCTCACGCGGCGGTGCAAGGCGCAGACCGCGCCGAAGTCTTCACCTTCGGCACGCGGCTTACCCGCATCACCTCGGCGCTGCGCATTCGTGACCGCGAGCAGGCGCTCGCCCGCGCCGGGGCGCTCGTCGACGATTGGGACGGCGGCACCCGCATGGGGCCGACATTGCTGGCCTTCCTGTCGGTGCCGCGCTTCTCCGCCTTCGCGCGCGGCGCCTGCGTCGTCATCCTGTCCGACGGGCTGGAACGCGGCAGCCATGCCGAGCTGGAGATCGCGATGCGGCGGTTGAGCGCCCGCGCCTTCCGGCTGTCGCTGGCGAGCCCGCTCGCCGGCGATCCGCGCTTCCGCCCGGAAACTGCGGCGCTCCGCGCCATCCTGCCGGCGCTTGACGATCTGGTCGACGGCTCGTCGGCCAAGAGCCTGACCGATTTCATCCTGTCGCTCGCCCGTCCTGCGCCTGCGGCCGCTTCCATCTGGAAAAGGATATCGTGATGCAGAAAGCCATCGACGCGCATTTCCACATCTGGCGCCAGAAGGATCAGCCCTGGCTGGTCGGGCCGATGGTGCCGCGCATCTTCGGCCCCTACGAGCCGATCCGCCGCGACTATCCGATCACCGAGTTCCTCGAGGACCAGAAAGGCTCAGGCGTCGAGAAGGCCGTCTATGTCCAGACCAACTGGGCCAAGGAGGATTTCGAGAAGGAGGTCGCCTTCCTGCAGAAGACCGCGGATGAAACCGGCTGGCCGCACGCCATCGTCGGCTATGCCGACATGACGGTCGACGACGTCCGCCCGCAGATCGACCGATTGAAAAAGTATCCGCTGCTGCGCGGCGTGCGCATGCAGCTTCACTGGCATGAAACGCCCGCCTTCCGCTTCGCCGCTTCGGCCGACCAGGTGATCGATCCGAAAGTGCGGAAGAACGTGGCGCGTTTGAAGGATTACGGCCTCTCCTTTGACCTGCAGCTCTTTCCCGCGCAGATGAAGGACGGGCTGACACTAGTCGGCGAAAACCCTCAGACGAATTTCATCCTCACCCATGCCGGCATGCTGACCGGCATGGAGCCGGAAACCACCGAAGCCTGGAAGGCGGGCCTCCGCACGCTTTCGGCAGCGCCCAATGTCTACGCCAAGCTCTCGGGGCTCGGCACCTTCGTCCACCGCAACGACCCGGAGCTCATCGCCTACATCGTCGACAACGCGATCGAGATCCTCGGCAGCGACCGGCTGATGTTCGGCTCGAACTTCCCGATCGAGAAGCTCTGGACCAGTCACGCCGAGCTGATCCAAGCGCACCGCGCGGCGGTGGCGAAACATGGCGCGGCGGCCGAGGCAGATATCTTCTGGAATACGGCCGCGAAGGTGTATCGGCCGGTGTAGCGCGGCTTCTTCCTTCCCCCCCTTGTGGGGGAAGGTGGATCGGCGCGAAGCGCCGAGACGGATGAGGGGTGCTCCAGCGGAGTGAGACGTTAGCGTTCCTTGGAACACCCCTCATCCGACCTCGCTTCGCGAGGCCACCTTCTCCCACAAGGGGAGAAGGAGAAGCCGGCGCCTCACTTCACCTCGAATTGCGGATCGACAGGAATCTGCATTGCCGTGACCAGGTGATTGGTCTGGCCGGCAAGCCCGATGATCGACACAAGCTCGCCATGCTGCGCGTCGGTCATGCCCTTGGCGCGGGCGGCGGCCGTGTGCGAGTGGACGCAGTAGGAACAGCCATTGGCAGTCGAGACCGCTATATAGATCATCTCCTTGGTCAGCGGATCGATGGCGCTGTCGGCGACCATCACCGCCTTGAGCTGCTCCCACACCCGCTTCAGCGCCGCCGGATCATTGGCCAGCCCGCGCCAGAAATTGTTGACGAAGTCGGATTTTCGCGTCGCCCGGATATCGTCGAACACGGCCTTCACCGCCGGGATCTTTTCGACCTCGGCATCGCTGAGCAGTTTTGTGGTGGCCATGGTGTTTCCTTTCGTTTGAATCGCTGATCGAGGTCGTTGAACCAAGTGTTGCGCGTAGACAGCTAACGTGTTTCTCCGATTCAATTTTTAGCTCGAAGCAACACACTGCCGCGGACATTGGCCGAAGCACCTCAGCATCGTCATTCCAGGGCGGAGCAAGGAGCGAAGCGACGCGCGCAGACCCTGGAATCCATTCCGTGCCCTCACGCGAAGGGCGCAGCGGAGCAGAATTCTGGACCCTAGCCGCGCCTGAAAGTCGCGGCATGGATCCTCGGGTCTGCGCGCGTCGCTGCGCTCCTTGCTCCGCCCGTGGATGACGACGTCGCGGAGGCTCCGGCCAATTGTCAAGGTGCCACCAGCGACACCCTAGTGCACCGCCGCGTACATGATCTTCTCCTCCGTCGCCTCCGCCGGCGAGAACTCCTCGACGATGCGGCCCTGGCGGCAGACAAGGATGCGGTCGGACAGGTTCATGATCTCCGGCAGGTAGGACGAGATGACGACGACGGCGAGGCCCTCGTCGGCCAGTCGGTTGATGATCTGGTGGATCTCGGCGATGGCGCCGACATCGACGCCGCGTGTCGGCTCGTCGAAAATGACGATGCGCGGCTGCTGCACCAGCCCCTTGCCGATCACCACCTTCTGCTGGTTGCCGCCGGAAAGCTCGACCACGCGGGCGTTGTCGTTGATCGCCTTGATGTTGAGTGTCTTGGTCCATTCGGCCGAGAGCTGCCGCATCTCCTGCTGGTTGATCATCCAGGCCTTCTCGCGGCCGGCGGCAAGCAGGCCACCGAAAAGGTTCTCGGCGATGCCCATGGTCTCGAAGATGCCTTCGCTCTTGCGGTCCTCGGTGACATAGACGATGCCGTCGGCCACCGCCTCGCTCGGCACGAGGTAGCGCACCGGCTTGTCGTCCAATTCAATCGCGCCGCCGCGCAAAAAGTCGCGCTTGTAGATACCCGAGACAATCTTGAAGGTCTCGGTGCGGCCCGATCCGATCAGCCCGAACACGCCGGTGATCTGGCCTTCGAAAATCGAGAAGGAATTGTTGCGCACGATGTTGCTCATCGAGATGTCCTGCACCGAGAGCACTTTCTTGCCGGCCTTGCGCAATTTCGTCTCGTCGCGCTGGCGATAGATCTGCCCCGACAGCGAGCGCCCGACCATGGCGGCGACGATCCTGTCGCGGTCGAAGGCGGATGTCTGGTCGGTGATCACCAGTTCGCCGTCGCGCAGGATGGTGATGCGATCGGCGATCATCAGCGCCTCTTCCAGCGCGTGGCTGATGAAGACGATCGACACGCCGCGCGCTTTGAGCCTCCGGATCAGCGCGAAGAAATGGCGTTTCTCCTCCGGCGTCAGCGTGGCGGTGGGTTCGTCGAAGATGATGATCTCGGCATTGTGGTGGACGGCGCGCGCGATCTCGACCATCTGCCGCTTGGCCGCGCCCAGCGTCGCCACCATCGCGTTGGGATCGACCGGAAAATTCAGCGACTGCAGGAATTGCTGCGCCGAGATGTAGGTGCCGCGCAGCCGGTTGAGGAATTTCTCGGTGCCGAGATAAAGGTTCTGCGCCACCGTCATCGACGGCACCAGGCTGGTCTCCTGGAATACCATGGCGATGCCCGCTTCCAGCGCGGCGTGCGGCGAGGCATAAGCCGTCTCGACGCCCTGGTGGAACATCTTGCCCGAAGTCGCGTCAACGACGCCGGCGATGATCTTGGTCAGCGTCGACTTGCCGGCGCCGTTCTCGCCAAGCAGCGCATGGATCTCGCCCTTCCTCAGATCGAAGCTGACATTCTTCACGGCCGGCACGCCGCGATAGGTCTTGGTGACGTTTTCCAGACGGACGATCGGCTCCATCAGAAACCTCCCGTGACCGCGTCGAGCGCCAGCACGCAATCGCCGCCCTTCGAGGCGACGAACAGGCAACCGTCCTTTTCCGCCACGCTGCAGATGCCGTGCCGGGTGCCGTTGGCGCGGCTGTGCAGGCTGAATTGCGGCTGCATGGTTCGGTCGAGCCTGACTACGAGCCCATAGGAGCGGCTGGGCGACCACGGCTTGTGGATGCCCATGGTGCGGATGCCGCCGCATTGCAGCGGCTCGAGGAAGCTGCGGTTGGAAGCCAGCGCCGGCGCGATCCAGTAGGCCGGCGGCACCTGGTCGATCATGTCGCGGCGATAATGCGTTTCCTGCAGCACGAATTCGATCAGCCGGTTGCGCGGTGCAAACAGCGTCAGCCACGCGCCGCCGTCGCCCGCCGGCGCCAGCCGCGCGGGATAGCCGGGCAGATGCGTCAGCACCGTCGAGCGGTTTCCGTTCGCGCCGTCGAAGCGTACGAGCTGGTGGCGCCAGCTTTCGCTCACCAGCACGTTGGCGCCGACCGGGTGAAGCCCATAGGGAAAGGAGATGTCTCCGGCGATCTTCTGAAAACCGATGCCACCCGCCCCGCACCGCCACAGCGAGCCGGATGCGCCCTTCTTCATCAGGTCGGCCGCCCATTGCGACGGAGCATGTTCGCTGGAGCCATTGGCCAGCCACAGCATGCCATCGTCGGCATAGGCAAGCGCTGTGATGCACCGTATTTCGGCCGGCAGCGAAACCTCCTTGCCGGCAATCAGCAGTCTGCCGCTCTCCAGCCCGACGGTCAGTTCGCCCGATGGCGACAGCGCCAGCGCGGTGATGGGGGATTGAAAGGTTTCGACAGCGACGGGCTCGGAACCAGCCGCAACCGCCAGGATAGCGTTGCCGCTGGAGACAAGCAGCCGCCCGTCAGACACCAGCAGATTGTCCGGCTCGCTCAGTTCGGCGACGGCCGGCGCGTCGTCCAGCCGCGTGTTGGGACGGAAGGCGCCGTCGAGCGGCGGTATGGTGACCGCCTTGCCGCGAAAGACATCCAGGATCGGATCGAGGATCATGGCTTGTCTCCCCAATAGGAAGCGGGGCTCGTCCAGTTCGGGTCCGCACCACTGATCTTATAGCGCCCGATGCGGTTGTTGAGGATGCCGCCGACGAACAGGTAGCCCTTGTGCTCGCGCATCGAGGTCACCATCGGATGCGCGTTGCCGGAAAGATCGCCGAGCGTCTCGACGATGCCGCCGTTCTCGTTGAACTTCACCACGCCGCCGGTGTTGATGTTGGGAAACAGCCATTCGTCCTGCGGCAGGCGGCGGGTCATGCGTTTGCGCATGTCGGGATGGCGCAGCGACAGGTCGAAGCTTGGCGTGCGCATGCCGAGCCAGGCCATCCAGTAATTGCCGTCCGAGGCACGGTTGATGTTGTCGGGATAGCCCGGCATGTCGCGGATGACGCATTCGGCGGTGCCTGCCTTCGGCCCTTCCAGCCAATAGCGATGCACGCGGCAGGCCCAGCTTTCGGCGAAAAACAGCGACTTGCCGTCATGCGCCATGCACACGCCGTTGGTGTAGCGGTAGCCGTCGAGCAGCGTCTTGGTCGAACCGTCCTTCGGGTCGTACACCAAAAGACGGCCCGTGGCGCGATTCTCGATCGAGTCCAGCGCCCAATCATGAGCATCATATCGCTTGGTCGAATCCGTGAAATAGATGCGGCCGTCTGGCGCGATGTCGCAATCATTCGGGTCGCGCAGGCGCGCATCGTCGACGATCGAGGTCCAGGAGCGTGCCGTCTCTGCCGAGAGGCGCTTCACCTCCCGGGCCGGCGAGACCGAATAGAGCCCCATGGCGCCGACGCAGCTGATCAGATTGCCGTCCCGGTCGAAGGCGAGCCCCAGCGGAAAGCCGCCTATATGGGCAAAGACTTCGGAACGCCGGTAGTTCGGTGCGAAGAAGCGGACGATCTCGCCGTGGCGGGTGCCGCAATAGAGATGGTCGTCGCGGTCGAGGATGACGTCCTCGGGTCCTTCCAGCTCGCCGAGCCCGATATGGTCCGCGGCCGAGAGCCGGTTGTCGAGTTCGTAGGACGTGCCGGAACCGGGCGCGGCCGATTGGGTCTCGCCCATCTTGAGGTAGACCGGCGCGACATAGACCTCGTTCAGCACCTTGTGGCGGTTCTTCAGCCAGCGGATGTCTATGGTGACGGCGACCGCCAAGAGGATGCCGAGCACCATCTGGTTGGTGCCTGTGCCGTAGCCAAGCCGGATCAGGCCGTTGGTCATGGTCAGAACGATGATGGCGCCCATCAGGCCCTTGACCACCGAGCCGCGTCCGCCGCCAAGGCTGACGCCGCCGACCACCGCCGCCGTCAGCGCCATGATCTCGAGATTGAGGCCGGTGCCCGGCCCCGCCCCGCTCAACCGGCAGGCGATCAGGAAGCCGCCGATCGAGGCGCAGAAGCCGGAAAAGACGTAGGTCATGAACACGGTGCGCCGCACCCGGATGCCGGCATTATGCGCCGAACGACGGGAGCCGCCGACCGCCAGCACATGCCAGCCCGGGCGCGAGCGCGTCAGCGCGATATGCGTGACGACGGCGAGGATGATGGCCAGCCAGACCGAGACCGACAGGCCCCAGAACGTGCCGTCGCCGATGAAGTCGAGCACATCGGAACTTGCCTGGGAAAGCTGCACGTCGGCGGCATAGGTGGTGACGAGGATGTCGAACAGCGCTCGCCCGAAGATGAAGGTGACCAGCGTGGTGAGGAAGGCACGCAGCCTGAGATAGCCGACGAGGTAGCCGTTGACGGCGCCGAAGACGAGCCCCGTGCAAAGTGCCGCGGCCAAGGCCAGCCAGATCGACTGTTCGAGAATGAAGAAGACGTAGACGGCGGAGAAGCAGGACAGCGCGAAGATTGAGCCCACCGAAAGATCGATGCCGCCGCCCAGCATCACCACGGTCATGCCGATGACGACCAGCGAGAACTCGCCGAGCTGTCGAGTGGATTCCTGCAGCGAGGTGAGCTTGAAGAAGCCCGGAATGATCGAGCCGAACACCCCGAGCGTCGCCACCAGCGCCAGGAAAGGTATGGCGTTGTCGGTCCAGCGCTTGGTCAGGATCTCGCCGACCAGATGGTCGGGCACGAGATTGTAGCGCCAGGCCTGGAGGCGTTCACGGAAATTCATCGGCTGCTGCTGTCATTAAAAACGGGAAAGAGGCGGCCGGAACAATCCGGCCACCCCGTGGATGCTTTTCCGGCTGCGCGGCTTATTTCGCCGCCGCTTCGGCTTGCAGAGCCTTCAGGTCCCAGCAGCTGTCGGGCTTGAGGTCGGCCTTGGTCGTCGCCTTCTCCAGCGTGTAGATGTAGGTGTGCGAGGTGCCGGCCGGCTGGCCGCTCTGCAGCAGGAACTTGATGATGGCGTTCATGTCGCCCGACTGGCGGGCAAGATCGGTCATCACCACGGCGCCATAGGTGCCGTCGTTCAGCTTGTCGCAATCGGCCGCCTTCTCGCCGCCGCCGGTGGTGACCAGGAACACCTTGCCCTCGAGCTTGGCGTCGCGAATCGCGGCCGAGGCACCAGTGGCGTCGCCGTCCCAGAAGTCGATGATCGAGCAGATGTCCGGGTGCTGCTGCAGCATCGTCGTCGTCACGTTGCGCGAGGTGGTCGCGTCCCAATTGGAATCCGGCTTTGCCACCACCTGGAAGTCGGGATGCTTCTCCAGCACCTTCATGATGCCGGCATACTGGTAGAGGCTAGACGAGTTCGCCTGGTCGCCCTGCACCAGCCCGATCTTCTTGGACGAATTCTCGCCGCAGCCTTTGATCGCCGCTTCGGCTTCGAGCTGGCCGAGCTTGTCCCAGTCGCTGCCGACGAAGGCGTCGGCCGGGAAGTTCGCCGGATTGTCGACCAGCAGCACATAGGTACCGGCGGCCTGCGCCTTCTTCATCAGCTTCGAGTAGGAGTTGAGGTCGGGCGCATGAATGATCAGCACGTCCGGCCGCGTGTCCGAAGCGATGGCGTCGGTGATCGCCTGCGCGCCGGCATCGACCACCCAGTTCGGGTCGCGGGTCTCGAATGTGCCGCCCCAGGCCTCGACTTCCTTCTTCAGGTAGTGCGCCCAACCCTGCGCCAGGTCGAACCCCATCGCCAGCGGCACCAGCATGACGCGCTTGCCGTTGAGCGCCTTGGCATAGGCGGCCGGGCCGGGATCGTCTGCGGCAAAACTCGGCGCCGCGAAGGCGGTAACGGCGAGCGCCGTGGCGGCGGCCATCAATGTTCTGAGTAGTCTCATGTCACACCTCTGGTTCGGTTTTCGTTGCCGGGCGATCGTCGCGATCGCCCGGGTACCCGAGAGCAAGATGGCCTTGCCATCTGCTCTAAATGTCGCCTTGTTGCGCGGTCTGCTCGTCGCGCGGATTGATGATGCCGTCGACGATGATGGCCCCGAGCAGGATCGCCGCCTTGATCAGGTTCTGGTAGAGAAGCGGAATGTCGATGATGGTCATGGCGTTGAGCAGGATGCCGATCAGCGCCGCCCCCACCAGCAC
>NZ_NSFT01000036.1 GCF_002294725.1 Mesorhizobium sp. WSM4313 | reverse complement strand
AGCGCTTCAAGACCTTCTACACCGCACTTGCTGCCCGGTCGGGCTCCAAGAAGCTCGCTATCATCGCCGTCGCAAGGAAGCTCCTGGTCGTCCTCAACGCTATCATTCGCGACAAAACCGCATTCGCGTGAACACAGTTGCCATGCCCTGACGTCCGTGACGCGCGAAAGCGGACCAGAATTGGGTCGCCTTTCACAGCGAATTTGGAACGATTGTTCTGCACCGCCGCATTCTACGGCAGAAGTCACGGCATGGATCCTCGGGTCAAGCCCGAGGATGACGAAAGCGCAGGTTCACCCCAGCAGCGTCTTCGTCCTTTTGCTGCCGCCCAGCTTGCGCCAGGAGTTGAAGCGGTGGGTGGCGGCGGCGAAGGATATCTTCATCTGCTGCGAAACCGTGTAGCGCGACTTGCCTTCGTCGAACATGCGGTAGCAGCACTCGGCGCCTTCCTCGGTCAGCTTGCCGTCCGGCGTCTTGTTGTGCGGGTTGGCCGGGTCGAATTTATCGAGCTGTTCCTCGACAAGACCTTTCAGGCGCTGCAGGTCGGCCTCGATGCTGGCGATGAGATCGAGAACCGGCTTGGCGTCAAATGCGTGCGGGGGCTTCTTGTCCGTCATGCCGGGCGTCCTTCAATTTCGGTGGCGGTCAGTTATATAGGCAAACATTCGGCAATAATGAAGGGTTTGGCCTCGCGCGATCAGCGTTCGCGCGCCCGCAGCCCGCGCCGTTGGCAATTGACCTTCAACTGCCAAGATCATAGTTTAGAACAATTCTAAACTAGAGTGATCCCATCATGCTTTCCCGTGTTTTCGGCTTCGGCCGCCGTTCCTTCGATTCGCTTTCGGAGCAGGAGATCCTGGCGCTGGCGATCTCCTCCGAGGAGGATGACGGACGCATCTACCGCGCTTATGCCGATGGCCTGGCGCAGGACTTTCCGCAATCGGCAAAAGTGTTCGAGGCGATGGCCGAGGAAGAGGACGGCCATCGCGATTCGCTCATCGAGCTTCACCGCAAGCGCTTCGGCGAGCGCATCCCGCTGATCCGGCGCGAGCATGTGAAAGGCTATTTCGAGCGCAAGCCGGACTGGCTGGTGAGGCCGCTCGGCATCGAGCATGTGCGGCGGCAGGCCGAGGAAATGGAGCGGCAGGCCTATCGCTTCTATGTCGAGGCGGCCAAGCGCACCACCGACGCCTCGACGCGCAAGCTGCTCAATGACCTCGCCGCGGCCGAGCAGGGTCATGAAAGCTCGGCGCATGAATTGGAACAGCAGCATGTGCCGGGAACCGTCAAGGTGGAGGAGGCGACGGCCGAGCAGCGCCAATTCATCCTCACCTATGTGCAGCCCGGGCTGGCCGGGCTGATGGACGGCTCTGTGTCGACGCTTGCGCCGATCTTCGCCGCGGCGTTCGCCACGCACGACACCTGGCAGACGCTTCTGGTCGGCCTCGCCGCCTCGATCGGCGCCGGCATCTCGATGGGTTTCACCGAGGTCGCTTCCGACGACGGCAAACTGTCGGGGCGCGGCTCGCCGATCAAGCGCGGGCTGACGGTCGGCCTGATGACTTCGCTGGGCGGCCTCGGTCACGCGCTGCCCTATCTGATCCCGTATTTCTGGACGGCCACTGCCGTGGCGGCGGTGGTGGTGTTCTTCGAACTCTGGGCGATTGCTTTCGTTCAGAACCGCTACATGCAGACTCCCTTCTGGCGCGCCGCCTTCCAGGTGGTGCTGGGCGGCGCGCTGGTGTTCGGGGCGGGCGTGCTGATCGGCAATGCGTAGCGCCGGCGCTCTCCTTCTCCCCTTGTGGGAGAAGGTGTCGCCGAAGGCGACGGATGAGGGGTGCTCCAGGGAAAGCAAGCGTCTCACTCCGCTGGAACACCCCTCATCCGTCTCGGCGCTTGCGCGCCGATCCACCTTCTCCCACAAGGGGAGAAGGGGGAGCCTACCCATTCACCTCGCGGCTATCCTGCGGCGCCTCGGCCCTTTCCTCCATCCCATAGTCGCGCATGACACGGGCGATGCGCAGACGGTAGCCGGCAAAGATGCCGCCGCGCCCGGCTTTCTGCGCCTGCCGGTGCTCTTCGGTGTTGCGCCAGGCTTTCACCGCTTCCTCGTCGCGCCAGAAGGACAGCGACAGCACCCGCCTGGGGTCGGTCAGGCTCTGGAAGCGCTCGACCGAGATGAAGCCGTCGATGCTCTCGACCAGCGGCTTAAGCTCGGCGGCGATGCCGAGATAGGCATCGCGCTTGCCTTCCGCCGGCTCCACCTCGAAGATGACAGCGATCATGTCTCGACCCCTTCCTTGACAACCACGTCGGTGCGAAAGACCTGTCTCGGCCCGTGCGGCCCGGACACCAGCTTCAGGAAGACGCGGTCTTCCTTCAAGATGAATTTCTCGCGCCGCGCGAATTCATAATTTGCCTTGCCCGCCGGGCCGGCGGCAAGCCGGGCGCGATAGCCTTCATAGGCCGCGAGGCTCTCGATGTTGTAGGCGGCATAGGCCGTGGTGGCCGAGCCTTCATGCGGGGCGTAATAGCCGATCAGGTCGGCGCCGCAGCGCGGAATGGCCTGGCCCCAGGCCCGCGCATATTGCTCGAAGGCCGCCTTGCCGAACGGGTCGATCTCGTAGCGGATGAAGCAGGTGATGGTCATGTCGGTCTCCTCGTCCGTTGAGTTTTGACGACGACGGTTCGACCGCGGTCGAAACATCGCTTGCGCCTTTGTGCTAGGCATTCTCCTGTCAGGAGAGTTTGCCGCGCTGCTTGAGTCGACCGCAGAATAGTGCTTCCCTGACAGGAATGCTTCGATGAGGATCGAACCATGCGTGAAGGACCCGACATCGCCCGCATCGCCAGCCTGGTCGGCGACCCGGCCCGCGCCAACATGCTCAACGCTCTCATGGGCGGCACGGCGCTGACGGCGTCGGAACTGGCGCTGGAAGCCGGCGTATCGCTGCCCACCGCTTCCTCGCATCTGTCGAAGCTGATGGATGGCGGCTTGCTGACTTTGGCCAGCCAGGGCCGACACCGCTATTACGGTCTCGCCGGCGCGCAGGTCGCCGGTATGATCGAGGCGATCATCGGCGTCGCCGAAGCGGTCGGCCCGAAGCGTGTGCGGCCGGGACCGCGCGACGCGGCCATGCGCGTGGCGAGGGTCTGCTACGATCACCTGGCCGGCGAGCAGGCGGTGGCGATGCTCGACCGGCTGCTCGACAGGAAGCTTTTGCTGCGCGACGACAACCAGATCAGGCTCTCGCCATCCGGCGCCTCGCATTTTTCCGCGCTCGGTATCGAGACCGGTGTCAAGGCGCGGCGGCCGGTTTGCCGCGCCTGCCTCGACTGGAGCGTGCGGCGATCGCACCTCGCCGGCACGCTTGGTGCGGCCATCCTCGACAAGATCATCGCCGAGAAATGGGCGCGACGCGAGAAGGACAGCCGCGCCGTGGTGTTCTCGCCGACGGGCAGGCAGGAGTTTGAGCGGGTGTTTCTGGCGTAGGGTCACGCGCAAGCGATACCTTCGCAATGTCGGCGCGAGGCGCCCCCCTCTGGCCTGCCGGCCATCTCCCCCTCAAGGGGGGAGATTGGCAGTTCTGGCGCTCCGCCATTCTTGCAACGTTGGAGATTGGCGAAACCGGCTGAGCGATTAATCTCCCCCTAGAGGGGGAGATGGCCGGCAGGCCAGAGGGGGGGCGCGAAGGATCGCGGCTTTGCCGGCTCTGCCGTCCACGCAAACCTACCCCCGCTTCAGCACCTTCCCCAGCTTGAAGAACTCCTTCCACGGATCGGCCTTCTTCAGCTGTGCCAGCGTGGAAGCATCCCCAAGCGGGAACGCATTCGGCGCCAGGCCCTTCTTTATCTCCGGCCAGGTTGCCGGCATCGATATCGTCGCGCCCTTCTTGGCGCGCGAGGAATAGGGCGCGACGGTGGTCGAGCCCCTGCCGTTGCGCAGATAGTCGACGAAGATCTTGCCGGTGCGCGCCTTCTTCGACAGCGTCGCAGTGTAGCGGTCGGGCGCGGCCTGCTCGAGCGCGCGGGCGAAATCATGGGCGAAATCCTTGACCTCGTCCCACTCCGCCGAGGGTTTCAGCGGCACCAGCACGTGATAACCCTTGCCGCCTGAGGTCTTGACCAGGTTCGGCAGCGACAGCTCGTTGAGCTGCTCGTGGATGTCGAGCGCCGCCTCGCGCACGCGGCCGACATCGACGCCTTCATCGGGATCGAGATCGAAGATGATCTGGTCCGGCTTTTCCAGCTTATCGATCGTCGAGCCCCAGATGTGCACCTCGACCACGCCGTACTGGACAAGCGCGGCCAGCCCGTCGAAATCCTTGATGAACAGTATCTCCTCGCCATCGGTCGGGTCCTTCATCCTGGCGATCTTGTCGCTCATGCCGGGCGAGGCGTGTTTCTGGAAGAAGCGCTGGCCGTGGATGCCGTCCGGTGCCCGCACCAGGCTCAGCGGCCGGTTGACGACGAATTCTGCCATGCGCGGCCAGACCAGCGCGTAATGATCGAGCAGGTCCCGCTTGGAAACCTTTTCGTCGGGCCATAGCAGCTTGTCGGGATGCGAGAGCTTGATCGAGGTCTTCGCCGTTCCGGCCGAGGGTTTCGGTGCGGTCTTTGCACCCGGCTTCGCCCCGGTTTCGGCCTTCTTCGGCTGTTCCTGCACGACTTCCTCCGCCGGCTTGTCCTCGCGCAACCCCTGGAACGAGGCGTGCCGGATTATACGGTCGGAAGTCCAGCTGCGGAACTCCACCTCGCCGACAAGTTCCGGCTTGACGAAGGTGAGGCCCTTGCCCTTGGGCACGGCGGCCGAGAACGGCGAGGCCGTCGCCTTGAGGCCGTCGAGCTTCTTCTTCAAATCCGTCATCACCTTGCCGGAAAAGCCGGTGCCGACACGGCCGGCATAGTGCAGCTTGCCGCCTTCGTTGAAGCCGACCAGCAGCGAGCGCAGGCCGCGCCCGGTCTTGTCCGAGGGCAGATAGCCGCCGATGACGAATTCCTGGCGCAGCGTGCATTTGGATTTGATCCAGGAGAGCCCCCGCCCACTGCGGTAGGGCGCGTCGGCGCGTTTCGACACCACGCCTTCCAGGCCCATGCGGCAGACATGCTGCAGCATGACCTTGCCCGGCTCGTGGAAATGATCGCTGAAGCGCAGCGCCGAATGGTCGGGCTGCTGGCCCAGCAGCTCTGCCAGCGCCTGCTTGCGTTCGACCAAGGGTTCGCGGCGCAGATCCCTGCCGTCGAGCCGCATCAGGTCGAAGACATAGTAGACGAAGCGGTCGGCGCGTCGGGCCGACAGATCCGCCTGCAGCAACGGGAAGGACGACACGCCGCTGTCGGCCAAAACCACGATCTCGCCGTCGATGATGGCGTCGCGGCATTTCAGCCTTGCAAGCGCAGCGGTGACAGGACCATCGAATTTGTCCGTCCAGTCGAGACCGGCGCGGGTGAGCAGCCTGACCTCGCTGCCGGCGATCTGCGCCTGCATGCGGTAGCCGTCGAATTTGACTTCATGCAGCCAGTCCTCGCCGGCGGGCGCATCCTTTTCCAGCGTCGCCAGCTGCGGCTCGATGAATTCGAGACGCTTGCCAGGCCCGGCTTTGGTCTTGGCGGCAGCCGGCCTGTTGGATTGCCAGACTTTCGGTGTCTGCCCCCTGGCGGTCTTGCCTTCGCCCACCTCCTCGATGGTCAGGCCCGACTTCACCGATTTCGGTTCCTCCTCGAGAACATCCTCGCCGGGCCGGGCGGCGGCATCGTCGGATTTGATCAGCAGCCAGTTGTCGCGCTTCTCGCCCGGGCGGGGCCGCAGCCTGACCAGATGCCAGCGGCCGTTGAGCTTGTGGCCCTCAAGCTCGAAGTCGATATGGCCCTTGTTCATGCCCTTGGCCGGATCGCCATCCGGCGTCCACTTGCCTTCGTCCCAGACGATCACCGAGCCGCCGCCATATTGGCCCTTCGGAATGGTGCCTTCGAAGGACGCGTAGTCGATCGGGTGATCTTCGACATGCACGGCCAGCCGCTTCTCATGCGGATCGAGGCTCGGGCCGCGCGTCACCGCCCAGCTCCACAAGACGCCGTCATGCTCAAGCCGGAAATCATAATGGAGCCGCGTGGCGGCATGCTTCTGGACGACGAAGATGCCGCCGCCTTGCTTTTGCCTGCCGACCTTGCCGGCCGGCTCGGCGGTCTTCTTGAAGTCGCGCTTGGCGTGATACTGCTCGAGGCCGGCCATGCCGCCATCCTCCTATGCGGATTTGCGTTTTGGCGCGGCCTTGCTCTTGCTTTTCCCGGCCGCCGCTTTCGATGTGGCGTTGCCGGCTTTGCCGCCGCCTTCCGCGTTCAGGCTCTTCTTCAACGCATCGAACAGGTTAACCACATTGGACGGCTTTGGCTGCGCCTTGGCCTTGGGCGCCTTCTTGCCCGCCTTCTTGGCGCGGATCAGCTCGAGCAGCGCCTCCTCGTAGCGGTCGTCGAATTTCGACGGGTCGAACTTCGTCTTCTTGCCGTCGATGATGTGCTGGGCCAGGTCGATCATCTCCTTGTCGGTCTTCGCCGCTGCGATGTCCTCGAACACCGTCGCCGGCCGGCGCACCGTGTCGTCGTAGCGCAAGGTGGTCAGCACCATGCCCTTGCCGAGCGGCTCGATCGCCACCGGCCGCTCGCGCCGATAAAGCACGATGCGCGCAAGCCCCGCCATCTTCCTGGCCGCCATCGCGTCGCGGATGACGGCGAAGGCTTCTTGCGACACCTCGTCCGCCGGGGAAACATAGTAGGGCGTGTCGAGGTAGATCTGCTCGATCGAGGATTTCTCGACGAAGCCGTCGAGGCTCATCGTGTGCGAGGATTCGATCTGCACCGCCTCGATCTCGTCCTCCTCGATATGGACGAAGTCGCCGTCGCTCACTTCATAGCCCTTGACCTCGTCGCCCTCTTCAAGCGGCTTGCCGGTGCCCGCATCGACATAGATGCGCTTGACCGTGTTGCCGGTCTTGCGGTTGAGGATGCGGAAAGAGACCTTCTCGGCCTGGGTCACGACGTTGGTGAGCTCGATGGCGCATGTGACCAGCGACAGTTTGAGATAGCCCTTCCAAGCCGGGCGTGGTGCCATTGCGAACTCCTGCGCGATGCGGTTTCAATCGCAACGGACAGGGGTTCGCTTGGGTTCCGGGAGGGCTGGCCACGCAGCCTGCTATTCGGCGGCCTGCAAGTTGACCTTGCTTTCCGCGATTTCGGTGAGCTTGCGGTCCGTCGCCTCTTCTTCCTTGAGGTTCTTGGCCAGCACGTTGGCGCAGTCGCTGCGGCCGAGCTGCTTGGCCCAGGCGATCAGCGTGCCGTAGCGCGTTATCTCATAGTGCTCGACGGCCTGGGCGGAGGCGATCAGCGCAGCGTCCAGAACCTCCTTGTCGTCGACATCGCCGCTGACTTCGTCAGCCTCCGCGAGGATGCCGTCGATGGCCGGGCAATTGACGGTCTTGGCCTTGACGCCGTGCAGCTCGAACACCTGCTCGACCCGCTCGATGTGACCCTTGGTCTGCGCGAGATGCTTCTCGAAGCCGCCCTTCAATTGCGGATCGGTCGCCTTATCGATCATTTTCGGCAGCGATTTCTCGATCTGCTTCTCGGCATAATAGATGTCGCGCAGCGTGTGGATGAAGAGGTCGTCCAGCGTCTTGATGTCTTTCGAAAAGAAGCCCATGGCGGTTGCCTTTCCATGTTTCGCATTGTCGGGAAGTTGCGCGGCAGGGCAGCCGCCAACATGGCCGGTTCGCCTCCGGCCTTGAGGGTCAACGTCGTGTTTCGGGACAGGTTCCTGCCCGACCAGGCGCACGAAAGGAAATTCCCTGTCACCGGCCGGACGTGAAACAGATGCGCGCGCAAGCGACATCGGAACGAAACATATGTGATGCAAAAGTCACACGGAGCGGAATCGCGACGAAAGGCGCCGAAAGACCCCGAATCAGCCGCAATCCCGCCACGAAGCAACGTGTTTCGGACCAGAAATTAACATCACGTTCACCGACTATTCACGCCTCGACGCTATGCTCTCGAACAATTCGGACGGGACATCCGAAAGCGGGACAGGGACCAGGTAAAATGAACTTCTGGAATCACATCGCCGGCTATGCCGCTGCCATTCGCGAATTCGTCGCGCCGACCTATCGGCCGGAGCGCTATTACATGCGCGGCCCAGGCCCGGCCTGCGCGCGCCGCGGCAACTCGCTGGGCGTCGGCGTGAACTGATCATGACCCGCGAACGAGCCCACCATGGCCGCATCTGCCGGCCGGCCGCCGACCAGCGCGCCACCACCTATCGCGCCGAGCGGTTGACGCTCGCCGGCAACTGGCGTGCGACAACGCCGCGACTTTGACGCCGCTGCCGGCTGGCTTAGTGTCTCCCGTAGCTTAGTGTCCCCTTGGTACAGCGTAAGGGGGTCACAAGCAGCCGGGGCCCCATGACCGACCTGCCCGAACGTCCCATCTTGCCGCGCCGGGCCTATGACGCCCGCCAGCCGCTGATCGTGTTCGACGGCGTCTGCGTGTTCTGCTCGGGCTTCGTTCAGCTCATCCTCAAGCTCGACCGGAAAAAACGTTTCCGCTTCGCCACCGCGCAGTCGCCGCTCGGCGAGGCGCTGTTTCGCGAGCACGGCCTGCCGACCGACGACTACGACAGCAACCTCGCCATCATCGACGGCGCGGCCTTCACCAAGCTCGACAGTTTCGTCGCCGTCATGGACGCGCTCGGCTGGCCATGGCGCTCCGCGAAGGCGCTGCTCATCCTGCCGCGGCCGCTGCGCGACTGGCTCTATACCGCGTCGCCAAGAACCGCTACGCGCTGTTCGGCCGGAAAGACAGTTGCGAGATACCCTCGGCCGAGTTGCGGGAGCGATTGATCGGCTGACGGCGGTTACGGCAGGCTTGGGGCAAGGCATGAAGCTTCTCATCGTCGGCGGCTACGGCACCTTCGGCGGACGCGTCGTCCGATTGCTGGAGAACGAGCCACGCCTCGAGCTCATCATCGCCGGCCGGTCGCTCGCCAGGGCCGAGGCTTACTGCAAAGGACGGGGCGCGACCGAGGCCAGGCTCGTGCAGACGGCATTTGACCGCGACGGCGACCTTGCCGCGCAACTCGCCGGCATGCTGCCCGACATCGTGGTCGACGCCAGCGGTCCGTTCCAGGCCTATGGTGAGGGGCGCTACCGGCTGGTCCAAGCCTGTATCGGTGCGCGCATCCACTATCTCGACCTTGCCGACGGTTCGGACTTCGTCGCCGGGGTATCAGCCTTCGACGCGGCGGCTAAGGCGGCCGGCGTGATGGTGCTCTCCGGCGTGTCGAGCTTTCCTGTGCTGACGGCGGCGGTCGTGCGGCGCCTTTCGGCCGGCATGGTGCGTGTCGACGGCATCCGCGGCGGCATTGCGCCATCGCCCTTCGCCGGCGTCGGCGAGAACGTCATCCGCGCCATTGCAAGCTATGCCGGCCGGCCGGTGCAGATGCTGCGGGGCGGCAGACCGGCCGAAGGTTATCCGCTCACCGAGCAGATGCGCTATACGATCGCACCGCCCGGGCGCGTGCCGTTGAGAAACACGCTGTTCTCGCTGGTCGACGTGCCGGATTTGCGCGCGCTGCAGGCGTTGTGGCCGGAAACGAAGATGATCTGGATGGGCGCCGGCCCGGTGCCCGAGCTGCTGCACCGGGCGCTGATCGGCCTGGCTTGGCTGGTCCGCGCTGGCCTGGTGCGGTCGCTGTCGCCGCTGGCGCCGCTGATGCATTGGGCGACCAACCGGCTGTCATGGGGCGAGCATCGCGGCGGTATGTTCGTGGAGGTCGACGGCGCAGATGCAGAGGGCAGACCAAACAAGCGGTCCTGGCACCTGTTGGCCGAGGGCGATGACGGGCCGCTGATCCCGTCCATGGCGGTCGCGGCGATCGTCCGCAAGGCGCTCGACGGCCGCATGCCCCCACCAGGCGCGCGGGCGGCCGTGCGCGACGTCGAGCTGGAGGACTATGAAACGCCGTTCGCCGGCAAGACGATTTACACCGGCTTCAGGGACGACACCGGCAAAGGGAAGGCGCTTTATCCCGATCTGCTCGGCGATGCGTGGGAAAGCCTTCCGGCTGAAATCCGCGCCATGCATGAGGGAGCGGCAATGGCGAATGGACGCGCCAGCATCGAACGCGGCGGCGGCATTCTTAGCCGGCTTGCCGCCCGCATGGCCGGCTTCCCACCTGGCGCGGCCGATGTCCCCGTCAAGGTGCGTTTCGCTGCCGACGGGCACGGTGAGACCTGGACGCGGACTTTCGCAACGTACGGTTTTTCGAGCCGGCAGTTTGCCGGGCGTCGCCGATCGGAGCGGCTGCTTTGCGAGCGCTTCGGCCCGCTCACCTTCGCCATGGCGTTGGTGGCGGGCGAGAACCGCCTGTCGCTCGTGCTGCGCCGCTGGAGCTTTCTCGGCCTGCCGCTGCCGATGTGGCTTTGTCCGCGCTCGACCGCGTACGAAACCGTCGAGGACGGCCGCTTCCGTTTCCATGTCGAGATATCGCACCCGGTCGCCGGGTTGATCGTGCGCTACCGCGGCTGGCTCGAACCGTCGCACGGTTCGAGCACGGTGGGTCCGCCGGCCGTCTCGCCCAGTTCGCGGCAGCCGGTGGCCGTGCACAGCGTCCAACCCTTCCCGGTGGCGCCGGACGCCGCGAGCACCAGGCGCGGCTGGGGTCCGATCCGCGGCGCATAGACCCACCAGCCGCTGCGCAGCACCGAGCCCTCCGGCGGCTCCATGCCCGCGCCGGAGCCCTTGACCCGCGCCTCAACGACCTGCAGCCCGGCCGGCGACACTTTCCAATCCTCCTGCCAGCGCGTCCGTTCCACCGAATGCGTCCAGGAAAGCGTGAAGGCGGCGACGGCAAGCGTCACCGTCTTGCTGGCGGCGAGGATGCACAGGCTCATGCGGTCCCGGCCGTGGACAGCCGGCGGGCGCGCCACCAGTGCCAGCCGATCCAGACAAACGCCAGCGCCCAGCCGGTCTCGTCGGTGAGCGGCAATGCGGCCACCAGCAGCAGGCCGGCGCAGAACGCGACGAGACGCTCCCACCAGGCCATGCGGCGGGCGAGGAAGCCGACGGCGGCGGCGCCCCAGAGCACGATGCCCATGCAGGCCTTGATGACGATATAGCCGACCTCGACGGGATAGCCGAACGACGCCGCGATGGGACCGGCGTCCTGCAGCATCAGCGCCGGCGTGTAGACGGCCATGAACGGCACGACGAAGCCGGCAATGGCGAGCTTGGTCGCCTGGATGCCGATCTTGAGGCCGCTTTCCTTGGCCATGGGTGCTGCGGCAAAGGCGGCGAGCGCCACCGGCGGGGTCAGGTCCGCCATGATGCCGAAATAGAAGACGAACATGTGGCTGACCACCAGCGGCACGCCGAGCGACAGCAGCGCCGGGCCGGCAAGCGAGGAGGTGATGATGTAATTCGGGATGGTCGGAATACCCATGCCGAGAACCAGGCAGGTGAGCATGGTCAACACCAGCGACAGGAACAAATTGTTCTCGCCGATGGAGATGATCCAACCGATGAAGGTGGAGGCGATGCCGGTGAGCGTCAGCGTGCCGATGACGATGCCGACGATGGCGCAGGCGATGCCGACGGGCAGGGCGTTCTTGGCTCCTTCGGCAAGCGAGTCGACGCAAATGCGCAGCGTCTCGCGCCCGCCCTTGAAGGCGAGGCAGGCGATGACGAGCGCCGCGATGACGAGGCTCAGCACATTGACGCCGAAGCGCATGAAGGATGCCGCCGCAAGACCGAGCGCCAGCCAGAAAACGAGGCGAAAGGCGAACGGCCCGATCAACGCCGCCAGCGGCGTGCCGAGGATGAGCACGACGGTCAGCGCAAGGCCCATCGTGCCGGCGAAGATCGGCGTGTAGCCGGCAAACAGCAGATAGACCAGCACCGCGAGTGGCAGCACGAGCGGCCAGTGCTTCCTGACCGCTTCCCAGGGATTGGGCAACTCCGCCTTGGCCATGCCGTGCAGGCCGGCCTTGCCGGCCTCCAGATGCACCTGCCAGAAGCAGGCGCCGAAATAGAGCAGCGCCGGGATGATCGCCGCCTTGACCACCTCCGCGTAAGGGATGTTCAGGGTCTCGGCCATGATGAAGGCGACGGCTCCCATCACCGGCGGCATGATCTGGCCGCCCATCGAGGAGGTCGCCTCGACCGCGCCGGCGAAGGCTGAGCGGAAGCCGAAGCGCTTCATCAGCGGGATGGTGAACTGGCCGCTGGCGACGACATTGGCGACGCCCGAACCGGAGATGGTGCCCATCAGCGCCGAGGACAGCACGCAGACCTGGGCCGGGCCGCCGCGCCACGAACCGACGAGACCGAGCGCGAAATCGTTGAACAGCGCGATCATGCCGGCCCGTTCGAGGAAGGCGGCAAAGACGACGAAGATGAAGATATAGGCCGCCGAAACATAGACCGGCGTGCCGTATATGCCTTCTGTGCCATAGGCGAAGGTGTCGACAAGCTGCGCGAAATCATAACCGCGATGGATGAAGGGCGGCGGCAAATGATTGCCAACGAAGCAATAGGCGAGGAAGATGAAGGCGATGACCGCCAGCGGCAGGCCCATCAGCCGTCTGGCGGCTTCGAAGACCAGCACCACCAGCAGCGCGCCGACGATCAGGTCCGGCGTGGTGAGGAAGCCGGAGCGGCGGATGAGGTCGGCATAGAAGACCCAATTGTAGAGGCCGGTGGCGAATCCCAGCACGCCGAGCGTCCAGAACACTGCTTTCGCCGCGGCGCTCCTGGCGCGCAGATTGGCGATCAGGCCGAAACCGAGCAGCAGCAGGAAGCCGACATGCATGGCCCGCACCACCTGGCTGGGCAGGCTGCCATAAGCAGCGATGTAGATCTGGAAGACCGAAAAAGCGACCGCAATCAGGAAGGCCGCCTTGCCGGCGAGGCCTTCGCCAAAACCGGGCGGCAGACCTTCGACTTGTTCCTCGGCGACGGGAAGATGGAACGTGGGCGGGTTGCCCTCGGTTGTTGTTCCGGACGCTGTTTCGGTCATCCGACGGGCTCCAGGATGAACGAATGGCAGTGCGAGGCACCCCCCTCTGCCCTGCCGGGCATCTCCCCCGCAAGGGGGGAGATCGGAAGCGTCAATGACGGCGCTCTTCCTGCTACATCGGCGATTGGCGAAGCGCGCGGCGACAGCCAATCTCCCCCCTTGCGGGGGAGATGCCCGGCAGACCAGAGGGGGGTGTCTGGCGAAGACATCTCAGACTGCCGCGCCCCCTACTTCAGCAGCCCTTTTTCCCTGTAATATTTCTCCGCGCCGGGATGCAGCGCCACCGGCATGCCGTCCAGCGCCTTGGCCGGATCGATCGCCTTGGCGGCGGCATGGGCGGCTACCAACTGGTCGAGATGTTCGAACAGCAGCTTGGTCATCTGGTAGGCGGTCTCGTCGGAGACGTCGGCGCGGGTAATCAGGAAATTGCCGACCGCGGCGGTCGCGACATCTTCCGCCTGGCCTTCATAGGTGCCTTTCGGGATGACCACCGACAGATAGGGCGCGCCGATCTTGGCGACGTCCTCGGCCGGCACGGCGACGACATTAATGGGAACCGAGGTCGCGAGATCGCGGATGGAGGCAACGCCGAGGCCGGCAGACTGCAAGGTGGCATCGAGCTGGCGATTCTTGATCAACTCGACCGACTCGGCGAAGGGCAGATACTCGACCCGCCCGAGATCCTCGTATTTTAGGCCGGCGGCGGCGAAGATGGCGCGCGCGTTGAGCTCGGTGCCGGAGGCGGGCGCGCCGACCGACAGGCTCTTGCCCTTGAGGTCGGCGAGCGTCTTGATGCCGGAGTCCTGGCTGGCGACGATCTGGATGTAGTTGGGATAGATGGCGGCAATGCCGCGCAGCTTGTCGAGCTTGCCCGGGAAGCCGGCCTCCGTATTGCCCTCGGCGGCCATCTTGACGGAATCGCCGAGCGCAAAGGCGATCTCGCCCTTGCCCTGCTGCAGCAGGTTGAGGTTCTCGACCGAAGCCTTGGTCGCCTGAACCTGGGTGCGCGAGCCCTCGATGCCCTTGCCGTAAATCTCCGACAGGGCGACGCCGAGCGGATAGTAGACGCCGGACGTGCCGCCGGTGAGCACATTGATGAATTCCTGCGCCCCGGCCGACACGGCGCCAAGGCCGAGCGACAAGGCCAGCGCGCCGGCGGCAATAGATTTGGTCCTGAAATTGAACATCGCGATTTCCTCCCTGAAAATGTCGGCCCGCAATCCGCCCCCTCCCGGCGAGCCCGCGACGAGTTTAGACGGCGGAAAGCAAATGCCAACCCGCAATTGCGTGCGTTAGACCAATGGTTGAGTAGCGGCGAACGACGGCTTGCGCTCGATGGCTTTGGGGGCGAAAGATTTTTCCGGCGCCTGTCGAAATCGGTCGATGCCGCACGACATAGGTCGGCACGCGACGATGCGGCCTTCAAGAAAACGGGAGAACTTCCATGCGTTACATGCTTTTGATCTACAATGACGAGGCCGCGATGGCGAACGTGTCGAAGGAGCAGACCCAGCAGGTGCTCGCGGCCTATGGCGCCTATACCGAGGCGCTGAAGAAATCCGGCGCGTACATCGCCGGCGAGCGGCTGCGCCCGACGCAGGCGGCCACCGCGGTACGGATGGCGAACGGCAAGACCAACGTGCTCGACGGCCCCTATGCCGACACCAAGGAGCAACTGGCCGGCTTCTATATGATCGAGGCGGCCGACATCGACACGGCGATCGAATGGGCCGCGCGCTGCCCCGCGTCCAGCACCGGCACGGTCGAGCTGCGGCCGATCTGGGAAATGGCTGAATACGTAGCAGCCGCATAGCGATCCTACGATGCATGATCGCTCGCAGATCGCGCGGGCGGCCGCCGAAGCGGCCGCCCGGCGCAGCTACGGCAAGCTGGTCGCCTGGCTGGCGGCGCGCACGCGCGATGTCGCCGGCGCCGAGGACGCGCTGGCCGATGCCTTCGCCGCCGCGCTCGAACGCTGGCCGCGAACCGGCGTGCCGGCGCAGCCCGAAGCCTGGCTGCTCGCCGTGGCGCGGCGGCGCGACGTGGACGCCGTGCGGCGTCGCCTGACCGGCGAGGCGGCGCGCGATCATCTGCAGCTGATCGCCGAGGAGATGGAGGAGCGCGTGCGCGGCGAAGACCTGCCCGACGATCGATTGCGGCTGATGTTCGCCTGCGCCCATCCGGCGATCGAGGCCAGCGTGCGCGCGCCGCTGATCCTGCAGACGATCCTCGGTTTCGACGCCGCGACGATTGCCTCGGCCTTCCTGGTTTCGCCGGCTACGATGGGCCAGCGGCTGGTGCGGGCCAAGGCGCGCATCCGCGAGACCGGGATTCCGTTTCGCGTGCCGGAAAAGGCGGAGCTGGGCGAACGGCTGGACGCGGTGCTCGAAGCAATCTACGCCACTTTCGCCGAAGGCTGGTCGGATCCGACCGGGACTGACAGCCGGCGGCGCAATCTCGCCGCCGAAGGCATCTGGCTTGGACGGCTGGTCACCTCGCTGATGCCGGATGAGCCGGAAGCGCTCGGGCTATTGGCGCTGATGCTGTTCGCCGAAGCGCGCCGCTCGGCGAGGCGCGGCCCGGAGGGGGATTTCGTGCCTTTAGCCGAGCAGGATATCGCGCTCTGGGACGACCGCCTGATCGATGAGGCGGAGGCCTTGCTGGTGCGTGCCGCGCAAAGGGGCATCATCGGCCGCTACCAACTGGAGGCCGCCGTGCAGTCCGCCCACACGGCGCGCCGGCGCGGCAGCGGCACCGACTGGGCGGCGATCCGCCAGCTCTATGATGCGCTTCTGGCCGTGGCCGGCTCGCCGGTGGTGGCGATCAACCGCGCGGTGGCGGTCGCCGAAACCCAGGGCGCCACGGCCGGACTGGCGGCGCTTTACGTGCTGGGCGACGACAAACGGCTGCAGGACTACCAGCCTTATTGGGCCGCCCGCGCCGGGCTGCTCGCAAGGCTCGGCAACATCAAAGAGGCGGCCCAGTCCTATGACCGGGCGATCGGCCTCGAGCGCGACGCCGCGCTGCGGCGTTTCCTGCAGGGCGAGAAGGCGAAGCTTATCGGGAATTAACGCAACCGCTGGAATCGACGGGGATTTTGAAAGGTCGCCGTTTGCTGGCGGGCGGACTTCACCACCCTTTCTGCGGATCGGCACGAACGCTGCGGATTGGCGGAAGCCTCCCAATCTCGTCATTCCAGGGCGGAGCAGCCGCGAAGCGGCGTCGCGCAGACCCTGGAATCCTGTGTGTTGGTTCTGGTGTATGGTTGAAGTGGGAAGGAGACCGAATGAATCCTGGTCGTCCTCTCGGACAGGCCGTGGCATGGCTCGGTCCCTTCCCACCGGTGAACCATCAACCTGAACAGTTGCACGGGGCTGTTCCAAGCAGACCCCGCACCACAGGAAGAGGCGTGGACATGATAATGCAGAACTA
>NZ_NSFT01000035.1 GCF_002294725.1 Mesorhizobium sp. WSM4313 | reverse complement strand
GGCATTCGGCGGCGTATCAGGGCCAGCTTCAATGAGCAGCACGCGAGCGCCATAGGCGGAGAGCCTGCTCGCCATCACGCATCCAGAGGAGCCACCACCCACGACGATATAATCGAAAACCACGCAACTCCCCATCAAGGTACCAAGTGTGATGGGCTTCTTCAGCAAAGCGCTCCTCCTACCGCCTGAGATATGGTCACTTACGGCGCGGCAGCTCCACATCATGCCGTCTGTAACGGAGCGATTTGATCGCCAAATCGGTCGAGGGCATGCCCGAAGCGAGACCGAGCGACCCATCTGAACTATCTCTGAACCGACAAGCTCTCAATTCCAGGGCACATGCATCTCCGGACACGCCGGTGCGTCGGTGTGAATGATTGCAAGTTCGTAGGGCGAGAGCAGCGCTCGCCTACGGTTTCTTGCATCACCGTCTTCCGAGAAACAATGATACTAACAAGAGATAACGACGACTTTTTCGATTTTTACAGCAGTCAAGACTGTCACTTCAAAATATCGCATAACTACGTTATTGTAGACCCGGTCTCTTACATAGCGAAGGCCTACTTTCGGTGCTTTCCGAAGCGAACGCGTGTTCGTTGGGCGAATGAATGAAGTGACCTTCTCGAGCGTTAGGTTCTCGAAAGCAAACTGGATCGCTGCCCTGCCGGCCTCTGCGGCGATCCCCTTACCGGAAGACGCAAGGTGGAGGCACGATACGGTTTCCACATTAGTGGGATCTTCGGGCAGATACGGGCCACTGTACATCAATCCACAGTAGCCTGCGAATTTTCCGACTTGGCCTTCGCCTTTTACGAACACCATCCATAAGCCGAAACCATTGCTCTGCCAATGATGGATGAACTGTTGTAGTTTAGCTTTCGATTGCTCTCGGGTCGGATAGACTCCATCCCACATGGCATTTACCACAAATGGATCGCTATGAAGCTCATGTAGAAGAAGCTCGTCGCTATGCGACGGTGGCCTTAGGATTAGGCGCGGCGTTTCTAGAATGTACATGAGAAGCTCCCTTCTAGCCATAAGTTAGAGCCGCACTTACCTCCAACGCGGCCATGATCTCCTAGCATGAGCGTCAAGGCCGCAGTGCTTGATTGAAGGCGTTCGACGAGGTTTATGCTTAAGGTAGCGAGGTCTACACAAATCAAGCTTTGGGCGCCTAACCGTGTCAGTGTTGACGGCACCTGGAAAGCCGGCCCGAAGGCGATAAAAAAATTAGGCGCCTCCTTTCAGAATGGAAGCAGGCGACGCGCTGGTGAGCGGGCGCCTGATACGCGCAACATGCTGCGGCGGCGTTTACGCAAGGGGTTGCTTACCCCAAGGGGGGGGTATGGTATTGGCCCAAAACCGGCTAACTACATTGTTCATTTAAAATACGCGCCTCCTTCAAGCTTAACCTGCACTGGTCACTTTGCGAATGCCCGCCAGTGGGTTCTTCAGCGTGCCGACGGTGTGCAGGTATTCTCCCGGATCACCGAAGTCCACCATTTGCTGGTTTTTTTGTATCTGCAGTCGATTCATACATCGTCGCAGAAATTCTGGAGCGAATAGGTCATGCTGCCTGTATTTTTCGTCATATTCCGGATGTTTCGTCTGGTAGCCAAGGATGGACTCGCTTACGAGCTGCCAGAAGTGTGTCGACGGAAAATCAAGATGTTCTTCGAGTGTTACAGCCAAGTAACGAAAGAAGCAGTCGAAAACGTCGGTGAAAATGAAGTCGTGCTTCATGTCGCGATTTACTTGAATGCAGATCCTCTTAATCTCCTCCGGCACGTTGAGATCTCCGCCTAGAATACGAAGCTCCTCGCCAATGTCTTTCATGATAACTCGCGTCGGAGCGTGATCTTTCATAACTAGAATTATATTTTCTCCATGTGCCATAAACGCTAGATCGTAAGCATAAAAGCAGTGGAGAAGCGGCGCCAGATAAGATTCAAAATAGCGGCGTAGCCAAGCGGCGGCGTCTAACCCCGAGGCATTGATGAGGGCTGTCACGAGTGCTTCACCATTGTAATCGACATGAAGCAGCGACGCCATTGTCATCAGACGTTCCCCTTCTTTCAACTGCCGAAGGGGGCTTTCCCTCCACAGCGCAGAAAGCATCTGCTTGTAAGGGGAGTCCTTCTTGAGGGCGGTGTTGAAACAACGATTGCGATAGCCAATCGTCGCGACCTCGCGAAGGATGCTGAAGCCGTTGGCGGCTAAATAGGAGTCACTGTCGAGCAAATTCTTCAACCATTCGTTGATGGCGGGCGTCGCCAGCATGTGTGTCGGTGACAAGCCGCGCATAAACCCCATGTTAAGTATCGACAGCGCCGTTTTCACGTACCGTTTATGCGGATCGCTTATATTGAAAAGTGTGCGGATCGATTGCTGGGCATGATATATGTCCTTCCCCTGGCCTAGGCAGACAATGTGCCGGTTGGCGATATCCGCCGCGAAGATAGTTGAGAGCCGATTGAACCATTGCCAAGGATGCGCTGGCATATAGATGTAATCGGTCGAGTTTAGTCCCTTTTGACGCAACGCTGCGTCGAACTGTTCCAGCGCCTGTCGACCGAGTTCCTCGTGCATGAGAAGGTCGTAGTCGAGCGTTGAAATGGACTTAAACGTTGCCATTTCTTTATGGACGGCCAGCCATATGAGTCTTATCGAACTGCCCACCTCCGGCGCATAGCGACTATAGTCGAGCGCGTCAAAGCCAATGCGACCGTTATTCGCGATAAAGGTCGGGTGGCCCTCCGTCATGCCAGCCTCAACGATCTGGTAATCGGCAAAAGCCAGTTCTGCGGCGGATATCTCTGTTTTGGCCTGCTTGTACGCGCTGCCATACAGCGTGCTGCTGATCTCCTGCAGGTAAACCGGCATCATCTCTTCCTTTATGCCAAGATGGCGGCTGAACTCAATAACAAAATCAAGCGCATCCAGGGGGGCCGGCCTGCCCTCAATCCTTTTCTCCAGAGAGCCGGCGTCCACTTGCCAGTGATCTAGCAGGAGGCGCCGAGCCTGGAACCAATACTCCAACCCAGGGGTCTCGCTTTCCAGCACATACTTCCCCCAGTCGCCTTCCATTCGCTGGAGTCGAGGAGCAATTAGCAACTCGTGTGCAAATTCGCTGATTGCTTTACGGATAAGGAGCCGGTTGGCCTTTGCCCATAAATGCGGTTTCAAATGCTGCGTTACGCGTTCGGCTAGGCTTATCTCATCGTCTCGGGCTGTCATATCACTCACGATCTCAACTCCTTCAGAACGTAACGGTGTAAGGTTCGCGAACGCGCCTTACACTCGTCTCGCCAAACTTCGACGTCGCACAAAATCCGTTCTATTTTTCATCAGAAAGGATAAGAAATACCGGACCTCTTATACAAGTTAATTTCTAATGTGTTGTGTACCGTTCGTCTTCGCTCGTGATAAACCAGCAATATTACCATCTTACTTATATAATATATTAGAATACCGGTTTCACCGGCCCTGGACGTCGTCCTTCATCTTGCAACGAGCAAGAAGTGTGTATTGATTTGCACATGCCGTACTGTCGTTCGATCACGTCAAGCGGTCGGTGTCCATTGTTTGAGCTCTCCGAGTGTCCATTTTTGCTGTCCGTCTCCATACAATCGCATACGTCTAAAGCGGAATTTCCTTTGCTTGATAAGCCCAGACTGGGTAGGGGGGACTGAGTGAATGCCTACTCCGCTGAAATGCTGTCCTGCACCGCGCCAATGCTGTCGCGTACGATCGACAGACCACGGCGCAGTTCAGCCTCGGTTATGGTAAGGGCTGTCATGAACTTGAGCACCTCACCATACGAGCCAGCGATCTCGATCACCAAGCCGCGACGAAAAGCTTCCCGGGAAATGAGCCCCGGCAATGAGTGGTGCTTTGGTGATACGAGTCCATACATCAAGCCGCGGCCTCGGACATTCAGAGCAAGGCTGGGGAAGTCGTCTGCGATCGACTTGAGTTCTTGAGCCAAGATGGCTGATTTGCGAGCAATCTCATCTTCAAACTTGGAGTCGGACCAGTAAGTCTCAAGGGCCGCACGAGCAGTGACGAAAGCATAGTTGTTGCCCCTGAACGTGCCGGTGTGCGCACCCGGCGTCCAGACATCAAGTTCAGGCTTCATGAGGACAAGGGCCATAGGCGTTCCAATTGCAGACAACGACTTTGACAGGGTAACGATGTCCGGCACGATCTCAGCCGCCTCGAAACTGAAGAATTTCCCTGTGCGACCGACACCAGCCTGAATATCATCGAGGATCATCAGGATCTCGTGCCGAGAGGTCAGATCACGCAGCCGTTGCAGCCATTCAACGGTAGCAGCATTGACACCGCCTTCGCCCTGCACTGCTTCTAGGATCACCGCAGCGGGTTTGCCGAGACCACTGCTAGGATCATCGAGAAGCTTCTCGAAATACTCGATCGTGTCTGAAGCGCCGAGATAGCCCTCGTACGGCAACGATGTCACGTGCGCGAGGGGAAAGCCGACAGCATCTCGGAACTTCGTGTTTCCGGTTGCCGCCAACGCCCCAGCGCTGACTCCGTGAAACGAGTTCGTAAACGAAACGATGTTTGACCTGCCGGTCACTTGGCGAGCTAGCTTCAGAGCCGCCTCGACCGCGTTCGTACCTGTGGGGCCAGTAAATTGCAATTTATAAGACAGACCGCGGGGCTTCAAAATAAACTGCTCAAAAGCTTCGATGAAGGCCTTCTTGGCGGTCGTAGCAAGGTCGAGCCCGTGCACAATTCCGTCGCGCGCAATGTAGTCCAACAACGCCCGCGTGAAGGCTGGGTTGTTGTGCCCGTAATTCAAGGCTCCCGCGCCTCCCAAGAAGTCGATGTATTCCCGACCGTCTGTAGCTATGAGGGCAGTGCCGACGCCTCGATCGAACAGAACTGGGAACGCACGGACGTAGCTCCGCACCTCAGACTCAAGACGATCAAAGATCGCGAGGCTTACATCGTTTGTAGGAGTAAACTGCTTCTTCATAGGGCGAGTCCTGAATTGTAGCCTGCAAAGGCATCAGCCCAAACTGTCTGGCGAAGGCCATTTCAATCGGTTCGAGGTTCGGCTTGTATGACGGCAGCATGAGCAGTCACACGCCTGGCCACGCCAACTCACGGCCCAAGCCAGTCGATCGCTGCGAGGTCCAACGTCACGTCCACCAGAGAACAAGATCAGGCCGCGCAAATCCGAAAAAGCAATTCAGCACTAGGCGACGCTTTCCGTCGCCTAATTGACCGGTAACCCCGTGAACGAAGCCGCCATCGATTAGGGCGATATCCCCGGTTTTGAGCTCGAACTCGCGGCAAGGGACGGCTTCCAGATAGGCTGCCGAATAGGGATATCCAGTGGTCTCCACACCTTGCGATATCCGGTCCGCAACCGTCGGCTTGTGGCTCCAGAGCTTCAGATTGCCGCCTTCCTCAGGCATGCTGGGATAGAGGTTGAGCGCTGCGACCGTATTGTGCGCCACCGCAGAAAGCTCGTAATCATCGCCAGCACGTAAGACTTGAGCGACGTCGTCGTGGGGATCCAAGGAAAATGTGCCTGTGCCCGACCAACTGAGGCCGCGACAAACATTGGCCTGGCCGTGTTCGGAACGGGCTAGCCGCAATTCGATTCCCTGGTTGTGAAGCTCTCGCTTCAACGCCCTGAATACTGCTCGAACCGGGTCAACCAAATTCTTAAAAAGGGCATCGACGTACGGCCGCGCGTTTTCGGCGTCTGCGAAATAGGTGGCTGCATCCTTCCTGTAGTGAGATGCGCCGACATATTGTCCGGGCACACCATCTTTACGCTCTCTGAGACCAGAGCTTCCAATAAAGTTCGTAGTGATCTCCTCGGCTACTTCGGTGCTGAAAGCTTGCTTGATGTGCAGAGCGGTGAGCTCACCTTTCAGGACCGAGATGATCTCCGCCGTGTTGATCGACCCGGTCCGTTCTTTGATCGAAACCGGCGAGATGGCTGGCACTTGAGATATCTGACTAGGCATTGTCTTGCTCCTGTAGTGCGTGTTCAAGGATGGTGATGCCACGATCGAGTTCGGCATCGGTGATGGTTATCGGTGGGAGGACTTTGATAACGTCGCGATTTGGCCCCGAGGATTCGATAAGAAGGCCATTTTCGAATGCGACATCGTGCACGCGGCCGACAACTGCCGGTGAACGGCATTTCAGGCCGGCCATCAGACCGCGGCCGCGCTTCTGTTCGATGTATCTTGGAAATTTCGCAACCAGGCGATCGAGGTGCGTTTGCAGCCTGACGGCTGTCCGCTCGACACCTGCAGTAAATTTCCTATCCGACCACATCTTGCACATGGCTCCTGCCGTCACGAAGGCGAAATTGTTGCCTCTGAAGGTCCCGCTATGTTCTCCGGGCTTCCATATGTCCAAGTCGGGTCGAATCAGAACGATGGACAACGGACTACCTGAACCGCTTAGGGACTTGGAAAGACACACAATATCCGGTTCGATTTTCGCGGACTCGAATGAGAAGAAATCGCCAGTTCGGCCCGCACCCGCCTGAATATCGTCGACGATAAAAACAATGCCGTGCGTACGGCAAATGCGCTGAATTTCCGTGAGCCAAGCTGCGGATGCGGCGTTCATGCCGCCTTCGGCCTGGATGGTCTCCAGAATGATTGCGGCAGGCTTTTCTATGCCGCTCCCCGGGTCGCTCAAAACGCTGTCGATGTAACTGGCGGAATCGAAAGCTTGGCTCGGATAGCCGTCATAGGGAACACGGATCACATCGTGGCGAGCGACGCCTCCCAGTTCCCTGGTTGAGGCCGAGCCCGACACCGCTAGAGAGCCGAGCGACATGCCGTGGAACGCATTCGTAAAGGCCATGACGCTCGAGCGGCCGGTGTATTTTCGCGCCAGCGCCAGCGCCGCTTCGTTGGCGTTCGTGCCGGTCGGCCCGGGAAACTGAATCTTGTACGAAAGGCCTCTGGGTTTCAGGATCCAATCGACGAACCCTTCAATGAAGTCACGCTTTGCCGCCGTATGCATATCAAGCGACAGAAGAATGTTCTCACCGACGAGATATTCAATCGCTGGCGCCATAATATCCGGATTGTTGTGCCCGTAGTTGAGTGCGCCGGAACCCACCAGGAAATCGATAAAGGGCTTACCCGTCTCGTCCCAGATCGTCGCCCCAAGGGCCTTCGTAAAGACGGTGGGGAACGCCCGGCAATAACGACGAACGTTAGATTCATGAGCCGTGAAAGCGTCGGTGTCCATATCAAGTCCTCTGCACATAGTCTTTCAAAGAAGAGAGCTGTTTAATGGCTAGTGGTTTGCGGCAGATGTTCGTCGCTTAACGTTGAAGCAGAATGCCGGAGGCAGCTTTGTTTGGTCTGGGTTTGGTCTGGTGATGCCGGCATCCTCATCAAATATTGTTGGGTTGCGTTGCCCTCCATTCGGATGCTTTCGAATGTGCTGCAACAGGATGGCTTCTAAAGCTTCCGCGAAAGCATCGCTACTATGGCATCAGGTAGTTGACGTACCCACCCTTCGCTGCCCATAGCGCTCCGGACAAATGAATGAGTCCAAGGAGATCAGCAGGGTCGCGTCGCCAGAGGTTGTGTCGCTCGGCGGTAGCGAAGCCGCTCGCGAGCGCGCTCCTCAATAGCGCCGTAGCGAGCGAGCGGCTTCGCGGCGGTCATCAATATTCGCCGTTCAACCTCGGGCTGCGGACACCAACCTGATTCAAGAAACTATTTGATGACCGATGACACAGCGAAAGCCACGCTCTCTTTGAGAAGAATGCGGATTCCGATCTCTTGCGCGATGACTGGCCCGAGCCGCCGGATCAAGAGGGCGGGGCCGCCGTGGACCCCCTTGACGGAAAGCCCGTTCGTAGGCCAGGCGGAAGCAACCGGGAGACGCGCTGGCGAAGGGCCGCATCGGTTTCGAGAACGTCCACTACCGCGACGGCAACCATCCCCGGCCGCAGCTGGGCTGCTGCCTTCAGGCGAGTCGAAAAGGAGATCGTCCGGGAGGGTGAAGGCGTTGACGAGGTGAGCCGTGAGTAAGCAATCAAGCTCTGATCGGGATCGACTAACACTGTTTCCATCCGACCGATGGTTGACCTGTGATCGGCGTTACCTCAAGCTAGGCAGGCCGACAAGCTCGGTTGGAAGGCGAAGACCTTTCGATGAGCTCGTCTCCGAAATGCTCGAGGCCCACTGCCGCGCCTACAGGAACATACTGGCGTAACGTGAAAACACGATGGCGTCGCGGGCAGGTGCATCTGTCGTGGGGCCATCCGCACTGCCAGGCACGCCCTCTCGGCCGGCATGCACTCAGGTCCGGTCGTTTGGGTCGGCGAATTCACACATCCTGCAAAGCAGAAAACCATCTGCTCCATTCATGCGGTCGACGATTTCGCGAAAAACTGGCTTTTCAAACAGAGCGGAGTAACCCTCATATAGAAGGTTGCCCAATACGTGACGCCGTTCAAAATCCATAGAGCACAGGGTAACGTCGCCGTTTGGAAGAAGAACATTCCGATACTGTCGTGCGTCCACGCAGGTTAGGGCTCCGACCACTGGCTGACGTGGTGCAACGATCTTAGGGTCGACGCTTCCACCCCTACTGCTCACCGGCCGCGCTTTTATCAGGGCTTCGGTAGGAATAATGTCGGCTATATCTGGGTGGGGCTCGCCCAAGGCCACGAATCGGATCAAGGGGATGTCCGCGTCGACGAGTTGACGAACCAGATCGCGATACTTGTCTCCGACCAGGCGGCTGTTCATGTAGGTGCCGTCATCGAAAACATGGACCACGAATACGCCCAAGCGCAAGGCTTGCAATCGCTGCAGGTCCTGCCCGTTCATTCCCACCAGCGTCGTAAAAATCCTGATGCCATGGCCTTTGGCGAAGGCGTGCTCCACCATTTCGGTACAGTCCGGATTGAGCCAAGGTTCGGAGTATCCCGCAAAACCAATGTCGACGGAAGTCGGTACGCGGGCCAGACACCGCTTGAAATCTTCAAGATCCAGATGACTCGCATGAGACACTTTTCTTTGCCGGACCGCGAACTTGTCCTGGGGACAATATGAACATCCTACGACGCATCCCGTGGTCGTCGTTATCTCCAAAACCCTGCCGGCTGTGTTTGCTGAGCGAAGTTCCGGTAAAATCACTGGTGATTACTCCCATCTACTTCCTGCGAAGCGCCACGATGGTGTGCGTGTGCCTTTGGCTTTCTGATACCGCCTGCTGATCTACCGAGGCAACGCAGACATCTACCCTTTTTGGCAGCCTAAGCCGCCCGGTTCACCGATTTGCCGGGCCGACCCTTCACAAACTTCCAGCGCGTCGGACCAGAGACAGCATTGCATCTTTCGAGGCATCACTCGCTCCGGAGATGTAGCCTCAACCGTTGGTCGCTGGCCCGTCGCCGAGATGCGCGCGCAGCACCCTCGAACCCGCCGGAGAGAAGCTTTCTGGATGCCGTCGATCATCCTTCATCGAGCGAGTTCCGTGTTCTCATGCGGGTCAGCCCTCACACTATATTGCCGCACATCGACCAGCAAAGGCCGAGCTAGTGCGCCTGGCGCGCAGTTACTGCGAGATAGGCTTCGAAAAGCCCGACAGGGCTAAGACGCTCCGCTGTATTGAACCCGAAATGTTTTCTGACAGCTGTCAGATTTTGGACACACATCACTCATCGTCAGTCGCTTAATACGGATGGTAATTTCTTCCAGGAATCGGTGACATTGAACACCACCCTGTCATGACCGCCCAATCTCAGCGAAGCGAACTCAGCATCGCCACCAGGACCAAGCCTGAAGATAAATCCGCCGTAGCAGCGTCAACGACATTTTGCTTTCGAAGCCGGATGGATTGCACGAGGTGATTCGCGCCGTGATGCAGGAGGTGCTCGAGGCCGAGATGGACGAGGCGCTGGGTGCTTCGAAGAGCGAGCGCACGCCGGAGCGTCTCGGCTATCACGCGCGCTACTACGGGCGGAGAACTAGCTGCGCACCTACGGCGGTTGGATAATCCCAAGGTTCAAAGCTTTTACAACAGCTACCGTTCTGCTGGTCGCATCCAACTTCCGCATTACATTTTTTAAATGGAAATCTATCGTATTTCGTGATCTGCCTAAAATAGTTCCTATTTCCCAAGATGATTTTCCTTGTGACACCAAATCAATGCACTCTATTTCTCTCGGAGACAGGTTATGAGCTCGTTCCGACGCAGTCGTAGTGTCGAACTTCGTAACCATCCGATGAAACCGCAGCGCGGCCATTTGCAGGTAGGTGATCGCTCTATTCTGCAATTCGCAGTCCGAGGATTGAGCAAAACTCACAAACCTAAAGCTGCCACCAGGGCCATGTAATGGGACGGTAACGCCTGACCTCAAGCCGAATGTTGCTGCTTCGTCCAAGACGCGGCGTCCATCTTCAGTTATGTTTTCATCAGTATACACCTCGCTCCATCGAAAGGGTCCCGCCTCCTTTCGACCTTTCTTGATGAGGGGGTCTATTTTGGCATAGCCCATTCTCGAGTAGCGCTCCTGCCATTCAGCAGGATAATTCCACATCACCACAGAACCCTCCCGGTTCGGCTTGAAAGCCCTCTCTGATGCGAGCGGCCCATAGGCAATCCACGGGCAATCGAAATTCAGCGCAAACGCAGACAACAGTTCGAACAACTGTTCGGATTGAGCGACATCATCAGTCATCTTGAGGAATAGGTCTAACTCCACCGCAATCCGCCGGAGTTCCATGATGTCTCCTTCATTGCGTTCTCATTGGTGCACAGTTTGCTCCAACCCAGCCTCGCAACATCCGAAGTCAACGGGACTCGAGCCGGAGTTCCTTCCGCCACCTGGAGTACCCTCAAGAGTCGTGCCAGCTTGCGAGCGAAGCTTCTCCTTCAGGTCGTCAATCGACGGGGGAGGTACCCAGGAGGCGAACCGACAGCACTGTGTCGGGGAGCGCACAATCCGACAGTCGAGCATTCGATTGACGGAATATGGGCAGGAAAGTATTCGCGGCGCGCTTTTGAAATCAGCACCTAAGTGCCGGGCCTGAGAAAGCTGCATTGCAACTGTACTTATTTGATCGAGGCAAGAACAAGCTCAAAATTCAATCGATACATCGACCTTCTTTTCCAATCTCCCGAGTTGAGCAGCCGTAGCAATCGTATCGACTGGATGGCGGCTGACTTTCTCCAGGCTCGGTAACCTGCTGAATTTGTCCTTCGGATGTTCCCGCTCAGTTGGCACGACTTTTGAACTCACCGTCGTGAGGCGGCAAGAGCTGCCCGCCAAAATTGATGCTGTTATGGGGGAGGTCGAAATTCCAGTTTTGTCTTTTATCGTCTTTGGGACCGAGCGTGTTGATGCGCCCGCTTGGAAACTATGAGACGTTTCCCCGTCCATGGGCGCGGCGCCACTTGTCGCGACGTTTTCGCCTTCACTGTTCGCCTCTGGAACAGGCAGCCGGCCCGGCTCGCGATCATCATGACCGCGATGCTCGCCTCCACGCTGGCTGACGTGTTGATGCCGCTCTATTCTGGCCGACTCATCGACGCTGTTTCTCGTGCTGCTAATGCGGCAGCACCAGCTTCGGATTCAGCTGTTGCAGCATTCTCTGTACCGATTGCATTGGCACTCGGTGGCATTGCCATGCGCCACGTCGCCTTCATTGGCCTGAGCGACCTGGTGTTGAAAATGATTTCCGACGTCGCGACCGAAGCGTTCCATCATGTGCAGCGCTTTTCGACAGACTGGCATGCAAACAGCTTCGCCGGCTCGACAGTGCGCAAGATAACGCGCGGCATGTGGGCGCTCGACCTCCTCAACAGCACGATACTCGTCACGCTGCTCCCGTCGTTTGTCATCTTGATCGGCTCGACGGTGCTGCTCGGCTGGCACTGGCCGGTCATGGGCGTGATCTTTGCTTGCGGCTCTCTCGTCTACCTTGCGTTTTCGATTTCGCTGTCGCTCGGCTATGTCGCGCCAGCGGCGAGCCTTGCCAACCGATGGGACACAAGGCTCAGCGGCGCGCTTGCGGACGCGGTCAGTTGCAACGCTGTGGTCAAGGGCTTCGGCGCAGAGGTTCGCGAAGACGAGCGGCTTGCAAATATCATGACGAAATGGCGGCACCGCGCGCGCCGGAGCTGGGTGCGCGGAACGATCATCGGCTCAACCCAAGGCGTAACTTTGGTTGCGCTCAGGGTGGCGGTGGTCGGATATGCCCTGCTTCTGTGGTCGCATGGACAGGCAACGCCGGGCGAGATAGCATATGTTCTCACGTCCTTCATCGTCCTGCAGGGCTATCTGCGTGATGCCGGCATGCATGTCCGCAACGTGCAGCACTCGGTTAATGATATGGAAGAACTGGTGGCCATCCACAATCAGCAGGTGGATGTTGCCGATCGTCCAGAGGCCAAGCCGATCCGGATCACGAACGGCCGTATCGATTTCGAGAACGTCCACTTCCGCTACGCCAACCATCCCCTGCCGCTCTATAGCGAATGTTCGCTGTCGATTGAAGCTGGCGAAAGGGTTGGGTTGGTTGGACCCTCCGGTTCCGGCAAGACAACATTCGTGAAGCTGATCCAGAGACTCTACGACCTGAGCGGCGGCCGGATCCTGATAGACGGTCAGGACGTCTCGGAGGTGACCCAAGAGTCCCTTCGTTCGCAGATCGCGATCGTGCAGCAGGAGCCGATCCTGTTTCACAGGTCGCTTGCCGAGAACATCGCCTATGGCCGGCCTGGCGCGAGCCAGGCCGAGATCGAGCAAGCGGCACGACTGGCAAGTGCCCACGAATTCATCGCGCCCCTGCCGAAGGGCTATGGGACATTGGTCGGCGAAAGGGGTTTGAAGCTCTCCGGCGGCGAGCGCCAGCGCGTGGCGATCGCGCGCGCCTTCCTCGCGAACGCGCCGATCCTTATTCTGGACGAGGCCACATCGAGCCTCGATTCGGAATCCGAGGTGCTCATTCAACAAGCGGTGGATCGGTTGATGGTGGGCCGAACCACACTCGTCATCGCACACCGGCTGTCGACGGTCCGCTCGCTCGATCGGCTGCTCGTCTTCGACCGTGGCCGCATCATGGAGGACGGCGATCATGCCGCCCTGATCAATCTCGATGGTGGCATTTACCGCCGCCTCTTCGAACGGCAGGCGTTGGAACTCGCGAAGGGCCTGGCCTGATCGCTAAACCGGCTTGCGCGATGCGCCGAGCCGTTGCCGGAGAGGGGTGTGGCAGTGACGAGCGGCGGGCGTTAGGCGGCAAAACCAGCACGGCCGGAACTGTCCGCCAAACGGGCGAGCGGGAATGCACCACGTCTAAGCTTCGGCGAATGCGCGCAGTTACACGCGGGCACCGAATTGTCGCGCCTAACGGCGCACGCACCAAAAGGGCGGGAATGTCGACGGCCCGGGAAGAGTGCGGCCCTCGCCGTTACCCACATTTCGCCAAAGGAAGCGAAGTCAACGCACATTGAGAGGGCGGTGCTTCCCGGCCGGCCGGGATCCCTGTCGCTGGCCCAACCTACCGCACGCTGGCCACGTCAACGGTTCAAAGTCCCTTCGGTTCGCAAAGTCGTCCCCTTGGAGACCCGGAAGCGCAGGAGCTCCGACCGCAGTCTTCGCTCAACTCTGGCCATCTGCTCCGGGATTGGATTCCGTTCCCTTGCTAGCACAGTGGCAGCTGAGCACGAACTCGCCGGCCCCGTGTCTTTCGATTACGGCCAACGGGCTTAGGAAGAGATTGGATTCGCCGGCCCTCTGCGGAGCGAATGAACAGTTCTACAGATCATCGACGTCCGCGAAAAAGAGCACGCAGCCGAAATAGCAGGCCTGAAGCAGCAGCGAACAGGCCAGCGTCGTGACGACTGCCACACGGATCGAATCCAAAGCGAAGTAAACCATCGACGCATTGCTGCACAGGACCAGCCCCACGAGCCGACAAAAAGATGAAGTGCAACGCCGTTCTCCTGGTTTTCGCCAGATCATGTTGCGAGCTCGTCGGCCGCAACATGCGTCTGGCAGTTCTTGGGGCAGACGCGGCCGCAGGCTCCGCAGCCTATGCAGCGGCCGGCATCATCGACAACCATGATCATGCGATTGAGCTTGCCGTCGAAATCGTCGTCCTCGTCATCGCAGGGGCCGAGGATTTCACCCGCATCATCAACGCCGTGAAGATGCATGACATCGCGCGAGCAGACCTTGAAACAACGGCAGCAGCCGATGCAGGTCTTGCTATCGATGGAGGTCAGGTACGACGGCATCCAAATGGAGCCGTCACGGGTGGTGAATGTGCGCATCATCCTAAATTCTTCATTGAAGCGAGTTCTCTCTTGGCAACATCCAACTCGGCATAAACGGCTTGGGTTTTCTCGGCGACTTCCTGTATGTCGGCCCACTTGCCCGGCAGACCCTCGACAAGGTCCTGCAATGCCATCTTGGCAATAGCTGCACGCAACTGGAGCTTTCGGACTTTCTTCCTCATCTTATCTAGGTCTGACATAGATCCTTCCTGGAACAATGGTTTTGTTGATGCGCTCCATCTCGGGCTAGGCTTCAATGGCTGCAGTCGCATCGTCGACCAGTTTCGTACCGGCCTCAGCAAGTTTGCGGAAAGTCTCGAAGCCGAACCGGTGGACGTCTCGACAGAACGCCCAACCGCTGGAAGCCCGCAGGGGCTTCATTCCAATTATTGGCGACGTCGACACGCCGGAGCGCTCCTCGATCGCAAGCGCTACGGCGGTGTAAACATGTCGAGCCTCCACAGCGCGTCAGGATCGGGATCGCCGCCAAAGGGTACCGCACGTTGCTGTTGCTTGGTGATGATGAACTCGGCCAGCAGCTCGGCATCCGAATGGCCTTCCCATAAGCCGAAGGAATCCTGAGTACGAATGAGCCGCAGGAGGCATTTGACGAACGGGGAAGCAAGGGCCTCGTCGTCATTGTTGACAGCAGGGCCAACCGGAGGAATTTCGTTGTTCGTCATTTCAGTCTTCGTCTTCGAGGTACGATTTCCTTTTCCTGCGATGCCCACTCCGGGTCCGCTTGCGTGGCCGACGAATGGCTTGGGCGGGCCAACCCCAAGAGTGCCCCGTGGCCGACCTCGACATGTCCACGAGTGCGAGACCTGCGGCGCGAATTCGCGGCGCACATCGTCTGCGCCGCGATCCGACCGGTGGTCAACGCAATTGAAATCCAACCTTCCGCAAGCCGCCGCCCTGCTGCATCGACATACTTGCTGCGAAGAGAGCTTCGATGGGCGGATTGGCCAGTGTTCAATTCCAATTGTCAGTCCCTTCGCGATTCTTGCTCAGGAAGTGACTTCGTTTTGAGTTTCGGGTGCCTTCTTTTGCGGAGCCACACAAAGATCCGCGTGACAGGCAGGCTCACCCGTGTAGTTGGCCAGTGCTTCGAGCAATGGGGTAAGATAGTACTGTTTGGTGTGGTCCGGAATTGGCCCCAGCCGGTCCACCGATTTCAGTGCCACCTCGATCAACTCGATTGCGCGATCTTTGTTGCCGCTCTCGTAATAATACTGAGCTACCGGGAGGTACCGGAGGTATTTAAACGGGCCATCGCCGTTCGGGGGATTGAGTGCCAGTATCTGTTCCGAGAGCTCGTTGCCCATCGCAAAGCGCTCCGCGCGCGGAAGATGGGAATTGTCCATCGTGGGATCGAAGAGTTGGTTGAGGGCCAAGGCCATCCACGACACCGCGTCGGACGTTTTGTCGATCGCGTCCTCGACCAATTCTCGCATGACCGGCATGCCGGTCTTGATGTCGCGCAGCTTGTGAAGCAGAAGATCCGCATGAATCTGCCGGAACTCACAAGAGTCTGGCATCAAGGCGAGGCCTTCTTCGATGGCCAAGAGCGCCGCCGTCCAATCCTCGGCCTGCATCGCCGGCTCAAGTTTGGCGTATATCGGCCCGGTAAGCGACATTTCGCGCGCTGCAAGTTGGTTATGCGCGATGCGCTTTGCATCGGCGGCTTTCGCTTCATAGCTGCTGCGCCAGCTGCCGTTAAGGACTTTCGGCAAAACGTCATCGAGTTCCGCCGGGTGGCCGATAAAAGCGATGTGGCCGTCGCGGTCGACCACGAACGAGGTGGGAATCCCAATCGAAGAGCTGGGATCCATCCAGAGCTTGTTCATTTCGCCAATGTAATCGAACCCGATACGATAATTCAGATTCGGGAACTCCTCGGTCAGCCAGGCATCCACGTTGGTCCGCGCCTCGTCTGCGGTAGGACCCTGTTCGCAGGCGGCAACTCCGACCGCCTCAAATCCGCTGCCTTCATATTTCTCCTGCAGTTCGATCAAATGGGGCATGGCGTCGACACATGGTCCGCACCAAGTCGCCCAAAACTCAACGAGGTAGACCTTGCCGGGCCGAAAGTTCGTGAGGGGCTCGCCACGCAGCCAGTTCTCCACTTTGATCGCAGGAGCCGGGGACCCCATACGCAGTTCCATCTTGGTGTCCAAAGTCATTCCACACCTTTCGTCTCTTTTGTCGCGGAATATTTTCCAGTCAAAATCGGACACGGTCTCGAGGGCATCGCTCCCTCTGGCTTGCTTCAGCGAAGCTCTCACCGTGTTGCCGCACATCAAGCTGCAACGGAGGTGCCAATTCCCTCAGCTCCGGTAAGCGGCGGGAAATGCTTTGAAATTCTCCACGAGGCCAAATGCGGCCGATTGTCGTGAACCCGACATGTCTTCTGCCGCTGTCGGGTTTCGCCCTATCACTCTTGAGAGCTTGGACGGCTCGCCTGTGATTAGACTGGCCTCGGCCCTCGAGCAGTGGCAGTTTGGCGCCAGTTCGAAAGCGCGAACTCGCCGGCTTGGTCCTCGTGCCGCCACCGCCGCGTGTGGATTCTTGCCCCGGAGTCAAAATTCGCCTCGCGGTTGCCAACGGCGGCATGCGCTCAATGCGCGTGGCGTTGAGCACCGACAGCACGTAATGGTACCAATTAGTGGATGCCCGTCGCTGCCTCCACTTCTCCAGCCAAGCGCTCGAACGACGCTACCTACCCACGTTCGAGCGCGACCGCGGAATCGCAGACTGCCGAACGTCAGCCGTTGCGAAAGGTGTAGCCGTACCCGTTGATCGCCGGTGCGCCGCCTAGATGTGCGTAGAGGACCCTCGATCCCTGTGGAAAGAAGCCCCTCTGGACGAGGTCGATCATCCCTTGCATCGATTTGCCCTCGTAAACGGGGTCCGTAATCATGCCCTCGAGCCGCGCGCACAAACGGATTGCCTCTTTGGTTTCCTCCGATGGAACGCCATAACCCGGGTACGCGTAGTCCATGAACAACACCACGTCTGCCTCGACAATTTCCGCTCCGAGGTGGACGAGCTTCGCTGTATTTTGGGCGATGCCAAGCACCTGCGCCTTGGTCTTGGCGGGCATGGCGGAGGCATCGATACCGATCACGTTGCGCTGTCGACCATCCTTGGCGAACCCGACGAGCATGCCGCCGTGGGTTGAACCAGTCACCGTACAGACGACGATATAGTCGAAGGCAAACCCAAGCTGCTCTTCCTGGGCACGCACCTCCTCAGCGAACCCCACATAGCCCAGGCCGCCGTATTTGTGGACAGAGGCGCCGGCAGGTATCGCATATGGCCTGCCGCCCCTTGCCTTGACTTCATAAAGTGCCTTTTCCCAGCTGCGGCGGATGCCGATGTCAAAGCCCTCGTCAACCAGGCGCACCTCTGCCCCCATGATGCGGCTCAAGAGGATATTGCCGACCCGGTCGTAGACAGCATCATCATGTGGGACCCAGCTCTCCTGGACCAGGAGGCATTTCATGCCGATCTTGGCGGCGACCGCAGCGACCATGCGCGTATGGTTGGACTGCACGCCACCGATTGTGACGAGCGTATCGGCATCTGACGCGATCGCGTCGGGCACAATGTATTCGAGCTTGCGCAGCTTGTTTCCGCCGAACGCGAGACCGGAGTTGCAGTCCTCGCGTTTGACGTAGATTTCCACCTTGTCGCCCAGATGCTTGCCGAGGCGGTCGAGCCTCTCGATCGGCGTGGGTCCAAAGGTGAGCGGATAACGTTCGAATTTTTCCAGCATGCTATCTCCAGCAAAAAAGTACCTGAACCTGCTACGCACCGGTCAGCCCAGGGGTATGGTCGCGTGTTAGCCGAACACAGATTCCCTATACGATCAGCTCAGTCATCAGAGGGTGACCAAAATTGGTGTGGGTCTGAGCACTGATCCTGTCATCCGCGCATCAAAGCAGCAGCACATGCTGGGCATTCGACCAAGCCGGGACACAGCTGAAAATTGCATTCCGCAGTTGATCAGAGTCAGACGACTGGTACCCGAGCTTTCCTGTAACCATCGGCATGCTGGCCCCTGTGGCGAGTTCCACGAGCGCGGCTAGAGGACTGCCAGATCAGAAAGAGCACGCGGCCGAAGTAGCCGGCCTGAAGCAGCAGCGAACAGGCCAGCGTCGTGACGACTGCCACACGGAGCGAATCCAAAGCGAAGTAAACCATCGACGCATTGCTGCACAGGACCAGCCCCACGAGCCGACAAAAAGATGAAGTGCACGCCGCTCCCCTGGTTTTCGCCAGATCATGTTGCGAGCTCGTCGGCCGGAACATGCGTCTGGCAGTTCTTGGGGCAGACGCGGCCGCAGGCTCCGCAGCCTATGCAGCGGCCGGCATCATCGACAACCATGATCATGCGATTGAGCTTGCCGTCGAAATCGTCGTCCTCGTCATCGCAGGGGCGAGGATTTCACCCGCATCATCAACGCCGTGAAGATGCATGACATCGCGCGAGCAGACCTTGAAACAACGGCAGCAGCCGATGCAGATTTGCTATCGATGGAGGTCAGGTACGGCGGCATCCAAATGGAGCCGTCACGGGTGGTGAATGTGCGCATCATCCTAAATTCTTCATTGAAGCGAGTTCTCTCTTGGCAACATCCAACTCGGCATAAACGGCTTGGGTTTTCTCGGCGACTTCCTGTATGTCGGCCCACTTGCCCGGCAGACCCTCGACGAGGTCCTGCAATGCCATCTTGGCAATAGCTGCACGCAACTGGAGCTTTCAGACTTTTTTCCTCATCCTATCTAGGTCTGACATAGATCCTTCCTGGAACAATGGTTTCTTGATGCGCTCCATCTCGGGCTAGGCTTCAATGGCTGCAGTCGCATCGTCGACCAGTTTCGTACCGGCCTCAGCAAGTTTGCGGAAAGTCTCGAAGCCGAACCGGTGGACGTCTCGACAGAACGCCCAACCGCCGGAAGCCCCCACGGGTTTCATTTCTATTGTCGGCGACGTCGACACGCCGGAGCGCTCCTCGATCGCAAGCGCTACGGCGGTGTAAAACATGTCGAGCCTCCACAGCGCGTCAGGATCGGGATCGCCGCCAAAGGGTACCGCACGTTGCTGTTGCTTGGTGATGATGAACTCGGCCAGCAGCTCGGCATCCGAATGGCCTTCCCATAAGCCGAAGGAATCCTGAGTACGAATGAGCCGCAGGAGGCATTTGACGAACGGGGAAGCAAGGGCCTCGTCGTC
>NZ_NSFT01000034.1 GCF_002294725.1 Mesorhizobium sp. WSM4313 | reverse complement strand
GCAAGCTCAACCGCAGGAGCCAGATTCAGGGCGGGCGATCACGTGTGCGCCGCGCCCTCTACATGGCAGCCCTCACTGCCATTCGAACCTGTGAGCGCTTCAAGACCTTCTACACCGCACTTGCTGCCCGGTCGGGCTCCAAGAAGCTCGCTATCATCGCCGTCGCAAGGAAGCTCCTGGTCGTCCTCAACGCTATCATTCGCGACAAAACCGCATTCGCGTGAACACAGTTGCCATTCCGTTACTTTGAGGCGCTTCTACGGTGCAGAATTCTACTCCGCTGCATCCCACGGCCAAGGTCACGGAATGGATCCTCGGGTCTACGCGTCCGCTGCGCTCCCGCTCCGCCCGTGGATGACGAAGCTCGGACGCTGCGCTGATCTCCGGAGTCTGCAATTGCTTCGTTGGGGCAAGCGTCCTGAATCTTCGCGCTTGGTCCAAGCGTCCGAAATCGCGCAGAAACAAAACGGTCTCTCAACGTATGCTGCGTCCCACCGCCTGCAGCGCCAGGAAGGCTTGGTAGCGCCTGTCATGCCAAGCCCGCGTTTCACCTGGCGCCGGGCGGAAAACATCGCCAAGCCGGGACATGGCAGGCATGGCGCTCGAAAGGTCCGGGTAACGGCCGGCGGCGACCGCTCCGAGCATCGCAGCGCCCAGCAGCACCGGTTCGGGCGATTGCGAGGCGGCGACCGGCAAGCCGGCGGCGTCGGCAAGCAGCTGTCGCACCAGCGGCGACTGCCCGGCGCCGCCGCTGATGACGATGGTATCGACCGCATGGCCGGACGACGCCATCGCCGCCACGATCTGGCGCACGCCGTAGCCGAGCCCGCAAAGCCCGGCCACGTAAAGCCCGACGAGATTATCGACGGAACGGTCCGTGCCAAGCCCGGCGATCAGGCCGCGCGCGTCCGGATCGGCCAAAGGCGAGCGATTACCGAGGAATTCGGGCACGACATGGATGCTTCCCGCGAGCGTGGCGGCGGCCGACAGATCGGGCGAGCCCGCCGTAGCGGTCGCGGCCAGCCAATCGACCAGCGATTTGCCTTCGGCAGCTGCACGCGCGGAGGCCTCGGCCTCGGCCGGGTGGAAATGCACCAGGAGATCGATGGCCGCTCCGGCCGCCGACTGGCCGCCTTCGCTCAGCCAGAGCCCGGGCACCATGGCGGAATAGTAGGGTCCCCAGACTCCCGGGACGAAGGCCGGGCCTTCGCTGCTTGCCATGGTGCAGGCAGAGGTGCCGAGCACATAGGCCATGCGCGACGAGATGGTGCCGGCTTCGCCCGCGGCCCCCACGGTGCCGACGCCGCCGGCATGGGCGTCGATCAGCCCGGCAGCGATCACAGTGCCTGGAACCAGCCCCAATTCAGCGGCCGCCGCTTCCGTCAGGCCGGCGCCCAGCGCCGTACCGGGATCGACTACGTCGGTGCCGATGCGGGCAAAATCCTCGTCGGCAAGCTCACCAAGCCCCACGGCATGGAAATAGCTTTCGTCCCAGCGCCGTTCGTGGCCGAGATAGGTCCATTTGCAGGCGAGCGTGCAGACCGAGCGGGCAAGGCTGCCGGTGGCGCGCCAGGTCAGGTAATCGGCTAGGTCGAAGAAATGCCGCGCTTGGGCAAAGGTCGCCGGCAGGTTCTCCTTGAGCCACAAAAGCTTCGGCGTCTCCATTTCTGGCGATATGACGCCGCCGACATAGTCGAGGACCGGGTGCCGGAGGGCGTTGATGCGCCTAGTCTGGTCGAGGGCGCGGTGGTCCATCCAGACGATGATGTTCCTGTCGCTATCTCCCGAGCGACCGACCGGCAAAGCCTCGCCATCATCGCCGACCACCACGAGGGAACAGGTAGCGTCGAAGCCGATGCCGCCGATTTCCCCGGGACCGACGCCCGATTTCCCGACCGCGTCGCGCACGCTGGCGCACACCGCCTGCCAGATGTCCCGGCTCGACTGCTCGGCGATCTCGCCGGGCTCGACGAAGAGCGCGATGTCGCGCTTGGCGGAAGCGAGCAGCTCGCCGCGCTCGTCAAAGACGCCGGCGCGTGCGCTGCCAGTGCCGACATCGATGCCGAGGAAATGGGAAGGCATGGGGACCTCGGGTGGGTGGTGAATAGTGAATAGCGAATGGTTATTAGTGAGTAGTGAGTAGTGAGTAGTGAGTAGATAACTTCACTATTCACTATTCACTATTCACCATTCGCTAAAGATCGTTGCTCTGCGGCAGGATCACCAGATCCCGAATGGTGATGTTTCTCGGTCGCGTCAGCATGAACAGGACGGCGTCGGCGACTTCGGTGGGCTGCATCAGGCCACCGGCCGCCAGCTCGTCTTCGAGCTTCTGCTTCGGCCAATCGCTGATCAGCGCGGTCACCACCGGCCCCGGCGCGACTGCGCCGACGCGAAGGCCGTGCTTGGCCACCTGCCGGCGCAGCGTATGGACGAATGCCTGTATGGCATGTTTCGAGGCGGTGTAGACCGGCTCCCAGACGACGGGGACGAGACCCGCGATCGAGCTGGTGACGATGATGTCGCCGGTCTTGCGTTCGACCATATGCGGCAGCACCGCGTGCACCGAGCGGAACACCGAGTTGATGTTGAGGTTCAGCATGCGGTCCCAGGCATCCGGGTCGCCGTTGAGTATCTCGCCGCCCACATAAGAACCGGCATTGGCGTGGAAGATATCGAGCTGGCCGGCCTTGTCGAGGATGCCGGGCATCATGGTCGCCACACTTGCCGGGCTGGTGAGGTCGACCACCAGCGGGATCGCGCCGTCGCCGAGCTCGGCGACCACCTCCTTCAGCCTGTCCTCCGCGCGGTCGACCAGCACGACGCGGGCACCGGCGGCAAGCATCGCTCTGGCGCATTCGAGGCCGATGCCCGATGCCGCGCCGGTGACCGCGGCGACTTTTCCCGAAAGATCGTGAGCCATGTGTACCCTTCTCGTTTGAACTGTTCAGGCGCGGCCGTGCGAAGCACGGGAACGGCGCGCGAGGGAATCGACGATCACGGCGATGGCCAGAACGGCACCGGTGATCATGTAACGAAGCGACGAGGACAGATCGAGCAGCGTCAGGCCGCTGGCGATCGACTGGATGACGATGATGCCGAGCAGCGCGGAATAGGCGCTGCCGCGGCCGCCGAACAGGCTGGTGCCGCCGATGACCGCGGCCGCGATCGCGTTCAGGTTGACGTCGCCGGTGCCGGCCTGCTGGCTGGCGGAAGCAAGCCTGGCGGCCGCAAGCACACCGCCGAGCGCGGCAAAGAGCGAGCAGAGCGCGAAAGCGCTGAGATAGATGGCGCGGACCTTGATGCCGGCGCGCCGTGCTGCCTCGCGGTTGCCGCCGACGGCGGTCATCGAGCGCCCCCATTTGGTCCGGGTCAGCGCATAGTTCATCGCCACGACGAGGCCGACGAACAGGCCGAACATCCACGGGATGCCGCGCGACTGGTTGAGATAGGCGACGATCAGCTCGAGGCCGACGGTAATGACGGCGACGCGCACAACGAGTCCGGTCACGGATGGTGCCGACAGGTTGGCCGCCCGGCGGCGCGCGAAGGTGCGAAGCCCGGAGATCAGCAGCGCCAGGCCCGGGATCGCTGCCAGCGTGTACGATACCCATTTCGGCATCACCATCAGCTGGCCGAAATCCACCAAAGCGGAGCCGTATGGCAGGTTGATCGAGCCGGTGGAGCCGAGAATGTAGAGCTGCATGCCCAGCACCGCGAGCAAGCCGGCCAGCGTCGAAACGAAGCTCGGCATGCCCAGACGGTTGAACAGCAGGGCATAGAGCGAGCCGATCAGGGCGCCGAAGGCCAACGCCGCCAGGATGGCGAGCGCGACCGGCCATCCCTGGTTGACCCAGAGCGTACCGACCATCGCTGAGGCGAAGCCGCTGATCGAGCCGACGGAGAGGTCGATCTCGCCGACCATCAGCACGCAGACGATGCCGAGCGCGATGACGCCGACCGTCGAGCAGTCGAACAGGAGGTTGACCAGATTGCTGCTGGAAACGAAGACGGGGTTGAGGCTGGTGAACACGGTCCAGATGACCACAAGGCCGACGATGACCGGCAGCGAACCGAGATCGCCGCTACGCACGCGGTCGAGGAAGGCGCGGAGCGCGCCGCCGAAGCCGGCTTCATGCTTCACTCGCGCATCGGCGCGGTCGAGGGCCATCGGGGCGGAGGTGCTTTTCTCTGCCGTCATGGGCGTTACTCCCCCGCCTGTGCGCTGCCGCTGTGATCGCGCTCCATGCGCAGGCGCTCGACGCGGCGCGACACCGCGTTGTTGGACGCGCCGGTGATGGCGCTCACCAGATCCTGGTTCGAGGCGTCGGGCTCGAAGATGCCGTTGTTGCGCCCCAGCCGCAGCACCACGATGCGGTCGGCGACGGCGCGGACATCTTCCATGTTGTGGCTGATCATCACGACGCCGAGGCCGCGCGCGCGGACGCGGTCGATAAGGTTGAGCACCTCCGCCGTCTGGGCGACGCCAAGCGCCGCGGTCGGCTCGTCGAGCAGGATGAGTTTCGGCTCGAGCAGCAGCGAGCGTGCAATCGCGACCGTCTGGCGTTGGCCGCCGGACAGCGAGGCGACCGCCTCGCGCACGCTCGGGATGCGCGCCGACAATTCGTTGAGCAGCGTCCAGGCGCGCATCTCCATCGCCACCTCATCCAGCCGCAGCGGACTGAGCTCGTTGCCGAGGAAAATGTTGGCGACCACATCGAGGTTTTCGCAAAGCGCGAGGTCCTGGAACACCGTGGCGATGCCGAGCGTCAGCGCCGCGCGAGGGTCCGGAAGCGTGACCGGCTTGCCGCGGAAATTGATTGTTCCCGCGCTCGGCTGATGCACGCCGGCGAGGATCTTGACCAGCGTCGACTTGCCGGCACCGTTGTCGCCAACCAGCGCGACGACCTCGCCGGCATGGACATCGAAATCGATATCGGTGAGCGCCGAAACGGCGCCGAAATTCTTCGATATGCCGCGCAGGCTGAGCACCAGCTCGCCGGCGGAAGCCGACCTTTCGGGACTTTCACTCATGCGCCGCCTTTCTTGACTGTCGTTCGCTGGACATCCGGCCGCCAAGGAGCGGCCGGATGCCATATGGATCACTTCGTGATGCCGAGCTTCTTGCAGCCCTCGGCATAGCGATCGACGCAGAGTTCGGCCGCCGTGTTGATCTTCTTGTCGATGATCTCGGCCTTGAGGTTCTCCTGCGTCACCACCGCCGGCGTGAACAGCTGCGAGGGCGTGTCGTAGAGCGTCATCTCTGCCTTCGGCTTTTCGCCCGACAACAGCTTGACGGCCACGTTGGCCGCGGCCGCCGCAACGATCTCGCTCGGCTTGGAGATGGTGTTGTACTGGTCGCCGGCGATGATCAGCTGCAGCGCCGCGATGGTCGCATCATTGCCCGTCACCGGCGGAACCGGATCGACGCCTGCTGCCTTGAAAGCGGCGATCGCGCCGCCGCCGGTGCCGTCATTGGCCGCGACGACGCCGAGGATCTTGGTGCCGAAGCGGGTGATCTGGCCGCTCGCCCATTGCTGCGCCTTCGGCGGCGCCCATTCCGGCGTGTCGAACTCGGCCAGGATCGGATAGCCGCTGTTGTCGAGGCCTTCGTGGATGCCCTTCTTGATCAGGCCGGCGGCAGCGTCGGTCGGCGAGCCGTTGATCTGCAGCAGGCCGCCGCCGGCCGGGTCGACCTTCAGAGCCTTGAGGTGCTCGATCAGCGAGTCGGCGATGGCCTTGCCGATGCCTTCATTGTTGAAGGAGACGTAGAAATCGGCGGGCGCCGTCGGGATGGGCCGGTCATAGGCGATCACCTTGACGCCCTGGCTCTGGGCGAGCTTGACCAGCGAGGCGGCGGCGGTCGAATCGACCGGGTCGAGCACGACGGCCTTGGCGCCCTGCGAGATCACCGAATTGAACTGCTGCTGCTGGCGCGCCGCATCGGCGTCGGCGTTCTGATAGATCACCTTGCAGCCCGGGCAGAGCTTCTTCATCTCGGCGACGAAGCCGGGATAGTCGTGCTGCTCGTAGCGGGTCGACGCCTGGTCGGGCATCAGGAAGGCAACCGTAGCATCGGTTACTGTGTCGGCGAAGGCCGCGGTGCTGCCGAGCAGCGAGACCGCGAAAACGGCCGCGATCGTCGATTTAAAGGCAAACGGCGATTTCCAAGCATGTCTGGTCATTCGAATGTCTCCGTTTCGAGAAATGGTTTCACGAGGGCCTGCGCGGTGGACCACGCGCCAGGCCTTGACTGCATGTCGAACTGTTGGGAGGAGTATTGTCAGCGGCCGAGGATCGATCCGATCCCGGTAAACTCCACAAGCATCCTCCTGAACGTGCTGGATTCCGAACAAACGATCTCCAGCACAGGGTGCTCCGCACCCCGCGTCCTTCCTTCTCTGAATCTCTTGTTGTTTGACCAATTGCGGACGGAGGCTACGGCAAGCTCGCCGCGTTCAACCGCTTCGCAATTGCTCTAGGCTCCTCCCGCTTCCTCCCTGTTAGGCGGCTATCTCCGCGTTGATATTCTCAGCCAACAAGGCCCTGAAGCGCGAAGGCGACATGCCTTTCTGCGCCAGGAACTGACGGTTGAAATTCGAGATGTTGTTGTAGCCGGCGGCGTAGCAGATTTCGGTGATCGACATCTGGTCCTCGCTCATCAGCAGCTGGCAGGCAAGGTTGATGCGCAGGCGGTTGACATACTGCACCAGTGCCATTCCGGTGTGCCGGCGGAAGCTGCGCGAGAACGCGCTCGGGCTGCGCCCGGCGATCTCGGCAAGCGTCCCTTCGCTGAAAGGCTCGGTCAGGTGGCAGTTGATATAGGCGAGCGCCTGATTGATGCCGGCCGACATGAAGCCGGAGGGATCGGGGAGATAGCCGGCGCTAGCCAAAGTGCGGACGTCGCCGGCGCGGTTCAATATATCGAGCACGGCCATGAACAGCGACAAGCGGCGCACGCCCTGCGCCTCGACCAGTTCGGCCAGCAAGGGCGCGCAGAGCTCGGCCGTCGCCGCCGAGAACAGCGCGCCGCGGCGGCTGGTTTCGAGGATGCCGGCGCAGGCGGCAAGTTCGGGCAGCGCGGCGGAGGCACCAGCGATGAATTCTTCCGAGAATTGAACGACGCGGCCGCGCAGCGGCACGGTCTCGCCCGGCGGCACGTCGCTGACCCAGTTGTGCGGCAAATTGGGCCCGGTGAGCACCAGATTGCCCGGCTCGAACTCGCCGATGAAATCGCCGACGAAATAGCGGCCGGTGGTGGCGACGACCAGATGCAGCTCGTATTCGGGATGGAAGTGCCAGCGCACGGTGCGGAAAGGATAGCCGTGGGCCCAGGCCTTGAACGACTCTCCCTGTCTGATCTGGACGACTTCCAGGTCCGGATTCATCTTCATTTCCTCCCCGCGCGGGTCCGGTCTTGGGACCGGTTCCTGCGCTTCGTCAGGCAGGCCTGTGTATTCCCACTGGCCGCCGTGATTGAAGCTTAGGCGGCAATTGAAACGCCTGCCACCACGGCTTGTCCACCCGACCGATACTTTTTTGACGTTTCGGAGCAGGTCGAAGCAGCCGATGTTTTGAAAGCACTTCCTTAACCATAGCGGTTCAGGATCGTTCTCTGGTCAGTGGGGACACCCTGATTGAAAAAGCCGGCGCGCCCTCTTCGCCGCCTGGCGCTTCTCGCGGCGGCGATTGCGCTGGGCACGGCGGCAAAGGCCTCGGATTTCTCCGAGCCCTGGAAGAATGCCGACCGCCCGCTGGTGATCGACGCCTACGAATACAATTCAATCGACTGGCAGCAGCTCGTCACCGACAAGCGTGTCGCCGGCTTCATCAACAAGGCGTCCGACGGGTTGCCGCCGCCCTATTTCTGCTTCGGCGCCGAAGCCGACGTCAAACTCTGCAAGGCGCAGTGGAAGCGCTATGCGGTGACGCGCGAATTGTTCCAGACGCGCAAAGTGGTGGCCAAGGCGCTCGGCCTGAAATGGGGCGCCTATCACCTGGCGCGGCCCGGCAACCCGGTCGAGCAGGCCAATAATTTCATCGATTTCGCCGAGCCGGCGCCCGACGAGCTGATGGCCCTCGACATCGAAGGCATCGATGCAACGCAATGGATGTCGCTGGAGGACGCGGAAGAATTCGTGCGCCAGGTGCATCGCCGCCTCGGCCGCTTCCCGGTGCTCTATGTCAACGGCAAGACCGCCCAGTATATCGCCGACAACCGCTACCAATATCGGCTCCTGTCGCGGCTGCCGCTCTGGTATGCGCGCTACAAGCCGGATATCGACGTGCATTTCCCGATGGGCAACTGGCAGGGCTATGCGCTCTGGCAATTCTCCGCGCACACCAATTGCGGCCGCTTCCGTTGCCCCTACCGCGTGCCCGGCACGCCAAACGACATCGACGTCAGCGTCGCGCCGATGAGCACCGACGAATTGCGCCGGCAATGGGCCTTCGGCGGCCTGCTCGACGTGCCGGCCGACTACCTCGCCTCGATCCCGGTGCCGCTCTCGCGCGAAGCGGCGCTCGCCGGCAAGGTGACCATCACCTATGCCGGCGTGGCGGCGCCGCCGACCTTCGAGGAGATGGTGGCGGTGCTCGGCGCGCGCTGGGAGACATTCCGCGACGGATTCCGCATGCCGGTGGTGAAGACGGTGCCTCGGCGCGCCGGCTTCGGCATCGCGCAATATGTCGCCTGGAAACGCTCCGGACAGCGCACGCCCGAGCAGATCGACGCGGCCTTCGCCGCTGCCGCCGATCCGGTCAGCACCGCCTCAACGGCGCTCGACAGCGCCAAGCGCTGACTTCTTCCAAGAGCCGACTTCTTCCAGGAGCCGAGGACATCAACGATGGCTGCCCAGGCTGGCATACATGCCGGTGGTGCGAAACTGCGTCGGATTGATGCCGTAACAGCGGCGAAAGACCTTGGAGAAGTAGTTCGCGTCCTCGAAGCCGCACAGCACCGCGACTTCCTTGACCGGCAGGAAATCGGCCTTGGTCAGGAGTTTCGCCGCGCGTTGCAGGCGCTGCTGCAGGACGAATTCGGCCGGCGGCAATCCTTCGCTCTCGGCGAAGCAGCGCGAGAAATGGGCGCGGCTCAAGCCACTGATCTGAACCAGCTCCGCCACCGGCAGCGGCTTGTCGAGATTGGCGTTGATGTGGTCGATGACAGGCTGCATGGCGCTTTGCTTCTCGGCGAAGGCGTGCGAGCCGAAGACGTCGTCATAAAGCGCCATTGCCGCCTCATAGGCGATCGCCGAGGCCGCGCCTGGCGAAGCGGCGCCCTTGATCAGCCGCAGGCTGCAATCGGCAAGGTGATCGATGGTGGCCGGCTGCAGCCGCAGCACCGGGCCCGAGACGCTGAGGATGGACTTGTGGATGCGCAGCGCCTCCTCGCCGTTCATCGAGATCCAGAAATATTCCCAGCGGTCGCCCTTGGCCAACCAGTAGCGATGATTGTGCGGCACCAGAACCAGCAGCGTGTCGTTCGCCTGCAGGCGGTAATTGCGGCTCTCGTAGCGCAATTGGCCGGTGCCGCTGATCGTATGCTGGAGCACGGTGAACGGGGTCTGGCCGCGCTTTCGCCCGTCCCAGTCGTAGGTCTCGTCCTCGCGCAGTTCGTAGCCGGTGCTGGTCGGCATGGCGTGCAGGCGCTGGCGGCCGCGCGGCAGCGAGATCGTGCGCATCAGCTTTCCGTTGGCGATCAGGTCCCGCAGCACAAAATTACCCTCGAAAGCATAATCCTTCTCTGGCCCCGTCGGCGAATAAGCGCATAATCCGGCCCTCAAGAACGCGAAAGACCCGCGGTCGAGGAGCGGGCGGGAGGAGAAAGAGCCGGATTTCCGGCTTTGGATGGCATGCGCGCTGTTGCACGCGGCCATGTTCTCTCCTTTGCTCCTTGCCTAGCATTCGATTGGATCGAGGTGAAGGTGATGAGTTTCAAAATCGCTATTATCGGCGCCGGCAGCGTCGGCTTCACCAAGAAGCTGTTCACCGACATCCTATGCGTGCCGGAGTTCGAGGATATCGAATTCGCGCTGACCGATGTCAGCGAGCACAATCTGGCGATGATCAAGGCGATCCTCGACAGGATCGTGGAAGCGAACAAGTTGCCGACCAAGGTGACGGCGACCACCAACCGCCGCGAGGCGCTGGAGGGCGCGCGCTATATCATCAGCTGCGTGCGCGTCGGCGGGCTCGAAGCCTATGCGGACGACATCCGCATCCCGCTGAAATACGGCATCGACCAATGCGTCGGCGACACGATCTGCGCCGGCGGCATTCTCTACGGCCAGCGCAACATTCCGGTGATCCTCGACTTCTGCCGGGACATCCGCGAGGTCGCCGCGACCGGCGCCAAGTTCCTCAACTACGCCAACCCGATGGCGATGAACACCTGGGCCGCGATCGAATACGGCAAGGTCGACACGGTCGGCCTCTGCCACGGCGTTCAGCATGGCGCCGAGCAGATTGCCCAGGTGCTCGGCGCGAAGTCGCCCAAGGAGCTCGACTATGTCTGCTCCGGCATCAACCATCAGACCTGGTTCATCGAGCTCAAGCTGAACGGCCGGCCGATCGGCAAGGACGAATTGATCTCCGCCTTCGAGGCGCATCCGGTCTATTCCAAGCAGGAAAAGCTGCGCATCGACGTGCTGAAGCGTTTTGGGGTGTATTCGACCGAAAGCAACGGCCACCTGTCGGAATATCTGCCCTGGTATCGCAAGCGTCCCGACGAGATCGCGCGCTGGATCGACATGTCGGACTGGATCCATGGCGAGACGGGCGGCTACCTGCGCTACTCGACCGAAACCCGCAACTGGTTCGAGACGGAATATCCGCAATTTCTCGAAGCGGCCTCGAAACCGATCGACCCGGCAAAACGCTCGAACGAACACGCCAGCCACATTCTCGAAGCGCTGGAGACGAACCGCGTCTATCGCGGCCACTTCAACGTCAAGAACAACGGCGTGATCACCAACCTGCCGCAGGATGCCATCATCGAATCGCCTGGCTTCGTCGACCGGTTCGGCATCAACATGGCGGCCGGCATCACCTTGCCGGAAGCCTGCGCGGCCACCTGCATGGCTTCGATCAACGTCCAGCGCATGTCGGTGCATGCCGCGATCGCCGGCGACATCGACCTGCTGAAGCTCGCCGTGCTGCACGATCCGCTGGTCGGAGCCGTATCGACGCCGGAAGAGGTCTGGCAGATGGTGGACGAGATGGTCGTCGCGCAGGCTCAATGGCTGCCGCAATATGCGCATGCCGTTCCGGCGGCAAAGGAGCGGCTTTCGAAATCCAAGGTCAAGACGCGCGAATGGGCGGGCGCGGCGCGGCGCAGCGTGCGCTCGATCGAGGAATTGCGCGCCGAGAAGGCGGCGCTGAAACAGGCCGGCTGAGACTGGGACAAGCAGCCGGACCTGCAGGAGGCAGGTCCCGTCGGAATGAGCCGTCCCGAACAAGAGGCGGGCAACAGCAGACATCCAAACATCTGGGAGGAGACTATGAGGAACCTGCATAGAGTTGGCATCGCCGCCGGGCTGATGCTGAGCGTTTCAGTCCATGCACTCAACGCTTTCGCGTCCGAACCGACAGTGCCGCCGCAGCCGGCGACATTCCCGGCCGAAGGCAAGATCCACTATGTGGCGCGCGACTCCATCCTGGAGTTCAAGGCGCTGCCCGAATATCACGAGCCGGACTGGGTAACGGAGAAATACGTCAAGACCGGCAAGTTGCCGCCGGTCAAGGACAGACTGCCCAAGGAGCCGCTGGTCTTCAAGACCGGCAACATGCCCGACGGCATCGGCGTCTATGGCGACACGATGCGCCACGTCATCGGCGGCAGGCCGGAAGGCTGGAACTACGGCGCCGGCCAGACGCAAGGCTGGGGCGGCATCGATATCGGCTTGTCCGAATGCCTGACGCGCACGGCGCCGCTGTTCCAGGTCGAGGCCAAGGACACCGAGCCGCTTCCGAACCTTGCCAAGAGCTGGGACTGGTCGAGTGACGGCCACAAGCTCACCATGCATCTGATCGAAGGCGCCAAATGGTCCGACGGCGCGCCCTTCAACGCTGACGACGTCATGTTCTACTGGGATGACGAGGTCGTCGATCCCAATGTCTCGCCGCTGAACGGCGCCACGCCCGAAACCTTCGGCGTCGGCACGACGCTGAAGAAGGTCGACGACTACACCGTCGAGTGGACCTTCAAGGAGGCGTTCCCGCGGCAATATCTCTATGCGATGGCCTACGGCACCTTCTGTCCCGGCCCTTCGCATATCCTGAAGCCGCAGCATCCGAAATATTCGAAGAACACCTACGATCAGTTCAAGAACGCCTTCCCGCCGGATTATATGAACATGCCGGTGATGGGCGCCTGGGTGCCGGTCGAATACCGGCCGGACGATATCATCGTCTTGCGGCGCAACCCCTACTATTGGAAGGTCGACGAAAAGGGCAACCAGCTGCCCTATCTCAACGAGCTGCAATACAAGCTGTCGACCTGGGCCGACCGCGACGTCCAGGCGGTGGCGGGCTCCGGCGATTTCTCGAACCTTGAGCAGCCCGAGAATTTCGTCGCCTCGCTGAAGCGCGCGGCCGACCCGAACGCGCCGGCCCGGCTTGCCTTCGGCCCGCGCCTCATCGGCTACAATCTGCGCATGAATTTCTCCGCCAATGGCTGGGGCAACCCGGACGAACGCGGCCAGGCGCTGCGCGAATTGAACCGCAACGAGGACTTCCGCAAGGCGGTGACCATGGCGCTCGACCGCAAGGCGCTGGGCGACTCGCTGGTCAAGGGTCCGTTTACCGCCATCTATCCGGGCGGCTTCTCGTCGGGCACCAGCTTCTATGACCGCAAGTCGACGGTCTACTATCCGTTCGATCTCAAAGGCGCCAAGGCCGAGCTTGCCAAGGCCGGGCTGAAGGACACCGATGGCGACGGCATCGTGAACTTCCCGGCCGGCACCGCCGGCGGCAAGAATGTCGAGATCGTGATGCTGGTCAACAACGACTACACCACCGACAAGAGCCTCGCCGAAGGCGTGGTCGCGCAGATGGAAAAGCTCGGACTGAGGGTCGTGCTCAACGGGGTCAACGGAACGCAGCGCGACGCCATCCAATATTCCGGCCGTTTCGATTGGCTGATCCGGCGCAACGAGACCGAGCTCACCTCGGTGGTGCAAAACACCGAGCAACTTGCTCCCGTCGGCCCGAAGACCAGCTGGAATCACCGCGCGCCGGAAAGCGGCGAAGTCGACCTGATGCCCTTCGAGAAGGACCTCGTGGACATCGTCAACAAGTTCGTGACGACGCAGGATAACGACCAGCGTGCCGACCTGATGCGAAAGTTCCAGAAGATATCGACCGAGCATGTCTACAATGTCGGGCTGACCGAGTATCCGGGCGCGCTCATCATCAACAAGCGCTTCTCGAACATCCCGCAAGGCACGCCGATCTACATGTTCAACTGGGCCGAGGATTCGATCGTCCGCGAACGTGTCTTCGTCGCCGCCGACAAGCAGGCGAAGCACGAACTGTATCCGGAGGAGCTTCCCGGCAAACCGGGTGACAAGGGTCCGATGTAAGGTTTACCTCCCCTGACGAAAAGACGTCCGGCCGCGCCGCGGCGCGGCCGGACAACGAAACCTCCGAACGCACCTCAGGGAGCGACCGGCCAGAAAGGAAGCTGACCGCCCATGCTGCGATTCCTGCTTATGCGCATAGCGTCGGCGCTTCCCGTCCTCGCCATCTTGAGCCTCGTCACCTTCGCCATCATCCAGGCGCCGCCCGGCGACTATGCGGATTACATCCGCTCGCAGCTGATCAACCAGGGTGGCGCTTCCTACGCCGAGGCTGAAGCGCAAGCCCAGGCCTACCGCGTCGAGCATGGCCTCGATAAGCCGCTGCCCATCCAGTATCTCAACTGGATCGGCGGCATCATCACCCGCGGCGATTTCGGCTACAGCCTCTACTACAACAAGCCCGTGGCCGATGTGGTGGGCGAGCGCCTGCCGCGCACCTTGCTTCTGGCGCTGGTCTGCCATCTGCTCGCCTCGGTGCTCGGCATCAGCTTCGGCATCTGGGCGGCAACGCGTCAGTACAGCTGGATCGATTCGACACTTTCGGCGATCTCGTTCCTCGGCATGACGGTGCCGCGCTTCCTGATGGCGCTGATCATCGTCTACCTCTTGGTCTTCCAGTTCAACGTCTCCGAGATCGGCTCGTTCTTCTCGCCGCAATATGGCGGCGCGCCCTGGTCGTGGGCTAAGTTTGTCGACCTGGTCAAACATGTCTGGCCGGTTGTGGCGATCGCGACCTTCGGCGGCCTCGCCTACAATATGCGCGTGATGCGCGGCAATCTGCTCGACACGCTCAACGCGCAATATGTCGAAACGGCCAAGGCCAAAGGCCTTACCGGCGGCACCGTGGTGATGCGGCACGCCGTGCCCAACGCGCTGCATCCGCTGGTGATGTATCAGGGCGTGGTGCTGCCCTATATGCTCACCGGCGAGATCGAGACGGCAATCATCTTCGCGCTGCCCACTGTCGGCCCGGCGATCGTCGGCTCGATGGCGGTCGGCGACGTCTATGTCACGGCGACCTTCATGATGGTGCTGTCGGCGACGCTGATCGTCGGCAACATCATCGCCGACATGCTGCTGGTCCTGCTCGACCCGCGCATCCGCCAGTTCGGGGAGCGCTAAATGCTGGCCCGCGATCCCTCACCCCTGCCCCCATCCCTTACGCCCTTGCCGGCCGAAAGCGTCCCGGTGGCCGAAGCCGCGCATGGCAATGAGAGCTACATCGCGCTTGTCTGGCGCCGGCTGAAGCGTTCGTGGACCGGCATGGCCGGGCTTTGCCTGGTCGCGCTCTTGCTTGTCATGGCGGTGTTCGCCGAATTCCTGGCGCCGATGGACCCCAAGGCGACTGACGTCGCCTTCGCGCCGCCGCAACTGCCCGCCTTCCACGACAAGGACGGCAATTTCGTCGCGCGGCCGCGGGTCTACGCGCTGGCCGATTCGGCCGATCTCGATCCGGTCACCTTCCAGCCGATCGTCGGCCCCGACTACGACCACCCAAGGCTGCTCGGCTTCTTCGTCGAAGGCGCGCCCTACAAGCTTCTCGGCCTCATTCCGGCGAACCGGCATTTCTTCGCCTCGATGGACGGCCAACCGGTGCATTTCCTCGGCACCGACAAGTTCGGCCGCGATGTGCTGTCGCGCGCCATCCACGGCTCGCGCGTGTCGCTGATGATCGCGCTGACGGTGGTCTTCATCATCACGGTCATCGGCACCAGCGTCGGCATGATCTCCGGCTATTTCGGCGGCAAGTTCGATGTCTGGATGCAGCGCTTCGTCGAGCTTGTGCTCGCCTTCCCGCAATTGCCGCTTTATCTGGCGCTGACGACGCTGATCCCGGTCACCGCGCCGACCAACGTCTTCCTCGCCTTCGTCATCATCGTCATGTCGGCGCTGGGCTGGGCGCAGATGTCGCGCGAGGTGCGCGGCAAGACGCTGGCGCTGGCGCGGATCGACTATGTGCGCGCCGCCATGGCGGTCGGTGCCACCGACCGGCGCATCATCATGCAGCACATCTTCCCCAACGTGATGAGCCATGTGATCGTCGCCGTGACGCTGGCGATCCCGACGGTGGTGCTGCTCGAATCCTTCCTCGGTTTCCTCGGCTTCGCGGTGAAGCCGCCGCTGATCTCTTGGGGCCTGATGCTGCAGGACACGGCGACCTATTCGGTCATCGGCACCTATCCGTGGATCCTGTCGCCGGTCGGCTTCGTGCTGATCACCGTCTTTGCCTTCAACGCGCTGGGCGACGGCCTGCGCGATGCCGTCGATCCTTATTGAGGTGGCCGGATGACGACGATCGCGATCGCAGACTCCCTCGCGCCGGCCGTCCGGTTCGACCATGGCGGACGCCACGACCAGCCCGTCATCGACGCCCGCAACATCGAGGTCGCGTTCAAGGTCGAGCACGGCACCGTCGAGGCGGTCAAGGACGTCTCCTTCCAGATCTATCGCGGCGAGACGATCGCGATCGTCGGCGAGTCCGGCTCCGGCAAGTCGGTGACGGCGCGCACCGTCATGGGGTTGTTGTCCAGGCGGGCAACCGTCTCGCCGCGATCGAGCGTCGAATATCTCGGGCAGAACATCCTGAAATTCCCCGAGAGCGCCCGGCGCAAGCTGCGCGGCAACCGCATCTCGATGATCTTCCAGGAGCCGATGAGCTCGCTCAACCCGATCTACACGGTGGGCAGCCAGATCGTCGAAGCGATCAGGGTGCACCGCAAGGTGGGCCGCAGGCAAGCCTGGGCGCGCGCGCTCGAGCTTCTACGGCATGTCCAGATCCCCGAGCCGGAAGCAAGGCTCAAGCAGTATCCGCATCAGCTATCGGGCGGTCAGCGGCAGCGGGTGATGATCGCCATGGCCTTGGCCAACGAGCCCGACGTTCTGATCGCCGATGAGCCGACCACGGCGCTCGACGTCACGGTGCAGGCGCAGATCCTGAACCTGATCCGCAACCTGCAGAAGGAACTGCGGATGGCGGTGATCCTGATCACCCACGATCTCACCGTGGTGCGCAAGTTCTCCGACTACGTCTATGTCATGCAGCATGGCGAAATGCGCGAGCACAACGTCACCGAGCGGCTGTTCGTCGATCCGCGGCACCCTTACACGCAGCGGCTGCTCGCCTCCGAGCCGCGCGGCTGCCCGCAGCCGCTGCCGGAGGGCAGCGGCACCATCCTCGAGGCGAACGGCGTGCGCGTCTGCTTCATGCTGCGCCACGGCTCGTTCCTCAAGCCGGACTGGCGCGAGCTGGTCGCGGTCGACGATCTCGACCTGAAGCTTTGCCGTCACGAGACGCTGGGACTGGTCGGCGAATCCGGCTCCGGCAAGACCAGCTTCGGCCAGGCACTGATCAGGCTGGCCGACGCCAAGCGCGGCGAGATCCGCTTCGACGGCCAGCCGATCGAGAAGCTGTCGCGCACCGAGATGCGGCCGCTGCGCTCGCGCATGCAGGTCGTTTTCCAGGATCCGTTCTCCTCGCTCAACCCGCGCATGACGATCGGCCAGATCATCGAGGAAGGTCTGGTCGTCAACAGGCTGGGCGCGACGCGGCGCGAGCGGAACGAGCGGGTGCGCGAGGCGCTGGTCAGCGCCGGCATGCCCGGCAACATCCTGTCGCGCTTCCCGCACGAGTTCTCCGGCGGCCAGCGACAGCGCATCGCGATCGCGCGCGCCATCGCGCTGGAGCCCGAATTCATCCTGCTCGACGAGCCGACTTCGGCGCTCGACCTTTCGGTGCAGGCGCAGATCATCGACCTGTTGCGCAAGCTGCAGGACGAACGCGGCCTGAGCTATCTCTTCATCTCGCACGACCTCAAGGTGGTGCGGGCGCTCTGCCACCGCGTCATCGTCATGCAGCACGGCAAGATCGTCGAGCAGGGACCCGTCGACGAGGTCCTTTCCAATCCCAAGACCGCCTACACCGAACGGCTCGTCAGGGCCGCTTTCGACGTGGCTTAGAAGTGCCGGAGGTTTTTACAGTGGCAAGAAATCCCAGGATCACATTCATCGGCGCGGGCTCGACGGTGTTCATGAAGAACATCGTCGGCGACGTGCTGCAGCGGCCGGCGCTGTCGGGCGCAACCATCGCATTGATGGACATCAACCCGCAGCGGCTGGAAGAAAGCGCCGTCGTCGTCAACAAGCTGATCGCGACGCTCGGCGTCAAGGCGAAGGCCGAGACCTATTCCGACCAGCGCAAGGCGCTTTCCGGCGCCGACTTCGTCGTCGTCGCCTTCCAGATCGGCGGCTACGAGCCCTGCACCGTCACCGATTTCGAGGTGCCGAAGAAATACGGCTTGCGCCAGACCATCGCCGACACGCTCGGCGTCGGCGGCATCATGCGCGGCCTCAGGACCGTGCCGCATCTGTGGAAGATCTGCGAGGACATGCTCGCCGTCTGCCCCGAGGCGATCATGCTGCAATATGTCAACCCGATGGCGATCAACACCTGGGCGATCGCCGAGAAATATCCCACGATCAAGCAGGTCGGGCTCTGCCACTCGGTGCAGGGCACGGCGATGGAACTGGCGCATGATCTCGACCTTCCCTATGAGGAGATCCGCTACCGCTCGGCCGGCATCAACCACATGGCCTTTTATCTCAAGTTCGAGCATCGCCAGCCGGACGGCACCTACCGCGACCTCTATCCCGACCTCGTGCGCGCCTATCGCGAGGGCCGTGCGCCAAAACCCGGCTGGAACCCGCGCTGCCCGAACAAGGTGCGCTACGAGATGCTGACCAGGCTCGGCTATTTCGTCACCGAAAGCTCGGAGCATTTCGCCGAATACACGCCCTATTTCATCAAGGACGGCCGACCAGACCTGATCGAGAAATACGGCATTCCGCTCGACGAATATCCGAAACGCTGCATCGAGCAGATCGAGCGCTGGAAAGGCCAGGCGGAGGCCTACCGCTCGGCCGAGCGGATCGAGGTCGAGCAGTCCAGGGAATACGCTTCCTCGATCATGAATTCGGTGTGGACCGGCGAGCCGTCGGTGATCTACGGCAATGTGCGCAACAATGGCTGCATCACCTCGCTGCCTTTCGACTGCGCGGCGGAAGTGCCGTGCCTGGTCGACGCCTCCGGCATCCAGCCCACTTATATCGGCGAATTGCCGCCGCAGCTCACGGCGCTGATCCGCACCAACATCAATGTGCAGGAGCTGACGGTGCGGGCGCTGATGAGCGAGAACCGCGAGCACATCTACCATGCGGCGATGATGGACCCGCATACGGCGGCCGAGCTCGACCTCGATCAGATCTGGTCCTTGGTCGACGACCTGCTTGCCGCTCATGGCGACTGGCTGCCGGCCTGGGCGCGAGGCCGGCGCAAGAGCGCGGCCGCCTGAATTCCGGGATTACGCCCCGGCCTTCTCGCGCTCGACGGCGCGCCAGCCGATGTCGTGGCGGTAAAAGCCTTGCGGCCAGTCGATCTGGTCGATCGCCGCATACGCTTTTGCCTGCGCCTCGCCGACGGTCTTGCCGAGGGCGGTGACGTTGAGCACACGGCCGCCATTCGCGACCAGCGCACCGCCATTGATGGCGGTGCCGGCATGGAAGACCTGGACGCCCTCGCCTTCCGCCTTGTCGAGGCCGCGGATGACGGAGCCCTTTTCCGGCGCGCCGGGATAACCCCTGGCCGCCATCACCACGGTCAACGCCGTCTCGTCGCTCCAGCGGACCGACATATGCGCGAGCTGGCCGTCGACGGCAGCGCTGAGCAGGACGAGCAGGTCGTCCTTCAGCCGCATCATCAGCACCTGGCATTCGGGATCGCCGAAACGGGTGTTGTATTCGATGAGCTTCGGCCCGCTGTCGGTGATCATCAGGCCGGCGAAGAGGATGCCGGCGAAAGGCGCGCCGAGATTGGCCATGCCGCGCATGGTCGGCTCGACGATCTCGCGCATGGTGCGCTCGGTCATTTCCGGCGTCATCACCGGCGCCGGCGAATAGGCGCCCATGCCGCCGGTGTTCGGCCCGATATCGCCGTCGCCAACGCGCTTGTGGTCCTGCGCGGTGCCGAAGGGCAGCGCGGTGGCGCCGTCGCACAGGCAGAAGAAGCTTGCCTCCTCGCCGGTCAGATATTCCTCGACCACGACCTCGGCGCCGGCGGCGCCGAAGGCGCCGTCGAAGCAGGCTTCGAGCGCGGCGTTCGCCTCGTCCTGCGTCATGGCGATGGTGACGCCCTTGCCGGCGGCAAGCCCGTCGGCCTTGATGACGATCGGCGCCCCGGTCTTCTCGACATAGGCTTTCGCCGAAGCGAGGTCGCTGAAGCGGCCATAGGCGGCGGTCGGGATGTTGAACTTGGCGCAAAGATCCTTGGTGAAGCCCTTCGAGCCCTCGAGCCGCGCCGCCGCCTTGGAGGGGCCGAAGACGCGGATGCCCCAGGCGCGCAGATCGTCGGCGATGCCGGCCACCAGCGGACCTTCCGGGCCGACCACGACGAGGTCGATCTTCTTCTCCTGGCAGAAGGCGGCGACGGTGGAATGGTCGGCGACGTCGAGCTTGACCGGTTCGGCGACGCGGCCGATGCCCGGATTGCCGGGAGAGGCATAGAGCTTCGTCAGCAGCGGCGAGGCGGACATCTTCCAGGCCAGCGCATGTTCGCGGCCACCCGAACCGAGAAGAAGAACGTTCATGGCCACCTCTTGCTGATCGTCTCCCTGAACCCGCTATTGGTCCACGGGCGGCGGGTCAAGGCGTCTCGGCATTTTGGCGGCAATTGCGCACGGGAACATGGGCCTCATCAAGGCCGATGAGACAGGTGCCGCCGCCGGCCAGTCCCCGGTACAGGGATTTGGGAGGTTGCCGTTTATCGGCGAGCAAGATGTTGGCCGTTCATTTCCGTGAAATCGGCGCAAGCGTTGGTGATTGGCTGAAGTTTCATCAACGTCGTCATCCTAGGGCGAAGCAGGAGCGCAGCTCCGTCGCGGAGACCCTAGGATCCATGCCGTGACATTGATCGAGGGCCGCGACGGAGCAGAATTCTGCACCCCTGCAACGCCTCAGCATCACGGCATGGATCCTCGGGTCTGCGCGCGTCGCTACGCTCCTTGCTCCGCCCGTGGATGACGAGGGCGGGCCGGTTCGGCCAACCCCAACATGCGATTGCCGGCGCAAATATAGCCGACCAATCAGAAATTGCTGTGTCCCCAACTTGGTCTGAAAAAATGCCTCAGCTTTGGAAAACGATGGGAAACCAATCCTCGCGCAGTTTCTGGCCGGGCTTCATGTCGTGACCCGGATAGGGCGGCGAGGTGCGGCCGGGACGCTCGACATAATGCGCGTCGTCGCCGACCCAGCGCAGCGACAGCGCCCGGCGCCGTGCCGCCGTCAGGTTGCCGCGCGCGCCGTGCGCGGTGCGGAAGTCGAACAGGATGGCGTCGCCCGGCTCCATCTCCCATTCCAGAACCTTCATCGACGGGTCGTTGTCGGGGTCGGGCACAGGCAGGTAGTCGCCCTCGCCGGCGTAGAAGTTGTCTTCGTTCAGCCATCGCACCGGCAGCACCATCTTTTCCCATTTGTGCGAGCCGGCGATCAGCCTCAGCGTCGCTTCCTTCACCGGATCGATCGGGATCCAGAAGCTCACCGTCTGGCTGCCGTCGACGAAGTAGTAGGGAATGTCCTGGTGCCACGGCGTCGGCTTCTGCGTGCCGGGCTCCTTGACCAGGACGTGGTCGTGGAAGAACTGGGCGCTGCGCGACTGCATGACCGCGGCCGCGAGCTCGGCGGCCGGTGATTCCTTGACGATCCTGACGAATTCCGGGATGCGCTCCCAGTTGCAATAGTCGTCGAAGAAGCTGCCCTTGCCGCCGGCGATGTCGGAAGCGGCGGCGCTGCGGTTGCGCATATTACGCTCGATGCCGTCGGCGATCACGTCGACCCAGTCCTTGAAGGCGCCGCGGATGCAGACCGCGCCATCGCGCTGGTAATCGGCAATCGTCGAAGCTTCGATCTTCGGGCTGGCCATTGCGTGCTCTCCTTGAGTTGGCAAGCGACTATCGCAAGCGCCCGACAGCGGGTAAAATAATAACTTGCCATCTGGTTTATAGTTATACCCTATGAGACTGACCCTCGCGCAATTGCGCTATGTCGTTGCCGTGGCCCGCTATGGCAGCGTGACCGCGGCAGCCCAGGCGCTGAACGTGTCGCAGCCGTCCATCTCGGTTGCGATCGACAATGTCGAGGACGCGCTGGGCCAGAAACTGTTCGTGCGCCACCGCGGCAGCGGCGTTTCGCTGACATCCTTCGGCCGCAGGGCCGTGGCCAAGGCAAGGCAGGTGCTGGGCGAGGCGGACGAGCTGGCGGCGCTCGGTTCGCGTGACGCCGATGTCGGCGGCGAGCTGGCGCTCGGCTGCTTCGAGGATCTGGCGCCCTATTTCGCGCCGGCGCTGATGCGCGCCTTCGCCGAGCGCTGCCCGGCTGTCACCGTCGTCATCGGCGATGAAACCTTCGACACGCTGGGACGGCGCCTGGCCGACAGCGCCGTCGATCTCGGCCTCACCTACGATCTCGGCCTTCCAGGCCATTTCAAGCGCATTCTGCTGCATGAATTGCGGCCGCACGCGCTTTTGTCGGCCGGCCATGTGCTGGCGGACAAGCACGCCGTCAGCCTGGCCGAGCTTGCGCAGCATCCGCTGATCACCACCGACCAGCCGCACAGCTGGCAGCACATGCTGGACCTTTTCCTCAGCCGCGGCCTCTCACCGGTCGCCCGGGCGACGACCAGCTCGTTCGAGCTGCAGCGTTCCATGGTGGCCAACGGCTTCGGCGTCGCGGTCAGCTATACGAGGCCCTATGGCGACCGCAGCTATGACGGCCTGCCGCTGGTCTGCAAGCCGCTCTCCGATCCGCTGCCCATGCAGCGCATCATCCTGACCCACGACACGCGCCAGCGCCTGTCGAAGGCAGCGGTCGCCTTCATCGAGGTCGCCAAGGCCTGGTTTGCCGGTCACGATGTTTTCACCGCCTAGGTTTTCAGCGCTTGAGCGACAACGCGGCCGCTTGACGGCGCTGCTTGCTGCTGCCACTCCAGCGTGATGGAAACCGTCCAGTCGAAAGCGATCCAGGGCCGTGTCGCCGACGCGCCGAGCGGTCATTGGGTCTATCGCGTGCTGCCGCGCTGGCTCTGGCCCTATGCGCAGCTTGCGCGCTGGGACAGGCCGATCGGCTGGCAGCTGCTTTTATGGCCCTGCTGGTGGTCGGCAGCGCTTGCCGCGGGCGCCTATCCGCGCCCGACCGACCCGCTGCTGACGCTGCTGCCGACGCCTTGGTATCTATTGCTGTTCTTCATCGGCGCTGTCGCCATGCGCGGCGCCGGCTGCACCTATAACGATCTCGCCGACCAGGACATCGACAACCAGGTCGAGCGCACGCGCTCGCGGCCGCTGCCCGCCGGCAAGGTGACACGCCGCCAGGCCTGGGCTTTCGTCATCATCCAGGCGCTGGTGGGCTTGGCCGTGCTGTTGCAGTTCAACGGCTTCGCCATTCCGCTCGGCATCGCCTCGCTGGCGATCGTCGCGGTCTATCCTTTCATGAAGCGCATCACTAACTGGCCGCAATTGGTGCTGGGGCTCGCCTTCTCCTGGGGCGCGCTGATGGGCTGGGCGGTCGAGTTCGGCGATCTCGATGATCCGGCGATCATGCTCTATATCGGCTCGATCCTGTGGGTGATCGGCTACGATACGATCTACGCGCATCAGGACAAGGAAGACGACGCCATCGTCGGTGTGCGCTCGACGGCGCGGCTGTTCGGCGACAACACCAAGACCTGGCTGGTTGGACTCTATGGCGGCGCGCTGGTCTGCTTCGCCATCGCCTTTGCATCCGCCCAGGTGCCGATCGTGGCGCTGGCCGGGCTGATCGCCGCCGGCGCGCATATGGCGCGCCAGATCATCCGACTCGACATCAACAATCCGGACCAATGCCTGAAACTGTTCAAGTCGAACAACCAGGTCGGCTGGCTGATCTTCCTCGGCCTGATCGGCGGGTCGGTGTGGATTTGGCTGAAGCCGCTGGTGTAGTGGCGCCGCTTTCCCTTCTCCCCTTTTGGGCCTGTTGCGTAATTGGCTGGTTGTGATTCTCTGAGAGGAAGCTCGGAGGGAATCGCGATGGCTGTGAAGCAGACGGGACAGTTGAGCCTGGCGGAGGCGTTTCTAGGCGACAAGCTTGCGGGCG
>NZ_NSFT01000033.1 GCF_002294725.1 Mesorhizobium sp. WSM4313 | reverse complement strand
GCTTGGTGATGATGAACTCGGCCAGCAGCTCGGCATCCGAATGGCCTTCCCATAAGCCGAAGGAATCCTGAGTACGAATGAGCCGCAGGAGGCATTTGACGAACGGGGAAGCAAGGGCCTCGTCGTCCCCGTGGACAGCAGGGCCAACCGGTTCATGAGGAATTTCGCTTTTCCCCAATTTCAGTACTCCTCTTGAAGGACGATCTCTTTTTCTGCGATGTGTGGTTCGGGCGCTTGCGTGGGCGGGGAATGGCTTGGGCGAGCCGATCCCACGCAACAGTGTCCCGTGGCCGACCTCGAGCACGTCCACCAATGCGAGACCTTTCACCGCGGCGCGAACGCCTGCGCCGCGGTTCGACCCGAGGTAAACGCAATGGAAATTCCACCTGCCGCAAGCCGCGCACTTTTGCGGCATCGACGTTATTGCTGCGAAGTGCGCCTGGGCGGGCGGATTTGCCGGTGTTCAATTCCAATTGTCATGCCCTTCGCGATCCTTGCTCAGGAAGTGACAGCGTTTTGAGTTTCGGAAGTCTTGTTTTGCGGAGCCACACAGAGACCCGCGTGACAGGCAGGCTCACCCGTGTAGTTGGCCAGGGCTTGGAGCAACGAGGTGAGGTAGCGCTGTTTGGTTTGGTCCGGCACTGGCTCCGAATGGTCCAGCGATTTGATTGCCACCTCGATCAACTCGATCGCCCGGTCCTTGTTGCCGCTCTCGTAATAATACTGAGCGACCGGAAAGTAACACCCGAATTTAAAGTCTCCATCGCCTTGCGGAGGATTAAGTTCCAGGATCTGTTCGGAGAGCTCCTTGCCCATCGCAAAGCGATCATCATGCGGAAGATGGGAGTTGTCGATCGTGGGATGGAAGAGTTGGTTCAGCGCCATCACCACCCAAGACATCGCTTCGAACTTTTTGTTGATCGCGTCCTCGACCAATTCGCGCATAAGCGGCAAGCCGGTTTTGATGTCGCGCAGCTTGTGAAGCAGAATATCCGCATGAACCCGCCGAAAATCAAAAGAGTCTGGCATCACGGCGAGGCCTTCTTCGATGGCCAATAGTGCCGCTGCCCAATCCTCGTCCTGCATCGCCGGCCCAAGTTTGGCGTATATCGGCTGACTCAGCGACGATTCGCGCACACGCGAGATTCGCTTTGCATCGACGGCTTTCGCTTCATAGCTGCTGCGCCAGCTGCCGTTAAGGACTTTCGGCAAAACGTCATCGAGAGGTGCCGGGTGGCCGATATAAGCGATGTGGCCGTCGCGGTCGACCACGAACGAGGTGGGAATCCCGAACGAAGAGCTGGGTTCCAGCCAGAGCTTTTTCATTTCGCCAGTGCAATCGAACGCTGTCCGATAATTCAGATTCGGGAACTTCTCGGTCAGCCAGGCATCCACGTTGGTCCGCGCTTCGTCCGCGGTTGCAGCCTTTTCGCAAGCTGCGACTCCGATAATCTCAAATCCGCTGTCTTTATATTTCTCCTGCAGTTCGATCAAATGGGGCATGGCGTGGACACATGGTCGGCACCAAGTCGCCCAAAATTCAACGAGGTAGACCTTGCCGGGCCGAAGGCTCGTGAGGGGCTCGCCACGCAGCCAGTTCTCCACTTTCAGCGCAGGAGCCGGGGACCCCATACGCAGTTCCATCTTGGTGTCCAAAGTCATTCCACACCTTTCGTCTCTTTTGTCGCGGAATATTTTCCAGTCAAAATCGGACACGGTCTCGAGGGCATTGCTCCCTCTCGCTTGCTTCAGCGGAGCTCTCACCGTGTTGCCGCACATCAAGCACGGCAAAGGGCATGCCAACCCTTCTTAGCTTCGGCAAGCGCCGGTACCGCCTTGAATAAGCGAGCCCTAACACGGCCAGCTGACGTTAACCTGAATGTCGGCTTTCGACGGCTCACCTTAGCGGCTGCCGTTTAGGAAGGTGAGAGTTTGGCTGGCCCGCTGGCGATAAGACCGGCTTCGGCGTCCTGGAGTAGTCGCACTTCGGCGATGGGGTCGAAAGTGCGGGAGAGGCTCGGTACCCTTGCAGCCACCGCCGCATGTGGCCCGGCGTCATAATTCGCGTCGCGGTTGCCAACGGCGGCGTTGGGCTCGATCCACGTGGCGTTGAGCCCGACAGCACGTAAAGCTGCATCGTGATTGAATGCCCTTTGCTGTTTCACGCCAAGCAGGAGTCGCGCGACGCTACCTTGCTCAAGCGCGAGCAGAGCGATCTGACGCCGTAGGAATATTGCTCGTCCCGCTTTTGCCGCCAGAGGCGGAAATCTTTCCTGAATGCCACCGCCGATCATCAATATCGACGAATCATATCCCGCTGCCCATTTGTTCGACTCCGAGGTCGGGCCAGCACTCCGTCAAGGGACGGTTGATGAACCCTAGATGCTCGGGATTGGCGCATGGCGCGCGCCGCAGAAGGCTGTCAAGGATGCGGCGCGCTCGCCAGGCCAGCAGCCCAAAGTTCGGATCAGCCAGCCCGCGCTGTCCAAGGCAGGCGTTCTGAACGAAAAGGCGTCGGTCTCGCGGTCCGTCCCAGTACACCGAAAAATCCTCGCCGATGGCGAGCTCATTGCCGATCTGTTCGAGGCGATCTGCGATCGGTTCTAGGAAACCCGGCAGCGGTTTCTCGTACCCGGTGGCCAGGATGACGATATCGGCGGTTACTTCTCCGATGTTGTCCAAGCCGCGTTGCAGCGTGAGCCTGTGCCCTGCTCCGGCATTGATGCAGCGCGACACGTTGCAACTTGGCCGCAATGTGATCTCGCATTGGTGTGGCTCGAGAAAGGCGTGGTGGTAGAGCGCCTGATAGACCGCGCGCAACTTGCTTTCTGAAATGCCCTCGGAGGCAAGCGCGAAACGCCGCAGGAACAGCTGTCGATGCACCTCGCTCATCGCAGCAAAACGATCCGAGAAGCATGGCGTGAACAGCCCGTTTGTGAACGCGTGGTCGTCGAAAGGCATCTCGCGCGTCAAGACCCATGTGATCGCCGCGGGCCGCCGTTCTTTCGGCCGGCCGACAAGGTGCAGTAGCAGCTCGGCTCCCGACTGTCCGCCGCCAACAACGCAGACATGCTTTTTTTGCACCTCAGGATTGATGTGGGCCAACTCAGATGAGTGGAACAGGTTGGGTCCAGTCCAGCCATGAAACTGAGGCGGAATTTGCGCCTGCTTGCCTATGTCGATGACGAGGTTTCTTGCATCAAGGACCGCGTTGTCCGTCCGCACGCGAAACTCGCCGTCAAAGCGGATTTCGCGAACGGCCTCGCCGCCACGGACAAGCGGATTCTTCTGGAACGCCCAGTTGAGATATTGGGCGAACTCGGCTCTAAGCACCCCGTGAAATTGCGCATTGAGGAAATTGTAAAGACGCCCGTTCTCGTGGAGGTAGTTTACGAATGTGTAGGCTGATCGCGGATTGACCAGAGTAACCAGATCCTGGAAGTGGCCGACCTGGAGCTCCGCGCAATCGAAAGCGCTGCCTGGATGTCCTCGGAAATCGACCTCCCGGTCCAGGAACAGTGCCCCTTGCGCAATCTCTTCCTGTATCTGACACGCAAGGCTCAAATTAGATGGTCCAGCACCCACACCAATACAAAAGAGGTCCACTTATCCTTACTCCTCTAGGAGTGTTTTCCAACTCAGCGGCATGTTGACGTCGATTGCCGGGCATTGAGCAATGCGAACCTCACAGGCATGCTTGAGCCGCGGTCCCGACTGAGAGGACAGCAAAAGCGTGTGCCGCCTTCCAGGTCTTGGGCTCAATGTCGGCGGCATCGACAGCGGCGCGGCGTGATCCGAACCCAAGAGCAGAAGGAAAGTGTGTGATGCTGTCGCGCGGCTCTTCCGGATCTTACGGCGGCTTCTAGCGCCGGCCTCCACCCCAGGAGTGGCTGTTTCCCTGCCACGACGGAAGCGGCTCTTTCTTTCGAGGGGCGTAACCATGGATAACGGCTCTTAATGCTTTCGGAGACTCCCATGCATGCGGCGTGCCGGATAAAGACCTGTCAAACCAACGAGTTCGCGCAGTTCCAGCTCGTCTGGAATCCGACATTGTCGCACGCCCGACGATCGGGCAGGGGAAGCTCCGCGGCAGCGGCCCTTGCACACCGCAGGCTGACAGGGACAGCCGCCGATTTGACGCGCGTCCGGGTACTGATAAGGGGCCTTCCAACAGGGTTCGCGCACGAGGCGGGGTCTCCTGGTACACCCGCCCTGTGGCTTGGCTGCGGTCTGCTGCAGCCGTTCGTCTTTACTGCCCGTTGCGGACGATCTCGCACGAGTTGGTTCACGAGAGCGTCGTGAAGCAGTCGAGGCGTCCGGTTTGGCTCTGACAAGCGTCGCAAGATGTTCGCGGATCCAGCCATGTCTCCGCAATCCGACCGGTAACCGACGACGACTTCGGACTGGTTGGCGGTCCTACGACCTGATCGGTGTTCCTACGGAGCTGATCAGCGAGCCAAAAACAGCGGCAATGTGGTCTTCCCAAAGCTCCAGCTCGGCGGACCGCCGAAAATCCGCTCACGCAGCCCACGGCTGCCATAAGCACCCATAACCATCATGTCAGCACAGATGTCGTTCGCGTGCTGGGTCAGCACTGTGCCCGCCGATTTGCCGGCGCTCTTAAGCAGGTCAACGGAGACCCGAGCACCGTGCCGAGTAAGATAGGCAGCGATGTCAGCTCCAGACTGCGCGCCTTTCCCGTTGTTTTGCGCCTTTGGATCGACCATAGCGACACAGACTTCCTTGGCAGCGGATAGGATACTAAGAGCTTCCCGAACCGCACGCGAGGCCTCTACACGCGAATCCCAGCCGACCAGCACGCGTCGAGGCGACAGCGTCGCCTTAACGCCCTTCGGCACGATGAGCACCGGCTTTCCGCTATCGAACAAGCAGCCGTTGACAACAGGAGGTCCGAGAGTCTCATCGTTGAGGAGGTCTCCTCCAACGATCGTCAGGTCAGCGCAGAGCGCCCGCTGTCGTGCCACTTCACCGAGGCTAGCCGGATCGCAATAGTCGGTGTCAACGTCACAGGAAAGCGACATAGCTTTCAGCCTTTTGAGGATATCCGCGGACCGTCTTTCCATTCTGGTCACGTCCTGTGAAAATTTCTCGATTTGCTGAAATCGATAGTTCGGTACTGCAATTGCCTGTGCACGTCCTGTATTCCATTCGGGGGGCGGAGACGACATCAAGAGCAATGGAGGCGGTATAATGAGTACCGATAGGTGCGCGCCGACCTCGGCACACAGTCCGGCAGCTGTTGTGAGGTCCTCATCAGAATGATCAGCACCCGTCACACTGAATATGCTTTTAAATTCCATTTGCCTGCTTCTCCTGGTCTTCGTTAGGAGCGCCTCAAAGCGGCAACACCGCTCTCAGGAGGAAGAGAGAGCGGCACCACGTTCGATCACCGATTTCAGTCGTCCGGCTTCTCGAGCGAGTAGCCGGCCGACCTGACGGTGCGAATGACGCTGCCGGGCAAGGCCGTTTTCAGCGCCCTCCTGATTCGGCTGATATGGACATCGACGGTGCGTGCACCGACATGAATGTTGGGCAGCCAGGCCGCCCCGATAAGCTCGTCCCGGCTGAAGACCTTGCCGGGGGCCTCAATCATAAGCCGCAGCACGTTGAAATCGATCCGTCCGAGATGGATGTCGTGGCCATTACCGCGAACCCGATGGGCATCGAGCTTCATCTCCAGGCCTCCACAACAAATCCAACTGTCGTTTTCAACCCCGTTCGGACCACGCTTGGTCAGCCCGAGCCTCGCCCGCAGGCAGTCGAGCAGCTTGGCCGGAGCCACCGGCCGCACAAAGCTCTCAACGCCTGCCTTCAAGAGATCGAGGTGCTGGTGCTCGGCGCCAGGCGCGATCAGGGCGATGATAGGCAGGTCGGTGGTGCGCGGTTCCCGCTTGAGGTGGGCGCAAATTGCGGACCCGTTTATGCTGGCTGGGTCGCAATCCAGCACTACGGCCTGAAGCTCCCGTTGTTCGGCCAAGGCCAGCGCAGCCTTCGCGCCGTCTGCCGTCTCACTGCTGAAACCGTCAACCTCCAGTATGTGGCTGTAGAGCAGATAGAACTCGGCATCTTGCGAGCAGATCAGGACCAGCGGCTTCTTCATCGGCGATACCCCAACAACCTGGTCGGCCTCGAGTCCCTGGATCGAGGGGACTGGCCAACATAGTTTCTCGGGTCCGTCATGATGGCCTTTCTCGAAAATCGCGCCCATCATGCCAGCGCCACGTGGGGAAAGGTTTCGATGACTGAAATCGCATCGTCGACCAGCTTCGTACCGGCCGTGGCGAGCTTCAGGAGCGTCTCGAAGCCAAACCGGTGGACATCGCGCAGCGTTTTGGACAAAACGACCAGCCGTCCGGTCGTGAAAAGCACCCGACCAAAACCCTCATGGCTCACCTGGATCATCGGCGATGCCATAAGGCCGCAGCGCTCCTCGATCGCAAGCCCGATGGCGGCGTAGTACTTGTCGAGCCTCCACAGCACGTCGGGATCGGGATCTCCGATGATTGGGATCCCTCGGCGCTGTTCCTTGGTAATGATGAAGTCGCCCAGCAGCTCAGCGTCCGCTTTGCGTTCCCACGAGCCATAGGAATCCTGAGAACGGATCAGCCGCACGAGGCATTTGACGAACGGGGTGCAAAGAGCCGCCTCGTCTTCGGCGACAGCTGGGGGGATTGCGGGGTCAGGCATTGGCGTCCTCCTCTTTTCAGTCCTCGTCCTCGAAGGACGGTTTCTTTTCGGCAATGCCCGCTCGCGCCAGCACCTTGCGCAGCCAAGGCGGAGGACACGTCCTGAGCATCATCTGCGTGCGCAAGAGCACCTGTGGGATCGATTGGGGCTCCGCCACTTTGATCGGGTGGATTTTTGCCGCGACAAGCTTGGCTGCCGAAGGGCCGCCAATTGCCAGACAAAACAGGATCTGACAGCCCTTGAGCGCATCCACCTTTGGCGTGATGCGATCATCGCGCTCGGCCCGATGCTCCCCGCTTTCATCGGACACGTCATCGAAGGCCACGGCTTCTACGAGATTCCATTCCTCGCGCGTCACGTCGTAGACAGCAAAGCGCCTGGCCGACCCGAAATGGGCGTTGAGGTCCTGCATGTCCTGAGTGGCGATCGCAACGCGCAATGCGCCCTTACGTCGTTCAGGCATCGGGGCGAAAACCTCACTACTGACCAGCGAGAGGCGGCGAACAGCGTTCATCGTGATATTTCTCGATTACGGAGTGGATCAAGCGCCTCAGGAGTGGGCGCGTGTTGGTTGGCCTGGAAGATGCTGGCGACCTCGAAGATCATGTCGCGGGTGCCCTGATAGAGAATTGCGAGCTTGTGCTGGCTGCCTAGTCGATCGAAGACCGGGAACCCGATGCGCATGAGCGGAATTCGGAGCCGCTCCGATGCTTGGCGCCCGTGCGAATGCGTGACAAGCAGGTCAGCACCGACGGCAAGACTTTCCAGATCGCCGAGATCGCCGATCTGAACCGAAACCGCCGGGACTTTCTCGAGAATTTTAGACCTGTCGGTCGTTGTGACGGCCGCGGCTATCTCGGAGCCGAGGCCAGCAAAGAAGGTCGCAAGTTGGAACAGCTGGTCTGGTTCGGCAGCGATGGCAATTTTCTTGCCGCCGAAATGGAAATGTCCGTCGAGCATCGCGTCCTGCAATTGCGCCCGGCGCCGGCGCACGCGGGCCGGTACCGCCGCGCCCGAAATCGCAGACAGCAGCGACACGAAGCGGTCCGTGTCCTGCAGCCCAGTCAGTGACTGGAACAACACGTAAGGCACGCCGGTCAACCCGTGCAGCGCTTTCGCCGGGCGGCGCATGTGCTCACCGATGGCGATGCATTGCATGGCCGTGCCCAACTCGCGAATGTCTTCGACGCTGGTGCCGCCGTATGTGGTCGCTACCCAGCGGTCAGGAACCGTACCGTCGAGCGAGCCTGAAATGTCGGGCAGAATAACCGGCTTGAGCCCAAAGCTTTCAACCATGTCACGCATATGCTCGATGTCGGCGACAGTGAGGTTGCATCCGGGCAGGATCGCGATCTTCTTCGGCTGCCGCGCACGTTCGCCCGAGCCTGTAATCCCTTTGATCATTGCGGTGACTGCCTTGGCCCAGCCCTCTTCGATCGCGCCGTCAAAATCCGGCGTGTTGGCCAGCACGACCTCCGTACCCGCAAGCTCTTGCGTGTGCTTCAGCTTGATGTTCGCAATATCACTCGCGCAATCTTCGCCACGCGTCTCCACCAGCGCGGTCGTGCACACCCCGATCAGCTTTGGCTTCGTGCGGTTCTTGAGGTTGAGGATGGCTTCTTCAAGATGGTCGGCAGCGCCGAGGATGGTCGCCACCTCATCCATCGCTGTTGTCTGCAATGGAATCGTTTCTTTGAAGTGCCGTACGAAGAGCACGAGCGCGAAGCTTGTGCATCCCTGGCTGCCGTGGAACAGCGGCATCGCGCCGTCGACCCCAAGAAAGGCAAAGGCGGCACCCAGCGGCTGCGACGACTTCAGCGGGTTCACCGCCGCGGATTTGGTCTGGGGAAGGATGCGGGCCATCGGTCGCCTCAACACTCGCTGAACTCGTGTGCCGTCGCGCCGGCGAATTCATCGAACAGGTGCCCGGACTCCTTCTTCGTGCATGGCAGTTCGTCTTTTAGATCAGGCTGGCAATCCCACGGGGCCGGCTGGCGCACCTGAGACCAGACCGGATTGTGAATGGCGAGGTCGATCTGGCGTACGAGTTCCACCATGCCGGCATAGCCGGCATAAGGGTGCTGGCGCTCCTGGTTGATATCGAGCCAGGGCGTCTTGGCCTTGAGCGCAATGAATTGCGTGCGACCGCCCGACAGCATGATATCGGCCCTGTGTTCAGAGAGCATGGCGTACAGCTCGCGCGCAGCCATGTATTCGAACATATGCTTGTCGTGCTTGAGAACTTGTTTGATGCGCTCCTTGTCCTGCACCGTAGATTTCTTGACCGAGGTGCCGACGATCTCGATTCCGATCTCCATCAGCGCACGGACAACCGACCAGGACTTCACACCGCCTGTGTTGAGCAGCACGCGCTTGCCTTGGAGCCTTTGCCGGTAGGATTCGAGTTTCTTCCACGCGATCGCCTCCTGCTGCGCGATCAGCGTCTCCGTGCGCTCGAGGATCTCCGGATCGGCGCCCTTCCTCACCAGCAGCCTGACAAGGTTGCGAAGAGCTTGCGATGTGTCGGAGATGCCATAGAAGGAGCCCTCGAAGAACGGGATGTCCCAGCGCTCCTCCATCTTGCGGGCAAGACTGATCAGCGCGGTCGAGCACACGATCATTGCCGCCCGGGCGCGGTGCGCGGAAGCAATGTCGCGGTAACGCGCATCGCCGGGAATGCAGGCGCGCACCCGGATGCCGAGCCGATCGAGGAGCGGCTTTACAAGCCAGAATTCGCCCGAGAGGTTGAATTCGCCAAGGATGTTGATGTCGTAGGGCCCGGGGTCGTCGGGTTCGACCGTGCCGATGACATGATCGAGCAACGCCTCGGCGGCGAGCTTGTTGCCGAGGTTCTTGGAGCCTGCCAGGCCAGGCGCATTGATCGGCACCACGGCCAAACCGAACTTTTCCGTGGCGCGTTTGCACACGGCCTCGATGTCGTCACCGATCAGCGCCGTTACGCAAGTTGAGTAGACGAAGATCGCCGGCGGCGCGTATGTGTGCTTGATCTCGCGGATCGCCTTGAAGAGTTTCCGCTCGCCCTGCCCCATCACCAGGTCGAGTTCGGTGAGGTCGGTCGTGAAGCTTGTCCGCCACAAGGTCGGCCCTGACGAAACCGCACCACGGTTGTCCCAAGAATTGCCCTCGCAGGCGAGCGGCGCATGGACCAGATGCGCAACGTCGGTGATCGGCTGCAGGACGATCTTGGCTCCGTCAAAGGCGCAGCCGCCGGCTGCCGCCCCTGGTGTCAGCGACTTCGAGCAGCCCTCCTTGCGCGCCTTGGCATCTTTGCCACGGTTCTTATCGCAGGCGGGCTCATCGAAGGCGTCCTTGATTTTGGCGCTGAGGGAGGACATCGCTCAGCCTCCCCAGTCCATTGGGCAAGGAATGGCCTCGGCGAAAAGCCGGCCACGGCTCTTAGCGCGTGAGGTCATAGGAATAATCCGTCACACCCGTCTCGCTCGTCTCGCGATCGAGTTTGTCGAAGATCTTGTCGAGGATCGTCGTCAGCACGCGCAACGCGCCCTGGTAGCCAAAGAGCGCAAAGCGGTGATGATGGTGCCGATCGAAGATCGGAAACATCAGCCGGATCAGCGGCGTTCCGGTGTCGCGCTCCAGGTACTTGCCGTAGGAATTGCCGATCAAAAGGTCCACCGGCTCGGTAAAGAGCAGCGAGCGCAGCGCCCACAGGTCCTTGCCCGCCCAAACCTGGGCAGCCTTGCCGAAAGGCGAGGATGCTAGCAGCTTCTTCAAATCGGCTTCCCATGCCGAGGTGCCATTGGTGGCGAGGCAATGGGTTGGCTCGCCGCCGGTCTCCATGACAAAGCGGGCCATTGCGTGAACGAAGTCGGGATCACCGTAGATGGCGTATTTCTTACCATGCAGCCAGGATTGGCTGTCCGCCATGGCGTCTACCAGTCGGCCGCGCTCGAGGCGAATTGCCTCGGGAATCTCCTTGCCGGAAATCGCCGCGACCTCCATCAGGAATTCGTCCGTCGCCTGAACGCCGAGCGGATAGTGGAACGAGGCCGTCGCCTGCCCGACCTCCTCGCAATAGCCCAGTGTCTTTCGGGTGTTGTGATGCTGCAGCGAAAGCGTTGCCTCGGCGTTGAGGGCCTTCTTCACCTCGTTGATCTTCGTGCCCCCGTCATACATGCGGTATTCACCGTCCGAAGGCGTATCGAACTGGTCAGAGGCATCCTGGATCAATGTATAGGACACGCCCATTACATCGAGCAGGCGCTTGAGCTCCCGGTTGTTGCCGACGCAGAAGCCGTCGAAGCCCGGAATGATGTTGATGGTTCCTTCGATTTGCGTACGCTCCTGACCTTTCCAGAAGTGCTCCAAAATGCCTTTGACCATGTTGTCATAGCCGTCGACATGACTGCCAACGAAGGCCGGGGTGTGGGCAAAGGGCACGTCGAAGTCGCGCGGGACTGAATCTTCGTCCTTGGCGTTCTGGATGAAGCTGTGCAGGTCGTCGCCAATGACCTCTGCCATACAGGTCGTCGACACGGCAATCATCTTGGGGTCGTAGAGCTGGTAGGTGTTGGCGAGCCCGTCGACCATGTTCTTCAGGCCGCCAAACACCGCCGCATCCTCGGTCATTGAGGAGGAGACCGCCGCGGCAGGCTCCTTGAAATGGCGCGACAGGTGCGAGCGGTAATAGGCGACGCAACCTTGGCTGCCGTGGACGAAGGACATGGTTCGCTCGAAGCCGGCGGCAGCGAATACCGCACCCAGCGGCTGGCAGGCCTTGGCCGGGTTCACGACAAGCGCTTTGCGGGCGAGGTTCTTTTCGCGGTATTCCCACGTCTGGGTGAAATCGCGCTGATCGGAAACGATTTCATCGGGGTGCGGACATTCGAAGTTTAGCTTCTTCTCAGCGAGCATCTTTCTGTATTCCGGCTCGCGGAACAGGGGAGCGTGATCGAGAATTTTTTCAGCCGACTGCGGCATGATGATTACCTCTTTTGCATCTGGCTGCGCGGGACGGCAGCTCAGGACGTCAAGACGTTCCAGGCTCCGGCGGATCAGAGGCCGCGGGAGTTCACCGTCTCAGTGGGAGACTGGGGCTGAAGCAAATGTTTATTCGGCAGCCATCGCCCGCTCATCGCCCCGGCTTCTTTTCCAAGGCGCGTGGAATAGGTCCCAGACCGGGTTGTTAATGGCGAGATCCACATCACGTGCGAAAATGGCAAAGCCGTCGTAGCCGTGATACGGGCCTGAATAATCCCAGGAATGCATCTGGCGGAACGGTATGCCCATCTTCTGCACCGGGTATTTTTCTTTGATTCCCGAGCCGACCAGATTTGGGCGAATCCCTTCGATGAATTTCTCCAACTCATAGCCGGTCACGTCATCGTAGATCAGCGTGCCGTTCTTCACGTAGTGGCCGGTGCGCTGATAGTCGTCGCTGTGGGCGAATTCATAGCCGGTGCCCACGATGACCATGCCGAGGTCCTCGTAGGCCGTGACGACGTGGCGGGGGCGCAGGCCGCCGACATAGAGCATCACGGTATTTCCTTCCAGGCGCGACAGGTACTTGGCGATGACCGCATCAACAAGCGGCCTGTACTTGGCAATGACCTTTTCGGTCTTCTCCTCGATTTCCGGCCCAAAATGCTTGGCTATGTTGCGCAGAGAGGCTTCGATCTGGGAGGGACCGAAGAAATTGTACTCCATCCAGGCGACGCCATACTTTTCCTCCATATGCCGACAGATGTAATTCATCGACCGGTAGCAGTGGATAAGATTGAGCTTAGCCTTCGGGGCGCGCTCGATCTCTGCGAGTGTGGCGTCACCCGACCAGTTGCCAACCACGCGCAGCCCTATCTCCTCAAGCAGTATGCGCGAGGCCCAGGCATCGCCGCCGATATTGTAGTCGCCGATGACGTTGACGTCGTAGGGGCCGGCCTCGAACTTGACATCCTTTTTGTCGAAGACCCAATCCCGGATTGCATCATTGGCGATGTGGTGGCCAAGCGACTGCGAGACGCCGCGGAAGCCCTCGCAGCGTACCGGCACGATCGTCTTGTCATACTCCTTGGTCTTTTTGCGAGAAACGGCCTCGGTGTCATCGCCAATCAGGCCGATAGGGCATTCGGACTGCACGGTGATGCCGTTGTTGAGCGGAAACAAGACTTCAATCTCGTCAATGATCTGTTCCAGCTTCTTGTCGCCGCCGAAGACGATGTCCTTCTCCTGGAAATCGGAGGTGAACTGCATTGTCCCGAACGTGTCGACGCCCGTTGTACCGACGTAGTAGTTGCGGCGCTGCGACCAAGAATATTGGCCGCAGCCGACCGGGCCGTGCGAGATATGGACCATATCCTTGACTGGCCCCCACACCACGCCTTTCGAACCAGCATATGCACAGCCGCGAATCGTCATCACCCCGGGAATGGACTTGATGTTCGATTTGACGTCGCATTCGGAAAGGACCTCGCTTTCCCCGCCAGCCTCGTTGCCGCTCTTTGCGACGTTGAGGTGCTTCTTGCGGCGCTTCGCCGCCTTGTCGGGATAATGCGACAGCACCTCTTCGATAAGCTTCGCATGAAGAGCACCGTCATTCTCGTATTCCCGGCTCATGAGTCCCCCTTTCAAGGTTGGGTGACGCCTCAAAGAATAGGCGCCGTTCTCTGCAAGGCGCGCCGATTCATGGCAGCGCTAATGTCACTACTGGGCCGCCGCCTTCGCCGCTTCCTTGGAGTGAAGCTCGGCAAGCATCTGCTCGTCGGTCTTCATGATGCCGAAGTCGAGCAGCATCTCCTCCAGCTCCTCCATGGTGATCGGCGTCGGGATCGTACCCTGGCCCGAATTGGCGTGGATCTTCTCGGCCAGAGCGCGGTATTCCCCTGCCTGCTTTGAGTCCGGCGCGTACTGGATCACCGACATCTTCCTGAGTTCGGCATGTTGGACGATGTTGTCGCGGGGCACGAAGTGGATGAGCTTGGAATTCAATCGGCCAGCCAGTGCTTCGGCCAGATCGAGTTCGCGGTCGGTTTGACGTTCATTGCAGATCAGCCCGCCCAGCCGCACACCGCCCGAATGGGCATATTTGAGGATGCCCTTGGCGATGTTGTTGGCGGCATAGAGCGCCATCATCTCGCCGGACATGACGATATAGATCTCCTGGGCCTTGCCTTCGCGGATCGGCATGGCGAAGCCGCCGCATACCACGTCGCCGAGGACGTCATAGGAGACATAATCGACATCGTCATAAGCGCCATTCTCCTCGAGGAAATTGATCGAGGTGATGACGCCGCGGCCGGCGCAACCGACACCCGGCTCGGGGCCGCCGGACTCCACGCACTTGATGCCTCTGTAGCCCACCTTGAGCACGTCCTGGAGTTCGAGGTCTTCCACCGAGCCTTCCTGTGCGGCGAGATCCAGGACGGTATCCTGAGCTTTCGAATTCAGGATCAAGCGTGTGGAATCGGCTTTGGGGTCGCATCCTACGATGAGGATTCTCTGCCCGAGGTCGACAAGGGCAGCGAGCGTATTTTGGGACGTGGTGGACTTGCCGATGCCGCCTTTTCCGTAAAAGGCGATCTGACGCAGACCTGACATAATAGCTTTCCTTCCTTCGTTCTAATTATCGCGACTGCCCGCGACACAAGTGCCGATAGGCAGCTCGTGCCGCCTCACACCAAGCATCGCAAAAAGCGTACCAGCGTGATCGGCCGATCCCAGAAGAAACTTTGTCATTAAATTCCAGCCGCTTAGACGGCGGCAAAACGCGCGAACGGGCCTTTCAGGCGTCTGTCACGGACACGACAAAGCCGACACAGATTGTCGTGCGCCATCCAAACCGCCGTGTGTCGAGCTCGAAGCGGGAGAATGGGGAAGTTAGCCCAAAGCTGATGGCGAGACCATCGGAAGACATCGGCTCTTGTCTTTCCAGCCTGCCATTGATCGGGCGGTCGCTGGATGAGCAGGAGCCTGGGGCTTGACCGCGGCGCGGGTAGTTCAGGCAGGCTTACAGAGCGGGAACGCCGGCGGCCGATAGACATCCGCGCTTAACCTTTCATAGCCCGTCTACAAGTTGGTTCCGCCGACGCGCTATATGGAAGCCAAATAATTCAGTAGCTTAGCCGAGAGCATTGATTTTTTCAGAAAGATACGTGTTATACGCGTATGAACCGCCGAACCCATGGTCGGCGCCCTCATGCGCGTGAGACCCCGTTGTGGGCGAGGCTCGCGACTGGCTGCACGATCCTAGCCGGCCTGCTTGCCATTGAGTTTGGTCCCGCCGCGGTAGGCTGCGGCATCAAGGGCAACATCAGCTACAACACTGGCAAGAAGATTATCACGTTCTTGGACAGGAATCTTACTGGGAGACACGCATCAACCTATTGAAGGGCGAGCGGTGGTTTTGTTCAGAGGAAGCTGCACGAAAGGCGGGCGGGCGGGCTTCGAGAGGTTAGTGTCGCGGCAGCTTGCAGATCTGCCCACGGGGCCGCCACGATCGCAAAGTGTGTACAAAAGCGCCCTCTCTGCCGAACTGAACAGTGCTCACGGCCATAGCCTCGGATGAGCCCGACTGGCTTGACCTCTGCATGATGAGAGCAGCTTTTACACCAGGTGCGCAGCACATGTCTTTAACGAACGCATCGTCTTCAAGAATATAGAGAGCAATTCGGAAAACCGAGTAGTTGGCGGCGAAGCTAGGAGAAGGTATACACTACCCTCTTGTTACCCCAGAGTAGAACGTGCAGCTGCGGCAAGACGCGGGCTTCGAACCACCTGTCGCTGGTCACCTTTTCTACCAGCGGTTCCATGCGCATCATATTCCGTCGGACTCGACAGAGACGTCTTCATTACCACGGCGGGGCGGCGTGTGATTGCCGGGTTGCAGACAAACCTCGCCGCGACGTATTTGGGACGAGTGGTGTCGGCACCGAATCCCTATCATTTAGACTAGCCAGCTTGGGGAGCGCCGTCAGACCGCCAGACCGGAAGAGGAGGCTTCGCGCCAACTTGTGCCAAGAATGTTGGACCGTGCGGAACCGCTGGGGCGGCGCTCAACTCTGGCGCAGGATGAAGCGTCGATTGGGTGAATGAATAGGGCGCGCGTTCGACGGGTAGAGTGAGGCAAATCGCTGGATGTCTGCCGGATCAACGTCAACCGGTTCCATCGCCACCATCCACTCGACGTTTTCGGTGCACGGCGGCGTCGTCAGTGAGCCCTCATAAGTCCAATAGCCAAGCGAGGCTGGCAGAAGCCAGTTGGGATTCACCTCGTCGATCGTCACCTCCCCATTCGGCAGTTCGGGAAAGGCCGCAGCAAGGGCAGCAAAGCTGGCATTTGTCGCGCCGGGCGTTAAAAAGACGCCCAGCACGCCCAGAGTACCACTTTGCGTGTCCTTGTGAACGAAATGCACCTCCATCGGGAAGCTCTTGCCCGCCACGTGATGTTCGCTTGGCGCATGGAAATGGAACTGTACCAGTTCGTAGACACGATCGCCGCGGGTCAGCGTGCTGCCTTGTGGCATATTGATTTGAATGGTGTGGCCGTTGTTCACCATATTGCCGCCGCCCTTGTGCCAGCCGATGGCGATATGCGGGATATCCGCCTTGACCGCGCTGTTGATATTGATCGGCGATTGCTGCGTGCCGGCAGAGCATACGAAATTTTCCTTATCCAGATCAGCCCAGTGCTCCGGTCCGACCGGACCGGTGTACCCCCAATGGGCACTGGTCGCTTGGGCGGCTTGAACGCAAATCCGGCATGCGCCGAGCGCAACCAACCCTTTGATCAGGTGACGACGATACATATTACTTTTGCTCCTCTTGCGAACTGATGTTGGTGGCTGCCCTAATGGACGCGTGATGGCCAATCGGCGCGGCCAGTATTGTCCTTTGCAACTGATAGATGCCCGCACGCCTTGGCGTGCTTTCATAAGTGCGGCTGCCGTTTCTCGGCTGGCCGGCTTCTGCAGCCCGCAACGGGGGCAGTTTCAACCAGCTAAACGATAAAAAATTTTAGCAGACCAGCGCTTGACCCCCGCCGCAAAGGCACAGGCGAAGGTGATCACTGCGCGGCTGCCGTTCGCGCCGGAGGCCGCATCGCTATACTTTACACTCGCTGCCCAAGGAGACGCAGGCGACCCCAATACGTTTTCATCGCTACTCCCGACGCAGCCGACCCACGCCACGAAAACGTTGCTATATTTCACGTTGGGCCAATGAGGAAATCGATCTTCTTTATGGAAGGCATTTGCGCAATGGATGCATTCCCATGCTGACAGTCGTGCGTCAGGCCGGACAATGAGATACATCGATAAGAGCTGGACAAGGATGAGGGGATGACGTGCTTGCGACGGAGCAGGTGGGGCGAGAAGGCCAGTTCTTGCGGATTTCAACTTTGCGTGACGACAGCTCATCGGAGTCAAGGTGACACACGCCGGCAGCGGGGTGTCCGGGCGGTTTCCAGCCGCACAATCGCGAGACCGCTGACGCGAACAAAGCTCGGCTGTACTCGGCACGCGAAGAGAGCCTGCCAAGCCGTTGGAGCCCGGCCTTCCGGTGCGACGCAAGCCACAGACTAGACCGCCCTCTTGTTACCCCAAAGCAGAACGTGCAGCTGCGGCAACACGCGGGCTTCGAACCACCTGTCGCTAGTCACCCTTTCGACAAGCCATTCCATTCGCATCATTATTCCGTCCAAGTCGACAGAGGCGTCTTCACTGCCAGGGAGCGGCGGCGTGTGATTGCCGGGTTGCAGATAGATCGGAAGGTGCGGATATCTCGCCGCGACTTCTTTGGCGTAGGCATAGTCACTCTCGTCGAAAACGACGAGCTTGAGCACGATTTGCGGCTTCTCTTGCGCCGCTTCGAGGCATGCATCAAACGCAGCCCAACGGGTCGTCATCTCGCTGGACGGCGGCTTTGGGCTAAGGGTCAGCACGTCAAGATCCGCAAACCACTCCCTCACCACGGAACCCTGCGTTTCCAGTGCAAAACGATAGCCCTCGCGATGGCCTCGTTCTATGAGGGGACCGAACGGCTGAATGGCCGGGTTGCCGCCTGACAAGGAGACCATAACCGGCCTGCCGCCGGAAAGCGCATGGACGGTTTGCCACACGGCATCGATCGGCATCGGTAGCCATTCATGGCGATACTGATTGTCCACCGCGTGAAGGCTGTCGCACCATGAACAGCGATAATCACATCCGCCGGTTCTGATGAACACCGTCGGCAAGCCGATGAGCACGCCCTCGCCCTGGATAGTCGGCCCGAATATCTCGCTCACACGGATTGCGGGATGCATGTCGGTCACGGACGGTATTCCGCCCAAGTTTTCGGTGTTTCGCTAACGCGCACGGCCGCGGTCTGCGGCAGACGTGCCTTGCACCATTCATAGAAATGTCTGGCCAGGCATTCCGCCGTGACCTTCTCATGTCCCAGCACGTCGTTGAGGTGCCGATGGTCGAAGCTCTCGTCAATGTAGCGTTTGAGCGGCGCCAGATCGTGATAGTCGCGCACGAAGCCGTGGGCGTCCAGTTCCTTGGCCGACAGCTCCACTACGACGACATAGTTATGCCCGTGCAGGCGCGCGCATTGATGGTTGGGAGGCAAGGAGGTGAGCTGATGCGAGGCCGAGAAGTGGAATTCCTTGCTGATGTGGAACATTACGCGCGCCTCCTGCGCAGCGCCTCAAGCCAGAAATCGGCGTCCTCGTAGTCGGTGGGATCAGCGTGCCCGGCGAGATGGAACGCTTCGCGCCGCTCGACGCAGGTCCCGCATCGTCCGCAGTGACGCACGCCGCCCTTGTAACAGGACCAGGTCTCAGCAAACGGGGTGCCGTATCTTGCGCCATCCGCAACAATGTCAGCTTTTCCGAGATTCACATACGGTGCATAGAGGCGTATCTGCGCATAGCCGTCGAGCGCGCGGTCTTGCATTGTCTGGAAAGCTTCAATGAAGGCCGGACGGCAATCGGGATAGATGAAATGGTCCCCACCATGCACGGCCGCCGCCACCGCTTCGGCGCTGTGGGCGGCGGCGAGACCGAAGGCGATTGCCAACATGATGGCATTGCGGTTCGGCACCACCGTAATCTTCATCGTGTCTTCGGCGTAGTGGCCGTCCGGCACGTCGATACTGCTAGTCAGCGCTGAGCCGGAAAGGCCACGGCCAATTTCGCCGATGTCGATGATCTGGTGCGGGACCTTCAGTCGCTGCGCGCAAAGAGCGGCGAAGCCCAATTCCTTCCTGTGCCGTTGGCCATAGTCGAAAGATAGAAGGCCGGTGAGTTCGTGCTCCGCTGCCACCATGTGAGCAAGGGAAACGGAGTCCAATCCGCCAGAGCAGACGGCGAGAGTCTTCATCATTGGTATCCTTGTTTTGACCGGGTAAGGCTGCGACCGGAGATTTCTCTGCGCCCCCACTACTCCAGCGACTCAGTTTTGTGAACCGGGAGAATTTGCGCTCAGCCCGATTGGAACGGGAGTGCGTCGCGTCCAACACGCGTGATCAATAAAAGTTGAGCGCTTCAGCAGTTTGTTTCGCATCGCGCCAACTTTCGCAACCTGCTGTCCGATCGTCGACTTCGAGACAAGGTGATGTTCGGCCGACATCGGCTGACTCTTAATTAAGCCGCAGAACACATGTTGGCTTTCTGGCCTTCGCTTGTGCGGTTGGCGAGGGCGACATGGATGCCAGCAAATTTGACATTGGCGACATCCGCCTGGAGAACCCTGCGCGGCGCGATTGAGGCCGCAGGCGAGCCTGCTCTAACTGCCGCCCTACAGTCCCGACTTCAATCCGATTGAGAACGCCTTCGCCCAACCTAAGGCGCTGCTGCGAGCAAAGGCCGAGATAACCATCAAGGCTCTATGGGACTGACGTTGCCCCAGCAGTTTTGAGTTCGTTTCCGGCGTGGGTTGTGCCCTGCTGGGCGGGTGAAGCGACGGGCGCTGGCGCGGAGCCTTTGGCATAGCGCAGCGCGAGCGACCGTCGCGGATTGAAGGTGCTGGCGAACTTGGCCGGGGTCTGCCAGGGGGGAGTGCGGCCGCGCGGTGTTGTAGTCGGCGTGCCACAGGGCGATGGCTACGCGCGCCTGAGCCAGCGAGGTGAACAGCGTCTCGTTGAGCAGTTCATCGCGCAGTCGGCCGTTGAAGCTCTCGATGAAGCCATTCTGCATCGGCTTGCCGGGCGCAATGTAATGCCATTCGACGCGGTTCTGATCCGCCCAGGAGAGGATGGCGTTCGAGGTGAACTCGCTGCCATTGTCGCTGACGATCATCCTGGGCCGGCCCCGCTCGGTGATGAGCCGTCCAATTCGCGGGCAACCCGCATGCCCGAGAGAGACGTATCAACGATGAGTGCGAGGCACTCTCTCGTGCAGTCGTCGACGACGGCCAGGATGCGGAAGCGGCGCCCGTCGGTGAGCTGGTCCGATACGAAGTCGAGCGACCAGCGCTCGTCGGGCCTCAGCGGCACCAGCATCGGCGCCCTGGTCCCGATCGCCCGCTTGCGGCCGCCACGGCGGCGACGGCGAGCTTCTCCTCCCGATAGAGCCGGAACAGCTTCTTGTGGTTCACGACCAGGCCCTCCCGCCTCAGCATCACGAGAAGACGCCGGTAGCCGAACCGGCGACGCTCCTGCGCGATCGGCCTTCATCCGCTCGCGAACCTCGCGGTCGTCCGGCCTGCTGGTCTGGTAGCGAACCGTCATGCGGCAACAGCCGATGGCTTTACACGCCCGCCGTTCGCTCATCCCGAAGCCTTCCTTCAGGCGAGCGACAGCTTTCCGCTTGGCGGCGGGCGTCACCATTTCTTTCCCACAAGGTCCTTCAACGCGGCATTGTCGAGCATGGCGTCGGCCAAAAGCCGCTTCAGGCGCGTGTTCTCGTCCTCCAGCGCCTTCAGGTCGCCGAGCCTCGGTGACATCCATCCCGCCGAAGCGGGCCTTCCAATTGTAGATCGAGGCGTCGCTGACCCCGTGCTTGCGGCACAGATCGCCAACCGATACCCCGGCCTCGTGTTTCTTCAAAATTCCGATGATCTGCTCTTCAGAGAAGCGGCTGCGTTTCATGTCCTGGTCCTCTGGATGGGCCAGAACGAACTTCAAACCGGATTAGATCAGAGGGGCAAGGTCAGGACGCCTCGGCGCGGTCGTCGACCTCTTCACCCCAGCCGAATGTGCCAACTACTTCAAAGCCGCAGGATATGACCTGGATCAGATAGGACGTGCTCCAATGGTTTACACCTGACACAGGAGTCCGGCCCCCACAACCGTTTCGCAATGAGGAGCAGCGCTGCCGCTGCTCCTCCAATCACACGACGGATTCACGATGCGGCAACTCGAGCCATGATTTCGGATCCAATGGCCGATGCGGTGTATAGTGAGGCATCCAGCGGCAAATCCCCAAATGCCAGTTGACACAGAAGATAATTAGCACCTGCCTCTTCCAGCTGATCAAGGAGAGCTTTTCGGACAGAATCTGCCGTTCCCACGACGCACAATTCACTTTCAATTGCTGCATCGAAGTTCAAAGGCAAGTTTGGTGGAGTGGAAATGGCATTTAGTTCGTATAGAAATTTGAAGCTATTGAGCCATCGTTCATAGGCAGGTGCTGCGAGCAAATACGCATCTGTTTCAGAACGCCCTATCACCACCATTCGGAGCAATCCAAGAAATGGCGCTTGCTGGCCAATGTCAGCATCGTGAATTCGGGCGGCGCGGAACGCGTCGGTAACGCTGCGAACAGAAGTGGAAGGTCCGACGCAGGCGATGTTTGCCCCATTCGCAGCGGCCCAGCTAGCCGGCTCGGGTCGATTGGTGGCGATCCATGTCGGCGGACGGGGATATTGGTGAGGTCTCAACGTCAGCGGAACATCTTTCAACTCAAAGTGGCGGCCCTGATAAGAAAGCGTCCCGCCTTTCATCGCATTGATGAGAATCTCACTGGCCTCCGCATACTGTTCTGGTGCTGCTTCTACAGCAACCCCGAAGTATCCCAATTCAGTGGGAGCAGAGCCGCGCCCTATGCCGAGTTCAAGCCTGCCGCCGCTCAACTGATCAAGCATGCAGATCTCCTCGAAGGCACGCAGCGGATGATAGAGCGCAAGTAGCATTACCATGGGACCAACACGAAGACTGCGGGTTCGCTGGGCGACGCTCGCTAAGAACAAATTCGGTGATGGACCTCTGCCATGCGGCGTACAGTGGTGCTCGGCGAGATGATACGCATAAAAGCCATAGCCATCGCACGCTTCTGCTAGGCTCAGCCGATCTGCATATTGTTGTGCGATGTCATCGCCGTTTTCGTCCAGATGATCGAAGATGCCGAAGGTCAGGCCCGAAGCGGAAATTTTCTTCAATTAATTGTTCTCCAAATTACCTATATTTATTCGCTAATCATCATAGCTCACGACATATCATTACTTGATGCTTAATGTGAATCGACTTCATGCTTGTGAGCACCGCGATCCTTCTTAAAGTTCATACAGACGCGTTCGGCGGCAGCAAGGAATTTGTCCATCTGCTCTGTGGTGCCAATGCTGACGCGAATACAGTTCTTCAAATCTACGTCAGGAAAGCTGGCGATGAGGATCGCCTGCTCTTTCAACGCGGCTTGCCAGCATGAGCCCTCCTGTCCCGCCGGCACACGGGCCAGCAAAAAGTTTGCGTGGGAGGGTGTTACGGAAAAGCCAAGTTGCAACAGCGCCAGGGTCACTCGCTGTCGTTCATGCTTGATGTGCCTGTGGTTCTCTTCGTAGGCGTGGCGATGCGCAAGAATGCTTTTCCCGACCGCCTGCCCGATCACGTTCATGTTGAAGACATTCTGGATGTTGCGCAGCCTGCCAATGATTTCTGGGTGACCGAAACCGAAGCCGACTCGCACGCCAGCGGCAGCATAGCTCTTTGAAAAAGTCCTCAAGATCAAAAGATTCGGATGTCTATTGACGAGGCGCAGGGCATTGTCGGGTGCGAAGTCAACGTAGGCCTCATCCAAGACGACCAAGCGATCTGCTTGCTCCACAAGGCGTTCGATTTCGGCCACCGGCACGAATGTTCCGGTCGGATTGTTCGGATTAGCCAACAGAATGAACTTCGCGTCTTTTGCGGGGCCGGACAGCAGTTTTTCTATCGGCAGGGGATGAGCTTCGCTCGATGCGATTTCGAGAAACTCGGCACCCTGCAACATGGCAAGTTTACGGTTGAACGAAAATCCGGGCGACAGCATTGCCACTCTATCTCCTGGGGCGAGGAAAGCTCTGTAGATGAGTCCGAGCAGCTCCGACGAACCGTTGCCGGCAATCACCTGATCTTTGGAAAATCCGTAAGCATCGGAGGCAGCTGCCCTTAAGCTGAGATTGTCGTCTTCCGGATAAAGATACTGGTGTTCGATCGCAGCAATTGCACTTTGCATTACGCTCTTCGGCAACGGAAACGGGTTCTCGTTCGTATTTAGCTTAACGCAGTTTGCATCCGTCGCTGGTCCGTTGGACGAGAGAGCATCTAATTTGCTGGCCACCGGCGAAAAAAGCGAAAGCACGGTCTTCAGTTTTGCATCGCACATGTTCTTCTCCGTTTTTCAGTCCCGCAGGGCATGTGACATGAGGCAATCGTTGATCGTGACTTGATCGACGTTCGGCTATATCAGCGCTGCCTTCCCACCCTGGTGGGGATCGCCGACCACGGTTTGGATTTGACACCGGGAAGCTGTCGAGAACCTGATGACGACCCAACGTTTGGCCGACGGCCGATTCGGCGCAACAGACGGTGTTTCAACATCGCATCGTCCTCAAAGCCGCATGCAGGGCCTGCACGACAGCCCGTCTCCAGCGCCCGCAGATAGGTGGAAGCCGAAGTCTTGCCGAACCTCAGTTGCTCTGCCACCTTGGCCCACCGGACTGCCCTGTTTATGGGTCAGGCGCAGGATATCTCTGACGCTCGTTCGTCTTGCTTGCTTCCGTCTTGGCATGGGCTCTCTCGGTTTGCTGATGAGAGAGCCAAATACCGGCTCATCTGAGCATGAGACGCAGGCCTGACGATATGGAGCGTCGCTGGTGGCGCGCGTAGCCGAGAGGGTTCGCCTCGCTGGCGGGGCATGCAAGACGGCGCACCTCCTTAGCCATCCTGTCCCATCGTCTCAGATCGTGAGGCGCACCTTATAGTCGGTGAGGAGATCTTGCAGGGTCAGGTTACGCCCTAGCGCTTAAGGTTGTTGGTCGCACCGAGCAAGCGCGGGACCTGTCGACGGACAACAGCGGTGCCACTGCCGGCACTAGGTGTGAGCTTTCGAGAGGTTGTCCATTCGGACCGGACCGAGGAGACTGGAGTTACCACGCTTCAGCATCCATCGGAGGGTCCGAATGAACATCCACAAGAATGCCCGTCTCACACCGCTGCGT
>NZ_NSFT01000032.1 GCF_002294725.1 Mesorhizobium sp. WSM4313 | reverse complement strand
CGCCCGCAAGCTTGTCGCCTAGAAACGCCTCCGCCAGGCTCAACTGTCCCGTCTGCTTCACAGCCATCGCGATTCCCTCCGAGCTTCCTCTCAGAGAATCACAACCAGCCAATTACGCAACAGGCCCACAAGGGGAGAAGGGAAAGCCTCCGCTCAATCGCTCTCTCTTGCGATCAGCTCCAGCGGCCAGACTTCGCGGATGATGCGTGTGCCCTCAGGGCCGGCGAATGCGGGAAGCGAAGCGAGCAGCATCTCGGCCAGCCGCCGGCCCATCGGTTCCAGCGACGGGCGGAAGGCGGTCAGCGTCGGCGAGAAGTAGCGGCAGAGCGGCGTGTCGACGATGACGATCACGGCCATGTCATGGCCCGGCTTGATACCCATCTCGGCCAGCGCCTTGCAGCCGCCGAGCGCCATCGCGTCATTGTTGAAGATGATCGCCGTCGGCGGGTTTCTGGAGCGCATTACTTGCGGCGTCACCTGGTAGCCGCCGGTCTCGTTGATGAAGCCGTCGGCGATCAGGTCGGGGTCGACCTCGATACCGTGCCGCTTCAGCGCCTTGCGGTAGCCGTCGAGGAACAGGTAGCCGAAGTTGAGATCAAGCGAAGGCCGGATGGCGGCAATGCGGCGGTGGCCGCGCGCGACCAGCCGGTCGACGGCTTCATCACCCGCCCTCTCGAAATCGATATCGAGTGAAGGATACGTGTCGCCGCCGGACTGACTTCGGCCAAGCGTGGCGAAGGGAAAGCCGGCCTTGCTGAGATACTCGATCCGATCGTCTTCCCTTCGCGTATTGGCCAACACGACCGCGTCGGCCCGGCGCGTCTCGACCACGCGGCGCAACCGCTCCTGCTGATATTGGCCCGGCTCACCCATGACGACCATCAGATCCAGGTCATGCTCGGCGAGCCGCGCCTGCAGGCCCGTCAGGAACGGGATGAAGAACGGCTCGCCATATTGCTGGTCGCCGGGATGCGGCTGCAGCATGAAGGCGATCGAGCGGGTGGCGCCCTGGCGCAGGCTGCGGCCTGACTGATTGGGCGAATAGTTCAGCTTCCTGGCTGCTTCGAGCACACGCTGGCGTGTGTCGGCATTGACGTCGGCACGGCCGTTCAGCGCGCGCGACACGGTGCCGATCGAGATGTTCAGGTGACGCGCGAGATCGTGGATGCTGGACGCCAAGGACGGATTCTCCCCCTGCCTTGGCTAGCACCGGCTGCCGCTCAGGCCAAGGCTTCGGGATGATTTTTGCAAGCAGCCGGTTGACATTCTACGCCATCGGGTGTGTTCTCGTAAACGTTTACGGAAAAACGTTTACGGTGACGCCGTGGACGCCGTGACGTCCGGTCTGGAGGGACCGGCGGAGGAGGAGCGCTGGATGATGAGGGTCGTCCTGGCCGGGTGTGGAGCGATGAGCAAGCACTGGCTCGATGCCGCGAAGCAGATCGACGGGCTCGCCATTGTCGGCCTCGTCGACCTCGATGCCGAGCGAGCCCAGGCGAGGGCGCGCGAATACGCGCTGTCCGACGCCGTCATCGGCACCAACCTCGACGCCGTCCTCGACCAGACCAAGCCCGATGCCGTGTTCGACGTCGTGGTTCCCGCCGCACGCCGCGCAGTCGCGCTTTCGGCCTTCGCGCACGACTGCCATCTGCTCACCGAGAAGCCACTGGCCGACAGCCCCGAGAATGCGCGCGCCATCGTCGAGGCAGCGCGCAAGGCGAGGCGCATCCACGCCGTCGTCCAGAACCGCCGCTATGTCGCCAATGTCAGGCGCATCAGGCGCTTCCTGGACTCCGGCGTCATCGGTAAGCCGACCAGCATCCACGCCGACTTCTTCGTCGCGCCGCATTTCGGCGGTTTTCGCGAGGAGATGGCCCATGTGCTCTTGCTCGACATGGCGATCCACACGTTCGATGCCGCGCGTTACATGGTCGCCGGCGAGCCGGCCAGCGTCTATTGCCAGGAATGGGAACCCGTGAATTCCTGGTATCGGCAGGGGTCGTCGGCCAGCGCGGTCTTCGACCTCGGCGGCGGCAAGGTCTTCACCTATGCCGGTTCCTGGTGCGCCGACGGTTTCCGCACGAGTTGGGAGGGAAGCTGGCGCATCGTCGCCGAGCGCGGCAGCCTTTTGTGGGACGGCCATGACGGGCTGAAGGCGGAGGTGATTGCGTCCGGCCGCGACGGGATCATCGACAAGACGCAGCCCATCGAAGTGCCGCCGCTCGATCCCGCCGACCGCGTCGACGGCCATCTCGGCATCATCCGGGATTTCATGCACGCGATCGAGACCGGCGCCGAGCCGGAGACGCGCGGCGCCGACAACATCAAAAGCCTGGCCATGGTCTTCGGCGCCATCGAGAGCGCGGAGAGCGGGCGGCGCGTGACAATCGCCAAGGAAGCACAATGACGGCAAACCCGCTTCTCGATATCAGGATCGGCACCATGGTGCGGGCCAATCTCGAAGATCCGGCCGCATACGTCAGACAGATCCTGCCGCTCGGCTTCGAGAGCATCCAGCCCTTCTTCTGGCAGACGCTGGGCGGCAAGGACCTGAAGCGCCTGGCGGGCGAGATCCGCGAGGCGATCGGCGATGCCGATGTGACCGTGTCCTCGATCGGGGTGTTCGGCAACCCGCTCGAGAATGGAGAGGTTGATCGCGGTGTGCTGGCGGTCTGGGAGACGGTGATCGATAATGCGCATCTGTTCGGCGCGTCGACGGTGAGCGGCTTCACCGGCCGCATCCGCGGCAGACCGCTGACCGACAGCCTGCCGCGCTTCCGCGAGGTGTGGGGGCCGCTGGCCAAGCGTGCCGCCGACAAGGGCGTGCGCATCGCTTTCGAGAATTGCGCGATGGACGGCAACTGGGCGAGCGGCGATTGGAATATCGCGCATAATCCGGACGCCTGGGAGCTGATGTTCAACGAATTGCCAAACGACAATCTCGGGCTGGAATGGGAGCCCTGCCATCAGCTTGTGTACCTGATCGATCCGATACCGCAGATCCGCAAATGGGCGCCGCGCATCTTCCATGTCCACGGCAAGGACGCGACCGTGCGCTGGGACGTCATCCGCGAGCATGGCGTGTTCGGCCGTCTGCCTTTCGTGCAGATGCGCACGCCGGGCTTCGGCGACAGCGACTGGACGCGGGTGATCAGCGAGTTGCGGCTGGCTGGCTACAAGGGCGCCATCGACATCGAAGGCTGGCATGACCCGGTCTATCGCGGCGACCTCGAGATCACCGGACAGGCGCGCGCGCTCGACTATCTGAAGCAATGCCGGGGAGGGAACAGCTACGTGCCCAATCCGGCTTGAGGCCAGATTCGATGTGAGGATTGGCCGGCGGAGGAGCCGGCCGACCGAGGACGCAGATCAATTCGAAACCCTCCATCGGGAGGGGTCTAAAAGGGAGGAACGTGCATGACGACCAGAAGGACTGTTCTGCGCTCGACCGTCGTGGCGGCTGCCGCGGCGCTCTGCGCCTCGATCTCTGCCTTGCCGGCGCACGCGCTCGACGCGCAATGGTGCAAGGACGTGCATATTCGCTTCTTCGTCGGCGGCGCCGAGGGCGACGCCTTCGGCACCATCGTCTATAATGGCGCCAAACAGGCGGCGGCCGATCTCGGGCCGAAGGTCGACTACATCTTCTCCCAGTGGGACGTCGAGAAGATGGTGCAGCAATTGCGCGAGGCGGTCGCGGTCAAGCCGCAGGGCATCGCCATGATGGGCCATCCGGGCGATGCCGCGATCATGCCTTTGGCCGAACAGGCGCATAAGGACGGCATCAAGATGATGTACCAGAACGTGCCGGTGCCGAAAGTGGTGGCGGCGTTCGGCGGCGGCTATGTCGGCGCGCAGCAGGAGCAGCAGGGCCGCGCGCTCGGCGCCGAGGCGTTCAAGCTCGGCAAGCTCAAGGCGGGCGACAAGGCGATCATGATCGGTCCGTTCGAGAACGAGAATCGCGGCGCGCGCGAGCGCGGCACGGTGGCGGCCCTGAAAGAAGCCGGCGTCGAGGTGATCCAGTTGTCCTCACCGCCGAGCGGCGAATGGGCGTCGGATCCCAACCTCGCCATTCCGGTGATCACCGCGGCGCTGCTCAACCACCCCGACGTCAAGGCGGTCGGCTACCCCGGCGGCCAGATGCTCGGCAATGTCGCGACCTATATGCAGGCGGCGGGCCGCAAGCCCGGCGACATCTTCAACTTCGGCTTCGACACCAGTCCGCAGATCGTCGAAGGCTTCAAGGGCGGCTGGGTGCAACTGACGGCCGACCAGCAGCCGTTCCTGCAGGGCTATCTGCCGATTCTCAGCCTCTGCCAGCAGGTGGTGCTGGGGCTGGCGCCGATGAATGTCGACACCGGCGCCGGCTTCGTCACGCCGCAGAACTACGAGATCGTCTCCGAGCTCGCCAAGCAGGCATTGCGTTGACCTCCCAAGCCGCCGGCCGGGATTATTGCCCGGCCGGCTGGACCGCCGGCGACGAGGCCGCCGAACAGACATTGCAAGCGAGGATCGCATGGGCGAACGCATCATCGAACTGCGCGACATCAAGAAATCCTACGGCCAGGTCTATGCGCTGGGCGGGGTCAACCTCAGTGTCGACCGCGGCGAGGTGGTCGGCCTTATCGGCGACAACGGCGCCGGCAAGTCGACGCTGATCAAGATCCTGTCCGGCGTGGTCAAGCCGACCAGCGGCGAGATCCTGGTGCGCGATAAGCCGGTCACCGGGTGGAGCGCGGCGCGCTCGCGCGACGCCGGCATCGAGACGGTGTTCCAGGACCGCGCGCTGGCCGTGCAGCAGACCATCGTACGCAACATCTTCATGGGCCGCGAGCTGACCAGCTTCATGGGCTGGCTTAAGGTCGACAAGGAGATCGAGGAGGCGAGCCGGCTGATGCGCGAGATCGGCTTCACCTCGAAAGTGTTCACGCCGCACTCGATCGTCGGCCAGCTTTCCGGCGGCGAGCGCCAGGGCGTGGCGATCGCACGCGCCATCTACAAGCAGGCGGAACTGATCATCCTCGACGAGCCGACGACGGCGCTGTCGCTGACCGAGACCGCCAAGGTCTTCCATTTCGTGCGCCAGGTGCGGGCGAGCGGCCGCTCGATCCTGTTCATCGGGCACAACATCCACCATGTCTTCGACATTGCCGACCGCTTTGTGGTCCTTGACCGCGGCAAGGTGGCGCTCGCGACCGACCGCAACGAGGTCAAGTCGGCAGAAGACCTCATCAACTTCATGGAAGACGTAGCACACCCCGGCGGATTGCCGGGACTGCATGAGGACGCGGAGCAGGGAGCGCAATGAGCAAGGCGATGGAACCCGATCTGCAAACGCCTTTGGGAACGGCAAGCGGCAAGGTAGCCAAGGGACCGGCCAAGGAATGGAGCCATCCGTCCAATCACTGGCTGCGCGGCTTCGTCCTCGACAACCGCGCCTCGCTCGGCACGCTCGCCGTGTTCATCGTCATGATGGCGGTGTTCATGATCGCCAACCCCACCGTCTTCACAACCTGGTATCTCTACAGCTCCGTGCTGACGACGCTTCCCGTGGCGCTGTTCGTTGTGGTGCCGCTGGTCTTCGTCGTCACCTGCGGCGAGATCGACCTGTCATTTCCGGCGACAATGGGCTTTGCCTCCTGGGTCTTCGCGCTGGTCGTGCAGGCCGGCTACGATCCGTTTATCGGCATTGCGGCGGCGCTTCTTACCGGCACGCTGCTCGGCTTCCTGGTCGGCTCGCTGGTCGTCTATGGCGGGCTGTCGTCGCTGATCGCCACGCTCGGCATGAACTTCCTGCTGCGCGGGCTGATCCAGATCATCAACGAAGGCAGGTCGACGGCGCTGACCGGCCTTGCCGACAGCTCGGCCTACAAGATCTTCTCCAGCCAGGTCTGGGGCATCCCGGTGCAGGTCTTCTGGGCGATCGCCTTCGTCGTCTTCTCGGCGCTGCTCTACAACCGGCATCGTTTCGGCGCGCAGGTGAAAGTGGTCGGGGACAATCCCGACAGCGCCAGGCAGATGGGTATCGACGTCAAATGGGTTCGGGTGAAAGTGTTCGTCTTCGTCGGCATCGGCGCGGCGATCGCCGGCACCTTCTCGGTGATGATCAATTTCACCTGGTGGCCGACGGCGGGCGACGGCTATCTGCTGCCGGTGCTGGCCTCGGTGTTCGTCGGCGGCACGCCGACCTGGGGCGGCATCGGCACGGTGGTCGGCGGCGCGATCGGCGCGGTCACGGTGTCGTTCATCCAGACCGGCGTGGTCGCGGCGGGCCTCAGCGGCTTCTACGTGCAGTTCTTCAACGGGCTGATCATCATCCTGTCGCTGCTCGGCCATAAGTGGAACCAAGCAAGGTACAGGTGAGGAGGCCGGTCACACCGGCGCGACAAAACCGTCCAGCACGCGTTTCTGGCCGGCCTTGTCGAAATCGATGGTGAGCTTGTTGCCGTCGATCGCCGCGATGTTGCCGTTGCCGAATTTCTGGTGGAAGACGCGGTCGCCGACATTGAAGGCGGACGGCGTGTCGGCGACGGATTTGGCCACCAGCTCGCCCTCGATGGTGCGGCCTTTCACGCTGGTGCGGCCGGCGCCGTAGCCTGAATCGGTCTCGCCATAGCCGATACGCTCGACCTGGTGGCCGGAGCGCGTGCCCCAGTTGCGGTCGGTCGCCTCGGTGCGGTTCGCCTGCGCGCGTTGCCAGCCGGGCGTGGCATAGGTGTTGGAGAAGCTGCCCTGGTCCTTGGCGCCGATATTGTCGAAGCGCGAGGCGCCGTAGGGGTTCTGTCGTCCGCCGCCGCGGCCGGAGGCGAACGAGCCGCCGCCATAGGGATTGCCGTAGCCGCCGTAGCTGTTGCCGCTGTCGGCGATATCAACATGAGTTTCGGGCAATTCGTCGACGAAGCGCGACGGGATCGTCGATTGCCACAGGCCGTGAATCTGGCGGTTGGAAACGAACCAGATATGCAGGTTCTTCTTGGCGCGCGTCAGGCCGACATAGGCGAGCCGGCGCTCTTCCTCGAGGCCGGAGCGTCCGCCTTCGTCCAGCGCGCGCTGATGCGGGAACAGGCCTTCCTCCCAACCAGGCAGGAAGACGGTCTCGAATTCGAGGCCCTTGGCCGAATGCAGCGTCATGATCGAGACCGCATCTTGCGACTCGCCCTGCTCGGCCTCCATCACCAGCGCGACATGCTCGAGGAAGGAACGCAGCGATTCATACTCCTCCATGGAGCGGATCAGCTCCTTGAGGTTTTCCAGCCGCCCGGGCGAATCCGCCGAACGGTCGTTCTTCCACATGTCGGTGTAGCCGCTTTCCTCCAGGATGGTCTCGGCAAGCTCGGTATGCGGGGTGGTTTCTAGCGCCTTCTGCCAGCGCTCGAAATTGGCTGCGACCTCGCGCAGCGCCGCGCGCGGCTTCGGCTTCAGCTCGTCGCTTTCGGCGAGCGTTGCGGCGGCCTCCAGCATGGGGATGCGCATGGCGCGCGCCGTGTCATGGATCTGGCGGATGGTGGCTTCGCCCAACCCGCGCTTCGGCACGTTGACGATGCGCTCGAAGGCGAGGTCGTCGCCGCCATTGGCGACGACGCGGAAGAAGGCCAATGCATCGCGGATTTCCAGGCGCTCGTAGAAGCGCGGGCCGCCGATGACGCGGTAGTTCAACCCCAGCGTGATGAAGCGGTCTTCGAAGGCGCGCATCTGGAAGGAGGCACGCACCAGGATCGCCATGTCGTTAAGATTGTGCTTCTGCCGCTGGTAGGCCTCGATGGCGTCGCCGATAGCGCGGGCCTCTTCCTCCGAGTCCCAGGCGGCGTGGACGTGAACCTTGTCGTCCTCGGGGTCGTCGCGGTCGGTGAACAGCGTCTTGCCGAAGCGGCCCTCATTGTGGGCGATGAGGTGCGAGGCCGCGCCCAGAATATGCGCGGTGGACCGGTAGTTGCGCTCCAGCCGGATGATGGTGGCGCCCGGAAAATCCTTGTCGAAGCGCAGGATGTTGTCGACCTCGGCGCCGCGCCAGCCATAGATCGACTGGTCGTCGTCGCCGACGCAGCAAATATTTACGGAGCTGGCTCCAATCTCCCCCCTTGTGGGGGAGATGTCGCCGGAGGCGACAGAGGGGGGCGCTGTCCCTCCGGCCTTTCCGCCTGAAAGATTGGAGGCGTCGCGATCCTTCGCGCCCCCCTCTGTCCTGCCGGACATCTCCCCCACTTGGGGGGAGATTAGCCTGCCGCCGGCGTCAGCGCCTTTGCGCCCAGAATTAGGCCTCTGCGCCAGGAGCCGCAGCCACATGTATTGCGCGGTGTTGGTGTCCTGGTACTCGTCAACGAGGATGTATTTGAACCTGCGGTGGTATTCCTTCAGCACGTCCGGATAGGCGCGGAAGATGCGGATCGGGTGATAGAGCAGGTCGCCGAAATCGCAGGAATTCAGCGTCTGCAGCCGTTCCTGGTAGGCCTTGTAGAGTTGGCGGCCCTTGCCGTTGCCGAAGCTGCGCGCATCGCCTTCCGCGATTTCGTCGGGGCCAAGGCCCTTGTTCTTCCAGTTGTCGAGCATCTGGGCGAAGGTCTTGGCCGGCCAGCGCTTGTCGTCCAGCCCTTCGGCCTGAATCAGCTGCTTGATCAGCCGCACCACGTCGTCGGTGTCGAGAATGGTGAAATCCGATTTCAGCCCGGCGAGCTCGGCATGTCTGCGAAGCAGCTTCACGCCGATCGAGTGGAAGGTGCCGAGCCAAGGCATGCCCTCGACATTGCCTTCGCCGATCAGGATGCCGATGCGCTGCTTCATCTCGCGCGCGGCCTTGTTGGTGAAGGTGACAGCCAGGATCTGCGAGGGAAAGGCCCTGCCGGTAGCAAGGATGTGAGCGATGCGCGTGGTGAGCACCCGCGTCTTGCCGGTGCCCGCGCCGGCCAGCACCAGAACCGGGCCTTCGGTCGTCTCGACGGCGAGCCGCTGCTCCGGATTCAGGCCCTTCAGATAATCGGGCACGCCGTTCTGGCCGCTGCGGGCGGCCATGGCGCGCGCGGCTATGCCGAATGGAGCCGCTGCCGGCCGCGCATTCGGTTCATCGAAAAAAGGCATGTCTTCGGAAAAGCCCGACATCGCTCCCGAATGTAGTGATTCGGCAGCGAAAGACCAGAACTGTCTACGTTTTGTTCTAGTTTCGCGTGTCTGGCCCCAACTTGACAGCCGGAGCGGGTGAGGGAAAGCTGCCGGCAGGGCAGGGACGGCTCGCCGTCGCCTCAGAGCGGCCGCGAAGGCGCAACAGTCGAAGGAGCACCGTCTTGGCTGTCACCATCACCTCCCTCGTCCTTTTCCTCATCGGTCTCATTCTCGGCGGCGGCGGCATCTGGCTCATCGCGCTGGGCGGCAGCTGGTACTACCTGATCGCCGGCCTGATCTTGCTGATCACCGCCTGGCTGCTTTTCAGGCGCCGGTCGACCTCGCTCTGGCTCTACGCGCTGTTCGTTCTTGCCACTTTATGCTGGGCAGTGTGGGAAATCGGCTTCGACTGGTGGCAGCTCGGCCCACGCGGCGGCGTCATCGTGCTGATCGCCTTGTGGCTTTTGACGCCGTGGGCAAGGCGGGGGCTGCGGGGGCCGGACGGACGCGCGCCGCTGATCCTGGCCGTGCTCGCCTCGCTCGCGGTCGCCGGTTATTCGATGACCGCCGATCCCATGGATATCGGCGGCACGCTGGGCACCGAAAAGGCGGCGACGGCCGCCAATCTCGGCGGCGACATCCCGGCCGGCGAGTGGCAGTTCTACGGCCGCACGCCCTTCGGCCAGCGCTATTCGCCGCTCGACCAGATCACGCCGGACAACGTCGCCAAGCTGCAGCCGGCCTGGACCTATCGCACCGGCGACGTGAAAGGCCCCGACGATATCGGCGAGACGACCTATCAGGTGACGCCGCTGAAGATCGGCGATGCGCTGTTCATTTGCACGCCGCATAATTTCGCCATCGCCATCGATGCCGCGAGCGGCAAGGAGAAGTGGCGCTACGATCCGAAGATCAAGCTCGACCCCAACCGCCAGCACCAGACCTGCCGCGGCGTGTCCTATTATGCCGATGCCAAGATCGCCGCCGGCCAGCCTTGCGCCGCGCGCATCTATCTGCCGACCTCCGACGCCCGGCTGATCGCGCTCGATGCCGCGAACGGGCAGGTGTGTCCGTCCTTCGCCGAGGCCGGCACGCTGAACCTGATGGCCAACATGCCCTATCCGAAGTCGGGCTATTACTATTCGACGTCGGCGCCGCTGATCGTCGGCGGCAAGATCATCGTCGGCGGCGCGGTCAACGACAATTATTCGACCGAGGAACCGTCCGGCGTCATCCGCGCCTTCGACGCCGGCACCGGCGCGCTCCTATGGAATTGGGATTCCGGCAATCCGGACGTGACGACGCCGCTGCCCGCCGGGCAAACCTACACCCACAACTCGCCCAACATGTGGTCGACGGCGAGCGCCGACGAGAAGCTGGGACTGCTCTACGTTCCGCTCGGCAATCAGACGCCGGACCAGCTCGGCATGGGCCGCAGCGCCAATGTCGAGAAATTTTCCTCCTCGATCACCGCGCTCGATCTCAACACCGGGCAATTGCGCTGGGTACGGCAGACCGTGCATCACGATCTGTGGGACATGGACGTGCCGGCGCAGCCGTCGCTGGTCGACATCACCACGGCGAGCGGCGTCGTGCCGGCGCTGGTCGGGCCGACCAAGCAGGGCGATCTCTACGTGCTCGACCGGCGCACCGGCGAGCCGATCATTCCGGTGAAAGACGTGCCGGCGCCCGGCGACGCGGTCGAGGGCGATCATGCCTCGCCGACGCAGCCGGCCTCGGACCTGTCCTTCAATCCCAAGCCGCTGACCGGTGCCGATATGTGGGGCATCACCATGTTCGACCAGCTGGCGTGCCGGATCGAATTGAAGAAGCTGCGCTATGAGGGACGCTACACGCCGCCTTCGCTGCAGGGCTCGCTGATCTATCCCGGCAATTTCGGCGTCTTCAACTGGGGCGGCGTCGCGGTCGATCCGGTGCGGCAGGTGATGTTCGGCATGCCGACCTACCTCGCCTTCACCTCGAAGCTCATCCCGCGCGCGGATGTGCCGCCGCCGGGCGACACCAAGGGCAGCGAGCAGGGGCTGAACCGCAATGAAGGCGCGCCTTACGCGGTGGTGATGGGACCGTTCCTGTCGCCGCTCGGCATTCCCTGCCAGGCGCCGCCCTGGGGCTATGTCGCCGGCGTCGACCTCAAGACGGGAAACATCGCCTACAAGCACCGCAACGGCACTGTCTACGACATGACGCCGCTGCCTTTGCCGCTCAAGGTCGGCGTTCCCGGCATCGGCGGGCCGATGATCACGGCTGGCGGCGTCGCTTTCCTAGGCGCCGCGGTGGACGACTATCTGCGCGCCTACGACCTCACCACCGGCAGGCAGTTGTGGCGGGCGAGGCTGCCGGCGGGCGGCCAGTCGACGCCGATGACCTATACGGTGGCCGACGGCCGCCAGTTCGTCGTCATCGTCGCCGGCGGCCACGGCTCGGTCGGCACCAAGCCGGGCGATTACGTGATGGCCTACACGCTGCCGAAATAGGACAGGGCGAGGCCGGCCTGCTACGAAAGCAAGAAGCCGGCCAGCAGGACGGTCAGGAGAAGCGACGCGGGTACGGCGAGAAGCCAACGAGCCTCCAGGACACTGTTCCGATAGTCTTTCATTTTCTCGCTCCAACCTTTTAAGACGGCTCCAGCGCGTAACCCGCCAGCGCTGGAGCCTCTGCTTTGTGCTCAACCGCTGTAGCGGGAGCTTCCGGCAGTGGGTCAACGGAGGGTCGGTTGGTTCGTTCCTGGCGCAAGTCCCCAGTCGGGCTATCGGTTCCGACTGAAGTCGCACATCACAAGCATTGGTCCCAAGGACGAAACATATAGCCCACTGTCTCATTGTGTCCCCGACTGGCGGACATGAGTCCCTTCATCGCCAGTTTATGGATGTCCGTCACCCCCAGGATGGCGGGCATCCGTTAGGGGCGGGCAGGAGGTGGACGGTGTCGATTTCCAATGAGTTGCGGGACGTCAGCATCCGTTACGAGTGCCGTAACTGCCACTCGCCGATCCATCAAAACCGGTTCATGGTTCAAGGCGGTAAGCATCTTCAGGTACGATGACTGCAAGACCAAATTGCGCCTTGGCTACTCGGCTAAGCTGGCCCTTTTCCAAAGGCACTGCCAGTCGGCGTAGGTCGGGAGCTCTCGCCGACATTGGACAATGGTCGCGGCGGCATCGACGTTGATGACCTGATCGCACTGTCCTTTGTCACGTCGGATGAGCGTTAAGGAAAATACGAAATGGGACCGGAGGCGTCAGCGATATTGGTTTTGCTTTCGTGCAGTCCGGGGTGGGCTTGTCGGCCACTCGAAATCGCGCCTCAAGTCTACTCCGCCGATGAATGCAAAGCGGCCTTGGCGGATCGTTTGGCTAAGTCCCCTGTCGGCGAAGTTATTGGCCGATGCAGGGAGGTTGACGCCACGGTTACCGATTCGCCGCCGCCTGGATATTCCGCCCTAACAGTCACCCGAGGCACAAAAACTACGAACTATCTTGTTCCCCATAAGGTGGACTAAGCGGCTTCGCCAGTGGGAGGCCTTCGGTCGTCAAAAGCGGATCAGCTTTGCCGTCGAAAGGCCGAGCCGCTCAAGAGCGGTTCGGAATGCTTCAAAGCCCGAGATGACCCCGCAAGCTGGGCACCTGGTCCAGCACCTGGTTGGTCAGATCAGGGCCGGCGGCAACCTCGGCCTGCTTGATCAAGGTCTCGCCGGCCTGACGGATCTGCGCCATGTCGAGGCCGGACGCCTTGAGCGCGGCGATGCCGTTGATCAGCGCGCCGGCCTTTTCGCCGAGCACGCCGCCCAGCGCGCCCTGCAGCGACGACAGAAGTCCGCCGCCCGAATTGGCCGTCGTACCGGCGGCCATCACGTCATATTTCTGGGCCAACTCACCGGCGCCGGGGATCTGGTCGAAGAAGGACGAAATGCTGGTGCCTTCAGCCTCATGCTCGAGCACGGAAAAAATGGTGCCGACAACCTTCTCGGTGGTCGGCTCGTCGAGGCCGGCCTTCGAGGAAACGGTGTTGATGATATCCTGGATCTTCATGGCATTCCCCTTTTCGTCATTCGTTTCGGTAGGGCGCTCAGGCAACTTCACGTCCTAATGTGACAGCACCATCAAGCCTTTCGGAAATGACCAAAATGTGATGAATCGCGCTGGCTTGTCGGCGCGACGGCGGGTTGGCTCCACCAGGGTTCCGCCCATATGGGTCGTCACCGGGGCGTGACTGGACCATGCGATACTCGACCCTATCTTGCGGTCCACCGCCAACCGTCGAGGAAAATCATGACCAGCCCCGTTGCCAAGCCCGTCGTCACGCAGCCTGTCATCACGCAGGCGATGATCGATGCCTATGACGAATACACGCATCTGACGCTCGACCGCCGCCGCTTCATGGAGCAGTTGACGAAGCTGGCGGGCTCGGGTGCCGCGGCGGCGGCGATCGCGCCGATGCTGGCCGCCAATTCCGCTCAAGCGGCGATCGTCGCCGAAGACGACAGCCGCGTTAAGGGAGGGGACATCACCTATCCCGGCTCAAGCGGCGAGATGAAGGGCTATCTGGTCAAGCCCGCGAACCAGTCAGGCAAGCTCGGCTGCGTCATCGTCATCCACGAGAACAGGGGGCTGAACCCGCATATCCGCGATGTCACCCGGCGCGTGGCGCTGGAGGGGTTCATCGCGTTGGCGCCGGACTTCCTGTCGCCGCTTGGCGGAACGCCCTCCGACGAGGACAAGGCGCGCGACATGTTCACCAAGCTCGACGTGGCCAGAGTCGCCGCCGACGGCGTGGCGACGATCGCCTATCTCAAGGGCCTCAAGGACGGCAACGGCAAGGTCGGTGCGGTCGGCTTCTGCTGGGGCGGCGGCGCGGTGAACCAACTCGCCGTCCATGCGCCCGACCTCAGCGCCGGCGTCGCCTATTACGGCATGCAGCCCAAGGCCGAGGACGCTCAAAAGATCAAGGCGCCGCTGCTGCTCCACTATGCCGGGTTGGACGAACGCACCAACGCCGGCATTGGCGCCTATAAGAAGGCGCTCGACGCCGCCCATGTCGAATACAAGGTCTATGTCTATGAGGGTGCCAACCACGCCTTCAACAACGACACCTCGGCCGCGCGCTATGACAAGAAAGCCGCCGATCTCGCCTGGGGCCGGACGATTGCTTTCCTGAACGAGAAGCTGGCATAGCCCCGAGCGGTCCAGAGCAATTCCAGGAAGAGTGACGAACGGCAACCTTTCAAAATCCCTGTGTCGGGTAACCAGGGCGTTTCACCGTTTCACGGAACGGCGCCGGGGATTGGCTGAAGCCGCCCCAACCTCGTCATTCTATGGCGGAGCAAGGAGCGAAGCGACGCGGCGCAGACCACAGAATCTATGCCGTGACTTGGAAGCGCCGCCACGGTGCGGAATTCTGCTCCGTTGCACGCCTTGGCGAAGGTAACGGCATGGATTCCAGGGTCTTCGCGACGGAGCTTCGCTCCTGCTCCGCCCTGGAATGACGATCGCGATGGGCATTTCGGCCAATCTCCAACGCATGCCACTTGCCAACGCAAACAGAGCTGATCTGTCAATCTCTGTGCAGTGCCACTAGGCATTTGCTGCGGGTTTGTGGAAAGCCACCCCGGCGATCACCAGCGCAATGCCAAAGCAATCGGTGAGGCTTGGCACCTGGCGCAGCACGATGACGCCGATCAGCGTTGCGGTGAGCGGCAGGAGCGAGAGCATCAATGCGAAGCTCGCGCGCGGCAACCTCGCCATGGCGAGCTGGTCGCAGATGTAGGGGATGACCGAAGAGCAGATGCCGACGCCGATCGCGGCGCCGAGCAGCTGCGGCGACGCGAAGGCGGGCAGCGCCTCGCGAAAGCCAATGGGCAACACGGCGAGGAAAGCGACCGCCATAGCGGCGCCGAGGCCACCGATGCCGATGCCTGCCTGGGCGACGCGGTGACCGATCACGATGTAGCCGACGAAGAGGGCGCCGTTCAAAAAGGCCCAGAACAAGCCGACCGGATCGCTGGACCATTTCACGTCGATGAGCAGCAAGGTGCCGACAACGGCAATGGCGAGCGCGGCAAAGTTACGCCGGCTGCGCAGGCCAACCAGCGCGACCGCGATCGTGCCGACGAATTCGATCGCCGCCACCAGGGAGATCGGCAACCGGTCGAGCGCCAGATAGAACGAGCAGTTCATCACCGCCAGGCAGATGCCGAATGCGAGCAGCAGAAGCCGCTGAGCGCGATCGGCGCCGGCAAAAACACGCCAGGGCCTGGTCAATGGGGCGAAGATGAGAGCGGCGGTGGCGATGCGCAGCCAAGCCATGCCGAGCACGCCGACCTGAGCGAAAAGCAGCACGGCGAAGGCCGGCCCGAGATAATGGAACACGGCGCTGACGCAGAACCAGACATGCGGCGGCAACGCGTTGGCCATTCCAGCAAGCATGGTGGGGCCGGCGAGGGCGGGGTGCGCATCGGCGGCGGTCCGGTTTGCAGCTGGAATTTGCGTTTGCGTTTTCATGCGAGCATTATCGCAGGCGAAACTCGCGGATTACATATGTGATGAATGGCCTGATTGGACGGTTTGCTTTCTGATGGAAGAGGTTTGGCTTGAAAAACCTTCGAAGTGAAAATGTCGATCTGGACGCGATCGATCTGAAGCTCCTGCGGTTCCTGGAAAAGGATGCGCGCATCAGCACTGCGGAACTGGCGCGCGCGGTCGGGCTTTCGGCGCCGAGCGTGGCGGAGCGCATCCGCAAGCTGCAGGATAACGGCGTGATCGAAGCCTATACGGTCAGGATCAATCCCGCCGCTCTCGGCATGAAGCTGTCGGCATGGCTCAGAATCCGGCCGGTGCCGGGACAGCTTTCCGTTGTGGCGGACATCATCCGCGAGCTGCCGGAAATCGCGCAATGCGACCGGGTAACCGGCGAGGATTGCTTCGTCGCGCTCGCCCATGTCGGCTCGGTGAGCGAGCTCGAGCGGGTGATCGACCGGATCATTCCCTATGCGATGACCAACACCGCTATCATCCAATCGTCACCGGTCGAGCCGCGCTCGCCGCTGGGCGGGTTCAAGCAGCCATGATTCGGCGGTTATGACTCGGCAGCTATGGCTGGTCAGGGAGGATGAGGCAGCGACGATGGATCAAGCGTGGCCGCGCTTCATGCGCGCCTGCTTCAGAATAACGCGCCAGCGGATCATGTCGAACGGGATGGGTTCGTTGTTGTTGGCGATGTGGAAGATCTCATTGTTGACGTTCTTCAGCGATCGCCAGAAATCATAGTCGGTGATGCGTGGATCGGCCGCCAACCGTTCCACTTCGACCTTGATGTCGGTTTTCATGCACTGTCCTCGCACCGCATTACGCCAGCCGCCCCCGCGCAAACCCGGTACGGCGGTTTTCGAACGCGCCAGTGAGTCGTTCAACGGACTCAACCGACTTGTTCACGTTAAAGCCTTGGTAAGGTTAACGCGGGCGTCCGAGTTTTCAAGCGCCCATGCGCTTGATGCCGATCGAGCGGCCGGCGCGCTCCGGCATCGGTAACGCTGTATGGGCGGCGCGCATGGCCTCGACCTGGGCCATCACATCGGCGGGGAAGGGAGCGACCTTCGGTCCTTCCATGTCGACATGCAGCGACAGCGATTCGGACGTCGCCGCCAGCCAGCCGTCGACGTGGCGGATTTCCTGATAGGCACGCAGCCGCTTCTCGTCATGATCGATCAGCTGGAACGAGACGTTGACCTTGTGGTCGAGGTGCAACTCCTGCACGTAGCAGACGTGAACTTCGGCCGTGTAGATGGTGAGGCGCCGCTCCTTGGCGTAGTTCGGCCCCATGCCCATCAGCTCGAACGCCTGGTCCGAGCAGCGGTCGAACAGGACGTTATAGTAGGCCATGTTGAGATGGCCGTTATAGTCGATCCATTCCTTCTCGATCGCCATTGGGCCGGAAATGATCGGTGCGGGGATCGTCATTTTGGTTTTCCTCGATGGTCGCTGGACAGGGCGGACGGAAGGCTACAAGTGAAGTGGCCGAGCCTAATCGCTTGGCACTTTTCCTAGGATTGCTTTAGGCATCATTCATAGCTGCACTACAAGCGCGGCCGCTGGTCCATTCGCGGAGGAATTCATGGCTTTGAGCGACCTCAACCCCGTCGAACGCAACGAGGAAGGCATCGCCGCGGTGCTCGGCATCCTCAAGCAGCGCTTCGGCGAGCGCTTCCAGACCGGCGAGGCGATACGCGGTCAGCACGCGCACACCACCACCTATATCCCGACCCAGGCGCCGGACGGCGTCGCTTTCGTCGAAACGACCGCGGACGTGCAGGAGATCGTGCGCGCCTGCGCCGCACACCGCGTGCCTGTCATCGCCTTCGGCGTCGGCTCCTCGCTCGAGGGCCACACCAATGCGCCGGGTGGCGGCATTTCCATCGACACGTCGCGCATGAACCGGATCCTCGCTGTCAACCCGCAGGACCTTGACTGCACGGTCGAGCCCGGCGTGACGCGCGAGGACCTCAACCGGCACCTGCGCGACACCGGTCTGTTCTTCCCGATCGATCCTGGCGCCAATGCGTCGCTGGGCGGCATGGCGGCGACCAGGGCGTCCGGCACCAACGCGGTGCGCTACGGCACGATGCGTGAAAACGTGCTGTCGCTGACCGCCGTCATGGCCGACGGCGAGACGGTGACGACAGGCAAGCGGGCGAAGAAAAGCTCGGCCGGCTACGACCTGACGCGGCTTCTGGTCGGGTCGGAAGGCACGCTTGGCGTCATCACGTCGCTGACGCTGAGGCTGCAGGGCATTCCGCAGGCGATCTCCGGCGGCGTCTGCCCGTTTCCGAGCCTCGAGGCCGCCTGCAACACGGTGATCGCGACCATCCAGATGGGCATCCCGGTGGCGCGCATCGAACTGGTGAACGCGCTGCAGATGCGGGCGATGAAGAACTATTCCAAGCTCGACTATCCGGAGAGCCCGTGCCTGTTCGTCGAGTTCCATGGCAGCGACGCCGGCGTCGCCGAGCAGGCCGAAACGTTCGGCATGATCGCCGGGGAGCAGGGTGGCGGACCGTTCCTGTGGACCAGCGTCGCGGAAGAGCGGACAAAGCTCTGGAAGGCGCGGCACGACGCCTATTGGTCGTCACTGACGCTGCGCCCCGGCGCCAAGGGGCTGTCGACCGACGTCTGCGTGCCGATCTCGCGGCTTGCCGAATGCGTCACTGCGACCGAAGCCGACATTGCTGAGATGGGGCTGATCGCGCCGATCGTCGGCCATGCCGGCGACGGCAATTTCCATGTGCTGGTGCTGATGGATGTCGACAACCCGGCCGAGATCGCGCTCGCCGAGAAATTCGTCGCCAGGCTCAACATGCGCGCCATCGCCATGGAAGGCACCTGCACCGGCGAGCACGGCATCGGCCAGGGCAAGGTTGGTTTCCTGCGCCACGAGCTCGGCCATGGCGTCGATGTCATGCGCACGATCAAGCAGGCGCTCGATCCGCTGAACATCATGAACCCGGGCAAGATCCTGCCCGCGGCGGGCTGATCCGCCGGCCGGCGGCTATCCTCCCACGCCTTCGGCCAGCTTCTGCAGCATCGGCCGTGTCGGCGCGAAGAAGGTCGTGCCGGTATGCGGGGTCGAGAAGTCGAGCAGCCGGTCGTAGGCGCCGGGGGGCTCGCCGACATACATGCGCTGCAGCATCTTCTCGATCACCCACAGATAGCGCGTATAGCCGATGAAATAGGTGCCGAACTCGTTCTGACCCGGGCGGCCGAACGGCATGTTGTCGCGCAGGATGTCGTATTCATTGCCGGCGTCGTCCTCGATGGTGGCCAGCGATTTGTGAGACTTTCGCGGCTTGTCGTCGTCATCGATCTCGATGTTGTCGATCTTGGTGCGGCCGATGATCTCTTCCTGGACATACGTCGGCGTCTCTTTCCAGGCTGACATGTTGTGCAGGTATTTCTGCACGACGACGTAGCTGCCGCCGGCAAAGTCGCCGTCCTCGTCGCCGATCAAAGCAGAGGCGGGCAGGTCGAGGCCGGTCGGATTTGCGGTGCCGTCGACAAAGCCCAGGAGGTCGCGCGCGTCGAAATAGCGGAAGCCGGACACCTCGTCGGCGACGGTCACGCTGCCGGCCAGGCGGTCCAGCAGGATGCGCTCGAGCTCGAAGCACATGTCGGGCCGCTCAGCGCGGATGTGGAACAGGAGATCGCCCGGCGTCGAGGGCGCCGAATGCGCCGAGCCCTCGATCGGCGCGAAGGGTTTCAGCTCGCGCGGCCGGCGGCCGGGCGACAGACGGTTCCAGAGCGCGGCGCCGATGCCGGCGATGCAGGACAGGCGGCCCGACAAGTCGCGGAAGCCGACATTCTTGACGAGATCGTCGAGCTCGCCCAGCACCGAAGCGACATTCGAAAGCGCGGCCTCGTCGCTGCCGACGGTCACAACAAGGAAAATCGCAGCCGTCGACAGCGGAGCGTCAACGCTCTGCGCGTCGATCGGCACTCTGTCCCAGTTCTTGCCTGACATCGGGAACGCTCCGTATTGGGTTCGGATTTTGGGTGGTCACGAACGTGACCGGATAGGGCAGGGATTCGCAAAAGAGATATCGCGAGCGTGAGCCTTCGCGCAACTGGAGACGTTGGCCGTTGCCGCGCGTTGAATTGCCTCTTTATCGACACGCGGATGCGGGTAGAGTGCGGCTGACTTTCAACCCGGGAAACAGATGCTCGCCCGCCTGTTCGTGATCTTCGGTGGCCTGTTCGTGCTGGTGCTGTGCGCGGCGCTGGTGGTGCCGTATTTCATCGATTGGACGGGTTACCGGGGCGATTTCGAGCGCGAGGCGAGCGCCGTCCTCGGCCGCAAGGTGACGGTGAAGGGCGACGCGACAGCGCGGCTGTTGCCGTTTCCGTCGGTGACCTTCTCGAATGTCGAGGTCGCGGGCGGGCCGGAAGGCCAGCCGGCGATGACGGTCGAGACCTTCTCCATGGATGCGGAGCTCGCGCCGTTCCTGCGCGGCGAGGTGCTGATCTTCGACATGCGGCTGGTGCACCCGAAAGCCGTCATCAATATCGCCGGTGACGGCACCGTCGACTGGACGCTCCGGCCCTCGGCTCCCTTCGATCCGGGCCAGATCGCGATCGAGAAGCTGTCGGTGAGCGAAGGGCAGATCGAACTGCGCCATGCCGCCGGCGGGCGCAGCCACCTGATCTCGGAGATCAACTCGACGATTTCGGCCAAGGCGCTCACCGGCCCATGGCGGATGGACGGAACGCTGCGCTTCGATGGCCTGCGGGCCGACGTCTCGGCTTCCACCGGCAAGGTGGAGCCGGACGGCCAGATGCGGCTTCGGCTGAAAGCGGATCCCGATGCCTATCCGCTGATCATCGAAGCCGACGGCAATGCCGGCATCGTCAAGGGCGCCGCGGTCTATTCCGGCCAGTTCAAGATTTCGGGCGACGACAGGAATTCGGCCCAACTGCGCGGCAACGAGGGCGAGCCGGTCAAGGTCAGCACCGGCAAGCCGGACCCGGGCTTCCGCCTGAACGGCAAGTTCGCGCTCGACCACCAGAAGCTCAATGTCGACGAGTTCCGCTTCGAGACCGGGCCGCTCGACAATCCCTATACCGCCGACGGCAAGGCATCGGTCGATCTCGGCCTGAAGCCGCATTTCTCGGTCGAGGCCAGCGGGGCGCAGGTGCAGTTCGACGAGGCCGTCGGCGGGGCCGCCGGCGCCGGCTTCACGCTCGACCAGCGCATTGCGGCGTTCGAGCGGACGCTGCAGCACATGCCGAAGCCGACCATACCGGGCAAGGTCGAGGTCAGGCTGCCGGCTGTGGTGGCGGGCGACACGACGGTGCGCGACGTGCGGCTGTCGGCAGAGCCCGCCGAAGGGGGCTGGTCGGTCAAGTCGCTTGCCGCGACGCTGCCGGGCCGCACAACGCTCGAAGCCGACGGCATGTTGAGCATCGAAGATCATTTCGGCTTCACCGGCTCGTTGCTGCTGGCCGTCGGACAGCCTTCCGGCTTTGCCGCCTGGCTGTCGAAGGATGTCGACGAGGCGATCCGTCGGCTCCCGGCGGCAGGCTTCAAGGCCAAGGTCGATCTCAGCGAGAACCGGCAGTCGTTCAGCGATCTCGAACTCATCCTCGGCAAGGCGAAATTTTCGGGCAGCATCGATTCCAGCCAGCCGGACGGCGCCAGGCCATCGGTGCTGATGCGGCTGACGGGCGGCGAGATGGATCTGGACGGGCTCGCGGCCTTCGCCTCGATCTTCATCAGCGACAAGGGCGCCAACCGCTTTTCGGATCGCGATCTCGATTTCCAGATCAAGGCGGGTCCGGTCAGCGCCGGCGGGTTCAGCGCCGATAGTGTCGACACGGCGCTGCGGCTGCGCGAGGGCCTGCTCGAGATCGACCGGCTCTCGATCGGCGGCCTGGCCGGCGCCTCGATCAGCGCCACGGGCCGGATCAAGGATTTCCCGCAGAGCCCGACCGGCAAGCTCAACGCTTCCGTGGTGGCGGTGGATCTCAAGCCGCTGATCGATGTCGCGGCCCAGCACTATCCCGGCAATGGCGCGCTCAAAGGCCTGGCCAGCCGTGCGGCGGCCTATCCCGAGCTGTTCCAGGACGCGCGCATCGATCTCTTGACCAGCGCCGCCGACAATGGCGACGGCACCACGGGCCTGGCGCTCTCGGCCCAAGGCAAGGCCGGCGGTTCGGCCTTTTCGGCTTCGCTTTCCGGCAAGGGAACCGCGGACAAGCTCTCCGAGGCGCCGGTATCGATCACCTTCAACGCCCGCAACGACAATGCCGCCACGCTGCTTGCGCTTTACGGCCTGCCGGCGCTGCCGCTCGGGATGCTCGGCCATGCCAACACCGAGGTCTCGGCGAAGGGCTCGGTCGCCGGCGGTCTCGCGACCAGCTTCAACCTGACGGCCGACGACTTCAGGGCAAGCTTCGACGGAACCGTCGCCGAGACGGCGCAAGGCCCCACTGCAAAAGGCAAGGTCAATCTTAGTGCCGCCGATATCGAGCCGTGGCTGATGACGACGGGGGTAGGCCTGCCCGGCATGGGAACGGGGACGTCGACGTCGCTGGCGGCCGATGCCGATTTCGGCAATGGGCTTCTGGTGCTGAGCGGCCTCACCGGTTCGATCAACAAGGCGGCGGTGTCCGGCGACGTCAACATCGACGCCAAGGATGGTCTGCCGCATCTTGCCGGGGCGCTGGCGCTCGACGAGCTCGACCTCGATCCGCTGACGGTCTCGCTGTTCGGCGACCAGTCTTTCGCTGCCGCCAAGGGCGGCTGGCCGACGACGCCGTTCAGCCAGAAGTCGACCTTGCCGTTCAACGCAGACCTCGATCTCAACACATCGGCGCTCGCCGTCGGGTCCTTCGCCAGGGCGCGTGACGCTTCATTCTCGCTGAAGCTCGATCGCGAAGGCATCCACGTCTCGGACCTCAAGGCGAAGCTTTACGGCGGCGATTTGACCGGCCTGTTCGACCTGAAGAACACGGAGGGCACCGGCCTGTTCTCCGGCCAAATGAGGCTTGCCGGCAGCGATCTTTCCGCAGTCCTGCCAGGCGCCGGCATCGGCGGCAGGGGCGATCTTTCGGCGGCGTTGTCGACCAGCGGCAAATCCGTCGATGCCATGATTGCGGCCCTGTCCGGGTCCGGCACCGCGGCGCTGAAGGGATTGAAGGTGGACGGCATCAATCCGGACGGCTTCGGCGCCATCATCGCCAAGGCCGATGCGATCGGACGCGATATCGACACGGCCAAGACCGCGGAGTTCGCGCCGCAGATCGCAAGCGACGGCAGCTTTGCCGCCGGTGACACCGATGTGGCCTTCACCGTCGCCAACGGCACGTTGCGCGTGCCGCCGATCAGCCTCGACAATCCCGGCGCGGCCTTGTCCGCCGACGTGACCGCCGATCTCAACACAAGCACCGTCACGGCAAAGGGGACGCTGACCTATCGTCCCGGCGAGGAGGCACTGGTCGGTTCCGAGCCGGCCGTCAATTTCAGCCTGGCCGGCCCGCTCGGGGCCGCGCCCCAATTCGACAGCGGTCCGCTGGCGCAGTTCCTGACGCAGCGTGCCTTAGAGAAGGAGCAGCAGCGGGTCGAAGCGATGCAGGCGGCGCTGCTCGAAAAGCAGCGGCTGCGGCGCGAGGTGCGCTATTACACGGCGCTGCAGACGGAGCGCGACAAGGCGGCCGAGGAGTTGCGCCGGCAAGAGGAAGAGGCGCGGCAGAAGGCAGAGGCGGAAGCCAAGGCGAAGGCCGAGGCTGAAGCGCAGGCACAGGCGGAAGCCGAGGCAAAAGCCAAGGCCGACGAAGAGGCGAGGGCGAAGGCGGAAGCCGACGCCAAGGCGCAGGCGGAGGCGGACGCCAAGGCCCAGGCCGAAGCGGACGCCAAGGCCAAGGCCGATGCGCAGGCGAAAGCCGAGGCCGAGCAGCGTTCCGCGGACGAGGCGGCCAAGGCGCAGGCCGAAGCCGATCGCAAGAAGGCGGAGCAGGAGAAGCTGGAGGCGGAGCGCAAGGCGGCCGAGCCGAAGACCGACCGGTCGCTGCCCGGTGTCAACGGCGGTGCGACCTCGGCGCCGGCAAAGCCGAAGGCCAACCCGTTCACGATCGACAATCTGTTGAAATCGCTCGACGGCGGCTGAGCTTTTCGCAGCGCGCGGAGCGGGGCTAGTTTCCCAGCACCGGGATTTGGCCGGTCGGCTCTGTTTGCGTTGGCAGGTCGCATGCCTTGGAGATTGGCCGAAACGCCCATCGCGGTCGTCATTCCAGGGCGGAGCAGCCGCGAAGCGGCGTCGCGGAGACCCTGGAATCCATGCCGTTACCTTCGCCAAGGCGTGCAACGGAGCAGAATTCCGCACCGTGGCGGCGCTTCGAAGTCACGGAATGGCAACTGTGTTCATGCGAATGCGGTTTTGTCGCGAATGATAGCGTTGAGGACGACCAGGAGCTTCCTTGCGACGGCGATGATAGCGAGCTTCTTGGAGCCCGACCGGGCAGCAAGT
>NZ_NSFT01000031.1 GCF_002294725.1 Mesorhizobium sp. WSM4313 | reverse complement strand
GGGTTGAGGGGCAAGCGGTGGGGGTTATCCGATCTCCCCCCTTGCGGGGGAGATGCCCGGCAGGGCAGAGGGGGGTGTGACGGATCGCGGCATTGGCTTCATGGTTTTCGAGCTGTTCAGCCCCAGCGAACGTTCGGGCGTGGGTGCTCGTGTCGGCTGAAATGTCGGCGGGACAGCACCCCCCTCTGGCCTGCCGGCCATCTCCCCCGCAAGGGGGGAGATCAGATGTCGCGCCGCTTTCGCCAATTGCCGACGTTGCAGGAAGAGCGCCGACGACGAAGCCGCCAATCTCCCCCCTTGCGGGGGAGATGTCCGGCAGGACAGAGGGGGGTGCTGTCCCTCCAACGTTGCGCACTGAAGCACCCCAATCACAAACCGGTGAAGCTGTAACGAACCTCTCCACCCCGACGAAATGGGAGCATGACCCCCCAGTGGAGACTGCTTCCCATGACCGGATTGAAGACAAGCCTGCTCGCCGGCGCGATGCTCGCGGCCACGATGGGCGCCGCGACCGCGCAGCCGCTCACCGTGGTCGAGCTGTTCACCAGCCAGGGCTGCTCGTCCTGCCCGCCGGCCAACGCCAACCTGATCAAGGTCAAGGACCAGCCGGGCGTGCTGGCGCTGTCGTTCAACGTCACCTACTGGGACTATCTCGGCTGGAAGGACACTTTCGGCCGCAAGGAGTTCACTGAACGCCAGGTGACCTACGAGCCGTCGCTCGGCCGTGACGGGCCGTTCACGCCGCAGGTGGTGGTGAACGGCAGAAGCGACGGCGTGGGTGCGGCGCCGGGCGAGATCCAGAGCCTGATCGCCAAGGGCGGCCGCACGCAGGGGCCGGAGCTTTCGCTTGGGCAGGGCAAGGTCAGCATCAGCGCCGGCAACGCGCCGGGCGGCCGCGCAGACATCTGGCTGGTGCGCTACACAAGAGGCGTCGTCGAAGTGCCGGTGGCGCGCGGCGAGAACACCGGCCGCACGCTGCCGCACGCCAATGTCGTGCATGCGCTGACAAAGCTCGGCAGCTGGAACGGCGCGGCGACGACGCTGCCGCTGCCGGCAGCGACCGGGGGCTTGAGCACCGCGGTGCTCGTGCAGGCGCCAGGCGGCGGACCGATCCTGGCCGCGGCCGCCAACTGATTTTTCCTTCCCTTCGCGCGGGGCCGCATGCGCGGCAACGCTTCACCAGGGCCCGCATGCGCGCGCCAAACCCAAGGAGACTACCATGACCAAGTTCCTCACGCTGCCGGCGCTCGCCTTCGCGCTTTCCGCGTCCGTCTTCGTCGCCGGCGCGCGCGCCGACGACACGACCAGCGCGATGAAGCCCGCCAATGCGATGGCGACCGACGCCATGAAACCGGCGACGGACGCGATGAAACCGGCCGACGCCATGAAGCCTGCCGATGCCATGAAGCCCGACGCGATGAGCACCGAGGCGATGAAGCCCGCGACGGATGCGATGAAGCCGGCGGACACCACCGCACAGTAGGGTGAGCTTGCGATCCGCTTGCGTCGCCGGCCTGCGAGGCAATCGCACAGGGCAGCGCAGCCCCCGCTCCGTCTCGGCGCTGCGCGCCGATCCACCTCTCCCCCGCTTTGCGGGGGCGAGGAAACGCCAATCGCCAAGGGCGCGACCTTCGCAAGCCCGGGTTCCTCGCCCCCGCCAGAGGCGGGGGAGAGGTGGCTCGGCGAAGCCGAGACGGAGAGGGGGAGCGCCGTCGGCGGTTACGCACCGCCGCACGGCAAAGTGAGAACCGCTTGGCGGCTTCGATCGTATATACTGAGACAACAACAGGAGATCAGGACATGAACGGCATAAAGGCAAAGGCCGCGCGGCGATCGCCATTTTTCGCCCGCGGCACGTTGGCCGTGCTCGGCCTTGCGGCCGTGGCGGCAGCGGCTCTGTGGCAAACACCGGCCCGCTCGGCCGAGGACGCGGTGGTGATCCCGCCGCCGGCTCTGGACGAGAAGGTGGCAAGCGGCACCGAAAAGGCGATCTTCGCCGGCGGCTGCTTCTGGGGCGTGCAGGGCGTGTTCCAGCACGTCAAGGGCGTGAGCAAGGCGGTGTCCGGCTATACCGGCGGCAGCGCCGAAAACGCCGTCTATGAAGTCGTCGGCAGCGGCCGCACGGGGCACGCCGAATCCGTCGAGATCACCTACGACCCGGCGAAGGTCACCTACGGCCAGCTGCTGCAGGTCTATTTCTCGGTCGCGCACAATCCGACGCAGTTGAACTACCAGGGGCCGGACCAGGGCACGCAATACCGCTCGACGATCTTCGCCGAGAACGACGAGCAGAAGAAGGTCGCCGAGAGCTACATCGCCCAGCTCGACAAGGCCAAGGTGTTCGGCAAGCCGATCGTCACCACGCTGGAGACCGGCAAGACCTTCTACCCGGCCGAGGATTACCATCAGGACTTCCTGACGCTGAACCCGACCTACCCGTATATCGTCTACAACGACCTGCCCAAGATCGAGAATTTGAAGTCGCTGTTCCCGCAGCTTTACAGCGAGAAACCGGTGCTTGTGATGGCTTCCAGCAAGAGCTGAGAGACACCCACTCGTCGTCATCCACGGGCGGAGCAAGGAGCGTAGCGACGCGCGCAGACCCGAGGATCCATTCCGTGACGTCCGAGCGCTGCTACGGTGCAGAATCCTGCTCGGCTGCGTTCTTCGATCAAGGTCACGGAATGGATTCCAGGGTCTGCGCGCGTCGCTTCGCTCCTTGCTCCGCCCTGGAATGACGAGGTTGGGGCGGACGGCAGCAAAACCATCCGCCGTTTGTTTTGCTGGCAAACAGAACACAATGTGAAGCAGTTCATAGAATTATACTTGACGCTGCAAAACATTGACATCCGATCTTCTGCCGCCACATAATCATCGCCGTCACCTTTCGAAAATTCTGTTTCAACTGGTCCGGAGCCATGCTTCCGGGCAGATTCTTGTTGACTGCATTGATGGGCCGGACATGCCGGCCGCGCTTCGGGAACAACGACGGATGGGGAGGAACGACAGATGGCCATCGACATAAAAGTCTCCGTCTACACCAATGGCGACGACGCCTTCGTCGCCTGGGCGCCGAGCGACTTCATCGCGGGGTGCCGGGGTTTTTTGCTCGAGCGCGGCCGCAAAGCCGGCGCGAGCGAGAGCATCGAGCCGGTGGAGAACCGCGTCGGCTTCACCAAGGACAAGCCGAAATCGGGCGACCACCGGCCGTCGGACGTCTGGCCGTTCCAGCGCTTCAACTGGACCGACCATGCGGCCGATGTCGGCAATGTCGTGCGCTACCGGGTGACCGCGATGATGAGCGCCGGACCCGGCAAGCCCCTGACCAAGGGCGTGTCGAGCGACTGGACGGACTGGGCGACGCTTGCCACCGACGCCGGCGGCGGCTTTTCCTGCTACTTCAACCGCGGCCTGGTGCTGTCGCAATTCGTCGCCCGCTACATGGCCAAGAACAAGCTGTCGCCCGCGGCCTTCAAGAAGAGCCTGCAGACCAATGGCGACGCGAAATTCCGCGCTTTCCTCGAAGGCGATCTCGGCCTGCGCATGGTCGGGCTGACGCAGGTCGCCGGCGACGAATTGCATGCCGCGCTTTACGAGCTCGGCGACGCGACGCTCGAGACGGCGCTGATCGGGCTCGGGCCGCGACTCCATCTCATCCTCGCCAACGGCTCCGACAAAAGCGGCGACGGCAACAAGGAGGCGCGCAAGAACCTCAACGACCACGGCATCGCGACCATCGACCGGATGCTGAAATCGAAAGGCCTCGGCCACAACAAATTCGTCGTCGTGTCCAAGGACGGCGAGCCCAAGATGGCGTGGACGGGCAGCACCAACTGGAGCACGACCGGCCTGTGCACGCAGGTCAACAACGGCTTGCTGATCGAGGACGCGGCGGTCGCGGCGCATTTCCGCAAGCATTGGGACCTGCTGAAGGACGCCTCGCCGCCCAACACCGACCCGGCCAATTTCACGCCGGCGCTGATGGCGGACAACGATGCGCCCAAGACCTTTGCGGTCGGGACCGCCAAGGCGACGGTCTGGTTCACCCGCACCTCGGATGGCGCCGACATGGCGGCGCTGCGCGACGTCATCGCCTCGGCCAAACAGGCGGTGCTGTTCTTGATGTTCACGCCGGGCAAGCAGGGGCTGCACACGCTGGCCGGCCAGCGCGCCAGGGAAAAGGGCATGTATGTGCGCGGTGTGGTCTCGACGCTGAGCGCGGAGGAGGGCGGCACCGAGCAGAATTTCCTCGATATCGACCTGGTGAGCAGCGACCGCAAATTCACGCCCGACCGCTACGCGGTGGCGCAGCCGCAGGGCCTCGACGCGCCGCTCGGGCCATGGATCGCCGAGGTCAACCGGCGGAGCTTCCTGTCGCAGATCGGCCACGCCATCGTGCACTCGAAAATCCTGGTGACCGACCCGCATTCAAACGACTGCGTGGTGGTGACCGGCAGCCACAATTTCTCGGCGCCGGCGAGCGAGAAGAACGACGAGAACCTGGTGATCGTGCGCGGCCACAGGAAGCTTGCCGCCGCCTATGCCACCTACGCGATGGCGGTCTACAGCCACTACCGCTACCGCTCCTACATCCGCGAGATGCGGGCCCAAGGCAGGACGCCGTGGAGCTATCTCGACGACGACGACCAGTGGCTGAAGACCGAGCTCAGGACCAAGGCGCAGGAGATCGCGTTCTGGACGCAGACCTGATTTCCTTCTCCCCGTTACACGGGCAGAAGGTGTCACGAAGTGACGGATGAGGGGCAGCGCCGGCATCTGCGGCTAACCACCGACCCATAACTGCCTGACAGGTGAGCGCCGCCCGTCATTGCCCTGCCGGGCATTTCTCCTGGCGCGACTGATCAGGCCGAGGCTTGATTGCCAGGTGGTTCCCCCAATCCGTCGCTGCTTCGCAGCGCCACCTTTCCCCCCTCCGGAGGGAAAGGAAGGGAGCCTTGCCGGACGAGCGTTGAAAGCTTGGCGCCCTTCCTCTACCCCGTCGATCGGGGGAGAGGTGGCTCGGCGAAGCCGAGACGGAGTGGGGGTCGACCAGCGCTGCATAAGATAATGCATGCGCCAAGCTGCCATGCACGCTATCGCCAAAGACCAGCCGCTTGTGTGCATGCCGTGGCGTAAATGGGGAGAAAGAAGCTGTCGTGGGCGCCGGCGCTCCAGTCGCCGAGGCCGGTATACCTGGTCTGGCAAGGGCCGCCATTTGGGCGTTCCCTGTCCAGAACTGTCAGCAGCAGCGGCGATTGACAGTTGCACCCGGCGGCATCCGACCTATATGAGATCACCTTTTCCAGCCGGCCGTATTTCAGCATGTCATCCATCATCTCGATCTCCGGTGTCACGAAAACCTATGCCACCGGCTTCAAGGCGCTGAAGGAAATCAATCTCGACATCGAGCGCGGCGAGATCTTCGCGCTGCTGGGGCCGAACGGCGCCGGCAAGACGACGCTGATCTCGATCGTCTGCGGCATCGTCAACCGCTCGTCGGGCACTGTTACGGTGGACGGCCACGACATCGGTCGCGACTACCGCGCCGCGCGCAGCCTGATTGGGCTGGTGCCGCAGGAGCTCACCATCGACGCCTTCGAGACGGTCTGGGCCACGGTGAACTACAGCCGCGGCCTGTTCGGCAAGGCGCCCAACGCGGCCTTCGTCGAGAAAGTGCTGCGCGACCTCTCGCTGTGGGACAAGAAGGATTCCAAAGCGATCACCCTGTCGGGCGGCATGAAGCGCCGGCTGATGATCGCCAAGGCGCTGTCGCACGAGCCGCGCGTGCTGTTCCTCGACGAGCCGACGGCCGGTGTCGATGTCGAATTGCGCCAGGACATGTGGGCGATGGTCAGGCGCCTGCGCGAGGACGGCGTCACCATCATCCTCACCACGCATTACATCGAAGAGGCCGAAGCGATGGCCGACCGCGTCGGCGTCATCAACAAGGGCGAGATCATCCTGGTCGAGGGCAAGGCCGAGCTGATGCGCAAGCTTGGCCGCAAGCAGATGAATCTGGAGCTGCGCGCGCCGCTTGCCGCCGTTCCGGACGGGCTTTCGCACTATTCGCTGGAGCTGTCGGACGACGGCAACCAGCTCACCTACACCTATGACAACCAGAGCGACCGTCCGGGCGTCGCCTCGCTGATCCGCGACCTCGAGGCGGCCGGCGTCCAGTTCCGCGATCTCGACACCAAGAACAGCTCGCTCGAAGAGATCTTCGTCAATCTTCTAAGGCAAGAGCCATGAACCTGCGCGCGGTATGGGCGATCTACCGGGTGGAGATGGCGCGCGCCTTCCGCACGGTGCTGCAAAGCATCATCTCGCCGGTCATCTCGACATCGCTCTATTTCGTCGTCTTCGGCTCGGCCATCGGCTCACGCATCACCGAGATCGACGGCATCGCCTACGGCGCTTTCATCGTGCCGGGGTTGATGATGCTGTCGCTCTTGACGCAGTCGATCTCCAACGCCTCCTTCGCCATCTATTTCCCGAAATTCGTCGGCTCGATCTACGAGCTCCTGTCGGCGCCGGTCTCCTACCTGGAAATCATCATCGCCTATGTCGGGGGTGCGGCGACCAAGTCGGTCATGCTCGGCCTGATCATCCTGGCCACGGCGGCGCTGTTCGTGCCGCTCAGGATCGAGCATCCGTTCTGGATGATTGCCTTCCTGGTGCTGACCGCGGTGACCTTCAGCCTGTTCGGCTTCATCATTGGCATCTGGGCAAAGACCTTCGAGCAGCTGCAGCTGGTGCCGCTGCTCATCGTCACGCCGCTCACCTTCCTCGGCGGCAGCTTCTATTCGATCCACATGCTGCCCGGCATCTGGAAGACGATCACGCTGTTCAACCCGGTCGTCTATCTGATCAGCGGGTTCCGCTGGAGTTTTTATGGCAAGGCCGACGTCTCGGTCGGCGTCAGCCTCGGCATGACGGTGATGTTCCTGGCGATCTGCATCGCGATCGTCGCCTGGATATTCAGGACCGGATATCGGTTGAGGAACTGACGGAACTTGTTCCTTGCCCCACGAAGTGGCGCACATTTCCAAGCGACTGGTCTTTGGCGATAGCTGCATCGCAGCTTGGCGCATGCATTGTCCAATGTAGCGCTGGTCGACCCCCACTCCGTCTCGGCTTCGCCGAGCCACCTCTCCCCCGATCGACGGGGTAGAGGAAAGGCGCCAAGCCTTTTGCCGTCAATGCTCGTCCAGCAAGGCTCCCTTCCTTTCCCTCCGGAGGGGGGGAAAGGTGGCGCTGCGAAGCAGCGACGGATTGGGGGAACCACGTGGCAAGCAAGCCTCAGGTCGATCAGTCACGCCAGTCACAGAAGATATGTGCATAGCGTAGACCAAGTGGGGAGAGGAAGCGCCTGCTCTAAACCGCCTTGATCAGCCGCAGCAGGCCCAGCATTTCCACGAAAGTCCCTTTGCGGAACGCGATATAGGTCGGCTCCTCGATGCCATGGAAGCGGCGCTTGAAGGCCGCCTGGCCCTGCAGGTTGAAGCGCGAGCGGTTGACCCAGGACGAGTTATAGGCGCGCTGGAAGGTGCCGCGCCAGAAGCTCGATTCGGCGAAGCCGCTCGGCTCGATGTCGAGCAGCGGCGAGAGGCCGAGCGTCACCTGTGAGACGCCCTCCTCGCGAAAGCGGTCGACGGCGAATTTGGTCAGGCCGATCTCGGCATGTGGCGTCGCATCGACCTGTTTGCGCTTGAAGGAGGTGGTGTAGCCGATGACCTTGCCATCGCGAAACAACGGGTCGAAGTCGAGGATGGCGAGAAGCCGGCCTTCAGGTCCGTGCAGGAGGAAGCGCCGCATGTCGGCGCCGATCTCTTCGGAAAAACGACGGTTGAGGAACCCCATTTCCCAGCGCTTGATGATGCGCTCCTTGCGCCAGTCGGCGGAAAGCTGCTTGATCTCGTCCTGCAGCCCGTCGCCCTTGTCCTCGGCGAGGGTAAAACCCTTCTTCGTCAGCCAGCGCTCGGAATAGCGCACGGTCTCGTTGCGCTTGCCGGAAAAATTATGCGCAGGCAGCGGCAGCCTGGTGTCGATGCCGAGGCGATTGACCTGGTAGCCGAGGCCGGCGAGCACATTGGCCGTGTCGGCGCCGACCTGGACGAACCAGGGGCCGCCGGCGGCTTCGACGAAGCGCTTGATATAGGCCGGACGGTCGGCCGGGTCTGCCACCGGATCGCCAAGCGCGAAATGATGGCTCATCTTGGTGCCGAAGGCGATGTAGCCGTCGCCATCGCTGAAATAGGACAGTTTCTGCTGCACCGCCGTCGAATAGGCGAGCGAGAAATCGCCGTAACGGCGCACCAGCGCCAGGCGTTCGTCGTCCGTCAGGTCGCGTCGCGGGACCTTGGGCGCCACGGCATCGAGAAGCCTGTCGAAATAGATGCGCAGGGGCGCCATGAGCTCCGCGTGCCAAGAATGGATGACCTGCCGCCCTCAGGTCGCGAATCGCCGGCGACCGCTGCGGGCCGCGTGCGTCAACGCGATATAGGATGCAATTGACCGCGAATGAAGGGCAAACGTCCGAAGGCGGTGCTGTCGCTCATCGGCTGCCGCAACGGACATGCGAAAGATCGGCTTGATATTTTCCATACATTGTTATATATCAAGTTATCAATATGCGACGAGTCTGCTATGGAAGACGTTCTCCGATCCCTCGGCTTTCTGTGCCTCGGCAGCCGGATGAAGCGTATAGGCGAGCAGTTGCAGGCCGACACGCAGCGCGTGCTCGACCGCCTGGACATGCGCATCCAGTCGAGCCAGTACCCGCTGCTCGCCGCGCTCGACAGGCTGGGCCCGCTGCCGGTCGGCGAGCTGGCCCAATCCTTGGGCATCGCCCAGCCCGGCGTGACGCGCAGTGTGGCGCTGCTTGCCGAACTGGGGCTGGTCGAGGTCAACCCTTCGGAAGACGACCAGCGGCGCAGGATCGTTTCGCTGAGCCGCAACGGCCGGCGGCTGGTCGACCAGGCGAAGCGGGAGATCTGGCCGAGCATCGAGAATGCCGTGGCGGATTTGTGCGCCGATCTTTCCGGGCCGCTGCTCGGCCAGCTTGCGGCAATCGAGGATCGTCTTGCCGCAACACCGCTCCATCGCCGCGTCGAAAACGCCAAGCTGGCCGCATCATGAAACATGTTCTCGACCGCCCCATCTGGAGCGCGCTTGCCACGCGGCACCAGGCTTTCGCCGAAGGCGGCGACCTTGCCAGGCGATATCGTCCGTCGATCGTGCCTTTCGCTGCCACTGCCGCCAACGATGCGGACAGCCTGCAAGCTCTGGCCGGGCTTCTCCCGTCGGGCGAAACAGCCATCCTGGTTCAGGCGGATGAGATCGCCCTGCCGCCGGAAATCTCCGCGATCTCGGCAGCGCCGCTGGTGCAGATGATCGCCGAAGCGCCGATGCCATCGGCGTCCGATGAGCGCATCCGGCAGCTGACAAAAAGGGACGCGGCGGAAATGCTGGCGCTCGCGTCTCTTACCAGGCCCGGCCCTTTCACGCTGGAGGCGCTGAGCCTCGGCGATTTCTGGGGCATCAGGATCGACGGCCGGCTGGCGGCAATGGCCGGCGAGCGCATGAAGCAGCCCGGCTACAGCGAGCTCAGCGGCGTGTGCACACATCCGGATTTCCGCGGCGGCGGGCTTGCCCGCCTGCTGTCGGTGTTCGTCGCCGGCCGGATCGCGGCACGCGGCGAGGTTCCATACCTGCACGCCTATGACAGCAACGCTGCGGCGATCAGGCTTTACGAGTCCATCGGCTTCCGCTTGAGAAGCAAGATGAACATGGCCATGGTCCAACGCGCGGAGTGACGAAAGGGAGGATTTGATCGAAATCCTCCCTCTCGACGTCTCAGCTACAAGAGGTCACACCGCGATCTTGCCGCCGCCCTGTTTCGTGATCGCAACGACGGACGGCCGCACCGGCATGTCCGGCTTGAAGTCCGGCCAGCGGGTCGACGGGTCCTCGTAGTAGGACGGGCGGCCGAACCCTTCCCAGTCCTCGCCGCCGTCGCCCGGGTGCTGGACGGCGACGAAAGCTGTCTGGTCATCCGGCGCGAACAGCGGGCCGCACATTTCGGCGCCGATCGGCACGCGGAAGAACAGTTTCGACGTTGCCCGCGCGGCACCCTCGGTATCGACCGCCCAGAGACCGTCGGTGCGGCCGGTGGCCTTCGGGCCCTGGCCGTCGGTGGCGACCCAAAGGCGCCCGGCAGAATCGACGGCGCAATTGTCCGGCATGCCGAACCAGCCATGGGCGGTGGTCGCGGTCGAGAAAGTGGCGCCGACATCGGCAACGGAAGGATCGCCGCATTTCAACAGCACTTCCCATTTGCCCTTGGTGGCGGCGAAGTCGCCGCCATCCTCGACGATCTCGATGATGTGGCCGAAAGCGTTCTCGGCGCGCGGATTGGCGGCGTCGACCTGCTCGGCCTTGCGCTTGGAATTGTTGGTCAGCATGACATAGACCTTGCCGTTGCCGGCGTTGGGCTGGATGTCCTCCGGCCGGTCCATCTTGGTGGCGCCGAGCAGGTCGGCGGCGCGGCGCGTCTCGATGAGAACGTCGGCCTGGGAAGCAAAACCGTTCTCCGCCGTCAGCGGGCCTTGACCGAAAACGATCGGCATCCATTCGACCGAGCCGTCCTCGGCGAATTTGGCCACATGCAACGTGCCGTCATCGAGCAGGTCCAAGTTGGCGGCGCGGTCGTTCGGGTTGAAAATGCCCTTGGTGACGAATTTGTAGACATAGTCGAAGCGCTCGTCGTCGCCGAGATAGAAGACGACGCGGCCGTCCTTGGCGACGATCGATTCGGCGCCCTCATGCTTGAAGCGGCCCATGGCGGTGCGCTTCTTCGGGGTCGAGTTCGGATCGTTGACGTCGACCTCGACGATCCAGCCGAAGCGATTGGGCTCGTTCGGCTCCTTGGCAAGATTGAAGCGATCGTAATGCGCGCCCCACTCATAAGCGCCTTCCGGAATGCCGAGGCGCTTGTAATTGGCCGCTTCCCTGTGGCCTTCCGGCAGTTCGCCCGAGAAATAGCCGTGGATGTTCTCCTCGGCCATCACATAGGTGCCCCAGGGCGTGACGCCGCCGGCGCAATTGTTGAGCGTGCCGAAGACCTTGGTGCCGGACGGGTCCGCATTGGTCCTGACGCGGTCATGGCCCGCCACCGGGCCGGACAGCGCCATCTCGGTGGTCGACATGATGCGGCGGTTGAGCTTGCCGTCGCGCACCACTTGCCATTTGCCGCCTTGCTTGCGGATCTCGACGATGGTGCCGCCATGCGCGGCCATCTCGACATCGACCTGCTCCTTCGAGAGCGGCGCCACCTCGGCCTTCTTCTTGCCGTCCTTCTCGACGACCGAGACGATGCCGGGGAACATCAGATGCGGGTTGGTGTATTCGTGGTTGACGACCAAAAGGCCGTGCTCGGCCGAGCCGTCGATCGGAATATAGCCGACATAGTCGTTGTTGTAGCCGAACTGTCTTGCCTGGGCTTCGGCCGACTGCTTCAGCGGATCGAAGTCGGGGGAATCGGCAAACAGCGGATCGCCCCAGCGCAACAGCACGTCGGCGTCATAGCCGGGCGCGACATGGTGCTTGTCGTCGATGCCGGCTTCGAGCTCGTCGAACTTGAAGGCCGAAGCCTCAGCGGCGCGCGCCTCGTCGGCCGCAATCAGCGCCAGCGGGCTGACGGTGGCGGCGATGGCCGACACGGCCAGCGAACCCATGAGAAAGCCGCGGCGCGAGAAACGCGCGGCGATGATCTCGCCCATGGTGCGGTTGTCGGTCGGGTTGACCGGCGGGCCGTCATTGTCCTCGAGCTGGCTGGTGCGGAAGCGGGTCTCAGGGGTCAGGGTCATAGGCTGTTCCTCTGGCTTCTTGAGGTGGCTGGGATTTTGGCCCTTCGACCCCTAAAGCGCGCCGATCACATTTTCGTGACATCATCGCGATTGAACCGCAATGGCTGTTTGCCGGCTGAGCAGCGGCGGCCGGCTTGGATCCTCGAAATGGGCGAACGATCGACCGCTATCGGCTTGACGGCATCGCCCGCTTCGGAAACAAGGGCTGGCCGGCGTGGCGACGGCGCTTCAAAAAAGGGACGGCAAGGTGAGTTTCTGGGGACTGGCGCAGCTCGGCATTTCGACCGTGATATTCCTGCTGGCGGCGACGGCGGCCAAGCAATGGGGGATGGCGCCGAGCTTGGCCAAGCTCCTTTTGACGCTGGCGCTCTACTCGGCCGGCAATCTGATCATGCTGAGGCTGGTGCGGGAATTCGGCATGTCGGTGTCGTTCAGCCTATCGGCGGTGATCCAGCTTGTCGCGGTCAATGTCGTGGCGATCGCCTTCTTCGGCGAACGGCTCAACGCCTTGCAGGCGATCGGCATGGTGCTGGCGATCGCCGCCGTCGCGCTGATCACGCTCGGGCCCTATATGCAGCGGCTGTAGCTGGACCTGAGGGCTCGAATGAAATCGACCGCCAACGCGCTCCTCAACAGGTTGGAATTCCCGGTGCTGCTGGCTGGGCTGGTGATCGCCGGCGGGCTGTGGGGCTTGGTGGAACTCATGGAGGTGGCGCGCGCCACGACGCCGCATACCTTCGATACGGAGATCCTGCTCGCCTTCCGCCGCGCCGGGCAGCCGGATAGCCCGATCGGCCCGCTTTGGCTGGAGGGCGCGGTGCGCGATGTCACCGCGCTGGGCAGCACCGCTGTGCTGGTGCTGATCACGACGGCGACCATCCTCTATCTGCTCTTGATCCGCAGACCTTCGACAGCGCTGTTCATGTTCGCGGCGGTGGCGGGCGGGCAAGTGCTTTCGAGCCTGCTCAAATTCGAGGTCGACCGGCCGCGGCCCGATCTCGTCTCGCATCTCGTCAACGAGACGTCGCTGTCCTTTCCGAGCGGCCACGCGATGCTGTCGGCGGTAACCTATCTGACGCTCGGTTCCTTGACGGCCCGCTTCCTGCCGGACCGCAGGACGAAGGTCTTTGTGCTCGGCTTTGCTGTGCTCACCACCGTGCTGGTCGGCGCCAGCCGCGTCTATCTCGGGGTGCACTGGCCGTCCGATGTGCTTGCCGGCTGGTGCGCGGGCTTTGCCTGGGCCATGCTGTGCTGGCTCGCGGCGCGGCTGCTGCAGCGACGCAAGGTCGTTAAGGATAGCGAATAACCGATGTCTCATCTACATTAAATGACGCTTGAAACATCACCATGCTTGTATTATGCGTTGATATCGCAGACTCAGACAAAGGTTCTGGCCGATGATCACTGCTGCGCAGATGCGCGCCGCAAGGGCGTTGGCCGGTATCGACCAGCGAACGCTTGCCGAGCGCGCCGGAGTTTCGCTTCCGACGATACAGCGTATGGAAGCGAGCGAGGGCGTCGTGCGAGGCGTCGTCGACACGCTGATGAAGGTCATCCATGCCCTCGATGAGGTCGGGGTGGAATTGATCGGTGAGAACCAGACCAGCGAACGCGGCGGCAGGGGCGTGCGCCTCAAAGCCACCGTGGCGCAGAACCCGCAGGGCTGAGCCGCAACCGCGTCCGTCTCGGGAACCGTTGCCGGTTTTCGGGCAGCGATGCGGCGTCGCAACGGTTTTATCGCGACGGCGACCGCCGACATCCAGCCGACGATCCCGCCGCCCTGTGGAGCGGAAGCAGTTCATGGATCAGGCGGGGCGGGCAATTCACCACCAAGCACGGCCAACCTTCGCCGAGCTGTTTACACCAAAGCTGGTGACGGTGCTGCGCGAGGGCTACCACCTCAAGCAGCTGAGGGCCGATGTGATCGCCGGCCTGACGGTCGCCATCGTGGCGTTGCCGCTGTCGATGGCGATCGCGATCGCCTCGCATGTGGAGCCCGAGCGCGGACTGTTTACGGCGATCATCGGCGGTTTCATAGTCGGCGCGCTTGGCGGCAGCCGTTTCCAGATCGGCGGGCCCGCTGGCGCCTTCATCGTGGTCGTGGCCTCGACGGTCGACCGGCACGGTGTCGACGGGCTGATCCTGGCAATGCTCATGGCCGGCGTCTTCCTGCTCGCGGCCGGCTATCTGAGGCTCGGCGCCTATGTGAAGTTCATTCCGTATCCGGTGACGGTGGGTTTCACCGCGGGCATCGCCGTCATCATCCTGTCCAGCCAGTTGCACGACCTGTTCGGCCTGACGCTGCCGGGCAAGGAGCCAGGCGACCTGCTGCCGCGGCTTATCGCGCTCGGCAAGGCGGCCCGAACGGCAAACCCGGCGGCCATTGCGCTCGCCGCGCTGACGATAGGGATCATCGTGGCCATGAAGCGCTGGCGCCCTTCGTGGCCGGGCCTCCTGATCGCGGTGGCGGCGGCCTCGCTGGCGACGACGCTTCTCGGTCTTCCCGTAGAGACGATCGGAACGCAATTCGGTGGCATTCCGCGGATGTTGCCGGATCCGGCTCTTCCGGCGCTGGATGCGCAGAAGCTCGTCTCCGTGGTGCCCGACGCAATTTCCTTCGCTCTGCTCGGAGCAATCGAATCGCTGCTTTCCGCCGTGGTCGCGGACGGTATGACCGGACGACGGCACCGCTCCAACTGCGAACTGGTGGCACAGGGCATCGCCAATATCGGCTCGGCGCTGTTCGGCGGGATCTGCGTGACTGGACTGATCGCGCGCACGGCGACCAACATCCGCGCGGGCGCGCATGGACCGTTGTCGGGAATATTCCATTCCGCCTTCCTGCTGCTGTTCATGCTGGTGGCTGCGCCGCTTGCCAGCTACATCCCGCTGGCGGCGCTTGCCGGGGTGCTGGCCACGGTGGCCTGGAACATGGTGGAGAAGCCCGCCTTCCTGGCGCTGATCCGATCGTCCTGGGGCGACGCCCTGGTGCTTCTGGTCACCCTCGGACTTGTCATCTTCCGCGACCTCACCACCGGCATCGTGGTCGGCTTTGCGCTGGGCGCTCTGCTGTTCATCGGGCGGATGGCGCGTTCGGTCGAGGTGGAGGCACATGTCCCGCCGGTGACGGAGGACCGCGCCGACGCCGCAAATGGCGGGCGCGTTGCCTATGACCTCGCCGCCGCCACCGATCCGGATACCGTCATCTATCGCATATCGGGGGCGTTCTTCTTCGGCGCTGCGGCAACGATCGCGACCGTGCTGGACCGTATCGCCGACCAGCACAGGAACTTCATCCTCGATTGCTCGGCTGTGCCCTTCCTCGATTCGACCGCGGCAAACGTCATCGAAAGCACGGCGAACAACGCAAGGCGCGCCGGAGGACGCTTCATCATCGCGGGCGCCTCGTCGCAAGTCAGGCGCACCCTGATAAGCCATGGCGTCAAGCGGCCGCTGGTGACCTATGCAGCCTCGATCCGTGACGCGCGGGCGCAGCTGGGCGGAAAAGCGGAGACGGCGTAGGCGCCCTGCTCAAACGGTCGCTTCGATCGGCTCGGCAAGCTTGGGGCTGGCTCGTGCGGCGATCAGGCAGCCGGCGACGATGAGACATGCGCCCGCCAGCGTGGTCCAGGCCACCTTCTCGCCGAAGAAGAACCAGCCGAGCGCGATCGCCCAGATGAAGGCCGAGTATTCTGTCGGGATGAGATATTGCGCTTCGGCGCGGGCGTAGGACCAACTCATCAGGAACTGGCCGGCAAGCGACAGCATCGCCACGCCTGCCAAGGGGAGCCAAAGTTCTCTCGGCAGCGCGATCGCAAGCCAGGGCACCGCGCAACCAAGGATGATCCCGACGAAGATATTCTGGAACAGCATGATCTCGACCGGCTTGGCCAGAAGCGCCTGTCGTCGGGCGAGGATCAGATTGTAACCGTAGAAGACCGTCGATACGAGCACGGCGACCGTACCCCAAAGCGCATCCTGCGAATGGCCTGCCTGCCCGAACTGGCCGGCCAGTATGATCAAGACGCCCGCGATGCCGGCCAGCGACGCCCACACCGCCTGCCGCCTTATGCGCTCGCCCAGCAGCAATGCGGCGAGGAAAAGTGCAAACAACGGCGCGACGAAGCTCAGGCCTATGGCTTCGGCGAGCGGCAGCCTGGCGAGACCCCAGAAGAACGAGACTAGGACGATGCCGACAATGACGGCGCGCAGCGCATGCAGACCGAGCACCGGGAGGGTCGGTTTCGAGCGCGGCCCCATCGACCAGGCCGCGCCCGCGACCACGATCGCGACCATGCTGCGCCATAGCACCGTATTGTAGACGCCGACCGCGATGACCAGCGACTTCATCGCCGCATCCATGCCCGACAGCAGGAAGATCGCCAGCGCGCAGACGAGCACCGGGATCGTCGGTGAAACGGCGCCGTTCAGGCTGGATGTCTTCACGGCTTTGCTCACATGAGGGTTGCCGCCGAATAGTCCGGAGCGGGTGGCGAAACCAGATGGCAGCCGCACCGACATGGCGGTCCAATATCGAGCGGCGAGGCGAAAAGCTCGCCTCATCGCTGAGTGCCGAGATGCGAAACGCTGTCCCGCCGGCGTTGCAATGCTCTCCGCCACGACATGCTTAATCCATTGACAGCGCCGCGACCTCGCCCTCGCCCATCAACGGCATATAGATGGTCGCCTTGCCGTCCGTGCCGATATCGGCGCTGCCCGGCTTGAACTGCGCTACCACCGTCGGCGCGCCGCCGGGCTTGTAGCTGTAGAGCGTGCCGGTCATGTAGGCGGTGGCGTAGATGGTGTCGCCAATGGCGATGACGCCGTCGAGATCGGCGAATTTTTGGGCCCCGGGCAGCGGCGTGATCTTCTTCGTGGCAAGGTCGACCGACAGCAGGCCGCCGGGCTCGGCGGTGCTGAAATCGGTCCTGTTGATGCCCTTGCCCCAGGACGCGGCGATCAGCCTGCCGCCATCGGCGAACACGCCATTCGGCGAGGCGAGCAGCGCATCCTTGACGAACAGCTCCGGCCTGTCGCCGTCGATGCGGTAGATCGTGTCGGCCAGCATGTCGCTGACATAGACCTTGCCGGCTCTGTCGGCGGTCATGTCGTTGAGAAAAACGGCGCCGGGCACATCGATGGTCTCGACCAGTCTGCCGCTGGCGAGATCGACGACGCGCACCTTGGTGATGTCGGCGGCGTAGAGCTTGCCGCCGGCGATCGCCATGCCCTTGGGCGCGTCCATGCCGTCCACCCAGCGGCGAGAGATGACCTTGCCGTCCATCGACAAGAGCGACAGGTAGCCATTGCCGTCCGCCGCGCCCGGATTGCCGACGATGTTGGAGACGATGATGCGGTTGTGGGCGGCATCGACCAGCGCGGATTCCGGCTGCTCGAAGCCGGTGGCCCGCCAGAGCTCGCCGGCCTGCACGGCGGACACAGCGCCGATGGCGGCGAAGACGGTTGAAGCGACGAGGTGTTTCATGGGTGCTCTCCTGTGATGACGGCAGAGAGCTAGGATTTTCGATACTTTCCTGGAAGCCGGAACGAGACTAGTATCGCAGTTCAATACGAATTCGCGCGAATGAGGTGCATTCCATGAACGGTCCGATCTTCGAGGCGCTGAAACGGACGCTGAAGGCCAAGGGCCTGACCTACCGAATGCTCGCCGAGCGCATGGGCGTTTCCGAGCCGACGGTGAAGCGCATCTTCCATGAGAAGAACTGCAAGCTCGACCGGCTGACGGAGATCTGCGCCGCCGCCGATGTCGAGCTGGAGAACGTGCTCGGCGCGATGAACCGTGGGCCGGGGCCGGCCAACCGCATCGCGCCGGAGATCGAGCGCCGGCTGGCGGCGCGGCCGGCGCTGCTCTTCGTCTTCGTCATGCTGTCGGAGAAGTTCACGCCCGAAGGCATCATGCGCTCGCAAGGCCTGAGCGAAGCTTCGATGTTCCTCTATTTGCGCGACCTCGAGGAGCTCGGGCTGGTGGCCCTGGGGCGCGGCCTGTCGGCAAGGCTACTGGTCGACGCGCCGATCCAGTGGGATTTCGAGGGGCCGCTGAAGCCGCATTTCGAGATGACCAACAAGAACTTTATCGGCTGGGCGATCGGCCATATGGAGCAGGCCGCGACCTTCATCAGCTTTTCCAGGCGCATGCGGCCGCAAACGGCGGAAATGCTGCGTCGCGAGGCCGAAGAGCTCGCCGAACGCGCCAGGCTGCTCGCCCATCACGACCAGCACACCACGCCCGAGGACCAACTCACCGGCTACAAATGGACCTTCGCCTTCGGCGCGACGCCGTTTCCGGCGATCATGCCGATCGGGCCGCATCCGAGGGATGCGGGCGCCAGGGCGGCGAAGGAGAAACGAGCGCTGCCGGCGTAGCGCCTTCTCCTTCTCCCCTTGTGGGAGAAGGTGTCGCCGAAGGCGACGGATGAGGGGTGTTCCAGGGAATGAGACATCAGCGACTAACGAGCGTGTTGGCCAAGCTGGACCACCCCTCATCCGTCTCGGCGCTCCGCGCCGATCCACCTTCTCCCACAAGGGGAGAAGGAGAGGCGCCGCGCTAAGCCGCCTTTGCTTCTTCCTGCGGTCCGGCGAGATCATCGCGCGCCTTGCGGGCCAATCTCCTGGCCGAGCGCTTGGGGCTGTCGCCGAACAGCTCGGCGGCATCGGCAAGGCAGGCCTTGGCCAGGCTCTTTTCGGCACGTTTCAGCAGCTTACGCAGAAGCTTCGTCTCGTCGGCGGGGCCGAGCGGCTCGCCTTCGGCGTCGAGCAGGGCGCAGATGACGAAGACGTCGTGCAATTCGCCGAGCTGCTCGCCGAGCCTGTCGACCGCCTTGCGGCGCGCCTTGATCGGCGTCGGCCACAGGCGGCCGAGCAGCGACAGATGCATGGCGTGGGTCTTTGCCGCCTTGCGCAGGTCGTGAAAATCGTCGGCCGCGCCGCGTGATTCCGCCTTGTCCAGCGCCTTCTTCGCCCGCCGCAAGGTGGCGCGGGCGCCCTCGGCCAATATATCGGCCGCCTGCTCCGGCTGGTCCGGCAAAGTCAGCCTGTCGATGCGTTCCAGGCCTTCCCGGCATGCGGCGATCGCCGCATTGATGGCCGCGTCGAGGCTCGGACCGGCGTGGAGCTCGTGCTGGCGCAGCACCAGCCGCTCGCGCACCGGGTCGAGACCGCCGCCTGCCGACTGTTCCGGAAAGGCATCGGCCAAGCGGTCGACGGTCTCGATCAAGGCGGTCGCCTCGCGCGGGCCGGCCAGCAGCGCCGACACCTGCTTATAACATTCATTCTCGGTCTGGCAGAACGGTTCGTCCCCGGAACGAACCAGGCGTAGCAAGGCGCGCACGCTTTTCAGCCGTTTGCGGCATTTGTGAAGTCCCTGCTCCGGTTTCTCGCGCGCCATCTCGAGATGAGCGACTGCCTTGCCGATCTCGTCGGCCAATATGCGCCTGACCTCGCCGGTCAGAGGCAAGCGCGGATCGATGCGGAAACTCATGCGGCGATCTCCGGAATCCCCCCGAGGGCCAGCGACGCGTTGTAGAACCTCGACTCGCCGGTGACCTCGCGACCGAGCCAGTCGGGCAGCATTTCGTCAGATACGTCCTCCGGCGTCTCCAGCTCCGCGATCACCAGCCCCGCGAGCTTGCCGCCGAAAACATCGACTTCATAGAGATAGCCGCGGTGTCTAACATGGTGGCGTGTCTTCTCGATGACACGTCCGACGGCGAACGCCATCAATTCCTCGGCCTCGGCTAGCGGGATCGAATATTCGAATTCGTCGCGCTCGCGCGCCCTGTCGCCGAACTTCAGCGTCAGCTTGGCTGAGCGCCCGTCGCTGATGCGCACCCGCACCGTGCGGCCGGGCTGCGCGGCGACATAGAATTGACGAATGCGGATTTTTGCCTCGACCTCATCGCGCCAGGCGGGACTGGAGACCAGGAATTTGCGCTCGACTTCCTTGCTCATGGCCGGGCACTAAAGCCTGTGAGGGCCGGGAAGGCAAGCCGAGTCGAGGCCAAATTTGACTTTAATCAATCGATTGATTAAAGTGTAGGTATGAACAAACGATCAATCGCAAGAAGGCCACAGCGCGAGGTCGGCACCGCCGATCAAACGCGCGCGGCGCTTGTCCACGCGGCGCTCAGGCTGTTCGGGCGAAAGGGTTTCGACGGCACGTCGACGCGGGAGATCGCGGCCGAGGCCAAGGCCAATATCGGTTCCATCGCTTATCATTTCGGCGGCAAGGAGGGCCTGCGCGCCGCCGCTGCCGACTTCATCGTCGATACCATCCAGGGGATTGCCGGCCAGGCGCTGGGCGGCGTGCAGGCAACGGCTCCCCTGGACCCGGAAGCAGCCCGGGCGCAGCTTTTCGCGGCGCTCGAGCGGATGGTGGGTTTCGTCGTGGCCAGTCCGCAGGCCGGCGAGATCGTACAATTCGTACTTCGCGAGCTCTCGCATCCGACCGCCGCGCTCGACCGCATCTATGCCGGCGTGTTCGAGCCGACGCACCGGCGGCTGTGCCAGATCTGGGAACAGGCGACCGGCGAGCCGGCCGAGAGCGAAGCGACCAAGCTCACCGTCTTCACCATGATTGGCCAGGTCATCTATTTCCGCATCGGCCGCGAGGCGGTGATGCGCCGGATGGGCTGGCGCGACATCGGCAATGAAGAGGCCGCCAAGGTGGTGGCGGTCGCAACCGACAATCTCAGGGCAATGCTGGCCGCGCGGGGGGCCGCCGGCAAGAAGGGCAAATCATGAGCTTTCTCTGTTCGCTGCCGCTCGCGGCCCAACTGTTCGGCGCCTGCGCGCCGGCCGCACCTTTGGCCGTCGGCTATGTCGAAGGCGAATATGTGCTGATGGCGCCGATCGAAGTGGCCCAGGTGGCGACGGTGTCAGTTCGGCGCGGCGACCGCGTCGAGAACGGCACGGCGGTGGCGACGCTGGAAGACGCCGACGCCAAGATCGAGGTTGCGCAGGCTAAAGCAGCACTTGCGCAGGCGCAGGCGCAGCTTGCCGACCTTCAGGTCGGGAAGCGCCCCGAGGAAATCGCCGTGCTCAAGGCCGAGGTCGACATGGCCAAAGCCCAGGCGGCCGACGCCAAGCGCAAATACGACCGCGCCAGCGACCTCTACAAGCGCGGCACCGGCACCCAGGCCGATTACGACACCGCCTCGGCTTCGTTGGAGACTGCCAATGCCCAGGTCGGCCAGGCGGAAGCCAATCTCGCCGTCGGCAATCTGCCGGCGCGGGCCGAGACCATCAAGGCCGCCGACAACCAGGTCAAGCAGGCGCGGTCGACCCTGGAGCAGGCCGAGTGGCGGCTGTCGAAGCGGGTGCTGGCGGCGCCCTCGCCTGGCCGCGTCAACGACGTCATCCGCAATCCAGGCGACACAGCCGGGCCGACCGCGCCGGTGATCTCGATGCTGCCGGACGGCGCCGTGAAGCTCAGCGTCTATGTGCCCGAAAGCGCGTTCTCGGCGGTCAAGGTCGGCACCGAGCTCAACGTCCGTTGCGACGGCTGCGGGACGGGACTGAAGGCACGCGTCAGCTATGTCTCGCCCGACCCCGAATTCACGCCGCCGGTGATCTACTCGCTGGAGAACCGGCAGAAGCTGGTCTATCTCGTCGAGGCGCGGCCGGAGGGCAATGCGGGACCACTGCAGCCCGGTCAGATCGTCGATGTCGACTTGGCCGACATCGGGGCGGATCTCGGGCAATGAATGCCATCGACGTTCGCGGCCTGGTCAAGCGCTTCGGCGACAAGACCGTCGTCGACCATGTGACGATGACGGTCGCCGAAGGCGAGATCGTCGGCTTCCTCGGGCCGAACGGCTCAGGCAAGACGACGACCATCCGTATCATGTGCGGGCTTTTGACGCCGGACGAAGGCGACGGCACGGTGCTGGGCTTCGACATCCGCACCGACGCGCTCAAGATCAAGCGCGAAGTCGGCTACATGACGCAGAAATTCTCATTCTACGAGGATTTGACGATCGGCGAGAATCTCGAATTCGTGGCGCGGCTCTACCGGCTGAGGCCGGTCGAGGAGTATGTCTCGCGCACGCTTCAGGATCTCGGCCTGGCCAGCCGCCGCAACCAGCTGGCCGGCACGCTTTCCGGCGGCTGGAAGCAGCGGCTGGCTTTGGCCGCCTGCATCATGCACGAGCCGAAGCTGCTGCTGCTCGACGAGCCGACGGCCGGCGTCGATCCGAAGGCCCGGCGCGAGTTCTGGGACGAGATCCATCGCCTCGCCGGCGGCGGGCTGACCGTGCTCGTCTCCACCCACTACATGGACGAGGCCGAGCGCTGCCACCGCATCAGCTACATCTCCTACGGCAAGATGCTCGCCACCGGCACCGTGGACGAGGTGGTGAAGAATGCCGGGCTGACCACTTTCGTCTTGCAGGGGCCGCGGCTCGACCAGGTGGCCGAGGCGCTGCAAGGCAGGCCCGGCGTCGACCAGGTGGCGCCGTTCGGCGCGACGCTGCATGTCGTCGGCTCCGACAAGGCGGCGCTCGAAAAGGCGCTGGCCGACGTCGAGAAGGAACACAAGGGCGTCACCGTGAAGCCAGGCGAGACCAGCCTCGAGGATGTGTTCATCCAGTTCATGGCCGGCTCGAAGGACAATATGGCATGAAAGCGGTCTTCTCCTTCGCCAGGCTGGGCGCGCTGCTCATCAAGGAATTCATCCAGATGCGGCGCGACCGCATCACCTTCGCCATGATGCTGGGGGTGCCGCTGATCCAGCTGGTGCTGTTCGGCTATGCGATCAACAACGACCCGAAGAGCCTGCCGGCCGCGCTTGTGGCGACCAGCAGCGACCCCTATACGAGGGCGATGGTCTCGGCGCTGCAGACCACCGGCTACTACCGCTTCGACCATGTCGCGCAAAGTGCGGCGGAAGCCGAGTTCCTGATGGCGCGCGGCGATGTCTCCTTCGTCGTCACCATCCCCGCCGATTTCGCCCGCCGCGTCGAGCGCGGCGACAACCCGCAGATCCTGATCGAGGCCGACGCCACCGACCCGGCGGTCGCCAGCGGCGCGATCTCGACGCTGAGCACCGTGGCCGGCCAGGCGCTGCTCAGGGCACAGGGCACCGAGGAAACGGCCAAGGAGGCGGCGCGCGGCCAGCTCGATGTCGTCGTGCACCGGCGCTACAATCCCGAAGGCATCTCGCAATACAACATCGTGCCCGGCCTGCTCGGCGTCATCCTGCAGATGACGATGGTGATGATGACTTCGATCGCGCTGACGCGCGAGACCGAGCGCGGCACGATGGAAAACCTTCTGGCCATGCCGTCGAGCCCGCTGGAGATCATGCTGGGTAAGGTACTGCCCTACCTGGTGGTGGGCGCGGTGCAGGTGGTGGTGGTGCTGGCCGCGGCGAAGCTGCTGTTTGCCATTCCCTTCATGGGCTCGCTGTCGCTGCTGCTGTCCACCGTGCTGGTGTTCGTGCTGTCGCTGGTGCTGCTCGGCTACACGATCTCGACGATCGCGCGCACGCAGATGCAGGCGCTGCAGCTCACCTTCTTCTTCTTCCTGCCCTCGATCATGCTGTCGGGCTTCATGTTCCCCTATCGCGGCATGCCGGGCTGGGCGCAGACCTTTGGCGAGATCTTCCCGCTGACCCATTTTCTGCGCATCACCCGCGCCGTCATGCTGAAAGGGGCGGAGCTGCCGGCGGTGGCGACGGAAGTCGGCTGGCTGGTCGTGTTCGTGGCATTGTTTGCCGGCGTAGCGCTGGTGCGGTTCAGGCGCACGCTGGACTGAGATCACGGAAATTTTGCGCACAAAAGCCCAGGGCTGGCGGGACAGCGCCCCCCTGGCCTGCCGGCCATCTCCCCCACAAGGGGGGAGATCGGACGCCTCGCCGACCGTCGCCAACCTCAAACGTTGCAGAGATGGGCGAGGCGCCGAAACTGCCAATCTCCCCCCTTGTGGGGGAGATGTCCGGCAGGACAGAGGGGGGCGCGAAGGAACACAACGATTCTCGCGTGCAGGCCGCGCCTCTAAGCCGCCGCCATGATTTCCGCATAGGTGCCGAAATCGACATTGCCGCCGGATAGGATCACGGCAACGCATTTGCCGGCAAGGTCGATCTCGCCGGATGAGAGCGCGGCAAAAGCGACGCAGCCGCCGGGCTCGACCACCAGCTTGAGATAAGCCATCGCGTCACGCATCGCCTGGGCGGCGGCCTTGTCGGAGACGGCGATGGCGCCGGCGAGATTCCGGCGGTTGATCTCGAAGGTGATGGCGCCCGGCTCGGCGGTGAGCAGCGCATCGCAGATCGAGCTGTGGCCGGGCTCGTTCGCGACCCGCTCGCCCTTGGCCAGCGAGCGGCGCGTGTCGTCGAAATGCTCGGGCTCGACGGCCCAGACTTGCGTGCTCGGCGAAGCGTCCTTGACGGCGACGGAAATGCCGCTAGACAGGCCGCCGCCGCCGCAAGGAACGACGACGGCGTCGAGAGCCACGCCGAGCGCTTTCGCCTGCTTGATCAGCTCCAGGCCGATCGTGCCCTGGCCGGCGATGATGGCCGGATCGTCGAAGGGCGGCACCAGCACCATGCCCTTTTCGATATAGGGGCGAACGACCGCCATGCGGTCGTCCTTGTAGCGATCGAACGGCACCACTTCGGCGCCCATCTTGCGGACATTGCCAACCTTGAGCGCCGGTGCATCGGCTGGCATGGCGATCACCGCCTTGACGCCGAACATGGCGGCCGAGGCCGCCACGCCTTGCGCGTGGTTGCCGGACGAGAAGGCGACGACGCCCCGGCCGCGCTCTTCCTCGCTCAGGGTAGACAGCTTGTTATAGGCGCCGCGAATCTTGAAGGAGCCGGTGCGCTGCAGCGTCTCGGGCTTGAACAGAATGCGGCCGCCATAGCGCTCGTTTAGCTCTGGCGATTCGATGAGCGGCGTTTCGACGATCAGGCCGGAAAGCCGCTCGGCGGCGGCGCGGATGTCGGAGATGCCGGGCAGGGTGAGCATGATGGGCCTCGCGGGATGAGCACCGTCATGGTGCACGCAAACCGAGGCGTCGCGCCAACGAAAAAATGTGATGGAGACAAGGTTTTGGAAGATGCGCCAGCGGCTGTCACCTTCGTCATTCCAGGGCGGAGCAAGGAGCGGAGCGACGCGCGCAGACCCTGGAATCCTGTGTGTTGGTTCTGGTGTATGGTTGAAGTGGGAAGGAGACCGAATGAATCCTGGTCGTCCTTTCGGACAGGCCGTGGCATGGCTCGGTCCCTTCCCACCGGTGAACCATCAACCTGAACAGTTGCACGGGGCTGTTCCAAGCAGACCCCGCACCACAGGAAGAGGCGTGGACATGATAATGCAGAACTA
>NZ_NSFT01000030.1 GCF_002294725.1 Mesorhizobium sp. WSM4313 | reverse complement strand
AGATGTGTATAAGAGACAGGAGGGGAGGAGGGCCATGAAATGAATCCGGCGTCGGACAAGAAGCTCGTCCTATAGAGGAACCGCAGCCCGGGAGTCACGCCGGCACGCCCATCGAATCGCCCGGGTCCACAACCATACCGGCTCAGTTCAGGAACATTCCGCGTTTGGCGGAGTTGACGGAACGGCCCGCTCGTTTGAGGCCACACCGGTTCATGGCGGGCTTCGGGAGGAAGCTATGATCCGTGCCACGCCCTCACTTCATGTTTCTCGCCGCGACGCATTGCAAATTGGTCTCGGAGCGACGCTCGCTTCAGCGACCGGCGTCGTCCCCGTTTCGCCTGCTTTCGCACAGGATGACATAAAGGACGAAGACATTTTCCGGTTCGCGCTGAACCTGGAATACATGGAGGCCGAATACTACCTCCGGGGCACCACAGGAAAAGGCATCGACGATTCAGATGCCGGTTCCAAGCCCGGCGACGTCGTCGGCGGCAAGAAGGTTCCCTTCGAAACACCCGCACTGGCTGAATTTTTGCGGGAAGTCGCGGAAAATGAACTTGCCCATGTCAGGTTCTACCGCAAGACCCTGGCGTCGAATGCGGTGGACCGGCCGGCGATCGATTTTGATGCCGGCTTTGCCGCGGTCGCAAAGGCGGCCGGGCTCGGTGCCGACTTCGACCCCTTCGGCAACCAGATGAACTTCGTGCTTGGCGGCATGCTGTTCGAGGATGTCGGCGTCACCGCCTACGCCGGTGCGGCAACCGTCCTGAAGAACAAGGAATTCCTGGCAGCCGCGGCTGGAATTCTCGCGGTCGAGGCCTACCACATGGGGATGGCGCGGTCGTCGCTCTATCGCATGGGCGAGAAGGCCTGGAAGGCGGCGAATGCGATTTCCGACGCACGCGACAAGATCGATGGGCCCGATGACAAGGACCAGGGCATTCGCGTCGAGGGCAAGGCCAACTTCGTTCCTTCGACGCCGGATGCGATTGCCTTCACAAGGACCCCGCAGGAGGTGCTGCGCATTGTTTATCTGACCGACCAAGCGGGTGTGAGCAAGGGCGGCTTTTACCCGAACGGGATGAACGGAACGCTCAAGAGCACCTAGCCGCGAGGATGGAGCCGGTCATGATGACCTACAACCCGCGCTGCGCAGCATTGGCCGCCGGCCGTCCGATATCGTCTCGACGGGGCACGCGATGAACGTCAGCGGCGAAGCGACCAGATCGTTTTGGATGCTCGACGCCAGCTTGCCCGGCGCGCCCCGCCTCGAGCAGGACGAGCATTGCGACGTGGCCGTCGTTGGAGCCGGCATCGCCGGGGTTTCGATTGCCTATGAACTGGCGCTGGCAGGGCGCAAGGTGGTGCTCGTGGATCGCGGCCCGTTGCTCGGAGGCATGACATCGCGCACGACCGCCCATCTGGCGCCGATCTGCGACGATGGCTTGAGCGCGCTGATCGACATGCGCGGCGAGGTTCTGGCGCGCGGATTTCAGGAGAGCCAGCAAGCCGCCGTCGACCGCATCGAACGGCACGTTGCCAGCCTGGAGATCGACTGCGATTTCCGGCGGCTGGACGGCTTCCTTTTCCCGGCCGCATGGATGGACGAGAAGCAGGCCGCCAGAGAATGCAATAAGGAGTATGCGGCTGCGGCAAAGATCGGCGCCGAGGCCGAACATGGCGAAGGCGTGCCGCTCAAGGGTCATGAATCGGCGCCCATCCTGCGCTACCCCGGACAGGCCACCTTCCACCCGCTGAAATATTTGCGCGCCCTGCTGGCTGATTTCGAGAAGCGAGGCGGCAAGGCATTCGCCGACAGCGCCGTCGTCGAGATCGAGGAGGGGGAGCGGATTCGCCTGAAATGCGAGGGCGGCTACGCCGTCACGGCTTCGAACGCGGTGTTTGCCACCAATTCCCCGATCAACACATGGGTCAAGATCCATAGCAAGATGGCGCCTTACCGCACCTATGCCATGGCTTTCGAGATCGCCAGGGGAACCCTCCCGGATGCCCTCTACTGGGACATGGACGATCCCTATTATTACGTCCGCCTCAATCCAGGCCCCGGCAAGACGGACTGTCTCATCGCCGGCGGCCGCGATCACAAATCGGGCGAAGCGGATGACGGCGAGGCACGCTTTGCCGCGCTTGAAGCATGGATCAGGGCATTGGTGCCCGATCTTGGCGGAGAAAGAGCGCGGTGGTCCGGTCAGGTTCTCGAAACGATCGATTATTGCGGCTTCATCGGCCGAAGCCCCGGCAACGGCAACGTCTTCATGGCCACCGGCGACTCCGGCCAGGGCATGACGCATGGTGCATTGGCCGGACTGCTGATACGCGATCTGATCGTGGACGGATCGAACCCATGGGAAGCCGTCTATGCTCCCGACCGGAAGCCGCCCGCCGCGCTCGCGCACTACGTCAATGAGAACCTTACAACAGTGAAGAATCTCGCCGGCTACTTGCTGCCCGGTGAGGTCAAGTCGGCCGGCGACCTCAAGCCCGGCGAAGGCGGCATCCTTCAGGACGGCTTGAGCAAGTTCGCCGTATGCCGCGACCGCGACGGCAAGCTGCACCGGCATTCGGCCAGTTGCACGCATCTCGGCTGCATCGTGCACTGGAATTCGACCGAGCAATGTTGGGATTGCCCCTGCCACGGCTCGCAGTTCGCGCCGGACGGTACGGTGCTCAACGGCCCGGCCATCCGCGGCTTGGCCAGGTCGGAGGGTCGCGGGTCTCGCGCGGAGCCCAAGGTGGCGTCCGGGGAGTGACCTGTAGCCGTTCGCCGTTTAACGCAAACGCCTCGGAGGAAGCGGTGGTCGAACGACGATATAGCCGCTATGTGCCCGGATTTTCGGTGGCCTTTTTCTGGGCCAAGCCTGTCGTCGTGTAGACGGCTTTGGTTGTGGCGGATGGGAGTGAAAAAATAATCCCAGGGAAGCTCAAAAATGTTTGGGCGAAATAATCCGAAGATTTCAGGAATTTGGTAAGCGCCTGCAAATCGATTTGCCGCTTTTCAGGCCCGGACCCGAGATTTCTATTTACCCGGGAAAAAAATAATAGACGCGTAAGACTTGCTTTGAGCGCAATTGAGGCGCATACAAAAAGTGTTGATTTGGTTGAGTTTGGCTTTCGCCCCGTCGGAGCCGCGCCAATCCTTTTCCGAATTTTCGATAGCGAAGCGTTGCGCCGGTCCGGCGCGGCAGCTTGCTCGTTTGAACCCTGGAACGACGCAGGGCGCTGACCACGGATGTACTGGCAGCACCGCAAATCGTTCCAGCGGTTCGACTGAAATAACGCGGAAGCCCATCCTAGCAAGTTTTCACGGGAAAGCCGCAATCGTGGCCATTCGCATCGCGTCCACCGTCGTCGTCTGCTTCGGCTCTCCTTGGTGCTGCCGCGCTTCAGGCGCGCCGCGACCGCAGAGTATCTACCGATCTCGAGGAGGAGGCCCGGAAGGGTCTTTCCCGCGACGCAACGCGGCCTCTTTCATTCACCTGCCGGCGATCCTCCGCACAATGGGGTTCGCACGGTAAAAGCATCGATCAACCGGCCTCTCTCGAGGCGGCGCTGAAGACGACCGGAGACAACCATGACAAGCCTTATGCAGCGCAACATACGGCCGATACGGCACGGCGCCCCGCCGCGCTTGTTCGACATCGGACAGGCGGTCCGTCTGAAGGGAGATTTCCGGACATTGACCGCGGAAGTCTACCACGTCACCGGCACGCTGCCGCCAAAAGAAAACTCGCCGCAATACCGCATCCGCAGCGACACCGAACCGCATGAGCGCGTGGTGACCGAGGATAGGCTGGAATCGGCCGGAACCCCGGCCTCGGATCCCGGCCTGATGCTGATCGAAAGGACGTTCGGACATGGCCAAGGGACGGCAACGCTCCAATCGCGAAATGAGGACGCCGAAGCAGGGAAGAATTCCGACCAGGCCTGAGAGCCCGTTCAATCAAGGCGCCGGCCTCGGCGCGAAGGGCTCGATGCCATCGCGCGGCGGGTCTCGATGAAGGTCGTGATCGAATTCTATCGCACGCGCGTCAGCGATGACGCGCATGCCGTCATCGGCCGCGAGACGGTGCTGGCAACGTGCCTTGACGATGCAATCGAGATCGCGCGGCTTCTGGCGAGGACGCTGAACATGCCGCAGTGGCCGGATGCGGTCACGATCTCCGAAGCTGACGGCGCGGCGCTTTATTCGGAGATTATCGCCGCGCAGGAAGGCGAGGAAAGACAGGTATGAACAGGTCCATGGCCAACGGCGAGACCGGGGCGGGCCACAAGGCGGTATCCGGCTGTTCGCCAAACAACAGAGGCTTGTCGGGTCACGCCTTCAGGGATCATCAATACGGCCGCCGCGTCGAAGCGGATCATTCCTGGACCGTCTGCCATGTCTTCACCGGGATTCCGGCGCATGTCGACGGCGCTCCGATGGTCGGGCTGACGCGTGCGCATGCGACGACGAGCATGCTGAATCTCAACCGTCGCAATGTCGAGGCTCGAAAGGAATGGAATAGAACCCGGCCGGCAGCAGCTGAACACGCTGAAACACGGGTGGGCAACCCATGACGCTCGCCTTTCCAAATCCCAGCCGGAGTTTCGATCAAACGCGCCGCGCCGTCTGCTTCATTGGCCATGACGGTATGTTCCAGGTCCGCTTCTTCGTCGAGGTCGAGGTCCTTGGGACATTTGGCGATGCTGGGGGCAAGGAAACGGCCGAGATGGCATATCTTTCGGCGTTCGACGCCTTGCGCAGCTCCATCCAGAACGCCGCCAGCAAAGCGTATGCGCACGAGCGCCGAAACTCCTACACGCTCACGGCTTCCGGCTTCCGATAGGCAGGAAGCCAATGTCGCAGGGAAAACCCGCAGTCGCGAATAGCCTTAGCCCTGGCTGCTACAAGAAAGGATAATGCCGATGCGTTTCATGAAAACCCCCGAGGCGCCGCCCGCCGCGATCAAGCCGATCGTCAGGTTCTCAAGCATCATGTCCGCGCGGCTGACGGTCAGGAAGGACGAGGCAGCAAGGCGCAAGCTCGCCGACACTGACGGCACCTTGCGGCGGGCACGTCAGATCGCAGAACGCAATCGCCTGATTTGACATGATGGCCGCCTGACTCTTGCTTGGGCCTTATGTCTCGCGAACTGTCTTTCCCGCTCCTGGGCATGTCCAAATCCCAAGGCGCAAATTGCCTAAACCGGAAGAAACACCATGGCGATGAAACCCAACTACCGATACGAGCGCAGCAAACGCGATCAGGCGAAGGCGGCAAAGAAAGAGGCGAAGCTCGCGGCCAAGGTGGCGAAAGAGAAAGTGGTGGATCCGGAAGACGAGCGGGAGGGGAGCACTGATAACGGATAATGTCGCGTTAGGCAGGCCGGCCTTGGAACCGCAATGACACAACGAGAGTCCGATCACTTCGAAATCGATGTGGAGTGCCCGCGGTGCCATCACCAGGCGAAAACGCGTGTGGGCTGGATACGCGCTCACACCCAGATGGAGTGTGAAAATTGCGGCGAGATCATCGACATCGAAAGTAAGAATTTCAGACCGCGCGAGCAGCCTTAAGGCGTCACGAGAATGGCCGCCTCGCGGGCGGCTGCTATGAACGCCTTGCGCGCGAATGAAGCCGGTCGGCGCCCGCTGTTTACATCCGTGCAGGCCTGAATGGCTGCGCGGTGCTTGTCGCTTCGCTTGCCGCGCCATCTTCGAAGCAGGAAGTCCAGGCAGGCGGCGGCATCGCCGATTGCCTCCCGTCCGCCGGCCGGATCAACGATGATTGTCACCGACTGGTCGAATTTTTCATTTGCCATCACTGCGCTTAGGCCGCGGCGCGCAACATGGCAAGCACTGTTTGTTGTGGGCGAACGGGTGGGCGAACGCAAAGATAGGCTTGAGTGATACGACACGAGGCAGTCGGCGGGAAACCAGCCGCAAGCAAAGGCCCCGCTCGCATGCAAGACCAAGGAGAGGCTCCTGGACAGCCCGACCTACTCAGCAAGAGATCAAGCCGGACTGTCCTCGCCGCACCAGCGAAATCGTATCGTGCGCCTTTGTTTCCTGTCTGGCCAGCAAAACCGCAGCAAATGAGAGCCGTTGAGCTGCCGACCGCGACTTGTGCAGAGGTTCGATCGCCGATCGGCAATTCGCTTCTCAACTGCTGCTCGCCCAGATCGAGCAGCCGACTTTCTGTCCCGTCGCCGGGTCCCGCGCGGTCTTCGCGAACACCCGCCTCAGACCCGCCCTGTTGGATGCGACGTCCTTGCTTGCGAGGTAGGTCGGGTCGCCGACTTCCCCGTGGTAGCGCGTGTTGGCAGGCGCCTGCTTCCAGGTGAATTTCGAGCGGTAGGCCACCTGGCCTGGCGCGGTGTTGTCGAACCGGCAGTCGATGGTCGCCGGCATCATTCCCTTGGCGCTCATCGCGCTGACGACCTTGTCCGCATCTGACGTCGTCAGCCATTGGTCTGTGCTGCTCGTCTGGTATGCGTCTATTCCGCTCGGCTGGTGCGTCATGCATCCTGCAAGCACCATCAGGACTGCCATTGCGGCACCTGTCTTGCCTGCTCGCTTGCTGTCTAGCCGGTCAATGCCCATGCCCGTCTCCTCCCTGAAGAGAGTGGAAAGTTCCGGGTAAGAAGATGGTCCGCGCGCGTCGCTTCGTATATTAGGCGCTTCACACGCCTGGCTCGTCGGAGCCTCGATCTTCGGCGAATTGCGGGGCGGCGGCTGGTCTTGTGACCGCCCGGCCACAGCAGTTAGCCGCGTCAGCTATTAACGGCTCCAATCCCCAAAATTAACCTTTTGTTAACCATTAGCCCGGCACCCTTTAACCATTGAGTAAGGATTCGCCCGGACGTGACCTTCGCCGCCCCTTTGCACAACAAATCGATCCGCTTTCGCGCCCGTTCCTTCGTCGCTTTCACGCTGACGCCGGAAGCGCCGATCGCCGACTGGCTGGAGGGGTTGGATCACTGGATCGCCAATTCGCCCGGCTATTTCAACGGCCGCCCGGTGGTGCTGGATTTGAACACCTTGCAGCCGGGGCCGGAGGAGATCGCAGCGCTTGTCGGCGTGCTCGGTTCGCGCGGCATCCGCGTCTATGCCATCGAGCTCGAAGGCGCCGAGCTCGGGTCTGAATTGCCCCCGCTCTTGGCCGGCGCCAAGGAGGCGACCGCCGAGGGGCTGCTTGGCCGGGCCGCGCGCAAGGCGCGGGCGGAAGAGCTGGAAATGGCCGTCGCCGGGGAGCGGGCCGAAGTGACCCGGGAAACGATCCAGGCGGCGGCGCCCGCCGAGGTTCTGCAAGCGGCCGGTGATGAGCCGGTGGATCCCGAACTGGCAAGGCTGGAAGCGGTCAGGATCGAGCCGGCTCAGGCCGAACCGGAAAAGCCAGGGCAGGGCGCCGTGCCGGCGCCTGCCGCCGGCACGCTGATGATCAAGGCGCCGATCCGCTCCGGGCAGTCGGTCTTCCATCCGCATGGCGACGTGATCGTGCTGGGCTCGGTCGCGTCCGGCTCGGAAATCGTCGCCGGCGGTTCGATCCATGTCTATGGCACGTTGCGCGGCCGGGCGATCGCCGGCTCGGAAGGCAATATTTCGGCGCGCATTTTCTGCCGCAAGAACGAGGCCGAGCTGCTCGCCGTCGACGGCTGGTACACCACGGCCGAGGAGATGGAAGGGGTGTCGCGCGGCAAGGCCGTGCAGGCCTTCCTCGACAATGATGCGTTGTGCGTGGTGCCGCTCGGCTGAGTTCTTGGCCGCAAGCTTCGGACCGGTTTCGCGTGCGAAGGTTATCAGTGCATGTCGCCCCCAGTTGCAGCGGTCTTGGGAGAACGATGTGCACCAAAAGCGAAAGATCCCGCCGTGCCTGGCACGGCCAGAGAATAAAAACCGCCAATGGAGGCTGGATATATGGGCAAGGTAGTCGTGGTCACATCGGGCAAGGGGGGCGTCGGCAAGACAACCTCGACGGCCGCGCTCGGCGCCGCCGTGGCCAGGACAGGCAAGAAGGTGGCGCTGGTCGATTTCGACGTCGGCCTGAGAAACCTCGACCTCATCATGGGCGCCGAGCGCCGCGTGGTGTTCGACCTCGTCAACGTTATCCAGGGGACGGCGAAGCTTTCGCAGGCGCTGATCCGCGACAAGCGGCTGGAGACTCTCTACCTGCTGCCCGCCTCGCAGACGCGCGACAAGGACGCGCTGACCGAAGAGGGTGTGGCGGAAGTCATCGCCCGGCTGCGATCGGTATTCGACTATGTCTTCTGCGACAGCCCGGCCGGCATCGAGCGCGGCGCCCAGCTCGCCATGCGCTTTGCCGACGAGGCGGTCATCGTCACCAATCCGGAAGTCTCGTCGGTGCGCGACTCCGACCGCATCATCGGCCTGCTCGACGCTCGCACCATGAAGGCCGAGCAGGGCGAGCTGGTGCAAAAACACGTGCTGGTCACGCGCTATGACGCGGCGCGCGCCGCGCGCGGCGAGATGCTGTCGATCGACGACGTGCTGGAGATCCTCTCGACGCCGCTGCTCGGCATCATCCCGGAAAGCCAGGATGTGCTGCGGGCCTCCAATCTCGGTTCGCCCGTCACGCTCTCGGAACCGCTCAATGGTGCCGCAAAGGCTTACCTCGAAGCGGCAAGACGCCTGGAAGGCGAGGACCTGCCGGTGGTCGTCCCCTTCGAACGCAAGGGCTTCCTCGACCGGCTTCTCGGAAGGAGGGCCGCATGAGCATCCTCGATCTCTTCAAGCGGCGCACCAGCGCGCCGGTGGCGCGCGAGCGGCTGCAGCTGCTGCTCGCCTATGAGCGCCAGAGCCGCGGCCAGCCGGATCTCGTCTCCATCCTGCGCGAGGAGATCATGGCGGTCATCGCCAAGCATGTGCAGATCGACCAGGACTACCTCCAGGTCTCGATGGACCGCGGCGCGACCATGTCGACGCTGGAGATCGACATCCAGATCCCCAACAAGAGCGCCGCGCCGCTCGCCATGGCGGGATAACGCCGGGCGCATTTTCTCTCCCTCGCCAAAGGCGGGGGAGAGGTGGCCACAGCGGCCGGAGTGCGGGCCTGCGCCAACGCTTCGTCGTCCTCGGCTTGACCCCAAAATCCACGCCGTTTACGTTCGACTTGGAGGCGGCGGTACTGAATTCCGTAAGCGTTGCAATACGTTAGCGCCATGGCATGACCCTGCGCGCGTCGCTTCGCTCCTTGCTCCGCGCCAGGATGACGAAGGCGTAAACCTCACTCTCTTGTCCCACCGTCCGCCCCGTACTGCCTCACGACAGCGCGGTGCCCGCGCCCTATCTCCATTCCCGAACCAGGGATGGAGCCAGGATTGACCTCGACGCAGACCGCGAAGCCGGAAACCCATGTCGGCGCAATGCCCGTTCTGGGGCTGCTCGGCGCCATCCTGTCCGTTCAGGTCGGCGCCGCCTTTGCCAAGGGGCTGTTCCCGGTGCTGGGCTCGGAAGGCACGACCATGCTGAGGCTCGCCATCGGCGCGCTGATGCTGGCTGCGGTGCTGAGGCCCTGGAAGGTGCTGCCCTCGCGGAAAACCCTGCCTTGGCTCGCCGCCTACGGCATCACGGTCTGTGCCATGAACATGCTGTTCTACGCAGCGCTCCAGCGCATTCCGCTCGGCATCTGCGTGGCGCTCGAATTCACCGGGCCGCTGTTCGTCGCTATGCTCGGCTCCCGGCGCCTGCTCGACCTCGTCTGGGTGGCGCTGGCGATAACCGGCATCGTGCTGCTCTCGCCTTTTGCGGATGCCAGAAGCGGGCTCGATCCGCTGGGGGTGGTGCTGGCGCTCGCAGCGGGCGCCTGCTGGGGGCTCTACATCATCTTCGCGCAGAAGGCCGGCGCCGAGCTCGGCGTGCGCACCTCCGCCTATGGCATGGCGATCGCCGCTGTGCTGGCGCTGCCTTTCGGCTTCAGCGCAGCTCAACCCTATCTCGCCGACCCGCACATCATGGCGGGCGCGGCCGTGGTCGGCCTGTTCTCCAGCGCGCTGCCCTTCTATCTGGAAATGCTGGTGCTGGCGCGCATGCCGGCCAAGGTCTACGGCATGCTGGTGTGCCTGGAGCCGGCGGGCGGCGCGCTGACCGGCTTCCTGTTTCTGCATGAGAAGCTCAACCTTTTGCAATGCGCGGGCGTCGCCGCCGTCATTGCCGCCGCCTTCGGCACCGCGGTCGCGGCGCGGCGGCCGGTGTCTTTGCCGGCCTGAATCCATCTTTCGGACCGGGCAATTCCCGGACAATGCGCGAAACGGCAGGCTCGGCGCCTCGCAGCGGTAATCCATCCTGAGCTGCTTCGAAACAAGGATGTGCGATGGTTTGCCGTTTCCGTGAAACGGTGAACCGCTTCGGCACCCGCAGCTCGTTAAAGGATTGGTTGGCTTTGGAAAAACACCCCGTGGCGGCAACATCCGACCGCATCCGGTGGTTGAAATAAGACCTAAGTCCTATAACAAAATTGCAATAGGTCCGAATGGACAAGACATGGGTCGTGGGCCACTTCCTTATGCACTGCTGATTGGGGATGCTTATGCTGCGATATTGCCGGTGGGGTAGTTCGGCCGACGGGCTGAAGGGCTGGCATGGGGAGAACCGAATGCGCACATCGCGCGGGGGCTGCAGGCTAGTCTTGCCAGCGCTGGCTGCGTTGGCGCTTGTCGTCGCGCCTGTCAGTCTCTCCGTCGATGGTCTCGTCGTGACCAAGGCCTATGCCGACAAAGGCGGCGGTGGTCATGGCGGCAGCGGTGGTGGAAACGGAAGCGGCGGCGGCAACAGCGGGAACGGTGGCGGAAATAGCGGCGGCAACAGTGGAAACGGCAATAGCGGCGGCAACAACGGAAACAGCAATAGCGGCAGCAACAACGGCAAGAGCAATAACGGCGCGAGCAGCAGCGCGGCAGGCACCGCGGATGTCGATAGTCATGTGAACGCCGTTACCGGCGACAAGGTCGAGGCCACTAGCAGCAGCATCCAGGTCACGCACCGCAATGGAATGAAGGAGACGATCGAGAACGGCCGGTTCAGGATGGAAGACAAGTACGGACGCACCATCGTCGACCGCAGGGCTACCATGGCCGATCTCAATCGCCTGAAGAACTTGTGAGACAGAGTTTGTGGGAGTGAGGTTTTATCCGGATTAGATCTTAAGGGACCGAAGGTCAGCGCTGCAAAATCAGGTTGCCACCTTTTGCTTCGTCTCTGCGGTCCTGATCGTCTTGCGATGGAACTTGGCTACTCACCTTGCCCCCGCCATCGTGCGGGGGTAATTTTTTGCGCCGGGAAAGCCTGTCCGTTGCGACATTGGTCAGCTATGGCGCCGGAAATGGTCCGACGGGTGGGGGCAAGGGTCGTGGGCCGCTTTCGTCGCCCCGCCGGAATGTGAATTCTCGCCCGGATCAACACACCGGTTCCGCCTCGTCTGTGCCGTGAGCGGAGCTTCAGCCATGCGGAAGTGGGACCGGAACGAAGAGAAGATATGCGAAACCGCCCCTTCAGCAGGCTCGCCTGGCTCGCGCTGCGTGTGTTTAGCGCGCTGGCGCTGATCTTTGCGCCCTGGCACATCACCTTTGACGGCGCGCCGAGGATTGCCGCAGCCACCGCCGCCGGTAACGGCAATGGCGGCAACGGGGGGAACGGCGGTGGTGGAGGCGGCGGCAGCGGTAATTCGGGATCCGCCGGCGGCTCGAATTCCGGCTCGGCCGGCGGCTCGAATTCCGGCAATAGTGGCGACAACGGCAACAGCAATGGCCAGGGCGACAACGGGAACAGCAATGCCGGCGCGAGCAACCCCAATGCCGGGCCGGGCAACAACAGCGGCAAGGGCAACACCAATCCCGGCGGCAAGAATAGCTACACCAATGCCGCGACCGGCGACACGCTTTCGATCGACGGCGACAAGGTCACCGTCATTCATCGCAACGGTATGAAGGAGCAGGTCCAGAACGGCCGTTTCGAGATGACGGATGCGCAAGGCCGCACCATCATCGAACGGCAAGCGACGGAGGAGGACCTGTCGCGCCTGCTGAACTTGTGAGCGTTGAGAATTGAAGAACTGGGGAACTGAAGAACTGAAGAACTGAAGAGTCCTCTCTTATCCAGTTCCCCGATTCCTCAATTCCTCAATTCTTAAATTCCCCAGTACCTTAGTGCCTTTCCCTCGCCTCATGCATCAGCAGCGCCGCCTCGGTGCGGTTGCGCACGTTGAGCTTGGCGAGCACCCTGGTCATGTGATGCTTTACCGTCTTCTCCTGCAGCGACAGCCGGGCGGCCACCTCCTTGTTGCTCAATCCTTCGGCGACCAGTTTCAGGATCTCGGCCTCGCGGCCGGTGAGCTGACTGAGCGGATCGGGCTTGCTGCCGGTGGGCTGCAAAAGGTCGGAGAGCAGCCTGGCCGAAAGGCTCGGCGATACGTAGCTCTGGCCGTTGGCGACATCGCGCAGGATCTCGGCCAGCGCCTTGGAGCCGACGCCTTTCAGTACATAGCCGCGCGCGCCGGCCTTCAGCGCCTGGGCGACATCGGCATTGGTCTCCGATACCGTGAGCATGACGATCTTCTGTTCGGGCATCGCTGAAAGGATACTGGCGAGCGCGTTGAGACCGCCGCCCGGCATGCTGATGTCGAGCAGGAGAATATCGGGCGTGCTGGCGCGCGCCAGCCTTTCGGCGTCCTCGGCGCTGGCGCCTTCGCCGACAAGCTCGAAGCCGCCGATTTCGCCGAGGCTGCGCGCCACGCCCTCGCGAAACAGGGGGTGGTCGTCCACTATTGCGATGCGGATGGATGTGCTCACGGTTGCTCCTCGACAGACAAGGCAATCACCAGTCTTGTTCCTTCCGGGCCGGACAGCGTCTCGAACTGCCCGCCTATGCTTTCGATGCGTTCCCTGAGGCCCGCAAGCCCAAGGCCCTCGCTTCGGGCCGGGTCGAAGCCGGGACCCGAATCCATCACCTCGACCAAAAGCTTGCCGCCTTTCGTCGTGGCTCTGACCTGCTGGCCCTTGCCCTTGCCATGCCGGAAGGCGTTGTTCAGGCCTTCCTGCACGAAGCGATAGACGCTTATCTTTTCCGAGGTGCCGAGTTCCGGCAAGCGCTCAGGCAGGGTTAGCAACACCTTGGTGCTGGTGCGGCGCTCATGCTCGGCTACCGCCAGCCGCAAAATGTCTGCGATGGCCTGCGCCTCGATCTGCGGCAGCACCAGCCCGTTGCAGATGCCGCGTATCTCGCGCATCGCTTCGCCGAGCGTCTTGTGTATGCCGGCGATCTCGGCTTCGCGCAGCTGGCTGGACGTGGCCGGGTCGACCAGCGCCGGGCTGTCCATCCTCAGCGCGGCAAGCGCCACCAGTTGCGCCGGTCCGTCATGCAGGTCGGCGCCGATGCGTCTCAGATACCGCTCGTTGATCGCTGTGGCGCGGCGCGAGGCGCGTTGAACGCGCTGGCGCAGCGACGAGTTCTGCGCCAGGGCCGTCTGCAATTCGGAAACCTTGGCCTCGAGCGCAGCCTGCTGCGTGACGATGGTGCGGCTGCCGCGGAAAACGATGCCGGAGAGCAGGGCAAGCGCCGCGGCGGTGGCGGCCGCCACCACCAGCCATGTCCACAGCAGAGCTGAGTGGAGCGATTCCTCGAAGTCGCCGGATAATTCGTAGAATTCGCTGACCGCCACGACCTCGCCGGACCACGGCTCGCGCACCGGGTTGTAGATTTCGAGCAGCGGAACGCCCATCGACCGCTCCTTGTCGTCTTCCTCGTCCTCGAGCCTGTTGTATTTGACCATGACGTTGCCGGCGAAAGCGGCGATGAGGTTGGCGTTGGGCCTGATCTGCTTGCCGATCAGGCTGGCATCCTTGGAGTAGAGGATCGTTCCGTCGCGCCGCCACAGCTTGAACGAGACCAGCCTTTTCCCGAGCGCGCCCTGGCCCAGCGTCTCGTCCAGCGCGCGCTTGACGGTGTCGTCGAGTTCCTGGCTCTTGCGCATATCGGGCAGCAAGGGTGCGATCACGCTGTCGACATAGAGCGCGGTGGTGGCGGCGGAATTGTGCAGGACCCCGTCACGGATCTGCGATGTCACCCACAGCCCGACCACGAGCATCACCGCCAGAAGGCCGATACCGCCCGCGATCACGAACTGCCAGGCCAGAGAGAGCCCGCTCCAGATTCGTGCAGGTCGTGTTAAATACCTCCCAACCATCGGCACCATTCACCCACCCGTCCGCGACAGTATAGGTGAGGGGAGGCAATTGCGACACCGACCTTGGTCCGTGCCCGTGAGGAAGGTTAATGGCAGAGCAGGTTTAGGCGCACGCCGACGGGCGGGCTTTGATTCGCAAGCAAGGAGGCTGCTTGCTCCGCCGGGCGGCAAAGCCAGCGACATTCCTGTTGACGGAGGAGACGCGGGCCGGCTGCCACCCGAAATTACGGGTTCTTTTGCAATGCCGACACAACCACCAATCAAGCCCCGGCTCCGGACCAACGGCATATGCCCCGCGGGATATAGCGCCACACCGCTGATGCCTTGGCCTGGCGCGGTCTCTTCATCGATCGTTGTGGATGTAGACATAGCGGCGACCTCTCGCGGGCGGCCCGGCTTGCAACCCGTCCATATCGGCGGGCGGGCCGCTCTTTCCCGACATGAACTGCGGACGTCGCGGCAAAAATTTGCCCCCAAAAGAAGTCAGGATCAAGCTGTTGATGGGTCGAACAACCGCCGCATATACAATGGGCTTCATCACGCTGTTGGCAACGCAGTATGGACGTCGGCAAAAAAAAGCAAAAAACAAACCAGCGGTTGTCGATTTTTGAGCTCGAGGCACTGCGGGAAGCTTTCAGGCGGTCCGTTCGCGAGAATGACGTCGCGGAAGCGGAATGGGCGCAACACGCCGAGCTTTTCGTCAAAAGAGCGCTCCAAGAAGACGGCCGTCTTACACGAGTTTGAGCGTTCGGGCGCCTGGAGCGATTCCAGGAAAAGTCTGCGCGTTTTTCAGCCTTGGAGTTGCGGCACCGCGGCGTCCAACCGGTCGGACCATTGCGCCGGCGCATAGGACCTCAGCAACAATTGCGGGCGCAGCGGGAAACCGACACTCTATCCCTGCGCCGGCTCCCCCCAAGGAAACCCAAAGGTCGGCGCTTCAGCCCGGCTTGCCAGTCAAAGAGCCGTACTCTTTTACCGCCAAGGCAAGCCGGGCTACCCCAACCGCCGGTCCGGCACTTTCCGCTCGTATGTCGCACCAGTTGCAGCGTTGCGCGGTGCCGCCAGCCTAGCCCCACGGGTCATTGCAATGCGCAGAGGGTCATCCGCTTTCGCGGAACGAAAAGGGGGGTCGGCGCGTTTTCCGCCGCGATGTCGAGGACTCCTCACCATCACAAGGCCGAAAGCCCTTTTCAGGCTTCCGAGGCGGAGCGCCTGGCGCGTGCGCAAAAGAATGCCAGGCTGAAGGATCTTCGCACCCACGCTTCATGGCTCGTGCTCGATCCGCAGGCTCACTTCCAGGAGGTGATCGACTGTTCGGCATTGCTCGGCGACCTGCCGATCCGAAAGGTCGCCCGCGACGATTAGGAATTCCGTGCCTTTCAGGCTTCAGGCGGGCTGTAGCCGGACGGCGTCCTGTCGGGATATCTCGATCAGTCGCGCGATCGCCAATGGCGCCATCAGCGCAAAGAACGCCGTGACATCGAGGAGGATCGACCGCGCCAGATCGAACCCGCTGTGGTCGTAGCAAACTGCGAATTGCATCACGCCTGACCCTTTTGACCCTGCACACTGCGCATGTGGTTTCGCGCGCGCCAAAAGCATGACCCTGATTTACAACAAATACAAGATGTCGCTAATCTAAAGATAGCCGCGACAGGCCAATGCAATCGACGCCGTCTGGTCGGGGCCCCGAAGCATTCAGGCTGGCTTTGGCCAGAACAGCCAAGTGAGCGCCAGCGCCGCCAGGACCCAGAGCGCGATCATGAAAGCGAGCCCGGCCTTGCTCACCGGCTTCTCGCGTCTCACCGCCTCTTCGCGGAATTCCTGCATCAAATCGGCCGGGACCAGCTTGACCGCGAGCATGATGCCGACAGGCACGATCACCAAGTCGTCCAGGTAGCCGATGATGGGGATGAAGTCCGGGATAAGGTCGACGGGGCTCAGCGCATAGGCCGCGACCGCACCCGCTGTGGCTTTTGCATACCAGGGGACACGCGGATCGCGGGCCGCAATCCACAGCGCCACCACATCGCGCTTGATCCCTCGCGCCCATTGCTTTGCCGAGTCGAAAGCCGACATGCGCCTATTCTATAGCTGTGCGGGTCTTGAGGCCATTCAGCGATGGCCGGCTCGGCCCCTCAGGCGCAATCCTTCAGCTCGACAACCTCGACGCCGAGGCGGAAGGCCTGGCCATCGGCATAGGAGCGCGCATATTGCTCGGCTTCGAATGGAAAGATGAGCGTTGTGCCGTAGGCGGTGACGCGCACCGTCCACTTCTGGCCTCTGACGAGTTCAACGCCGTGAAGCTTCGCCGTAACCATCTCACCCTCCTCAGATCCGGCACTTCAGCGACATTCGCATAACGTCGCGAAAGTCATTTGAATACAAATAATCCGACTCAATCGTGTCGTTACGGTGTCGCTTCCGACATTGGGTCGTTCGCGTCCGTGAAATGGTTCACCGACAGCGGTGCTTTTTGCGGGCGCGACCGGACAGCATGGCCTGCTCGGAACCGCGAAAGCCCAAGGCGGATTAGAGTCCTGGCTCACAAGGAGACCGCCATGATCCGCAAGCTGAAATCCGGCGAATATCGGCTCTATTCGCGCAAAGTCGATCCCAGAACCGGCAAGCGCCGCAACCTGGGCACCTTCAAGTCCCGCGAAGCGGCAGAAAAGCACGAACGCGAGGTGCAGTATTTCAAGCGTCACTAAAGCAATCCACCCGCTTCACGGCGAGGAGGATCGCGCCGCAGCCACCGGTTTACCCGTGTGGTCTCGGCGGGGTGCGCGGGCGAGGGTGGCCGGGCACGTTGGAGCCGATATGGTCGAGGTCGCAACGCCTCGTCACCATTTCGACCGAGTTGGTGTCGACCGTCACGCGTCCCAGCACCTGCACGGTCGTGCGTCCGAGATCCTCGTCGACATGCACGACGTCGCCTTCGAGTCTGAGCTTGTCGCCTGGCTTGGCATTGGGCTCGGCCATCGAATAATTATGACCATCGCCGTCGAGCTTCAGCATCACGCGGTCCTTGATGCGCTCGATCACGGTGGCGATGACAGCCACCCGGTCGCCTATCTCCACTGCGGGCCGTGTCATTGCGGCCTCCTTTCGCGCGGTCTCTGGCCGCCGGAGCCGCCTGGCCCCACGTAGGTGGCGGCAGCCGCTAAAATAAACGGCAAACCAAGCATTTGGTTGCCGCGGGGCTGCCGCTCGCCGCAGCCGGTTGATCACATGAAATCGGGATTTCGCGGCAGAGACTGCCCCGCGGGCCAAGGACCTGCTGCGTCGGCGAGCATCTGCCAGCGGGCACGCTCGGCTGGGCGGCGAGTCCAGCCCTGCCGCGGGCTAGCCTCGAGAGTTCGAGGCGCATTGTCTATTGGCAATATCCTACCCTGGGGGATAGGATATTGCCATGACGATACACAGCTCCCATCCCGATATCATCGCCCGACTCAAGCGAGCGCATGGCCATCTCGCTGCCGTGCTCACCATGTTCGAGCAGGGCCGGTCCTGCCTTGATCTCGCGCAACAGCTCCATGCCGTCGAAAGCGCGGTCGGCAATGCCAAGCGCGAGCTGATCCACGACCATATGGAGCATTGCCTTGTCGAAGGCGGCGAACCGACCAGGGACACGCTCAAAGAGCTGAAGCAGCTCACCAAATATCTGTGAGGCGGCGATGTGGGAAAAAGCGCTCGACTGGTTCGGCTTCGGTGCGCACGGACATCATGGCGGCCACGGCAATGACCATACTCATGGCGTGATCGACGCGACCATCGCCACCACAGACCGCGGTATCTGGGCGATCAAGTGGTCGTTCGTGATTCTCGCGGTCACGGCCGCGCTGCAGATCGTCGTCGTGATGCTCTCGGGCAGCGTGGCCCTGCTTGCCGACACCATTCACAACGTCGCCGACGCGACCACCGCCATCCCGCTTTGGATCGCTTTTGTGCTCGTGCGCCGCAAACCGACCAGGACCTTCACCTACGGCCTCGGCCGGGTCGAGGATCTCGCTGGCATCATCATCGTGCTCATCATCCTGGCGAGCGCGCTGGTGGCCGGATACGAGGCGATCAATCGCCTGTTCAACCCGCAGCCGGTGCATTTCCTTGGCTGGTTGGCCGTCGCCGGCATCATCGGTTTCCTCGGCAATGAAGCGGTGGCGGTTTTTCGCATCCGTGTCGGTCGCCAGATCAACAGCGCGGCGCTGGTTGCTGACGGCTATCACGCCCGCACCGACGGCCTCACCAGCCTTGCCGTCGTTGCCGGCGCGGCCGGCGTCTGGCTCGGCCTTCTGCTCGCCGATCCGATCATCGGCCTGCTCATCACCGTCACCATTTTCGCTATCGTCTGGCAATCGGCGCGCTCGGTGCTGACCCGCATGCTGGACGGCGTCGAGCCCGGCCTCGTTGACGAGATTCACCACGCCGCCGACCATGTCGCCGGGATCGAAAAGGTAGCCGACGTCAAGGCCCGTTGGCTCGGCCACAAGCTGCATGTCGACGTTACGATCGCGGTCAATGACGGCCTGTTGCTTGCCGCCGCGAACAACATCGCCGCATCGCTCAAGGCCGAGCTCTTCGCGCACATCCCGGCGCTCGACGTCGCCACGGTGCACTTTGCCGAGTTGGAGACGGAGGCCGGCCACCATCATGCGCCGGATCCGTTCCTTGTCGACGGCAAGCTAGCCAGCGGGCTGCTCGAAATCGTCGACACGCCGCAGGGCGAGCGCATGCGGCTGCGCCTGTCGCGTCACGCCGAGGGCCTGCGGGCGAACGTCGCTATTGAAAGGGCGGACGGTGCGGTCGAAAGCCTGCCGCTGTCTCCGGTCGGCGGCGACCATCATTATCTGCAGAGCCTGGTCGCGCCGACCGAACCGCATGAATTCAGCGCCAGGCTGCAACTGGCGGCCGGTCCCGACACCGAGGATTTGCCCTTCGCCATGGCCGAACCGCAAGGTCACCATCACGAGCGCGCGCATGGATGATAGGGTGACGGCGCAGGCTTCGGAAAGGGCATGGCTGGTGGTGGGGATTCGATAAGCCGGATAAAAGACGATCATTGCCCGAGCTCAACGCGATCGGCCAGGCGACGCCGAAGGGAAAGCGGATGGCTGCTATTGTACTCTTTCACTCGGCGCTGGGCCTTCGGGCGGTGGAGCATCAAGCTGCTGAGCGCATGCGAAACACGGGGTACGATGTTGTGACGCCGGACCTCTACGCAGGGCTGACTGCGGCATCGGTCGACGACGGGCTTGACTTGATGAGCCATGTTGGGTGGGAGACCATCTGCGACCGCGCCAGGGTGGCGCTCCTCCAGATTTCTCCAGACGCGGTGCTCGCTGGCCATTCCATGGGAGCTGGCGTGATCAGTGCCGTTTGGTCAGAACGAGTCGCTGCCGCCGGCATTGTGCTGCTGCATGGCCTTGCTGATATTCCCAGCAATGTTCGCCGACACGTCCCGGTCGCGGTCCACGTCGCCGACCCAGATGCATTTGCTCAGCCAGAACAAGTTGCCGACTGGTCGGCGTCGGCGAAGCGCCGCCACGTCAGGGCAGAAATTTTCACCTATCCGGGGATCGGCCATTTCTACACCGATCAAGCGCTGCCGGATTACGATGCGTCCGCAGCCGAGCTCACATGGTTGCGCGTTCAGGCTTTCCTGAAAACGATCGCACGCAAGACCGGGAGCGGTTCGGTGATTCCGTGAAACGCTGAACCGTTCTAAGCGGCGCCGGCTCGCGGAGCGGGTGAACGGAAAATCGACCATGCGGCGGCGCCGAGCGCCGCCACCGTGGCGAGGATCACCGCAAGGCTCGGCAAGTGGAAGAAGATGTCGCGCCATCTGGGCTCGACGACCGCGCCGGTGCTGAAGGCCTCGCCGCTATACTGGCACAGGATCCACGACGCGCCGCTACGCACCATCTCGGCATCGATGTCCGAGATCAGCGCCTTCGCCTCGCGCCCGGCCGCGGGCATCATCGCCATATAGGTGAGCAGCGCCTTGGCGGCGGCGAGATAGGCGTGGCTGCATTCGTTGAACGGGCTTTCCTCGTCGCCGAGGCTGCCCGGCATCAAGCCCCAGAGGCAATAGGTGAATTGCAGATTGCCTTGATTGTAGAGCCGCCGGAAGGTCGGGTCGGTCGCGGTCTGGCGCTGGGCGAGGTCGAGGATCTCGCCGCGATAGCGCGCGATGACGGCCATCTGGCCGTGGGTCAGGCTGGGGATCTGGATGCCGGGAGGAGGCGGGGCCGAGGATCCGCCATGCGCCTGCGCGGATGTGGCGGCCAGAAATGCGAGCAGCGCCGCAACCGAGCAATTCCAGGAAAAGTGTGCGGCGGTTTTCCGTCCGGAATTGCGAGAAAACGAAAGACCAAAGTGGCTCTGCGGTCGTACCGACCGTTGAGCCGCTTTGGCCGCCAGGGCGCAGAACCGTGGCGGCCAACGCATCGGATTTCAGGCGTAGCGGCGTGCCGGGCTGCGCTGGTCGCGCACCGCGACCACGCGTTCGGCAACCGCGCCGAAGCCGAGCCCGACGACGGTCCACAGCACCAGCTGGATGCCGAGCGAGGCGACGCGGAATTGCCACAGCACGGTCGCCGAGAAGTTCTCCGGCACTTCGTTGATGTCGGGCAGCGCCGCCTTCACCAGCGCGAAGACGAAGAGGAAGGCGAGGCCCGCGACGATCGAGGCGTTCCAGGCGCCGAGCCGGTTCCACAGCCGCTGCGCCAGGCCGATCGCCGCCACCATCGCCGCGATCGAGACGACAATCATGATGAAGAACAGCTCGGTGCGGTAGCCGATCGTTTCGGCATTGCCGACTGCGGGCGGGCTGGCCGGGTATTTGAGGCCGGGGACCACGATCACGGCCAGGAAGCCGAGTGCCGCGATCAGCGCCGAGGTGCCGCGCGGTCCGAGCGAGCCCAGCCGGCCATAGGCATAGGCGAAGACCAGCGAGAACAGCCCGCCAAGCGCGGCGCCATAGATCAGCACGCCGGTTGCCAGGCCGATGCCGGCTTGCGTGGCGCGGCTGACCATCTCGGGCTCCGGCGCCCCGCCGGCGGCCTGGGCCTGCTGTTCCTCGAAGGCGATCGCCTTGTCGACCTGCGGCTCGCCATAGACGCGGGCGAAGGCGAACGCCAGAATCCCGGCGACCAGCCCGACAAGCATGCCGCGCAGCAAAAGTTTTCCAACCATGTCACCAATCCCTCCAAGCAATTCCAGGAAAAGTGCGTAGCGGTTTTCCGTCCGGAATTGCGTTAAGCCAACCAAGCAATTCCAGGAAAAGTGCGTAGCGGTTTTCCGTCCGGAATTGCGTTAAGCCAACCAAGCAATTCCAGGAAAAGTGCGCAGCGGTTTTCCGTCCGGAATTGCGTTGGATCAGAATCGAAAGCGGGTTCAGCGATGCTGAACCGCTTTAGTGGCAGGGGAAGCCGAGCAGGTGGCGGCCGTCATGCACGAATTCGTGCACATAGGTGCCGCGGATCAGCGAGGTGGCGCCTTCTTCCGCGCCGACGAAATAGATCGCCAACATCAAAAGCAGTCCGCCGAGGATGGCCCAGGGCAGAAGCTCGCGGACCGGAATCGCAACCGGGCCGTAGCTGGGGGCGAAGGTGGTGTCGGACATATTGACCTCCCTTGGGATACTGCGTCCCGTTGATCGAACGATGCTGCGGAATAAGGCCTGACTTTCGGCTGGTGCCGATCACAGTGGCGCGACCGTGCCGGACTCGCACCGGCTTCCAATCCCGTATAGCACTAAGACACTTGTCAGCACTTCGTTCGCCTGTCAACGACATGTAATGGCGGCACGGCTTCGTGAGGCCTGTTTTTCGCTGGGCCACGGAGTTTTTCATGCTTGTCCGCCTGACGATGATCGCAAGCGGAGCGACGGCCGGCATGCGCAAGGGCCGCTTTCCGAACGATGAGCCGCCGGAGCCGCGCGCCCTCGATCGCGCCGGCGCGCTGGCCGCTTCGCTGCGTCCCGCCGACCGTATCTGGACAAGCCCGGCGCTGGCCGCGCGGCGGACGGCCGAGGCGCTCGGCCTTGACGCGGCGATCGAGCCGCTGCTTGCCGAGCAGGATTTCGCACGCTGGGCCGGCAAAGGCTTCGAAGAGGTGCAGGCCGAGGATCCGGAAGGCATGGCGGCCTGGTTCGCCGACGCAGACGCGGCGCCCCATGGTGGTGAATCGGTCGCCGACGTCGCCCGGCGGAGTGCTGCGCTGATGGAGAGGCTGGCCGGCGAAAGCGGTCACATCGTCACGGTGACGCATGCCGTGCCGATCCGCGCCGCCATGGCGCATGTGCTCGGCGCACCGCTTTCATCGGTCTGGAAGATCGACATCGAGCCGCTGTCGCTCACCGAGTTCCGCTGTGATGGCCGCCGCTGGGTGCTGCGCGCGAGCGGCGTCACTGTCGCCGGCTGAACGCCCGGGCGTGAACGCTTCATCCGTGAACCCGGCCGGCATATCAAGCCGGCACACCACTGTTTCAGTGATCGCTAACGGAACGGAAACGCCTCGTTGCTATCGTGCTTTCCCATGGCGAGGAGAGCCTTGCCTGAGGAGCCCGCCGGATATGGCCAATTTTCCCGAGATCGAACGCCGTCTTCATGCGCGCGAATTCGTGCTCAAGGAAGCCACGATCATCGCCGCCGGCGTCAGGGTCGGCTGCTCGGTCAGAAATCAGCACGAACAGGGCGCGGAATTGCGCGTCGGTGCCAATGTGGAGATCCCGGATCGCTTTCTGCTCGAGGTCCCGGCCGACGATACGGCCTATCGCGCTTTGGTGCGGTGGCGGCGCAACGACCGCGTCGGCGTGGCGCTCTACAGCAACGCGCCAAAGGACTGATGCTCAAAGGTAGCGGCGCACGCCCGCCCTGTAGGCGCGGTAGGGTTCGCCGAACTTGCGTTCCAGATAGGCCTCTTCGCGCAGCACCACGCCGTAATGCAGGATGGGGAAGCTCGCGATGGTCGCGATGACGGCCCACCAACTGTCAAAGAGCAGCCCGATCCCGAGAAGCAGTCCCATCAGGCCGACATAAAGCGGGTTGCGGGTGAAGCCGAACGGGCCGCCGGTGATGATCGCGGTGGTCGGCAGCATTGGGTTCACATTGGTGCCGCCGCGCAACATCGTCGAGCGTCCCCAGGCGATGATCGCAACCGCCAGCGCTGCCAGCACTATGCCGAGCACGATGGTCAGCGGGCGGCCGCCGATCGCCAGCGGCCAGACATAGCGCAGCGCCAGCATCGCGATCAGCGCCACGAGAAAGAGCAGCGGCGGAAACACCGCCACGCCCGGATTGTCCGCTTTGTCATCCATAGCCACCTTCATCGACCAGACGCCATTGCCGCCACTATGCACGGACGCGCATCGTCCAGCAATTCGTGACTTGATCCTGCCTAGGCGATGTGCAGCCCGGCATATCGGGAACACAACCGTGGCGCGCGCGTTCACTATCGCCGATCGACAGGGATTGCGCGGATGAGCAAGACAGCCGTTTGGGTGGCGCTGATCGCCATCGTTCTCGTTGGCCTCTATTTGTTGCAGGCCAATGGCATGATCCGGTTCTGATCAGGGCGGCGCGTCACCATTAGCGGGCTCAACAGCAGCGACTCCCTCCGCACCCGCTCGCTGCCTTCTGTTCTTCCAGCCAGCGGTCGCGCGGCTTGCAGCTTGACGGCCGTGGCGACAGCTCGACCTCAACCGTCCCGCCAACAAGGCTCGGCTGGGCTGCCCGGTGCAATTCCATCGGGCGAACGCCGTCGCTGACCTCGAAGGTCAGCTTCGCCGCCTGATCGAGAGCGACATAGTCCGAAACCTTGCGGATGATCGCGGCGAATTTGCCGGCTGGCATATGGACCGGTCCGCCTTCGTCCACGTCCCACAGCTGGACGAATATCTCCGACCATGATTCCGGATTTGCTTCGCAATCCAGCGCTGCGAACTGTCCAGCCTTCACCTCGGTGACATGGTACCCTGGCTTTACCGGCCGCCCGCCGTAGCGGAAAACCAGCGGCTTGTCCTTGTAATCGGCCAGCGCCGCCAGCAGTTCGCCGATGGTCAGGTCGGAGGGGTCCATAGGAGCGATGTTTTTCAGATTGTCAGAAGAGAGCATGTCGGCTATTCCTCATTTCAATATTTCAAGGATTGTTGAAACGTGGATGAACGTCAAGCCCTGACCGCCTTTGGCGCGCTGTCGCAGGAAACACGGCTGCGCCTGCTGCGGCTGCTGGTCGTTGCCGGCCCGGAAGGCATTGCCGCCGGCTCGCTCGCCGAGCAGGTCGAGGTCTCGCCGTCCAATGTCAGCTTCCACCTCAAGGAACTTGAGCGCGCCGGTCTCGTGACCGCGCGGCGTGATGCCCGCTCGATCGTCTACAGCGCCGAGTTCGACGCGCTGTCCGGATTGATCCGCTTCCTGATGGAGGATTGCTGCTCGGGCCGGCCGGAAATCTGTGCGCCGGCGCTTGCGGCATCTTGCTGCCAGCCGGGCGAGGAGAGTCGGCAATGACCGTCACGCCCGCTACCCAACTCCCATTGTCCAATCCAGGGTCGACCGATGAACACTTTCGATCTGCCGCGCCGGTTCGCGGCTGAAGCCCTCGGCACCGGTCTGCTGGTGGCGACCGTCGTTGGCTCCGGCATCATGGCCGAGACGCTGACGCATGACACCGCGCTGGCGCTGCTTGGCAACACGCTAGCAACCGGCGCCATGCTGGTGGTGTTGGTCACCGTGCTCGGGCCGATCTCCGGCGCGCATCTCAATCCGGCCGTTTCGCTGGTGTTTTGTCTCAACCGGTCGCTGCCTGCTCGCGATCTCCCTGCCTATCTGTTCGCGCAGGTCGTCGGCGGAATCGCCGGCACGATCGCCGCGCATCTCATGTTCGCTTTGCCGGTACTGGAGGTCGCGACGAAACTGCGTGCCGGGCCGGCGCAATGGTTCTCGGAAGTGGTCGCGACATTCGGCCTTGTCGCCGTCATTCTCGCTGGCCTCCGCTTCGAGCGGCGGGCCGTGCCGTGGCTGGTCGGGCTCTATATCACAGCGGCCTATTGGTTCACGGCATCCACTTCCTTCGCCAATCCCGCCGTCGCCGTGGCGCGCTCACTCACCAACACTTTTTCCGGCATCAGGCCGCTCGATCTGCTCGGCTTCGTCGTCGCCGAATTGCTCGGTGCCCTGATCGCGCTCGCGTTGATGGGCTGGCTGCTGCGGCCCGCGGCCACTCCACAACCCTTGAAAGCAGAGCCATGACGGTCACGATCTATCACAACCCCGACTGCGGCACCTCCCGCAACACGCTCGCCATGATCCGCGCCAGCGGCGAAGACCCTGTCGTGATCGAATACCTCAAGACGCCGCCGGGCCGCAAAAGGCTGCTCGAACTGATCGCCGCGATGGGGATTTCTGCGCGCGAGTTGTTGCGGGAGAAGGGCACGCCTTACGCCGAACTCGGCCTCGCCGATCCGAAATGGAGCGACGATGAGCTGATCGATTTCATGCTCGCCCATCCGATTCTCATCAACCGGCCCGTCGTCGAGACGCCGAAAGGGACAAAACTGTGCCGGCCGTCGGAAGCGGTGCTGCCGCTGCTCGACAATCCGGTGCGGGAGTTCGTCAAGGAGGATGGCGAGAAGGTCGCCTATCCGTCAGGGCAAGCCTGATTGGAAGCCACCGCGCCCATCGTACACAACCGCCGCGTCCTCGTTACGGCTCTTGGCATCACGCAGATTCTCGCCTGGGGATCATCCTACTACCTGCCCGCGGTGCTTGCCGCGCCGATTGCTAGAGATACCGGTTGGTCGTTCACCTCGGTCGTTGCCGGGCTATCCTGCGGGCTCCTGCTTGCCGGGCTGGTGTCCCCCGTCACCGGGCGGCTGATCCAGCGCCACGGTGGGCGGCCGGTGCTTGCCGCCAGCTCGTTGCTGCTGGCGGCCGCGCATTCGCTGTTGGCGACGGCGACCGACTATCCTCTTTATCTGGCTGCATGGCTGCTCATGGGCTTGGGCATGTCGAGCGGCCTCTACGATGCCGGCTTCGCCACACTCGGCCGCCTCTATGGACAGAGCGCGCGCGGCGCCATCACCAACCTGACGCTTTTCGGCGGCTTTGCCAGCACCGTCTGCTGGCCGATCAGCGCCTTCCTTGTCGAGCATGGCGGCTGGCGCACCGCCTGCCTTGCCTATGCCGCGATCCATTTGGCAATCTGCTTGCCGCTCCATCTGTGGATAATACCGTCGCCTCCGGCCGCCGCGCCTGCGCCGGTCAAAGACAGGTCGAAAGAGGCATCGGCCACCGGCAGAGCGCGGGCGCGCTTCATTCTGCTGGCCTCCATTCAGACCTTGGCCGCACTGGTCGCGTCCATGCTCTCCGTGCATCTGCTGACGCTGCTGCAATTGCGCGGCGCGAGCCTGGCAGCCGCCGTCGGACTTGGCGCGCTGGTCGGCCCTTCACAAGTCGGCGCTAGGGTGGCGGAGCTGCTGATCGGCCGCAACCAGCACCATCCGATCTGGACGATGCTGACATCCGTGACGCTGCTTGCCGCCGGAATCTGGCTGCTGCTGACGAGCCAGACTTTCGTTGCTCTCGCCTTGATCCTTTATGGCGCGGGTAACGGCATCCATACGATCGCGCGCGGCGCGCTGCCGCTGGTGCTGTTCGACCCGCAGCAATACGCGGTGCTGATGGGCAAGCTCGCGACGCCCAGCCTCATCGTCCAGGCGGCGGCTCCGTCCGTTGGAGCGCTGCTTCTTGGCACGGGCGGCGCCAATCTTGTCCTGGCCACGCTGGCGCTCGCGGCAACGCTCAACGCGGGGCTGTGTATTTGCCTGCTTGCGAGCATGCGCCGCTGATCCTTGAAGCGGTTCATCGCCCCACGAAATCGCCGATCTGTCCCGGGCTTTCTCGCCGCTCCAGGGGGAACCCGCCACACATTTTTGACGCGACGGTAATCCGCGTGACGCTCGTCAGGCGACAAACGAATACCGCGCCGCGCAAAAAACCCGACCCGGCAATTGCCGGGTCGGGTTTTCTTGATTGATTCACAGTCGCAAAGCGTCCCTGTTTAGTCGCGATGCTCCGGCATCGCCTTGAGCTGATCCTTCGTCCAGCTGGTGACGGCATGCACGTCGCCGTCCTCGTCGCGCATGAAATCGAGCTGGCTGGCGGTGACGGCCACCGGCTTGGCGCCGATGCCGAGAAAGCCGCCGACATCGATGACGACTTGGCTGCCGTGCAGGTGGTCGACCGAGCCGATCTTCTCGTCATCCGGGCCGTAGATGGTGGCGCCTTCGAGGATGTCGGGCGTCAGCTCGGCACTGGTCAGTCTTACGTGGCTGGTGTGGTCCATGGCGCATCTCCTGTGGTTGTACAGGGATGAACCTCTGATCGGGGCGAGGGTTCCGCCGACGGAGCGAAAAGCGAGCGCTGCTCAGCAAAGCGCTGCCCAGCCCGTCACGACGACGAGGACAAGCGTGACCAGCGCTCCGGAGACATAGAGGATCGTCCTGACGCTGCCGCCCTTGGCGGCGTTGCCGCCGCGCAGGTAGATGATCATGTGGACGAGACGTAGCGCCAAGTGAACCCAGACGAGCACGGCGAGCGTCACCGGCTCGACGCCGACCATCGTCGCCAGCAACACGGGCACGACGAAGGGCGCGAGCGCCTCGACCGAGTTCATGTGGACGCGATCGATCCGGTAAAGAGAGTTGTCGTCGTCCGCCGGGATCACCGGCCCTGAAAGCTTGCCTGCAAAACCCTTGGACGAGCCTGAGTAGATCGCCAGCGCGACCGAAAGGAGGCAGAGCGCAAGCACGCCGAGGGTGCTCAACCAATAGGATTCCATTGTTTCCAGTGCTCCTCCGATCGCCACCATGCGGGCCATGCCCCCAGGGGGGGTGCCGCTGTCAGGCCGCCCGGGCAAAAAGCGCCTGGAACCGCTGCAGGTAGAGCGGCCAGCCCTGATCGCCGTCGACTCCGCTGCGTACGCCTTCCCAGCCTTGGCCATGCCGTTCGATATGGCGGTGCTCGATTTCGACCCGGGTCCGGTTTTCCGCCTCGGCCGTGAAGCGGACCTCCCACTCGCTCGTCCTGGCGAGGTCGGTTTCGATCTGCCAACGCGGGCTGATGTCCCAGCTCAGAAGCAGCCGGTCGGGCGGATCGTAGGCCAGCACGCGGGCGAAGCGGCACTCTGAGCCGTCGACCCCGCGGTCGTAGACGTGGCCGCCTACGTGCGGCTCGAAGATCGTTTCCGCGATCGGCACGGCAAGCAGATTGTGCTCGCGCGGCTTGAAGCTGCCGAAATCCTCGGTGAACACTTTGAAGGCGCGCGCGATCGGAGCCTCGACGACGACGGAATGCCTTACGGGAGCAGGTGCCGGTTGCTTGATCATGTCTCGTCCTTTGTCGGTTGCTCGACGGCCAGCTTGTAGGCCGCGAGCGTCTTCACCCAGAACTGGTCGATCTCCGCGCGAAACGCCGCGAGCCCGTCCGGATCGATCCGGTAAATGCGCTCCTTGCCGAAGCGCGTATCAGCCACCAGCCCGGCATCCTTGAGCACCTTCAGATGCTGCGAGACGGCCGGCCGCGTCACGGGCAGCGCATTGGCGAGCCCGCTGACCGAACTGGGTCGGTCGACCAGCAGTTCGAAGATCGTGCGTCGCGTCTGATCGCCGAGCGCAGTCCAGTATTTCGCGTTAGTAGTCACTAACACGAAAATTAGGACGGTGCGTCTGACCTGTCAACCCGGATGGAGAGTGCCACCTGTGGCCGGTCCGATTGGCTGGCCAACCGCCTCTTGATGCAAGATTTTCCGTTCATTTCCGTGAAATCAGCGCAAACGCCGGGGATTGGTGGAGGCCGCCCCAACCTCGTCATTCCAGGGCGGAGCAGCCGCGAAGCGGCGTCGCGCAGACCCTGGAATCCTGTGTGTTGGTTCTGGTGTATGGTTGAAGTGGGAAGGAGACCGAATGAATCCTGGTCGTCCTCTCGGACAGGCCGTGGCATGGCTCGGTCCCTTCCCACCGGTGAACCATCAACCTGAACAGTTGCACGGGGCTGTTCCAAGCAGACCCCGCACCACAGGAAGAGGCGTGGACATGATAATGCAGAACTA
>NZ_NSFT01000003.1 GCF_002294725.1 Mesorhizobium sp. WSM4313 | reverse complement strand
GATCGAGGTCTGCCCTGGAATTGTCCTCCGCACTCATTCGGTTCTGATTGATCAGCACGAAGGTCGAGAGAAAGATGGCCTCGACCGAGGCGAACATAGCCAAGATGACCAGTGATGGGTCCCAGGGCCTGACAAAGCTCAGGATGCCGAGATTGAGGGCGATCCAGATCCCGAAGAAGACAATGTGCAAGTAGACGAAGACCATGCTTCCTGCGAAGCCGCTTATCGCTGCGGCCGCGCGCTCCTCCAGCGATGCGGCCGTGGCTTCTCGTTTCCGCCTCTCGATCAGCGCCTCAATGTTTCGCGCCAGGGCAGGGGCAAGGCCTTCCGGCGCCGGCTTGGTTGGCGTGAACTGACCGTTGCTTTTCGATGCTGCCATCCGTCCAATCCAGTCTCTTCCGTCTAGCCAGCCTAACTCGCCGATCGACAATTCGCTCCGTTGAGGGTTCTCGGATGGCGGATATTTGGAAGAATCCTCTGTCTAAGATCGGTGGCGCCGCGTCACACCGGGTTGCCTCTTGCACCGGCGTTGTGCCAGGCCCAGCCCGGCCTATTTATGGGACATGCCCGGGCGCCGAAAAACCGAACCGACCGCCAAATTAATGGCTGAGTGGCCGCTTTCACCGGCGGCGACTCTGGGATCGTCCATGCGGGCCAGGGGCATTTTCCTCGAGATCCGCGCGCGCCTTCCTGCGCAATTGAGAAAGCTGCTTCACATCGAATCCCGCGTGCTCACCTTGCGCCTGCCGGAGGGCGTCGATGCCGATGTGCAAGCGGCAGCGGCTATCGTGTCCAAAGCCATGCGCGACATCGAGGACCTTCCGGTCATCCCTCGCGAAGTCGAGGACATCCTGACGATCTCGTCGGGCGAGCGGCACCGCTGGCTGAAGGATGGTCGGTTGCAGAGCTCGGGGACCAGAACGGTCAAGCTTCGCGGCCGCGCCAGAAAGATCACCTTCCACGTCTTCGACCCGCGCCACATCGAGGATGTGCTCGATTGCGATCTGGTCACCGTCTGGCGCGAGGAAGACGCGGCTACCGCCGCTGAGAACCGCCGGCGCGCCGCCGCAAGAGCGGCTCTGAAGCGCGCGCAGAAAAAGAGCGGCGGAGCCGCAAGTCATACCCATGACGAGGCGGGCCTCAGAGGCTGGGAAGATTTCGATTTGGACGGGCTTTTGCGCTGACGGGTGCCGAAGCGGCGCTCCCGCGAGCATGTAATCGTCCGTCGAGAACTTTGCTAGTCGTATAGGTTGCGAGGTCCACGATCACAGTCCGATCGGCGATTGCCGTTTCGACCTTGGCCTTAACGAAAAAACGCCGGAGCATTTGCCCGGCGTTGTCAGTTGCAACCGTCCGGTCCCTGCACATATTTGAAGTAGTGCAATCTCGCGTCATGTCGCGTTCCTTCGATCTGTGGAGGATATTCGGATGGCGTCCCGCCGCTCCTGGGCCTAGGCCAACAGCCCCTACTGGTGGTCGCAGGTCGCGAGCTGGCTCAGTAGCAGGAATTCTGCCGCCAGCGTGATATCTCGATCAGAACATTCGATCTGTGGATGCACCGTCTGGTGAGCAGCGAAGACCCCTGCAAACGTGCGGAAAAGCTGCAGAATCTGCGTCGGAAGAAGACCCGACGGCAGCGCAAGACGCCGCAGCCGAAGTGTTCCCAAAGGCGGCCGCGGTATCGCTACGGCAAGCGCACGGACAGCGGTCCGATTGCGCTCCGGGCGTTCTGGAGCATGCATGTCGAGGAGATGCCATGGCGAGTACGCCGCCGCGCTCGGACTTTCGCGACATGCGCTGCGGATCTGGCGCGATCGCCTGGAAGAATCTGGCGACGAAATGGACTGGCGATCGCTTCTTCATCCGAGTGCCCGGGCCCAATTAAGCAGCGCTGCTAATTGCACGCGGCGCCAAAATCGCTTGACACCCGACGCGGTGGACGGCGCTGAGCCGGCGCCGGTTCAGCGACGAACAGAAGCGGGCGACCGTGCAGGAGACGCAGAAGCCCGGCGTTGCCGATGCGCAGGTCTGCCGCCGCCATGGCATTGCCACGAGCATGGCCTTCCGCTGGCGAGAAGATTTCGGTCTGACCGCCCGCAAGGCGCCTGAACTGGCTCTGGTTGACATCGCCGACGGAGCAGAAAGCGAGCCGCCGGCGCTCGCCGCCTTACGCGATCTCGTGCGGCCGCCGGACGGAATGGTTGCGATCGAACTGGATGATGGGCGACGCGTGTTCGCACCGGCGGGCGCGTCTGCGGCCGCGGTCAAGCGGCACTTGGCCGGCAAGGAGAAGGCATCATGATCGTCGTTCCGGCCGGCGTGAAAGTGCAACTGGCGTTGGGTCACACCGACATGCGCAAAGGTCTCGATGGGCTCTCCACGCTGATCCAGGAGCATCTGAGAAAGATCCGTTCTCGGGTCATCTGTTCGTCTTCCGCGGCAAGAATGCCTCGCTCCTGAAGATCCTTTTTTGGGATGGAACAGGACAATGTCTGTTCACCAAACGCATGGATCACGGACAGCTCATGTGGCCGCGCCTAGCTGAGCCTGGCGGCCCGGTGACGTTGTCGCCGGCGCAGCTGGCGATGCTCATCGAAGGCATCGACTGGCGTACGCCGGAGCGCTTCTGGCGCCCGCTCCCGGCCGGCTGAAAAGCGCGGCGAAATTGCGTCAAATCGAGCGAAGTTGCTTCTTCGAAGCCGCCAATTCGAGTAGAATTGTACAGGCGGCTCGACCTCGACAATCTGCCCCGCGAACCGGCTCTCCTGCAACATCTCGTGCGCGACATGGCGGTCGCGACGGTGAGATCGAGCGCCTCAAATCCATCATCAAACAGCTGCAGCGCGCGCAGTTCGGCCGCCGTTCCGAGCGGCTCGATCCTGATCAACTTGCGCTCGGACTGGAGGACCTCGACGGCGATCTCGCCCGGGAAGAAGAGAGCGGTCCGCGTGCCGAACCGAGGGGCTTGCAGGAAAGCTCGTCTAGTTCGGCCTGGGCGATCCGCTTTGGTTTGACGCAACTCGAGCCGTCCTGCGGGATTTCATTCTCACTCTCGAGTACTGCGATCGACGCAGCGATTGATGGGGCTGGTCTCGTCTTGGGACAGGCTTCGCTGGTCGCCAGTGAAATTGCGAGTGGGAGGCTAGCGGTGGCGTGTGATTGTTGGATGGCTCTCTCCGAGCCATATGCATTAGCTTGGAACCCCGCAACGCTAGACCGGCCGCACGGCAGCGAATTTAAGAACTTCGTGGTTCGGGCAACCCGAAAGTTCAACCGACAGCCGGAACGATAACGGTGTGATCATCTGAGGGGGGGTTGCCCCGCCTGTCGGCGGTGGCGGCAGCAGATTTGATCGACCTCTGTGGGTCACACAGGGACCCACAGACCATCCCGCTCACACTCCTTGACCGCAGTTGGCCGAAGAGGTCGAGGAAGTATCTTTCGATCGCCGCTCGCACAAACTAAATCCTGGTTGCTGCACGGAAGTTCGTACTTGTGTCGCGCGAAGATGCCAGGGGGCGACCTCATGAAAAGCGACTCCTTCTCCTATCCTCCTCGGGGTCTGTCGCGTGAAGAAGCCGCCCGGTACGTTGGCGTGGGCGTGACCAAATTCGATCAAATGGTCGCTGACCACCGCATGCCGAGGCCGAAGAAGGTTGACGGCCGCGTGATTTGGGATCGCTTGAAACTCGAAGCGGCGTTTGCCGAACTACCTGGAGACGATGATGAGAATATCGTCGACTTCCTGTTGCAAGGGAATCATCGCAGGGAATAGATTCATTCTGCCATGACCGACAAATATCCCGGCCTCTCCTCCTACACCGATCGCCATGGAAAACTGCGGTGGCGCTATCGGACGAAGGAGCGTGTGGTTAGTCTGCCAGCCCCCAATCAGGCGGGTTTCAAGGAGGCCTACCAAGCGGCGGTCGAGGGCCGGAAAATCCCAAAGGCTCCCGTCGTCCGTATGCCCGGAGCCGCCCTGCCCGGCACGTTTGGAGCGGCCTTTCAGCGGTTGAAGATCTCGGTCAAGTGGCTGGCGCTTGACGAAGCCAGCAAGCGCAAGAACACGCAGCTGATCGAAGAGTTCCTAGAACTCCGGGTGGTCGCAGATCACCCGCTCATCTGGCGGGATGTACCGGTAAAGAATCTTCGACGTATACATATTGAAGAGCTTCTTGGCCGCTTCATCGCCACGCCCCACAAGGCCAAGCATCTGCTGGTGGGCATACGCAAGCTGGTCTATGTCGCGCTGCGGCAAGATTGGATCGAAATCGATCCTACAGCGGCGGTCGAATGGCGTCCCGCTTATGCCGGTTGGAAGGCATGGCCGCGCGAGGCGATGGCGCAATTCGAAAACCGTTGGCAGCTCGGGACCGCCGCACGCACTTGCTATGGTTTGGCGCTCTGGCTCGGCAACCGTCGCGGCGACGTCGCCGGTCTTCGCTGGGTCACCCGTCGTGTCTTCATCGATGGCATCGAGCGTCACTTCGACGGGTTTGGTATCGTTCAGGCCAAGAACAAGGGGCGAACTGGCGGTAAGCGGCTTTTCGTGCCTATCACACCAATGCTCTCCGAGATTTTGGATGCGGCCGACAGTCGCGGCGAGACCGTGTTGGTCAACGGCTATGGAGAGCCGTTCTCCGCCAAGTCGCTGACTGGAATGATGGCACATTGGTGCAAGCTTGCCGGCCTGCCGAAGGGGCTGACCCTACATGGACTAAGGAAGTCGCTTGGCGTCTATCTGGCCGAGGCAGAGGCTTCGACCAGGCAGCTCATGGATGTGCTCGGTCACGACGACATCGATCACGCCGAGCTCTATTCGCGCGAGGCTTCGCAGGTTCGGCTGGCAGTACAGGGCATGGATCGAGTCGTGCGTCTCGTAACTCGCAAGCCCATGCTTGGCGAACCTATTGGCGAACCCTGTGGCGAACCACCCTATAAAGCATTGATAAATAACGACAATGGTGGTGCTGGCAGTCAGTGGCGAACCGGTCTCTGTTTGATTTTCCCTGTTAGGGGGCAAAAAACAGGGATTTTCAGCGCTTTTCCGGACCCCGAGCGAAATTCGGCCTGAAATCCTGCTGCAATTTCAATATCCTGGCAGAGAATTCCCTAGCCGGCCTAACAGGGAAAGTCTGCAGGTCTAGCAGGGAACTTACATTGTTGATCTCTGCGGGTCGACCGTAGGAGGCCAGAAGGTTCGACCGCCCCCGGGGCTCAGCAATTCAGCGCAGTCAATCGATGTGAGCCGGCGCTTCGTCAGGCAACAATGCCCCACCAACAGTTACCCTTACGGAAATGGTGTGGCGCGGCAGAACCGTGATCGTTGCCGGTGCGTCACGGTCTTCGCCAGCTTGCTCTAGTTCCTTGATCAACTCGCGGATTGCCTGGTGATCCCCGGTCACAATCTGCCGGACGCGATCATTGTCCGGACGGCCTGGAGTGACAATGCTGTCGAGCGTTTCGCGCAGGGTAGTGCGCGCAAAGGTTAGGGTGAAATGTTCTATAATGAACCAGGTAAAAGGCACTGCCGATTTGAAAGCCTCGTTGTGTAATTCCATTAGGCTGGTAGGTCTTCCTACAGTCGATCGAAGCCAAATGCCCGCGTCAATACCACCATTTCTCGCCAAGAAATCTCTGAGTTCCAGTCCACCGCTGTAGTCAAAGATTTTGGAAGATAAGCTACGAGTATGAAGTGCACGCACCTTTGTGCGAGTGACGTTTGGTAAGGCAGGAGTTTGCGGACAGAATAGTCCATATCGAAGCGCATCATCGCCAAGAATCGTGGCGAGCCGGCGTAAGCGTATCTGCTGCTCGTTATCAACGGCCCGAAACATGGCTCGATCGTCGTATTCGCCCGAGGTGGAGTTCCTAAAAAGTCGCTTTGCTTGGACCAGATACGCCTTGGACCAATTTTCCTTGGGTAGTATTCTGTTGTCGTAACTGAGAACAAGTCCGAAATCGGATTGCGAGACGTGGCGTTCCATCGCTGTGTTGTGTGGATAGGTGTCCAGCGTCACCTCAAAATCGAGGCCATCGCCTGCCGCGGCGAGATCTATGTTAAGCTGATCCAAAGTGTAGGAAAGCCTCTCCTCGGCTCGTTGGGTATCGGCGTCGAGCAATGCGCAAAGCTCGTTAGTGAGGGCCGGTTCGTCCGGAGGATGCTTCCGAAGCATTCGCTGAGACAGAGCCTGGTCGACGCCGTCCAGGAATTTGATGAGGTGCTTAAGATGCTGTGGTCCGAACATTGATGGGCTCAAATCTGATGGTCGAATGGAATGTTGGACATAACCGCTGGCCGTCTAAACTTGTTGAAAACTGACTTTGGCGTTCTTCCTCTGCTAGCTTTCGTTCCATGAACAACCGAACTGCTACTCTCCATTACCCGGGCGCGATACGTCAATATCTCTCATTAGCTGAAAACGATCGTCATAGGACCGATTGAGACAGGGGCGATCTCCACCGCATGCATTTCTGTGCTGGAGCCATTCGCGTTGGTTGGCCAGCAACGCCTTACGCACCTTCATGTTGTCGAAGCCCCGAATGTACAAATAGATGGCGTTCATCGCTCGGTCCTTCGCCCACAAATGGTCGTCCGAGCACACCGCCTTTTCGGTCAAAGTTGTTGCTTTCGAGCAGTCGAAACTCGGACTCCCAACACCGGTCGGCTGCTGGTGATCTGCCATGAACGAGATTGTTTCTAGGCAGACGAGGAGAGCGCCTCGGCTCTTTATCGCCGATTTCACCTCATCGAGCATCGGCGTCCACAAGTCTATCCAATTGTCCTGGCCTGCAATCCGGTTACCTTCGTCAAAAGCTTCCCTGACGGCCCGATCGATGACGTCGGCGCCCGGCGAGTTGGCAACTACCAGGCTCCGTCCGCCCATGGCACGTGCCTGTCGTAGAAGCGGGCCGGTTTGGAAATCGTCCCCACGCTGGCGAAGGTAGGCCACTTCACTGCCGTTAGGCGGTACCCAAATCGAGATGCATGAAGTGATTGAAATCGGTCTGCTTGTAGCCTGCGTAGGCTTCGCCTTTGCGGAAGCCGAACTTTTCATACAAGGAGTATGCGGCTTGGAAGGAAGGCCCACTGCCGGTCTCCAGCGATAACCGCCGTATTCCTCGTGCCTTCGCGGCATCGATGATGGTTGTCAGAATGCGGGCACCGACACCGCGCCCTATAAAGTCCGGGTGCGTTCGCATCGATTTTATCTCACCGGTTCCATCATGAAGGAGCTTCAACGCCCCGATACCCGCGATCCTGGAGCCTTCCCACACACTCCAAACCGTCACTTCGGGCCGCTGCAAATCGGATAGGCCAAGGAAGAGCGCGCCCGGCGGAACGTTCGCGCCATCCCGGCCAAATGCAGGGCAATCAAATCGCGGGATTGCTGGTCGGATAGGTCGTCCTCACGGACCGTCATCATTTTGCTGACCTTTGTTCGAGCGCCACCTACAGGCCGCCCATCGCCTCAGTCGAACGCTAGTTGGGTCCGAAGCTACTTGTAAGAGCCGCCAACCGCTTTCTTCGGATCGTCTCGAGTTGACTACCAACGCGGTTCGAGCGTTGGTCGGTGCATGAAGGCCAATTCAACGACGCGGCTATTGAAGTGGGAACGGCTCGCCCTGTTGGGCGATTTCTCGGCCATCCCGATCCGCTTCACTTGGAATCAATCAGACCGCTTCGCCCATTTCCTCAATGGCTATGAGATCGCCGGCGGGATCGACCGCCTCGCCGAGATATCGAACGCCATGTCAGCCGAGTTCCGACGGACTAGCCAGTGGCGAGGAACGGCGCTCGAGCTCTGGCTTTGCCTCTTCTTCCAGCATCGCACACGTCGTCATACGGGATCGGAGGAAAACGATCCGGGGCTCGACGATCTTTGCGACGCCCTGCGGAAGGCGCTCAACCGCTTGAGTTACGTTGAATCCGAATTGCTGACTTCGCGCTTAGCGCAGCATGCCTTCTGGACAGTGTCGGGCGGCCCCTTCAGCCGCTCAATTTCGGCATTCGCCTGATCGATGTAGTCGTGAATGTCGGCCGTACGCGGCTCGATCGTTTCCATACTGGAGCGAAACTCGATCCACTCCTCAATGGGTGCAAAAGGGCTTGGAGGGTCGATAAAACCCCAAAACTCGCCGTCCTCATGTTCAATCCAAGATAGCAGAGTACACTATATAGTTGAATAACTCATGGAGCGAGAGGGAAAATCGGCTCCATATAACAGCTATCGCGCTTGGCCCCGCCGCCCCGCCTGCCGAGATTTACAACCGTGCTTCGCGTAGTTAAGAACGGTGTCGCCAAAAAATTTGGCATGAGGCGACCTCGTGCAAGCGGCATGCCAAAATATTTTGTCATGGGTGTAAAGCATCAGGTCGGCAGTGCAAAAATATTTTGGTGGCCTAATTCTAGGCCGGCGAGCAAAAACTTCTGATTTAAAACAAAATTCCATGGGGAATTTCGGTGAACGGCGCATTTTTTCTATATGCGTGAATCGGCGGCTCTGAGATCTTTTGGGCAATCGCGCTCTCCGTCCCGCGCGCAATGCCAGAGGATCTCATGCCCGCCAACATCTATACCGTTTCGATCGACGCCCTTGTCCCCTACTCCAGAAATGCCCGCACCCACTCCAAGAAGCAGATTGCGCAAATAGCCGACAGCATCGTCGAGTTCGGCTTTACCAACCCCATCCTGGTCGATGAGAGCTACAACGTGCTCGCCGGTCACGGCCGCCTTGCCGCGGCTCGTCATCTCGGGTGGAAGGAAGTACCTACCCTTTCCATCACGCATCTCAGCGAGAAGCAGAAGCGCGCTTACATCGTCGCCGACAACCGCATCGCCGAGAAGGCCGGCTGGGATAAGGAGATCCTGGCCATTGAGCTTCAGGCGCTTGTCGATCTGGATTTTGATGTGAGCCTCACCGGCTTCGATATCCCAGAGGTCGACATGATCATCGGCGAGTTCTCGCCGGACAACCAGGACGATGCCGACGAGGAGGATGAGATCGCCTTGCCGGACAAGGCAGCCGGTCCCGCCGTCACTCGATCCGGTGATCTCTTCCTGCTAGGCGATCATCGGCTGATCTGCGGCAACGCTCTTTCGGCCGAGGTCTTTGCAGCACTCATGCAAGGCGAAAAAGCGTCAGTGTGTTTTACTGACCCGCCCTACAACGTGCCTATCGGTGGTCACGTCACTGGTCTCGGCAAGACACAGCATCGTGAGTTCGCGATGGCTTCTGGGGAAATGTCGGACGACGAGTTCGCCCGCTTCCTCGAGCAATCGTTCGCTGAGATCGCTGCCTTTTCCAAACAGGGCGCGATTGCCTTCGTCTGTATGGACTGGCGTCACATCGCGGAGACCGTTGTTGCGGGCAAAGGAGCTTTCGGCGACCTGCTCAATCTGTGCGTCTGGAATAAGACCAATGCCGGCATGGGTAGCCTCTACCGCTCGCAGCATGAGCTGGTCTTGGTGTTCAAGAACGGGAGAGAGCCGCATCGCAACAACGTCGAGCTCGGCAAGCACGGCCGTCACCGCTCCAACGTCTGGACCTATCGCGGAATCAACAGTTTTGGCGCCGACCGGATGGCAGACTTGGCGTCGCACCCGACCGTTAAGCCGATCAACCTGGTTGCCGATGCGCTGCTCGACGTCAGCAAGCGCGGCGATGTGGTTCTCGATCCATTTGGAGGCTCGGGAACCACGCTGCTTGCAGCGCAGAAGACCAGGCGCCGAGCCCGGCTCATCGAGATCGATCCTCATTACTGCGATCTCATCGTCCGGCGCTTCGAAAAGCACACCGGAAAGCAGGTGACCCTCGCGACGACCGGCGAGACTTTTGAGGAGCTCAGCGAACGACGCGCCAGGGAAATTGTCCTGGCGCCCGAAACGGCGAAGGCATCGGCAATGCAATCTGAAAACGTGGAAGGTGTGCTGTGAGCGGTCGAAAGGGAAACAGAAAAAAGCCTACCAACTACGAGGTCGGCTACGGGAAGCCGCCGTCGGAGCATCAGTTCGCGAAAGGGCAGTCGGGCAATCCGAAGGGCCGCCCGAAGGGCAAAAAGAACATCGACACAATGCTTCGAGAGGCGTTGTTCGCGCCGATCCCGATCCAGATGAATGGCAAGACCACAAACGTGTCTGCGCTTGAGGCCATCGTTCTCAAGTTGCGCAACAACGCGATCGCCGGCGACTACCGCTCGGCAGTGCAGGCCATCCAACTTGCGATACGTGCGCTCCAGCCAGAGGAGAGCGAATCCAGTGCCATCGCCAGCCCTCTCGATCAGAACGTGATGATGGACCTCATGCGCGACTACCTCGAGCATCAGGACTCGGCCGCGAACGACGACGGTCCCAAAACCGATGAGGCAGAGTGACGATGAATGCGCCCTTCCCCGACCACCAGAAAATTGGGTCCCGGTCACCCGCGGCCCCTACTGGTTTCCAGATGCTGATGGAGCTAGCTCGAAACGACCTGGCGACCTTTGTCGGCTTGGCCTTCTCGGCTGTCGATCGTTCGACTTATTTGCCCAATTGGCACATTCGCGCAATCGCCTACCAACTCGAACGGGTCGCGCTCGGCCAGTGCAAGCGACTGATCATCACGATGCCGCCCCGATCGCTGAAATCAGTCACCACCTCGGTCGCCTTCCCGGCTTGGATTCTAGGCCGCGATCCGTCCAAGAAACTGATTTGCGTGTCCTATTCGCAGCCGCTTGCTGTCAAACATGCGAACGATTTTCGAAACGTCCTCGACACTGCTTGGTATCGGTCTATGTTCCCGACCTTCAAGATCAGCTCGCGCAAAAACACTGAGAACGAGCTGCAGACGACGCTGGGGGGCGGCCGATTGACCACCTCCGCCGGCGGTCAGCTGACTGGCCGCGGTGGCGACATCATCATCATCGACGACCCCCTAAAGGCGGAGGTTGCCCATTCCGAAACCGCGCGTAGCAAATGCGCCGAGTGGGTCCGAACGACTTTGATGTCGCGCTTCGACAACCCGACTACCGGCGCCGTGATCCTTGTGATGCAGCGTCTCCATGTCGATGATCTGGCAGGCGTCCTTTTGGGGGCGGGCGGTTGGGACCACCTCAACCTCTCCGCAATCGCCGACGAGGACGCGCGAATTCCACTGAGCGCAAGTCGCTGGCACGCGCGCAAGATCGGTGACCTGCTCCATTCTGCTCGACTCGGAATGCCTGAGCTTGACAGACTTAAGCGCGATCTCGGGTCGCTCACCTTTTCCGCCCAATACCAACAGTCTCCAGCCCCGGCGGATGGCAATATCGTCAAGCGCGCCTGGTTTCGTTACTACGACCCCGCTCAGCTCGAGCGGCGTTCGATGACGATCGTGCAGAGCTGGGACACCGCCCTGAAAGGCGATCCGAGTTCAGACTATTCCGTTGGTACGACTTGGGCAAAAGACGACAGCAACTACTACTTGCTCGATCTCGTTCGCGTCCGGGCGGCGTACCCGGATCTCATCCACACAGTCAAAGGATCGATCGAAAAGCACGAGCCGGACATCGTCCTCATCGAAGACGCCGGGTCGGGATCAAGCTTGATCGCCGACTTGGAATACCAAGGCATCCCGACAAGACCCGTGAAAGCTCGGACCGACAAGGAGAGCCGGCTGTCTCGGGTCTCGGCCATGATCGAGAACGGCAACGTTCATCTGCCGAAAGACGCGCATTGGAAGGACGATTTCATGTTGGAAGTGCTCGCCTTTCCAAATGGCAGGCACGACGACCAGGTCGACTCCATGTCCCAGGCTTTGATCTGGATGAAGGACGATAAGCCGACAGGCGGGTTTTATATCGGGAAGTGCTAACCGGTCCGTTGACCGATCCATGTCTGCAATGGGGCCGTGTATGGACGGCCCTCCGTTGGCAAGGGTTTAATTGAGCGTTCTGCAGTTGCTGGTTGGTGCGGCCATGTATCCGACCTGTAGGTGCGGCTCTTCATGAGCCGCTGGCCATAATGCCATTCGCGCGGTTCAGGTCCCGATCGAAAGCTCGCACTCGAAGTGCACGGCCCCAGTGGATTTTCCCGATCCGGCGGTTTCAACCGGCTTTGTGCATTAGCTCCTGTCCGCCCTTTCCAACCTCGGCGATCGCGCGCCTTGTTTCGTTCTATGCGATGACCGGCTCTCTGTAGCGCTTGCCGCCGGTCATCAATGCCCAGACCATGCGGGCTGTCTTGTAGCCAGCGCAACCGCCGCGACCTTGGTTGTTCGTCGTGCCATCAACTGCACGAGCCAGGGGCGCCTGGTCCCGTTCCGCTCGGCGTAGCGGATGACTGCCATCGCCCCGACGACGAGCAACTGGCGCAGGTAGCGATTACCTGCCTTGGAGATGCTGCCGAGCTTCTCCTTGCCCCCGCTCGAGTTTTGCTTCGGCACGAGCCCGATCCAAGCCGAGAGGCATCGCCCCGACTTGAATGCGTGCGGATCAGCGACGGTCGCAACGAACGCACTCGCCAGCAGCGGGCCAACGCCCGGAATCTCCATTAACCTGCGACCCAGTTCGGTCTCTCGCGCACTCGCCCGGATCCGGCGATCGTTTTCGAGGATCTGTTCCTTCACGACACGAAGCTGTGCTTCAAGCATCCTTAGGCAAAGCCGTGCGTCGGCAGGTATCCTGGCATCGTTCTCGTCGTTGATGACCACGAGAAAGTTGCTCAATTCCATTCCGCCCGATCGGCGCCACGACCCCGAACTCGGATAGGTGCGCCCGCAACGCGTTCGATATCTGTGTGCGCTGGCGGTTGAGCATCAATCGAACCCGGTGCAGCATCATCACACTCTGCTGCTCGGGCGACTTCACCGGCACGAAGCGCATCGTCGGTCGTGTCACGGCCTCGCAGATCGCCTCTGCATCTGCAGCATCATTCTTCTGCCGCTTCAGATACGGCTTCACGTACTGTGCCGGCAGCAGCCGCACATCGTGGCCACGCGCGATTAGCTCGCGAGTCCAATAATGCGACGAACTGCACGCCTCAATCCCGACAAGGCATCGCTGCAAACTCTCAAAGAACGGCAGCACACGCCCACGCGTCAACTTCCTGCGAACTGCAACCTCACCAGCCGCATCCACGCCGTGGACTTGAAACACGGACTTCGCAATATCCAGACCGATTGTCGTAACGTTGCTCATCATAGCGCTCCTCCAGCTCTAATCCCGCGATTGTAGCGCGAGGCGGAGGAGAGCCGTCCACAGCATCACAAGCAGACCGCCTGCTTATAGTCGTCACAAGCGCTTAGCGGACGCTCAACAGACGGCTTAAAGGTCTCATACTCGCCCAAATCGGAACCTGTTCAAGGGCTGGACCTCCGGCTGGAAGTGCCCCCCTAGGAACCGTTCTTGAAGGCGATCAGGATCGTCCCTGGTGGGACCTCCTTGGCGTCTAAGTCTACCGTATCAAATGGGTGCGCACCGTCAGCGAGAAACGCGTCGATCATGGCCTGCCGCTCTTCTGAGTTTCGCCATGACTGTTGGGGGAACCGCATAATGGGAGAGTCTGCAACGCCCTCGTACTCCACGACAATTCCCGCAAACTCGGTTTTGGCGACTACACGATTGATAATCTTATCCACCTCCTTGTTGTAGGTGTGGATGACGTGTTGGATGAAGGCCGTGTCACCATCCGATGCTTTCAGAAGGCGCTCAATTGTTCTGAAATTCGCAATAGGTGTCTTTTCGTCACCGAAGAACATCCCCGCATTATCCGATGTCACGATCAGCGGTTCCACCACAAGAACGAACGATTCAAACAGGGGTGGGTTGTCTGGTGGCAACCAGGACTTCATCGCGCCAATTCCGGCAGGCGTGCTCAAGAACTTCTGGATCGCCTCAGACTGCCGAAAGGCTTTCGAGACACCATCTTGTCGTAGCGCCTTGAGCTGATCCTTCGCCCACCTAGGCGGTATAGGCCCCTTCAGTTCGCAGACAAAAAGGACGTAGCCGAGCGTGGGTTCCTCGCAAATGACGAGCAGGTCTATGTCGGCGAGTTGCGGGTCGAACTGGGACAGGGAAATCTCAGTAAGGCATCGAAATCCGGCCGCCTCGAAAGCAGCTTTCACTCTTGCAACGAACCCAACGCCGAGCTCCCCACTAACATTGCGCAGGAACAGCTGTGGGCGTCGGATAGCGACCACCCTCAAGACATTGACCAGTCCTTCGTGAATGGTGAAATCCACCGGCCTCAGTACGATCCGTCTTGTCCCCGCTCCCTCTCTCATTAAAGAGAAATACGACGCATCAAGCTTCTCACGATGCTTTGCAACATCGAAAACCATGTCGTCTAGAGCGCTCGCTATTCTGGAACGCGGCAATCCCGTTCCTACCTCCAAGTCGTTCAAAAGCTCGTCGTACTCAATGAAGATGGCTCCGACCTGATCATTGGCCTCGCCAAAGCGCCGATGATAGAGCGCATTGCCAAGCATGAAGCGATAGATGGTTACGAACTCAGCATAGGTGTAGCCACCGAGATCCGCTGACGACGTTGGGTCGAGTATTGAAAAATAGGCGTTCAGCTTTTGATCCACCTCCTGATCGATTTGCAGCGATGCTGCCTCGACATTTTGGGAGATCTGGCCCTCGGCTTCCCCCTTAAGCAGCGCGCGGGCAGTCTCAACGTAAGTGCTACTAGCGAACATCTCGCGCGAAAGCTCCAGATGTTCATTCCATATCGTATAGAACTGCCGTGGCAGTGATGAGTCAGCATAGCGGACCTGTACCTTACCCTCTTCAAACGTCCACTCAACGGCGCCTGGTACATTGTACGAATAGTACAAGAGTTCGCGCAGCGAGAAGTAGTTAACGCAGAAAGAGAGGTCCGACATAAGCGTTTCAATGTCGGGTGGCGGTCCTTCCTTGCCACTTACGAGATGCGAAGCGAGGATCGTTACACCGTGTGCAAGGGACGCAGCCAGGCCAAAAGTTTCTATGCTGGATGCAGCGAGCTCTTGAATGTTGCTAACCAACGCAAGAGCCGCGTTGGCGTCGTATTTGAGGCTCTCGAGCCGCCCGAAATGGTCATCAAGCAGCTGCTCAAACTCTTGAAAAGACTTCATATCGCTCAAACCCTACTCACCGCCTTTGGGGCCAAGCCTTGGGCCCGCTTCGGCCGCACACAGGCGCACCCGCGTGTGCTGCTCGATGCAGAAAAATATGTATTACAACTCCGACAGAGGCACGAACATTCCGCTGTTGCGACAGTTGTCGCGCAATGAGCGGTTCGGGGCGCACAGCTGCCGTTCAGCCCTGGCAAAATTCAACACATGCCAACCATAGTCGAAGCCCGTCTTTACCTTGCATTGTGTGCGCCAACGCATTCCCGCGGTCGGGAGTCTGAGATTGCCACCAAACAACCCAGCCAAACAGCAAAGCAAGCGCAAGGTTGGCGCGCGCTTCGCAATAGTTCGGATCAAGCGCTTCCTGTCGTGCCTGTGTCACGTGACCGGCCGAAACGCACTATCACTGGAGGGAATTGTAGATCCTGCGCGCTACCGTCGGGTCTCCCAGATATCCAGAAATCCCATGTCTGTTTGATGTACCATTTTTCACTCCAGAATAGTTTTCAATCGGCGGCGTGACCGCAAAATTGGCGCTATCGAGCGGATTGAGGGCAACTACATCGCGGGTGTCATAGGCGTTGAACCAGGCCGAAACATTGTTTGGGTACGCGATCGGACTTAGGGGAGTCCGGATCGCACGAATACCCAAAGGACATCCAATCGTCACCAATGTGGGGACTTTCAAGGAGCCGGCCTTTCTCAGAACATCGTATGCGACTACGGATCCCAATGAATGGGCTACTACGATCGTAGGTTCGCTGGTCATGGACGCGAGCACGATTTTGTTGATTTCCTCACGTACAACATCCGACGTCAGATACAAATAAACGTCGCGCGTGAATTCCTCTATCGCGCTAGCACTCATTCCGCCGCCATGCTTGTCGAGTGCCTTCAGGATCGCATGGACCCATTCCCAGTTTAAGGGACCGCGCTGCTTGGGGTTGCTTCCATACTCCGCATCGATTTGAGCATCGGTCACCCCGGCGCCGACAACCAGCTCAGTCGCCAGCTGCGCCTGAAAAGCCATGAACTCGTCTTGTTGACCGCTTCCGCGTGAGTGCACCTGCGACGGCACTTGCAATGTTGATTGTTGCACAAATGCTTCGAGCGCATCGCCGTAGTATGGGAACTCAATGTCGAGACCAGTCGACAAAGTATGGTTTTCGATCGCGAGCGCCGCGACGAGCTCATCTGTCCACTCCTTCTTCAACACCTTGGGATCCAGCCCTTGTTGGCTTCTCCCGTGAACGAAAACGATTTTTGATATCGGAGCAGCATGGCCTCTTGCGGTCGCTCTCAGGAATGCAATTGCAGTAACCAAAGAGAGAAAAGTGCGTCGGTCAAGCATTTTTACGTCCCCTATAGAATTTTATCCATTCCCACAGCATCAAACGTTGTCCATAAACTGTCTTTCAGAAAGGGCTTTAACCGGTTTAACTGGTCAGTCTCTGACCCAAGTACGCGCAGAAACTCCCAGCCCTGCGTCAACATTGGACAAAATGGAACTACGGCCAAGCTGCTAGATGGTTTCTTTCGGGCCAGCATCTCGACGTCGAACAGACCCATTCCTAGGTCATTGCTCATCAAACCCGATACCGAGCGCACGCTGTCCCTGAGGTCGGCGTCCCAATAGGCGTAGGCGGCATAAACACCGAGAGTAGGATCGAGCGACTTCAGAATACGTATATCATCACCGATCTCTTGCCCCTTGCGCTCCCGGGTGGGTCGATTGCCTTCAATCCGAAACGCCCCAAGCGACGTCGCCGCCGCCACAACCGCGTGCAATCGCTTAAGGCGAGCGCTTTCGGAGGCATACTCGGACCATTTAACGCTGTTGGTGGAAGGGACGTAGGTTACGCTGGTGACACCGTCCCCGGAGGCAACGATGTTTCCAATAAAGCCACCGATTGCTGCAACCACGGTTCCAGACCCGTCCCCAAAGCGAATAGCCACGCTCGCCCCGGGGCTCTGAGGCGGCAATTCGATTTTGACCAAGGCGAAACGGCCGCTGCTGCCATCGTCTGTCACAGTGGCTTGGCCAGAAGAGGCAGTTGCTTGGATGACACGCATTCCGGTGACGGAAAAGCCGGTCTGAGTTTCGAAACTCAACGGAGTAGGCGCTGCAAGTATTTGTTCCTTCGTGGCATCAAAGCCTGTGGCTCTGGAGTAGATCGCGACGTCGGTGTTCGTGACATTGAAGGAAACGTTATTCGTCGCAAGCGCGTCGTTGCTGAACGATGCGCCGACCTCCTTCAATGCGAGATCAACGATCGAATTCCATGGGACGATCTTGATATTCGATACTGGGGGCTGCGCTGCGACGTGGGCCTTTCCCATGTAGACGTCGTCGTTGGAGGTGACCTCCACGTCCGGCTGTTGCCGCAGTGTGATGGATTTCAGCTGCGCGCGACGCAAAACCTCCTTTTTGAGGTAATTCTTCAGCAGACGGTTGGGCACCACGGCAACGCCGTTCCGGAGGGTGAGGACCATGTCGGAACTCGACTTCTGAAAGGCATCGAGAAAACAGGCAGTGAAGATTCCCTGGTACCCTTGCGCGATGCTTGTTGAAACCGGTAGTTCCAGCGCCGCACTGCCCGCGCGAGTTGCCATAAACTTGTCCACGTCGGCAACATTTGCCGAACCGGTGTTGTTTGGAAATATGTAGCCACCTTTCACAAAGCTGGCATTCAAACTATCTGGCGTCGACCTGCATGCGTCGGAGATAAATACCACGTTTGGAATACCGCATTCCTTCGCCAGAACAGAACTTTCAAGGAGGCTGATTGCCTCGTTCGGGTTAGCCGGAGCATCCGAGAGCATCCACCACTCGGTGCAGCCGGACATGTAACCATGCCCGGCGAAGTAGACCACGAGCATCTCCATCGTGCCGCGATTCACGAATTCGGCGACCGCGTTGAAAACCGAATTTAGCGACACCTTCCCGTTGTTGGTGTCTACGAGCAGTTTGACTTCGAACGCTTCGGACGTGAGCCAGTCGGCGATTGATTTGGCGCCGTCGGTTGCTGACAATTTCTGGAGACCGCTGATCGAGTCGACCCCGATAACGACCGCCCCCCTGGTGAGCGGCTGGCTTCTCGCAATTTTTGCTCTTGTCAGCAAGGTAGCCGACAATACTGCCGACATCGAGATAAACTGGCGGCGTTTCATCGAATGCCCCCCCCGACGGCGATGGACCCAAAAACACTCCTACAATGTTGAATACAGCACGTTACCCTTATTTTGCCAATAACGTGCGCTTGTTCTGCCGCAGCAAAGGTGATGCCTACGTGCACACCGGGGCGCGAAGCTGCGGTTCTCGAATGAGGTTTTAGGGGGGAAATGCCACTGACGGCCTTGAATCACTTCGTCGGATTTCGTCGTGATCCGTTGACGAACAACAACTACGCCAGGCAACTTTACACCAACGCACTTACGAAGGGATGTTCTACAGTCTCGCCGCCAGTTGGACTTGTTTGCCGCGATTGGCTTCGGCTGGCTTGAGGGCTGTCAAGCCGACCGTGTCAGCTCCGTCACCTGCACGCCAAGCCTGAACGCCTGGCCGTCAGCGTACGAACGCGCGTAGTCCTCGGCTTCGAAAATCAGGGTCTTGCCATACGTGGTCACTCGCACCGACCACTTGGCCTCTCTGGATTTCGACGGCGTGGTGCTCGTGAGTAGCCATACTCTTCCCCGACGGCAGGCGGGGCCATAGCGGGCATTTGCCTTGAGGACGGAAAAGGTTCAAATCGCTAAAGCGGCATCTGTCGGTACACTACGGACTTTCTCCGGAGGAATACCGCGAGAATGGGGATTGAAGGCGGATCACCCGATGGTTGCGCCAAATTACGCGGCTCAAAGATCAACGCTCGCTAAGGCGGCGGGGCTCGGACGCAAACCGCAGCCGACCCCAGCCAAAAAAGCTTCTGCCAAGCGCAAACCTAAGGTAACCTAAGGCTTAGTGCAGCCAGTTCCAGGAGCGCCCGACGCCGGCGCATTGCCAGCTTACAGCGCGTGACGCGACACCGGCGCAGCGGATACCGGCCACTTGCCCACGGTCATGCGTCAGGCGGGCGGTACCTCTCGGCCGCTTCTCTGGCTGCTCGTGCATGATTTGAAATGAGGAACGGCGGCGGCTTCGGTCGAGAGCCGCTTGACCGCTCATTTTCATCTCGTTGAGTCCTGTAGAAGAGCGACGAAATCCGACTGCCGAAACCTGAGTATCCCGCCCGGTGTCCAACATCATGTCTGCGAGCACGACGGTTGCGCCAAGGATGCTGGCTTGGGCTTTGAGAGGCTGAAGCAGGCACCACACTGGTTCTGTTTCGACCACGGTGCTGATGGGAAGTTTCTTGTGATGCAACGCTAGGCCCGCGTTCAATAGCCGCCTTGGATCGTCTGCTCGCTTGTTCCGACAAGCCGCGCGAGATGGGGCACGGCGCTGACACCGATTTATGATCCTGGGTGAGTTTCGTAAGCCGTTTATGATCTTACTTGACTGTGTGTAAAAGTCTCGTCATCGTTAGGTTACAAAAAGTCTTAGCGGAGACTTCAGTCTTGATGAGAGCGCACCCAATTTCCGTCTGTTTCATCGCGGGGTCGATTTGCTTTTCGTCGAAGGCGTTTGCCGATCACTCTGTTTTTCACGGACCAGGTTTCGGAGGCACGTGTATGGTAAGAGTGTCGACCGCGCGTGCCCCGCAGTATCCGGATGTATTTGTTACGAAGACGACTCTAGAAGAGGCCTGCAAAGAGGCAAAGGCCCTCAAGACGGACGACACTTCCGAAACTAAAAAGTGCTACACATACGACACGGAGACTGTAAAAATTTGCAAAGCCAAAGGCGTGGTATTGAAGGAGTAATTGAATCTGCACGACAGGATCTTTCCTGGAATAATATATAGGTTTATTGCAACTCATGCTGCACAAGAAATCCGCGTGCATGATTTAGCTATTGCAATATTTTACCGGCATCGCCACCCTCCCCGTTCGGGTAAGGCTTAAACTATATATCAAGACTGCCGGCATTGAGGATTGTGCTGGTATTGACAACAAGATATTTTTTTATTTTGTTATCTCCTCTTGGGCGAAAGCGCGCGGCAATGTCTCGGGGAGGAGGCTTGCTATGAGGGGGACTGACAAGCGGCAAAATGGTGCGTTCCTGCCTGCCGGTATGCAGGAACTGGCTTCTCAAGATTTGACGCGACGCGCCTTCCTCACAGGAGTGATAAGTGCCCCTGTCGTAGCAAGCGCGTTCGCAAACAGCTCCAAACCAGCACTCGACGATCTCGACCTGAGCTTCGCTTTTCGAGAGTCCGAGAAAGAACTGGTCGTATCCATAATCCAGGGAGTGTCCCCGGCCGAGACTGCTGAGCGCCTGGAGAAACAGGCTGGGTGGCTATTAAGCAAGGCTGACTGGCAGTCGGAAGACCTGTCATGGACGCTCAGAGCGGAAGCCTTCGGTCCCGAAGCCCGCTTCGTCCTCAAAAACGAGGAAATCGGCACCGCCCGCCACAAGCAGTATACGGTCAGAGTCGTTGGCGCATCGTTCGGCCGCCTCAGAAACCGAAGCATCGAGTTCGTTTTCCGACAGATGCCCGATACCGGCATCCCCGAAGAGCGCTACACGCCCAGGCTGATCTTCCGAATAGCAGCAAAGACCAATCTGTGGAGCCTGTCTAACTCTGCGACGACGACCGACAGGTTCACACTGCAATCCTTTCCGCCGGAAGCGCCGGTGGACAATCCCAAGAACTACGTGAAGCTTCGCTCTTTCCTGAGTCGAACCAATCCTGTTCTACTCCGACAGATTGTCGATGCCGGGCGGATCAGTTCCACATTCAGGCTAGTGTTTAATGGCCAGATCGGCTTCCCCAACCGTGTCGGCCGTGCCGACGTTAACCTGAGCTTTGACCAGAACTGCCGCTGGTCCATAGACGCGACCGAGCACGTCGATCCGACTGTGTCCTTGACGGCCCTCCATCCGGGGATAACCGCCAAGAAGTTCGACATGTTTTGGGCAATGCGCGCCGTTGCAAAACCCGCAGTTCCGGATCCGCGTCGGGCGACCGAAGATGCACCAGAGGGAGACGATGTGGGGGCCGCCGCGCCTGTCGTCGATGCGCCGCCACAGCAACTTATCCTCTTTGGTGAAGGCGAGATCGATCCCGTTGCCACGAAGCTCATTATCGGTGATGGACAATCACTACATCTCGAGCTCAAGGCGGATTGGGACGCCGCCAGGAAAGCCGCCGGTACCAAGCCTCCGGTGCTGTCGATCAGAACAGCATTTGATACGGAGGACGACGACATCCATGTCGACAATTCAAAAACCCGCTCGGAAGCCGCGCTCCTCTGCAATTGGTCCGAAGCGTACATTGTCGACGGCAAGTCTCGGACCGGACCTTTTGTGGGGATCGAAGCGCGATTGCTCGAACGTGTCGATGCTCCGAAGAAGGCAACCGACCAGTCACCCGCGAAGAAGGAAGGCAATATAGGCTTTCATGGCTACTTCCTTCCGGGACGTGACAAAGCCGAGCGCGTCTCGACGCCGATCGGCGGCGTCCTGTTCGTCGGCGACGTTCAAGAGCGACCGTCGGAGCCTGATAAAGCGAAGACGGCGCCGGACCCGTTTGCAAAGAGACGCGGCGACGCAGTCTCGGTGGTATTCACGTGGGGCGGGGCTGTTTCGCGAAACGCACCGCGCGCTGAGTGGGCGGAGGTCAACGGCGCGATCATCGAACTGGACACGCCGCTTCAAGGGGCTGCGTTCAGCCGTCTTACGTTCGACCCCACGGACGCGATCTTCCTTTACACGAGAAAGGGGCTCAAGTCCCCACCCCAGTTCAACTATATAAGGCTCGGAGCTCCGGACGAGGAAGAGCATGCGCGCATAGACCTATCCCGCGCTAAGCTTGTCGCTTCGCGCGGCGACGATCTTCTACACCTTACCTTTTATTTTTCCGACATGGCGCTCGCTTGGTCAAAATCGGCGCTGGAGCTCGTCCGTACATCAAACGTCTGCCAGGAGGTGATGCGGCCCGATGCCAAGGGGCGGCTCGTCAAGCATGACAACCGTCCGATCCTGGTCGTCGAATTTCCTGGCCAACATGTCTTCGAGGAAGCCAAGTTCATTCCACGGCTTGGGGATCTGCCCGATGTTGAACTCGAAGAGTCTCGCATCGAGATCGACCGCCGCACCGGCACTATAAAAGACGGTCCCGCCGAAACCGATCTCAAAGTCATGGTGCAGACCGCCACCACCTTTGTCATCGATGCGAACAACCGTTCGCAGGTGGCTTCGGTACTGGACATGCTTCCGGCTCTCGCTGCCCGAGAGACTTTCAGAAGAGAGTTGCAGAAGCTAAAGCTTCCGGCGGAAAAGGGGCCCTCTTCGTCAGACAGGACCAAGTTCGGCAGATTGGCCGATACTTACGAGAAGGCGGCTAAGGCTCTTCAGACGACGGCCAAGCTCCCGGCCGATCAGATGATCTATATCGGTCCTTTCGCGCTGGATCCGGACGCGTTGAAGCTGGCGCGAAATCTCTATGGAACGACATTGCGCACAGACGTCGAAGAGTCGATCGACGCTATGCTCAACGGCGTCGCGGACATGGCTAAGAAGCGCGTTTTAGACGCCAGACAGACAACCGCCGAAAATCTGACAGCGGACACTGCCCTCTATCCTTCGGCGCCCACATCTTTAGAAGCCGCGCTCGTGCTAGAATCGGCGCTTGAAGCCGCTTATCCGACCTACCAGCAATTCCGCGCCTTCTACCGCGAGATGATGCTGTCCCTTTTTGCCATGGACGGCCTTGCGTCGGGCCATGGCATTGCCGTAGCGGCTCCGGAAGACCTGCGTGCCGGGGAAATCGAGTCACTTGCGATCGCTCGGGCCTTTCCAGGCGCCGATGGCGGCAGCGGCTTGAAGCCGGAGCTACTGATTGAACGCCATGCAGCCGTCCTCAAGGCATTCAAGGGAGTCGTAACTTCCTTTGATCCTCCGTCCGGCCTTATTCAAGGGCGCCTGGCGTCTCCCTCCCGTCTGGCGTTCCGCATCCGGTGCCGGGACGGCATTCAGGAGGCACGCCTGGCCGTGGACGAGCTCGATCTCACCGAGGATGACCGCGCCGAGCTGGCGCGCAAACGGTTGATGTTTTCGCTGCAAGACCTAACACGGTTCCATGACTTCGAGCTTGCGGTGACACGCAGAGCTGAGGTCGTCTATAAGCCCTCTGCAACCGGTCTGATAGGTTTCGGCACACAACAGCAGGTCGATCTGAACACTGGCGCAATGCTTGATCACCTCGGCTTCGCGACAGGACCGAATGTAACGCCGGAACAGCGGCTGCGGGACATTTCGGCATCTCTGCGCGATCCGCCTGAACGACACGAGACGGCAATCGAAATTCCGGCGCGGCTTATTCTGTCGCCCAACCAAAATGCCGTCGTGGTAGCCCCGATGGGCGTGCCCGCGGAGGTCTATTCATTGGTGTCCGATCCGGGAATGTCGGCGCTGCAGGCAACGCCCGCCAATCCCGTGCGCCGGCTTTGGTCTGCCGAATTCCTGACCGGCGAAGTCGATCCCGGGCTCCGAGCCGTTCACTCACCCGATTTCGCCGACGATTTCGTGTCTGCGGTGCCAGATCGCAACAGGCGCACCCTGCGGCCCTCGAAGGATGGACTCATCGTGCCCCGCGTTGGTGCTCCTCCGCGGGGTCCCTTGGCACCGTGGTTGGTCGATCGCCGCCCGATCACGCAAGCGCAAGCCTCGATCTGGACCAAGCTTGCGAAGTTCTGCTGCGGGCCAACTGGCAAGCAACCGCTCAACGACCTGCGCTTTCGCGGGCCAACGGACGCCTACATCCGGCATGAACTGGTGCTGCTCTCTTCCGGTTGGGGGCTTCCTGTTGTCGGCAGGCGAACGCAGGCGGGAAAGCTGGTGAAGAATTCCAGTCAACTCGAACCGGGTGAAAACTATCGCCTCCAGGGGTTGATGCCCGGCGCGGCGCTCTATGAGCCTAGGCCGCTCAAAGTGCAGGAACTGGCTTTGACCGCGCTTGGCGGAACGCTGCGTCACGCCAGCACTTTCGAACCGCCGGCAGCCGCAAAAGACGACTGGGGGGAACCGCTCTTCGACGCGCTGTCGATTGAAAGCTGGCAGCAGTGGACCAATCTCGGCCGCGACGTTTTCTGCGAGATTGTGTTCAAAGGGTTCCTCTACCCGCTTGGGCACCGAGCATCCCTCGTGATGGTCACCGTGCGGGATTTCTTCGTCCATCCGACGGAGGGCGTGCGGGCCTATCTTCGTCAACGGCTGTTCATCCGCGTCGGCAAGACCAAGAAAGACTATCCCGCCATCCGCCAACCCTATGAAGGGCGACGCTTTCCGGCATCGTCAATCGACATTCTGACGGATGTGACGCCGGACATCGTTGATCCCACCGATCCTCGTAGTGACTCCGATATTCAGGGCGCCAAGCTGAATGCGAATGGGCGAGTCGACATCGCCGGGGGCACCGGGCTCGTGTTCTGGCCACGGACGGCGCGCGTGCAGGAAGCCAATGTCCGGTTCGAGCTGGATATTGACGGCAAGAAGACCGACATGGCGATGCTATTCGTCGACAATGTCGCGGCCAATGACCCCATTACCCTCACCGAAATCGGCAACTACTACAATCGGTTAGACGCTCCGGACAAGGCAAGCGTCGGCGATACGGCGGCAAACCGAATGCCCTACGAGCCACTACGGCATCTGCGGACGGTCGGGTTGAATTCAGAAAAGCACGCATACGCGCCTGAACAGAAGTCTGGCACCGCCTCCATCGAAACAGATCTCTGGACCCTGATCGCGACGGGCAAGACCAACAGGGCCGCCTCGCCGTCGACAACCCTGCCAGGATCAAGCTCCGCCAACGAGTGGACTCATTTCTTCGACTTCGATTACGACTTCGACCCGGTGCTGCAAGGTGCGGACCAGCCGCCCTTCTACCCGGCGCTTCAGGTTGCGCGCGTGCGGGCGCGACAAGCCGAGCAATTGATCGGCCGTCCTCTCGAACCGATCCGCGCCGTCTTGGAGCCGCAATATATCCTCAATGGCCTTACCGATCCCAAGAGCGAAACAGGGCGCCTCACTGGGAATCAATCAGAAGTCTTCCTGGCATTCCTTGATCAGATTTCCCAGGACATGGGGAACAATGGAGATCAGGGCGGCGGCGTTTTCCGACAAGCGGGCGTGCTCGCTGGGAAGTCGCGGAAGCTTGGGATGCTCACCCAGAACGCGGCCGCGCCGAGTGAGCCCCCTCCTCCGACCGACGCGGCCGGACAGGCAACCGTCGACGTTGCGTTCTCAGTGGCGCGCAAATTCGAGTTCGCCCCGACGGCGCAGGCGGCGATCAGCCCGAGCGCGCAGCCGGGCGACGAACCCGTCCCGCCAATGTCAGATGCCGATGTCAGAAAACAGATTCAAGAGGTTTATCGGAACTTCTTTTCCGGTGACGCCAAAATACTGGGCCTTGTCAGCATAAGGGACCTCTTCGAGTTCCTAGTCGATGTGCTGGCTGATCCCGATACCGGGCTGCCCGAGCTCAGCGAGGTGGTCCAATACGGAGCTGGGCAGTTGCAAGAACTCGCCGGCGATGCCGCTGCCGGCATTGAAGCAGTCAGAACCGAGATCGTTCAACCGCTGTCCAAGGCCGCCAGCGATATCCGCAGAGAATGGGACGAACTCGAGCGGCAGGTCATGCAAGCACAGAGGGAAATCTCAGCGCTTCGCACGTTGAGCGACCAGGGCGTAAGAATCTCCAACATCTTCCCGGAGCTCGACAAGGGACTGCGGGAGCTTGCGCTTGCACTGCAAGCCTCAGCCAACGAAGCCGACCCAACTCAGTTTGCCTTGTCCCTATCCGAGGTCTACGAGGCCGGGCGGCGTTTCCTCGACGCGCTGAAACGGACGGCTTCGAATCCGGGGCGGTATCTTGAGGACGCGGTCCGTTCTGGCTACGCGACAGCATTCAAGTTTATCGAATTGCTCGATAGAGACGCAAAGAACATCCTACCGAAGATCGCCGACACGCTGGTCGACAAATATCTCGAGGAGAACGATTCGTCGTGGTTGTTCGGTTTGTTCGGCACCTCGCCCAAGGAAGCCAAGGATGCGCTGGTCCGGGTGTTGGGGGTAGTAAAGGGAAAACGCCCGACGGACGATGAGATCCAAGACGTTGCCCAACTGCTATCGTTTCTCGTTGTGCCGCAGAGCGCCAACGACGCGACTGACGCCTGGGAAGTCGAAGTGATCCGTCTGCCGCTGGCGCCACCGGCGGCTGTCGTGACGCCTGACCAATGGCGAAGCGTGGTTCTTGCGCTGAGACTCAGGCGCTCCGACGCACGCAAGCTTGTGCAGGGGATGCTGTTTCGAGCCGCATCGGACGCGCGGGAGAATCTTCCTGCGGAGACGGCCTTCGACCGGCTGGCGAAGCAGGATTGGCCCTTCGGCAAGCCTCTGGCGGAAGCGTTGATCGCGCTTCAGCAGGACCAGATCGACACCGTGCAGACCCTGATCGCAGGCTGGTCCGAGGCCGCCAGGAGCACGGTGAACACCCAGCTCGAATTCTTCAAGGCGTTCTTGCAGGCCCGGTTGGCTGATCCCGTGGAACTGGCGGCGTGGCTCGAAGCCGAATTCGGCGATGAATGGCGCCAAGCAGAGCGAACCTACGATCTTGCCGCCAAGTTCATGGGCGCGGTCCAGGCGGGCCAACCGAGGGAAGCCGCGCAGGCTGCCGTCGAAATCATCCAACTCTTCGCAGGGCCGATCCGTCTTTGGGACGACAATTTCTGCAACGCCCTGAACGAACTTTGGACGCCGCTTCGCGCGGCGTTCGCATCAGTCCGAATTGACGATCTGTCGATCTGCCCGACACTTGCGGTCAAGGCCTACTGCGCGCTGGTAGAACCGCCACCCTCGATCGACAAGATCCTCGCTGATCATTTGAATGGCGAGCCCTCAGACGCATTCGCGCAAGCGCTGATCTCCGTCGCGCGAACCGCCGACAACGCGGCTCTCCGCCTGAAGGAAATCAGCCTTGGAGGCGAGAAGGCTATCAAGACGAAGGCGACCGAACTGATTCTCGTTGCCGAAAAGGTTGATAGCGAAGTCGGCGGCGCGGGGTTGGCACCTCTTGGTCCTCAAGTGCGGGAACTGACGGGCAAGATAAGCCGCGGCCTTGCAGCGATCCAATCGTCCGTAGACACATTCTCCCGGATTGCGCGCAGCACGCTGTGCGACTTGATCAACGATTCACATGGGCTAACGGAGCTAAGCGCGGCCGTCGCGCAGGCTGTCGGTCAAGAGAACGCCTGCACCGACGCGCAAGAGATCATCAATGCGCTCCGGGAAGCCCACACAACCTTCTCGGTGGCCCTAGACCGCCGTCGGCGGTTGCTGAGCCACATGCTCAGCCATGCTCGAACGATTGGCGACGAGTTGAAGTCACTAGCCGAAAATGACGATGTCGTGACGCTCGCGGCCGGGGCGGCCCTCGCCACCATGGCACAGTGGTCGATCAATGTCGGCGATAACGCCTTACTGGCCGAACTCAAAGAAACCTTCGACGAAATACGCAAAGTCATTTCTGACGGGATCGGCACGCTCCAAGGCGAGGTCGATCAGGTTTCCGGAAAAATCGCCGGTTATGCGTCTCTCCTGCTACAGGACGTGGGCACGATCGTCTCACGCATCGAGACGTGCGTTGGCGAATTGAGATCTTCGGCCGGCCGAGCCGGCGAATTCGTAAAGCTGGATATTCTCGACGGGGAAAGTCGGAAACTTTCGGTGCTGAAGGATGTCGTCGCTCAATATGCTGCGCAGCTCAAGACCATATCTGACGCCCCGTCTGAGGGAGATTTCAAGGCGCTGGTGGCTCTCAAGGACACGGAGAGCAGAACGTTCCTGAACTTCCTGACAACAGGTTCTCCCAATTCTCTAGGCTCCTTGAACACGGCACAGGACGCCTTCGCAGCGGAATTGCAAAAGCTCAGATCGGTAGGCGACGCCTTCCTGAGGGCGGCTCGCGCGGATGCTCTCGGCAACTTGGACAAAGTGCTCCGTGGCGCCCTGCAACAGAATCTGCCGTTCCAGGTCGAGGGTCAAAAAGTAGGTCTGGCAGTGTTCTATGACGAGTTTCTGCTCGACCCACGCGACAAGATACACGCGGAACTGGTTGCGAAGGAATTCGCACCGCTCGCCGACCGCACATTGCAGGTCAATCCGCCTCGCCGCGACCGCATCGACCAGGTTTATGAGCCGAATGCCGACAGCGGCCCATTCGCTCTTGCGGGAGACCGCCTCACGGGTGACGCTCGATGGCTCCGAGCACTGTCGGACGCTAATAGCAAACCAGCCAGCGATTCCAACTCACGGCGCTTCATACTCACCTTTTTGAGTGAGTGGGGTGACCTGAAGTCAACCCCGCTCGTCATTCTGGATCAGGTCGGCGATCTCGTGACGGAACTGTTCCGCGGAGAATTCTTCAAAGCCATTGACTTCAACTTAATCCACGACGCGCTGGAGCGGTATCTTTTGTCGCTGATCCCCACGAAGCGGGAATTTTCCTACAAACTCGACGTGCCGTTGGGTAACGAGGTAAAGGCGGCAACGGCCGGGATCTTCGCGCCGCAAGCCGGCACGAAGCTCGAAGTCGATACCAAGCTCGTCGTAGACATAAATCCGACGAAACCGAGCCTGACTGGAAAGGCCGTTGGCAAGCTTGGTGCCTTTGACATCAAGTTGATTGGCGATTTTTTCGATGCCTTGACGCTGCGCTTCGGCGGCGCGCGGTTTACCTCCGAGATCGGGGCGAAGTCGACGTTCGACATCGAGTACCGTGACTATGTCATCGGCCCCGAGCTTGAGTTCGTACAGGCGCTCCAAAGCATCATGACGCCCAAGGCGTCAGGGGCCTTCATCCGCCCAACCTTCTCCCCGATAGGCATCGAAGCAGGCTACGGGTTGACATTGGGTGACTTTTCGATTGGCGTGATGGCCTTTTCGAACGTCGCCCTCAACACATCGGCGAAGTTGCCTTTCAATAACGAAGATGCCCGGTTCCGGGCCAGTCTGTCGAGCCGGTTGAGTCCGTTCACCATCACCTACACTCCCTACGGCGGAAGCGGCTTCTTCGCCATCGAGGCCAACACCAACGGCATTGTCGGCTTCGAAGCTTCGTTCGAGTTTGGCGGCTCCGCAGTCTTCGCTTTTGGACCGCTCAGCGGCAAGGGCCGTCTGATGGCGGGCGTCTACATCCGCCAGCAGAAGCTGAGCGGCGGGCGCAAGCTGACCGAGATTTCCGGCACGTTCTACGTGGGCGGTTCGGCGTCTATCTGGATATTTTCGTTCGGCGCATCGCTGCATGTCCGTCTGGGCATGGTCAATGGCAACATGTCGGGCGAAGCGGTCTTCACCTATTCGTTCTCGATCGGAATCAAGGACTTTGAGTTCTCGGTGACGGTCTGGAAGCAGGAAGGCAAGGGGTTCTCTGGTCAAACCGCAGCATTGACCAATCCTGCGGTTCAGTTCGCTCAGGCCTCCGGTTCGATGGCCTCGGACGTCGGATCTGTGCTGCCGAGAAACGTGACGCCGGACATCGCGCACATTCGGAACGATACGTTCTGCCAGGGCCAGAACTGGTCGCGCTACGGCAAGTACTTCATGGATTATACGCCACCCAAGGAGGTCTTCGTGTGAGTCTGCCCCTCAAAACGAATGATCGGGATAACGAGACGCCGGTCAGCGTAGCGCCCTATGTCCGAATTTTGCCCACCGGCGTCGTAAGAAACGACAAAGGCATCCCAAAAAAGCTGAAGGCGACTTTGCTGATTACACCCGACCTTGTTTCGCCAGGCACGAATAGCGGCGAACTGACATTCGACCTTGCCACTTGGCCTTTAAGTGTCCATGGCTGGCTGGCCGACGGAGGCTATTCCCGAGTAGCCTTGGCCTTCGCGGATGCCCATGACGGCAGGATTTTACCGACGCCGTGCACGGTGAAATGGCAAGAACTCTCGGTGCGGTTGCCGAAGGTTAAGGGATTGGCCAGTTCGCAGATCACCACACTAAATCGGCTCTGGCAGGAAACTATCTTCCTGAAAAGCAAAGGGGGCGACCAGACGAAGTGGACCAAACTGGCGACGGCGATTGCTGCGTCGCTCGGAAAAGGAGCGACGCAGCCCGGGAAGATCGCGGAAAAGGAGGGAGATGTCGCTGGACCCTCCGACGACAAGTTCGGCGAGGATGGGCAGCTTCTGCCCTCACGGCCGGAAGATGGAGGCATCCAGAACGGCACCCGGCAGACGGTAGAGAGCGTGGTGCAAGTACCCCATGCCGATATGGCTCTCGCACTCGAGTTCCAGCACGCGGCCGAGTTGTGCATGTCTCTCAAGGAGGCGTGCGGCGATCCAGTCGACAGGCGTGCCGCGCAACAAGAACAGACTATATCCTACGATTTTGATGTCGCGCTTGAGCAGCTTGAGCAACGCGCCGATGAAGAAGATATTTCCTTCGCGATAAAGCTCGTGACGGGGCGGCCGTTGCGGGCAAAGGAAGAAAGACAGCCAGATTACATTCAGCGCCTGAATAAGGACGCGAAATGGAACGGTGAGGGTCGGGGGAAATCGGATTCCGATCGCCTGCTAGCCGTACTCACGGAAGCCGAAACGAAGGGCGCCCTCAACCACATTCGACGGCAGAAGCTACGTCAATACAAGAAGCTGCAGGAGAGCCTTAGTGCCCAGCGAGACAATGCACGGAAAGCCTATGAGCTTGCTGCGGCATCCGTGAATGCGGGCGCAAGCTCGTGTGTCACGTCTCCCGAGGGGGTCGGTTGGAGCACCTTGAAGCCGGTTGATGCCGCCGATCCCGGGAAACGCGAAAAACACATTCGCGACTCGCTTGACGCGCACGCGCTTTCGACTTGGCCCCAGTACCGCAAAAAGCGAGGCACCAAAACCGACATATCCATCAAGTTGGACGAGGATAGGGATGCGTTGAGCGCGTTCTTTGCTATTCAGACGACGCCCAGCCTGGCGCGCGCCTTTCTGCTCGCGCTCGATATCGAGATCGATATCAACTCGATTCCCGAACCCGCCAAGCGGGCCTACGGCTTCCTTTCGGCATCGCTTAGTTCCACGGGGGAAGGCCCGAAACCGGTCCCGAGCCCAAACCCCGTTCCGTGGACATTGACGAAGTTTCTCGAGCGGCAAGGTGGCTGGCACTTCTGGCCGACAACGGTCACTGAGTTCGCGCAGTACCGACCCACGGGCGATGCAGAATCCGCAGAGATATGCGCGAACTCGGTTTCCCAGTTTGACGGCGTGCTGATGATGTCGCGGGGGCATTCGTGCGAACCCAAGTCCAACAATTCGCGCTACGACGTCACGAGTATGGATATTCGCACGGTCGCGGAGCTCGAGATGCAGCGGCGCCTGTTGCGCGGGGCCGAATCCGATGAGCCCTTGCAAAGGGAATTTTCCGATCTCGACTACGCCGCCAATCGCCAGACGACCGGCCTGACGTTGCTGTGTCGATCAGCGCAGAATGATGCGGTCGCCCGCATGGCGATGAGGGTTAAGAAGGCCGAGCCTGGCGGCTGTGTGGTCGATGCCGATGGGAGCAGCCATGTCGTGCTCGATGCTGAAGACCTGACGATCGGCTTTCGGCTGGCCGTAGGCGTCCCAATGTCCAGCAACGGCACGTGGACGACGGAGTGGCGGCCACTGAAGGCGCGGCAGATCGAATTCGGCACCAGCGGCCACAAGGACCGGCGGGTCATCGAAGGCGTTCTGAGCAAACTTGTCGGTCTGCATACGTCACGTCAGCGGATTGCGCTCGATAGTTCCTTTCATACTGTCCCCGCGCGTTTGATGCCGACTGCGGACGGCAACGTCGAGGCGAGCGTAGAGCAAGCCGTCTGCGTATGGGACGGCGGACCGATGGGCGTGGACTGCTCTGCCCCCGACGAAACAACGGGCTACGTGCTCGATTCACTCGGTTTCGGCAGAACTCTCAGCGTTCCGACGACACCCGACATCACGCTGCCGCGCCTACGCTATGGCTATCCATATAGGTTTGCGATGATGGCCGTCTATTCGGGCGGCGCCTCTCTGGAACTCGATGACCTAGAAAGGCAGGTTCATACGGACGGTGCGGCCACCCAGCGGTTTTATCCGCCTGATTCCTGCAAAGGGGCCGGCGGTGGTCAGCGCATCGAGCCTTATGTGCGTGCGCTTCGTCAAACGAAGTTGGCCGCGCCCGAGGTGCTGCTTCCCGGCGGGCATGCGACGCGCCAGATCGGCCCAATGGGTTATGAAGTGGCGCGCAACCTTGTCGTGCGTTCGGTGAAGTCGGAGAGCAAAGATCGCCGCCTGACATCTCGCGCAGTGCCGGTCATTTCCCAGCGCATAGTCATCGCGCCTGGCATCGCGTTGTCCGAGGCCGCTCGCCACTGGGACTCCGTGACCGACCGACCCGTCCTGGATTCGGTCGAGTCGTCGACAACACCGGCGGGAGCGTTCCCCCAAATCGAACAGGGCGGCGGAAGCACCCGGTTCCCAGTCGTAAAGACAAGTGTGCGAACCGGCATCGACGGGAGGCGTCATATCGATCAACGCACCGTCGTCCTAGGCCAAAGCGATGGCACAGTCCGTGAAAACGAGGAGATTTCCGACGCGGTCTTCAGAACGGGCGGTTCCGGCCGGAGCAGCTACTACCCGGACCCTGCGGCGGATCGAATGGCCATCGGGCTCAGGTTCCCGGGCTCCAAAGATTACATCGGAGCGCCGCTGATCGTCGCCTTGGGCGAAGGACGGCGATATCCGGACCGCCTTCCGATCGTCTTGACGCTGCGCCAGCAACAACGCCCCCGCGCAAAGAAGCCATCGGACATCCGCGAGGTCGCGCAGATGCGCCAAACCCGCTTCGACCCGGACAGCGAGGGCGACATAACGTCGGGGTGGGGCAAATTCCAATGCCACGAGGTGACCCTGACGCTAGCCCCTAATGAGACATTTTTGGTGGACGTATGGTGTGTCCCGACCGCGGAGCGCCTGACGCGGGAGTTCGCGGTGCTTCAGGGCCTTGCTCAATACCTGGCTCAATGCGGCCAGGCAGACGCTGCCCTTGACCCCATCCTCGCTGGTGCATGCTCGCAGCTTCCGGAGTCCTTAAAACCACTACTGCAGGCAAAGAAGAAGACGGTTGGGTCGATCAGCTATATCGGCCCCGGTTCCGCACCGGTGCCGGATATTGCCAGCATCCGCGCTGTTGCGCAGGCAGTTGAGCAGTGCCTCTGCAAGTCACCACTTCCTGAACTGGTGGGACTGCAAAGCCTGACAGTCAACCACGCCTGCAACCGGCCGGACACAAAGCCGGAGATTGCGCAGCTTGGTTCTGAAGTGTTCGACACTGGCTTGGTAGATCCCACGGTACTCTCCAGCGTCAACGGCCTTTCACCGATCCGGGCCTTCCGACCTCCCCCAAACTGGCGCTATCGCAACCTGGCCGAAAATGGCGGGGTGCAATACAATTCAATACCCGTCGCCGCAGTGGGGTCGACCAATGTTTTTCTGTCCGGCGACGTCGGTCTCGACCTCAAAGAAATCGATACGATTGAGGTCATAGCGAAGACAGCCCTGCCCACGTCAGGTCTTTTCGACTCCAAACTGCGCAAACGCAGCACCTCGATGAAGCGAGCGGGCGAATGGCCAATGATCCCCAGCACCTCGGCGGAGAAGGGTCAGCAGCCTGTCCCCGGCAATCCGGGATTCGTCTATAAGGGCGTCGAGGATATATTCGGATTCCAAGTCTTCCCTGACGGCCGCGTCTGCCACCGCCAAGCGGAGGTCGTCCTGCTCAGGGCTGAGAATCTCCCGCTTCCCGGCGCGGGGCTAGGAGCGGGCGGCAAAATATCCCTGGAAGAACTCTTCGCGATGCTGGCCGAACAAGAGGCGGGAACCAAACCGCCGGTGGAGGGCTTGCGCCTATTGCGCCCACACAAGTTCAACGACGGCAAGGCGCGCATCATGGAGGTGCGTGTCAACGGTCTTGCGCGGAGCCTGGATATGTTGCGGACCGCCAACCGCGTCGCAAAGGCTGGAGACGCTTGGCTTTCGGGCAACGGGCTGTTTTATCTCCGCGACGAACTCGTCCCGAGCGAAAACATCGCAATGGAGGATCAAAGCAACTTCAGCCGGTCCGTCACGGTGATCCTTCCAGCGACCGGACGACCGGCAAAGTGTGACGCCCGGGCGCCCGCACCCGTCTTTCAATGGAAGGAGATGCGCACGCCGTTCAGGCTGATCCGGCGACGCGACAGCGTCGTGCGTATTCCGCTCGGGCGTGAATGGTTTTCGTCAGGCCAAGGCGAGAGATTGGGCATTGTGCTTTGGCCGCCAAACCTTCTCCTCGGTGACACCCCGGCCCTGGATAAGAATCAGGTGCCGATTCGCGGTACCGGCCACTACGGGGTCGAGCGAGTTATCGATCTCACGACGTTCGCCGACGCCGATCTTGGGCCGGGCGGCGCGTTCATCACACGGCGGGGGGCCGATCCGATTGAAGACGGTCCGCCTCAAACGCGAATATTCATGTCTCAGGCAGACTTCCCGGATCTGCTTCGTCCGAGCGGCGATTTGATGCGAGCGACTTTTGTGGGAGAGGTCGACATGCCGCTCGCCGACGACGGGTCAGAGATGGGCACCGCGGAGCGCAAGCAAACCAAGGGCAGCGACGAAGCTCCGCAGCCACCGCTGCGTGTCGCCCTCGTCACGTACGAACCACGCTTCGACGTCGAGCGGGAAGAGTGGTACGTCGATGTGCGGCTTCGGGACGGTGAAACCGCCAGCCCATTCGTCCGTTTCGGGTTGGTGCGTTACCAGCCCAATACCCACCGCGCCTTGCGGTGCTCGCGGCCGATGGTGCAATGGGTCAAGCCATTGCCGAAGCGCTACGTTTCGATCCGCCCTTCGCAGGACCAGAGGAGCGTGGAGGTCACTATGGTCGGGCGTGCTGCGACGGGACGATGCTGGCCGTCCGTAGTGAATCCATCCGACGCCGAGGACGCGAATCTGCCGTCGATGCGCGTCGCATTGTTTGAAGATTACCTTGATAGCGGCGGACGGCAAGCCCGCCGCTTCCACCAATTCTTAACGAACGCGGACGATCGGAACGCCGAGGCAAAGATCATAGAGGGACTGAACTTTGCGTACGCGAAGACTTGGAAGGACGGCAGCCTCCTCGTCAAACCGTCAAGGACCGGGTTTGGAGCAACGAATGACTATGCCTCATGGCAAACAACGATCCCGCTGGAGGGTGCCGTCGGGCAATACAAACTCCACGTCGAAGAGGTCGAACATTTCCTCCCTGCCAGCTTCGATAAGGAGCCTGTGACTGAGAAATCTATGCTGGAGGAAGGAAACTTTGTCCAGGCAGGCCCGCGGTTGGCAGTGACGTTCGAACTATTTCGACAGCCTGTCGCACGGCAAGGCCACGAAAAGACCTGAGTTGCGGAAGCATCGCCCACATAGCTCCATTGAGGGAAACGGCGAACTGCGCAGAAGCAGTTGCGAGGATTGAACACAAATGGAAGTCCGACGACTTCCAGGAGGACAAAATGACGAAGGCAGTGAGGAGATTTTTGTTCATCGTCCTATTGATCAGGCGTTGAAGCGCTACCCAGTCGTTCCTGTTCGTTCCTACGATACGCTCGATCTCGGCGCGCGCGCCCTCGTGAAGCCTCATCGGAACGGCGGGCGGGGCCGATCTGCATGCCATGCGGCAAGGCGCCTTCTTGTACTTCTATGGCAAGCTCGGCAAGTCCTGCGGCCTCTCCGCCGCTGGACAGCACTTGTCGCCCTCGCCCCACAGGCCGCCGGCAAAATGCCACGCGACGTTTCAAAAATTCTTAGTTATACTTCCAACATCCGTGTCGCATGTTCCAAGAAGAGCTCCCAAAAACTCTTGGTCAAAATCATAGACCTGGCTGTTGTTAACGAGAACTTTATAGCTAGGGTAACCATCGTGGCAACCGCTCAAAACAACCTCTCGCGCAGCTATATCGACTGTGATCGAGAATTTGTAGTCGATATCCGGCATAAATAAAACTCCAGATGCCGTCTGTCCTTTCGCTATAAAATTTGCCGCAGTTTTGGTAAAATTCACCCCTTCGACCACGAACTTGTCTCGAACACTCTTTAAGTCTGTTACTGCAATATTTGTCACTCCGGTAGAGAAATCGCTTGTTAATTTCTGCGCATCAAAATTAAGTTTCAAAGTTTGAGTTGATTTCATTCCCGCCTCGAAGCTGAGGGTCTTCTCCTTGATACGCGTTTCAATCACGACTGTTACTGTCTCTGAGAAAGCTGCCGTGGAAAACGTTACAAAAACAGCCACGACGATCCCTGCACACATGGACTTGGAAATGCGCATTTATCTATCCTTCCCACATTTTTTAAAGTTGTTGGTGTTACTCTGAACGAGGTCGGCATGCGGGTTATCGACTCGAATTTGATGCGAGCGAAGAACCTGAGGCCACTGAGCTAAGTGGTGTCCGAAAGAGTCTCCTATTGACCTGTGTTCTTGCCAATCTGCGAGATAGTCCCGGGTCTCTTTTCAGCATGATCGCCCCAGAGGATGGTTTCCATCGAACCGTCGCTGGGGTCTCGGTCGGCGGATCGGACGTTCGCACTGTCGCGCAGAGTCTACCTGAATGTACCGATCCCGTTGCCGATATCGACCAATAGCCCCGACACCTGCCCCCGACCAAAGATGAACATTAGGATGACGCCCACAATCAACCAGAGCCAAGCGCTCGCCACACCCATTTCGTCCTCCCAGGAACCTCACTCAGCGGCTCAGGTAAGACCACTAATCCTGGCGCCCCGAAACAAGCGCCCTGAGCTGGTGCCCAAACTATTTCTTCCAATCTTCCTCAGAATAGGTTTTGAATCGACCCGAGCTGCAAACGCGGTGCTCTGAGACCTGCAGATCCTTGCTGATTGCATTTGGCTGATAGCGAACCAACCCTAGCCGCACAAAGATTGGGGTCATCGGGGCCGGTATCCGGAGATTGACAAATCATTGCTCGCGGTCGACATCCAAGCAAGACTCGAAGGTGAGAAGATCCGTCTTTCCAGAACGGTGACATTGTCTTGCGCCACTGGCGGCCTTGGAATTGAATCGGCACGACAACATCCTTGACCAGTACTATTGCACTGCCCTCCCATTGCCGGTCCTTACCTTGAAACGTTTCCTGGGCAAGAGGTTTGCACAACAGCGCACGGTCCTGCCGTATCGGATCGCCTCCCCAACCGCAGATGAACGGCCCAGCGGGTGCCGTCAAAGAATGCCGCTCGAACAATGGTTCCGCCGTCTCGTAATGTTGCAACTCCGGAATAGCCAAATAGATGGGCATCGATCTTTGTTCACCGTGGATCTCCACCGGCAAGTCATCACCCGGGCGGTGCGCCAAGGAGCCTCATCGGGACAAGTGCGGAAATCTCCCGAAGCGAGCCCTCTTCTAGGTAGACTATCCCATACCGGGGCAAGGTGGAAAATCAAATGGTGTACGCCGCTTTCCGGGGTTCGCCTTGTGGAAGTCAAACGACTTCGCCACTTCCGGCACAGCATTGCGCGCGCGCTGTATCCAGGATTCTTCCCTTGCCTTGTAAGTTTCCAATTCTGACTTCAACCTACCCCAATCTGTCGTTCGTCGACTATCGAGATTGAACGCCTGTTGGCCGTCGCTCGTTAGCTTCTCAATTGAACTATGAGCGTCCTCGTGGCGGCAGATCATGTTGACAAAGTCCTGGGCCGACGGAGCCGATGCATCCATCGACGCGCCTTCGTTTCTCATGAAGGTGTCAAGAGCGGGCTTGCGTTCGATAACGTCGTCCCACTCCGCCTGTGCCTTCTTTTCACGCGCAACCTTTGTAACTTCCACCGTTCGTTCGATGTTGCGGATCTGCAGCAGGAACGTCTCATAAGGTGCGATATCGAAATGTTGCAATCCTACAGCCTGCATCGAATAGGACAGCCAATCCGGCGACGCAGGCATTGGAGGTAGATCGTCGACCATTTGCATTGCGTTTGCTGCTGCAACGTCTCGGACGTCCGCCGTTTTTAAATACTTGTCCAAGTATTGGACACGAACTGAAATGCAGTCTGAAAGGAAGCTACAAATTGGCCCACCCGGGCTGTCGAGCAGGGTAGTGTATTCCATCGCCGGATCCATTATCTGGCCAACGCGCCCTGCGATTGTTAGCATGACGACAGGAGCGTCATCGGAAGCGTATGACGAGCATTTGACGATCGAGGCCTCGTGAAGCAACTCTACATATGCGGTTCGAATTGCGTCCAGATTAGTGTCAATCTTGATGGCCGCGCGCGTGTTGGCGATATCTTTCCCTAGTTGGTCGATACCTTTCGGCACGTGAGATGCGACGATCTCACCAGCCGGCCAGTCTCCGAAGAACACCCATCCGATCGACGATTTCAGAGACTCGGAGGCATTTGTAATCGTTCCCCCCGTTCTGCACGACACCTGCCTTATCGCGTCATTAAGATTGTCATGAAAGACGGTTCCAATCTGGGTAATATATGAGGAAACGCTGACGTCAATAAGGGGCAAAGCATCCTTCAGCAGCTGCAGCATTTGCACTCGTATCGCAGGCGGAAGTTGCTCGATCATGTCACGCGTGCCCTTGTCGAGGCCAACGTCGAGATCTAAAGCGCTCGCAGTTTGCCACGTGAACGCCAAAGACATCGCAGCGGCCAATGCCGCAGCGGCCACTCGTCCCGTCGCCATGTTCTTGCTCCGCGTAGGTGCAGACAGGTATTTACAGCACGAAACAGCGTAAACGTCTAGTCTATCTCACATGCACGAGCGCAAAGTTACTGAGTTCGTTGATTGAACAGGTACGCCAACCTGTAGCGAGGAGACACCTATCGGATCGGCAATGTTCTTGAGTTGCACCTCGCCGCTATCGTTGATCGCGATGTCCAGCCTTGCCTTGACCTGCCAATAGGCCTGCTCGAAAAGACGCATGTTCCCAGGTTCGCAGATACTTTCGAGACGCGCGCGATATTTACGCGGTCGCCCTTCAGGTCGTCGTCGTTCTCTTGAACGACGTCGACGAGATGAATGCCGATCCGAAACTCGATGCGGGGGTCGTCGGGCACGCCGGTATTGCGTTCGACCATGGCGTTGTGGATCGCGATGGCGCAGCGTACAGCCTCCACGACGCTACTGAACCCGAAGAGACCCTCGTCGCCAGTGCGCTTAACGACGCGACCACGATGTATCTCGACAGTGGGGTCGGTGAGATCGCTGCGCATCACCCGTAGCCGTGCCGGGATACCAGCTTTGACAGCACCCGCGAGCCGCCTGTAGCCGACCACATCCGACACCAGGCTCGCTGCTATTTTCCGGGTCTCATCATGCCACCTTCTACCTGAATCAGAGGTCCAGCTCGGTTAAGGCTTCCCCGTCGCAAAACAAGGCGACAGACCAAAGGACGATAGCCCGCGCGAGTGGTTACGTGTCCGCATTCGGTCTGGCCTATCCGAACGTCTGCTTTCAGGAAATGGCGAGTCGGATCTCAACGGCCGATATGAGGCGCAAAACTGCCGTTCGCTCAATCGCGATCAGACTAGTAGTCTGAAAAGCGGAGAGTCCATTTCAAGACAATTCAGCTACTTGCATCCAGCATGCATTATTCGCGCCGCCATCATAGTTAATACTGCTGGTCAGAGCATTCTAGCAGGCCTGCGCACCCTTGTCGGGCACCAGTTGTTCGAAGTCCGCGTCACTGAACTGGTCTGTCCGGCGGCGAGGCAGAACGAGGAATTGCCCGGATCGATCCCCAGGCTCAGGCGACCGCCGCCATTGCGGGATGCGAGCGGGCGGACCGAACGCCCCTTATGAGATCCGCGCCCTTTTCTCCGATCATCATCGTCGGACCGTTGGTATTGCCGCTGATCAGCACCGGCATGATCGAAGAATCGACCACCCGCAATCCTTCTATCCCGCGCAGCCGCAATTCCGGGTCGACGACCGACATCACGTCGACGCCCATCTTGCAGGTGCCTACGGGATGGTAGTCGCAGCAGGCATACTGCCTGATATAGGACATGATTTCCTCGTCGCTCTTCGCGGAAGGCCCTGGCAGCCGCTCGACCTTGATGAATTTGGCGATCTCGCTCTGCGCCAACACTTCGCGAATGATGCGGACCGACTTCAGCGCCATGGCTCGATCGTATGGGTCCGAAAGATAGTTAGGATCGACCAGCGGCTCCTCCCCGGGGTTGGCCGAGCGAAGCTTGACTGAACCTATGCTGCGCGGCCGCAGAAACGTCGAGTTGATCGTGAAGCCGTGCCCATCAAGCCTCGTCTGACCGCCGCGCACCACCATGGCCGGCGCGATATGGATCTGCAGGTCGGGTCGGGTCGCACCCTCTGTCCGAAAGAAACCGCCGCCTTCGACAATGACCGAAGCGGCCGGGCCGTCGCGATAGAGCAGCCAGCGCATGCCGTGCAGAAGTGCCTTGGGATAGCGGTCCTGACCGTCATAGCTGATCGGGTCCTTCAGCGTCAGATGGACGTTGGTGCATAGATGATCCTGCAGGTTGCGGCCAACGCCCGGAAGATCGCACACCGGAGAAATCCCAAGCGCTTTCAGCTCGTCGGCCGGCCCGATGCCGGACAGGAGCAGCAGGCGCGGCGAGTTGATTGCGCCTGCGGAGACGATCACTTCCCGACCAGCGCGCAGGACTTGCCGCGACCGCCCCTGCACCAGTTCGACACCAACCGCGCGTCCGCCCTCGACCACCACGCGAGTGACCCTGGCATGTGTTCTGACCGTTAGGTTGGCGCGCTTGCTGACGGGATGCAGATAGGAGACGGCGGACGAACGCCGGCGCCCATCCCGGCAAGTAACTTGATAGAAGCCGGCGCCATACATCGTTTCGCCGTTGAAATCCGGATTGTACGGCAGGCCATACTGCTGCACCGCGCGCACGAAGGCCCGGGTCAGCGGGTGTGGGCCGACCTGGTCGGAAACACATAGCGGACCACCCTGGCCGTGATAGCGATTGACCAGCCGGTCATTGTCCTCAGACTTCCGGAAATAGGGTAGGACATCCTCGTAGGCCCACCCTTCGTTGCCGAGAACCGCCCAGTTGTCATAGTCCTCCCTCTGGCAGCGGATGTAGATCATGGCGTTGACCGAGCTCGAGCCGCCAAGCGTCTTGCCCTGCGGATACCAGATGGAGCGATTGTCGAGATTCGTCTGAGGGACGGTATGAAAACGCCAGTTGACGCCGGGACCAAACAACTTGCCGATGCCGCCGGGAATGTGGATCATCGGATTCCAGTCACGACTGCCAGCCTCCAAAAGCAGCACCTTGACCTCAGGATCTTCCGACAAGCGGTTGGCCAGCACGCAACCCGCCGAGCCGGCGCCGACGATGATGTAATCCCACATAGACTTCTCCACCCTAGTTCGCACCAGATCGCAAGGGCCTACCTGCCCTTGAACACAGGCGGCCGTTTCTCGGCGAAGGCTCGCAAGCCCTCGATGCGGTCCTCCTTCGCGAATGCCTCGACCGTCAGCCGGTGCTCGATCTCCAGCCCGGATTTCAGATCGGTCTCGAACGCCGCCAGCACTGCCCTTTTGGCATAAGGCGTGATGGCGACCGACTTGGCAGCGATCGCAGCAGCGATTTCCAGCGCCCTGGGCAACAGTCTTTCAGGCGCGACCACCTCGCTGACCAGCCCTTTGCGTTCGGCCAGCGCCGCGTCGACCATCTCTCCAGTCAGCACCATTTGCATGGCGAAGGACTTGCCAACCAGACGAGGCAGGCGCTGCGTGCCGCCGTCACCAGGGAAGGAGCCGATCTTGATTTCCGGCGTGGCAAATTTCGCCGCATCGGAAGCGACGACGATGTCGCACAGCAGAGCAAGTTCGAGACCGCCGCCCAGAGCGTAGCCGTTGACGGCAGCGATGATCGGCTTGGAAAAGCCCTCGATCGCACGCCAACAAACCAGTCGCTCCGGATCGCTGTAGGAGGCAACTCCTCGTTCCAGCATGTCTGAAATGTCCGCCCCCGCCGCAAAGGCGCGTCCTGCACCGGTCAAGACCACGCAGCCAACGTTCGCATCGGCATCATAGATCGCGAGCAAATCACGCAATTCGCCGAGTAATTCCTTTGACAGCGCGTTCAGCTTTTCGGGCCGATTGAGTGTCAGCAGGCGGATGCCGGGAGACGGTTCCTCGGTCCGCACCAGGGCGTCGGTCATCGATCAGGCGACCTTTCTGTATCCCGCGCTGAGACCAGCTTTAGCCAGCAGTCCACGGACCTTTTCGATTTCGGCAACACCAGGCTTCATCAGTGGTGGCCTGACGTGGGCTTCGTCCAATCGACCGAGGATCACAAGTGCCTCTTTCATGCGATTGTGCATATCGAGAAGTGGCGCGTCATAGAAAGCCCTGACTGTAGGATAAATGCGATCGTTGATCGCCCTGGCAGTCTTCAGGTCGTTCGCCTGCACGGCGCGAAATAGCGCAACCTGCAGATCGGCGATGACACTTCCGGCCCCCGACAGGAGCCCGTCACATCCGAGAGCCAGCGACCCAAGCAGCCAGGCACTGTGGGTGGTCAGCGTATTCACTGGCCGATCGAGCGCCTTCAGTTCCCGTATCTGACGTTCGTGCAGGTTGCCGTCACCGCATTGGTCCTTGATGGCGACAATGGATGGGAAGCGGCGGCAAAGCTCCAGCAAAGTCGGCAACGGATAGGCAAGATTTGAGGCGAGCGGATACTGGAAAAGAATGATCGGCAGCCCCGATGCATCCGTAATGCGCCGCAGATGCTCGTAGATCATCTCAGGCCTGAGATGCCCGCCAAGCGTCATGAAGTCAGGGGGAAACACCAGCAGAGCATCGGCGCCTTCATGCTCCGCATAGGCAGCGATGCGGGCGGCCTCCAGGCTCGAATTGGTATAGATGCCGACGATGGTCGGGACCCTGTCTTGCAGGACATCCTTGGTCACGACGATCGCGCGGAATTGTTCCTCGATCGTGAGCGCGTGCACTTCGGCGGCATGTCCGTTGATGGTCATACCCGAGATACCTTCCACGGACCCGACGTCGCGAAGATGCCGGCGATAGGCGCCCTCGTCGACGGCCAGGTCGGCGCTGAACGGCATCAGGCAGGCTGGGATGACTCCTGTGGCAACAAATTGTCTCTTCTCGCTCATCATCGGATTCCCTTCAGAAATGGCAGGACGCCGCAAGTCGCGGCGTCCCAATGAATCGTGGCCTCAGAAGCCCTTTCCGATCATCTGCGCGATATTGTCCGCGGTGACGGAAACTGTGGGCAGCGTGATGGTCGGCGGCACCTGTTCTCCTTTGGCGACCTTGTAGGCGGTCTCGATGCCTTCCGGGGCCACGAACGGGTAGACGAAGGTCGCCGCCAGCTTGCCCTGCTTGACGGCTTCGAACGCGGTTTCCTGGCCGTCAATACCGACGACAGCCACCTCGTTCAGCCTGCCGGCTGCCTCAAGCACCTGTATGGCGCCGAGCGCCATCTCGTCATTGTGCGCGTAAACGGCCTGGATCTGGCCCGGCCCGAAGCGCTGAACCATGTCCTCCATGAACTTGACCGCCTTGTCACGCGTATAGTCGCAGTTCTGCGAGGCGACGACCTTCATGTCCGGAAACTTCGCGATCGCTTCGGCGAAGCCCTTGTTGCGGTCTATGGTGGCGGAAGCCCCCGCGGTGCCCTGAAGCTCGATGATGTTGCCCTTCCCATTCAACTTCTTGGCGAGGAACTCGCCCGCTCCGACGCCGAGCGGAAGATTTTCACCGCCGACATGGACCGTCACCGGCGTATTCACCTTGCGGTCGAGCGTGACGACCTTGATGCCTGCATCCATGGCCTCCTTGACGACGGGCGTGAGCGCCTGCTCGGTCAGCGGCGAGATCATCAGCACCTTGATGCCCTGAGCGATCAGGTTTTCGACGTCGGCCACCTGCTTGGAGGCATCGTTGTTGCCGTCGGTGATGATGAGATCGACGTCCGGATAATGTTCGGCTGCGTACTTCTTGTTGCCTTCCACCATGGCCACGCGCCACGGGTGGTTCATCGTACCTTGGCTGAAACCGATCTTGATCTTCTCCTCGGCGAAGGCGGCGCCGGTCAGCATGCCCCCTGCCAGCAGCGTCGCGGCCAGTGCGGTCGTGCGTAGGAAATGTCTGCGACTTGTCATTGTTAACTCCTCCGTTGGACTTCAAGTTAAGGTGTTCCAAGCGCCCCAACCGGTCTGCCGCGGCGGGACCGGACACGCTTGGATGTCAGGACCGCACGCGGTGGCGGTAGACCTCGAACATCACCGCTGCGATGATGATGGCGCCCTTGACGATTTGTTGCGTGAAGGGCGAAATACCGAGCAGGTTCAGGATGTTAGCCATCACGGCAATGATCGCGGCACCGATAACCGTGCCGATCACGCCGCCCTCCCCGCCAAACAGGCTGGTCCCGCCGATGACGACGATCGAGATTGCTTCCAGCTCCAGATTGGTTCCCGCCGTCGGTTCGCCGACGGTCAGCCTCGACACAAAAACCAGGGCGGTCAGCGCCGACAGCAGGCCAGAAATCACATAGACCGACATCAAGGTGCGAGGCACGCTTATCCCTGCCAGCCGCGCGGCCTCGGTGTTGGAGCCGACAGCATAGACCTGGCGCCCGAACGGCGTATGGCGAAGGACGACGAAGGCCACGGCGGCGATGGCGGCAAAAAGCCAGATCGGAACCGGGATGCCGAGCAGAAATCCGCTGCCCAGATAAGCGAAGGCGTCCGCGGCCTCGCCAAGCGCCTTCGGTTCGCCGTTGGCGATCGTCATGGCTATGCCACGGCCCATGACCAATGTGCCCAAGGTCATGATGAAAGGCGGCATACCGAAGAAGACAACGCCGGCGCCATTCACTGCGCCGAACAAGGCGCCGATGGCGAGCGCGGCGATCATGGCCAGCGGTATTGAGACGCCGTTCGAAATCATCAGCGCCGTTGAGACAGCCACGACACCGACGATCGAGCCGACCGAAAGGTCAATGCCGCGTGTCAGAATGACGAAGGTCATGCCGACGCTGACAATGCCGAACAGGGCGATCTGACGACCGACGTTCAGCACATTGCCCATGTGAACGAAGCTCGGCGACAGGTATATGGCGAAGGCGCACAGCACGATCAGAACCCAGAGCAGCCCGAGGCTCTGCGCCCATCCGCGCAGGCGTCCGACCGACCCCGGCTGAAGCGCGGCCGATGCTTGTCTTGTCGTCATCTCAACCATCCCTTCCTCCCATTCATTGCGCGGCAGTGGATCTTGGCTGCCGGCTCCGCATCAGCCAGGCTATGGCATCGGCCAGCCCGCCTTCGTCGCAGGACGGTCCGACGAAATGCGCAAGCTGCATGACCTGAGGCACAGCATTTCCGACCGTCATCGCGGTTCCCGCCCAGGCCAACATTTCGAGGTCGTTTTCCGCATCGCCGGCCGCTGCGCATTCATCAGCCGCAATACCAAGCTTGGCGGCGACAAGACTTATCGCGGTCTTCTTCGATGCCCCCGGCGGTCCGATCTCGAGCAGGCGCGGATGCGACCCCGAAACCGAGAGCCGTTCGCCAAGCGTTTCGCGGAGCAGTGCGAAGGCCTGTCGGTCGGAGGCCTGGCCGGCAACGCACATGATCTTGCCGGGTTCGCCCGGGAGCGCTTCAATCGTTTCGGCTACGAACAGGGGCTCCCTCGTCACCGCGGCTTCGCGTGCGATGAGCGGGTCGTTCGTCAGCGCGAAAACAGCATCGCCAGTGAACCACATGGGCCGCACGCCCGCCGCTTGCGCGGTTGCCGTGGCGTGCAGGGCGTCCGAGCGCGAGATCCGCTGCTGTGAGAGCGACGACCTGGTTACCACATTGCCGATCCAGCCGCCGTTGAACGCGATGACGAGATCGGCGATCCCCAGCCGTTCGGCAAAGGGCCTGACCCCGAGCGGAGAACGTGCGGTCGCCAGAACGACCACGGTTCCCCTGTCCTGAGCCGCGCGCACGGCATCGGCGACCCGCTGGGGCAGTACGTAGTCGTGGGTGAGCAGGGTCCGGTCGACGTCGGAAACGATGAGGCGTGGCAGGGTCATTGACCGCCTCGGATCGGAAACACCGGGGCACGAGGACCGGTGTGGATGAGAAGCGTCTTGAGCTGCGTGAATTCCTCGAAGCCGGCCTGGCCCATTTCGTAACCGAAGCCGGATCCCTTGACACCGGTGAGCGGAAGCTGTGGCGCACCATCGATGATCGTATTGGCCTGGACCCAGCCGCTCCTCAGGCGTTTAGCCACAGTCAGCACCGTGTCGATGTTCTTCGACCAGATGTAGTTCGACAGGCCATAGGCGGTATCGTTGGCCAGCCTTACCGCGTCGTCTGCCGTATCGAACCGGGTGATGCTCAGAACGGGGCCGAAAATTTCCTCGCGGAAGATCGCCATGCGCGGCTCGACACGATCGAAGATGGTTGCCTCGTGAAAGTGTCCGGGCGTTCCGGTTGCAATGTTGCCGCCCAGGACGAGCTCGGCTCCATCCTTGATCCCACCTCTGACGAACCCCGCCACCTTTTCCAGGTGATTGCTGTCGATCAGGGCCCCGATGTCGGTGTCTTCGTCGAACGGGTTGCCCACCTTCATCGTGCGCGCCCGTGCGACCACTTTGGCGATGAACTCGTCAGCGACGGATGATTGAACGAACAGCCGTGAACCTGAGACGCAGCATTCGCCATTGTTGAAGAAGACACCCATCAGCGCGCCGTCAGTAGCGGCATCGAGATCGGCATCGGCAAAGACGATATTGGCCGACTTGCCCCCGAGCTCGACCGAGGACTTGACCAGGTGGCGCGATGTGTTGGCGACGACGCGGCTGCCGGTGCGGGTCGACCCGGTGAAGGAAACGAAGTCGATGCCAGGATGCGCGGTCAGGTGATCACCGACCGCGGCGCCATAACCGCTGACGACATTGAAGGCGCCGGCCGGCAGCCCTGCCTCGCTCGCCAGCGCCGCGATCTCAAAGGCCGAGCCGGATGTGAACTCGGACGGCTTCAGCACGACCGTGCAGCCGGCGGCAAGCGCGAACGGCACCTTTTGTGACAGGATGAGAGCGGGAAAGTTCCATGGCGTTATCAGTGCCACGACCCCAGCAGGCTCACGCGTGACCAGCGCCGTCTTGCCCTCGCCAATGTTGGTGTAGGATAGACCCGCCATCTGCATTGCAAGGGAAGCGGCGTAGCGCGTCAGACCGATCGCGCCGTCGATGTCGCCACGAGCAAACCTTATCGGCTTGCCGACCTCCTCCACCTCTATCCTCACCAGCCGCTCCCGATTGGCGCTGATGAGGTCGGCGAACCGGTTGAGCACTTCGGCTCGCTCGATGCCGCTCAGGCGCGGCCAGGGCCCCTCCTCGAAAGCGATCCGCGCCGACTCGACAGCCAGATCGACATCCGTCGGCGAGCCTTCCGCATAAGTGGCGACCCGCTCGCCACTTGCTGGCGCTCTGCGTTCAATTGATCCTGTGCCCGAGCCGGCGACGAACCGCCCGCCAATGAATTGTTGGTAGCTGCGCATGCCCATCTCGCTCCTACTGCCAGACCGCATGGGCCATGATGGTTTCCTCGGTCGCGCCCTCCCCATCCAGGACCGCCGAGACGGCGCCTTCCCGCATCACGACGATGCGATTGCAGAGGCCTAGAATTTCCGGGAGTTCGGACGAAACCATCACGATGGCCGCACCGCGCGTGGAGGTCAGCTCGACAAGCAGGTCGTAGATCTCGCGCTTGGCGGCGACATCAACGCCGCGCGTCGGCTCATCCACCAGAAGGATTTCGGTCCCGGCATGCAACTGCCGGGCTATGCCGCACTTCTGCTGGTTGCCACCCGAGAGCGTGCGCACCTTGGCGCCCGCACTCGGCGTCTTGATGCGCATCTGCCGAATGAAGCGGGAAACCTGCTCCTGCTCACGTCTGCGGCTGATCAGTCCGCCCTGGACGATGGCTGCAAGTTCGGAAACGGTGACGTTGAAGGCAACCGATTGTTCGAGGAAAAGGCCCTCGGTCTTGCGGTCCTCCGGCAACAGGCCGATCCCATGCGCGAGCGCCGCACGCGGCCCATCGACAGCGATCGCCTTGCCATCGATCCTGATCTCGCCGCTGTCAATCGCGTCGGCGCCCGCGATTGCCCGCAGCACCTCCGTCCGGCCGGCCCCGGCGAGACCGCAGATGCCGACGATCTCGCCTTGCCGGACATCGAAGGAAATGTCCCTTAAAACGCCGGATCGCGAGATATTGCGCACTTCAAGGCGCACATTCGAGCCCGGTTTCGGACGGGGCGGGAACACGTCCTTGAGCTCGCGTCCGACCATGTGACGAATGAGGTCGGCGGTTGTCGTATGCGCCAGCGGCATGGACGCGACAACCTGCCCGTCGCGCAGCACGGTGACTTCGTCGCAGATCTCGTGGAGCTCCTTGAGACGATGCGTGATGTAGATGAAGGACACGCCCTGTTCGGCGCTTAGCCGCCGGATCGTCGTGAACAGGTGTTCCAGCTCGGCGTCGCCCAGGACAGCGGACGGCTCGTCGAGGACCACGATGCGCGCTTCGCGTGCAATCGCCTTGGCGATCTCCACCATTTGACGCTGGGCCACGCTTATCGCATTGATCCGGGCGGCCGGATCAACCCGGAAACCCAACCTGTCCAACACCTCGCGAGCCGCAGCTTGGGTCTTGCGCCAGTCGACGCTGCCGAGCACGGTCTTCGGCAATCGGCCGAGAAAAATGTTTTCGGCAACCGTCAGATGGGGCGCCTGGGCCAGTTCCTGATAGATGACCGCAATACCCAGTTCGAGCATCCGCTCCGGCGTCGGCGTCGGCACGACAGTGCCATCGATGACCACCTCGCCCTCGTTGGCAAGGAAGGCGCCGGAGAGGACGCGCATCAACGTCGACTTGCCGGCGCCGTTTTCGCCGATCACGCCATGAACACTGCCTTTGCGCACGGCAAAGCTGACGTCATTCAGCGCGTACACACCGGGAAAGCGCTTGTGGATGCCGCGCATCTCGAGAACTGCGTCTTTCATACTACTGAGCCTCAAGAAATCGTTTTCACGCTATGCTCAAAAAAGCTCACAAGCGGTGGATCTGCATGCCGCCGCCGATGTGGTAGATGTCTCCGGTACTGAACGGCAGACCGCCTGCAGCCAAGGTCGCGACTGCGCGAGCAATGTCGTCCGGCTGGCCCCATCGCCGGATCGCCGACAACTCACCTGCCTCGACCTGCGACGAATACTTCTCGTAGACGTCTGCGGTCATGTCGGTCTGGATCAAGCCGGGGCGAATCTCGTGCACCCGGATGCCGGCGTCCGCCAGGCGGATCGCAAACTGTTGCGACGCCATCGAGAGCCCGGCCTTCGATATGCAATATGGGCCCTTCTCCGGCGAGACGAGACCGGCATTGGCCGAGGTGATCGTCACGACCGATCGCTCCGACGCGGTCTGCGGCCTTGAAAGCATCGCGCGCGCGACGGCTTGGGTGAGGAAGAATGTGCCACGCAGGTTGACACCGATCAGCCGGTCGAAGCTTTCCTCGGTGACATCGAGAAGGTCGCCGCGCACGCTCACCTGCACGCCGGCATTGTTGACCAGACACGTGATCTCGCCCAGGTCGCGTTCAAGGCCTTCGACAAAGGTCGCGTTGCCCGACGTCTCGGAGATGTCCCTGCGGTAGAAAGCGCTGTTGCGCCCGAGCCTGCTCACAAGATCGACAGTCTCGCTGGCATTCTCGTCATCGACAATATCGACGATTGCTATATCGAAGCCCACCCGTGCAAGCTCGCAACAGATGGCGCGGCCAATGCCGCGTCGGCCGCCTGTAACAACCGCAAGACCGCGGTCGCCGGGGGACTGCCGTTCAGCCATGTCCCGGACCGCTGGAGCAGTCTGGTTCAGCATCATGACGCCTTCCTTTCCACGGCAGCGTCAACACCGCTCGCGGCGACCACTGCCTTCGAGGCCAACAGGCTCTGGACCTCGCCCTCGGCATAACCGAGCTCGTGCAGGATCTCGCGGGTATGCTCGCCAATCTCGAGGGCCAGGCAACGCAGTTCCGGCACGTCGCCGTCATAGCGGTTGGGATGATTGACCAGATAGATGGTGCGGCCCCGCACGGTGACCTGGCGGAACACCTGAGCGTGACTTAGCTGCGGATCAGCCAGCAGATCATCATAGTAGTTGATCGGCGCCCACCAGATGCCGTGGCGATCGAAGCGGTCAGCAAGTTCCGCTACAGAAAAGATCGCCGTGGCCTCGGCCAAGCGGCGAGCGTATTCGTCCCGATCCGCGTATCGGTCGACGTCCGCCACTTCGCGCAGACCATCGCTGCTTAGCGCTTCGGCCAGCACCGAGGAGTCGCAAAGTGAGATCACAACATGGCCGTCGGTGGCGGGATAGACGCCATAGGGCGCAGCGTGGAACCACGTAGCCAGGTTCTTCTCGCGCTTCAGGACTTCGCGGCTCATTCCACCCGCGAAGTAGTTGACGAGAGGCTCCCCCTGCAGATCGATCGCCGAGTTGATCAGGCTGGCTTCGACGCGCGTGCCTTTGCCATCACGAAGTCGGCGCACCAGCGCGCCCAGGATGCCCATCGCCAGCAGCGCGCCGCCATGCTGATCGACGATCGCCGCCCCGACGGGCGTCGGGCCCCGATCGGGTGTGCCGGTGACACTCATGAGACCTGCCCGTGCTTGGGCGAGAAGGTCCTGACCAGGCTTCAGCGCCATCGGTCCGGTGGAGCCGAACCCGCTTGCCGAGGCGAAGATCAGTGTAGGATTGATCGCGCGAAGCGCTTGGTCGTCGAAACCCAGCTTGGCGAACACGCCGGGCCGGAAATTCTCCATGACCACGTCGGCCTCCGCAATCAGACGCCGCGCGACTTCCTTGCCCTCAGGGCTTTTCAGATCGATGCCGATGGAGCGTTTGTTGCGGTTGGCGCAGAGATAGAAGCCGCTGACGCCGTCGACATACACATCCGCGCCTGACCACCGACGCTCATGAGCGCCATCGATCGGTTCGACCTTGATGACGTCGGCACCCATGTCGGCCAGATACTGGGCGCCTGCGGGACCTTGCAGGAAATGGCAAAAGCTGACGACCTTGATCCCGCTGAGCATGTCTCTTCCCTTGATGTAGCGCTTTCATTGCACTCTTTGTGAAATCGTTTTCACAACTTTTCAGAGCGCTGTCAATCCTGTTTTCCGGACTTTTCGTTGAAAAAGACATGTGGCGACCTGAAAGAATTTGTGCGATCTAGAAAACGGTTTCTCAAAACTGGCAATGGCCATACTCAATGGATATCGAAGACGGCAGCGCCAAACTGATTGACGTGGCCCGGCTTGCGAACTGCTCGCCGGCCACTGTTTCGCGCGTCCTGAATGGCAATCCAAACGTCAATGAGGTCGTCCGGGATCGCGTGGTGCGAGCCGCCCGGGAGCTTGGCTATGTGCCCAATGGCTCGGCTAGGGCGCTGCGGTCCACACGAACAAGACTGGTCGGCGCCATCATTCCGACCTTGGACCACGCGATCTACGCCACGATGGTCGACGGGCTTCAGGCCCGGCTCTCCGAAAAGGACGTTTCGCTGATCATCAACACCTCGGGCTACGACATCAATCTCGAGTACGAGCAAGCGCGCCTGCTTGTCGAGCGCGGCGTCGAGTCGGTGGTGCTGGTTGGATCCACGCACCTGCCGGCCACACTTGCGATGCTTGAGCAGAAACGTATCGACTATGTCTATACTTACACATCGAAAGCGATGGAGTCCGGCGCTGCAGTGGGGTTCGACAACGAGAAAGCTGGGCGCACGGCGGCGCGCTACCTGCTCGATCTCGGCCACTTCCAATTCGGGATGATCGCAGGCATCACCCAAGACAATGATCGTGCAGCAGGTCGCCGCGACGGTTTCCTGAATGAACTCGAGCGGTCAGGCATCGGCCGCGCAACCGTTCCGGTTGTCGAAGGGGCCTACAGGCTGGATGACGGACGGCGATGCATGCAGCGGCTGATGGAAGAAGGCACAAGGCCGACGGCGGTGTTTTGCGGCAGCGATATCCTTGCAGCCGGCGCCATCAAATACTGCCACGCCGCCGGGATTGAGGTCCCCGGGCAGGTTTCGATCGTTGGCTTCGACAATCTGGAAATCGCGGAACTCACCTCGCCGGAATTGACCACGCTGGAGGTGCCGGCGCGAGATATGGGCCGCATCGCTGCCGATTACATTCTGGCATCGCCCTCGCAGCGGCTGCATTTGAGGCAACGCGAGTTGGCGATCAGGTTGATCGTCAGGGAAAGCACGGCTCCAGTGAGGCGCTAGACACTTCGACCTCTAGTTTGCTGAACTGATTTGGGTGTCCGCTTCCGGCCGACAGGCGTCCTAGTGCAGCTGATGCGGAGAGCTGCCGCTCGGAGCGCCTGATCAGACTGAATGTCTGAATTCATAAGCACTCCAGGTCCCTCGACCGGTCGGCTGATGATTTGTCTGGAAAACAGCGTATCACAGTTTTGGTCTGCTCTAGCCGGCAGTCGCTGGTCAACAGCGGGAAAGAGCCTCCGTTTGCGTCGCTCGATCGATGAAAGCCACCCTGCCCTCGCATCCGCCATCTTAGATTCTCGCCGATCTACTTGCTCAAGCCTGCCATATATTCGATAGTCGAAAGGCAGCACGTGTTCTGACCCAATGTGATCTGCAGGCTTGGGGGATCGAGGGGGATGCCATTTCTGTTTATTCTACGCGAATGGCGAACACAGCTGATTCGTATTGCGGAGAGGCACCGAATTGATGCTATTCGGCCAACTTAACCCGGACGTCTTCGCACTTTTCGCTGGGTCGAACCGCTTCTTATACGAGCGGATCTTGATCGGCCTATATGAAGGTTTTTACCGGTCCGACCTGCACTTCCCTTCGCAGGGCGAGGTCCTTCATCTGACCTACGGATTGTTAGGCGAGCATGCTGAATTCTGGCGCGAGGACGAGGCCCCGGTCGTTCTCGACCAGCTAGCCGCACGCCGTGGACGACGTATAAGGCGGCGGAATTTGGAAGCGGCCGATCCGAAAGCGACGAACGAGGCGATGGTACGGGCGCGCCACATCTACAGCCGGCTGATTGCAACAGGCTGGCTCGAAGAGAGCCGCTATGGCCTAAAGGTAACCGTGGACATGCCTGCGGGTGCCATGCGGCTCGCCGAGTTTCTCTGCAATCTGCGAGAGGGCCTCACGGAGCAGTTGGGCGGCCTAGTAATTCAGGTGAAGAATGAACTCGAAGCCCTGCAACGCAACGCGCGGGAGAACGCGCCAGGACTTCATAAAGCCGCGCGCGACGCCGCCACATTTGGACGCTACCTGCGCAGCGTACTGAGTGCGCTACGCGAGATCGACAAGCAGGTATTGCAAAGCGACAGCGTCGGCCGCAGGCTACGTCATTACTTCGAAGACTTTGTCGAGCGGATTCTGCTGCAGGACTATGCTGCGATTTCAACGACTTCTCATCCGTACCGGTTTCGTCATCACATCTTCACGGCGCTCGACTCAATCGAGGATTCGATCGCCGATGTTGGCGCCATCGCCGAAGCCTATTGCGAGGCTCGGCTCGCCTCGGATAGCATCGCTGCACGGGACATGGTGTACGACGACCTTCACAAGGTCCGCCGCGTTTTCGATCAGATTGAGGAAGCGTTCGAGCGCATCCAACAGCACCGTAGTCGGCTCGAGACGCGCCTCCGCAACACGGTGCGATATGCAGGCCGTCGTGGTGGCACTTTCCTTCAACGAAGCGAGCCGATCCTGCTTCGGCTTGATAAACTGCTCGAGCGACGCAGTCGCGATGTTGGCTTATCCGGGCTGCTCGAAGGGCGACAGACGCATTGGTCACCGATGCTGCTCGCGCGAGCACGCAACTACCGTTCTAGTGTGACCGGCGGCGTAATCGTCCTTCCCGCTCCAGATCCGTTGCGCGAACTTCGAAAGCGGCTCGAGCGAGAGTATCTCAATCGCCTCGCTGTGACACCAGAACAAGTCAGCCGCTTCTTGGAGAAGCGTGTTCCACCCTTCGGAGCAAGCGAAGCCAGCCACTTCTGGATTGATTCTATCGACGATTTTCTCGCGTTCGAGACTTTGCGACTCTCGATACTCGCTGCAGACCGGGACGGCCGGGGTAACGCTATTGCTGATCATCTCGCATCCGCGTTTGGCTTTTCGCCTGCCCTTGGCCAGTGGGTCGACAATGCCTGGCTAAGTTGCGCCGGCTTCACCGTCACACGCAGGGACGACAGCGTGACGCTTGAGGTGCGGCATGCTCAGTGAGTTCCAGGCACTCGAAGCGCGCGATCCGCGCCGTATGCAACGTGTGAGACAGGTAATCAGTCATTTGCTGCGCAACCAGTTCTTGCACGTCGAGGATCGAGGCTCGTCGGGTCTTCTCGATACATTGCTCAAATCGGATGTCGAACGACTTGTATCCGACTATTTCGACGTTGCAGGCTATCGGTTGATTGTGCGCGAGAGCGAAGGGTGGGCCGGCGTTCTGCCCGACACGGAACAGATCAGCCATCCGCGCATGCGAATCGACGAGACCCTGATCCTACTTCTCTTACGCAGATTGTGGGAGGAAGGCGTCCAGGAAGGCGATGTGGAGCGCTATGGTAGCGTACTGGTAACGCTTAATGCTGCTTATGACGCTTATCAGGACATGGTTGCACGCGCTCGCCGGCCTACCCTCTCGATTGCCGAGTTCAAAGCGCTGGTCGCGACCCTCGAGCGGCGTGCTATCGTTCGCTCGGGAGAGTTCGACGACGAGCTAGAAGACATCCCACTAACGATCCGCGCGCTGGTAGCAACTGTCGCCGGTGATGAATTCCTCGCTCATCTCGAAGAGCTGCTCGCTCGCCCGGATTTTCAGGACAGCGAGTTTGAGCAAGTGCACAACAATACGGACGCTAGCGAGGAGGACGAACCATGATGCAGCTCGTCCACATCGCGCTCGTACAATGGCACTTGTTCGGCCGCGAAGATCTGGCGATCGCCGGCGACACCGCGATCCTGGGCCAGAATCGTTCGGGCAAATCAACGCTGATAGATTTAATCCAGGCCGTGATGACAGGGGGCTCGCGGCGCTGGTATCAGTTCAACCGCTCGGCAGGCGAAACCGGTAGCCGCAAATCGGAGCGAACCCTGCGCAGCTATTGCTTGGGCCAACTCAACGAGCATGAGTTTTTGCGCGAAGAGGCCGTAACCCATATCGCTCTTGTATTTGCTGACCCACACGGTGTTCGGCCGCCCGTGAGTGTCGGATTGTGTATCGAGGCTTCGGCCACTGACGAGGCGCAAGTGGTTGGGCGCTATATCGCGCCTGGAATCCGTATAGATACTAACCTTCTCGTCGAGCAGCTTGAAGGCAATCAGCAGCGGTCAGCGTCGTGGACGTTAGCGCGCGAGCGCCTAGAGTTGGCCTGCAGCGCTAAGGGAACAGCGCTAATCCGCGCCGACGGGCCGCGCAATCACATCCGCGAATATATGCGCCAACTCTTCACCGGCAGGCGGCACAGCGATCCTGAGCGCTTCATTCGCGCGTTCGTGATGGCACTTTCGTTCGAAGACATGCGGTCGGTCGAAGGCTTTGTGCACAATTTCCTCTTGGCTAAGAACGACATCAACATCGGCGAGCTACGTGAGAGCATTCAGCGATATCGTGACATCCAGAAGGACATCCACGAGCTCGAACGGCGGCTGGGTGCGCTCAGAGCACTCGCGGAACTGGTAGCCAAATTTGTAAGTTTGCTAGAGCGTGAGGAAATCGCAAGGGGCGTCGCACGGCTGGCCGCACTAATCGAGGCGGGCTCGGCTCTTCTTGCCAACATCAAAGAGAGACGGGACAACATTGCTGCGGTCGACCACACGCAGCGCAAGATCGAGCGATACGATGCCGAGATCGAGTCGCTGCGCGAGCAGCTGGAGAGCCTCGTCGCGCAGTCGCTAGCAGAGGGTGTTGCCGGCAAACGTGCGGTGGTGCAGAGCGAGCTAAGAGCCGTCGAGCTCGCCCAAGAGGCTGTCTCACAGCGCTTGCAAGCACGATTTCTCGCCGTTGCGCGCGCAGCCAGCTTACTTGACCATCGTGAACGATTGGCATCGCTAAAGCTTGGCGTCTTGTTCCAAAGTCTCGAGGCCCTCAAGAAAAAGAGCGAGGGACTAGTACCGCCGAGATGGCCACGCGAGCCGCACGAGATGGAAGAGCTCATCGCGGTGGCACGCGAGGCTGCATTGGTCAATATCGCCAAGATACTCGACCGCCGCGACAATGCGATCGCACAGCGGCACAAGCTACAGGAAGAGATTGCCGATCTAGTCGACCGCCGCGACCGGGCGCGCGCTGGTCAGGTTACGCTCGACGAACGCACCGTCCGGCTAATGGCCACGCTAGAAAGAGAGAATATGCGGCCACGGGCGCTCTGTCAGGTGGCGGAAATCACCGATCCTGATTGGCGCGAGGCGGCGGAAGCCCTGCTCGGACGTGATCGTGAAGCTGTTCTGGTCGAGCCCGAGCATGCTTCTCGCGCGGTCGAGATCCTACGTGCGGGTCGTGACAGCTTTCGCGGGTGCCGCGTTGTAAATACGCGTCGCCTAAACGAGCAACCACCCGGCTTCGAGGCTGGTTCGTTGGCGACCATCTTCGCCAGCGAGGACCCGCTCGCCATGGCCTTCATCCGTTTCCGCACTGGTCAGGTGCGTCTAGCTGACACGCAAGCCGAATTGCTCGGGGGTGGCCGCGCGATCATGCGCGACGGTGCATACAATAGCGGGATCGTTGTTGAAGTGCTGCGCACCCAGGACCTCAAGATTGGCCGCGCCGCCGCTCCGTTGATGGAAACGGAATTGGCGCGCCAGATCAAGGAACGCGAGGGGTGGGTGGCAACACATTTGGAAGCCGAGCGCTTCCACGACGATATCCGACGCAAGCTCGAGCCGTTGACCGACCCGGTGATAGTCAGCGACCGCCTCGACTTGCTGGCTGAAGCGATCGACCAGCATAATGTGACGCGCACCGAACTCCAGAAGCGGCTGGACCGAATTGCTGCGACAGTCGACCCAGCGATCCAACAAGGACTGGATCGCTTGAAGCTTCAGCTGAGCAGCGCGAGCGACGAGAAGGAGGAGCTCGTTGATCGCCGAGGCCAGCTGAAACAGGCTGGACTTGAAATCCAGCGCCGGCTCGGAGCCGGCGATGGACAGCCAGGCTCCTGGCATTGTCTGAAGGCTCGGCGTGTGTTGTTCAGGGATCGTGTACGATCGCAAGCACAATTAATTGCTCTGCGTGAGACCTACATCGCTCACCGCTCGCGGCCACTGTCTCGGGTGGCACAGGACATGTCCAAGCGTGCCGACGAAGCTCGGGACGAATATCGAGCCTGCGAGGGGGAGATCCGCGAGGCACTCGGCCACTACCGCGCAAGCTTTGACAGCACTGCCCCGGTCGCAACACAAGGATCGATCAACTCTGAGATACGGCCGTGGGTTACCTCCAATGTGCAGGCGCTGGAGGAGAATGAGCTCATTCAATACCGTCGACAGGCGGACGAAGCGGCAGAGCGGATCGGCCACCTGTTCCGCACAGCTTTTATCCATGAGCTCAACGCCAGGTTCAATGATCTCAAGACCGAACTCGACAACCTCACCCGCGCGCTGAAGGCTCGCCCGCTTCACGGCGAAATTTACACGCTACATGCCCGGCCTAAGGAAGAGTTTGCATCGCTCCACCAGCTGGCACGAGAGAGCGAAAATGACGATCAGGTCTTCGATGCGCTGTTCGGGCGAGGGACGCCGCGCAACGAAGAACATGCACAGGCACTTGCCGAGGTTGAGCGGTTACTCAGCGAGGAGGCACTCGATTTCACGGCCTATCAGGACTACCGCAACTATTTTACCTTCGACCTTCGCATGGAGGACGTCGCGAAGGGTCGGCAGACCAGCTTTGATAAGCGAAAAGGAACCGCAAGCGGTGCCGAGCGTCAGGTTCCCTATTATGTGGTAATCGGCGCAGCTTTAGCGAGTATCTACCATGGCGCCCGACGGCAATACGAGGCGAACGAGCTTGGGCTCGGATTGGCCGTCTTCGACGAGGCATTCAGCAAAATGGACGGCCCGAACCAGCGCACGCTGCTTGAGTTTTATGATGACATCGGGCTTCAGGTGGTGATCGCTGCTCCTTCGGAGAAGCGCTCCGTCGTCTATGAGAACCTCGATAGCGTCATCGACGTATTCCGTCATGGCGACAGTGCCAGTGCCGAAACCGTTCGGATCAAGGCTCACGCACGTGCCCAAATGCGTGCTGCAAATCCACAGCACTTGAGCGATACCGCGCTGGCCGCGCGTGTTAACTCGCCCGCTTCGGATGCAGCCGAATGAGCCGAAAGCAGTTCGGCGATGTCCACCAGTTGATCCATGATCTGCTTGACCGGCACGAAAGCAATCCGGAAGCGTCTAGGATTCTGGCCTACATCGACGAAGATGCTCTCCACACCGTCGAGGAACGAGATCGCTTCATTCAGGCACTGTCTGCCGTAGAGGCGGCAGGCGGCATAATTGTCCAACGTAAGCTGACCGACGGCGCGCCCACCCTCGGTCATGTCCGCCTTGCCAACGCCGCGGTTCTCTATGCTCATGTCAATCGAACGCCTGCTGGCGTGGGTGCTAGCGCCGCCCTTGGCGAAGCTCGCGCGCGACCAGATCTTCCCGAGGGCGCGCTTAAGTTACTAGACGAGATTGCGAGCGCTTGGTCCCGAGGCGTCGGCCGGTTCGGGCTCGCACCTGGAGATAGCTCCGGCCTTTCAGCGTCGCTTGATCTCGTCCATGCACTCGCTATCCGGGCCGAAGACGGCGGCGTTGCGCCGGTCGACTATCGTACATTCTCTCGATTGGCTGGCACTTACAGCAAAGCACTCGAGCGCTTTGTTTCGACGGTGCCCAGGCTGTTCGAGCGCCTTTATCCAGATCGGGTCCCTATGGCCGAACTGGATCCGGCGGACTGGCTTGCAACTCTTGGCGTGATCCGAACGCCTCAGCTCCTGATCGTCAGTGGCCCGATCACCATCGCTACCGAGCCAGTTCCGCCACTACGCTTTTACGGGGTGCCGCCGGAGCAAGGGGATCAGCTCGGCTTGGCTGCACAGGTCGACTATCTCCTAACGATCGAGAACTACACTTCGTTCGTTCGGCATGCACGCGAGATAAATAGCGATCGATCGGCGCTCATCATCTATACAGGTGGCTTTCCATCTCGAAGCCATCTGCGACAGATCGTTAGACTGGCAGTAAAAGCCCAAGCGCCGATATTCCATTGGGGTGACATAGATGATGGGGGCGTTCGTATCTTTGGCCATTTGGAACGCACGTTGGCGGAGCGTGGATTATGCCTCTTGCCCCATCTCATGGATGTCGCCGCGCTCTATGAGCATGGAGTTGTGAGAGACAGACATATGCGGACCGCTGATGCGCCACCGCGGGAGAGCGCCGTTCGCGGTCTGTGGGAGGCGCTTGTGACTTCTGCTCTAGTACTTGAACAGGAGAGCTTGTCTCCTCGACACCCCAGAAAACCCATATGATCCCGAACGATTGGGCACCTCAGGACTCCCAGTACGAAGAAGCTTCTAACGTTGAGTTTGGATCCCAATCATTCGCTAGCGCCAGGACCTTGAACCCCATGTCGCGAAGCTGGACTGAAATGCAAGCTCTCAAACTGACGCGCGGAAGCTGCTCGGCCCGGATTCGTTTCGCGCTGGTGAGAGAATGTACAAGGCACGGATTGCCACCCCAATGGCGAAGAAGCGCATTGCTGCTCGGCAGCTCTTGGGGCCGGCAGACTGGCAGTCGAGTAGCAGAATGCAACGGGACCGCAACCCCACGTCGTACCTGCAATTTGACCGACCGTCACCGACTGTCAGTCCTCTATTGGCGAGTCCCGCTCGATTGCTAAAACGTCCTTACGACAGAGGCTTCTCCGTTCTCGATGAGAAGATCATAGTCGTTGGGCTGCCTGAACCCAGTCGGGAAATCCTTGGGTATTGCCGACACCGCGAGCCTGAAGCCAGATGCATCGAGCCAGCGGATGCGCCTTTCGGAGCGCACAGGAATGACGGCGTAACGCCCCGCCCTTCCATCTGTCCCAGCGAGTTCTGCAGCGATCGGAGCACGCCTCGCTGCAGGTGCTTCAGGGGTCCTCAGAATCTTAGACCATGAGAGTAAGTTGCTTGGATCAATCTGATCCTCGCTGCTCAGATCTTCAATCTCTTCCTCAAGCCATGCGAGATATTGCCCGCGCATGCCTTCAGCTTCGGGACGCGATTTTGCGATGCCGAGCGAGAGTACAAAGGCGACAAACGGATCGAGCGTCCCCCAGCGCAGCAGCTCTTTTGCCCAAAAGGCGTACCATGGAAGTCCGGTGACATCCTTCCAAGTGTCGATCGTAGGTGTATCGAGCGGATCATCGGTCCCTTGTGACCAAGCCCGCGCGACAACAGCGCCGATGGCAACGCCCAAACGAAACTCGAAATTGTCCGAGGTGAAAATCTGCCAGGCACGAAGATCCTGCGGCGCGGGTCCTGCGGCTCCCGGCACCGCCATCCACCAGCGGAGCACTTCGTGCCAGTTGGCGTAGAGAGTGCGGCCCATTTCTGTGTCGCGGATGGAGAATCCATAACCACCATCATCGGCAACCGCTTCCCCGAGCGCAATAAAGACGGCGAGGCGCGCTTCTGGGCGCATTGTGCCGTAGCCTACAGTCTGCTGTAGCTGCTCGAGAATGGTCCGTGCGACCGGCTCGAAGCGTTTACCGACGTGGGGGGCGTAGCCATAGTCGTAGAGGCGCTTTCGCTCTGTGGCGTCAGGATAGATCGTCTCGACCATCCCCCGCCCTCGCTTGATAAAGGCCTGCTCCATCCATTCTTCGGTCGCGTGCGCGACTTGCGTGAATGTTAGTTGCCAAAGTTGCGTCAGCATTGCCTCGGTATTGGCCGGGGTTGCTGCGACCGCGCTGATCGCCTCAGTCTCCTCGACGGCCGCCAGGATCATCGTGTCGAGTTCGTCGAGCCGATCAGCAAGCCGCGCTGCAGGCGTCGCGCGCGCTTGGCCGGCATCGGCTGAAATGGTCGCAGGGGCAGTCACTTCCAGCCAGCGAACGAAATCTTCGTTGTCGTCGACACCAGGCAGACGCAGCGCCTGTTGCCGAATAGCGCGGAGCAAGACAGTAAGCGGACTTTTTGTGTTGCCATCGCCCGCGGCGTCCGCCCTCAATCTTGCTATGAGGCTGTCGTATTCATTGCGCCGCTCGCGCACTTGCCTTCGATGCGTGCCAAGTTGCCCTGCAGCCGTCGTGGATGGCGCGATCGGCAGAGCGACGAGTGTAAGCCCTTCCATTCCTTTCGCGGCGCCCGGCCGGCCGGCCCGGCCTGAGAGATTGCGGAACTCTGCCGCCGACATCGGATACTCGGTCGGGGTTTGCGTCGCGACGTCAAACATTGTTCGCTTCAGGACGGGAAGAAAAATCATATCGAAGGGCAGGTTGACGCCTTCGGTGAGGGTCGCTGTTGCGACAGTGATCGGGCAGATGGACCGATCGATGAGAGCTACCATCAGCCGCCTTAGCCGCTGCGGCATCTGGCCATGATTGGTTGCTATGCCGCGATCAAGAAGGCGGAGTTCGTGGGAGTTCTCGCCGCAATAATCGATGCAGACCGTGCGTGCTTCGGCAAAGAGCGCCGCATCATCGCCCTCCGAGGGAGGGTCGAAGGCCGGGATGTCCTCCCAACCCGCCAAATCGAACGCCTCGGCATACCAGCCCATCGTCAGTTCGGGGCGCTGCGAGATCGAGATTAGGATGCGGCGGTCGTCGCCTGCGAGGTGCAGCGCCGTCCACAGTATGCTGTTCTGCGTAAAATGATTGAGACTGTTGCGGATGCCTGAAAGCGGCTCCGGCATCGGATCAATCTTAAGCGGAATATAAACGTCACCACGGCCCCGCACGCCGAGCCGATGGTCATTGACCCGGTGCAGCTCGATGCGGGGCGATCCCTTGCTCACCTCGAGTACGCCAATAGCCTGGCGAGTACTGCGATAGTTCGACCCGACCGGCTGCGCGTCGGGATCAGATTCTATCCAGCGGGCAACGGGCGTAGCCGCGCCCCCTGCAACTGCTGTCAGCGCAATGCGGACGATGTTCGGTTTGCGCAGCAGCAGGCGAGAGATGAAGCTTTCGAGCCGGATCGCCCGGTTCATATGTTCGGCAAGGGCATTGCGCTCGCGCTCATTGTCTTCAAGAACGACCTGATGGGCCTCATCGACGATAAGTAATTTGAGGCGCGCTAGCAGCATGGGACCCAGATAACGCATAAGGGCATCGGCCTTCTCGACCGTCGCGATGAGAACTGTCGGTGAGGCGGACGTCAGCCATGCATCCGTGATTCCCCAGTCGGAACCGCCGTAGAGCCCTGTCACCACGAAGTCGCGGCCCAGCTCCCCAGTGAGTTTCGCTTCAACTTCGCCCGCAAGTGCACGCGATGGCACGAGATAGAGCCCGAGCGGTGCAAGGCCCTCCTGATTGTCCCGGAGGATTAACAGCTCCTTGAGGATCGCCAGGTTGGCGACGAGCGTCTTTCCGGAGCCCGTCGGCGTGCAAAGGGCAAAGGACGAGTTGTTGAGAAGCCTCTCTATACCCTGCTTTTGCGACTGCCAGAGAATGCCTCGACCGCGCGCATACTGCCGCCTCGCAAACTGGTTTACATCCAGGAGTCTCTCGGGGTTGAGCAAGCCCAGTTGCCGCAAGGGTTCGTAGATCGTGGACGTGCCGAACCGCTCGCAGGCCGAGCGCAGAAAGAACGCGAGCAGCGCAACATCATCGGGCGAGGTTCGAACGAGAAGACGCTCAACATCTCGCAAGCGATCGAGTGCAACCGAGAACCTCGCTGTATCGCCCCGCCGCAATGTCTGCGCTGCAAGGCCGATGCAGCGAACAAGCTCGATTGTGCCGAACCATGTGACGCTTTCTTCGGTGCCTTCACCGAAGAATTCCTTCTCAACGCCTCGCAGCGTCAGGTCGCGGTTGTCGTTCCAGAACCCTGCAGCGCGGCGGAGCACCGCGTCGAAATCGGCCTTCAGAAAATCGGCGAACAGCCGCGATCCCCTATCGTCTGGGACGACTTGGCGCAGCAATCCTGAGGCCATCGCCGGTAGGCCACCAAGCTGGTAGCAACCAGCAGCAAACAATGCGGTCGGAATTTCTTCGCCGATCCTGTCTCTTGCTCGTGCGAGCCACTCCAGCAGCTCGCCGGCCCTCCGGAACGCGAGTGTCGCTTCCTCGGGACTTCCATCGCCGACAGTCGAAAGTACCTTGCCAGCGCGAATCAGGTACCGTGACTGCTGGAGGATTGTGTCGGAATCGTTCGCGCTCCATTGAATCGTCTCAACATCCCAATCCGTTTGCAGGCACCGGACGAATGATCTCGCCTGCAAAGCACTGAGTGTCCTTTCCTGAGCAAGGTCGTTTTGGATGGCGCGTGCCAGGTCGAGACGGTCTTGATCGAATTCAGGCAAGAGCAGCCTCCTTTGCCCAGAGGCTTGCATAGATCGTGTTGATCAAACTATCGCCATCCGCGATGAGCAGTTCGACTACCTGAAGGTCCCGGCCGGCCTTATACTCGTCTGGCACAGTCTCCCAGGGCAGGAGGGCCTGACCGGGGTTTCGTTTGGCGGGGGGACCGCCGACGAGCAGGATCATATCGGTGCGCTCGACAGGATCGGGGTTGCGCCGCGCAAGGATGCGGTCGAGCGAGGCAATAACCTTAGCGAACTTATCGGGCTCGCATTCCTCCAGGACGGCGTGGAGTTGCTCAAGGCCGAGCGGCACGGGAAGGGCCCGATTGACCTCGTACCAGACACCTTTGCCATTGTGGATTCTCTTCGTCTTGTCGGCCGGATCGTCGATCTTGTCACCGAGCATGACGGTGTTCAGGACCGATGGCGACCAATTCCCGCGCCACTTGGCTTCGCCGGCAATGAAGCGCGTGACGTTGTCTTCTTCATCGACCACAATCGCGATGAAATCGTCGCCTTTGCGCCCGAGGACCTCGCGTGTGCGGGTCGCGTCTCGGCTGAGAGTGTAGATATATTGGCCTGCGTCCTCATGATTGCGGAAGAGGAAAACGGGTATCAAGTATTCGTGCTTCCCAACGAAGTCGTAGGTCTCCGACATCATCCCCGACATCACCTCGCCGAAGAGACCTTTACGAGCGGTCAAAGGCAGTGACCCTGGATATTGGGCGTCGCAACCGATGTCGCCAGCGTCCGGATGGAGGCTGATGCGAGCCAACCTGTGAAAGCAGCCCCGCGCGTCCAGATGGGCCGATTCAAAATACGGGACAAAATCTCTTTGGAGATTGGCGTCGGCCGCCTGCTTCTCTTCGAGAAGCAAGTGACCGTAGTTTCCGAACTCGCTCGGATATTTGCTGAGCCAAGCGTTAAGTGCTTTTTTGGGAGGAGGTGCGGTATGCATAAAGACCTGTTTCTTAGATGAGGCTTTTCGCAATTTACCAAAACGCCAGAGTTTCTCTACTGCACTGTCATGCAATACAGAACATTCTCTATACTGGCAGCCACTCGCGTTTCTTCTTTAGTAGGTCACCCTGATCGCGGCTTCTTGGATGGCTACCGGCAATGTCGGCTTTTGGCATTTCGCGACGCCTTCAGCAACGGCCGACATAAGGCCATTCCAGACATTCGACGCGCGAGCACATGGCGGTCAGCTATGTTTGTTGCCCGCCATCTCCGAAATGGCTAGCCGTCGACGCACATTCCACTGGACTTCGTTCGGCACGCAAGCATTGCTCTGGGTAACAACGCAGCGGCTCTCGCCTTTGCCCTTACCAGGTCTCTCCAGCCCGCCAGGCGGGCTTAGGTCAGTACAGGCGCCGGATTGGCCGGCAACTGCAACTGAAGGAGAACGACCTATGGCGACAATCGGCACCGATCAAGGCACTGAATCCGATCACGATAAGCTTCAAATTCCGCCAGAACCGCATGAGCACATCTGGGATGCGCTAGAGAACCCACCCAAGCGGCTGAAGAAGGCGAAGTCGCCCAAAAAGAAAGCTCGTAACGCAGAAGCAGGTGCGGAGCCGGCAACGGCAAAGCCATCGAAGGCCGCCGCCCGCACCGAAAGCAAGCAACCCAAATCGGAACTAGTGCTGAAGAAGCTTCGCTTGGCCAAGGGCGCCACCATCGAGATGCTGATGGAGGTGACCGACTGGCAGGCGCACTCGGTGCGGGGCTTCTTGTCGGCGGTCGTCAAGAAGAAGCTTGGCCTCAACCTGGTCAGTGATGTCGGCAAGGACGGGCTTCGCCGCTACCGCATCGATGATAGCGCGAGGGGCGCTTGAGCCTAATGCGCGCCAAGCTCGACATCGAAGCAGAGGTCGCCGAGTTGGGCGGCCTCTCCCGCGAGGAACTCGCAGCACAATGGGAGAAAATCTACAGGTGCGCACCACCAAAGGGTGTCAGGCGTGAGCTTCTGATCAGGGCGGCAGCCTGGCATCTTCAGGCAAAGCGTCTCGGTGGATTTTCCACCGAGACGCGTCGCATGCTCAGGTCCGCCATAGACCAGGTCGAGAAAAAGATCGCCGACCGCGACAGCCAAGCTAACGTCGTCGTCAACGACATCAAGGTGACGATCGCGCCCAAACGCAAACAAGTTTTGCCAGGCGCACGGTTGGTCCGTAACTGGAACGGCAAGACCCACGTCGTCGACGTGATTGAGGATGGCTTCGTTTTCGAGGCTAAGGTCTATCCATCGTTGTCTTCGATCGCGCGCAAGATCACCGGCGCGCATTGGTCCGGTCCGAGGTTCTTCGGGCTATGAGCAGCAACTCGACACCGCGCCTGCGCTGTGCGGTCTACACTCGCAAATCGAGTGAGGAAGGTCTCGACCAGGAATTCAACTCGCTCGATGCCCAGCGTGAGGCCTGCGTTGCGTTCATCGCCTCGCAGATTGGGCTCGGCTGGAAGCTTGTCCCTGATCAGTATGACGACGGCGGCATCTCTGGCGGGACGATGGAGCGGCCCGCCCTGCAACGGCTGCTTCAGCACATTCGCGATAAGAAGGTGGATGTCGTGGTCGTTTACAAGATCGACCGCCTCACGCGGTCGCTGATGGACTTCTCGAAGATCGTCGAGATCTTCGATGCCAGCTCGGTGTCATTCGTCTCCGTGACCCAGCAGTTTAACACGACCACATCAATGGGTAGGCTCACGCTGAACGTGCTTCTGTCCTTCGCACAGTTCGAGCGCGAGGTTACGGCGGAGCGAATCCGCGACAAGATAGCGGCCTCGAAGAAAAAGGGCATTTGGATGGGTGGCGTCGTGCCGCTCGGCTATCGCGTTGAGCATCGCAAGCTAGTCATCGACGATGCTGAAGCCAAGATCGTTCGACATCTCTTCGAACGCTACCTTGTTCTGAAGTCCGTGCGCGACCTTGCTGATGAGGCCGCGCACGATGGACTCGTGACGCGGACCCGCAAACGCCAGGATGGGACTGTTGCGGTCACGATGCCGTTCGGGCGAGGCAACCTCTATCACCTGCTCTCGAACTTTATTTACATCGGCAAGATCAGGCACAAGGAGCAGATCCACGAAGGCGAGCACGAGCCGATCATTGCAGGTCCGGTGTTCGATGCGACGCAGGCGCTTTTGACGTCTCAAGCACCGCGCCGCAGGAGCAAATCAAACGTCTCCCAACATCATCTTCTCACCGGGCTGCTCTTTGACGAACACGGCGAGAAGCTTCGATCGGTCCATGCCAACAAGCGTGGCGTTCGCTATCGCTACTACGTGTCAAAACAGTTCGTTGATCAGCGGCGCGGCAGTTCCGACGGATGGCGCCTTCCCGCCGATGCAGTTGAATCAGTCGTTGAGCATCAACTGAATCGTATTCTCAACGATCACGGTCAAATCGCTGATTTGATTCAGCGTTGGGGTGGTCCCGGCGAGATCCAATACGCGATGACCCGCGCGGCTGAGGTCCGGCTTGCTTGGACCGCCGAGACAGCTGGCGCTAAGCGATCGCTGTTGCAGAAGCTTGTTCGCTGTATCGCACTTAGCCAGAAAGCACTGACTATCGACTTTAATTGCCGGGCACTGTCTGAGCATCTGCTCGATAGAGCATTGCCAACCGATGGCGGTGCCGAGAGCCTGTTGATCACATGCCCATTCGACATCAAACGACGCGGCGCCGAGATGCGCATCGTTCTAAGCGATACCTCGTCCAACAGCCCTGAGCCGGACGCTGCTTTGATCGACGTGGTCCATCGCTCTCAGCTTTATCTCCATCAACTCACCGATGGCTCTGGCCGCAGCCTGACCGAGATCGCTAGCTTGAACGCGACCACTGTTTCTGAGGTCAGCAGGCTCCTGCCCATGGCGTTTCTGTCACCGAAGATCGTGTCCAAGATCATCGCCGGCAACCAGCCGATCGAACTCACGGCCCACAGGCTGTCGCGCCTCTCTGGCCTTCCCCTCGCTTGGTCCGATCAATCTGCCCTGCTCGGCCTCTGATTCCGACCATCAGTCGAGCATCGCTTTTCGAAACAGTTGGCTACGGAAATTGGCCCGCAGAGACGAAGCCCAGAATTCAGGGCATTCTGGATCGAGAAGGTGGCGTCTCAGCCAAGCTTTGCCGTGAAGGCGCCGCTAACCTACGGAAATGTCGACACTATTCTGAGACGGTCGAAAGCACGCCAAAAATGGCGGACTGAATGGTGGGCCCGGAGGGACTCGAACCCCCAACCAAGCGGTTATGAGCCGCCGGCTCTAACCATTGAGCTACAGGCCCCACGCGGCCTGGCTTAGTGTTTTTCTTGTCGTCGCACAAGGCTTTCGAAAGCTCTGGCGCAAAACGCCAAAATCAGCCCATATTCGCGCCGTAGAGCGGCCTGCGCCCATATGGCGCGAGAAAGGTCCAGCCCTTGCACCGCACTGCAGGAATCGGCGCCCTTTGCGGGTCGAGGCAGATGCGGCACGGGGGGGGGGCGGACCGCAGACTTCGAGGAGTTTCATGACCAGACAACTTTTGCCCATCGCGCTCGCTGCCGCGGTCGCGTTCCCGGCGCTGGCGAGCGCCGCCGACATCCAGCCTCCGCCACGCATCATCGTGTCCGGCGAAGGCGAAGCGACCGTGGCGCCGGACATGGCGATCCTTTCGCTCAGCGTGATGCGCGAGGCCAAAAGCGCGCGCGAAGCGCTCGACGCCAACAACGACGCCATGGCGGCGGTGATCGCGGCGATGAAATCCGCCGGCATTGCAGAACGCGACCTGCAGACCGCCGGCATCCAGATCAACCCGCGCTACAACTACACCAACAAGGCCGACGGCAGCCAGGAAGCCGAGCTCGTCGCCTATCAGGTGACCAACACGCTGTCGGTGCGCGTGCGCGACGTCGACAAGACCGGCGAGATTCTGGACAAGGCGGTGTCGCTCGGCGTCAACCAGGGCGGCGGCATTGCTTTTACCAACGATAATCCGAAGGCCACGATCACCGAGGCGCGCAAGAAGGCCGTCGCCGACGCGATGGCCAAGGCAAAGACCCTCGCCGAAGCGGCGGGCGTCAGTCTGGGCAAGGTGCTCGAGATCGCCGACCAGAATGTCGCGCCGGTGCCGATGCCGATGGCGGCCAAGTCGTTCGATGCGGCCCGTTCGGCCGTCCCCGTGCAGGCCGGCGAGAATTCCTACAACGTCCAGGTCACGGTCACCTTCGAGCTGAGGTGACATCCGGCCCAGCCGCGGACATGCCGTTAGGGCAATTCCAGGAAAAGTGTGAGCGGTTTTCCGTCCGGAATTGCGTCAAAACAAAGAGATAGAGCGGTTCGCCGTTTCCGTGAAACGGTGAAACGCTCTAGCAAAACGCCCCGCAGGATCATCCTGCGGGGCGTTTTCGAGCCGCGCCTCATCTTGAGGGGCTCAGCTACTCATAGGCGATTCTCGCAGAGGATCGTCCGCATAGGCGATCCTCGCAGAGGATCGTCCGCATAAGCGATCCTCGAACGGGATCGCCCTTTCAGCCTCAGCGGTAGATGATCGGGCAGCCGCGTTCGTTGGCGAACACCACCACGACACGGTCGCCATACTGGCGACCTGCCACCTTCACGGTACGGCGGCTGATGTCGACGATGCGGGCGCGGTGCAGACCCATGCGCTCGGCCTTGTCGAGGGCGCGGTCCGGCGAACAGCCGCGCCAGTCGCGGTCGCGGCGCCAGTCGCGGCGATAACCGTCATCGTCGCCGGTGTAGATGCCGAAACGCGGGTCGTGCCTGTCCCCGAAACCGAGATAGAGGCTGTCCGCATGCGCCGGAATGGCGGTCAAAGTGCCAAGCCCGACAAGGGCCGAAAGGGCTGCCGTCCTGATCGTGTTGAACATCGTCTTCTCTCCTTATTGTGGGCTGTCGCCCGTAGAACCGATGACTGGAAGATGCCCTTTTGCGTCTGAACCTTCCGCGAACCGGCCATTCATGTCCGGTTCATATAAGCGCCAACCCGCCAGGGTTCGTCGCTCGTGCCAAAATCGCGAACCCCTTAGGCGCGAACCCGCCAGGGTTCGTCGCTCGTAAGTGCGTAAAAGCGAGGCCCCTCAGGTTTCTAAACGCGAACCCGCAGGTTTCGTCGTTCCTCGTCAAAAGCGCCTCGTCAGCGTTCGTCATCTAGACGCGAACCCGTCAGGGTTCGTCGTCCAGACACGAACTGCTAAGGTTCGTCGTCCAATATATAATCAAAATAATCGTCCGGGTCGGCCAGATCGGTTTCCTTGGCCTTCACCCGACCCCGGATCGAGATGCCGGCCTCGTGCACGGTCTCAGCGCTTCCCGAAACAAGTCTGTGCCACCAGTAGAGATCATGGCCCTCGGCAATAAGCCGGTAGGCACAGGTTTTTGGCAGCCAGGTGATGGTGCGCACATTCTGTGGCGTCAGGCCGACGCAATCGGGCACCCGCGCCAGGCGGTTTGCATAGTCGGAGCAGCGGCAGTTCTCGGCGTCGAACAGCCTGCAGCCCACGCTTGTCCAGAAGATCTCGCCCGTATCCTCATCCTCGAGCTTGGACAGGCAGCATTTGCCGCAGCCGTCGCAAAGCGATTCCCATTCGGCCGGGGTCATCGCCTCAAGCGTCTTGGTTTTCCAGAATGGCGCGGTCATTTGGCTGGATTTGGCCCTCCGCGGTCTTCCGGTCAAGCGCTGTGTGGCGGCGACCCAGTATCAACATTAGAAAAACACGAAATTGCCTTCAAAAGGCCGGCCAGGCATCCTTGGTTGGCGCCAATGCCTGACGGAACCAATTATGGTTGATGAAAGTTTGGGCAGGGATGGGACCCCATTAGGAGAAATCGATATGAAACGCCAACCACGGATTCTGGCGGGCACGGCAATCGGCCTGCTTATGGCATCCGCGCCGTTGGGCGCGTACCCGCTGCAGGGGGGTGTCGCTTCCGGCGGCCTGCACGGAGCGCCGCTCGTGCTGGCTCAGGCCGCCTGCGCCGAAGGCCAGTCGGCCGAAGAATGCGCGCAAGGCGGAGCCGAACAGCCGCGTAGAAAGAAGCGCGAGCAGCAGCAGCAAAGCGAATCGGTGCCGGCCGAACAGGCCGCGCCCGCCGAATCCGAGCAACAGCCGCGCAAGAAGCGGCACGAGCAGCAGCAGACGGAGGGCGCCCAGTCCGGGGAAGCTGCACCGGCCGAGCAGCAGTTCAAGCCACGCAAGAAGCGCGACCAACAGCAGCAAATCGAGGCGGCACCCGCCGACCAGGGCGGCCAGCCTGCGGCCGACGAGCAACAATTCAAGCCGCGCAAGAAGCGCGATCAACAGCAGCAGATCCAGGCAGCACCCGCCGACCAGGGCGGCCAGCCGGCGGCCGACGAGCAGCAATTCAAGCCGCGCAAGAAGCGTGACCAGCAGCAGCAGATCGAGGCTGCACCCGCCGACCAGGGCGGCCAGCCCGCGGCCGAGGAGCAGCAGCCGCGCAAGAAGAAGCGCAACCAGCAGCAGATCGAAGCGGCGCCAGCCGACCAGCAGCCCGCGGAACAGGTCGCGCCTGCCGCCGGCGACCAGCAGCAAGGGAACCAGGGCCGCAAGAAGCGCAAGCACGATCAGCAGCAGACTGAGGGGGCGCCCGCCGGCCAAGCCGGCGAGCAGGTTGCCCCGACCGAACAGACCGCTCCCGCCAACGACAACCAGCAAGGCGGCAATCAGCTCAGGAAGAAGCTTAAGCAGAACCAGCAGGGTGAGACCGCCCCGGCCGAGCAGACGCAGACCAACGAGCCGGCCAAGAAGCGGGCGCCGGCCGGTGAGCCCGTGCAGCAGGCCCAGCCGCTGCAGAATGGCGAGCAGCCAGCCCAGGGCGAACAGGCCCAGGGCAACAAGAAGCGCGGCAAGAAGCCGAACGCGGAACAGCCGGCGACGGGTGAACAGCCCGCGACAGGTGAACAACCCGCGACCGGCGAACAGCCACAGACCGGAGAGCAGACAAAGACCGGCCGCAAGCCCCTCACCGGCGAGCAGCAACCCGCAACCGGCGAGCAGCCGGCCAATGGCAATCAGCCGGCGAACAACAACCAGCCTGCCAATGGCAACGCCGCGCAGGGCGAAACCGCCAATCCGAACGAGGCGCCCGTCCTGGACAGCCAGAAAGATGCCATGCGCAAGCACCGGGGCCGCAACGACAACGGCCAGAACGGCGCGGCCCAGACCGGTGGCGCTCAAATCGAAAATGGCCAGGCCGGCAACGGCCAGAACGCCAATCAGGCCGGACAGCAGCAAGGTGGCGAGCAGGCGCAGAGGCCGGCTCCGGTCGATCAGGGGCCGCCGCCCACCGACGACAAGTCGGCGCAGCAGGCGATCAAGCCCGAAAAGATCGTCCCAGTGGACCAGGAGAAAGGCAAGCGGATCGAGCTTACGCCCGAGCAGGTTGTCCGTGAGCGCCGCCGGCCGCAGGGTGCCGACGTGGTGAAGCAGTTCGGCGACCGGGTGATCCTTCAGTTCAACAACCAGACATTCGTGGAAAGCAACGAAGCTCCTCGCATCACCCGCGGCGCCAGGGATGTTTACTACGAGGATCTTTCGGGCGGCCGCACCCGCGAAATCGTGGAGCGCGACAACGGCGTCAGGATCATCACCATCCGCAACCGTAATGGCGACGTCATCCGGCGATCGCGCGTTACATCGGATGGCCGCGAATACGTGCTGAGCTATGTCGACGAGCGCTACTATAACGACGTCGACGAGTGGCGCGATCCCGGCGACGACCTGCCACCGATGCGGCTCGACATCCCGCGCCGGGACTACATCCTGGATTCGGAGGAAGTCGAGGATCCGGACGAATATTATACCTTCCTCGAGCAGCCACCTGTGGAAAGGGTGCAGCGTCTCTACTCGATTGACGAGGTCAAGCGCTCGGCCCGCGTGCGCGACATCGCCAGGCGTATCGACCTCGACACGCTGAACTTCGATTTCGGCTCGGCGACGCTCTCCGACACCGAAGTGCAAAAGCTCGAAGGCGTCGCCACCGCCATGGAAAAACTGCTCAAGAAGAACCCGGCGGAAACCTTCCTGATCGAGGGCCATACCGACGCCGTCGGCACGCCGGACGCAAACCTCGCTCTGTCGGACCGGCGCGCCGAGGCGGTGGCCGAGGCGCTCACCAACGCCTTTGGCATCCCGGCCGAGAACCTCACCACGCAGGGCTATGGCGAGGAGTATCTCAAGGTGAACACGCCCGGTCCGAACCGCGAGAACCGGCGTGTCGCCATCCGCCGCATCACCTCGCTGGTGGCGCCGGTGGCGAGCAACAGCGAGCAACAATGAGCGTTTGATTTCAAGATCCTGCCCGGATCTGCAGAATCAGCGCGCAAGACGGGCCCGTCCGCTTCGGACGGGCCTTTTTTCCTTACCGGCTCAAAAAGAATTGTCCTGCCTGGCCCGGCCTGCTCATTGAATCGCCGCATTGCGGCACCCAGATTCCAGATAGGGCGTTCCCTGCCCTGTCCCGACTCCAGCGGGACACGTTGAGCCCCGCCGGGCCCCCTCCCCGGCGGGGTTTTTTGCCTTGAAAACCTGTGTCACCTGGCCGAAATACGTCCAGAGCAATTCCAGGAACAGTGTGAGCGGTTAGGCTCGGCGCCTTCGCCGTAGCCTTCCGTCCGGACTTGCGTCAAAACAAAAGATATAGCGGTTCGCCTTTCCGTGAAACGGTGAAACGCTCTATCGCAATTGACCGGAGCCTTCATGAAGCGTCTCGAACTCGCCATCGAATCCGTCATCCTCGCCTCGCGCTGGCTGCTGGTCGCCTTCTATCTCGGGCTCGGCGTGGCGCTGGCGATCTACGCGCTCTCCTTCGGCAAGAAGCTCTATGAGTTCGTCATGAGCGCCTTCATGCTCGGCGACACCGACACGATCCTGAAGATGCTCGGCCTGATCGACGCGGCGCTTGTCGCCTCGCTGGTGGTGATGGTCATCATCTCGGGCTACGAGAATTTCGTCAGCCGCTTCGACGAGCAGGATGGCGAGGTCCATTGGCTGGGAACGATCGATGTCGGCTCGCTGAAGGTCAAGGTCGCCTCGACCATCGTCGCCATCTCCTCCATCCACCTTTTGCAGGTGTTCCTGAATTCGGTGTCCTACACGACCGACCAGCTGATGTGGCTGACCATCATCCACCTCGCCTTCGTCGTCTCGGCGCTGATGCTGGCCTATATCGACCGCGTCATGGCGCTCGCCAAGGGCAAGAAGGCCGAGAGGATTGAGGCGGACCCGGTCCGTCAGTAGATCCTTTTTACCTTCGTCTGCGAGTTCGCGAACACCTCGTCGGGAACGAAGAAGTCGCCCGCCAGCTGATCGGCCGCGCCTGGCGCATAGATCGAAAAGTCCGTCACGCCTTCGGCGCGCAGCACCTCTTCGTCGATGTAGAAATTGCCGGTCGCCTCGCGCGACGGGCGCATGAAGATCGCATGCGCCGCGTCGGCCATGATGTCGGGTGAGCGGCTCATCGCGGCCACTGTTGCACCGCCCAGAAGATTGCGCACGGCCGCGGTATCGATGGTGGAGATCGGCCATAGCGAATTGACCGCGATACCGTCCTTGGCGAATTCGGCGCTCATGCCCAGCGTGCACATCGACATGCCGAACTTGGCCATTGTGTAGGCGACATGGTTCTTGAACCACTTGGCCTTCATGTCGAGCGGCGGCGCCAGATTCAGGATGTGAGGATTCTTTGCCAACTTAAGGTGGGGAATGCACATTTTGGAGACGAGGAAGGTGCCGCGCGTATTGATCTGGTGCATCAGATCGTAGCGCTTCATGTCGGTCTCCAGTGTGCCGGTGAGCTGGATGGCGCTGGCATTGTTGACGCAGATATCGATGCCGCCGAACCGCTCGACGGTTCTTGCCACCGCATCGGCGACCTGCGCCTCGTCGCGAATGTCGCAAAGCACCGGCAGCGCCTTGCCGCCGGCCTGCTCGATCTCTTCGGCTGCCGTGTAGATGGTGCCCGGCAGCTTCGGATGCGGCTCGGCGGTCTTGGCCGCGATCGTCACATTGGCGCCGTCGCGCGCCGCGCGCAGCGCGATCGCCAACCCGATGCCGCGCGATCCGCCCGAGATGAACAGCGTCTTTCCGTTGAGCGACATTTTTTGCCTCCCTCTTCAATTGGGAAGGCAACTTGCGCGGGCGACACACTTGGCGCAAGAGCCGAAGGGGACGGGCCGAGATTACGCAACGTCGTGCGGACAGGGTCAGACCAATACCAGCCCCTGCCGCATCGCGATCGCAATCGCGTCGGTGCGGTTGGCGGCGCCGAGCTTGATCAGGATGGCGGCGACATGGAACTTCGCCGTGTGGACGGAAATGTTGAGCCGCCGGGCGATGACCTTGTTCGGCGCGCCTTCGGCCAGCAGAGCCAGCACCTCAGCCTCGCGGGGCGACAAAGCCGGGCGAGGCTGGTTGTCGTCAGGCGTCTCTTCCTCGGCAGGCTCGTCATCGTGGAAATCGCCATGCGCCTCCGACGGCGCCGCCCTGCCGACGCGGTAGCCTGAGGCCGCCAACCGCGCTGCGGCGGCGATCAGCAGGCCATCTGCGGAGGCAGGCAGCACGGCCAGCACATTGTCTGCCACCTGCTCGCTGCCCGCACGCCGCGAAAGCAGGACGATTGGGGTGGCCGAACTGACGACCCAGCCTTCCAGGCCGGCCTCATCGGCGATGGCGACATCCGCCATTTGGCCGACGCCGCTTCCAGCCAAGGCCGGTGCCAGATCGTCGCTCGCGGCCAGCGCATCGGCAAGTTGCTCGGCGCGCTGGGCATCGGCGAGCGCGACCAGCACCGTCAGCCGGTGAATTGCCGGCTCCGGTCTCGCGACTGCTTGTGCTGCGCTGTTTGCCATAGACCCTCTCAGCTCAGCGGCTTCTCGCCGATGGTGATCGAGACATCGCGCTCAGCGCCGCCGCTTGAAACACCGAGCGTGACGGTGGTGCCGGCGCTGTCCGGCCCGAGCTTGCGGATAAGCTCGCGCGGACCATGCACCGCCTCGCCGTTCCAGGCGACGATGATGTCGCCGACATGCAGGCCGGCGGCCTTGGCCGGGCCGTTATCGTCGAGGCTCATCACCATGGCGCCTTTCGTGTCGCCATTGCGGATCGGATGCAGCCCAGCGCCGAGATAGCCGCGCGCGACATGACCCTTCTCGCGCAGCGTCGCCACCGCGCGCTCGATCGTCTCATAGGGCATCACCAGCGCCCGCCGGCGCGGCCCGAACAAGAGCATGCCGATCACGCCGCCCTTGGCGTCGAGCACCGGCCCGCCCTCGAAGCGCCCGCCGGTGTTGATGGCAAGGTTGATGCGCCGGTCGATCGTGCCGCCGCGCATCGAGCGCCAGGCCGGCCCGACCTCGCCGACCGTGCCGAGCACCGCAAGCGCGGCGCCGTCGCTGTTGCCGACCGCAATCGCGATATGGCCGGGCCGCACGGCGCCGGCCTGAGCCAGTTGCGGCAACCCGGCAGCGCCGGAAGCAGGCTTCAACAGGGCAACGCCCGTCGAAGGATCGCGTCCGACGAGCTCGGTCTTGACGGTTTCGCCGGAAGCCAGCGTCAATTCGATCTCCTCGCCGGCTTCGACCGCTTCCTCGGCGGTGACGAAATAGTCGTCGCGCCAATGGAAGGCGCTCGCGGTGCGGTGATGGTGCGTGACGAAACTCGCCAGCGCGGGGGCGGCGGTGGCCGCGACATCGGCGATCGCGTCGGAAAAGGCACTGAGGTTGAAGTCGCTCATAAGACTGTCTCCTGGGTTCGGTGACCCAGATATCGCTCGGTAACACCGCCGCGGGTACTCGCCTGACGGCTAGTCGCCGGCCGGACTGGCCATCTGGTCAGGTCGCGGCAATTGCGGCTGCTCCGCACATATAGTCATCATTCTACGAGGGAACACGCCGATGGCTTTCGCAGCCGAAAAACTTCCATCCGACGACACCTTGCTCGACGCCTATTCGGCATCCGTTGCCGACGCCGTCGACCGCATTGGACCGGCCGTGTGCCGCATCGAGCGCATCGGCGCCGGCGGCCACGGCTCCGGCTTCGTCATCGCGCAGGACGGGCTGGTTGTCACCAACTTCCATGTCGTCGGCGACGCGCGCGCCGTGCGGGTGACCATGCCGGACGGTGCTTCGCGCGAAGGTCATGTGCTTGGCCGCGATCCCGACACCGACATCGCGCTCGTGCGCGCCGACGGCAGCTTCGCCGACATTGCGCCGCTCGGCGATTCCAAGCGCCTGCGCCGCGGCCAGATCGCAATTGCGATCGGCAATCCGCTCGGTTTCGAATGGACCGTCACCGCCGGCGTCGTCTCTGCGCTCGGCCGCTCGATGCGCGCCTCGACCGGCCGGCTGATCGACGACGTCATCCAGACCGATGCCGCGCTCAATCCCGGCAATTCGGGCGGACCGCTGGTATCGTCGGCGGGCGAGGTGATCGGCGTCAACACCGCCATGATCCACGGCGCGCAAGGCATCGCCTTCGCGGTCGCCTCCAATACCGCCAATTTCGTCATCTCGGAAATCATCCGCTTCGGCCGCGTGCGTCGCGCCTTCATCGGCATTTCCGCCGACACGACCAACCTGCCGCGCCGGGCAGCACTCTTGTCGCAGGTGACCACGAACACGGCGGTGCGCCTGCGCAGCGTCGAGAAGAACGGTCCCGCCGCCAAGGCCGGCCTGAAGGAAGGCGACATCATCGCCGCTATCGACGGACGGCCGGTCACCGGCGTCGACGACCTCGTGCGCATGCTCGACGCCGAGCGCATCGGCCGCGAGACGCTCTGCACGGTCGTGCGCCGCACCGGCGTCAGCCAGGTGACGGTGACGCCGGTGGCGCGGACGAGCTGAGATTGCCGCGCCGGTCTAACTCCCGGCTGCGCCCTCGGCATATTGCGCCAGGAACTCCTCGCTTGGCGGGATCGGCTTGATGACGTCGATCAGCACGCCGTTGGGATCCCTGGTGATGAAATGGCGCTGGCCGAAGGGCTCGTCGCGCAAGCTGCGCAGGATCGGCAGGCCAGCGGCGACAATCCGCTCATAGACCGCGTCGGGATCGCGGACCTCGAAATTGATCAGCAGGCCCGACGTTCGCCCCCGCCCCTCTTGCGGGATCGTCTCATGGTTGCCCTGGACGATGCCAAGGTTGACGCGCCTGTCCTCGCTCGAGCGCAGATGCACATACCAGTCGCTCGCAAACAGCGGCTCGAAGCGGAAATGCTCGACATAAAAATCCGCAGTGCCTGCGACATCATCCGTCATCAGCACCGGATAATAGCTTGTCGTCCTCATCTTTCCTTCTCCTCTCATCCAACATACAGTCTGTATGTAAGTGCGAATAACATACAGGCTGCATGTATGCAACAAGAGTCCGAACGCCGCTCCAATCGCGACCGCACCGAGGCGACGCGCGCCGATCTGATCCGCGCGGCGCGAAAGCTGTTTACGGAAAAGTCCTATGCCGAGACCGGCACGCCGGAGATCGTCGCCGAGGCCGGCGTGACGCGCGGCGCGCTCTACCATCACTTCGCCGACAAGCAGGCGCTGTTCGCGGCAGTCGTCGAGCAGGAAGCGGCGGCCGTTGCGGCCGAGATCGACCATGCCTCGCCGCCTTCGCTGTCCGCGCGTGACGCGCTGATCGCCGGCTCGGACGCCTATCTCAAGGCAATGCGAGCGCCCGGCCGCACGCGGCTTCTGCTGCTTGACGGGCCGGCCGTGCTCGGCCGCGCCGCCATGGACGAGATCGACAACCGCCACGGCAACCGCTCGCTGCGCGAAGGCCTGGTCGCGGCGATGCGCGCGCAAGCAATGACCAGATTGCCGGTCGAGGCGTTGACCGCCCTGCTGGCGGCCGCCTTCGATCGAGCCGCATTAGCCATCGAGGCCGGCGCGTCCAGCGAGGATTACCGCGCGGTGCTGATCGCGCTCATGGACGGCTTGTCTCCGGCTCCTCCTCCGTCCAAACGCCCGGCTCCGTCTCGGTGAAGCAGCCGAGTTGCCGCTTGAACTCGTCGATCAGCCAGGATGCCGCCGGCTTGGGGCTGCGGTCGTTGCGGTGCATGGCGTACATCGGCGAACGGACTTCGCGGTAAGGCTCGAGATCGAGCTCGACCAGCCGTCCGCTGGCTAGGTCGTCGGCGATCAGCCAGCGCGGCAGGCCGCCCCAGCCAAGTCCCTCGCGCATCAGCGCGTGCTTGGTGCGCAGGTCCGTAAGCCGCCAAGTGCGATAGGCAAACACGCCATAGTCGCGGCCGCGCGTCCGCTCCGACTGGTCGGTGACGACAAGCTGGATGTGCTCGCGCAGATCCTCGATCCCGACCGGCTTCGGCAGTTTCGCCAGCGGATGATCGGGTGCGGCAGCCGGCACCAGCGAGATGAAGCCGACGCGCAGCAGATTGACATCGGCATCGCCTTGCAGACCGCCGAAGCCGAGATCCGCCTGGCCGTTGACCACCTGGTCGACAATGAGGCCGAGCGATCCGATATAAAGCCGCAGCATGACCGCCGGGAATTGCGCCTCGAAGGCTTTGAGCACGCGCACCAGCGCCGGTGAGGGCAGCGCCACGTCGACCGATATCGCCACTTCCGCTTCCAGCCCTTGCCGGTAGCCGTCGGCACGCGAACGGATGCGCTGCAGCACGCCGATCATGCGCCGCGCATCTTCCAGCATCGCCTTGCCGACGTCGGTCAGTTGCGGCTCGCGCACGCCTTCGCGTTCGAACAATTTCAGTCCGAGCTGCGCTTCGAGATTGGCGATGCCGTAGCTTACCACCGACTGCGCCCGGTTGAGCTTGCGGCCCGCGGCAGAGAAGCTGCCGGTGTCGGCCACCGCCACTAGAATTTGGAGCTGATCCAATGTCGGGTTCGGCTGCATGCTTCCCATCCATTTTGTTGATGGATTGTATGCATATTATACCCATTATCCTGATGAGGCAGCAATCCCATATTGGCGGGGAAGTTTCAATCCAACCCCAAGGGGACACCGCCATGTCTATTCTTCTCGTTACCTCCAGCCCGCGCGGCGCCGCTTCGCACTCGACCCGCGTCGCCACCGACCTTGCTCAGAAGCTCGCTGCCGCCGATCCGTCCAACACGCTCGTCGTGCGCGATCTCGTCGCCAACCCGCTGCCGCATATCGACCCTGACTACGCCACCGGCATCTACACGCCGGCCGAGGCCCGCACCGCGCGCCAGGCCGAGGTCGTCGGCGTCTCCGACGCCGTGCTCGACGAGCTTTTCGCTGCCGACACCGTGATCCTCGCGACAGGCTTCATCAACTTCAACATCTCCTCGACGTTGAAGTCCTGGGTCGACCACGTCGCCCGCTCGGGCAAGAGCTTTGCCTATGGCGAGAACGGCCCGAAGGGCCTCGTCAACGGCAAGAAGGTCTATATCGTGCTCGCTTCCGGCGGCATCTATTCGGAAGGCGCCGCAGTGCAGATGGACCATGCCGTTCCCTATCTGCGCAGCGTGCTCGGCTTCCTCGGCATGACCGATATCGAAGTGATCCGCGTTGAGGGTGTCGGCATGGGCGCCGACGCCGTCACCGCCGCGCTTGCCAAGGCCACTGCCAAGGTCGACGCGATCGCCGCCGCCACGGCTGACCAGGTCGCCGCCGCGGCCTGACCGCCGATGCCGGAATAAAGAGAGGCAGGCGCCCGCCAGCGCCTGCCTCTCTTTGCATTTTCGCCTCGGTACAGCGGCGGCAGCACCACGACAGGGTGGCGGTCCTCGTGCAGGATCAATCCAAGGCACCGAGCGCGACCCCGATATCCTCCCGTGCCGACAGCGATCCGCCCGCCGCCAGCGCAAACAGCTGGAACGACTTTTTCTTCCCCCTGGTCCTGACCACCTCCAACAATTTGAAGACACTGCCGCAAGGGCTGACTGTGTTCGTCGGCGAATTCACCACCGATTGGGGGTGCTGTTCACCGGGCTGACACTGGCGGCACCGCCGATTACCTTGCTCGACATCGTGCTGTCGAAGCAGTTCATTTTTCCGGCATCAAAGTAAGGCGCGGTTAAATAGGCGCAGTCCAACAACGAAGTCAGGACACCAAAAGTGGCGAACCAGAACAAGATCATCATCACCTGCGCGGTCACAGGCTCGATCCATACGCCGTCAATGTCGCCGCATCTGCCGGTGACAGCTGAGGAGATCGCCACTGCCGCCATCGAGGCGGCCGAAGCGGGTGCCGCGATCGTACACCTTCACGCCCGCAACCCGGTCGACGGTCGCCCAGACCAGTCGACCGAGGCCTTCGCCCCGTTCCTGCAGGTCATCAAGCAGCGCTCCAACTGTGTGGTCAACATCACCACCGGGGGTGCGGCGACGATGAGCGTGGAGGAGCGCGTCAGGCCGGCCAAGATGTTCGCGCCCGAAGTCGCGTCGCTCAACATGGGCTCGATGAATTTCGCGCTGTTCCCGATGCTGGAGCGCTTCAAGACATTCGAGCATGACTGGGAGCGGCCCTATCTGGAATCCTCGCGCGACCGCATCTTCCGCAACACCTTTGGCGACATCGAGCACATCTTGCGCACCTGCGCCGACAACGGCACGCGCTTCGAGATCGAATGCTACGACATCGGCCACCTCTACACGCTGGCGCATTTCGTCGAGCGCGGCCTGGTCAAGGCGCCGTTCTTCGTCCAGAGCGTGTTCGGTATCCTCGGCGGCATCGGCACTCACCCGGAAGACGTTGCCCATATGAAGCGCACCGCCGACCGCCTGTTCGGCAACGACTATCACTGGTCGGTGCTGGGCGCCGGCCGCCACCAACTGCCGATCGCCACGCAAGCGATTGCGCTGGGCGGCAATGTGCGTGTCGGCCTGGAGGACTCGCTATGGATCGGCAAGGGCAAGCTCGCCCGCTCCAGCGCCGAACAGGTGACCAAGGTGCGCCAGATCATCGAAGGCCTCGGCGCCTCGATCGCCACACCCGACGAAGCGCGGCAGATCCTGCAGCTCAAGGGCGGCGACAAGGTCTCGTTCTGAGCGAGGAGAAGCTGGCGGGCGCAGCCGAAGTACTGCTTACCCGAACATCCGCTCGCCCTGCTCGTCGACGAGCTGGATGCCCTTCTTGATCGAGATGTCGACGGCGTCGTCCAGCCCGGCGAAACGGTCGGCGCGGATGAAGCGGTGCTCTTTCATCACACCGTCCACTTCCTTTGAGACGACGCCGCAGGTCTGGTATTGGCCCTCGGCCTTGTAGGGCGTGGCGCTGATCAGAAATCCCTTGTGCTCGACCTGCTTTGCCGGCTTGGCGGTGCCGGCCTCCGTTGCCTCACCGCCGCCGCCGAAAAGCTTCTTCAGAAAAGACATTTTTTCAAAACTCCTATTCACGCGGGCACCAAGGATTCGCGGCGCCCCTGGTTACGCAGGCTTTGCGTCAGCATGCGCGAATGCGCCGCCGTGTTCCAGCCCCTTGACGAAAACGCCGACCAGAAGCTCGATCTGACGCCAGATCTCCTCGGCCTGCCTGCTGTTCGAATTCGCCACATAGCCGCTGGTCACGATGCCGTGCACGCTTGACCACAAGGTCCGCGCCGCAAGCGCGCGGCGGTCGTCGTCGAGGCCGAAATCGCCGGCCTTGAGCACGCCGGCGACGATGTCGAAGAGCGCGTCGAGCAGCGCGTCATAGGCATCGGGGCCCGGCCGCGTCGCCCGGCGGCGGTTGAACGCAAGCACCGCCGGCCAGCTGCCGGGATGCGCCTCGACGAAGCGCACATAGGCCGCCGCCATCGCCAGGATGCGGTGCCGGACATCGGTTACCCCTTGCCTTTCGAGATCGGCCATCGCCGCGATACCTGTCGCGCCGAGCCGGTCGAGCAGCCGCATGTTGACGGCACGGTGCACCTCGTCGAGATCGGCAAAGAGGTTATAGACGGATCCGACCGAGATGCCGGCCTGCTCGGCAATGGTGCGCGCTTTCAGGTTGTCGGCGCCGCCCTCGTTGAGCAGCGCCTCGGCAATGGCGAGCACCTTGTCACTCATCTCTTCCTTGTCCAGCGCCATGCTTCTTTCCTGTCCTTATGTCCGAAGTCGGCAAGCCCGGCCGGGATTCATTCCGTTGCTTGCATTTACCATGTCCGGCGCTTCATGAACAGCGTTCAAAATAGCTTTTGAACAATGTTCATTTCCTGTTATGTTGAGCTTGTGAACAACGTTCACGAAAACAGGGAGAAGAAGACCATGCTTAGCCTGATCAAGACATTGCTGGATGGCGCCAGCGCGCGGGCCGAGGACAATCTGAAGGATCGCTTTGCGATCGACCTTCTGGCCCAGCGCATCCGCGACGCGGAGGCGGGCCTTGCCGCCGCCAAGCAGACGCTCGCCTCGCTGATCGTGCGCCAGCGCGCCGAGCAGACCAGCCTCGACCAGCTCGACCGCCGCATCGCCGATCTGGAAACCCGCACGCTCAGCGCGCTTTCCGCCAACAACCAGGCGCTTGCCGAAGGCGGCGCCTCCGCAATCGCCGAACTCGAGAACGAGCGCGAGGTTCGTCGCGCCACGGTCAAGAGCCTGGGCGAGAAGACCTTGCGGATGCGTCTGTCCGTGGAACAGGCGCATCGCCGCATCATCGATCTCAACCAAGGCATGATCTCAGCCCGGGCGATCGATGCCGAACGCAAGGCGCAGTCGCGCCTCAACCGCTCGATCGGCCGCACCGCAAGCATCAACGAAGCGGAGGAATTGCTGGCCCGCATCAAGGACAGCTCCGACCCGTTCGAGGAAGCCAGCATCCTCGACGAGATCGACGGCGAGCTGCGCCACGAGGCGATCCGCGAACGTCTCGCCGAAGCAGGCCATGGACCGGCCACCAAGGTGCGCGCCCAGGATGTTCTGGCACGCCTCAAATCCCTGAACTGAACCCGCAATTTCCCGTGACGGATCAAATCCAAGGAATACGACGATGAACGGCAATCAGACCTATATCCTCTTCAACACCATATCGGTGGGCGCTGCCTATTTCATGCTCGGCCTGTCGCTGTGGCTTGCTCCCGTCGACCTCTCGACCAAAGGTTACTGGGCGATGGGCGTGCTGCTGCTCACCGGCAGCCTGGTGAACCTGGTCAAATACCGCACCGACGAGCGGATTGCGGCCGAGACCACTGCCAAGATCGAGAAGGCGCGCAACGAGAAGCTGATCAGCGAATATGTCGGCAAGGAATAATCCCCTGCCCTTGCCGATCGCTGACTGAATGCAAAAGCCCGGAGCGATCCGGGCTTTTGGGCTTCCCTATGAGAATGTCTTAGCGGCGAGCCAAGGCTTCGATCGCCTCGGCGGCGTCTTCCAGGATGCTGATCGCCTCGGCCTGCTTGTCCTCCGGCGCGTCGGCGATGTCGCCGAGCGCGGCGCGCAGCCGGTGTCGCAACGAGCGGAACCGGTCACGCGTTTCGGAGCGGCCGCGGCGCCCCTCGTCCTTGTCGTCGCCCCAGCCGAACCATTCGCGCGCCGCGGCCATCTTGCGGCCGAAACGCTCGAGATGGTCGAGCACGCTGTCGATCATCTCGCGGTTCTCGTCCAGATGCGCCTTGCCGGCCTCGGTGATCGAAAACACCTTCTTGTTGCCTTCGCTCGAGGATACCGCGTAGCCCGCCTCCTCCAGGAAGGTCAGCGTTGGATAAACCACGCCCGGGCTCGGGCTGTAGATGCCGCTGGTGCGCTCTTCCAGAGCCTTGATGATGTCGTAGCCGTGGCGCGGCGCGTCGGCCAGCAGCGACAGCGTGATCAGCTTGAGATCGCCGTCGGCCAGCATGCGCCCGGCGCGAAACATGTCGCCCGGGCCGCCGCGTCCACCGCCCCTGCCGCCATGGCCGAACGGGCCGAAACCGCCGCCCCCTCTGGCACCAAATTTGCCAGCCATATGCATGAACATGCGCTCGCCAAAGTGGTTGTGTCTGTGCATGGATTGCTCCTTGAGCTATATCTTACGATACATCGTAAGTAAGGCGCGGCGCTTGTTGAGTCAAGATATATCTTAAGATGTATCTTACACCGTTCCAAGATCGCGTATGCGTCCTCATACGGCTCGGCCAGACCGCTACCAACGGCCCTTGCGTCGGTTCCAGGCGTAGAGCACGTCCGCGAAACGGTCATAGGCAAAGCGCGTCAACGGCAGCGCGATGGGGTTGCCGAACAAGCTCGCCAGCCATCCCTCGCCCGGCGTGATCCGCCAGACCGCGATCGCCACGTCGGCGCCGACCAGCAGCCGCCCGCTTGCGTCGGTCGCATGCAGGCGCCGGCGGATATCCTCCAGCGAGGCGCCGAAGGCGGTGAGCGCCTCAGGTTCGAAATTGATGTCGCGGAATTCGACCCAGCCCGCCTTGACCGCCTCGACCAGCCGCCGCTTCTGCCGGTTGATGCCGGCGTCGCACACCGGACAGCGTGTGTTGTACCAGACTGTCAGCAACGGCTCGGGCATGGCGCGACTATCGGGAATGCGGCGCGGCTTCGCAACAGCCGCGCTGCGCCCGTCAGCACTTTACCCGAGTGAGCTGATGATCTCGCGATAGGCGAATTCCGGAAACGCCTTCATCGTCCGCGTTTTGACATTGCCGCCCGACGACAACATCAGCGCGAAGCGGGCGAGCACCGCATCGTCCGGCGCTTCGACGATGGCGACCATGTCGCATTCGCCCATGGTCAGATAGAATGCCTTGAACGAACCGCCCATTTCCCCCAGCAGCTTCTTGGCGGCATCGAGCCGTTTCGGCGATTCCCGCACATTCTTGGCGCCGAGCTCAGTCCAGTTGATAAGCACGATATAGGTTGTCATGGCACACCTCCCACCGGGAGCCACGGAGCGCGACACCTGGCCGCTGCGACCGGCGCCGGGGCGGGCATCCGGCTTGTAGCCCATAAATGCATCCGACGCACGATTATCCTCCTGTGGGGCAAACCCGACAAGGCGGCATGAGAGGTAGCCGGAAAAGCAAAAAGGGCGCCCGAGGCGCCCTTTCGATTTCGTGTGATTGTATTCCCGCTCAGCTGTCGAGGAAGCTTCTGAGCTTGCGCGACCTGCTCGGATGCTTGAGCTTGCGCAGCGCCTTGGCCTCGATCTGGCGGATACGCTCGCGCGTCACCGAGAACTGCTGGCCGACTTCTTCCAGCGTATGATCGGTGTTCATGCCGATGCCGAAGCGCATTCTGAGCACGCGCTCCTCGCGCGGCGTCAGCGAGGCAAGCACGCGCGTCGTCGTCTCGCGCAGGTTGGCCTGGATCGCCGCGTCGATCGGCAGGATCGCCATCTTGTCCTCGATGAAGTCGCCGAGATGCGAATCCTCCTCGTCGCCGACAGGCGTTTCGAGCGAGATCGGCTCTTTGGCGATCTTCAGCACCTTGCGCACTTTTTCCAGCGGCATGGCGAGCTTTTCCGCCAGTTCCTCCGGCGTCGGCTCGCGGCCGATCTCATGCAGCATCTGGCGCGAGGTGCGCACGATCTTGTTGATCGTCTCGATCATGTGCACCGGAATGCGGATGGTGCGCGCCTGGTCGGCGATCGAGCGGGTGATGGCCTGCCGGATCCACCAGGTGGCGTAGGTCGAGAACTTGTAGCCGCGACGGTACTCGAACTTGTCGACCGCCTTCATCAGGCCGATATTGCCTTCCTGGATGAGATCCAGGAACTGCAGGCCGCGGTTGGTATATTTCTTGGCGATGGAGATGACCAGGCGAAGGTTCGCCTCGACCATTTCCTTCTTGGCGATCGCGGCCTCGCGCTCGCCCTTCTGCACCTGGTTGACGATCTTGCGGAATTCCAGGATCGAGATCGCCGTTTCGGTGGCGAGGTTCTGGATCTCGGCGCGCAGCTCCTTGATCGCATCCTTCTCGTTCTTCGTGAACTCCTTCCAGCCACGCGACGTCAGGTTGGCGATCGAGCGCGTCCAGTTCGGATCGAGCTCCGAGCCCTGATACTCCCGCAGGAACTCCTCACGGCGCACGCCATAGCTTTCGGCGAGGCGCAAAAGCTTGCCCTCGTTCTGCACCAGGCGCTTGTTGATGTCGTAGAGCTGCTCCACCAGCGCCTCGATACGCGCGGCGTTGAGCGACAGCGACTTCACTGCCTTGATCAGCTGGTCCTTCAGCTCCTTCAGGCGGCGGTCCTGGCTGGGCGACAGTGTCCCGGCCGCGGCCAGGCGGTTCTCGACCTGCTGGTCCTGCAGCTTGCGCAGCTTCTTGTAGGTGTCGGCGATGACGTCGAGCGTCTCCATCACCTGCGGGCGCAGTTCCGCTTCCATCGCGGCCAGCGACAGGCTCGCCTCGTCCTCGTCGTCTTCCTCTTCCTCCAGCCCGCGCGTGTCGCCGCCGACATTGGTGATGTCGTCTTCTTCCTCGCGTGCCGCCGAACGGCCGCGCGGCTTCTCCTCGGGCTTGGGCGCTTCCTCGATGCGTTCGACGACGGGCGCCTGCTTGGCTTCGGGGCCGGCATAGGTCGCCTCGAGGTCGATGATCTCGCGCAGCAGGATCTTCGATTCGTTGAGCTCGTCGCGCCAGATGATGATGGCCTGGAACGTCAGCGGGCTTTCGCACAGCCCCGCGATCATCGTTTCGCGGCCGGCCTCGATGCGCTTGGCGATCGCAATTTCGCCCTCGCGCGACAGAAGCTCGACCGAGCCCATCTCGCGCAGATACATGCGCACCGGGTCGTCGGTGCGATCGGTAGGCTCTTTCTTGGTGGTCGTGGCGGCGACGGCGGTGCCGGTCTGCTCGGCGAGCTCGTTGGCGTCTTCCTCGGCGTCGGCGGCCGGCTCGGCTTCCGCCTCCTCGCCGACCTCGTCGTCCTCGACGACGTTGATGCCCATGTCACTGAGCATCGCATTGATATCTTCGATGCGGTCCGGATCCGTCTCTTCCGAGGGAAGCACCGCGTTGAGCTCGTCGAGCGTGACATAGCCGCGTTTCTTCGCGGCCTTGATCATCTTCTTGACAGCATCGTCGGAAAGGTCGAGCAGGGGGCCATCAGTGGCGCCTTCGCGTTCGGTCTCGACCTCTTCCTTTTCCTTTGTCGCCATTCTTTGTCGTCTCCAAGCGGCCGAATATCGAGGCCGCGTAAACTGCCGTACCGGTTATGCTGGACGCGCTCGCGCGGGAACGCTTTTCACCGGCCCAGCAACCGTGTCATCTCTTTTGTTTTGTGCATGTCTCTGTCCCAAACCGGTTTCCACTTTTGGGCGACATGCATTAAGTCCAGATTAACCCTGATATCTGGAGCGGGCACTTTGCCTGTCCAGTCGCCACCGGTGCCTCACATCGCTCGAATTCCCGCCGATGCCGTGGCACGGTTAACGTTTCGAATCGTCCTGATTCCGCCAATCTGCCAGAAGGTCAAGCGCCTCTGGCATGATTCGCATGAAAAAAGCGAATCAATTACCCGACTTAGAGGCGTCGATTCGACGCGCCGCGCATTTCCACTTCACTTCCAATGGGTGGTGTTCGGCCTAAACGCGGCCAACCCTGCCCGACGAGACGCCGAATCCCTCGATCAGCGCTTCCGTTGCCTGCACATCGTTGAATTGCGCTTGAATCTCGACGAGATGCCGGAAGTTTTCATCCGAAGGGTCTGCATCGAGCGCCGCCTGCGCCTGTTTCAGCTCTCTATGTAATGTGCGGGCGCTGCGCTGCAAGTGCATCGCCTGGTTGAAGGCGTCGCGGGCATCCTCAAGCGCCGCGGTTTCGAGCGCCGGCCATTGCCGCGCGCGCTTGATCAACTCGACAGCCCGCTCCCAGATGCCGCTGCATCCGGCGCGCTCGATGGTGGCGATGACCGCGCCGCGCTCGTCGGCCGCGTCATGCGCCATGGCGTCGAGAATGGCCGCGTGCAGCTTGCGCAAATCCGAATTGGCGAGGTCGAGGAATTCGACGTGGGCGAAATTCTCGTCGATCAGCGCCGGATGATTGACCAGCGCCACGATAATCGTCGCCTCGCGCACCGACATCCCCTCGCCGGCCCGCTTGACCAGCGCCGAGCGACCCAGGCTCTCGGTGATCGCGGCGCGCCCGCCGGCCGCCCCACCTTTCGCGAACTGCCCACCGGGCACGGGCGTCTTGCCCTGCCCCGGCTTCCAATCTTGACGGCCTTGCCGAACATTCCGCTGGGCGCCAAAGAAGCTCCGCACCCGTTCGCGCATCACCTGTTGATATTCGTAGCGAACACTCTCGTCGCGGATACGGCTGGCGAGTTCACTCAGCCTTTTTCCCAGCTCGGCGCGTCGCTCTGGCGTCTCGAAGACACCGCCGGCGGTCTCCCGCATCCACAGAAGGTCGACAAGCGGTCGCGCCTCCGCCAGCACCACGCGGAACGCGTCCGGTCCCTCGGCCTTGACCAGGTCGTCGGGGTCCTTGCCTTCCGGCAGCAGCGCAAAACGTGCCGAGCGCCCGGCCTGCACGGAGGGGAGCGCGAGATCGGCCGCACGCCATGCCGCCTTCAGCCCGGCCTGGTCGCCGTCGAAGCACAGCACCGGCTCGGGCGCCATGCGCCACAGAAGCTCGAGCTGGTTTTCGGTCAGCGCAGTGCCGAGCGGCGCCACGGCATTCTCGAAGCCTGCCTGCGCCAGCGCGATCACGTCCATATAGCCTTCGACGGCGATCACCGTGCCGCCTTTGGCCAACGCCTTGCGGGCGCGCGCGAAATTGTAGAGCACGTTGCCCTTGTGGAAGAGCTCCGTCTCCGGCGAATTCATGTATTTGGCGAGCGCGTCGGGCGCCAGCGCGCGCCCGCCAAAGGCGATGATCTTGCCGCGCGAATCCGGGATTGGAAACATGATGCGGTCGCGGAACCAGTCATAGGAGACCGGGATGTCGTCGCCGTGCCGCACCAGGCCGCAGGCCTCGATATCGGCCTTCGGCACGCCCTTGGCGGCAAGATGTTCCTTGAGCGCGTTGCGGCTGTCGGGCGCATAGCCCAGACGAAAGGATTGCTGCGTTGCCGGCGTCAGCCCGCGGTCGCGCAGATACGCGCGGGCTTTGGCGCCGTCGGCGCTCTGCAGCCGCTCCTGGAAGAAGGCGGTCGCCATTTCCATGACGTCGGTCAGGCTGGCGCGTTCCTTCTCGCGCCGCTCTTCCTGTTCGTCGCGCACCGGCATCGGCACGCCGGCCATCTCGGCGATCTTCTCGACGGCTTCGGGGAAGCTTAATCCGTCTAGCTCGGTGAGGAACTTGAAATGGTCGCCCGAAACCGAGCAGCCGAAACAGTGATAGCGGCCCTTCTTGTCCTCGCAATGGAAGGACGGGCTCTTCTCGCCGTGGAAGGGACAGCAGGCCCAGTAGTCGCCGCGCGACGCGTTGGTCTTCTTCCTGTCCCATGCGACGCGCGTGCCGATCACCTGCGAAATCGGCACGCGGTCGCGTATCTCGTCGAGGAAGGCGGGCGGAAAGCGCATCGGGGAACTCGTTTGCCCTCCATATAATCAACCCGCCCGGGCACGGCGACCCCATCCGGCTCATCGTACCCGCTTTTCACAGACGAAAAGAACGCGGCGGCGGGTGGCAGCCTTCCGAATTTCGCGATTGTCGCGGATTACCGCGCGGCGATCGCGCCGAACACGATGCCGGAGAGGATGCTGACCAGCAAATAGTCGTTGCCGACGCGGATCCATTCCTGGCCGGGACCAGGGCGGCGCAGGCCGTGGCGGTTCCAGTCGCGGACCGGCTGGTGACGGTTCCAGTCGGAATATCTTTGGCCGTTGCGCCAATGGCTGCGCCTTACCACCTTGTTCTTTACGATGACCCGCTTGTCGAGATGCCTGCCGGGCTTCTGCCAGTCGACCTGGGTGTAGCTCGACTGCGGCGTGCTCGGCTGGGCGAGCGGCGCGGCCTGGCCGGAGAAGGCCGAGGCGGCCAGCAACGAGGCGGTGACGGCGCAAAGTATGAGACGCTTCATGGTCGGTATTCCTTGTTGTCGATAGGCAGAGGAATAGCCGCCAATGGATGAACCGAAACTGAATGCCAGAATTACAATTCTGCAATGTTTTCCAAGACTTGCACCGGCCGCTTGAACAACGCTTCGGATCATGCGGCCGAGCGTCGGGCGATATGAGGCGAAGCGCTGCCGCTAGGCGCATGCAACCAATGCTTCCTGCAGTCATTTCCGACATGCGCCGTCGAGTCGAGACGATCATCGCATCAGAAAAATCTATTATTCGGCTAATTTTAACTGGTATATTTCGACTCGTTGAAATGACTAAGATTCGCACCCCTCTCCGCACCCCTGGTGCCATCTCACGGGTTCGGCTGTGAGCGGCTCCGTCGTCCTCCTGCACCTTGCCGGCGCGGTGGCGCTGATGCTGTTCGCCACCCGCATGATGAAGACGGGCGTCGAGCGCGCCTATGGCGACGTGCTGCGCCACCGGCTGCGCGCCACCATGCGCAATCCGGTCATGGCGGTGCTGGCCGGCTGCGGGCTGGCGATCGCGCTGCAGAGCTCGACCGCGGTGACGCTGCTGGTCGGCTCCTTCGCCGGCGCCGGCATCGTTTCGGGCGCCGCCGGGCAATTGGCAGTGCGCGGCGCCGAGATCGGTTCGGCGCTGGTGGCCAAGCTGCTCACCTTCGACCTGACGCTTTTGGTGCCGCTCTGCCTGATCGCCGGCACGGTCATGTTCATGGCCACCGAGCGGCGCGATTGGCGGCAGATAGGCCGTATCCTGATTGGCGTCGGCCTGCTGATCCTGTCGCTGGAGATGATCGGTCAGGCGTCGGAACCGCTGCGCAACAGCCAGTTGATGCCGCTGATCGTCAACTATTTCTCCGGCGACTATGTCACCGCTTACCTGCTCGCCGCGCTGGTTACCTGGCTGTTCCATTCCTCGATCGCCGCCGTGCTGCTCCTGGTGACGCTGGCCGGGCGCGGCTTTATCCCTCCCGAGCTCGGCATCGTGCTGGTGCTCGGCGTCAATCTCGGCTCCTCGATCATCGCGCCCCTGCTTACCCGCAATGCCGATCCGGGCGTCCGCGTCGTGCCGATCGGGAACCTTTTGATGCGCGGCATGGGCTCGCTGGTGATGCTGATCCTGTTCATGACGCTGAAGCCGCCCATCGGCTTCCCCGGCGCCACCGTTCCGGACCAGATCGTCAACGCCCACATCCTGTTCAATGTGATCATCCTGCTCGCCGGACTGCCACTCGCGGGCCTCGTCTACCGCGTCTCGGAGAAGATCGTTGCGCTCGGAGCCGTGCCGGAGCCGACCGCCACGCTGGATGTCGTCGAACTGTCGGCGCTCAATGAAAGCGCGTTGGACACGCCGAGCCAGGCGCTGGCCAATGCGACGCGCGAGGTGGTGCGGGTCTGCGAGACGGTCGAGATCATGTTGAAGCGCATCATCGAGCTTTACGAGGACGCCGACACTGACAAGATCAAGGCGCTGGCCGCGCTCGACGACCGCGTCGACAGGAAGCACGCGGCGATAAAACTCTATCTCGCCAAGATCACCAGGAACCCGCTGACCGAGGATGAGGCATTGCGGTGCCAGGAGCTGATCGGCGCCTGCGTCAAGCTGGAGCAGGTCGGCGACATCATCGTGCGCAACATGCTGGTGCATGTCAGGAAGAAGCTGGAGCGCGGCCTGGAATTCACACCGGAAGGCTGGCAGGAGCTCTGCGCCTTCCATTCCTCGGTGCTCGCCAATGCGCGGCTCGCCTTCAACGTGCTGGTCTCGCGCGATCCGGAAACCGCGCGCCAGCTGGTGCTGGAAAAGGATCTCTTGCGTGAACGCGAGAAGGAAACCAGCGCCAGCCATTTTCAGCGCCTGCGCGAAGGCACCGCCAAGAGCGTCGAGACGAGCTCGATCCACCTCGACACCATCCGCGACCTGAAGCAGATCAACTCGCTGCTCGCCTCGATCGCCTATCCGGTGCTCGAGGAGCGCGGCCTGCTCGGCGGGTCGCGGCTGAAGGCCAGCTGAGGCGATCGGGACCTGCCAAAAAATTAGTCTTTGCTCATCCTCGCTTCCGTCGGCTAAGGAACGCCAGTGGACCTGTTGGGAGGACGATCCGTCGATGGACACGCATTCGCGCAGCTTCGCCAAGGCGCTTTCATGGCGCGCCACCGGCACGATCGACACGATGATCATCTCCCTGGTGGTCACCGGCAGCATCAAGCTCGCCGCCACGATCGGGCTCACCGAGGTCGTCACCAAGTCGCTGCTTTACTACCTGCACGAACGGGCCTGGCTGAAGATCCCTTACGGGCGCAAAACGGCAGCGTAGCAGCAAGCGACAGGCCGGCTTTGATCCGTCCGGTCAAGAAAAGCTAAAGCGCCATCGCCAATTTCTGCATTGCCGCGCCCGCGCAGGCATGGTTTGAGACGTGCATTCCTCGCCTATGTTTTGAACATGCTGCCGCTGATTGCCCTTTTCCTTGCCGCCTTCGCCTTCGGCACCACCGAATTCGTCATCGCCGGCGTGCTGCCGGAGGTGGCGCAGGGCCTCGGCGTTTCGGTGCCGACCGCCGGCTATCTCGTCTCCGGCTATGCCTGCGGCATTGCCATCGGCGGCCCGCTGCTGGCTTTGGCCACCGGCAAGGTTTCGCGCAAGACGCTGCTGATTGGGCTCACGATCGCTTTCACCCTTGGCCAGGCGGCTTGCGCGCTGGCGCCCGACTTCACCTCGATGCTTCTGCTGCGTATCGCGACTGCCGTGGCGCATGGCTGCTATTTCGGTGTCGCCATGGTGGTTGCAGTCAGCCTGGTGCGCGAGGACCAGCGCGGCCGGGCGGTCGCGGTCATTCTCTCGGGGCTGACGGTTTCCAATATCATCGGCGTGCCCGCCGGCACCGCGATCGGCAGCCTGTGGGGCTGGCGCGCGACCTTCTGGGTGATGGGCGCGCTGGGCCTCGTCGCGATCCTCGCCATGCTGGCGCTGCTGCCGCGCACGGCGGGCGCCGCCAACCGGCCAGCCGGGCTGGCGCGCGAAGTTCGCGTGCTCGGCCGCCAGCAGGTCTGGACCTCGCTGATCCTGATGCTGATGCTGATGATCGGCCAGTTTGCGCTGTTCACCTACATCACGCCGATGCTGCTCGAGGTCACGGGCCTCGACGAGGGCCTGATCCCCTTTGTGCTTTTGCTCAACGGCGTCGGCGCCACGATCGGCGTCCTGGTCGGCGGCAAGCTCGCCGACTGGAAGCTGATGCCGTCGCTCATCGTCATGCTTGCCCTGCAGGCGGTGACGCTTGGCGTCATCTATCTCGTCAGCCCCTATCCGTTGCCGATGGTCGCGGCAATCGTCATCTGGGGCGGTCTCAACTTCGCCATCGGCGCGCCGATCCAGACGCGCATCCTCGCCTGGACGGCCGATGCCTCCAATCTCGCCTCCTCGCTGATCCCGTCCGGCTTCAATGTCGGCATCGCGCTGGCTGCCTCGCTGGGCGCGGCGATGCTCAATGCCGGCCTGGGCTATCGCAGCCTGCCGCTGGCCGGCGTGCTCGCCATGCTGGTGGCGGTCGTGGTGGCTTTTGCCTCGCAGACCTGGGAATGGCGCAGCCGCGCGACGCCGCCGCTGCCGGCGGCCGCGGAATAATTTAATGCATGTCGCCCAGAAGTGTGCAGCGGTTCTGGGACAACGACATGCATCAAAACAAAGATTTAAAGCGCGTCGCCTGAATCCGTTTCAGCGCGACGCGCTTTAAAGATCGATCCGGAACCTCAGGCTCTCTGCGCCGCCATAGGCTGCAAGTTTGGCAAACCGCCCGACCAGCCTGCCGCCATTGGCAAGCACCACTTTGTGCGAGGCAGGATTGTCGAGATCACTGGTGATCTCGACATGATCGAGCCCGACCGCTCTCGCCTCGTCCAGCATCAGCCACAGCGCTTCGGTGGCATAGCCGCGGTTGCGCTTCCACGGCACCACCGCATAGCCGATATGGCCAAGCACATGCGAGGGCAGCTCCGACGTGCCCTTCTGCCAGCGAAAGCCGATCGAGCCGGCGGCCTCGCCGTCCCAGATCCAGCGCCGGAATCCAGGCAGCCGCGCGACCTCGGTGCCGTCGGGCAAGACGATGGGCGGCCCCTTCGCTTCGGGATCGTCGAGGCCGGCGAGAAATTCAACGGGATCCTTCTCGATCGCGTCGAGTTGCTCGCGCGTCGCTTCGAGGAGCCGCACATTGTCGGGCGACCATCCGCGCTCGAGCGCCGCCTTGTAGGACGGCAAATGTTGGAGCGCGGGTTTGACGATTTCGATCATTCTTCCCTGTCGAGCCGGCATAGAAGCGACACGGATCGCTCTCAAGTCGCCTGAAACCGGATTTCGCCCTTGTTCAGGAAACAGGCTTTGTCGAACAGCGACAGGTCGAGCGGGTTCGGCAGCCGGATATCGCCGATATCCGGGAACGCTTTCCGGGCGCAATCATATGACCTGTCGACCTGCGAGATGAAGATGAGCACCAGTCCGCGTTCCCGGGCAAACGACTTCAAGGCGCGGATCTGGACCATGAGTTCCGGATTCTCCCGCTTCTGGTCGAGCAGTTGCAGATAGTCGATGACCGCCAGCGTGCCGCGCGGCGCCGCCCGCAACGTCTCGATGATGTAGGCGGCGCTGATGGCGTCGGAATTGTCGAAGGTGAACAAGTGGTCGAAATCGGCAGGATCGACGCCGATGTCACGGAACCGGTCGAGGATGTCGGCATGCATGTATTCCAGGGTGAAGAATACGGCGCGACTGCCTTGCTTCATGGCTGCCACGGCAAGTTCGAGGCTCATCAGCGTCTTGCCCTGCCCCGGCCGCGCCGCCACGAGGACCATGTCGCCGGGGATCAGCCGCGCCAACAGGGCGCCGGCTGGCGCAGCCTCGGCAGCCTTGGCCGCAAGCAGGCTCCAACTGCCGAAGCCTTGCTTGGCGGCAACGCGGTCGAGCGCCTGGTGGAGGGGCACATTTTCGCTGCGGGACAGAAGCCTCGCCTGGCGCTTCAGATGATAGACGGGTGCGGAAAACCGCATCGAAAAACCTCCTGCCGCGAGCAGTCTTGACAACCCCTCCTTATGCCTGGCGCTCGAACAGTTGGTTCGGTGATAAACTGCCCTGCATGAACGATGCTTCCCGACGGAGGGAGGAGGCGTGGGCGCGCCGGAATCAGATCATAGCTCAATCGAAGGGGGCCGAAAATCCGACCTCCCAAAAGGCGTCGCTAAACTAGAAGTGTTTCGCCGATGCGTGCGAGACCTTCTATAATCGTCCATGCTGATTCACAGGTACGAGACATTTCGACGGGAGGGGCAAGAGGGTGCGGTTGAGATCTGTTCCGCGGGGCGCGGTCATCTTCTGCCTTGTCGCGATCCTGGCCGCCCTGACGGCATCGGTCAGCTCTTTTGCGGCTTTGCGGCCGTCGGCTGTTCCCGACTGGTTGCAGCGCCATGTCGGCGATGGCGAAGGCCAGATCTCTCAGGTCGTGCTGGAGCGGGCGCGCGCGCTCTACCAGAAGAAGGTCAGCGAAGGTTCGGTCAGCAACCCCTGCTACTTCGCCATGGATGCCACGCGTCCCGCGGATTTGGGCAACAGCGTGCCTGGCCAGCGCTACTACATCATTTGTGAAAGCAAGCAGCTCTTCCGCGCGGTTTCCTCGGGCCATGGCGGCGGACGCAACCTGAAAGGCGTTGCCGATTTCTCCAACGGCAGGCGCTGCGCCAAGAATTTCGGCAACGCCATGGACTCGGCGCTGACGGCCGGCGGCGCCTATATGACGGCCGAGACCAAGACGTCCTTCAAGGGCTACTATCGTGTCGGCGCGCAGAACGCGGTGTTCATGCGCAGCTTCATCCAGTTCGACGGCGAAGGCGAGGCGGCGAACGCCAGGCAGCGCGTGATCGGCGGCCATCCGGCCGCGATCTTGAAGGGCCTGTGCATGCGCAAGAGCCCGCAAAGCTCCTACGCCGACCATGACGGCCTGGTTCCGTTCGGCAAGCTGGTGAACTATGCCGGCGGCCGCAGCAATGGCTGCACCAGCTGGTCGCCCGCCGACGCCGAGCAGATCATCCCCCTCGTGAAGAACAACCCGACCACGCTCTACATCTATCCGGAATCACGCGACATCGCCGCTGTCGCCCGGGCCAAGGCTGCCGGCCAGGCGCTCTCAAACGCGGGCACCTATTGGAACGCCTCCTGCCTGAAGGAGATCGGCACTCCCAAATTCTGGCCGAAGAAGATGCTGGAGCCGATCATCGCCCAGTACAAGAAGGATCATCCGGCACCACCGCCGCAGCCGGTGCCGATCTGCAAGGACTGACACCGTCGTCTATTGCAGCAGACCCTTGACGATGGCGCTCGCCTTGGCGAAGTCCATCTGGCCGGCATATTTCTGCTTCAGCGCGCCGATCACCTTGCCCATGTCCTTCTGGCTGGCCGCGCCCGTCGCCGCGATCGCCTCGCGCGCCGCAGCCTGGATCGCCGCGTCGTCGAGCTGCGTCGGCAGGAACTCCCGGATGATCTCCATCTCGCCGCGCTCCTGCGCCGCCAACTCCGGCCGCTTGCCGTCCTCGAAGGCCTTGGCCGATTCCTCGCGCTGCTTCACCATCTTGGCGAGGATCTGAAGGATCTCCTCCTCGCTCGCCGGCGGCTTTCCGGCGCCGCGATTGGCGATGTCGCGATCGTGGATGGCGGCCTGGATCAGCCGCAGTGTCGGCAGGCGGTGCTTGTCCTGCGCCTTCATCGCGCTCTTCATGGATTCGGCGATTTTCTCGCGCATCGTGCTTCTCCTTCGAATGCGGCGGACAATAGCTTTGCCGAACGACCAACGCAAATCCGGCCAAGCCGCTGATATTGCTGGACGAAAGCAATCGGTCGTGGTTCGGGGGCGGCACATTGACCGTTCCCGCGCCTTCCCCTATGTACTGAGCCTCGCATGAACTGAAACTTTGGTTGCGCGCAGGCTCGCGAATTCGCTGCCGCGCGCCGTTTGTTGCGCGGATCCTCCCGCTTGCGGGACAATTGCGAAACAGCCTCTAGGAGTGCCGCCATGGCCACGACCACCGCCCCGTGGGCAACCGAAAAGCCGACCGCCCTTCTGGTGCTCGCCGACGGCACGGTGATCGAAGGCCGCGGCCTTGGCGCCACGGGATCGGCGGTTGCGGAGGTGTGCTTCAACACCGCGCTGACAGGTTATGAAGAAATCCTCACCGATCCGTCTTACGCCGGCCAGATCGTCACCTTCACTTTCCCGCATATCGGCAATGTCGGCACCAATGACGAGGACATCGAGGATTTGCATCCAGCCGCCCGCGCCGGCGCTGTCGGCGCCATCTTCAAGGCCAACGTCACCGACCCGTCCAACTATCGCGCCGCCGGCCATCTCGACCAGTGGCTGAAGCGGCGCGGCATCGTCGCGCTATCCGGCATCGACACCCGCGCGCTGACTGTGCTGATCCGCGAGAAGGGCATGCCCAATGCCGTCATCGCGCATGCCCCCGACGGCGTGTTCGACATCGAGGACCTGAAGCGGCAGGCGGCTGCCTGGTCGGGCCTGATCGGCCTCGATCTCGCCAAGGAGGTCACGTCGGGCCAGTCTTCGGTCTGGCGCGAGACGCCCTGGATCTGGAACGAAGGCTATGGCGAGCGGAGCGAGCCTTCCATGCACGTCGTGGCCGTCGACTATGGCGTCAAGCGCAACATCCTACGCCTGCTTGCGGGCCTCGGCGCCAAGGTCACCGTCGTGCCGGCCAAGACCGGCGCCGAGGAGATCATGGCCATGCAGCCGGACGGCATCTTCCTGTCGAACGGCCCCGGCGATCCGGAAGCGACCGGCGAATATGCCGTGCCGGTGATCCAGGATCTCTTGAAGACCGACATCCCGGTGTTCGGCATCTGCCTCGGCCATCAGATGCTGGCGCTGGCGCTCGGCGGCCGGACCGAGAAGATGCACCAGGGCCACCACGGCGCCAACCATCCGGTCAAGGACCACACCACCGGCAAGGTCGAGATCGTCTCGATGAACCACGGTTTCGCCGTCGACGCGGACTCTCTGCCCGAAGGCGTCGAGGAAACCCATGTCTCGCTCTTCGACGGCTCGAATTGCGGCATCGCCCTGACCGGCCGTCCAGTGTTCTCGGTTCAGCATCATCCCGAGGCCTCGCCCGGCCCGCAGGATTCGCATTACCTGTTCCGTCGCTTCGTCAATCTGATCCGCGAACGCCGCGGCGAGGAAGCGCTGGCCGAACGCGCCTAGCCCAAGCAGCCGGCCTAAGCAGCGTCCGTCACCGGCTCCTGCGTGTGCATGCGCTCGACTTCCTTCGGCGTCGGCTTGGCAACTTTCGTCACGAAGACGATCACCGCCAGCGTCAGGAAAATTGCGCCGAGCACATAGGGAGCGCCGCCGAACACGACCGGCGCCGCCGGGCCCGTGAACCAGGAAAATATCGCGGTGTAGAGCAGCGGCGTGATGATCGAGGTGATCGAGAAGATCGAGGTCATCGCGCCCTGCAATTCGCCCTGCGCCGAGGGCGGCACCTTGGCGGCGGCGAGGCTTCTGAGCGGCGGATCGGCCAGCGCCTCCAGGCAGCCGGCCACGATGACCGCATAAATCATCCAGCCTTGCGTCGAAAACGCATAGCCGAAGGCGCTGAGCGCGGTAAAGGTCAGGCCGATCGCCGCCGTCCTCCACTCGCCGAGCTTGGGAATGATCCGCGGCAGCACCGTCGCCATGATAATTGCGCCGCACAGGCCGAAGGCGCCGAGCGAGAAGCCGATCTGCTGCTGGTTCCAGCCATAGCGGTAGTTGGAAACGAACGCCCAGACGGCAGGATACATCATGTGGCCGAGCGTCATCAGAAAGAACACCAGCCCGATCCAGCCGATGCCGGGATAATTGCGCATCTGCATGAGCGTGCCGACCGGATTGGCGCGCTTCCATTCGAAACGGCGACGATGCTTTTCGTCCAGCGTCTCCGGCAGCAGGAACATCGCGATCAGGAAATTCACGAAGGCAAGCGCGGCCGCGAAATAGAACGGCACGCGCGGCCCGAACGTGCCGAGCAGACCGCCCAGCACCGGGCCGATGACGAAGCCGACGCCAAAGGCGATGCCGAGCAGGCCGAAATTCTTCGCCCGGTTCTCGTCGTTCGAGATGTCGGCGATGAAGGCCGATGTCGTCGAATAGCTGGCGCCGGAAACACCGGCGAGCACGCGGCCGATGAACAGCATCGGATAGGACCAGGCGATCGCGCAGATCAGGTTGTCGATGGAAAAGGTCAGCACCGAGGCAAGCAGGATCGGCCGCCGGCCGAAGCGGTCGCTTAAGCCGCCCATGATCGGCGCGAAGACGAACTGCATCGCCGCATAGACGAAGAACAGCCAGCCGCCCTCGATCGCGGCCTGGCTGACGCTGACGCCGCTCAGTTCCTCGAGATAGGCCGGCAGCACAGGCATGATGATGCCGAAGCCGATGACGTCGAGCAGCAGCGTGGTGAAAACGAGCGCAAGGCCCCGCCTGGCGGTTTTGGGGTCGATCATGATGATAATCTCCTCAGGCCGCCCGGGGCAAAGGCGGGAGGCATCTTATAGGCGACGTCGCCGGCAGGAACAATACGCGAACGAAGGCAATTGCCTCATCCTGACATCACTTGCCAGCCGCCTTTGATCGCCGATCCTCGCCGCCAAAGAAGCGGCAGGGCCGCGTCAGATCGGACCGCCCATCGTGTTGCAGTCGGACAGCTTGCCGCTCTTGATGCCGCGCGCCAGCCACGTCTGCCGCTGCTGCGAGGTGCCGTGGTTGAAGCTTTCCGGCACGACATAGCCCTGCATCCTCTTCTGCAGCGTGTCGTCGCCGATCTGCTTGGCCGCGTTCAGCGCGCTTTCGATATCGCCCTGCTCCAGGATGCCCTTCTGCTGCGTGTAATGTGCCCAGACACCAGCAAAGCAATCGGCCTGAAGCTCGATACGCACCGACAGCTGGTTGGCGTCGGCCTCGCTCATTCCTTGCCGCATCTGGTTGAACTTGCCCATGATACCGGTGAGATTCTGCACATGGTGGCCGACCTCATGCGCCACCACATAGGCACGGGCGAATTCCCCGGACGCGCCGAACTGCTGGTCGAGCTGCTGGAAGAAGGTCATGTCGAGATAGACTTTGCGATCGCCTGGGCAGTAGAATGGCCCGGCCGCCGCCGAGGCGAAACCACAGGCCGAACGGACCTGGCCACTGAACAGCACCAGCTTGGGATCCTGGTAGGTCAGCCCTTCGGACTTGAAAATGCCGGTCCAGGTGTCCTCGGTATCGGCAAGCACGGTCGCGACGAACTGCTTCATCTCGTCATTGGCGGGGGCGTTGCCATTGTCCTGTGTGTCGGAGATCTGGCCGCCGTCTCCCGGCACCAGGCCGCCGCTGCCGTCACCCAGGATCTGCGATGGATCGAAGCCGAAATACCATCCTGCGAGCACGACAAGGATAACCAGGATGATGCTGCCGCCGCCACCGGTACGGCCGCCGATGGGGATGCGGAACTGGCCACCGCCGCCCAATCCGCCGCCAGGCCCGCCGCCGCTGTCGCTGCGTTCGTCTTCGATGTTGTCGCTCTGACGACGGCCTCTCCAAAGCATGGCAACTCCTCGCGACACAAACGTCCTGGAGGGACCGGCATGCCACCGCCCCCTGCAGACAATTATCGCAACGAATACGTCAAGTCAGTATTTTTCGCGAGGTCGGTACCGACACTTTGCGTCCTGCAGCGCTATTCTCGTATCGAGCCCGAGTTCAACGAGCGGAGGTCATCGCCCGGCGGAAAGCTTCCAGCGTTTCGGCGCTGACATGGTGCTCGATGCCCTCGGCGTCGATGCGCGCCGTCTCGGCGCTGACGCCGAGAGAGCGCAGGAACGCCTCGACCGTCTGGTGGCGGATGCGGCTTTGCTCGGCGACCCTGCGGCCGGCCTCGGTCAGGAACACGCCCCGATAGGGCTTTCGCGACACCAGCCCGTCGGCGCACAGCCTGGTCAGCATCTTTGCCACCGTCGGCTGCGCGACGCCGAGCCTTGCCGCGATATCCACCTGCCGCGCTTCATTGCCGTCCTCGATCAGGTCGGCGATCAGCTCGACATAGTCCTCGACCAGCGCGCTACGGCGCGCCTCGCGCGTCTGCCGGAAACCCGCCGAATGGATTTCGGCATCGGGAAGCGGCTCTTCGCGTCGAACCGGTTTGTTCCTCAGCGCCAATCCGCGCTCCTCCTTGAATCGGGACCGCATCCATAGCACGAACCCCTGATGGTCCGGCCGTTTATTTGCATTCCCGCTCATGCGCAACGGGCGTTTGCGGCAGCCCGCCGCCAGCCTTGTCTCGGCTCATCACGAAAGCATGATCAATGAAATATAGCATATTGCATAATGTTGAGCCATGGCGTAGATAAGAGGCACGTTCGACAATTCCAGCGGAAATCCAATGTCCGATGCCGATGCAGCAACCGTAGCCCGACCCGCATGGCGATTCGACAGGCCCGACGACGAGCAGCCGAGCCTGCGCGAGGTGAACGCCTCGATCGCGGTGCCGCGGACCGGCGTCTGGTTCCGCCGCCTGTTCGCCTTCATGGGGCCGGGCTACATGGTCTCGGTCGGCTATATGGACCCAGGCAACTGGGCGACCGACCTCGCCGGTGGTGCCCAGTTCGGCTATACGCTGCTTTTCATCATCATGCTGTCGAACCTGATGGCGATCCTGCTGCAGGCGCTTGCCGCGCGTCTCGGCATCGCCACCGGCCGCGACCTCGCCCAGGCCTGCCGCGCCTATTATCCGCGCCCGGTCAATCTGCTGCTCTGGATCGCCTGCGAGCTGGCCATCATCGCCTGCGACCTCGCCGAGGTGATCGGCACGGCGATCGCGCTGCAGCTTCTGTTCGGCATCCCGCTGATCGGCGGCGCCATGCTGACCGCGCTCGATGCTTTCCTTGTGCTGCTGCTGATGAACAAGGGCTTCCGCTATCTCGAGGCCTTCGTCGTCGCGCTGCTGATCATCATCTTCGGCTGCTTTGCCATCCAGATCTTCGTCGCCGCGCCGCCGGCCGGCACGATCCTGCATTCGATGTTCGTGCCGTCGCCGGAGATCGTCACCAATCCGGCGATGCTCTACATCGCCATCGGCATCATCGGCGCGACAGTCATGCCGCATAATCTCTATCTGCATTCCTCGATCGTGCAGACCCGCGCCTATGAGCGCACCGATGCCGGCAAGCGCGACGCCATCAAATGGGCGACGACGGATTCGACCATCGCGCTGATCCTGGCGCTGTTCGTCAATGCGTCGATCCTGATTGTCGCGGCGGTCGCCTTCCACGATACCGGCCATCACCACGTCGCCGAGATCGGCCAGGCCTTCGAGCTGCTCTCGCCGCTGCTCGGCCTGGGCATCGCCTCGATCCTGTTCGCCGTCGCGCTGCTTGCCTCCGGCCTCAACTCGACCGTCACCGCGACGCTCGCCGGCCAGATCGTGATGGAAGGCTTCCTGCGCCTGCGCATCCCGCAATGGGCGCGGCGCCTGGTGACGCGCGGCATTGCCATCGTCCCCGTGGTGGTCGTCACGGCACTCTATGGCGAGAAGGGAACCGGCCAGCTGCTCGTCTTCAGCCAGGTGATCCTGTCGATGCAGCTGCCTTTCGCGGTGGTGCCGCTGGTGCAGTTCGTGTCGGACAAGAAGAAGATGGGCAATTTCGCCATACCGCGCGGCGTTGCAGCGTTGGCCTGGGTGGTTGCCGCCGTCATCCTCGTTCTCAACTTCAAGCTCCTCTACGACACCTTCGCCGGCTGACCGCGACATTCGCGCCGGCCGCGCTATCTTCGCGCCATGGCCAAACCGGACGAAGCCCGCAGATTCTACGCCAGGCTGATGGCTGCGCACGCCCGGTCGGCCGATCCACGCATCGAGGAGGTGTTCGCTGCGGTGCCGCGCGAGGCCTTCCTGGGTCCGGGACCATGGACCGTCTTTGCCGGCGAAGGCCGGTTCCAGACGCCAAGCGCCGATCCTGGCTATATCTACCAGAATGTGCTCGTCGTGCTCGATGCCGACAAGGGCATCAACAATGGCGAGCCGATGCTGCACGCGATGTGGCTCGGCAAGGTCGAGCCGAAGCCGGGCGAGCACGTTACCCATATCGGCGCCGGCACAGGCTATTACACGGCGCTGCTGGCGAGGCTGGTCGAGCCGGGCGGCGGCGTCACCGCCTTCGAGATCGAGGCCGATCTTGCCGCGCGCGCCAAGGTGAACCTCGCCCGGTACCGCAACATCGAGGTGATCCACGGCGACGCCGTCGCCAACCCTTTGCCGCCCTCCGACATCGTCTATGTCAATGCCGGCGTCGTCGCGCCGCCCGCCGCGTGGCTGAAAGCGCTGAAGCCCGGCGGCCGCATGATCTTTCCGTGGCGTCCCTCCGAAACCGTCGGCCTCGCGGTGCTCGTAATGCGCCTGGAAAACGGCTTTGCCTGCCGGCCTTTCATGGGCTCCTGGTTCATCCCTTGCGTCGGCGCCTCCACTGCCGAGCCGGGCGCAAAAATACCGACACGTGAGCGCGCCGCGCGCACCCGCTCGATCTGGCTGAGGAAAGACAAGGCGCCCGACCGCACGGCAACCGCCGTCTTCGGCGAGGTCTGGTTCTCGTCACGCGCCGTTCGCGTCGACGACACGCGCTAGAAATTCGAGGGGCTGTGTCGGAGATCAGCCTTGCCGTTCGTCCTTGGAGCAATTCAAGGAAAAGTGCGAAGCGGTTTTCCGTCAGGAATGCGTCGAATGCTTTAGGCAGAAATCCGGCCGCGACGGCGCGGATCGTGAAAGGGAGAAGACAGATGCGCAAGATCATCGCCGCCACATTCGTTAGCCTCGACGGCGTCATGCAGGCGCCGGGCGGGCCGGAAGAGGATCCGGTCGGCGGCTTCAAATTCGGCGGCTGGACCTTCCACTATTTTGACGAGGTGGCAGGTGCGGCCATGGAGGAAATGTTCTCCAAGCCGTTCGACCTGCTGCTCGGCCGCAGAACCTACGATATCTTCGCCGCATACTGGCCGTATCAGAACGATCCGATCGCGGCTGTCTTCAACCCCGCGGTCAAATATGTGGCGACGCACCGGCCGGATACGCTGACCTGGCAGAACACGCAGTCGCTCGGACCGGATGTCGTTGCAAGGCTCAAGGAGCTCAAGCAGGAAGATGGACCCGACCTGCTCATCCAGGGATCGGGCAATCTGATCCAGACCCTGCTCGCCAACGGGCTGATCGACGAGATCCGGCTGATGACCTTCCCGCTGCTGCTGGGCAAGGGCAAGCGGCTGTTCGGCGACGACGCGATGCCGGCGGCCTTCAAGCTCGTCAAATCGCAGGCTTCCACCACCGGCGTCATCGTGGCGACCTATGAGCGCGGAGGCGAAATCCGTACGGGCTCGTTTGCCCAGCAGGAGCCTTCGGAAGCCGAGCTCGAACGGCGCAAAAATTGGAAGTAGCACAAAGCTGTCGCGCGGCGGGCAGACCCGCCGCGCATTGCCTCTCTTTTGAACGACGATTGAACGGTCAGGAGCCGCCAATGATGCCCACGATCACCGCCTTTGAACGATCGCCCGATGGCGGCAGGGGGCTCGCGCGCGACATGCACGTGCGCTGGGCGCTCGAGGAAGTCGGCCAGCCCTATGATATTCGCCTCGTTTCGTTCGATGCGATGAAGCAACCCGCGCACCTTGCGATCAATCCCTTCGGCAGTATCCCGACCTATGAAGAAGGCGATCTCACCCTGTTCGAGTCAGGCGCGATCGTCCTTCACATCGCGGTGCGTCACGCGGGCCTGTTGCCGGAGGACGCGAACGCTCGGGCGCGCGCCGTCGCCTGGATGTTCGCAGCCTTCAGCACCATCGAGCAGCCGATCCTGGACCGCGCGACGGCCGTGATTCTGGAGCGCGACGCACCGTGGCACGACCAGCGCCTGCCCTTGGTTGACGACCGCATCCGCAAGCGGCTGGCCGATCTTGCCCGCCATCTCGGCGATAGTGATTGGCTCGATGGCGCCTTCAGCGCCGGCGACCTTGTCATGGTGGGCGTGCTGCGCCGGCTGCAGAGATCGGGACTGCTGAACGAATTCCCGAACGTTGCCGCCTATGTCGCCCGCGGCGAGGCGCGGCCGGCCTTCAAGCGCGCTTTCGACGCGCAATTGGCGGTCGCCATGGCAGCGAAAGGCTGACGCCGCGTCACGCCGCTTGCCGATAGCGGGAAAGACCTTCGCGGATATGGCTGGCAAAAGCCTTTGCGGCCGGCGCGGCGGCATGTTTCGGCAGATGCAGGTTGACGGAGAAATTCGGCAGCGCCGGAAGGCCGGCATCGGACAGGATATCGAGATCGGCCGGAACCGTCGAGGCAAGCCACGCTGTCACCGCGAGGTCCGAGCGCACTGTCGCGGTGGTCGCATCGATGTTGCCGTTTTCGAACACTGTGCGCCAGTCGAGCCCCTGCTCACCGAGCGCTGTCAGCACCGCCGGTCGGAAGGCGCAGGTGTCGGCGACGATCGAAACTGGCAGCGGCCGCTTCAGGCGTGCCGTCCCGCCTCTGGCGCCGACCCAGACCAGCCGGTCGACGAGCAGGCATTCGCCAAGGGTCGGGCCGACACGCTCCTCGATGACGGCAAGGTCGATGGTGCCCGCCGCCAGGGCCGCCGCGAGTTCCGGCGAGGACGCGCAGATCAGCGAAATCTCCACCTGCGGATAGGCTTCCGCATAGGCCTTCAGCACGGGCGCGAGCAGCGTGCCGACAAGGTCGTAAGGTACGCCGATCCGCACCTGCCCGGCAACCGCCCTTCCCCTGATCTCGGCAAGGATCTCGTCATTGAGCTGCAGCAGGCGGCGGGCTTTGTCGAGCAGCCGCTCGCCCACCCGCGTCAGCCTCAGGCCGCGGCGGTCGCGCTCGAACAGGCTCTGGCCGAGCACCTCCTCCAGCCGCTTGATCTGCTGGCTGACGGCGCCTTGCGTCAGGTGAAGCGCATTGGCGGCCGCCGTCATGCTGGCCATGTCGGCGGTGGTGACGAAGGTGCGGATAAGGGTCGTGTCGAGATCGCGGATCATGCCCGGTATTATAATCGCTAATGCAAACCATACCAAACATTGCATTTACTGATGCTGCCAAGCGCCTAAGTATGTCTGCTCCCCGATTGGGAGGCCCGCATGTCAGACACCATCATCCCCCTGGTCCTGTTCGCGCTGATCTCGACCTCGACGCCCGGCATCGCCACGACGTTGTCGACCGCGTCGGGCGCACAATTCGGCTTTCGCCGTTCGGTGCCGCTGATGGCCGGGAGCGCCGCGGGGCTGGCTACCGTGGCGGCCGCAGGCGCGGCAGGCCTGGCTGGACTTCTGGCCGCCATCCCATCCCTGCAGTTTGCCATGAAGATCGCCGGCTCGCTCTATCTGATCTGGCTGGCGATCAAGATCGGCCGCAGCGGGCCTCCCAACCTCGACATCAGCATGGCCAGGCCGAACAGCTTTTTCGGCGGCGCCGGCATCCAGTGGATGAATCCGAAAGGCTGGGCGATGGGGCTTGGCGCCGCCGCATCCTTCGCGGCACTGGCGGATGGCCCGTTGCAGCTTGCGCTGCTGCTGGGTGCCGTGTTCGGGCTGACCGCAGCCTTTTCGCTGTCGCTGTGGTGCGTGGCGGGAACCCTGCTTGCCCGTCTGCTCAAGACGGAGCGCCAGTGGCGCGCGCTCAACATCGTGCTCGGCCTTTTGCTGGCCGCCTCGATCCTACAGATGTGGCGGCCGGTATAAACGCTGGTTCCTCGCCCCACGGAGGTAGCTACGCTATGCACACATCTTCTGTGATTGACTGATCAGACCGAAGCTTGATTGCCATGTGGTTCCCCCAATCCGTCGCTGCTTCGCAGCGCCACCTTTCCCCCTCCGGAGGGAAAGGAAGGGAGCGTTGCTGGACGGACGTTGACGGCAAAAAGCTCGGCGCCTTTCCTCTACCCCGTCGATCGGGGGAGAGGTGGCTCGGCGCAGCCGAGACGGAGTGGGGGTCGACCAGCGCTACATTGGACAATGCATGCGCCAAGCTGCCATGCACGCTATCGCCAAAGGCCAGCCGTTTGGAAATGTGTGCATGCCGTAGCCGCTTTGCGGGGCGAGGAACCAGCCTCAGACGGCGTAGCGCGCCGCCGGCTTGCCGGAGAACAGGCTCCCGAAGAACTGGTCCCGGGCACCGAGATAGGCATCCAACCCAGCCGCGTCGGCAAGGCCGGGCGCGGTGACGGTCTCGCCCTGAGCGAACCCGGCAAGCGCCGCGTCGACCAGATCGTCGGCGCTCATGATCCAGTCCGGATTGATCCCGTCGAGGCTGATTCCGGAGACGTCCCACAACTCGGTGCGGACCGGTCCGGGCACGACGGACTGGACTTTCACATTGGTGCCGGCGACTTCCTTCTGCAGCGCTTCCGTGAAGTTGGCGACATAGGCCTTGGTGCCGCTGTAGATACCGCCGACGGCGATGCCATAGGCAACGACCGAGGCGATGTTGATGATCCCGCCGCGATTGCGCGCAAGCAGGCCGGGCAGCACCGCGCGGGTCAGCCGGGTCAGCGCCACGACATTGACCTTGATCATGCGCTCGGCCGTGTCGGCGTCGGCGTCGGCGATCGTCTCCAGGCCACCCACGCCGGCATTGTTGACCAACAGCGTCACGCTGTCATCCGCCGCCACCGCCTGCTCGACGCGGCGCAAATCGGCATCGACCGCAAGGTCGGCGATGATCGTCTCGACCTTGCGGCCATAGGCATAGGCCAGCTTGTCCGCCAACTCCCGCAGCCGGTCGGCGCGCCGCGCCACCAGCACCAGATCGTATCCCTGCCCTGCCAGCCGGTCTGCATAGACCGCGCCTATGCCCGACGAGGCGCCAGTGATGACGGCCGTGCCTTTATTGTCCTTCGTGCTCATTGTCCTGTTCCTTTGTTTGCTTCGCTTGGCCCAGCGCCGACCATCCGATCATCTGCCGGGCTTCTGATCCAACTTAGTGGCATATGCCACTTTCGGCGAAGTAGGTATATGCCACTATCTTGTCAACGGCGGCGGCGAAAACTATTTCTGCGGCAGGCTGGCGCGTCGACGCGCCGGCGAGGAGTGATCATGACCGAAGCTCACAAGCCCGGATTCAGCGACTGCAACAACGCCACGCTGCGCCGTGCCGCGCGCAGTCTCGGCCGCTTCTACGACGACGCGCTGGCGCCTTCGGGCCTGAAGAGCACGCAGTTCGGGCTGCTCTTTCAGATCCACATCAGCGACGAGCCGGCAATGGGCACCATCGCCGAAGCGCTGATCATGGATCTGTCCGCGCTCGGCCATACGCTGAAGCCGCTGATCCGCGACGGCTATGTCCAGACCTTCCCCGACAAGGACGACCGCCGCGTCAAGCGCGTGCGGCTGACGCCGCGAGGACAGGCCAAGCTCGACGAGGCGCTCAAGCTGTGGAGCGTCGCGCAGCGGCAGTTCGAGAAAAAGGTTGGTGCGGAGCAGGCGGCAAAGCTGCGTGCGGCGCTGGACGCGGTGGCTGATCTCGATCTGGAAATGCCGACGGTCGCTCATTCGCTCTGAAGAAGCGGCCGCCGATCAGGCTTTGAAACCGTTACTCGGCCGGCATCGCCACTGGCCGGGCGAACACCCGGCCGGCGAGCACGACGCCCAGCCCGACGATCGGGAACACCGCGGCGATCAGGCCGAGATCGGCCGGAGCGCCGAAGCGCAGCACCGCGGCGCCGACCACCGCGCCCAGCGCGACGCCGAGATAGAGCGCTGAGGCGTTGAGCGACAGCACGATGGGCGCGGCATCCGGCGCGATCTTTATGATGCGGCTTGCCTGCGCCGGCGGGAAGGCCCAGCCGACAATACCCCACGGCACCATCATGGCCATCAGCGCCGGCCCGGCGATCGACTGCGGCAGGAGGGCCGGGATCAGCGAGAAGGTGGCGAGCATCGCGGCCGACAGCGCCAGCGACCAGGCGACGGTTCGGGTGGCGCCGAAGCGGTCGGCGGCCTGCCCGCCGGCGATGTTGCCGATGACGGCGCCGACGCCGAAAGCGAGCAGCATGCCCGGCAGCGCGATCGGAGAGAGCCCGCCGCCTTCTATGGCCAAGGGCGCGATGAAGGCAAAGACGGTGAAGGCTCCGATCAGCGCCAGCACCGTGGTCAGCAGGATCGGCATCACGCCGGGCCGCACTGCCGCCGCCAGCCGCGCCCTCAGCGGCAGCTTGGTGCCGACGATGCCGCGCGGCAACCGGTACCACAGGATCGCACCGGCCAGCGCGCCGAGCCCGGCAATGGCGAAGAAAGTGCCGCGCCAGCCGGCAATCGCCGCGACCAGCGCGCCGAGCGGCGCGCCGACGGCAACCGCCACAGTGGTGCCGCCGACGACGACGGCGATGGCGCGCGCCCGGTGGTGGTCGTCGACCAGTGCCACTGCCGTGCCTTGCGCGGTCGCTGCGAACAGGCCGGACGACAGCGCCATGACGATGCGGGCGATCAAAAGCACCTCGAAGGAGGAACTGAGCGCGGCAGCAACATTGCCAAGGACGAAGAACACCAGCGTCCACAAGATGACGCGCCGCCGGTCCCATTCGCCGGTCAGCGTCGCCAGCACCGGCGCGCCGAACGCATAGGCGAGCGCGAAGGCGGTGATCAGCGAGCCGGCGAGCGGCACCGATATGCCGGCGTCAGTGGCGATGTCGGGAAGAAGGCTGGAGATGACGAAGCCTTCGGTCGAGATCGCGAACGATCCGAGCGCAAGCCAGAAGATCCGCTTGTCCATGGAAGCTGTCCTTAGTTCAAAAGTTATTGAACAATTGGACATAGCGGGGCATGATGTCAACCGAGCCGGGATAAAATAGCTGAACCCTGCTGACAGCCCTGTGTCAGGACGGGCCGAAAGGAAGAGGTTATGTCTGTCGGCAGAAAAGGAAGCCAGCGTTGAAGTTCGTGCCGTTTGTGCTTAATTCTGGGCCATGAGCCTGCCCCATCCAACCGCCGACCAGATCAGCCTACCGATCGTGCTCGCCGTGCTCGGCGACCCGACCCGGCTTGCCATTGTCCGCTATCTGGCTCGCAAGGAAGGCGTGCCGATGAACTGCAGCAAGTTCCTCGACCTCGCCTCCAAGACCAATCTCAGTTACCACCTCGCCAAGCTGCGCGAGGCGGGCGTCACCCGCAGCGAAGCGGTCGGCACCAGCCGGTTGATCACGCTGCGCCGCGACGACCTCGACAAGCGCTTCCCCGGCCTGCTCGACAGCGTGATCGCCGCGGCTGACGGCGACAAGGATCTGCCGGCGGTCGGCACGTCCGAGATGGAACTCGAGGCCTGATTGCGGCGCTGACGAAATTGCCTGTCATGGAGCTCTCATGCGCATCGCCGTAGTGGCCGACATCCACGGCAACGTGCTCGCCTTGGACGCTGTGCTCGACGATCTGAACCAGCGAGGCGGCGCCGACATCATCGTCAATCTCGGGGACTGCGTGTCTGGCCCGCTCTGGCCGCGCCAGACGATGGAACGGCTGCAGGCGCTCAATCTGCCGACGGTGCGCGGCAATCACGACCGCCGCGTCGCCCAGGACGTGGCCGATGAAGCCATGTGGCCGTCCGACCGCTACGCCCAGGAGCGGTTGACCGCGCCGCAGCGCGAGGCGTTGCTCGCCCTGCCGCTCACATTGGAGATCGTGCCCGGCGTCATAGCCTTCCACGCCCGGCGGGACCATGACGAAAAATACCTCGCCGACGCCATTGTCGACGGCCAGTTGGTGCGCGCGCCGCTCGCCGCGATCAGGCGCCGGCTGAAGCCGCTCGATCCGGCCTGCCGCCTCGTGCTGTGCGGCCACAGCCATCGCAACGAGCTGATCCGCATCCCCAACGGTCCGGTCATCTTCAACCCCGGCAGCGTCGGCTGCCCCGCCTACGACGATGACACGCCGCCGGCGCATGTCTCCGAGCAAGGATCGCCGCACGCCCGCTACGGCATCGTCGAGCTGGACGTGCCCGGCCGCGCCGACCGCTTCGAGGCGATCGCGGTGGACTACGACCATGAAGCCGCCGCAAAGCAGGCCGAACAGGCGGGACGGCCGGAATGGGCACACGCGCTGCGGACCGGATTTATGAGGATTGAGCGGAGTTCATATCCCGATCGAGCGGAGCCTATGCATGAAGCGCAGGGTTAGGCTCCCATCGACGCTGCTCTTCGTCGCTCCACTGCTGGCGGCGCCCCTGCCGGCCATGGCCCAGGATGCGCCGGGACCGATCGTCTCGATCATCGGCGGCCTCGCGCCGGATGATCTCCTCAACATCCGCGCCACCGCTTCAGCAAGTGGGAAGGTGGCGGCGCGGCTGCCCAACGGCACCGCCGTGAAGAATTACGGCTGCAAGACCGTCAACAACTATCCATGGTGCAAGGTCGAGGACACGCAGGACGCCCACATAACCGGCTGGGCGCCGGCCCGCTATCTCAGCCCCGCCAATCCGGCGCCGGCCCCTGAAGATGCAGCAGCGCCGGCCACGGACGCCAGCCTGCCACGGGAAGCCAACGCGCCCGAGCCTTCCGAAGAACCGCAGCCGGACATCGCGGCGCGCCTGGGCCGCAGCGAGCCAGCCGCTCCGCCAACGGCAATCGATATCAGCGCAATCGCCATGCGGGATGCCTACGCCCTCGCCTTCGCGGCCTCGGCAACCTCTCAGGCCGATGCCCCTGCCCCCGATGCCAGCGGCATCCCCTGCGCCCGCCATGTCGGCCAGCCGATGACCCGCTGCGAAATCAGTGTCGCGCATGAGGGCGGCGATAGCGTCGTGACCGTGACCTGGCCGGACGGCGGCACCCGCCTCATCAATTTCCACGACGGCAGGCCCGCCGGCTCCGACTCCTCCGACGAATTCCGCTTCACCCGCGAAGGCAGCCTCAACATGATCCGCATTGGCGTTTCCGAGCGCTTCGAGATCACGGACGCACTGGCGTTTTACTGATACAGGGGAATAAGGCAGTAGGGCAGTAGGGAAGAGAGCCCCTACTGCCCTACTGCCCTACTGCCCTACTGCCCTACTGCCCTACTGCCCTACTGCCCTACTGCCCTACTGCCCTACTGCCCTACTCCCTACTCCCTACTCCCTACTCCCTACTGCCCTACTCCCTACTGCCTACTCCCCTACTCCCCTCATTTTCGGGGTTACATCCGCCAAAACTCTTCCCTATAAGGCCCTCCTAGCCTGATACCAGAATCGCAAGCACAACCGGCCGGGTCCTTCCCGCCCGGTTTTTCGTGCAAGCTGCTCGCCGAACGGAACCCGTAGACATGCCAAGACGCACCGACATCAAGTCGATCCTGATCATCGGGGCCGGCCCCATCGTCATCGGCCAGGCTTGCGAGTTCGACTATTCCGGCACCCAGGCCTGCAAGGCGCTGAAGGAAGAGGGCTTCCGCGTCATCCTGGTCAACTCCAATCCGGCCACCATCATGACCGATCCGGAACTGGCCGACGCCACGTATATCGAGCCGATCACGCCCGAAGTGGTGGCCAAGATCATCGCCAAGGAGCGGCCGGACGCGCTGCTGCCGACCATGGGCGGCCAGACTGCGCTCAACACGGCGCTGTCGCTGCGTCGCATGGGCGTACTCGAGCGCTATCAAGTGGAGATGATCGGCGCCGACGCGGCCGCCATCGACAAGGCCGAGGACCGCGCGCTGTTCCGCGAGGCGATGAGCAAGATCGGCCTCGAAACGCCGAAGTCGATGCTGGCCAACGCCACCGACGTCAAGAACGCCGACCGCAAGACGCATGAGGCCGAGCGCGCCGCGCTGAAGGCCGAACATCCCGAAAACCTCGACGCTGCGCTCGATGCGCTGGAAACCCGCTGGAACCTCGGCGAAGGCGACCGCAAGCAGCGCTATATCAGCCATGCCATGGCGATCGCCGCCCAGGCGCTCGACCATGTCGGCCTGCCGGCCATCATCCGCCCCTCCTTCACCATGGGCGGCACCGGCGGCGGCATCGCCTACAACCGCGCCGAATTCTACGACATCGTCCAGTCCGGCCTCGACGCCTCGCCCACCACCGAGGTGCTGATCGAGGAGAGCGTGCTCGGCTGGAAGGAATACGAGATGGAGGTCGTCCGCGACAAGGCGGACAATTGCATCATCATCTGCTCGATCGAGAACCTCGATCCGATGGGCGTGCACACCGGCGATTCCATCACCGTCGCGCCGGCGCTGACCTTGACCGACAAGGAATACCAGATGATGCGCAACGCCTCGATCGCGGTGCTGCGCGAGATCGGCGTCGAGACCGGCGGCTCCAACGTGCAGTTCGCCGTCAACCCGGCCGACGGCCGTCTGGTGGTCATCGAGATGAACCCGCGCGTCTCGCGCTCGTCGGCGCTTGCCTCCAAGGCCACCGGCTTCCCGATCGCCAAGGTCGCGGCCAAGCTTGCCGTCGGCTACACGCTGGACGAGCTGGAGAACGATATCACCGGCGGCGCGACGCCGGCTTCGTTCGAGCCGACCATCGATTACGTGGTGACGAAGATCCCGCGCTTTGCCTTCGAGAAATTCCCCGGCGCCGAGCCGGTGCTGACCACCGCCATGAAGTCGGTGGGCGAAGTGATGGCCATCGGCCGAACCTTCCAGGAATCGCTGCAGAAGGCTTTGCGCGGACTGGAAACCGGTCTCACCGGATTGGATGAGATCGAGATTCCGGGCCTTGGCCACGGGAGCACCGCCGCAAGCCATGCCGACGACCGCAACGCGATCCGTGCAGCACTTGGCACGCCGACGCCGGACCGGCTGCGCATGGTGGCGCAGGCGATCCGCATGGGCACCTCGCTGGAAGACGTGCACGCCATGTGCAAGATCGACCCGTGGTTCCTCGAGCAGATCGCCGCCATCATCGCCATGGAGGAACGCGTCCGCGAGCACGGCCTGCCGCAGGACGCCGTCAATCTGCGTATGCTGAAGGCGATGGGCTTTTCCGACGCCCGCCTCGCCTCGCTGACGAAGACAGACGCGGAAGTGATCCAGAAGGCTAGGCAAAAGCTCGACGTTCATCCGGTCTACAAGCGCATCGACACCTGCGCGGCCGAATTCGCCTCGCCGACCGCCTATATGTACTCGACCTATGAAGTGCCCTTCGTCGGCGAGCCCGCCAATGAGGCGCGCGTCTCGTCGCGCAAGAAGGTCGTCATCCTCGGCGGCGGCCCGAACCGCATCGGCCAGGGCATCGAGTTCGACTATTGCTGCTGCCATGCCGCGTTCGCGCTGCGCGACGCCGGCTATGAAGCGATCATGGTCAACTGCAACCCGGAGACGGTCTCGACCGACTACGACACTTCCGACCGCCTCTATTTCGATCCGCTGACGGCGGAGGACGTGCTGGAGATCCTGCGCGCCGAGCAGGCGTCCGGCGAGTTGGTCGGCGTCATCGTCCAGTTCGGCGGCCAGACGCCGCTGAAGCTGGCCGACGCGCTGGAGAAGGCCGGCATCCCGATCCTCGGCACCTCGCCCGACATGATCGACTTGGCGGAGGACCGCGACCGCTTCCAGAAGCTCTTGCACAAGCTCAACCTCAGCCAGCCGAAGAACGGCATCGCCTATTCGGTCGAGCAGGCCCGCCTCGTCGCCGGCGAGCTCGGCTTCCCGCTGGTGGTGCGCCCGTCCTATGTGCTCGGCGGCCGCGCCATGCAGATCATCCATGACGAAGGCATGCTGCAGACCTACCTGCTCGACACCGTGCCCGGCCTGGTGCCGGAGGACATCAAGCAGAAATACCCCAATGACAAGACCGGCCAGATCAACACGCTGCTGGGCAAGAACCCGCTACTGTTCGACACCTATCTCTCCGGCGCCATCGAAGTCGATGTCGATTGCCTGTGCGACGGCAAGGATACCTTCGTCTCCGGCATTCTGGAGCATATCGAGGAAGCCGGTATCCACTCGGGCGACTCGGCCTGCTCGCTCCCCGTTCACTCGCTCCCCTCCGACCTCGTCGACGAGCTGGAGCGGCAGACGGCGGCCCTGGCGCGCGCGCTCAATGTCGGCGGCCTGATGAACGTGCAATACGCTATTCAAGACGGCACGGTCTATGTGCTGGAGGTGAACCCCCGCGCCTCGCGCACCGTGCCCTTCGTCGCCAAGACCATCGGGCGTCCGATCGCCAAGATCGCCGCCCGCATCATGGCCGGCGAGACGCTTGAAAACGCCTTCGCCCATTACGGCGCCATGCCCGACGCGCGCAACCCTGGCCACATCGCGGTCAAGGAAGCTGTCTTCCCCTTCGCCCGTTTCCCCGGTGTCGATATCCTGCTCGGCCCGGAGATGCGCTCGACCGGCGAGGTCATGGGCCTCGACCGCGACTTTGCGCTGGCTTTCGCCAAGAGCCAGCTCGGAGCGGGTGTCGACCTGCCACGCTCCGGCACGCTGTTCGTCTCGGTGCGCGACGAGGACAAGAAGGGCATCCTGCCGGCGGTAAAACGCCTCGCCGGCCAGGGTTTCAAGGTCCTCGCCACCTCCGGTACCGCCCGCTTCCTCGCCGAGAACGGCGTGACGGCCGAAAAGATCAACAAGGTGCTGGAAGGCCGCCCCCACATCGAGGACGCCATCCGCAACCGTCAGGTCCAGATCGTCTTCAACACGACGGACGGCCAGAAGGCGGTATCGGACTCGAAATCGCTGCGCCGGGCGACGCTGATGCAGAAGGTGCCGTATTACACGACGCTGTCTGGCGCTGCGGCGGTGGCGGAGGCGATTGCGGCGCTGCGGGCGGGGAATCTGGAGGTTCGGCCGCTGCAGGAGTATTTTGGGTGATGATTAGGTGACTTTACACCCCGAAAGGATAGGTGGGAGCTACGCTGAATTCCAAACTATTCTTCCGGATCATGCTCCTTCAAAGCCTCTCCTAAGCGAGACAGTACCGCATCTTGCCACGCCTCGCTCAAACGTCTCTCGACCGTCGTGCGTACAGCCGCTAGCTTTGTTGTCTCTTCAAACCATTTCTTGACGTCCGCGATTACTCTATTCCTGTAACCTGGTCCTTGCCCCCAATGAGTGGCTAAACGTTCCCAAAGGTCGGGCTCAGTATCCAAGACAGCTTTATAAGCCACACGTCCAATCGACAAGGCTCTAGTTAAAAACTCCTGCCTCCATTCGTTAAGGTCATCACGAATATTGGTTACAATGGCAACAACCTCAGGCAGTGACGAAAACTTCTGCTCAAGTGCCTCCAGTCTACCATGAATCTTAAGAAACACGTCTTTGGTACGCAAATTTGCATCAACCCGTACGCCGACGCCGATAATATGATCAACTGAGAAGTTATCCCATGCCCCGCGCCTTACTACCGACGCAGCGATGGAGCTAGGATGGCCCCTTTCAAGCTCTTGAATTAAATTCTGCTGCGCCGGTCGAATCAGAGGCACCAATTTTGAATAGGCTGCTATGATCCGCCCAATCTCTTCGTCTATCGAAGCGCGCGCTTGTTCAATTTTTGCAACGTCTGGATTCGAAACAAGTGCCTCAGCAAGCTCAACGGATCTCTTAAGTCGATCAACCTGCCTTTGACGGATGAGGCCAATCTGATTGTCCAGCCGCGCCCAAGCTTCTGATGCACTATCAGTCAAAGCATTGAAAAAACCTATCGGAACGCCTGACGCGCCTTCATCCGTTAAAGATTTGCGGGCTTGATCCTCACGAATCGCATACCCCTCCTGAGCGGTATCTGGAAGGTCTCCAGAATCGTCAATTACCTTCATGGCTTCGTCACTACGAGCCAATATCAGAATTGAAATCCTCTGCCTCTCAATGGCGTCTGACCCAGTCGCTTTCAAATCAGACAATATCCTTGTCGTATCAGCACCAGGAGCGTCGTTAAATCCAGAGCATAAAACAGAGAGAGTACGGGGATCATCTATATAGTCCCTAAGATCATTTCTCTGGGATGTGCCAATAATTCCCTTTGTATCGACAATGCTCAGATTATATTCGCTATTCCTAAAATAACTCTCAGGAACAAACACAGTTATTTTTGACGGCAATGAGAACCCGGGATGTTGACCGTAGTTGATTTTCGTAACGTTTTCGGAAACCCATCGAAGACCTTTTTCATTTGTTTCTGACAAGATAATTTGCGTCTCGGTTCTTTGTTTTAGATTCATACGCAAAATTATCTGTTCAACAGCCTCGTCGACGGCGCCATTATTTTCTTCCAGAATTAAAGACACTGGGTCAACAATCACACCCTTAGGACGCTTCACATCCGCCATATTTCGAACAGCTCGGTCCATCTCGGTCGTGAGGCCACCCTCACCGAGCGAAATTCCTCGAACCATGTCCCTTACCAGAAGACGAACCGCATCTTCAGTCATCGGCTCCACCGCAACTCCAAATGCGGGCGCAGGCCGAATCACCACTTCACAGATTGTTGTGCGACCGCCAGTTGCAGGAAAGACAGGCTGTTTGCCCGAACTGCCGTCGATGATCAGCCCCGTTAGATGCGAGAGAGCCGTCGTTTTCCCGACGCCAATGGGACCAATCCAGGCTATAGTATGGTCGAGCCTAAATATATATTCAGATGATACAATAATACTACCGCGAGTCTTTTGAATTGGAAGATCCAGGAGATGATCGTAGTTCTCGTCGTTCTCTAGGCTAGCTAGTTTCTTTAGTGACAATTCGCAATCCCACAAAATATCTTTGTCAGGATGATAGAACGATGGACGCTCCGAAAACGTCCAATCGCGCTGGTAGAAATCGATTATTGCATCACCCACCTGGGTTCCAATCGCACCCAAGTAACGCCGAGCCATCGCATCTTCAGTCTCGTCAGTTTTTTCTAACCGAGAGACAACGCTTGGGCTGACACCCAGAGCCTTCGCCAACTCGGATTGCTTGACACCGGCCTCCTCACGAGCCTTTCGCAGCACATTTGTCGGGATTGGCATTTCGTCTCCTTCAGCAAGCTGTGCCCAAAGACTTGGAAACCTCTCCCCAGCGGGGCTGTGTCCTGACGTACAAGTCACAGGAGCCGATTGAGGATCGCCTCCTGGGGCACGATTGACTACCGTAAACGGTGAAAGACTGCAAATGATTTTATTTAAATGAGAAATCTTTTGCAATTTTGAAACGAAAAGAGGTGTCACTCAGGGAAAATTGTGAGCACGGGTGCTACGCGTTCAATGAGCCTGTCAGCCTCCGATTGGCCCTTACCCGTGCGCGCCCATTCGAACCTCCGGAAAGTCATTCAACGGGCGCGTTGGCGGATGATCGTCGGCAAATGCTGTGCCTGGATACGTAGCTGCTCCCGGCTAAGCCACCCAGATTAGCGTCCATTTGAGAGGTGGCCGCTCACGCCACAGCCACACACTCAATCTCGATATCAAACTCCATCGGCCATGATGCCACTGGCACGAAACTCCGTGCCGGTGGGTTGGTCGAAAAATACTTCGCATAGACCCGGTTGATGGCACTGTAGAAGCCGGAATTGACGGCGTAGATGCGTACCATCACCACCTTGTCCAGCGAGGTGCCGGCCGCTTCCAGGCAATGTTTGAGCGCCTTCAGCGACGCTTCGGTCTGCGTTTCGATGTTGCCGCGCACCATCTCGCCGGTCGCCATGTCGACCGGCGGCGTCGCCGAGATGAAGACGAAGCCGTTGGCCCGCACCGCCGTCGAGCACGGCAGGCCGAGCGAGCGCACCTTGGCCGACATCACGGGCACTTCGATGACTTCCTTGTCCATGGCGGTCCTCCCTTTGTTGCGCGCGAGCTTATCGGGGCAGCGGGGGAACGCCAGCCTTCCCTTCCCCCCTTGTGGGGGAAGGTGGATCGGCGCGCAGCGCCGAGACGGATGAGGGGTGTTCCAGCCTGGCAAAACCGCTCGTCCAACCGTGACCGTATGGCTTATTGCCAGCGTCTCACTCCGCTGGAGCACCCCTCATCCGGCCGCTGCGCGGCCACCTTCTCCCACAGGGGGAGAAGGCAAGTGCGCCCCCTCACTGATGCGCCACCGCCAGTTCCTTCACATGCTTCTCGTGCATCTTCAGCACCGGCAGCGTCTTCTTGGCGAATTCCTTCATCGCCGGGTCGTCGCCGGAATTGGCGTAGGTGGAAAACAGCGCCACCGCAGCTTTATGCGCGTCGGTCTGCATCTTGATATATTTGGCGTCGAACTCCTTGCCGCTGGCGCTCTTCAATTCATCGAGCAGCTGCTGCTCCTTCGGCTGCAGCGCGGGGCCGGCGGGCTTGATCGACGCGGTGGTCTGGCCCTGGCTCAGCGCCGTCTTGAACTCCTCGCCGGCCTTGGTGTGATCCTTGATCATCTGCGCGGCGAAAGCCTTGACGTCGGCCGACACCGACTTCTCTTGCGCCAGCTTGCTCGACTCGATCTCGAACATGTTGGCATTGGGCACCGTGGTGACGAAGGTCTGGGTGTCGACCTTGTTCTCGGTCACCATCGGTCCCACGGCGTCTGAGTTGTCCGACTGGGCGAACGCGGCGGGCGCGCCGGCAAGAAGCGCGACGGCGACCAGGGGCAGCAGCGTTTTCATCTCGATCTCCGATCCGAAACAGCCCCTCCGCCTTTCCCAACGCGGCACCGGCCCCAGGGTTGCCTAAGAGGTTGCCTCGAAAGGAAGCGCGCGGGCCTGGCGCCCGCGTCGCCATCAGTGGCAGTGCGCGCCGGCGGCGTGCCCGGCATATTGCAGCTGCTCGTGCCAGTTCGGCCGGCCTTCGGGCGTGAAATCCATCAGGTTCCACAGAATCTCGCAGGTGCCGATGCCGCGCGGGTCCTGGCCTGGGTCTGCCGGTGCGAAATCGAGTTCCGACGACCAGAAATGCCGGATGCCGTCACCATCACGGTGGAACACCGAAAGCAGCGGTATCTGCGCGCCCTCGGCCGTTTCGGAGTTGTAGTCGCGCTTGAAAGCGTTGCCGGCCGACGAGACGAGCCGCATGTTTTTCCAGCCGCGGTCGCGGCCGAGCGCCGTCAGATTGTCGAGCGCGGTCTTCGCAACCACGGCGAAGTTGAAACCCGCCGCTTCGAGATGGCCGATCGCGCCGTCGAACTGGTCGAGCAGCGCCGTGCAGGACGGGCATGGCTGGTCCTGCCGGGCAAGCTTCGCCGTCTCGCCGCCTTTCGCCACCTCGCGCGTCTCCTGCGGATGACGCGGGAACATCATCTGGTAGAGGATGAGCGAATCCTTGCCCGGCGCGAAGAGGTCCGACAGCTTGACTTTCGCCGGCTGGCCCTGGTCGTCCAGGGCGTCGAACACATAGTCCTGCGGCACCAAACCGCCCGGCGGCAAAGCGCGCCTTGCCTCCGCCACCGCTTCCATGGCGCGGCGCAGCTCGATTTCCTTGCGCAGCAGTTTTTCGCGCGCAGTGCGATATTTGGCGGATTCATTGGGAAAGGTGATCATGATCGTCTCCTGGCGCCGGCGTCCCGGCGCGGGTTGCTCTACGATCCAAGGACGGCCCGCCGCGACCTGATCCGACATTTCGGCACACGCTTTCCGGTCACTTTTTCGCGTCGCGTCTAGCCTTTGACGCCGCCGGCCGTGAGACCCGAGACAATCCTGCGCTGGAAGACGAGCACCAGCACCACCAGCGGCACGGTGACGATCACCGAGGCGGCCATGATGTTGCCCCACGGGATCTCGAACTGCGAATTGCCTGACAGAAGCGCGATCGCCACCGGCACGGTGCGCTGCGTGTTGGTGGAGGTGAAGGTGAGCGCGAAGAGGAACTCGTTCCAGGCGCTGATGAAGGCAAGCAGCCCGGTAGTGGCGAGCGCCGGCCACATCAACGGCAGGAAGATGCGCGTGAGGATGGTCCACGGCCCGGCACCGTCGATGATCGCCGCCTCCTCGATCTCGACCGGCAGGTCGCGCACGAAAGTGGTGAGCACCCAAACGGTGAACGGCAGGGTGAAGATCATATAGGACAGGATGAGCGCCAAGAGCGAATTGTAGAGATGCAGCGCCCGGATAATCTCGAACAGCCCGGCAAGTGCCGCGACCTGCGGAAACATCGACACCGACAGGATGGCCAGCATCAGCGCCGAGCGCCCGCGGAAACGAATGCGCGCCAGCGCATAGGCCGCGGTGACGCCGAGCAGCAGCGAGACCGCGACGACCGCGCCGGAGACGATCAGCGAATTGACGAGATTGCGCAGGAAGGGACCTTCGGTCAGCACGTTGCGGTAATTGGCAAGGCTGAACGATTGCGGCCACAGCCCTGCCTGGAACAGCTCTGTTCCCGATTTCAGGCTGGTGACGATTGCGTAGTAGAACGGAAACACCGCGACGAAGACGATCGCCAGGAGCAGCAGGTAGAAGCCGGCGCGCTTCAGCATCTTCATGTCAGCGCCCTCCGTCGAAACTCAGCCGGCCGATGCGGATATAGGCGATGGTGAGCAGGCCGATGATCAGGAAAAGCAGCGTCGAGGCGGCCGAGCCATAGGCGAACTTGTCGAACTCGAACAGGTTCTCGCGCGCGAAGATCGACATTGACTTGGTCTGCACATTGTTCGGCGTCAGCACATAGATCAGGTCGAAGATGCGCAGCGCGTCGAGCGCGCGGAAGATCACCGCCACCATCACCGCCGGCCGGATCAGCGGCAAGGTCACCCGCCAGAAGATCTGCCACGGGTTCGCGCCATCGAGCTTGGCCACCTCGAGAATCTCGCGCGGCAGCATCTGCAGGGCCGCCAGGATCAGCAGCGCCATGAACGGCGTCGTCTTCCAGATGTCGACGATCAGCACGGCGATCATCGCGGTATCGGCATTGGCGGTCCAGGCGATCTTGGTGTCGATCAGGCCGAGATTGAGAAGCGCGACATTGATGATGCCGAACTGGTCGTTGAGCATCCACTGCCACATCTTGGCCGAGACGATGGTCGGGATCGCCCAGGGAATGAGGATCGCGGCCCGCACGATGCCGCGTCCCGGGAACTCGGTGTTGAGCGCAAGCGCCACGATCATGCCCAGCACCGTCTCGCAGGCCACCGACACCACGGCAAAGCGCACCGTGTTCCACACCGCGCGCCACCAGACCGGATCGACGAGCAACCCGTCATAGAGCAGGCGGCCGCTCGGCAGGCGCAGCACCGAAAAGTAATTGTCGAAGCCCACCCATTGCCGCGCGTCGAGGTCCGCCAGCGAAGCATCGGTGAAACCATAATAGACCGTGCGCAGGAACGGCCAGCCGGCGACGGCGGCGAGCACGAGAAGCATCGGCGCGAGGAACAGCCAGGCCGTGCGCACGCGTCGGCGCATCAGCGGCGATCGCCTTGCCGCGCTCACCAGCCCTTGCCTTTCAGCCTGGTCAGCCTCGCGCCGAGATCGGCCAAATTGTCGGCGGCGGCGCCCTGGCCGGAGATCGTGTCGTGCACGGCAGTCCAGAACTGGCTGGATGCCTCGTTGTACTTGATCCTGGCGGTTGCCGACGGCCTTGGCTGCGCGTTGAGAAAAATCTCTTTCCAGCGCGGCACGATCGGCTGCTGCCGGGCGATGTCGGGGTCGTCATAGAGCGCCGGGATGGTCGGCAGGTTGGACGTTCTGAGCGTCCGGTATTTCTGCATCTCGCGCGACGCGATGAACTTGACCAGCTCGATCGCCTCGTCTGGATGTTTCGAATATCTGGAGACGGCAAGATTCCAGCCGCCCAGCGTGGCGGCGGGATGCCCGCCTTCGCCGGCGGGCAGCGGCGCCACGTCGAACTTGCCCTTGATCGGCGAATTCTCGCTGTTGCCGAGCGCATAGGCGTATGGCCAGTTGCGCATGAAGACGGCATTGCCGGTCTGCCAGACGCCGCGCGTTTCTTCCTCCTGATAGGCGAGCACGCCCGGCGGCGCTATCGTGCCGATCCAGCCCTTGACCATGTCGAGCGCCGCGGCCGCCTTTGGATTGTCGACGGAGATTTCACCGTCCGGCTCGATGATCCGACCGCCGCCATTCGACATCACCCATTCGAGCGCGTTGCAGGTCAGCCCCTCATAGGCGTTGCCCTGGAAGACGAAGCCCCAGATGTCCTTGTTGCCGGCCGCCCGCTCCTTGTTCATCACGAGCTTCGCGGTATCGGCGAGCTCCTTCCAGGTGGTCGGAACCTTGGCGCCATATTTGTCGAGCAGATCCTTGCGGTAATAGAGCGCCGGCGCGTCGGTGAAGATCGGCAGCGCGACCAGCCTGCCGTTGACCGTCTGCGATTGGATGATCGACGGGAAATGCTCACCCACCACATCCCTTGTCGCCTCGGTCAGGTCGACCAGTTGGCTGGCAAGCTGCGGGGCCCAGATCACGTCGGTCTGGTAGACGTCGATATCGCTGCTGCCGGCGGCGAGCCAGAGCCGGTACTGGCCGAACTGGTCGGTGGTCGAAGGCGGAATGACGACGATATCGACCTTGTTGCCGCTCTTCTTCTCGTAACGATCGAGTATCTCGCGCAGCACCTTGATGCCGTTGCCCGTATCACCCGACACGATCGACAGTTCCACGGCTCGCGCTTGAACAGCGCCGAGCAGGATGCCGGCGGCCAGGAATGCTGAAGCGAGCTTCACGGGATTGCGGACCTCCCTGCGCGACCGGCGACGCATAGGTCGCGGCTCATCAAGGCCCCTGCGTTGAATGCGCGACGCCGCTTAGGGTTCCCGCGTTGTGCGTGGCCGACCGGGCCAGCAGGTCGGTGAAGCCGATCCCGGTTGGCTCGACCGCGTCGGCGGCCCTTCCGTCCGCCTCGCTTCACGCAAAGCGGACGGGCTCCGAAACCCCCGCCCCGGAGCCCGCCTGGGAGTGGCTGACGCATGCCGGCACAGCCTCCTCCGACGCCTTGCCCGCGTCGATCCGCCGATCGGCCGCCCGGCACGACGACGAATTAGCATGCCCTAACGTCAGCCTATGTGAAGGAGTTCACAATGTCCGGGCGCAGGCGATTGCAACGCCGCGCCGGGAGCCTCCAATACGGGCCGCCGCGCTTTGCGCGTCAGCCTTCCCAGTCGACCGGGATCATGCCGAGCCGCTCGTAGAGCCTGAAGGCCGCGGTATTCTTCACAATATTAGTCTTAAGATCGACATGGGTCGCCCCGCGCTCGCGAAAGGTCAGGAACACCTGCCGCATCAGCGCCTCGCCGAGGCCCTGCCGTCTCGATTCCGGATGGACGGCGAGATCCTTGACAAAACCGGACGTCCAGCAGAGCGCCGCGCCCGCCAGCAGCCCCTTGCCGTCGATCGCCAGGAAACAGAGAGCGGGATCGAACTCCGCATCGCCGGCAATGCGCGGCCACCACTCGTCGAACGGCCCGTCGGCGCCGTCATCGAACACCTCTTCCAGCAGCGCGTGCAAGGCTGGCGCATCCCGGTGCTCGAACGCGCGCATGACGAAGCCCTGCGGCCAGTGCGGCGCGGTGAGTGTATCGTCGAGCAGCTTGCGCAGGCGGATGTCGTTGGCAGCCGGCGGGCGGGGCGTTGTGTTTTCATGCATGGCGCTGTCTCGAAACGCCGCGTGGGACCGTCCGCTCAGGCGTCGGGTGGCAGGCGATGCCGCTTGCGGTCGGAGCCAAGCCCCGTCGCCTCGAGCAGGCCCTTGCGCTTGGCGTCGTAGTAGTAACCGGTCTGGTAGAGCGTGTCGGCCCGCTTGGCGTTGCCGCCCGAAACCAGCCAGGCGCCGCGCAGATATTTCACCGCGTATTTGAGGTTGGTCTCGGCGTCGAACAGGCCGGCCGCCGGCCCGTCATAGCCCATGCCGCGCGCCGTCGCGTGCTTGATCTGCATCAGCCCCCAATGGCCATGATTGTAGGCTTTCGGGTTGAAGGTGCTCTCGCGGTTGACGACATGGCGCACCAGCTCGACCGGCACTTCATAAATCGCCGAATATTTCTCGATCAGCCGCTCGATCTCGCCGCGCGGGCCACTGGCGTGCTGCTCGGGTTGGCCGGGTGCCGCAAGCAGCGCCGGATTTTCCGGCATCATATAGGCGACCTGCTGGACGCCGGCCATCGGGGCGACTTTCGCCGACTGGCCGGTGACCGGCATGGCGACGCCTGCGGTCGTATAGACCGCCGCTCGGCTGATGGATGCCGCTCGGCTGATGGATACCGGGCCGGTCGGCGAGCCGCCGGCCGTCAGCACCGGCGGCGGCGGAAACTGGCCGGCTATCGGCGTCGCTCCGGCGAAAGCCGCAGGCTGAGCCAGCGCCGCGGCGGGCGCGCCGGGCTGGACAGGCGGCGGCAACAGCGCGCTTTGCGTCGCGGGCGCGCTTTGCGTCGCGGGCGCGCTTTGCGTCGCGGGCGCGCTTTGCGTCGCGGGCGCGCCTTGCGTCGCGGTCGCGCCTGGCGTGGTCGCCATGGCGACGGCATCGCCAGCCAGCGCCGCGGTCTGCACCTGCGCGAGACCCGAAGGTTCCGGCAGCACGGCCACCGTTTCGGGCAGCGCGAGCGTCGGCGTATCGTCCGCGACGGCAGGCGTCGAGGCTTCCGCAAGCGCGGGCGCGGCCTTCATCTGCGAGGTCGAGGTACAGCCGCTGAGACCAGCAGCGGCTACGAGCACGCTGAGCGCGGTGAATATGATTTTAGCTGGCAAGCCGTGCGGGTCCGGTTTGTCGGTTGTTAAGGAGTCCTTACACCAGCGATTCACACCCGGCAATCGGGGCCACCCGGCGGTTTTCGGGTGGCGACAACAGGGCCGAAGTGCCATATTGTTCTGGATATGTACTCGTTTTTCGCTGTTTTGCCGAAGGAATACGCCATGAAACCCACATCCCAGATCACGGCCGGCCACGCAGTGTTAGAAACAGTGATCGGCTTCATGGGCATTGCCTGGAGCGAGAAGGGCCTGATCCGGCTTTGCCTGCCGGAGCGCAGCCGCGAAGCGGTCGAGCGCCGGCTGCTTCGCCACCCCGGCGTCTCAGCCTCGACAGACCAGCCGTCCTGGGTGGTCGATCTGATCGCCAAGATCAAGGCCTATGCGGCCGGCGAGGACGTCGACTTCTCGAGCGTGCCGGTCGATCTCGACGGCGTCGACGATTTCCGCCTCGCCATCTACGACGCGGCTCGCAAGCTCGGCTTCGGCGAGACCACCACCTATGGCGAACTGGCCAAGCGCGCCGGCCATGCGGGCCTTCCGCGCGAAACGGGCGCGGCGCTAGGCGCCAATCCGGTGCCGCTGGTCATTCCGTGCCATCGCATCCTGGCGGCCGGCGGCAAGATCGGCGGCTTCTCCGCGCCCGGCGGCTCGGCCACCAAGGAAAAGATGCTGGCCATGGAAGGCGTTCGCGTCGGCCCGCCGCCGGCCGCGCAGGCTTCGTTCGGGTTCTAAGGCGCTGCGTATCAGTCCTGCAGGAACCGGCGGCGGAAACGCCGCTCGAAATCCGGACGCTTGCAGACATAGACCATGCAGGACCGGGTGTCGGCACTCGGCACGTAGGCGCGTGCCCTCACTTCGCCCGCGTTGCAGAAACGCTCGTCGCGCACATAGCGGTCGTAGAGCGGCAGCCCCGGCACGCGCGTCGACTGGTAGCGCAGGATGACGGCGCCCTGTCTGGCGATCGTCGCCTGCACCCGGTCGCAGCTCATGCGCGTCGGATCGTAGCGCGTCACCGCCTGCGCTTCCGCGGCCAGCAGCAGGAAGCAGGCGGCAAGCAGAATGGTCTTCATGGCTTCTCTCCTCGGAAGGGCAAGCATCCCATCCCTTCACAACGCGGCACCGCTGTCAAAACTTCCATGCTTGTATTCCGCTCGATCCGGGATGCGGGGCAGCGTCCAGGCAACCCGTCTTGTTTTCTTGCTCAAACTATCCTATATCCGCAGCATTGAATTTGGCCGATCGATCGGGCCGCGATCTTCGCGTTTGCTGACGTCTATCTCCAAAATTTCGATACCGCCGGCCGGACGTTGGTCCGGTCAAACAAAAGCAAATGTGAAGGGCATTCTATATGGCAACTGGTACGGTCAAGTGGTTCAACGCCACCAAGGGCTACGGCTTCATCCAGCCTGACAATGGCGGCGCGGACGTTTTCGTCCACATCTCCGCTGTCGAGCGCGCTGGCATGACGAGCCTGGCTGAAGGCCAGAAAATCAACTTCGAGATCGAGCAGGACCGCCGCACCGGCAAGTCCGCTGCTGGGTCTCTTAGCAAGGCAGCCTGATTTGGCTTAAGCATTTTGCGGCAGGCTTTACGGCCAGCGGCGCAAAATGCGACTAAGTAAGGCGCGCACCGGGCGAAGGTTCGGGGCGCGCGGCAAGTCACGGATGTACTGACGGTCGCGCGAGAAGCGCGCCGGAGCGAAAAGACCCGACAAGCTGGAACAGCAGATAGCTGCCGGCCCGGACCAGACGCTCCCGATCAGGCTACCGGCAGAGGAAGGCGGGCATTGCCCGCCTTTTTTGTTGTCTGGATTTTGGCGAGTTGCTGTCCGGGTTGAATGGTTCCATTGGTGGTGCCATTTTAGCCCAATAAGGTATCATTGGCCCATGACCAAGCTTGAACAGATCGAAAAATCCGTCGCCGAACTGAGCCCTGAAGAGCTGAAGGCATTTGCCGCCTGGTTCGAGGCTCTGCAGGCCGATTTGTGGGACAAGAAGATCGAAGCCGACGCGAAGGCGGGCCGGCTGGACAAGCTTGCAGAGCAAGCACTGGCCGACCATCGCGCGGGTCGGACGCGACCCGTGTGAACCACTTTGCCGCCCCTGCGTTTTGGGACGCCTACAATAAACTACCTAAACCAATCAGGATGAAGGCTGACAGCAGCTTCGCCAAGCTGCGTGCAGATCCGTTTCATCCTTCGCTCCATTTCAAGCGGGTCGGACGTTATTGGTCAGCTCGAGTTGATCTGGACTACCGTGCTGTTGCAGTCAGGGACCAGGACGACATGATCTGGTTTTGGATCGGCACTCACTCGGAATATGAACGACTTTTGAAATAGCCGCTTACGGCCATATGCATACCGAGCGGCTCGTTGGCGCGCCCATACAGGTCAGGTTGCAAAGCGGTGACTGCGTGAGGAATTATCCCACCCAGTCGATCGGCACATGCCCCTTATCCGCCTCCACCCGCTTCAGCCAGGCGGCAACGGCCGGATAGGCGTCGAGCTGGAAGCCGCCCATCCCGGCGGTGTGGGTATAGGCGTATAAGGCGATGTCGGCGACGCTATAGACGCTGCCGGCGAAGAATTCGTTCCGCTGCAGATGCTGGTCCATGACGCCGAGCGCCTTGTTGCCGCGCTCCAGCGTCTGCGCCAATCGTTCCGGCGTGGCGTCCTTCGCACGTTCCGGAAAAGTCAAAAGCGCCTTGCGCACCGCGATATAGGGCTCGTGGCTGTATTGCTCGAAGAACAGCCATTGGTAAGCCAGCGCGCGTTCATATTTCTCGGCGGGCAAGAAGCGCGTCCCTTCGGCAAGATAGAGCAGGATGGCGTTGCTCTCGGTGATACGCCTGCCGTCGTCCAGCTCGAGCATCGGCACCATCGCGTTCGGATTCTTGGCGACGTAATTTGGTTTGCGCGTCTCGCCGGTGTGCGAGCTCACCTCGACCCGGGTGAAAGGAATGCCGAGCTTGGCCATTAACAGCCGCGGCTTATAGCAATTGCCACTGTCGGCCATGTCGTAAAGGATCATCGCACATACCTCGCGCGTCGCCTGAAGCCCATTTCAGCACGGCTCTAACGCGCCCGGGCGAGACCATCCAGTGATTTGTTTTCAAGAAGAACCATCAGCGGCGCTGATATTTTTTCGCTGCATCAGCGATGCTGATGCGCCTTTGGATCGAGCATCAGCGATGCTGATGCGCCTTTTGGATCGAGCATCAGCGATGCTGATGCAGGGGCACGACCTTGTTGCCGGCGTCGATGAGAGCGTCGATGGAAAGCGGTTCTTCCTTGAAGACCGTGCCGGCGAGCGCCGGGCGGGCGAGATGGAAGCCTTGCAGCAGGTCGACGCCGCCCTCGAGCGCGACGCGCAGGTGCTGTGCATTCTCGATGCCCTCGACCAGCACTTTAGCGCCGCGCTCGTGCAGCATCGCCACCAACGGCCGGAAGAAGCGTTCGGCGGCGGCATGGCGGCAGAGCTCGCCAAACCAGGCGCCATCGATCTTGACGATGTCGGGTGCAAGCAGATCGATGCGCGCTTCGGTCGAATGCCCCGTGCCGAAGTCGTCGATGGCGATGCGGATGCCGTCGCGCCGCATTTCGCGCACCAGGCTGGCAAGAACCTGGTCGTCGGCTGCCTGTTCGGTGATCTCGCAGACCAGCAGGCTGGGCTCGAGCTCCAGATCGCCGAGATGCCTGGTCATCAGCCGGATCTCGGCGAGCGCCCGTCCGAGATGGTCGTTGATGGTCGGATTATAGTTGAAGAACAGCGTCAATCCCTCGACGCCGATGTTGCGGTAATTGCCGAGATGCAGCATCCGGCACATCGTTTCGACAAACAGGAGGTCGGACGCGGGAATGCTGCCGAAGAAGACCGAAGCGGCTACCGGCTGCGCGACGCGGCGCGGCTCGATCAGCCCCTCGACGGCGACGGCTCTGAGCACCCTGCCCTCCGGCGCGAAGATCGGCTGATAGGCGCTCCACAGCCGGTACTCGCCATAGACGCCGAACTGTAGGCCGATCTCGTCAGTGAAGATCGCCTCGGCGATGTTGCGCCGCCTGTCTGATTGTCCGCTCATGGCGCGACCTTGCGCCCGAACACCCTTGCCGGCCGTCCGTGCAGCGTTGGGGCCGCCGGGCTTGCGGCGGCCGGTGCCTTGCTGTCTTCGCTCGAAGGCTGCTGCGCGCCCTTGCCGAAGACGCGAAAGCTGGTGGGGGCAAGCTCCGGCCGGGCAAGCACATAGCCCTGCACCATGGAGGCGCCGGACCTCTCGGCGAGCTCCAACTGCCAGCCTTCCTCGATACCTTCGAAGACGGTGCGGATGCTCTGGTTCTCGAAACTTTGCACCATCGCCGTCAGTAAGGCGAAGCCGGCGCCGGACTCCATCAGATGGGTGATCCAATTCGCATCGAATTTGACGATGTCTGGCTTGAGTTCCTTGATCCGGTTGATGTCGGATTCATCGGCGCCATAGTCGTCCACCGCGATGCTGAAGCCATTGGCCCTCAGCGCCTCGACAAAACCGTAGAGCGCTTCCTGCGAAGCCGATTTCTGCTCGGTGACCTCGCAGACGATGCGGCGCGGATCGATGCCGGCTTCATGCAGCACCAGCCGCATGTCGCGCAGGGCCTTGTCGGCGATGTGGCGATCGGTGAAGACCGACGGGTCGAAATTGACGAAGATAGAGGCCTCTTGCGGCAGGCAGGCGCCGGCGTTCAGAAGATGCAGCGTGCGCGTCAGCGCCTCGATATGCAGCCGGTCGGCCGCCGGGCAGGTGCCGAAAAATGTCCCCGGCGACTGCGGCTCGCCATCGCGGAACGGCCGGATCAGCCCTTCGAAAGCGGCGACCGAGAGCTTGCCCTCCTTGAAGGCGAAGATCGGCTGGAACGCGCTCTGCAACGTATAGATACCCCAGACACCGGTCGAGGTGCCGTCATCATGACGGATGATGTGGGCGAGCCCGATGCTGCGCGACAAGGTTTCTCGCTCCGCGAATAGTCGCAATCCGATCTGCGATCCTGCCAGCCAAGGGTTTACCGGCCGTTGATGAATTTAGCGTTGCCGCTCACGCAGGCTGACTTTGGTCACGCCTCCTTGACCTCTGGCTCATCGCACAATGCTTGCGCTCCGCGCCATGATGCGACATGAGAGGCGCCGCGGCCGCTCCTGGCCGCTTTTCCTAGGAGACACTTCGTCATGGCCTTTCTCGCCGACGCCCTTTCCCGCGTTAAGCCTTCCGCGACCATCGCGGTGACGCAGAAAGCGCGCGAGCTGAAAAATGCCGGCCGTGACGTGATCGGACTCGGCGCCGGCGAGCCGGACTTCGATACGCCCGACAACATCAAGAATGCGGCGATCGAGGCGATCCGCCGCGGCGAGACCAAATATCCGCCGGTTTCCGGCATCGTGCCGCTGCGCGAGGCGATCGCGAAAAAATTCAAGCGCGAGAACAATCTCGACTACCGGCCGGAGCAGACCATCGTCGGCACCGGCGGCAAGCAGATCCTGTTCAACGCCTTCATGGCGACGCTGAACCCGGGTGACGAGGTCATCATCCCGCGCCCCTACTGGGTGAGCTATCCCGAAATGGTGGCGATCTGCGGCGGCACGTCGGTGTTCGCCGACACCTCGATCGACAACGGCTTCAAGCTCACGCCGCAAGTGCTGGAAAAGGCGATCACGCCCAAGACCAAATGGCTGCTGATGAACTCGCCGTCAAACCCGTCGGGCGCCGCCTACACGGAGGCCGAGCTGCGGGCGCTGGCCGACGTGCTGCTCAGGCATCCGCATGTCTGGACGTTGACCGACGACATGTATGAGCACCTGACCTATGGCGATTTCGTCTTCAAAACCATCGCCGAGGTCGAGCCGAACCTCTATGAGCGCACGCTGACCATGAACGGCGTATCGAAAGCCTATGCCATGACCGGCTGGCGCATCGGCTATGCCGCCGGCCCGGTGCCGCTGATCAAGGCGATGGACATGATCCAGGGCCAGCAGACCTCGGGCGCCTGCACCATCGCGCAATGGGCTTCGGTCGAGGCGCTCAACGGACCGCAGGATTTCATCGCCAGGAACAAGGCGATCTTCCAGGGCCGGCGCGACCTTGTGGTCTCGATGCTCAACCAGGCGCGCGGCATCTCCTGCCCGTCGCCGGAAGGCGCCTTCTACGTCTACCCGTCCTGCGCCCAGCTGATCGGCAAGAAGACCAAGACGGGCAAGGTGATCGACAATGACGAGACCTTCTGCTCCGAACTGCTGGAGGCCGAAGGTGTCGCGGTGGTGTTCGGCTCGGCCTTCGGCCTCGGACCGAACTTCCGCATCTCCTACGCCACGTCGGATGCCTTGCTGGAAGAAGCCTGCACGCGCATCCAGCGCTTTACCGCGTCGCTGACCTGATCGGCCGCCCGGCCGGCCAGCAAGAAAAACCCGGCGCCGCGCCGGGTTTTTCCTGGACGCCGATCAGCTGCCATATTGCTCGTCGGAAACCTGCTCCAGCCAGTCGGCGTGGACGCCGTCCAGCGCCTCCTGCATGGCGATGTGTGTCATGGCGGTTTTCCGGCCGGCGCCATGCCAGTGCTTTTCGCCCGGCGCGAAGGAAACGACATCCCCTGCCCTGATCTTCTGCACGGGGCCGCCCCAGCTTTGCGCCAGGCCGGCGCCGGCGGTGACATAGAGCGTCTGTCCAAGCGGATGCGTGTGCCAATGGGTGCGCGCGCCGGGCTCGAAGCTGACCAGCGTCGCCCTCAGCCGCGCCGGCGCCTCTTTCTCGATGATCGGCGTCTGCAGCACCCGCCCGGTGAAATATGTCTCCGGCGCGATGATCGTCGGCACGCTGCCGCACGCAATGAGCTTCATCGTTCAGATCCTCTCGAACAAAGCGCCCCGCCCGGCGTCTCACGCGGTAGTTTCACCTCGTCGGGAGACCGTTGCAACTGGCTTTGAGCCGTTGCCGGGCGGCAACCTCGATTTCTCATTCGCGCAGCGGGCGGATTGCAGCATTAGAATGTCAGAGAACTGTCACAAACAGTTGCTTTTAAACCATAAAATCGCGATCTCCACTCAGCGGCAAAGGAATAGATCCAGGCAGCGGCCAAGCTCAGCGTTTCTTAACGGCTGAGGTCCTAGCCATGTCGCGTGCTGTGGGGGCGCGGACATGAGTATCTTGGCGACAATCAAAGATCACAGCGGCCGTATCTATCGCGGCATCCAGGCGTTGCTCGTGATGAGCATCGCCACCACCGGGCTTGCGGCTTTCGCGCTGACGGAGAACGCCTCCCGCGCCGGCGCGCTCGCGGTGTCGGTGACTTCGACCTTATTGGCGCTTCTGGTGTTGATATATATGCGCTCGAACATCGTCCAGCGCCTGCAATCGGCGGCGGACGCCGAGGCCGAGAAGCATCGCTTCCTCACTGTCGATGCCATGACAGGCGCCATGACCCGGCGCTACTTCATCGAAGCGTTGGGCGATTGGCTGAGCGGCTCGCGCAATCGCCGCCAGGCAAGCCTGCTTTTGATCGACCTCGATCATTTCAAGCAGCTCAACGATACATTCGGCCATCAGTTCGGCGATCTGGCGCTGGCGCATCTGGTCGCGGAAGCGCAGCGCATCTTCGAGGACGGCGTCATCGGCCGGCTCGGCGGCGACGAGTTCGGCATCATGGTTCCGCATGGCGACGTCGCCAGTATCGGCAAGGACGCGCGCCGGCTGCTGCATGCGATGCGGGCCGGCAAGAGACATGAAGGCAAGATCATTCCCCTGTCGATCTCGGTGGGCGTCGCGCTCGCGCCGTTGCACGCTTCGAACGGCACTGAATTGATGCTGCTGGCCGATCTCGCGCTCTACGAGAGCAAGGCGGGCGGCCGCGGCCGCGTCACCGTTTTCGACGAGGAGATGCTGTCTGACAAACGCTATCGCCGGCTGGTGGAACGCGAGCTGCGCGCCGCAATCTATCTCGGCGAATTGGAACTGCACTACCAGCCGATCGTCGATCCCGACGGCTCGGTCGACGCACTGGAAGGATTGATCCGCTGGCGTCATCCCGTGCGCAGCTTGATCTCGCCGTCGGAATTCATCCCGATCGCCGAGCGTTCGACGCTGATCGACATGATCGGCGAATGGGTCTTCAAGCGGGCCTGCGCCGATATCGGGCATTTTCCCGGACGGCGCATCTCGATCAACGTCTCCGGCGAGCAGCTGAAGCGCGACGAGATCGTGACGATGTGCGACCGGGTCCTGCGCGAGACCGGCCGGTCCGCGTCGCAGTTCATCATCGAGATCACCGAGACGGTGGCGACGGCCGCGACGCCCGAGGTTCTCAGGCGCCTCGAGGCACTGCGCGGCCTCGGCTTCCACATCGCCCTCGACGACTTCGGCACCGGCCATTGCGGCTTCAACTACCTGAAGTCGCTGCCCATCGACAGCGTCAAGATCGATCGCTCCTATATCCGCAGCCTCGCCCACGACCAGGTGGCGCAGATCTTCGTGTCTGCGCTTGCGCAGATCGCCCGCATCCAGGACATCGCCATCGTCGCGGAAGGCGTCGAAACCGCGGAGGAATTCGCGCTTGCCCGGACGGCCGGCTGCAGCCGCTTCCAGGGCTATTTCTTCGGCAGGCCGGCGCCGCGCGACAAGGCAAGCGCGTTATGTGCCGCCGCCCGCGAACCGCTCGCCCTCACAGCCTGACAAGCAAAAATGGCGGCCTGCTGAACCCAAGCCGGCGAACGTCCTATTTTTCTTGCCCTCCGACAAACCTGTGTGACGATGGTTTTGGGAAGAGGTGAAACCCTGAAAAATGCCGGTCGTGACGTGATCGGCCTCGGCGCCGGCGAGCCGGACTTCGATACGCCCGACAACATCAAGAACGCGGCGATCGAGGCGATCCGCCGCGGCGAGACCAAATATCCGCCGGTTTCCGGCATCGTGCCGTTGCGCGAGGCGATCGCGAAAAAATTCAAGCGCGAGGACAATCTCGATTACCGGCCGGAGCAGACCATCGTCGGCGCTGGCGGCAAGCAGATCCTGTTCAACGCCTTCATGGCGACGCTGAACCCGGGCGACGAGGTCGTCATCCCGCGCCCCTGTGGGGTGAGCTATCCCGAAATGGTGGCGATCTGCGGCGGCATCTGGCAATCCTTCCATTGGGGAGAATCCCTGCCCTGTGTCGGCTACCACCCCAGTCGCGGCCAGAACAGGCCGGCTCGACCGCGATAGGCCTGGTAATCGCCCGCCAATGGCGTACGCGAAAACTTCTTTTCTTCGCCCAGCGCCGCAACCACATAGAGGACGGCGATCCCAGCGACCGGCACTATCGCCCAGATCGACCAGGTCGCGATCCCCCATCCAATCCAGAAGATGATGTATGACGAGTAGAAAGGGTGGCGGATGTAGCGGTAGGGGCCACCGGTCAGCAGGCTGTGCGGATTATCGGGCGCGAAGGCGAAGTGCAGCCGCGCCTTCCGCGAGGTGACGATCGCCCACCAGAAGAGGGCAGAGCTTGCCAGTTCGACGGCGAGCCCGGCGAGTTTTGCCGGAACCGGCTGCGATTGGATCCACAGGATGGCGAGAAAGAAAAAAGTCGTAGCAATCACCGCTGCCGAAATCACCATGGCGCCTGGAAACATGGCCTGCAATTGGAAATGCGCCCGCATCGACCAGACATATTGGCCAATGGTCGCGATGCTGCAAATCGAGACAAGAAGATCGAGGAGTGGTTCCATCGTGGGGGTTTCCGCCGGTGCTGCCATCCAGCCGGTAGCCACGCCGGCCGCTTATTTCCAGGAACCCTCTCTTAACCACATGCTTAAAGAAGATATAGAGCCCCGGATGCGATGTTGGCCACCAGCCACATCCGAGGATCTAATCCAGCATGAGCGTCACTGACCACACAATCCGTACGCCGCAGGCTGATTTGCGCCTCAGCCAGTCGTCTGGTTCCGGCATGCCCATCGTCATGATCCACGGCTCGGGCAGTTCGCGCGCCGTCTTTGCGCGTCAGTTCGACAGTCCGCTCGCCGATGCCCACCGGCTGATCGCTTTCGACCTTCCCGGCCATGGCGACTCCTCCGATGCTCGCGACCCGGCCGCAACCTATACGATCACCGGCCTCGCCCAGACCACAGCCCGCCTTCTCGATGCCCTCAACATCGGCCACGCCATCATCTTCGGCTGGTCGCTTGGCGGCCATGTAGCGATTGAACTTGCCAGCTTCCATCACGCGGTGAACGGTCTGGTGTTGACCGGGGCGCCGCCGGTGTCGAGGGGGCCGCTCGGCATGCTGCGTGGCTTTCATGCCAACTGGGACATGCTGCTCACCTCCAAGAAAGTTTACTCCGAACGCGACATCGAGCGCTTTGAGGCGTTTTGCTTCGGCGGCAGCGCAAGTCCGTCTTTCCGCGAGGCCATAAGGCGCACCGACGGCAGGCTGCGCTCGGGCGTGGCATTCGGCATGTTTGCCGGCAAGGGCGCCGACCAGAAGCAGGTGGTCGAGAATGCCCCCTTCCCGGTCGCGGTGATCAATGGGGAGCATGACCCGCTCGTGCGGCTGAGCTACTTCGAGACAGTGGCCTACGCCTCGCTGTGGGAACGGTGCCATGTCATATCCGGCGCCGGCCATGCACCTTTCTGGGAAAAGCCGGACCTATTCAATCCGCTGCTGTCACGCTTTGCCGAGAAGGTAGTGAAGCAGAGCGCAGTCATGCCGGTGCGCCGAACTGAGGCCGGCTGAGCCTTTATTGACATCTTCCGATTCCGGCTTCTCGCGGACGGCCCAATTGGCCGGTGCCGGCTTGGCTTTTAGCGGCTGCGGTCTTGCCCTCACGGGCTGACAAACAGGAAATCGCGACCTGACGAAACCCAAGCCGGCGAACGTCCTATTTTTCTTGCCCTCCCGACAAACCCGTGTGACGATGGTTTTGGGAAGAGGTGAAAACCCGCCCGCGACGGCCGAACAGGCCGGCCGCCGCTCTGCATAGGGTGCGATCGGACGCAAACCGGTTTCCACTTTTGCTGATCGCTCTCTTGGGAAACGCCTGAGTGGAGGTTCAGCCATGGGTACTCGCGCCGGAGGACGACGCACGGGACCGAAATGCATTGCCATAGTCGGTCCCTTCGCAAGCGGTAAAACGACACTTCTCGAAGCCATCCTCGCCCGCACGGGCGCCATTCCCCGCCAGTCACCAGTTTCATCGGGCAACACCGTTTCCGACCATTCGCCGGAGGCACGCGCCCACGCCATGAGCGTCGAGGCGACCTTCGCCACCACCGATTTCATGGGCGAGCAGATCACTTTCGTCGACTGCCCCGGCTCGATCGAATTTGCCTTCGAGGCCGAACCCGTGCTTGCCGCTTGCGACCTCGCGGTCGTCGTCGCCGAGGCCGATGAGAAGAAGATCCCGGCGCTGCAGCTCATCATGCGCAAGCTCGACGATCTCGCCATTCCGCGCATCCTGTTCCTCAACAAGGTCGACAAGGCGGTCGCGGGCGTGCGCGAGACGCTGAAGATGCTGCAGCCGGCAAGCACGGTACCGTTGCTGCTGCGCCAGATTCCGGTGCGCAAGGACGGCATCGTCATCGGCTCGATCGATCTGGCGCTGGAACGCGCCTACATCTATCGCGAATACGCCGAGAGCCAGGTTGCCGAGATCCCGAACGACGACAAGGCGCGCGAGCTGGAAGCCCGTTTCTCCATGCTGGAGACGCTCGCCGATCATGACGATCACCTGATGGAGCAATTGCTGGAGGAGATCGAGCCGCCGAAGGACGCTATCTTCGACGATCTCTCGGCCGATCTGCGCGCCGGCGCGGTGACGCCGGTGCTGATCGGCACGGCCGAGAAGGGCAACGGCGTGCTGCGCCTGTTGAAAGCCATCCGCCATGACGCGCCGGATGTCGAGGCGACGCGGAAGCGCCTTGGCGCGCCGGACGGCCAGACGGTAGTGCAGGTGATGAAGACCATTCACACCGCGCATGGCGGCAAGCTTTCGGTGTCGCGCGTGCTCTCGGGCCAACTGGCCGACGCAGCCGAGCTCTTCCTTTCCAACGGCGACACGGCGAAGGTTTCCGGCATCTACAGGATGCTCGGCAAGGACCAGTCGAAGCTGACATCCGCCAAGGCGGGCGACACGGTTGCGCTTGGCAAGCTCGACAACGTCAAGACCGGCCAGACGCTGAGCTCGGCCAAGGGCGGCATCCGGCCATTGGTCACGCTGGAGCCGCCGCAGCCGGTCTTCGCCTTCGCGCTTCGCCCCAAGGAGCGCAAGGACGAGGTCAAGATGTCGGCGGCGATCCAGCGGCTTGCCGAGGAAGATCCATCGCTCAGCCTGCGCCACAACCAGGATTCCGCCGAGACCGTCCTGTCTGGGCACGGCGAGATGCATCTGCGCGTGGTGCGCGAGCGCCTCGAAGGCAAGAACCAGATCCCGATCGAGGGCCATACCCCGGCGGTGCCTTACCGGGAGACGATCCGCAAATCGGCGCAACAGCGTGGCCGCCACAAGAAGCAGTCCGGCGGCCACGGCCAGTTCGGCGACGTGGTGATCGAGATCAAGCCGCTGCCGCGCGGGTCCGGCTTCCAGTTCTCCGACACCATCACCGGCGGCGTGGTGCCGAAAACCTATATCCAATCGGTGGAGACCGGCATTCGCGACTATCTGAAGACAGGCCCGCTCGGCTTTCCGGTCGTCGATGTCGCCGTCAATCTGTCGGATGGTTCCTACCACGCGGTCGATTCCTCCGACATGGCCTTCCAGATGGCGGCGAAGCTCGCGATGAAGGAAGGCATGGCCGCCTGTTCGCCGGTCCTGCTTGAGCCGATCATGAAGGTCGAGATCGTCACGCCCTCGGATGCCACCTCGAAGATCATCGCGCTGATCCCGCAGCGGCGCGGCCAGATCCTCGGCTATGACGCAAGGCCGGACTGGCCGGGCTGGGACGTGGTCGAGGCGACCATGCCGCAGGCCGAGATCGGTGACCTGATCATCGAGCTGCGCTCGGCCACTGCCGGCGTCGCCAGCTACAAGGCCACTTTCGATCACATGGCCGAGCTCACCGGCCGGCTGGCCGACGAAGCGATGAACGCCAACGGCAAAGCGGCCTAGAGCAATTCCGGGAAAAGTGTGAGCGGTTTTCCGTGCGGAATTGCGAAAGAACAAGGAGATAGTGCGGTTCGCCGTTTCCGTGAAACGGTGAAACGCACGAGCAGGTCGACCTGCTGGCAGGCTTCTGTTGGAGATATGAAAGCGGCGTCCGGATGATCCGGACGCCGTTCCTATTGCGGACCGTTCTCCTGGGAGGCAACGGCTGGCCCGCCGCATCCGTAAAAAGGTTCGGACGCGGTGCTTGCCTGAGCCCGGTCTTTCGAGTGATGCCCCCATCTCCCGAACCGACCAACCGCGTCCTATCGTCTACTTAAACGATAGAGTGGGTCTGCGACATGTTACCCGATGTTACATGTCACTGTTACGCGGTGGATTCAGTCGTTTTCTTGCCGGCTCGAAGGCATGCGGGCAACAAAAAAGCCGGATCAATAAAGATCCGGCTGAGTTTGATTGGAAGTGCCGATTAAGGCTAACCTCCAGAGGGGAACACTCGAGGGCGCTAATGGGAGGAGAACGCGCCCCGGAGATACGACTATATATGTGCTCATCATGCCCAAGAAACAAGCATCTATTTTGCAACACACGCATGCAAAAAGACGTAGGCTGTGGTCCAACCTGTTCCTCGAAGCCATAGGACCAGAAAAGTCGCCGATTCCGGCGCGTTTCAGGCGCTAAAGCGACTGCTTAAAAGCAAACCGAGCCGATTTTGCTCAGAAATATGCGAGTCGGCGAAATGATGTCGATTTCGGCAGGTCGAGTTTATTTTTACGGCAGGAGACCGATGATGCGAACTTTTTCAGCAATCGCCGGCAGCGCGCTGTTCCTAGTCGCAGCGCCGGGCGTCGTCGCCGGCTTGGCCGTGGCTGCTGACCGACCACTATCGCAAACCTCTGTCGGCCCTGCCTGGCTTCGTGGCTGTGGGCTCGATTCTTGTGATCGGAGCGGCCGCCATCCTGCTTCATGCCTTCGCCCGCTTTGCCCTCGAGGGTCTGGGCACGCCCGCTCCCGTGGCGCCGACCGAGAAACTGATCGTCGGCGGCGTCTACCGCCATGTGCGCAATCCCATGTATGTGGCGGTGTTGTCGATCATCCTCGGCCAGGCGCTGATCTTTTCGAGTTGGGCGGTGCTGGCCTACGGCCTCATCGCCGCGGCGGCGATGATCTCCTTCGTCAAGCTCTATGAAGAGCCGACGCTCGCCAACCGCTATGGCGAAGAATACGAGGTCTACCGCCGCGCCGTGCCCGGCTGGCTGCCGCGCCTGAAACCCTGGCGCGGATAAGCCGCCCTTTCCGAGAGGGGTGCCGATATTCAGGTCAGGCCGAGTCGAGAACGGTAGGCTCCGAGAACCGGAACGGAGCGTACTTCAGTACGTGAGTACCGGAAGCGCAGGAGCCTGCCGTTCGCAGGCAGGCCTCACCTGAACATTCAGTAAGACCAGCTGCGCGCCTTGGCGATGATAAAGTCGCGAAACACGTGCAGCTTCGCCTGGTTCTTCATCGCGTCGGGATAGGCGAAATAGGTGTCGAAGGACGGCACCTCGGTCTCCGGCAGCAGCTGCACCAGGTTCGTGTCCTTGTTGATCACGTAGTCCGGCAGCATGGCGATGCCGGCGCCGCCCTGCACTGCCCGCTTGATCGACAGGATGTCGTTGATCTGCAGCGTCGGCACCCGCTGCCCGCCCTCGAAATCGCCGACCGTCTCCAGCCAGTTCAGCTCCGACAGATGCGAGGGCACCGGCAGGCCGAAAGTGACGATGCGGTGGTTCCTGAGCTCGGCGATCGAGGCCGGCCTGCCGAACTTGGCGATATAGGACGGCGCCGCATAGAGGTGGAAATGCACCGTGAACAGCCGGCGCTGGATAAGGTCGGGCTGCTGTGGCTGGCGCAGCCGGATCGCGCAATCGGCCTGGCGCATGGTGAGATCGAGCTCCTCATTGGCCAGGATCAGCTGCAGGCTGATCTCGGGATAGAGCTCAATGAATTCCTGCACGCGCTCGGTCAGCCAGCCGGCGCCCAGGCCGACCGTAGTCGTCACCCTGAGCACGCCCGACGGCCGATCCTTGGTCTCTGTGAGCCGCGTCTTGATGGTTTCCAGCTTCATCAGCACGTCATGCGCCGTGCGGAACAGCATCTCGCCCTGCTCGGTCAGCACCAGGCCGCGCGCATGGCGGTGGAACAGTGCTACGCCGACATCGTGCTCCAGCGCGCTGACCTGCCGCGAAATGGCCGATTGCGACAGATGCAGCGTCTCGGCGGCATGGGTGAACGACCCAGCCTCCGCCGCTGCGTGAAATACGCGTAGCTTGTCCCAGTCCAGCGCCATGATTCCCCTCGCGTTGCCTTTGGCGTCTGAATGAAAAATCAGGCTTTTAAACGGCTCTTTTCAGCCGATTGTCATTCCGCCGCTTCGCGGTGAACCTCGATGCCCGCCAGATATTTTTCCGCCTCGAGCGCCGCCATGCAGCCAAGCCCGGCCGCCGTCACCGCCTGGCGGTAGACGTCGTCGGTGACGTCGCCGGCGGCGAACACGCCGGGCACGTCGGTGCGGGTGGAATCGGGCGCCGTCCACAGATAGCCGTTCGGCTTCTGCTTCAGCTTGCCCGCGAAGAGCTCGACCGCCGGCGCATGGCCGATGGCGACGAACACGCCGTCGACCGGCAGCTTCGATTCCTGGCCGGTCACCACGTTGCGCAGCGTCAAGCCCTCGACTGAGGGCGGCAGCGGCGCCTTTCCCGGCCGTCCGGTGATCTCGTCGACGACCGTGTCCCAGATGACGCGGACATTGTCCCTCTTGAGCAGCCGCTCGCGCAGGATGCGCTCGGCGCGGAAATCGCCGCGCCGGTGGATGACGGTGACGCTCTTGGCGAGGTTCGACAGATAGAGCGCTTCCTCGACCGCCGAATTGCCGCCGCCCACCACCGCGACGTCCTTGCCGCGATAGAAGAAGCCGTCGCAGGTGGCGCAGGCCGAAACGCCGAAGCCCATGAAGGTCTGCTCCGACGGGATGCCCAGCCACTTCGCCTGCGCGCCCGTGGCGATGATCAAGGCGTCCGCGGTGTAGACGGTGCCGGAATCGCCGGTGGCGCGGAACGGCCGCACATTGAGATCGACCTCGGTGATGATGTCGTTGATGATGTCGGTGCCGACATGCTCGGCCTGCTTGAGCATCTGCTCCATCAGCCACGGACCCTGGATCGGATCGGCGAAGCCCGGATAGTTTTCCACGTCGGTGGTGATCATTAATTGGCCGCCCTGCTGCAGGCCGGCGACCAGCATCGGCTTCAGCATGGCGCGCGCGGCATAGACCGCCGCCGTGTAGCCGGCCGGGCCGGAACCGATGATGAGAACGGGCGCATGTTTGGTGTTCATGAAAAAGTCCCCTGCGGCGCGAAGCCGTGGTTTTGTTGGGCTTAATGTAAGTGTTGCCCGTGAGACCAGCAAGGCAAGTTGGCTTTCGTCCCCGGAAAGCTTCGTTCCCCGTATATCGGGCCATATCGCCGCCCTCACCGATGCATGCCGTCCGGAGATATGCGCGGCTCTGGGCTCACCATCAAAAGAAAATCATCGTAAAGGGATGGTCTCCCAGGCGAAACCAAATTACAAAACCACGAAAGATTCTTGCGCGAAAGCCATCCATGCCGCTCAAAGCCGATCTCGATGCCATCGACTGGAAGATCCTGCGCGAGCTGCAGGGCGACGGCCGCATGACCAATGTCGAATTGTCCAACCGGGTCGGCATTTCGGCGCCGCCCTGCCTGCGCCGTGTCAGGCGGCTGGAAGAGGCCGGCATCATCCGCGGTTACCGCGCGCTGCTGAACGCGCCGGCGCTCGGCATGGATGTCGTCGCCTTCTGCCTGATTGGCCTGCATCATCAGGCCGATGCCGAGCTGAAGACCTTCGCCGAGCGCACGCGCGGCTGGCCGATCGTGCGCGACGCCTGGATGGTTTCGGGCGAATCCGATTTCTTGCTGCACTGCGTGGCGAGCGACCTCGGCACCTTCCAAACCTTCGTCATCGAGGAACTGGCGTCGGCCCCGAATGTGGACACGGTACGCACCGCGCTGACCATCCGCCGGGTCAAGGATGAAGGGCTTGTCGCTTTTCCAACGTAATGTGCCGGCTTCCGGAAATTCGCCTGCGCAAACAAAGGGCTTAGCGTAGGGTTTTGAATCAATCCGCGATCAGAGCGACCGTATCGCGGCAAGCAGTCCCTCAAGGTCCGTGGCGCCGCGCAACGGCGAAACCGAAAACCCGCCTATCGTCGAGCCGTCGCCGTCCACCAGCCAGCCACGCGCAAGGCCGGCGCGCTGGCCGGCTTCCATATCGGCCGGCTTGTCGCCGACGATCAGCGATCGGCTGAGATCGAGGCCGAGGCGGCGCCCCGCCTCCAGCAGCATGCCCGGATTGGGCTTGCGCATCGGATGATCGGCAACCGCCAACGCGCCCCTGCCGGCCTCGTGATAGGCGCAGGCCAGCACCATGTCGACGAAGGCATTTTTCTCAGCCAGCAGCTCGAGCACGCGCCCGTTGACCCGCGCGAACGCGTCCCAGCCGAAATAGCCGCGCGCGATGCCGGACTGGTTGGTGATGACAATGGCCGGAATACCGCGCACGTTCGCGGCCTCGATGACCGGCGCGATGCCATCGCGCAGCACCATGGTCGCCGGATAGTCTGGATAGCCGGTATCGACATTGATGGTGCCGTCGCGATCGAGGAACAGCGCCGGCCGGCCGGCCGGAAACGTCCTGTCACCGACCCGCTCGATCCAAAGGCCCGGCTCGGCCAGCGGAAAGCCTTCGCTCTCAGCCATTGCTGAGACGCGCTTCGACAGCCTCGCACAGATGGTGATAGAGGCACAAATGCCCCTGTTGGATGATCGGCGTCGACGTCGACGGCACGTTGAGCAGGATATCGGTCAGCGGCTTGAGCTTGCCGCCGGTCTCGCCGGTCAGGCTGATCACCGTCATGTCCATCGCCCGCGCCTGCTCGGCGGCGGCAAGGATGCTTGGCGAATTGCCGCTGGTGGAAATGGCGAGCAGCACCGCGCCTTCCGATCCATGCGCCTCGACCTGGCGCGAGAACACGGTGTCGAAGCCGTAATCATTGCCCCAGGCGGTCAGCACCGCGGCGTTGGCCGGCAGCGCGATGACGTTATAGGCCTTGCGCTCCTTCAGGAAGCGGCCGACCAGCTCGCCGGCGATGTGGATGGCGTCGCTGGCCGAGCCGCCATTGCCGCAGATCAGCAGCGCCTTGCCTTGCGACAGCGCCGTCACCACGGTGCTCACCGCGCGCTCCATCTCATCGGTGAGGTCGCGCTCGACCATCGCCGAGATAGCCGCCGCGGAGCGGACCAGGTAGTCGTTCAAATCGGACATGAGATCCTCAGTTTGCGGCACGCAGCTTGCCGATCGTGTTCGTCGTGCTCTTGCCGGCGACGAGATCGACCAGCACCACGCGCCCGCCCGCCTTCTGCACGACATCGGCGCCGACCACGGTCTCGACCGTGTAATCCGCGCCCTTGACCAGAATGTCCGGCAGAAGCGCCTCGATCAGCTTCAGCGGCGTGTCCTCCTCGAAGACGACGACCGCATCGACAGAGGCAAGTGCCGCCAGCACGCAGGCGCGGTCATGCTGGTTGTTGACCGGGCGCCCCGGCCCTTTCAGCCGGTGCACCGAGGCGTCGCTGTTGAGACCGAGCACCAGCCGGTCGCACTGGCTGCGCGCGGCATGCAGCAGGCTGACATGGCCGGCATGCAGGATGTCGAAGCAGCCATTGGTGAAGCCCACGGTCAGCCCCTCTTCCTTCCAGGCAGCGACCATCCTGGCCGCGGCATTGAAATCGAGGATGGCGTCCTGATGGCCGGTCGGCCCGTGCGAGCGGAACAGCGCGCCGGATAGCTCCTCGACGTTGAGCCGCGCCGTGCCGCGCTTGCCGACCACCACGCCGCCGGCCGCGTTGGCGATGACCGCGGCATGCACCCGGTCGGCGCCGGCGGCGAGCGACAGCGCGAAACTCGCGATGACTGTATCGCCGGCACCGGAGACGTCGAAGACTTCGCGCGCCTGGGTGGAAATGTGGCGGGCGTCCTCGGCGGAGACCACGCTCATGCCCTTCTCGCTGCGCGTGGCGACGATGAACTCGAAATCATGCGTGGCGATCAGGTCGCGCGCCGCCGCCACGATCTCGTCATCGCCGAAGACCTTGCGCCCGACCGCCTCGCCAAGCTCCTTGCGGTTCGGCGTCACAGCCGTGGCGCCGGCGTAGCGCGCATAGTCGCGTCCCTTCGGATCGACCAGCACCGGCTTGCCGGCATCTCGGCAGATCGCGATCAGCTCGCCGGCGACGCTGTCGAGCAGGATGCCCTTGCCGTAATCGGAGAGGATGACGATGTCGGCGCGGCCAAGCGCCGCCTGGAAATGATCGATGAGCTTCGCCCGCTCGGCCCCGGTGAGCGGCTTGATCTCTTCCTCGTCGAACCGCAGCACCTGCTGGTTGAGCGCGCTGAAGCGGCTTTTCGAAGAGGTCATGCGGTCCTGGCGCTGCAGGAGCCCGTCGGTATCGACGCCGATCTCGCTGAGCATGCGCATCAGATTGTCGCCGGCCTGGTCGGCACCGATCACCGAGACGGGAATGGCGGCCGCGCCCAACGAAACGATGTTGGAGACGACATTGCCGGCGCCGCCGATGTTCAACGCCTCGCCCTTTCCATGCAGCACGGGAATGGGAGCTTCCGGCGAGATGCGCTCGATCACCCCGCTGACGAAACGGTCCAGGATGAAATCGCCCACCACCAGCACGGTGACGTCGCCGAAGCGGGCGATGGTGCGATGCAAAGGTTCCGGAGAAGGCAGATGGTGCTTGATCATCTCGCTCGAGCTATGCCTGAAGACGGCCGGACTTGATTAGGTTTCAGCGCCGGAATTGTGGCGCGGGCTGTTCAAAGCGATGCCGATATACCGCAATTCGGGCGAGCGCAACGGCAGCCCGGCGCGGACCTTAGCCGGAGCCGGGTTGGCAATCAGCTCCTCTGCAGGGCGACGTGGACGCCGAGGCCGACCAGCACGGCGCCGCCCGCTCGCTGCATCAGGCGCTGCGCGCGTCCCGAACGCCGCAGCCGCGCTATCATCGCGCCGGCAAGGAATACGCACATGACGTCGGCGGAGGAGAACATCAGGTTGACGATGGTTCCAAGCACGACGAACTGCAGCCAGACCGGAAACGCCGCCGAAGCATCGATGAATTGCGGCAGGAACGCCATGAAGAAGATCGCCGTCTTGGGATTGAGCACCTCGACGGTGACGCTTTCGAAAAAGGCGCGGCGGACCGATTTCCGCGCGATGGCGGGCAGAGCCGTATCGTCGTCCGCCCGTTTGCGGAACATGGCAACGCCGAGCCAGATCAGGTAGAGCGCGCCGAGGAGCTTGACCGCAAGGTACAGCGGCGGCACGGCGTGAAACAGCACCGACAGGCCGGCAGCGGCCGCGAAGACATGCACATAGCCGCCGAGATGGATGCCGAGCGCCGCCGTCAGCCCAGACCAGCGCCCGCGCGCCATTGTCTGCGCAGCGGCGTAGAGCATGGCGGGGCCAGGGATATAGGCGAAGACCGCGGTGGTGGCGAAAAAAGCGATGAGCAGTTCGGTCGACGGCATCTTGTTCCCTCACGCTACGCCAGGTGGCGAAGGCCGAACTGAAGCCGTAGCTTTGCGGCCTCGCTATGACAAAGAACCTGTCTGCCCGGATTTGGTCAAGACACGCGCCATGAACTTGTCATGGTCGATCACCGCGCGCTCATGCAGACCTTCCCCGATCAGTCCGCCCTCGTCGGTGCATGACACCTTGAAGCGCAATTTTCGCCCTTTCACGGCGACAAGCTCGACATCGGCGGTGACCATCATGCCGACGGGGGTGGCGGCGACATGGCTGACGTCGACATGGGTGCCGACGGTTCTCTCGGGGCTGCCAAGGAACGGGCGCAAGGCCTCGATGCACGCCCATTCAATGAAGCCGACCATGAAGGCGGTGGCGAAAACCGGTGGCATGTCGCCAAAACCCGCAAAGGCGGGCGTCATGGCAGGCACCGTCAGGGTGTCATCGACCCGCAGGATTTGACGACGGCGGAGGCCGGGCTTTAGATCGGACGTCACTGTTGCACCACGAGCAAGGACCCGCACCGGCGGCCTTTCGCCGCGGTGCTCGCAAGCAGCTTATCCCGAAAGCCCTTCCGCCGATCTATCCCTACGTTCGTCGTACCCGCGGCTGGCGAGCTTTATCGACAGCCCAGCCCACCTCCCCTATAAGGGCCGGAATCGGCAACGGAGCGAGGCTGAAGAAAGCATGATCATCGTCACGGGCGGCGCCGGCATGATCGGCTCCAACATCGTCGCCGCTCTCAATGCCGAGGGCCATGATGACATCGTCGTCGTCGACGATCTCACCGACGGCCACAAGATCGCCAACCTTGCCGACCTTCGCATCGCCGACTATCTCGACAAGGATGATTTTCTCGCCCGGCTCGAGGACGGCGCGCTCGGTCGCATCGAAGCCGTCTTCCATCAAGGCGCCTGCTCGACCACCACAGAGTGGAACGGCAAGTTCATGATGGAGGTGAACTACGCCTATTCGAAACGGCTGCTGCATGCCTGCCTGAAGCTGCGCGTGCCCTTCCTCTACGCCTCGTCGGCTTCGGTCTATGGCGGCGGCAGCGAGTTTCGCGAGGAGCCCGAGTTCGAGCGTCCCCTCAACGTCTATGCCTATTCGAAGAAGCTGTTCGACGACTACGTCCGCCGCAACGTCTTCGATACCGATCATTCGCAAGTGGCGGGCCTGCGCTATTTCAATGTCTATGGGCCGCGCGAGGCGCATAAGGGCGCCATGGCCTCGGTCGCCTTCCATCTGTTCAACCAGGTCGAGCGTGGCGAAAACCCGAAGCTGTTCGGCGCCTATGGCGACTTCGGACCCGGCGAGCAGAGCCGCGACTTCATTCATGTCGGCGATGTGGCCGACGTCAATCTGTGGCTGTGGAAGCGCGGCGCGAGCGGCATCTTCAATTGCGGCACCGGCCGCGCCCAGCCGTTCCGGGCGATTGCCGAGACGGTGATCGACACCCTGGGCAAGGGCGAGATTGAATTCATCCCCTTCCCCGACCATCTCAAGGGCAGCTACCAGAGTTTCACGCAGGCTGATATGTCCCGCTTGCGCGCGGCCGGCTACAATGGCCAATTCCGCACAGTCGAAACCGGCGTCAGGGACTATGTCGAATGGCTGAAGGCCCAACGATCCTCGTGATCGGCCCACGCTGGGTGGGCGACATGGTCATGGCGCAGTGCCTGTTTGCGGCGCTGAAGGAAAAACATCCGAACGCGGCCATCGATGTGCTGGCGCCGGCCTGGGCGGCCCCGCTGGTCAAGCGCATGCCTGAGATACGCAGCCAGATCGACTTTCCTTTGATGCCGGGAGCGCTCGAGTTCCGCAGCCGCAGGCGCTTCGGCCGCCTGCTGCGCGGCCGCTACGACATGGCCTATGTGCTGCCGGGGAGCTGGAAATCGGCGCTGATCCCGTTCTTCGCCCGCATCCCACATCGCGTCGGCAATCTGCGCGAGATGCGCTACGGCCTGCTGACGGATGTCGTGCCGCTGCCGGAAAGCCTGAAACGGCGTACGGCGCGCGCCTATTTCGGCTTGGCGCGCGGCGGCACTTTTCGCGCGCCGCGTCTTACCGTCGACAAGGCCAATCAGGCCGATCTGCTGGCGCGCTTCGGGCTGACCGGGAAGAAATTCGTGGCGCTCATGCCCGGCGCCGAATTCGGCCCGGCAAAACGCTGGCCGAGCGATCGCTATGCCGGGCTGGCCCGGGACATGAGGGCCAAGGGCTTGGGCGTCGCGCTGCTCGGCTCGAAGAACGATGCCGACGTGACCGGCGAGATCGCAGCCCTTGCGCCGGGCGCCGTCGACCTTGCCGGCAAGACACGCCTCGAGGACGCCATCGATCTGATCGCCGCGGCGAAGCTTGCGGTCTCGAATGACAGCGGGCTGATGCATGTCGCCGCCGCCGTCGGCACGCCGATCGTCGCCGTCTATGGTTCGACCTCGCCGGACAACACGCCGCCTCTCAGCGAGCGTTCCGAGCTGATCTGGCTGCATCTGTCCTGCTCGCCCTGCCATAAGAAGGTCTGCCCGCTTGGCCATCTCAACTGCCTGAACACGCTCGATGTCGCGCGCGTCACCGCCGCGGCCGACCGCTTGCTCAAGGTTCCGGCAGCGGCATGAAGGTGCTGATCGTCAAGACATCGTCGATGGGCGATGTCATCCACACTTTTGCCGCCATCGAGGACGCGGTGCGCAATCGCCCCGATATAGATTTCGATTGGTGCGTGGAGGAACCGTTTGCCGGTATCGTGGCTCTGCATCCGGCGATCGGCACCATTCACAAGGTGGCGGTCCGGCGCTGGCGCAAGCGGCTTCTCGACGGAGCCACGTGGCGCGAGATGACCGGACTGCGCGGAGCGCTCCGCGCCTCCCGCTACGATCTGGTCATCGATGCGCAGGGCTTATTGAAATCGGCCCTGGTCGCGATCCAGGCCGGCGCGCCGATTGCCGGCTTCGATCGGGCGAGCGCCCGCGAGCCGTCGGCGACGCTGTTTTATCGACACAGATATGCGGTGCCGCGCGACCTGCACGCCATCGAGCGCACCAGACGGCTGTTCGGGCTGGCGCTTGGCTATCAGCCCGACCTGTTGACGCTTCGCTCAGGCATCGTGCTGCCGGCGGGCAACCTGCCTGGCATCGACGGGCAGACCGCCTTCCTGCTGCACGGCACCAGCCGCGAGGACAAGAAATGGCCGGTCGAGGACTGGATCGAAACCGCGCGCCGACTGACCGACCGGCAGTTCACACCAGTGGTCACCTGGTCGAATGAGGCGGAAAAGAATGTGGCGAAAGCCGTTGCCAGTGCGGTGCCAGGGACGGTGTTGGTTGCGAAATCGCCGCTCGCGGATGTCGCCGCGATCCTTGGCCGCGCGGCGCTGGTCATCGGCGCCGACACCGGCCTCACCCACCTCGCCAGCGCCTTCGGCCGGCCGACGGTCGCCATTTTCCTGGCGACGGAGCCAGGTCTCACCGGCCCGCGCGGGCCTTTCGCATCGACCTTGCTTGCGCCTGCGGGCGGCAGGATCACGCCGGCTGAGGTGATGGTGGAGGCTGAGCGGCTGCTGGCGCTCAGTTCAAAGGCGCCAGCGTGAGGACTTTTTCAGAATTCGCTCTGGCGAGTCGAATGGCGTAGTTTTCGAGAACCGGAGCGGAGCGTACTTAAAGTACGTGAGCACCGGAAGCGCAGAAAACTACGCTAGTCGGCCGCCAGAGTAGAATTATCAAAAGGTCCTCAGATAAACTGCACCTGGACAATCTCGTAGCCTCGGGCGCCGCCCGGAGCATTGACCTCGATGGCGTCGCCGACTTCCTTGCCGATCAATGCACGCGCGATCGGCGATGAAATCGAGATGCGGCCCGACTTCACGTCCGCTTCCTGGTCGCCGACGATCTGATAAGTCTTCTTTTCCTCGGTGTCCTCGTCGACGAGCACGACGGTCGCGCCGAACTTGACCTTGTCGCCGCTGAGCTTGGAGACGTCGATGACCTCGGCGCGCGCGATCAGATCCTCGAGCTCGTTGATGCGGCCTTCATTGAGGCTCTGCGACTCTTTCGCCGCGTGATACTCGGCATTTTCGGAAAGGTCGCCATGCGAGCGCGCTTCGGAAATCGCCTCGATGATGCGAGGCCGCTCCTCCTGCTGGCGCCAGCGAAGTTCTTCCTTCAATGACGCGAACCCCTCGCCTGTCATCGGGACCTTGATCATAGCCTGACCTTTCTGCCGCCACCCCCGTTTCGGGAGGGACCTTGTCAATAGGTACAAAAAGAAAACGGTCCGGCAGCCTCGGGCTAACGGAACCGTCTCACCACAATTTCCCTGAATATAGCGATCTTTGCGCGATTTTCACGCCCAAAAATTGAAGTTCGGCAAAATGATCACCGCTTTCGCGGGTCCGCGGCTGACGGCGAGCAATAAAAAACCGGCTGCGATTGCCCGCAGCCGGTTCGAGAGGCTTCGAGCCCTGTTCAGCTCCTCAGGAAATGATCGATCTGCTCGGACAGCATGCCGTATTCGCGCGAGCCCTTGCCGGTCCGCTTTTCGATTTCCTGGAGCTGCTGCTGCGCGCCGGCGAGATCGCCGATCTGCAGATGCGCCTCGCCGAGATATTCGCGCACCAGCGTGTAATTCGGGTCGATCCGCAGCGCTTCCTCGTAATAGCCGAGACCGACCGTGACGCGGCCCGAATGGCGGTGCGAATAGCCGAGATAATTGAGGATGCGCGGATCCTGCTTGTTGGCGGCGAGCGTCAGCACCGAGATCGCTTCGTCATAGCGTCCGGCCATCGCCAGATCGTGACCGGCCTCGTAGATGCTGTCGTCGTCCAGCATGCCATATTGCGGCTTTACGCATTTGTTCTTCTTCTTGTCCCAGACCTCGCCCTTCTTGCAGGTGGTGGTCGTCTGGCCACCGCTGCTGCCGCCTTCACCAGCCGCAAAAGCCGGCGCAACGAACAGCGGCAGCGCCGCAATAGCCATGACCTGAACAAGCAAACGTCTGCGCATCGAAGCCTCCGTGAGTGTGACAATGCCAGATTAACGCCGCCTTGGCGCGGTTTCATCCCGAAATGCGGGCGACTACCGAACTATTTTGAACGGGCCGGACAGAAGCCGATAGCTACGGACGTGACGCGCGCTTTAATTCCGCTATCATCGGACCAAGCGCATCACGTGGAGAAGGACCGTGCAGCAGCGCCTCGAGAAGGAGTGGGAACTTTCGATCGATCCGGACACGGTGCGCCTGTTCATCCTCAAGGCGAAGGCGCTGAGTGCTGCCGTCAACGAGGACTATGATGACGGCGCTGAGCACGAGGTCGAGTTCGACGGCGACACGCATGACAGCCACCATCATGACGGCCTGGTCGAGGAAGCCTCGGAAGACCTGACCGGGGAAGAATTGCGCGAGCTGATCAACGATCTCAATATCGACGAAGCGGCCGAGCTCATCGCGCTCGCCTGGGTCGGGCGCGGTGACTATGAGGCATCCGAATGGACGGACGCGGTGGCCGCCGCCAGGGAGCGCCCCAGGAAGCGCGTGGCCAAATATCTGCTCGGGCTGCCGATGCTTGCCGACTGGCTGGAGGAAGGCCTTGAAGCCATCGGCGCGTAACGCGCCGGTAACCGATTGTGATCGGCAAGGCAGCCGATACAGGCAACTTCGCACCGCGACCGCCGTTTCCGGGCGATGGCAACGCTGAGCCTTTCACGACTTTGCAGATTGGCGCTGCCTGTGGCGGCTGCGATGTTGCTGGTTACGCCGGCCATAGCCAAGCATCATCATCGGCATAAAAGACATCTGCCGCCGGCCAGCCAGAGCGCCGCTCCGGCTCCGGAAACGCCGCCGGCGACCCCGGTTCCAGGATCGCGTCCGCAGGACCTGGAGAACGGCACTGAGAAGTCCGGGCAAGGCAAGCCGCGCGCGGACGGCAGCGACGACTTCCTCAACCAGCAGAAATCGCATCCGAAATGGGACGCCCGTCCGCCGCGTTCGAAGAGCGCTCAATCTGCGCCGCGGACGGAAGCCGAGCCGCAGACGCCGGATGTCGTGACGACGCCCCCGCAGAAGCCCACCGAACTGGAGCCGGAGCCGCCGGAAACCGCGCCGCAGCCAGCGGAGAAACCCGAACCGCCGGGCGAGGAAAAGATGCTTCCCGATCCGCGCTCGGCCGACATGCCGGCCGAAACGATGCCGGCGGAAGAAACCGCGTGCCGCGAGCGGCTGAAGGCTCTGGGCGTCGAGTTCGAGGAGCACAAGGCCGAGCACGATGCGGAAATCGGCTGCTCGATCCCCTATCCGATAATTCTGAAAACGCTCGGCAAGTCCATCGGCATCAGTCCCGGCACCGAGCTCAACTGCCAGATGGCCGAGGCGGCGGCACGCTTCATGGCCGAAATCGTCCAACCCACGGCAAAGGCCGAGCTCGGCGCCGATTTGAAGTCGATCGACCAGGGCTCGGCCTTTGTCTGCCGCCCGCGCAACGGAACCCGCAAACTGTCCGAACACGCCTTCGGCAACGCGCTCGACATCGCCAGCTTCACCTTGTCGGACGGGAGGAAGATCGAGGTCGGGCCGGCGCCGCCTGAGAAGGACGCAAAATTCCTCGACGCGGTGCGCAAGGCTGCCTGCGGGCCGTTCAAGACGGTGCTCGGACCAGGCGCCGATCCCGACCACGCGCTGCATTTCCATCTGGACCTGGAACCGCGCCGCCACGGCGGAACCTTCTGCCAATAGGTGAATTCCGGAAGTCTTGCCCGTGCCAAGCCAAGCACAGCGCCGCAATTCCGCCCCATGCGTGAATGCCGGCGCTGATCTTTCCTTTACTGTTGGCGGTTAATCTTGTGCCATTCGGGGACAAGGACGCCTTTCAATGGCTCGAAGACTTGGCGCTATGCTGGCAGCGGCGCGACGGAGCAAGCGTGCGCGCATCACGATCGCCGGGCTGGCCGCGGGCGTCGCCATGGCGGCGATATCGGCCTGCACGACCGGCGACGTCTTTGCGCTGCAGCCGGCCGTCGATGTCGGCAGCCAGACGGCAGCCGTGCCGCAGCCCGATGCGCCGCAATATTCCGGCATGCAGCGTCTTGTTCCGTCCAACCCCTATATGACGCAGGCCGCCTATCCGCGCATGGACGAGCCGATGTCGCCTCTCGAGCAGATGCCGGCCAGCGAGATCGACTGCCGCAACGAGCTGAGGCGGATGGGAGTCGTCTATCAGGACGTCCAGCCGATCCATGAGGGCCGGTGCGGCATCGATTATCCGGTAAAAGTCTCGGCCATCGGCAACGTCGCCATGACGCCCGCGGCGACGCTGACCTGCAACATGGCCGCAACCTTTGCCGCCTGGACGAAGAACGAGCTGCAGCCGGCTGCCCGCTGGCGCTATTTCTCCGGCGTCAAGGCGATCCACCAGGGTTCCAGCTATTCCTGCCGCAACATCGCCGGCGAAGGCGTGCTGTCCGAGCACGGCAAGGGCAACGCCCTCGACGTCATGAGCATCGAGCTCAACAATGGCGACGACATCGACGTCCGCAAGCCCGGCCTGTTCGCCTTCCGCACGCGCGGCTTCCTCAACAATGTGCGCGCCGACGGCTGCGAGTATTTCACCACGGTGCTCGGCCCAGGCTACAATTACGACCACCGCAACCATTTCCATTTCGACATCAAGAACCGCAAAAGCGGTTACCGCGCCTGCCGCTAGATCAGCCTTGCCGTTGGGCTTCAGTCGAAGCGATGATCTGCCGGGCGACCAGATCCTGGATACGCCAAAGGTTTCTGTCGCGGATCCCGCTTTCCTCCAGCTTGGCGACCGTCCGGAAAAGATATTGCGCCGAGGAGCCCCAATGCCCGGCGGCGCGCGCCAGCGTGTGCGCAACCTGCTCCAACGCCAGCCTGCCGGCATAAGCCCTGCCCTCGGGCGCGGCGACAAAAGCCAGCGCACGCAATGGCCCGTCCCTGGTCCGGAGCTTGATCCAGCATGGCACGTTGGTCGGCGGGTTCGCATCTATTTCGCGACGAAGCAGTTGGACGATCTGCCCCAGATGGTCCTCCGCCGGCAGCCGATAGGCGATGCCGTTGCAGCTGCCTCCCCGGTCGAGCGCCAGCATCAGCGCCGGCAATTCAGGCGTTCCGCGCCAGCGTGTCAGCTTCAGGCAAAATGAGCGGTGCCAACCCAGTGCCGTCGCCTGACGCTGCTCTTCATAGATGAACTCTGGATTCCAGATCAGCGAGCCATACGCAAAGACCCAAAGCGTCTCAGGCCGATATTGCGCAAGCAGCTGTTCGGCCAGACCGTCAAATTCAGCGTCGCTATGCTCGCTTGTTCCGGGCTCGGGGACCTGGATCCGGCTCCATGCGCTCGACCCTCGCGACAAGCTCGGCAGTCAGCGCCATTTTACCGCGGCCTGTCTTTGTCGGTTCCATTCGCCGCACCCCCGTCAAACGATAATCGATGGTAGACGGTCTCCAGATCGCTGGCCATTGATTTCCCGTGATTGTCGGGCAACACATGCCACACGGGATCGAGCGGCGTTCATGAGCCACAGAAGTTTGAGACGACGCGCGGTGATCTGGATCGCGGCTTTCTGCGCCTTCTACGTGATGCTCGCCTATCTCGCCGCGCCGGAATTCTGGACCTGGCGGGAGCGCGGCTTCCGCACCCGGCCCTTCGAGATGGTGACGCATACGCCGCAGGGCATTCCCGGCGACCCGATCAATGTCGGCCTTGTCGGCACCGAGAAGGAAGTTGTCCACGCCTTCGCGGTCGCGGGCTGGGACACGGCCGATGCCGTGACGCTGCGGACCGCGATCGACATCGGCGAAAGCGTCTTGTTTTCCCGCCCCTATCCCGATGCGCCGATGAGCCGCCTTTTGTTTGAGGGCCGAGCCCAGGATCTGGCCTTCGAGAAGCCGGTCGGCGACAGCGCCGACCGGCGCCACCACGTCCGCTTCTGGCAGACGGACACGGTGGGCGACGACGGCCGCCCGCTCTGGCTGGGCGCCGCGAGCTTCGACCGCGGCGTCGGCCTCAGCCACGATACCGGCGCCGTCACCCACCATATCGGCCCCGACATCGACGCGGAGCGCGACTTCCTGATCGGCGATCTGAGGGCCGCCGACCTGCTGGCCTCCACCAGCGCGATACCCGGGATCGGCGCCACCAAGGCCGGACGCAATGGCGGCGGCGACCCCTATTTCACCGACGGCATGGCCATTATCGGCGTTCTGAAGACGCAGCAGTGACGGCGCACTGTCACGCGCGCGCTGACGCCGAAGGTGCGCGTCGTGGTCGACGCGTTTGTCGGGCATTTTTCGGCGCCGCTTTGGGATGCCGCCTGAACAGCGCGCCTGTCATGTTCCAAAAATACCCGCGGGCTATTTTCGAACGCACTGCAGCAATGCTATTGACCGCCCATGCTATATGTTGAAATCGCCGTCGTGGCCGTCCTCATTCTGGTGAACGGCCTCTTGTCGATGTCGGAGCTAGCCATCGTCTCGTCGCGGCCCGCCCGCCTCAAGGCGATGATCGACCGCAACGTCAGGGGCGCCGGCCGCGCGCTGGCGCTCGGCTCTAACCCCGGCAAGTTCCTGTCCTCGGTGCAGATCGGCATCACCCTGGTCGGCGTTCTCTCCGGCGCCTTTTCGGGCGCCACGCTCGGCGAAAGGCTGGCGCAATATCTGGCGTCGACCGGCATCCGCGAAAACATCGCCGATCCTGTCGGCGTCGGCATCGTGGTCGCTTTGATCACCTATGCCTCGCTCATCGTCGGCGAGCTGGTGCCGAAGCAGATCGCGCTCAAGGATCCGGAGCGCGTCGCGGTCAGAGCCGCGCCGGCAATGACCATCCTCGCCACCTTCTCGGCGCCGCTGGTCTTCCTGCTCGACCTCTCGGGCCGAGCCGTTCTGTGGCTGCTTGGGCAGGCCGGTGAGACCGAAGAGAAGGTCACCGACGAGGAGATCAAGATGCTGGTCGCCGAGGCCGAGCATCACGGCACCATCGAATCCGATGAGCGCCGCATGATCGCCGGCGTCATGCGTCTCGGCGACCGCGCCGTGCGCGCCGTCATGACGCCGCGCACCGAGGTCGACTGGCTGAACCTGCAGTCCGACGAGACCACGGTCAAAAAGCTTCTGATGGATACCCAGCACTCGCGCCTGCCCGTCGGCGACGGCAATGTCGACGCCATGGTCGGCGTCATCCAGACGCGCGACGTGCTGGCCGCCCTTCTCGCCGGCAGGGTGCTGGATCCGCGCCAGCATGTGCGCGCCGCCCCCATCGTGCATGATCAGGCCGACGCGCTCGACGTCCTGCAGAAGCTGAGGGAATCGGACGTGCCGATGGCGCTCGTTCATGACGAATACGGCCATTTCGAAGGCATCGTCACGCCGGCCGACATCCTCGAAGCCATCACCGGCGTGTTCCGCTCAGACCTCGAGGCCGGCGAGGAGGAAAACGCCGTCAAGCGCGATGACGGCTCGTGGCTGCTCGCCGGCTACATGCAGGCCGACGAGATGGCCGAGGTGCTTGGCATCGACCTGCCCGAAAACCGCGACTACGAGACCGTCGCCGGCTATGTGCTGTCGCATCTGCATCATCTGCCGACCACCGGCGAATGCGTCGACGCGCAAGGCTGGCGTTTCGAGGTGGTCGACCTCGACGGCCGCCGCATCGACAAGCTGATCGCCACCCGCCTGCCCGACGGCCACCGCCCTGTGGCGCGCTGAGAACGAAATTTATGTGGTAACCAACTCGCCGTCAGCTTTGCGGCGGGAGGCGCCCAGTCTGCTTTTCGGCAGGCCCACGAACAAGCTGCCGCCCCCGACCGTACAGGGTCGCTGCATAGAGAAGGCGCAGATAGCGTTTCGATCATTCCGTCTCATCCGCCGATATAGGCCGCCAATTCGTCAGGGGTTCCCTTGGGAAAGGCCTGCTTCAAATAGTCGAGGAACGCCGATACGCGGACGCTGAGCAAGCGTCGGGACGGATAGAGCGTCCATAGGGCGATGTCCGGGCCGTCGACATCGCCCCAATGCACCAGCGTTCCAGCAGCCAGATCGTGACTTACAAGCGAGATCGGCAAACGTCCGGCGCCGACGCCCGCCCGGACGGCATCGCGGAACATCAGGAGCGACGAAAGGCGAAGGACTGGCTCAATCGCGATGCGTGATCGTCCGGTCGGCGTCACGATGTCCCAGGCGGCAACGCGCTCGCCGGATTCCCGCACGACGGCCGGAACGGCGAGATCGTCGGTCGGTCTGGCGAGGCCCGGACTCGCGACCACCACCAGCCGGTCGCGCAGGAACACCCGTCCGACAAGACTTTCATCGGGCTCAGGATTGACCCGGATCACCAGATCGTACCCCTCCTCGATCATATCGACGGCCCGGTCTTCCGTCGTGACCTCGAGCCGGATTTCCGGATATTTCAGCGCGAACCCGGCGGCCAGCTTCCCCATCGCAGTTTGGGAGAAGAGCAGCGGTGCGCTGATCCGCAGCTTGCCCCGCGGCGTGTGTCCGCCCGAAGCGATCGCCGTCGCGGTTTCGTCCAGTTCGGTCAGCAACGCTCCCGTCCGCTCGAAGAGCGCCCGTCCTTCCTCGGTGAGCTTCAGCGCGCGCGCCCCGCGCTCGAACAGACGCAAGTCGAGGGCGGCCTCCAGTTCCGCGACCCGGCGAGACAGGGTCGCCTTCGGGCGCCCCGCGGCGCGCGCCGCCTTTCCGAACCCTCCATGCCGGGCAACCAGATTGAAATCAGCGAGGGCGAGAAGGTCCATCTGTTCCACCATTGAGACGCTGTGTCCAAATATAGCGCCTATCGGTTCGAATGTGGATCACTCATTTACGGGATGTCTTTTGACCCAAAACCCGGAGTGAACCCCATGACCATTCTCGTTACCGGCGCGACCGGCAATGTCGGCAGCCAAGTCGTTAACCAGCTCGTCAAGCGCGGCGCCGATATCCGTGCGCTTGTCCGCGATCCTTCCAAGGCGAGCTTCCCGGCGGGCGTCGCCGTGGTGCAGGGCGACCTGCTCGACGCCGATTCCCTGCGCAGCGCCTTCTCGGGCGTCTCCACCCTGTTCCTGCTCAATGCCGTGGTGCCCGATGAATTCACCCAGGCGCTGATCGCGCTCAACCTGGCCCGCGAGGCAGGCATCGAGCGCATCGTCTACCTGTCGGTGATCCACGGCGAGCTTTACGTGAACGTGCCGCACTTCGCCGGCAAGCTCGCGGTCGAGCGGATGATCGACCAGATGGGCCTCAACGCCACCATCCTTCGTCCGGCCTATTTCATGAACAACGAGCTCATGATCAAAGACGTGATCCTCAGCCAGGGCGTCTATCCGATGCCGATCGGCAGCAAGGGCTTGGCAATGGTCGACGCGCGCGACATAGCCGAGGTCGCAGCAATCGAGTTGCTTCGCCGCGAGCAGGCCGAAATTGCCCTCCCGCTCGACCGGATCAACCTCGTCGGTCCCGACACGCTGACCGGCACGGATGTCGCCGGCATCTGGACCGAGGTCCTGGGTCGCCAGATCGCCTATCCCGGCGAAGACCTGGCAGGCTTCGAACAAAGCCTGCGGCAGTTCATGCCGGGTTGGATGGCGCTCGACATGCGCCTGATGGGCGAGCGCTTCATCAGCGAGGGCATGATTCCCGATGCTGGCGACGTCGATCGCCTGACCAAGCTGCTGGGCCGTCCGCTGCGCACCTATCGCGACTTCGCCGCAGAAATCGCTGCCTCGGCCTGACGCCGGCGGCAGCCTGCCACCCCAACATCAATCCCAAGGACACCATTATGATCTACTCAACCGCCACCGTCCCGGTGAACCCGGAAGGCGCGACCAGGCTGACCCGTGCACAAGCCTGGGCTGGCCTGGAGCTCAAGGCCCGCGACGCCCGCCAATTCCTGCCGCCCGGCCTCTGCACCCGCTGCGATGTCGTGGAAGAAAGCGCGACGCATTTCGTGCGCGAAGCGACCATCGCGGGTGCAGATCTGCGCGAGATCATCACGCTTGAACCGGAGAGCAAAGTCACATTCTTCCAGGCCACCGGGCCGCGCGAGGGCGCGATCATCAACGAACTGTTCGAGAGCGCCGACGGCACGCTCCATCTGCGCTTCTACTGCTATCTCGGCCTGCGTGGCAAAGAGCCGAACGGCCCAGAGGAGCAGGCCGAACAGGCGCAGTTCGACGGCGACCAGGGCTACAAAGCCGCCCTGCTGTCCACATTGAAGCGCACCCGCGAGCTGCTCATGGAGGGCCGGCTCTGACCATCACCCATGAACATCAATCAGGGACCTTCTCTCGTCGGCTTGGCTATTCTCGGACGAAGGTGTCGAGGCTGATGCCGAAGGCGCGCCAGGTTCCTACCTGCTTGCGGGAAGCGGTTTCGCCCTCCTTGCCGGTGATGGTGCTGCCGGCCACTGTCAGCCACATCGTCTCCAGTTTGCCGTCCCGCAAAATGCCGGTGTAGCTCACGGCGGCAGGGCCGGCCGTACCCTCGCCGGCGGCCGTTACTCCAATCACGTCGCCATGCGCGATGCCGGATATCGGCACGGTCTGTCCATAGAAGCTGCTGTCTTCGAGCGCCGTGCGAAACGTGCCTTCAATCCGGCTGCCGTCCTCGCCGGTGATGTCGAGGACGGACCCATACTGATTGCGCCATCTGCCAAGCCAAGGCATCCCGCTCCTCCATGACTGTGCTGTCTTTTTCTTCGGTGGATTCGGGCCTGCATCTAACGCGCCGTTCCGAGCGGTCAACGGCGCGGCGGCAAAGGGATCAGCCTGGGATCCAGGCCAGACAGACAGCTCCGCAAATGGAAAGGGGCAGCGCTGGCGCCGCCCCTTTCTCATTGGGAGGACAGTGTCGATCGACCGCTCAGGCGGCTTGGGCTTCGCCGGCGATCGCGTCGGCGGCGCGGGCCGCTTTCAGCACCCTTGCCCACCAGGCGACATCGTTGACCAGCGCGGCGGCCGACTGGTTCAGGTGCTCGAGATCCTCGAGCTTCTTCTCGCCCTGGCGAACCGCAAGGAAATCGCCCCAGGCGATGTGCACCGCCGACTTGACCGGCGCCATCTGCAGCTCGACGGCGATCAGCCGAAGGTGCTCGATCGCGCGCGAGCCGCCGACGCTGCCATAGCCGACAAAGCCGGCCGGCTTCTTGTTCCACTCATTGGCGGCGTAATCGATGGCGTTCTTTAGCACAGCGGTCGGGGCGTGATTGTATTCGGCGGCGGTGAAGATGAAGCCGTCGAACTCGGCGACCTTCTTCTGCCAGCGCTGCGCCACTTCGTTCTGCGACGGCGCCCAGGCGGAGGAAGCGACCTCGTCGAAGAAAGGCAGCGGCCAGTCGCGCAGATCGACGATCTCGACATCGATATCGGCGTGCGACTTGGCGATCTTGGCGATCCACTGCGTCGGCACGTCGGCGAAGCGGGCGGCGCGCGTCGAACCGACGACAATGGCGATTTTGGGCTTGGACATAAGGGGCTCTCCTTGCGGGAATTTCTGGTATCGTTTGGATACCGGCGCTATATGTGATACTGACAAATCGGCGCGCAAGGAGGCACTTCTTTGTTACTGAGGCACCCGCACAACACCGAGGACTGCCGGGCCGTTTCAGAAATCCTGCAACGGGTCGGCGACAAATGGACGGTGCTCGTGGTCGGCAAGCTCGGCGGCGGACCAATGCGCTTCAACGAATTGCGCGCCGCCGTTGGCGGAATTTCGCAAAAGATGCTGACCACCACCTTGCGCGGTTTGGAGCGTGACGGCTTCGTCACGCGCAAAGTGTTTCCGACCATTCCGCCACGTGTCGATTACGAGCTCACCCAACTCGGTCACGAGCTGCTCGTGCCGGTCGGCGCGCTCGGCGAATGGGCGCGCAAGAACACCAATCGGGTCCGCGAAGCACGCGCGAAATTTGACGGCCTAGAGGCCTGAAGCCATTGCAATGCAAGGGTTTTTAGCCTGCCGATGAAACCGTGGGCCTCAGCGCCGGTCGCATCGCGCTTTCGGTTTTGATCAGAGCCTCCGCGGTTCCGCCGCCGGCGTCGCCGGGCAGCTGCTTCGCCAAGGAGACCCCGCCTTTAGCCGCCACCGATCAGACGCTTGGGGCAGTGCTGTCGCAGCACGCCGTCGAGCAGCTCTTGAATTGCGCTGCCATCTTGCCGACCGCCGTCAGATCCCGCATGCAGGCGACGTGTGGAAGACCTGTGCTGACTTCCATGTAGGCCGTTACGCCGAGCAGGCAGACCAAAGCAACAAGGGCTGCCACGAGCCAGCCGTTCAGCATATGTTGACGCATTGTCTTTCCCCCTGCGCCTACAAGGTGGGGCGTGAAGGCAACCATTGGATGTCGCGAAGCAAATCTCCCGCGCAGGCGTTGTTACAGAGCGGCAAGTCTGGGGAGAATCAGTCCCGCCGGAGCATCAGCTCTCGGCCGGAACCGGCTTCGGCTTGCCTTCGCCGTCGAGTGCCACCATGACGAAGTCGGCATGGGTGACCTTCTCCATCAGATCGGAAAGATAGCGCTGCGCCCAAGCCTCGACCTTGAGCACCATCGAGGTGCGGCCGACGCGCTCGACATGGGTGTAGATGCAGAGCGTGTCGCCGATCTTCATCGGCTTGGCGAAGGACATCTCCTTGACCGCGGCGGTGACCACGCGGCCCTTGGCGCGCTCGGCGGCGCGGATGCCGCAGGCAAGGTCCATCTGCGCCATCACCCAGCCGCCGAAGATGTCGCCGGCCGCATTGGCGTCGGAGGGCATGGCGAGCGTGCGCAAGGTCAGATCGCCAAGGGGTTTTCCGTCCGCGTAATGCACCATGGCGAAATCCTCAAAGGGTAGCTTCTGTTGCGTATCAATGCGACCGCCATGTCGCAAGCTCAGGTAAAAGCGAAATGTGCCCCACTGCGCCGGTCGCTTTTTTCACAAGCCATGCCGGAAGCCACGGCGACGCCGCAAGCCGGCAATGTCTAGGGTAAGCGCAACATTGCGGAGCCCGCTTTTCCATCATGCAGACTTACGACTTCATCATCGTCGGCTCCGGCTCGGCCGGTTCCGTCGTTGCCGACAGGCTGTCGGCCTCGGGCCGCTTCTCGGTGCTGGTGCTGGAGGCCGGCGGAACCGACCGGCGGTTCTATGTTCAGATGCCGCTCGGCTACGGCAAGACCTTCTTCGACCCGGCCGTCAACTGGAACTACAAGGCGGAGTCCGACCCTGGCCTGGCCGGCAACAGCGACCACTGGCCGCGCGGCAAGCTGCTCGGCGGCTCGAGCTCGATCAACGCCATGGTCTATATCAGGGGCGCGCGCGAGGATTTCGACGCTTGGGCGGCCGCTGGCAATCCCGGCTGGGCCTATGATGACCTCCTGCCCTCCTTCAAGGCGCTGGAAGACAATGCGGCGGGCGCCGACCAGTGGCGGGGCGTCGGCGGCCCCTTGCACATCACCGACTGCACGAACGCGGTGCATCCGCTGACCAAGCGCTACCTTGCCGCCGCACAGCAAGCCGGGCTGCCGCTCAATCCGGACTTCAACGGCGCCTCCCAGGAAGGCGTCGGCGTCTACCAGATCACGACGAAGAACGGACGCCGCATGTCGGCCGCCCGCGCCTTCCTGCGGCCGGCGATGAAACGCGGCAATGTCCGTGTCGAAACCAACGCGCTGGCGACGAAAATCCTGTTCGAGGGCAAACGCGCCGTCGGCATCGAATACGAGCAGAACGGGCAGAAGAAGACGGCTCGCGCGGGCCGCGAGGTGATCCTGTCGGGCGGCTCGATCAACTCGCCGCAGTTGCTGCAGCTGTCCGGTATCGGCCCTGCGGCATTGCTGGCCGACCTCGGCATCCCGGTCGTCCATGCCAACGACAATATCGGCGCCAATCTGCAGGACCATGTCGGCATCAACTACACCTTCAAGGGCAAGCTGCCGACGCTCAATCAGATCCTCAGGCCCTGGTGGGGCAAGCTGCTCGTCGGCATGCAATACATCCTCTTGCGCTCCGGTCCGCTGTCGCTGTCGATGAACAATGCCGGCGGCTTCTTCCGCACCGACCCGTCGATGACACGGCCGAACATGCAGCTCTATTTCCAGGCCTTCTCCACCGTCATCCCGAAGAGCGGCGAGCGTCCGATCCTGACGCCCGACCCCTGGCCGGGCTTCTCGATAGGCCTGTCCAACTGCCGGCCCTCGAGCCGCGGCGAGATCATGATCCGCTCGAAGGACCCGCGCGAGTATCCAAGGATCACGCCCAACGCCTATTCGACCAACGCCGATGTCGACGAGATGCTGGCGGCGGTGAAGTTCGTGCGCAAGATCGCCTCGATGCCGGCCATGGCCGAGATCATCGAGGAAGAGGTTCTGCCCGGCCCCTCGATCCAGTCGGACGCCGACCTGATCCAGGATTTCAGGAAACGCTCGGGCACCGTCTATCACCCGGTCTCGACCTGCCGCATGGGGCCTGATGCCGCGCGCGCCGTCGTCGACCCGCGGCTTCGGGTGCATGGGCTGGACAGCCTGCGCGTCATCGACGCTTCGATTTTCCCCGACAACATCACGGGCAACACCAACGCCGCCTCGATCCTGACCGGATGGAAAGGCGCCGACCTGGTTCTGGAGGATCACAAATGAAAATCACCGACGTGAAGACCTGGGTTGTCGGCAACCCGCCGCCCGGCATCGGCGGCAAGTATTTCATCTTCGTCAAGCTCACCACCGATGGCGGCGTGGTCGGCTATGGCGAGGCCTACAACGCCACCTTCTCCGCGCATGTCACCGCCAGGATGATCGAGGACATGGCCGAGCGCTATCTCGTCGGCCGCGATCCGCACGACATCGAGAATTTCTTCCGCCGCGCCTATTCCTCCGGCTTCACCCAGCGCCCCGACGTTTCCGGCATGGGCTGCTTCTCGGCGCTCGAAATGGCCTGCTGGGACATCGTCGGCAAGGAGGCCGGCAAGCCGGTCTACAAGCTGCTCGGCGGCCAGGTGCACGAGACCCTGCGCTCCTACACCTACCTCTATCCGCACACCGGCAGCGTCCATTCGGAAGATGCGCGCGGCAAGAACGTCTACAATGACCCCGATATGGCGGCCGCCTGTGCGCTCGAATATGTCGAGCAGGGTTTTAATGCCGTGAAGCTCGATCCGGCCGGCCCCTACACCGCCTATGACGGCCATCAGCCGCGCTTGATCGACATCGATCTGTCGGCGCGCATGGTCAAGGCGATCCGCGAAGCAGTCGGTAACAGGGCGGATATCCTGTTTGGCACGCATGGCCAGTTCACCGCCTCGGGCGCGCTGCGGCTCGCCCGCGCCATCGAGCCCTACGATCCGCTGTGGTTCGAGGAGCCGGTGCCTCCGGACATGCCGGAAGTAATGGCGCAAGTCGCCCGCCAGACCTCCATCCCGATAGCAACCGGCGAGCGGCTGACGACGAAGTTCGAGTTCGCCCGCGTCATCGAGAACCGCGCCGCGACCATCCTGCAGCCGGATCTCGGCCGCTCCGGCGGCATTCTCGAGACCAAGAAGATCGCTGCCATGGCCGAAGCCTACCACATCCAGGTGGCGCCGCATTGCTATTGCGGCCCGATCGTCGGCGCCGCCAACATCCAGCTCGCGGTGACGCTGCCCAACTTCCTCATCCTGGAATCGCTCAAGCAGTGGGACGGTTTCCACGCCACGCTGCTCAAGAAGAAAATCGAATGGCAGGACGGCAACGTCATCCCCTCGAAGGAGCCCGGCCTCGGCGTCGAGCTCGACGAGGCGGTCTGCGAGGCCCATCCCTATAGCGGCAAGGAGCTGCATCTGCAGATGATGCAGACGCCGCTGATGCCGTGACCCTCGCTTATGCCTTCGTCGGCCTTGGCCATCTCGGCGGCAACCTTGCCGCCAGCCTGCTGCGCAACGGCTTTGCCGTCACCGTCTTCGACCGCGACCCGGCGCCGGTCGAGCGCCTGGTCGCGCTCGGTGCATCGGCGTCGGGTAGCCCCGCCGAGGCCGCTGCCCGCGCCGGCAATGCAATCACCTGCCTGCCCTCGCCGAAGGTCAGCGAAACAGTGCTCGCCGGCCCCGACGGATTGCTCCAGGGCCTGCCCGCGGGCGGCACCTGGATCGAGATGTCGACCAATGGCCGTGACGAGATTTTACGACTCGCCGCGCTGGCATCGGCACAAGGCATCGAGACGCTCGAATGCCCGGTGACCGGCGGCGTGCATCTGGCCGCAGTGGGCAGGATCACGGCGCTCGTCGGCGGCGATGCGGCGCTCTACGAACGCCATCGTCCGGCCATCGAGGCGATGTGCGCGAAATCCTTCCTGATGGGGCCGATCGGCTCGGCGGCGGTGATCAAGGTCATCACCAATATGCTCGCCTTCATTCATCTCGTCGCTGCCGGCGAAGCGTTGATGCTGGCGAAGCAGGGCGGGCTCGATCTCGCCCAGGCCTACCACGCCATCGTCGCCTCTTCCGGCAACAGCTTCGTCCACGAGACCGAAAGCCAGCTGGTGCTTAACGGCTCCTACGACGTCGGCTTCACCATGGACCTGGCGCTGAAGGACCTCGGCTTCGCGCTTGCCATGGGCAGGGATTTCGGCGCGCCGCTCGATCTTGCCACCCGCGTCAACGCGATTTTCGAAGAGGGTAAGCGCGCCTATGGTGGTGGTGCCTGGTCGACACAGATCGTCAAGCTTTTGGAGGACGCGGTCGGCACGGAGCTTCGCGCGCCGGGGTTCCCGGCCAAGCTGGAGATTTGAAACAGTGGGATCGTGGAATGAAATCAGGACTTTGAGTAAGCCTCCGGAATCATCCCCGCAACGAATTGAATCGGAACTTCAACATCTCGGTTGGTTCTCAGGCAGAAGTTCCGACCGGACTGCATACCTCGACAATTGGCGGAACCGGCCCTCCCTTCGTCATACTCGGGCTTGACCCGAGTATCCATGCCGCGACCAAGCCGAAGGTGCAGCGGTGAAGAATTCTGCACCGTGGCTGCGCTCAGGAGTCCCGGCATGGATCCCAGGGTCTCCGCGACGGAGCTTCGCTCCTGCTTCGCCCAGGGATGACGACGCCGCGGGGCGCTCCACCCCTGGCCAACGTCTTGATTCAACCTCTCAGCGTCAGCGCGCCGGGCAGGATCTCGAATGTCGCCGGAATTCGGCCTGGCGACTCGCCGTCTATGTCGACCAGCGCGCCGTTCTTCTCGGCATCGCCGAGCGGCTCGACCAGCACCTTGCGGCCACGCAGGATGGTGATTGCCGGATGGTTGCGGTGGCGCCCGCCGTAGAGCAGGCGGAGGTCGCGGATCAGCCCAAGCTTGCCGGCGGCCCGCAGGATGATGATATCGAACTGGCCGTCGGCGAGCTCGGCGTCCGGCGCGATCATCATGCCGCCGCCGAAGAATTTGCCGTTGGCCACCGCCACCAGCGCCATGCGCGCCTCGACCGGCTCGCCGTCGTCGATGGTGATCCTGACATCCTGAAAACGGTAGCGGATGAACTCCAGCACGGTGCGCCAGAAGAACAGCGCCTTGGCCGAGACCCTGCCCTTGCGCTTGTCCGCATTGACGGCGCGATCCGTCGCGCCGGACAGGCCGAGGCTGGCGATGTTGATGAAGTGGCGGCTGGCCAGCGCGCCGTGGTCGTCGATGTAGCAGATGCGGCCGGCGTCGATTTTTCGCGCATTGGAATCGGCGATCCGCTTCAGCGCGGCATCGATGCCGCGCGGCAAGTCGAGCCCGCGCGCGAAGTCGATGCCGGTACCACAGGGCAGAAGGCCAAGCGCGGCTTCCTGGCCGGTCTCATCTTGTGCCTGCAGCAACCCGTCGGCCACCTCGCTTGCGGTGCCGTCGCCGCCTGCCGCGATCACCAGGTCGCACCCGCCGGCGGCGAGGTCGATCGCCAGCCGCTCTGCGTCGCCGCTGGCCTGAGTTTCCCGCAAGTGGAAATCGCCGAAATTCCTGTTGAGCGATGCCGCGGCCTCCGCCCAATGCCGCTTGAGCCTGCCGCCGCCGGCAATCGGATTGAGAACAACCCCGACTTTCAAGTCGACCTCCCCCGAGGCACGTCGCGCACATGCGCGGCGGCACCCGCGCTGGCACCCAGAGTCTTTTGCCGACATTGAAACGCGGACCGGGCGCCGGAGCAAGGCTCCAACATCGAGCGGTCACAGAAAAGCGGGGCAGGCTGTCTAAGCGGTTCGGCCGGCGGATTCCGAAGCTTTCGCCATTGGTCCCCGATAATCCCGCTATCCACAGGCGCGCCGGCATTTCCCAGAGCCCTTACCCGGCGTACATTCAACCCATCTCAGGCGGCTACCGAACGCCCAGCCGAAAGGCAAAGCGCAAGGCGGATTTCCTGAGGCCCGTACGGCCCAGAACGAGAGCAGGCTCGCCTGTTTGAGGGACGGATGCCGAGACCTACGGGTGCCGCGGAAAGCGTGCCAACGCCGACGGCGGACCGATGCTGCCATGAAGGCCGGTAAAAACCTTCGATGGCACGCTGGGCGAAGCCCGCAAGGGTGGAGATCGGCGTGGTCTGGAACGGGAGCTGCCCTTCGGGCGGCGACTGGCAGGACCGTCAAAATCAAGGCCGGCCTGGCGCGACGACTTTACGGAAGTTGCTGCCGTAACCGGTTCCTGATCTGACAGGGAGGCGCTGGGAGAAATCCCAGCGCCAACTGTCTTTTTGGTGCTGTCCGCCTCACAGGCTACCGCCCTCCCGGACATCCGCTGCTGATGCTTTCCGGCCACAGTCGCCGGCCAAGCAACCTTCCGTAACGCATCGACACGCACAATCCACAATCGCGGCCAAATCCCGCCTTGTTCCGCGGCGATTGATCGGTTTGGGAATATTTAAAGGGACAAGACCGTGATCAAGACCGCCCTTGTCGCCATGACCATTGTCGGCTGCGACTGCGACGCCAAGCTCTGCGAATATATCGGCGAGACGCCGGCCAAATGGACGACGCTCGCCGACTGCGAAGCGGCGATGAAGAGCCAGATGCTGCACCAGCGCAATTTCGACTATCCGCTGGTTTCAGGCATCTGCCGCGTCAAGGGCTCGGCCGCTTCCTCCGAGCTTGCCGAGAAAGCTTCCAGGCCGGATCTGAAACCCAGGAACCGCGTTGTCGAAACCATCGCCCCGCTGCCGCCCGAGCTCGACCATCGCCCGAGCGCTCCGGTCGGCGGAACGGTGACCGCCAGCGAAACGGAATCGGCAAAGCCCCTGGCCTTCGACGGGTCGGTCGATGGCGGCCGCGCCGTGCTTTACCGCACCAAGGCCGGCTATGCCGTGGTCAAGACCGACCTCAGCCGCGCTGCTGGCGCAACGGTGGACGTGGCGAAGCGCTCGGCGAACTGGCTGGCCGGACTTACGGGCCTTTGACCTAGCCTTTTACAGCTTGATCTTCAGGGTCTCCCAGAACTTGTCGATCAGCGGCTGTTCGGTGACGTTATCCTGATCGCCGACGCGCGTGATGAAGAGCAGCCCCCGATCGGCTGCGCCGAAACCGACGATCTCGAAATCCGCCCTGTCGGTGCGCGTCTTCACGGTCGCCTTGAGGCCGGTCAGTTGCTTGCCGTCGGCAAGCTTGCGCGTCGTCGGCTGCTGCGTCAGTTGCCCACCCGCCTGGACCGTTTCTTTGGTCATCTCCTGCAGCATCAGCTGGTTGAGGGAGACAGGGTTCATCTTGTCGTATGTCTGCACCACGACGAGGGTGCCGAGCGCCGAAGCCATGAGATATTGAGCGATACCGTCGCCGAGATCGCTCTTGGTGACCGAATTGCTGCTCGGATGGACGAAGGAGAATGTTCCGTCGGAGAAGGTGGCAAAATCATTGTGGTCGAGCCTTACCTTGCTGGTCTTGCCGCTGGGGAGCTTGACGTCGACATCTTCGCCCGGATCGATGTCGACGGTCACGCCGTCGATGGTCAGCCTGAAGGCCTTCGGGTCGTCGGCACGGGCAGGCCCGGCGCAAAGGACGATCGCTGCGTACGCCGCAGCCGCAAATCTCAATCGCATGTCCCTGTCCTCCGCGCCTAGTTCTAGTGCCTCGTTTCGGCGGCCGAAGCCCCTCCGTTATCATTCGCCGATGACAATTGGCGTGGGTCGGTTCCCCGATTGATAAAGCCGACACATTGCCCGAAGATAGTGCGCAGGGATATTGGCTTTGACCGGGGGGTGCCATGACAATTGCCGTTCGCGTCGCGCTATGCCTGCTGCTGGCGCTCGGTCCCTTGCATGCCCGCGCGCAAAGCGACGACAAGGCCATGATGATCGCCTCGGACGACGCCGAGATGGCGGCGGCGATCGCAAAGGCGCGATCCAGCCTGGATGAATTCCTGGCCTTGTCCGACGCTCCGCCGCCGGGAACCGACAGGTTCAAGCTGAAGGTGATGGTCGTCGACGGAAAGGCGACGGAGCATTTCTGGGTCATCCCCTTCAAGCGGACCGCCGACGGCTTCGTCGGCATATTGGCGAACGAGCCGGAAATCGTCCGCAATGTCGTCCTTGGCCAGAACATCGAATTCACCAGGGACGACATCTCCGACTGGGGCTACACCAAAAACGGCCGCCAGGTCGGCAGCTTCACCGTCTGCGTGATGTTTAAGAAGATGTCGAAGGAAGAGGCCGACTATATGCGCACTCAATACGGCTTCGACTGCTGAGGTCTATCCGCTCACTTCATCCCTCGCGCCGATCTTGCGCACCAGTGCGGCCGTCGCCAGCATCGCGCCGAGATCGGTGATCATCGGCGCGACATGGGTGTTGTAATCGATCGGCTGCGAGATATCCGGTAGCTCGAAGAAGTTCTTCGAACGCGGCATCAACAGAAAGCCGTCGCTGCCGCTGAGCGCCACCCGCGCCTGGTCGTAGGGCCATGTCTCGCGGAGCCAGGTCAGCGCCTGCGCCATCCGGCCGGTGACCAGCGGCCGCGCCGCCTCGACATTGTCTGTGCGGAATTCATAAGTGGCATCGAGGTCTTCGACGCCGGAGGACAGCTCCTGCATCTTGCCGGCGAACATGCCGCGGAAGAAATGCGCCACCTTGCCGGCCTTACGCGCGGCGACCAGCGTGCCGGGGAACGGCTCGATGGTCTCGAAGGCGACGATGACGCCCTTGAAGGCGGTCGTCTCGCTTTTGCCGGAGCCTTCCCAGAGCTTCGCCTCGTAGAGCTCGAAGGGAAAATCCTCGTAGCGCCCGGAAATGACATCGTCGAAGCTCTGACGGTTGAAAGCGCCGACGGTTTCGCGTGGCATCCTGCCGAAGGAGTTCGGCCGCGCGCCGCGCTGGTAGCGCACTTCGCGCACGAAGCCGAAGATCATCGGCAGCAACGTATCGCGAAAAGATTGCTGCAGCCGGGTCGCCGGCCTCAGCGCCTGGAAATAGAGCAGCACCGCGACAACGAGGCCGCCGAGATAGAGAAAGACATGCGGCGTCGAAAGCCACTGTTCGTGAGGATCGGCGGCAGCGTTGAACAGCCAGGCGATGAGCGCGACGATGACGACGACCAGGCCGACGAACACAGGCACCCGCCAGCGGACCTGTTTCTGGGCTGACGCCCGTTTCGCCTCATAGTCCTCTATGCCGCGCCTGATGCCCGCGATGGCTGCTTCGCTCGGCATGAAATCCGCTGCTTCCATGGCCACCCCCGGCCGCCGCTGAGATGCCGCCATGATAGCGGCTTTTGCGCGAAAGTCGCCTGCGCCCGTGGCGATCGGCGGCTGATGGTTCTGCAAAGGAATTTTGACCGACTGGCCATGTTGTGTTGGCAGGTGGCATGCCTTGGAAATTGGCCGAAACGTCCACCCAGTCGTCATCCACGGGCGGAGCAAGGAGCGAAGCGACGCGCGCAGACCCGAGGATCCATTCCGTGACGCATGAGCGCTGCTGCGGTCCAGAATTCTGCTCCGCTGCACTCTTTGATCAGGGTCACGGAATGGATCCCAGGGTCTCCGCGACGCCGCTTGGCGTCTGCTCCGCCCAGGGATGACGAGGTTGGAAGGCTTCCGCCAATCCCCGGCGTTTGCGCCGACTTCACGGAAAGGAACGGTGAAAATCGTGCCCGTAGACAAACGGCAACCTTTCAAAATCCCTGTGCGGTGCCACTAGTTGCCCGAAGTGGGAAAAATCGCCTCCAGCCGGGCACCGACCCGCCGCTTGAGCCGGCCGTCCAAAGCCTCGACCGGCATCAGCCGCTCATAGCCTTTATCAGGGAGCCGCATGAAGAAATGCATCTTGTAGGCGGCGATGGCGCCGCGCGTGGCCGGATCGACGCTGACATCGACGACGAATATCGAGCCGATGCGTGCCGGCCATGGCAGTCTGGCGAGCGCAGTGCCGAGGAAATCGCCAAGGCCGTAGGCGATCACGCTGTCGCCGACACGCTCGATGGGCTGCACGACATGCGCGTGATGCCCAGCGATCAACCGGACGCCGTGATCCGCCAGCCGTCTCGCCAGCGCCCGCGTCGCGGGTCGTGGAAAATGCCGGAACTCCCAGTCCCAGTGCGGCACGGCGCAGGTGAGATCGATGCCGGAAACGGCGTCGCTCGGCCATTCGGCGGCATGCATCGAGATGCGTTCTTCGAACGGCGCGCCATCCGTGTTGCGCCAGAGCGTGAAAGCCGCAAAGCCGATCGTCAGCGGTCCGGCCGCATGACGCTGGACGGGCCCGCCGGCAACCGTGCCGATGGTCCGGATCCCGAGCCGGTTCAGCGCCGCGAGCGTTTCGTCGAAACCGGCGATGCCCTGATCGAGCACGTGGTTGTTGGCCAGGGACAGAACGAGCCTGTCGCGCGCGATGCCGGCGGCTGCGAGCGCATCGGCCAGGAAATGCTCGCTCATCGCATGATGCGTGCCGAGCCGCGTGCCTATGACCGCGCGTGCTCGTTCGACGATCGGACTTTCGCAATTGCCGATCACGAGGTCGGCGGATGAAAGCAGCGTCGTGATCGCCGGATCCCAATCCGGCGCATCGCGATTGGCGACTGCCGAAATGTCGCCGACGAAGGCCAGCCGCACCTTCCGTGTGGGCTGCGGATCGAGCAACGTCGCCGCGGGCGCCGCGAAGCCGCTTCTGTCGCCGGCAAGCGACGGTCTCAGCAGGCGCGGCAGCCATGACAGTTTATAGGCAAGCGGATAGTTCGACACGGGCCCATCCAGTTTCGCCCTGTGTAGACTGTCTGATGGATAGGTTGAAGCGGGTTGCTGGCGATCCCGCGGCGGGCATCTCGGACTGACCGAAATCCGTGTATGCTCACGACGTGGAGCAGTGGAGGGCGATGACGATGCGTAGAGTGATCCTTGCAGCAGCCTTGTTTGCATTCCTGCCGGCGTCCGTCGCCTGGGCCGAGATGCCGGACGAAGCCAAGTCCATGTTCGAGGCGAAGAGCGTGGCCGACCGGAACACGGCGCTGTCGACGTTGGAGGCGGCAGCGGCCAAGGACCCAGCCTCAGCCTATGCGGCCGGCGCCGGCGAATTCTTCACTGCGCTCGAGCTCCTCGCCGGCGGCCTGCATCGCCACGGTTTCGAGAGCCCGAGATCCTTCATGCTGCCGCTGATGCGGTTGCCGGTGCCCGACAATCCCCACCCGCAGCCGCTGACCTACGAAGAATTCCGCGCCATCCTGGTCGCCTTCCGTGACCGGCTGGAGAAATCCGCCGTCACGCTTGGCTCCGTGCCAAAGGATGCCGATATCGGCATGATTGTCGACCTCACCCATGTCGGCATCGACCTCAACGAAGATGGCAAGCTCGCGCCCGACGAAAGCATCACCGCCATCATGGCGTCGCTGTCGCGCGGCAGCATCGACACCAGCAATACCGCGCCTTCGCTCACCTTCCGCTTCGACCGCGCCGACGGTTTTTGGCTGCAAGGCTATGCCGAGTTCCTCATGGCGCAGGCCGATTTCTGGCTGGCGCATGATTTCCGCAATGCCTTTGACGGCTCGTTCCACATGCTGTTCCCGCGTGCGAAACTGCCATTGCAGGATACGCTCGTGCCGCTGGACGGCGGCATGAGCGGCAACATGTTCGCCTCGGAATGGCGCTTCGCCGACTTCATCTCGCTGGTGCATCTCGTCAACTGGCCGGTGATCGAGCCGGAACGCCGGCGGGCTGCGCGCCGCCACCTGCTGGAGATGATCCGGCTGTCGCGCGAGGACTGGAAGTCGATCCTGGCCGAGACCGACAATGACCGTGAATGGCTGCCGGGACCGCAGCAGAAGGGCGTCAACCCGCTGACCGGCCTCGAGGTCGGCGAGGAACAGGTGCAGGCCTGGCTCGCCACGCTGACGATAGCCGAGGATCTTCTCGAAGGCCGCGCGCTGCTGCCGCATTTTCGCATTACCGGGAAGGGCATCAACATGAAGCGCTTCTTCGACGAGCCGAAACCTTTTGACCTGGTCCTTTCGATCACCGGTCCCGGCATCGCGCCCTATCTCGAAAGCGGCAAGATCCTCACCAGCGACGATTTCGACCAGATCCAACGCGAGTTCGGCGGCGCCGGTTTCTTGACCTTTGCGCTGTGGTTCAATTGAGGCCCGCGGTCTTAGGTTCCTCGCCCCCATGAAATGGGGGAGAGGTGGCTCGGCGAAGCCGAGACGGAGAGGGGGGCGCCGGTCCCGCGCGGCGAAAGCGCTTTGAAGAGAAGGGCTTGCGCCTTACGAAACCCCCTCTCCGTCCGCTTCGCGGACACCTCTCCCCCGCCTCTGGCGGGGGCGAGGAACCGAACCTTCGAGGTCGACGCCGTCCCCCTGGCTATCGTCAGAAAATTGCGCCCTGATAAAGCACCGCTTCCGCCTCCTCAGGCGCGAAGCGCCGGGCCAGCGTGCGGAAGGCGCTGTGGACGCCGTCGCGGTCGAGGTTGCAGCTTCTGAGGTGGCGGACGGCCAGCGTCGGATCGAATTCGGTGCGCCCGTGCAGGACCCGCTGATTGTCGAAGACCAGCACCTCGCCGGGCTGCAGCTGGTGCCGGAACTGGTTCGCCGGATTGCAGATCAGCCGCGTCAGCTCGGCAAGCGCCTCGATCAGCCCGTCGATCTCATCGACAGCGCCCGTCTGCGGCGCCAGGCAGCGATCGTTGAAGCGTATGCCGGTGACGGCGCCGCTCGCGTCGAGGCTGATGACATGCGCCTCGGCGCTGAAGAACACGTCGCCGGCATGCTCGCGATGGAATGTCACGCCATGTCGAGCGAGCAGGTCGAACAGCTCCGGACTGTTTGTGCGCATCCGTTCGGCGACTTGAAAGCCATCGACCATCAACGAGGTGCCACCGCTGCCCGCGCCGGTCCTGATCGCATGGAAGAAGATGAAGCCCGGCGGCGAATAGCGGAACGGCTCGTCCGTGTGCGGAATTTGCGCGCGCGCCGTTTCCCCGGCCACCCGCGCGTCGGGCCGCGAGATGAGATCGAAAACCTTGCCGTAGCTGGTCTCGCGCACCAGCCCGTAGCGGCCGGCGACGCGCAGCGTCGCCTCAGGCTCGGCCGGGACGCCGGTCAGCATGGCGATACCATGGTCGCGCAAGGCGCGCAGCGAGTGGAAAAGCGCTGCGTCGTCCTCCACCACGGCGTCGAAGGCGAAACGCCCAAGCCGCGCGCCGAGATCGCTATTCCACAGTTCCGGCTGAAAGCGTGGCGCGCCGAAATCGCCGCCGCGTCCGGCATGGGCCGCCAGAAAGCCCACCGCGAAGCGCGAGACATGGCCGTCCCGCCAGACCACGTCCGTCGTCCCATCCGTCGAGATCTCGATCGAGGCCGCGCGAATATCGGCCGGAACATCGGCAGGCGTCAGCCAGCGCTTTCCGGAAGCGGTGTCGCCGCATATCTCGCATTCGCAGGCAAGCCGCAGCCAGCGCATCGACAGCCGGCCGGCGCTGCCGTCATCGAATTCCACGGCGATACGCAGTCCTTCGTTGCGCATCGCTCGCAAGGAGCGCGTCGCGAGTGCCTGGCCGGCGGGGACGGACTGAGTCTGCATATCGAGCATGGCGACGGCTTTCCTGGATTGAGTTGTCTTCAACAACGGTAGGGCGCTCGCGGCTTTTCCTGCAAACGAGTTTGTTTTCGCAAGTTTTGAGGTATTCTCAATCCATGATGCTTCTTCGCGACCTCCCGCTGTCGGCCCTGCGTGCGCTGGCCGCCGCCGCGCGCACCGGCAGTCTGACGCGGGCCGCCGACGAGCTCGGCGTCACGCCGGGCGCCGTCGGTCATCAGTTGCGGCAGCTGGAGGATCGGCTTGGCGTCAAGCTGGTCAGGCGCGAGGGCAACGGCATCGCGCTCACACGCATCGCCGAGGCGGCGCTGCCCGACATCGACCGCGGCTTCGACGCGCTGGTCTCCGGCTTGCGGCGGCTGCGTTTCGAGCGCCGTGCCGATACCTTCACCATCGCCGCCGATCCGTCCTTCGCCTCGCTTTGGCTGGCGCCGCGCCTTGGCAATGTCCGCGCAGCTCTCGGCAGGCTGGACGTGCGCATCGTGGTGTCGATCGCGTTGGATTCGATGCTGGAGGAAGGCATCGACCTCGCCATCAGCTACCGCAACAGCACGGCAAGAGATCTCGCATCGGCCGATCTCTTCGCCGAAAGGGTGATCCCGGCCTGTGCCCCGGCGCTGATCCGCAACCGCGCAGATCAAGATAGCGCCGAAGTGCTCGACCGCCTGCCCCTCCTCCACATCGACCAGACAATGGGCGACGACGTCTACCCCACATGGGCAAGCTGGTTCGCCGCCGCCGGCCGCCAGCGTAAGAACATCGATCACGGACCGCGGTTCCCCTTGACCGTGCTGGCCGCGCAGGCCGCGCTTTCCGGCATGGGGGCGCTGCTTGCCAGCGAACTGGTGCTTAGGGAGCATTTCCGCTCCGGCCAGCTCGTCGAGATCGCCCGCGTTATTCCCGCGCTGACCATCAAGCGCCGTCTGGTCTGGCCGGTGGATGGACCGAAGGCCCGCCGCGCCGCCGTCGTCGCCGCGGCGCTTGCCGCGGTTGCCAAGGCGGAGCCGGACGATCCCAGGCCCATCGGATCATGACCCCTCTCCTGACAGCCTTCTGTCAGCAGCGTCCAAGCGCGGCCGGAGCCCTTTCACTCGGCTCTTTCCATTTCGGCCGAGTCCACCCATATTCGGGCCATGGCCAGACATCCTGACAAGAAGACGCCTTCGCAAGACGGCGCGCCGAAGCGGCGCAGCCCGCTGACCGAATTCCTCGATGCCGCCGAGCCGCTAGAGCCCGGCGGCTTCGCGGAAGCGCCGCAGGCCGACTTTGCCGGCGCGCCGCTGACCGGCTCGATCTCCGATTGGGCCGGGCAGATCGAGCGTGAAGCTGAAAAGCAGCCGAAGGCAAAAGCGCCGAAGAAGATACCCGAGCGCTCGTCGGCGCCCGGCCGCACCGCGCGCGGCACCTCGATGGGCGGCGCTGCCTCGGCGAAGGAGCGCGCGGCCGCTGGCCTCAACCCTGTGGCCGGCCTCGACATCAGCCTGGAGGATGCCGAGTCGGTTTCGTCCGGCGGCGTCACCGCGACGGTCGCGGCGCTGTCGGCGCTGATCGAATCCGGCAATCCGCTGCACAAGGACGGCCAGCTGTGGACGCCGCACCGTCCGGCCCGCCCGGAAAAGTCTGAGGGCGGCATCGCCATCAAGATGGTCTCGGATTTCGAGCCCGCCGGAGATCAGCCGACAGCCATCAAGGACCTCGTCGAAGGCGTCGAGCGGAACGACCGCACCCAGGTGCTGCTCGGCGTCACCGGCTCGGGCAAGACCTTCACCATGGCCAAGGTGATCGAGGAGACGCAGCGCCCTGCTTTGATCCTGGCGCCGAACAAGACGCTTGCCGCGCAGCTCTATGCCGAGTTCAAGAAATTCTTCCCCGAGAACGCGGTCGAGTATTTCGTCTCCTATTACGACTATTACCAGCCGGAAGCCTACGTCCCGCGCACGGACACCTATATCGAGAAGGAATCCTCGATCAACGAGCAGATCGACCGCATGCGCCACTCGGCGACGCGCTCGCTGCTCGAGCGCGACGACGTCATCATCGTCGCCTCCGTGTCCTGCATCTATGGTATCGGCTCGGTCGAGACCTACACGGCGATGACGTTCCAGATGCAGGTCGGCGACCGGCTCGACCAGCGCTCGCTTCTCGCCGACCTCGTCGCCCAGCAATACAAGCGCCAGGACATCAACTTCGTGCGCGGCTCGTTTCGCGTGCGCGGCGACACCATCGAGATCTTCCCCGCCCACCTGGAAGACCGCGCCTGGCGCATCTCGATGTTCGGCGACGAGATCGAACAGATCACCGAGTTCGATCCGCTCACCGGCCAGAAGACCGGCGAGCTGAAAAGCGTCAAGATCTACGCCAACTCGCACTATGTGACGCCGCGCCCGACCTTGAATCAAGCCATCAAGTCGATCAAGGAGGAGCTCAAGCATCGCCTGCAAGAGCTTGAAAAGGCTGGCCGTTTGCTGGAGGCGCAGCGGCTGGAACAGCGCACGCGCTTCGATCTGGAGATGCTGGAGGCGACCGGCTCCTGCGCCGGCATCGAGAACTATTCGCGTTACCTCACCGGACGCCAGCCCGGCGATCCGCCGCCGACCTTGTTCGAATATGTGCCCGACAACGCGCTGATCTTCATCGACGAAAGCCACGTCACCGTGCCGCAGATCGGCGGCATGTATCGCGGCGACTTTCGCCGCAAGGCAACGCTGGCCGAGTACGGTTTCCGCCTGCCCTCCTGTATGGACAACCGGCCGCTCCGCTTCGAGGAATGGGACGCCATGCGCCCGCTGTCGGTGGCGGTCTCGGCGACGCCGGGCGCCTGGGAACTCGACCAGTCCGGCGGCGTCTTCGCCGAGCAGGTCATCCGTCCGACCGGCCTGATCGATCCGCCGGTCGAGGTGCGTCCGGCCAAGAGCCAGGTCGACGACGTCGTCGGCGAGATCCGCGACACGACCCGGGCCGGCTATCGCACGCTGGTCACCGTACTGACCAAGCGCATGGCCGAGGACCTCACCGAATATTTGCACGAGAACGGCATCCGCGTCCGCTACATGCATTCCGACATCGACACGCTGGAGCGCATCGAGATCCTGCGCGATTTGCGCCTCGGCGCCTTCGACGTGCTGGTCGGCATCAACCTGTTGCGCGAAGGCCTCGACATTCCCGAATGCGGCTTCGTCGCCATTCTCGATGCCGACAAGGAAGGGTTCCTGCGTTCGGAAACCTCGCTGATCCAGACCATCGGCCGCGCCGCCCGCAACGTCGACGGCAAGGTCATCCTCTACGCCGACCAGATCACCGGCTCGATGGAACGGGCGATGGCCGAGACCAACCGCCGCCGCGAGAAGCAGATGGAGTGGAACGCCGCCAACGGCATCACGCCGGAATCGGTCAAGTCGCGTATCGCCGACATCCTCGATTCGGTCTACGAGAAGGACCATGTCCGCGCCGACATCTCGCAGTTCACCGACGACGCCGGGGCGATGATCGGCAACAATCTGAAGACGCACCTCGAGGCGCTAGACAAGCAGATGCGCGACGCCGCCGCCAATCTCGACTTCGAGAAGGCGGCGCGCGTCCGCGACGAGATCAAGCGGCTGCGCGAGATGGAGCTTGCCATCTCCGACGACCCGCTGGCGCGCGAGGTGGAAGGCCAAAGCCCTGCCTCAGGCCGCGAAAAGGGCAAGCACAACAAGGGCGTGGCCAAGCATCGCACGGTCGAGGAACAGGAGCGTTTCCGCAAGCTCGATGAGGCACGCGCCGCCGAGGAGGCGGCAAAGGCTGCCCGGCCCAACCTCTTCCGCAAGCCGCATCTGGACGAGATGGGCGCTGACGGCGCCGTGCCGGTGAAGAAGCCGCTCTTCGCCAAACCGTCGATCGACGACATGGGGCCGGGCACCGACATGGCGACCCCGGCCGGCGCGGTGTCGCGTTCGCTGTTCAAGAAGCAGAGCGCGCAGGAAGCGCACGGTTCCGATTTCGGCATCCCCGGCGAGCCGATCAAGCCCCTGTTCAGGAAGAACTCGCTCGACGAGATGACGGTGCGCCGCACAGAGAAACCGGTCGAGGGCAAGAAGCCGGCGAAGCCGCAGCCAACGCCTCCTCAGGCGGGGGAGATGTCCGGCAGGACGGGCGCGAAGGAACGCGACGATAAGCCGATCGTCCGTCAGCGAGCCGGCATCGGCTCCTACGAAGACCCGGCCGACGAGCGCCGGCAGAAACGCCGGCCTAGTAAGACCGGACGGCCGGGGCAGTAGCGCCTTTTCCTTCTCCCCTTGTGGGAGAAGGGAAGTGCGGACCACTTGCCTCCGCCCCTCCCCCGGTGTACCCAGTTCCCAACTCGAACATCTGGAAAGGAGGGCTGCGTGAACTACTGCCACCACCGTCAGCGCGGCCCTGTCTGTGCCCTGCGAGCTTGCTTGCAGGGCTGACCAGGACGGTCCGGGTTTTCCCGCTTCGATTTTTGGTCTGCCCTTCGTGGTGCCGCTGAACCTGGCCTGATGGCCTAGGGGCGCACCGTCAAAGTGCATTGAGCCGGATTTTCCGGACAGACCAGAGAAATCGACATGGCCCTGATCAGCCTCAAATCTCTCGGCGTCACCATGAGTGCGCCGCTCTTCTCCAACCTCGACCTCATCATCGGCGCCGGCGACCGGCTCGGCATCGTCGCGGCCAATGGCCGTGGCAAATCGACACTTCTCAAATGCCTGGCCGGCGAAGTCGAAGCCACGACCGGCGACATCACCCGGTCGCGCGGCCTGCGCGTCGGCCATGTCGAGCAATCCATCCCTGACGCATTTCTCGGCCGCAGCTTCCATGACGTCGTCGCCGATGCCTTGCCGCCCGAACAGCGCGACAGCGAGTTCTGGCGCGTCGACGTCGTGCTGGATTCGCTCGAGGTGCCGGAAGACATGCGCGGCCGGCCGATGCGCGCTCTGAGCGGCGGCTGGCAGCGTCTGGCGCTGATCGCCCGCGTCTGGGTCACCGATCCCGACGTGCTTCTGCTCGACGAGCCGACCAATCATCTCGACCTCGCCAGGATCAGCCAGCTGGAAACATGGCTCAATGCGCTACCACGCGATGTGCCGGTCATCATCGCCAGCCACGACCGCGCCTTCCTCGACGCGGCCACCAACCGTACCCTGTTCCTGCGCCCGGAAGAGTCGGCGGTGTTCGCGCTGCCCTATTCCCGTGCCCGGCAGGCGCTCGACGAGCTCGACGCCTCGACGGCGCGCAAGTTCGAGCGCGACATGAAGATCGCCCAGCAGCTGCGCAAGCAGGCCGCCAAGTTGAACAATATCGGCATCAATTCCGGCAGCGACCTTTTGACGATTAAGACCAGGCAGCTCAAGGAACGGGCCGAGAAGCTGGAGGATGCCGCCATACAAGCGCATCGCGAGCGCTCGGCCGGCGCGATCAAGCTGGCGAACCGCGGCACCCACGCCAAGGTGCTGATCACGCTGGAGGACGCGGCGGTCGAAACGCCCGACGGCACGCTGCTGTTCAGGACCGGCAATCGCCAGATCTGCCAGGGTGATCGCATCGTGCTGCTTGGCCGCAACGGCGTCGGCAAGACGCGCTTCATCGCGATGATCCGTGGCGCCATCGCCGAGCCGGGATCGGTCGCGAACATCAAGGTGACGCCGTCGACCGTGCTCGGTTACAGCGATCAGGCGCTGTCGGGCATCGATAGCGACGACACGCCGCTGGCGATGGTCTCGCGCCGCTTCGAGGTCGGCGAGCAGCGCGCCCGCTCGCTGCTCGCCGGCGCCGGCGTCGCGATCGAGATGCAGGAGAGGAAGATTGGCGCTCTGTCCGGCGGACAGAGATCGAGGCTGATGATGCTGGTGCTCAGGCTCATCCATCCCAATTTCTATCTGCTCGACGAGCCGACCAACCATCTCGACATCGACGGCCAGGAAGCATTGGAGGACGAATTGTTGAAGCATCAGGCGAGCTGCCTGCTTGCCTCGCATGATCGCTCCTTCATCCGCGCCGTCGGCAACCGCTTCTGGCTGATCGACAGGCAGCGGCTGACCGAGGTCGACGACCCGGAGGCGTTCTTCCGCTCGGTCGCCGAGATGCCGAACTGAGGCGATACCTCTGTTGGGCCGGCACTGCCGGTCCAACAGGCGTTGCTGCCGGCCTGGCGATACTTTTCCACCTGCTAAAAAAAGCGCATGCTGAACTGCTTAGCCATGGAGGGAATGGGCCATGCGTGCAGTGGAAATCGTCAGCAATCTTTATCAGGCCTACGCGGACCGCGACATCGAAGGCGCCTTGTCTCGGTGCGCTGAAGATGTCGTGTTCCGCTGGATTGCCGATCCCCGGCAATCGCGTCATGCCGGCACCGCGCACGGCAAGCAGGAATTCCTCGCCAGGCTCCTGGCGCTCGATGACGACTTCGAGTACCGGCATTTTGTCCCCGTCGAGCTCATCGACGGCGGCGACAAGGTCGCCGCGCAAGTCGAGATCCACATGACGCGCCGCGCCACCGGCGAGGAGCTTATCATGCGTACCGCCAATTTCTGGACGGTCCGCGACGGCGAGATCATCGAGATGGTGGAATATTACGACACCGCGCTGGCCGCGTCGGTGCTCTGAAAAAATCGAGGGCGACCTGTCGGATCGCCGATTGCCGCCTCGTCCTTGGGATGCCGACACGATGATGCCGGCATCAACCAGGGAGAGACATCATGTCGGTACTGTCATCCATCGGCCGTCTTGCCAACCGCTACGTCCAGGCGCGCGCCCGTCATCGCAGCGAGCGCATCCTGCTGTCGCTGCCGGCCGAGCTGCGCAAGGACATCGGCTTTCCGGAGATTTTCGAAACGCGCGAAAGCCGCCGCGCCGCCACCTTCTCGGCGAAGGTCATATAAGTCGCAACTTCGACGCGATTGTTTGCAGCCGGCGCTTGTCGCCGGAGCTGTCTGGGCCAGCTACTCTAAAAAAATTGGCGGGCCATGTAGGATCGCCGCCGCTTCATCCGTCCTGGGGTCGCAAAACCGGATCAACCCGTGAAGAGGAACACGAGAATGAACGACCAGACCCCGCCCCGCGCCAAGGTCCTTGGCGGATTGACCCCCTACCTGCAGGTCGACGGCGCCATCAAGGCCGCCGAGTTCTACAAGAAGGCTTTCGGCGCGGAGGAAGTGTTCGCCTATCCGCCTGACGACAAGGGCCGCACCATGCACATCCATCTCTACGTCAACGGCTCGACGCTGATGCTGGGCGATGCCTATCCCGAACACGGTCATCCGCACCAGGCGGCGCAAGGCTATACGCTGCAGCTGCATCTCGGCAGCGACGACATCGATGCCTGGTGGCAGCGCGCGGTGGATGCCGGCTGCGAGGTCGTCACGCCGCTGCAGGTGATGTTCTGGGGCGACCGCTGGGGCCAGGTGAAAGACCCCTTCGGCGTCGCTTGGGCGATGAACGCGCCGGTGAAGTGAGCCCGCCCACCTCTCCCCCTCTTGTGGGAGAGGTCGGATTGCCCCGAATTGCCCTTCGCAAATCGGCTCCGGGTGAGGGGTAAGCGACGCCGAGCTGGCGCACCCCTCATCCGTCTCGCCGCTGCGCGCCGATCCACCTTCTCCCACAGGGGAAGAGACGCCACAAAGAGGAGTTCAGCATGTCCTATGTCGATGGTTTCGTGCTTGCCGTGCCGAAGGCAAATCTCGATGCGTACAAGAAGATGGCCGAGAACGCCGGCGCCGTCTGGATGGAGCACGGCGCGCTCGCCTATGTCGAATGCGTCGGCGACGATGTCCCCTATGGCGAGCTGACCTCGTTCCCGCGCGCCGTGCAGGCGAAGGACGACGAGGTCGTCATCTTCTCCTGGGTCGTCTACGAGTCCAGGCAGAGCCGCGACGCGGTCATGGCCAAGGTGATGGCCGATGAGCGTCTCAAGATGGACTGGTCCGCCATGCCGTTCGACGGCAAGCGCATGATCTTCGGCGGCTTCCAGCCATTCATCCAGCTTTGAGGAACTCGGCCCTTGCTTCGTCATCCTATGGCGAAGCAAGGAGCGAAGCGACGTAGCGCAGACCATAGGATCCATTCCGTGACCTATGAGTGTTGCAGCGGTGCGGAACAATCTCCGTTCTGTGCTGCCTTTACTCTTCGCGTGAGGTCACGGAATGGATCCTCGGGTCTTCGCGACGCCGCTTCGCGGCTGCTCCGCCCGTGGATGACGAAGCTGAGAGGCTTCGCCAATCCGCTACGCTAGCTTGTCGAGCAGCGGCTTCAGCCGCTCCCCATACCTCTTCCACAGATCGACCGAGCCCTGATACATCGGCTGGCGCACCTGCGCGGCGGAAGCGGTGCGCACCGGCCGGTCCGTCTCGTGGAAGGACAGCACCTTGTCGTCCCAGGGCAGGCCGAGATACGCCATCAGCGCCCGCGACTGCCCTTCCTGGTCGGCGACGAAATCCTCATAGCGCACATCATGCACGACGCCTGGCAGCACCTTGTGCCAATGCGCCATGATGTCTGTGTAGAGGTTATGGAAATCGGCGAGCTCGCCGAGGTCGTAGCCGTAGCGGTGGCTGTCGCCGCGGAAATGCACCTTGAAGATCGACAGGCACGTGGCCGCCGCATCGCGCGCGCAATGGACGATCTTGGCCTTCGGCAGCATCATGTGCAGGAAGCCGACCAGCAGGAAGTTGCCCGGCATCTTGTCGGTGACATGGCGGTAGCCCGGATAGCGGCTATGCAGCATGTCGAGATAGGCCTGGCCCGCCTCGGCGAATGCCTTGTCGGGCATGTCGGCGATACCGGCGGGGAAGCCGCCCGGCATGCTCATCGGAAACTGCTTGCCGACGGCCGTCTTCAGGATGTTCAACTCGCCCGCGCCAAAGACCGTCGGGTGGCTGGCGATGATCTGCTCGACCAGCGTGGTGCCGGAGCGCGGCATGCCGACGACGAAAATCGGCGTGTCGTCGGAAATGCCGCTTGGCCTGCGCTTCTCGAAGAAGGCTGTGTCGAAGGCCGCCTTCATCGCCTCGAATTCGCCGCGCGTGCGCGCGGGATCGTAGTCGATCGCCTTGCGGCGGATGGCATTGCCCTCGGCGAAATAGTCGAAGGCGCGACCGTAATCCTTGAGGTCGTCATTGACCTTGCCCAGGCCGAAGGAGAGCTGCATGCGCGCGAGGCTGCCTTGCGGCGCCTTGGCGTGCTCGGCCTCCATGCCGGAAAGCTCCTTGTCGCGCTCGGTCTGGCGCTTGACCTGCGAGAGCAGCAGCCAGGCTTTCGACATGTTCGGGGCGATCGCCAACGCCTGGCGGGCGAAATCGGCCGCCTCGCCGAGCTTGCCCTTCTCCATCATCGCGACGCCAAGCCCATAGAGCAACTCGGCATCCTTCGGCCGGATCGACAGCGCCTCGCTAAACAGCTTGATCGCCTCATCCAGCCGCCCGGCCTCCTGCATCGTCTCGGCAAGGCCGATGCGCGCGCGGACATGGAACGGGTTGCGGCCGATGGTGCCGCGATAGATCTCCTCAGCCGCGTCGAGCTGTCCGAGCTGCTTCAGCGACGAGCCGAGATTGTCGCGCGCGGCCAGTTGGTCCGGCCGGATATCCACCGCGCCGCGGAAGAAATCGATCGCGGCGGCGACGCGCCCGAGATCGCGCATGACCGTGCCCATATTGTTAAGGAAGTCGGCATTCTGGGGCTGCAGCGTCACGGACTGCTCGATGAGATCGAGCCCTTCCTCGCTCCTGCCGCTCTGGTGCAGCAGCAGCCCGAGGAAATGCAGCGCGGCGGCATGGTTCGGCTGCTGCCCCAATACCTGCCGGTAGAGGCCCTCGGCCTCCTGGCGCCGGCCGGCCTGGTGCAGTTGCAGCGCCTTTTGCACATAAGGATCGAGCGGGCTCGCCGAGCCACCTGGCCTGCCACCGGCGTTTGCCGCTCTTCTGCGATCTTTGTTAATGGGAAACCTGCCGTATTTGTTGGTCCGCCGGACCTAAGCCATGCGGGCAAGAGATTCAAGGCAAACGTCAGCGCGCCTCGCGGTGTCTATCTTGCGAATGGACACCGCGGTCTGCTCAGCACGGCCCGTCGCCGACGATGCGATAGTCCGCCGCGCGCGCCTCGCAGGCGTTCGGGAAGGTGCGCATCTGCCCATGGCGCCTGGCGCAGACCGGCGCGTATTCGCGCGTGCAGAAGGCTTGTTCGGCACCACCGCCACCGCCGTCGCGGCAAGGACCGTCCCGCACGATGCGGTAGCCTTCCCTTTCAGCCACGCAGGCATTGGCAAAGGTCTGCCGGTCGCCGCCGCGCCGGGCGCAGACCGGTTGGTACTGCATGGTGCAGAGCTGCGGATGCGGCCGGGACGGCAGCGGGCGCGGCCCATCGTCGACGACGACGGTGCAGGCTGCCAGCAGCGCCGACAGCGTGAAAACGACAACGCCCTGCCATAACACCGCAAGAAGCCGCATATACCCCTCCTCCATCCCGACGCGTGATGCCGGCTCGCGGTATCCTCGCATCCTGTGCGTTAAACGCAACCATCGTTTGTGGAGCCACGGAACGGTCGTCGCCACCTACATTCTGGACCATGCTTGGCCCGCCTCTGGCCGATGACCGGTGATAGGGCCGGGTCTATCGAGGCCCAGCGTTGGACGCGCCGCTGGCCGCCCGCGAGCGTCGTCTTGCAACCATCACGTTTCCGTGTAATAAAAATCATGTTCGGGCATTTGCGACCCGGAGAGCGGAACGTTTTGGACGACCTTTCCCCGATAAGTGTGAATCTCTGACAACCCCGTTTTTCGGCGGGGGGTTTGACCATGCGCGAATGCATGACCGCCGAAGCAACCACCGGGATTTGCCCAAGGCGCGAGGCAGCGGGCAAACCACCAAGACTGACACGGGTGAAGGAGTTTTCCCCAATGGCCCAGACCGGTACTGTAAAGTTCTTCAATGCCACCAAAGGCTTCGGCTTTATCACGCCGGATGGTGGCGCCAAGGACGTGTTCGTCCACATTTCCGCGATCGAGGCCTCTGGCCTGCGCACGCTGGTCGACGGCCAGAAGGTCACCTTCGACGTCGAGCCGGACCGCATGGGCAAGGGCCCGAAGGCGGTCAACCTGCGCGCTGCCTGATCCGCCGAAACAGCCTATCGTTGCGGATGCAATGGTGCGGCAGGATCATGAGCCGGCTTCAGGACAGGCCTGAATTTGCGAAGGCGCGACCGAAAAGGTTGCGCCTTTTTTGCGCGCAAATGCTTGGATCGGCAGGCGAAAACTTTCTCTTGCCGATAGCGCTAAAATAAAGGACAAATTTCCTCTCGGGCAGTTTGCCGGCCCGAGACTTGACTTGATGGGATCAAAGGAGTTTCCCATGCCGCAGACCGGCACCGTCAAATTCTTCAACCATGCCAAGGGCTTCGGCTTCATCACGCCCGATGATGGCGCGAAGGATGTCTTCGTCCACATCTCGGCTGTGCAGGCGTCGGGCCTTCCCGGTCTTGAGGATGGGCAGAAAGTGACATTCGACACCGAGCCGGACAAGCGCGGCAAGGGTCCGAAGGCCGTCAATCTGTCGGTCGGCTAAGCCGGCTCGCGACGGATCCGACGGAAGCTTTTCAGGCGGGACCGCTCCCGCCCCGGAACGGATTGTGCCTAGGTCCGGAAAGGTCGCCGGCTTCGAAAATCGCCAAGCCTCGCAAACCGCCGAGGCTCGAAAAATCCCCAGGCCTCGAAAAATCGTTTACGCCGATTTCCGTTCAGCCTCCGTTCAGCCACGGTCTTCTATTAACCTTTGCTAAAGCCGGTCCGTATCCCCCGAAAAACGCGCGGGCCGGCGCTAAGGAGACCGAAAATGAACCGTTTTCTCAGGACCGCCATCCTCAGTGTTGGCATTGCCGCGACCACCTTGGCCACCTTCTCGGCGGCCAATGCGGACGACTGGCGCTGGCACCATCATCGTCATCATGGCGGTGACGCCCTCGCCGCCGGCGTTGTCGGCCTCGCGGCCGGCGCTCTGATCGGCAGCGCGCTCAGCAACCCCGGGCCGCGCTATTACGAACCGGCCTATGGTGACGATTATTATGTCTACCGGCCGGTGCGCCGCTACTATGTTCAGCAGCCGCGTGTCGTCTACGCCGACCGCTACGCCGAGCCGTGGACCCGCGGCTGGTACGAGTATTGCTCGGACCGCTACCGCAGCTTCAATTCGCGGACCGGCACTTTCACCGGCAGTGACGGCGCTCAGCATTTCTGCGTCGCCAATTAAGAAAACCCAGGTTCCCTACCTTAAAAAGCGCCGCCCTTGGGCGGCGCTTTTTTGAATAACTCGCCAACGATGGCTATGCCGAGATTCAGGTCAGGCCGAGCCGAGAGCGATGGGTTCCGAGAACCGGAGCGGAGCGTACTTACAGTACGTGAGCACCGGAAGCGCAGGAAACTGACGCTCGCAGGCCGGCATCACCTGAATATCGGCATAGCCTAGGTCAGAAACGGATTGGTCCGCCGTTCATCGCCAAGGCGGCTACCCGGGCCATGGCCGCAGATGAAACCTATGTCGTCGCCTAGCGGCAGAAGCTTGTGCTTGATTGAGGCGATCAGCGCTGCGTGGTCGCCACCGGGCAGGTCGGTGCGCCCGATCGAGCCGCGGAACAGCACGTCGCCGACATGCGCGAATTTGGCCGCCCGGTTGTAGTAGACGACATGGCCCGGCGCATGTCCCGGGCAATGCAGCACTTCGAACACATGGTTGCCGAACGACACCGTTTCGCCTTCGGTGAGAAAACGGTCCGGCACGCAATTGCGCACCGGATCGGTGAGGCCGAAACGTTTGGCCTGGTTCTCGAGATTGGCAAGCAGCGGCTTGTCGGCCTCATGTGGGCCGATAATGTCGATGCCCAGCGCGTCCTTCAGGTCCATCGCGCCGCCGGCATGGTCGATATGGCCGTGCGTGATCCAAATTGCGCCGGCGGTGATGGCATTGTCCTTCAGCGCCGACAGTATCTGGTCGACATCGCCGCCGGGATCGACCACGACGCCCGACCTGTCGTCCATGTCGAAGAGAATGGTGCAGTTCTGCTGGAAGGGCGTGACCGGCACGATACCGGCATTGAGCTGACCCATGGCATTCCTTTCCCTTCCTTCGAAGTGTCGCCCTGATGTAGACAGCCCGGCGAACCTCGTCCACCATTGTCCGAACTTCGGGAGGAAATGCGCGGCCGAGGCCGCCCATGGCAAAGTCCGAAAGACCGGACCTATTTCTTCATCGCATTCATGACCGCGCCGACGATGCCCGTCAGGATCGCGCCACCGCCAACGCCGCCGAGGAGGTTCTTCAGGTCGAGCGCGCTGCCGATGCCGCCCGCCGCCGCTGCCGCGTCAACGCCGCCGCCGCCGAGCAGGCTGCCGAGAATGGCCGCGCCGCCGACGCCGCCGATCGCACCGCTGAGGATTTTGGTAAGTTGGCCCATCGCCGCCTGCTTGAACGCCGCGCCAACCGCCTGGCCACCGATAACGCCGGCAATTACCTGTACAACGATCTGAATAATCGTGTTGCTGTCCATGTAACTAGTCCCTCCATAGCCGCCAGCCTCCTCGGGCCGACGCCATCATGAGACGCCGAATTGTTCGAAAGTCAAATGCGCGCGCGCTTAAATAAAAGGGGCGGCTCGAAAACCGCCCCTATTGCACAAAAAAGCTGTGACTATCTCTATTCTGCAGCGATTGCATGCTTTGGCTGCACCGCGGCGGAATAGTCATTCATCAATGTCTTGGCGATCTCACCGACCTCGAATCGGTATGGACCGATCTCGGAAACCGGCGTGACCTCGGCGGCGGTGCCGGTGAGGAAGCACTGCTCGAAACCTTCGAGTTCCTCCGGCATGATGGCGCGCTCGATCACCTCGAAACCGCGGTCCTTCGCCAGGCCGATCACCGTGCGGCGGGTTATGCCGTCCAGGAAGCAGTCGGGCGTCGGCGTATGGATCTTGCCGTCCTTGACGAAGAAGATGTTGGCGCCCGTCGCTTCCGCCACCTGGCCGCGCCAATCGAGCATCATGGCGTCGGCGTAGCCATTGGCCTCGGCGGCGTGCTTGGACAGCGTGCAGATCATGTAGAGGCCGGCGGCCTTCGACTTGGACGGCGCGGTGCGCGGATCGGGCCGGCGCCACTCGGCGACGTCGAGCCGAATGCCCTTGAGCTTCTGCGCGGGATCGAAATAGCTCGGCCACTGCCAGATGGCGATGGCGCAGTTGATGCGGTTGTTCTGCGCCGAAACGCCCATCTGCTCGCTGCCGCGCCAGGCGATCGGACGCACATAGGCGTCCTGGAAACCCTGCTTCTTCAGCAGCGTGCGGCAGGCCTCGTCGATCTCGGCGACCGGATAGGGAATCTTGAAGCCGAGCAGGCGCGCCGATTCATGCAGGCGCTCATTGTGCTCGGTCAGCTTGAAGATCTGGCCGCCATAGGCGCGCTCGCCCTCGAAGACGGCACTGGCATAGTGCAGGCCATGGGTCAGCACATGGATCTTGGCGTCGGCCCATTTGACGAACTCGCCGTTCATCCAGATGAAGCCTTCCAATTGATCGAAGGGAACGGATGCCATGGAAACCTCCCGCGGGCAGGCGCCCGCAAATCGTTGTGTTTATGACCTTTCGAACCGGCCCCGCACAGGATCCGAAACGCTGGCCAATGCTTGAAAGCGTAGGCGGATATTCAATCCGTGGCAAACTCAGGAAGTTCCGGAAAAACGGCTTCCTCTTGCCTTTTTGTTCGCAATCCGCCGAAAAGCTTGTCAAAAATTATCATTGCCCGGAAATTACGTCAATAGTACTGACATAATTCCCGCCTCGCATGGAGAAACGATGACGAGCCCCGCAGCCGGAAAACCGATCAGGACGGCCATCGCCGATGAGGACGGCATCGACTTCGCCATCATCGAGCTGTTTTTCTTCGCCTATCGCGATTTCACCTCCGACCCGGACCAGATCCTCGCCGATTACGGCTTCGGCCGCGCCCATCATCGCGTGCTGCATTTCGTCAACCGCAGGCCGGGCCTCACTGTCGCCGAGCTGCTCGATGTGCTGAAGATCACCAAGCAGAGCCTGGCGCGGGTTTTGAAGCAGTTGATCGACACCGATCACATCGTCCAGGTGCAGGGTCCGCGTGACCGCCGGCAGCGCGAGCTTTACCCGACCGCCAAGGGTCGCGCTCTGGCACTGGCACTGGCGCGGCCACAGTCGCGCCGCATCCGTGCGGCATTGGAGGATTCCGGAACCACCGAACGCGCCACGATCGAGCGTTTCCTGGAAGCGATGGTCAATCCGGAACTAAGAGCGCAGATTGACATTGTGCCTGCGCAAACATCGGGGAAGAACCATGGAGACCATTGAGAAGGTCGATCATCCGTCAGCGCCCGACGATGACGCGCCGCATCTTCTGGTCGTCGACGACGACACGCGTATCCGTAACCTGCTCAAGCAGTATCTGTCCGAGAACGGTTTTCGCGTCACCGTGGCCGGCAATTCCGGCGAGGCCAGGCGCAAGCTCGCCGGCCTCGACTTCGACCTTCTGGTGCTCGATGTGATGATGCCGGGAGAGACCGGCGTCGACCTCACCAAGGCGCTGCGGGCCGAGAAGAACGTGCCGATCCTGATGCTGACGGCGCTGTCCGAGACCGACAGCCGCATCACCGGCCTGGAAGCCGGCGCCGATGACTACCTGCCCAAACCGTTCGATCCGCGCGAGCTGATCCTGCGCATCAACAACATCCTGCGCCGTGGCGGCCCGGCGGCAACGCCGAAGGTGGAGCAACTGGTGTTCGGGCCCTACACATTCCAGATCGCCAAGCGTGAATTGAAGCGCGGCGGCGAGGCGCTTAAGCTGACCGACCGCGAACAGGAGATCCTCGCGATTTTCGCCGCGCGGGCGGGCGAGACCATACCGCGCCATGAGCTGGTGGGCGATGAATCGGATGTCGGCGAGCGCACCATCGACGTGCAGATCAACCGGCTGCGCCGCAAGATAGAGCGCGATCCGTCCAATCCGGTGTGGCTGCAGACGGTGCGCGGTATTGGGTATCGGCTCAGCGTCGAATAGGTTACCGTCGAAGGCCCTTTGCTGAACGGCCATCGACGAGCGGAAGGGCGAATGGCGACCACGCAACTGGACAAGCCGAAAGGAAGCGGTCCCGGCGATCTCGCATTGCGGACGCTGAGGGCGATGCCGCGTGCCTGGAACCGGTTCTGGCGCCTGGTCGCGCTCTACATGCCGAAACGGCTTTACGCCCGCTCGCTGATCATCGTCATCGCGCCGATGATCCTGCTGCAGTCGGTGGTCGCCTTCGTCTTCATGGAGCGCCATTGGCAGACGGTCACGCAGCGCCTGTCGCAGGCGACCATCTCGGACATAGCGGCCGTCATTGACATGATGGAGACCTATCCGCACGACGCTGACTACGCCAACATCATCCGCATCGCCCAGGACCGCATGCAGTTGAAGGTGGATCTGCTGCCGCCGGACCCGCTGCCGCCGCCCGGTCCCAAACCGTTCTTCTCGATCCTCGACGAGGCCTTGTCGTCGGAGATCACGAAGCAGATCAACCGTCCGTTCTGGATCGACACCGTCGGCAACTCCAACGTCGTCGAGGTTCGCGTCCAGCTTGAAGGCAAGGTGCTGCGCGTCTTCGTGAGGCGCAGCCAGGCTTATGCCTCGAACACCCATATCTTCCTGATCTGGATGGTCGGGACCTCGCTGGTGCTGTTGATGATCGCCATCCCGTTCCTGCGCAATCAGATCAGGCCGATCCTGACGCTCGCCGAGGCCGCCGAGAGTTTCGGCAAGGGTCGACCGATGCCGCGCGATTTCCGCCCGCGCGGCGCCGAGGAAGTCCGTCGCGCCGGCTTCGCCTTCATCCAGATGCGAGAGCGCATCGAGCGCCAGATCGAGCAGCGCACCGCGATGCTGACCGGCGTCAGCCACGACCTCAGGACCATTCTCACCCGCTTCAAGCTGCAGCTGGCGCTGGCCGGCGGCAAGTCCGAGACCAAGGCCGCGCTGAACCAGGACATCGACGACATGCAGTCTATGCTGGAAGGCTATCTCTCTTTTGCCCGCGGCGAGTCCGCGGAGGATACCGGCCGCTTCGACCTTGAGACCTATTTCCAGAAGCTCGGCGAGGAAGCGCAATTGCGCGGCTGCAAGCTCGCGACGACGCTGGTCGGCGATCCGACCGTGCATGTGCGGCCAAACGCCTTTGCCCGTTTGCTGTCGAACGTCATCGGCAATGCTTTCCGCTATGCCAAGACCGTCGAGGTCCACGCCAATCATGGCCGCGGCTCGCTTACCGTCACCATCGACGACGACGGACCGGGCATCGCACCCGACAAGCGCGAAGAGGTGTTCAAGCCTTTCCTGCGGCTCGACGAGGCGCGCAATCTCGATGCCAGCGGCACCGGCCTTGGCCTGTCGATCGCCCGCGACATCGCCCGCAGTCACGGCGGCGACGTCGGCCTCGAGGACAGCCCGCTCGGCGGCCTGCGCGCAGTGATCAAGGTGCCTGCGTAAGTCCAGCCGAGACAGGCTTCATCCGCCCGTCATGAAATCATGGTCAAGAGCGCGCATGAAGCGCGCGACCTCTGTTGATTCGGCCCTGCCGCATCGCTTCGATCCGGCCCCTGCCCGGGTGCGCTGGAGCGAGGCGCGAGCGGCTGCCTGGTCGCCGTTCCGGCACCGCGCCGGCGCGCTCAGGAATTATTACGGCAAAGGATCGCCATGCGTATCGGGATCGCCATGCGTATCCTGATGATCACCGACGCGTGGCGGCCCCAGGTCAACGGCGTGGTGCACACGCTGGAACGCCTCACCGAGGCGCTGAAACCCTTCGACGTCGAGCTCGATTTCCTGACGCCGAACCTGTTTCGCACCTTGCCGATGCCGACCTATCCCGACATCCGCTTGGCGCTGACCACGCCTAGCCGCGTCGCGCGCGTGATCGAGGCCGCCAAGGCCGACCACATCCACATCGTCACCGAGGGTCCGCTCGGCATCATGGCGCGCCGCCATTGCCGAAAAGTGGGCCGCCCCTTCACCACCAGCTACCACACGCGCTTTCCCGAATATCTCAGCGCCCGCCTGCCGGTGCCGGAGAGCTGGGCTTACAATTGGCTGCGCGACTTCCACAATTCCGGACAGGGCACGCTTGTCGCCACGCAATCGCTGGCGGACGATCTCGCGGCACGCGGCTTCAACAAGCTGAGGCCCTGGACGCGCGGCGTCGACACCGACCATTTCCGGCCCAACAAGCGCAAGGAAACCGGATTCCCCCGTCCGGTTTTCCTATGCGTCGGCCGTGTCGCAATCGAAAAGAACCTGACCGCCTTCCTCGATCTCGACCTGCCCGGCAGCAAGGTTATCGTCGGCGAAGGACCGGAACTGGCAAAGCTCAAGGCGCGCTATCCCAACGCGCATTTCCTCGGCCACCGCCCGAACGACGAGCTGGCCGAGATATACGCGTCGGCCGATGTCTTCGTCTTTCCGAGCCGCACCGACACCTTCGGCAACGTCATCATCGAGGCGCTGGCCAGCGGAACGCCCGTCGCCGCCTATCCGGTGACCGGACCGATCGATATTGTCGGCGATGGCGTCGGCGGGGCCGTGTCGAACGACCTGGGCGAGGCGGCGATGACGGCGCTTCACGTCAATCGGGCCGAGGCGCGCCAGCGCGCGATGCGCTACAGCTGGCAGGCCTGCGCAGAAATGTTCCTCGACGCGGTCGACGAGGCGTTGGGGATGCCAAGTAAGCGCGCCGATCAGGACAGGGTGGCTCCAGGTCGCCCCAGGCTCGTCCTAGAATAAACGCCCGCCGTCCGGCACCTTGCGCTCGATGGCGCCGAGCACCACGGCGCCCTCTTCATCGGGAAAGCCCAGCGTCAGCACCTCCGACATGAACGGGCCGATCTGGCGCGGTGGGAAATTGACCACCGCGAAGACCTGGCGGCCGACAAGCGTTTCCGGCGCATAATATTTGGTGATCTGCGCCGACGACTTCTTCACCCCGATCGCCGGACCGAAATCGATCTTCAACTTGATCGCCGGCTTGCGCGCCTCCGGAAACGGCTCGGCCTCGACGATCGTGCCGGCACGGATATCGACACGGTCAAAATCGGCAAAGCTGATCTCGGGCTTGCGCTCGCTGCTGGAACTCATCGGCGATTCGGCTTGGCTCAGGCGTTTCCATGGGTCTCAAAGAGCACGCTGGACAGCGCGTCCTTGGCCGATGTACCCGACCAGACGACGAACTGGAAGGCCTGGAAATAGCATTCGCAGGCCTCCAGCGCCGACGACAGCAGCACCTCGACCTGCTGGCTCGACGGCTCGACCCCGCCGGCAAGCAGCAGCGACTGCCGGAACATGATCGCGCCTTCCTGCTCCCACAGGTCGAAATGCCCGAACAGCATCTGCTCGTTGATCAGCGAAAGCAGCCGCATCACTTCCAGCGCGCGCGTCTCCGGCACCTTGATGTCGAAGGCGCAGGCCAGATGCAGCGCCTCGAAATCCTCCATCCAGGAAAAGGAGACGTGATAGTCTGTCCAGCTACCGGCCACCGAAATCGAAATCTCGTCGTCGCCGGCGCGCTCGAAGGACCAGTCGTTGTTGTGGGCCACCTGCTCGATGACATCCACCGGGTGGATTTCGCGGGAGAATTCGAGTTCGAGGAGTTCCATGAATGCTTCCTGTGTTCAGGGGAGCGCCACACGCTCCGCGGGGCACACACGACGAACAATCTTGTCTAGAACTCGGACGGTCAGGACTTTCCAACACAAAGACCCAACCGGACCCCACCGCCCGGCGCATGACCCTGCTTCGAATCATGCAACAAATTCAGTCTATTGATCGGGAGTCGCGTGAACAGCCCAATTTTTCGCACTGCGTCATCCGCATGTGGAAAGGTGGCTGTGACAAAGATTCATGCAATGCCGGTAAGCGATTCACGGCAAAGCGATTTTTCGGATCGCGCTATGTGGAAAAGTTTAACGATTATTTTTTTGCGCGGGGCTTCGCGGCACCCGCTGGTGCGGCTTGTCCGGTCAATTCGGCGAGCCTGGCCTCGAGCGCCTCGACGCGCGTCGCCAGCTGAATGTTGTCTTCCCGCGCCTTGACCGCCATCTCGCGCACCGCCTCGAACTCTTCGCGCTGCACCACATCCATGGAATTCAGCATGCGCTCGGCCTGGGCCCGGAACGCCGTCTCCACTTCGCGCCGCACGCCCTGCGCGGCACCCGCGGCATCGGTCATGATCTTTGCGAATTCATCGAGAATGCGGTTCGGTCCAGTCGCCATGGCAGATCCTCGCTTTGTCGTTTTGACGTAGTGGGGCGCGGCGCGGAATGCAAGCGTGCCTGATGACGAGCGGTTCATGTTGGCGCAGCGCTCAATAACTATTATTATGTCGACAAGAGCCCCTAGGAGCATGTCATGGCAATCAGTGCAGATCTCGGTGACCGCCTGGAAGAGGTCGTGAACCGGCTCGTCAAAACCGGTCGCTATAATTCGAAAAGCGAGGTGTTGCGCGAGGGTGTCCGCCTCGTTGAAGAAAGGGAGAAACGACTCGCCACGCTCGATGCAGCCCTCGCGCGAGGCGTCGCTGACGCAGACGCAGGACGCGTGAAACCTGGCGTGGACGTGTTCGATCGCCTGGAGAGCAAATATAAGGCGATGGCCGAGAAGCGTAGGTGAAACTACTGGTATTTGCCGACCAGGCCGAGGGTGACCTTGAGGCTATCGGCGATCACATCGCCAGCGACAACCCATTCCGGGCGATGACCTTCGTTCGCGAATTGCGCAATGCCTGCATTGAGCTATAACAATGCCGGAACGTTGTCAGCTGGTCCCACGCCATCAGTCCTCCGGTATCGTGACGGTCGGCTGCGACATTGACCTTGCCTTGACCGCGCCAAAACCCTGCCGCATGGTCCGCGCCCAATCGTGACCGTCACCGGGGACCCGTTTTGAGCGAATATTTCCTGCTGCCGCTGGCCTCCCTGCCCTTCCCCAATATCGATCCGGTCATTGTCCATATCGGGCCGCTGGCGGTGCATTGGTACGGCGTCGGCTATATCGTCGGCATCCTCTTTGCCTGGTGGTACGCCAAGCGCCTGGTCACCAACCCGCGCCTGTGGCCCAACGGCAATCTGCCGATGAAGCCCGAGGATCTCGACGACTTCATTGTCTGGGCGGCGATCGGCGTCGTGCTCGGCGGGCGCACCGGCTACGTGCTCTTCTACGACCTGCCGCGCTATATCGCGCATCCGCTCGACATCTTCGCGGTCTGGCAGGGCGGCATGTCGTTCCACGGCGGCCTGCTTGGCGTCATCCTCGCCATGACGCTGTTTTCGCTCAAGCGCCGCATCCCCACCTGGACATTGTTCGATGTGGTGTCGGCGGGCGTGCCGGTTGGGCTGGGCCTGGTCCGGGTCGCCAACTTCATCAATTCGGAGCTTTGGGGCCGGCCGTCGGACGTGCCCTGGGCGATCGAATTCCCCAATGGCGGCCCGTTCACCCGCCACCCCAGCCAGCTCTACGAGGCGCTGCTCGAAGGGCTCGTGCTTTTCCTGGTGCTGCGCTTCCTCACCAACTCGCGGCTCAAGCTGAAGACGCCGCGCTTCGTCGGCGGCGCCTTCATCTGCGGCTACGGCCTGTCGCGCATCTTTGTCGAGTTCTTCCGCGAGCCCGACCAGCAGCTCGGCTATCTGCTCGGCACCGGCTGGCTGACCATGGGCATGATCCTGTCCACGCCGATGCTGCTCGCCGGTATCTGGGCCATGGTCACCGCAAGGCCGGCGGCCGAGCCGCGGGCGGCATGACCCGGCTGAAGGAGCGCATCATAGGCCTGATCGGCGCGGCGGGGCCGATCCCGGTCAGCGAATATATGGCGCTCTGCCTGTTCGATCCCGACGCCGGTTACTACACGACGCGCGAGCCCTTCGGCGCCGCCGGCGACTTCATCACCGCGCCAGAGATCAGCCAGATGTTCGGCGAGCTTGTCGCCGTCTGGCTCTATCAGGCCTGGCAAGGTGCCGGCCGGCCGTTGCCCGCGACCTTCGCCGAGATCGGTCCCGGCCGCGGCACCCTGATGAACGACATGCTGCGCACCTGGTCGCGGCTCGACCCGGCGCTCACCGGTAAGGCTTCGTTTGCCCTCATCGAGACCAGCCCGCGCCTGGCTGAGATCCAGAAGCAGACGCTTGCCGACCAAGACGCAAAGCTAGCCTGGCACCAGACCATCGACACGCTGCCGCGGCAGCCGCTCTTCATCGTCGGCAACGAGCTGTTCGACGCGGTGCCGATCCGGCAGTTCGTCCATGTCGGCGAAAGCTGGCGAGAGCGCGTGGTCGGCCTCGATGGCGCCGATGAACTGCGTTTCTTCGCCGGCGCGGGGTCTGTCGATCCGGCACTGCTACCGGCCGCCGCGGCCGATGCGCCGCAAGGCGCCGTCGCCGAAATCGCGCCCGCCCGTTCGGCGCTGATGGCGGTGATCGCCGAACGCATCGCCGGCCAGGGCGGCGCCGGCCTGTTCATCGACTACGGCCACCTCCGGCCGGGGATCGGCGACACCTTCCAGGCGCTGCGCCGGCATCGGCGCGAAGACGTGCTGGCCAACCCAGGTGAAGCCGATCTCACCGCCCATGTCGATTTCACGCCCCTTGCCGATATGGCGCGCGCTCACGGTCTCGATGTGCAATTGTCGACCCAGGGCGAATTCCTGCTCGGCATGGGCCTGCTCGAGCGCGCCGGCACGTTGGGTGCCGATGCCGATGCCAAGACACGTCAAGCCATTTCGGAAGCGGTCGAACGCCTGGCCGGCCGCGACGCGATGGGCGAGCTGTTCAAGGTGATGAAGATCCTGCCGGCCGCGAGAACAGCCTGAGATCGAGGAGCGGGTCATGCCGCATGGCCCGCCTCGTCATCCGAACTTCACCTTGACGAGACCGCCCCGCACGGACGACAAACCCAACCATGCTGAATCAGACCAGACCCGATCCAGTGCGCTCGCCGCTGCTTGAAAAGGCGCAAGGCATGCGCCACGGCTATTTCACGCGCATCGGCGGCGTCTCCGACGGCATCTATCGGGGGCTCAACATCGGCACGGGCTCCAGCGACGATCAGACACTAGTCGCCGAGAACCGGCGGCGCGTTGCCGCCTGGATGGGCGTGCCGGCCGATCATCTGTTGACCGCGCACCAGGTCCATTCGCCAGATGTCGTCGTCGCCAGGGAACCCTTCGCTGGTCCTCGCCCAAAGGCCGACGCCATCGTCACCGACCGTCCGGGCATCGCTATCGGCGCCTCGACCGCCGATTGCGGGCCGGTTCTCTTCGCCGATGCCGAGGCGCGCGTCATCGGTGCCGCCCATGCGGGCTGGAAGGGTGCCTTCACCGGCGTGCTCGAGAATACCGTCGCCGCGATGGAGAGCCTCGGCGCCAGCCGCGAGCGCATCGTCGCCGTGCTCGGTCCTTCCATCGGCCCCGACAATTACGAGGTCGGGCCGGAATTCGTCGCCCGCTTCGTCGAGGCCGACACCGGCAATCATCGCTATTTCAGGCCATCGAGGACCGCCGGCCACTCGATGTTCGATCTCAACCGATATACGGTCGACCGGCTGCGCAAGGCCGGCGTGACCGCCGAGGGGCTTGGCCGCTGCACCTATGCGGAAGAAGACCTGTTCTATTCCTACCGGCGCACCACACACCGCAAGGAAGCGGATTACGGGCGCCAGGTTTCGGCAATCGTTCTGGAGAAAGAATAATGGCGCTGCATTTCGAACGTTCGGAATTCGACGCGCGGCGCGACCGGCTGCTGATCGAGATGGCTGAGAAGAAGCTCGACGCCGTGCTCCTGTTCGCGCAGGAGAGCATGTATTGGCTGACCGGCTACGACACGTTCGGCTTCTGCTTCTTCCAGTGCCTGGTGGTGAAGGCCGACGGCTCGATGGTGCTGCTCACCCGTTCGGCCGATCTGAGACAGGCGCGCCATACCTCGACCATCGAGAATATCGTGCTGTGGACCGATCGTCAGGGGGCCAATCCGGCGATCGACCTGCGCAACCTGCTTAACGACCTCGATCTGCTCGGCGCCCGCATCGGCGTCGAATACGACACCCATGGCTTGACCGCCTACAATGGCCGCCGCCTGGACGAGCAGTTGCAGACCTTCGGCCAGATCGCCGATGCTTCCGGCATCGTCGGCCGGCTGCGCCTGTTCAAGAGCCCGGCCGAGATCGCCAAGGCGGAAAAGGCCGCCAATCTTTCCGACGACGCGCTGGATGCCGCCCTGCCCCTGATCAAGCAAGGCGGCGACGAAGGGCTGATCCTTGCCGCCATGCAGGGCGCGGTCTTTGCCGGCGGCGGCGACTATCCCGCCAATGAGTATATCATCGGCTCCGGCGCCGATGCCTTGCTCTGCCGCTACAAGGCCGGCCGCCGCAAGCTCACCAAGAACGACCAGCTGACGCTCGAATGGGCCGGCGTCTTCCACCACTACCATGCCCCCATGATGCGCACCGTTTTGACCGGCAAGGTGTCGAAACGTCATCAGGAATTGTTCGACGCTTCCCGCGCCGCCCTGCTCGCGGTCGAAAAGGCGATGACGCCGGGCAACACTTTCGGCGATGTCTTCGACGCGCATGCCCGCACGCTCGAAACGCACAATCTGACCAAGCACCGGCTGAACGCCTGCGGCTATTCGGTCGGCGCCCGCTTCACGCCGTCCTGGATGGACATGCCGATGTTCTACCAGGGCAACACGGAACCGATCGCGCCCAACATGACGCTGTTCGCGCATATGATCATCATGGACTCTGAGACCGAGACCGCGATGACGCTTGGCCGCACCTACCTCACCACGGAATCGGCGCCGAAGCCGCTGTCGCGCCATGATCTCGACTTGATCGTGCAGTGAATCCATAATCGTTCGTTCACGCGGGGGCGTTCGCCAGCAGGGAGTTTTCAGGCAAATGAGACGATCGCAGGTGACGACCGTGTCATTGCTTGCGGCGCTGGCGCTTGGCGCCTGCACCAATGCCAAGGACGTGCTCGAACCTTCGGCGATCACCCCGCCGGCGGGCTCGGCCCAGTCCTCGGCCGCTTCGCAGGGCACATCGACGACGGCCACAACCCCGACCACGACCGCGCCCGCCCCTTCGCCCGCGCCTTCCACCACAGCGTCGCCCGCGACATCCAGGACACCGGCCCAGACTGCGGCTGTCGCCAAGACGCGGCTGCAGGTGGCGCCGATCGTCGGCGCGTCCGTGGAGGCTGCGGCGCCCTTGACGGCGGAACTGCAGGCCCGTGCCCGGCAGCGCGGCCTGACGCTTGTCGGCAGCACCGACCAAACGGCCACGCATGTGCTGAAGGGCTATTTTTCGACGATGTCCGAGGGCAAGGACACGACCGTCATCTATGTCTGGGACATCTACGACCCCTCCGGCAATCGCCTGCACCGCATCAATGGCCAGCAGAAGGCGCCCGCGGCCGGCAGCGGCGAGGGCTGGCCCACGGTGGCGCCCGCGACCATGCAGGCCATTGCCGACCAGACGATCGACCAGTTCGCCGCCTGGCTCGGCAGCGGCGGCGCCGGTTGACCGGACCGGCGCGGGCCAAACTGTTGCCGGCCAAACTGTTGCCGGCTTGCGATGTTTTCCCTGTTTGTTGCGGCCGCCGGAAGGATTCCCGACGACGAGGCTTGCAATACCGGCCCGGCCCGCTAAAAGCCCGCTTAAAAGGCGCATGAGAGTCTCTCCGGCCTCTCCATCCTTCACCAGGAACGGTGCATGAAGCTTTTCGCGGGCAATTCCAATCGGGTGCTGGCCGAGGCGGTCGCTCGCTATCTCAACGTCCCGCTGGGCAAGGCCAGCGTCAGGCGCTTCGCCGACCAGGAGATCTTCGTCGAGATCCAGGAAAACGTGCGCGGCGAGGATGTCTTCATCCTGCAGTCGACCTCTTATCCGACCAACGACCATCTGATGGAACTGCTCATCATGATGGACGCCTTCATGCGCTCCTCGGCGCGGCGCATCACGGCGGTCATCCCCTATTTCGGCTATGCAAGGCAGGACCGCCGCGCCTCGGGCCGCACGCCGATCTCGGCCAAGCTGGTCGCCAATATGATCACCCGCGCCGGCGCCGACCGCGTGCTGACGCTTGATCTCCATGCCGGCCAGATCCAGGGTTTCTTCGACATCCCGACCGACAATCTGTTCTCGGTGCCGGTGATGGCCCGCGACGTGAAGGCCAAGTACAAGCAGCTCGGCAATGTCGTCGTCGTGTCGCCCGACATTGGCGGCGTGGTGCGGGCGCGCGCGCTGGCCAAGCGCTTCGACGCGCAGTTGGCCATTGTCGACAAGCGCCGCGAGCGTCCGGGCGAATCGGAAGTCATGAACATCATCGGCGCCGTCGCCGGCAAGGACTGCCTCCTGATCGACGACATCGTCGATTCCGGCGGCACGCTTTGCAACGCGGCCGACGCGCTGCTGGCCAATGGCGCGACCTCCGTCACCGCCTACATCACCCATGGCGTGCTCTCCGGCGGCGCCGTTGCCCGTATCGCCGGCTCGAAGCTGCAGGAACTGGTGATCACAGATTCCATTCAGCCGACGCAGGGCGTGCTCGACGCCCCGAACATCCGGGTCATTTCGATCGCCGACCTGCTGGGCGAAGCGATCTCGCGCACCGCGACGGAAGAATCGGTCTCGAGCCTGTTCGATTGATCAGAAACTGGTTTCCGCGGGCGCATAGCGCAGCAGCGTGACCCCTTGGGCAAGGCGCTCTGTGCCGAGCGGCTTTAACGCCAGCGACCGGCCGGACTGGAAATAGGGCTTGCCGCCGCCCAGCACGACCGGATGCACGTAAAGCCGGTACTCGTCGATCAGGCCGGCACGCGCAAGGTGCCCGGCAAGGTCGACGCCGGAGACCGAAATCTCGCCATCTGTATCCGTCTTGAGGGTCCTTGCCACCGCCTCCGCGTCAGCCTTCACCAGGCGGGCATTCGGCCCGACCTCCTGAAGCGTGGTCGAAAACACGACCTTCGGCGTCTCCCGCCACGCGCGGGCAAAATCCCGCTCGACCTCCCCAGCCGCGATATCGCGTTCCGGGTTGTCCCAGAAGCGCATGGTTTCATACATTCTGCGCCCGCAGAGCGCGATCGACGTCCGCCTCATCTCGTCGTTGAAATGCCGATGCAATTCTTCCTCGGGAACCGGCAGGTCGATGTCTCCGCTCGGCCCGGCGATGTAGCCGTCCAGCGATGTCAGCATGGCATAGACGAGCGTTGCCATGGGGGCCTCCGATTTTGCGTTTCTCGGAAAAGAAACATAACTGATTGCAAATTGCAATCAGAATTGGCGCTAGGCCGAGAACCGGCACACCGGCTCAATGCCGCCGGGCGCTGTTTCACGCGGCGATCGGACCGCCTGTGCGGCGCGGGTTCTCACCGGCATCGCGCGCTCTGCGCATATAGCCGCGCGGCGAGGTGCCGAGCATGCGCTTGAACATGGTGATAAAGGCCGGCACGCTGTCATAGCCGAGATCGAGCGCCACCCTGGTGATCGGCTCGCCGTCGGCGAGCCTTGGCAACGCCGCGAAAAGGCAGGCCTGCTGGCGCCAGGTCGACAGCGACAGCCCGGTCTGGCGATGGAAGGCGCGGGTGAAAGAGCGCCGGCTCATGCCCGCGGCATCCGCCCATTCGTCGATCGTCGCATGCGGCGAAGGGGCCGCCACGAAACGCCGGCAAAGCGCCGCGAGCTTCGGATCGGACGGGAAAGGCAAGCCGAGCGGCCGTTCCGGCAGGTTCGGGATCTCGTGCAGCAGCAGTCCCATGACGAGCGCCGCCCGCCCTTCGAGCTCGCCGCCCTGCGGCAGCTTCTCCGATTCGACGATCAGGCTGTGCATCAGCTCGGTAATGCCGACGACGCGCAAGCTGTCCGGCAGGCCGGCAATGGCGCCCGGCATCACATAGACCGAGCGCATCGAGACGTCGCCCAGCATCTCGACGGAATGCTCGATGCCGGCTGGTATCCACATCGCATGGTCGGGCGGCACCATCCAGCGCCCATGCCTGGTCGTCACCAGGACCACGCCGACCAGCGCGTGCAGCAGCTGGCTGCGGCTGTGGCGGTGCTGCGGCACGTGATAGCCGTCCGGATATTCGGTCGGCAGCGCGACCGCCGGCCCGACAGCCTGTTCCAGCCATTGCCAGCGGCTTTCATGCAGCCGGCCGAGCTCGGCGGCGTCGCCCTTGAATATCTCCTTGCCATGCGACATCGATGTGGCCCACTTGCGAAACTATTGGACCAAACCACGAAAGAAGTCGCTTGGCAACGGGCCTATAAGGCCGGCTGCGGTTCGGCCCGCCCAGAGCATGATCCCGAAAAGTGGGAACCGGTTTTCGGAAAAGATCATGCTCCAACAAGAGACTACGGAGCATTGCCTTGACTGATACGACCGCCACCTCCGTCGCCGCACCGGCGCCGGCAAGCAACATCTCGGCGCAAGCGACGGCCTTCACCGTCATTCTTGCGGTGAGCTTCTGCCACTGCGTCAACGACATCATGCAGTCGCTGCTTTCGGCGATCTATCCGCTGCTCAAGGACAATTACGGTCTCGATTTCTGGCAGATCGGCCTCCTGACCTTCACCTTCCAGGTGACGGCCTCGCTGCTGCAGCCGGTGATCGGCATGATCACCGACAAGAAGCCGATGCCCTACTCCTTGCCCTGGGGCATGGCCTCGTCGCTGGTCGGCCTGGTGGTGCTCGCCCATGCCGGCCATTACTGGCTGCTGCTGATCGGCGCCTCGCTGATCGGCATCGGCTCGGCGATCTTCCATCCGGAATCCTCGCGTATCGCCCGCTTCGCCTCGGGCGGCCGCTTCGGCCTGGCGCAATCGCTGTTCCAGGTGGGCGGCAATTTCGGCCAGGCCATGGGCCCGCTGCTCGCCGCCTTCATCGTCGTGCCGTTCGGCCAGACCAGCATTTCCTGGTTCGCCGTCGGCTCGCTGATCGGCATCGTCGTTCTGTGGCGGGTCGGCGGCTGGTACAGCCGGCTGCGCGCCTCGCTGGCCACCCGTAAGCAGGCTGCCCATGTCTCGCCCTTCGCGCGCAAGAAGGTCATGTGGGCGTTGGCCGTGCTGACACTGCTGGTACTGACCAAGAACGCCTATATCGCCTCGCTCTCCAGCTACTACACCTTCTACGCCATGCATAAATTCGGCGTTTCGGTGCAGATGAGCCAGGTGATGCTGTTCCTCTTCCTCGGCGCCTCGGCGCTGGGCATCCTGCTCGGCGGCCCCTTCGGCGACCGCTACGGCCAGAAGGCTATGATCTGGTTCTCGATTGTCGGTGTGCTGCCGTTCACGCTGGCGCTGCCCTACGCCAATCTGGAATGGACGATGGTGCTCACCGTGCTGATCGGCCTGATCCTGTCGTCGGCCTTCTCCAACATCGTCGTCTTCGCGCAGGAGCTGGTTCCGGGCCGCGTCGGTATGATCGCCGGCATCTTTTTCGGCTTCGCCTTCGGCATGGGCGGCATCGCCGCCGCGGTGCTCGGCGTCGTCGCCGACATGAAGGGCATCGACTTCGTCTACCAGATCTGCTCGTACCTGCCCTTGCTTGGCCTGCTGACTGTGTTCCTGCCCAACATGAAGGAAGCCCGGAAGGCCTGAGCCGATCGGATCAGCGGCCAAGCTGCCGTTCAACAAAAGATCGCCGCCGGGCTCGGAGCCTTGAAGGTTCCGGAGCCGGCGGCGGCATCCTATGGCGCGACGCTCGCTTTACCCAACAAGCAGGTTCTTCCCTCGCGACGAGATCAGCTCTTTCCCCTCAAACCCAGGCGTTGCAAAAGGCCGTGAAGAAAGCGGCCCGGGCCATCTGCCGGGTTCGCCGCCGGCTGGCGTTGCCGCCTCGGCAGCGCCGCGAACAGCTCGGGAAGCTTTCGGAGCGTCGAACTCCAAAGCAGCGTGTCGAGCTGCGCGATGTCCGCCGAATTCAGCGCTTCCGGTTCGCTTCTCAGCGCCTGGGCAAGCACATCCCGGAAGTCTTCCGGCCTGTCCGCCAGCCGGACATTCGGCCAATGCTTGAATTGCTCGTAGCCGCGCAACGCGAAGGATGTCGCCACGATCGGCTTGCGGTTGTACAGCGCTTCCGCGGTCTTGATATTCGTGCCGCCGCCCTCGACGATCGGAAGCATCACGACGTCGGCAAGCTCGATCAGCGCGCCGAGGGCCGCGCCGTCCTGCATGCCAAGCAACTCGATCCGGGCATTGTCGGCGCCACGATGCCGCAGGAATCCGGGATCGTTGCGGATCTGGTCGGCAACGCCGCCGACCACCACAATCCGCTCCGAGGCTGAGAGAAAACCAAGGTCCGGATCCGTCATCTGGAGAAAACCGCGGGCGTTGGGCGGATGGCCCGACCCGATGAATAGCGCCGTGCGCAGGCCGGCGAACCGCGATGCCCAACGATCGAGGCCGACGGGCGTTTCCCGCGGCCATACGCCGTTGGCGGCGACCACCACGCTTGGATTGAGCTTGCGAAAATGGGCTGCATCCTGCTCGCTGACCGCGACCACCAGGTCCGCCTTTGCGGCAAGATCGGACTCGATGTCCGCCGCACGTCGAGCGCTCCAGAGGTCCGTTCCCGCGCCGGCAATCGCGGCCTCTTGCGCCAGCAAGTGCTGTTCGACATTGTGCGAGCTGTAGAGGATTGAAAAATTCGCCTCGGGCGAGCACGTTTCAACATACTCACGCAAAGCCGGCCAAAGCCAGCCTTGCTCCACGGCAATGACATCCGGCCTGAAGTCGTCGAGAAATCTTGCGATTTCAAGGCGATGGGAGCTGCTGCGCGCGATGAATTCGGCGGTGGCGACATCGGAACGCCATTTGCGCCTGGCCATCTGCTTGCGAAACCGGCGCGGCATCTCGATGAAAAGATCGCCGGCCTCCATTTCCCGCCTGGCGCCGCGGTTGGGAGTAACGAGGACATGGCGTGTTTCCCATCCACAATCCCGCAGGACCTTGTGGATGGCGTTCGCCCGCAGCTGGCCGCCCTGGACCGGCTGCCGGATCGGATACGTTCCCAGCGAAACATATCTCATCGGATCAGCGTGATGCTGCAATCGCCGGCATCAAGCAGCGATCCTACGACGGCACTCATTTTTTTGCCCCCTTCTTCAGAGGCGACAGTACCATTTTTCGGTGCCGAGTCTGGAGATGATATCGGCGGCCGGGCGCTGACTTCTCGCCGATATCGAAAGGACGGCATAGGGACAATATCGAGCGCCCCGCCCAACCGCGAAACGATGATCCGTCATCTTACAGCACCCGCCCGAGGGCGGGTGCTTTCGCGTTTTGGCGGCCAGCCTCAGGCCTTGAAGAAGGCCAGCAGGTCGGCGTTGATGACATCCGCATGGGTCGTTGCCATGCCGTGCGGAAAGCCCTTGTAAACCTTGAGCTCGCCCTTCTTGAGCAGCTTGATCGAGAGGAGCGCGGAGTCGGCGATCGGGACGATCTGGTCATCGTCGCCATGCATGACCAGCACCGGCACGTCGATTTTCTTCAGGTCCTCGGTGAAGTCTGTTTCTGAGAAGGCCTTGATGCAGTCGTAATGCGCCTTGGCGCCGCCCATCATGCCCTGGCGCCACCAATTGTCGATGACACCTTCGGAAGCCTGGGCGCCGGGACGGTTGAAGCCGTAGAACGGGCCGGCCGGCACGTCGTGGAAGAACTGTGCCCGGTTGGCCGCCAGCGCCGCGCGGAAACCGTCGAACACCTCGATCGGCAGGCCGCCGGGATTGGCCGGCGTCTTCAACATGATCGGCGGCACCGCGCCGATCAGCACGGCCTTGGCGACGCGGCCTCCGCCGCCATGTTGCGCGACATAGCGCGCGACCTCGCCGCCGCCTGTCGAATGACCGACGTGGATGGCATCCTTGAGGTCGAGATGTTCCGCGAGCGCCGCCACATCCGCGGCATAGGTGTCCATCTCGTTGCCGGTATCGGTCTGGCTGGACCTGCCATGGCCGCGCCGGTCATGGGCGATGACGCGGTAGCCCTGTGCCAGGAAGAACAGCATCTGGGCGTCCCAGTCGTCGCTGCTCAGCGGCCAGCCATGGTGGAAGACGACCGGCTGGCCAGTCCCCCAGTCCTTGTAGAAGATCTGTGTTCCGTCCTTCGTGGTGATCGTGCCGCTGCCCGAACCCGACTTGGTCTGCGAGGTCATCTCAATCTCCTTATATTAGCGCGATAAACAATATTCGCGATAACCATCTCGTAAATGAAGATCGAGAGCCTTGTCCACGAAAAAATGTATCGCGATACCATTTCCCGTGGTACATAAATGATGCTCAGTCGGCAAAGGAATGCGCCGTGCCTCTCCCGTTGGACAATCAGCTCTGCTTCACCCTCTACGCCACCAGCATGGCGATCAACCGCACCTACAAGCCGATGCTGGACGAGATGGGGATCACCTATCCGCAATATCTCGTGCTCAATGCGCTGGGAGAGACGGACGGCATGTCGGTGGGCAGCATCGCGCATCGGCTGGCCCTCGAATCGAGCACCATCACGCCGCTGGTGAAACGCATGGAACAGGCTGGCCTTGTCACCCGCCAGCGCAGCCAGACGGACGAGCGCCAGGTGCAGGTCGACCTGACCGCCGCCGGACGTGCGCTGTTGGTCCGGTGCAATTGTCTGAACGAGACCCTGATCGAGCGCTCAGGCATGAAGCTGGCTGAACTCGATGCTCTGAACCGGCAAATCCAGGCGCTGCGCAATGCTTTAAGCGGCGGCCAGGTGGTGGACACCGCCGAAGGCTAATTGAGATCAAGATCGAGCCGGCATCACCTGAATATCAACCTAGTGCAGGCCGAACTCGCGTAGCAACTCCTCGCGATAGCGCACGAAGCGGCTTTCGCTGCGCTCGCGCGGCCGCGGTAGGTCGACATCGATCAGTCGCGCCGCGCCGCCTTTCTCCCTGGGCAGGATCAGCACCCTGTCGGCAAGATAGATCGCCTCTTCAAGGTCATGGGTCACCATGACCATGGTGACATTCTCCTCGCTCCAGATGCGCGCCAGCTCCTCCTGCATGGAGATCTTGGTCATGGCGTCGAGCGCCCCGAGCGGCTCGTCGAGCAGCAGGATTTCCGGCTGCACCGTCAGTGCCCTGGCGATGCCGACGCGCTGCGCCATGCCGCCGGAGAGCTGCCTGGGATACGCATCGCTGAATTCGGCAAGGCCGACCAGGGCGATATAGAAACGCGCCCGCTTCTCGGCCTCCGCCTTGGCAATGCCGCGCACTTCGAGACCGAAGGCGACATTGCCGAGCACCGTCAGCCAGGGCAGCAGCCGCGGCTCCTGGAAAATTACCGCTCGCTCTTCGCCGACGCCCTCAATCCGCTTGCCGTCGATCGCGACGGCGCCGCCGTCGGCCCGCTCCAGCCCGGCAAGGATGCGCAGCAGCGTCGTCTTGCCGGAACCGCTTGCCCCGACAATGACCAGGCATTCGCCGGAGCGGATATCGAGATTGAGCGAGCGCAGCACGGCAAGCTGCCGCCCGCCGAGTGCGAAGGATTTCGACAGGTCGCGGATCGTGACATCGCCGCCGCGTGCCGTGGGCATGGTTTGCGTCTCCGTGCTCAATTGGTCTTGGTTTCGCCGAGACGGTAGAGAATGTCGGAAGCCTTGAGCTTGCCTTTCGGCAGCCGGCCGTCGCGCTCGAGGATATTCACCCAGAACTCGACGTCGCGGTCGGTCACCGCCGCCTTCTCGCGCAGGCCGAAGCCGGTCCAGTAGCGCGCCAGCTCGCCATTCTCGCCACGCCTGTTGAGAATGTCGGCGAGCAGCTTGCGCGTCTCGTCCGGATTTTGCCGCGACCAGTCCGACGCGCGCGCCGACTGTTCGACGAAGTTGCGGGCCGCATCCGGATTCGCCGCGATGAAATCACGACGCAGCACGACGAAGCCACCGGCGATTTCGCCGAGCACGTCGGTATCGTTGAAGACGCCGCGCACGCCGCCATTGCTGACCAGTTGGCCCGCAAACGTCGCTTGCCAATAACCCAGCCCGGCGACATCGACCTGACGCGAGCGCAAGGTTTGTTCGAGCTGCGGCCCGGGCACCACCACCAGCTTGGCCGCGTCCGGCGGCAGGCCAACGCTGTGCAGCGCTTCGCGCACCGTATAGTCGAGATGGGCGCCGAGCGTGTTGACCGAGATCGTCTTGCCGGCAATGTCGGCGATCGATTTGATCGGACTGTCTTCCAGCACGTAGAAGACACTCTTCACATCCTTGTTGATGCCGTTGCTGGGATAAGCCGCGACGAAGTCGTTGCCGCCGGCGATAGAGTTGATCACCGCCGGCGTGGCTGCCGAGCCCAGGTCGACGCTGCCGGACGCGAGCGCGAACAGCGATTCCGGGCCGCCCGCGGCATAGCCGACATTTTCGAGCTCGATGCCGAGGCCCTTGAAATAGCCGAGCGCGTCGGCCAGCTCATGCGGGGAGATGCTGCCGCGGCTGGCGAGATAGCGGATCTTGACGGATGCGGCTTGCGCCATAGCGATCGACGGCAGGCCGGCGAGAATGCCGGCAGCAAGCGGAGCGCGCAGGAGAAGCGAACGGCGGGTGATGCTCATGATCAAGCCTTTCGTTGTTTTGGGAGTGGTGAAGGTTTGGGTGCTTAGCCGGCTGAAACATTCCAACGACACAGCCGCCGCTGCAGGACGACCAGCACCTGGTTGGCGATCAGGCCGAGTGCCGCCAGGATGACGATCGCCGCGAACATCAGCGGAATCTGGAAATTGTACTGGGCATTCATCACCTGGAAGCCGATGCCCTTGTTGGCACCGATCATCTCCGAAGCGATCAAGAGCAGCAGCGCGGTCGTGGCGCCGAGCCGCAGGCCGACGAAGATCGACGGCACCGCGCCCGGCAGCACGACGCGACGGAAAATCGTCAGCCGCCGGGCACCATAGGCGCGCGCCATTTCGAGCAGCTTCGGGTCGACCTCCTTGACGCCGCTGATGGTGTTGAGCAGCAGCGGAAACAGCGTCGCCCAGAAGATGACGAACACCTTCGAAGCTTCACCCAGTCCCAAAAGCAGGATGAACACCGGGTAGAGCGCCAGCGCCGAGGTCTGACGGAACAGCTGCAGGATCGGGTCGAGCGCGGTCTCCACGGCACGCGCCTGGCCCATGACCAGGCCAAGCGGAATGGCAACGACGACGGCCGCCGCGAATGCAAGGCCGGCACGCTGCAGGCTGATGGCTATGTCGCCGAGCAGGCTGCCGCCAATGAGGCCCTTCCAGAGCGCCGCGACGATCGTGTCGACCGGCGGCAGCACGGCCGAATTGACCCAGCCGCTGCTCGCTGCCACCTGCCAGAACACGAGGAAGCCGAGCAGCACGCCATAACGCGACAGGATTCGCGCCGAAGTCCGCGTCAGGAGGTGCAGCGGCTCCATGCCGGTGCCGCTGCCACCCTCATGCCGGCCGATACCGACCGTCTTTTCGATATGCTGCAAAGTCATCGTCTTGCCCTCTCGCGTCAGGAATCATTCGGCGGCGAGCACGGTCGAGCGCGCGGCCGCCCACGGATTCTGCGGTCGCCTCAGGCCAAGATTTTCGCGCAGCGTGCTGCCCTCGTAAGCGGTGCGGAACAGGCCGCGACGCTGCAGCTCCGGGATCACCAGGTCTACGAAGTCGTCGAGCGCGCCGGGCAGCCATGGCGGCAGGATGTTGAAGCCGTCGGCGCCCTCGCTCGTGAACCATTCCTCCAGCTGATCCGCGACTTGGGCGGCGCTGCCGATGACCGTGTAATGGCCGCGCGCGGTCGCAACCCACTGATAGAGCTGGCGGATCGTGAAATTATGCTCGTCCGCAATCTGGCGGATCAGCGCCTGGCGGCTCTTCATGCCTTCGGTCTCCCTGCTCGGCGGCAGCGGGCCGTCGAGCGGATAGTCCCTGAGGTCGAGCGTCTGGCCGGCAAGTCCGTTGAGCAGCGCCACGCCGTCCTCCGGCAGGATCAGGTCGTTAAGCTGCTGGTATTTGGCACGGGCCTCCTCTTCGGTGCGGCCGACGAAGGGCGCCACGCCCGGCATGATAAGCACCTGCGCCGGATCGCGCCCGGTCGCCGCGACGCGCGCCTTGATGTCGCGATAGAATTCCTGCGCCGAGGCAAGGTTCTGATGCGCCGTGAATATCACCTCGGCCGACGCCGCCGCGAGCCCGCGACCGTCCTCCGACTGTCCCGCCTGCACGACCACCGGATGACCCTGCACCGGACGCGGCACGTTGAGCGGCCCCTTGACGCTGAAATGCGCGCCCTTGTGGTTCACGTCATGCAGCTTGTCCTTGTCGTAGAAACGGCCCGTCTTCTTGTCGCGAATGAAGGCGTCGTCTTCCCAGCTGTCCCACAGCGCCTTGACCGTTTCGACATGCTCATGCGCCCGCGCATAGCGCTCGGCATGATTGGGCTGGACGTCACGATTGAAGTTGCGCGCCGTGTCGTCGCCGGCCGACGTCACCACGTTCCAGCCGGCGCGCCCGTTCGACAAAAGATCGAGCGAGGCGAATTTGCGCGCGAGCGTGTAGGGTTCTTCATAGGTGGTCGAGGCGGTGGCGATGAAGCCGATATGCGTGGTCAACGGCGCCAGCGCGGCAAACAATGTCACCGGCTCGAAACCGGCGATCTTGGCGTTGCCGCCTTCACGGGCGCCGAGGCCGATGGTGAGATTGTCAGCCAGGAAATAGGCGTCGAACAGACCCCGCTCGGCGGTCAGTGCGAGTTGCTTGTGGAACTCGAAATTGGTCGCGCCATCGGCCGGCGCGTCCGGATGGCGCCAAGCCGCGACGTGCTGGCCGCCGCCGGGCAGAAAGGCGCCGAGCTTGATCTGTCTGGATGTGCTGGGGCTGGTCATGGGCTGATCCTTCGGGTTCCAAAACGACTGCCTGAATTCAGGCGGCGAGGCCGACGCTGCGAGTTTCGCCAACGATGCGCAAAACCTCGGCAACGGCCTGTCGGGCGCGGGCTTGGGTAGCTTCCGACACCAGCACGCCGTCGGTGAAATCCTTGTCGGAAGCGTAGATCGCGGTCGGCATGGTGAGCGCTTCGAAGAATCCGAACAGCGGCCGCAGCTGATGCTCGACGATCAGCGAATGGCGCTCGCCGCCGCCCGTGGCAACGAGAATGATCGGCTTGCCGCGCAGCGACGACGGATCGAGCAGATCGAACAAGTGCTTGAAAAGTCCGGTATAGCTGCCTTTGAAGGTCGGCGACCCCACCACCAGAACGTCGGCGCCGAGCAATTGCTCAACGATATTGCGCGCCGTTTGATCGAGATCGGAAATGCGCCGTGCCGACGGGAACGATAGACCGAGATCTTCAATGTCATGGACCGCCGAGGCCGCCCCGATGCGGCCAGCCGCTTCGTCCGCGATCTGCGTGATAAATGCCTTGGTCTTTGACGGACGGGTCAGATTGCCGGAAAATCCAACCACCAGCTTCTTTGTCATGTTCGGGCTCTCCTCGCGGACACTTCTTCATTAAGACTACAGATTTTGTATAATTAAATGAGCGAGAAGATTTCAAAACGCGCCGCGCAAACGGATTGAGTTTGCGCGGGAGAAGCGTTGATTGGTTCAGCCCATGCGGGTCAGGCCTCGATCTTGACCGGAGCCAGTGGAGGCGCCTGAAGTCCCTGGAACGGGTCGCGCCAGGCATCGATCGCCTCGAGCCGGCCATACCAGCGGCGGATAGATGGGTAGTCGTCGAGCGGCAATCGGGCGGCATCGTTGAAAGGCAGGAACGTCGCCATGCGGAAGTCGGCATAGGAGACGGAATTGCCGACCAGCCATTCGCGTCCGGCAAGCTCAGGCTCGAGGATCGCGGCGGCGGCGTGGAACTGCCTCAATCCCTCCTCGACCAGCGCGTGGTCGATAGGACCGAGTCCATAGCGCTGCTTGGTCCCACGCTCGAAATGCACCATGTCGCAAGCGAAAGCGAACCGTTCCTTGCCCCAGCTGATCCAGCGGATCATGTCCGGCTCGTCCTGCCCGCCGCGCCAGAAATCCGAATGCATCTCGCGCGAAAGCCGGCAGGCGATGGCATCGGCCTCCCAAAGACTCCATCCCGGCCCGACCAGGATCGGCAAGGTCAGATTGGGGTTCAGCGCGCGATAGCGTTCGGCCTGCCCCGGCGCCATGGGCGATGCGAACTCGAACGCGATCTCCGCCTTGAGATGGCGCGCCGTCGCGACCGCGAGGCGAGGATTGGGATTGCGGCTGAACAGAAGCTTCATATTGGTCCCCATGGATTTGGCCACATGCCCGCAGGACGGCTGAGAACTGCGCGTTCCTACATTTGCCGCAAGTCGGATTTCCGGTTTATCCTTTCGGCACCGGAAACCGCCCGCAACCCGCCCGGCCAACCGCTTGCACCCTTGCCCGCCTTCCGCTATAGAGCCGCCACCCGCGTAGACACCCTTGGAGGCAACGCGGAGGAAGGCCGGCCGGGCCTGCATGATCCTCTAGACGCTTTTGGATCGCCAAACGCATCGACAGATCGTGCAAGGCCGCGACGGCTTTCGACGTTTACGGACGGGTTTGCCGGCCGCGAACGCTCCACAACACGCGAAAGGAAATGCCATGAGCCACGATGCTTATGAGCTGAAAGCCGAAGCGCGCGAACAGGTCGGTAAGGGGTCCGCCCGTGCAGTTCGTCGCGACGGTAAAGTGCCTGCAGTTATCTATGGCGACAAGCAGCCTCCCCTGGCGATTGCGCTCAACTACAAGGACATCTTCTACAAGATCCATGGCGGCGGGTTTCTGACCACGATCGCCACGATCGATGTCGACGGCAAGAAGATCCAGGTCCTGCCGAAGGATTTCCAGCTCGACCCGGTCAAGGATTTTCCTGTCCATGTCGACTTCCTGCGCATCGGCAAGGACACCGAAGTCAATGTCGACGTGCCTGTCCACTTCATCAATGAAGACAAGTCGCCAGGCATCAAGCGCGGCGGCGTGCTCAACATCGTTCGTCACGAAGTCGAGTTCCACTGCCCGGCCAACGCGATCCCGGAGTTCATCACCGTCGATCTCACCGGCACCGACATCGGCGATTCGATCCATATCTCGGCGGTCAAGCTGCCGGCCGGCGTCAAGCCGGTCATCTCCGATCGCGATTTCACCATCGCGACCGTTGCCGGCTCGTCGGCGATGAAGCCGGAGACGGAAGCGACCACGGAAGCTGTGGAAGAGACGGCGGCTCCGGAGGCCGAAGAGAAGTAATTCTCCGAGCCGGATGATTTCATCCGGCTCTAAACTAAAGAAATAGAGCATGATGTTTTCCGAAAACCGCTTCCCACTTTTCGGCATCGTGCTCTAAGTCTGGAGGCGGCGATGCTTGTCTTTGCAGGCCTCGGCAATCCGGGCGCGAAATACGAAAACAACCGGCACAACGTCGGCTTCATGGCGGCGGACGCGATTGCCCGCCGCCATTCCTTTTCGCCCTGGTCGAGAAAATTCCAGGGCCTGGTCTCAGAAGGCACGCTCGGCGGCGAAAAAATCCTGCTGATCAAGCCGCAGACCTTCATGAACCTCTCCGGACAGTCGGTCGGCGAAGCGCTGCGCTTCTACAAGCTCGAACCATCCGCCCTCACCGTCTTCTACGACGAGATCGACCTTGCTGCCGGCAAGCTCCGGGTCAAGGTGGGCGGCGGCTCCGGCGGCCATAACGGCATCCGCTCGCTCGACCAGCATGTCGGCAACGCCTATCGCCGGGTGCGCATCGGCGTCGGCCATCCCGGCGTCAAGGAGATGGTGCACGGCCATGTGCTTGGCGATTTCGCCAAGGCCGACCGCGAGTGGCTCGATGTCCTGCTGGACGCAATCGCCGACGCTGCCGGCTTGCTCGCCAAGGGCGACGACAGCTCGTTCATGAACCGCGTCACGCTCGCCTTGCGCGACAAGCTTGTGCCGACCGGCGACGACGACCGCCCGCCGCCCAAGGCGCCGAAGCAGCAAAGCCATGTCCGCCAGGCGCGCCCGCAGCAGCCGGCGGCAAAGCTTCCAGAAAGCGGCCCGATGGCTGCCATGCTGAAGAAGCTCTTTGGCAAGGACTAAAGCATGTCTCCCGAAAGTGGGAACCGGTTTCGGGGTAAAGACATGCGCAAAATCAAAAGCCTAAAGCGCAGGGAGCGAATCTAAAAGATCGCGACGCGCTTTAGGCCCTGTCACGATAAAGGCATGGGGCTTGACGTTCGTCACCCCTATCGCCCATAGCCCTCACCAAAATCGAATTTCCGACAGGATTGGACGAACATGGGTTTCAAATGTGGCATCGTTGGCTTGCCCAACGTCGGCAAGTCGACGCTGTTCAACGCGCTGACCAGGACGGCCGCCGCGCAGGCCGCCAACTATCCTTTCTGCACCATCGAGCCGAACACCGGCGAGGTGGCGGTGCCCGACCCGCGCCTGCAGAAGATCGCGGCGATCGGCAAGTCGAAGGAGATCATTCCGACCCGCATCTCCTTCGTCGATATCGCCGGCCTGGTGCGCGGCGCCTCCAAGGGCGAAGGGCTGGGCAACCAGTTCCTCGCCAACATCCGCGAGGTCGACGCCATTGTGCATGTGCTGCGCTGCTTCGAGGATGACGACATCACCCATGTCGAAGGCCGTATCGACCCTGTCGCCGACGCCGAGACGGTCGAGACCGAGCTGATGCTCGCCGACCTCGAAAGCCTCGAGCGCCGCATCGCCCAGATCCGCAAGCGCGCCGCCGGCAAGGACAAGGAAGCCATGGCCGTCCTGCCCATGATGGAGGCCGCGCTCGAGCTTCTGCAGGCCGGCAAGCCGACGCGCTTCCTGCTCAACGGCATCGCCGCGGAGGACCTGCGCATCCTGCAGGGGCTGAATCTGCTCACCTCGCATCCCGTTCTCTATGTCTGCAACGTCGCCGAGGCGGACGCCGCCACCGGCAACGAGCACACCAGGGCGGTGGAGAAAATGGCGGCCGCGCAGGGCGCCGGCACGGTTGTGATCTCAGCGGCGATCGAGGCTGAAGTCGCCCAGCTTTCAGACGAGGAGGAAATGGAGTTCCTTGCCTCGATCGGCCTCGATGAGCCGGGCCTCAACAAGGTGATCCGCGCCGGCTACGAGCTCCTGCACCTGATCACCTATTTCACCGTCGGGCCGAAGGAAACGCGCGCCTGGACGATCCACAAGGGCGATAAGGCGCCGCAGGCGGCCGGCGTCATCCACACCGACTTCGAGCGCGGCTTCATCCGCGCCCAGACGATCTCCTACAACGACTTCGTCACGCTGGGCGGCGAGGCAGCCGCCAAGGAAGCTGGCAAGGCGCGCGACGAGGGCAAGGAATACGTCGTTCAGGACGGCGACATCATGCTGTTCAAGTTCAACACCTGATCTCCAGGGAGACCCGGCGATGATAAAAACCTTCGTCGTGGACAATGATCGCCTGCGTCTTACCGAGGACCTTGCGGCGGATGGCGACAGGGTCGTCTGGGCCGACCTTCTCAACCCGACCAAGGAGGAAGAGGCGCGCATCGAGAGCTGGCTGGGCATTGCCATTCCGACCCGCGAGGAGATGGAAGAGATCGAGATTTCGAGCCGGCTCTATATCGAGGACGGCGGCTACTTCATGACCGCCGTGCTGCCGGCGCAGACCGAGGCCGACGATCCCTTGATGTCGCCGGTGACCTTCGCGCTCGCCGGCAAGAGGCTGATCACCATCCGATATCACGAGCCCAAGGCCTTCAAGACCTTCCCGCAGCGCGCCGAAAAGGTGGCGACCGGCTGCACCAGCGGCGACACCATCCTGATCGGCCTCCTCGAGGCGATCGTCGATCGCCTGGCCGACATCCTCGAGCGCGCCGGCCGCGAGGTGGAAACGATCTCGCGCGACATTTTCGAAGCGCGCTCGACCAAGGCCTCGAAGCGCAACCGCGATTTCCAGGAGCTCCTGAAAGGCATCGGCCGCAAGGAGGACATCGCTTCCTCGGTCCGCGACAGCCTGATCTCGTTGCAGCGCCTGGCCGGCTTTCTCGCCCACGTCGCTGACCAGACCAAGATGAGCAAGGATGTGCGCGCCCGCATCAAGACGCTGTCGCGCGACGTGCTCTCGCTCGCCGACCATGCCACCTTCCTGTCGCAGAAGATCTCCTTCCTGCTCGACGCCACGCTCGGCATGATCTCGATCGAGCAGAATGCCATCATCAAGATCTTCTCGGTCGCCGCCGTCATCTTCCTGCCGCCGACGCTGGTCGCCTCGATCTACGGCATGAACTTCGACATCATCCCCGAGCTCAAATGGGAGTTCGGCTACCCCTTCGCCATCGCCCTGATGGTGGTCTCGGCGATCCTGCCCTTCTGGTATTTCCGCCGCCGCGGCTGGCTCTGACGGACTTGGCCGGCGACAGCTGGCTTACCAGAAATCACTTGACCAAATCGACTTGGGCCGGCATCCGGGTTTTCCGATCCTTGGGGGATCGCGTTCGTCAACCGGATTGCCGACATGACCGGAAAGACCTGGGCCTATGAGGACTTCGCCGAGGGCGCCTCGCTCGACCTCGGCAGCAAGGACGTAAGTGCCGCCGAGATCATCGAATTCGCCGCGGAGTTCGATGCCCAGCCGATGCATCTCGACGAGGAAGCCGGCAAGGCCAGCATTCTTGGCGGTCTTTCGGCCTCGGGCTGGCACACCTGCGCGATGTTCATGCGCATGCTGTGCGACGCCTTCCTGCTCGATTCGACCTCGCAGGGCTCGCCCGGCATCGAGCATGTGAAATGGAAGAAGCCGGTGCTGGCCGGCGACAGGCTTACCGGCACGCTCACCATAATTTCCAAGCGCCAGTCGAAATCGAGGCCGCAGCTCGGCTTGATCACCATGCGCAGCGAGCTCGTCAACCAGCGCGGCGAAAGCGTCTTCGAGCTCGAAAACACTGGCATGTTCCTCGCGCGTGATGCCGCAAGGGACCTGTCATGACCCTGGACGAGTATTTCCTGATCGGCGAGACCGTCACGCTCGGCTCGCATAAATTCGAAGCCGACGAGATCAAGGCGTTCGCCAACAAATACGATCCGCAGGTCTTCCACGTCGATGAAGAGGCGGCGAAGAAGAGCGTGCTTGGCGGGCTCTGCGCCTCAGGCTGGCACACTGCCGCCACCTGGATGAAATACAATCTCGAAAAGCGCATGGAGACCGAGGGCGTGCGCTGGACAGGCCCCGGTCCGCAGCCCGAGTTCGGCCCCTCGCCCGGCTTCCGCAATTTGAAATGGCTGAAGCCGGTCTATGCCGGCGAGACCGTGACTTTCACGCGCACCGCGCAGGCGCACCGCCCGCTCGCCGGGCGCCCAGGCTGGAACCTGCTGACGCTGCGTTCGGAAGGCTTCGATTCGACCGGCGACAAGGTGATTGAGTTCGACAGCGCCGTTCTGGTGAAGGTGGGATAGCGCCTCTCCTTCTCCCCTTGTGGGAGAAGGTGGATCGGCGCGCAGCGCCGAGACGGATGAGGGGTGTTCCAGCGAAGTGCGACGTTGGCGTTCCCTGGAACACCCCTCATCCGTCGCCTTCGGCGACACCTTCTCCCACAAGGGGAGAAGGGAAAGATCAATGCCCCTCGAACCCGATCAACGTCCTCACCGGCACGCCTAGCGCTTCCAGCTTCTGGCGGCCGCCGAGGTCGGGCAAGTCGATGACGAAGCATGCCGCGACGATGTCGGCGCCGATCTGCCTGAGCAGCTTCACCGCGGCTTCCGCCGTACCGCCGGTGGCGATCAGGTCGTCGACCACGATCACCTTCTCGCCCGGCGAGACGCCGTCCTTGTGCATCTCCATCTCGTCCAGGCCGTATTCGAGGCTGTAGGCGACGCGCACCGTCTCGTAGGGCAGCTTGCCTTTCTTGCGGATCGGCACGAAGCCTGCCGAAAGCTGGTGCGCCACGGCGCCGCCGAGGATGAAGCCGCGCGCCTCGATGCCGGCGATCTTGTCGATCTTCAATCCCGCATAGGGATGGACCAGCTCGTCGATGGCACGGCGAAAGGCGCGCGCGTCGCCAAGCAGCGTGGTGATGTCGCGAAACAGGATGCCGGGCCTGGGGTAATCCGGAATGGTGCGGATGGCCGCAAGCAGCGTGTCTTCAAGGGAGGATTTCATCGAGGCTTTCCGCGTGTCCGGCTGTCGGATTTGGCGGCGTCGGCCTTTGCTGCCCGACGCGACCGACAACGGCTACCGCGATGTCGCGCCAGAGACAAGCACATCCGGCAAAGGATCGGCACCCATCGGCCTCGGCCGTAATGAAAAAGGGCGCCCGCGAAGGCGCCCTTCGAAAAGCAGGCGCTACCGAGCGGCTACATGCCGAGATCCGAGCGCAGCTCGGAGCGCGCCACTTCGTACTCGGCCTTGAAATCTGGACGGTTGAGCAGGACCGCGGCGATCACGCTGCCGGAGATCTTGCCCATCTCGATGTCGGACGGATAGTGGATGCCGCCGACCACGCGGTTGTGGGCGAATTCGGCCGCGCGCGCCATGATCTCGGCGGGCTTTTCGGGGACCATGTCGGCAAGGACGATGCCCATCATGGTGCCGACCGTCGCATGGCCAGACGGCCAGGAACCGGAGCTCGACAGCTTCACGACCGGCTTGACCAGATCGCTGAGCTGATGCGGCCGCGGCCGCTTCCAGACATCCTTGGCCGGATCAACGACGGCGCCTTCGGTCGCCACGACGCGATCGAAGAAGGCACTGAACTTCGGCAGCTTCTCCTTGTTGAAATTCGGGCCCATGACGTCGGCGAAGCGCCAGATATTCTCCTCGGCGTCGGCGATGGCGCGCTTTTCCATTTCCGGCGTGCGCGTCACCTGCAGCGTCAGCACCTCGCCGAGCTCGGCTTTGGTTTCCGCCGAGTCATTGGCCGGTGGCGGCGGCAGGATCATCGTCAGGTCAATGTCCTTGCTGGTGACGAAAGGCTGGGCCTCATCGGCATGGGCGACATATCCGGTGACAAGCAGCAGGAAACCCGCCGCGAGCGATGCATATCTTTTCATGGGTGCGATCCTTTGGTGAGTGCGAGACAGGATCGCCACGAGCGATGACGGTCATGTGACACGGCCCCGGTTTGCGCGTGCCGAAATACAAAAGGGCGCCTTGTGGCGCCCTTTTGAAATTCTTGCGATCGACGCCCCCTCAGTGCGCCACGTCGGCCCACACCCTGCGCTTGGTCATGTAGACCAATGCGCCGAAGACCAGCAGAAATATCATGACGCGGAAGCCGGTTTTCTTGCGATCCTCGAGATGCGGCTCGGCGGCGAACATCAGGAAGGCCGAGACGTCGCGCGCATACTGGTCGACGGTCTGCGGCGAGCCGTCGTCATAGGTCACCTGGCCGTCCGAGAGCGGCTTGGGCATCTTCAACGACACGCCGGACAGGAAGTACGGGTTGTAGTGCGTGCCTTCCGGGATCACCATGCCGGCCGGCGGCGTCTGGTCGTAGCCGGTGAGCAGCGAGTGGATGTAGTCCGGGCCGCCCTGCGCATACTGGGTGAAGATGTCGAAGATGAAGCGCGGGAAGCCGCGCTCGACGCCGCGCGCCTTGGCAAGCAGCGACATGTCGGGCGGCGCGGCGCCGCCATTGGCGGCAGCGGCGGCCTCCGTGTTCGGGAACGGCGCCGGGAAGTGATCCGACGGCTTGCCGGGACGATCGAACATGTCGCCGGCATCGTTCGGGCCGTCATGGATGGTGTATTCGGCGGCCAAAGTCTTGATCTGCGCCTCCGAATAGCCGAGGCCTTCCAGCGTGCGGAAAGCCACCAGGTTCATCGAGTGGCAGGCCGAGCAGACTTCCTTGTAGACCTTCAGGCCGCGCTGCAGCTGCGCCTTGTCATAGGTGCCGAACGGACCGGCGAAGCTCCAGCTCATTTCCTTCGGTTCGTTGATCGGGAAATGCGTCGGAGCGGCCGCGTTGTGTTCCTCTTCGGCGGCGATGGCAGCGGTGCCCGCGACCACCAGGCCAAGCAGCGCCAGCGAGGTGAGAATCTTCTTCATACCCAAAATCCCCTCAGATTCTCAGCCCGTGATTTCCGGCGCGGCGGTAGCGCGTGCCGGATGCCCGCTGCCCTTTTTCTTTTCAAGCACGGCCTCGGTGATCGAGTTCGGCAGCCTGCGCGGCGTCTCGATCAGGCCGAGCACCGGCATGACGACGAGGAAGAAGGCGAAGTAGAACAGCGTCGCCATCTGCGCCATGAACACATAGCTGCCTTCCGCCGGCTGCGAGCCCAGCCAGCCGAGCAGGATGGCGTCGGCTACGAACAGCCAGAAGAACAGCTTGTACCATGGACGATAGACCGCCGAGCGCACCTTGGAAGTGTCGAGCCACGGCACCAGGAACAGCATGGCGATGGCGCCGAACATGCACAGCACGCCGCCGAGCTTGGAGTTGATCGGGCCGATATTGAAGGTGATGGCGCGCAGGATCGCGTAGAACGGCAGGAAGTACCATTCCGGAACGATGTGGGCCGGCGTCTTCAGCGGGTTGGCGACCGTGTAGTTATCCGGATGGCCGAGAAAGTTCGGCAGGTAGAAGACGAAATAGGCGAAGACGAAGAGGAACACGATCATGCCGAACGCGTCCTTGATGGTGGCGTAGGGCGTGAAGGCGACGGTGTCGGTCTTAGACTTGACCTCGATGCCGGTCGGGTTCGACTGGCCCACGACATGCAGCGCCCAGATGTGCAGCACGACGACGCCGGCGATCATGAACGGCAACAGGTAATGCAGCGCAAAGAAGCGGTTCAGCGTCGGATTGTCGACGGCGAAGCCGCCGAGCAGTAGTTCCTGGATCCAGTTCCCCACCAGCGGAATGGCGCTGAAGAAGCCGGTGATGACGGTAGCGCCCCAGAAGCTCATCTGGCCCCAAGGCAGCACGTAGCCCATGAAGCCGGTGGCCATCATTAGGAGGTAGATGATGCAGCCGAGGATCCACAAGAGCTCGCGCGGCGCCTTGTAGGAGCCGTAGAACAGGCCGCGGAAAATATGGATGTAGACGGCGACGAAGAAGAACGAGGCGCCATTGGAATGGAGATAGCGCAAGAGCCATCCCGAATTCACGTCGCGCATGATCTTCTCGACCGAATCGAAGGCGAGATTGGTGTCGGAGGTGTAGTGCATCGCCAGCACGATGCCGGTCAGGATCTGCGCGGCCAGCATGAGCGACAGGATACCGCCGAACGTCCACATGTAGTTGAGGTTGCGCGGCACTGGATAGGCGACGAAGCTGTCATGGACCAGCCGCGGCAGCGGCATGCGGGCGTCGAACCAGCGCTCGATACCGGTCTTGGGCGTATAGGTCGAGTGTCCCTCGCTCATCGAAATGTCCCCTGCCTCAACCGATAAGGATCTTGGTATCGGAAATGAACTTGAATACCGGGATCGCCATGTTCTCCGGCGCCGGGCCTTTGCGGATGCGGCCGGCGGTGTCGTATTGCGAACCGTGGCACGGGCAGAACCAGCCGCCGAAATCGCCTTCCTGGCCGAGCGGGATGCAGCCGAGATGCGTGCAGACCTGCACCATCACCATCCAGGCTTCCTTGCCGGGCGTGGTGCGGTTGGCGTCGGTCGCCGGCGCGTCGGACGGCAGGTTGGCGTTGCGCGCGATCGGATCCTTGAGATCGGCGAGATTGACGGCCGCGCCGTCCTTCATTTCCTTTTCGGTGCGGTTGCGCACCACCACCGGCTTGCCGCGCCACTTGACGACCAGCGAGCTGCCGGGCTGCAGTGAAGAAACATCGACCTCGACCGAAGCCAGCGCCAGGGTCGAGGCATCGGGGCGCATCTGGTCGATGAACGGCCACGCGACGGCTCCGGCGCCGACAACGGCGGCCATGCCGGTGGCTACGTAGAGAAAATCGCGACGGTTGGGATCGTGGATGTCGGTTGCGCTCACGGGTGCCTGATCCTTTCGCCTCTTCCTAACCGGAGGCCGAGCCTTGTCCCCGCTCAATCGCACCTGCCCGACAGCGCATGGCGAACAGGCTAGCGAATTCCTCCGGCATTTGGAGTTCGGTTTATGCGTGCGGCCCGTTTTTGTCCAGCGGGGTGAGACCACAAGGGCAGATTGTCGCGGGGATGCGCGGCGGCCCAGGCCGACGCGTCCCCGCCAGGCCGCCGGACAGGGTGAAACAGCGGGAAATCCGGGGTCAATCGAGCCGGTGTTCGCCTCGACATCGGCTCCTGGCCCGGTCTATTCTGGCGTCATGGCGCATGTCATTGAACGCGACAGCTGGGCCGACGCCCCCGACTGCTGGAAAGGCGAGCTGCAATGCGGCCAGTTCGGTGCCAATTCCTGCCTGATCTTCAACTATCAGCCGACTGTCGGCGGCGGCCCACGTCTGCACAAGCATCCCTACGCGGAAATCTTCGTCATCCGTTCCGGCACCGGCCTGTTCACGGTCGGCGACCAGGAGATCAAGGCCACGGCCGGCCAGATCCTGATCGTGCCGCCCGACACGCCGCACAAATTCACCAATCTCGGGCCTGGCCCGCTCGAAAGCACCGACAAACACGAGAACGGCCACTTCATCACCGAATGGTTGGAATGATTCTTCCGATCGTCGGACCGGGCCTGTCCGAACGCTGATTGCAGCCTAGTTCCATCGATCTGGCATCGATGGAGATGAAGCATGCGACAGCGCACCGTTGAGGTCGAGGGGCTGGCTATCGCGATCCGGGACGCAGGGCCGCCCGATGCGCCGGGCCTTCTGCTGCTGCATGGTTGGCCGCAAAGCTCCCATGCTTTTGAGGCAATCGTCGACGAGCTGGCCGGCGACCAGCGCGTGGTCGCGCCGGACTTGCCGGGCATCGGCGGTTCACACGGCGCGCCCGAGACCGGAGAAAAGGCATATCTGGCCAGATTGATGAAGGGGCTGATCGCCGTTTGCGGCTTGCGGCAGGTCATCGTCGCCGGTCATGACGTCGGCGGCCAGATCGTCTTCGCGCTGTTGCGCGACGAGCCCGAAAATTTGACCGGCGCGGTGATCATGGACGTCGTCATCCCCGGCGTGGCGCCGTGGCAAGATGTCATCCGCAACCCGCGTATCTGGCATTTCGCCTTTCATGCGATCCCGGCCTTGCCCGAGATACTGGTGAGCGGCCATGAGCGCGCCTATTTCGATTTCTTCTTCGATATTCTTTCGAAGGAAAAATCGGCGATCCCTGCGGAAGCCAGGGACATCTATGCCAAGGCCTATTCGCGGCCGGAAAGCCTCAAGGCCGGCTTCGACTGGTACCGCGCCTTTGCCGCGGACGCCAAGGTCAATTCCCACCCATCCGCGACGCCGATCGCCACGCCGGTTCTTTATCTCAGAGGCTCGGCCGAATCCGGCGACATCGCCGACTATCTCGACGGCTTGAAGGCAGCAGGCCTATCCAATGTCGAAGGCGACATCATCCCGGGTAGCGGCCACTTCGTCGCCGACGAGAATCCCGGAGCCCTTGCTGCGCGATTGGCGCGTTTTCGCCAGGAAATCGGCGCCTAGCTGGCGCCGAGCCTGACCAGCACCGCGCGCGGGATGTCGTATTCGCGGATCACGGCGTCATGCTTGCGCAAACCGCAAAGCTCGCGCTGGATGAAATAGGCATGGACGGCCGCTGCCGCCTCCTTGAGCAGCCGGTTGCGATGCTCGCCCTCGCCGCTCTCGCGCAATCTGGCAAGGGTTTCCTCGACACGCCGGCCGGCGCGGCCGAGCGCTGCGGCCTCCTCGGCGAGGATTTCGTGGCCGAGCAGATCGAGCGCGCTTTCCTGCGCGCCTGACCGTCCGAAATTCATAGGCATGCGTACCGACATGATGCCGTTCTACTCCGCTGGCCGCGTCTCTTCCAGCGCGCTTTCCTCGTTGAACAGGAAGCCGCCGGACTGCCGCTTCCAGAGCCGCGCATAGAGCCCGTCGAGCGCCACCAGCTCGTCATGCGTGCCCTGTTCGACGATGCGGCCGCCGTCCAGCACCACGAGCCGGTCGAGCGCTGCGATGGTCGACAGCCGGTGCGCGATGGCGATCACGGTCTTGTTCTCCATCAGTCTGGTCAGGTTCTCCTGGATCGCCGCCTCGATGTCGGAATCGAGCGCCGAGGTTGCCTCATCGAGGATCAGGATCGGCGCATCCTTGAGGAAGACGCGCGCGATGGCGACGCGCTGCCGCTGGCCGCCGGACAGCTTCACGCCACGCTCGCCGACATAGGCCTCATAGCCGGAGCGCTCGCGGTTGTCGCGCAGCCCCAGGATGAAGTCATGCGCCTCGGCTTTCCGGGCCGCGGCGATCACCTGCGCATCGGTCGCGTCCGGCATGCCGAGCTTGATGTTGTCGCGCAGCGAGCGGTGGAAAAGTGCGGTATCCTGGCTGACCACGCCGATATTGCCGCGCAGCGAGTTCTGCGTCACATGCGCGATGTCTTGGCCGTCGATCAGGATCTGGCCGCCCTCGAGGTCATAGAGGCGCAGGATCAGGTTGGCCAAGGTCGTCTTGCCGGCGCCCGACGGGCCGACCAGCCCGACCTTCTCGCCCGGATGCACGACGAGGTCGATGCCGTCGAGCACTCCGGCCCCCTTGCCATAATGGAAGGTGACGTTCCTGACGTCGATGCGGCCGCCGGCGACGACCAGTTCCTTGGCGTCCGGCGCGTCGGTGAGGCCGAGCGGCTGCGAGATCAGCGCCTTGGAATTCTCCAGCACGCCGAGATTCCTCAGGATGCCGTTGAGCTGCATCATCAGCCTTCCAAGCAGCATGTTGAGCCTGAGCACCAGCGACAGCGTGAAGGCGACGGCGCCGACCGTGATCGAGCCTTCGACCCACAGATAGATGGCGAACGCGGCGATCGCCGTGATCATGATGCCGGAGAGCATGGTCAGCGCCATGCGCACGCCGGTCAGCCGGCGTGTGAACGGCCGCAGCGCGTCGAGATAGATGCCGAAGCCGCTGCGAATATAGCGATCGTCGCCGTCGGCCGAAAACAGCTTCAACGTCTGCACGTTCGAGTAGGAATCGACGATGCGGCCGGTGATCATCGAACCGGCCTCGGCGGTCGCCTCGGCATGCTTGCGGATAGCCGGCAGATAGAGTTTCGCCAGCCAGCCGAAGGCAGCGATCCAGATCACCACCAGCACCGCCAGCCGCAGATCGAGACCGGCGACCAGCGCGAGCGTTGTCACCGTGTAGACGATCATGAACCAGACCACCTCGATGAAGCTCTCCATCAGGTCGCCGGTCGCCTGCCCCGCCTGCCAGACTTTTGTTGCGATGCGGCCGGCGAAATCGTTCTGGAAGAAGGCATAGGATTGGCGCGAGACGTGCCGGTGCGCCTGCCAGCGCACCAGATTGTAGAATCCGGGCGTGATCGTCTGCTCGTCGACCAGCGCCGACAGGCCGACCACCAGAGTGCGGATGAACAGAACCACGGCGCCCATGAACAGGAGCTCGGGACCGGCGGCCGCCCACAGCGCGTGCCAGCTGCGCTCGCCGGGTAGCTGGTCGAGAATATCGACCAATCTTCCGACGAAATAGAACAGGCCGGCCTCGACCAGCGGCGCGATGCCGCCGATGATGAGCATGGCGAAGAAGGCGAGCTTGGCCTGCCCGACATAGTGCCAGAGGAAGCCGCCGACGCTGGCCGGAGGCCGAAGATTCACGGGCTCGCGGAATGGATAGACCCAGCCCTCGAACCAGCGATAGACGCCTTTCATCATTCCGCGGCTTCACCTTTCGCCGCCAGATCGTCGGCGGCCTGCTTTTCCTCGAGCAGGAAACCGCCCGACTGGCGCCGCCAGAGCTGGGCGTAGAGCCCACCCTTGGCGATCAAGGTCTCATGCGAGCCGTCCTCAACGATGCGTCCCTTGTCCATCACCACCAGCCTGTCCATCGCCGCGATGGTCGACAGCCGGTGGGCGATGGCGATGACGGTCTTGCCCTGCATGAGCTTGTAGAGGTTCTCCTGAATGGCGGCCTCCACTTCCGAATCGAGCGCGGAGGTGGCCTCGTCGAGAATGAGGATCGGCGCGTCCTTCAGCATAACGCGGGCAATTGCGATGCGTTGCCGCTGGCCGCCGGACAGCTTCACGCCGCGTTCGCCGACAAGCGCCTCATAGCCGCTCTGCCCATACGGATCGGTCAGTGCCGCGATCACATCGTCGACCTGAGCGGCTTTTGCGGCGCTGAACATGGCCTCGTCGCTGGCCGACTGGCGTCCATATTTGAGGTTCTCGCGAACGGATCGATGCAAGAGCGACGTGTCCTGGTTGACGAAGCCGATCGCCGCGCGAACGCTCTCTTGCGAGACGTGGCGGATGTCCTGTCCGTCGATCAGCACCTTGCCGTCCTGCACGTCGAACAGCCGCAGCACGAGATTGACCAGCGTCGACTTGCCGGCCCCGGAGCGACCGATCAGGCCGACCCGCTCGCCCGGCGCGATCTTCAGCGACAGATTGTCGATGACGCCGCCTTTGCCGTCCTTGCGCCAGTAGTTGAAATTCACCCGGTCGAACTCGATGCCGCCGGCGGTCACGGCGAGGGCCGGTGCGTCAGGCTGGTCCTGCATGGTGATGGGACGCGCGATCGTCGTCATCGAATTGCTGGCAACGCCGATCTGCCGGAAAACGTTGGCGCCGACATCGAGGATCCTGCCGGAGATATTGGCGATCTGCAGCGCGAACGGTATCGCGGTCGCCACGGCTGCCGTAGCCATGGTCCCCGCGTTCCAGCCGGCCAGCGCCAGCCAGCTTATGGCGATGAGCAGCGCCGCGTTGAGGACGAACAGGGCCGACCACATCAGCGTGAAAACGCGCATCAGCTGGTAAAACGTGTCGGCATGCTCGACCACCGCCTGCGAGACATATTTGTCTTCGTGCTCGCCGGTCGAGAACGTCTTGAGCGTCAGGATGTTGGTGTAGCTGTCGACCATGCGGCCGCTCACCTGCGACCACCGCTCCGACAGTTGGGACGAGCGCTGGGTGATCTTCGGCATCGCAGACCAGAAGATGAGGCAGTAGAATACCAGCCACACCGCCACCACAGCCAGCAGCAACGTGTCGAGCCGCGCCAGCACGACGATGGCGACTGCGACGAAGACCAGCGCGTACCAGACCGCATCGACGGTGAGGTTGACGCTCATCTCCACCGAATCGCCGCTCTGCATGACCTTGGTTCCGATGCGGCCGGCGAAGTCGTTCTGGAAGAACGACCAGTCCTGGCGCACGACGTGCCAATGGCTCTGCCAGCGGATGAGGTCGATGAGGTTCGGCGCGATAGCGTGGTTGCGGATGAGACCATCGACAACCATCGACAGCGGACGCAGCAGCACGACGATCGCCATCATGACGAGCAACGGCATGTGCGCAGCGAAGAAATTGCCTGGCTTGGTGCTGGAGAGCAGGCCGACGATCAGGCCGACGAAAATCGGCAGCATCGCGTCCACTACCGCCGCTACGGCAACGATGATCATGCGCAGCCGATAGGCAGCGCGAAACTGTCTTATGAAATACCAGTAGAACCGCCAAAGCCCCATTGGCGGCTGCCTGTCGTCGGCCAGCGCCACCGGCGAATAACGGCTTTCGAACCAGGCGAAGATGCGGTCGAACATTTTTCTCTCATCGCGCCGGAAATCCGCCGGCAACCGATCTGGTCGCCAGCAGCCCTCTGGCCAGGTCGTGGTTACGCCCGGGATCGATTCCCCGCAATCGCCGTAACCTTGATGCCGGAGCGGCTCGACGGCTCACAGAACCGCCGGGCCGCTCCAAGTCTTTGTTTTGCGCAATTCCGGACGGAGTTGCTGCAATCGCGATCGCGTTATTCCGCAGCCATCTCGGATCGAAGCGACCTGGCATCGGGCTCAGCCGGCGCGTCATCGAGCAGGAAGCCGCCGGACTGGCGTTGCCAGAGCTGGGCGTAGAGCCCGCCCTTGGCGACGAGCTCCTCATGCGACCCTTCCTCGATGATGTGCCCCTTGTCCATGACGACGAGCCGGTCCATCGCCGCGATCGTCGACAGGCGGTGCGCGATGGCGATGACGGTCTTGCCCTGCATCAGCTTGTACAGGTTCTCCTGGATGGCCGCCTCGGCTTCCGAATCGAGCGCCGACGTCGCCTCGTCGAGGATGAGGATCGGCGCGTCCTTCAGCATGACGCGGGCAATCGCGATGCGCTGCCGCTGGCCGCCGGACAGTTTGACGCCGCGGTCGCCGACATGGGCATCGAATCCCTTGCGGCCGTTATGGTCCGAGAGCCCGCCGATGAAATCGAGCGCCTCCGCCCGGCGCGCCGCCTCGATGAGCATTTCGTCGGTCGCGTCCGGCCGGCCATAGAGGATGTTCTCCTTCACCGAGCGGTGCAGCAGCGAAGTGTCCTGCGTGACCATGCCGATCTGCGCGCGCAAAGAATCCTGCGTCACCGCCGCAATCTCCTGGCCGTCAACGAGGATCCTGCCGCTTTCCAGGTCGTAGAAGCGCAGCAACAGATTGACCAGCGTCGACTTGCCCGCGCCGGAGCGACCGACAATGCCGACTTTCTCGCCGGGCTTTACCGTCAGCGTCAGGTTCTCGATGACGCCCTTCTGCTTGCCGTAGTGGAAGCGGATGTCGTCAAAGCGGATTTCACCCTGGCTGACGGCGATGTCCTTCGCGCCGGGCCGGTCTTCGACGAGACGCGGCAGCGAGATCGACTGGATGCCGTCCTGCACTGTGCCGATATTCTCGAACAGGCCCGACATCTCCCACATGATCCACTGCGACATGCCCCACATGCGCAGCACCAGGCCGATGACCACGGCGACCGCGCCGATCGTCACCGCCTGGCCGAGCCAAAGCCACAGCGAGATCGCCGTCACCGAGAACAGCAGCAGCGAATTCAGGATGTAGAGCAGACCGTAAAGCACCGTCACCAGCCGCATCGAGCGGTAGACGGTGCCGAGGAAGCTCGCCATGCCTTCCCTGGCGAAGGTCGCCTCGCGCCGCGCATGCGAAAACAGCTTCACCGTCTGGATGTTGGTGTAGCTGTCGACGACGCGGCCGGTCATGGTCGAACGCGCATTGGCCTGCTCCTCGCCGACCTTGCCGAGCCGCGGAATGAAAAAGCGCAGCAGACCGATATAGCCGGCCAGCCATACGGCGAGCGGCGCCGCCAAACGCCAGTCGGCCGAGCCGACGATGAACAGCATGCCGAGGAAGTAGACGACGACGTAATTCAGCACGTCGATCAGCTTGATTACGCATTCGCGCACGGCGAGCGCGGTCTGCATCAGCTTGGTGGCGATGCGGCCGGCGAACTCGTCCTGATAGAAGGCCATCGACTGCTTGAGCAGATAGCGGTGCACCTGCCAGCGGATGCGCATGGGATAATTGCCCATCAGCGTCTGCTGGTTGAGGAGCGAATGCAGCCATACCGTGCCCGGCAGCGCGAACAGCACGACGAAAGCCATGCCGGCGAGCTTCCAGCTCTCGGTCTGCAGGAAGGTTTCGCGGTTTTGCGCCGACAGCCAGTCGACGATGCGGCCGAGGAACCCGAACATCCAGACTTCGGTAAAGGCGATCGCCGTCACCAGCACCGCGTCGAGGATGATGTAGGGCCAGGCGCCGCGCGTGTAATGCACGCAGAAGGCGATCAGCGTCTTCGGCGGCTCGACCGGCTCCGCGGCGGGAAACGGATCGAGCCTGTTTTCAAACCAGCGGAACATTCCAGGCACTCGACTATCTAGGCGCTCACGCGGCGCGGGATTGATGGGCAAGGCTTTGCGGCCGCGCGGCATTGCGGGCCGGCGATACGGAATCATCCGCATCGCCGGCCCTGTCCCGCGCAATATAGGGTTTCGCCGGCATTTCGCCGACAGGCTCGTTTGACGTCCCTGACGGCCCGGAACTTCCGGACGAAAGGGCGGAACCAGCCCTGCTCCTGTCGCCCGGCCGGATCAAGCGGATGATCCGGCGCACCAGCGTGGGCCGGCTGTGATCGGGCACCGCGCGCGAGAAATCGACGTCCGGCAGCATGCCGCGATGCGGCCTGCGCCGTTCCTCGGCATGTACCGCCGACGAATAGGTCTCGCCGATCAGCAGCGCCCAGGTAGCCACCTTGCGTTCATGCAGGCTTCTTGACCCCGGTATCTTGTAGGGATCGAACATTGGTCCGTCCTCCATATGCAAATGCGTTAAAAAGGGTGATGCGTCCTCGATCATCGGCATTCGGCCGAAGGCGCGGATCGAATCGGCCGGGACACGACTAGCGTCGGTCCGGACACGCTCAGCTGGGGCACGGCGCCCCTTTGGCAGTTTGAAAAACATCGCAAGATTCCTTCGAAGGCCGAAAACTGGGTTCGGCGGGAATCGGTGCGATGAGGACTTAAAGTATCAGAAGAATCGTCGTACCGAAACCGCCAGTGGGCATAGGGGTGCCCCGGAGAGGAGCTGGAAGTGCATGGTCATCATGTGGTCCCCCTCCTTCGGTTCGGGTTGACGATGGTGAGCATATACTCGACTTCGCAGAAAATGGCCACCCGCCAGTCCAGGAATCGCCGAAAGCCGCAGGCGCCTGTGGCCGATCTGCCACTTATTAGCAGGATACGGAAATGAACGATCGTCTCCGCATCGCGCTCTACCAGCCGGATATCGCCGGCAACACCGGGACAATCCTGCGCTTCGCCGCCTGCCTCGGTATCGGCGTCGACATCATCGAGCCGGCTGGTTTCCCGCTCTCCGACCGGGCGCTGAAACGGGCCGGCATGGACTACCTCGAAATGGCGGCGCTTTCCCGCCATGCCGACTGGCACGCCTTCGAGGAGTGGCGAAAGACCGGCGCGCGCCGCCTCGTGCTGCTCACCACCAAAGCCACGACCGCGTACACCGACTTTGCTTTCGCTGCCGGCGACATCCTTTTGTTCGGCCGCGAATCCGCCGGCGTGCCGGACCAGGTCCACCAGGCGGCGGATGCGCGACTGACCATCCCGATGCGGCCCGGAGCGCGCAGCATCAATGTCGCGCTGTCCGTCGCCATGGTCGCGGGCGAAGCGCTGCGCCAGCTCGGCTAGAACCCCGAACCCCTCTTCATTGCCGCGCGCAGGCTCCACTCGCGGCGTCATTCTCACCCAGGCGCACATCGCCTTCTCCTGCAATTGCCCTATCGACATTTGTTGGCTACAAGCTCAACTTAACTTGAGGTCAAGCGGAAAAATCGAGATGGCTCCGGCAAGGGAATTGACGGTCGGCCAGGTGGCCGTTCGCAGCGGCGTTGCGGTATCGGCGCTGCATTTCTACGAGGCGCGCGGCCTGATCCGCAGCCACCGCACCTCCGGCAACCAGCGGCGCTACAGCCGCGACGTGCTTCGGCGCGTGGCGATCATCCGCGTCGCCCAGGAGGTCGGCATCTCGCTTGCCGACATCGCCCGGGCGTTCCAGTCGCTGCCGGAAGAGCGCACACCGAACCGCGAGGACTGGAACCTGCTTTCGACAGCCTGGCGCGACGAGCTCGACCAGAAGATCGCCCAGCTCAAGAAATTGCGCGACGGCCTGACCGATTGCATCGGCTGCGGCTGCATGTCGATCGACAAATGCCCGCTGAGGAACAAGGAAGATCGGCTGGCCAAGGAGGGGACGGGGGCGAGACGGCTGGCGGTGCGCTGACAGTCTGTCGCCAAGGTGCATTGAGATTCAGGTCAGGCCGAGTCGAAAATGGTGGCTTCCGAGAACCGGAGCGGAGCGTACTTAAAGTACGTGAGCACCGGAAGCGCAGGAAGCCGCCATTTGCAGGCCGGCATCACCTGAATATCAATGCACCTTAATCGGCCGCCGGCAGCCGCCGCATGGTAAACTCGATCACGTCGCCCGGGCGCTCGAACCAGCTTTCGATCTCGGTCCAGTAGGCCTGTTTCGGAAAACGCTCGAACCACTCCTTGGCCTTCAGGCGCGCATCCGGGCGCGGCAGCACGAAGGTTTCGCGCAGGAAACCGTCGCGCGGCTGGTTTTCGCGCTCAGCCCGTGAGCGCTCCAGCCTCTTGCGTAAGCCATCCAGCGGCGGTCTTGCCGGGGTGCGCACGAAGGAACTCCCTTGCACCTTGGTCAGACAGGACTTGACCCTTCCTCTCAAGAGATTAGGGATCGCGCCCTGAAAAGACGAGTCATTTGTCAGGCAAGCGCGCCTGCGACTGGAGACCGAATTGGAAAGACCTGACCTTCCCGTGGGCCTGCCGGCCGACATCGAGCAGAAGAAGATGAAGGCACGTCTGTGGTTCGAGGCCTTGCGCGAGCGCATCTGCGCCACTTTCGAGCAGATCGAGCAGGAACTCACCGGCCCGCAAGCGTCATGGTCGCCCGGCCATTTCGAGAAGACCCCCTGGGAGCGCGACGACGGCCGCGGCGGCGGCGGCACCATGTCGATGATGCGCGGCCGCGTCTTCGAGAAGGTCGGCGTCCATACCTCGACCGTCCATGGCGAATTCTCGCCCGAGTTCAGGAAGCAGATTCCCGGCGCCGAGGAAGACCCGCGCTTCTGGGCGAGCGGCATCTCGTTGATTGCCCACCCCTGGAACCCCAACGTGCCGGCCGTGCATATGAATACCCGCATGGTCGTCACCACGCGCCAGTGGTTCGGTGGCGGCGCCGATCTGACGCCGGTGCTCGACCGCCGCCGAACCCAGGACGATCCCGACACGATCGCCTTCCATCGCGCCATGCAGTTCGCCTGCGAGAAGAACGCCGCCGTCGCCGACTATCCCAAATTCAAATCCTGGTGCGACGAGTATTTCTTCCTGCCGCACCGCAACGAGCCGCGCGGCATCGGCGGCATCTTCTTCGACTGGCTGCATTCTGACGAGGACAGGGGCGGCTGGGACGCCGATCTCAATTTCGTCCAGGATGTCGGACGTTCTTTTCTCGTCGTCTATGCCCATCTGGTGCGGGGCAACTTCAACCAGAACTGGACCGATGGCGAGCGCGAGGAACAGCTCATCCGGCGCGGCCGCTACGTCGAATTCAACTTGCTTCACGATCGCGGCACCATCTTCGGCCTGAAAACCGGCGGCAATGTCGCCTCGATCCTGTCCAGCCTGCCGCCCGAGGTAAAATGGCCGTAACGATCCGGTGAGCGCGGCGACGGCCGCATTGCTGTCCAATTCGCCGAATCTTGGCCGGCAATGTGGCAGGGACGATATCTTTTTCGTCTAATATCCTTTTGAAAAAATTGAGCTATTTAAGATCGCCGGGTCGGGAAGCGCCGGCGGTCGAAGCGGAGATCATCTCGTCTCCCTCCGGCCGTGAGCCGGCGCGACTTGACGACCCTGATCACGAGAGGTGCCTCGCCGAATCGGGCACCCGCATTCCAGGAGAGCACGCCATGCGCAAGCTTATCGTGACCGCAGCTACCGCCGCCCTTCTCGCCTCCGGCGGCGCCGCGTTCGCAGCGGTCAAGCACACCACCGGCACCGTCAAGAGCTTTGACGGAACGGCCATGAGCCTTGTTCTGGACGACGGATCCACTTTCAAGCTGTCCAAGGCCTTCAAGGATCCCGGCATCCAGGCCGGCGAGAAGGTTCGCGTCTCCTGGGACATGAGCGGCAAGAACAAGATTGCCGAGGCCGTCAAGATCATGAAGTGAAGGCCTGCCCGTCAAAGGCAGATCGAGTTCTCAGGCGGCAAGGAAGGCGGGGCAGCACTGCTCCGCCTTCCTTTTTTGGAGAGAAAAGCAGTCTGCCGCGGGCTGCGATGCAACCGAAACCGGTCGCATGTGTTATGGTTTTCCAGCAGAACGAGGAAAGGAAAGTCCCATGAAGGAATTCCAATGCGGGTCGCTTGTCCCCGGCTGCGACTGGCATACGCGCGCCGAGGAAGAAGCCGAGGTGATGCGCCGTGCCGTCGAGCACATGCGCGAGACGCATGGCGAGACCGTCATCCGCGAGACGATGATCGAGGCGATACGCTCCCGCATCCAGAAGGTTCGCGACGCGGCCTGAGGGACTCCTCACCTTCGAACAGATCGACCGGTAGCGAAATCAGGACGGCTCAGGGCCTGAGCATGTTCCATCGCGAGTTGCGAACCAATTTGCCTGAGTCGATCCCGGAAGGTCCGGACCGGCCCGGCATTTCAAACAGATACTTATATTCGAGTCGTCTCATTTAAGTTTGCGGTAACGGAATTCGTGCCACCGTCGGGCAAATGATCCGGCTGCAGGGCTGGCCGAGAAACTCGCCGCCACCCAAGGCGCTGACCGGATCGGTGGGGCGAGGTGTTTCGCGCATGCGCGAACGATCCGGCAAGAGGGGCACATCGTGCGAGGCGGCGCTGCTGCTGTGCGCATGTCTCGGCGCGTCTCCCGCGACCGCCCAGGAAATGATGACCACCTCGCTGATCGGCATGCATCAGGGGTCGCCGCTGAGCGACCGTGCCCGAGGCCTCGGCGGTGGCGGCTATGAGCTGCAGAATGGAAGCTGGGTCTCATTCAACCAATGGTACCACACGAACTGGGTAGACATGCATGTCGACCTGCTCACCCAGGTTACCGAAAACACCGGCATCCTTTGGGGGTTCGGGACCGGCGAACAAGGCGACAAATACAGCATCGGGCCCAGCCTGAAGCTCGGTTTCCTCACCCAGACGCATCCGAATCCGAACAGCACCCTATCGCTGTCCGTAACGTCGATCATCGGCGGAAACCTCACCGAGAAACCTTGCCTGGCCGACTACGGGGATCTGGGCTCCTACAGTGTCAATTGCCGGCTCGCAGCCGGTGAGATGGCGCCGCAGGAAACCCTGAAATACCTGGTTAGCGCCAAGCCTGAGAGCATGCATCTGTGGCTGAATTATCGTCTCACTTTCTGATCGCCGGGAGCCGCGAATGAAAAGTCCATCTCGTCCCGAAACGCGCGATCGCCCGTCCTGGTTCTTGTTTGGCTGGAGTTGGAACATGTCTGCTGGTCACCTGAAATTCGGCCTCGTTGCCGCCCTTGCCATCCTTTCGGCGCCCATTGCCTCGGCGCAGGAGGGCCTCGGCGCGGACGAGACGGCGGCGCTCTGCCATGGCGGCGGCTCCATCTGCGTGAGCGCAAAGATACCGGTCGCGCGCACGACGCAAACGGTACAGAACTGGATGAGCCCCGACGTCGGCGCGGCATGGGCCGCCGGCTACAAGGGCAAGGGCGTCACCATCACCATGGTCGACGACTTCAGCAGCACCTCGCGCTTTTCCGGCAATTTCGGGATCGGCGTGCAGACCCAGCGACACGGCGAATGGACGCGCGAGGAAGCAAGCATGATTGCTCCCGCCGCGACCATCCGCTCCAAGGATTTCTCGACCGGCACGGCCGTTTCGCTGGCACGCGGCCTTAATGTGCTGAACCTGAGCTACGGCATGTACACAACCGCGGGCTACAGCGCGAACCAGATCTGGTGGGCTCCGGAGGAGTCCTCGATCATCTCCTACGCCACCAAAGGTTCGGCCATCGTCTCGAAGGCGGCCGGCAACGACGCGGTCGCTGTTGGCGGGGTCACTGGTGGCCAGCAGGACTATCTCGACCTTGCTTTGATCGGCAAACCGACCGCGATCTTCGTCGGCGCGCTGTCGACGAACGGAACCACAGCCAACAAGGCCCAGCTCGCCTGGTATTCCAATTATGCCGGCTCCGACCAGGCTGTGCAGAGCCACTTCCTGGTGGTCGGCGTCGAGGGTGACAAGACCGGGCTCTACGGAACGTCTTTTGCCGCGCCGATCATCTCCGGCTATGCTGCGATCATCGGCAGCAAGTTCACCAAGGCGACGCCCGTCCAGATCACCAACGACCTGCTCAATACGGCCCGCACCGACACGCTGGCCAATTACGACCCGTCCGTCTACGGCAAGGGCGAAGCAAGTCTCTCGCGCGCTCTCGCTCCTGTGGCCATACACTGACAGGCACCGGCCGTTCCGGCTCGTCTAGCTCTCCAGCGCCTGCGCGGCGCGTTCCACCAGCGCGCCGCGTTCCAGGGTGAAGCCGGACTCGACCCATTCCTTCTCGAGGTTCTTCAGCGTGGCGCCGAGCTTCGGTCCTGGCGACGCGCCAAGCGCGGTCAGGTCGGCGCCTTTTATCGGAAACACCGGCTTTTCCCATTTCAGCGTGAAATTGAGCAGGCGTGAAAAGCCGCCGGCTTCCATCATCGCCTGATTGTCCTCGACTGCGCGTGTCCGCGCGGCGGCAAGCGCCAGCCGAATGCGGTCGATATAGCCGTTGCGGTCGCCGTAATAGAGTTTCTTGGCCAGCTCGGTCTCCGTCGCCTTGGCATCCGGCGCGATGGTCAGTGCCCAATGCCGCAGGCGGCCGGCCTCGTCGTTCGACAATCGCAGCCGCTCGCCAAGCGTCTTCATGCGCACGGCATCGGGCGGGACGATCGCCTCCAGCCTCAGCACAGGATCGGCGGCCCAGCCGAGATCTTTTCCAGTTTTGACCAGGCCATGGATGGCGTCGATGCCCCACTTCTCGCTTTCCGGCAGCACGGCGGTGAGCACGCCTGCCTGGCGCATCCATAAGAGCGCGCGCGAGGGATCTGGAGCCGACAGCAGCTTCTTCAGCTCGGACCAGACGCGTTCGGCCGAAAGCCGGGCAAGTCCGTCCTTCAGCCTGGCACAGGCCTTCAGCCCTTCCGCGTCCGGCCGTCCGTCGCCATACCAGGCAAAGAAACGGAAAAAGCGCAGGATGCGCAGATAATCCTCGCGGATGCGCGCCTCCGCGTCGCCGATGAAACGCAGCCGCCTCCCCTCTATATCGGCGACGCCGCCGACGAGATCGACGACCGTGCCGTCCGCTTTGGCGTAGAGCGCGTTGATGGTGAAGTCGCGCCGCTCGGCGTCCGCTTTCCAATCGCGCCCGAAGATCACCTTTGCCCGCCGGCCGTCGGTCTCGACATCGGCCCTGAGCGTCGTCACCTCATAAGGCTTGCCGCCGGCGATCACCGTGATCGTGCCATGCTCAATGCCTGTCGGCACCGTCTTGAAACCGGCCGCCTCCGCGCGCCGGACCGTTTCCTCGGGCACGGTGGTCGCGGCGATGTCGATGTCGGCGACCGGCTGGCCGATCAGCGCATTGCGCACCGCGCCGCCGGCGACACGCGCTTCCTCGCCGCCCTGCTTCAGCGCGGCAAGAAGCTTCTGCAGATGCTTGTCGGCCAGCCAATCGGCCTTGCCCGAGAGTGACGCCTCAGCGGTCAACCATAAAGCCTTTCATAGAGCGTGCGGATTATGCCGGCGGTGACGCCCCAGATACGCTGGCCGCCATAGGGCATCTCGTAGAAGAACCATTCGAGCTCGTTCCACATGCGGCTGTCGCGCGCGTGGTTGGCCGGATCCATCAGGAAACTCAGGGGCACCTCGAAAGCCGCGTCGACCTCATCGGCATTGAGCGTCAGCAAAAAACCCTGGCGCACGATGGCAAGCACCGGCACGATGCGGTAGCCGCTGCCGGCGACGTAGTCGGGCATGCGGCCGATGATCTCGACGAAATCCCGTTCGAGGCCGATCTCCTCGAAGGTCTCGCGCAAAGCGGTTGCCTCGGGGCTTGCATCGGTCGCATCAATGGTGCCGCCTGGAAAGGCCACCTGGCCGGAATGGCTGCGCAGCTTCTCGGCGCGCTTGGTGAGCAGCACCATGGCGCCCTCGGCGCGGTCGACCACGGGAATCAGCACCGCCGCGTCGCGCAGCGGCTTGATGTGCTTGAGCCTGGGATGGCCGGGATTGAAGCGATGATCGCCGAATTCGTCGCCGGGGACGATCGCCGCTTGCGCCGCGACGCGCGCCCGAAAATCCGCGACCGAAAACGCCGCCGGCGTAACCTGGTCCATCACGCGCTCAGCCGCTTCAGTTTCTCGGCCGGCATGATCGGATAGACCTCTCCGCCCGAGCGAATGGCGAACATCGCCTTGCCGCCGATGTCGATCTCCTCGCCATGCTCGACCAACTCATACATCACCGGACGCGCCAACAGCGCTTCCAGTCGTCCGCGCACCAGCACATAGGGTTTCAGTCCGCCGGTTTCGTCCTCGTCGACGAAGCGCAGCGCATGGCCGGGGCCGGCGGCGACGACATCGCCGACATTCGTGCGGAAGGTGACAACCTGGTCGTTCCCGCTCCCGGACACGTTCATTTCGACGGCGATGAAGGGTGCGTCGACGACGCGGATCCCAACCCGCTCGACCGGCGTCACCAGATAGGTCTTGCCGTCGGCATCCTTGCGCAACACGCTGGAAAAGAGCTGCACCAGCGGCATGCGGCCGATCGGCGTGCCGAGATAGAACCAGGTCCCGTCGGCCTTGATCTCCATGTCGAGGTCGCCGCAGAACTCCGGATTCCAGCGCTCGACCGGCGCCGGCCCCTTGCCGGCCCGGGCCGCGCGGGAGATCAGCGCCTCCAGGCCGCGCGCTTCTGTGGCGCCGATCAGGCTCTGTTTGCTCAAGCTGTGCTCGCCAGCGCTCTGTTCGTCGGGCGTTTGTTCACGATGTTCGCTGCGTTCGGCCATGGTCACGAAATAGTCACTGTTGTCCCGATTGTCAGCCTTGTCCGCCCGAGTCTGTGATTTAAGTTCAATTACAGGCGCCAGGTGAGGCCGAATCGCGGCATTCTGCGGCATCGAGAGTGCAGGCCGGCATTTCCAACCACAAGGATCGAACGGCATGAGCGTGATGATCAAGGAAAGCCCGATCAGCGAAAAAGCGATGATCGAGGAAGCCGAAAAGGCGCTGGCCGATATCTCCAGGATCCGCGACGCGGTCGGCAGGGTGATCTTCGGCCAGGAGGCGGTCGTCGAGCGCACGCTGGTGGCTCTGCTGGCCGGCGGTCATGCGCTGCTGGTCGGCGTGCCGGGCCTCGCCAAGACCAAGCTGGTCGAGACACTAGGCATCGTGCTCGGCCTTGATTCGCGCCGCGTCCAGTTCACGCCCGACCTGATGCCGTCGGACATCCTCGGTTCCGAGGTGATGGAACAGGACGAGTTCGGCAAGCGCTCCTTCCGCTTCATTTCCGGGCCGATCTTCACGCAATTGCTGATGGCCGACGAGATCAACCGCGCTTCGCCGCGCACGCAATCGGCGCTGCTGCAGGCCATGCAGGAATATCACGTCACCATCGCCGGCGCCCGCCACGACCTGCCCGCGCCCTTCCACGTGCTGGCGACGCAGAACCCGCTGGAACAGGAAGGCACCTACCCGCTGCCGGAGGCTCAGCTCGACCGCTTTCTGATGCAGGTCGACATCCTCTATCCCGAGATTGAGGCGGAACGCCGTATCCTGCTCGAAACCACCGGCGTCGACGAAGCCAAGGCCGACAATGTGCTGCAGCCGGCACGGCTGAGGGAAATCCAGACGCTGATCCGGCGCATGCCGGTGCCGGAAAGCGTCGTCGAGGCGATCCTCAAGCTGGTGCGTTCGGCCCGGCCAGGCCAGGGCAATGCCGAGACGGACAAGCACGTCGCCTGGGGGCCAGGTCCCCGCGCCAGCCAGGCGCTCACCCTGTGCGCCCGCGCCCGCGCCCTATATGATGGCAGGTTGGCGCCCTCGGTCGACGACGTTCGCGCCTTGGCCGAACCGGTGCTGCAGCATCGCATGGCGCTGACTTTCGCCGCCCGCGCCGAAGGCACTTCCGTGCGCGACGTGGTGGCGAAGCTGGCAAAAGGCATCTGATGGGTCGAATAGGCGAGGTCCAGGCACCGGTTGCAACGCGCGACGCGCTCGCCCGTGGCCGGTTGCGGGCTTCACTGGTGCCGGACCTGCTGGTCGAGGCACGCCGTATCGTCAATACGGTGATCGCCGGCTGGCATGGCCGTCGCAAGCGCGGCATCGGCGAGAATTTCTGGCAGTTCCGGCCCTATGTCGAAGGGGATTCATCGCGCATCGACTGGCGCCGCTCCGCGAGAGACGACCATACTTATGTGCGCGACCGCGAATGGGAAGCCGCGCACACCGTCTGGCTCTGGGCCGACCCCTCGCCTTCCATGCTCTACAAATCGGCCGCGGCAAGCGTCTCCAAGCAATCGCGCGCGCTGGTGCTGGCGCTCGCCTTGGCCGAGCTCTTGTCGCGCAGCGGCGAGCGCATCGCCTGGCCGGGCCTGACGGATCCGTTCACCGCCCGCAACGGCGCCGAGCGGATCGCCGCCCAGCTCAGCCACGCCGCCGCGCTTCCGGCCAAGCCCGATCTGTCGGCCATCCGCCGTTTCTGCGACATCGTGCTGGTCAGCGATTTCCTCGATCCGGTCGAGGAAACCATGGCCTGGCTCGACGTGCTCGCCCGCCACGGCGTGCGTGCGCATCTGATCGAGGTGGCCGACCCGGCCGAAGAGACCTTCCCCTATGCCGGCCGCACCGAGTTCACCGATCCCGAGACCGGCGACAAGCTGACCGCCGGCCGCGCCGAGATGCTGGCCGAGGAATACCGCCTGCTTTACCGGGCCCGCCGCGACGAACTGGCTGCCTGGTGCAAGCGTCTCGGCTGGAGCTACACCGTCAACCACACCGACCGCCTCGCCTCCGAGGCGCTGGTGCGCGTCCACCTGGCGATGACCGCTGACGGCACCAATTTCGGAAGGGCGGTCGCATGAGCTGGCTGCCGCTTTCCTTCGGGGCGCCCATGGTGCTGTGGGGCCTTCTGGCCCTGCCGGTGATCTGGTGGCTGCTGCGGCTTACCCCGCCTAGGCCGCAAACGGAAGTTTTTCCGCCGCTGAGAATCCTCGCCCGGGTCCTGAGGCGCGAAGAAACCCCGCAGCAAAGCCCATGGTGGCTGACGCTGCTTCGGTTGCTGATGGCGGCGCTCATCGTCACGGCGCTGGCCGAGCCGGTCTTCAACCCGCGCGAAAAACTGCCGGCGGAGGGCGCCGCCCTGGCGCTTGTCATCGACAATGGCTGGGCAAGCGCCGCCGACTGGAACAAGCGCGTCGCCACCGCCGAGCGGCTGATCGCCGACGCCGGCTCGAACGGCGTGCCGGTCGTGATCGCCTTCACCGCCGAGAAGCCCAATGCCGAGATCGGCCCTTTCGACGCTTCGGGCGCGCTCGATCACCTGCGCGCCGCCAAGCCGCGGCCGATTCCTACCGACAGGCCCGCCGTCTACGCCCGCGTCGCCGCCGCGTTGGAGCGCCTGCCGGGCGCCAGCGTTGCGGTGCTCGCCGATGGGCTTGCCGCCAAAGGCGACGAGGCCGCTTTCAAGACGCTGCTCGAAAAGAATGCGACACGGCTGGTCTGGGCCACGTCCGACCGGCCTTCCGTGACCGGCCTGATCGGCGCCGACAACCAGGTCGATGGTTTCGCTTTGAGCGCCATTCGCGCGCCGGGCAATCCGGCGCCGGCGCAGGTCACCGCTGGCGCCTTCGACGACAAGGGCCGCCGCATCGCCGATGCGACGCTGACCTTCGCGCCGGGCGAAGCCACCGCCACGGGGACGATGGCGGTTCCCTTCGAGCTGCGCAACGACTTCGCTTCGATCGCGCTCGACGGCGAGCACCAAGCCGGCGCCGTGCGCGTGCTGGACGAGAGCTCGAAACGCCGCCGCGTCGGCCTTCTGTCGCAGGCCGAGGCCGACCAGGCGCAGCCGCTTCTGTCGCCGCTCTATTACATCCGCCGCGCCCTGCAGCCCTTTGCCGACCTGGTCGAGCCGTCGAGCGCCGATCTCGCCGACGCCATTCCGCAGCTTCTCGACCAGAAGCCGGCGATGATCATCATGGCCGACGTCGGCACCATCCCGGCGCAGGTCAAGCAGCGGCTGGTCGACTGGGTCGACAAGGGCGGCACGCTGGTCCGTTTTGCCGGTCCCCGCCTTGCCGCGTCCGGCAATGACGACGACCTTTTGCCGGTCAGGCTGCGCAGCGGCGAGCGCGCGCTGGGCGGCGCGCTGTCGTGGACGACGCCGCAGGCGGTGACCGAATTCCCGAAGAGCGGCCCCTTCGCCGACCTCTCGCCGCCCTCCGAGGTGACGGTGAGCCGGCAGGTTCTGGCCGAGCCGACGCCCGACATCGTCGAGCGTACCTGGGCCACGCTCGCCGACGGCACGCCGCTGGTGACGGGCATGAAGAAGGACAAGGGCACGCTGGTGCTCTTCCATGTCACGCCTGAGGCGACCTGGTCGAACCTGCCGATCTCCGGCAGCTTCGTCGAAATGCTGCGGCGTGTCGTGCAATTGTCGCGCAACCAGGGCGCCGCGATCGCCAATGCCGAAGCCGCCGCCGCGTCGCTCGCGCCCTACCGCATGATCGGAGCAGACGGCACCCTGACGCCGCCCTCGCCGGATGCCCGACCGCTGGTGCCCGGCGCCGGTCCGCTGCCGGTGACGCTGGAGAATCCGCCCGGCCTTTACGGCTCCGAGACCGGCGTCTTCGCGCACAATCTGCTCGATGCGTCGAGCACGTTCACGCCGCTGGTCCGTCCGCAGGTTTCGCTGCCGGTGACAGCCATCCCCTATGCCTTCGATGAATCGGAGAACCTGAAGGGGCCGCTGGTCGCCATCGCGCTGCTGTTGATGGTGCTCGACACTTTGGCCGTGTTCTGGATGGGCGGACTGCTGGCGCGCCGGCCGCGCCGCGCAGGCACGGCGGCGACCGCCGCGGCCGTTCTGGTCGTGCTGGGCGGCCTCTTCGGCCATGCCGATCTTGTCCGCGCCGATGATTCCAAGCCCGGCGACACCCAGGCGATCGAGGATATTTCGAAAACCCGCATCGCCTATGTCATCACCGGCGAGCCGGGCGTCGATTCGATCAGCCGCGCCGGCCTCGAAGGCCTCACCCGTTTCCTCATCGAAAAGACCGCGCTTGAGCCCGGGCCGCCGGCGGGCGTCGACATCGCCAAGGACGAGCTGTCATTCTTCCCGCTGATCTATTGGCCGATCGATGCGACGGCGCCCATGCCCAGCCAGGCGGCGATCGCCCGCATCGACGCCTATATGCAGCAGGGCGGCACGGTTCTGTTCGATACGCGCGACCAGTTTTCCAACGGCATCGGCGCCGGCTCGGCAAGCCCGGCGACCGAGCGGCTGCGCGACATCCTCGGCAATCTCAACGTGCCGCCGCTGGAGCCGGTGCCGTCGGACCACGTGCTGACCAAATCCTTCTTCATCCTTCCGGAGTTCCCCGGCCGCTTCAACGGCAGCCCGCTCTGGGTCGAGGCCTCGCTCGACGCCAGCAACACCGAGAACCGGCCCGTGCGCACCGGCGACGGCGTCTCGCCGATCATGATTACCGCCAATGATTTCGCCGGGGCCTGGGCCATCGACGAGAACGGCGATCCGATGCTGCCGACCGTGCCGCCGGACCCGATGCAGCGCATCTACGCGCTGCGCGCCGGCGTCAACATCATGATGTACATGCTGACCGGCAACTACAAATCCGATCAGGTGCATGTGCCGGTGCTGCTCGAACGGCTGGGGCAGTAGATCATGAACTGGTCCATCTCATTCGAACCGCTTCTCTCCTGGCCTCTCTTCGGCCTGCTCTTCGTGCCCCTGCTTTTGCTGGCGCTGGTCGGCCTGTGGTTCCGCCAGCGCGGCTCGGCATTGCGCTTCATCGCGCTGCTCGCACTCGCCGCTTCATTGCTCAATCCCGTTTTCCTCGCCGAGGAGCGCGAGGCGCTGAAGAGCGTCGTCGCCCTCGTCGTCGACCGCAGCCAGAGCCAGGACATCGGCGACCGCACCAAGCAGACCGACGAGGCGCTGGCCGGCCTGCAGCAGCGTCTTGCCCGCTTCAAGCAGTTCGATGTCCGTGTCGTCGAGGCCGGCAAGTCCGAAGCCGCCGACGAGCGCACCGAAACCAGGCTGTTCAACGCGCTGGAAGGCGTCTTCCGCGACGTGCCGCCGTCGCGCATCGGCGGTGCCGTCATGATCACCGACGGCGAGGTGCATGATGCGCCTGCCGGCGCGCCGGAGTTCAACGCGCCGCTGCATGCGCTGATCACCGGCAACGAGCATGAGAAGGACCGTCGCATCCGCTTCGAGAACGCGCCGCGCTTCGGTCTCGTCGGCAAGCCGCTCGACATGACCTACCGCGTCATCTCGACGGAAGGCGACGGCGCTCCGGTGGACGTGCGCGTCTCGGTCAATGGCGAGCAGGTCTCGGTCGAGCACGCGACCGTCGGCCAGCCGATGAAGCTCTCGGTCACCATACCCAATGCCGGCCGCAACATCGTCCAGCTCGGCATCGACCGGGAGCCCGGCGAGCTGACTGACGCCAACAACCGGGCGATTGCCCTGGTCGACGGCATCCGCGAGAACCTGCGCGTGCTCCTGGTTTCCGGCGAACCGCATGCCGGCGAGCGCACCTGGCGCAACCTTTTGAAGTCGGACGCGTCGGTCGATCTCGTCCACTTCACGATCCTGCGTCCGCCGGAAAAGCAGGACGGAACGCCGATCAATGAGCTGTCGCTGATCGCTTTCCCGACGCGCGAGCTGTTCGTCGAGAAGATCAAGGATTTCGATCTGATCATCTTCGACCGCTACCAGCACCGCGACGTGCTGCCGATCCTCTATTACGACTACATTTCCGAATATGTCGAAAAGGGCGGCGCGCTGCTGATTGCCGCCGGCCCCGAATATGCCGGCGAGAACTCCATTGCCCGCACGCCGCTCAATGCCGCGCTGCCGGCCATGCCGACCGGCGAGGTGGTGGACAAGGCCTTCTACCCGCGCCTGACCGATCTCGGCCAGCGCCATCCGGTGACGCGCGGGCTCGACGGCTCGGCAAGCGAGCCGCCGCATTGGAGCCGCTGGTTCCGCACCATCGGCGTCAAGAACCCGGAAGGCGAAGTGGTGATGAAAGGCGCCGACGATCGGCCCCTGCTCCTGCTCGCTCGCAAGGGCGAGGGCCGTGTCGGCATGCTCCTGTCCGATCAGGGCTGGCTGTGGGCGCGCGGCTTCGAGGGCGGCGGGCCGCATGTCCAGCTTTATCGCCGCATCGCCCACTGGCTGATGAAGGAGCCGGAACTGGAAGAAGAACGGCTAACCGCCGACGGCCGCGGCATGATGCTCGAAATCCGCCGCCAGACGATGAGCGACGATCCCGGTCCCGCCCAGGTCATCACGCCGTCCGGCAAGGCGGTGGCGGTGAAGCTCGAGAAAGCCGAGCCCGGCATTTTCACCGGCAGCTTGCAGACCGGCGAGATCGGCCTTTACCAGATCGGCAATGGCGACCTTACCGCGCTTGCCCATGTCGGCCCGATCAACGCGCCGGAATTTTCCGACGTGATCTCGACCGAGGATCGGCTGAAGGCGCCCGCTGAGGCGACCGGCGGCAGCGTGCGGCGGCTGGCTCCGTCGTTGACGCTCGGCAATCTCGCCGGCGGCTTGACACTGCCGTCGATCGTTCCCGTCCGCTCTTCAGCGGCCGCGTCGGGCGACGACTGGATCGGCCTGCGCACCACCGACGACAGTACCCTCAAGGCCGTGTCGCGCGTGCCGCTGTTCGGCGGTTTCCTCGGCCTCGGCCTGCTGCTGCTCGCCATCGGCTCGATGTGGTATCGCGAAGGGCGGTGACGCCACCTTCTTCCTTCTCCCCTTGTGGGGTGAGAAGCGGTCCGCGTTAGCGGACGAAAAGCCAATTGCTTGGCTTTTCGAGCTTCGAACGCCCTGAGCCTGCAAAGGGCCGGGTGGTGGATCGGCGCGCAGCGCCGAGACGGATGAGGGGTGTTCCAGCGGAGTGAGGCGTCGGCGTTCCCTGGAGCACCCCTCATCCGGCCGCTTCGCGGCCACCTTCTCCCACAAGGGGAGAAGGGAAAGCGCCTGCCCCTACTCTTCCGGTTCTGTGGTGAACAGCAGCGGATAGCCCTTGGCCTTGCCGGCGTCGGTCGCCCGCGTCGCCTTGGTCTCGGCGATATCGCGCGTAAACACCGCGACGACGCACACGCCGCGCGTATGCGCGGTGATCATGACGCGACGCGCCTGATCCTCACTGAGCTTGAATTCGCCCTTGAGCACCGTCACCACGAACTCGCGCGGCGTGAAATCGTCATTGACGAGGATGACTTTGTAGAGCTTCGGCCGCTCGGTTTTCGGCTGCGTCTTAGTGCGGGGTTTGAGGACGGTTTCGGGCATCGGATCCACCAGCGAGAACTGGGCTCTCTCGCTCTCATTCTGTCACGCAGCAAATATCCGTCCAATTCCACGCGCGGGTAATGCCGGCTTGGACCATCAGCCCTATGTGGGGAATCACTGCCGAACGGTCAACGGCCCTGGCGGCGCAACGCGGTGCCCGATCTGCCGGAACCTGCACCGCCATCCATGTCGGAGCCGCGTTCGACGAAGGCGAACAACATCCAGGCGACAAAGCCGATCACGGTCGCACCGGCCAGCAGGATCAGGACCCAGGACTGCGCCGGCGTGATGTAGTCGAAGCTTGAAGAGATCAGCGGAGCGAACAGCTCGGGCTCGGTCCTGCCGCTGGCGGGATCCGGCACGGGGCTTGCGGTAAAGATGATCAACGATCGTGCCACCGCGGTGGCGATCAGGCCGCCGAGGGTCAGCGAACGCATCAGGGACGAAAACCGCTTCTTCATGCGGACTGTCCTACAGCACCGGCATTGCGATCGGGTTAAGGATCGGACTTGAGCGCGGTGGAAACCTGCTGGTTTCGGGCTCCCTGCCGCAAGCAAGCCGCCCCTGCCGAAATCGACCGGAGCGGCTTCGTCTAGTGGCGCAGAGCGCTGGATCAGGGCTTCTTGGCAGCCGGCTTCGCAGCAACGGGCTTCGCAGCCGACGCTTTCTTCTTGACCGGGCACTTGTGCGTCTTGGTCACTTTGCAGGCCTTCTTGGCAGCGACCTTCTTCATCGGCTTCGCAGCCGTGCTATCCGCCGGAGCAGCCGTGGTGGTCGCGGTCGAAGCAGCCGGGGCAGCCGTCGTCGTGGCGGCGGCGTTGCCGAGCGCCGGCATCGCGAAGGCGAGAGCAACACCGAGGCCGAGGGCGGAGAGGATGGACTTCTTCATGGCTTCATTTCCTTTTTCTTGCGGGTCTGGGTGGGTGTCACTGAACGGGATCGATCGGTGCCACTCCAAGCAGCTTCAAAGCATTTGCGAGCATCCGGATTCCCTGTGCCTGCTTCTTGTTGGCGCAGAACCGGTTCCCCCTTCTTTGCAGTGCTTTCGCCGCGGTGACCTGCGTTGCCGCGGCATGGGTTTCGAGAGCTTCGTCAACCTGACGGCTCAGATTGGTGCAGCGCTCGGTCCGGGTGAGCGGAGCGACGACCTTTGCGGTGGAGGCGCCGTCCGCGGCTGTGATGAGCGATATGCTGAGCAAAGCACCCATCACGCTGATCCAGAACCTCTGCATTGGTCTTGTCCGTTACTCCGGAAACTTGCGTCGCAGCCGATGACCTGACCGCCACGGCACCGGTTATGCCTTTGAAATTTTTCACCAGTTTTTCTCGATTGTAGAATTTTGTTTCTGGATTGTTTCTGGGCACTCAGCCGACGCGGCGATCGCGGCCACTGGCCAAGATGTGGCCCGAATTCTATCGTGTGGGTTGTCTCGAACGGATATCCAGCAAGAGCCGGCAAAGAGAATGATAGGTTTCGAGTGAAATCCGATGCGCACATACTGATCGTCGACGACGACAAGGGCATACGCGACCTGCTGCAGGAGTTCTTCCACAAGCGCGGGCTGCACACGACGGTGGCCGGCGACGGCACCGAGATGGAAGCGGTCCTGCGCCGCACGCCGGTCGACCTGATCGTTCTCGACGTGATGTTGCCCGGCAAAAGCGGACTTGAGCTTTGCCGCGAGATCCGCGCCAACTACACCACGCCGATCATCATGCTGACCGCGGTCACCGAAACGACCGACCGTGTTGTGGGCCTCGAAATGGGGGCAGACGACTACGTGCCCAAGCCCTTCGATCCGCGCGAGCTGTTGGCCCGCATCCGCGCCGTGCTGAGACGCAACGGCAGCGCCGAGCCGCGTCGGCCCGCCGCCAGGCAGGTCTACCGCTTTGCCGGCTGGACTATGGATTGCGCGCGCCGCCGCCTGACCGCGCCCGACGACGTCCGGGTTGAGCTGACGATGGCGGAGTTCAACTTGCTGCAGACCTTCGTCAAGAGCGCGCAGCGCGTGCTTACCCGTGAGCAGCTGATCGAGCTGTCCGGCGGCGACACCGGCTACAGCTTCGACCGCAGCGTCGACATTCTGGTGAGCCGGCTGCGCCGCAAGATGGAAGACGATCCGAAAACGCCGAAACTGATCCTGACCGTGCGCAGCGGCGGCTATCAGTTCCTGCCCGAGACGACGGCCGAATGAGACGCTTCCTGCCGCAGACCCTGCCAGTCTGGGTGCTGCTCATCGTCATTGCCGGTCTCATGCTGAGCCAGGTGACAACGCTTTACATCGTCGCGCGCGATCGGGCCGCCGCCAACGGCGTCGTCGATCTCTACCGGTTGAACGACCGCGCCTATTCGCTGGTGCAGCTGATGCATGACGCCACGCCCGAAGAGCGCAAGGCGACCGCCTCCGGCCTGTTCAACTCGACCTATGCGCTGACGGTTTCGGACACGCCCGCCGTCACCTCTTCGATCGCCGGCGACGACCAGCTTGCCGAGTTGGAGGATATCCTGGTCGGACGCTTGTCGAAGTTCGGCATCACCGATGCGCGCGTGCGGCGCGATCCGGCCACCCAGGAGGCCGATGTCCCAGACGGGCAGGCGGTGAACAAGGATGTCGGCCAGGTCGAGCGCGACCTGCTGGTCCTGGCCGCGGATTTCGCGCAAAGCGATAAGCTGACCGCCTCGCTGCGCTTTTCCGACGGGCAGTGGCTGAATTTCACCGAACCGATCACGCCGGCGGGACCGATTCTGAGCCTCGACAGCCTGCCGCTTTACTCACTGATCGCCGGCTTGATCATCATCATGTCGATCTGGTCGCTGCGCCGGCTGACCGCGCCCTACCGGATGATGGAAACGGCGGTGACGCGCATTGGCAACGATCTGAAAAGCCCGCCGATCGCCGAAAGCGGCAGCCGCGAGATCCGCGCGGCCGCAAAGGCGATAAATGCCATGCAGATGCGGCTGCGCGATTATGTCGAGGACCGCGAGCATCTCGCGGCAGCACTGGCGCATGATCTGCGCACGCCGCTGACCCGGATGCGCCTGCGTCTCGAACTGTTGCGCAGGTCGCCCGCGCGCGAGGCGCTGGCGCACGACCTCGCCGACATCGAAAGCATCGCCAGCTCGGTCATCGACTTCGCCAAATTCGAGGTGACTGAGGAAAAGGCCGAGCGGATCGATTTCTGGTCGCTGGTGGAATCGGTGGCGGACTCCTTCGACGGCGCGTCCTTCGACGAAGGCGTGGTCCCGTCGCGCGGCCTGATCTGCGTCGCGCGGCCGGTGGCGCTGCGGCGCTGCATCACCAATCTCATCCAAAATGCGGTGACCTACGGCAAAAAGGCGCATCTCGGCGTGCGGCGATCGGGTGACACGATCACGCTTTCAATCCGCGACGAGGGCCCCGGCATCCCGCAGGCGAAGCTGGACGCGGTGTTCGGCTCCTTCGTGCGGCTGGAGGAATCGCGCAACCGCACCACTGGCGGTCTAGGCCTCGGCCTCACAATCGCCCGCAACATCGCGCGCGGCGCCGGCGGCGAGGTCGATCTCTCCAACTACCCCGGTGGCGGGCTGTTGACGGAGCTGCGGCTGCCGCTGGCAGCTTGAGTCAGGAGTGGGCTCTGTCCGCCACCGGCGCCACTGGATCAGCCGAACCATCCTTGTGATAGTGCGGCCCGCCTGGTCACGAGGGAAATCCACCCATGTTCTACGCCGTCCTTGCCTATCATGTCGAAGACACCGTGCAGTCCTGGTCGCCCGATGAGGATGCGGCGCTGATGAAAGACCTGCTCGAGGTCAACGACAGGCTGACGCGCGAGGGCAAGCTCGGGCCCGCGGCCAGGCTCGGCGCGACGGCCAAGGCCGTGACGCTGCGCGGTCCGGGCGACGGCTTGGTGATCGACGGTCCCTTCGCCGAGACCAAGGAGCAGTTGCTCGGCCTCTATGTCCTCGACTGCGCGACCCAGGACGAGGCGATTGCCGCGGCGCGCGATCTCAAGCGCGTCAACCCCACCGCCGTCTACGAGATCCGACCGATCATGCTCTATCTTCCGGGCGCCACGCTGCAGGCTGGTTGAAATACGCTTAGGTCCGCGTTTCACATTAATGTCGCGGTAGCCGCGATTTCCCGTCCCAGCCGGAGCATCTCCGCGACCAGCAGGTCGAGATCGTCCCGGCGAGTGCGGTGATTGGCGATTGCCACCCTCAGGCAATGCCGGCCCTGCACCGTGGTGTCGGACAAGGCCGCGATGCCCTCCTCCTGGAGTCTCAGCATGATCTCGGTGTTGAACGCCTTGAGCTTTTCCTCCGACGCGCCATCCAGCCGGTGGCGGAAGCTGACGATGTTGATGGTGGTTGGCGCCATCAGTTCGAGCGCCGGCTCCGCCTCGATCAGCCGGGTGAGGTGGCGGGCCTGGGCGATGTTCTGGTCGATAAGGCGGCCGAACTTCTCGACGCCATGCTCCTTCAGCGCCATCCAGATCTTGAGCGCACGGAAGCCGCGCGACGTTTGAAGCCCATAATCGTGCAGCCACTCTCCGGAGGCCAGGCCCCGCGGCGTCGATTCCAGATATTCCGGCGTCACGGCAAACGTGTTGCGGTGCTGGGATGCGTCCCGCACCAGGGCGCAGCCGGCTTCGAACGGCGCGTGCAGCCATTTATGCGGATCGAGTGCGATCGAATCCGCCTGTTCGATGCCGGCGACGAGCGATCGGTTCTTAGGCGCGATCGCGATGAGCGCGCCGATGCAGCCGTCGACATGGAACCAGAGGTCCTCTTCGGCCGCCACGCTCGCCAGCGCCCGCAGGTCGTCGACCGCGCCGGCGTTGACGGTGCCGGCGGTGCCGATCACGCAGGCCGGCCTGAAGCCCGCCTCGCGGTCCTCCGCGATTGCCGCCTTGAGCGCGGCGATATCGATGCGCAAGCCGGCATCGGTCTGGATGCGCCGCAGCGCCTGATTGCCGAGGCCGAGCGCCTCCACAGCCTTGCGATGACAGGAATGGACCTGGTCCGAGGCGTAGTAGCGCAACGGCTTCGGCATGGCGCCGACACCCCGCTCGCGCACGTCGACGCCTGCCTTGACGTTGCGCGCCACGGTAAGTCCGATAATGTTGGCCATCGAGCCGCCGCTGACCAGGGTGCCGCTGGCCGAGACCGGGAAACCGACCATCTCCTTCATCCAGTTGACGACCTGGCTGTCCATCAGTGCGGCGGCATGGTTGCCGCCGCCGAGATTGGAGCCCTGGATCGCCGCCAGGAAATCGCCGAGCGCGCCGGTGAAGTTGCTGGATCCCATATACCAGGACCAGAAACGCGGATGGATGTTGCCCATCGGGTAAGGCATCACGTTGCGGGCGACGTCGTCATAGACGTCAGCCGCCGGCGCCGGCGAGCGCGGCAAAGGTGCGCCGAAGAATGCCCGCACCTCGGCCGGCATCTCGCGCCAGACCGGCCGGTTGCGGACATCCTCGAGATAGGCGATGGCATCGTCGAGGATTCGGTGCGAGAGCGCTCCCACATCGGCCCAATCCGGCGGATCGAGCGTTTCCTCCGCGTTGGTCGCTTCCGGAAATATATCCATCTCGCCTCTCCCGCCGGCGTGGGTCGACCCGCGCATAAAAGAACGACGCCGCCATGCGGGGGCGGCGTCGCGTTTCTGTTCTCAGCCTTCGAACTGGCAGCTCGGCGTCGAGCGCGACAGCGCCGTCTCCTCGGCGTCCATCTCGGCCTCGATGCCGTCGAAAAGCGGCGTCGACATGTAGCGCTCTCCCGTGTCGGGCAGCATGCACAGGATCACCGAGCCGGCCGGGGCCTTTCCCGCGATCTGCCGCGCCACGGCGAAAGTGGCGCCGCCGGAGATGCCGGTGAAAATGCCCTCCTGCCGCGCCAGCGCCTTCGTCCATTTGATGCCTTCGGGACCGGGGATCGGCACCACCTCGTCATAATAGCGTTGGTCGATCGCCTCCTGCAGCACGTTGGGGATGAAGTCCGGCGTCCAGCCCTGGATCGGATGCGGTTCGAAGGCCGGATGGCTGGCGGACGGCGCACCGCCGGCGCCGCGCTCCTGGGCCTTGCCGCTGCCGATCAGCTGCGCGTTCGCCGGCTCGGCGAGCACGATCTTCACCTCCGGCCGCTCGCGGCGCAGCACGCGGCCCACGCCGGCCATCGTGCCGCCCGTGCCGTAGCCGGTGACAAGCACGTCCAGCCTCGAGCCGGCGAAGTCATTGATGATCTCGCGCGCCGTCGTCGCCTCGTGAATGGCGGCATTGGCCTCGGTCTCAAACTGGCGCGCCAGGAACCAGCCATTGGCTTCGGCGAGCTCGACCGCCTTCTTGTACATGCCGAAACCTTTTTGGGCGCGCGGCGTCAGCACCACCTTGGCGCCCAGCATGCGCATTAGCTTGCGGCGCTCGATCGAGAAGCTGTCGGCCATCGTCACCACCAGCGGATAGCCTTTCTGCGCGCAGACCATGGCGAGGCCGATGCCGGTATTGCCGCTCGTCGCCTCGACCACGGTCTGGCCAGGCTTGAGCTTACCGCTGCGCTCGCCTTCCTCGATGATGTTGAGCGCCAGCCGGTCCTTCACCGAGGCCGCCGGGTTGAAGAACTCCGCCTTCACATAGATCGTCGCGTGACCTGGCCCGAGATTGTTGATGCGGATGACCGGCGTGTCGCCGACCGTGTCGAGAATGCTGTCGAACAGCCGACCGCGACCGGCCGTGGTCCTGATTTTCAATTGATGCAACATGGCTCTCTCCTCGATCTCCTCACGTGCCGGTTACAAACCGGCGAATTGGGCGGCGCGGTTTCGACACCTTGCCGCGCTAGTTGCGTGTGACTTGCCGGCAATTCGGCAAAGGCCGCGTCCGGCTCGAAAATTCGCTGCCGGATGCGCCCTGTCGTGTTTGGTGATAGAATATGGACCAACTGTTCGACGTGGGAGCGAGCGTGGAAACGGACGTGGAATCCGTTCGGTCGACTCTGAAAGGCATGGCAGCCAGCCTTTCGATCAGGCTGCTCGGCCCGTTTACGATCATGCGCGACGATGTTCCTGTGGCCTTGCCTTCGTCACGCAAGCTGCGCGCCCTGCTTGCTTATCTGGCGCTGGCGCCCCACCCAGTCAGCCGCAGCCGTCTTTGCGAACTTCTCTGGGACGTGCCCAACGATCCGCGCGGCGAGTTGCGCTGGTGCCTGAGCAAGCTGCGTGCCGCGCTCGACGAAGCGGGCTTGCGCCGGGTCGAAACCGACGGCGATATGGTGTCGCTCCGTCTTGACGATGTCCATGTGGACGCGCTGGATGCCGCCTCGGCGGTGGCCGAAGGTGTCCAGACGCTCGATCTCGTGCGGCTGCAGGCGATTTCGCAACATTTCGCCGGCGATTTTCTCGACGGCCTCGAGCTCGATCGCAGCCCGCATTTCGGCAGCTGGCTGACGGCGCAGCGCCGCCGTTTCAGCGCATGCCATGTCGCGGTTCTGGAGCATATCATTGGGCTTCTCCCACGTGGAACCGATGAGGCCGGCGCTTATATCGACAAATGGCTGGAGCTAGCGCCCTTCGACGGCCGCGCGCATGTGGCGCTGCTGGAAAATCTGGCCCGGCGCGGGCAGATCGGCGCCGGCGAAGAGCATCTTGCCACGGCAGCGGAGTTGTTTCGCTCGGAAGAGCTGGATTTCACGCCATTGCGCGAGGCTTGGCAGGAGATAAGAGCCCGGAACGCCGGCGCAACGGCATGCGCCCGATCCGGGCCGGCTTTCCCGGTTTCGGAATCGCCGGTCGCCGCGGACGAATCCGAGCCCGTTGCGACGCGCCGGGCTTCGCTCGCGGTGATGCCGTTTGCGGAGAGCGCCGGCACTGGCGGCTTCCGCGGCGGGCTTGCCGATGGCCTCACGCATGACATCATCACACGACTTGCCAAGCTGCGCGATTTCTTCGTTATCGCCCGCGGCTCTGTCTTCGCGCTCGCCGAGAAGAACATCGCGCCGGAAGACGCCGGGCGCAGGCTGAATGTCGACTATGTCGCGACAGGCTCGGTGCGGGCTCTGCCGGGCCGGTTCATCGTCTCGGTCGAGCTTGTCGAGGTCCGCACAGCAAGGATCGTTTGGGCCGAGACCTTCGAGCACAAACCCGACGACATCTTCATCGTCATCGAGGATATCGGCAACAGCATCGTCTCATCGCTCGCCGCCGAGATCGCGACGGTGGAACGCAACCGCGCATTGCTGAAAGCGCCAAACTCGCTCAATGCCTGGGAGGCTTACCATCGCGGCCTTTGGCACATGTATCGCTTCACCCGCCAGGAAAACGAGCTGGCGCAGCATTTCTTCGGCGAGGCGTTGAAGCTCGATCCTACTTTCGCACGCGCCTATGCCGGCATGTCCTTCACCCACTGGCAGAATGCTTTCCAGCGCTGGGGCGACCGCGACCGCGAGACCGCGCTTGCCTTCGAAAGCGCCGGCCAGAGCCTTTTGGTCGACGACCGCAACCCCGCCGCCCATTGGGCGATGGGCCGCGCGCTATGGCTGCGCGGCGAGCAGGACGGCTCGCTGCTGGAGCTCGCGAGCGCCGTCGACCTCAGTCCCAATTTCGCGCTCGGCCACTACGCGCTGTCCTTCGTCCATTCGCAATCGGGCGACCCGCAATCGGCGATCGGCTCATCCGACCATTCCCGCCATCTAAGCCCCTTCGATCCGCTGCTGTTCGGCATGATGGGCGCGCGCGCCATGGCGCATGCGAGGCTGGGCGAATTCGAAGCGGCGGCCGAATGGGCGCTGAAAGCGGCGGCACGCCCTAACGCCCATCTCATCATCCTGGCGATCGCCGCTCATTGCCTGGCGCTGGCCGGCCGGCAGGAAGAGGCGCGAACCTTCGCCGCCGCTATCCGCAACACCTTGCCGAACTATCGCGCCGACGATTTCATCGCGACATTCCGTTTCGACCGGGATGGAGAAGCACTGTTCCGGAACGGCGCCAAGCTCATCGGGCTGAACTGAACCTGGCCGGCGCGCCTATAGCAATTCCAGGAAAAGTGTGAGCGGTTTTCCGTCCGGAATTGCGTAAAAAACAAAGAGATAGGGCGTTTCGCCGTTTCCGTGAAACGGTGAAACGCACTAGTGCATGTCGCCCAGAAGTGCGACGCGCTTTAATGCATCAGCGGGCCGCTGGCTTTCCGCCAGGCGTCGATGCCGCCCTGGATATGGCGGGCGCTGGTAATCCCGACATCCTGCGCCGCTTGCACCGCCATCGCCGAGCGCTCGCCGAAGGCGCAGTAGAACAGGATCTGTTTGCTGGTCGATTTCGCCAGCTCGTGCAACATGCCGCCGGCGGCGATGTTTTCCTGCAGCCGCGCATAGGGAAGATGGATCGCGCCGGGGATGACCCCGTGTCGCTCGCGCTCGGTTTGCTCGCGCAGGTCGATCAGCGCCACGTCGGCCCGCCCGACCAGCGCCAGCGCCTGCTCCGCGCTGACCGCCCAGCCGCGGCTGGCGATGTCGTCCTGATGCAGCCCGACCCGCATGTTGGCGGGCACGGCCACATCCATCATTTTCGGGTTGGACAGATTGAGATTGTTCATGATGTTCACATACTCGTCGACCGACTTCACCTGCAGGCGCGGATTGAAGGCCTTTTCCTCGCCGATCGTCGACACGGTCTCGCCCTTGTAGTCATGCGCTGGGAAGATCAGCGTCTCGTCGGGCAGCTTGAGCAGGCGGCCGAAGATCGATTCATATTGCTGGCGCGGATCGCCGTTCTGGAAGTCGGTGCGGCCGGTGCCGCGGATGAGCAGCGTGTCGCCGGTGAACACACGATCCGGCAGGATGAAGCTGTAGGAATCGTCGGTGTGGCCCGGCGTGTAGATGACGTCGAGCGCCAGGCCTTCGATGCCGAGCTTGTCGCCATCGGCAAGCCGCATCGATACCACGTCGGCCTTGGTCTGCTCACCCATCACGGTCACGCAATGCGTCTTGTCGCGCAGCGCGCCGAGGCCGGTGATATGGTCGGCATGGAGGTGCGTGTCCACCGCCTTGACCAGCCTCAGGTCCAGCTCGTTGACCAGTTGCAGGTAGCGGTCGACTTTTTCCAGCACCGGATCGATGATCAACGCCTCGCCGCCGCGCCGGCTTGCGAGCAGGTAGGAATAGGTGCCCGAAACGGAATCGAAGAGCTGACGGAAGATCATTCGCGCCTCTTTCGCCTGACGCCGGTTGTTCGGCTGCCGGCCAGTCTAGAACAAGCGCGAGGTGCCCGCCAGCGGCACACCTCGTGTCCGTCCAAAAGGCTGACACCTACCGCCTCAGCACAGCACTCAGCACGTCCCTGATGCCAATCGAGCCGACGAAGCGCGAGCCTTCGTCGAACAGCGCCACCGGCGCCGTCTGCGACCGGTGCATGGCGAGCATCACCGTTTTCAGCGGCGTGCCGGGATTGGCCCAGAACACCTGGGCGCCCTCCTCCGGCTGGCGCTCGACATCGGCGCAGGACACCCACACCGCCGGCTTGCCGTCGCGCTCGGCCGCCGCCACAAGGCCGTGGTCGTCGATCTTGAAGCGTGTCGTCTTGCGCCGGTCGAGCCACACCCAACCATTGTCGCCCTGCTCCAGGTCGCGGCGGTCCCGCATCACGTTCCACGCCGTCAGCACCGACAGCGGATTCACATTGGCGATGAAGTCGCGGACATAGTCGTTGGCAGGGCGCAAGACGATGTCTTCCGGCGCGCCGGTCTGCACGATGCGGCCGCCCTCCATGATCGTGATGTGGCTGCCGATCTTCAGCGCCTCCTCGAGGTCGTGGCTGACGAAGATGATGGTCTTCTTCAGCTCGGCCTGGAGCTGCAGCAATTCGTCCTGCAGCTTGGTGCGGATAAGCGGGTCGAGCGCCGAGAACGGCTCGTCCATCAACAGGATCGGCGCCTCGGTGGCGAAAGCCCGGGCGAGACCGACGCGCTGCTGCATGCCGCCCGAAAGCTCATGGGCATATTTCTTCGACCATTGGTCGAGATGGACCAGTTGCAATTGCTTCTGCACGCGCGCCTTGCGTTCCGCCTCCGGCACGCCGGCAAGCTCGAGGCCGAAGCCGACATTTTCCTCGACCGTGCGCCATGGCAGCAGGCCGAACTGCTGGAACACCATGGCCACCTGCTTCTGCCGCAACCGCCGCAAGGTCGCCTCGTCGCAGGTGACGACATCGACGATGCGGTCGCCGTCCTTGACGAGCACCTGGCCGCGCGACACGACGTTGAGCCGGTTGACGGCCCGCAGCAGCGTCGACTTGCCGGAACCGGACAAGCCCATCAACACCGAGATCTCGCCTTCGTGCACGGTGAGGCTGGCGTCGGCGCATCCGAGCACATTGCCGGTCTTTTCGAGAATCTCGGCGCGCGTTGCGCCCTGGTCGATCAGCGCCAGCGAACCGGCCTGGTCGGCGCCGAAGACGATGTCTACATTCTTGAAATCAACCGCGACGGTCATTTCTTGCCTCCAACGCCGATGCGGGTCATGCGGTCGAGCACGATGGCGAGCACGACGATGGCGAGGCCGGCCTCAAGCCCGAGATCGATGCGCCGCGAGCCGAGCGCCCGGTTGATTTCGGTGCCGAGGCCACCGGCGCCGATCAGGGCGGCGAACACCACCATCGACAGCGACAGCATGATCGATTGCGTCAGGCCCGCCATGATGGTCGGCAGCGCCGAGGGCAGCTCCACCTTCCACAGAAGCTGGCGCTTGGTGGCGCCGAACGCCTCGCCCGCTTCGATGATTGCCTTGGGCACCGAAACGACGCCGAGATGGGTGAGCCGAACGGCCGTCGGGATGACGAAGATGATGGTGACGATGAGGCCGGGCGCATTGCCGAGCCCGAACAGGGTGAGCACCGGTATCAGGTAGACGAAGGTCGGCAGCGTCTGCATCAGGTCGAGCACCGGCAGCATGACGCGGTAGACCTTCGGCTTGTGCGCCGCCCAGATGCCGAGCGGCACGCCGATCGCCATTGCCATTGCGGCGGCGGCAACGACCAGCACCAGCGTCTGCACCGTCTGTTTCCACAGATTCTGGTTGATGATGAAGATCAGGCCGAGGAAGACGCCGATGGCGAGCGGCCGCGAACGCTGTAAGAGCCAGGCGATGAACGCGATGACCAGGGCCAACAAAACCGGCGGCACCATGAGCAGGAGGCTCACTGCTCCGTCGAGGATGAAATTCAGACCGTTTGAAAATGCGCGGAAGATGGTGTCGAAATTGTCGGTCAGGAAACCGAAGAAAGCCTTGCCCCATGGCCCGATCGGAATTTTGTAGTCGGTCAGGAATTTAGAAATCGGATCCATCTTTCCCCTCTCGGCTTCGCCGCGCTCGCCGCACGGTTATCCTCTCACGTCTCCAGGCATATGAAAAAGGGCAGCCTCTTCGAGGGCTGCCCTTTTTCGGAAATCATGCCGGTCCCAAGCGGATCAGCCCCCGAGCGCGGTCTTGACGGCAGCCGCCGCGTCGCCGCCATCAAAGGTGGTGACGCCGGCGATCCAGGGCGCCACCGCGTCCGGATGCTTCTTCAGCCAATCGGTCGCCACCGTCTGCGGATCGCCACCCTTGAGGATCGCGTCCATCATCTCGCCTTCCATGTCGAGATTGAACTTCAGGTTGGCGATGAACTTGCCGGCGTTCGGGCATTCGGTGGTGTAGCCCTTGCGCACGATGGTATAGACGGTGGCGGCGCCGAAGCCGCTGTCGCCCATGCCGTCGAGATAGGTGATCTTCATGGCGCCCATCACCGGATGCGGCGTCCAGCCGAGGAAGGCGATCCACTCATTGTTCTTCATCGACTGCTCGGCCTGCGTCAGCATGCCGGCCTCCGAGGATTCGACCAGCTCGAAGCCTTCGAGGTTGTCCTTCGGGTTCTTGATCATGTCCAGGATGATGCGGTTGCCGTCATTGCCGGCCTCGATGCCGTAAATCTTGCCGTTGAACTTGTCCTTGAACTTGCCGAGATCGGTCAGCGTCTTGACACCGGCATCCGCGACATAGGTCGGCACGACGATGCCATAGCCGGCGCCGGTCAGGTTGGTGCTGATCGTCTCGATCGAGCCTTCCTTGGTGTAGTCCTTGATGTCGTTGGTCATCGACGGCATCCAATTGCCGAGGAAGACGTCCAGGTCCTTGTTCTTCAGCGAGGCCATGGTCACCGGCACCGAAAGCTGGATCGTCTGCGGCTCATAGCCGAGCGCGGTGAGCAGCACCGAGGCGAGGCCCGTGGTGGCCTGGATGTCGGTCCAGCCGACATCCGACAGCCGCACGGCCTTGCAGCTCGCCGGATCGCCGGCATTGGCGGCGGTTGTCGACAGGAACGCCGCAAGGCCGAGGCCTGCGACGAAAGATTTCATACGCGACATGAACTTATCTCCCATTGGATTTCCGAGGCAAAGCGAAGTCACGGTTCTTGCGCCCGCCTTGTTTCGTCAGCCAAACACCATTTTGATGTTGTTTCAAGCGGTTCAACGTCGCGACGAACGGCGCGCGCTGGCCATTAAGCGACATGACAGCTTTTTGAACGACATCGAGTTTTTGGTGGACGGAGCCGGTGCCCTCTCCCCGAGCCGCGGCAAGTCGGCTTAGGGTGTGTCGAGATTCAGGTCGAGCCGGCCTCGCCTGAATCCCGACACACCCAAAAGAGCGACATGGCCAAGCTTTACTTCCACTACGCGACGATGAACGCCGGCAAGACGACGATGCTTTTGCAAGCGTCTTACAATTATCGCGAACGCGGTATGTCGACGATGCTGTTCGTCGCCGGCCACTATCGTAAGGGCGACACCGGGCTGATCTCGTCGCGCATCGGTCTCGAATCCGAGGCAGAGATTTTCCGCGACGGCGACGACCTCTATGCCACGGTCGCCGAGCACCATCGGCATGGCCCTGTGCATTGCATCTTCGTCGACGAGGCGCAGTTCCTCGAGGAAGAGCAGGTCTGGCAGCTCGCCCGCATCGCCGACCGTCTAGGCATTCCGGTCATGTGCTACGGCCTGCGCACCGACTTCCAGGGTAATCTGTTCTCCGGCTCGCGCGCTCTGCTCGCCATCGCCGACGACCTGCGCGAGGTCCGCACCATCTGCCGTTGCGGCCGTAAGGCGACGATGGTGGTGCGCCTGGGGCCCGACGGCAAGGTGGCGAAGCAGGGCGAGCAGGTGGCGATCGGCAAGGACGTCTATGTCTCGCTCTGCCGAAGGCATTGGGAAGAGGAGATGGGCCGGGCCGCGCCCGACGACTTCATCGGCTTTGTCAACCGCTGAGCCGAAAGCCTGCATAGAGCAATCCCAGGAAAAGTGCGTAGCGGTTTTCCGTCCGGGATTGTGTAAAAACAAAGACTTAGAGCGGTTCGGCGATTCCGTGAAACGCTGAACCGCTCTAGAGCTGGATGTCGTCCTAAAACCGCTTCAAGCCCTGACCGGCGCCGGTGAAACCGGCATCGCCGCCGCAAGATATTTGCCGGCGCTGTTTCATGGCCGTTCGCAAAAACAAGACCTTAGGGCATGTCAGCAAAAGCTGTTCGATGATGGCGCGCGTTACTAGGCGCCATGCGCATGCTAGCCTTGCCTTTCAAGGACCTAACCAATTCTTTTGTTTTGACGCTTCCCTTTGTCTTCCTTCTTTCAATCCCTTGAAGCCCCACATATATTCGCCGCCACGACACGGAAACGGATGCCGAAGCGGGAGGCCCCAATGGCGACATTGCAGAATTTCGATGCCGAAATTGCCAAGACCAAGCAGGTCGTGCAGGACATGCGCAGCAAGATCGAGCAGTCCGGCACCGTGCTCGACACGCTTGCTCAGGCCGACAAGAAGATCGGCGACGCCAATTTCGACATCGAGAACGCCCGCATCGAGGACGTGCTCAAGCAGCAGAAAGTCATGGAAGGCAATATTGCCGACCTGATCATCGGGCTCGAGGACGCAACCAATGTCTTCGGCGCCGAGTTCGAAAGCATGAAGAACTACACCGGCTGGGAAAACTTCGTCGGTGTCTTTTCGGCGCAGCGCAAGCAGCGCATGCGCACCGACCGCGTCCGCAATATGTCGCTGGCCGGCAATCTGCAGGAGCTGCTGGCAAAGTCGGACACCATCGTCGGCATCTTGAAGGCGCAGAAGCAGGTCCTCGACCAGCGCTACAAGACCTCCGAGGCCAGCCTTTCGCAGGTTATCGAGCGCCGCAAGGTGACGATGACCAATCTTGAAGCGGTGCAGAAGCGCATCGAGGAATTGAACCCGATGCTGCTCGACATCGAAAACAAGATCGCCGCCTCCACGACCCAGAAGGAGCGCACCGAGCTTGAGGGCGAGCGCTCCAAAATGGCGACCGAATACAATGAAAAGCAGGCCAAGGAGCAGGAGCTGCTGGCCGAAAGCCAGACGCTGGAGCGCTACACCTCGATGTTCCAGACCTTCGTCGATTCACTCAACAACCAGATTGCCGCGCAGTCGACCCTGATCAACAAGCTGACCATCGACACCGAGCAGCGCATCGTCCTCTACAAGGCGCTGGAAGATTCGCTCAAGACCGCCGCCCAGCAGGACGTCGCCCACAAGATCAACACGCTGGGCAGCCAGGTCGACAACACGGCCGAGGAGACGATGGCCGGCATCGGCGCCGCCTCGCAGAAGCATATCGGCGACCTGCTCGAGATGCATGAGAAGAACATGGTGGCTTCAGCCGACATCCAGCGCCGCAAGAAGCTTGCCGACGATGCTTTCGCCCGCCGCTTCGACGATGTGATGAAGAAGCACAACGCCGCCAACTATGTGCAGCAATAGGCGGCGCCGCTGATTTCATTTCCACGGCAGCCACATGACACCTGAGAACGACGCCGCGGTACGCTATTTCTCCGCCATCACGGCGGCGCTGAGCGGGCTGGAAGTGTTCATGCGCGACGACCGCTCGCCGCTCTACCGGCACGGCATCGTCGCCAGGATCGTCGCGGAGTATATCGCGCGGCTGGACAAGTCCTTTGCCTGCTGGCGCAACCGGCTCGGTTTCATGGACACCTTCCGCATCTCGCGCGCCGAAAGCGGCTACCCCGTCTTCCAGAACCTGCTCGAGCTGGAAAACGACCGCCAGCAGGCCGATGCGCGGCTGGCCAACATCCCGCAGGCCGGCGAGCTGCGCGAGGAGATGGCCGACTTCATCCTGCGCCACAAGGAATTCCCAGAGGCGCTGCAGAAGTCGATGGCAGAGCGGCTCTATCTTGAGGACGTCAAGAGCGAGGCGACCTTCGGCCCCTTCACCCTGGCGCAGACGGCAAAGGTCTCGGTCAACCCGAAGACAATGCGGCCATATTATCTCGTCCACTGGGCCGCGTTCGACGGCAGCGCCAACCTGCCGCTGGTCTACATGGTGACGGTGGAGGACTCCTCCGAAAGCATGGTGCGCCAGCTGGTCGACGTGAACGGCAAGCTCAACGAGCGGGTCGATATCCCGCTTCCCGTCGACGGCTTGCTCAACCCGGAGCTTGCGCACCGCTTCGACGATTTCACCGAGAAGAACTCGGCCTATACGCTGTCTCCGGCGACGATCGCCGTCAATCTCGACAAGGATTTCGAGCCGCTGCATCCCAAGCAGCTGAGGCGCGTGGTGCTGGGACCCTTCTACTCGGCCGGCATCACCCAGAACAATTCGACGGTGGCCGAGGTGCTGGCCAAGGTGCGCAAGCCGCAGAACGCCTGGCTGCTCACCTGGACCATCCAGGAAGTCTTCTCCAAGAGCGAGAAGCCCGGCCGCAGGGGACTGTTCTCCAGCGAGAAGACAACGCAGGAATTCTTCATCAACACCGACGATCTCGAAGCGGCGCGCCAGGGCGTGTCGAGCTACGAGAACCACGCGCTGATCCCGCACGAGGCCTATCAGGCGCTCTACGCCGCCGGCGAGGCGCAGAAGATCTTTTCCGGTTACAAGGTCCACATCCTGTCCAACGGACAGGTGATCAGCGACGTCTGACCGTCAATCGCGGAGCATCCTTCATGGACACCGGCCTGACCACGATCTCGGAAGCCGCAATCGAAAAGCACCGCGCGACCGCGCAGAGCTTCATCACCCGCATCGTCGTGCTGGAGGACCCTTCGCGCGAATCCGGCACGGCGCTTGCCGGCACCAACCGCCGCTTCGTCTCGACCGTGTCGGTCGGCTCGGTGCGCCGCACGCGCGAGGTCGAGCTCACGAAAACAGTAGCGGCCATTCATCCCGACGACCAGTTGATGAGCATCCCGCAGCACACGCTGCTCTACCGCGCCCGCCGCGGCCTGGCGATCGCGCTCGCCATATCCGACGTCTTCGCCGAAGGCTCCGACCTCGAAAGCCTGCAGGCGAGGAATGCGCGTGCGCCGCTGGAAGGCGATGAGGCAGCCACCTTCAAGAAGCTTCTGTCGGCCTCGGCTTACGTTTCCGCCTTCAGTTTCGCTTCGTATCTGTTCCAGCTGATCGACAGCGATGGCGAGGCGCCGAACGACACCCCCGAGCCCGACTTCCTGTTCGACACACCGCAGGACGCGGTCAAGTCGATCATCGCCGGTCTCGACAAGGCAATAGCCGGCTCGAAGGACGACGCCGACCTGACGACGCGCGCTCGCGCCTTCGCCCGCGTCGCCATCGACGGGTTGCTTGCGCGCAAAGGTCGCTTCGACGGCATTGGCCCGTTCGAAAATGCGCATATCCGTATCGACGTCGACGATTTCACCCTCGATGGTTTCGACGTCGCGCCCGGCAAGCGCACCAAGCCGCTGGTGATGACCTTCAAGAAACCGGAAGAGGTCATCGGCAACCACATCGCCAAATTCCAGTCGGTCAGGCTGGCCAAGATGCTCATGGCCTACGACTTCGAGCGCGAGCTGAACCCCTTCGTCGAGCTCGGCGGGTTCCTGTTCACCTTCATCGGCGACGGGGCGCCGGGCACCGGCAAGACGACGCTGATCCAGATGATCGCCGGCCTCGTCAACGGCTACTGCCAGGTCGCCGGCTATCCCTTCGCCTATGAGAATTTCGGCGTCGACCAGATCTCGTCCTACCAGGGCAAGTCGGGCCAGAACTGCCGACAGTTCATCAACAACGTGCTCAATCCGCGCGTCATCGGCTTCGGCACCATCGACGACATCGACCAGGTGGCGGCGCGCCGTTCCGACGACCGTGCTTCCGCCGGTCAGCAGGAGATCACCGGCGTCCTGATGGACGCCTTCGCCGGCGCCTCGACGGTGGTGCGCGGCAATTGCTCCTTCGGCATGTTCTCCAACTATCCGGAAAATGTCGACGACGCGCTGCGCCAGCGCGCCGGCGCGCGCTGGCTGGTCGACGGCCCGCAGACGCGCGACGACTATATCGACATCTTCGTGCTGCTTGCCGGCAAGAACCACGAGATCCCGCTTGGCAAGCACGAGCTCTATGCCGCGCAGGAAATCCGGCGCGCCGTGGCCGAAGCTTATGAAGAGCACGAAAAGCCGCAGGAAGACGGGCTGATGAAGGTCTATGAGCGCTACATGAAGGAAAACGGCGCGCCGAAGACCATGGCCGATGTCGGCACCTATCTGCACATGATCAAGGACGCCGAGCCGCGCTTCACCGGCCGCGCCATCAAGAACGTCACCGACGCGATAAAAATGCGCGCCATGGACATCGAGCTGCCGGACGACTGGTTCGAGAAGCCGGAAGCCTTCATGCACAAGAGCTACGACGACAAGAAGGCGATGATCGAGGAACTGCGCGGACCGTTCTCGATGGACATGGTCATGCAGGAGATCAACCGCTACGCCGATTCCGAGTTCCGCTATTCCGATAAATCCGACGACGCCGCCGTGGAGAAGCTCCTGCGCGACGCCAGGCTGCGCGAGCGCGCAGCACGCGAGATGGAGGAGTTGAAGAAGAAGGGGCTGTGGAATGCGTGAGCTGCGCCGACCTCGCCTTCTCCCCTTGTGGGAGAAGGTGTCGCCGAAGGCGACGGATGAGGGGTGCTCCAGGGAACGCCAGCGTCTCACTCCGCTGGAACACCCCTCATCCGTCTCGGCGCTATCGCGCCGATCCACCTTCTCCCACAAGGGGAGAAGGGAAGAGTGCGCTGCCCCTCATCCGCCCATCGGGCACCTTCTCCCCGTGAACGGGGAGAAGGACAGATGAAAGCAGCCAAGAAACCCGACCTTCTGCGCGACAACGAGCTGATCTACGGCAGGCTGCTCGCCATCGACGAGCCGCATCTCATCCAGCGCTACAACAAGGCGCTTGCCGCTTTCGGCCTCGAGCCCACCAAGCTTGCGAGCTTCCAGATCGACCGCACCGGCTTCTCGCCCGAAATCGCCGAGGAATGCGGCGACTACGACTATCTCGATCCCAACGAGGTCAACCGCCGTTTCATCATCCTGACGCCGTCGCAGATCGACCTGCCGGTGGTCCACACCGCCTTCTCCAACACCTCGCAGCTGATGTTCGAGTTCATGTCGAAGAACCAGCGCGCCATCGACGCGCTGACCATCAAGGACGTCATCTACGGCGAGATCGAGGACTCGGTTCCCAAGGTCAACGATATCGAGGACCTGCTGTCGATCAACCAGGTCGAGTTCAAGGTGTTGTCAGCCGAGGACGTGCTCGGCAAGGCGGCCGAGCTCGGCAAGCTCGTCGACCGGCTGAGGCAGGAGCCTGACGCCTGGCGCGACGACGCCATGCTTGAGCGCATGGTCGACCTTGCCAAGGTCTGCGGCGACATCCGCGAGAACGCGCTGGTGCCGGACCAAGTGATCTTCCGCCACAATGCCTACTGGACCAGCCATTTCGGCGGGCTCTATGTCTTCGTCGACCCCGACATGACGACGGTGATCAGCGATCCGGCCGCTCCCGGGTTCCGCCGCTCGCGCCCCTGGCAGGTGAGCTATCTGTCGATCAATGACGCCGACAAGGTGTTCGGCTTCCTGGCCGCCACCGGCCGCCTCGACCTGCCGCGCGCCTCCTGGATCGAGACTTCCGGTTATCTCGAACACCGCGCCGAAATGATCGTGCGGGCGCTGATCCGCGATGCCGAGCCCAACCGCAATCTGACCGATGTCGACAAGGTCTGGCTGCAGACCTGGATCCTTGGCCACGCCGACCTGATCGCCAGCGACGGCAATTTCCCGTTCCTCAACGCCGCCAAGCGCGAGATCGCCCAGCTCGGCCATCTCAAGATCGAGGATGTGTCGCCGCGCCAGCGTTTCCTCGTCGTGCGCGCCAAGCCCGATCATCCCGATGCCTGGCTGACCAACCAGCTGATCTCGGATTTCGTGCCGCAGGACTTCGTGTCGCGCTACGTCTTCAACAAGCCCGGCTTCTACAAGGATTATGACGGCTTCAGCGACGCCTGGCGAAGCCATGTTGTGGACGTTCTGAAAACCACATATCTGAAGGACAAGGCGGCGTTCCGCGCGCGCCTTTACGGTTTGACTGACTAGAGCATGATTCCGAAAAGTGGGAACCGGTTTTCGGGGGAAATCATGCTCCAACAAAGAGTTAGATCAGGATGACGTTTCAACGAAACGTTATTCTGATCTAGAGCAATTCCAGGAAAAATGTGGGCGGTTTTCCGCCCGGAATTGCGCCAAAACAAAGGGTTAGGGCAGATCGCCATTTCCCTTGAAACGGTGAAATGCTCTGAGGGGTGCCACAGCCATGCTCGACCCGATCGTGAACTTCTTCACCCGGATTTTTCAATGGATCGGCCGCGGCATCGGCTTCGTCATCGGCCTCATCCTGTGGCCGTTCATGTGGGTTGGCCGCTGGTACGGCCAGCGCGGCTGGATTCTGAAGGCGGTGGTCGGCCTTGCCGTTCTGGTATTGATCGGCCTCTATGCCAATTTCTTCTACGCCACGCAGTGGTGGAACAATTTCAACCCGAACTATCCCGACACCTACACGTTCGAGAAGCGGAACGTGTCGGCGGGCGAGCAGGTTTCAGCCGGCAGCGGCACTGATACGGCCAAGACATGCGGCAACTCGGCGATCGCCCAGGTTGCCGCCGATTTGACGGACTTCAACGTCAACCAGAATGCCTGGATCTCCTCGATGATCCTCTACAAGCTCGGCTTGTTCGGCATCGATTGGGACCACACGCCCTGGATGGACAACAAGGCCTCCTTCCAGCGCGGCATCAACCAGGCGGTGCGGCGCACCGCGACCGAGCTTGCCGACAATCTCGGCCGCGTGCGCACGACATCGCAGATCGACGCCGACCTGCAGGATGCGCGCGGCAATCTGCAGTTCGATGAATACACCTGGTATTTCGGCCTGAACCCGTTCGGCCCCAAGACGCCGACGCCGAGCTATTATCGCGACGCGGTGCGCAAGCTGCGAAACTTCAACGCCCGGCTGGCCACCTGCCAGGCGACGTTCGACGCCCGTGCCGACAATCTGAAGCAATATATCGACCGCATCTCCTCGGACATCGGATCGACCTCGGCCATCCTCAAGGAGCGCGCGGAAAACCACAATGATGGCTGGTTCGATACCCGCGCCGATGACCGCTTCTGGTTCGCCTATGGTCAGCTCTATGCATATTACGGCTTGATGAAGGGCGCCCAGGCCGACTTCGACGACGTGATCAAGGAAAAGCACCTGCAGAGCCTTTGGGACACGATGGATTCGCAATTCGTCTCGGCGCTGCGCATCCAGCCCTTCATCATCGCCAACGGCCGCGAAGACGGTTGGCTCCTGCCGACGCATCTGACGACGATGGGCTTCTACATCCTGCGCGTGCGCTCCAACATGGTCGAGATCAGCAACGTGCTCACGCAATAGCGCCTTTCGAGGCGACACGGCGATGGTGGATTTGCGCCGTCGCCTCTGTCGCTTTTCGCGTATTCAGCGGCTGTTTTGAGACGGCGGAACGGTCTTGGCTCTGGCTTCTATACGCCGCAAGCGACCGGGGCCGAAGACCCGAACAGGGTCGGACCGGGAACAGCAGTTTTTCTTTGCAGGAAACTTAGTTGCATGGAAGTTGACGCCGCGGCCGCGACAGGGTTAGAACTTACCCTTGCGCCCGCGCGGCGTTTCGAACATGCACAAATGATCAAAACCGTCCCTTCCACCGCCCAATCCAGAGGAAAGCCGTCATGGCCGAAGTGAAGTCCGACATCGAGATCGCGCGCGCCGCCAGGAAGAAACCGATCCAGGAGATCGGCGCCAAGATCGGCATCCCGAACGAGCATCTCTTGCCCTATGGCCACGACAAGGCGAAGGTCTCGGCCGAGTTCATCAAGTCGGTGAAGGACAGGAAGGACGGCAAGCTGATCCTGGTCACCGCCATCAACCCGACGCCGGCCGGCGAAGGCAAGACCACCACCACGGTCGGCCTTGGCGATGGCCTCAATCGCATCGGCAAGAAGGCGATCGTCTGCATCCGCGAGGCCTCGCTCGGACCGAATTTCGGCGTCAAGGGCGGCGCCGCCGGCGGCGGCCTCGCCCAGGTGGTGCCGATGGAGGACATGAACCTTCACTTCACCGGCGACTTCCACGCCATCACCACCGCGCATAATTTGCTGTCCGCGCTGATCGACAACCACATCTATTGGGGCAACGAGCTCGGCATCGATACTCGCCGCGTCGCCTGGCGCCGCGTTATGGACATGAACGATCGGGCGCTGCGCGAGATCATCTGCTCGCTCGGCGGCGTCGCCAACGGTTATCCGCGCGAAGCCGGCTTCGACATCACCGTGGCTTCCGAAGTCATGGCGATCCTGTGCCTCTCCACCGACCTCAAGGACCTCGAGAAGCGCCTCGGCGACATCATCGTCGCCTACCGCCGCGACAAGTCGCCGGTCTATGCCCGCGACCTCAAGGCCGACGGCGCCATGGCAGTTCTGCTCAAGGACGCCATGCAGCCCAATTTGGTGCAGACGCTGGAGAACAACCCGGCCTTCGTGCATGGCGGCCCGTTCGCCAACATCGCGCATGGCTGCAACTCGGTCGTCGCCACCACGACAGCGCTGAAGCTTGCCGACTATGTCGTCACCGAAGCCGGCTTCGGCGCCGACCTCGGCGCGGAAAAGTTCTTCGATATCAAGTGTCGCAAGGCGGGGCTGAAGCCGTCGGCGGCGGTCATCGTCGCCACGGTGCGCGCCATGAAGATGAATGGCGGCGTCAAGAAGGAAGACCTCGGCAAAGAAAACATCGAGGCGGTCAAGAAAGGCTGCCTGAATCTCGGCCGCCATATCGAGAATGTGAAGCAGTTCGGCGTGCCGGCAGTGGTGGCGATCAACCACTTCACCACCGACACCGAAACCGAGATCCAGGCGATGAAGGACTTCGTCAAGGCGCAGGGCGCCGAGGCCATCCTGTGCAAGCACTGGGCGCAGGGCTCGGCAGGCATCGAGGACCTCGCCAGGAAGGTGGTCGAGATCGCAGAATCCGGCGCCTCACAGTTCTCGCCGCTCTACCCGGACGAGATGCCGCTGTTCGAGAAGGTCAACACCATCGTCAAGCGCATCTATCGCGGCGACGAGGCGATCGCCGACAAGTCGATCCGCGACCAGCTGCATGCCTGGGAGCAGGCCGGCTACGGCAACCTGCCGGTCTGCATGGCCAAGACCCAGTACTCGTTCTCGACCGACCCGAACCTGCGCGGCGCGCCGACCGGCCATACCGTGCCGGTGCGCGAGGTCAGGCTATCGGCCGGCGCCGGCTTCGTCGTCATCATCTGCGGCGAGGTCATGACCATGCCGGGCCTGCCCAAGGCGCCGTCCTCGGAGAAGATCTTCTTGAACGAGACCGGCCAGATCGAGGGCCTGTTCTAGACGCTGCTCGAACTGAAAGCCCAAGGGCGCCGCCCCACCGCGGCGCCCTTTTTTCTTCGCCGGCTTTCACGCCACCGTGGGCGAGCCGAACTTCTTGATGCCGGCGACCGACATCGAGACGAACTGGTCGAGGATGGCGAAGAAGATATCGAGGCTGAAGCCGAACAGGAAAGCGAAGGTGAACAGGCTGAAGCCTATGCCGGTCACCTCGCCGCCGAGCTTGGTTCCCGGCGCCATGAACCAGGCTAGGATCATCCCGGCAAGCCCGCCCAGCGCAATGCGATGAATGAGCCGCGACAGCGGCGGATTGGGTAAGAGCGGGTTCAGGATCATGCGCATGTGGAACATGATGCCGCCAAGCGCGCCGTAAAGCGCGGGCAGGATCCACAGCGCATAGGGGCTGAGGACTTCGCTCAGCGTCTTGGCCTGCAGTGTCAGCATCGAAATCGAATTCGGCGTGATGGTGATGACGCCTTCGCACTGCAGATCGCGTGTCGCCGCGTCGAAATCCGCGCTCACGTCTTCGACCATCCCGGTAGAACTGACGACTTGCATGCCGCCTTGAGTGTTGCCGTTGTTCCTGCAATCGAAATCCGACTGCTTGAGCGGCTGGCTGCTCCCGGCCCCGCTCTGCTGTTGCGCCAGCGCGATTTGCTGGCCGCAGAACTGGTCAATCGCCATCTGCCTGGGGTTCGAGAAATCAAGCAGCGCGCCCGCTTTGGCCGAGGAAGCCGAAAACTTGCAATAGGCCCATTGCATGCCCCAGAGCGGAAACGGCGCCTCCTGCGTCATGAACCCCTGCGCCCGCACCAGCAACGAGGAAAAACGCTGGTCAAGCGAATGCAGGCTGTCGACGGAATTGTAATAGGCGTCCTTCAGAAGCGTCAGATCGGTCGCCGACGCCTGCTGGGCGGCGGCCGAGCTCAATTGCTTCTTGGTCGCCCAGACCTGCCTGATCGACTGCCCGAACCGAGCGCTGAAATCGTTGTTGTCGATCTCCTGCAGTTCCGCGTTGATCGAGACGCCCCTGTTGTAGACATAGGTCAGCTTGCCGATGACGATCATCATCGTCACCGACAGGGCGATGAGGAAATAGGTCGCGAGAGCGGTCCGGCGCGACATGTCGCCCGGCGACCAGCCGGTGCGCAGCGCAGCCAGGGTTGAAAACGGCACGGTGCTGGAGCAGTCGTTGAGCACCGTTTGAAGTTTGACGACCTCGGGCTGGCTTGCGCTCGCGTCACTGAGTTTTTCCGCGTCGCCGATCGCAGCGAAGAGCGCGCTGTCCTTGAACACGCCGTAGCGGCCGTAGCCGGCAACCAGCTTGGCGTCGGCAAGCAACCCGGAGACAAGAGGATCGTGGAATGTCGTCATCGCGCCCCCCGACGACTAGCCCAGATAACCCTGCACGAAGCCATATTGCGACGGGCATCCGCAGGGATAGCCGGCCGGCCCGGGCGGTTGCGCCCAGCACCAGAAGAATTGGGTGAAGCAGATCGTGCCTGGCGCATGCGGCGGCACTTGCGCGAAGGCGGGCCACGGCAGCAGCGCCGCGCCGACAGCGAGGGTCAGGACGACCAAAGTTCGTGCAACGCGCGCCTTCAATCCAGCCCCCCGAGCCATCCGCGCTTATTCACATGCGCGGCGACTTTCTAAAAATACCGGAACGGCGTCCGTGAAATGGCTCACGCTCTTGCTGGATATTTGGCGCCAAGAAAAAGGCGCCGCATCCTGGCGGCGCCCTTGTTTTGAAGGCTTCGGGTTACGCTGCGTTCCGCTGCAGGGCCCGCTGGTTGGACGCATAGATCGTGTCGCGCTCGGGCAACTTCGCGGTCTTCAGGCAATCGATCCACTCGGCGGTCTTGAGCACCGCAGCGAAGCGCGACTGCAGGACGACGCTCACCACCCGGTGTATGTCCTCGGCCGACGCGTAGCCGGCGCTGTTGGCATAGGGCACCGAGCCGCTGGCATCCGAGAGGAACTCGACGGCAAAGCCCATATGCACCGCGTGGATGATGGTCGACAGATCGCAGTTGTGGGTCATGTAGCCGACGACCGCGATCGTATCGATGGCGTTGGCGCGCAGCCAGGCTTCGAGATCCGTGCCGGTGAAGGCCGAAGGCAGCGTCTTTTCGACATAGTGGTCGCGGCCGCGCCTGGCGATCTCGGCATGCAACTCGCCGCCATGGCTGCCCTTGGCGAATATCGGCGAGGTCTCGGGCGCCATCTGCTTGACGACGACGATTTTGATGCCGGCCGCCGCGGCGGCATCCATGGCGCGCGCCACATTGGCGACGGTCTCAGCGAATGGCGGATGCTGGATGGCGAGATTGCCGCCATTGTAGTCGTTCTGGACATCGACGACGACAAGCGCGCGGCGCGGCTGGGTGGCTGGTGCTGACATGGCGGTTTTCCTTTCGACCGGGTTGATGGGCGCAAGGCTAGGCCGATGTTTCGAGTCGAGAAAGTGTCCCGATTGACATAATTCGAAAAAATTGGGACATTCAACTTTCAACGAAACGATGCTTGCCATGAAGAATCCGATCATCGCCGCCGTCGCCTTCGACGGCATCAGTCCTTTCCACCTCTCTGTGCCGTGCCTGGTGTTCGGCACCGATCGAACCAACCTTGGCCTGCCGCGCTTCGACTTCCGCGTCTGTGCGATGGACGAGAGACCCATTCATACCGATGCGGGGCTGAGCATTGTCGTGCCGCATGGGCTTTCCGCGCTCGAGGAGGCCGACATCGTCATCATCCCGAGCTGGAAGGATCTCGAGGATCCCCTGGCCGCGCCGTTCAAGGATGCTCTGCAACGCGCGCATCGGCGTGGCGCTTTGATCGTGGGCTTGTGCCTCGGCACCTTCGCAATTGCCGGCGCCGGATTGCTTGCCGGGCGCAAGGCGACGACCCACTGGGCCTATACCGATCGATTGCAGAAGCTTCATCCTGACATCGCGATCGACGCTGACGTGCTCTATGTCGACGAGGGCGACATAATAACCTCGGCCGGCGTCGCCGCCGGGCTCGACTGCTGCCTGCACATCGTGCGCGCTCGCTACGGCGCGGAGGCCGCCCTTCGGCTTGCCCGCCATGTCGTGCTCTCGCCGCACCGGCAGGGCGGGCAGGCGCAGTTCATCGAGCGACCGCTTGCGCCCACGCCGAGCGCCGACCGCTTCGCCAAGACCCTCGATGAAGTGCGGGCATCGCTCGGCGAAGCCCACAGCCTGGACAGTGTCGCTGAAGCAGCGGGCCTTACCCGCCGCACCTTCACGCGCCGTTTCCAGAAAACCACCGGCACCAGCTTCGGCGACTGGCTCGCCGACCAACGCGTAGCACTTGCGCAGAGGCTGCTGGAGCAGACGGACAAATCGATGGACATCGTGGCCTTCGAAGCCGGCTTCGGCAGCGCCACCTCACTGCGCCAGCATTTCGCCGCGCGGCTCAGGACCTCGCCGAGGCAGTACCGGCGCGAGTTTTCCAGAAGCACCAAGGCGTCAGACGGACTCAGCCTCTTGTAACGGCCCGTGCCGGGTTGCCGACGACGGTCGCGTTGGCCGGTACGTCGCGGGTCACCACCGCGCCCGCGCCGACGATGGCGCCCTCGCCTATGCTGACGCCGGCGAGGATCACCGCGCTGCCGCCGATCCAGGCATTGTCGCCGATCCTTACCGGCCTGGCGATCTCCAGCCCGGCCAGCCGGCCGGCAGCTTCGCGATGATGCTCGGCGCAGTAGATCTGCACATTGGGCCCCAGCATCGTCCCCTTGCCGATGCGCACCGGCGCGGTATCGAGGATGGTGCAGCCGGCATTGAGGAAGACGCCGTCGCCGAGATGGATGTTGAACCCGTACGCGCAATGGAACGGCGCCTCGATGCGAGCCTCCTCGCCGACGCCGCCGAGCAGCGCCCGCAGGGCCGGAGCGATGTTGCCGCGCTGCCTGGGCGGCAGGCTGTTATGCTCGAACACCGCATCGCGTGCGGCGATGCGCAACGCCTCGAGCTCATCGTCGATGCAGGTGTACCATTCGCCCGCCGCCATCTTTATGCGTTCGCTTGTCGTCATGGTGGCCCTCCAGGTTTTCGTCTGCTCCCAAAGCACAATCGATCGTCTGACAAAAGCCCCGTAGCCAAACGCCTGGCTTGTGCTAGCCTGCCGTTGCGAGGCCATGCGACGGTCTCGGTTTGATGGGGTCGATCATGCTTTACATTCTTGCATTGCTGATAGGCGTCATTGCCGGCCTGCGCGCCATGACGGCGCCCGCCGCCGTCGCCTGGGGTTCCTATCTCGGCTGGCTGCCGGTAACAGGCACCTGGGCGAGCTTCATGGGCCACTGGATCACTGTCGGCATCTTCACCATCCTGGCCATCGTCGAGCTGGTCGCCGACCAGCTGCCGTCGACGCCGAGCCGCAAGGTGCCGCCGCAGTTCGGCACCCGCATCGTCGTCGGCGCCTTCTGTGGCGCAGTCATCGGCGCGACCGCCGGCGCCACCATCGGCGGCCTGGTCGCCGGCGCGATCGGCGCGGTGATCGGCACGCTGGGCGGCGCCGAGGTCCGCGGCCGGCTGTCCGTCGCATTCGGCAAGGATCCGCCCGCCGCCTTCATCGAGGATGCGGTCGCCATCATCGGCGGGCTGCTCATCGTGGCGGCGGTCGCATGAGCGCAAAGAGCTTCGACGCCATCGTCATCGGCGCTGGCCAGGCCGGGCCGCCACTGGTTGGCCGGCTTGAGGCCGCCGGCATGAAGGTTGCGCTGATTGAGCGCAAGTTCATCGGCGGCACCTGCGTCAACACCGGCTGCATGCCGACCAAGGCGATGGTAGCGAGCGCCTATGCCGCGCATCTCGCCCGCCGCGCCGCCGACTACGGTGTCGCTCTCTCAGGCCCCGTCGGCGTGGACTACAAACGCATCAAGGCGCGCAAGGACAAGGTCACCAACGACGCCCGCGGCAACCTCGAAAAATGGATCGCCGAAATGAAGGGCTGCACGCTTTATCGCGACCATGCCCGTTTCGTCACCGCCGACACGGTGCGCGTCGGCGATGAGCTGCTCACCGCGCCAAAAATCTTCCTCAACACCGGCGGCCGCGCCTCGGTGCCCGATCTGCCTGGCGTCAACGACGTGCCCTATCTCACCAATTCCTCGATGATGGATCTCGATGTGCTGCCCAGCCACCTGATCGTCATCGGCGGCAGCTATATCTCGCTCGAATTCGCGCAGATGTTCCGCCGCTTCGGCTCCGAGGTCACGGTAATCGAGAAGGCGCCGCGGCTGACCGGCCGCGAGGACGAGGACACCTCCGCCGCCATCCAATCGATACTCGAAAACGAAGGCATCGCCGTCCATGTCGGCGCGGACGACATCGCCTTTGCCAGGCAAGGCAATGGGATCGCCGTCACCTTCGCCGCCAGCAAGCCGCCGGCGGTCGGCTCGCATGTGCTGCTGGCGCTGGGGCGCAAGCCCAACACCGACGATCTCGGCCTCGACAAGGCCGGCGTCGCGGTCGACCAGCGCGGCTATATCGTCGTCGACGACCAGTTGCGCACCAATGTGCCGGGCATCTGGGCGATGGGCGACTGCAACGGCAAGGGCGCCTTCACCCACACCTCCTACAACGACTTCGAGATCGTCGCCGCCAACCTGCTCGACAACGATCCGCGCAAGGTGAGCGACCGCATCGAAGCCTATGCGCTCTATATCGATCCGCCGCTCGGGCGCTGCGGCATGACGGAAGCCGCCGTGAAGAAATCCGGCCGCCGCGCGCTGGTCGGACAGCGGCCGATGACGCGTGTCGGCCGCGCGGTCGAGAAGGGCGAGACGCAAGGCTTCATGAAGATCCTGGCCGATGCCGACACCGGTGAAATCCTCGGCTGCTCCGTGCTCGGCCCGGGCGGCGACGAGGCGATCCACTGCGTGCTCGACCTCATGTACGCCAAGGCGCCGATCTCGACGCTGGCGCGCGCCATGCACATCCACCCCAATGTCTCGGAGCTGCTGCCGACCATCGCCCAGGAATTGAAGCCGCTGGAGTAGAGCAATTCCAGGAAAAAAGCGCTGCGGTTAGGCTCGGCGTCTTCGCCGTAGCAGGGCTCGGCGTCTTCGCCGTAGCCGCCCTGCCCCGACAGACCGGCGAGGCTGGACCACTCGACAGCCCGATCGCAACAATGCATGGCTGAAACCTCCTCACGCGGAGATATCCCATGCAGAAGACGATCGAACGCATCGCCGGCGACAGCGAGGGTGTCGCCTACGAATTTCCGGTCTTGCGCTTCGAGGGCAAGGACAAGGCGGCTCCTTCCGCCTATCTGCAGGCGGCGCTGCATGCCGGCGAGCTGCCGGGCTTCGTCGCCATCGACGCGCTGATGCCGATGCTGGCCAAGGCGGAGGCCGAGGGCCGCATCAAGGGTCCGATCACCATCGTACCCTGGGCCAACCCGATCGGCCGCGCGCAATATCATTTCGGCGAGCACCAGGGCCGCTTCAATCTCGGCACCCGCACCAACTTCAATCGCTCCTTTCCGCTGCTTGCCGCGCCCGACGCCAGGCTTCTGCCGGATGTCAGCCTCGGCGGCGCCGATCGCCGGCTGAAGAACCGGCTCGTCCAGCTCTCGCTCGGCAACGACATCGTGCTTGACCTCCACTGCGACGACGAAGGTCTGGCCTATCTCTACATCCACACCAGCCTGTGGCCGCATATGGCCGATTGCGCGGCGGCCATGGGCGCCGAAGCCGTCCTGCTGTGGAGCGAGGACGATACCGGCACCTTCGAAGGCGCCTCGATCATGCCCTACCAGAACGTGCCGGCGAGCGTCGCGCGCTTCGATCGCCGCGTCGTCACCACGGTCGAATATCGCGGCATGCTCGATGTCGACGCCGCCTTCGCCGCGGCCGATGCCGCCGGGCTCTATCGCCTGCTGGTGGCGCGCGGCGTCGTCCAGGACTCATCAGTGCCGAAATTCGAGAAATTTTCCGGACCGGTCGTACCGCTGGAAAACATCGACATGATGCCTTCGCCCAGGGCCGGCGCGATCCTTTACGAGGTCAAACCCGGCGACCGCGTCAAGAAAGGCGAAAGGCTGGCGACGATCGTCCACGCGCCCGGCGAGGCCGGCGGCCGCACGGAAGTGTTCGCCCCTCAGTCGGGCTTCATCCTGACCCGCCGCGCGCGCCGCATCATCCGCGCCGGCGAGGATCTTCTGAAGCTCGCCGGCGACGCCAGGAGCACCGATGCACGCTCCGGCACGCTGGAAGACTGAGGCATAGCGGCTTTCACCATCGCCGTGAAATCCAGTTGCATGGACCTCCATTCGCCGCTATGGGAGTCGCCATGAACATGCGTTCGAACAAGACCATTTGGTGGTGGGCTCGCTGACAGCGGCCTGTTCGTGCGTGTGCGCGTGAAAAAGAGGGTGGCCGCAGCGGAATATCCGGGCGGCCATTTGTTTTTTAACGCCATTCCCGGGTCCGTTGCCCAAGACGCTGATGGAGACGGCAATGACGACTAAAGTTCTGGACAACGGGGCCGAGCGCTTCATCACCGCGGGCGGCGTGACGATCACCCGCGAGCGGCACGAGCGGCCCTATGAAGGCGCGATCGATGCCTATGTCGACGGCCTGAATTCGCGCCGCGGCGCAGTGTTTTCCTCCAACTACGAATATCCGGGCCGCTACACGCGCTGGGATACCGCCATCATCGATCCGCCGCTGGTGATTTCCGCGCGGGGACGCACCATGCGCATCGAAGCACTCAACAAACGCGGCGAAGTGTTGCTGCCGGGGATCGGCAAGGCGCTTGGCGAGCTCAGTGAAGTGACGATCGTCGAGACCTCGAAGACGCTCATCCGCCTCGATGTCGCCAAACCAGGCCGCGTCTTCACCGAGGAGGAGCGCAGCCGCGTACCGTCCGTGTTCACGGTGCTGCGCGCCATCACCGCGCTGTTCAAGACCGCCGAGGACGCGAATCTCGGCCTTTACGGCGCCTTCGGCTACGACCTAGCTTTCCAGTTCGATCCTGTCGACTACAAGCTCGAGCGCAAGGAGAGCCAGCGCGACCTGGTGCTGTTCCTGCCCGACGAGATCCTCGTCGTCGACCATTATTCGACCAAGGCCTGGACCGACCGCTACGACTATTCCGGCGACGGCTTTTCGACCGAAGGCTTGGCCCGCGACGCCACCGCCGAGCCGTTCAAGACCGCCGACCGCATCCCGCCGCGCGGCGACCACGAGCCGGGCGAATACGCCAACCTGGTGCGCCGCGCCATGGAGAGCTTCAAGCGCGGCGACTTGTTCGAGGTCGTGCCTGGACAGATGTTCTACGAGCGCTGCGAGACCCAGCCTTCCGACATCTCGCGCAAGTTGAAATCGATCAACCCCTCGCCCTATTCCTTCTTCATCAATCTCGGCGAGAACGAATATCTGATCGGTGCCTCGCCGGAGATGTTCGTGCGCGTCAACGGCCGCCGCGTCGAGACCTGCCCGATCTCGGGCACCATCAAACGCGGCGACGACGCCATTTCCGACAGCGAGCAGATCCTGAAGCTGCTCAACTCGAAGAAGGATGAGTCCGAGCTCACCATGTGCTCGGACGTCGACCGCAACGACAAGTCGCGCGTCTGCGAACCGGGCTCCGTGCGCGTCATCGGCCGCCGCCAGATCGAGATGTATTCGCGCCTGATCCACACCGTCGACCATATCGAGGGGCGCTTGCGCGAAGGCATGGACGCCTTCGACGCGTTTCTCTCGCATGCCTGGGCGGTCACCGTCACCGGCGCGCCGAAACTGTGGGCCATGCGCTTCATCGAGCAGAACGAGAAGAGCCCGCGCGCCTGGTATGGCGGGGCGGTCGGCATGGTCAATTTCAACGGCGACATGAACACCGGGCTGACCTTGCGCACCATCCGCATCAAGGACGGCATCGCCGAGGTCCGCGCCGGCGCCACACTGCTTTTCGACAGCATTCCCGAGGAAGAAGAAGCCGAAACCGAACTGAAGGCATCCGCCATGCTCTCCGCCATCCGCGACGCCAAGACCGGCAACGCCACCGGAACCGAGCGCACCACCGCGCGCGTCGGCGACGGCGTCAACATCCTGCTGGTCGACCATGAGGACAGTTTCGTCCATACCTTGGCCAACTACTTCCGCCAGACCGGCGCCAACGTCTCCACGGTTCGCTCGCCGGTGCCGGAGGAGGTCTTCGAGCGGTTGAAGCCGGACCTCGTCGTGCTTTCGCCCGGCCCTGGCACGCCGAAGGATTTCGACTGCGCCGCCACCATCAGACGAGCGCGCAGCCGCGACCTGCCGATCTTCGGCGTCTGTCTCGGCCTGCAGGCATTGGCCGAAGCCTATGGCGGCGAGCTCAGGCAGTTGCACATCCCCATGCATGGCAAACCATCGCGCATCCGCGTTTCGAAGCCCGGCATCATCTTCTCAGGCCTGCCCAAGGAAGTGACCGTCGGCCGCTATCACTCGATTTTCGCCGACCCGGTGCGCCTGCCCGACGGTTTCGTGGTGACCGCCGAGACCGAGGACGGCATCATCATGGCTTTCGAGCACCGCAAGGAGCCGATCGCGGCGGTGCAGTTCCATCCGGAATCGATCATGACGCTCGGTCACAATGCCGGCATGCGCATCATCGAAAACATTGTCGCGCATCTGCCGCGCAAGGCCAAGGAAAAGGCCGCGTAGGACCTATGGCTGCGACGCAGGACACGGTGGCGGCCGCGGCGAAAGCCGCGACCCGCGAGAAGATTGCCAGGCTTGCCTTCTGGTCGATCCTGGTCGCCTTCATGGTGCTCGTCTTGAAGCTTGCCGCCTGGTACATCACCGGTTCCGTGGCGCTCTATTCCGACGCGCTGGAATCGATCGTCAACGTGATCGCATCGGCCGCCGCCTTCTGGGCGATCCAGGTCAGCTACAAGCCCGCCGACCAGGACCATCCCTTCGGTCATCATAAAGCCGAATATTTTTCCGCCGTCCTCGAAGGCGTGCTGATCGTCGTCGCGGCGCTGCTGATCCTCAACGAGGTCTGGCAGTCCTGGCAACATCCGGCCCCGCTGGAACAGCCTTGGGAAGGACTTGCCGTTAACGGCATCGCGACGGTCATCAATGCGATCTGGGCCTGGACGCTGATCCGCGCCGGCCGGAATGCGAAGTCGCCTGCGCTTGTAGCCGACGGCCAGCACATCATGACCGACGTGGTAACGTCAGTCGGCGTGTTCGGCGGTCTTGTCGGTGCCGTGCTCACCGGCTGGCAGATCCTCGACCCCGCGCTTGCCGTGATCGTCGCGCTCAACATCCTGTGGCAGGGCTGGCATGTCATCGGCTCGTCGATGAGCGGGCTGATGGACCGCGCCGTCGACAACCACGAGCACATGCAGATCCGCGACATCATATCGGCCAATTCGAAGGGCGCGCTCGAGGTGCATGATCTCAAGACGCGCATTGCCGGCCGCGCCACCTTCATCGAGTTCCATCTCGTGGTCGACGCCGACATGACCGTCGGCGCCAGCCATGTCATCTGCGACCGCATCGAGGATGCGCTGAAAGCCGAGATCCCCTCGGTGCGAGTCACCATCCATGTCGAGCCGGACGACGAAGCGAAGCTGCCGAAAGGCACCGCGGCGGTGCCGTTCGCCTGACGGTGGCAGCACGGCAGACATTGGAGATTGGCCGGAGCCTCTCAATTTCGTCATTCTAGGGCGGAGCAGGAGCGAAGCTCCGTCGCGAAGACCCTAGAATCCATGCCGTTACCTTCGCCAAGGAGTGCAACGGAGCAAAATTCTGCACCGTGGCGGCGCTTCCAACCCACGGCATGGATTCTATGGTCTGCGCCGCGTCGCTTCGCTCCTTGCTCCGCCATAGAATGACGAAGCGCTGGTTACGGAGCACAGGCCGACTGCGGCATAGGCTGCAGCCGATAGACCTTGTCGTCGGACCTGGTCTTGCCATCCGCCGCCTTCGAGCAGAGATCGAGCACCGCCACCGCATTGTTGGGGTTCGCAACCATCATCGTGCCATTGACGCCGCGCTTGAGGAAGATCTCCTTCTGCGAGACGTCGCAGGAAAAATCGCTCGTCTTGGAACTGGCCGAGCAGCGCCACTGATCGGCCTCGCCCTGGCAGGAATAGATCTGCGTGACCTTTTTCCCTTTCTGCCTCGTCGTCACCGAAACGGCGACATCCGCCCCATCCGGCCAGTTCGCGGCATCGCCGCCGGCTGAGAAGGAGGCGAGCTCGACGGGTCCGCGAAACACGCGGATCGATTGCGTCAGCTGGTTGGGATGCGACTTCAGATGCGCATCGTCATAGTCATGCCCGAAGCAGAAGGGCTGATCGGACTTGAGCCGCACGCGCAGCGGCTCGCCTAGCGCAGGGTCGATCGGGTCGATGCGCGCGAACTCCGCCTTGCAGGTCTCGGCCGGCATCGGGTCCAGCTTGAAATTGTCATCCTCGCTGCCCAGCGCCTGCTTGTTGTACTCGGCCTCGCCGAGCTGCTCTTCCGAATCCGGGTCGAGATAGACGTCTGGCGACAGGCCGGACAGAAGAAGCTTTCCCTTGTCGTCGACTCTCAGCGAAGCCAGCGTCCTGTCGCAGTCCATGCCGCAACGGATGCCGCTCGCCTTGTCGCCTGGATCCTCCTTGTTGCACCAGCTGCTCGCCCATTCCGGCTTCTTGGCGCCGCGCACCGTTGTGGTGAGAAAGCCGTTATAGGACGTATCCTGGTTGGCGGCGGGTTCTTCGTTCGTCCGGCTGACCGGGTCATGGCCGTAGAAGAAGAAGATGCGCGCCACCTTCTGGCGCGGATGCGCCTTGAGATGGGCGGCGTCGTAGACACGGCCGAAGCAGGCGTCGGCGCCAGTCGGGCTGAGCTCGGGAAGCTTAGGCGGCTGTTCGGCGCGCGCCGCGCCGAACAAAGCGGCAAAGGCGGCGCAAAGCACCACCGCCATGGTCCTCGATGTCATGTGATCCTCCTCCCACCGACAGGACTTGGATATGCTAGTCTAGGAGTGCCGCCTGGACCATGCAAAATCGCAAGCGCGCGGCGAACGGAGGATACGATGCTGCGCCGTGACATCTTTCGTGCCGGTCTCGCTGGCGCCGCAGGCCTTTTCGGCCTGAGCCGGGCAAATGCGGCAACGCCTGAGGGAAGGTTGAAAGTCGCCTATCACCTCAGCGACGCCGACAAGGTCAACTTCGTCCTCGGCAACATCAAGAACCACTATGAAGGCGCCGGCGGCAATGTCGACATCGTGCTGGTGGTGCACGGTCCGGCTCTGGCCGCCTTCAAAGTCAAGGGCGCTTCCGGCGCTGTTTCCAGCCGCTTTGCCGGCCTTGTCCAGCAGGGACTTGTGCCGCAAGCCTGCGGCAACACCTTGCACGGCATGGATATCACGCTGACCGACCTGCTGGCGGGCTTCGAGCTTGCCGACAAGGGCGGCGTCGTGAAGCTCGCCGAACTGCAGCATCAGGGCTATGTCTATCTCAGGCCCTGAATGCGCCCGCACTGAACGCCAACACTTGAAGGCCGGGCCGGCAATGGCCTACGAAGGATGGCAACCCGGAGACCAGCCGACATGACGACACTTGCCATCCCCGATCTTGCCGGCAAGGCGGTGCTGGTCACCGGCGCTTCGACCGGGATCGGCGCGGCACTTGCCCGTGCCTATGCGGCGCAGAAATGCCGCGTCGCGCTGCATTTCAATGCAAGCCGCGCTCCCGCCGAAACCGTGGCCGGATCCATTCGCGACGGTGGCGGCGAGGTGTTCCTGGTCCAGGGCGACTTCTCGAAACCTGCCGACGTCGAGCGTGTGGTCGAAGAGAGCGCAAACCATTTCGGCCGGCTCGACGGCCTGGTCAACAATGCCGGCGGCATGCTTGGCCGCGTCGCCTTTGCCGACCAGGACGAGGCGCATTACGACGCCGTGATGGACCTCAATGCGCGCTCTGTCCTGACCGCTTCGCGCAAGGCGATCCCCTGGCTGAAGCGCCAGGGTGGCTTCATCATCAACACCACCTCGATCGCCGCCCGCAACGGCGCCGGCGGCGGCGCCGGCCTCTACGGATCGTCCAAGGCCTTCGTTTCCAACGTGACGCGCGGCATGGCCAAGGAGCTGATCGGCTTCGGCATCCGCGTCAACGCCGTGGCGCCCGGTACGATCTTGACGCCCTTCCACGAACGCTATTCGAATGCCGAGCAGATCAAGGCGATGGTCGCCACCATTCCGCAAGGGCGCGCCGGAACGCCGGAGGATTGCGTCGGAGCTTACCTGTTCCTGTCGTCCGATCTGTTGAGCGGCTACATCATCGGCCAGGTGATCGAGGTCAACGGTGGCCAGTTGATGCCGTGAGCGGTCGACTGCATACTCGATGCAGCGCACAACCTGGAGGAGATCAAGGGCATGTACGGACTGATCGGCAAGATGCGGGCAGCGCGCGGCCAGCGCGATGCGGTCATGGACGTGCTGCGCGAAAGCACCGGCGCTCTCCCCGGCTGCCTGAGCTACATCATCGCCACCGATCCAGCCGACGCCGACGCCATCTGGGTCACCGAAGTGTGGACCGACCAGGCGAGCCATAAGGCATCGCTGCAGCTGCCGGAAGTCCAGGCGGCGATCGCCAGGGCGCGTCCCTTCATTGCCGGCTTCGAATTCCAGATCGAGACCCATCCCGTTGGCGGCTTCGGCCTTCCTGCGCCAGAAAAGGCTGGGTGAAATCGCCGCCGCGGCGCAGCACGTCGACATCTCTTTCTTCATGGCCTTGCAGACGGCGCGCTTCCTGGTCGTGCTGCTTTGTGCCAAGCGTAGCCAGGCTGGTGGCGCGAAACGTCGGGGCTTGATCCGGGGTATCCAATGCCAAAGGAATTCCAGGAAAAGTGCTCGGCGGTTTTCCGTTCGGAATTGCGTAAGATCAGAAAGTTGGAGCAAGTCAGCAATCCATCAGGATGCTGAATTGCTCGACGAGCAAGGGAATTGCCAATGAACCGCCGTTTGAACGCCGTCGATCTTTCCGGCCGCGTCGCCGTGGTGACCGGCGGGGCGCAAGGCATCGGCCTTGCGGTCGCCCAGCGCCTGTTGTCGTCGGGCGCCAGCGTTGCCATCTGGGACGTCGACCAGGCCGCAATGACCCGGGCTGTCGCCGAGCTCAATTCGCTGGGCCGCGTTGAAGCCATCCTCTGCGACCAGTCCCAGATCGAGGCCGTCGATCGCTCGGCCGCCGCGACTGAGCGCACGCTTGGCCCCGTCGATCTCCTGGTCAACAATGCCGGCATTGCCGGGCCGGCGGCGACCGTGGCGGACTACGACCCCGCCGCCTGGCGTCAGATCGTCGATATCGACCTCAACGGCGTCTTCTACTGCTGCCGGCGCCTGGTGCCCGGCATGGTCGCGCGCAATTACGGCCGCATCGTCAACATCTCCTCGGTGGCCGGCAAGGAAGGCAATCCGAATGCCGCCGCCTATTCGGCCGCCAAGGCCGGCGTGCTGGCGCTGACCAAGTCGCTCGGCAAGGAGCTCGCGGGACACGACATCGCCGTCAACGCGCTGACCCCCTCGCCCGCCCGTACCAGAATTCTCGAGCAGCTCACGGAAGCGCAGGTCGCTTATATGCTCGGCAAAGTGCCGCGCGGCCGCTTCGTCGAGGTGGAAGAGGCCGCCGCGATGATCGTCTTCATGCTGTCGGACGAGAACTCTTTCACCACCGGCGCGACCTTCGATCTCTCCGGCGGCCGCGCGACCTACTGACCATCCCCGCGGAGCTTCGTTTGGATTGCCGGGCCTATCGCCCCGCCGCAAGCCTCTCGGGAAGAAAATCGACGAAGACCCGGACCTTCGGCGAAAGATGGCGATTGGACGGCCACAGCATGCGGAACTGGCCGCGGCCGTCGACATGGTCGTCGAGCACGGCGCGCAGCCTGCCGTCATGCAGCGCCTCCCGCACCAGGAAGTCGGGCATGCAGGCGATGCCGAGACCGGCAATCGTAGCGCCCTTCAATGCCTCCATGTTGTTGCAGGTCAGCATCGAACGGATCTGCGGCTCGGCGCTCCCGGTGATGAACGGCCAGTTGAGCAGCCTGCCGCTGTTGAGAAAGCGGAAGTGTATCCCGAAATGTGCCGCTAGATCCGCCGGCGTGCCGGGCATGCCATGGCGATCGAGATAGGAGGCGGCCGCGCACAATATCATGCGAAAGGGCGCGACCGGCCTCGACACCAATCGCGAATCGGGCAGCTCACCGCTGCGGATCGCGACGTCGATACCCTCGTCGATGACGTCGACGATGCGATCGTTGAAATCGATGTCGAGCTCGATTTCCGGGTATCGCGCCATGAATTCCGACAGCACCGGCAAAAGCAGATGATAGGTGACGATCGGCGTTGAGATGCGCAGCCGGCCATGCGGCGTTTCGCGTGTACGCGACAGCATCGCCTCCGCGTCTTCTATGTCGTCGAGGATGCGGCGCACCCGCTCGTTGAAAAGCTTGCCCTCCTCGGTCAGACCTATGCGCCGCGTGCTGCGCTGCAGGAGACGCACGCCGAGTTCCTGCTCGAGCCGGGCGACGCTCTTGCCGACGGCGGAGGCGGAAATGCCGAGCGCTTGTCCGGCGGCGACGAAACTGCCGAGCTCGGCGGTGCGGGCGAAAGCCAGAAGGCCGTTGAGACGATCCATGGTGAACCTATTCGAGCGTTTTGTTCCGAGATGAACGGAGATTTAATACTATTTTGCCGGAAACGTCGCCGCCCTATCTTGTCGTTGCGATCGGCTATGCCAGTCAGGACATGCCGGCAAATCCCGCCTCGGATAGGAAAATCCATGACTTTGATGACCAGAACCGGCCCGGCCGGCAGATGGCTCGTGCTGCTGTCAGTTTGCCTCGCAGCCATGACGATGCCGTTGAGTTTCACCGGTCCCGCCGTAGCGTTGTCCCGCATTGCCGCCGATCTCGGCGGCAGTCCGATCGAGCTCAATTGGGTGACCAATGCCTTCATGCTGACCTTCGGCGCCGGCCTAATGGCGGCCGGAGCGCTGGCTGACAATCATGGCCGCAAGCGGATTTTTCTCGCCGGCCTCGCCGCCTATTCCCTAGCCGCGCTGGGCTGCATGCTGGCGCCAGGCGTCGTCTGGTTCGATTTCTTCAGGGCTCTGCAAGGCGTTGGCGGCGCTGCCGCCTTCGCCGGCGGCGCCTCTGCGCTTGCCCAGGAATTCGACGGGCAATCGCGTTTGCGCGCCTTCAGCTTTCTCGGCACCAGCTTCGGCATCGGCCTTGCCTTCGGCCCTGTTGCCTCCGGCCTGCTCATCGACGCGTTCGGCTGGCGCGCGATCTTTCTTCTGGTGGCGGTGCTTGGCGTTGCCGCCGCCGCGCTCGGCCTGCGCACCGTCGCCGAATCGCGCGACCCGGACGCAACCGGGCTCGACTGGGCGGGAGCCGCCACCTTCACCATCGCGCTTGCCGCGCTGACCTGCGGCGTGCTGCAGGCGCCCCAGAGCGGTTGGGCCAATCCCCTCGTTATCGCCCTCCTCGGCGTTGCAGCCATCTTCTTTGCCGCCTTCGTCATTGTCGAGCGGCGGGTGCGCCGGCCGATGCTGGACCTGACGCTGTTTCGCTTCCCACGTTTCGTCGGCGTGCAGTTCCTGGCCGCCGCACCTGCCTATGCCTTCGTCGTCTTGCTCGTGCTCCTGCCGATCCGCTTCATCGGCATTGAGGGGATGAGCGAGATCAAGGCGGGGCAATTGATGATCTGCCTGTCCGGGCCGCTGCTGATCTTGCCGCTGCTGGCCGGCCAGGCGGCACGCCGGATCGCCCCGGCCACCATCTGCGGTGTGGGCCTCCTCGCTGCCGCGGCCGGCCTGGTCTGGCTCAGTTGCGTGCCCGTGGCGGACAACGCGCTGCTGCTCCCGCTGGTCTTGGTCGGCATCGGCATCGCCTTGCCCTGCGGACTGATGGACGGACCTGCCGTCAGCGTCGTGCCAAAGGAGCGCGCCGGCATGGCGGTCGGCATATTCAACACCACCCGCGTCGCCAGCGAGGGCGTGGCCCTGGCTATCGTCATGGCGGCCTTGTCCGGTTTCACGGCCACGCAGCTTGGTGCTCAAGGATTGGCCTCGCCTGCCGAAGCGGCACAGCTACTGGCAACCGGCAATATCAGCGAAACGGTGCAACATCTGCACTTGGCCGACGCCAGTGCCCTGGTCCAAGCCTATGAGACGGCTTTCGACCGGCTGCTCATCGTGCTGGCGACGATCACCGTGCTCACCGCCGTCGTCGTCTTCTTCGGCTTGCGTCGCGGATCGCCGTCGCAACAAGACGTCGCGCCTGTCCCGGCCTGCCTGGAAGGCTGACGCCATGTGACGCCGTCAAGTCCGGCGAGGTATCAAAAAAATACTTGACTCTCTTACTCATATTTGAGAGCGCGGAGGCGCAACCAAACATGAGGATTGGAGACAAGTTAATGACGAAGCGGTCGAGGACGTGGCGCCGGGGATTATCATTGCTGGCGGGCAGCGCCATCCTCGGCCATGCCTGGCCGACAATTGCCCAGGAAGGCGGCGACGCCACCGTTCTCGACAGGATCGAGGTGACCGCCGAGAGCAACGAGATCCTGAAGCAGGACGGCTACGTCGCGAAGAAGGACCGCATCGGCACCAAGACCGACACGCCGATCGCCAGGATCCCGCAGGCGGTCTCGGTCGTCACGCAGAAGCAGATCGAGGACCAGAAGCCGCGTACACTGAACGACGCGCTGGGCTACACGGCCAGCGCCAATCCAAACAGCTTCGGTTTCGACACGCGCTACGACGCCTTCTTCCTGCGAGGCTTCCAGGCCTTCTACAACGGCATGTTCCGCGACGGGCTGCGCCAGTACAACGGCCCTTCCGCCTGGTTCAAGACAGAACCTTACGGCATCGAGGGCGTCACCATCCTGAAGGGACCGGCCTCCTCGCTTTACGGCGTCAGCGGTCCGGGCGGCATCGTCAATGTCGTCACCAAACGCCCCAAGGACGAGCCGTTCCATGAGATCGAGTTGCTGGCCGGCGAGCACAACCGCTACCAGGCGGCGCTCGATGCTTCCGGGCCGGTCAATGACGACGGCAGCATTCTCTATCGCTTCACCAGCCTCGGCCGTCTGAGCGGGACCGGCCTGCCCGACTATCCCGACGATAAACTCTATCTGGGGCCGGCTGTCACTTTCAAGCCGGACGAGGACACCAAGCTCACCATCCTCGGCGAATATTCGAAGTCCGTCACCGGTGGCACCGCCGCCTTCTACAACTCCGCCTATGGCGTGCTGTCGAACGTCTATGAAGGCGATGCGTCCTGGAATGATTTCACCCAAGATCAGGGGCGCATCGGCTACGAGTTCGAGCACCGCTTCAATGACTGGCTGACCGTGCGCCAGAACCTGCGCTACAACGCCGTTGACTCGGATATCGAATATAGCGGCCATTACTCGATCGGCGCCGATCAGCCGCTTGAGCGCTACTGGGGCCACTACACCGAGACGATGAAGAACTTCGTCGTCGACAACATGGCGCAGCTCGAATTCGACACGGGTCCGGTGCGGCACACCGTGATTGCCGGCATCGACTATGCCTGGTCGGACTATGACGCCGGCAGCGGGCTTTCCTATGTCTCGGTCGAGGATATCAAGGCCGCTCCCGTCCCCCATTTCGGCGGGCAGGAGATGAACCAGCTCGGCGTCTACCTGCACGACCAGATGGAGTGGAACGATTTCACCCTGTTCACCAGCGGCCGCTACGACTGGGTCGACACCACCTCCACCGCGGCGGATTTCAGTCAGTCGAAGCAGAAGGACAGCGCCTTCTCCGGCCGCGTCGGCCTGTCCTACCGGACCGAATGGGGCATCATCCCCTACGTCAACTATTCGACCTCGTTCTCTCCCAACATCGGCTTCGTCTATGACGACGTCTCGAGTTCCGTCAGCCGCGTCGCCCGCCCGACCATCGCCACGCAGACGGAGATCGGCGTCAAATACGAGATCCCCGACCACAACGCGACCGTCAGCGCCGCGCTGTTCGACATCGACCAGAAGGACGGCGTCGTCTTCGACGCCTCCACCGGCATCAACAAGCAGCGCCAGCTCGACCTCAACTCGCGCGGCGTCGAGCTGGAAGCCAATGCCTCACTCGATAATGGCTTCAGCGTCATCGCCTCCTACACCTATCTGCGCGTGAAGATCGAACGCGGCGCCGAAGGCACCGACGGCAAGGAACTGTCGGCCACGCCGAACCACATCCTGTCGCTCTGGGGCCATTACCAGTTCGAGAACGGCACGCTTGAAGGGCTTGGGCTCGGCGCTGGCGTGCGTTTCGCCGGCGCGAGCTACGGCGACGACACCAATACTTTCAAGAACGACGCGCGCGCCTTCGTCGATGCCTCGCTGTCCTATGATTTCGGCTATCGCAACCCGAGCCTCGAAGGCGTGAAGCTGCAGATCAACGCCAAGAACCTGTTCGACAACCAGCAGGCAATTTGCTCGGCCGGCTATTGCTACCGCGACGAGGGCCGCTCGCTGTTCGGCAGCCTGCGCTATCGCTTCTGATGTCGGTCTCCGTCTCGAACCGGGCCGCCTCGTCGCCGGCCGCCATCGTCGCCGCGATCGGCGGCCTCTATGTGGCGCAGAGCGTGATCGGCGGCATCACCTGGACGGGTCTCCCGGCCGTGATGCGCGACCAGGGCCTGCCGCTCGACCGCATCGGCCTGCTCACCCTGATCGCCCTGCCATGGGCGCTGAAGTTCCTGTGGTCGCCGGCGGTGGAGCGTTACCGGCTTCCGCCAGCGGGCAGGAACCGCACCGGCGCGATCGTCCTCATCGGCGGCCTCATCTCCATCACTGGACTGCTGGCCATCGCCCAGCTCGGTCCCGCCACCTTCTGGCCGGTCGTCGCCTGCCTGACGGTGGTCGCCTTTGCCGCCTCGACGGTCGACATCGCCTGCGATGGCTTTGCGGTGCAGAACCTTGCCGGCAAAAATCTCGGCTGGGGCAATGCCGCCCAGGTCGGCGGCGCCTATCTCGGCTCGGCGATCGGCGCCGGTCTCTTCCTCTATCTCGTCGAAATCCACGGCTGGCGCGCGGCGGTGTCGGCGATGGCCTCGCTGCTGGTGCTGCTCGGACTGCCCTTCCTGCTCGGCATCGCCGGCCGATCGCGCGAGGAAGTGCGCGAACACGTGCCCGCGCTCGGCACGGCGCTGCGGCGCTCGCAGATACGCCGCGGTCTGGCGGCGTCGGCGATCTACGTTCTGGCGCACAAAGCGGCGCTGACCATGCTCGGCCCGTTTCTGGTCGATGCCGGGCTCAGCCTTTCCACGATCGGCCTGGTCAACGGTGTCGGCAGCATGGTTCTCGGCGGCGCGGCCGCCCTTGCCGGCGGCGCTCTTGTCCGATGGCTGGGCACGCGCAGCGTGCTTGTGCTCGCGCTTATGCTGCAGGCCGGATCGCTGTTTATCCTCGCGGCCTTCGCGCTTTCCGGCGTTTTCCCGGCAGGCCCGCTGGCGGCCGTCGCGACGCTGAGTTCCTCGGGCATCATGGCGCTCGGCTTCGTGGCGCTCTATGCGCAGTTCATGCGCTGGTCGGATCCGAAGCAGGCAGGGGTCGATTTCACGCTTTTCCAGTGCATGGATGCCTTGGTCAGCATGGCGGGCGGCATCCTGGCCGGCTATGCGGCGCAGCATCTGGGCTATGGCGCACTGTTCGGCGGCGCGGGCGTCGTCGCGCTGCTGGCGGTGCCGGCCATCGCCATGGTCAGCGATCGCAACTAAAAGATTGAACTATTCCTCGCCGGCACCGTCTCCGCCCGACTCGCCGCGGCGCCAATAGGCGGTGACAAGATGCCGGTTGCGCGACAGGGCCCATTCCTTGCGCACGATCCGGCGGATGTCGCGGAAGTCGGCGAACTCGCATCCGGCCCAGACAAAGAGATCGTCGGCCCCGCGGCCGCGCTCGCGCAGCGCTTCCGGCAGCAGGCCGGCCCGGCCTGCTTCGCGGCCATGCCGATAAAGCCAATGGACAGCGATGTTCTCGCCCGCCGCCAGCGTCACCCGGTCTTGCGGACCGTCAACCTCGATGAAGGCCTCGGCACGGACGGACGGCGCAAGCTCTTCCAGCATCCGGCCGATCGCCGGAAGCGCGGTATCGTCGCCCAGAAGAAGCAGGTTTGATGCCTCGGGCACATCGCCGCCGCCGGGGCCGATCATGCCGATGATGTCGCCGGCCCTCGCATTCTGCGCGAAACTCGCAGCCGGCGTCTCGGCGCCGGGATGCAGCACGAAGTCGATGTCGAGCCAACCCTCGGCCACGTCCAGCGCGCGGATCGTGTAGACGCGGATGGTGAGCGCATCCTCGCCCGACGGCCAGACGATCAGACCGTCCGGGCCCATGGTCGGCCAAACCGCCTGCCGTCCGGCCGGCGGCAGCAGAAGCCGAACATGAAATCCGCCATGGGCGAAGCGGCCGAGGGCGCGGCCGCAGAAGCGCACGCGTTGCATATGCGGCGACAACCGTGTCGAGGACAGGACCGATATCTCGCGGAAGAATATCGGTGTGCCGGCATCCATGCCGTCTCCTTGCCAGCGCAGGCCTTCGGTGGTGCGGAGATGCGCGGCGATGTGGCCGGCGAAGATCATCTTCATGTAGGAGAGGCAGGTCTCGTCCTCCGCCGCGACACGGACCAGCACGCCGCGGTCGTCGAATGAGGCATTCAACGTGCCGTAATGCATGCGGAATTCCCATTGGCCGGCAACGCCGGTGTCGTTTTCATAGTCGCCGTGCTCGGCGCGCAGCCTGTCCATCACCGCGCGGATGTCGTCGTTTTGGATACGGGTTTGCGCGCTCAAGAGCTTCATCGCCGGGCCTTCCGATATCGACGAGATCGGCCGAAGCCCGATATCGCCGCGCCGGCATGCCACAGCGCCGGCGGCATTGCCACAAAAACATGATTACAATGGTCATATTTTTGGACGATGCCGCACGAAGGTCGCGACGCATCCGTTCTTCAGCTGATGACCAGGCTCGCGATCCGGTCGCCGTTGAGCGTGAAGGCCATGTCGCCCTCGCCGTTGAAGCCGTTGCCGGTCACGGCGACGCGGGCATGATAGACGCCGTCGCGCCTCGCGATGCGAACGATGCGAAGGTTGGACTGCACGCCGATATTGTCCGACTGGTTCCACCGCGCGACGCCATCGCGGCCACTGAAATCGCGACCCCAGTCGCTGAGGAAAGCATCGTCTGTGAATGTGGCCAGAAAGGCTTCGGTATCGGCGGCGTTGGTCGCTTCGACAAAGCGACGGATCGGATCGGGTGTGGTCATTGGTCTGTACATTTTGAGGTGTGTTGAGATTCAGGTCAGGCCGAGACGAAAATGGTGGCTTCCGAGAACCGGAGCGGAGCGTACTTCATGTACGTGAGCACCGGAAGCGCAGGAAACCGCCATTTGCAGGCCGGCCTCACCTGAATATCAACGCACCTCAGTCCAACCTGTGCATGAGGTCGTCATCCAGCCAACGGCCGAAGAAATAGACGAGCTGCTTATGCCACCACGGCCAGTCATGGCTGACGTCGCCACCCCAATAGTCGACCCAGGCCGGGATCGATTTGTCGCGCAGCACCTGTTCCAGCTCGCGCGTTTCGACCAGCATGCGCTCTTCCCAGGCGCCCTGGCCGCAACAGAAGATCAGCCTGAGCGCCCTGAGCCGCCCGAGCAGCTTCTGGTCGACGATGCCGGGCAGATAATCGAGCGGCGAGTTGAAATAGATATTGCCTTCCAGAGCCCGGCCGAAAAAGTCGCGCGCCGAATAGACGCCGGACAGCGAGATCACCCCGCTCGCCAGCTCCGGGAAGCGGAACACGAAATTGGATGAGTGATAGCCGCCCATCGAGCAGCCGCAAAACAGCGGCTTCAAAACGCGGCCACCGTTGGACTTGGCGGCAACCGCCTGCAAATCCGGCAGCGCTTCTTCGCGCACATAGCGGAAATAGGCTTCGTGGCGGGCGATGCGTTGCGCCGGGTCGGCATGCTTGTCGAAGAAGGATTCCGAGTCGATGCCGTCGAGCGTGAAGAGCTGGATGCGGCCGGTGTCGATGAACTCGGCAAGCGCGCCGACCCCACCCGAATCCTCGAGCTGGTAGAACCGCCCTTGCGAGGTCGGGAACACCACCACCGGCCGCCCGGCATGGCCGTAGCGCTTGTATTCCATGTCCCGGCCGAGATTGCGGGCATGACCCTTGTGATAGGAGACGTCCATCGGCTCAGGCCTTTTCCGCGTGGATGTAGTCGACCGCCTGGCGCAACGCCTTCGGATCCTTCGAACGCATCTGGTAGGCGTAATTGCCCATGGCGCGGCTGAAGACCTCTTCGATGGCCTGATGATGGACGATCTTGTCGCCGTGGGCGGCTAGCACGTCCGCATGGCTGTGCAAATAGTCGATGTGGCGTTTGCGGCTGGCATAGGCGGTGAAATACTTGCCCTTGTAAGGGCCGCCGGCGGCATCCTTGACCACCATGTCGGCCCAGGCGGCATAGACGTCGATGTCGAACGTGTAGTTGATGGCGTCTGTCATCCAGGCGCCGGGCGGCCGCATGTTGACCTCAAGCGCGATGACGCGCTTGTCGCTGGTTTCGAACAGCTCGATATGGAAGAAGCGCTCGCGTACGTCGAACGCCTCGAGGATCTTGCGGCCCGCCTCCTCGACTTCCGGGCTGATCTCGGGAAAGCAGGTGTAGCTCATATGGCGATCCTTGTTGACCGCCTCCATGATGCTCTGGTCGTAACGGTGGCTGGCCGCCAGCACCACCTCGCCGTCGCGGTTGACCAGCCCGTCGAAGGTCACCACCAGCCCCTCGATGAACTGCTCCATGACGAAGGTGACACCCTCCGGCTTGTCCTTGAAAAACTGGTCGAGCTCCTTGGCGTTAGAGATCTTGAAAGTGTTGGAAGCCCCGGAGCCCGAATCCGGCTTGACCACCACCGGAAAGCCGACGCGGCGGATGAAGGTCATGGCGCCGGCGCGGTCGGAGCATTTGCGCTGCGGGATGGTCTCCACGCCGCTCTTGCGGAAGAAAGCGCGCATACGGCTTTTCCGCTTCAAATTCTTCACGAAGTCGAGCTTGGTGCCGAAGATGTTGAAATCGGTGCGGATGTTGGCTTCGAGTTCGAGCCAATGCTCGTTGAGGGACTCGAAGCGATCGATGCGGCCCCATTTGTGGATGAAGTGCCCCATCGCCCGCAAAACGGCGTCGTAATCTTCCATGTCGGCGATGCGGTAATATTCCGAAAGCGCCGCCTTGAGGTTGGCGTTCAAGGTTTCGTAAGGCGCATCGCCGATGCCGAGCACGGTGGCGCCCGCCTTTTTCAGCCGGTCGCAAAAATCGGTGCCGTTGGCCGGGAAATGCGGCGAGAAGAACACGAAATTCATGGACGAACCCCTCCCCGGAGCTTCGCTCGGTGCCAAGCCTTCGAAACCAAGTCTGGCGCATTTGCGAGGCGCGGGGAAGACTGTCCGCACCGGCGGCGATATTAGGCAAGGGCGTTCATTCATGCGTCCCGCTTGCCTCCGACGGGCCGCTCCTGTAAGAGAGCCGGCATGACCACGCGCGTCCGCTCCGTCGCCTCCTCTCGCACCGGCTTTGCCGGCGAGACTGCGCGCGCGCTCGCTTCGACCCTGCTTCTTCTCGGCCTTATCGGCGATCGCCGGGTTCGCTGAAGGAGCGCCCGGCGGTCGAAACCGCCGCTCAAGGCGCATGCTCCTTGGCCAGACTTTGGCAAAGTCACATCAAGCGAACGAATTTTTGGTAGAGGCGACGCTCGCCACCCATCCGCCTGAAGCGGGCATGCGGGCCGCCGGGAGAAACGACGATGAACGCACGAGAAGAAATCCGCGCCGGCGAGGCTGAAGCCGGGAAGCGCGCGGCCGGCCACATGCCGGATGCGGCACGCAAATACCAATCCTACCCGACGGTCGGCCTGACCGACCGCACCTGGCCGAACAAGACCATCGACAAGGCGCCGATCTGGTGCTCGGTCGACCTGCGCGACGGCAACCAGGCGCTGATCGACCCGATGGGTCATGAGCGCAAGGCGCGCATGTTCGCGCTGCTCCTCGACATGGGCTTCAAGGAAATCGAAATCGGCTTCCCCTCGGCTTCGCAGACGGATTTCGACTTTGCCCGCTGGTGCATCGAGGAAGGCGGCGTCCCCGCCGACGTCTCGCTCCAGGTGCTGGTGCAGTGCCGGCCCGAGTTGATCACGCGGACCTTCGAGGCGCTCAAGGGCGCACACCGCCCGATCGTGCATTTCTACAATTCGACCAGCGAGCTGCAGCGCCGGGTCGTGTTCGAGAAGGATGTCGCCGGCATCAAGCGCATCGCCACCGACGCCGCCAAGATGATCACCGACATGGCCGCCAAGGCCGGCGGCGGCTACCGCTTCGAATATTCGCCGGAGAGCTTCACCGGCACCGAGCTCGAAGTCGCGCTGGAGATCTGCAACGCGGTCACCGAGATCGTGAAGCCGACGGCCGACAACAAGCTGATCATCAACCTGCCGTCGACGGTCGAGATGTCGACGCCCAACGTCTATGCAGATCGCATCGAATGGATGTGCCGCAACCTCGATGCCAGAGAGAACCTGATCGTCTCGCTGCATCCGCACAACGACCGCGGCACCGGCATCGCCACCACCGAGCTCGGCCTGATGGCTGGCGCCGACCGCGTCGAAGGCACGCTGTTCGGCAATGGCGAACGCACCGGCAATGTCGATATCGTCACGCTGGCGCTCAACATGTTCACCCAGGGTGTCGATCCGGAGCTCGACTGCTCCGACATCAACCGGATGAAGGACGTCTACGAATATTCGAACCAGCTGAAGATCCCGGAACGTCACCCTTATGTCGGCGAGCTGGTCTACACGGCTTTCTCCGGCTCGCACCAGGACGCCATCAACAAGGGCATGAAAGCTCTGAAGAAGGCCAACACCCCAATCTGGGAAGTGCCCTATCTGCCGATTGATCCGGCCGATGTCGGCCGCACCTACGAGGCGATCATCCGCATCAACTCGCAGTCCGGCAAAGGCGGCATCGCATACGTGCTGCAGGCAGATTACGGCCTCAACTTGCCGCGCAATCTGCAGATCGAGTTCAGCCAGGCGATCCAGGCGATCACCGATGCTGAAGGCAAGGAAGTGCCGGCCAGGCGCGTCCACGAACGCTTCCTCGAAACCTATGTCGACCAACCCGGCGCGCGGCTGAAGTTCCTCGACCATCGCACCTATCCGGACACCGAGGTGAAGGGCCGGCGCATGGTCGAAGCGGATATTCTCGACAATGGCAAGGAAGTGACCATCACCGGCTCGGGCACCGGCCCGATCGACGGCTTTGTCGATGCGCTCTCGCGCCATGTGGGCGTCGACATGTCGGTGCTCGACTATTCCGAGCATTCCCTGCAGCGCGGCTCCAACGCCTCGGCGATCTCCTATGTCGAGATGGAGTATCCGGGCGGCAAGCTGTTCGGCGCCGGCATCAACACCAACATCGTCGCCGCCTCGCTGGAGGCCGTAGTTTCGGCCGCCAACCGGATCATCGGCGGCTAGAGCAAATTCCAGGAAAAGTGTGAGGCGGTTAGGCTCGGCGGTTTCGCCGTAGCCTTCCGTCCGGAATTGCGGTCAAACAAAAAATTGAGCGGTTCACCGTTTCGTGAAACGGTGAACCGCTCTAGCCGGATGATCTGATTCAGCGATGGAGCTGGCGCATTCCAGCTTGCGCCACGCTGCAGACGCGGACGCGAATCTGCCATTCGTTAACCGCCGGAGGAATTTCCGGTGGCTTACGCGATCACATAATAGAAGCATCCTTGTGCGCCGGCGCGAGCGCTATATTATCGCTCCCTAACCTGTGCCGACTTCGAAAGGTTCGACACTTGGAGCATGCCCCGCCTGCCGCCCCCGCAGTGCGCGAGACATTGGAGCGACTGCTTGCCAGCGAAACGTTCGGCCGATCCGAGCGTGCCCGCAGGCTATTACGCTATCTGGTCGAACGCGAGCAGGCCGGCGAGGCGGACAGGCTGAAAGGCGTTTCAATCGCCATGGACGTCTTCGGCAAGGACGGCGACTTCGACGCCTCCACCGATGCCGTGGTCAGGGTTCAGGCCGGTCGTCTGCGCGAACTTCTGGAGCAGTATTTCGCCAATGAAGGTGTCGCCGAGCCGGTGCGCATCGCGATCCCGCGCGGCGGTTATGTCCCGTCCTACGAGCCGAATGCGATCCGCCTGCCCGGCGACGCCAGGTCCGCCTCCAAAACCGTCGCGCAGCGGTCCGACGCTTTGGCCGAAGCCGCTCAGGCCGCAACCGAACATCTCGACGCCTCTGCCGCGGGCGAACCTGCAGCGCTGATGGCGCCGGCAGCACCCGCCCAGTCGCTCACGCGGCAATTGCGGTTCTTCTGGGCTGCCATGGCTCTGGTCATTGTCATGCTCGGCGTGCTCATCGTGCGTCAAGGCAATGCCTTCCTCAACGGCGGCGACACTGCCGCGACAGCCGAAACGGCGCGCCTGGCCGGCACCGCCCAGTCCCGATTCGACTCCCTGCCGCTGATCTACATCGCCGTCAAAGCCGATGGAGCGGAGGCGGCTCGTGTCGCGTCGTCGCTGCGCGCCGGGCTCGCGGGTTTCGACACCATCGATTTCATCGGGCGCGATGCGGATTCGACGCGTGATCGGTCCGCCGATCCGATCAGTTTCGTTTTCGAAATCGTTCCCGGGCCTGCTGCCGGCGACGTCACGGTGGAGTTGCAGAGCGTCGCGACCGGGCGGGTTCTCCTGTCGCGCAACCTTACATCGGCCGAGAGCGCCCCTGGCGCGGTTGAAGGCAACGTCGCCAGCCTTCTCACCTCGACCGTTCCCGCTTCGGGCGCTATCTACAGCTACATCGATCAGAGCGACATCCGGACCAGCCAGATCGGGTGCCTGGTGCTCGACGACCGCTATTATCTCGACATGAGCGCCCAGACGCACGAAATTGCGTATCGCTGCCTGGAGAAGCTGGTCAGCGAAGGCACCAAATCGTCGCTTGTCTACGCGGAGCTGGCCGCGCTTCATGTGGAAGCCGTCACCGCGCACTATGCCTATCCACCGGAAGCGACGCTCGAAAAGGCCATGTCGCTTGCCCACCGCGCCGTCCAGATGGGGCCGATGAGCCCGCATGCGCATCGCGCCTTTGGCTACCTCAACTCGCGTCTCGGCAACACGGACGAAGCGATCCGATTAATGCGAAAGGCCTACGAACTCAACCCGTACGACCTCGGCATGGCCGCCGCCTATGGCTACGGGCTGATCTTCGCCGGCAAATATGATGAGGGGACGCCGATCCTGGACCACGCGGTCGAAGCCTTCAGCGGCCATCCGACCTGGTGGGATTATGGCCTTTTCGTCGGAGCCTTCATGCAGGGCGATATGAAAAAGGCCGCGCTCGCCAGCGAGTCGCTGCGCACGACGGCATCAAAGTCGCATTACCTGGCCGCGCGCCTGATCGGCGCCAGGATTTCGGGACGCGACAAGCTGGCGGGTGAGCTTGCCAACGAGCTCACCGCCGAATTCCCGAAGTTCGCCGCCGACCCGCGCGCGACATTCGTCGATCGCAAATACCCCCCGGATCTCACGGATCGGCTAGTTCAATCCTTGCGAGCCGCCGGGATCGGCAACCCGAGCTAATCCAACTCTCCATACTCATTTGGGCCACACGAATGCCGGAGCACCAAAGTATGACGCATCGAGCGCCTGACGGGGCGCTGCGGTCGCGAAAATTTTACTAGCCATCAATCCGGTTCGGGAGCAATTCAGCCACAATTTGAAGCTCCTGCCTTGTTCACCGCCCCATTTTTTCATGCGTCCATTCCCTTATGCGGTCGAAAGCGGCGCCCGTCCGAGGACGATCGTGCTTCTGCACGGCTTCGGAGCCTGTGGTGAGATCTGGCGTGACGTCGCGGCCTCACTGGCGGCGCGGGCGAGAGTGTTGGCCTATGATCTACCGGGCCATGGACAGTCCCTGGAAAGCGAAGGCCTGGGCGGCGCCAAGCCAGCCGCGCGAGCCATCCTCGCCGATCTGGCCGCCCGCCGGTTGGGCAAGGTCCATCTCGTCGGTCACTCCATGGGCGGCGCGATCGCGACATCGATGGCGCTTGCCGACCCCGACAGGGTGGCCTCGCTTACGCTGTTGGCGCCCGGCGGTTTTGGCCCGGAAATCAACGCAGCCTTGCTGCACCGCTACGCCGCCGCGGCCGGCAGGAACCAGGTCCGCGCCAGCCTTGCCGCCATGTCGGGTCCGCGCAGCGTGCCGCCTGATCACGTGGTGGATGCACTCTGCCGGATGCGCACCCGACCGGGCCAGTTGCAGACCCTGATCGATATGGCGGCCGCGATGACGAGGGATGACCGGCAAGGGATCATCCCCCGCGCGCAGTTGGATACGCTTGACATGCCGGTCATGGTCGTTTGGGGAGCGGAGGATCCGCTGCTGCGGGTTGAGCAGGCCGAGGCGCTGCCGTCGCATTTCCATCTGCATCATGTCCTTGACGCAGGTCACATGCTGGTCGAGGAAGCTCCTGACCTGATTGCCGAAATCGTGCGTCGCAACGTGCGGCGGCGCGGCAGACGGTTGCGTCCACCGCTGGACGCTTCGGCGGGTTGATCGCTCCCGGACCGATCTCGAAACGTCCCTTACCCGCTTTCGCCGGACCGCGGCAGTCGCGCGGTTCGTCGTCGGCAGTGCATTTTGCCGGCGACTGTGGTAACTCGCTGTTAACCAACAGTGAGGCAGCCGCCATGACGGATGCAGGCGACAAAATCACCCCGATCGAACCGTCGCGAAAGCTCGCCGATGCCGTACGCGACGTCAAGAACGCCTTTGCCGACCGCGATGACGTGGTCGTCGACATGCGCGAGGCGCACCGCATGCGGCTCGATCTTCTGGCGAGCGAGCTTGCCCCGGTCTTTGCCGATGTCCCGGCCGACATGGACAGCTTCGACTTCGCCGTCTCGTCCGGCCTGCAGCCGCGGCTATGGATCGATGCGGTGAGCCATGTCGCCATGGGACGCGACCGCCGCACCTATCGCTTCCTCAGGGATACGCGCGTCGGCCGCGTGGTGCTGGCCGAATCGACCGAGATGAAAGCCGTTGCCGATGCGGTGATGCGCTACGTGGCCGAGCGTGTCGTCGAGCGGCAGCGCATGATGGAAGGGAGCGTGGAGAGCGCCGTTCGCGGCCTGCATCGCCCCGTGGTCCAGGAAGCGGAGCCGCCCATCCGATCCGAAAGCGGCCGCAATGGCTGGACGACCTTCTTCGCCGGCCTCGGCCTGATCGCCGCAGGCGCCCTTGTCGGCCTGGCGGTTTCGCTGGCGTTGTTTTGGGACCGCATCATGCAGATGAAGATCAGCTTCTGACGAGCTGGCGCGCCGTGCCGGCGGGCACATCGAGGTCGATGGCCTGCAGGTCGGCAGGCGGCAGGGCTGGTCCCGTCAGGCCGCGCCGGATCAGGCGAAGACGCCAGTCGCCCTTTTCACCGTCGATTTCGAAGATGTTGTATTGAGCCGGCGGGTGTTTGCCGCCGGGCGCCTGGCCCGCGGCGGCAACCCCGACCACGGGCACCTTGGCGCCCCGTGCGCCGATGGTGAACAGTGACGGCAGATGCGAATGCCCGTGCAGGACGAGTTCAGCGCCATGACGGCGAATGACCTTGTGAAAGCGAGTGATGCCGAACAGCCGCTTACGCTGCGGGACGGCACCGCGCACCGGAGGGTGGTGGATCATGATGGCGCGGAACAGCCCTTGCTCCGCGGCATCGTCGAGGATCTTGGCGAGCCGCTCGGCCTGCCCTTCCATGAAGAAGCCGTTGGCCATGAAGGGCGCGGTGGCGCGCGCCGTGGTGACTCCGATCAGCGCTACATTGCCGCGCACACGCAGATACGGAAAGGAATTGCGGTCGACCGGGCTGTTGACGCCGTCGCCCGTCATCCAGGGAGCCCACGACCGGCAGACCTTGTCGAAGGCGCCCGGCACATAGGCGTCGTGATTGCCGGGGACCACGGAAACGTCATGAGGCGATCCAAGCGTCTCCAGCCAGTGCTTGGCCATATCGATCTCGCCATCGAGCGCCAAGTTGACGAGGTCGCCCGTGACGGCCAGGTGATCGGGCGCGCCGGCCTTGATGTCGGCGACGATGGTGTCGATCACCGAGTCATGCATATGGCGGCGGCGATTGCGCTGCCAGTTGACGTAGCCCAGCACGCGCTTGGAGGCGAGGTCGCGATAGGTTACATCGGGCAGCGGTCCCAGATGAGCATCGGAAATATGCGCGAGCCTGAACATGGCCCCTTCTTAAGCGACGCCGACGAGGCTTTCCACTCACCGTTTGCTGTTCGCCCAAGCAAGTTCCGCAAAAGTGTCCCACGGTTTTGGGGCCAGAACCTGCGAAAAACAAGGAAAGCCAGGCAGATGTTCGTGGGGCAACCCATCTGCTTCGGGATCGTTGAATGAACCGCCCGGCCGATCCTGACGCGGCATTCCGCCAGACCGGCTGGCCGGGGTTGCGGGCAAGGCTCTTCCATTTCTACTTCCTGCTGCGCCGCCCGATGACGCTTGGCGTGCGCGGGCTGGTCTATGACCGTGCCTCCAACTCAGTCTTCCTGATCCGCCACACCTATGTTCCCGGTTGGCAATTGCCGGGCGGCGGCGTCGAGGTGGGCGAGACCCTTGAGGAAGCGCTGGCGCGCGAACTGGCCGAGGAAGGCAACATCGCTCTGACTGCGCCGCCGGTGCTGAAGTCGATGCATTTCAACCATCGCCCCAGCAAGCGCGACCATGTCGGCCTTTATCTGATCGAAGCCTTCTACCAGACGGCGCCGAAACTGCCTGACCACGAGATCGCCGAAGCGGGTTTCTTTCCGCTCGACCGCCTGCCGGAGGGCACGACGCCGGCGACGCTGCAGCGGATAGCGGAGATTTTTGGCGGCGAGCGTAACTCGGCTTACTGGTAATCACGCCGCCTTCCTGAACCTGTTCCGGTCATGCGGCGCGGCATAATCAAGCTCCGGCCCTGCCGGAATGATCCCCGTCGGGTTGATCGATCTGTGGCTGCCGTAATAATGCGCCTTGATGTGATGCAGGCTGACCGTGCCCGCGACGCCGGGCACCTGATAGAGATCGCGCAAATAGTTCGACAGGTTCGGATAGTCGGCGATGCGGCGCAGGTTGCATTTGAAGTGGCCGACATAGACCGGATCGAAACGAACCAGCGTCGTGAACAGCCGCCAGTCGGCCTCGGTGATGCGTTCGCCGGTCAGAAAGCGCTGCTGCGAAAGCCGCTCTTCGATCGTATCAAGCGCTAAGAACAATTCGCCGAACGCTTCCTCATAGGCTTTCTGCGTGGTGGCGAAGCCGGCGCGATAGACGCCGTTGTTGATTGCCGGATAGACCAGCGCATTGATCCTGTCGATCTCCGCGCGTAGCGCCGCCGGATAGAAGTCGAGACCGGCGTCGCCCCATTCGTCGAAGGCGGAATTGAGCATGCGGATGATCTCGGAGGACTCATTGTTGACGATGGTCTCTTGCCTTTTGTCCCACAGCACCGGCACCGTCACGCGGCCTGAATATGCCGGATCGGCCTTGGCATAGACCTGGTGCAGAAAATCGAGGCCGTGGAGCGTGTCGCCCGTGGCGCCGTCCTCAGCTTTGAAGGTCCATCCGTTCTCCCCCATGAAATGGTGCACCACGGAGACGGAGATGATGCCCTCCAGCTTCTTCAGGACGCGAAAGATCAGTGTGCGATGCGCCCATGGGCAGGCGAGCGACACATAGAGGTGATAACGGCCGGGTTCCGCCTTGAAGCCGCGCGTGCGCCCTTGCGCCGGCGCGCCGTCGCGCGTGATCCAGTCGCGCCATTGCGATTCCGTTCGCACGAACCGGCCGCCGCTGTCGGTGTTGGGCGTGCGATCCTGCCATCTGCCTTCAATCAGCAATCCCATGCGAAAAATCTCCCTGCGGCTCGATACTATCTAGGTTGATGACCGGGCTCGCGAAGCCCTCAGCGGATGAACAGTTCGTCAAACGACGAACCAGTTCGTCAAATGACCAACCGCTCGGAAACGGATAAGTTCGTCATGGACGCAAAGAAAGCCTGAAAGCACCGATTGCAGCGGCCCAAAATTGATGCTAGCGGAGGCGCCCATGTTCGACTTTGCCTCGATCCGGTTCGACCGACGACGAAAGGGCGCCCGCGCTTAAGAAGCGTTGACTGGCGAACGCTGCCGCTTTGCAGCAGACCTTCCTCGATATCGGAACGCAAAGACCATGAGCCTTGCCGACGTGAAATACCTGCCGGAGACTCCGGCGCATGACCCTGAAATCGAAGCCATCAACGACGAGGCCTTCGGTCCGGGTCGTTTCGTGCTTGCCGCTTACAAGATCCGCGAGTCGGGAGGACATGACCGCTCGATGTCCTTCGTCGCCGTCAAGGACGGCACGGTCATCGCTTCGGTGCGCATGACGCGCGTGGCAGCGGGCGCCGGACGCGCCATGATGCTCGGCCCGCTTGCGGTGCGCCCCGCCTACAAGAATCTCGGCATCGGCCGCAAGCTGGTCGCGATCGCGCTGGAGGCGGCCAGGAAGGCCGGTGCGCCTGCCGTCATTCTGGTTGGTGACGAACCATATTATGGACCGCTTGGCTTCAAGCGCTTCCCGCGCGGACAGATCACCATGCCGCGCCCGGTCGATCTCGACCGGCTGCTGTATCACGAGATCAAGCCGGGGGCGGTCGCCCGCTTTGCCGGCGATGTCTGTCACGCCAACACGGCAAAGGTTGCGGAATTTGCCCCGGCCGTGTCGCGTTCGACCGCGAGTGTGCAGCCTTCAATCTCCCCGCCTATTGCGGTTGCGCCTCCTTTGCGCGCTTCGTAGCATAATCGGGAATCCTGGGAGGCCTGCATGAACCCGAACGGCCAGATCGCGATCGTCACCGGCGGCGGGTCGGGCCTTGGCGAGGCAACGGCGCGCGCCTTGGCGGCCAGGGGCGCCCGCGTCGCCATCCTCGACGTGGGCATCGAGCGCGCGGCGAAAGTTGCAGCCGAGATCGGCGGCGTTGCCGTCCAATGCGATGTCGGCAGCGGCGACAGCGCCACGGCCGCGATCGCCGAAGTGGCTGAAAAGCTTGGGCAGCCGCGCATCCTGGTCAATTGCGCCGGCATTGCCATCGGCATGAAGACGATCGGCAAGGACGGACCGCATCCGCTCGACCAGTATCGCAAGGTGATCGAGATCAATCTCATCGGCACCTTCAACATGATCCGCCTCGTTGCCGACCGGGCGGCGAAACTCGAACCGCTCGCCGGCGGCGAGCGCGGCGTCATCGTCAACACCGCCTCCGTCGCCGCCTATGACGGCCAGATCGGGCAGGCCGCCTATGCGGCTTCCAAGGGCGGCGTCGTCGGCATGACGCTGCCTGTGGCCCGCGATCTGGCGCGATCCGGCATTCGCGTCTGCACCATCGCGCCCGGCATCTTCAAGACGCCGATGATGGCCGGCATGCCGCAGGAAGTGCAGGATTCGCTCGGCGCTTCCGTGCCCTTCCCGCCGCGGCTCGGCGAGCCGTCCGAATATGCGTCGCTTGCGCTCCACGTCGTCGAGAACCAGATGCTGAACGGCGAGACCATCCGCCTCGACGGCGCTATCCGCATGGCGCCGAAATAAGCGGGGATGTCTGGCTCGCCGACAGGCGCCGGTGCTTCCACCGGAAAGACCGGGCCGCTCGCCGGCCTGAAAGTGATCGAGATGGCCGGGCTTGGCCCGGTGCCGCTTGCCGCCCTGATGCTGTCCGAAATGGGCGCCGAGGTGCTGCGCATCGAACGCGCCGATGCCGGCCAGCCGCTTCTGAGCCTGCCCGAACAATACGATCTCGACCGCCACGGCCGTTCCATCCTCAAGCTCGACCTGAAGAGCCCGGCGGGCGCCGACCTGCTGCTGCGCCTTGCGGCAGGGGCCGACGTGCTTGTCGAAGGCTTCCGCCCCGGCGTGATGGAGCGGCTCGGCCTCGGGCCGGATGCCGTTCTGCAGCGCAATCCGGCGCTGATCTATGGCCGCTTGACCGGATTCGGACAGGACGGGCCGCTGTCCGGGCGAGCCGGGCACGACATCACCTATCTCGCTTATGCGGGCCTCTTGCATGCGATCGGCAGGCAGGACGCGCCGCCGGCGCCACCGCTCAACCTCGTCGCGGATCAAGGCGGCGGCGCCATGATGCTGATCGCCGGCGTGCTCGCCGCTCTTTTCCAGCGCTCGCGCAGCGGAAAGGGCCAGGTGGTCGATGCCTCGATGATCGAGGGAGCCTCGATGCTCGCCGCACCCATCCACGCCTACATGGCGGCGGGTCTCTGGAGCGACAGGCGCGGCGACAACCTGCTCGATTCCGGCGCGCCTTTCTACGATACGTATGAGACGGCTGACGCAAGGCACATTGCCGTCGGCTGCCTCGAGCCGCGCTTCTTCGCCGAATTCGCCAGGCTGCTGTCTCTCGACGAGCATTTTGTCGGCAGCCAGTTCGACAAGTCGTCGTGGCCCGCAATGCGCGCCGCCATTGCCGGCCGGATCAAGCAGAAGACGCGCGACGAATGGGCCACGCTTTTCGCCGTGACCGACGCTTGTGTGGCGCCCGTGCTGTCCCTGGTCGAAGCCAGGAACCATCCGCACAACCGCGCCAGGAAATGCTTTGTGAAGTCCGGCGAGCTCGACCGCCCGGCACCGGCGCCGCGTTTCTCGCAAAACCCGCAGACGCTTGCCGCGGCGCCGGACGTCGCCGATCGCGACCCTGCGGACATATTGAGCCGTTTTGGGTTGAACGAAGACGAAATCGCAGCCCTTGCAAAGGCGGGTGTACTCGGCCGATAACCGGAGAGCAGAAATCAACTTATCTCGGGTGAACCTGTGACCGAACCGAAAAAGGACGTCATTCGCGAGACCGACGCCGAGGCGATCAGGCTCGCGAAAACCCTGATCCGCGCAGCACGTTTCGGCGCGCTCGCGGCGATCGAGCCCGGCACCGGCGCGCCGCTGGCAAGCAGGGTTGGCGTCGCCACCGACATCGACGGCGCGCCGCTGATCCTGATCTCGATGCTGTCCGCCCACACCGGTGCGTTGCTCGCGGATCCGCGCTGTTCGCTGTTGCTTGGCGAACCCGGCAAGGGCGATCCGCTGGCGCATCCGCGCATCAGCCTGGCATGCCGGGCCCTGCGGCTGGAGCGGGGATCTGCCGATCAGATCCGAGCCGAACGCCGCTATCTCAACCGCAATCCGAAGGCGAAGCTCTATGCCGGGCTCGGCGACTTCTCGTTCTTCCGGCTCGAGCCCGAGCGCGCCAGCCTGAATGGCGGCTTCGGCAAGGCCTTTCTTCTCGACCGTGATGATTTCATCACCGATCCCGCCCTTATCGAGGAGTTCGCCGGCAGCGAGCAGGCCGCACTCGATCACATGAATACCGACCATCGCGACGCGCTTGCCCTTTACGCCCGTCATTTCGGCCGCGCCGAAGACGGCGGCTGGATCGTCACCGGTTTCGACCCCGATGGCATGGATCTCGCCGTCGCCGATGCGACCTGCAGGGTTTTCTTTCCCCGGCCTTTGCAAAGCGCGCGCGAATTGCGTTCGGTGCTTGTCGAGATGGCCAGGGCGGGACGCGCGGCCGAGCAAGAGCGATAGTTGATCGCGCGCCGGCAAAAGCAACGCTTGAGATTTAGATGAAATGATCTACCTTTGTAGTGGCGCTGATTCAGCAGCGCCTAGCGACATCTGAACATCGTGGAATCAGGCGCCATTGCCCCCTGGCGTCTGGATGAGCCAGGACCCTTGGGGGATCTATGATCTCAAATAAGCTAATCGCCAATGCGGAATCGGCGGCCGCCTTTCTCACGCTCATGGGCAACGAAAAGCGCTTGCTGATCATGGCTCACCTGATCGACGATGAAATGTCGGTCGGCGCCATCGCCGAGAAGGTGCAACTCAGCCAGTCCGCGCTGTCGCAGCATCTCGCCAAGCTGAGGGCGCTCGATCTCGTCGAGACCCGGCGCGACCGCCAGATGATTTACTATTCCTGCAAATCCGAGGCGGTGCGCGAATTGCTGCGCATGCTGGAAGGCATTTTCGGCGACGGCGACCTTTCACAGATGGCCTATCGGTTGCGCCGCGCCGGGGCTTGACCCGCGCCATCCAAAGCCCCTTACCTCGCTGGCAATTTTTGCCGACGAGATTTGCATGAACCTCATCTCCATCGACGATCCTCGCGACCCGCGCGTCGCCGCCTATCTCGACATCCGCGAGCGCGACCTTGTCGGCCGGCATGGCCGCTTCGTCGCCGAAGGCAAGGTCGTGCTGGACCTTCTTCTGTCGAGCGGACGCTTCGCCGCCGAGTCTGCCCTCATCCTCGAAAACAGGCTGGCTGGCGTGCAGGAGATCTTGCGCAAGGCGCCCGCGGGTTTTCCGGTCCATGTCGCCGCCGGCGAGGTCATGGACCGGATCGCCGGCTTCCACATGCACCGCGGCATCCTGGCGATCGGCTTGCGCGGCGATCCGGCGCCCGCCGAGATTCTGGTGGAAACCTTGCCCCGGCGTGCCTTGGCCGTCATCCTGGTCGGCATATCCAATCACGATAATATGGGCGCGATCTTCCGCAATGCGGCGGCCTTCGGCGCGGACGCGGTGCTGCTGGACCAGACGTGCTGCGATCCGCTCTACCGCAAGGCAATCCGTGTTTCCGTCGGTGCGGCGCTGAAGATTCCCTTCGCGTCATTCGGCGACACCGGAAGCTTCACCGCGACGCTCGATCGGCTTGGCTTCGCCCAGTTCGCACTATCGCCACGCGGAAACGTCGACATCCGCGCCGCGGAGCGATCGGCGCGCCTGGCGCTTTACCTCGGCACCGAAGGCGAAGGCCTGCCGCAAGACCTGCTTGCCCGGTTGCACACGGTGCGGATCGGCATGGCGGAAGGTTTCGACAGCCTGAACGTCGCCGCCGCGTCGGCCATCGCGCTGCACCACTTTTCAAACCGCTAGCGGTCCCGACCTGGGAGCCCGAACAGCTGCAACGCTTGAGGTGTGTTGAGATTCAGGTCAGGCCGAGTCGAAAATGGTGGCTTCCGAGAACCGGAGCGGAGCGTACTTTAAGTACGTGAGCACCGGAAGCGCAGGAAGACGGCATTTGCAGGCCGGCCTCACCTGAATACCAACACACCTCAGTTGGACGAGCCGGCCTTCTGCAAAGCCCTCACGCGGTCGGCAAGGCTGACGCCGCGCCCATTCTGCTGCCCCTCGCCCGCCAGGGCCTTGGCGATAGGCGAATCCGGCCCGTCGAGCTTCATCGTCAGATTGACCACCTCGGCTGCCAGTTCGTTCATTTGTTCGCGCAGGCCGGCACCGGAGCGTGCGTCGCCCGCCGATTCGGGCATTGCCGCCCCCGTGGCGGCGGCAAGATCGGTCTTCAGCCGCTTGTTCTCGCGCGCCAGCGCCGTCAGCCTCGCCTCCAGCCGTTCCCGATCGCCCTCGAGCCTGGCGATTGCCTTGTCGACATCGTCGCCTTTCGTGTCCGTTCCGGCAGCCAGCCGCGCAACGCCGTTTGCAGCGCTCTCCTTCGAACGTTCGCGCATTCGGGCGAGATCCTTCTCGCGCCGGTTGAGCTTTTCCTCGCGGTCGGCAAGCGTCGCCAGAAGCCGCTCGACCTTCTTGTCGAGCTCGGCCGTTTTCTTCTTCTCCGCCTTCAGCGCTTCTCGGGCGGCCTTGCTTTCTGACGCGACCTCCTGATTGCGTCGGTCCGCCTCCCTGCGCTGGCCTTTGAGCAACGCGATGTCACTGGCGAGCTTTTCCAGCTCCGATTCGCGGGCAACCAGCTCGATCTGCCGGTTCGAGGACGAGAAGCTGGCGTCGTCATACATCTGCTCGAGCTTCTGCAGCTCCAGCGCGCGCTTCTCCAACGCCCGCTCCGTCTGCGCGTGCTTCTCCGCCAGGCGGTGCAACTCTTCCTCGCGCTGCCTGAGCTCCGCATTCTTGGCCTGCAGGTCGGAAAGCGCCTGATTCTTGTCCTTTCTTTCAACCGCGAGCCCCTTCAAAGCCTCGTTCGCGCGGCCGATCTCCACCAGTTGCTCAGCGACCTTTTCCTGAAGGTTCTTGACGGTTATCTCCAGCCGGCGCGTCGTCATGGCATATTCCGCCCGCACCCGGTCCTTGTCCGCCTGAATTTCGGCCGGCGTCAGCGGCAGCGAAGCCTCGAGGCGCCTGCGCGTCAGGACAACGGCCCGCCGCCAGACCGCCGGCGCTACCAGCGACGCCAGAAAAACGGCGCAAAGGAAACCGAGTACGAAGAACAGAACCGACTGGACCAAGGCGTGCTATCCACTTTACGGCGCGGCAATCGCTGGATCGTGCCAGCTTGGCATGGCGGAAATTCAACGCCGCGGCAAGAGCTTGCCGCGGCGCGATCAGCACTGTCCGAGCGATCGTAGCGAGCGCAATCCGATCAGAACGGGTTCCAGGTCGGCCTTTCGGTGAGCTTCAGATAGCCGAGATTGACTCCCAGACGCGCGCCGACGCCGGTGCGGATCGGCACGAGCAGCACCCGGTTGCTCTGCAGCACGTTGAAGCCGACGCCGGCGATGACATAGGCTGAGCCGGCAACGCCGCCGAAGCGGTTATAAAGGCTGCTGATGTCGTCGAGGTTGTAGACCAGCATCATCACCCGGGACCCCTCGCCACCGAAATCCCAGCCGAGCGAAGGGCCTTGCCAGAACACCTTATGATCGCCGGCGTTCTTGGTGTAGAGCGTCCCCTCGCCATAGGTCAGGCCGCCGATCAGGGCGCCGGATCCTTCCTCGCCGAGCAGGTAGCCATTGGGCAGGCCGTAGGAGGCGAAGATCTTCTCGACGACGGTGGCCAGGCCGCCGGATGTCTCGCCGAAGAATTTATGACCGGAATCGACGATTTCCTGAGCGGTGTACTGCTGAGCCCGCGACGCCGAGGTCGAAAGGACCAAAGCCGCCAGGAGTGTGATGGTCATGGTGAGGACGCGGACGAACGTCCGGTCGTAGTATCGGGAAAACATGCTTCCAATCTCCGTCAGGGAGCACTTTCGCCGACGCCTCGCACCCCTGCGGCTCTTGCCGGCCGTTCGGGGTGGCTATCACGGGCAAATTATGCCGTAATCCTTTTTCAACCATTAAGCTCCCACACGAAGATGGCGGTTCGAAGGCTGCGCTTTTGCCGCTGCGGCGGGTTTCCCCCGCGAAACACACCATTTTCGCCGTCGATGATTTTGGATTTGTTGATGCGCGCTCGGGCCCTGTGTATTCAGAAAGCCTTGGAAAAGAGCGTGATTCGTGTGGGCAGGCGCGAAACCGTCGCTCGGCCATGAACAAATGACTTAAGCAGGGATTTCGCCGATGGCCGAGCTTTTCACCCTTTCCGCGCCAGATCTCGCCGCGCTGCTTTGCAGCCGTGTCTGCCACGACATCATTTCGCCGGTCGGCGCAATCAACAACGGCCTCGAGCTGCTCGACGAAGGCGGCGCCGACGAAGACGCCATGAAACTTATTCGCCAGAGCGCCAAGAACGCTTCGGCGCGATTGCAGTTTGCCCGCATCGCCTTCGGCGCCGCGGGTTCCGCCGGCATGATGATCGACACGGGCGATGCCGAGGCCGTGGCCATCGCCTTCTTGAAGAACGAAAAGCCGGAACTGCTGTGGAACGGCCCCCGTGCGCTGCTTCCTAAGAACAAGGTCAAGCTGCTGCTCAACCTCATTCTCGTCGCCAACGCAGCCATACCGCGGGGCGGCAAGTTGGTGGTCACGCTGGAAAGTCTCGAAACCGAGCCGCGTTTTTCGCTGTCGGCCAGTGGCCCGATGCTGCGCGTGCCGCCGAAATTCCTCGAGCTGCATTCCGGCCACAAGCCGGAGGAGCCGATCGACGCCCATTCGGTCCAGCCCTATTATACGCTGCTTCTGGCGCGCGAGGCCAATATGACGATCTCGATCCACGCGACCGCCGAGGAGATCGTGCTGACGGCAGCCTAAGAAAAACCGAAGTATCTTTTGTTGCTGATATTTTTGCTGGCGGCGCAGATTGAGCAATGCCAGCCGCGATCCATGTAATCGCGCTGCGGGGCCAAGGCCGCGCGATACCGTGTTTGGAAAAACTTTACCCAACGCCTTTTCGGCTTCTTTACCAGATTGGCCTATGGTGGTTTGCGGCCACTCCGAGATTGCGGTTCGGCAGATGGCAAAGAGGACCCGGACATGAAGCGCTGCCTGTTCGTCGATGATTCGAGCGTCATCAGGAAGGTCGCAAAACGCATTCTTGGCGGCTCGGATATGATTGTCGTCGAGGCCTCGACCGGAGTCGAGGCTACAGACATTTGCGCCGGCGACATGCCCGATGTCATCGTCATCGACGGTGGTCTTGCCGACGTCCCGGCCGTGGACCTTATTCGCCGCATCCGTGCTATCGAAGCGCCCATCAAGCCGCAGATTCTGGTCTCGCTGGTCGAGGTCGACGTCGCGGCGATCATGCGCGCCAAGCGCGCCGGCGCCCAAGGCTATCTGCTGAAGCCCTTCAACCGTGCGCAACTGCTCGAAAGCTTTCGCGTCCTGAAGATAGCCGCCTGATTCGCCGGAACCGTTTTCAAGCAAAAACCCGGCCTGAGCCGGCTTTTTCGTTCGAATCACCTGGATCGCTTATGCGCTCAAGCAAAAACCCGGCCTGAGCCGGGTTTTTCGTTCGAATCGCTGGGATGGCTTATGCGCTGACGCGAATATCCTCCGGCTCGCGCAGCACATAGCCGCGGCCCCACACCGTTTCGATGTAGTTCTGACCGCCGGACGCCGCGTCGAGTTTCTTGCGCAGCTTGCAAATGAAGACGTCGATGATCTTCAGCTCCGGCTCGTCCATACCGCCATAGAGATGGTTGAGGAACATTTCCTTGGTGAGCGTCGTGCCCTTGCGCAGCGAGAGCAGCTCCAGCATCTGATATTCCTTGCCGGTCAGGTGCACGCGCTGACCGCCGACCTCGACTGTCTTGGCGTCGAGATTGACCACAAGGTCGCCGGTGGTGATGACCGACTGGGCATGCCCTTTGGAGCGGCGCACGATTGCGTGGATGCGCGCCACCAGCTCGTCCTTATGGAAGGGCTTGGTCATATAGTCGTCGGCGCCGAAGCCCAGGCCGCGCACCTTGTCCTCGATGCCGGCCATGCCGGAGAGGATCAGGATCGGCGTCTTGACCTTGGAAAGGCGCAACGTGCGCAGGACTTCATAGCCCGACATATCGGGGAGATTGAGGTCCAGAAGGATGATGTCGTAGTCGTAGAGCTTGCCGAGATCGACACCTTCTTCGCCGAGATCGGTCGTATAGACGTTGAAGCTCTCCGACTTCAGCATCAGTTCGATGCTCTGTGCGGTTGCACTGTCATCTTCAATCAGCAGAACACGCATTTCATTCCCCTTTTCTGCTGCCGGACCGTGTCACGACCCGTCCGGGACCCGGAGCAGTGATTGCCTGAACAGAAGGTGCCACCGACTGGTTAACAAATCCTAATTTCGTGCCATCCACGATACCAGATTTTTTAACCCCTTTCTACACCCACTTGAATCTAATAACGAATCACACACCAAAACCGCTAATGCACCACATTAAAAAGTCAGCCTAAGTGACTCCAGGGACTCGCTGGCCCGGGCTTCCCGCCGCCGCCGGAAGTTTACCCGGCCTTAAGTCCTCGCCCGTATGATTAACAATGCCCGTAAACGAATGGTTACCGCCGGCGAAAATCTTTAGGGCTTTGTTTCCTATAGCCCAGGGAAAGCCGGGAGAAACGGGCGGCGCTTAGGTCTTTCCGGGCGGACTGGACGGTATTGCAGGTGTGCGTTTGCGGAGTATCGAGTCATGAAGTCACGTGAAAACCTCGTTCGACTGAAACAGTTTCAGGTGAATGAGAAGCGGCGGCAGCTCTTGCAGCTGGACATGATGATCGCCGAGTTCGAGCGCATGGCCGTCGAGCTGGAGGCGCAGATCATCGCCGAAGAGAAAAAAGCCGGCATCACCGACATCAACCATTTCGCCTATCCGACCTTCGCCAAGGCGGCCCGCTTGCGCCGCGACAACCTCAGGAATTCACAAAGTGACCTCGCCCAGCAGCGAAGCACCGCCGAATCATTACTCGGCGAAGCTGAAGCGGAGCTGTCCAAGGCAGAGATGCTGGAATCGCGCGACACCAAGATCCGCGAGGCCGAAACGGGCGGCCGCAGCGCCATGATCGGCTGATCGCCGGGCCTAATCGCGGCCATGCCGGAGACCTGCCGGCATCCTCAGAGCTGGCAATCGCCAAAAATCGTCCTCGCCGTCTTCACGGCATAGCGGCCTTCTCGCCGTGATCGGCCGATGCCCGGGTTCGGGCATCCTTGATTTCGGATGCATGCTCTTCCGCCCAGGAGCGTATCTGGCTGAGCAATCCCGCAAGGTTCCGCCCAAGCTCCGTCAGTTCGTACTCCACGCGCGGCGGGATCACCGCGAACACCTCGCGCCGCACGAGGCCGTCGCGCTCCAGCACGCGCAGCGTCTGAGTCAGCATTTTGGGCGTGATGCCCTCCAGCTTGCGCGCCAGCTCGCCATTGCGCAGCCGGCCGCGCCGCAATGCGCAGACGGTGAGATAGACCCATTTGCTGGCCAGCATCTCGAGCACCGTATGCGACGGGCAGGTGCGCCGGAACGCGTCGTAGCCGCAGGGGGATCTGTCTTCGCTATCCATGAGGTGCCTATATATACAAAAGGTACATACTCGACAATCGAATATTACTATCCAAATGATAGCGGGCACATCCACTCGAACAGGAGGCGTTCATGCGTGCCGTTATCCAGACTTCCGTCGGCGGACCCGAGGTCCTTTTCGCGGCCGAGCAGCCCGACCCCGAGCCCGGCCCCGGTGCAGTGCTCGTCCGCGTCAAGGCGGCGGGCCTCAACCCGGTCGACGGCGCCGTGCGCGGCGGGTTCTACCCGCTGCTCGGCGAACCGCCTTTCATCCTTGGCTGGGACATTTCCGGGACCGTCGCGGCGCTCGGAGGCGGCGTAACCGCCTTCAAGGTCGGCGACGAGGTGTTCGGCATGCCGCGCTTTCCCAAGCAGGCCGGCGCCTATGCCGAGCTCGCCGCGGCGCCGGTGGACGAGATCGTCGCGAAACCTGCCGCCATCGACCATGCCCATGCGGCTGCATTGCCGCTGGCCGGGCTGACGGCCTGGCAAGGCCTCGTCCGCCATGGCGGCCTGCAGGCAGCACAACGCGTGCTGGTTCACGCCGGCGCCGGCGGCGTCGGCCATCTGGCGGTGCAGATCGCCAAGGCGCGCGGCGCCTGGGTGGCATCGACCGCCAGTCCGGACAAAACCGACTATGTCCGCTCGATCGGCGCCGACGAGGTGATCGACTACACCAGGGACGATTTCACCGGGAAGGTCGGCAATGTCGATCTGGTGCTGGACCCGATCGGCGGCGACCACGCCGATAAGTCGCTGGAAGTGCTGCGTGACGGCGGCGTTCTGGTGTCGCTGCTCGACGTACACGACGCCACCAGGGCGAATGCCAAGGAGCGGAACATCCGCGTTGAACGCATGTCTGTGGTGCCTGATCGCGAGGGCCTCGCCGAACTCGCCAGGCTGGTCGAGGCCAAAAAGCTGATGCCGCATGTGGCCAAAGCTTTCCCGCTCGACCAGGCGGCGGCCGCCCATGCCTTCCTCGCGACCCGACCCATCGGAAAGGTCGTGCTGACAGTTTGAATGGAAGGCCGCTGCAAAAGCGAAGGGCGCGGAGTCCCGCGCCCTTGCTCGTTTTCGGCCGGCAGCTTAATGCCGGTATTGCTGGATTCGCGTGGTGCGCAGCCCGGCAAGGCCGTATTCGTCGATCGATGCCTGCCAGGAGAGAAATTCTTCGGTGGTGAGCTTGTAGCGCTGGCAGGCTTCCTCAAGGCTGAGCAGGCCGCCGCGTACAGCGGCGACCACTTCCGCCTTGCGCCGGATAACCCAGCGCCGCGTGTTTGTCGGCGGCAGATCGGCGATCGTAAGAGGGCTGCCGTCGGGCCCAATAACATACTTGACTCTAGGTCTAACCAGATCGGTCATCGTACTCTCTACTAAAAACTCAAAGACCCAATCCCCGCCACAGTACCGTCACAGCTTTAAAAATTGCCTAAGCGAACCCTAATGACTAAGTAAGGATCGTGAACGCCCGGTTAGGATTTCGTTTAGAATTTGAAACACCGGCCTCCGGGCCTTGATTTTGCCGGTGAACCCGTCTTGGCCGCAAGCTGGCGCATGCGTGGCGCTTGACCTATATTCCGGCCATTGGCATTGAGCGCCGCACAGTGAAAGCATCATGAACAGCCTCGATCTCCCTCGCCGCCCCGAAGAAACCCGCGTCGTCGTCGCGATGTCGGGTGGTGTCGATTCCTCGGTGGTTGCCGGCATCCTCAAGCGCGAAGGCTATGATGTCGTCGGTGTGACGCTGCAGCTTTACGACCACGGCGCGGCCACCCATCGTGCCGGCTCCTGCTGTGCCGGACAGGATATCGATGACGCGCGTCGCGTCTCGGAGACGCTCGGCATCCCGCATTACGTGCTCGACTACGAGGAACGTTTCCGCAAGGCGGTCATCGATCCCTTCGCCGAAAGCTATGTCGCCGGCGAGACCCCCATCCCTTGCGTGTCCTGCAACCAGACTGTGAAGTTTGCCGATCTTTTGGCGACCGCTCAGGATCTCGGCGCCGACGCCTTGGCCACCGGCCATTACATTCGTTCGCGCGCCAATGGAGCGCATCGTGCGCTTTACCGGCCGGTCGACGCCGATCGCGACCAGAGCTATTTCCTGTTTGCCACCACGCAGGCGCAGATCGATTATCTGCGCTTTCCGCTCGGCGGCCTGTCGAAGCCGCAGGTCCGCGCCATTGCCGAGGAAATGGGCCTGACCGTCGCCGCCAAGCAGGATAGCCAGGACATCTGCTTCGTGCCGCAGGGCAAATATTCCGACATCATCGCCAGGCTGAAGCCGGCCGCCGCCAATCCTGGCGACATCGTCCATATCGACGGCCGCGTGCTCGGCCGCCATGAAGGCATCCTGCGCTACACGATCGGCCAGCGCCGCGGCATCGGCATCGCTTCCGGCGAGCCGCTCTACGTCGTTCACCTCGACGCCGACCGCGCGCGCGTCATCGTCGGCCCGCGCGAAGCGCTGGAGACGCACAAGATCTATCTGCGCAACATGAACTGGCTGGGCGACGGACTGTTGTCGGATGTTCCGGCCGGCGGGATCGAGCTCTTCGCCAAGGTCCGCTCGACCAGGCCGCCGCGTCCGGCCGTGCTGCATCACCGCGACGGCGTGACCTCCGTCGAGCTGGCCGACGGCGAGTCGGGCATCGCGCCGGGGCAGGCCTGCGTGCTCTATTCCGACGACGGCAATGAGGCGCGTGTCTTCGGCGGCGGCTTCATCGAGCGCTCCGAGCGCGGCGCCGAGGCCGAGGCCATGCTGTCCCGGCTGGCGGACAGGCCGGCGCAGATTCCCGCTGAGTAAATTCTCGATCTGATTGCTTTATGCAGACGAGCCGGTGTGGATCACTGTGCCGGCGGTCAGGATGCGCAGCACCCTTATCGCTTCCTCGCCGTCGGTGCGCGGTTCGGCGCGCGTCTCGATGCATTGCATGAAATGGGCAAGCTCGCGAGTCAGCGGCATGCCCTCGCCGACGGCCACATAGGCAGGTTCGTTGGCGGTGAAGGCCCACTGGCCGCTGTCCTGCCATACTGCGTGGCGGTAGACGGCAAGCTTGCGCTCCCAGGGCTCGACGTCGTCGAACACCGCCATCGCCTTGGTGCCGACGACCGTCAGCCGCCGCTCGCGATAGGGATTGAGTCGCGAGGCGAAGAGATGGCTGCGCAATCCGTTCGGGAAGCGCATATGCAGATGCGCGAAGTCGCTGAGATTGTCGAGAAGTGCTGCCCCCTCGCCCCTCACTTCGATCGGCTCGGTGCCGGTGATGGCGAGGATCATCGACAAATCGTGCGGCGCAAGGTCCCAGAGAGCGTCGTTCTCGGTATGAAACTTGCCGAGGCCGAGCCGGTGCGAATGGATGTAGCGCACCTCGCCGAGCTCGCCATTGTCGATCAGCGCCTTGAGCGTCTCGAATGCGGGATGAAAGCGCAACACATGGCCGACCATGAAGATGCGGCCATTGTCCTTTGCCGCCTTCACCGCGCGCTCGGCATCGGCGACCGTCAGCGCGATCGGCTTTTCCACCAGCACGTCCTTGCCGCTTTCGACGGCCCGCACCGCGGTGTCGGCATGGAATTGCGGCGGCAGCGCCATGACGATGGCGTCGATGTCGTTGCGCTCGAACAGCCTGTCCGGCTCGATTGCCAGGCAATCCTGCTCGCTGGCGAATCCTTCGGCGCGGGCGCGGTTGGCGTCGGAAACGGCATGGAGCGTGCCAAGCGCCTTGAGGGTGCGGATATGGTTGCTGCCCCAGTATCCGCAACCGAGGACGGCGATGCGCGGCTTCATTCGCTCAACTCTAGAATTTCTTGGCCGAGACATAACGACGTGCCCCGCCGAACTCAACCCCGGGGCAGGCCCTGAGTGTCTGTCCGGCAAAGCTTTTCTGGGATGAGATCATGACGGCCGGATTATGCCCACATGTCGGCCGCTTCGAAGCTTGACAGGCCCACCCTCCCAACCTTATATCCGCGCGACCTTGGCGAACGCCTTGAAACAACCCGTCCGTCCAGGACGGTTTTTCGGGCCATTTGCCACCCTGGCGGGGTAGCTCAGTTGGTTAGAGCACGGGAATCATAATCCTGGGGTCGGGGGTTCAAGTCCCTCTCCCGCTACCATTGCTCCCCCTGTACGGCCGAAATGCTTAGAGGAATGCTGATCGCGGTGGCGACCCTCGCAGCCGATCCGGCCGACAGGCGTGGCGAAGTCGCCATCTGCATTCGCGAGGACCGTAAGCATCTCGGCGTCGGCTGGGAATTTCTCGGCTATATCGCGCACTATGCCGACGACCATGGCATCGAGACGCTCGAGTCGATCGAAAGCGCGAGAACCGAGCGGCGATCGAGCTTGAGCGCGAGATGGGCTTCACTGTCGCGATGGTTCCCGACGATCCGACGCTTGTCCTGGTCCAGCGGAAGCTCGGCGCCACGTTGGCGGATTAAGATCCTGCCATTTCCAGCCGTATGGGAGCCGCTACACGGTCGTGGAGATCGGCAGCGGGCGCAAATGGCTGCCTCCGAGGGATCGGCCATCCACTTCAATCGACAGCTCAGGCATGCGAGGGGCGTTCCGCCAATAAGCGGGAGACTGTTGCGCTCAAGCCGTTTCGACGCCGAGCAGTTCTGCCGCCACCGCTCGTTCTTCGTCGGCCGAAATGACAAGCACATCGACACGGGAATTCGCGGCACTTACAAGGTCTTCGCCGCTGCCGTTCAAACCGTCATCCATAGCGACGCCCAGCCATGCGGCAGCCTCGCATATCCGTCGCCGGATCGCCGGCGCATGCTCGCCTATGCCGGCGGTGAACACCAGCGTGTCGAGCCCGCCCAGCGCGGCCGCCAGTGATCCGATCTCTCGCCCGACCCGATAGACGAACAGATCGACAGCGCGCATTGCCGCCGGATCCTTCGACGCCAGCAGCGTCTGCATGTTCCCGGAGATGCCGGACACGCCGAGCAGACCGGATTTCTCGTAAAGCAAGGTGGACAGTTCGTCGGCGGACAGCTTCCTGTCTTGCAGAAGGTGCAGGAGGACGCCCGGATCGATCGCGCCGCAACGCGTGCTCATGACCAGGCCGTCGAGCGTCGAGAAACCCATGGTGGTTGCCTGGCTTACCCCTGCCTTCATCGCGCAAAGGCTTGCGCCGCTGCCAAGATGGGCGACGACGGCGCGGCCACCCGCGCCGGCGCCGTAACGCCTGCGGAGCTCGTTGGCGATATGGCTGTAGGAGAGCCCGTGGAACCCAAAGGACACGATGCCCTGCTCCGACATCTCGTGCGGCAGGCCATAAAGTCTTGCGATCTGAGGCTGCGTGGCGTGAAAGGCGGTATCGAAGCAGCCGACCTGCATGGCGCCGGGCAAAAGACGGTGGGCCAGATCGACGAGCTCCAGGTTGATCGCCTGATGAATCGGAGCGAGCGGCTCGAGCTTGTGCAAGGCATCGAGCGTGGCCTGGTCAAGCAGCGTTGCGCGGGCAAACTCCCGACCGCCATGGACGATGCGATGCCCGACCCTGCTCACGCGGCGCAACAGGCCGCGGTCCGTCAGATAGGACGCAACGGCTTCGAATGCCTCGCCGACGGAGATCGCTCGTTCGCCGAGGCTCCTGTCGAACGGCGGCGTCGTTGCAGTCGGCGCGACATGGAGTCTGGGCCGCTCGCCGATCGACGAGACGCTGCCCCGCATCAGTAGGTGAAGCTCGCGGCGTCCTTGAAAGGCGGCGAACTTCAGGCTCGATGAGCCGCCATTGAGGACAAGGATGACATCAGTCATGTCCGACCGTTCCAGCCACTTTTGCGGGTCGGATCCTGTCGGTCTGGCGCTTCGGCATCGGCTACTGCTCCCATTTCCAGCCGAGGATCTCCGGCATGTCCTGCCCGTGCTCGCGGATATAGGCCCGGTGCTCGATCAGCTTGCCTTCCATGGCCTGTTTCAGCTGGATATGCGCACCGGCCGGCTCGGGAATGCGGTCGAGCACGCCGAGCACCAGATGATAGCGGTCGAGCCCATTAAGCACGGTCATGTCGAAGGGCGTCGTCGTCGTCCCCTCCTCATTATAGCCACGCACGTGGATGTTGTCGTGATTGGTCCGCCGGTAGGTCAGGCGATGGATGGTCCAAGGATAGCCGTGATAGGCCAAGATGACGGGCTTGTCCCTGGTGAACAAAGCATCGAATTCGCGATCCGACAGTCCGTGCGGATGGTGTTCCCTTGGCTGCAGGGTCATCAGGTCGACGATGTTGACCACACGCACCTTGAGGCCGGGAATGTGGCGCCTCAGGATTTGAACGGCGGCCAGCGTCTCGAGCGTCGGCACGTCTCCGGCGCAGGCCATCACCACATCCGGCTCGGCCCCGCCGTCGGTCGACGCCCAACCCCATATGCCGATGCCGGCGTTGCAATGGACTTTCGCCTCGTCGATGGACAGCCACTGCCAGGAATTGGCTTTCCCGGCGACGATGATGTTGATGCGGTTCCATGTCCGCAGCACATGATCGGTCACGCAGATCAGGCTGTTGGCATCCGCCGGCAGATAGACGCGCACGACATCCGCCTTCTTGTTCAACGCCACGTCGATGAAGCCCGGATCCTGATGGCTGAAGCCGTTGTGCTCCTGCTGCCAGACATGGCTAGACAACAGATAGTTCAGCGAGGCGATCGGCCGCCGCCAGGCAAGCTTGCGGCAGGCATCGAGCCATTTCGCATGCTGGTTGAACATGGAATCGACGATATGCGTGAAAGCCTCGTAACAGGAAAAGAAACCGTGGCGCCCGGTGAGCAGGTAACCTTCCAGCCAGCCCTGGCAGGTATGCTCGGATAGAATTTCCAGAACCCTGCCTTCTCGACCGAGATGCACGTCCTCGAGCAGGATCTCTTCCATCCAGGCACGCTCCGTCACCTCGAAGACATCCTGCAGCCGGTTCGATGCCGTTTCATCGGGCCCGACGATGCGGAAGTTCCTGGTGCCTTGATTCAATGCCATGACGTCACGCAGGAAACGGCCCATCACACGGGTCGACTCCGCCTTGACGCCGCCGGGCCGCTCGACCGGGACGGCGTGCTCTTGCAAGGCGGGCAGTTCCAGAGACCGGCGCAGCAGGCCGCCATTGGCATGCGGGTTGGCGCTCATGCGCCTTTCACCTTTTGGCGCAGTAGTGCGGACCGCAGCCACGGGCGCGCCGGCGGCATCGAAAAGCTCTTCGGGCCGGTAGCTTCTCATCCATTCCTCGAGCATCCTCAGATGCGCGGGGTTATCGGCGAGGCCGGAAAGCGGGACTTGGTGGGCGCGCCAGAACCCTTCGGTCTTCAGTCCGTCGACCTCCTTGGGACCGGTCCAGCCCTTCGGGCTTCGCAGCACGATCATCGGCCAGTTCGGCCGCGACCGCGCGGTCTTCGCGCCGTTACGAGCCGTGTCCTGAATCGCCTTGATGCGGTCGAGCGCATCGTCGAGCACGAGCGCCATTCGCTCATGCATCCATGCCGGATCGTCGCCCTCGACGAACAACGGCTCGTAACCATAGCCGACGAACAAGGCACGCAGCTCTTCTTCGGGAATGCGGGCGAGAATGGTGGGATTGGCGATCTTGTAGCCGTTGAGATGGAGGATCGGCAGCACCGCGCCGTCAAACGCCGGGTTGAGGAACTTGTTGGAATGCCAGGACGTGGCGAGTGGTCCGGTTTCCGCCTCGCCGTCGCCAACCACGCAGGCAACGACAAGGTCCGGGTTGTCGAAAGCCGCGCCATAGGCATGCGAGAGCGCGTAGCCAAGCTCGCCGCCTTCATGGATCGAGCCGGGCACGTCGGGCGCGGCATGGCTTGGGATGCCGCCCGGAAAGGAGAATTGCCGGAAAAGCTTCTTCATCCCAGCCTCGCCCGGCGCGACGTCCGGATTGATCTCGCTGTAGGTGCCTTCAAGGTAGCTGTTGGCAACCATCGCGGGTCCGCCATGACCCGGACCGCAGACATAGATGACATTGGCGTCGCGTTGCCGGATCACTCGGTTCAAATGCGCATAGATGAAACTGAGGCCCGGCGACGTGCCCCAATGGCCGAGCAGCCGCGGCTTGACGTGCTCCAGCCGAAGCGGCTCGCGAAGCAGCGGATTGTCGAGCAGATAGATCTGCCCGATAGTCAGATAGTTGGCGGCACGCCAGTAGGCATCGATGTCGTGCAGTTCCTGTGCGGACAAGCGATTGGTGCTGGGACGCTCGGTCATTTTCCGCTCCTTCGCTGGTGCCAGACCCACCCGGCTGAAGCTGAACGCTTAAAGGCCGCCGCCGGTTCACCACTGGTCGGCGTCAACAACGGGCGATTTCGATTTATCCGGACAAGACTGATCGAGCTTTGATCCATCGCAAATGTACCGCTGTGAGCGGCTCATTTTTCGGCGCATTGATCGAGCTCAAATTCTTCCTGTCATAATGGCCATATGTCTTACAATCAGGCGCTTAAGGTGAATTCCGCTCGATGAAAAATGCCGTCGCGAGACTTGTCGACACGTGCAACGCCGAAAGAAGCAAGGGATCGGACTTTCCCACGATCTGGAGAAATGTGCTGAAGGCGCACCCTTGCATGCGCGGACAACCCGTTCAGGACAGCGCAGAGAGCGGCCCTATTTTGCGGGTCCCTCTGATTACCGGCCAGTTCCTCGTGTTCCTGGGTTCGCATTTCATCCTGTTATGACCTGAGTACCAGAGCGTCCCTGTATTTTGACTTTCGCGCTCGCGGTCATGCCTTGCGTTCCTGCAGGATGTTGCCGCCGTCCACGACGAGAACGGCGCCGTTGACATAACTGGCTCCGTCGGACGCCAGGAACAGCACGGCCGCCGCGACTTCCTCGGAGCTGCCGGCACGGCCAAGCGGTGTGTTGCGGGCAGCGACAAGCTCCTCAGGCGTCGAGGCGCCCGTCGCGATCCATCCCGGCGCCACGGCATTGACCGTGACCCCGCTGCGGCCGACCTCCAGGGCAAGCGCATGCGTCAGCCCGATCATGCCGGCCTTGGCCGCGGAGTAGGCGGCCTCGCCTTCATTGGATACGTAAGGCCCCGTCACCGATGCCATGTTGACGACGCGTCCATGGCCGCGCTGCACCATGCCGGCCAGAAAGCCGCGCGTGCTCAAAAAGGCGGTTTTCAGGCTGACATCGATGCCGCGATCCCAATCGCTTTCTGTGAGATCGAGAAACCGCCGCTGCAGCGCCGGCTGGGCAACGGTGCCCATCCCGGCATTGTTGACGAGGACGTCGATCTCGCCGGTCTCGGAGCGTAAACGATCGACGTCGCCCGAGAGCGTCAGGTCGGCCGCGAAAGCGCTGACATCGAGCCCCTCGCCCCGCAGTTCCGCCGCTCGTTGCTCGACGCGTGCGGATGAAGCGGTGATGGTGACCGAAACACCGGCCTCGGCCAACGCACGCGCGATCGCCACGCCGATGCCGTCGGCGGCGCCCGCGCCGGTCACCAGTGCCTTGCGGGATTTGCGGAACACGATCATTTGCCCTCCAGGATACAGGCGCCGACATGCCGGCGCGGCCAATCACAGCCGCGACGAACCGAACCGGCTCAATAGCCGGCGCTGACGCCGAAATCGATCGAAAGCGCGGCCCCGGTGATCGGCGCCGCGCCCGGCTGGCACAGATAGTGGATGAAGGAAGCAATCTCCTCCACCTGGATGAACCTTGCTTTGTCCCCTTGCGGATAGTGCCCCAGGAGCCGGCGCTTGTAGCCGTCGGGGTCGTCCGCGCCATAGGTTTTGGCCTGGTATTCGATCATCGGCGTTGCCGTGTCGCCAGGACAGACGGCGTTGACCCTGATGCCTTGCGGGGCGAGCTCCAGCGCGAGAGCCTTGGTCAAGAGCACCAGTCCGCCCTTCGAGGCGCAATAGACGGAAGCCCCGTTGTTGCCGACGATGCCGGCGTCGGACGCAATGTTGACGATCACGCCCTGCGCCGTCGACAGATGCGGTATGGATGCCGAGATCAGGAAGAAGGCTCCCTTGAGATTGATGTCCAGCACCAGGTCCCACTGATCTTCCTCGACCTCGCGTGCCGGTCCCTCGAGCCAGACCCCGGCGGCGTTGACGAGAATGTCGATCGCACCGCCCCACTCCCTGGCCTTGCCCACCACGTCGCGGCAGGCAGCGACGGAGCGGATATCGAGCGGCAAGCCGATCGCGGCCGCCCCAGCCGCGGTAATCTTGGCCACAGCGCCGTCGAGCTTGGAGCCGGGAAGATCCGCGAGCACGATCCGCTCGCCGTCGGCGGCGAAACGCAGTCCGGTCGCCAGACCCATTCCGCCGGCGCCGCCGGCAATCAGAACAGTCCTTCCAGCCATTCGATAATCTCCGAAACGCAGCTCGGCAAAGGCAACCACGTCATGAAGCCATGTCGCATGGACCAGCCAGGCAAAACAATGATCTCAGCACGCGATCATCCCAGCTCGAGCGTCGTGACGCCGAAAACCGTCGACTGGTCGTTGCCGGGCTTGCCGCCCTTGTACATGCGTGTCGTCGTGAAGCCGGGAACCATGCCGGCGGCCTGCAGCATGGCGGTGAATTGAACCTGGCCGGCCGGCACGTCGATGTGCAATTCCTCGCCGGCAGTTGCGTCCGACAGGTCCGCCAGCATCGCCAGGGCCAGGTCCGTCCGATCTGCGAACAGCGGCCCGACCTTGAAACCCTGCCTGCAACGGCGCGCCACGCCGTAGCCGGCAATGGCGTCCGATCGGGCTGAGAGCCGCGCAATCCGCGGCGGTCGCAGCCACTCGCCAAGGAAGGTTTCGCGCGGTGCTGGAAAGCACTTGCGATCGTAGGCGAAAATCTCAGCCGTGTCGCCGGCCGTCACGGGTCTTGTCTTGCCGCCCTCGGGCAAGCCGGCGGGGCGGCCGCTGTGGCGGACGGTCTCATAGGCAGGCACGAAGCCCATACGCCGGTAGTTCGCCTGCTGCTCGGCCACCCCGTCGAGACCGATGATGCGGTTGCCCAGACGCGCCATGCCGGCGTCCCAGACCGCCTTGCCGTGACCTTCGCCGCGCCGGTCGGGCCGGCAGATGTAGAGGCCGATGAAGCCAAAGCCCGAGCCGTATGCGACGGCCGAAATGCCGGCCACCACCTCGCCGCCGACAAAGGCGCCGATGAACCCTTGCGGATCGACCGCCCGAAACGCCGCGGCATCGCCGGTGCCCGGATTCCAGCCCTCCTCCGCTGCCCAGCCAACAAGCGTTTCCACCTCGCTGGCGGTCAGCGTCCTGATTGTTCTCGGCATCGTTTCACTCAGGGTTGGCCATCACCGACCAGGATAGGCCGCCCTCCGCAGGCTGCAAAGGGCTGCGCGTATTCCTCGTCAGCCATACGTTATCGATCGGCGCCGACCGGCGCGGCCGACGCCAAGGCGCATGTATTGGAGACCGTCGCGCTGGCCCGACAGAATGCGGCATCCTCGAAGCGCGGATCCTGCAGGATTGTCTGCGAATCGGCACCAGGGACGGAGCCCGGCCCCGGGAAGCACTCCCCGCAGCCCCGATGGCGCGGAACCTATGCTCGCCTGGCGGGACTCGTCAATTCAACGCAGGAGCTGCGGGCCCGACGGCTTTCCCGAACCGATGCAAAGAGTTAGCAGCGAATTCACCGCCTGATCGTTCGTTGTTCCAATGGGCAACTGGACACGACCGGCGAAGACTGGGAATCTTCATTTGTCGTGCTTGGAATCGCATGGAGTGCCGTAGGAAATGCCGCTGAGTGCCGCAGAAATCGCCCGTCATCCGGCAGCGCTTCGCGGTGTCCAGGAGCAGTCCAAAGCGCTCATCCATATTTATCAAACGAGCCCGCGGCTGGCTGCCGTGTTTGCCACCCAGCAGCGCTGGCTGCTCGCTCATGTCGGCTTGGCTCTGCATTTCCGGCGCGATCCCAACGACCGCCGCACCGACATGACGATGGCGCGTTTCATCGAGGTCGTGCGCCGCAATTCCGTGGCCAGCCGCAACACCGCCGAGGCTTTCGTCAAGGAGATGCTGCACTACAACATCGCCGAATATATTTCGGCCAGCGGTGATGGCCGCGCCCATCCGTTGCGGGTCACGGCGGGCACCATAGAGACCTTCACCGGCTGGATTTACGCGCATCTGCGAACGCTCGACCGCATAGATGGCGCGAACCGGCTGGAAAACTTCCTCGAGCGACCCGAGATGCTGCCCATCCTGCAGCCTCTGATCGCCGATGGATTGCTGGCCAGCGGCGCAGTGCGGGAGCCTGGGCAGACCTTTTCATTGTTCATCTGGCTAAACAACGGCGGCATCGTCATGGACTGGCTGATGTCCGGTATCGATCCTGAGGATGTCCATCTCGACAGGATACCGACCGGCGTCATCTCGGTCAGGGAATTCGCCCACTGGCTGAAGCTCTCACGCACCCATCTGGCGCGCAAACTGTATGATGCCGAGGCGCTCGGCAGCATCGGCTGGATCGGCCAGCGCGGCCATTCCGTGATGTGGGTTTCGAGGGCTTTCTTCGACGAATACATGGCCGTCCAGGCAGCCAAGCTCGCCGTCGTCGACGAGGCCTTCGAAGCCTGTATCTCGGCTCTGAAGAATCGCTGACCGTCAAGACTCCGCCCGGCGCCGCCCAAGACCGGTACCCGCGCTGGCGGGCGCCGCGCAGGCGGTCAAGCTCGCCATCATCGACGCGGCTTTCGCCGCAAGCATGACGCAGGCGACGGGCCGACCGCTTCTATCCGGCCTTCAGGATCGCGGAAAAGCGCGGATCGAAGGCCCGGCTGATCGGCTCTGCCGCGGCGCCGACCGCGATCGCCCAGGGATCGGTGGTGCCCAGTTGCAGCCGTGGCAGGCGCCGGACCGGGCGATCCGCAATCGACGGCAGCAGCGGATGCATGGCCCGAAGCAGGAGCCGGGCGAGCGCCTCCGGCGCGCTGGAGGTGAGGATGACGGTTTGCGGATCGAAGATCGTTTCGATCAGATGCACGCTCCAGCGCAGGTCGGACGCGGCTCTTTCGACCCAGCCCATGACCCGCGGATCTTGCGCAAGCGCCAGTGCGCCAAGCGTCTCGTAAAGCCCCCTCTCGGTGGGGTCCAGGCCGAGATGCTGATAGAGCGAGGCCAGCGATGCACGGTGTTCGAGCGGCGTGGAACCGGGGCCGGCCGGCGAAAGCAGCGCCATGCCGACCTCGCCCGCATTGCCGTTGCCGCCGCTGTAGAGCTCGCCATTGAGGATCAGCCCGGCGGCGATGCCGTAACCGACATAAAGGCAGACGGCGTGATCGACGCCATGCGCCGCGCCGACGATCCGCTCCGCCGTCGCGCAGGCTGCCGCATCGTTTTGCAGGCCGACATTGAGTCCGGTACCGGCCGCAAGCGCCTCCACCAGCGGAAATTGCTGCCAGGCGGGCATCATCCATTTGTTGTCGGGGTTCTTCAGCCCGAAGGGTCCCGGCATGGCGACGCCCAGTCCGACCAGTCGCCGCTCGGACTGGGCAAACAAGGAAGCCAGCTCGCCTCTGACACGGTCGACCAAGCCGAGGATTATTTCCACGCCCTCTGAGGGCACGTCGAACGGCAGCCCCGCCTCGGCGCGTGCGATCACCTTGCCGACGAGGTCGACCACCACCACGCGTGTCAAATGCCGGTCGATCTGCAGCCCGATGGCGAAAGCTCCCTCAGGGACCAGCCGGTAGGGCGTGAAAGGCTGTCCCCTGCCCTTGCGCACCGCATCCAGCGCCACGACCAGGCCATCGCGCTCGAGATCCTCGACGATGTTGGAGACCGCCTGCTTGGTAAGCTGCGTCGCCCGTGCCAGGTCGGCGCGCGAAAGCGCGCCGTTGAGCCGCAGCGCCTCGATCATGACGCGCCGGTTGTGGGCGCTCGTTCCCTCCTGGTTGGTGCCGCTTTTGGCGCGGATCGGGCTAATGTCGTGCACCGTCGTTTCCCCTCTTGACTCCATTAAAGGATTGATCGACTAATTAAGTCAAGCGAATTGACTTAATAGGTGAGACCTCCGCGGTTTTAAAAAAGACGGCAAAAGCTTTCGAGCTCCGCCGCGCGCCGTTGGGGATGGATCCGGTCAGACGCGATGGGAATTCGAGAAAGCGGCACAGCCTTGGCCGCCCACTCGCAGCCGTCGAAAATGGGAGAAAGACAAATGCTGAAATCGATCGGTAAGACACTTCTGGGCGCGTTGTTCGTTGGCGGGCTGCTCGTCCCCCACGCCTTTGCTGAAACCACCTTGAACGCGCTCTTCATGGCGCAGGCCGCCTATAGCGAGGCTGACGTGCGCTCGATGACGGAGGCCTTCACCAAGGCCAATCCGGACATCAAGGTCAATCTCGAATTCGTTCCTTATGAAGGCCTGCACGACAAGACCGTGCTCGCCCAAGGATCCGGCGGCGGCTATGACGTGGTGCTGTTCGACGTCATCTGGCCGGCCGAATATGCGACCAACAAGGTGCTGGTCGACGTGTCGTCGAAGATCACCGATGACATGAAGAAGGGCGTTCTGCCCGGGGCCTGGACCACCGTCCAATATGACGGCAAGTACTATGGCATGCCGTGGATCCTCGACACCAAATACCTGTTCTACAACAAGGAAATCCTGGAAAAGGCAGGTATCAAGGCGCCGCCGAAGACCTGGGAAGAACTCGGCCAGCAGGCCAAGGCCATCCAGGACAAGGGCTTGCTGAAGACGCCGATCGCCTGGAGCTGGTCGCAGGCCGAAGCCGCCATCTGCGACTACACCACGCTGGTCAGCGCCTATGGCGGCGACTTCCTCAAGGACGGCAAGCCCGACTTCCAGAACGGCGGCGGTCTCTCGGCGCTGAAATACATGGTCGACAGCTACAAGTCGGGCCTGACCAATCCGAACTCCAAGGAATTCCTGGAAGAGGATGTACGCAAGGTGTTCGAGAACGGCGATGCCGCTTTCGCGCTGAACTGGACCTACATGTACAACATGGCCAACGATCCGAAGGACTCCAAGGTCGCGGGCAAGGTCGGCGTCGTGCCGGCGCCGGGCGTTGCCGGCACCAGCGAGGTCTCGGCCGTCAACGGCTCGATGGGCCTTGGCGTGACGGCGGTGTCGAAGCACCAGGACGAAGCCTGGAAATATATCGAGTTCATGACCTCGCAGGCGACCCAGAACCAGTATGCCAAGCTGTCGCTGCCGATCTGGGCCTCGTCCTATGACGATCCGGCCGTCACCAAGGGCCAGGAAGAACTGATCGCCGCCGCCAAGCTCGGTCTTGCCGCGATGTATCCGCGCCCGACCACGCCGAAATACCAGCAGCTGTCGACGGCGCTGCAGCAGGCGATCCAGGAATCGCTGCTCGGCCAGGCGACGCCGGAAGACGCGCTCAAGACCGCTGCCGAAAACAGCGGCCTCTGATCTGGCGTTCCTCCACGCGGGCGGCCTCATCCACGAGCGCCGCCCGTGCTATTTCGAGAGCAATTCCAGGAAAAGTGTGAAGCGGTTTTCCGTCCGGAATTGCGTCAAAACAAAGAGATAGAGCGGTTCGCCGTTTCCGTGAAACGGGTGAACCGCTCTGACCGGATGACAGGAGAGAGGCGCTCTAATGTCGGGCACCTGGATGACGATGCGCGCGTGGCTGTTGATGCTGCCGCTTCTGATGATCATGGTGGCCGTCATCGGCTGGCCGTTGGTCGATACCGTCAGGCTTTCCTTCACCGACGCCCAGCTGGTCGGCACGGCGGGCAACTACGTCGGCTTCGACAACTATACCAAGATGCTGACCAGTTCGAACTTCACCCGCACGCTCTCGACCACCACCTGGTTCGCGGTTATCTCGGTCGCCGCCGAGATGGTGATCGGCGTGCTTGCGGCCCTTCTGCTCAATCAGGAATTCCGCGGCCGCGCCGTGCTGCGCGGGCTGATGATCCTGCCTTGGGCGCTGCCCACCGTCGTCAACGCGACGCTCTGGCGGCTGATCTACAATCCCGAATATGGCGCGCTGAACGCGGCGCTGACGCAGCTCCATATCATAGACGATTACCGCTCCTGGCTAGGCGAGCCGGGAACGGCCCTGGCGGCGCTGATCGTCGCCGACTGCTGGAAGAATTTCCCGCTGGTCGCGCTGATTGCGCTCGCCGCCCTGCAGGCGGTGCCGCGCGACGTCACCGCAGCGGCGCTTGTCGACGGCGCCGGCCCGTTCAACCGCTTCCGCTTTGTCATCCTGCCCTATTTGGCAGGCCCGCTGATGGTGGCGCTGGTGCTGCGCACCATCGAGGCCTTCAAGGTCTTCGACATCATCTGGGTCATGACGCGCGGCGGCCCGGCCAACAGCACGCGCTCGCTGTCGATCCTGGTCTACCAGGAAGCCTTCTCCTTCCAGCGCGCCGGCTCCGGCGCCTCGCTGGCGCTGACCGTCACCCTGCTCGTCACCGTGCTCGCCGTCGCTTATGCGACGCTGGTCAAGAAGACCGCGGGGAGCGCGGCCTGATGGAACGCAAGAGCCCGGTCTTCACCGCTTTCATCTACGCCTGCGCCATTCTGCTCGCCGTCGTGATCCTGGCGCCGCTCGCCTGGCTCTTCGTCATGAGCATATCGCCGGCCGCCGACCTCGCCGCCAAGCCGCTGCGCTGGTGGCCGCAGGCGGCCGACTTCTCCCGTTACACGCAGCTTCTATCGAGGGCCGAGAACAGTGCCGGCGCCGCCTTCACCGCATCGCTGCGCAACAGCCTGGAGGTCGCCGCCATGGCGACGCTGGCAACGAGTGTCCTTGCCGTGCCGGCCGGCTGGGCCGTCTCGCGCACGCCTTCGGTCGGCTGGTCGCTGTCGATGGTGATCGCCACCTACATGCTGCCGCCGGTGGCCCTCTCTGTACCGCTTTACATAGGCCTGTCCCATCTCGGCCTGCTCAACAACGTCTTCGGCCTGGCGCTGATCTATCTGACGATCCTCGCGCCCTTCACCACCTGGCTGATGAAATCGGGTTTCGATTCCATCCCGCGCGAGATCGAGGCGGCGGCCATGATCGACGGAGCGGGGCTGCTCCAGACGTGGCGCATCATCACCTTGCCGCTGGCTGCGCCCGTGGTGGCGACATCGGCGCTGTTTGCCGTGCTGCTTGCCTGGGACGAGTTCTTCTACGCCCTGCTCTTCACCTCGGACCAGCGGGCAAAGACGCTGACGGTCGCCATCGCCGATCTGGCCGGCGGCCGCGTCTCCGACTACGGACTGATCGCCACCGCCGGCGTGCTTGCGGCCTTGCCGCCGGTGCTGATCGGCCTCGTCATGCAACGCGCGCTGATCTCGGGCCTGACCAGCGGCGGTGTGAAAGGATAATCATGACCGCAGACAAACAACGGCCGACAGGCCTCCTTGCCATCGACCGCGAGATGGCGCGCCAGCATGAGGATGCGCTTGCCTCGTTCGCCAGCAATCAAGAAGTAGCCGCCGAGATCGCTGCCTCGATCAACAAGAACGGCAGGCTCCTCCTGCTCGGCATGGGCGCCTCGCATGCCGTCGCCCGCGCAGTCGAGCCGCTCTATCGCGCGCACGGCATCGACGCCATCGCGCTGCCGCTGTCGGAGCAGCTCGGCCAGCCGCTTCCGCTGGCCGGCAAGACGGTGATCGTCACCTCTCAATCCGGCGAAAGCGCCGAGGTCTTGCGCTGGTTTGCCGAGACCGGCGATCGCACGGAGACCTTCGGTCTGACGCTCGAGGCCGGCTCGTTTCTTGGCCGTAGGGTGCCTTGCCTCGTCGGCGCCGGCGGTAGCGAGCTCGCCTTTGCCGCGACCCGCAGCCTGACCGTGACCTTCGCCCTGCATCTCGCCATCCTGACTGCGCTAGGCGACGATCCCGCCGGCGCGCTCGCCGGGCTCAAGGCGCCCCAGACGGTCGAGATCGATGCCGCGCTCGCGGCGCTCAGGATGGTGACGACCATCGTCACTTCTGGCCGCAAGCTTCAAGGCGTGGCTGAAGCCCTTGCGCTCGGCTTCACCGAACTGTCGCGCCTGCCTTGTTTCTCGCTCGAAGGCGGTCAGTTGCGCCACGGGCCGATGGAGATGCTGGGTCCAAGCATTGGCGTCGTGCTCTTCCGCGGCAACGACCCGACCGCCGACCTCGTCACCGCCATGGCCGCTTCAGCGGTCGAGACCGGGGCGCCGCTGATCGTGTTCGATGCTTCGGGCAAACCGCCGGTCGCAGGCGCCGTCACATTGAGGTTCAAGCCCGCGTCCGGACTGGCGGCGATCTTTGCCATGCTGCCGGTGGCGCAAAGCCTGATGATCGCGTTCGCCGATTCCCGCGTCGAGAATGCCGGAACGCCGGTGCGCACCACCAAGATCACCAGGAGCGAGTGATGCGGCCGCTCGCGGTGATCGGCAACGTCAACGTCGACCTGATCGTCGGGCCGGTCGCGCCATGGCCGAAGGCGGGCACGGAGACCGTCGTCGACCACGACGACCTGCGTGTCGGCGGCCAGGCCGGTAACACGGCGCTTGCCTGGCAGGCGCTGGGCATCGATTTCGAGATTGCCGCCAATCTTGGCGACGACCAGTTCGGGCGCTGGCTGCGCGAAGCATTCGGGGGCCGCGCCGCGAGATGGCCGGTCCACACGGAGGGCACGACGCTGTCGGTCGGCATGACCCATCCGGACGGCGAACGCACCTTCTTCACCACCCGCGGTCACCTGCCGCGCTTCAATCTCGACGACGTGCTTTCGGTTCTGGACGGCAAGCGGCTCTCGGGCGGCTACGCGCTGCTTTGCGGCTCCTTCCTGACCGACGACCTCACGCGCCAGTACGATGCTTTTTTCGATTGGGCGGAGGCACACCGCATCGCCGTCGCGCTCGACACCGGCTGGCCGATGGATGGCTGGACGGCGCAAAATTGTGCCGCGGCGCGCGCCTGGCTGTCGCGTTGCGAGCTTGCGCTCTTCAACGAGGTCGAGACGACGACGCTGGCGGGGTTGAAGAATCCCACGGACGCGGCACGCAAGATCCGCGACGGCATGAAAAAAGCCGCGACCGTGGTCGTCAAGCGCGGACCCGAGGGCGCGATCGCTATCGGCCCGGACGGCCAGATCATCGATGCGACCGCGCCACGCGTCAACGTCGTCGACACTATCGGCGCCGGCGATGTCTTCAACGGCGCCTTTCTGGCGGCGCTTGCTCGGGAGCACGCTCTGGCACGTTGCCTTGCAGCGGCTGTTCAGGTGGCATCGCGGGCCATTTCCACCCTGCCCCGCGATTATGGCGGGCCGATTTTCTTCGAGGAAGCCATCCATGAGCGCGCTTGAAATCCGCGATATCCGCAAGAATTACGGCAGCGTCGAAACGCTGAAAGGCATCGACATCGCGCTCGAGAACGGCGAATTCCTGGTGCTGCTGGGCTCCTCCGGCTGTGGCAAGTCGACCTTGCTCAACATCATCGCTGGTCTTGCCGAGGCGACCAGCGGCGACGTGTTGATCGGCGGCCGGTCCGTGCTTGGCGTGCATCCGAAGAACCGCGACATCGCCATGGTCTTCCAGTCCTACGCGCTCTATCCGAACCTGACGGTGAGCCGCAACATCGGCTTCGGGCTGGAGATGCGCAAGGTTCCCGTCGCCGAGCGCGACAAGGCGGTGCGCGAGGCGGCGAAGCTTTTGCAAATCGAGAACCTGCTCGACCGCAAGCCCGGGCAGCTCTCCGGCGGCCAGCGCCAGCGCGTCGCCATCGGCCGGGCGTTGGTGCGCAAGCCGCAGGTCTTCCTGTTCGACGAACCGCTCTCCAACCTCGACGCCAAGCTGCGGCTCGAGATGCGCACCGAGTTGAAGCGCCTGCACGAGATGCTGCGCACCACGGTCGTATACGTCACCCACGACCAGATTGAGGCGATGACGCTGGCGACCCGCATCGCCGTCATGCGCGACGGTCGCATCGAGCAGCTCGGCACGCCGGAAGAGATCTACAACCATCCGGCGACACTCTATGTGGCAGGCTTCGTCGGCGCGCCTGCGATGAACATGCTGGAAGCTTTTGTCGAGGACGGCAAGCTCGCCATTGCCGGCACCGATGCGCGACTGGCGCTGCCGGCGCGCTACGCCAAAGCGGGCCGCGACGGTGCTCAGGTCATTGCCGGAGTGAGGCCGGAAGCGCTCCGGCTGGGGCCGGGCAGCGGCGCGGATCTGTCGCTGCCGGTCGAGATCGACGTCGTCGAACTGACCGGTCCCGAACAGGTCACCACGGCCCGGATCGGCGCGCAGAACTTGACGGCGACCTTGCCGCCGCGCGCCCGCGTCGCCAAGGGTCAGCCATGCGCGTTCGTCTTCGATGCGGACGCGCTCCGCCTCTTCGATCCGGCCACCGGCAAGGCTTTCTGAGCAATCGCTCGCCTTCCGCCCGCATGGCCTGATCTCGAGCCGGGTCAGCTCGCGGGCGACCCGTCGCTTCGTCCTCAATCGATGTCGAACGACACGCCCTGCGCCAACGGCAGCGCCTTGGAATAGTTCACCGTGTTGGTGGCGCGGCGCATATACGCCTTCCAGGCGTCCGAGCCGCTCTCGCGGCCGCCGCCCGTCTCCTTCTCGCCGCCGAAGGCGCCGCCGATCTCCGCGCCCGAAGTGCCGATATTGACGTTGGCGATGCCGCAATCCGAACCGTCGACGCCTAGGAAGCGCTCTGATTCCTGCAGGTCGCGCGTGAAGATCGACGATGACAGGCCGGCGCCCACGGCATTGTGCTGCTCCAGCGCCTCGTCGAAATCGGAGTATTTCATCACATAGAGGATCGGCGCGAAGGTCTCTTCCGTCACCGGCGAGACCTGGGCAGGCATCTCGACCAGTGCCGGATGCACATAATAGGCGTCCGGGTGGCCGTTCTCGACCCGCGTGCCGCCGGTCACCTTGCCGCCATGCGCTTCAGCCTCCTTCAATGCCTTCTGCATGTTGTCGAAGGCCGCCTTGTCGATCAGCGGACCGACCAGCGCCTTGCCCTCCAGCGGATTGCCGACCGAGACGGACTGATAGGCCTTCTTCAGCCGCGGCAAGAGCGCGTCATAGACGCTGTCATGCACGAACAGGCGCCGCAACGTGGTGCAACGTTGGCCGGCCGTGCCCATGGCGCCGAAGGCAATCGCCCGCAGCGCCATGTCGAGATCGGCGGTGGGCGTGACGATGCCGGCATTGTTGCCGCCGAGCTCAAGCACGGCGCGCGCAAAACGCCTGGCGAGCCTGGGGCCGACCTCGCGGCCCATGCGGGTCGAGCCGGTGGCCGAGACCAGCGGCACCTTCGGATGATCCACCAGCACCTCGCCGGCGGCGCGGTCGCCGATCAGCACCTGGAGCAGTCCTGCCGGCGCATCAGTGCCGAAACGCTTGGCGGCGCGCTTGAAGATCGCCTCGCAGGCAAGCGCCGTCAGCGGCGTCTTTTCCGACGGTTTCCACACCACCGCGTCGCCGCAGACGAAGGCCAGCGCCGAGTTCCAAGACCAAACGGCAACCGGGAAATTGAAGGCCGAGATCACCCCGACGACGCCGAGCGGATGCCAGGTCTCCATCATGCGGTGTCCGGGGCGCTCGGTGGCGATGGTGAGGCCATAGAGTTGCCGGGAAAGGCCGACGGCGAAATCGCAGATGTCGATCATCTCCTGGACTTCGCCCAGCCCCTCGGACGGGATCTTGCCGACCTCGATCGACACCAGCCGGCCAAGCTCGTCCTTATGCGCGCGCAGCTCCTCGCCGAGCAGGCGCACCAGCTCGCCGCGCTTTGGCCCCGGCACCAGCCGCCAGGCCTGGAAAGCCTTGTGCGCGGCATCGATGGCCTTGCCGGCGTCGGCGGCCGAGATCGACTTCAGCGCCGCGATCTGTTCGCCCGTCACCGGGCTGCGCACGATCAGGTCGCCCCCCGAAAGCGCATCTTTGGCGACGCCCAGTTTCTCAAGAAGTGAAGCGGTTTCCTTCGCTAACGTCATTTTTGTCCCTTTCATATCCCGCCGCTCATGGGACGGGCGTGGAAGCCATGCGCCATGTCCGTGCCGTCGGGCACAGCCGGGCGCTTTCATGGCGTGGCATTACGCGTTTCGGGGGAAAACCGCTACCCCGGCATGGTCCAAGGCCGGATTGCGAAATTGGGCCAGACGGCGAAGCCGGATCAGCGCGCTTTTTGGAAGGAAGACTTCTCAGTGCTTTCCTTGATCAGCCGGTCGATATGCATGCGGATATGCGCCGCCTCGGCCGCGGTGTTGGCCAGGGCGATGGCGCGGTCGAAGGCGATGCGCGCCTCGTCGTTGCGCCCAAGCTGCATCAGCAGCCCGCCCCTCAGCCCAAAGAAGTGAAAATAGCCCGACAGCCGCTCTTCCAGCGGCTCGATCATGGCAAGTGCGGCTTCCGGGCCGCGCACCTTGCTGACCGCGACGGCGCGGTTGAGCGTTACCACCGGCGACGGCTGCATCTGCTCCAGCAGACCATAGAGCAGGTCGATCTCGGTCCAGTCGGTATCCTCGGCCGTCGCCGCCCGCGCATGCAGCGCTGCGATCGCCGCCTGCACCTGATAAGGGCCGGGCTTGCGGTGGCGCAGCGCCTTGTCGACCAGCGCCAAGCCCTCGTCGATCATCTTGCGGCTCCAGAGCGAGCGGTCCTGGTCCTCGAGCAGCACGATCTCGCCGTCTTCGTCGAAACGCGCCGGTGCCCGCGCATGCTGGAGAAGCAGCAGCGCCGTCAGCCCCATGATTTCAGGTTCCTGCTGGAACAGCCTGAGCAGCAGCCGGGCGAGCCGGATCGCCTCCTCGCACAGCGGCGCGCGAGCCGGCGCCTCGCCGCCATTGCTCGAATAGCCCTCGTTGAAGATCAGATAGACCATTGCGGAGACTGCGGCGAGCCGCTCCGAGCGCTCAACCGCGCCCGGCGTCTCGAACGGCACGCCGGCATCGGCAATGCGCGCCTTGGCGCGGGTGATGCGCTGTTCCATGGCGCTCTCGCCGACGAGAAAGGCGCGCGCGATCTGCTTGACGGTGAGGCCGGACACGATGCGCAGCGCCACCGCGATCTGCTGCGTCGCCGGCAGATCCGGATGGCAGCAGATGAACAGAAGCCGCAGGATATCGTCGCGATAATGCGCGCCGTCCAGCCGCTCGGCCATATCGCCTTCGGCATCCTCGAGATCGGAAATCTGGTCCTCTTCCGGCATCGGCGCCTGCTTGGCGCGCTTGCGCACGGCGTCGATGCCGCTGTTGCGTCCGACGAAGATCAGCCAGGCCGCGGGATCGCGTGGCGGCCCGTTCTTCGGCCAGTTGTTGAGCGCCCTCAGGCATGCGTCCTGGAAAGCCTCTTCCGCGGCGTCGAGGTCGCGGAAGTAGCGCAGCAGCGCGCCCATCGCCTGCGGGCGGGCATTGCTGATCGCGGCGTTTATCCAGGCGAGTTCCGTCATACCGCGACCTTTGTCGGATTGAATACCGAAACCGGCCGGATCTCGTAGGAGCCGCCGCTCGGATTGACTTCGGAAAGCTCGCGCGCGAATTCGACGGCTTCGTCGAGATCGTTGCATTCGAGCGTGTAGAAGCCGAGGAATTGTTCCTTGGTCTCGGCGAATGGGCCGTCGAGCACGATCGATTCCCCTTTGACCTTTCGCAGCGTCGTGGCCGCCGTCGTCGGCAACAGGCGCGCCACCGGCCCCAGCCGGCCCGCCTTGGCGTATTTGTCCTGCACGTTGAGGAGCTTTGCCATGACCTCGTCGTCCTGTTCCTTGCTCCAGGAGCAGACGACGTCTTCGGAGGCGTAGCAGAGGATGGCGTAAAGCATGGCAGGTCCTTTCCGTATCAAAGGACGCGACACTAGGACCCTTCCCGACACCAGGTCGATAAAAAAATTTATCGAGGGATCACTGACTTGACGATCTCCGCAACCGCCTGTCAGGCGCCGCGCGCCTGCAGCCATCTGAGCACCAGCGTTTCTTCCTCGTCGAGACCGGGTATGACGCGCTTGCGCTTATTGGCTTCGGCCATTTCGTCGAGCAGGCGCCCGTTGCTCCACGCCTCGAACACCAGCGGGTGGATGTAGCATTTGCGACAGACGGCACGGGTGTTGCCCAACCGCTCGGCGACCTTGTCGACGACGCTGTTGATGACCCGGTTTTGCTGCGTTTTGCTTTCCGGCAGCTCGGTCCCGGCAAACAGCGACGCTGCATGGATCGTGCCGCCCCAGGTGCGGAAATGCTTTGAGCTGAATTCAGCGCCGGATGCCTCGCGAATATAGCGGTTGACGTCCTCCGAGCGCACCGGCCGCCGGTCGCCGTCCTCGTCGAGATATTGGAACAGCTTCTGTCCCGGCAGATCCTGGGCGCCGCGCACGACCTTGGCGATGCGGCGATCGGCCAGCTTCAGCTTCCATTCCTTGCCCGATTTGCCCTTGAAGGCGAAGCGTAGGCTGGAGCCCGTGATCTCGACATGGCGGTCACGCAGCGTGGTCAGTCCGAAACTCTTGTTGTCGCGCGCATAGGCCGCGTTGCCTATCCGGATCATGGTGTTGTCGAGCAACCAGACCACCGAGGCGACGACGCGCTCCATCGGCAGCCCGTGGCGGCGCAGATCGGCATCGATCTGCCGCCTGAGGGCAGGCAGGCTTTCCGCGAAGGCGACGAGGCTGGAATATTTGACGCCGTCGCGTTCCTCGGTCCATTGCGGGTGATAGCGGTACTGCTTGCGGCCCCGCTGATCCCGACCTGTTGCCTGGATGTGGCCGTCCGGATCGGGGGATATCCATACATCCGTCCAGGCCGGCGGAATGACGATCGCCTTGATGCGGGCAAGTGTCTCCGCGCTGACCTTGCGCCCGTTCGGACCGACATAGGAAAATCCCTTGCCTTTTCTCAATCGTCGGACGCCGGGATCGGTGTCGCTGACATAGCTGAGCGACGCGCGCTCGGCCGAATCCTGCGCACCGTCTTTCCGGCTTCGGTCCTCGCCTGCCGGCCGGTCGACGCAGGATCGCGATTGTTGCAGCATGATGGCTCCACGGAAGTTCCCGTAGATAAGCCGCGTAACCGGCGGCTGGTTCCGAAACAGCTTTCAGTCCCGCCGCATGGCGGAGAGATCCGCCATCCAGAGCCCGCCGTCGTCGGCATGAGCGGGAACGTACTCTCGCCCGGCCGGCACGGCCTCGAGAACCATTCCCGACTCGTCCGCCAGATAGTCGTAGCCGATCTGCTGCAGCCGGCGATCCGGGTCGAGGCAATTGTAGAGGTCGCGACGCGCTGCGCGCCGCTTTGGCTCGATCATCTTCAAATGATAAAGATTGAGACCGCTATCCTCGAGCCTGAAGCCGATATCGTCGGGAAACCAGGCGCCGTGCAGTTCTTTCGATCGATAACGGTCAGGGGGATAGGCGGCAAAAAGCCTGTGCTGCATCTTCTGGCCCCAGCGACCGTCGATCCTGTAGCTGGCCGGCGTATACAGCTCCCGACAGCGGAACCCCCAGGCGATGCGCCTGGACCCGCTGGTCAGGCGGCCGATCCGGCCGGCAACGGCTTGTTCCAGCCTTTCATCAGGATCCATGGCCAGAACCCAATCGGCGCCGGCCTCATGGGCCGCGGCGATAAGCGCACGCCGCCTCTGCGGCTCGCTGCTGAAAAGCCCCTCCGAGGCGCGGTCGTCATAGGCGATCCAGCCGTCGACGACAGGCTCGAGATTGGCGATAAGGTCGGGCACGAGATGCTGATCGTAGCGGTAGCTGAAAACGGCGACGATTTTGCGCTGTGACCAAAACCATCGGCCGCGCCGCCGACGCGGCGGCTTCATCTCGATGGTGATCATCGCCGGTCCTCCGTCGTGTCGCCATGCCGGGCGCCGGCGGACGCCCCCAGCGATTTGGCGAACAATGCCAGCCACACGATCGGCAGCGACAGCCTTGCGAAGGTCCTGTCCTTGCCGGACAACCCCTCCTTGATCAGCTTGCCGACATTGCGCCGGTCGCGGAACACCTTTCGGAACGGACGCATGGGTTTTCCGGTGTCGAGGGACCGGAGATAGGCGCCATAGCGGCGCCCGCGGCGATACTGGTCGGCAAGCAAGCCGGACAAGCTCATCTCGTTGCGGTGAACGGTCAGGACCCTCGGTTCCCAGACCGGCCGCAGAGCCTCCGGCAGTCTGGCCATGAATTCGGTGTCTTCTCCGGACTTCAGCCCCTCGTCGAACGCTCCATATCGCTCGAACAACTTCCGGTCGAACGAAACGCCGTAGCACTGCGCCTTCCCGGCCGGGAGACCGGGCAGGCGTCGCATATAGGTGACGAGATGCGCCGCGCAGGCGACTAGATTGCGCGGATGGCTGTTGAGGACGGCGCTCGCCACAGCCGCGGCACCCTCCCGGTGACGCTGCAGCCGGATTTCGGCCCATTGCGGACAGGCCAGGCAATCATCCGCGAGAAAGGCGATGAACGGAGCCTGCGTTGCAGCGATGCCGCGATTTCGCGCGGCCCCGGCAAACAACCGCTCCTCGACATCGATGACAGTTACGCCGATGCCGCAATCGGCAAGCAGCGCCATGGCGTCGCCGCCGCCGGAATTCACCACCACGATCTCGAGCGGAACATTCTGGTCGAGCACCGACCTTACCGCAGCCGCCAGTGAGGCGGGTGCCCGCAAACCAATCACCACGACCGCGAGATCCGGCCTTGCGGCCATCAGGCGCGTTGCAATTGGGCGGCCGGCGCCCAGAACCGGCGCCGCAACGCGATCTTCAGCCGATAGCGCATGCACCGCCAGACAGCCGCGCCCGTCCGTGGCGCAGCTTCGGCCACGCTGAGGAATCTTCCCGCCATGTCGAAATCACCGCGCGCATAATGAACGCGCGCGATCTTCAAGGCGACGAGGCCTTCCCTGGTCTTGAGCGACCGCTCCGCGATGCCGCAGGACCGGAGCCGGCGCAGCGCCAGGCGCCATTCGAGAAAGCAAGCGGCGGGCCTGATCGTGAAACGATCGTCGGAACGCTCCGCCGAGACGAAATAGATGAAGATCGGTCGCGTCAGGACCGCAAGCGAGGCTTTGGCCATCAGGCGCGCCCAAAACAGCGTGTCCTCGTCATAGGCGAGCCCGGTGGGGAACCTCGTGTCGCCGACAACCCGCCGCGACACCAGCGCGCTGCCGACTGCGATCGACCGTATCCGCCCTTCGAGATAGGCGCAGGCATTGGCCGGTCCGCTCTTCGTGTAGCCGCCCGGCAGCTTGGTCGACCGCTCCTCGCCGCCGACCTGTCGGCGGTAGGCGCCGACCACCATGTCCGCTCCTCGATCCCCTACGGCCTTGGCCAGCAGTGCGCGCAGGCCGCCTTCGAGATGAATATCGTCGGCATCGATCAGATAGATCCAGGGAAAGCGGGCCTGCTCCAGAGCCAGATTCCTGGAGCCGCCGGCGTCACGGCAGCTCGATTTGACGACGCACAGCGGCAACCCGCACTGCAAGGACAAATCCGACGCGACGGCCGCGGTGGCGTCGGACGACGAATCGTCAACCAGCAGCACCTCGCCGATAACTTCTTTTTCCGAAACCAGTGAAGCGAGCGTCCGGGCAATCGTCCGAGCCGCATCATGTGCTGGTATGATGACGCTTACCGCTTCCAAATCTATCTCCGCGCGCCACGCCCACGCAGGCGCGCGCCCCCGTCAATCCCGTGCCCAGGATACTGACGGCAGGCGCATTTGAGAAGCGCCCACGGGCAATCGGGTTGTCGTTACACCTTTTCGACGACGACCGGAATGACGTCGACCGCTTGCTCGCCGACCTGGCCGCCGGTGGTCTTCAACACGCCGACGATCGGCGCGACGTCGGAATAGTCGCGGCCGTAGCCGACCGTGATATGGTCGTTGCTCGCCCTTATGCCGTTGGTCGGGTCGAACTCCTGCCAGCCGGCATCGCGTCCGCACCAGGCCTTGACCCAGGCATGCATGGCATCGGCGCCCTCGAGCCGAGGCTTGCCCTTGGGCGGGATCGTGCGCAAAAAGCCGCTGACATAACCGGCGGGAATGCCAAGCCCGCGCAGGCCGGCGATCATGATATGCGAGAAATCCTGGCAGACGCCGCGTTTCAGCGCGAAGGCGTCGCTTGCCCGCGTCTGCACCGTGGTTGCCTTGCCGTCATAGGTGAAATCGCGATGGATGCGGTTGCAGAGATCGGCCGCCGTTGCCACCGCTGAGCCGGCCAGGCTTTCCCGCGCATAGGCCGTGATCGCCGCATCGATGCCGGCATGGTCGCTGGCGGCGAGGAAATGATGCGGCGCGGACGGCAATAGCGAGCGTACCAGATCGAGCTCCGACCTCAGCCCGCTTATATCGGGCGAGACATCGAGACCTGGCTCGGGCCGCGAGACAGACACGCGCGCGCTCATGCGGATGTCGAGCGTCTCATGCGCGTCGCGAAAAGCGATCGAGGTGACGTTGTTCCCGAAGAAATCGGAAAAATCGGCACGCTCGGCCGGCGACGGCTGGAACGACAGCGAGGCGGCGATCACGCGCTGCACTCCGGCGATCGTCTGCGGCATGACGCGCACCTGGTGCCGTCCGCCACCGGCGGCAGCGGCGTAGTCGTAATGCAAATGGAGTTTGATGTCGTAGAGCATTAGGGCAATTCCAGCAAAAAAGCGCAGCCGTTGGGCTCGGCGGCTTCGCCGTAGCCTTGCGTCCGGAATTGCGCAAAAACAGAGAGATAGAGCATTGAAGGCGATCCTTTTCGCTGGAAATGCTCTAACCGAAATAGGCCTTGGAGAGGCTGTTGTAGAGATCGCCGATCTGGCCGGCGAGGTCGTCGAGCGCCTTGGCGCTCATGTCCGATGGCTCCATGACGGCTATTGCCGTGTTGAGCCGCAGGATCTCCTTGGCGGCGGGTGACATGTGCCCCTCGCCGCCGATCGAAGGCAGCATGCCGATCTCGGCCTTCAGCCGCTCCAGCTGGAACAAGATCGAGCGAGGATTGAGCGGGTCGAGCGCGAGCAGGTCGATAACCGTGTGCCGCCCGGCCTGCACCGGATATTGCCGGCGATGGGTCATGACGCTGTCGCCGATCTCCAGCATCATGTCCAGCGCCCCTTCCGGCACCTCATTCCTTGTCAGCTGGCTGAGCGTGCGCGCGATCTGGATGCCGCGTTCCAGCCTGCGGCCGATCTCCAGGAAGCGCCAACCGGTGAAGCGGTACATGTTCTCGTGCAGCAGGCCGGAAAAGCCGGCAAGCTTGCGCAGCATCACCGTCATCGCACGCGTCGCGTCGTCTCCGGGCGCGACCGTCTCCGCGAATTTGTGGATGGTCTTGGACAGATCCTTCAGCGCCAGCCAGCCATCGGGAGAGAAGCGGTCGCGAATCTGGCCGGCGCTGTAGACCGCGCTGTCCAAAGTGCCGATCAACCCCGGTGGTATCGCCGTTTCGACGTCGATGCCGAACGGTTCCAGATAGTCCCTGATATCGGCAAGCAGCGGCATATCCGGATCGGACGTCTCGGCAAGCCGCACGTGATAGGCGCGCAGCACGCGCACCGTGTCTTCGGAGCGCTCGATATAGCGTCCGAGCCAGGTCAGGTTCTCGGCCGCGCGGCTGGGCAGGCTGCCCGGCATGGTGCGGGTGAAGCCGTCATGCTCTTGCGGCAACAATGTCTCGCGCTCGACCGGCCTGTCGCTGACCACCCAGACATCCGCCGCCTGGCCGCCGCGCTGCATGGCGATCGCCGTCGGGTCGAGCGAAAATCCGACACGGGCGAAGCCGCCGGGCATCACCGTCCAGCCTTCCGGCGTGCGCGCCAGATAGACGCGCAGGCTGGCAGGCCGCGGCTCCAGCAAGCCGTCGACGAACACCGGCGTGGTCGACAACGTCACGGCTTCCTGCCCGACGAAGCCGGCGCCGTCCGCCTCGATGCGCGCGATGAGCTCGGCCCGCTCGCCGGCCGAAAGGGACGAGCCGAGCCGGGTCGCGCCATCGTCCTCGAAGGCAAGCCGGGTCGAGAGCGCCGGGCCGACCACCATGCGGTCGATATTGGCCAGCACATGCGCGCGCTCCGCCTCTTGCCCGCACCACCAGGTGGCGATGCTCGGCAGCTTGAGATTGTCACCTTGCAGTTCTCGCGCGATCCTGGGCAGGAACGACAGCAATGCCCGCGTCTCCATCAGGCCCGAACCCAGCGCATTGACGGCCGATACGGAGCCGCGCCGGATTGCCTCGACCAATCCCGGTGTGCCGATCTGCGAGTCCGGCCTGAGCTCCAGCGGATCGGCGAAAGCGGCATCGAGCCTCCGCCACAGGACGCCGATCGGCATCAGGCCGGAAACGGTTCGCACCATCAGCCTGCCGCCGGAAACGGTCAGGTCCTCGCCCTCGAGCAGCATGATGCCCAGATAGCGGGCGATATAGGCGTGCTCGTAATAGGTTTCGTTGAGCGGTCCCGGCGTCAGGATGGCGACGCGGCCGCCCGACTCCCTTGCCATAGCGTTCAGCGCGTCGCGGAAGCGGCGGAAAAAGCCGGCAAGCCGATGCACATGCATCTCGCCATAGATATCCGACAGCGCGCGCGTTGTGGCGACGCGGTTCTCCAGCGCGAAGCCTGCGCCCGACGGCGCCTGGGTGCGATCGCCCAGCACCCACCAGCGGCCGTCCGGGCCACGGCCGAGCTCGAAGGCGACCATATGCAGAAAATGCCCGTTGGCCGGCCGGACGCCGGCTATCGGGCGCAGATATTCCGGGCTGGCTGCAATCAGGCCGGCCGGCAGAATGCCTTTCTCGACCAACCGGTTCGGCCCGTAAATGTCGGACAGGATCGCCTCGAACAGGTCGGCGCGCTGGACGAGGCCGGCGCTGATCTCGGCCCATTCCTTCTCGTCGATCAGCAGCGGGACATGCGCGAGCGGCCACTCCCGCTCATTGGCGCCAGCCTGCTCATAGACACGGTAATAGACGCCGGCATCGCGCAGATACTGGTCGGCGCGGGCAAACCGCTGCCCGAGCCGATCCGCCCCGAGATCGTCGAGCGCGTCGATGAAGGAGCGCCAGGCCGGGCGCGGGCTGCCGGCCGCGTCGACCATCTCGTCGACGACGCCTTCGATCGGTCGGTAGCTTTCCAGCAGGCTCGGCGCCCGCGGCCTGCCGCCCACCCGTCTCTGATTCCCCTTGGCCATTGTCGATCAGAATCTCGCCGGCTGCCTGAGGTCAAGGGTCATGGGGAACTCTTCAGCAGCTTCTTCGTCACGCAGCACATAGCCGCCCGGCGTGTGGCCGCGCGGTTCGAACCGGGCAAGCCGTCGCGCCTCGGCCTCGTTGCCGTTGACTGGGAAGGTGTCGTAGTTGCGGCCGCCCGGATGCGCGACATGGTAGACGCAGCCGCCGACCGAGCGGCCCGACCAGCGGTCATAGATGTCGAAGACCAGCGGCGTGTTGACCGGCAGCGCCGGATGCAGGCCCGACGCCGGCTGCCAAGCCTTGAAGCGAACGCCGGCCACCGCGACCTCGCGATTGTCGGTGACCTTCATCGGCACGAGGCGGCCGTTGCAGACGATGGCGTGACGCTCCGGATTGAGGCCTTCGGTTCGCACCTGCAGCCGCTCGACCGAGGAATCGACGAAGCGGACCGTGCCGCCGATAGCGCCCTGCTCGCCCATCACATGCCACGGCTCTAGCGCCTGCCTCAACTCCAGCTTGACGCCGGCATGTTGGACCTCGCCGCAGAACGGGAAACGGAATTCGAGCTGGGCCGCGAACCATTCGGGGCGGAAATCGAAGCCGTTCAGCTTCAGATCCTCCAGCACGTCGAGGAAATCCGCCCAGACGTAGTGCGGCAGCATGAAACGGTCGTGCAGCGAGGTGCCCCAGCGCACGAAGCGTCCGTCGAGCGGGTTCCTCCAGGCGCGGGCGATGATCGCGCGCACCAGCAATTGCTGCGCGAGGCTCATGCGCGCATTGGGCGGCATCTCGAAGCCGCGGAACTCGACCAGCCCGAGCCGGCCGGTCGGGCCATCCGGCGAGAACAGTTTGTCGATGCAGATTTCCGAACGGTGCGTGTTGCCGGTCACGTCGGTCAAGAGATTGCGGAACAGCCGGTCGACCAGCCATGGCAAGGGCGCCTCGCCCTTCTCGGGATGCGGCACCTGCGCCAGCGCGATCTCCAGTTCGTAGAGCGAATCGTGCCGCGCCTCGTCGATGCGCGGCGCCTGGCTGGTCGGGCCGATGAACAGGCCCGAAAACAGGTAGGACAGGGACGGATGCCGCTGCCATTGCAGCACCAGGCTCTTCAGAAGGTCTGGCCGGCGCAGGAACGGGCTGTCATTGGGCGTCGCGCCGCCGACCACGACATGATTGCCGCCGCCGGTGCCGGTGTGGCGGCCGTCGATCATGAACTTGTCGGTACCGAGCCGCGACTGCCGCGCTTCCTCGTAAATGGCTGTGGTTGTCGTGACACATTCCTGCCAGTTGGCGGCCGGGTGGATGTTGACCTCGATGACGCCTGGATCCGGCGCGACGCGGATGACGTTGAGGCGCGGGTCGTGCGGCGGAGCATAGCCCTCGATATGCACCGGCAACCCGATGGCCTTGGCAGCATTTTCCGCCGCCGCCACCAGTTCGAGATAATCCTCCAGCGCTTCGACCGGCGGCATGAACACACAGAGCCTGCCGTCGCGCGGCTCGACGGTGAGTGCGGTCCGCACCGCGCCGCCGATCTCGGTCAGTCGCTGCTCGACCCGGTCCTGCTGGGCCGTGGCGGCGGTGAAGGAGGCCTCAGCCTGCTGACGCGCCATTTCGTCCGCGCCGCCGGCCGGAGCTTCCGGCAGGATTTCGGCGCGCGCAGGCAGCGGGCCACGTGGCACTGAGGGGTCGACGGGCACGATGTAAGGGAATTGCGCCGGCGGAACATAGGGCAACGTACCGAGCGGCAAGCGGTAGCCGACTGGAGAGTCGCCCGGCACCAGAAACAGGCGCCCGCGCCTGGTCTTCCATTTTTCCGAGCGCCAGCGCTGTCCAGCGGCCTGGCTGTTCCAGCGCTGCACCGGCAGCACATAGCCTGACGGCTTGGTCAGGCCACGCTCGAAGACGCGCGCCATGCGGCTCCGCTCTTCAGGGTCTTCCAGCTTCGAATTGGAAGGATCGACATTGTCCGGCAGCTTGCCTTCCTTGAGCAGCCACTCGCCCGGATCCTCATAGGCCTCGCCCACCATCGCTTTGTCGATGCCGAGCTCGCCGGCGATCGCCGTGAGCAGGCTCTCGGCCTGCTCCGGTCCCACGGCAGCGCCACTCTTTTCCCGCGCGATCAGCGACGGATCGCGCCACACCGGCTCGCCGTCGGTGCGCCAGTAGAGCGAGAAGGTCCAGCGCGGCAGGCTCTCGCCCGGATACCACTTGCCCTGGCCGTAATGCAGGAAGCCGCCCGGCGCGAACCGCTCGCGCAGCCGGCGGATCAACTCATCCGCCTTGTCGCGCTTGGTCGGACCGACGGCAGCCGTGTTCCATTCGGCGGACTCGAAATCGTCGATCGACACGAAGGTCGGCTCGCCGCCCATGGTGAGCCGCACGTCGCCGTCTTTCAGCACCGCGTCGACTTTTTCACCCAGTCGATCGAGCGCCTCCCAGCTTTCGTCCGAGAACGGCTTGGTGATGCGCGGATGCTCGGCAATCCGGTCGACGCGCATGTCGAAGTTGAAATCGACATTGGCGAAGCTCGCCATGCCGGAGATCGGCGCGGCATTGCGGAAATGCGGCGTCGCCGCCAGCGGCACATGGCTTTCGCCGGTGAGCAGGCCGGAGGTCGGATCGAAGCCGATCCAGCCGGCGCCGGGAATATAGACCTCGCACCAGGCATGCAGGTCGGTGAAGTCGATAGCGGTTCCCGGCGGTCCGTCGAGCGAGACGAGATCCGGCTTGAGCTGGATCAAGTAGCCGGAGACGAAGCGCGCGGCGATGCCGAGATTGCGCAGGATCTGCACAAAGAGCCAGCTCGAATCCCGGCACGAACCCTTGGCCGCGGCCAGTGTCTCTTCCGGCGAGTAGACGCCGGTCTCCATGCGCACGATGTAGGCGATCTCGCGCTGCAGCCTTGCATTGAGGTCGACGAGGAAATTGACGGTGTTTGTCGGGCTGCGGTCGATGCTTGCCAGGAATTTCGACAACAGCGGCCCGGCTGGCTCCGGCGCGCGGTAGATGGCGAGGTCTTCCCTGATCTCTTCGGGATAGTCGAACGGAAAGGTCTCGGCGCTCTCCTCGACAAAAAAGTCGAACGGATTATAGACCGTCATGTCGGCGACGAGGTCGACTTCGATCTTCAGTTCCGTCACCGGCTCCGGAAAGACGAAGCGGGCGAGGAAGTTGCCGTAGGGATCCTGCTGCAGATTGACGAAGTGGTTTGCCGGCTCGACCTTCAGCGAATGGCTGAGCACCTTGGTGCGAGAATGCGGCGCCGGCTGCAGCCTGATCACCTGGGGACCGAGCACCACCGGCCGGTCATATTTGTAATGGGTCAGGTGATGAACGGCTGCCTGAATTGCCATGGTGCCCCGGAGTTCGGCGTTTCAATTCGCCGAACCCTGACATAGATGCTGGCCATTCTCCAAGCAGAGATGTTGCGCTGCACCTAATTTAAGCAGCCTTACCGGCTTAGAAAAACGCCTGGATCCCCGTCTGCGCCCTTCCGAGGATCAGCGCATGCACATCATGCGTCCCTTCGTAGGTGTTGACCGTCTCCAGGTTCTGCGCGTGGCGCATCACGTGATAGCCGATCTGGATGCCGTTGCCGCCATGCATGTCGCGGGCCTGGCGGGCGATGTCGAGCGCCTTGCCGCAATTGTTGCGCTTGACGATCGAGATCATTTCCGGCGCCATCTTGCCTTCGTCCATCAGCCGGCCGACGCGCAGCGAGCCCTGCAGTCCGAGCGCGATCTCGGTCTGCATGTCGGCGAGCTTCTTCTGGAACAATTGCGTGCCGGCGAGCGGCTTGCCAAACTGTTTTCTGTCGAGGCCGTATTGCCGCGCCCGGTGCCAGCAATCCTCGGCCGCGCCCATCGCTCCCCAGGAGATGCCGTAGCGCGCCCGGTTGAGGCAGCCGAACGGACCGCCGAGGCCCTTGGCGTTGGGCAGCAACGCGTCTTCGCCGACCTCGACGCCTTCCAGCACCACCTCGCCGGTGATTGACGCCCGCAACGACAACTTGCCGCCGATCTTCGGCGCCGACAGTCCCTTCATGCCCTTTTCCAGCACGAAGCCGCGGATCTCGTCCTTGCCGCTGTCGCCCTTCAGCTTCGCCCACACGACGAAGACGTCGGCGATCGGCGCGTTCGAGATCCACATCTTGGAGCCGGAGAGCCTGTAGCCGTTCGCCGTCTTCTCGGCGCGCGTCTTCATGCCGCCTGGATCGGAGCCGGCGTCCGGCTCGGTGAGCCCGAAACAGCCGATCCATTCGCCCGACGCCAGCTTCGGCAGGTATTTCTTGCGCTGCGCTTCCGAGCCATAGGCATGGATCGGATACATGACCAGCGAGGATTGCACGCTCATCATCGAGCGGTAGCCGGAATCGATCCGCTCGACTTCGCGCGCCACCAGGCCGTAAGTCACATAGTTGGCGCCGAGCCCGCCATATTCTTCCGGAATGGTGATGCCGAGCAGGCCCGCTTCGCCCATCTCGCGGAAGATCGATGGATCGGTCTTCTCTTCGGCATAGGCTTCCTCGATGCGCGGCGCCAGCTTGTCGGCCGCGAAAGCGGCCGCGCCGTCGCGCACCATGCGCTCATCCTCGGAAAGCTGGTCCTCGATCAGGAAAGGATCGTTCCACACGAAGGCGTTCTTCTCGGCGGCCATGGCCTCGATCTCCCGACATATTGTTGAGATGGCCGGCTTATCGGACTCCGCGTGCAAAAAATCAAACGAAATTGCATCACGGATCAATGAGCGTTAGTAATGGATCATGAATGTCCAGCGCCGCCTTCTACCCAACACCGCCGCCCTCGCCGCCTTCGAAGCGGTTGCGCGTCTCGGCTCCTTCACCGCCGCCGCGCGTGAGCTCCACCTGACGCAAGGGGCTGTCAGCCGGCAGATCAGCCTCCTAGAAGAGCAATTCGGTCGCCGGCTGTTCGAACGCGACAGCCGCAACGTCCGGCTGTCGCCGCCCGGCGAGATCTATGCCGAAGCGGTGCGCTCGGCGCTTGGCCAATTGCGCGACGCAGCGCTTGGATTGATGAGCAATCGGCATAGCGGCGTTCTCAACCTGGCCATCCTGCCGACCTTCGGCACACGCTGGCTGATGCCGCTGATCCCGGATTTCGTCGCCCGCCATCCCGACATCACCATCAACTTCGCCACCCGCATCGGACGCTTCGACTTCGCCCGCGAGCGGCTGGATGCCGCCATCCATCACGGCATGCCCGACTGGCCGGACGCCGATTGCACGCTCTTGATGCGCGAGACCGTAATGCCGGTGGTTTCGCCCGAATTTTTGGCCAGCCGCGCCATCGCCATGCCGGCCGACATCAGCCGTCTGCCGCTGCTGCATATGGCGACCCGCCCCGGCGCCTGGAGCGAGTGGTTCGAGCATCAGGGGCTTGAGGCCCCGACCGGGCCCGGCATGCAGTTCGAGCAGTTCGGCACCGTCGCCCAGGCCTGCATGGCGGGTCTCGGCGTGGCGCTGCTGCCGGAAATCCTGATTGCCGGCGAGTTGCAGCGCGGCCAGCTGGTGCCGGCGCCGGGCACGCCGATGCAAAGCCGCAGCGCCTATTACCTCGTCGTGCCGCACGACAAGCGCGGCCACCCGCCGGTCGCCAGTTTTCGCGACTGGCTGCTGGGTCAGATCGGCAAGGAGCCGGCTGTCCTGGCGTGGTAGCTATTTGCGCTTCATCGCCTCGGCGAGCGCCGCACCGAGCGCGCCCTGCGACGGCCGCTCCGGCTGGCGCTGCGGCGCTGGCGAGCGCGGCGCCGGCTTGCTGCCGCCGTGATCGCGCTCGCCGCCACGGGGCGCCCCGCCCTCGCCGCCATCCTTGCGCATCGAAAGGCCGATGCGCTTGCGCTTGATGTCGACATCGACGACCCGCACCTTCACGACATCGCCGGCCTTCACCACTTCATGCGCGTCCTTGATGAAGCGGTCGGCCAGTTGCGAGACATGCACCAGCCCATCCTGGTGCACGCCAATATCGACGAAAGCGCCGAAGGCGGCGACATTGGTAACTGTGCCTTCGAGCAGCATGCCCGGCTTCAAATCCTTGATGTCGTCGACACCCTCGGCAAAGGTCGCCGTCTTGAAGCCGGGGCGCGGGTCGCGTCCGGGTTTTTCCAGCTCGGCGATGATGTCGCGCACAGTCGGCAGGCCGAAACGCTCGTCGACGAAGACGCGCGGGTCGAGCGCCTTCAGCGCCGCGCTGTCCCCCATCAGCGCGCGCACGTCGCGGCCGCAAGCGGCGACGATTTTCTTGGCCACACCATAGGCTTCCGGATGCACCGATGACGCATCGAGCGGCTCTGTCCCGTTCGGAATGCGCAGGAAGCCGGCACTTTGCTCGAATGCGCGCGGCCCGAGCCGCGCCACCTTGAGCAGGTCCTTACGGCTGGCAAACGGCCCGGCCGCGTCGCGATGCGCAACGATCGCCTCGGCCAGCGACGGCCCAAGTCCCGACACGCGCGCCAAAAGCGGCGCCGACGCCGTGTTGAGGTCGACACCGACGGCGTTCACCGCATCCTCGACCACGGCTTCCAGCGAACGGCCGAGCCGGTACTGGTCGACATCGTGCTGATACTGGCCGACGCCGATCGACTTCGGCTCGATCTTGACCAGCTCGGCCAGCGGGTCCTGCAGGCGCCGTGCTATCGACACCGCGCCGCGCAGCGACACATCCAGGCCCGGGAATTCTGCCGCTGCCGTCGCCGAGGCCGAATAGACCGAGGCGCCAGCCTCGCTGACGATCACCTTGAGCGGCTTCGGCCCGGCACCTGCCGGCAGGTCCGAAAGCATGTCGGCCACCAGCTTCTCGGTCTCTCGGCTGCCGGTACCGTTGCCGATCGAGATCAGCTCGACCTTGTGCTGGCGGATGAGGGCGGCGAGCTCGGCCTGCGTGCCGCGCACGTCGTTCCTTGGCGGGAACGGATAGACGGTGGTGGTCGCCACCAGCTTGCCGGTGCCGTCGACCACCGCAACCTTGACTCCGGTGCGGATGCCTGGATCGAGCCCCATGGTCGGCCGCGAGCCGGCGGGCGCGGCCAGCAGCAGGTCCTTCAGGTTGCGGGCAAAGACATGGATCGCCTCTTCCTCGGCCCGCTCGCGCAGGTCGCGCATCAGGTCAAGCGTCAGATGCAGCGACAGTTTTATCCGCCAGGTCCAACCGGCTACCTCCATCAGCCATTTATCGCCGGGCAGCGTCGCGCCGATCGCATAGGCGTTGGCGATCATGCGATCGACCGGCTTCACCGGCGATTGATCGTCGGCATCGACCTCGATGTCGAGCGACAGCACTTCCTCGTTGCGGCCGCGCAGCATGGCCAGGGCGCGGTGGCTGGGCACGCCTGCCCAGCGCTCGACATGGTCGAAATAGTCGGAGAATTTCGCGCCGGCCTCCTGCTTGCCGTCGACGACTTTTGCGCGCAGGAAGGCGCGTTCCTTCATATAGGCGCGCAGCTTGCCGACCAGATCGGCATTTTCGGCGAACTGCTCCGACAGGATGTCTCGCGCGCCTTCAAGCGCCGCCTTGGCGTCGGCCACCTCTTCCGTGACATAGGCGAGCGCAAGCTCGGCCGGAATTTTCGAGCGATCGGCGAGGATCGCCTCTGCGAGCGGCCCAAGCCCACGCTCCTTGGCGATTTCGGCCTTGGTGCGCCGCTTCGGCTTGTAGGGCAGATAGATGTCCTCGAGCTCCGCCTTTGTGGCGGCCGCCCGGATCTTGGCTTCCAGCTCCTCGGTAAGCTTGCCCTGCTCGCGGATGGAGCTGACGATGGTCTCGCGCCGCGCATCGAGCTCACGCAGATAGGCGAGCCGCTCGGAAAGGTCGCGCAGCTGCGTATCGTCGAGCCCGCCGGTGACTTCCTTGCGGTAACGCGCCACGAAGGGGACTGTCGCGCCTTCGTCGAGCAGCCCGATTGCCGCCGCTGCCTGTTCCGGCCGCGCGCCGATCTCGGCCGCGATGATTGCTGCGATGCGCTTGATGTCCGATGCCATGCTGGTCCCTGCGGAAAAGAGCGGCGACCATAGGACGGGAGAACCGCTGCGCCAACCGCAACGGTTTCGTCACGCGCCGAAGGTCCACAGAAAACAGCTGTTGGAACCAGCCTCTGACCGGCTCAAACCATGCCGCTCAACGCTTCGAAGAACGCCACGATGTCCCCATCCAGCTTGTCGTCCACCGGTTCCGGCTGCGACGACATCTTGGCGATGACCACGTCCGTCTTCGGATTGACGTAAAGCCACTGGCCGTGAATGCCGATGCCGCAGAAGGCGCCGCTGTCGTGGCCGGTCTGATACCATTTGTTGCGGTAGCGTCCCTTCGGGAACAGGAACGCCATCGTGCCGCGTTGCCAGGCTTCATGGCTGCCGCCGGTGGCCACCGTGTCGCGCACCCAGGCTTCCGGCACGATGCGGCGGCCATTGGCGATGCCGCCCTGCCGCATCATGTCGCCGATGCGGACAAGGTCGCGCGGCGTCATCGACATGCCACCGGCGGTGCGCGCCGTGCCTTCCATGTCGACGGTCACCGACATTTCGCTTCCAGCACCGAGCGGCTGCCACAGTTTCTCGCTGAGCAGGTCGCTGACACGCCTGCCGGAAGCCCGTTCGATCAGGATGCCGAGCACGTCTGAATTGGGCGAACGGTAGCGATAGGTCTGGCCATGCGGCTCGGCAAGCCGCTGGATGGTCATCAGGAACGCGGTGAGGCTCTCGGACCCGCCGCCGGGATTCCACAGCGTCGAGCGGCGGTAGCGGGCGAAGGCGCTTTCCGGATCGAGATAGGCTTCCTCGAAATCGAGGCTCACCGTCATGTCGAGCACGTTGCGCACGCTCGCGTCGCCATAGGCTGAGCCCTTGGCTTCAGGGATGTAGTGCGTTACCGGCGCGTTGGGATCGAACAACCCCTCGCCTTCCAGTATGCCTGCGAGAATCGCCGTCACCGACTTGCTGATCGAAAAGATGATGTGGCGCGCTCCGAACGGCATATGCGGCGCCGACCAGTCGCCGACCAGCTTGCCGGCTTTCAGGATCGTCAGCCCGTCCGTGTCGGAACGCTTCAGGAAACCCTCGACGGTCTCGCTGCCACCGGCGAGCGATATTTTTTCCTCAAGCAATGCGCCGAGCGATTTCGCTTGGCTCTCGCCGGCGGGCGCCGCCGCGATATGCGCGCTCGGCACCAGCTCGCCGACATTCTGGAACGACCATCGGTTGAACGGCGAAAGCCGCCAGTTGTCGAGCCGCACATCCTTGCGGGCAAAGCCGTATCTGGCCTCGAACGCGGTCTTGCCGCTCATGATGCTCTCCCGGATCTTGTTTTGCGGTTTCAGGTCAGCGCGGCGGCGATGGCATGCACCGCCTTCTGCGTCGCCACCGAATAGGCGGAATTGACGAAATCCGGATAGCTCGAAAGCTTCACAACGACCATCCTGTGTTCCCAGCTCATGTGGATCAATTGGCCGAACACGCCGCGGCACATCAGCGAGCGTGAGCGCGAATCCTCGATCCAGAACTGGTTGCGGTAGCTGCCGTCGGGAAGGCTCGGGCTGAAATTCGGCCCGTGTTTGCCGCTGCGTGTCGCCTCGATCCAGTCGGCCGGGATCACGCCGCCGCCATTGTCGAGGATCAATTGCCCGAAGCGGCCATAGTCGCGCAGCGTCGCATTGAAGCCGCCATCGGCCAGCGCATAGCCGGCGCTATCGACGGTGAAGCAGGCGCTCTCGTCGGCGCCGAGCTTCTGCCAGAGCTCTTCCGAGACGAGCTGCGCCAGGCGCTTGCCGCTCACCCGCTCCATGATGAAGGCGAGCACGTCGGTCTCGATCGAGCGGTATTCGAACGCCTCGCCATGCGGGCGCACTCTGTCCTTCAGCCGCAGGATCAGCTCGAACAGATGCGACGGCCACTCGAAGTCCGGATCGCTGCCCGGCGGGATCGGCTTCCAGCCGGTCGCGACATCGACCTGGCCGATCTCGGAATAGCGGTCGGTGTATTCTTCGGAAAAGCGCACGCCCGTCGTCATGTCGAGCACCTGCTGCACCGTGGCGCCGGCCCAGCCGGTCTCGACAAGCTCCGGCAGATAGTCGGTGACCAGCTTGCCCGGATCGATCAGGCCGCGGCCAACCAGGATGCCACACACCGCTCCGGTGACCGACTTCGCCATCGATTGCGACAGATGCAGCGTGCGCTCGTCCATGCCGTTGAAATAACGCTCATAGGCGATCCTGCCGTCCTTCAGCACCAGGAAGCCGTCGGCATAGGTCTCGTCGAGCAGGCCCGCGAGTGACGTCGGCGCACCGTTGCTGTCGGCCACCGGCAGATCGTCGAGGTCCACCTCCGCGCGCTCGAGGCGATGGCGATGGCCGCTGCCGCGCCACACCTCGACGGTCGGCAGAAATTCGCGGATGTGCTGGAAGGCCCAGCGGTTCCAGGGCGGCCGATCCCAGTCGAGCTTCGGCGGCACCAGCTTTGGCGGCGAGCCCTGCATGATCGGCAGCCGCGGATCGGAGTTGCGATAGGACGACAAGATTTCCTCCTCGATGCATGTCGCCCAAATGCGTAAGCGGTTTTTCGCAGAACGATATGCACAGAACCAGTCACAAGAAAGGGAGGCCGGAGCCTCCCCTCCTTCCATGCGCCGCGCTGTTTTATTTGCGCAGGTTGGTCCAGATCTTGTTGTAGATCTCCACCACGTCCGGCGGGCATGGCGGTACGAATTCCGGCGTCGGCGAGCCGGCCGGAGGGCTGATTTCCGGCGAGTTGGCAAACTCCGGCGGCAGGAATTTATGGCTGCCGGCGATGCCGTTGTCGTAACCGGCAAACTCGGAGATCAGCGCCGCGTTCTCAGGCGCCATGACGAAGTCCTGGAACAGCTTCGCGTTTTCGAGGTTCTTGGCGCCCTTCAGCACCGCGACATTGTCCATCCAACCTTCGATGCCTTCCTTCGGATAGGCATATTTGATCGCCGGAGTCTTCTGCCGCGAACGGTAGCTGGCGCCGTTCCACTGCTCCGAGACGATGACGTCGCCGGAGGTGATCTTGGTGATGGTGTCGTAACTGAAGGTTTTCCACGACGGCTTGGCGGCCGTTAGGATGTCGTTGATTTTCTTCAAATTGGCCTTGTCGGCGCCGCAGCGCGGCACGCCGGCATAGCGCTCGGCCGCATGCATGACGGTGTTGACGTCGTCCAGCATGTTGATCTGGCCCTTCAGTTCATCGGGGGGATTGAACAGGATGGCCAACGTGTTGATGTCGCCCTTGAACTTGTCCGTATTGACGGAGAACGCGGTCGTGCCGAATTGCCACGGCACGGTATAATGGCGGCCGTCGTCCCAATAAATGTTGAGGAAGCGCGGATCGATGTTCTTGCCGTTCGGCATCGCGTTGGGCTCGGTTTTTTCGAGCAGGCCTTCTTCGATCATGATCTTCACAGTGTAGTCGGACGGCACGACGATGTCGTAGCCGGAATTGCCGGCGCGCACCTTGGACAGCATGGTTTCGTTGGAATCGTAGTCGTCCAGCGTCACCTTGACGTTGTACTGCTTCTCGAATTTTTCGATCAGCTTGGGGTTGGTGTAGTCGCCCCAATTGTAGATGTGCAGTTCGCCGTCGGCGAGCGCCGGCACTGCCCATAGCAGAACGGCCGCGGACACGGCCGCCATCATCTTTCCAGACATTTTATGTTCTCCTTGCCTTCCCATTGTTGTGTTGGAGCTCGCGGATCATTTTGCTCGCCGCCGCGCGATCAGGAACGAGACCGAAACGAACAGGATCGACACCAGGAGCAAGATGGTCGAGATGGCGTTGATCTCCGGCGTCATCGGCCGCCGGATCTGGTTCCAGATGTAGAGGGGCAGCGTCGTCTGGCCGGGGCCGGCGACGAGTTGCGTGATGGTGAAATCGTCGAAGGAGACGATGAAGGCCAGCGCCGCGCCCGACATGATGCCGGGAACCAAAAGCGGCAGCGTGATGCGCTTGAAGGCGTTCCACGGCGTCGCATAGAGATCTGCCGCCGCGTATTCCAGCGTCAGGTCCATGTCCTCGAGCCGCGCCCTGATCGGCATATAGGCGAAGGGGATACAGAACACGGTGTGGGCGAGGATCAAATTGCCGATGCCGAAATTCAGCCCGAGCGTGCCGGCGATCAGCGCGAAGAACGAGAGCGTCGCCACCGCCGTGATGATCTCCGGCACCATCAGCGGCAGGTTGATGACCATGAAGGCCGCGGCGAGCCCGCGCCATGGCTTCACCCGCGTCATGCCGATCGCGGCCAGCGTCGCGCAGATGGTCGAGACTATCGTCGCGGTCACCGAGATGATCAGCGTGTTCTTCGCAGCGCTGTGGAACTCCTGGTTGAGGAAGGCGCTGCCATACCATTTGAGCGTGACGCCTTCCCAATGCGTGACCAGCGAGCCGCTGTTCAACGAGAAGATCATCAGGATCAGCACCGGTATATAAAGCACCAGCAAGCAGATGATAGCGATCGAGCGGAAGCCCGGCTGGTCCTTGATGTCCATGACGCGAGGCTCAGCCATGCTGCACCTTGCCCGACGTATTGCGGACATAGAAGTACAGCGCCACCAGCACCGCCGCCATCAGAATCAGCGCCTGCGCGCAGCCGAGCGGCCAGTTGCGGCCCGAACCGAATTGCTGCGCGATGAGATCGCCGATCATCAGGTGCACGCCGCCGCCCAGGATCAGCGGCGTCACATAAGCGCCGAGCGCCGGAATAAAGACGAGCAGGCAGCCGGCGATGATGCCGGGCTTGGACAGGGGGATGATCACCCGCCACAGCACCTGCCGGCGCGTCGCGTAAAGATCGTAGGCTGCCTCAACCAGGCGGAAGTCGAGCTTTTCCAGGCTCGAATAGAGCGGCAGCACCATGAACGGCAGGAAGGCGTAGAGCAGGCCGAGCTGGATGGCGAAATTGGTGTAGAGCATCGTGATCGGCCTATCGATCACGCCGAGCGCCAGAAGCGCATTGTTGATCAGCCCCTCGTCGCGGATGATGAACATGATCGCCAGCGTGCGGACCAGGAGGTTCGACCAGAACGGGATGGTAATCAGAAGCACCCACCAGTTGCGCTGCGCCGGCGGCCGCGTCGCCATGAAATAGGCGGTCGGAAAGCCGAGCAGCAGGCAGATGATCGTCGTCACCACCGCGAACAGGAAGGAGCGCAGATAGATGATCAGGAAGTCCGGCGTGAACTGCAGCGTGTCGTCGAAAATGTCGCGCTGGAACAGGAAGTTCAGATAGGCGTCGGTCGAGAACTGCCACTGCACGCCGCCATAAGGCGCAGCGACCAGGAATGAATAGACGCAGATGATGACCAGCGGCAGCACGCCGAAAATGCCGATGATGATCAGCGCCGGCAGTGACAAGAGCCGGTTGCGCCGCGCGCTGGTTTTCACCGCCTGGGCTTCAAACAACGCGGCCTTGGAGAGCGGGGCTGAGGAGAGAGCAGCTGTCGTCATCAGTCTTTCAGGACGCGGGCGGCGTCCTCCTCGAACTGGATGCCGACCTTGGCGCCGGTCTCGTAGGTCACCGCGCTCGAACGGCTGTTCTGGTGGCGCACGATGAAATTCTCGCCGTCCCCGTCGAGTTTTACGTGGAAATGGGTGTCGGTGCCGAAATAGACGATGTTGGAGAGCGTGCCGGTAATCGTGCCCTTGGTCGGATCGGGTACCAGATCGGCATGCTCGGGACGCACCACCAGCGTCACCTCGCCGGTCGGATTGAAGCCTTCTGGATAGCCGGCACTAATCGTGGCGCTGCTGGCGAATTTGACCGTCGCCACGCCGCCCTGCTTCGACACCACAGTGCCGGGCAGGAAGTTCGTCTCGCCGATGAAGTCGGCGACGAAGCGTTCGGCAGGCCGGTCATAGATGTCGCGCGGCGTGCCGACCTGCAGGATCTTGCCGGCCGACATCACCGCGATGCGGTCGGACATGGTCAGCGCTTCCTCCTGGTCATGGGTGACGAAGATGAAGGTGATGCCGGTCTCGTTCTGCAGCCGCTTCAGCTCGATCTGCATTTCCTTGCGCAGCTTGTAGTCCAGCGCCGAGAGCGGCTCGTCGAGCAAGAGCACTTTCGGCTGCGGCGCCAGCGCCCGGGCCAGCGCCACGCGCTGCTGCTGGCCGCCTGAAATCTGGCTGGTGCGGCGGGCCTTCAGCGCCTCCATCTTGACCAGCTTCAGCATCTGGGCGACGCGCGCCTCGATCTCGGCTTTCGGCTTGCCCAGCATCTCCAGTCCGAAGCCGATATTCTGCGCCACCGTCATATGCGGGAAGAGCGCATAACTTTGGAAGACGGTGTTGACCGGGCGTTTGTAGGGCGGCAGCGGCGCGATGTCCTGGCCGTGCAGCAGAATTTCGCCGGCGGTTGGGAAATCGAAGCCGGCAATCAATCTCAGCAGCGTCGTCTTTCCGCATCCGGAGGGGCCGAGCAGTGTGAAAAACTCGTTCTCGCGGATCGACACCGATACCGTGTCGAGGGCGGCTACCTGGTTTTCGCCGGTTCCGAAAACCTTGCGAACACCGCGAACTTCGATCGCGTTCTTACCCGGTTGTTCCGGCACGATTACCCCATTGAGAGCGCCTGCTCTTGTCGGCAGGTGTGTTCCTGTTTTGATTGTCACCACAAGCCGGTCGGCTTGGCAACTGCGCAGCAGTGACTCGATCCCGAGTCCCCATTCAATTAAGCAATTCCTATGCCATCGTCAGGCTTGGTAGGTGATCCTCCCTCCACAGATGGTGGTCACCGGATGCACGGTGTGCAGCGCCTCCGGCGCGGTCGCCTCGATATCGGCCGACAAAACGACGATATCGGCGAGATATCCGGTTTTGAGGCGGCCCTTGCGATGTTCATTGAACTCCGCATAAGCGCCCTCGAGCGTGTAGCCCTCTATTGCCTCCTGCAACGAGAAGCTCTGGTCCGGCATGCCTTCTGCCCAAGGCTTGCGCATCACTGCCGCCTGGATCGACAGGATCGGATCGACCGGCGAGACCGGCCAGTCGGAAGCGAACACCACGCGCGCGCCGGCGTTTTTCAGCGTGCGCCAGGCATAGCTCAACGGCCACTTGTCGCGGCCGATGCGCGAGATCGTCGGCTCGAGCGGGAAGTTCAGTGCGCCGGGCGGATGCGCCGGCTGCATCGACGCCAACACGCCGAGCTCGGCGAAGCGCGGCACGTCGGCGGCCGTGATCACCTCGATATGCTCGACGCGATGCCGGCTGTCGCGCCGACCGTTCTTCTTCAGCGCCGCCTGGTAGCCGTCGAGCACTGCCCGCACGGCGCCGTCGCCGATCGAATGCACGGCAATCTGCAGCCCGCGCCTGTCGGCCTCGACCGCCACCTCGGCGAAATGTTCAGGCGAAAACAGCGGCTCGCCCCGCCATCCGGGCCGATCGGCATAGTCGTCGACCATCACCGCCGTCCAGGAATCCAGCACGCCGTCATAGAAGAGCTTGACCATGCCGGACGACAGCCACTCGGAATTGTAGCTCGCGGCCATCCGCGAGGCTTTCTCAAGCATGTCCAGCTTCATGAAATTCTTGAAGTGGAACGGGATCTTGGTGCGGCAAAGGAGCCGCCCCTCTTTTTCCAGCCCGGCCAGCAGCTCGAGCTGGTAGAGATTGCCGTCCATGTTCTGGATCGAGGTGATGCCATGCTTGGCGCACCATTCAAGGCCGCGATGCATCAGATCGCGATCGGCCGCCAATTCGTTCTCCGAAGGAGATGGATCCGGCTCGGCGCCCTCGAGGCCAAGCCGCGCCCGGCTCGCCCCGTAATGGTCGAGGACCGGACCGAATGCCTCGCTTTCGCGCAGCTCGCCGGCGGCAAGCCCGTCAGCGCCCATGACGATCTCATTGCCCTGTCCGACCTGCCTACCCTGGAGCAAGCCGGCCTCTTCCAGCGCCTTGGTGTTCGCCCACATCGTGTGGTGGTCCGAAGCCGACATGGCGAACGGACGGTCGGGAATGATGCGGTCGAGATCGTGGCGCGTCACCGGCTCCGGCAGGATGGCATAGTCGACGCCGGCGCCGATCAGAAGCCTGGCGTCCGGGCGCTTCGCCGCGAAATCCTGGATCGCGTCGCGCAGCGCCTCGAAGCCGTGCACGCCCGCCAGATGCAGATTGTCGAGCTCGGCCACGCCGCCGAACAGATGCATATGCGCCTCGATGAAGCCCGGCAGGACGGAGCCGCCCTGTGCATCGACGACCTTTGTCGTCGGACCTTTGAGCTCCTCGATGGAAGCGCGGCTGCCAATGGCGATGATGGCGCCGTCCTTGACGGCAACGGCCTCGGCAGCGGGATTGTCATTGTCCATGGTCAGCACGCGGCCGTTGACGACCACAAGATCCGCACCACCATCCGCAACCGACATCGCGACTCCACATTTTGCTGAGGGATCGGCAACGCCAGACCCAACGAGCCGCCGCTCCATATGGACAGCGCCGTGGGACAAATCGATGCCGATGCGCCGTCTTCGAAATTCCCCTTGTTATCGTGGAAGACAGCGTGGATAAAGAATGCGACTGATTATTCGCGTTTGTCAACATGCCGGATTTAGAATGTACTGTGGACTGCACCGCACGCCGATGGCGAGGCCGAGCGGGGAACGGGGGCAACAAGCAGTGAAGCGCAGTCTCGACCGCAAGACCAGAATAGCGCTCGAACCGCGCAAGCAGCCGCGGCAACAACGGTCAAGCAAGGTGGTCGACAGGATTCTCGATGCGGCCCTGATCCTGACGCGAGAGCAAGGAACCAGAACGCCGACGACGCTCGCCATCGCGCAGCGCGCGGGCCTGTCGGTGGGCTCCGTCTATCAGTACTTTCCCAACAAGGAAGCCATTCTTCTGGACCTGGCCCGGCGCTGGCTGTCGTCTTTTCCCGAGGTGATCCGGAAACGCATCAACGTCCCCCGGCCGACCAACCGTGACGAGTTTCGGCGCGAGGTGCGCAAGCTCTTCGCCGACACATCGAGGCTCTATCTCGAGAACGCCACGCTGATGCCGGTGATCGAGGCCATATCCGGCAACGCCGACCTGAGGCCGATCCAGGACGAATACGACAAAGAGATCGTCGCCCTTTACGCCGCGTGGCTGCAGCATGTGAATCCGTCTCTCGAAGACAAGGTCGCCAGCCGGCTCGGCGTGCTGATGATGGAAGTCGGCCATGTCTGCCGGCTTGTCGGGCTGAAGAGGGATCGCAGGACATACGACCTCATCGAGGACGATGTGGAAGCCATGTGGCTCGCTCTGGTCAGCCCTCATCTCAATCTCGAGTGATTTCGCACTTCCAACCGATTTCGCATTTCCAGGGGAGTTTCCATGAAAACTGTCTATTCGCCACTTCATGCCGGCCATTCAGGCCAGATGGAACTGGTCACGTCGGCCATCGTGCCGGGTTTCGAGAAGCCGTCGCGGGCCGAATTCATCAAGGCGCGGGTGGAGAGCGAGAAACTCGGGCCGATCATCGGACCGACCGAGCACGACCTCGCCGCCGCAAAACGTGTGCATGAAGCCCCCTACATCGACTTCCTGCCGACGGTATGGCCGGAATGGGTCGCCGCCGGCTTCACTGGATCGGCCATGGGCTTCACCTGGCCGACGCGCGGCCTGCGCGGCGACGTGCCGCCGAAGCGCATCGATGCCTTGCTCGGCTATTACTCCTTCGATGCCGGCGCCACCTTCGTCGAAGGCACCTGGGCGGCGATCAAGTCCTCCTATGACGTGGCGCTGACCGCCGCCGCCCTGGTCAAGGACGGCGAACGCAGCGCCTTCGCGCTTTGCCGCCCGCCTGGACATCATGCCGGCGCTGCCTTCATGGGCGGCTATTGCTTCATCAACAACGCCGCCGTGGTCGCGCAGTGGTTCCGCGACCACGGCGCAAGCCGTGTCTCCATTCTCGATGTCGACTACCATCACGGCAACGGCACGCAGGAGATCTTCTATCGCCGCGGCGACGTCCAGGTGCTCAACCTGCATGGTAACCCGATGGTCGAGTATCCGTTCTTCCTTGGCCATGCCGACGAGCGCGGCGAAGGCGAAGGCGAAGGTTTCAACATCAATTATCCGATGCCTTTCGGCACCGATTGGGACGGCTGGAGCGCGTCGCTGGAGGACGCCTGCGCCAAGCTCACGGCCTACGCCCCCGATGTCGTCATCGTCTCGCTCGGCGTCGACACTTTCGAGAAGGACCCGATCAGCCAGTTCAAGCTGAAGAGCGTCGACTATCCCAAGATCGGTCGCCGTATCGCCAAGCTCGGCCTGCCGACGTTGTTCGTCATGGAAGGCGGCTACGCCGTGGAAGAGATCGGCATCAACGCCGTCGGCGTGCTGACCGGCTTCGAGGATCGCTAAGCCCCTGTTCAAGGCCATGCGCTCCCGGATGCAACCGGGGGCGTATTTTTTTACGACCTCGCCTCGAAATCATCGGCTCAATTCAGCTTTGAACTACCGCCAAATAACGCGAAGACCGGCTGCTGAGTCGCAATGCGAGTCCATCGGATTCGATTTTGTCAAATCGCGTTTGATGTCAGATTCATCTGCGGGTAGATTAGACCCGAATCAGCCGGTCCACGGGGGCGCGGCGACCACCCAAAGTCTCGAGTCCGGCGTCAGGCCGGCACCAGACGCGGACGGTTTCGCGTTCCCTAGAAGGATTCGGCGCGGTTGGGCGCCGTTCGCGCCCGTGAGTGTGTCTTCGTAAACGTGACGCGTTTCGGGTCCGGCCGTTGGCTTCGCCAGCACCGGGCACAAGGATCGATTCCGGCAAGAATCCAAGAATTAAAATGAGCAGTCCCGCCGCGCTTCTCCAACCCGACGCTTCAGGCTCGCGCCTGACGTCGCGCGGCGATCTCACCAGCTTCTTCATGCAGCTCGCCGCCGATATCGGCGCCGACAGCTACATGCTGGTCGCCATCGTGCATGACCAGGACCGTAACGATGCGCGCATCGTCTCCTCCAACTGGATCTTCGACGCCATAGAGCTGATCGGCAAAAGGCTGATCGCCAATTTGGCGCTGGGCCCCTTGACCGTGGCGCCGGGCGTACGCCCGAAGCCGTTGGTGGCGGCGCACGCGCCCGACGCCGGCGCGTTGCTGACCGGCGAGGAAGCCCGCCTGCTCGACGTGCTCGGCCACGCCGAAATCTATTCGCTGCGGCTCAATGTCGGCCGGCAGCGCCTGTTCGTGCTGTTCTCGGCCGCCGAGGCAGGCAGGATCGACCTGGCTGCGCTGATGAAGGCACAGCTCAAATGCTGCTATGCGCTTTCCAGCATCCCGCAGCTGATCGCGGCGGCATCCATGCAGGATCCGCTGTCGGACCGCGAACGCGAGTGCCTGTTCTGGGTCTCGGAAGGCAAGACCACCGATGAGGTGGCTGTCATCCTCGGCGTCTCGTCGAACACCGTCAACAGCTACATCACGCACGCCATCCAGAAGTTCGCGGCCAGCAACCGCGCGATGGCGATCGCGACCGCGATCAGGAGCGGCATCATTTGAAGCACGCACAGGTCAAAGAGGCGGCCGCCGCCCTTTTCAACGATCAGCGCAATCCGTTCGGCGCCTTCTCGCTCGGCTCGGAGACCCATCAAGCGGTCACCATTCCGGATGCCGTGCGTCGCTGCCGCTGGATTGCGGTCGATATCAATGCCTCGGCGTTCGGCCTCTATTTCGTCAGCCCCTCGCCCGAGCGCGAACGTCTCGTGGCGTGTTTCGATTCCGACTATCCCGGCACCGCGGTCGCGACCAAGTTCATCTCCGGCGCCAATGGCGAGGACATGGTGCGCCACAGCCGGCTCTCGACGGCGCCGCGTTGGTGGGCCGACGACGGCAGCGCCGGATCGCGGCAGGTCTTCCACTCGCTCGCCTGGGCGGAGCCGACCACGCCGCTGGCGCCCGGCACCAACGGCATCGCCTTTCCGGTGCATGCCGATCGCGGCCAATGCGGTCTGGTCGTCTTTCTCGGCTCGGAGATCGCGCTGTCCGACGAAACGCTGTGCGAGATCCACGCCCGCTCCTTCGCGCTTTTCGCGGCGGTCGCCCGCATCCGCCCCGGCGACACCGGCAGGGCGCGTTCAATCTCCAAGCGCGAGCTGGAATGCCTGAAGCTGACCGCCAACGGCAACACCAGCGAGGAGATCGCCAAGCTCCTCAAGCTCTCGGTGCATACCGCCAACCAGTACCTCACCCAGTCGACGCAGAAGCTCAACGCGGTGAACCGCAACCAGGCGGTCGCCAAGGCGTTGCGGCTCGGCTTGATCGAGTGACGTCACGCCTGCGGCGCTGAACATGCCGCGGCTAAAGCATGTCTCCCGAAAGTGGGAACTGGTTTCGGGGCAAAGACATGCGCAAAATCAAAAGCCTAAAGCGCAGGGAGCGAATCCAAAAGATTGCGACGCGCTTTAGGTTGGCTCGCCTGCTATCAATCTCAGGGGAATGCCAGCGGCTCGGTCCTGCGGATGCGAGCCTCTTCGATCGCGTCCTCGAGCAAGGCCGTGTTGTGCTCGGGCGTCTCGCCAGGCTTCTCGAACGACACGTAGTTGACCGTCACAGCTGCCTCGTGCTCGATCAGCGTAAGCTGGAAATAGACCGTCACGCCGCGCGGCCGAAGCTCGAGGTCGAGCACGATGCGCGGGCTGCCGCTCCAGTCGACATGCGCCTCGCCGCCATGGCCGAGCCGCAGCATGCCCGGCCGGAAGTAGAGCTCGGCCGCCGAATCCACTAGGTCCGAGAGGCAGGCGAAATGCTCAAGCCGGATGAAGGCGATATAGTCGGCAACGTCGATGAGCCTCAATTCGCCCACCACGGGCTCGATGGCGCTGGCGACGATCAGCTCGCGGGAATTGGCGTGTGGTTGCCGGTCCATGGGTTAGCGGCGTCCGTTCATTGGGTTGCTTTTCGCGCTGCCTTCTTCGAGTAGACGATCCGCACCAACTCGGCGACCGCCTGATAGAATTGCGATGGGATCACGCTATCAACCGAAACTTGCTTGTACATGGAGCGCGCGAGCGCCACGTCCTCGAAGATCGGGATGTTGTTCTCCCTGGCGATCTCACGGATCTTGAGCGCCACCAGGTCCTGTCCCTTGGCCAGCACGATCGGCGCGGAATCCTCCTCGCGCACATATTTCAGCGCGATCGAATAGTGCGTCGGATTGGCGATCACCAGCGTCGCGCGCGGCACGGCCGTCATCATGCGTTTGCGCGCCCGGTCGCGCGCCAGCGAGCGCAGCCGCGACTTGACGATCGGATCGCCTTCCGACTGCTTCAGCTCGTCCTTGACTTCCTGCTTGGTCATGCGCAGGTCACGCCGCCAGTGGAAACGCGACCAGACGATGTCGACCACCGCGATCAGCCCCATGACGAAGACGATCGCCACCAATATGTCGACGAAGATGCCGCGTATGACCAGGCCGAACGAGGCTGGATTGGTGATCATGCCGGCGAGCAGCTTGCGATGATCTTCCGAGAGCGTGAAGGTCAACACCGCGATAGCGAAGCCGAGCTTGGCCAGCGATCTCAGGAATTCGACCCAGCCCTGCACGCCGAACATCCGGCTCCAGCCCTTGGCGATCGAGATGCGCGACAGTTGCGGCCTGATCCGCTCGCCGACGATTTGCGGCATGTTCTGGAACACCGAGGCGCCGATGCCGGCAACCGTCAGCAGCACCAGCAGGCTGACGACAGCGCCGCCGATCTCGACCAAGACCTGCTTGTAGAGCGAGATGACGTCGGTCTCGGTGTCCATCGGCCAGGCTTCCGGCTTTTCCAGGAACGTCGACAGGAACATGCCGAGATCGACGATCGCGTCCTTGGCGTAGAAGACGGCGAAAACCAGTATGGCGAGGAAGGAGGCAAAGATCGCGGTCTCACGCGAATGGGGCAGCTTGCCCTGTTCGATCGTGTCGCGGATCTTCTTTTCTGTGGCTTCCTCTGTTTTGGAATCCTTGTCGACCGCTTCAGCCATGGCGTCCTGACCGGGCTATGATCGTCAGGCGGCTTCGGCGGTGGCGGTCTGCGTCGAGGGCAGCTCGAAAGCCCCTTCGCGCGACAGCCGGATGGCCGCGACCGATATGCTCTTGCGCGCCGCCATGATGTCGGCAAGGGCAATGCCTTCCGATCCTTGTCCGAGCTCGGATTCGATCATGCGGCGGGAGCGTGCGCCGATCGCCGAGAGCACCGATTCGGCGAGTTCCGGCGGCGCGCCGCGCAGCGCCAGCGTGACGAGCTCCGTCGACAATCCGTCGAACAGCAGAACCCGGGCTTTTTGCGGCAGCAGCGGCAGATCGTCGAAGGCGAACAGCCGCGACCTGACGCCGGCGAGATCTGGCGTGCCGGCTTCCTCCAGGTCCTGCATAAGGTCGTCCAGTTCCGGCTTCGCCATTTCATTGAGCATGCTGGCGACGCGCTCCTGGCCGGCAGTGGTGTCCCGGCTGGCTTTCTGCGACAGCACGCTCACGCGCAGCTGGTTCTCGACGATCCGCGATGCCGCGTCCGGGATGTTGGCCATTGTCACCATGCGCTTGATGATCTGGCTGCGCATCGGTTTTTCCATGGTGAGCAGCACGTTAGCGGCTGTCTGCGGCGCAAGCTTCGACAGCACCATGGCCGATGTCTGCGGATGCTCGCCCGCAAGGAAGCTGCCAAGGCGCGCCGGCTCGAGCTTTTCTAGGTCCGGCCATATCGGCGCAGGTCCTTCCGGGACAGGCTCGAATTTCTTGTCGCCCATGATGGCGCTCATTTCCTCGGGCGACAGCGATTCGTTGAGGATCGTGTCCATCCGGTCGGCTGAATCGAGCAGGCCGGCGCCCTCGGTGAACTCGGCTTCGAACTCGGCGACGATCCGTTCCAGATCAGCCTGCGGAATGGTGCGTAGGAGACGCGCGCCCTCGATCAGCGCCTTCAGCTCGTCCTGTTTGAAGAATTTGAGCAGGCGGCTGGCCGCGGGCTTGCCCATGGCCACCAATATGGCCGCCGCCTTTTGCGGACGTGTGAGCGCCAATGCCGTCGTCATGCGTGTTGTCCTCGCTGCCGATTGGTCCGCCCGCCGGCCATTCTCAGGCGCTCTTCGTCGCGGCGATGATTTCGGTGAGCCGGATCCCGAAACGCGTCGGATCGCTTTCCAGCACCGTGATCTCGCCGCGCGCTATTCTGCGGCCGTTGACCACGACGTCGACCGGCTCGCCGATACGGCGATTGAGCGCGACCGTGGAACCCTTCTGCAGCGCCATCAGCTCCGACACCGGCATCTCCGTGCTGCCGAGGATGATCTGGACGTCGACCGGAATGGTCATGATGATCGAGGAATTGGCGCTCGACTGAAGGGCGGCGTCCGGACGCCTCTCCTCTTCCCGCAGCACGCCGCGCAGTTCCTCGATGGCGCGGTCGAGCTGCTCGTCGGGCTGATCGGGTTCGGCTTCCACCTTGGTTTTTGCCATCTGTCGTCTCCATGAATCCCGTGCCTGGCGTCAGCCCGGCAACAGTCCGTCGATGAAATCCTGCCCGGCATCATGCGGATGGCTGATGCGGACGGTGTAGTTCTGTCCCAGCTTGCCGAACTCGCAGACAAACAGGGTCTTGTCGCGGGCGCTGAGCTTGGCGTTGAGCTGGGCGTTCTCCTCCAATTCGATCACCTGGCCGGGCTCGAACGCGGCGAGGTCGCCGAGCGTCAGCCGGGCGAGCGGCATCGTCGCTTCGAGCCGGACGGTCGAGCGCATCACCTCTTCGGAGAAGCGGGCCCGCCAGTCGAATTCACTGGCTTCGCCTTCTTCGGTTCTGGCGGTGGCTCCGCGCGTAGACAGAAGGACGCGCTGCGGAATCATCACCGTGATGGTGCCGGTATCGGTCGGCGTGGAGACACCGAACACGATGCGGACCGCGGCGCCGTCGCGCAGCACGCGCCGCCTCGCTTCGCCGCCCGACGTCGCCTTTGGCACCGGCAGGCGCAGCTCGAGCGAGCGCTTGCCGGATCCGTTGAGCGCCGCCGCGACCTCCTGGAACACCATGGTCGCGACATCGGCCTCGATCTGCGACAGGTCGCGCTCGATCGGCGCCACCGGCTGGTCGGGATCGCCGCCGAACAGCGCGCTCACCATGACGGCCACCGCATGCGCATCCATCACCAGCGTCATGGCGTCGGCCGAGGCCGGCGAGGATACGATGGTCAGCGCGAAGGCATCGCCGGCGCGCGACCGCGCCTCTGGAACGCGGCCGACCTCTACCACTTGCAGATCGACGGTCACCGCCGCGCCGAGTTCTGCGACAAGCGCCTTCTGCAGCAACGGCAGCGCCCGCTCGGCCATGCCGCGGCCGACGCCGATCACCTGCGCCGCCTCGCCGCTGTCGCCGACGAGCCGCTCGATGATCAAGGCCCGCGTTTCTGACGGACTGGCCGGACTGGTCATGACGGCAGGCGGCCCTGTCTGCGATGGAGCATGCTCAGGCCGCCTTCTTCTCGGCGGTGCCGGCGTTCATGGTGCTCTGCTCCACCGCATCGATCGTCGGACGTTCGTAAGAGGATATGGTCTTGCGGCCGAATTCGATCGCCACCTGCGGCAGGGCCCCGTTCATATACGCAAGCAGCGTCTGCTTGACGATGATGTAGAGGCGGTTCTTCTTTTCGCGCACCGTCTTGATCTTCGTGGCAACCGGACCGACCACCGCATAGGACAGGAAGATGCCGAGGAAGGTTCCGACGAGTGCCGCGCCGATCAGGCCGCCGAGGATTTCCGGCGACTGGTCCAGCGCACCCATCGCCTTCACCACGCCGAGCACGGCCGCGACGATGCCCAGCGCCGGCAGGCCGTCGCCGACCGCGACCATCGCGTGATAGGCCTTCAGCTTGTCGGTACGGATCGTCTGGATCTCCTCGTCCATCAGCGCCTCGATCTCATGCGAGCGAGCGTTGCCGATGATGATGATGCGGCAGTAGTCGCAGATGAAATGGGTCAGGTCGTGGTTCTTCAGCACGGTCGGAAAGGCCTGGAAGATGGCCGACTCCTCCGGATTGTCGATATGCGCCTCGACCTCGCTGCGCGACTTCGAGCGCAGCTCGCGCATCAGGCTGTGCAGGACGCCCAGCGTCTCGAGGTAGTCGCGCTCCTTCGGCACCGCCTGCTTGAAGGCTTCGAGAATGCCCTTGCCGGTATCCTTGACCGTCTTCATCGGATTGGCGACGAGGAAGGTGCCGAGCGCGGCGCCGCAGATCACCACCGCTTCCCACGGCTGCAGCAGCACATGCAGATGGCCGCCCATGGCCATGAAGCCGCCGAGAACGCAGCCGAGCGTCACCACAAGTCCGATCAGAATGCCCACGACAGGTCCTTCCGCATGTCACATCGTGGATCAGGGATAGTCCTCGTGCCTTGTGTGAGGCTTGAATCGAAGGCATCGAACGCGATTCAGCTTCGCGCAAGGAAGTGACGCTATTGTGCGGGGATAGCTTCGGCCGGAGGCATGCCCTTTGCTTAGCACCTACATCAGCTACCAGTTGATCGCCAAAGACATCCCTAAGTCTATCGCCCGCATCGAGCAGCAGCCGACGGTCGATCGCGATACCCAATACTATCTGGCCAACATCACCAAGGTGAAATCGATCGACGATTTCGTCAACAACGACCGCCTGTTCAAATACGCCATGAAGGCCTACGGGCTGGAGAACATGGACTATGCCAAGGCCTTTATGGTCAAGGCGCTGAAGGAAGGCGTCTCCAATCCCGACAGCTTCGCCAACAAGCTGACCGACAAGCGCTACGCCCAATTCGTCCGCGCTTTCAACTTCGCGGCGGATGGCGCCGATGCGACGGTCTACAATCCGGCGCAGCAGCTGGTCACGAAGAACTACGCAATGCAGGCTGAGATCGCCGGTCTCGACCCGGATTCGGACTATGTGAAGGGCGAGACGACATATTATCTCGCCAACATCACCAAGGTGAAATCGGTCGACGACCTGATGTCGAACGACCGCCTCTACACCTACGCGCTGGCCGCGTTCGGTCTCGACTCCGCCACCGAAGACAAGGACCTGATCAGGCAGGTCCTTGAGGGCGGTGTGCGCGATCCGGACAGCGTTGCCAACAAGCAGACCAACAAGGCCTATGCCGGGCTGGCCTCGGCCCTCAACTTCGAGCAGTACGGCGCAAATGCCACCACCTATGTTCCGGCGCAGCAGCCGACCGTCGACATGTACATGCGCCAGACGCTGGAGGAGGATGCCGGCAAGACCAATGAAGGCGTGCGGCTGGCGCTCTATTTCCAGCGCAAGGCACCCGACATCACCAGCTGGTACGACGTGCTCGCCGACACCGCTTTAGCCAGCGTGGTCCGCACCGCGCTCGGCCTGCCCGATTCCTTCGCCACCGCCGATATCGACAAGCAGGCGCAGCTATTTGAGCAGAAGCTCGACATCAAGGACTTCATCGATCCGGACAAGCTCACCAAATTCCTGACTCGCTTCACCAGCATGTACGAGATCAACCACCCGACCTCGACGGCGGTGACGTCTGTCAGTGTGCTCTTCGCGCAGCCGACCAGTGTCGGCATCTCCACCGATTTGATGATGGCCATGCAGCAGTTGAAGTTCTGAGAAGATCATGCAGGATAGCCTTTACGTCGCCCTTTCCTCGCAGATCGCGCTCGAGCGCCGTCTCGACACCATCGCCGACAACGTAGCCAACGCCTCGACAATCGGCTTTCGCGCCACCGGCGTGAAATTCGAGGATATGGTTTCGGGCACCGGGCCGAAGTCGGTTTCCTTCGCCTCCTCCGGCAAGACCTATCTTTCCGGCGCGCATGGCGCGCTGACCGAAACCGGCAACCCGTTCGACTTCGCCGTCCAGGGCGACGCCTGGTTCGCCATCGAGACGCCCGCCGGCACGGTGATGACGCGCGACGGCCGCTTCTCCATGAACGAGAACGGCGAATTGATGTCGATCGAAGGCTACCCCGTCCTGGACGGCGGCGGCGCCCCGATCCAGCTCGATCCGCGCAACGGCCCGCCCAAGGCGGGCGCCGACGGCTCGCTCAGGCAGAACGATCAACTGGTCGGCGCGATCGGCCTCTACAATTTCGACCCCGGCGAGAATTTCGTCCGCTATGGCAATTCGGGTGTCGTTCCGGCGCGCACGCCCGAACCCGTCACCGACCGCTCGGACGTCGGTATCGCCCAAGGGTTTCTGGAAGAGTCGAACGTCAACCCGGTGCTGGAAATGACTCGGCTGATCCAGGTGCAGCGCGCTTTCGAGAACACGGCGGCGCTGATGCGGCAGACCGATTCCTCCACCGACGACGCGATCAAGACGCTCGGCTCGAAGTGACGGCATGACGACCGGCTCGTCCCTGTTGCGCGCTTCCGACAACCCGCCGGCCACCGAACGGACCGACAGGCTGGTCGCGCTCGAACGCGTCTGGCGGCGGTTCGACGATCCGCAGGCGCTGCTTTCACGCGGCGGCCGCGTCGTCGAGATCTCGCCGACGCATTACAAGGTCCGCGGCCTGTCCGGGATTGCCAGGCTCGGCGACATCGTCGAGCAGCGCGGCAAGGCCGGCGCACGCCGCGGCGAGATCGTCAAGATCGGCAGCGACGAGGTGGTGGTCGCGCCTTTCGAGCGCAGCGCCGACGCCGGCATCGGCGACGTCGTTTTCCGCCGCGGCCCGCTCGCGGTCGCACCGCATGTTTCCTGGCGCGGGCGCGCCATCGATGCCTTGACCCGCGTCATTGACGGCGGACCGCCGCTGATCAGGCCGAATGCCGCCGAGGTCGCGCATCGCGCGACGCCCGGCGCCCTGGCGCGTCAGCGCGTCGGCACCGGCTTCCTCACCGGCGTCAGGGTCATAGACATCTTCACGCCGCTCTGCTTCGGCCAGCGGCTCGGCATCTTCGCCGGCTCCGGCGTCGGCAAGTCGACGCTGCTTGCGATGCTGGCCGGCGCCGAGGCCTTCGATACGGTGGTCGTGGCGCTGATCGGCGAGCGCGGCCGCGAGGTGCGCGAATTCCTCGAGGATACGATCGGCGCCCAGAGCATGGCCAAGACCGTCGCCGTCGTCGCCACCAGCGACGAAAGCGCCATGATGCGCCGGCGCGCGCCCGACACCGCCATGTGCGTGGCAGAGCATTTCCGCGACCAGGGCCATCGCGTGCTGCTGGTGCTGGATTCCATCACCCGCTTCGCCCATGCGCTGCGTGAGGTGGCGACGGGAACCGGCGAGCCGCCGGTCGCGCGCGGCTATCCGGCCTCGGTCTTCACCGACCTGCCGAAGCTGCTCGAACGAGCCGGGCCGGGGGCCGAAGGCAAGGGTTCGATCACCGCCATCATTTCCGTGCTGGTCGACGGCGACGACCACAACGATCCGGTCGCCGATTCGGTGCGCGGCATCCTCGACGGCCACGTCGTGCTCGACCGCGCGCTTGCCGAGCAGGGTCGTTATCCGCCGGTCAATCCGCTGTCGTCGATCTCGCGCCTCGCCGACAAGGCTTGGAGCGCGGAGCAGCGCATCCTGGTGACAAGGCTGAAATCGATGATCGCGCGCTTCGAGGACACGCGCGACATCCGTCTGCTGGGCGCTTACCAGAGCGGCGCCGATGCCGAGCTCGACATCGCGGTGCGCCAGGTGCCGCTGATCTATGAGGCGCTCACGCAATCGCCGAGAGACCGCGCATCGGCCGATCCGTTCGCCGACCTCGCCCGCCACCTCAAGGGGAAGCTGAATGGCGATCAAGGAGACTGAGCTCCAATACACCGAGCGCATGTTGCGCGACATGCTTGCCGAGGCCGAGGCGGCGGAGAAAGCCGCTGCCGATGAAGCAAGAATTGCCAGGAACAGAGCCGCGCGCGCCAGGACGGAGAAGGCGACGGCTCTTCTAAACAGAGCCAACAGGCCGCATCCGCCGAGGGCGACCGCCGATATGGCACAGGCCAGTCGCGATTCGTTGCTCGACGGGCTTTTTCCTCACACCGAGTGGCCTGAGCCGCCGAAAGCCCAGTTCCCGCGCCTCGCCGACAAGAGCGCGGATCGCCGCAGCGATTTCGTCATCGCCGCGCTCGGCATCACGCTCGGGCTGATCTGCGCCTTGTTTCCCTGGTACATTTTCTTCAACCAGGAGCAGTTCGGCGTTCAGGCCATCAAGTTCGGCGGCAGCGGCAGCAATTCCGGACGCGAGGGTGGCGGCGTTGTGGCCGAACGCAGCGGGCCGCTGACGGTCAAGGACATTCCAAATGCCGATATCGACCTGTTTGCCACCGGAACGGTGCAGGACGACCCCGCGCCGGCGCCTGGCGAACAGCCCTTCCCGGCCGCCGCTTCGGAATTCAAGATGGTGCATGCCGCCAACGGCCGCGCGATGATCGAGGACGATACCGGTCTGTGGATCGTGCAGCGCGGCTCCGTCCTGCCGGATTCCAGCCGCGTCGCCTCGATCGAGCAGCGCGGCGGCAAATGGGTGATCGTCACCAGCGCCGATAAGGTGATCCAGCTCTCGAAGTAGCCGCTAGAGCATGATGCCGAAAAGTGTGAAGCGGTTTTCGGACGACGTCGTGCTCTATTCCTTGATTTAGAAGAGGATTCAGATTTCAGGTCCATAGACCTGAAATCATCCGGCTCCAGGGCGCAAGCCCACCCCGCGCAAGGTCCACGCAAGACTGGCCGCCTAGTCTTGCGCGTACTTGCCCGGGAGATTCCCATGGAACCCGTAAATCTTTTCGATCTCGCCACGCGGCAGTCGCAATGGCTGGCCGTGCGCCAGTCGGCGATTGCCTCCAACATCGCCAATGCCAACACCCCCGGCTACATCGCCAATGACGTCGAGCCCTTCGAAAAGCTCCTCGAGCGGACCGCGGTGACGCTTGCCGCCACGCAGAGTGGCCACCTTGGCGCCAAAGCGGCCAATGCCGGCTTCAACGTCAAGCCCGAGGACCCTGACGGCGCGATCATGCCGTCGAAGAACACCGTGGTTCTCGAACAGGAGTTGATGAAAGCCGGCGAGGTTCGCCGCTCCTTCGAGCTCAACACGGCGATCGTCAAGGCCTTCCACTCGATGATGACGATGGTGGTGAAGAGCTGATCATGGATGCGCTGACTGCAGCCCTCAAAGTCGCGGCATCCGGCCTTGGCGCCCAGTCCGAGCGGCTGCGCGTGGTCTCGGAGAACCTTGCCAACGCCCAGTCGACCGGCAGCACGCCCGGCGCCGATCCCTATCGCCGCAAGACCATCACCTTCCAGTCCGAGGTCGACCGCGCAACCGGCGGCTCGCTGGTGGAAGTCAACGCGATCTCCCGCGATCCTTCGGACTTCCCGATCGAATTCCAGCCCGGCAACGAAGCCGCCGACGCCAAAGGGTACGTCAAGATGCCCAACGTCAACACATTGGTCGAAATGGCCGACATGAGCGAGGCGAACCGCTCCTATGAAGCCAACCTGCAGGTCATCAAGCAGGCTCGCGATCTGATTTCCATGACCATCGACCTGATGAGGAACCAGTAATGATCGGCGGTATCGGGGCAATACAATTCAAAACGGCGGTTGATGGGGCGGAGCAGGCGTCACCGAACCTGCTGCAGGGCGGCGTCGGAACGCAGACCGGCGAAAGCGTCGGCAGCAGCTTCGCCGAGGTGCTCAGCCAAGCGGCGACGAAGACCGTCAACACCCTGCAGGGCGCCGAGCAGATGTCGATACAGGCCCTGAAGGGCGACGCCGATACGCGCCAGGTTGTCGATGCGGTGCTGAGCGCCCAGCAGGCGCTGCAGACCACCATCGCGATCCGCGACAAAGTCGTCTCGGCCTATCTCGAAATCAGCCGCATGAGTATCTAGCGTCATGAAAGCCCTTGCCATCGCCGCCACCGGCATGAATGCCCAGCAGACCAACCTGGAAGTCATCGCCAACAACATCGCCAACATCAACACCACCGGCTACAAGCGGGCGCGGGCCGAATTCTCCGACCTGCTCTACCAGGTCGACCGCACCCAAGGGGTGCCCAACCGTTCCAACACCTCGCTGGTGCCGGAAGGCGTCTCGATCGGTCTTGGCGTCAAGACGACGGCGGTGCGCAACGTCCACACGCAAGGCGAGCTGACCAGCACCGGCAACAGCTTCGACCTGGCGTTGACCGGCAGGGGCTGGTTCCAGATCGAGGGCGCCGATGGAGCCACGCTCTACAGCCGCGCCGGCGCCTTCAACACCAACGCCACCGGGCAGCTCGTGACGGTCGACGGCGCCAATGTCATTCCGGCCATCTCTGTGCCGACCGACGCGGTCGAGGTGATCGTCAACAAGACAGGCCAGGTCTTCGCCCGCATCCAGGGCCAGACGGACCTCCAGCTGCTCGGCCAGCTTCAAATCGCCAACTTCGCCAACGAGGCGGGCCTGGCGCCGCTCGGCGACAACCTCTTCCAGGAAACGGCCGCCTCAGGCCCGGCCAATGTGGGCGTCCCCGGCGATCCGGGCTTCGCCACGATCCAGCAGGGCTATCTCGAATCCTCCAACGTCGATCCGGTGAAGGAAATCACCGAGCTGATTTCGGCGCAGCGCGCCTACGAAATGAATTCCAAGGTCATCCAGGCCGCCGACGACATGGCCTCGGTGGTCTCAAAGAACATCAGGTAACGGATGATGGCCTGGCCGATCTCCTCCGCACTCCGTCGCGCCGTGCTGGCCACCGTCCTGGTGGCCGCCGGCACGCCGGCTTTGGCGCAGGACCCGACCGGCCAGTCGGCAAACCAGATCGCCGCCGGCCAGGTCGTCGGCGAGGCCGTGCTGATCCCCAACCGGGTCATCTATCCCGGCGAGACCATCGAGCCCGCCTCGCTCAAGCAGGTGACGCTCATCCCCGGCAAGCACAAGCCGGACGGCATGGCGACGCGCTCGGAGGAGCTTCAGGGCAAGGTTGCCAAGCGCACGCTGCTGCCCGGCCGCTACATCCCGGTGACTGCCATCCGCGACGCCTGGCTGGTCGAGCAGGGCGCTTCCGTCCAGGTCTATTTCACCGCCGGCGCGCTCACCATTTCGGCCGCCGGCGTCACGCTGCAGCCAGGTGCTGCCGGTGACCAGATCAGGATCCGCAACACCGACAGCGGCAAGATCATCTCCGGCACGGTGATGGCCGACGGCACCATCAAGGTCGGCGCTTCGTGATGCGCGCCTTTGTTCTTCTGCTGAGCGCCGCCATCGGCCTGCAGCCGGCATTCGCGGATGGGCTGACGCCCAAGGCCAAGCGGGAGCTCGCGCAGAAAAACGGCGGTGTCTACGACGATCCGGAATACGATCCGGCCACCACCCAGCGCATGTTCCGGGTCTCGACCGGGCCAAGCACGCTGCCGCCCGGTCAGGTCGCGGCGCGCATCAAGGACATCGCCCAGCTGCAGAGCGCGCGCGACAACCAGCTCGTCGGCTATGGACTGGTCATCGGCCTCGCCGGAACCGGCGACAGCCTGCGCAACTCGCCGTTCACCGAACAGTCGATCCGGGCCATGCTGGAGAATCTCGGCATTGCCACCGAAGACGGCCGAGCGCGCGCCAAGAACGTGGCGGCCGTCATCGTCACCGCCAACATGCCGCCCTTCGTCCAGTCGGGCAGCCGTATCGACATCGACGTCTCCTCGATGGGCGACGCCACCTCGCTCGCCGGCGGCACGCTGGTGATGACGCCGCTGAAGGCGGCCGACGGCGAGATCTATGCCGTCGGGCAGGGCTCGGTGATCGTCGGCGGTTTCACCGCCCAGGGCCAGGCCGAGCAGTTGACGCAAGGCGTGCCGACCGCCGGCCGCGTGCCGAACGGCGCCATCGTCGAGCGCTCGGTGCCGGCCGAGTTCGATGACCAGGGCGTGTTGACGCTGCAATTGCGCAATCCCGATTTCTCGACCGCCATCCGCATCGCCGACGCCATCAACGACTACACCTCGCAGCGCTTCGGCATGCGGGTCGCCGCCGAACGCGATGCCCGCACGGTGCAGATCAGGCGGCCGAGGAATGTCTCGGCCGCGCGTTTTTATGCCGAGATCGAAAATCTCGTCGTCGAATCCGACGCCCCTGCCCGCGTCGTCATCGACGAGCGCACCGGCACCATCGTCATCGGCAGCAATGTCAGGATCTCGCGCGTGGCGATCAGCCACGGCACCCTCACCGTGCGCATCACCGAAGCGCCGAAGGTGGTTCAGCCGGAACCCTTCTCCAGGGGTCACACCGCCGTCGAGCCCTTCACCGCCATCGAGGCGAGCCGGCCCGACGCCCGCGTTGCCGTGCTCGACGGTCCCGACCTCGAAACGCTGGTCTCGGGCCTCAATCGCCTCGGCGTGAAGCCCGACGGCATCATCGCCATCCTGCAAGGCATCAAATCGGCCGGCGCCTTGCAGGCCGATCTGGTTCTCCAATAGGCATGCCGATGATCGCGCTTTCCTCCCTAACACCCCGCCGTCACCTGAGCTTCCGGGCCATCGCAGCAATGGTTGCTCTGCTTGGCGGCACCGCTGCCCATGCGGACGAGGTACGACAGGTGTTGCCGGGCGGTCAGGCGCCGGTTCAGCCGGCACAGCTCACACATGAAAATGCGCCGCTTCAGCCGGCTGCGCTCGCAGGCGGCAAGGCGCCGGACGAAAGCGAGATCCAGCGCTTCTGTTCCAACATCGCGGACGCCGCGCGCGACCGCCGCTACGCTCTCCAGGCCGAGGAATTGAAGCAGCTGCAGGCCGGCATCGACGAGCGCATGAAAGCGCTGGAGGCAAAGCGGGCCGAATACGAGGAATGGCTGAAACGCCGCGAAGTGTTCCTGGCGCGTGCCGAAGACGGCGTCGTCAAGATCTATGCCGGCATGAAGCCCGATGCCGCCGCCGAACGTCTGGCGATGGTCAACGCCGAGCTCGCGGCGGCCATCCTGATGAAGCTCGATTCGCGCAAGGCCGGCGTCATCCTGAACGAAATGGACCAGAAGGCGGCGGCGACGCTCACCGGCATCATGGCCAGCGCGGCGCGAAGGGTTGATCCGTCATGAAGTTGAAATTGCTGGCCCTGATCGCCCTCGCCACCCTGGCCGGCTGCGGTACCGATCTCAGGGAGGTCGGCAGGGAGCCCGCTTTGTCGCCGGTCGGCTCCGGCATCGGCGAAGGTGGTTCCGGCCCTTACAGCTACCCCGAGCCGCCTGTCTCCCGGCCGAAGAAATTCTCGCTGTGGGACGATCGCCAGAGCCGGCTGTTTACCGACCCGCGCGCGCTGCGCGCCGGCGACATCCTGACCGTCAACATCAGGCTCAACGACAAGGCCAATTTCAAGAACCAGAACGACCGCAGCCGCACCGCCGCGCGCAAGCTTGGCTATGACATCAATCTCGGATGGGAAAAGGCAAGCACCAGCGGCAAGGGCGACGCCGGCCTGAGCTCCAGCACCGAGACCAATGCCGATGGGGAGATCAAACGTTCGGAAAATCTCGAGCTCAATGTCGCCGCTGTCGTGACAGACGTGCTGCCCAACGGCAATCTGATGATCAGGGGCTCGCAGGAGGTCCGCGTCAATTACGAGCTTCGGGTGCTGACAATCGCCGGCATGGTCCGTCCGTCCGACATCGGCGCGGAAAACACCATCCCCTACGAGCGCATCGCCGAGGCGCGCATTTCTTATGGCGGCCGTGGCCGTGTGAGCGAGGTCCAGCAGCCTGCCTATGGCCAGCAGATCCTCGACCAGGTTCTTCCTTTCTAGGGCCGGGAGAGCGCTGCCGTGGCAAATGTCGAGCAAATCCAGCCCAAGAAGGGACCTTCCCTGGCGATCCAGCTCGCCATGCTGTTGGCCATGACCGGCGCGGCCGTCGGCATGGGTTGGCTTTCTGGCGGCTATCTCAAGCAAGGCGAAACGCCGGCAGCGGTGCCCGCAGCTCCGGAAAACGCCGGTGCCGCGGAAAAACCCGCCGAAGGCGGCAAGGTGGGCGCCGGGCCAGCGCTGGTGCAGCTGGCGCCGATCACCACCAATCTCGCCTCGCCGTCGGAAGTCTGGATCCGGCTGGAGGCGTCGCTGCTCTACGATGCCCCGCAGCCGCAGGAGATGACCGAGCAGATCCACCAGGACCTGCTCGCCTATGTGCGCACGCTCAAGCTGCATCAGATAGAAGGCGCCAGCGGCTACCAGCATCTCAAGGCCGATCTCGAGGAGCGCGCGGCGCTGCGCAGCGGCGGCCACGTCAAACAGGTTCTCGTCAGGACGATGCTGCTCGAATGAGAAAGTTCCTCATAGCCACGGCGCTCATCGTCGTCACCACGTCCGTCGCCGCGGCTCAGCAGCTCGATCTTGGCGGCATCGGAAAGGCCGACGGCACGACCGTCGGCTATCTGATTCAGATGTTCGGCCTGCTCACCGTGCTCTCGGTGGCCCCGGGCCTTTTGATCATGGTGACGAGCTTCACCCGCTTCGTCATCGCCTTCTCGATTCTGCGCGCCGGCATCGGCCTGCAATCGACGCCGGCCAACCTGATCCTGATCTCGCTGTCGCTGTTCATGACGTTCTATGTCATGGCGCCGACCTTCGACCAGGCCTGGAACACCGGCGTCAAGCCGCTGATGGACAACCAGATCACGCAGGGCGAGGCGTTCGAGAAGATTTCCGGCCCGTTCCGCGACTTCATGCTGCACAATGTGCGCGACAAGGATTTCGACCTCTTCGCCGACCTCGCTCGCGAGCGCGGCCAGACCGTCTCGCGCGAGACTGTCGACCTGCGCATCCTGGTGCCGGCCTTCATGATCTCGGAGATCCGCCGCGGCTTCGAGATTGGCTTCCTCATCGTCCTGCCCTTCCTCGTCATCGACCTGATCGTCGCCACCGTCACCATGGCCATGGGCATGATGATGCTGCCGCCGACGGTGGTATCGCTGCCGTTCAAGATCCTGTTCTTCGTGCTGATCGACGGCTGGAACCTTCTGGTCGGCAGCCTGGTACGATCCTTCACCTGATCGTTCCCGCCGGACCGCACAAGCATGCCGCGCCACGCCTCGACAGCTTGAGCAAGCTGCGCGCAAATCTTCCAACATTATTTTCGATTAACCGTCCGATTTAGGTCTTTGGTAGCAACTTGCCGCCATAGTCGCCTGCAGATGGCGGGTGACCCAATTGAGCGGTCATTGGCATGATGCCGCACCGTCATACCGGACATGCCGGTATGTCAAAAAAATCCGTGTAAAAATAAGGTACGAGTACCATGGCCAGTATCATGACCAATGCCTCGGCGCTGACCGCGCTGCAGAGCTTGAACGCCACCCAGAAGAACCTCGACACCACCCAGTCCCGCATCTCGACGGGTTATCGCGTTTCCCAGGCTTCCGACAACGCCGCTTACTGGTCGATTGCCACCACGATGCGCTCCGACAACCAGGCCATGTCCACCGTTTCGGACGCGCTCGGCCTCGGCGCCTCGAAGGTCGACACCGCCTACACCGGCATGGACAGCGCGATCACGACCATCAACCAGATCCAGCAGAAGCTGACCGCTTCCTACGGCCAGACGGATGCTTCGAAGGAAAAGACCCAGGTCGAAATCGCCGCTCTTCAGAAGCAGCTGAAGGCCTATGCCGACGGCGCCACCTTCTCCGGCACCAACATGCTGTCCGTCTCGACGGCTTCAGGCACGGCGGCGGACGTCAAGATCGTCTCGGCCTTCAACCGCAGCGCCGCTGGCGCGGTTTCGATCTCGACGATCGACGTCAATGTGGAAAGCATCAAGCTCTATGACTCGGGCGCTGCCCCGACCTCGAAGGGTATCCTCGATGCGGCTCGCCTCGGCACCACCGGCGCGACGACCGCCACGGCTCAGAACCCGACCTTGGGTGCAGCTCCGGCAGCCGGCGATACCTATTCGGTTGCCAGCCTGGCCATCTTCTCGGGCACCACCGCTGCCAGCGACGCTCAGATCCAGCAGATGATGAACGTCGTCGACGCCGCGCTCAAGGACATGACGAACGCCGCCACCAAGCTCGGCGCCGCCAAGAGCTCGATCAACCTGCAGAAGACCTTCACCTCGAGCCTGATGGACTCCATCGATCGCGGTGTCGGCCAGCTCGTCGATGCCGACATGAACAAGGAATCGACCCGCCTCCAGGCGCTGCAGGTTCAGCAGCAGCTTGGCGTCCAGGCGCTGTCGATCGCCAACGGCTCGTCGCAGTCGATCCTGTCGCTCTTCCGCGGCTGATCGCTTCATACTGACCGGACCAAAGCATCGGGCCGCGCCAAAAGCGCGGCCCGATTTGCGTTTGCTCAAGGCTCGCGCAACCCTCGTTCCTTAACTTCTCCGAAGCCTACTTTTAACAGGCCATTAACCATATCGCGCTAGGTATGGTTAACCAATCACTTAGGTTGTCGAATCGGCCCACCGGCATGATCGCAACCGATGGACGGGCCGATCCCGGCCTGTGTGGCATGCCGGCTTTTGAGAAGGAGCGAGTTTCTTGGCGAGCATCATGACGAACGCTGCGGCGTTGACTGCACTTCAAAGCCTCAACGCCACCAACAAATCGCTCGAGCAGACGCAGGCCCGGATCTCGACCGGCTATCGGGTTTCCGAGGCCGCCGACAACGCCGCCTACTGGTCGATCGCCACCACCATGCGGTCCGACAATCAAGCACTCTCCACGGTGCAGGACGCGCTCGGCCTCGGCGCCTCGAAAGTCGATACAGCCTACACTGGTATGAACAACGTCCTTTCGACGATCGGCCAGATCAAGACCAAGCTGCTTTCGAGCGTCGGCCAATCGGGTGCCAACAAAGCCAAGACGCAGACGGAAATCACCTCGCTTCAGGCGCAGATGAAGTCCTTCGCCGATGCCGCCACCTTCTCCGGTTCGAATTACCTTTCGGTCACGTCGACCCAAGTCGCCGCCGCCAATGACGGTGTCCAGCCCGACGCCCAGATCGTCTCCTCGTTCAACCGCTCCTCGTCCGGCGCCATCTCGCTCGGAACCATCGACATCAATGTCGAGAGCACCAAGCTGTTCGATTCCGGCCTCGCAACGGCCGTCAAGAACCAGGGCATTCTCGATCGCAAGACTTCGATCTATTCCACCGCTGCGGACCAGTCGGCATATGATGCCGCTTACGCGGCCTCGATCGCCGGCGGCGCCACCGACATCGCCGCCAACACCGCGGGCCAGGCCGCTGTGTCGGGCTCGCCCGTCAAGATCGACAACGTCTCCGCCTTCAATCTCGACATCACGGCAACGGGCGTGACCGACGACATCATCACCCAGATGGTCACCAAGATCGACAACGTCATGAGTCAGCTTACCGACGCCGCCACCGTGCTCGGCGCCGCCAAGAGCTCGATCGACCTGCAGAAGACCTTCACCCAGAGCCTGATGGACTCCATCGACCGCGGCGTCGGCCAGCTCGTCGATGCCGACATGAACAAGGAATCGACCCGCCTTCAGGCGCTGCAGGTGCAGCAGCAGCTCGGCATCCAGTCGCTGTCGATCGCCAACAGCTCCTCGCAGTCGATCCTGGCGCTGTTCAAGAACGGCTAATCGGCAGAAATATTCCGACCGGCGAAAGGCCGCGCCACGGGCGCGGCCTTTTTCGTTTTTGGATAAGAGCCGGGTCGACGCTTTGCTGGACCTTCGGCGGCACGCCTATCATCCTCGCACAAGCTTCGCGGTCTAGTCTTCCGGCGGACAGTCATGCTGGGAGCGGTTGAATCGTGCCGGAACAGATCCAGAGCGTCATCGCGAATTTGAAGAGCTTCGGCGTGAGGCGTCTGGCGCTCATGGGCGGCATCGCGGCCCTGGTCATGGCCGTCATCGGCATCGCGTCGGTCTATCTCAACCGTCCGGCCTATGAGACGCTCTATGTCGGCCTCGAGCGTTCCGACGTCAATCAGATCGGACTGGTGCTGGCCGACGCCGGCATCGGCTTCGACGTCGGCTCCGACGGCACATCCGTGATGGTACCGGCCGGCACCACCGCGCAGGCGCGCATGCTGCTTGCCGAGAAAGGCCTGCCGACCAGCGCCAACGCCGGCTATGAGCTGTTCGACAATGTCGGCTCGCTCGGCCTCACCTCCTTCATGCAGCAGATCACCCGCGTGCGCGCCCTGGAAGGCGAGATCGCGCGCACCATCCAGTCGATCTCCGGCGTCAAGGCGGCTCGAGTCCACATCGTCATGTCCGAGCGTGCCAATTTCCGTCGCGACGAGCAGCAGCCCTCCGCCTCGGTGGTCATCCGCTATGCGGGCAGCGATGCCGAGAAGAGCGCCATGTCGATCCGCCACCTCGTCGCCGCGGCCGTTCCCGGCCTCTCGGCCGACAAGGTCACCGTGCTCGATTCCAACGGCAACCTTTTGGCCGCCGGCGACGACCCGTCCAACACGAGCGCCGCGCGCACGCTGGGCGTCGAGCAGACGGTCGAGGCGCAGATCGGCGACAACATCCGCCGCGCGCTCACCCCTTATCTCGGCCCGGACAATTTCCGCGCCAGCGTCAAGGCCGACGTCAACACCGACACGCGCCAGACCGAGGAGACGATCTTCGATCCGAACTCGCGCGTCGAGCGTTCGGTGCAGTCGGTGAAGACCAACGAGGCCAGCAACCAGAAGCAGGCTTCGACCCCGACCAGCGTCGAGCAGAACCTGCCCGAGACGCAGACCACCACCACCGAGGGCCCGCAATCCACATCGCAGAACGACCGCAAGGAAGAGATCACGAACTACGAGATCAATTCCAAGAAGATCGCCACCGTCTCCAACGGTTACACGGTCAACAAGATGTCGATCGCGGTCGTCGTCAACCAGGATCGCCTGAAGACCATCCTCGGCAAGGACGCCACGCCGGAGCAGATCGCCAAGCGAGTCGCCGATATCCAGAAGATGGTCGCCTCGGCGACCGGCTTCGACGACAAGCGCGGCGACATCATCGACGTCTCGGCGGTCGAATTCATCAACGGCCTCGACGGCGAGCCGATAGATCAGCCGGGCATTCTCGCCTCGATCGGCACCTATACCGGCACGCTGATCAATGCCGGCGCCTTCATCGTCGTCGTCTTCCTGGTGGCGTTCTTCGGCCTCAAGCCGATGGCCGCCGCGCTGACGGCGTCGGCAAGGCCTGCGGCCATTGCCGGCCCGAGCTTCGACGACGTGCAGCGTTCCTTGCCGACCCCCGATGCGCCGGTCGCCGCGATCACCGCCGAGGCCCCGGCCGGCGCCCTGCCCGGCGCGCGCGCCGGTGCAACCCCGCTCGATGACCTGCGCCAGAAAATCCGGCCGGCGCCGCAGGACCGGCTTGCCCGCATGGTCGACCTCAACGAGGAGCGCACCGCGCAGATTCTGCGCAAATGGGCAGCCGTCCCGGAAGCCGTGGGTTAGGCCATGGCCTCCGCAGCCCTCTTCGATCTCCTGCCCGATTTTGGTTCGCGCACGCCGCGTGCCAATCAGGCGCCGACCGCGCGCGACGCCGAGCATCTGCCGGCCGCGCCGGAGCCGCAGGCCGATATCGGCGCGCTGATCGCCGAGGCCGTGGCCGACGCGGAGGCAGCGCTCGAGGCGCGCCTCGCGCTGGCCCATCAGGCAGCGCTCGACGCCGAGCGCCAGGCCAGCGACCAGGCCGCGCAAACTTTCCTTGAGAGCTTCGGCGGCGATCTCGGCGCCGCCGTCGCCACGCGCATCGAGGCCATGGAGCAGCGCGTTGCCGAGCTTGCCGGCGCAACCGTCGCCCGTATCGTCGGCGGCCTTCTCAGCGACGACCTGCAGCAGCGTTCGCTCGCCGCCCTTTCCCGCGCCATCAGTGCGGCGATCGCCGACAGCGAGGCCGTGCGCATCGCTGTCCGCGGGCCGTTGTCGCTGTTCGAGCCGCTGCAGGCGGCGCTCGGATCCCGCGCCGCCAATCTCGACTTCACCGAGGCGCCGGGCTTCGACCTGACCGTCACCATCGACGAAACCGTGTTCGAGACGCGTATCGCCGAGTGGTCGGCGTCCTTGTCGGAGGTCCTGTCATGAGCGCCGTCGACCATGCCGACCCCCGGCACGAGATCATCATCGTCAAGCGCAATCACGACGGTCATGACGACGGTCACCATGGTGGCGTGTGGAAGATCGCCTTCGCCGACTTCATGACGGCGATGATGTGCTTCTTCCTCGTCATGTGGCTGATCAACGCCGCCAACGAGCAGACCAAGGCGGCCGTCGCCAGCTATTTCAACCCGGTCGAGCTGATCGATCGCAACTCCAGCCGCAAGGGCCTGGAAGACCTCGGCGACGGCCCGAGCAAGGTCGGGCTGACCGCGGACAACCCGCAGCAGGGCGCGACCAAGGCGGGCGATGACGGCAAGGGCGGCGCCGGTTCCTCCGAACGCCGCCAGACCAAGGCCGGGGCGCAGGATGCCCAGCTCTCCGATGAAAAGCTGTTTGCCGATCCCTACGCGGTGCTGGCGGAGATCGCCGCCGATACGGGCGTGATGCAGAACGTCAGCGCCAAGGGCGAAGGCGGCGCCCAGGCGGCAGGTCCGGCAACCGGCGCATCCGGCGGCGAATCCTACCGCGATCCGTTCGCGCCGGATTTCTGGTCGCAGCAAGTGGCGGCGCCTGGCGCCGAGGCCACCGCCGAACGCGCCAGGATCGAAGGCGATCCGGTCAAGCCTGGCGAGAAGGTCGCCGCCGTCGCGGTGCCGAAGGTGAAGGTCGTTCCGGCCGCTCCTGCCCTGACGGCCGCGCCGCTGGAGCCGCTGGCAACCCCGCAAAAGACCGACGCCAAGAGCGGGCCAAAGGCCGCGCAAGGCGACGCCGAGAAGGCGTCGGGCGAAGCAGACAAAACCGAGAAAGCCCAACGCGGGAAAGCTGAAGTCGACAAGCGCGAGGCTGCAGCGGCCGACACCAAAGCCGAAAGCGCGAAGGCAGAAAAGGCCGAACCCGAGCAAGCCGCCGACAAAGGCGACAAGGCGCCGAGCAAAGCCGCTCTTCAGGAAGCGGCGGATATCAAGAAGGAGCTCGCCAAGGCATTCCTGCCGGGCGAAAAGCTGGCCGACGGCGTCTCGGTCGAGGCCACCGACAAGGGCGTCGTCATTTCGATCACCGACCAGCTCGATTTCGGCATGTTCGAGATCGGCTCGGCCATGCCACGCCGCGAGCTGGTGCTGGCGATGGAAAAGATCGGCCGCATCGTCAACGAGAAGAAGGGCACCATCACCATCAGCGGCCACACGGACGCGCGGCCGTTTCGCAGCGACACTTACGACAACTGGCGGCTGTCCACCGCGCGCGCCCATTCGGCCTACTATATGCTGGTGCGCGGGGGCGTCGACGAAAGCCGCATCACCGAGGTCGCGGGCTTCGCCGACCGGCAGCCAAAGATCGCCTCCGATCCGATGGCTGCCGCGAACCGACGCATCGAAATCCTGATGGCGGCCGGCGGATGAGGGCCAGGACCGTCATCGGCCATGCTATGGAGCGCCTCGCCGTTTCAGCGAAACGGCGAACCGCTCCACCTCTTTGCCTAGGCGCAATTCCGAATGGAAAACCACCTCACGCTTTTCCCGGAACGGCGCTGGCGCTGGCGCTGTTCGTTGCCGGGCCGTCATCGGCGGCCTTGGCGCAGGACGCCCTGCAACCCTATCAGCTGGTGCGTTCGCTGCAGCTGATCCAGGATCGTATTGCCGGCGGCGATCATGCCGCGCTGCCGATGCAGGCAAAACTCCTCGAAATGATCGACGCCCGGATGCGCAATGCCGATGCCGAGGATTTCAAGGAGCCGAAGAACTTCCGCGCTTTGCTCGTCTACGGCATGAGCGGCGGCAACCCGGTGACGGTCGCGGCGGCGGCTTCGCGCGCGGTAACCGACCCGCAAAGCCTGGCCATCGCCAAAGGCGTCGTCGCCTATCTGAGCGGCCGGCCGGCCGAGGCGATCGATATGCTGAAGCCGATCGATCCGATGGGCGTGCCCGCCGACCTCGGCGCCTTCCTGGCGCTGGTCAAGGGTTCGCTGCTTGCGACCGATGACCCTGCGGCAGCGCTGAACCTGCTCGACGAGGCGCGCCTGCTTAGCCCCGGCACGCTGGTCGAGGAGGCAGCGCTTCGCCGCTCCGTGGGCATGGCGGCCGCGCGGGGCGATGCCGCCCGTTTCGCGCTGGCCTCGACCCAGTATGTCGCGTCCTACCTCTATTCGCCTTACGCCAGCCAGTTCGCCGATGCCTTTGTTTCCGGCGTCATTACGCTGCACATGGCGATCAGCCAGGACAAGATCGCCGACATCACCTCGATGATGGATCCCGAGCGCGAGAAAGTGATCTACCTGCGCATCGCACGCCGTGCCGCGATCGACGGGATGACGGAACTCTCGGCTTTCGCCTCGGCGAAGGCCGAGCTGGGCCGCAACGGCAGCGGCAGCCGGGACGACCCGCGCACTCAGCTCTATTCGAGCCTTTCCACCATGACATCGGCCAATGTCGATGAAGTGCGCGCCAAGCTCGGCAAGATCGATCGCGGCAAGCTTTCGCAAAGCGACCGCGACCTGCTCGACGCCGCGCAGGCCGTGGCGGGCGAAGTGATGGCGCCGGTGAAAGCGCCCGCAAATGCCGAAGCCGCACCGACAATCGTTGCAAGAGGCGACAGAGGGAAATCCGCGACCGAGGCCGCAGCCGACCCGGCCAATGCCGACTTGCCTCCCGTTGAAGGAGCGATGCCCGACCAGCCACCGATCGCGGCACGCGATCCGGCGGTCGCGGTGAGCGATCCGCCGGTCGCGCCGAGCGACCAGGAGAAAGACACGCCGCCCGCCGCTTCGCCGCCCCCTTTCCCGCAGCCCGCGCAAGCATCGGCTGGAACCCCGGCGGCCGCTCCGGCTCCGACCGGCGCCGCGCCGGTGGTTAAGGCATCCGCACCGGCGACGCCCGATATGCAAGACCCGATCGATGCGGCGGTCACCAGCACGCGGCGTCAGCTCGACCAGATCGACCAACTCCTCGGAGCAGCCCCAAAATGACCAGCGTCAACCAGACCTTGCCGGGCTTTGCTTCGACACAGTCCCAGTCCCGGCAGCACACTGCCGGCGACAAGGATGGGGATCAGAATTTCGGCAAGATGGTGCATGGGACCGAGAGCCCACAGGACAAGCACACGGCCGAACCGGTAATGCCGAACGCGCATCCGGCAAGGCTCTTGCCGGCCAATGCCGGCAGGCATGAGCCGGACCAGGACCGGCAGGGGAAAACCGGTTCGCAGAAGGCGACGGGAAAGTCCGCGAAGACCGACGGGCAATCCTTATCCGCGAAGCAGACCGCGGATAAGGATACCGCGGCGCAAGCCGATGATTCCACGCCGCTGCAGGACCGCTTGCCGTTGCTGATGGCGCTGGGCGACATGAAGCATTTCGCGCAATCGTCGGGCGCGGGCGGCGCTGATGGTGAAGAAGCCGCCGGCGACCACGGATCGCTGGAACTGCGGCTGCGCGCCGGCAAGCGCACGGCGATCGACAGTTCCGCCGAGCCGCTGTCGCGATCCACCCGTTCGACGGCAGCGGACGATTCCGGGCCCGATTTTGGGCTAAAGCCGGTGAAGGCGCAAATGGCTCTCGATATGCCGGGCCGGCGTGATGCCGATGCCTTGCCGGCGCAAGGGGATGATCCGGCGGCCGGTAGCCCGTTGCCGCCGCAAGGCTGGCGGCCGGCTTCCGCATCCAAGGCTTCGCTGCAATCGCAGTCGGCCGCGCAGCAGACTCCGGGCAAGCCGTCTTCTTCCGCCGGACGCATGGAAGTCGTCAGCCAGCAGAGCTTCCCGGCGCCGGCGCAAAATCCGATCGGCCAGACGGCATCGGCGCTGGTTGAAGGGCTTGCCTCCGACAATGGCTTCCAGCAAGCCTTTGCAAGCGCCTCGACGGGCTCCCAGACGACCAATTCTGTTGCCGTTCCGACACACGTGCTGAAGATCGAGCTGCACCCTTCGGAACTCGGATCGGTTGTCGCCAGCCTGCGGCTCTCGGGGGAGCGACTTTCGATTGAGATGAAGCCCGAGACACACGAGGCATACCGCCGTCTCACCGCCGACAGCGACGCCGTCGTCAAGTCGATGCGCAGCCTCGGCTTCGACGTCGACAAGGTCACCATACTGCAACCCTCAATAGCAGTGCATGCGGCCAGCCGCGCCGACGCAACCAGCGCCATGCCGATGTCGACAGGCCGTGACCAGCCTTCGTTCCAGCCTGGGAACTCGGGCAGCAACGGCGCGGGCGGCGGCCGGCAACCGGGAAGGAACAATGGCGATGGCGCACAGGAATTCGGTCGAGCTGCTTCGCCTCTTCGCGAGCGTGCTGACGACGATATGTATATCTAGTTTCGCTGCCGGCGCGGCCAGCGCCGCAGCCAATCCCTGCGAGCCGGAGATCCTGCGCGCCGCCGATCGCTACGGGGTGCCCGCCGGAATCCTGTACGCCGTCGGCCTGACCGAGACCGGAAAGAAGGGCAGCCTTCAGCCTAATGCCTTGAATATAGAAGGAAAAGCCGTGTTTCCTCGCAGCCGCGGCGAAGCGCTCGCCGCATTCGAGAACGCGCGTCGCGAGGGCAAGACGCTGATCGATCTCGGCTGCATGCAGATCAACCATCGCTATCACGGCGCGCAGTTCCGCAGCGTCGAGGACATGCTCGACCCGCATCGCAATGTCGACTACGCGGCGCGCTTCCTGGTCAGCCTGCATGCCCGGCACATGACCTGGTCAATGGCCGTCGCCCGCTATCATGCCGGCCCCGACAACGACCCCGCGCAGAAGGTCTATGTCTGCCGCGTCATCGCCAACATGGTCGCCACCGGCTTCGGCAAATGGACTCCGAATGCCAGCACCTTCTGCAATCAGTAGTTGTTGTACGTGAGAAGCCGGTCGACCTTCGCCAGCCTATCCGCCGACCCCGATACTCGTCGGCCAACAGTTGGCGCGAATACACCAGCGCAACCGCTTTTATTACGGCTCCCAAAAAAACTCCCAAGAAAATAGCTACAAGAAATGATGGTTTTTCAGGATTCATCGAGCCGGGTACGCCTTTCCCCACGGGGCAAGTGAAATGATTCGGAGGGCGGGCCGATGATCGTGATCGTTGACGAGCGAGAGCTCGTGACAGAGGGCTACTCTTCACTTTTCGATCGCGAGGGGGTGGCCACTGCCGGCTTTGCGCCAGGCGAGTTCGGCGAGTGGGTGAGTTCCGCCGCCGACACCGATCTCAGATCCGTCAGGGCCTTTCTCATCGGCGACTGCCGCGAAGGCGCGATATCGCCGCGCCAGATCCGCGACCGCACCGGCGCGCCGGTGATCGCGCTGAGCGAACATCACTCGCTCGAGCACACGCTGCGGCTGTTCGAAAGCGGCGTCGACGATGTCGTACGCAAGCCGGTGCATATCCGTGAGATTCTCGCCCGCATCACCGCCATCCGCCGCCGCGGCTCCGAAGAGGCCGCCTATACCGAGGTCGGGTCGATGCGGATCTTCATGGATGGCCGCGATCCGGAGATCAACGGCGAGCCGCTGCCGTTGCCGCGGCGCGAGCGACGCATCCTGGAATATCTGGCCGGCAACCGCGGCCGGCGCGTGACCAAGACCCAGGTCTTCAACGCCATCTACGGCATCTTCGACGAGGAGGTCGAGGAGAACGTTGTTGAGAGTCACATCTCGAAGCTGCGCAAGAAGCTGCGCGAGAAGCTCGGTCACGATCCGATCGATTCCAAGAGGTTCCTCGGCTACCGGCTGGTGTTTTGATGGCCGCCCTCGAGCGTGATCCCGAACCGAAGGTCAGCGAAAGCAAAAAGTGGGAACCGGTTTTCGGACAAGGATCATGCTCCAACGAAGAGTCAGAGCGCGTTGGCGATTCAACGAAGCGCCATCGCGGTCTAGGCCCATCCCGCGCCAGCCTCGCGCAAGACACGAGGCATAGTTTTACGGCCTGCTATCCAGGCACTGCGGAGATCCATCGATGAGCCTCTACGGAATGATGCGGACCGGCGTTTCCGGCATGAACGCGCAGGCCAACCGCCTCTCCGCGGTGGCCGACAACATCGCCAACTCCGACACCACCGGCTACAAGCGCTCTTCGGCCGAGTTCTCGTCACTGATCATGCCCGGCACCGGCGGCGCCTATAATTCCGGTGGCGTGACCACCGCGATCCGCTCGGCCGTCAGCACGCAAGGCGTCATGACCTACACCACCTCGGTGTCCGATCTTGCCGTCAACGGCGACGGCTTCTTCGTCGTCCAGGATGCCGGCGGCACGCCCTACCTCACCCGCGCCGGTTCCTTCGTTCCGGATGCGCAGGGCCGGCTGGTCAATGCCGCGGGCTACCAGCTCATGGCCTACGACTACGCCAATGGCGATCCGGCAGCGACCGCCAACGGCTTCGAGGGCCTCGTGCCGGTGCAGATCTCCGATCAGCAAATGACGGCGACGCCGAGCACCGAGGGCCTGTTCTCCGGCAACCTGCCCGCGGGCGCGACGCCGCCCTCCGGTCCGCTGCCGTCCAGTAACAGCGCGACCGCCGAATACACGTCGAAAACCTCGCTGGTCGCCTATGACAATCTCGGCAACAAGAAGCTGCTCGACGTCTATTTCACCAAGACCGGCACCGGAACATGGGAAGTCTCGGTCTTCGATCAGTCGAAGGCGACCCCCGGCACCTCCTTCCCCTATACCGGCGGTGCGCTGGGATCGGCCAACCTCACCTTCGACACCACCACCGGCAAGCTCACCGGCGCGACCACGGGCGTCTCCTTCACCGTTCCGGGCGGCCAGACCCTCAACCTCGATCTCTCCAAGCTGACCCAGCTCGGCACCGGCTTCACCGTCGCCGACGCCAAGGTCAACGGCAACGCCCCGAGCTCCATCCAGAAGGTTCAGATCGGCCAGGATGGCGTCATCTACGCTCAGTTCGCGGACGGCTCGACCAAGGCGCTTTACAAGATCCCGCTTGCCGATGTTCAGAGCCCCGACAACCTCACCGCGATGCCCGGCAACGTCTATGTGCAGAGCACCGACTCCGGCGCCGTCCACATCGGCTTTGCCAATGAGGGCAAGCTCGGCTCCATCGTCTCCGGGGCGCTCGAAAACTCCAACGTCGATATCGCCGAGGAACTGACCAACATGATTGCGGCGCAGCGCAGCTACACCGCCAATTCCAAGGTCTTCCAGACCGGCTCGGACCTGATGGACGTCCTCGTCAACTTGAAGAGATAAACGACGGGCGCCGCCCGTGAAAGATCAGCATGTCGCTTTCCTCCGCACTAAGCATTGCCCAATCGGCGCTCCTGGCCACGTCCAAGCAGACCAGCGTCGTATCGCGCAATGTGGCCGACGCGTCGAACCCTGACTATACCCGCCGCATCGCCGTGGTGACCAGCACGGCGCCGGGCGCCCGGGCGGTGGAAATCCAACGCGCCGCGAACGAGCTCCTGTTCCGCCAGAACCTTTCGGCGCTGTCGGCATGGAGCGGCCAGAGCGCGCTTTACAACGGCATGGATCAACTCGAACTGTCGGTCAACGGGGTCGACAACGCGTCGTCTCCCTCGACGGCCATCGCCAAGCTGCAACAATCTCTGCAGCTTTACGCCACGACGCCATCGAACCAGACCCTCGGCACCAGCGTCATCGATGCCGCCAAGCAGGTGGTGAATTCTCTCAACAGCGGCACCAAGGCGATCCAGGACTTCCGCACCCAGGCCGACAGCCAGATCGCCACCGCCGTCGACGACCTCAACTCCCTGCTCGGCCAGTTCCAGGACGCCAACAAGGCCGTCATCTCCGGCACGCGATCTGGCACCGACGTGTCCGACGCGCTCGATCAGCGCGACGCCCTCCTGAAGAAGATATCGGAATATGTCCCGGTATCGACCTTCACGCGCGGCGACAACGACATGGTCGTCACCACCAAGGACGGCACGACGCTGTTCGAGACCGTGCCGCGCTCGGTGACCTTCGCGCCATCGGCCGGCTATTCGGCCGGCACGCCCGGCAACACGGTCTACATCGACAATGTGCCGGTCTCGGCCGGCACTGGCGACAACGCGACCGCCGACGGCAAGCTTGCGGGCCTGCTGAAGCTGCGCGACGGCGTCGCCTCGACCATGCAGAGCCAGCTCGACGAGATCGCGCGCGGCCTTATCACCGCATTTGCCGAAACCGCGCCATCGCAGCCCAATGCGGCCGGCCTGTTCACATGGTCCGGCGCGCCGGCAATCCCGGCCGCCGGCACCCTGGTCGACGGCCTCGCCGGATCGATCGGCGTCAACGCCGCCTTCGATCCGAGCGCTGGCGGCAATCCCGCGCTGTTGCGCGACGGCGGCGCCAACGGCGCGGCCTATGTCGTCAACACCGGCAACGCATCCTATTCGGACCTTCTGATCAGCTATGGCAACAAGCTCGATCAGCCGATGGCCTTCGATGCCTCGGCCGGCATCGCCGTCAGCTCCGGCGTCTCCGATTACGCGGCCAATGCCATCGGATGGTTCGAAGGCGTGCGCCAGCAGGCCTCGACCAACGCCGACAGCAAGCAGGCGCTGGCAGCGCGAACGGCCGAGGCGCTGTCCAACGATACCGGGGTCAATGTCGACCAGGAGATGTCCCTGCTTCTCGACCTCGAGCACACCTATCAGGCCTCGGCGCATATGATGAAGACCGTGAGCGACATGCTGGACGCCCTGATGAGCGCGGTAGGATAATTCATGAAAGCGACAGCCGTTTCCTCAGCCGCCATCTCCAACGCCCTGCGTTACCAGCAAGCGAAAATGCAGGCCGACCTTGTGAAGGCGACGACGGAATCCACGACCGGCAAGGTCGCGGATGTCGGTCTGGCGCTTGGCGGGCGCACGACCCAGGCCGTCACCTTCCAGCGCGACCTCGACCGGCTGAACGGCATCGTCGATTCCAACGCGCTCGTCACCGCGCGACTGACATCGACCCAGGATTCGCTCGGCCAGATCGCCGGTGCCGCGCAGAGCTTCCTGTCGGCACTGACCAGCGGCGTGTCGGGCGACTCCTCGACCAGCATCCTGCAGACCGCCGGCGCCTCGGCGCTGCAGCAGATGACGGGTATTTTGAACACCAGCGTCAACGGCGAATATCTGTTTGCCGGCACCAACACCGACGTCAAGCCGATCGACGATTTCAACGCCACTGGCTCGCCGGCCAAAGCCGCCTTCGATGCGGCCTTCTCGAGCTATTTCGGCTTTGCCCAAACCGACCCGGCGGCGGCCAACATCACCGCTGCCCAGATGGACGACTTCATCACCACCAAAGTCGAGCCGCAATTCCTGGGCGCCGGCTGGCAGGCCAACTGGTCGAGCGCCACCGATGAGCAGATCACCAGCCGCATCTCGCTCAACGAAACCACCCAGACCTCGGTCAGCGCCAACGAACAGGGTATCCGCAAGCTCGCCATGGCGTCCGCCATGGTCAGCAGCCTGCTTACCGGCAGCATCAGCGAGGCCGCCCAGAACGCGGTCGTCAGCCGCGCGCAGGCGCTGGTCGGCGAAGCCATCGGCGGCATTACCCAGGTGCGGGCCGAAACGGGCCTTGCCCAGCAGCGCGTATTCGACGCCAGCGACCGCATGAAAACCCAAGTCGACCTGTTCGAGAAGCATATCGTCGATCTCGAAGGCGTCGATCCCGCGGAAGCCGCTACCCGGGTCGCCGACCTGACACAGCATATCGAGACCTCCTTCGCCTTGACCGCGCGTCTGCAGCAGCTCAGCCTGCTGAACTATCTGACTTGAACACGTAAACCGGAACGCCAGAGCGCCGACGATGTATCAATTCTCCTACGCCGACATCCAGACCGACTCCGTCGCCGATGCCAAGGACCGGGAGCGGCAGCTGCTCACCCGGTCGATCGACATGCTGGCAGCGGCAGCAGCCGTTGGCACCGAGTCGATGGAAGCCGTCGAGGCGCTGCATTTCACCAACCGCATCTGGACCACCTTCGTCGAGGATCTCGGCTCCAGCGACAACGCCCTGCCCAAGGAACTGCGCGCCAACCTGATCTCGATCGGCCTATGGCTGCTGCGCGAGACGGAAGACATCCGCCAGGGCCGCACCAACAATTTCGAAGGACTGATCGAGGTCTCCCAGATCATCCGAGACGGCATCCAATGACCAACACGCTGAAGATCTCGCTAAAGCCCAACGAGAAGATCTATATCAACGGCGCGGTCATCCGCGTCGACCGCAAGGTCACCATCGAGCTGATGAACGACGTGCAGTTCCTGCTCGAAAGCCACGTCCTCCAGGCCGATCAGGCCTCTACGCCGCTCAGGCAGCTTTATTTCATCGTGCAGATCATGCTGATCAACCCGCTCGGCGCCCCCGAGGCGCGCGAGATGTTCCGCCGCTCGCTGCCGATGCTGATCGCAAGCTTCGACAATCAGGACATCTGCAAGAGCCTGAAGCAGATCGACCGGATGGTCGGCGAGGATGAGATCTACGAGGCGCTGAAAGCGATCCGCGCGCTCTATCCGCTCGAGCGCAGGGTGCTCGAAGACGATGACGACATTTCCCAAACGCCGCGCGCACTGGCTGTAGGAGCATAAGATGGCCGTCGACATGAGGACAACGATCCCGGTTGGCGCCAACCAGGCCAGCCAGAAGACTTCCAAGACGGCGGTTGACTACCAGTCGTTCCTGAAGCTCCTGATCGCCGAGATGAAGAACCAGGATCCGACCAAGCCGATGGATTCCACGCAATATGTCGCGCAGCTCGCCACCTTCTCCCAGGTCGAGCAGTCGGTGCAGACCAACACCAAGCTCGACCAGATCATGCAGTCCTCGGCATTGTCGCAGGCCGATGCGCTGATCGGCCGCTCGATCACCTCGGCCGACGGCAAGACAACCGGAACGGTGGCTTCGGTGACGCTCTCCAGCAGCGGCCTGATCGCCGTGCTGCAGGACGGCACCCAGGTTCCCGTCGGCGCGGGCGTGTCGATCAAGCCGGCCGCCTGAGCATGTCTCACGAAAGTGGATCCGGTTTTCGGGGCAAAGACATGCTTAAATCAAAGCCAAAAACAGGTCGCGTGTACTGTTTTTCATGCGACCCGCTTTAGCGGGCTCGCGAGAGGTCAGCCATGAACGAGGCCGATGCCCTCGACATCGTCCAGTACGCCGTGTGGACGGTTCTTACCGCTTCCGCTCCCGTGGTGCTGGTGGCGATGGTTGTCGGTATCGGCATCGCGCTCATCCAGGCGCTGACCCAGATCCAGGAAATCACCCTGACCTTCGTGCCGAAGATCGTCGCCATCATGCTCGTGGTGGCGCTGACCGGCCCCTTCATCGGCGGCCAGATCTCGGCCTTCACCAACGTCATCTTCGAACGCATCGAGCACGGCTTCTGACGCAAGGCAGCGAGCGTCGGGTAGCCTTTCGCCCCGACCCCGGATGATCTCTTGCGGCGGAATCTGTAGCAGCTAGATTGTGAAGCGCGCCGGCATCGGCCGGTGCCCTTGTCCTAGGCCACTTCAGGAAGCGATGCATCGGGCAGAAACGGCCGGCGGGCCATGTGCGCAATAGCCGGCGTCTGGCGAAAGCGCGATCCGATCGGCAGCGGCGATCGTCGCGACGTCGCGCGCATGATGCAGGCATTGGCGCATCGCGGTCCCGACGATCACGGCAACTGGAACGACGCCCGCCTGGCGCTCGGCCATCGCCGGCTGACCATCATCGACCCATCGCCCGCCGCGCGCGAGCCGATGCTGATCGCGTCCGGCGACAGTGTGCTTTGCTACAACGGCGAGGTCTATAATTTTCGCGCGTTGCGCAGGTCGCTGGAGGCGGAAGGCCTGACGTTCCGCACGGTGTCCGACACCGAGGTGGTGCTTCAGGCCCTGCATCACTGGGGCCCGCAAAAGGCGGTGCCGTTGTTCGACGGCATGTTCTCCTTCGCTTATTTCGATGCCCGCGCCGGCGCCTTGTGGCTTGCCAGGGACAGGCTGGGCATCAAACCGATGTCGGTCGCCGAGACCGGCGACCGCGTTCTGTTCGCCTCCGAGGACAAGGCGATCCTCGCCTGCCCCGACTTTACCCGCCGGATCGACACGCGCGAGCTGACGCTGCGGCTCGCCTGGCAGAGCCGCGATTCGAGCTACAGCGTTTTCGACGGGATCGAGCGGCTGCCGCCGGCCGGCCTTTGGAAGATCACCGGGGACGGCATCGACAAGCGCCGCTTCTGGCACGTCCTCGACGTCCTCGAGACCGCGCGCATCGCCGGCGACAAGACGTCCGACGCCGGACACATGGCGATGCTCCAGACGCTGCTCGAGGAAAGTGTCGAGCTGCATTGCATCGCCGATACCAGCCTTGCCACCGCCTGCAGCGGCGGCATCGATTCGGGCCTGATCACTGCGCTTGCCAAACGCTTCAGGCCCGAGCTGCACGGCTATGTCGTCGACCCGAAGCTCGGCCGCAGCGAGGCCGAGGATGCCGAGCGGACCGGTCGCCATATCGGCGTTAGCCTGCGCCGAGTGCCGTTCGACAGAGACCGGTTCCTCGAGCTCTGGCCGCGCGCGGTCTGGCATCTCGAAACCGATGGCTGGCATGCCAGCCACGCGGCGCTGCTGGCGCTTGCCGAGCAGTGCCGCGCCGACGGCGTCAAGGTGCTGCTGACCGGCGAGGGCTCCGACGAGCTTTTCGGCGGCTACAAATGGCAGGCATCGACGATCAGGCTCTGGCGCCAGTCCTGGCTGCAGCGCCTGTTCCGGTCGAAAGCCGGGCGCGACCGCAAATTCGCCGAATTGCGCCGCGCCCCGTTCCGCAATTCGATCGGTCGCGGCTCGCCGACGGACCGCGCCATGGCGCTCAGAGCCCTGTCCCCCGAGCTGAACTTCCTGCAGACCAAGCTGTTCGACAGGTTGGACGGTGTCGCGCCGCCCGGCGATCGCGCTTTCCTGGCAAGCTGTTTTTACGACCTCTATTCGCACCTGCAGGACCTGCTGCACCGGCACGACCGGTTGAGCATGGCGGCGTCCGTCGAGCTCAGGGTGCCGTTCCTCGAGAACCGGCTGATCGACTTCGCCCTTCATTTGCCGCGACGGCAGAAATATCGCGACGGGACCGGCAAGTGGCTGCTCAAGAAGGTCGCCGAACGCCATCTGCCGCGCGAAAATGTTCGCGCAGCGAAGAACGGTTTCGAGATCGGGGCCGCTTTTTCAGCCGGCACGCAGGGCCTGCTGCGCGGCGGTCTGCTACGCGACGCGATGAAATGGTCTGCTTCCGAATTGGACGACCTGATCGACATGGCAAGCAGCCAGGAAACGTCGCGCCTGCGTCTCGTCGGCATGGAAATGCTGCTCAGGCTTTACATGAATGGCGAGACGCCAGGCGGCCTGACCGAGGCCCTGCATGCCGAGGCGAGAAACGCGACATAGCCAGAAGTTGGTCCAGACAGGCCAGATGCTTGGCTTAAAGCTTCACCGACGCATTTTCGCCTTTGCCATCCTGTTGTTGGGTCGCACTCTTTGGCGAGTCGCCCGCCTGCGCGGGCGCGGCGAGCCTCTAAAGCGGACGAAGGCGCAACCATGATCGACGACGAGCCGGAAAGCGAACGCGTCTCCGCGCTGGCGCCGTTCCGGCACGGCATCTTCCGCGCCGTCTGGTCGGCCAGCCTGGTGTCGAATTTCGGCGGCCTGATCCAGGGCGTGGGCGCCGCCTGGATGATGACCACGATCGCTACCTCGCCCTACCAGGTGGCGCTGGTCCAGGCCTCGACTACCTTGCCGATCATGCTGTTCGCGCTCGTTGCCGGCGCCATCGCCGACAGCTTCAACCGCCGCAAGGTGATGCTGGTGGCGCAGACCTTCATGCTGGTCGTCTCGGCGCTGCTGACCTTGTTCACCTGGCAAGGCTGGATGACGCCCTGGACGCTGCTTGCCTTCACCTTCCTGATCGACAGCGGCACGGCGCTGAACAGCCCGTCATGGCAGGCCTCGGTCGGCGACATGGTGCCGCGCGCCAAGGTGCCGGCGGCGGTCGCGCTCAATTCGCTGGGCTTCAACATCACCCGCAGTGTCGGCCCGGCCATCGGCGGCGTCATCGTCGCCGCCGCGGGTGCGGCGGCCGCCTTCGCCGCCAACGCCGTCAGCTATATCGGCCTGATCGTCGTGCTCGCCCGCTGGAAGCCGGCGCTGCCCGAGCAAACCCTGCCGCGCGAGTCGCTCGGCGCGGCGATGGGCGCCGGCCTGCGCTATGTCGCCATGTCGCCCAACATCGCCAAGGTGCTGGTCCGCGGTTCGGCCTTCGGCTTCAGCGCCGGCGCGGTGCTGGCGCTTCTTCCCCTGGTGGCGCGCGATGTCGTCAAGGGCGATGCGCTGACCTACGGCATCATGCTCGGCGCTTTCGGCATCGGCGCGGTGGGCGGCGCGCTGATCAGTGTGCGGCTGCGGCAGCTGCTGTCCAGCGAGACGATGGTGCGCATGGCCTTTAGCGGCTTCGCGCTCTGCGCCCTCAACGCCGCAGTCAGCCACAATGCCTGGCAGACATCGGCGGGCCTGCTCATCGGCGGCGCCTGCTGGGTGATCGCGCTCTCGCATTTCAACGTCACGGTGCAGATGTCGACGCCGCGCTGGGTGGTCGGCCGCGTGCTGTCGATCTACCAGACGGCGACCTTCGGCGGCATCGCGCTGGGCAGCTGGATCTGGGGCGTCGTCGCCGACGCGCATGGCGCGGAGACCGCGTTGACCGCTGCGGCGGTCGCGATGCTCGCCGGCGGCGCCATCGGCTTCGTCCTACCCTTGCCGCGGCAGACGGTGCTCAACCTCGATCCGCTCAACCGTTTCAAGGAACCGATGCTGGCGCTCGACCTCAAGCCGCGCATCGGCCCGATCGCTATCATGATCGAATACATCATCCGCGAGGAGGACGTGCCGGAATTCCTGGCGACCATGGCCGAGCGCGGCCGCATCCGCCGCCGTGACGGCGCCCGCAACTGGACTTTGGCCCGCGACCTCGAAAATCCGTCGGTGTGGATCGAGCACTACCACACGCCGACCTGGGTCGAGTATATCCGCCACAACCGGCGCGCCACCCATGCCGACGCCGTGGTCGGCGAACGCATCCGCGCGCTGCACAGCGGCGACAACCCGCCGCGCGTGCGCCGCATGATCGAGCGTCCGACCACCGCGGGCACGACGCTTGTCTCGCCGAAGGGGCCGATCGATCACTGATCGCACGTCGTCCGAAGCCTGCTTCGGCGTGCAAAGGGTCGACGATCAGTCGGCGCTCTGGATCATGTAGAGCTTGCGAGTGGCTGTGCCGTCGACCGACTAGCCCTCACCCGACAGATCGCGGCGCGCCTTGTCGAGCTCTTCGGCATAACGGCGCATCAGATGGCTTTCGGTGAGCAGGCCAAGCACGATGCGCTCGTCGAAATCCTCGACCACCGCCAGTTCCTCGGCCCCGGTGCGCTGGAAGGTCTCGGCGGCGGTCTGGACATTCATCGACGGCACCAGCACCGCATCCTTGAACTGGGCGAGCGTGCTCACCGGCATTTCGCCATCAGAGCGATCGCTGTGCAGTTCCGGCACCAGCAGCATGCCGACATATTGGTCGGCCTGCTCGACGGCGATGACCCGCTGCGCCGAGCCGAGCGGCACCTCCTTGCGGAATTCGGAGAGCGTGGTCGAGGCAGGGACGGTGCGGACGTCCTTGCGCATCATCGAGCCGACGGTGAGGCTGCGCATCCAGCCGACGTCATGGGCGCTGCGGATCGTTTCGCCGCGCAGGTGGAAACGCCAGGTCGAGAAGGAGTAGCCGAAGGTCTCGCGCACCAGGATCGCCGACATGATCGAGGCGGCCAGCACCACGCCGGTGAGCGTCAGGTCGCGGGTGGATTCCAGCGCCAGGAACGTCATGGTCAGCGGACCGCCGACGACGCCCACCGCAAGCGAGGTCATGCCGACGACGGCGGCGACCGCCGGGTCGATGCCAGCCGACGGCGCGGTCAGCGCCATGACGCCGGCAAAGACCTTGCCGAGCAAGGCCCCCAGGAACAGCGAGGCGAAGAACAGGCCGCCGCGGAAGCCCGAGCCGAGCGAGATGGCGGAGGCTGCCAGCTTCATCACGAAGACGCTCGCCACCACGGGAAGGGCATAATTCATGGCGAACTCGCGGTGCAGCGCGCCATGGCCGCTGGAGAGCACCTGCGGCGTGACCAGCCCGAGCAAGCCAACGAAGATGCCGCCGATGAACGGCCTGACCGATACGTCGATCGACAACCGTACAAAGAGCCGCTCGACGATGCTCACCAGATGCATGATCGCGATCGAGGCAGCCCCGCCGAGCAGCCCCAGCAGCAGGAACGGCACATATTCGCTGGCGGTCAGATTCGGCAGACCTGAGAGTTCCAGCGGGAACGGCACGCCGCCGAACATTTCCGCCGTCAGCGAAGCGGCGATCGCCGCCGCCATCACCGGCGCCACATTGGCGACGGAGTAGATGCCGATGACCAGCTCGAAACCGTAGAAGGCGCCGGTCAGCGGCGCGTCGAAGGCGGCGGCGATCGCGCCGGCCGCACCGCAGCCGACCAGAATGCGCACGTCATTGCGGCGCAGGTGGAAGGCGCGGGCAAGTCGGGAAGCTACGCCGGAGCCGATCTGCGTGTAGCCGGCTTCCAATCCGACCGAGGCGCCGAAGCCGCTGGAGATCATCGTCTGCGCCACGATGATGAACGTGTCGGTGAGCGACATGCGGCCGCCATAGAGCGCGTTGGCCTCGATCGGGTCGACAGGTGTGCGAAACTTGCGCTTTCTGAGCCAGAGGACGGAAAGTCCGAGCAGCAGGCCGCCGATCGCCGGGAACATCGCCTGTACGGGGTCGGCAAGCGAGAACATCGCCGAAAGCCGGCCGCCCGGCTGCACGTCGAACAGCAGGTAATGCATGCCTTGCACCAGCGCGCTCATGCCGGTGACCAGCGCGCCCGCGATGACGCCGACCATGCCGGCCATCAGCACGATCACGATGCCGCGCGCCTCGAGCACGGGGATCGAGCTGATCAGCACCGCGCGAAGCCGGCGGGCGTAAACTTGTGGGTCGTTTCTGGCAGGCAACGAAGCGGCTCGCCGGTATGCGAAAGATAAGAACTGCCGTGCCTGATACGCGCGGCGGCTTTGCGTGGCAACCGCAATGCCGACCGCATGTGGCCATTTTGGCGTTGCGCCGCATTAGTCTTAAGCAAGACTTGCCGCGTGACCAGGAGATAGACTTAGTCGGGCACCGGTATGGTGAGAGGGCCGGAATCGTCTTGTACGACGAAGATCGCCAGCAGCTCCGCCCGCCGGCCTCTCCGCCGCGGAAGAACGCGCCGTGCGGCGCTGGCTGGTCGCCGTCGCGACCGCGGATGCGGCACAGCCGTAAATGCCTCACACGATCAGGTCGGCGCGCCGCCGTCCGTCTCGAAAAGCGTGAGCTTGCGCTCGCCGATGCCGAGCTCGGCCCAGCTCGCGCGCCATTCCGCGATATGCGCCGATTTGAAGTGGGCTTCGAGCGCGGCACGGTCGCTCCAGGCCTCCGAGACATGGATGAGCCCGGCATCCAGCACATCCTGCGCGTAGGAATAGTCGAGGCAGCCCGGCTCGGCGCGGCTCGCCATGATCATGCGTTGCATCGCCGGCTTTGCCTGGTCGAGCCTGTCGGGCGGCAAGCGGACCGTGCCGATGATCAGGAGCATGCGCTTTTCCCTTCCGATAAGTGGCTAAGGCGCCGTAGCCGCTCTCCCACCTTCGCGCAAGCTTGGAGGGCTACGGTCGAGGGCCTGCCCTGTGCGTGGCTGCCCTGGATTTGAGGACGACATGGCGATCAGCGAAACACTACCGTCCGGCCTGGCGGTCAAGAACGGCCGCGACATCTTCTTCGCGCTCGGCATCGTCTTCATCTTGGCGGTGCTGTTCCTGCCGATTCCGGCCTTCCTGATCGATATCGGCCTCGCCTTCTCGATCGCGCTTTCGGTGCTGATCCTGATGGTGGCGCTGTGGATCCAGCGGCCGCTCGACTTCTCGTCCTTCCCGACCGTGCTGCTCATCGCCACCATGCTCAGGCTATCGCTCAACATCGCCACCACGCGCATGATCCTGTCGCACGGCAACGAGGGCACGCATGCTGCCGGCTATGTCATCTCGGGCTTCTCGAAGCTGGTGATGTCGAGCGACTTCGTCATCGGCCTCATCGTCTTCATGATCCTGATCGTGGTGAACTTCATCGTCATCACCAAGGGCGCGACCCGTATCGCCGAGGTCGGCGCGCGCTTCACGCTCGACGCCATTCCCGGCAAGCAGATGTCGATCGACGCCGACCTTTCCGCCGGCATGATCGATGAGAAGACGGCGCAGCTGCGCCGCCGCGAGCTGGAGGAGGAGAGCTCCTTCTTCGGCTCGATGGACGGCGCCTCGAAATTCGTGCGCGGCGACGCCATCGCCGGCCTGATCATCACCGCCATCAATATCGTCGGCGGCATCGCCATCGGCTATCTGCGCCACGGCATGGGCCTTGGCCAGGCGGCCGACGTCTTCATCAAGCTGTCGGTCGGCGACGGTCTCGTCACCCAGATCCCGGCGCTTATCGTCTCGCTCGCCGCGGGCATGCTCGTCTCCAAGGGCGGCACGCGCGGCTCGACCAACCAGGCGGTGTTCGGCCAGCTCGGCGCGCATCCGCGAGCGCTCTATGTCGCGGCCTCGCTGCTGGTCATCCTCGGCCTGATGCCCGGCCTGCCCCTGTTCCCCTTCTTCGCGCTTGCCGGCGGCATGGCCGGCCTCGGCTACATCATCCCGCTGCGCCTGAGCCGCGAGCGTGCCGCCGCCGAAGCCCTGAAGACGCAGGAAAAGGCGAACAAGGTCGAGGAGGAGAAGAACTCGGTCAAGGCCTCGCTGGTCACCGCCGAGATCGAGCTTCTGATCGGCAAGCAGCTTTCGACAAGGCTGATGGTGGCGCATCAGGAACTGGTGTTCCGCATGTCGAAGATGCGCAAGAAATTCGCCCAGCAATACGGCTTCGTGGTGCCGGAGGTGCGCGTCGCCGACGACTTCGCCATCCCGCCGAAGAGCTACCAGATCAAGGTGCACGGCACGGTGGTCGCCGAATACCAGATGCGCGTCGGCGAGATCATGGTGCTGCTCGGCACGCGCGGCGTGCCGGAAATCCCCGGCGAGGAAATTCGCGAGCCGGCCTTCGGCATGCGCGCCTATTCGGTGCTCGAAACCTTCGCCGAGGATCTGAGACGCGAGAACTTCACCTTCGCCGATAACATGTCGGTGCTGCTCACGCATCTCTCCGAGGTGATCCGCAACAACCTGCCGCAGCTTCTGTCCTACAAGGACATGAAGGCGCTCTTGGAGCGGCTCGACCCGGAATACCGCAAGCTCGCCGACGAGATATGCACCTCGCACATCTCCTATCCGGGCCTGCAGGCCGTGCTGAAGCTGCTGCTCGCCGAGCGCGTCTCGATCCGCAACCTGCATTTGATCATCGAGGCGATCGCCGAGATCGCGCCGCATGTGCGCCGCACAGAGCAGATCGTCGAGCACGTGCGCATCCGCATGGCGCAGCAGATCTGCGGCGACCTCTCCGAAGGCGGCACGCTCAAGGTGCTGCGCCTGGGCAACCGCTGGGACCTGGCCTTCCATCAGAGCCTCAAACGCGACGCCAAGGGCGAGGTGCGCGAGTTCGACATCGATCCGCGTCAGCTCGAGGAATTCGGCCAGGACGCCACCAAGGCGATCCGCAAGCATCTCGAGGCCGGCGAGCGTTTTGTGCTCGTCACCGCGCCCGACGCCCGTCCCTATGTACGCATGATCATCGAGCGGCTGTTCACGACGCTTCCCGTTCTCAGCCATGTCGAGATCGCCAAGGGCGTCGAGATCAAGGTGCTCGGAACAATCTCGTGAACGCGCTCTCGCAAGGCGTCGTCATCGCCGCCTTCCTCGCCTTCTGCCGTATCGGCGCCTGCTTCATGCTGATGCCCGGCCTGTCCAGCGCCCGCGTGCCGCTGCAGATCCGGCTGTTCGTTTCGCTCGCCGCCACCGGCGGCCTGCTCGCTTTCCTTTGGGACCGCATCTACCCGTTCGTCGATCCGCGCCCGCAGGTCCTGGCGCCGATGATCGTCTCGGAGCTCCTGGTCGGTGGCCTGATCGGCGCCATGACCAGGCTCTACATGGAGGCGCTGCGCTTCATGGGTTCGGCCATCGCCATGCTGATCGGCTATGGCGGCTCGGGCGGACCGGCGATCGAGGAGCCGGAACCGCAGGCGGCGCTTGCCGCCATCATCTCGTTCTCGGCGCTGCTTCTGCTCTTCGTCTTCGACTTCGACCACGAGATCGTCAAGGCGCTCGTCGCCTCCTACCAGGTCGCTCCGGTCAACGTGTTCTTCAACCCGCAGGCCGCCCTGGTCGACGTCACCGACACGGTGTCGGATGCGTTCTTTCTGGTCATTCGGCTCGGCAGCCCGTTCGTCGCCTATGCCATCCTGGTCAATCTGACGATCGGTTTCGTCAACAAGCTGACGCCGCAGATCCCGGTCTATTTCATCTCGCTGCCCTTCGTCATCGCCGGCGGCATGATCATCTTCTATTTCGCCGTCGGCACCTTGCTGTCGCTGTTCGTCGACGGCTTCGTCGACCTCACGCTGGCGAGATAGCCATGACTGCGCGCAAAGACCGCCTGAAGAAACTGGTCAAGGTGCAGGAGCAGTTGAAAGCGCTGCACGAGACCCGCCATGCCGGCTTCCTCGCCGCCGCCGTCAAGGCCGAAACGGAGGCCAAGGAGCTGATCGAGCGCTTCGACACCGACAGCTCGCTGGGTTCCCTCTTTCCGGAAATCTACCACCGCCGCATCACCGACGCGCTCGGCCGTCAGGAACGGAACCTCGAGAACGCCCGCCAGGAAGTATCGCTGATCGCCACTGCGACGGCGCGCACCAACATGGTCGAGCGCGCCTACAAGGACGAGCGCCGCCGCGACGAGCGCGAACGCTCCGACCGCGAGCGGCTCGATCTGATCATGCAGAAGCGAACCTCCGACGGCTGATCATCGCAAGCCTGCCACAAGCTTCTTCAGTCATTGTGCAACTAACAAAACCGGCAAAGGGCGGACTTTCTTGGCCATTTCCCCACCCAGCGACATCGTCATGGACGTTGCCCGCGCAGCGGAGCCGGCCGATGTCGAGGCCGCGCGCGCGGCGCTCGCGAGAAGGGCGAATGGCACCTCGGCGCCTTTCTCTGTCGATCCATCCGCGACGGTCGATGCCGGCTCCATTCTCTCGCGCGCAACGGCCGACAAGGCGGAAGCCGCCAATCCGGCGAAGAAGTTCCAGCGCTTCGAGGCGATGGTGCTGACCACCTTCATCCAGAACATGATGCCCAAGGACACCGAGGGTGTTTACGGCAAGGGCCTGGCCGGCGACATGTGGAAGTCGCAGCTCGCCGAAAAGGTGGCCGATGTCATGGCCGCGCATGGCGGCATCGGCATCGCCAGATCCATGCTTGCCGACCATTATCTCGACGGCAAGCACAAGGTGCCGGTCGGCCCCATTGCCGGTGGAGCGCAGAAAACCGAGATCGACCGGCAGACCCGGCTTTCGGCCTCGATGATCGAGGAGCTTGAGCGCAAAGCAGCACGGTCGATGACCGGCGACGAGACGACCATAAAAACAGATATTAAGATCTAGGGACCTACATGGCCGACCAAACGGACCTTTCCAACCTTCCCGCACGCACCAGCGCAATGGCGGCGCCCGCCGCCGCGCGACCCGGCAACCTCGCCGCCATCATCGGCCGCATCGAGGAAGTCGTGGACGAGGAAACCGCCGGCATCCGCAGCGGAACGGCCTATGATCTCAAGGCCTCGAACGCGCGCAAGAGCCGGTATCTCTACGAGCTGAACCGCGCCATGAAGGGCGCCAACGAGATCGAATTCCTCGAGCAGCATCGCGAAGGCCTGCTGCGGCTGCGCCAGAAGCTGGCTAGGAACGAGGCGGCGATCCTTGCCCATCTCAACGCGGTCAACGAAGTCGCCACGCTTTTGAGGAACGCCATCCAGCGCGCCGATACCGACGGCACCTATTCGGCCGGTGAGTTCGGAATGGCGCGAGCCTGATGAGATGATCGAGGCGCAAGGACAGACCCGGTGATAAAATTCATCGCCGCCGCGCTGTGGATCTGCGCCGTGACGCTCGGCGCGGTCTTCTATTCCTTCCAGGCGGCGGGCCAGCGCGGCGCGGCCGAGCCGCCGAAGCCGATGCTGGGCGGCCTCGACTATGTCAAGACCGACATGATCTCGGTGCCGTTGCTGCGCGACGGGACGATCGAGGGCTATTTCCTCACCAAGCTCGTCTACACGGTTGAGCCGGACCAGATAAAGAAGCTGTCGATCCCGGCGCAGGCGCTGATGACCGACCAGGTCTATTCCTATCTCTATTCCAACCCGCAGATCGATTTCACCAAGAAGGAATCGATCGATCTCGACGCTTTCCGCAAGTCGATCCGCGACACCATCAACACCCGCGTCGGCGTCGAGCTGGTGCACGAGGTGCTGATCGACCAGGTCAACTTCCTGTCCAAGGACGATATCCGCGACAACGCGCTTCGGCGCCGCAAGAATGCCGGCGACACCGCGGCGGCGATGACCAAGCCTTTCCAGGCGGCGCCGGAGCATTGACTGCGTGGCCGCGTCCGCGGCGATAGACATGGCCCAGTTTCCCTAAGCGATATGACGCATGGTGACCGCGTTGACGTAAACGTCAACTCGAAGCTATATGCGCCTGTGGTCGCGCTGGAGCGCGGCGCGTCTACCTCGCCCAGCGGCCAAGCGCCGGTGCGCGTCAACGCAACCAACGAGGAGAACCGCCATGGGCGTTCAGGAGATTGCCGACAAGATCAAGTCGCGCGTGGCAAGCGCCGGCTTCGAGCATTCGGTCAAGTTCGACACCGGCAGCGACGGCGTCATCGTCATCGACGGCGCGACCGTCTCGACCACCGACGCGCCGACCGACTGCACCGTCAAGCTGTCGCTCGACGATCTGGACTCGCTGATTGCCGGCGACCTCAATCCGACCATGGCCTTCATGTCCGGCAAGCTGAAGGTCGAGGGCGACATGACCGTCGCCATGGCACTCAGCCAGTTGCTCGGCTGACCCTTTGCAAAAACAGCAACGCCGCCCATCGGGCGGCGTTGCTGTTTTTGTCGAACCTAAAACAATTCCAGGAAACGTGCGTAGCGGTTTTCCGTCCGGAATTGCGTGAAAACAAAGGTTTCAGGCGACGAAATCCAGCGCCTGTCCTTTGATCTTGCGGCCGGCGGCCTTGATCGTGCCTTTGGCGCCGTCCAACGCGCCTTCCTGCAGTTCCAGCGCCAGAAGCCGGTGCCGCTCATAGGGGCCGGGCATGGCAAGCGCCCCGGTTCGGTGGGCCGAGAAGCCGAAGCGTCCATAATACGGCGCATCGCCGACGAGCAGGATCGCGCCATGGCCGAGCCGCGCCGCTTCGGCGAGTGCGTGCCGCATCAGCGCCGAGCCGATGCCGCCGCTCTTCAATCCCGGCTCGACCGCGAGCGGGCCGAGCAGCAGCGCTGCCGGACCGCCCTCGCCCAACCTCACATCCCACAGCCGCACCGTGCCGACGACCGCGCCCGACGCATCGCGGGCGACAAAGGCCAGGCCTTCCGAGGGCCGGCGGCCGCGCCGCAGCTTCTCGGATGACTTCTTCTTGCGCTTCGGCCCCATGGCGCGGTCGAGCAGCGCTTCGCGCGCCGCGACGTCGCCCGCGCCTTCGCCAAGAATGACGAAGGCCGGCGCCTGGGCGGCCCCCTCGTCCGGCGCGCCGCGCGAGCCAGCCTGTGCCCGCAGGGCCAGGGAGGGCGCAAACCCATTTTCAGGCGAAGTGGAGACCGGTTCGCCGTAAGAAAATGAGCCGAGAAGCGCTGCCGTCGAGCCATTCTCCCCCGCGGAGAAAAGCTCAGCCAACGGTCCGGACGAGGGGGCAATTTCAGTGGCCGCGAAGGCCGATTTGGTCAGGTATTCCATGTCCGCGATCCTTCACGAGCGGAGATCTGTCCCACAAGCGAGCCCGGGCGGGCGACAGGCGCCCGCGCCGGTTTGATCTGAGCGGTTTCTTGCGAAATGCTCAGATCACGTAGGATCGGAGAGGTTCGAAGCCGTTGAAGGCGACCGCCGAATAGGTGGTCGTGTAGGCCCCGGTGCCTTCGATCAGCACCTCGTCGCCGATGGTCAGCGACAAGGGCAGCGGATAAGGTGTCTTCTCATACATCACGTCGGCCGAATCGCAGGTCGGGCCGGCGAGCACACAGGGCGCGGTCTCCGAGCCGTCATGGCGGGTGACCAGCGGATAGCGGATCGCCTCGTCCATGGTCTCGGCGAGACCGCCGAACTTGCCGATGTCGAGGAACACCCAGCGCACATTGTCGTTGTCGGCCTTCTTCGAGATCAGCACGACTTCCGACTTGATCACGCCGGCATTGCCGACCATGCCGCGTCCCGGCTCGATGATCGTCTCGGGCAGCGCGTTGCCGAAATGCTTGCGCAGGGCCGAGAAGATCGCCTGGCCGTAGGCCTGGGCCGCCGGCACGTCCTTCAGGTAACGGGTCGGGAAGCCGCCGCCCATGTTGACCATCTTCAAGACGATGCCTTCCTCGGCGAGCGTCGCGAACACCTTCCTGGCGTCGCCCAGCGCGCGATCCCAGGCCGACAGGTCGGTCTGCTGCGAGCCCACATGGAACGACACGCCATAGGCATCGAGGCCGAGGCCCTTGGCATGACGCAGCACGTCGACGGCCATCGCCGGCTCGCAGCCGAACTTGCGCGACAGCGGCCATTCCGCGCCTTCGCCGTCGGTCAGCACGCGGCAGAACACGCGCGAGCCGGGAGCGGCACGCGCGATCTTCTCGACCTCTTCGACGCAGTCCACCGCGTAGAGGCGAATGCCGAGTTGGTAGGCGCGTGCGATGTCACGCTCCTTCTTGATGGTGTTGCCGAAGGAAATGCGGTCCGCCGGCGCGCCGGCATCCATCGCCATCTCGACCTCGGCAACCGATGCGGTGTCGAAGGACGAGCCCATCGCAGCAAGCAGGCGCAGGATTTCCGGCGCCGGGTTTGCTTTCACCGCATAGTAGATCTTGGAATCGGGCAACGCCTTCTCGAAGGCGCGGAAATTGTCGCGCACGACATCGAGGTCGACGACGAGGCAAGGGCCGTTCGGACGTCGGGTGGCGAGGAAATCAAGGATGCGCTGAGTGGCCATCGAGGTCTCTCCATTGGCGCCTTTCGGCGCGCACAAAGGCTGCGGAACGCGGGCGCTCAGCCTCGCGAACTCGCGGTGGACAAAGGCGGGACGGAAAATCCATGGAACCAGCCGGTGGAGACCCCGGAACCACGAATCGCCGTCTCGCGGCGGTGAACCTTGGCCTTGCCCGGCCTCGGTTCGCTTTGTCTGCCTTGGCTTGGATGGGAGACCCCGTCCGCACTGCCGGCAATGAAGGTGTGCCTCTTTAGTAACCCCGGTCTTTGGACAACCGGAAGAGAACCAGAAAGGCCCGCACCGTCGTTGCTTCAAGGTGTCCTCGGTCTTGTGGTTGGCCACTGACCGACTGGAGGGGTTGGCTCCAGTTACCTTACCGATTGCCCTCACCATTCGAGGATCGGCGGACACCCACAGGCACGTGCGACTTTGGGCAAGCGCCATATAGGAGCGAAGGGTTTCACAATCAATAAAAATCGTAAGCGCAGGTTGTAAAATTTCTGGCATCGAACAATGCTTGCCGCACTGTATCCGGATATCGAACGATGCCAGGAACTCAAGCACCGCTCAACGCCTTCCTCGATCTGCGCCAAATGCCTGTGGCGAATGCGGAATTGGGCCCGCTCGCAGGCCTTCGCCTGGCCGTCAAGGACATCTATGACGTTGCCGGCTACCGCACAGGCTGCGGCAACCCGCAAAAATTCGAGGAGGCGCACGCTGCCTCGCGCACGGCGCAAGCGGTGCAGACGATCCTCGACGCCGGCGCGCGATTCGTCGGCAAGACCCAGACCGACGAGCTGGCCTTCTCGCTGTTCGGCCAGAACGCGCATTTCCCCTACCCGATCAATCCCGCCGCGCCCGAGCGCGTCACCGGCGGCTCCTCCTCCGGCTCGGCGGCCGCTGTTGCCGGCGGGCTGGCGAACATCGCCACCGGCTCCGACACTGGCGGCTCGATCCGCGCGCCGGCAAGCTTCTGCGGCCTGATCGGGCTGCGCACCACCCATGGCCGCATCCCGCTCGACGGCGCGATGAAGCTAGCATCGAGCTTCGACACGTTCGGCTGGTTCGCCGACGACATCGAGACCTATGAGACCGTCGGCAAGCTTTTGCTCGGCCGCGATCCGCACCAGCACCCGCTCAACCGGCCGCTGTCGATCCGCTGGCTTGACGCTTTCGTCATGGGTCCGGCGGAAGCCACCGAATATGCGCGCATAAAGGCGTTGGCGGCCGGCGTCATCGGCCAGCCGGTGGAGACCGAATACGCCTTCGCTTCTTTCCCGGACGAGCTTTACTGGTGCTTCCGCCGCCTGCAGGCCTTCGAGGCCTGGCGCGAGCATGGCCCCTGGATCTCGGCCGGCGGCCGGCTCAGCCCGGGCGTCGAGGAGCGTTTCGGCTTCGGCCGCACCATCGATGCCAAAACTGCCACCACCGAAGCCGCGCGCCGCTTGGCGTTCCGGGCCGAATTCGGGGCGCTGCTCGGCAACAACGGCTTTCTGGTCCTGCCCACCGTTCCCGGCGCGGCGCCGCTCGCCGCCAGCACGCCGGAACAGTTCCAGGCCTACCGCGAAAGGGCGCTGCATCTCTTGTGCCTTTCCGGTCTTTCGGGCTTTCCGCAGATCACCTTGCCGATCGGCTCCGTCGATGGCGCGCCTTTCGGTCTTTCGCTGCTCGGCCCTTCCGGCAGCGACGTTGCCCTGATACGGCTCGCCCGGAGGATTCTAGACGCGGTACGAAAGGTCTGACCATGGATACATTGACGCGCATGCGCGCCTTCATCGACGTGGTCGAGGCGGAAGGCTTTTCGGCCGCGGCGCGCAAGATCGGCCGCTCCAAGGCGCTCTTGTCGAAATATGTGCGCGAGCTGGAGGACGAGCTCGGCGCGCTGCTCTTGAACCGCACAACGCGCCAGTTCTCGCTGACCGAAGCCGGCCACACCTATTATCAGCGCGCCTCCGAGATCGTGCGTGAGGTCGACAGCCTCGCCGAGGCTGTGCGCCAGTCTTCCGGCGACGTCCGCGGCAGGATCAAGCTGTCGGCCGCCCGTACCTTCGCAGATGCGCCGATCGGTCAGTCATTGGTCGACTTCGCCAGGCAGCACCCCGATATCGTGCTCGACATCCATCTAGACGACCGCTTCGTCGATCTTGTCGAGGAAGGCTTCGACCTTGCCGTGCGCATCTCGCGGCTGGAGAACTCCTCGCTGATCGCCAGGCGGCTGGCGCCGTTCTCGGTCAGGCTTTGCGCGTCGCCGGAGCTGATGGCCAAGCATGGCAAGCCGACACGTCCGCAGGATCTCGCCAACATGCCCTGCATCGTCGACACCAACGGCCGCTCGCTGTCCAACTGGCGCTTCAAGGGCGAGGGCGAGGACTCCATCAGCGTCGCCGTTTCGGGCCCGATCGAGGTCAACAGCCCGATCGTGGCGAGAGCCGCCGCGCTCTCCGGCCTGGGCTTTGCCATGCTGCCGGATTTCGTCGCCGCCCCCGACGTCGCATCCGGCAAGCTGGTCACCGCGCTCGACGATCGTCTCCTGGCGGGCACCGGCATCTTCGCCGTCTACCCGCACCGCCGCTATCTGCCGGCCAAGGTAAGGGTCCTCGTCGATTTCCTGGTGCAGTGGTTCAAGACGCGCGACACAGCGTGATAACCCGCGTCCCAATTTCGCCCCCTTTATGTTAACTCTCGGGCCCTCACTCCCGAAGTCGATGGAATCGCGGCCCGGAATGCATCTGAAACGGCAAGCAGCCATGCTGGCTTCGGCCATAGTGGCCACGTTCGCCTCGGTCGAGCAGGCCGAGGTGCACCCGCATGTCTTCGCCGAGGCTCGCCTCGACGTGATCCTCAGCCAGGATCACCAAAGTGTGACGGCGCTGCGCCACCTTTGGCGCTTCGACGACCTTTTTTCGAGTACGGTGATGATGGAGTTCGACAAGAACTCCGATCTGAAACTTGACGACAAAGAGCTCAAGGAAGTGGCCGACACCGTCCATTCCTCGTTGGCCGAGTTCAATTACTTCCAGCTCGTCACCCAGGACGGCAAGGACGTGCCGATGGTGCCGCCGCCGCATCTGATGGCGAACTTCGACAACGACCAGCTGATCATCCTGTTCGAGTCGCAGCCGAAGACCCCGATCAAGCTCGCCGGCAAAGTCGACATCGGCGTCTACGATCCGACCTTCTATACAGCGATCGACTTCACCGACGACGCCAACCTTGCCGTCGAAGGCCTGCCATCGACCTGCACCAAAAAGGTCATCCGGCCCGATCCTGACGAGGCGATCAAGGAAAACCAGAAGACCCTGACGGAGGCGTTCTTCAACGATCCGACAGGCACCAACATGAGCAAGATCTTCGCCACCAAGCTCGAGTTGAACTGCCCGCCGGAAGGATGATTTGGTGATGAAACCGTCGCTGCGCGCAAGCAGGTTCCGCAAAAGTGTCTCACGGTTTTGCGATCGGAACCTGCGACAAACAAGGGAATCCAAGCGGATATTCGTGGGGCATCCCACGAATATCCGACTGGCCCTCGGGCTCTTGGCCGCCGCCTTGATTGTGACCCATCTGCCTGTCGTCGCGCATGCGCAAAGTTCGCTCGGCATCGGCACCAATGACGGCCTGGCGCCCACCACCACCGGTCCGTTCGCCCACATCCTGATGTGGATCAATCTGCGTCAGCAGGAGTTCTACCATTCGCTGGCGGCCGCCATGAAGGCGATGCGCCAGGACGGCAGCAAGCTTTGGCTGCTGATCGGCTTGTCCTTCGCCTATGGCATCTTCCACGCCGCCGGTCCCGGCCACGGCAAGGCGGTGATTTCCTCCTATATGGTCGCCAACGAAGTGGCGTTGAGACGCGGCATCATGCTCTCCTTTGTCTCGGCGATGCTGCAGGGCCTGACGGCGGTGGTCGTCATGATGCTTGCCTATTTCGTGCTGCGCGGCACCGCGATCTCGATGACCGATGCGGCCTGGTTCCTCGAAATCTCGAGCTACGTGCTGGTGACGCTGTTCGGCGCCTGGCTTTTGTGGCGCAAGCTCGGGCCGTCGATCCTGCGCCTGTTCGGCAGGACGCCTGCCTACAGCCTGTCGGCCGCTCATGCCGGTCATTCGCATGGCGGGCATGCGGGCCACTCGCATGCTCATACGCATGCACTGCACGTGCATGACGATCATGATCATTCGCACGGTCACCATCACACCGACCACGACCACCACGATCATGGCCCGGGAGAAGTCTGCGAGACCTGTGGCCATTCGCATGCCCCGGATCCGGCAATGCTGTCGGGTGACCGCTTCGATTGGAAGACCGCCTGGTCGGCGGTGGCCGCCGTCGGCATCCGCCCCTGCTCCGGCGCGCTGATCGTGCTGAGCTTCGCGCTGCTCAACGGACTGTGGGTAGGAGGGCTGCTGTCGGTGCTGGCGATGTCGATCGGCACCGCGATCACCGTCTCGGCGCTGGCGACGATCGCGGTGCTGGCCAAAAATTGGGCGGTCTATTTCGCCGGCGATGGACGCATCGGCAACCGCATCCACTCGATCGTCGAGATCGGCGGCGCCGCCTTCATCTTCCTGGTCGGCCTGCTGCTTCTGTCGGCCGGCCTGTCGGGCGGCGCCTGACCAGGCAGTGCCCAAAGCTGTATTGAGCTTCGGGTCAGGCCGGCATCACTTGGCATCGATAGACGTCAGGCGATCTTCCCGCCAAGCTCATCCTCGATATGCGCGCGGATGATCTCGCCAAAGCTGCTTTCGGCGGTAAACCCCAATTCCCGCGCCCGCCTCGCCTCGAAGCGCGTCGGCCAGCCTTTGACGATCGCCCAGATGGTCTCGTCGGGCTGCTCGCGAATCCGCTGCGCGACCTCGGCGCCGGCAATGCGCTGCAGCGCCTCGATCTGCTCGCCGACCGTGACGGCGACGCCCGGCATTGTAAGGTTGCGGCGCGGGCCGACCTTGTCGCCGTCGATCTCGGCCGCATGGATGAGGAAATTCACCGCCGAGCGCGGGCTGGCATGGGTATGCAGCACCGAACGCGGAACCGGCAGGATCGCCTCCTGCCCGGCGAGCGGCTCGCGGATGATGCCTGAGAAGAAGCTCGACGCCGCCTTGTTCGGCTTGCCGGGGCGGACGCAGATCGTCGGCAGCCGGATGCCGATGCCGTCGAAGAAGCCGCGCCGCGTATAGTCGGCGAGCAGCGCTTCGCTCATCTGCTTCTGCGTGCCGTAGGAGGTGAGCGGCGTCGGATGGAATTCGTCCGGGATGACGTCCGGAAACGGCGCGCCGAACACGGCGATCGACGAGGTGAAGACGAGGCGCGGCGCGAACGCCGCCAGCCGCACGGCGTCAAACAGGGTGCGCGTGCCGTCGAGATTGACGCGATAGCCGAGGTCGAAATTAGCCTCTGCCTCGCCCGAGACGATGCCCGCCAGATGGAAAATCACATCCGGGCGCGGAGCCACGAGAGCGGACATGGCGCCGGGCGCGGAAAGATCGCCGGTATGGATCGAGACATCGACGCCGGCGAGCGCCGGCGCCTGCGGCGCCACGATGTCATGCAGGTCGAGCGCCGTGATCTTTCGCCCGCGCAAGGCGCCGTCCTTGGCGAGCCGCGCGATAAGCTTGCGGCCGACCATGCCGGCCGCGCCCGTGATCAGTATTCTCATCTTCAGAGACCTTTCTTGCGCTGGCTGCGTCCGCGCAGCCACAGGACGACGAACAGACCGACCATGAAGATCGCGGCGATGACGGCCGCGAGCACCGTCGACACCTTGCCGGCGGCCAGCATGATGGCCGGCAGGAAATAGGCGGCGAGGCCGAACACGAGCAGTATCACGGCCGCGGCCGTCGCCGCGTTGCGGGTGTCACGATCCATCAGCTGACGTTCTTCAGTTCGAGGCTGTTCGGGTTCATCATCACGCCGCGATCAGTGATAGTGCCGGCGATCGCGCGGCGCATCATGCGCATGGTCGTGATCATGATGGTGGTCGTGCTCGTCATGGCTGTCGGCGCATTGTCCGAATTCGGGCTCGACCGTGGCATGTTCGATGCCGTGCTTGACCGCAAGCCGCTTCTTGATGGCGCTCACCGCCACATGCGCATCGACGCCGTCGTTCAGGCAGGCATGCAGCGTCGCCATGTTGGAGGTCCCGTCGAGCGACCAGACATGCATGTGATGCACCTCGCGCACGCCTTTGACCGCGCTTTCGATGTCCTTGGCGACCACGTCGCGGTCGAGGCTTGCCGGCACGCCTTCGAGCAGGACGTGGGCCGCCTCGCGCATCAGCGACCATGCTGTCGAGAGAATGAGCAGCGCTACCAGCACCGACAGGATCGGATCGATCGGCGTCCACCCCGTCGCCACGATGATGATGGCGGCGACGATCGCCGCCGCGGAACCCAGCAAGTCGCCCAGCACATGCAGGATGGCGCCGCGCATGTTGAGGCTTTCCCGATCGCCGCCATGCAGCACGAAGAAGGACGCGATGTTGACCAGGAGGCCTGCCACCGCCACCACCAGCATCGGCCCGCCGAGCACCGGCGCCGGGTTCATCAGCCGCCCCCAGGCCTCGTAGACGATCCAGAGCGCGATGACGAAGATGGCGATGCCGTTGGTGTAGGCGACCAGCGTCTTCACCCGGGCGAAGCCATAGGTGAGGCGGCCGGTGGCCGGACGGCCTGTCAGGTGGAAGGCATACCAGGCGAGACCGAGCGCGATGGCGTCGGCCAGCATGTGCCCGGCATCGGCGACCAGCGCCAGCGATCCGGTCAGCCAGCCGCCTAGCGCCTCGGCGACCATGAAGCCCGCGGTCAGGCAGGTCGCGATCAGCACCCGTTTCTTGTCAGTCGAGCCATGCACATGGCCGGGACCGGCCGGGCCGTGATCGTGCGAAGCGTGGTCATGCGCCATCGCTGAACTCCTGTCACGCGCCGAAATCAGCGCGGAAATCCTCGAGCCGCCGCTTCTGAGCGCCTTCGCGGTCGAAATTCGCCGGATCGAGCCAGCCCTCATAGGCGTTGCGCAAGGCCGGCCACTCCTTGTCAATGATCGAATACCACGCCGTATCGCGGTTTTCACCCTTGACCACAAGGTGTTGCCGGAAAATGCCTTCGAACCTGAAGCCGAAGCGCTCGGCGGCGCGCTTCGAGGGCTCGTTGCGGTTGTTGCACTTCCACTCGTAACGGCGGTAGCCGAGATCGTCGAAGAGATATTTCGCAAACAGGAACTGCGCCTCGGTCGCGGCCGGCTTGCGCGAGATCAGCGGACCCCAATAGATGTTGCCGATCTCGCCGACGCCGTTGGCGGCGTCGATGCGCATCAGCGTCTGACGCCCAGCGACCTTGCGGCTCGCCTTGTCGATGACGGTGAAGAACAGCGGGTCCTCGCTCGCTTCGGCCTTGTCCAGCCAAGGCTGGAAGGCCGCGCGGGTCTCTGGCGGATAGTCCGGCAGCCAGGCGAAACGTCCGCCGGCATCCGAAACCGAGGAGGCCTCGTAGAGGCCGTCGCCATGCTTTGCCGCGCTCAGCGGCTCGAGCCTGACGGTGCGTCCCTCTATCGCTTTGCGCTCCGGCCGCGGGCGCGGCTGCCAATTCTTCAGATCTTCCGACACGGCCATTCCAATCCGTTTGACTTTTGCCTGCGGACGGTCACAAAAACGCTCGCTCACAGAAAGAACCACAGGATCGGGAAAAATGCTCCACACGATCGCGGCCTTCGACCGTCTCGGCGAGGAAAATGCCTTCGCGGTGCTGGCGAGGGCCACCGCGCTTGCCCATCAGGGTCGCGACATCGTCAACCTCGGCATCGGCCAGCCCGACTTCAAGACGCCGCAGCACATCGTCGAGGCGGCGATCAAGGCGCTGCGCGACGGCCACCATGGCTACACGCCGGCAAACGGCCTCTTGGCCACCCGCGAGGCCGTCGTGCGCCGCACGCTGACCACCACCGGCGTCGAGGTGTCGCCCGAGAACGTGATGATCCTGCCCGGCGGCAAGCCGACCATGTTCGCCGCGATCCTGATGTTCGGCGAGGCCGGCACCGAGATCCTCTACCCCGATCCCGGCTTTCCGATCTACCGCTCGATGATCGAGTTCACCGGCGCCACTCCGGTGCCGGTTCCGATCCGCGAGGAGAACGGCTTTGCCTTCTCGGCCGACGAGACGCTGGCGCTGATCACGCCCAGGACCAGGCTGCTGATCCTCAACTCGCCCGCCAATCCGACCGGCGGCGTTACCCCGCGGGCCGAGATCGAGAAGCTGGTCAAGGGCCTGGAGAAGCACCCTGAGGTCGCCATCATGTCCGACGAGATCTACGACGTCATGACCTATGACGGCGAGACCCACTGCTCGCTACTCAATTTCCCCGAGATCCGCGACCGGCTGATCGTGCTCAACGGCTGGTCGAAGACCTGGGCGATGACCGGCTGGCGCATGGGCTGGTCGATCTGGCCGAACGGCGACAAGGGCGCGCATCTCTATGACAAGGTTCGCAAGCTGGCGGTGAACTGCTGGTCCTGCGTCAACGCGCCGAGCCAGTTCGCCGGCATCGCCGCGATCGACGGTCCGCAGGACGATGTCGAAAAGATGATGCGCGCCTTCGACAATCGCAGGAAGATCGTGGTCGAAGGGCTGAACGCGCTCCCGGGCATTTCCTGCATCACGCCGAAGGGCGCCTTCTATGCCTTCCCCAATGTCTCGAAGACTGGCTGGAAGGCGAAGAAGCTCGCCTCGGCGCTGTTGGAAGACGCCGGCGTGGCGCTCATCGGCGGCCCCGATTTCGGCGTTCTCGGCGAAGGCTATATCCGGCTTTCCTATGCCAATTCGGAGGAGAACATCCTGCGCGCGCTGGAGCGGATCGAGGCGTTCCTGAACAAGTGATCGATCAAGCGCTCATCCGCGCCCGACGAATGGCATCTTCGTCGCCATCACCGTCATGAACAACACGTTGGCGTCGAGTGGCAGGCTGGCCATATGCAGCACCGCGTCGGCGACGCGCTGCACATCCATCACCGCTTCGGCGGCGATCGAACCATTGGCCTGCGGCACGCCCACCGTCATCGGCTGCGCCATCTCGGTCAGCGCATTGCCGATGTCGATCTGGCCGCAGGCGATATCGAAGGGCCGGCCGTCAAGTGCCAGCGTCTTCGTGAGCCCGGTGATCGCGTGCTTGGTCGCCGTATAGGGCGCTGAGCCCGGGCGCGGTGCATAGGCCGACACCGAGCCGTTGTTGATGATCCGGCCGCCCATCGGCTTCTGCCGCCGCATCGCACCGAAGGCTGCGCGAGCGCACAGGAACGATCCGGTGAGATTGACGCCGACGACGTCGTTCCACACCTCGACCGGAATCTCGTCGATCAGCGTCGACTTGTAGCCCATGCCGGCATTGTTGAAGAGCAGGTCGACGCGGCCGAAGCCTTCGAGCACGGTCTCGAACATGTCGTCGACTTCCTCGGCCTTGCTGATGTCGCAGGCGATGGCCAATGCCTTGGCCTGCGTCTTCCCCGCCTCTGCGATCGCCTCATCCAGCAGCGTCTTGCGGCGGCCGCAGAACACCGTGTTCCAGCCTGCCTTGAGCAGCGCCGCCGCGACGCTCTTGCCGATGCCGGTGCCGGCGCCGGTAACGATGGCGGTCTTCTCTGCTATGGCTGTCATCGCCGTCCTCCGGTCATGGATGGAAAGACGTGGCATCGCAAATGCATGGGGTCATGGCAAGCCGCTGTTGGCAATAAAGAAAGGCCAACAAAAAGGGCGGCCATTGGCGACCGCCCCGATCTGAACCGCGCTTGGGAGGAAGAAAAGCCGGTCCGACTGATTAGAATGATGCGCTTGCTGGGTTAACGGAAGATTAACGACCGGCAAGGCGTCCCCGAAGGACGTTTACCACGCCGAATCACCACGGTGAATTGGACGCCGTTCCCGCCGGCACCTTGGCCGCCGAAACCGTCGCCTCGACATGATCGACCAGGGCGTCCGGCAGGCCGAGGCGGCCGGCGAGCAGGTCGAGATAACCGCGCTCGGTGCGCGTGTCGGGATCGATGGTGAGCCGCGAGGCGGTGTAGAGTTCGAGCTTCTGCGCATCGGTCTTGGCGCCGGCGATCAGCGCGTCGAGATCGAGCGGGCTTTCGAGCTCCGCAAGCAGGAATTTTTCCGCTTCGGCGCCCATGCCCGCGAGCTTGAGCTTGTCGGCGATCTTCTTGCGCTCGTCATCGTCGACATGGCCGTCGGCCTTCGCCGCCGAGATCATCGCCCTGACCAGCGTCAGCGTGAACTCGGCCTCGCCCTGCGGCGCCTGCGAGGGATGGAAGGCGGTGTCGGCCGGCGGCGGCAGCAGCTCCGGCTCGCCGGCGGCCGGCGCCTGCGCCGGCTCCTTGCCGGCCTTGTAGTTCTGATAAGCCTTATAGGCGAGGCCTCCGATCGCAGCCAGGCCGCCGAGCTTGACGGCCGCGCCCGTGACCTGCCGGCCAGTGCCGGTGCCGAGCAGCACGGCTGCCAGCGCGCCGGCGGCGAGCGGATTGTCCTTTGCCATCTGCACCGCCTGCCCCGCCTTGTCACGGACAGTCGAGCCGGTCCCGGGGATTTGCGAGCCGAGAAGGTCGTCGAGCAGCTTCTTGGGATCGAGCATCAATGCCTCCAGAATGGGCCCGGCCGAACGCGCCCGGGCAGGGTTTCGGACCGGCAAGAGGTAGGCCCCGTGCATCGACATTACAATGACGGGGGCAGCTTTTCGCTCGCAGAGCTGGCCGCTCTAATTGCCGATATGGCGCTTGCCGCCGCGCGCTTGCGCCAGCTCGACCTGGCGGTGGCGTTCGGCATAGCGCTCGCGATCCTCGTCGGACCGCACTTCAAAGCAATGCGGGCATGAGACGCCGATTGCGTATTTCGGCGACAGCCGGTCCTCGACCGTCAGCGGATGCCGGCAGGCCCGGCAGAGCTCCGCTTCCCCCTCGACCAGACCATGCGAGACGGAGACCCGCTCGTCGAACACGAAACATTCGCCTTGCCAGAGGCTCTCTTCGGCCGGCACGTCCTCCAGATATTTCAGGATGCCGCCCTTGAGATGGAAAACGTTTTTGAGGCCGAGCGACTTCACATAGGCCGTCGCCTTCTCGCAGCGAATGCCGCCGGTGCAGAACATCGCCACCTTGCGGCCATCGAGCTCTCCACGATGCTGCTCGACCCAGGCGGGGAACTCGCGGAAGCTGGTGGTCTTGGGATCGACCGCGCCCCGGAAAGTGCCGAGCGAGACTTCGTAGGCGTTGCGCGTGTCGATGACGAGCGTGTCGGCATCCGATATCAGCGCGTTCCAGTCGGCCGGCGCGACATAGGTGCCGGCGCTCGCCTTCGGATCGATGTCCTCGACGCCCATGGTGACGATCTCGCGCTTCAGCCGCACCTTCATGCGGTGGAACGGCATCTCTGCGGCGCTGCTGTATTTGACTTCCAGACCTGCTAGGTTTTCGATGGCCTGGAGATGGTCGATGAGCGAGGCGATCGCCTCCTCGCTGCCGGCGACGGTGCCGTTGATGCCTTCATGCGCCAGCAGCAGCGTGCCCTTGATGCCGCGCCCGCAACAGAAGGCGGCGAGCGGCGCGCGCAAGGCCTCGTATCCGTCGAGCCGCGCGAATTTGTAAAGCGCGGCGACACGGATGGGCTGAATTTCCTTGGTTGTCGTCATGGCCATGCCACTAGACTGTGGTCAAAGCTGTTTCAAGGCAAAGAAAGTTCACGCGGCGCACGACCCGTTGCGCGGCATAGCGACACGCTGGGCTCCGTGGACTTGAGCGAACCCTTCTGCTAATCGGTTTAAAACGATCGAATTGGAGACCAGCACATGACCAGCAAGACCGAAAAGCTCCTGTCGCTCCTCAATGGTCAGCCGGTCATCCCGGTGCTCAAGATTGCCAATGTCGCCGATGCGGTGCCGCTCGCCCGCGCTTTGTCGCGCGGCGGCTTGCGGGCCATCGAGATCACGCTGCGCACCGCCGGCGCGCTGGAGGCGATCCGCCGCGTCGCGGCCGAGGTTGAGGACGCGGTTGTCGGCGCCGGCACCATTCTCGATGCCAGGCAGTTCGATGAAGCGGCCGCCGCCGGCTCGAAATTCATCGTCAGCCCAGGCATCACCAGCCAGCTTCTCGACGCTGCCAAGGACAGCCAGGTGCCGCTTTTGCCCGGCGCCATCACGCCCGGCGAGATCATGGCCGCCCGCGAAGCCGGCCTGCGCTTCCTGAAATTTTTCCCGGCCGAGCAGTCCGGCGGCATCGCTTCGCTGAAAGCCTTCGCCTCGCCGCTGGCCGACGTGAAATTCTGCCCGACCGGCGGCATCACGGCCAAGAACGCCGCCGACTATCTGAGCCTGCCGAACGTCGTCTGCGTCGGCGGCTCCTGGGTCGCGCCCGACGATCTCATCAAGGCCGGCAAGTGGGACGAGATCGAAGCGCTGGCGCGTGAGGCAAGCAAGCTCAAGAAGTAATCGGTCCGCCGCCATAAAGCAAAAGCCGCGCTGGCGGGCCAACGCGGCTTTTCAGCGGCCACGCTGGCTCGCCTATTTCGTCTGGAAACGCGCGACCGAGAGGAACTTCACCGCGTTGCCCGTGAACCGGCTTGCGTCCGGCACCCCGCCATCCGCCTGGAAGCCGGCCGTATACACTTCGCTCGGCGGCGTATGCACGATGTTGTAGGCATAGCGCGGCGCTGTCGTCGGGTCGGATACCGTGGCAATGTTGACGCCGCTGCCCAGCGCCCAGCGCGCGGCTTGCGGCGGCGTCGCCACCACCATGGCCTTGGGCCCGGGCTTCAGATCGTGGGCAGACGCCCTGGCTTCCTTGGCCGTCGTCTTCACGCCGGCGCCAATTGCCTGCGCCGGATCGCTCCCGGCCGGGAGCGCGGCAATGGCCTGGCGCGGCGAGGCCGCATCGACGCCCGACGGGTCGTTGAACGCGGAGCGCGGCTCCGGCTCGGTCAGCGACGCAAGCTGATATTCGGCGACGCCGACGCCATCGGCCTCGACGGTGGCATTGGCCTGTTCGAGGACGGCTTTGACCTCGTCCTGCTTGCCGGGCTGCGGCCGGGCGGTCGGCAGCACGGAGAACGCGTCGGTCGCGCTCTTGTCCTGCGAAGCGGTTTCGGCCAGCGCCAGAAGCACGCTCTTGTCCTTCGGCGCCAGATCGGCCGGCGTCGCCGAGCGGTCGGGACGCCAGGTTGGCAGCGGGATGTTGTTGACCGCTACCTGGGCCGGATCGGTGCTCGCGGCCTCGGCGGCGCTGGCCGTGGCGAACGGAACCTTGTCCGGCACCGGCGCCTGCGCAGTCGAAACCGCCTGCTCCGTCGTCGCCGAGGCATCCGCCATGGCGAACGGCACGTTCTGCGGCGTCTGCTGGCCGACATCAACCTTCGGACGCGGCGCGAAATCGGGCAGCGGGATTTCCTTGGGCGGCAGGGCGGCGATGATCGTCTCCGGCGTATCCTGCTGTTGCTCGTCGGCGCCGTCATCCGCGATCTGCGGGATGCTGGCGCGCTTGGCATCCTTCGGCGAAACAATCGCGATGCCCGGAAGATTGCTGTCGCGTGCCGTGGCAGCAGTAGCGACCTGAACCTGCTTCACGGCTTTCCGCTGGGGCGCCGGGGCACTTTCGTCGGCGGCGTCGTCGGCCTCGTCGGCACCGCCGCCGAACAAGGCCGCAAGCAGGCCGCCGGAGCGCTTGGTCGAGCCGCCGGCGCTGGCCAGTTCGATGTTCGGGGTGCCGGCCCCCTTGCGGGCCTGATACGCTGCCACTGCTTGCTCATAGCCGGGCAGCGGGCGTCCGTCGCTCGGCACATGCAGCGTCTTGCCGTTGGGGAACAGGCTGACCAGTTCCTGGCGGCTGATGCCCGGCCAATGGCGCACGTTGCCGACATCCATATGCACGAAGGGCGAACCGGAAGTCGGGTAATAGCCGACGCCGCCGCCCTGCATCTTGAGGCCGATGTTGCGCAGTTTCTTCAACGGCACGCCGGGGATGTAGAAATCCATCGCCTTGCCTAGCATGTGCTGGCTCTTCTCGGCGACGCCGCGGCTGCGCGAGCGCAACAGCGCGTTGGTCGACGGCGAGCGATAGCCGCAGACGACCTGGATATAGTCGGTCGCGCCGCTTTCGCGATAGGCTTCCCAGACGAGGTCGAGCAGCCGCGGGTCCATCTTGGTCGGCTCGTTGCGGCGCCAGTCGCGCAGGATGATGTTGATCTTGCGCAGGCCTTCGGGATCGTAGCGACCATTGCGCTTGTAGACGATCTCGGCCTTCTCGTGGGTGTGCAGGTGATAGAGCTTGAGCGTACGAACCTCGGCCCGGGCGCCCGACGTCGCCGCGGACAGAAAACCGACGGCCAAAATCACGAACGCCAGCCACCTCGGCCAGACGCTCATGTGAAAATGCCGCCCGTTGTTGTGTCGTTCGACTTTGTTCAAATCAAATGGCCTTGCAGGCTGCCGTTTGTCCCCGGATTTGACCAAACGGATGCGTCGTTTTCACATCCGAATATCGATCCTAATGGTTAATCATCGTTTATTGAAGCCGAAATGCGGTAACACCGTGGCGATATCCCGTCAAAAATGATGCACAGCATTTCGTGGTAAACCGCTGGTTTATATCAAGAATCCGGCCTCGCCGAGAACACGATCTGTTACCGTTAGCGTTAATGCGTGATCCTCGGCAACGCCAACCGCTGAAAACCCAGCGTTTTCAGGTCAAAAGCGACAATTTGATTCGGATTTTAGGCAGGCAAGCTGGTTCGAGGCTTGCCCCTCATGAGGCAAGCCGGTCGACGCGACCAGCTTCGGGATCAATGCCATATTCCTTCAACTTGCGGTAGAGCGTCGAGCGGCCGATGCCCAATCGCCGGGCGACTTCGCTCATCTGGCCGTTGTAATGGTCGATCGCAAGCTTGATCATCTCGAGCTCGACGTCGGCCAGCGCCCGCACATTGCCGCGCTCATCGAGCGCACGGAGCGTTCCGAAACGCGGCTGCGGCCTGGCTGACGCTTCGCCGTCGGACAAGCCGGCTCCCATTGCATCTGCGACAGTCTCATCCCCTTGCCGAGTCGTGTCCGCAACGGTATCGGCGATGGCGGATGCCGGTTCCGCTCCGAGATTGACCGTTCCTTCCACCTGCGCACGGATCTGCGGGAATTCCTCCTCGGTCAGCACGTCGCCCTCGGCAAGCACCGACGCCCGGAAGACCGCATTCTCCAGCTGGCGGATGTTGCCCGGCCAGTCATAGGCCTGGAGCATCGCAAGCGCCGTGGCCGATATGCCGGCAAGGCGGCGGCGCGGATCGGTCGGAGCGACCTTTTCCATGAAATGCCGGACCAGGTAGGGAATGTCGTCGCGGCGGTCGCGCAGCGGCGGCACGAAGATCGGGTAGACGTTCAGCCGGTAGAACAGGTCCTCGCGGAACTTGCCGTCCTTCACCTGCTGCAGAAGGTTGCGGTGCGTGGCCGAGATCAGCCTTATATCGACCTTGACGGTCGAGCGGCCGCCGACCGGATCGACCTCGCCTTCCTGCACGGCACGCAAAAGCTTGACCTGGACGTCGAGCGGCAGGTCGCCGATCTCGTCGAGGAACAGCGTACCGGAATTCGCCTCGACGAACTTGCCGATGTGCTTGTCCGTTGCGCCGGTGAAGGAGCCCTTCTCATGGCCGAACAGGATCGATTCGACCAGATTGTCGGGGATAGCGCCGCAATTGACGGTGACGAAGGGCTTTGAGCGGCGGTCGCCGCTGCCCTGGATGGCGCGCGCCACCAGTTCCTTGCCGACGCCGGATTCGCCCTCGATCAGGATTGGGATGTTGGAGGCCGCCGCCTTCTGCCCGAGGCGTATCACGCGGTCCATTGCCGGGCTGCGCGTGATCATGTCCTTGAAGGTGAGGTGGCCGCCGCCGCGCCGCCGCGACGCACGCTTCATCTCGTCCTCGACGGCTTCCACCTTGAGCGCGTTGGAGATCGCGGTCTGCAGCCTGTCAGGCGAGGCCGGCTTGACGACGAAGTCGAAGGCGCCGTGCCGCATCGCCGAGACGACGGTTTCGATTCCGCCCTGGGCGGTCTGCACGATGACGGGGATGTTGATGGCGCGCTCGCGCATCGCCTTCAGCACGCCGATGCCGTCGAGGCCGGGCATGACGAGATCGAGAATGACGACCGAGACCTCGCGCGCGTTCGGCCCGTCGAGCACGTCGAGGCCGGCGGCGCCGCTATCCGTGACGATCGCGGTGTGGCCGAACTTGGTCAACGCGGCCTCGACCAGCCTGCGCTGCACCGGATCGTCATCGACTATGAGTATGGAACCTGTCATGACTGTTTGAGTTGTCCGCCCGAGAAAATCCCATGGATCATCTTGGCACAGGGTTCTAAATAAGGTTTCAAAAAACCCGGTGAACGAATTCCTTAGGATTTGACCGGCTTCTCCTTTCCCTTTGATTCTGGCCTTGGTTCAAAGAAGGTATTGTCGATGCGCATGATGTTTGGCCGGCGGCTTGCGGCCCCAGCGTCCGGCCAGGGCGCGGCGGAGCTTGGCGACCTGCCGGAGTGGAATCTCGCCGATCTCTATTCGGGCATGGAAGCGCCCGAGTTGAAGCGCGACATCGCCAAGGCGGCCAGCGACGCCATTGCCTTCGAAGCCCGCTGGAAGGGCACTTTGGCCACCGAGGCCGGGCGCGGCGGCGCCGGCCGGCTTGGCGAGGCGCTGAAAACCTATGAGGCGCTCGAGGAACTGATCGGCCGCATCGTCTCCTATGCCGGGCTCGTCTATGCCGGCAACACCGCCGATCCGCAGCGCGCCAAGCTCTATGGCGACGTCCAGGAAAAGATGACGGACGCCAGCGCCCATCTCCTGTTCTTCGCGCTCGAGCTGAACCTGATCGACGATGCGGCGATCGAGAACGCCTTAGCCGCCGACAAGGACTTCGGCCACTACCGGCCTTGGGTGCTCGACCTCAGGAAGGACAAGCCCTACCAGCTCGAAGATCGCGTCGAGCAGTTGTTCCACGAAAAGTCGGTCACCGGGCGGGGCGCCTGGAACCGCCTGTTCGACGAGACGATGACCGACCTGCGCTTCGACGTCGACGGCGAGGAGCTGACGCTCGAGCCGGCGCTGAACCGACTGCAGGATGCCAATGGCGAGGTGCGGCGCCGTGCTTCCGAGGCGCTCGCGGCGACCTTCCGCAAGAACCTGCGCACCTTCACCCTCATCACCAATACCTTAGCCAAGGATAAGGAAATCTCCGATCGCTGGCGCGGATTCCAGGACATCGCCGACTCGCGCCACCTCGCCAACCGCGTCGAGCGCGACGTCGTCGACGCGCTGGCCGCGGCGGTGCGCGAGGCCTATCCGCGGCTGTCGCATCGCTATTACGCGATGAAGGCGCGCTGGCTCGGCATGGAGGTGATGAACCATTGGGACCGCAACGCGCCGCTGCCGGAGACGCCGCAGGCGGTGATCCGCTGGGACGACGCCAAGGACACGGTGCTTTCCGCCTATCAGCGCTTCTCGCCCGACATGGCCGAGATCGCCCGCGGCTTTTTCGATCGCAGATGGATCGACGCGCCGGTGCGGCCGGGCAAGTCGCCCGGCGCCTTCGCCCATCCGACGGTGCCGTCGGCGCATCCTTATGTGCTGCTGAACTACATGGGCAAGCCGCGCGATGTGATGACGCTAGCGCATGAGCTCGGCCATGGCGTGCACCAGGTGCTGGCCGCCGGCCAGGGCGCGCTGATGGCCTCGACGCCGCTGACGCTGGCCGAGACCGCCTCCGTCTTCGGCGAGATGCTGACCTTCCGTTCGCTGCTCGAGCAGACCGCTGACCGCCGCGAGCGCAAGGCCATGCTTGCCCAGAAGGTCGAGGACATGATCAACACCGTCGTGCGCCAGATCGCCTTCTACGAGTTTGAGCGCAAGGTGCATGCCGAGCGCAAGAACGGCGAGCTGACCTCGGACAGGCTCGGCGAATTCTGGCTGGAGGTGCAGGCCGAGAGCCTGGGGCCGGCGATCAAGCTGCGCGAGGGCTACGAGGTCTTCTGGACCTACATCCCGCACTTCATCCACTCGCCTTTCTACGTCTATGCCTATGCCTTCGGCGATTGCCTGGTGAATTCGCTCTACGCCGTCTACCAGAATGCCGAGCGCGGATTTCAGGAGAAGTATTTCGAGATGCTGCGCGCCGGCGGCACGAAGCATCATTCGGAGCTTCTGGCGCCCTTCGGCCTCGACGCCACCGATCCCGCTTTCTGGCAGATCGGCCTTGGCGTGATTGGTTCGCTGATCGACGAGTTGGAAGCGCTCGAGAGGTGAACAGCAACGAAGGGCGCATCGGCAGCTATAGTTTAGCCAAGACGCATATTAGCAAGAATCTATTCTTGCCCTAAATAGCTGTTCTTGAATAACTCTCCGGCGCATTTTTCAACTGGCTTTCGACAAGCCATATGATAGCGTCCGGCCTCAAGCTCAGCCGGATGCATCGCGCAGGCCAGAGATGGCTGGTCGCGCCGCCACGGCGAATGCGATGACGGCCGTCGGCTTCGGACAAGGCCAACGCCGATGGCTCGATTGAAGCCGGCGATTGCGCCGATCACGGAACCTTTGACGATCCCTGGCGTGAGCTCGCCTTTCCGGGCCTCGGCCGACAGATCGGACTGGAGAGGGAAATGAGCACTTTTTTCTACATGCTCCTGGCGTTCGTTGTGGGTATCCTGGTCGGCTGGTTCATCTGGGGCCGTCTGCGCGGCGAGCTCGACAGCGTGCGTGGCGATCTCGACCGCACGCGGAGCGAGCGCGACAGGCTGCGCGCCGACAGCGATCGGTTGAAGGGCGAGCTCGACGCCAGCGGCCGTGCCCGCGCCGATCTCGAAAGCCGGCTACGTGATACGCCTTCCGCCAAGGCCGGCGCCGACAAGGCCGCCACGCCGGCGCCGTCGGCGCTGATGCCGACGACATCGGCGACGGCAAAGGCCGGGCCCGCAAAGCCCGCCGCTGCAAAGAAGCCGGCCGCAACGAAGACTGCAGCGGCACCGAAGCCGGCGGCCAAAGCCGCCGCGCCGAAGAAGGCGGCAGCGCCCGCGGCAAAGAAGGCGGCAGCGCCGCAGGCCGCGTCCGGCAAGGCAGACAATCTGCGCCGCCTCATCGGCATCGGGCCGGTCAATGAAAGGCTGCTCAAAGGCCAAGGCGTCACCACCTACGCCCAGATCGCCGCCTGGACCGCCGCCGACGTCAAACGCATCGAGGAGGTGCTCAATTTCGACGGCCGCATCGCGCGTGAAAAGTGGATCGAGCAGGCAAAATTGCTGGCTTCGGGCAACGAGGCCGAATTCGCCAGCCAGTTCCCGACGGCCGGAACCGCAAGCAACAGCTGAACAATCCGCTTGTTGAAGCAAGGCGGCGTCCTCACGGGCGCCGTCTTTGTTTTGGCCCAGCCGCCTTTGCGGCGCGCGACGCCGTTCCCTCGATTGCGCCACGCCGAACCCCCATATAGAGCGGTCGGCTGAATTGTCCGCATCCGAGGCTCATGTCCCTGCCCGCAGCCATTTTCCGCAACGACGCGACCGCTCGTCAGCTGGTCTTCGACCGGCCGGATGAGATCATCGTCGCGCACGAGGCTGAAGAGTTCGGGCCTGCGCTTGAAAGGGCCCAGGCCGCCTCCGACTCCGGCAAATGGCTGGCGGGCTATTTCTCCTACGAAGCAGGTTACCTGCTCGAGCCGAAACTGGTGCCGCTGCTGCCCGATGGCCGCCGCGCGCCGTTGGTTTGCCTCGGCGTATTCGATGCGCCGGACGAGGAGGAGGTCCCGCAGTCACGGGCGTCAGCCAGCAATGGTCCAATCTTCGATGCCCGCGCAGCCTGGTCGGCCGAGGACTATGCTGGCCGTTTCGCGCGCCTTCACAACCACATCCGCAAGGGCGATTGCTATCAGGGCAACCTCACCTTTCCGGTCCGTGCGCAGTGGTCCGGAGATTCGCTTGCGGCCTTCGACGCGCTCACCGAACGCCAGCCGGTGAAATACGGCGCGCTGGTCTCGCTCGGCGATCCGATCGTCCTGTCGCGCTCGCCCGAACTGTTCTTCGAGATCGATGCCGACGGCATGATCGAGACGCATCCGATGAAAGGCACCGCGCCGCGCGGCGCGACCAAGGCCGAAGACGCCCGGCTGAAGGCCTTCCTTCGCAACGACGAGAAGAACCAGGCCGAGAACCGGATGATCGTCGACCTTCTGCGCAACGATATCTCGCTGATCAGCCAAGTCGGCACGCTCGACGTGCCGGAACTGTTCCGCATCGAGACCTATCCGACGGTGCACCAGATGGTCAGCCGCGTGCGGGCGCGGCTTTTGCCCGACATCGGCATCCGCCAGGTCTTCGCCGCGCTCTTCCCCTGCGGCTCGATCACCGGCGCGCCGAAAATCCGCGCCATGGAAATCCTGTACGAGCTGGAAGACGCGCCGCGAGACGTCTATTGCGGCGCCATCGGCTGGATCGCGCCGGGTGGCAGGATGCGCTTTTCGGTGGCGATCCGCACCATCTCGCTCTTTGCCGACGGCGAGGCCGTCTACAATGTCGGCGGCGGCGTCGTCTTCGATTCCACCGCCGAGGAGGAGTATCGGGAGTGCCTGTTGAAAGCTCGCTTCGCGACGGGAACGGTGCCGGCTTCGAGCTGATCGAGACCATGCGCTGGGAGCCGGCCACAGGCTTTCTGCGCTTCGAGCGCCACCTTGCGAGGCTCTATGCGTCCGCCGCTGAACTCGGCTTCACCTGCGATCCGGCGCGGATCGGTGAGGTGCTTTCGAATACCGTCGGCGGACAGGGAGTTGCCTTGCGCGTGCGCCTCGCCCTGCAGCGCAATGGCGAAGCGGCAGCCGCCGCTCAAGCCTATGAACCGCTGCCCGCCGACAAGGTCTGGCGGCTGCAGCTGGCGCGCATCCGTCTCGATTCAGCCAACACGCTGCTGCGCCACAAGACAAGCCTGCGCCAGGTCTACACGCAGGCGCGCAGCGAATATCTCGCGACCCGCGCCGACGAAGTGCTTTTGGCCAACGAGCGCGGCGAGCTCTGCGAGGGCACGATCACCAATCTCTTCGCCGATTTCGGCGACGGCCCGCTTGTCACGCCTCGCCTCGACTGCGGCCTTTTGCCTGGAATATTGCGCGGCGCGCTTCTGGACGAAGGCCGCGCCGTGGAAGCGATCTACAGCTTCGACGATCTGAAGGCGGCGAAGGCGATCTTCGTCGGTAACTCGCTGCGCGGGCTGATTCCGGCGCGACTCGGCTGACCGTGCTGGAGACATAAACTGGATAACACCCAAACAGGCATGACCATTCGCCAGCCGACGCACACGCCCTATGACGGGTCTTCGAAACTCTTCACCATCGGGCTGAAGCCGCTCGACTTCGACCGCTGGATCGAGGTCGATGAATTGCTGCTGCCGCATCTGGCCGAGAAGCAACGGCTCTATGCGGAAATCCCGGAAAAGGTCTTTGTCGAGGAAGACCACACAAGCGAGGCTCAGCGCGAAGTGCTGGACCTGCTCGTCGCGCATCTCGAAGCCGCGCATCCCGGCACGTATCGTCGCAACGGAGAGGTTGTCGAGCCGATCGGTTTCGAGACGGCAAGCGACAGGCTGCCTCCTGCCCTGCGCGAGGCGCCGCTGGCTAAGGCTTCGCTGCTCGTCCAGGAAGACCTGATCCTGATGCGCCGCGACGAACGCGGCTGGCGACTCGCCGCCGGCTCGCTCTGCTTCCCTTCGTCTTGGTCGCTGCAGGAAAAATTCGGCAAGCCATTGCAGGAGATTCACAAACCGGTGCCTGGATTCGGACCCGGCACGCGGCCGGCCGAGCTCATCAACCGCATGTTCGACGGCCTGCAGGGCCAGGCGGTCGAGCGCTTCAACTGGTCGATCCAGGCCGGCGATGCGCTCTATCATCCGCTCTCCAATGTCGAACGCATCGACCGCGCCACGAACCGCCCGGGCCGCTTCGCCGACGGCGATGTCGACGTCCACGCCTTCATCCGCGTCGAACGCCAGACGCTGCGCAAGCTTCCCCTGTCGCGCGACATCCTCTTCACCATCCGCATCCATCTCGATCCGCTCAAGCTGCTCGTTCGCCATCCTGACCGGGCAGCCCTCGCCGTCTCCTTCGCGGAGCAGCTCCTGGCCCTCGATCAGCAACAACTCGACTATAAGGGCCTGACCGCGGACCGCGACCGGCTTGTCGAATTCCTCAGCGGCATGGCCTGCACGCCTTAACCAAGGTGCCAGCCGGGCCTGGCCGGCGGTTGGTGCTTTTCGCTGGTTTATGACAATGATCTGTGGTTGTAGCGCTTGGCCGTCGGGCAAAAGGCCCCGGTTTTGCGCGTGTTTGAAGGAGTGTGCGAAAAAATGGCGAACGAAAACTGGCCCGTTTACGGTGAAATCACCGGCCCTGTCGTGATGATCGGCTTCGGCTCGATCGGACGGGGAACGCTGCCGCTGATCGAGCGCCATTTCAAGTTCGACAAGTCGCGCATGACGGTTATCGACCCGCGCGACACCGACCGCAAGCTGCTCGACGAGCGCGGCATCGCCTTCATGCAGGACGCGGTGACCGAGAAGAATTACAAGAAGCTGCTGACGCCGCTTCTGACCAATGGCGGCGGCCAGGGCTTTTGCGTCAACCTGTCGGTCGACACCGGCTCGGTGGACCTGATGAAATTGTGCCGCAAGCTCGGCGTGCTCTACATCGACACCGTCGTCGAGCCGTGGCTCGGCTTCTATTTCGACACCGAGGCCGATAATGCCAGCCGCACCAACTATGCGCTGCGCGAGGCGATGATCAAGGAAAAGCAAGACAAGCCCGGCGGCCCGACGGCGGTCTCCACCTGCGGCGCCAATCCTGGCATGGTCTCGTGGTTCGTCAAGAAGGCGCTGGTCAACCTCGCCACCGATCTCGGTCTCGAGTTTTCCGAGCCCGCGCAGGAGGATCGCGAGGCCTGGGCCAGGCTGATGAAGAAGGCCGGCGTCAAGGGCATCCATATCGCCGAGCGCGACACCCAGCGCACGAAGAAGCCGAAGCCGATGAACGTGTTCTGGAACACCTGGTCGGTCGAAGGCTTCATCTCGGAGGGCCTGCAGCCGGCCGAGCTCGGCTGGGGCACGCATGAAAACTGGATGCCTAAGAACGGCAAGAAGCACAAGCACGGCTCCAAAGCGGCGATCTATCTGGAACAGCCCGGCGCCAACACGCGCGTGCGCAGCTGGTGCCCGACGCCCGGCGCGCAATACGGCCTGCTGGTGACGCATAACGAGTCGATCTCGATCGCCGACTTCTTCACCGTGCGCTCGAAAAAGGGCAAGGTCCAGTATCGCCCGACCTGCCACTACGCCTACCATCCTTGCAACGACGCCATGCTGTCGCTGGACGAGATGTTCGGCGCCGCCGGCAAGTCGCAGCCCGTCCACCACGTGCTCGACGAGAACGAATTGGTCGACGGCGTCGACGAGCTCGGCGTGCTGCTCTACGGCCACGACAAGAACGCCTACTGGTATGGATCGCAGCTGTCGCTGGCCGAGGCGCGTAAGCTCGCCCCCTATCAGAACGCAACCGGCCTGCAGGTCACCTCGGCTGTGCTCGCCGGCATGGTCTGGGCGCTGGAGAACCCGACCGCCGGCATCGTCGAGGCCGACGAGATGGACTACCGGCGCTGCCTCGAAGTGCAACTTCCCTATCTCGGCCCGGTCAGGGGCTACTACACCGACTGGACGCCGCTGGATAACCGGCCGGGTCTCTTCCCCGAGGACCTGGACAAGGACGACCCGTGGCAGTTCCGCAACATTCTGGTCCGATAGCAGCCGGACCTACCAGAGCAATTCGAGGAAAAGTGTGAAACGGTTTTCCGTCCGGATTTGCGTGAAAACAAGGGGATAGAGCGGCTCGCCGTTTCCGCGAAACGGTGGAGACGCTCTCCCTCTGCGCCTTGCAATCGCCCGGAAATCGGGCGATTGAGTATCGGCGGACTGAGGAGAGGATTTTCAAAATGACCATTGCGCGCAAACTGCTTTCGGCAGGCGCCGCGGCAAGCCTTCTGGCTGCGGCCGCCTGCACCACCACCGGCCCCGCGGACCAGCCTTCGATGGCGGCGCCGAAGGGCGTCGAGGGCAACTGGATCGACGCCAAGGGCACCGGCCTGTCGACCTTCGCGGCCGGCAGCTTCACCACCGTCGCCACCGACACCGGCCAGAAACTGTCGGAAGGCAGCTACACCATGACCGGAGCGACCTCGGTCGAGATCCACGGCACCTCGCTGATCCGCCAGACGCCGGTCAGCTTCAACTGCCTGATGGTCTCCATCAGCCAACTCAATTGCACCAGCGCCAGCGGCCAGAATTTCGTGCTGACGCGCCGGGCTTGAGCGTTCGCAAATCGTCAGCCGACAGGGCCGGCGGCGCAAGCCGCCGTCCTTTTTTGTGCCGGCAAACATCTCCCTGATTTGTGCTTGCATCGACCGGAACCCGATGTGAACATGACCGGAGCTGACTGTTATTTTCCAGTCAAGCGAGGGCGCTAAGCATATTCGAAGTCAGCTTATCCGGGAGACGAAGATGAAGAAGATTGCCGCGATCCTAGCCCTGTCGGCATCGGCGCTCGGCCTGTCGGCAGGCGCGTCTTTTGCCGACTACACGCTGAACATCCTGCATTTCAACGATTGGCATAGCCGCATCGAAGGTAACAACAAATACGAGTCGACCTGCTCCGCCGACGAGGAGACCAAGGGCGAATGCATCGGCGGCGCCGGCCGGCTGATCACGGCGATCGCTCAGGAGCGCAAGAAGCTCGAAGGCCAGAACCTGCTGCTGCTCAATGCCGGCGACAGCTTCCAGGGATCGCTGTTCTACATCACCTACAAGGGTGCGGCGGAAGAGGAATTCCTCAATCAGATCAAGCCCGACGCGGTAACGCTCGGCAACCACGAGTTCGACGACGGCGAGACTGCGCTGGTTCCCTATCTCGACAAGGCGAAATTCCCGATCGTCAGCGCCAATGTCGTGCCCAACGACAAGTCCGGCGCCAAGGACAAGATCAAGCCTTCGATCGTCGTCGAGGTCGGTGGCCAGAAGATCGGCATCGTCGGCGCCGTCACCAACGACACGCCGGAACTCGCCTCGCCCGGCCCGAACATCGCCATCGCCGACGATGTCAAGTCGATCACGGCCGAGGTCGAGAAGCTCAAGGCACAAGGCATCAACAAGATCATCGCGGTCACCCATATCGGCTACAGGCGCGAGCGCGACGTCATAGCGAAAATCCCGGGTGTCGACGTGGTGGTCGGCGGCCACAGCCACACCCTTCTGTCGAACACCGATCCGAAGGCCGAGGGACCGTACCCGACGATGGTCGACAACCCCGACGGTTACAAGGTGCCGGTGGTGCAGGCGGCGTCCTATTCGAAATATCTCGGCGAGTTCAAGGTCGTGTTCGACGACAACGGCGTCGTCAAGGAGGCGAGCGGCGCGCCGATCTATCTCGACAAGTCGATCACCCCCGATCCCGCCGTTCTTGCCCGCATCAAGGAGCTCGGCGCGCCGATCGAGGCGCTGAAGAACAAAGAGGTGGCCGAGACCACCAAGGCCATCGACGGCAGCCGCGAGAATTGCCGCGCGCGCGAATGCGAGATGGGCAATCTCGTCTCCGACGCCATTCTCGACCGCACCAAGGGCCAGGGCGTCGAAATCGTCATCTCCAATGGCGGCGGCCTGCGCGCCTCGATCGACCAGGGCACAGTGACTATGGGCGAGGTGCTGACCGTGCTGCCGTTCCAGAACACGCTGGCCACTTTCAAGATCTCGGGCAAGGACCTGGTCGCGGGCCTTGAAAACGGCCTCAGCCAGATCGAGGACGGCGCCGGCCGCTTCCCGCAGGTTGCCGGCATCAAATATTCCTTCGACAGATCCGTCGCGCCCAATGCCGGCCGCGTCAAATCCGTCGAGGTGATGGAGAACGGCGCCTGGACGCCGATCAGCCCGGACAAGCGGTACCTCGTCGCCACCAACAACTACGTCCGCCAGGGCGGCGACGGCTACAAGGTTTTCGCCGACAAGGCGACCGACGCCTATGACTACGGCCCCGGCCTGGAGCAGGTGGTGGCCGACTATCTCGGCGCCCACCGTCCCTATACGCCCAAGCTCGACGGCCGCATCACCGAGCTTGCGGCAACGGCGACGGCGGCCGAGCCGGCCAAGCCTGCGGAATCGGCAAAGCCTGCCGAGACCGCCCCCGCCACCCAGGCGCCTGCGGCCGGGGCAGCAAAACCAGCCGAGACTGCGCCGGCAAACAGCGAGCCGGCGATGCCGGCTCCGCCTTCCGGTTCCAGCGACATTGCCGGCACGCCGCCGGCGGTTTCTACTGAAACCGCTCCGGCCGCGCCCACCGAGACCGCGAAGCCGGCCGAGACCGCGCCCGCGGCGCCGGCCGCGGAACCGGCAAAGCCCGCCGAGACCGCCCCGGCAACGCCTGCTCCCGCAGCCGAGCCGGCCAAGCCGGCGCAGGCAACGCAGCCCGAAGCGAAACCGGCCGAGACCAGCCACACCATCGCCGCCGGCGATACCTATTGGGACCTGGCCAAGAAAGCCTATGGCGACGCAACCAAGTGGAAGCTCATCTCCGAAGCCAACAAGGACTTTAAGCCGCGGCGCCTGCCGCTCGGCGCGACGCTGACCATTCCGCCGGCCGCGAAGTAACGCCTGGGCCGGGACTGATCGCACCCGTCCGGGCAACCGGGCGGGTGTTCCTTTTTGAGGTCCTGACGCGATAAGGTGCGGCCAGACGCGGCATTGAAACCCGGCAGGGCATCGCTAGTTTCGCGGCGCTACCGGAGACTGTCGATGACCCTTGCCAACCCCACCGATGCCAAAGCCGCAAAGGCCGTCGGCCTGCCGCCGGCGCATGCCGCGCCGGTCAGGCCGGGCAAGATCGGCATCATGCTGGTCAATCTCGGCACGCCCGACGGCACAGATTTCAGGCCGATGTGGCGCTACCTGCGCGAATTCCTCTCCGATCCGCGCGTCATCGAGCTCAACAAGGCGATCTGGTATCCGATCCTGTATGGACTGGTGCTGACGACCCGGCCGAAGAAATCCGGCGCCAACTACGCCCGTATCTGGAACCGGGAGATGAACGAGTCGCCGCTGCGCACTTTCACCCGCGCTCAAGGCCAGAAGCTGGCCGCCGCACTTGCCGACCTGCCCGATGTGGTGGTCGACTGGGCGATGCGCTACGGCAATCCCTCGACGGCAAGCGTCACTCAGAAGCTGGTCGACCAGGGCTGCGACCGCATCCTCACCTTTCCGCTCTATCCGCAATATTCGGCGACGACGACGGCGACCGCCAACGACCAGTTGTTCCGCGCGCTGATGAAGATCAGGCGCGCGCCGGCGATCCGCAGCGTGCCGCCCTATTATGACGAACCGGTCTATATCGACGCGCTTGCGCGTTCGATCGAGCAGCACCTGGCGACCCTCGACTTCGTGCCGGAGGTCGTGATCGCCTCCTATCACGGCATCCCCAAGCCCTATTCCGACAAGGGCGATCCATACCGGGCGCATTGCCTGGAGACCACGCGGCTGCTGCGGGCAAGGCTCGGCTGGGACGAGAACAAGCTCATCACCACCTTCCAGTCGCGTTTCGGCGCGCAGGAATGGCTGCAGCCTTACACCGACGTCACCGTCGAGAAACTGGCCAAGGACGGCGTGAAATCGATCGCCATCGTCAATCCGGGCTTCTCCGTCGACTGCATCGAGACGCTGGACGAGATCGGCCGCGAGGCGGCCGAAACCTTCCATCACGCCGGCGGCGAGAATTTTGCGCACATCCCCTGCCTCAACGACAGCGCCGAGGGCATGGCGGTCATCGAAGCGCTGGCCCGGCGCGAGCTTTCCGGCTGGGTGTGACCGGTTTCACCGACAGGCTCGAAACCGGTGCGCAAAAGCCTTCGCTAACCAATATTCCCGATCACCTGATTGTAACGCTGCGGAAACACACTTAAGTGATTCCGTGAGGTCGCCGCCTTTTGAGGGAGAAACGAAATGGGCTTCAGCGGTTTCGATATTGCCATCATTGTTCTTGTCTTCCTGGTCATCATCCTTCTTTTCAAAGGCATCAAGACGGTGCCGCAAGGTTATAATTACACGGTGGAACGCTTCGGCCGGTACACCAAGACGCTGACGCCTGGCCTGAACATTATTAACCCCATCTTCGAGCGCGTCGGCGCCAAGATGAATATGATGGAGCAGGTGCTCGACGTGCCGACGCAGGAGATCATCACCCGCGACAACGCCATCGTCGGTGTCGACGGCATCGCCTTCTACCAGATCCTCAATGCCGCGCAGGCCGCTTATCAGGTGGCCGGGCTGCAGAACGCCATTCTCAACCTGACCATGACCAACATCCGTACCGTCATGGGCTCGATGGACCTCGACGAATTGCTGTCCAATCGCGACGCCATCAACGAGCGCCTGTTGCGCGTCGTCGACGAGGCGGCGCATCCGTGGGGCATCAAGATCACCCGCGTCGAGATCAAGGACATCAATCCGCCGGCCAATCTGATCGAATCTATGGGCCGCCAGATGACGGCCGAGCGCAACAAGCGCGCCCAGATCCTGGCCGCCGAAGGCCTCAAGCAGTCGCAGATCCTCGAGGCCGAGGGCCGCAGGGAAGCAGCCTTCCGCGACGCCGAGGCGCGCGAGCGCTCGGCCGAAGCGGAGGCCAAGGCGACGCAGGTCGTGTCGGAAGCCATCGCCAAGGGCGACGTCCAGGCGCTCAACTACTTCATCGCCCAGAAATACACCGAGGCGTTGACCAGGATCGGCTCGGCCACGAACAGCAAGGTGGTGCTGATGCCGCTTGAAGCCTCGTCGCTGATCGGAACGCTCGGCGGCATCGGCGAGATCGCCAAGGAAGTTTTCAGGAGTGAAGGTACGGCCGGCGCGCAGCGGCAGGCCGCACGCCCGCCGCTGGTTCGGCCGAACGAAAACTGAGATCATAGGAGGCTGCTCCCATGTTCGACCGTATCGTTTCCGAGCTCGGCCCGTGGAACTGGATGGTTCTGGGCTTCGTGCTCCTGGTGATGGAGATCGTCGCGCCGGGCGTCTTCATGCTGTGGATCGGCATCGCCGCGCTCATCGTCGGCGCCGTGTCGCTGGCGATATGGGACGCCGCTTTCTGGACCTGGCAGGTGCAGGTGCTGGCGTTCCTGATCCTGTCGCTGATCTCGGCTTTCGTCGGCAAGAAGCTGATGGCCGGCCGCCACGACGATGCCGACCAGCCGCTGCTCAACCGCCGCGGCGCGCAGATGGTGGGCAAGCTGGCGACGCTGGCCGAGCCGATCAAGGACGGCCGCGGCCGCATCAAGCTCGGCGACACGCTGTGGCGCGTTTCCGGTCCTGACCTCCCTGCCGGCACGCAAGTGCGCGTTGTCGGCGCCGCCGACACCGACCTGGAGCTGACGGTCGAGGCGGCTTGAACCGAGACAGGTATCGGACAGGCTGAGACTAAGGCAATTCCTGGAAAAGTGCGTGGCTAGGCTGCGCCAATGCGCAGCAGGTCGTGGAAGTGAACTACGCCCACCGGCATTTTGTCTTTGGTCACGACCAGCGCGCCGATATTGTGCTCGTTGAGCATGGCGATCGCCGTGCCCGCCAGCGTCTGCGGATCGATCGTCTTGGGCGTGCGGGTCATGACCTCATCGACGGTCACGTCGGCCAGATTGCGATGCAGATTGCGTGCAACGTCGCCGTCGGTCACGATCCCGACCAGTTTGCCGCTCGCATCGACAATGCAGACGCACCCGACTTTCTTCTGCGACAGCGTCATCACCGCTTCCGGCATCTTGGTGCCGAGCAGGGCGAGCGGCACCTGATCGCCGGTCCGCATGATCTCCGACACCAGGGTCAGATTGGCGCCAAGCTGCCCGCCGGGGTGCAAGGTTCGGAAGTGATCCGGCGTGAAGCCCCGCGCTTCGAGCAGAGCGATAGCCAACGCGTCGCCCAGCACGAGTTGGAGAAGGGTCGATGTCGTCGGTGCCAGCCCGTGCGGACAAGCCTCGGGCACGACCGGCAGCAGCAAGACCACATCGGCCGCACGCGCCAGCGCCGAGCTCTCGCCGGAAGTAATGGCGATCAGCGGGATGGAAAAACGCCTCGAATAGGCGACGATGCCCATCAATTCCTTGCTTTCGCCCGACCAAGACATGGCGATGATGGCGTCGTCCTTGGCGATCATGCCGAGATCGCCGTGATTGGCCTCGGCGGGATGGACGAAAAAGGCTGGCGTGCCGGTCGAGGCAAGCGTCGCGGCGATCTTGGCGCCGATATGCCCGCTCTTGCCGACGCCCGTGACGATGACGCGGCCCTCGATCCGCGAGATCAGGTCGATCGCGGCGGCAAAAGGCTCGGTCAGCCCGTTTGCGAGCGCGGCGGCCAGGGCCGCCACGCCGGTCTGCTCCGTCGCCACCGTTCTCAGCGCCGATTCGATCACGGCCTGCCTGTCCGGCTGCTTTCTCTCTGGGGACCCCGCATGCATGGCGCAAGCGATTAGCGCTTTGCCGCGCCCCTGTCCAACGGAATTGCCCTCAACCTCCGATTGGGGAGGCTCAGAGGCGGCTCTCTCAACCCTCCGTTAACCATCCGCATTTACGGTTCGGTAAGTATGGCGCAACCGCGCCGCGCAAGCAGTGGTGACGATGTCCGGGGGCCAGCCTGAAACGAAAATCGGTCGGAAGGGCATTGCCGTTGCAGCACTGCTGCTGACAGCAAGCGCGCTAGCCTTGCTGCGTCCCGCGCCGGCATTCTCCCAGGAAACCGAGCTGCGCGGCGAGGTCTCCGAATCGGCCATACTCGCCGACCAGCAGCGCAAGGCCAGGCAGTTGCGGGCGCGGGAATCGCAGGGTCAGACCCCGCCCGCCGCCGCTGCCGTCCAGGACACGGCATCGACGACCTATCAGCCGTCAAGCCCCGGCGCCGTTCCCGATGACGATCAGACGGCGGGCGCGACGGACAGCATCTTCGACCAGCCGCAGGCAACGGATGATCCATTGGCCGATACGAAGGCTCCGGTAAAACCCCGCCGACCTTCGACGGCAAAGCAGCGTGCTCAGGACGCCAAGGCCGGCACCAAAACCGCCGACAAGAAAAAGGCCAAGAAGAAAACCGGCGAAGCGACGGACAGCACGACCACCGCCGCGACCGCCGGCACAGGCAACCGGACCGACGCCGCGGCCACCGGCGATGAAGACGGCAGCAACCGCCGTGCCGTCACCATCGACAGCGTCGACAAGCAGAAGCTGGACCCCGGTCAGGAGCGCACCGCCTCCATAGAAGGCCTGAAAGTCAAGCCGGAGGAGGATCCCTTCGCCGCGCCGGGCATCAAGGTCGGCACCTTTCTCTTCCGGCCGACGCTCGAGCAGGGCTTCACCGCGACCTCCAATGCCGATTCCAGCAGCACCGGCAAATCGGCGGTTCTGTCCGAGACGGCGCTGCGCTTCACCGCGACCTCCGACTGGCGCGAGAATTCGGCTTTGATTACCGGCTACGGCCAGTTCCGCAACACCGTCTCTGGCCAGAAGATTAACGACGCGCAGGGCCGTATCGAGGGTCAGCTCAATGTTGACCTCGACAACGAGCTGCGCGCCATCGCCAAGCTGGGCTACGAGGCCGCGCCAGAATCGGCCTCCTCGCCGGATGCGATCGCCGGTGTCACCCAACAGCCGCTGCGCCAGACCGTCGACGGCAGCCTCGGTCTCGAAAAGAGTGTCGGCAAGATGCGCTACGCGCTGACCGGCGCGGTCTCGCATGATTTCTACGGCGATGCCGAACTCTCCGACGGCACCACCGTTTCGCAGAAGGATCGCGACTCCACGCTCTATACCGCGACCTTGCGCACCGGTTACGAGATTTCGCCGGCGCTGACGCCGTTCACGGAAGTCGAGGCCGGGCGGCGCCTCTATGACCTGCGCGTCGACACCGACGGCTTCGAGCGATCCTCGACCAGGCTTGGCGCGCGCGCCGGGCTCGAGCTCGACATGGGCGAGAAGCTGTCCGGCGAATTTTCCGTCGGCTGGCTGCGCGAGGCGATCGACGACAACCGCCTTCCGGCGGTAGCGGGTCCGAGCATCGATGCCGACCTCAAATGGTCGCCCGAGCGCGGCACCACTATAGGCCTGACCGGCAAGACCAGGGTCGAAACAACCACGACGGCTAATGAGAGCGGCGATATCCTCTACTCCGGCCGTCTGACCGGCGAGCGCCAGATCCGCGCCAATCTCACGGCGAACTCGGCGCTCGGCCTCGACTGGCGCGATTACACCGGCTCCGACGGCCACGATTTGATCCTGAGCGCCGAGGCCGGGCTGACCTGGTGGTTGAACCGCTATGCCGGGGTCACCACCAGGGTAAGGACGGAGAAGCTGACCAGCAATCTGCCTGGCCGAGACTATACGACCAACAGTGTCTATCTCGGCCTGAAGGTCCAGCGCTGAAGGCAGCAACCGCCAAGCCTATGCCGAGATTCAGGTGAGGCCGAGTCGAGAACGGTGACTTCCGAGAACCGGAGCGGAGCGTACTCAAAGTACGTGAGCACCGGAAGCGCAGGAAACTGCCGTTCGCAGACCGGCCTCACCTGAATATCGGCATAGGCTAAGACGCGGCGCCGCGCCGCTCTACCGGCCGCACCTCGTCCAGCAGCGTGCGGATGACGCCGGCCATGCTTCCGTTCATGTCGCTACGCCAGAGCGCGAAGGCGACATTGGCCTCGACGAAACCTTCCGGCGAGCCGCAATCGAACGTGCGCCCCTTGTAGTGATAGCCGTAGAAGGGCTGCTCTTTCTCCAGCTTCAGCATCGCGTCGGTCAGCTGGATCTCGTTGCCGGCGCCACGCTCCTGGCTCTCCAGGATGCCGAAGATTTCCGGCTGCAGGATGTAGCGGCCGTTGATGAAGAGATTGGAGGGCGCGGTCCCCTGTTTCGGCTTCTCCACCATGCCGGTGATGCGGAAGCCGTAATGCGCGTCCTCGCCGCGGCCGACGATGCCGTATTTATGCGCTTCCGCCGGATCGCATTCCTGCACGGCGACGATATTGTTGCCGGTCTCGGCATAGAGTTCGACCATACTCCTCGTGCAGCTCTTTTCCGACTGCATGATCATGTCCGGCAGAAGCAAGGCGAACGGCTCCTCGCCGACCAGCTCGCGGGCGCACCAGACGGCGTGGCCAAGGCCCATCGGCACCTGCTGGCGCGTGAAGCTCGTCTGTCCCGGCGCCGGCTGCAGCCGCTGCAGATGGGCGAGCTGATCGTCCTTGCCGCGCTGGGCAAGCGTGTCATACAGCTCGAACTGTACGTCGAAATGGTCCTCGATGACCGCCTTGTTGCGTCCGGTCACGAAGATGAAATGCTCGATGCCGGCCTCGCGTGCCTCATCGACCACATATTGGATGACCGGCCGGTCGACGACGGTGAGCATTTCCTTCGGGATGGCCTTGGTGGCCGGAAGAAACCGCGTGCCGAGGCCGGCGACCGGGAAAACTGCCTTGCGAACGCGCTTCATGCTGACACCCCCTGCGTTTCAGCCAATTATCCGCTCGGCGGCACGCTCCGCAATCCCCCAAACATTTCCCGACGGAAATCATTTTCACGCCGGAATGTTGGATTAAGGGCGAGCAGTGAACGTGAGAACTAAAAGCCGCGACACCTCTTTTCGTTCCCCGGGGGACCTATGGTAAACCAAATGCTAACCCGGTTCGGCGTTGAATGATCTTCCTGATTTGACGAAGGAGGAAATGATGTCCGTTCGCAACACCGCGAGGCGCCTGACGGCACTGGCGACGGCCGCCGGCCTCACGCTGGCCTTGCTGATGCCCGCCGGACCCGCTTTGGCCGATGCCGGATTCCGCCAGTGGGTCTCGGATTTCCGCGCAACCGCGGTGGCGGGCGGCGTTTCGGGGGCGGTCTACGATCAGTCCATGAGAGGCATCGAGCCCGACCCGGTCGTGCTGGAAAAGGCCCGCACCCAGCCGGAATTCACCGCGCCCGCCTGGGACTATTTCGACAACCGCGTGCACGACCAGGCAGTCGCCAACGGCCAGGCGATGGCGAAGAAATGGAGGCCGTGGCTCGATCGCATCGAGGCGCGGTTCGGTGTCGACCGCAACATCCTTTTGGCCATCTGGTCGATGGAATCGAACTATGGCGAGACGCTCAAGCGCGACGACATCATGCGCAACGTCGTCCGCTCGCTGGCGACGCTTGCCTATGGCGATCCGAAGCGCTCGAAATATGCCCGCACCCAACTGATCGCGGCCTTGAAGATCCTGCAGACCGGCGACATCGATGAAAGCCATCTGATGGGCTCCTGGGCAGGCGCGATGGGCCAGACCCAATTCATCCCGACCAGCTACCAGCGCTATGCGGTCGACATGGACGGCAATGGCAAGCGCGACATCTGGAGTTCGATCCCCGACGCGCTGGCGACCTCCGCCAATCTGCTCAAGAAGAACGGCTGGCAGGCCGGCAAGACCTGGGGCTATGAGGTCTCCATACCGGCCGGCAAATTGCCCGGCGGCCCAAAGACGATCGCCCAATGGCAGGCGCTCGGCGTCGTCAGGGCCGGCGGCAAGCCGTTCAAGAACCTGACCGACAAGGCGACGTTGAAAGTGCCGGACGGCCGGGGTGGACCCGCCTTCCTGATGATCAGGAATTTCTCCGTCATCAAGGCCTATAACAACGCCGACAAATACGCTTTGGCCGTGGGCCTTCTGGCCGACGAGATCGCCGGCGGCACCGGCCTGGTGCAGGACTGGCAGCGGCCTTTCACCAAGCTAAGCTTCGAGGAACGGCAGGAACTGCAGAAGCGGCTTTCAGATCACGGCTACTATGACGGCAAGTTCGACGGCAAGATCGGCGATGGCTCGAAAGCCGCCATCATGGCCTACCAGGCCAAGGTCGGCTTGAACCAGGATGGCTATCCGAGCCTGGAAGTGCTCAAATGGCTCCGCAAGCAGTAAAGCCTGGGGAAGCGCCAGCATCCTCTCAAAGACGGCAAGGATGCTGTAGCGCTTCGGCTTGCGCATGACTTTCCCACGTCTTCCGGTCATGCGCCAAGGGATGGAGAGGTGTTTGGTTTCGGTCGCGCGTATCAGGCAGGGCATTCGCCGGGCGCCGATCCTGATTCTCGCCCTGGCCGTGCTCGTCGTCACTGCCGCGGGCGCTTTCCACGCACCGGCATTCGCGCAGGAGGAAAGCCGCGGCTGGTCGTTGCGTGACCTTCTGTTCCCGCGCCGCAGCGAACGGGTCGAGCCACCGTTCGAAATCCAGAAATCAAGGCCGAAACCGAAGAAGAAATCCAAGCCGCGCCCGCCGGCCGAGCCGGAAACGCCGGTCGTCGAGAAGACGAACGACGCCCATGTCGTGCTGGTGGTCGGCGATTTTCTGGCGGGCGGGCTGGCCGAGGGCCTGGACACCGCCTTTGCCGACAATCCCGCCGTCAGGATCGTCGCCCGCGCCAACGGGTCGTCGGGCTTCGTTCGCGACGATTTCTATAACTGGCCGGTCGAGATCAAGTCACTGATCGAGACCGAGAAGCCGTCGGCCGTGATCGTCATGCTGGGCTCCAATGACCGCCAGCAGATGCGGGTCGGCGAGGTGCGCGAGCAGCCGCGCTCGGAGAACTGGACCAAGGAATACGAGCGCCGCGCCGATGCGCTCGGCAAGGGCATCCAGGACACCAAGGTGCCGTTCCTATGGATCGGCATGCCGGCTTTCGGTGTGTCGAAGATGAACTCGGACATGCTCGCCTTCAACGACATCTACCATTCGGTCGCCGAAAAGCATGGCGGCGAATTCGTCGACGTCTGGGACGGCTTCGTCGACGAGAACGGCGCTTTCGTCACCTCCGGCCCGGACATCAACGGCCAGCCTGTTCGCCTGCGTTCCGATGACGGCATCAACGTCACCAAGGCCGGCAAGCGCAAGCTCGCCTTCTATGCGGAAAAGCCGCTGGCGAAGATCCTGGGCCTGGCGGCGCCCGGAAGCGTCACGACCGTGTCGGCGCCGGCCGGCGCTCCGGTCGAGGCGCCGAAACCGGCCGCGGCGCCCGTCATCGTCGACCGCACCGCGCCGATGCTTCTCGGCGACCCGGCGCTCGACGGCGGCACCGAGCTGCTCGGCGCCGCGCAGCCGGCCAGGGCCGATCCGAACCTGCCAGGCGAAAAACTGATCGTCGAAGGCAAGGCGCCCGCCGCCTCGCCGGGCCGCGCCGACGATTTTTCGTGGCCGCCGAAGACGCAGCCGGCGACAGCAACTGTCGAGTCGGACCCCACGCCCGCCAGCCCTTAATCGACGTCCATCGGATTCGTCGGGAGGAGCGATTTCACGCCAGGCCGAACAATGGCATTGTTCTATTCGGCTGGGATTACAGGGGGCGAACATGTCGGCGACGGGCTATGCCTTGCTTGGGTTCGTAACTTGGACCCTCCTCCTGCTTGTATGGATGGAGATCCTGCGCACCTGTCTTGTGGTGAGTGGGCGCATCCCGGCAAATGGCTTCACGCCGGATAACGCAGGTCTTTCGCCCTTTTTGCAGCGGCTTGCGCGAGCCCACGCAAATTGCATTGAGGGACTCCCGATATTCGGGGGCCTCATGGGCGTGGCCATGATGACTTCGCGGACGGGGATCACCGACCCACTTGCATACTGGTTTATCGCCGCGCGGCTAATCCAGTCGGCCATTCATCTGGCATCGACAAGTCCAAACGCGGTCAAGGCTCGATTTTCCGCGTTCGCGATCCAGATGGCCATCGGCCTCTACTGGGCGGTAAAGCTGCTGGCCGGTTAGACGCTTCAAGAAGCTTACGGCTCAGTGAGTGCTTTGAAGCCTTACCGCGGCAGCACCGTCGATCCCATCAGCGCCTCGTCGATCGAGCGCGCCGCCTGGCGGCCCTCGCGGATCGCCCACACCACCAGCGACTGGCCGCGGCGCACGTCGCCCGCCGCATAGAGCTTGTCGACGCTGGTCCTGTAGTCGCGATCGTTGGCCTCGACATTGTTCGAGCGGCGGCTGTCGGTGACGACCTTGATCTTGCCGTCGAGCTCCTTCATCAGGCTGTCGCCCGCCGGACCGGCGAAGCCGATGGCGATGAAGGCGAGATCGGCGCGGATGACGAACTCGCTGCCGGCGATCGGCTTGCGCTTGTCGTCGACCTCGCAGCAGCGCACGCCGGTCAGCTGGCCTTCCTCGCCGATGAACTCGAGCGTCGCCACCTGGAATTCGCGCTCGGCGCCCTCGGCCTGCGAGGAGGACGTGCGCATTTTCGTCGCCCAGTAGGGCCAGACGGCAAGCTTGTCTTCCTTCTCCGGCGGCTGCGGGCGGATGTCGAGCTGCGTCACGCGCACCGCGCCCTGGCGGAAGGCGGTGCCGATGCAGTCGGACGCGGTGTCGCCGCCGCCGACGACCACGACATGCTGGCCACCGGCAATGATCGGGTGCGAGGGCCAGGCCACCGACTGGATCGGCTCGCCGCCGACGCGGCGGTTCTGCTGCACCAGGTAGGGCATGGCGTCATAGACTCCGCTGAGGTCGCTGCCCGGAATGCCGGCCGGACGCGGCGTCTCCGAACCGCCGCAATAGAGCACAGCGTCGAATTCCCCGAGCAGATCGGCCGCTTTCATGTCGACGCCGACATTGACGCCGCAATGGAAGGTCACGCCCTCGCCCTGCATCTGCTCGATGCGCCGGTCGATATAGTGCTTCTCGATCTTGAAGTCCGGTATGCCGTAGCGCATCAGCCCGCCGGGGCGGCTTTCGCGCTCATAGACATGCACGTCATGACCGGCGCGCCCGAGCTGCTGCGCCGCTGCCATGCCGGCCGGGCCTGAGCCGATGACGGCAACGCGCTTGCCGGTCTTCTTCTCCGGCGGATAGGGCCGGATGTGGCCGGTCTCATATGCCTTGTCGGCGATCGCCTGCTCGACCGTCTTGATGGCGACCGGAATGTCCTCGAGATTCAGCGTGCAGGCTTCCTCGCAAGGCGCGGGGCAGATGCGGCCGGTGAACTCCGGGAAATTGTTGGTCGAGTGCAGGTTGCGGATCGCGCTGTCCCAGTCGCCATTGTAGACGAGGTCGTTCCAGTCCGGGATCTGGTTGTGGATCGGGCAGCCGGTCGGCCCATGGCAGAACGGAATGCCGCAATCCATGCAGCGCGCGGCCTGTTTCTCAACCTCCTTGTCAGACATCGGCAGCGTGAATTCGCGGAAATGCCGGATGCGGTCGGAGGCCGGCTGGTACTTGTGCACCTGCCGGTCGATCTCGAGAAAGCCTGTTACCTTGCCCATAGTCCAGTCCCTGCTGTCCGAAGGCACGCTTTTGCAGCGCACCCGTTAACCCCATAAGGCTGCCGTGGCAACCTTCGTTCCGAGGTCAGGATTGTTGGTGAGGAGGCCGGCCGGAAAGTCATCTTTCCGGCCATGCCCGAAACTATTCCGCCGCCACGCTCATGCGCATGCGTTCCATCTCGATCAGCGCGCGGCGATACTCCACCGGCATGATTTTCCGGAATTTCGGCCGGAAGTTCTGCCAATCGTCGAGGATTTCGCGGCCGCGTACCGAACCGGTGAAATGCACGTGGTTCGAGATCAGCTGGTAGAGCCGTTCCTCGTCATGGCTGGTCATGTCGCCCGACACGTCGACGCGGCCCTTGTGGTCGAGGTCGCCGCCGTGATGGAGCAGCTTCTCCATCAGGTCGTCCTCTTCCGGGACAGGCTCGAGCTCGACCATCGCCATGTTGCAGCGCTCGGCGAAATCGCCCTTCTCGTCCAGCACATAGGCGACGCCGCCCGACATGCCGGCCGCGAAGTTGCGCCCGGTCTTGCCGAGCACGACGACGATGCCGCCGGTCATGTATTCGCAGCCGTGGTCGCCGACGCCCTCGACGACGGCCGCCACGCCGGAATTGCGCACCGCGAAACGCTCGCCGGCGACGCCGGCGAAATACGCCTCGCCTTCGGTGGCGCCGTAGAGCACCGTGTTGCCGACGATGATCGAGTCCGCCGCGACGATCTTGGCCTCTTGCGGCGGCCGGATGACGATGCGGCCGCCCGACAGGCCCTTGCCGACATAGTCATTGCCGGCGCCGACCAGCTCGAAGGAGACGCCGCGCGCCAGGAAGGCGGCGAAGGATTGGCCGGCGGTGCCGGTCAGCTTCACCTTGATCGTGTCCTCGCGCAGGCCCTTGTGCTTGAAACGCTTGGCGACTTCACCCGACAGCATGGCGCCGACAGAGCGGTCGACGTTGCGGATCGGCAGCTCGATGGTGACCGGCTGCTTGGCGTCCAGCGCCGGCTTCGCCAGCTCGATCAGCTTGCGGTCGAGCACGTCGTCGATCGGATGCTTCTGCCGCTCGGTCCAGTGCAGCGCCTCGTGCGGCGCGTCCGGCTTGAAGAACATCTTCGAGAAGTCGAGCCCGCGCGCCTTCCAGTGTTGGATGACGTCGCGCTTTTCCAGGAGATCGGTGTCGCCGATGATCTGGTCGATATGGGTGAAGCCCATGTCGGCAAGCAGCGCCCGCACCTCTTCCGCCACGTAGAAGAAGAAGTTGATGACGTGCTCCGGCGTGCCCTTGAAGCGCTTGCGCAACACCGGGTCCTGCGTCGCCACGCCGACCGGGCAGGTGTTGAGGTGGCACTTGCGCATCATGATGCAGCCGGCCGCGATCAGCGGCGCGGTCGAGAAGCCGAACTCGTCGGCGCCGAGCAGCGCGCCGATGATGACGTCGCGCCCGGTGCGCAGGCCGCCATCGACCTGCAGCGCGACGCGTGAGCGCAAGCCGTTGAGCACCAGCGTCTGATGTGTTTCGGCAAGGCCCATTTCCCACGGGCTGCCGGCATGCTTGAGCGAGGTCAGCGGCGAAGCGCCGGTGCCGCCGTCATAGCCTGAGATGGTGATGTGGTCGGCGCGCGCCTTGGCGACGCCCGCCGCGACCGTGCCGACGCCGACCTCCGACACCAGCTTGACCGAGACGTCGGCCGCCGGATTGACGTTCTTCAGGTCGTAGATCAGCTGCGCCAGATCCTCGATCGAATAGATGTCGTGATGCGGCGGCGGCGAGATCAGGCCGACGCCGGGTGTCGAGTGCCGGACCTTGGCGATAGTCGCGTCGACCTTGTGTCCGGGCAGCTGGCCGCCCTCGCCGGGCTTGGCGCCCTGCGCAACCTTGATCTGCATGACGTCGGAATTGACCAGATATTCCGCCGTGACGCCGAAGCGCCCCGAAGCGACCTGCTTGATCGCAGAGCGTTCCGGGTTCTTGCCGCCGCCGGGCAGCGGCAGATAGCGGTCGGCCTCTTCGCCGCCCTCGCCGGTGTTGGACTTGCCGCCGATGGCGTTCATGGCGCGCGCCAGGGTGGTGTGCGCTTCCCTGGAGATCGAGCCGAACGACATCGCCCCGGTCGAGAAGCGCTTGACGATCTCGGCCGCCGGCATGACGTCCTCGATCGCGACCTTCTTGCGGCCGGTCTCTTCCGCTGTTCTGATCTTGAACAGGCCGCGAATGGTCTGGGCGCGAGCGGTCGCGCTGTCGATCTGCGCCGAATAGTCCTTGAACGTGTCCCAGGAGCCCTGCCGCACGGCGTGCTGCAGGCTGGCGACGGCATCGGGCGACCACATATGCGCCTCGCCGCGCATGCGGAACATGTACTCGCCGCCGACCTCGAGGTTGTTGCGCAGCACCGGATCGCTGCCGAAGGCGTCGCTGTGGCGGCTGAGCGTCTCGGTGGCGATCTCGTCCAGGCCGACGCCTTCGATCAGCGTCGCTGTGCCGGTGAAATACTTCTCGACGAAGTCTGACTTCAGCCCGATGGCGTCGAAGATCTGCGCGCCGCAATAGGACTGGTAGGTCGAGATGCCCATCTTGGACATCACCTTGAGGATGCCCTTGCCGATCGACTTGATGTAGCGCGAGACCACCTCGTATTCGTCGACCTCTTCCGGCAGCTCGCCACGCTTGTGCATGTCGAGCAGCGTGTCGAAGGCGAGATAGGGATTGATCGCCTCGGCGCCGTAGCCTGCCAGGCAGCAGAAATGATGCACCTCGCGCGGCTCGCCGGATTCCACCACGAGGCCGACCGCGGTGCGCAGGCCCTTGCGGATCAGGTGATGATGCACGGCCGCCGTCGCCAGCAGCGATGGGATCGCGATGCGGTCCGGGCCGACCTGGCGGTCGGACAGGATGATGATGTTGTAGCCGCCGGCGACCGCCGCCTCCGCGCGCTCGCAGAGCCGGTCGATGGCGCCCTGCATGCCGGCGGCGCCCTCGTTCGAGCCGTAGGTGATGTCGATCGTCTTGGTGTCGAAACGGTCCTCGGTGTGGCCGATCGAGCGGATCTTCTCCAGATCGCCATTGGTCAGGATCGGCTGGCGCACTTCGAGCCGCTTGCGGCGCGACGTGCCGACGAGGTCGAAGATGTTGGGCCGCGGCCCGATGAACGATACCAGGCTCATCACTAGCTCCTCGCGGATCGGGTCGATCGGCGGGTTGGTGACCTGGGCGAAGTTCTGCTTGAAATAGGTGTAGAGCAGCTTCGACTTGTCCGACATCGCCGAGATCGGCGTGTCGGTCCCCATCGAGCCGACGGCTTCCTGGCCGGTGGTGGCCATCGGCGCCATCAGAAGCTTGGTGTCTTCCTGCGTGTAGCCGAAGGACTGCTGGCGATCGAGCAGGCTGACATCCTTGCGCAGCGCGCGCGGCTCGACCGGCTTCAGATCTTCCAGGATCAGCTGCGTGTTGGCGAGCCAGGTCTTGTAGGGGTGCCTGGTCGCGATCTCCGACTTGATCTCCTCGTCGGAGACGATGCGGCCCTTGGCGAGATCGATGAGCAGCATGCGGCCGGGCTGCAGCCGCCACTTCTGCACGATCTTTTCCTCCGGCACCGGCAGCGCGCCGGCCTCCGACGCCATGATGACGCGGTCGTCGTCGGTGACGATATAGCGCGCCGGGCGCAGGCCGTTGCGGTCGAGCGTAGCGCCGATCTGGCGGCCGTCGGTGAAGACCACCGCCGCCGGTCCGTCCCACGGCTCCATCAGCGCCGCATGGTACTCGTAAAAAGCCTTGCGGTCGGCGTCCATGAGCTTGTTGCCGGCCCAGGCTTCCGGGATCAGCATCATCATGGCGTGGGTGAGCGAGTAGCCGCCCTGGAACAGGAACTCGAGCGCGTTGTCGAAGCACGCCGTGTCCGACTGGCCTTCATAGGAGATCGGCCAGAGCTTCGAGATGTTGTTGCCGAACAGCTCGGAATCGACCGAGGCCTGGCGCGCCGCCATCCAGTTGTTGTTGCCGCGCACGGTGTTGATCTCGCCGTTATGCGCGACCATGCGATAGGGATGCGCCAGCTTCCATGACGGGAAGGTGTTGGTCGAGAAGCGCTGGTGAACCAGGATCAGCGCCGTTTCGAAGCGCGTATCCTTGAGGTCCTTGTAATAGGCGCCGACCTGATAGGCCAGGAACATGCCCTTGTAGACGATGGTGCGCGCCGACAGCGACACGCAATAGGCGCCGACATCCTTGTTGTCGTTCTCGGCATAGATGCGGCCCGAGATCACCTTGCGCAGCAGGTAAAGCCGCGCCTCATATTCCTCGTCGTCCGGGATGTCGGCCGTGCGGCCGATGAACACCTGCCGATGGAACGGCTCGGACGCCACGATGTCCGGCGCCTTCGACAGCGACGAATTGTCGACCGGCACGTCGCGGAAGCCGATAAGCGGCAGCCCTTCCGACTGCGCCGATTCGGCGATGATCTCTTCGATATGGGCGCGCAGCGCCGCGTCTTGCGGCATGAACCAATGGCCTACGCCGTATTGACCGGCCGGCGGCAGTTCGACGCCCACGACCGCCATTTCTTCGCGGAAGAAAGCGTCCGGGATCTGCACCAGCACGCCGGCGCCGTCGCCGACCAGCGGATCGGCGCCGACGGCGCCGCGATGGGTGAGGTTTTCCAGCATCGCCAGACCGTCCTCGACGATCCCGTGCGACTTCACGCCCTTCATATTGGCGATGAAGCCGACGCCGCAGGCGTCGTGCTCGTTGCGCGGATCATAGAGGCCCTGCGCGGTCATGCCGTTGGCGGTTCGCAGCCCTTTGGCCAGGACGGTATTTTTAACGGCTGCCGCTTTCGTCTGCGCGGCCTGGCCGTTGATCGCAGATGGCGTCAGTTCCGTCATCGTCCTATCCTCCGTTCTCCACCTTGGCCCCGACTGTCTCAGGACGCTGGTTTGCCTTGGGAAGCATGATGCTTCCCCTTCATGTTGCTGCACGTCTCGCGAAATCCACCGAACCAAACGGCTATACGCCCGGTTCGCATCCGGTATCGTACAGGCCAGAGCCGGGCCGTCTACCCGCCGCTCGCGACAATGGCCGGAATGGCAGCGATGATACGCCAGTCCGGCCTGTTTTGTGCGACAAAATAAGACAGCACTACTGTCCTAAATTTTTTATGGCAGAAATCAGACAGCCGCACAAGACCGATTCACAAAAAACTTGGGCGTGCCACGACACAAAATTTCGTGAAAGGCGTCGGAAACGCAAGCTTTGGTCCAGGCATTTTGGCGTCGATTGCTGGCTTCACCGCTTCGCCGACGATTGGCCCTTGCGCTTCGACTGCCGAAGCGGTCAAGTCCCGCCACTTTCGCCGATCACGATACGGATTTCTCGATGTTCTTTGCATCCGACAACTGGGCGGGCGTCCATCCCGACATTTCGGCCAACCTGTCGCGCCACGCCGCAGGCATCGCGACCGCCTATGGCGACGGCGATCTTGACCGCGCCGTCTATCGTCGCTTCAACGAGATCTTCGAGCGCGAGGTGCAGGTCTTCTTCGTCGCGACCGGCACGGCGGCCAACGCGCTTTCGATGGCTGCGTTGAACCGCATCGGCGGTATCGCGCTTTGCCATTACGAAGCGCATATGAATGTCGACGAGTTCGGCGCGATGGGTTTCTACACCGGCGGCGCGCGCATGGCGCCGGTGGCGGGACCGCTGGGGCGCATGACCCCGGAGGCTCTCGACCGGACCATCAAGCGATATTCGCAGGACCTGGCCCCCGCCGGCCAGCCGATGGCGGTCACCGTGACCCAGGCGACCGAGGTCGGCACGGTCTACAGCGTCGACGATGTCAAGGCGATCGCCGAGGTCAGCCGCCGCCACAAGCTGCCGCTGCACATGGACGGCGCGCGCTTCGCCAATGCGATTGCAGCGACCGGCGTCAGCCCGGCCGAAATGACCTGGAAGAGCGGCGTCGATCTTATCTCCTTCGGCGGCACCAAGAATGGCTGCTGGATGGCCGATGCGGTCGTGGTTCTCAATCCGGATGCCAGCAAGGATCTGCGCCTGCTGCGCCAGCGCGCCGGACAGACTTTTTCCAAGGCCCGCTTCATCTCGGCCCAGTTCGAGGCCTATTTCACCGACGATCTGTGGTTGAGGATGGCAGGCCACGCCAATGCGATGGCCGCGCATCTGGCCGAGACGATCGAGGATGCGCCGGCCGGCAAGCTCGCCTGGCTGCCGCAGGCCAACGAAGTGTTTGCCATCCTCGGTCGGGCCACCGCGGAAAAGCTGCAAGCGGCCGGCGCCAAATTCTACGAGTGGGGCGTGCCGCAGGGGTTCGATGGCCACCTCGGCGACAATGAAGCGATCTACCGCTTCGTCGCCAGCTTCGCCACCACGAAGCAAGAGATCGACCGTCTCGGCCAGTTGCTTGGCTGAGCTTGCGGCACTCGGGAGCAGCCAGATGACCAAGCCGTCTCTCGGCTCGACGATGCGGCTGGCCCGTCCGGCGCCGAACGTGCTGGGCTTCTATGACGGCCGCATCGAAGGCGTTCGCATCTGGTCGGACGAGCCGAATTGGCTTGACGACGGCGCTTACACGCTTGGCATCTGCACCTATGCGATCGTCGATGGGTCGCAGGCGCTTGTCTATGACACGCACATATCCCTGCCCCATGCCCGCTTCATCCGGAAAACCCTCCAAGAGATGGGCGTGACCTCGATCCGCGTCGTGCTCAGCCACTGGCATGACGACCATATCGCCGGCAACGAGGTGTTTGAGGATTGCGAGATCATCGCCAACCGCCTCACCGCCTTGGCGCTCGAACGCGGCCGGGCCGACATCGAGGGCGGTAATCCGCCGATCAAGCCGCTTGTGCTGCCCAACAGAGTTTTCGACAACAGCCTCAGCCTGACGGTCGGGGCGGTCCCCATCGAACTGCGCCAGGTCGAGATCCACAGCCATGACGGCACGGTGCTGCTGATGCCCGACGCCGGCCTGCTTTTGGCAGGCGACACGCTGGAAGACTCCGTCACCTATGTGTCGGAGCCGGAGCGCCTGAGCGAGCATCTGGTCGACCTTGGGCGCATGTCCAGTTGGCAGTTCGACCGGATCCTGCCCAACCACGGTTCCTTTGAGGCGATCGAAGCCGGCGGCTATGACAGAAGCTTCATCGATGCCACCGAGGCTTACGTCCGAAAGCTGCTTGCCTGCCGGCAAGACCCCGACCTAGCCAAGCAGGATCTGCGGACCTTCGGCGCCGAGATTTTCGCCACCACGGCGACCGAGTATTTCGCGCCATACGAAGCCGTTCACCGGCGGAATCTCGAAGCCGTTCTTGCGGCAAATAATAAGTAGTCCCCTGCAGCTAGGCCACAAAGGGCCGCAGCAACAACTCGACGCCGAGCAGGACCAGAAAAATCAGGAACCAGCGGCGAAAAGTTGCCGGGCTGATCTTCCGGCGAAGGATTTGCCCCAGCCACATGCCGAGCAGGGCCGGCAGCACGGCAAGCGAGGACATCGCCAGATGTCCCGCCTCGAAGACGCCATGCGAGGCAAGGCCCAGCGCCAGGGCGATCGTCGACACCGTGAAGGAAAGACCGAGCGCCTGGATCAGATCGTCCCGGCTCAAGCCCAGCGCCTGGATGTAAGGCACGGCAGGCACTACGAAGACGCCGGTGCCGCCCGTGACCAGGCCGGTGAGGAAACCCACGGCCGGCGACGACCAGTGCTCGCTTTTCTCGGGAACGACAGGCTGCCGCGCGAGCAGGCTATAGGCGGCATAGACGATCAATGCCGCGCCGAGGCCGGCGGTCGTCCATTTGACATTGTCGCTGGCGAGCAGCCGCGAGCCGGCGATCGTGCCGATCAGAATGCCCGCCATCATCAGCCAAAGCCGGCGCAGGACCGCCGAAAAACTCGGGCCGGCGAAAAGCTGCCAGAGATTGGTGACGAAGGACGGCACGATCAGCAGCGACGCCGCGGTCACCGGCGGCATGATGGTGCCAAGCAATCCCATGGCCAGCGTCGGCAGGCCCATGCCGGTGACGCCCTTGACGATACCGGCGAGCAGGAAAGTGATTGCAACGGTGAGTGTCAGCAGCAGGGAAAAATCGGACATCGCCCTTCATGATCCGCCGCTGCATGCTTCAAAAGAGCCAGAACGGCGCGTTGCCGGTGGCACAATAAAAAGCGGCGCCTCGCGGCGCCGCTTTCGTCTCGGGAGGGAGACGTTGTCTACTACGGGCCCCGCGGGTTACGCGGCGGCCTTGGTTTCGATCTGCTTGGCCTTGTCCGCGGACGAGGTGATCGCGATCTTGCGCGGCTTCAGTTCCTCGGGAATGTTGCGCTTGAGGTCGACGAAGAGCAGGCCGTTCTTCAGCGTGGCGCCTTCCACTTCGACGTGGTCGGCGAGCTGGAAGCGGCGCTCGAAGGACCTCGAGGCGATGCCGCGGTAAAGCAGCTCGGAACCCTCGCTGTTGTTCTCTTCCTTGCGCTCGCCCTTGACGGTCAGCACGTTGCGGTGGGCTTCGATCGAAATCTCGTCTTCCGAGAAGCCGGCAACGGCCATCGAGATGCGATAGGCGTTCTCGCCCGTGCGCTCGATATTATAGGGCGGATAGGTCTGCGCGGTCTCGGGCTGGCCGAGCGAATCGAGCATGGTGAACAGCCGGTCGAAGCCGACGGTCGAACGATAAAGCGGGGAAAAATCAACGTGACGCATGAGTGTTCTCCTTTTGAGCAACATGGTTTGCGTATGACCCGGTGCGAAACCCTCGAAAGGCGTTCGGGATAGGCCAGCGGCCCCGACATCGGCGGCCACAACCTTCATTTGGGAAGCTCAAAAAGCCATTTCAAGGTTTTCCTTGGTCGCAATGCAGCCACGTTCATGAACGGTGGATGAACCACGGCTTCGGCATCCGTTCAGTCATGCGGCATTAGGCTTTGGTCAAGTTCGAGCAATTCCAGGAAAAGTGTGAAGCGGTTTTCCGTCCGGAATTGCGTCAAGACAGAGAGACAAGCGGCGCCCCCCTTCCCTGCGCCGCGACGAGGCCGAACCGGGTGCAACGTCCCTTCCTCCCGGATCGACAGAGGCCGGAAGTGCACCGAGGCACTTCCGGCCTTCCCCGCGCTACAGCGCCGCGCGTCCTCTGGACGCGCTAAGGACGCAGTAGCCTTTTGATTTCGCGCATGATCCTTTCCGAAATCGATTCCGGTTTTCGGGGGTCATGCGCGGCAACTGCGTAAATCCTCGCAACGCCTTTGCTTTTGCCGCCTGGCCGTCTATCACCATGCCGACGCCTCGCCCGTCCGGGCAAAAAACAAGCAAGACGCCGCATGACGGATCTTTTCCATCTGACCGAGGACAATCCCGCGCCGCAGAATGCCGCGGGCGGCTTCTTCACCACACGCGACGGCAAGAAGATCCGCTATGGCGTCTTTGCCGCTGTCAGCCGCCCGCTGCAGGGCACGGTGGTTCTGCTGACCGGGCGCAACGAATGCATCGAGAAATATTTCGAGACCATCCGCGATCTCGCCGATCGCGGCTTCGGCGTCGCCATCCTCGACTGGCGCGGCCAGGGCGATTCCAGCCGCCTGCTGCGTGACCGCCAGCGCGGCTATGTCCGCAGCTTCCGTGACTATACGCGCGATCTCGAGCAATTCTTCGAAGAAATCGTGCTGCCCGACTGCCGCGGCCCCTATTACATCCTCGCGCATTCCACGGGCGCGGTGATTGCGCTGCTTGCCTCGCCGTCGATGGTCAACCGGGTGCGACGCATGGTGCTGCTGGCTCCTTTTCTCGAGGTGCCGGACCTGCCGGTCTCGATCGCCACGGTCCGGCGCGTCTGCACGGTTTTCTGCGCGCTGGGTCTCGGCCGGCTCTATGCCGCGCTCGGTCCGCGCCCGAAAGTGCCGCCCGCTTTCGAGGTGAACAAGGTGACCTCGGATGCTGCGCGCTACCGGCGCAATGTCGGAATCTACGAGGCCTGGCCGCAGCTCGCGCTCGGCGGTCCAACCATCCGCTGGCTGAGGGCCGCCGCCGCGGCCGCGAAAGCCGTCAGCGATCCGGATTTCATGGCAAGGGTGAAGGTGCCGATGCTGATCGTCGCCGCCGGCGCCGACCGGGTGGTCTCGACCAAGGCGGTGGAGGCCTATGCCAGGAAACTGCGCGTCGGCTCGCTGTTGATGATTGACGGCGCGCAACACGAGATCCTGCAGGAGAAGGACATCTACCGCGAGCAGCTCCTGGCGGCTTTCGACGCCTTCATCCCCGGCACGGGTGATGCCATCTGACGCCAGGTGGTGGGCGGCGGCAGCCGGTGACGCCTTGCGGCCGGGACACGAGCTTCACGGCCGGTGGGTTCGCGCCCTCGCCGCTCGGTCCGCCAAGTCTCGGCTGAACGCTGCCGGCATCGCCGGCACGTCACCTGCATAGTCATTGCCGATCCTGCAGCAAACGCGGGCGGAACCGGCTTGACTGGAAGGCGCGCCCGCGCGGGAGCGACACCTCGTTTCCGCCAAGGCACGGAGCGCTAGATACCTTCCGGGCGCCATGCGCCAGCCGACAGTGCCGGGAGGAGGAACGGACATGAACGCATCGCTGTCACGTCAGGGACATCGCCTGTTGCAGATCGGCGTCGCCCTGCTGCTGTTTTCGTCGTTCGAAGGATTTGCAATCCCGTACCTCGCCGCACCGCGCCTGGGGCTGTCGGCGCATACGCTCAGCGGCCTGGAAGCCGTTCTCCTGCTGGCGCTGGGTCTCCTTTGGGAGAGGCTCAGTCTCAGCGTCGCCGCATCGCGGGTTGCGTTCTGGCTTCTGATCTATTCGGCTCTTGCCATTCTGGCCGCCACGTGATGGCGAGCGTCTGGGGTGCCGGCAACGAGACGATGCCCCTGGCGGCCGGAGCCTTCCACGGCAGCGCCTTTCAGGAGACGGCGATCAAGGGCATCGGATATTCGTCGGCGCCAACCGGCCTCATTGCTTTCGCGCTCATTCTGTGGGGCTTGCGCCTTGCAGAGCCTTCGTCAACCGAGAGCTAGAGCGCGCCGCAGTCTTGCACCGGCTTTGCATGAAACGGTCTCTTGGGCCGCCTGGTGCTCAGCCGCGCAGCGCCGCCATCGCTGCCGCGTGAAGCTCGGGCGTCGCTGCCGCCAATATATCGCCGCCCTTCTCCGCCGGCCCGCCTTCGAAAGTGGTGATGACGCCGCCGGCCTTCTCGATGATCGGGATCAGCGCGACGATGTCGTAGGGCTTCAGGCCCGGGTCGGCGACGATGTCGATGCTGCCGGCCGCCAGCATGGCGAAGGCGTAGCAATCGGTGCCGTAGCGGGCTAGCTGCACCTTTGTCTCGAACTGGTCATAGCGCTTGCGCGCATCGCCCTGGAACAATGCCGGCGTAGTCGTGAACAGCGTCGCTTGCGCGAGTTCGGTCGTCTTGCGGGTCGCGAGCCGGCGCGGGCCGCCAGGTCCTTCATAATGCGACCCGGAAGTGTTGGCGTAAAACAGCTCACCGGTGAAGGGTTGCGACATCATGCCGGCGACCGCCTCGCCGTCGACGGTCAGCCCGACCAGCGTTCCCCAGACCGGGATGCCGGAAATGAAGGCGCGGGTGCCGTCGATCGGGTCGATCACCCAGACATGTCGGCTGGCGAGGTTGTGGCTGCCATGCTCCTCGCCGAGGATGCCGTGCTCGGGATATTCGGACGAAATCAGCGCCCGGATCGCGCGTTCGGCTTCGCGATCGGCCTCGGTTACCGGATCGAAGCTTCCCGCAAGCTTGTTGGTGACCGCCCCCTGGCTGCGGAAGCGCGGCAAGGTTTCGGCGGCGGCGGCATGCGCGATGCGCCGCATGAAATCGGTGCTGATATCCAAGTCGCTCTCCCCCATCGCGGCCGTTGCCGGCCGCTCTTGCTCGCGGAACAGGCGCGCCGAAGACCGGTCAGATGCCCGTTTTCTGTTGCCCGAATGTCACATCTGAGCCGCCGAAGCGGAATTTCCACATCATATTGAATTAAAAAAGCCCGCTGTCGATTGACATTTGTGCGGCGCACAATAATTTTGTCATCGGACAGGTTTTCCTGTCCATGCCCTCCTTGGGCGTTTCCTCCCTAGACTTCGACCGTGTCGTGAAAACGATGCGGTCTTTTTTTCAGGCAATTCCGGGAAAGTGTGAAGCGGTTTTCCGTCCGGAATTGCGTATACAAGAACTCGGCGCGCCAACCGCGCCGTCATTCCGCCGCAAGCGGCAAATCGACGAAATGGTGGTCGGGCATCGACATCAGGTCGGCCGAGAAGCGGGTCAGGTCGCAGGCCAAGGCGTCGAAGCCGGCCGATTTCTGGAACGTCCGCTCGTCCATGTAAAGCCCGCGATTGACCTCGATCTGCAACGCATGCAGATGCCGCGCCGGCCTGCCGTAATGTTCGGTGATGAACCCTCCCGCATAGGGCTTGTTGTGCGCGACGGTGTAGCCCATGCGGACAAGCAGGCCGATGGCCATCTCGGTGAGCGCCGGCGAGGCCGAAATTCCGAACCGATCGCCGATGATGAAGTCGGGCCGCACGCCGTTGTCGCCGACGCGTATGCTGGCCGGCATCGAGTGGCAGTCGATCAGCACGGCATAGCCGAACCTGGCATGCGTTCTGGTCAGGAGCCGCTTCAGCGTCTCGTGATAAGGCTTGTACACCGCTTCGATGCGCGCCACGGCCTCAGCCAGCGGCAGGCGGCCGGGATAGATATCGAGGCCTTCGCCGACAAGCTTCGGCACCGTGCCCAGCCCGCCGGCGACACGCGCCGACCGGATGTTGCAGAAGGACGGGACCGGCTCCGCGAACATGCGCGGATCGAGTTCCCACGGCTCGCGGTTGACATCGAGATAGGCGCGCGGAAAATTGGCCGCCAGCAGTGGCGCGCCGAGCGGCACGGCGCCGCCGAAAAGCTCCTCGACATAGCAGTCCTCCGACCGGCGGATGGCGTTGCGGTCAAGCCGCGCCATGGCCAGGAAGCGCTCCGGATAGTGGCGGCCGCTATGCGGTGAGTTGAACAGGAAAGGGACGCGCTGCTCGGCGCCCGATCGGATTTCGAAGGGTGGGACGACCGAAAAATCCTCGGCTGCCGTTTTCAATTTGCACGAACCAGGAAACAGCACTGCATCATGACGTAAAACTTGCCACCTTGCGTGCGGCATGTCCAGCATTTCGGGCGACGAAACCGCAGCTTGAACCGGATGCGGGACGCCCTTCATTCACTTGATGTTTACCGACACATCCTCATATACAGCATGGTTAACAGCCTTGCCCGGCGGCAGGCTTGGGGCGGGTGATTCGGACGGGATATGATGGCACGCATTCTGCTGGCGGAAGACGACGACGATATGCGCCGCTTCCTCGTCAAGGCGCTGGAACGCGCCGGCTACCAGGTAAGCGATTTCGACAATGGCGCCAGCGCCTATGAGCGGCTGCGCGAAGAGCCTTTTTCGCTGCTCCTGACCGACATCGTCATGCCGGAGATGGACGGCATCGAGCTTGCCCGCCGCGCCACCGAGATCGATCCGGACCTCAAAGTGATGTTCATCACAGGCTTTGCCGCAGTCGCGCTCAATCCGGATTCCAAGGCGCCCAAGGACGCCAAGGTGCTGTCGAAGCCCTTCCACCTGCGCGATCTCGTCAACGAGGTCGAGAAGATGCTGCAGGCGGCCTGAGCCACCTCGGCAGGCATCGACGATGCGCCGTGTCGATGCGACAAACGGAAGCCGTCTTTCCACATTCCCGCTATTGACGCGCCGGATCAAAAGTGGTGTATGCGCGGCTTCGGATGGGCGTGTAGCTCAGCGGGAGAGCACTGCATTGACATTGCAGGGGTCACAAGTTCAATCCTTGTCACGCCCACCATCCTTCCATTAAATTGGCCGATCTCCGCCAGTGGACCCCGCGCACACCGGCTGGGTATATTGCAGCCTCCGCCCGGCCTAGCCTCCGGTCTCGCGCGGCACGTCAGGCTAAGCTCCTCCAGCGCCACTGTTGCCGCTGTGTTACAGCGCAACCCCTGAAAGCCATGCTATCAACCCTTAGGTGCAATGGCGGATCGGGAGCGACAGGCGAATTATGAGGAAAGTTCTACTCACGTCGGCAATGCTTGTTGGGTTTTGTTCGTCAGCCTTTGCTGCGGATGCATTGTCGGTCGAGCCCACGTCCTACAATTGGACAGGCGCCTATATCGGCGCAGTGGCCGGCGTCAATTTTCTCCAGGGCGATGTGACGATCCCCAATAACGATCCTAGCGAATACGATGGTGATAGCACGTCGGCATCGGTTGGCGGCCAAGTAGGCTATCAATACCAGTTCGACAACAATTTCGTTCTCGGAGCGGAGGCCCGCCTGGTTGCGGTGTTCAACAAGAAGACGGTGCCGACAATCGACGCTGAAACGTTCGAGACCGCTGCCGATTGGCAAGGCGATATCGTTGCGAAGGCCGGATATGCGATGGGCAATTTCCTACCCTACGTTAAGGGCGGCGTGGCCTTCCTGCACCTGCACGATACCGGATATAGCGTTCTCGGTTTTGGCGATACCAAGTTTGACAGGACTTATACCGGCTGGACGATCGGTGTCGGCGCCGACTACGCGCTCAATGACAAATGGGTTGTCGGCCTTGATTACGCCTACGCGCATTTCTCGGACCATAATTTCCAAAACGACAGCGCGTTGGTTGGTCCAACATTCGTCAAGCCCAGCACCCATACGGTTTCTCTGAGTCTGAACTACCGCTTTTGATCTCCCTAATGCAGCCGCGGCAAAGACCGCAGCGGCGGTCCCTATATTCGAATCCCCGCCTTCCAGAGTCGCAGCCGCGCCTTCGCCAGAGGACCGGACTGAGGCGTCGTCAATGGCCGTATGTGCCGTTTGATTCTCTTGAACAAGGCATTGGCCGGTTCCGCATCCAGCGACTTCGCAATCATCCGCAGAGCCGGCTTCACCTTCCCGAATGTTGCATGGAGGATATGCGCCGAGCACGCCGCGGCGTAGGGATGCCCCTCTGCGGCCGCCGCGAAGAAGGACTCGAAATCCTTCGACATGACATCGCCGCGCCATGTCCGGCAGACCAGCACGCCAATCGCTCGCAACGGCATTGCGGGAGAGGCTTCGAACTGTCTTGTCATGAGCGCCTTCAAAACGGCTTCGCCGGACCGATAGTCGCGTTCGCGAAAAAAGGCCGCCGCGATTTTGAGCGGATAGACGTCGTTGTGCGGATCCAGCGCGTGAGCCTTTTCCAGGATGTCTCTTGCTCGCGCGGGATTGATTTGATCCTCGAGATCGAGAAACGCGGTTTGATAGCCGAAGGCCGCCTCGAGCGGGTGGTAATCGCCCTGATGTCGGCTGAGTTCGGCCAGAATCATTTCCGCGGCTCTCGAACCGTCGAACAAGGTTTTCGGATGGACGAGACCGACATCGCCCATCGTCGATGCGACGGACGCATAGACGCTGCCGCCTGCATAGATTTTCTGGCACCGCGCCATCAGCCTCATCTCGAAGAATGCCTTGAGCGTCTCATCTGCGAATTCCGCCGATCCCAGATCGTCGCCCAGCAAGGCTCCCGTTTCCGACCGCAGATATTCGAGCGTTTCACGATCCTGACCGATCAGAAGAGTTGTCAGGCCTTTTGACGAAAGCTCCGACGCGACAGCCTTGACCAAGGTCGAGGCCACTACCTTGTCGCTGAAATGCAGCATGAAGCGATACTTGCCGCGCACGATGTCGCCGCTGCGAAGATGCAAAGCGGCGATCGGCCCCGGAAACGGGCACTTGTCGGCGGCGTCGAGCGCCTGATTCACGGTCTTGGAAAAACCGAAACCTCGCAATGTCTCCGATCGTTGGACGAGTTGGGGTCCGCCCTGAAAATGATCCAGTATCTCAAACTCGTTGCAGATCCAGCCGCGAAACCTTCGCCGTGCCGCCGCGGCATCGAGACTGGCACGGCTAAAGGCTACCTCTCCGAGAACATCGAAACCCAATGGTTCGACCGTCTCCCCCAGCCAGTGCTTCTCGATGAAATCGGCGGAGAATATCTTGTCGACTTTCTCGACCGAGTGAAATTTATCGTCATGGATCGGCTTCCAGGCAAAGCCGAAGCGATAGCCGAGCGAGTCGGCAAGCGCCTTGGCGTTGACCATAGCCAGAAGCCGGCCGCCCAAACCGTCCTCCCTGGTCGCCGCGATGAGTTTCGATTGAGAATCATGCAGCGCCAAGACGGATATCGCCTTTCTCGACATGGTCGAGGAACCAGGCATAGGTCTGTTCCAATCCATCTCGAAGCGAATAGGCCGGCCTCCAGCCGGTCTTGAACAGGCGCGAGACGTCCATCAGCTTGCGCGGCATCCCGTCCGGCTTCGTCGGATCGAACGCGATCTCGGCGCCGGCGCCGACGACCGATACGACGGTGCCGGCAAGCTCCGCGATGGTGATGTCCTCACCGCTGCCGACATTGACGTGGCCGTCGCCGGAATAAGTCTTCAAAAGCCAGACAAAGGCGTCGGCGGCGTCGTCGACATGCAGGAATTCTCGCATCGGCCGGCCCGAACCCCACACCTGCAGGGTCTTTTGACCGGTTAGCTTCGCCATATGCGCCTTGCGCATCAGCGCAGGCACGACATGACTGCTGTCGAGGTCGAAATTATCGCCCGGACCATAGAGATTTGTCGGCATGGCCGAGATGTAGTCGACGCTATGTTGGCGCCGGTAGGCCTGGCAAAGTTTCAACCCGGCGATCTTGGCGACGGCGTACCATTCGTTTGTGGGTTCGAGCGGGCCGGTGAGCAGCGCGTCTTCCGGGATCGGCTGCGGCGCAAGCTTCGGATAGATGCAGGACGAGCCCAGGAACAGGAGCTTCTGCACCCCGCTGCGAAAGGCGGCCTCGACGACATTGGTCTGCACGACGAGGTTTTCGTAAAGGAAATCCACCGGGAAGCTGTCATTGGCCAGGATGCCGCCGACCTTGGCGGCCGCCATGATCACCGCGTCGGGCCGCCGGTCCTCCATCCAGCGGCGCACGCCGGCCTGGTCGAGAAGGTCGAGCTCGCTGCGCGCCACGGTCACGATCTCGCAATCCTCGCCGGCCAGGCGGCGCATCAGGGCCGAGCCGACCATGCCGCGGTGGCCGGCAATGAAAATGCGCTTTCCTTTGAGATCGAAACTCTTGTCCATAAGCGCAGGTCCTAGGTTGAACGGCCGTTGCGCCAAGTAGCGCCGGCGGCGCGCATCAGATCGGCCCGAACCATTTCCGCCACCAGGTCCTTGAAGCCGATGGTGTGCGACCAGCCCAAAACCTTTCTTGCCTTGGCGGCGTCGCCGACCAGCGTATCCACTTCGGTCGGCCGGAAGTAGCGCGGATCGATCCGCACAAGCGCGGCGCCGGTGGCTGCGTCGATGCCGACTTCATCGGCGCCGCTGCCCTGCCAGCGAATGCGATGTCCGGCCTCGGCGAAGGCGAGTTCCACGAATTCGCGCACCGAATGCGCCTCGCCGGTCGCGAGCACGAAATCGTCCGGCTCGTCATGCTGCAGGATACGCCACATGCCCTCGACATAGTCGCGTGCATGGCCCCAGTCGCGACGTGCGTCGATATTGCCGAGATATAGCGTATCCTGCAGGCCGTGATGGATCGCGGCAACGGCGCGCGTGATCTTGCGGGTGACGAAGATTTCGCCACGCGTCGGGCTCTCGTGATTGAACAGGATGCCGTTGGCGGCGAACATGCCATAGGCCTGGCGGTAATTGACCGTGATCCAGTAAGCATAAAGCTTGGCTGCCGCATAGGGCGAGCGCGGCCGGAATGGCGTGCTCTCGTTCTGCGGAGCTTCGACCGCGTCGCCATAGAGCTCCGAGGTCGAGGCCTGGTAGAAGCGCACCGATTTCTCGAGGCCGAGAATGCGGATCGCTTCGAGAAGCTTGAGCGTCCCCAGCGCATCGGCATTAGCGGTGTATTCCGGCGTCTCGAAGCTCACCTGGACATGGCTTTGCGCGCCGAGATTATAGATCTCGCTGGGCTTCGTCTCCTGCACGAGGCGGATCAGATTGGTCGCGTCGGTCAGATCGCCATGATGCAGAAAGAAGCGCGTGCCGCTCTCATGCGGATCGACATAGATGTCGTCGACGCGCTCGGTGTTGAAGGAAGACGACCGGCGTTTGACGCCGTGGACGACATAGCCCTTGCCGAGCAGCAGCTCAGCCAGATAAGCCCCGTCCTGCCCGGTAACCCCGGTGACAAGCGCGACCCTGTCTGCCAGGGCGACCTTGTCTGCCGGGGCGACTTTCTCCGCCATTGCCATGTGCGCCCGCGCCTATTTTCGGCAAGCGAATACGATTTATCGCCGAAACGCAAATCCCCGCACGGGGACCGGCTTAAACGCCCGCGACCGCCAGCAGGGTCTTCATCCTGGCGATGGCAAGATCGGGGTCGGCCAGCAGCCCGGCCTGGTCGGAGAGCCGGAAGGCATCCGCGTAGTGGCATATGCCGCGCGCCGATTGCATGCCGCCCACCATCGTGAAGTGGTCCTGATGCCCGTTCAGCCAGGCCATGAAGACGATGCCGGCCTTGTAGTATTCGGTCGGCGCCTCGAAGATTTTTCGCGACAGCGGCACGGTCGGCGCCATCAGCGCGTCATAGCCGGTCTTGTCACCTTCCGCCAGCTTCGCCAGCGCGGCATTTGCCACCGGCGCGATGGCGTCGAAGATGCCGAGCAGCGCGTGCGAGTGTTTCCTGCCGTCGCCGGCGATCAGTTCGGGATAGTTGAAATCGTCGCCGGTGAACATCACGACGCCCTCGGGCAGCCGGTTGCGCAGCAAGACCTCCTTCTCCGCGTCGAGCAGCGATATCTTGATGCCTTCGACCTTGCCCGCATGCCGCCCGATGATGGCGACGACCGTGTCGAGCGCCGCGTCAAAATCGTTGCTGCCCCAATAGCCCTTGAGTGCCGGATCGAACATGTCGCCCAGCCAGTGCAGGATGACCTTGCCCGATGCCTGGGACAGCATGCGCTCATAAACGCGGGCATAATCGTCCGGCCCTTTGGCCACCGCCGCGAGCGCGCGGCTCGCCATCATGATCGCCTTGCCGCCCTCGCCTTCGATGAAGGCGAATTGCTCTTCATAGGCGCCGATGACGTCATCGAGCGTCTTGGCCGCAGCCGGCGCCAGGTGATCGGTCCCCGCCCCCGACGCGAGGTCGGCGCCCGGCACCGTTTTGGCTTCCGCGATCGAGCGGCGGATCAGCTCCTTCGCGCTCGCCCAGTCGAAACCCATCCCGCGCTGAGACGTGTCCATGGCTTCGGCGATGCGAAAGCCGAGCCGCCACAGATGATGGCGGAACGCCATCGTCCTGTTCCAGTCGACCGCCGGCCGCGACCACGGATCGGTCATGGCGATGGGATCGGCAACGACATGGGCGGCGGCATAGGCGATGCGCGAAAAGCGTGCGCCCTCGATCGGTTCGACCGGTTTGCCGACAAGCCGATAACTGATGCGGTCGCCGTTTGCCGCAGGCAAGGTGATGTCCATGGAACTCTCCCGTGCGGTCGCTATAAATGGAACGTTCCAATAAATCAAGAACCATTATGATTCACGGCATCCAAGCCGGAAGACATTGTGTCTCCTTTGGAATAGTCCTTACATTCATTGACGTTTTGAACCGCTCCAATCAATTTTTCGAATCTCAGCGGAATCCTGATTGACTCGGATTTGGATCGATGATTAGAACGTTCCAATAAATTTTCTCGAAACTTGGAGGACATGACGAGGATGGCCAGCCGGGCCAAGGCGACGATCCTGGACATCGCCCGCGAGGCCGGCGTGTCCAAATCGACGGTGTCGCTCGTGCTGCAGGGCAGCGGGTTGATCCGGCCTGAAACCGCGGTCAAGGTGCGCAAGGCGATCGAGGATGTCGGCTATGTCTACAACCGCGGCGCCGCCAATCTGCGCAAGGCCCATTCCAATGTCATCGGCATGGTGATCAACGATCTCACCAACCCCTTTTTCGCCGAGTTGGCGGTCGGCATGGAGCGCGTCTTCCAGGCGGCGGGCGTCGTCCCCTTCATCGCCAACACGGCGGAGAACCCGGTACGTCAGGAAGAGGTGCTGAAGTCGCTGATGGAACAGGGCGTCGCCGGCCTGATCGTCTCGCCAGCGCGCGGCACCACGCCCGGTACCTTCCGCCGCATCGAGACGGCCGGCGTCCCGATCGTCTTCACCATGCGCAGGCTGCCGGACAGCCGCATTCCGGTGATCGCGCCGGACAATCGTCGCGGCGCGGTGCTTGCCGCCGAACATCTGATCCGCAAGGGCCATCGCCGCCTGGCCTTCTTCGGCGGTTCATCCGATCTCGTTGTTTATCAGGAGCGCCTGGGAGGCTTCCTCGAAGCCTGCGAAACGCTCGGCATCCCAGCTTCCGACCGGCTGATCGTCGAGGGCGAGACCAGCCGCAAGGGCGGCATGGCCTGCCTGGAGACGGCGCTTGCCGTGCCGCAGCCACCGACCGCAGCGCTGTGCTTCAACGATGCGGTAGCCTTCGGCGTCATGCTGGCATTGCGCAAACGCGGTCTCGAGGCGGGCGCAGACTTTGCCGTCGTCGGCTTCGACGACGTCGCCGAGGCCGAGCACTACAGCCCGGCGCTGACCAGCGTCGCCGTCGACACCGCGGGCCTCGGCGAGCGCGCGGCGCACGTCATGCTGAAGATGATCCAGTCGCGCACCACGCGCGCCGAGAACCATATCGGTGCCGTCAGCCTGGTCGTGCGGGAAAGCAGCGGCCCGGACCGCAACAGCCAAGCGGGAGACGCGGCATGAGCGTGCGATGGGGACTGATCGGCGCCAGCACGATCGCCAGACAGTTCATGATCGATGCCATCCGCGCGCAGGCCGACGGCGAGGTCGCCGCCGTGATGAGCTCCAGCCCGGAGCGGGCCGAGACCTATGCGAGGGAAAACGGCATCGCACGCGCCGTCTCGTCTCTCGACGCGCTGCTCAACTCGGACATCGACGCCGTCTACATCTCGACCACCAACGAATTGCACCTCGAGCAGGGGCTTGCCGCGATCAAGGCCGGCAAGCATGTGTTGTGCGAGAAGCCGCTGGCGCTGACCAGCGCCGATGCGCGTGAGATGGTTGTCGCCGCGAAAGCCGCCGGCATCGTCTTCGGCACCAACCACCATTTGCGCAATGCCGGCGCCCACCGCGCCATGCGGGAGGCGATCGCCGCCGGCCGCATCGGCAAGCCGATCGCGGTGCGCGTCTTTCATTCCGTCTATCTGCCGGAAAACCTGCAGGGTTGGCGCATAACCAAGCCCGAAGCCGGTGGCGGTGTTGTGCTCGACATCACTGTGCATGATGCCGACACGCTGCGCTTCGTGCTGGACGACGACCCCGTCGAGATCTCCGCCTTCACGCAGTCGGCTGGGATGGCAGCCGGCGGCTTGGAGGACGGCGCCATGTGCATCTGGCGCTTCAAGTCTGGCGTCATAGCGCAGTCGCATGAGGGCTTCACCACGAAATTCGCCGGCACCGGCTTCGAGGTGCATGGCTCGGAAGGGTCGCTGATCGCCACGAATGTGATGACGCAGAAGCCGGTCGGCTCGGTGCATCTGCGCAGCGCGAGCGGAGAAGAAGAGCTGAGCTTCGACCGCGAGGATCTATACACCCGCTCGCTGCGCCACTTCCATGCCGCGATCCGCGGCGAAGGCCGGCCTGCCGCCACCGGCGAGGACGGCGTCTGGTCGCTGGCATCGGCCGAAGCAGCACTGCAATCGTCGAACACCGGCAAGGCCGTCGCCATCGACCCGCAACTTGGGGGCCTCACGTGAGCAAGCTCGTCTCGGCGGCCTATGCCGCCAGCCTGATCAAGGACGGCACGGTGGTCTCGGTGTCGTCGTCGAGCGGGCTCGGCTGCCCCGACGCCGTGCTTGCCGCGATCGGCGAGCGTTTCGACGCCGAAGGCCATCCGCAGGCGATCACCACGCTGCATCCGATCGCCGCGGGCGACATGTACGGCATCAAGGGCATCGACCATCTCGCCAAGCCAGGCCTGCTCAAGCGCACGCTCTGCGGCTCCTATCCGTCCGGCCCCTCCTCTGCCGAGCCGCCGCAGATCTGGAAGATGATCGGCGACAATTCGGTCGCCGCCTACAACGTGCCGTCCGGCATCCTGTTCGACATGCATCGCGAGGCCGCCGCCAAACGTCCCGGCGTGCTGACCAAGGTCGGCCTCGACACATTTGCCGATCCGCGCCACCAGGGTTGCGCCATGAACGCCGCGGCCAGCGAGCCGATCGTCTCGGTTGAGCAGTTCGACGGCGAGGAATGGCTCTATTTCCGCGCCATCGTGCCCAACGTCTCGATCATCCGCGCCACCACGGCCGACGAACGCGGCAATCTCACCTACGAGCACGAGGGCGCCTATCTCGGCGGGCTGGAGCAGGCACTGGCCGCCCGCAACAATGGCGGCATCGTCGTTGCGCAGGTCAAGCGCGTCGTCGAGAACGGCACGCTGAAGCCGCACGATGTGCGGGTGCCAGGCGTGCTGGTCGACCATGTTGTGGTAGCGCCCGACCAGTTGCAGACGACGCAGACGCCTTACGACCCGGCGATCTCGGGCGAGATCTTCCGGCCGCTGTCGACCTTCCGCACGCCGGAGATGAACATCCAGAAGGTCATCGCGCGCCGCGTCGCCATGGAATTGCGCGACGGCATGGCCGTCAACATCGGCTTCGGCATCTCGGCCAACGTGCCGCGCATCCTTCTCGAGGAAGGCCAGCACGGCAAGGTCACCTGGGTGATCGAGCAGGGCGCGGTCGGCGGCGTGCCGCTGCTCGACTTCAAGTTCGGCTGCGCCTCCAACGCCGAGGCGATCATGCCCTCGCCGCACCAGTTCATCTATTTCCAGGCCGGCGGCTTCGACGCCTCGCTGCTCTCCTTTCTGCAGATCGACCGGCATGGCTCGGTCAACGTCTCGAAGCTCTCGGCGCGGCCGCATGTGACCGCCGGCGCCGGCGGCTTCGTCGACATCACCGCGCGGGCGAGGAAGATCGTCTTTTCCGGCTTCTTCAACGCCGGCGCCAAGCTGTCGCTGGCCGGAGGCGCCATCCGCATCGACCAGGAAGGCAAGGTCAAGAAGGTGGTCGAGGAGGTCGAGCATATCTCCTTCTCCGGCAAGCGGGCGGTCACCCAAGGGCAGGACATCACCTATGTCACCGAGCGCTGCGTGATGAAGCTGACGCCGGACGGGCTGATGGTGACGGAACTGGCGCCCGGCATCGATCTCGAACGCGATGTCTTGGCGCAGGCCGAGATCCCGCTCGCTGTGGCGAACGACCTCAAGGTCACGCCTGCGGCGCTCTATCAGGACCGGCCGATCGGCCTGTCGCTCAATGGCGGCGCTTCGCTCGGAGGCGCGCATGGCTGAGCTTGTCACCTTCGAGCGGGACGACGCCATAGGCATCGTCACGCTGCGCCGGCCGGAAAAGTTCAACGCCCTCGATATCCCGATGCTGCGCGCGCTCGAGACGGCGCTTGACGAAGCGGAACTGGCCGAGGGCGTTCGCGCCGTGCTTATCCGCGGCGACGGCAAGGGCTTCTGCGCCGGCGGCGACGTCGAGGCCTGGGGTGCCATGAGCGCCGCCGACTTCCAGGTGCAATGGGTGCGCTACGGCCACCGCGTCTTCGATCGGCTGGCGCGGCTCAGGCAGCCGACCATCGCCGTGCTCTCCGGTCATGCGCTGGGCGGTGGGCTGGAACTGGCGGCGGCCTGCGATTTCCGCGTCGCCGAAATGCAGGTCAAACTCGGCTTCCCCGAAACCTCGATCGGCGTCGTTCCCGGTTGGTCGGGCACGCAGCGCGCCGTGCGCCGCTTTAGTGCACAGATCGTGCGCCGGATGGCGATCGGCGGCGAGATTTTCCTGGCATCCGACGCGCTCGCGCACGGCGTCGTCGACCGACTGGCCGAAACAGGCAAGGCTTTCGACGAAGCCAAAGCCTGGGCCGAAAAGATCGCCGAGCGCGGTCCGCTGGCGACGGAGGCCGCGAAGCTGATGATCGGCGTTGCCGAGGGCGAGGAAGGTGCGGCCGCGACCGAGGCGCTGGCCAGCGGTTTCATTGCGCTCACCGCCGACCTCAAAGCCGGCGTCGGTGCCTTCAAGGCCAAGCAGAAGCCGGCCTTTTCGAGATTCTAGAGAAGACATGATGAACGCACCGCTCAACATTGCCATGCCGGCCGAGGCGTCTGAGGCGCCGAAGGCCTACAAGCTGCTGATCGACGGCAGGCATGTCGATGCCTGCGACGGCCGCAGCATAGAGCGCGCCAGCCCAGGCCACGGCTTCGTCGTGTCCCGTTATGCGCAAGCGGGCGCCGCGGAAGTCGAGGCGGCGGTGCAGGCCGCGCACAAGGCCTTCGAGACCGGCCCGTGGCCGCGCATGAAGGCGTCGGAACGCGCGGCGGTTCTGCTGAAGGCGGCCGACCTGATCGAGACCCGGCTGGAAGAGATCGCCCGTCTCGACGTGCTGGAATCCGGCAAGCCGATCGCTCAGGCGCGCGGCGAGATCGGCGGCGCGATCGACATCTGGCGCTATGCCGCTTCGCTTGCCCGCACGCTGCATGGCGAAAGTTACGCCAATCTCGGCGATTCCATGCTGGGCGTCGTGCTGCGCGAGCCGCTCGGCGTCGTCTCGATCATCACGCCGTGGAATTTCCCTTTCCTGATCGTCAGCCAAAAGCTGCCTTTCGCGCTCGCCGCCGGCTGCACGGCGGTGGTGAAGCCGAGCGAGATGACGTCCGCTTCCACTTTCGTGCTCGGCGACATCCTGCTCGAGGCCGGGCTGCCGGCCGGCGTCGTCAACATTCTCGCAGGCTACGGCGCCGATGTCGGCGCGCCGATGGTCGCCCATCCGCTGGTCGAGATGGTCTCCTTCACCGGCTCGACCCGTGTCGGCAAGACAACCATGGCCGCCGCTTCCGATTCCTTGAAGAAGGTTTCGATGGAACTCGGCGGCAAGAACGGCCAGATCGTCTTCCCCGACGCCGACCTCGAGGCCGCTGCGGATGCCGCAGTGTTCGGCGGCTTCTTCAACGCCGGCGAATGCTGCAATGCCGGCAGCCGCCTGATCGTGCATGAGGCGATCGCCGACGACTTCCTCAACGCGGTCAAGGCGCTGTCCCAGAAGGTCCGCGTCGGCGATCCGCTCGACGACCGCACCAAGGTCGGCGCGATGATCTCGGCCGACCATATGGAAAAGGTAGCCGGCTATGTGACAGCGGCGAAAACCGACGGCGGCAGCGTTTTCGCCGGTGGCGCGCGGCTTCCATCCAACGCCGGTCAATATCTCGATCCGACCATCATCCGTGACGTCACGGAGGATATGGCGATCGCGCGCGAGGAAGTGTTCGGGCCAGTGCTGTCCGTGCTCACTTTTGAAACGATTGAAGAGGCATTGCGCATTGCCAACAACACGCCCTATGGTCTGTCTGCAGGGGTGTGGAGCGCCGGTATCGACACGTGCATGTCGGTGGCGCGCGGCGTGCGTTCGGGGACGGTTTGGGTGAATACGTTCATGGAAGGTTATCCCGAACTGCCCTTCGGCGGCTACAAGCAGTCGGGTCTGGGACGCGAACTCGGCAAACGCGCTGTCGAGGATTATACCGAGGAAAAGACTATCCAGTTTCATCGCGGCCAGCGCACCGGGTGGTGGGTCGGCTGAGTTGGGAGACCCCGGCGGACACCCGCCGGTTCTGTGAATGCAACAAGGGAGGTAGTACATGTTGCGCAAACTGCTTATCGGAACGGCTCTTGCGACGAGCTTTGCGTTCTCGGCGCACGCCGCGGACGTCAAGGAAGTGCAGATGCTGCATTGGTGGACGTCGGGCGGCGAAGCGGCTGCTCTGAACGTGCTGAAGCAGGATCTGGCCAAGGAAGGCTATGCCTGGAAGGACGTGCCGGTGGCCGGCGGCGGCGGCGATGCCGCCATGACCGCGCTGAAGGCGATGGTCGCGGCCGGCAACTATCCGACCGCCTCGCAGATGCTCGGCTACACCGTGCTCGACTATGCCGCCGCCGGCGTCATGGGCGACCTCACCGAGACCGCCAAGAAGGAAGGCTGGGACAAGTCGGTTCCGGCCGCCCTGCAGAAATTCTCCGTCTATGACGGCAAGTGGGTCGCGGCCCCGGTCAACGTCCACTCCGTCAACTGGCTGTGGATCAACAAGGCGGTGATGGAGAAGATCGGCGGCACCGAGCCGAAGACCTTCGACGATTTCGTGGCGTTGCTCGACAAGGCCAAGGCCGCGGGCGTCATCCCGCTGGCGCTCGGCGGGCAGAACTGGCAGGAAGCGACCATGTTCGATTCCGTCGTGCTGTCGACCGGCGGACCGGAATTCTACAAGAAGGCGATGAACGACCTCGATGAGGAGTCGCTCAAGTCCGACACGATGAAGAAGTCGTTCGACAACCTCGCCAAGCTCGTCAAATATGTCGACCCGAACTTCTCGGGCCGCGACTGGAACCTCGCCACCGCCATGGTGATCAAAGGCGATGCGCTGGTTCAGGTCATGGGCGACTGGGCCAAGGGCGAGTTCCACGCAGCCAACAAGACCCCGGGCACCGACTTCCTTTGCTACCGCTTCCCGGGCACCGACGGCTCGGTGATCTACAACTCCGACATGTTCGGCATGTTCAACGTGCCGGAGGACCGCAAGGCCGCTCAGGTCGCTCTGGCCACCGCCACTTTGTCGAAGAGCTTCCAGTCGGCTTTCAACGTCGTGAAGGGTTCGGTCCCGGCCCGCACCGACGTGCCTGATACCGACTTCGACGCTTGCGGCAAGAAGGGCATCGCCGACCTGAAGAAGGCCAATGAGGGCGGCACGTTGTTCGGCTCGCTGGCCCAGGGCTACGGCGCCCCACCGGCCGTCGCGAACGCCTACAAGGATGTCGTGTCGAAGTTCGTCCATGGTCAGATCAAGACCTCCGACGAGGCCGTGACCGAGCTGGTCAAGGCTATCGACGACGCCAAGTAGCCGTTGCTTGAACTCGGATCTCCCCCGCTTCGGTGGGGGAGGTCTCCCGTCGACAAAGGCGCGGGAAAGACCCTGGCGCGTTTCGCGCCGGGCGGTTTCCGACCAACCGGTACTGGACGAGCCTATGAGCACAGTTGCCGAAACCCGGATCAAGCTGACACCGGAGCATGACGCCCGTCCTGGCGCGTCGGTTCGGTCGCGGCTGCAGGATCTGCTGCCGAAGATCGTTTTGGCGCCGAGTTTCGCGGCGACGATCGTCTTCGTCTATGGCTTCATCCTGTGGACGATCTATCTGTCCTTCACCAATTCCAAGACATTCCCGTCCTATGCCGTCACCGGAGCCCGCGCCTATCAGCGGCTGTGGCGCTGGACCTTCGAGAGCGACCCGCCGTCGAGCTGGTACACCTCGATCACCAATATGGGCATATTCGGCTTCCTCTACATCCTGATCTGCCTGGCGCTTGGCCTGTTCCTGGCCATCCTGCTCGACCAGAAGATCCGCGGCGAAGGCATGCTCAGGCCGATCTACCTCTACCCGATGGCGCTCTCCTTCATCGTCACCGGCGTCGCCTGGAAGTGGTTCCTCGATCCCGGCCTCGGGCTGGAACAGACGCTGCACCAATGGGGCTGGACGAGCTTCCATTTCGACTGGATCAAGAACAAGGATTTCGTCATCTACACGGTGGTCATCGCTGGCGTCTGGCAAGCGTCCGGCTTCGTCATGGCGATGTTCCTGGCCGGCCTTCGCGGCATCGACGGCGAGATCATGAAGGCCGCGCAGATCGACGGCGCGTCCACCTTCCAGCTCTACCGCCGCATCGTCATTCCGCTGCTCAGGCCCGTCTTCCTGTCGGCCTTCATCGTGCTCGCGCATCTGGCCATCAAGTCCTATGACCTTGTCGTGGCGCTGACCAGCGGCGGCCCCGGCGGCTCAGCCTGGCTGCCGTCCAACTTCATGTATGAGTTCACCTTCAAGCGCAACGAGATGGCGGTCGGCTCGGCCAGCGCGGTGATCATGCTGATGACCATCACCGCCATCATCGTTCCGTATCTCTATTCCGAGCTCAGGGAGAAGTCGCGATGAGCGCCGTCGCTTCACCCGCCAGCCAAGCCGCAAGCGGCGCCCGTGCGAGGACAATCAACCGCATCGTCATCTACGGCCTGCTTGGGCTGTTCGCGATCTTCTATCTGATGCCGCTTTTCGTCATGCTGGTCACCTCGTTCAAGACCATGGACGAGATCCAGAACGGCAACATGCTGTCGCTGCCGCATGAGCCGACTTTCGCGCCATGGATAAAGGCGTGGAGCGAAGTCTGCTCGGGCCTGACCTGCGTCGGCATGAAGGGCTATTTCTGGAACTCCATCAAAATGGTCGTGCCGGCGGTGCTGATCTCGACGCTGCTCGGCGCGCTCAACGGCTATGTGCTGACCAAATGGCGCTTCCGCGGCCATACGCTGGTTTTTGCCATGATGCTGTTCGCCTGCTTCATCCCGTTCCAGTCGGTGCTGTTGCCGATGGCCACGATCCTCGGCAGCCTCGGCCGCTTCGGCGTCACCCTGCAGAACGCGACCGGGTTCAACTTCGGTCTCGGCAATTCGACCGTGAACCTGGTCTTCGTCCATGTGGTCTACGGCCTCGGCTTCACAACGCTGTTCTTCCGCAACTATTACGAGGCCTTCCCGACCGAGTTGGTGAAGGCGGCACAGGTCGACGGCGCGTCCTTCTTCCAGATATTTCGGCGCATCATGCTGCCCAATTCGCTGCCGATCATCGTTGTGACGGTGATCTACCAGTTCACCAACATCTGGAACGACTTCCTGTTCGCCTCTGCCTATGCCGGCTCCGGCGACGTGATGCCGATGACGGTGGCGCTGAACAACGTCGTCAACACCTCGACCGGCGTCGTCGAATACAACGTCAACATGGCGGCGGCGATGATTGCCGCGCTCCCCACCCTGATCGTCTATGTCGTCGCCGGCCGCTATTTCGTGCGCGGGCTGATGGCGGGCGCGGTCAAGGGCTGACCACATTCGGAAGGAACGACCATGGCTTTTCTGGAAATTGATGGGCTGAAGAAGCGCTTCGGGAATGTCGAGATCCTGAAGGGCATCGATGTCGAGCTCGAAAAGGGCGGCTTCCTGGTGCTCGTCGGCCCTTCCGGCTGCGGCAAGTCTACGCTGCTCAACACGATCGCCGGCCTGGAGCAGATCACCGAGGGCGAGATCCGCGTCGACGGCCGCGCGATCAACGACCTGCATCCTTCGAAGCGCGACATCGCCATGGTGTTCCAGAGCTATGCGCTCTACCCGAATATGACGGTTGCCGGCAACATCGCCTTCGGCATGGAGATGCGCGGCGTGCCGGCGGCGGAACGCCAGGCGGCGATCGACAAGGTGGCGAAGATCCTGCAGATCGGCCATCTCCTCAACCGCAAGCCCAGTCAGCTTTCCGGCGGCCAGCGGCAGCGCGTCGCCATGGGCCGGGCGCTGGTGCGCGACCCGAAACTCTTCCTGTTCGACGAACCACTCTCCAATCTCGACGCCAAGCTGCGCGTCGACATGCGCATCGAGATCAAACGCCTGCATGCCACGACCGGCACGACCATCGTCTATGTCACGCATGACCAGATCGAGGCGATGACGCTGGCGACCAAGATCGCCGTCATGCGCGACGGCGAGGTGCAGCAATTCGGCACGCCGGCCGAAATCTACAACAACCCGACCAACATCTTTGTCGCCGACTTCATGGGCTCGCCGGCGATGAACCTGATCCCGGCCAAGATCGATGCTAACGGCAGCGGGCTGTCGGTGGTTCTGGACCGCGAAGCGCGCCAGCCGATCGTGCTGCCGATGCCCGGCGCGCCCACCGGCCTTGCGGCCTTCAAGGATAAGCCGGTGATCTTCGGCGTGCGCCCCGAAGCGCTGACCGACCCGGAAGGTGCGGAACGCAACGGTTCGAACATCGCCACCGCAGACTGCCATATCGAAGTGGTGGAGCCGGCGGGATCGGATACGTTCGCTGTCACCAATCTGGGCGGCAAGGGCGTGGTGGCGCGGCTGAGAGCTGATGCGAATATCCAGCCCGGCACCAGCACGCCCTTGGCCTTCAACCTCAGCAAGGCGGTGTTCTTCGACCCGGCGACCGAGAAGCGCATTCTTTAAAAAGCTATGGCAAACCCGGATATCGTCATCATCGGCTCCGGCATCGGCGGCGCCACGATCGCCTCCGGCTTGGCCGGCAGCGGCGCCTCGATCCTGATCCTGGAGCGCGGCGAGCCGCTGCCCGCGACGCCGCATGCGCGCTCGACGCGTTCCATCTTCATCGACGAGCACTACCGGCCGAAGGAGATGTGGCGCGAGGCTGGCGGCGCTGCCTTCAACCCGGGCAACTACTACTATGTCGGCGGCAATTCGAAGTTCTTCGGCGCGGTCCTGATCCGTTATCGCAAGGAGGATTTTTCCGAGCTCGAGCATTTCGGCGGCGTCTCGCCGGCCTGGCCGTTTTCCTATGACGAATTCGAGCCATGGTATTCGAAGGCCGAGCAGTTGTTTCGGGTTCGCGGCACGCTGGGCGAAGACCCGACCGAGCCGTTCCATTCGATCCCCTATGCCTTCAAGCCGGTGCCGGACGAGCCACCGATCGCGCGCGCCCGCGCCGAGCTGAAGAGCCTTGGACTGCACCCCGCTTCGCTGCCGCTGGGCGTCGACATCGAGACCTGGCTGAAGGACGGCAGGACGGGCTGGGACGCCTTCCCCAACACCGGCCAAGGCAAGATCGACGCCCAGACCGGACCGCTGACGGCGGCGCTCACCGACAAGAACATCCGGCTCGAGACCGGCGCGCATGTCGACTGGCTCGAAACCGCGCCGGACGGCAAGTCGATCGCCGCCATCCACTACACCCAGAACGGCGCCCACAAGACGCTGTCGCCGAAGCTCGTCGTCCTGTCCGCCGGCGCGATCAATTCGGCCGCCATCCTGCTGCGCTCGCCCTCCGCTGCCGGCAACGGCCTCGCCAACAGCTCCGACCAGGTCGGGCGCAATTTCATGAACCACAATTCGAGCGCGATGCTGGCGATCGACCCGCGCCGCCGCAACGATAGCGTCTACCAGAAGACGCTGATGCTCAACGATTACTATCTGTCCGACGGCAAGGGCGGCAAGCCGCTCGGCAATGTGCAGCTGCTCGGCAAGATCGACGGCAACATGCTGAAGGCCAATGTGAAGAGGATGCCGAAATTCGTGCTCGACTTCATGGCCGGCCACGCCGTCGATTGGTACCTGATGTGCGAGGACCTGCCCGATCCCGAAAGCCGCATCATGGTCGACGGCAAGGAGATCATCATGCAATGGCGGCGCTCCAACATGCAGTCGCTGGATGGCCTGACCAAGGTCATGCGCGAGAACCTTCGCGCCTGCGGCTATCCGATCGTGCTGTCGCGGCCCTTCGACAAGCGCACGCCTTCGCATCAGTGCGGCACGGTGAAGATGGGCAACGACCCGGCAACGTCGCCGCTCGATCCCTTCTGCCGCGCCTGGGACCATCAAAACCTGTTCGTCGTCGACGGCGGCTTCCTGCCGACATCGGCCGCCGTCAACCCGGCGCTGTCGATCGCGGCGCAAGCGCTGCGCGTGGCGGACTACATCCGCAAGACGGAGCTTTCTTCATGATAGGTCGGCGCCGCCCCTCATCCGCCTGCCGGCACCTTCTCCCCGTAAACGGGGAGAAGAAGGCTGGCTGCAACGCCGGCACCCACTCTGCAGCTCTGGCGATTGGCGAAAGCGCCGGCGACAGCATCCTTCTCCCCGTCACTATACGGGGAGAAGTGCCCGGCAGGGCGATGAGGGGCAGCGCCAACGTTCAAAAGGCTAGTCTCCAATGACCCGCCCCGCGGCCATTGTCACCGGCGGCGCTCGGGGCATTGGCCTCGCCTGCGCCGAGGCGCTGGCGGACGCCGGCTTCGACGTCCTTGTCGCCGACCTTGCCGAGAAGCCCGCCAAGGGCCTTGCCGAGAATATCGGCGCACGCGGCGTGAAATTCGCCTACGCTCAATGCGATATCGCCGACCTCGCCCGCCATTCGAAACTGATCGAAGCAGCCATGGACGCCTTCGGCCGCATCGATTGCCTGGTCAACAATGCCGGCGTCGGCGCTGTGGTGCGCGGCGACCTGTTGGAGCTGAAGCCGGAGAATTTCGACCGCGCCTTGAACATCAACCTGCGCGGCACGGTATTCCTCAGCCAGGCCGTCGGCAAAGCGATGCTCGCAACACCGGGCGACCATGCCAGATCGATCATCACCATCACCTCGGTGAGCGCCGCCATGGCTTCGCCGGAACGTGCCGACTACTGCATCTCCAAGGCCGGCTTGTCCATGTGGGTGAAGAACCTGGCGCTGCGGCTCGCACCCGAAAATATCGGCGTGTTCGAGGTCCGGCCGGGCATCATCCGAACCGATATGACGGCTGGCGTTTCCGCCAAATATGACGCGCTGATCGAGGGTGGGCTGGTGCCGGCAAAACGCTGGGGCGAGGCAGGCGATATCGGCACTGTCGTGGCCGCGCTTGCCTCCGGAAAGTTCGCCTTTTCGACCGGATCGGTCATCGATGTCGACGGCGCGCTCTCCGTGCCACGCTTGTGAGGAACCATGGCTGACTACATCATCGTCGGCGCCGGTCCGGCCGGCTGCGTTCTCGCCAACCGGCTGAGCGAGGATTCGTCCAATTCCGTTCTGCTTTTGGAGGCCGGCGGCAAGGACTGGCATCCGCTGATCCACATGCCGGCGGGCTTTGCCAAAATGACCAAGGGCATCGCCTCCTGGGGCTGGTCGACAGTGCCGCAGAGGCACATGAAGGACCGCGTCTTCTGGTACACACAGGCCAAGGTCGTCGGCGGCGGCTCATCGATCAACGCCCAGATCTACACGCGCGGCAATGCCCGCGACTATGACGCCTGGGAGAAGGAAGAGGGACTGGCCGGCTGGGGCTATCGCGATGTGCTGCCCTATTTCAAGCGCGCCGAGAACAACCAGCGCTTCGCCAACGATTTCCATGGCGACCAGGGACCGCTCGGCGTCTCCAACCCGATCTCGCCGCTGCCGATCTGCGAGGCCTATTTTCGCGCCGGGCAGGAAATGGGCATTCCGTTCAACCCCGACTTCAACGGCGCCAGCCAGGAAGGCGTCGGCTACTATCAGCTGACGCAGAAGGATGCGCGGCGTTCATCGGCCTCCGTGGCCTATCTCAAGCCGATCCGCAGCCGCAAGAACCTGACGCTCAGGACCGATGTGCTCGTCACCCGCGTCGTCGTCGAGAAGGGTCGCGCCGTCGGCGTGGAGATCGTCGGCAAGCCGGGTGGCGAAAAGACGATCCTGCGCGCCGAACGCGAGGTGATTGTCTCGTCGGGCGCGATCGGCTCGCCCAAGCTCCTCATGCAATCGGGCATCGGCCCGGCCGACCATCTGAAATCGGTCGGCGTCACGCCGGTGCATGACCTGCCCGGCGTTGGCTCCAACATGCAGGACCATCTCGACCTGTTCGTCATCGCCGAATGCACCGGCGACCACACCTATGACAATTACGCCAAGCTGCACCGCACGATGTGGGCCGGCTTGCAATATCTGCTGCTCAAGAAGGGCCCCGTCGCCTCGAGCCTGTTCGAGACCGGCGGCTTCTGGTACGCCGACCCGACCGCCGCCTCGCCCGACATCCAGTTCCATCTCGGCCTCGGCTCCGGCATCGAGGCCGGCGTCGAGAAGCTGAAGAATCCGGGCGTGACGCTGAACTCCGCCTTCCTGCGCCCGCGCTCGCGCGGCACGGTGCGACTGAAGAGCGCCGACCCGGCCGACCACCCGCTGATCGATCCGAACTACTGGTCCGATCCTTACGACCGCGACATGTCGATCAAGGGCCTGCGGCTGGCTCGCGAGATCATGCGGCAGAAGGCGCTGCAGCCCTATGTGCTGCGCGAGGTGCTGCCCGGCCCTGCCCTGCAAAGCGACGCGGACCTTTTCGACTACGCCTGCCGCACGTCGAAGACCGACCACCACCCCGTCGGCACCTGCCGCATGGGGCATGATGCGATGGCCGTGGTGACGCCGGATTTGAGGCTGCGCGGCATCGAAGGTCTGCGCGTCTGCGATGCGTCGGTGATGCCGCGCGTTCCCTCCTCCAACACCAATGCGCCGACGATCATGGTCGGGGAAAAAGGCGCCGATCTCATCCTCGGCCGCGAGCCGCTGCCGCCGGCCGTGTTCAAGGGCAACCAGGCGGCATGAGGCATCAACGATGATCCGGCATTGCGTCTTTGTCCGCTTTCGCGACGACGTCCCTGAAATCGAGCGCGCGGCGATTCACGCTGATCTCGAAGCCTTGCGCGCCGTTATCGCCGGCATGGACAGGGTCCAATTCAGCGCCAATGTCAGCCCGGAGCCGTTCGGGCGCGGCTTCGGTCACGGTTTCACCATCGACTTCCGCGATGCCGCCGCCCGCGACGCCTACCTCGTTCACGAGGCGCATCAGCGCGCCGGCGCGCGCCTGGTCGCCGCGCTCGAAGGCGGCACCGACGGGCTGATGGTCATCGATCTGGAGGTGACGCAAATGTGACCGCTCGCCGGCTCAAATCCGGCGGCCGTCCCGTTCTCTTTTGCCCGCCCTGGAACATATCGTGCTTTCGGGGGATGCAAAAGGAGCACTGCCTTGAACCTCACCCCCGAGCAGAAGAAAACCGTAACCGCGTCGTTCCTCGGCTGGACACTCGACGCTTTTGATTTCTTCCTTCTGACATTCCTGCTCACCGATATTGCCGCTGAATTCCAGACCGACGTGCCGGCGGTCTCCAAAGCACTGTTCCTGACACTGGCGACGCGTTTCATCGGCGCGTTCTTCTTCGGCGTGCTTGCCGACAGATATGGCCGCAAGCCCATTCTGATGCTCAATATCGTCAGCTATTCGGTGATCGGCGCCTTGGCCGCCTTCTCGCCCAATCTCGGCATATTCCTGGCGCTGCGTGCCCTGTTCGGCATAGCCATGGGAGGCGAATGGGGTCTGGGCAGCTCGCTCGCCATGGAATCCATTCCGCCAAGCGCGCGCGGCACGGTCTCGGGCATTCTGCAATGCGGCTATCCGGCCGGCTATCTGCTGGCCGCGGTGGTCTACGGGCTGCTCTACGGGCAGAAGATCGGCGACTTCACCTTCGGTTGGCGCGCCATGTTCCTCCTGAGCTTCCTGCCGGCGCTGATCGTGCTCTTCATCCGCTCGCATGTGCCGGAATCGCCGGCCTTCGTCGAAGGCCGCGCCCAGACGCGGCCCGGCCTTTTAGAAACGTTGCGGAAGCACTGGCGGATCGCGCTCTACGCCGTGGTGCTGATGATGTTCTTCAACTTCTTCAGCCATGGCACGCAGGACCTCTATCCGACCTTCCTGAAGAAGCAGCACGGCTTCGACACGCACACGGTGAGCTGGATCACCATCGTCGCCAATATCGGCGCGATCGTCGGCGGCCTGGCCTTCGGCGCGCTGTCCGAGAAGATTGGCCGCATCAACGCCATCACGCTCGCTTGCGTGATCGCCCTGCCGGCAATCCCGCTCTGGGCCTACACGACCACGCCCTTCATGCTGGCGATCGGCGCATTCATCATGCAGGTCGCGGTGCAGGGCGCCTGGGGCGTTATCCCGGTGCATCTCAACGAATTGTCGCCGGGCTCGGTGCGGGCGACGCTGCCCGGCTTCATCTATCAGGCCGGCAACCTCGCCGCTTCCTATGGCGGTCCCTATCAGGCCGGCATCGCCGAAGCGCCGGGAAGCAGCTACGGCTTTGCGCTGGCCCTGTTTGCCGGCGTGGTCGCCGTCTGCCTCATCGTCGTCATCCGCTTCAGTCCGGAAAAGCGCGGCCAGGTGATGACCGTGCTCGGTTGAGGGTCTGTTTTTAACCCATCCTGAGCGCCGCGACGCCGGCAACGATGCCGAGCGCCGCGGCCGCGCGCCAGACGGTCATCTTCTCGCCCAGCGCCAGCACTGAGATCAGCATGGCGAACAGGATCGAGGTCTCGCGCAGCGACGCGACCGAGGCGATCGGCGCCTTGGTCATTGCCCACATCACGATCCAATAGGCCGCGCCGCTGAGCACGCCGGTGAACAGCCCGGCCTTCCAGTCGCGCGCCAACACAGGAAGCGACCGCGGCCCGCGAAAGAAGATGCACAGCAAAAGCGCCCACGTCGCATCGCAGACGAACAGCCAGGCCGCATAGCTTTGCGCAGTTGCCGCCAGCCGCGCGCCGCTGCCGTCGGAGAGCGTGTAGCTGGCGATGAAGATCGATGTGCCGAGCGCAAAGCCGACCGCGCGCAAATTGAGCTTCTCCAGATGCGCGCCGCCGCGGAACGACATGACCAGCGTGCCCGCCGACAGAAGCACGATGCCGAGGATGGCGAACGGCGCCGGGACCTCGCCGATCAGGACGATGCCGCCGAGCGCCGAGAGCAATGGCGCGGTGCCGCGCGCCAGCGGATAGGTCTGAGCGAAATCGCCGGCCTTGTAGGCGCCGATCAAGAAAGTGCGGTAGCCCATGTGGAAGATCACCGAGGCGAAGATGTAGGGCCAAACTTCGGCCTTTGGCACCTCGACGAAGGGAAGCGCGACCAGCGCCGCAAAGCCCATGCCGAGCGTCATCAGTGTGATCGACAGGAAGCGGTCGAGATGCACCTTGACCAGCGCGTTCCAGATCGCATGCATGGCCGCCGCCGAAAGCACCGCCAGGACGACGAACAGCGTCATGCCTGCCTCACCTGCCCGCCAGGCCTGACGCGATGCCCGGCATTTCCAGATCGATATCGATCCTGAGCGGGAAATGGTCGGAAGCCACCTCGCCGATATCGGCGCTCACAGAACGCACCCGCCCGGCCAGCATGCCGCCGACGAAGCAATGATCGAGCCGTCGTTTCGCCAGCCTGCCGTCGATGATCTTTTCGTGCGTATGGAAGTCCGGCCCCTGCTCGCTGGCGACGGCCGCGGCGTCAACGAAGCCGTCGATATAGGCAGCGCCGCGATGGTAGGGCCTATTGCCGACGATGCGCCGGTATTCGGCGCTGCCCGGCTCCATGTTGAAGTCGCCCAGCCAGATCGCCGCCAACGGGTTCTCCGGTTCCGGCTGGCCGTTCGACCAGTTGCGCTGCGGCTCGTCATCGACGCCACTCCAGGGGCCGCCGTCGGACGGCGCGCGGCGATGTTCGGCAAGCAGGTAATCGATCTGCTCCAGCCGCTCTTCAGCCGCGATATGCGCCAGATGCAACGAAAGCACCCGCACCGGTCCCGCCGGCGTGCGGATCATGCATTCGAGCGCCGCATTGCGGGTGTTGAGCGGCCTCAGCGTGCGCCGCTGCGGCAAAGTGTGCAGCCGCGACCAGACGATCGGCAGCTTCGACAGCACCATCGTGCCGAACTGCCGCCGGCGGTTGACGACACGGCCATCGCGCTTCTCGCTGGCATCCATGTCGAAGGCGGGGCCGTAGGCCCAGTAATAGGCGGGCAGCAAGCTGGACAGGATCTCGGGCTGGTCGTCCTCTTTGCTGCGCTGCCAATGCCGCTCCACCTCCTGCAGCGCGACGATGTCGGCGCCGTCCACCAGCCTGGCGCAGCGGCTGAGATCGTAGCGCCCGTCGCTGCCGTAGCCATACTGGATATTGTAGCTGATCAGCTTCATTGATTAACCGGCTCACTTCTGGTGATCGCAGTAGCGCCCCGCCCCTTGCGTTGCAATGGACCGGCGGGGCAAGCGGAATAGTCCAGTGGAAATCGGCGAACCGGCGCTCTAATAAGTCGTCAGCGGCTGGAAGCTTCCGGCGGGCGACGCCGCAAGTTCCGACCAGTCGATCTCCTCCTCCAGCCGGTGATAGGCTTCGTCGCCGATCGTGCCGTTGCTGCGCAGTTCCTCCAGCGTGTCGCGCTGCCGCTTGATGGCGTAGAGGCGCAACCGGTCGTATTCCGTCGCGGCCTGCGCGTCGTCGGGATTTTCGGCGATCCGCCGCTGCGCCTCGTACTGCTCGCGCACGACGGCGGCAGCCGACGAGGTCTTGCGGCTCAGCACATCGAGCGCTGCCTGCATGATGGCGACGCGCGCTTCGGCCACCTCGCGATCGATCGTCGTATCGCGCGGGAAATTGAGCCAGCGCAGCAGAACCTTCAGGCTCATGCCTTGCAGCACCAGCGTGCCGAGCACGACCGCGAAAGCGGCAAGCACGATCGGGTCACGCCCGGGAAAGCCGGCCGGCAAGGCAATGGCGGCGACCAGCGTCACCAGCCCGCGCATGCCGCACCAGCCGACAAGCGCGGCACCGGCAAATGTCGGCGCATCCCGCCTTTCTTCCTCGCCGTCGTTGCGGGCAAACCATCGGATGATCGCGACATATCCCGCCACCCAGACGAGGCGCGCCACGACGACGACGGCAAGAACCGTCGCGGCGAAGACGAATGCCTCGCCTTGCCCATCGCCGGCCAGCCGACCGATGATCGACCGTGCCTGCAGGCCCATCAGCACGAACGCCAGCACGTTGAGCACGAACACCGCCGATTCCCAGACCGAATAGGCGCTGACGCGGCGTCTGGCCGACATGCGGCGCGGCGTGGTGCGCGCGATGGTGATGGCATAGACAACGATGGTGATGATGGCGGAGAGGCCGAGCTTGTCGGCAATGATCCAGACGGCGAAAGTTCCGGCGAACTGAACCACGGTGCTGCTTGCCGCGTCCTCGATGCGTGTCAGCGTGAGCCGCGACACTCGGCCGAACAGATAGCCGGCGATAACGCTGCCGACCGTTGCAAGCAGGATGACGGGCACTGCGTCTTTGAGCATGAGTGTGCCGATGGCGGCTGAAACCGATATCCGGTAGATCAGCAGCGCCGTGGCATCGTTGAGCAGGCTCTCGCCCTGCAGGATCGCAGTCAGCCGGTGCGGCACCTTGAACTGATTGAGCACCGCGCTTGCGGCGACTGCGTCCGGCGGCGCGACGATGGCGCCGAGCGCGATCGCCGCCGCGATCGGCAGGCCGGCCATCTTCCAGCCGACAAAGGCAACGACCACCGCGGTGAAGACGACCGCGCCAAGCGCCAGCAGGGCAAGCGACAGCCGGTAGCGCTTCAGGTCGCGCAGTGAAGTGTCATAGGCGGCATCGAGCAGCACCGGCGCGATGAACAGCGCCAGCGCCAGTTCCGGATCGATCTCGATCATCGGCGCGCCCGGCACGAAGGCAAGCCCAACGCCGGCAAGCGCCAGCAGCGACGGGTAAGGTACCTCCAGCCATCGCGATACCGCCGTCAGCGCGACGGCGATGAGCAGCAGGACAAGGGTGAGTTCGAACAGCGCCATGGCTCATCGTAGCGGCGAAGCGCGAAGCTTGTCAGTACCCTGAGACAGGATACTGTTGATTTATCCGGCAAACCCGCGCCGCCTCATAGGGGTGCTCGCAGGACATGCCGATGACGGCCGTATATCACCGAGAACCGTCTGGCATGTCTTATCGGCATCAGGACGTGCCAGAGCCGTCAATGCAGAACCAGCATGTCGCCCGATGAGAAGGAGATGTCCGCCTTGTCGCCTACGGCAGGCGGCGGTGTCGCCGAGTTGTTGAACGTATCGAGCGATACCGTGTTGCCGCCGATGCCGACGCGCACGCGGATGACTGAGCCAAGGAAATGCACTTCGGCGATTTCGCCCGACAGGCTGGTGTCGTGGCCGGGCTGGCGCCCCAGCGAGATGGCTTCAGGCCGCAGCGCCAGCGACAGCGTGTCGCCTGACTTCGAACCGTTGAGCTTGCCCTTCAGCGAGACTTCCTGCGAGTTGACTTGCACCTTGCCGGAAGCGGCGTCGGTGACCTTGCCCTCCAGCACGTTGAGCGTGCCGACGAAATTGGCGACGAATTTGGTCGCCGGCCGGTTGTAGATCTCGAACGGCGTGCCCACCTGCTCGGCCCTGCCGCCATACATCACCGCGATGCGGTCGGAGATCGACAGCGCCTCTTCCTGGTCATGCGTGACGAAGATGGTGGTGATGCCGAGCTTCTTCTGGATCGAGCGGATTTCCTCGCGCAGCGACACGCGCACCTTGGCGTCGAGCGCCGACAGCGGCTCGTCGAGCAGAAGCAGCTTCGGCTTCGGCGCAATCGCCCGCGCGAGCGCGATGCGCTGCTGCTGGCCGCCGGAAAGCTGGTAGGGATAGCGGTCGGCCATCTGCGGCAGCTTGATGATGTCGAGCATCTCGGCGACCCGCCTGTCGGCATCGGCCTTCGGCATGCCACCGACCTTCAACCCGAAGGCGATGTTCTGCGCCACCGTCAGGTTCGGGAACAGCGCGTAGGCCTGGAACACCATGCCGACATTGCGCTGATTGGGCTTCAGCCTGGTTATGTCCTTGCCGCCGACGACGATCTTGCCGGCCGAGGGCTCCTCGAAGCCGGCGACCATACGCAACACCGTGGTTTTGCCGCAGCCGGACGGCCCCAGGAAGGAGACGAATTCGCCCGGCTCGACGTCGAGATTGAAGTCCTCCACCACCGTGGTGGCACCGAAGGATTTTCGAACGTGCTGGATGGAGAGGAATGGGTCGGCCATGGCGTGGTTCTCTCGATCAATTTGGGCGGTTCGCCGATTTCGGCGCGAAGCGGGACAGGATCTGGATCAGCGACATGCAGCCCCAGGTGATGGCGAAGGCGATGATCGCAAGCGCAGCCGGCTCATAGGCACGATTGGCGCCGATATTCTGCAGGTAAGGGCCGAATGCCGGCCGATTGAGCAGGCTTGCCATGGTGAATTCGCCGATGACGATGGCGAAGGTCAGGAAGGCACCCGACAGCACCGCGATCAGCACATTGGGCAGGATGACGCGGGTGATGATCGTGCCCCAGCCGGCGCCGAGGATTTGGGCTGCTTCCGTCAGCGTTCTGACATCGATGGTCCGAAGACCGGTGTCGACGGCGCGGTACATGTAGGGTAGCGCCAGCGTCGCATAGCCGATCACCAGCAACGCGCTGGCGCCGAGATCGCTGGCCAGGAACGGCAGCGGCGAATTCGAGCCATACATACGGATATAGCCGAAGACGATGACGATCGCCGGAATGACCAGCGGCAGCAGCGTGATGAACTCGACGATCGGCCTGATTTGAGGCAATCGGAGACGGATCCAGTAGGCGGCCGGCACCACGATCAGCACGCCGAGAATGATGGTGAAGATGGCGGCGACCACCGAATACAGGAACGTCGCTTGGAAGCGCGGATCGCCGAGCACGACTTGATAGGCGTCGAAGGAATGGACGCCGCGCCGCATGCGCAGCGAAAACTCGAACGTTGCCAGCAGCGGGATGAAGAAATAGGCCGTGCCTATACCGAAGACGACCCAGGCCCAGAATTTGCCCGACTTCATTTCAGCCACCTCTCGGAACGGGTCCGGAACCAGATGTAGAAGACATTCGCCAGTCCGGTGATGACGATCATGCCGAAGGCGATCGCGTAGCCGAGTTGCGGGTTGTGCAGCACGTCGCCGTTGATCTGCGAATAGAGCTTGATGGGAACGATGTTGAGCTGCGGGCCGGCGAACGCATAGGCCGTTGCGATGGCGCCGAAGGCGTTGGCAAACAGAAGGATAACGGTGCCGAGGAAACTCGGAAACAGCACCGGTATCACCACCATGCGCCAGTACTGCCACTGGGTGGCGCCAAGCGTGGCGGCCGCCTCGTTCCATTCCTTCTTCAAGCCGTCGATCGCCGGCACGATGATCACCACCATCAGCGGGATCTGAAAGAAGAGATAGACGACGATCAGCCCCCACGTGGTCAGGAAATTGAACCCCAGGGCATAGATGTTGAGATTGAAAATGTCGCGCAGCAGCACCGTCACGATGCCGACGCGGCCGAGCGTTGCGATGAACGCAAAGGCAAGCGGCAAGCCGGCAAAATTCGAGGCGACGCCCGAGAAGGTCAGCGTCGCGGAGCGAACCCAGCTGGGCAGGCCGCCGCGCACGATGGCCACGGCAATCGCCAGTCCGGCAAAAGCGCCGACGATGGCCGACCAGAAGCTGATCTTGATCGAAACCCAATAGGAATTGGCGATCGAAGGATCGCTGACCAACTGCAGGACGTTGTCGAGCGTAAACCCGCCTTCCCCGGTCTGAAACGCGCCGATGACGAGATACAGCGTCGGCATGATCAGGAACATAAGGGCGAAGACGAAGAACGGCGCCACGCCGATCCATTGCGTCGGCAGGCGGAAAGCAGTCGCTTCGGTCGGCGGCGCGGGCTTGGTGGCAATAGACTGATTTGAAAGCGATAGATCGGTCATGTGCCCGGCACCGTCTTCGAGGGAAAGCCGGGCGGCCAGGCGGCCGCCCGGTGCATTTCAAGTCTTACTTGACGTTGGCGCCGACAGTGGCGTCCCAGTTCTTGCTGATGGCTTCCTTGGCCTTGCCCTGCTCGTCGAGCGTCGGGAAAGCCGCCGAGGCATAGGACTCAGCCGGCGGCAGCTTGGCCAGCACGTCCGCCGGGATCTTGCCGTTCTTGGCGAGATCGTTGAAACGGATCGGGTGGCAATAGCCCTTCAGCCAGCCGATCTGGCCTTCGTCGGAATAGAGGTATTCCATCCACAGCTTCGCGGCATTCGGATGCGGCGCGAAGGCGCTGATCGCCTGCACATAGACACCGGCGACGACGCCGGTCTTCGGCACGATCACGTCGACGGGCGGGTTGCCCTTCAGCGTGTCGCGGCCGGCAAGCGCGTTGTAGTCCCAGTTGATCAGGATCGGCGTCTGGCCCTGGGCCAGCGTCGCCGGCTTGCCGACGACCGGAACGAAGTTGCCGGCGGCGTTGAGCTTCTTGAAGAACTCGAGGCCGGCTTTTCCGGCAGCTTCGCCAGCGGCGGCGCCCGACGACAGGCCGGAGGCATAGACCGCCTGGATGGCCTGGTTCGACGCGCGCGGGTCACCGGCGAGCGCAACCGAATTGGCGAATTCCGGCTTTTGCAGGTCGGCCCAGTCGGTCGGCGATTCCTTGACCAGGTCCTTGTTCACCATGAACGACAGCACGCCGTAATAATCGCCATACCAGGCACCATCGGCATCCTTGGCGCTGTCCGGGATCGAGTCCCAGGTCGACACCTTGTAAGGCATCAGCAGGCCGTCGGCCTTGGCGGTCGGGCCGAAGGACAGGCCGACGTCGATGACGTCGGGCGCCTGCGGGCCCTTGTTGTCCTTGTTGGCCTTGATCGCCTCGACCTCGTCGCCCGAGCCGGCGTCGGGATTGAGCTCGTTGATGGTGATCCCCGGATACTTAGCCTTGAAACCGTCGATCACTGCCCCGTAGCCACACCAGTCATGCGGAAGCGCGATGGTGGTGAGCTGGCCTTCAGCCTTCGCGGCCTTGACGAGATCGTCCAGCGAATCCGCGGACGAAATCACCGTCGACGCAAAGAGCGCCGCGGCCGAGAGGGAAAGCACTTTCCCCGTGAACTTGAACATGTGTTCTCTCCGTTGAACTGGCGCGTTTAAGCGCCTGCGATGCGGGTATCGTTTTCGTGTGACAGCCGGATGAAGGCTTTTTGAAACCCGATCCCCGCGGCGAAAAAAGTTAACTCTTTTTAACGGACTGTAGCAATTAGCCCGCACTTAATTTTCCGGCTAATGGTTATTCACCTTGCCCTTTGCCCTCTCCCTTCCCCTTTGGAACGCCTCTTCAGTCAACTCTTCGGCATTGAAAGCCGGCTCTCAGACGGAGCCGGCGATCGCATTTTCGAGCAGCGTCAGCGCCGCCTTCTTGGTGAGCTTGATCGGGTTGCCGCCGGCCGTAGGATCGACCACCGCCATGTCGGCGATCAGCGTCTTGCGCTTCTTGTCCATGTCGAGGCCCTTGATCAGGCCGGGCAACGCATGCGGCACCTTGAGTTCCTTGCGCAGCTTGACGATCGCCTTGGCGAAGCCGTCGAAGCCGCCCTTGATGCCGCAATAGGCGGCGAGCCTGGCGATACGCTCGTCGATCGCCTCGCGGTTGAAGGCCAGCACATAAGGCATGAACACGGCATTGGTCATGCCGTGATGGGTGTCGTAGAGCGCGCCGATCGGGTGCGACAGCGAATGGATTGCGCCCAGCCCCTTCTGGAAGGCGGCGGCGCCCATGGCGGCGGCGCTCATCATATGGGCGCGGGCGATCAGATCCTTGCCGTTGGCAAAGGCCTTGGGCAGGTTCTCGAAAACCAGCCGGATACCTTCCACCGCGATGCCGTCGGCCATCGGGTGATAGCCCGGCGCGCAATAGGCCTCGAGACAATGTGCAAGCGCATCCATGCCGGTGCCGGCGGTGATGAAGGCCGGCATGCCGACCGACAGCTCCGGATCGGCAATGACGATCGCCGGGAGAAGCTTCGGATGGAAGATGACCTTCTTGGTGTGGGTCTCCTCATTGGTGATGACGCCGGCGCGGCCGACCTCGGAGCCGGTTCCCGCCGTGGTCGGTACCGCGATGATCGGCGCGATCGCGTCCGAGTTGGCCCTGGTCCACCAGTCACCGACATCCTCGAAATCCCATACCGGGCGCGTTTGCCCGGCCTGGAAGGCGATCAGCTTGCCGAGGTCGAGCGCCGAGCCGCCGCCGAAGGCGATGACGCCGTCATGCCTGCCCTTCTTGAACACGGCGATGCCTGCAGTGAGGTTGGACTCGACCGGGTTCGGCTTCACCTCCGAAAACACGCCATAGGGAACCTTGGCGTCGTCGAGGATCTTCAGCGTCGAGGCGACGACCGGCAGCTTCGCCAGGCCCGGGTCGGTGACGAAGAGCGGGCGCTTGATGCCCGCGGCAGCCAGCACGTCCGGCAGTTCCTTGATACGCCCGGCGCCGAAACGGACGGTGGTGGGGTAGTTCCATTTGGAGATCAGCTTGGACATGTCTTGTCTTTCAAAAAGTCAGATTGCTTCGCGCAGGTGATAGGATTTCGGCCGGGTCAGATTGTCATAGCCGATGGCCGAGAGTGCGGCGCCCTTGCCGGTGTCCTTGACGCCGGTCCAGACCAGCGCCGGGTCGAGATAGTCGCAGCGGTTCATGAACACCGTGCCGGTCTCGACGCGGTCGCCGATGGCCACCGCGCGCTCCGTGTCGCGCGTCCAGATCGACGCCGTCAGTCCGTAGGGGCTGTCGTTCATCAGCGCGATCGCTTCCTCGTCATTGCGCACCTTCATGATGCCGACGATCGGCCCGAAACTTTCCTCGCGCATGACGCTCATCTGGTGGTCGACCCCGGTCAGCACTTCCGGCGCCAGATAGGGCGAGCCTGGCCTGTCGTTCTCGACCTTCATGCCGATATGGGCCTTGGCGCCCTTGCGCAGCGCCTCGGCCTTTTGCTCGCGGATCAGGTCGGCGAAGCGTGGCTGCGCCATCGGCCCCATGGTCGTCGCCTGCTCCAGCGGATTGCCGACGACATAATTCCTGGTCTCGGCGACAAAACCCTCGATGAACGCGTCATAGACCTTCTCGTGCACATAGACGCGCTCGATGCCGCAGCAGCACTGGCCGGAATTGAAGAAAGCACCGTCGACCAGATTGGCGACCGCATGATCCATCTTAGCGTCGGGCAGCACATAGGCCGGATCCTTGCCGCCGAGTTCGAGGCCGAGCGTCATGAAGGTGCCGGCCGCGGCCTTCTCGATGGCGCGGCCGCCGCCGACCGAGCCGGTGAAATTGACATGATCGATCTTGCCGGAGCCGAGCAGCTTCTCGGTCTGGGCGTGGTTCATGACCAGGTTCTGGAAGAGCCCCTTTGGCAGGCCGGCCTTGTCGAAAGCCTGCTGGAAGCGCTCGCCGACCAGCAGCGTCTGCGCGGCATGCTTGAGGATAACGGCGCTGCCCGCCATCAATGCCGGCACGATCGTGTTGACCGCGGTGAGATACGGATAGTTCCAAGGCGCGATCACCAGCACGACCCCGAGCGGCACCTTCTTCACATAGCGGCGGAAGCCGTCCTTCGGGTTGGAGGCCAGCACCGGCTTCAGCGCGGCTTCGGCGATCTCGACCATGTAGTTGGTGCGTTCCTTGACGCCGCCGAACTCGCCGCCATAGCGTACCGGCCGGCCCATCTGCCAGGCGATCTCGGGCACGATCTCGTCGGTCATCGCAACCAGGGCTTCCAGCATCGCCAACATGTATTTGCCGCGCTCGACGACCGGCGTCTCGGCCCATTTTTCTTGCGCCGCCCTGGCGCGCTCGACCGCCGCGTTGATCGCCTGATCGCTCGCGACCGGCCGCTCGGCATAGATCGATCCGTCGATGGGGGATTTGAGTTTGACCGTTTCGGTCATTTCTTCCTCGCAGTTTTACAACAATCGAAAATCACTTGGCTTGGCGCCGCCCCTCATCCGCCTGCCGGCACCTTCTCCCCGTATAGTGACGGGGAGAAGGGAGAAGCTCCTGCGCGGGCGACCCCCTCTCCCCGTTCTTCCCGGGGGAAGGGGAAGAGTGAGGGCGGCGCCGACGCTAACCCAGCCCCCTAGTACCTCTCAAAGCCCCTGTGCAGCTCCCAATCCGTGATGCGGCGGTCATATTCGAACTGTTCCCAGCGGGCGGTGTGCACATAGTGCTCGATCACGTCGTCGCCGAAGGCCTGCTTCAGCATCTTCGACTTCGAAAGTGTCTCGGTGGCGTCGCGCAGCGTCTTCGGGATCTCGGGCAGACGCGAGGCCTGATAGGCGTCGCCAACGAACGGCTTCTGCAGCTCCAGCTTCTCGTCGATGCCGGCAAGGCCGGACGCGATCAGGGCGGCGAAGGCGAGATACGGATTGAGATCGGCGCCGCCGATGCGGCATTCCATGCGGATGCCCTTGGTGCCCTCGCCGCACAGCCGGAAGCCGGCGGTGCGGTTGTCCTCGCTCCACATGATCTTGGTCGGCGCGAAGGTGCCGGCCTGGAAGCGCTTATAGGAATTGATGTAGGGCGCCAGGAACCAGGTGAATTCCTTGGCGTATTTGAGCTGCCCGGCCGCCCATTGTTGGCCGAGGCTCGACAGCGTCCAGTCGGCCGTCTTGTCGAAGAACAGCGGCGTCTTGCCGTCCGCGCTCCACAGCGAATTGTGGATATGGCTGGAATTGCCGGCCAGCCCGTAATTGTACTTGGCCATGAAGGAGATCGCCTTGCCCTCGGAATCGGCGATCTCCTTGGCGCCGTTCTTCAGGATGACGTGGCGGTCGGCCATCTCGAGCGCTTCGGCATAGCGCACATTGATCTCTTCCTGGCCGGGACCCCACTCGCCCTTGGAATTCTCGATCGGAATGCCGGCGGCTTCCATCTCGTTGCGAAGCCGGCGCATGACGCCCTCTTCCCTGCTGGTGATGCCGATCTGGTAGTCGCCGATATAGGGCGAGGCGCTGTCGAGCCCCTGCCAGTGCTTCTTGCGCGCGGAATCGTAGGTTTCGCTGAACAAATAGAATTCGAGCTCGGAGGCGAAATAGCCGATATAGCCGCGCTCCTGCAGGCGCTTGACCTGCTTCTTCAGAATCGCGCGGGGTGAGTGTGCCAAATCCTCATGGTCGTGATGGTCGAGCACGTCGCAGATGACCAGCGCCGTCTTCTCCAGCCAGGGAATGCGCCGCAGCGTCGACAGGTCCGGCTTCATGACGAAGTCGCCATAGCCCTTTGACCAGCTCGCCGCCTTGTAGCCCGGCACCGGCTCCATATCGATGTCGCAGGCCAAGAGATAGTTGCAGCCATGCGTCTCGCCATGCGCGGAATCGACGAAATACTGAGCCAAGAAGCGTTTTCCCGAGAGCCGGCCCTGCATATCGACGATGCAGGCCAGCACCGTGTCGATCTCGCCGTTAGAGACCGCTTTCTTCAACTGATCGAACGAGAAATTCCCGGCCATTCCTTTGGCACTCCAGCGCTTGTCGATTGAAAGGGAGAAACAAACCATGGCCGGCGTTGCGCCGGCCATGGCCATGACGCGAAGTATCAGTGGCCGGTCTCGCCAACCGCCACTTCGGCAGCCGCAATTTCCGCCTGACGGCGAGCAATGTCGGCCCCGATCGGCGGGCCCTTGAACCGCTTGGATTCTATGCCGAACCACAGCACCGCAAGAAGGATGATCAAACCGATGGCATAGTTGATCAAGATATCGAAGGGCGGCTGGATACCCGCGTACATCAAAACCAGAACGCCGAGGATGGTGATGATGGCGAACGGCTTGGACCACACGCCCAGACGGAACGGGCCGAATTCGGTCCAGCTCTTGCCTTCAGCAAGAAGGCCAGCCGCCACCGGCATCGCATAGGACACATAGAGGAACAGGGCACAGCCGGCCGCCAAAGCCGCGAAAGCCGGCGAGTAAAGCGTCGCTGCGACCGAGAGGACGGCTCCAAGCCAGATCGCCGCCACCGGCGTGCGCCATGTCGGGCTGACGGTTTTCCACATGGAGGAGCCGGGCAGCCCGCCATCACGCGCGAAGGCGAATATCATGCGCGAGGTGGAGGTCAGTCCAGCCAGCGCGCAGATGTAGTTTGCTACCACGATCGCGATGGCGATGATGCTCTTCAACCAAAACGGCGCCGGCAGATTATTGAAGAGATTGAACCAGGCGTTCGCGCCGTCCTTGGCAGTCGCCGCCAGATCCGGGCTTGCCAGTACGAAAGAGACGGCCATGACGAAGCCGAAGACCAATGACCAGAGGACCGAATGGATCATGCCGCGCGGCACTGCCACCCGCGCGTTGTGGGTCTCCTCCGAGGTATGGGCGGAGGCGTCAAAACCGGTGATGGTGTATAGTGGATAGAGAAGACCGATCAGGAAGGCGACCAGCGCCGTCCGTGCCGTCGGCACATAGCCGCCACCCGCATCACCCGTGTTGTTGACGAAAGTGGTCAGTCGCGAGAAATCCCAGCTCGCGCCCCAGATCAGGAACATCGCGGTCAACACCACCGCAACGACCAGGATGAGATAGCCCGAAAAGTCGGTCAGCGCGGTGGTCAACTTGATGCCGAAATGGTTGAATAGCGCCTGCGTCACCGTGATGATCACGACCCCGATCACCTGCTCCTGATAACCCCAAGCCGACACATCGTGGCCGAACACGCCGGCCCAAACGAGGTCCTTGAAGAGCGCATAGACGCCGACATTGACCGAAGCGACAACGAAGATCAGCCCAAGCAGGTTGATCCAGGCCGTCGCCCAGCCCCAGCCGCGCCCGCCCAAGATCGACGACCAATGGTAAAGCCCGCCGGCGGTCGGATAGGCCGAACCGATCTGGCCGAGCGAAGCCGCGACCACAAGGGCGAACAGACCGCCTATAACCCAGCCGATGGTCGCTTCGAAACCACTGCCGGTGGCCATGGCCAGCGGGAACGAGGTGATGCCACCCGCCAGGATGCAAATGATCGAGAAGGAAATGGCAAAGTTGGAGAAGCCGCTCATGCGGCGAGCCAATTCCTGGGCATATCCCATGCTGTGAAGGACTTTTACGTCCTCAGACTTGTCGATTTCTTCAGGTCTCATTTTGGAAGTCCCCTATCTGGTTCTTAGCTGGCCGATTGTACTGACTTTCCCATTGCGCGTTGTCGGGAGCCCCTGGCCTCGTCAGGCTCCAGATTCGAGAATATGCCGGTGAGCAGATCCGCCCATTTCCGCTGCCCGGTCTCGCCGGAGATTTCGTCGTTGCGGATTTCGATCATCGCGCAGGCAAGGCCGCGCGAACGCGCGTGCCGTTCCAGCGTGAAATAGACGCGGTCGGCCGGCGAATAGGGTTCGTTCACGCCGACGGTGACGCCGGAGAGCCGCTGCAGCGCCGATATCAGCGGCGCCGCCAACCGGCGATCCTCGTCATGGATGATGCCTATATGCCATGGCCGGCTCTTGCCCTTATAGACCGGCGTGAAGGAGTGCACCGACACCAGCCGCGTCTCCTGGCCGCGCGCCAGCCGCCCGTCGATGATCTGGGCGATCGTGTCGTGGAACGGGCGCCAGGCAAGGTCGACGCGCGCGGCGCGCTGCTTGTCGGATAGATCTGTGTTCCCAGGGATGGCCGTCGTCTCGCTAATCGGCGGCACGAGGTCCGGCGCGTCGAGCGGCCGGTTGCAATCGACGACGAGCCGCGACACGCGGGTCTCGATCAAAGTCGCATCGAGCGCTTCGGCCATGCGGCGGGCGACGGGAAGCGCGCCCGGGTCCCAGGCGATATGGCGCGAAAGCTCCGCAGCCGGCAGGCCGAGCGTCCCGAACTCGGCGGGGAGGACGTTGGAAGCGTGATCGCAGGTGAAGACAAAGGGGCTTGAGCCGCCGGGGTTCGTCACCCTCACGGTTTCAGACGGTGCAAGGCTGGCGGGCCGTGCTCTCTCCATACTGCCGTCCCCTGGGGGCGCTGTATCGAATGTTACGTATTTTGTCTCATTGCGTCCCTATGAATGATTTCATACAGTTTGACCGGCTTTGTCAAACGCGAATTCGGGAAAACGGCGGCGACGGGCGAACAGGCGGGGGAAAACCATGATTTCCAGCATTGCCGAACTGATCTCGGACCGTATCGGTACGATGCCGGCCGGCGAGCGCCGCGCCGCCCAGACGCTGATTGCCAACTATCCCTTGACCGGGCTGAAGACGGTCGCCGAATTCTCGGCCGCGGCCGGTGTGTCCTCGCCGACGATCCTGCGCTTCGTCGCCAGGCTCGGCTTCCAGAACTACCCTGAATTCCAGTCGGCGCTGCAGGATGAGTTGGCGGCGCAATTGCAGTCGCCCGCTTCGCGAACGCTCAATCCAAGCTCGGCCGGCGGCGCCGTCTCGCCGATGCTCGAGGCAACGCTCGACAACATGCGCGAGACCTTCCGGCACCTCACCGACAGACAGCTGGCGGACATTGCCACGAGACTTGCCGAGCGGCGCGGCAAGACCTTCCTCATCGGCGGCCGTTTCACCGATCCGCTGGCGCGCTACATGGCCGCTCACCTGGCCATCATCCAGCCGGATGTCTATCACCTCGCCGGCCAGGAGAGCATCTGGCGCGACCGGCTGATCGACATGGGCAAGCGCGACGTCCTGGTGATCTTCGATATCCGCCGCTATCAGGAAAGTCTCGTGCGCTTTGCCGAGAAGGCTCACCATCGCGGCGTGCAGATCATTCTCTTCACCGACCAGTGGCTTTCGCCGATCGCCCGCTTCGCCCGACACGTGATCGCCGGACGCACCGCCGTGCCCTCGGCCTGGGATTCGTCCGCCGCACTCTTCGTCGTCGCAGAAACGCTGATCGCCGCCGTGACGAGGCAATTGGAAGCCGCCGGCGCCAAGCGCATGCGCGACCTGGAGAGCTTGCGATAGAGCCGGATGATTTCAGGTCGGACAGACCTGAAATCTGAATCCGTCCCCAAGCCGCCTATATCGACGCGGAGCCGGCCGAGCAGCTACTTTACGATCCTGCCCTCTATCGACCAGCGCGCCGCCAAAAAGTTCAGCACGGCGGCCACCACGACGCCGAGGATCTTGGCCGGCCAGACGCCGACAACCCCCGCCAGTACAGCGATCGACAGGCTCGAAACACCGAGCGAAATCAGCGCCCCGAGCGAGACGAAACGCAGGAAGGACCGATGCAGCCGGATGTCCGGGTCCCGCTCGAACGACCAGAAGCGGTTCGCCACGAAGGAGAATAGCACCGCGACGAACCAGGCACCGACATTGGCGGCCAGAGCCGGCACCACGAGCTTGAGCAGCAGGAAAAATGCGGTGAGATCGATCCCGGTGTTGACCAGCCCGACCAAGGCGAAGCGGACGATCTTGTTGCCGGTCGAACGCCGCGGCTGACCGGCGCTCATGCTTTGCCGTCCATGACGCGCACTCCGGCCCGTTCGAGGCTGGCGCCGAAATCCTCAGAAGTGAGAATCGTGAACTCGACCTCACGCGCGCCCTGCATCGGGTCTCGCGCCCGTAAAATGTCATCGACTTGACCCGGATGACACATGAACACCCCTTGTTCGGGCAAGGTGTCGACCGCCGCGCGCAGCGTCGGACCGAATTTTTGCGGCTGCCGCCAGTTATAGATGCCGCAGAGCGGCGTCATCACGTTAAAGCCGGCCCGCTGCATCGACCTGTTGAAACCCGCGGCCAGCGTGGCGATCGCCGCGATCTTGGCCGCCGCGTCCAGGCCGGCAAGCCCGGGCGCGCCGCGCAGTGCGGGCCTGCGCGCGCTCTCCCCAAACCGGGCGAGCAACCAATTCCGTACCACGGGAAGAAAATGCACATGCTGGTGCCCGTCGATGTGATCGGGCGGGCCAGCGAGCGCTTCGGTGAAACGGTCATACTGGGCGTCGAGCTCGGCATGAACGTCCCGCTCGTCGATGCGCCCGCGCCGCACCGGCAGCGCGAGAGAGGCAAGGCCGGGCAATTTGCCGTCTGGCGCCAGGCTGGACGAACCGGTTGCGGCTATCTGATCGGTGAGGGTCAGGTGCAGCCCGATGGCGGCCCGTTGACGCAACGGCCTGATGCGCGCCGCCGCCTCTTCCCATTCGGGAAAGCCGGTCATGCAACTGGTCCCGGTCAGGCGGCCGCGCTCGATGAGGTCGAGGATCGCGCTCGATACCCCCGGCGCAAGCCCGTAATCGTCGGCGATCAGGCGGATCGGCCGGGTCATTTGCCGGGGGCAACCTGCTCGGCGGCATTGCCATGCAGCACGTCACGCACGATATAGACGGGCCGGTCCTTGCTTTCGCTGAGCGTGACCCAGACATACTCGCCAATCAGGCCGAGCAGCGCCAGGTTGAGGCCTCCAAAAAGCACGACGGCGACCATGATGCTGGGGTAGCCAGGCACGGCGATGCCATAGAACAGCACCTCGAAGAGCACCTTCACGCCATAGGCCAGACCCGCGAATGCAGCGAGCAATCCGATGAGGCTGATGACGCGCAGCGGGATCACGGAAAACGAGGTGAACCCTTCAAGCGAGAACGCGATCAGGTTGAACCTTGTCCATTTCGACGTGCCGCCGCCGCGGTTTTCCGGCGAGTAAAGCACAGCCTTCTGGCGGAAGCCGGCCCAGGCGAACAGACCCTTGTTGAAGCGGCGCTTGTCGCGCACGCTGGTCAAGGCACGCGCCACCGCGCCGCGCATGACACGGAAATCTCCGGCATTCTCGGGAATATCGAAGCGCTGGCTGCTGTTGATCAGCCTGTAGAAGAGCCGCGCCAGCTGGCTGCGCCGCCAGCTCCCCTCGCGCCGGTCGTTCTGCGCGTAGACGACGTCGATCTGCGGATGCTCGACCAGCTCGCCGATCATCCTCAGGCTGATATCCATGGAATGCTGGAGGTCCGAGTCCATGATCAGGACCATGTCGCCACGGGAATGATCGAGCCCGGCGAGCACCGCCGCTTCCTTGCCGAAATTACGGCTGAGCCGCACGATCTCCCAGGAGCCGGAGAGCGCGGCCGCGAACGTCTCGGCGCTGCCGTCGCGGCTGCCGTCGTCGACGAGTATCTTGCGGACCGTCATGCCGAAGCGCTCCGCCACGGCCACTTCCAGCTTGTCGAGCAGCCCGACAAACGCGATGGCGGATTCGGCTTCGTTGAAGAACGGCGCGATGATGTCGAGCATCTCAGCCATGCGCGACGGCTCCGGCGGCAGGCGCCTTCTGTCTGTCTTGCGTCCAGAACCAGCCGACGAGCACGCAGCCAATTATGGTGATGCTGATCGGCCGGAACCACGGGTGGAAAAGATCGTGCAGTTGCAGGTCGGCACTGGTCAGTCCGGTGACGAAGAGGAACGCCGCCAAGAACCAGCATATGGCCCCGGCTCCCTTCTCCCGCCAAAGTAGGGCGATGGAGAGACCGGCAGGCACCGCCACCATGGCGTAAGTGTTCTGCTCGACCCGCGGATTGAAGACGCACATGTAGAATGCCGCGGCGAGGAAGATGGCGAGTCCGCTGATGTTGGCGTCCAGCCTGCGATCGAGCTGGAGCACCAGCCAAAGCGTGAGCAAACCCGCGACGACGCGCACGATCGTCGCGTCAAACTCGGAAATCGGGATGCCAAATCGCATGAAAGGCGCCGTGAAGTCGGCCGGAACGAATGGGCCGGTCGGGTCCACCGTCATCGAAGTCAGAAGCCGGAAGAAATCATGATATTGCGCGTTGACGTAGTCGCTCGACGCAAAGCCATAGGGCATCGCGAGCGCGACCAGCACCGCCAGCACCAGCACCGGTATCAGCCGGGGACGCAGCGCCCCCGTCAGAAGCAGCATGATGATCGCGGTCGGCTTGGCGATGATCGCAAGCATGGCCCAGAAGAAGCTTTCGGCCCGGCGCCCCTCGAGTGTCGACAGTGTAAGAAACCAGCATGCCCCGGTGAGCAGGATCGTCGCCTGGCCGTTGCGAAGCGCTGCAAGCGCCACCGGCAAGGCAAGGAAAAGACCGAAGGACAGCAGCCATGTCTGTTCCTGGCCGCCAAGCTTGCGCACCTGACGCATTGCGGCAAAGGTCAGGACGCTGAAGCCCAGCATGTGCCACAAGATATTGCCCAGATACGGCCCGAGCTTCAGCAGGGGAACATAGACGACGGCGAAGGCGGGAGCGTATAGATACCCCATGGCAACTTCGACCTGATACAGCGGTTGACGATCCAGAAAAGCTTCACTGCCATGCCTGTAGATATGGACCACCGAACGCGCATCGGGCGACCATAGCGCCAGACCAAGCACAAGCAGAAACGACCCGACCCAAAGCCAAAGCCCCAAACGGTCGAAAACCGGCTTGGTTACCATCATAGCGCACCCCGAATTCCGACCAGGACGGCTTTCCCATCGCCGCCTGGTTTTCGCCGCCGGCGAGATATCACATCGAATGGAATAAAACATCCGAACGTGGCTGTTACCGGCGCGAGGCAATGACGGCGCAACAGCGGCTTTTTTCCGCCGCTGTCGGGTCGATCACAGCTTTGTGTTCAAGGCTTTGGCCTGGTCTGAACAGCTGTGATCGGCGCTCGATTGCCTCACGGCCTGATGAACACCTTTCCGTTTGGCTTGGCGAGCTCGGCCGGCAGCCTCGCCATCGCTTCGTCGAGCGGCACGACCGCGGTGACGTCGGTCGACCAGCGTCCATCGGAAAAGCGCTTCTGCGCTTCCAGCACCGCCGGGCCGAGCCTGTCGCGGAACTGGCGCATCCATTCGGCCAGCCAGAACCCTTCGACGCGCTTGTGCTGGAAGATCAGTTGGCCGGGCTCGCGGATCACCGTCGGCTCGGCGTCGAGCCTTCCATAGACGATCCAGCGCGCGCGTTTCGGCATGGCATTGAAGATGGTCGAAGCCAGCGGGCCGGTGACCGCGTCGAGGAAGATGCGCGGCTGCTCGGCCTTCATCGCCTCGCGCAAGACCGCCTCGAAATCCGCCGCTTTCTCGTTGAGCACATGGGCGGCGCCGAGCTCCTTCAGCTGCGGAATCTGCTCGTCGCGACGCACGGTGACGATCGGGCGGAAACCTTCCTCCTTCGCTAGGCCGATGATCAGCTTGCTGAGCTGGCTGGCGCCCGCGGTCATGATGAAGGATTTTTCGCCCTCCTCTCTGACGATGTCGAACATGGCCAAGGCCGTCAGCGGATTGACGATCATCGCTGCGCCGTCCTCGTCGCGCACGGTGTCGATAAGCGGAATGCAGGACACGGCCTCGGCAACCGCGTAATCCGCCCAAGCGCCCCAGTTCGACACGCCGGTGGCGAAGGCGACGCGTTTCCCTGCAAGGCTCCTTGCATAGGGATCGTCGCCCGTGGCGACGACGATGCCGACGCCCTCGAAGCCCGCCGGACGGCCCTTGACCCGCGGCTGGCCGTACTGGCCCTTGATGAAGGCGATGTCGGACGGGTTGATCGAGGCGAGGCTGACCTTGATCAGCGCCTGCGAGGGACCGGGCGCCGGCACCTCGATGCTGCCGGGCTGGAGGTAAGGCTCCATCGCCTCCAGCGCAGCCGCCGAGGGCGTCCTGGTGTAACCGTCGCCGACAAGCAGCAGACCCTGCATTTGCGAAGGAAGCGTCATGGCCGTCAGACCTTTTCCTGCGTGTATTTCTTCAGTTCCGTGCGCGCCACCTGCCGCCGGTGCACCGCGTCCGGCCCGTCGGCCAGCCGCAATGTCCTCAAATGCGTCCACGAGCGGGCGAGCGGCGTGTCCTGGCTGATGCCTTGCGCACCGAACATCTGGACTGCCTCGTCCGTGACTTTCAGCGCGACGCGCGGCGCCACCACCTTGATCTGGCTGATCCAGGGCGCGGCCGCGCGAGCGTCCCCCTGATCGATCATCCAGGCAGCCTTGAGGCATAAGAGCCTCGCCATCTCGATCTCCATCCGGCATTCGGCGATGATGTCGAAATTGGCGCCGAGCTTTGCCAGCGGCTGGCCGAAGGCCTCGCGCCGCACCGAGCGTTGGCACAGCATCTCCAGCGCCATCTCGGCCTGGCCGATCGCGCGCATGCAGTGATGGATGCGGCCAGGCCCCAGCCGCCTCTGCGCGATCTCGAAACCTCTGCCCTCGCCGAGGATCAAATTCTCCGCCGGCACCTGCACATTCTCGAATCTCAGATGCATATGCCCATGCGGCGCGTCGTCATCGCCATAGACCTGCATGGGCCGCAGCTTGGCGATGCCCTTGCTGTCGGAGGGCACCAGGATCATCGAATGCCGGCGATGTTGCGGCTCCTCGTCCGATCCCGTCCTGATCATGACGATATAGATGGCGCAGCGCGGATCTCCCGCTCCGGAAGCCCACCATTTTTCGCCGTTCAGCACATAGTCCTCGCCGCGGCGCTCGCAGCGCATCGAAATGTTGGTGGCGTCCGAGGACGCCACGTCCGGCTCGGTCATCAGATAGGCCGAGCGTATTTTCCCCTCGAGCAGCGGCTCCAGCCAGTCGCGCTTGTGCGCTTCCGAGCCGTATCGCTCCAGCACCTCCATGTTGCCGGTGTCAGGCGCCGAGCAGTTGAAGGTTTCGGCGCCGAGATGCGCCTTGCCCATCTCCTCCGCCAGATAGGCGTATTCGACGGTGGAAAGGCCGTAGCCGCGCTTGGAATCGGTGAGCCAGAAATTCCACAAGCCGCGCTCGCGCGCCGTCTTCTTCAAGCCTTCCAGGATTTCCGTCTGCCTGGCCGTGTAGGCCCAGCGGTCCCCATTCTTGCCGACCTCGGCGAGAAACTCTTCGCCGAGCGGCGCGATCTCGTCGCGCACCATCGCCGCCACGCGCTGATGGATCGGCTTCAGCCGCTCGGTCATGCCGAGATTCATGTCCGCCATCGCTTCCGCCTTTCCCGAAGATAAATCTTTACCCGTGGCAAGGATGACCGTACTTCGGCTAGCCTTGTCAACGCGAGTCCTTGGGCGAGTTCCCCTGCCGGGCAGGATGCGGAGAAACACGATGAGCTATCTGGACTGGCTGTTCTCCGTCACCGGCAAGGCCGCGCTGGTGACGGGCGCGGCGACCGGCATCGGCCGTATGGTGGCGACCGGTCTGGTGCGCGCCGGCGCTCATGTGATGATCGCTTCGCGCAAGGGCGAGGATTGCGCGAAAGTCGCCAACGAATTGAACGCGCTCGGCGGCTCCGGCCATGCCGAGGGCTTTGCCGGCGACGTGTCGAGCGAAGCGGGCATTGCGGCACTCGTCGCCGAGGTCAAGGCACGCACGGAACGCCTGCACATCCTGGTCAACAATGCCGGCATTTCCTGGGGCGCGCCGCTGCAGGATTTCCCCTACCACGCCTGGGCCAAGGTGTTCGGCGTCAACGTCACCGCCGTCTTCCACCTGACGCGGGAGCTCTTGCCGCTTCTCGATGCCGCCGCGAGCGACGAGGATCCTGCCCGCGTCATCAATCTCGGCTCGGTGATGGGCACCCAGCCGTTGGCCGACGACGCCTATTCCTACGCCGCCTCGAAAGCGGCGGTGCATCATTTGACGCGCACGCTGGCGATCGAGTTCGCCGCCCGCCGCATCACCGTCAACGCCTTTGCGCCCGGTCCTTTCCAGAGCCGCATGACGGCCTTTGCCACCGCGACCGAGGAGCAGGCGAAACATGTCGGTAACCATGTTCCGCTTGGCCGCATCGGCGTGGCGGATGACATTGCCGGCGCAACGCTTTATTTGTGCAGCCGAGCCGGAAGCTATGTCACCGGCGCCATCCTGCCTATCGACGGCGGCCAGTCGGTGCAGCATGGCATGACTTTGTTCAAGGAATAAGGTGCCCGGTTCGAGGAATCGCGATCCGGGCGGGTTGCGGAGGACATCAGTGTGGAACCGATCAGTCTCGATACGCTTCTGGCAAGCGTCGGCAAGGAGGTCGGCGTCTCGCCCTGGCGAACGGTGACGCAGCGCATGATCGACCAGTTCGCCGATGCGACCGACGACCATCAGTTCATCCATTGCGATCCTGAGCGCGCCGCGCGCGAGACGCCGTTTGGCGGCACCATCGCGCATGGCTTCCTGTCGCTGTCGCTTTTGTCGGCAATGACCTTCGAGACCATGCCGCCGCTGGAAAACAGCAAGATGGGCGTCAACCACGGCTTCGACACGCTGCGTTTCCTGGCGCCGGTGAAGACGGGTTCGCGCATCCGCACCCGCTTCGTGCTGGCTGACGTCAAGGTCAGGCCGTCCGGCTGGGTGCAGACGGCGCATGACGTGACCATCGAGATCGAAGGCTCGAAGAAGCCGGCGCTGACGGCGCGCTGGCTGACCTTGACGCTGATCGAGCGCCAACCCGAGAACGCATGAGCGGCGAGGCCGGTGCCATAGACCAGGCGGCCCTTGCGCCCTACCTCGAGGCGCATATCCCGGGTTTTGCCGGCCTGTCGGCGATTGAAAAATTCAAGTCCGGGCAGTCCAATCCGACCTATCTTTTGACAGTCGCCAGCGGCCGCTACGTGTTGCGCGCCAAGCCGCCGGGACAGTTGCTGAAATCCGCGCATCAGGTCGACCGGGAATTCCGGGTGATGCAGGCGCTTGCCGGCACGGCGGTGCCGGTGCCGCGCATGCTGCATCTTTCCGGCGAAGACTCCCCGATCGGCCGCATGTTCTACGTCATGGAGTTCCTCGACGGCCGCATCTTCTGGGATCCGTCACTGCCGGACGCATCCGGCAATGACGAGCGCGCCGCGATCTACGATGCCATGAATGCGACGCTCGCCGCCTTGCACGATATCGATGTGGACGCCGTCGGACTTGGCGATTTCGGCCGGCCCGGCAGCTATTTCGAGCGCCAGCTCGCGCGCTGGACCAGCCAGTACAAGGCCTCCGAAACCGAAACCATAACAGACATGGACAGGCTGATTGCCTGGCTCGAAACGCATATGCCTGCCGATGACGGCCGCGTCTCGCTTGTCCATGGCGATTACCGGCTGGACAACATGATGTTCGCGCCGGGCGCGCCGAAGATCATCGCGCTGCTCGACTGGGAGCTGTCGACGCTCGGGCATCCCTTCGCCGACCTTGCCTATCAATGCATGCAGTGGCGTCTGCCGCATGCCTCGGGCTTTCGCGGCCTCGGTGGCATCGACCGCGCCGCTGCCGGCCTGCCTTCCGAGCAAGCCTATGTCGAGGCCTACTGCAGACGGCGCGGCATCGAGAAGATAGACAACTGGACCTTCTTCCTCGCCTTCTCCTTCTTCCGGCTGGCGGCGATCTGCCAGGGCGTCTACCGCCGCGCGCTGGACGGCAACGCCTCCAATCCGGAAAAGGCAAGGACCTACGGCCAGGCGGTAAAACTGCTCTCCGCGCTCGCAGTGGAACTGATTGACGAGAACAGCTGAACGCGGAGAAGCCGGGGAATGGGCCGTTTCGATGGGATGACGGTGCTGATCACCGGCGCGACCGGCGGTCTCGGCAGCGGCGCGGCAAAGGCCTTCGCCGCGGAAGGGGCACGGCTCGTTCTGTCCGACCTCGACGAGTCTGCGCTTGGCGATTTCGCCGCAACGCTCGACGCCGAGACGGCTCACCTTGCCGGCAACATCGCCGACGAAAAGCTCTCGGAGGATCTGGTGAAGCTGGCCGTGCAAAAGTTCGGCCGGCTCGACATCGCCGTCAACAATGCCGGCATCGTCCACTCCTTCGTACGCCTGCCGCAGGTCACCTCGGAGGAAGCGCGCCGCGTGGTGGAGGTCGACCTGCTCGGCGTCTTCTATGCCATGAAACACCAGATTCCTCAGTTGGAACGGCAATTCCGGGAAAGCGGCAAGGGCGGCGTCATCGTCAACATCGCCTCGGTCGCCGGCCTCTCAGGCGCGCCGAAGCTTTCGGTCTATGCCGCCGCCAAGCACGGCGTCGTCGGGCTGACGCGCTCGGCTGCCGTGGAATACGCCAGCAAGGGCATACGCATCAACGCGGTCTGCCCGGCTCACACCCGCACCGCGATGGTCGACGGCTTCGTGCGTTTCACCGGAGCGCCCGAAGCCGAAGCGATGGCCGAGCTCACGCGCGGCGTGCCGATGAAGCGTGTCGGCGAGGTCGACGAGATCACCACCGGCATCCTGTTCCTCGCCGACCCGGCCAATTCCTTCATGACCGGCCACGCTCTGGCGCTCGACGGCGGCATTGGCGCTATCTGAGCAATTTCAGGAAAAGTGCCTTAGCGGTTTTTCGTCCGCAATTGCGTTAAAACGCAGAGCGCACGCAAGGGAACTGGAGGCGCCCTTGTCCGTTTCCGTACGGCGTATATAATTTCGTCAGGCAACCAATCACAAAGGCAAGCATATATTGGCGCTAAGCGTTCAGAAACGCCGCGAAAAACAGAAGGCGGAGCTTCGCTCCGAACTGGTCGCGGCGGCTCACAAGCTGGTTCAGGAAGAAGGCTATGAGGGCCTGACCATCCGAAAGCTGGCCAAGCGGGTCGGCTATGCGCCGATGTCGGTCTATTCCTATTTCGCCGACAAGCAGGACATTCTGTTCGCGCTCGCCGAAGACGCCTTCGAAACGCTCGCGCGGCGCATCGAGGAGCATCCCGCCGACGATCCGATCGAGGCGCTCAAGGCGGTGATGACCGAATACGCGGCTTTCGGGCTCGGCAACCCCAACGAATATCGCACCGTCTTCATGACCGAGAAGACCAAGCTGCCTGAAGGACGCAGCTACGCGGACATGGAAGAAGGCAATCCGGCCATGAAGGTGCTGATCAAACGCGTCGAGGCCTGCGTTGCCGCCGGCAGGCTCAAGGGCGACCCGCGCGCCATCGCCACCATGCTGTGGACCGTCGGCCACGGTACGATCTCGCTCTTGATCACCTTTCCCTTCTATCCGTTCGGCGACGCCCAGGCCTATGTGAAGCGCATGTGCGATTTCACGCTGGCGGGGTTGCAGGCACAGGATATTCCGCCGCTGACCGCAACGCCCGTCAACTGCTGATCTCTTTGATCGTCGGCTTGCACCGCTTCGCTTGATTTGCGGCGCCGGATTCCTGTGTTCAAAAAAATTTGTCGTACACGTACAGATTCCTCCTTGAATTCCGACTTCATTAACCGTATTTGTACACTGCATCGTACGTGTACGAAAAAGATTGACTGGAGACGGAAAATGAAGAAGACCATCCTTGCTCTCGCCACCGTGCTAGCTTTCTCGGGTACCGCTTTCGCCGGCGCAAGCCAGCCGGCCAAGCACGCTCCCGCGGCTTGCGCTCAGACCAACGCCAGCGTGAAGCTCGACTGCACCTCGACCGGTTCGGTGGAAAAGGCCGACGCCAACAAGACGACGAAGAGCCCGCGGCTCGGCATCGATGTCAGCCCCTGGTTCGTGCCCGGCCTCTGAGCACTATTGGCAAGACTTCGAACGAAAACGGGCGGCATTTGGCCGCCCTTTTTCGTTTCTGCCCGCGCCCCTGAGGACCTGCTCAAGCCTATTTCTTGCTCGGTTTCGTTCCTGCCGCGGTCCTGGCCTTATTCGGCTTTGCCGGTCTGCCGGGAATGGAAGTGCTGGTGATCGATACCGGGTCGCTGGCGGGAAATGTGTCCTCGAGGCCTTCCTCGAGTTCCTCTTCCTCGACCTCATGGCGCCGCTCCTGCTCCAGCGAACGGACTGCAGCTGTCTTCTTGGACGACTTCGGCGCGGATTTGGACGGCATCGGCACTCTCCCTCGCAAGCCGCAGAAACGGCATTGACTGGCGATGGTTCCTTGGAAACGACGCCGCGAAGCTCAGTTCGCCGCGTCGCCCGCCGCTTCCGAAAGCAGAGTAAAGACATAGTCCGAGAAGGAACGCCAGCATTCCACCCGGAATGTATCGGCCGCGCTGCGCAGCAGCACGATCTCGGATTTGCCGAGAATGGTGCGCGAGGCAGCACCGAGCGGGAAAGCCTCGAGCGACAGGTCCTGCGGGCAACCCGAATTGACCGCCGCTGCAGCCGCCGGCCCGACAACCGAAATCGCGACATTGCGATGCGAGATGCCGACCGCCGAATGCAGCATTGTCACCTTGGCGCAGTCGGCGAGCGGATCCTTGCCCGCCTCGTCGATGATCATCCATTCGTCGGGCCCGAGCCACAGCGCCGTGCGCCCGTCCTTGGTTGCCGAAGTCTTGGGCTTTGTCGGCAGCGTGAGGCCGAGCGCCTTGGAAAGCGCGGCAAGCGACGCCTGGGGGGCGCGCAGCGAGATGCGTTCAGCCGGCGGCAGCATCTCGACCTTGACGCCCGGCGCCGACAGCGTGCGGCCGGCAAGCGCGGGCCGACGCTCGACGGAGGTGGAAGCAGCAGCGGCTTTTGTCTTGGCAGCGGCCTTAGCCATTGAGGCGTTCTCCCTTCTCGTCGACGAACACCATGCCGGTGACTTCCACCTCGATCGTGCCGTTCGGCATCGGCACATAGAGCGTCTGGCCCATGCGGTCGCGGCCGCCGGCGACGAGCGCCAGCGCGATCGAGCGACTGCAATTCTCCGACCAGTAGCTGGAGGTGACGTGGCCGATCATCTTCATCGGGATCGCCTGCTTCGGGTCGGCGACGATCTGCGCGCCCTCTTCCAGCACGACCTTCGGGTCCTTGGTCTTCAGGCCGACCAGCTGCTTGCGGCCCTTGGCTACAAGGTCCGGCCGGGTCAGGCCGCGGATGCCGACGAAATCGGTCTTCTTCTTGCCGACCGCCCAGTCGAGCCCTGCATCGTTCGGCGTCACCGTGCCGTCGGTATCCTGGCCGACGATGATGTAGCCCTTTTCGGCGCGCAGCACGTGCATCGTCTCGGTGCCGTAGGCGGTCGCGCCATGCTTCTGGCCTTCGGCCCACAGCGCTTCCCAGACGGCCTCGCCGTAATCGGCCGGCACGTTGACCTCGAAACCGCGCTCGCCGGTGAAGGACATGCGGAACAGCCTTGTCGGCACGCCGCAGATCTTGCCCTCGCGCACCGACATATGCGGCATCGCCTCGTCCGACATGTCGATGCCCTCGACCAGCGGCGCGATGATGTCGCGCGACTTGGGCCCCTGCACGGCAATGACAGCCCATTGCTCGGTGATCGAGGTCAGCCACACATTGAGATGCGGGAACTCGGTCTGGAGGTAATCCTCCATGTGGTTCATGACGCGCGGCGCGCCGCCGGTGGTCGTCGTCACGTGGAAGCGGTCCGGCGCCAGCCTGCCGACGACGCCATCGTCATAGATGAAGCCGTCCTCGCGCAGCATGATGCCGTAACGGCAGCGGCCGGTTTCCAGCTTCTCCCAGGGATTGGTGTAGAGCAGTTCCATGAACTTCGCCGCGTCCGGCCCGACCACCTCGATCTTGCCGAGCGTGGAGGCGTCGAACAGGCCGGCGGCCTTGCGCACCGTCACGCATTCGCGGTCGACGGCGGCATGCATGTCCTCGCCCGCTTTGGGGAAATACCAGGCGCGCTTCCAGTGGCCGACATCCTCGAACACCGCACCTTGCGACGCGGCCCAGCCATGCGTTGCCGTGCGGCGGGTCGGGTCGAACAAGGCGCCGCGCGCGTGGCCGACGATCGAGCCGAACGTCACCGGCGTGTAAGGTGCCCGGAAGGTGGTGAGGCCGACCTGCGGGATCGGCTTGCCGAGCGTCTCGGCGGCGATCGCCAGGCCGTGCATGTTCGACGTCTTGCCCTGGTCGGTCGCCATACCGTTGGTGGTGAAGCGCTTGACGTGCTCGATCGAGTGCATGCCTTCATGCACCGCCTGGCGGATGTCCTTGGCAGTGACGTCGTTCTGGAAATCGACAAAGGCCTTGACCGTCGTGCCCGGGCCGGCACCGGGCGCGGCGCCCAACATACCGCGCGACCAGTTCTCGCCGGCGTCGACCTTGGGCTTGGCGCCCTTGCCAACCTTGCCGTCGGCCTCCTTCGCCGCCTTGGCGCCCGCCGCGTAAGCCTCGTCAACTGAGGCGGCCAGCCCGTCGGTACCGTTGCAGGCGCCGACCGAGACGCAGTCCTGCGCGTAGGTGCCCGGCACGAAGCGCTTGGTCTCGTCGTTGAAGGCGACCTTGCCGCGCGATTGCGAGAACAGATGCACCGATGGCGTCCAGCCGGCCGACATGAGGATCGCGTCAACCGGGATGGTCCGCTCGCCGCCACCATTCTTCGGCTGCACGCTCATTGACGACACACGCAATTTGCCGCCGGCGCTGACCACCGCACGGCCAAAATTGATCTCGATGCCGAGCGCCCTCGCCTCGTCGATCACCGGTCCGGCCGGGTTGTCGCGCAGGTCGACGATCGCCGCGATGTTGATGCCGGCCTTCTTGAGGTCGATCGCGGCGGCGTAGGCGGAATCGTTGGCCGTATAGACGCCGATATTCCTGCCGACCGCGACGCCGTAATGGTTGAGGTAGGTGCGCGCCGCCGAAGCGAGCATCACACCCGGACGGTCGTTGTTGGCAAACACCATGTGGCGCTCGATGGCGCCGGTGGCGATCACGACGCGCTTGGCGCGAACCTGCCACAGGCGTTCTCGCGCAAGCTCCCGGCCCGGGCTCTTGAGATGGTCGCTGACTCGCTCGACCAGTCCGACGAAGTTCTGCGCGTAATAGCCGAAGGCGGTCGTGCGCGACAGCACGCGCACATTGTCCATCACCTTGAGCTTCGCGATCGCCGCTTGCGCCCACGCATAGCCGTCCTGGCCGTCGATCCTGGCGCCGCTCTCGAAGCGCAGGCTGCCGCCGAATTCGGCTTGCTCGTCGGCGACGATCACCCGCACGCCCGTTTCGGCCGCGGCGAGCGCGGCCGCGATGCCGGCGGCGCCGCCGCCCAGCACCAGCACCTCGCAATGCGCGTAGCGCGCGGCATAGTGGTCGGGATCCGGCTTGTCCGGCGAAACGCCGAGGCCCGCGGCAGCGCGGATCTTCGGCTCGTAGAGGTCCTTCCAGGCCCATTTCGGCCACATGAAGGTCTTGTAGTAGAAGCCGGCCGAAAACATCGGTGATGCGATGTCGTTGACGGCGCCGACGTCGAAGGCAAGCGACGGCCAGCGGTTCTGCGAGTTGGCCGTCAGCCCGTCATAGAGCTCCTGCACTGTCGCCCGCACATTCGGCGTCTTGCGCGCATCGTCGCGCACGATCTGCACCAGCGCGTTGGGTTCTTCCGCGCCGGCCGACAGGAAGCCGCGCGGACGGTGATATTTGAACGAGCGGCCGACCAGGTGCACGCCGTTGGCGAGCAGCGCCGAGGCCAGCGTGTCGCCCTCGATGCCGATATACGGCTTGTCGTCGAAGCTGAAGGAGGCAGTCTTCGCCTGGCTGAGGCGACCGGCGCCGGAAATGCGGAAGGCGGCGTTCATTTTGAGGCTCCCGGCAGCTTCGCGGGCTTCGGCTCGCCGGCCTTGTAGGTCATGACGAACCTGTCGGTGACCGTATCGCGCACCGCGTTGAAGAAGCGGGCGCAGCCATGGATGTGCCGCCAGCGCTCATAGACGACGCCTTTAGGGTTGGCGCGGATGAAGAAGAATTTCTCGAAATCGTCGTCGCTCTCGGCGGCAATGTTGGTCGGGCGCGCAATATGCGCCTCGCCGGCATTGCGGAACTCGAGTTCCGGGCGCTCTTCCTCGCAATAGGGGCAGCGGATGAGAAGCATTTTCGGTGGATCCTACAACTCGCCATGGCCGACGCGGGCGCCGGCCGGTTGATCGCAAAGCGGCATAAGGGTCATTTGGCCCATCGTCAGTGCGCCACAGCCGCCGCGGCGGCCTCGTCGATGAGACGCCCCGTGCGGAAGCGCTCGAGCGTGAAGGGCGCGTTGATCGCGTGCGGCTCGTCCCTCGCGATCGTATGCGCGAAGACATTGCCCGAGCCGGGCGTCGCCTTGAAGCCACCGGTGCCCCAGCCGCAATTGACGTAGAGGCCCTGGACCGGTGTCTTCGCCAGGATGGGCGAGCGGTCGGGGGTCACGTCGACGATGCCGCCCCAGGAGCGCAGCATCTTCATGCGGGTGAAGATCGGGAACATCTCGCAGATGGCGTCGAGCGTGTGCTGCAATATATGCAGGCCGCCGGTCTGCGAATAGGAGACATACTGGTCGGTGCCTGCGCCGATCACCAGCTCGCCCTTGTCCGACTGCGAGATATAGGCGTGCACCGTGTTCGACATCACCACACAGGGAACCACCGGCTTGACCGGCTCCGAGACCAGCGCCTGCAGCGGATAGCTTTCGAGCGGCATGCGCACGCCCGCCATGTTCATGATGACGGAGGAATGGCCGGCGGCGACCACGCCGACCTTCTTGGCGCCGATGAAGCCGCGCGTCGTCTCTACCCCGCTGACAGCGCCGTTCGCCGCGCGCTTGATGCCGGTGACCTCGCAATTCTGGATGATGTGCACGCCGCGCGCCGAAGCCCCGCGCGCATAGCCCCAGGCGACCGCGTCATGACGCGCCGTGCCGCCGCGGCGCTGCAGCGCGGCACCCATCACCGGATAGCGCGCCTCCCTGGAGATGTTGAGCGGCGGACAGAATTCCTTCGCCTGTTCGGGCGTCAGCCATTCATTGTCGATGCCGTTGAGGCGATTGGCATGGATATGGCGCTTGAACACCTGGACATCGTGCACGTTGTGCGCCAGCATCATGACGCCGCGCGGCGAATACATAACGTTGTAGTTGAGTTCCTGACTGAGCCCGTCCCACAGCTTCAGCGCATGATCGTAGATGCCGGCGCTTTCGTCATAGAGGTAGTTGGAGCGGATGATGGTGGTGTTGCGGCCGGTGTTGCCGCCGCCGAGCCAGCCCTTTTCCAGCACCGCGATGTTGGTGATGCCGTGCTCGCTCGCCAGATAATAGGCCGTCGCCAGGCCGTGTCCGCCGGCGCCGACGATGATAACGTCATATTCCTTCCTCGGCTCGGGCGACGTCCACTGCTCTTCCCAGCCTCTGTGGCCGCGCATCGCCTCGCGGGCAATGGCGAATACCGAGTATTTCTTCACGTTAAGCCTCGCGCCAGTAGCTTTCGCGGATTTGCGGCCAGGCATCCCTTGCCCCGGCTTGCGAGGTGTATCACTAGCGAAACCGCGTCGCCATCCTTGCGCTGTTTGCGACGGCGCTTGCCGTTTTGCGCCAGTGCCGCGCAATGCCCCCTGCGATGGCGGCAAGGCAACTTTCGGGTGGCTGCATCTATGTCGATTTGCGACCTATGCATCCAACCGCCGGCAAGCCCGGTACAGAGGAAGGATGCAAAGACATGTTCACCCTAACAAACAAGGTCGCCATCGTCACCGGCGCGAGCTCCGGCATCGGCCGCGCCACCGCCAAACTGTTTGCCGAGCAAGGCGCATCCCTGGTCGTCGCGGCCCGGCGTCAGGCCGAGCTCGACGTGCTCGTCGGCGAGATCGAAGCGGCCGGCGGCACGGCAGCCGCGCTTGCCGGCGATGTAAGGGAGGAGGCCTATGCGAAGGCGCTCGTCGAATTCGCCGTCGCAAGGTTTGGCGGCCTCGACATCGCCTTCAACAATGCCGGCGCCGTCGGCGTGATGGGACCGGTGACCGATATGGCGCCAGCCACCTGGCACGAGACGATGGACACCAATCTGACCAGCGCCTACCTCGCCGCAAGGCACCAGATACCGGCCATGCTGGAGCGCGGCGGCGGCTCCCTGATCTTCACCTCGAGCTTCGTCGGCTACACCGCCGGGATGCCGGGCATGGCGGCCTACGCCGCTGCCAAGGCCGGACTGATCGGCCTGACGCAGGTGCTCGCTGCCGAATACGGTCCGCAAGGGCTGCGCGTCAACGCACTGCTGCCCGGCGGCACCGACACGCCCGGCGCAACCACGACCACGCCCGAGGCGCGCGCTTTCGTCGAAGGCATTCATGCTTTGAAGCGCATGGCGCAGCCGGAAGAGATCGCCCGCTCCGCGCTTTACCTTGCCTCGGATGCGTCGAGCTTCACCACCGGAACCGCGCTGTTTGCCGATGGCGGTGTCTCGATCAACCGGACATGATCTATTTTGGCAGACGACAGAAATGTCCATCCGCCAAAATGTTGCGATGCGGCCTTGCATTCCCGTTCATTTTGACGATTTTCGTTTCCGTCGAAATCGGACCGGAACGATGCTGCTGATCAGAACCTATGTTGCCCAGAGCGCCATCGAAGGGGTCGGGGTCTTCGCCGCCGAGCCGATCCGCAAGGGCGCTTCGATCTGGCGCCTCGATCCGGATTTCGACCGGCTGATCCCGATGGATAAATATGAGGCGGCGCCGCCGCATCTGCGCGAGTTGCTCGACCGCTATGCCTATCCGAGCCCGGACAAGCCCGGCTTCATGGTTTATGAGGTGGACAATGGCCGCTTCATGAACCATTCGGAGCGGCCGAACACGGATTTCTCGCAGTATGGCGGCGCCACAGCCATTCGCGACATCGCCGCAGGCGAGGAAATCACCTGCGATTATGGTGAGTTTTTCGAGGACTTTGCGCGCCACCATCTGGCGACCGCGTAGCGCGAGCAAACATGCGCGCGCAGCGCTCGGGTTTTTGATCGCCGTTCGCGCAATCGGAGGTGGACATCCCAGCCTGATTCTGCTATCAGCCGCCACAATTCGCGGTGCAATTCGCCGCGGAGGCATGTCAGCTATGGCTGTTTGCCTAATGATTTCAAACCCGAAGACAGGATTGCCCGTGCAGGTACTCGTCCGCGATAACAACGTTGATCAGGCGCTTCGCGCGCTGAAGAAGAAGATGCAGCGCGAAGGTATTTTCCGCGAAATGAAGATGCGCGGTCACTACGAGAAGCCGTCCGAGAAGCGTGCCCGCGAGAAGGCCGAGGCCGTGCGCCGCGCCCGCAAGCTGGCCCGCAAGCGCGCTCAGCGCGAAGGCCTGCTGCCGATGACCCCGCGCCCGGCTCCGGCTGGTGCCGCCGGCGCATCGCGCTCGCCGCGCTCATAACGCCTATTTTTCGTCCTTTTCGAAGGATACCGAAGGTGGCGCGATGCGGAATCGCCGCCACCTTTTTGTTTATGTATTGGAGCCGGTTCGGAGAGGGAACGGACTGACGGCGCTGCGGCAGTGAGGACAAAGATGAACGCAATTACCGTGGAGCGCAAAACCGCTTTTCGCGGCTTCGCCCTGACGGCGGCCCTGCTTTCGGGTCTGATGCTTGCAGCATGCCAGACGACCCCGACGGGTGAGTTCAACTCGATCGACAAGGCGCAGGGATCGAGCGAGAACATCTCCTCGCTTTCGGCGGTCATCCAGCGCAATCCGCAGGATCCCGAGGGCTATAACGTGCGCGGCTCGGCCTATGGCCGCGGCGGCCAGTACCAGGCGGCGCTCAAGGACTTCAACCAGGCGATCCAGCTCAATCCGAACTTCTACCAGGCCTATTCGAATCGCGCGCTGATCCAGCGCTTCCTCGGCAATCAGGAAGCCGCTTTGGCCGACTACAACCGCTCGATCCAGATCAACGCCAACTACGACGCAGCCTATATCGGCCGCGGCAATCTCTACCGCAAGGCGGGCCGCACCCAAGATGCCTTCAACGACTTCCAGAAGGCGATCCAACTCGACACCACCGATGCCCGCGCCTACCACAATCGCGGCCTGATCTATCAGAGCCAGGGCCAGCACAAATTCGCCATCGAGGATTTCTCGACCGCGATCTCGCTGGCGCCGGACGCCGCCGAACCCTACAACGGCCGCGGCCTCTCCTATCTGGCGACAGGCGACGAGGACAACGCCTTCTCCGACTTCAACATGGCCATCAAGCTCGACGGCAAGAACGCCGAGGCCTGGGCCAACCAGGCGCTGATCTACGAAAAGCGCGGCGACAAGGGCAGGGCCGCCAAGTCCTACCGCGAGGCTGTCCACCTCGACCCCAACTACCAGCCGGCCAAGGACGGTCTGTCGCGCACCGGCGGCAACGCCAGCTGATCTCAAGCCGACGCCGGAAGGGTGTATTGCACGGCGCTTGGGCGTCGTTCCCGGTCACCGTCGGCGGCCGCGATGATGCGCTGCGGAGACGCCGATAGCGATCCGTTAACCGCCCCGGGCAATGCGTTAACCCTTGCCATGTTCGCGTCAAAGTTTCGGCGGAACGCTCCGTGCACCTCGATCATTTAAGTCGGGGCCAAGATTTTCGCGAAAGGGACTTTCCAATGATCAAGACACTTGCCTGTGCCGCTGCCGCGCTTGCCGCCACGGTCCTCGCTTCTCCGGTCAGCGCCGGCACGCTCCGGCTCGGCACGCTCGATTGCACCATCGACGGCGGTGTCGGCTATGTCATCACGTCGAACAAGGGCGTCTCCTGCGTCTTCCGCCCTTCCCATCACGGCCCGGCCGAGATTTATACCGGGATGATCTCCAAGCTTGGCGTCGACGTCGGCAAGACGCATCAGGGCCAACTCGTCTGGGCGGTGCTTGCCGCCACCCGCAGCCATGACGCGGGCGATCTCGCTGGCAGCTATTACGGCGTCAACGCCGAGGCCAGCGTGGTGACCGGCGGCGGCGCCAACGTCTTGGTCGGCGGCTTGAACAGCGCCTTCATGCTGGAGCCGCTCAGCGTCCAGGCACAGACCGGCCTCAACCTGGCCGTCACCGTAGCGTCGCTGGACCTCGTCCACTCCTACAAGTGAGCCCTCGGCTTTTCAAATTCATTGCGCCGCACTCGGCCCGGAACATCTGTTCCGGGCCGAGTGCTTTGGAAAGCCCTTCGGCGCCAATGGTGGCTTGCCTCGAAATCCGCGAAAAAGCCTCTTGAGCTCAACTGCGCTTGAGGTTCTACAAGCCCTGCCGAACTGGATCTTGCCCCTCGTTCGCAACGCGGATGAGGTGCGCAAAACAAGCAGGAGATCGGCGTGACGGCAGCGAGCGGCAACAAGGTGGCCAGCAACAGGGTGGCCAGCAACAGGGTGGATTGGCGGGCGCTGTGGGCAAGCGGCGATCTGGCGCGCTTCTGCTTCGTCAGCCTCGGCATCCTGCTGCATGCCACCAACGAAACAATGGTGGCGACGGTGATGCCGGCCATGGTCGGCGAACTGGCGGGCGTGCAGCTGGTCGGCTGGTCGCTGGCGATCTACGAGCTCGGCGCGATCGTCGCCGGCGCCGCTGCGGGCCGGCTGGTCAGTTATGTCGCCCTGCGCTCCAACATGATGGTCGCGGCCCTGCTCTATGCGACCGGCGCGCTGATCTGCGCGGCGGCGCCTTCCATGCCGTTGTTCCTCGTCGGGCGACTGGTCGAAGGGCTTGGCGGCGGCGCGCTGGTATCGCTGGCTTTCGTCTCGGTCGAGCGCCTGTTTCCACGCAACATCTGGCCGCAGCTCTTCGGCATCATGTCCGCGATCTGGGGCGTCGCCGCCTTCAGCGGCCCGATGCTAGGCGCTCTCATGACCGAATTCCTGTCGTGGCGCTGGGCTTTCGGCGTATTCACCTTCGGCGGCGCGGCGATGGCGCTGGCAAGCTTCGTCGTGCTCGACACACCTGAAGCGAGGAAGCCGCAGGCGAGCGGCGGCAAGGCACCGCCCTTTCCCTATCCCGCGCTTGCCTGTCTCGCCCTCAGCGTCGTGCTGATCGCCGCCGCCGGCATCGATATCGCCCTGTTGCGCTCGTCGCTGCTCCTCTTCCTCGGCCTGACCGGCCTGGCGCTTTTCTTCCACGTGGATGCGCTTAGACCGCAATCCCGGCTCTTCCCGTCGCCTCTGTTTTCATGGCGCTCGCCGCTTGGCAGCGGCATGACGATGGTTGCGGCTTTCTCCGTGGCGACCTGCACCTTCACCATTTACGGGCCGCTGCTTCTGACCACGTTGCACGGCATTCCGATCCTGACCACCGGCTACATCATCGCCGCAGAATCGATCGCCTGGTCGATCCTGTCGATCCTCATCGCCAATGCACCGCTGGAGCGCGAGAGGCTGATCATCGTCGTCGGCGCCTTGATGATCGCCTCCGGCCTCGCCGGCTTCGCCTACACAATCCCGGCAGGCTCGATCCCGCTGATCCTGCTCTGCGCCCTTTTGCAGGGCGGCGGCTTCGGCGTTTGCTGGCCCTTCCTCACGCGCGTCATCGTCGCCTCGGCCCGCGACGGTGAGCAGACCATCGCCTCGGCCGCCGTGCCGACCATGCAGCGCATCGGCTATGCGGTAGGCGCAGCGCTTGCCGGCATCGTCGCCAATGCCACCGGCTTCTCGGAAGGTCTGAACCGTGAAGCGGCCGCAGGCGTCGCCGGCTGGCTGTTTCTGGCCTTCGTGCCCCTCGGCGTGTTCGGCTGCCTGGCGGCGCTGAGGATATTTTCAGCGACAAACCGGCCGAGATTGGCAGCGGGTTGACGGGGATGTCACGGCGGCCGCGGCCGAAGTGCCCGCTTGCCGCTCGGTCTCAGACGACGACAGTCTGCTGCAGCCGCTCCGCAATCAGCGCGGCGAGCCGCGCCGCCACCTCATCCTTGCCCATTTCCGGCCATTCCTCGACGCCGGTCCTGGAGACGATGCGCACCTTGTTGCGGTCGCCGCCCATCACGCCGGATGGACCGATGCCGCTTTCATGCGAGACGTCATTGGCGACGATGAAGTCCGCGCCCTTTTTCCTGAGCTTCGCCTCGGCATTGGCGATGAGGTCCTGCGTCTCGGCGGCGAAGCCGACGACGAGGCTTGGTCGCTCCGCGTGATGGCCGATGCCGGCCAGGATGTCCGGGTTCTCGACCATCTGCAGCGAAGGCGGCCCTTTGCCCGCCACCTTCTTGATCTTCTCGCCGGCGGTGTTTTCCGTGCGCCAGTCGGCAACCGCCGCGACGAACACGGCGGCATCCGCCGGCAGCAGGCTCTCGACCGCTTGCTTCATCTGCGCGGCCGTTTCGACGTGGGTGGTCGCGACACCGGCCGGATCGGCGACGGTGACCGGGCCAGAGACAAGCCTGACATCGGCGCCGAGCTTAGCCAGCGCGGCCGCGATGGCATGGCCCTGCTTGCCCGAGGAGCGGTTGGCGATGTAGCGCACCGGATCGATCGGCTCATGCGTCGGACCGGAGGTGACGATGATCCTGCGGCCGGCAAGCGGCTTCGGCTTCTCATCGAGCATAGCCTCGATCGCAGCGACGATCTCCAGCGGTTCGGCCATGCGGCCCTCGCCCGCTTCGTTGCTCTCGGCCATCTCGCCCTTGCCGGGACCGACAAAGATGATGCCGTCCTTGAGCAAGGTCGCCCGATTGCGCCGCGTTGCCGGATGCGCCCACATTTTCGGGTTCATCGCCGGCGCCATCAGCACCTTCTTGTCGGTGGCCAGAAGCACCGTCGAGGCGAGGTCGTTGGCATGGCCGTTGGCGAGCTTCGCCATCAGGTCGGCGGTGGCCGGCGCGACAACCAACAGATCGGCCTCGCGCGACAGCCTGATATGGCCGACATCGTGCTCGTCCTTGCGGTCGAACAGCTCGGTGAAGACATGGTCGGCCGAAAGCGCGCCGACCGACAGCGTGGTGACGAATTCCTGCGCTGCCGACGTCATCACCACCCGCACCGAAGCGCCCCGCTCGCGCAGCCGCCGGATCAGGTCGAGCGCCTTGTAAGCCGCGATGCCGCCGCCGATAATGAGCAGGATGCGCTTGCCGGAGAGCGAGCCTCGCGAAACTGATTTGGCGGATGCGGCGACAACTGGCACCGCCTGCCCCTTTAAGCCTGTCAGCGCACGCAGCTTTTCTTCGATCTGCCCGATACGGTCGGCCTGCCCTGCCCGGCCTTCGACCGCGGCGCGTATCATTACCCGAGCCTGCTCCTCCATCGAGCAGCCATTTTCGGCCGCGAGTTGCCGGAGCAGGTCCTTCACCTCGTCATCCAGATTGCGGATCGTGATGCTGGCCATGTGATTGCACTCGCATGAGGTAGCGCTTGCAATGATAGCAATGCAATCAACCGGCGACAAGCCGCATGCGGTCAGAGCAACTTCCAAGTGATATAGACCAGCGTCAGCGCGATCACCCACAGCGCCACGCGGCCGGAGCGGGTGTGGCGCGCTTCCGCCCTGCCTATCGCGCGCGCGGTCGCTTCGTCGAAGCGCAGGCCGTTTTCCGCCATCAAATCGATCTCGCGTGACAGCCGCTCGGTGCGGGCCACAAGATCCGGCGCCTGCCTTGCCAGCGACACAAGGGCTCTGCCCGCGTCGCGCGCGTCGGTGAGCATGCCGCGCGGGCCGAGATTGCCCGCGATCCAGTCGCTGACCACAGGCTCGGACGTCTTCCACATGTTGAAGGCCGGATCGAGCGTGCGGGCGACGCCTTCGACAACCACCATGGTCTTCTGCAAAAGCACCAGCTCGGTCCGCGTCGCCATATCGAACAGCTCGGTGACTTCGAACAGCAGCGTCAGCAGCTTCGCCATCGAGATGGTTTCCGCCGACTGGCCGTGGATCGGCTCGCCGATGGCGCGGATCGCCTGCGCGAAGGCCGAGACATTGTGTTGGCGCGGCACGTAGCCCGCCTCGAAATGCACCTCGGCGACGCGCTGATAGTCGCGCACGATGAAGCCGTAGAGGATCTCTGCGAGGAAGCGTCGCTCCTTCTTGCCGAGCCGGCCGGCAATGCCGAGATCGACCGCGACGATGGTGCCGTTCGCCTCGACGAACAGATTCCCAGGATGCATGTCGGCATGGAAGAAGCCGTCGCGCAACGTGTGCCTGAGGAACGACTGGACCAGATTGGCGGCGATCGCCTTGAGGTCGTGGCCGGCGTCGGCAAGACCGGCGAGATCGTTCATCTTGATGCCGTCGATCCACTCCATGGTGAGGACATCGCGGCCGGTCCGCTCCCAGTCGACCGCCGGCACGCGGAAGCCCGGATCGTCCTTGGTGTTCTCGCCGAGTTCGGAAAGCGCGGCTGCCTCGAGCCTCAGATCCATCTCGATTCTGGTGGTCTGTGCCAGCGTCTCGGTCACTTCGACCGGGCGCAGGCGACGCGACGCGGGGATGTATTTCTCCTGCAGGCGGGCGGCAAGGAAATAGCTTTCGAGATCCTGGAAGAAGCGATGCCGCACGCCGGGCCGGATAACTTTCACCGCCACCTGCGAAGCGCTACCCTCGCGCACGATTTCGGCGCCGTGCACCTGCGCGATAGAGGCCGCCGCCACTGGTTCGCCGAAGCTCGAATAGAGATCGTCGATCCTGCGACCGAGCGAGGCTTCGATCGCATGGACCGCCTCCGCTCTCGGGAAGGTATGCATCTTGTCCTGCAAAAGCGCGAGGTCCAGCGCCATGTCGTTGCCGACGACATCGGGCCGCGTCGCCAGGAACTGGCCGAGCTTGACGTAGGAAGGTCCGAGCCGCACCACCGCCCGCGCCAGCCTGTCGCCCCGCTGATAGCTCAGCGCCCGGCGGCGGGTGAAAAGCCGCGCCACGCGCCAGCCGAATTTCGGCATTCCGGAAAGCTCTTCGCCCGGCAGCGCCGCGACGACGCCCTCGCGGACCAACACCCAGCCGGCCCTGGCGAGCCTGAAGGCGGCAGCGACGCTGCTCATAGCGCTGCCTGCTTCAAAGGGACCTGCTGCAAGGTGCCGCGCCTCAAAGCTTCCAGCCGGAATGAAGGGCGGCGATGCCGCCCGAATAGTTGCGGAAGGTGACGCGGTCGAAGCCGGCGCGGGTGATCATTGCTGCGAAATTCTGCTGGTTGGGGAACTTGCGGATGGATTCGACGAGATAGGAATAGGGCTCGCCATCGCCGGTCACCGCCTTGCCGATTTTGGGGATGGCGTTGAACGACCAGGCCTCATAGGCCTTGTCGAGCAGCGGCATGTCGACCTCGGAGAACTCCAGGCACAGAAACCGTCCGCCCCGCTTCAGCACCCGATAGGCTTCGTCAAGAGCGACCTCGATGCGCGGCACGTTGCGTATACCGAACGCAACCGTATAGGCATCGAAGCTGTCGTCCTCGAACGGCAATTCCTCGGCATTGGCCTCGACGAAGTCGGTGTTTGCGGCAAGCCCCAGCTTCTCGGCGCGGTCGCGGCCGACGGCCAGCATCGAGCCGTTGATGTCGAGCACCGTGGCATGGGCCTGGCGCTGGCTGGCCTCGATGATGCGAAAGGCGATATCGCCGGTGCCGCCGGCGACATCGAGCACCTTCCAACCCACCTTTTTGGGAGGGTTCAGCCAGGCAACCATCGCGTCCTTCCACAGCCGATGCAACCCGGCCGACATCAGATCGTTCATCAGGTCGTATCGATTGGCCACCTTATGGAAGACGTCGTTGACCAGGGGCTGCTTCTCGCCTTCCCCGACCTTCCTGAAACCATAGGAGGTTTCCATGCCGCCCGCGGCCGTGGTTCTCTCAACCGACATTATTTTGATCCGCCATAAAACCGGCGGGACCATAGCCGATCGATGGTGCCGACGCTATTGTCCAAGGCGCGGTTTTCGGCCGCGCCTTCAAAACCCGGCAGGGAAAGGCCACGCATGATTTTCCGGCCAGAATCTGCGCGAGAGCAGCACATCGGACGGGATGACCGCATGATTTTGAAGGCCGAACTGCACTGCCACATCGAAGGGGCGGCGGCGCCCGAGCTCGTCGTCGCCCAGGCCCGCAAATACGGCAAGGACCCTTCGCCCTACATCCAGGACGGCTCCTTCGTCTGGCAGGACTTCACCTCGTTTCTCGCGGCTTACGATTTCGCTTCCGACCTGTTTCGCACGGAGGAGGACTATGCCCGCCTCGCCGACTACTATCTGACCAGCCTCGCCCGGGACGGCGCCATCTATTCCGAGATCTTCACCTCCCCGGACCATGCCAAAAAGGCCGGCCTGTCGCCAAAAGCCTATACGGATGCGCTGGGCGAAGGCATGACCCGCGCCAAGGCCAAGACTGGTATCGAGGGCCGCATGATCGTCACCGGCGTGCGCCATGTCGGGGTCGAGGCGATCGAGCAGGCGGCGCGCTTCGCGGCGCGCTGCGGCCACCCGCTGGTGACCGGTTTCGGCGTCGCCGGCGACGAGCGCATCGGCGACTTCGAGGATTATGTCCGCGCCTTCGAGATCGCGCGCGAGGCGGGCCTCGGCATCACCATCCATGCCGGCGAGCTGATGGGCTGGGAAAGTGTGGCGGCGGCTCTCGACCACATCCGCCCCTCCCGCATCGGCCACGGCGTTCGCGCCATCGAGAACCCTGACCTGGTCCGCCGCATCGCCGCCGAAGGCGTGGTGCTGGAATGCTGCCCGGGCTCCAATATCGCGCTGAAAGTCTTCGACAGCTTCGCCGACCACCCCTTTCCGGCACTGCGCGCCGCCGGCTGCAAGGTGACGCTCAACTCCGACGACCCGCCCTACTTCTGGACCTCGCTGAAGCGCGAATACGATATCGCCGCCGAGCATTTCGCCTTGAACGACAAGGCGCTCGCCGGGATCACCAGAACGGCTATCGAAGCGGCCTTCGTGGACAAGAAGACCAAGGCGGTGCTGCTAAGCCGGTTGGACGCGAAGGTGCGGTGAGTGAGTAGGGGAGTAGTCGGTAGTCAGTAGTTATGCATTTGGCCGAGCACGCATAGATCGGTTGAAGGCAGGAGCTTTCCCCGAGGCGAGGACTCGCAAATCGGCTCACTATTCACTACTCACTACTGACTACTATCCCGAACCAGTCGGAGCACATCATGCAGGGCGTCACCGTCGTCGACCATCCCCTCGTCCAGCACAAGCTGACCATCATGCGCAAGAAGGAGACCTCGACGGCCGGCTTCCGGCGGCTGCTGCGCGAGATTTCGCTGCTGCTCGGCTATGAGGTGACCCGCAATCTCGAGCTGACCACGACCATGATCGAGACGCCGATCGAGGAGATGGAGGCACCGACGCTGGAAGGCAAGAAGCTGGTCTTTGCTTCGGTGCTGCGCGCCGGCAACGGCCTGCTCGAGGGCCTGCTCGACCTGGTGCCGGCCGCACGCGTCGCCCATATCGGCCTCTACCGCGACCACGAGACGCTTGAAGCGGTCGAGTATTTCTTCAAGGCGCCGAGCGATCTTGCCGACCGCCTGGTGATCGTCGTCGATCCGATGCTGGCGACCGCGAATTCCGCGATCGCCGCGATCGACAAGCTGAAGGGGCGCGGCGCCACCAACATCCGCTTCCTCTGCCTGCTTGCCGCCCCCGAAGGCATCGAGCGCTTCACCAAGGCGCATCCGGACGTGCCGATCTTCACCGCCTCGATAGACCGGCAGTTGAACGACAAGGGTTACATCATGCCGGGCCTCGGCGACGCCGGCGACCGCATGTACGGCACAAAGTGAGCGCCGTTCTTAACTGGCCGTTTACGCAAGCTTGCGGTTTCCCACACGCGTTAAAGTCGCACACACCATATCGGCATAAGGATGCAGGCCTTCGGGAGCAATTCCAGCAAAAGTGTGAAGCGGTTTTCCTTTCGGGATTGCTCCAAACCAAAGGGATAGAGCGGTTCAACGTTTTCGTGAAACGGTGAAAACGCTTTAGGGGCATCCATGCTGCGCAAGCTTCTCATCCTCGGCATCTTTGCCGGAACTTCGGCTTCGATTCCGATCGTCTATCAGGCTAACCCGCATCTGGTGGACGGCCTCCTGAAATCGGCCGTCGCCCCGCAGCCGGCAGCCCCGGAGGCTCAGCCCCTGGTCAATCTCGCTTCGGTCCCGAACAAACCAGCCGCGCCGATGCCGCTCGGCCGCCAGGTGCTGGTCAATGCCGATGCGCGCGGCCACTTCACGTCGCAGTTCAAGCTCAATGGCCGCCAGATCGACGGCATGATCGACACCGGCGCGACGCTGGTCGCCATCAACACCTCGACGGCGCGACGGATCGGCGTCTCGCTCAATCCGTCCGACTTCAATCGACAGGTGAACACCGCCAACGGCGCGGTAAAGGCCGCCGTGGTGACTGTCGACCGCCTGCAGATCGGCAAGATCTCGGTCGATAACGTCCAGGCGATGGTGCTCGACGACAGGGCGCTGCAGATCAACCTGATCGGCATGAGCTTCCTGCAGCGGTTGCAGAAATACCAGGTCCAGGACGGCTCGCTGCTGCTCGTTCAGTAAATCCGACGTAAACAATTCCAGGAAAAGTGCGCAGCGGTTTTCCGTCCGGAATTACGTCAGCCACAAAGGATAGAGCAGTTCACCGTTTCCGCGAAACGATGAACTGCTCTAGCGCGGCAGTATCCGCCTGAGCACGGTCTTTTCGGCGGGCGGTTTGGAACCGCCGATCGCATAAGCAGCTCGCACGGCCGCCGCCGCTGCCTCGGCCTCCGCATTCGTACGGGCATGCACCAGCGCCAGTGCCTCGCCCGGGCGCAGCTCGGCGCCGACCGGCAACAGCCGGGTCAGACCGACGGCATGATCGATCTTGTCGTCCGGATGGCTACGCCCGCCACCGAGCGTGACGACGGCAAGCCCGATATCGCGCGTGGCGATGCCGGTCACGAACCCATCCTGTTCCGCTTTCACGGCCAGTTCGACCGGCGCAGTCGGCAAATATTTTTCCGCGTTCTCGATGAAATCGGCGGGACCACCAAGCACCGACACCATTCGCGCGAAGACGGCCGCCGCACGGCCTCCGGCAAGCGCTTCGGTGGCGCGCCTGATGCCGTCCTGGTTGGACGAGACGAGCCCCGCCGACTGCAGCATCTCGGCAGCCAGCGCCAGCGTCACCTCCTCCAGCCGCCGGTCGCGATATCGCCCGGTGAGGAAATCGACGGCATTCTTCACCTCGACCGCGTTACCGGCGGCCGAGGCCAGCGGCTCGTTCATGCCGGTCACCAGCGCTGAGGCGCTCAAGCCGGCGCCATTGGCGACCTCGACAAGGCTGTTCGCCAGGGCGACGGCATCGCGCGACTTCTCCATGAAGGCGCCGTTGCCGACCTTGACGTCGAGCACCAGCGAACCCAAGCCCGCGGCAAGCTTCTTCGACAGGATCGAGGCGGTGATCAGCGGCACCGATTCGACCGTTCCGGTGACGTCGCGGATCGCGTAGAGCCTGCGGTCGGCCGGCGCGAGATCGGCGGTCTGGCCGATGATGGCGCAACCGGTCTCGAGCACCGTCTTGCGGAAAAGCGCCACGTCCGGCTGGCTGGCATAGCCGGGGATGGCATCCATCTTGTCCAGCGTGCCGCCGGTGTGGCCGAGCCCGCGGCCCGAGATCATCGGCACACAGGCCCCGCAGGCCGCGACGATCGGCGCCAGCATCAGCGAGACATTGTCGCCGACGCCGCCCGTGGAATGCTTGTCGGTGACCGGGCCCGGCAGGTCGGACCAGTCGAGCACATCGCCGGAATCGCGCATCGCGATCGTCAGCGCCACCGCTTCCTCGCGGCTCATGCCGTTGAGGAACACGGCCATCGCGAAAGCGCCGACCTGGCCCTCGGAGATGGTGCCGGCCGTCAGCCCCGCGATGAAGGCCGCGATCTCGTCGGCCGAGAGCCTGTGGCCGTCGCGCTTGCGGCGGATGATCTCCTGCGGCAGCATCAGTCGGGCAAGCCGTCCTGGAAGACGCGCCGCAGGATCGTCGCCAGCCGCGCGCCGCCGATAGGCGCCATATCCTTGGTTTCCTGGTGCGAGAGCTCCGCTCCGGTCATGCCGGCCGCCAGGTTGGTGATGACCGAGCAAGCGGCGACCTTGAGCCCGAGGAAGCGGGCAAGGATGACCTCCGGCACGGTCGACATGCCGACGGCGTTGGCACCCATGACGCGCGCCATTCGGATCTCGGCCGGCGTCTCGAAGCACGGTCCGGAAAACCACATATAGACGCCTTGATGCAGGGCCGTTCCGGTCGCCTTCGCCGCTTTCTCGATCGCTCCGCGCAAGCCGGCATCATAGGCCTCGGTGAGGCCGACGAAGCGCCGGTCGCTCGGCTCGCCGATCAGCGGGTTGGAGCCGGAGAAATTGATGTGGTCGGTGATCAGCATCACCGAACCCGGCCCCATTTCCGGATCGACGGAGCCGGCGGCATTGGTGAGGATCAAATGCGAGATGCCGATGCCGGCAAGCACCTCCAGCGCCGGCCGCATCGCCGCGGCATTGCCATGCTCGTAATAATGCGCGCGTCCGGACAGCATCAGCACCGGCGTGCCGGCGAAATGCCCGGCAACCACCTCGCCGGCATGGCCCGAAACACCGCTGCGCGGGAAGCCCGGCAGTTCGGCATAGGAGATGCGCCTGGCATCCTTGACCTGGTCGACCAGCCCGCCCAGGCCCGAGCCGAGCACGAGCGCCGCGGTCGGCGCCAGTCCGTCCAGTTTCTCGACCAGATGATCCAGCGCTTCCTTCATTTCAACCCGCTCTTCATTTCAAGATGTCGCCCCTGAAGCCGTAGGGCAGCATGTCGCCCATGGTCACCGTCTCGGCCACGCCGGCGTTGTCGCAGAGATAAAGCTTCGTGTCCGGCCGGCAGAATTCCGCCAGCCGCTGCCGGCAGCCGCCGCATGGCGAGCATTTGGCCATGCGTTCGGCGATCACCGCGATCTCCACGATCCTGCCGCCGCCGCCCATGATGTAATGGCCGAGCGCCGTCGTCTCGGCGCACCAGCCTTCCGGATAGGATGCCACCTCGATATTGGCCCCGGTGAAGACGCGCCCGTCCTCGGTACGCAGCGCTGCCCCCACAGGGAACTTCGAATAGGGCGCATAGGCCTTTGCCATCGCCGTCTTCGCCGCCTCGAAAAGATCATGCGACATCCGGTTCTTCTCTCCCACGATCTTGTTCAAATACCGGTCGCCGCCGCAGGAAAATCCCGCCCCAGCATTCTCCGACCTCAGCGTTCCTTCACATAGGGCACGCCGCCGGCGCGCGGCGGGATGGCTTTGCCGATGAAGCCGGCGAGCAGGATAACGGTCAGCACATAGGGCAGCGCCTGCATGAACTGCACCGGCACCTTGCCGATGATCGGCAGCGGCGAGCCCTGCAGGCGGATGGCCGCAGCATCGAGGAAACCGAACAACAGGCAGGCGAACATGGCGTTGACCGGCTTCCATTTGGCGAAGATGAGCGCAGCCAGCGCGATATAGCCCTTGCCCGCAGTCATGTCCTTCACGAAGCCGCCATTCTGCACCATGGAAAGATACGCGCCGGCGACGCCGGTGAGGATGCCGGTGCAGATCAGCGCACGGTAGCGCAGCCAGGCGACCGAGATGCCGGCGGTGTCGACCGCGGCCGGGTTTTCGCCGACCGCGCGCATCCTGAGACCGAAGCGGGTGCGAAACAGCACCCACCAGGTGAACGGCACCATGGCGAAGGCGAAATAGACCAGGATCGAATGGCCGGAGATCAGCTCGGCATAGATCGGGCCGATGATCGGCACGTCCTTGATCGCCTCGGCGCCGGGCCAGATGATCGCCTCGAAGCGTTCGGCCGGCTGCAGCGCCGGCGTGCGCCCGCCCTGCTGGAACCAGGCCTGGCCGAGGATGATGGTCGATCCGGCAGCGATGAAATTGATCGCCACGCCGGAGACGATCTGGTTGCCGCGATGCGTGATCGAGGCGAAGCCGTGCACCAGGGCGAAAGCGACCGAGATCAGCACCGCCGTACCGAGGCCGATCAGCGCCGAATGGAAGACGGCGGCGGCCGATGCGCCGGCAAAGGCGCCGACCAGCATCTTGCCTTCGAGCCCGATGTCGAAGATGCCGGCCCGTTCCGAATAAAGACCCGCCAGGCAGGCGAGCAGCAGCGGCACCGAAAGGCGGATGGTCGAATCCAGCACCTGGATGATGGCGTTGAACATGTCCATCTCAGGCCCCCTTACCCTTTACTGCCTGCATGCCGACCGATTTCGGGCTGACCGAGGCGAACAGCGCCTGGATGTAAGGCCTGAACATGTGTTCGAGCGCGCCGGCGAACAGGATGACCAGCCCCTGGATGATGACGATCATGTCGCGGCTGATCGCCGGCATCTCGAAGGCAAGCTCTGCGCCGCCCTGGTAGAGCATGCCGAACAGGATCGCCGCCAGGACGATGCCGACCGGATGCAGCCTGCCCATCAATGCGACCGCGATGCCGACATAGCCGGCGCCGGACACGAAATCGATCGCGACATTGTGCTGGTCGCCCATCACCGGGTTGAGCGCCATCATGCCGGCCAGCGCGCCCGAGATCATCATCGCAGTGATGATGATGCGGGTTTCCGAAATGCCGGCATAGCGCGCCGCCTTCGGGCTGTGGCCGTAGGTGCGCATTTCATAGCCGAGCCGGGTGCGCCAGATCAAAAGCCAGACCAGAAAGGCCATGACGAGCGCCAGCAGGAAGCAGATGTTGAGCGGCGCCGAGCGGATCTTGGCGCCGAACAACTCGATGATCCAGTTGAGCTTCGGGAGCTCGGCGCCGGCGAGGAAATTGCGCGTCTGCGGCGCCTGCGAGCCGGCCGGCTTCAGCGCACCGACCAAGAGATAGACCATCACGGAGGCAGCGATGAAGTTGAACATGATGGTGGTGATGACGATGTGCGATCCGCGCTTGGCCTGCAGATAGGCCGGGATCAGCCCCCACAGCGCGCCGAACGCCGCCGCGGCCACGATCGCGATCGGAAAGATCGCCCACCAGGGCAGCACGCTGTCGAGACTCAGGCAAACGAGCGCGATGCCGAGGCCGCCTATATAGGCCTGCCCCTCGGTACCGATGTTGAAGAGGCTGCAATGTGCCGCCACCGCCACCGACAGCCCGGTGAAGATGAAGGTCGTGGCGTAGAAGAGCGTGAAGGCGATACCTGTGCCCTTGCCGAAGGCGCCTTCGACCAGGATGACGGCGGCACGGAACGGATTTTCGCCGACCAGCATGACGACGAAGCCGGCAACGATGAAGGCAACCGCCAGGTTGATCAGCGGAATCAACCCATAATCGGCCCAGGCAGGCAGCTTGGCGTAAGGCGTGCTCATTCGGCGGCCTCCTGGTGCTCGACGCCGGCCATGAGCAGGCCGAGCTCGCCTTCGGTCGCGTCAGGGCCGCGCTCGCCGACGACACGGCCGGCGAACATCACCAGGATGCGGTCGGACAGCGAGCGGATCTCGTCGAGCTCGACCGATACCACCAGCACGGCCTTGCCCTGGTCGCGCATGGCGATCAGCCGCTTATGGATGAATTCGATGGCGCCGACGTCGACGCCGCGCGTCGGCTGGCCGACGATCAGCACGCCGGGATCCTGCTCCATCTCCCTGGCCAGCACGATCTTCTGCTGGTTGCCACCGGAGAAGTTCGCCGTCTTCAGCCGCGGATTGCCGGGGCGGATGTCGTATTTCTCGATCTTGTCCTTCGCGTCGGCCATGATGGCATCGACGTCGAGGAACGGCCCCTTCAGATAGCGCTCGTCGTCGTGGTAGCCGAGGATCGAATTCTCGTTTTCCTCGAAGGCGAGCACCAGCCCGACATGGTGGCGGTCCTCCGGCACGTGAGCAAGCCCACGGTCGCGCAATTCGCCGGGATCGGCCTTGCCGGTGAGATCGATTGGCTTGCCGTCCAGCATCACCTCGCCGGAAACCGCATGCCGGATGCCGGAAATCGCCTCGAGCAGTTCGGACTGGCCGTTGCCGGCCACGCCGGCGATGCCGACGATCTCACCGCCGCGCACGTCGAAAGAGACATTGTCGACCATGGTGACGCCGCGCGAATCCTTGACCGTCAGGTTCTTGACCGAGAGTTTTACAGCGCCGGCTTCCGACTGGCCCTTCTCGACCCTGAGAAGCACCCGCCGGCCGACCATCAGCTCGGCCAGTTCGCCGACCGTGGTTTCCTTGGTCATCCGGGTTGCCACCATCGTGCCTTGGCGCATCACCGAGACCGTGTCGGTGATGGCCATGATCTCGCGCAGCTTGTGCGTGATGAGCACGATCGTTTTTCCCTGTTCCTTCAATTGCTTGAGGATGCGGAAAAGGTGGTCGGCCTCGGCCGGCGTCAACACTCCCGTCGGCTCGTCGAGGATCAGGATCTCGGCGCCGCGATAAAGCGCCTTGAGGATTTCGACACGCTGCTGCAGGCCGACCGGCAGCTCTTCGATGACGGCGTCGGGATCGACCTCGAGGCCGTACTCGCGCTCCAGCCGGTCGAGCTCCGAGCGCGCCTTGGCGATGCTGCTTTTCAGCAGCACATCGTTCTCGGCGCCGAGGATGATGTTTTCCAGCACCGTGAAATTGTCGACCAGCATGAAGTGCTGGTGCACCATGCCGATGCCGAGCGCGATGGCGTCGTTGGAGGTGTTGATCGACACCGGCTTGCCGCCGACGTGGATCTCGCCGCTGTCGGCCTGGTAGAAGCCGTAGAGGATCGACATCAGCGTCGACTTGCCGGCGCCGTTTTCGCCGACGATGCCGTGGATGGTGCCGCGCGCCACTTCCAGGTTGATGTCGCGGTTGGCGCGCACTGCGCCAAAGCTCTTGTTGATGCCTATGAGCTCGATTGCGGCTTGCGCCATGCAGCCTGTTCCCACTGTTATTTTTTATCGCTTGGTCAAAACGCCTAGCATGATGCCCCGCTTATGCCAATCGGCCGTTCACTCTCGACAAATCGCCGCGCCCTTGTCAATTTCGAACCTGAGCAAGTTCCGCAAAACTGTCCACGGTTTTGCGATCAGAACCTGCGAGAACCAACAGGGCCTAAGCAGATATTCGGGCATCCACGAATATCTGCTTAGGCAGAGGCTTCACATTCGCAAGGGTCGGTTTGCATGACCATGCCTGACGATCGGCTGACGGCGTTGGAAATCCGCGCCGCCGAGCAGGAAAAGACCATCGAGGAACTGTCCGGCCAGATCGCCGAACAGTGGAAGGTGATCGAGCGCATGGAGCGCAAGCTCGCAGCCCTCGCCGACCGTTTCCTGGAATTGGAGGAGCAGACCGCCTCCGACGTGCCGGTGACCAAGCCGCCGCATTGGTGAGAAGCCATGGGGAAAGACGGCCATGTCCAGTGAAAGCGACAATGTCGCCAGGGCCGGCGATTATGTCTTTGGCCTGATGAACGACAGGGAACGCGCCCGCGCCGAGCGCGACCTCGAGATTGATCCCGCCTTTCGCGACACGGTGCTGCGGCTGGCCGAGCGCTTGCGCGCCTTCGATCCCGCGGCACCTGAAGGGCGCGACAATCGCTGGGAGCTGGTCACGCAGCGCCTTGCCGAATTGCCGCAGATGCAGGCACGGCTCGCCGGCATTGCCGCCGAGGCCGAACCGCCGCCGCCGATGATCCACCGGCTCGAGCGCAAGCCCTATCGCGTCGGCCTCCATCCGCGCGGCAGGCTTGGCTTTGTTATTGTGCTTGCCCTGCTGGCCGCCTTTGCGCTCGGCTATCTCGCCGGCACGCTATAGCTCACGCGACATGAGAAGCATCGGCGCGCCGTCCTGCTCGAAGGTCTCGACCGCCGTCCATCCAAGCGCCTCGTAGAAGCCGCGCGCCTGCCAGGTGTAGAGATAGAGCTTGCCGATACCGGCCGAGACAGCATGAGCCTCAACGGTTCTGACCAGCGCCGTGCCAACGCCGCTGCCGCGATATCCATCCTCGACGATCAGCCCGGCCAGCCATGGCGAGAAGTCGTGCGGCGAACTGATTTCGCTGCGGACGAGCAGGCAGCTCCCGATCGGCCGGCCACGGTCGCGCGCAACGAAGGCTGCCTCGGAGCCGTCGCCGGCGATCAACCCGCGCAACCCGGCCATGTCCTCGTCGAGTGTCCGGTCCGTGCCTTCGAAGAAAGCCGCGAGGCGAAGCCCCGCGATTGCTTCGACGTCGCCTTCAGCCATGGCCTCGATCGTCGGCCGCATCGTTCCCTCTCCAACGCGAAACCGCCGGGCGTTGGCCCGGCGGTTCAAACCTTGCTTCAGCCGCAGATCAATACGGGCAGGCGTTGTCGGTGGTGTAGTCGTGCACCTGGACCTTGCCCGAGATGATGTCGGCCTTGGCCTTTTCGACGGCCGCCTTCATCTCATCGGTCACCAGCGCCTTGTTGTTGTCGTCCATGGCGTAGTCGACGCCGCCTTCCTTGAGGCCGAGATTTTCGACGCCGCCTTTGAAGGTGCCGTTCTTGCCGTCCATGAAGGCATTGTAGACGGCAACGTCGACGCGCTTCAGCATCGAGGTCAGCACCTTGCCGGGCTGCAGGCCGTTCTGGTTGGAATCGACGCCGATGCCGAGCTTGCCCGCATCCGCCGCCGCCTGGAGCACGCCGACGCCGGTGCCGCCGGCAGCCGCGTAAACCACGTCGGCGCCCTGGTCGATCTGCGTCTTTGCGATCTCGCCGCCCTTGGCCGGGTCGTTCCATGCGGCCGGCGTGTCGCCGGTCATATTCTGGATGACGTCCGTCGCGCCGGCCGACTTGGCGCCGCCGACATAGCCGCATTCGAACTTGCGGATCAGCGGGATGTCCATGCCGCCGACGAAGCCGACCTTCTTCGACTTCGACGCCATCGCCGCCAGGATGCCGACGAGGTAGGAGCCTTCATTCTCCTTGAACACCAGCGAGCGGACATTGGGCAGGTCGACGGCATCGTCGATGATGGCGAAGTTGAGATCGGTATATTCGGCCGCGACCTTCTTCAGCGCGTCCTCCCAGGCAAAGCCGGCCATGACGATCGGGTTGCGGCCGTCCTCGGCGAAGCGGCGCAGCGCCTGCTCGCGCTGCGAGGCGTTGGAGACCTCGAATTCGACATAGGCGATGCCGGTCTCGGCCTTGAACTTCTCCGCGCCATGATAGGCGGCCTCGTTGAAGGATTTGTCGAACTTGCCGCCCAGATCATAGAGGATGGCCGGCTGGACATCCGCGGCGAAAGCCGGAAGAACCATTGCGGTTGCGGCCAGAAGGCCGAGAACGATACGTTTCATGTGATCCACACCCTGTCGGTTATTTTTCCGTTATGCGCCGCCTGCCCGCCCGGTTCTCCGGCAGGCTTGCGGTGCCAGGCAGGAAGTGTTTTGCCCCTCCCGCTCGCGGTCAATCTGGCACGGCGCGAAACAAAATTCACGTGGAATTTTGACCTGTTGGAAAAAGCGGTTACCGGCGATTTCGCCGTGGCCGTCCGTCCGCAACAGCGTCAAAACAAGAGCCTTCAGGGACTTGGGGCGAATTCCGCGCCGCGGCGCTTGCGCCGGTAGCCGATGGCGTAGAGCAGGAAGGCCAGCACCGCGAAAACAGCAAAACCTGGTTGTGCGAGCACCCATGCGACGGCGCCGTCCCAGACCAGCGGGCTTGCCTTGGTGCGCACGAAAGTCTCGAAGGCCGCACGGGTATCGGGCGAGACCGCGAGCCAGCTTGCATTGAGCGGCGTCATCACCAGCGAGGAGGCTGCGACCGAGCGTGTCGTATCGATCACCGCCATGATCACCGAGATCGACAGCGCAACCATGGCTGCCAGCCGAAAGATGAAACGCAACATCGACGCTCTCCCCGGGAACGCTCCCGCCTGCCCCGCAATCGACATAGAGCCTGCGTGGTTCCCGCGCAATCGCGACCCGTGAAATTAGCGAGCCCGCGCAGGCTTGCGCCGGTTCACCCGCCAGATGGCGAAAATGCCGCCGGCGACCGCGCCGACGATCAGGCCGCCCAGGCCGACAAAAGCCGCGAAAAATCCGCAGGCGCCCTCGAAACAGCTCATATGCGTCAGGTCCGCTATCAACGAACCGGCGAAGAAACCGGCGCAGGCGCCGATCGCGCCGCCAAGGATGATGCCGAGCAGCGCGGCAAGGATCGAGACGAAGACCGGCGGCCGCTCGGTCTCCGGATTGGCGTAGATCGTCTCGGCGCCGGCCCCGTTGCGCAGCAGGTAAATGCAAAGTAGGCCGATGGCGATCTCGGCGACGGTGAAGCCCAGCGCCTCGGCCGAGAAGACGAAGTCGGACACGAGCAACACATAGGCCTGGCGCACCAGGAGCCAGATGATGATGGCGATCTGCCAGATCGTGTAATGGCGCGGGAAGCGAGCCGACCGGTTGAAGGCAAGGCCAAGCAGGTACAGCCCCCACAGGATGGTGATGACGCCGCCGCTAAGGCCGCCATATACTAGGAAGAACACGCTGTCGGGCAGGCTGAAGTCGCCGATCAGCCGCCAGGAGGAGATCAGCCCGTAGGCCGACAACCCCATGACGATGACGAGCCACGCCACCGGGATGAGGGAAAGCCCGCCGTCCGGCCGCCCCGCGGGTTGCTGGTCGATCGATGCCATGTCGGGACGATGCCCCTCGCCCAGGCAATTCCGGGAAAGCCGCCTGGCGACTTCCGGCGGGAACTGCAAAACCGAACCGGCAATTCCAGGGAAAGCTCGCAACCGTCCACCGGGACTGCATGAAAACAAGATTGGCGCAGTCGACAGCCGGGCGGAGGCGAAGTCAAGCGTCGCCGGCGCGCCGCCATCGGCCTGTGCACATCATTCGAACGCATCGCCCCCTGGACCCGCCTTTGCGCCCATACACGGCAAAAGCCGCGGCAATGCCAATATGGCTTGGCATTCGCTTTAGGATCGACTAGATGAGCCCCGCGCCTGTTTGCCTAGACGGCTAGCGGTGCCGGGAAGGGTTGCCTGCCGGTTGAGGGCACACCAGATATCCGTTGAGGACTTCCCATGGGAGCATCTCCCCAACCCGCGCGGCAAAACCGGCCGACGCGAGATGCCAAGACGGAGAGGTGGCCGAGTGGTTGAAGGCGCACGCCTGGAAAGTGTGTTTACGGGAAACCGTAACGCGGGTTCGAATCCCGCTCTCTCCGCCATTTTAACTTCATTGATTTCTATATTTTTTCGGAGCAGGCCGAGTCTTCATGCTCGACCAGGTGATATCTGAAACGGTCGCGAACGAATTCGTTGAAGAACTGCCCTTTTGAGAAGGCCGCCTTGAAAGCCGTGTAGACCTCGGGTCCTACGTCCTCATAGTCATAGCGTTTGCCGGTCGGGACGAACCATACCGAGAGTACCCGCCTCGACGGATCGTAATGGATAGTACGGATCGCGGTGGAAGGCATGTGCCGTCTCCTACTTCTAACGCTTAATTCTTCGTGCGCCGCGAGGTTCCGCCGTGCCGGCTTGCACAAGGGGCCCGATTGCCTATCTGAGCCGCATGACATCATTGAAAAACCGAGCTGCCGGCGACGCTTTCCAGGGCGATCTGTTCGGTGGGCCTGCAAGCCAGCCGCCCATGCCCGTGGGCTTCTCCTACCAGCCGGATCTGATTGCCCGCGACGAAGAGCACGAGCTGGTCCGTCATATCCGGGGCCTGCCCTTCAAGCCGTTCGATTTCCACGGCCATCTTGCCAACAGGCAGGTCGTCGGCTTCGGCTTGCGCTACGATTACGAACGCCGCCAGGTCGTGGAAGCGCCGCCCATACCGGACTTCCTGCTGCCGCTTCGCGCCAAGGTCGCCGCTTTTGCGTGCATCCCCGCAACAGAGTTCGCGCAAGTGCTGATCAACGAATATCGCCCGGGCGCGGGCATAGGCTGGCATCGGGACAAGCCGCATTTCGAGCTGGTCGCCGGCGTTTCCCTGCTGGCGTCCTGCAGCTTCCGGCTGCGCCGCAAGAACGGCGCGGCGTGGGACCGTGAAACGATCAAGGTCGAGCCCAGATCGCTCTACCTCATGGCAGGCCCGGCCAGGCACGAGTGGGAGCACAGCATTCCGCCAGTCGAACGCCATCGCTATTCGGTGACGTTGCGGACAATGCGGGCTCTTTAAGCAGCCGCGCCGGCGATTATCCGGGAACCATCGCCGGGCGCCAGGGTTGTGTCGTCAGATTTTCCAGATGGAAAGGAAAGACGATGCGCATGTTGACGATGGTCCTGACGCTGTCGGCAATGGCATTGGCGCAGCCCGCTTCCGCTCAACGCGCCGATCCGCAGCCGCCGCAAGCGACGCCCCCTGCCCAGGAACCCATCCCCGGCCAGCCGCAGCCCGGCCAGGACGATGCCGCCCAGAACGTCACCAACATCGTCGTGGTGGCGATGGAGGACCTGCCCTCGGAAGTGAAGGCGCAGGCCGAAGCCATAGTCACCAGGACGACCGCCAAGGAACTGGCCAAGCTGCAGAACTCGGTCGACGCCTCGCCCGAGGCGACGTCGGTTCTGCATGCGAACGGACTGAATTCCTCGCAGGTCGTTGCCGCCAACATCGACGGTGACGGCACGCTGACGCTGATCATCCAGACGACGGCCTGACCTTTGGGGGCATGACGCAGCCGAACGGCGGCCGACGGGCTGCGGTTCGCCTTCGATCCTCACTCTTGCGGAGGCTGTCATGACCGAAGCCGCGGTCCGCAACTTCATGCTCAACTTCGGGCCGCAGCACCCGTCGGCGCATGGCGTGCTCAGGCTGGTGCTGGAACTGGACGGCGAGATCGTCGACCGCGCCGATCCGCATATCGGCCTGCTCCATCGCGGCACCGAGAAGCTGATCGAATACAAGAACTATCTGCAGGCCCTGCCTTATTTCGATCGACTCGACTACGTCGCGCCGATGAACCAGGAGCATGCCTTCTGCCTTGCCGCCGAAAAGCTGCTCGAGCTGTCCGTTCCCCGGCGCGGCCAACTGATCCGCGTGCTGTTTTGCGAGATCGGGCGGCTCTTGTCGCATCTTCTCAACGTCACCACGCAGGCCATGGATATCGGCGCCCTGACGCCGCCGCTATGGGGTTTCGCCGAACGCGAGAAGCTGATGGTGTTTTATGAACGCGCCTCAGGCGCGCGTATGCACGCGAACTATTTCCGCGTCGGCGGCGTCCACCAGGACCTGCCGGAAAAGCTGCTCGACGACATCTGGGATTTCTGCGATCCGTTCCTGAAGGTCTGCGACAATCTCGAGGGCCTGCTCACCGACAACCGCATCTTCAAGCAGCGCAATGTCGACGTCGGCGTGATCTCGCTCGACGACGCCTGGGGCATGGGCTTCTCCGGCCCCATGGTGCGCGGCTCGGGCGCCGCCTGGGATCTGCGCAAGGCGCAGCCCTATGAATGCTATCCCGAAATGGATTTCGATATCCCCATAGGCAAGCACGGCGACTGTTACGATCGCTATCTGGTGCGCATGGAAGAGATGCGCCAGTCGGTGCGGATCATGCGGCAGTGCCTGGAAAAGCTGCGCTCATCCGATGGCCGGGGCCCGGTCGCGGTGCCCAACCAGAAGATCACGCCTCCGTCGCGCGCCACCATGAAGCGCTCGATGGAAGCGACCATCCATCATTTCAAGCTTTATACCGAAGGCCACCGCGTGCCGCCCGGAGAGGTCTATGCCGCTGTCGAGGCGCCGAAAGGCGAGTTCGGCGTCTATCTGGTCTCGGACGGCAGCAACGTTCCCTACCGCTGCAAGATACGCGCGCCATCCTTCGCCCATCTCCAGGCGATGGATTTCCTGTCGCGCGGGCACATGGTGGCCGATGTCGCGGCGATCATCGGCTCGCTCGACATCGTGTTCGGCGAGATCGATCGCTGACGCGGAGGAGAGCCCGGCGCCTCTCCTTCGTCTGCGTCAACCGGCGAGCCCGACGCGATCCCGCCGACGGAACCGCTCTAGCGCATGAACACCGCTCTCAGCCACGCGAGAATGCCGGCGCCCGGGGAGATCGCCGCGCGCACGCGCGAGGCCGCCCAGCGGGCCGGCATGTTGGCGCCGACATGGCAATGGCAGACGACTTCATGCAGCTGCCAGTCGCTCATTTCGAAGAAGCGCTTGGCTTCGCCGTAAGTGTCGTCCCGCAGGCCTTGCGCGCGGAAGATCGGATCCTCGAAAGCGATGGTGATCGCCGAGCCGTCGATACGCATTCTTTGGCGCACATCGGCTGAGGCGTATTCGGTGCCCGCCAGCGCCGTGAGGCGGCGGCCGGGATTTTGTTCAAGAAGCTGCGCCCAGCGCTCAAGGCGCTGACCGCGATTAGCGATGAGAGCCGGTGCTTCGGTATGAACGTCGGCAACGGCGTTGATCTGATCAAGGGTTTGGTGCTTCACGGCCGTCTCCTGTGTCGGCAGATGGCCCCCGTCCACAACGGGATTTAAGGCGCCGACCGACGCCGGCAAGAGCCGAAACAGGCAGGTGGAATCATTTGATCATTGTCTGCCGCCGTCGCGCGCCGCGATCGTGTTGGAACCATCCGCGGGCGTGGCCGTTCTGCCAGCTTGCGCCGCCGATCGCTCCAGACGAAGCGTCCGAATGCAGCGGTCACCTCCATCAGTTCAGGTCGGGCAGGACATCCCCGTTTTTGGGATTCGCAGCAGGCCTTGCCAAGGCATCGAACGGAAGGAAAACGCGATGGCCATTCTCCCCAATCCGGACCCATCTCCCACGCCCGTGCCCACGCCGCCGCCCATCCCGGAACCGAAACCGGTGCGCGAACCGGAGCCGGACCGGCTGCCCGACGAGGAGCCGATCCCCAATCCCGATGAGAATGACGCGCCGCCCAGGCATTCCGCAACCAGGCGGCGCCGGATTTGAACGGTTCGCGGGAGGCGCCTGATGCGCCTCCCGCCTGATCATTCCCCGCGCATCGTCGCCTGGAAGGTCGGCAGGTGCTTCTTCTGCGCCTCGATCATGCGTTCGCGGTAGACGCCGTAGATGACGTCGGTGTCGTGCAGCGTCACGCCCGCAATGGTCGGCGAGGCGAAGACCGGCAGCTCGATGCCGCGCTTCGACAATTGCTCGGCCGTGCGGGCGAGCAACTCATGCGCCATGATCATCGCCAGCACCGTCGACGAGCCCGACACCGGGCGGCTCCAGCCTTCGATCGGCACCACCGCGTCCTCGATCGGCGAGCAGGTGTCGATGACGAGGTCGGCGGCGTCCGCCAGGCGCTTGCCGGAGGAATGCGTGGCCGGCTTGTCGAGATTGTTCTTGCTGGTGACGGCTACGACGAAGATGCCGCGCTTCTTGGCGTAGAGCGCGGTGTCGATACCCGAGGAATTGCGGCCGCTATGGCCGAAGATGATGATGGAATCACCCTTGTTCAGCGGCTGATGGTCGAGGAACTTCTCGGCATATTTCTCGGTCCGCTCCAGCCACAAAAGCTCGCGCACGCCACCTGCGCCGAGCACGTTGTGCCACATCACACGCGGGTCGGTCAGCGGATTGAAGCCGACGAAGCTGCCATAGCGCGGAAACATCTCCTGCGCCGGCAGCACCGAATGGCCCGAGCCGTAGAGATGGACCAGCCCGCCGTTTTGCAGCGTGTCGGCGAAGCGGCTCGCCGCCTGGCCGAAGGCTTCTTCATTGGCCTTCGATGCCTGTTCGATGAGGGCGGCGAGACGGGGAATGTAGAGATCGGACACTTCGGTACTCCTGTTGATCGTGTCAGCTTCTGGTGTTTGGGAGACGGCCGGCGCGCAGCGTCGAGCGTATCTCGTAGCGGTCGCCGCGCATGACCGAGACGGTGAATTCGAACGGGCCGCGCTCGTCGATGGTGATGCGCTCGACAACGAAGGCGGGACTGCCCGCGGGCAGGTCGAGCAGCTCGGCGTCGGCGCCGCTGACCGCGCCGACGCGGTAGTTCTCGCGCGCCTCGACCGGCACGATGCCGTACTGACGCTCCAGCGCCTCGTAGAGCGAGCCCTTGAGCAGGCCGGCATCGAGAAAGCCCGGCACGCGCGCGGCCGCCAATTGCGCCGTCTGGATGCCGATCGGCTCGTTGTTGCCCAGCCTCAATCGCCGGATCCGCACGACAGGATCGCCCTCCTCGATCTCCAGCGCGCCGGCCGCCGCCGCACTCGCCGTCGTCAGGCTGCAGTCGAGCAGGCGCGAGCCGGCGACCACGCCGATATTGCCCATCTCCTGGGTGAAGGAGGTGAGCTCGCGCGTGCCGGCGACCAGCGTCGCCGAGCGCACGAAGGTGCCCCTTCCATGCTCGCGCCTGAGCAGTCCGCTTTCCTCAAGATTGCGCAGCGCGTGGCGAAGCGTGATGCGGCTGACGCCGAACAGCGCGCAGAGCCGATCCTCGGCCGGGATCTGGTCACCGGTCGCCCACTCGCCGCTCTTGACGATGGCGCGGATCGCCTCCTCGACCTGGTACCAGAGCGGCTCCGGTCGCCTGCGGTCCGGCTGCTGAAAGCTCGCTTCGCTCATCGGATCTGTCTCCACCCGCTTCCCGCCTGTCCGGCAAGCGCAGCACCGACCAGGCCGGCGCGGGAGCCGAACAATCCAGGCCTAAGTTCGATGCCACGCAGATGCGGCGGCAATTGACGCCGTAGCGCCGCAAGCAATGGCGGCGCGATCACATCCAGCGCATCGGCCAGGCCGCCCGAGACCAGGATGACTCCTGGATCGAGCAACCCGACCGCGCCGGCCAGCGCCGTGCCGAGTTGGCGCGCCGGCACCTCGAGCAGGGTCTGCGCGGCAAGCTGGCCTGCTTTGGCGGCGGCGATCAGCTGGCGGCTGTCGGCCAGTCCGATCTGTGCGGCAAGGGCGTCCAGCGCACGGCCGGAGGCGACACGTTCCAGCCAGCCGCTGCGATCCTCGCCGTGGTCCTTGACGTCGGCGCTGGCCCAGCCGAAGGAGCAGGCGCCGCCATGGGCGCCGGCGACGATGCCGCCATTGGCCAGCACCGCCGAGCCGATGCCGGTGCCGATGGCCAGCAGGATCGCATCGGAAACATCCTTGGCCGCGCCGTGCGCCGCTTCCGCGAGCAGCGCGATCTGCGCATCATTGCCGACCGCCACGCGAAGGTCGGGAAACAGCGCCGCGACGTCGACGCCGTCGAGCCAGGGCAGATTCGGTATCCAGCGGCATGCGGAGCCCTCGACAAGTCCCGGCACGGCAAGCCCGAGCGCTTCGGCCTCGCCTGCGGCCGCAAGCGTGCGAACGCGCGTCACGAACGCGTCGAGGCTCGCCGGCGCCGGCTCACGGACCTGGGGCACAAGGACGCCGATATCGCCCGTATGGATCGCGGCGCGCAGATTGGTGCCGCCGAGATCGATGGCGAGAACCCGTGTCATGTATGGCGGCTCCGGTCAGCATTTTTTCAGATGTCATTATAACGACATGATGCCGCTCGCAAGAGCCGCAAAGACGTCGACGGCTGCTTATTGATCGGTGATCGGCTAGGAAACCGCATCTTATCCTGCTGATCTATTTACATAATCTGAATGGATCGACGTCATCTAGTTTTTCATCTGCAAACGTGCTCCGAACCTTCGCGCGGAAGGGGGCTTGCGCCTTTGCTCAAAGTTGTCATAACGTCATCCACTCTGGTCATCGCTTATGTGGAGGACGCCGATGTCGCTTGCCTGGATCTCGAAGCTTGGATTCGCCGCGGGGCTTATTGCGCTGCCCGCGACCGGCTGGGCGCAATCGGTCAACATCTCCTACCTGACGCATTGGTCGCCGGAGACGGTGGCGCTGCTTGAAGCGGCGGCCAAGGATTTTTCCAAGGAGCACCCGGATGTCGCCGTCACCGTGCGTGCGGTTCCCTTCGGCGATCTCTTGACCACGTTGCGCTCGCAGGGCGGCTCGTCCGATGGTCCGACGATCGGCGGCATCTACGATCTGTGGCTGCCGGAACTGGCAAAGGACAAGCTCGTCGCCCCCGCTCCCGATGCGGTGGCAGCCGAGGTGAAGAGCGCCTGGCCGGCGGGCGTCGTCAGCGCCGCCTCGGTCGGCGGGACGCTCTACGGCATTCCGAACGAGATCGACGTCTACGCGCTGAACTACAACAAGGAACTGTTCAAGGAAGCGGGCATCGCCGCTCCGCCCAAGACCTGGGCCGAACTCAAGGATACCGCCGCGAAGCTGACCGACAAGGCCAGGGGCCAGCAGGGCTTCGGCATGATCAACTCATGGGCGGCGGGCGTGGTCCATCCTTTCGCCTCACTGCTCGTCTCCAATGGTGGCAACCTGGTCAAGGACGGCAAGCCGGCGCTGGACAGCTCCCAGGCCAGCGAAACCTTCGCGCTCTATGAAGACTTGATAAAGTCCGGCGCGAGCAATCCGGCGATGGCAACGGCGGACGCCAACACCACGGGCCCGTTCCTCGACAATTTCGTCTCCGGCAAGACCGGCATGATTATCATGGCCAACTGGTGGGAAAGCGCGCTCAAGACCGGCATGGGCGACAAGTTCGCAAACATCGCCACCGCTCCCATCCCTGTCGGCCCAAGCGGCGACAAGCCGCATTCGATCTCCTATTCCTGGATGACCGTTGTCAACGCCAAGGCCGGCGAGGCCGAGCAGAAGGCGGCCTGGGAATTCCTCGCCTGGCTGAACAGCCTGAAGTCGGGCAAGAACGGCGCCTCGGCCATGTCCGACATATTGATGTCGATGGGCATCCTGCCGTCACGCACCTCCGACATCGAGGCGCATAAGGACAAGCTCGGCTCCGAATTCCTGTCCGGCTACGTCTCGGTTCTTGCCGATGCGCGCCCCTTCCCTGTGGTGCTCGGCGGCCAGGAATTCTCGGAATCCCTGCAGCAGACGCTCGAGGCGTTGCAGTATGGCCAGGTCTCGGCCAAGGATGCGCAGACGAATGCGCAGGCCGACGCCACGTCGATCCTGGAGCGCGCGGCGAAATAGCTCGGGTCTTTGACCCGGAGCCATCGGAAGCAGGTGAATGGCCAAAGCTTTTCGTGCCTCGGCGGGCATCATGCTTGCGCCCGCCGTGACATTGATCGGCGTGTTCGTGCTGCTGCCGATGCTGCTGACCGTATGGCTGTCCTTCCAGGACTGGTCGACGCAGACGCCCTTTTCCGACGCGAGCTTCGTCGGGCTTGGCAATTTCCACGAGATCTTCAGCCCCACCTCGGTCGGCCGCGATTTCAAGACGGCCCTGCTCAACACCACGATCTACACCGCGCTGTCCGTCGTTCTCATCCTGCCGCTGTCGGTCGTCTTCGGACTGCTAGTCTACCAGCGCGAAATCGCCGGCGGCACCGCGCTGCGCACGGTGCTGTTTTCGACCTACATGGTGCCGATGATCGCGGTCGCGCTGGTCTGGTCGAAGCTTTATTCGCCAAGCGAGGGACCGCTCAACCAGCTGCTCGGCCTGGCCGGCATCGGTCCGCAGCCCTGGCTCTCCTCGCCGCGCTCGGCGTTGGTCTCCATCGTCTTCCTCAATGTCTGGCAGCAGGTCGGCTATTTCACGGTGCTCGCCATCGCCGGACTGACGCAGATCCCCGGCAGCCTCTATGAGGCGGCGACGCTCGACGGCGCCAACGGACGCGAGCAGTTCCGCTTCATAACCCTGCCCTTGCTTCGCCGCACGCTTCTGTTCAGCGCGGTCATTGCCATCATCAATGCGGTGCAGGTATTCGAGCCGGTGGCGCTGATCACGCAAGGCGGACCGGTCGGCTCGACCAACGTGCTCACCTACCACATCCGCCGCGTCGGCATCGAACGCGCGCAGGGCGGGCTGGGCTCGGCCATGGCGGTGATGCTGATGCTGTCGCTGATCGTCTGCGTCTCGGCGCTGTTTGCCTTTGCCAATCGCAAGGACAGCGAATGAGCGCTCCAACCCGATCGCTCACCCGCAAGCGCCCTTCGGGCCGCAAGGCGCTGCTCGCGACCGCAATGCTTCTGGTCGCCGTCGCCTCCGCCTTCCCGCTGGCCTGGATGGTTCTCTCCAGCCTGAAGACGCCGGCCGAGACCATGCAGGTGCCGCCGGTGTGGATCCCGCATACGCCAACCCTGGAGGCCTATGGCAAGGTCGCCGGCGTGATCAATGTCGGACGCTCGATGTGGAATTCCTTGGTCATCGCCACGATCACCACCGCCGGCATCCTGGTCACCAGCATGATGGCCGGCTACGCCTTCGCCAAATATTCTTTCCCCGGCCGCTCGCTGCTCTTCTCGCTGCTGATCGCCACCATGTTCCTGCCGCCGATCGTGACGCTGATCCCGCTCTACCGCATGGTCGGCTCGATCGGGCTGAGCGCCAGCCTTGCCGGCATCATCGTGCCCAACCTCGCCAACGCCTTCGGCATCTTCCTGATGCGCCAGTTCATCGCCGGCGTGCCGGACGAGTTGATCGACGCCGCCCGCATGGACGGCGCTTCCGAGCTGCTCATCCTGTTCAAGATCGTGGCGCCGAGCGTGGCGCCGGCCATCGCGGCGCTGGCTCTGTTCGCCTTCGTCTATCACTGGAACAGCTATCTGTGGCCGCTGACCGTGCTGCAGGGCAACGCCGACGCCTATCCGATCGTCATCAGCCTGAGCCGGCTGCTCAGCTACAACCGCGGCGCCGTCAACACCGGCCTGGTGATGGCCGGCGCAACGCTCGCCGTGCTGCCGCCGCTCATCCTCTTCGTCTTCCTGCAGCGCTTCTTCGTCGATTCGATCGTTGGCTCGACAATCAAGGGGTAGCCATCAGCACGACCGCAGTATTCATGATTTGATGCCCCGCAGGTAATGCAGGCCCAGCCAGTTGAGTGGGCCGCCTTCTATGCGCTCGAACCCGGCTGCCGCCAGCGGTTCGCGAAGGCGGTGCAGGTCGAATTGGCCATGCAGGCCGTGCTTTGCCGACAGGTGTCTGCGCTCGCCCGCCGGTCCGGCGTAATCGATCACCAGCAGCCGGCCGCCGGGGGGCAGAACGCGCGCGGCCTCGCGCAGACAAAAACCGCGCCTTGCCTCCGGCACCATGTGCAGTACGGTCGTGAAGGTGACGACATCGAAGCGACCTTCCTCGAACGGCAGCTCGGCCGCATCGGCATGGTGAAACGCGATGTTGAGGCCCGCCCGGCTCGCCTTGCGGCGCGCGGCGGCAAGCATCTTTTCGGAGACGTCGACCCCGACCACCGATCCGCCGGGCTGCACGCGGCGCCAGGCCGAAATCGCCTGGGTGCCGGTGCCGCATCCGACGTCCAGCAAGTGGAAGCCCGGTGCCAGGCCGGCCAGATCGAGCATGGCCTCGCGATAGGCCTTGTCGCGCCCACGGGTTAATATGAACACCAGCAGATCGTAGAGGCGCGGAAAGCTGATACCCCTGTTGGCCTCAGGGCCGATTGCGGCCCCCGTGTGTGCTTCGCTTCGCATATGGTGCATGCTCGTCACGTCCTTTCTTCAGCAGCGCAAGGTCCGGCCGATACCGGCACAGCGACCGCGGCTGGCGTAGTTTCGAAACAGCTCGTAGGGTAATGGACAGCTTGTTCGGGATTTTCGACGGAAGAAGCGGGTGGACCGTTCGCTACCGGACAATCCGAGCCTGCTGTCCCGGAAATGTCGCCCAATCCGTGCGACAGCAAAGGAGCGAACCCATGCCTCGGGAAATCGACCGGAGGGCCGCCCGCACCCGCAAAGCCCTCCACGAGGCGCTGCTGGCGCTGATGCTGCGCAAGGGCTACGAGGCCCTTTCGGTGCAGGACATCATCGACGAAGCCGATGTCGGCCGCTCGACATTCTATGCGCATTATACCGGCAAGGAGGACTTGCTGCGCAGCGGCTTCCAGATGCTTCGGGAGGAGCTCAAGGAGGCGCAGTCGGCGACGCGCGCTGGAGCCGAAGCATCGCACGACGATCCGCTAGGTTTCAGCACGGCCATGTTCGAGCATGCGGCCCGATATGCCGACCATTACCGCACGATGATCGGCGGGCGGGGCGGCGCCGTGACGGAGAGCGAAATCCGCCTGATCCTGTCGGAAATGGTGCGGCAGGAATTGCCCCCTACCCTCCATGGCGAGGCCATCCCGCGCGACTTCGTCGTGCAATTTATCGTCGGCGCTTTTCTTACAGCGTTGAACTGGTGGTTCGAGCGAAAGCCGAAATTGTCGCCGTCCCAGGTAGACGCCATGTTCCGGCGCCTGACGCTCGAGGGGCTTTCACACCTGATCGGCGGCGAGCACCGGCAGGTCGGTCGCCCGACCGCAAGCCGCGACACCGATTGATCGGTCTCAAGGACGCAAGAGACGCAGCGTTTATCCAAACCTCGCCGCCGTCCAAGCTCCTCCCGCCGCGTTCGACTCCACCGCGGCGGCGACAAACTTCACGCCGCGCGCGCCGTCGACGACATCGGGTACCTGCGCCGCGCGCGCGGCATCAACCGCACCGCCCGATCGATGCGCGCGAATAATCTCGGCGGCGTCGCGGTAGAAATTGGCGAAGGCCTCGATATAGCCTTCCGGATGCGCCGCCGGCATGCGCGAGACGCGCCGGGCTTCCGCCGTCGAGCCATGGCCGCCGCGCACCAGGGCGCGGGTTTCCTCGCCATAGGGCGAGAAGCGCAGTTCCTCCGGCCGCGATCCAAACCATTCGAGCCCGGCCTTCTCGCCATAGATGCGCACCGAAAGGTCGTTGTAGTGGCCGGGCGAGGTCTGGCTGGCGAGGATCGTGCCGCGCGCCCCGCCCGCCCAGCGCAGCAGCACATGCGCGTTGTCGTCGAGCCGCCGTCCCGGCACGGCGGTGAAGAGGTCAGCGGAAACCGCCTCGGCCTCGAAGCCGGAGACGAAGCTTGCCAGGTTAAAAGCATGTACGCCGATATCGGCGAGCACCGCCGACTGTCCGGCGCGCGCCGGGTCGGTGCGCCATTCCGCCTGCTTCTGGCCCTCGGCGTCGATCGGCCTGGTCAGCCAGTCCTGGATGTAGGCGCCATGCACCGAAACGATCCGGCCGAGCTCGCCCGCCGCCACCATTTCGCGCGCCTGGCGGACCATGGCGTAGCCGGTATTGTTGAGCGTGATGACGAAGCGGCGCTGCTTCGCTTTTGTCAGCGCCACCAGCGCCTCCGCCTCGGCAAGCGTCGTCGACAGCGGCTTGTCGCAAATGACGTCGATGCCGGCCTCGAGGAACGCCGTGGCGATCGGCGCGTGCAGATGGTTGGGCGTGACGATAACGACCGCCTCGATGCCATCGGCCCGAGCCGCTTCGGCCTTCGCCATGGCGCGGTAGTCGGCATAGCTGCGCTCCGGCGCGATGCCGATCTCCGCGGCGGAGGCGGCTGCGTTCTCCGGATCGGAGGACAGCGCACCGGCGACCAGCGCGATCTGGTCGTCGAGCCGCATCGCCAGCCGGTGCACGGCGCCGATGAAGGCGTTGCGGCCGCCTCCGACCATGCCGACCCGCAGGCGTTGACGCGAGGTTCCGTCGGCAGTTGCATAGACCATGTTTCGATTCCTCGCGGATAACTGTCGTTGGCAGCGCGCGACTATACGGGGCTTCCCACCAGTTTCGAACAGTTTTTCCAGATTTTGTTTTGTAAAACGATCGTGCCGCACTAGGCTTGTAGGAAAGACGGAGGGTCTGGGTGATGAAGCGTCGGATGGCTGCCCTTTTTCCGGGCGCTGGAGCCGCCCCTCACCTGCCTGCCGGCATCCTCTCCCCGTATGGTGATGGAGAAAGGGGCGCTCTCATCACCGGTTTCGCCAATCGCCAGTGTCGCGGAAAAGGCGCCAAGGCTGCCGCCGCTCCCCTTCTCCCCGTCAATATACGGGGAGATGGTGCCGGTAGGCGGATAAGCGGCGGCGCCAACGTAGAAAATTGGCGGTCTTCACCTTCCCGCGCGGTACTTCAAACCTGGCCCATGCCATGAGCGGCGTGCGAACCTCACCCGGCCAGGCCGGCGACAGCGCTCCCCGCAAACAAGGCCGTTCGCTGGCAGCACTTGGCTACACGAAGCCGCAAACCTACGAGGAATTGCGGGCGGTGCTTGCGTCGGGAACCGTGCATTTCCCGAAGCGGCTTCGCCAGGTGGCGATCTTCCTCTGGCAGCATCCGAGCGAAGTGGCGTTGGGAACGATCGCGCAAGTGGCGGACCAGGCCGGCGTGCAGCCTTCGACCCTGGTGCGCTTCGCGCAGATCTTCGGCTATTCCGGCTTTTCCGATTTCCAGCTCCTGTTCAAGGACCGCATGAAAGGCTCCTGGCCGGACACGCAAGGCGGCCAGGACAAGGCCGCGGAGCCGAACGCCAATCTGCATTTTCTCAATGGCATGATCGGTGCCTGCCAGACCTCACTTGGCCGCATCGGCAATGATTTCGATATCGCGGCTTTCGAGACGATGATCGATCATCTGGCGGCGGCCGAGCTGATTTATGTCATCGGCAGCAAGCGCGCCTTCCCCGTCACCACCTATCTGTCGCTGACGCTCTCGCAGCAGGGCGTGCGCAACGTGCTGGTCGACAATGTCGGCTCGACCGCGCTCGACCAGGTCGGCTGCATCTCGCCGCGCGACGCGGTGCTGGCCGTCTCCTTCAGCCCCTACAACTCGATCACGCCCGATCTTGTCGCCGTCGCGCATGAGCGCAAGGCGCGCATTCTCACCATCACCGACAGCACCTTTTCGCCGCTGGCAAAACTCTCCGACACCTGGCTTGAAGTGGTCGAGCAGGACTTTGGCGGTTTCCGCTCGCTTGCCGCCTCGCTCGCGGTCGGCATGGCGTTGGTCCACGGCGTCGTCGCGCAGCGGACAGGCTGACAAGAGCAATTCCAGGAAAGCAGTTTTCCGTCCGGAATTGCGAAAGACAAGGAGATAGAGTGGTTCACCGGTTCCATAGAAAACGGTGAACCGCTCTAGCACGATTGACTAAAGAGAACCGTCGTTCCATATTCGAAAAAATGGAAACTTTGTTCCGGGAGGAGGAATGGAGATTCGTCTCGACGGCAAGGTGGTGCTGGTCACCGGCGCGACGCAAGGCATCGGCCGGGCGATCGCTGAGACGCTTGCTCGCTCCGGCGCCGCCGGACTGCTGATCACCGGGCGGGACCAGAAGCGTGGCAATGCTGTCACCGCCGAACTCTCGGCCATGGGCACTCCCGCCGCCTTCGCTGCTGCCGATCTCGGCGATCCCGAGGCCCCGGCGCTGCTGGCGCAAGCCTGCATCGACCACTTCGGTCGTATCGACGGCCTGGTCAACGCCGCCGGCCTGACCGATCGCGCCTCCTTTATCGACGCCAGCCTCGACGATTGGGCATCGCTGTTTGCCGTCAACGCCCGCGCGCCTTTCTTCCTGATGCAGGCGGCAATCGCCGATATGAAGAAACGCGGGCAGGGCGGCTCGATCGTCAACATCCTGTCGATCAACGCGCATTGCGGCTCGCCGGAGCTCGCCGTTTATTCCGCCACCAAGGGCGCGCTGGCAACGCTGACCAAGAACGCCGCCAATACGCACCGCTTCGACCGCATCCGCGTCAACGGCATCAATGTTGGCTGGACCGACACGCCGGCCGAACGAGTCATGCAGGCCGAGACGCTCGGCCACGGTCCGGGCTGGCTCGATGCGGCCAATGCGACGCAGCCCTTCGGCCGGCTTTTCTCCGTGACCGACATAGCCAATCTTGCCGTCTTCCTGCTTTCCGACGCGGCAGGTCCCATGACCGGGGCGCTGATCGACCAGGAGCAATGGGTGATCGGAGCCAATCGGTGAGCGCCGAGAACCTCGGCCCTGCCCTGCTCGGTCGATTGCCGGCCGAGGTCCGCACGCCGGCTTACGACCGCGCCGCGCTGAAGCCGGGCATCGCCCATATCGGCGTCGGCGCCTTCCACCGTTGCCATCAGGCCGAATACACCGACGATCTTCTGGCGAAGGATTTCGACCGCTGGGGACTGGTCGGCATCAACATCCGCCCTCCCCTGCTGACCGGCACGCTGGGGCGCCAGGACGGTCTCTACACGCGGCTCATCCGCCAGAACGACGAGGTCGAGGCGCGCGTCATCGGCAGCATCGTTCGCGTCGTCGACAGCCAGGACAGCGCGGCGCCGGCGCTGGATGTGCTCGCCTCGCCCGACATCGCGACGGTCACCATGACGGTGACCGAGAAAGGCTATTGCCACATCCCCTCGATCGGCGCGCTCGACCTCGCCCATCCCGATATCGTGCACGACCTCGCCAATCCCGAGACGCCGCGCAGCGTGCCCGGCATCCTGGCGCGCGCGCTGGAATTGCGCATGGCCACGCATGGCAGGCCGGTGACGCTGCTCTCCTGTGACAACATCCCGACCAACGGCGTCATCCTCGGCAACGTCGTACGCAAATTCGCCGAACGGCGCGGCGGCAAGCTGGCGGACTGGATCGAAGCCAATGTCGCCTTCCCCTCGGCCATGGTCGACCGCATCGCGCCGGCGACGACCGAGGCCGATATCGACACCGTCGAGCAGCGCTTCGGCTACCGCGACGGCGCCGTCGTCGTCGGCGAGCGCTTCCGCCAATGGGTAATCGAGAACCGCTTCGCCGGCCGCGTGCCGCGCTGGGATCTTGTCGGCGCGACCTTCGTCGACGACGTGACGCCATTCGAACACCTCAAGATGCGCGTGCTGAACGGCGCCCAGACGACGCTCAGCTATCTCGGCGTTCTGGGCGGCTTCGAGCACACGTTCGAGACGATTGCCGACCCGCTTCTGGCCCGTTTCGTCCGCCGCATGCTCACCGAGGAAACACTGCCGACGCTGATGCCCGTGCCCGGCATCGCGCCGGCCGCCTATGTCGAGCAGAGTCTGTCGCGCCTCACCAACACGGCGATACACCATCGCAACCACCAGATCGCCACCGACGGCTCGCAGAAGATCGTGCAGCGCCTGCTCAACCCGATCCGCGATCGGCTGGCGAAGGGCGAGGGAATTGCGCTCCTCTCGCTGCCGGTCGCCGGCTGGATGGCTTATCTGATCAAGGCTTCTTCCCGCTTCGGCCGCGCCTGGCAGGTGTCCGATCCGTTTGCCGACAAGATTGCCGCCATCGCCGACCGCATCGGTGCCGACAGCAAAGCGCTCGTCGATTCGATCCTCGCCATCGACGCTATCTTCGACCCGGCCTTGGCCGCCAACGCCAAATTCCGTGCCCATGTCGTCGCCGGGCTCGATGGTTTGCTTTCGGGCGATCCGATGGGCTTTGTCGGACAGGTCTGCGCTGGGCCAACCGATGCGCGGTTGAAGCAGCCGGCGCGATCTGCATAGTTAGCAACCGGGAGGGATCATGAAGCTTGGACTGCTGACAGCACCATTCCCCGACACGCCGCTCGGCCAAGTCGCCGACTGGGCGTGCTCGGCCGGCTTCGAGGCGCTGGAAATCGCCTGCTGGCCGAAGACCTCCGGCGCCAGCCGCCGCTACGCCGGCACCAGCCATATCGACGTGGACGTCCCGGCCGCTGAGGTCAAGGACATCGCGGCCGAGCTTGCCGGCAAGGGCCTGGCCATCTCAGGTCTCGGTTTCTATCCCAATCCGCTCCATCCCGACCAAGCGCATCGCGAAGCGGTGATCGACCATCTGAAGAAGGTGATCGTGCTTGCCAGCCGCATGGGCGTGCCGCTCGTCAACACCTTCTGCGGCGGCGATGCTTCGAAGACCATCGATGCCAACTGGGAGGATGCGCAAAAAGTCTGGCCGGCGATCATCGCCCATGCCCGCGAGCACGGTGTAAAACTCGCCTTCGAGAACTGCCCGATGATCTTCAGCTATGACGAATGGCCGGGCGGGCACAACATCGCCTACTCGCCTTATGCCTGGCGCCGCATCCTGGAAGCCTGGGGCGGCGATGTCGGCATGAACTTCGATCCCTCGCATCTCGTCTGGCAGATGATCGACAAGGAGCGCTTCATCCGCGAGTTCGGCGCAAACATGCTGCATGTGCATGCCAAGGACCTGATGATTGATCATGATGGTTTGTACGAGCGCGGAATCCTTTCGGCTGGCATAGGTTGGCAGGTGCCGCGCATGCCGGGGCTTGGGGACATCGACTGGAGCAGGATTTTTTCGGGCCTGTATCGGGCCGGCTATGACGGGCCGGTCATCATCGAGCACGAGGACCGGCGCTTCGAAGGGACGGACGAAAAGGTCAAGCGCGGCTTCCTGCTGGCCCGCGACGTGCTGCGCCCCTTCATCAAATAACGAAAGCTTGGCTCCGACTGAATCAGAGCCTGGAACCGAACTGAAAAGATCAATGTGGAGGAGTACTGAAATGAAAAGACATCTGACCGTGGCCTCGCTCCTTGCCGGCGCCGCGCTGCTTGCCTCGGTGGGCGCCTCGGCCGCCGCCGGCAAGTACACGATCGGCATTTCCAACACCGTGCAGGGCAATGGCTGGCGCGAGGAAATGATCTGCGCGATGAAGGCGCAGGCGCTCGCATCCGGCGAGGTGGCGAAGCTCAACATCGCCCATCGCAACACCGATGCCGCCGGCCAGCTCGAGGACATCCGCAACCTGATCAGCGCCAAGGTCGACGCCATCGTCGTCAACCCGGCCGATCCGGCAGGCATCAAGGCCGGTCTCGAGGAAGCGACGAAGGCCGGCATCGTCGTCGTCGCCGTCGACCAGGCGGTGACCGAGCCGTCCGCCTACATCATCTCCAACAACCAGGAACAATATGCCTATCTCGGCGCCAAGTGGCTGTTCCAGCAGATGGGCGGCAAGGGCGAGGTGCTCTACATGCGCGGCGCCGCCGGTGCTTCGGCCGACTCGGATCGCGACAAAGGCTTCAAGAAGGCGCTCGCCGAATTCCCCGACGTGAAGGTCGCGCAGGAAGTCTTCACCGGCTGGCAGCAGGATCAGGCCAAGCAGCAGATCCTGTCCTTCCTCGCCACCGGCACCCCGATCAACGGCATTTGGACCTCGGGCATCGACAACGTCATCGTCGACGCGCTGGTCGAGCAGCAGGCGCCGATGGTGCCTGTGGTCGGCGCCGACAATGCCGGCTTCGTCGGTCAGTTGAGCTCGGTCAAGGGCCTGGTGGGCGCGGCCGTCACCAATCCCGGCTCGATCGGCGGCGCCGGCGTGACGCTGGCGCTCCAGATCCTCGACGGCAAGAAGCCGGCGCAGCAGACCGTCTTGGTCGAGCCGCAGCTTTGGGAAAACGCCACCGACGAAGGCAAGGCCAAGCTGAAGAGCGTCGTCGACCCCTCGCTCAGCCCCGAATGGCCTGTCTCGATCTCGATCCCGGATTGGACGACCTACACCAAGGATCAGATCATCGCCTGCAAGGGCCCGGGCGAGTAAGAGACGAGACGCCTTTCTGCCTTCTCCCTTGTGGGAGAAGGCGGATCGGCGCATAGCGCCGAGACGGATGAGGAGTGTTCCAGGGAACGCCAACGTCTCACGCCGCTGGAACACCCCGCGCCTTCGACCACACCTTCTCCCACAAGGGAAAAGGGGAAGTCGGTTGCTTCAGCCACCGCCTGCATTAATTTCTGGAACGAGAACCACACCATTTGACAACAAACCCGTTGCCGCAAAGCCCTCTCCTCGACGCCACCGGCGTAGCGAAGAACTATGGTGCGGTTGCCGCGCTGCGCAACGCCTCGCTGTCCGTGTTGCCGGGCGAGGTGCACGCGCTGATGGGCGCCAATGGCGCTGGCAAGTCGACGCTGGTGAAGATCCTGACGGGGGCGATCAAGGCAGACGCCGGCCGCATCCTGATCCGCGGCCAGCAGCTCGATGTCCGCACGCCCGCCGCCGCCCGCCGCGCCGGCCTGCTGCCGGTCTACCAGGAACCCTCGCTGATCCCCGACCTCGATGTCCTATCCAATCTGCGGCTCACCGGCACGCCGGTCGAGCCGTTCCGCGCCTGGGTGCGCGAGCTCGGCATTCCCGACCTCGATATCCGCGAGACGGCGCGTCATGTCCCCTTGGCCATCCTGCGCGTGCTCGACTTGGCGCGCGCGCTCGCCGTCGAACCCGACGTGCTTCTCCTGGACGAGATGACCGCGGCGCTACCGGCGAACCTCGCTGAGAAAGTGCTGGAAGTCGTGCGCCGCCAGGGCGACGCCGGCCGTTCCGTCATCTTCATCTCGCACCGTTTCGTCGAGATCTCCGCGCTCTGCGACCGCGCCACCGTGCTGCGCGATGGCGCAACCGTCGGCGTTGTCGACATCGAGCCGGGCATCGAGGAAAGAATAGTCGAGATGATGCTCGGCACCCGCATCGAGAAGACGCGCGTCGCCGCGCGCGCGGCGAATGAAGGGGCGGTTGCCGGCGACGGTCGTCCGCGATTGTCGGTCCGCAACCTGCAGCTAGGCACCAAGCTCAACGACGTCTCCTTCGATCTCGCCAATGGCGAGGTCGCCGGCGTCTTTGCACTCGAAGGTCAGGGCCAGGACGAGCTCTTCGCCGCGCTTGCCGGCTCGATCCGTCCGACCGGCGGCAGCATCGACGTCGACGGCGCGCCGGTCAAATTCTCGCATCCGAGCGACGCCATCCAGGCCGGCATCGCCTATGTGCCGGGCGACCGCGCCGAGGCCTTGGCCATGCAGCGTTCGGTGCGCGAGAACATCGCGCTGCCCTTCAGCGCGGCGCCGCGCAAATGGGGCCCGATCCGCATGCGCCGCGAGCAGGTGGTGGTTTCCGGCGCCATCGGCAGGTTGCAGATCGACACCCGCGCCCAGGGCGAAGTGCAGCGCCTGTCCGGCGGCAACCAGCAGAAGGTGACCATCGCCCGCTGGATCGCGGCCAACGCCCGCACTATCCTTTGCTTCGACCCGACGCGCGGCATCGATGTCGGCACCAAGCAGGAGATCTACAAGCTGCTGCGCGAGCTTGCCGGCCAGGGCAAGTCGGTGCTGTTCTACACATCCGAGATGGAAGAGGTGCAGCGTGTCTGCGACCGCGTGATCGTCATCTTCGGCGGCCGCGTCGTCGACACTTTCCCGGTCGAAGACGCCGACGAAGCGGCATTGATGCGGGCCGCCTACGGCCTGCCGCGCGGCGCCAGGGCGGATGTCGGCATCCTTGCCGAGGTCAAACCTGGTTCCAGCGCCGAGGCCGCGTCATGAGCCGCTTCTTGCGAAACCAGGGCTGGGTGGCAGGCCTGTTCGCCCTGCTGATCTTTGTCTTCGTCGTCACCAAGCTGATCCAGCCGGGCTATGGCAGCGGCGACTTCGGTTCGCTGGCGCGGGCGGTTCTGCCTTACGCCTTTGCCGTCGCGGCCCAGACCGTCGTCGTCATCGCCGGCGGCATCGATCTGTCGGTCGCCGCCATGATGGCGCTGACCAGCGTGACCGCCGCCTCCATGATGAACGGCGCCAGCGAGGAATATGCATTGTTCGTCGTGCCCTTCGTGCTGGCCATGGGGCTGGTGCTCGGCGCGCTGAACGGCGTGCTTATCGTCGTCACGCGGGTGCCCGACATCGTCGTCACCTTGGCCATGCTGTTCGTGCTCCAGGGTGCGGCGCTGCTGGTGCTTGGTGCGCCCGGCGGCGCCGCCGCCGAGTGGCTGAAGGCCAGCGTCATCGGCACCGCGCCCATCCCCGGCCTGCCGGACTGGGCCGACGCCTGGGTCCCGAAAGCCCTGGTGCTGCTCGTCGTCTGCCTCTGCATCGTGTGGATTCCGCTCAGGCGCTCGCGGCTTGGCCTCTCCATCTATGCCATCGGCAGCGATGAGCTCGCCGCCTTTCGCAGCGGCGTGCCGGTGGCGCGCACCAGGATCGTCGCCTATGCGCTCTCCGGCCTGTTCGCCGTGATGGGCGGATTGTCTCTCACCATCAGCACCGGCATCGGCGCGCCCATTCCCGGGCCTTATCTGCTCGCCAGCGTCGCCGCCGTCGTGCTGGGCGGCGTCGCGCTCGGCGGCGGCAAGGGCGGCCTGCTCGGGCCGATCATCGCCGTCTTCGTGCTGCGGCTGGTGCGCACCGATCTGACGCTTCTGGCCATCGATCCGAACGTGACCGCCATCATCGAAGGCGCGATCATGGTCGCGGTCGTGATGTTCGGCGCCTTCATCACCATCCGCGGCCGTCCGGTAGGAGCAACGCCATGACCGACATCGCGACCATGCCCCAGCCGGTCTCGTTCGGGCGCCGCTTGAAGCGCTTCATGGCGGACCGGCCGCTCATCCCGCTGATCATCCTTTTGATCATCCTCGTGGCGATCCTGCAGGTCCTGCGTCCGGGCATCGTCAACGAGCGCTGGATCGCCAACACGGCGAAGTTCGCCATCCCGCTGGCGATCCTCGCCGGCTGCCAGACCATGACCATGCTGACCGGCGGCATCGACCTTTCGGTCGGCACCGTGGCGACGATGAGCGCCTTCATCATGGCGACGCAAATCGTCAACCAGGATCCCGCGGTGGCTTTCCTGCTGGCCATGCTGCCCGCCGTGCTGATCGGCTTCGTCAACGGCATCGGCGTCGGCGTGTTTCGGGTGCATCCGCTGATCATGACGCTCGGCACCAGCCTGATCGGCACCGGCTTCCTGCAGGTCTACCAGCGCACCGTCATCGCGTCCGGCGCGAAAATCCCGGATTTCCTCAACTGGTTGGGCATCGGCCTCACCTACGGCTTTCCCAACGCGCTCTTCCTGTTCGTGCCGGTGGCGGTGCTGATCGTCTTCATGCTGAACCGCACCGGATTCGGCCGCCTGCTCTATGCCGTCGGCGACAACGAACGCGCCGCGCGCCTGTCAGGCGTCCGCTACTGGCAGGTGATCACCGCGCTCTATGTCCTCTCCAGCCTGCTCGCCGGCATCACCGGCCTGCTCTATATCGGCCTGATCAAGGCGCCCTCGCTGTCGCTCGCCGAGCCGCTGGTGCTGCCTTCGGTGGCGGCGGCCGTCATCGGCGGCACCTCGATCTTCGGCGGCCGCGGCGGCTACACCGGCACCATCGTCGGCGCGCTGATCCTGACGGTGCTGACGACGCTGCTCACCATCCTGCAGATGCCCGAAGGCGGCCGCCGCATCCTGTTCGGTTTCATCGTGCTGTTCGTGACGGCGGCGTATTTGAGGATCATCGAGGATCGGTAGTATTTGAGCTAAGGCATGTCGCGCAAAAGTGTGCAGCGGTTTTGCGGCAACGACATGCACAAAATAAGCGGCTCATCCCTGTCGCATCGGAGAGGCACCCCTTATGGCCGAGCGTTCGCGTGCTGCTGCAAACAGTCCCGCCGACGATGACCCTCGTCTTGCGTTCATCTACCAGGAGGCGGTGAGAGGTCTCACCCATCAGCAGACCGTGGTGGAGAACATGAGCACCCGCGCCGGGAGCCTGATCTTCGCCACAGCATTCGCGAATTCGCTGCTCGGCGGCGCGGCCCTTTCCGACGGGCTCGGGCTTTGGGAATGGATTGCGGTGTTCCTGCTGTTCAGCATCGGCGGGCTCATCGTCTTTATGCTTTGGCCCTATCACCAATACTCATTCCGCTTCGATCCGGAAGAACTGCTGCATCAATATGTCGATGGCGACGGGCCGGCATCGATGTCGGCGATGCACCGCGCCCTTGCTCTTCGCATCAAGGCGGACATGGCCGCCAACTGGCGAATCATCCAGCGCCTGCGCGTGGCTCTGCAGATCGCGCTGCTCTTTCTGTTGCTCGACATTCTGGCCTGGCTCTTGGCGATCGCGGGCGTCTGAGCCAAAACCGCGCTGTAGCCTTATGCGGGACCAGCAAGGAAGACGTGTAGCGAAGGTCGAAGTGGAACATTTCGAAGCCGGCGACGGTGACACGCATGAATTACTCGGCGGCCTGCACACGGCGGGCGTCGATGATCGCCCTGATCTCCGAGCGGCATGAGCCGCAATTGGTGCCCGCGCGCAGCGTCGAGCCGATCGCTTCGAGGCTGTCGCATCCCGAGGCGACCGCCGAAGCGAGCTGGTTGGCGCCGACATGGAAGCAGGCGCACACGACGCGCCCGATCGCAGGCATGGGCACTGGCGAGCGACCGGACAGAAGCGCGTGCCGGTCTGTAGCCGAGAGCGGCTGGCGCGTGGCGAGCAGCGACACCAGCCAGTCCCGCATGGGCAACTGGTCCGGAGCGGCGACCAGCAGGGCTTCGGCCATGGCGCCGCCTTCGTCGATGGCGGCTGCGCGATAGGCGAGCCCGCGACGGTCGGTGTATTCCAGGAGCTGATCCCGTCGCTGCGCGCCGAGCAGCTTGCGCGCCAGGAGAATGCCCTGGTCCGGCGGCTCGGTTCCGGTGAGCTCGTAAACCCATCCGCCCTCGACAGCATGCCGGCTCCAGTGAACGAAACCGGTCGGCCTGAGATCGCGCCGCGTGATGAGCACGCCCGCCCATCCAGTGTCTTCCCGCACGATTCTCACCGGAACATGCTTGAGCTCCGGCTGGCCGGAATGCGGATCGGTGACCGGCGAGGACAAGAGGCCGGCTGCTGCCCGGGCCGCGAACTGGCCGCTCCAATGCATGGGCATGAAGGCTTGGCCGCGCCGCTGTGCGTCGGCCACGCGCACCCTGGCGCGAACGAAGCCGAAGCGGGTTGAAAGATGAGCGAGGTCGCCATCCTTGAGATGATGCGCGGCCGCGTCCGCCGGATGGAGGTCGACCGCGGGCTCCGGCGCGTTCGCCATCAAACCCGGCACGCTTCCGGTCCGTGTCATGGTGTGCCACTGGTCGCGCAGCCGGCCGGTGTTCAGGGCAAGCGGATAGTCGGCATCGACCGTGAAGGCCGTCGCCTCCTGCCGCACCGGCACGAAACGCGCGCGGCCGTCTTGTGTCGGGAAACGGCCATCGGCGAACAATCTCATCTGGTGGCCGCCTCGCTCCGACGCGGGCCAATGGCGCGGCACGAAGGCGGAATAATCTTCATCGCGGAGATCAGCCACACCGCCAAGGTCGAACAGACGCTTGCCGTCGTTCTCGAAGGCGGACAGCGCTGCATGCTCGCGGAAGATCGCGGCCGGCGTCTGGTAGGCGAAGGCCTTGCCAAAACCCATGCGCGCCGCGACCTCGCAGATGATGCGCCAGTCGGCTTTCGCCTCGCCGGGCGGCGGCAGGAACGGCCGCTGGCGCGAGAGGCGCCGTTCCGAATTGGTGACGGTGCCGTCCTTCTCGCCCCAGGCGGCGGCCGGCAGCAGCACGTCGGCATAGCGCGTGGTGTCGGTGCGGGTCACATCCGAGACCGCGACGAAATCGCATTTGGACAACGCAGCGCGCACGCGCGAAGCGTCGGGCATCGAGACGGCGGGATTGGTGCCCATGACCCACAAGGCCTTGATGCGGCCGTCGGCGACCGCCTGGAACATGTCCACGGCCTTCAGACCGGCGCGGCGCGCTATGTCGGGCGCGTTCCAGAAGCGGGACACACGATCGATGTTAGCCTCATCCGCGAAATCCATATGCGCGGCGAGCTGGTTGGCCAGACCGCCGACCTCGCGGCCACCCATGGCGTTCGGCTGCCCGGTGACCGAGAACGGCCCCATGCCGGGCTTGCCGATGCGCCCAGTGGCGAGATGGCAGTTGATGATGGCATTGACCTTGTCGGTCCCATGCGCCGACTGGTTGACGCCCTGACTGTAGACGGTGACCGTTCGCTCGGTCTCGGCGAAGAGATCGTAGAAGGCCTGGACGTCGGCTGCCGCCAATCCGCAGCCTTTCGCGACGCGCGCGACCGACGGCGCATCGGCGCCGGCGAGCGAAGCTGCCGCATCGAAGCCGGACGTGGCCTCGCGAACGAAGCCGGCATCGATTTTTCCGGCCTGGACGAGATACGCAAGCAGCCCGTTGAACAGCAGCACATCCGTGCCCGGATCGAGCGCCAGGTGCAGGTCGCATTCGTCGGCCGTGGCGGTGCGGCGCGGGTCGATGACGACGATCCTGGTTCCGCGTTCCTTTCGCGCCGCGAGTATGCGCTGATAGAGCACCGGATGGCACCATGCGGTGTTGGAGCCGGTGAGCACGATGAGATCGGCGCACTCGAAATCCTCATAGACACCGGGAACGAGGTCCTCGCCGAAAGCGCGGCGATGGCCGGCGACGGACGAGGCCATGCAGAGCCGCGAATTGGTGTCGATATTGGCCGAGCCGATGAAGCCCTTCATCAGCTTGTTGGCGACGTAATAGTCCTCGGTGAGCAACTGGCCGGAGACATAGAAGGCGACAGAGTCCGGGCCGTGCTCGGCTACAGCCTGCGAGAATTTAGCGGCCACGAGGTCGAGCGCTTCGTCCCACGTCGCCGGCTTGCCTAGAATTTCCGGCCCTAGCAAACGGCCTTCGAGGCCGAGCGTCTCGCCGAGAGCCGAACCTTTCGAGCAGAGTCGGCCGAAATTGGCCGGATGATCGGGGTCGCCGCGGACGGTCGTCGTACCGTCCGCGGCGACCCCGGCGAGCACGCCGCAGCCCACCCCGCAATAAGGGCAGGTGGTCCTCACCTCGCGTGCTTCTTGCATGCCTCAGGCCGCTTTCGAGGCCAGCTCTTCGAGCGCGATGAACAACCGTTCGCCCTCGACCTTGACCGGGATCGTCCGGACCGAGCCTTCGTCGGCACCCAGCGCCTTGCCTGTCTCCAGCGAGATCACCCAATTGTGCAGCGGACAGGTCACCGCAGCGCCATGGACGATGCCCTGGCTGAGCGGCCCGCCCTTGTGCGGGCAGTGGTCGTCGATGGCAAACACCTTGTCGTCTGCCGTGCGAAAGACGGCGACCTTGCCTTGCGGTGTCGCAACGCAACGCGCGCCGCGCGGCGGAATATCGGTGATGGAGCCGATGGCGATCCAGTTCATATTGGTCACTCCGCCGCCTCCGCGAACCCGACCGACGCCATCGGCCTGAACTCATGCTTGTCCTTGCCGGAGACGCGCTCCGACCACGGATCGACTTGCGCGAATTTTTGGCTGAAGACGAAGCGGTCGAAGAGTGTCCTGCGGCGCTCGGCATCGTCCAGGATCTGCTTCTTGATCTCGGCGGTGCCGATCCGCTTGGCCCATTTGTAGATGCGCTCCAGATAGCGGGCCTGCTCGCGGTACATCTGGACGAGCGCCACGATCGCCTCCAGCGCCTCGTCCTCGGTCTTCACCAGCCCCAGCACTTCCGTGCCCTTGATGTCGAGGCCGGCGGCGCCCGCGAAGTGGATCTCGTAGCCAGAGTCGACGCACACCACGCCGACATCCTTGCAGGTCGCTTCCGCGCAGTTGCGCGGGCATCCCGACACCGCCATCTTCACCTTGGCCGGCGTCCAGGAACCCCACATGAACTTCTCGATACGGATGCCGAGCCCGGTCGAATCCTGCGTGCCGAAACGGCACCAGTCCGAGCCGACGCAGGTCTTCACCGTGCGCAGGCCCTTGGCATAGGCATGGCCGGAGACGAAGCCAGCCTTGCCGAGATCGGCCCATACCGCCGGCAGGTCTTCCTTGCGGATGCCAAGCATGTCGATGCGCTGGCCGCCCGTCACCTTGACCATCGGGATATCGAACTTGTCGACCACGTCGGCGATGGCGCGCAATTCGCCGGCGCTGGTGACGCCGCCCCACATGCGCGGCACCACCGAATAGGTGCCGTCCTTCTGGATGTTGGCGTGCACGCGCTCGTTGATGAAGCGCGACTGGTAGTCGTCGGCATATTGGTCCGGCCAATCGCAGACGAGATAGTAGTTGAGCGCCGGCCGGCACTTGGCGCAGCCGCAGGAGGTCTTCCACTCCAGCTCCTGCATGACAGCGGGGATCGTCTTCAGGCCCTTTGCCTTGATCAGGCGCCGCACGTCGTCATGGCCAAGGCTCGTGCAGCCGCACATGGGCTGCACCGCTGCCGGATTGTAGGCGTCACCCAGCGTGAGCTTAAGCAGCTGCTCGACGAGACCCGTGCACGAGCCGCACGAGGCCGAGGCCTTGGTGTGGGCGCGCACGTCGTCGAGGCCGGTCAGCCCCTTGGCCGTGATCGCGCCGGTGATCTTGCCCTTGCAGACGCCGTTGCAGCCGCAGATTTCCGCATCATCCGCCAGTGCCGCAACGGCCGCCAAAGGGTCCGAGGAAACGCCTCCCTGGAACGCCTGGCCGAAGATCAGCGTGTCGCGCATCTCCGATATGTCGGTCGCCTTCTTCTTGAGGTCGTTGAACCACGCGCCGTCGGCCGTCTCGCCGAACAAGACGGTGCCGATGATGCGGTTGTCCTGCAGCACCACACGCTTGTAGATGCCGGCCGACGCGTCGCGCAGGATGATCTCCTCGCGGTCGTCGCCGTCGGCGAAGTCGCCCAGCGAATAAAGGTCGATGCCGGTGACCTTGAGCTTGGTCGGCGTGTCGGAGTGGACGAAGCGCCTGTCCTCACTGTCCGTCAGTTTGGCTGCCGCCACCCGTGCCATCTCGTAGAGAGGCGCGACCAGCCCGTAGACATGGCCGCCGACCTCGGCGCATTCGCCGAGCGCCATGATGGCGGGGTCGGAAGTCCGCATGCGGTCGTCGACGACGATGCCGCGATTGACCTCGAGCCCAGCCTCCTTGGCTAAAGCGGTGCTCGGCCGGATGCCGACCGCCATCACCACCAGCGTCGCCGGAATGATCGTGCCGTCCATAAGCTCGACACCCTCGACCTTGCCGTTGCCGACAATGGCCTTGGTGTTGGCCTTGGTCATGACCTTGATGCCGCGCGCCTCGACGGCTTTCTGCAAAAGGTAGCCGGCGGCGGGATCGAGCTGGCGTTCCATCAGCGTCGGCATGACGTGCAGCACGGTGACGTCCATGCCGCGCTCTTTCAGGCCGGCCGCGGCTTCTAGGCCGAGCAGGCCGCCGCCGATGACGACCGCTTTGGCGCGCGACTGCGCGGCAAGCAGCATGGCGTTGACGTCGTCGAGATCGCGGTAGCTGAGCACGCCGGGCAATTCCTTGCCCGGAACCGGAATGATGAAGGGAACCGAGCCGGTGGCGATGACCAGCCTGTCGTAGCTCTCGGTGACGCCGTGGTCCGAGGTGACGGTCTTGGCCTCCCTGTCGATGGCGACGATCCGGTGACCCTTGTAGAGGGTGATGCCGTGCTTGATGTACCAGCCGTCGCCATGGATGACGATTTCCTCGAACGCCTTCTCGCCCGAAAGCACCGGCGACAGCATGATGCGGTCGTAGTTCACGCGCGGTTCGGCGTTGAAGATGGTCACGGCGTAGCGGTCGGGCGCGGCTTCCAGCAGGTGCTCCAGCATCCTACCCGGCGCCATGCCGTTGCCGATGATGACGAGTTTCTCGGTCATGTCGCTCTGCTCCGATCTATTCGGCGGCGTAGGAAAGAGATGCGTTGTTGACGGCGGCGGCGCGCTCCATCCGGCGGATGGTGACGTGCATCCAGACCAGGCAGGAGACGACGATGAGGAAGAGCAGCATGAAGCAGCTCGACCAGACCCCGGTGAGATCGTTCAGCGCGCCGAAGGCGATCGGCAGGATGAAGCCGCCGAGCCCGCCGATCATGCCGACGACGCCGCCGACCGCGCCTACGCTCTGCGGATAATAGGCGGGGATGTGCTTGTAGACGGCCGCTTTGCCGAGGCTCATGAAGAAGCCGAGCACGCAGGCGACGGCGATGAAGGCGAGCGGGCCGATCTCGAAATGGAAGGGGATCGGCCCGCTGATGCCGCGCACGACATAGTCTGCCGAGGGGAGAGACAGAACGAGTGTCGCGACGGCACAGACGCTGAAGGTCCAGTAGAGCACGGTGCGGGCGCCGATGCGGTCGGAAAGCACGCCGCCATAGGCGCGGAAGATGCTGGCGGGGATCGAATAGGCGGCGCCGATCATGCCGGCGGTAGCGATGCCGAAACCGTAGACGCCGATCAGGTAGCGCGGCAGCCAGAGCGACAGCGCCACGAACGCGCCGAAGGAGAAGAAATAATAGAAGGCGAAGCGCCAGACCCGCAGGTTCTTCAGCGGCGCGAATTCCTGCCAGAAGCTTCTTGCCGGCGCCGCCTTGCCGGCGCGGCGCTCGCGGATGACCGGATCGTCGCCGGTGGTGAACCAGAAGATGGCGGCCATGACGACCAGCGCCGCGGCCCAGATCAACGCCACCGGCTGCCAGCCCCAGGCGAGCAGCACGAAGGGCGCCAGGAACTTGGTGACAGCGGCGCCGACATTGCCGACGCCGAAAATGCCGAGCGCAGTGCCTTGTTTTCCGGCCGGGAAGAAGCGCGAGACATAGGCGACGCCGACGGCAAAGGAGCCGCCGGCAAGGCCGACGCCGAGAGCGGCAAGCAGCATCTGACCGTAGGTGTGGGCGAAAGCGAGCAGGAAGGTCGCGATCGCCGCGGCGAGCATGGTCGCTGTATAGACCAGGCGTCCGCCATAGCGGTCGGTCCAGACGCCGAGCACCATGCGCACGAGCGAGCCCGTCAGGATCGGCGTGCCGACGAGCAGGCCGAACTCGGTCTCGTTCAGGCCGAGCTCCTGCTTGATGCGCACGCCGATGATGGAAAAGATCGTCCACACCGCAAAGCACACGGTGAAGGCGATGGTGGACATCACGAGCGCCCGCCTGGGAGCATTATCCTGGCTGGGCGAGGCTGGGAGGTTTGCAGTCATGGTCGGCTCCGGTTTGCGGCGTGGGAGGCACCGCGCGTTGTGTTGATCAGAGGCGTGGCATCGGTCAGCGGGGCGAGGCCGGGACTTGCGCACTCACTTGCGGGCTTTTGCCTTCGGTTTGGTGATTGGCGGGAAACAGCAGGAGCGCGGCAGCAAAGAGCGCCGCGGTCAGCGCGCTGCTCACCAGGAAATCGCGACGGGTGAAATCCTTGAGCAATGTTGTTGCGATCCGTTTGGTCATCGTCGTCTCCGCTCGGCGCCGGCTGGATCGGCGCCATCGATTTGCGTGGTCGGGTCCAAAAACGAAAAAAGCCGCCGTCCAGGCCTCGCGCGTCCGTACATCCGGGATCGCGCATTGACCTGAGCGGCAGCTTTGCCTGTGGCGCCCGCCATTGGACGCCTGTTCCATTGCCCGCGAACGGGTTTGATTATTTCAAAGCACGAAGCGTGCCAGTTTCGTTCGGAAGCGGAATTTCAAGGAAAATCAATGATGTGGGAGCTTTGCCCTTCGACCGGGCCGAGCGGCGACGCGGTCAAACATTGATCAATGGCACAGGCATTCCGCATAAATTTTGTGCAATGCACAAGAATGGCGCGCAAATGATCAGGCGCGCCGCTGGCCGGCAATATAGGCGTCTATCCGGTCCGGATCGAAGATCTGGCCGTCGAAAAATCCGTCGGGGCCAAGGACCAGGCTTGCCCCCGCTGAGCCGACCGGCGTTGCCATCTTCAGCGCGCCCTCCACCTTGGCATTGGCGCCTGGCAAGGCGACGCCAAGCGGCCTCAATGCCGCGCGGTAGAGATCGGGCCGATAACAGTCGCGGGCGATGGCGAGGTTTTGCGGCGTATGCGGCAACTGCCCCCAACGCACCATCTGCGTGTAGAACCAGAGCGCATGACTCTTCCAGGGAAAGTTGGCCGCCTTGTCGAAGGGCAGGAAGAAATCCTCGACGCGCCGTGCCGCGCCCCCGCCAAGTTGAAGCTGCCCGGTCAGGGCCGGCATCTGGATCGCCTCCGGCTGGCCAAGAAAGTCGGGCCGCGCCATCAGCGCCGCCAGCTCACCGCGGTGTGCCGGGTCCTGACACCAGCGGGCGGAATGATGCAGCGCCCTCAGCAGCGCCGCCAGCGCGTCCGGGTTCTGTTCGGCCCACATCTTGCGCACGCCGATCACCTTTTCCGGGCTGTTGCGCCACAGCAGCGCCTTCACGGTGACGATGTGGCCGGTGCCCGCCGCGACGGCGGCGCTGTTCCAGGGCTCGCCGACGCAATAGCCGTCGATGCGGCCGGCGGCCAATGCATCGGCCATGAAGGGCGGCGGCACGATGACGATCTCGATGTCGCGGTCGGGATCGACGCCGCAGGCGGCGAGCCAGTAGCGCAGCTCATAATTGTGCCCGGAATGCGGATGCACGACGGCGAAACGCAGCGGTTCGCGGCCGGCGGCCGCCCGCTCGCGGATCAGTGCGCCGAGCGCTGCTCCGGCGCGCGCCGGATCGAGGTCAGGTGCTGCGCCATGCGCCGCCATGCCTTGCCACACCGCATTGGAAACAGTGACGCAGTTGCCGCCGAGCCCGAGCGAGAACGGCACGATGGTCTCGGAAGCAAGCGGCGTGAGGCCGAGGCTGCAGGCGAGCGGCATCGGCCCGAGCATATGGGCGACATCGAAGTGGCCGATGGCGATGCGGTCGCGGATATTGGCCCAGGAGGTCTCGCGATGCAGCTTGAGCTCGATGCCCTCGCGCGCGGCAAAGCCTATCTCGCCGGCTGCGACCAGGACGGCGCTGTCGAAGAGCGGCATGAAGCCGGCGGTGATGTGATGCGCTGCCGACATGCTCATTCGCCCTCCAGCGGTCCCAGCAATCCCGCCGCCGTCACCAGGCTCTGGGCGATGTCGGCGATCTTGCGGTTCTGGTTCATGGCGGTCTTGCGCATCAGCGCATAGGCCGCCTCCTCGCTTAAGCCCCGCGACTTCATCAATATGCCCTTGGCCCGGTCGATGACCTTGCGGTTCTCGAGCTCGCTGCGCGCCTCCTCCAGTTCGCGCGCCATGCGCGAGAAAGCATTGAACCGGCTGATCGCCATGTCGAGGATCGGCTTGATGCGTTCCTTCTTCAGCCCGTCGACCACATAGGCGGACACGCCGGCATCGACGGCTGCTTCGATCGAGGCCTGGTCGGAGCGGTCGACGAACATCGCGATCGGCCGCTTCACCACGCGCGACAGCTGGAACATGTTCTCCAGCATGTCGCGGTTGGGATTTTCGAGATCGATGACGATGACGTCCGGCTCGATCTCGGCGATGCGCCGGGCGATGCCGGCGACGTCATGGACGACCGTGACATGGCGATGGCCGGCGTCCCGCAATCCGGCCTCGATGATCGAGGCACGGATGCGGTTCTCGTCGATAACAAGGATGGTCAACGAACCGGCGGACATGCGCCTATTGTGCAGGCCGGGCGGAATTGTGCAATGCGGCAATCGACTGGGGTGGATCGCAACCGCCCCCAATGAATGAACTGCTGCGCTATCGCGCCCAACCCTGTGTTGCGGCCAAGGGAGGTTGGCCGCCTTTCTCACTCCTCTCTGAAGGCGTGAGCAAAACTGTCGGCGACCGGCTGGAAGAGATACTCGAGCATGGTTCGCTTGCCTGTAACAACGGAGACCTCCACCGGCATTCCCGGATATAGCTTCACTTGCGGAAGCTTCTTAAGCTCATCGGCGCCCACCTCGACGGTCCCCCGGAAAAAAGTCGCGCCGCTGCGCTCGTCGATCTCTGCGTCGGCCGAAACACGGGTAAGGGCGCCCTTCACCGTGGGCGTGGTTCTCTGCTTATAGGCGACCAGCCGCACCGTCGCCGGCAGACCGGGGCGAACGACATCGATATCCAGGGGCTGAAGCTTGACGTCCAGCACCATCTTGTCCTGATCGGGAACGAGATCGAGAATAATCCCGCCGGGAGGTACAACTCCGCCCGGCGTGAAATATCGAAGGTTGATCACCGCCCCATCTTCCGGCGCAACGACATCGCGGCGCGCCGCGCGCGCGTCGGTCTTCTGAAGCGCCTTTTCGAGCTCGGAGCGTTTGGTCTGGACGTCACGAAGGTCCTCAGCCGCCTTCTTGATGTACGAAAGCCGGCCATTGTCGATCTGCGCATTGGCCTCGGCTATCTGCTGCCGCAAGCTTTCTATGTTCCCACGGTTCGACTCAGCCTCGCCTTGTGCTGCGATGATCTGCCGTTCGAGCTGGAGCACGCGGGACTTCACCCCATAGCCTTTCTTGAGAAGCGTGCGGGCGTCGGCCAACTCTTCCCGCAGAGACGGCAACTGGATCTCGAAGGCCGCAACTCTCGCAGCGAGCGCCGACATCTGGGCATGGTACTGAGCGATCCGCTGCTGCCAGACCTCGACCTCCGAAGCCTGAACCTTGGCCTGGTCGCGGAAAATGCGCTCCTGACCGGCAAGGGCCTCGGCGACGGTCGGTTCGCTTCGCCGGGCCGACAGGTCTGCCGGGAATGGAATCGTGCTCAGGCCGTCGCGCTGCGCGATCAGGCGGGCTTCGCCGGCGAGCGCCGCATCGAGTTCACCGCGCACGGCATCGCGGTCGGATTCCGCGTCGAGCCCGTCGAGGCGGACCAGTATCTGGCCCTGCCTGACCTGGTCTCCTTCCCGGACCAGGATTTCCCGGATGATGCCGCCTTCCAGGTGCTGTACGGTCTTGCGGTTGCTGTCGACCTTCACCACCCCGGGCGCGACCGCCGCGCTCGTCAGCGGCGCGGTGGCCGCCCAGAGGCCGAAGCCGCCGAACAGCAGGCCGATGACGGTCAGGCCGCCGAAGACATGGGCGCTCACCGCCGGCCAGGCGGGCGGTGGCGGCGGCATTTCCAACGACAAGGTAGCTTCCGTCACGATCCGGTCCTTTCGGAGCTCACGACCCGAACCTGTGGCGCAGCCGAGTTCTGCTCGGGGCGGCGCAGTTGCGCAAGCACGACGTCGCGCGGGCCGAACATCTGCGACTGGCCTTCGTTTAGCACCAGGACGCAATCGACGTTCACCATCAGCGACGGGCGATGGGCGACGATCACCACGGTCGAACCTGCCTCCTTCATCGCGGCAATCGCCTGGTTCAGGGCTTCCTCGCCGACGGCATCGAGATTGGAGTTCGGCTCGTCCAGCACCAGCAGCGCCGGACGGCGATAGAGCGCCCTGGCAAGCCCTATGCGCTGGCGCTGCCCCCCGGAGAGCACCGAACCCTGCTCGCCTATCTCGGTATCATAGCCATTTGGGAGCCTGAGGATCATCTCGTGCACGCCCGCCATCCGGGCGGCGGCCACGATCTCGGCCGGATCGCCTTGCTCCATGCGGGCGATGTTCTCGCGGACGGTTCCGGGAAAGAGTTCGACGTCCTGGGGGAGATAGCCCACATAGGAGCCGAAATCGGCGCGGTTCCAGGCAAACACGTCGACACTGTCGAGCCGAACCCGCCCCTGCTGTGGCGAAAGCATGCCGACGATCAGGCGGGCAAGCGTCGACTTGCCGGCGGCCGACGGCCCGATCACCGCAAGCACCTGGCCCGGCGGCACGGCGAAGGAGAGGTTCCTGAGCACGGGCTCCTTTGCGCCAGCCGGCATATATGTGACGGCGTCGACCGAGAGCTGCCCCTGGGGACGCGGCAATTCCATCCCCGGCGGGCGCAGCGACGGAGTCTCGAACAGCCGGTCCAGCCGGCGCCAGGCCTCGCGCGCGGCGGTGGTCTGCTTCCAGGTGGCGATAGCCTGCTCGACCGGCGCGAGCGCGCGCGACATAATGATCGACGCCGCGATCATGGCGCCGGGCGAGACTTCGTGGCGCAGCGACAGCCAGGCGCCGAGTCCCAGCACCGCGACCTGCAGGAACATCCGGAACGGCTTGGTGAATGCATTGATCAGGCCGGCCCAGTCGCTGGCGGTTGTCTGCAGCGCGAGCACGGACGCATTGGCCGCGTCCCAACGTCGGGCGAGCACCCCGCCCATGCCCATCCCGTCGATGACTTCGGCATTGCGGAAACCGGCATCCGCCGCTTGGTAGGCGCGCGCGGAAGCGGCGTTGGCCTGCTTGAGCGTGTTGGCCGTCAGCGCGTTGTTGGCAAGGGCGAGGCCGAACAAGATGATCGCACCGCCCAGCGCCAGAAGTCCGAGCAGGGGATGCAGCAGGAAGACGAAGCCGAGATAGAGCGGCATCCATGGCGCGTCGAACAGCGCCATGATGCCGCCGCCGCCAAGATAGCCGCGCAACGTGGCGAGGTCGCGCAGCGCCTCGGTGCGGTAGGAGGAGCCGCGCAACGCGTTCTCAAGCCCGCGGCCCAGCACCTGCGGCGACAGCATGCGGTCGATCCAGGTGCCGAGCTGCACCAGCAACCGGGAGCGGAAGAATTCGAGCGCGCCCATTGCAGCCAGCGCCGCCGTCGTAATCAGCGTCAGATAGACGAGCGTTTCCAGGCTGCGTCCCGTCAGCACGCGGTCATAGACCTGCAGCATGTAGATCGAGGTCGAGAGCACGAGCAGGTTGATGACGAAGCTGAACCCCGCCACCGCGGCGAAACCGCCGCGGCAGCGAGAGAGGGCAAGCTTGAGGGGAGAGAGGCCCTGCGTCATCTTATCTGCCGCCCTCTGTCACTTTTCATGGTTGTCAGGCGCTCAGGTTGAAGTCGTTGGCAGTGAGCGTGGATACCCCCATCAGATGGATTTCAATGATGTGGGCTCCGCCCGCCACACTCTCGGCCGAGGCTCCGGTATTGGCATAAACGATCGTGTTGCCACTCCCGTCGCTCTGCCAGGCAACGGTATGAGCGGCCAGATTTCCACCCGAGACCGTGCCGGTTGCCGTCAGGGCAAGGGCGCTCGCAAAGTCGATGAAGTCGTGACCCGTTGCCGCCGTCCCGTGCTGGAAATCGAGAATGGTGTCGAAGGCCGCACGGGTTGAATCGCTCACCGCCTCGAACCGGAAATGATCATCCCCGGCTCCGCCGCTCAACCAATCGGCGCCGCCAAGACCCTTGATCGTATCGTTGTCGCCTCCGCCGAAGATGTAGTCGACGCCGCTGGAACCTGTCAGCCCGTCGGCGCCGGCGCGACCATCAGCGATGTTCGGGTTCGTGCTGCTGAGAATCATTGTATCGTTCGCCGACCCGCTGTTGCTGTGCCCGATCCAGACGTTAAAGGTCTGGGAGGTAGCTGTTGCGTGAGCGTCTGTTGCAGTCACCGTGAGAGTGCCACTGGCGTCAGACCCTAGGCCAATGCCGGTCGCGGTCAGTTCCCCAGACGTCGAGTTTATATTCCATGTGCCGCCCGATATGCTGAACGTTCCTGAGTAAGTAATGCTGTCGCCAGCATCCGGATCAGTGGAAAAGAAATGGCCGAGATCGATGGTGTTTCCATCGGTTGAAGCGGCTGTACTCATGACGAATACGGGTGCCGTCGGCGCATGATTGGTCACTGGCTCGTCGGCACCGTTCACCGTGATGTCGATGACGTGGTCCGTGCCATCGGCCGACGCCACATGGATCTGGTCGTGCGGATGGTCCGCCGAAGTCAGAGCCTGGACATTGGCCGCGGCATTGTTGAGCGTGTAGACCCAGTTTCCTCCGGCATCGATGGTCAGCGACCCGTAGGTACCGGCAATTGGATTGCTGCCATTGTGCACCTGAAAGGAGTTCTGGCCCGCATCGGGGTCGCTGGCGCTTAACGTGCCGCTCGCGTTTAACACCGCATCTTCCGTCACCGAACCGGTGCTGGTCCCGGCGATCACCGCCGCGTCGTTGACGCCGTGGATGGTGAAGCTCACCTGCTTGGTGGTGCCGTCGAGGGCGGTGACGGTGAAGGTGTCGATCTTGGTGTCGGTTGCACCCAGATACTGCACGGCCGCATTGGCCACCGAGTAGGTGTAGGAGCCGTCGGACGCCAGCGTCAGGCTGCCCAGGTTGCCCGCGTCCCCGCTCACCGTGGTCTGGAACGAGGACTGGTTCTGGTCGGCGTCGCTGATCGAGATGGTGCCGCTCGCCGTCAGCGTCGGATTGGCGCTGTCCTCGGTCACGTCGGCCACCGTCGGCGTGCCGATCACCGCCGCGTCGTTGACGCCGTGGATGGTGAAGCTCACCTGCTTGGTGGTGCCGTCGAGGGCGGTGACGGTGAAGGTGTCGATCTTGGTGTCGGTTGCACCCAGATACTGCACGGCCGCATTGGCCACCGAGTAGGTGTAGGAGCCGTCGGACGCCAGCGTCAGGCTGCCCAGGTTGCCCGCGTCCCCGCTCACCGTGGTCTGGAACGAGGACTGGTTCTGGTCGGCGTCGCTGATCGAGATGGTGCCGCTCGCCGTCAGCGTCGGATTGGCGCTGTCCTCGGTCACGTCGGCCACCGTCGGCGTGCCGATCACCGCCGCGTCGTTGGAACCGGAAATCACAACCGAGAGCGTTCCGACACTGAGCGTGCCGTTCGACATCTTGATCGTGTATTGAAACGTGTCGGTGAAGGTCTGGTTGGCGCCTAGCGCTTGGATCTCAGCGCTCAGACTGCTCGCGTCATAGTGAATTTTTCCGTCGGTCCCGATCCAGATTGTCGCACCTTTTGTGGTCGTTTCGGTCGCAAAGGTAACAGATGAAACCGCACCGTCCTGGATCAGCAGGTCCTTATTGTAATCAGCGAACGCCTTGTTGGTGACGACAATCCCGGCCCCTCCGTCATCGTTCTTGATGCCGTCGTCCACCGAATAGATCGTCGTCTTGGTTCCGCCGCCGCTCGCCGCGAGAACGTCGAATGTGAACAGGAGGCTGCCGTCCTCGCTGCCGGATTGCGTCAGATTGGCTGCCGCGCCCGAATTCGAAAACGTGACGGTCGAGCCTGAAACTGTTGTGGTCGCCATTGCCAATTACCCCCTGTGATCCCTTTGCGAACGACCAAAGTGTTCGCCCCAACGATTACTGCTGATCCTGGTGCGGACGACGCAAGCGAATGCTTCCGCCCGCGGCGGTTGGTCAGGACCAAGCCACTCTGATTGAACGTAAAGACTTCTCTCGCCGAGAGACAAAACCCCACCCCAGAGCGCTTGCACGCTCGCACCCAACGTTCCTAGCTGGCGTGCCCCCCCTTCGGTCGCCGCAATCGCGGGACAAGCAAACCTATATTCAGGTATATTAGCTTTTTACGATTTGGAAACCATAACGGAATATATATCCCCGCGTAATGTTAACGATTCATTAAACATTTAACAAATCTGCCACCCCATCGATTGATGCCTGTGTCTCCCAAAGTGGGCTGCGATTTGGAGGGAATGATATGCACAAAACAAAGAATTAAAGTGCACGGCCCGAGTCCGTTTCGGCGCAGCGTCATTTGATGGCGCAGCGTTGACTTCGCCATCGCTCGGTCGCTGGCATTTCTGTTGGAAATTTTATCGGAACATGTAGTGCTGCGTGCAACCGACAAAGCAGGCTCGCCGTCAACCAATGGCGCAAAGGCCGCCAGAGCGCGGTCGCCAGCGTCTTCCGATGTCAGCCAGCCAGGCTGTCCTGCTCCAAGGCATTCGGATCACCCGGCGCCGTCGCCCAGGCGAGCTCGACCAGCGTCAGCGTGCGCCGGCCGGCGCCGTCGACCTGGCAGACGATGAGGCCCTGCTCCTCGATATAGTCGAGCAGCCGGCGCGCGCGGCGCAGCGAATGCGAACCGTAAGCCCGCGCGATCGCCGCGTCGCTCGGGCACGGCCAGCCTTCCTTGGCGGCGCGCGCGATCATCATGAACACGCCCTGCATGTCTTCGGGCAGCAGCGAGGCGCGCACGGAGACGTCGCGCCAGGCGTCGTCCTCGGCCATGTCGGAGCCGACGCCGGCGCGGGCGCGCGTCAGCATGCGGCGGAACTCCGACAGGTCGGGCACCACGGAGGCGAGCCCTTCGATGCGGCAGCGGACCACGAATTCCTGGTAGAGCACGCCGATGACGCGGAACCCGGCATCCGGCTCGGCCAAGATGGCGCGCAGTATGCGGTCCATCCGCTCGCGCCGCTCTGCCAGGTCCTCGGCGCTTGGCTGCGGTTCCATCGGCTCGGGGCGGATATCCAGCGGCGCGGCCTTGGCCGCCATCAATTGGTCGAGCAGGTCGGGCGAAGGCCGGCGCTGCGGCCTGACTGTCTCCGGCGGTGGCGCGGCAAGAATGATCGCGCGCGCATTTTCGAGCGCGGCTCCCGGCATCGGCATCAGCCGCGGCGTGCCGTTGCGCGGGCTGGTTTCGGTCTGGCCGATGCGCACGCCGAGCGGACGGCGCGACAAGGCAGGACCGAGCGCCATGAAATGCCCGCGCTCCAGGTCGCGGAAAGCTTCGGCCTGACGCCGTTCCATGCCGAGCAGGTCGGCGGCGCGTGCCATGTCGATGTCGAGGAAGGTCCGGCCCATCAGGAAGTTGGAGGCTTCCGCCGCGACGTTCTTGGCGAGCTTCGCCAGCCGCTGCGTGGCGATGATGCCGGCAAGTCCGCGCTTGCGGCCGCGACACATCAGATTGGTCATGGCGCCCAGCGAGAGCTTGCGTGCCTCGTCCGAAACCTCGCCGGCGGCGGCGGGCGCGAAGAGCTGCGCCTCGTCGACCACCACCAGCATTGGGTACCAATGGTCGCGCGCGACCTCGAACAGCCCGCCGAGGAAGGCCGCGGCCCGCCGCATCTGGTTCTCGGCATCGAGCCCTTCGAGGTTGAGCACCGTCGAGACGCGGTGGATGCGCGCCCGCTCGCCAGCCGCCTGCAGGCCGCGCTCGGTATGTTCCTCCGCGTCGATCACCAGATGGCCAAAGCGTTCACCCAGAGACACGAAGTCGCCTTCGGGGTCGATGATGGTCTGCTGCACCCAGGGCGCGCTCTGCTCCAGAAGACGGCGCAGCAGATGCGACTTTCCCGAGCCCGAATTGCCCTGCACCAGCAGGCGGGTCGCCAGCAACTCCTCAAGGTCGAGGGCCGCCGACGCGCCTGCGCTCGTCTGCCCCATCTCGATTGCAACGGTCATATTTCGACTCGGATCGTCTCCCTGCGCGCGACGGGCTTATCAACCCGAGCGCGGTGCGTCGAGCTTACGCTGCCGTTAGCCAGCAGGTGTCCACATCTCACGGCAGGCTGTCGCCAGCCACACTGGTCGGACCACCATTTTGCTGGCACATTCCAACCGTTGGCGTATCATCTTTTGCGGGAGGGTTCATGGCAGGAGGAGGCCGATGAACGTCGCTGCGGAAGTGCCCGTCATAGATCCGACGGTGCAAGACCTTGTTTCATCTGCTCTTTCGAAATTTCGCGCCGGCGATACCATCTCGACCCGGGCGATGCTCGACGCCATACGCCGATCCGACCCGGCTTGCCAGGACAGTGACGACCATCTCATCGAACTGATCGTCATGGCCGCCGTTGGTAAGACCATGGGCGTCGTGTTCGACCACCGCTCGCCCGATGAGCGGTTGCCACGGCTGTCCTAGCGAGCCCGTCGGCTGAAGCCTTCGCTAACGTCGTCAATGACGAACTGACAGACGCTTCGGCTAAGCTCAGGCGGCGTCCGATAGCTCCTTCCTAGCTGCCCAGCGGATGCGGCATGTAGCCGACAAAGCCGGCAATCTTCCAGCGTCCGCCGACCTTGCGGCAGAAGTAGAGCGTCTGCCATTTGAGCCGGTCGACGCCGCCGTCGGCCTTGGCGACCGAGCCGTCGAACTTCTTGTGCAGCACCGCGCGGTCGCCGTCGACGTCGATGTCGCGCATGTTGGTGACGCGAAACAGCGCTTCGCGCAGCGGCTCGGCGAATTTCGTCGCCGCGGTTTCCTTGGCCTGCCGCAGCCATTCGTCGCGATAGACCTCCAGCCGGGGGAACTGCAGCCGCCAGGCATCTGCATTGGCAAGGAAATGCGCATGCATGCCGAAGAAGCTTTCCGCGATGAAATCGTCCTCGACCATCGACCAGTCCTGACCGAGGAAGGCGTCGATATCGCGCCGCACCAGCATTTCCCACAGCGCGTGGCGGTCGGCATCGCCTTCCGGAAACGGATTCTTGTCGAAGGTCATGCCGATCTCCCTCATATGCGCGGCCGATTTCAAGCCGCGTCGAGCGCAAGATGCTCAGGCTTCTGTAATAAAGCAACATGGATTTCGAAAGAATGTTGCTTCCGACATTGGCTCTAGGAGGATCGTGCCGACAGGCGTAGACAGCTATGCAACCCCGGTTCCCGTCGTCGATTGAAGGAGGCTCCCCTTGTCCAAGCAGTGCTTTGGGAAATCCCACGTTCCGCTCTCGCCCGCCGTCCGTGCCGGCGATTTCGTCTATATTTCCGGTCAAGTGCCGGTGGGCAGCGACGGGCTCGTGATCAAGGGCGGCATCGCCGAGCAGGCCGAGCAGGTGCTGCAGAACGTCAAAGCGGCCCTGGCGCTCGCCGGCTGCACCATGGACGATGTGGTGAAGACCACCGTCTGGCTGGAGGACGCGCGCGATTTCGGCACATTCAAACCGTTTATGCAAAACATTTCCCGAAGGATCCGCCAGCGCGGACCACGGTCGAATCGCGCCTGATGATCGACATCAAGATCGAAGTCGAAGCCGTCGCCTATCGGCCGGTCTGATCGCCCGGTCGGATCGCTTGAAGCAATTCCAGGAAAAGTGCTTAGCGGTTAGTTCGGCGACTTCGCCGTACCTTCCGTCCGGAATTGCGTGAAACGAACCAACAAAGCGAGGGCACCGATGCAGTTCGATCTCCTGATCAAGGGCGGGCGCCTCATCGATCCCGCATCGGGCTTGGACGCGCCACGCGATGTTGCCATTGCCGATGGCCGCGTCACCGCGATCGACGCCGCCATCAATGCCGAGGCGGCGAGTGAAGTCGTCGATGCCAGGGATTGCATCGTCACGCCCGGCCTGATCGACCTGCACAGCCACGTCTATTGGGGCGGCACCTCGCTCGGCGTCGACGCCGACCGGCTCGCCGCCAAGAGCGGCACCACCACTTTCATCGATGCCGGCAGCGCCGGCGCCGGCAATTTCCTCGGCTTCCGCCGCCACGTCATCGAGCGCTCGAAGGTCCGCATCCTCGCTTACGTCAACATTTCCTTCGCCGGCATTTTCGGCTTCGCCAAGACAGTGTCGGTCGGCGAATGCGGCGACCTCAGGCTTTGCGAGCCGCGCGAGACGGTGGCTGCGGTGCGCGAGCACGCCGATGTCGTCGTCGGCGTCAAGGTCCGCTCCGGCAAGCATGCCGGCGGCTCGAGCGGCATCGCGCCTGTCGACCTCGCGCTCGAAGCCGCCGACAAGGCCGCTCTGCCGCTGATGGCGCATATCGACGAGCCGCCGCCCGGCCGCTCGGAAGTGCTGCCCAGGCTGCGCCGCGGCGACATTCTCACCCATTGCTTCCGGCCTTTCCCCAACGCGCCGGTCTTCGCCTCCGGAGCGGTGCGGCCGGACATGCGGCTGGCGCGCGAGCGCGGCGTCATCTTCGACATCGGCCACGGCATGGGTTCCTTCGACTTCGAGGTGGCGAAGACGATGCTTGCCGAAGGCCTCGCGCCCGACGTCATCTCCAGCGACGTGCATCTCTACTGCGTCGACGGTCCGGCCTTCGACATACTGGTCTGCATGTCGAAGCTCATGGCGCTCGGCATGCCGTTGGTCGAGGTGCTGCGCGCGGCGACGCAGCGGCCGGCGGAGGCGATCGCAAGGCCGGAACTCGGCACGCTGAAGGTCGGCGGCACCGGCGACGTCGCCGTGTTGAAGCTGCAGCCCGGCCGCTTCACCTTCGTCGATGCTGTTGGAGCGTCACTGGTCGCGGATCAGCGACTAGTCTCCAAAGGCATCGTCATCGGCGGCAAATGGTGGCCGAACGAAGCGCCCGACCACAATGAGACGGAGCACTTCGAGGCCCATGCGCAACATACGCATGTGGATGTGGCGGCGAGGCATTTTGGCCCCTCATCGTCGTCATTCTAGGGCGGAGCGACGCGAAGCGGAGCGCAGACCCTAGAATCCTGTGTGTTGGTTCTGGTGTATGGTTGAAGTGGGAAGGAGACCGAATGAATCCTGGTCGTCCTCTCGGACAGGCCGTGGCATGGCTCGGTCCCTTCCCACCGGTGAACCATCAACCTGAACAGTTGCACGGGGCTGTTCCAAGCAGACCCCGCACCACAGGAAGAGGCGTGGACATGATAATGCAGAACTA
>NZ_NSFT01000029.1 GCF_002294725.1 Mesorhizobium sp. WSM4313 | reverse complement strand
CTTCGTATCGCGGCGTTGGCGGTTTAATCGGGCCTAGTTCATTACACACTTCAGAGTGCCTCCCAGACATTGAGACTGATTCAAGATGGAGTGGCCAATTTCGACGGGTCTCAGCATTCTATCTGCATGGTGGTGTTCCAGCCCACCTGCCTGTGCAATACCAGATGGAATACGCTCATTGGGGTGGCGCTGATTGCATGCCTTTCACTTAGCGAGCCAGCAGGCTGACAGGTGCTGTGGTCCAACTTCGATCGCCGGCGGCTCCTCAGCTTTGCAACGGTCGAAGGCAAGCGGGCAACGAGGATGGAAACGGCAGCCCTTCGGCACGCGCGCGGCACTTGGAACCTCGCCCTGCAGGGCCGGCAACTCGGCGCGACCTGCGTTGCCGCCAATCTGCGGTGTGGCGTTGCGCAAGGCGACGGTATACGGATGGCGAGGGTTGAATGTGATCTCGTCGGCGCTACCAATCTCGACCAATTTTCCAAGATACAAGACCGCAATCCGGTCGGCGATCAGCCAGGCAAGGGGCAAATCGTGGGTGATGAACAGCAGCGCCATGTTGTGCCTGTCGCGCAAGTCAACCAGGACCTGAAGAATCTGAGCGCGTATCGAGACATCGAGCATCGATACAGGTTCATCAGCAACGATGAGTTCCGGCCGGACGGCAAGCGCTCCTGCAATCACGACGCGCTGGCGCTGCCCGCCGGATAGCTCGTGCGGGAAGCGGGCGAAGAAATCGCCGGGAGGATTGAGCCCAGCGGCCGCAAGCGCTTCACTCACCCGGTCGGCGAGTTGAGTGGCGTTACCGACCAGCCGCAGGGACTGCAACGGCTCCGCCACGATGTCGAACACGGTGTGTCGCGGATTGAGGGCCTGATAAGCGTCCTGGAAGATCATTTGCACGCGACGCCGGTACGGACGTAGAGCCGAGAAGCCCTCTACCGACCTCATGTCGCGGCCTTCGAACAGCATTCTGCCGCCAGTCGGCTTGGCAAGCTTGGTGATGACGCGGCCCACAGTGGTCTTGCCGCTTCCCGATTCGCCGACCAGGGCGACGATCTCGCCCCGCCCGACGTTGAGGTCGATCCCGTCTACCGCGCGCATGGCGCCGACAGATCGGCCCAGGACACGGTCGAACAGACCGCCCTGGATAGGAAAATGAACTTGCAGGCTCTCGAGACGCAGGATGCCGGCAGTGTCAGGCATGAACAGCGACCTTGTCTTCTTGCGTCAAGGACCGGTGAAGGTGACAGGCGACACGTCCCCGCCCGAACTTATTGAGGCTGGGGACTTCGGTCGCGCACCCCCCCATGACCGACGGGCAACGCGGATGGAAAGCGCAGCCCGAGGGTCGATTCACCAAGTTGGGAGGATCACCCGGTATTGGCCGGATCATCTTTTTGCCGCTCGCTGGGTTCGGGATCGATTCGATCAGCTGTCGGGTGTAGGGATGTTTGGGCTGGGCGAAAATCTCGGCGACAGTGCCATCCTCGACGATGCGGCCCGCGTACATGATCATTACGCGATCACAACACTTAGCCACCACAGAAAGGTCGTGGGTGATCAAAATCAGGGCGAGGCTCAACTGCGATCGCAAGTCGCCTAGCAGGTTAAGGATCTGAGCCTGAGTGATGACGTCGAGCGCTGTGGTGGGCTCGTCACCAATGATAATCGAAGGTCGACACGCGAGCGCCATGGCAATCATCACCCTTTGTCGCATTCCGCCCGACAACTCGTGAGGGTAGGCGGAACCACGATCCGCCGGGATGCCGACCAGTTGAAGCAACTCACTTCCCCGCTTGGTCGCCTCGCCCCGCGACATGCCGAGCTTCAGCATGCATGGCTCGGCGATCTGCTTGATAATGCGGTGAACAGGATTAAGTGCGTTCATCGCGCCCTGGAAGACAACGGACGTTTCGCTCCAGCGATGTGGCCGCATCGCCGCATCATCGTCGATCGGCAGTCGGTTGCCACGATAGCGCACTTGGCCGCCGCTGACCCGCGCGTTGGGTGATAGTAGACCAGCGATCGCCATCGCGGTCGTGGTCTTGCCACTGCCCGATTCTCCGACGAGGCCCACGGCCTCTCCGGCTCGGAGCGCGAAGCTTACGCCGTCGATTGCTCGCAATGAAACGCCCTTGAGCCCATAATCGACAGAGAGCCGGTCTATTTCCAGAAGCGGTGTTTTGTCCTGGGAGGAGCTGGTCATGGGATCACCCTCCGCCGTGGATTGAACGTGTCGTCAAGGGCACTGCCAATCAGGACGAAGCTAAGCGAAACCGTGAGTACGCACAGTCCTGGGGCGCCGAGGTACCACCAGGCTCCAGCACTGGCCGCGCCGGCGCGCTGAGCGAGCGAAAGCAAAGTGCCCCATGAAGGCTGCAACGGGTCCCCGAGTCCAAGGAATGAGAGCGATGTCTCGACATAGATTGCGCTGGCGACCACCAGCGCACCATTGGCTGCGATTTGCGGCACGAGATTGGGGAGGATGTGCCGCACCATGATGCCGAAATTACTGCTACCCGCAACGCGCGCACGATCAATGAATGGTCGCTCCTTAAGCGACAGTGTCTGACTCCGGACGATACGTGCAACAAAGGACCAGCTTGTCATGCCTATAACGACAATGATCACGAAAAGAGAAGGACGGAAGCCCAGGATTTCTCCACCGCGCCCCATCACCTCGAGAACCACGGGTGTAATGACCAGCGCCAGCACGAAGGACGGCATGACAAAAAAGAAGTCTGTCAAGCGCATCAGCCAGACGTCGACCCTGCCACCATAGTAGCCAGCGGTCGTACCGATTGTAGTCCCAACGACGAGGCTGATCACAGTCGCGAGTAGCGCAATCGTAAGCGAGATCCGGGCACCATGGAGGACCAGATTGAGCACGTCCCGCCCGATTTCGTCCGTGCCGAGCAGATGCTCGCCTGATGGGGGTGCGAGGAAATCGCCAGTTGCATTGATCGCAGTCTGGAGCGGTCCCGCCAGAATATTGGGGACCGCTCCCACAACAAGAAAGAATACCAGACATACGAGGCCCACCTGAGCACCGCCATAGCTGAGAAATTGACGCAGAAAGCCTTTTATTGCGCGCGCCCGGCCTCGCGGGCAATATCGAACAATATTGTCGCTCATTGTCGGACCCTCGGATCTAGAAGGCTGTAGGCAAGATCGGCTACGAGGTTTGCGAGAACAATTGAAACGCCAAGCAACAGGAATATGCCTTGAAGGACTGGGTAGTCCCGTGCGTTGAGTGCTTCCACCGTCAGCCCGCCGATACCCGGCCAGGCGAAAACGGCTTCGACAGTGATGGCCCCGGCGACCACATAGCCAATATTGAGGGTGATCAAGGTCACGACCGGTAGCATTGCATTGCGAAATGCATGACGCATCAGCATTTGACCGTTGGTCAGCCCTTTCGCCCGTGCGGTTACCATGTAATCCTCGGTGAGTACGTCACTCATTGCGGCACGAGCGACGACGACGTACTGGCCGATTAGCCCAAGCGCCACCGCAGTGGCGGGAAGCGTGAGATGTTGCAGGTAGTCGAGGAACGAACCAAGAGAGCCCGTGATCAGGCCGGGCGAGTATGCACCATAGCCCGGGAGCCAACCCAATGCCGTGCTGAAGATTACCACCAGGATCATGCCGAGCCAGAAAGCCGGCGTAGAATAGAGCGCCAGAGAGGCTCCGGTTGCGATACGGTCGCCGGCTCCTCCCCGGCGCCAGCCTGCGTAGATCCCAAGCATCACCCCAATAACGATTGCCATTATCTGAGCAACCCCGACTAGGACTATGGTGTCCGGCAGGCGTTCCGCTATCAGGTCTGCGACATGCCTGCCCCTGAACTTGAAGCTGTAGCCGAAATCGCCGCGGAGTGTTGCCGACAGGTAGTCGACCGCCTGGTCCGGGAACAGCGGCCGGTCAAGGCCCCAACGTTGGTTCTGCGCCTCAATCTGCTCGGCGGTGACGCTGACGCGCGCCCCGCCAAGCAAAAGAGATGCAGGGTCACCTGGAATAACTCGGAATAGGATGAAGTTCAGGACTGCCACCATCAGGAGGGTTATAGAGGCCCTGACGATGATGCGCAGGATGTGACGGCTCCCTCCCCCTCCGTTCACGGCGCGGGCACCGGCTTCAAGCGATCGAATGGGAAGTAGCTGTCCATCGACATGATGCCTTGCTTTCCCCAACCCTCGAAGCAATCCCTCCGGTGGGCTTCGAGCAGGGTGGGGTAACATAGTACGATGTAAGGCGCTTCAGTATAAATTAGTCGCGCTGCCTGGTCGACCAGCTTTTGGTTTTTCTTGAGGTCAACGGTGACCTGCACCTCCGCGAACAGTTTGTCGAACTCCGCATTCGTCCAGTACGCCTTGTTCTTGATGCCGATGGAATTGCTGCTGCCGAAGATGAGCAGGTCTTTAGGTGTTGGGCCTTGCCAGGTATCGGAAATGAGCAGATCCCACCCTCCGCCGCCTTTCGCCGGAGCTGCGGCGCGGGCGCTCAGCGCACCGGAGTCGAGCCGAGTCACCGATACAGGGATACCGATTTGCTCCAACCAGCCAGCGATAAACTGCACTGCCGCGACCGGCATCTCTATATTTGCTGAAGGTCCAGACACCAGCTCTAGCTGGAAACTCTTCCCGTCCTTGTCCTCCCGAATGCCATCGCCGTTCGTGTCCCGGTACCCTGCGGCGTCAAGCCGGCGGTTGGCTTCGGCGAGATCGAAGTGGCGCCTGATGTCGTTCAGATCTGAATAGTAATCGGCCGCCACCGGCATTGCGAGTCCGACACCAGGGTCGGCGTGTCCGCGCATGGCTCGATCGACGATGGCCTTCTGATCGATCGCGTAGCCGAGCGCATCGCGAAACGCCGGATCCTGCAGAGCCTTGGTGCTACCTGCGCCATCTCCCGAAGCGGTGTTGAAGGCGAGATAGGTTTTCTGAGCTATGCGGGATTCACCGACTACAATGTCGGGATCCTTCGAGAGATCAGCCCACTGGGCGGACGTCAGGTAGTTGCCATAATCGAGTTCCCCGCTCTTAAGACCTTGCGCAATCGGATCGGCGGCATCGAAGGACCGCAGGATCACCCCCGCGATTTGGGGCTTCCCCGTACGGAAATAGGGGTTCGGCGTCAGGCGTGTAAACTGGCCCTGGTGAAACTCCGAAACGATCATAGGTCCCGTACCCACCAAAGGCGGATCGTTGCGGAAGGTTACGCGTGCGTCAGCATAGCTGATGTCCTTCCAAATGTGCTCGGGAACGATCATTATGATATTGTCTATTGGCCAGGTCGCGGGGAACTTGGTCACGATCTGCAAAGTCTCGTCGTCGAACGCTTTGATGGACTCGACGTTCTCAAGACCGCTGGTGCTGTTCCACCCGACGTTTAGCTCGTCGGGCTTGCCTATGGAATCGTGCAAATAACTATAAGTGAACGCCGCGTCCCTAGCGGTAGCAGGCTGGCCGTCCGACCACTTCATGCCGGGCCAGATCTTGAAGGTCCAAGTGAGGTTGTCGTCGGCGACGGACCAAGATTGGGCAAAGCCCTTTCGATCGTCGTATCGCTGGGCGTCTATGCAGACCAAGAAATCATAGCAAATAGCCAAGGGCCAAAAGGAGCCCCAAGTGGCGAAGGGGTTCATCGAATCAGGGCCTCCACCCAGTCCGCCGATTCGCAGGATGCGATCGTCGCACGACGAGGCGAACGCCCTCGAGTTAATCCCCCAAGGGGTCGCCGAAATCGCCAGCATTGCCTTCATAAGCGCACGACGATTATATGAGTATTGGCTCATTTTATCCTCCCTGTTTGCCGGCTTTATCATCACTTCATGTTCACACGACCACGATGATCTACGGCCTCAACCCGGAACATCTGGCTTCCTTTTGACGGAAGCTCCACAGTCCCCTCATTCCAGATAAGTAGCAGTGCCCAGGGGGGTGGTTCCTGCAAATTGGCCGCTGTGCCTGCATGAATCCGGCGTTTTTCTCGATTCTGGGCACAGCTAGCCAGAATTAAAGTCGATTGGCCGGTTCCAGCTCCTGGCGGCGCCCACGGACAATTCGCATATAGCAAACGAGGCAGTCATTCAGGTTCTGTTCGCGACCTCGGGTTGGAGGGTCCCGTCGAGCCGCAAACGCCTTTATCACGGATGTGTGATGTCGGAATGTCGATGCCGAAATTCCAGAGGATATCCTCTTCCGGCACACGACGGTCTAAGAGGCGTTCGACAAGCTGCGCGCCGCGCAACAACACGGAGCTTGAGCCGCCCGTTGAAAAACGATGTAAACGCTGATGGATCTCCAGCCTGATGCGTGGCCGCCAGCTCGTCGACCGTGAACTATCCGCAAGCCATTGATCTGGCCTTTTGATTGAGGCGGATAGCGTCTTTTGAATTGCAGGATTAGCGGTATTTGGACGCTGTTTTCCTGCAATTCGGTTTTGCGATTCCCTTGTGCTGCGGAGCGTGATTCACTCGGTTCGGCGGCGGCGAATCGAGGGGACGGCGAATGTCCAAGCCACGCGAGACGGGAGAGCAGGACCTGTTCCGCTCCAGGCTCGATCAGATCATCAACATGAAGCAGGCGATCGACCGGCCGGTGCTGGAGGAGCGTTTCGGCGCCGTCTATTCGGACGGCCCCGGCATGCCGCCGCTGCCGACCCGGCTGATGGCGGGGCTGGCGATCCTCAAGCACACCTTCAACCTGTCGGATGAGGTGCTGTGCGAGCGCTGGGTGGAGAACCCTTACTTCCAGTATCTCACCGGCGAGACGTTCTTTTGCCATACGCTGCCGTTCGACCTCTCGTCGATGACGCGCTGGCGCAGCCGCATGGGCGAGGAGCGGATCGTGGCGCTGTTGCAGGAGAGCCTCAGCCTTGCGGTCAAGACCGGGGCGATGAAGCCGGCCGACACGCGCCAGGTGATCGTCGACACAACCGTGCAGCCGAAGAACGTCATGTTCCCGACCGACGCCAAGCTCATCAACCGGGCGCGCGAACGGCTGGTGCGGCTGGCCAAGAGGGAAGGAGCTCCATTTGCGCCAGAGCTATCAGCTGGCGCTGATCAGCCACCAGCGCTATGCCCACGCCAAGCAGTTCAAGCGGGCCAACAAGGCGCTGCGCAGGCTCAAGACCTATCTCGGCCGGACCATTCGCGACATTTCTCGCCAGATCGCCGGCGATGCGGGGCTGGACGCGCTCTTCAAATGGCCGTTCTACCAGGCCGCCACCGTTCTCTAGCAACGCCAGCGCCAGCGCGGCCGCAAGATCTACAGCCTGCACGCGCACGAGGTGGAATGCATTGGCAAGGGCAAGGCGCATATGCCCTACGAGTTCGGTGTGAAGGTGTCGGTGGCCACCACGCTGAAGCGCTCCAAGGGCGGCCAGTTCGCCCTGCATGCAAAAGCGCTGCCCGGCAATCCCTATGACGGCCACACGCTGGCAAGCGTCATATCGGCCACATCAAGAACGAACACCGCATGGGCCGCAACTACCTCGCCGGCCAGCAGGGCGACGCCCTCAACGCCGTCCTGGCCGCCGCCGGATACAACTTCTCCCTCCTGCTCAGGTGGCTGAAGTGATTTTTGTGGCCCTTGATCGCCCTGCTTCAACTCCGGCCGAAGTCGGTCGCCGCTTAGCGTCTGGATCACGGTCGACCAGCACGAGTTCCAAAAATCCAACCTGCATCTCAGGCACCGCGTCCTGACCTCGGAAATCGAGGATCCAGTCTCGACAGAGTATTCGACAAGATGCGGACGTGTGTTACAATAACGAGCCGCAACTCATACCAGACATGAGCTCATATTTTGGGATAGTGGCCTCCAAGCGGTCAAGCCACGGACGCGAATGTCATCCGATAAAGGGTCGCGGCGTCATAGATGGGCAGTCCTGTCCTACGACGGATTGCTGACGTCACCATCGGGAACAATGTACATTCAAATAGGAGGGCGGCAATCCCCGGATGTGCGGCGCCAAGTCGCGCGACACAGGCTGCAACCTCCGACTCCATTTCAACAACACCAGCCGGCCACGCGTCACCTTCAATGCCGCCGATGACTACTCTTGCCTCTGCGGATGAATCTATGCCCAGCAGCTCTTTGCCGCAGTGTCTTGAGTCTGCGGCCACAACGGCGAGCTTTGCGTCAGCTGGAAGCTGCCGGAGTAGCGTGGGCGCCAGTAGCAGGCTCGACATGGCCACCGGGACTTCGACAGACGCGGCCACTGCAGCCTGGTACCGGATACTGAACCCGCAGTCCCCGGTTATCGCGACTGCTCCGCGCTCGACCAACCGCCTGGCAGCTGCAATGTAGGCCGGCTCGAGAGAAGCATCACCGGGAATGACCCTCTCCTCCAAAGCCCCGGCCGCGGTCTCTATTATAATTGGGAAGTCGAAAGTTGCCGGGTTGAAGACCGACTCCGGTTGCGGTGGCGGAAATTCACGAGGCGGAAGTCCGATCTCCAGCCCAATAATTCCGAGGGCCCTTTGTTGAGTTGTCACGGAAGCATCCTTCTTCTGGAAGCAGCTAAGATGGTGATTTCGGCAGCAAATGCCCATCACCTGCGCGATACAGGTTCTCTCTGAATGCACGAATTTAACAGCGTCGAAACGGCTGTTTCAGAGAAACATGCCTTTCCAGGCGCAGTAAGTCGGCATTGTTTTGGTGCATTCGCATGAAAGCCGTAAAAACTGGGAAACCGCAGAACGCTTGTGCGACCCTCCCCGGGCCTGTAGGATACCGGGTTTGCGTCCGCCGTCAGACAATCGTGTTAGGGCACTTTCCAGAGCCCAGATGCCCTGAATGGCAGATTGAACGCACATCAGATCTTCAAGCTCGCAACTGCCGAACGGGCAGCGCTATTTACCTAACTCGACCAATCTGGGGCTTGGACCGGACGATCCTAGTTATGCAGTCCTGAATGAACTGGGGCAGTAACCTCGACATCAACCCGGCCCTGAAAAACCGCGCGTAGGTTCGTCGCAGGGCAGCCTGCTCCGAACGGACCAGTTCCTGCCCGGAAGCCACCCACGGGATAACTCAACTAGCGGCACAACCCGCAACTCACCTCGTCTCCAGCACCGCATTGAGAAACTGCTGCGTTCGCTCGTTTTGCGGATTGCCTAAAAGCTGGCTGGGCGGGCCTTGCTCGACAATCTTACCGCCAGAAAAGAAGCACACGCGATCGGAGAACTCCTTGGCAAAGCCCATCTGGTGCGTGACCATCAGCATTGTGAGGTCATGTTCGGCGCTGAGCTTGCGGATGACGTTGAGCACCTCTCCAACCAGTTCCGGGTCAAGCGCTGATGTCACCTCGTCAAACAGCATCACCTTGGGCCGCATGGCCAACGCCCGAGCGATCGCCACGCGTTGCTTCTGGCCCCCGGAAAGCTGGATCGGGAAATGGTTCTTCTTGTCGCCGAGGCCCACCAAGTCGAGCAGCTCTGCCGCTCGGGCCTCCGCCTCCTTCTTCGAGAGCCCAAGGACGGAGATCGGCGCCTCCATGCAGTTCTGCAGAGCAGTCATATGCGGGAACAGGTTAAAGTGCTGGAACACCATACCGATCTTGGCACGCACGCGACGGAGATGACGCTCGCTCGCCGGCACTATTTGGCCGTTCTTCTGCGTATGCGTCAACGGTTCACCGTCGACCCATATCACCCCCCCGTTGATGTGCTCAAGCGTCATCAGCATGCGCAGAACGGTGGTCTTGCCCGAGCCGGACGGACCAATGATGGACACCTTCTCGTTGCGTGCGATCTCGAGATTGAGTTCGTCCAGCACCGTCAACGCGCCGTAGCGCTTTGTGACGTTCTCGAAGCGAACTATGGGTTCGTTCATGACTTTTTCGCTGCGCCTGATATCGAGGTCAAGCTCGTCCCGCCTGGCTGATGCCCTAGGGCGCTTCGTGAGATCGTCCTCGAAGCGAAGCACAAATTCGCTCATAGTATAAGGCCTCCCTATTGCAGATGGTAGCGGCGGTTGAGCCAGACGCGGACCGACTGCACGATAGCGGAAGCAACCAAGCTGAACACGTAGTAGAAGAAGCCGCACATAGTGATCGCTTCTATGTATCGATAGTTATTGCCCCCGAAATTTTTCGCCTGCTGCAGCATCTCGAAGATCGAGATTGCCGCCAGGACCGGCGTGTCCTTGAACATGCCGATGAAGTAATTGCCCAGAGCTGGCACCATGGGCGGGATCGCCTGCGGCAGAATGATTGTTCGCCAGGTCCGCGTTCGCGAAAGGTTTAGTGCCGTACAGGCCTCCCACTGGCCGCCATCCACATTCTCGATGCCGCCGCGGAAGACTTCGGAACAATAGGCTGCATAGTGGATCCCCAGCACGCCAACTCCCGCCGTCCAGGCAGGAATGAAGATTCCGATCTGCGGACCAACGAAATAGACAAAGAACAACTGCAGCAGCAAGGGCGTTGAACGGATAAACTCCACGATCTCCGCCATGGTGGTCGAGACGTAGCGGTTTGGCGACTGGCGAATCATCGCGAAGACAAGACCCAATATCAGCGCGATCGCAAACCCGAGCAGCGTAGCCTCAATGGTGACGATCGCTCCCTGATAGAGATATGGGAAAGCCTCCCATACGTAAGACCAATCCCAGATCTTCAAGCCACCTGCTCCCGAACGAAACCGCGCGAGACGCGGCGTTCCAGCCAGCGCACGAAAGGAGTGATGAGGGCGCGCGCGATGATGTAATAACCGAATAGTGCAACCGCAAAGAACAGCATATAATCGCCAGTTGCGTCGGCCGCCTGCTTGGCGGCGCTAGTAAATTCGGGAATGGTGATGAAGAAGACGAGCGAGCTACCCTTAAGCACATCGATGAGCATGTTACCCCAGGTCGGCAGCATGGCGCGCATTGCCTGTGGGAGGATAATACGCCGCATCATGGTGAGCCGCGAAAAATTGAGCGCTGTAGATGCCTCATACTGGCCCCTATCAACGGCCTGAATGGCGGCGCGGACATACTCGGCTGCGTAGCCAGAGGCATTCATTCCGATCCCCAAAATTCCGACAGTCCACGGCGACAGGAAAATACCGAAAATCGGCAATACAAAGAACCACCAGTAGAGCTGAACCAGCATGGACGTCCCGCGGAAGAATTCGATGTAGGCGATACTGAACCAGCGCAACTGCCGACGGGGAGAGACTCGGGTCAGGCCCACGAAAAGCCCAAGGACGATCGCTACGACGCAGGCGCCAAGAGTGACGATGACCGTAGTCATGACGCCCTTGGTGAGCACGGCAAAGATAAAGCTGAGATCGACCTTACTCATATGCCCTCCCCACTGACCGCCTACCGGCCAAGGGCCGGGGAGCGGTCAGACGCATAGCTTCAGCCCTTGCAAAGATCAGCGGTCTTGCTGCCATCCGGGAGATCGCGTTTGGTGTAACCATATTTGCCGACCGCGGCCATCATTTCGTCAGAGCCAATATAGTCTTTCAACACAGCATTGAACGCGTCTACCGCAGCCTGTTCGCTGAGCGGGAAGGCTATGGCGGGATGTTCATTCGGTCCCGGCGGGGTATACGGGTCAGCCACCTCAATGCTGGGATCCTGCTCGGCAAGAGTCGTCGCGTTCAGACTATAGAGCGAGCCGGCAGCGGCGCGGCCGGCCTTTACAGCCTGTACGACCTCGGGCGGTCCGGCGACCTGCATAACCTTGTCGTCAGGGAAACCTAATTTCTTCGCCTGCTCGACTGCGGTGGTACCCGTCATGATGGCCAGGGTAAGCCCCTTCTTCTGAGCGTCATGGAGGGAATGCAGCGCTTCCGGATTGCCCTTCGGCACGATCATCGAATCATTGCTCGATGCGATCGGTTCGCTGAACAGGACGTTGCGGCACCGCTCCGGCTTAATCCACATGCCGCCCGTGATGATGTCAAAGCGACCAGCCTGGAGGCCCGGGACAAGGGAACCCCAATCGGTTACGACCGGCTCGATTTTGGTCGTTCCCATCTTTCTCAGAACGTCCAGTGTCATCACATTGACCAGGCCAAGCGGCTCGTTGTTCGCACCAGGATAGGCACTGGGAGGCTCATTGGTGAAGCCAAGACGGATCGTTTCTCCGTTCTTAATCTTATCGAGCAGCGACTCCGCCGAGGCCGAACCGGCAAAGGACGAGATTGTCATCGCCGCCAGGCCGAGCGCGGCAATCCTCTTCAAGATTGCAGCCTTAAAGCATTCGTCGAGTTTCCACTTGACCACTGGTTAGTCCTCCGTTTTCGCATCGCCGATGGTCTCCCGATATGCCTCGGGAAAAGACCATTGCATCATTTGTTGAGCTTGTAGTCCGGCGGTTCCCATCATCGTGTGAGCTGCAGGGTCCCCACTTAGGTATAGATTCCTCCAGTCGATCCTTTGCTACGCCACTTGTGCATGCTTCGTGAGCGTAGCAGCGCAGCTGTGGTGCTTTGTGCGAGAAATGCAAGTTATTCGCAGAAATTCGGTGATTTTTGGGTGCATACGCACATTTCCGTCATCCCCGTGGTTCGTTGGAAGTGAACAATCGCGAGCTGTGGTATGGCCAACTGAGGCACACCACGTCTTGCATGACTCCTGCCCTGCCCGGTTGGATGGGCGCCACCGCCTGGGCTATGCCCTTGTTGCCATGGCAGGGCACAAGTTCGTCGTATGCGACACGCCGCTGAGAGATTCGCCTCGGAGACGCTGGCCCGAGCATTGTTCCCGTCACAGTTGATCATTCGTGCCATTGACGGATGAGTCTGTTCACGGCTTCGCTCCGGATCAACCTGGACGGAATCGCCGGCATTATTGAGCAGATGGAAATCTGAATTCCTGATCAGCTTCGCCAGGTTGATCCCTTGCTCCGGCGTCGCGGTAGGGTCGTTCTTGGACCAGATGATCAACGTCTGGGCCTGAAGCTGATCAAGGTAGGGGAAGATATACTTCTGCTGCAGCAGTGGATAACGATGCAGGTTTGTCTCGTCTTCCGGCAATCTCTGCCAGATCTCCCATTGTCCCCGAGCCGCGGCCCGCCGATAGGCTTCTCGCTCGGCGCATTCCACATCCTGCCCGTGGGCGCGGCAGCTTTTCCGCCGTGCGGTGATGTATTCCTCTTCGCTCGGCATCGGGCCGGAACAGCCGTAAGCCTGCCGGCAGGCCTCCAGCCAAGCTTCGTCACGGTCATCTCCGAACGCCGGCGACACGGAGTTAGCGGTCAGCAGGACAAGCTTAGAAACAAGATCGGGACGCACGATCGCGACCCGCGCGTCGACGAATGATCCTTCTGAATGGCCGACTAGCGTGATCTGCTTCAAACCCAGTTGTTGGAGGAAGCTAATTACATGATTCACACGACCGAGCCGGTTAATGTATTTGCAGTCAGCAGGATAATCCGTTCCCCCAAAATGGAGTTGATCAATCGCTACTACCGTAAATTGATCGGATAGCCCGTTCAGCTGCCGAACAAAGGAACTCTTAGCCTCTGCACGGAAGCCCGCCCCCTGCAGGAAAACAATCGGCCTACCAGCTCCGTTCTCGCAGTACGATGTCTCGACACCATCAACCGATACGCGATGCTTGGTGATCATCGGTTCCTCGGCAAAAGGAGGGGCATCAGGTCGGCATTGCGACATGCGAGATGGACTGCCATTGCTCACTCCTGAGCGTAGCAGCCTCACATGCCACGTTGCCGAACTATCTCGTCTGAATACCGGAAATCGGCACCCCGGAGCCTCGCGTCTTGTCACTTTGCTCTGTCGTCGCCCAGCCACTGCGGCCGGGAGCCTTTTAGGTGCATGGGTGGCATTCCCCGCAAGATTTCAACCCTTGCACAGGTCGCCGGTCTTGGTGCCGTCCGGCAGATTGATTTTGGTGTAGCCGTATTTTGACCGACTGCATCATTTGGTCGGAGCCGATATAAGTATTCAATACCTCGTTGAAGGCATCGACCGCCTGCTGATTGGGCAGGAAGGCGAGACTTGGGTAGCCGGCCTTCCCAGCCGGCGGGGTGAACGGATCTGCCATTTCAACGCTGTCGACCTTGTCAGCGAGCTCCTTACCGTGAAGTAGTTTAGCGACCCCGCCGCCGCGCGGCCGACCTTCACTGCCTGCAAGAATTCGGCCTGGCCGGCGACCTGCATGACACGATCCTCCGGAATGCCCGCGTCTTTGGCGGTCGTGACCGTGTCGGAACCGGCGGTGGTGACCAGCGTTAGGCCCTTATCACGAATATCGTCAAAGGAGTGCTGGTCTTTTGGGATTGCCATTCGGCATGAGCAGGGCTTCGGTGAACTTAGCAAGCGGCTCGGTGAACACCACATTGCGGCAGCGCTCCGGCAGAATGTACATGCCGCCTGGCCTAGCTCCGTCTGCCGTCTCTCAAGGTTGTGTCGGCCAATTTCTCAGCCACCATAATCGTCGGAATGTTTGTGTTCGCCCGAGGGCAAAATGGCATGACGGAAGCGTCGGCGATCCTCAAACCCAAAATACCATGAACGCGTCCCGACGGATCGGTCACAGCGCCAGGATCCGCGGCTGCCCCCATCCTGCAGGTCGACGTCGGATGCCAACTTGGGATGACGTTCTGGCGAATATACCGATCCAGATGTTTCTCGTCGTTGACGAGATCGGAAATGCTATCCCCATCCGTTATGACGCGCCTAATCAGCCCACGGCGCAGCCGCGGCGACGCGTCCATGAGCAGCGCCAGAAATGACGTGAGTGCATAGTTTGTGCTTGTGACCTTGCTCACCAGCTTCGCTCGCGCATTCAACGCTGACGGAAACGGGTCCAGCGCCACAGAGGACAGCGAATCTTGCTGCAGCAGGCGGACTATGAAGCGAAAGCCCTGCTTGAGGCGCTCGGCGTCCCGCTTGTCGCTCAACCAGTTGAAATCGACCTCCGGCTCTATTTTATGCGAACTACCCTTGAGCGCCACAGTTCCCGTCGAGTAGCTGCGATTGACCCACACGGCGAGAGTGCCGAGGCGCCTCCCCAGCGGGTGCCAGGATGATTTGGCAACAGTCGATATTGCCATATCGGTCGACGGGCAGCCTTCGTAACCCGACGAGTAGCGGGCGTGCATCTGAATATATTCGCTCACGCCGGGTGACAAGCGATCGGCCGGCTTCAAATAGGCCGAAACGCAAATCGTGGGGTGTTCCTGAAGATTCTGGCCCACACCTTTCAAATCTGCAACGATAGGGATTCCGAATTGTACTAATTCCTTCGCGGGGCCGATCCCGGAGCGCATCAATATGGCGGGTGAATGGAGTGCTCCTGCGCACAGGATAACGCAAGAAGCGCTATACGATTGCACGCCCGATTTGTTCTCCGTCTCGACCCCCGTTACCGTTGTTCCCAAAAAGGTCAGCCGCGCAACTGTCGTTTCGGATAAAATCGTTAGATTGCGGCGAGAGCGGACGGTTTCGGGTAAGTACGCCATCGCGGAGGAGACCCGATGACCATTGCGGTTGGTCAATGGGACAACTGAATAGCCATCACCGAATGCACCATTGAAGTCTGGCCTGAAATGAAGCCCCAAAGCATCGTAAGCATCGGAGATTGCCCGGATGAAGCCCGACCAGTCTGATTGGCGCACACGTTTGATTGGCAAGGGGCCGTTCGTGCCATGAAATTCCCCGCCGAAATCCAAATCGCATTCTAGACGACGGAAGTAGGGCAGCACGTCTTCCCAACCCCAGCCCGTTGCACCGCTTGAGGCCCACTCATCGTAATCTCCGGGCCCGCCGCGGTTGGCGACTTGGGCATTGATGCTGGAGCCGCCACCCATGACGCGCGCCTGTTCGTAATGGACAGGCTTGCGGCCACCTCGCACCGTTGTCGCGTGGAGTGACTGCCATCGATAACCGGGATTAAGGTAAGCACGCGTTGGGTCGCCATCCTGGATGTCGTCAGGAATGGCATTCGGCGGCGTATCAGGGCCAGCTTCAATGAGCAGCACGCGAGCGCCATAGGCGGAGAGCCTGCTCGCCATCACGCATCCAGAGGAGCCACCACCCACGACGATATAATCGAAAACCACGCAAACTCGCAAATGTCTGAGTCGGGCAAAAATCTAGCAGACGGCGAGCAAGCAAAAACGCGCAATTATCTTGCAGGACGCAGGAAATCAGCGCATTCTTAAGAGATTCGCATTATGGCGGCCTCCCAACGGGGCGGAACGTTTAAACATGACCTTGCCAGCAGTCCATCAGGGCTGAAGGCGATGCCGGAGCGTCGTGACTTAAGTGGACAAAGCGCATCGCGACTGAAGGGGACAAACCTATCGCGAGATACATCAGAATGCAGCCCGGTAGGTCCAGAAGTGCTTTTGCAGCATCGCGCTGACGAGGCCGTTGTAAGGAGCAGAATGATGCTTCGCCTTGCGCTCCATCGCCGCTTTAGCGGTACGAAAACTCCCGTCCCAATCATGGCCGGCGGGCAAGGCGGCTGACCCTTGCGCCAGTCATCGGTGAATCGGATCAACCAGTTGTTGAATGCGCGTAAGATTGCGCGTTCTATACATCGATTGGCACCGCCAAGGTTACCTTCGTGCGATCCATCACAATCATCGTGCTGTAATTTCTAACAGCCGGGCTATCAAAGAAGAAACGCCTCGAGAATGCGTCGTACTCTGCCAAGTCACGCACGGAGAGAAGGAGAACGAAATCGGCGTTACCGGTGACCGCATACGCGCTCATTACTTCAGGCGCCTTCTGTAGAGACTGCTTGAAGCGATCGATGACGTCGGAACGATAGCGCTCAATGTCGACCAAGACCAGCATCATCAGGGACCTGCCCACCGCCTCAGGCGACACGATTGCAACATCAGCCTCAATTACGCCAATTTGTCGCAACTGCTTCAATCGCCGCTGACAGGCCGTGGGCGATATACCGGCCAGTTGGCCCAATTCTTCCGTTGTTTGGCGATTGTTGCGCTGAACAGCGCTTAAGATTTTCAGATCTATCCGATCCAATTCCATGGTCATTCTCCGGAATAGCTGCAATTTGCGCAGAAAAACTGCGATATGCACTCGACTGTAGCCTCAACCCCGCGCAGACGGAAGCCCAAACGATCAGGCCAGGCATGGGACCAAAGTCGGCTATCGTCCTCGACGTCAGTTATAGCCATTGGCCGAAGAGTGCTGTCCACCATCGCCCAACTGACAATGGCAGCCGACGGTCAAAAGCCGAGGCCTTGCGCCCAGTTCGGCCGAGGAAACGTCTCGGAACTTAAACGCTAAGCCGACTGGACGATGATGATAGGGGGGACCTCTATTTCCGCGCTTCGGCTTCCATTCGTTGGCTCACGCTGCCAAGAGTCTCATCTGTGTATAGGGAATCGAGCGCTAGGTTCGCCTGCCCCGGTTGCTGCATCAAATGCAGCCGTCTTGAGGTGGTTGGGAAAAATCGTCACCGCAGCCACACAAACCGCCGGCCTTATGCAACCTGCCGGCAATTTCGCATAATTACTGCATCCCGCCGCTCAGAATTTGCGCAAGGCGCCCAATGTAGCGCGCTATTGTCTCACAACGGCACCTACACGCCACTTCATAAAGCAGAAGAGGCCTGGCTTTGCAGGCTTCAGATTGAGGAGTTCGCCTATGAGCAAGCAATTCGCACCTGAAATGGATGCAGGTCTCGCGGTTTTCAATCGCCTGGAGTCTGAGGTGCGCAGCTACGTCCGCGCCTTCCCCGCCCTATTCGATCGCGGAGTCGGGACCACTCTCATCGCTGCAGACGGTCGGGAATATCTCGACTTTTTCGCCGGTGCAGGCGTTTTGAATTATGGGCACAACAACCCCGTCATCAAGAAGGCGCTGCTGGATTATATCGAGCGCGACGGAATTGTGCATGGGCTGGACCTTGCCACGACGGCCAAGAAAGCCTTCATCGAAGCTTTCGAGCGATACATTCTCAAGCCTCGTGGTCTGACATACAAATTACAGTTTCCCGGCCCCACAGGTACGAACGCGGTCGAAGCGAGTCTAAAACTGGCTCGCCAGGTGACCGGGAGATCGAACATCGTCTCGTTTACCAACTCGTTCCATGGGGAAAGCGCTGGAGCATTGGCAGCGATGGGAAACAAGGAGCACCGGGCCGCTGCCGGGTTTCCCCTCGCCCATGTGACATCGTTGCCATACGAAGGCTACCTGGGGGCGTCAGTTGACACAATCGATTACTTCGAAAAGCTTCTCAATGACCCCAACAGTGGCCTCGACAAACCTGCCGCGGTGATCCTGGAAGGGATCCAAGGTGAAGGCGGCATCAATGCTGCGAGCGTTACTTGGCTGCAACGGCTGCGCGAGCTAACGTCGCGGCACGGAATCTTGATGATCCTCGATGACATCCAGGCCGGGGTCGGTCGCGCGGGCAGTTTCTTCAGTTTCGAAGCGGCTGCAATTGTGCCGGACATCGTTACCCTGTCCAAATCTTTGTCGGCGATCGGAACCCCAATGGCCCTTATTCTCATCAAGCCTGAACTTGATGTCTGGGCCCCGGGCGCACACACCGGGACCTTCAGAGGCAACAACTATGCTTTCGTCACTGCTCGTGCGGCCCTCGAAGCTTACTGGTCCGACTCCAAGTTCGAGGATGAGATCGCTCGCAAGTCTGCGATCTTGGTCCAAGAACTCAACGCGATTACCGAGGAATTCCCCACCCTCGGCCTGAGCGTGCGAGGCCGCGGTCTGATGTACGGACTCGTTTCACCGAAGCACCACTCCTTGCCAGGTCTGGTCTCCCAGGAGGCTTTTCGTCGGGGCTTGGTGATCGAGATCGCCGGCTCATACGGTGAGGTGCTTAAGTTCATGACTGCCCTCACCATCGCCGAGGCTGACCTTCGGCGTGGTCTGTCCATCATTCGCGACAGCATTGGCGCAGTAGCGACTACCCTCGACGGTGGAGGCGCGGCTCGCTAGCCGACAAAGCACCGGGCCACTAGCAGGTCCAAAATCGGGCCGCTCGCAGTCACGGAACGGGAAGGCCGTTCCGTGGCATGTGGCAGTGGGCGAACTCGGAGCGGCTGAACGGCAGACTAGGGCTTTCACTGCCGGACCGATACCACGGTTGCCGTTCTTCCTGCGGCGCCGACCACTGTCGCTGCGCCAATTCGAAGAAAATCGAGCGATAAGAAAGAGGACTGGATGGCCAGCAACGACGTAGTCAAAAATTATATCGATGGCGAGTGGCGGGATTCTGTGTCCGGCACACGCATCGAGGTCGATGACCCGGCGAGCGCCGAAACGATTGCTGTCGTAGCTGAAGCAGGACCCCAAGACATCGAGCTTGCCGTTACTGCTGCTCACCGCGTTTTTCGCGACCGCGTGCTGATAGACATGCATCCGTATGATCGCGGTCGCATGTTGTTTCGCGTTGCCGACGCCCTTGAAGCGCGTTTCGACGAGATCGCAGCCATTAACTGCGCGGAGACGGGGAAGGCATTGGAACTTGCCGATGGCGAGGTTCAGACCGCCATCAGATACCTGCGATACTATGGTGGCTTGGCCGACAAACTTGAAGGGCGCTCGATCCCGCGCGGGGCCAACCTGGTCAACTACACAGTCAGAAGTCCCTTCGGCGTGTCCGCCCAGATCGTTCCGTGGAATGGTCCACTTGAACTGACGGCCCGCTCGCTGGCCTGCGCCATCGCAACCGGCAACTCAGTCGTGGTGAAGTCGCCGGAACTAGCTCCCCTTTCCGGAGTTGAACTTGCGCGTGCCTGTGAGACAGCGGGGCTGCCTGCCGGAGCGGTCAACGTGCTCACTGGATACGGCCAAACGGCAGGCCAGGCGCTGATCGAACATCCCGACGTTCGCCACATCGTCTTCACGGGCTCGATTACTACTGGGCGGACGGTGCTCAAGACGGCAGCGGATCGGATCGTGCCCTGCATAATGGAACTGGGCGGAAAGTCGGCTGCAGTTGTGTATTCCGATGCCGACCTCGACTGCGTTGTGGAAGCGGTACGCGTCGGGACCTTTCTGAATGCAGGCCAGAATTGCAACAACCTTACACGTCTTATTGTGGAACGTTCTATTGCAGACAAACTGGTGGAAAGAGTGAGGGTCTGCGTCGAAGGACTGTCGGTCGGTCCAGGACGCGAAAACTGCGACATCACCCCGTTGATCTCCCGAAACCAACGACAAGGAGTTGAGCGGGCCTGCCAGACGGCCCTCTCGCAGGGCGCGCGACTCGTAACCGGCGGGACTGCGCTTTCGGAGCGGAGCGGTTACTTTATGGCGGCCACGGTGTTTGCCGATGTCGCGCGAGACAGCAATCTCTTCCAGCAAGAAGTATTCGGTCCTGTTCTTGCCGTTACCACGTTCGATAATCCGGGAATGGCCGTCAATCTCGCGAACGACACCGTTCACGGTCTGGCAGCGGGCGTGTTCACGCGGGATATTGACCGGGCCCTCTGGACCGCCGACCGCCTTTGGGCCGGTCAAGTGTACGTGAATGGGTGGTATGTGGGCGGGGTGGAAACACCGTTCGGTGGGATAAACCAGTCCGGCTACGGCAGGGAGAAGGGTCAGGAAGCGCTGGACGGCTACGTTCAGACGAGAAACGTTGGTATCCGCCTCTCGCAGCCACCATCTGGAAATTGAACGCTTGCTGATCCCTACCGACGGCGCGGCTGTCGGGCGATGCAGGATTCAATGACCTCGACCAAATCGAAATAAGCCCGGCGAGAGAATCCGTATCGGAGGTCATCGAGAACAACTCTAATCATAGGATTTTTGGCTGCGGACGGGCTTTACCCACCACGGACATGTAGGAGCGCATTGCCTAGCCCGCTGCGTGGGTCGCATGGGTCAGGAGAGGATCACAGTGCTTCAGAGACAATTGAGATTCGCAGAGCTGCCGCCGAAGATTTCGACAAGTTGGCAATGTTGAACCGCGAGTTGATCGAGGCCGAGAAGCATCGAAACCCCGATGACGGTTTCAGAACTCAAGGAGCGGTTTATTCAGTTGGTGAATCGCGAAATTTGGATGGTCGACCTCTTCAGCCAGAACGGCGAGATTGTGGGCCTCGCCACTCATCGTTTGGAGCCAGACAATGCGGAGCCGAGTGGGCAACGCGTCTTTTTGAGGCAATTCTACGTCAGCTGCCAACACCGACGTTCGGAGATTGGCTGCAGGACCCTTGAGCTGCTTATTCGGTCTCGTTTCCACAACAAATCAAGGATTTTCCTCGACGTGCTGGAGACCAATCCTGGCCGCAAGACCTTCTGGTCTCACACCGGTTTTGTCGCCTACAGCACGCTCATGGAGCGTCTCGTTGAAAAAGCGGACACCAAATAACCTGCGGTGCTGGGAATTAATTTGGGGATCGGATTGTCTGGCATTTGCGTGCGTCGCGCAAAAACACGAGAATAGAATCGAGCCGGTCGTAACCGAATGGGGCTCACTTGTCCCCGGCCTGCAGGCTAGCCGCTTCGACTTCATCACGGCCGGCATGTGGATCAAGCCGGAGCGCTGCCGCAACGTGCTGTTCAGCGAACCGATCGCTACGGAGAGAGGCGCACTGCTGGTGCCTAAGGGCAACCCGGAAGGGCTGCATTCTTATGAGGATGTGCGTGACAAGGGACTCACCTTCGTCAGTGATACAGGCTACACCGCGGTCCAGGACGCGAAAAAGTCAGGCATCGCCGACGACAAAATCATGCAGGTCGCCGGACCGCCGGCGGACAGGCTGTCGCGCCGCCGCCGGTGCCCTCGACTACTTTACAGCGACTGGACTTGTTAAGAAGGACCACAGCCTTGAGCTGGCCGATTCGTTCATCGCGCCAGCCAACTATCCTGCTATCGCCTTCGAGCTCAACGAGCAGGCTGCGGTCGACGCGTTCAATGCCGTATGCAGGACTATGTTGGCTCTGGCGAAATGATGGCAGTATTCGGCAAATACGGCTACGGCAAAGACAACCTGCGGACGGCAGCAAGACCGCTGACCTCTGCAGAGGCTGAAGGCAATGTGCCTTAACACGTCCCCGGTCATGGCGGGGACGTGTTCAGTGGGCAAGCGTCTGTGAGGCGATTTCAGGTCCACCGTGGCGGTGCTCACAAGACGCGCCTCATTGCCTGAAACAAACACATCTACACTTCATCGGGTGCGCACATGTGAGCGTCGCGGCCCACAATACGACGGCCAATATGCGGGCTGGCTCACCTGCCACATCAGGCAACTGCGCAAGCAAATCCCCTGACGTGTGCCGGAACGAGAAGCAGGAGAATACTGTGGAAATCAGAGTTGTACGCCCGGGCGACCTTTCTCAATTGCGCAAGATTTGTGACGAACACATCGACTTGGAAGGGGTGACAATAGCGGACCAGGACCTGAGTCCTTATTGGAACTCGGCGTTTTTTGGAACACCTGCCCAGTTGTTCGGTTGGGTTTGTGATGAAGGAGGGTGTGTGCTGACAGTTCTGCAAATTCGCTGAGAGAGGGCGGTCATGGCAGGCTGGTGATTGTTCACGTCACCGATTCCCGCGAAGGAACGCCACCATGACCAAGATTGAAAGTAAGACCGGCAGCGCTGCCATCAAAGACATTCTGCTTTCGGACCCGGACGGACTTCACGAAGTGATCCGTGCGGTGATGCAGGAGGTACTCGAGGCCGAGATGGACGAGGCGCTGGGGGCTTCGAAGAGCGAGCGCACACCTGAGCGGCTCGGCTACCGCTCGGGTTATTACGGCCGCACCCTTGTCACGCGGGTCGGCAAGCTTGAGCTGCGGGTTCCGCAGGACCGGGCCGGCCGCTTCTCGACCGAGCTTCTCGAGCGTTACCAGCGTTCGGAGCGGGCCTTGGTGGCGACGCTTGCGGAGATGTATGTGCAGGGCGTGTCGACCCGCAAGGTCAAGGCGATCACGGAAGAGCTGTGCGGCCATGCGTTCTCGGCCTCGTCGATCTCGGCCATCAACAAGCGGCTGGACGAGAGCCTCGCTGCCTTTGCCAGGCGCCCCCTTCAAGAGCCGTTTCCTTACCTCATCCTCGATGCGCGCTAAGAGAAGGTGCGTGAGGCCGGCGTCGTCATGAGCCAGGCGGTGCTGATCGCTGTCGGCATCGACTGGGACGGCCGGCGCCAGATCCTGGCCGTCGAGATGGCCAATCGCGAAAGCCGCTCGGCCTGGAGGGATTTCCTCGTCGCGCTGAAGGCGCGCAGCCCCAAGGGCGTCGAGCTGGTTGTCTCCGCCAATCATGCCGGCCTGGTCGCGGCGATCGGCGAGGTGATCCCCGAAGCCGCCTGGCAGCGCTGCTACGTCCACTTCCTCAGGAACGCGCTCGATCACCTGCCGAGAAAGCACGGCGCCGACTGCCTGCAGGACTTGCGCTGGCTCTAATGACCGGCGCGATCTCGCCGAGGCCAAGGCCGATCTCGCCGCATGGCTGTCCAAATGGTCGGGCCGCTATCCGCGACTGACGAGTTGGGTGGAGGAGACCATCGAGCGCACGCTGACCTTCTTTTGCCTGCCGCGCCAGCATCACAAGCATCTCAAGAGCACCAACATGCTTGAACGGCACAATGAGGAAATCCGCCGGCGCACCAATGTCATGCGCATCTTCCCCAATGAAAGCTGCCTGCGCCTCGTCAGGGCGCTGGCTGCGAGACCAACGAGAACTGGATGGAGGCCAACCGCTACATCAACATGGACGATCTGCGCGAGCACAAGAAGCTCGCTCTACGCCAAGCCGCATGACCAGCATCGTGGCCGCCCCATTTTGCAGAACTTGACGCACACAACCTGAAGGAGGTAAGCGTCATGACAACTCTTAGAGGATACATGACCGCGTCGATCCGGCTTTTCCTTGTTGGTCAGGGGCGATCCTCGGGTACGCCTCCGGCGAGGGCCGCCTTGCGCGATCATGGCACGGTAGCGAGGCTGGGCTCTTAAGGTCGTCCTTAGGAGCGTAAGCCCCGCGACCATCCCATCGCTGAAAACAAACCCTTGATCAGCGGGCGCCCGACGGACCGCCTCTGTCGTCGTGGCGCTCCCATGAAGAACCTGGCCCATAGTGCATCCTTTGATTCGGAAGATAAGGATGCCCCATCAAAACCTGAGATCAAACATTTAGGCAGGCCTCGACTGGGACAAGTAAAACGGCCGCATTCGAGGCATGAGGCTGCACGCGTCTAAGATCCGAACAGCCAATACCCGAGCGTCCTCGACATCCCCGCCGCCAGAAGTCAACGATGCCCAGATCGGCCGCACGACCACCAGCAGAAGGGCGCCACCTCAACCCGTCCTACACTCAACATTTTGTCGCGTCCGCGACGTGCCTTCTTGATCCGATCCGTGGTCTGCTCACCTAAATAGCTGAAAGAGATCACGCATTTCTGTTTCCGGCCTGATTAGCCAGTTTGGCACGAGGTTTGCAACTTTGTGTGCGATCCAGTTGAACGGGCCGATTGGCACAGTCACCTGAAATCACAACTAATTAAAGGAACGGAACATGTCGGAACTGTATCGGATGGCATTACCAATGGGGGACAGCCGGCCGGCAATGCCTCCGCCCACCACAACCAGCCTTCGCCTGACTGTCTCGTGCTGGCCACGCCAGAGTAATCAATTTTGTCCTAAGAACCACAATACGACAAATCGCAGAACGTCCATCCATCCATCCTGAAACCAAGACACAGCAATCGCTTGTCGACGCAGTGTCCCACCGCCGAGAGGAAATGTAGATGAGAAAATTTGTTGCCGCCAAGCTTCATGGAATAACTGTGACCGACGCGAATTTGAACTACCGGGGCTCAATAACTTTGGATCCAGATCACTGCGACGAAGCCGGCATCCTTCCAATGGAATTCGTTGAAATCTGGAATAAATCATCGGGCGCTCGAATCAGCACTTACGTGATTTATGGAGAGCGGGGTTCTCGTTGCTGCGTGCTGAACGGAGCCGCTGCTCGCACCTGTCAGGTCGGGGACGAAATAATCGTTTGCTCCTCCGCATACATCGAGGAGCATCAGATGGTGGAGATCAAGCCGCGAGTGCTGACTTTCCACCGGGATAATTCTATCTGCGACCACATGTTCTACGAGGGTGCAATAGACGACGATGGAAGGATAACGTTCTCGATTCGCGAGGGCTCTCCCGGCGATAACGCGCTAAAACTCACTCCCTAGTAGGGCCTTTCGGTGACAGCTCGTGGCGCCGGGTCCCGGTCAAGGGCGTACTCGTCCCCAGTACTCTGGTACGCGATACAGTGCATTATCCCACTCGGCCACTATTCGGTCAGTTGCCATCAAGCCCAATCGGTTCTGCCCAGATCTGGGAAGACGATTTTGCTGCGCCAAAGGCAACTTCAGCTTCAGCCAGCGGCTGCGGGTAGAGGCGACCAATTTCACGGAATGTTTGGCCTTGGATCGTTGTCTTTAAGTCTGAGGTCCACGATGGCAAAACGACCTATCGACAAAAACGCAGAGTGGAGAACAGCCAATGTCAAGGAAAGCTCTCATCCTGGTTGAAGGCCATGCAAGAGGTAATGGAATACGATACATCCACGCGGCCCGGCGTCTTGGCTTTCATCCAATTACACTATCAGTTGATCCAACACAGTACGAGTATCTTGCGGCGGAAAGAAGCGAGGCAATCCGTGTCGATACAACCAATCTTGATACCTTGATTCGCGAATGTTCCAGGCTGCGTGAGACCAATGACATCGCTGGTATCACGGGCTTCTCGGGCATCGACGAGTCGGTCTATGCAACCGTTGGCAAACTATGTCGGCATTTCGACTTACCGGGACCCAACCCCGAATTGATTGAACGATGCTGTGACAAATTCTCTCAGCGCCAGCTACTTGCGGAAGCCGGAGTTCCGATACCCGCTTATCGCATGGCGCTGAATGTGGCAGAAGTAGAAAGCGCTGTCGCGGAGATCGGCTTTCCCGTAATTGTTAAGCCGGCAATCGGCAGCGGTAGCATCGGTGTCCGATTGTGCCGCAACGCCGATGAGTTAGCTGACCACACGACCTATCTGTTGGGTGGGAAGCACATCTGGCCGTCTTCGCCGAGGATATTGGTTGAGGAATTCGCGCGCGGCCCTTTTTATAGCGTGGAGATAATGGGCAATGAGGTTATTGGGATTGTCGCCGTTGATTTCGGCCCCCCACCGCATTTCGTCTTCCGTGAAACGACCTTCCCGGCCCCGCTTGCGGAAGACGATCATGACCGTATCGTTGATGTTTCGCTGAGGTGCTTGCAAGCTCTTGGCCTTAATTGGGGGCCAACGAACATCGAGCTCCGGTTGACTAATCATGGCCCGGTTGTAATCGAAGTGAATCCGCGTCTTGCTGGTGCGCTTGAGCCTGAACTGGTCCAACTGGCGAGCGGTGTCGATCTGGTCACCGAGCACATCAAGCTTGTCGTCGGCGAGGAATGGGATTTGCGCAGAAGGCATTTGCAGACCGCAGCCGCGCGGTTCCTAGTTGCTGATTGCGACGGCACCCTCGATTGGATCGATGGCGGCAGTCAGGCGATCGCGGTACCAGGTGTCGCTGAAATCAAATTGTATGTTGAACCCAACGCGCCGATCTTCAGGAAAGGCGATTTTCGAGACTGGATAGGACATGTCGTCGCCGTTTCACCCAGCCTTGCTCAGACCGAAGCGATACTCCAACGAGCTGTCGACTTAATCGCTTGGTCTATCACACCGCCGTCGGGCGAACAGGAGCGATCTGCAGCCCCACGACTCCCCCCCAACTGAGAGGTGATCCGTCGCCAGCATAAGAACTCTTACCCGCAATAGCTCGCCTTGTTGTCAAAAGCATAGCTGGAGTTCAAACTTATGAATATATCCAAGGGACCCCAGGCATTCCCTAGAAGTGAATACCTTCGCCGGCTCGGCTCGGTGAAGTTCGAAATGGGTCGGTGCGATATCGACGCGCTCGTCGTTTCCGACCAACATAACATTACCTATCTCACGGGGTACACCGCGCTATCAGCCTATGTTCCTCAGGCCGTTGTGGTTTCGATACGAGAAGAGGAACCGACGTTCATTCTGCGCCGCTGTGATGCGCCGGCAGCCATTCATCAATGTTTTATGGAGCGCGACAAAATCGTCGCATACCCCGAAGCGTATATTGGAAATCCTGACAAGGATGGCTATGACGCGGTAGTCGATTACTTGGAGGACGTCGGCCTCGCGAGTCGAGGCATAGGAATCGAGCTATGCTGCCTTCCATCGCAATCGGCGAAAAAGTTTAGGATGCGCCTGCCTGGTGCCACGATCGTCGATGCTACTAAGGCGGTCACTTGGAAAAGGCTCATCAAGTCAGATCTCGAGATAGCTGTAATGCGGGAGGCGGCGGCAATCTCAGACGCCGCGATTCGACGCGCTGCTGAGGTAATACGCCCCGGGGTGCGTGAAGCAGACGCGTGCGCGGAAATTGTGGCAACGTTGGTGCGCGGCGCAAACGGTAAGCCAGGAAGCGGGATCGAGGGAATAAGTTTGTGTTCATCACCGCGAACGGGAACGTGCCACATTCCGTGGAGCGAGGACGTTTTTCGCTATGGATCGCAGGTGAATCTCGAAATCGGCGGTGCGCGATATGGTTACTGTGCTGGGCTTATGCGCACTTACACGATCGGCTCACCCTCCGATCGTCTACGTCGCGTGCATGAGATCCAAGTCGCCGGCCTTGAGGTCGCTCTTGATGCGATACGGCCAGGAGCGACTTGCAGCGATGTTGCCAACGCCTTCAATCGCAGCATCGAGAAGCGGGGCCTCAAAAAGGAGACGCGTTGCGGCTATGCACACGGCATTGGTTGGTTGGAGCCGACCGCAAGCCTTAAGGATGGCGATATGACAGAGTTGCTACCAAACATGACCTTTCACCTGATGTTAGGTAATTGGATCGAGGAGGATTTTGGATACGTCATCAGCGAAACGTTCCGTGTCACAGACTCCGGCGTCGAGGTACTGACCACTGCTCCCCGGAAGATTTTTGAGATCTAAATTAGAATATGGCTTGTCATAACGACAGCGCGGACGTCCGGAATAGATCTTGCCGGTCGACGAGATGTCGCCTACCTTGTTGAAGTGCGGACGGCGAGCGGCGGTCGGCATGCGGGGCCGATCCGTGTCGAGGCGAAGCCGAACGCACGCTGGTCGCTGTACGACCAGTTCTCCTGCGGCCGATCAACTCGTCGACGACGTGACGCGCGAATGCCTTACGCGATTCCGGACACAGATCTCTGGTCGCCGCGTTGCTCGCGAACTGACGACCTGATCGCCCAGCGCGGCAAGCCCGGCATGATCGTCGCAGACCACCGCACGGAGTTTACCTCGAACACGGTCCTTGCCTGATCAATGGATCATCGCGCCGAAAATACATTCCGCTGCAAGCCCATGTGCGCAACATAAATGGCTGCACCTCTAGTCTACTCGCCACTGTTTAAAAGACTGGGGCAGGTCAATGCGCTTTCGTTACGACCTCAGAGCAAGTCTACAGGTCATAGTAGTAGGTAAGGTATGGACTCAATTTACCGATCTTGTCATAGAGCGCCCGCGCATGATAATTTGATCTGTCCGTATTCCAATAGATTCTCAGCCAGCCTTGGTCGCGACCGTAGGAGGCCAGATTCGTGAGCATGGCTTGGCCAATCCCCTGGCGCCGCGAAGACTCGTCGACATAGAGATCTGCGAGAAAACAGACCGGACGATCGCTAAGAGTATACGGGTGAATGACAAAGGTAGCAAAACCTATGGTAACGCCAGTTGCTGAGACCGCGATCAGCGCGTTAATCGGTTCGTCTGGGCGCTCGATGCGCCGCCAGATCCTATCTGTCGCCTGTTCTGATGAATTGAGACCTTGGTCGGCGCAATATGCGTACCAAAGGGACCGCCATGCATCGCGGTCGGCAGTGCCTGCGAGACGAATCTCCATGAGGGGCGGGCTCCGGCTGAGAATGGGCTCCAGGGCGCGAGGTGTTCGGCCTGAAAGGTTGACGGCTTGCGATAACTGCCACCGGCCCGCAAGACGTGCAGCACGCGACCGCCGGGTGTTATAAGATCTTTCCGCCTGTGACGGCGTCGTGGTCGCGCTGGAACTGGTTCCCGGGAGCTCGGTTCGCGATACGTCAAGCGCGAGTTGGGCGAGCGTTATCATGGGATCAAGTTCCCTCAGGTTTTCCCGCAGCACGTTTGCGACAGCGGTGCAGATCTAGTGCGATCTTTCCCTGCGACCACACGATGCAAACAATCTGACACCATAGGTGCATTCATCCCGAAGCGGGCTTCCGACCGCCGCGCTACACGCGCGACGGCGGGACAATCTAGCGGATGCGAGAGTTCTTCCAGCTTACCACGGAGATCTGCACCGCGTCGGCGCCATAATTGCGCATGCTTTAGAAAAGCAGACAATCATTGCAGTTCGCGCGCGCGTCCGGCGCCATTCCCAGTCACCCATATTGACTCAACGTTGCGCAGCATCATTTCTACAACACTAACTTGCTGCCCTTGTCGCGAAGTCAGGCGAGCGTCGATCTCGGGATAAATAAAGAAGGGCAGCGAAATTCGATCAGTCGGACCACTATGCACGACCTGGTGGGGCGTACTCTTGAAGCGGCCGTCGCTCAAGACCTGAAGGAGGTCGCCCAGATTGACTACGAGACTATCGGGCAGGCTCGGCACCGGCATCCATCGACCGCGGAACCACACCTGCAAGGAACGCAGGGGGAGTTCCTCTTGCAGCAGCAGCGTGAAGAAGCCATGATCCGTGTGCTTTGCGCAAGTGCCGCCGCGAGCTGGATACCGTATCACGCGTTGCCCAAGCGTCGGCGTGCTGAAATGGCGTTGGAACCATGCCTCTTCCATACCTATCAGGTCCGCCAGCGCATCCCCGATCTGGGGGACAATCCCGGCGAGCACGGTAGCCTGCAAAGCAAGCAGGTTTCTTGCGAAGCCAGGAGCCAAGGCTTCATCCGGAAGGCGCGTGCGGCCGGAGAACGGACGCCGGTCGCCTTCGTTCTCAATTCCGAGGTCGAATACCTCCTTTGGATCGAAGCCGGCCTCAGGATGTAGCATTTCGCCGTGTAAAGGACTGTATCCACGGGCGGCAGTGGGGTACACGTCCTGAAAGGCGTGCCCGTAGCGTTCCTTAACCGACTGTGGCAATGCGAAGAATCGCCGGGAAGCCTCAATGGCTTGCGCGATCTGTTCCCCGGGGATGCCGTGCTCGACAAGGTAGAAGAACCCGTATTCCTGGCATGCCATTTGCAGGCGCTGGCGCTCGTCACGTCGCGTTGCATCGTCTCTCAATTTCGAAAGTGAAATTTTCGGCAGCGTGGTCATAGTCAATCCCCTTTTTGGGCGCTTAAGTTGATTAGTGTTTGCCGCGGCTCTCAAAGTCGACAGTTCCTTGGATGTGGGCAACGCGCCGTCTCTTCCAATAATAACGAAAGTCGACATGATGTCCCATTCTAAGGCTAAGCCGATGGCTGGGCGGTGATTCCGTCTTAGCAATTGATCTCTAGCGCTTCCTGGTGAAGATAACAACGATTTGTATGTTAATATAGTTGTATATATTGTTACATCCGTCGCGGTTAGTTTAACATTATCACGGCCAAGATACTAAGAGCGATTTACAATTCTGAATTGCTTTATGACTTCCAGGCTCAATCCAGACCAGCGCCGACCTCCGGGTTTCATGGCAGGATCGGCCATCTCGAAGAGCTCTATGACGCGAGGTATCGCCAGCTACCTGAGCTCGTCCATCACACACGCCGTCCCGGACGATGGCCGAATGGCAGAAACCGACCGCTCGAAATTTTCCTATCCCATAGTCTTTTTCGACGCTATCCGGGTCGAGCGGTCAAGCTCAGGGACGAAGACTTCGTTCGCAAAAAAGCCATCTACATCGGGTTCGGCGTTCTGCCTGGCGGCACCAAGGAGCACATGAGCTGAGGAAGCGCTTGTCGACGTTATCCGCCGTCTCGACGAGACGACTAGCCGAGCAGCAAAGCAGGCAGCGATTTAGCTCCGTCTGCCGTCTCTCAAGGTTGTGTCGGCCAATTTCTCAGCCACCATAATCGTCGGAATGTTTGTGTTCGCCCGAGGGCAAAATGGCATGACGGAAGCGTCGGCGATCCTCAAACCCAAAATACCATGAACGCGTCCCGACGGATCGGTCACAGCGCCAGGATCCGCGGCTGCCCCCATCCTGCAGGTCGACGTCGGATGCCAACTTGGGATGACGTTCTGGCGAATATACCGATCCAGATGTTTCTCGTCGTTGACGAGATCGGAAATGCTATCCCCATCCGTTATGACGCGCCTAATCAGCCCACGGCGCAGCCGCGGCGACGCGTCCATGAGCAGCGCCAGAAATGACGTGAGTGCATAGTTTGTGCTTGTGACCTTGCTCACCAGCTTCGCTCGCGCATTCAACGCTGACGGAAACGGGTCCAGCGCCACAGAGGACAGCGAATCTTGCTGCAGCAGGCGGACTATGAAGCGAAAGCCCTGCTTGAGGCGCTCGGCGTCCCGCTTGTCGCTCAACCAGTTGAAATCGACCTCCGGCTCTATTTTATGCGAACTACCCTTGAGCGCCACAGTTCCCGTCGAGTAGCTGCGATTGACCCACACGGCGAGAGTGCCGAGGCGCCTCCCCAGCGGGTGCCAGGATGATTTGGCAACAGTCGATATTGCCATATCGGTCAACGGGCAGCCTTCGTAACCCGACGAGTAGCGGGCGTGCATCTGAATATATTCGCTCACGCCGGGTGACAAGCGATCGGCCGGCTTCAAATAGGCCGAAACGCAAATCGTGGGGTGTTCCTGAAGATTCTGGCCCACACCTTTCAAATCTGCAACGATAGGGATTCCGAATTGTACTAATTCCTTCGCGGGGCCGATCCCGGAGCGCATCAATATGGCGGGTGAATGGAGTGCTCCTGCGCACAGGATAACGCAAGAAGCGCTATACGATTGCACGCCCGATTTGTTCTCCGTCTCGACCCCCGTTACCGTTGTTCCCAAAAAGGTCAGCCGCGCAACTGTCGTTTCGGATAAAATCGTTAGATTGCGGCGAGAGCGGACGGTTTCGGGTAAGTACGCCATCGCGGAGGAGACCCGATGACCATTGCGGTTGGTCAATGGGACAACTGAATAGCCATCACCGAATGCACCATTGAAGTCTGGCCTGAAATGAAGCCCCAAAGCATCGTAAGCATCGGAGATTGCCCGGATGAAGCCCGACCAGTCTGATTGGCGCACACGTTTGATTGGCAAGGGGCCGTTCGTGCCATGAAATTCCCCGCCGAAATCCAAATCGCATTCTAGACGACGGAAGTAGGGCAGCACGTCTTCCCAACCCCAGCCCGTTGCACCGCTTGAGGCCCACTCATCGTAATCTCCGGGCCCGCCGCGGTTGGCGACTTGGGCATTGATGCTGGAGCCGCCACCCATGACGCGCGCCTGTTCGTAATGGACAGGCTTGCGGCCACCTCGCACCGTTGTCGCGTGGAGTGACTGCCATCGATAACCGGGATTAAGGTAAGCACGCGTTGGGTCGCCATCCTGGATGTCGTCAGGAATGGCATTCGGCGGCGTATCAGGGCCAGCTTCAATGAGCAGCACGCGAGCGCCATAGGCGGAGAGCCTGCTCGCCATCACGCATCCAGAGGAGCCACCACCCACGACGATATAATCGAAAACCACGCAA
>NZ_NSFT01000028.1 GCF_002294725.1 Mesorhizobium sp. WSM4313 | reverse complement strand
CGCCCGCAAGCTTGTCGCCTAGAAACGCCTCCGCCAGGCTCAACTGTCCCGTCTGCTTCACAGCCATCGCGATTCCCTCCGAGCTTCCTCTCAGAGAATCACAACCAGCCAATTACGCAACAGGCCCCTTGTGGGAGAAGGTGGATCGGCGCGATAGCGCCGAGACGGATGAGGGGTGTTCCAGCGGAGTGAGGCGTCGGTGTTCCCTGGAGCACCCCTCATCCGGCCGCTTCGCGGCCACCTTCTCCCACAAGGGGAGAAGGGAAAGTCGCGCCTAAGCCGCCTGCGGCTCCGGCCCGAAGGCCGGCCTGCTCGTGTTGATCAAGAGCGAGATACACGCCGCCGCGATGCCGGTCATCCCCGCGATCAGGAAGGCCAGCTCGTAATTGCCCTGCAGCTCGCGCATCGTGCCGCCGAAGGCGGCGGCCGCCGCGGCGCCCACCTGGTGGCCGGCGACGATCCAGCCGAACACGATCGGTCCGCTGCGATCGCCGAACGCCTCGTTGGCAAGCCTCAGCGTCGGCGGCACGGTGGCGATCCAGTCGAGCCCGTAGAGCACGGCGAAGATAACCAGGCTGGTCGCCGAGAAGCCGGAATAGGGCAGGTAGATCAGCGACAGACCGCGCACCGCGTAATAGACGCCGAGCAGCTTGCGCGGATCGAAACGGTCGGTGAGCCAGCCGGAGAGCGTGGTGCCGATCAGATCGAAAATGCCCATCATCGACAACAGCCCGGCTGCCTGCACCTCGCCGATGCCCATATCGCCGCAGAAGGCGATGAGATGCGTGCCGACGAGTCCATTGGTGGTGAAGCCGCAGACGAAGAAGGTGGCGAACAGGTACCAGAACACCCGCGTGCCCGCCGCGCGGCGCAGCGTGTTCAGCGTGTGGGCCAGGAAATTGCCCTGCGATGCCGGCGACACCGGCGGCACGTCGTCGGCATCGGCGCCGTAACGAACCTGGCCGATCGAAGCGGGGCGCTCCGGCACCAGCAGCAAGACGAAAGGTATCAGCGCGGCGGTGGCCAGCGCCACGGCGATCGCCACCGGCTTCCAGCCGCCGCTCTGCGCCAGCGAGGCGATGAGCGGCAGGAAAACCAGCATGCCGGTGGCGCTGGAGGCTGACATCAGGCCCATCATCAAGCCGCGATTGGTCTTGAACCAACGGTTGACGATGGTGGCGCCGAGCACGCTCGCCACCGCGCCCGAACCAATGCCGGAAAACACGCCCCAGGTGATGAAAAGATGCCATGGCTCAGTCATGAACAGGCTGAGCGCGGTCGATCCCGACATCACCAGCAGGGAGCCGAGCAGCGTGCGGCGCAACCCGATGCGCTCCATCAGCGCGGCGGCGAACGGTCCGGTCAAGCCGTAGAGCAGGATGCCGACACTGGCGGCCCAGGACGTTACGTCGCGATGCCAGCCGAAGCTTTCCTCCAGCGGCACCATCATCACCGAGGGCGCCGAACGGAGCCCGGCCGCGATCAGCAGGCACAGGAAAATGACGGCGACGACGACAAATGCGTAGCGCTGGCCAAACGGACGGGACTGGATTATCATGTTACTGACCGGTACGTTGCAATGGAATGAGGCCATACATACGTACCGGTCAGTAACATTGTCAAGCGAGTTGTTTGAATGCCATCCGACAATAAAATTGAAGCGTCGATCAGCGAGCCCCCTGCTCCGAGGGCGGCGGACAAGATCCTGGACGTGGCGCGCGACCTCTTTTACCGCGAGGGCATAAGGGCAATCGGCGTCGACGAGATCGTCAGGCGCGCCGGCGTCACAAAGCCGAGCCTGTACCGCAGCTTCCCGTCCAAGGATGAGCTCGCCGCCTCCTATTTGCGCAAATACGACCTCGAATTCTGGGAACGCTTCGACGAAGCGGTCGATGCGCATCCGGGCGATCCGCGGGCCCAGATCATCGCTTTCCTGACCCGCGTCGGCAAACGCACGCAAAAGCCCGATTATCGCGGCTGCGGCATGACCAACGCGGCGGTGGAATATCCCGAGCGCGGCCATCCCGCGCGGGTGGTGAGCGAGAACAACAAAGTGGAATTGCGCCGGCGCCTGCGCGCCATGGCGGCCGCCATGGGCGCTGCCGATCCCGACACGCTGGGCGACGGCCTGCTGCTGCTCATCGAAGGCGCCTATATCAGCGGCCAGTTGTTTGGCTTGGGCGGACCGGCAGCGGCGGTCGCCCGCAACGCCGATCTCTTGATCGAAGCCAGCTTGAAGAAATAGCGATTGACGTTACGCTCGGGCAGCTCGAACGGAGTTGTCAGCGATGCGCGCTCTTCTGGTCCCGCTTGCCCTCGCCGGTTTCTGCCAGGCGGCCCAGGCCGGCGACATCTCCAGCGCCTATACCGAGCTCGACTCGAAGAAGGACTGCGTGACCTATGCGCAGGCCGCAGAAGGCGACGGCGACTGGGCGAGCCTCGCTTGCTCCGGCTATCGCGGCTACCCGGTGATGATCAGCTACGACGACGCGCGCGAATCCGTCTATTACGGCTTTCCGTCCGACGACATGACTGCGGTCTGGGAGAGTTTTACCGCGTTCAACGGCTCTGGACCGAAAGTCGAATGGCGCATCGAGACCAATGGCGACGTCGTCATCCCCTTCGCCGCCATCCACCGCCGCTCCGTCAGCAACCCTGAGGACGAAAAGAAATCGACCGATGTGCTGGTCGTCGCCAAGGTGGCGCAACCGGAAGAGCATCAAGGTTGCACGATCGGCCTGGTATTAGCCACTGGCAATCCGCAGGCCAACGACCAGGCGCGCAAGCTCGCCGACGAAAAGGCAAAGACCTTCGCCTGCGGCAAGGACAAGCGCGAGGTGATCGGCGACGTGCCGCCCTTCGGCCGCGTGGACAACTAACCGGGCCTCGCCAACAATTGGGCCAGGGCCGGATCGGGTTCCCATTCGGGTCGCTGCCTAGTAAACCCTTGCGCGGTTGCAGCCGGTCTCGGGAGGTTCCGCTTGTCCAGTTCTGTCAGCGTCACGAACGAGAACGGCGTGGCGGTGGTCACCATCGACAACCCGCCGGTCAATGCGCTGAGCTTTCATGTCCGCAAGCCGCTTTACGAGGCGCTCACCGCTTTGCGCGACGATCCCGCCGCGAGCGCGATCGTCATCGCCTGCGCCGGCCGCACCTTTGTCGCGGGCGCCGACATCACCGAATTCGGCAAGCCGGTCGAGCAACCGGAATTGCGCGCCATTATCGCCCTGCTGGAAACCATCGCCAAGCCGACGGTCGCCGCCATTCACGGAACAGCGCTGGGCGGCGGGCTGGAACTGGCGTTGGGCTGCCATTTTCGCGTCGCGGACGCCGGCGCCAAGCTCGGCCTGCCGGAGGTAAAGCTCGGCCTGCTGCCGGGCGGCGGCGGGACCGTACGTTTGCCACGCCTGATCGGCGCCGCAAAAGCGCTCGGCATGATCGTCTCGGGCAGCCCGATCTCGGCCGGCGAGGCGAAGGCCGTCGGTCTTGCCGATGCGGTTGTCGACACCGATCTGTTGGCAGAGGCGGTTCGTTTCGCCCGCGAAATGGATTATCGAGGCGGACCGTTCGTGCCGGTGCGTGACCGCAACGACCGCCTTGCCGGAACCGACCTCGGTGCCCTCGACCGCCAAGGCGCCGATCTGGCCAAGAAAGCCCGCGGACTGGACGCGCCGCTTGCCTGCGCCGAAGCCGTGCGTAACGCGATCACCTTGCCGTTCGACGCAGCGCTCGCGGCCGAGCGGGAGCTTTTCCAAAAACTCGTTTCCGGCGACCAGTCGCGCGCGCAGCGGCATTTGTTCTTTGCCGAGCGCGAGGCGGCGAAGATACCGGGTAAGGATCTGCAGAAGCGCCGGATCGAACGCGTCGGCATCATCGGCGCCGGCACGATGGGCGGCGGCATCGCGATGGCCTTCGCCAATGGCGGTCTGCCGGTGACTTTGCTCGAGACCAGCGAGGAAGCGCTGCGGCGCGGCCTGGCGACGATCGAGAAGAACTATGCCGTCTCCGTCGGCCGCGGCTCGTTGACGGAAGAGGCCAAGCAGCAGCGGCTCGGCCTATTCAAGGGCAGCACCGACTACGCCGATCTCGTCGATTGCGACTTGATCATCGAGGCCGTGTTCGAGGACATGGCGGTGAAGAAGGACGTGTTCGGCAGGCTCGATGCGGTCGCCAGGCCCGGCGCCATCCTCGCCACCAACACCTCCTATCTCGACGTGAACGAAATCGCCGCCTCTACGTCGCGGCGGCAAGACGTGCTCGGCATGCATTTCTTTTCGCCGGCAAACGTCATGAAGCTCCTTGAGATCGTGCGCGCCGAAAAGACCGCACCTGAGGTTCTGGCGACGGTCACCGACCTCGCGCGGCGCATCGGAAAGGTCGCGGTCGTCGTCGGCGTCTGCCACGGTTTTGTCGGCAACCGCATGCTGTCCGCAAGGGGCGCCGAGAACGAGGCGCTGTTGCTTGAAGGCGCGACGCCAAGTCAGGTCGACAAGGCCTTCACCGATTTCGGCTGGCCGATGGGGCCGTTCCAGATGGGCGACCTCGCCGGCCTCGATATCGGCTGGCGCAACCGCAAGGCCCGCAGCCAGACGGCGGTGATTGCCGATACGATGTGCGAGCAGGGCCATTTCGGCCAGAAGACCGGGCGCGGCTGGTATCGTTACGAGACCGGCTCGCGTGAGCCGATTGCCGATCCGGACGTCGAGGTGCTGGTCCGGGCCAAGGCGGCGGAGCTTGGAATTGCGCGGCGCGAGATCGGCGCCGACGAGATCGTCGAGCGCACGCTCTATCCGCTGGCCAACGAGGGCGCCAGGATTCTTGAGGAAGGCATCGCAGCGCGCGCGTCCGATATCGATGTCGTCTGGGTCAATGGCTACGGCTTCCCGATCGGCAAGGGCGGGCCGATGTTCTGGGCGGGGCTTGAAGGTGCGGCGAAGATCGTCGAGCGGCTGGAGCACTGGCACCGACAGACCGGCCGGCCGATTTTCGAGCCGGCGCCGGCGTTGAGGCGGTTTGCCGAGACGGGCGCTTGGGAAGTGGGCGACGCCCGGCAATTCGTCATTCCAGGGCGAAGCGAAGCGTAGACCCTGGAATCCATGCCGTTCGATCAGACGAAGAATGCCACGGTCCAGAACAGGCATTGGCGCAGCCGTCGCTGGTTCTGCGCCGTTGAGCAGCGTCGAGGTCACGGCATGGATCCTCGGGTCTGCGCTGCGTCGCTACGCTCCTTGCTCCGCCCGGGGATGACGAACGCACAGGCGTCCCCACCAAATTTGACCATGTGGACAAATCTCAGGCGCCGTTCCATAGTCCCGGGTGTCTGACATTTTGGAACGGCCGGCTCGACACGGCTGTCGAACAGAGGGGCACTTCAATGGAAAACGAACGTAGCAAAACGCAACGCGCCGGCCTGTCGCGGCGCAGCGTGCTGGAACTCGGCGCGCTCGGCCTCGCGGCTACCGTGCTGCCCGGCGCGGCCTTCGCCAAGGACAAGAAGCTGAAGGTGGCGGCGATCTTCGCCACGCCGATCGAGGAGCCGTGGGACAACCAGATCCATGTCGCCCTGCAGAAGGCCGAGAAGGAGCTGGGCATCGAATACAAATGGTCGGAAAAGGTGCAGACCGCCGACTTCAGCCGCGTGATGCGCGAATATGCTCAAGGGGGGTACCAGCTGGTGCTGGGCGACGCCTTCGCCGCCGAGCGCGAGTCGCGCCGCACGGCCAAACAATTCCCGAAGACCGCGTGGCTGTTCGGCTCCGGCGCCGGCCCGGCCGAGCCCAATTTTGGTGTCTTCGACAACTGGATTCACGAGCCCGCCTATCTCTCCGGCATGATCGCCGGAAAGATGTCGAAATCGGGCACGGTGGGCGCCGTCGCGGCGATGGGCATCCCGGAAGTGAACCGGCTGGTCAACGCTTTCTTCGCCGGCGCCAAGGAGGTCAACCCGAACGTCAAGAAGAAGGTCGCCTTCATCGGCTCCTTCTTCGATCCGCCCAAGGCCAAGGAAGCAGCCGTGGCGCAGATCGATGCCGGCGTCGACGTCATCTATGCCGAGCGGTTCGGTGTCATCGAGGCTGCGGTCGAGAAGAAGATTTTTGCCATCTCCAACATGTCCGACCAGTCCAGCCTCGGGCCGGATACGGTCATCACCGGCCCGGTGTGGGACATGTACCCAACGGTCGAGCAGGCGATCAAGCTGGTCAAGGCCGGCGTCTTCACCGCGCAGGACTATGGCGATTTCTCGCGCATGGCCAAGGGCGGTTCGTATCTGGCGCCCTTCCACAAGTTCGACAAGACGCTGCCGGCGGACGTCAAGGACCTGGTCGAGAAGAAGAAGGCCGAGATCCTCGAAGGCAATTTCCGCGTCGACGTCGACGAGAACACGCCGGTTTCGGACTGACGCCAGGGGCGGCGCGAGGCCCCCCTCTCTGTCCTGCCGGACATCTCCCCCTCAAGGGGGGAGATTGGCAGTTCCGTCGACGGTGTTCGATGCTTTCAACGTTGAAAGTTGGCAAGGCCGCCGTGACATCTGATCTCCCCCCTTGAGGGGGAGATGGCCGGCAGGCCAGAGGGGGGTGCGCCGGGCACGCCCTTTCAAGTAAGCCAATCCTGCAGGAGCACCCTTGTCCGCCCCACTCATCGAAATGCGCGGCATCACCAAGAGCTTCGGCGCCGTCAAGGCGAACGAGGCCGTCGACCTTAGCGTCGCGCCCGGCGAGATTCTCGGCCTGCTCGGTGAGAACGGCGCCGGCAAGACGACGCTGATGAACGTGCTGTTCGGCGCCTATGCGCCGGACGCCGGCGAGATCCTGGTCGAAGGCAGGCCCGTTGCCATCCACAATTCCGCCGACGCCCTGGCCGCCGGCATCGGCATGGTGCACCAGCATTTCCACCTCGCGCCGCGCCTTACGGTGCTGGAAAACCTTTTGATCGGCATTGCCGGCAAGTCCGGTCGTATCGACCGTGCTCGCGGGCTTGCCCGCCTGGACGAAATCAGCCGGCAATATGGGCTGAGCCTCGATCCGAACCTGCCGGTGTCGGCGCTGTCCGTCGGCGAGCAGCAGCGGCTGGAAATCATCAAGGCGCTGTTTCGCGGCGCCAGGCTTTTGATTCTCGATGAGCCGACGGCGGTGCTGGCGCCGAGCGAAGTGGACGGCCTGTTCGCCGCCCTGCGCTCTATGGCGGCGCAAGGGCTCGGCATCATCTTCATCTCGCACAAGCTCAACGAAGTCAGGGCGCTCACCCATCGCTGCGTCGTGCTGCGCCACGGCAAGGTCGCCGGCCGCGTCGACGATCCGGCAAGCACCACGTCGGCGGAAATGGCCAAGCTGATGTGCGGCCACGAAATCGTCCCGCCGGTCAAGCAGTCTTCGACGCCCGGCGCTTCCGTGCTGACGCTCGACCGCATATCCACTTCCGCTCATGCCGGCACGCCGCTGCGCGACGTCTCGCTTTTCGTCCGCGCAGGCGAGATCCTGGGCATCGCCGGCGTTTCCGGCAACGGCCAGCGCGCGCTGGCCGATGTCATTTCCGGCATGCTGCCGCCCAAGGCCGGAGCGATGACGATAGCCGGCAAAGCGGTTGCGCAATTTTCGCCGCGTGAATTGCAGACGCTCGGCCTCGGCCGCATCCCGGAAGACCGGATGACCACCGGCCTCGTCACAAACCTGCCTTTAGCCGATTCCATGGTGCTGCCGCGTATCGGCACCGAGGTCTTCAGCCGCAAGGGCCTGCTCAACCCGGCCGCCATCCGCGCCTTCGCCGAGCAACAGATCAAGGCCTATGACATACGCTGTCCCGGACCGATGGTGCGCGCCGGAGCGTTGTCCGGCGGCAATCTGCAGAAGGTGCTTCTTGCCCGCGAGCTCGCCTTCGACCCCAAGGTGCTGATCGTCTCGCAGCCGACGCGCGGCCTCGACATCGGCGCCGCCCGCTTCATCCAGGAGAAATTCCTCGCCATGCGCGCCAAGGGCTGCGGCATCATCGTCATCGGCGAGGACCTCGAGGAATTGCTGATGCTCTCGGATCGCATCGCCGTGATGTATGAGGGCCGCATCGCGGGCACGCTTCCCAGCGCGGATGCCACCGTCGCAAGGCTCGGCCTGATGATGACCGGCGCGGAGGGGCACGCCTGATGTTTCGCCTCGAAGCCCGCACGTCGACGCCCGCATGGTTCAACCTCGCGCTGCCGCTGGTCGCCATCGCCGCCACACTGATCCTGTGCAGCGGCCTGATCGCGATTGCCGGCGCCGGCGTCGTCGAGGCCTATGGCGTGATGCTGTCTGCATCGCTCGGCGACAGCTACGCCATCACCGAGACGCTGGTGCGCGCCGCCCCGATGATCTTCACCGGCCTGGCGGTGGCGATCGCCTTCCGCGCCAAATTCTGGAACATCGGCGCCGAGGGCCAGCTGCTCGCCGGCGCGGTGGCAAGCTGCTTTGTCGGCGCCATCCCGATGCCGGGCTATCTCGCTATGCTGCTGATGGCCCTTGTAGGCGCGGCTGCGGGCGCTCTCGTCGCGCTGGTGCCGGCGACATTGCGCGTCAAATTCAAAGTCGACGATGTGGTGAGTTCTCTGTTGCTCAACTCGGTCATCTATTACGCGCTGATGGCGCTGATCGAGGGGCCGTGGAAGGACACCTTCTCCGGCTATCCGATCTCGCCGCCGATCGAGGACTCGGCCAATTTCCCGGTGCTGGTCGAGGGCACAAGGCTGCATCTCGGCGTGGTCGTGGCGCTGATCGCCGCACCCCTTTGCTGGTTCCTGATCGCACGCACCACGCTCGGCTTCAGGATCCGTGTCACCGGCGAGAACCCGGAGGCGGCGCGCTATGGCGGCATCAACGTGCAGCGCGTGCTGCTTTCCACCGCGCTGCTCTCCGGCGCGCTGGCCGGTCTCGCCGGCGTCGGCGAGGTAGGCGGCGTCCACTTCCAGGTGATGAGCGACATCTCGCCGGGCTACGGCTATTCCGGCATCGTCGTCGCCATGCTCGCCAGGCTCAACCCGCTCGGCGTGTTACCGGCGGCGATCTTCCTGGCCGCCGTCATGACCGGCGCCGAGGCGATGTCGCGGGCGACCGGCGTGCCGGCTTTCTTAAGCGATGTCATCCAGGGCACGGCGCTGCTGGCCATGCTGGTGGCGCTGCTTTTCACCGCCTACCGCATCCGCCGCGTGGGAGCGCCAGCATGAGCGTGGTGTTCGAGCAGATCTTCCAGGTCGGCTTCCTCGCCGCCATCATCCGCATCGCCACGCCGCTCGCCTTCGCCACCCTTGGCGAAATGTTCTCCGAGCGCGCCGGCGTGCTCAATCTCGGCATCGAAGGCATCATGCTGCTGTCGGCGATGGCCGGATTCACCGCCGCGAGCCTTAGCGGCAATCTGTGGCTGGGCGTACTGGTGGCCGTGCTGGTCGGGGCGCTGATGGGCGCGCTGCATGCGCTGTTCACCGTGGCGCTGGGCCTCAGCCAGCATGTCTGCGGCATCGGCGTGACGCTGTTCTCATCCGGTCTTGCCTATTTCCTCTACCGGCTGATCTTCGGCCAGCAATCGGTGCCGCCGAGCATCGATGGCTTCAAGCCGGTGCCGATCCCGCTGCTTTCGGATATCCCGATCCTCGGCCCGGCGGTGTTCAGCCAGTTCACGCTGGTTTATCTGGCGATCATCGCCATCCCGCTCGCCGCCTTCGTGCTCTACCGCACGCCATGGGGGCTGTCCGTGCGCATGGTCGGCGAGAATCCGCGCGCGGCGGACTCGGCCGGCGTCAGCGTGATTGCCACGCGCTTCCAGGCGGTGATCCTCGGCGGCGCGCTGATGGGCCTTGCCGGCGCCTTCCTCACCATGGCGCAGTTCAACGCCTTCACCTTCGGCGTCGTATCCGGGCGCGGCTGGGTGGCGATCGCGCTGGTCGTGTTCGGCCGCTGGGATCCCTGGCGCTCGGCGGGCGCGGCGCTGCTTTTTGCCTTCGTCGACGCGCTGCAGCTCAGGATGCAGGCGAGCGGCCTCGGCCACATCCCCTACGAAGCCTTCCTGATGCTGCCCTTCATCTTCACCATCGTCGCCATGGCCTTCATGTCGCGCAACGCGGTGGCGCCTTCGGCGCTGCTGAAGCCGTTCCGACGGGAGGAGCGTTAGGGGGGCGGCGCCCTTTCCTCTCCCTCCGGAGGGAGAGGTGGCGCTGCGAAGCAGCGGCGGAGTGGGGGAACCACCTCGCAACCGCCGCGAGCGAAAGGGCACTCGGCGCACGAATCTCCTTGCACCGCGCCATGGGTCCCACTCCGTCGAGCGCCTGGCCGTTCTGGAACGAAGAACCTGGAACCGGGTATGCCGCTACCAGGCGAGAATGAAAAACCACAGATTGCATCCTCCCCAAAAATTTGTTCCAGAAACTGCTCAAAAATAGCAATCGACAAAGTCTACTAACTTTATAGATTAACGGTCGCGACGGAGGATCGACCATGTCCTACATTCAGAACGCCCAACGCAAAGGCCAGAGGCTTGCCGCCGACCCGAGCTGGAGGCCCGCCTATGGCGGCACGTTCGCCTATCTCGTCTTTGCGCTTGCCTTCGTGTTCACCGGCGCCGTCGTTTTCGGGATCATCCCCTGACTGAGCCGGGGCCAGAGCAATTCCAGGAAAGTGCGATCTGTTTTCCGCCCGGAATTGCGTAAAGACAAAGGCCCCGCCGTCCAAAAATCTGAGTTGTGTAATCGGAGCTGAAGAAGGCCGGCGCGCTGTGGCGCGCCGACGAGATGGATTTGACTCGGGGGTTCGGAGCGGGGCGGCCCAACGTGATGGAGGAGATGGCAATGCCAATCGAGTTCACGCATGTTCCAGACAAGCCTGCCAATGGCAGCTTTTTCTATGATTTCGCCGAGACGGCGACCAAATTGTCGCTGATCGAGGATTCCGGTTTCCGCAAGCTGGTGGTGGACGATCCGGCCGGCCTGCTCACCAACATGGACATCGCCGCGCAGACACTCGACCGCACCGGCTCGCTGGAGGTGGTGCTGACGCATTGGGCCGGCGTTATCGAGCCGACGGTGGCGGCAGGGCAGCTCGCAGCGCTCGACCGCAGAGGCGGGGGGCGTCTGTCGCTTCGCATGCTGAGCGAGCCGCTTGAAGACAGCGATGCCGAGGCGCGACCGGTCGGCCACAGCGTCGTGTGGCAGCGCATCGACGAATATCTGGTGCTGCTGAAGCGGCTGTGGTCGAACGACAGGCCGTTCGACCATGAGGGCGCCTTCTACAGCGTGCGCGACGGCTTCGTGCCCCGCAAGGGTCCGCACGGCGCCGATCTCGTCATCCGGCTCGGCGGTCAGTCGGGCACCGCGCTGAAGGTCGCCGGCAAGCATGCCGATGTCTTCGAGCTGGCCGCCGGTTCGCCCGACGAGGTGAGGCAATTGATGGAGCGCGCGCGCAGCGCCGCCGCCGAGCACGGCCGCGGCGGCAGGCTGCGCTTCGCGCTTCCGGTGCGCATCCGCCCGGACGGCTGGACGGGCGCCTCGGATCACAAGGCGGTCGAGATTGCCGGGCCGCCGGCGCGGCTCGCCTTGGCGCTGTTGCCCTATGCGGCGCTGGGCGTCGAGGAGTTCATGATCGGCGGCATCGACCGCCTGGGCGAGATCGCCCGCATCGGGCGCGAGACGATCGCGCTGGTCGCGAATTCACTGGCGCGCCGCGAGGCCGAAGTTCCGCAGCCGGGTGCGTTAGCCTCGCACCCTTTTGCGCAACACTGCGCGTCCTAGACTAAGGTCGCTCCGCGTCGGAATAGTCCAGGCCGTCCATCACATAATCCGCGAACAGGAAGTCGCGGATGCCGGCGATCCGGCCGTTCTCCCAATCGATGAGGATGAAATAGCGCGGCGGTCCGTCCGGACGCTCCGGGCTGGTGACCAGGATAGCGGGCCGGCCTTCGACGAGGCCGGCCGTGAAATGCCAATGCGTCTCGTCGGCATAGCGGCCGAAATAATTGCCGACATATTCCTTGCCGTCGGCTCGCAGGCGGTTGACCAGCTCCAGCTTGACGTCCTCGGCCAGCAGGCCGCGCAAGGTATCGAAGTCCCTGGCGTTGAAGGCGGCCACATAATCGCCGAGGCGCCGCATGTCGTGTTGGTCGAGCGCCGGGCGGGGCGGCGCGATGCGCGGCGCGGCCGGCAGCTTGCGCAGGCTCTCGCGACCCCGCTGCAGCGCGCCCTTGATCGCGGTCTCGGAAGTTTCGAGGATTTCGCCGATCTCTTCCAGGCTGTGTCCAAGCACATCCTTCAGCACGACCGTGCATCGTTGCGCCGGCGGCAGTTGCATCAGTTCGGCCAGGCTCGCCTCGGCGGCAATTCGGGCATCCAGCGCCGAGTTCTGGTCGGCGATCGTGTCGAGCTCGACTTCGCTTTCGCGCCCCCGCAAGCGGGCCCGCTTGCGCAGGAAATCGAGGGCGGCGTTATGCGCGATGCGAAACAACCAAGGCTCGGTCTTGTCGGGCATGTCGCCATTCCTGATCGCCACGAAGCCTTTTGCCAAAGCCTCCTGGACGATGTCTTCGCCATCGATGACCGATCCGACCATGCGCGACGCGTAGCGGTGCAGCTTGGCTCTCAGCGAAGCGGCATCGCGCTCGAAGGCGCGAAGCCTGGTTTCGGTTGCCGCAACGGACTGATCGTGCGAACCGGTCACGCGTGCTCTACCTCTTTGTTTGACGCAATTCCGGACAGAAGGTCGGCGAAGGCGCCGAACCTAACCGTTTCACACTTTTCCTGGAATTGCTTCAGTTCTCCACCCCGCCCGTATGGGAATACGTCGTGTGGCCCATCATGGTCTCGCCGGAGGCGAGCTCGACGATGCTCTTCATGTATTCGCCGAAGCGGGGATCGCCGCGGAAGGCCGCAATGTCGTCCGCCGAACGCCATTGCGAGATGTTGGCCACCTTGCTGCCGTCGACGCCGATCACCACGGATGACGACAGCGAGCCAGGCTGCCTGCTGAAGAAACTCCTCGTGCCCTCGGCAAGCGTGTTGGCGAGTTCCTGCTGCTTGCCCGGCTTGGCGGTGAAGACGTTGATCAAGGTCACTGTGGTCGACATGGCTTGGCTCCGTTTGTCCTGATGGCGGAGGCCGTCTTGGCTCTCGCACCCGTTACGACCCTCAAGACGAAGCCCGAACCGGAAACGGAACGGTACATGCAAAAGTTTTTCGGCAATCAATCAAGTTCGCGATCCGGACGCTGCCATGGACCTATATCGAGCGGCCGCCGTGCCGTGAGTTCAGAAAAATTTATCCTCGCCGTTCCAACAGCCATCAGCGTTTCGTCTTGGTGAGTGCCGGGTTGCCATCCCGGCATCAACCAAGGGAGAAGCAAATGTCGATCCTGTCATCCATCGCTCGCATCGCGGGCGAATACACCGCGACCCGTGCCCGCTATCGGGCAGCGCGGACGCTCTATCTGCTGCCTCTCGACATCCGCAAGGATATCGGCTGGCCGGAACCCGGCGATCCGCGCGATCCCGAAATCCTCAACTCGCCACACCCGCGAGCCGTGATAGCGCGCTGATGACGGCCTCCGAGTCCGCCAGCGCGCCGAAGACGCCGTCCTCGACCGTCACCATATGCAGTGCGGCTTCATGCGCATACCGGTCGCCGCTGGCGCAGGCGTCCGAAATCGTCAGGCACTGGAAGTTGCGGTCGCAGGCCTCGCGCAACGTGGTGTGCACGCACACATCCGTCGTGCAGCCGGTGAACAGCAGATGCGTGATGCCGCGCGCCCGCAGAATGAGCTCGAGATCCGTGTGGGTGAAGGCGCTGTTGCAGGTCTTGTCGATGGTGATGTCTCCAGGCGCGACCTCGATGTCGGAAACGATCTGGAAACCTGGGCCGGAGCGCAGCAGGACATCGGTGCCGTCGAGCCCTGCCCGCTTGCGTCGCCATCTTTCGTAAGGCGTCATATCGGCCATGTCGGCGCGATAGCCTTGCCTGGTGTGGATGATGGTGAGGCCGGCGGCGCGGGCCGCGGCAATCAGCCGGTTGACCGCCGGCAGGATGGCTCGCAGCGGCGACGGATCGTAGCCCTTCCTGGCGAAGTAGCCGGTCGGCGAGAGGAAATCCTCCTGCAGGTCGATCGCCAGCAGCGCCGTGTGCTGTGGCTCCAGTCTGCCGTCATAGGGAAAGTCGAAGGGTATCGCCTTGATCATCGGCCGCCTGCTCTTCTTGCTCCATGCGCATCGTGCCCGGCAACCGTCTTGCGGTCCATGCCCGCAGCGTGCTCAGGCGGGCATAGGCACATTATGAATTGTGGAGCAACATAGTCATCTTTATAGTTGACTCACAAACTCATGTTTCATAGTCAACCGGCACGGCTCGCCCTGCGCCTGTCTGTATGGCGGCCGCCGCATTGCAACGATGAAGCGAGGACGAGCCTTGTCCCGAAACAGCCTCTTGGCGGCGCTGGCCGCGTCGCTCATTCTTTCGGCTGGTGTCGCCGCGGCGCAGGGACGATCGCCTGCACCAGTCGAGCAGGCGCCGGCCGCTCCAAGCCTGCAGACGCCTGCGGCACAGGCGCCCGCCGCCACGTCGGTGGGGCCAGGCATTCGGCCGGCTGCGAACGGCGCCACGAGCGAAGAGCCTTCTATCTCGCTGACGCTGCCGCATGACCTGTCGCCCTGGGGTATGTTCATGAATGCCGACATCGTCGTAAAGGCGGTGATGGTCGGGCTGGCCTTCGCTTCCCTCGTCACCTGGACGATCTGGCTCGCCAAGTCGCTGGAGGTCCTGGGCGGCAAGCTGAGGGCCCGCCGCGCCGCCGATGCGATCGGCAACGCCGCGACATTGATGCAGGCCGGCCGGGAGCTTGGCCGCAGCGGCGGCCCGGGCGCGCTGCTGGTGCGGGCGGCCGAAGAGGAACGGGCGCTTTCGGCCGGCGCGCTCGACCATGCCTCCGGCGACGGCCTGAAGGAACGCGTCGCCTCCCGGCTTGCGCGTATCGAGGCGGCGGCATCCCGGCGCATGTCGCGCGGCACCGGCCTGCTCGCCACCATCGGCTCGACGGCGCCCTTCGTCGGCCTGTTCGGCACCGTCTGGGGCATTATGAACGCCTTTATCGGCATCTCGCAGGCGCAGACCACCAACCTCGCCGTCGTCGCGCCCGGCATCGCCGAGGCGTTGCTTGCCACCGCCATGGGCCTTGTCGCGGCCATTCCGGCGGTCGTCATCTACAACGTCTTCGCGCGCTCGATAGCCGGCTACAGGCAGATTCTCGCCGACGCTTCCGCCGGCGTCGAGCGGCTGGTCAGTCGCGACCTCGATTTCCGCACCGTGCCGCAGGCGACGGCCATGGCGGCGGAGTAGCGGCGATGGCGGCACGCATTCGCGAGACGTCCGGCGACGATCTCGAGGAAAGCCACGACATCAACGTCACGCCGTTCATCGATGTCATCCTCGTGCTCCTGATCATCTTCATGGTCGCTGCACCGCTCGCCACCGTTGACGTCAATGTCGACCTGCCCGGATCGACGGCTGCGCCGGCGCCGCGGCCCGAGACACCGCTGTTCCTTACGCTGAAAAGCGATCTGACGCTGGCGATCGGCAATGACAGCGTGCTTCGCCCGGCCTTCGCCGGGGCGCTCGACAACCGCACCAAGGGCGACAAGCAGACGCGCATCTTCCTGCGTGCCGACAGGACGGTCGGCTATGGCGACCTGATGGAGGTGATGAACCTGCTGCGTAGCGCCGGCTACCTCAAGGTCGCGCTGGTGGGGCTCGAAACTACGTCGGGCAGTGCTGGCGGACCGGCCGAGTCTGGAGCTCCGGCAACTGGTGTAAACTCGGCGTCGGCTCCGGGTGACGGTTCAGCGCCATGACGCTCGCCGCACTTTCCCGCATTTCGCAGCCGCGCTTCGGCGCGCGTGAGGCCGGCCTGTGGACGAGCGCCGCCGCAATCATTCTGGCCTCGCATGTGGCGGTTGCCTATGCGGTGCAGAATCTTAGCTTCGCCGAGATGCAGGATGGCGGTCCGCCGCCAGCGCTGGCGGTCGAGATGGCGCCGCTGGCCATCGCCCCCGCCGTGCCTGAAGAGGCGGCGATGCCGGACACGGTGACACCGGAGCCGCCCGATGCGGCGGAGGAGACGGAAAAGCCCATCGACGCGAAATCGGTGATCGACCCGGCGCCGGTGGCCGAGCAGACCAAGTCCGTCGCTGAACAGCCCCTCGATACCGACGACACGCAGGAGGCCAAACAGGCCGCTCCCGCCGAACAGGCCGTTGCTGCCCTGAGCGAGCGGCCGCCGCTGGACGAGGTCGTGCCCGATCCTGTCGAGGCGATCGCGCCGGACGTCGTCATTCCCCTGCCGCAACCGAAACCTGTGGAAGCCGAGGTGAAGGTGCAAAAGCCGGTCGAAGCTAGGAAGAAGGCTGAGAAAAAACCGGTCGAAAAGCCGAAAGAACGGGTGAAAAAGGAAAAGGCGCCACCGCCAAAGGCGACGACCACCGCCAGCATCGACGCCAAGGCTGCGGCGAAGGCGGCAGCACCGCAGTCCTCGAATGAGGCGCCGCGCTCCAGCGTCGGCCCGTCGCGCTGGAATTCCAGCCTAGCGGCGTGGATCAGGCGGCACACCCGCTATCCGAGCGCGGCGCGCTCCAGGCGGGCCGAGGGCACGCCGAGCGTGACCTTCACGGTCGACACCTCCGGCAGGGTGGTCTCGGCCCGGCTGGCGCGATCCTCGGGCGATGGCGATCTCGACCGCGCGGCGCTCGGCGCATTGCAGGGCGCCTCGGTGCCGGCGCCGCCGGCGGAGCTCGGCGCCCGCGTCACCCGCACCGCGCCCTTCGTCTTCAGCCTGCGGGACTAGGCCGGCGCGCCGGATGGTGGTAGGCGGCTCACTGGTTCAGCTCAATTCCAACGGCCGAGGCATCCTGCCGACGGAAACCATATGACGATATTCACGCGCCGCGCCTTTCTCAAAACCACAGCTGCCGCAGGCCTGGCCGGCATCGGCGCCGCGACTATCGGCAGATTGGCCGGCTTTGCAGCCGCCAAGTCGGCCCCGCTGATCCTGAAAACCGCCACCATCGAGGCGCAGCTGATGGACGGCGCGCCGACGAAGAATGTGCTGACCTACGGCGAGGCCGGCATGCCGCCGGTCGTCAGGATGAGAAAGGGCGAGCCGTTTGCCGCGCGCTTGATCAACGGCATCGACGAGCCGACGACCATCCACTGGCATGGCATCCGCGTTCCCAACAAGATGGACGGCGTGCCGTTCCTGGTGCAGCCCTATGTCTATCAGGGCGACAATTTCGACTATGAATTCACGCCGCCCGACGCCGGCACCTTCTGGTACCACCCGCATTGCAACACGCTGGTCCAGATGGGTCACGGCCTGACGGGCGTGATCGTGGTCGAGAACCCGAAGGACCCGGTCTTCGATGTCGAGATGGTCGTCAACCTGCGCGACTGGCGGCTCGGCGACGACGGCCAGTTCATCGAGCCGTTCCGGCCGCGCGACGCGGCCAAGGCCGGCACCTTCGGCACGGTGCGCACCGCCAATTGGGTCGACCAGCCGCAATTCGATGCGCCGGCCGGCGGGTTGGTGCGGCTGCGGGCGGCCATCACCGACGTCACCCGCATCTATGCCTTCCGCGTCGACGGCGCGGAGGCGACGGTCATCGCGCTCGACGGCAATCCGGTGCCGCAGCGGTTTACGCCGGATGCCTTGCAGCTGGGGCCTGGCCAGCGGCTCGAGCTTGCCATCCGCATGCCCGACGAGGAGGACGCGATCGTCAGCCTGCGCGACGTCAGAGGCACCAAGCCGAAAATCCTGGCGACGCTGCGTTCGGTCGGCAAATCGCTCAGGCACGACCTGCGCGATCTCGGCCCGCTTGACGCCAATCCCGTGCCGGAGGTGGACCTGACAAGCGCCAAGCGGATTCCCTTGGCGCTGAGCGCTACGGCGGAAAACGTCGCGGCCGACGGCATTTGCGGCTCGCTCGGCTACAGTTTCTGGGCAATCAACAAAGTGCCGTGGCCGGGCGACACGCCGGACCCGACCGCGCCGCTCGCCGAACTGAAGCTTGGCCGCAGCTACATCATCGACATGGAGAACCTCACCCCGCACGCGCACCCGATCCATTTGCACGGAATGAGCTTCAAGGTGCTGTCGTCCTCGACCAGGGCAGTGCAGCCGCTGGTCTCCGACACCTATCTCATCCAGCCCGACGAGAAGGTGCAGCTCGGCTTCGTCGCCGACAATCCCGGCGACTGGCTGCTGCATTGCCACATCATCGAGCACCAGAAGACCGGCATGACGAGCTACTTCCGGGTGGTGTAAGCGCATCGGCGTGGAGATGCGTCGGCATTCCGCGGGTTGACGCGTTTGGCCGATTGCCTAGGTAGGCAGGAGGGCGCTGGGGCGGCACCAACTCCGACCGACGGCATGACATCCTTGCATATTCGAAAACTTGCCTTTGTTGCGGCAGGCATCTCCACCCTGTCGTCCTGCGTCATCCCCGACGATACGTCGAGCATCGCCAAGGTCGACGCCACCACGGCCGCTGCCCGCAAGGAGATGGTCGGTCTCAGCGAGGCCGATGTTCGCATGTGCGCCGGCTTTCCGACCGCGACGGCCGACACAGGGCCTTCCGGTCAGATTTGGACCTACCAGCGCACCGTGCAACGCGGCAACCTCAGCATCGCGGTGCCGACGATGGCTGTGGGCGCGATTCCGGCGGTTGGAGGGTCAGTCAACGTCGCTCCCGGCGGCTACTGCAACACGCAGATCCGCATGATCGGCGGTCGTGTCGCCGAGGTTGCCTATGCCGGCGACAACAATCTGCCGAACAGCGTCGATGCGCTCTGCGTCAGCACCGTGGACGCATGTGTGGCCTATGCGCGCCAACGCAATCACAAAGCAACACCAGCCTCCCGGTGAGTGGGACGAGGCCGGTCCGGGACTCCGCTTGTGTCAGCGTCCTCCGGGGTGAATGGCGCCGGGCTCCTTTTCGGAGGCGTCCGGCGAAACATGCGGGCCCATGTCCCTGCGGGTTTCGGGCGGCGGGACATCCATCAGGTTTCTGACCTTGGCATTGTTGTGCGCGTGGATGATGGCGCGGCTGAAATGGAGCAGGGTTCCGAGCACTGACATTGGCACTTCCTCCATTGAAATGGCTGATATGTCGGCGGCGGATGCCGGAAAATGCGCCTGGTCTGTTTCACGGGAATGGCTCGGAAACCGGCTGATCGTTTCCAAACCCTCTGGTCTGGAAACACTTGCCTGCAAATGGCTTCGATCGCGGCGAAAGAGCCGACGGTCCCTGGAGCAGTGCGAAATTCGTCCGGCGCGAAGCCCGTGTTTCGGCAGGATTCAGTCGGGCGCCAGAAGCATGTATGTTTAACGATACTGATTCTTCCGATCATTTTGGCGGGTCGATGTGAGAAAAATCGTCGCTGCACTCACCGTAGCTGTTGTTCTTTCCGCCGGGCTGCTTTTCCTTGTGCCCGCTCTTGTTTCAATCGACTGGGTTCGTGCCGAATTGAGCCGGCAACTGTCATCCGCAACCGGAATGACAATTCGGCTGGACGGACCTGTCAGACTATCGCTGCTGCCCAGGCTGGCGGTGGTCGCGGACGATATCTCGCTTTCGACCGGCACGGGCGACATCGCGATATCCGCTCCGCGGTTCTCGACTTCGATAATGCTGTCGTCGCTATGGTCGAAAAAGCTTGAGATACAGTCCGTCGCGCTGGCGGATCCGGTAATCGCGCTCAAGGCTTCGGCAAACGCGACGTCAGCTCCCGAACCGAATGATGTTCAGGCCGATCCGTTCGCGGCGATTGTCGATACGCTCGAGCGGCTGGCGATCAATCAACTGACGATAACGAACGGCACCCTTGCCTCAGGCGCGTCGGCCGGCAATTCCGCTAAGGTGACGGCAATCGACGCCGATCTGAGGGCTCCGGACCTCGACCGGGAGGTCTCGTTTTCGTTGGCCGGCACCAGCAGCGGCCGTCGCGTTGAAATGAGCGGGAGCCTTTCCGCCTTGAGGCCGATCCTGAAACGGCTGCCGGCCCAGATCGCCATCGAGGCGCGTCTCGATCCGGCGCCGGTTGCCAAATTCTCTTCCTTGCATGCCAGTGGAGAGATCCAGCTCAACGGGAACGGCAGTTATCAGATCAAGGGCGGAAAGTTCGATGTCGGCGACCAGAGCTTCCAGATGGACGCGCTCTTCCAGCCCGGGGCGCGGCATCGCTTCTTCGCCGACCTGGCGGCAAAGCGCGTCGATATCGGCGCCTTGAGCGATATTGGAAAGGGTGGTTCCAGCGCGGGCAAGGTTTCGGCCGGCTCCGGCGAGCCCGACCTCGCGATGCTCTCTGCGTTCGATGCCGATATCAGCGTTGCCATCGATGAATTGGTCGGCGGCAAGATACGGGCTTCCGATGTCCAGCTTGCCGCCACGCTGCGCGATGGACATATCGAGGCAAAGCTGGAGCACTTCGGCCTCGATGCGGGAAGCGTTACCGCGAAAGCCTCGACGAATGTCGGTGAAACGCCTCCGACCATACGGGGCAATATTGCGAGTTCAGGACTGGACATCGGCTCTATAGCGAAGCTGGCCGGACAATCCGTGCCGTTGTCCGGAAAGCTGACCGCCGATATGGGGTTCGCTTTTCGCGGACTCACCGCGGAGCGCATACGCAGCAGCGTCAATCTGCAGGGAACGGTCGGAATTCGGGAAGGCAAGCTCCCGCTTGCAGCACTTGCCGATGCCCGGACGGCCGACGACGTCACCGGGCTCAATCTTGACGCGAAGGTTCACGATGTCGGCAAGCCGGTCGATTTGACGGGCAAGCTCGTCTGGCGGGGACAGGCCGTGACGTTCAAGTCCCAGCTCGCACCTGCATCCTTTCTGGCCAGCGGCTCCGTTGCCGATGCGTCCGGGCCGATCAGCCTTTCGGTTTCCTCCAAGTACCTTGAAGGCAGCATAAGCGGCGCTGCCGGGGGTGGCGGCACGTTCAAGGGTCAGGTTTCGGCCACATCGGCCTCGGTCGACAAGCTCATGCAATGGCTGGGGCAGAGTGCTTCCCACGGTCTGCGAGACTTTGCCTTCAAAGGTGACGTGGACGCCGGGCCAGGACAGCTTTCCTTTCAGAAAGCCTCTGTTGCCTTGAACGGGGTCAAGGCGTCGGGCCAGGGCTCGATGAAATTGGGGGAGCCTCTCAACATCCGGACGTCGCTCAATTTCGCCAAGCTTGACTTCGCGGCGTTCGCCGGCGGCGGCGAGCCTGCCACGGGCGGAACGCAGAAGCCGAACGGCGCCACCGACGCGCCAATCGATCTCTCCTTCCTCAAGGGACTTGATGCCAAGGTGGATATCCAGGCCGACAAGCTCGGCTATGGAAAGGTCTTCGCCGGGCCGGTGGCCACCACCCTGACGGTGGCGGATGGGAAGGCTCACCTGAACGTGCCGCAAAGTCCCTTCTACGGCGGCACGATTGCCGCGGAGATGACAGCCGACGGCTCCAACGACGCCGCTTCCCTGACGCTGAACACTGCGATCGCCGGTGCGGCCGCAGCTCCCTTGCTCCATGATGCTGCGGATTTCGACCGCATCGAAGGAACGCTCAATGCGACCGTCGCGGTTTCAGGCTCGGGAAAGACCACGAAATCGCTTGCCCGCTCCCTTGGCGGCAAGGCGGCGGCAAAATTCGGCGACGGCGCCTTCCGCGGCATCGACATAGCAGAGGTCTACAACAACCTGGTCGGGCTGCTTTCCAGCGGCTTCAAGCAGGATCAGACCAAGAAGACGACGTTCACCGAACTCGGCGCCTCTTTTGCCATCGAGAACGGCGTCGCGCAGACGACGGACATCAGCCTGCTGGGTCCGCTGGTGCGAATGGACGGCTCGGGCAAGATAGACTTCGCCGACCAGACGCTCGACATCCGTCTCAACCCCCGCGTCGTTGCCGCGCTTGCCGGGCAGGGAGGCGACATTGCCGTGAAGGGCATCGGGGTGCCGATCGTGGTCCAAGGCCCGCTGTTTGCGCCTCGGGCCTATCCGGACCTGAGCGCATTGGCCAAAGACCCGCAGGGCGCCCTGGATATGTTGAGCCGCCTTGGGCTGCCAACCGGGAAGCTGAATCTCGACAAGCTGATCCCGGGCCAAACGGGCTCGAACGGCGACGGTTCCGGCAAGGGAGCGGCGGATCTGATCGGCGATCTTCTGCGCAACGCCGCACCCCGGCCCAAAGCGCCGCCCGCGGCTCCGGAACCCGCCGTGGCGCCAGACAATCCGGATAATGCAGCGCCGCCGCCAGGTTCGGACGCCGGCGGCGAGGCCGAAGCTGAGATCACCGAGCCGCCGGCCGAACCCGCTTCCGCCGACCCGCAGGCCGCCCCTGTTTCGCCCGAAGCGCCAAAGAAAGGGGAAATCGACACGCTTCTCGATCAGCTGGCGAATTAATACATATGATCTAACGCTCATATGTGCGGCCGCAAATCAAAGTGATCTCGGCCGCCGCAAATCGTCCCCAATCAGGACGTTCTTCCGGCCTTAGTCTGGACGTGGAGAGGCCGATGAAATTGTCTGTTCTTGCCCTTGCCGGGACCATGCTGGCGGTGATGCCAGCCGTCGATGCGGCGCCGATGATTGGCATGCCGGCCATAAGCGGCCTGGTGCAGCAGGCGCATGTCACATGCGCCTACCTGACCGAAGACGGCTACTGCGTGCGGCCACATAAAAAGCACAAATACTGGAGGCGCCACCACTACGACCGGCCTGCCTACCGCACCTATGAGCGTCAGCTACCGGACGAGGATTACTGGCGCTACCAGCGTGCGCGGCCGATTATCCGCGTCGTTCCCGACTACCCGCCGCCGGACGAAGACAATTGGGATGACTGGGACGATTGAGGTGAGCCGCCCTTCATTCGCAAGAGGGATGCCTGCAGGCCCGCTATTCATCAGAGCGGACACCCCCGCCATTGGTCTGGCAGGTCGGCGGAGAGGTCGATGAAACTCGCCGTCTGGCCTGCCCGGCGCGACCTTGTCGTTGACATTGCGCGCCCGGGCACGCCTGAACCGGCCCGTGCAGGAATAACGAACGGAGTTGGGACTCCTACCTTTTCAGCGCGATGCTCATGCCGCTGAGGTCGGCGTTGACCTGCAGGCCGACCTGCCGGCCGGTGAGCTCGAGCTGGGCGCCCTTGTCATTGGTCATCACGATCACCTGGGCGCCTCTGCCGAGCGCGCCGCCACCGCCGGCCGCGCCGTAGACGCCCGTCACATCGCTGGCGCGTCTGATGTGGCGCACCCTGCCCTGAAAATAGGTCTTGGATGCGCCGAAGGCCAGGCCGCCCGAGATGCCGCCGATCGAGATCGGATACCGTTTGCCGTGGAAGGTCAGCGTGCCTTCCCCGCCGGAGCCGCCGATGAAGAAGGCCGCCTTGTAGACGGAGAAGCGGATCGTGCCGCTATCGGCATGCGCGGCGCTGGCAATGCTGACGCTGGCGGCAGCAATGGCCGCAACCGCGACTGAACGGAACCTGGACGAAATCTTCATGATGGGGACCTCCTCAAGCATCGCCGCTTACCCAGCCGGCTGGGGAATATCAGCTTCAAAAGTATAGCTGAACCGTCTTGCCCCGCCTTTGTTCCAAGCACGCGGCCCGAAATCCGGCGACCACAAAATGCTGAACGAGGAAGGCAACCGCCCGCGAGAGGCACATACGTGTGCTGGCTGGTGGAGCTGAGGGGGATCGAACCCCTGACCTCATCATTGCGAACGATGCGCTCTCCCAGCTGAGCTACAGCCCCGTTCCAGCGGATGGGCTTGTATCGGTCGCGGCCGTTTGATGTCAAGGCGAAAGACCGGGCCGGCACAGGCGCCGTGGCGGGGCAGGCCTTGCCCGCACGCCAAGCCCGCGGGCTTGCCCGCACGCCGAGCAATGGCTACATGTCGGCGACAATTTTGGAGACCGGCATGATCGCCCTTATTCAGACCATCGTCATGGCGCTTGATATCTACTGGTGGATCATCATCGCCTCGGCGATCTTTTCCTGGCTCTACGCCTTCAATGTCGTCAACTCGCGCAACCAGTTCGTCGGCAGCGTGGGCAATATGCTCTACCGGCTGACCGATCCGGCATTGCGCCCGATACGCCGCTTCATGCCCGATCTCGGCGGCATCGACATTTCGCCGATCATCCTGCTTCTGATCATCTTCTTCATCCGGCAGTTCCTGGTCACTACCGTCTGGTCCTGGGTCGTGGCCGGCGGCTGATGAGCACGCCGTTTCGGCTGCGCGAGAACGGCATCGACCTCTTCGTGCGTCTGACGCCGAAAGCGGCGCTCGACCGGATCGACGGCGTCGAGACCGCCGCCGACGGGCGCAGTCATCTTAAGGCCCGCGTCCGCGCCGTGCCGGAGAACGGCGCCGCCAATCAAGCGCTGGAACGGATGATGGCGAAGGCGCTGGGTGTTCCAGTGTCGGCCGTTTCCCTGGTCGCCGGCGGCACATCGCGGCTGAAGACGCTGCGGATCGTGGGGGATGGGGCCGAGCTGGCGAAAAGCGTCGAGGCTCTTTCTAAGCAATCGAAGATCTGAGACGCAGGCGGGACGGCGCCCCCCTCTGTCCTGCCGGACATCTCCCTCGCTTGGCTACGCGATGCACACATCTTCTGTGACTGTCGTGACTGATCAGGCCGAGGCTTGATTGCCACGTGGTTCCCCCAATCCGTCGCTGCTTCGCAGCGCCACCTTTCCCCCCTCCGGAGGGAAAGGAAGGGAGCGTTGCTGGACGAGCATTGACGGCAAAAAGCTTGGCGCCTTTCCTCTACCCCTTCGATCGGGGGAGAGGTGGCTCGGCGAAGCCGAGACGGAGTGGGGGTCGACCAGCGCTACATGAGGGGCGCGGAAGCTGCCAATCGGGAAGAGGCCCGGCAGGCCAGAGGAGGGCGCGAGGGATCGTCAGCGTTGACGGCGCAAGCCGCTGCAACCGCTCAATCCCCCAGCGGCAGCTTCGGATCGTCGACCTTCAGCGTGTTCACGCTTTGCTTGATGCGGCGCAGATTCTCCAGCACTTTCGGCCCGCGCGCTTCCGCCACCGTGGTGGCGATCATGTCGAGGATGGCAAGCAGCGCGTAGCGCGACGAGGTCGGCTTGTAGATGTTTCCGTCCTCGACGGACTGCAGAAGGATGACCGTGTCGGCGACCTTGGCCAGGGCCGAATCCGGCGCGGTGATGGCAACGGTCGCCGCACCATATTGCTGCGCAACCTCGACCGCCTCGATCACCGAGCGCGCATAGCCCGAGACGGAGAAGGCAAGCAGCGTCGTCTCGGGCGTCGCGACGGCGGCATACATGCGCTGCAGCTGGCCGTCGGTCTGGGCGAGCGCCGACAAGCCGAGCCGGAACAGCCGGTTCTGCATCTCGGTCGCCATCATCGAGGAGATGCCGCCTGAGCCGATGCACAGCACATTGCCGGAGCTCGCAATCCGGGCGGCGACGTCCATCACCGTCGTCATGTCGAGGTTTTCGCTGGCGCGCTGGATGGCGGCGATCGCCGCCTCGGTGATCGCCGAGGCGATGCGCTGCTCGCGCGCGTCGCGGCTGAGCGGCTCCGGCGACAGATACTGGCCGCCGATGGCGATCGCCTGCGCCAGGTAGAATTTGAAATCGCGCAGGCCCTCGCAGCCGAGATTGCGGCAGAAGCGGGTGACGGTCGGCTCGCTGACGCCGACGCGCGCGGCGATCTCCGAGATCGCGGCCTTCGAGGCGAAATCGAGATCGGAAAGCACCAGTCCGGCCAGCCGGCGGTCCGACTTGGTGCCGTCCTGCGATATCAATTGCAGGCGGGTGATGATGTCGGCCGGGGTCTTCATGTCATCATCTCACAGCGGCAGGCCCGTCGCCTTGTCGAAGAGGTGGATGTTGCGCGGGTCGACGCTCACCGGCAGCCGGTCGCCGGGCTTCACCTGCAGCCGGTCGCGGAACACCGCGCGCACCGTGTCGTCGCCGACCGAGCCATAGACATGCGTTTCCGAACCGGTCGGCTCGACGACGTCGACCTTGATGGCGATCGCATCGTCGCCGGCGACGACCACGAAATGCTCCGGCCGGATGCCGGCCTCGACCATCTCACTGCCGGACATAGCCTTGCCCGGGAGCGCCAGGCGGCCGCCGCCTGTCGTCTCGAACCAGGACTTGGCTCCGGCGGTCTTCAGCGCGCCGGAGACGAAGCTCATCGAAGGCGAGCCGATGAAGGCGGCGACGAATTTGTTGGCAGGCCGGTCATAGAGCTCCAGCGGCTGCCCGACCTGCTGGATGCGGCCGCGATCCATGACCACGATGCGGTCGGCCATGGTCATGGCCTCGATCTGGTCGTGGGTAACGTAGACGATGGTCGATTTCAGCCGCTGGTGCAGCGCCTTGATCTCGGTGCGCATCTGCACGCGCAGCTGCGCGTCGAGATTGGAAAGCGGCTCGTCGAACAGGAACACCGAAGGCTCGCGCACGATAGCGCGGCCCATGGCGACGCGCTGGCGCTGGCCGCCGGACAATTGCCTCGGATAGCGGTCGAGATAGGAAAAGAGGTTCAGCACGCCCGACGCCTTCTTGACCTTGTCGTCGATCGCGGCGCGCGTCTCGCCGCGGATTTTCGGGCCGAAGCCGATATTCTCCGACGCCTTCAAATGCGGGAACAGCGCGTAGGACTGGAACACCATGGCGATGTTGCGTTTCTGCGGCGGCAGCTCGTTGGCGCGCGTGCCGCCGATGACGAGGTCGCCGGAGGTGATCGTCTCCAGCCCTGCCAGCATGCGCAGCAAAGTGGACTTGCCGCAGCCGGACGGGCCGACCAGCACGACGAACTCGCCGGTCCGGATGTCGAGGTCGATGTCCTCGAGGATTTTGTGCTGGCCATAGGATTTCGACAGGTTGCGGAACTGGACGTCGGTCATGGTCACGTTCCCAATATGTCGTCGATGAAAGGCAGGTAGCCGGCTGTCAGCCCGGCATCCACGGGCACCACGGCACCTGTTATGCCGGAAGCGCGGTCCGAGGCAAGGAAAGCCACGGCTTCCGCTACTTCGGAAGCGTTGACGATGCGGCCAAGCGGATAGAGCCGCTTGAGCCGGCCGAGGATCTCGGGATCCTTGGCGAGGCGGTGGTCCCAGGCGGCGGTGCGGATCGAGCCCGGACAGACGACATTGGCGCGCACGCCGTTGCGGCCAAGCTCGACGGCGATCGACTTGGCGTAGGCGTTGATGCCGGCCTTGGCCGCCGCATAGGCCGGATTGCCGAAATGCGCGATGGCGTTCACCGAGGAGATGAAGACGACGCTGCCCGCGCCGCGCTTGGACATCGCCTTGATCAGCGGATCGGCGAAAGTCATCACGCCGGTCAAATTGAGGCCGAGCTCCTCTTCGATTTTGTCCGCCGTCAGCGCCTTCAAGGTCTCGGCGCGCGTCCAGCCGGCATTGTTGATCAGGATGTCGGGGACGCCGTCCTTGTCGAGCAGCGCCGGGATAGCCGCTTCGATCGAGGCCCGGTCGAGCAGGTTGAAGACATGGCGCGACGCGATATGCGGGCTGGCCAGAGCTTCCACCGACTGGTCGCAGCCGACGACGCGCGCGCCGCGCTCGGCCATCAGCTCGACGATCGCCGAACCGAGGCCGCCGCCGGCGCCGGTGACGACAACGGTTCTGCCCTCGAGATCGGCCTTTGATACCACGATGCGCGCTCCTCCGCCGTGCCAGACAGCGAGGGAACGCTATCCAACAAAATGTAATTTAGCAACATGATAAACTGCTTGCATTGGGCATAACGCTCGATAATGTAGGAAAGTAACATAAATCCTGTGCCTCTAAGGCCAGGCGCGAATGCGCATCAATGGGAGAGATCAGATGAGCCTTGCGAAATGGACTGTCGGCCTGTTGGCCGGAATGAGCATGCTGGCTTTGGCGGCACCTGCTGATGCCGGCGAGGTGCGCGTCACCGTCGCCGAGTACAGCGCCAAGACCGGCCCCTATTTCGAAGCGGTGAAGAAGGAGTTCGAGGCGGCCAATCCCGGCATCACCATCAAGTACGAAGTGGTGCCGTGGGACGTGCTTTTGCAGAAACTCACCACCGACATCACCGCCGGCACCAACGCCGATCTTTCGATCATCGGCACGCGCTGGCTGATCGACTTCGTCCAGCAGGATGTCGCCGAGCCGCTCGACAGCTACATCACGCCCGAGTTCAAGGGCCGCTTCATCGACACCTTCCTGCAGCCCTCGATCATGGACGGCCACACTTACGGCCTGCCGATCGCCGCCTCGGCGCGCGCCATGTATTACAACAAGGAGCTGTTCGAAAAGGCCGGCATCGCCAAGCCGCCGGCCACCTGGACCGAGCTGCAGGAGGACGCGCGCAAGATCAAGGCTCAAGGCGCCTTCGGCTACGGCCTGCAGGGCAAGGAGATCGAGACCGACGTCTATTACTATTACGCGATGTGGTCCTTCGGCACCGAGATCCTCAATAAGGACGGCACATCCGGTTTGAGCACGCCAGGCGCGCTTGAAGCCGCCAAGCTCTACAAGTCAATGATCGACGAGGGCCTGACCGAGCCAGGTGTGACCTCCAACAACCGCGAGGACGTGCAGAACCTGTTCAAGCAGGGCAAGGTCGGCATGATGATCACCGCGCCCTTCCTCTCCAACCAGATCAAGGAAGAGGCGCCGAAGCTGAAATACGGCGTCGCCGCCATCCCCGCCGGTCCGACCGGCGCGCGCGGCACCTATGGCGTCACGGACAGCATCATCATGTTCAAGAACTCCAAGAACAAGGACGAGGCCTGGAAGCTGCTCGACTTCCTGTTCACCAAGGAGCAGCGCGCCAAGTTCACGCAAGGCGAGGGCTTCCTGCCGGTGAACAAGGAGGAGGCCAAGATGGACTATTACGTCAACAACGCCGACCTCGCCGCCTTCACCGCGCTTCTGCCCGACGCCCGCTTCGCGCCGGTCATCCCCGGATGGGAAGAGATCGCCCAGATCACGTCGGACGCCATGCAGAAGATCTATCTCGGCAGCGCCACGCCGGAAGCGGCCTTGAAGGACGCGGCGGATAAGGCGAACGCCGTTCTGAAGAAGAAATAAGGGCGTATCTCCCTGCGCCCGTGGCGCGCTCCACCCGTCGGAGCGCGCCACACCTTTTTGGAACCTACGTCGGCGCCGCCCCAGCCAGCCTCCTTCCTCTCCCTCCGGAGGGGGGAGAGGTGGCTCGGCGAAGCCGAGACGGAGTGGGGGAACCACCTGGCAACCGCCGCGAACGGACATACGAAGGGCACTCGGCGCAAGCATCGCCTGCCTTGCGCCAAGGGTCGACCCCCACTCCGTCGAGCTGCGCTCGACACCTCTCCCCCGATCGACGGGGGAGAGGAAGGGCTCTTCCGCAACTGCCGCGGAGGACAGGCAGACAGGTGAGGGGCGGCGCCTGGAAGGAATTCGAAACTGAGCGCCTGGCAAGACAGATGAGAATTGGCACCCCCCTCGAAGCCTCGCAACGCGATACAAACCAGCCGATGCAAAATCGTTTCCTGCCCTATCTGCTGACGCTGCCCAGCCTGTTCCTGGCGGCGGTGGTGATTTTCTGGCCGGTCTGGGACCTGATCCAGATCTCGACGCATGACGTCAACCGCTTCGGTCAGTTGCGCGAGTTCAGCGGTCTCGCCAATTTCGCGGCGCTCGCCGCCGATCCCGATTTTGTCGCCGCGCTCTGGCGCACCGCGCTGTGGACGGTGCTGGTCGTCGGCGGCGCGCTGCTTTTGTCGATCCCGGTGGCGATCATCCTCAATACGGACTTCTACGGCCGCGGCCTCGCCCGCGTCATCATCATGCTGCCCTGGGCGGTGTCGCTGACCATGACCGCGGTGGTCTGGCGCTGGGCGCTCAACGGCGAGAGCGGCATGCTGAATTCGGCGCTGATGAAGCTCGGCCTGATCAGCCAGAACATCCAGTGGCTGGCCAGCGCCGAAACCGCCTTCCCGATGCAGGTGCTGATCGGCATATTGGTGACCGTGCCCTTCACCACCACCATCTTCCTCGGCGGCCTGTCCTCCATCCCCGACGATCTCTATGAGGCGGCAGCACTCGAGGGCGCGACGCCCTTGCAGCAGTTCCGCGAGATCACCTTTCCGCTCCTGAAGCCGTTCATCAACATCGCGATCGTGCTCAACACCATCTATGTCTTCAACTCCTTCCCGATCATCTGGGTGATGACACAAGGGGGGCCGGCGAACTCGACCGACATATTGGTGACCCATCTCTACAAGCTCGCCTTCCGCATCGGCAAGCTGGGCGAGGCTTCCGCCGTGTCGCTGGTGATGTTCGCGATCCTGCTCGTCTTCACCATGATCTATGTGCGCCTCGCCATGCGGGAGCAGCGGGCATGAACAGCAAGATGAAACGCACCATCATCGCCTGGCTGCTGCTTGCACCGTTGGTCGCGGTGACGATCTTCCCCTTCGCCGTGATGTTTCTCACCGCCGTCAAGCCGCGCACGGAGGTGCTGACGCCCACCTGGTGGCCGAGCGAGTTCCGCTGGTCGAATTTCGCCGACATGTGGGTAGCAACCGGCTTCGGCCAGGCGCTGCTCAACTCGCTCTATGTCTCGGCGCTGGCGACAATCGGCGCGATCCTGATCTCGGTGCCGGCCGCCTACGCCATGTCGCGCTTCCGCTTCGGCGGCTATGGCGCCTTTCGCCAGTTCCTTTTGATCTCGCAGATGATATCGCCGATCGTGCTGGTGCTTGGCCTGTTCCGGCTGATGGCGGCCTGGGGCCTGGTGGAGAGCACCACCGCGCTCGGCTTCATCTACATGGCCTTCAACGTCGCCTTCACGGTCTGGATGCTGCAGAGCTATTTCGACACAATCCCGCGCGACCTCGAGGAGGCCGCCTGGATGGAAGGCGCCGGGCGCTGGCTCACCCTGCGTAAAGTGTTCCTGCCGCTCTGCCTGCCGGCGATCGCGGTGACGGCGATCTTCACCTTCATCAACGCCTGGAACGAGTTCGTCGTGGCGCTCACCATGCTGCGCAGCCAGGAAAGCTACACGCTGCCGATCCAGGTTTTCTCGCTGGTCGCCGGCCGCTATACGATCGAATGGCACCATGTCATGGCGGCCACGTTGCTGGCGACACTGCCGGTGGCGATCCTCTTCATCTGGCTGCAGCGCTATCTCGTGCGCGGATTAGCGCTCAGGGCGGTCAAATAGCTATCCCCGCAATTCCAGGAAAAGTGCGCAGCGGTTTTCCGTCCGGAATTGCAAAAAACAAAAGGTCATCACGGAGCCTTCATGCGCATCTTCACCGCCTCGCTGGCGACGGAAACCAACACCTTCTCGCCGGTGCCGACCGACCGGGCTTCCTTCGAGATGGCCTTCTATGCCGGCCCCGGAAAACATCCGGAGACGCCGACGCTCTGCTCCTCGCCGATCGTGGCGCTGCGCAAGCGCGCCGCGAAGGAAGGGCTGACCGTCATCGAAGGCACTGCCACCTGGGCCGAGCCCGGCGGCCTGGTGCAACGGCAGACCTATGAAGCGCTGCGCGACGAGATCCTCGATCAGCTCAAGGCCGCCTTGCCGGTCGATGCGGTGATCCTGGGATTGCATGGCGCCATGGTGGCGCAAGGCTATGACGATTGCGAAGGCGATCTCCTGGAGCGCGTGCGCGCCATCGTCGGGCCGAAAGTGGTGATTGCCTCGGAGTTCGATCCGCACAGCCATTTGACGCCGAAACGCGTCGCAGCTTGCGACATCATGGCCTATTTCCTCGAATTCCCGCACACCGATTTCTACGAGCGCGGCGAGCATGTCGTCGAGCTCGGCCTTGCCGCGGCGCGCGGCGAGATCAAGCCGGTGATCTCGACCTTCGACTGCCACATGATCCAGGTGCTGCCGACCAGCCGCGAGCCGATGCGTTCATTCGTTGACAAGATCAAGGCGCTGCATGGCAAGGACGGCGTGCTGTCGGTCTCGGTCATCCACGGCTTCATGGCGGCCGACGTGCCCGAAATGGGCACGCGCATCCTGGTCGTGACCGACAATGACAAGGCAAAGGGCGACAGGCTCGCCGAGACGCTCGGGCGCGAGCTCTATGACCTGCGCGAGAAGTCCGCCATGACGATGCTGTCAGCATCCGCCGGCATCGAGCAGGCACTAGCCGTGCGCGCCGAGCGCAAGGACAAACCCGTCGTGATCGCCGACATCTGGGACAATCCGGGCGGCGGCGTGCCGGGCGACGGCACCATTGTGCTGCGCGAGCTGCTTTCGCGTGGTGTGACCAAGGTCGGCGTGGCGACGATCTGGGACCCGATCGCCGTGACCTTCTGCCATGCGGCCGGCGAAGGCGCGGTCATCGACCTGCGCTTCGGCGGCAAGGCCGGCCCTCAGGCCGGCGAGCCGATCGACGCCCGCGTCAGGGTGCTGAAGACAACCAACGAAGGTTGGCAGAGCTTCGGGCCGAGCCGCGTGACGCTGGGGCCATCGGCGGTGGTGCGCATCGAAGGCACCGAGGTCGACGTCATCTTGAACACCAACCGCACCCAGACCTTCGAGCCCGATATCTTTTCCAACATCGGCATCGATCCGTTGTCGAAGGACGTCCTCCTGATCAAGTCGACGAATCATTTCTACGCCGGCTTCGCGCCGATCGCCGCCGAGATCATCTATGTCGCCGCGCCGAGTTCCTACCCGAGCAATCCGGCGGTGACGGATTATACCAAGCTGACGCGGCCGATCTGGCCGAGAGTGGCTGATCCTTGGCGCGCTTCCCCTTCTCCCCTTGTGGGCCTGTTGCGCAGTTAGCGAGAACAGGCTCGCAGAGGGGTTTTGACCGCGAAGTGTGTTGTGCTTGGTGGGCGATTTGGCCTTGGGGTTGAGTTTGATGGTGGCGGTGCGGCCCCTAGGCCGGTA
>NZ_NSFT01000027.1 GCF_002294725.1 Mesorhizobium sp. WSM4313 | reverse complement strand
CAAGGGAATCGCAAAACCGAATTGCAGGAAAACAGCGTCCAAATACCGCTAATCCTGCAATTCCAAAGCCGCTATCCGCCTCAATCAACAGGCCAGATCAATGGCTTGCGGATAGTTCACGGCCGACTCACTATTTCTATGCTGAACAGTCTCGCCTGAGTATATGTTTTAGCTAGTCGCTAATTAGACGGAATTCTGCCAGTCTGCATTCCCCCCTGATCTGATGTAGAGCAGCTTCCAAGTGGGAATTAGCCCCCCATCGACCGGATCGGGCGACACGAACATGCGCTGAAGGCTTGGCGGAACGGCTACTGGGACCATGATGCTACTCGAATGCAAGATAGTGTCAGAACGTCCCGGGAAGGCTGCAGGCAGGGGATGTCAGGTCAATCAGCCTATAGATATGATACCGCCCATTCGCTGAGACTTCACGATGGGCATAGGAGGTGGGAATTCTTGCCTTGAGATGGACGCGGCTGTCGGAGCAGGCGAGCACGGCAGCAGCGATGGCCTGAACCTTCGGGCCGCTGACAAAAACGTTCACCACCGCACGCGAGCCGAACCCGTCGAGATACGTCTCGAAAGCATCGAGGTGGGCCATCAGCCCGAAAGCCTGGATGTCGCGAACTTCGCCATCTTCGAGCCGGTGGGTTTCACGTACCTTGGCCACCTGTTGATCGAGCAAAGCATCGATATGCGCATTCTTGTCGCTTCTTGGGACGAGGAGCGAGATCCGTTCCGGACTGACGATATCGATCAATCCGTAGAATACGTCGGCATCTCCTCCGATCCCCACGAGCAGGACTTTCTCTTCGCCCATTCCTCCGCTGCCTTGAAGATGAGGGACGGTGACGTATCGGTCCAAGCCGCTGGAAAAATCCTCTTTGCCGATCGCGTTCCCGTAGATACCTTCGGCGTACCCGAATTCGAGAGACTGAATCGACATTTTCTTGAATGCCACCGCAATCAGCCATTGGATGTAGATTCGCGGCATCGTCGAGCACTCGACGAAAACCTTCCGCAGGCTTCCTTCGTATGAGCCACATGAAGCGGCCATCTGAGTGAGCAGGTGATCGAGGAGATTGATGTTCTTCTGATACTCGATGGAAGGCTCGAGGGTGATCACAGTCACTTCGACGCCCCATCGGGTACCCATAGCGATGAGCTTTCGCCGGTTTTCTTCGACGGCTGGGACGTTCGCTTCCTTCAGAGCAAAGTCCAGAACCACGATCTTGCCGACCTTCAGGTCAAGATGGTTTTCGAACGCGGCGAAACGCGTTTCCCATCCAAGCGCGACGATCGCGATATCTGCCTCCATCGTTTCGCAGGTACCTGCATCTCTCGCCTTCTCGGTGACGGCCAGATGGCCGAAGACTCGATACTCGACAGTTGAAGCGGTCATTCGAGATCGCTCTCGAAAAGCGAGTGCTGGAATTCGGTCTTGAGTGCGGGCCGCGCGACGAGCTCCTTAAACACCGAGTCGGCCCAGTCTTCTGGGAGCCGATGCCTGGTAAAAAGCAGGTCGACCATCCGCGCCGCAGGGATTGTGTTGATTTCGTACGGGCCGCGATAGGAGAACCCGAAGTAAGGTGCAAATCGCCGATGCAATCTGATCATCATCTCCTTCGATGCGGGGTCGGCGCGGTCCACCTCAAAGTTGCCGGCGGCGGAGACCTCCCGGATAAACCCATCCCTTTCCGCCCGACGCAGGACCTCGTCCAGTTTTCCGCTGGGTTGCTCCAGTCGGTTCACCAGCGAGCGCATTTCCTTTAGATCAACCCTGAAAATGCCTCTCTCTGTCGTTCCTAGAGCATTTTCTTCGGCAAACTCTGTCTGGAGGCGAGCGGTCAGGTAACCCAACGCCCGCACCATGCGCACGCTCTCTTCTTCGTACGGATGTGAAAGCGCCTGAAGTCCATCAAGCTTCCGTTGAGAGGCGGCGTTCACAGCCTGTCTCTGCTGTTCGAGATGAATCTGTAAATCCGAGTTGATGAATTCCACCAGTTTTCGTGGATCACTGGAACTCGGAACACTGCGGCGGAAGATCTCTCCCATTATATCAAGGAAATCGCGTATACAGACGTCGCTCAATGATGTGATGATCTGGTGCCCTACGTACGGGTAGTCATGCAGACGCAGCATCTGGCACGCTTTCAGAAAAGCCCATCCCTGTTTCCGGGCGATCGACCTCTTCAGATTTGAAGCATCCGCCTTGCTCATGGGCCGGCGCTTAATTTCCGGGTTCATGAGCGCGAGCGCCAGCCCTTCGGCATAAGGGCGCGCTTTTCGATCAAGAAGGAATTGCTGCTGATCCGCCGTCCTCAAATTCACGGAGAGGAATTCACGTGCTGCATCAGCAAGTGCCACAAGCTCTTCTCTGCCCTCGGAATGACCCGATATGATAACCCGCTCGATGATGTCATTGACGGAAAGCCGCCCCAGCCGGTTTTTGAGCGAAAACGCGCTGAGCGCATCGTTGCGCTCGAGATCACTCCGCAGATGGTCAGGAAGCGCATAGTACAGCCGAAGCGACGACACGTTCTCGCACAGCGTGGCGAACTCCCTCGGATCGACTGAATCAAGATTCTCGACGTCCCGGTCAGCATTCGAGAGCGACTGGCCGGGTATGATCGTCCGGATCGTGTCGTAGAGGCCGCCGATGTAGGCGAGGACCCATTTCACGTTGCCGCGCGTCTTTCTCACCAAGGTGTTCAGGAACTGCTGTTGGAGCGGTGTCAGTGCTTCACAGTCGTCAATCAGTATCTTGAAGAAGGGCGCCCTGTCACCGGCGAAAGATGGGCCATTTAAAAGTGGAGTGATCGCGGTCGCGACCTTGTTAATGATCGCGCCAGGGTCTGTTGCTCTGAAGCCGGTCGCTCCGGCATCGGCGGCAAAGAAGAACGCGTTGAAGCATTCGTCGACGTACCGGGTTATCCCACCCCGCAGCTCATCGATGCTGAAGAAGTCGAGACGGGCAGGTTGGGGTATGAAGTGCAGCACTTCGCGATGCAGTGCCAGGGCGACGTCCCTATCTTCGGAGGCCCGGTATTTCAAGTGGCCGTCGCGTCTGAGCTGGCCGATGCTCTCGAGCAGGCGTTCGACTATCTTCAGCTCCAGATAGTGAGAGAAGATTACGAATTGCCGCGGGATCACGGCGGCCGTGTCGAAGCGTATCCGCTCCGGAATGAGGTTCAGAACGGCGTTGTCGATTAGGGGCGAGAATGTCTCATTGAGCTGGAAGAAGACGCCATACCAAGCGAGCTTGCCGACTTGGTCCGAGAGACTTTTGTCTTCAAGAATATGGACTGTGGAAAGCGAGCGAAGAATGCTGGTCTTGCCGCTGCCTCTCGTCCCTGCGACGAAGACCGGCTTGGCGGCGGCAGAAATCAACGCCGACTTCTGACTGAACCACAGTATCGGGCGGCTTTCGTACTCGATCCTGTTGGGGCCGAACGGATTCTCCATCGCTATTCGTCCCTTACCTTAATGCGCCAAGCCGAGTTTGCCTTGGTGAGGCCGTCTATCTCGATGAAGCGCGCCGCTTGGAGCATCAGAAGAGAGTCTTCCAGATCTAGCCCGAGCTCGGCGGAGGCAGCAATCTCAGTGATCTCGTCCCAGAAGAGTAACCCATTCCCGCGCCTGGTGGCATGGTCGCGCAGTCGGCGCAGCAGGTCAAACGTGTCGTTGTTCAGAAAGGCCTTGCCGTTGGACATGGTCGAAATAAAGCAATGTTCGCCTTCCATGACCGTCCCGTCGGCGACATTGGTGCGGTAGGGTATAAGTCGGATGCCGACGAGCTCTCCCTGATCGGTCGTGAAGAAGACGAGCTCATTGAAACCTGACTGTATCTCTGGTGCTGAGATGCAGATCAATTTGCCGTCCGGAAACCTTGGATCGTTGACGATCTCGACCGGATCAGCATGTATGTGTCCATGCAGGTAGACGATAGGCTTGTTGCCCTGCAGCAGCTGAGTTCTGACAAATCCGCTGTTGAGCATCTCCGCGTATGGCGTAATGCGCGGAGTCTTTTGTGGCAGCAGATTGTGATGGCCGATTATGATGCCGTAACGCATGTCGGGCTGCTGGAGCAATTCCTGTAGGCCTGCAAGCATCTCACGCGAGATGTATGGCGTGTCCATCTGACCGTAATACTCGTCGTCGGACGCCTCCTTGTCTGGATCGCTGGGAGGTGTCGCGGGCGAATGTCCCGAGATGTCCGGCGAGCCGAGATCTAGAGGCTCTGTAGAAGGACTGAGTGCCTCGAGACGATCACGAAGGAACGCGGGAAGGTTTTGAAGCTCCCAACTGCCTATCGCTGTGTTGACGAGGATGAAGTTTGCGCCTGCGGATCCTGTCGGAAGTCTGAAGTGCACGGGTTGGTCCACGGGAACGGTCTGCCAACCCAAGCGGGCGGCTAAACTCGCCATTTCGCTGAATTTCTCAGTCGGTCCAAGTTCGCGCGCGTCATCACGGTTCACATCGTGATTTCCCGGTACGAATATCAACGGAAGCGCCTTTGAACTGCGTCCCTGTGCGCGGCAGAGCAACGTGAAATGCTGGAATGCCGAAGCAATGAAGGTCTTGTCGCCACGGCTCGTGAAATCCCCCATGAAGGCGATCGAATCCAAGGGCTTCGAAGTCGTCAGCCGCCGAAGTTTCGTCAAGACGGCACGCAGCGAAGACGCGCGTAGCTTCTGCGTTATTTTCGGAGCGAACTTGCTATCCTTGGCATCGATGTTGCTAGAGGAAGGATGCCAGTCCGGATAGTGAATATCGCCTACTTGAAGGATTCGCACCCGCCGCATAACTCGCCCCCCTGCCGAGAGCCATAGACTAATCCGTTCGCTTTTGCCAAGCGCGAACGATCATCCGCAGTGTCCTTAACGAGGTAGCCTGCACTTTTCGAGAATTGCCACGGCGGCTATTTTTCGGCTGTGAAGCACACGAGACCCGTGACGTGAGACCCAGTTGCTCAATGCCCAGTTGCTCAATGAGCTTTCTTACGAATAAGGGAGAATTTCCGCGGCCGGACTATCTCTGAGCGAGCGTGCATGACTGCCAACGGAAGGTCTTGCACGCACCCTTGCGATCTTGAGCAATGGTCGCCATGACTTTCTTCTTGCAGGCTTTTGAGTGGCCCAGCCTGCGATCACCAGACCCCACCGATTCTAAAGAGCGTGGCAGATGGGATAGTCGAGGTTGCCCGTGCACAGTCACGCTCAGGGCTTGCGCCGCCCAGAGGACACGCTGAAAAGGCAGATTGGGGCGCAAGCACGCCATTCACGAGAGGTTCGACATGAAGACCATGCAAGAAAAAGACATTCCGGCATTCGTACAAGCAGTTGTGGACGCCGGCTGCAAAATTTGCGCGATTGGCAACTTGGGATACGTCTTTGGCGATGCTGATTTCACGCCAGCGCAACGGAGGGCCGTCGAGCCACAGCTGCGTAGGATTGCTGAAATCTACGGCGAACGCGATCATCTCATGAACGAGATAGCTGTATATCTGCGGTCGATCGGACGCCATGTCGAGGTTGAGCCGAAGACAGGTATTTCCTGATGGCCGTGATCGCGAGAAGCCGTCTTCCAACCTCTGAATCCTAAAGGAGGTGACCCCCAAGGCCGTTCGTCACCTTCGACCAGAATAACCACATCCGTGACCGCCTGAGCTACTTGGTCGATACGCGCACATGGCCAATACAGTTTCTCCATCCTTCACGAAGCGAATGAGGCTTTGGCCATTCAGCCCCGGTCTACGGGGCGTGACTTGTCCCCGATGCATGCGCGAGCTCTCCGCCCGGCTGGCCGCCGGTCGTCGCCACCGGCCGAAGGCGCCCGAATGCGCTTGACAAGATAGCGTCAGCCCGTTCAACCTAAGGCATTCACCAGGGGAGTCCCGGCAAGGGGCTGAGATACTGCTGGCTTTCGCGGCGCAGTGACCCGTTGAACCTGATCCAGTTCATACTGGCGTAGGGACGGTGCAAGCGCTTTGCGGGAGTTTACGCCCGAGGTCCTGTTGCAGCAGGTCTACAGAAGCGTCTTTTCATCCTTCCGGCACAGAACTGGGTCTCCAATGCATGAGCAAAGGAGCCTCACGATGAATGCCCTCACCCCCGCCGTATCGACGGGACCACTGCCCGCCTCGCGGAAAATCCACAAGCCCGGCGTCCTCTACCCGCAGATCAGGGTGCCGATGCGCGAGATTTCCGTCCATCCGACGGCCGGCGAACCGCCCGTCACCGTCTACGATCCGTCCGGCCCCTACACCGATCCATCAGTCGAAACCAGCATCGAAAAAGGCCTTGCCCGGCTTCGCCACGAATGGGTCACGGCGCGTGGCGATGTCGAAGCCTATGACGGCCGCCACGTCCGGCCGGAAGACAATGGATTCGCCACCGGCGAGCGCCTGACACCGGAATTTCCGATACGCAATCGGCCGCTCAAGGCCAAGCAGGGCAAGGCGGTGACCCAACTTGCCTATGCGCGCGCCGGCATCATCACGCCAGAAATGGAGTTCGTAGCCATCCGCGAGAATCTCGGCCGCGAGGTGATGCGCGGCAAGCTGCAACGCGACGGCGAAGCCTTCGGCGCGGCGATCCCAGATTTCGTCACACCCGAATTCGTGCGCGACGAGGTGGCGCGCGGGCGCGCAATCATTCCCGCCAACATCAATCATCCCGAGAGCGAGCCGATGATCATCGGTCGCAATTTTCTGGTCAAGATCAACGCCAACATCGGTAACTCGGCTGTCACATCGTCGATGGCCGAAGAGGTCGAAAAAATGGTCTGGGCTATCCGCTGGGGCGCGGACACGGTGATGGACCTGTCGACCGGCCGCAACATCCACAACATCCGCGACTGGATCGTGCGCAATGCGCCGGTGCCGATCGGTACGGTGCCGCTCTATCAGGCGCTGGAAAAGGTCAACGGCATCGCCGAGGATCTGAACTGGGAGGTCTACCGCGACACGCTGATCGAGCAGGCCGAGCAAGGCGTCGACTATTTCACCATCCACGCCGGCGTGCGGCTGCACTACATCCCGCTGACCGTCGACCGGGTCACGGGCATCGTCTCGCGCGGCGGCTCGATCATGGCCAAATGGTGCCTGCACCATCACCGGGAGAGCTTCCTCTACGAGCATTTCGAGGAGATCTGCGACATCGCCAGAGCCTATGACGTCTCCTTCTCGCTCGGCGACGGCCTTCGTCCCGGTTCAATCGCCGATGCGAACGACGCGGCGCAATTCGCCGAACTGGAAACACTTGGAGAACTCACCAAGATTGCCTGGGCAAAGGACTGCCAGGTGATGATCGAAGGCCCGGGCCATGTCCCCATGCACAAGATCAAGCAGAACATGGACAAGCAGCTCGCAGTGTGCGGTGAGGCGCCGTTCTACACGTTGGGGCCGCTGACGACCGACATCGCGCCGGGCTATGACCACATCACCTCAGGGATAGGTGCCGCCATGATAGGCTGGTTCGGCACCGCAATGCTTTGCTACGTCACGCCGAAAGAGCATCTCGGCCTTCCCGACCGCAACGACGTCAAGATTGGCGTGATCACCTACAAGATAGCCGCCCATGCAGCCGATCTGGCGAAGGGCCATCCGGCAGCGAAAACCAGGGATGATGCCCTTTCGCGCGCGCGCTTCGAGTTCCGCTGGGAGGACCAGTTCAACCTGTCGCTCGACCCCGAAACCGCACGGTCCTTCCACGACCAGACCTTGCCCAAGGAGGCGCACAAGCTGGCACATTTTTGTTCGATGTGCGGGCCGAAATTCTGCTCCATGCGCATTTCCCACGACATCCGTGCCGAGGCCCAGAAGGAAGGCATGGCGGCAATGGCGGCAAAATACCGGGAGGGCGGCGATCTCTACATGCAGGCGGACGAGACTGGCGTACCGGTCGTGCCAGAGGCTCCCAAACCATCATGAGGGTGCTCGTCAAAGGGGCCGGCGTTGCCGGCCTCACCGTCGCTTTCGAACTCGCCGCCCGCGGCGCGACGGTCACCGTCGCCGAGATGCGGCATGGCCTTGGTGGCAACGCGTCGTGGTTCGCCGGCGGCATGCTGGCGCCATGGTGCGAGCGCGAAAGCGCGGAGCAGCCGGTGCTGGATCTCGGACGCGATGCTGCCGACTGGTGGGATGCGGTGCTGTCGGGTCAGGTGACACGGGCCGGGACATTGGTCGTGGCCGCGCCGCGTGATGCCGGTGAGCTTGACCGGTTCGCCAGTCGCACGTCAGGGCATCGGCGCGTCGATGAAAACGAAATTGCGCTCCTGGAACCCGACCTCGCCGGCCGCTTCCGGCGTGGATTGCTCTTCCCCGACGAGGCTCACCTCGACCCACGCCCGGCGATGGCGGCACTTCATGACAAGCTTGCGACCATGGGTGTCAAATTCCACTTCGGCTGCGACGCCCGGCCTGTTTCGGGATTCGCCCGTCAGATAGACTGCATGGGAATGGCAGCGGCCGATGACAGGCTGCGCGGTGTTCGCGGCGAAATGCTGATCCTTCGCACGCCTGATGTCTCGCTGTCGCGGCCGGTCCGTTTGCTTCATCCACGCTTTCCGCTTTATGCCGTGCCGCGCACCGATCACCGTTTCATGATCGGAGCGACGATGATTGAAAGCCAGAGCGCCGGACCGGTGACGGCGCGTTCCATGATGGAGCTGCTGGGCGCCGCCCATGCCCTCCATCCGGCCTTTGGTGAGGCCGAGATCGTTGAAACCGGTGTGGGTGTCCGTCCGGCATTTCCCGACAATTTGCCACGCGTCGAAACAGACGGTGAGATCATCGCGATCAACGGTCTTTATCGTCACGGTTTTCTCCTCGCCCCCGCCATGGCGCGCCAGGCTGCCGACCTGGTTTTCAGTCAAGACAGAACCAAGGAGCATGCTCATGAAACTGATGGTCAACGGCGAGGCGCGTGAGATTGCCGCCACCACGCTGGCCGAGTTGCTTGCCGCGCTCGACTATGAGGGCGATTGGCTCGCCACCGCCGTCAACAGCGACCTCGTGCACAAAGCCAACCGCGCGGAGTTCCAGTTGAGCGACGGCGACCGGATCGAAATCCTCTCGCCCATGCAGGGCGGCTAGCATGTTGGAGCTTTATGGAACCGAGCTTTCGTCGCGCCTGCTTCTCGGCACGGCTCAGTATCCTTCGCCGGCCATCCTTGCCGATGCAGTCAAGGCATCGGGCACGTCGGTGGTGACCGTCTCGTTGCGGCGTGAGATGGCGGGCGGTAGGGCCGGCGAACAATTCTGGTCGTTGATCCGCTCGCTGGGCGCCAGAACCCTGCCCAATACCGCCGGCTGCCTCTCCGTCAAGGAAGCCGTCACCACCGCGAAAATGGCGCGCGAGGTCTTCGGCACCAACTGGATCAAGCTCGAAGTGATCGGCAATCACGACACGCTACAGCCGGATGTGTTCGGTCTGGTTGAAGCCGCCCGCATCCTGTGCGAGGACGGCTTTGCGGTATTCCCCTATACCACCGACGATCTCGTTGTCGCCGAGCGGCTGCTGGAAGCGGGCTGCAAGGTCCTGATGCCGTGGTGCGCACCGATCGGTTCCGCCTTGGGACCGGTCAACATGACGGCGCTGCGCTCGATGCGCGGATATTTCCCTGGCGTCCCGCTGATTGTGGATGCGGGGCTCGGACGGCCGTCGCACGCGGCCACCGTCATGGAACTCGGCTTTGACGCCGTGCTCCTGAACACAGCGGTCGCCAAGGCGGCAGATCCGGTCGGCATGGCGCGTGCTTTCGGTAAGGCGGTCGACGCCGGTCGTGAGGCGTTCAGTTCGGGAATGCTCGAACCGCGCGACGTCGCCGTGCCATCGACACCGATGGTCGGCAGGGCCGTTTTTTCATGAAGCTCGATCCCTTCTACCTGATCGTCGACAGCGCCGCCTGGATCGAAAGGTTGGCGCCGCTCGGCGTCAAGCTGATTCAGCTTCGCATCAAAACCATGGATGAAACCGGGCTGCGCGCGGAGATCCGCAAGTCGAAGGCCTGGTGTGTCCAACACAAAAGCCAGCTCATCATCAATGATTATTGGCGCCTGGCAATCGAGGAAGGCTGCGATTTCGTGCATCTGGGCCAGGAGGATTTGCAAACGGCCGACCTCTCGAGGATACGGGCAGCGGGCGTCAGGCTCGGATTGAGCACGCATGATCATGTCGAGCTGGAAACGGCCATGTTTGCCGAGCCCGACTATGTCGCGCTCGGTCCGATCTATCCCACCACTTTGAAGAAAATGAAGTGGGCACCGCAAGGGCTAGAGCGGATCAGCGAGTGGAAGCGGCGGGTGGCGCCGATCCCATTGGTCGCCATCGGCGGCCTCAACCCCGACCGCCTCGACGGCGTCTTTGAGGCCGGCGCCAACAGCGCCGCAGTGGTCACGGACATCACGTTGAGCTTCGACCCCGAAGCGCGCACGCGAGAATGGATCGAAAAGACGGACCGATGGCGATGAGACGAGAACCGCATGTGCTTGTCGTTGGCGGATCAGATTCCAGCGGGGGTGCTGGAATAGCACGCGACATCGAGACGATCTCTGCCGTTGGCGTGCGCACCTGTCTCGCCGTCACAGCGCTAACGGTGCAAACGCACGACGCCGTGATCGAAATCCATCATTCGCCACCCAGCATGGTGGCCAATCAGATGTGTGCCGCGCTACAGGCCAACGACGTAGCCACAATCAAGATCGGCATGCTGGCGACTGCCAAGATCATTGTTGCCGTTGCCGCAGTGCTGCGCAAATTTCCGCAAGTGCCGGCAGTACTCGACCCTGTGCTGGCCTCCACCTCAGGCCGCGCACTTCTGGAAGCAGGCGCTATCGCTGCCATGAAGCGCGATTTGATGCCGCTTTGCTGCATTGTCACGCCCAACCTTCCTGAACTGGCGCTCCTTACTGGTTCCGAACCGGCTTCGGATGAGGACGGTGCGCTCCAACAAGGACAAAGACTGCAGGCCGTCGGCCCTCAGGCCCTGCTGATCAAGGGTGGGCACGCGTCGGGTCCCCGATCGGCCGATATTCTGTTACGCTCCGATCATGAACCCATCCACTTCGACACGCCGCGCCTTGCTATATCGATGCGCGGAACAGGTTGCATGCTGGCCAGCGCGATTGCGGCGCATCTGGCGAAGGCGAAGTCGCTCGAAGATAGCGTGCGCGAAGGCAAGCTGTTTGTGTTCGAGAAGCTTCAGAAATGCCGGCTGAATAATCACAACGTTCTGCGTCCAGCCAAGCAGACCCATTTTCCAGAATTTTTCCAGTAGCGAGACTGGAGGGCTACTGCTTCTCTATGCCATCCTTACAACGCGTTGAGTTCCACTGTGCCGTCCAGAATTATCTGTCGTTGTCCAGAATTAAGCCGGGCTTAGAACTGAAACGAACCCGCCGAAAGGTACGAGCGGCCCTCACTCGATAAGGGTTACCAAACCTATTCCTGTGGGCTACCAATCCGCGTGGTGGGTGGCCTTAGGTTACCAATCAGTGTGGCGTCCGGAATTATCTGCCTCTCTCCGGAATTAAGCCGAGATTAGAAGATCGGTGCGGTATTGCGCCCGGTCAAACCGTGTCGATTTGCGGCGTAGCCGACGTGTCTCACGCTTGGCGGCGTCGCACGCTGGTCCCGATTGTCGCCCGAATATCTGCCTACCGGCGACAGTGAATGCGCCAAGCTAGACCTTCGTCGATAGGGCGGCTCCGGTTTACCAATCCTGTCGTCCTAGGTTGACCAATCCGTTGTCGACCGTGAGCGGGTTTACCAATAAGGGCGGCTATATTCTGCGCAAACCCAATCACCTGATGCCAATCCAGAATTAATCGTCATTAAGGGCATTGGTAAACTCAGTCTGAAACCCCACCCTTAGCCAGAAAACTCTCCTGTTTTCAATCGCATAGCCCGCCCGCCAGCAACCGATAATTCGGGACCGGTAAACCCGTGAAAGGCCCAATAATTCCGGACGTCACACCAGTCTGCCCTTTTATGCGACTTTTCGAGCACAGACCGGGAACATCTGACCGTTTCCATTCATCGCCCAAGGCCGGTTTAGCGCTGGAAAAGCCAAAGTGCGGGAGTAAGAATGGCCGCAACGGGGCCGGAAGCCGTCGGTCAGCTTTCGGGGAGTGATCCCGGTAAGTTCGCAACTCATTCGCTTCTTTTCTGCAGTCCCCGCCATTACGAGTTGGCGGTGTCGGTCGCCGAGGGGATCAACGCCATTACTGCGGCTAGTTCGGCCCTCCGGACGAGGAATGGCATGCGCGTCGTCCCATAGTGCTTGGCAAGATGGAAGCGGTGCATGCCTCCTACGATGTGAACTTGGCCTTGGTACTCGCCGAGCAAAGGCGGTGTGACACCGCGGCCATGCAGCCATCGGTAGGCGATCCCACAGCTCTTGCTCTTGTAACGTTGATGCCAAGGACCCTTGTCCCTGCTGGCGGCGTAGGTAAGCCTGCCGCCAACGTCAGTGACATCAGCGTCGATAAGAATGAAATCCGTCGAAGCGTGGTCGCTGGGATCATCGCCGTCGAACGCGAGATAGAAGTTTGCAGGATCGCAGTCCCATATCGCAGTCAGTGCAACCGGAATGTTCTTTCTTCCTTTGCACCAGATGTCGACCTTGCGTTTCTCCTGAGCGCGGGCGACCTCGAAGGCTTCGTCTAGTTTTCCTTCCGCGACATCCATGGCTGTGATGACGTTCAAGCCAAGGGCCGTCAGACGGTTGATCTCGTCCACGTTCGCCATGCCTTCTCCTCTGGCAGCAGATTATTATCCACCGTTGGAAGATGCGGCGGCAATCCAAGCCTGAGGCACGAGGGCCTGTCCACGCCATTCCTCAATCAACTTGACTCCGGGAAGCTTGCCCCAGACGTCCTCATCTGCATGATCCAGCACGATGATCTGGAGGCGACCTTTCGCGGCCATGACCTCAGCGCCTAGGAGCGCAAAGACCTTCCTGACGGCGACCACGTCCTGATCCCTCCACGCGATGAGGTCGGGGCCCTCGTCGCCCGCCGCCCGCTTAGGAAAATAGACTTGGCTAGGTTGGTCGAAGATCAGCTGACCAGGGACTGGGTGATGAGGTTCGGCCAGGAAGTAGTGCTGCAGCGCAAGCATTAGTGCGACGTGATACGCGAGCCAATTGGCGCCGCTGCCAATCTCCCACAGGTAGTCCTCACGCGTTCCCCTAGTCACCTTGACGGTCAGGTCTTCAATCAACAGCCTAATCGGGGCCTCGGGCCACTCCGCGTCAAGCTGCGGAATCAGCCGATTGGCATGATGGGAGACTTGGTGCAACGCGTTGAATAGCTTGCGCTGGATGTCGGCCTCGGAGATCGTCTTTTGCAGCGTTGCAATATCGGCCTGCAGCGAGGTGAGTTCCTGCCGCAAATCCGACGACTGGTCGGCGCGGTCGTAGACGTGCAACGCCTGCTCCAATCGACCGAGGAAGCGCTCAAGCCTATCGAAGCGATTGGCCTCGTCTCGGGCGACGTCAGAGTCCCGTTCCAGCACCGCTATCTCGCTACGGACATCGTTCAACTCAGATAGGACCGCTTCAGCGGCGCCGCGCTGGCGCAGGATTTCCTTGTCAAGCGTGTTAGACATCGCAGGGTGGGTCCGCAGTCGGATCTCCAGACCGCCGAGGTTGTCGCAAAGGGCCAAGACCTTCTCGCGGCCGCCGTCCCCGAGTGCGACCAACGGATCGGCGAACTCGTCGGCCAAGTCCCTCAGCCACGTGGAAAGGTCCAAGCGGTCACGTTGGATGCGCATGGCGTCGCCGTACGCCTCGCTGCTCTCCACCAGACGGCGCAGTTCGTTCAGGCGCTGACGATGCTCGGTAAGTCGCGCGGCGATTTCAGTTTCCGACGCACGAAGGGTTTCCAGACGCGTCAGCACCACATCGATGCCGGCCAGGCTTGGTCGAGCAAGACTTGAGTTGCTGTTCGACACGCGCCGAAGCAGGTCAACAACGTCACTCCAGTCCTTCGGCACTTCAGTGGAGGAATCGACTAGGCCAAGTTCGACTGCCTGACGCAGCCACGCCTCCGCCTCCGCCCGCCAAGCGCCAGTTGCCGACACGATCGCGCGTAGCTCAGCCTCCTTCCGGCGGAGGTTGCGCTGGAGCCGATCGATCTCAAACCGCGCCTGGAGAATCTTTGCCGTGACCGCGCCCAGAACGTACGGGAAGATGGTCTTTAGCTTCTCCCGGTGTTCCGTCGTATCGGCCTTGAAAAACATCACGTCGGGATTGGCGATCACGTTCTGAGGTTGGAACGTGAAGGCCATGAGGTCGCGGAAGCTTGGCCTTTGCTTGAATCCATTCTCTGTACCTGGTTCGAAGTCGAGGTCAGTCAGTCCTGCCAGGCGGTTCATCGCGCGCTTGACCGTGTCGACATTGGTGGTCTTGTCGGTGATCGTCTCCGGAATTTCGACCTGTGCGCCCTCCAGCAGCACCATGTCGCCTGTGCTCTGTTGGTCCCCCGGTTCGCGTCGCGCCAAGAGCTTTTCGCCCTCCAGCGTCTCGATCAGAATGCCGAACCAGCTGCAGTTCTCGCGGATTACGCCCACCGGAATCGCGCATTTCTCCGAGCCCAGACAGTAATCAACAATAGGGATAACGGCGGACTTCCCGGTCTTCGACGCGCCGCTGATGACGTTGACGACACCGGGCTCGAACTTGACGACCCGCGGCGCTGCACCATTGCGGGGCCAAAGGATCAGTTTTCGAAGCTGGAAATACATCTAGAACTCCACCCGTAACAGGTTGGCCACCTGCGCGGTCCCCAGGTTCGAAAACCAGAAACCCAATTTCTCCGAGGCAGGTCCGAGGTGCTTGACGCGCTCTGGAAGGACGAGCCTCCTCGGTTTCGGTTCTGGTACGTTTGCTCTTAAAGTAGCATCCTTGTAATCCACGGACAGCAGCCGCCCGCTCACACCGACAGCGGCCGATTGCAATGTCAGAGTACGCAGCAGCAGCGCTCGCTCGTGGACGGCGAGGAGTTGTTCCCGTTCCTTCCCGAGCTTGGCCGCGAAGAGCGCCAGTCCAGAGGGTCGGTTTGTCGAAGTCACGATTTCGAGCGTTGCGCGATGCAGGACGATTGGCAGCACGAGAAACGCCAAGGCGAACGGCGCTGGACGTTCGTCCTCAGCCTGGAAACCTTGGCCAAATTGCCACAATGCGAAAGCCCCAAGTCCTGGATTCTGGACAAGGGCGAGGTCGCTGAGCGGTAGGTGCGATCGGCCAGCCTCAATCAAGTCGCTGGCTCCAAAAGAGTCTGGTAGTCGGGATGCCAGCCGAGGCGCAGGCCGTGGGCAAGGGCGTTGAATGATCCGTGGACGAAATGACCGGGGACGACTCGACCATCGAGTGGAGGCTGCAACTGCGCGCAGCGCCTGTAAACTATTCTACCACGAACCGTTGCGGGGTGTCCGGCCTGTATGTCGTGCACCTCTGCACTGACGTGCTCATAGCGACCGACAAGATCATCGTCCCAGTCACTTAGGTTCTTCTCAAAGATTAGCCCGCTTTCGCCCCAGATCGAGATGTCGGCGAGCGTCCTAAGGTAATCGCTAACAGCCCGGACGCACGCTTCGTCTCCCACCTCGATCAGCTCGAGTTGGCGGACGAAGGCGGGACGGTCGGCGATCAATTGTTCGATGGCCTCGACAGGCGGTTGCTTGGTGAAAGACGACAGCAGCCCTGGAAGGTTGTTCTTCTGAACAAATGCTCTTTGCTCGGCCTGAAACGCGTCCACGTCCAAGATGGCGGGCTTGCCAGCTCTAATCAGCCTGTCCGCCGCCTCCTTCGCAGCGCCGATCGCGCGTTCGCACACTAGGTCGATGATGAGCGGAGAGACCGTCGGCTTGAAGATCGCGCGTATCGGATCGACGGGATCTGCATCGACGCTGATAACGGCGAGATTCTTGACCAAGGCGGCGCAATGAGCCGCATCAGCGTTCAGGAAAGCTTGGACGTCGGCGTCGCATGCCGGTGCAGCTTTCAGCTTGCTGTGGGCTTTGGCGAGGTTAGCGACCAGCGCCTCCACGTCGGCATCTGTTTTCGCGTCGTTCAGCGCGATCGCGAAGGCACCCGCCTTCACCGGTGTGACATATAGCCGGAAATGGCTGGTCGCCGGGTCGATCTCTCCCGCCGCCATGAAGCTGAGCCAGTTGGCCAGAGACTTCCACAGGTCCGCAGCCCAGTCGGATATCGGATTTTGCTTCAGTGCGCTCTTGCTTTGCTCAAGAACGACTTCGCCGCCGACCAGGTGAACCGCCACATCGTCTAAATGTTCAAGAGAGACCAAGGCGCCGCTAGGCGCGTTGAGCAGGTGAAAGCAAAGGCGTACAGGTTGAAGCGCATAGCCGAGGTATTGGCCAGCGGCGCTGTGTTTTCCCGTTTGCGTCTTCGCGTTCATTGCCCATCCCGTTCTCCCGAGTCGCACCGGAAGAAGCCAGTAACGATATTGGTATAGTTCGCCGTTGTTTACAATTGGCGCCCCGGCGATAGGACGGCTAGGCGCGATACAATTGCTGTTTAGGGCCAGCTCTCGAAGTCCAGATTCGGCAGGACAATGAATTTGCAGGACGTCCATTATGGGCACATCGGGGCCGTCTATGGCTCGGGCGATATGTCCGCTTTTGGACGAACGCGAAGTTTGCCGGAACGTCTGACTTTGGGCGCATACTTGCCGTCAAATTCGGCGTCCTTCACTGGTTCGTTCACGTATTCCGGAGAAAATTACTGTGCGAGTTGATGGATCCTCGTTCCCGGTACGACAGCCTCAGCTATTTCACATAGATGCTTATGGTGCGTCAGGTAGATGACCTGACCTGTGTTTGCCATCGCTCCGAACAGCCTGAAAACCTCCTCCGAGCGAATATGGTCGAACGTCTCCATGATGTCGTCGGCGACGAATGGGACCGAGGGCCGAAATTGCGCGAACTCGTAATAACCGGCGAGTCTTAGGGCAAGGTACAGCTGAAATCGTGCACCCTTTGAAAGCGCTTCGGTGACCTTGGATTGCCCGTCACCCTGCACAGCAATGAGAACCTCACCACCTCTTACAGGCTGGGTTGTCAGCCCCGAATACTGGCCACGCGTCATTAGCTTGAACGCGTCTGATGCGCGCGCCATCATGCCGGAGCGATGGCTCTCACGGTAGATCCGCAAAGCATTGCCAGCCGACATGATGCCAAGCTTCAGCTCTATGTAGCGAACGGCCTTCTCCTCGATTTCCAGCAGGGTTGTGCGCCGTTCAGCATCCAGGCGTGCAACCGCACTATCACCGCCGATGGCGTCCAGCTTGTCGGCCGCGCGCGTCTGCCGGATCAGCTGTTGCTGGATGGTTTCATCGAACAGGCGAAGCCGCTGCTCACCCTCAGCCTTCTCGACCGCGAGGCCGTCGAAATCGATCGCGTCCAGGATCGAGCGGGCCTGCTCGAATCCGTCGACCGCGAGCTCCGCCACTATCCGTTCCTCAAGTTCGGCGACGGTGGTGCGCAAGCCATCGCGCTCACGCAACAGCTCATCGCGTTCGACTACCTCGGGCAGAGTGGCGACACCAAAGACGCCCAGCACCTCGTTCTTGCGGCGTTCGTGTGCCAAAATCTCAGTGTCGAGGATGTCGCGCGCCTCCTTGAGGCGCTTCAGGTCGTTGCCGAGGCTTGCCTTCGTTTCACGTGTCCGCTCGGCACGCTCTAGGCGCTCGGCAAGGCGGATGGCCAACTGCTCCGGGTCGGTATCCTTCGTCGGCTCGTCGGCTTCAACCGCAACGGCGATGACCTCGACCAGAAAATTGGCCCTGTCGGCCTCCATCTTGTCGATACGCAGCTGCAGGTCGTCCCGTTCCTGCAGGCTTCTTGAAAGTTCGGCCAATTGATCGAGCACAGTGCCGACGCCGGATGCGGAGAGCCCGCTTTCGAGCCAAGTTCCCTTGAGTGCTTCGGTAATGCCGGCCAGCCATTCCTCCTCGCGACGCTCCGCCACACCTACTGCAACCCGTCGTGCCGCTAGATCCTCTTCTTTGGAGCTCACCATTCTGAGCGCCTCGGCATACTCGGCGTCCACCTTGCGCTGCCGATCCAGAAACGGCTCCGCGATGGCCATGATTGCTTCGAGGGTGTCGTTGGACTCTGATACAATGCCGACGCTTCCCAGCACTGCTCTCATTTCCAAGCGTATCTGCTCGCCGGCGTCAGCGGCTCGCTCGGCCTTCAAGCGAGCAAGTTCGATCTGCTCCCAGGCAGCGAGCGCATCGCTGCGCGCCTCGATCTGATCCTCGATCCTTTCGATCAGGCGCTCAGACGAAGGTTCCACGGCGTCTCCGAGCAGGTCCCTGGCGGCCGCGCGGATTTCCAACAATTGGGTATCCACATCCTTGCCGAGCTGTGTGCGTTGGATGCCGTTGCGTGACAGGTTGGCCGCGGCCTCGGCCAGCTCGCGCGTAGTTGCCCGGATCTCAGCCAGATCCGCCGCGCCGGCCAGCCGGCCTGCGCTGGCAATGTCATCGCGCGCCAATGCCACGGCGAAGTCGTCAGCGGTGTCACCGGTCAGCGCTGCGCGGTGCGTTGCCCACGCATCATCGCGAACTCGGCGGATGGCGGTAGCCGCTTCATCGTCGACAATGTCGCCCGAGGCACGAAGGGCATCCAATCGTGCGGCGAGCATGGCATGGTTGCCCTCGTATTCAGCAAGGCGTTCGGCAAGTACGGCGGTGTTCCTTGCCAGTTCTGACGCTACCGTCTTCCAGGCGGCAATCTGCCCGGCGCTCGGAACCGCGACGTTGGCGAGAGCGAGGGCATCTCCGTTCCATGGACGCAAGCGCGCGAGCGCCGCCTTCCATCGGATTGTTCCCGCATCTTCCGCCTCGCGAGCCGTCCTAATCTCTGCCTGGTGTCCGCTTGCTCGCGCTTTCGACAAAGCCGAGCCCAGCCTTGCCCTGGCAGGTTCGGGCACCGCCCTTTCCTCGCCGACCCGCTGCCTTGCCACCTGCAGCGCATCGAGTGCCGCCGCGGCTTCGTCGCGAGCGGCACGCATCCCGGTAGCAATCCCGGACCTCTGCTCGACCATGGCGCGAACGACGCCAACGGTGACGGCAGGCAGAAGCAGCGCGCCAGGATCCGCCTCGGAAGATCGGCCCAAGGCGGCAAGGCAGCTCGCCACGCTGTTGTTGAGGATTTGCAGCTCCATCCTGCGAGTGGGCAAGTCAAAGCCAGCCGCGGTATGGCGCACCTTGCTCTCCGCCAGCCCGCGAATGCGTTCGGAAATCGACAGGATCGGTTCGTCCTCGTCGACCGCAGTGACTTTTTCCGCCAGGCGCTCGGTCTCGTCGATGTTTGCGGACAGCCGCGTTCTGAGGCTGGCATCGTCATCGATCAGTTCGGTGACACTTCCCGTCGATGTCCGGGCTGGGGAGGCGATGTCCGGCAGCTGATCCAGCCGGGCAATCTTGCGCCGGATATCCGCCAGCATCGGCGCAGCACGCACGTAACGAGCAAAGGTATCCAGCCTGGCCACCAGCACCGCCCGATCGCTGATGGTTCGGCCGTACTGCTGCGCTGCATCGAGACGTTCGGCCTCCAGGCCCTCGTAGGTTGATGCAAGGGTGTCGATCGCATCCCTGCGCGACTTTACGTCAACAAGGCGCTTCTTCAACAGCGCCAGTTCGGTTCCATGCGCCTGCTTCCGATACAGAGCGTCTGCTTCGGCCTCGAGGGCGTTCAACGTATCACTTGCGTTCCCAAGACCGGCGCTGGCCGTGAACAGAAGCTTGCCGAGGTCGCCCCGCGACTCCAGGATAGATTTTCCGCCGGCTTCCAACGTCTCGTCATCGAGTGAGAACATCGTCGTGTAGGCGTCGCGCGACAGACCGGCGAGATGCGCCGTGATCGCCACCTCGCTTACCGGTTGGCCCGTCGCATTCAATAGCGAATTACTGCGCTGTTTCGTACGCGTGAACGTGTGTTCGGAGCCGGCCAGTTCCAGCACCCCGCCGATGCGCATGGCACTGTACTCGTGCAGGAAGTTGTAGCGGCTCCGTTCCTCGATGCCGAACAGCAAGTCTAGATAGGCCGAAAGCGCAGTCGATTTGCCGGCCTCATTCAGGCCAAACACGATATGCAGATCAGGTCCGGATTCCGGTTTGGGTCCGAAGTCGATCGAACGATCGGTGAACTTTCCATAACGAATGAGGTCAAGGCGCCGCAACCTCATGACGATCCACCGGCCTTAAGGCGGGCAGTCACCAAGTCCGCGCCCTTGGAAAGCACCTGATCGAGGAACTGTTCCAGCCCGGCTTCGTCCGTCCCAGCAAAATCCCGCCCGTCGGCCGGAAGGTCGGCGACCATCTTTTGGACGAACGCCCTCGCCTCAGCGCGGAAGGCCTCCGAGGTGGCATCGGCACGCATTGATTGCTCGAGTTCGAAAATCGGATCAGCAATATCCTCGGCGGTCTCCGTCCGAGGCGGCGCGAGGTCAAGCTCGAGCTTCTCCACCCACGTATGGCCTAGCTGTTCCGCAGCCTGTTCGGCTTCGGCAAGAAGGAGGTCCCTGTCGCGGATCAGCGCCCACATCAGTGGTGACGTTCCTGTCAGGCCAATGCGAGCCACAGCATGACGCGATCGGACGGTTGCCCGCATCTCTTCGAGTGCGAAGCGAACACGCGCGACGGCCTCGGGCCACTCCACCGCTCCGGTAAGGTCGACGCTCACCCGTTCGAACTGCGCAACGCTGGTCAGCCGTTCCTCGATCTCCACCGAACGGTCGTGGCGCACCGTCACCAGGGTGACTGATTTCTCACCGGCCTCGTTGATATCCCTCCCCTGCGGTATTCCCGGCATCACCACGGCACTGGCGCCAGGATGGACTTGGCGAGCATGGATGTGGCCGAGGGCCCAATAGTCGAAACCGTGGGCGTGCAAGTCAGCGATGCTGCAGGGCGCGTAAACGTCGTGACCTGGCGATCCAGCCAGACTGGTATGCATGATGCCTATGTTGACGGCCCCTTCACGAGCCGCCGGATATTTGGTTAACAGGCTGTCCGGCGCCTTAGGGTTCGCAAAGCTCAAACCATGGAATACGACGTCCAGACCGCCGGCTGTCTGCAATACCGACTGAGCACGACCACCAAAGATGGTAACGGTGTCGGGAAATACCAGCTGTTTGGAAATCCGCGACAGGGCGTCATGATTACCGCGGATCTTGAAAACCATGATGCCGGCCTGGTGCAGGCGTGTCATCTGCGCGCCCAAGAACCGCGCTGTCTTCATTGAAGTCTGGTCGCCATCGTATAGGTCGCCAGCAATGACCAACGCGGCCACACGTTCCTCAAGGCAGAGATCCACTATCGAAACGAATGCCTGGCGGCTGGCGTCGCCCACCAGCCCGGCAAGATCGGGATTTCGCATCGCCAGCGAACGAAGCGGCGAGTCGAGATGAATATCGGCCGTGTGTACGAATCGAAATGCCATTCGGCCTCCGCCAGCAAAAGAGGTGTTCCGAGCTTCGACAGAAATTGCAACGAGGGCGCTGCAGCGCCCCGTTACACTTCAGCTAATTTCTCGCTCGCGGATTCGCCGGCCACCAACAAGCCGTCTTGGGACCGTAACACTCCTTTGGCAACCAAATCGGCGACCCCAGCTGAAATCAGCTGCCTTAATTGTGCGCTTGTGGCTTTGAAGCCCAGCATCCTGGCAACGCCTGTGGCGATTTCTTCCTCTGTCGCACCGAGGTTGGATTTCACGACTTCCATAGCGCCTTGGGCGACCTCGTCCTGCGCAATCATTTCGGGCTTGCGCAATCCAGCGGACACGACCCCACTGCGATCCCTGAGACGAACAGGAACACCTGGCTTGAAGCAGAAGTTGCCTCGACGGGCTACTGAACCACCTCTCTGTGCTATGCTTACCCCCCGCTCGATTGCATCCTGAATCCTGCCACCGGCCCGCTGCAGACCCCAGGCGTCCCGAATACGCGAAACTATTTCGTCGACATGGATTGGCGTTTCTGTAGCCACGACCTGCTCGACCAGTCCGGCCATGATTCCGCTGGGCGTCTCGTGGAGTTCGAACGATCCCGGTCGCTTTAGTTCGGCCTCTTCGTAGGCTCGATTGGGTGTCTCGGATCCGTTTGTGCTTTCGAGACCGATTTCCGTCACGTTGCCTCGGTCGACCGTAACAACCTGCACGGCTACAGCTCGATTTCTCTGGACCCCCAATTCGGCCCGCTCATCGAGTTCTTTTCTGGCGGCCTCAATCGCTAGTATGGTTCGCTCCAGCTGCTCACGAGGCCGTTGGAACCAGTCAGCGCTCCAGATGCGATGGATGATCCAACCATGGTCTTCCAGAACCGACTGCCGAAGCCGGTCTCGATCTCTGGCCGAGCGAGATGAGTGATATTCTGCGCCATCGCATTCGATGCCAAGAATATAGCGGCCTGGCCTCTCTGGATCCGCAACTGCGAGGTCGATGAAGAAGCCGGCAATGCCCACTTGAGCATGAACCTGATAACCCATTTCGATCAGCGCGTTGGCTACCTGTTCTACAAAGATTGAATCCATTTCGCGAACCGTGACTTGGGCAAGCGAAATTCGCCCTGTTCTCGCGTAGTGCAAGAAGAGCTTGAAGGCGAAGATGCCTTTCCCTTTGCCACGCTCCAGGTCGATGTCCTCGTCTGTGATGGACGCGAATACTTCGCAGCTGCGCTTGGCGCGGCTTATGAGGACGTTGAGCCGACGCTCGCCGCCTTCCGCGCCAAGAGGGCCGAAACGCATGGCCATGTATCCCTGGGCATTCTTGGCATACCCCACCGAGATCATGATCACGTCGCGCTCATCGCCTTGAACATTTTCGAGGTTCTTGACGAAGAATGGCTCGCTTGGATGAGCGTGAAAGAATTCCTCGGTGTCGGGATTTAGTCGCCGCAGCGCTTCGAGTTCATCCTGGATCGCGCGGCGTTGGCTAACCGAAAATGTTGCAACGCCTAGAGTCTCTTGCGGGTTCACCTTCGCATGACGGATGATCGCCTCCGCTACTGCTCTCGCCTCTACCGGATTGGTTCCTGTGCCGCCGGAATCGAAGACCCCCTCCGGCACATGATGAAACCGCAACCCCATACCTGCCTCTTGGGTATAAGGGCTTGGCACGATGAAAAGCCGGTTCTCGTAGAACTGGCTGTTCGATACTGCGATTAGAGATTGGTGACGGCTACGGTAGTGCCAGCGCAGCATACGCTGCGGCAAGCCGCGGGCCGTGAACAGGCCGAGGATGCTTTCAATGTCGGCGACCTGCGCGCCCTCACCCTCGTCATCTTCAGACTGCGAGCCTGTCATCTTCGCGAAGAATGTCGTGGGTGGCAGTTGGCGTTCGTCGCCAACGACGACCACCTGACTGGCCCTGGCGACCGAGCCAAGTGCGTCCACGGGCTGGATCTGAGACGCCTCGTCCATCACGAGCAGATCGAAGGACATCCGGCCGGGCGACAGGAATTGCGCCACCGAAAGCGGGCTCATCATGAACACTGGCTTCAGCGCCTGGATGGCAGGGCCTGCCTTCTGCATCAATTGCCGGATGGGCATGTGGCCTCGTCTGCGCGCCATCTCAGAACGAAGCAGTCCGACAGGTCCAGCTCCGCCGTCTCTTGAAGGAATTTTCCGGTGATGAGCCGTTACAACTTCGATGGCGCCGGCCTTGATGCGCTGGCGGTCCAGATCTGCGAAGTCACGTACAGCCCTGGAATGCAGTTCCCCGTCGAACCTTGCCAGCTCCGGCTCATCGGTCGCCATCGCCAGAAACATTCGTTCGTAGTAGGCCATATCAAAAACTGATCGAGCCGATCCTGTTGTAATCTGGCCGTTGGCTAGGCCGTCTATCAACTGTCCCAGTCCAGCCTTTCGGGCCGTTTCGGATCGCTCTTCATAGGCAACCCATTTCGAGAGCTGCTCCTGATGATCGAGCCAACCCTGCAGCCGAGAAACGACCTCGCCTATCGCGACGTCCGGAAAATCGACTACTCCAAACAAGGAGGGAGCATCGGCTTTCAAATCCCCTGTAAGCGCCTTCAATTCCCGCGCTGCCGCTTGGGCCGCTTCACGTGCTGAACGTGCCGAGTTTGCGATCTCGATTCTTTCAGGCAACCGCGCAGCCAGATGTCGGATCGAGCCATTTTCTTTCAGCCAAAGCTCGGCTTGCGTGAGAGCGGCCCAATCGGATCCTCGACCGTGCCACGACGAGCCGAATACGAACTTGCCAAGGCTCTCTCCCGCATCGATCCCTTGAGCAAGTGCTTGTAGTCTGCCTAGTCGGCGCAGTAGCTCCACCCGCTCAGTGATTAGATCCGGAACGTCAGTCAGAACCTGTCGTGACGCATCATCGGCTTGAGCTACAGTGCTCGCCTTCGCTTCCATCAGTTGCAGCGAGGCCCGCTCGGCGGAAGCCACGTCGCCTAGCATGGATGACGCGAGGTGCCCGAGATCGTTCCAGAAACCTTCGATAATTGGCCGACCGATTTCGATAACCTTGCGAACGCGCGCTGCACGCGCACCGGCCTCGGAGCGTTCCGCCATCCGGCCGGCGATAATCCGAGGTTCGGGGCCTAGCCCTCGTAGAGTCCGCATCCACTCCACTAGCGCGAGCAGTGGCGCGGAAGCCGATCGCTCCCCACGCCAATCTGCCCCGAAGGCGGAACGGCCAAAAGCGTCGCCTTCGCGGACTCTTGCTGCGGCAGCCTGACCCTTCATCAAAAGGTCGAGGAGACCAACTATCTGCGTCGCAGGCGCGCTAGGGTCGACCACAATAGTCCGCGCAAGTGCTGTGGCGCGACGGTAGTCGCCGTTCAATGCTTTCAATATTCCCGTGTGTGTGGCGAGCGCCTGCCGCGCCGCGGCCACCTCGGTGCTCCACGCCGCGTCAACAACCTTGCCCTGAAGGTCGGCTCTGGCAGCCTCAAGCGTCGCTACGCTGTCGGCAAGGTCGCCTGCCTGCTCAAGTCCGGAGTCCCAAACGGTGGCTGCGAAGGCCTCCGGACTTGCGTCAGGTGCTGCCGCTACTCGCTCGCCGGTCACGGCCAGCCTGAGCAAGCCTGCCAACGTGTCTGGCAATATCGCCGATCCGAGTTCCTGATTCAGGCGCTCAGCTTCTTCCCTCAAGCGTGGGAGCAGAATGGTGAGCTGTCGCGCACGATGGAAACCATCTTTCGGAAATTCCGAGGGAAGCTTTGCAAGCTCTGTCTCGAGACCTTCAATTGGCGTGTCGATAGCCGTTGCCGCCAACTGCTCCGAAAGTTCCTCGGACTTGCGGGCGAAATCCGTTCCTGACCAGAGAAGCGATGAAATGTCTTTCGGACGCTCATCCCATACCGGCGAGACGAGCGCCTCGGCAGGAAGTCCAGGCGCGGACGCGAGAAGCTCAGCGCGATCTTCTATCTCGCCGCTGTCGCTGAGAATTTTCGGAGGCTCGGCCTTGATCCGCTCAGCGATACCGACCAGTTTGGCGTGCAGTGCCTTGGCTTGGTCCAGCAACGCCGCGATGCGTGGGACGAGCCTCTCAATGGTCGTTGGAAGAACGACATCCAGGCCAACTCCCCGCCACGGGTGGTGGATCGGCAAGCCGATCTCGTTGATCCGCTGAGAGACCTCATCGAGCAATTTGCGACGTTGCGAAACGCCGTCAGTTGTCCAGCTTGTGGCATCCGTAAGTTCGATGTCCACTGGTTTCTGACCGACCTGCCTTAGTCGGGTTAGCTGGCCGAGAACCTGATAAGGAGTGAGTTCGGACGCTCCGAACGCAACGTGCATTCGTGCAGCATGTGCGTTGAGTTTATCGCGAGCCTCCAGCAAGCGATCAGTTAGGGAAGAAGGAAGCTGGCCCCTGGGCGATCCGAGTTGCCAGGTTCGCCGCAGCTCCTCTAGCATCATGCGCTTGTTCGCCTTGTTACTATGCAGCTCAAGGCAGGCGTCCCCCACCCCAGCAGTGTCAAGCCGTCGCTTGACGACCTCCAGCGCTGCCATCTTTTCGGCCACGAACAGCACGGTCTTTCCGTCGGCAACGGCCGACCCAATAATGTTTGCGATCGTCTGCGATTTTCCTGTCCCAGGCGGACCTTGGATAACGAGGTCGCGACCTTTTCTGACGTCATGGATCGCCAGTGTCTGAGAACTGTCACTGTCGACGATATGCAACATTTCGGCGGGCGCAATGTGCGGATCAATCGCTATGTCGTCCGACATAAGCGGCTCGCGTGTTTCGAAACCATCTGAAAGAAGCGAGCGGATCTTCGGTTGTTCGATAATCTTTGCGCCATCGGGCCAGAGATCCGGATCCAGATCACGGTACATCAAGAACTTCGCAAACGAGAAGAAGCCGAGCACCATATCGTCGCGAAGCACCTCCCAACCCTCTTTGGTCGAAATTGCTTCGGCAACGGCATCGAGATAGGCCGAGACGTCGAAGTCATCTCCCACCTCAAAACGCGGCAGAGCGAGCTTGTGAATGCGGTCGAGATAGAGTTCCAAGGAGAGGTTTGCGGTAAGATCTTCCGGCCGGGCTCGTAGGCGGAATTTTTCTCCAGCGGCCCCTCGCTCAAGCCGAACCGGCACCAAAATGAGGGGGGCCTGACGGATGTTCTCTTTGTTGTTCGGGTCAATCCACTTCAGCATTCCAAGGGCCAGAAAGAGGATATTGACGCCCTGCTCTTCCTCGAGTGTGCGGGCATCATGGTAGAGATCAAGGAGCCGCCGCTGCAGCCCAGTTGGGGTCATACGCGTCTGCAGCTTGGTGTCCGAGTGCCGCGCGGATATCCCTCTGTTATCGACTCCATCGTCCTCTGGTTGGGCGAGAGCGACGGGGGAATAGTCGATCTCTTCGTCTGGAGGGCTGCTTTCATCCTGGCCCGCTTTCGGCCTATCGGGCTTGCCGGCCAGGAAGGTAAAAGCCTTTCCTTCGGTCACCAGCAATCGATAAATTTCGGACGACTTCTCATCGACGATATCGATCGTCTTCGCGCTCTTGGAAAACCGCGGCACATTCAAAAGTCGATTGCGGGCGGAAAGATCGAGCAACTCCATCCTGGCGCGCTCGAGTTTCTCCTTTAGAGGGAGATCGCTTTGGAAGACTGACTGTTTTACGTCCAAGACTTACATCCCCTTTGAAAGGAGAACCAGCTAGAGCCCGCGTAGAGCGTTCGCGCAAGAAAAAACAGCCGTGTTCAATTAGAAACGACTGCGATCACTTCTGGACACCGTCCAATATTGCGACGTGTGATATGGGTCAGAGCCTGCATTCTTGGCCCCCTTTGCCTAGTCGCTATCCGACGAGGATTCTCGCTCCCTGCCCCCGTATTTAGCCGCCTCCACAATGTCTTTTTCTGACACAGAGAGTCCGTTGCGGACCCGAATGGCTCCCGCACTTGGAACGCGGTCCAATTCAGATCCAGTCTTTGCCTTATCCTTCTGGGGCTTAACCTCCGGCGGCGGGTCTTTCGAAAATGTCATGCGTAGGTCCTACTCGTCCAAATCTAAATGCATCCGCCTGTGAGCCTCAAGCCGCTTTCCTGGTCATACAAAGAAAACGCCGCGCCCAATCAATCCACCGTCTCTCGTGGTTCCGCATTCTGATTGGCGCTTTAACATTCATCACTATTAGCGCCTGGCATTTAGTATCCTCCCTCTACTGGTTTTTTTAGCCGATAAGTAATAGATCGGGATTTCACTGCAGAAGTCCGGAGCCATGAAGTGACTGACGAAATCCAAAATACGGCCACCGCGCTGATGGAGCTTACCGCCGATATCGTTGCGGCTTATGTGAGCAAGAATTCAGTGCCGGTCTCCTCATTGCCGGACCTTATTGCCAGCATCAATTCGTCATTAGCGCGTATCGGCCAGCCGTCCGAACCGGAAAAACCCGACCAAGTTCCCGCGGTCAACCCCAAGCGCTCAGTCACTCCAGACTACATCGTCTGCCTCGAAGACGGCAAAAAGTTCAAGTCCCTCAAGAGACACTTGAACACGCATTTTGGACTGACGCCCGACGCCTATCGCCAAAAATGGGGCCTCTCCAACGATTACCCCATGGTCGCGCCTAACTATTCAGCCAATCGCTCCAGATTGGCAAAATCGATTGGCCTCGGTCGCACAGCAGCCGCGCCCAAGAAAGCAGCAGCCAAGAAGTCAAAGACGCGCTAGCAAAACATTTGGCAGCTTCGCAAAGGATCGAAAATTGAATCGCGATCGCTATTCCCATCGCCGCAGCTCGCGGCCAAGACGCGGCCGGGTTTCAATTATGCGCAAGCGTTTCTTTTCACATAAATCATTAGCCGCGATCCTGGTGATCACGCTAGCAGTGGGCGCTTATGTCACCTCCTACTTTACAGGGTGGGGCAACCAGATCGCGGGACCCAATACAGCAAGCGCACTCGGGTCAAAACCGAAGCCTATCGTCGGCGTAGCGTCCATCGTTGACGGGGACACGATCGAGATCCACGGACAGCGTATTCGTTTCAATGGCATCGACGCACCTGAAAGCAGCCAAAACTGCAGCGACGCAAGCGGGCAAGAATACCCATGCGGCCGCAAATCCGCAGAAGCACTGGACATCTTCCTCAGTCAATCCCGACCCATCCAGTGCAACTTTGTTTCGTGGGATCGTTACAACCGCTTCGTTGGTGATTGTCAGCGGGCGGACGGTGCTAGCATTGCGTCTTGGATGGTCGAACAGGGTTATGCCCTGGATTGGCCTCGATACAGCCATGGTAGTTACGCGTCACAACAGGCAGATGCCCAAAGGGCCAAGATTGGCATCTGGGTTGGCACTTTCACAGCCCCTTGGGATTGGCGAGCAACACATGCAGCCAACAATAAACCCGGTAATGACACATCCTACGGCCTTACAGGCCGTCGCCAAATAGCTCAGAGCTATTCGTGTCAACCGCGTCGCTATTGTAAGCAAATCTCCTCATGCGATGAGGCGCGCTGGTATCTCAATAACTGTAGCTGGGGACCCAAATTGGACCGGGACGGCGACGGAATTCCGTGCGAAGGCATTTGCTGACCAAGCCAATTCCTTAGCGCGCTTTCAGCAAGCCGGACTGGCCACCAGCGTTTCGGTGCATTTGCGCGAGTGCCAATAGAGCCTGGCAAAAGGGCTGGCTGACGTTTGTCTTGGAAAATTCCACCAGCTCGTTGAGCCCGGATGGGCTAGAAAACCGCAAGGCTTCGTAGCGACAGACAGGGATCTGCCGATTATCTCTGAAGCGTTTGTCGGGTCCGCCATTCTTATTGGGATGAGCCCAGGTATAGCTCACGATCTCAGCATCAGATGGAACTTTGCCGGTCTCAATAAAATTGCTGGGGGCAAATTGCGTCCTGAGGTCTCCATACCCAACGGCACCGTACTGGTTTCCGTCCTTCACCAAAATCATGTCTGGCATGAAATAAAGGATTTGCCGGCCGACGTGTATCGACGGTGGTGTGACATTGCTGCGAACAACCGTCGGCAAGGAAGCTTGGAGCGTCGTCGACTTTTTATCGACCAACATCGTGGCTCCCGCATTGCGCTTCCAAGTCGTCAGATCCTCTATCTTGCCACCAGCCGCGACATGCCAACTCGCCGCGCAGCGTGTGAGCGTGTCAAAGGCGGCGACAAGTCGCCCGTAGGCCGCCTCCGCGTCCTGCTCCAAATCATAGTAGAGCACGCTCACCCGGCGGTAGCTGTCCAACCAGTTGCCAATAAGCATGCCCGGCAAAAAGGCAGCAATACCGATCAGCGCCACCCCACCTCCCAGCATTGCGCCTGCGATCAATCCGGCGATCCCAAACAGCACGGCCAGGATGAGCGACATTCGCGTCTGCGATTGCCTCGCATTGATTTCATCAAGCACATTGGCAAATGTCTCATCACGCATCTCGATCACATCGGCGGACTCGATTTCTCTCATCACGACGCCACCGCTGACATATTCCACGGGTGAGGATGTTGGATGGGGCTTTGGCCCAGATGGGAATTCAGACAGTTGCAGCGTCTGCTTGGCGCTGCGCTTTCCCAAAGTGCCTCGGTAGTAGAGACCGCCGACGCCTGCATGAATATAATGCCCTCGTGGGCCAGTCCCGATACGAAGACCTTGCACGCCAACGGACGCGCCAACCCCGCCAGACGAGAAGTTAAAGCGGAAAGGTCCCGCACTAATCGATTTTCGAACGTAAAACCCCATCCCCGCAATCCCCCCCAAGCCCTGTGAGCGAAACCCAAGGGCAGTTCGCCTCACAACTTTGGTACCGGAACCAGTCCAATATCTGTCTCTCGCGAACGTTGCCTGACCCTGATCTCAATTCGCCTCCTCGCCTTGACGTCGCCGGCCTGTGCGCCGTCGGTGAGCCGGTCGCCAGGCAATATCAACTGGCCGCCGGACATTGGCAGGATGGTGAAGCCTTTCAGTTCCGGCATATCGCGCAGGATGCCTGTGACGGAGATCGCTCGCGCTAATCCAAGCCCGGCATTGTCGGCAGGATGGAGTGTGCCAATGTCCATCTTGCGCGCCAGTACGGGCTGAAGGCCTCTGTCCATATTCGATGAGTCACCGGACATCGCCTGCTCGTCCGTGTGGCCAATCACCTCAATGACGTCCACACCATAGGAAGTTGCAATTCCAGCAATGGTCTTCGACATCTGCCGCAACTTCGTTTTGAAGCCACCGGAAAGCTCCGCACTTCCAGTATCGAAATTATAGCCATCGAGCTCGCTAAGACTGATGATCGGTGGCCAATCGTGTGGCTTGTCAGCAGAGGCCTCGTTCCTTGCCTTCTTCAGTGCGTCAGCAAGATCCTTGGACGTCTTGCCCGTGCCAACGTAGCCGAGCTCGCGCAGAACCTTCATCTTCTCGATCATGGCTTTGGCCTGATCAACGTCGACGTCGTTGTCAGAGAGGACTTTGGCGGCCGGCGCGCTTTTCACCGCTTCCTCAAGGGTCAGTCCCACTTTTTTGATTGCCTCTGCGGCCTCTTTGGCCCGGACCAATTCACGCCATTCTTGATCTGGTACATTGCGTCGACTTGCAGGCTTGACCATGGCATTCAGCTGAGCCAGCAACCGCTTGTTTTCCTCGTCAAGCTTGCGAGCGTTCTCATTGAGGGACTGCGCAATCTTCTGCGCTGCCGCAGCCTCTTTCTTTGTCTTGGCGATGAGCGCGCCTGCAGCAAGCAAAAGGCAGAAAACGAGAAGCAGCATCGTCTCAGCCATCGTCAGGCCGAGTATCAGGCCGCGGCCATAGCCCTTGCGCTCAAACGTAATGGCTGTTCCGCTAACCTCACTCACCTGCCCCACCAACTTGCTCTCTTTGGCGGTTCACCCTTCTCCACCTCCGCCGGACTGCTTAACGATCGGAAGGTGTCGCCCTCCGTGTCATCCGAAACCTTGATTGGCGTCTCCACAGGGGAGGCAACAGTGGAAGGTGCCGCCACTCGCTCGACATCGTTCGCTATCGCATTGCTCAGAGGCTGGGGAGTGCGCACGGCCGGGAGGCTATGTTGTGTAAGGGTTGCGACGAGGCCGCGTGTTTCATTGCTGTGTTTCTGCATCACAGCCATGAACTCCTCAGTCAAACGCTGCTGCGCTTGGACAGTTTCTGCGGTCTTTTCTGCGGCCGCTGCCGCTCTCTCCACTCCAGTCGCCACCTTGATCACTGCGTCGGCAAGACCGGTCATCCGCGTTTGCTGCTCTTGCGAGGCTGTTTCGGTTTTTATCGCATATTGTGCGACAGCATTACCCAGGAGCTTGACCATCGGCGCCAGATCGTTCTTCAGCACCTCATCAGGAACAACCACCTTTTCCAGCTTGGCAGCCATATTGTCGGCTTGATTACCGAGCTTTCCAACAGAGTTGGACATCGAGCTGTTGGCTTTATCCAGCAAATCCGCTGCAGCTCCAACGCGGTTCGCTATCGAAGCAAACTGGGTTTCGACTTGCCCGAAATTGTGCTGCAACGCGTCACTGAGCTTGGCAGACGCCTCTTGGACAGGCTTGATCGATTCCATGGCAATATTGTCCAGGGCAGATCGAATGTGCTCCCCATTGCGTGCCGCTTGCTCGGCAATCTCTGCAAAGCCCTCTTCGAGCATTTGATGGCTGACACGACGAAAGTCGGCGAACTCCCTGGTTACGCTTTCCATCTCGGCTCTTACACGCCGTGTCATGTCGGCAAGTTCGTGCCTCGCCGTTCGCTCAATGTCCGCGGGATCGCGCCGCATCTGATTGTAGAAAACCCTCAGAGCAATACCGGTGATCGTCGACGTGATCGCGATGCCAAAATTTTGGACGATCGTGTCGGTTGAGCCTTCCGTTCCAAACTGAAACAGCGAGACCCCAAGGCTCGTCAGGGTGAACAGGAAGCCCATATAGTAGAGGTTATCGCCGGTCTGCTCGTCGTGCAGTTGTAGCTTTCCAGCAAAGATCGAAACCCCGAGATAGAAAAACATCAGGCAGGCCGGTGCTACCGCCGCGACGATCGGATTTACGCCTGAGAGTTTTGCAATGGCGATGAATACACACCCGCCGAGTGTCAATGCCGCGAAAACCACGACCGGCAGACGTGGATGATCCAGCAAAGGTTTGTCGTGCGCTCTCGCCATCAGTTTAACCCATCCAAGCCAACCAGCTTTTCGAACTCGCCGTGATGGTTCTGGACCCAATGTGTCCAGAACTCCGCGTGATCCAGGGTCTGAAATGGCTTCTTTGCCCGATCGATATAAAGAATTGTGATGCCCACCCCATCCAGCGACGTCCCATATGTGCGGTCGGCGGCGCTGTTGAGGTATTTTTGGTAATCCAGTCCCGATCGGTACTGCGAGTAAATCGTCGTATGCTCGATCATGTCAGAGGCGACCACCAATCGCTTGGGACTGCCCTGTTTGGCCAAGCTGCTATCGAAGAGCGACAGCTTGATTTTCTGAATTCCAGCCATGATCGGAGATTGGCTCGCGGAAGCCGCATTCGGGATTTCATCGGGAAGTTTGTTCAAAGGATCGCCGAAGGCGTTTTCCCACTTCTTTTGACGCCGCGCAGGATTGTTGGTCCAACTATCGACGGTCGACCCATCACCGGGATTGCATCCATCGAACATCACCGTCAGCTCACCAGGCGCCGAGCTCAGGGTATAAATCCTCACATACCCACCCGGCTCGACCTGCCCAATGGTCTTTCGGAACTCGTTCTTGAGATCAGCCATCGTCGTTGCCGAAATTGGATCAGTGGCGTCGATGAGGACGGCGGTCAGGCTGGAGGGTCCGTCCAATGGGCAATTCGTGTTGGCGTCGATATGGCCATTGCCAGACCTGGTCCACATCCAGCCGAAGCCGGCCAACATCGCAACGGATAGCACACCAAGGGCAATGGCCGCGGCAATGGTACCCGCATTGCCTTTCTTGCGTCTGCGGGTTCGCCTAGACATTCACGCTGTCCGGGTGAAGCTTATCAAGATCTCGGTACTGCTCAATTCCCCGTTCGCATTCCTGACCAATCAGACGAACCTGCTCGTTGAGTTCCTCCTGCGCCTGGCGAATTGATGCGCCAACATCTCCCTCATTCCACTCCCGCTCGCCGGTGACGTATGGCTTGATGCGATCAAGTTTGTAGGGCGTTCCGAAATGCTTGGGCGCCGGCTCGGTCCTCGCCTGGATGTTGGCTTCCCGATACATCGACAAAAGCTGATTGCAGGCTCGCTCCAATTGGTCTTGATGCTGCGCAAAAAGAGCCAGAAGCCTCGATCGATGATCGACAATCGCGCGGTGCTCGCGCCGGCGACTACCAAGCTGCTTGACGATTTCCTCCACTTTTTCGTTGTGGTCGTCGCGGACATCCTGCAGCTCTTCGATCAGTTCCTTCTTTCGATCGATGTAGTCATCGCGCCGTCGAACGAGCCGATTTTCAACGCCAGTGTAGCCTGGGTAAGGGTCGAGCACGAACCAGCCGTCGATAAAAGCGAAAAGCGAAAACATCAGGCCGATCGCAAACAGCAACCAGGACTTGATGTCCGTGAGACCCGCTGGATTGGCGAGCATATTACGGATGACCTCAGCGCCGGCGCCGTCAGCGAGCGAGCCGCTGACCTCACGGTAGTGCGCTAGCGCCAAGTTTATCGAAATCGCCAAGCCGATATAGAAAAGGATTGAAATGATCCCAACGAATTTTACGAAAAACGACCGATGGGTGACGAGACGAGCGCAGAAAACCGCCAGGAGCAAAGCCGCCCCGATGTTGATGAAAGAGAATGCCGCAGCCTCAAGGATGCCACCAAAAAATCCCTGCTCATTGCCCTTGGCCAGGAAGTTGCCGTTCATCGCTGTCTCGACCAGAAACAGAAATAGCAGAAGCGATAGCCGGAAAATGTGAGCGGCACCGTGCTGCACACGCGCGGCACGAACGAGACCGTGCTTCTCCTTAAACCATGCATGCTCTTTTTCGGCGTCGTTCAGGGCCCTTCTCAGGCCGTGAAGTTCATCGAGGCCCACGGCGACCGAGGCTTTGAAGTCCGAAACGCTAGCGGCATTCGTCTGACGGATTAGACCGAATTGTTCCTCGAAATCGAGGCCGGCAAGACGACCTCCAAGGAGTTGCAGGTTGTCCTCAAGAGTGTGATGCGCAGCCTTCTTCTCATCCTCAACGCGTTCCACGATGGCATGTTCGACATCGTCGAGATTCTTTGCCGTTTTCGGGGGTTGGTTCACCTCGCCGCGCTGCTTTCCGCGGTTAATGACATCCAGGTCGCCGTCGATCTTGGCAGGGTCCAGGCTGTTGAATAGCTGAGTGCTCGCCCGAAAATCGTGGTTGGATTCTCGCAGTGAGTCACGCAACTTATTTAGTTTTTCGAATTTAGAGCCCACGCACTCACAACCCCAACTTTACGCCCCCCGGCAGAGTGGTTTCTATGCATAGTAGAGCTAAAGGGCAACCGCACATTCACTTCTATCCACTTGCTAGTGCGGATCAGGCTCAATTGAGTTCCAACAAATGATCATGGCTGCTGATCAACTGGTTGATCGGCCGCGACTAGTCATGTCATGAGCCGTGCTGCGATGCTCTAAGGACAGAGTGCTACGAGCGGGTTCGCGACTGGGAAATTATCCACAGTCGTATACGTGTACTGGATCTCACCGCCCAGGCGAACGAAGGCAGATAGTTCCTCCGCACGACAGACATAGTTTTTGGTCATTTCATCGATCTTCTGGACATAGACCGGCCGCGAGACGCCAGCAGCCAACAATTTGGCGTCTACTTCCGCATCGGTCTGAGCCCAGGTGGCGTTGAAAACGATCCTTGGCCCGATTGCGATGATGCTCCGAACGGAGATGTTCGAACTGATCAGCATGGGCAATGCTGGAGCCATTTCGGTTTGCATTTTTTTTGCGTAGGCGCAGACGTCGGTCTTGGTGTACTTCGAGAGGCATTCATTTGCCGTCGCCACCCTTGGCCATGTCAGCAGGATCGCCAACGGGACGTGCATCAATCGCAATCCATCCAAAGTATTCTCCTCGCCCGATCTTGGCCTGCACAGAGGAGCATCTATCCTATTTGTGTTCACAGTGCCACGAGCAGCTTGTGCCCGACCGGCAATAGTGCTCTGTCTGAAATACTTTGGGAGGGCAATAAAATGAAAACAACATTTCTCGCGGCTATGGCCGCTGCAATAATCGCTTGCGCGACCGGCGCGTTTGCACACAGTGGCGGCACTGATGCCAACGGTTGCCATACCAACCATAAGACCGGCGCGTATCACTGTCACTGAAGGTCACGCCTTTCTGAGGGACACAAACATGCTGAAGAACATCATGTCAGCTCCGCTGGGCCTCCTCTTCATGCTGGGCGGGCCGATCACCTACGTGATGAATGTCGTCGACACATGGCAGGGCCATGCATCAGTGGTCGTAAAAATCCTGATTAACTTGAGCCTGGATGCGATGTTGGCGTTCATTTGGCCGATCACTTGGGCAATCTGGCTTTTCAAATATATGGCGGGCGCCGAAACTCCACTAACAACCGTGCTGGGCGTTTGAGGATCAAGTTTGCTGAAAATAATGCTTTTCGACGCCGGCCGGAACGGTCCGGTTGGTCTGCATCTGTGTAGCTATTGCCTCGCTGCTGGCGGTAGCGCCATGGCCGTACGGCTATTACCAATTCCTCCGCGTGGTGGTCTTTTTCGCCGGGATCTACTGCGGAGCCATGGTGTGGCGATCAGGCCCTGAAAATCGCACCCTGGCTTGGGCGCTGTTTGGAGCGGCAGCGATCTTCAACCCGTTCATGCCGGTTCATTTGCCGCGCGAGCTGTGGGCAATCTTCAACGTCGCAGCGGCTACTCTGTTCGGCTTTGTCGCATACCGGCACCGGAATTAAGCCGATAATCTGAGATGGCCAAGAGTGGACCTGAGACGCCGAAGGTCAAGGCGCGCCCGAGGGTCACCGTGTCACAGCCGTTGGCGCTTTATGCGGGAGATCTCCTCGAGCGGACGAAGGAGTACTTCGAGGCTTTCAACCATCTAGGCTCGGAGTCGGAAAAGGCGCATCTTTTTGCCCGTTATTTTCTATTTTCGCATGCCCTAGATGTGGAGCTTCAACAGGTTGTCCTCGATCAGGGCGAGGCGACTGATAGGCGTTTTTGACTTTAGGCTGCCATGTGGACGATGCCAATTGTATCTGTGCAGCCAGACAGGCAGTTCGGCGGCACGATG
>NZ_NSFT01000026.1 GCF_002294725.1 Mesorhizobium sp. WSM4313 | reverse complement strand
CGCCCGCAAGCTTGTCGCCTAGAAACGCCTCCGCCAGGCTCAACTGTCCCGTCTGCTTCACAGCCATCGCGATTCCCTCCGAGCTTCCTCTCAGAGAATCACAACCAGCCAATTACGCAACAGGCCCCTTGTGGGAGAAGGTGGATCGGCGCGCAGCGCCGAGACGGATGAGGGGTGTTCCAGCGGAGTGAGACGCTGGTTTTCCCTGGAGCACCCCTCATCCGTCGCCTTCGGCGACACCTTCTCCCACAAGGGAGAAGGGAAGGCCGCGCCGCCGAAATATCCCTGCAGCCATCCAAGCACCCGCGCCCAGCCTTCGGCATGTTCCGCCGCGGCGTCCGGGAAACCTGCGAAGCCGCCATGGCAGATGGTGAGCCGCGTGCCGCCGGCGATCGGCTCCAGCAGATAGGCGAGGGTCGTTTCGCGCCGGCCGAGCGCCGGATGGTCCCAGTCGTAGCGCCGCGTCTGCACGATCCGGCGCGGCATTTCGATCTCGAGAAACTCTCCGCCGGCGGGCAGGCGCCTGCCGTCGGCGGTTCGCACCGTGACACGCCAGCTTCCGCCGACGCGCAGATCGGCGTTCCAGCCGGTCATGCGGTAAGTTTCGGGCGAACCCCACCAGCGCTCGACCTCTCTAGTTATCAGCGCCGCGCCAACCTCGTCCGGCGAGGCGGGAAGCTCGGCCGAGGCCATGACCGTGTCCGCATTCGCCATGGCTTGCGGCAAGGATAGTTGCAGCATCGCATACACCTCCGGCGCGAATCGTCTCGTATCCGAAACGAATCCTTATCCCTTTGACGGCGGGCGCTCGAAACCCTTGCCGGTTTCGAGCAGGCTCTTGAGGCTGGCCAGCACCAGCGGCCAGCCTTTGGAGACGTTCGGAATCAGCCTGTGCGGGCCGTCGGCCTCGTGGGTGACGGCGAGCTTCATCAATTCGCCGTCGGGCTCGATGGTGAAAGTGCAGCGCGTGTAGCCGTCCTCCTTCACCTCGGGCATCCATTCGTTGCGCCATTTGATCACCAGACGCCGCGGCGGGTCGATCTCGAGGATCTCGCCGGAATCGGCGATGCGGCCGTCGGGGAAGACCAGCTTCCAGCTCGAGCCGACCTTCCAGTCGCTCTCCTGGTAGGAGCTGAGGAAGAACCGCCGGTTGAATTCCGGGTCAGTCAGCGCCTGCCAGAGTTTTTCAGGCGTGGTGCGGATGTAGGTGACATAGACAAAACTGTTCTCGCTCACGGCTCTTCCCTTTCAAGGCGTTGCTTCAGGTCGCTGAGAGCGGCAAGCCGCCCCCGCTCGAACTTGCCGATCCAGCGCTCAGCGATCTCGTTGATCGGAACGGGGTTGAGGTAGTGCTCCTTCTCGCGGCCTCGGCGCATGGTGGTGACGAGGTTCGCCTCCTCGAGGATCGCCAGGTGCTTGGTCACCGCCTGGCGCGTCATCTCCATGTGCTCGCACAGCGCGTTCAGCGTCTGCCCGTTCCGGGCATGGAGGCTGTCCAGCAATTGCCGGCGGGTCGGGTCGGCCAAAGCGCGAAACACAGCATCCATGCTCATGGCTTTAATATGCAACCATTTGGTTGCATGTCAAGCGCTAGCGAAAATATTCTGCAGCCTGATTGCTGCTTGCCTGAGTTTTCTTGCTTCCCGGATTGTGCATGTCTTGAGGCGGCTTCGATTTTGAGCAGCGCCTTCCCCCACTCCGTCGCTGCTTCGCAGCGCCACCTGTCCCCCCTCCGGAGGGAGAGGAAGGGAGCCAGGCTGAATGAAGTTCGCGTCCTTCCTCTCCCCCGTCGATCGGGGGAGAGGTGTCGAGCGAAGCTCGACGGAGTGGGGGTCGATCTGGCTTGCCGGTTCCAGGCAGGAGTCAGCTCCGATATCGGTGGCGGTTCAGGTCAGCGCTTGCGGGAGAACCAGAAGGCGTCGGTCATGCGCGTCATGCCGATGCGCTCGTAGAAGCCGACGGCATTGGGCATCGAGATCAGGCTGATGGCGACCGAAGGCCCGAGCTGCCGCTGCGCCTCGTCCATCAGGCCCCTGCCGACGCCGAGCCCTTGCGCCGAGGCGGATACGGCGAGCTCGGAGATGTAGCAGACCCACGAAAAATCGGTGACGCCGCGCGCGACGCCGATCAGCGGCTTGCCCTTGATGTCGAGCCGCGCTGTCAGCACCAGATTGGCATTGCCGAGCATTGTCTTCAGGCGCGCTTCATCGTCGACGGGCCGTGTTTCACCGAGACCGGATTCGACCAGCACACGGCGGAATTCGGCGACGTCGAGAGCGGGCTCGCTGGCGTACAGGATTTCGCTGGGCTTAACCATCCCCGCCAAATTGCCTCAGCCATCCGCGTTTTGAAAGCCACTGGTCCCGATCTTGTGTTCAATGGCCCGAACCCAACTGCCAATACCTGACTTTCATTTGCCCGGCGCTTTGTGTAAACCGTGCGCCTGCCACCAAGGAAAGACGGGCAAGGACCATGGATAAATTCACCAAGCTCACCGGCGTCGCCGCGCCCATGCCGATCGTCAATGTCGACACCGACATGATCATTCCGAAGGATTATCTGAAGACGATCAAGCGCACCGGGCTCGGCACCGGGCTGTTCGCCGAGATGCGCTACAATGAGGACGGCTCGGAGAACCCGGATTTCGTGCTCAACAAGCCGGCCTACCGCAAGGCGCAGATCCTGGTCGCCGGCGACAATTTCGGCTGCGGCTCGAGCCGCGAGCATGCGCCTTGGGCGCTGATCGATTTCGGCATACGCTGCGTGATCTCGACCTCGTTCGCCGACATCTTCTACAACAACTGCTTCAAGAACGGCATCCTGCCGATCACGGTCAGCCCGGAAGACCTCGACAAGCTGATGGACGACGCTTCGCGCGGCTCCAACGCGACGCTGTCGATCGACCTCGAGGCGAAGGAAATCCGCGGGCCGGATGGCGGCGTGGTCAAATTCGACCTCGACGACTTCAAGCGCCACTGCCTTTTGAACGGCCTCGACGACATTGGGCTGACCATGGAGAAGGCCGGCGCCATCGCGTCCTTCGAGAAGAAGAATGCCGAGCAGCGCCCCTGGGCCTGAGAGACCGTTTGGAAATTCTACTCCGGCGGCCATCTGATGGCGGTTTCTACGCTTCCGTTGCTCACGGACCAAATGTCCGCTGCGCTACGGTTCTCGAAACCACCACCATATGACTCGTCAGAGCGAATTTCGAAACAGTCTCTGGGCGACATGGCTTTAAAACAATAGGCTCCGGCCTTCGCAGGCCGGGTTCGTGACGGCTGAATGGAGGGACAGTCATGACACGCTCGCTTCTGGCTGCTTCGGTGGCAATCCTTCTCGCCACGATCGGCGCCAATGCGCAAACCACCGCGCCGGCCACGCAGCCGGCGCCCGCCGCGTCCGACCAGCCGGCTGCCGATCAAGGCGCGGCCGACCAGGGCAACGACCAGGCCGCGTCGGATGACGACAAGCAGGCGCCGATCCCCTTCGAGGGCGGGCAGCTCACCATCACGCAGCCCGAGCAGGACAGCGAAAGGGTGCTTGCCTATGACGGCAAGCAGTTGGCCAGCAATTACGACGTCTTCTTCGACAGGATCGTCAAGATCGGCGACGTCAACGTGGCGCTGGTCGATGTCGGCGACGGCGGCAACCAGTGCGGGCCGGCCAAGGTCATCGTCTGGAAGCCGAAGGACGGCGAGATCCAGACCACCACGGTCGAGCAGGACGAATGCGGCGCGCCGCCGGCAGCAGTCTCCGACAGCGCCATCTATTTCGTGCCCTATCTGCTGCCGGGCGAGTCCAAGCCAGCGCTGCAATGGTCGCCCACGGAAGGGCTGACGACCTCCGGCACCCTGACCTACACGCCGGAGCCCGGCACCGGCTGGAAGGATGTCGACCCGTCGAAATTGGACAACATCATCGACGCCTTCCACAACGAGGCCGTCTACAAGGCCGGACAGGCGTTGCTGGGCAACGACATGCCCGACATGGCGACCAGCCTTCTGGTCGGCGGCGGCACCGAAAAGACGGCGTCCGGCGCCTTCTACGCCACCGGCTGCGTGCCGCATGACTGCGGCGGCAATGACGGCTTCATGGCCGTCGACCCGGCCAAGCAGAAAGTCTATTTCGCCCGCCGCGGCGACAATGGCGAGCCGCAGGCCTGGCCGTCGATGAAGGATTGGCCGGAGGACATCAAGAAGGCGTATGACGACGCGCAGGGGAACTAGGGATTCGGTTCAGCGCGGCTTCGTCATCCACGGGCGGAGCGACGCGAAGCGGAGCGCAGACCCGAGGATCCATGCCGTGACCGCTGCCGGAGAGCGCGAGGGTCCAGAATTCTGCACGGTTGCCAGCGCTTCGGCGTAACGGCATGGATTCCAGGGTCTGCGCGCGTCGCTTCGCTCCTTGCTCCGCCCTGGAATGACGGCCTGAGGAAGGCTCAGGCTAATCTCCAAGGATTGCGCTCACGTCGTGACAATACTCCGCATTGCTTGGCCCACGACCAGCCGAGCCTGTTTTGCTAGATGCACGCCGACCTAAACCAACGCGAGGCTCCCATGCGCAAGCTCATCTCCACCGGTTCGCCCTTCGAGAAAACCGCCGGCTATTCGCGCGCGGTGGTGCAGGGCGACTGGTGCTTCGTCTCCGGCACGACCGGCTATGACTATGCCACCATGACCATGCCCGACACGGTCGAGGCGCAGACGCGCAATTGCCTTGCCACCATCGCCAAGGCGCTCGCCGAAGGCGGGTTCGACATGGCCGACGTGGTGCGCGCGCATTACTACATCACCGACCAGACCTATGTTGACGTGGTCTTCCCGATCCTCGGCGAGGCGTTCGGCGACATCCGCCCGGCGGCGACGATGATCGTGTGCCAGCTCAACAAGCCGGAGATGAAGATCGAGATCGAGGTGACGGCGCTGAGGCGCACGGCATAGGCTGCCGGCACTGGGAAGCGCGCAAAGCAGGGGTCAGCCTATGGTGAAAGTCGAGCGCATCGTCGCCAACATCGCCACATCCGACATTGCCGCGGCCAAGCGCTTTTACCAGGACGTGCTCGGGCTTGATCTGCTCATGGATATGGGTTGGATCGCCACCTACGGGTCCGAGGAACGGATGCAGGCGCAGGTGAGCTTCATGGCGCAAGGCGGATCCGGCACGCCGGTGCCGGACCTGTCGGTCGAAGTCGACGATGTGGACGCGGCGCTCGAGGCCATGAAGACCGCCGGCTTCGCTGTCGAATATGGCCCGGCTGACGAGCCCTGGGGCGTGCGGCGCTTCTATGTGCGCGATCCGTTCGGCAGGCTGGTGAATATTTTGGTGCATCGGTAGCTGGGGTTCCTCGCCCCACGAAGTGGGGAGAGGTGGCTCGGCGAAGCCGAGACGGAGAGGGGAGCGCCCTACGAAGGCCCCCTCCCGTCCGCTTCGCGGACACCTCTCCCCCGCCTCTGGCTGGGGCGAGGAAACCAAGCTTCGAGACATCCCCTTGCGCCGCAATCACTTGGCGTTTAGCAAGGCCGCGTTTCTCCAGATACTATTGGGACGGTTCTCCATGGCTTCGAAAAATCTCTTCCTGCTCGCCGGCGACGGCATCGGCCCAGAGGCCATGGCCGAGGTGAAGAAGCTGATCAAAGCCATGAACGACAGGCTGGGCAGCGGCTTTGCCACTGACGAGGGGCTGGTCGGCGGCTGCGCTTACGACGCGCATGGCGCGGCGATCTCCGACGCCGACATGGCCAAGGCGATGGCGGCGGATGCCGTGCTGTTCGGCGCCGTCGGCGGGCCGAAATGGGATGCCGTGCCTTACGAGGTGCGCCCCGAGGCCGGACTGCTGCGCCTGCGCAAGGACATGGAGCTGTTCGCCAATCTCAGACCGGCGATCTGCTACCCGGCTTTGGCCGCTTCCTCCTCGCTCAAGCAGGAGGTGGTCGAGGGCCTGGATATCCTTATCGTGCGCGAGCTGACCGGCGGCGTCTATTTCGGCGAGCCGAAGCAGATCATCGATCTCGGCAACGGCCAGAAGCGCGGCATCGACACCCAGGTCTACGACACGTTCGAGATCGAGCGCATTTCGGGCGTCGCCTTCGAGCTCGCGCGGACCCGTCGCAACCATGTGACATCCATGGAAAAGCGCAACGTCATGAAGTCGGGCGTTTTGTGGAACGAGGTCGTCTCGCAGACCCACAAGGCGCGCTATTCCGACGTCAAGCTCGACCATATGCTGGCCGATGCCGGCGGCATGCAGCTGGTGCGCTGGCCGAAGCAGTTCGACGTCATCGTCACCGACAATCTGTTCGGCGATATGCTCTCCGACATTGCCGCCATGCTCACCGGCTCGATCGGAATGCTGCCGTCGGCCTCGCTCGGCGCGCCGGATGCCAAGACCAAGAAGCGCAAGGCGCTCTACGAGCCGGTGCACGGCTCGGCGCCCGACATCGCCGGCAAAGGCATCGCCAACCCGATCGCCATGATCGCGTCCTTCGCCATGTGCCTGCGCTATTCCTTCGGCATGGTCGCCGAGGCCGACAAGCTCGAAGTGTCGATCGCCGCCGTGCTCGACGACGGCCTGCGCACCAAGGACATTCTTTCCCCGGGCATGAAGGAAGTCGGCACCACCGAGATGGGCGACGCCATCATCGCCAAGTTCCTGGGGTGATCGTATGACCGTCGACATTCGCTGGGCGAGGGTCGACATTGCGCACACCACGCCTTCGTCATTCTATGGCGGAGCAAGGAGCGAAGCGACGCGGCGCAGACCATGGAATCCATTCCGTGACCTATGAGCGTTGCAGAACGGCTCCCTGTTCTGCGTCGTCCCTATTCTTGGCGCGAGGTCACGGAATAGATCCTCGGGTCTACGCGTCCGCTTCGCTCCGCTCCGCCCGTGGATGACCGAAGTTCGGATGCTTCGGCCAATCTCGGAGGTTGCGATTTGCCGCTGAAAAGAACGCCGGCGCTCGCCGCGGGCCTGCCTTCCGTCGCGATCCTACGCTGGCCGCTTCTTCTGCTTCTTGCGCTTTGCCGGCTGGTCGGGTTTCGGCCCCTCGAACTTTGGCTTGTCGAACTTCGCCTTTGCCGGCTTCTTCGCCCAGGATTTTGACCCCGGCGCCGCGGCAGGCTGACGCTCGCCTAGCGCCCGCTTCTCGAATCCGGGCGCACCCTGGTCGAAAGACCGCTTGCCGCGATGCGGCTTCTTCTCCGGCCTTGGCGGCTGGTAGCCGGCGCGCGACAGGTCCGGCGTGCCGTCGATCCGCCTGACCGCGATACTGCCTTGCAGCTTGCGGTCGGGCCCGATCGCGGCGACGAACCGGTCGGCCCAGTCTGCGGCGATCTGCACGAAGGTTTCCTCCGGCTGCATCTTGATGGCGCCGATCTCGCGCTTGGACATGCCGGCGGTGCGGCACAGCATCGGGATCAGCCAACGCGGCTCGGCATTCTGCCGGCGGCCAACCGAGAGCGAGAACCAGACGCTATCGCCGAAATCGTCGCGGCGGCCCGATGTTTCTTCCCCGCGGCCGGATGTCTCTTCCCGGCGTGCGAACTTCTCCTTTGATGGCGCGAAGGGCGCGACATCGATCAGGTCCTCAGGCGCCGAGCGGCTTGCACGGCAAAGCCGCACGAAGGCGGCGGCCACCAGCTCGGCGCCGTGCCGTTCCAGGAGCGCCGCGGCGAAGTCGCGCTCCTCGTCCTTCACCGGCTCGCCGAAGGAAGGATCGGCCAGGATGCGCTCGTCGTCGCGCCGCAGCACCTCGTCGGCTGAGGGAGGGCTCGCCCAGGCCGCGGTCAGGCCGGCATTGGCGAGCAGCCGCTCGGTGCGCCGGCGCGCATTGCCCGGCACGATCAGCGCGCTGACGCCCTTACGGCCGGCGCGTCCGGTGCGGCCGCTGCGATGCAGCAGCGTCTCCGGATTGCTCGGCAGGTCGGCGTGGATGACGAGATCGAGATTGGGCAGGTCGATGCCGCGCGCGGCGACGTCCGTGGCGATGCAGACTTTGGCGCGGCCGTCGCGCATTGCCTGCAGGGCGTGGCTGCGCTCGTTCTGGCTGAGCTCGCCGGAGAGCGCCACCACCGCAAAATTGCGGTTGTTGAAACGCGCTGTGAGATGGTTGACGGCGGCGCGGGTGTTGCAGAACACCATCGCATTGCCCGCCTCGTAATAGCGCAGCACGTTGATGATGGCGTTCTCGCGATCGGCGGGCGCGACCGAAAGCGCCCGGTACTCGATATCGAGATGCTGCTTTTCCCCGCCGCCGGCCGAGATGCGCACGGCGTCGCGCTGGTAACTCTTCGCCAGCGTGGCGATGGAGCGCGGCACGGTGGCGGAAAACATCAGCGTGCGGCGCCCGGCGGGCGCCGCATCGAGGATGAATTCGAGATCCTCGCGGAAGCCGAGGTCGAGCATCTCGTCGGCCTCGTCGAGCACCACCGCTTTCAGCGCCGACATGCCGAGCGCGCCGCGCGTGATGTGGTCGCGCAGCCGGCCCGGCGTGCCGACGACGATGTGAGCGCCGCGCTCCAGCGCGCGCCGCTCGGTGCGCATGTCCATGCCGCCGACGCAGGAGGCGATCTCAGCGCCGGTCAGCTCGTAAAGCCATTCCAGCTCGCGCCGCACCTGCAGCGCCAGCTCGCGCGTCGGCGCCACGACCAGGCCCAACGGCGCTCCGGCGTCGCCGAAGCGCTCGGCGCCGCCAAGCAGGGTCGGCGCCACGGCAAGGCCGAAGGCGACGGTCTTGCCGGACCCGGTCTGCGCCGACACCAGCGCGTCGGCTTCGCCGAGCTCCGGCCCAAGCACCGCCTTCTGCACCGGCGTCAGCGCCGAATAACCGCGCTTTTCCAGCGCCTGAGCCAGCGCAGGAACAATCGTTTCGAAACTGGACATTTTCTTCTTTCGGAATTCGGGGTTCTGCGCTCGCCATTGGAGCACAAGGCCGGCACTGCGTCAGCCAAGGGAGTTTGGGCGTTCGTACTTCCTGCGGCCCTCATTGTACAGAGCAGTGCGCAGCGCCTTTCCCTTCTCCCCTTGTGGGAGAAGGTGGCCGCGAAGCGGCCGGATGAGGGGTGCTCCAGGGAAAGCCAACGCCTCACTCCGCTGGAACACCCCTCATCCGTCTCGGCGCTGCGCGCCGATCCACCTTCTCCCACAAGGGGAGAAGGAGAGGCGCTACGCCAATTGACTCTTTTGCCAAACTGCGTAAAAGCCCGCGTCGAACGGGATGGTTTTCCGATGCGCGGCCTTTCGATGGCTCTTCTTGCATTCGACTCCCCCAGCCACAATGTAACGCATTGGGCTGGGCGCTTAGACGCGTCCGTCCGTTCCAGCAAAACTACGGCCAAAACCACCACCAAAACGGTGTGATTCCCTTGGCCTAACCACCCTCTCCCGGGTACGGCCCGGGGGGCGAAACCCGCATGAGGCCGGCGGGTTTTCTCCAACAACCAAGCGGAGAGGGACAGGAGATACCAGATGAGTTTCAAGGTTGCGGTAGTCGGCGCCACGGGCAATGTGGGCCGCGAAATGCTCAACATTCTCGACGAGCGCGGCTTCCCGGTGAGCGAAGTGGTGGCGCTGGCGTCGCGGCGCAGCCAGGGCACCGAAGTGTCCTTCGGCGACCGCACGCTGAAGGTCAAGGCGCTTGATCAGTACGATTTTTCCGACACCGACATCTGCGTGATGTCGGCCGGCGGCAATGTGTCGAAGGAATGGTCGCCGAAGATCGGCAAGCAGGGCTGCGTCGTCATCGATAATTCGTCCGCCTTCCGTTACGATCAGGACGTGCCGCTGATCGTGCCGGAAGTGAACCCGGACGCGATCTCGCTGTTCACGCGCAAGAACATCATTGCCAATCCGAACTGCTCGACGGCGCAGCTGGTCGTGGCGCTGAAGCCGCTGCATGACGTCGCCACCATCAAGCGGGTCGTCGTCGCCACCTACCAGTCGGTGTCGGGCGCCGGCAAGGAAGGCATGGACGAGCTGTTCACGCAAACCCGCGCGGTGTTCGTCGCCGACCAGGTCGACGTCAAGAAGTTCACCAAGCGCATCGCCTTCAACGTCATCCCGCATATCGATGTCTTCCTCGACGATGGTTTCACCAAGGAAGAGTGGAAGATGGTGGCCGAGACCAAGAAGATGCTCGACCCCAAGATCAAGCTGACGGCGACCTGCGTGCGCGTGCCGGTGTTCATCGGCCATTCGGAAGCGGTCAACATCGAGTTCGAGAAGCCGATCACGGCGGATGAGGCGCGCGAGATCCTGCGCGAGGCGCCCGGATGCCAAGTGCTGGATAAGCGCGAGAACGGCGGCTATATCACGCCGCTGGAATCGGCCGGCGAGGACGCCACCTTCATCTCGCGCATCCGCGAGGATTCGACCGTCGATAACGGCCTGTCGATGTGGGTGGTCTCCGACAATCTGCGCAAGGGTGCGGCGTTGAACGCCGTCCAGATCGCCGAGCTCCTGGTCGAGCGCGGCCTGATCCAGCCGAAGAAGAAGGCGGCCTGACGGCAGTTTGTTTTCGCTCACGGGCCGCACCGCCGCTGCCGCGGCTGGCCCTGCGCGGGCGCGCCGGACGACCGGCGGCCTGCGGTCGCAGGCTCGGCCTTCGGCCGTTTGGTTTTCACTCACGGGCCGTATCGCCGCTGCGCGGCTGGCCCTGCGCGGGCGCGCCGGAAAGCCGGCGGCCTGCCGTCGCAGGCTCGGCCTCCGGCCGTGGCGCTTCTTCCTTCTCCCCTTGTGGGAGAAGGTGTCGCCGAAGGCGACGGATGAGGGGTGTTCCAGGGAACGCTGACGTCTCACTCCGCTGGAACACCCCTCATCCGTCTCGGCGCTGTCGCGCCGATCCACCTTCTCCCACAAGGGGAGAAGGGGAACCGCGCTACGCCCTCATGATCGGTCCAGAACCCTCAGATATCCTCCTGCGTCCGGCCATCGCTTCCGACGCCCCCGCCATCGCAATCACGATGCGCGCCTCGCTCGATACCCTCAGCTGGATGCCGTTGCTGCACACGCCTGAGGAGGACCTGTTCTTCATCCGCGACATCCTGCTGCCCAATCAGCAGGTGACGGTCGCCGATGCTGGCGGCCGCATCGTCGGCTTCATCGCCATCGGCGGCGAATGGATCGACCAGCTCTATCTTGATCCGGCCTGGACTGGACAAGGCATCGGCACCCGGCTGCTTGCTCAAGCCACCGGCGGCATGTCTCTGATCAAGCTTTATTGCTTTCAGGCCAATACCGGCGCGCGCCGCTTCTACGAACGCCACGGTTTTCGCGCCGAAGCCTTCGGCGACGGCTCGACCAATGAGGAAGGGCTGCCGGATATTCTTTACGTGCGCGGTCGCTGAGCCAAGCTGCCGCTTTCCACCGCCAGGCCGCGCAATATCGCCAGCGCTTCCTCCGCCCGCTCCGCCGGCACGAACAGATGGTCGTGATAGAAGGCCGACACCGGATTGACGCCCATGCCTGCCGCCGCGAGCCGCGTGGTGATGGCGGCGAGGAAGCCGACGGCTTCCAGCGAGGAGTGGATGTCGAGCGTGATCATCCGGCTGCGGAACGTGCCGGCAAGGCCGGCTGCTTTCGCTGCGTCTTCCGCGACGATCAGGGTCAAACCTTCGTGCTCGCGGAATTGCATGACGGGATCGAGCCCATCCGGCATGGCCGCGTCCGGCGCCAGCGTAGCGAAGACGTAGGTTCCGGCGAGCAGTTGCGGCGTCATCGAAGCCAACAGCCTGCCCAGGTCGGTCTCGCCGGTCATCTTGCCTCCTCTGTTCCATTCACTGAACCACGCTTTTGAAAAAAGCGCACGCGACCCGTAGGATCGCCGCGTGGTTCTCCGTCCTTGGTTCGAAGCTGGCAGAAAGCCAGCCCTTGAATCAACAGGAGGGAACATCCGTGAGCATTTCCGACGCCGCGCCTGTCTCGAACGGCGCCTTGTGGACCGGGCGCGTGCTTAGCGCCGTCGTCGTCCTGTTCATGATTTTCGATGGCGTCATCAAGCTGTCGCCGCTCGACATCGTCACGCAAACGATGGTGCAGCTTGGCTGGCCGGCCGACGCCAATGTCGCGCGCCTGCTCGGGGTTATCGGGCTGATCTCGACTGCGCTCTACGCCATCCCGCGCACCTCGGTGTTCGGCGCCATCCTGCTCACCGCCTATATGGGCGGCGCGATTTCGACGCATGTGCGGATCGGCAACCCGCTGTTCTCGCACACCTTGTTCGGCGTCTATCTCGGCATAATCCTGTGGGGCGGGCTCTACCTGCGCGACCAAAGGGTGCGCGCGCTGATCCCGTTCTCGCGATAGAGGAGCAAAAGAAATGTTTGCCACCATCCTCATCATCCTGGTCGTCATCGTCGCCGCGGTGCTGACCTATGCCGCGACCCGGCCGAACGATTTCGTCGTCACGCGTTCGGCCAGCATCAAGGCGCCGGCCGAGACGATCTTCCCGCTGATCAACGATTTCCGGCGCTGGCCCGAATGGTCGCCCTTCGAAAAACTCGACCCCGGCATGAGGCGCACGCTGTCCGGCGCCGAAAGCGGCAAGGGCGCGGCCTATGCCTGGGAAGGCAACTCCAAGGCCGGCAAGGGCCGCATGGAGATCACGAATTCGGTGCCGTCATCGCTGGTGTCGCTCAAGCTCGACTTCGAAAAGCCGTTCAGGGCCAACAACAGTGTCGACTTCACGCTTTCGCCGTCCGGCGAAGGCACGACCGTCACCTGGGCGATGCGCGGGGCAAGGCCCTTCATCGCCAAGCTGATGGGCCTGTTCATGAATTTCGACACGCTGATCGGCAAGGATTTCGAGGCCGGGCTCGGCAATCTGAAGCGCCTCGCGGAGCGCTGAAAACCATGAAGTTTCAACGAGTTGGCGTTCAGTGCTGCAGATCCGGCCGGGGCCTAGCCGGCCAATCTTCATCATTGCCGGGATCAATTTAGCTGTTTGTGAGTTTAGGGCATGGCGGCGAGGACGGCGCTTGAGAGAGGAACAGCAATGAAGAAAGCAATTACCATCCTGGTGCTGACGGTGGCCCTTGGCGCCTGCTCGCAAACGGAAAAGGGCGCTGCGATCGGTGGCCTGGGCGGTGCGGCGGTCGGTGCCGCAGTGGCGGGCGACCCTGTGCAGGGCGCGGTCGTGGGCGGCGCGGTCGGCGCAGTGGCCGGCGCGCTGATCGGCCATGCCAGCGAAGCCGGCCAGTGCCGCTATCGCGACCGTTACGGGCGTGTCTATGTGGCGCGCTGCCCGTCCGGCTATTGAGGTATCGGACCGAAAATCGAACAAAGAAAAACGGCGGGCCGATACCCGCCGTTTTCATAAGCGACGAAGAACCGTGATTACTCGGCGCTGGCCGCTTCAACCTCGGCCGGTGCGGCGCTCGCCGCCGCAGCCGCCGCAGCGGCGTCTTCCTGGGCCTTCTTCAGCAAGGCAGCGCGTTCCTGCGCCTTCTTGCCGGGCAGAGCCTTGTTCGGGTTCGAGCGGGCCTCGCGCTTGGCAATACCGGCCTCGTCGAGGAAGCGCAGCACGCGGTCGGTCGGCTGGGCGCCATGCGACAGCCAGTGCTTGACGCGGTCGGCGTCGACCTTGACGCGCTCGCCGTCCTTCGGCAGCAGCGGGTTCCACGAGCCGAGCGACTCGATGAAACGGCCGTCGCGCGGCGAACGGGCGTCGGCGACAACGACGTGGTAGTAAGGACGCTTCTTCGAGCCCGCACGGGCCAGTCTGATCTTCAGTGCCATTTCTTTGTCTCCTAAAAGCTCTGATTTCGTTGATGAGTTTTCGGCTGGGTTCAGCCGGTTTTCGTCACGCCGTTGGCAGCGGCGATCTGTTCGTGGTGCCGGATCACTTCGCGGACGACGAAGTTGAGGAATTTCTCCGCGAAATCCGGGTCGAGATGCGCATCCTTCGCCAGCTGGCGAAGACGGGCGATCTGCTGCTGCTCGCGCGCGGGGTCGGCGGGCGGCAGGCCATGCTCGGCCTTCAGAACGCCGACCGCCTTGGTGCAGCGGAAGCGTTCTGCCAGCATATGGATGAGGGCGGCGTCGATATTGTCGATCGAAGCGCGGTAGCCGGCCAGGATGGCGCGTGCATCGGCCATGTCTTTCTCCTCGTTCATCGCCCCTTCACTTCTTCTTGCCCAAACCGGGCAGCCCGCCGCCGCCCAGGCCCGGCAGACCCGGAAGCTTCATGCCGCCAGGCAGGCCCGGCAGTCCGCCGCCACCGGGAAGCCCGCCGGGGAGGCCCTTGCCGAGGCCGGCGGCCTGCGCCTGCTTCTGCAGGGCTTCGAGCTGCTTGGGATCCATGTTTGATAGGTCGGGCATGCCGCCGCCGGGCATCATGCCGCCCAGCCCCATTTTCGAGGCGAGGCCGCCCATCATGCCGCGCATGAGGCCGCCGCCTTTGCCCTTGCCGCCCATCGCCTTCATCATGTCGGCCATGCCGCGATGCATCTTCAAGAGCTTGTTGATCTCGGCCGCGTCGGTGCCGGAACCGGCGGCGATGCGCTTCTTGCGCGAGTGCTTGAGGATATCGGGGTTGGCGCGCTCGGCCTTGGTCATCGAGGAGATAATGGCGAGCTGGCGGCCGAACATCTTGTCGTCGAGGCCGGCGGCGGCCAGCTGGTCCTTCATCTTGCCCATGCCGGGCATCATGCCCATGATGCCGCCCATGCCGCCCATTTTCGACATCTGCTGAAGCTGCTGGGCGAGATCGTTCAGGTCGAACTTGCCCGACTGCATCTTTTTCGCCATCGCCGCCGCCTGCTCGGCGTCGATGGTTTCGGCGGCCTTCTCGACGAGCGAGACAATGTCGCCCATGCCGAGGATGCGGTCGGCGATGCGCTTGGGGTGGAATTCCTCCAGCCCGTCCATCTTTTCGCCGGTGCCGATGAGCTTGATCGGCTTGCCGGTGACGGCGCGCATCGACAGCGCCGCGCCGCCGCGGCCGTCACCGTCCATGCGGGTCAGCACCAGGCCGGTGATGCCGACGCGCTCGTCGAAGCTTTTCGCCAGATTGACGGCGTCCTGGCCGGTGAGCGAGTCGGCGACCAGCAGGATCTCGTGCGGGCTCGACACCTTCTTGATGTCGGCCATCTCGACCATCAGCGGCTCGTCGATATGGGTGCGGCCGGCGGTGTCGAGGATGACGACGTCATGGCCGCCGAGCCTGGCGGCCTGCACAGCGCGCTTGGCGATATCGACCGGGCTCTGGCCGGCGATGATCGGCAGCGTCGCGACCTTGGTCTGCTCGCCGAGTTGGCGCAGCTGCTCCTGCGCGGCGGGCCGCCGCGTGTCGAGCGAGGCCATCAGGACCTTCTTGTTCTGCCGCTCGGTCAGCCGCTTGGCGATCTTGGCCGAGGTCGTCGTCTTGCCGGAACCCTGCAGGCCGACCATCATGACGACCACGGGCGCCGGCGCGTTGAGGTCGACGGCTACGCCCTCGGCGCCGAGCATCTCGACCAGCTCGTCATGGACGATCTTGACGACCATCTGTCCGGGCTTGATCGACTTCAGCACGGCGGCGCCGACCGCCTTCTCGCGCACCTTGTCGGTGAAGGAGCGAACCACTTCCAGCGCGACGTCGGCCTCGAGCAGCGCACGGCGCACCTCGCGCAAAGCCGCCGAGACATCCGCCTCGGAGAGCGCGCCGCGGCCGGTCAGGCCGTTCAGGATGGAGCCAAGACGCTCCTGGAGGGATTCAAACATCTGCGGTCCTTGATCTCGGTGGGGTTGACCGAGAGGTAGTGCGTTCGCGCCGGGTCGCCAAGCAAAAGCGCAAAGCCAAAAAGCACCCGGGGACGCATCGCGCTGCCGGGTGTTGGCCTCCAGGATCTCTTTACAGCACCCGCCTCAAAGAGGTTTCGGCGTCCTGGTCGGCTTTCGCGAAAGAAAACTCGTCGCGGAATTCAGCGGCTCTAGACAGGAAATCGGCCGCTGAGTCAAGGCCAACGCATGTCGCGCAAAAGTGCGCAGCGGTTTTGCGGCAACGACATGCGTCAAGAAACTATGCTGGAATCCCGGCCAAAACGCCGCCATTTGGGGTGTGTCATAGCGGACTTTGCCGGGTCGCCCCGACTCTAAGCGGCGAGCGCCGGTGCAAAAGCAGCAGCATCGTCAGAAGCGTGCTGACGACGCCGATCGCGGCGATGAGAACGGCGTCCAGATTGGTCCAGCCGGGGCCTTCGAGAGGCTTGGCATTGAGCAGCGCGAAGGAATTGTAGGCCTCCTGGTGCGAGATCAGCAGGAAGCCGGTCAAGTTGTTGCCGAGATGGGCGCCGAAGCCGGCGCCGAGATTGCCGGTGACATAGACCAGGAGCGTGAGCAGCAGGGCGAATGTGCCGATCGAGATGAAGACACTGGCATTGATGGCCAGCGTCGAGGCCGTATTCCAGTGCAGCGACGTGAACAGCAGGCCCGGCAGCACCGCCCAGACCAGAGGACTCCTGAAGCGACGAGCGAGGGCGCGCAGCAGATAGCCGCGAAACAGCACTTCCTCCGACGAGGTCTGCAGGAAGGCGAGCAGCGCGATCGGCGCCAGGAAAAGCAGCCAGGACGACAGGGTGATCGGTCCGCGCGCGATCTCCGGCTGCAGCCAATAGAGCAGCACCTCGGAGAACAGCGAGGTGATCAGCACCGCGACCAGGCCCTTCAAAAAATCGCCGCCAGCGATGCGGCGGGTAACGCCAAAGAGAGCCGACAGCGGCTCGCCATGCACCAATCGCATCGCCACCCACAGGCCGATCCAGATGCCGGCAAAGGAGCTCAGCGCGCTGAGGATGCCGACGGGCGATGCCAGGAAGTCCTGCATGTACTGCCCGGTCGAGGGGCCGGGCAGGCGCCAGACGATGTAGACATAGGTGCCGGCAAACAGCACGACAGCCGTCGCCGCCATCCAGAAGGCAATGACGATTGCCGTGCCGAAGAACAGCCGCAGCAAAGTGGTCTTTTCGTTCGGCGAGCGGCGATAGCGCTCGAAGGCGGCATTTTCGATCGTCACGCGGCTCCCCTGCCGAAGGCTTTCGGCTGTATTGTGTAGGAGGTCGGTGGTTACCGCGCGATTACCTTGCTTTAGCCGGGACTGACTGGATCGCGTTGAGGGCGGCACGAACATCAAATTCGTACCACGGAACACTAACGCGCGATCACGACGGTAGGAGATTAGCTGGAACGCCCATCTCGTCGTCATCCACGGGCGGAGCAAGGAGCGAAGCGACGCGGCGCAGACCCGAGGATCCATTCCGTTACTTCCGAGCGTTGCCACAGTGCAGAATTCTGCCCCGCTGCGCTCTTCGGCCGGGTCACGGAATGGATCCTCGGGTCTACGCGTCCGCTTCGCTTCCGCTCCGCCCTTGGATGACGAAGTTCGGACGCTTCGGCCAATCCCAAACGTGTGCATTGAACGCAGGCAAGCCGGCTGAGCCGTCAGCACGGAAAAGAAACGGCCGCCATCGCCGGCGGCCGCTCGTCTGACGACGATCAAGCCCGATCAGCGCATCACATAGACGATGCGCCGCGTGCCGGGGTCGACCAGCGCCGGCTGGTTGTTCACATAGACATAGCGATACCGGTAATCGGGGATCTCGCGCAGCTCGACCGTGTCGGGCAGCGTGGCGCCGGTCACCACCTCGCCCTCGAGATAGACCGGATCGACCCGGTGCGTGGTGACATAGGTGCCGACCTCGGCCGGCGGCCTGCCGATCGATTCGATGGCGTCGTCGCCGGGAACGATGGCGCCGGTGTAGCTGTCCGTGGTATAGATGTTATCGGTCGGCGGCGACACGACGGCGATGCCGGCATTGGCCGGCCGGCGTGTCAGCACGACGCGGCTGCCGCCGAAATCGCCCGTCACATAGTCGGAATAGACCCAGCCATTGCCGCCCGCTTCGGCGATCGTGCACCATTTGCTGTTCGCGATGCAGCCGGTGAGCGTTGCCGACTGGCCGGCGGCCAGCACGCCAATCACGGGATATTGCGGGCCGGGGCCGGCGCGCACATTGAGATCGGCCACCGCCGAGACGGCAGTGTCGGCCAAGGCCGTGCCCGACATGGCGAACAGCGCGCCGGCAAGCGCCGGAAACAGTACGCGTTTCATGTTTTCACTCCGTTTTTCCACGCTCCCTCGCGGTCGGAAACGAAACCAAGGCTTATGCGTTCCGGCTAAAGCGCCTTTCGGCCGCTCACGAATTGTTCCATGATTTCTCGGGGTTGCGGTCAAAAGGGCGTGAGCGGGCGCAAGGCGCTTTTAGCGCGGCAAGTCCCGCCGGACCGGCGCCAATGACCACGACGTCAATGTCTTTCATGAGGCAGGCCCGCCACACCTGATGGCCGATCGCAGGCAATTGCCCTTCTTTCGCCAGCGTCGGGTGTCATGTCCCCCTGCGAGGACGGTGACAACCGGGCGTTTCGCTGGCAAATTCGCAGCCGGGACGTGATTCAAGGCAACCAGGAGAAGGACATGGCATTCTTTGCCAAAAGAAGGATTTTCGCGGTCGCCGCGGCGGTGGTGGCGATGCTGGGGTTGGCGACAGGCGCTGAAGCCGCGGCCAGCTGCGGCAAGAACGGCGCCGGATTCGACGCCTGGAAGCAGGACTTTGCCGCCGAGGCCAAGGCCAACGGCGTCGGCCAAAGGGGGCTTTCGGCGCTGGAGGGGGCGACCTACGCGACAAGGACGATTTCGGCCGATCGCGCCATCCACAAGGCTTTCAGCGGTTCGGTCGAGGCTTTCATGAAACGCCGCGGGGCGTCCGCGATCATCTCGAGAGGCCGCGCATTGAAGAAGGCCAACGCGGCGATGTTCGCCGATATCGAGCGGACCTATGGCGTGCCGCCGGGCGTGCTGCTCGCCATCTGGGGTATGGAAACCGGCTTCGGCGCCTCGATGGGCAATCAGAACACGGTGTCGGCCATCCTGACGCTCGCCTATGACTGCCGCCGCCCGGACTATTTCACCCCGCACGCCATCGCGGCGCTGAAGCTCGTCGATCGCGGCGCGCTGAGCGCCTCCTCGGTCGGCGCCATGCATGGCGAGATCGGCCACACCCAGTTCCTGCCCGGAAACGTGCTGAAATATGGCGTCGGCAGCGGAAACCTGCGCGACCGCAACACGGCGCTGGCTTCCACCGCCAACTATCTCAAGGCACATGGCTGGCAGGCCGGCGCGAGCTACGAGGCCAATATGGGCGCGATCGCGGGCTGGAACTCGGCAAGCGTCTACCAGCAAGCCATCGCCCGCATCGCCGAAGCGATTGACGCGGACTGATTGAGGTCGTCATTCCACGGAAAAGCTCGGCCAAGCGCCGGGCTTTTTTGTTTGTGGAGATTGGCGAAAGCCGGGAAAGTGGGGATCACTTCCCTCGGGGCGCCTTGGGACCTCGCGGAGCGACCTGTGCTTCGTCATTCTAGGGCGGAGCAAGGAGCGGAGCGACGCGCGCAGACCCTAGAATCCATGCCGTGGCATTGGCCGTAGAATGCTGCGGTCCAGAATAGGCGCCGATGGCTGCGCCAGCTAGGATCGCCAGATGACCGGCTATGTCTACATGACTGCTAGCCAGAAAGGGGGCACGATCTATATCGGTGTCACCAATGACCTTGCCCGCCGCATACCCGAGCACAAGAATGGCCAAGATTCCAGCTTCGCCAGCCGTTACGGTGTGCAGCGTCTCGTCTGGTACGAGGAATATTTCGACATCGCTGATGCCATCCAGCGTGAGACGTCACTGAAACGCTGGCCACGGCGATGGAAGATTGAACTGATCGAAAAGAGCAATCCGGAATGGTTCGAGCTGTTTCGCGGAATTGGTTGGTGAGCGTTCTGCACCGTGGCGGCGCTCAGGCGTCACGGCGTGGATTCTAGGGTCTGCGCGCGTCGCTTCGCTCCTTGCTCCGCCCTAGAATGACGAAGGACAGATTGACGGGACAGCACGCTCCTCTGCCCCACAGGACATCTCACCCGTAGGGGAGATCCGCAATTTCAGCGACGGTTCCTTGCCGCGAGCGTCCGCAGCCGAAGTCCGTTCAGCCGGATAAAACCCTCGGCATCCTTCTGGTCGTAGGCGCCGCGGTCGTCCTCGAAGGTGACCAGCGCATCCGAGTAGAGTGTCTTCTTCGACTTGCGGCCGGTGACGATGATATTGCCCTTGTAGAGCTTCAGCCGCACCGTGCCTTCGACGTCTTCCTGGCTCTTGTCGATCATCGCCTGCAGCATCACGCGCTCGGGCGAGAACCAGAAGCCGTTATAGATGAGCTCGGCGTAGCGCGGCATGAACTCGTCCTTGAGGTGCGCGGCGCCGCGGTCGAGCGTGATCGATTCGATCGCGCGGTGGGCGGCGATCAGGATGGTGCCGCCGGGCGTCTCGTAGACGCCGCGCGACTTCATGCCGACGAAGCGGTTCTCGACCAGGTCGAGGCGGCCGATGCCGTTGTCGCGGCCGAGGTCGTTGAGCGCCGCCAGCATTGTGGCCGGCGACAGCTTCTTGCCGTTGAGCGCGACAGGATCGCCCTTGAGGAACTCGATCTCGATCTCGGTGACGACATCGGGCGCATCCATCGGCGAGACGGTGCGCTGATGCACGAATTCCGGCGGCTCGCTCCACGGATCCTCCAGCACCTTGCCCTCGGATGAGGAGTGCAGGAGGTTGGCGTCGACCGAGAACGGGGCGTCGCCGCGCTTGTCCTTCGGCACCGGGATCTGATGCTGCTCGGCGAAGTTGAGAAGGTCGGTGCGCGACTTGAACGACCAGTCGCGCCACGGCGCAATGACCTTGATGTCCGGATTCAGCGCATAGGCGGATAATTCGAAGCGGACCTGGTCGTTGCCCTTGCCGGTGGCGCCATGGGCAATGGCGTCGGCGCCGGTTTCCTTGGCGATCTCGACCAGATGCTTGGAGATCAGCGGCCGGGCGATCGAGGTGCCGAGCAGGTAGGTGCCTTCATAGACGGCGTTGGCGCGGAACATCGGGAAGACGAAGTCGGCGACGAACTCCTCGCGCACGTCGACGATGCGGATGTCCTTGATGCCCATCATCTCGGCCTTGCGGCGCGCCGGCTCGAGCTCACCACCCTGGCCGAGATCGGCGGTGAAGGTGACGACTTCGGCGCCGAGCTCGGTCTGCAGCCATTTCAGGATGATGGAGGTGTCGAGGCCGCCGGAATAGGCGAGCACGACTTTCTTGATGTTCTTGGTCTTGGGCATTTTTGGCGGTTCCGCGGGAAAATAGCTTCGCGGGCGAGGTATCACGGCCTTTCCGGGCGGCGCAAGAGACGAAGGTGAGCAGGAGAACCCAATCGCCGCGGCTGGCGCGACTGGGGCAGCCGCGTTATAAACTCGCAAACCATCACGAAACCGGGCCTTCCATGTCCTTCATTCCCGACACTTCGACGCTCATCCAGTTCGCCATCGCCACCATCATCCTGGCGATCACGCCTGGGCCGGACATGACGCTGTTCGTGTCGCGCACGCTGAGCCAGGGCCGCGCCACCGGCTTCGCCTCCATGGCCGGCGCGCTCTGCGGCACACTGATCCACACCACGCTGGTGGTGGTAGGCATCTCGGCGCTGATCGTCGCTTCGCCGATGGCCTTTTTCGTCTTGAAGATTTTTGGCGCCGGCTATCTGGTGTTCCTGGCTTTTCAAGCGGTGACGAAAGGCTCGGCCTTTTCGCCGGAGAAGAGGACGGGACCGCAGGTTTCGCTGTTCCGCAGCTGGGCGGCCGGGCTCGGCGTCAACCTGCTCAACCCGAAGATCATCCTGTTCTTCATGACTTTCCTGCCGCAATTCGTCTCCGCGCACGATCCGAACGCGTCCGGAAAACTGTTCTTCCTCGGCGTGATGTTCATCGTGCTGTCGATCCCGGTGACGGCGCCGATGGTGCTGGCGGCGGAGAAATTTTCGGCGGCGATGAAGGCGAGCCCGCGGGTGACGCGCGTGGTCGACTATCTGTTCGGCGGCGTGTTCTCGGCCTTCGCGCTCAAGATCCTGACCGCGCAGGCGAAGTAGGGCGTTAGCCATCGCGTAAAATTCGCCGGCGCTGTTGCATTGCTGCTCTTGCCCCCAGGATTCTGCCCACCTAGAAGATTCGCTAGGGCATATTGGGGGACTAATGAAGAGCTTACTCTTGGCATCCGTTGCCGTGATCGGGCTGGTCTGCGAGGCCAGCGCGCAGGAGGCGACCTATAACTGGTCGGGATCTTATGTCGGCGTGGAGGGCGGCTATGCCCACTCCTCCGTCGATTTCGATGCCGACACGACAAACTTCGACGGCAGCCATCAAAAGGATGGTTATCTCGGCGGCATCTATGCCGGGCACGATTGGCAGAGCGGGGACTTCGTTTACGGCGTCGCCGGCGATTTCGATTTCGTCGGCATGCACGACACAAAATTCGGCCACCTAGACCTTCTCGGCAAGGGCGAAGCCTATACTTACGACGTCGACTGGGTCGCGACGGCGAGGCTGAGAGCCGGTTACACGCCGACCGACCAACTCCTTGCCTATGTCACCGGCGGCGTGGCTGCCGGGCATTTTCAGGCAACTTCCTATGACCGTCCCATTTTTGCGCCAGTCGGGTCGACTGCGGATTTTTCAGGCGTGAAGGTGGGCGGCGTGATCGGCTTGGGCGCGGAGTATGCACTCGCGCCGAACTGGTCCTTGAAAGGGGAATACCTCCACTACGCATTCGACAAGATCGAACCTGGGCCGGGCGGCACGGCTGGCGCGAGCTTCCGACCGTCCCTCGATACAGTAAAATTCGGCGTAGCGTACCGTTTTTAGGGCAGTTTTTGGGTCGGGAGACCAGGGCCGGCGAAGGGTCGAACTATGCCGGCCGCCTCCAAGGCGCGAACGCGTTCGTCATATTCTTCCAATGTCAGCGCGTAGAGCATCTGGTCGAGGCGCTTGCCGGTCCGGCCATCTATGCGATGAGCCCGCAACGTGCCTTCCAGCCGCAATCCGAAACGTTCGCACACGGCGATAGCCGCGGCGTTACGCGCCAGCGGCTGAAAGGTCACCTTCTCGAGCTTTCGCTCGCGAAAGAAATGCCTGAGCAGAACGGCAGATGCCTCAAAGGCAACATTCCTACCCCGGTTCTCCGGATCGCCGATAATCAAGTGCAACGAGCCGAGCCGGTGCCGGAGATCGACCTCCATGACCGCCAGGCCGAGCGGCTGGCCGTCTGGCAGACCGAGGATCGTCATGAGATTGCGCTTCAGATTATCGAAGCTGGCGACATAGGCCCGGAAGGCATCGAGGCCCATCGCTTTTTGCGGCGCGTTCAATCCTTCCATGACGGCGGGATCGGCTAGCCAAGCTGCGATCTCGGGTGTCACATCCGCCGGCCTGAGCGTGCGGATTCGGATCTTGTCGCTCCAGCGGTCGACAAAGACGGGTCTCAATCCCTGTGCTGCAAGGGGCGTGACGAGGGGCTTGGCGCCCGGTTGCGGCATCTTCGGCATGGTCCAGTGATGCGGGAGCATCGAACCGGGGTCAAGCCGGAGTTTGGCTCAGTTGATCCGGGAGCAGCCTACCGCTCCAGGTCGGGCAGCGCCTCGCGCCGCCAGCTTCCGGCCCAGCGGCCGGCGGAGAGCCAGTAGAAGATGCCGCCGACCATGCCGGCGCCGATCACCGCCAATCTGGCATTGGTTTCGGTGACATCGAAATTGGCGTCGCCCACATTGTGCACGAAGCCGAGGAAAACGAGTGCGATGACGGCGCCGCCCAGCGCGTAGAACAGCCAGTCGCGCCGGCCGAGCACTTCGGCGGTCAAAATGACGACCGCCGCCGGCATGAAGGCGAAATAGGCGACGAACAGCGCCACGAAAGGCACCGAGAAATAGAGCGAGGCGGTCGCCGTCGGCTCCGGATCGGCCGGGGTGTAGCCCAGATGCGCCAGGACCAGGATGTTGAGGAAGGCGCTCGCCGCCAGCGAGCCGACGACATAGCCGATCAGGATGACGGCGAAGCGAATGAGGTAGGCGATGATGCGCCTCACGCCTCGCCGTGTCCCGCGATCATCATGGCTTCGAGCGCCAGACGGTCGACCTTGCGCATGCGCTCGGACTCCGACTTCAGCTGGCCGCAGGCGGCGAGGATATCGCGGCCGCGCGGGGTGCGGATCGGCGAAGCATAGCCGGCATTGTTTATATAGTCGGCAAACTTTTCGATCGTTTCCCAGTCCGAGCACTGGTAGTTGGTGCCCGGCCACGGGTTGAACGGGATAAGGTTGATCTTGGCCGGAATGCCTTTGAGCAGCTTGACCAGCGCCTTGGCGTCGTCGAGGGAATCGTTGACGTCCTTCAGCATCACATATTCGAAGGTGATGCGCTTGGCGTTGGAGAGGCCCGGGTAGGCCTTGCAGGCGGCGATCAGCTCCTTGAGCGGGAACTTCTTGTTGATCGGCACCAAAAGGTCGCGCAGGTCGTCATTGGTGGCGTGCAGCGAGATCGCCAACATCACGCCGATCTCCTCGCCAGTGCGGAAGATTTCCGGCACCACGCCGGAGGTCGACAGCGTGATCCGCCGCTTCGACAGCGACAGCCCGTCGCCGTCGGAGGCGATCAGCAGCGCCTTCTTCACCGCCTCGAAATTATAGAGCGGCTCGCCCATGCCCATCATGACGATGTTGGATACCTTGCGGCCCTCGGCCGGCACAATGGCGCCGTCCGGCGTGTCGCGGTCGGGGAAATCGCCGAGGCGGTCGCGCGCGGTGAGCAGCTGCGCCAGGATCTCCTCGGCGGTGAGGTTGCGCACCAGCTTCTGCGTGCCGGTGTGGCAGAAGGAGCAGGTCAGGGTGCAGCCGACCTGGGACGAAATGCAGAGCGTGCCGCGGCCTTCCTCGGGAATATAGACGGTCTCGATCTCGACCGGACGGCCGGCGCCGCGCGGCGGAAAGCGGAACAGCCATTTGCGCGTGCCGTCGGCAGAGATCTGCTCCTCGACGATCTCGGGCCGGGCGACGGTGAAATGCCTGTCGAGCTCGGCGCGCAGGTCCTTGGAGATGTTGAACATATGCGCGAAGTCGGAGACGCCGCGCACATACATCCAGTGCCAGAGCTGCTGGGCGCGCATCTTTGCTTGGCGCTCCAGCACGATGCCGGCGCCGACAAGCGCCTCGCCGAGCTCGGCACGGGTCAGGCCGATCAGCGACGGCTTCTCGGCCGGTGCTGCGCGGCGCAAGGCATCACGTGCGCCCTCGGCGGTAAGATCAAGCGAAACGGTCATGGTGGCGCCAATATAAGCGATTTGCGGCCGATTTCAGCACCGGCCGCACAGGAAACGCGGCGCATAGCACAGCCCGGCGCCGGAGTCATGCGCCCCGCTTTCCTTCTCCCCTTGTGGGAGAAGGTGGCCGAGCGAAGCTCGGTCGGATGAGGGGTGCTCCAGCGGAGTGAGGCGTTGGTGTTCACTGGAACACCCCTCATCCGTCTCGGCGCTGGGCGCCGATCCACCTTCTCCCACAGGGGGAGAAGGCCGCGACTGGCGATGGCCCTCAAAAACCGATCACATATTCGTGTTGGCGTAACCAATCGAAACGCATCCGCGAACCTGAAAGGGGCGACCATGCCCCTCAACAATGGGAGTTGTTCAAATGCACTCGATCAAGTTCGCACTCATTGCCGGCCTCGCCGGTCTTTGCGCCTCGCAGGCCTTTGCCGAGGACACGATGGGCGCCATGACGATGATGAAGGGCGGACAGGTCACCGCGATCATGCCGGACGGCCACATGGGCACCATGATGCCGGACGCCAAGATGAGCGCCGAGATGATGAAGATGGCCAAGCCGATCAAGCATTGCATGATGATGATCACCGACGCCAAGGGCAAGGCCTACATGGTCGACACGTCGACCAAGAAGGCCCAGGCCGAATGTGAAAAAATGGCGATGTGACCTCGCCGATCCTGCCTGCCGACCTCCCCGCCGGCCGGTGTGCCGGCGGGTTATCCGCCATCCGGCAACGTCCCCTTGAGCACTGCTCCTCGACCTGACGTCGGGCTCGCCCTCGCGGGTTGATCGACCCGGCGAGTGTGCTAGGGCGGGTAACCATCACGAGGACGGTCATGGCCGGCATATCCCGAAAATACCGCATGCTGCGGCGTTCCCACGCCATGTGGATGTCGCGGCGCGTCTGGCAGCCGCGTCTCGTCTTCTGGGCCGGCGCCATCTCGATCGGCCTGATCAGCGTCCTGTTCGCCCTGCTCGCCGACCGGGCGCAGGCCCTGGTCCATCTCATGACGGGCAATGACGGCGGCTGGCGCTTCTATCTGCCGCTCGTCGTGACGCCGCTCGGTTTCGTCCTTTGCGCCTGGCTCGCGCATTCCTTCTTTCCGGGCTCGCAAGGCAGCGGCATTCCGCAGGCGATCGCGGCGCGGCATCTGCGCGACGAGGAAGACCGCAGCCGGATCCTGTCGCTGAGGCTGGTGGTGGGCAAGATCGCGCTGACCATCGTCGGCCTCGCCTGCGGCGCCTCGATCGGGCGCGAAGGCCCGACAGTGCAGGTCGGCGCTTCGCTGATGCTGCAGGCGGCGCGCTGGGGCGGGATGGCGCAGGCGCGCGGCCTGATCCTGGCAGGCTCCGCCGCCGGCATCGCCGCTGCCTTCAACACGCCGCTTGCCGGCATCGTCTTCGCCATCGAGGAAATGGGCCGGGCCTACGAGGCGCGCACCAACGGGCTGGTGCTGACGGCGGTGATCCTGGCTGGCCTCGCCTCGCTCGGGCTGCTCGGCAACTACACCTATTTCGGCGTCGCCAGGGACACGGTCGCCTTCGCCACGGACTGGCCGCTGGTGCTCGCCTGCGGAATCATCGGCGGCGGTGTCGGCGCGCTGTTCTCGCTCTCGGCGCTGAAAGTCATGCGCCGCATCCGGCGCTGGAACGCGCTGCAGCCGCTGCCGCGCACGCTGGTCGTGGCGGCTGTCTGCGGCCTGGCCGTCGCCGCGATCGGCATCGCCTCCGGAGGATCGACCTTCGGCACCGGTTATGTGCAGGCGCGCGGCGCGATCGAAGGCACGCCGCTGCCGGCCTTCTTCTTCGTCGAGAAGTTCGCAGCCGGCCTCTTGTCGATGGTGTCGGGCATTCCCGGCGGCCTCTTCGCGCCGTCGCTGGCGGTGGGCGCGGGGCTGGGCAGCACGCTCGGCCTGGTCTTCGGCACGGCCACCGGCACGGCGGCGCTGCTCGGCATGGCCGGCTATTTCGCCGGCGTCGTGCAGGCGCCAATGACGGCCTTCGTCATCATTCTCGAGATGACCGGCAACCACGACAATGTGATCGCGCTGATGTGCGCGTCGATGCTGGGCTACGGCACGGCGAGGCTGATCTCCAACGAACCTCTCTACCACGCGCTGTCGCGCGTCTTCATCGCCGAGGCGATCCGGCGGCGCAGGGCGCAGCCAGAGCCGGCGCAGGGCTGAGCGCCAGCCCAAGCAAAAGGCCGGGCATGATGTCCGGCCTTGCGTCAGGTTCGAATGCGGTTCCCGCCTATTTGCACTTGGCGATCGAGGCCAGCGCGGCCGAGATGCCTTTCAGCGAGAAGACGTAGGAAGTTGGATTGCCGCGGCCGGACTTGGCCTGCACCTTCATGTCGGAACCGGTCTTCATGGCGGCGATCAGCACCGGCTCTTCCGCCGCGTTCTCGACCCAGGCCGACTTGCCGCGGGTGAACATCGAGAAGCTCTTCTTGTCGATGGTGACGGTGGCCTTCGAGCCTTCCTGGAAGTTGTAGCCGGCGATGAACTGCGGCTCGTAGGAGACCTGCTGTCCGGGCCGCTGGCTGACGAAGAAGAACATGTCGCCATGATCGAGCGACGGCGGCTGCTTGTCGGTGGGCACGGTCAGCACATAGCAGACCTTGCCGGCGGCCGACTGATAGCTGTAGGTGCCCCAGGCATTGTGCTGGCCGATCTTGGTCGCCTGCTGCGCCAACGCCGGCGCCGCCGAGGCCGCCAGGACCAGGCTGGAAACTATAGCAATCAATCCGCGCATCGTTCTTCCCGTATTCCAAATGGTGCGGAGGCGGGCCGCGTGGCGTCCTGCCGTCGCTTCATTTTGATTTAATCAGGGTTACCAAACGGTGAATCGTCCTTGAAGAAAAGGAACCCACCCCAGGAAACCGCCACCATCGGCGCCGCCACTGTGGATTGATGCCGGCGCGACGTCCCGGCGCGGAGTTGGATGCCACGAAAACGGCAAGAGTTTGTCTTTTCGTCCGCGCCGATTTGCGGGCCTGAAGCGAGCCGGGATCAGCTCTTGTCCGCCAGCGCGTCTTTGGCGGCCTGCCTGTGGGCAGGCGTGATATGCGCGCTGACGGCGGTGATCGCCGCGGTCAGCACGGCAAGGTCGTCGGTGAAGCCGAGGCCGAAGATGAAGTCGGGGATGAAATCCACCGGCAGGACGAAATAGCCGAGCGCGGCGAGCAGGATACCCTTGGCGCGCAGCGGCGTGTCCTTGTCCATGGCGCAATAATAGGCGGCGACAACCTCGTCCATGAACGGAATCTGCCGCGCCGCCTTCTTGGCGGTGCGCCAGAATTTTTCGCGCACCTCGCCCTCGCCGGCGAGCTTGTCGCCGAAGCCGAAGAAATCGAAACCGGTACCTTGCGCCATCAATCGCTCCTTGGCGGCCGCGTGCATCGTTGCGGGCGGCTCGCCGCGGCAAAATGTGGTGAAAGCGGGAGGCGGCTACAAGAGTTTAGGGGTGCGTCGATCTAAAATCGAACTCGCAACAATAACAAGCATGGCAATCGCCTCAGTACGATAGTTGGCCAAGGCATCCCTCCGATCGTCATCCACGGGCGGAGCAAGGAGCGAAGCGACGCGCGCAGACCCGAGGATCCATTCCGTGACATACGAGCGCTGCTCACGGTGCAGAATGCTGCCCCGCTGCAATTCTCGGCAAAGGTCACGGAATGGATTCCAGGGTCTGCGCGCGTCGCTTCGCTCCTTGCTCCGCCCTGGAATGACGAAGTCCGCTCGCTCTCAGCCGAAATATACGTTCATCCGCTTGGCGAGCTCGATATCCAGCGCCGTGACGCCGCCTGCGTCATGCGTGTTCAGCGTCACGTCGACGGTCTTGTAGACATTCGACCAGTCCGGGTGATGGTCCATCTTTTCGGCCGCCAGCGCCACGCGCGTCATGAAGGCGAAGGCCTCGGAGAAATTCTTGAAGACGAAGCTGCGCTTGATGGAGGCGCCGTCGGCGGCGAGCGACCAGCCGTCAAGTTCCGCAAGCGCGGCGACGATCGCTTCCTTGTTGAGTTTTTCCCTGTTCATGTCCGGTCCCTGTGCTATTCGCAGATGATCCAACCATAACGCCGGATCGATGAGCGCAAAGCCCATAAAATCCATTCTGTTCGTCTGCCTTGGCAACATCTGCCGCTCGCCGCTGGCCGAGGGCGTGTTCCGCGCCGTCCTGACCGAGCAAGGCAAAGACCAGGGTCTGGTGATCGATTCGGCCGGGACGGGCGGCTGGCATGCCGGCCAGGAGCCGGCGCTCGATCGCGGTGGCGGCAAGGCACGGCGTCGACATTTCAGGGCAGCGGGCGCGCAAGGTGCTGCAGGAGGATTTTTCGCGTTTCGACCTGATCCTCGGCATGGACAATGCAAATGTGCGCGACCTCAAGGCGCTGGCGCCGCAGGCCGCGCACGACCGCATCCATCTCTATCTGGATTTTGCTACGGGAAAGACCGTGGACGTTCCCGATCCCTATTACGACGGCGCCGAGGCCTTCGCCTCGGTCTACCGCATGATCCGCGAGGCGTCGGATGCGCTGGCGAAGCGGCTTGGGGCCAGCGCTTCGCCGACCAGCGGCCAGGCTTCCTCGACGATGTAGGGGCCGCCGCCGACCGAATCGCGCGACGACATCAGGACGAAGCGGCCGACGCGGAAGGGCAATGCCGCGAAATTGCCGCGCGCCGAAAGATATTGCGCGACATCGAGCGGGCTCCCATTGCGCAGGCGCGCCAGCGTCACATGCGGCGAAAACTTGCGTGGGTCGGCCGGCAGACCGAGCCGCTGGCAGATGCGGTCGATCTCGCCCTGCAGCGCCGTCAGGTCGGGCGAGGCCGACACGCCGGCCCACACCGCATGCGGCTTCTTGCCGCCGAAGGCGCCGACCCCGGAGAGCGTCATCTGGAAAGAGGGGCGGTCGACCCTGTCGAGGGCGTTGGCGATTTCGTCGGCGACATGGCCCTCGACATCACCGATGAAACGCAGCGTCAGATGGTAGTTTTCGACATCGATCCAGCGCGCTCCGGGCAGCCCGCCGCGGAGCAGGGACAAAGAGAGTGCGGCATCACGCGGAATTTCGAGGGCGGTGAAAAGACGTGGCATGTAAAGCCTCCTGTCCTCGAATCGAAACTCTCGTTCCTAGCGAATCATCGATATTGGCGCGGGGCAAGCGGTTTGTTGTCCACAAAGTTTCCCCAGCGGAAAGCGTGGCATTACGGACTCATGACTTCCCTCCATTGTCGGCGATCGCCTTTTCGACCACGGGCAGGATGCGCTCGACCATGACGTCGACACCCCGGGGATTGGGATGCAGGCCGTCTTCGAGCTGGCGGTCGGGATGGCCGGCGACGCCGTCGAGAAAGAACGGATAGAGCGGAACGCGGTATTTTTCGGCAAGCCGCGGATAGATGGCATCGAAGGCCTTCTGGTAATCGGCGCCGAGATTGGGCGCGGCGCGCATGCCGGCCAGAAGCACCGGGATGTTGCGTTGCTTCAGCTTGCCGAGCATGGCGTCGAGGTTCTTCTCGGCGATCTTGGGCGAAAGGCCGCGCAGCATGTCGTTGGCGCCAAGCTCGAGGATCACCAGCCTTGTGCCGTCCGGCACCGACCAGTCGAGCCGCGCCAGCCCGCCGCTCGATGTGTCGCCCGACACGCCGGCATTGGCGACGGCGACATCGAGGCCCTTCGCCTTCAGAGCCGCTTGCAGCCTGTCGGTGAAACCCTGGCCCGGTCCAAGGCTGTAGCCAGCCATCAGGCTGTCGCCGAAGCCGACTATGGTGAAGGTTGCGGCGCGCGCCGGCGAGATGGCGGCGCAAAGGCCGAGGAAAAGGAGGAGGGCTGCGGCAAAACGGTGTTTGAAAGCCATGCGGCGAGCCCCATATGACCGGAACAATCCAAGGGAGGAGACAGCGGCCGTCTCCTTTTTTCACATATAGGGCGCTTTCATTGTGACAGAAGCCGTCATTGCGCTGAGGGACATATCGCTGACGCTCGGCGAGGGCGCGTCCTCCGTCCATGTGCTGAAAGACGTGAGCCTCGACGTGGCGGCCGGCGAAGCCACCGGCATTGTCGGTCCGTCGGGCTCCGGCAAGTCCACGCTGCTGATGGTCCTTGCCGGGCTGGAAAGGGTCGATTCGGGCACAGTCCGGATCGCCGGCGAGCTGATCAATAACAAAAGCGAGGATCAGATTGCTTCGTTTCGGGGGCGAAACATCGGCATCGTGTTCCAATCCTTCCATCTCATCCCCAACATGACGGCGCTGGAAAATGTCGCCGTGCCGCTGGAGCTCGCCGGCCATACCGATCCGTTCGGGGTGGCCGCGCGGGAGCTCGCGGCGGTCGGCCTGAGCGACCGCGTGACGCATTATCCGGGAGAGCTTTCCGGCGGCGAGCAGCAGCGCGTGGCGATCGCGCGGGCGCTGGCGCCGTCGCCGCGCATCCTCATCGCCGACGAGCCGACCGGCAACCTCGACCAGGTGACGGGAAAGCAGATCGCCGATCTCCTGTTCGCCAAGGCGGCGGAGCGCGGCATGACGCTGGTGCTGGTGACGCATGATCCGGCGCTGGCCGGGCGTTGTGCGCGCCAGGTCTCGATGCGTTCGGGGCGGATCGAGGATGCGCCTTTGCTCAAAGTGACGGCATAGAGGCATGGCGGCCGCCCGGCTTCGAACCCTGAAGCTTGCCATCCGCTTCTCGCTGCGCGAGATGCGCGGCGGACTGTCCGGCTTCATGATCTTCCTCGGCTGCATCGCGCTGGGCGTCGCGGCGATCGGCGGCGTCAATTCGGTGGCGCAGGCGATCTCGGCCGGCGTCGCCAATCAGGGCCAGACGCTGCTTGGCGGCGATTTGCGCTTCCAGGTCAACCAGCGCAGCGCTTCCGATGCGGAGCTCCGCTTCATCAAGGGCCTCGGCACTGTCTCGCTCAATTCCGGCATGCGCTCGATGGCGCGGCTGGAGGACGGCTCGGACCAGGCGCTGGTCGAGGCAAAGGCCGTCGACGACGCCTATCCGCTCTTCGGCGCTCTGGAAACTGATCCGGCGCTGCCGAAGGACCAATTGTTCGGCGAACGGTCCGGCGTGTTCGGCGCCGCCGCGCCCGACCTGTTGTTCGACCGGCTCAATCTTCACATCGGCGACAGGTTGAAACTCGGCGGCGCCATTTTCGAACTGCGGGCGAGGCTGGTCAGCGAGCCGGATGCGGTGTCGGACGGTTTCGGTTTCGCGCCGCGGCTGATGATTTCGCGCCAGGGCCTTGCCGCATCCGGCCTGGTGCAGCCCGGCAGCCTGGTCGAGAACGCCTATAAGGTGCGCCTGCCCGACGGCACGTCCGAGGCGCGGATCAAGGACATCCAGGCTCAAGCCGCGAAGGATTTCCCGCAGGCCGGCTGGTCGATCCGCACGCGCAGCAACGCCGCCCCCGCGCTCTCCGCCAACATCGAACGCTTCTCGCAATTCCTGACCCTGGTCGGGCTGACGGCGCTGGTGGTCGGCGGCGTCGGCGTGGCGAACGCCGTGCGCGCCTATCTCGACGGCAAGCGCGGCGTCATCGCCACCTTCAAGAGCCTCGGCGCCTCGGGCGGCTTCGTCTTCACCGTCTATCTGGTGCAGATCCTGTTGATTGCAGGCCTCGGCATCGTGCTCGGGCTTATCGTCGGCGCCGCGATGCCGTTCGTGGCGAGCGCGCTTCTGCAGTCGGTCATCCCGGTGCCGGCGCAAGGCGGCTTCTATCCTGGCGCGCTGGCCCTTGCCGCGCTGTTCGGCCTGCTGGTGACGCTGGCCTTCGCGCTTTTGCCGCTCGGCCGCGCCCGCGACGTGCCGGCAACCGCGCTGTTCCGCGAAATGGGCTTTGAAAGCCAGGGCCTGCCGCGCCTGCCCTATACGGGCGCGGCGCTCGTGATCGTGCTGGCGCTGGCGGCGTTGGCGATCCTTTCGGCCAACGACTACCGCATCGCCTCGATCTTCGTCGGCGCCACGGTCTTTGCCTTCCTGGTGCTGCGGCTGGTGGCGGCGCTGGTGCAGTGGGCGGCTAGGAAAAGTCCGCGCGTCCGTTTCGTGTCGCTTCGGCTGGCGCTCGGCAACATCCACCGTCCCGGCGCGCTGACGCCCTCGGTGGTGCTGTCGCTCGGCCTCGGGCTGACGCTTCTCGTCACCCTGGCGCTGATCGACGGGAATCTCAGGCGGCAGATCTCCGGCAGCCTGCCGGAGCGGGCGCCGAACTTCTTCTTCGTTGACATCCAGAGCAGCGATGTCGACGCCTTCGCCGGCCTCATCGGCAAGGAGTCGACGCGGGGAACGCTGGTCAAGGTGCCGATGCTGCGCGGCCGCATCATGGCGCTCAACGGCGTCGACGTCGACAAGGTGAAGATCCCGGCCGACGGCGCCTGGGTGCTGCGCGGCGACCGCGGCCTGACCTATGACGCCAAGCAGCCGGAAAACGCGACGCTGACCGAAGGCGCGTGGTGGCCGCAGGACTATTCCGGCGAGCCGCTGGTGTCGTTCTCGGCCGAGGAGGGCAAGGCGATCGGGCTGAAGCTCGGCGACACCGTCACCGTCAATGTGCTTGGACGCAACGTCACCGCGAGGATCGCCAATTTCCGCCAGGTCGAGTGGGAGACGATGGGCATCAACTTCGTCATGGTGTTTTCGCCCAACACCTTTGCCGGGGCGCCGCATGGCTGGCTGGCGACACTGACCGACAAACAAGCCACTGCGGCCGACGATGCAAGGCTGCTCAACGCCGTCACCCGCGCCTTTCCGGCTGTGACGACTGTGCGCGTCAAGGACGCGCTCGACATCGTCAACCGGCTGGTGGCGCAATTGGGCGCCGCGATCCGCGCCGCCGCCGGCGTGGCGCTGATCGCCTCGGTGCTGGTGCTCTCCGGCGCTTTGGCCGCCGGCAATCGGGCGCGCATTCATGACGCTGTGGTGCTGAAGACGCTCGGCGCGACGCGACGAACGCTGATTACCGCCTTCTCGCTGGAATATATGCTGATCGGCCTTGCGACCGCGCTGTTCGCGCTTGCCGCCGGCGGCATCGCCGCCTGGTTCGTGGTCGCGCATATCATGACGCTGCCGTCGCATTTCATGCCACAGGTCGCGGTGGCGACGATCCTGGTTTCGCTGGCGGTCACCGTCGGCATCGGCCTTGCCGGGACCTGGCGGGTGCTCGGCCACAAGGCGGCGCCGGTGCTGCGCAACCTCTGACGGAGGGGCCGAGAGCCGCCCGCTCGCTTAAACCTTTGTAAGCCCGGTTAAATTTTTGTAAGAAAGACGCCCGGAAGACCCGAAAACCGGCCTTTTGCTTTCTCACGAAGCGTTGCGCCTCGTTACCGTCTTGTTCTTGACGTCGAGAACGCTCATATTTTGCGCAGGCATGCTGGAGCCCCGCCAGCGGCGCCTGGTCTCGAATGACCTGTCACCGGACGGGGCAGAAGCAACAGAGGATTTCCAATGGCTGATCCCATTCGCAACTACCAGACGTCCGCCGCCCCCGGCGTGCGCGTCGATATCGATCAAGGCCTGCGCGCCTACATGATCAAAGTCTACAACCTCATGGGGCTTGGCCTGCTCATTACCGGCCTTGCCGCCTGGGGCGCCTTCCAGCTCGCCATCACCGGCGACGGCCAGCTGACCGCGTTCGGCCAGCTGATCTATGCAAGCGCGTTCCGCTGGGTCGTCATCCTGGCGCCGCTCGCCGCCGTGATGTTCCTGTCGTTCCGCATCCAGTCGATGAGCGTGGGCGCGGCTCAGGCCACGTTCTGGGTCTATGCCGGCCTTGTCGGCCTGTCGCTGTCGACGATCTTCCTCGTCTACACCGGCACCAGCATCACCCAGACCTTCTTCGCCACGGCCGCGGCCTTCGGCGGTCTGTCGCTCTACGGCTACACGACCCGCCGCGACCTGTCGGCGTTCGGCTCGTTCCTGATCATGGGCGTGATCGGCCTGCTGATCGCGATGCTGATCAACATCTTCCTGCAGTCGTCGGCGCTCGCTTTCGCCATCTCGGCGATCGGCGTGCTGGTGTTCGCCGGCCTGACCGCCTACGACACGCAGAAGATCAAGGAAATGTATTTCGAAGGTGACGTCGCCGACGTCGCCGGCCGCAAGGCGATCATGGGCGCGCTGCGCCTCTATCTCGACTTCATCAACCTGTTCATGTTCCTGCTGCAGTTCATGGGCGACCGCCGCTAAGGGCGGTTACCCCGGTTTCAGTGGACCATAGATTTGCGAAGGGCGGCCCAATGGCCGCCCTTTCTTTTCGCACAGTCCTCTGCTGATATCGAGGCAGCAACGAGAACTGCACAAATTATGAGCACTATTGCGATCAGGGCCGCTACTGCGGCCGACCTCGACCGAATCACCGAAATCTATGCCGATGCGGTCGCGCACGGCACGGCAAGCTACGAGCTGGAGCCGCCGAGCCGCGCGGAAATGGGCAACCGATTCGACGCCCTAGCGGCGGGCGGCTTTCCTTATCTCGTGGCGGAGAAAGACGGTGTCGTGCTCGGCTATGCCTATGCCGGGCCGTTCCGGCCGCGCCCCGCCTACCGATTCGTCATCGAGGATTCGGTCTATGTCGCGCCGGAGGCCAAGGGGCAGGGCGTGGGCTTGCTGCTGATGCGGGCGCTGATCGAGACGGCGCGCGCAGCGGGCTTCCGCCAGATCATCGCGGTGATCGGCGACGGCCATTCAGACAGCGCCTCGGTGCGGCTGCACGAGAAGCTCGGCTTCCGCCATTCCGGGCGACTGGAAGGATCCGGCTACAAGCACGGACGATGGCTGGACACGGTGTTCATGCAGCTTGCGCTGAATGGCGGCGCGGAATTGCCGCCGGATCCGGATTCGCTGCCCGAGCGAAGGTTCCGGATTCAAAAGGAATTGAAGAACTGAAGAATTGAGGAACTGAAGAAAAACGACTGCCGCACCGGCCGCCAAGCGCCCTTTTTCCTCAGTTCTTCAATTCTTCAGTTCATCAATTCCCCTTTCCCTTCACGCCTCGACGAGCTTCAGCTTGGCATCGAACACGCCGAGCACGCGGCCGAGCTCCTGGCCACGCTTGAGGATGCGGCCACCTGCGGCGATGACGGCGAAAGCGCCTTGCCGGCGCGCCAGCCTGGGGTCCTTGACGATCTGGAACAGCGGCACTTCGCTGGCCCGGCGGAAGACGGAAAAGACAGCGCGATCAGTGAGATGGTCGATCGCGTAGTCGCGCCATTCATTGGCCGCAACCATACGTCCGTAAAGCCTCAGGATCTGGTCGAGCTCGCGCCGGTCGAATCGCACCGGCTGGTCTAGGCGTGCGTTGCGCGCCTCGTGCAACGGGATCAATATTCCGGATGCTTCCCCATCCTCCGTCCCGCTGCTGTGATCGGTCATGCCTCGATCCTTCGATTGAATCATGCGCCGGCCAAGGTTCGCGCTTTCATAAGGGAATTGCAAGGGCACGATGGAAATGCGGGGCCGGCCGAACACGCGCGGGTCGCGCGGTTTCCCAAACGTCCAGTCACGTTTGCGAAACACATGTTGGAATTGGTGATGCTCCGCCACATTCTCGCCACAAATAATCCGCGCTCATGCCCCAATGTCCGACGAATCTACGGTCGTTGCCTGAGACGGTTCGGTCCGGCACCGGCTCGTAAACCCCAAGCCCCCCGCCCACGGGTCAGCGTCGGATCGAACCAACCTCGGTTTTTCCTTGGAAAAATCAGGTGCGACGATCCCAAAACCTGAATGACCGGCGTCAGAAGCAAGCTGACGCCGGTTTTTTATTTCCCAGCTCTCCTTGTCTACCGCATGCACACATTTCCAAGCGGGCTGGTCTTTGGCGATAGCGTGCATGGCAGCTTGGCGCATGCATTGTTTATGCAGCGCTGGTCGACCCCCACTCCGTCTCGGCTTCGCCGAACCACCTCTCCCCCGATCGGCGGGGGAGAGGAAAGGCGCCAAGCTTTTTGCCGTCGACGCTCGTCCGCAAGGCTCCCTTCCTTTCCCTCCGGAGGGGGAAAGGTGGCGCTGCGAAGCAGCGACGGATCGGGGGAACCACCTGGCAATCAAGCCTTCAGCCGATCAATCACGCCGATCAAGGCCATGCCGGCTATCCGAACTCCCAGAGATTGCCTGCCTTGTGGTGAGAAGCGGTCCGCGCCAGCGGACGAAAAGCCAATTGCTAGAACGGGGAGCTAAAGCCGGTCCGGCTTGCGGATGAAGGCGGCGCCGAGGATCGGCCCCGGCATGCCGTCCTTGCCGACCGACTGCAGCAGCACCGCGCAGCCGCCCTTCTTGGCGATCTCGGTCATCGGCAGTTCGTAACGCTGCGCCTTGCCGTGCCACATGCCGGCGGTCTGGATGTCGGAAACGGCGTTCCAGTAGGTCAGGCTGCGGCCGCTGTTCTCGCCCTGGCCGATCTTCACCGTCTGCGGCGGATCGAAATAGACGATCACAACATGGGCGTCGCTCGGGCCGTTGCCGGCGTCGCCCGCGTCGATCATGACGCGGTCGCTGGTTCGGCTCACCTTGATGCCGACCCGCATGCCCTCGCCGGTCCGGTCCATCCGGGCCAAGGCGCCGTCGACATCCTTGCGGCTGGCGCCGTTGACGTGGCTGCGGCCGTTGATGACGGCTTGCGGCGTGTAGACCGAGCGGCTGCCGAAGGCGCGCATATAGTCATATTGGCGCTCGGTGTTTTCCTTGGTGCTCAGCGTGTCCTGCCAGCCGAGATAGTCCCAGTAATTGACGTGGTAGGCGAGCGCGATGATGTCGTCCTTGCTGGCGAGCTCAGCAAAGAACTCGTCGGCCGGCGGACAGGAACTGCAGCCCTGGCTAGTGAACAATTCGATCACGCCCAAGGGCTTGTCGGTCTGAGGCTTGCTGGTCACGGCCTTGGCGGGCTCGGCTGCAAGGGCCGCGCCGCCCAACGCGGTGAGGGCCAGCGCCAGTGCCGCAAGCCGCAATCGTCCTTGAATTGCCATGACTTTCCAATTCCCGCCGGTGACGCCGGCCTTGTTCTGATTGCCAAAATATGTGGCAGAAGCGCCAGTCAACGGGAAGTCACGTTGCGGTGAAATTTTGATGTTGCAGCAGCAGGTAAGGGCGCAATAGGCGGGGTGATTGCATTTCACGGCGCGGTTCGATTCGGGAGCAGCGTCCTCGCCATGGGGCAAACTCTCCTGACCCCAGTCGATCTCTATTGCGAACGGTCGGGGCCTGGACTTTGGGCAGAGCCGGCCAATGCTTCGACCAACCTGACTTTCATTGCCGCGGGACTGCTGGCGGCGACGGCGAGGTTGGGAAGGCGAAGGCAGTAGGCAGTAGGCAGTAGGCAGTAGGCAGTAGGCAGTAGGCAGTAGGCAGTAGGCAGTAGGCAGTAGGTGTCCTGTTTCCCTACTGCCTACTGCCTAAGCCCTACTCCCTTGCTGCTGTTAAGCAGCGAGATCCCGCAGCACGTACTGCAAGATGCCGCCATTCTTGAAGTAGTCGAGCTCGTCCAGCGTATCGATGCGGCAGACGATCGGCACGTTCTTCACCGTGCCGTCGCCGAAGGTCACCTTGGCGACCATCTTCTGGCGCGGCTTGATCGTGTCCAGGCCGTCGATCTCGACCAGCTCGTCGCCCTTCAAATTGAGCGAGGCCCATGAGGTGCCGTCCTCGAAGACAAAGGGGATGACGCCCATGCCGACCAGATTGGAGCGGTGGATGCGCTCGAAGGACTGGGCGATGACGGCGCGGACACCAAGGAGATTCGTTCCCTTGGCCGCCCAGTCGCGCGAGGAGCCGTTGCCGTATTCGACGCCGGCGAAGATCACCAGCGGCACGCCTTCCTGCTTGTATTTCATGGCGGCGTCGTAGATCGACATCTCCTCCTTCGAAGGATAGTGGATCGTGTAGCCGCCTTCGCGGCCGTTCTCGCCCAGCATGTGGTTGCGGATGCGGATGTTGGCGAAGGTGCCGCGCATCATCACCTCATGATTGCCGCGCCGCGTGCCGTACTGGTTGAAGTCGGCGACGCCGACGCCATGCTCGGTGAGATACTTGCCGGCCGGCGAAGCGGCCTTGATCGAACCGGCCGGCGAGATGTGGTCGGTGGTGATCTTGTCACCGAAGAGACCGAGCACCCGCGCGCCCTTGATGTCGCCGATCTTGCCGAAGGCGCGGCCCATGCCGGCGAAATAGGGCGGGTTCTGCACATAGGTCGAGTGGTCGTCCCAGGCGTAAGTCTGGCCTTCCGGTACCTTGACCTTCTGCCAATAGGCGTCGCCCTTGAAGACGTCGGCATATTTGCGGGCGAACAGCTCGCGGGTGACGTTCTTCTCGATGAACTCCTGGATCTCGGACGATGTCGGCCAGATGTCCTTGAGATAGACCGGCCTGCCGTCGCTGCCCTCGCCGAGCGGCTCGGTCGTCAGATCCCTGGTCATCGTGCCGGCCAGCGCATGCGCGACCACGAGCGGCGGCGAAGCGAGGTAGTTCGCCTGCACGTCCGGAGAGACGCGGCCTTCGAAGTTGCGGTTGCCGGAAAGCACGGCCGCGGCGATCAGGCCCTTGTCGTTGATGGTCTTCGAGATCGGCGCCGGCAGCGGGCCGGAATTGCCGATGCAGGTGGTGCAGCCGAAGCCGACCAGGTTGAAGCCGATCTGGTCAAGCTCCTTCTGCAGGCCGGACTTTTCGAGATATTCGGCCACCACCTGGCTGCCGGGAGCGAGCGAGGTTTTCACCCACGGCTTCTGCTTCAGGCCGCGCCGGTTGGCGTTGCGGGCCAGCAGGCCGGCGCCGATCAGCACGCTCGGGTTCGAGGTGTTGGTGCAGGAGGTGATGGCGGCGATGACGACGTCTCCATGGCCGAGATCGTGATCGGTGCCCTCGACGGCGTAGCGCTTCGAGATCTCGGCGGCCTTCTTGTATTCGGTCTCCATCGCCTTGGCGAAGCCGGCGGGGATGTCCTGCAGGGCGACGCGGCCCTCGGGACGCTTCGGGCCGGCCATCGACGGCACCACATCGCCGAGGTCGAGCTCGAGCAGATCGGTGAAGACCGGGTCGGCCGAGCCGGCGTCTCGCCACATGCCTTGCGCCTTGGAGTAGGCCTCGACCAGCGCGATGCGGTTTTCCTCGCGGCCGGACATGGTGAGGTAACGGATGGTTTCGGAGTCCACCGGGAAGAAGCCGCAGGTGGCGCCATATTCCGGCGCCATGTTGCCGATGGTGGCGCGGTCGGCCAGCGTCATGTTGGAGAGGCCGGGGCCGAAGAACTCGACGAACTTGCCGACGACACCCTTCTTGCGCAGCATCTGGGTGACGGTGAGCACCAGGTCGGTGGCGGTGACGCCTTCCTTGAGCCTGCCGGTGAGGCGGAAGCCGATGACCTCGGGCAAAAGCATGGAGACCGGCTGGCCGAGCATCGCGGCCTCGGCCTCGATGCCGCCGACACCCCAGCCCAACACGCCGAGACCGTTGATCATGGTGGTGTGCGAATCGGTGCCGACGCAGGTGTCGGGATAGGCGGTGGTCTCGCCATCTTCCGAATTGGTCCACACCACCTGTCCCAGATATTCAAGGTTGACCTGGTGACAGATGCCGGTGCCGGGCGGCACGACGCGGAAGTTGCGGAAGGCCTGCTGGCCCCATTTGAGGAACTTGTAGCGCTCTTCGTTGCGCTCATATTCCAGCTCGACATTGCGGGCGAAGGCCATCGGCGTGCCGAACTCGTCCACGATGACGGAGTGGTCGATGACGAGATCGACCGGCACCAGCGGATTGATCTTTTCCGGGTCGCCGCCGAGCGCCTTGATGCCGTCGCGCATGGCGGCGAGGTCGACGACGGCCGGAACGCCGGTGAAATCCTGCATCAGCACGCGGGCCGGGCGATAGGCGATCTCGACGCCAGCGGTGCCCTTGTCGGTCAGCCAAGCGGCGACCGCCTGGATCGATTCCCTGGTGACCGAGCGGCCATCCTCGTTGCGCAGCAGGTTCTCCAGCAGCACCTTCATCGAATAGGGCAGCCGGCCGATGCCGGTGAGGCCGTTCTTCTCGGCCTCAACGAGGTCGAAATAAACATAGTCCGCGCCACCTGCGGTCAGGGTGCGGCGGCAATTGAAACTGTCGAGGGATTTCGTCACGGCGATCCGTCCTTGTCTGTTCAGCCTGAAAGGGAACGGACGCCGTTGGCATGCAATCACGCGCAAAGGTGCGGGTACGGCCATTTCCGCTGTCCGCTCCCAAGCAACCCGAGCCGTTCAAGGCGGCGCGTGCGCTGGTTCGGCGCTAATTCTGATCCCGCGCCGACCGCTGGCACGGATGAACCGCATATAGAGAATTTCCCGGAATAGTTCTAGACAGTCGAAAGACGAATTTGCGTGAGGCGGCAAGCGCCGCGAAACGGTGCTTTCGGGACGGGCAAGAATGCGGCTGATCGCCGAAAATCTGGGCGGCGAGCGCGGCGGCGAGACGGTTTTCTCCAATATCGGCTTCGCGCTGGAAAAAGGCGAGGCGCTCATCGTCACCGGGCCGAACGGCGCGGGCAAATCGACGCTGCTGAGAATCGTCGCCGGGCTGCTGCCGGCCGCCGGAGGCAAGGTGCTTGTCGAGGGCGGCGGCGAGGCTTTCCCGACGGTCGCCTCGGCTTCGCATTATCTCGGCCATCTCAACGCAATGAAGACGGCGCTCAGCGTCGAGGAGAATCTCGGCTTCTGGTGCGCCTTCCAGGGCGAGCCGGGGCTGGACGTCGAAGAGGCGCTGGAGACGGTGGCGCTCGGCGGTCTCGGGCATCTGCCCTTCGGCTATCTCTCGACGGGGCAGAGGCGACGCGCGTCGATCGCCAAGCTTTTGGTCAGCCGTCGGCCCGTCTGGCTCTTGGACGAGCCGACGGCGGGGTTGGACAAAGCTTCGGAGGAACGGTTCGCGGGGCTGATGCGGGGCCATCTCGACGATGGGGGGATCGTGGTTGCGGCGACGCATCTGCCGCTGGGGCTGGAAGGGGCGAAGGAATTGCAAATGAGGGTAGGCCATTGATGCCGGTGCTCTACGGCGCCCCCCTCTGGCCTGCCGGCCATCTCCCCCACTTGGGGGGAGATTGGTGGCTTCGGCGCCTCGTTCATCTTGCCAACGTTGCTGATTGGCGAAATCGCCTGCGACGGCTGATCTCCCCCCTTGTGGGGGAGATGGCCGGCAGGCCAGAGGGGGGCGCGAAGGAACGCATAGCTAACCAGGGAGCCACCTCTTAATGTGGTCCCTCTTCCTTCGCGACATGCGCCTTTCCATCCGTGCCGGCGGCGGGGCGCTGATCGGCGTGATTTTTTTCCTCGCCGTGATCGTCACCATCCCGTTCGGCGTCGGGCCCGACCTCAACCTGCTCGCCCGCATCGGCCCGGCCATCCTGTGGATCGCCGCGCTGCTTGCCTGCCTGCTCGGGCTCGACCGGCTGTTCCAGGCCGACCGCGAGGACGGCTCGCTCGATCTCCTGGTGCTGAACGGCGACCGCCACATGCTGGCGCTGACGGTGCTGACGAAATGCCTGGCGCACTGGACGGGCAGCGTGCTGCCGCTGGTGGTCGCGGCACCTCTGCTCGGCCTGTTCATGAATATGGCGCCGCTGGGCATCGGCGCCACGGCGCTCACGCTTCTCGTCGGTACGCCGGCCATCACCTTCATCGGCGCGGCGGGCGCCGCGGTGGCGGTGGCGCTGCCGCGCGGCGGATTGCTGATTTCGGTGCTGGTGCTGCCTTTGACCATTCCGGTGCTGATCTTCGGCGTTTCGGCAAGCTATGGCGCGGTGGCCGATCCGGCGCCGTTCCTGCAGCCTTTCCTCATTCTTGCCGCGCTGACGCTGTTTCTTGCGGTGCTCGGTCCACTGGCGGCAGCGCTGGCGTTGCGGCACGGGACGGATTGAGGCGACGAAGACGTTGCCTCACTGCGGCACCGCGGCAAATTGCGGACCGGCCGGTGCGGGGTTATGGAAAGACATGATCGGAACGGTTGACATGGCTACGAGCAGGGAGCGGTCGCTATGAGCGCGCACGCCCTGTTCGTCACCGCCGCCTATGCCATCACCGCCGTTGTGCTGGCCGGACTGATCGGCTGGATCCTGCTCAACCAGCGGGCGCGCAGGCGTGAGCTTGCGGCACTTGAAGCGGCCGGGGTGCGGCGGCGTTCCGACAAGGCCGTCAAGCCATGAGCCTCGAAACCGAAGCGCCGCGGCGCCGCCTGTTCGTGCTTCTGCCGCTCTTGGTGTTCCTGGGGTTGGCGGGGCTGTTCCTGTCGCAGCTTCTCTCGGGCCGCGACACCTCGGAAATCCCCTCGGCGCTGATCGGCCTGCCGGCGCCGCAGACCGACTTGCCGCCGCTCGAAGGGACGAGCCTGCCGGGGCTCGCGTCAAAAGACTTTGCCGGCAAGGTGACGCTGGTCAACGTGTTCGCGTCCTGGTGCGCGCCGTGCCGCGAGGAGCATCCGGTGCTGCTCGGCCTGTCGCAGGACAAGCGCTTCACGCTCGCCGCGCTGAACTACAAGGACCAGCCCGAAAACGCCCGCCGCTTCCTTGGCGATCTCGGCAATCCGTATCAGGCGATCGGCGTCGATCCGGCCGGACGCGCGGCGATCGACTGGGGCGTCTATGGCGTGCCGGAGACCTTCCTCATCGGCAAGGACGGCAAGATTGCCTACAAGCATGTCGGGCCGCTGACGCCGGAGTCGGCGCGGGACCTGCTGCTGCCGCAGATCGAGAAAGCGCTGTCGGCGCCGGGCTGAGGCGCCTCCCGTCCGTCGTCATTCTAGGGCGAAGCAAGGAGCGAAGCGACGCAGCGCAGACCCTAGAATCCATTCCGTTACGTTGATCGTAGAACCCCGCGGTCAAGAACTGGCGCTTGTGGGCGCGCGTGCCTGCACCGCTGCGGCGCTCGAAGGTCACGGCATGGATCCTCGGGTCAAGCCCGAGGATGACGAAAGCGTCGAAGCTCAGCCGTAGATCTGCTTGTGGATTTGGTAGAGCATTTCCGAACGGTCGGCGCGCAGATCGGCGAGATCGCGGCTGGACAGGTTCTCGATTTCGGCGACAAGGCGGTTGTAGTGGCGGCGCTTGGCCATGCTGGCGCGGGCGCGGGAGACAAGATTGTCGAACATGACAGGGTTCCTTTCATGCCGCATTGGCGCGGCCGGTTGTTCCTCCCTGACGATTGCGAGCATGACATAGGAATGGTGCATTGCAAAAGAAAGATGTTGCAATGCACCATTGCAGCCAGCGCATAGCCGGTTAATTGCAAGCTAACGGGCCATGCGTCCGGCGTGGCATACGAGACCGGTCGGCTTCACGCAGTTCTCATCCGTTTTTGTCATACAAATTGCTGGCGTGCCGTCTTGCCAGAACGGCTGCGGGCTGGCTTGATCCGCCCGTCACCTGATGCCGGGAGGAAATTGATGGCGGCCGCAGACTATTACGAAGTTCTCGATCCGCGCTTCGCGCGCCTGTTCAACGGCAGCGCGCAGGTGGAGAAGCTGTTCACCGGATGCCGCTGGGCAGAAGGACCGGCCTGGTTCGCCGCCGGCCGCTATGTCGTCTGGTCGGATATTCCAAACAACCGCATGCTGCGCTATGACGAAACCGACGGGAGCGTCAGCGTGTTCCGCCAGCCGTCCGGCAATTCCAACGGCAACACGGTCGACCGGCAGGGCCGGCTGGTGACCTGCGAGCATTCCGGCCGCCGCGTCAGCCGGACGGAGTTCGACGGCTCGGTCACCACCATCGCCGACAAATGGAAAGGCAAGCGGCTGAACTCGCCCAACGACGTGGTGGTGCGCTCCGACGGCTCGATCTGGTTCACCGATCCGAGCTACGGCATCGACACCGACTATGAGGGCGACAAGGCCGAAAGCGAGATCGGCGCCTGCAATGTCTATCGCGTCGATCCCGAGACCGGCGATGTCGAGGCGGTCATCACCGACATGGTGCGGCCCAACGGGCTCGCCTTCTCGCTCGACGAAAGCCTGCTCTATGTCGTCGACACCGGCCGCACGCATGGCGAGAAGAATCCGGCGCATATGCGCGTCTTCAATGTCGGCAAGCACGGCAAGAAGGTTTCCGGCGGCAAGGTGTTCGCCGACTGCACCGCCGGCCTGTTCGACGGGTTCCGGCTCGATTCGGACGGCCGCATCTGGACAAGTGCCGCCGACGGCATCCATTGCTATGACCCCGACGGCACGCTGATCGGCAAGGTGAAGGTGCCGGAAGTGACCGCCAACTGCGTGTTCGGCGGCAACAAACTCAACTGCCTCTACATCGCCGGCACCACCTCGCTCTACATGGTGCGGCTCATGGTGAACGGGGCCAAGACGTACTGACAGCGAGGCATATCAGCGGGAGAGAAAAATGCCGTTCGTCAACATCCGCATCGTCAAGGAAGTGATCGCCGCCGATCCGGCCGGCAAGAAGTCTGACATCGCCAAGAAGGTGACTGCGGCCATCATGGACGCCACCGGGCTCGGCAACGACGACGTCTGGGTGGTGTTCGAGGAGGTCAACGCCCGCGACTGGTATGTCGGCAAGACCGATGTCGAGACGCGGAGGAAGGGGTAGGTTCCTCCTTCTCCCCTTGTGGGCCTGTTGCGCAGTTAGCGAGAACAGGCTCGCAGAGGGGTTTTGACCGCGAAGTGTGTTGTGCTTGGTGGGCGATTTGGCCTTGGGGTTGAGTTTGATGGTGGCGGTGCGGCCCCTAGGCCGGTA
>NZ_NSFT01000025.1 GCF_002294725.1 Mesorhizobium sp. WSM4313 | reverse complement strand
GGCCGCACTCATGACCGGCTGGGCTCGGTTAATCCTGCATGCCGCGCCCATGAGGTTACTTGTCCGGAGTGCGTCGAGCACAACGAGGAGATGTAGTTCACGATCTTTGAAAAGCGTGGTCAACCATCCAAAGTGTGGATGCCTTTCATCGAAACAAACGATTTCATCAATGTTCTGGAATCCTGCATGGGCAGAAGCACCTGATGGACACCGATGCCCCCACTGCCTCATGGCGTGGCGAGCGTCTTAAGAAACCGCCCGAAAGGAGATTTTTCATGCGCTCTACCGGGCAGTGGAGTGCTGGGAAAGGGAGTTGCAACTGACCGGCCATGTCAAACTGTCCGACTTCTTCCGAGCCTATGGACAGACCGGGAGACGCGCACGTGTAGCGGCTCACATCGTCATACTGCACCTACGCCACACACCGGCCGGACCTGATCCGGCTTTATGAGCATTGGGTTTTGTCAGTTGCCCAAGCGTGATGGCTTTCGCGACGCGGCGCGCCTCAGGAACTGAGCCGCGTCCAGGTCGAAACGCGGGAAAGAAAGACAGGAAACAGAATGGCCGATCAATTCGCAACGGACGTCATTGCCCTGATCAAGAAACGCGCCGAGTCGGAGAGCGGTGAGGGAATGCCTGCGTCATTCGTCGGCGAGATAACAATCGCCACGGAACTGGACGCGCTCGGGTTCGATTCGCTGGGTTTGGCGGACGTCCTCTGGGATGTGGAGCAGGCCTACGGCATCAAGATCGACATGAACACGGCCGATGCCTGGTCCAATCTCAAGAATGTCGGCGACGTCGTGGAAGCCGTCCGCGGCTTGCTTGCGAAGGAGGCTTGAATGGACAGGCGCGTCGTTATCACCGGAGTGGGCGGCCTGTGCGGACTGGGCACCGACGCCGCCTCTATGTGGAAAGAGATGCGCGAAGGCCGCTCCGCCATCGGCCCGATCGCCAATTCCGAGCTTCATGACCTGGAGGGCATGACCGGCGCTGAGATCAAGGCGCTGCCCCAGCACGACATCAACCGGGGGCATCTCATCTCCATGGACCGCTTCAGCTTGCTCGCCGTGCTTGCAGCGCGCGAAGCCATGCGGCAGGCCGGACTTTCCTGCGACGAGGGGAATGCCCATCGCTTCGGCGCGACAGTGGGCGTCGGCGGCTTGGGCTGGGATGTGATGGAGGAAACTTACCGGGCCCTCCTTTTGGACGGCGCGAGGCGAGTTGGCATCCTCGCTGTACCCAAAACGATGCCAAGCGCCGCCGCCGGCCAGGTGAGCTTGAGCCTCGGCTTGCGCGGGCCGGTCTTCGGGGTGACCTCCGCATGTGCCTCGGCCAACCATGCGATCGCCTCGGCGGTGGACCAGATCAAGCTGGGCCGGGCCGACGTAATGGTTTCCGGGGGCAGCGACGCACCCTTCGCATGGGGCGTGCTGAAAGCATGGGAAGCAATGCGCGTGCTTTCACCCGATACCTGCCGGCCCTTCTCCGCCGATAGGAAGGGCCTGGTGCTGGGCGAGGGTGCGGGCATGGCCGTGCTGGAAAGCTACGAGCATGCCACGAGGCGTGGTGCCACAATTCTTGCCGAGATCGCCGGCGTCGGCCTTTCCGCCGATGCCTTCCACATTGCCGCGCCATCTGTCGAGGGGCCAGCGTCGGCGATGCGCGCCTGCCTTGCCGATGCCGGGCTGAATGCCGAGGACGTCGACTACCTCAACGCGCACGGCACCGGTACCAAGAGCAATGATCAGACTGAAACGGCGGCGATCAAGCGTGTGTTTGGAAACCACGCTTATTCGATGTCCATCTCTTCCACCAAGTCCACGCACGCGCATTGCCTCGGCGCAGCGAGCGCGCTTGAAATGATCGCCTGCGTGATGGCAATCCAAGAGGACGTCGTGCCGCCGACCGCCAACTATCGCGAGCCAGATCCCGCTTGCGACCTCGACATCACACCCAATGTGCCGCGGGAGCGCAAGGTGCGCGTCGCCATGAGCAACGCCTTCGCCATGGGCGGTACGAACGCAGTTCTGGCATTCAGGCAGGTGTAGAAGCCATGCAAGACGCCTCATTTGAGGTCACCTGTCGTATCTAGCTGCTTGCCGGACCACTATGTAAAGCGAGCGCTATTGGCTGCCTCTGCGATGCGGGAATTGGCAGCGGACGTCTCTCGATCAAACAGGCATCTTGCTTGTAGAATTCTTTTAATCGTGAAGCGGCGCGAGTGCGCTATCCGTTGAGGTGAGCAAGGCCGGCGCCCTGGGTGAGCGCTGGTGTCGGGTGGTGGAAAGTACAGGGGGAGCTGTGTGGCCCCTCTTTCTCGGCCTCGACGATGTGCGAAGGAGCCTGCGCGGCGAACGGGCCAACGCCCCAGGCTCAGAACCTGGGCGAACCTAACTCCCGCCAAAGGACAGCCCAGAGCTGGATACACGAAAGAGATACTGAACCCGCGAATCAGATTCTGATCAATCGTCGTGTCTGAGCTCCACTCGGCTCTTACGGAGATAATCGCGCGGCCCGGCAACGGCCGCGCGTGCCGCGGGCGTGAGCTTTGCGCTTCGTCAGAAGTGCCTCGAGCGTGACGACGATAATTGACCAGCCATATGGAACGCATTCGCCCAGTTATCCAAAGCGTGGATACCTTTCATCTAAACAAAGGATTTTACCGTTTTTGCTGCAGGTCCCATAGAAGCGCTTCAAGTTGGAAAGATAGGTAGTTCCGATGGTTGCGTTGGATCTGAGGAGCATCATCTGGTGTGCGGGGCGTACAAAGTCAGTCGCATCTGCATTGCGGCTTGGTCTTTCGGCGGTCCCCACAAGTTACGCCCCGTTGGCGCGACGCCAATTATTTAATCAATGCTTGGACATTTATCTCAACCAGACAGCTACAAGGTGAGGTCTTCCATGCGTCCGAATGTCGAGTGGAAGTTGTGCTGGGAAAATGAGCTGCAACTGGCCGACCATGTCGAACTCTCCGACTTTTTTCGAAAGACCTATGGACGGACTGGCGCCTTCAACGCGGAGCCATTCGAAGGCGGCCGCAGTTGGGCCGGCGCGAGGCCGGAATTCCGCGCAATCGGCTACGACGCGCATGGGGTAGCGGCTCACATCGGCATGCTGCGGCGCTTCATCAAAGTTGGCGAGGTCGACTTGATCGTCGCTGAATTGGGCCTGTACGCGGTTCGTCCGGATCTTGAAGGGCTCGGAATCGGTTTTTCGATGCGCGTGGCGTACCCAGTGCTCCATCAGTTGGGTGTTCCATTCGCTTTCGGCACGGTTCGGCACGCGCTGCGAAACCATGTCGAAAGATTCTGCAGAGCCGGCCTCGCGAACATTGTGTCGGGCGTTCGCGTACGGTCGACCCGTCCAGATGTGCATCCCGACCTGCCGCCCACGCGCCTGGAAGACGTACTCGTGTTGGTTTCGCCGATCGGACGCTCGATGGACGAGTGGCCGTCTGGTACCCTGATCGACCGGAACGGTCCGGAACTATGAAGCCTCTGGACTACATATGCGAAGGGCAGAGTGACAATGCCGATCGCATTGCAGAGCGCAGCGTCTATCTGACGTTTGACGACGGTCCCAATTCATTTTTCACACCGCAGATACTCAATGTGCTGGCGCAACATCAGGTGCCGGCGACCTTCTTCGTTGTTGGGGCCTACGCGGCCGACGAGCCGGAACTCGTTCGCCGAATTATTACAGACGGCCACGGTATAGCCAACCACACGATGACTCATCCGGACCTAGCTAAATGCGGGTCCGTCGAAGTCGACTGCCAGATAGTTGAGGCAAACAGAGTCATAGGGATGGCTTGCCCGCAGGCCATGGTTCGGTACTTTCGTGCACCCTATGGCATCTGGACCGAAGAAGTAATCGCTGCATTAGCGGGTGAGGCATTGGCGCCCGTCCATTGGTCCATTGATCCACGCGACTGGTCTCGCCCCGGCGTTGACGCCATCGTCGACAGAGTGCTCGCCGATATCCGGCCGGGCGCAATCGTGCTGTTGCACGACGGGTGCGCTCCCGACGAATTGCAACCAGGCAATCAAGCCAGTCTGCGCGACCAGACGGTGACAGCGTTGTCACGCCTAATTCCAGAATTGCACGGCCGCGGATTTGTAATCCGATCACTTCCTCAACATCCCTGAACAAACAGAGATCCTATGGACCTTCTCACCACAGCCAGTACTGTTGCCGTTTCGTCTTATGCGGTGCTCTCGACTGTTTACAGAGGCATGCAAGCGGTCTACTCCCAACCGGAAAATGTTACGCCGCCGTCGGAAAGCTTGTTCGGATCCGACCGTTGGCCGAGCGTGGATGTCATTATCCCCTGCTACAATGAGGACCCGCGCACACTCGCGGCGTGTTTAGCTTCCATTGCAAATCAAGATTACTCCGGAACATTTCAGGTCTATCTGGTTGACGACGGTTCTGGAAATCGTAATGCCGTCATCCCGGTACATCACGCCTACGAGGGCGACCCGAGATTCAATTTCATTCTGCTCCGCGAAAATGTTGGCAAACGCAAGGCGCAGATCGCCGCCATCCGCCGCTCATCTGGAGATTTCGTGCTCAGCGTCGACTCTGACACGACACTTGCGTCCGACGTCATCACGAAGCTTGCAGTAAAAATGCGGGATTCCATGGTCGGAGCGGCCATGGGCCAGCTGACGGCATACAACCGCAGCGACACTTGGTTGACCCGATTGATCGATATGGAATACTGGCTGGCTTGCAATGAGGAGCGCGCGGCGCAAGGTCGCTTTGGTGCGGTCATGTGCTGCTGCGGCCCATGTGCAATGTACCGCCGGTCTTGTCTCCTTTCTCTGCTGGATCAATACGAGACGCAGCTGTTCAGGGGGAAACCAAGCGACTTCGGTGAAGACCGTCATCTTACGATCCTCATGCTGAAAGCAGGCTTTCGAACCGAGTACGTTCCAGGTGCCGTCGCGGCGACAGTCGTTCCGGACAAGATGGGACCTTATTTGCGCCAACAACTCCGCTGGGCACGAAGCACTTTCCGGGACACGATGCTTGCGCGAGGTCTACTGCGTGGCCTGGATCGCTATCTAACTTTGGATGTGATGGGAGAGAATCTCGGCCCATTGTTGCTCGGCATCGCGGTAGTAACGGCGCTCGGTGAGTTACTATTTTCACATACAGTAAATTGGTGGACGGTGCTGGCTATTGTCACGATGACCATAATCAGATCTACGGTGTTATCTTTCCGCACTCGGCAGCTTCGATTCATCGGCTATTCAATGCACGCGTTAATCAGGATATTCCTGTTGATCCCCTTGAAGGCTTACGCCCTGTGTACATTGAGCAATAGCGATTGGCTGTCGCGTAAAAGTGTTCCCCTGCCCAACAGCAGCACAAAGGAAATCACAAGCGCGATGCCGCTTGGCGGAGCAAATGCTGCGGGCAATTCTGGAATTGCGGAGTCACTTCATACTGCAGATCTTTCGCTCACAGCTAGTGAAGTCTGACGGCCTTGCAGCGCCGAGTGACCGAGTAAGTTGTGTCAGTCGACACGGGGTGAAGCTTGTCGAGTTACCTATGGTCAGAACGGGGACTATGTGGAAGCGACACGTGGCATCTTGACGTTATTCTTTGGCGGAAGCGATACACACGTCGCTCCGGCCGCGACTTTCCAAAGGTGTCATCTCAAGGCGGTGGCCTGCTCTGAACCAGAATTCGCAAGTAAGCTGCCGGTGGCCAATCGGACTCATTCCGCTTGAGATAGACGCATGTCCAATGTAGCAATCGACCTTACCGGCGTAACCAAATTATTCGGAAACAAGCTCGTTGTGGACGGGCTGTCCTTCACCGTTGCATCGGGAGAGTGCTTCGGTCTGCTGGGGCCTAACGGCGCAGGCAAGAGCACGATTGCGCGTATGCTCCTCGGTATGACCCGGCCTGACGCGGGTGATATAACAGTCCTCGGTCTACCAGTGCCGGCACGCAGCCGCTTGGCCCGCAAGGGCATAGGCGTGGTCCCGCAGTTCGACAATCTCGACCTGGAATTTACGGTACGTGAGAACCTGTTGGTGTTCGGGCGCTACTTCGGCATGAGTACAAGAGAGATCAACGCCGTCATCCCACGGCTGCTCGAGTTCGCTCGCCTTGAGAGCAAGGCGGATTCACGTGTCGGCCTGCTATCCGGCGGGATGAAGCGGCGCCTGACGCTGGCACGTGCTCTGATCAACGACCCCCAGTTGCTTGTGATGGATGAGCCCACGACCGGCCTCGACCCGCATGCCCGCCATCTGATCTGGGAGCGACTTCGTTTCCTGCTGGCGAGCGGAAAAACGATCATTTTGACCACCCATTTCATGGAAGAGGCTGAGCGGCTTTGTGATCGGCTGTGTGTTCTCGAGCGGGGACGCAAGATCGCCGAGGGCAGTCCTCATGCGCTGATCGACGAGTACATTGGGTGCAACGTGATCGAGATCTTCGGCGGTAATCCACAGGAGCTGATTTCGCTGATCAGACCGTACGTTCAGCGTGTCGAGGTAAGCGGCGAGACGCTCTTTTGCTATGCGCCTGAGCCGGAGGATGTGCGCATCCAGCTTCGCGGTCGAGCGGGTCTGCGTATTCTAGAGCGTCCACCCAGTCTGGAGGACGTTTTCTTGCGGTTAACCGGACGTGAGATGGAGAAGTGAGCAATGGGTGAACGTTTTGCGGCCGCTCTACCCGCCAACGCCTGGAACTGGATGGCGGTGTGGCGCCGCAATCATCTGGCATGGAAGAAGGTGGCATTTGCTTCAATGCTCGGCACCCTTGCTGATCCGATGATTTACCTTTTCGGGCTCGGCACTGGCCTTGGACTGTTGGTAGGCCGCATCGAAGGTGCATCCTACATCGCCTTTCTGGCAGCCGGCATGGTTGCGACGAGCGCGATGACAGCATCAACCTTCGAAACAATTTACGCGGTTTTCGGTCGAATGCGCGATCAGGGCACTTGGGAAGCAATCCTGCACACACAACTTACCCTCGGCGACATCGTTCTCGGTGAATTGACCTGGGCAGCCACAAAGGCTTTTCTGGCCGGTACGACAATTGCGATTGTTGCGGCCGCGCTAGGTTATGCCGCGTGGACGTCGGTTCTCTACGTGCTACCGGTCGTCGCTCTCACCGGATTCGCCTTTGCGAGCCTGGCCATGCTCGTCATCGCGCTCGCGCCCAGTTATCACTATTTTATTTTCTATCAGACGCTTGTCATCACACCCATGCTGTTCCTTTCGGGCGCGGTTTTTCCAGTCGGCCAATTGCCAGGAGTGTTTCAGCAGATTGCGGCCTTCTCGCCCCTGGCGAATTCTATCGAGCTAATCCGTCCGGTGATGCTCGGCCGCCTGGGCGACAATGTAGGGCTGCATATAGGCGCACTTTGCATGTTCGCTGTATTGCCTTTTTTTCTGTCGGCTGGACTGTTTCATCGACGACTAATGCGTTGACGCTTGCTTACACCCATTAACCAGAAGGAGGTCCGCAATGCCGGATGCAAACTGCCCACAGCGGCCCGGAGGCATGCGTATGCTAGGAATCGCGAGTGGTACAACGCCGAAGCCGGGCGCCACCCAGCCGCTGCAGGCACCCGCCCAGCTTCGCGACCACACCTCGAAGAACAGGCTGGATGGTGAGGCGCGGACCCACCCGGAGCGTTCAATCGATAGCAGCCAAGCTTCTTGTGCGCGTCCACAGACCGTCGCGGCCATTATTTAGTTGGATACACATGCAATGACCCACAACGAAGCAACTCTTGAGCCTTTTGTGATCCTTGCTATGCCAAGGACCGGAACACACTATTTAGAAGAATTGCTAAACGAGCATCCGACCGTTTTGAGTAACGGTGAGTTGCTAAACGAATATGATCCCAATTGGCCCAGCACTGATCGCCTGCTAGGCACGGATCGCGAGCTTCTTGAGCTTGCCTATGTGCGCTGCCCTATGCGCGACTACAAGAATGTGACGCATCTTGGATGCAAGATCAATGAACCTCAGTTTCGCGAGCGTCCCGCATTCTTTGCGGAACTGGCTCGTTGGCCAGCACTCAAGGTCATCCTTGTTGTTCGCCGAAACGTATTGGAATCGCTCCGATCCTTTGTGCAGGCCAGGGAAAGCGGTCACTGGCTGAAGTTCAGCTGGGACAACGATACCGCTCGGCCACCGAGCGTCAGGTTGTCAATCGCCGACTGTGAGGCTTATTTCAAAGCCGCCGACGATTTTCACGCTCGCGTTATGGACTCCTTCACGTCGACCAACCTGCTTGTAATGGAATACGAGAGCCTACTTCACGAACCTGCCCAATGCCTGGGAGCGGTTTGGGATTTCCTGGGCGTTCCAGCGCTTGAGCCATCAGATAACGCCATCCTGCAGCGCCAGGAAACGCGACCGCTGGATCAAACGGTGGAGAACTTTGACGAGTTGCGGATTCACTTCGCACGGGGACCTTATTCAAGATTTTTTGACCTCGGAGATTCAATGCGCTCCTACGCTTAATCGCTTGTACCGCGTGCTCTGATGGGCGTGTAGGATATCCTGCAGTTTGCGCGCATTCCGTCGCAAAACTGACAAACCAAAGTCACCAAGACGACAGAGATATCGGCCGGCAGTCGATCTGCGGCAGACATCAAAGACACGGCCGCAAGGCGACCTGGTCAATTCCCTCTCTGGCGAAGCACTTCTTCAGACGCGATCTTTGGCGAGCCTTGAGTGCAAATTCCGGCAAAGGTGGAGGGTTCCAGTGCGCAACCCGCACCAATCTCGCTGGACGGGACAGGCCTCCAGTTGGCACGGCGCTTGCTCCGAGATGACAGCAGCGCTCGACCGGAGCGCAGCATGGGAGAAGGAGGAGCCCCCACCCCGATCCGGTCAGGGAGAGAGAAACGGTGTTGGTTCCAAGAGTCCCCCGCGCGATCGCAGCGCCCCGCAAGCCCCATTTTGCCCGGACCTACGTGCAGGTGCTTGCCGCCATAGTCCTGGGAGCCGCAATTGGCTACCTCTATCCGGAAACCGGCCAGAGCCTGAAGCCGCTCGGCGATGCCTTCATCAAAGTCGTCAAGATGATTATCGCACCTGTCATCTTCCTGACAATTGCGACCGGCATTGCCGGCATGAGCGATCTGCAGAAGGTCGGCCGAGTTGCCGCCAAGGCGATGGTTTATTTCCTCACCTTCTCGACACTTGCACTCGTTGTCGGACTGATTGTCGCGAATATCGTTCAACCTGGCGCCGGCCTCAACATCGATCCGGCCTCGCTCGATGTCCAAGCCGTTAAGGGCTATGTGGCCACGGCTCACGAGCAGTCCGTGACCAGCTTCCTGATGAACATCATCCCGTCAACGATTGCCAGTGCCTTCGCGGAAGGCGACATCCTGCAAGTCCTGTTCTTCTCGGTCCTGTTCGGCATTGCTTTGGCGATGACCGGAGAGACGAGCAGGCCGGTCGTTACCTTTCTCCAGGCGCTTACCGCCCCCATTTTTAAGCTCGTCGGCATTCTGATGAAGGCTGCACCCATCGGCGCCTTCGGCGCAATGGCCTTTACGATCGGCAAATACGGAATCGGTTCGGTGGCCAACCTCGCGATACTGGTCGCGACGTTCTATCTTACCGCCTTCCTCTTCGTGTTCGGGGTTCTCGGCGCGGTCTGCCGCTACAACGGCTTCTCGATCTTTTCTCTCGTCCGCTACATCAAGGACGAGCTGCTGCTTGTCCTGGCAACGTCCTCCTCGGAGGCCGCGCTGCCCTCGCTAATGGAGAAGATGGAGAAGGCCGGCGCCGCCCGTTCGGTCGTAAGTCTCGTCATCCCTACTGGATACTCATTCAATCTGGACGGTACCAATATCTACATGACGATCGCCGCCCTCTTCATCGCCCAGGCGACGAACACAGATTTGTCAATTGCCGATCAGATCCTCCTGCTGCTAATTGCGATGCTTTCCTCGAAGGGTGCGGCAGGCGTCACCGGCGCCGGCTTCATCACATTGGCCGCTACTCTCTCTGTCGTGCCGAGTGTTCCCGTTGCCGGAATGGCTCTAATTCTTGGCGTGGACCGCTTCATGTCGGAATGCCGCGCGCTGACGAATTTAGTCGGTAATGCGGTGGCATCGCTCGTTGTCGCTCGCTGGGAAGGCGAATTGGACCAGTCACGGATGGAAACCGCTTTCCGCGGTTAGGGTTACATCAAACTGGCTCCCCGCAAGCAAGATCGCAACAGCGCGACGTGTAAGTAGCGGCCTTGACACAACAGTCGAATTGCCAGCCTCCAAAGAGCGCTGGAAATAGAGTACTAACGCAGTGAGTAATACAACACCATGAAGCCCCTAAGCAAACGAACGGTTCACGGAGACTCATCTGGGTGCGCATGGAGCGCTGTTCGTCGAATGCGCTATCCGCGGGGTGGGGGAACTATTTCAGCTTGCCGCCCCAAGCCGTCGCGGGAGCGCACCGGATGATGGAGGACCGGCCGATCAGAATCGCTAGGGGAAAGCGCGTCACAATAGCCGATCTCGCCCGCGAAGCCGGAGTCAGCGTAGCAACAGTCGATCGGGTTCTGAACGTCCGCCTTCCGGTGCGAGAGGAGACCGCCCAGCGGGTCCATGCGGCCGCGCACGCGATCGGCTATCATGCTGCCGGTCTCATCAAACAGCGCTTGCAGCAGCACCTGCCGCACTACAAGCTGGGCTTCATCTTGAGAAAACCTACCCACGATTTCTACCAAGATTTCGCTCGCAAGATCGAAGAGTCGGTCAGTATGGCTAAATCCTTCCACGGCCTTCCGATCATCGAGTTCGCGCAGTCACATTTGCCGCGTGACCTGCTCCCGCTTCTTAAGGACCTTGGGAGCCGCTGCCAGGCGATCGCCATGGTGGCGGCCGATCACCCGAAAATCACAGCATCAGTCGAGGAGCTCAAGGCGAAAGGTATCCCGGTATTTTCGCTGCTATCCGACTTCGCCGATGGCGTGCGCGAGGGCTACATCGGCCTCAACAACAGCAAGGTCGGACGGACTGCCGCTTGGGTGTTTTCCAAGGCCGCAAAACGGCCCGGCAAGGTGGCGGTGTTTGTCGGAAGCCATCGCTTCCAGGCGCATGCGACGCGGGAAACGGCCTTTCGTGCGTATTTTCGTGAGAACGCGCCAAAATTCGAGGTGCTTGATGCGCTCGTGAACCTTGATGAACGGCAGCTCACTTACGAAAAATTGCTGGATCTTATGCAGCGGGAACCAGAGCTCGTCGGCTTCTATATGGCCGGCGGGGGGATAGAGGGGGCAATTTCCGCGCTCCGAGAAGAGGGGAGCGGTCAGGATCTCGTCGCGATCGTGAGTGAAATGACGCCGCAGTCACGTGGGGCGCTTGCGGATGACATCTTGACGATGGCGGTCGGCACGCCAATGCGCCGACTTTGCCAGGAGCTGATAATGGCAATGGAGCGGGCCATCAAAGCCGGCGTCGCGGAGAGCCCGGGGCAGACATTTCTGCCGTTCGACATTTATCTTCCGGAAAATATTTGACCTTGATGGATTTCTATCATGAGCGCCCATTTTCCTTTCACCGATGAAAGGAAAGCTCGATTGACTCGGCCGTCTCTGTCCGATCTGTGAACCGGCGTGGTTCCGTCTTGAAAGAAGCCGGATGCCGAAATGGCAGCCGCGCTTCATGGAAGGAAAGTCAAGCAATGCGCCAGGTATCGCCCCGCTTTGCACTCGATCACATGGCGGCGCCCCGCCTTGACGTCAGTGCGCTTTTCGCGCTTGCCCGTGACCAAGGCCTGACCGACGTCCAAATCCGTTACCCTCATTTCAGCAATCCTGTCGCACGCGGCATTCCGGCTGCGGACGTTCGGTTGGCCGCTACCGAAGCGGGCGTCACGATCATCTCTGTCAACGCCTTGCAGCGGTTCAACGACTGGACTCCAACGCGTCAGGCCGAGGCAAGCAACCTCGCCGATTATGCGACGGCGTGCGGGGCGGAGACGCTCGTGTTGGTGCCGGCCAACCGCAGCTCGTGGCCCACCAATAGCGAGCGCCAGGACAATCTTCGTTTCGCTCTAAACGAGATCAAGCCAATCCTCCAGTCGCGGGGTCTGATCGGTCTCATCGAGCCGCTGGGTTTCCGAACCTGCTCGCTTCGATCAAAGAAGGAAGCGGCCGAGGCCGTTGCCGCGGTTGATGGCCAGTCCGTCTTTCGCCTCGTGCACGACACGTTCCACCACACCCTGGCCGGGGAGACATGCCTGTTCTGCGAGCTTACCGGCCTGGTGCACATTTCAAGCGTAAACGACCCGACCTTCTGGATTTACCCCGATCGCTTTCTTGCAGGTTCCGACAATGGCAGCCAGATTCAGGCGCTGCTGGATGGCGGCTACGCGGGACCTTTCTCATTCGAGCTGGTCGAGGAAGTCCATTCTCTGGACGATCTCGCAGGCGCACTTGCCGCCAGCATCGACTTTATCCGGCGAGGGCTATTGTCGTCAAAGTAGATGGTGACAGGAGTAGTGACTATAGGTGCGCCTGAATTTTCCGTGGGTTCACAGCGGGGCAGCCATCCGAGATGCCTCCTGTATCATTATCTCCCGCATCCAGATGCTTGCCGGATCGCTATTGTGGAGGGCCGGCCATTGGAGGGTCTCGGTGAATGTGGGAAATGGCAGCGGAAGTTCGATAACCCGCAGGGGGAACGTTTTTTCGAAATGCCTGACCAGCCGTAAGGGCATGGTCGCTATACGAGCTGTGCCGGACACCATAGGTGGAATCATGCTGAAGCCCTGCACGGCGACCTCGACACGTCTCTTAAGGCCATGCTCAAGCAAAAACCATTCCTCGATAGACGGCTTCATCGTACGCCCGAACCTGACCGCGACGTGCCTCATCGACATGTATCTCTCGAATGTAAGCTGCTGTGGCAGCTGCTTGTTTGTGGGACAGCCTACGCACACGAGCTTCTCGTCAAACAGCGCAACGCTTGAATGCACACTCGACGTGAACATATCCGGTAGAATTAGAAAATCGACGTCACCGCGCCGGAGAAGCTCATCGGGGCTATCGTCGACAGGCAGCAGTTCGAAGCTGACGGCGGGGGCTTCCCGTGAAATACGCTCCACAAGCTTTTCGAAAAACACGAGCGTGACGAAATCGGAAAGAATGATCCTGAAGAGGCGATCGGCTCGAGCTGGGTCAAACGGATCCGAAGAAATAATCGAGCACTGGATGTGCTGGAGAGCGTCGCGAACTGCGGGGGCAAATGCTGCCGCACGCGGGGTTAGAAATCTTTCGCGACCTCTTATCGTAAACAGTTCATCGCGGAAATAATCGCGCAGTCGGGCGACGGCCGCACTCATGGCGGGCTGACTCAGGTTAATCCTGCGTGCCGCCGCCGAGAGATTACGCTCCGTCAGGAGTGCGTCGAGCACAACGAGGAGATTTAGATCAAGTCCTTTGAAACGCATGTCATCAGCCATCCATGGGATGGATGCCTTTAACCGAAACAAACGACTTTAACAATTTAGCATTCTTGCAATCTTTTGTCGCAAAAAGTTTATGATGGATGACGTTAAGGTCCGACATATGAGCCGCGTGATCTGCCGAAGCGAGCAATCGTTCGTACTGTGCAGGTCAGAGATTGGCAGTTTGAAACGCCGGGCCGATGGCGCCGGTCTATCAACCAGCGTCTTCGGCGGCCCCGACCTAGCTAGGCGTGGAACCTAATAGGGTGCACCTTTCCAGTCCGAGGCGACTGATGGGCGGTTTGATCCTAAGCTGCCGTGAGGCCTGTGCCAATTGTATCGGCGAGCCAATGCAGCAGTCCGGCAGCGTTTTTGAGAGCTGTTGTAGGCTCGGCCTAAGCCCATTGGCGCAAGCCTATCTGAACGAAGCGCTTGGCCTTGCCGCTATCCGGTATGTGATCTGTGGTGCCTTCTCGTCCTGCTGTTCTTGTTTTGGAACGCCCTTATGGTGAGCCCATCCGGGACGTGGGGCACCGGGAGCACAAAGGTGCAGGCAGGCCGTCAATAGACCGTGGGCTGAGAGCCCGAGCTCGTTACATGGCCGCCCCTCGCGACTTTCCCGGATGCGCTGCGAGCGCGGATCAGTAGATGTCGTGTTGCCCGCCAGCTCCCGTCTTTGACCGAGCCAAGAAGGAGGAACGGGCATGCTTATCATCGGACTGGATATTCACCGCGCCTTCGCCGAAGCAGTGGCATGGGAGGAGGGCAGGCTCAGGCGACTCGGCCGCGTCGACATGCGGCGCGATCTGCTGGCGGCGTTCGCCGCGAAGCTGTCGCCGAACGATGTCGGGGTGATCGAGGCCACCGGCAACGCGACGTCCGCTGCAGCTGTGGTTGCGCCGCATGTGAAGAAGGTGGGGATCGCCAAGCCGAAACAGGTGTTTATCGTTGCCTATGCCAAGATCAAAACGACGATCGACGCCGACGTTCTTGCGCAGCTCTATGCCAGCGGCTTCTTGCCAGAAGTCTGGATTGCGGACGAGCCGACGCAGGCTCTGCGTCGACAGGTGACACGGCGCAATCAGATTGTCCGACAGAGATCTCGATTGAAGAGCGTCATCCAGTCGATCCTTCATAGCCACCTGATCCGTCCTGCCCGCATGCTGACCTGTGCGGCGCCAAGGGTCGGACCTGGTTAATCGAGCAGGTCGTACCGCAGGACGAGCGCCTCGCGATCGATGGGCATCTGCGCGAGTTCGACCGATTGGGCGAAGACCTCCAGGTCATCGAACGCGATCTTGTCCGCTCGGCTCTCGAGGATGAAGGCGTGAAGCGGCTGATGACCATTCCCGGCGTCGACATCACCGTCGCGCTGGCGATGAAGGGCGGCGATCGGCGACGTGTCGCGCTTCGACGATCCGCAGAAGCTCGTGACCTATCTCGGGTTGAACCCAAGCGTCCAGCAGTCCGGCCAGGTCCGGCCTACCATGGGCGGATCACCAAGCAGGGCCGTGGTCATGCGCGCGGCATGCTCGTCGAGGCGGCCTGGGCGGCCGCTCGTGCTCCCGGACCGTTGCGAGCCTTCTCCCTGCGGCGTGCGAGCCCGGCGCGGACAGCATGTCGCGGCCGTGGCAACCGCACGCAAACTCTCTGTCGTGATCTGTCATCTGTTGAGAAGGGCGAGAGTTACGCGTGGGCTCGACCCTCCCTGCATGCCAAGAAGCTTGCGCGATGTGGAACTCAAGGCCGGGAGCAAGGCTGTGCGCGGCCAAAAGGGAGCGCACGCCTACAACATAAAGAGCCACCGGGAAGAAGAGCGCCGCTGGGTGGAGCAGGCCGAGGGCGCCTATGCACGCCTCGTCGCCGGTTGGAACCCACGAGGTCCGAAGAGGGTAGGCACGGATGCCGCAAACGAGGCGCGACGATAGAAGCTGCGCGGCAGGGCTCTCATCTCGGACCCTGCTCTTCGCCACGCGGTCGTCCGTGCGCGACAGGAGAATAGCGCAGATTTATCAAAAAGGCTCTTGTCGATCACATCAGTGGTCTTGGGCGCTGTACGGCCGGGTGAAGACTTTGCAGGTGGCCCGGAAAGCGTTTGACCTGCAGCGAAGCAATTGTCGTCATTACGCGCTCGACCCGGGCGCCCAGCTTGGCATAAGGGCTACGTGGCCTCAGGAAGCGTCGTCGCCAATGCAGACCATGGACGAATTCCCAGCCGATGCCGAGATGCCGGTCGACCGTGCCTGTCGCCGTCCGGTGATGCGATGCCCCCGAGCGGATGAGTTCGCCCCGGATGCTCCCGGTCACGACGCACGGGTTCGGGTTCCAAGGCGCTCAGTTTTGTTCGCGCCCAATCGGTGTAGGACGCGGCAGAAATACGAGCGTGACGAAATCGGAAAGAATGATCCTGAAGCGGCGATTCGGTAGAGCCGGGTCAAACTATCCGACGAAATAAACGATCACTGGATGGGCGGGGGAGCGTCGCAAACTGGAGGGCAAGAGCTCCCGGACGCAGCGTTAAGTTTGAATACCTCCGCGGACATGGTCGCGAGCTTATCGCGCAAATAAATCGAGCAGCCGAGCGCCGGCCGCACTCATGACCGGCTGGGCTCGGTTAATCCTGCATGCCGCGCCCATGAGGTTACTTGTCCGGAGTGCGTCGAGCACAACGAGGAGATGTAGTTCACGATCTTTGAAAAGCGTGGTCAACCATCCAAAGTGTGGATGCCTTTCATCGAAACAAACGATTTCATCAATGTTCTGGAATCCTGCATGGGCAGAAGCACCTGATGGACACCGATGCCCCCACTGCCTCATGGCGTGGCGAGCGTCTTAAGAAACCGCCCGAAAGGAGATTTTTCATGCGCTCTACCGGGCAGTGGAGTGCTGGGAAAGGGAGTTGCAACTGACCGGCCATGTCAAACTGTCCGACTTCTTCCGAGCCTATGGACAGACCGGGAGACGCGCACGTGTAGCGGCTCACATCGTCATACTGCACCTACGCCACACACCGGCCGGACCTGATCCGGCTTTATGAGCATTGGGCTTTGTCAGTTGCCCAAGCGTGATGGCTTTCGCGACGCGGCGCGCCTCAGGAACTGAGCCGCGTCCAGGTCGAAACGCGGGAAAGAAAGACAGGAAACAGAATGGCCGATCAATTCGCAACGGACGTCATTGCCCTGATCAAGAAACGCGCCGAGTCGGAGAGCGGTGAGGGAATGCCTGCGTCATTCGTCGGCGAGATAACAATCGCCACGGAACTGGACGCGCTCGGGTTCGATTCGCTGGGTTTGGCGGACGTCCTCTGGGATGTGGAGCAGGCCTACGGCATCAAGATCGACATGAACACGGCCGATGCCTGGTCCAATCTCAAGAATGTCGGCGACGTCGTGGAAGCCGTCCGCGGCTTGCTTGCGAAGGAGGCTTGAATGGACAGGCGCGTCGTTATCACCGGAGTGGGCGGCCTGTGCGGACTGGGCACCGACGCCGCCTCTATGTGGAAAGAGATGCGCGAAGGCCGCTCCGCCATCGGCCCGATCGCCAATTCCGAGCTTCATGACCTGGAGGGCATGACCGGCGCTGAGATCAAGGCGCTGCCCCAGCACGACATCAACCGGGGGCATCTCATCTCCATGGACCGCTTCAGCTTGCTCGCCGTGCTTGCAGCGCGCGAAGCCATGCGGCAGGCCGGACTTTCCTGCGACGAGGGGAATGCCCATCGCTTCGGCGCGACAGTGGGCGTCGGCGGCTTGGGCTGGGATGTGATGGAGGAAACTTACCGGGCCCTCCTTTTGGACGGCGCGAGGCGAGTTGGCATCCTCGCTGTACCCAAAACGATGCCAAGCGCCGCCGCCGGCCAGGTGAGCTTGAGCCTCGGCTTGCGCGGGCCGGTCTTCGGGGTGACCTCCGCATGTGCCTCGGCCAACCATGCGATCGCCTCGGCGGTGGACCAGATCAAGCTGGGCCGGGCCGACGTAATGGTTTCCGGAGGCAGCGACGCACCCTTCGCATGGGGCGTGCTGAAAGCATGGGAAGCAATGCGCGTGCTTTCACCCGATACCTGCCGGCCCTTCTCCGCCGATAGGAAGGGCCTGGTGCTGGGCGAGGGTGCGGGCATGGCCGTGCTGGAAAGCTACGAGCATGCCACGAGGCGTGGTGCCACAATTCTTGCCGAGATCGCCGGCGTCGGCCTTTCCGCCGATGCCTTCCACATTGCCGCGCCATCTGTCGAGGGGCCAGCGTCGGCGATGCGCGCCTGCCTTGCCGATGCCGGGCTGAATGCCGAGGACGTCGACTATCTCAACGCGCACGGCACCGGTACCAAGAGCAATGATCAGACTGAAACGGCGGCGATCAAGCGTGTGTTTGGAAACCACGCTTATTCGATGTCCATCTCTTCCACCAAGTCCACGCACGCGCATTGCCTCGGCGCAGCGAGCGCGCTTGAAATGATCGCCTGCGTGATGGCAATCCAAGAGGACGTCGTGCCGCCGACCGCCAACTATCGCGAGCCAGATCCCGCTTGCGACCTCGACATCACACCCAATGTGCCGCGCGAGCGCAAGGTGCGCGTCGCCATGAGCAACGCCTTCGCCATGGGCGGTACGAACGCAGTTCTGGCATTCAGGCAGGTGTAGAAGCCATGCAAGACGCCTCATTCGAGGTCACCTGTCGTATCTAGCTGCTTGAGGGGCGGGGCATTGTGATACAGGGAGGGCTGTGGGGTCCCTCCTTCTCGGCCTCGACGATGTGGGAGGAGCCTGTGCGGCGAAACGGGCTAGACGCCCCCAGGCCCAGAACTTGGGCGAAACCAACTCCCACCAAAGCACAGCCGCTTTAGTAGCCGAACAATGAAGCCTCGCTCGACGAGCCGCCGCCTCTACTGTCAGCGGCATCACGCGGTTGAAGCGAACAGCGCAGCGGCTACTGTTTCCCGCACAACTCGGACGGCAATTGGGACAAGTCCGCACATGTCGTCACGTAAGCTGAACGCCGCAGGTACAGCCAAATTGGGGGCGGGGCGTTTCTGCCGTTTTGATAGAATTCTATCAAACTGACAATTTTCCTTGCACGAATGCAAGGAGAGCTCGATTGACTCCCCTCCTTTCTTGTCAAGGATGGGTTTGCAGGCTGCGGTGCGGCAGAAGCCGGACAGAACGGCGACCGGTCGAGTAAAGGCCTGCGCAAACAAGCGCGCATATTGCGGGCGCCCGCACGGAGGAGAAGACGCTCGTCCTGGTGAAAGACAACGATGCTCAGGCGCCATTGCCATTTGCCGAGGGGGTCCGCGCGCCGGAAATTTCGAAGCAACAAAGGTGAGATCGAGAATGATGATGGCGAAATACAACACAGCTCACCGTCCAGTGCAGTTCTACCGGCGGGTGGCGGAGTGGGATGGGCTGCCAAATGGAACGTAAAAAGATCAGCAAGGAGATGCTTGGCGATAGTCAGGCGCTGCGCAAGCTGCGTGAGCACCTTGTCAAGGTGGCCAAGGCGAAGACTACGGTCCTGTTGCGAGGTGAATCCGGAACCGGCAAGGAGCTGGTTGCCAAAGCCATTCACGAGCTCTCGCCTCGCGCCAAGCAGCCCTTCATCAAGGTCAATTGCGCGGCGCTCACCGAGACGCTTCTGGAATCTGACTTGTTCGGTCATGAGAAGGGTGCCTTCACCGACGCGAGCAGTTTGCGCAAGGGGCGCTTTGAGGCTGCCGACAAAGGCACATTGTTTCTGGACGAGATTGGCGAAATATCAGGTTCGTTCCAGGCTAAGCTGCTGCGTGTCCTGCAGGAGCAGGAGTTTGAGCGCGTCGGCAGCAACCACACCATTAAAGTTGATGTTCGCGTGATTGCCGCAACGAACAGGGACTTGGAAACGGCAGTTCAACGCAAGGAGTTCCGGCAAGACCTCTATTATCGCATCAACGTCGTCACTTTACGCGTGCCGGCATTGCGCGAAAGGCGAGGTGATATTCCGCTCTTGGCCGCTCAGTTTCTCAAGAATTTCAATACTGAGAATGATCACACGCTGACCTTCGCTCCCGAAGCGATTGAGGTGCTAATGAACTGCGAATTTCCAGGTAACATCCGAGAGCTCGAAAACTGCGTTCAACGGACGGCAGTTCTGGCGACGGGTCCATCAATCCTCAGAACTGACTTTGCCTGTTACGCGGATCAGTGCTTGGCCGCGGCGCTGTGGAAGAACGGACAGCCGACGTCAGAGAAGTCGACTACGATCGAGCCTTCCGCCGCCTGTGCCGCCCCGCCCGTCGGCGACGGGCAAGCGCCGATAGGCCCTGCCACGACTCGTGGTAGGGTGCCCGATGCCGATACGGTCATTGCTGCCATGGAAAAGTGTGGCTGGGTGCAGGCAAAGGCGGCGCGCCTGCTCGGTTTGACCCCGCGCCAGATCGGCTACGTGCTGAGAAAACGCGGTATCGAGATCAAGCGTCTCTGAAACAACCCGCCGAGCAAGAGCTGGAGCAGGTCAAGCATTGGTGCTCTGGCGCCGAGCCCATCGGCCAGGCTTACGAAGTGGGTGTGAACAGCGCTGCCAAGATTCCGGCCGTGTGCTTTCTACCACCAGTCGTACTGGGGCTCTGCGACTGACAAACTAAAAAGGAGTAATCCTCTGGCGGGACCTGGTCGATACATTAGCTGATGGCTTACCGCTCGATATCACGCAATCTGAGATGGGCATGAAAGTGAGTTCGACCGCTGGACAGTTGCCGACTTCGTCAGGTATTGGCCCCTGCGACCGGTTGATCTCCGATATCCAAATTCTTGGAAGTTGGTCGAGACGAAACTGTCGCCCCGGCTCGTGACCGACCGCGCGCCCGGCAAGATCGAGTTACAAAGTTGCCGAGGCAGTTTGATGTGCGTTCCTGCATCACTGTACGGGACACGACCTGACGGGAGACTATGATGCGTAGCCAAAAAGAAAAGATGCTCGCAGGCGAGTTTTACAATGCGGCGGATCCGGAGATCCAAGCTGACCTGTTGGCAACCGGGGCTTGGCTCAAGCGGTACAATGATACGCTGGGGCAGACCACGGGGCATTGGCATGAGCTTTTGTCCGAGCGGCTGGGAGAGGTTGGGCGCGGAACGGTCATCCGTCCGCCCTTTTTTTGCGACTACGGATTCAATATCCGCATTGGAGCCAATGCCTACATCAACTTCAACTGCGTTATTCTTGACGTGGTAGAGGTCAAAATCGGGCAAGGAACGGCAATTGGGCCTGCTGTGCAGATTTATACCGCCGATCATCCACATGATGCCGAGCAGCGGCAGGCCGGCCTGCAGGTCGGGCGTCCTGTTCACATTGGCAGCCGTGTCTGGATCGGCGGTGGAGCAATCATTCTGCCTGGCGTCACGATTGGTGATAATGCAGTGGTAGGCGCTGGCTGCGTGGTCACACGAGATGTTCCCGCCGGGGCAAAGGTAGTGGGAATTCCTGCTCGCGTGGCCGACCCACATAAACAGGCATAATCAACCTCGTTGACCCTGGAGGTGCATGCGAACTGTCGAAACTGTGCCGAATTTTTGTCGAAGCCATTGAGCGCTGCATATGTTGTCGCGACTCGGGCGCTTCAGTTCTTTTGCCACGGGGGTCACAAGATCATGTGCGTAATGCCGCCGCAACGTGCTCACGTCCCGCAGCAGCGGACCCTTTCACATGGCCCAACGAATTCAGAGCCTACGTTGTGCTGCCACTAGCATTACTGCTCACGAATGTATTCCCAACTGAGTTTTCGCCCTTGGAGGCAAGCAGCGACTCACCAGCAATCGCCGGCCATTAATCCTGGCTAGCATCGACCCCGACGAGGCGAGCCGCGGCGTTGCGGATCGGCATGTCGATGACCGTGATTGCGCCTTCGGCAAGGAAACGACGTTCGTTTCTGGTCAGCGTAGCCGAATCGATCACCGCAAAATGTGGGCCAGTGGAGCGCTTCATCAGCTGTCTGGCATATGTGCGCAGCATCTGATCGTTGAAGCGGCAGCCCACGAAGAAAAAACCCCGGTTGACGCGCCGTTGCTTCACCGCGTCCGGGATCGGCGTCTGGATATCAATTTCGGTTAGGACTTCGACGTAATCGGAATCAGCCACGAGGAAGTTTGCCGCCGGCCTGACGCTGCCGTGCGGCGCATAGAGCACCGTCCTAGCCACTTGTTCGGCCTCGAGTTCTGTTCCTGACAAATCGTAAGTTCTCGTCCAGATGTTACCGATTCCGGTCGCGCGCGTCGTTCCTTGTATCTCGACAACGTCTGTTTGGCCGGCCTCTGCAAGGGCTGCTCGCATGGCGCCATCGTACCAGCTGTCGATGATGACAGACAGTTGAAGGGTTGCGAGCCAGGCGTGAAGAACGGTCGGCTCGGCGGGGGCTGCGAATATCTCCGCCATCCACGCTTGGAGAGTCCGACGATGTCGGCGCTGCTCGATAAACTGCGCGACCGACCACATATTGGTGCGAATCCTGGAAGGGGCAGGCGCCCGCTTGTTGAGGGCCGCGGCGACATCTTCAGGGGTGCAAGGTACAGGGGATTCCGGTGGGTTAAGCTGCAGAAGACCAGGACCGAGATAGGGGATCACTCGATCGGCCTTGAGAGCGCCGTTCAGCAGGTCAATCAGTTTTTTGGCAAAACTGCCCCGGACGACGACGAGATGGTCCCAGCTCAGCATCGTGTTCATACGCGTTTCCTCTCCGCCACTGAACCCACCGGCATCAGGCCCCGTCGGAAATCTTCATCGCCTCGACGGTGATCGGCAAACGCGTGTCGCGCGGAAGGTCGGGCAGCATGAGCCGCCAACCGTTCCTGAGCGTCACGGTCCCGCCCCATAAGTCAGCGTTCTCAATCTCGGTGATCGGCTCTTCGAGATCCTTCTTGGGGACATAAGCCGACAAGCCAGTAGCGGTCCTGCGAATCATTACTTTCATCCGGCTGTTCCCCCGTTGGAAATGCCTTCAGCTCCGCAGGGAACCTCGACTTTGTCGAGGCTAATGAGTTCGCGCGCTCGCATGCCGACGACCGTGCCACGATCGATCCATTCGACCGCATAGATGAAGAATTGCTGGAGAAAGGTTCCAATGTCGCGCACGTAGCCTTCGTCGCCCTTCCGCACGAGGTTTTCGCCGATCTCCTTGCCGGGATAGGTGCCGTCGTTTTTTATGTGGCGTATCGCACGGACCCGCTCACCCTGCATGAACCGTGGCGGTCTGCCGATTTCGACCTCCTGTTCGCGTCTGGACCACATGCTGTCCATTCCTTTCTCGAGGCTTTTGTTGTGGTCGCGGGTTGCAGGCGTCGTCGTGCGGCGAACCCGACCGTTTCGGTAGGAATCAAGCGGGAACGCAGGTTTTCGGTACCGGACAGACCGACACGCATTGCTGCGTATCGAAGGCCTCCTTGCATTCGGTGCACTTGTTTGGATCGATCACATAGGCGTCGCCCTTGAACTTGATCGCTTCCGAAGGACATTCGAACTCGCAGGCCCCGCATTGGGTACATTGGGATGCGATGATCTTTAAAGCCATTCTAACTCCTGGTTATCGGACGAGACGGCTCAGGCCGTCGCCGCTAGTGGTCTGATCCCAAACTCTGCCGCGTAAAGTGCGCTGACTGCGGTCTCGATGTAGTCATGGCCATAGGCGTCGGTTACGCGCAGTCCAACTCGCGAGAGTTGTTCCTTCGGGCGATTTCCGATCTTGGCGCATAGCACTATGTGTATGCCTTCGAGCGCTGCGATGACGCCCTCGAGGATGGCGTCTTCGCCCCCGCCTCCGAGGCAATACCGCTCGACCTTCCGATGCCCGACCAAGCTGATCCCTCTAGGCGAGACTTCATAAACCTGGAATTCCTTCGCGTGGCCGAAGTGTTCGTTGACCCGTCCACCTCCCTTAGTGGCCACCGCAACCAGAAGCGACTTTTCGGAGTCTGTTGCCTTGACCATACCGATGGCCTCGCTCCTCGCCGCCTCATGATCACGGCGCTCGTGTGCGACCACCTGCCGATAGGCCTGACGCTTGCCAGCATCGTAGGCGACATCGTCGGGAATACCGTCCAGCGTGAATTCCTGGCCACGATCTTCACCGAGCAGGCCGACAGCATCTGCCCGGCACTGCCGGCAGTGGCGCATCAACTTGGCGCCACCTTCAAGTCGATCCTGAAGAGCCATCATCTCCGTTGCCGTTGGGCCGCGCTGCCCGATGAGTCCGTAGTGGGTACCGTGCGCCGGGTCCGAAATCAGAGGCATCACGTTGTGCAGAAACGCGCCCCGCTCCCTGACCATTTTGTTCACCTCAAACAGGTGCTGGTCGTTCACTCCAGGAATCATCACCGAGTTGATTTTGGTGAGGATGCCGCGCGCGCTCAGCATCTCCAGGCCCAGCATCTGCCGCGCGTGCAAGATTCGAGCGGCTTCGATGCCGAAGTAGCGGCGATTTTCATAAAAGATCCATGGATAGATCTTCGCGCCGACTTCCGGGTCGACCATGTTGATGGTGATCGTCACGTGATCAACATTCATTTCGGCAAGCTCGGCGACATGGTCCGGCAGCACGAGCCCATTAGTGGAGACGCACAGCTTTATGTCGGGGATTTCCCTGATGACGCGGTCGAACGTTGCCTTCGTTTTCTCCCAATCGTAACAGGCATCCCCCGGCCCAGCGATGCCAAGAACCGAAAGCTGCGGAACTTTGTTGGCAACGGCGATGACCTTGCGTAGCGCTTGGTCGGGCGTCAACTTCTCAGACACAACACCAGGCCGGCTCTCGTTGGCGCAATCGTATTTGCGATTGCAATAGTTGCACTGGACATTGCAAGCCGGCGCGACCGCCACATGCATACGCGCGAAATAATGATGCGCTTCCTCCGAAAAGCAGGGGTGATCCTTGATCCTTTCCCAAATAGCCGGATCCTCTTCGCCCGGGCTGGTCGGCGACGAGCCGTAGGAAGACGATGCGCAGCCACCGGATTTCGCGGCTGCCAGAAGACCCTCGGATGTCGTGCTAGTCGGCCCCTCAATCGAAACTGTCGGTGAGGACATCAAACGGCTCCGTTGCTGGTAACGTCGCGGTTCAAGGTGCAAGAGCCATACCAACTGAAAAAAGCGGCTTCAGTTCACTATTCGGGTCGATATCGCATTGTGTCAGGCCGGCGCGACACAATTTTGTCCTGCTTGCGACAGTGCAAGTCCAAATCCGTTCAGAAGCACGAAGCACTCCTTGTCGCGCACAGGGCGCGCAAGACCACTGGCCTGACGATTGGCTCATCAGGCTCTTAGAAGTTCCTTCACCTCGATACTATGCCGGCGTATCGCCTAGCCGACTTGTCGCAGCTTGAGGCCGAGAATTCGAGCCGCATTAGCCTGAACCCAGCCGGCCTTCTCCATTGTGTCGATCAGCCGTCACGCTTCGTCCGCCGCGGTCCCAGCCCCCGTCCGGCCGTATCGTTAGAATCGCAAGTGGCCATCTCGTGTTCAGGCGGGCGCCGATGCGCCGAACCGGCATCGTGCTGGCCCGTGAGAGCTCGTCGATGACATTGCCACGTTCCGAAAGATTGGTTCCTTCCAGAGGAGAACGCCAAGCACGCAGTTCTCCGGCTCGCGGACGTTGCCGGGGAAATAGCATTGCGAGATCAGCTCAACTGCCGACGGCGCAAAGCCATGGTTCTCCATATTTCAAGGGTAAGCGCTGTGTCCTTCCAGGAGGACCCGCGATCTGTGGGCCTGCCGATTCTGAGGTGGATCGGAGATCGGCTTGTGTCTGAACTTGAACTTACGATTGACCCTGAGCGGCAGCCTCGGCGTTTTCGAGGGTGATCAACGGCGCTGTTGGTCGGCGGCATTGGTCGATGGACGACAAGGCACGGAGTCATCTCCGAGACCCTGGAGCCGACGCGGTGATCTCGGAGGTTGCCCGGCGCTACGGGCTGCGGCCGCGGCGGAACGCTCGCAAGCTTGCGACGTCGGCAGGACAGGCCACTCCCGCCTAGTGGTTTCGGTGGCGCCACCGGAACGACCCGTTGGGCCTACATCCTTGCACCAGAGCTCAAGGCCACGGCCTGAGAATCGGCCGCCGCTCCCCCTACTTGGTTCCTCAGCCGACAGCGCTAAGAAGGAGAGCAACTTCCGTCGGCGCGAGGATCATTGCGTCGTGGCCAGTGGCGAGTTCCTGCCACGCCCAGCCATCCTGCTTCGCGACCCATTCTCGCGCTCCCGCCATCGGCGGGTGGAGTGGATTAGTGCAGACGACATAGGTTCGGGGTCTGCCGTTGCCGAGCGGGTGCTCGAGCTTAAGTCCGCTTTCGTAGGTGCCTGCCGGATGCGGTGTTATCCGGCGCCGCACCCAGTCCGTGAGCGAGTGTCCCTCGGGAGTGCCGAATGCTGTTGGCGGCGGAGTCGGCATGAAGATACCCCGTCCTTCCTCCGCAACCAATTTTCGACGGGCGGCGACGATGTCGGGGGGCATGGTGCTGAATACACTTTGACCGCTCTCGACGATGGCGCCGTCGAGATAAACGAGATGGCTGATATGGTCGGGTATCCGGTCGGCGGCGCCGGTGATGCTGATGCCGCCTAGACTGTGACCGACAAGGATCACATCGCTCAGCTCTTCCGTTACAATGTGGTTGACGATGTCGGTCACGAATGTGTCGGGCGTGATGTCCTTGCACAGCAAACGTGCGCGTTCGCCGACACCTGTCTGGGTAGGCGTGGTCACGTGGCATCCCATCTTGCGAAGATTGGCGGCGACGTCCCGCCAACACCATCCGCCATGCCAGGCACCATGCACTAGCACATACGTCTTTATCATGGATTGTGCCGTTCCATTTGCTCACCGGCCGTTGTGGCTGCCATCCGGCACGATGGCCGGACATTGTCCAAAGGGGCTCGACCACGTTACCGGTGGTAAGTCCGGCACAGGCGCCCCGTGGCCTGAGGATACCCCTACCAAGTCGAGGAAACTTGAATTGCGAAACCCAATATTCACTAGCTCTTTGCAAGTGGATGGAGAGGCTCATGGTGTGCCGCAGTTGCTCGCTGCCGGCATGCTCTTGGCACCGGCTGATCATCCGAACTTGAACAGGACACCAAAGCCGCCGCGCGGATAGTTCCACTCGATGTCGCCGCCTTTCTCGCACAATATCCGGCAGGTGCCGCATTCCATGCAGCCGTCGGCGGTGATCTCGACTTGACCCTTGTCATTCAACTCATAGCATTTCGCCGGACAGACGTAGGTCAACGCAAGCAAGTTCGCGCTTGGCTTGTCGTGCGGTCGCACTATGATATGGGGGCGGCCGGAATCGACCAGATAGCGGTTCTGGTAAAGTTTGTCCTCGACACGAACCTTCGTCACTGCGATCGTCATCTTGTACCCTCTTCAGCGCCATGCCAATGCCAGGCGGACCGCGTCGCTGACCAACCCCCAGCGCGAGCGCGCGTTGATGAAGGCGGCCGTGGTGTTCTTTTCCTTCTCGATCTTCGGCGTGCCGTCGACACGCATGAAGGTCTGAGCGGCATGCGACATCAACCGCGGATAGCTGTCAAAAAAGTTGCTGGAATTGGTGTGGAGTAAGGCTGGCATGTCCTTGTATTTCTTAAGATCCTTGATCACAAAGGAGTCATCCAGCATCGTCTTGTAGAGCGCAAGGTTCGCTTTGGTCATAGGACCGTTGCGGCTTTTGACTTTGATGATCGCCTCAGCCGCGACACGACCCGAGGTCATGGCAAGGTTCGAACCCTCACGGTGAATGGCATTGTTCAGTTGCGCTGCGTCGCCGACGATGACCCAACCGTCGCCGAATAGCTGCGGAATGGCCCTGTAACCACCTTCGGGGATAAGATGGGCGGCATATTCTTTCACCTCCGAGCCAGCGATCAGCGGCCGGATCGAAGGATGGTTTTTCATCGCATCCAGGAGGGCGGACGGGCTCTCCATCGTCGCGGCGAAATCCGAGACCAGGCAGCCGATGCCGAGTGAAATCGACTCCTTATTGGTGTAAAGGAAGCCGAGCCCGGCCATGCTGCGAGAGATCGTGCCCACGGCCTCGATTACGCAGCCTTCATCGCCCTTCACCCCGAACCGCTGGCCAATGACCTCTTCGGGCAAGAAATGCATTTCCTTGACGGCAATCGCCACGGTCTCCGGCTTCGGCATCTCGCGCAGGCCTGCGCGAGTGCCAAGCAATCCCGACACCCCTTCTGCGAGAACGACCACATTCGCGAAGACCACTCCGCCAGCCCGGTCTGTGCGGACGCCGATCACCTTGCCATTGCCATCACGGACGAGTTCCGTCGCGGTCGTCTCACACAGGACCGTCGCGCCAGCCTCGCGCACCTTGCGGGAAAACCATTTGTCGAACTGGGCGCGGATGATCGTGTAGCGGTTGGGTTTCGCCTCATTGAAGTCGTCCGACCGGTAATGAATTCCGGTGTGAGACGTGTCGTCCATCACCCAAAGTCGCTGTTCGACCAGGTGCCGCTCGAGGGGCGCATCATCCCGGAAGTCCGGGATGATCTTCTCCAGCATGTTCGCGTACATTATGGCACCCTGGACGTTCTTAGAGCCCGGATATTCCCCGCGCTCCAACTGCAGGACCTTCAGCCCCTGGCTTGCCAAAGTGTAAGCAGCTGCGTTTCCAGACATGCCGGCTCCGACCACAATGGCATCGAATTGTTCAATCATGTCCTCTCCCTCAACTCGCAAGCTTGTCTCGACTGTGCGGCGACAGCCGCCGGGTGAAGGCTTCCGTCAGTGCGGGCAGGAAGCGGATTGCATCCGTGACGATCCCGAGGTGGGCGAACTCGAAAATCGGCGCGTTCGGATCGGTGTTGATCGCGACGATGAGATCGGCCCCCTCGACCCCAACTCGGTGCTGGATGGCGCCGGAAATTCCGGCCGCGATGTAAAGCTTCGGTCGAATGGTCTTGCCAGTTTGTCCAATCTGTCGATCAGCCGGCATCCAGCCCTTCTGGACCAAGGGGCGCGAACAGCCATGCTCGGCGCCGATCGCTCGGGCAAGATTCTTCACAAGCTGAAGGTTCTCCGCCGCTCCGAGACCGAGGCCTCCCGCAACCACGACATCCGCATAGGCAAGATTTGCCATTGCCGACTGGTTATCCGGTAGGAAGCCGAGGACTTTGGTGACGATATCGTCCTCAACGAGCGACAGCTTGTGCCGCATGACACGCCCGACCGGCTTATCCACCCGTTGCGGCATAGGCATGACCCTTGGTCGCACCGTCGCCATTTGCGGCCGGTAATTTAGTGTATAGATCGTACACAACAATGAGCCACCAAAAGTCGGACGGGTCGCGGCGAGTGAACCGTCGGAATCTACATCAAGTTCGGTGCAGTCGGCCGTGAGCCCCGTCTGCAGGGTCGTCGCTACCGAGCCTGCAAGATCCCTGCCCAGTGTGGTCGCGCCGAGAAGGAGGATTTCGGGTTTATGGGTATTGACCAGATCCGTGAGCGCCTTGGCGAACGGCTCGTTCCGGTAGTCGGCGAGCGGCGGCGCATCGACGATGTAGACAAGATCCGCCCCGTAAGCGAAGGCCTCGGCAACAGCGTCCTCGACCATCTCGCCCGGCGGTCCCAGCACGACGCCCGCGAGCTGGACTTCAAGCTTGTCGGCTAATTTGCGGCCTTCGCCCAGCAGTTCGAATGATACAGGATGCACATTGCCGCGTTCGAGCTCGAGGAAGACCCACACGTGCCGGTAGTCTTTGAAACGGTCGGGAAGTTCTTTCTTTACACCGGCACGGCCGGGGGCAATGCGAGGGGTAGTTTGGCTTGCGGTCGACATTTTCTGCTCCTGGCCGTCACGTGCCGCTGTTGAAGGCCAGCTCATGTTCCAGCGCCGGCCGGCGGGTTAAGATATCGGCGATGAGTTCATCGGCTATGTCCTGCAAGCCCCTTTCCGCGGTGTCGATCTGCGCCGCCCTTTCTGCCCGTGCGGTGGGGGCGAAAACACGCTTGACGACTGTAGGCGAGCCACGCAGACCGCACCGGGTGAGATCGTCAATGCCGGCGTCGGCTGCAGTCCACTTCACGACTTGGCTGCGCGCCGCGCACAGAGCCTGCTGGAGCGAGCCCCGGCGGATTTCGTTGGTGTCTTCCAGCATGGTAATGAGGCAAGGGAGTCTGCTCTTCAGCAACTGGGTGCCGCCTTCGGCGCGACGAGCGACTTCGATCTCTCGCGTATCGAGATCGATGGAGGCAATCTTCGCGACATAGGTAAGTTGCGATAAATCTAGGCGCTTGGCTATGCCCGGTCCGACCTGGGCGGTATCGCCGTCAATCGTCTGCTTGCCGGTGAAGACGATGTCCGGCCTGCCGAAAGTCTCCCCAATTTTTGCGATTGCTTGCGAAAGAGCAAAGGAAGTCGCCAGCGTATCGGATCCGGCAAAATAGCGGTCCGTCAAGAGAACTGCTCGGTCAGCACCGTAACCGAGCGCCTTTCGCAGCGAGTCCTCCGCCATGGGCGGACCCATTGTGAGCACAGTAACCTCGCCACCATGAACGTCGCGCAGTTTGAGCGCTTCTTCGAGGGCGAACAGGTCGTAAGGATTGATGATGGTCGGAACACCCTGACGCATGATCGTGTTCGTCACCGGGTGCACGCGGATCTGTGCCGAATCCGGCACCTGCTTGATGCAGACTACGATATGCATTGGCGGTTTCTCTAAGCTCCCAGTCCGGATTCGTGCTTGGCGGTTCACCTCATTGCCTGCATCGTTCATGCCAAGTCGTCTTCCTGCCTCTATTCCAGAAGGTGGCTTCGTTTGCTTCCGAGGAGGCGTCATGAGGACTGGATTTGTCGACTTCTCGACATTGTCGCGTCGCAGCCGTGTCGGGCTCATTACTTTCCGAACCGCTTCAGTGCAGAGTCGAGCGGGACGAAGGCGCGGCCAGGTGCGGGACATATGTTTGGATCGTGGTCCCTTAGCACCTTGAACACACGTTGCGTGAGCGGCGAGGAAGTCGCGAAATCTTCGTAGGCGCGTTCCAGCTTGGCGCGCACCCGCGCGGCGATTACCTGGTTAGGCAGACCGGAGAAATCTTCTTCGGCAAGGTATTGGCCCACGCGCTTCATGATATGGAGCCGCGAGACATTCATCACTTTCGGGTCGTAGGAGACGTCAAGGCAGGCGAAGAAGTCCTCCGCGGCCGACAGGCCCTTCAGTCGCGCTAGGATATCGGTGCGATCGATCGGGCGGCTATCAGCGGAGCAGTTCATTGTATTCTCCCGGCGCGAAATTGTGGTGTCGATGCATTGGTGACATTGCTGACGGCGTGCCGACCTCTGGCACGGCGGCTGGGCAAGAGACTTGGCGATCTCAAGCTTTTCTGAAGTGGTGAAGGCGACCCCGAGTTTAACTGCTCTCCTTGCGCAGGGTCGTCACGTTGAGGAAGACCTCACGGCTCGTCGGCTATTGTGCCGCTCGGACCCGGGCCGGAATGAAGCTGTTCTGCACCTCGCCCGCACAGTCCAGCACTGGGAACGGCCCGTAGCTTCTCGGTGATCGCAGGCAGGACCTCAAGCACGCGGTCTACGTCATCTTCGCCGTTGTCACGCGACAAGGAGAAGCGGACTGCCCCACATGCCGCGTTCATAGCGATCAGAACATGGCTCGGTTCCAGTGAGCCAGAGGCACAGGCGGACCCGGCGGAACAGGCGATTCCCAGCCGGCTCAGGACAATTGGAATTGCATCGCCTTCGATACCTTCGAATCCAATGTTTGCAGTGTTTGGCAATCGCTCTTGCGGATCGCCGTTGATGGATGTGTTTGGGATGCGCTGGATGATCCCGTTCTCAAGGCGGTCGCGCAACCATTTTATTCGTTTTGTCTCGTCCATGAATTTCAAGGCGAGTTCGGCCGCCATGCCCAGTCCGACTATGCCGGGTGTGTTTTCAGTGCCTGCACGCCGGTCGCGCTCTTGGTGCCCACCCTTGATCATGGAGGAGAAGCGCACGCCACGTCTTACATAAAGCGCGCCTATCCCCTTTGGACCATGCAGCTTGTGGGCGGAGAGCGACAGCATGTCGATCGCGGTCGATTTCAGCTCAATCGGAAGCCTTCCGACCGCCTGCACTGCATCAGTGTGGAAAAGCGCGCCGACTTCCCTGGCTAGATCGGCAAGCTTAACCACGGGAAAGATCGTACCGGTCTCATTGTTCGCCCACATTATCGAGACGATTGCCACTTGTGGGGTGAGGGCGGTTCTGTAGGCGTCCAGGTCGAGCCGGCCGTAGTGATCGACTGGGATAATGTGCACCTTGACGCCGCGCGTCTTCTCAAGGTGCGCGCACAACTTCAGAACGGCCGGATGTTCAACCGCGGAAGTCACTATTTCCGTTCGGTCGGGCATCACCTCCAGCGCCGAAAGGATGGCTGTACTGTCGCTTTCAGTCCCGCCCGAGGTGAAGATGATCTCGTCCTCGAATCCCGCGCCGATGAGGGCTTGCAACTGTTGCCTCGCCTTTCTCACGGCTTCAGCAACCGATGCGCCATAGGCGTGCATGGACGAATGATTGCCAAATTGCTCCGTAAAGAAAGGCAACATCGCTCCAACGACTGCAGGATCAACCCGCGTCGTTGCGTTGTTGTCGAGATAGACAGGGTTCATGGGAGTGATCCTTCAACTGCTGAAATGATTCAAGGGTAGTCGGGCCATTGAACCTCTGGCGCATATCGTATCTGGTAAGGTGGGCGGCCGGGGGAGCGATGGCTTGGCTGACCGGTCGCTGTCGACATTGCCCTTTGGTGGCGGCATCCGCCGGGAATTCAGCTGTTTCGGGCAATTTTGTTTGCTTGCCCACGGCAACGATCGATGATCGCGATTTGGTGCATCACCGAACGCAATTGTTCCGGGCCGACAGTGCGTGTCGGCCGGTTCCAGAGCGCCGGCGGTTACCGGTTCGACGCAGTATTCCTTGGCGTCGCTATAGTCGAACATAGCCTGTTCCCTCGCAATCATTTGCAGGACTTGCCGCAGCCGCACGTCTCACGCGCATTGGGGTTATCGAAAACAAAGCCGGATGTTTCGAGCCCAGTGACGAAGTCCACGGTCATGCCGGCGGCATGGGGTTGGGAGCCTCTATCCATGAACACCTTGAGCCCATCTCGCTCGATGATCGCATCGCCCTCACGTGAGACGCTCTCCAGGCCCATTGAGTATTGGAAGCCGGCGCAGCCGCCGGCATGGACCATGATGCGAAATCCTTCCGCCGGCTCGCTGGCGCGGTAAAGAGCGGCCTTGATGGCGGCAACAGCGTTGTCGGTGAGCGTAATCATGGCTCGATTTCTCCTCGGTCCGGCGTTTTCGTGGATCATCTCGCATGGACCGTGCCAAAGGGAAGACGTGTCAAAAACCGTAGGACATCCCGACGTCTCTTATGCTCGATTGCTGGGGAGACGTCCGACAACCGACACTTACTGTCGGGTTTGTCGCGTCCGCGTCACAGGAAGGGCGCCTGAGTTCGCGATGCACTCACGCGTAAAGCAATGAACAGAGCCAAAGATGTTCAGAGCTTGCCGCGGAGCAACTGGCACGATTTTTGTGAAGCCTTCGTTGCGGCGGCAAAATTGCCGGCCGATTCACCTTTGGGTTGCCCTCGCAATCGAAGAACGAAGGAAAGCAATATGATCCATCAGACCCGCCTTGGTGGGAAAGCAGCACCGCCGGTGGTACCCGAATGCTCGATCGGCCGATTGGCGCCGACCACCCAACAATCGCTCGCTACCGGCGATTGGCCGCTGACCGCCCGGAGACAGGATTCGACTGGCATGTGCCTGACGATCGATCGCGTCCGCCGTGCACATCCCTGAGGCCCGTTTTTCGATCGATCGTCAAAAGAAGAACGGGGCAGGGGTAAAAACATGGATCAGCGCAAGAAGCGGTCGCCCAACGAAATCCGGCGTGCGTGGGAAGTCTGTCCGAACATTCCCGCGCGTGATTTCGCCGCCCAATTGGCCATTTCGGAAGCGGAACTGGTCGCGGCCCATTGCGGTTTCGGCGCGGCACGCATCGACCCGCGCGTCAATCACCTTCTGACGGGCCTCGAATTCGTGGGCGAAGTGACGGCGCTGACCCGCAATCAAGGTGCCGTGCACGAAAAGATTGGCGTCTTCAACAGAGTGATAACCGGCAACAATCACGCCATGGTCCTTGGTGACGAATTCGACCTTCGCGTCTTCCCGCAGGCTTGGAGGTATGGTTTCGCTGTTGAAAGGCGCCATCGCGGCGGAATCCAGCGCAGTTTGCAATTCTTCGACGCCGCCGGCGCAGCAGTGCATAAGGTGCATCTCAGGCCGGTCTCCAACCTTCATGCCTATCGAAAGCTGGTGGCCGAGCTCGTATCCGCCAACCAGGAGCCGACCATGTCGCTTAAGGCGAGAGTAGCCGACCTGGGCGCGAGGACTGCGGACTGGGCCGGCACGGTGGACGACCTACGCGAGTACTGGAGCCGGCTGACTGACGTCAACCTTCTAAAGACGCTCAAGCTCAGCCGCTGCCAGGCTTTGCGCATGGTCGGCCAGGATTACGCTTGGCTGCTCGACAATGCCGCAGTTGGCGCCGTGCTCCAGCGTGCGGCCGAAGACGAATTGCCGATCATGTGCTTCGTCGGCAACCGAGGTTCTATCCAGACCCATTCCGGCTTAATCAAGTCGGTCAAGCAGATCGGGCCGTGCATCCATGTGCTGGACGAAACGTTCCGGCTGCATCTCAGGACCCACCAAATCCGTGAGGTTTGGGCCGTGCGCAAGCCGACCAATGACAGTCACGTCACCTCGCTCGAAGCATATGGGTCCGACGGCAAGATCATCATCCAGTTGTTCGGTGCGCGCAAGGAAGGCGAACGCGAGCGCGACGACTGGCGGGTTCTGGCGGAAAACCTGCCTCGTTTCCCCGACAGCTACATGAGAAAAGACCGATCGTCGTCGGTGGGACGCCGGCGCCCATCTGCCTCCGCAGCCAGTAGCCGGGCATTGAAGCCGAGACCGGGGACACGATGACGCAATAAGCGCGCTGTATTATCGCAACGCGATGAGCAGGAAGCAATTTGGCGCTGCCCCATCGACCGCATGGTTACGACGAAGCCGCGGCCTTTGGGCCGAGCTCAGAGGTGACAATAGCGTGAACGCCGCCGACCGTCACTCCCCACCAGGCGGTCAGGTTTTGCGGTTCGGGCCGAGCAAAAATACTGTCAAGACAGCGAGGAACGTGGCAACCGCGCTGTAGACAAAGACACTGGCAATACCCGTGTGATCCACCAATAGGCCACCGCAAGTTGTGCCGGCTGCGATGGCCACTTGGAAGGTTATGACCATCAGTACACCAGCGCTCTCGGCCTGTTTCGGAGCGGCGCGTAGCACCATCCATGTCTGCAATCCGACCGGGACCGCGCCAAAAGCAAAGCCCCATACGGCAACTGCAATTGCCGAGGTCAAGGCCGATGCTCTCATGGTCAGGAGCGAGACAGCGGCTACGGCAATGAGCAGGGGCGGCAGGGCCGCGACCGCCTTGAGACTGTGTTTGGTGAGGAATGCGCCGGCTAAATTGCCGAAGACGCCGGCCGTGCCAAAAGCAAGGAACACGAGCGGGATTGACTTCTTGTCGAGCGCAGGAACGCTCTCGAGAAAGGCGCGGATGTAGGCGAAGCTGGCAAAATGGCCGGAAGCGACCAATAGCACGACTAGCACCGCAACCTTCATCGCCGGATTCTTCGCGACATCCAGCGGACTGCGGAATCTGCGCACTTCGATCGGAGGCAGTGGCGGAATGGTTACGAGTTGCACGAGCAGCGCAACGGCACTCACGATTGCGGCGACCTTGAACGAGGCTCGCCATCCCCAAATGTCACCGACATAAGCGCCGATTGGAGCCGCGCAGACGGAGGCGACAGAAACGCCGGTGAGGATGACCGACATGGCGCGCGGCATGAGGTGACTTGGAACCAGCCGCATCGCCAACGCTGCCGAAATTGACCAAAAACCACCAAGCGATATGCCAAGGACGACGCGTGCCGCCAGCAAAACCGGCAGCGACCCCGCAACCTCCGCCAGAACGTTCGACAGGATCAGCAGGAGCGTCATCGCCCAGATGACGACCCTGCGGTCCAGACGCTTTGTCACGATGGCGATTATCGGTGCCGAGATCGCCGCGACGATTGCGGCCGCTGTTAGCGCCTGTCCAGCCGTGCCCGTGGTGATACGGAGATCATGCGCGAGCGGTGTCAGAACGCTGGCGGGCAGAAACTCTGCCGTCACAAGCCCGAAGGTGCCGAAGGAAAGCGAAATGATGGCACCCCATGCAGGGCCAGAACGTTGATAGGGACTTTCTGGGTCAAGCCGATCTCGGTCGAACAAAGCCGCGTCCACTAAATCTGTCGCCGATTCGGTCATGAATGAGTTCTCCGGCTAGGAGCTGTTGCAGCAGGGGTGGCTACATCGCCGGGGATCAAAGCCGCGAGACCTTCCGGCGGCGGCCAGTCGGCATCAGTCGAGGCCTCGGAGCCCGACGCATCCGAGGCCTCATCGGAGGGCCGACGGACCCAACCGTCGACAATGCGGGAGAGTTCTCGGCGCGGTCGCATCGATCGCATTCGTCGAAGTGCGGTCTGTTCACTGCGAACCAAGCAAGCCGAACGCGGTGTCCTCGATCGAGGCCTTGATGGGGGGATGATCGACGATCTCTATATTGCTTTGAAGCAGGAAGTTCCGTCGCCATATGTGGTTATCCTGGCAGCCAGAATTGAGCGGTTGTCGCAAGCACCAAGGCGGTCGCAATGAGTGCAACGAGGCGGAAGTCTGATCGATGGCTGCGGTTCGATGGCCGCGCGATCGACAAAATTGAGGTGATGAGTTATCCCTTTTGAAGCCGTTGCTCCCAATTCTGGGATAAGGTAATTGCAGGCGGTCCCAGCAACGTCGGGCGGCCTTTTTGGTGATCGAATTCATGGGACGACACTCTCGGTCCGTGACGCATCTGCGAATGACTCCGCAAGTTCCGTGCCATCAACGACAAATCTGGCTCTGCTGAGCGGGTGGTGGAGGCACGAGCGTGGGCTATCCCAAGAGCTTGCCGCAAGGTTGTTCGAAGTTGAGGTGCCGGATAGACCGCAAATATGTCGGGCGGCCTGGGGTTGGCCAACACGAAGATGCGCAAGTTCAAAAGGACGAGCTGAACCCTTGCCGATATCCATCCGAGGCTGATCTGGAGAAGGTCAAGAACTGCGTCTTGAAGGCTTCCGCCGCACCGGCAAATGCTAAGCCAAGGTGCTGGGCAAGATGGACAGGGCCATCCAACCCGTCGACTGGACGCTCATTAATGGCGTCGGTGTGGCTCTGTAGCTGGCGAGAAAAACGCCCTGCTGAAAGACAAAAGCTCGTGTGGCCGGCTCTGAAGGACGGCCAATGAGGCATGCGAGGAGAGGCTATAGTCCATTCGTGTAGACTGATCTTGTCCTACGGAGGCGGCTAACCACCCCGCCAGACATCATCGAGGGGAGCGCCACTAGGCTCACCCCAAGTGTTGGTCGTTTCCACCTGGTGACCTCGGCCAAGTCACCAAGCCGCTTAGCGCAAGCTTTCGAACTGGATGCTCCCCGGGCACATGATCGGCTAGCGATCCCACCAGTTGAGTTGCTCCAAGTCGCTGTCTAGCATTCTACATTCTGTGTCCGACGCTGGACAAGAATGTTGCAATCCCGACCAGCAAGTCAGCGCAGGCGCCACCTGTTGCCCAGCAAACGGCAAGGATTATCGAAAGACGAATTCGGCACGGAGCTTGCACCGACGATTGCATGCAAATGCCGACAGCATCTCATGAACGGTCTCTCGATTCTGGCGCGGTTAAATCGCGGCCGGTTCCAGATCATGTCCCGCCCGAAATGGTGAGGGACTTCAACCTGTTTACGTCGCCCGGCATGTTGCCGACGGCTAACGGGGATCCGCATGCAGCGGTTGCTTGCGTTCATGCCGGGCCTCCGATCTTTTATTCAACCAGCAACACGCGCGACGGTCGGGGTACCTGGGTCATCACTCGCGCGAGCGACCAGCGCCGGGTGCTGCAGGACACCGAAACGTTTTCCAGCCATCGCAGCATCTTCGCCTCTGTGCTCGGCGAGAGCTGGCCGATGATCCCGCTTGAGCTCGATCCGCCATTCCACGGTGTTTTTCGCTCACTGCTCAATCCGCTGCTTTCGCCAAAGCGGGTAATGGCATTGGAGCCGGCTGTCCGGGAACGAGCGATCAAGCTGATCGACAGGATCGCCGCATCAGGCACGAGCTGCGACATCATGAAGGATTTTGCAGTTCCGTTCGCGGTCAATATCTTCCTTCGCTTTATTGGGCTTTCGGACAACGGACTAGAAACATTTGTCGGCTGGGCTAGAGATCTGCTCCACGGCGATAAGGAGCAACGACCACCCGCAGCCCGGACGATCGTGGCCTTCATCGACGAACTTGCCACCGAGCGCCGCAAGGAGCCGGTCGATGATTTCATGACCTTCATCGTGAAGGCAAAGGTCGAGGGTCGTCTGCTCAGTGACGAAGAAGTCCGTGGCATCGGCGTGCTTGTGTTCGTCGCGGGACTCGACACGGTCTCAGCAGCCATATGCTTCGACTTGGCCCATCTCGCGCGCAACCCCAAAGATCAGGAATTGCTACGAAGCGAACCTGACCGGATTGCCGTCGCTGCGGAAGAATTGCTGCGCGCCTATTCGACCATTCAGATGATCCGAGTGGCAACGAAGGATGTCGACTTCAAAGGCGCGCCGATCCGCAAGGGAGATTATGTTTCCTGTGCCACGATGATTGCCAATCGTGACCCGGCGGAATTCGAATGCCCGAATGAGATCGATCTGGCGCGCGAGGACAACCGGCACGCTGCCTTTGGCTATGGTCCCCATCGTTGTCTTGGCTCACACCTTGCCCGGCGGGAGATTGTCATTGGCCTGGAGGAGTGGCTGGCGCGCATCCCAGCCTTTCGGATCAAGACAGGGACTGAACCTATCACCTTCGGCGGCCATGTGTTCGGGATCGAGAATCTGATCCTGGAATGGTCCTGAAGTTTCAGCCAACGACATTGGAGTTCGCTATGCGTGTCGTCGTACATAAAGCCAGATGCCAGGGTCATGCGCGCTGCTGGGCGCGGGCGCCGAGAGTCTTCAAGCTTGATGACGCCGGCTACATCTTGCCCGGTGATATTGATGTTGCCGATGGGGAGCAACTGCTTGCCTCAAAAGGGGTACGAGCCTGCCCCGAACAAGCTCTGGAAGTTGACGAGCCCCCCGCTAACTCAGTTGTAGAGAGAGACACACGCAAAGTGCAGACTGGCATCGGGAAGGACAAAACAATCATACAATTCGCGACAGACCCTGTCGACCACGCGAAAATTACCGAACTGCGTGACCGAGAGGCGATCCGCAACTGCCTGTATCGGTACTGCCGCGGGATAGACCGCGCCGATGAGGCGGCGCTGCGTAGCGCATACTGGCCCGAAGCGTATGACAGGCACGGTCCCTATTGCGGACCGGCAGAGGACTTCATCCAATTTGCTCTCGGTCTGCCGGGGCACCGTAACATCCATCAAATCACGAACAGCCTGATCGACTTCATCAGTTCAGCAGAGGCCGCGGTCGAGAGCTATTTCACCGCGCTGCAACGCGGACCGGATACAGACCAAGAAATACGTCAGACGCTGCTTTGCGGCCGTTACTGCGATCTGTTTCAGAAGAGGCAGGACGAGTGGCGAATTGCGGAACGGACAGTCGTCTACGATTGGGTTGAGGAGCAAATCCCGCCAGCGATTCTTGAGGCAGATAGGTTCGGCCGGCGACAGCCGATTGGAGCACCACATCCAGACGATCCCATCTACCAGTTGCTCAAGGGTCACATCCCCACCGACCAAGATGGCGTCGAGGGTCCCCAACTGGGAGCTGCATAAGTGGGTAGGAATGGAGGATGAGCGCCCTACGGGAACGACATCTGTGTGGGGCCGCGACTGGCGGTCACTGCAACGATTTGGCTCGGCCCTTCATTCCGCCCAAGGTTGATGGGCTGAGATCACAAGCGGTCATCGTGGAGAAGCTCTCGTGAAACTGGCAGCACGCACCGTAATCATCACAGGCGCTGCGGGCGGGATCGGCCGTGCCCTGGTCGATATCCTTGCCGCGGACGGAGACACTGTAGTTGCGGTGGACCTTCCGGGCAGTGGTGTGGTTGAACTGGCTCGGGATCTCGGGTCGCCGCACGTCGGTCTGGAGTGCGATGTGTCGCGAGAGAAGGACATGCTCTCACTTTTCGGCCAGGTCGAAGCACGGTTCGCGCAAATCGATGTCCTCATCAACAATGCGGCGGTTGGACCCACGATGGATAGGATCATCGACACCGCTGTCGATACCTTCCGACGCGGCGTGACAGTGAACCTTATTGGGCCATTCGTTATGGCCCGGGAAGCGGCGCGGCGCATGAAGCCGGGCGGTGCGATCGTCAATGTGGCTTCGATGGCGGGCGTGGTCGGCAATCCCAGGCGCAACGCCTACGCAGCCTCGAAAGCTGGCGTGATCTCGTTGACAAAGTCCCTTGCATGCGAGTGGGCTATGCGAGGAATCCGCGTCACGGCGGTGGCGCCGGGCTCCGTCCGCACCCCAATGGTCACAGAACTGGCACGCGCTGGCAAAATGGACCTCGCGGCGATACGCCGCCGCGTGCCGATGGGGCGCTTGGCTCGCCCCGACGAGATCGCCAGGGTCGTGCGTTTTCTGAGCAGCACGCAGGCGCGCTACATCACCGGCTCGGTGCTGGCAGTCGACGGAGGCTGGATGTCATTCAACCAGCCGGGGGATGCTCACCCGCCGGTGGATGGTGCGCTCCAAGCCGAGCTCTCCTGTCCGGCCGAATGCACAGATGCGCGAATCGTGCTCGTCACCGGTGGCGCAAAAAGCATTGGCGCGGCCGTCGCTCGCCGCTTTGCCGCGAACGGCGACACCGTCGTGATTGCTGATAAAGATGGCACTGCAGCGGCAGAGCTGGCTACATCGCTCCCCGGCAAGCATCTGGCGAAATCGCTGGACGTGGCCGTCGAGAGCGATGTGGTGTCGATGTTCGAAGAACTGAGGGGACGCTTCGGGTATATCGATGTTCTGGTCAATAGTGCTGATACCGCCGACAGGATTGTGCCTGCGATCGAGCAACTGTCGAAACAGCTCGAACACGTCCTGGATGTCAACCTTACCGGCGCCTTCACCTGCGCGCGCGAAGCGATCAAGGCTATGCGCCCGGGCGGCGTGATCCTCAATCTCGGGTCGATCGACAGCTTTCTGCCGTTCGCGCCGCGCCATGCCTACGGCGCCTCCAAGGCGGGGATGGATATGCTGACCCGTTGCATGGCGGCCGAACTCGGGCCGGTCGGAATTCGGACAGCCACCGTCGCTCCTGGCCACATCCGCACGCCCGCACTTGCTCAGTTGGCCAAAGCCGGCCGCATCGACCTGACAGCAATCGGACGACGCATCCCCATGGGCAGGATGGGACGGCCAGAAGACGTCGCAGATGCATCGTTCTTCCTTGCTTCGTCTGACGCCTCATACATCAACGGCTCGATCCTCTACGTGGACGGCGGCTGGACCTCGTTCGGTGATGCGGGAAACGCCAGCGAGCTCTATGACGAATGTTTTGCGGAGGCCGCAGGTTAATTGCCAGGCCTTCGCAGGGCGACCGGCCGAGCATTATGAAGCCTCGGCTCCACGACGCACCTGAGGTGCTTGAGATCCAAGCATGCGCATGCCGAGCACATTCCCGGTCGGCTGACGTGTCTATAACGAGGAGAAATCATGGAATTTGCCACTTTCATTCTGGCCGCCCAGCGTGGCTATCACCAATCCTCAGAAAGCGTCATCCGCAACTCCATCGAACAGGCCGTCGCTTCGGAGCAGGCTGGGTTCAACACCGCGTGGTTTGCTGAGCACCACTTCAACAATTACAGCCTCATACCATCCCCGCTGATGATGGTGGCGCACTGCGGCGGCTTGACAAGCACGATTCGCCTGGGCACTGCCGTCTGCGTGCTGCCGCTTTACCAACCGCAGCGCCTGCTGTCCGAGATCGGCTTCGCCGACATCGTTGCGAACGGCCGTCTCGAGCTCGGCGTAGGCTTGGGATACCAGCAGTTCGAGTTCGAACGGTTCGGCGTGGACATCGATGAGGCGCCGGCCGTCTTTTCGGAATACCTGGACATCATTCTCAAGGGCCTCAACCAAAACGTCTTCGAACACGACGGCCAGTATGAGAAGATCCCCCCAACAGCGATTTCGGTCCGCACAGTCCAGCAGCCGACGCCGCCTATCTGGATCGCTGGCGGAGCCGCACGGATGGCTCGGGCCTACCGCGAGGGGCACAATTTTTTTGTCACAGCCTTCCACGACGGCTTAGAGACTTTGACCACACTGCGTGAATCAGTCGAGAGGGCGGCGGCATCCGAGGAAAAGAACGTCACCGACGTCAAGATATCGCTGCTGCGCTGCTGCTATGCCAGCCACGACGAGTTGGAGATCAACAGCTATCTCGACAATGCCCGCTTCCAGCGCCGGCTTTCTGAAGCCCTGCATCAGCGTCGCCAACAGAGCCACGATGGCTACCTGCTGCAGGAGACACCGACCCAGCAGGATCTGTCCTTCGAGACCATGCGCAAAAATTTGCCGATTGGCAGCGTAAATCGCGTGATTGATCGCCTGCTGGAAGAGATCGATATCTTGAAACCGGACCAGATCGCAGTTCAGACTCAATTGGGCGACTTCGACCAAAAGACGATGCTGCGCCAGATCGAGCTCTGGGGCGACAAGATCATCCCTGCGGTCAACAAGGCGCTTTGTCATGCCGGAAGCTGAAGCCGGCCGTTACGATGATGGCTGCCTATCCAGCGCGCAATGGCGTGGGTCCGAGCTAGGGAGGAGCTTCGATCAGCATGTGCTGCCCTGCGTACATTCACGTTCGCTTGAGGAGGTCCAGGCGGGCGAGGTGTTGGCGACGGAGGGGACAGGCCTTTCGTCTGTCGAATTGCGTGATGTCTTGGCCGCAACTTTCCCGTCTACCTCCAGCAGCGTATTCGCTTTGGAGGAGTTGAGCGAGCCCGAGCCGGAACTGGAAGAGGAACTGCTACGCCGGCTGCTGCTAGCGCATGCTGCGCCGGCCGACCCGGCGAGCGCCCGCTTGGCCAAGATCATCGCCCGGCGTGCGATGCGCATGGACCATCTTTGGCGGGATCTTGGCCTCTCAAATCGCGCTGAGCTCAGCCGCCTGCTTGCCAGACATTTTCCCGCGCTGGCGGCAGGCAACACAGAAAACATGAAATGGAAAAAGTACTTTTACCGCAAGCTGTGTGAGGCCGAAGGCTTTTCGTCATGCACAGCACCCAGTTGCGGGGAATGCCATGACTTCGAAAGCTGCTTCGGCCCGGAGGAAGTTGAGAGTCGCCTCTCGCCGACCACGAATGTCGGTTAGTCACTTCGCTTGATCGCAGCTGCGGACAAACGCTTATCGCGGCGCCGTCGTATGGAGGAAGGGATGTTCATCGCCTCGCGATATTTGGTGACGGTACGGCGAGCGACATCGATGCCGGTCTCCTTGAGTTGAGCAACGATGTCTTCGTCGGAATGTACCTTGTCGAGCGATTCTTCGGCTATGATTGCCTTGATCCGATGGCAGACAGCTTTGGCGGAGTGCGCATCGCCGCCCTCGCAGGATGCGATTGGCGCAGCGAAAAAATACTTCAGCTCGAACACCCCGCGCGGAGTCAACATGTACCTGTTCGAAGTCACCCGGCTTACCGTCGACTCGTGCATGCCGATCTCGTCAGCGACATTTTTGAGACAGAGAGGCCGCAGATGGGCGGCGCCGTGTGTAAAAAAGGCATCCTGCTGGCGCACGATTTCGGTCGCAACCTTAAGGATCGTCTTAGCGCGCTGCTTGAGACTGCTGATCAGCCAGTTCCCTTTTTCCTGGCAATTGTCGAGAAACGCTTTGCCTTCCGGATTTTGCTTGGTCAGCTGCGAGATTTCGGCGACATAGGTGTGGTTGATCAACACTTTGGGCAGCGTGGCCGGATCAAGCTCCACCCGCCATCCACCTTCGGACTTGGGCATTACCCAGACGTCCGGTACGATGGTTTCCGGCGTCCCGGACTGGAACCGGTCTCCAGGCTTGGGATCGAGCGCGCGGATTTCGTTCCTCATGTCGAGGAGATCCTCCTCGTCGACTCCGCAACGCTGCTTCAATCCCTGAAAATCCCCCCGTGCAAGCATCTCGAGATTGGCGACCAAAGCTGCCATAGCCGGGTCGAACCGGTCTTGCTGGCGCAGCTGAATCTCCAGGCATTCGCTGAGAGTTCGCGCAAAAATGCCCGGCGGATCAAATTGCTGCAAGATTCCGATGACCCGTTCCACATCAGCTTGCCGAACGTTTAACGTCCTGGCCAGATCGAAAAGGTTTACCTGAAGATAGCCAGTGTCCTCCAGATGAGCGGCGAGCTGTCCGGCAATCAGCCGCTCCTGGGGGGTGAACGGGTTGAGGGCGACCTGGCGGGCGACATGGTCGTGCAATGTTTCGGTGTGGGCGGTAAACTCCTCGACGGCAGGTCGATCGTTGCCGCTACTGCGTTGCGACTTCCATTGCCCGCGCCCGCCAGACGGCCCGCCAATGGGCGATTCGCCGATTTCGCTTCTGCTTTGACTGCTCCGCTGATCCACCCCTGGCAGCGGCGAATCGTCGTCAAACGGGTCAGGCTTCAAAACGGGGTTCTTCTCGAGTGCCTGCTGCACGAGCTGATGGAGTTCAGTATGCGTCAATCGCAGCAAGCGAATAGCTTCAATGGCTTGAGGCGATAAGACCATACGTTGCTTCTGGCGTTGAAGCAGGCTTGCTGAGAGATGCATGTTGAACCGTGATCTGCCGAGGAGGCTCTAGTGTGTGCTTGGGTTGTGTGAGACTTTCCACTTCTGGGTCATGCCGCCGCCTTCAATTTGTCGAGAACGTTTTGCGGGGATGAAACGCCATAGGGGTCCGTCTCGCAGTTGTCACAGAAGCCTTCCTCCTCGAACCACTGCTCCACCACGCCATCGTCGATCAGAGCGGCGTATCGCCAGGAGCGCATGCCAAAGCCCAGATTGTCCTTCGCGACCAGCATGCCCATTTTGCGCGTGAACTCGCCCGACCCGTCTGGGATCAGCTCGATCTTCTGCAGCCCCAAGGACTTTCCCCACGCATTCATGACGAAAGCATCGTTGACCGAGACGCAGTAGATCGCGTCAATTCGCAGTTCCAGAAATTGATCATAGAGTTTTTCGAAATCGGGCAGTTGGAAGGTCGAGCAGGTCGGGGTGAAGGCGCCAGGCAGCGAGAACAGGATGATGCGCTTGCCCCCGAAATAATCGTCGGAGGTCTTGTTCTCCCACTGATAAGGATTTGGCCCCCCGATCGACTCATCGCGAACACGCGTGCGAAAGGTCACGAGAGGAACGTTCTTTCTATAGGTCATTGATTTGCTTCCAGGCCAAAGTGGTACGGTGCATTTTTCGGTTAAACTGAAGCGGCATCGACTTCGGTCGACAGTTCCGGCAGCCTCGCGCCTTGGCGTGGTTGCCTCGGACCGGTCTTGTGCAAGACCGCCCCCGAGCAGGCACGTTTAACGGCGACGAGCTTCCGCGGAGACGGGGAATTTTGCTCGCGTGCTTTATCGAGCTTTGAGAGGTAGGCATGGTCTGCAACCGTGATTTTGACTGCGTTCTATCGACCGAGTCGCAAGCGCCATGCCAATTGACCCGATGCCTTGGGTTCACTTCGGTTTTTGCAGCAACTTTCGTGTTGTGCAGTAATGCCGGTCGATATTATTGCTCAAGCAGCACTGGAAATTGGGTGCGACTCCGTTCGGCAAACCCGGCCTTTGTCCGAAGCCGGACACGAATGTCGGAAATAGCCAAACGCCAGGATCTGGGGCGGGTTAAGAAACGTTGCCGTGGGCACCGGCTTCAGCACAATTGCGCCACGCGAGCATGGCTCCCAGCGTCAATGCCGTGCAGCAGCGAGACGAAGTCACTGCAGAATATCAACCTCTGCGAAGTCGTTGAAACCCAGCATGTGCGAGCCGTTCGAGGCGCAGATCAAGGCATGCTCGAGGAAGAGCTCGTGCTCTCGGCAGCAAGTGTTGCGACGTCTGACAAGGATCGTCGCGCTTCAAGGAAAAGAACCTGAATGGTGCACGGCTTGTGAAGGCCGGCGCATGGAAATGGCTGGGCTGATCATCCTCCATGAGGGTTGAATGAAGAGCTGGCCCCTATCTCCCTCAGCTGCAACGGGGGGAGATAGGGCATGTCCGTCTATCGCGCTGGGTAACATTCCTCGGTGATGCAATAAGGGGGAGCAATTTCTCATTTCGGCAGACACGACCCAGCTCTCCTTTCATGCGCTGATTCCCCCAGGGGAAATCGCGACTCCAGGCTTCCTATGCAGCGAATCGCGGTGCTGTCCGATGTCCGACAATGTCGGATGCGGATCGTAGCTGGGCTAGATCCGTCACTTTGCCTCGATGGTTTCCCACTGGCCTTATATCTGCTTCGCCCAAATGCGGCGACATAACCTGTGCGGCATCTGTGAATGGATCGACTTCAATCGAGACCTCGGAGGTCCCGATGCGCGAAGGGAGCTTGCCGATATGACGGCCACCATAGCGAACCACGGTCCGGACGACGAGGGGACTTGGATCGGCGGGCCTGCGGCGCTGGGACACCACCGCCTGGCAATCATCGATATCCAGGGCGGCCGCCAGCCGAGGATGCTCCAGGGGGATGGCCGACCTGACTTGGTGCTCGTCTACACGGGTGAGACTTACAACTACCGCGAGCTGCGTCAACAGCTGGCCGGCCTAGTCCATCGCATGAACACGAGCAGTGACACCGAGGTGGTGCTGCACCGCCCCCGCGAGTAGGGCTCTTCGGCGGGTACACTTTTTTCACGAAATCCGTGAATGTTTCTCGCGACATCATCCCGCAATCGGTGGTGCAGCGGGTGAAGAGCCCGTATCCGGCTATCCAGAATGCCGCCTACGACAAAATACTACGTACGCGGTTCACTGTGATGCTGGACGACCTAGTTGTGGAGCTTCAACAGGTTGTCCTCGATCAGGGCGAGGCGACTGATAGGCGTTTTTGACTTTAGGCTGCCATGTGGACGATGCCAATTGTATCTGTGCAGCCAGACAGGCAGTTCGGCGGCACGATG
>NZ_NSFT01000024.1 GCF_002294725.1 Mesorhizobium sp. WSM4313 | reverse complement strand
TACCGGCCTAGGGGCCGCACCGCCACCATCAAACTCAACCCCAAGGCCAAATCGCCCACCAAGCACAACACACTTCGCGGTCAAAACCCCTCTGCGAGCCTGTTCTCGCTAACTGCGCAACAGGCCCACAAGGGGAGAAGGAAAACTGAAACAAACCACGCCAAAAACGAAACAATTCCGCCGTCGGCGCGGCATGCTGCCGACACAATCGGCGACCATAAAGCGCGTCAAAACAAGGGTTCGGGGACCATGACGACGGCTAACGACATTATCGAGAGCGGCACATCGGCCAGGCTGCGGCCTGCCGGCGGCTTTATGCTCAAGCCGGCCCAGCAGCCGGCCGGGCCATTCGAGGTCGCGGCCGAGGCGCGCAAGCCGACCGTGCGCGACGCGTTGGTGACTGGCCTGCTGGTGATCTACCCGGCCTTCGCAGCCGTGGCGGCGATCATTGCCGGGCTGTTCCTGGCCGGCGCCGGCAGCGTCTGACTTTCACTCAACGATCGGGGGATCATCATGCATCTGCAATTTGCGTGCGCGCTTGCCGGCGCGCTGGCTGTTGGCGCGACGAGCGCGGCCAACGCCTGCCAGGCGGGTGATGCCCGTCTTGCCGGCCATTATTACCTGAACGGCGTCATGGAGGTCGGTTCAGAACTGCTGTTGAAGAAAGACGGCAGCTTTGAATTCGCGCTCGCCTATGGCGCCAACGACCAGTACGGCAAAGGCTGCTGGGTGCGGAAGGGCTCGACTGTCGAGGTCATCCCGGCAGGCCGCAGCTCCGCCTCCACGCATCATACGCCCGACGACAGCGGCTTCAGCGGACTGGTGCTGACGGTGTCCGGCTCCAGTCTGGTCTGGGACATCAACGGCAGCGGCCATAAGGGCAGGTTCGAGAAGTAGCCTCTTCTCCTTCTCTCCCTGTGGGAGAAGGTGGATCGGCGCGTTAGCGCCGAGACTGATGAGGGGTGCTCCAGGGAAAGCCAGCGTCTCACTCCGCTGGAACACCCCTCATCCGGCCGCTTCGCGGCCACCTTCTCCCACAAGGGGAGAAGGAAGAAAGCACCCCTACTTCGGCCGCTTGAACGTCTTGCGCTCTTTCTCCACCTCTGCCCGGCAGTAGCAGCCTTCGAGATGGTCGTTGACCAGGCCCATCGCCTGCATGAAGGCATAGACCGTGGTCGGGCCGACAAAGCTCCAGCCGCGCTTCTTCAATTCCTTCGATATCCTGACCGACACCGCCGTCGTCGGGTTGGCGCGCAGATGCGCCAGGTCGACGATTTCGGGCCGCTCGCCCGGACCCGGCTCGAACTTCCAGAACCAGGCGGCAAGCGAGCCGAACTCGTCGACCATCTCGCGGGCGCGTTTGGCGTTGTTGATGGTCGACACGATCTTGCCGCGGTGGCGGATGATGCCGGCATTGCCGAGCAGACGCTCGACATCCGCGTCTGTGAACGCCGCCACCTTGTTGAAGTTGAAACCGGCGAAGGCCTCGCGGAAATTCTCGCGCTTGCGCAGGATGGTCAGCCACGACAAGCCCGATTGGAAGCCTTCGAGGCAGATCTTTTCGAACAGCCGGCGATCGTCCGTCACTGGCCGGCCCCATTCGTGATCGTGGTAGTGGAGGTAGTCCGGCAAATTGCCGTGCCAGAAGCAGCGCGCCCTGCCGTCCGGGCCATCGAGAATGCCGGTATTTTCAATCGCCATCGTCAGCAGATCCATTCGTTAATGCGCTTCAGCGCCGCTTTTACCGTGGCTTTACCAGATTCCTGAACCGGCCGGTAACCACACCAAAAGGTTTACTGACAAAGCGGCATTTTACGCATTCCGATTCATGTTTTGCTTGCCGCTCCGCGCCAAGGATCGCGAAACCGAGGGCGCCCTCGCCGCCCCGGATGAGTTCGATCAAGGTGCGTTCCCATGAAGACAGCGTTTTGTTCCCTGCTCGGCGCGGTGGCCATTCTTGCCGCCGGCGCCACGACTTCCCTTGCCAATGACCGCTATGCCGACGTGCCGCCGGTGATGGTAAGCCCCGACCTTTCGGCGCCCTGGGTGCTGCAGCTTGGCCACGCGCCGGGCATCGTGCGCCCGACGCGGCAGGCAACGCAGCAGCCGCTGCAGCGCCTGCTTCAGGCGCAGCCCGACCGGCAGAAGACGGCGGCCGTGCAGCAGCCGGCCAAGCGCATGGTGATGCGGCCGCAGATTAATCCGGTCTACCTGCCGCAGGAAGTCGCCTATGACGGCCCTGCGAAGCCCGGCACCATCGTGATCGATACGCACCAGAACTTCCTCTTCCTGATCGAGAAGAACGGCAAGGCGCGCCGCTACGGCGTCGGCACCGGCAAGCCCGGCTTCGAATGGTCGGGCACCCACAAGATCACCGACAAGAAGGTCTGGCCGGACTGGCGCCCGCCCGCGGAGATGATCAAGCGCGAGGCGGCCAAGGGCCGCTACCTGCCGACCTATCTTGCCGGCGGCATCGAGAACCCGCTCGGCGCGCGCGCGCTCTATCTCGGCACCACCGAATACCGCATACACGGCACCAACCAGCCCTGGACGATCGGCGGCGCGGTGTCTTCCGGCTGCATCCGCATGCGCAACGAAGATGTCGTCGACCTTTACGAGCGCGTGAATGTCGGAACGACGGTCGAGGTGATATAATCACAGCGAATCAGCTGGTTAGACGGCGCAGCACTTTTTGTCTGATGCTGTTGCAGCCAAGTCATAGTGCCATCCTGCGGGATGTGCTTTAACCAGCGAAGGGGTTTACGGGGGACGGGCCGTGTGGGGATACGGCCAGTCGCGAAAAGGCAGCGCAGGGAAACCGCGCTGCCTTTTTCGTTTTTGAGCCTTTCTTTTGATGCATGAGGCGGCAAGTCGCCCCGAAAGCAGGGCATTTCGTTTCCGGGGCTGATTTCCCGGCGCTCCTCTGCTATTGCAGTGCACAAATCTTGATAGTCACGCAATTCCGGACGGCAGTGCGCCTTTCCTTGAATTGCCTCAGAAGGCAGAGGTGCCAGCCATGACCCGGACCGACGACAGCCGCTACCTGAAAGGCGGCCCGGTCGCCCAGCGCATCATCGCTTCGGTGCGCGACGACGCAGCGATCGCCACGGCCGAAGGTTTTCCGCCGAAGCTGGTCTCGATCACCGTCGGCGATACCGCAGCGGTCGATGTCTATGTGCGCAACCAGCGCGCCAAGGCAGCCCTTGCCGGCATCTCCTTCGAGGAGCGGCGCTTTTCCGCCGACATCACCGCCGGCGAGCTGGAAGCGGCGATCCACGGCCTCAATGCCGACCCGCGCGTCACCGGCATCATCATCCAACGGCCGGTGCCGGCGCATATCCCGATCAAGACGCTGCAGGCGGCGGTGCATCCGCTGAAGGACGTCGAAGGCATGCATCCGGCCTCGATCGGCAACATCGTCTACAACCAGCTCGACCTGGCGCCCTGCACGGCGGCGGCCTCGGTCGAACTGCTGAAGGAGACCGGCCTCGAGCTCAAGGGGCTCGAAGTGGTCGTCGTCGGCCATTCCGAGATCGTCGGCAAGCCGATCGCCTTCCTGCTGATGAGCGAGGGCGCGACGGTGACGGTGTGCCACCACATGACGCGATCGCTGGCCGCCCATGCGCGCCGCGCCGATGCGCTGTTCGTCGCGGTCGGCAAGCCGCGGCTGATCAAAGCCGACATGGTGAAGCCGGGCGCTGCCGTCATCGACATCGGCATCAATTCCGAGGTCGGGCCCGACGGCGAAAGCCGCATCGTCGGCGACGTCGACACCGACAGCGTCAAGGAAGTGGCGTCCTGGATCACGCCGGTGCCCGGCGGCGTCGGCCCGCTCACGGTCGCGATCCTGTTGCGCAACACCATGGTGGCGCTCAACCGCCAGCGCGCACTTTATCGCGCGACCTATGGGGTAGCGGATCAGCTCGCGGCGGAGTAATTATTCGGCAGCGATCAAACCGCTGTCAGAAACACCTTCCGGCTTCGGGCCGCCATAGGCCCAGTCGAGCAGCTTGATCGTGTGCACGACCGGCAACTTCGCGGCGGACGCGATCTGGGTGATGCAGCCGATGTTGCCGGTGGCGACGACTGAAGCGCCAGTCGCCTCGATGTTTTTCACCTTGCGGTCGCGCAATTTGGCCGAAATCTCGGGTTGCAGGATGTTGTAGGTGCCGGCCGAGCCACAGCACAGATGCCCTTCGCGCGGCTCGCGCACGACGAAGCCGGCCTTGGCCAGCAGCTCCTTCGGCTGGCGCGTGATCTTCTGGCCATGCTGCATCGAGCATGCGGAGTGATACGCGACGACCGTGCCCGGTCTGCGCGCCGGCTCGGGAAGGTCGAGCGCGGCGAGGTATTCGGTGATGTCTTTGGCCAATGCCGAGACGCGCGCCGCCTTTTCGGCATAGGCGGGATCGAGGCGGAGCATGAAGCCATAATCCTTGATCGTCGTGCCGCAGCCGGATGCGGTGATGATAATGGCGTCGAGGCCGCCCTGCTCGATGGCGCGCATCCAGGCGTCGACATTCTGTCTGGCCGAGGCAAGAGCCTGATGCTCGCGGCCCATGTGATGGACGAGCGCGCCGCAGCAGCCCTCGCCCTGCGGCACCACGACCTCGACGCCGAGCCTGGTCAGCAAAGAGATGGTCGCCTCGTTGATCGCCGGATCGAGCACGGACTGCGCGCAGCCGGTGAGGATCGCGACGCGGCCGCGCCTTGTGCCTTTCCCGGCATGCGTGGCCGGCTTCGCCGTCGGCGATGCCGGCGGGATCGCCGATGGCGCGAGCTTCAGCATGGCCGCCACCGGCCTCAGCGCCGGCAGTTTCTCGAACAGGCCGATGAACGGCCGGCCGAACCCGGCGAGCTTCAGCGCGGCGCGGAAGCGGTTCGGGTAAGGCAGCACGAAGGCTAGCATGGCGCGCGTCAGCCGGTCGAGCAGCGGGCGCTTGTAGGTTTCCTGGATATGAGCGCGGGCATGGTCGACCAGATGCATGTAGTTCACGCCCGAGGGGCAGGTCGTCATGCAGGCAAGGCAAGACAGGCAGCGGTCGATATGGGTGACGATCTCCTTGTCGGCCGGCCGGCCGTTCTCCAGCATGTCCTTGATGAGGTAGATGCGGCCGCGCGGCGAATCGAGTTCGTTGCCCAACGTCACATAGGTCGGACAGGTGGCGGTGCAGAAGCCGCAATGCACGCATTTGCGCAGGATCTTTTCCGATTCCGCGACATGCGGGTCGGCAAGCTGTATGGAAGAAAAAGAGGTTTGCATTTAGTTCTTATTTGCGCGCGTATTTATTGACGAACTTGATCACGTCCACTCCCGATTGCGTCACCACCTCCGCACCGGCATCAATCAGTTGAGCCCTCTTTGATATGCCTCGCGGCCCCGCGAACACCAAAATCGGCACCTCTATGTTTCTATTTTTTACGATCCTAATAAGGTCGAGGCCAGCGCCAGGATTGTCAATCCCGTCCTCTTTTCTACCAAGGTCCGTTATTATCGCAAAAAAACTTTCGTTCTCCAGCCTCTTAACCGCGTCATCAGTGCTCAAGGAAAGAACCACATCCACACCTCCTTTCCTAAATTCATCAATCAAAAAAGCGTTATTTGAAGGAAAATCATCAACCCACAGCAATGGCTTTGATATTTCTTGGCTTGCATAAAACTCTATGTTTTCATTTCTTTCAAATATAGTCCTGCTGTCTAAATCACCATTACCTTCTATCTCTAAGATTCTCTTCTGTATATCCGATATACTTTTCCTTATGTCGTCGACAACTTGCTGGGAATTCAATTCAAACCCAGCAATTTTAACACTTACAGAATCTCTTTTAAGCAATCCATCTATTGTCGGCAAAAATTTATATAGAGCAAATAAGGCAATAATTGGCCAAGCCAAACTGGTAATAGCTGTCCAGAACTCATGCTGCGACAATAAATTTAACATCCTGAATTCCTCCCCAAGGACATTCACTGTAAGCCTGGAGTTGTAATTTTCAAGTTCTTCCTGGATTTAGGATGTTCTTCGGGTCGAACTCGGCCTTGAGCCGCGCCGAGAGCGCCGCCAGATGCGGCGGCTGCGGTTCGAACACCGGCAGCGCGGCGCGATGCGAGGGCGAGGCGCGCACCAGCGTCGCGTGGCCGCCGCCATGTTTGCGGATCAAGCCGCGCAGCAAATCAGCCTCCGGATCGTCCTCGCGCATCGACAGCCACACCAGACCGCCCTGCCAGTCGTAGAAGGCATCGACCGCCGCCTGCATGCGCAGCGCCATCACCATGTGGTGCGCCTCAGACGGCGCCATCGAGACACGCCAAACCGGTCGCGTGCCGCCATCGGCGAAAGGCACGCAGTCGCGAATGTCGCGCCAGATGGTTTTCGAGGCCTCGCCGGCGATCTCTTCCAGCGGCCCGGCCTTGCCGAGCAGCTGCTTCAGCGCTTCGATCCGATAGACGACCGAAGGGCCAAAACCTTCGACGCGCAACAGCGTCGCGGCGTCGCTGCCGTGCTTGCCGCCGGCGACCTTCGCGGCGATCCGCTCCGGCAGATGTGCGGCGCTCGACACTTCGGCGCTGGAGCCAAGTGCCAGCGCCATGGCGGCCACGGCGGCATCGTCGAGCAGGCCACGAATGGCCAAGGTCACCTCGGTTTCCGCGGCCGGCAGGACCTTGAAGGTGACGTCGGTCAGCACGGCGAGCGTGCCCCAGCTGTTGGCCATCAGCTTGGAGAGGTCATAGCCGGTGACGTTCTTGACCACGCGCCCGCCGGACTTGAAGGCTTCGCCGCGTCCGGAAATGCCGGCGACGCCGAGGATGTGGTCGCGCGCCGCACCTGCCTTGAGGCGGCGTGAGCCGGACAGGTTCGAAGCCAGCACGCCGCCAATGGTGCCGTTCTTGTCCCCTTGGCCCGGCTCGCCGCCGAGCAACGGGCCGTAGTCCATCGGCTCGAACGCGAATTGCTGGCCGTTTTCGGCAAGCAATTTTTCGATCTCGGCGAGTGGCGTGCCGGCACGGGCTGAGAGCACGAGTTCGGCCGGTTCGTAGAGGGTTACGCCGATGAGGTGCGACAAGTCGAGCGTATGCTCGGTCTGTAATGGGCGACCGATGCCGCGCTTCGAGCCATGGCCGAGGATTTCGAGCGGCGTTTCCTCGGCGGCTGCCCATTGGATGGTGGAGAGGGTTTCGGTGAGTGTGGAGGGGGTGAAGGTGGTCATGGTGCGTGGACCTGGTTCCTCGCCTCCGCAACGCGGGAGAGAGGTGGCTCCGGCGCAGCCCGAGACAGGCCGAGTTCCTTCGCGCCCCCCTCTGTCCTGCCGGACATCTCCCCCTCTAGGGGGGAGATTGGCAGCTTCTGGGGCCGCGCCTCACTTGCGACGTCGAAGGTTGGCGAAGGCCGCGATGACAGCTGATCTCCCCCCTTGAGGGGGAGATGTCCGGCAGGACAGAGAGGGGGGCGAAGGAACGCCGTCATGCGAAATTAGCCCCCATCAAAACCTCGGAATATCCGGAAACGCGACCTGCCCCCGATGCACATGCATCCTCCCAAGCTCCGCGCAGCGCCGCAGCTGCGGAAACACTTTTCCCGGGTTGAGCAGGTGGTTGGGGTCGAAGGCGCATTTCACCCGCATCTGCTGGTCGAGGTCGACCTGGTTGAACATTTCCGGCATCAGGTCGCGCTTCTCGACGCCGACGCCATGCTCGCCGGTCAAGACGCCGCCGACCTGGACGCAAAGGCGCAGGATGTCGGCGCCGAAGCTCTCGGCCTTGTCCAGCTCGCCCGGCACGTTGGCGTCGTAGAGGATCAACGGGTGCAGGTTGCCGTCGCCGGCGTGGAAGACATTGGCGACGCCGAGGCCGTATTTCTCGGAGAGATCACGCATGCCGGCAAGCACGCGCGGCAGTTCCTTGCGCGGGATGGTGCCGTCCATGCAGTAATAATCCGGCGAGATACGGCCGACCGCCGGAAAGGCCGCCTTTCGGCCGGCCCAGAAGCTCAGCCGCTCCTGCTCGGACTGCGAGATGCGGCAGGTGGTCGAGCCATTCTTGTAGGCGATCGCCTCGACGAGGCCGATCAGGTGGTCGACCTCGACACTCGGCCCATCGAGCTCGACGATGAGCAGCGCCTCGACGTCGAGCGGATAGCCGGCATGAACGAAATCCTCCGCCGCGTGGATCGCCGGGCGGTCCATCATCTCCATGCCGCCGGGGATGATGCCGGCACCGATGATGTCGGCGACGCACTGGCCGCCCTGTTCGCTGGTCGGGAAGCCGATCAAGAGTGCGCGCGCCGTCTCCGGCTTCTTCAGGATGCGCACCGTCACCTCGGTGACGACGCCGAGCAGGCCCTCGGAACCGGTCATGACGCCGAGCAGATCATAGCCTTCCTGATCAAGATGGCTGCCGCCGAGGCGCACCACCTCGCCGTTCATCAGCACCATCTCGATGCCCAGCACATTGTTGGCGGTGAGCCCGTATTTCAGGCAGTGCACACCGCCGGAATTCTCGGCGACATTGCCGCCGATCGAGCAGGCGATCTGGGAGGATGGATCGGGGGCGTAATAATAGCCCTCCTGCTCGACGGCGGTGGTGATGCCGAGATTGGTGACGCCCGGTTGGGCCATGACAACGCGATTGGGATAGTCGATTTGAAGAATGCGGTTGAAGCGGCTCATCACCAGCAGCACCGCATCCTCGAGCGGCAGCGCGCCGCCCGACAGCGAGGTGCCGGAGCCGCGCGGCACGACGCGGATGTTGCGCTCGTTGCAGTATTTCAGCACGCGCGAGACCTGGGCGACCGTTTGCGGCAACACCACGACCAGCGGCAGCTGCCGGTAGGCGGTCAGGCCGTCGCTCTCGAAGGCGCGCATTTCATTGGCCGCGTCGACGACGCCCTCGCCCGGCACGATGATGCGCATGTCGGCGACGATCTCGGCGCGCCGGCGCATCGTTTCGGCATCTGGCTTGGGCATGGCTAAGCCGGACATCGGGCAGCCTCATCCGCTCTTGACTGGTCAAAATCTTTTACCAGCCCGACGGTTTTGTTGCAAATGCTGCTTTGCTTGCATTCGGCCGCGAGCGTGACGCCAAGCTTCCGCAGCGGCAATCTGCCGCTGCGGACAGACCCGCGCATGAAGATGGTTGTCCGCTACTCGCCCGGATGCTTTGCCGGCTCGGAATGCATCTTCCGCACCCGGCGCACGCCCCACCAGACGAGCAGGATGGCGACCGGCACGGAGGCCGCGGTGATCACTTCGGGCGCGAAAGCGTGACCGAAGACCGAGGCGCCCTTGGCGACATAGCCGACGAGGCCGACGACATAATAGGATACGGCGGCGACCGACAGGCCTTCGACAGTCTGCTGCAGGCGCAGTTGCAGCCGGGCGCGGTTGTTCATCGAGGCCAGCAGGTCGCGGTTCTGCTTCTCGACATCGACATCCACCCAGGTGCGCAGCAGCGTCGTGGCGCGGGTGAGTTTTCGCGACAGGTTGGCCTGGCGCTCCTCGACCGAGCGGCAGGTACGCATGGCGGGCGCCATGCGCCGCAAGAGAAAGCCCGCCCAGGTGTCGTAGCCTTGCACCGGCTCTTCATCCAGCGCTTCCAGCCTCGCGGTGACGATGCCGTCATAGGCGCGGCTGGCGCCGAAGCGATAGAGGCTGGACGCGGCGTCGGCCTCGAGCTCGGCGGCGAGTTCGGTGAGGTCGGCGAGCAAGGTCTGGCTGTCGCGGGTCTCGACCGCTTTCATTTCCAGCGTGGTCTGCGCCAGGCGGTCCTCGATGCGACGGGCGCGGCCTGACAGCGTCAATGCCATCGGCAGGCCAAGCATGGCCAGCGTCCGATAGGTCTCGATGTCGATCAGCCGCTGCGACAGGGCGCCGGTGCTGGCCGGCGTCAGGCCGCGATCGAGCACCAGCATGCGGGTCAGGCCGTCGCCGTCCTGGCGGAAATCGGTGACGATGGCGGCAGCGCCCCGCTCGACCAGCGAATAGCACAGGCTGGTCGGGTCGAAGCCGGCGATCAGCCTTTCGCTCGCCTGCGTCCATTTGCGGATTTCCAGACGGATGCCGGAAATCACGGTGCCGGGCGGCGAGAAGCCATTGCCGAAGGGCGAATCCTCTTGCCCCCGGCCGTTTTCGGCCAGCGGCCCTTCCCAGAGATAGGTCGAGAATTCCGTATGGCGCTCCCAGCGCAGCGTGCCCTTGCCCCATTTCATCGCATGATGGCGGGCATTGCGCTCGGGCGCGGCGATGCCCAGCCGCCGCGATAGTTCCGACAGCACGGCATGATCGACCGCGGTGCCGCCCTCGGTCATGAAGGAGAGCTGGACGAGCACGCGCGGTTTCTCGATCAGCGGATGCGGGCGGGCGTGTACCTCGCCCAGCGCGCCGGGCCGTCCCTCATGCGCCGGAAAGCCCATCACGCTGCCTTGGGCGCGCGGTTGGAATTCGAGACTGGACATCTCGTCGGACACGGTTGGTCCCCCTGGTTTCGACCTTCGTGCAAACCCTGCCGTCTTGCGGCAATCGGCGGGACGCGTAAACAGCAAATATCCGCATCCAGGCCCGGCGGCACGCGGCCGGCAATGCGACGGGCTGGACGAATTGGATAAATAATTTGACCAGTTGGCGACAGAGGCTTTAATCTGCGCCACATCCGTCCCGCTTCCCAGGCACCCTTCCGTTGAGCGACATCTTCTCCAGGATCGAGCATTCGCGCACCGCCGACGAGGTGGTGCAGCAGATCGAGAGCCTGATCCTCGAAGGCGTGCTGCGCACCGGCGACCGGTTGCCCGGCGAGCGCGAGCTGGCGCGCCAGTTCGACGTGTCGCGGCCGATCCTGCGCGACGCGCTGAAGGCGCTGGAAGGCCGCGGGTTGCTGACGACCAAGGCCGGCGGCGGCACGCATGTCGCAGACGTCATCGGCCAGCTCTTCACCAAGCCGGTGACCGATCTCATTAGCACGCACCGCAAGGCGGTGACCGACTATCTGGAATACCGGCGCGAGATCGAGGCTGTGGCGGCCGAATACGCGGCGCGCCGCGCCACGCCGGAGGACCTCGCCCTGCTCGACCGCATCATGGCACGCATGGACGAGGCGCACCGGACCGGCGATTTCGACGATGAGGCGGAAATCGACGTCGAGTTCCACCACGCCGTCTGCGAATGCGCGCACAACATCATCCTTTTGCACACGCTGCGTTCCTGCTACCGGCTGCTGTCGGAAGGCGTGTTCCAGAACAGGCTTCTGGTGTTCGGCGTGCCCGGCGCGCGCGAGGCGCTGCTCGAGCAGCACAGGGCGATCCACGCCGCGATCAAAGCGGCAGACCCAATCGCGGCGCGCAAGGCTGCGATGGACCACATCACCTATGTCGAGCGCTCGATGGCTGAAGCCGAGCGCAGTGGCGACTGGCAGCGCGTATCCAGGCTGCGCCTCAGACAGCGCTCGGACGCCGGCGACATTGAACCCACACGAAAACGCTCCTAAGCAGCGGGGACAACCATGAGCGAAATCCTCACCATCGCCGACCTCAAGGACCTGGCACGCCGCAAGGTGCCGAAGATGTTCTTCGACTATGCCGATTCCGGCGCCTGGACGGAGAGCACCTACCGGGCCAACGAAGAGGATTTCGGCAAGATAAAGTTCCGCCAGCGCGTGCTGGTCGACATGAGCAACCGTTCGCTGGAATCGACCATGGTCGGCGAGAAGGTAGCGATGCCGGTGGCGCTCGCGCCGACCGGGCTTACCGGCATGCAGCATGCCGACGGCGAGATGCTGGCGGCGCAGGCGGCAGAAGCGTTCGGGGTGCCGTTCACCCTGTCCACCATGAGCATCTGCTCGATCGAAGATGTCGCCTCGGTGACCAAAAAGCCGTTCTGGTTCCAGCTCTATGTGCTGCGCGACAAGGACTTCGTGCTTAATCTGATCGACAGGGCCAAGGCGGCGAAATGCTCGGCGCTGGTGCTGACGCTCGATCTGCAGGTCTTGGGTCAGCGCCACAAGGATGTGCGCAACGGTCTCTCGGCGCCACCCAAGATGACGCTCGCCAACATCGTCGACCTTGCGCTGAAGCCGCGCTGGTGCCTGGGGATCGCGGGTACCAAGCGCCGCACCTTCCGCAACATCGTTGGCCACGCCAAGGGTGTCGGCGACGTCTCTTCGCTGTCGTCCTGGACGAACGAGCAGTTCGATCCGCATCTGTCGTGGAAGGACGTCGCCTGGATCAAGGACCGTTGGGGCGGCAAGCTCATCCTGAAAGGCATCCTCGATAAGGAGGACGCGCTTATGGCGGCTGAGACTGGCGCCGATGCGATCGTGGTCTCCAATCACGGCGGACGGCAGCTCGACGGCGCGCCGTCCTCGATCTCGGTGCTGGAAGAAATCGCCGATGCGGTCGGCGACAGGATCGAAGTCCATATGGACGGCGGCATCCGCTCCGGCCAGGACGTGCTCAAGGCGCTCTGCCTCGGCGCCAAGGGCACCTATATCGGCCGACCCTTCCTCTACGGCCTCGGTGCGATGGGCAAGGACGGCGTCACCAAGGCGCTCGAAATCATCCGCAAGGAAATGGACATCACGCTGGCGCTGTGCGGTAAGCGTTTGGTAACCGACATGGGCAAGGACCAGTTGCGGCGCTAGGCCTTATTCACCGATCCGCCCTAGTTTCCCGTGGTGAACCTCACGGGAAAGACGTACGCCTTGACCGAATCTGGCATCCATTATCTCGACGCGCGCGGGCCGGACGGCATGCGGCTTTACGCGATCGGCGACGTGCACGGACGCCACGACCTGCTCGCCGCCATGCATCGGCGCATCGAGAGCGAACTGGAACATGCGCCCGCCTCCGACTGGCGCATCATCCATCTCGGCGACTATGTCGACCGCGGACCGGATTCCAGAAGCGTCATCGATTTCCTGATCGAGACGCGCAAGCGCGATCCGCGCAACATCATGCTCGCCGGCAACCACGACATCGGCATGCTCGAATTCCTGGCCGAGGCAGAGCCGGACGGCCTGTTCGTGAATTACGGCGGCGTGCAGACGGCGCAGTCCTATGGCGTCGATCTTCTTGGCGACGGCCACTGGTACGGCAAGGCGCAAGCGATCGCCCGGGGACATATGGCCCTGGTGAAAGCGGTGCCGCACAGCCACATCGATTTCCTGCAATCGCTGACGTTTTGGGCGACCTTCGGCGACTTCTTCTTCTGCCACGCGGGGATAAGACCGGGTGTGCCGCTCGACCGTCAGAACCAGCAGGATCTGATCTGGATCCGTGACGCCTTCCATGACCATCCAGGGCTTTTTTCCAAGGTGATCGTCCACGGGCACACGCCCGTCCCGGAAGCCGAGGTGAAGGCCAACCGCGTCAATGTCGACACGCTCGCCTGGAAATCCGGAACGCTGAGCGCGCTGGCCCTCAATGGCGGCGACAAACGCATCCTCGCCATGCAGGGGAAAGCGTTTTAGGCGCGATCCCGGCGCAGGCCTGCTTGCGATTTTGATTGTGGCCTAGTTCAGCGAGGCGGTGACGCCATAGCCGTCGACCGCGCGGTGGTTGGTCGCTGCGTCGGCGGCATAAATGCCCAGGCCGCAGAGCACGATGGCAGACAGCATGACAAAAGACAGGAGAGCTGCTTTCACGGACGTCATCTCTGGTTAAGCTTTCTGCATCTGGGCACAAGGCGGTTACCAATGCGTTGAAACGATAAAATGCGTCTCAATGTTTCGACGATTTCGCGCTTCTAAGCAGATTCTGTTTCGCCGGTGTGTCGGCTGGATCACACAAAAGGTTCATGGCGGTTGCATCGACGATACAAAGCGCGCCCTCTTAGAAGAGCGGCCGGACACAAACCAAGAAAGAAGAATGTTGTCCCCAGACGGAAGCGCTGAGGCGTGCCAATTATGCCACGCTTCGCCCGATCGGGGTGGATGTTCAGATCGTCGCAACCCAGGCGCGGGCTATCGCCAGACCGGCGCTATCGGCGTCGGCGCCATTGCGGGCCAGTTCGTCGTCGAGACGATCGTTCCAGTCGGGATGACGCTCGGCGATCATAGCGGCGAAGGAGGTGCTCCAGTCGCGCACCATCGGCGTATCCGCCTCGAAGTGGAACTGGAAGCCATAGACGGCGCGGCCGAGGCGGAAGGCCTGGTTTTCGGCGATCGCGCTGCCGGCGAGCCGCACGGCGTTTTCCGGCAGGCCGAACGTGTCGTCATGCCATTCGAAGATCGGGAATTTCTCGGGCAGCGCCGCCATGACCGGATCCGATTTGGCGGCCGGCGTCAGCGACACCTTATGCCAGCCGAACTCGGTGGCCCCGCCGATCTGGTTGGTGCCGCCGAAAGCCCGCGCCAGAAGCTGACCGCCGAGACAGATGCCGAGAACCGAGCGATCCTTGTCGGCGAAATCGCGTGCCAGGTCGAGCAATGCGGGGAAATAGGGACAGATCTCGTCGTCGAGCGCGTTCTGGGCGCCGCCAAGCACCACGATGGCATCGTGCCCGGTGCTGTCGCCGGGCAGAGTTTCACCGCGATAGGGCTTGCGCAGGTCGATATCGGCGCCGGCTTCCACAAGGGCAGCGCCAATCTGGCCAAGGCCCTCATTGTCGAAATTCTGGACGACCAAAACCCGCATCGAAAACCTGCTGACATGAAAACGCTGGGGCGAGCGATATCATGCGGCCCGTGTTTCAGCCAAGATGCGTGCCGGAGAGAAAGCTATGCCACTGCAGAACCGGGTCGACCCTTTCGGCGCCATTCACGCCGTGCCGGAACGCGGCCTGTTCACCGGCAATCGCGGCATCATCCATGACCCCGAGACGAAGACGCTGCTGAGGAAGCGCTGGGCCTTGCCGGCCTGGATCATCTGCGTCTGCGAATTCGGCCACGTGCGGCGCGAGCCGATGGGCCGCAACAGGCCTGGCGGAAAGGCAGGTTGGACGGAGCTGTTCTTCCTAGATGAGGTGACGGCGCTGGCCGCCGGCCATCGGCCCTGTTTCTTCTGCCGGCGTGAACGGGCGACCGACTTCATCAGCCGTTTCGGCAAGGCGTTCGGGATTGAAGAGCCGCGCGCGCCGATGGTCGACAAACGGCTGCACAAGGAGCGGCTGGCTTCCGGCGGACGGCCGCCTCTCGTGACCGCGCCGGAGCTTAGCGGCTTGCCGGATGGAACCATGATCGCGTACGGCGACACCGCCTATGCGCTGCGCGGCGGCAAGGCACGCAAATGGTCGTTCGCGGGCTATTCGAGTCTCATCGCCTTCGATCGCCTCACCGGCGGGTCGCTGCGCCTGCTGACGCCGGCGACCACCATCGCGGTGCTGCAGCAAGGCTTTGCACCGGTCTGGCATCCAACCGCCGATGCTTGACGCCGCAGCCGGCCTCGCTCATCGCCAAGCAGATATCCGTGGGATGTCCCACGATTATCTGCTTAGATTCCCTTGTTTTTCGCAGGTTCTGATCGCAAAACCGCGGGACACTTTTGCGGAACCTGTTTGAGCCATGCGCGCCAATTACAAAATGCAGCGGCTGTTTGTGCCTGACGATCTCGGACCCGGCCTCGAATTCGACGCCGGACAGCAGCAGAGCCATTATCTCGCCCATGTGCTGCGGCTCGGCGAAGGCGCCGAGGTGCTGCTTTTCAACGGCCGCGACGGCGAATGGTCGGCGTCGGTCGCTGCAAAGTCCAAGAAGGCGGTCCGGCTGAAGGTGCTGGAACTGCAGCGGCCGCAGCCGCCGCTGCCGGACCTCGTCTATTGCTTTGCGCCGCTGAAGCAGGGCCGGCTCGATTACCTTGTGCAGAAAGCGGTCGAGATGGGCGCAGGCATACTGCAGCCTGTCATCACCCAGCACACGCAGGTGGCGAAGCCCGGCATCGAACGGCTGCGCGCTAATGTCGTCGAGGCGGCCGAGCAATGCGGCATCCTGGCAGTGCCTGAGGTGCGCGAAGCGGAGAAGCTGGAACGGCTGCTCGCCAGTTGGGACCAGGAGCGGCGGCTGATCTTCTGCGACGAGGATGCCTCGACCAACAATCCGCTGCCGGCCCTGCAGGCGGTAAACGAGAAGAAACTTGCGCTTCTGGTCGGACCTGAGGGCGGGTTTTCCGAGGACGAGCGCAAGATGCTGAGGGCCCTGCCATTCGTCACCGCCATCCCGCTCGGGCCGCGCATCCTGCGCGCCGACACCGCGGCGGTGGCGGCATTGGCCGTGACCCAGGCAACGATCGGCGACTGGTAGGACGTTGCCTTCTTCCCTTTTGCGAGAAGGTGTCGCCGAAGGCGACTGATGAGGGGTGTTCCAGAAGACACCCGCCTCTCACTCCGCTGGAACACCCCTCATCCGTCTCGGCGCTACGCGCCGATCCACCTTCTCCCACAAGGGGGAGAAGGGAAGGTAAGCCATGCAGATCAAATCCAGTTGAGCTGTGGCTCAGGATTTTTCGCTTGATCGGCTACTGACATTTCGTCCATCTAGCGCCCGGCGGCCAGTTGATGGCTGCGGAGGGCTTTTTAATGGCGCGCGACACAACCGATACCCAGCTCATCGAAGGCGTCGACGAACTTGTCGGCTATCTGGCCGACGGCAACAAGCCGCGCGACAAATGGCGCATCGGCACCGAGCATGAGAAGTTCCCCTTCTATGTCGACGGCAACGCGCCGGTGCCCTATGGCGGCGAGCGCGGCATCCGCGCCATCCTCGAGGGAATGCGCGAAAAACTCGGCTGGGATCCGATCATGGATGCCGGCCGTATCATCGGCCTGGTCGAGCCGACCGGCCAGGGCGCGATCTCGCTGGAGCCCGGCGGCCAGTTCGAGCTTTCCGGTGCGCCGTTGGAATCGATCCACCAGACCTGCCGCGAGGGCAATGCGCATCTGGCGCAGGTGCGCGAGATCGCCGAGCCGCTCGGCATCCGCTTCCTCGGCCTCGGCGGCAGCCCGAAATGGTCGCTGGCCGATACGCCGAAAATGCCGAAGTCGCGCTACGAGATCATGACGCGCTACATGCCGAAGGTCGGCACCAAGGGCCTCGACATGATGTACCGCACCTGCACGATCCAGGTGAATCTCGACTTCGAGAGCGAAGCCGACATGCGCCGCAAGATGCAGGTGTCGCTGAAGCTGCAGCCGCTGTCGACGGCGCTGTTTGCCAACTCGCCCTTCACCGAGAGCCGGCCGAACGGCCTGCAGAGCTGGCGCGGCGACATCTGGCGCGACACCGACAACCAGCGCTCCGGCATGCTCGAATTCTGCTTCTCGCCCGATTTCGGCTTCGCCGACTATGTCGAATGGGCACTCGACGTGCCGATGTATTTCGTCATCCGCGACGGCCACTATCACGACATGACGCGCTATACGTTCCGACAGTTCATGGCGGGCGCTGCCCGCAATGAACTCCCTGACGGCCTGCCGACGATGGGCGACTGGGCAAATCATCTCTCGACCCTGTTCCCCGACGTGCGCCTGAAGCGTTTCCTCGAAATGCGCGGCGCCGACGGCGGGCCATGGCGGCGCATCTGCGCCCTGCCCGCCTTCTGGGTCGGGCTGCTTTACGACGAGCAGGCGCTTGACGCCGCCGAGACGCTGACCGCGAGCTGGACCTACGAGGAAGCGCTGGCGATGCGCAACGCCGTGCCGGAACAAGGCATCGCGGCGCCGTTCCGCAACGCCACCTTGCGCGACGTCGCCCGCGACGTGCTCGCCATCTCGCGCATGGGCCTGAAGAATCGGGCCAAGAAGAACCGCGACGGCTATGACGAGACGTCGTTTCTCAATACACTCGACGAAGTGGTCGCCCGCGGCACCACCAGCGCCGAGGAGATGCTGTCGGCCTACCACACGCGCTGGGGCGGCTCGATCGAGCCGGTGTTCATGGAATATGCGTATTAACCGTCCGGCATGCGCCGAGCGGTTGGGCGCCAAAAGCCGCTTCAATCGGTGATGGAAACGAACTAGGCTCTCCGATGAGGATATTCTCGGAGGAGAACCCAAATGCCTTCCCTGTTCGACATTTTCGCCCAGGCCCAGAACGGCGCCGGCATGCAGGCGCTGGCACAGCAATATGGGCTTTCGATGCAGCAGACGCAGGCCGCGGTGCAGGCGCTGCTGCCGGCATTCTCGCAAGGGCTGCAGCGCAACACCGCCGATCCCTACGGGATGGGCGCGTTCATGACGGCAATGGCGAGCGGCCAGCACGCCAAGTATTTCGAGGACGCCACGAGGGCCTTTTCGCCGCAAGGCATCGATGAGGGCAACGGCATTCTCGGCCATCTGTTCGGCTCGAAGGATTTGTCGCGCGCCGTGGCAGCCCAGGCCGCGCAGGCGACGGGCTTGAGCCAGCAGGTGCTGCAGCAGATGCTGCCGGCCATGGCTTCGATGATGATGGGCGGGCTGTTCAAACAGACCAACAATCAATTGAGTGGGGGGCAGATGCAGGCCGCCGGCTTCGGCGGCAGCGGCAATCCGCTTGGCGAGATCATCGAGCAGATGATGCGCCAGGGCGGCCTCACGCCGGCACCGCAGCCGGCGCCCTATGGCGAGAACCCGCTCGGCAAGGTGCTGCAGGACATGTTCGGCGGCGGCACGCAGCTGCCGCAAAGTCAGCCCCAGCAGGCCCCCAGTCCGTACGGCGAAAACCCGCTCGGGAAGGTGCTGCAGGATATGTTCGGCGGCGGCGCGACGCAGCAGCCGCAGCAGACTCAACCACAGCAGCCGCAAAGTCCCTATGGCGACAACCCGCTGGGCAAGATCTTCGAGGAGATGCTGCGCCAGGGCGGCGGCGGTTTCGGCATGCCTGGGGGACAACCGGCGCCGCAGCCGCAGCAGAGCGCGCCGCAACAGCCGCAAACCAATCCGAGCGGCCGGCCGCGAAACCCGTTCGACGACATCTTCGGCAAGATGTTCGAGACCGGTGCCCGGCAGCGCGACGAATATGAGAAGAGCGTCGGGACGATCTTCGACCAGTTCAAGCGCGACATGGACCGGCGGTGAGTTATCGAACGCCCCCGGAACGACTTTCGTGAGCAAGAGACTCGAACAAATGCGCCGCAATCCCCGCGGCGACTGGTCGATGCGAGATGTTAAGGCAGTTTGCGACGAGGCCGGCATTCAATGCGTGCCGCCGAGATCGGGCGGTTCGCATTACAAAATCTACCACACGGCAATGGCTGACATTTTGACGGTGCCTTTCAAACGCCCGATCAAGCCCGTATATATTCGAAAACTCGTGTCCTTTATCGACGAGGCAAAAAAGCATGACGGACAAGCTTGAATATCCTGTCGTCATCGCACCACTCTCGATTGAGGACGGTGGCGGGTTCTCCGCTTATGTCCCGGATCTTCCCGGCTGCATGAGCGATGGCGAAACTCCCGAAGAGGCCATCGCGAATGTTCAGGAGGCCATCGCGGCTTGGATAGAAGCTGCGCATGAACTTGGCCGGTCAGTGCCAAGACCGTCGAGAAAATTGGCTTTCGCCTGATCCCCTGAGACGCCTCCCAGAGAGAGGCGCGGTCAAAAAAATGCCCGGTCCTGGGGGAGGAACCGGGCAATGTGCAGGCTGGCCGGCGGGGAACCGGCAGGGAGTGTGGGAGCCTGCATGAAACTTGGTCGCGCCGAGCCGTGAAAAGGTTCAACGCGACCGGAAATTCCGGGCAATGCGGCCGTTCAGGCCACCCGACGAGCAAGATCCTCGATCGTGTCGGCGCGCTCGCTGGCGATGGCGCGCAGCTTCACCGTCGGATCGCGCCCGAAGGGCACGGCGACGGCGACATGAAGGTCGGAGCGCGTCAGGCCGATATCGGCAAGCTCGGCGTCCGACATCTCGCCCAGGCGATAGAAGGCACGGCGGTTTTTCCAGGCGACATAGGCGTTGGCGAGAGCATTGAGCACGCGCGTCGCAACGGCCGGACGCGTGGTGATGCGCGGGGTCTCGGAAGCGAATTCAATCGTGGTCATGTCAGTCTCTCCTTCCAGGAGTCGAGCGGACGAAACCAGGCGATCGGCGCCTTGGGAGAAGCGCCGTTCCGGTTTCCATTCACATGCTGTCATGTGGACAATGCCAATTTGCCATCGCGAGATTGATTAATCCAACGAATGTTTTTAATCTGTAGCATCAACATCAATGATAGGTTGGACCGATGAAAGCGCCGCTCGACCTCGATCAGTTGCAAACCTTCATCTCGATCGCCGACACCGGCAGCTTCACCCGCGCGGCCGAGGAGGTGCATCGGACACAGTCGGCAGTGTCGATGCAGATGCGGCGGCTGGAGGAGCGGATCGGCAAGCCGTTGTTCGAAAAGGACGGCCGCACCAACAAGCTGACCGAGGAGGGCGAAAGGCTGCTTGCCTACGCGCGGCGGCTGATCCATCTCAACCGCGAGACTTTGGCCGCCTTCGACGACCAGCGGCTCGAAGGCACGATCCGTATCGGCACGCCGGACGATTATGCCGATCGCTTCCTGCCCGAGATCATGGCGCGTTTCTCGCGCTCCAACCCGCGCGTCGAACTGACGGTCGTCTGCGAGCCGACGCCGGGGCTGGTCGAGCACATCAAGCGCGGCAATCTCGACCTGGCGCTGGTGACGCATAACGATACGCGCGGCCAGTCGGAAGTGGTACGGCGCGAGCCGCTTTTGTGGGTGACGTCCGCCAACCATGCCACTCACGAACAGGAAACCCTGCCGATGGCGTTCGGCCGGCCGAACTGCATCTGGCGGCGCGCGGCGGTCGACGTGCTCGACCGGCAGAACCGCGAGTATCGCGTGCTGTTCTCCAGCTTCTCGGCCACGGTGATCACCGCGGCCGTGCTTTCCGGCCTGGCGGTCTCGGTGCTGCCGGAATGCGCGCTGCGGCCAGGCATGCGCGTGCTCGGCGAGGCCGACGGCTTCGGCCAGTTGCCGGACTGCCGCATCGGCATCATGCGCGGCCAGACCTCGCAGCCGGAGATCGTCGACGCGTTGGCCCGCCACATCGCCGAAAGCCTCGACAACATTTCCGTGCCCCTCAGCGAGGAGGCGGGAAGCTTGGACTTCGCCGCCCTCGCCTTCGCCAAGATGAAGCGGGTCAAGGCGAACCAGATCATGCCAGGCTGGTAGAGTCAGGCGCGAGCGGCGGAACGTTCCCGGTCGGCAGGTGAAACACCCGGCAGCGCAAGCAATTGGCCGGGCTCCAGCGGTGGCGACAGCAGATAGCCCTGCAACTGGCGGCAGCCCATGCCGACCAGCAAGGCCTTTTGTGCATCGGTCTCGACGCCTTCCGCGGTTACCTCGACCTTGAGCGCCTGCGCCAGCTCGATCAGTGTCTTGGCGATTGCGCGCGCGCTTTCGTCCTCGTCGAGCAGATGCACGAAAGAGCGGTCGATCTTCAACTTGTCGATCGCCTGGCGGCGCAGATAGCTCAGCGAGGAATAGCCGGTGCCGAAATCGTCGAGCACGATGCAGATGCCGGATTGACGCAGCGCGGCAATCACCGTGCCGATCGTATCATTGTGCTCGAGCAGCACGCTTTCGGTGGTCTCAAGCTGCAGGCGACAGGGATCGAGCCCGGTTTCGCTCAGGATATCGGCGACCTGTCCGGCAAAGCCGATGTCACGCAGCTGCATCGGCGAGATGTTGACCGCGATCCAGGGCAATTCGGTCCCGGCGGCAAAGCGGCAGGCTTCGCCCAGCGCCCATTTGCCCAAATCGCCGATGAGGCCGCGCTCTTCGGCGATGGCGATGAATTGCGCCGCCGGCAAAGCGCCGTGCACTTCATGGCCCCAGCGGATCAGCGCTTCGGCCCCCAGTATCGCGCGGCCGTCGGCCGCGAAAACCGGCTGATATGCGAGCTTGATGCCACCTTCGCCCTCAAGCGCCTTGCGGAGTTCCGATTCGACCTTGCGCTTGCGCAACAAGAGATCGTCCATGTCGCCGGCAAACAGCTCGTAACAGCCACGACCGTTCTTCTTGGCCTCGTAAAGCGCGATGTCGGCCTTGCGCAACAGCTCGTCCGCATCGGTGTCCGATCCAGACGACAGCGCGATGCCGACGCTCGCGCTGACGAAGACCTGGTCGTCGATCAGCCGGAACGGCTCACGCAGCTTCAAGAGCAGCCTTTCGGCGATGTCCTCGGCGCTTCCGACGTCGGGAACGTCAAGCAGGATGACGGCGAATTCGTCACCGCCGAGCCGCGCGACGGTATCGACTTCGCGGATCGTATGCTTGAGCCGCGCCGCCGTCTGGCGCACGAGCTCGTCACCGGCCGGATGGCCGAGCGTGTCGTTGATATGCTTGAAGCGGTCGAGGTCGAGATAGAGCAGCGCGACGCGCGTCTTGTCCCTGCTGGCGAACAGCAGCGTGCGCCGCAAGCGGTCCTCGAACAGCGCCCGGTTGGGGAGGCCGGTGAGCGTGTCGTGGAAGGCGAGATATTGCGCCTGGTCCTGGCTGGTCTGCAGCGCCGTCGAGGCCCGACGCAACCTGCTCAACAGGAATACCAGCACGCCGCCCGCCAACAGCAGCGCGATCGCCAAGGCAGGAGCGATCTCGCGCACCAGAGCAAGGCCGGGCCGTAGCTGGTCCCAGCCGATATAGCCGAGGATGACGCCGCGCGAATCGACCAGCGGCACCGCGGCTGGGCCAGCCGGCTGTGACAAAGGCACCAGCCGCGCGCCATCAAGCAGGTACTTTCCGGCGATCTTGCCGATCACCGCGTTATTGATGAATTCGACCGACACATGCAGATATTCGGTGCCTTGCGCCTGGCTGATCCTGTCCGAGCTCGGCAGGAGCGGCGCGACGCTGACGATCGCTGGCGCGCCATCGAGGGACACCAGATCCTCGGCCACCATCTTCGCAGGCTGGCCGTACGCATCGGTCTGCGGCGGCCCAGCCAGCATGCGACGCAGTTTTTCGATGATTGGAAGAAGCGTGGGCTGGTCCTCGCCATAGGCGGAAGCGTCGACCACCTTGCCCTCGCGCATGGCGTGGATCGCATGATTGGCGGCGTCGAGAATATAGACCCGGTTGTGACCATAATAGGTGTACATCCAGACACTGAGATTCTCTTCGATCCAGGTCTGGTTGCCTGCCCTCACATTGATGATCGCGTCATCCCAGACCGAAACGCTTTCCTGCTCCCGCTGAACAGACGCAATCTGGTCCTTCAAACCATCGGCGATGAACATCTTTTGTCGTACGAGCGAGGCATCATCGGCCTGGCTGGTCGCGTAGAAGCCGAAGCCCACGACGATGGCTAAAGCGAAAGTGGCGAGCGTCAGCACGGTCAGCGTGACCTGACGGGTCAACGGGCTGCTGTTTTGGCGTGCGCTCATCAGGTCCCCGGCCGGCTCTTCTGGGCCTGTCAAAGCAAATCGGGCTTAAGATCGCGTTATGATATTGGCGCGGTTTCGCCGCGCTTGACGCGGGCCGATAAGCGTTCCCCAATCGCGCAATGAGTGAAACAGCAACCGAATCACGCAGCAACGCCACCGAATATACGGTGAGCGAGATTTCCGGCGCGCTGAAGCGCACTGTCGAAGACGCCTTCGGCAATGTGCGGGTGCGTGGCGAGATTTCCGGCTATCGCGGCCCGCATTCGTCCGGCCACGCTTACTTCGCGTTGAAGGACGACCGCGCGCGGATCGATGCGGTGGTCTGGAAGACCACCATGGCGCGGCTGAAGTTCCGCCCCGAGGAAGGCATGGAGGTGATCGCCAGTGGCAAGCTGACCACCTATCCCGGCAAATCCAACTACCAGATCGTTATCGACAATCTGGAGCCGGCAGGCGCCGGCGCGCTGATGGCGCTGCTCGAAGAGCGCAAGCGCCGGCTGCAGGCCGAGGGCCTGTTCGATGCCGGCCGCAAGCGGCGGCTGCCCTTCATGCCTCAGGTCATCGGCGTCGTCACCTCGCCGACCGGCTCGGTGATCCGCGACATCATCCATCGCATCAAGGACCGGTTTCCGCTTCATGTGCTGGTGTGGCCGGTGAGGGTCCAGGGCGAGACGACGGCCAGGGAGGTGACCGCGGCCGTCAACGGCTTCAGTGCGCTGACATGGGACGGACCCATCCGCCAACCCGATCTGTTGATCGTGGCACGCGGCGGCGGCAGCCTTGAGGACCTCTGGGGCTTCAACGACGAAGGGCTGGCGCGTGCCGTTGCGGCGTCCTCCATCCCGGTGATCTCGGCCGTCGGCCATGAGACTGATACGACGCTGATCGACTTCGTCGCCGACATGCGCGCGCCGACGCCGACGGGCGCGGCCGAGATCGCCGTGCCGGTCAGGGCGGATCTGGAGGCTACCTTGGCCAGTCTTGCCGCGCGGCTCAACGCCTGCGCCTCGCGGCATTTGGAACGCAAGCGCCAGGCCGTGCGCGCCGCGGCGCGCGCGCTCCCCTCGCCCGACCAGTTGCTAGCGCTGCCGCGCCGCCGTTTCGACGATGCGACCAGCCGCCTCGGTCGCGGGCTGACGGTGAATATCGAACGCAAGCGGGCGACGCTGGAGCGGCAAAGGCTGACGCCGGCAACCCTGTCGCGGCGCCTCAATGAAGCGCGCACGCTGACCGGCCGCGATATTGCGCGGGCGCGAGCCGCGTTCTTCGCCATCGTGCGCGAAAGGCGCACGCGGTTCAAACGCACGGCAGCAAGGCTGTCGCCGGCGCCGATCGTGCGGCGCCAGAAGCAACAGGCCGACACGCTGGCAGCGCTGTCGCGCAGGCAAGATCAGGCGACGGCGCGGCGCCTCGACCGGCTGCGCGCGGCTCTTACCCAGGCGGACCGGCTGCTTTCAACATTGTCGCACAAGGCCGTGCTGGCGCGCGGCTTCGCGCTGGTCAAGGATGCCGAAGGCGCCGTCATCAAGCGGGTCGCGGAGCTGGCGCCGGGCGCGGCGCTGCAGCTGGAATTCGCCGACGGCACTGCCGAGGCCATCGCAACCTCCGGCGGGGCGCGGCCGAAGCTGGCCGGAAAATCGCCCGCCAAGGCCAAGGAGCCGGGCAATCAGGGTTCGTTGTTCTGAGGTCTGAATGAGCGACCACGACCCGCATCTTCGCACCCCGTCGGGCAAGCCGCGCCTGCGCTCGTTCGGTATCGCGCTCGATGGCACGCCGGGCCTTTTCAACGCCATCACCGACGTGCCGGGCGTGTCGGTGGGCTACACGACGCTCATTTCAGGCGACGGCCCGCTGCAGGTCGGAAACGGTCCGGTGCGCACCGGCGTGACCGCGATCCTGCCAAGGCCAGCTCAGGAACTCGCGACGCCGGTGTTCGCCGGCGTGTTCAGCCAGAACGGTAATGGCGAGTTGACCGGAACGCATATCATCGAGGAAACCGGTGCCTTCAATTTCCCGGTCACCATCACCAACACGCATTCCTGCGGCGTGACCCGCGATGCCACCTTGCGCTGGATGCATCGCGTCTTGCCGGCTGCGCTCGATAGCGGCTGGGGCCTGCCGGTGGCGGCAGAGACCTATGACGGCTTCCTCAACGACATCAACGGCCATCATGTGAGCGTCGACCATGTGACCACGGCACTCGACAGCGCCAGCGGCGGCGCCATCGAGGAAGGCAGCGTCGGTGGCGGAACCGGCATGATAAGCTTCGGCTTCAAGGCCGGATCCGGCACCGCCTCGCGCATCGTCGGATGGCGGGACCGGCGCTACACGCTTGGTGTTTTCGTGCAGGCGAATTTCGGCAAAAGGCACAATTTCACCATTCGCGGCCGGCGTGTCGGCCCGGAATTGGCCCAACCGGCCATCCGCGAGGGCACGCCGCGCGCCGAAAAGGGTTCCATCATTGCCGTCATCGCCACCGACGCGCCGTTGCTGCCGCATCAGATGAAGCGGCTCGCCCGGCGCGTGCCGCTCGGCATTGCCGTGACCGGGGGCTATGGCTATCACAGTTCTGGCGATATTTTTCTCGCCTTCTCGACCGCCAATGCCGAGGCCGCGCTTGCGCCTTCAGGCCGCATCGCCCGCGCGGAATTCATCCCGGACGTCGACATCGACCCGTTCTTCGACGCGGTCGTGCAAGGCGTGGAGGAAGCGATCCTCAACGCATTGGTTTCCAATGCGGATATGACGGGGCGCGACGGCAATTTCGTGCCGGCGCTGCCGAAGGAATGGCTGGAGGAAAAATTCGGCTGAGAAACGGCGCCGCCGGCCCGTGGCAGGCCGGTGTTTATTCCGGTTTGTCCGGGTTGACTTCGCTGCTGCCCTCTTCAACGGCTTCCTCGAGGCGCGACGCGATCAATTCCTGGATGTCGCCGACCTCTTCCTGGATGTCCTCCAGCAGAATGCCTGCCTCGGCGGCCTTGGCGCAGCATTCCTTCGCAAGGGTCTCGGCCTGCTTGTCGATCTTGATCGGCAAATGCTGGCATTGGACTTTCTCGCCAATCCATCCGCGCAAGAACTCGATCGCATGTTCACTCATACTGCTTTTTTCCCTAGCGGCAAAGCCGGTTGGTCGTCATGAACGTCCGCATCCCTGCAAAGGATGCATGCTCCATTCGAGCCGAGTCGGCCTCGACCGGCAAGACACCTTGTCCATGGGACAATATATCTCGCCCTAGAGACAAGAGAGCTTGCCCATGGTCCGCGGAGCCGAAGGAATGGAAGGGTTCAAGGTGCACGTTCAGATCATCGAGAGTGATGGTACCGTTGGCTGGGATCGAACCAGCGACCTCCGGATCCACAATCCGGCGCTCTAACCAGCTGAGCTACAACGGCCTGCCTGCCTGAGCTGGATCGAGGTGAAAGCTTCATTCTCCGTGATCCGCTCTGTCGTTCGGCGATGCGTCAAATACGGGCTATCGGATTCTAATTCAAGGGCCTTGATAAGGTAAACGATTGGTTTCCTCATTCGCCTTTCGTCAAGGCAAAAGAAAAGGCCGGCGGGAGGAGGTGCCGGCCTTTTCCTGTTACGAGCCAGCGGGAGGAGGTGCTGGCTGGTCACCCCGGAAATGGAGGGAGGAGGTTCCATTTCCGGGTATCTGATTGCTCAACCTATCGCACGACTATTTGTCTGACGAAATGCGACGTTTTGATGCATCGCAAGGTTGTGCGCTGAAATCAGGCGGCCTTGACGTCCTTCATCGCCTTCTCGAAGGCGCTCTTGACCGGCTTGGAGACGTCCTCGACCGCCTTGGTGGCAACGGTCTGGAACTCCTTGGCCTGCTCAACGGCCATTTCGACGCGCTTGCGCAGGAAGGAGGTCTGCAGCTCGACGACTTCCGAAAGGGTCTTCGCGCCGACCAGGGCTTCGAGGTGCGAGAAGCTGGCCTCGGCATTGGCGCGCAGCGCGGCGATGGTCTTCAGCGAAACGTCGCTGGAAACGGTCTTGGCGGTCTCGTAGGTCGACTCCAGAACCTTCTGGGTCTCCTCGGCGCCGGTCTTCAGCTTGGCATAGGCTTCCTTCGACTGCTCGACGCCCTTCTCGGCGAAGGCGCGGATCTGGTCGGTGGCCTTGGAAGCATCAAAGCTCGGGAATTCGACGTTTTCGATGGTCTCGGCGGACTTGGCAGTGGTCTTGGACATTTTCCAACCTTTCGCGGCAGCGGCTTTGACAGAAAGCCGTCTCGTTCATGTATGATGGCAATATAACGGATTTTTTGTGCATTGCAATATCTTTGCTGCACCGCACCATAAAATCTTTCCCCTGCGTCAGCCACGAGAGCCGTTAACCAAGAGCCCAGAGATTTCGACCGATGCAAGCTTAGGCTTGTGGACCTCCGGGCCGCGGGCTTTTATTAACAAAGCGTTAACTGAAAAATGCCCGCTCCGGAGGGTTGGCCAGCGCATGCCGCCTGAAAACTACTCCTTCCTCGACGTTGCCGTGCTCGACGCGGTGCGCCAGCGCTTTGCCGCGGGTGATGCTTTGGCCATTTTGTCGGTCGACCTCGAACAGGTGATCTGGGCGAACGGTCCGGGGGCGTCGGCCTTCGGCTATCCGAATATCGAGGCCATCATCGGCGCCTCGGCGCGGCTGCCGCTGATCGCCCGCCGGCAGATCATGGCGACCAGCGGTTTTCCCGACATCGGCAGCGACCGCGCCGTCACGGTGAGGCTGGCCACCGGCATGGAAAGCCGCGCCGTCGGCTTTCTGGCCAGCGCAGTGACGATGCCGGACGGCGAGGCGGCAATCATGCTGGCGGTGCCGGCGGCACAGACCACTTCGCGCAGCGCCGTCGAGATCGCCAGGCGCGCCATCGGCGGCTTTACCGAGGCCGGACATTTCATTGCCTTTGTCGACGCGCAAGGCGGGGTCGAGGCATCCTCGGACGGCTTTGCGGCGCTCGGTATCGAGCCGCGGACGTTGGCTGCCCTGGTTGCGGATGTGGCAAGCAGCGGCGACCGTATCGTCAAACGCCTCGTGCCGGGCACCGACACCGCCTACCCGGCCGGTTTTGCGCGGCTCACCGATACGCGGCATCTGCTGGTGGTGATCGACGAGGCGCAGCTCGACGACTCCGATGGCGGCCAGGACGATCGGCCGGCCGCCGGCCAAGGCGATCGGACCGGCGATCAGGGAATCGCGGCGCCAGAGGCGGTCAGCGCCCCGCCCCAAGGTGAAAGCGCGGCAATCGAGCCCGAGTCTCGGCCTGTCCAGGACAATCCAGTGCCTACCGTGGCGGCTGGCAAAGAGGACGAGCCGGCGCCAGAGGCTCCCGACGGCGACGCACAGCCCGACGCGGAGGGCCGGACCTTGGCCGGCCAGCGGCCTACCCGGACAGACCATCAGGCCGATGCCGCCGGCGCCGGCCAGCACGACCATTGGTATTTCAATGCCGGCGACGATGGCGCCGGGCATGCTCAACCGGCAGCGCCGGCGAAGGACGAGCCGGAAGGTGCCGCCGCAGCCGAAGGCCAAGATGCTGGCGACGCTGCACGCGAGACTACCAAATCAGCCCAGCCGGGCCTGCCGCGCGACATCGACCGGTCGGCGGCCCCATTGCGCTTCGTCTGGCGCACCGACGCCGAAGGTCGGTTCAGCGCGCTGTCGCCCGAATTCGCCGACATCGTCGGCCAGCCTGCCGCCGATGTGATCGGTCGCCGCTTCAAGGATGTCGCCGCCACTTTCGGCCTCGACGCCTCGGGCGAGATCGCCGGCCTGCTCGACCGGCGCGATACCTGGTCCGGCCGCTCGGTACTGTGGCCGGTAGCCGGAACGGGTCTGAAGATCCCCGTCGATCTGGCGGCCCTGCCCGTCTATGGCCGCAGCCGCGCCTTCGAGGGTTTTCGCGGCTTTGGCGTCGCGCGCAGCGCCGACGCCGTGGTTGATCCGGAAGCGCTTGGCATGGCTCTGGTGCCGAATGCCGCTCCTGCCGGGGCCACCTCCGGCGGGGCCGACGCGTCGGGCGATCAGCCGGCAGAGCAGACGCCTCTGGAAAAGCCAAGGCCCGAAGACCCCTTCCGGGGCGAAGTGCCGGCGCTGACCATCGTGCCGAAGCCGGAGCGACGCTTTGCCGACAAGGTGATAAGGCTGGCCGAGCATCGCCAGCCGGCCAACGACAAGCAACCGGGAAGCGACACGCCGGCAAATCACAAGGGCCTGTCGATCCTCGAGCGCAGCGCCTTCCGCGAGATCGGCGAGCGGCTGCGCAAGGACAGTTCCGCCCCTGCCGAGGAACGCGTCCCCGAAGCCGACAAGCGGCCCGATGCCGCTGTTGCCAGCGAGGACACGGCAACGGTTAAGGAAGCGGCCAGCCAAACAAGGGGCGACGCAAGCCAGCCGCTTCCACCCGATGCGGCGGAGCACGACGATTCCGCCCAGGGCGCGACCTTGTCCACGCCCTCGGAAGCCGACGACGCAAAGGCCGCGGAAGCGGAGACCGAGGCGGAAGACCAGGACGATCTGGCGCGGCTCGACGGCATCGATGGCGCCGCCGAGGTAGACGACGCTGGCCCGGCCGAGACCTCGGCCGGTTCCGGCTCGCTGCTCAACTTTGCCGATGGCGAGAAACCCATGGAAGACGCCGGCGTCGCGCCGGTTTCCCAGAACGAGCAAGCAGAGGGCGCCCGGGAGGCCGCCGAACCTGCTGCCGCTAAGCCGCAGCGGCCCGTCGAAGAGCCTACGGCGCAGCCGGTCGCGGCCGGGCAGCCCGCCTCCGATGCGACGGCCGACGACGGCATGACCGCCGACGACTTCCGCGATGCGCAGGACAATGAGGACTGGGCAGGCTCCGATACAGATGCCGCCAAGGCCGCGGAAGAACAGCCGGAAGAACTGGACGCGACAGCCGCGACGCGGCGACGCCTCGACGTGCCGCCGCTTAAACTTTCCGGTTTTGTGCCGTCCGCGTTTTCGACCGGAGAGGAAGCCAAGGCACCCGACACATCCATCCTGGCCAGGCTGCCGGTGCCGCTGCTCATCCATTCGGGCGACATGCTGCATTATGCCAATGACGCCTTCCTCGAACTCACCGGCTATGATGCGCTGGACGACCTCGCGGATGCAGGCGGCCTGGGCGCGCTCTTCGCCGATTCCTATGCCGAGGACACCGCGACGGACGAAAGCGACCACTCGCTGAAGCTCAAGACCCGCCAGGGCATGGAATTCCCGATCGACGCGCTGCTGCGCTCGGTGCCGTGGCGCGGCGGCAAGGCGCTGATGCTGGTGGTGCGGCGTTCCGGCGAGGACGATGCGGCGCACTTCACCGCCGCGAATGACGAGCCGGCGCTGCAGCCGGACGTGCCGGAACTGAAATCGCGCATCGCGGAGATGCGCACCATCATCGATACCGCTACGGACGGCGTCGTGCTGATCGGCCGCGACGGCAACATCCGCTCGATCAGCCGGCCGGCGGAAGCGCTGTTCGGTTTCGACAGCGACGAGGTCGCGGGCAAGCCCTTTGTCTCGCTGTTTGCCATAGAAAGCCAGCGCGCGGCGCGCGACTATCTGGCCGGGCTTTCGGAGCCGGGTGTCGCGAGCGTCTTGAATGACGGCCGCGAGGTCATCGGCCGCGAGGCGCAGGGGCGTTTCATCCCGCTGTTCATGACCATCGGCAGGCTGCCCAACGACAGCGGCTTCTGCGCCGTCGTGCGCGACATCACGCAATGGAAGCGGGCCGAGGAAGACCTGACGCAGGCACGCGCAGTGGCCGAGCGCGCCTCCTCGCAGAAGACGGATTTCCTGGCCCGCATCAGCCACGAGATCCGCACTCCGCTCAATGCCATCATCGGCTTTTCCGAACTGATGGTAGACGAGAAATTCGGTCCGATCACCAACGACCGCTATCGCGACTACCTGCGCGACATCAACCGCTCGGGCAACCATGTGCTCGACCTCGTCAACGACCTGCTCGACATCTCCAAGATCGAGGCAGGCCAGCAGGAGATGGATTACGAGGCGGTGTCGCTCAACGACACGCTGGCCGAGACGGTGGCGATGATGCAGCCGCAGGCCAATCGCGAACGGGTCATCATCCGCTCCAGCTTCGCCTCGCGGCTGCCGGAAGTGGTGGCGGATCTGAGAAGCGTACGCCAGATCGCCCTCAACATCCTGTCCAACGCCATTCGCTACACCCAGGCCGGCGGCCAGGTGATCGTCTCGACCGCCTACGAAGCCTCGGGCGACGTCGTCATGCGCGTGCGCGACACCGGCATTGGCATGACCCAGGCCGAGATCGAGCAGGCGCTGAAACCGTTCAAGCAGATCAATGCGCTGAAGCGCGGACGCGGCGACGGCACCGGCCTCGGCCTGCCCCTCACCAAGGCCATGGTGGAGGCGAACCGCGCCCGCTTCGCCATCACCTCGACGCCAGGCGAAGGAACCCTAGTCGAGGTCGGCTTCCCCTCCACGCGCGTGCTCGCCGAATAACATTGCAGGCGACAGCGACGGCCAAAGAAAAAGGCGTCCAAGAGGACGCCTTGAGAAATGGGATGCTGTCACAACGGGGGCTTGAGCAGAACCTCAGGGGACGAGGAACGGGATTTCTCCCTCAAGTTACACGCGACTATCAGCGTCGTCTCTTAACAAGTCCTTACCTGGCCGCGAAAAAATTTACGAATGTGTACCACCCGTGAAATCTAGGTAAATTCGCCGGACAGATTTCGTTAACCACATCGGTCAGCTTGCCAGCTGCGGCAGGTCGCGGAACAGCTCCAGCGCCTCGGGATTGGCGAGCGCTTCCTTGTTCTTCACGGCGCGGCCGTGGACCACGTCGCGCACGGCGAGCTCGGTGATCTTGCCGGACTTGGTGCGCGGGATGTCGGCGACGGCGACGACCCTGGCCGGCACGTGGCGCGGGCTGGCGCCGGTGCGGATCCTGGCGCGAATGCGCTTTTCCAGATCCTCGTCCAAGGTCACGCCGGGGGCGAGCCGCACGAACAGCACGACACGCACATCATTGTCGAAATCCTGGCCGATGCAGAGCGCCTCGAGTATCTCCGGCATCTGCTCGACCTGGTTGTAGATCTCGGCCGTGCCGATCCTCACGCCGCCCGGATTGAGCGTGGCATCGGAGCGGCCGTGGATGATCATGCCGCCATGTTCCGTCCATTCGGCGAAGTCGCCGTGGCACCAGACATTGTCGAAACGCTCGAAATAGGCGGCGTGATATTTCATGCCTTCGGGGTCGTTCCAGAAGCCGATCGGCATCGACGGGAAGGCCTTGGTGCAGACCAGCTCGCCCTTCTCCTGCCGGACAGGCTTGCCTTCGTCGTCCCAGACGTCGACCGCCAGGCCGAGGCCAGGACCCTGGATCTCCCCGGTCCAGACCGGCTCGGTCGGCACGCCGAGCACGAAGCAGGAGACGATGTCGGTGCCGCCCGAGATCGAGGCCAGGTGCACGTCCTTCTTGATGCCGTCATAGACGAAGCGGAAATCCTCCGGCGACAGCGGCGAGCCGGTGGAGGAGATGGTGCGCACGCTCGACAGATCGTGGCTCGCGATCGGCTTCAGACCGGCCTTGCGAACCGAATCGATGAATTTGGCCGAAGTGCCGAAATAGGTCATCTTCTCGGCATCGGCGAAATCGAACAGCGCATTGCCGTCCGGGTAGAAAGGCGAGCCGTCATAGAGCAGCAGCGTCGCGCCGGAGGCGAGGCCCGAGACCAGCCAGTTCCACATCATCCAGCCGCAGGTGGTGAAATAGAACAGGCGATCGCCGTCGAGCAGGCCGGCATGCAGCCGGTGCTCCTTGACGTGCTGGATCAGCGTGCCGCCGGCCGAATGCACGATGCATTTCGGAATGCCGGTCGTGCCCGAGGAAAACAGGATGTAGAGCGGATGCGCGAAGGGCAGCCGCTCGAAGCTCATGGGCTTTGCGGCAAAGGGCGAGAGCTCGTCTTCGAGCGCGGCTGCCTTGTCGATGGTTGCGGCGACGTCGCTCGAGGTGCCGAGATAGTCGACGATCAGCACCTTGCTCAGGCTTGCCAGCTTGTCGGCGACAGCGCGGATCTTGTCGGCCACCTCGATCGCCTTGCCGTTGTACCAATAGCCGTCCGGCGCGATGAAGACGACCGGCTCGATCTGGCCGAAGCGGTCGAGCACGCCCTGCTCGCCGAAATCGGGAGAGCATGACGACCAGACCGCGCCGATCGAGCTTGCCGCCAGCATCGCGGCGATGGTTTCGGGCATATTCGGCATCATGGCGGCGACGCGGTCGCCGGCCTTGACGCCGAGCGACAGAAAGAGCTGCTGCAGGCGCGAGGTCAGCGCGTGGAGCTCGTTCCAGGAGAGCCGCCGCTCGACCTTGTCCTCGCCGCGAAAGACGATCGCCTCGCCGGCGCCGGTTTTCTGCAAAAGGTTCTCGGCGAAATTGAGCCTGGCGTCGGGAAAGAAAGCTGCGCCGGGCATCCGCTCGCCCTCGACGAGGCGCCGTTCGCCCTTGTCGCCGACAAGCGCGCAGAAATCCCAGACCAGGTCCCAGAAGGCTTCGCGGTCGTCGATCGACCAGCGATGCAGTTCGGCATAGCCGGAGAAAGAACGCGCAGCCTTTGCCTCCGCGGCCTTCATGAACGCGGTCATCGGCGCTGCGTCGATCCGCTCCTGCGTCGGGGTCCACAAAGGTGTGTCGGCGGCCATGATCGCTCCTCCCAAAGCGTCGCGTTCGAGCCAGTTAAGCCCAACGTCGCATATGCCATCGTCCCAGAAACGGCGTGCGATTGCGGATCGGGATCGTGCAGACCGCTTATGCATATTGCGGCGCAGCAGAGCAAGATTTTGTTCGGGCGACCCATGGCGGCCGCTGTGCAAATGCCATCGCAAGGCCATAAAGACTTGAAAAGCGTCGGCGCTCGGTTACACCCGTCGGGCGATTTGTCGGCAACGAAAGCATACGGGGCGAAATGCGATCATCTCTGATCCGGCGCGGGGTGTGGGCGATCGGCGTTGCCGTGCTCGTCATCGCGCTCGCGGTCGCGGCGCTGCCGCTGATTGCCTCGACCCGCATCGTGCGCGACCGCATCGCCTGGGAATTGAGTGCCTGGAGCGGCTTCAGAGTCACGATCGACGGCTCGCCGCGCATTGAGGTGTGGCCGAAATTCCGGGCCATCCTCAGCGACGTGACGCTGTCGCAATGGACCGAGACCGAAGCGCCGCCGGTGGTCGAGGCCGATCGCGTGGAAGTCGATCTCTCCGCCATGGCGGCCTTGCAGGGCAACGTCGCCTTCTCGACCGCCAGGCTGGTGCGCCCGACGATCAGGGTGCAGCGCACCGCCAGCGGCTTCTATCTGCCGCCGCTTCCGACCGGCGGGCGCATCACGCGCTCGATCGACGCCGCGCGCGGCGTGGTCACCGCCAACCCGCAGAAGCCGGATCTCGGCAAATTGCCATCCGATCCGTTCGGCACCGTAGAATTCCGCGATGGTCGCGTGGTGACTTCGGTTGACGGCAAGGACATCGAAATCCTGAGCAGCCTCAGCGGCCAGGTGAACTGGGAAGCGATGAACAGCGAGGCGTCGCTGACCGCGAGCGGAATCTGGCGCGGCGAAAGCTTGCAGCTCGATTTCTCCTCGGCGAAACCGCTGGTGCTGTTTGGCGGAGGGGCGGCGCCCGTCACCCTCTCCTTCAAGGCCGCGCCCGCGACATTCTCCTTCGACGGAACGGCCTCGATGTCCGACAACGCCTATCTGGACGGCCAGGCGAAGTTCGCCGCCCCGTCGCTGCGGCGCGTGCTGGAGTGGTCGCAGGCAGGGATCGCGCCGGGTGCCGCGATCGGTGCGGTCTCGATCGCCAGCAAGGTGAACGCCTCGGCAGGGCGCGCGAAATTCGAAAACACCACGGTCACGTTCAACAACAACCCGGGCATGGGCGCGCTGGATTTCTCCGTCGCCGAGGGGAGCCCGGTGATTGCCGGCACGCTCGCCTTCGACACGCTGGATCTCAGATCTTTCCTGTCGGCTTTCATCCCTATCGCGCCGACCGGCGAGTCCGGCCCCGGCGATATCGACACCAGTTTCGCCGACCGCATCAATCTCGACCTCAGGCTGTCGGCGGCGCATGCCATGGCGGGGCCGGTCCAGCTCGCCGACGTCGCGGCAACCGCGCAGGTCAAGAACGGTCTTGCCGTCTTCGACATATCCGACGCGTCGGCCTTCAACGGCAACATCCAGAGCAGCCTGCGCTTCGACCGCAAGCCGGAAGGCACGCAGGTCGAGATGCGGCTCCTGGCATCGGACGTAGATACGGGAGCCTTTGCCACGGCGGCGGGAATGACGCGGCTGGTGCCGGCCAGCACCGGGACCGTTTCGGTCATCCTCAAGGGACCGGGCAAGGCCTGGAATTCCATCTTTGAGAATGCCGACGGATCGTTCTCGGCGACGTTCGGTCCGGGCACTATCAACGGGCTCGACCTGCCGGCCTTCCTCAAGCGCAACCAGCAGGGCGGTTTCTTCGCGCTCGACGACGTCGCCAATGGATCGCTGCCGATCGACGGCGCCGAGATCAAGGCCAGCATTTCGAAGGGCGTGGCGCGCCTGGACAAGGCCGAGATCAATTCGCAGAAATACAAGATCTGGCTGTCCGGCATCGCCTCCTATGTCGGCCGCGGGCTGGCGCTCTCGGGCGGAGTGGTGCCCAACGGACAGCCGGCGCAGCAGCCCCAGCAGGCCAACAGTCAGGCGGCCAGCCCGGCTCCCGCGCCGCCGAGCCAGCCGCTGTTCTTCGTCGGCGGCAACTGGAGCGCGCCGTTCATATCGCCGATCGCTCCCGGCGTTTCAGGCCAGTAAATGCGAGGGACGCAAGCGTCCCCGCTTCTCGTCACGCTCAACCGCGCTGCGCGGCCTGCTCGTCGAGCTGGCGCTGGATCTCGCGCCGCTTGTTGGCGATCGAGGCGATGATGACGCCGACCGCCACCACCGCGATCAGGATGGTGCAGGCGGCGTTGATCTCGGGCGTCACGCCGAGGCGCACCTGGCTGTAGATCTTCATCGGCAACGTGGTGGCGCCGGGACCCGAGGTGAAGCTCGCGATGACCAGATCGTCCAGCGAGAGCGTGAACGCCAGCATCCAGCCGGAGATGATCGCCGGCAGGATGACCGGCAAGGTGATCTGGAAGAAGGTCTTCACCGGCGGCGCGCCGAGATCCATCGCCGCCTCCTCCAGCGAGCGGTCGAACGTGACCAGCCGCGACTGCACGACGACGGCGACGAAGCACATGGTGAAGGTGATGTGGGCGAGCGTCACCGTGACGAAACCGCGGTCGAGCCCGACGGCGACGAAGAGCAAGAGCAGCGAGAGGCCGGTTATGACTTCCGGCATGACCAGCGGCGCGAAGACCATGCCCGAGAAGAGCACACGTCCCTTGAAGCGCGTGTAGCGCGTCAGCGTGAGGGCGGCGAGCGTGCCCAGCACGGTGGCGACGGTTGCGGAGATGACGCCGACGCGCGCCGTCACCCAGGTGGCGTCCATCAGGCCCTGATTGTGGAACAGCGACACGTACCATTTGGTCGAAAAGCCGCCCCAGACGGTGACGAGCTTGGATTCGTTGAAGGAAAAGACGATCAGAAGCACGATCGGCAGATAGAGGAAGGCAAAGCCCAGCACGATCGAGGTGATGTTGAAGCGGCTCCAGGTGGAGTTCATCTGCCCTGCTCCTGTGCCTTGGCCTGAGCCTGCTGGAAGAACATGATCGGGATGGTCAGCACCAGCAGCAGGATGACGGCCACCGCCGACGAGACCGGCCAGTCGCGGTTGGAGAAGAACTCGTTCCAGAGCGTCTTGCCGATCATCAGCGTCTGCGAGCCGCCGAGAAGGTCGGGGATGACGAACTCGCCGACGGCCGGGATGAACACCAGCAGGCAGCCGGCGACAACGCCTGGCAGCGACAGCGGGAAGGTGATCTTCCAGAAGGCGCCGGTCGGCGGACAGCCGAGGTCCTGCGCGGCCTCGATCAGCGAATAGTCCATCTTCTCCAGCGAGGAATAGAGCGGCAGCACCATGAAGGGCAGGTAGGAATAGACGATACCAATAAAGATGGCTGTGTAGGTGTTGAGGATGACCAGCGGCTGGCTGATCAAGCCGGTGGCGAGCAGAACCTGATTGAGCAGGCCCTCGGGTTTCAGGATGCCGATCCAGGCATAGACGCGGATCAGGAACGAGGTCCAGAAGGGCAGGATCACCAGCATCAGCAAGGTCGGGCGGATCGTGGCTGGCGCCCGCGCCATGCCATAGGCGATCGGATAGCCGACTATCAGGGTGAGTATCGTCGAGATTCCCGCGATGACCAGACTCGTCACATAGGCGTTGAAATAGAGCGCGTCCTGGGTGAGCCAAGTATAGTTATCGAAATTGAGCTCGCGGACGCCGGCGAAAAATCCCGAAATGCCGTCCTTGAAGCCGAGCACCGGAGTATAGGGGGGCATCGAGATCGCCGTTTGCGACAGCGAAATCTTGAACACGATGATGAAGGGAACAAGGAAGAAGAACAGCAGCCAAAGATAAGGGACAATGATGACGAGGCGGTTGACGAAGCCTGTCGCCAGCCTCGCCGGCAGTGTTGCGGTTTCGGTCGATGGGGCGGCGGTCGCTGCGATATCCGTCATCTCAGCCTCCTACCTGGTCAACACGACGCCGGCATCGGGCCGGAAGGAGACCCAGGCGCGATCGTTCCAGGTGAGCGGATCCTCCGTGATGCGCGAGGCGTTCAACGCGCTTGCCCGCACCATCTGGCCGTCGTCAAGCTTGATATGATAGACGGTCATGTCGCCGAGATAGGCGACGTCGTAGACCTCGCCTTCGAGCGCGTTGACGGCATCGGCCGGCTTTTTCGAGGAGACCTTGATCTTCTCCGGCCGGATCGCGAAGACGATGTCGGAGCCGGCAGCGGCGTTGCTGCCATTGTCGACGACGATCTGCGCTCCTGTCGCGCCGGTTATGCGCGTGGTGCTTGTCATATGTTCGGCAACCTTGCCTTCGAACATGTTCACATTGCCGACGAAATGCGCAACGAAGCGCGAGGCCGGCGCCTCGTAGATCTCGGCAGGCGTCGCGACCTGCATCACCTCGCCCTTGTCCATGATGGCGATGCGGTCGGCCATGGTCATGGCCTCCTCCTGGTCGTGGGTGACGACGACGAAGGTGAGGCCGAGCTCCTGCTGCAGGTCCATCAGCTCGAACTGCGTTTCCTCGCGCAGCTTCTTGTCCAAAGCGCCGAGCGGCTCGTCGAGGAGCAGAACCTTCGGGCGCTTGGCGACCGAGCGGGCAAGCGCCACGCGCTGGCGCTGGCCGCCCGAGAGCTGGTGCGGCTTGCGCTTGGCGAACTGCTCGAGCTTGACAAGCTTCAGCATCTCGGCGACGCGCTTTTCGATATCGGGTCCAGGCATGCCCTCCTGCTTGAGGCCGAAGGCGATGTTCTTTTCCACCGTCATATGCGGGAACAGCGCGTAGGACTGGAACATCATGTTGACCGGCCGCTTGTAGGGCGGGATGCCGCGCAAATCCTGCCCGTCGAGCAGGATGCGGCCCGCCGACGGCTCCTCGAAGCCGGCGAGCATCCTGAGCAGGGTCGACTTTCCGCAGCCGGACGCGCCGAGCAGGGCGAAGAACTCGCGCTCGAAGATGGTCAGTGACAGGTTGTTGACGGCGGTGAAATCGCCGAACTTCTTGGTCACCTTGTCAAACTGAATATAAGGCTTGGCGTTCGGGTCGTTCCAAGGCGAGAAATCCCTGCGGATGCTGCCAAGCGATTTCATGGTCCCCACTCCGTTACTTTCTTAAATTCCCCAAAAGAATACGACCCCGGCAGTTGGCTGCCGGGGTCGTGTCTCTATGCTTACTGGCCGGTGACGATCTCGGTCCAGGTGCGCGTGATGATGCGCTGTGTCTTGGGATCGTATGGCGCAACCGTGTACAGCTTCTTCATCGTCTCTTCGTCCGGATAGACCGCAGGATCCTCCAGAATCGCCTTGTCGATGAACTGCTGCGAAGCCTTGTTGCCGTTGGCGTAGAGCACGTAATTCGACGATTTGGCGATGACTTCGGGCGTCATCATGTAGTTGATGAACTCGAGCCCCTCGGCGACATGCGGGGCGTCAGCGGGGATCGCCATCTGGTCGAACCACATCTGGGCGCCTTCCTTGGGCACAGAATAGGCAATTTCGACGCCCTGCTTGGCTTCCTCGGCGCGGTTGCGCGCCTGGAAGACGTCGCCCGACCAGCCGATCGCCAGGCAGATGTCGCCATTGGCCAAGGCGTTGATGTATTCGGACGAATGGAACTTGCGGACATAGGGCCGGACCTTCAGCAAGGCCTCCTCGGCCTTGGCAATGTCATCGGGCGAGGTGCTGTTGGGGTCGAGGCCGAGATATTTCAGCGCCGCCGGAATGACGTCGGTGGGAGAGTCCAGCACATAGACGCCGCAATCCTTCAGCTTGGCCAGCTTGTCCGGATTGAAAAAGACGTCCCAGCTGTCGATCTTGTCGGTGCCGAGCGCGGCCTCAACCTTCTTGACGTTGTAGCCGAGGCCGACTGTGCCCCACATGTAGTTGACCGAATATTCGTTGCCCGGATCGTATTTGGCGGTACGCTCGGAAACGACATCCCACATGTTGGAGATGTTGGGCAGCTTCGACTTGTCGAGCTTCTGGAACACGCCTGCCTGGATCTGACGCGCCAGGAAATGAGCGCTCGGCACGACGACGTCATAACCGCTGCCGCCGGCAAGCAGTTTCGTCTCCAGGATCTCGTTGGAATCGAAGGTGTCGTAGACGACTTTGATGCCGGTCTTCTTGGTGAAGTCGTCGATGATCGAGCTATCGATATAGTCCGACCAATTGTAGACGTTGACGACACGGTCTTCGGCGTGGCCGCTTATTGTGAAAAGCGTCAGAAATGCCGACGTCGCCGAAAGCCAAAGCGCTTTGCGGATCATGGTGTTCTCCTTTGGTGAGTGTTCCCTCGCCGGCTCGTCGCGATATGGCGGCGCGGCGTTGGTTTCAGACTATTGAGCTTTCCGGAGAGCGACAAGCGTGAACTGCCCACGCCAAGGTCGATCAAGGCATCGAGGTTCGAGGCGTCCCACCCTCCCAGGCGAGGCACCCGGGCGGCGTCAACGGCATTCACCGTGGCGTAAGCAGAGCTATGACGATGCAGTCCGGTCCCGAGCAGGCCGGCGGAGTCACTTGGCAAGATACGCCTGTGTTGTTGTTGCCGTGATCGCAGCCTGCCCGCCCGGCAACTGGGTTGTCAATGGGGGAGGCTGCCTAAAGCGCGTCACGCTGAAAGGGATTCAGGCGAAGCGCTTTAAGTCTTTGTTTTGATGCATGTCGCTCTCCCAAAACCGCTGCGCACTTTTGGGCGACATGCATTAACGTCAATTGGGCGACGGCAGGCCGGTTACGCCGGGACGTGCAGGCCGCGCCTGTCGCTTGAACTCCAGACCGATGTGGACGAGCAGTGCCGTGACGACGACCGCACCGCCGATGATGGTGCGCACCGACGGCACTTCGGAATGGACAAGCCAGACCCAGATCGGCCCAAGGATCGGCTCGAAGGTGCCGAGCAGCGCCGCGATCGCCGCCGGCACCAGCCGCGCGCCCATGGCGAAAAAGGCGAGGCCGACGCCAAGGTTGATGACGCCAAAGGCAAAGAGGAAGCCCATGTCGCGCCCCGACACCGCGAATGCCGAGGCCTGGGAAGCGGCGAACGCACCGGCGAGCAACGCGCCGAGACAGGTGGCCGGCACCATGCGCACATGGGCAAAGCGCCGGGTGATCACGGTCGCGAGCGAAAACATCACCGCGATCAGCAGCGCCAGGCCGTCGCCGATCGGCGAGACGGCGCCGCCCAGGGATTCGGAAACCATGATGGCGACGCCGGCGATGACGGCGGCGATCGCGATCCAGGTGGCCGGAGCGACCCGTTCGCGAAACAGCAGCCAGGCAAGGAGCGCCGCAAGCAGCGGCACGCCGGCCTGCATCAGGAGGATGTTGGCGACCGTGGTGTAGGCAAGCGCCACCACGAAGCTGGTCGAGGCGGTGGCGAAGCAGAAGGCGACGCCAAGGCCGGGCAGTCCCATGTGCCGAAAGAGCTTCAGGGTGCCGCGCCAGCCGTCGCGCCACAGCATGAAGGCGATCAAAAAGGCCACGGCCCACAGCGAACGCCAAAGCACCACGGTCCAGCTGTCGCCGACATGGATGAAACGGGCGATGGCGCCACCGAAGCTCCACATAAGCGCCGAAAGGAAGACCAGGAGCATACCGATCCGCTCCTCCCGCGGCGAGACGGCCGGCAAGGCAGTGGAGGACGGGGCGCCGGGTGAGGCGGTATCGGTCATGGACATGACTGTCAGCGGGTTGCGTTCGATGCAGCAAGGACAACAAGACTTGTGTCTTAGACGACAGAACTGTGCCCCAGAAAGAATTATGCCTCAATCGCGTAGCGCAAAGACGCCGGCCCGGCGTGATCCAGCACCCGGCGAGACTTAGGACACATCCGCCGATGTCATCCTTGAAAATCGAAGGCGCTGAGGCCCGTCACCATCTCGTCGAGGCCGAGCGGGCGCGTCACCGGCGGCTCGGCGCGCGCCAGGCAGCCGACGCGCTCGCAAAGCCTGCAGGCGGGGCCTACCGGCGTAGCGAAGCCTTGACCGGGCTTGCCGGCGGCTGCGGCCGGCAGCGCCGCGCCATAGACGATATCGTCGCGAAAGCCGATATCGCAGCCGAGCAGTAGCGCGGTGCGGCGCGGCCGTTCGGAGAAGGCGCCCTGCGGACCTTCCAGCGTGCGGGCGATGCAGAGGAATTCGGCGCCGTCCGGCATCTCGACCGCTTCGACGAGGATCTGGCCGGGCTGCGAGAACGCCGCATGGACGGGAAGCTTGGGGCAGCCGCCGCCGAAGCGGCTCTGCGGATAGCCCCGGCTGCCGGCCTTGCGGAAGCGGTTGCCGGCATTGTCGACTTCCAGCATGAAGAACGGCACGCCCGCCGCGCCCGGCCGCTGCAGCATGGTCAGTCGATTGGCCGCCTGCTCGAAGGAAACGCCGAAACGGGAACGCAGGACGTCGATGTCGTAACGGCCGCGAACGGCGGCGGCATGGAAAGCCTGATAGGGCATCATCAGCGCATGCGCGGCATAGCGGCCGAGCTCGAAGCGAGCGAGCCGGCGGGCCTCGTCGGTACCGAGCTTCAGCGCCTGGATCTCAGCCGCGATGGCTACCGACATGCGTATGAGGCTCGCCTCCATCGCGACTTCGCGCAATTGGTCGAAAGGCGACAGCCGCTCGGACAGGAAGAGACGCTGCGAATGGCGATCGTAGCGGCGGCGCCAGTTGGGCATGGTGGCGACCGGCAGCACCTTGACGACGATGCCGTGCTCGCGCCTCAGCCAGGCTTTGAGCGCGCCGAACAGATCATCACCGGGGTCAAGGACCGATGTGAAAGCCTCCGCCTCCTCTTCCAGCGAAGCGAAGTGGTTCGGCCGGCGCTCAAACACGTCATGGACTTCGTCGGAAGGCATGCGGGTGCCGGACAGCGCGGTTGCCCTGCCCTCCTTCGCCAGAAGCTGGTTGAGATCGGACAGGCGCTCGGCCTGCTCGCGATAGGCGCGAAAGAGTTTCACCATCGCCGCCGAAGCGTTCGGCGCTGTTTCGGCGAGGTCGATCAGTTCCTGATCGCCGGGCAGTTCGCCGGCAAGAAGCGGATCGCTGAAGGCCTCGCGCAAGGCCGCGATCGAGCCTTTTGTCTCGCCCTGCAATTCATGTGGATCGACCTTGTAGACGGAGGCAAGCTTGAGGATGAGCTGCACCGTCAGCGGTCGCTGATTGCGCTCGATCAGGTTGAGATAGGATGGCGAGATGCCCAGCCCCTCGGCCATCGCCGTCTGGGTCAGGCTCCTGGCGTTGCGCAGCCGGCGCAGCCGCGGCCCGGCGAAGATCTTCTGGTCGGCCATCCCTGCCATCCTTGACAAGAATTTACATGAACGTCGAGTGCGGTGCGCGCTTCGCCGCTTTTACAATCGTGACAAATTTACAGAGGTGGACTGTCAATGGCAACACAGCTTTTCCTTTATTTTCCGCGGGAGTTGCCAGTTTTTCTAGGTGCCTTTCGCGCTGCAATGTAAAGAATGTCATACGCAGGGCGTCGCAGAACATGCCTTTGCGATGCAGCGCTGACGCAGTTTCCAAACGATCCGGAGTGACCAATGACCGATTTTTACAACCTCGTCCCTTCCGCGCCGGAAGGCCGTTTCGACGGCATCGAGCGCCCCTACTCGCCGGAGGATGTGAAGCGGTTGCGCGGCTCCGTGCAGATTCGCCAGACGCTGGCCGAGATGGGTGCGAACCGGCTGTGGAAGCTCATCCACGAGGAGGATTTCGTCAATGCGCTGGGCGCGATGTCGGGCAACCAGGCCATGCAGCAGGTTCGGGCCGGCCTGAAGGCGATCTATCTCTCGGGCTGGCAGGTGGCGGCCGATGCCAACACCGCCTCGGCGATGTACCCAGACCAGTCGCTTTACCCGGCCAATGCGGCGCCGGAACTGGTCAAGCGCATCAATCGCACTTTGCAGCGCGCCGACCAGATCGAGACGTCCGAGGGCAAGGGGCTGTCGGTCGAGACCTGGTTCGCGCCGATCGTGGCCGACGCGGAAGCCGGCTTCGGCGGCCCGCTCAACGCCTTCGAGATCATGAAGGCGTTCATCGAGGCGGGCGCCGCGGGCGTCCACTATGAGGACCAGCTGGCGTCGGAAAAGAAGTGCGGCCATCTCGGCGGCAAGGTTCTGATCCCGACCGCGGCGCATATCCGCAACCTCAACGCGGCGCGCCTTGCAGCCGACGTGATGGGCACGCCGACGCTGGTCGTGGCGCGCACGGACGCAGAGGCGGCGAAGCTTTTGACCTCCGATATCGACGAGCGCGACAGACCTTTCGTCGACTACGACGCCGGCCGAACGGTCGAGGGCTTCTACAATGTCAGGAACGGCATCGAGCCTTGCATCGCGCGCGCCGTGGCCTATGCGCCGCATGCCGACCTGATCTGGTGCGAGACCTCGAAGCCAGATCTGGCGCAAGCCAGGAAATTCGCCGAGGGCGTGCATAGGCACCATCCGGGCAAGCTGCTCGCCTATAATTGCTCGCCGTCCTTCAACTGGAAGAAGAACCTCGACGACGCGACGATCGCGAAATTCCAGAAGGAGCTCGGCGCGATGGGCTACAAGTTCCAGTTCATCACGCTCGCCGGCTTCCACCAGTTGAACTTCGGCATGTTCGAGCTGGCGCGCGGCTACAAGGATCGCCAGATGGCCGCCTATTCGGAACTCCAGGAGGCCGAGTTCGAGGCCGAGGCCCACGGCTATACGGCGACCAAGCACCAGCGCGAGGTCGGTACCGGCTATTTCGACGCCGTGTCGATGGCGATCAGCGGCGGCCAGTCCTCGACCACCGCCATGCATGAATCGACCGAGCACGCCCAATTCAGGCCGGCGGCCGAGTAACGGATAACAACCAGAGGAAACGCCCGCAGGGCATCTACATCGAGGAGAAGAGCGATGGCATCGATAAGCCGCGTCAAGGAAAGGGCAGAAGAGCAATCGAGCGCGATGAGCGTCGACCAGCAGGCGACGATCCGCATGCTCGCCAACGATCTGCACAGGCTAAACCAGTCGGTCATGAAGGCAGTCGAGGCCGGCGTCTCGGTGGAGCTGGTGCGTTCGGCCAGGCACCATGGCGGCGACGGCAACTGGGGAGACCTTTTGATCCCGGTGATCGTTACCCAGCAGAGTCATACTTGACGTAACGTCAACAGTCTCGGCGATAGTCTTCCGCGCGCTATACGTCCGGGAGACTGTCGCATTTTTTCGATTTGCCTTCGTCGCCAGGAGGTACGACTTGCGCTGAATTCCGGAATTTCTTGCTATATTTTCGACCTCGATCGTTTCAGCTTGACACCGGCCGCGATCTCACCCAATTGTGCCTCAGGTTTCAACCCTGCATTGAACCAGAGTGCCTGCCCGCCGATGTGTCCCGCCAACCGTGACGACCACTCCGAAAAACATCCGAAACCGGCAGCCTGGACCGGCGCGATCGAGGCGAATTTTTCCAAGGTGCTCGTTGTCGGAAAATCGTCGATCAACCGAGTCGTGGTATCGAAAATCGTCGAGAAATCGGGATTGAAACCGATCTCGGAAACGCCCGAAACCGCCGAGAAGACGCTCACCGGCCAGTTGCCCTGTGCCGTCATCCTGGACGGCGGCCCAGACAACAAGGATTGCGACCGGCTGATGTCGGCAATCGACGCGCTGCGGCGCGCCTCCGGCAAGCCGCTGCCGGCGGTGATACTGCTTTCAACCAGGAATGGCACGCCGGAGAGCCTTGGCCTGTCGAGCGTGATCGATGCGGTGGTCGCCAAACCGATCACGCCCGAGAGACTGCAACCGGTGGTGGATCGCCTGGTCGGGCGCGGCTAAGGCTCGAGCGTTCACTCGGCCTTTGCGATAGCCTCGACAAGGCTCGGCAACTCGCCAAGATCTGCAATCTGACGGAAGCGCGGCGCCGCGACAGGCGCCTCGGCCTGTTCGATCGCCCAGGTCAATTCGTGCGGCACATGGATGCCCCAACTGCCGGCCTCGATGGCGGGAATCACGTCGGACTTGAGGGAATTGCCAACCATCATGCTGTTCTGCGGACCACGGCCATAGCGGCTGAAGATGCGGGCATAGGTGGCGGTGCTCTTGTCGCTGACGATCTCAACTGCGTCGAAAAGGTCACCCATTCCCGACTGCGCAAGCTTGCGCTCCTGATCGAAGAGGTCGCCCTTGGTGATCAGCACCAGATGGTAGGAACCCGCCAGCTTCTCGATCGTCTCGCGCGCGTGCGGCAGCGGCTCGATCGGGTGGCTGAGCATCTCGCGGCCGGCAGCCAGTATCTCGCCGATGATCGAACCAGGTACCTCCCCGCCGGTAACCTCGACCGCTGTCTCGATCATCGACAAGGTAAAGCCCTTGATGCCGAAGCCGTAGAGGGCGAGATTGCGCCTTTCCGCCTCGAGCAGTCTTGCCGCGATTTGGTCGTGGTCTCCGTGCTCCGCCAGCATTGCGGCAAAGCGCTTCTCAGTCATGCGGAAGAACTGCTCGTTCTGCCACAACGTGTCGTCGGCATCGAAACCGATCGTGGTAAGAGCGGATATTGTCACGTCATCCTCCTTCGGAACGCGGTGTAGACGCGTTCGCCGGGCACTGCTAGCTCTAGCCGGAGATCGGCAAAGCGGGGGTGCATGCTGAATTCGTGGAAAGACGAGCTGGAAGGCTTCATGGCAAGCGCTCGTGAGCGCACGCCAACGGAACTGATCAACGGAATCCGCGATATTGGCGTCGCCATGGGCCATGATACCGGCGAAGCGCTGCTCGACAGCCACCCGGAACTGTTTGCCTACCGGCCCATGCTTACGCGAGCCTTCATCGAAATGGTTCATGCGCAAGACGTCGCCGAAATAAGGCAGATGCTGGAGCTGAAGCATCCAACCTCGTTCGGGCAGATAGCGGCGGAGGAAACGACCATCGGCGTCATGTCCTCGAAAGACGCCTACAAGCGCCTGGATGAGGTCTTCGAGCATGTCGACTTCAGCCGGTGCACACGTGCCGTGATGGTCGGCTGCGGCGGCCGCCCGTTCACGATGTTCCGTATCTGCGACCAGACACCGGTTCCCGAGATCGTCGGGCTGGATATTGTGCCGGAAGCGGTCGAGACAGCGAATATTCTAGCAGCCAAACTCGGCTACATCCGAATGCGCGCCGAATTCCGCAACGGGCGCGACTATGACTATCGCGGCGCCCAGCTTGTCTATATCGCCAGCATGGTCTCGCCCAAAGCAGCTGTCGTGTCGCGCGTCGCAGACACGGCCCCACCCGATCTCCAGCTCGTTCTATGGGAACCGTATTCGTTGGCCCGCTTGTGGTCGGAGCGCGCGGAAGAGACGCTCGACCCGCGGCTGGAAGTGGTCGGCCGCACCCACGTATCGCGCAACATGACCCGCGATGTGTTCGTCCGCTTCCGGCCTGGCGCCGCGGGGCGCGGAAGCGCAGGCTGATGGCAGCGGGCATGGCCGATCGCGCGGTCCTGGCCGCAACCTTGGCCTGGTGCCTGCTTCGCCATCCGCTGATCTGGAAAAGAACCTATGATCACAGCGGCGTCTTTCCCGACCCGGCCAGGCCGAGGTCTTACGTCGACAAGTTCTTGTGGCGGAAGATCTTCGACCATAATCCCGTCTATGCCACGGCATGCGACAAGCTGGCGTCCAAGGACTACGCCCTGTCAACATGCCCGGAACTCAAAACCGCGAAAGTGTTGTGGAGCGGCCGCGACGCCACGCAGATCCCGCCGGCGCTGCTTGCCGGAAATGTCGTGGTGAAGGCCAATCATGGCTGCCGCTGGAACATGATGATCCGCAACGGCGAGGTGGACAGGCCGAAGCTGCGGCGGCGAACGGCGCGCTGGATGCGCAATCGCTACGGCAGGAAATTCGGTGAATGGGCCTACAAGGGCGCGAGACGGCTCATCTTCGTTGAGGAGATGCTTCTCGAGGACGATGTGCCGGTCCCGCTGGAGTATAAATTTCATATCTCGAACGGGAAGACGGCTTACGTCTACGCCGCACGGCGGGACAGATGGGGCAACGAGTTGAAAAGTCATTTCGACCGCGACGGCAATCACGCACCCGTGCCGCCGGGCAGCGGCAGCCAATGGGTGAAGATCGATCTGCCGCCATCGTTTCTGCGGATGCGCGAGATAGCGGAGCGGCTGACGGCACCGTTCGATCACATGCGCTGCGACTTCTACGAGATCGACGGCGAAATCTATTTTTCCGAGTTCTCGGTCTACCCGCTGTCAGGAAAAGGCATCATCAACACCAAGCTGCGCGATCTGGCCTGCGATAGCTGGGACATACGCCAGGCCTGGTTCCTATCGACGCCCCAGCGAGGTTGGCGCAAAGTCTATGCGGCGGCGCTGTTGCGATGGCTCGACGCAAACGACCGGCAGAGGCTGCAGCCCGGTTCGCAAAGAGCGGCTCCCTGAGCAAGCCGTCCGGCGCCTCCCCTTCCCTTTCCCCGTTGCGCCCGGCTATAGTTCGAAATCCGCAACACAATCTGGTGAATGATGCCGCCTGAAAAAAAGGAAGTCCGTCCGTCGAGCCGGGGGGGACGCGCCCGCACGCCTGCATTCCTGAAAAACGAACGCGGCGTGAAGAACTGGAAGGAAGCCAGCGCCTGGCTCGAATGGCGCGGCATCGAGGACATCGAGTGCATCACGCCCGACCAGGCGGGCGTCGCCCGCGGCAAGATGATGCCGTCGAAGAAATTCACCTCCAACACCTCGCTGGCGCTGCCTTCGGCCGTGTTCATGACGACGATCTCGGGCGGCTATCCCGAGGACGGCAACGGCTTCCACTATCCCGAGGACGACGGCGACCTAAAGCTTTTGCCCGATCTTTCAACGCTGACGGCTGTGCCCTGGGAAGAAGATCCGACGGCGGCAGTGATTTGCGACCTCGTCCACCAGGACGGCCGCTCGGTCGAGTTCACGCCGCGCAACGTGCTGAAGCGCGTGCTTGCCGCCTATGACGAGCGCGGCCTGAAGCCGGTGGTGGCGCCCGAGATCGAATTCTATCTGGTGCGCAAGAATCCCGACCCGGACTATCCGCTGACGCCGCCGGTCGGGCGCTCGGGCCGGCCGATCGGCGGCGGCGCCGGCTATTCGATCGCCGGCGTCAACGAGTTCGACGAACTGATCGACGACATCTACCATTTCTCGGAACGTCAGGGCCTGGAGATCGACACGCTGATCCATGAGGAAGGCGCCGGCCAGCTCGAGATCAATCTGCGACACGGCAATCCGATCGAGCTCGCCGACCAGGTTTTCATGTTCAAGCGCACCATTCGCGAGGCGGCGCTGAAGCATGAGATCTACGCCACCTTCATGGCCAAGCCGATCCAGGGGCAGCCGGGCTCGGCCATGCATATCCACCAGTCGGTCATCGACAAGAAGACCGGCAAGAACATCTTCTCGGCCGAGGACGGCTCCGAGACGGACGCCTTCTTCCATTTCATCGGCGGCATGCAGAAGCACGTGCCGAACGCGCTGGTGATGTTCGCGCCCTACGTCAATTCCTACCGCCGGCTGACGCAGCAGGCCTCGGCCCCGGTCAACAACAAATGGGGCTACGACAACCGCACCACAGCCTTCCGCGTGCCGCGCTCCGATCCGGCAGCACGGCGCGTCGAAAACCGGATCCCGTCTTCCGACGCCAACCCTTATCTGGCGCTTGCCGCGTCGCTTGCCTGCGGGCTGATCGGCATGATCAGAAAGATCAAAGCTGAACCGCCGGTTCTGACCACGGCCAATGCCGACGAGATCGACCTGCCGCGCAGCTTGCTGGAAGCGGTCGATTTGTTCGAGGCCGACAAGGAGCTCGGCATTATCCTCGGCACATCCTTCGCCGCCACTTACGCAGCGATCAAGCGGGCCGAGTTCGAAACCTTCATGGAAGTGATCAGCCCGTGGGAGCGGGAGTATTTGTTGCTGAATGTTTAGGGGAGTAAGGCAGTAGGGGAGTAGGGCAGTAGGGCAGTAGGGGACGATGGCGAAGATCGAGTCGTACAGAGATTTGGTCGTCTGGCAGCAGGCTATGGACCTCGCAGTTTCGATTTATGAAACGACAAGGGCGTGGTCGAAAGAAGAGGTCTATGGATTGACAACTCAGCTACCCAAGGCAGCCGCTTCCGTGCCGGCTAACATTGCAGAAGGCTATGGACGAGAAAGCCGGGCTTCCTATCAACAGTTTCTTAGAGTTGCCCAAGGGTCACTCCAAAGAGTTGGAAACTCACTTACTAATCGCGCAGCGCGTCGGAATCACTTCGAGCGAAGCAGCCCAACAATTGATGATACGTAGTGAGAGCGTGGGAACACTCTTGCGGCTTCTGATCCGTAAATTGTCACCCGAATAGCTGCCCTACTCCCCTACTCCCCTACTCCCCTAC
>NZ_NSFT01000023.1 GCF_002294725.1 Mesorhizobium sp. WSM4313 | reverse complement strand
GATCGAGGTCTGCCCTGGAATTGTCCTCCGCACTCATTCGGTTCTGATTGATCAGCACGAAGGTCGAGAGAAAGATGGCCTCGACCGAGGCGAACATAGCCAAGATGACCAGTGATGGGTCCCAGGGTCTGACAAAGCTCAGGATGCCGAGATTGAGGGCGATCCAGATCCCGAAGAAGACAATGTGCAAGTAGACGAAGACCATGCTTCCGGCGAAGCCGCTTATCGCTGCGGCCGCGCGCTCCTCCAGCGATGCGGCCGTGGCTTCTCGTTTCCGCCTCTCGATCAGCGCCTCAATGTTTCGCGCCAGAGCGGGGGCAAGGCCTTCCGGCGCCGGCTTGGTTGGCGTGAAGTGACCGTTGCTTTTCGATGCTGCCATCCGTCCAATCCAGTCTCTTCCGTCTAGCCAGCCTAACTCGCCGATCGACAATTCGCTCCGTTGAGGGTCCTCAGATGGCGGATATTGGAAGAATCCTTTGTCTAAGATCGGTGGCGCCGCGTCACACCGGGTCGCCTCTTGCACCGGCGTTGTGCTTGGCCCAGCCCGGCCTATTTATGGGATATGCCCGGGCGCCGAAAAACCGAACCGACCGCCAAATTAATGGCTGAGTGGCCGCTTTCGCCGGCGGCGACTCTGGGATCGTCCATGCGGGCGAGGGGCATTTTCCTCGAGATCCGCGCACGCCTTCCGGCACCCTTGAGAAAGCTGCTTCACATCGAATCCCGTGTGCTCACCTTGCGCCTTCCTGAGGACTCGGATGCCGATGTTGAAGCGGCGACTGCGATCGTGTCCAAAGCCATGCGCGACATCGAGGACCTGCCGGTCATCCCCCGCGAAGCCGAGGACATCCTGACGATCTCGTCCGTCGAGCGGCACCGCTGGCTAAAGGACGGCCGGCTGCAGAGCGCGGGGACCAGAACAGTCAAGCTTCGCGCCCGCGCCAGGAAGATCACCTTCCACGTCTTCGACCCGCGCCACATCGAGGATGTGCTCGACCGGGACCTGGTCACTGTCTGGCGCGAGGAAGACGCGGCAGCCGCCGCCGAGAACCGGCGACGCGCTGCCGCAAAGGCGGCTCTGAAGCGCGCGCAGAAAAAGAGCAGCGGAGCCGCAAGTCATACCCGTGACGAGGCGGGCCTCAGAGGCTGGGAAGATTTCGATTTGGATGGGCTTTTGCGCTGACGGGGTGCCGGAGCGGCGCTCCCGCGAGCAGAGAATCGTCAGTCGAGAACTTTGCTAATCGGGTTGCGAGGTCCACGACCACAGTCCGATCATCGATTGCCGTTTGGAGCCTTGCCAACGAAAAACGCCGGGCTTTTGCCCGGCGTTGTCAGTTGCATCAGTTCTAACGGCCTAAAACTTGAGGCCGATGCCGACGCGGAAGTCATGTGTCTGGGCGGTGTGCTGGAGCACGCAACCGCCGCCGCAATATTCGAAGGTCTTCTTTCCGAAGAACGAGAAATCGTACTCGCCACGGAGAAACACGTTATGGGTCAGAGGCACGTCCACGCCGGCGCCGACAATGCCCCCGACTGCCGTACCGTTCCGTTCCGCAAAGCCGATCGGATGGGTCTTCAGCTGGGACGCGGTGACACCTGCCGTCAGGTAGGGGAGGACCCCGCCCATCTCCATGCCGACTCGACCTTTGACCGAGCCGAACAGGCCGAGAGACTGATCGACATCACCGGGGCCGGGCACGTCGTGGAAGTGGCCTTTCTTGAACCGGTAGCCCAGTTCGCCTTCGACGCCGTAAACGATGTTGCCCGACTGGAAATTGTAGCCGGCGAAACCGCCGATCGTCGGCGAACCCACATTGTGGGTCACATCAGCGCCGATATTCGGCTCACGGATCTTATAATGCTCAAGGGTGCCAGCACCGAAGGCGCCAGCATAAAATCCCTGCCAGGTCCATTCGGTTGTGGCAGCCGGTTCCAGGATGTCAGCCGCCATTGCGGGGCAGCAGAGGGCAACGGCAAATGCAGAAGCAAGCAAAAGAGATTTCATGTTTCCCCCGCAGACAATCTTACATTGAATCGCAATTTGCCACAGAGCGCGCGGGATTGCTGTTGCGAAAAGATCACAAACACCGGCGTTCTGCGCGCTTGTTAAAGCGGCGGCTGCGATCGTGTCCAAGCCATGAGTGACATCGAAGCTAGGCTGCCACGATCCGGACTGTCAGGTCTTCGGCGGGCCGCAGCGTCCTTTCAGCATGGCGATCTCAGTCTAGTGATCGCCGCCGGACAGAGTCGCCAGGCGCTCTTTGTCGGCTTGCGTGCAGGGGCCAGCATTAGGCACGCCCGCTATTTTGTCCGGTGGTGTGGCGCAGCCTGCAATGCAAACGAAAGCAGTGACGGTTAAAGCAAACCGCTTCATGGTCCTCCCAAAATCTCAAACCCGCCGCCAACGTTGCTTAGCGTGGCGCGAATAGCAAGCCGTCCAACGAGGATTCGACAACAAAATGCAAATGGAGCATTATGCCAGCCGGTGTCGGGGGATGCCTCAGTGGATTTACGATCGTATTTTGCCGCAGCGATTGTGGTGCTGTTGTCGGGCTGTGCTGCCGACTATTTGAACAATTTCGATACAATAACGCTTGCGTCCGGCGACGCAAACAACACCAATTCGCTTCTGCAAACCGTCGATCCGTTCAACCCGAACAGCAACAACGCACACATCGAAGGAGATGGGCAGCGGTCGGCAGCAGTCGTTCAACGCTACCGGGGCACGCCACTTATCGGCGCCGCGCAGCAAGGCGGTGGCGGCACACGCGACCTCGATTGCAAGAACGGTACCGGGAACAACCCGGTCGTGGCAGGTCCGGTCGCTGTCGGTTCTGACCCCAACCATCTGGATGGCGACCACGACGGCATTGGCTGTGAAAGGTAGGACGCCTTGAAGTTCGGCATCCGCAAAACAAGCATCAAACGCAGCCTGGCCGCGCCAACGTCGGTCAAGCGAATGGTGGAGCAGCAGCTCGGCTTGAAGGCGCCGCGGGGCATGGGCTGGATTACAGATCCGAAGCGAGCTGCTTACAACCGAGCTTATGACCGGACCACGGTCAGCTTCTGGAGCATCCTCAAGAAGCTCTTCAGATAAGGGGAGTGGGTTAGAGGGCTTGGACAGATCCCGTTACGACAATCGCTCCTACCAGTGGCGGAGCCGCACTGGCGCGACACGCTCACGCGCCACGCGATGGGCAGGCGTGCCGCTTCGCCTTGTGTTCGTCACGGTCGCCGCGGTCTCCGCCCTGGTCACACAATTCGTCATGCACAACAGCGGCCCGCTGCCGGAGATCAACCTGCATAACATCATCAGGCCGCGGCCGGTGTCGATCGTCGGCGTCGCCTCGGTGATCGACGGCGACACGATTGAGATCCACGGCCAGCGCGTGCGCTTCAACGGCATCGACGCGCCGGAGAGCCGGCAATATTGCGACGATGCCAAAGGCTTCGAATATCCCTGCGGCCGCCGCTCCGCCGAGGCGTTGGACAAATTCCTGGCGGCCTCCAGGCCGGTGCAATGCGCATTTGTGACATGGGACCGCTATGGGCGCTTTGTCGGCAGTTGCACGCGCGCTGACGGCGCGGACGTCGCCGCCTGGATGGTCGAGCACGGGCAGGCGCTGGACTGGCCGAAATACAGCAACGGCGCCTATGCCGGGCAACAGGTGAAGGCGCAGGCGGCCAAGGTCGGCCTATGGGCGGGAACCTTCCAGGCGCCTTGGGACTGGCGGGCGCAGCACAGCGATGATGTGCATGCGACGGCGACCTTTGCACTCGGCAGCGGCAACGCCGGCCGCAACATCAAGGGCAACATTTCGGCTGGTGGCGAGCGGATCTATCACCTGCCCGGGCAGAAATATTACAGCGTAACAATCATCAACCAAGCCAAGGGCGAGAGGTGGTTCTGCTCAGAGGCCGAAGCTGTCGCGGCGGGATGGCGACGGTCGAAGCGCTAGCTTTCCCGCTGAAATCTGGCTTCCGCAGCCGTCTGGCGAAAAAGTGGTTGTCGAGGTGGTGGATGTCGATACGTTCCTGGCCGATCGACCCAGGTCTATCTCCGCCGCCTTCGATGAAGAAGTCCTCGCGCGGAATGAGAGCGTCGAGATTGACAACATTTGTAGTCATCGTCCCCCCGGATAGTTGTGTTCTGGCGCCTATGCTTTCCCTTTAGCATAAATACTTGCCGCGTTTCGTCGTTTCCGACATCGTTGAATAACTGGAATTCCTATGGCCCTACAAGACGCCACCATGTTCCCGGGCAAGAATTACACGCCGCTGGCGTGGATTGTCACAATATGGAAAAGGCAGGCAGAGGCTGAAGAAAGCAGGGTACGGAGCATAACGGCTGTGGAACACTTAAGAAGCTTGGCGGAAATCCTGCCGACCGACAATTGAATTCGAGCTCAAGAAGGCGGAGCCTGTACCGTCCATTAGGAAGAAAGGCTGTGAGGGCGACCGGCGAGAATGAGTCGATCAAAGTGGCGTGCTCAGCCTTAATATGCGGTGGGTCGGGCTTATGAGCGATCAGACATTGTGGGCAAAGTTCATTGGAATAGAGATCAACGACGACTACTTTGCACTGGCCTGCGAACGGATTCGCAAAGCCTATTCTCAGGCTGACATGTTCGCGTCTGATGGTTCTCCGCGGGAGATCCAGCTGTGAGCCGCGTCTCAGCAGATCTCGAAGATCTCGCCTTTCCGCTCGGCCTTGAGTTGTCGCGTTACCGCGATATGCGCCATCCTCGCCCAGCTTTCAAAGGCAGCCCGCGCGTTCCCGACAGGCGTGCGGCCATCATAGGCAGCGTTTCATTTTGCCGCCGGCGCTGCTTGATCCGCTGCAGCCTTCGGCCAGGTTCTTCCGCGCTCTCTTGCTCCGCATCGTCGGGTATCGGCCGGCCGAGAACGATCGAGCAGGCTTCCAGGAAATGCGCGCGGCGATGCAGATTCAGACCCTCGCAATGCGCCACCATGCCGATGCCGTCATTGCCGCAGACGCCGCCGGCGCGGCAATTCCATTTGTTCTTGGCGGTGTTGAAAGCGAAGGTGTCGGTGCCGCCGCAATGCGGGCATGGCTGCGGATGCTCGTGTCGGTTGCCGCTGAACTTCAGCCCGAGTCTCTGGGCTGCATCCTCGATCGGCACGGCGCGCGCATCATCGACAAAAAGAGCGAGGGTGTCTTGCGTCATTTCGGCACCCGTTCGGACAATGTCTTGACGCTGCCGGCTGCCCTTCCGATATCTCCATCACAGCGTAAATTGCGCGCGCCTTTTGCCGTTCCCGTTCGCGGAACTGAAGCTGAGTTCCCGACTTGCCAGCGGCCTGCGTCTCGATGAGCGTCGGCCTGCCGTCCTGGGAGAAGCTGATCGAGCGAATGGCGGATGAACTCGGCTTGGAAGTGGACCTTGGCAGGCAACGCGGCCGCTTCCAGACTCTGGCCGAGTATTACCGCATCGAGCATGGCAGCATCGGACCGCTGCGCAGTTGGATGGACCGGCACTGGACCGTCAGCCGCGATAAGATCGAACAGTCCGAGTTGCACCGTCTCATCGTCGCGCTGAACTTCCCGGTGATCTATACGACGAACTATGATCGAAACCTTGAAGTCGCCTTTGAAATACATGGCGTCGAATACGTGAAGGTGGCCAATGCGAGGGATGTCTCGAAGGCTCGCAGGGACGTCCCCTGCATCGTGAAGTTCCATGGCGACTTCGATGACGATTCCTCCTTAGTCCTCACGGAAACCGATTATCTTGATCGACTGTCGTTCGACTCGCCGCTCGACGTGAGGTTCCGTTCGGACGCATTGGGCAGTACGGTTCTGTTTATTGGCTACAGCCTTTCCGACCTGAACATCCGGCTGCTTCTGCATCGGCTCTGGCAGACTTGGAGCCGGTCGGGCTATGAGGCGGATCGGCCCCCCTCGTTTATCTTCATGGCACATCGTGATCCTGTCGAGGAAGCTGTGCTGGCGCGTTGGGGCATTACGGCGGTGACGGGCGACGATCCAGATCCTGAGACGGGACTACTTAGTTTCCTTTCTCGCCTCGCTGACCTTGTATACGCCAATGGAATGAGTCGGCCCGGGTCTGCCGCCGGGAGGCGAGGTGCGGCCGGGCCTACCCTCACCGAGTGACGGCGGCTCGCCGAAGATGGGGTGGATAGGTTATGGTTTTTTAGGTTCGGACGCTGCTTCAGCTTACGCTGGCCTACATATGGCTTGCGTTTACGGAGTTCACGTGACATCGAGCAAAAAATCGCAGGCCAACTTTTCAGCGGATAGATGTTCCGGCACTCGCTCTAAAAGGCCGTCGCTTGTGCGCAACCTCAAATGTGCCGACCGCACCCGAAGGGCCTAATTTAAGGTTCGTACGCCGTCCGGTTTTGTCATGGCGCACGGATGCTGGCCGCGGACATCTCCCTCGCCCAAACACGAGGCGCTGAGATGCACAGCCAAGTCCTAGAATCCTCCCACCTCGACATGCTCACTCGCGTTCTGCACCACGCTGCAAGCAGGACGGGCATCAACTCGACTCGGACGATTCGCAGAACGTCGCCGTGAACTTTGGTCTATCTGTTCCAGAGAGCGATGGTGAACGAGTTTGACCTTATTGGTACCTTGGGGGGCCTAGTCGCGCAAGAACCTACGCCGCGTTGGCTGAATAAGCGGCTCGTCCGATAGCAAACTGGCCGACTGCATTGTGGCGGATCGCAAGCTGCTAGGTCAAGCAGGCGACCGCAATAGTCGCTTTCTATTGGACCTAATCTTCCCGCCATAGTAACTTACAAGCTTGTCTGCTGGTGCACCCGTAGCGAGCATCGTAATTGAGCGGCCGGCAGCCTCGATTTTTTCACTGACCATCAACTTAGCTTCGCGTTCAGCCGCTCTGCCGCCACTAGCAATTCGCATACCTCTAAGCCAGATCACTTGCTGCGCCTCCAGTATCGAAAGTGAGAGATCGACCCATAGATTGAACATTGAGCGCTCCTGATTGGGATGAGAGAACGGCAATCTCGTTCGTCGGTTCCCCGAATTGGCAGGTCGAAAAACTTCTCTCTGGGAGCGAGTTCAAGGAAGAAGCCGAACGTTCTCTTCGAGACTTGCGCGAGCGGTGACGACCCGATCCTGCCCGCGAAGAAAAAGCCCCGTGGAGAGTTCCACGGGGCCTCATCGATTACAGCGGTGTCGTTCGGCGAACGCGATCGCGTTCCGCTTGGATGTCATCAAAGGGCGCTGCGTTAGGGTCGAATCCTGTCCATCCGGCGGATTCGTAAGCGCTGCGCCGTTCGTCAAGATTGACGGAACGCTCTCCTCGCAGGATGCGCTCGGCCTCGCCGGTCAGCCGATCGTCCACTCTGGCAGTCACCAGACTGCCTCCGCGGCGCACGCCTTCGGCATAGACATGGGCATCACGTTCCGAAACACCGGATTCCGTCAGCGCCCCGACGATGCCGCCTGCGGCTCCACCAACCACAGCCCCGCCAACCGCGCCGACGGCCGTAGCAGCGAGCCAGCCTGCAGCCACGACCGGCCCGACACCGGGGATCGCCATGATCCCGAGCCCCGTGAGCAGGCCGCCCGCGCCGCCGACGAGCGCGCCCAGGCCGGCACCAGCGGCGGCATCTTCGCTGGTTTCTGAAGTCTCGTCCTGCCGATACCAATTGTCGGAATTGTTCGCCACGATGCTGATGTCGTCTCGCGGCACGCCGATCGCTTCTAATTCGCTTACGGCGTCGGATGCGTCTTGATAATCATCGAAAAGTCCGGTGACAGTCGTCATTGTTTCACTCCATTTCTGAGTTGGGTTACTGAGCGCCGGCAACCACGTTGCCTTGGAAATCGAGCGCTACGGTCACCTGCTTTCCGTCTTTCTGAGCGGTGCCGCGCCAGATGCCTTTGTCGTCCTTCGTCAGTGCGCTGACATTCGAAAATCCGGCATCCTGAATCCGTGATTTCGCCTGCGCTTCGGTGAAGCTGTTGGCGCCAGGCACGGGCGCGGCCGGATTATTGGTGTCGCTCGTGGACACCGCAGGCGTCGTCGAACTCGTTGTGGAAGTCTTGTCGTTTGTGCCTGATGCGATCTTTTCGATCATTTCCTGATGCATGTTGAGCGTCGGCAACGTCTCCTGCGCGAATGTCTTGAGCTGAGCGTTGTCGCCGTCCTTGGCGTAGCCTTCGAACAGCTTCACAGCGTCGGCATGTGCGTCGCGCTGCATCTGTACGTAGGACTTGTCGAAGGAGTCCTTACCCGTGTCCAGGGTGTCGAGTTCGCTCTTGTGCGCGGCGTCCGTCTGGGCAGGTACCTTCAGCTTCTGCTCGCCGGCGATTGTCTCGAGCTTGGCGTTGGCCGCGCCATGATCGTCGATCATCTTCTGCGCGAAGGCCTTGACTGCCTGATCCTGAGCCTTGCCTTGTGCAATCTTGCTCGACTCGACCTCGAACATGCCTCCGGCGGCGGCCTTGTCAACAAAGTCCTGAGCTTTGTCGGCGGCGTAGGAGGGCAGGGCAAATGTCAGGACCGCGCAGGTGGACAGCGCTGCCATCATAAGGCGGTGTTTCATCAATAGTTTCCTTGTTGAATGGATGTCACTCAACAAGGGCCAGACCCCTTTGTTCCGGTCCAACGACGATTTAGGCCACTGCAGGAATGCCTCTTGCTCAGGAGGCGGCGCTAGGTCGTCTTTAAGGGCGAGGTGCGTCGAGATTCGCGCCGCCCCAATCGCGACGAGCCAGGCGCGGGCCGGCTCTTCTGTCGCGTTCGACCCTAGCCGCGGTCAGCCGCCGTTTACAGGATGTAGAGCGCATCACCATCAGCAATGCAACGGCGGGTATGGCCTGCCATTTTCATTTGGTTAGTCCTTCTGCTCGCCACGCTTACGGCTCGCCGGTAGCGGGGCAGCGAGACGGATGTCCTTGCCGCCGGTGACCAGAACCAGCGCTCCCCGCTGCCAGTGGAGATCGCCGTCCGGTCGTGAAACTGAAAGATGTCCCGCCCGGCTGTGCTCGATGACATGAAAGAATGTCCCGAGCTACCGCGGTTCACGCGGCCTCAACAGGGACACACCGACGCTGGTTAGAAACCAAACAGGTCCAGAAATGCCACTCGGGCTCCATCAGATTGAAAAGCTTGCCGAGGTGCTGAGAAGCCAATTCTCGAACGAGGCGTTCCGGCGACATTTGCGTGGCATGCCAATCTTTCGCGTTGAAAGGTGGCTTCCTGGTCGAATCCAAAGACCGCTAGATCATCTAGCACGGAAAGACGACGGCGGGCCAAGGACGTAAGCTGAAGCGTGACGTGTCTCGGTCGAATATCGGCTCGGTCTTGACTGGAGGAGGCCTGAGAAGCCCTGTCGTCGCAGCGGAGCCCGAACACCCGGCCGCCGTGAGCGATCTGAGAGATGAAATGGTTTTGTTCTTCGAGCCCTTCCGTGAGATAATCTCATAGCCGCGTAAAGGGGCGACGGACATGTCGTTGTCGCGTTGCAGTGGCGTTTATTGGCCCGCTGATTTAGACAAGCTCCAGCGCGCTTGTGTGCTGAGCGCCGCCTAGCCAAAAAGGACCGGGAGCAGCGGGAACATCTGGCTGGAAATCTTCCAAGTTTTCGACGACGGCATTGATGAAGAAGAGGACCTATGGCCCGCGATCTCCAAGCGCAGCAAGAGCGTAGACTGTCATCGGACCTTCAACGTAATCGCCTTCCCCAAGAACACACTGAGACGTCCCGCCAAAAGGCCAAGGCTTAGGCAGGTATTGTTATTCAGCCATAATGGAGACGGGGCTTTGGCAAGGTGCCCGTGAATTGAAACCCACGCGGTCGTTGCGTCGCCTCCGCAGGATAGATTGATAGGCGACGCCGTCGGTGGGCACATACCCGGCACCTTGAGTTCAGCTCCGCCGCTATTCTGGTTTCGAATCGTGCAGCTGATTTCGGAGTTGTTGATGCGTTGATGATCGCCGCACCTTTCAGCACTCGCTGACGCCTTTCTCGGCGATTTTCGGCCTCTTCAACCATCGTGACCTCCATCCGGCCACCCCCAGCCATTTTACGCTCGGCGGGACGCAATTCCAATTCGTTTTCCACCCGAGCTTTTCCACGCGTACCGGCAGGAGGTGGTTACGATCTGCTACCGGCAGCTGAAATTCGATGGGAACGGCGCGTGTTGGTGGGACGAACGGCAACCCTCTACCGACCTCGCTTCTGTTGCCGCCAACTGCGACCAAAGCCGATCAGAACGACCCCGGTCGTGCCAAGAAGGCAAACGAGGATCCAATTAAACAGCTGCGACAGCATCCCCGCTGCAAGGATCGCGCCGGGCGCGAACGGGTTGATGTCCGGATAGTCAAACGTGGCCCATTGAAGGACGGCGGCGACTATGAGAACGCCGCCGACCAGTCGAAGGCCAGCAATGCAGAGAGCCTTCATTTGGTCCCACGCTTGGTCCGCACCTTCTCTGTCGGCTTTGATGGCTTCCGACCCAGCCCGGCTGACTTCGCCAGAGTGGACCGCTGAGCCGCGTATTTCGGCGCTACCATAGGATAGTCGCGCGCCAAACCCCACTTCTCACGATAGGCATCCGGCGTGAGACCATAGTGGACGCCAAGATGCCGCTTCAAGGACTTGAACTTCTTTCCGTCCTCAAGGCAGATGATGTAGTCGGGAAAAACTGACCGTTTCGGGTTCACTGCCGGGTTTTGGAGAGGTTTCTCGGGCTCGACAGCCTGCCCGATGTTCGACAGCGACGAATTCACGCTGTGAATCAAATCGGGCAGCGACGCGACGGGTACAGGGTTGTTGCCGACATAAGCCGATACGATATCGGCCGTCAGCGAGATCAATTCGGCCTGCGAATTCGATTCTGCTTCAGTCACTCAATAGCTCCTTCTTATTGACCACGCGTGTCTAGCGTGTTTTCGGATAAATTCCAGTGAGGCAAGGCTGTCAGGCTGCGGCCGCGTCCGCATTCAGGATTCGATATACCTGGATTCGTGAGCAGTTCATCACCTTCGCGATTTCCGTGGGGCTCCGGCCTTCGCGACGCAAAGCGAAGACCTTTTCTCTCTCGAGCCGCGGCGTCCCACCCTTGTAGACGTCGTCACGTTTGGCCTGCTCGATGCCATCTCGTTGTCGTTCTTTGATAAACCGACGCGCCATCTGAGCGACCGTGCCCAAGACGCTCAGCGCGATGTGACCCCTTTCGCGCCGGAGCAGCGCAAGGCCTGGACGCCTTCCCGATCGAGCGACCCGACAGTTCCCGCGTTGGAGTTTGCGTTGGGTTGAACCGCCGAGCCTAGCCGACTCGGCAGGGTGGGTACAGTCGGCTAAAGCCGGCTAAATTAGCATCTCTGCATTGATATAGATTTCTATGCCTTTCCACTGGTTTTCGGTAAAACCCGCCGGGCGAGGCCCCCAACTACAGCCTCAAGCCCGACGAGCTGCCGGCCCCAGGAGAGTACCGGCAACGTCTTCCGTGCAAGCTGGATGCCAGCATTGCCGGTCCGAAATGGGACACAGGCTGGCGCGGGGCTTAAGCGCGCATAAGCGCGGACGTATGCAACATCGGCGCGTTCTCGCAAGTCGAGGCGCGCGATGCTGGCACGGACACCCGTCACCGAAGTCGAGATCGAGGACGTCGGCTTCTATCGGTTGCCGAACCAGTGGCAGCAGCAGCGCATCGGTCGCCTTCGTGGTGATGAACGGCACACCGCAGTCCTGGCGCTCGGCTGCGGGTGACGGTGAGGCAGTTCAACAAGCTGGCGGCCGATAGGCAGCGTGAGATCCACCGGGCCTACCTCGCCCTGATGTCGCCTTCCAACATGGCTTGCCTGGCCGACCCGCCGGAGCGCTCGTCGCCATCCAGCAGCTCGAGCTTGGGCCTCGCTGCAGAACCAGCGCTCACCTTTGAGCAGGTTTATCCGTCGATGGCAGCGAGCTCGTCGCGATCGAGCACTGGGGATTCCGCGGCGAGAAGTGGTGCATGAAGAACAAGCCAGCAGCTGGCAACCTTTGCCCGACGTTTACGGGCTTGAGCGGAGGCGTGAGGCCCAGGAATTCCTCGATCGGCGCCGTGTTTCCTCCCGGCAGCGGATGCTTGCCCAAATTCAGGCCACAGGGAGGCGCCAGAGAGTTCCAGAAGCATCGGCGGTGTAGGACGGCGGTGACGGCGGGAACGCGCGCCGGCGGGGCTGGCCGGAATCGATCAGCGCTTCTTCGGCTTCGGCGTGATCTCCTCGATCGGAATCTTGCCACCCTTTGGAGGCGGGGCGTTCGCGTCTGAACAAGCAGGGTTGGACGATTCACACGGAGGGGGTCTGTCGCCCACGCCGCCATAACGTTCCACAAGTTTCGCGAATCCGTAGGCGAAGGCGAAGAGAAGCGCCAGAACAACCACCATTCGGGCTGCCATACAGAATTATAGCAGGACCTCGCGCCGGATTTGACCAGCTACAGGTAGAATGGAGCACCTAGCCGCCACCATTCCTGCCCACCTTTCCGCAGCCTGACGCAAGCGCCGGCGCTATTCTAAATCTTGTCGCTTCCGTATTGACGAAATGAGATCATCGACGCGACCCGCTGAAGTGATCGGTGCGTATCGTCGAACTGATCGAGCGTCGAGTCGATTGCTGTAAATCCGCCTTAGCAAGTCGCGGGCAGTCTTGGCGCGCTCCCATGTGCGGCCGACGAGTTTGCATCCTCCCAAGGTCGCGGGCTCATCGGTAACGTCGTCCCAGACGGTCCATGTGCCAGACGGCTCGGGATGACAGCAAAATCTAGGTTGGCGATCTTCCATGGCCTCAAAACGGCCAGCAATCCTATTGAGTTCGATCGAATATGCGAAGGTGGTTAACCGCCGCGCCGCGTCTGCTTCAACCTCACCCCGGCGCCGCCGCCGTTCTCGGGGATGAACTCGACGCCGGCGATCTCCAGTGCCCGGCACACCGCTCCGACATTGTTTGTCAGGCCGGCGGCAGGTTCCATTTGGCTCGCTTCCATCCTGCGTAGGGTGGCCACCGAAATTGAGGCCGCCGCCGCAAGGTCGCTTTGAGCCAAGCCGAGTAGCGCTCGCCCCGCCGATATCATGACGGTCGCAAACCAGTCGAGGCCGCACACAAGGCTTTTGTGACTTGGGCCCGCAAGATTGGCGTGGTCGAGGACGTGCCCACAGCACCGGCGTGGATGACTGGGCCAAAGATCAGCAACGCAGACCTCTTGTGAGGGGTGCACAAGCCCAAAATCGTATCGAGCGGTTCGGAATCGACTGGAAATCGCTGCTCCGCGAATTTCACCGCCGGTTTAAGCGCGACCATAAGGCAATATGGTGATCGCCGGCCGCGCATCCGGCGCACCGTCGCCTGCATGCAGCCGATGGAGCTGGTGGTCGGCGATGTTCACCCTGTCGACATTCACCTCACTCGTCCTGATGGCACCGTCGCCACTGCAAGGCTGATCGGCTTCTTTCGGTATCCTTCTCAGAAAGATATCGCCGATCCGCCTCACATCCGTGATCTGCCGCTCGGTCTGCTCCCTGGCCTAGCTCGATGCCGAGGCCCGTGATGAAAGGATCGACCTGGCAATCTCTTTCGGCCACTGAGATACCGCGGTATCGCGACAAGCCCGCCGGGCGAGCCCTTGCGGGGGGGAGCCCGCATAGGCCCCAGACACAATTCAGAAACACGCCAGAAAAACCCCAGAAATCATTCGGGAGTAGAGTGCCTTTGAGAGGGTCAGTCATCGGCTGCAGCACTGCAGCACTTGTTCGGATTGGCGACAAGCGATGCTTAGGTTCTCGATCAGTTTGATGGGCGCGTTGCTCGGGATTTCGCTCGTCACTGAGGCCGTTGAAGGCGGCAATGCAAAAAAAGAGACAACCCGAACCGAGCGCTGCGCCGCTCTCAGCCGCCAAGTTGACGAAGCCCTCGAAACCCATGCCGCGGCAACACAGGTCACTGCGGCAAAAGCGCTTCAGAGAAAGGGAACACGGTTCTGTGCCAGTAAGAAGGAGGCACAGGGAGTCCGGATGCTCGCAAATGCTTTGAAGCTGCTTGGCGTGACACCGATCGATCCCGATACGGTGCCTAAAACCGACCTGCATAGCAAGGAGAAAAAGCCATGAAAAAATCCCTCCTCTCCGCCCTTGGCCTTGCAGTTGCTCTTGCCTTTTCCATGCCAGTCCTGGGCAACGCAGCCGCCACCAAGACGACCGCTCCGGCTGCCTCGACCGCCACGACACCGGACCCGGCGGCAACTACGATGGAGAAGCCGCACCAGAAAGACGTGATGGCTTGCAAGCCGACCAAGCATCATAAGTGCCCCGTCAAGCACAGGAAGCACAGGAAGCACAGCAAGCGTACTGCGAAGGCTACCGGCCCCAAGAGCGCCTACTAAGCCCGCTCTGCTTTAAAAAGACCGTCCCATCGCCTTCGCTGGGACGGTCATCTGTGGATTGCCGTGGGCCGCCGCCCATGACCCCACAAGCGCCGCTCTCGACGTCGCGAGTTGGTGAAGCGACTCGGCCCGGGATCACTGAGGGCTGACCTAGGTCATCTATTGCCACGAGGGCCGGGGCGCCGATTGCTGCTCGGCCGGCCCAGGGACAGGCCGGAGGTCGCCGTCCTCGTTCCTGCCAAATGCGGTGGTGATGACTATGAGCTGTTCTCCTCCACGGGAGAATCGTTTTGTCCGTAGGTGGCCTCACGTGTCAATTGTTCGCCGCCCGGTTGCCTGTAAGGCAGCTCACGCAACGGCGTTCTCATCGCCGCAAGAGATTCCATGCCAAATTCCCTGTCAGTAGGAACATACCATTGCGGAAGCCGTTGAACGGAAAGCAAGGAACCACTGCCATGAACAGTGTCATCTATCTCATAGGTCTCATGGTCGTCGTGCTTGCGGTGCTCTCCTTCCTCGGCTTTCATTAGGAGGACGTCATGCAGGATCAGGGTCGCAAGCCGACCGACTTCGCTAAGGCGAAGAACGAAGTATCCGATCGAATGAAGAAAGAGACGCAAAGCGCGGGCGAGGCGCTCAACGATGCCCGCGAAGAGGTCGCTCGCAGGGCAGCCGACTATACGTCGGAAGTAAAGGAGGCTCTGTCCGAAAGGGCCCAGGAAACGCAGCGGGACTTAGGCTCCAGCTTGGTGGCATTGGGCGGTGCTCTGCGTGCGGCAAGCGACCATCTGGCCAACGGCGACCAGAAGTCCGCTTCGAATTTTATGCGGGATGCGGCAGACGGACTGGAAAGGCTGTCCTCCTCCTTGAAGGAGAAGCCCTTTGGCGAGGTGCTTGAGGACGTCCAGAACTTCGGCCGCCAAAATCCCGGCATTCTGATCGCAGGTTCGGTGCTGGCGGGATTGGCGCTCGGAAGGTTCATGAAGGCTTCGCCGCCTCAAACGCAAGCTGGGGCAGCGCGCGCGGGAAGCCGGGGAGCCAGATGAGCGGGACGACTGGTACGAAGTGAGCGAGCCAGGGAAACGCGATGTCGGAGTAGGCGTTGACGCTCCGGGACGGCAGCGGAGTTAAAGAAATGAGCACTCAAGACAACCAAAGCCTCGGCACTCTGGTAGCTGATCTTGCGCAGCAGGTTACCACGCTGGTGCAGACGGAGGCGCGACTATTGCGCGCAGAGTTATCAGAGAATGCGGCAAAAGCCGGAGCTGGTGCCCTTGAGGTTTTGGGCGGCGCGATTTGTCTGCTCGCTGCATTAATAGTGCTTCTGCAGGCCCTCGTCATCGCCCTGACCCGGTTCGGGCTGGGGGCAGGTTGGTCGGCCTTGCTCGTGGGCATGGTCGTTGCCGTCTTGGGTGTCATTCTGTTGCGCACCGGCATGGTAAGCATGTCGCCCTCCGCACTGGCGCCCGACCGTACGCAGGAGCAATTGAAGCGCGACGCCAACCTGATCAAGGATCAAGCGAGATGACCGAGAAATCCGCAGCCGAGCTCGAACGGGAGGCCGAGGCCACGCGCGCACGGGTGGCGGCGACCGCAGACTCTATTCGCGACAGGATGACGCCTGGCCAGCTCTTCGATGAGATCACGGGGATTTTCAGGGCTGGTGTTGGCTCCGACATGCTCCAGAACCTGAAGGCCCAGGTGCGGGACAATCCTCTGCCACTGACGGTGATAGGCGCCGGTTTAGCCTGGCTGATGCTCGGCAGCGGCGCTTCCCAAACAACTCCCAGCTACTCTCGCCGGGGAACTGGCCAACATCTCGGCACGTCCGGGTTGGAGGCTATGGCTTCCGGTGGCGCCAGCTATGCAGACGATACTGCCGGCGATGCAATTGGAACTGTGTCAGGAATGGTAAGCGGGGCAAGGGATAGTTTATCCGAGATGGCCAGCGGGGCAGCCGAAACTGTCTCGGGACTGGCAAACAGCGCGTCGGAGACCATCACCAACGCGACAGGAGCCACAGCCGATATGGCTACGAGGGCCAGTCGCTCTGCGCAGGAGCTTTTGCAGGATCAGCCGTTGGCCGTTGCGGCCGTTGGTCTCGCCCTCGGGGCTGCAATTGGCGCCATGCTGCCTCACACACAAGTCGAGGACGACCAACTGGGCGAATATCGAGAGAAGCTTCGGAGGGAAGCCAAAACCACGCTCGACAAGGGTGTTGATGCCGCGACCCAAGTCGCAGCCGAAGCTTACCAGGCAGCCACCGGGGAGGCCGGGAGACAGGCCTCGAAGGAAGGCACGTTGGCAGACAGAGTAGGCGAAGTCGTCAAGTCCGCCGCCGAAAGGACGGAGGATGCAGTGCGCGAACAACTGGCGAACTCTACGCAGTCTGAAGAAGCAAACTCTGACTCTCCACAGAAGCCCGGCGGTGGGGGCGAGCCAAAGCCCAAGCGGTCCTGATTCTGGAGGAGCAAGCATGACCTTTGTCTTGTGGAAGGTTGACTTGCTCCGGGAACTGGGGGCCGATCGCGAGGAAGCCCGTGCCTGAGCTGTGGCGGATTGCGAAGGCGAGTGTGGCAGGGTTTATCGCTGACAGCGCTCTCAGTCACGGCGCGGCCATGGCTTTTTTTGCGGTCACGTCGCTTGGACCCGTATTGCTGCTAGTTGTCGCCGTGGCGGGCCTGGTGTTCGGACATGATGCGGCACGCGATGCAATAGCCGGCCAGCTTTCCGGCCTCATGGGTTCCCAAAGTGCGGAGGTGTTACAAAGCGCGCTGAAAAGCGCCTCAAATCAGAAGTCGGGAATAATAGCGACTGTGGTCGGCCTGTTGGCGTTGCTTCTTACGGCGTCCGGGGTTTTTGGCGAAATGCAATCGGCATTGAATGTGATTTGGAAGGCGAAACCCGAAGGAAGCTCGATCACCCGCCTGATCCGGGCAAGGACGGCCAGCTTGGGACTGGTCGTGGCACTCGGTTTCTTGCTGGTTGTCTCGCTCGCCGCGAGCGCGGCTATTAGCGCTCTCAGTGCCACAATCAACCAAGTGCTCCCGTTCGGATCAGCGATCGTTGAAGGGTTGAATATTCTGATATCCTTCCTCCTGATCGCGCTGCTATTCGCGGCGATTTACAAGGTACTGCCAGACAGAGATTTGCAATGGCGCGACGTCTGGTTTGGGGCATTTGTTACCTCTGCCCTGTTCACGATCGGCAAGAGCCTGATCGGCCTTTACATCGGCAGCAGCGCCGTGGCGTCTTCCTTCGGTGCGGCGAGTGCCGTGATCGTTGTGCTGCTTTGGATCTACTACTCGTCATTGATATTTCTTCTCGGGGCCGAGTTCACTCGCGCATATTCCCTGGAACGGGGCAGCCAGCGGCGAGGCGACCTGTCTTAGGGGTAGAGGCGCGAGCGTTGTTGTCCAATCAGGTTACCTAAGGGAACGACCGACAAGAGCCGCGCGCTTCCGCTTTTTGTAAGTTCGCGCAGCTTCTGCTTGCGCCGTTCGTGGACTAACTACCTACACGATTGGTTGGTGCGCGCATGAGAAGATCGACACTCTCGGCGAGGCGACGCCGCACAACCTGCTTTTGAAGACACTCTCGGCAAGGAGCTGGTATCCGGCACCGGCCTGTCAGTCTACTGCCTCACCTGCAAGCGAACCGCGGTCCTGAACATTGCCGAGTTGGTGGAGCGGCTCGGCCCGGATCGCTCCTGCATGCACTGCGGCTTCATCAAGGTGATCTACTGCCCGAATGCCGAACCGCCGGCCGCGATGATGAGAACCTCCAGTGCACCAATCACGCTCTAACGCCGGGGCAGCGAAAGGGTGGGACGCCTTCCCCGTATAGCGGGGGTTGCGTTGGGTTGAACCGCCTATCCGGCTCTTGCTACCGACGGCGCAAAACGCCTAGTTGCGGGGCACGTGAAGCGCCACACGATCTCGTCCTTCCGACTTAGAGCGGAAGAGGGCCAAATCGGCGGCATTGACGAAATCGCTTGGCGTCTCGTTCTCGTTGGGCACTGTTGACGCTACGCCAACGCTGATGGTCACGCGACCCGCGCCGTGCGGTATGTTCAAGTCCCGCACGCTCTGGACGAGCCGCTCGGCGATGCTGCTCGATTGCTCCAGCGGAGTGTCGACGAGTACGATGACGAACTCTTCGCCTCCGTAGCGTGCAGCGAGATCGGTGGAGCGGCCGGAACTGCTCTCGATCACCCTGGCGATTTTCTTGAGCACTTCATCGCCGGCCATATGGCCGTAGGAATCGTTATATCGCTTGAAGTTGTCGGCATCGATCATCAATAGCGACAATGGGGACTGCACGCGAAAAGCGCGTTTCCACTCAGCCGCCAGATATTCATCGAAATAACGCCTGTTGCCGAGACCAGTCAGGCCATCGATCCGTGTCAGGCGCTCAAGCTCGAGGTTTGCGCTGATCAGTTGTCGCTGGCTTTCTCTCAGTGCGCGGTAGGCTGCGTCTCTCTGCACGTGATCCAGATAGGCGCGCGTGTGATACCGAATTCGCGCAATCAGCTCAATGCGATCCGGCAGCTTGACGAGATAGTCGTTGGCTCCAGCAGCGAAGGCTTCGCCCTTGGTGGCGGGATCTTCCTTGCTCGACAACACAATGACTGGAACCGCGTGTGTCGAGGAATGCTTTCTATATTCTTTCACCAGATGCAGCCCATCGACGCCGGGCATGACCAGGTCCTGCAAGATGACGGTTGGCTTAACCTCATCTGCGACGGCCATCGCTTTCAGCGGGTCGGTGCAGAAGTGCAGGGCGATATCGGGCTCGTTGGCCAAGGCGCGCCTGACCGCCTCGCAAACCATGACCTGATCATCGATAAGCAGAACCATCGATGAATAATTATCTGCCAGCGGCGCCACCAGCTCTGGTTCTTGCGTCATAAGACGAGCCCTTTCACGTTGAGCGCTCGCACGCTTTGACTATGCGTGGGCCGATCGCACTCAAGGGAAGAATATCGACGGCCGCACCGATCGCAGCGGCAGCCTTCGGCATGCCATAGACGGCACTCGTCGCTTCATCCTGCGCGATTGTCAGATGCCCCTTGAGGCGGAGCTGTCTCAGCCCGCGCGCACCATCTCGACCCATGCCGGTAAGCAGGACGCCAATCGCCGAGCCCGGCCACCATTGCGCCGCGCTTTCGAAAAATACATCCACAGACGGCCGATAGACGTTGTCCTTGGGGCTGGTCGTGTAGCCAAGTTGCTTCGCTGACTTGAACACCAGATGATCCTCCGAACTGGCGACGAGAACGGTTCCCGCCTGAGGCCTGTCCTTTTCCTGCGCTGCACGGATCGGAAGCGGGGTATGTTGCCCCAGCCAATCCGCAAGGCCTGGAATGAACTGAGCATCCAGATGCTGGACCAGTACGATTGCGCCGCCGAAATCAACGGGAAATGAGCTGAGCACCGCGGCAACGGCAGCCGGCCCGCCCGCGGAGGCACCGATCGCAACCAAGCGTCTGGGAGAAGGGTCGCCCGCAACCGACATCCGCCCGTTTGCTTTGGACGGCGCGTCACGGACCAGCCTGCCGATCGTTGCTATCTTGTTGGTCAGAAGCCGCGCCGATTGCGACGACGCGTTACCTTCGATGCCCACTGACGGAATATCGACTGCGTCGAGCGCGCCATGACCCATTGCTTCGTAGACCCCGGCGACGTTGGCTTCGATACTGGCGGTCACCAGCAGGATCGAGCACGGGGTTTCTGCCATGATTCTGCGGGTCGCTTCGACGCCATCCATCTCTGGCATTGCTAAGTCCATGAGTATCAGATCCGGCAGGTCACGTCTGCAAGCCTCGACGGCCTCACGCCCATTGGTCGCCGTCCACGCGACCTGATGTTCGCGGGAAGACCCAACCAGCCGACGCAGCAGCTCGATCGCCATCGGCATATCGTTGACGATGCCGATTCTCATCGGTTGGTTTCCGGTTTCGATCTCATCGCGTCGCTTCGCCAATCATATCGACGACGGCATGGATCAGCGCCTCGTCCTGAAAGCTGCCCTTGGTCAGATAATAGTCCGCACCGGCGTCAAGGCCGCGGGACCGATCTTCCTCCCGATCCTTGTACGAAACGATCATGATCGGCGTGTTCTGGAGATGAGCATCCTTTCGGATCAACCTCACCAGCTCGATGCCGTCCATGCGAGGCATGTCGATGTCGGTGACGACAAGATCGAAAGGGCCGGAGCGAACCGCATTCCACCCGTCCATGCCGTCGACCGCCACTTCGACCTCATAGCCGTGATTGCCTAACATCTTGCGCTGGAGCTCGCGCACGGTAAGTGAATCGTCAATCACCAGCACGCGCTTGCGCCTGCCGGTTTCGGGACCGCCTGCGGCGCGGTAAATGGTTCGCAACCCGGATGAGGCCAGCTTCACGACCGAACGGATCAGATCGTCGACGTCGAAGATCAGGACAGGCGATCCGTCCTCCATGAGGGCCGCCGCGCTGATGTCCTTGATCTTGGCAAAACGTGGGTCGAGAGGCCGGATCACCAACTCGCGTTCACCTAGGAAACGATCGACAATCAGTCCATATGCTTCGCCCTGACCGGCATCAATGACGACGACCGACAGATCGTCCGGCTCCGATGCGGGCTCGTCACGGTTCAGCACCTCGCGAGCCGTGACTAACCCGATCTGTCGGTTGTTCAAATTAAAATGGGGTCGACCCTGCAGAAGGTTTATCTGCGTTCGCTGCAATTTCAGCGTTTTGGAAATGCCAGCCAGCGGAAACGCATACGGCTCTCCATCGACGTCGACGAGTAGCGTGCGCAGGACCGACAACGTCAGGGGCAATTGCAGTTGAAATCGGGTTCCGTGCCCAAATTCGGAGGAGACGCTGATGATACCGCGAACCTCCTTGGTCATTGCCTGCACTGCGTCGAGCCCCACACCCCGGCCGGAGACGTCGGTAAGGTTCGCTTTCATTGAAAAACCTGGCAGAAACAAGAAGGCGAGCAATTCCGCTTCGCTGAGTGTTTCTGCGCTTTCCTTGGTTGCAAGCTGCCGTGCGACGATCGTGTTGCGCAGCTCTGCCAAGTCGATCCCCTTGCCATCGTCCACCACGGCTATCTGCAGCAGGCCGGCATTGTGCCTCGCTTCGAGCCTGATGAGACCCTCTTCCGATTTCCCTGCCGCGAGGCGGTCCTCGGGCGGTTCAAGCCCATGGTCGACGGCGTTGCGCAGGAGGTGCCCCAAAGGCGCATCGAGTTGCTCCAGGATGTCGCGGTCTATGCCGGTTGAACCGCCTACGATCTCCAGCCGCACCCGCTTGCCGAGGGTGCGACCGAGGTCCCGGACCATTCTCGCATAGTGCCGCACGCCATCCTCGAACGGCCGCATTCGACTCGCCAACGTCTCGTCGTACAATCTGTTGGCAAGATCGGTGGCTTTTCGGTCGACTGAATCCAGCTCATCGAGACGTTCCGTCAGGAACGCCTGGCTCAGCCGAAGTTTTCGCTGCGCTTCAGCCAGCGCCTCCACTACTACGTCGTCCTTCGAGCCGGGCGGCAGCACGGCACGAAGGTCGTCGAACGAACCTGCGAGGTCCGATTGAAGCCGCTTCAGCCGCAGCAGCCCATCGGCGAATGGCCTAAGCCGTCGCGCTTCCATCAACGACTCGCCGGCCAGTCCGAGCAATCGGTTCAGACTGGTTGCCGTCACCCGAACCATTCTGTCGGAGCCGTTGCTTCCTTGGGTTTGCGAGTCCACACCTGTAAGCAGGTTCGCCGAGCTCGTCACCCGATCCGCTAGGGCGGGATCTTCGAAATCAGCTTCTGAACCGTGGGGCAAGTGGGCGGCGAGTGGGACGGATAGTTTCTCGAACGTCGCGAGCAAGGCTTCAACTTGATGGATGGCGCTTTCGCTCGATGGCTCCGATGCGATCAATTTCAGAAGGTCGGTGCCTTGCAAGAGCGCATCGATATGCTCTCGGCGCACCCTGAGTTGACCACGTTGCGCGGCGACCAGGCAATCTTCCATCGCATTTGCAACTTTGACGCCGGGCATCAGGTCGATGATGCGGGCAGCTCCTTTCAGAGAATGCGCTGCCCGCATGCATGCTTCCAGTGCGTCGGCGGCGACAGGATCGCGTTCCAACGCCAGAAGGCCGGAGGTCAGAGCCTGCGACTGCGTCGACAGCTCGGCCTGGAAGAGGCTCAGCATCGAAACCTGGCTGAAGTCCTCGTCTGTCATGCGATGCTCCGATCCAGCATCGTCAGCAATTGTCCCGGGTCGAGGCAGCCGACGGCTCGTCCCCGCCAAGGCAGCACGGCGACCGTGGCGGCTGACAGCGCCTTGCCGATCGTGGCCGGCACCGCCAGCGTGTCGTGTTCCCGGTAGCGATGCAGGCCGTGGATTTCGTCTACCGTGAAAGCAACCCGCTTGTCTAACTCACCTACCACGACCAGGCGGCGAAAAGCCTTGGCTCGTTTGCCTTGTTCTGCCTCCTTGCGCTCGTCAATGCCGAGCAATTCAGAGAGCGACACGCAGATCAGCAATTCACCGCGTACATTGGCAATGCCGAGCACCGCGCCGTTCCTGCGGTGTGGAAGCGAATGAACGCGGCGTGATTCAGCCACCTCATGAAAAATGGCAACCGGCAGCGCCAGCCATTCCTCCCCAAGGCGGAAAAGGACGGCCGTCTGAAGCGCCTCCTCGTCAGCGGAATCGAGCTCGGCGCGACTAGGTTTGTCAGGCCATCCGGTAGGATAGGCTGAGGGCGTCGCACGGTCGAGGAGGCTCCGTGCGATCTTCTTATAGGCCGGGCAATTGCGGCAGTGGAGATGCTGATCCAGTAGCGCGCATGACCGGTCACCCCGCACCCCGATCTGCCGCCAGCAGTCGTCGATTTCGATTTCCGCCACGGGCTGGGCGATCCCCGTCGAAGTCGACATCAGGTGCCGCTCCTTTTCTGAGCCCGATCCAGTCGGCCGACCAATGCCTCGGCGCCGCTACGGTCGCCTTGTTTGCGAAGCAGCAAAGCCAGATGAACGAGAGCTTCCCTATGATTTGGCGCGAGATAGAGCGCTCTGCGATAGCTTCGCGCTGCTTCTGATGCAGCACCGTCGGCATCCTGAACCAGGCCCAGCAAGTAGAAAATATCCGCCGAAGGACCGAACGCCTTGAGATGTGCCAGGGCAACTTCCTGCGCCTCCTTTACCCGTCCTGCATTGGCGATCCGTTCGACCTCGATGAGGCTTTCCGAGATCCGATCCACCGGCTTGGCCGGAGGCTGCGGGCGGCCTTCCTTGCCGATCTTCGGTCGGGTCAGGGCTGAGCTGCTCCTGTTGACCTTCGGGACCGGTGTCCGCAGCGGAATGGCGGCCGGTTTCGGCGCCATGGTGTTCACGTGCTCCGACCTTAGGAAGGCGAAGGCCAATGGCCATTCAGCGGAAATGAAGCCATGCAGCCTCGGTAGAGCGCCCTCCGCCGGGCCGACCAGAAGAAGTCCGTCCTTGGCCAACAGGTCCTTCAGGCAGGTCAATGCGCGATCCTGCAGCGCGCGATTGAAATAGATCAGCAAATTGCGGCAAAGCAGGATGTCATAGGCCTCTTGCCCGAAAGACGCGCGAGAATCGAACAGGTTTCCGACCCTGAACCGAACCTGTTTCAGCACCGCAGCATTAGGCCGCAACCCGCCCTCGGTCGTTTCAAAATAGCGATCCTTGAATTCGAGATTGCTGCCGCGAAACGAATTGCGCCCATAGACGGCACGTTCAGCGATCGCGACATTGCGGGTGCTGACGTCCACAGCATCGATCTTGAACTCGTGCGCCGCAAAGCCGCCATCGAACATGGCCATGGCTACCGAATACGCCTCTTCGCCGGTTGAACATGGCAGGCTCAGGACCTTTATCGGCAGCGTACGCTTGTTCTCGCGCGCATGCCGCGCCAGCATCGTGAACGCTTCCCGGTCGCGGAAGAACCACGTCTCAGGGATCACCACCGCATTGACCAGCTCCTGCAGTTCCTGCGCGGAACCGGTCAGATGTTCCCAATAAGCCTGTGCGTCGATTATCCTACATGCTGCCATCCGGTCCTTGACCGCTTGGCGGATCACTGTCTGGCCAACGCTGGCAGCGTCTAGTCCGATGGTTTCGGTCAGGAGCTTTTCGACTGCGCCGATCATCAACCACCCATATGGGCCTGGCGGAGCAAAGCGCTACGAATCTCTTCTGAAAGCAGTGTTTCCACTTTGACCCACTGGATGATCTCCGGGCCATCCGAAGCCACCGGACCAAGATAGGGCGGCGATCCCGGCTCCAGTCCGAACGGCGTGAAATCGGCTGGGTCGCGCTCAAGCGTATCCGTCACCCGCTCCGCTATCAGCCCAAGCAAGCGTTGCTCACCATTTTCTGACGGATAGCGCGTTATCATGATGCGGGTACTCAACCGCGCCTCCGAGGGGCGGCCAAGTGCTAGAAGAGTAACATCGATCAACGGGACGGGTATTCCGTCATAGCTGACCAGTCCGACCACACCGGCTGGCGCACCCGGCAGCACCTTGACCCCGATACGGGGCAACACCTCCTCAATCTGATGGACATCGATCAAGTAGCGATCCGTACCCATGCTGAAGGAGAGGAATAGCATTGTCACCTCCGGCCGCCAGGTCGCTATGCCCGCAGCTTGAACCTTGCAATGCTGCTCCGCAGCCCGCTCGACACTTGATTGAGCTCGTCGATCGCGAGCGTTGACTGCTGGAGAGATTCGACAGTTTGCTGAGCTGCCTCGCTGAGCTGGGTCAGCGTGTCGCTGATTTGCCCCGCGCCGGTCGCCTGAGCCTGCATGCCTTCGTTGGCGACTTCGAATCGGGGCACCAGGCCTTGAACCTGCTGGATGATTTCGAAGAGCTGCCCGCCGACCTGCTGAATTTCCTGCATGCCCCGGCGGACCTGCTCGGAGAACTTGTCCATGCCCATCACCCCAGCCGCCACAGCCGACTGGATGTCCTTGACCATTTGCTCAATATCGTAGGTGGAGACGGCCGTCTGGTCGGCGAGCCTTCGGATTTCGGTTGCCACCACAGCAAAGCCCCGGCCATACTGACCTGCCTTCTCCGCCTCGATAGAAGCATTGAGCGACAATAGGTTCGTCTGATCGGCGACTTTGGTGATGGTCGTCACCACCTGGTTGATACTGCCGGCCTTCTCGCTCAGAATTGCGAGTTTGGAATTGATTGCGCCGGCCGCTTCCATGACCTGGTGCATGGTTTCTTCCATGCGCGTCAACCCAGCTTGCCCTCCGCCCGCGACGGCGGCCGTCTGATCGGCAACTGTCGAGACATCGTTCATTGTGCGCGCCAGCTCGTTCGACGTAGCGGAGATTTCCTTGGCAGTCGCGCGGATTTCTGTGGTGGTCGCTGCGATTTCAGTCGCGGTTGCCTGCTGTTGCTTGGAGGTGGCGGCGATCTCCGTGATCGACGTGCCGACTTGTATGCTGGACCTTTGGACCTGACCAATGAGGGTGGTGAGATCGTCCGCCATTGCGTTGAAGCCGTCGGCCAGCACGCTGAATTCGTCACGGCGCCTCAGTTCGAGGCGTTCGCTGAAGTCGCCTTGCCGCATCAACTGAACCGCGTCGACCAGCCGGGTGAGCGGACCTGTGATGGCGCGAAACAGCTGGTAACCCAAAAGAAGTGCTAGCCCGAGGGCAATCAACAGGCCAACGCTCAAACCGACTTCCGCCGTTTTAACGATCGAGCTGATCCGTTGCGTCGCGCTGGTTGCCTCGCCTCTGTGATCCTCGACCATGGCCTGCAGAGCAGACTGCAATTTCAGAAAGATGGGCTCTACGGTGTTCTTGATGGCCGGGCCTTCATTGGGAGTTTCGCCTTTCGACAAGGCAGTCCGGCTTGTGTCCAGCACAGCCGTTTCAGCCAGACGAAATTGGTTGGCGAGTTCCTTGACGACCGCATAATTCTGCTTGTCGATATCGGAGAAGATTGTTGCTTCATAGTCGTCCATCTGCCGCTGCACTCGGTCGCGATTGGTCGCGATCATGCTTTCAAGCGCGCGTCTATCCGACGGGCTGTCCTGAAGCGCATATTCCTGAAGCAGGCTATGGGCGGTCATTTGGCCCATCATGATTTCGGTGCTGTGATAGACATCTGGGAGGATGCCCTTCTCGACCTCAGTCGCCTCCTGCTGCGTCTGAAGAAACCAGGCGTACGCGATGACGGCTATCACCGACATGACCACAAGAACGACAGCGAAACTGACCAGGATGCGGTGGCGTATTGTCAGACTCTTCATGGAACCGGTTCACCAGTGGGACATCGTTGTCGGCGCGACAAACGCTCTTTCCGACGTCCCGAAAAAGTGCGTCGAAAAGCAGTAGTTTGATGCTGAAAGGTTTCTTTTCCGTTCAATCGCTGATGACGGCTAATCGAGGTGCGGCAGGCCCCTCGTGTAGAGTTCAACTGAACAGGTTGGTTCGCCCGGCCGGCTCCAACGCCATCTAAGGGGGTCGGATGGCAACCACTTCTAAGCCGCTCGCATAGCGTCCAGTTGATCGGCCCACCACTGCATCATTTGCACACTTTCTTCCCAGTGGTCCCCTCGGTGATATGCTCTGCGAACCGCGTCGGCGTCCTTATGCGCGAGTTGTCGCTCGATCGCGGAATTGACGATCAGCGACGGAGAGGCCTCCGCGAAAGCTCACCCAGTTCCGCCTCGTCGATGACTCCAGCCTTATCAAGCGGGCGGCATGGTGCTTGAGGGCCTGGACTTCGAGATGGCGGACGAACTGACATTGTTCTTGAATGACATGGACCGCCAGAGAAGACACCCGCACTAGGTAGCTTTGTCGACCAGCGGCGTCTTGCGCTTCGGCGACACATAAGCTGTCACGAGTGTGACCGTTCCGATGTCGACGGTGACGGGCACGCCAAGGTTGACCGTCACTTTGCCATCAGCGCTCGGGTCACGTCGCCAATAGCCCGATCGGCTGCCCGTGCCCTTCGATGCACGGTCAACGATGGAATGCGGTTGACTTAGGAGGGGAATCGACACGCTCACCCGATCTTCAGTGACCCGCCTGCGCACGGTTGCTGTGATGGCGACCTCATCGCCAATGTTGAAAGAGACCCTCGCCATAGGAGGAGTCTGGCGCGGCAAGTGGCTTCGTCAAGCAACCGCTAATGGAACGTTCGGTCTGCCACCAAGTTGGGTGAATGCGAGGCTGGCGTGGATTCGCCTGCGCTTCGGAGGGGTTCTCGCCATCTCCGGCCAGGGCCTCGCCTGCCGAGAGAGGGCTTGGAGAAGCAACGCTATGCGCCGTATAGTTTTGGCTTTCGCTTGCATTCTGTGCTCCACCGCGTTGGTTCAGCCGAAGCCGTGGCAGCATTTCGGGGTCAAGGAATTCGGCTTCATATTCGATGTTCCACCCGGGTTTGCACTGTCGCAGCGTTCCGATCAGGGCGCGGCTTTCGAAGGCGAAAGACGGGCGTTCTTAGCCGTATGGGGCGCTCGGCTGGGCAAGGCCAGTTTTGAAGCCGAGATCGAGCATCGCATGATGCAGGACGAAAAAGACGGTTGGAGATTGACGTATAGGCGCCTTACGCCGAAGTGGGCCAGCTATTCGGGTATTAAAGAGGGCCAGATCAGGTATGTCCGGGCCATCAAAGTATGCGCCGACCGTGCCGCGCTGTTTACGATCAACTACAGCCGTGATGAAAAGGTGCCCTACGATCCGATTGTAGTTGGCATGGTGCGCTCGTTAAGGGCGGAAGGGTGCTAGCGCAAGCCGCAGCGAAGCATTCAAGCGCTGTGTTGACCCGGATCTATGCCGAAAAGTTTGAGCGATAGCGAGCTTCGCCGCCTGATCGCCTATTTTGTAGGACTCTTGCAGCGGGGCGATTTGACTGCCGAGCAACGCGAACTGGTCGAGCAGCGCTATTCGCTCTGCATATCCGAAGCTATTCGTCGGGGTCGGGAGCATGCCCAAAAAGGGCTGAAACTCTGCCTGTCGGCTTCAAGCCTTGATGCTTGGCTCCGGCGCCTTCGTCGCGCCGTCGAAAGACAGGCCCTCAACCGTGGCAACGCTGGCGACCGAGAGGGCCTCGGCTTCTTCGAGCAGCGTCGGGCCATAGTGGCCGTTCACTGCTCCTCGCGCATCAGCACGCGGGGCGGGCAATGTTCCTCGAGCGTCGCCCGGCTCAGGCGCAGCGCGGCGCGACAGTTGGGATCGTCTATTGGACTGTCGCTAATTTCGAGAAGTCTCGCGCCGTGGGGCTCGGCCAGACTGAATTCAAAGACGACGCTCTCCTCCTCGTCGATCACTCGGAACCAATGCTCCTGCAACGCTCTCGATGAGATTGGCCCGCCGGCCACGCGCTCGGCCGCCTTTCGAGGCCCGTCGACGTCCACCGTTTGCCCTGCGATGACCTTTTCGCCGTAAAGCTCTTTGACCTGGTAACGAGGCATTCTTGTCACCCCCGACGGATGGCTTTCGCCTCGAAATCAAGCGTTGCGCGGTCGTTGCCGTGTTTGTTGATCAGCTCGCGCACCTGTTGCGGCGTCAGCCGGATCTTCTGGGCGCAATACTCCACCTCGTAGTCCGCATCAGCCGAAACCCTAACGCGATCGCGGAAGTCGCGCTTGCTCTTGTCGTCTGCCATGTCGGTTCCACCTGAGCGGAGAAACACCGCCGTTGCCGCCTTGTTCCCGCTCTTTAGCCGGTGCGTGTCGCTGCGCCGGAAACATGGTGGAGCCTGTGGGATTCATGCTCAATTAGGACTCTTGGTATCACCTTCGTCGACCGATGGATGGCAAAGAGCACCTGCCGAACGCGATGACTGATGGCCCCGTCGCAGTAACCGACCCGCTGACGGAATTAATGGAATCGGCCGAGCAGGAAGGTATCCCGGCCGCCGAGATCAACGAGAAGTCGACAGCGTCTATAAAGTGATATTCGAAGCGATGGTGCACCGAGACGGCAGCCTAGTGGACTAGCGTAGACGGTCATCGTCGCAAACCGGTCACAACCAGCCACCCCGTATCAGAGTTCGGTTTTCGAACCTCAGTTTCGCCGAACCCCACCCCTTGCAAAGCATCGATAATCTCGGCCGGCTCGCGTGGGGTGAAGATATCTGATGGCATGTTCATCCGTCCATCTGCGCCTTGGGAAGGAAGCCTAACACGATCCGCCCGCAGGTATGAGAACTCGAGCCAACTCCGCAGTTCCGACTTCGAGGCTTTGCCAGAAGTACACTGTGTGGACGCTGAGGGCTTTGTCGAACGTAGCGTTCGGCAAGGGCAGTTTTTCAACTGTCCCGGCGTGAAACTCGGCTCGTTTGGCGTGCACCGCATCGGCGAACCGGCGAGAGGCGGCGCTGACCCCATCCCGGGAGCGGTCAACACCGCAAACGAATGACGCGCCACGGACAAGTCGCGGCAGTGCAGCGCCGCCGCCGAACCCGACTTCCAGCACTCGGTCCTGAGGCACCAACTGCAATTGATCGAGAGCGAAGCTGTTCAGCCGGGCGTTGCCCCGGTTCATACCAACGGGGACCAGCCAGCCGCCAATTCCAGCTGGCCACGAAAGCTGTTTTGCTATGAACCTTGGCGCCATCTCATACCCCACCCGTGCCAATCATAAGGCGGTTCGCCAGCTGCGAGCAACTATTCTGAGGTATCTGTTCTGCGGGCCGGACATCCATAAACGCGAACGGCAGAGATTGGTTGTTCCCGCCCGCCCTGCTGAGCCAAAGGTGAAACGAGGCGTTGGCTCGGCTGCCTGTAACGCTCGATCGCTGACATAGCCCCCAGCACTGTTCCAACCTGATTAGCTGTCAGTTCGAGTGGCTCGTGTACCGGCCGCTGATGCCAAATCGCCTGGCGCAAATCACGCAAGTCCACGGCTTGGCCACAGGTGGGGCATAACAGGAAGTGATCCAACTCCCCGGCCGGCTCGCCGTCGTGCCGCTGTCCGACAATCGGGCTCCGAGCTCTGAAATCTTCATCCTCGAAGCTTCTCCGCATCGCGTTCCAGCGTGCTCCGATCGTTGCCATGCTGCTTGATCAGATCTCGAACCTGTTGGACCGTCAGGCCCACCTTGTTGGCGAAGTGCCGAACCTCATAGTCCTCATCCGCTGATACCCGGTCACGGTCACGCGCACCGCGCTTGCTCTTGTCGTCTGCCATAGCTGTTCCTTCTGATGGTCAGAGAACAGCAGCGGGCAATGAATGTTTCCGGCGCTGGAGCTCCCATCGGGCCAGGAACTCCTATATGCAGCGACCGATGGATCAACATAAACGAGCCCTTGAGCGCGCATTCGAACTCGCCAAGTCTGGCGCATACGCCAGCTTCGGCGAGGTTCGCACAAAGATCAAAAAGGAGGGCTACGACATTCACCAGATGGATGGCCTGGCCCTTCGCAAACAGATTAATCAGATCATTCGAAGTGCGAGGGAGAATGCCCGCCGGATCTAAAGGCCGAAGCGTCCCACGTTAGTCGGGCGACTTATCACTAGCAAAGGCGGCCCGTATCAGACTGGGACGCATTCCAGGCATCAATTTTGCTTCGCCGGTCAAGGCGGAGACGAAATGATGACGCTTGCACGTGAACTGTTCGATGCCGATCTCTCCTTCCATTGCCCTGCGTGTGAGAACGCAGTGGTCCGAAAAGGATCTTGGATTAAGAGTTCCAAGGTCTTCATCTGCGAGGCCTGCAGTGCGCAAACGCGTCTTACATACAGGCTCAAGCTCGCTATCTTTGATGCGCATCTGCGACGTCAACCGTGATATCCGGCAGCGCACCGAAAGGCACCGTGGCTCAAGCTCGCTTTCTTTGTGCGCATCTGCGAAGCCAACGATGATCTCCGATAGCGCACCGAAGGCACCGTAACTAACGAGTATCTCCTGGCTTTCTGCGTCCATTAACCCGGCTAACGGAACTGAAACGACCCTTCGCTATTGAATCCAATTCGAGTGTTCTGCGTGGAGTGTCGATGCGTAAGCCTGCCGGCGGGGGCCGGTGACTCAGGTGGCAACTCATCCTCGCCTAATCGGTAAAATTTCTCCGGAACTGCGAAGACGCTGGAATGGGTTGGATGCCGCTGTCAAATCGAGCCGAGACAAAGCTTGGTCGTGGGCAGTTCAAGCTGCTTACGAGATGGAAGCAGCGACTGCGAACGTGTCTATGAACGGGGATCCAACGTGCCGTAGGCTGAAGAGCCTCGTCAAAAGCGCCTGGATGCTATCCAAGAGAATTTCCACCGGCGATCCGAACTATACGGCAACCAGCTAAATGGACCTGGCGGTGCCATCAGCAAGGCCGCGGAGTGCTTCTATAAGCAGCCATGAACAGCTGCCAAGGCAGCAGCAGTTCTCGTCAGCGCCGCAGGAGCACCCTAGCTTCAATCGGGACTTTCAATTCTGCTCCAGCGGCGTGTTGATTGCGGATCGTGCGCGTGGTTTCCGAGTTCGTGATGCTGGTGATGATCGTCGCGCCCTTGAGAACACGGTTCCGATGTTCGCGACGGTCATCCTTGTTCGACAACGTAGATTCCTCCGGGCGCAGCCAAAGCGCCGACCGTCCCCGAAGCCGCTTCCTTCTTATCACGCAATTGTCACAGAACGAACTGCGCATGGCGGAAAGCCCGCCGCCTTCTCACAGCGACTTTCCAACCGGCTGGAGGCCGAAGAGTGTCAAAACGGGCCTCCTGCCTGTCCACACTTCCGTCCTGCACGCCAGACTATCGCCGCGAAATCATCAGGCATAATTGGCGCAGATCGCGATCATAGCTGTCCTGACTGCCCAGCACATCGGCGCAACGCTTCTTCATCCGAGCCAACTGAATGCCCGACAGGCCAGAGACAGTGCTGGCCAACTTGGGGCTCGTCGAATTGGTCGGGCTCGTCGCGCTTGTCAGGCTGCTCGGATTGGCTCCGACCCCAAACCCGGCAGTAACGCCGTTGTCGACCCCAACATCGGCTCCGACTCCGATCCCATCGGTGCTGCCTACCGTAGCGCCTAAGCCAGCCGTCACGCCGCTGGCACCGTTCACTGTCGCCCCAGCGCCTGCGTTCACCCCATTGGAGTCGCCTAAAGAAGAACCGACTCCGGCGTTGGTGCCGCTGGATCCACCAATGGACGCACCGAGCCCGGCGTTCGCCCCATTGGAGCCGCCCAAGGAAGCTCCAGCCCCGGCATTAACACCGCCACTGCCACCGACAGATGCGCCGACGCCAATTCCGGCTGCATTTGCCGACACGCACATAACCGCGATCACTGCACCACCCGCCAATGCTTTAGCAAGTTTTCCGAAGATGCTGCCCATGACACTCTCCTGTGGGTATTTTACGAACTTGCAACAAGCCATTTGCCTGTTTCAAATTAGTACGCGCTAAGGAACGGAGGGTTTCCTCACAGGAAGACGAGCCGCGGGATGTGGTTTCTTACAGGCTAAAAATATGCTTCGGATTTTAATGTCTTTTTTGTCGTGCTGTCCAAGCCCATCTGCCATCGCTGGCTCGGTGCAAGGCCGAGAGGCTGATCTCCGGCGAGCCTGTGGTGCACCACGTAGACCGAAATGCCAAGATATGCCGGAAGGTCGCACTCAGGACCCCGTTGAGGAATCACCGCGTCGAGCGAATATGTTTGCGCCCCGGTGGGTCGAGTCTGTGGAGCAGCACCCGGTTCCGGCCGGTTTGCTTGGCCAAATAGAGTGCGGCGTCCGCTTGACGCTGTAACTGCTCCGGTGAAATGGCCTCGTCAGCAGTCTGAACTGCCACGCCAATGCTGAGAGTGACGCTGCGCGAAACGCGGGATCCGGGGTTGGGCAAAGCGGCGGCCTCAACGCTTTTACGAACCCGCTCAGCTACAGAGACGGCCTCTTCCTCGGTTACCCCGGGCAGGAGCACGAGGAACTCTTCGCCACCGTAGCGGGCCACATGATCTCGATCGCGCCTGACGTTTTCCTGGATAATATTGGCGACCTCCACCAGACAGCGATCGCCCTCGGAATGGCCGAGATGATCGTTCAGCTTCTTGAAGTGATCAATGTCGCACATCAGCATCGCCGCACCGTCGAGACAACGTTTGTCAGTTCCCCACAAGTGCTCGAGTGTTTCAGTCATCCAGCGCCGGTTGGCGATGCCCGTGAGCGGATCGGTCTTCGCCAGCAATTCCAGTCGATCGTTCGCTTTAGCCAATTCGGCGACCCTGCGCCGGTCGCGTACCTCAAACAGGAAAGTCTTCTGAGCGAGAATTGTTATGATGCGCCGTGCTGCGACGGTCGCGAAGACACCGCTGGCGAAGAACAGCGTTCCAGCGACGGCGCTCCCATGCTCGATGGCCGGATTCTGCACCTGAAACAGGAGATATAGTCCGAGCGCCAGCGCCGCAATCGTGACCGTCCAGGCCAGCGGGATACCGAAGATGATGATGGCGGTAATAGCCACGAACAGCATGACGTTCAATTGCCGTTCATAGAACTCGCCGCCAGCGCTTACGCCGACCAAGGCAACCGATAACAGGATCAGGAACATACCTACAATCCGCGAAGCCCCTTCGAGCCAGGACGGGCGCGGCTTTCGCCATGCGAGAACCATAGCGACGACGACGGGCGGGATAATAGCGCCAGGCAGCAGCATAGATTGCGCGATTGCGGTTGGGAGCATCAGCATGTTGAGCGCCAGCGTCAGCATATCCAACACGGCCACCCAGATCATCCAGGCGCGGATGATCTTCGCCGATTGCGGCCAGACTCGTGCGCGAAACAGACGCTTGATCTCACCTTTGAGGCGGATATCGCGCGTTCGACGCGCCAGAAGCCGGTCGACCTCGGCAGCTAAAGCAGGGTCATCCTGCACATCGAGGTGCATGAGATCTGACACAGTCGATAGACCTTGCGCTTTCTCCATCAACCCTTCGAAGCCCTTTCGGAGCTCGGCAAGGCGATAGCCTGTCAAAGTATCCTGAAGATTCAGTAAGGCCGGGCGGCGTTTTTCGGCTAAGGGAAGTTCCTATTCCGTTCGCCCCCCACTTGACGCAGCGTTAGCTGATCGATCAAATTTTAACGATGCGCGCCCATGGACCACTTTGGTTCTCGCCACCGATCCCGGTGAAGACCCCTCGGATCGGCATTCGCCATGAGATCAACAATGTGCAAGCTGCCGCTGAGAACCTGCTCGAGTGGCCCAAGCGAGGTCGCAACTGGAACAAGGCCGTGAAAGCTTGTCTAGCCGCCCTTGCGGGCGATGTACCTCCCGAGGACGTCCGCGTCGCATTCGAGGCTGCGGCGCGCGAGGAAGGCATGCTTTTCGATTGATAAAAAAGAAAAGCCCGTTGCAGCTAATGAGCGTAAGCGTCGGGCTTCCTGCGATAGGCAGCTACACCTAGGCGGATCGCCTGCATCTCCTAAATCGCCAAGTGATTAATTCGTTCCATAATGGGACATTTTGTTCCGATGCCTATGGAACCGAATCCAAGTCTGGAAGTTGCGGCCGCTGGGGGAGAGGGAATCCCGGCCGATGTCAGATGGAAATCAGACGATACCAGTCGTCCAGAGGCTCGTTCAAGAAACCGGCATTGCTGAGGCGCAAGCCCACGAACTTGCCCTCCTGATCGGATTGAATTGGAACTCGCTAATGCGAGAGGCAAAGCTCCTTCAGGCTGGGGCAAGGGCCGAGGTCACCCAGGACAGGCGCCCGCCGAGGATTGACGCGCTAGCGACGGAATTCCTATCGTGACCACCAGTCCGCCAGCCCGGAGTGCCCTCCTTGGAACGGTGCTGCGGGCCGTGAGGGTCGGTTCGCCGGTAGACGGTCCGACCCTCTTCCTATTTCACGCAGATTTTGATTTGATTTTCCGCGAGCCTTGACCCAACGATGTGCTCGGGTTGTAGGGTGGAGTTGGGCTGGTGGACGTTCCAGCCGATCACAGGCGAGCGAGCACCTCTAAAGAGCTGGTCCATGCAGCGCTCCTAAACGCGCGGTTTGGCGAAACGGTGTCGATCAAAGAAACCATCGCGGCAGTTCGAGCAGTCGATCCCGAACTCACCGACACGGATTGCCAACTCACCCAAATTATCACGTTCGAGGCGGTATTCCTTGGCCGTTTCGTCGCCTTCGACATGCACGAACAGATGCGACCCCATGGCGTCCTTTTGGTTCCCGCCATTCTCGACAAAACCAGCTGACCGCGCGGCCGCTATGAGGTGAACAACGAGTAGGCAGCCGCTGAAGACCTGCTCGAATGGTCTAGCGCGGCTCCAAATGGAACGCGGCGCGGGGACAGGTCTCGCCGCTCTAGCTGGCAAATTGCGCCCTGATGAGGTCCGCGGGGGACGAGGCTGCGGCGAGGTGGAGGGTATCCTGCTGGAATGATGCGAATGGCCGATTTCCTATGCGGCGTGTTGCATTGTCCACTGCGGCCGAGCAGGAGCCTGATTGTCCTTGAGACTCTTTCATGGACTGAGGACCTATCTCACGTGGGCTCAGTATCAGCGGAACCATCGGGCGATTGAATCCTTCTCCTAAAAAGGGGCGATTGAATCCTTCTCCTAAAAAGGAGAGTTTCCGTGAAACATGCCGAAATCGACGTTCTGGAAGTTGGCTGGCTGCTGGCGGTCCCATTTTCCCTCGCCATGGTCGTTTTGATGGCCGGGCTGGTGTTGAGTTGATGGCCCACAAAGCTCGACCACACACCCCTAATCTGACGACGCTCGCTGGCCGTCAGAGACACCAAGGCCGGGCGTGTGCAGCAGTCCAGGATCACGGTGGGCGCTACCGGCGTGCGTTTCGGCATTCTTCGGATCGGGCATCAGCTTCGATGCAGAACCAGCGCTCCCCGCTGCCAGTGGAGATCGCTGTCCGGCCGTGAAACTGAGAGATATCCCGACCGGCCTTGCTCGATGGCATGAAAGAATGTCCCGAGTTACTGCGGTTCACTCGGCCTCAATTATACCCTGACGCTGGTTAGAACCAAACAGGTCCCACGAAATGCCGCTCGGGCTCCATCAGAACGAAAAGCTTACCGAGTTGCTGAGAGGCCAATTCTCCAACGAGGCGGTCCGGCGACATTTGCGCGGCTTGCCAATCTTTCGCGTTGAAAGGCGGCTTCCAGGTCGAGTTCAAAGACTCCTATATCGGCTAGCACGGAAAGACGACGGCGGCCCAAGGACGTAAGCTGAAGTGTGACGTGTCGTTGGTCAGGCGGGTGAAGCGGCGCCTTTCAACCTGACCCACTACGCGTCCAGTCGGTCAGGAGCCCGACATGTCGGGCGAATGCACTACTCGATCTGGGTGCAGAGACCAGCCGCTTACAAACGACCGTAAGCGTCCGGACGCTGCACGTCTGTGCCGATCTTGACATGAATCCTGGATTTACCCACTCAGGGAAGCAGCACATCGGAGCGGCAGCCTACTCTCCAGAAGCCTCCGATTTCGCGATCACTGCTTCAGCACGCTCTATCGCGGCACGGAGTTCATCGCTCTGCCATGTATCGGTGGAATGGCCATCATCGACCGACGAGCGTGGGTCTCGCTCGCGCGTGAAGTCAGCTCACGAAGCGCGGCAATGACCTCGGCAAGCAGTTCTGCATCTGCTCCGTTTTGGGAAGACTGCGTCACCTCTTCATCTCCATTGCATCGCAGCTATGGTCTATCAAACGGGTTCGTCACAACATGTGGCGATCGCTATTGGCCCTTCGTCAAACTTCGTCGGTCGGCGAGAGCTTGGCTTTGTTCAGGCGGTGCCTGCGGACCCTTTGGGTGCTCAGTTCCACGGCAGGAGTTCGTCGAGCCGGTTGATTGGATGCCATCGATCAGGTGAGCACATCGCGCAGCCAGGCGCAGGGCTCGACTCCATTAAGCTTGCAGGTTTCGATCAGCGAGCACAGCACCGCCCACCGATTGCCGCCACCGTCGCTGCCCGCGAAGAGGTGGTTCTTGCGGCCGAGCGCGACACACCTAAGAAGCCAAAGGGATGTCAGACCTAAGGAAATACCGAATAGCGCCATCCGCTTTCTCAAATTGGCCGACGGAACGCTGATAGAGGCAAGAGTGTTCGATTTTAATGAGTTGCTAGATGCCAAGGCAGAAGCGCCCCGCCGACGTGATCGGCAAAGCCGTCCGTGTCATGCGCACTGCCACTGGCGAGGAACCGACGACACGCCAGACGATGGCAAGAGCGCCGCCGCCAAAGAGCTTGGCTCCAAGAGCGGGAAGAAGCGCGCCGCCAACATGACGCCGGAGCGGCGTGCCGAGATCGCCAAGAAGGCGGCGGAAAGCCGCTGGCGGAAATAGTCCTAGATATCCATTTCGGTTTGCTGACCGAAAATCCTTCGCACGTGTTTCTCATAATCGGCGCGACTGCTCGAAACTTAGGCGATGCCAAGCAACTGACCTAGATGCTGGCGAAGCGCTTTGACGCCGACATCAGAAAGAAACTGATGAAGTTTCTTGCTGCGCTCTCTTCTCTCAGCCTTCTGCGCTCGGGTCAGGCCGAGAATAAGACGCTGAAAATGACGCCGGCGATGGCCGCCGGCGTGTCAAAGGCACTATGCTCGATGGAAGACCTTTGCGAGAAGATGGACGCCATTGCGCCGAAGCTAGGCAGTCGTGGCCTCTATAAAGAAGGCAGCTTAACGGGGACCAGCTCCTTCTGTCTGAGTTGAGGACTAAGTGGGTGGTCGATCCCTCAGGGGCGTTAGCCATTTGCCGGCCCGTCGTTTGGTCTTTTGTGGGACTAGCGGCGGGCTTTTTCATCGGACCTCAGTCGAGATGAAATGGTCTCGAAGCTGACCCTTTTCGGGTGTATCATCATCAAGTCGTCCATAGGGGTGGAGGCAGACGAGCATGTCAGCTTACGGAATCGCGGATTCGGCCCAACTTGGCATTCTCACAAAAGCTTTGAACGACTACTGCGCAAGGCATCCCATCGCCTGCAAGGATGAGGGCGAGCGGGACCGGATAGCGCTCAAGGTCATGTGCCTTTTCAGACGGGGCATTGAAGACCCTGAGCGCCTGTCGGAAGAGCTTGAGCGGGTAGAGGCTAGTCACTAGCCTCTCTGGATAGCCCGGCCGCCGAAATCCTGTGTCACCTAGATTGAGGGAAAGGCCGGGCTATTCATCTTCCGCCACGCTAGGGGCGCGCTGATCGCATTCTAGGAGGGTCTCACATGTGCTCTTTGGGTTCAGGAATATACACAATGGGGCCGAGCGGTTCGGTCTGCGACATCAGGCAGCGGCCCGCACGCGCAGCGTTTCGGGCGCCGGCAGGCGTACGAACGTCCCCGATGAACGGGTCGACAGGCAGTTCTATAATTGGCCGCCGACTGAGGTTCTTGGAAGCTTTTCGAAGTTTCCGGGTCGCGCCTCAGCCTGAGTTACAGGCGCTTTTAAGGCCGGAAAGGGGGTTCGGTTTTCGGGCAGTTTGGGAGGCATCGAGTGAGGAGGCCACGGACGTTTGGGCTGACTGCACTCCCTCCTGAGCTGCCGTTGCTGCCGTTGGCCGAAGGGACGGGAAGTCGGGAAACGGACAGCCAGCTTTCGGTTAATCGGGAGGGCGTGAGACCGGTTTCGAGTACCCAATTAGCATGCGAATGCGTCGAGCCGGCTTTTTAGCCGCTACTTAGATCGTGAATGGCCGGCTGTAGACCGTCAGGCGTGATATCAACCGTCGCAAGCGTGATCGGCAACTTGAAACGACGGTGACCGGCACTGCCCGGATTAAGGTAGAGCACACCGCCAACGGTTTTGAGTTTCGGCACATGGGAGTGGCCCGACACGACCATGTCGATACCGAGTGCTGCTGGTGAGAGCTGCAGTGTTTTCAGATCATGGTGGACGTAGAATGTTCGGCCTGCCAGCCGCACCAACGCCGTATCGGCGTAGGTCGCAGCCCACTCAGCTGTGTCGACGTTTCCTCTGATGGCGGTAACCGGCGCGATCTGCTGAAGGGCGGTGATGATTTCAGGACTGCCGATGTCGCCGCCATGGATGATGTGGTTTACCCCGGCCAGGCGTCGTTCCGCCTCAGGCCTCAGCAGGCCGTGCGTGTCAGAGATGATGCCTATCCTGAATGTCATTGACGGCCGCTATATGGTGAGCACATCGAGATCGGCCGCAATACGGCTGTTCGGAAATGCTCGCGCGGCTTCCGCGAGAATTTCTTCGGCGGCATAGCGGCCGGAGATATGCGTAAGAATGAGTTGCTTCACGTTGCTCGTCGCTGCCAGAGATGCTGCCTGCGCAGCCGTGAGATGACCATAGTCGCGCGCCATGGCCGCATCTCGTTCCAGGAAGGTGGCCTCGATCACCAGAAGATCGGCGCCGCGGACATGTTCCGCGAGCACATCTGTATCGCGGTGACGAACCTGAAAGCAGGCGATCACGAATTCGTCCGCGTCGAAAAACCGGCCGGGCGTCAGCGGCTCAAGCGTTAGTGGCATCGGCGCTCGTCCTTCACCCCACAGACCAGCGAGCATGCGGACAACGACATCGAGGGTGTCCGAGCCTCCATGGACGGTCAGGAGATCGTCGCTTTGCCGCAACCGGAGTGTCGAGAACAGGCCCGGGATCCCAAGGATATGGTCGAAATGGGCATGGGTGAGCAGTAGGCGATGAAGCCGCCTGAAGCCGGCGCCGCTGCGCAGCAGCTGGCGTTGAGTGCCTTCCCTGCAGTCGACTAGAATCCGGTGGCCTCCGGCCTCGACAAGCAGGGCAGGGTGATTTCGCTCGGCAGAGGGTACGCTGGCCGAAGTACCAAGAAACGTCAGTCTCAAAATCATGGAGGTAGTCTAGCCCGCGAGCTATGAGGCCTCAAAGCGGGCAAACAACGCCTTCCCACGCTGCCAGTCTGCCGTGGCCGTCTTTGACTATTTTGAGGCCACGCCATGCTCAGACCTTATCCCCCAGATTTGACCATCACCGTGGACGAGGTCGCGTCCCGGTCATTGGTCTTGTCGGGCGTCTTGGCCTCCGCCTCTCGGGTGTCCCGCTCTTTGTCCTTCCGGGTTTCGTGCCCGGCATGTCCCGCGATGATTTTGATCTCATATGCTTTGTCCTCTTCGGTTGCTCAACCCGAAACAGGGCGGGGTGAATTAGGTTCTGCTGGCTCCGTCTGACAGTGGGACAGCAGCAGAAAGGTATCTGTTATTCAGGCGACCCTGTCGATGGGAGTGGATCTCGATCTCGCTATAGCCTGGCATTGGGTTCGGGTCACCGCCTCACCCTAGGCAACGGCGTCCGCCATGTCCTTGGCGTTCCAAAACCAATGGCCGGCGACGAGGGAACTCGTTTCATCGAAAGGTCCGTGGATCACGGTGCGGTCAGCGCCAAGCCACTGTCAAAGGTTGCTGATTGCCTCGACGGTCGCACGGAACGGCACCGGTTTCTGCAGGCGCGAACCTTCTTGCAATTCAGCGGGGATCACTTCGGGGTCGTACCTGGTCGAACTGGCGATGGGGTGGCAGATGTAACGATTACAGATCATTGCTGGAAGGCCGGTTTTCTGGCGCTTGCCCGGGTCCAGGCTCTCCTAACCCGCGAAGCCAACGATGGCGACACGTTGCGCGACTTCATCTAGGGCGAGGGCCCTTGCGACGGGCAGGCATCGCGACCTCCTGGCCCGCTGCGCGGCGGCAGGACCCTGCCTAACCCTAAACGCCTAGCTCCCAACGGGCCGGCAAGCGGTTTAGTTCAGCGGATTTGCTGTTCAAGACGCCTTGTAGATGCGCCGTTTGGTTGAGCGGCTAAGGTTATCGGCAATGCGGAAGGGACGGATTGTGCCTCTCTGCTTCCCCGGCTTCGCTCTCCCGGCTGCGAGATGGGAGCAATTCGCAGGCTCACACGTTGGTATTCAACCCTGCGAGAGGACCTCATCATTGGACTCCAGCACCGACCTAGCCAAGTTACGCCGACATGTCCGCATTCTCGTGGACCTTGGCCGCTTAGCGGGCGAGGAAACTCCGCTCAGCCGCTTCCTCGATCAGGCCTGTGTGCAGGTAGCCCGGGCCGTTGAGATAGACCATACAAAGGTCCTTCGCTACCGCCCGCGCACCGCGGACCTGTTCATGGAGGCCGGCTTCGGGTGGAAGGAAGGTACTTTGCGGAACGCTGTTTTTCCGGCGGATCTGCGATCGCCGCCTGGCCGAACTTATCAAACAGCCGAGCCTTTGGTGATTGTCGATGGCGCGGCGGCCGAGCAGGATGGCGAATACGTCTTTTCCGATGTGCTGAAAGAGCACGGCATCAAGTCGCTGGCAAACGTGCCGATCCTCATCAAGGGCGCGGCTTGGGGCGTGCTGGAGGTGGATTCCTCGGTCACCCGCGACTTCAGCGAAGATACCGTCGACTTCATGACGGCTGCCGCCGCCCTCATTGCTTCAGCGATGCGGGGGCCCAATTTGGAGCGAAGCAAGGAAGCCACCGCTCCTCTAGTACAGGCGCAACAACAGGAGGTGCTGCTGCGGGAGATGCAGCACCGCGTAAAGAACAACTTTCAGCTCATCCTGGCCTCAATAGCCATCCAGAAGCGGCGCCTTGACAGGTCGGAAGTGCACCGGGCCTTGGAACACGTGGCTAACCGAGTTAATGCCATTTCGCTTGCTCATGACCAACTGGCACCGGGTCAGGACCTCCGAACGGTGGACGTCGCCGGCTATCTGAGGGCGCTGTGCGCTTCGCTTCAGGCGCAGGTGGAAATTGCAACGATCGAGATCGCGGCGGACGAGGTCGAGCTCTCGATTGAACGCGCGGTGCCGCTCGGTCTTATCTTGAATGAAGCCGCAATGAACTCAGTCAAGCATGCGTTCGGGGCCGAGGGCGGGCGAATCGTTGTCAAGCTTGAGTCCGGAATAGGCTACGGCGAGGCACGCCTGACTGTTGCCGACAATGGTCGAGGCATCCAGAATCCCCGACCTGGCGGGTCGGGACAGAAATTGATCCAGGCGCTCGCCCGGCAGATAGGTGGCAAGGTCGAGCAAGAGAGCTCCGCTACGGGCACGACAATCACCGTGATTTTCCCAGTCATTGCATAGAGCTCCCTCCTCTCGCGGTTTGCGTTGGCTCCCCAGCGCAGATCGATGAGGCGGCATCATCCAAATCGCAACGCGGGCTCAGGGCTCACGTACGTCGCCAACATCAACCAGAGACGCGCCTTTGCCGTTGGGCGTGCGCGACGGCGAACTGGATCAGTTGAGTTCCGTATCTCGGTCACTTGGAACAACCGCCTTCCAGGGAAGCCGCAGCAGCATGTTGCGCACTTTTCTAAACCGAGCGCACAAGCTTGAGCTCTGCAACGATCAAGCTGCGCAGAAAGGAGGCGGGCCGCCGATAGACCCGTAACGCGGCGCTGGGCTTCGGATTTCCATTCGGAGGATAAAGGCATCCGATAAGGATGCCGTTGACGGCTGCTTCGATGTAGCGGCTATGGCTGTCGTCAGGGTCGCCGGGAAGGCCGCGCCGCGTTTCGTGGATTTTGCCGACGCGGCTCAGGATCGCGACGCCGTTCCAGCTTTTTTGACCATGCCAGATCACGTTATAGCCGAGGTCGCGGATCGGCCCTTCCGGTAACTTGTCCTGCGGCGCCTTGAGTTCCTGAAGACAGGCAATGTCCGGCGCTGCCCGTTCCAGCCAGCGCAGCAGCACCGACAGCCGGCCGTTGACGCCGTTGACGTGGTAGATCCCGATCCTCATGGCTTCATGAGGTCCGACAGGAACTGATCGGCCCGGCCCCAGTCAGCGAGGGCCTTCGATGCGGCGCGCTTCTTCAACTCGGGCGCATCGCCGACATGGAAATGAGAGGGCGCATCGATTGTCTTCATCTCCGCCCAGGTGACAGGTGCTGCGACCGGGGCGCCCGGCCGCGACCTGGCGCTATAAGGCATGATTGCGGTGGCGCCGCGCTGGTTGCGCAGATAGTCGACCAAGATCCGTCCCTTACGTTTGGCCTTCGACAAGACGGCCGTGAAGTGGGCCGGGTCGTTCTGCGCGATCGCCTGAGTAAGCCGGGAGGCGAACGCCTTCACCTCAGGCCATTCAGCGCGCGGCGTGAGCGGCGCGATTACATGCACGCCCTTGCCGCCCCTCAGCATCGGGAAGCTGGTCAAGCCGATGGATTGCAGCATATCCCGGAACTGGAATGCGGCAGCGCGGACCGCCTCGAAATCCAGTCCCTCGTCGGGGTCGAGGTCGAATACAAGGCGGTCGGCCTTCTCGACGTCTTCGATGCGCGCTCCCCATCCATGGAACTCGATCGTTCCCATCTGGACACAGGTTAGAAGCCCCTCGGCATCGTCGACGTGACCGATCAGGAAACGTCTCGCGGCACGCTAGAACCGGTCACGCAAATCGGCCGCTTTGCGCCCCAAAGCGACCGTACAGATCGGCTTCGCCACTCCCTGGCAGCAGACTCGCCCCGTCGAATCCTCAATGTAGTCCAGCTTAAATCTTGTGCTGCCTCAGGCACTCAAAGGCCGTCCTCGGAGGCACATGGCCACACCGCTTTGAATCTGCCTTTCGAGGAACTCAGGCGTGGAATTCAGGTGAAATCGCAGGCGTGACCAGCTTGCCGCAATTAGGAAATCATCCGTTCAGAACCTCAACCGAGGTCAAAGATCGAGCAAAACGGTGCCTTGCGCGCGGCTGCAACAAGCCAGGACAAAGCCCGCTGACTTTTCTTCGGGCGTGAGTCCGCCGAGATCATGCATCGCGACTGCTCCAGAGAGCTTGGCTATCCGGCACGTACCGCAAACTCCCTGCTGGCAACCGGTGGGGACATAGACACCACAGTTGCGCGCCGCGTCCAGCAGGGTCTCTCCGGCCGCGCAGCGATGCTCCAATCCGGAACGGGCGAAATGGACCGAGGACGAAACGGCAGAGGCCACATCCCGAGCAGCACCGCCCAGACCTCCTCCGAAGCTCTCCTCATGATAACCCCGGGGGTCAACGCCTGCCTGGCCAAGACCGTCCCGCAGCGCCTTCATGTACTGTTCGGGGCCGCAGGCGTAGACCGTGCGATCACCAAGATCGGGTACGAGGCGCAGGAGCATGGGGCCGTCTATGCGGCCAGTCGGTCCTGCCCACGAGGGATCTGCCTTGGAACAGACGTATGTCACAGCCAGGTTGGGGAATCGGGCAGCGAGCGCATCGAGTTCCGACCTGAAGATGATATCGCGCGGCGACCGTGCGCTGTAGATGAGACGCAGGTCCAGATCGGATGCTCTGTCTGTCAAGGTTCGCAGCATCGATATTAGAGGCGTGATCCCGCTGCCGCCTGCAAGAAAGAGAGGCTTTTCGCCGGGCAAACCGTCGAGTTTGAACGAGCCCCGCGGGCCTTCAATGTTGATTTCGTCGCCAAAGCGCAGATTCTCGTGTAGCCAATTAGAAACGAGCCCGCCCGGTGTCCGCTTGACCGTGACGTGCAAGTCGAGCGGTCGTGTAGGTGGCGACGAAACGGAATAGGAGCGGGCCACCGCAGCGCCATCGATCGTGGGGTGAAGGACCACGTATTGCCCCGCATTGAAGCAGAACATGCGGTCTGAGGCAGCCGAGAACACAAAGGTCTTCACGTCGTGCGTCTCGTCGATGACCCCACGGCAGAGCATTGCCTGTAGCGATGCGTCGGCCCATTGCCGCTGCCGCATCGTCGCGAAAAAATCGGAAGCCGGAAACGAAGTGTGTGCGTTCATGTTTGGCTCTCAATGACGCGCAAACATGGCAGCCGGACGCTTTCCGGAACAGTGGTTCGAGCCCTGCTTTTTAATCGGGAATTTCGATCTACGTCTCGAGTGACATCACCGCCAGCTGCAGCGCACGAAGCCCTTTGCGGATGATCGGCTCATGCTTGCGCCGGGCAAGCATGGCCGTATGGACGGGCTGGTAGAGCGTCGGTGCGCCCTCGACCAGGAATGACGGGCACTCGGCCGTAAACCTGCGGGCATCGTCGTTGCGCATGTAACAACTCCCCCCAGTTCGCCGCAGCATCGCTTCCGCCAGGCTCTCGGATCCCATGGAAAGGCGCGAAATTGCGAGGGAGGGAATAAGCTCCGAATGGGATTTTTCGAGTACGACGGTATAGCCCGGCCGAATGTAGCTGTCAGGATTGACCTCCGATATCGTTCTCGCAAACGTCGAGACCATCACATATTCCTCGACCATGAGGTGCTCGTAGGAAATTTCGGGAAGATACCGCGGCGCATACAGCACCGCTATGTCGAGATTTCCCATGCTGAGATCCGTCACCATCTGATTGGAATAGTCGGATTCCACATGGATCGAGGCTTTGGGAAGCGCCTGACAGAGCGCCTCCACCCACCCAGGCAGCACTGAGCGCGTCATTCCAACCTGTGCGGCCACGCGCAGGGTTCCCTCGAACCGGTTGAATGCGCGCACATCATGGCGCGCCTGCGACCAGGTCGAAAGCATCGCCCGCGCGTAGGCTTCGAAACGTCGCCCCGCCGCAGTCGGCTCAGCGCCGGCGCGACCACGATGGAAAAGCTCCGACCCTACCGCGCTTTCGAGGCTTTTGATCCGAGTGCTGACCGTCGACTGAGTAATGTTCAGCCGGTCGGCGGTCCGGTTGAAGTTCCGCGATTCGATAATGTCGAGGAACGTCTCTATGTGGTCCAGCTGCACGCGTCGCCCCCTAATCGAAAAACTCGATCATTACCCAGGGATCATTGGCTTGATCTGACAATTGTCAAGGCGGAAGCTGTAGGAACTAATCGGCAGGTAAAGCCGCCGTCCGAAGAGGGAGCAAAAGCTAAAGTGTTTATCGTCGACTGCGATTGTCACAACTACTGGTCCAGCGCCACGGTATTGGAGCCCTATCTTTCGGGCATCTGGAAGGACATGTTCATTGAGGGCGAGAAGACCGGCCCCAGAGGATCCTTCCCACACGGCCATCGCCCCTGGTTTCATCCGCAGGATTTCTCCCGCAAGGATGTGCGACCCGAGAGCGAAGCCGACAACTACCGGATCATGAAGGAAAAACATCTCGACAAATACAATATCGGCGCGGCGATCCTGACCGGGGACGAGCCCATTGAGGCCTCAACGCTGGCAAATCCCTACTATGCTAGTGCGCTGGTCAGTGCCTACAATGATTATCAAATCGCGGAGTGGTTGCCGAAGGACAACCGCTTCATCGGTTCGATCATCATTGCGCCTCAGGATCCCAAGCTAGCGGCCGCGGAGATCCGTCGCCTAGGCAGCCATCCTCGCATGGTCCAGGTTCTAGCCTCCCAAGGCTCTGTGAAGCCGTACGGCGACCCCTTCTATCACCCGATCTACGAAGCGTGTGCGGAAATGGGATTGCCGTTCGCCATTCACCTCGGTGGGCATGGCGGCGTTAACTGGAACGCCGTGGCGCCTGCCCCCACGACGTTTTTTTGGGAAACGCACGCGATCCTGCACATGTCGGCGATTAGCCACGTCGCCAGCATGATTGCTCACGGTGTCTTCGAGAAATGGCCGGAACTTTATTTCGTGGTGATCGAATGCGGTGTCGCCTGGGTGCCGACAGTGCTGTGGCGCCTCGACGCCGATTACAAGGCGCTGCGAAAGGAAACGCCGTGGCTGAAGATGCTGCCCTCGGAGTACTGCCGGCGCAACATACGCTTCTCCACGCAGCCGCTGGAGCAGCCCCCCAACGTCCAGCATCTCTGGTCCATTCTGGAAGCGATGGACGGCGAGAACACACTGATGTTTGCGTCAGACTATCCGCATTGGGATTATGACGACGCCAACACGCTGCACATCCCGTCTTCCTGGAGGACGAAGGTGATGGGCCAGAATGCGCTCGACGTCTACAAGCGCATTCCTGCCATCCTAACCGCGAATGCTGCCTGACGGAGCAGAATATGGCCGAGAAAACCTACATCTGCCGCGTCGACGAGATTAAAGCCGGGACACCCTTCATTGCCAAGGTCCGCAGCCTTTCGGTGGGTGTGTTCCGCGTCGGAGAAACCTTCCATGCGCTGCTCAACATCTGTCCGCATCGCGGTGCGCCGCTCTGCGAGGGGCCGCAATGCGGGACTACCGCGCCGGTGGAGGAGGCGCGGTTCATCTATCATCGAGAAAACGAGATCGTGCGCTGCGCCTGGCATGGCTGGGAGTTCGACATCAAGACGGGTTCGGCGCTTGTCGACCCAACGGTCCGCGCGCGGACATTCCCCGTCATGGTCGAGGACGGCAACATCTATGTGACCGCATGAAGGCCATACGATCAGCAGTTCGAAGAGGTGAAAAGCAAGGGAAGAAGAGCTGACGGATCGACTGCACGACGAGGGTTTAAAAACAGCGCGGAAAATCCGCCAATGGGAGAACGAAAATGTCAGAATCTGAGTACAAACTTCGCATCGCGCAAAGTCTGGTCGGGCGTGGCAAGGTTTCCCGCCGCGACTTCATTCATCTAGGGGTGGCGGCGGGCCTGACCGTCGCCGCAGCCGATCAGATTTTCGTCACCACGGCCCGGGCACAACCGCAGCAAGGCGGCTTCGCCAAGCTCGGCATGGCGCACGGAGCGACCACGGATTCCATTGATCCGGCCGGCTATCCCGATACGTTCACGCAAACAGCTTTCTCGGGGGCCATGTCCAACAGCCTCACGGAGGTCGACGCCAAGGGTGGCATACAGCCGGACCTGGCCGAAAGCTTCGAATCTTCCAATGGCGCCAAGACATGGGTTTTCAAGCTGCGCAAGGGCGCCACCTTCCACAACGGCAAGACCGTGACGGCGGACGATGTCGTGACCTCGATGCGGTATCACATGGGTGCCGACACCAAGTCGGCAGCGAAGTCTCTGCTTGAACCTGTTTCCGATATTAAGGCCGACGGTCCCGAAACGGTCGTCTTTACGCTTCACAGCGGCAATGCCGATTTCCCCTACATCGTGAGCGACTACCATTTCGTCATCATGCCGAGCGTGGAGGGAAAAGCCGATTGGGCATCAGGAGCTCGAACCGGCGCATTTGTGCTTGAGAATTTCCAGCCGGGAGTTTCGGCCAAGCTCAAGCGCAACCCCAACTATTTCAAGAACGGCAAGCCTTACCTGGATGAGGTGGAATTCATCGCGATTACCGATTTGGCCGCACGCATGGCTGCGCTCTCGACCGGAGAAGTGGACTATATTGGACGCGCCGATCTAAAGACCCTCGGCATGTTGAAGCGCAATCCAAAAATCGAGATCATCGAGATCACCGGCTACGGCCACTATACTTTGCCGATGAACGTCACCATGGCGCCTTTCGACAATCCGGATGTGCGCATGGCAATGAAATGGGCGATCAACCGGCAGGAGATCGCCGACAAGATTTTCCTCGGCCATGCTACCGTTGCCAATGACGATCCAATCGCGCCGGCGATCAAGTTCTACAAAAACCCGCAGCCGCAACACAGTTTCGACCCCGAAAAGGCGCGCCACTATCTGAAGAAGGCGGGGATGGAAAAGCTGAAGGTCGACCTCTCCGTGGCAGATGCCGCTTTCGCGGGTGCGGTAGACGCGGCTGCGCTCATTCGCGAGACGGCCGCCCAGTGTGGCATAGACGTCAATGTGGTGCGCGAGGCTGAGGACGCCTATTGGGATAATGTCTGGCTCAAGAAGCCGTGGTGCGCTTCCTATTGGAGCGGTCGCGCGACCGCCGACTGGATGTTCACACAAGCCTTCGCAGCCGAATCCAGCTGGAACGAGTCGTTCTGGAAGAATCCCCGCTTCAACGAATTGCTCGTCAAAGCCCGAGCCGAGACGGATGAGGCCAAGCGCGCCGACATGTATGGCGAAATGCAGCAGCTGACCCATGATGATGGCGGCAGTATCGTGCTGGTATTCAACAATTTCGTCAGCGCCAAATCCAAGAAACTAGCCCATGGCGATGTGGCGCCGAATTGGGAAAATGACGGACTGAAGATGGCTGAGCGCTGGTGGACGGCCGAGGCATAGGGGTGCTTGCCAAGCGCGCCGCTCGCACCGCGGACGGCGCGCCCCTGGGAATACGCATGCGTGTGAATCCGGTCGCAAAAACGGTTCTGCAACGGTTAGGCTTCGGCCTGATCACGTTGTTCGTCGTTTCGATCATCATCTTTTCGGCGATCGCAATGCTGCCCGGCGACTTCGCCAAGGCGACGCTCGGTCAATCTGCTACCCCGGAAACGGTCGCGGCCCTTCAACACGAGATCGGCCTCGATCGCCCGCCAATCCAACGCTATTTCAGCTGGATCGGTAAGATGGCGCAGGGTGACTTTGGATCCTCCTTCGCCAGTCGAACCGGCTATCGGCGGACCGTCGCGGAAATCATTGCCCCTCGTCTCTACAATACCATGTTCCTGGCGGTAATGACCGCGCTCGTCGCGGTGCCGCTGGCATTGGGTTTGGGCATTCTTGCGGCCCTGTACCGCAACAGCTGGTTCGATCGGCTTGTAAACACGGTGACGCTTACGACGATTTCGTTCCCTGAATTCTTCGTCGCCTACATGCTCGCCTTTCTGATCATCTCGCGCGATACGTTTGCCGGCACGCAGTTCGCAGAGTCTTTACCCGTCTGGCTCGCGGTTTCAATCAACTGGACCCTGAACGTCGTACCGAAGTTCCCGACCCTGGCAAATATCAACGACCAGACGCCGTTCTGGGAGCACGTCTGGCGTGCAGCTATGCCGTCCATCACGCTAACACTCGTCATCGTCGCTCACATGATGCGAATGACGCGCGCGGCAATCATCAACATGCTTTCAAGCCCCTATATCGACATGGCTCGGTTGAAGGGAATGAGGCCAATGGTGATTGTGCTTCGGCACGCTTTGCCAAACGCCTGGGCCCCGATAGTGACGGTTGTCGCCTTCAATCTTGCCTATCTGATCGTCGGTGTCGTGGTTGTCGAGGTGGTGTTCGTTTACCCCGGCGTCGGCCAGCTGATGGTCGATGCCGTGAAATCGAGAGACGTGCCCGTCGTGCAGGCCTGCGCCCTTGTCTTCGCCGCCACCTACATTCTGCTCAACCTGATCGCCGACATTATTTCGATTGCAACCAACCCGAGGCTTTTGCACCCACGATGACAAGCGCAGAGCCCGTCATCCAGACCACCGGAGCGCCCAGGGTGAGGCGCACGCGCCGGTCTCGCATGAGGATAGCGCTGAAGAAGGCCCCGCTCAGTGCCTGGTTCGGTATGGGTGTAACCCTCTGCTACGTCCTGGTCGCCCTATTGGCGCCGCTGATTGCTCCGTATCGAGAAACGCAGGTATTTAGCGAGGCATTCGCGCCGTGGGGCCACGAGTTTATGTTCGGGACTGACCAGCTCGGTCGCGACATGCTTACTCGACTGATCTACGGGGCTCGCAACACGATCGGCATCGCCTTCGCCACAACAATCATATCCTTTGCAGCGGGGGTGACGCTCGGCCTTCTGGCTGCAATGTACCGGGGCTGGCCAGACCAGCTATTGTCACGTGCGGTGGACGTGTTGATGTCGATCCCAAGCCTGATTTTCGCACTGATGCTGCTCTCGATATTCGGCTCCTCGATCACCAGCCTCGTTTTGATCATAGCGCTGCTCGATTCAACGCGGGTGTTCCGCTTGGCGCGAGCCGTCGGGCTCAACGTAGTGGTGATGGAGTTTGTCGAGGTCGCGCAATTGCGCGGCGAAGGCCCCGCATGGATATTGCGCAAGGAAATCCTGCCCAATATTCTGCCGCCGCTCATCGCGGAATTTGGTCTGCGATTTTGTTTTGTGTTTCTGACCATTGCAGCACTGTCGTTCCTGGGCGTCGGCATACAGCCGCCATCGGCTGATTGGGGGTCGATGGTGCGGGAAAACGCAACGCTAATCACCTATGGCGATGTCACGCCGCTTCTACCGGCGGGGGCCATTGCCCTCCTCACGGTAGCGGTGAATTTCGTCGTCGATTGGTTTTTGCATTCGACCAGCGGACTGCGTGATGAAAAATAACAGTGGCATCGCGCGCGAAAAAGGGACAGATCTTCTCCAGGTCAGGGACCTCCATGTTGAAGGCTTTTCCGATGAGCGCTGGCATCCGATCGTGCGCGGCGTGGATCTCTCGCTTAAACGCGGAGAAGTGCTCGGACTGATCGGTGAATCCGGCGCCGGGAAGTCGACTATCGGCCTTGCGGCAATGGGGTATACCAAGCCGGGATGCCGTATTACCCAAGGCTCGGTGCTGTTCGACGGCGTCGATCTTTTGTCAATGACCGAAGCCCGCCGGCGGCGGCTGCGGGGCTCCCGCATTGCTTACGTGGCGCAAAGCGCGGCCGCCTGGTTCAACCCGGCTCACCGGCTCCTCGATCAGACCGTGGAAACGGCAGTTGCGCACGGGATCGCCAGCCGAGACAAGGCCAATTCCGATGCTATTGACCTTTATCGACGCCTCCAGCTTCCAGAACCCGAGAGCATAGGCTTCCGGTATCCGCATCAGGTATCCGGTGGCCAGTTGCAGCGAGCCATGACTGCCATGGCTATGGCTTGCCGACCCGACCTGATCGTGTTCGATGAACCTACCACTGCGCTCGATGTGACGACGCAAGTCGAAGTCCTGGCCTCGATCCGCAGGATTGTTGAAGATTTCAACACGGCAGCGATCTACGTGACGCACGATCTGGCAGTGGTGGCGCAGATGGCGGACCGGATCATGGTTCTGCGCCATGGACAAACCGTCGAAGAAGCCGACACGCGGCAGATGCTCACGGCCCCTGCCCAGGAATACACTCGCACGCTCTGGGCCGTGCGCAAGCTCGCCAAGCCGGAGGTTCAGACCCACGATCACATTCTGTCGATCGACAATGTCACCGCCGCCTATGCCGGAAGGGTTAAGGTGCTGGTTGACGTGTCCATCAAGGTTCCGCGTGGCCGAACCGTGGCAGTGGTGGGCGAATCGGGGTCCGGGAAATCGACGCTAGCCCGTGTTGTTACGGGCTTGCTGCCTGCCATGTCCGGGTCGATCTCATTTGATGCCAAGCCGCTTCCATTGTCCCTGAAGGAACGCTCGAAAGACCTGCTGCGGCGCATCCAAATGATCTATCAGTCGCCGGACAGCGCGCTTAACCCTCGCCAGACTGTCGAGGAGATAATCGCGCGTCCGCTCGAATTCTATTTAGGTTTAAAAGGCCAGCAGCGCGACCGGCGGATCGCTGAACTCATGCACATGATCGAGATGGACGAAAGTTTCCTCGACAGGCTGCCCGGAGAATTGTCCGGGGGGCAGAAGCAGCGAATCTGCCTAGCCCGCGCGCTGGCTGCAAATCCGGAGCTCATCATCTGTGACGAGGTCACCTCGGCACTGGATCAGATTGTACAGGAAGAGATGTTGACGCTGCTGATGCGCCTGCAGCGCGAACTCGGCGTCAGCTACATCTTCATCACCCACGATATCGCAACGGTAAGAGCGATCGCTGACGAGGTTGTGGTCATGCATCAGGGGAAGGTAGTGGAGCAGGGCTTAAAAACCGAGATACTGACGCCGCCCCACGCAGCCTACACCGAACTGCTTCTTTCGTCCGTGCCGGAGATGGATCCGGACTGGCTCACGACTTTGCTGGCCAGACGGAAGAACCAAGGCATCGCAAGTGCGGCTGGTTGAACAGCCCTGCCAACCGGGACGACGAAGTGCCCGCCATGGCCGCTCGCCTCCGCATTGCCGATCTTGAAGCGATCGATGCTGCTCCGGTAGCTTTCGTCCACTTCTTTGACGGGCCGAGCATGGTTGCCCGCTGCCTCACGGTGGCGGGCTTTCTTTCAGGTAACTTTGTCGACCAGCGGCGTCTTTCTTTTCGGCGGCACATGAGTGGTCACCAGCCTGACCGTATTCGCATCCACCGTCACCGGAACACCGAGACTGACCGTCACCTTACCTTCATCGACACGGGTGACATCGCCTATCAATTCGATCGGCTGGCCGTGTTTCACCTTTGACGTCCGGTCCACGATCGAATGTGGCTGCCCGTAGGAGGGGATCGACACGCTCACCAGATCCTCAGTTACCCGCCTGCGCACGGTTGCAGTGATGGCGACCTCGTCGCCAACTTTGATGCTGCCCTTCGCCATTTCATAATTCTGGCGCGGACGGCTGCTTAGTCAAGCTTCTTCTAATATACGTAAAAATCGTCCGGAACCGTGGTCCCGTGACACGTTGGATATGCGAGTGGTCGATTCTCCGTCAGGGATGCAGCCGCCCCAGGAACAAAGCCCGTCGCTTACGCTCATTAGCCGCGACGGGCTTTCTATTCCGGCAACGAACACATGTTAAAGCGCGTCAACGCAAAGCAGCGTAGCATTCGGCTCCCTGCCCACCCAGAAATATGGTCCCGGCCTGTTAGCCCATATCCCCGCCCCCGACAGGCCGGGCTTCCTTATGGATGGTCCCACCCCCCAAACCAGCGGATGAACTCTTGTCCCTCAAACGGATAATGAACCTTTTACCGGGCCTTGCTAAAATCGGCCCATGGCTCGCTTCTTCTTCGACCTATCTCATGGCGGTGATGTCTACCACGATGCACGTGGAGACACCTTCAAAGGCTTTGCGCAAGCCAAGGCAACGGCACTCGACCTCCTACGAAGGTTCCCGGCCGGTGATCGCGATCTAACCTGCACGATCCGCGACGGATTCGGGCGCTCGGTTGCAAACGTTAGCATCAAATCGGGTATTTCGGGCCGGGAAGCGCTCGGACCCCCGTCCTCATTGCAGGCGCTGTCGAAGGCCTTGCCATTCCTCGCAGGCAGCTGAAACCACTCCCTGGCCACTAACCCGATAGCCCGCCGCTGGTGTGCCCCCACACCTGGCGGCGGACTAAGGGTGGCCGGCGCCTCTTTTTTGAGATTGCCTAAGCGTGCGCCGGCCTGGCGAACCGTGGTCCGCCGCATATGCAAAGTAGCTAAAGCATCTGCGATCGACATGGTGTGATCGCGGAAGCTTGGGAGGCTTGACGGCGGCGGCTTCAATAAGTGATGATTAATATACGGTAAATGGTCGATCCTTCAGGGGTGTAGCCAATTGCTGGAGCCCGCTGTTGGACCCCCGGCAGCGGGCTTTGCATTTTAGAGGCTGTTAATACGTGCGCGTAGCCCCTCAAGGCTGGCCATTCCCTCAACAGCCCGTCGCCTAGCGTGAAGCGCGGCCGACATCACCCTTCAAAGGGAGGAATGATCTTTGCTCCGGCCTCTTGCCACCGATGATCTCCGATCGCCATATCTCACTCGGATGGGGCGACCTCTCTGGAGATCGCCGTGGGCAAAGAATACCCCTTGGTTGAAGATACGCTGGGCAAGAAGCCTGAAGGCCGGCACAGGCCTGTCGGTGAGCTGCCTAACGTGCAAACGCATGGCCGTGCTCGACATGGCCGAGATGGTGAAGCGCCTCGGCCCGGATCACCCCTCCATGCACTGGGGATTGATTAAGGTGGTCTATTGCACCGAATGCCGCGGCGCCGGCCGGGATGATCGCAATCTGCAGTTCACCAATCATGCGGTGACGCCGGACAAGCGGCGCCGCTGATGGAGGCGGCGGATGGCGGGGGGAGGCCAGCAAAACGTCCGGCGCCAGATAGATGCAGTTATGCTAATATGAGGCTTCTCGCACGTTCACTCGTGTGACAAACCTGGGAGGATGCAATCATGGAGATTTCATCGCGATCAAACGGCCGATCAATGCTCATTGTGCTCGGGCTCACTATTGCGGCAGCCCTTATATCTGGAGGCGTGGCCTTCGCTGTCGAGGGTCAGGAGGGCGTAAAGACCACCCCCGTTCTAACGACCGATAGCACGGACCTGAAGTGGCAGGACATTGACGACCTGCCGCCTGGCGCCAAGGTCGCTATCCTGGCGCAATCCGGTAACTGGAGTGTGGCACGCGTGAAGTTCCCGCCCCATTACGTCGTCCCGCCGCACAGCCATCCTAATGCGGAGGCCGTGTGGCTGATCAGCGGTCAGGTCGGGTTCGGCTTCGGGGATAAGCTCGACAAGACCGGCCCGTGGCTCAAGCCGGGAGCCTTTTTCGCGCTACAGCCTGGCGGCATGCACTACGTGTGGACCGGAGACGAAGGGGCGATCATTGACGTTCAGGTCAGTGCCCCTGGCGGCATCACGTTCGCCAACCCGGCGGATGCTCCGAAGAAGAAGTAAGAAGCCCTTGTCCCCGGGGGCTCGGCTTGGTCTGGCGGAGGCCAGCACGGAGCCGGGCCTGCCCGGAGCGACACAGAACCAAGGATGCGGGGGCGGCCTTGCTGATAAGTCTCGACTTATGCAAATATCCGCGCGTTTAGATCGAGGTCGACGGCGGCGGTATGGCGCTTCTCACCCGTCAGACCGGCCGATCGGCGCTTCGGCGCTGTAGGGTGCGGCGACGCGGAATGCGCGCTAGTGGCTGGTAGAAGGGCGGCCCGGCAGCCAACGTATCTTCGGGGGAGTGGTAAGCCGCCGGGCCTAGGGGGACACCTAGGACGGGGAGCACCCGTCCCAGAAGCTCCAGCATGATCCCGACGGCGGCAGTTGGCAATTGCATAGCGGTTTATGCGGCTGGCGGGCTCGTAGCCGCCACCATTCCTGCCCACCTTCCGCAGCCTGACGCAAGCGCCGGCGCTATTCTAAATCTTGTCGCTTCCGTATTGACGAAATGAGATCATCGACGCGACCCGCTGAAGTGATCGGTGCGTATCGTCGAACTGATCGAGCGTCGAGTCGATTGCTGTAAATCCGCCTTAGCAAGTCGCGGGCAGTCTTGGCGCGCTCCCATGTGCGGCCGACGAGTTTGTATCCTCCCAAGGTCGCGGGCTCATCGGTAACGTCGTCCCAGACGGTCCATGTGCCAGACGGCTCGGGATGACAGCAAAATCTAGGTTGGCGATCTTCCATGGCCTCAAAACGGCCAGCAATCCTATTGAGTTCGATCGAATATGCGAAGGTGGTTAACCGCCGCGCCGCGTCTGCT
>NZ_NSFT01000022.1 GCF_002294725.1 Mesorhizobium sp. WSM4313 | reverse complement strand
CGCCCGCAAGCTTGTCGCCTAGAAACGCCTCCGCCAGGCTCAACTGTCCCGTCTGCTTCACAGCCATCGCGATTCCCTCCGAGCTTCCTCTCAGAGAATCACAACCAGCCAATTACGCAACAGGCCCACAAGGGGAGAAGGAGAAAGGCGCTATCGCCGCAGCAACTTCTCCAACTCGCCCGCATTCGTCACCACCGGCATGCAGACCTGCCCGCTGCAGAACCAGGCGCCCGCCTTGTCCGTCGGCGGCAAAACGCCGCCCGGCAACAACGGTCGATTCGCTTCCGAACCGACCGGAACGACAATGTCGACCCGGCGCGGGTCCGGATTCCGATTCGCGACCGGAACGAGGCTTGGTGATTCTGGCTCGTCTACAATGACAAGCTTCAGCGGCTCGAGCGCCAGGGCACAGGCGTTGACGATGCCGGCCTGGCCGTAGGCCTGCTGCGAGGCGCGGCCCATGGCATGCTCGGCGGTCGTCCACGCCTTTTCCCAGAGACCGAGGTCGCCGGTGAGCGATGACAGCCGCACCAGCGCCTCGACGATCTGGCTGGTGGCCGACGGGATTGCTTCATCCACATCACCGCGGATGCGGATCGGAACGTCGCCGCTGTCCGACGCCGTCAGCCAGTAGCCGCTCTTTTGTTCATCCAGGTGCCAGCGGTCGAGCTCGTCGATGAACTGTCGGGCGCGATCGGAATAGGCCGGATCGCCGGTCGCCTCGAACAGCGCGATCGCCGCGTTGGTCATGGCGGCATAATCGCTGGACAGCGCCGGGAAAAGCCTCTTCGCGCCTAGCATGGAATGCGGCAGCCGTCCGTCCTGGCCGGCCTCGACGATATGGCCGAAGGCTTTTGCGGCGGCGTCGATCCAGTCGCGCCGCCCAAGCGAGCGGCCCGCCTCGGCGAGTGCTGCGATCATCAGCCCGTTCCAGTCGGTGAGCGCCTTGCCGTCGCGGCCCGGCCTGACCCGCCCTTCGCGGACGCCCAACAGCTTTGCCCTCAGAGACGCCAATTTCGCATAGTCGGCGATGCCCTGAGCTTGCTGGGTCTCGCTCTGGCGAATGATCGGCTTGCCTTCCCAGCCATGCGGCGCAGCGAGCTCGAAATACCGGAAGAAGGTCGACGTATCGTCGCCGAGCGCGGCTTCGACTTCGTCGCGGTTCCATGTGTAGAAAAGCCCCTCCTCGCCGTCGCTGTCGGCATCGAGGCTGGCGGCGAAGGCGCCGCCTTCGACCAGCATCTCGCGCAGCAACCAGCCGACGGTCTCTTCGATTCGTATCCGGAACAAGTCATTCCCGGTGGCCGCATGGGCCCAGTTGCACAGGCGGATGAGCTGGGCGTTGTCGTAAAGCATCTTCTCGAAATGCGGCACCAGCCATTCGGCGTCGGTGGAGTAGCGGCTGAGACCGCCGCCGACGTGATCGTAGATACCGCCGGCGAGCATTTTTTCGAGGCTGGCGAGCACCGCGTCGCGATGCGCGGCCTCGCCGTCACGCAGCCAGGACAGCCAAAGCGTGTGCATGAAGGGCGCGTTGGGGAATTTCGGCGCGCCCTTCAAGCCGCCGAGATCGCGGTCGATCATGCCGCCGATGCGGGTGGCGAGGTCGGCCAGCGTGTCGCGATCGAGCACCGCCTTGCCCGTCGCGCTGGCTAGCCGCTGCTCGACATGGGCGGTCAGCCCGTCGGCGATTTCGGCGAGGCTCCGCTGCTTCTCGCGCCAGGCCTTGTCGACCGCTTCCAGTACCTGGATGAAGCCCGGCCTTCCGTAACGCGCCTCGCGCGGGAAATAGGTGCCGCCCCAGAAAGGCTTGCCGTCGGGTGTCAGAAACATGGTCAGCGGCCAGCCGCCCTGCTCGCCCATGGCATGCAGCGCGGCCATATAGATCTGGTCGATGTCGGGCCGCTCTTCGCGATCGACCTTGATATTCACGTAGAGCCGGTTCATGACGGCGGCCACGGCGTCGTTCTCAAAGCTTTCATGGGCCATGACATGGCACCAGTGGCAAGCGGCGTAACCGATGGAGAGCAGGATCGGCCGCCCGAGCTGCTTCGCTTCGGCAAGGGCCGCAGGCGACCAGCCGCGCCAATGGACAGGATTGTCGCTGTGCTGCTGCAGATAAGGGCTGGCCTCTTCGGCAAGCAGGTTTCGTGCGGGTAAGGTCACGATGGACGGCTCTTTTTTGGGTCTCATGCATCAACGCTGGAGCATGATGCCGAAAAGTGTGAAGCGGCTTTCGGCCGTGCTCTATCTTTCAATCTAGGCGGTTCGGCAGGTCCGGCAAATGGTTTCCCCAATGGCTTCGAAGGATTCGATCGTCGCACTGTCGAGCGGCCGCTTGCCGGCAGGCATCGCCGTCATCCGAATTTCCGGCCCCAAAACTCGGTTCGTGGTCGAAACGATAGCCGGATCCGTTAAGGATCGGTTTACCACGTTGCGAAGGCTCCGGGCGGCCGACGGCTCGATCATCGATCACGGCCTCGTCCTGTTCTTTCCAGGTCCCGGCAGCTTCACCGGGGAGGACGTTGCAGAGTTCCAGGTCCATGGCAGCCGCGCCGTTGCGGCCAAGATGCTGGAGACGATCACGCAGTTCGATGGGGTGCGGCATGCGGAACCGGGCGAGTTTACCCGGCGCGCCTTTCTGAACGGCAAGCTTGACCTCGTCGAGACCGAGGCGCTCGCCGATCTGGTCAATGCCGAGACGGAGGCGCAGCGCCGCTTCGCCCTGCGCAATGCCGAAGGTGCGCAAAGCGAGCTCTATTCGGACTGGCGCCGCCGGCTGATCCACGCGCGAGCCATGATCGAAGCGGAGATCGACTTCGCCGACGAAGAGGACGTGCCGGGTTCCGTTTCGGATGCGGTCTGGTCCGACGTGTCGGTGATGATCGGGGAAATCGATCGCCACATCGGAGGTTTCACGGCCGCGGAGATCATTCGCGATGGTTTCGAAGTCGTGATCCTCGGCGCCCCGAATGCCGGCAAGTCCAGCTTGTTCAACGCGTTGGCGCGGCGCGAAGCGGCGATCGTCACCGATGAACCGGGCACGACGCGCGATCTGATCGAGGTGGTGATGGACCTTAACGGGCTGAAGGTACGACTTGTCGACACGGCCGGGCTGCGGGAGACTGCGGGCAAGGTCGAGTCGATCGGCATCGAAAGAGCGCGGGCCAAAGCTGACGTGGCGGATCTCGTTCTGCTGTTGGAGGATATGGCCGATCCGGCGCCCGTTGGGGGTATTCCAGGTGGGGCTCCGGGGCTGAGGATCGGAACGAAGTCGGATATCGCCAATGCCGCCGGCGGTGACTACGACTTGGTGATTTCTTCCAAGGACGGCAGCGGCCTGGACCGCCTTCTGAACGAGATAGGGGCCCGCGCCGCCGCTGCGGTTGGCGAGGTGGGTGACGTGCTGCCATCCAGGCTGCGCCATGTAGAGTTGCTCAAAGAGGCAGCGGATTTCCTGCGGGCGGCACTGTCGGGCCATAGACAGGAGCTGCGCGCTGAGGAACTGCGGCTGGCGGCCGAGCGCCTTGGCCGGATCATCGGCGCGGTTGATGTCGAAGATTTGCTCGACGTCATCTTTTCGCAGTTCTGCATCGGTAAGTGATTCACGTGAAACACGGGCTGGGGCGCTGCCCCGCAATGATTCACGTGAAACTCCGCCAACGCCGCCGGCTTCGCAGTTGTCGGCTTGGATCGCAATGCTCGCCATTCATTGTTTCACGTGAAACGAGTCCACCTCTCCTTGACACCAGCCGCCGTCGGGGACATCTGTCAACCCAATCTCTGAAAGCGGATTGTTGGAAAAATGACCAATCACTATGATGTGGTGGTGGTGGGCGGCGGCCATGCCGGTTGCGAGGCGGCGAGTGCTGCCGCGCGCGCCGGCGCCAGGACCGCGCTGGTGACGCTGCGTTTCGAGACGATCGGCGTCATGTCGTGCAATCCGGCGATCGGCGGTCTCGGCAAGGGGCATCTCGTGCGCGAGATCGACGCCATGGACGGGCTCATGGGGCGCATCGCCGACGCCGCCGGCATCCAGTTCCGCCTGCTCAACCGCCGCAAGGGGCCGGCCGTGCGCGGTCCGCGCACCCAGGCCGACCGCAAGCTTTATCGCTTGGCAATGCAGGAAGCGATTCGGCAGCAGAACGATCTCGACGTGATCGAGGGCGAAGTCCTCGACCTTGAGATCGAAAACGGTAGCGTCGCAGCCGTGCTGGTTTCCGGCAATCGGCGGCTGGCCTGCGGCGCCGTCGTGCTGACCACCGGCACGTTCCTGCGCGGGCTGATCCATATCGGCGAAAGGAAGATCGTCGCCGGGCGGATGAACGAGCAGGCAAGTCTCGGCCTGTCGGCGACGATGGCGCGCGCGGGTTTCAAGCTCGGTCGCCTGAAGACCGGAACGCCCCCTCGCCTCGACGGCCGCACCATCGACTGGGCCTCGCTGGATGCCCAAGCCGCCGACGAGGATCCGGTACCGTTCTCACTGATGACGGACAAAATCGCCAATCCGCAGATCCATTGCGGCATCACCCGCACCATGCCGGAGACGCATGAGCTGATCCGCGCCAATCTCGGTCGTTCGGCCATGTATTCCGGCTCGATCGAAGGCATCGGGCCGCGCTACTGTCCCTCGATCGAGGACAAGATCGTCAAGTTCGGCGACCGCGAGGGCCATCAGATCTTCCTCGAGCCCGAAGGCCTCGACGACGACACCGTCTATCCGAACGGCATCTCGACCTCGCTGCCGGAAGAGGTGCAGCTCGACATGCTGAAGACGATCCCCGGGCTGGAAAAGGCGACGATGCTGCAGCCCGGCTATGCCATCGAATACGACCATGTCGATCCGCGCGAGCTGAAGACGACGCTGGAGACGAAGCGCGTCGTCGGCCTTTTCCTGGCCGGGCAGATCAACGGCACGACCGGTTATGAAGAGGCCGGCGCGCAAGGCCTGCTTGCCGGCATCAACGCGGCGCGGGCGGCATCTGGCGATGAGCCGTTCGTGCTCAGCCGCACCGAGGCCTATATCGGCGTGATGGTCGATGATCTGACCAGCCGGGGTATCGCGGAGCCCTATCGCATGTTCACCTCGCGGGCGGAGTTCCGGTTGTCGCTGCGCGCCGACAACGCCGACGCGCGGCTGACGCCGCTGGCGGAAAAACTCGGCATCGCGTCATCGGAGCGGCTGCAGCGTTTTGGCGCGCTGGCGCAGAAGCTCGACGAAGCCCGCGCGCTGGCAAAGTCTGTGACGCTTACGCCGAATGAAGCGGCACGGCATGGGCTGGAGATCAACAAGGACGGCGTGCGCCGCTCGGCCTATGCGCTGTTGGCGCATCCGGGCGTCGACATGGCCTGGCTGAGAAGGGTCGAGCCGCGCTTTGCCGAACTGGACGCCAAGACGGCGGAGCGGCTCGAAACGGAGGCGAAATATTCAGTTTACCTCGATCGCCAGCAAGCCGACGCCGCACAGATCAGGCATGAGGAATCGCGGCTCATCCCCGAGGCGCTCGATTTCTCGGACGTTCCGGGACTTTCAAACGAGCTGAAGCAGAAGATGAAGGCGCGCCAGCCGCGCTCGATCGCCGATGCGCAGCGCATGGAAGGCATGACACCCGCCGCGCTTGCCATCATTGTCGCGCATGTCCGCAACGCCGAGTTCGCAGCGCGAAGGGACGTGGCGTGAGCGCGGATGCCTGGGCGAGCCTGCAAAAGGCAGCGGGTCCGGTTTCACGTGAAACATTCGAGCGGCTGCAGGCTTTCGAACAGCTGTTCCTGAAATGGAACCGCAGCATCAATCTGGCGGCGCCGTCGACACTGGACGATGTGTGGCGCCGCCATATCCTGGACAGCGCCCAGCTTGCGCGAATCGCACCCACCGCGACGCGCTGGGTCGATCTCGGCTCAGGCGGCGGTTTTCCCGGCCTCGTGCTGGCTTTCCTGCTGGTGGAGCGCCCCGGCGCATCGATCGCCCTGGTCGAAAGCAATCGCAAAAAGGCGTCGTTCCTGCAATCCGTCATAGGCCAGTTCGATCTGCCGGCGCGTGTCGTGGCCAGGCGCATCGATGACAGCTATGCGCTTGTTTCAACACCAGAAATCGTCACGGCCAGGGCGCTGGCGGCGCTTCCGGTCCTGCTCGACCTATCGGCGCCCTGGCTGACCAGCGGCGCAAGCGCGCTCTTTCACAAAGGCCGGGATTACCGCGCCGAGGTGGAAGAAAGCACTCACCGCTGGGGCTTCGATCTGGTAGAACATTCGAGCATGACCGACGCCGAAGGCGTCATCCTCGACATCACCGACTTGCGCCCAGCGAAACAGCAATGAATTACTGGCATAAATCCATGAAAACCGGACCGCGTATCATCACTGTCGCCAACCAGAAAGGCGGGGTCGGCAAGACGACGACGGCCATCAACCTGGCCACGGCGCTGGCCGCGATCGGCGAGCGCGTGCTGATCGTCGACCTCGACCCGCAGGGCAATGCCAGCACCGGCCTCGGCATAGACCGCAAGGATCGCACGGTTTCGTCCTATGACGTGCTGACTGGCGAGCTCGAGCTGGAGCAGGCCGCGGTGCCGACGGCGGTGCCCGGCCTCTCCATCATACCCTCGACTCTCGACCTTCTCGGCATCGAGATGGAAATCGCCTCGGCGCCCGACCGCGTGCTCAAGTTGCGCAATGCGCTGCGCGCCGCCTCCGAGCGTTCGGCCCCGTTCGGCTATGTGCTGATCGACTGCCCGCCCTCGCTCAACCTTTTGACTTTGAATTCAATGGCGGCGGCCGATTCCGTTCTCGTGCCGCTGCAATGCGAGTTCTTCGCGCTGGAAGGTCTCAGCCAGTTGCTGGAGACGGTCGAGCAGGTGCGCAATACCATCAATCCGGACCTCACCATCCAGGGTATCGTGCTCACCATGTATGACGGGCGCAACAACCTCGCCAACCAGGTGGTGCAGGATGTGCGCACCCATATGGGCGACAAGGTCTATGAGACGATCATCCCACGCAATGTGCGCGTCTCCGAGGCGCCGTCCTACGGCAAGCCGGCGATCCTTTACGACCTGAAATGCTCGGGCAGCCAGGCCTATCTGCAGCTCGCCTCCGAGGTGATCCGCCGCGAGCGCAAGCTGCGCGCCGCCTGAGCATCATCGCGCGGCTTGGTTAATCAGCCGATTCGATTCCGAAACGATCTGGACAAACTCATGAGCGAAGACCAATCGAGAAAAAGACTGGGCCGCGGCCTCGCGGCGCTGATCGGCGAAATCGACCGTCCAGCGGCGCCCGAAAAGCCGGGCGTGGCGGTGGCGGCCGACGGCAAGGTGCCGATCGAGTTCGTCAGCCCGAACCCGAAGAATCCGCGCCGGCATTTCGGCGATGCCGAGCTCACCGACCTAGCCCAGTCGATCCGCGAGCACGGCGTGGTGCAGCCGGTCGTGGCGCGCCCCTCGCCGTCGCAGCCCGGCCGCTACGAGATCATCGCCGGCGAGCGGCGCTGGCGGGCTGCGCAGCGCGCCGGCTTGACCGAGATCCCGCTGATCGTGCGCGACGTCAACGACCGCACCGCGCTGGAGCTGGCGATCATCGAGAACGTGCAGCGCGCCGACCTCAATCCGGTCGAGGAGGCGCAAGGCTACCAGCAGCTCATCGACGAGCATGGCTACACGCAGGCCGATCTCGGCCAGGTGATCGGCAAGAGCCGCAGCCATGTCGCCAACACGCTGAGACTGCTGAAGCTGCCTAACGTCATTCACGACATGCTGGTCGACGGCGATTTGTCGGCCGGCCACGCCCGAACGCTGGTCACCGCCGAAGACCCGGCCGGGCTCGCCAAGCGCATCATCAAGGAAGGGCTTTCGGTGCGCCAAGCCGAAGCCTTGGCGCAAATGCCCGCCGGCCCGACGCCAGCCAAGACCAAGACCTCGGCAGGCATCACCGACAAGGACCCCGACACGCTGGCGCTCGAGAAGCTGATGACCGATACGATCGGCATGATCGTGAGCATCGAGCACAAGGGCAAGGGCGGCACGCTCAAGATCAACTACCGCTCGCTGGAACAGCTCGACGAGCTCTGCCGGCGCCTGAAGGACGAGCGGTAGGCGGCTGAGGCGCCATGGTATTTGGCGGTAGCTGAGGTTTTGGCTGAACGTTGGATACGTCTGATATATCGGTGATAGACATAATGGGCTGGCGATGCGCCGGCCCTTTTTTTGTTTGCGCGGTGCGCGGCTAAGATGCCGGGAACTGCGGATCCTTCCCTGCGAGAAGATGCCCCGGCAGGACAGAGGAGCGTGCTGTCCCGTCAATCTGTCCTTCGTCATTCTAGGGCGGAGCAAGGAGCGAAGCGACGCGCGAAGACCCTAGAATCCATGCCGTGACGCCTGAGCGCCGCCACGGTGCAGAACGCTCACCAACCAATTCCGCGAAACAGCTCGAACCATTCCGGATTGGTCTTCTCGATCAGTTCAATCTTCCATCGGCGGGGCCAACGCTTCAATGACGTCTCACGCTGGATCGCGTCGGCGATGTCGAAATACTCCTCGTACCAGACCAAACGCTGCACGCCGTAGCGACTGGTGAAGTTGGAGCCTTGGCCAGACTTATGCTCAGGCATCCGACGAGCAAGGTCGTTGGTGACACCGATATAGATCGTGCCGCCTTTTTGGCTTGCTGTCATGTAAACGTAACCGGTCATGTTGCGATCTTAGCTGGCGCAGCCATTGGCGGCTATTCTGGACCGCAGTATTCTACGGCCAATGCCACGGCATGGATTCTAGGGTCTGCGCGCGTCGCTTCGCTCCTTGCTCCGCCCTAGAATGACGAAGGATATGTCGGCGAGACAGCGCCCCTCCCCAGCGCCCTCCGCTTGACAGTCCACGGCAACGGCGTACGCTCTATTAGCTTGACCTTAAATTACTGCCCCGGCGTGCCGACCAGTCGCGGTGAGGGCTATCTGCCGTTCTCCGTGAAACGGCACCGCCTCGCCAAAGCCGGACACGCTTGACGCAACGGGAGGTGCAAATGGCAGTCAGTTGGCAATTGTCCGGAAATTACTTCGAGAATTGCAGCTGCGACGTCGTATGTCCCTGCCTGCTGTCCACCCAGGCGCAGCTGACATCGAAGCCGACGAAAGGCGTTTGCGACGTCGCCTTGGTCTTTCATATCGACAAGGGCAGTTTCGGGGACGTTCGGTTGGACGGGCTCAATGTCGCGATGGTTGCTCACACGCCAGGTCCGATGGCGGAGGGCAATTGGACGGCCGCCGCCTATATCGACGACCATGCGGATGATAGGCAGACCGAAGCGCTGGGCGCCATCTTCACCGGCGCCGCGGGCGGGCCGATGGCCGCCTTCGCGCCGATGATCAGCACCAATCTCGGAGCCAAGAAGGTGCCGATCAGATACCAGGCCGACGGCAAGAAGCGGTCGGTGGAGATTGCCGGCGTGATGCAGTTGGCGGTCGAACCGTTGCCGACAATGCGCGAGGACGGCGAGATGTGGGTGGCCTCCGGCCATCCCGTCAATCCCGACTGGCTCGGTATGGCGATGGGAATGGAAGGCAATACTTTCAGCGACCATGGCATGAGTTGGGACAATTCCCGCCGGAACGCGCACTACGCTCCGATCAATTGGTCCGGCCAGCAATAGTCCCGCACGCATGGTCGGAACGGCCTCGCCCATGACGCTGACATTGCAGCGAAACATCATTCTCGCCCTGTTGGGCGCTGTCGCCGCGGCGGCGTGGGTCTTGCTCATCCGGCAGCGGATCGGCATGGACGCGGACATGCGCATGCAGATGTACTCACCCACCATGGGCATGGCGGCGCCGCTGTTTCTTGCCGTCTGGATGATCATGATGATTGCCATGATGTTTCCGACGGCGGCGCCCATGATCCTGACCTTCCACCAGGTCCAGGCCGGCAAACGGGGTCGCGGCGAGGCCTTTGTCGCTACCTGGGTATTCGTGGCAGGCTATATGCTGGTTTGGGGCACGGTGGGCGTTTTGGCCTTTGCCGGCGCCGCAGGAGCCGAGACGCTTGCCGATCATGCGGGATTGTCCACGGCGACGGCCGCGCGCATCGGCGGCGCCCTGCTGATCATTGCCGGCGCCTACCAGCTCTCGCCACTGAAGGATCTGTGCCTGGCCAAATGCCGCACGCCAATCGGTTTCATCCTGACCTCCTGGCGCGATGGTTCCTGGGGCGCGGTCCGCATGGGCCTCGAGCACGGCGCCTTTTGTCTGGGCTGTTGCTGGCTCTTGTTTCTGGCACTTTTCCCGCTCGGGATCATGAACGTCGCCGCAATGGCCGTGGTCACGCTGCTGATCTTTGCGGAAAAGACCTTCCCGGCGGGAAAGGGCATAGCAAAAGTGTCGGGTGTCGCCCTGCTCCTTTACGGCGCGGCGGTGCTGGTGTTTCCCCAGGCGCTGCCGACCTTTCAGCCGGCGGACCAGATGATGAACTGACCAGCGGCCGGGCAGGACGTATCCTTCGTCATTCTAGGGCGGAGCAAGGAGCGAAGCGACGCGCGCAGACCCTAGAATCCATGCCGTGACGGTTGAGAGCCGCCACGGTGCAGAACGTTCACCAGCCAATTCCACGAAACAGTTCGAACCATTCCGGATTGCTCTTTTCGATCAGTTCAATCTTCCATCGCCGTGGCCAGCGTTCCAGTGACGTCTCACGCTGAATGGCATCGGTGATGTCGAAATATTCTTCGTACCAGACCAGACGCTGCACGCCGTAGCGGCTGGTAAAGCCGGAGCCTTGGCCGGACTTATGCTCAGGCATCCGGCGAGCAAGGTCGTTGGTGACACCGATATAGATCGTGCCCCATTTCTGGCTAGCAGTCATGTAGACATAGCCGGTCATCTGGCGATCCTAGCTGGCGCAGCCATCGGCGCCTATTCTGGACCGCAGCATTCTACGGCCAATGCCACGGCATGGATTCTAGGGTCTGCGCGCGTCGCTTCGCTCCTTGCTCCGCCCTAGAATGACGAAAAATACGCTGGCGGGACAGCACTCCTTTGGCCTGCCGGCCATCTCCCCTGCAAGGAGGGAGATCAGCTGTCGCTCCGGCCGCCGCCAGTCGCCGGCGTTTATCTTTGCCCTAGCCTCGCGCTCTCGATCGCAATGCCAAGCAGCGCCTGGCGTGCCAGCGCTTCCGACAGGTCCGGTCGTTTGCGGGTCTGCAGCACCGCCGTCTGCAGCCGGCCGAGCGCACGTGCGAGCGCCTCGACGTTCCAGCGCTCCAGCGTCTTTTCCACCAGCTTGCGGCGCGAGAAGAAAACCGGGGGGCGGGCGCCGGCGACGACCGAAGCGGCGTTGCGGCCGCCGGTCTCCATCTGGCCGCGCATCGCCTGGATCGCCTGCAATTGCCGCATCGCCGATGACAGAACCAGGAACGGATGGCCGCCGGACTGGCAGTGACGGTTGAAGGCGATGTCGAAATCGCCGACCTTGCCGTCCAGCATGGCGTCGACAGCGGCGTCGAAGGAAGCGCCGGAGACGTCGCCCGACAGCGCGTTGACGTCGTCGATGCCGATCTCCTTGTGGCCGTGCGCGTAGAGCACCAGCTTCTCGATCTCGCCACGCGAGGCGAGGCGATCGCCGCCGAGGTTGCGGCGCAGCGCCTGGCGGGCGTCCAGCGTCATCGACATGCCGGCCTTGCGCAATTCGTCGTCGATCACCGAATCCAGGTCGCGGGCTTCGTCGGCGTAGCACGGCAAGGCGATCGCGTTGCCCGCAGCCTCGACGATGGCCCTGAGGCCCGTGCCTTTCTTCAGGTCGCCGGCTTCGATGAGGATGATGGCGTCGGGCGCGGGCTCCGCGGTCAGCGCCTTGATGTCGTCAGCCAGCGCCTTCTGGCCGCTGGCATTGCGCACCCAAAGCAGCCGCCGGTCGGAAAACATCGGCACCGTGCGGGCTTCGTCGAGCAGCCGCCCCTCATCGCGGTCGACTTCGGCGCCGTCCAGCCTGACGACAGAGAAGGGGTCGTCGAGCGGCAGGCCGGTTTTCGCGGCGAAGGTTTTCGCCCGCTCGGCGACAAGGCCGCGGTCAGGGCCGTAAAGCAGGACGATTGCCATGGCCGGATCGGGCTTCGCCAGCCACGAATCGACCTCGTATCCTTTCTTCTGTGCCATGCGGGGTGAATTAGCACGCGGCGGGGGCCGAGTGAACGGAGAAGCGGCGGGCCTCTCTTCGTCATTCTCGGGCTTGACCCGAGAATCCATGCCGTGACCTCTGTCGAGGGCGCAAGGGTGCAGAATATTCTGTAACTGCTGCAACGCCTAAACGTCACGGCATGGATTCTAGGGTCTACGCGCGTCGCTCCGCTCCTTGCTCCGCCCTAGAATGACGATCCTAAAGTAGCGCCTGTCACGCCCCCCTCTGCCCTGCCGGGCATCTCCCCCACAAGGGGGGAGATTAGCTGCTACGGCCGCCGCGCATATCCCGCTTACTTTTTCTGGCGGCAATCGCCTCGCAAACTTCCGCCAAATTGCGCGGCGGGCAAAAACATCGACAAGAAATTTCGCCGCCATATCTGCATCTTGGCGTCTGTGCCGCATCGGTTCCGCGGGGCCGACGACCGGGAGGATGTCCGCCTTCTCGCACGATGAAATGGCGGCGCGGATATGCAAATATCGCACCGGCAACATTGGAGGATGTGAGCTCATGGCCGACGCTGGATTGTTGCGCTTCCATGTGCCCGAGCCAGAGGTTCGGCCCGGCGGCACGCCGGATTTCTCGAATGTGACCATTCCCAAGGCGGGCTCGGTGCCGCGCCCGGAGATCGAGGTCGATCCGCGCAGCATCCGCGACATGGCTTTCTCCATCATCCGTGTGCTGAACCGCGCCGGCGAGGCCGTCGGGCCGTGGGCCGGGCTGCTTTCGGACGAGGAGCTGCTCGAAGGCCTGCGCCATATGATGACGCTCAGGACCTTCGATGCGCGCATGCAGATGGCGCAGCGCCAGGGCAAGACCTCCTTCTACATGCAGCATCTGGGCGAAGAGGCGGTGAGCTGCGCTTTCCGCAAGGCGCTCAAGCCGGGCGACATGAATTTCCCGACCTACCGGCAAGCCGGCCTTCTGATCGCCGACGGCTATCCGATGGTCACGATGATGAACCAGATCTATTCCAACGAGGCCGATCCGCTGAAGGGGCGGCAGCTGCCGATTATGTATTCGTCGAAGGAGCACGGCTTCTTCTCGATCTCCGGCAATCTGGCGACGCAATATATCCAGGCGGTCGGCTGGGCGATGGCCTCGGCGATCTCCAATGATTCCAAGATTGCGGCAGCGTGGATCGGCGACGGCTCGACGGCGGAGTCCGATTTCCATGCGGCGCTGGTGTTTGCTTCGACCTACAAGGCGCCTGTCGTGCTCAACGTCGTCAACAACCAGTGGGCGATCTCGACCTTCCAGGGCATCGCGCGCGGCGGCTCCGGCACGTTCGCCGCGCGCGGGCTTGGCTTCGGGATCCCGTCGCTGCGCGTCGACGGCAATGATTATCTCGCCGTCCATGCGGTGGCCAAATGGGCGGCGGAGCGGGCGCGCGCCAATCTCGGGCCGACGCTGGTCGAATATGTCACCTACCGCGCCGGCGCGCATTCGAGCTCGGACGATCCGTCAGCCTACCGGCCAAAGGCGGAGTCCGACGCCTGGCCGCTCGGCGATCCGGTGATCCGGCTGAAGAACCATCTCATCCACAAGCAAGTCTGGTCGGAGGAGCGCCATACCCAGGCGGAGGCTGAGATCCTCGAAACGGTGATCGCGGCGCAGAAGGAGGCCGAAAGCCACGGCACGCTGCACGCCGGCGGCAAGCCGTCGACGCGCGACATGTTCGAGGGCGTCTATGCCGAAATGCCGCCGCATCTCAGGCGCCAGCGCCAGCAGGCGGGGGTCTGACCATGCCGAGACGCACCATGATCGAGGCGATCCGTGACGCCATGGACGTGTCGATGGGGCGCGACGAGAGCGTCATCGTCTATGGCGAGGATGTCGGCTTCTTCGGCGGCGTCTTCCGCGCCACGCAGGGCCTGCAGGCCAAATACGGCAAGAGCCGCTGCTTCGACGCGCCGATCAGCGAATCCGGCATTGTCGGCTCGGCCATCGGCATGGCCGCCTATGGGCTGAAACCCTGCGTCGAGGTGCAGTTCGCCGACTATGTTTACCCGGCTTACGACCAGATCGTCTCGGAGGCGGCGCGGCTGCGTTATCGCTCGAACGGCGATTTCACCTGCCCGATCGTGGTGCGGATGCCGACCGGCGGTGGCATTTTCGGCGGCCAAACGCACAGCCAGAGCCCGGAAGCGCTGTTCACCCATGTCTCCGGCCTGAAGGTGATCGTGCCCTCCAATCCGCACGACGCCAAGGGATTGCTGATCGCGGCGATCGAGGATCCGGATCCGGTGATCTTCCTCGAGCCGAAGCGGCTCTATAACGGCCCGTTCGACGGCCACCACGACAAGCCGGTGACGCCATGGTCGAAGCATGATCTCGGCGAGGTCGCCGACGGCCACTATACGATCCCGCTCGGCAAGGCGGCGATACGCAGGCAAGGCTCGGCGGTCACCGTGCTCGCTTACGGCACGATGGTCTATGTCGCGCAGGCCGCGGCCGAGGAGACCGGCATCGACGCCGAGGTGATCGATCTCAGGACGCTGCTGCCGCTCGACCTGGAGGCGATCGTCGCCTCGGTGAAGAAAACCGGCCGCTGCGTCGTCGTGCACGAGGCGACGCTCACCTCCGGCTTCGGCGCCGAGCTGGTGGCGCTCGTGCAGGAGAACTGCTTCTACCATCTGGAAGCGCCGGTGGCGCGGGTCGCCGGCTGGGACACGCCCTATCCGCATGCGCAGGAATGGGACTATTTCCCCGGTCCGGCGCGGGTCGGGCGCGCGCTCGTCGAAACCATGGAAGCTTAGAGTGGGGGAGGCCTGAGATGGGCGAGCACGTCATTAAGCTTCCCGATGTCGGCGAAGGCGTCGCCGAGGCCGAGCTTGTCGAGTGGCACGTCAAGGTCGGCGACCTCGTGCGCGAGGACACGGTTCTCGCCGCCGTCATGACCGACAAGGCAACCGTCGAGATCCCCTCGCCGGTCGACGGCGAGATCCTGTGGCTCGGCGCCGAGATCGGCGACACGGTGGCGATCGGCTCGCCGATCGTGCGGCTGAAGGTGGCCGGCGAAGGCAATGTGAAGACGAACATCGGTGGCGGCGACGCGCCAAAGCCCGAGGCTCCAGCCAAGCCGGCCGAGCCGAAAGCGGAACCGCAACCGAGCAGCCCGAAGCCTGCACCAAAGCCAGCCGACCCGCCGGCCCAGGTTTCGCCGGCAGCCGCGCCAATGGCCGCGCGCCCCTCAGTGTCCGGCGCGCCGCGCGCGGAAGGCGAGAAGCCGCTGGCCTCGCCGGCCGTGCGCCTGCGAGCGAAGGAAGCCGGCATCGATCTGCGCCAGGTTGCGGGCAGCGGTCCGGCCGGGCGCATCAGCCATGAGGACATCGACGCATTCCTCGCGCGCGGCCCGCAAGTGGCCCGCGCCACCGGGCTTGCCCGCAAAGACGGCGTCGAGGACATCAAGGTCGTTGGTCTCAGGCGCAAGATCGCGGAAAAGATGTCGCTGGCGAAATCGCGCATCCCGCATATCACTTATGTCGAGGAGATCGACGTCACGGCATTGGAAGATTTGCGCGCCACCCTCAACAAGGAGAAGCGTGCCGATCGCCCCAAGCTGACGCTGCTGCCTTTCCTGATGCGGGCGATGGTCAAGGCGATCGGCGAGCAGCCGAACCTCAACGCGCTGTTCGACGACGATGCCGGCATCATCCACCAGCATGAAGGCATCCATATCGGCATCGCCGCGCAGACGGCGAACGGGCTGGTGGTGCCGGTCGTGAAACATGCCGAGGCGCGCGACCTGTGGGATAGTGCTGCGGAAGTCAACCGGCTGGCCGATGCGGCCAAGGCCGGCACGGCGAGCCGCGAGGAGCTTTCCGGCTCGACCATCACCATCACCTCGCTCGGCGCCATGGGCGGCGTGGCGACCACCCCGGTCATCAACTACCCGGAAGTGGCGATCGTCGGCGTCAACAAGATCATGGTGCGGCCGGTGTGGGACGGCACGCAGTTCATCCCGCGCAAGATGATGAACCTGTCGTCAAGCTTCGACCATCGCGTCATCGACGGCTGGGATGCCGCGGTTTTCGTGCAGCGCATCAAGGCGCTGCTGGAAACGCCGGCACTGATCTTTGTGGATTGAGGGAGATGGGGTCGGTCTCGAACGTCGCGGCGCCGAAATGCGCGCTCCCCCTTCTCCCCTTGTGGAGAAGGTGTCGCCGAAGGCGACGGATGAGGGGTGCTCCAGCGGAGTGAGACGTTGGCTTTCCCTGGAACACCCCTCATCCGTCTCGGCGCTGTCGCGCCGATCCACCACCCGGCCCGTCGCAGGCTCAGGGCGTTCGAAGCTCGAAAAGCCAAGCAATTGGCTTTTCGTCCGCTACGCGGACCGCTTCTCACCCCACAAGGGGAGAAGGAGAAGGCGCGCCGCGACCTTCGCCATCAAGAAGAGCGTGATCCCATGAAAGAAATCTCCTGCAAGCTGCTCGTCATCGGCGCCGGGCCGGGCGGCTATGTCTGCGCTATCCGTGCCGGCCAGCTTGGCGTCGACACGGTGATCGTCGAGTTCGGCAAGCCGGGCGGCACCTGCCTCAATGTCGGCTGCATCCCGTCCAAGGCGCTGATTCATGCCGCGGAAGAGTTCGGGAAGATCGCACATATGGCCCGCGGCAAGGATCCGCTGGGCATCAAGGTCGGTGCGCCGACGCTCGACCTGACCAAGACCATAGCATGGAAAGACGGCATCGTTAGCCGGCTCAACAGCGGCGTGGCCGGACTTTTGAAAAAGGCCAAGGTGAAAACCGTACAAGGCTGGGCGACGTTTCGGGACGGCAAGACCGTCGAAGTCGAGACGGAGACCGGCACGCAGGTCATCCACGCGGAGACCGTGGTGATCGCCACCGGCTCGGCGCCGGTCGAATTGCCCTTCCTGCCGTTCGGCGGCCCGGTGATCTCGTCCACCGAGGCGCTGGCGCTGAGCGAAGTGCCGGAGAAGCTCGCGGTCGTCGGCGGCGGCTATATCGGGCTCGAGCTGGGCATGGCCTTCGCCAGGATGGGTGCGAAGGTCACCGTGGTCGAGGCCTTGCCGCGGGTGCTCGCGCAATATGACGCCGAGCTGACAAGACCGGTGCTGAAACGGCTCGGCGAGCTCGGCGTCGAGGTGATGACAGGGGCGAATGCCAAAGGCCTGTCGGCCAAGGGCGACGCGCTGCTGGTCGAGACGGCCGACGGCAAGAACGCCAAGATCGCCGCCGACAGGATCCTGGTCACGGTCGGCCGCAAGCCGCTGACCGAAGGCTGGGGGCTGGAGCAGATCGACCTCGACATGGCGGGAAAATTCATCCGCATCGACGACCAGTGCCGCACTTCGATGCGCGGCATTTTTGCCATCGGCGACGTCACCGGCGAGCCGATGCTGGCGCATCGCGCGATGGCGCAGGGCGAGATGGTGGCCGAAATCGTCGCCGGCCACAAAAGAAGCTGGGACAAGCGCGCCATTCCGGCGATCTGCTTCACCGATCCGGAGCTGGTCACCGCCGGGCTGTCGCCCGAAGAAGCGAAGGCGCTCGCTGGCGAGATCAAGATCGGCCAGTTCCCCTTCGCCGCTAATGGGCGCGCGATGACGAAGCAGGGCGAGGACGGTTTTGTGCGGGTCGTGGCGCGTGCCGACAACCATCTGGTGCTGGGCATCCAGGCGGTCGGGCAGGGCGTGTCGGAACTGTCGGCGGCTTTCGGCCTGGCGCTGGAGATGGGCGCGCGGCTGGAGGACATCGCCGGCACGATCCATGCGCATCCGACGCAAGGCGAAGGTTTCCAGGAAGCGGCGCTGAAGGCGCTCGGGCACGCGCTGCATGTTTGAGCGCTTCTTCCTTCTCCCCCTGTGGGAGAAGGTGGATCGGCGCGCAGCGCCGAGACGGATGAGGGGTGTTCCAGCGAAGTGAGACGCTGGCTTTCCCTGGAGCACCCCTCATCCGTCGCCTTCGGCGACACCTTCCCCCACAAAGGGGGAAGGGGAGCCGGCGCCCCTCAGCTCGCCAGCCGGCTTACCATCTCGTGCTGGGCGTAGGCGCGGCCGAAGCGGTTGGCGAGGAAGGCGTCGAGGGCGATGTCTTCCTGCTTGACAAAGCCCTTCGCCGGCAGCGAGCCGTCGGCCAGCATGTCGAGCACGGCGCAGATACCTGAGGCGGTGGTGATCTGAATGGCGCTGCGCACGATGTTGCCGACGCGCTGCGAATAGATCTTGTTGGCGTAGGTCTCCTGCAGCAGGCGGCCGTTGCGGCGGCCCGAAACCGTGACGAAGACGATGACCACGTCCTGCAGCGTCGCCGGCAGGGCGCTCTCGAAAATGTCCTTCAGCACGTCCCGGCGGTGGCGGAGCCCAAGGTCGTTGAGCAGCGCCTTCATGATCGCGGCGTGACCGGGATAGCGGATGGTGCGGTAGTTCAGCGTGCGCACCTTGCCCTTCAGCGTCTCGGCGAGCGTGCCCAGACCGCCGGAGGTGTTGAAAGCCTCATAGGTGACGCCGTCGAGCGAGAATTCCTCGCGCTCCTCCAGCGGCGGCACCTCGATCAGCTCGCCCTCGACGATCGCCTCGCAGGGCTCGCAATATTCGTTGATGACGCCGTCGGTGCTCCAGGTGAGGTTGTAGTTCAGCGCGTTGGACGGATATTGCGGCAGCGCGCCGACGCGCATGCGCACGCTTTCCAGCGTGTCGAAGCGGCTGGCGAGATCGTTGGCGACGATCGAGATGAAGCCCGGCGCCAGGCCGCATTGCGGGATAAAGGCGCTTTTGGCGTCACGCGCGAGCTCCTTGACGCGGCGGGTCGAGACGACGTCCTCGGTCAGGTCGAGATAATGCACGCCGGTGGCGGCGGCCGCCTCGGCGATGCGCGTGGTGAGGTGGAAGGGCGCGGCGCTGAGCACGGCGAACTTGCCGGCGAGCACCTTTTCGAGCTCGCCCGAAGCGGCGATGTCGAGCTCCTGCGTCGCGACGCCGGCCGGCAGTTCGGCGGCGGCAAGCTGAGCCGCCGAGCGGTCGACCAGCGTGACGCGGTAGTCGCCCGTGGCGTTCAGCATTTCAGCTATGGTCGAGCCGATCTTGCCGGCGCCGACGACAACGATGTTCTTCATGATCATATCCCCTGCCAATGCTGATTGCGATGTGGCGGGAATCTTCGCAGCTTTCCTGTCGAAAGGAAGGGTAGAATCTGGCAATATGAAACGTAAGTTTGAACGATTTGCCGAAAGGTTTCGTCGAAATGATCAGTGAAGCCGAACAAGCCCTGCTTACCTTGTTGCGCGCCAACGCGCGCGCCTCGACCGCCGAGCTCGCGCGCCAGCTCGGCGTGTCGCGCACCACGGTGCAGAGCCGCATCGAGCGGCTGGAGCAGCGCGGCATCATCACCGGATATGGGGTCAGGCTGTCGCCCGATTATGAGCAAGGGCTGGTCAAGGCGCATGTGCTGCTCACTGTCACGCCGAAACTCGCCGACAAGGTGGTGCGCAGCCTCGCGGCGATGCCGCCGGTCCGCACAGTGCATTCGGTGAGCGGCAATTTCGACATGATCGTCATCGTCGACGCGCCGTCGATCCGCGACCTCGACGCGCTGCTTGATCGGATCGGGGCGATGGATGGGGTAGAGCGGACGTCGTCGTCGATTATTCTGTCGACACGGGTGGATCGGTAGGGGGCCTGAGATGTTGGCGCGAGGCCCCCTCTCTGTCCTGCCGGACATCTCCCCCCTCAAGGGGGGAGATTGGCAGCTTCGACGCCGGCGCCTTTTCTGCAGCATTGGTGATTGGCGAAAGCCGGCGTGACATCTGATCTCCCCCCTTGAGGGGGAGAGGCCCGGCAGGGCAGAGAGGGGGGCGAAGGAATGAGGCGCTTGTTTTTCCTCGCTCCGATCAAGCCCTGCGTCTCTCCAGCCCCTCGTCCAGCCACGCCACATCCTCCGGCGTCAGCTTGATATCCAGCGCCCTAAGACTGTCCTCCAGCTCGTCCAGCGTGCGCGGGCCGATCAGCGGGACCGAGGGGAAGGGCTGCGACAGGACATAGGCCAGCGCGACATGGATCGGGCTCTTGCCGAGTTTGCGCGCCAATTCGATGGCGCGGTCGCGGCGGCCGAAATTCTTTTCCGAATACCAGACCCGCACCAGCTCTTCGTTGTCGGTCCGGTCGCGGCCGGCGCGGTCGGTGAAGAAGCCGCGGCCCTGGCTCGACCAGGCGAAGTTCGGCATCTGCCTCGCCGTCAGCCAGCCCTTCCAGTCATCCGTGGAAGAGGTGACGCAACCGGGCCAGATCGGCTCCAGCATCTCGGCCAGCGAGAAATTGTTGGAGAGCGCGCCGGGCTTCTGCTTACCGTTCTTTTCGGCATAGGCAATCGCCTCGTCCATGCGCTCCATCGTCCAGTTGGAGCCGCCGAACAGGCCGCGGATGCGGCCGGCTTTCGCCTCGCGATCCATCGCATCGACGAATTCGCCGACCGGCACGTCCGGATTGTCGCGATGCATGAAATAGATGTCGACATGGTCGGTCTGCAGCCGGTCGAGCGACTGCGCCAGCTGCTTGCCGATCACATCGGGATAGCAGAGCGGCGAATGCGCGCCTTTGGCGATGATCACCGACTGCTCGCGCACGCCGCGATTCCTGAGCCATTGGCCAAGCAGCGTCTCGGTGTAGCCGGCGCCATAGACGAAGCCGGTGTCGAACAGATTGCCGCCGGCCTCGAAATAGGCGTCGAGCAGGATCGAGCCGGAGGAGAAGGTGCGGAAATCCTCGAAGCCGAGCGCCAGAAGCGACACTGCGCGCGGCAGGCCGGGAATGGCGCGCTTGCCAATGGCCTTGCCATCAGTCCGCAGCGGCCGGCCAGAGAGGGTGTTGACGCGCTTAGCCGGCTTTTCGATGTCATATTCCAGCCCGACCGCGGCACGCCATTTGTCGAGGACGCGCAGCGTGCCGAGGCTGTCGGCCCAGCCCATGCCCGGCCAGGCGAACTCCTGCCGTCCGGCCAGGATCGCCTCGCCGGCGGCATCGACCTCGAAGGAGTAGAGGTGGCGGGTCTCGTCGAGGCTGATCACCTCGCGAGCCGCCCCGGACCGGATCACTTCGATCCGGCCCGGTCCGACGTCGCGGTTGCCACCGGCGAACCAGAAATCGGGCACCTCGATCTGACCCTTGGTGCCGAAGATGCGCAACACGTTGTCCTGGTTGAGCGAGATGCTGCAGGAGATCTCGGCGACGATGCCGTTGGGGAACGTGAGCAGGGCCGAGGCCCACTCATCGACGCCCGATTGGCCGAGATGGGCAGCGCCCACGACCTTGTCCGGCTCGAGGAAAGGCTGCCCGGCGGCGGCGCCCGCGATCAGCCGCGCCATCGACACCGGATAGCCGCCGACATCGAGAATGCCGCCGCCGGCCATGTCGTTGGCATAGAGCCGATGTTCCGGCATGAAGCCCGGCATGGCGAAGCCGAAGCTCGACTTGATCATGCGGATCTCGCCGATGGCGCCCGACTTGATCAGCTCGACCAATTGCAGCGTCTGCGGGTGCAGCCGGTACATGAAGGCCTCGCCGAGAAAGGTGCCGGCCTTGCGCGCTGCATGCATCATGGCATCGGCCTCGAAGGCGGTCAGCGCCAGCGGCTTCTCGCACAAGACATGCTTGCCGGCCTCGGCGGCCTTGATTGCCCATTCGGCATGGCCCGGATGCGGGATCGAAATATAGACCGCATCGACGTTTTTGTCGGCGAGCAGCGCCTCATAGCCGTCGAGGATGCGCGCGCCCGGAAAGGTTTCGGCCAAGCCCGGCTTGGCGGGATTGCGGGCGCCGAGCGCGACCAGCTCGCCGTTGCGCGATCCCGCCACGCCGCCGGCAAAGGATTTGGCGATGCTGCCGGGTCCGAGAATGCCCCAGCGGATTTTTCCAGATGTCATGTTGAATTCTCCATGGGTCGCCGCCACGCCTGGCGTGCCGGCAAAGAAAATTTGCGGGTCAACGGATCCTGGCACCCGCCTTGTCGAAGAGCAGCGCCCGTTCCGCCTTGATCGAGACCGTGAAATGATCGCCGCTGCCGCGCTGGCGCGAGGCCTCGCGCTCGACGATCAGCTCCTCGGGTCCGGCATTGGCGTAGACATAGCTCACCGAGCCCAGATGCTCGGCGACGTCGGCCTTGACCGGGATGTCACAATCGCCCTCGCCGGCCTCGAAGAAATGCTCCGGCCTGACGCCGAGCACGACCTCGGCGCCGACGGCGGGAAAAGTCTCGCAAAGCGGCTTGCGCAATCTGGCGCCGCCGTGATGGGCGAGCTCGATGATCGCGGCGCTGTTCGTCGTCTCGACGACCTTGGCGCTGAGGAAATTCATCTTCGGCGAGCCGATGAAGCCGGCGACGAAACGGTTGGCCGGGTCGTCATAGAGGTCGAGCGGCGCGCCGATCTGCTCGACATTGCCGGCTTTGAGCACAACGATGCGGTCGGCCAGCGTCATCGCCTCGGTCTGGTCGTGCGTCACATAGATCATGGTGACGCCGAGCTCCTTGTGCAGGCGCGAGATCTCGACCCGCATCTGCACCCTGAGCTCGGCGTCGAGGTTCGACAGCGGCTCGTCGAACAGGAAGACTTGCGGCTCGCGCACGATGGCGCGGCCGATGGCGACACGCTGGCGCTGACCGCCGGACAATTGCTTCGGCCGTCGCTGCATCAATTCGTCGATGCGCAGGATTTCCGCCGCTCGCTTCACCCGGCGCTCGGTGTCGGCCTTCGGGTTGCCGTTCATCCTCAGCCCGAAGCTGAGGTTCTGCTCCACCGTCATATGCGGGTAGAGCGCGTAGGACTGGAACACCATGGCGATGCCGCGGTCGGCCGGCTCGACATCGTTCATAACCTTGCCGCCGATGGCGATGTCGCCGCCGCTGATGTCCTCCAGCCCGGCGATCATCCTGAGCAGCGTGGACTTGCCGCAGCCGGAGGGGCCGACGAAGACGACGAACTCGCCGTCGGCGATGTCGATGTTGGCGCCGTGGACGACTTCGAAGATGCCGAAGCGTTTGACGACATTGGTGAGGGTGACGGCCGCCATGTTAGAGCGAGATGTAGTTAGGTTGCATCATTCTGTGTCCCAGTCGGCGAGGCATCTCGCGCTTTCTATTTGACCGCGCCGGCGGCGATGCCGGCGATGAAATGGCGCTGCAAGAGCACGAAGACGATGAGCATCGGCACCGTCAGCATCACGGCGCCGGCCATGATGCCGCCCCACGAAACCTTGGTCAGGCCGATCAGCGTGCCGAGCGCCACCGGCGCGGTCATCGCGCCCGGCTGGCTGTTGATCAGCAGCGGCCAGAGATAATTGTTCCACGAGGCGAGGAAGAGGATGATCGCAAGCGCCGCCAGCATCGGGCGGGCCAGCGGCAGCGCCACGAACAGGAAGATGCGCCATTCCTTGACGCCTTCGACGCGGGCGGCGTCGAATAGCTCGGCCGGCATCATCGAAAAGGCCTGGCGCATGAAGAGCACGCCCAGCGAATTGAACAGCGGCGGCACGATCAGCGCGATCCAGGTGTTGGCCAAGGCGAAGTCGCGCGCCACCATGATGAATTGCGGGATGAGCACCACCGCATAGGGAAGCGTGATGGTGCCGAAAATGATGGCGACGACCGCGCCCTTGCCGTGGAATTCGTAGCGCGCCAGCGCCCAGCCGGCCATCGATGTGAGCAGCACCGAAAGGACCGTGTAGGTCACCGCTACCGAGACCGAGATGCCGATGGCGCCAATGAAGTTGGTGTCGCGCTGCAGGTTCGCGACGTTGTCGAGGAAATTGTCATGCGGCAGGAGCTCGATGCCGGGGCTAAAGATGCCGTTGTCCGGCATGGTGGAGAACACCACCATCATCCACAGCGGGAACAGCCAGATCAGCGCCAGCGGCGTCAGGAAAAGATGCAGCGCAATGACGCGCCCAAGCCTTGCTTGCGAGCGCGAGGTCATTTCGGCTCCCTCATCAACCAGAGCTGCACCAGGGTGATGGCGATGGCGAGCCCCGCCATGGTATAGGCGACGGCCGAGGCGTAGCCGAAATTGAGCGAGCGGAAGCCTTGGCGGTAGAGCAGCAGGCCGAGCGTCTCGGTGCCGCCGCCCGGGCCGCCGCGTTCAGTGATCAGGAACGGCTCGGTGAAGAGCTGCATGGTGCCGATGATCGACAGCACGGCGCAAAAGACGATGACCGGCTTCAGCAGCGGCAAGGTGATGTAGAAGAACTGCTTCACCCTGCTGACGCGGTCGAGCGTCGCCGCCTCGTAGACATCCTCCGGGATCGACTGCAGGCCGGCCAGGATGATGATGGCGTTGTAGCCGGCCCAGCGCCAGGTCACCGCGATCATGATCAGCGCCATGGCCGGCGTGACGTTGGAGAACCAGTCGATCTTTGAGATGCCGACGCTCTCCAGGAGCTTGTTGACGATGCCGAAGTCGAGGCTGAACATCAGCCGGAAGACGGCGGAATAGGCGACCTCGCCGACCACCACGGGCGCGAAGAAAGCGAAGCGGTAGAGGCCGCGGGCTTTAAGCAGCGGCGAGTTCAGAAGCACCGCCATGACGATCGCCAGCGCAATCATCACCGGCACCTGGATGACCAGGATCAGCAGCGTGTTCTTCAGCGCATTGTAGAAGGCGGGGTCGCCGATCAGGCGGCCCCAGTTGAAGGTCGGCGCGAAGCGCCACGGCACGGTGCGCGTCGCCTGGAAGGAGATGATGAAGGAAGAGATAATCGGCCAGATCCAGAAGATGGCGAAGATCAGAAGGTAAGGCGTGAGGAAGCGGTACGCGGTGGCGTTCTGGGTGCGCATCAGCTTCCTCCTTTCCCGGTTGCGCCTTCTTGGCGGGCGCGGTGTTGATCATGCCGGAGCAGCGCCAATTGTCATGCAGGCGCTGTCCTGTCTTTGCCTTCTCCCCCTGGGGGAGAAGGTGGCCGCGAAGCGGCCGGATGAGGGGTGTTCCAGGGAACGCCAACGTCTCACTCCGCTGGAACACCCCTCATCCGTCTTGGCGCTGCGCGCCAATCCACCTTCTCCCACAAGGGGAGAAGGGGAGGCAGCGCACTATTTAACCGGCAAACCTGTCGCGGCGGCGATCTGCTTGGCGGCGTCGTCGAGTGCGGCCTTGGCGTCGGGATAGCCGTTGGCCAGATATTTGGTCTGCACGGCGCGGACGATGATCTCGGCGTCGCTCTGGAACTGCGTGCCGCGGCTCGGCACCACCTTGGGCAGCGTGGCGAGGATATCCTTCCAGACGGGCTGGCCGCCCCAATAGGGCTGCGGCTGCGAGACGTAAGGATCGTCGAGCGCCGAGATCAGCGACGGCACCAGGCCGAAATCCTTCAGCATGGTGATCTGGCCGTCATTGGTCTCAAGCGTGTATTTCAGATAGGCGTAAGCCGCTTCCTTGTTCTTCGAGGCCGAGGTGATGGCCAGGGACGAGCCGCCGAGATTGGCGGCGCGCGGGCCGTCGGCGGTCAGGCTCGGCATCAGATAGACGCCCCATTTGCCGCTCTCCTTCGGCGATTCGGTGCGGATCGTGCCTTCATACCAGCCGCCATAGACCTGGCTGGCGACCGTGCCGGCGGTGTTGTTGGTGATCTTGGTCGACCAGTCGGCCGACGACACAATGCCGGCGTCCTTCATCTCCTTGACCTTGGTCATGGCGTCGACGCATTTCGGCTCGGCCACGGTGATCGACTGGCCATCCTCGGCGAAATAGGCGCAGCCCTGCTCGTTGGAAATCATGCGGAAGAATTCGGTGTCGCCGTTGAAATCGGCATTGGTCATCGACACGCCCGGATTGGCCTCCTGGATCTTTTTGCCGGCGGCGATGAAATCGTCCCAGGTCTTGATCGAGGCGGGATCGACGCCTGCCTTCTCGTAGAAGTCGCGGCGGTAGAAGACGGCGACCGGGCCGGAATCCCAGGGCATGGCATAGGCCTTGTCGCCGACTTCGAGCTCGGTGCGCTTGAAGTCGGGGAATTTCTTCTGGTCTTCCGCCGTGTAGCCCAGCGTGTGCAAGTCGACGAAGCAGTCCGGGAACTGGCTCCAGTAGTTTTCCGCCTCGCCATTCTCGATGGAGACGATATCGGGCAGGCCGACGCCGCCGGCAGCGCAGCCGGCGATCGACTTATCATAGGTGGGCTGGTTGCCGAGGTCCTGAACCGTGACCTTGATGTCGGGGTATTTCTTGTTGAAACCCTCGACCGTCGCCTTCAGCGACGAGGCGGCGATGTTCCAGCTCCAGATGGTGATCTCGCCGGACTGCGCCAGGGCCGGGCCGGAACCCAGGGCAAGCATAAGCGCGGCGCAGGTCAGTGTAGTGCGCATTGAAATCCTCCCATTTCATTTGCTCTCTCACTGTGAGCGTGGCTAGACTATGCGGCGCGGAAGGCTTGTCCCCGTCGAAGGGAATGAGAAGTTGGCGGAAAGTAAGATGCCGGAGCGTCCGTTCTACCAGCCTGGCGCGAGCAGCGTCGAAGGACTGCCGCTTATGCTGCAGATGTTTTACAACCACCCGTTGGTGATGCTGAAACCGCATTGGCACGCCCAGGTGGAGGTGAATTTCATCGTGCAGGGCCGCGTGCATTACCGCATGGCCGAGCATGAGATTTCGCTTTCGGCGGGCGAGATGTGCCTGTTCTGGGGCGGCCTGCCGCACCAGATGGACGATCTTTCCGACGACGCCGTCTATGCCGGCGCGCATCTGCCGCTGGTGCATTTCTTCCGTCTGCATCTGCCGGCCGACATACGCCATCGGCTGATGACCGGCGCGACGCTGGTGACCAATGCGACCGACCAGTCGGACAACGACAGTTTCAAGCGCTGGAACGAATATGCGCGCTCGGGCGATCCGGCGAGGGCCGAGCATGCCGTCAACGAGCTGCTGCTGCGGCTCGAGCGGGTACGCTTCGAGCCTTACCGGCTGGTTCCGGAAAGGGTGGCTGGCCAAGGCGCCGGCAATGCCTTCGACCAGCAGTCCTCCCGTAATGTCGGGCGCATGTGCGATTTCATCGCCGAGAATTTCCTCTACGACATCGACTGCGTGACCATCGCCGCGGCCGCCGATATCCATCCCAAATACGCAATGAGCCTGTTCAAGAAATCGACCGGCATGACGCTCAACGAATATGTCAACCTGCTGCGGTTGAGCTACGCCCAGGCGCTGCTGATGCATGAGGACGCCAATGTGCTGAGGGTCGCCATGGACTCGGGCTTCGGCTCGCTCAGCGCCTTCAACAAATCGTTCCGCAAGCTCGCCGGCATGTCGCCTTCCGATTTCCGCCGGGCGGGCGGGGCGCGGTAAAAATGGCCGACGGTCGCCCACCCGTCGTCGCCCATCGCGATCGTCATTCTAGGGCGGAGCGGGAAGCGAAGCGTACCGCGTAGTCCCTAGAATCCATGCCGTGACGTTAAGGCGTTGCAGCGGTTACAGAATCTTCTGCACCGTTGCATTTCCCGGCAGAAGTTATGGCATGGATTCTAGGGTCTGCGCGCGTCGCTCCGCTCCTTGCTCCGCCCTAGAATGACGACGTCACCGGAGTTCCCACGGCCGGAAAGCTGACTGTAACGCCGAGACCCGGATTGCGGTCCTCGAGCGTTATCGCGGCGCCATGCAGGTCGGCCACCGCCTTGACAAGGCTGAGGCCCAAGCCGCTGCCGGGCGTCGTGCGGCTGGCATCGAGCCGATAGAGCCGGCGGAACACTTTATCGCGCTCCTCGGCGGGAATGCCCGGGCCATTATCGCGGACATGAATGAGGACGTGGTTGCCTGCCCGGGTCACCGAGAGCTCGATCGCGGTGCCCGGTGGGCAATGCCTGAGCGCGTTCTCGACCAGATTGGCCAGCATCTGCATGAGCAGGTCGCGGTCGCCGTGAACGTACCATTTTGTATCCGGAACGATCACGGTGGACAGAGACTTGCCGTCGTCCTCGGCGACATCGGCATAGACTTCGCCAATGGTCTCGACGACCGGGCCGACATCGAGATCGACGAAGCGCGCCTTGCGGGCGCCGGCTTCGATCTGGGCGATGCGCAGCAAGGCGTCGAAGGTGCTGTTGATCTGCTGGCTTTCGGCGCGGGCGTCGGTCAGCTCGGTCGAGACATCCTCGCCCGACACCGTCTTGTCGGCGGCGGATTCCAGGATCATCTGCAGCCGGTTGAGCGGCGTCTTGAGATCATGGGCGATGTTGGCGCTCACCTCCCGCATGCCGTCGACCAGGGCCGACAGGCGATCGAGCGCGGAATTCACCTGGGCCGAGACGGCGTCGATGTCGTCGCCATTGCCGGTCAGCGGGATGCGGGCATCGAGACGCCCATGCGAAACGTCGACCATAGTATTGGCGATGCCGTCGAGGCGCCGCTGGACGCGCGAGGCAAGCACGGCGCCGCCGCCGATCGCCAGGACGGTGATGAACAGCGTGGCCCAGCCGAAGCTCATCAACACGATCCTCTCCAGATCCTCGGTTTCCGAAAGCGAGAAGGCGACCGTCAGCTTGTTGCCGCCGACCGTGCCCGAATAGGCACGATATTGGGTATCGGGCGGCACGCCCGGCAAGTCGGCGGCGAAGATGGAAAAGCCATCCGGCAGGCTGGAGGCGGTGAAATCCCCGGCGAGACGGTTGCCGTTCCGATCGGTGAGGGAAAAGATTTCGTCCTTGTCCTGGCTGAACTGGGCATGGTCCCTGACGGTTGAAACGAGATCCTCCTCGTCGCCCTCGGCATGGGTCGCGGCGATCAGCGAATAGGTCTCCTTGATCGATTGATCGAGCTGCCTGGCGAGCGAGGCGCTCATCAGCTGATAGACAATCGCGCCCGACAGGATGAAGGCCAGCAGGAACAGGAAGGCGAAGGTCAGCGCCAGCCGGAACGGCGTGCTGCGCAGCAGGCTGGAGCGCGTCCCGCTCATGCGATCGCGGAAGCGGTTGGCCGCCCCGCGATTGCGGAGGCAAGATCAGGCCGGGACATGCAGGCTGTAGCCGGTGTTGCGCACGGTGTGGATCAACGGCACGTCGAAGGGCCTGTCGACCTTGGCCCTGAGCCGGCTGATATGCGTCTCGACGACACTGGTCTTGGGGTCGAAATGAAAATCCCAGACGCGCTCGAGCAACATGGTGCGGGTGATGACGCGGCCCTCGCCGCGCATCAGCACTTCGAGCAGGCTGAACTCGCGCGGCTGCAGGTCGATCGGCTGGCCCTGCCTGGTGACGCGGCGCTGGATAAGGTCCATTTCGAGGTCGGCGACACGCAAAGCCGTCTTCTGCTCCTGCGCCGCCGGCCGGCGGCCGAGCGCATGGATGCGGGCAAGCAGCTCGGAAAAGGCGAAGGGCTTGACGAGATAGTCGTCGCCGCCGGCCTCGAGGCCCTCGACCCGGTCGTCGACGCCGCCGATCGAGGTCAGGAAAATAGCGGGCGTGCGGATGCCGGCGGCACGCACCGCCTTGATCATCGACAGGCCGTCGAGGCCGGGCACCATGCGGTCGGCGACGATCACGTCATAGGCGTTGCGGGTCGCGGCGAAGAGCCCGTCATGACCGTCGCGCAAGAGATCGCAGACATGGCCGGCCTCGGTCAGTCCCCTGATGATATAATCCGCGGTTCTCGGATCGTCTTCAACAAGCAGAAGTCGCATTGTCCGGTGCCGTCCTTGCCACCTCAACCATTTGTTTTTACGAGCTTTCAGACCGAGCGCCGCTACACATTTTTGCGAGGGACAGCCGATATCCGTCGCGACCGCCGACGGCAGCGGCGAAGAACCGGGCGGCCGGTGGCGTGAGCGACCTCATGGTCGTCCCGCGCTCGCGCCCAGCGTGAGAAGAAGCTCGTCCAGTTGCCCGAACGTCTCGCCCATCGCATCGGCCGCCCCGGTGCCGGCAGCGTCGAGAGCTTCTTTCGAGGGATAGAGCTCGTGCATCACCAGCAGCGTCTTGCCACCCTTTTCCTCGAAGGTCACCGTGGTGACGGGTCCACCGTCGCCGCCTTCGTCATTGGTCCAGGCGAGGCGCGAGTACGGCACCACTTCGATATACCGGCCGAAGAACTCGGCGGGGTTCGAGGGGTCATGGCCGAACGCCAAACGGTACCCGCCCCCGACGCGAACATCCATCTCGCAGGAACGCAGGATCATGCCCATCGACTTCGGCGCCCACCACCGCTTGAACAGTTCGGGCTTGGTCCACGCCTCGAACACGATGCGTGCGGGGGCGTCGAAGGTTCGCGTAACGACCAGCTCACGGTCGGACCTCCGTTCTACTGTCGTGCGAGCAGGCTCACTCCGTTCCATCGACTTCCTCCTTCCGTTTCAGTTCCTCGACAACTTTGTCCAGCTCTTCGAAGCGTGCGTCCCAAAGCCGGCGGTAGCTCTCGATCCAAGCCGCCTCTTCCTCCAGTCCGCGCAGGCCGAGCGTGCAGGTCCGCACCCGCCCGGCTTTCCGGGTGGTGACGAGCCCCGCCTGTTCCAAGACGCCGATATGCTTCTTCATGCCTGTGAGGGTCATGTGGAATTTCTCGGCAAGGTCCGTGATCGAGGCCTCCGCGCGTCCAAGCTGCTCCAGAATGCCGCGCCGTGTGGCGTCCGAGAGCGCGGCGAACGAGACATCGAGGCGGGACTTCGAATACTGAACCATTTGGTTCAGTATCTAACGCATCGTTGAGCGGCGCGCAAGGGGATAGCGGGCGGGCTGCGCTGCCGGCCCTCCCGGACCGAGCCAGTCTCGCTGCTGCAGCTTACGGTCAATCGCGACATGCTCTAGTCGAGGAGCGCCAGCTCGTCTTCGTCGATCAGTTTTCTCAGCGTCATATGGAGAACGATGGCCACGATGCAGCCGAGGAAAATCAGGCTGGTGAAGGTGGCGCCGAAGCCCAGCCCGCCATAGTCGACCGGATGCGAGAGCAGGTCGCCGAAGGAGGCGCCGAACGGCCGGGTCAGGATATAGGCAAGCCAGAAGGCGAGGACGCTGTTCAGGCCGAGGAAGAACCAGGCAAAAGCGATCGCCGCGATCACGCCGCCGAAGATGATGCCGGTAGCGAGATAGCCGAGATCGAAGCGCTCGGCCACCAGATCGCCGGCAGCCGTGCCGAGCGAGAAGGTGAAGAGGATCGCCAGCCAGTAGAAGATCTCGCGCCTGGCGGTGAAGATGGTGTGGATCGAGAGGGTCCTTTCGCTGGCATACCAGACCGCGAAAGTCAGTGCGAGGGCGACCGAGAAGACGATGGTCGTCGTCTCCAGCCGCACGCCGAAATTGTCGATGAGGTTGTCGGCGACCAGGGTGCCGACGACGCTGATCAGCACGACGGCGAGCCAATAGGCCCAAGGTACATAGCGTTTCTGCGCGAATTGCAGGACGAGCGCGACGATGAGGATGCCGCCCAGGATCAAGGACGTGACAGTAAGGCCGAGGCCGAGCTTCACGGCGAGGTAGTCGGCCGCCGTCTCGCCCATGGTCACCGCCATGATCTTAACCAGCCAGAAATCGATGGTGACGTCCGGGACGCGGTTGGGGGCGAGGTTGTCGGCTTGAGAGATCATGGCGCGATCCGTTGTTCGTTCGAGCCGCCTCGAATTCCGTATGGCGGCGACGCCCAAATTAGGCAGGCGAATTCACCGCGGCCTGTCCGCGTTCTTACAAATTCGTAAGGTTGGCCAAAAACATCCGCCGAGCCTCGTCATGCCGCCAGCGAAGAGATAGACAAGCCTTGGCGCCCCCTGGCTGCGCCGGAGCGGTGAGAAGAATGGCATCCCCCAAATCGACGCCGGATGCGTTCGACCAGCATAAGCGCCTGATCGTCGTGCAGCTGGCCGCCGTTCTTGCCGTCATCCTGCTCCTGTTCAGCAAGCCGGCGTTGGCCGAGGGATCGGACGGTCACGAAGTCGTGGAGACGATCGGCTTCGCGATGGTGCTGATCTGCTTCCTCGGCCGGCTGTGGAGCATCCTGTTCGTCGGCGGCAGGAAGAATGACGAGCTGATCGTGTCCGGCCCGTTCTCGATGACCCGCAACCCGCTCTATTTCTTCTCGACGGTCGGCACGGCTGGCATCGGGCTGATGTTCGGTTCGCTGCTCGCGGCCGCGTTGCTCGGCCTGGCGAGCTTCCTCGTCTTCCGCTTCACCGCGCGCAAGGAGGCCGAGTATCTCGCCGGCAAATTCGGTGCGGCTTACGCGGCCTATGCCGAACGCACGCCGTCCTTCTGGCCGAATCCGCTGCTTTACCGCGATGAGGCGCAGTGGCTGTTCTCGACGGGCGCTGCGGAACACGTTCCGCGACGGGCTCTATTTCCTGGCTTTGTTTCCGGTGATCGAGGCGGTCGAGTATTTGCGCCTCAGCGGCGACCTGCCGACGCTCTTTACCGTTTACTAGTTCCATCGCGATCGTCATTCTAGGGCGGAGCAAGGAGCGGAGCGACGCGCGCAGACCCTAGAATCCATTCCGTGACTTCCAAGCGCTGCCGCGGTGCAGAATTCTGCTCCGCTGCGTTCCTTGGCCAAGGTCACGGAATGGATTCCAGGGTCTCCGCGACGCCGCTTTGCGGCTGCTCCGCCCTGGAATGACGAGGCTGGGGCGGCTCCGCCAATCTCCAGCGGTTGCGCAGCTTCACCGGAATAAACCCCGGTCAGCGCGCCCTGCCGCGTGCGGCGCGGCGTGTGCTCTGCAGGAGAATTGCCAGGCAGCCGACGAGGAGCAGGAAGCCGCCGACGAGCGGCGGCAACCCCAAGAACTTCACCGCGGCGGCGATCAGCGCGATCAGGATCAGCGCGAGCAAGGCGAGATTACCGTCGTCGGCGAACATGCCGACGAGCTCCTTGACGACCAGACGGATCATCGGGCAACTCCTTCGGCGGGTGCCGGGTAGGCGCCGCGCAGCCAACGCACGATGGCGAAGGAGGCGACTGCGGTGACGGCGAAGATGGCGAGCAGAGCGAGGTCGGCGCCCGGCCACTCGGCGCCGAGGCCCTCGCCGGTCCAGAACACGCCGAAGCTGGTCAGCATCAGGCCGACGACGAATTTCAGCGCATTCTCGGGCACGCGGGCTAAAGGACGATGCACGGCAAGACCGATCAGCATCACCAGCACGAAGGCCGCCAGCGCGCCGAGGCCGGCATTGAGCGTCTGCCCGTGCGCGGCGCCGACGGCAATGACGATGAACACCACTTCGACGCCTTCGAGCAGCACCGCCTTGAACGACGCGACGGCCGCCAGATAGTCGGCGCGGCGGTCGGCGGCCTGCCGCTGCAAGGCCGCCGTCTCCCTGGAAAAGGCCTGCTCCTCGTCATGCAGCGCGATCACGCCGACGCTGCGCAGGATCGCCTTTCTCAGCCAGCGCATGCCGAACAGGATCAAAAGCACGCCGACCACAAATTGCAGGACGGTGATGGGGACGAGCGCCAGCAGCGGTCCGAATGCCAGCACCAGCGCCGCAAGCAAGATGAGCGCCAGGGCAGCGCCGGTCAGCGCCGGGCGCCAGCCGCGAGTCACGGCGACGGCGAGCACGATGGTGAAGGCTTCGACCACTTCGACGAAGGAGGCCAGGAACGAGGCGGTCACGGTGGAAAATATGGGTGTCAGGCCATGCATCAAGGCTTCGTCCAATGCTCGGGAATCATCCGGTCGGCGAGAACGATACAGCGCTCCGGCGCCGGCGAGAATGCCAGGATGAGGCGATCGGCGCCTCCGGCCCCATCACGTCCCGACGCGAGGGCGGACATTTCGCAGAACGCATTGACGGTCTGTATCCGTTCGGTGTCCGTTGTATCGCGGCACTGCCCTGGCTATCTGCTGGAGCAACAAGAAGTTTTAAGCGGTCGATGGGCCGCTCCAGCAGGAATGGAGCCATGAAGAAGATCGGATTTCTGTCGTTCGGGCATTGGTCGCCCTCGCCGCAATCGGGCACGCGCTCGGGCGCCGACGCGCTGCTGCAGTCGATCGACCTCGCGGTCGCGGCCGAGGAGCTCGGCGCCGACGGCGCCTATTACCGCGTCCACCATTTCGCCCGCCAGCTCGCCTCGCCATTTCCGCTGCTTGCCGCGGCCGGCGCCAGGACCAAGCGTATCGAGCTCGGCACCGCCGTCATCGATATGCGCTACGAAAACCCGCTCTACATGGCCGAGGATGCGGGCGCTGCCGACCTGATTGCCGGCGGGCGTCTGCAGTTGGGCATCAGCCGCGGCTCGCCCGAGCAGGTGATCGATGGCTGGCGCTATTTCGGCTACGTGCCGGAAGAGGGCAAGAGCGACGCCGACATGGCGCGCCGGCATTCGGAGATCTTCCTCGACCTGCTGCGCGGCGAAGGCTTTGCCCAGCCCAATCCGCGGCCGATGTTCCCCAACCCACCCGGCCTGCTCAGGCTCGAGCCTTTCTCGGCTGGCCTGCGCGAGCGCATCTGGTGGGGCGCGGCCACCGACGCCACGGCCGTATGGGCGGCCAAGCTCGGCATGAATCTGCAGAGCTCGACCCTGAAATTCGATGAAACCGGCGAGCCGCTGCATGTCCAGCAAGCCAAGCAGATAAGGGCCTACCGCGCCGCCTGGAAGGAAGCAGGCCATGCCAGGGAGCCGCGCGTCTCGGTCAGCCGCAGCATCTTCGCTCTCGTCAATGACATGGACCGCGCCTATTTCGGCGGCAGCGAGGGCGAGGACCATTTTGGCTATATCGAGCCGGAAAAGCGCGCCGTGTTCGGCCGCACCTATGCCGCCGAACCGGACAAGCTGGTGGAGCAGCTTAAGGCGGACGAGGCGATCGCCGAGGCCGACACGCTGCTGCTCACCGTGCCCAATCAGCTTGGCGTCGACTACAACGCCCATGTCATCGAGTCGATCCTGAAGCACGTCGCGCCGGCTCTGGGCTGGCGGTGATGTGGCGAAAACCGCAAAACGCGTAATCTGCCCCGCAAGGGGGCAGATCAGACTTCACGCTGGCTTTCGCCAATCACCAACGTCAGCCTTGGCACCGCCTTCCCTCTCGTCCTTCCCTCGACGTTGACATCTGAATAAAATAGCAATCTACTTTGGCGCGTAATCGGTTACGTAACCGATTACGGCTCAATCAAGTGGAGGAGACTAATGAGCAAGTTCTCAAACACGCATGGGCTTGGCCCGTTCTCGCGCCGCCAGTTCCTGAAGACCAGCGCCTTGGCTGCCGGCGCGCTGGCGCTGCCGCTCGGACCGGTTCTCGCCGCCGACAAGCCGAAGGTCGGCTTGGTCATGAAGTCCCTGGCCAACGAGTTCTTCAAGCAGATGCAGGCGGGTGCGGAGGAGTATGCGGCCAAGAACAAGGACAAGTTCGATTTCGCCGCTGTCGGCATGAAGGACGAGCGCGACTTCGCCGCCCAGGTCGACGCCATCGAGAACTTCATCACCCAGAACTACAACATCATCGTCGTCGCTCCGGCCGATTCGAAAGCCATGGTTACGCCGATCGCCAAGGCGCTGAAGGCCGGCATCAAGGTCATCAACATCGACGTTGCGCTCGACACCGAGGCCAAGAAGAAGGCCGGCATCGACCTCGCCTTCTTCGGCCCGGACAACCGCGCCGGCGCGAAGCTGGCCGGCGACGCGCTGGGCAAGGCGCTGGGCAAGGGCGGCAAGGTCGTCATCCTCGAGGGCAATCCCGAGGCCGACAATGCCAAGCAGCGCAAGCTCGGCTTCGACGATTCGGTGAAGGAGTACAAGCTGAAGCTGCTCGACTCCAAGACCGCGCATTGGGAGACCGAGGAAGCCAACACGCTGATGACGAACTTCCTCACCCAGCATCCCGACATCCAGGGCGTGATGGCGGCGAACGACTCCATGGCGCTCGGCGTCGTCAAGGCGATCGACGCTGCCGGCAAGTCCGGCCAGATCAAGGTCGTCGGCTTCGACAACATCCCGGCCGTCGGTCCGCTGCTGAAGGAAGGCAAGATGCTCGCCACCGTCGAGCAGTATGGCGCGAAGATGGCGGCGATGGGCATTGACTACGGCCTGCGCGAGCTAGCCGGCGAGAAATTCTCCGGCTGGGTCAAGACCGACGTCAAGCTGATCACCGCCTGAGGCGAGCCGAGGCGCCGGCAACTCCCTCCGGCGCCACGCTTCGCCTCTCTCGTCACCGCCGCCGGCAATTCCGGCGGCGGTGACGGAGCGCCCGCGCCGCTATCGCCGACGGGCACGGTTTAGGATTCTGCCGCCCATGGATACGATTCTCTCCCTTGAAGGGGTCGGAAAGATCTTTCCCGGCGCTGTCGCGCTGAGCGAGGTGTCGCTGTCGATCGCGCGCGGCGAGACCCACATCATCCTAGGCGAGAACGGCGCCGGCAAGTCGACGCTGATCAAGCTCTTGGCCGGCATCTACCAGCCGGATTCGGGCAGGATTGCCTTCAACGGCCAGCCCTACCAGCCGAAGACGCCGCATGATGCGCAGCAGAGCGGCATCCGCATCGTGCATCAGGAGCTCAATCTTCTGCCCTATCTCAGCATCGCCGAGAATCTGATGCTGGAAAGCCTGCCGCGCCGCGCCTTCGGCATCGTCGACCGCAAGGCGCTCAACAGCCGCGCCGGGGCGCTGCTCAAGGAAGTCGGCCTCGACATCGATCCGCGCACCAGGGTCGAGGCGCTGGGCGTGGCGCAGATGCAGCTGGTCGAGATCGCCAAGGCGCTGAGCTACGACTCGAAGCTGCTGGTGCTGGACGAGCCGACGGCGACGCTGACGCCGCCTGAGATCGAGCGGCTGTTTTCCATCATCAAGCGGCTGAAGGCCAAGGGCGTCACCATCATCTACATCTCGCACCGGCTGCATGAGGTGTTCGAGATCGGCGACCGGGTGACGGTGCTGCGCAACGGCGGGCTGGTCGCGACGCGCGACCTTCACGGTCTTTCCGTGCCGGATATCGTGCGCATGATGATCGGCCGCGACATCGCCGACGAATTCGGTTTCGATGCCAGGGTCGTGCCCGGCAAAGTCGCGCTCAGCGTCGCCAATCTGAAGCGCGATGCTTCCACCCCGGAGATCTCGTTCGCCGTGCGCCATGGCGAGATCCTCGGCGTCGCCGGCCTTGTCGGCAGCGGCCGCACGGAAGCCATGCGCGCGCTCTTTGGCGCCGACCCGAAGCTCGACGGAGTCGTCGAGATCGACGGCAAGCCGGTGGCGATCACAGCGCCCAAGGACGCCGTGCGGCATGGCCTGAGCCTGCTCACCGAGGACCGCAAAGGTCAGGGCCTGCTGCTCGACATGGCCGTCGACAAGAACATCACCATTACCGATCTCAGCAAGGTTTCGCGCAACGGGCTGCTCAACCGAAGGACGGAGGCTGCGGCCGCCAACGATCTCGTCGGCCAGCTGCGCGTCAAGGCGAGCTCGATCGAGCAGGCGGTGCGCAACCTCTCCGGCGGCAACCAGCAGAAGGTGGTGCTGGCGAAATGGCTGTTCCGCGGCACCTCGACGCTGATCCTCGACGAGCCGACGCGCGGCGTCGACATCGGCGCGCGGCGCGAGATCTATCAGCTGCTGTGGCTGCTGGCGGCGCAGCAGAAGGGCATCATCATGGTGTCGTCCGACCTGCCTGAATTGATGGGCATGTGCCACCGCATCATCGTCTTTTCGAAAAACAAGATCGTCGGCGAAGTGCCGCGATCCGAATTCGACCAGGAGCGCATCCTGTCGCTCGCCTATCAGGAGTATGTGCGACCATGAGCGAGACGACCGAAGCAGCCGTTGCGGCGCCTGTTTCTCCGGGCCGGGCAAAATTCCTGCGCTTCCTGGTGCGCGATGCCGGCGTGCTCTTGGCGCTGGTGCTGATCACGCTGTTCTTCTCGGCCACCGCGCCCTATTTCGCCACCTCCGGCAACGCGCTGAAGATCTTCGTGCAGATCGCCATCAACACGGTGCTGGCGGCCGGCATGACCTTCGTCATCCTCACCGGCGGCATCGACCTTTCGGTCGGCTCGGTGCTGGCGCTGTGTACGGTCGTCGGCGCCACCGTGATGATCAACGAGAGCCTGTCGCCGGCCGTCGCGATCACGCTGGCGCTGCTCGCCTGCATGGCTACGGGTGCGGTGTGCGGCTTCCTCAACGGCTGGATCTCGACGCGCTGGAAGATCCCGTCCTTCATCGTCACGCTGGGCATGCTCAACATGGCGGCGGGCGCCGCGCGCGTGGTCAGCGACAATTCGACCATCACCGGCCTGCCGCAGAGTTTTGTCGATTTCGGCAATCTGATCATCGGCGGCTTCCTGCCGTCGATCTTCCTCGTCGCCGTGCTGGTGATCGCCGCCGGGTGGTTCGTGCTGCGCTTCACCGTCTTCGGCCGCATGATCTTCGCCGTCGGCACCAATGACGAGGCGGTGCGGCTGTCGGGCCACAATCCGGATTTCTACAAGGTCGCCGCCTTCACCATCAGCGGGCTCACCGCCGGCATCGCGGCGATGGTCTATCTGTTGCGCCTCAACATCGGCAGCCCGATCGCCGGCGTCGGCTACGAGCTTAACGCGATTGCCGCCGTCATCATTGGCGGCACCAGCCTCAGCGGCGGCAAGGGCTCGATCATCGGCACGCTGGTCGGCGCCTGCATCCTGCAGGTGCTTTCCACTGGATTGCAGCTGCTCGGCGTCGGCGACAATTTCAAACCGATCGTGATTGGCCTTGTCATCGTGCTCGCGGTCATCCTAGACGCGTACCGGGAGAGGCTGTTGCGGAAAATCCGCTGAGGGGAACGGGCCATGACGACGATTGCCGATGTCGCGCGCCGTGCGGGGGTGTCCGTCGCCACCGTCTCGCATGTGATGAACCATACGCGTCATGTCGAGCCGGAAACGGCCGAGCGCGTGCGCGCCGCGATCGCGGCGCTGCGCTACAGCCCGAACTCGGTGGCGAGGAGTCTCAGGCGCGGCGAAACCAAGACCATCGGCCTTTTGCTCCCCGACAATTCCAATCCCTTCTTCGCCAGCGTGGCGCGGCAGATCGAGGATGCGGGCTTCGTTTCCGGCTACACGGTGATCCTGTGCAACTCCGACGGCAACGCCGAGAAGGAGGAGCGCTATCTCTCGGTGCTGATGGCCAAGCAGATCGACGGGTTGATCTTTGCCGGCTCGTCCGACCACGCGCGGGTGTTCGCCCGCCTCTTGCCCAGCGTGCCGGCGGTGCTGCTCGACCGCGAGATCCAGTCGGTCAATGTCGATTCGGTGCTGGTCGACCACGACCATGGCGGCTATCTCGCCGGCAAATACCTGGCCGGGCTCGGCCACAGGAAGATCGGCGTCATCGGCGGTCCGCGCGATTCGAGCTCCAGCCCGGCCCGCCTGCGCGGCTTTGCCCGCGCGCTTGGCGAAGCAGGCGTTGAGCTGCCGGCGTCGTCAATCGTCGATTCCGACTATCATTTCGCCGGCGGCCGCCTAGCGATGGAGCAGCTTATGGTACAGGCGGCGGGCATCACCGCGGTGTTCGCCTGCAACGACCTGATGGCCATGGGCGCGGTCACGGCGCTGCGCTCGCGGGGCATGCACGTTCCCGACGATATGTCGATGATCGGCTTCGACGACATTCCCTATGCCGTCACCACCTGGCCGCCGCTGACGACGATCGCGCAGCCGGTGGAAAAGATCGGCACGCTGGCGGTGAGCCTGCTGCTCGAGAGGCTGGGCGAGCCGGAAGCGCCGTCAAGGCGCGAGGTGCTGGCGCCGGTTCTGGTGGAGAGGGAAAGCTGCGCGGCGCGGGGGTAGTCTGGCAATCGTCGATGTAGGCACTGCCCCCGCTCCGTCTCGGCGCTGCGCGCCGATCCACCTCTGCGCCATTTCATCTACGGCATGCACACCTTTCGAAGCGGCTGGCTTTTCTCGATAGCGTGCATGGCAGCGCGCTGGTCGACCCCCACTCCGTCTCGGCTTCGCCGAGCCACCTCTCCCCCGATCGACGGGGGAGAGGAAAGGCACCAAGCTTTTGCCGTCAACGCCCGTCCAGCAACGCTCCCTTCCTTTCCCTCCGGAGGGGGGAAAGGTGGCGCTGCGAAGCAGCGACGGATTGGGGGAACCACCTGGCAACCAAGCCTCGGCCTGATCAGTCGCGCCAGTCTCAGAAGATGTGCATAGCGTAGCCCATTTCATGAGGCGAGGAACGCTAATCGCCGAGGGCGCGGCCTTTCCAAGCTTGGGTTCCTCGCACCCGCCAGAGGCGGGGAGAGGTGGCTCGGCGAAGCCGAGACGGAGGGAGGGAGCGCCCTATGCGATTATCCCGCCGTATGAAATCGCCTCAGCGAACCGCCTCAAGCCGCCGGCTGCATGGCGGCTCTCAGCAGCATGCCGAATAGGTCGCGCGGCTCGTCGGGGTCGGCGAGCAGGTCGAGCTCCTCATAGAGGCCGGTGGCCTGGAGCTGGTCGCGGACGTAGCGCAGCGCGGAAAAATCTTCCGTGGCGAAGCCGACGGAATCGAACAGCGTGATCTGCTCGGCCGACTTGCGGCCTTTAGCCTTCCCGGTCATCACCTGCCACAGCTCGGTCACCGGATGATCGGCGTCGAGCTGCTGGATCTCGCCCTCGATGCGGGTCTGCGGCGGGAACTCGACGAAGATGTCGGAGCGCAAGAGGATGTCGCGGTGCAGCTCGGTCTTGCCGGGGCAGTCGCCGCCGACCGCGTTGATGTGGACGCCGGCGCCGACCATGTTGTCGGTGAGGATCGTGGCGTACTGCTTGTCGGCGGTCACCGTGGTGATGATGTCGACGCCTTCCACGGCATCCTGCCCGGTCGAGCAGATGGTGATATCGAATCCCTTGCCGGCGAGGTTGCGGGCACATTTTTCCGAGGCCGATCGGTCGATGTCGTAAAGCCGCAGCCGGTCGATGCCGGTGAGCGCCTTGAAGGCGATGGCCTGGAATTCGGACTGGGCGCCGTTGCCGATGATGGCCATGGCTTGGCTGTTCTTGGGCGCCAGGTATTTTGCCGCCACCGCCGAGGTGGCGGCGGTGCGCAGCGCCGTCAGGATGGTCATCTCGGTCAACAGCATCGGGTAGCCGGAGCCGACATCGGCGAGCACGCCGAAAGCGGTGACGGTCTGGCGGCCTTCGCGCATGTTCTTCGGATGGCCGTTGACATATTTGAAGCCGTACATCTTGCCGTCGCTGGTCGGCATCAGCTCGATGACGCCGTCATGGCTGTGCGAGGCGATGCGCGGCGTCTTGTCGAACAGCTCCCAGCGGCGGAAATCCTCCTCGATATAGGCGGCGAGCTCGGTGAGGAAGCGCTCGACGCCGATGGCGAGCACCAGCTTCATCATGCGATCGACGCTGACAAAGGGAACGATGGCAAGGCGCGAAGGCTGGGTCATGATCAGAGGTTTCCGGAATGGCTGCGGGTCGGGCGATCCATGATGCGGCGGCCCATCAGGCTGGCGGTGAGGTCGACCATCAGGGTGGCGGTACGGCCGCGCTCGTCGAGGAAGGGGTTCAGTTCGACCAGGTCGAGGCTTGAGACGAGGCCTGAGTCGGACAGCATCTCCATCACCAGATGCGCCTCGCGGAAGGTGGCGCCGCCGGGCACGGTGGTGCCGACGGCCGGCGCGATCGAAGGGTCGAGGAAATCGACGTCGAGACTGACATGCAAGAGCCCGTTCTCCTCCTCGACGCGGGCCAGGAAGGCGCGCAGCAGCGGCGCGATGCCGTGCTCGTCGATGGCGCGCATGTCATGCACGGTGACGCCCGCTTTAGTAAGCGCGCGGCGCTCGGCCGGATCGACGCTGCGCAGGCCGATGGCGCAGATACGGGCCGGGTCGACCGCTTGCGGCAGATCCGGGAAATAGCCTTTGAAGCCGGCCTGGCCGCTGGCATAGGCGAGCGGCACGCCGTGCAGATTGCCGCTGGTGGTGGTGTCGAGCGTATGGAAATCGGGATGCGCGTCGAGCCACAGCACGAAGAGCGGCCGTCCGCGCTCGGCCGCGCGGCGCGCCACGCCCGACACAGTGCCGGCGGAGATCGAATGGTCGCCGCCGAGGAAGATCGGCATGGCGTCCCGCGAAGCTGCGTAGGCGGTCTCGGCGATCGCCGCCGTCCAGGCGGAGATCTCCGGCAGCGCCTTCAGCGCGAGATTGCCGTGCGCCACGGGCCGCGCCGCGGCTTTCTCGACCGCGCCCCAGTCCTCGACCTGGTGGCCGAGCTCGGCCAGCACCGAGACCAGCCCTGCTGTGCGCAGCGCGCTCGGCCCCATCTCGCATCCCATCCTGCCCGCGCCGTCCTGCACCGGCGCGCCGACGATCCTGCAGCGCATCTTTTCTCACCTTGCGATTGATCGAAGGAGTGAACCATCAGCTGCTGGCGGCTTGAACAGTGAAAATTGGCATTTCGAGAAGACTAACCTATCATAATGGTCAGACGATTTGATCGAAATGGAAGCCATGGATGCTCTCGACGAGAAACTGGTGACGCTGCTGAGGCACGATGCGCGGCGCAGCGTCTCCGACCTCGCCATCGATCTCGGCGTGTCGCGCGCCACGGTCAGGTCGCGCATGGAACGGCTGGAAAAGTCCGGCGAGATCATCGGCTACACGGTGGTGCTGCGCGCTGACGCGGTCGATCAGAAGATACGCGGCGTGATGACGATCGAGATCGAAGGCCATGCCGCCGACCGCGTCGTCAAGGCGCTCGGCGGCCTCGCCGAGGTCTCGACCATCCACACCACCAACGGCCGTTGGGACCTGGTGGTCGAGCTCGGCACCGCCACGCTGACGGATTTCGACGCGGTGCTGCGCCGCATCCGGCTGATCCCCGGCATTACGGGGAGCGAGACAAGTCTGCTGCTGGCGACGCCGAGGACGACACGGGCGCGGCTGGCGTAGCGGCAGGATCGGTGACGGCAGCGCCAAGGCGTGAAGCGGTTCGGCGATCTTGCGAAACGCCGGGCCGCTTCAGGTTCTTATTTCGTGCGACGCGGGCCGAAGGCGACGGGCCGGGCCGCGATCCGGCTTTCCCGGAATTGCTCCATGACTGCCGCATCGCACCGCTCATGCCGGCGGTCAGCCGTTCGGATAATAGCCGCCGTCCGAGCCGTCGCCCATATAGATTCCCTGGCCGGTAGCGTTTCGGAGCCGCTGGTCCAGCTCATTGATCCGCCCGATCGCAGAGCGGCCGCCGGCGGGCTGGATGCTATCGGCCTGCCGCATCAGGTCGCGGGCCTGTTCCTGCGTGATCTTGCCGGCCTGCCTGGCCGCTCGGATACCTTGCTTCACGCCAAGCAGCTGCTGCGTCGCGGCTCTCACTTCGGGCTCCGCCGGCACTGACGCCGTGGTCATTGTGTCGACCTGCGCCCTATGGTGGCGGTGCACGGCATAGGCGCTCGAAAGCGGTATGGCCGCGAAGATCGAGGCGGCCGCGATGAGTTTTGGGGTGGAAGAACGCATGATGACATCTCCTCGTGATGGAGGAAGCGGCAAGACCGCTTTTTCCGAGAACGGGCCGTCCGGTCGCGTCGTGTCGCGGTGCTGGCCATTCGCCGCCGGCGGATCTCGGCCCAGGGAGGAGATATAGAAACCGCCGCGGCGTTGAAATGGAGCAGCACGCAAACGTTATCCGATGTGATCTGGGGTTGAATCCCAAGGCCGGCCGTCTTCAGGCGACGCTGGCTAGCGGGATCGGCCAATCGATGGCTTGCTCGATTGGCCCGGCATTGGCCTGGTCGGCAAGTTGCTCGGCTTCGCGTTGCGTCAACCCGATCAGCAGCCTGCCTGCTATTTCCGCCGGGAGATCGGAAACCAGATCGCAGACAAGCCAGTCGTCGCAGGGATCCTGTATTGCCGCGAACCTCATAGGCGCTCCTTGTTTTAGCGCAAGCTAAAGTTCCGATGATGCCCAATCGTTCCATTGCGGGGCGATCAAATATCGAGAAAGAGGCACGGCCGAGCGCGGCACCGAGAGGAATTCATCTGCCTGGCCCGCGAGCTGCTCCGCCTCCTCGCGAGTCGGGCCAAGCAGCAACATGTCCGGCATTCGCGCCGGGAGACCGGACCGCAAATCGAACATCATCCATTGGCCGCACGGATCCTGTAAGGCTGTGAACCTCATGGCCGACGTCTGTTCTATCTTTGCTTCGATGCAATTCCGAACGGAAGACTACGGCGAAGTCGCCGGGCACAACCGCTCACACTTTCCTGGAAGTACTCCAGCTATGCCCCAACGTAACGACTTGCGGGAATGCTTCCCGCGAAACTGCCCGGCCGGATTAATTCCAGCACTTTCACACAACATAACAGTTGTCGGGCGCCCGGCAAAAGAGGCTCTACAGTCCCTTCGAAATGCGACTCAAGTCTGATGGGCAGCGGATACTTTCCGGATGGCGAGCGTGGCTGTCCGAAGGAAAATATCGCGTGAACTATCTGCTGGATCTTTTGCGGGAGATCGTGGGGATGCGGCAATGCGCGTTGCCGACGGTCCAGACGTAACTCCGGCGCTGTGCCGCGGGTGGGTTTCCCGCTAGCCACAAACGCGAAAAAGCCGCGGAGACCGCGGCTTTTCGTTTGCTTGATCCCTTGAAGGAAACTGGAGCGGGTGAGGCGATTCGAACGCCCGACCCCAACCTTGGCAAGGTTGTGCTCTACCCCTGAGCTACACCCGCTCGCGCGGCCTTGGGCCGCAAGCCGCGCCTATATGGCCGAAGAGCGCGGCGATTGCAACAGGGAAATGACGGTCTTTTTTGGCGCGAATTCTTCCCCCGCCGACGTTCGCTTCGAAAGCATCGAAGCGGCGCCAAACCGGACCGGTCGCAAATCCGCACGCGCCGCCGCCTGCTTTGCCCGCAATGGCGCCGGCGGCCTTGCCCCGACGCCACCGTTGGCCGTAAACGGCATGAGCCCTTTTTTGACCGCGCGAGGACCGATGCCGAAGACCGAAGCCGAGCTCAACGAATTTCTTGCCGATCTCGGCATTTCCGTCTCGACGGTCAGGCACCCGCCGCTGTTCACGGTCGCCGATTCGCAAGGCCTGCGCGGCGAAATTCCCGGCGGCCACACCAAGAACCTGTTCCTCAAGGACAAGAAGGACAATTATTTCCTTGTCACCGTCGGCGAGGACGCCATGGTCGACCTGAAGCAGATCCACCACCTGATCGGCGCCGCTAGCCGGGTGTCGTTCGGCAAGCCGGAAATGCTGATGGAACTGCTCGGCGTCATCCCCGGCGCGGTCACCGTTTTCGGCCTGATCAACGACACGGAAGGTAAGGTCAAGGTCGTGCTCGACGAGGCGTTGATGAGCCACGACGTCATCAACGGCCATCCGCTGACCAATGAGGCGACGACCTCGATCGCCGCCGCCGACCTGATCAGATTCGTCGAGGCAACCGGCCATGATCCTGTTATCCTGAAAGTCTCATGACCTTGAAAGTGCCCTTGCCTTGAAGGCCTTATTGCCTTGAAACTCGGGGGCTGATCGCCACATGGAAGGCGGTTGCGAAATCCGACAATGACGCGCCGGGCGCCGACGCCTGAGAGCGTGACCGAAAGGGCGACAAGATGAGTGACAACAATCCGTATAGCGGCGCGTTTGGCGGCAATGGCGGCCAGTATGCCCAGACGGTGCAATATGGCGGCGGCGACCGCGCCAAGGTTTCGCTCGGCGACGGACCGGCGGCGGCCGACCTGATCAAGGACACCACAACCGCGACTTTCGCCGCCGACGTCATCCAGGAATCGCGCCGCCAGCCGGTGCTGGTCGACTTCTGGGCGCCATGGTGCGGGCCTTGCAAGCAGCTGACGCCGCAGCTCGAAAAGGCGGTGAAGAACGCCGGCGGCAAGGTCAAGCTGGTCAAGATGAACATCGACGATCATCCCTCGATCGCCGGCCAGCTCGGCATCCAGTCCATTCCCGCGGTCATCGCCTTCAAGGACGGCCAGCCCGTCGACGGTTTCATGGGCGCGGTTCCGGAAAGCCAGGTCGCCCAATTCATCGAGAAGGTCGGCGGCAAGGGCGGCGGCGCGCCGCAGATCGCCGACGCGCTTGCGGCGGCGGCCGAGGCGCGCACGGCCGGCGACGTCCAGACCGCGGCCGGTATCTACGACGCGGTCCTCGAGCAGGCGCCGGAGACGATCGAGGCGGTCGCAGGCCTGGGCGAGATCCTGTACGATGCCGGGGACGTGGAAGGCGCCGAGGCCGTGCTGGCGCGAGCGCCCGAGGACAAGAAGGACGTACCCGCGCTGGCCGCGCTGCGCGCCAAGATGACGCTTGCCGCGGAAGCGGCCGCGCTCGGCAATCCGGACGAGCTCGAGCGCCGGCTCGCCGCCAACCCCGCCGACCATCAGGCGCGCTTCGATCTGGCGATGATCCAGAACGCGCGCGGCGAGCGCGACGCGGCCGCCGACAATCTGCTGGCGATCGTCAAGGCCGACCGGACCTGGAACGACGACGGCGCCAGGGCGCAGCTGTTGAAGCTATTCGAAGCCTGGGGAATGACCGACGAGGCGACGCTCGCGGCACGCCGCAAGCTCTCGTCGCTGCTGTTCTCGTAGGACGGTTTCGGCGATTCACAGAGCCGCCGAACCGCTTTAAGTTCGGTTTGCGCAATTCCAGACGGAAAGCTGCGGCGAATTTGCCGACCCCAACTGATACTTTCCCGGAATTGCCGTGAATTTTTTGCCGGCTGTCGCGGCCGGCAGGCTTGCGCAGCGGGACATCAGCGCCAGATAAGGGCGGGCCGGATGCCGATCGTGACGAATTCGCCGGTGCGAGAGGAGATTGCAGCTTGATACGCTTGCCGGCGTTGCTTTGGGAGGGTTGCGGTGCGCGTCGGTAACGCACTTTACAGGCTTGCCAAGGATCTGCCGGCGGCAATCCCGGTTTTCCCGCTCGCCGGCGCGCTGCTTCTGCCGGGCGGCCGCATGCCGCTCAACGTTTTCGAGCCGCGCTATCTGCAGATGATCGATCTGGCGATGGCCGGCTCGCGGCTGATCGGCATGATCCAGCCCAGCCTCGACGGCGCATTGCGCGACGACGGCGAGCCTGAACTGTGCAGCGTCGGCTGCGCCGGGCGCATCATCTCGCTCGCCGAGACGGGCGACGGGCGCTATTTGATCTCGCTGCAGGGCGTGTGCCGGTTCCGCATTGTGCAGGAGCTTACGGCAAAGGCGCCGTTCCGGCAGTGCAAGATCGCGCCGTTTCTCGCCGACCTCGAGGAAGACCCGGCCGGCGCCGACGTCGACCGGCCGGCGCTGCTCAAGGCTTTTCGTTCCTATCTGCAGGCCAACGACCTCGAGGCCGACTGGGAAAGCGTCAGCCGCGCCGAAAACGGCATGCTGGTCAACGCGCTGTCGATGATGGCGCCCTACGGGCCGGCCGAGAAGCAGGCGCTGCTGGAAGCGCCGGACCTGAAGACGCGCGCCGAAACACTGATCGCCATCACCGAAATGACGCTGGCGCGCGAGGATGATGAGTTTGGCTCGAGTCTACAATAGCTTGCCGGCACGGGGATGAGTTCATGGCGGACGGACGCGACGGACGAAAAGCCACGGTCGACCCGAAGCTGCTGGAGCTGCTCGCCTGCCCGCTGACCAAGGGACCGTTAACCTGGGACCCCGAGCGCAACGAGCTGGTCTCGCGCGTGGCGAAGCTCGCCTATCCGGTGCGCGACGGCATCCCGATCATGCTGCCCTCCGAGGCGCGCACGATCTCGGCCGAGGACATGCTGACCCCACCGCCGCGGCTCGGCGGGGCTTCGTGAAGACCTTTTGCTGACAACCGGAACGCTGGCGGGACAGCACCCCCCTCTGCCCTGCCGGGCATCTCCCCCGCAAGGGGGGAGATTGGCAGCTTGGGCGTCGCGCCCTTCTTTCGATGTCGCCAATTGGCGAAAGCCGCGCAACATCTGATCTCCCCCCCCTTGCGGGGAGATGGCCGGCAGGCCAGAGGGGGGTGTGAAGGAACGCGGCTTCACAATTCTTCCTCATCTTGGCGTCTTCGCTCCGATTGAGGTCGAAGAGCCTCTGCCTCACTGAAAATTCCGCCCTTTCGGCATGACTTGTTGCGCGGCACCCGACAGGGTCTCGATCTCCTGGCGGACCGGCTGGCCGCGGCTTGCGGCGGCTCCAACCGGCCGTTCGGCGGGATTATGCTCGATGACCGGCCGATTGGCGGTCTCCAGCAGCACGCTCAGCCAGGACGTCAAATCCTCGATCCGGTCGGCGACGATGTGGATGACGTCCGATTCATGCTGCAGCTTGCCGGTGACGCGGATGAAGCGCGCGCCCATGACCACCGGGCGGAAGCGGTCGAAGACGCGTGGCCAGATAATGACGTTGGCGATCGACTTTTCGTCTTCCAGCGTGAGGAAAATGGCATTGCCCTTGCCCGGACGCTGGCGCACCAGCACCAGCCCGGCGACGGAGACGCGGCGGCCGTCGCGCACAGACGGCAGGCGGGCGTTGGGGGTGACGCCGGCGCGATCCAGCCGTTCGCGCAGGAAGGCGACGGGATGCTCCTTCAGCGACAGGCCGAGCGAGCGGTAGTCGTGCACGACATGCTCGCCGAGCGGCATTTTCGGCAGTTTCGTTTCCGGCTCCAGCTCGCGCAGGCGAAGCGAGGGCTGGTCGAACAACGGCAGTTTCTCGGCGGCGCTCTTGCCGTCAAGGGCGCGGACTTCCCAGAGCGCGGCACGGCGGTCGAGGCCGATCGAGCGGAAGGCGTCCGCTTGCGCCAATCTTTCGATCTCGCCGACATCGAGGCCCGAACGCAGCCAGACGTCCCTGACTGAACGATAGCCGTCGCCGCGGCGGGCAACGACTATATCCATGCGCTCTTCCGACAGGCCCTTGATCTGGCGGAAGCCGAGGCGGACGGCGTGAGCCGTCTCGATGACGCCGCGCATCGAGGCGTGGCGCTCGAGAATGCGGGACGGATCGAAGGCGGTTTCCTCCAGCGTGCAGTCCCAGACGGAATGGTTGATGTCGACCTCGCGCACCTCGACACCATGGTCGCGCGCATCGCGCACGAGCTGGGCCGGCTGGTAAAAACCCATCGGCTGGGAATTCAGGATCGCGGCGCAGAACACGTCCGGATAAAAGGTCTTGAACCAGCAGGAGGCGTAGACAAGCAGCGCGAAGGAGGCGGCGTGGCTTTCGGGAAAGCCATATTCGCCAAAGCCTTCGATCTGCTTGAAGCAGCGCTCGGCGAACTCTCTAGGATAGCCCTTCTTGACCATTCCCTCGACCATTCGCGTTTCATAGTTTCCTATCGTGCCGGTGCGTTTGAAGGTTGCCATGGCGCGGCGCAACTCGTCTGCCTCACCCGGCTTGAAGCCGCCGGCGACAATGGCGATCTTCATCGCCTGCTCCTGGAACAAAGGCACTCCAAGGGTCTTGCCGAGAATCTCTTCCAACTCAGGCTTGGGGTATTCGGCCATTTCCTTGCCCTGCCGCCGGCGCAGATAGGGATGCACCATGTCGCCCTGGATCGGGCCGGGGCGCACGATCGCCACCTCGATGACGAGGTCGTAGAAGTTCTTTGGCTTGAGGCGCGGCAGCATCGACATCTGCGCACGCGACTCTATCTGGAAAACGCCGAGCGTATCGGCTCTTTGGATCATGGCGTAAACGCGCCTGTCCTCTTCGGGAAGGGTCGCGAGCACATAAGGCTGCCCAAATGGATCCCGCGCCCGCGGATAATGATCGGTGAGCAAGGTGAAGGCGCGCTTCAGGCAGGTCAGCATGCCGAGCGCCAGCACATCCACCTTGAGGATCTTCACCGCGTCGAGATCGTCCTTGTCCCACTCGACCATCTTGCGCTCCTCCATCGCCGTCTTGACGATGGGCACGACCTCGTCGAGCCGGTCGCGGGTAATGACGAAGCCGCCGACATGCTGGGAAAGATGGCGGGGAAAGCCCATGATCTCGTTGGCGCGTTCCAGCACCTGCCGTGACAGTGGATCGGTGCGGTCGAGGCCGCCGGCATTGGCTTCCCTTTCGCCGAGCTCGGAGGTCGACCAGCCCCAGATGGTGCTGGACAGCGCGCTGCGGACATCCTCCGACAAGCCCATGGCCTTGGCCACCTCGCGCAGGGCGGAGCGGCCGCGATAGCTGATGACGGCGGCGGCCAAGGCGGTGCGCTTGGCGCTGTATTTCGTATAGATGTACTGAATGACCTCTTCGCGCCGCTCATGCTCGAAGTCGACGTCGATGTCGGGCGGCTCGTTGCGCTCCTCCGAGATGAAACGCTCGAACAAGGTGTCGATGCGATCGGGGCCGACCTCGGTGATGCCGATGCAGAAACAGATGATCGAATTGGCGGCCGAACCGCGGCCTTGGCAAAGGATGCCTTGGCTGCGGGCGAATTTGACGATGTCATGGACGGTGAGGAAATAGCGGGCATAGTTCAGGCGCTCGATCAAGACGAGCTCGCTGTCGATGCGTTTCAGCACATCCTCGGGAACGCCGGCCGGATAGCGAACGGCCGCGCCTTCCCGCGCCAACCGTTCGAGCTCGGCCTGCGGTCCAAGCCCGGATTCGGTCGGCTCGTCCGGATAATTGTATTCGAGGTCGCTGAGCGAGAAGGCGAGCTCGTCGGCGAAGCGCAGCGTCTCGGCCAACGCCTGCGGGTGACGGCGGAAAAGCCGCGCCATCTCCAGCGGCGGCTTCAGGTGGCGCTCGGCATTGGCCATCAACTCCAGCCCGACCTCGGAAACCGGCGTGTTGAGGCGGATCGCGGTCAGCACGTCCTGCAGCGGACGGCGATCGGCGGCATGGTAGAGCACGTCGTTGGTCGCCATCAGCGGGACGCGGGCATGCTCGGCCATCGCGGAAGCCTGCTCGATGCGGAAACGGTCGTTGCCGGCATAATCCGGCGCCACGGCCAGCCGTAGCGCCGCGCCGAAGCGATCCTTAAACCGGCTAATGAATGCCAGGTTGTCTTGTGCGCCTGCTGACAGATCGGGCAGGATCGCCAGCGACATCCGATCGCCCCATTCGAGCAGGTCGCTCAACTGGAGCAGCGTCGCGCCCTTCTCGTTCTCGTCGCGCAGATTGGCTTGGGTGAGCATGCGGCAGAGATGCCCCCAGCCCTGGCGGTCGCGGGGATAGGCGAGGATGTCCGGCGTGCCGTCGCCAAACACCAGGCGGCAGCCGGGATGGTAGGCGAGCTTTTCCACCCTGGCCTGTTGCCAGGCGCGCACGACGCCGGCGACCGTGTTGCGGTCGGCAAGGCCGATCGAGGCAAAACCGTAGAACTTCGCCGTCACCACCAGCTCCTCAGGTTTCGAAGCGCCGCGCAGGAAGGAGAAATTCGAGCTTATGCCGAACTCGGCATAGGGGATGACGGTCAGCGCATTCATGCGAACACCCCATGCATGAACCAGCGCGGCGGCGCGGCCTGCGCGGCGCTGCTGTAAAGGCCCTGGCGGTAGAGCCAGTAGCGGCGCCCCTCGCTGTCCTCGATGCGGTAATAGTCGCGGGTCGGCGCCTCTTCCTCGCCGGGCAGTTGGCGCCACCATTCGGCGGCGATGCGCTCCGGTCCTTCGGCGCGGGCGACACGGTAGAGCGCGCGCCGCCAGCGGAAATTCATCGGCGGTCCCTCCGGGATCTCGGTCGCCGGCACCTCGATCGGCTCGGGCGAGCGGAACAGGCGCACCGGCCGCTCCGGCGGGTAAACGGTCATCGGTGGCGCTGTTCGGGGCGGCGCCGGCCGTCCGGCCGCCGGCGCGCGTCCTTGCGGCGCTTCGGCGAAAGGCACGGTTTTGACGGCGCGTTCCGGCAGATGGCTTTCGACGACCACCGGCTTCAGCACGGCGGCTTCGCCGAGACGAGCGCGGACGCGGTCGGCAAAGAGCGCGATGTCGGCGTCATCGTCGTCCGTCTCGCCGGTGAGGTCGCCCTGAACCAAGTCGAAGGCTGCGACCGACAGCACGGACAGCCGCACGAGATCGAAGCCGAAGCCGGCGTCGATGCTCTGCTCCAGCGCGGTGAGCCGCTCATGGAACAGTCTTTGGATCAGCCGCGGCTCGCGCATCGGGCGGGAGGTGCCGACGGCGATGCGGTTGACGGCGCCATCGACGCGGAAGAGAAGCAGCGCCAGCGTCCTTGCGCCCTCGCCGCGGCGTTCGAGGTCGGTCTTCAAGGCGATCGCCAGCCGGCTCACCAGCCGCTCGATGTCGTCGGTGAGCACGACCGGCTCGGCAAGATGGCGCTCGACCGAGAGCGGCGCCACGGGAAGGCGCGGCGACACGGCCTCGTCGAGGCGGCCGAGCGCCTGGTCGAGGCGCAGAAGCAAGGTGGCGCCGAAACGGCGGGCGAGCGGCGCGCGGGGTGCTGCCATCACCGCGCCGGCGGTGCGCAAGCCCACACTTTCCAGGCTGGCGCGGGTCTCCGGCGCGATGCGCAGCGCCGACAAGGGCAGTGGCGAAAGCAGCGCCTCTTCCTCGCCGCCGGCCACGATGCGATCGCCATGGAAGCGCGCCGCCGCCCAGGCGGCGCCCGGCGTCGAGGCCAGCCCGGCGCGGACATCGAAGCCCTGCTGGAAGAAGCGGGCGAGGATCTCGTCCTGCATGGCGCGCTCGCCGCCGAACAGATGCGTGCAGCCGGTGACGTCGAGGAACAGCCCGTCCTCGGCGTCGATCGCCACCAGCGGCGTGTAGCGATCGCACCAGTCGGCAAGGCCTTCGAGCAGGCGGCGGTCGGCTTCCGGATCTGCCTCGACCACATCGATCGAGGGATGCATGGCGCGCGCATCGGCGATGCCCATGCCGCGCTTCAATCTGAGCGCCTCAGCCCGCTCGTCGAGGGCTGCGATGCGCTGGGTGTTGTTGTCGCGATGGCTGATCACCAGCGGCGGCTGAGGCGACGGCAGGCGATGCGAGGGCCGGGAACGCCAGGATCGCCCCAAACGCTGGCGCAGGATCCGCTCCGCGGCCAGATGCGGGAACCACAGCGACAGAATTCTCTGTTCTTTCTGCAAAAGCGTGCTCATCGGGGTTCCACTCCAGTGTGAACTGTCCAGGCAGGGCCGTGCGGCTCTTGCCGATATCGACTTTGAAGGCGGGGCGGCCGATCGAGCCGGCGAGCGGCCCGGCGAGGGTCTCGCGGCTTGCCGCGGGCGCCGCCGAAACGATGAGGCGCACCGGAGCGGCGGTGGGATCGGCCTCGCCGGCCTGGCGCAGCAACAGCAGCGGCCGGCCGGCGCTCCGGGCCCGCGCATGCAGCCGGCGCGTGGCGGTGAGGTCGAGAAGCCGCGGACTGCCGCGGATCTCGAGGATGACCGCGGCAAAGGCCGTCATGCGGGCCGCCTCCTCGGCGATCCACAGCGCGTCGAGCAGCTTCGGCGCCTCGGAAAACAGCAATTGCCCAGGCACGATGCCGAACAGGGCATGAAGACCCCTGGCATAGGGCATGCCGGCCTCGTGGAAGATTTCCGCCGTGCCGACCCAGAGGATCGGCAGACCCTGCTTCTCCCTGAGGACCAAGCTTACAAGCGAGAGCGCGAAGCCGGCAACGGCGCCGGCATCGCGGGTCTCCAGGCCATGGATTTCGCTGAGCGCCGCCTTGGGCAGGCCGCCGCCAAGCGCTGCATCGAGCCTATCGATGCCGGTGTGCAGGAAGGCATCCGCCGAAGCCACGGCAAGGCCGCGCCGGACAATCGTCATATCCGGCCCGGCGGCATCGCTGGGTGTTTGGTTTTGCGCCATTCCGGACGGAAAACTGCTTCGCACTTTTCCTGGAATTGCTTCGGGCGCGCACCCCGAGGGCGCCTGCAGGCGCTCGGGCAGCGTTCCCTCGATCTTCGCGATCTGGCGGCGCAGGGCAAAAATAGTGTCCCGCGCCACGGCGCTCATCGCCATGACGTTCACTTCCAGCAGCAATTGTTCCTGTTATGTTCCTATAGATTCCAGAGGCGCCCGGAAGAGTCAAGCAGAGTCGCAAGGAATTTATTCCTTCGTCTTTTACCCTGAAAGCGAACACCCCAGCCGGTCCATTTGCCTCAATCGGCGTGAAAGCCTATATGCCGGGATTAAAGGACATTTCATGGCCCGCATCTACAAGACCCGCACCTGGCACGACCAGCTCTCGCCGTCGATGGACGAGATGGAGCTTCTGGCGCTAGAGGCCTATGCCCATCTGCCGGACGAGTTCCGCAAGCTCACCGGCGAGATCATCATCCAGATCGCCGAGTTCCCGACCGACGAGATCATGGACGATCTGTCGCTGGAGACGCCCTTCGACCTGCTCGGCCTGTTCGAGGGGCGCGGCATCGCCGAGCGCTGGAACCCGCAGACCGGCGAAGGTCCAAACCGCATCACGCTCTACCGCCGCGCCATCCTCGACTACTGGGCCGAGAATGAAGAGACGATGGGCGACATCGTCACCCATGTGCTGATCCATGAGATCGGCCACCATTTCGGCCTGTCGGACGACGACATGGAGCGGATCGAGGAGGCGGCGGAGCAGGCGGCGGCTGGGTGAGCACGCACTTCGTCATCCTAGGGCGAAGCAAGGAGCGAAGCGACGCGCGTAGACCCTAGGATCCATGCCATTCCATCAACACCAAGCCCGCGGTGCAGAACGGAACGCTTGCCGCCCGACACCCGCAAACGTCCCCTATATTCTGACTCGCTGCGCCTTTCGGCTCAGGTAACGGCATGGATTCTAGGGTCTTCGCGACGGAGCTTCGCTCCTGCTCCGGCCTAGAATGACGAAGTAGGGGTTGCCTCCCTTCCTACCAGTCGCTGAGCTTGGTGTCCGGGCCGTAGTCCTGGCCTTCGACGTCCTTCACCACGGCCTGGCCGCAGCGCATCGACTTCGTCTGCTGGTCAAAGGCATAGGTCGGCGAGCCGAACAGGTGCCAGCCCTTGTTCAGGGCTGCCGTCACCTTGTGGCAGAAAGTTGAATCGTCCGGACCGGACAGAAAGCGGTAGAGTTTCATTTATCGAGCCTATCTTGAAGACCGGCGCATCATGCGCCGATGATCGCGGCCTTCGCCAGAAGTTTCTCGGCTTCCGCCAGATGCAGCCGTTCGACCATGCGGCCGTCCATCGCAATCACGCCCTTGCCGGCATTCTCGGGCCGCGCGAACGCATCCTTGATCGCCCGGGCCGCAGCCAGCCTCTCGGGCGACGGCGAAAAGGCGCGGTTCGCCGGCTCGATCTGGGCGGGATGGATCAGCGACTTGCCGTCGAAACCCATGGCGGCCCCGTCGGCGCATTCGCGGGCAAAAGCGTCGAGATCGCGAAAATCATTGGCGACGCCGTCGATGACGTCGAGACCGCCGGCCCGCGCCGCAAGCACCAGCTGCATCAGCCATGGCATCAGATAGCGCCGGTCGGGCGTCGCCAGGATGCCGGTCGCCTTTACCAGGTCATTCGTTCCGGTCACGAAACAAGCCAGCCTCGAAGCCGGATCGCGGCCGAGTTCGGCGATGGCGCCGATGTTTAGCAGCGCCTTGGGCGTCTCGACCATCGCCCATAGTTTCACGCTGTCCGGCGCGAAATTGTCGTCGAGCAGGTCGCCGGCCTCGAGGATGTCGCGCGGCGTGGCGATCTTGGGCAGAAGAATGCCGTCGGGCTCGGCCTTGGCCACTGCCAATAGGTCATCAGTGCCCCATTCGCTGGCCAAAGGATTGATGCGCACCACCATCTCGCAGCGCCGGTCGCGCCCGGCGAGAATGCCGGCGACCTTGTCGCGCGCGGCTTTTTTGCCGGCGGGCAGGACGGCATCCTCGAGATCGACGATGACGGCGTCGCAGGCCAGGGAGCCGAGCTTGGCAAACGCCTTGTCGTTGGAGGCGGGAATGTAAAGCACAGAGCGGCGCGGGCGGTAGGGTTCTTGAGCCATGGCCGATCTATGCCGGGTGATGGCGGATGAGGCAAGGCGGAGGGGACAGGACAATCGCATATGGCGGCGCCAGCCCCCGCTCCGTCTCGACGCTGCGCGCCGAGCCACCTCTCCCCCACTTTATGGGGGCGAGGAAACGCTAATCGCCGAGGGCGCGCGACCTTCGCAGGCCTGGGTTCCTCGCCCCCGCTAGAGGCGGGGGAGAGGTGGCTCGGCGAAGCCGAGACGGAGAGGGGGAGCGCCCTACGCGATTATCCCGCCGAAAAGGCGACCTGCCTGCACCAAATCTGCAAACCCTTGCTGAAAAGCTCCGGGATTCCGCCGCGCACTTACCGCACCGGCCGGCGAAACCGGCATCATGCGAACACCTCATACATCCCGCTGGTCGCTGCCGCGCCGGCTCCGCACTGAAGGCTGGTGGCTCGTCGAGCCGCAAAGACCATGCCATGGGGCGGGTATCCTGCTTTTCGCCCCGAGGCCGCTCCACTCCCGACCGAAAACAATTTCGCACTTTTCCCTGGAATTGCTCTAATCCTGCCGTCATCCAAGCTTACGCGCCGGGCCGCTGATTTCATGCCGCACAACATCCTCGTCGCCGACGACGACCCGCATATCCGCGAGATCATCTGCTTTGCGCTGGAAAAGGCCGGCATGAAGACGGCCGCCGTCGCCGACGGCGCCGCCGCGCTCCAGGCGGTCGAGCGCCGCGCGCCCGATCTCATCGTGCTCGATATCGGCATGCCGGAGATGGACGGGCTGGAGGTCTGCCGCCGGCTTCGGCAGAAGTCCGACGTGCCGGTGCTGTTTTTGTCCGCGCGCGACGAGGAGATCGACCGGGTGCTCGGGCTGGAGATGGGCGGCGATGATTATGTGACGAAACCGTTCAGCCCGCGCGAGCTGGTCGCCCGCGTCAACGTCATCCTGCGGCGCGCGCGTCCGGCGCCGGTCGAAGAAGAAGCCGACGACCGTCAATTCGCGCATGGCAAGCTCATGCTCGTCCCGGCAAGCCATGAAGCGAGCTTCGACGGCAAGCCGCTTATCCTGACCGCAATCGAATTCGCTATTTTGAAGGGCTTCCTCACCCGCCCGCAGCATGTGCTTGGCCGTGAGGCGGTGATGGCCAATGCCTATGCCTCCAACATCCATGTCTCGGAGCGCACGGTCGACAGCCATATCCGCAATGTACGGGCCAAGCTGGCGGCGGTCGGCTGTCTCGACGCGATCGCGACGGTGCATGGCGTCGGCTTCCGGCTCGGCCGATGCGGTGGTTGAGCAAGGAAAGATGGCGGCCGCGGCTTGCCACCGTCGTCGTCGTCATCCTCATCCTGGTGATGGCGCTGCCGCTGGTCGGGCTGTTCTTCTTCCGGCTCTACGAGAACCAGCTCATCCGCCAGACCGAAGGCGAGCTCATCGCGCAAGGCGCGGTCGTCGCCGCCGTCTATGCCCAGGAGGTGCGCGCCGCAGGCATTCCCCAGGAAAAACTCGGGTCGCCGATCTCGGCCGATCCGGCAAGGGACAACAACTATCCCTATGATCCGATCGAGCCGCGCCTCGACCTTGCCTCGGACGATGTCATGCCGACGCGCCCGGCGGCGCTTCCCGCCACCGCCGATCCGGCCTTCGCGGCAATAGGCGCGCGGCTCGACGGCATTCTCGACGAGACGCAGAAAACGACGCTTGCCGGCTTCCGCCTGCTCGACCCGCGCGGCGTGGTGATCGCCGGCGGCGACGAGGTCGGCCAGTCGCTTGGCGATGTCGAGGAGGTGCGGACCGCGCTTTCAGGCGCTTATGCCAGCGCGCTCAGGCTGCGCATTCCCGACCAGCCGCCGCCGCCGCTCTACTCGGTGAGCCGCGGCACCAGGGTGCGCGTCTTCGTCGCCCTGCCGGTCGAACTCGACGGCCGGGTCGCGGGCGTGGTCTATCTGTCGCGAACGCCGAACAACATCGTCAAGCACCTCTATGGCGAGCGCGGCAAGGTGACGTTGGCGGCGATCGCCATCCTCGGCGGCACGCTGCTGATCGCGCTGGTGTTCATCCGCACCGTCAGCCGGCCGATCTACGCGCTGATCGAGCGGACGAAACGCATCGCCGCCGGCGACCGCGAGGCGATCAGGCCGCTCGCCCATCACGGCACGCGCGAGATGGCGGCGCTGTCGGCGGCGTTCCTCGACATGGCGCAAAAACTGCAGGCGCGCTCCGACAGCATCCAGACCTTCGCCACCCATGTCTCGCATGAGCTGAAATCGCCGCTGACGGCGATCCAGGGCGCGGCGGAGCTGCTGAGGGATTCCGGCGGCGCGATGGACGAGGCCGAGCGCAAACGTTTCTCCAACAACATCGTCACCGACGCCGGGCGGCTCAATCTCCTGGTCCGCCGCCTGCTCGACCTGGCGCGCGCGGAAAATCTGGAGCCGAGCGGCGAAAGCACCACGCTTCATGCGGCGTTGGCGTCCTTGCCGATCGACACAAGGCTGGAAGCGCGGCTTGAAGGCGGCGGCGATATCAGGCTCGGCATCTCGGCCGAGAATCTCGGCATCGTGCTCGCCAATCTCATCGACAATTCGGCACGACATGGCGCCCGACAGGTGGCGATCCATGCTTCAGCCGATGGCGAGCGCGCGTCGGTCCAGATCGGCGACGACGGCGACGGCATCTCGGCCGCCAACCGCGCCAGGATCTTCGAGCCGTTCTTCACCACGCGGCGCGAGACCGGCGGCACCGGTATGGGGCTCGGCATCGTGCTGGCCCTCCTGAAAGCGCATGATGGCACGATCAGGCTGGTTGACTCCGAGCGCGGCACGCGCTTCGAGATCGATCTTCCTGCATTGATTTGAGCGTGCGAACCCGAGCGTCGGGACCATGCTCTGGAGTCGGAGAACCAAAGCGTGCGCTACGACATCGTTATCATCGGCGGGGCCATCGTCGGGTCCTCGGTCGCCTATTACCTGCGCGAGGAGGGTTTTACCGGCTCGATCGCGCTGATCGAACGCGATCCACAGTTCTCCCATGCGGCGACGACCTTGTCCTGCGCCTCGATCCGCCAGCAATTCTCGATCCCCGAAAACATCCGCCTGTCGCAGTTCACGCTGAAACTGTTCCGGCGGCTGAAGGAAACCTTCGGCGCCGATGCCGATATCGGTTTTCGCGAGGGCGGCTATCTCATCCTCGCCGGCGAGGCCGGGCTGCCGATCCTCAAGGCCAATCACGAGACGCAGGTCGCCGAAGGCGCCGACATCGTGCTGGAGGATGCCGGCCAGCTGACGCAGCGTTTCTCCTGGCTGTCGGCCGAAGGCATTTCCGCCGGCGCCTATGGCCGAACCGGCGAGGGCTGGTTCGACGCGCATGCCATGCTGATGCTGTTCCGCAAGGCGCTGCGCGACAAGAAGGTCGATCTCGTCACCGCTTCCGCCATCGGCATCGCGCGCGACGGCAATCGCGTCACCGGTGTTTCCCTCGACAACGGCGAGACGCTCGAAGCCGGCATTGTCGTCAACGCGGCCGGGCCGAATGCCGGCAAGGTCGCCGCCTTGGCCGGGCTGGCGCTGCCGGTCGAGCCGCGCAAGCGCAATGTCTTCGTCTTCGAAGCGCGCGAGAAATTCGCCGACATGCCGCTGCTGGTGGATCCGTCCGGCATCTATGTGCGGCCCGAGGGCTCGGTCTACATCGCCGGCGGCGCCGAGCTGGAGGAAGGCGATCATGCGCCCGATCCAACGGATTTCGAGGTTAACTGGCCGCTGTTCGAAGAGGTGATCTGGCCGGTCCTAGCCACCCGCATCCCGGCCTTCGAGGCGATCAAGCCGACGCGCGCCTGGGTCGGGCATTATGACTACAACACGCTCGATCAGAACGCGGTTGTCGGCCCGCATCCGGAGGTGGAGAATTTCCTGTTCGCCAACGGCTTCTCCGGCCACGGCCTGCAGCAGGCGCCGGCGGTGGGGAAGTCGATCGCCGAGCTCATCGTGCATGGCGGGTATCGGACGGTGGATTGTACGGCATTTGGATATGAGCGTGTGGCAGAAGGACGGGCGTTTCGGGAGCTGAACGTGATCTAGCGCTTGCGCCTCCTTCTCCCCTTGTGGGCCTGTTGCGCAGTTAGCGAGAACAGGCTCGCAGAGGGGTTTTGACCGCGAAGTGTGTTGTGCTTGGTGGGCGATTTGGCCTTGGGGTTGAGTTTGATGGTGGCGGTGCGGCCCCTAGGCCGGTA
>NZ_NSFT01000021.1 GCF_002294725.1 Mesorhizobium sp. WSM4313 | reverse complement strand
CAAGGGAATCGCAAAACCGAATTGCAGGAAAACAGCGTCCAAATACCGCTAATCCTGCAATTCCAAAGCCGCTATCCGCCTCAATCAACAGGCCAGATCAATGGCTTGCGGATAGTTCACGGCCGACCAAATCGAAAATGCAAACTTAGGCTGTTGCGCGGTATCTCCTTCCACATCATCTCTTGCGCATACCTGCATTCCAAGGTGTTTGATCCTATGCTTCGCGAGGAGCAGGTAGGTCGCGACAGCTAGGCAATGTTCCAGCTGCCCTAGCGGAGGAGTCACGATTTTCCGGCAAGCTCCGTCGGCAGACGTTCCTTTCTGGCCTTGGCAAAGGCTCGGTCGCCTTCCAGAAACGCCGCCAGCATGAAAGGGATGAGTTCTGCCACGGTTTCAGACTGACCATAGGTCTGACGGTAAAGTGCAGCATACTCCTTGAGTGTTTGGCTCAGCTCCGCGCTGACGGTAATGGTGATCTTCGAAGCTGTTCGGTCCGGAAGTTTTCCAAGTTTCAGGTCAGCCATGATAACTCCTGCTCAACTGGCGTATGGCCGCAGCACGATGTCCTTGTGCACGATGACGCGCAGTGGCCAACCTGGGCGGACGACGATGGTGGGCTGGATATTGAGGTTTTTTTCGGTGATGCGCTGGCCGGCTCGACTGGCGTTCTGCTGGGCTGATTCCCGGATCGCCTTGACCAGATCGCTCTCGTTTTCGCCGAGGCTGAATTCTGTGCCGACACCGAGCAATGTGGCAAGCGCCACTCCCTTGATCATCTGCCAAGTGTGGAAATCGACTTCGTCTTCCAGCCCTGCGTAGCCGGCGGTGTCGCTCGCGGGCAGATTGTCGATTTCGGCCGACGAGCCGTCGGGCAGCAGAATGCGCTGCCAGACCAGCAGCGCTCGCTTTTGCCCGAACGCGACGACGCTGTCGTAGACGCCGATAAGACGTGAGCCCTGCGGAATCAGCAATATGTTGCCCGTGACCGTGTCGTGCACATTTTCGGTGACTTGCGCGACGACAAGGCCCGGCAAATCGGAATTGATGCCGGTGATCAGGCTGGCGGCAATCACGCTGCCAGCCATCAGTTGATATGGCGAGATCGGCGTCTGCAGCGCATGCGGATTGTAGATCCCGCCAGTGCTCCGCTGGCTGAGAAAATCAAGCTTTCGCTGCTGATTGTTCTGGTCGCCTTCCGCCGCCGCCACCGAGGCTGACGCGCGTCCTGCTTCGGATTGGGGAAGCGCCTCAAATGGATGCTGAGCAGTTTGCACGCTCTCTCCGACATCTGTCTTTTGAGCTCGATTTTCGACGCGGAAAAGCACCCGCGATTCACGCGCTTCGATCGCCTGCTGCGCTAGACGCTGCTCCTCGGCCGAGATGTCTTGGCCCGGCACGATGCCGAGCTGGCGCTGCCGCTCGAGGATGGGGCGGCCGAGGTCGCCCGGCAAAGGTAGCCCAAGGACGGGAGGCTTCGGCTTCATGCCGGAATAGTCATGGGGAAGCGTATCGAGCCCCTCGGCGGTTGGTTTGCGCTCAGTGTTGTAGAGATCTTCCGCCTGATCCCTGATGCGAAGGGCCGGCCCCTGGAGGGCGATCATGGTAACGCCGAAGACAGCGCCGGATCCGAGCGCTGCGATCGCGATGATCACACCGCGCCTGAACCGCACCACGCGGCGGGGAGAGGCCCGAAGCTGCAGTTCCTCGGGATCCAGTTTCGGCGGGATGCCAGAGCGGGAATTTTCGATCATGAGTCCTCACCTCGCCGGCTGCCGCGAAAGAGCGAGATCCGCCGTTGCGGTTGCCTGCCGTCAATCCTGCTGATGCGGATCACCTGCTGCCGCTTGGTGCCGAGGCGAAGTTCGGCCGCGGCGAAGAGCCGATCGACGATGTAATAGTTGCCGCGCACGCGATAGTTGACGAGCTCGCTGCTCCCATCTGCGCCGACGATGAAGAGTGGTGGCGCCTCGCCCTGATCTATGCGACGAGGGAACTCAATATAGACCTTGCTGCCGTCGTCGAAGGCTCGCGTCGGTCTCCAGGGCGGTGTGTCGCCACTGATTGAGTAGCGAAAGCGAAGGTTTTCGAGCGCGATATTCGACGCGACCGGTGTAACTGCCTCGGCTTGAGCATTGCGCTGGCGAAGCGCGATGATCTGGTCTTGGCTGTAGGTCCAGGAGATTGCCGCCATTGCGGTCTTCTCGGTGCTTTGAAGCTGCAAATGATAGGTCCGCCGGTCCGTCGTAATGACGACATTGGTGGCAAGACCCGGCGCGAAGGGTTTTACCAGAACATGGGTGCGCTGATTGTCACCGGTGCCGCTTGCGGTATCGCCAATGACCCAGCGCACGGTGTCGCCAGCCGACACGGCGGTTAGTTTCTCGCCCGGCTGCAGAGCGATGTCGGTCACGCGCTCCGGCGCGGCATAGAGTTGATAAAGCGCGCCATCGGTGAAGGGGTAGACTTGCACGGCATTAACATACCCGTACTTGGTGGGTTGCTGGGTCGCGGCTTTGTTGGCATCAGCGACGCGTTCTTCAGGGGGGCGCTTGTCCTCGGCCTTGCCGGGCTCGGGCTGCATTTGGCCAGGCAGCGGCAGTGGTTTTGGCACCTCGACAATTCTAATCGGCCTCTCCGGCGCCTTTTCGATCGCGGCCGGTTTGAAGTCGGCAGCGTCATAGGAAATCTCAGGCGGCGGCACCTTCTTCGATGCACAAGCGGAAACGACCGCTGCCGACACCGATAGGATCAGCACGGCACGAATCGGTGACATTTTACCTTTCATTGGTGGACTCCGTCGGAGAAAGGGGGGTTGGGACGGCGCTGTCGAGCTCGCGTGACCAGTCAATGGCATTGATGAAGACGCCGAGCGGATTCTTGCGCAGCTGATCCGTATTGCTTGGCGAGCGAATCACGATCGTGAGGATCGCAGTCCAGCGCATCGTGCTGGCAAGGCTTCCGCGCTCAAACACCTGCTCGGTCCATTTGACCTGGAATGAACTTTCGGAGGCTCTGACCACGCTGGTGACCTGTACCGAAACACTGCGCGTTCCGATCTGACCGAAGGGGTCGTTCGCCTTGGCGTATTCGTTGAGGAAGAGCGCTGCGCGATCGCTAGCAAAGTCGTACGCTGCCAACCAGTTCTGCCGTACCAAAACCGGATCGGTGGAAACGGAACGGACATTCTGGATGAAGCGGCCGAGATGCCAGGCGATCTGAGCATCCGAGGGCTCATAATTCCGGATCGCCGGCGCGACGGCGCGCGTCTCGCCGAAGCCATCGACCTCGACGACATAAGGCACGACACGGCTTTGCATCGACTGCCATACGAGTCCGCCGGAAAGCCCGGTCGCCAAGGCCAGGCAGCCAAGGGCCATGATCCGCCAGTTCCTGGCCTGCAGTCGAGATGAGCCGATGCGCTCGTCCCACAGCTGGGCGGCTTTTTGATACGGCGTGACCGGTTCGGGTGTTTTGCCGTAACGGTGCACGGGTCGCTTGAAGAGCATCTAGTCATCCTTGTCGTTGAGAGAGGGGGTGGCGCTGCCTCCCGGCCGGTCTCCGTCTCGGACAGCTTGCATGGCAGCGTGGCGATTTGCACGGGCGGTCTGTTCAGAACGTAGGCGCCTTGCCCACGTCGGCGCCGAAACAGTGGCCGAACCGGCAGAGCGTTCGGTCATTGGCGCTGTCGGCGTGCCGCCGGTCGCGGTCCACGCGGCATCGCGCCCGGCATCGGCGTTGCGCCCAACACTTGCAGTGGCGGATCGCGCTATGCGTATAGCGGCGCCGCCAGCTGCACTGGTTACACCATGCATTCCAGCAGCCACACCGGAGAGGCCAGCGTCGGGCGAGGTTGCGCGCCCGATCTGCCATGACGTGGAAGCAGCCGATCCCATTGTTGTGCCGGCTCGGATGGCGGCGACACCGCCGCTGGTTGCCATACGCGCGCCAGCAAATGCTGTGCCTCCAGCAACGAGTGATACACCCGCTGCCGCCGCGGTCGTGCCGAGGGCGGCGCCCGCCCCAAGCTGCGGTGCGCCTGAGACAAGACCCGACGCGATCCCCGGCCCAAAAATGCCAAGGCCAAGCAATGCCAGTGCGCCCAGTACCTGGGACATGGCACCGGCAAGATCCGGCTCCTTGCCTTGCAATGCGGAAGCGAACTCCCCGAAGAGCGTGGAGCCGATACCGACAATGACGGCGAGCACCATCACCTTGATGCCTGACGAGATAACATGGCCGAGCACGCGTTCGGCCAGGAACGCTGAACGGTTCCAAAGTGCGAATGGAACCAAAACAAAACCTGCCAGCGTGGTGAGCTTGAACTCAAGGATGGTGATGAAAAGCTGGATGGAAAGGATGAAGAAGGCGATGATGACCAGGAACCAGGCCATCAGCAGCACGAAGATGGTCAGTGCGTTGCCGAAGATTTCCGGGAAGCCCAGGAGCTGACTGGCTTGGTCAAGCATTGGCCAAGCACCTTCGAAACCGGTCGCGGCAATGCGGCCCGGGCGCAAGAGATTGTCTGCCGACAGATTGCCGGCCGACGCCTTAATCCCGAGACCGGCAAAAGAACGATAAACGATATCGGCGAGGTTCTTGAAATTGTTCAGAATGAAGGCGAAGACGCCAACATAGAGCACCTTGCGGACAAGCCGGCCGAGAACGCTGGTTTCGTCGCCGAGCGCCCACGCCAGGCCGGCAAGTGTGATGTCAATGCCGATCAGAATGGTAGTGAGGAAGGCGAGGTCGCCCGATAGCAGACCGAACCCGCTGTCGATGTAGCGGATGAAGGTCTCCATGAAGCGATCGATGACGCCAAGGTCGTTCATGCCGCTGCCTTTCTCGTCGTGATGAACTCGTGATTAATTGCCGGGATAAGCCGAGCCGGTACCCAAGAATCGCTTCGTCATCTCGCGGGCGGCTTCGTCTGACTGGGCCTTGCGGGCGGCATCCTCGGCCTCAGCTCGAAACTGCGTTGCGAGCAGCGTCTGGATCTGCATCTGCTGTTTTGTCGAAAGCGCCATCAGCTGGTTGGTGGCCTGGCTTGCCTGAAGCGCACCGGCCGCCCCTTGGCTGCGGTTGACGAGATCGGCGAGCAGATCGCCGTCGGCGCGGACGTTCTCGACGATTTGCGACTGGACACCCATGGTCTGGCGGAACGCCTGCATGGCGGTTTGCCAACGCTCCCGCGCAGCACTCGCCACATCGCTGACTTTGATCGTGGCGTCGTAGCTTTCCGGATATTGGCTGCGCCACTGGTCTTGAAGCTTGCCCAGATCAAAGCTGAGGCCACTCGCCTGGTCCATCAAGCCGTCGATGCGATGGAGCGAACCGGTGAGTTGGCCAACGGAAGAGAAATCCAGACGCTGAAGATTGCGCGCCATGTTCTGCAGCATGGTCGCCTGATTCTGCAGCGACTGGATCTGGTTGTTGATCTGCTCCAATGCGCGCGCGGCCGTCAGCACGTTCTGCGCATAATTGGACGGATCGAACACGATAAGGGCGTAGGCGGGCTGCACATAGTCGGCCATAGGCTTGGCGATCAGGGAAACGGTGATCAGGCCGGAGAGAAGGCGTCGCCGCATCATGAGAATTGCTCCTTGTCTGGTTGAGGGAATTGCTTGAGAAGTTCGCCGGCCCAATCGAGGCCGCGCGCGATCAGGAACTGCGAGGCAAAGCTGCCTTGCCCGTCTTCGGACATGATCCTGTCGATCAGAGTCTGCGTGGCCGGATCGGAAGCACCGCAAAGCGCAAGAGCGATGGGGCCAAGCTCGAGCTCGAACAGACGGTTGCCGCGGCGCGATTGCAGATAATACTGACGCTTCGGCGTGGCGCGGGCGATCAATTCGATCTGCCGCTCGCTTAAACCGAAGCGCTCGTAGGCTGTGCGCGCCTGGGGTTCCACGGCACGATCATTGGGAAGGAAAATGCGCTGCGGGCAGCTTTCGATGATTGCCGGCGCTATGCCAGAGCCCGCGATATCAGCCAGCGACTGCGTAGCGAAGACAACCGACACGTTCTTCTTTCGCAGCACCTTCAGCCATTCGCGGATGCGGGCGGCGAACAGCGGATTGTCGAGATAGACCCACGCCTCGTCGAGCATGATCAGCGTGGGCCGTCCGTCGAACCGTTCCTCAAGTCGCTGGAACAGATAGGTAAGCACCGGCAGCAAAGCGCTTTGGCTGTGCATTAACTCCTCGGTCTCGAAACACTGCACATCCGACAAGGCCAGCCCATCATGATCGGCATCGAGCAGGCGGCCGAAGGGACCGTCGAGCGTGTAGGGCATCAATGCGGTCTTCAGCGCATTGGATTGAAGCAGGACCGAAAGACCGGTCAGTGTGCGTTCCTGCGCCGGCGCGGTGGCAAGGCTGGCCAGCGCTGACCAAATAGCCTCCTTCACCTCCGGCGTGACGGTGACGTTCTCGTGGGCAACAAGGCTGGCGATCCATTCGGCCGCCCAGCTTCGGCTAGCCTGGTCGTTGATGCTGCGCAGTGGCTGAAAGGCAAGGGAACCGTCCGCTCCTAGCGCGTGGTGTTCTCCACCCATGGCAAGTGTTGCAGCACGGGCCGAATTGCCTTTGTCGAAGACATAAACCTGGGCGCCGGCGTAGCGCCTGAACTGCAGAGCAATCAGAGCAAGCAGAACCGACTTGCCGGCGCCGGTCGGACCAACAACCAGCATGTGGCCGACATCTTCGACGTGGGTGGAAAGCCGAAACGGTGTCGACCCACTGGTCTCGGCAACGAAAAGCGGTGGCGCTTCGGTTTGGGTGACTTTCGCGAGATGCTCGTTTGTCGCAGGACCGGCCCAAACCGACGACAGCGGCATGAGATGGGCAAGGTTCAATGTATGAACGAGCGGTTGGCGAACGTTAGCGTAGACATGGCCAGGCAATGAGCCGAGCCAAGCCTCGACCGCATTGACGCCTTCTCGGATCGTGGTGAAGCCGAGCCCATTGATGATGCGCTCGACCGCGCGAAGCTTCTCTGCAGCGGCTTGGCGATCCTCGCCCCACACCGTCACGGTGGTGGTGAGATAGCCGAAACTCACATGATCACCGCCCAATGCCTGAAGGGCTTCGTCGGCATCGAGCGCCTTGTTGTCGGCATCGCTATCGACAAGCGGGACCGGCTCGTTGGTAATGACCTCGCGTAGGATTGCCACGATCGATTTGCGCTTGGCAAACCACTGCCGGCGCAATCGCGTCAGCGTCTTCGTGGCTTCCGTTTTCTCGAGCGGAATGAAGCGCGTCATCCAGCGATAGGCGAAATCCTGATGATTGAGGGTATCGAGGATTCCGGGCCGGGTGAGGTTCGGAAAGCCGAGGATGGTCAGTGTGCGAAGATGCTGCTCACCCAGCATCGGCTCCAGGCCACCGGTAAGCGGCGCATCGACCAGGATTGCATCCAGATATATCGGCGTTTCCGGGGCCATGATAGGATGGCGACGAGGCGAAATCGTGCCGTGGAGGTAGGTCAACGTCTGAGCATCATCGAGGACGCGTACTTCGGACATGAAACCCGAGAAGAGATCGAGCACGCGGTTGGTCTCGTCACGGAACCTCGCCAGATCCTGGCGCCAGTCTCTTTCTCCTCGGGAATAATGAGAGTCGACGAGCGTGCTTTCTGCGCGCGCCTGGGCGTCCGGCGGTGGCATAAACACCAAGGTCAGATGATAGCGGCTCTCGTAGTGCGCTACCTTCCCCTCGAAAGCAGCGCGGCGTTCTTCGTCGACCAGCCACGACGCGGCGTCAGGAAAATGCGAGTTCGGATAGCCCAGCGCTTCTGTGCGCTCGGCCTCAAAGAACAATGCCCAGCCAGAGCCAAGGCGTCTGAGAGCATTGTTCGCCCGGGCGCAAATGCCGACGAGTTCAGCCTCCGTCGCACTTTCGAGATCCGGGCCGCGGAACCGCAACGTCCGCTGAAAGCTGCCGTCCTTGTTGAGCACGATGCCGGGCGCCACCAAGGCAGCCCAGGGTAGATGGTCGGCAAGCCGGTCGGCTTTGCTTCGATATTCCGAAAGGTTCAGCATGCAAGCCACCCCTTCAGACGTAGGTGGCGCACAAGCACGCTGGCGAAGTCCGGATCGCGTCTTGCGGCAAACACCGCTAACGAGTGGCCTGCGATCCAAAGCACCAGACCAGCAATCCATTGCTGCAAGCCGAAGCCAATGGCCGCGGCCACTGTACCGTTGAGGATCGCCACCGCGCGCGGAGCCCCGCCGAGCAGGATCGGCTCGGTCAGCGCCCGGTGGACCGGTACTGCGAAGCCCTCGATATGCTGCTCCCCGGCGGCCATCAGACGAGCGCCCCACCACCGAAGGAGAAGAAGGAGAGGAAGAAGCTCGATGCCGCGAAGGCGATCGACAGACCGAAGACGATCTGAATCAGGCGCCGAAAACCACCGGCGGTGTCGCCGAAGGCAAGCGTCAGGCCGGTGGTGATAATGATGATCACCGCAACGATCTTGGCGACCGGTCCCTGCACGGACTCCAGGATCTGCTGCAGCGGCTGCTCCCACGGCATGCCGGAGCCGGCGGCATAAACCGGGGCCGTGATAAGAAACGCGAGCGCTGTGGACGAAAGAAAGCGAAGCTTCTTGCGCATGAGGAAGGCCTTTCAAAGCTGCTGGAGTTGCGAAAGCGTGAGCGGGGCAACGGCGTAATCGCCGCTGCCGTCGAGACCGGTGACCTCGGCGATTGCGTCGATGTGGCGCGACGAGCCGCGTCCCGCTATGAAGACGATCAGATCTATCGCCTCAGCGATGAGCCGGCGGGGAACGGTGACCACCGCTTCCTGGGCGAGTTGCTCAATGCGATAGAGAGCCGAGCGCGCGGAATTGGCGTGTACGGTAGCGATGCCGCCTGGGTGCCCGGTGTTCCATGCCTTCAGCATGTCGAGCGCTTCCGCGCCCCTCACCTCGCCCACGATGATGCGGTCCGGCCTGAGCCTCAGCGTCGAGCGCACGAGATCGGCAAGGGTGACCGAGCCCCGCCTTGTTCTCAGGGCAACGCAGTCCCTGGCCGCGCACTGCAGTTCGCGTGTGTCCTCGATCAGGATCACCCGATCGTCGCATTCGGCGACTTCAGCCAGCAGAGCGTTGGCGAGTGTTGTCTTCCCCGAGGAAGTGCCGCCGGCGATCAGCATGTTGCGCCGCTCGCGGACGGCCTTTTTCAGCGCATCGGCCTGCAGCGGCAGCATGATGCGTTCGGCAACATAGTCGGCCAGGGTGTAGACTTTCGCGGCGGGCTTGCGGATGGCAAAACATGGCGCCAACACCACAGGTGGCAGCAGGCCTTCGAAGCGTTCGCCAGACGGCAATTCGGCACTGACGATCGGGTTGTCGGCGTGCGCCTCGGCGCGCACGTGCGAAGCAACCAGGCGGATGATACGTTCTGCCTCGGACGGGTGCATGTGAACGTCGGTATCGACCCGACCTTCGCCTAACCGGTCGAGTCGCAGCGCGCCGTCGGGATTGACCATCACCTCGATGACGGACGGATCGGCCAGGGCTTCGGTGATTGCCGGACCCATGGCGGTGCGCAGCATGACACGCCGCCGGTGGTCGGCCTCGGGATGAGAGCTCATCCTTCCCCTCCCCCACCATTGTCTTTGCTAAGCGACTTTTTGCCGGAAGCGATCTGGCGGCCGACCTTCTCAACGAATTTCTCGAAACGCTCTTGGGCAATAGCCTGCGTTGCCCGATCCGGGACCGGCGTGTGGGCGTGAAGGGTGATCGAAAAGCGGATGAAGAGCGCCAGGCTCTCCAGGATCACCTCGGAATCGCGCCTGACGTGGGCAAGATCGCGGGAGAGCCGGTCAAGCCTTACGCCGTAGCGCCGATCGAACTCGCTCTCGCCACGCCGCTCGATGAACGCCTCGATCGCCTTCCCCACGATCGCTGATTTGGTCGTTGACGGATCGCGACTGAGGTTGTCCAGTTTCTCGCTGAGCTCCGGCTCAAGCAGAAACTGATGGCGAATGCGGTGCGGCTTCATGCGGATCGTTCCGACGGCCCGGCGTTGCGCCGGCGACGGGAGAAGCATCGGCCAGACGCTCAAAATTGCTTATGGCCGTTATCTACGCTGAGGTGCGCTCTGCAACTCAGCGGACTTCAGAAGCCGGGAATGACATCGTCGCCCCTGCCCTCGTTGATACCGTAGACGCGGGCCGCAGTGGAAATCCGATCCATGACACGCTTGTCCGCGAGCGCTTCGCTGTCATCGTCTGCGGGCTTGTACAGATCGGCCTGATCGGGCTCTTGAGAGACAACAACGTCTTCTTCGGGCAGGCTTGGATGGCGTTGCTGCTGAACGCCTCCCTCGTCTTCAACTGGCGCGTCGGCGCTTTCCTCGTCCGCAGCAAGTCGGCTATCGACGCTGCACACTTGTCCAGTCCAGCCGTCCGGGCGTGATGCAGGGCAGTCCGCATAGGGTCCGTCGTGCAGCACCGGCGCAGGCAGCACCCGATCTGTGAAATTCTGATCCTGATAATAGCGCAGCTTCTTGGCGCGGATCGGCGGCAACCCAGAAACCAGGACCAATTCGTCTGACGGCGGCAATTGCATCACCTCGCCTGGCGTCAGGAGCGGGCGCGCGGTTTCCTGGCGGCTCACCATGACATGTGAAAGCCAGGGCGCAAGCCGATGGCCCGCATAGTTGCGCATCGACCTAAGTTCGGTTGCGGTGCCGAGGGCATCCGAGATGCGCTTGGCCGTGCGTTCGTCATTGGAGGAAAAGGCAATTCGCACGTGGCAATTGTCGAGAATAGCATTGTTCTCGCCATAGGCCTTTGAAACCTGGTTCAAAGATTGTGCGATCAGATAGGAGCGAATGCCATAACCTGCCATGAAGGCGAGCGCCGTTTCGAAGAAGTCGAGGCGACCGAGCGCCGGAAACTCGTCCAGCATCATGAGCAGCTGATGCTTACGGCTCTTCTTCGGGTCCCCCTCCAGACGCTCCGTCAACCGCCTGCCGATCTGGTTCAAGATCAGTCGCACAAAAGGCTTGGTGCGCGAGATATCCGAAGGCGGCACGACCAGATAGAGCGACAGCGGTCGCTCTCCATCCACTAGGTCAGCGATGCGCCAGTCGCAGGACGAAGTGGCCGCCGCGACCGTTGGATCACGATAAAGCCCGAGAAAGGACATGGCGGTCGAGAGGACGCCTGAGCGCTCGTTTTCCGACTTGTTCAGGAGTTCGCGAGCCGCCGAGGCCACTACGGGATGGACCTGAGGGTTATGCCCCGTCCCGAGATGGTTTGTCGTCATCATCCGCCGTAGCGTTGCGGCAAACGAGCGTTGCGGGTCCGACAGGAAGGTGGCGACGCGGGCCAGCGTCTTGTCCTCTTCAGCGTAGAGCACGTGCAAAATGGCGCCAACTAGGAGTGAATGGCTGGTCTTCTCCCAGTGGTTCCGTCGCTCCAGCGCGCCCTCGGGATCGACGAGGATGTCGGCGATGTTTTGAACGTCCCGGATCTCATCTGGGCCTTTGCGCACCTCCAGCAGCGGGTTGTAGCGTGCCGATCTCGGGTCGGTCGGATTGAACAGAAGGCAGTACGAGAATTTCGACCGCCAGCCGGAGGTCAACTGCCAATTTTCGCCTTTTATATCATGAATGATGGCAGACCCGGTCCAGGAAAGTAGCGTTGGAACAACCAGCCCCACGCCCTTGCCCGAACGCGTCGGCGCAAATGCCATGACGTGCTCCGGGCCGTCATGGCGCAGATAGCGATCGTTCAGCCTACCGAGGAAAACGCCCGCCGGCCGTAACAACCCTGCCGTCTCGACCTCATGAGTCGTGGCCCACCGTGAAGACCCATAGGTCGTAACCGACCCGCGCTGTCGCGCGCGCAAAAGCGAGCCAGCGATTGCGGCGGCACAACCCAGGAATCCGCTGGCGCCTGCAAGCGTACCGGCTTTGTCGAAGACCTCCGGCGCATAAGCATCGAAGTGGAACCACCATTCAAACAGCTTCCACGGCTTGTAGATTGGCCAGCCGGCGAAGAGAAACCATGGTGCGCCGAGAGGCGTCTGGTAGGTCAGCATTTGAGCGCACCATTGGGTTGCCGTCCATACGCCGATAATGACAATTGCGCACACAACGGCGATCTGCCCGATCAGTAGCTTCGTAGGTGTCATCGGCTTGGCCCGCTGAACAACGCGACCTAGCATCGCGCGGCGCAGCCGGGACAGGAATGTTCCTCACATACGATTTGGGAGCAATGAACGACTTCCTACGTATGCAGGTCGGTCAGCACGCGTGTTGCGCCTTCACGCGACACCATCCGCCACTCCATCCTTTCCATTCACCCTGAGGCCCGGCGCCGCCGACAGTTGCGTGACCGCTCCTCCGCAAAGTTATCTTCTGCGTTCAGGGAGCCACGGCGCCTGGGCTGGCTGATGAACACCGTCCGCTCGCGCATGTGGGGTCGAATTGATTTGTGCCCAAGTGGAGGCAGGCTCGTCTTCCAACAGTTGCCGCAGTTCCCCTGGCTCGAACGCCATCATCGGTGGGGAAGCGGGTTCATCCTCCAACAGTTGCCGCAGTTCCCCTGGCTCGAACGCCATCATCGGTGGGGAAGCGGGTTCATCCTCCAACAGCTGCCGCAGTTCCCCTGGCTCGAACGCCATCATTGGTGGGGAGGCAGGCTCGTCCTCCAACAGTTGCCGCAGTTCCCCTGGCTCGAACGCCATCATTGGTGGGGAGGCAGGTTCGTCCTCCAACAGTTGCCGCAGTTCCCCTGGCTCGAACGCCATCATTGGTGGGGAGGCAGGCTCGTCTTCCAACAGTTGCCGCAGTTCCCCTGGCTCGAATGCCATCATCGGTGGGGAGGCGGGTTCATCCTCCAGCAGCTGCCGCGGCTCTTCCTCGTGCGGCAAGCGCCTCCTTAGCCGGTCTTGCAGCGCCTGCCGATCGGCAACGAGGTTGTCGAGGGGCAGCGGCTCGTGGTCTGGCCGCTGCCCTTTCACCAATCGTTCAACCAGCGCCCACGTGCCCTCCAGGACAAATACGCCGCAATCATAATGGTTCGTCTGTCTGGCCATGGGGGCTGGCGCCAAGGTGGCATTCAGCAGTCCTGCGAGCTGTTTTGCAGGCACGTCGTTATATCCCTCTCGCTGGAGGGAGTCGTAGTGATAGGCGAACCGCCTTTCCGGGTCGCGGCGATCAACGAGCAGCAGCGACCAATGGGTGCCGGGGCTAGTAGCCGTGCCATTATTCACTGGCAAGAACAGGAAGTCGGCTGTGGCGTTGTTTTGATTATAGATGGACTGCAATATGCCTCGAGCGTCTTGCGGCGACGTGTGTCGCAGTAGATGGGATACGGAAGGATCCACCAGCCGAGTCCGGGCAGCGAGCGCCGGATTGATCCCCTGCAGTTGCCCCTCCAGCAAATTGTAATCTCTCTGGATATGGGCGTCGCTCAGCCATTCGGCGGCGCCGAGCACCCGCCCCGTTGCAACGTTGGACGGGGCTGTCGGATCGAGCGCCCCGATCTGAGCCCCAGAGGAACTGGTAGTCAGTGTGGTCACATCAACCAGTGGAAGGCCGCGGTAGGTGCCTGGCAGCCTAGCGGTTGCTGGCGAGGCGGGTTGGGGAGCTCTTGCCGGTGCCGCTGGCCCAGCTTCAGCAGCGGCCCCAACGCGCCTGGTGACTGCGTCTGCCGGATGAGCAGAAAGGACAGTTTCGCGCCCGAGCACAATGCGCGGCAGGATATCCCGGAGGTGAGCCAATGCAGAACTGATACTTAGCCTATTACCATAGGAGACAGCCTTGAAGCTCTCAACATCTTTATCCAGCGATTTGTCGTGAATCCGAGCCGCAATCCCAAGCTTGTTATTTTGACGCAGGTACTGACTAAAATGTCTAAGAAAATTTGTATAGCCGCCCACGGTATCTGGATTCCGTCCGGTCGCAGGCGCTGCCAGGTACTCCTTGGTCGAAGCGGCTCTGTAATTTCTAATGAGCTCGGCATCGTCAGGATAGGGGATCACGACAGGGCGAGCCATAATCGGGGCTCCGCCTGTCGACTTCTTGAGGTAACGCAGTGCGCCAGCCACGGTGGAGGAACCACCCGTACTCTCGTACTCCTTGAGATCCTGATCCAGCGACGAATGGTAAAGCCGAGCAGCAAACCCTGGCTTGTTGTTTTGAAGGAGCCACCGACTAAAGCCGAAAAGAGAATTTACATTGTAAGTGACCGTGTTCGCTTTGGCCTTACCCGCGTGGAATGCTGCCCTCAGCCCTTCGATAGCGGTCGCATCGTTGGAATAGACAGGACGCTTGTCGGCACCGTCGGGGACTACAATTGGACGATCCGGCTGCACTGTCGAGGGCATCGACCCACCACCTCCGGGATGCGGTGCTGGGGTGGATTCGTGCTCATCCCTCTGCCTGACGAGCTGCGCCTCACATTCCGGTGTAGCCACCTCATGAGGATCCTGCATCGGTTCGATCCCCTCCATCTCCTGCTGCAACCAAGCCAAAGCTTGGCGAGCGGCCTGCGCGGCTTCATCAACCGCGGAGGATGTCTCCACACCTCTGGCGGACGCCGGCAGAGCCTGCTCCGCCCGCCGTCGAAAGAGCTCTGGCGAGGCGGATTTCTCCGCCCACAATCTGGGCTGCGTAGCGAGTCCCCGTCCAGATTTATGTGGCACCGCCTCGCTTGGCAGCGGGCTGCTCCTGTCCCGTGCAGCTACCAGCTCCTCCGGGGCGCCCTGGTCGCCGTGGCGCCAGTTCAAGTGAGGGACGGCCTCTCCAAAGTCGGGCGCTTGGTGTTGGTGCGCGGTTGGGGCGAGAGACAATGGTAGATCGGTGCCCTCCTTATAACCTACCGGCAGGAGCTCCTCTGGCCAATCGAATCCCTGCTGTGGTGCGGTATGCTGAGCAGCGTCGCCACGGGGACGAGCCTCCATGCTGACCGCGTTTTCCAGATGATTCCCGAGTATAACGCGCGGCGGGTTCTTGCGGAGATAAACCAGCGCAGATTCGATCGGAGCTCCACCATTAGAGGAGGCGGCCTTGTAGCTCTCAACATCTTTATCCAGCGATTTATCGTAAATGCGACCCGCAATTCCGAGCTTGTCATTTTGACGTAGGTAATGACTGAAATGGTTAAGAGCAGTTGCGTAGCCGCTCGCGGATCTGAAATGTCTGGTGAGCGCGGCGTCGTCAGGATGGGGGTTCAGGACAGCGCGACCCACAATCGGGCCGGCTCCGCCCATCGACTTCATCAATTGACGCAGTGCGCCAGCCACGGTGGAGGAACCACCCCTACTCTCGTACTCCTCGAGATCCTGGCTCAGCGACGGATGGTAAAGCCGAGCAGCAAGCCCTGGCTTGTTGTTTTGAAAGAGCCAACGACTAAAGCCGAAAAGAGAATTTGTGCTGCGAGTGACCGTGTCCGGCCTGGCTTTACCCGCAAGGAGTGCTGACTTCAGCCCTTCGATGGCGGTGGCATCGTTGGAATAAACAGGACGCTTGTCGGCACCGTCGGGGACCACAATTGGACGATCCGGCTGCACTGTCGAGGGCATCGACCCGTCGAGATGCGGTGCTGGGGTGTATTCGTGCTCGTCCCCCTGCATCACAAGTTGCGCCTCCCGTTCCGATGTACCCACCTGATCGGTGGGGAGTTGCATCATCACGCGAGCGCCTGAGTTGCCAACCTCACCTGGTTGCCGCTCAGTGACAGCATGCTGCAGATTGCTTTGGATCCTCTGCCTCTTCGTTGGTCTCAACTCACCTTTACCATGCGAGCCATTGACGAGGACCTCCTCGCCTAGCGCACCCATCAACTCGTCCGCCGCCTGCAGTTCGCCCAAGTGCTGCTCAAAACCGGCTTGGCCGGCCTGTCCGCTTGCTCGTGCGGTACGGCGTGCTGCACCTGCAGCCAAGCTGCCACGATGAATGTCTAGTTTGTACGGGTGCACGCTATCCTCACTTCCACAGATCACATGAGCAACCTACTCAGGCAAGCTTTCGAGAGGCTGACGAGGTCCGCCGCCGCGGAAGGCGAAGGCTGGTTTTCTGCTCAGCGGTTGACGGCCTCGCGTGTTGCGGCCGCGCCGGGTATCACGCCAATCAATCTGAATAGTCGATGCGTCAAACGAACCAGGATGGGATTTTCGTAGCGGGGCTGCTCTACTCACTCTTGTCCTGAGGGCAGAATTCAACCATATCGCCGAGCAACTGGATGCCGATTGGATACCCGATCCGGAAAGCTTCAGCTCATATGTGACGCGAGGATGAGAATCGTGGCAGCTCCAGACCGACGGGCTGCCACCCACAGCGGCGATGACCGACGAGGGTCTTCTATTGCCAAGGCAATCGTCCGTTCGGGGACCTATGTGTTCCAATGCTCGTCGAGCGGATCGGTGGGCCGCACCGCCGTAGCGTTACGGCGAGCGGAAGCGGCGTTGGGTGCGGCTTTTCCCCTGAACGCTTCACACCAGGCTGATAGGGGATCTTGCAATCGCACACACGCGGTCTGCAGGCGTGCCTATCAAGCAGTTTGCTCAGACCAACGTCGCGGCGAGCCGATCCTCAATACGCAGCGCAAGTCCTAGACTCCACGATCGTCCTTCGGTGCAGATTTGCTCGCGCCTCGCCCTGATTACAGCTGATAAGGCGAGCTAACAATTGCAAGAGCCACAAGCTATTCCAGCTCGATCGGTTTGGTGTTCCAGTCGGGCGGGGTCTGACCGAGAATGTTGCGAACGAAGAAGTCTAGGAGTTTGCGCTCGGTGTAGGTGCCTAGAGTATGGTGATTGGCACCAGGAACGTAGACCATGTCAAAATCTTTTCCTGCCTTGATGAGTCGATCGGCAAGCTGGAACGAGCAAAACGGATCGACATTATCATCCATTTCGCCGACCGCGATCATCAGCTTGCCCTGCAGCCTGTGAGCATTGTCAACGGCGGAGGATTGCGAATATTCAATGCCGACCGGCCACCCCATCCAAAGTTCGTTCCACCAGGTCTTGTCTATCCTGTTGTCGAAGCAGCCGTTTTTGGCGACGGCGACCTTGTAGAAATCGGGGTGAAAGAGCAGCGCGCTGACTGCACTCTGGCCGCCGGCGGATGCGCCAAAAATGCCGACGTTGGATATGTCGTACCATGGATATTGCGCGGCCGCCGCCTTGTGCCACAGAATGCGATCGGGAAATCCTGCGTCCTTCAGATTCTTCCAAGCAACATCATGGAAGGCGCGGGAGCGGTTGTTGGTGCCCATGCCGTCGATCTGAGCAACGACGAAGCCCAGCTGCGTGAGCGGCTCTGTCCACCGCGAGAAGGATTTTGGGACGAAGGAGCCGTGGGGTCCAGCATAGATATTCTCCACAACCGGGTATTTCTTCGTCGGGTCGAAGTTGGCTGGCAGGTGGAGCACGCCCCAGATGTCAGTTTTGCCGTCGCGCCCCTTGGAATGGAAACTGAGCGGCGGCTGCCAGCCTGCGGCGACGAGCTCAGAAATGTCGGCCGTCTCGATCTGCTGGAGCTTGGCATTGTCGCTGGCGCGGTAGAGTGCCATGCGCGGGGGCAGATCGATGCGTGACCAGAGATCGACATAATAGCGCCTGTCAGGCGAGAACTCGATATGGTGGTTGGCCGGTTCGGGCGTCAGTGCAGTCAGTCCCTTGCCGTCAAAGCCGATGCGGTAAGCATGGACCCAATAGGGGTCCTCCTGCGAGTTCATCCCGCTCGCCTCGAACCAGATCTGACGCTTGACCGGATCGACATGGTTGACCCTCCGGACGACCCACTCACCTCGCGTGATCTGGTTTTCGAGCGCGCCTGTCCGGCCGTTGAAAAGATACAAATGCTCATACCCGTCGCGCTCTGATGCCCAGATGATCTCCTTCCCGTCATCGACATCGTAACGGAAGATTTTTCCGGCATCCTCCTGGCCATGCCCCAGCGGCAAATAATCAACGAATGTCTCGCTGGTCTCATCGATCAGGGAGCGCCCGCGGCCCGAGGCGGCGTCTACCTCGACCAGGCGATAAAGCTGATGCCCGCGCTGGTTATATTCGAAAGTGAAGCCGCGGCTGTCCGCCCACCACCGGAGAGGGGAAAGTTCGAAGACGTTCGAGAAGAGGGCACCGTCAATCACGATCTGGCGCCGGCCGGCAATGTCGAACAGGACTGGCTGGGGCAGCGGAAGGACATCGCCCGGCCTGGGATAGAATTTTGTTGAATATTCCCGCTCCAACTGGTCCGTCGAAGAATTGAGGTAGCGGACCTCTCGCCTATAGCCGGGGCGAACAAGGTAAGCGGCGAGGTGGCGCGAGTCCGGCGACCAGCTCAGCGTCGAAAAGACGTAGCAATTGCCTTCGGCTCCGTCCCGGCTCAGAGGAACATCCTGCAATCCGTCCTCGCTGCGCAGGAAAACGTTGCAGTTCTTGATATAGGCGATCCATTTGCCGTCGGGCGACGCGTTGCTCTTGTCGGGGTTGTTCTCCGCTGGCGGCGTGTAGCGGTGGCTGAGCTCCCTACGGTCCCCTTTCCTTGCATCGAATGTGGTGCTGGTACAGTCATAGCTTGCAAGGTCGCAGCTCCACCGGGTGTCTTCAATCTGGAAGTCGAGCCTGCGACCATCCTCACTCAGTTCGAAACGGTCGAACGGAAGATTGCCGGCTTGATAGCTCTCATGGCTCACCTTGTTTAGCGCTGCCGCCAGACGCGCCTGATCGAAAGCGGGCCGCTTGAAACCCGTGGCAGCATCGACCTGCATGAACTGCTGCTCGCCGTGGCTAGTCCGGCGGTAGACGAAGGCTTCACCCCCGGTCAGCCAGAAAGGCATTTTGGGGACATTGACAGTGAGCCCGCCATATCGATCGTTGATCGTAAGTGCGCGCTTGAAATCGGCCGGCGCTAGCGTCGGGTGTAAACTTTTCGAACCCTTGGCCAGCGTCTGAGTTGCCGATCGCCATGCGGCGCGCGTCAAAGCGCCGATCCTGGACATACCTGTTCACTTCTTTCGGTTTTCGGAATGCTAATTTTGAAGTTGGGTTCTCGTCGCCGGTCTGCAGCAGCGCCGAAGCGTCGCCTTGGAGGAGAGCCAGCACGCGGGTGCAGCCAGGCACGCGCAACAGGGGCGCTCCTTGGACATCCAGGCACTGGTTCGGGTGCCGATTGAAGAGTTGGCGTCCGCCGCCGAAACAACCAGGAAAGAGCGTCCATGCAGCCCTGACGCGACTATTTCCCCGCGAGTATGGCCGCTTGCTTTTCTGCATCATCTGAAAGGTCCTGCTCTAGTCGGGCCGGATGTCACCCCGGCAGAAATCATTGTGCTATTTCGACAATCTCCGAGCGATTGCCGCCGGCCCATGACGAGGTTTACCGATAGGGCGCAATATGCGTGCCAAAGGAAAAGCGGTTTAAATACACGGCAATCCGCCTATGTCGCATCCCCAACATCGTCGCACACCGGACAATGCCGGACGAAATTGTCCCGGGGCGTCAAATTGGTTTGATGGTGACCCAAGGAGTTCTGGCTTTATCTGAGGCGTTCGGCCTTTTTCGAAAGCCGGACTCTTCGCGCGTTTCCGACGGCCCGAAGCGCCTGATCAAAGCTGACGGCATTCCCGGGTCTTGGCCTTGCCACAGCAGCACCTGCTGCATCAATTCCGACGGACGCTGTAGAACACCTGCAACACACGGCCCGCAGCAATTTCTCCGGCGCAACGCTGGGGCGACCGCCTTTGGCACTGCAGGCGTACATGCCGGAAAGGATGCCGTCTAGCCGCACCAGCGCTCCATTGATCATCAGCCGGTGCGGGCACCAGGATGACCGGCTGGAACGAAATCTTCCAACCGCTTCATCGTGAACAGCTGCTCCATGAACACATCGCTCCCGTCAATCGAGCCGTCTCGCCAGGGGGATCAATAGTCTGTCTTTGGCGTAGGTATTTCAGCAGCCTGCTGTTAGCGTGCGGACGACGCCGACATCAACCGGCGGACAAATGCGACGAGGGCAACAAGCGCGCCTGACGCAACGCCGCCAGATCAGCCGAGCCCGTGCAGAAGCAGGCGACGGCCAACTGGCGGATGACGATCTCGAAATGCGCGACAACGGCCCCGGTGGACACTGTCGCCGCGCCCAGCACGCTGGCCGCCTGCCCGGCGATGTCCGCGCCCAGGCGGATGGCCTTGGCCACGTCGACGCCATCGCGGATCCCGCCCGACGCGATCAGCTTCACCGTTGGCAGCGCCCGACGCACCGCCTGCACGCTGGTCAGGGTGGAATCCCCCAATCGGCGAATGACATCGCCACTGCACGGTCGGCGGCATTGCGGGCGCGCTCGCCCTCCACTGCGGCCCAACTGGTGCCGCCGGCGCCGGCGACATCGATTACCGCCACGCCCGCCTCGACGAGCGCACAGGCACCGAGGCGGACAGGCCCGCCCCCACTTCCTTGGCCACCATCGGCACGCCCACGATGCGCGCGGCGCCAGCGATCAGCGCCAGGACGCCGCGCCAGTTCGCGGTCGCCCTCCGGCTGTACCGCTTCCTGCAGCGGATTGAGATGGACGATGAGCCCATCGGCCTCCAGCGCGTCCACCGCGCGACGCGCCAGGTCCAGGCCGTCGGCCTCCCGCAGTTGCGCGGCGCCGATATTGGCCAGCAAGGGAATGTCTGGCGCCAGGCGGCGCAGCGCGCGCGTTAGCCCCTGGGAGTTGCGGGATTGCAGGCTCACACGCTGCGAACCGCACATGGCGATCCCCAAGGCTTGCGCTGCCTCGCTCAAATGCCGGTTGATGGCCTCGGCCCGTGGCATGCCGCCGGCCATAGAGCTGATCAGCAGCGGCGCGCGCATAGCCTTGCCCAGCAGCGAGGCGCGCAGGTCGATCTGCGTCAGGTCCAACTCGGGCAGTGCGCAGTGTTCGAGATGGATGTACTCCCAGCCAGCGGCCACCGTGGCCGGCGCCGTTCGCCGATCCAGCACGATGTCCAGATGTTCGTCCTTCCCCGGCTCAGGGCGGTGTCGCTCATGCTCGCTCCATCCGTAGCAGCGGGCGACGGCGTTGCGTCGGATCGAACCGACGGCAGCGCGCCCAAGCCGCCGCCTCCGGCGCGTCCAGGCCGACGCACGCTGGCCTCCCCCTGCAGCGTCGCTGCGATAGCGGCTGGTCGAAGTCTGGTAGTACTGCGCGCGGATCGCCGCCATCGCCTCGATCAACGGTCCCCACGGCGCGGGAAAGCATTCTTCCGCCATCACCCGGTGCAGCATGCGCGTATGGCCGGCCAACTCGTCGTTGAGGAACTCAACCACAGGCATAGCCGGATAGCGCTGCAGAAGCAGGATCGCCGCGTTATCGCCGGCCGACCTGTCCTTGTCGCGTCCATGCAGATCGTTCTGCAGGCGCCCTATCACTGAGATGAGCCGCAGGACCTGGCGAAACGCTGGACGCGCGCGCAAGGTCGCCATGTCCAGCCCCCACAGCAGCGACAGGCAACAGAACACGGTCCCGTAAGCGATCGAATCGATGCCGTTGTGCAGGTACTCGGCGTAAGACCAGCGTCGCGCCCCTGCCGCCTGCGCGTGTCCGGCGCGCAGCGCCGCGCAGTAGCACCGGGTATAGTCGAGAAGCCGAGCATAGTCGTGACGATCGTAAGCGAGCGCAGCCAGCGAAGCGCGCAGCTGAGCGCAGCCCTCGAATCCGGAGAGCACGCACGGTACGCCGTGCCCCAGCGCCTGCTCCAGGGCGGCGAGCTGCTCCGGCGCGATCAGGCCAACGTCGTTGCAATCGTCTAGCCAGAACAGCAGCGCCAGTTCGCGATAGAACGCCACGATCAGCGTTTCGTCCTGCGGATCGCGGCCGGTGCGGGCGCTGGTGTCGCGCAGGCTCGGGTGAATGCGTTGCAGGATATACTGGCCGCCCCTTACCGCTTCCTCAGCATGCTCATCCGCGAAACCGGTCAGGGCACGCCCCCACTCAAGCACCTGCTGCAGCGCGCGTTCGGTCTGGATCATGGCGCCGCCCCTGCTCCCTCGGCTACGACGCGCCGCCCACAACGAAGCGCCAGCCACAACCCGGCGAGACCGCATCTCCGCGCCATAACGGCGATCGCGAAGTTATCGATCCGATTGCCAGTTGCTGATGCAAGCTCTTGTGAACGGCCGTTAGGACCGGCCCGCAGCCTCGCCGGCAGTATCGAGCAATCCGCTTGCGCCGGCTCGCCATAGCAGGCGAGGACGGCAAGGTCGCCGGCGGCAAACGCACGCGAGCACATTGCAAGCGACATCCGCGAACGCGGCGCCGACTGGTCAGCCTCCGCCTCGGTGCCCGCATATGTCCGCGAGTCGAGCAGCGCCTTCGCCACGAAATGAGCAGAACGCCTTACGAGCATCGACCGCCGGCTGCTGCGCATGCGCGATGATGAGGCATGGTCTCGCAGCGGACCCGTTCCGACAGATGCTGCACCAGGGACGAGGCGACCTTATCCAACAAGGCACCACTTGCGCTGTTTGTGGAGACGAGCGTCGGCTGCATCCATGCGGCTGCTTGAGTGGTGAAGACTCTGAACGACGGTTCCTACGGCGCTGCCGGCGCAATCGGCTGCTTGGGGGACGCGTGACGCAGTCAAAGCTCCCCTTGCCAAGCACGGAGCAGGCGAGTGAGAGAGCAGATGAATAGGCGTGTCGCCAATATTTTTGCATTGCTCTAATCGATTATAGTTGTGAGGAGCAATTTGAGACCATTTACTTGCGGCTCAAGTCACCCATAAAAGAAGGCAAGCACCGATTCGGTAGCTTATCCCCTGTCTTTCGCGTACTCGCGGCCGTGGCGCCGGGTGAACGATTGAAGACCGCCGGTCTCACTCGCAGGTGGGCGCCAGGGCGTGGGGCGGTTGGCAAGCCACAGGAGTAGGACAATGTCGAAGGATTCGGGTAAGGGCGATAATCACGGCGGCGGACCGGGCAAGATCGAGATCACGGTGGTGGTGAACGGCCAGCCCACGCAGGTCGAAGCCAATCCCAACCAGCCGCTTCACGTCATTCGTACCAAAGCCCTTGAGAACACGCAGAATGTCGCCCAACCAGCCGAGAATTGGGAATTCAAGGATGAGGCCGGCAACTTGCTCGATGTCGACAAGAAGCTTGGCGACTTCGGTTTCCCGAATACTGTGACCCTGTTCCTCAGCCTGAAGGCGGGCGTCGCAGGTGCCTAAACACCAAAGTGTGGATCCGGAGGTCTCCCGAGCGAAGTTTGATCGGGAGATCGGCCGGTTCCGGCCATATGCTGATGTCTATCGGGCTCAGGGCTGCTTCTTGATCGAGGCGACCTTTCCGCGCGCTTTCTTCATTTTCGCCAGCCCCAAGTTAAAGCCACGGGTGGTCAGCGCAGCGAGCGAGGTCGACTTCACCGACTACGACTTAAGACCACCGTCCGTGGTCTTCGTCGATCCGTTTACGCGTCATCCGATTGCCCGGAAAGATCTATACCTGAAAATGCTTAGACGTCCGCCGCTGCCCGGAACGCCGCCGGAGATGATAGGAGCTCTCATCCAGCAGAACGCCGTGCCGCTGACGGACTTCATCCAGGCCAACAGTCCCGAGGACGAACCATTCCTGTGCATGGCGGGCGTCCGGGAATACCACGACAATCCAGCCCATTCAGGTGATCCATGGCTGCTTCATCGGGGTTCTGGCGAAGGCTGTTTGGCCTTCATCCTGGACAAGATCATCAAGTACGGAATCGTTCCTATAGAGCAGTTGCAGATTCAACTCCAACCGACAATCGTAGGAATGGTGGTATCCCCTCAGGCGATACAAGAATGACTGGTTTGAGAGATGTAACGATCGTGACTCTCCCGCGCGGCTGCATCTCGACCACGCATGGGCATCTGCGCTCAGTTGGTCGCGAGGGCAATGAGGGGATGGCGCTCTGGGTCGGCGTTCAGCAAGAGCGGCACTTTGCCGTAACAGAGACGGTTATCCCGGCGCAGCGTCACATTCGGACAAACGATGGCGTTTGCGTGATCGTTGCGGCCGAAGAACTGCACCGGCTCAATGTCTGGCTCTACAAAAGCGGCCTGAAACTCTTGGCCCAGATTCACAGCCATCCGGGCCGCGCCTACCATTCGACGACGGACGACGCTTATGCGGTTGCTACCACGGTTGGGTGTCTGTCGCTGGTAGTGCCGAATTTCGCCCGCGAGCCTTTCGATTTTGCTCGGGTCGCCGCCTATCGGCTTGACGAAAAGGCCAAATGGAATGCGCTCCCTCCCGCGGCACTGTCGCGAATGATCATGATATCGAGTTGAACAATGGCATTCGCTAACTTCATCGATCGCGCCGCCACGGCGGCATCTCAGGTCCTGGCCGATTTTCATCTGGGAGACTTCAAAGCAGCTCTTGAAAAGCAGGTCGTGGCAGTCGCCTTCGACCATCAGGCCGCTTCCTGCGCCGAAGGCCAGGCGACACTAGATCTTGCGGTGAGATTGCTCGCTAGGCTCTACCCGGTTCTGGCGATACTCCCGCTGGACAGCGCGGCGAGCTCTCAAGCCCAAGCGCTGGAGCGCTTGGCAAAGTCGATCAATCCAAAAGTCGGCATCCGGCGTTCCGGCAAGTCTGCCACCGTCTGCGTCGTTGCAGGGGTAACGCGCCCATCACTCCGGTGCCCGATCTTTTTCGTGGGATCGGACGGTTGGGCGGCAAAGCTGTCGCGTACGGACCCGGTGGGCTCTGGCCCAAGTCTGCTGCCTTATGGAGCTGGCGCCGCCAGTTGCTTCGGCGCCGCCAACGTCTTTCGAACTATCTTCGCTGCCCAGTTGACCGGCGCCGAGTTGGACGAAACCATCGACCTCTCGCTATGCAGCTACGACAAGACCAAAGCCGGAGAGCCTGGCCCGATCGACTTCCCAGTCGACCTTGGCGAAACCCACCTCGTTGGGCTCGGTGCGATAGGCCATGGCTCGCTTTGGGCGCTAGCGAGACAACCCGATCTCAAAGGTCGTCTGCATGTAATCGATCACGAAGCGATCGAACTCTCAAACCTGCAGCGCTACGCATTGGCTGGCCAGGCGGAGATTGGTATGTCCAAAGCGGTTCTTGCAGCCACCGCCCTTAGATCGACTGCCCTTGAGGTCGAGGCGCACCCTCTGACGTGGGCAGAATATGTTGCGCGCCGGGGCAATTGGGTCTTCGACCAAGTGGGTGTGGCGCTTGACACCGCCGCCGACCGTCTGGCTGTCCAAGGTGCACTGCCGCGATGGATCGCAAACGCTTGGACGCAGGAGCACGATCTCGGTATCTCCCGGCATGGTTTCGATGACGGCCAGGCTTGCCTTTGTTGCATGTACCTGCCATCCGGAAAATCCAAGGACGAGCACCAGCTGATTGCCGAGGAACTCGGAATACCGGAAGCACACGAGCAGGTGAAAACGCTCCTGCAGACCAATGCCGGAGTTCCCAACGACTTTGTAGTTCGCGTGGCTACAGCGATGGCTGTGCCGTTTGAACCGCTAGCCCCGTTTGTCGGCCAGCCCCTGCGCTCCTTTTATCAGCAGGCTATCTGCGGCGGTCTGGTGTTCCAGCTTAGCGAAGGAAGTCGCCGCGTTCGAACTGTGGTTCCGATGGCCTTTCAGTCGGTGCTTGCCGGGATTATGCTTGCCGCGGATTTGGTCAAACATAGTGCGGGGTTTCCCATGAGCCCGACGACGAGCACTCGGGTGAATCTTCTGCGCCCCCTTGGCTCTCACTTGCACGATCCGAAGGCCAAGGACTCCAGCGGCCGCTGCATCTGTAGCGACGACGATTTCATTGCCGCTTACAGGCGCAAATACGGCGAGCGCGTTGATCAGGTAAGCGATGTCTCGGCCGCCTAAACAGACGCGCACCTCTCCGTAGACGCAGGGGGCGCGGCTTGTGGGCGTGACCATGGGCGCCATTATCACACGCTTGGCCCGCTCCTTTGCCGGCCTATCGTCCTCCGCGCATGATCCCTGTTGCCGACGTGATGATCCAGCACCAGCCGCCATGGCACCAGAGGCTGGTCAAACCTCCGTTGTTGGCCGATTTGGACAGTGCTGCATCAGGTCTCGACCGACGTCTCGACAGTCAGGGCTGCTTCGACGGGTGTGAAGATGTCAACATCGACCCCAGGCGCCCGCATCGTCACAATCAGGGCGTACCGAGCCAGAGCGTCGACGCGTTCCAGGTAAGGCTTCTCCTTCCACCAGCCCCCGACCGGGAACACGCCGATCGCATCACGCTCGGCGAGATCGGCGGCGCTGCCCGACCAGAAATCGGCGTGCAACGAGCCGCGATCGCGGAAGGTGCCGAGCAGCCACTCTTCTCCGCCTCCAGCAGGCGCCCCTTCCTCCTCGTCCCGAGCGGCCTGATTGATGCGGGCTCGGAATTCGTCGACTGTCTCGGTCGCTGACTTTACTCTGAACCGAAGACCATGGGACGCGTAACGATGCCGGCGGGTCCATCCGCGTTCACCGGGGTTGGGTTCGATGAAATAGGACAGCGTGACGCGGAGCTCGACCTGGGCAGCGCCGAGCGCCGCGAGCTGCTCCTTCGGCCAAGGCAGGCGATGCAGCTTCATGTCACGCGTTTTGGCAGCCGCGCCGCCCTCGCGCTGGAAAGGCTGAAGCTCATCTTCAACGATAAGCGTGAGGTCGTTCACCGTTGACAGAAGCGCGCGCCCAAGATCTGGCACGCCGTAACCATAGCGCCGCACGAGCGCCTGGATCTCGCCCTTCGCTCCGTTGCACGCATCGATGCGTGCGCGCATCGCCGGAGTCCATTCGGCCGAGTGGACGATCAGGGCGCGAACCGTTTCAGGCCACAGCTCGGGGCGCGCTGATAGAATTAGTCCCGCCATCCGTGCGGCATGGGCCGTTGCCGCGCTCGTATCTCCGAGGGTGGTGAAGTGGCGCAGTTCGGGTCGATAGAAAGTGGTCAATATCTGCAGATCGTCGATCGGCTCGCCAGGCAACACACCGTCATGGGCGAGATTGCCGCCTTCGAAGACGACCTCGGGCTTCACCGGCCACTGCCTGTCCCAAACGACCGAAGTGCGACTGCGCGGCGAGAGCTCGCCGACCGGCGCGATCGGAGCGTAGCCCGCAAAGTCGGTGTCAATGATATCGACCTTTTCTGTGAAAGCGCCGACCGTCAGCGCATTCCAGGCCTGAGAAGGATCATCGACTGCTTCCAGATCGTTGCGCGTCAAATGCTCGGCCGGCATGAGGTCATCGCCGATGTTGCCGGCAGAGAGAACGATCAAGCGTCGCTGCTCCTCTTCGAAACAGAGTTGGTCGATAGCGGCAGACCACGATGTGGGCCTTCCACGCGCCGGACTGGCGCTTGTCACAGCCATTGCGATCGCGCGGCGGCGCTCCGGCGCCTGCACCTCGGCGCGGGCGATCGCTTCCGCGGTGATCGAGCCATAGAGTTCTGGATCGTTTGCCTCGTCTTCTGGCGGAAGGATACGGACACTCTCCAGCCGAAAGGGCAATGGAACTGGATCGCCTCCGACCAGGAGCGGGACCAGATCACCGTACAGGCCGACACCTGCCATTCGCGTCCCGTGGCCGCTCCACGCAGGTGTGTCGTCGCTGCCCCATGCCGGTTTGACGGTGTGCCAGTCTTCAACGGCAAGTGCGGGTTCGATCAACGGGTGGGTGCGACGTACGCCGCTGTCGAGAATGCAGACCGCAATATCGGATTGAGGCGGTCTGACGCGCCCGAGAAGCTCGTCGCTCCAGTCCCTTTGCTCCGCGCCGCCAAGGCCCATGAAGAAGGACGGCGTATCCTTCGCGCGCCGCAGCTCGGCGACGACATCGCTGTGCGCAATCATGCGGTCGAGCATTGCCGTGCTGGCGAGTGCCAGCATGACCACCCGCTCCGGAAACCTGACCGCATGCGTGCGCAAAGTGATGTTCAGGGCTTCGGCAATGTGCTCGAAGTTCTCGCGGCGACCGTCGCGCAGCCAGACTTCCCACCACACCTGCTCGTCAGCGGCCTGGGGGAAGAGGTCGTCGTGGTCGGTAAACAACGATCGTGCAGTCGCCAGCCTGACTGTCTCCATGCGGGAGACGAGCGGCTCGTTGCGCGGTCTGCCGCGGTCAGTGTCAACGTCTCGATACGCCTCGACTTTCCGCAAATAATAGGCTTGCGCGCTTTGCGGCAGGAACACCGACGCTGTGATGGGAGCACCGGGTTGAGTTGGCTCATGGACGGCGACCAGCTCCATGTGCTGGCGACGATCGGCCAACTGGTCGAGGGCCGCCCGTCCGGACATGGGCAGATCGATCTCGAGGTAAAAGCCAGGCGTGCCGACCGACAGCTGGGGGTCACGCGCCGCAATCTGCTGGCGTGCACTTTCGACCGCTTGTTCGATGGATTGCGTCAAGGCCGCAGCATGCGACGCCCGATCACGCGCCGGCAGCGGCGGTGCATGTATAAGTTGGTTGGGCCGCCGATAGGCTTCCCGAATGCCGTTGTTGCGAAGGTGGATATGGGCGCGGTCGCGCGGAAAATCGTCTGCCATTATGATCTGTGCTGTCGCTACTCAGACAGCGAAGCCTGCCGGCGTTCCTTCAGAGCGTCGATGAGCGCTTCCGAGGTGATCCGCTTCCCCCCCCGCAATATGATGGTTTTTGCAGCGTCGTCGGCCGCGCGGGTGATCTCGGCCTGCGACAGTCTCTCTGCCTGAGAGATCGCCTCGTTCCAGGCAAGCCCTCTGGTGTCGAAGCGGTCGAGTCGAGCCCGAAGCAGCGCCTCGATAATCGGCCGATCGGGCACGGCGTATTCGATGACATCGTCGAAACGGCGGAACAAAGCTCTGTCGAGCAGCTCGGGATGATTTGTTGCCGCAATAATCAGGCTGTGGCTGTCGTCTTGCTCGAGAAACTGCAGAAACGAATTCAGCACGCGCCGAATCTCGCCAACATCCTGGCGTTCGCCTCGACGCGCGCCGATGGCATCGAATTCGTCAAAGAAGTAGACGCCCCGCGTCGCCTGCATTGCATCAAAAACAAGCCGCAGCTTTCCGGCAGTCTCTCCCATGAACTTGGTGATCAAACCATCGAGGACGATCATGAAAAGGGGCAGATGAAGCTCCCCGGCCAATGCCGATGCGGTCATCGTCTTGCCTGATCCTGGCGGGCCGACCAGAAGCAGTTTGCGACGGGGAACAAGCCCGTGCTCGCGCAAGCTTGCTTGTTGGCGCTGCTCTCCCAGCACGCGGTGCAGGCGCGAGCGCAGACTGTCCGGCAAAATCATGTCCGTCAGTCGCAGGTCCGGATAGCGCACATGCAGGAGGCCTGCGAGTTCGCCCTTTGGCTGAAAAAGGGGAACCGGCCGACTGCTCTTGGCAATCCGGGCGTCCCTGCTCTTGGCTGCGTCGACCAGATCCTTGAGCTCCTGAGCAAGCTTGCCATGGCCTTGACGTGCCTCATGCGCAGCAAGCTGCATCGCGATAGAGAGGAAACGATCCTCGTCGCCGGCAATGTGGCTTTTAAGCAGCGTCACGATATGGCGGGCCGTGGTCATGGCTCTCTTCTGGGGTATCCGTTTACTTGGCGAAGCGCATGCAACCTAAACGCTTTCAACGGCGATTTGTAACGCGCAATGGTGTTTTTTCTCTTGTCGATGTTCGCCCGTGGCAACTTCAGCGGTGAACTGTTGCGCCGCGGTCATAGGCCAGCCGGAATAACGCCGGCCAGCAGACAACAGTCCGCATCTTCGAGCGCTCGAAGTCTGGCCACTCACGCAGCGTGTCGGGTCCGAACGCTCCAAAGCCGCCCCGCCTGGCAGGTCCATGCGACCGATTGCGGGCGTGCGGCCATAAGGTCTACGCGGGCTCGCATGGCTGCCCGCGCCGCTGGCTAAAAAGCTGTACACCATCTCACGAAACACCAGGTCCGCTCCTTTGCCGGCCGACGGTCCATGAAATCCCCTCCCCACTCACGACACCGGAGACCTCCTTGCCCACATGGCGCTCAAGCACCGGCCGCCATGGCACCAGCGTGAACTCGCGCGACTTTTCAACGACGGCATATTTTCCGCTGGCAAGCTCGACGGAGCGGCGGAGCGTACCCTCTACTCGTCCTCCGAATCGCGCTTCGGCATAGGGCAGGCCAAGTTCCTCCGACAGTTGGCCAGCAACACGGTTCAGTTCTCGCTGGCGCAGGATCGAAAGCATGTTGGCTCGATAGACGATCCCATCCTGTTCTTTATGCGCGAGGCCTTGCGCGATCAGCCACTGCCGCCGGCGAGCTTGCGCCTCTCTCACGTCGCGGCCGAAGCCGGATCCGTGCAAAGGCTCGGGTCTATCGGCAACCAGCTCCCGGTCGAGCCAGGTGGCGCCGTTGAAGCTGACCTGTCGCTCCAGCGCCATTGAGGAGAGCTTGTCGGCAACGACAGGCTCGGCCCTGGCCCGCTGGCCCTCATAATTCGCGACGCGATCGAGATGGTCCGGCGCGATGAGCCAGGTGCCGTTCGGCTCTCGCTCAACGCCGCCGGTCGCGCGGCGGATCGCCTCCAGCCGCCGCACATGCGTTCGCGCAAAGCTCTCGGTGGCGGATGGGTCATGCTTCAGGTGCATATCGACGTCGTAACGGCCGCCATGCGCGGCGGCGATTTCGGCGATGGTACGATCGACCTGCCTCGGCTCGGTGTTCCTTGGCGCGACACGCACGATGCAGCCATTAGGCATCGTTTCCATCGCCTCGCCTCTACCGATGTTGATCCAATGGCTCTTACCGTCGACGGCGTCGACGATCATGTAATGGCGGTCATTGATCTCGTCGGCCAGTCCACGCGCGACAACGCGACCGACGAGAGACTGGACGGGCTCGCCGGATCGATCGTGGATCACCCAGTCGGCGGCCCTGCGGGCAAGCCCCTTGCCGGTCAGTTCGCGGTGCATGGTCTTGATGATGTCGCCGCGTTCGCCGGTGCGGCGCAGCGTGGCTTCGAGCTCATCGTCGAGGCGCCAGGAGCCAGCGCCGACCTCCGCGGCCAGACCCATCCGCTCGAGCTTGCGCAGCCGTCCCTGGTGCAGCGTCTGGCGAATGGCGTCGGGACCGCCCGGCGAGACCAGGCCGTCATCATCACGCATGCTGAGCAGCCGACGGTCGATGCTGGTGAAGCGTTCCTGCTCCATTTCCCGGCGCAGGCGAAGCTCAATCTCGCGGTCGGTTCGCGGACCGAGATCGAGGCTGACCAGCTCGGCCGCCCGCTCGCGGATGCCAGATGAGATATATTCGCGCGCGATGACCAGGTTCTCGCCACGGTCGTCCCTGCCACGGACGATGATGTGGCTGTGCGGGTGGCCGGTGTTGAAATGATCGACCGCGACCCAGTCGAGCTTCGTGCCGAGGTCTTCCTGCATCTGCGCCATGAGCCGCCGCGTCAGCGCCTTGAGGTCGTCGTACTCGATGCCGTCTTCGGCAGCGACGATGAAGCGGAACTGATGGCGGTCGCCGTCCGCGCGATCGATGAACGCCTTGCCGTCGACGCGGCCGCTGTCGGCGCCGTAGAGCTCGCCAGGTTCACCTTCGCGGGTGACCCCGTCGCGCTGAAGATAGCGTAGATGGGCACGCGCCCCGTCCGCGCCCTTGCCGGCGAGCTTGACGACCCGCGCCTTGACGATCACCCGGCGCTGGCGGAAGGCGGCATACCGGTCGCGCGATTTCAGCAGTGCGGCGGCCGCCCCGCCGCGCCCTGTCCGGCTTCCTGTGAAGCGACCACCGCGTTGCGGCCGGCCGCCAGCCCGGTTGATCGCCGCACGAACCTGGCCGGCATAGCGTTTGCCGGCCTTCGAGCCGCGCGACCCGATTTTGCCGAGCTTCGGCCTGAACTCGTCATCCTTAATGCGAGCCTCCCAGACATATCAAGCAAAATCAGACACTTACACGTCAAACCCTCTTGGCACCGGCGGCAGCCTCCCGGAAAAACGATGTGCAGACAAAGATTTAACCGCCTCCTGGAGGCGGTACCTTTATCTTGCCTTCCGCGCCCAGCCCCGCCAGACGCGCCCCCGTCCGCCATGGCTAACGCACCGGCTCCTTCGGCTGCGCGCCGTCCTTGCCGAGCGGCACGAAGAGATCGCCGTTTCGCACGCCTGAGTGAACACCGTCATGAATGAAGAACAGCGACCGTCCGAGAGGAGCGATTTGCGCCTTTGGAGCGACAGATTGGCTTTCGAACGCCTCGATGTCGGCCGCCGAAACTCCGGCCGCCTTGAGTTGGTCGAGGTACTCGACGGTCTCTTCTGGCAGCGGTTTGCCACGCTTCAAATGCTCGTCGTAGCGCTCGGGACCGGCATTGTAGGCGCCAAACAGGCCAGGAAATCCGAAGCGGTCATACATGGCACTGAGATAGGCCGTGCCGGCCAGGATATTGTCGCGCGGATCGTGGGGGTTAGGCCCAAGGCCGTGTTCGACCCGCATCTCTTCATAGGTGCCGGGCATCACCTGCATGAGGCCCATGGCGCCAGCGGGGGAGGTGATGGGGCGGCCGCCGCGCATTGTCTTGCCGCCGCTTTCGGCAGCCATGACGGCATAGATCCAGGCTTGGGGAATATGGAAGCGCCGGCTTGCTTCCGATACCAACGTCTGCCACTTTCGCAGCTGCGGACTTTGGGAGATGGCGACCGGCTCAGCGCCGGTCGAGGCGGAACAGGCGCATGGCGCAATGGCGATCATGCCCAACAAGAGGAGGGTCACTCGGTCCATAGTGGTACGAGCCTCCCGATGACATTTTGAGTGGGAACAGGCCCGAAATAGCGGCTGTCGAAGGAGCGGTTTTTGTCGCTGCCGAGCAGGAAAACCTCGTTATCCCCGAGCGCTCGGCAGCCGTTCCACCATGGCAAAGGTCGGCCTTCGGCGTCGATTTTGAGCCGGCGCGCGACGATGTCGCCGCCGATGATGATGGCGTCATTGAAGGCGCAGACATTATCGTCCGGCAGCGCTGCAAGACGTTTTGCCAGCGGCACATTGCGAGGCAGATAGCTGCGCTCGGCGGCGAGATACGCCGCGTATTCAGGCGGGCGCACGAGCACGAGATCGCCACGCGCCAGCGCTCCCGCAGCGATGCGGTAAAGGCCGATCGGCGCGCTGGCCGAGGCGTTCCAGACCAGCCAAGGGGCGGGCTTTCCCAGCGCCGTGAAGCCCAAAAGACCGAGACCGGCCGCGGCCAAGGCGACCGTCTTACGGGCTCGAACACGCCTCAGGCGGCTGCCGATCAGATGGATGGAAGGGCGCCGCCTCATGAACGGCCTCCCGTGCCGCCCTGGCCGGAACCGGCCTTGCCATCGCCGGCGATGGAGTGCTGCGGGTGTCCTTTCGACCAATGGTCGAGTTCGTCGATGTGATAGCGGACATAGCGGCCGTGCTTGCGGAATTTCGGGCCGCCGCCCTTGAGCCGCATCTTTTCGAGCGTGCGCTGGGAGAGCCCGATATAGAAGGCGGCTTGGGCTGTGCTGAGAAACGGGCTGCCCTTTTTCGCGCGGGCCGCGCGTTCGTTTTCGTCGTCCATGATGATCCTCGTTTCGCTTCGGACAAGCGAGGGCGAGGATGGGCGAGGGAGATCGTCTCGGGGACGGGCGAAGAGTCGGGGGAGAGTTTTCGCCGCCCTTTAGGGCGGACGGGGTTTGGGTGGAACTCCTGGGAATGAGCCCCGCGCCGGGGCTGCGGCGCGAGGCTCTTATCTCGGCCGGTCAGTCGGCCGGGTTCCAGATGATGGCGTAGGTGTCGTGATCGTCCTGGCCGGCGGCTCGGCCGAGATTGGCGTAGAGCTTGCGCGGTCCGAACTCCGGCGCTGCAATCGACAGGCTCACATAATCCTTGCCGGAAGTCTCGCCGGTGCGGATCCAGCCAGCGCCGACTTCGACCCCTTGCGTAAGCACCCGGAAGTCGGGATGGTTATCGGCGCTCTTGGCCTGGTTGGGGACGATATCGATGTCGGCGCGGACGCTGAGCGTCTTGAACTGGCCCTTGTAGGCGCCGTTTTCCTGCTTGTTGACGTAACCGATCGCGGTCATTTCGAAGTCTCCTTTTGTGGTTTCGCCGGGGACCATCCCCTGCGATGGCGCACCGTAATGGGCGCGTCAGGACCGCCTGAATCCGACAGGGCCGCAGCGACAGTGAAGGACCCGAGCGGGCAGCTTTTTTGTGAGCGAAGCGGCGCGAGGAAGCCGCCGCAGGCGGCGGGGAAAAAAGCTGATGGCGCGAGGGTTTCGGGCGGCCGGACCCGCCCATAGGTCGACAAGCCAGCCGCAGGGATGGTCCTTGGAGAGAGCATGGAGACCGCTCGCCAAGTGCGGTCTGTCAGCCAAGCAGGACGCCGGGATGAAACGGCCTGCAAAGATGCTGCGCCCTTATGCCGGATCGAGATCGTGCCAGCGGGTCGGGCGCCAGAGCAGACATCCGGCATGGTGCGATCTATGAAAGCAGGGCTCGCCAGCGGGAATTTGATACGCGAGGGGGCCAAAGTAAGGCTGGATGAGAAGCCGGTGCTACCTGCAGGTCCAGTGTCATGTGGCGGCGCTCGGGAAACCGCTACGCAATGTAACGCGCTCTTATGAGGCGAACAGACCGGCCCCAAAACCGATCGACCGGTGGTCGGCGCGAAACGCGTCATGCCTGTCCGAAAGCTGACAGTGGCAGAAGACGCATGTCGGGTTCCGCACAATTGACCATGCTGGATTTGTGAGGTTTTCAGGGAGAGCCATGCGTTCACTTCCCAGTGAGCTTTGGCACGGCATTTGCTCTTGATGTGGCAACACGGATCGAAGGTTGACTGCATGCACAAGCGCGAGATGAGCAATGCTCTCCTTTCCTGGAGGCTTGGCAGCAGATTCGATTTGACGTTGCGAGGAGCTTCAGCCGCTCGCGGCGGAAGTGATCTCAAATCTGAAGGCACCGTTGGGGCCGCAGCCATCAAACACATCTTTCTCTTTTTCGCAGCTCGTCTTCAACGCGATGCGGACTTCTTCGCGTCGACGGCGGCCGAAGGTGGAGAAGGGGCTCGACTTGCAAAAAGGAGTTGTCAATGACGTCTTACGTTCGCACCAACAGCCCGGCGCAGGTGCGCTCACTGTCCACCTTTGGCAAGCATCTGCAAAGGAGCGTGCTGACGGCGACGCTGCTTGCCGCGGCTTCGACGGGAAGTGAAGCGCAGCCCTATGTTCGTGCTGACGGCAGCACGACTGACGACTTGGAAGCGGCGCGAGCAAGTTGGCGTCATGACGCCGAATTCAATGGAAATGTGGGGCTCGCAGCCATCAACGCGGATGCCGCGTATGCGTTGGGTTCCACCGGGGAGGGGGCCAGAGCTCCTCGCCTGCCCTCGTCCGTCTTGACGAGTGCCCGCTTACAGCCTACCTCACTATCGCGTTAGCACTCGTCCATCGCGAGTGCTAACAAAAACCCCTCAACAGCGCACCAGGGAAAAATCCGAAAATGGCAAAGTCGAAGTTCCGCCCGCTGCATGACCGCGTGGTCGTTCGCCGGGTCGAATCCGAATCCAAGACCGCTGGCGGGATCATCATCCCCGACACGGCAAAGGAAAAGCCGCAGGAAGGCGAGATCATCGCTGTCGGCTTCGGCGCTCGTGACGAAGCTGGCAAGCTGGTCCCGCTGGACGTCAAGGCCGGCGACCGCATCCTGTTCAGCAAGTGGTCGGGCACGGAAGTCAAGCTCAATGGCGAAGACCTTCTGATCATGAAGGAATCCGACATCATGGGCATCATCGGCTCATATCAGGCCCTTTCGTCAACTGAATTCCCGGGCTCGATTGAAGCCCCTGCCAGGAGCTAAAAATGGCTGCCAAAGACGTAAAATTCTCCCGCGATGCCCGCGAGCGCATGCTGCGCGGTGTCAACATCCTCGCTGACGCGGTGAAGGTCACGCTCGGCCCCAAGGGCCGCAACGTGGTCATCGACAAGTCGTTCGGCGCCCCGCGCATCACCAAGGACGGCGTCACCGTCGCCAAGGAAATCGAGCTTGAGGACAAGTTCGAAAACATGGGCGCGCAGATGGTCCGCGAAGTTGCTTCGAAGACCAACGACATCGCTGGCGACGGCACCACGACCGCGACCGTTCTGGCGCAGTCGATCGTCCAGGAAGGCCACAAGGCCGTTGCCGCCGGCATGAACCCGATGGACCTGAAGCGCGGCATCGACCTCGCGGTAACCGACGTCGTTGCGACCCTGATCAAGAACGCCAAGAAGATCAAGACCTCCGAAGAGGTTGCCCAGGTCGGCACCATCGCCGGCAACGGCGATGCTTCGGTCGGCAAGATGATCGCCGAAGCGATGCAGAAGGTCGGCAACGAAGGCGTCATCACGGTTGAGGAAGCCAAGACCGCCGAGACCGAACTCGAAGTCGTCGAAGGCATGCAGTTCGACCGCGGCTACCTCTCGCCCTACTTCGTCACCAACGCCGACAAGATGGTTGCCGAACTCGAGGACGTCTACATCCTCCTGCACGAGAAGAAGCTGTCCAACCTCCAGGCCATGCTGCCGGTTCTCGAAGCCGTCGTGCAGACCTCGAAGCCGCTGCTCATCATCTCGGAAGACGTCGAAGGCGAGGCTCTGGCCACGCTGGTCGTCAACAAGCTGCGTGGCGGCCTGAAGATCGCCGCCGTCAAGGCGCCGGGCTTCGGTGATCGCCGCAAGGCCATGCTGGAAGACATCGCCATCCTCACCGGTGGCCAGGTCATCTCGGAAGACCTCGGCATCAAGCTCGAGAACGTCGGCCTCAACATGCTCGGCCGCGCCAAGAAGGTGTCGATCTCCAAGGAGAACACCACCATCGTCGACGGCGCCGGCAAGAAGGCCGAGATCCAGGGCCGCGTTGCCCAGATCAAGCAGCAGATCGAAAAGACCACTTCGGACTACGACAAGGAGAAGCTGCAGGAACGTCTGGCGAAGCTCGCCGGCGGCGTTGCGGTGATCCGCGTCGGCGGTGCGACGGAAGTCGAAGTCAAGGAAAAGAAGGACCGCGTCGATGACGCCCTCAACGCGACCCGCGCGGCCGTCGAAGAAGGCATCGTTGCTGGTGGTGGCGTCGCGCTGCTGCGCGCTTCGGCCAACATCAAGGCCACCGGCGTCAATGCCGACCAGGCCGCCGGCATCAACATCGTGCGTCGTGCGCTGCAGGCTCCGGCCCGCCAGATCGCGGCCAACGCCGGTGCGGAAGCATCGATCGTTGCCGGCAAGATCCTTGAGAACAAGGGCGCGACCTTCGGCTACAACGCCCAGACCGGCGAGTATGGCGACATGATCGCCATGGGTATCGTCGATCCGGTCAAGGTTGTCCGTACGGCTCTTCAGGACGCGGCCTCGGTCGCCGGCCTGCTGGTCACCACCGAAGCCATGATCGCGGAGGCTCCGAAGAAGGAGTCGGCTGGCGGCGGCATGCCTGGCGGCATGGGCGGCGGCGGCATGGGCGGCATGGGCGGCATGGATTTCTAATCCAGCTCTGGCAGCTTTCGCAACGAGAGGGCGGCATCAATGCCGCCCTCTTTTTTTGCGAACCTCGGTCCGATGAACGATCGACGCCAACGCCGGCCATCGGCGTTAGGGCAACCTCAAAAGAACTGTCGAGTTGGTTGCGCGCGGCTTTGCGTCATCAGAGGCGCAAGGCGGTCGCGTGTGAGGATTGCGCGCTCCCATAGGCGGTTTCGGCATGTGCCTCGCCTTCGACATCGACATTGCGGCCAAGCAGGAAATCGGCGGCTTTCGAGGCATGGCTTGCGGCGCGGAAGATGGCGCGGTTGTCCTCGCGCAAAACCGTCAGCCATGAGCCGATGTAGTCGGCATGGCGCACGGTCGGCTCGATGCCGAGACTGCTGCAGATGAAGGCTGATGCGATTTCGGCGACCAGTTCCTCGCGCGCATAGGTGTTGGACCCGAAGGAGCCGGACAGGTCGCGCGCGAGTCGCCTCGGGTGGCCGGTCCAGTGGCCAAGCTCGTGAAAGCAGGTCCGGTAATAGTCGATCTGGTGGAAGAAAGCCGGCTGCGGCGGCACCTGTATGGTGTCGCTGCCGGGCATGTAGAAGGCGCGCTCGCCGCCGACGCGAAAATCAGCGCCGGTTGCATGAATGAGCGCCTCGGCCTGCGGGACCATCTCGCGCTCAGGCAGAGGCTCGCCGGCGGCGTAAAGATGTTCGGGCAGATTATCGCACTGCGCGACATTGAAGACGGTGAAGCGCTTCAGGAAGGGCACCGCCTGCGGTTCGTCGCCATCGGTGTCGGCGCGTTGCTTTTCGTTCTTGGGAACAAAGCGGTCAGCGTGAACGATGGTGGTGCCGTGCTCGCCCTTCCTGACATTGCCGCCAAGCGAAAGCGCCTGCCGGAAGGTGAGCCAGTTCTGGCTGGGGAAACCGCGCTCGATGACCGCGCCCCACAGGATCAGGATATTGATGCCGGAATATCGGCGCTGGGTGGCCGCATTCCGCGGCAGGCCGAGGCCTGTCCTTGCCCTGCCCCACGGCTTGACCCATGGCACGGTGCCGCGCTCCAGTTCGGCAATGATGCGGTCGGTGATTTCCTGATAAAGGCTGGCGCCGGTGCGCCCGCCGCTGTCTGCGCCAGCCTGTCGGCTGCCGCAACGTTTGTTGTTTGCACGCATCGTGATGTCCTCCGCTCTACAATCGCGCGCCCTCCCCGGAAGCGGGGTGGGCGGCAAAAGCGACCGGAAAGGCCCGCCGTCGGAGGCGGACTGCATCAGCAGGACCGGAACGGAGTGGAGGACCCGAAAGCGACAAGCGAAGGGTTGCGGGACGCCGCGGCGGGCCTAGAAGGGAGTGCTGCCCACCCTGCGCCAGGGGGAAGGCCACAATAGAAAGACGCCGGCCGACAGGCCGGCGACCGTCAGCAGCCGAAGGCTGCCCCGCGCCAGGGGGCGATGCCGCAGGGCCAAGACCGCCTGAGCTTGCCGAAGAAAAGCGGGCTCGGTTCACGAGCACCCGGCCAGCGACTTCAGGCGCGGGCGCTCAGGATTGTTGTTGGCGCCCACGGCAGCTGGATGACCGCAACAAGATTACGAGGAGCGACAGCAAAGCCAGCTGCCACAAACGGCACGCTCCGGCAACAACAGCGTGGCCGGTCTACAGATGCTGCCCCGCACGAGAGCCAGCACGCTTTGAGCGCGCATCGGCGATGCAAGCGTTGCAAGCTGGCCATGTCCACAAGGTCGGCGACCACTATATCGCCGACCACCAACGCGGGCGTACCGTCTAAGTGCAGACCTTTCGCGAGTGCGCGGACGCGCGCATTTCATCTGCGATGGCCGGATCTTGCATTCCCGCTTGAGCTGCTCAACGTCAAGGCCTACACGCGCTGCGATCTTGAGAGTGACCCTTCAACTGGGGGAAATCATAAGGGCGCGGTGGAATTCGTCGAACTTTCCCTGTTTTCTCGAGGCGAGTGCGGCGAAGGCTGGGAATTGGGAATCCGGTCCCAGGACCGGGAACTGTTTGATCACAAGCTTCAGATTGGGCTCATGCTTGAAGGCTTTTTGGTAGTTGATATCAGCCAGTCTGCAATGCGGACAGTTGTGGTAGTCATTGAATATGACCAGAACGGCATCGCCTTGCGGGTTGCCGGCGATTGGCGAAGGAGATCGTTGTCGAATGCGCCGCTCCACTTTTGCCTGTCGGTCGACCACGCCTGCCGGTGCAGGTTCGCGCTATATTGGCTCGCCAGCAAGGCGAGGAGTAAAAGAAGAGCTGCGACAGTGATGGCAGTCGGCTTAGACATGAGTCTCCAATCCATGGACGGCGTGGCAGCAACGGCCGCCTTTTTGGTGTAAAATGGGTCAGTTTTGATCGTGCCCCGCAGTTGCTACAGGCGCACAGGTGCCGGTGCGATCTGGCGGTTTCTCAAATACGGCTTTGCGCCATCGGGTCCACCCCAATAGCTGAGCGTCGTTCGCACGGGGAATTGTGTTCACCACGCCGGGCGACTTGACCGTCCACCGCCAGAGCGCTGAACGGTCCGCTAGTGAGGCGCTCCCCGAATCGTCGTTTATCCCGCTCGCCCCGGACCGGGTGACAGCCAGCGTTGCCGCTACGCTGCGGAGAAAAACCGTCAGCGCGTGGCATTCGGACATAAGCTGATCGACGCCAAGAATAAGCCCCACGGAGGTGACCGGTGCGGCCGGAACAAGAAAGAGCGTTGCAGCCATTGTGACGAGGCCTGCACCGGTAATGCGGGTTGTTCCGTTCGAAGGGAACAATGCGACAAACAGCATGAGGATCCGGCAGCCGATCGGGAGATCAGTTTTCGTCGCTTGGGCGATGAAAAGGGCGGCGAGCATCATATTCGTGCCGTCCAGATTGAATGGAATGAGACCCACGACCGAATGCGTGGCGCCGGCCTTTTCCATCTTCTCCATGAGCGAGGCCAGCGCGGCCTCTGAGGAGGACATTGCGAGCAGCAGCTCGTCCTTGATGTATCGGACGAGAGAGAAGAGCGAGCGGCCGTTGTAGCGGCAGACCGCGCCGAACAGGATCGAGAGGAACAGGACCGAGAGGAACAAGACTTGCAGGATGTCGCCTTCCGCGAAGGCACTGGCAATCGTTGACGGGATGATGTTCATCAGGAAGCTGGTCACGGACTGCTCGTGAGCCGTGGCCACATAGCCCTTAACGGCTTCGACATCGAGCGAGGCCGGATCGATGTTGAGGCCGGCGCCAGGCTGAACGATATTCGCGACAATCAGCCCGACAAGGAGTGCTAGCGTCGAGAAGGTAAGGAAATAAACCATCGCCTTGGCGGCAACTCGGCCGACCTTCTGCAGATCGCTCATGCCGGCAATGCCGGTCGCCATTGTCAGGAAGATGACAGGTACGGTGATTATCTTGACGACATCGACGAAGGCATCGCAGAGCGGCTTCAGGCTGTGGCCGGTCTCCAAATGGAAATAGCCGATTGCGGCACCCAGGATTATGGCGGCAAGTACCTGCACGTAGGTCCGGGCAAAATGGCGCTTGCGGGGCGCTAAGATCGCGCGGGGAACTCTTGGAACCAACACCGTCTCTCTCCTTGACCGGATCGGGGTGGGGCTCCTCCCTCTCCCATGCAGTGCTCCGGTCGAACGCTGCGCCCACTTCGGCGCAAACGATGTGCCAAATAGCAAGAGGGGAAAACGCGCAGGACCTCACGCAATGCTTGCGATTCGCTCTCCCACACTCGTGCAGTGGTTGCCTGTCGCAACTATGGAAGGGTCGATTCTGGGAACTCCAAAGGCCGCTCTTTGCGTCGACGCAGCTTGGCTGCCTGGAAGGTTCCCTCTTTGCCTTGCGGTCTGCGAGCTGGGTCCAGATGGTCATCATTTGGCTGCGCGCTGCACGGGGCTCGAAAGATTCAATCGAGGACGGGTCCTCTTGGAAAACGGGGGCAGCGTTGGTCAAGCCCTTCCACCCTGCTGTCCCAATGGTGTTCAGAAGCTCAGTTCACGATCAAGCGATGGATCAGCGTCATCTGGCGTTTGCGCCATCGCGGCGGCGTTGCAACGGGTCTGCCAAAGATGAGCAGGCCGCGAGGCAGGGTCCGAGACCTAGACTCCAACCTCATAGCGCGCTCGGCTCGCGTTCGGAAGGTTCGAACCGCAGCACGATCAGGTGGCGACACCGTTGGTCGGAACCGGAACCCGACGAATGATCGTTCGTGACCGACATCTGTGAACAAGCAGTATGTGTCATTGCAATCACCACCCGTTGCGCGGAAATGCCCATATGGCCGTGAATGAACTGGATTTGGTGATTTTCCAGATGGCGGTGGAAAGCGTCCGCTTGCTCTCTTCAAGCTTTGATGAGAAGGCGGCTGAGATAGCCACGAGGAGCCGTGGTAGCCTTCTTTTTGACGTGCGGGTGGACGGTGACCTGGAGGTCCAGCGAGTCGCAGCCATTGGATATCCAGGCGACAAGATCGGTGTGGTGGCATTGGACCGAGAGGGCCTTGTTAGCTGTTGTTGCCTTGTCAATGGCACCTTCTCACCTTTCATTGCACCGTTGGAGAACTGGACCAGCATGCCCCTTTCGATGCAGGCCCAGATCGATGTCACAGGCTATGCGAGGCTCCTTCTGGCCGCCTTGCGAAATGCTGGACATATGCTGGACAGGTAGCATCGCGATGATGTCTGTGATGAGATGGTGCAAACGGCTGGATGAGGCGATCGCTTGCTGGCAGCTTTGGCAACAAAGCGATCGGTGAGTTCGCAATGCTGGAACACGTCCTTTAGACTCTGCAGTTAAGTTAGCGGACTACCATCTGACGAATGCCCTCTGACAGTCTGCATGGCGCGGCATGCCCTCTTAGGAATGCAGCCGTGGTTCTACACCATCGGCTGTTTTTGTGTCGAAGGCGACGGGCACGCCATGAACGAAGGAAGCGGCCGCCAACAGTTCCTCCAACTCGCGGTCGGTGGCCTTGCATGCCGGCATTAGTGTTCGGATGGCGCGGATCGCCTGCGCCATGGAGAGAAAGCGGACCCTTCCCCTGGAAAGGACATAGGCTTCTGCGGCTTTTTCGACGGTGACGGTGTGAAACGAATTGGTCATGACGAATTCCTCCCTGAACCCTGACCAACCCGACTTATGGCACGAATTCGACCGCCTTCAAGCCTATGTCCGATTGCGGACAATCGCTGCGATTCGTTCAAAACCGCTGATGCTTTTGGGCGACCTGGTGAGGGGCAAGGAGACGTCGGCTGAACCCGTTTCAACCGACATGCTTCAGGCAGCGGCCAGGCCGAAATAACGCTGCTCCTCCTTGTCATAAGCGCCATGTGTGAGCTTTATCAATCCGGCACGGTCGATGATCGTGATCTCGCCGCGCTTGGCGTGCACCAGTCCTCGATACTCAAGCATTTGCAGGGCCGTGGTGACCCCGGGCGGTGGGCGCGAGCATGGTCGCCAGAAATTCATGCGTCGGGAGGATCTTATCTCCTTCCGCACGGTCGTGGACCATCAGCTGCCAGCGGGCCAGCCGTTCTTCGACCTTGGAGTGGCCATTGACCAGTGCCGTCCGGCATGATTGGACGAGGAACGCGTGGGCATAGTCCAGCACTGAGGTGCGAAGCGACGGGCTAATCGCAGGGCGAAGGTTTTCAACCGGCAGGCGCCAGGTAGTGCTTTCCTTTCCGAGAATGACGGCAATTCCTTTCATCCCGTCATAGCCGACAATGCCGACTTCACCTTGCCGCCCGCCGGTCATGGTGGCGACCACCGACGCGATGCCCCTCTCGGGAAAATATACGTTCTTGATCGGCTGATGCGCGACCTCCAACTTGTCCTTGATGCCCGGTTCGACGTGATGCAGCGATGGTCGCAAAAGCGCGAAGTCCTGCGGGGTGAGGGCTTCAGCACCTGGTCGCGAAAGAGGGATCGGGCAAGGCTCTCTTCCAACGGGGCAAGAGCGCGTACGTCTTACTGTCGGCTGCACCGAAGTAAATGCCGGCCGATGCCAAAGCATAGGCTTCGAAACGCGCGATTGCAAAGCCCTGTCGGGGCAGTGCAGTCATGCTAGAAGTCGCGCCGCCTACGATAGGCAGCGGATGACATGATTCCCTTCTGCGGCGGCCACCAAGAACGGCTCGGGCACGCTTTAATCGTTCATACACAAGCTCGCAGGAATGTAAGCAGCGGAACAGTCGGGTGATTCGTACCGCCCTGCCCTTTCAGAGATCAAGTCATTGGACGTCAATTCGGCTGGAACGCCTCGTCGAACGGCCCAGGAAAATGCAGCCGGATGAGCAATGGTGGTTCACCTTATGTGCGGTCCCGGATATGCGGTCCGGCGGCTCATCTCCCAATGGCTTGTCGATGGGGAAGTGGAACTCGTCATGTCGCCGCGAACCGTCACCGCGCTAGCGGGGCTCTTTTGAAGACGCCGGTGTTTTTCTTTGTGGAACTGAATCTGTGAGGTGATTGATGCATGAATCAAACATTTGCGTATTTCCGCTGCATCGGCGACGTATATTGGTCGAAAGTATCGCCCAGGCCCTCGAGACCAAGAACGGCGAGGCGGCGAGCGCGTTCTGGCGCTGTGCCGCCAAGAAAATGCTCATTCAATTGTCCGATGTAGGAATTGCGCCAGAGCTCGCTGCGCAGGAGGTTGGAAGCCTTCTTCATGCGGTCTTGGACGACATGGCCAACCGAACGGTAATGCACAAAGCATAGGCTCGGGCGCTGTTGGACCGCGCGTCAGCTCGGGTCCTTATCGGGGGACTGCTCCGACTGGCCGACGGTCCGGCCAAACCGGCATACCGGCAAAGCTTTGAGGTTGCGATCGCTCACGGCGGCCGGTCCAATATTCTAAGACGACCTCAGAAGCCACGTTGGCTTCTTTGGACGAAGCGGAGGGGCGCCATTTTGGCGTGCTCACGCTGGACTGCGGGTTGCGCCTACGGAAATCCAAAGTCCGGCCGCGCGAGCCAATCGACCGGAACAGTCGAAAGCTCGTGGGGCGGGTCCGCTCACCCTCACGGCGGCGGTGGCGGCCGTGAGCAGACTTAACTCAAGTCACGGCTGAGCATCCGCAGGCGCTATGCCGATTGGATGAGAACTGGTTGCCACAACACCGGCCCGTTGAGGCGTCCCCTCCAGCGGATGCGCAAGAGACTGGCGTAGGAAATATCGAGGAAGCCGGCGACTGCCTCGGTGTTGCCGACCTGCTTGGGCTGTCCGATACGTGACAACGGCCAGGTCGCGAGACGAAGGATCCTTTCGATGCGCGTATCTGTCACCGTTACGATCCCGGAGAGATTGTTGGCCAAGCCGAATTCGATGATCCCCGCGAAGAGCTCGTAGGTTGCTTGGGCCAGGCCGCCAGCTGCCTTCGGCGCTGTCGCAGGGAGATCGAGCGCGAAACGACTACTCTCCCAGATATCGGCACTCGCAGGGACCACCATCTCATCCAGCAGCGTCGGAAACGTATCGCGCAACATTGTCGGTCCGGTGGTCGGCAAAAGGCGGACGCAGCCGCAAGTTCGCCAATCGGACCCCTTGAGAAGCAGGTAGACGGGGTTCAGGCTGTCAAACGAGTCCGTTTCCATTTCGCCTTCGGTCTGCACTTCCCAATCGAGCCGCTTCTTGAAAACCCGATACCTAAGTCCGTGCATTTCCTTGAGTTCGCTCGCAAACTCGGCGTAGCAGTCGGGTGTTATCAGCTGCATCATTGTCGTCTCCGTGCGGGATGTGTCCACGCAATCGAAGGGCAAAGCCGTCATGAATGCAGCCTGTAGACCTTTACAGCTAGACTTGGAGAGGATCAGGATCTCGCCCGAGCAGCCATCCGCACTACGGCCTGGTTGATGGTTCGCACGCCAAGCTTCGCCTTGGCGTTTTCCTGATGGAAGGTCACGGTGCGTTTCGAGACACCGAGAATCTGGCTGATATCCCAGGCCGACTTGCCGCACGCCGCCCATTTCAGGCACTCGAACTCCCGCCGGGTGAGCATTATGCCATCTACCACGCAATCTTCGGCGAGCCTGCGCCGGGCATGGATATGAACGTTGATCGCAACCAGTTGCATTGCTTTTTCGTAGCGCGTCAGCGACCTCAGAAATGGCGGATGCGCCTCGTTGGAGGCGAAGGTCAGTGCGGCGAACCGGCCGCGATGATCATGCATCGACATGGTCAGTCCGCCGCGAATGCCGAACTCAGCTGCTTTTTCCAGGACTTCCTGCTGAGAGGTCGGCAAATAACGGTGATCGCGGTCCACACCCCAGTCGAAGGTATCCCAGCCCCGCAGTCCCCGCAGGATCACGGGATCCACGCTGTGGTAGCGCTGTTGCAGGTAATGTGATGTCCATGATGATGGATAATTCGAGATCAATCGCGGCCTGTCGCCGGAAGCGGATGGGTAGGTGAAATAAGCGAAGAGCGGAAAGTCGAACCCGGCTGCGGCGGACGCCATTGCCTCATGGAGATCGACGGCATCGACGCTTGCAGAGAGTTGCTCGACCAAGGTTTCAAATACGCGATGCATCTGCGCTTAGCGTACCTCGCGGAGGTTGCTGGAAGCCGACGGAGACGTGGTTCTAAATGATGGCCTGTCCCTGCAGGGCATACGACGCGCCGCCGTCATCACCGCAATTGCTGTGCTGCTTCCGATTGGAGAGAGCTCCGCCCACCTGACCAACTACCGATGGGTGATATTGCGACGTTATCGATGAGCCGCGTGTCGCCAAGCCAAGCCGCAGCAAGCAAGCGTGCCGGTCGGTCAAGGCTTGCTAACGATTGCAGGTCTGTTTCTCCGCGAAGCTCCAGGTATTCGAGCTCGCGATAGCCGGCAGCCAGAATTGCTGCACGCGCTTCATCAAGCGTAGGCAGGATGGGGGAGCCGCGTGCAAGCCGCTCGGCCGTATCGAGCAGGACCGATGCTAGTTTTGGGGCAATGGCGCGTTGGGCTGGGGAGAGCCGCACGTTACGCGACGATAGCGCAAGACCATCGGCTTCGCGGACTGTCGGACAGGGCACAATAGTGATCGGAATGTCGAGATCCCGGACCAAGCGCCTGACAAGCTGAAGTTGCTGAAAATCCTTTTCGCCAAAAAAGGCGAAGTCAGCGCCGGCCTGCAGGAAGAGCTTGGCCACGACCGTCGCCACGCCATTGAAATGGCCGAGCCGGAATGCGCCGCAAAGGCATTCGCTGATGCCGGACACTGAAACGGCCGTGGCGAAGCCCACCTGGTACATTTCCTCTGTGTCCGGCACATAGAGCAGATGCGTGCCCAGCAGAGCGAGCTTGGCAGCATCGTCGCTTTCCGTCCGAGGGTAGGCAATCAGGTCGGCGGGGCTGTTGAACTGCTTGGGGTTTACGAACAGCGTCACGATCACCCGCTCGGCCCTTTCGAGCGCCTTCCGCACGAGGCTCAGATGCCCGTCGTGCAAGGCTCCCATGGTCGGCACAATACCGATCGTGGCACCCGAGCGACGCCATTGCGCAACGACGCCGCGCAGCTCGCTCACGGTTCGAGCGATCGGCACGCTCATGTGAAGTCACCGGCCTTCAAGGCGTTGACATAGAGATGTTCGACCGCCGGAAAGTGCCGGTTCCGCATATCGGTGGCGTAAGCGGCGATTGCCGCCTCAGCCTGCTCACCGAGCTCGGCATAGCGTTTGACGAACTTCGGCCGAAATGAGGTGAAGAGCCCGAGCATATCGTGGCTCACCAGAATCTGGCCGTCGCAAGCTGGCGAGGCACCGATGCCGATGGTGGGTATGTCGATATCGGCGGTTATCTGCCGTGCAAGCTGCTCCGGTATCTTTTCCAGCACCAAGGAGAAGGCGCCAGCTTCAGTTACCGCCCTGGCGTCGCGCCTGATCCGCTCTGCATCGGCTCCCCGGCCCTGCACACGATAGCCTCCAAACGTGTTTACCGCCTGCGGCGTCAGGCCCACATGGGCCATGACAGGTACGCCGCGCGCGGTAAGGAAGCGGATGGTTTCCGCGATGGTCTCGCCGCCCTCGATCTTTACCGCTGAACAACCGGTCTCACCCATCACGCGCGCAGCGTTGCCGAAAGCGTGCTCTGGGCTTTCCTCGTAGGAACCGAAGGGCAGGTCGACGACCATCAGCGCGTGTTCAAGGCCGCGGCGAACGGCCTGTCCGTGCATGATCATCATGTCGAGCGTGACCCCCAGCGTCGACGACAGGCCGTGCAGCACCATGCCGACGCTGTCGCCGACAAGAACGATGTCGCAGTGGCGATCGAGCAGCCTCGCGACCGGCGTGGTGTAGGCCGTCAAGCATACAAGTGGCGTCTGGCCTTTTCGCGATCGAATATCTGGAGGAGTCATCCCTTTTATCTCACCAGCCGCGCTCAACCGAGGCCCCTTCCCTTACGTTACCAACAGCGGGTGTCGCGTTTGGCATATTTTTGTGCGACTGCGAAGAGCTAAAAACAGCGCTTGAGTACTCCGGTGTTGACGTGCTGGCTTCCAAGGTTACATTCAATCGATTAAGGCGCTCCGTTGGGCCAACCCGCTTTCGCAAACATGGATCCTCAGACAAGAAGAACCAAGAAAGGCAAAGCCGCCGTCAAAGCTGACGAAGCCAAAGTGGACCTGACTGCCGTCGTGGTCGCCGTAAACGACAGTGAGCCCTGTGTCCTCACAGTCGGTCATGCGGACACCCTCCCTTCTGGACCTTTTGCCCTTGAGCATCGATCACTGCAGTCGGGTTTGAGGGGGTGGGTGGAGCAGCAGACCGGCCATGCACTTGGATACATCGAGCAACTCTACACCTTCGCCGATCGCGATCGCATCGGCACTGAGCGCCACCAGCGCGTCATCTCAATCAGCTATCTCGCATTGACCAGGAAGGAACAGGCAACGAACTCGGCCGCGTGCGGCTGGCAAAGTTGGTACGAATATTTTCCCTGGGAGGACCACCGCTTCGGCACGCCGCCTGTGCTGCTCGATAGATTGCGGCCCCGCCTGATTGAGTGGGCCGGCGGCGCCAGCGAGCCGACCACTCAACGCGAGCGCCGGCAGCGCGCTGCGATAGCCTTCGGCTTCGACGACCGCCATTGGAACGAGGAACTCACGCTCCAACGCTACGAGTTGCTCTATGAAGCTGCTCTGATTGAGGAGGCCGGTGGCGGCAGGGACGCGATTGCGGCCGCGGCTGGCAAACCAATGGTCGCTGACCACCGTCGTATTCTGGCAACCGGGATCGCGCGGCTGCGTTCGAAGATCAAATACCGGCCGGTCGTGTTCGAGCTTATGCGGCCTTCCTTCACGCTGCTGCAACTGCAGCGAACCGTGGAAGCTTTGGCTGGCAGGCTGATCAACAAGCCGAACTTCCGGAGATTGGTCGAGCAGCAGGAACTTGTTGAGGAGACCGGGGAGACCTCCCTCGACACGGGCGGCCGACCGGCGAAGCTTTATCGCTTCCGGCATGCCGTCCTCGACGACAGGGCTATCGCCGGGACAAAATTACCGCTGGCGCGGGCTTGACATACTTATAGTCAAGGTAGATATATTCCCTTATTGTCAAACCGAATATAATCGAGGCGCCAATGACTGGGGCGTTACCTATGGCTGCGTCCTTGTATGAGCGTGTCCGGCGGGTGATCCCACCCGTTGAATGGCCCGCGTTCGCCGGCGATATTGAAGCCATCTTAGCGCTGAAGCGTGAGCGCAATGCGGTGGTGCTGGCGCACAATTACCAGACGCCCGAAATTTTTCATTGCGTGGCAGACATCGTCGGCGACAGCCTGGCGTTGGCCCACAAGGCGGTGACGGTCGACGCCGACATCATCGTGGTTGCCGGCGTTCATTTCATGGCCGAGACGGCAAAACTGCTCAATCCGAACAAGACCGTGCTCATCCCGGATCTCCGCGCCGGCTGCTCGCTGGCCGAATCGATCACGGCAAACGACGTGCGGCTAATGCGGCTGCGGTATCCGGGGGTCCCCGTTGTTACTTACGTCAACACTTCCGCCGCCGTAAAAGCGGAGTCCGACATCTGCTGCACGTCCGGCAACGCCAAGGCGGTGGTGGAATCGCTTGGCGTGGCGCGTGTGCTGATGCTCCCGGACGAATATCTGGCGAGGAACGTGGCAGCCGATACAGACGTCGAGATCATCGCCTGGAAAGGCCATTGCGAGGTGCATGAGCGCTTCACCGCAGCAGACATCCGGGAACTGCGCGATGCCCATCCAGGCGTCATCGTGCTGGCCCATCCAGAATGCCCACCAGACGTTGTCGCGGAGGCGGAGTTCTCCGGCTCGACCGCGGCGATGTCGGATTATGTCGAGCGTGAGAAACCGAAGCGTGTCGTCCTTCTGACCGAATGTTCGATGAGCGACAACGTCGCGGTCGCGCATCCCGACGTCGAGTTCGTTCGCCCATGCAATCTGTGCCCGCACATGAAGCGCATCAACCTGGCCAACATTCGCGCCGCACTCGAGCAGAACCGGCATGAGGTCCGGATTGATCCCGAAATTGCCGGCCCCGCCCGCCGCGCGGTCGAGCGCATGCTTTCCCTATGAGTCTGGAGGTTCGCGAAATCGCGGGGGCGCCGGTCGTCATCGGCGGCGGCATTGCCGGCCTGATGACGGCGCTTCATCTGGCGCCGGAACCGGTCGTGCTTTTGACCAACGCGCCGCTTGGAACCGGAGCCTGCAGTGAACTTGCCCAGGGCGGTCTTGCGGCAAGTCTCGGGGGCGACGACGGCCCAGATTTTCACCTTTGCGACACGATAGCTGCCGGCGACGGACTCTGCGATGAGGCCACGGTGCGGCGAGTGGTACGAGCTGCACCCGAAGCGATTAGGACGATCCAAAGGTTCGGCGTCGACTTCGACCAGCACCCTGACCGCGCGTTGCGACTTGGGCTCGAGGCGGCACACTCGCGACGGCGGATTGTGCATGCAGCCGGCGACGCCACCGGTCGCGAGTTGGTGCGCGCGCTCGTCGCCGCGGTTCGGCGTACAGCCTCGATCACCATTATCGAAAATGTGGAGGTCCGCCGGCTGGTCGTGCAGGACGGGTCGGTCATCGCCGTGGTCGCAGCAGGACGAGCCGGCGCGCTCGCTCTGCCCACGCGTCGCGCGGTGCTGGCGACCGGCGGCGTCGGCGGGCTGTTTTGCGACACGACAAACCCCGCTGGCTCATGGGGTCACGGGCTGGCGCTCGCCGCATGGGCGGGGGCGGAACTCGCCGACTTGGAATTCATACAGTTCCATCCAACTGCGCTCGACGGTCCGCGCCGGCCGATGCCGCTGGTGAGCGAAGCCGTGCGTGGCGAAGGCGCGGTGCTCATCGATGAGCGAGGAGAGCGCTTCCTCGCCGACACACCTGGCGGTGAACTTGCGCCTCGCGACGTCGTAGCGCGCGCCATTTGGCACCAGCTTGCCGTTGGACGCCGCGTATTCCTGGACGCACGGCAAAGTCTCGGCCCGAGATTTGGCAAGCGTTTTCCAGGCATCGCCGAATTGTGCCGGAGCGCAGGAATCGACCCAGCGACCGACCTGATCCCGGTGCGCCCGGCGGCACATTATCACATGGGCGGCGTCGCCGTAGACAGCGCCGGCCGCAGCTCCATCGAGGGATTGTGGGCCTGCGGTGAGGTGGCCTGTACCGGCCTGCACGGCGCCAACCGCCTGGCCAGCAACTCGCTCACCGAAGCGGCGGTCACCGCGAGCTGGGTTGCCGAAAGCGTTGCCGGCACGTCGTATACCCGGCGACCGCGCAGATGCTCCACATTCGTCCCTCCACGACCAGACGCTTCCGTGGTCCGCCCGATTGTCTCCGCCGCCCTGGGTATCATCCGCGACGGCGAGGCAATGCGCGAAGCGGTGGCGACCCTGCTGCCGATCGCAGCCAATAGTGTCGCTGCCTCTGGTCCGGCTTTGGTCTCACTGATGATCGCCGCGGCGGCCCTGAGGCGGGAAGAGAGTCGAGGCGCGCACTGTCGGTCCGATTTCCCGCTCCACGATGCCAACGTGCGCCCATCACGGCTGACACTGCACAGCGCAATGCGGGCCGCGGCCGCACTCGATTGCCGGGCTACCATACGGAGCACTTGATATGACTTCATTCTCCCCCCTCCCCGCGACCCTGATCGAACCGATTGTGCGCGTTGCGCTCCTCGAAGACCTGGGCAGATCCGGCGACCTGACCACCGATGCGGTTATCCCGTATGATTGCACTGCCACGTTGGTGCTCAAAGCGAGGCAGGCGGGCGTCGTTGCCGGGCTCGATCTGGTCTCGTATGCCTTCCTTCTCGTGGAACCGGCGATCAACATCCAGATCTGGCGCCCTGATGGCAGCGAGGTTGGGGCCGGGGAAACCATTGCAAGATTGTCCGGACCCGCACGAGGCCTGCTCACGGCCGAACGCACGGCCCTCAATTTCTTATGCCGGCTGAGCGGCATTGCCACTGCCACAGCGGCCATGGTTGAGGCCGTGCGCGGTCACAAGGCGAGGATTGTATCGACGCGAAAGACGACGCCCGGGCTGCGGGCATTGGAGAAATACGCCGTGCGCGTCGGCGGCGGTGCCAATCACCGGTTCGGCCTCGATGACGGCGTGCTCATAAAGGACAACCACATCGCGATCGCCGGCGATATGCGCACAGCAATAGAGCGGGCGCGCGCCGCAGCAGGGCATATGGTGAAGGTCGAGGTCGAGGTCGACACGCTGAAGCAGCTCGATGCAGCGCTCGCGATTGGTGTTGACGCGGTGCTGCTCGACAATATGTCGGTCGAGGATCTTGCCCGCGCGGTTTCTATAGTGGATGGCCGTACGATCACCGAGGCGTCCGGTCGGGTGATGCCGAAAACGGCGGCGGCGATTGCGGCGACCGGTGTCGATCTCATCTCCATGGGTTGGCTGACGCACAGCGCCCCGATCCTCGACATCGGCCTGGACATGCCGGACCACCAGAACATCTGCAAGCACTTGAACTGAGGATTACGGCGTGAGGAGCAACATCAGCTCGGCAGGCGTAGGAGGTGCTGGAAAGACGTGCCGCAGCTCGCCTTTAGCGAGTGCGCCCCAAAGCCAAGAAGGCGTACCGGACTAGCAAACAAAGGTTTGACGATGACGATTGGAATGAACTCGGAGTTCGACGTGAACCAGACCATGCAATCGGTCGACGGAACGCCTCCGCGATGGAACCGCAAAGAGGCCGAGGCCATCTACGGCATGCCATTCAACGATCTGCTGTTCCTGGCTCAGACGATCCACCGCCAGAACTTCGATCGAAACCGAGTGCAGCTGTCGCGGCTCCTTAGCATCAAGACCGGCGGGTGCCCCGAAGATTGCGGCTATTGCAGCCAGTCTGCGCATTACGAAACCGGTGTGAAGGCGTCGAAGCTGGTGGACGTCAAGCATGTCATCGACGAAGCGGCCAAGGCGCGTGATGGCGGCGCAACGCGCTATTGCATGGGCGCGGCGTGGCGAAGTCCCAAGGAGCGCGACATGGACGTTGTGGTCGCCATGATTGAGGGCGTCAAGGCCCTCGGCATGGAGACCTGCATGACGCTCGGCATGCTCGATCTTGAGCAAGCTGCTCGCCTGAAGCAGGCCGGTCTCGACTACTATAACCACAACATCGATACCTCTGAGCGCTACTATGGCGAGGTTATTTCAACCAGGACTTTTGCCGACCGGCTGAAAACGCTTGGGCACGTGCGCGCGGTTGGGATGAAAGTCTGCTGCGGCGGCATTGTCGGGATGGGAGAAGAAAAGACCGATCGCATCGACATGCTGGTCACGCTCGCGAACCTGCCCGAGCCGCCGGAAAGCGTGCCGATCAACATGCTTATTCCCATCGAAGGCACGCCGCTTGCCGCGGCCGACGCCATCGATCCGATCGATTTCGTCCGCATCGTTGCGCTCGCGCGGGTGATGATGCCGAAATCCTATGTAAGGCTGTCCGCCGGCAGGACGGCGATGAGCGACGAAACGCAGGCGCTGTGCTTCTTTGCCGGCGCCAATTCGATCTTTGTCGGCGACACGCTGCTGACGGCGGGAAATCCCGGCGAGGACAAGGATACCCTTCTGTTCCGGCGCCTCGGCATTGAGCCTATGGAACTCGCCACGCAATGAAGGAGGCAATTCTTGCCCGCTATGACGCAACCTTGCGGGGACTGGGGCGCAAGGACCGGTTGCGGACGCTCGCACCGCGCGCCGGGCTCGACTTCTCGTCGAACGACTATATCGGACTTGCCGCCTCCAAAAGACTGGGCGATGCGGTTTCGACGGCGATTGCGCGGGGCACGCCAGTGGGCGCCACCGGATCGCGGCTGTTGCGCGGCAATGCACCGGAACATGAGCAACTGGAGGCGGACGCAGCGGCATTTTTCGGAGCCGAGCGTGCACTGTTCTTCGGCAGCGGCTATATCGCCAACTTCGCTCTGCTGACGGCCCTGCCGCAGAAAGGCGACCTGCTGGTCCTCGACGAGCTCGCTCATGCCAGCATGCATGAGGGTGCCCAGGCCGGGCGCGCTGAGTTCAAGCTGGCCGCGCACAACGACGTCGACGCTGTCGAGGACGCAATCACCCGCTGGCGCGCCGAAGGCGGCATGGGGCGGGTGTGGATCGCCTTCGAAAGCCTTTACAGCATGGATGGCGACCGTGCGCCGATGGAGAGCCTGGTCGCGCTGGCTGATCGGTACCAGGCATTCATCGTCGTCGATGAAGCGCATGCCACCGGCGTCTGGGGACCGGACGGCCGGGGACTGGCCGCCGCGTATGAAGGCCGCGACAACATCGTCACGCTCCACACATGCGGCAAGGCGCTTGGCGCATCCGGCGCGCTCGTTACCGGACCGCGAACACTGTGCGACTATCTTATCAACCGGTGCCGGCCATTCATCTATGCGACCGCACCATCGCCGCTGATGGCAGTCGCGGCACGTGAGGCGCTGACTATTCTGTCTGACGAGCCTATGCGTCGTGCTCAGTTGCACGAGCGTGTCGCTTTCGCGAGCCGGCAATTGGCCGAACGCTGCGGCGTGATGCCCAGCGGCTCGCAGATCCAGCCGCTTGTGATCGGCGATAACAGCCGCACCATGGCGGTGGCGGCAGGACTGCAGGCACGCGGCTTCGACATACGCGGCATTCGCCCGCCGACAGTGCCTGAGGGTACGTCGCGCCTGCGCATTTCGCTGACTCTCAACGTCGACGAAGCCGACATTTCCGCCATGGTCGAGGCTCTCGTCGGAGTGTTGGCCACAGCATGACCAAACGCATCGTCGTCACCGGAACAGACACTGGAATTGGCAAGACAGTGTTTTCGGCCGGACTTGCCGGGCTGCTCGACGGCTTCTACTGGAAGCCGGTGCAATCGGGCCTCAACGAGGAGACCGACAGCGAGGTCGTCGCCCGGCTTTCCGGCTTGCCCGACGGACGCGTGCTGCCCGAAGTCTATCGACTGACGATGCCGCTGTCGCCGCATCGATCAGCCGAAATCGACGGCGTCGCGATCGAGGCCGACGATCTTTCATTTCCGGTCCTGCCGACACCGCTCGTCATCGAAGGCGCCGGCGGGCTGATGGTGCCGCTCAATCGACAGACAAGGTTCATTGACATATTCGAACAATGGCGGCTGCCGGTCATACTGTGCGCCCGCACCGCGCTTGGCACCATCAATCATACGCTGTTGTCGATCGAGGCCCTGAGAGCCCGCTCCATCCCGCTCATCGGCATTGCCTTCATTGGCGAAGAGGTGGCCGATACACAAAGGACAATCGTGGAATTCGGCGGCGTGCCGCAGCTGGGCAGGCTGCCGCACCTCGGTCCGCTGACGGGTGAAACGTTGAGAGATGCAATGATTTCCGGCTTCGACCTGGCCATGATTGCCGGAGGCGACTGATGGCGGAGTCTCGAGTCTGGCATCCGTTCACGCAGCACGCGCTAGAGCCCTCGCTCCCTGAAATCGTGCTGACTGAAGGCGCCTATCTCCACAAGGCCGACGGCTTCCGCATCCTCGATGCGATTTCTTCCTGGTGGGTCGTCACCCATGGCCATCGCCACCCCCGCATCATGAAGGCCATCGAGACGACCGCCTCGAGCCTCGACCAGATCATCTTCGCGGGCTTCACCCACGAGCCGGCCGAACGGCTGGCCGAGGCGCTTGTAGGCATCGCACCCGCCGGCCTCCACCGGGTGTTCTATTCCGACAGTGGCTCGACCTCAGTCGAAGTCGCGCTGAAGATGGCGCTCGGCTATTTCCGTAACATCGGCGCGTCGCGTTCGCGCATCGCCGTCATGGAGCACAGCTATCATGGCGACACCATCGGCACGATGAGCGTCGGCGCCCGTGGCGTCTTCAACGCCGCCTATGAGCCTTTGCTGTTCGAGGTCGACACCATCCCCTTCCCGGCCGCCGGGCGCGAGCAGGAAACGCTGGATCGGTTCGAGGCCGTTAGCCGCGACCGGCGCGCAGCCGCGCTGATCGTCGAGCCGCTGGTGCTTGGCGCCGGCGGCATGCTGATGTATCCGGCCTGGGTTCTTGCCGAATTGAAGAGGATCGCCGAAGCCTCCGGCACGCTCGTGATCGCCGATGAAGTGATGACCGGCTGGGGGCGCACCGGAACCATGTTTGCCTGCGAACAGGCGTCCGTCTCGCCCGACATCTTGTGCACCTCGAAAGGTCTGACCGGTGGTACCATCCCGCTGGCCGCCACGATCGCCACCGATGCCATCTTCCACGCTCACTTTTCGGAGGATCGCAAGAAGACGTTTTTCCATTCGAGCTCCTACACCGCCAATCCGATCGCCTGCGCGGCAGCACTTGCCAATGTCGAGATCTGGCGTGACGAGCCGGTGGCCGAGCGGATCGCGGTCTTGAGCGCGAGGCAGGCCGCGGGGCTGCAACGCTTCCGGGACAATCCATATTTCACCGACTGCCGGACAACCGGCACCATCGCGGCACTCGACCTACGCACCGGCTCAGCCGGTTATCTGGCCGAGATCGGGCCAAAACTGCGCGCTTTTTTCCTTGAGCGCGGCCTGTTGGTGCGCCCGCTCGGCAATGTCCTCTATCTTCTGCCGCCCTATTGCATCACCAGCGACGAATTGGACGGGCTCTATGACGCGATAGAGGAGGCCGGCGAACGCTTCGGCTCGCGGCCATGAACCTATCGTCGCGCGTTCTCGGCTTCGGCCATCATGCGCCGACGCGCAAGGTCGAGAACCCGGAAATCGAAGACCGGCTCGGGCTTGAGCCCGGCTGGATCGAGCGGCGCACCGGAATTCGCTCGCGCTTCTGGGCAACAGACGAAGACACGCTGTCGGGCCTTGCCGCCTCTGCCGGCGACATGGCGCTGACCAATGCCGGTATCGACCGCGGCGACGTCGGTCTACTCTTGCTCGCCACGTCGACGCCCGATCACCTTCTGCCGCCAAGCGCGCCGCTGGTCGCACATCGGCTGGGGCTAGGCCGCGCCGGAGCGATCGACCTGACCGGCGCCTGCGCCGGCTTCATCTATGCGCTGATGTTCGCCGACGGGTTCACCCGCCTGCACGGCAAAGCGAGCCTTGTCATCGCCGCCAACATCCTCAGCCACCGCATCAATTTGGCCGAGCGCGCCAGCGCCGTGCTGTTTGCCGATGCCGCCGGCGCCATGGTGATCAGTCCTTGCGATGACCCGGATCGAGGCATTCTCGGCGCTTCGGTGGATTCCGACGGCTCGCGCTACGGGCTAATCCAGATTCCCGCCGGGGGAAGCAACACTCCGTTCCATGCCGACCTCGACCTCGCGCAGACACGGATGACGATCACTGACGGCCGTGAAGTATTCAGCAAGGCCGTGGAGATGATGACCGCCTGCTCGAGAGATGCGCTCACTGCTGCCCGACTGAGGCCGCAAGACCTCGATCGTTTCGTGCCGCATCAGGCCAATGCGCGCATTTTCGACGCGGTCGGCAGGAACCTCGGCATCGCTGATCACTCGATCGTCAAGACGATCGCCGAATATGGCAACTCTTCCGCCGCGACGATCCCGCTCTCATTGTCGCTGGCCCATCGGGCGCAGCCGTTTCGGCCTGGCGAGAAAGTCCTCTTGGCGGCAGCGGGTGCGGGTCTCAGCGGCGGCGCGCTTGTGGTGGGAATTTAGCAAAGCAATGCTTGCGCACAGGACTGCTCATGAATGAGACTATGAGAATGGCTCAATACGCAAATAGTCGCCGGCAAGCTCCATAGAGCTGGGGTCCGTGCGGTGCTCCGCGATGTCTAAGTATCGACCCGCTTGCTCAAATCGCAGCGCTCATCGAAGGCCAGCAATACCTCATGCAGAGCGAAAATCCCCAACCGCCCGTTTCAAAGACGCTCGCCCCATTTCGAAACAAGGTGTTTCGCTCAATTTGGGCGGCCACCCAGATTTCCAGCCTCGGTTGGCTAGTGCAAACGGTCGCCATCAGTTGGCTTATGGCAACGATTTCAGCGTCCGACCTCATGGTGGCACTCGTCCAGGCCGCATCCACATTGCCGGTGTTCTTCCTCTCAGTTTTCGCCGGAGCCATTGCCGACAACTTCAGCCGCCGGTGGGTGATGTTTGCGGGACACTGCCTGATAGCATCGGCGTCGACGACGCTGATGATTTCTGTGGGTCTGGGATTTGTCAGTCCTTGGCTGATTCTCGGGTTAGGTTTCCTGGCCGGCTGCGGCTTTGCCTTGAATGATCCGGCTTGGCACGCTTCGGTCGGCGATATCCTTCACAAACGCGACATTCCGGCCGCAGTGACGCTTATGTCCGTCGGATACAACATTGTGCGCAGCGTTGGTCCAGCCTTGGGGGGCGTGATCCTGGCCGTCTTTGGGCCGCTGGCCGCTTTCGCCTTGGCTGCGGTGAGTGATCTGGCGCCCATAAGCGCGATATGGCGCACCAAATGGGAGGTCCGCTCTTCGCCTCTCCCTCGTGAGAGAATGACGACGGCAATTCATGACGGAGTGCGCTTTACGGCGATGTCTTTGGAGATCAGGGCAGCGACCGCCCGAGCCGCTCTTTTCGGGTTGGCAAGCATCTCCATTCTGGCGTTGCTCCCCCTCGTCGTCCGGGATCAGTTGAAGAGTGGGCCAATTGTCTACGGTATCTTATTGGCCGGCTTCGGCATGGGTGCTTTCATCGCGGGTATGGGCAACGGCTTCTTGAGGAAGGTCACGTCTCAAAACAGGCTGGTGGCCTTCGCCTCTGTGGCTTGTGCAGTCTGTTGCCTCTCCCTTGCCCTTACATCGTCGCTTCCTGTGGCGGCCATTTCGCTGGCGCTCGGCGGAGCGGGTTGGCTTATCACCTGGACGGGCATTGACGTGTCGGTGCAGTTGGCAAGCCCAAGGTGGGTTGTAGGCCGCACGCTCTCCATTTACTACGCCTTGAGCGCAGGCGGTATGGCTGCTGGCAGCTGGATCTGGGGTTCTGTCGCGCAAAACTATTCCTTGACCTCAGCATTGGAGGGCGCCGCAGGCGCTCTGTTGCTGGTTGCAGCAGCGGGGATCGTGTTGCCGGTCCGTCCCTGGGAAGAAACCGATCAAGAAAGTTCAGTTTTTCATCCGCCGGACGTGGCTCTCGATCTGAAACCCAGAAGTGGCCCTATCGTGGCCAAGGTCGAGTATTTGATATCGGAGGAAAATATCGAGGCCTTTCTGGGCTCCATGCGCACGCGGCGACACGTCCAGAGCCGTGCCGGTGCACGAAACTGGACGCTCCAGCGAAATCTGCAAACACCGTCACTTTGGACGGAGACATTCCGCACCCCCACCTGGATGGACTTTCTCCGCCTAAATCATCGACTCACCGCAGCAGATAAGGAAGTCGCCCAGCATCTCCTGTCACTGCATGAAGGAGAGGTGCCTCCGCAGACAGTGCTTTCGATTGAACGGACGACCGAGGCAATTCGTACCCGTACCTCGACAATCTTTTCTCGTCCTCCAAGATGACGCCATCAAGCTGCTGTCCAGGGACAGGGTGGATCACCGGTGCTTTGCAGAGCACAGCCTCACACCGAGAGCAGCGTGCTCCGGGTTGTGCGCTTTCGCGCGCACCCAGGCGAGATGATGGTGAACGCGGCGTCAAGTGGAAGTCCCCTGCATACGCTTGCGGAGTCTTCTGCGAGAGCCCATGCCGACGAGCGCCAAACAAGGTCTGATGCCTTTCGGCGTCGTGGCCTCAACTCATCGATTCGCGAGAAAAGCATCGAATGCAGCAGCAACGGCGCGAACAACAAAGCGGTGCTCCGGCCGCACGCGGATGAAGCCGTTTTCGACGTCCAGGATCCCCTCCTCAGCCAGCGTCACCAAACTCTCAACTGAATCGAGAAAACGAGCTGGTTCGATTTCGTGGGCGGCACAGATGGTCGGCACGTCGGCCTCCAAATCGCACATCAGTCGCTCGATGATCGCTGCGCGCACCCGGTCATCGTCGGTCAGACGGTGACCCTTTGATGTCGCCAGACGTCCACTTGCGATGTGCCGGGCGTAAGAATCCCGTGTTACTTCGTTCTGAACATACCCCTCGCGGACTCGGCCAATAGCCGACGCGCCGAAGCCGATCACGTTTTGCAAGTATCGGCCGAGTATCCCAGCGAATTACGCCGTAGGCGCCCGGTCTTCTGGCGCTAGCGCAAGTTCGTCGTCCGGCGGAGCGAAATGATCGAGCCCGATCTCCCGGTAGCCAGCGCCAACCAGTGTCTCGGCGACAGTTGCAGCCTGTTCGGCGCGAAGATCGCCGTCCGGTAGACCTGCCTGCTCGATTAGGCGCTGATTCTTTATCACGGAAGGAATATGCGCGTATCCGAACACCGCAAGCCGGTTGGGGCGCATGGCGACCGCAGCCATCGCGGTCTGGATGCAGGACTGCACAGTCTGTTTCGGTAGACCGAAGATGAGGTCGAAGTTGATATGGCCAACGCCATGCCGGCGGAGATTTTGGACTGCAGCGGCCGTCTGCACCTTACTCTGGATCCGATTGATCGCCTTTGCACATCGGGATCAAAGCTCTGCATCCGATGCTCGCGCGGTTGACACCGTTAGCTGCCAGGGCTTCGGCCATTTCCGGTGTGAACGTTCGGGGATCGATCTCCACGGCGATCGCAGCAGTTTTGCTGAAAGCGAAGTGGCGGCGTAGAAATTCCATCAGCGCCAAGTGCTCGGCTGGCCCGATAAGGTGAGGCGTTCCGCCGCCGAAATGCACATCGCTCACCGGCAGCCCTTGCCGCACTTGCTCCGACACCAAACTGATCTCCTGACGCAGCACCGCTAAATAATTAAGGATCGGGCCGTTGCGACGGATGACCGCGGTAGGGAAGCCGCAATACCAGCACATGGATCGGCAAAACGGAATGTGGAAATAGAGCGACACCGATTCGTCGGCCGGGAGGCCCCCCAGCCATTCCTCATAATCGTCAGCACCAACTGCCGCAGAGAAGTCTGGCACAGTCGGATAGATGGTATACCAAGGCGGCCGGGGGTCCCGGTACTTTGTCAGGATTGAGGTGTGCAAGGAGCTGTCATCCCACGTCGCTCATCCATCATTCTTTCGTTGCGCGCTCGTCCTGGTCTCTGACCTAAGTCAGTGCGTCCCGCTTATGTCGCAGTCTCGTTTGGACAGGATGGGGTCAACCACGCCGGGGAGCGCGCGTGCCATGGTTGCGCCTGAGGTGATGGTGCGGTGCCGCATTCAACGTCTGAGTACGTGACGCCAGTGCAGTGTGCTTGAGGCGTCTGCGGAAGAACTTTGCAATGCGAAATTCATGTCCGACGCAACGGACCTGTCAAGCCTCGTTCAGACGCCATCCAGGTCCAGCCAGCGGCCTTCCCTGCCGGCCGAAAAACCATACCGGCTTTAGCCACCGAGACGCTCTAAAGCTGACGTCGGCTCATTTGATGAAAGGAGGACGCCGCTAGGGGGTGCACAAGGTTCCCCGGCTTGACGTCGCTTCGAGCGAAGAGCGGTGTGGCTTGTCGTCAAGCGCCGGGCAGCGTGCCCCCTACCGATATCCCGAAAAGATCGACCAAGATGGCCATGCCGACGCCACACGCGGTCTGGATGAGGCCGACCATGAAAATGCGATTGGCGCGTTCGTAGATGGGGCGCCGCAAGGAACTCATGTCGAGCAGCATGGACAGCGCTCTCATCTGCAGTGCGATGCCGAGCAGGATCGGCACTACGGCGAACAGATCGTAGAGTTGCCATGGCAAGGGGTTCGCGGCCCAATGAGTGAGGAAGCCGAGGGAAAAGGCAAGCAGGATACCCACGGCAGTGATTGTGCCGTTGCGGAAAATGGTCTCGATCGGTTCTTCCTTCGGATCGTGCTCGTCCAAGCGGCTTCCTTTCGTTGCTCTTTCCGTCGAGACTAAGTTCTCGAGAATACTGTTCATCGCCAATTACTCGAGGCGAGCCGTAGGCAGCCGTTTCAGGGTGCGCTCCCTCTCGCTTCCGGCCGCGCAATGTACCTGCACGGCGAACTTACAGCGGCGAAAAGGTGCTGCGGCCACCATGCGACGCCTCGGACGTGCACGCCCTCTGTTCCTGGCGCAGCCCTTGCGGAGCGTACGCGCAGTGATCCTTCTCGGTAGCGGATGGCGCGGCCTCCGTTGCGGTCAGACGGGAAGCCGTCGCTGTTAAACGAGACTGTCACATATCGAACATGGCGAACCGTGTCGCACATTTCTTTTCGCAGTGACCCTCAAAAAAAGTGATTCCAGCGAGACGAAGGCGCGTCGGCCCGATTTTGGTGTCGGCCGCATCTACGCTTCAGGTTGGCATGTCGCTTGCTGCTCTATTCGGAGAGCTGCAGCGGTCCGACCGGAGTGTTTCACATGTAAACGATAATGAATCTCCTAGCAGAAAACACTATTATAAGTACATGTGGCTTTTACGCTGGCTCACCTCTCGTGTCAAGCGCTTTGGCGTCCACATATTGGAGACAACACGCACAAAATTTAGAGGAAAAGCTTGCTCTTTCGCCTCTATCCTTTTTATTCCTTCATGGAGATCTAGACATGTACATCAAGAGTCCTCTTCTCGGCTTAACTGCTCTGATGACCATTTCCGTCGGTCGAGCAGCTGGCGCCGAGCGGGAACCGGCCGAGTACATCAAGATCTGCGACGTCCTCGGCTCGGGATATTCCTATATTCCCAACACCGAGACCTGCCTGCGCATCGGCGGCTATGTCCGTTACGATATCGGCCTGGGTGACGTCCGATCGTATGACAGCGCAAGAACCTCGGACGTGAGAACTGGCGAGGACCAAGGCACTTGGCGAAACAGCACACGCTTCACGTTCAAAACTTGGACCGGCCAGCAGACCGAGCTCGGCGCGTTGACGACCTATACCGAAACCCAGGTGAATTTTGGCAACAGCGCTAACTCGCATGACAGTCCTCAGAACTATGATTTCAACAGCGGCCTCGCACTGGCTTCTGCCTGGGTCGAGCTGGGAGGCCTGCGAGTTGGCAAGGAGGGGTCGGCCTTCGATACGTTTGCAAGCTACGCTGGCAACGTTCTCGATAGTATGCTCGTTCCGTCGGCCGGCTTCGACACCAACGTGGCTCAGTACCACTTCGACGCCGGCAACGGCATTTCGACTGTGATTTCGCTCGAACAAGGATCGGGCTCAGCCGGTACTATCGACAGCTATATTCCGCACGTTGTCGCCGGCTTGAAATACACGCAAGGCTGGGGCTCGATCATCGGCGTCGCGGCTTATGACAGCAATTACGAAGCTTTTGCCGGCAAGATCCGCGTCGACGTCGCTGTCACAAACCAGCTGTCGCTGTTTGGACTCTTCGGCTACGGTTCCAATGCCAGTCTCAACGAGGACTCAAACGGCGCAATTGCCAATCATGGGCGCGGCTCGTACAAAATCTGGAACGGCCAGTGGGCTTTCTGGGCGGGCGCCACCTACGAGTTTGACGAGAAAACTTCGTTCAACCTTCAGGTCTCGGGTGATCAGCTCAAGGATGCTGGTGTGGCTGCAAACGTCGCCTACATGGTCGTTCCCGGCTTCACGGTCACAGCCGAGGTCGATTACGACCACTACGGCAACTCTGGCCTCGGCCCTGCCGAGCCTACCGCCGTCAAGGGCACGAGCAAGCCGAACAGCGTCGGCGGCATTCTCCGCTTACAAGGCTCATTTTGAAATCTCTCCAGTCGCGAGCATGGCAAAGGCACTTGCCTCGACAACGCACGCATGGAGAGCTTCGTTCGCCATCTTGAAGTCTGCATCGACCGTCCACGGCCCATCGTACCAACTAGAAACTGAAAGTTATGAGCCCTGTGTACTACACCTAGCCCTTGACCTGCCCGATGAACCGGCCAGGGGCCGTCAGTTCAAATTCGGGGCCGTTTAGAGGGCAGTGTGAGGCCGTGTTAGGTAAGCGCCACTGCAATGTCGAGGCCGCGACACGCCTGTCGCTTTGGACGGCTGGAATTGCCCTTCGCGGCGCCATTCATTCTCTCAACATTTACGTGATAATGCACGCTGAGTCCGAGCCGCGTGGCAGCACCCATCCTAGGTGTGAGCTTTCGAGAGGTTGTCCATTCGGACCGGACCGAGGAGACTGGAGTTACCACGCTTCAGCATCCATCGGAGGGTCCGAATGAACATCCACAAGAATGCCCGTCTCACACCGCTGCGT
>NZ_NSFT01000020.1 GCF_002294725.1 Mesorhizobium sp. WSM4313 | reverse complement strand
CGAAAATCGGCACCAAGCCCTGGTTGAGCCGCTCCACCTTCTTCTCGTCGATATCGACGCACACCACCTCATGGCCGACCTCGGCCAGCACAGCGGCCTGCACGAGACCGACATAGCCAATCCCAAATACCGTCAAATTCATTTGGTTCTATTCCTGTCAAAGGCCGGGCCGCGGTCCGGTAAACTGGATATGCCGAAAAGGTGGCTGTTCGACAACACTCCGCGTCATATTCGCTCTTGAGACGCTGCCGACCAGAGCGGCCCGACAGTCCGCCGTTTTGGGGTGGATCGGGATGAACCGCCGGGCCTAACCGACTTAAAAAAAGTCGGCTGGCGGCCTCTATATCAACTCTGGCTAATGGTTACGCCCTTTGAACGAAGGACGTCGGGCAGCTCTTCTACAGCTGGGAGTGCTGCACCATCAGGAGAGGCAATGCTTCCCATGATTAAAATTCGGCGTAACAAAGAGCCCGTGACCGAAGCCGACGGGCCGCTACTGGGTGCCCAGGAATGCGCAAACTGGCAACGTGTGCGGCAAGCGATTTGGCAACGAGGGAGAGCCTGCGCTGTTGCGCGAACAGCTGTGCTTGTCCGTCAGTCGGACCCTGCGTGAGACCAACGTCCTACCCGGCAACTCATAGGTCCCGGCCACGAAACATCTTCCAGAGAAGTCCATTGGTGGGTGCTGGCGAGCATAGTCTCTTCATTGCCAGTTCGTGGATGCCCACCATCACCTGCGATGGGGGATCTGCATAAATCGGGGTGTTTTGATTGCCGATCCCAGAGAGCCTAAATCACGAATATCTCAGATTTGATTGTCCAAGATGCGAGCATCCAATCATCCGCAAGGGCTCATGGTTCAAGGTCATTGCCACTTTCAGATGCCCCCGCTGCAACACGACGCTGCGGCTAGGATATCCTGAAAAGTTACGCATTTTCGAGACTCACAGGCATCTGACAGACGGACCACCGCCAGCCGGAGCCAGCGGGTGAAGGCGGTTGGCGTCGGTCGGCAGCGCCGACTCGTGGCCTGATCCGACAGTCGGGGTGCAGCAACAGCAACGCTGACGCGCCACGGCGTGACAAGGTCGTCGACTAGATCGGCGACGTGCGCATAGGGCCGGGAACGCTCCTCTTTGGTGCGACTCCCGGTAAAGGCCAAGATCGATCTTCATGGTCACTTCACGCCGATGCCGGCGGTCAGGCCGCCATCTATCTTGTAGTCCGCGCCGGTGCAAAAGCCGGCCTTGGAAGAGCACAAAAAAGCGATCAGCTCCGCCACTTCCTCGGGCTCGCCGATGCGGCCGAGCGGATGGGCCGCGCCGAAGCGCCTGTAGGCTTCCTCGACGTCGGCATCGCTGCCGTTGTCGCCGCGCGCGGCCTTCTCAAGAATCGGCGTGCGGATCGAGCCGGGGCTGACCGAATTGACCCGGATGCCGGCTGCCGCATAGTCGAGCGCCAGCGAACGCGTCAGCGTGTGGATGGCGCCCTTGGTGGTGGCATAGGCGGCGACGTTCTGCTGGCAGGCGAAACCCTGCACCGAGGCGACGTTGACGATGGCGCCGCCGCCGCGCTTGATCATTTCCGGAATGCCGAAATGGGCGGTCAGATAGATCGAGCCGACATTGACCGTCATGGCCTTGTTCCAGGTTTCCCAGTCGGTCGTCGTCGCGGTTCCATAGGGATGGACCGCCGCCGAATTGACGATCACGTCGAGGCCGCCGAAACGCTCGACGCCGGCCGCGACGGCGTCGCGGACCTGGTCCGGCTCGGAGACGTCGGTGTCCACGACCAGCGCGCCGGCCCCGGAGCTTTCCAACTGCGCTCGCATCGCGGCATTGGCCGAACGGTCGATGCCGCAGGCGACGATCGCAGCGCCCCCGGCGGCGAGGCGCCTGGCAGTTGCGAGACCGATCCCGGTCGTTCCGGTCACCAGCGCGACCTTGCCGTCAAAATCCTTCATTGCTGAACTCCTTTGGTCACGTCTCGGAAGCCGGTTCTTTCGGCAGGAAACGCAGGGCGAAATCGAGATGGCGGCTCATCAGATAGGCGTAAGCCAGCCTGTCACGGGCCTATTTGACTCTCGTTGTCGTCCAACAATAAGTTGCCCACCTCGCGGAGGAAAGCGGCAATGGAACAGTGCTGGCGCTGGTATGGCCCGGACGATCCGGTAACACTCGATCATGTCAAGCAGGCGGGTGCGACAGGCGTGGTCTCGGCCCTGCACGACATCTATGACGGGCGTGTCTGGCCGCTGGAAAACATTCTCGAGCGCAATCGCATCATCGAGGCGGCGGGGCTGACCTGGTCGGTGGTCGAGAGCATTCCGGTCCACAACTCGATCAAGATCGGTTCGCCGGAGCGGCTCCGCTATGTCGGTTTCTACAAGGACACGATCCGCGCCCTGGCGAAGGCCGGTATCGCGACGATCTGCTACAATTTCATGCCGGTGGTCGACTGGACGCGGACGGATCTGGCCTACCGCCTGCCGACGACGGGTTACGCGCTGCGCTTCGATGCGATCGATTTCGCGGCTTACGATCTGTTCGTGCTGAAGCGCCGGAATGCCGAGGCCGGCTACACGCCTGCCCGCATCGCCGAGGCGGAAGCGCGGCTGAAGGAGCTCGGCGACGAGAAGATCGACAGGATCGAGCGCAATCTCATCGCCGGCCTGCCCGCCACCGAGCGCGCCTATAACCGCGACAGCTTTCGCGAGGCCCTGGCTGACTATGATGCAATCGGACCGAAGGAATTGCGCGACAATCTCGCTTGGTTCCTGCGCGAGATCATTCCGGTGGCCGAGGAGGAGGGGGTGCGCATGTGCATCCATCCCGACGATCCACCATTCTCGCTCTATGGCCTGCCGCGCATCGTCTCGACCGCCGAGGATGCGCGCTTCATCCTCGATACCGTCGACAGCCCGGCCAACGGGTTGACGTTCTGCACCGGCTCCTACGGCACGCGCGCCGACAACGACATTGTCGCCATGGTCAAGGAGTTCGCCGAGCGCATCCATTTCGTCCATTTGCGCAACGTCACCATCGAGGATGACGGCTCCTTTTATGAGGCCGAGCATCTCGAAGGCGGCACCGACATGGCGCATGTCATCCTCGCGCTGATGCAGGAGGAGGCGCGCCGCCGCAAGGAAGGCCGCGCCGATTGGCGTATTCCGATGCGGCCCGATCATGGGCATCTGCTCGCGGACGACATCGGCAAGACAAGGATCAATCCGGGCTATTCGCTGATCGGCCGGCTCAAGGGCCTCGCCGAACTGCGCGGCATCATGCGCGCCGTCGAGCGGTTCGGGCTGGCTTGATTTCCAAACGGGCTCGGCTTCGCACCCCGGCCCTTGAAATCCGTAAAGACATAGTGGCGCCGCCGATGGGCGATGGTATCCTTCGGGCCGCCATCGGCAGGCAGCTCGCGCGCGCGTGTCAGGTCGGGGTTGCGGCGCCGATCCGCCGGAACATGAAACAGGCCGATAGTCACGGCGGACGGGGAGAAAGCAATGCGCACCAAAACCAGCATCCGCGTCGTCGGCTGCCATGCCGAGGGCGAGATCGGCGATGTCATCGTGGGCGGCGTGCTGCCGCCGGCAGGCCGCACGATGATGGAAAAGATGATCACGATGGAACGCGATCACGACCATATAAGGCGCATGTTGATCTGCGAGCCGCGCGGCAGCGTTGCCCGTCATGTCAATCTCCTGGTGCCCTCGACGCGCGAGGATTGCGCCGCAGGCGCTATCATCATGGAACCAACCGAATATCCGCCGATGTCCGGCTCCAACACGATCTGCGTCGCCACCGTGCTGCTCGAGACCGGCATGGTGCCGATGCAGGAGCCGGAGACCCGCTTCAAGCTCGATATGCCAGGCGGCGTCATCGAGGTGCGCGCCGAATGCAGCGACGGCAAATGCCAGTCGATCACCTTCCGCAACGCGCCAGCCTTCGCCGAGCGCCTCGATGCCGATATCGAGGTGGAAGGGCTCGGCACGATCAAGGCCGATATCGCCTATGGCGGCATGTTCTACGCGATTATCGATGCGCCCGCGCTCGGCTTCTCGGTCACGCCCGACGAGGCCCGCGACTTGGCCGTGGTCGGCGAGAAAGTCCGCCGCGCGGCGCGCGAGCAGCTCGATGTCGTGCATCCGCAGTTCGACAATGTGCGCGGCGTGTCCATCGTGCAATTCGCGATGCCGTTCCAAGGGCCGGGCAACGTCACGCGCAACACCTGCATCGTCTCGCCTGGGCGCTCGGACCGCAGCCCGACGGGAACCGGCACCTCGGCCCGTATGGCTGTGCTGCAGGCGCGGGGCCAGATGAAGGAAGGCGAGGTGCTGATCCATGAATCGATCATCGGCTCGCGCTTCACCGGCAAGATCCTCGAACTCACCGAAATCGCCGGGCGAAAGGCGATCGTGCCGCAGATAACCGGCAGAGCCTGGATCACAGGAGAGCACAACTACTATCTCGATCCGACGGATCCCTATCCGCAAGGCTACGTGCTGTCGGACACCTGGGGCACCTCCACTTCGGTGACGCAATAGAATTTCCTGCAACGACGCCGGCTCGGATCATACGAGCGTCCAGACGCTTTCCAGCTCCTTGCCGGCGTTTGCGCTTGCAGAATGTCAGCGGACCTTGCAGGGAGGCGCCTGCTCTGATTCCCTGCGGTTGGTGGGGATCGCCTGATTCGTGTGCTTGTTGTTCCGATTCCGCGTGATCGTGCGGCGGAGCAGCAGGTGCCTACGGTAGAAAGATGAGAACATGACCGCCAAGCCGGAAATCCTGGAGATGAGGCCCAAGATCACCGTTGTCGGGGTCGGCGGCGCCGGCGGCAACGCCGTCAACAACATGATCGCCGAAGGGCTGCAGGGCGTCGAGTTCGTCGTCGCCAACACCGACGCGCAGGCGCTCACCATGTCGAAGTCGTCGCGGCTGATCCAGCTGGGCGCGCATGTGACCGAGGGCCTCGGCGCCGGATCGCTGCCCCAGGTCGGCAGTGCCGCCGCGGAGGAATCCATCGACGAGATCATGGATCACCTTGCGGGAACGCATATGTGTTTCATCACCGCCGGGATGGGAGGCGGCACCGGGACAGGTGCGGCGCCCGTGATTGCGCGTGCGGCGCGCGATGCCGGCATCTTGACGGTGGCCGTGGTCACCAAGCCTTTCGTGTTCGAAGGCAAGCGCAGGACCCAGGCGGCCGAGGAAGGCATAGAACGGCTGCGCGAGAGCGCCGACACGGTGATCGTCATTCCAAACCAGAACCTCTTCAGGGTCGCCGACGCCAGGACAACATTCGCCGACGCCTTCGCCATGGCGGACCGCGTGCTCTACGCGGGTGTCGGCTGCATCACGGACCTCATCGTCAAGGAAGGCCTGATCAATCTCGATTTCGCCGACGTGAAGTCGGTGATGCGCGACATGGGCCGGGCGATGATGGGAACCGGCGAGGCCTCCGGGGAGGGGCGCGCCAAGATCGCGGCCGAGGCGGCGATCGCCAATCCGCTGCTCGATGAGGCCTCCATGTCCGGCGCCAGGGGGCTGCTGGTATCAATCTGCGGCGGCATGGACATGACGCTGTTCGAGGTCGACGAAGCCGCGACACGGATAAGGGAAGAAGTCGACGCCGATGCCGACATCATCGTCGGCGCCATCTTCGACCACGCACTGGCGGGAAAGTTCCGCGTGTCCGTCGTCGCGACGGGTCTGCGCAAGAGCGCGGACATCGCGCAGTTCGAGCAACGGATCGCCTGACGTCACGGCGATCTCGCGGCTGCGCGTGTTCCCGATCGCACGACGCGATCGGTCAATATACGCTTCCGGCCGCGGACAATTCCGGACCGCACGCTGTCGGTCAGCGCGCCTCTTCGTCGCAAGCCGTCACGACGGCATCCGGCAAGCATCTGTCCATATTGGACACTAATTGACCGATCCGTTCAATGCCGCCAATGTCTGGCAAAGCGTCGGCATCAATCCCTTCCTGCTGCGGGTCCACAATCGCGGCTGACGAAGGAGAGGATCGATGAAAAGCTTCGTCTATAACGGCCAGCCGGCACGCGTCGTTTTCGGATCTGGCACCATCGCAAGATTGCCGGAAGAGATCGACCGGCTCGGGCTGAAACGCGTGCTCGTGCTGGCAACGCCGCCGCGCGAGGATGATGTCCGGCGTCTTGCCGGATCGCTGGGCGGCACCGCTGCCGGCGTCTATGCCAAGGCGACGATGCATACGCCGGTATCGGTGACCGAGGACGCGCTGCGTGTCGTGGCGAAACTCCAAGCCGACGGACTGGTTGCGGTGGGCGGCGGCTCCACGACGGGCCTCGCCAAGGCGATCGCCTTGCGCACCGACCTGCCGCAGATCGTGATGCCGACGACCTATGCCGGCTCGGAAATGACGCCGATCCTCGGCGAGACGAAGGATGGCGTGAAGGTCACCCAGTCGAGCCCGAAGGTGCTGCCGGAAGTGGTGATCTACGACGTCGACCTGACGATGACGCTTCCTGCTTCCTTGTCGGGAACGAGCGGCATGAACGCCATCGCCCATGCGGTCGAGGCGCTCTATGCCAGGGAAAGCAACCCGGTGATAAATCTGATGGCCGTTGAGGCCATCGGCGCGTTGGTGCGCGCCTTACCGGTCATCGCCGGGAGCCCGCATGACTGCGACGCTCGCTCCGAGGCGCTCTACGGCGCCTGGCTCTGCGGCATCTGCCTCGGCTCGGTCGGCATGGCGCTGCACCACAAGCTCTGCCACACGCTCGGCGGCAGTTTCGACCTGCCGCATGCGGAGACCCATACGATCGTGCTGCCGCATGCGCTGGCCTATAACGCACCCGCGGTTCCGGCCATCATGGAAACCCTGCGGGCCGTGCTGAAGGCGGATGATCCTGCCATGGCTCTCTACGATCTCGCCGGCCGGATCGGCGCTAAACGCGCTCTATCCGAGATAGGCATGCCGCCAGACGGGATCGACATCGCGGCGGACCGCGCGCTGGCCAATCCGTACTGGAATCCGCGGGCGCTGGAGCGGGAACCGATCCGGGCTCTTATCGCGCGCGCCTATGCCGGCGAGCCGCCGCAGGCCTGAGAAACCGAGCGTCGCGGGCCGGCTTCACCTGAATATCAATCTGTCTGGATCCAGACCGCCTTCGTCTCAAGGTATTCGTGCAGATGCTCGACGCCGCCTTCGCGGCCGTAGCCGGACATCTTCATACCGCCGAACGGCACGGCCGGGTCGATGGCGTGATACATGTTGACCCAGACCGAGCCGGCCTTGACGCGACGTGCGAGCTTGTGCGCGGCGCCGAGATTGGTGGTGAAGATGCCGGCCGCGAGACCGTAAGGCGTCGCGTTGGCACGCGCGACAACCTCATCCAGCGTGTCGAAGGGCATCGCCGAGATGACCGGCCCGAAGATTTCTTCGCGCGCGATCGTCATCTTGTCCGACACTGCGCCGAAGACGGTCGGGGCGATGAAGTTGCCGCCGTCATAGAGCTCGCCCGTCAGCCGCGAGCCGCCGGCGACCAGTTTGGCGCCTTCGTCGCTGCCCGCCTTGATGTAGCTCTCCACCTTGCCGGCCTGCCTGGCATTGATCAGCGGCCCGATTTCCGTCTCCGCCTCGATGCCGTGGCCGACGCGCAGCTTGCCGGCGAACTCGGCGACCCGGCGCACGAACTCGTCATGGATCTCGCGCGCCACGAACAGGCGCGAGCCGGCAATGCAGATCTGGCCCGAATGCACGAAAACCGCCATCGCCGCGACCGGCACGGCCTTGTCGACATCGGCGTCGCGGCAGACGATGATCGGCGACTTGCCGCCGAGCTCCAGCGAGACGCGCTTGAGGTTGGCGACGCCGGCGCGCGCGATCGCCTGGCCGGTCAGCGTCGAGCCGGTGAAGACGATCTTGTTGACATCCGGGTGCTCGGCAAGCCGCGCGCCGGCCTCGGCGCCCGTCCCGGTGACGATGTTGACGACGCCGTCGGGAACGCCGGCCTCCTGCATCAGCCTCGCGATCAAGAGCGGCGTCAGCGATGCCTCCTCCGACGGCTTCAGCACGATGGTGCAGCCGGTTGCCAGAGCCGGCGCGATCTTCCAGATCGAGGCGGCGGTGGGCGCATTCCAGGGAATGATCGCGCCGACGACGCCGACCGGCTCGCGTCGGGTGAAGGTGACGATCTCGCCGGGGATGGAATTGTCGATCGTCTCGCCATGCAGCGCGGTCGCCATGCCGCCATAGAAGCGCAGCATGCCGATGGCCCGGCGCCGGTTGGCCAGCGTGCGGGTGATCGGCAACCCCATGTCGAGCGTGTCGGAGACGCTAAGCTCTTCCCAATGCTTCTCGAACAGGTCGGCGATCCTGAGCAGCACGCATTGCCGCTCGTAGGGCGAGAATTTCGACCACGGGCCCTCGAAGGCCGCGCGCGCCGCGGCCACCGCAGCGTCGATATCCGCCGCTCCGCCGCGCGGCACCGTCGCCAGCACTTCGCCCGTCGCCGGGTTCAGCGCCTGCATCTCCTGGCTGGATTGCGCCGCGACCCACTTGCCGCCGATGAACATCGGCCGGAATTCGCCATGGTAGAGCGTCGCGGCCTTCGCCTTCGGGTCGAAGTTCAGCGTCATCATCTCCTCCTCACGAATTCCGACGCGACTATTACTCCCGCGGCCGGCGACCTCAAACAAGGAAAGCCAAAAGGGCGTTCGGAAAATCGGACGTGCAACGCGCGTCTTCCCCTCGGCGATGCATCGATGGGCGGCGGCACAGGCCGCTGTTGCTCCGGCGGGGCTAACGAGCGCCGGGCTGTTCCATCGCCCGACCGTTTTGCGAAGCGTGCGGTTGCGCAGGCTCCGGCCGGCGGTTATGCCGGATTGAGATTTTCCCGCGAGAGGCAGGGCTGATGAAGGTCGTTTCCATCTCCAAATCGCATGGCGGAATCCAGGGCGTCTATTCGCACGCTTCCGAAGTCTGCGCCTGCGACATGACCTTTGCGGCATTCGTGCCGCCGCAGGCCAAGAATAGGCGGCTCCCGGTCCTGTGGTACCTGTCGGGCCTCACCTGCACGCACGCAAATGTCATGGACAAGGGCGAGTACCGGCGTCTGGCGTCCGAGCTCGGGCTGGTCGTCGTGTGTCCCGACACCAGCCCGCGCGGACCCGACGTTCCGGACGAAAAGGACAATTGGCAGTTCGGCTGCGGCGCCGGCTTCTATCTCGACGCGACGCAAGAGCCCTATGCGAAGAACTACCGGATGTATTTCTATATCGCCGAGGAATTGCCGGCGCTCGTCGTCGCCAACTTCCCCGCCGACATGTCACGCCAGGCCATCTTCGGCCATTCGATGGGCGGACATGGCGCGCTGACGGTCGCGCTCAAGAATCCGCAGCGCTACCGGAGCTGCTCGGCCTTCGCGCCGGTCGTGCAGCCGTCGACGGCCGGGTGGTCACGGCCGGCCTTCGAAAAATATCTCGGATCGGACGAAAAGACCTGGCGCGCCTATGATGCGACACTGCTGATCGAGGACGGCAAGCGGTTTCCGGAATTCCTCGTCGACCAGGGCACCGCTGACGGCTTCCTGCAGGATGGCCTCCGCCCATGGCTGCTCGAAGAGTCCTGCAAGAAGGCAAGGGATCGACCTCACCCTGCGCATGCAGGAAGGCTACGACCATTCCTACAACTTCATCTCGACCTTCATGGACGATCATCTGAAGTGGCATGCCGCGCGGCTTGCGTGATCTATGACGTGACGACGCGCGCCACATGGTCGGCGATCGCCAGGCTGGAGGTCAGGCCGGGACTTTCGATGCCGAAGAGGTTGACCAGGCCGTCGATGCCATGCGTTGCGGCATCCTGGATCACGAAGTCGCTGTTGGCGTCGCCCGGCCCTGACAATTTCGGCCGGATGCCGCTATAGGCTGCCTGCAGGCTGTCGTCGGCCAGATCGGGCCAGTATTTGCGGATTTGGGCGTAGAAGCGCTCGCCGCGCGCCGGATCGACGCGATAGTCGACCGTGTCCGTCCACTCGACATCAGGCCCGAAACGGGCGATGCCGGCAAGGTCGAGGGTCAGATGGACGCCGAGGCCGCCAGGCTCGGGCACGGGATAGACCAGATGTGAAAACGGCGCCCGCCCGGCAATCGAGAAATAATTGCCCTTGGCGTAGCGAAGCGCCGGCAGGAATTGCAGGTCGAAGCCTTCGATCGAGCCGGCAAGCGCGACCGCGCCGAGACCGGCCGCGTTGATGAGACGCGGTGCGGCGATATCGAACTCTGCGCCGCTCGCGGAATCCATCGTCCGCAGCACGATGCGGCCGGGCTCGACGCGGCCGGAGACGACGCGGGTGTTGAGCGAGAGCATTGCGCCGCTCCCCTCGGCATCGCCGAGCAGGGCAAGCATCAGCCCGTGACTGTCGACAATGCCGGTCGAGGGCGAGAGCAGTGCTGCGGTGCAATGCAGCGCCGGCTCCAGCGCTTGCGCCTCCTCGGCGGTGAGGAAGCGCAGGTCATCGACACCGCAGGTGTTGGCGTTGGCGCGAATGGCGGCCAGCACCGGTTCCTGCGTCTCGTCGGTCGCAACAATCAGCTTGCCGCAGCGGCGATGAGGGACCGAATGGTCGGCGCAGTAGCGATAGAGCATATCGCGTCCGGCGACGCAGAGCCGGGCTTTCAGCGAACCTTGCGGGTAATAGATGCCGGCGTGGATGACTTCGGAGTTGCGCGAACTCGTTTCGGTGCCGATGGCGTCCGCCGCTTCGACGATCAGGGTTTCGAGGCCAAGCGCCGCCAATTTGCGCGCAATCGCCAGACCGATCACGCCGGCGCCCGCGATGATGCAATCGACCTGCTCCACGTCCTGATCCTGCTGCGCGTCACTTATATCATTGCCGAGACAGGCCGAAGCTTGTTGGCGCTATCGATCCCGACGTCGCGGCTCTTGCGATCAGCCAGCGCGATGAGGCATCAACCGCCACAATGCAAGGCGGAATCTTCGGACTTTTCGATCAGAGGAGCGGTCCTATTTCCGCTTTGACGCCTGCACACAGGAGCCATCACGATGGACGCCACACCGAATTCGCCTGAAGCCCGCGACATCCGCTATCACATGCATGGCTATACCAACGCCCGCAAGCATCAGGAAACCGGTCCGCTGATCATCGAAAAGGGCGACGGCATCTATGTCGAGGACATTGCCGGCAACCGCTACATCGAAGCGATGGCGGGCCTGTGGAGCGTCGCCGTCGGTTTCTCGGAAAAGCGGCTGGTCGAGGCGGCGACAAAACAGATGTCGAAGCTGCCCTTCTATCACGACTTCGGCTCCAAGGCGCATTCGCCGCTGATCGATCTCGCGGAGAAGCTGGTGCAGATGGCGCCGGTGCCGATGAACAAGGCCTATTTCACCAATTCCGGCTCCGAGGCCAACGACACCGCGATCAAGATGATCTGGTATCGATCGAACGCGCTTGGACAGCCGGCGCGCAAGAAGATCATCAGCCGCAAGCGCGGCTATCATGGCGTCACCATCGCGTCGGCAAGCCTGACCGGCCTGCCCAACAACCATCTCTCCTTCGACCTGCCGATCGCCAATATCCTGCACACGTCGACACCGCACCACTGGCGCGACGCCGAGCCTGGCGAAAGCGAGGAGCAGTATTCCGCGCGGCTCGCCGACGATTTGGAAAAGCTCATCCTTGCCGAGGGTCCCGAAACGATCGCCGCCTTCATCGGCGAGCCGATCATGGGCGCCGGCGGGGTCGTCGTTCCGCCTGCCGGCTATTGGGAGAGGATCCAGGCGGTGCTGGCGAAACACGACATCCTGCTGGTGGCCGACGAGGTGATCTGTGGCTTCGGCCGCACCGGCGAGATGTTCGGCTCGCAGACCTTCGGCATCAAGCCAGACATCATGGTGCTGTCGAAGCAGATCTCGTCATCATACCTGCCGATCTCGGCGCTGCTGATCAACGATCGTGTGTTCGAGCCGATGGCCGACGAGAGCGACCGCATCGGCACGTTCGGCCACGGTTTCACCGGCGGCGGTCATCCGGTCGCAGCCGCCGTTGCGCTGGAGAATATCAAGCTGATCGAGGAGCGCGACCTGGTCGGCAATGCGCGCAAGGTCGGCGCGCATCTGCAGGCGCGACTCAGCCAACTCGCATCGCATCCGCTGGTGGGCGAGGTGCGCGGCGTCGGTCTCATCGCCGCCGTCGAGCTCGTCGCCGACAAGGCAACCAAGGCTCCCTGGGGCAAGCCGGCAGCGCTCGGCGCGCTGGTCAATGGCTTGCTGCAGCGGAACGGCGTCATCTCACGCAATATGGGCGACGCGATCGCCTTCTGTCCGCCGTTGATCATCACCGAGGCGCAGGTCGACGCCTTGGTCGATGCGTTCGAGCGCTCGCTCGACGAGGCGATACCGCAGGTCCACCCGCGGAGCTGACCAAGCCGCGAAGGCCTGGCCGGCAGTAGCCTGGGGGCTGACAATCGGACGTTCACCTTCCGGTGAGCGCGAGAAATTCCGGCGGAACATTCGCCTTTTTGCGCTGTTACATCCAAGCTGCAGCGCGGAAAGGAGCTTCCGCATGGAAAATCCGCAATCCACGGCGAGCATTGCCGGCCATCCCATACATCCCATGCTTGTCACCATCCCGATCGCCTGTTTCGTCGGAACCCTGTTCACCGATATTGCCTACTGGCGGACAGCGGAAATGACCTGGGCCAATTTCTCGGCCTGGCTCCTGACCGTGGGCGTCATTGTCGCCATCCTGGCCGCCATTGCAGGACTTACCGACTTTCTTGGGGACCGCAGGATACGCGCTCAGCCGACCGCATGGCTGCACATGGGAGGTAACCTCGTCGTGCTCGTGCTGTCCTTCTTCAACATGCTCGTCCACACGCGCGACGCCTGGACATCCGTGGTGCCGACCGGGCTGATCTTGTCGGCGCTGGTGGTGATCATCCTGATCTTCACCGGCTGGCTCGGCTGGGCTCTGGTCTATCGCCATCATGTAGGAGTGGCCGATGAGGCGACTTGACAGCGCAATCAAATGGACGACGGCGGCGCTTTGCTGCGCAATGGCCCTGGGCGTTGCCGGCTGCAGCGACGACAACACCGACCCGAACGCACAGATCGGCCCGAATCCGAAACTGCCGGAGATAAAGCAATACCTATTCCCGCCGATGCATCTGGCCTCGGTGGTCGGCTGGAAAAACGATGAAAAGCCGACGGTCGCGCAAGGCCTGCAGATCGAGGCGATGGCCAAGGGGCTTCAGCATCCGCGTTCGGTTTACATGCTGCCCAATGGCGACATCCTGGTGGTGGAGTCCAAGGCGCCGAAAGAAGCGTCGGTCAAGCGGCCGAAGGACATCGTCATGGGGCTGGTCGAAAGCTGGGTCACCTCCGGCGGCGACACCGGCCCGAGCAACCGCATCACAATCTTGCGCGACACCAATGGCGACGGCAAGCCGGATTACCAGGGCGTGTTCCTCGACCATCTCAACGCGCCCTTCGGCGTGGCGCTGGTCGGCAACGACTTCTATGTCGCCAACACCGATGCCATCATGCGCTATCCCTATCAGCCGGGCGACACGAAGATCACGGCGCCGGGCAAGGTGCTGACGGAACTGCCGGGCGGGCCGATCGATCACCACTGGACGAAGAGCCTGGTGGCGAGCCCGGACGGTTCGCTGCTCTATGTCGGCGTCGGCTCGAACTCCAACATTACCGAGAACGGCATCCAGGCCGAGAAGGACCGCGCTGCGATCTGGGAGGTCGACCGCGCCACCGGCCGCTCGCGCATTTTCGCCAGCGGGCTGCGCAATCCCAATGGCCTGACGTTCGAACCTGAAAGCAAGGCGCTTTGGACGGTTGTCAACGAGCGCGACGAGCTCGGGCCGAACCTGGTGCCGGATTACATGACCTCGGTGAAGGACGGCGCCTTCTATGGCTGGCCCTACAGCTACTATGGCCAGCATGTCGATCCGCGCGTGATGCCGCAGCGGCCGGACATGGTGGCGAAGGCCATCCCGCCGGACTACGCGCTGAGCTCGCACGTCGCGCCGCTCGGGCTTGCCTTCTATACCGCGAACAATCTGCCGCAATCCTATCGCGGCGGCGCCTTTGTCGGCGAGCATGGCAGCTGGAACCGCTCCCGCTTCAACGGCTACAAAGTCGTCTTCGTGCCGTTCAGCGGCGGGCATCCCAACGGCATGGCGCAGGACGTCGTCACCGGCTTCCTCAACGACAAGGGCGAGGCGAGGGGCCGTCCGGTCGGTGTTGCCGTCGATAAGTCCGGCGCGCTGCTGATCGCCGACGATGTCGGCAACACGGTGTGGCGGGTGACCGCTGCGGCACCCGGTTCCTCGTAGGAACCTGGCTCAACGCCGACGTATCAGCCGACCGGCTTCTGCAGCACGTCGAATTGCGGGTTGGTTTCCGAGAAGATCGGCAGGGCCGCTGCGCCGAGGACGGATGTGTCCTTTCCCGCGGCGCCGACCACGACGCGCGGCGTGGTACGGGCGCTGGTCGAGCTCACCGAGAGATGGAGCGGTTCCAGCCGGCCGGCCAGTGCCTCGAGCACCGGCAGCGGCATGAAGCCGCCGAGCACGACGGTCTCGGGGTCGAGCGCCATTTCAAGGACGTCGATCGCCTGCCGCAATGGCTCGACCGCCTCGGCGAGCCATGCTTCGAACCGGCTGTCGCCGCTTGCCAAAAGCTCTTCCAGCAGGTCGGGTGAGGCATGGTCCGGATCCGGCAGGTCGAGCCTGTCATAGGCGGCGCGCAGCGAGACGTAGCGCTCCAGGCAGCCGCGCTTGCCGCAATCGCAGGGCAGGCCGCCCGGCCGCACGATGATGTGGCCGATCTCGCCGGCATTGTGGCGGCTGCCCTTGTAGAGATGGCCGTCGAGGAAGAGGCCGGCGCCGAGGCCTGTTCCGATGAAGAGATAGACGAAGCTGTCGAGCTTGCGGGCAACGCCATAAAGCCGCTCGCCTACTGCCGCCGCTGTGGCGTCGTTCTCGACGATCACGGCGATGCCGGTCAGGCGCTCCAGTTCTTCGGCCACCGGAAAGTCCTGCCAGCCGGGAAGGGCGGTCGGGCCGACCGAAGTCATGCCGTCAACGCCGAACGGCCCGGGCATTGCCATCCCTATGCCGAGCAGTCTCGTGCGGTCCAGCCGGCTGGTTGCGATCAGGTCGCTCGAGATCGCAGCTAGCAGCGGCATGGCCTGCGTGGGAGTCGGGCGGTCGACATCTCTCTCGATGCGCACGCGCACGGTGCCGGAGAGATCGGTGACGACGCCGACGGCCAGCTGGTGGTCGAGCTGCAGGCCGATCGAATAACCGCCATCGGGGTTGACCGAGTAGGGGACGGCGGGTTGGCCGCGCGCGCCTTTCAGCGTTGCTTCAGGTTGCAGCAGCCCGGCCGCTTCCAATTCCTCGACGATGTTGGAAATGGTCTGCGACGACAGCGCCGTCAGCCTCGCGATCGCCGCCCGCGACAGCGCGCCATTGATGCGGATCGCTTCGATCACCACACGCCGGTTGTGCGATTTCGCCTGCTCGAGATTGGTGCCGGAGATGGCTTTCTTGGGGATCATGAGATAGTTACCAGCCGCGGCAACCCTAGAATGCCACTTTAGAAAATCAAGTTGATTTGATTATCGGCTGGCCGAAAGCTTAGGCCGGTCCACAGGCTCGCATTTCACATATCGGAATCGATTGCCAGGCTCGGCCGTTCAGCCGAAACGGGCCGCGGAAAAATCGGCGGCCGATGGCAGGGATCGGCCGGCGATTAAGCTGGCGACCCAGCGTGCTGTCACCGGGGCCAGCGTCAGCCCCAGATGGCCATGGCCGAAGGCATAGATCACATCAGGCGATTCCGTCGAGGGTCCGATCACCGGGCGAGAGTCCGGCAGCGAGGGCCTGAAGCCCAGCCATTGCGACGAAGGCTTGCCGATGTCGGGGAAAAACTGCCGCACGCCGCGACCGAGCAGCGCCAGCCGGCGCGGATTGGGCGGCGCATTGAGCCCGCCGAGCTCGACAGTGCCGGCAACCCGGAGCCTGCCGTCCATCGGCGTCATATAGAAACCGAGATCGACCGGGCAGACCGGGCGGTTGAGCAAAGGTGCCGTGGTCGGAAACTCCAGATGGTAGCCGCGCTCGGTGTCCAGTGGGATGCGGTCGCCGGCCTGGGCCGTGAGCGGGCGGGATCGCGCGCCAGCCGCAATCACCACTTTTTGCGCCGCGATGACAAGCCCTGGGCCGCTCAGCCGCACGCCGGCACCCGCTGCGAGACCGGTCACGCTCGCGCGCATGAATTGAGCACCCTTGGCGGCAGCGGCTGCCGCCAGCCGCGCCATCACCGTCCTAGGATCGCTGACATTGATCGAATCCGGGAAATAGAGGCCTTTGGCCTCGAACGCCGCGAGCCGCGGCTCCAGCGCGGCCACCTCATCGGCGGTCAGAACCTGCTGATGGACGCCGAGTTCGGCCCGCAAAGCCCGTCCGCCCTCGGAGGCGGCAAAATCGCTGTCGCGGCGGTAGACATAGAGGCAGCCGTTTCGGCGCATCAGATCCTGAAGCCCGGCCTCCTGCACCATTTCGCCCCAGGCCGGCAGGGCTTCGGCGAGCAGGCCGGCTAGCGCCAGCGCATTGGCTCGGGTTGCCGCCGGCAGCGATTGGCGAACAAAGCGAACCAGCCATGGCGCGAGCTGGAAAAGTGCTGCCCAGCGCAGCGAGAACGGGCTGTCGGGATCGAGCAGCAGTTTCGGCAGCGCGCGCAGCACACCAGGATTACCGACCGGCATGCAGGCATATTCGGCGATTGTGCCGGCATTGCCGAACGAAGCGCCCGAGCCGGGCTCGTTCGGGTCGATGACCAGGACCTCGCGTCCTTCGCCGGCAAGGCGCAAGGCCGTAGCCAGCCCGACGACGCCGGCGCCGATGATGGCGATCTCGACTGATTTCGGCGCGGAGGTCATGGCCTCAGACGAAGCCCGGCAATTGCAGATGGCCGGCGGCGAGCAGCTCGGCCATGATGGTCAGCGCCGAACGCAGGTCCTCCTGCGATCGCGCCGCGCCGACATTGATGCGCACGCCGTGCTGCACCGGCTCGCGCCCGACGGCGAAAGCGTCGCCCGGCAGCACGGCGACGCCGCGCTCCAGGCAGGTGCGGGCAAAGCCGGCGCCACGCCAGGGCTCGGGCAGGCGCAGCCAGGCATGCGTCGAGATCGGGTTGCTTTGGACGTCGAAACGGCCGAGGATTTCGCTCAAGATCGCCTGGCGCTGGCGCAACTCCTGCTTCTGGATGTCGATGATGCGGGCGGCAGCCCCTTCCTCGATCAGCCTGGCGCCGATCAACGCCGTGAGCGGGCTGATGCTCCAGCAATTGATGCGGAGCGCCGCGGCGACCTGGCCGGCGATCGGGCGCGGGGCGATGACGAAGCCGAGGCGCAGGCCGGGCGCTAGGCATTTCGACAATGCGCCGAGATGGATCGTCAGCTCCGGCTCGAGGCTGGCGAAGGAGGGCGGCGGATCGTCGGCCAATGGACGGTAGACGTCGTCCTCGATGATCAGCACGTTGTGACGGCGTGCGACGGCCGCCAATTCATGCCGCCGCTCCTCGCTCAGCGTGATCGTCGTCGGATTGTGCAGTGTCGGCACCAGAAAAACGGCACGGGGGCGGAGCTGAACGCAAGCTGCCTCGAGGGCATCCGGACGCATGCCGCCGCGATCCATCGCGATGCCACGCAGATCGAGACCATGGACGCGACACAGCGCGTTGATGCCCTGATAGGTCACCTCGTCGGCAAGTATTACTTCGCCATCCCTGGTGACGGCGCCGAGCACGCAGTCGAGGCCGTGTTGGGCGCCGGCTGCGAGCACGACGCGGCCGGGATCGCCATCGCCGGCGACCGATTTCAGCCAATCGGCGACCGCGACACGGCCCCAAAGCGGCCCCTCCGGCGGATGATAATCCTGCAGCGAGGCGTAGTGACGATCCTTGGAAAGGCGCGGCATCAGCGCCGCGACGGCGTCGAGATAGGCTGACGTGGGCGGCCTGTTGACGGAAAGATCGACGATGCCGCTCTGGTCGCTCGGCGCCGACACGAATCCCGGACGCTCGACAATGTCGCGGGCGGCGACCGTGGTGCCGCGCCCGGGGCGCGCCTCGAGCAAGCCTTGCTCCTGCAAGGTGGACAGTGCCCGCGTCACGGTCGTGACATTGATGCCCAATGCACGGGCGATCTCGCGTTGCGGCGGCAGCCGGTCGCCGACGGCAAGCGTGCCCGCGGCAATGCGTTCGGCGATCGCGTCGGCAAGACGGCGATAGACCGGACTTTCATCCTCGGTGAGGCGAAGATTTTCGAGCATGAGGGATTCGAACTGCGGCTGACGTCTCACTTGTCGGGCATCTAGCATAAGACAACGATCCATACAATAGAGGTTGTACGGCACTCAATCTGATCAAAATTATCACACAACATCGCATTTTTGCGCTTGACGGTGAAAGTTGTCCGCATCTATGGTCACTTTCAGCCTTATTGTGTGATCATACAAGCCGGACGCTTCCTGTTCAGCGGGCCGGTTCCGGGAGGACGAGGCATGGATCGCAAGCAGCAGACCGAATCGCCCCGCGGCAGCCGGGAAGGCGCGCGATGAGCGCCGGCCAGACCGTCGTGTCGGCAAGCGCCAACCAAGGCTTTGTCGAATTCGCCGACGTCGAGAAGTCCTATGACGGACGCAGCTTCGCGGTGACGCGGATGAACCTTGCCGTCGCGCGCGGTGAGTTCCTGACGCTGCTCGGCCCATCCGGCTCCGGCAAGACCACCACGCTCAATATGCTCGCCGGCTTCGAGCGACCGACGCATGGCACGATCACGCTAGAGGGCCAGCCGGTCGATCGGCTGCCGCCCTACCAGCGCAATATCGGCATGGTGTTTCAGAACTATGCGCTGTTCCCGCATATGACGGTAGAGGAGAATGTCGGCTTTCCGCTTTCCGTCCGCCAGGTGAGCAAGGCCGACATCGCGGCCCGTGTGGGCCGCGCGCTCGACATGGTGCGGCTGAAGCAATTCGGCGATCGCCGCCCGACGCAGCTTTCCGGCGGCCAGCAGCAGCGCGTGGCGCTGGCCCGCGCGCTGGTCTTTCAGCCGAACCTGGTGCTGATGGACGAGCCGCTCGGCGCGCTCGACAAGAAATTGCGCGAGCATATGCAGCTCGAAATCAAGCAGATCCACACCATGCTCGGCGTCACCATCGTCTATGTCACGCACGACCAGAGCGAGGCGCTGACGATGTCGGACCGCGTCGCGGTGTTCAACAATGGCGGCATCGCCCAGTTGGGCTCGCCAGACGATCTCTACAACACCCCGCAAAGCTCATTCGTGGCGAGCTTCATCGGCGAGAACAACACGCTGGAAGGCGTGGTCGAACGCGTCTCGGGTGGAGAGTGCCGCGTCAGGCTGAATGGCGGCGGCGAGATCAACGCGCTGGCGGTCGGGGTGACGCAAGGCGCCGCCTGCCACGTCGCCGTCCGGCCCGAGCGGCTCAGCCTGACGGCTGCCGCCGGTGGCGGCAACGCGCTGGCGGCGACCGTCGATGGGCGCATCTATCTCGGCGATCACCTGCGCCTGCTGGCCAGGCTCGCCAACGACCAGGTGCTGACCGTCAAGGTCGGCCCCGAAGCGACGATGGCGAACGGCGAGACCGTGACGGTCTCCTGCGCGCCCAACGATTGCCGCGCCTTCCCGGCTGATGCCGGAACGGGCGGCGCCATTCCAAAACAGGGGAAAATGCAATGACACAATTGAGAACACGACTACTCTCGCTCGCGGCCGCCACGGCCTGCATGAGCATTGCCGGCGCAGCCTTCGCGGACGAATTGTCGATCATGGCGAGCGGCGGCGCCTGGCAAGATGCGCAGCGCAAGGCATGGTTCGAGCCGTTCAGCAAGGAGACCGGAGCAAAAATCCTGGAACAGGAATATCTCGGCGATCTCGGCAAGGTGAAAGCGATGGTTGAGACCGGCAATGTGCCGATCGACCTGGTGACGGTCGAGACCGCGACCGTGCTGCAGGGTTGCGACGCCGGCATCCTCGAGCGGCTCGACTATTCCAAGATCGGGCCGCGCGACAAATTCATCGAAGGCTCGGCGCTGGATTGTGGAGTCGGCCTCGATGCTTACGGCGATATCCTTGCTTATGACCCGACCGTGCTGAAGGAAGCTCCGACCTCGGTCCTCGACCTCTTCGACACGACGAAATTCCCGGGAAAGCGCGCCATGCGCAAGTTCCCGGCGCAGAACCTCGAATGGGCGCTGATGGCGGACGGCGTCGCACCCGCCGACGTCTATAAGGTGCTGGCCACGCCGGAAGGCGTTGACCGTGCGTTCAAGAAGCTCGACACAATCAAGAAGGATATCGTCTGGTGGGACGCCGGCGCGCAGCCGGCACAGCTTCTCGCTTCCAAGGAAGTGGTGATGACCACCGCCTGGAACGGCCGCATCCAGAACGCGATCGACACCGACAAGAAGCCGTTCAAGATCGTCTGGAACAACCAGATCCTCGAATACGACATGATCAGCATTCCGAAGGGCGCGCGCAATCCGGAGCTTGCCTACAAATATCTCGCGTATATCAGCAAGCCCGAGAACAACGCCAAGCTCGCAAGCTACATCACCTATGGGCCGGTGCGCACCGACGCGGCTTCCTTCGTCGCACCCGACGCGCTGCCGAAGCTACCCAATGCTCCCGATCATCTCGCCGGCGCCTATCTCGTCGCCGACACCGAGTTCTGGGGCGACTATGGCGAGGACCTTGTCAAGCGCTTCAACGCCTGGCTTGCTCAGTAGGAAGGCGGGATGTCGGCGTTCCAGCCCAGCGAAATCGACCGGCCGACGCTGGCCCGCGACCGGTCAGCCGCCGACGCGGATCTGAAATCCGTGTCGGCAGCGCTCCGCCGCGCCGAACTCGGCGACCGGATGCGCTCGTTGCTTCTGGCAGCGCCGCTGCTCGTCCTTCTGGCCCTAAGTTTCGGTATTCCGATCGTGCTGCTTTTGTCCCGCGCGGTCTATGACCCGACCATCGCGGACGCACTGCCCAAGACGACCGCGGCCCTGGCCGGCTGGAACGGCCAGGGCCTTCCCGGCGACGACGCCTTCGCCGCGTTGGCGGCGGACCTCAAGGAAAACCAGGTCAAGGGCACAGCCTATGAACTGGCCAAGAGCCTGAACGCGCGGCTGCCTGGAGCCCGCAGCCAGGTGTTGAAGACGGTTCGCAAGCTGGAAAGCGCCGACGGTCAGGCCGCGCTCGACACCATGAAATCGGTGCCGTTCTGGTCTGTACCATCGACCTGGCCGGTGATCCAGAGCGGCACAAGCAGCCTTACCTCGTTCTACCTGCTCAGCGCGCTCGATCTGCGCTGGAACGCCGATGGCGGCATCGAGCGGGTGCCACCCGAGCAGGCGATCTTCATACAGGTGTTCCTGCGCACTTTCTTCGTTGCGGCGTCGGTGACGCTAGCAACGTTGATCCTGGGCTTTCCGCTCGCCTATCTCATCGCCAACGTGCCGAAAGGGCTGGCCGCCATCCTGACCGTTGCGGTGCTGCTGCCGTTCTGGACCTCGATCCTGGTGCGCACCGCGGCCTGGACCGTGCTTTTGCAAAAGTTCGGCCTGGTCAATGATTTCCTGCTTCTTATCGGCGTCACCAGCGACCGGCTCGACCTGATGTACAGCCGCATCGGGCTGGTCATCGCCATGACGCATATCCAGTTGCCGTTCACGCTGCTGCCGATCTACAGCGTCATGCGCACCATCCCGCCTTCGCAGATGAAGGCCGCCTATTCGCTAGGCGCCAGGCCTTTCACCGCGTTTCGCCGTATCTACATCCCGCAGGTGTTTCCGGGCGTGATGGCCGGTTGCATGCTCACCTTCATCCTGTGCCTCGGCTATTACATCACGCCGGCGCTGATAGGCGGGGCAGGCGACCAACTCATCAGCAATTTCATCGCCAATTACGTCAATGTCGAACTGAACTGGGAGATGGCGGCGGCGCTGTCCTTCATCCTGCTCGTCTTCACCTTGGCGCTGTTCGGCATTTTTGCCCGCGTCCTCGGCCTCGACCGCCTGAAGCTGGTGTAGCCCATGCTGCTCTCTCCCTATCCCACAACAGGCGAACGCATCCGCATCACGCTGCTGTGGATTTGGTGCGGGCTGGTCATCCTGTTCCTGTTGGTGCCGATCCTCATCCCGGTGCCGCTCTCCTTCAACAGCGGCGCCTTCTTCATCTTCCCGCTGGAGGGCATCTCGACGCGCTGGTACGAGGTCGTGCTCGGCACCCAGCGCTGGCAGTCGGGGATCGGCAATAGCCTGATCATCGCCCTCGGGACGACGGTGATCGCGACGACGCTCGGGACACTGACGGCGATCGCACTTTCCGACGAGAAGTTTCCGGGTCGGCGCATTATCATGCCGCTGCTTCTTTCGCCGCTGATCGTGCCGGTGGTGATCACAGCCGTCGGTTCCTATCTATTCTACGCCCGCGTTGGGCTCGCCAGCACCTATGCCGGCATCATCCTGGCGCATACCGCCTTGGCCAGCCCCTTCGTGGTGGTGACGGTAGGCGCTAGCCTGACCGGCTTCGACCGCAACCTGATGCGAGCCGCGGCGATCTCCGGCGCCAAACCCCTGACGTCGTTCTTCCGCGTCATGCTGCCGCTGATTCTGCCCGGCGTGCTTTCGGGCGCGGCCTTCGCCTTCGTCACCTCCTTCGATGAAGTGGTCGTCGTGCAGTTCCTGGCCAGCGCCAGCCAGCGCACCATGCCGCTCGAAATGTTCATCGGCCTGCGCGAAAAACTCTCGCCCGCCATCACTGCCGCGGCGACCCTAATGATGGCGCTATCCATCCTGCTTTTGCTGGTGGCGAACATTTTGGCACGGCGCAGCCGTAAGTCCTGAGGCTAACCCGCGACCAATTGGGCAAGGAACGATCTCGCGGCTGACGCATTTTGCCTCGCGTCAACAGCTGAGGGACCAGATGCGCATAGCCCATGTCGCGCCGCTTTATGAAGCCGTGCCGCCGAAACTTTACGGCGGCACGGAGCGGATCGTCTTCTACATCACCGAGGCACTCGTCGAGCTCGGGCATGACGTCACGCTGTTCGCGAGCGGTGACAGCGAGACATCGGCGCGACTGGTGCCAGGCCGCGACCAGGCGATACGCCTCGATCCGCGGCCGAAGAAATCGGAAATCGCCGCGCATCTGGCGATGCTCGCCGATGTGAGCGAACGCGCCGGCGAATTCGACGTCATTCATTTCCATCTCAGCCATTTCCTGCATTTTCCGTTCTTCGAGCAGATCGCGGGTCGCACGGTGACGACGCCGCATGGCAGGCTCGACTATGTCGACCTGGCGCCGGCCTACAAACGTTTCCCGCGTTTCCCGATGATCTCGATCTCGCACAGTCAGAAGCGCGGTTTGCCGGATGCGAACTGGCTGGCCACGATCCATCACGGACTGCCGCTCGATGCCTACCAGCCGACCTATGAACCACATGGGGAAGAGCCGTATCTCGCTTTCCTCGGCCGCCTGTCGCGCGACAAGCGACCGGACCGCGCCATCGAGATCGCGCGCCGGTCCGGGTTGAAGCTGAAGCTGGCGGCCAAGATCGGCGACGACGACCGCGCCTATTTCCGCGATAATATCGAGGCGCTCATCGATGGCGACCGTATCGACTATGTCGGCGAGATCACGGAAGACGAGAAGGCCGAATTCCTGGGCAACGCGGCAGGCCTGCTGTTCCCGATCGACTGGCCGGAACCGTTCGGCCTCGTCGCGATCGAGGCCATGGCTTGCGGCACACCGGTGATCGCCTGGGACAACGGCGCCCTGCCGGAGATCGTCGACAATGGCGTCACCGGCTTCGTCGTGGACAATGTCGACGATGCGGTCGCATCGATGCCCGCGCTTCTCGAACTCGACCGGCGACAGGTGAGGGCGGTCTTCGAGAAAAGGTTCTCGGCGACAAGAATGGCGCGCGACTACCTTTCTGCCTATATGCGTCTGACCGGCATGCCGGAGGCCAGGGCCTCCTGACCGACTGCCTAGAGCCGGATGATTTCAGGTCTGTTCGACCTGAAATCTGAATCCGGCTCCAAATCAAAGAGATAGAGCATGATGTCGTCCGAAAACCGCCTCACACTTTTCGGCATCATGCTCTAGGGTGGGGCAACCGAAGAGGTGACGAATGACGGAGCTCGACGAGCGCAAGCTCGATCCTGCCGTGGCCCTTTCCTCGCTCGACGAGACGGCGCCGCGAGAACCGCACCGGCTTTTTGCCCTCAAGCAGGGCGACTGCTTCGCCGTCGCCGACGCCTATGGCGACATCAGGGGTTCGGGCGACGGGTTCTTCCGCGACGACACGCGCGTGCTGTCCGAATTCCGGCTGACCATCGGCGGCAGGCCGATGTCGCTGCTCGGTGCATCGCTCAGCCAAGACAATGTGCTGTTCACGTCCAACCTGACCAACCTGCCTATTCAAAGCGCTGCCGGCCGCGATATGCCGCAGGGCGCGATCCATATTGAGCGCGTCAGGCTGATCTGGCAGGACAGGCTGTTCGAGCGCATCACGCTTTCCAATTACAGCCGCGAGCATTCCACCATAACCGCCTCGCTGCATTTCGCCGCCGACTTTCGCGACATGTTCGAGGTGCGCGGCTCGACCCGGGTGAAGCGGGGCACCACGCATATCGCCAAGACCGACAAGACCACGGTCCTGCTCGGCTATGACGGCCTGGACGGCTTGCCGCGACTTTCGGCAATCTCCTTTTCGCAGGCGCCAGACCAGTTGAGCGACAATCGCGCCGATTTCCTCATCGCCGTGACCAAGCGCAGCCGAAAGGTGCTTTATGTCGAGGTCGGCCCCGCGATCGCCGACCCGCCCGATCGCGACCGCTTCCGCGCCGCGGCGGCGCGCGCGCGGTTCGGCATGCGCGCCAAGCGCAGGCACGGCGCCACGGTGCACAGCTCGGGGCGCGTGTTCAACGATTGGGTCGAGCGCGCCCGCGCCGACGTGGCGCTGCTTACCACCGAGCTTCCGACCGGCCCCTATCCCTATGCCGGCATCCCATGGTTTTCGACCGCATTCGGGCGCGACGGCGTGATCTCAAGCCTGCAGATGCTTTGGCTCAATCCCGGCTTGGCGCGCGGGGTGCTTGCTTTTCTGGCCGAGCACCAGGCGACCGAAACGTCGCCCTTTTCGGATTCGCAGCCCGGCAAGATCATGCATGAGACGCGCAAGGGCGAGATGGCGGCGCTGCGCGAGCTTCCTTTCGGCCGCTATTACGGAGGCGTCGACACCACGCCGCTCTATATCCATCTGGCTTCCGCCTATGCCGACCGCACCGGCGACATGGCCTTCATCGACAAGCTTTGGCCTTCGCTGAAAGCCGCTGCCGACTGGACGGAGGAGGCGAGCCGCGCCACCGGTTTCGTCACCTACCAGCGCGCCGCCGAGTCCGGCCTCGCCAACCAGGGGTGGAAGGACAGCTTCGATTCGGTCTTCCACGCCGATGGGCGCATCCCAAAGGGGCCGATCGCGCTGGTCGAGGTGCAGGGCTATGTCTTTGCCGCCTTCCGCGGCATGGCGGCGCTTGCACGCCGCCGCGGCGAATTCGCCGACGCCGAGCACTGGGAGGGCCGCGCCGAGGAAATGCGGATCGCCGTGGAACGCGATTTCTGGCTGGACGACCTGAATTTCTACGCCTTGGCCATCGATGGCGAGGGCCAGCCCTGCAAGGTTCGAACGACAAATGCCGGGCACCTGCTTTTTGTCGGGCTGCCGCAGCCCGACCGCGCCAAGCTGGTCGCCGAGCAGCTGCTGTCGGCCGCCTTCCATTCCGGCTGGGGGCTGCGGACGCTCGCCGACGATGCAGTGTTCTTCAACCCGATGTCCTACCACAACGGCTCGATCTGGCCGCACGACACTGCGCTTTGCGGCGTGGGCCTCGCCCGCTACGGCGAACGCGACAGCGTTGTGCGGCTGATGAGCGGCACTTTCGAATCGGCCGTTCATTTCAATATGCGGCTGCCTGAATTGTTCTGCGGTTTCGCCCGGGCGCCGGGCGAAGCGCCGATCGCCTATCCGGTGGCCTGCCTGCCGCAAGCCTGGTCGGCAGGCTCAACCTTCATGCTGATGCAGGCCTGTCTGGGCCTGGAAATCGATGGCTGGAAAGGCGAATTGCATGTCACGCGCCCGAGGCTGCCGATCGGTATCGACACCCTGATGCTCCGGCATCTGAGTGTCGGGGACAAGGTCGTCGATGTGACCTTCCAGCGGGTCGGCGACCGTGTCGCCGCCTTCCTTTCCGATCGTCATGAAGGCCAGGTGCCGCTTATCGTGCGGACTTAGAAGAAGGCGTCGCAAGCCCGCGTTCAACAACCGAAAAATGTCGGAACCCATGGCCGGCTTGTGCGTTGCACAGGTGGACCGGTCTGCCGTCCGCAGCCGGCAAGAACGAAAATAATGAGCGGACAGCCGGAGGCAGCCTGGCATTTCAATGACACAATACAGCGTTCTGTTACTGGTCCTTATTCTCGCAAGCCTTGGACTTTCCGCATTCGCCATTTTCATTTCGATATCCCGGTACCGTCGCAATCACCCGAGGATTTCGGCTGTGGCAGGCCCCGGCGACGACTTCGCCACAGAGGCCGCGCGCAAGGTGCTGCGCGAATTCGAAAAGAACGGGCAGTCGGTCGACGCGGCTCTGGTCACATGGTCGCCGGAGACGTTGCGCAAGATCCTCGCTGACGAGTTGCCGGATGCGCAGGTCATCATCGTCTCCAATCGCGAGCCTTATATCCACAACGAAACCAGGAACGGCGATGTCGAGCTTGTCGTGCCGGCGAGCGGACTGGTCTCGGCGCTGGAACCGATCACGCGCGCTTGCGCCGGCACCTGGATCGCCTATGGCGGCGGCACTGCCGACCGGACGGTGGTGGACAGGAACGACCGGGTGCAGGTGCCGCCCGGCAATCCTTCCTACACGCTGCGCCGCGTCTGGCTGAGCGACGACGAATATCAGGGCTATTATCTTGGCTTCGCCAATGAGGGCCTGTGGCCGCTCTGTCATATCGCGTTCACGCGCCCGATCTTCCGCGAATCCGACTGGGAGGCCTATGAGGCCGTCAACCGCAAATTCGCCGAGACGGTGGTTGCCGAGGCGCGCAACGAGCGGCCGATCGTGCTGGTCCAGGACTATCACTTCGCGCTTCTGCCGCGCATGATCCGCGAGCGCCTGCCGGAGGCGATCGTCATCACCTTCTGGCACATACCGTGGCCGAACTCGGAAGTGTTCAGCATCTGCCCGTGGCGCGAGCGTATCCTCGACGGCCTGCTCGGCAGCTCGATCGTGGGCTTCCACACCCAGTTCCACGCCAACAACTTCACCGAAAGCGTCGACCGTTTCATGGAAAGCCGGATCGAGCGAGCCGACGCGGCCATTTCCTATGGCGGCCAGGTGACGCTCGTGCATTCCTATCCGATCTCGATCGAGTGGCCGGTCGAGCTGCTGAAAAAGCTTCCGAGCGTCGAGGAGTGCCGGGCGCGCGTGCGCAAGCGGTTCAGAATTCCAGCTGGCGCCAAGCTTTGCGTTGGCGTCGAACGGCTCGACTACACCAAAGGCATCCTCGATCGCTTCCATGCGCTTGAGGAACTGTTCATCCGTCATCCAGAAACGATCGGTAACGTCGTATTCCTGCAGATCGCTGCACCAAGCCGGGGCACGCTGCCTGCCTACAAGCAGCTTCACGAAGAATGCCTGCGCTATGCCGACGAGCTCAACCAGCGCTACGGCAGCAAATCCTATCAGCCGGTCGTCATGGTGGCCGAGCACCATTCGCAAGCCGCGGTCTATGAGCTTTATCGCGCCGCGGACATCTGCCTCGTCACCAGCCTGCATGACGGCATGAATCTCGTCGCCAAGGAGTTCGTGGCGTCGCGCGACGACGAGCAGGGCGTGCTGCTGCTCAGCACCTTCGCGGGCGCCTCGCGCGAATTGCTGGAGGCGCTGATCGTCAATCCGTACGACGCGGCGATGATGAGCGAGGCGATGCTGCAGGCGATGACCATGGGGCCGGACGAGCAGCATGAGCGCATGCGGCGCATGCGCGACATCGTGCGCGACAACAATGTCTATCGCTGGGCCGGCAGCATGCTGCTCGACGCGGCGCGGCTCAGGAAGCGCGGCGACCTCGACCGGGTCACGGCCCTATACGACCGGCCGGCAGGTCCCACCGGCGACAACGTCGTTTCCATGTTCGAACGCAAACAGGCAGTCGGATTCCGATGAATAGTCAGGCAGACCTTACCCCGCCGCTTCCCGAAGGCCGGTGGGCGCTTTTCCTCGACATCGACGGCACCTTGCTGGAGCACGCGGCGCATCCCGACAGCGTGTCGGTCAGCGCCGAGTTGCGGCAATTGCTGCAGACGATCGAACGACGGCTGGACGGAGCGCTCGCCTTCATCACCGGCCGCTCGATCGCGGCCGTGGACCATCTGTTCAATCCCTTGAAGCTCAGGATCGCCGGCCTCTATGGGTTGGAACACAGGCTTGCGCCGGATGGCCGGATCGAGGCCGCCGACGAGCCGGCGGACATGGCGGCGCTCGCCGACGAGATCGAACTGGAGCTGGCAAGCAAGGCCGTCTATGTCGAGCGCAAGGGACCTGTGCTCGCCATCCATACGAGAGCAGCGCCCCAGCTTCTGGCACGGGCGACGGAACTGGTCGAGGCAGCGCTTGAGCGCCTGCCCAAAGGCTACCGTGTGATCGCCGGCAATGCCGGCGTCGAGCTGATGCCGCTTGAGGCAGCCAAGGGCGCTGCGATCCGGCGCTTCATGCAGACGGGTCCGTTCAGCGGCAGGCGTCCTGTGTTCCTTGGCGACGACACGTCCGACGAGAACGGCTTCGACACGGTCAATGCCGCCGGGGGAATTTCGATCCGGGTCAAGCCGCAGGGCGAGACCACTGCGCGCTTCGCCATCGAGGATGTTGCGAGCGCCATTGCCTGGCTCGAGGCCAATTTCGGAGGGCCGGCCATGCAAACGCCAAGGAGCGATCTCGTCGTTTAGGCCTCTGTTTGCGTCGGCAGGTGGCATGCGTTGGAGATTGGCCGAAACGCCATCGCGATCGTCATTCTATGGTCTGCGCTGCGTCGCTTCGCTCCTTACTCCGCCATAGGATGACGACGTTGGGGCGGCCGCAATCAATCCCCGGCGTTGCGCCGATTTCACGGACATGAACGGAAAATTCTGCGCCAAGACAAACGGCAACCCTTCGAAATCCCGTGCAGTGCCACTAGTTCCTGTCGACCGGCTTGGAGCGCATGCGCGAAACCGTCTCGCGCTCGGCGCGCCTGGAGCGCAGGGGCGGCAGGCCGCGGTCGATAAGGTCCATATCCTCCAGCACCATGTCGCCCATGCGCTTGAAGGCGATATCGAGCGCGCCGGCGCGATGCGCCGAACGCAGGAAGCCGGGCAGGGTGCGGACGGGATGGTCCTTTGCCAGCGGCTCCTCCGGGAAGACGTCGCTCGCGGCGACGATGTGGCCGCTCTTCACCGCTTGCATCAATGCCGGGAAATCGACGACTCCGGCGCGGCTGAGCAGGATGAAGGCCGCGCCCTTGCGCATCCTGGCAAAGGCGTCGGCGCCCAGGAAACCTTCATTCTCGCTGGTGACGGAAGCAACGACGAAGACGAAATCGCTTTGCGACAGCACCTCGTCCAGCGAGGCCGGCTCGACGCCATTGTCGATCAGGATCGATGGCGGCAGCCATGGATCAAAAACTTTCGTGCGGGTGCGGAAGCCGGTCAGCAGGCGGTTGAGCGCGCGGCCGAGATCGCCGAAGCCGATGATGCCGACATCGGCGCCGGAAAGCAGGCGCGCCGCCTGGTTGCCGTCGCCGCCCCACAATTCCTTGCCCTGCCGGAAAGCGAGGTCGGCGTCGACGATGTTTCTGGCAAGGTTCAGCGCCATGGCCAGGCCGAGCTCCGCGACCGGCTCGGCAAAGACCAGGCCGGTGGTGACGACATGGATGCCGCGCGAAAACAGCGTCTCATAAGGCATGTTGTTGAGGAGGTTGGTCTCGACGTTGAAGACGCAGCGCAGCGCCTTCAGCTTTTCCAGCGTTTCGGATGAAATCGGTGGCTGACCGATGATATAGCGCGCCTCGGCCAAAGTTTCGGCGGGTAGGGCGGAAACGTCTTCCGGCGTGGTCTCGACAATGCGATAGTGGCTGCGCAGGCGCGCCAGTTGCGGCGGCGTGAAGATCAGGTCGAGCGTGCGCGGTTCGGGTGCGCTGATCACCAGCGGCAAGGTGTTGTCGGACATGTTTTCCTCCCGGGACACGACTGGATCGCGTCAATCACTTCTTTCCAGTCTTACTCCCGGTGAAACGATTTACAAGAACGAAAAATCGATTTATCGAATGGAATGGCGAGGTGGCTGATCGGCTGCCTGTCCTCGGGAGGAAGTCAATGGCGCAACCGGAAGCCCGGCAAAGGCGTCCGTCGATCCATGACGTGGCAAGCCATGCCGGCGTGTCCGCGGCCACCGTCTCCAAGGTGCTGGCCGGTGTCACCACGGTGAAGCCTGAAAACGCGCAGCGCGTCTTCGATGCCGTCGAGCATCTGGGCTATCGCGTCGATCCTCTAGCCTCCGACATGCGCAGGGCCAAGCGCCGCATCATCGGCGCCATCATGCCGGAATTCGAAAGCGAGTTCTTCGGTTCGATGGTCACCGAGCTGGAAGGCCTTGCCGAGCAGCGCGGCTATACGCTGGTCGCGGCATCGAGCCGAGAATCGGAGACGCGCGAGAAAGAGATCCTCGCCCGCATGCATGACTGGCGCGTTGCCGGCGTGGTGCTGGCGCCGGTGCGCAATGAGCACGGGCCGGCGGCTGCCTTCATGAAAGCCCACGGCATGACCGGCGTGCTGATCGACCGTGTGCTGTCCGACGACGCCTTCGACACCGTCTCGGCCGACAGCGCTGCCGCCAGCGCCGAAGTGGCGCGGATGCTGATCGGCAATGGGCACAGCCATATACTGGTTATCGGCCTTGCCGAGCAGGCGGCGACCGTGCGGGCGCGCCTGGAAGGTTTTCGCAGCCAGGCGCTGGCGCTCAACCCGTCGGTGCGCATCGACGTCATCACGTCCGAAGTCAGCGTCGCGCCGCTGCGGTCGTCGCTGCGCGACTATTTCGGGCGCGGCGAGCGGCCGACCGCGGTCTATTCGCTGCTTTTGAAGGGCACGCTTGTCGCGCTGTCGGAATTCCGCCGCCGCGGCTGGCACTGCCCGGACGATATCTCGCTGGTCGGCTTCGACGACGCCGAATGGATGCAGGTGACATGGCCGGCGATCGCGGCCGTGGTGCAGCCGGTGCGGCAGATCGCCAGCGAGGCGATGAACCTTTTGTTTCGCAGGGTCGAGGGTGATGTGGGACCACCCACGGCGCGGCTCGAGCCCTGCCAGGTGTTGATGCGGGAATCCGTTGGCTCGCCAGGCAGCGGTCCGCATTCCGGGGGAGGAGACCGACAACAGCCCCCATTGTCGTGAGCGGAAGCATGCGCCGGCCCTGGCCGTGGCATCCGGCGCCAAGGATCAACGGAGGATAGAATGATTTCGCATTTCCCAAGGATAAATCGATTTACCCTTGCCGTGGGCGTCGCGCTTGCATTTTCCGCCGTCGGCGTTGCCAAGGCCGAGGACGGCGAATATGGCGTGCTGATGAAGACACTGGCCAACCCGTTCTGGGGCGCGATGGCGCAGGGTGTCGCGGACGGCGCCAAGGAAGCCGGGGTTAAGTATTTCCAGCAGGCGGCCGAGAGCGATCAGGCAGCCGAACCGCAGCTCAACCTTTGCAACACCATGCTTGAGCGCAAGCCGGTGGCGATGATCACCGCGGCCATCAACTCGACCAACCTTCTACCTTGCCTGAAGTCGGCGCAGGAGGCCGGCATCAAGATCGTCGACCTCGACAACAATCTCGACCAGGCGGTGCTCGACAAGGAAGGCGTCAAGGTCACCTTCCATATCGGCTCCGACAACATCGCCGCCGGCGCGCAGGGCGCGGAATATCTCGCCAACAAGCTCGGCAAGGACGCCAAGGGTCCGGTGCTGGTGATCGAAGGCCTGTCCGGCAACATCACCGGCGAGAAGCGTGCCAAGGGTTTTGCCGAGAAGCTGAAGGAGCTGGCGCCCGGCCTCGAAATCGTCGCTTCGCTGCCGGGCGACTGGGACCGCGGCAAGGCCGCTTCGATCGCCACCGACACGCTGACCGCGCATCCTGATCTCGTCGCCATCTTCTGCGCCAATGACGGCATGGCGCTTGGTGCAGTCGAGTCTGTCTATGCGGCGGGCAAGGGTTCGCAGGTGACGATCATCGGCGTCGATGGCAATGTCGATGCGGTGAAATCGATCAAGGAAGGCCGCCTCAATGCCTCTGTCGCGCAGCTTCCCTATCTGGTCGGCAAGCAGGCGGTGGAGAACGTCAAGAAGGCGCTCGGCGGCGAGAAGGTTCCGGAAAGCATTGCCGTGCCGACTTTGGTGCTGACCAAGGACGTGCTCGACGCCGGCAAGGAGCCGATGCTGCAATATGTGAAGTGAGGAAGGAAGGGAGTAGGGGAGTAAGGCAGTAGGGGAGTAGGGGAGCGCGTTTGCGCTTCGCCCATCTTCCCTACTCCTCTACTAACCTACTCCCCTACTCCCCTACTCCCTTACCCGAAGGGTAGAAAAAATGGCTTCTGAACAGCCCGGCTTCTGGGCTAGGGTGCAGCGCGCATCCGTCGAAAGGCTCCACATCCGGCTGGAGTCGCTGGTGGTGCTTCTGGCGCTGAGCACGGCGATGGCGCTCCTGTCGCCCTATTTCCTGTCGCTCAGCAATTTCCTCAACATCCTGCTCGCGACCTCGACGATCGGCGTGCTGGCGATCGCCGCCACTTTCGTCATCGGTTCCGGCGGGCTCGATCTGTCGCTCGGCTCGGTCATGGGGCTTGCGGGCGTCGCAGGCGCTTTCGTGGCGGTCAATCTCGGCTGGCCGTCGGTCTTCGCAGTGATCGCCTGCATCTTGGCCGGCGGGATCGCCGGCTACATCAACGGCCAGCTGGTCACCCGCGCCTTCGTGCCGGCCTTCATCGTCACGCTCGGCATGCTAGGCCTGGCGCGCGGTTTGGCGCTGGTCATCTCGAAGGGCAGGGCGATCTACGGCCTGCCGCCCGAGATCGTCTATATCGGGCAGGGGCGGCCGTTCGGCGTCCCTATGCCGGTGATCATCCTGGTGCTGACGGCCATCGTCGCGCATGCGGTGCTCGCCTATACGCGCTTCGGCCGCCACACGCTGGCGCTGGGCGATAGCGAAGGTGCTGCGCGAGCCGCGGGCATCCGCGTCGAGCATCACCGCCGCATCATCTACACGCTGTCGGGCGCGCTCGCCGGGCTTGCCGGTCTGCTGTTCACAGCCCGCGTCAATGCCGGCGATCCGACCGCCGGCATCAATTACGAGCTCACCGCCATCACGGCGGCGATCATCGGCGGCACCAATCTGTTCGGCGGCCGCGCCTCGATCCTCGGCACCATGATCGGCGCGCTGATCATGGGCGTCTTGCAGAACGGGCTGACGCTGCTTGCCGTGCAATCCTATTACCAGCAGATGGCGATCGGCGCGGTGCTGATCCTCGCGGTCTTCATCGACCAATACCAGGTGCGGAAGGAGTCGCGCGTATGACCCTGCTTTCGCTGCGCGGCATCCGCAAAAGCTTCGGCGCGGTCGATGTCTTGCATGGCGTCGACCTTTCGGTCGCGGCCGGCGAGGTGGTCGGACTGGTCGGCGACAATGGCGCCGGCAAGTCGACGCTGATGAAGACCATCACCGGCATCTACCGTGCCGACACCGGCTCGATCGAGTTCGATGGCAAGGATATCCTGGCGCTGGACCCCGGTCAGCGGCGGCGCCTCGGCATCGAAATGATTTACCAGGATCTGTCTTTGGCCAAGCAACAGGACGTGGCGTCGAATATCTTCCTCGGACGCGAACCGACGAAAAAGTTGCTCGGCCTATTCCCCGGCTTCGTCGACAAAAGCGAGATGGATCGCCAAGCGTCGAAAATGATCGAGCGGCTGGGCGCGCATCTGCCGTCGATAAACCGGTCGGTCGGTTCGTTCTCCGGCGGCCAACAGCAGACGGTGGCGATCGCGCGGGCGCTCACCTTCGATCCGAAGCTCGTCATCATGGATGAGCCGACTGCGGCGCTGGCCGTGCGCGAGGTGCAGAGCGTGCTCGATCTCATCCGGCGGCTGAAGTCCGAAGGCATCGCCGTCATCCTGATCTCGCACCGGCTGAACGACGTGCTGTCGGTCACCGACCGCATTGTCGTGCTGCGCCACGGCAGGGCGGACGCCGATCTCGTCACCGCCAGGACCAACATGAACGAAGTCGTCAGCCGCATCGTCGGCGGCGGCGATACGGCCGCAGCGGCGGCGCATGAGCAACGAGGCTGACATGAACACCTTCGGACTGCACACTTTCGCCATCGCACCGGTCTGGGACCTCGCCCGCATCGAGCCGCAGATGGACAGGCTCAAGGAATACGGCATCGGGCTGATGGAGATCCCTTTGCTTCGGCCTGAGGAGATCGACACCAAGCGGACGCGCAGCTTTGCCAATCACTATCGTGTTGAACTGGTCCCCTCGCTCGGCCTGCCGCGCGCGCTCGATGTGGTCGAACGGCCGGACGAGGCGCTGGATTTCCTCGAACCGGCTTTCCGGGTCTGCAATGAGGTCGGCGCGGAAGCGCTCGGCGGCGTCACCTACGGCACGATCGGCAAGACCACCGGCCGCGCGCCGACGCAAAGGGAAATCGACGGTATGTGCCGTTTCCTCGAACGCGCGGCGAAGGCGGCGAAGTCGCGCGGCCTGAAGCTCGGCATCGAGCCCTGCAACCGCTATGAGACGCACCTGATCAACCGCGGCATCGACGCGGCAAAGATCATCGAGCGCATCGGCGCGCCCAACATCTTCATTCATCTCGACACCTACCACATGCATATCGAGGAAGAGAGCTTTGCTTCCGGTTTCGAGGCGGCGGCGCCCTATCTCGGCTATGTGCATGTGTCGGAAGCCAACCGCGGCGTGCCGGGACGAGGCATGCTCAACTGGGCGGCCTGCATGAAGGCCATCGCCGACATCGGCTACCAGGGCGCGATCACGCTCGAAAGCATGAACCATGTCGATGTCGACATCGCCGGCGGGCTCGCCGTCTGGCGGCCCGTGGCGGAAGATCCGCGCGACGTGATCGAGGTCGGCCTGCCGTTCTTGCGCGAGGAGGCGATGAAGGCCGGGCTGACGCTGGGGTGAGGGCATTTCTTCCTTCCCTTGTGGGGACGGCGGCCTCGCTAAGCGAGGTCGGATGAGGGGTGCTCCAGGGAAAGCCAGCGTCTCACTCTGCTGGAACACCCCTCATCCGTCTCGGCGCTGCGCGCCGATCTACCTTCTCCCACAGGGAAGAAGGAAGAAGCGGCCAATCAGAACGGGTAGTGCTGGCCCGGGTCCTCGATCGTCACCCAGCGCAGGTCGGTGAATTCGGCGATCGAGGCCTTGCCGCCGAAGCGGCCATAGCCCGAACCCTTGACGCCGCCGAAAGGCATCTGCGCCTCGTCGCCGACGGTCGGGCCGTTGATGTGGCAGATGCCGGCGTGGATGCGCGCGGCAACGGCCATGGCACGGCGGATGTCGCGGCTGAAGACGGCGGACGACAGGCCGTATTCGGTGTCGTTGGCGACGCGCACCGCCTCGTCCTCGCCTTTCACGCGGATGACCGGCTTCACCGGGCCGAAGGATTCTTCCGAATAGACGCGCATCGCGGGCGTCACGTGGTCGAGGAGCGTCGCTTCCACCACCGTTCCTGTCCGCTTGCCGCCGGCCGCGAGCGTTGCACCCTTCGCGGTCGCGTCGGCAATCAGCTCCTCCATCTTATCCGCCGCCTGGCTGCTGATCAGCGAGCCGAGCACGACATGACCGCGCGGGTCGCCGGCCGGCAGTTGCGAGGCACGCGCGGCAAGCTTGGCGACGAACTCGTCGGCGATCTTCTCGTCGACGATCAGGCGTTCGGTCGACATGCAGATCTGGCCCTGATGCATGAAGGCGCCGAAGGTCGCGGCATTCACGGCAGCGTCGATATCGGCGTCGTCCAGCACGACCAGTGGCGCCTTGCCGCCGAGCTCGAGCAGCGCCGGCTTGAGGTGCCGCCCCGAGAGCTCGGCGATGATGCGGCCGACCTTGGTCGAGCCGGTGAAATTGACGCGCTTCACCGCCGGATGCGCGATCAGCGCCTCGACGATTGCCGCCGCGTCCTTCGGGTCGTTGGTGACGACATTGACGACGCCCTTGGGCAGGCCGGCCTCGACCAGCACCTGACCGATCAGGCGATGCGTGCCGGGGCATAGTTCGGAGGCCTTCAGCACCACCGTGTTGCCGCAGGCGAGCGGCATCGCCAGCGCACGCGTGCCGAGGATGACCGGCGCGTTCCACGGCGCGATGCCGAGGCACACGCCTGCCGGCTGGCGGATCGCCATGGCGAGCGTGCCCGGCTTGTCGGATGGAATAACCTCGCCGGAAATCTGCGTGGTCATCGCCGCCGCCTCGCGCAGCATGTTGGACGCCAGCATGACGTTGAAGCCCGCCCAGGGTCCGGTGGCGCCGGTCTCTTCCATCATCAGCTTGGTGAATTCCCCGACCTTCGAGGCCATGACGTCGGCCGCCTTCAAAAGCAGCATCCGGCGCTCGCCAGGTCCGGTCTTCGACCAGGCGTCGAAGGCTGCCGCCGCCGCATCTGCCGCGGCGTTGGCGTCGGCAATGCTTGCGGCGGCGGCGCGCGTCGCGAGCTTGCCGGTGAAGGGGTCCAGGCGCTCGTAAGAGGCTTTGCCGGTCGCCGCCCTTTCGTCGCCGTCAATCAGAAGTCCGATGTCCATGGGTTTCTCCCTCGCTTCCGCTGGAGCGTTGCAAAATTAGAAGCCAAGCACTTGCGCGTTGATCGACGCTTCGAGGCCGCCGTCGACCGGCACGTTGGCGCCGTTGATCCAGCGCGCCCCGTCGGAGCACAGGAATAGCACGACGGGCGCGATGTCGCCCGATGTGCCGGCTCGGCCGACGCGCGCGATATCGCTGTCGACCTTGGCGTCACCGAGGACCGAGCGGAACTGTTTCAGGATCGGCGTCTCGACCGGGCCTGGGCTGACCGCGTTGACGCGGATGCCACGGCTCTTGAACAGGTCGTGATGCGCCGCGCGGAAGGTCCACAGGAGCAAAAGCTCCTTCGAGACCGGGTAGCCTTCCTCGTTCTTCACCGCATGGTCGGCAATCACCTTGGCGACGTCGGGAAAGCCTTCGATGCTGACCATCGAGGCAGCGCGGTTCAGGTTGGCGCGCCAGCCATAGCCGGCAATGGAGGCGACATTGACGATGGCGCCGCCTTCGCGAAGCCTGGGCGCCAGCGCCTCGGAAAGCGCGCGCAGGCCGTAGAAGTTAACGGCGAGCGTCGGCGCGGCACCGGTGTTGCCGGAGAGGCCGGCGACGTTGCAGAGCGCGTCGAGGCGCTGCGGCAGCCGCGCGACGAGATCGTCGACGCCGGCATTGGACGAGATGTCGGCCTGGACGAAGACGCCCTGTTGGCCGGCCGGCTCGCGCAAATCGACGCCGATCACATCGGCGCCTAGTTGGCCCGCGAGTTCCGCCGTGCGGGCGCCGATGCCCGAGGCGACGCCGGTGATGAGAATCGTCTTGCCGAACAGCATGCTCATGCCTTCTCGCTGTGTGCCGCAGTGGGTGCTGGTGAAATGGCCTCGCCGGTCGGATCCGCCGCGCTGGCGGGAAGCCTGACGCGGTAGCCGACCGACAGCAGGCGCCAACCAAAACGCTCTTCGAGCGTGCCCCAGAGGCCGCGCGGCAAGAGCAGCGAGAAGGCCAGTGCCGCGGCGCCGAGCCCAATCAAGTACCAGACGCCGGTGCCGCCGAACCAGGTCTCGATGAGGAAGAAGAGCAGCGCGCCGAGGATGGCGCCCTCGAAGGTGCCGATACCGCCGACCAGCACCATGAAGATCATGTAAGCGGTCCACTGCACGTTGAAATAGGTCTTCGGCTGGAAGGTGATCGCGGTGGCCAGCCACAGCGCGCCGGCGACGCCGATGCCGAAGGCGGCGAGCACGAAGAGCTGCCGCTTGGTACCGGTGACGCGCACGCCGACGGAGGCCGCCGCATCCTCATTGTCGCGGATGGCGCGAATGGCGGCGCCGGTGCTGCCGCGCAGCAGGCTGAACAGGATCGCGAGCAGGGCGGTCATCGACGCCAACGCCAGCCAATAGATGGTCAGCCTGCGTGTCGATGCATCGTAGACGTTGAGCGAGATCAGCGACGTGCCGGTCTCGCCCTGGATCAGCCGGTCGAGATTGACGAGCAGGTGGGTGAGCGCTGCGATCACCCACATGCCGATGGCGAACTCGCCGTTCCTCAAGCGCAGCATGAACAACGAGATCGGCCAGGACACCGCGCCGACAATGACCGCCGAAACGAAGAGCGAGACAAACGGATTGAGCCCGGCATTGGCGAGGCGGATGGCGAAGTAGGCGCCAAGGCCGAAGAACACCTGCTGGCCGACCGAGACCAGCCCGCCGAAACCGGCCAGCGCATTCCACATGGCGGCGAGGATCACATAGATGAACAGCGCCGTCATGCGATCGACCGCGCCGGCCGACAGGAATTGCGGCGCGATGGCGAGTAGCAGAATGATGGTTAAAACGCCGATGCCGGCGCTGCGCGAAGCGGGCGTGCCACGCTCGATGACCAGGGAGGCGGTGTTCATGAGGCTTTCCGCGTGGAGAGGCGCAGCAGGCCGCGCAGGCCGAGGCCGGAAGTGTACAGCCGGATGAACAGAACGATCAGGAAAGCGACGTGGCCGCCGATGAGGAAACCTTGCGGATGGATCCTGGCGCCGAGCGTCTGGGCGAGCGCCAGCACGATGCCGCCGATCAGCGTTCCCCAGAGCGAGCCGGCGCCGCCGATGACGGCGGCTTCGAAGGCGAACAGCAGTTGCGTTGCGCCGGCATAGGGATCGAAGGTGGCGCGCATGCCGAGGAAGGCGCCGGCGAGACCGACCGTGACCATGGCGATTGCCGCGGCTATTGCCATGGAGCGGCGCGCGTCGACACCGACAATGCCGGCGGTATCAGGGTCTTCCGAGGTCGCGCGGATCGAGCGGCCTAACCCGGTGCGGGTGAGGAACAGTTGCAGTCCACCAAGCAGGACGACGGCGGTGATGAAGATGATCACCGCGAGCTTGCCGACATAGAGGCTGCCCGGCCATTCCCAGGAATCGTAGGACAGGCTGCCGATGAAGGGCGCCAGCGAGCGCGTGTCGGCGCCGAACTGTTCGAACAGCAAATTGTCGATGACGATGGCGAGGCCGAAGGTTGTGAGGATCGGCAGCAGCGCGCCGCCGCGCGCGCTGCGCTCGAGCAGGAAGTGCTGCAGGGCCCAGCCAATCGCGGCCATCAGCGGCAGCACGACGAGCAGGCCCAGAAATGGCGAGATGTGGAAGCGCGAGGCGAGCAGCCACAGCGCGAAGGCCGACAGCACGGCGAGGCTGCCATGCGCCAGGTTGATGATGCGCATCACCGAGAACATGAAGGAGAGGCCGCAGGCGATCAGCGCGTAATAGCCGCCGAGCAGGACGCCCTGGACGATCTGGTTCATCATGCCGGCACGCCTCCGGCGCCCTTCCGGTGCAGGCCGAAATAGGCCTTGGTCACCTCGTCGCGCGACACGCTCTTGCTGTCGCCGGCAAGGACGATCCGGCCCTCCAGCATGCAGATCACCTTGTCGGAGACGGAGAGCGCGCGGTTGAGGTCCTGCTCGACCAGGATGATCGTCGTGCCGGAGCCGATCAACCCCTGCAGGGAGGCATAGACGCGGTCGACGACCAGCGGCGACAGGCCGAGCGAGACCTCGTCGAGCAGGAGCAGGTCGGGATTGCTCATCAGCGCACGGCCGATTGCGGTCGCCTGCTGCTCGCCGCCGGAAAGATGCCCGGCCTTGGCATGGCGGCGCGGCTTCAAGTTGGGGAAGGTGTCGAGCACGCGTTCGACGCTCCAGTCGCCGGGGCGGCCGGCAGTGCGGCCAAGCAGAAGGTTTTCCTCGACCGTCATCTGCACGAACAGCCGCCGGCCTTCGGGAACCAGGGCGATGCCCTTGCGGACGCGTTCATGCGAAGGCACACCGGAGAGATCGTCGCCGTCGAAGGCCACACGGCCCGAGGCCGCCTGGTGCGCGCCGGCGATTGCGCGCAGCAGCGTCGTCTTGCCCGCGCCGTTGGCGCCGACCAGCGCCAGCGTCTCGCCGCGCTCGAGGCTGAAGCTGACGCCGCGCACCGCCTGCAGCAGGCCGTGGCGGACAACGAGATCCTCGGCCGACAGCAGGCTCATTTCGGGCCTCCGCCGAGATAGGCGCTGATCACCTGCGGGTCGGCCATCACCGCCTGCGGCTCGCCGTCGGCGATAATCTTGCCGGCGTCCATGCAGATCAGCCGTTCGGCCACTTGCAAAAGCACGTGGACGATGTGCTCGATCCAGACGATGCCTATCCTGCGGCGGCGCAATTCGCGGATGGTCTCGACGAGCTCGCCCGCCTCGCCGTCGGTCAGGCCGCCGCCGATCTCGTCGAGCAGAAGCAGCGTCGGTTTCGCGGCGAGCGCGCGGGCGAGCTCCAGCCGCTTGCGGTCGAGCAGGCCGAGCGTTTCGGCGCGGCGGTTGGCTATGCTGAGCATGCCGCAGAGCTTCAGCGAGCCGAGCGCTTCCTCATAAGCCTCGTCGCGGCCGAGTCCGGCGCCATGCGAGGCGGCGACGAAGACATTCTCGAAGACGGTCATGCCGCCGAAGGGTTTCGGTACCTGATGGGTGCGCACAAGGCCCAGCCGGCAGCGCTGCGTGGCCGGCAGCGCGGTCACATCGTCGCCCTTGAAGGCGATGGTTCCGGCGCTCGGCGGATAGGCGCCGGAGAGCACGCTGAGCAGCGTCGTCTTGCCGGCGCCGTTCGGGCCGACGATGCCGACCGCTTCCTCGGCGCCCATGGCGAAGTCGATGTCGTCGAGCACCACAAGCGCGCCGAAGCGCTTGTGGATGCCGGCGGCGCTGAGGACGGCACCGTTGGGCGTCGCGTTCACGATGCGGGCCCCGACTTAATCAGCCGTTGTAAGGCTGGAGCTTGGCCCCGACCGGCACGTTCGGGTCGGTGGCGTTCTCGGTCACGACATAGTCGAGCGGGAATTTCGAGCCTTCCTTGGCGGCGACCCATTGCGTGCCGATGATCGGGCCGGGGGACACGTTCGCGACGGGGCCGCTGGTGAAGTCGACCTTGCCGATCATGGTCTCGGTCTTCAGCACGCTCAGTGCCTTGGCGACCGCCGCCTTGTCCTTGGCGTTGGAACTCGCCTTCAGGGCTTCGAAGCCGGCGTCGAGCAGCGACATCGAGGCGCCGAGCTGCTGTGTCCACTGCTTGCCGCTCGCCGCCTCGTAACCGTCGGCAAGCTCGGTGCCGGAGACGCCGGTCAGCGGCGACTTGTAGGGGAAGGCCTTGTGCCAATAGGCGGCGCTCGAGATCTTCATGCCGAGATCGCCGAGCGCCTCGATGTCGGAGGGGAACAGGCCGGTCTTGGCGACCTGGGCGATCTTGATCTGCCGGGTCAGCCCCTGCTGCGCGGCCTGGCGCCAGAAGGCGGCGAAGTCCGGCGGGATCGGGAAGGAGTTGAAGATCTCGACGCCTTCCTGCTTGAACAGCGCGATCTGCGAGGAATAGTCGGTTGTGCCGGTCTCATAGGCGCCGGGATCGACGATCGTAAAACCCTGCTTGGCCAGGAGCGGCGCGAGGTTGGCGCGAATGGCGTTGCCGTCGGCGTCGTTCGGATACATGACGCCGACCTTCTTGTTGGTCTCGATCAGGTTCCACTGCGAAATATAGGTCTTGAAGAATTCGCCGACGCCGAAGCCGAAATGATAGGTCCATTTGAAAGGCGAGGGCGCGCCCGGCTTGGCGCCGCGGCCGAAATACCACGCCTCCCACGGCATGACGGTGGAGAGGCACGGCACGCCGGCCGCCTCGCAGGCATCGGCGACCGGGTTGATCACCTCGGGCGTGGAAACGGCCAGCATCAGGTCGATGGCCTGGTTGTTGATCAGGTCTTTTGCCAACTGGCCGGCGCGCGACGGATCCGACTGGGTGTCCTGGTCGAGGATCTCGACGCTGTATTTCTTGCCGCCGAGCTCGATGCCGTTGGCCAGGGCCTTGCGGGCGAGGTCAAGCACATAGCCGTCGGTTTCGCCGAAGCCGGCGAGCGGGCCGGTGCGCGGGCTGACGAAGCCGACCTTGAGCGTGTCGGCGGCCTGCGCGAAAGCCTTGCCGCGGCCGAACGCAAGTGCTGCGCCACCGGCCATCGATGTGGCGATGAACTGGCGTCGTGAAATGCCCGATATGGCGGGCTTGCTGCCGATTTTATGAGACATCTGCTCCTCCCTCAGTCGCCGTTCGACACGACGGCAAACGGGTCTTCCGCTTGCGGCCGGACGGCACGGCTTTCGATCCTCCGGAGATCACATTGCACTAGCGGTTTGGTTCGGTAAAATGATATTTTACGGTGTTTTATTAACCGCTGGGTTAGCGAAATTCGAACTGCTAGCCCGATCGTCAGGCGTGGTGCCGCGCGGCTTCGCGGATCGTCTGCAACAGGATGGTGAAGGCGGGCGAGGGCGCGGTGTCGGTGCGCATGGTCAAACCCACCGGCCCTTTGGTCTCCTCCGTATCCACCGGCAGTGCGACGAAAGCGCCGCTGGCGATCTCATTGGCAACGACGCCGGCCGAGATGATCCACACCGCATTGCTCTGGCGCATGAAGGAACGGCCGAAGGAATCAGAAACGGTTTCGATCTCCGTGGCGGGCGCGGTCATGCCGTTGGTGATGAAGAGCCGGTCGACGAAGGGGCGTATGACGGATTCCCGCGTCGGCATCAGGACGGGGAAGTCGTCGAGCCGCGCGAAGATGTCTGCCCCGGGTTCCGACAGGGGATGCCCGGCCCGCACCACGAACAGCACCTGCTCGGAATAGAGATGTTCGAAGAAGAAGCCGGTCATGTGCTCCGGCGCCGCGAGCCGGCCGACGACGAGGTCGAGCGCGCCGACGCGCAACTGTTCGAGCAGCACGGCGTTCTCGCCGGTGACGATCTTGAGCGCGGCGCCGGTGTTTTCCTCGAGGAACAGGTTCATGGCGAGCGGCATCACGCGCGCCGACACCGTCGGTAGCGCGCCGATGCGGATCGGGTCGCGATGGAGAGCGCCGTCCTGGCGCACGGAATCGACGCCGCGCTTCAGCGCCGAGATCGCCGAGCCGGCATGGCCGAGGAAGATCTCGCCGAGACGCGTGACCCGGATGCCGCGCCCGTCGCGCTCGACTACGGCGACGCCGAGCGCTTCCTCCAGCTCACGCAAGGTCTTGGTCACGGCCGGCGCACTGACATGCAGGAAGTCGGCCGCGCGCGCCACGCTGCCTTGCCGAGCGACTTCGAGAAAGGCCTGCAGATGGCGGAAGCGGATCCGGCTTTCGGCCATGGTTCGATAACCTCAGAGTTAATGAAACGCCGCAAAATATCATTTTACCGAACCAAACCGCTGGTGCAATGTGGCTTTGGAGGATCGAAATCGTGCCATTCGTCAGCATAGGCGGCGTGACGCTGCATCACCGCTACATCGAGGCGACGGGCACGTCGCGTCCGATCATCTTCATCAATTCGCTGGGCACCGATTTCCGGATCTGGGACGACGTCGTCGCGCGGCTTGCCGGCGAAATACCGATGCTCGTCTACGACAAGCGCGGGCATGGGTTGTCGGATATCGGTGGCGGCGTGCGCTCGATCGACGACCATGTCGACGACCTGCTGGGCCTCATCGATCATTTCGGCTTCGGGAAGGTCGTGCTGTGCGGCTTGTCGGTCGGCGGCCTGATCGCGCAGCGGCTCTATACCCGCCACCCCAAATGTGTCGAGGCTCTGATCCTCAGCGACACCGCGCACAAGATCGGCACGGATGAGAGCTGGAACACGCGCATCGCGACTGTCGAGCGCGACGGCATCGAGGCGATCGCCGAAGGCATCATGAAAGTGTGGTTCACGCCGCAATTCCATGCCAAGCGTGCGGCGGACCTGGCCGGCTGCTGCAACATGCTGACCAGGCAGGCTCTGTCTGGCTACATCGGCACCTGCATGGCGGTGCGCGATGCCGATCTTACCGACGCGGCGCGGCGTATCACTGCGCCGACGCTCTGCATCGTCGGCGATCAGGACGGCTCGACGCCACCCGACCTTGTTCGCTCGCTGGCGGATCTGATCCCAGGCGCCCGCTTCGAAATGATCCGCGATGCCGCGCACATCCCGTGCATCGAGCAGCCCGAGGCGCTCGTCACCTTGATCCGCGATTTCGCCACCTCATTGCCTGAGGAAACGTCTGCCCATGGATGATGTCACGAAGAACCGCTACCGGACGGGTCTCGAGGTCCGCCGCTCCGTGCTTGGCGATCCCCACGTCGACCGCGCCGAGGATGCCGCGACCGATTTCGACCGGCCGTTCCAGCAATTGATCACCGAGGCTGCCTGGGGAACGGTGTGGGCGCGGCCGGGCTGGTCGAAGCGCGAACGCTCGATCGTGACGCTGGCGCTGCTTGCAGCACTTGGCCATGACGAGGAGGTCGCCATGCATGTGCGCGCCACCGCCAATACCGGCGCGTCGCGCGACGACATCTGCGAAGCCTTCCTGCATGTCGCGATCTATGCCGGGGTTCCGGCCGCCAACCGCGCCTTCAAGATCGCCAAGGAGGTGTTCGCGCAGATGGACGGAGCCGCCCATGGCTGAGCAAGGCTCGAACCGTTCACCCGAGACCGGCGCCTTCTTCCAGCGCGACCGCCAGTGGCATCCGGCCGCCTTCACGCCGAACTACAAGAGCTCGGTGCTGCGCTCGCCGCAACGGGCATTGGTGGCATTCGACAACACGCTGTCGGAACTGACCGGACCGGTCTTCGGGCACGCGATGCTCGGCGAGCTCGACAACGACCTGATCCACAATTTCGCCAGGCCTGGCGAGAGTGCCCTCGGCGAGCGCATCATCGTCCATGGACGCGTGCTCGACGAGCGGGGCAAGGGCGTGCCTGGCGTGCTGCTCGAATTCTGGCAGGCCAATGCCGGCGGCCGCTACCGTCACAAGAAGGACGCCTATCTCGCCCCCCTTGATCCGAATTTCGGCGGCTGCGGCCGCACGATCACCGGCGAAGACGGCAGCTACGCCTTTCGCACGGTCAGGCCCGGGCCCTATCCGTGGCCGAATGGGCCGAACGACTGGCGGCCGGCGCATATCCATTTTTCCGTGTTCGGCCATGGCTTCGCGCAGCGGCTGATCACACAGATGTATTTCGAGGGCGATCCGCTGATCTGGCGTTGTCCGATCGTCGGCGGTGTTTCCAACAGGGAAGCTATCGAGGCGCTGATCGCCGCGCTCGACATGCAGTCGACCATCCCGATGGATGCGCTCGCCTACAAGTTCGACATCGTGCTGCGCGGGCGCCGCTCGACATTGTTCGAGAACAGGCCGGAGGGTAATTGATGGCGCAGTCGCTCGACCGGTTGAAGGAAAGCCCTTCGCAGACCGCCGGCCCTTACGTGCATATCGGGCTGACGCCCAATTTCTGCGGCATCGGCGGCGTCTATGCGAACGACCTTGGCTCGACGATGCTCAACGGCGAGACCAAGGGCGAGCGCATCGAGCTGCGCATCCGCGTGCTCGACGGCACCGGCACGCCGCTCAAGGATGCGCTGATCGAGATCTGGCAGGCGGACGCCAACGGGCTCTACAATTCGCCGTCGGAATTGCGCGGCGCCGCCGATCCGAATTTCCCTGGATGGGGCCGGCAGCCGACCGACATGGAAACGGGCGTCTGCCTGTTCCGGACGATCAAGCCGGGCCGCGTGCCGTTTCGCGACGGCCGGCTGATGGCGCCGCACATCACGCTGTGGATCGTGGCGCGCGGCATCAATGTCGGCCTGCACACCAGGCTCTATTTTTCCGACGAGGAAAAGGCCAATGCCGAGGACCCGATCCTCGCCCGCATCGAGCACCGCCTGCGTGTGCCGACGCTGATCGCCGAGCGCCGGGGCGATACTTACGTCTTCGACATCCACCTGCAGGGCGAAAAGGAGACGGTCTTCTTCGACAGCTGACCGTGGCCGCCATGACCGTTTCGCCCTTTGATCACCCGCTGCTTTCCGGCCTGCTCGGCGACGAAGAGGCGGCCAGACATTTTTCCGTCGAAGCCGACATCGCCGCGATGCTCAGCTTCGAGCGGGCGCTGGCCGAGGCGGAGGCCGAGTGCGGCGCGATTTCCCGCGATGCGGCGACGGCGATCTCGAAGGCGCTGGCGGCGTTCCGGCCGGATACGGCGAAGCTGCGCGCCGGCGTCGCCGCCGACGGCGTCGTGGTGCCGGAACTGGTGCGACAGATCAAGGCTGCTGTTGGCGTGCCGCACGATGCATTCGTTCATTTCGGCGCCACCAGCCAGGATGTGATCGATACATCGCTGGTGCTGCGCCTGAGCGGGGCGGTCGAGCATGTCGGCCTGCTGCTCAGCGAGAACGTCGTGCGGCTCGCCGGACTCGAACAGGATTTCGAGGGCAGGGCGATGATGGCGGTGACGCGCATGCAGCCGGCGATACCGATCGTCGTGACCGACCGGATCGCTTCCTGGCGAGCGCCGCTCCAGCGTCACCAGGAACGGTTGAAGGAGCTCTCCGGCCGACTGCTTGTCGTGCAGTTCGGCGGCGCCGCCGGCACGCTGGAAAAGCTCGGCGACAAGGCCGCCGCAGTGCGCGCCGCGCTTGCCGCGAAGCTTGGCCTCGCTGACGCGCCGCAATGGCACAATCAGCGCGACGCGCTCGCCGAGTTCGCCGGCTGGCTGTCGCTGGTGACCGGCAGCCTCGGCAAGTTCGGGAAGGACGTTGCGCTGATGGCGCAGGCGGGCACTGACATCAAGCTGTCCGGCGGCGGCGGTTCATCTACCATGCCGCACAAGCAGAATCCCGTGAAGGCGGAAGCCCTGGTGGCCCTCGCCCGCTTCAATGCCGTCCAGCTTTCCGGCATGCACCAGGCGCTGGTGCATGAGCAGGAGCGCTCGGGTTCGGCCTGGACGCTGGAATGGCTCATCCTGCCGCAAATGGTCGTGGCGACGGCGGCCGCGCTCGGGCTTGCAGCCGAGTTGGCCAGACAGATCGAGAGCCTCGGTCATTGATGCGCACGCAAGTCGCCATCATTGGCTCGGGGCCGTCCGGGCTGCTGCTCGGCCAATTGCTTGCCACGATTGGCGTCGAGACGATCATACTCGAGCGGTCGAGCCGCGAGCATGTGCTTGGCCGGGTACGCGCGGGCGTGCTCGAGCAGGGCACGGTGGACCTGCTCGGCGAAGCGGGCGCGGCGGAGAGGCTCTATGAACAGGGCCTGCCGCATGAAGGCATTTCGCTCGCCTTCGACGGCCGCGCGCACCGCATCGACATGACCGCGCTCACCGGCGGCAAGCATGTCACTGTCTATGGCCAGACCGAGGTGACGCTCGATCTGATGCGGAAGCGCGAGGCGGCGGACTTGGTGACTTTCTTCGAAACGTCGAATGTCGCGCTGCATGGTTTCGATGGCACGTCGCCCTTCGTCACCTACGAGAAGGACAGCGTCACGCACCGCATCGATTGCGACTTCATTGCCGGCTGCGACGGCTATCACGGCGTCAGCCGCAGATCAGTGCCGGAAAACGCCTTGAAGACGTTCGAGCGCCACTATCCGTTCGGCTGGCTGGGCGTGCTGGCCGAGGTGCCGCCGGCCGACCATGAGCTGGTCTATGCCAATCACGAGCGCGGCTTCGCGCTCTGTTCGATGCGCTCGCCGCAGCGCAGCCGCTACTATGTGCAGGTTCCCGCCGACGAGCGCGTCGAGGCCTGGTCGGACGACCGCTTCTGGGACGAGTTGCGCCGCCGCCTGCCGCCGGCGACGGCTGCCGCAGTCACCACCGGCCCATCGTTCGAGAAGTCGATCGCGCCGCTGCGCTCCTTCGTCGCCGAGCCGATGCGCTTCGGCCGGCTGTTCCTGGTCGGTGACGCCGCCCATATCGTGCCGCCGACCGGCGCCAAGGGCCTCAACCTCGCGGCCAGCGACGTGCGCTATCTGTTTGCCGGGCTTCGTGAATTCTACCGCGAAAAGTCAGACGCCGGGCTCGACGCCTATTCGGCCAAGGCGCTGGCGCGGGTGTGGAAAGCGGTGCGCTTTTCCTGGTGGATGACGACGATGCTGCACCGTTTTCCGGAGACGGGAGAGTTCGGCCAACGCATCCAGGAAGCCGAGCTCGACTATCTCGTGCATTCGAGAGCCGCATCGACCGCGCTCGCCGAAAACTACGTCGGCTTGCCCTATTGATCTGCCTGACTGGTCAAACCCGCTCCAGCGCGAGGGCGATGCCCTGGCCGACGCCTATGCACATGGTGGCCAAAGCCAGCTTGCCGCCGCGCTCGCGAAGCTCGAGCGCCGCCGTGCCGGTGATGCGCGCGCCCGACATGCCGAGCGGGTGACCGAGCGCGATCGCGCCGCCGTTCGGATTGACGTGCGCGGCATCCTCGGCGATGCCAAGCTGGCGCAGCACGGCAATGCCTTGCGAGGCGAAAGCTTCGTTCAATTCGACGACATCGAATTGCTCGGGCGTCAGGCCAAGGCGGGCGCAAAGCTTCTTGGTGGCCGGGGCCGGACCGATGCCCATGATGCGCGGCGCCACACCGGCGACGGCACCCCCGAGGATGCGGGCGATCGGCGTCACGCCATGCTTCTTCGCCGCGGCTTCCGAAGCGATGATGAGGGCGGCCGCACCGTCATTGACGCCTGAGGCGTTGCCGGCCGTCACGGTGCCGCCCTGGCGGAATGGCGCCGGCAGTTTGGCCAGGGTCTCGACGGTGGTGCCGGCGCGTGGATGCTCGTCCTTCGAGACGACGACCGGATCGCCTTTCTTCTGCGGGATCGTCACGGACGTGATCTCTTTCGCCAGCCGGCCGCTGCCTTGAGCGGCAACGGCCTTGTCCTGGCTGCGCACCGCGAAGGCGTCCTGGTTCGCGCGGGAAACGGAAAAATCCTCGGCGACGTTCTCGCCGGTCTCCGGCATGGACTCGACGCCATATTGCTTCTTCATCAGCGGGTTGACGAAGCGCCAGCCGATGGTGGTGTCGTAGATCTCGGCGTTGCGCGAGAAGGCGGCGTCCGCCTTCGGCATGACAAAGGGCGCGCGGCTCATCGATTCCACGCCGCCGGCGATCATCAGCTCGGCCTCGCCGGACTTGATGGCGCGCGCGGCGATGGTGACGGCATCCATGCCCGAGCCGCACAAGCGGTTGACCGTCGAACCGGGGATGTCCTGCGGGAGACCGGCAAGCAGCAGCGCCATGCGTGCCACGTTGCGGTTGTCCTCGCCGGCCTGGTTGGCGCAGCCATAAACGACGTCATCGACCGCCGCCCAGTCCACGCCGGCATTGCGCTCGACCAGCGCCCTCAGTGGGATTGCGCCGAGATCGTCGGCGCGGACGGAGGACAACGCGCCGCCGAAGCGACCGATGGGCGTGCGGATGTAGTCGCAGATGAAGGCTTCGGCCATCTATGCAGCTCTCCCTTTGGCGGTCCCTTGATGCGCCGCCTTGGTGCGGGCCTGCAGGTCGCGCAATGTCTTCAGCTCGAGTTCCGTCGGCGCCGGCGTCTCGTCAAGGGCCTCGGCGAATTTTACGACCCAGCCACAAGTCTCCTGCACCTGCTCGCGCGTTGCGCCGGGATGAAGCGACACCACGGTAAACTCCTTGGTCGCCGGGTCCGGCTTCCAGATGGCGAGGTCGGTGATCAAAAGCGTCGGCCCTGCGGTATCGATGCCGAGCCGCTTGCGATGATCGCCACCGTCGCCATGGCCAAAGGAGGTGAAGAAGTCGATCTTCTCGACCATGCCCCGCTTCGACTGGGCCATGGTGATGTAGACCTGTCGCGACGAGGTGGCGATCTCCGGCGCACCGCCGCCGCCGGGCAGGCGGGTCTTGGGATGCGCATAGTCGCCGATGACGGTGGTGTTGATGTTGCCGAATTTGTCGAGCTGGGCGGCGCCCAGGAAGCCGATCGAGATGCGGCCGCCCTGCAGCCAGTAGCGGAACATCTCCGGCACGGCGACAGTGGTGACCGCCGTCTCGCACAATTCGCCATCACCGATCGACAGCGGCAGCACGTCGGGCGCGGTGCCGATGGTGCCGCTCTCATAGATCAGCGTGATGTCGGGCGCATGGGTCAGTCGCGCGACATTGCAGGCTGCCGATGGCGCGCCGATGCCGACGAAGCAGACATCCTCGCTTTTCAGCGCGCGGCTGGCGGCGATCGTCATCATCTCGTTCGAGGTGAAGCCCAGATTGTCCGCGTCGCTCATGCGGCTTTCCTCAGGTGCTCGACGCGGCCGGCAAAGACGTCCGCGCTGCTCTCGATGACGTTCTTCCGGATCCACGCCTGGAAGCGGTCACGGTCGGCGGCGATCTCGTCCCATTCGAGATAGGCGGCGTTGTCGCGCTCGTAATAGCCATGCGTGTAGGAGGGGTGCGAGCCGCCCGGCACGACGGAAATCGCCGCGATTGTCCAGTTCGGCAGCACGGTGAGGTTTGGGTGCAGATCGGCGAAATTGTCGACCACTTCCTCGACCGTAACCACTGCCCGCTTTGCGGCAAGAACGGCTTCCTTCTGGATGCCGATGATGCCCTCGACCAGCACGTTGCCCTTCCGGTCCGCCTTCTGCGCGTGGATGAAGGTGACGTCGGGCCTTATCGCCGGAACGGCCGCCAGCACCTCGCCTGTGAACGGGCAGGTGACCGATTTGATGTTGGGATTGACCGCGGCAAGACCGGCGCCGCGATAGCCGCGAAACACCGCGCAGGGCAGGCCGGCGGCGCCCGCCTCATAGGCATTGGCCATGCCGGCGTGGCTGTACTCCTCGACCTCGATGACGCGCGGAAAGCCGTTCTCGATGGCGTCGCGGGCGCGCCTGAGCAGGCCTACGCCCGGATTACCGACATAGGAGAAGACGATTTTCCTCGCCATGCCCATGCCGATCATCTGGTCGTAGATCAGGTCGGGCGTCATGCGGATCAGCGTCAGGTCGCAAAAGCCCTGGCGGATCGCCTCATGCGCGGCGGCGGTGGGTATCAGATGGGTGAAGCCCTCGAAAGCGACGGTGTCGCCGTCATGTAGATTTTCCGCGACCGCTTCTTTCAGCGGCAGGAACTTGACCATCGCCGGGCTCCGTGAAAAGTTCGTATTGCGAACATATGTTTTATATGAGATATTTTTAGCTCCAGCCTTTGCATTGAGTCAACACCGGCCTGGAGGCGCCCATGGAAGAGGAAGCCATTTCGCGCGATCATGTCGGCTCGCTGGAACGCGGCCTTACAGTGATGGAAATCCTCGCGCGCCATCCGGCCGGCATGACGCTGACCGAGATGGCCGAGCAGGCGGACCTCACCCGCGCGGGCGCGCGCCGTTTTCTGCTGACATTGGTCGCCACGGGCTATGCCACCCAGTCCGGCCGGCTATTCTCGCTGTCGCCGCGTCTTTTGGCGGTCGCGCGGACCTGGCTCGGCGGCGCCTCGCTCTGGACCTTCGCCGCGCCCATCATGCGCGAGGTGGCCGGCAAATTCGACGAAGCCTGCAACGCGGCGGTGCTGTCGGGCGAGGACGTCGTCTATGTCGCGCGCATCCCCGGACGGCGAATCTTAAGCGTCGCGCTCGATGTCGGCACGCGGCTGCCGGCCTATTGCACGTCGATGGGGCGGGTGCTGCTTTCCGGTCTGGCGGCGGACGAGTTGCAGACCTTCCTGGCGCAAGTGAAGATCGAGCGGCGGACGCCGAAGACGATCACCGGCCGCGCCGCGCTCGGCAAGGCCATCGACAAGGCGAGGGCGGATGGCTTTGCCATCGTCGACGAGGAACTGGAACTCGGCCTGCGCTCGATCGCGGTGCCGATCGTCGATCGCGCCGGCCGTACCGTCGCCGCCATCAACGTCTCGACGCAATCCGCCCGTTTCTCGGTCGAGGCGATGGAGCGCGACATCCTGCCGGCGCTGCGGCAGGCCAAGCAGCGTGTCGAGGAGTTCTTCTTCGTTTGAACGGCGCCGGTTGATGCGGGCCCAGGTTCATTCCGCGCCTAACCCTCCATTCTTGAACCGTGAAGCTTCGTTGACGGAGAAACTCAAATCCGATATTGAACAGGATTATACAGGTTCACTGTACAGGTATTGATATGGCTCGTCGCGCGACGCAGATCACTCCCGGCACGGGCAAGCCCGAGCAGATCGCGACGGTTCTGGAGCATGAGATACGCTCCGGCCTGCTCGGCTTCGGCGACCGCCTGCAGAGCGAAAACGAGCTTGTCCAGCGCTTCTCCGTCAGCCGCAACACGGTCCGCAAAGGGCTCGAGGAACTATCGAGCCGCGGGCTGATCACCACCAAGGTCGGCATCGGCTCCTTCGTCACCTTCGACGGCATGCCGGTCGACGACGCGATCGGCTGGTCGCGCGCGCTTGCCAATGCGGGCGCCAATGCCGAGACCCGCACATTGCGGCTCGAGATCATCGAGGACGCCGAACTGGCTGCCAGGCTCGGCGTCGAGAGCTCGTCCTTCATCGCCGTCGATCGCGCCCGCACCAATGCCGACGACGGTCATGCCATCTCGATTGAGCGCAGCCGGCTGCCGCTGTCGCCGGAGTTGGAAGACATACCGCTGCGCGGACTACGGGAGGGCTCGCTGCACCAGACGCTGCGCGGGGCAGGGCTCGTTCCCGATCACGGTGAGGAATGGGTCGACATCGAGATGCTGAGCGCCGCCGACGCGACGATCCTCGCCTGCGCGCCCGGCACGCCGTTCCTGCGCACGCGCCGCCTGACGCGCGCCGCCGACGGACGCGCCATCGAATTCGTCACCAGCCTGCTCAACCCGGCGCATTTCGCGCTGCACCTGGAGTTCTGAGCATGGCGGCCGACCCGATGGACCGGGCTATGGGCGCGCTGATCGGTGGTGCGCTGGGCGATGCGCTGGGCATGCCGACGCAGCTTCTGTCGCCGGCCCGCATCGCCGAGCTCTACGGCCATGTCGAGGATTTCGTCGCGCCTGCCGCCGATCATCCGGTGTCGAAAGGGCTGCCGGCCGGCGCGATCACCGACGACACCGAACAGGCGCTGCTGCTTGGCCGCATCCTCGTCGAATCCGGCGAGCGTTTCGATCATGCGCGCTGGGTCAACGCGCTGCTCGACTGGGAGCGCGAGGTCAAGGCGCGCGGCAGCTACGATCTGCTTGGACCATCGACCAAGCGCGCCATCGATGCCATCAACAGTGGCGTGCCGGCGGAGGAAGCCGGCCGCGGCGGCGACACCAATGGCGCTGCGATGCGCATCGCGCCGGTCGGCATCATGATGCCGCCGGAGCCGCTCGACATTCTGGTCTCCAAGGTGGCGGAAACCTGCCGGGCCACGCATAATACCTCGATCGCCATTGCATCGGCTGCCGCTGTCGCCGCCGCCGTCAGCCTCGGCGTCTCGGGCGGCGACTGGCGCACCGCTTTCGGCCATGCCGTCTCGGCGGCAAGGCTAGGTGCTGCGCTCGGCCATTGGGTAACCGGCGGCGACATCGCCGCGCGCATCGTCTGGGCACAGGAGCTTGTCCGCGGCAAGGCGGAGAAGGAAGCCATCAAGCTGATCGTCGACCTGGTCGGCACCGGCGTCGCCAGCCAGGAGTCGGTGCCGGCGGCCTTCGCCGTGCTGGAGGTCGCGCAAGGCGATGCGTGGCGAGCGGCCGTCATCGGCGCCAATCTCGGAGGCGACACCGACACGATCGGTGCGATTGCCGCCGGCATGGCTGGCGCCTGCGCCGGCCTGTCGAGGCTGCCGCCGGACCGCATCGCCCGGCTGCATGGCATCGACATTGCGGACGTCCGCGCGCTGGCTGGGGATCTGCTCGCCGCACGCGGCTCCAAGACCGGCCCAGGCCAGGAGGTTGCCTGATGAGCGGGCGGCTCGTCCATGTCGGCAGCGCCGTGGTCGACTATGTCTACCGCATCGATGCGTTGCCGGCGGCCGGCACGGAAAAGACCGCGTCAGCTTACGCGCGGGTCGCCGGTGGCGGCTTCAATATGATGGTGGCGGCGAGCCGCACCGGCATGAAGGTGGTGTTCGGCGGCCAGCTCGGCACCGGGCCGGACGGAGACTTCCTGCGCAAAGCCTTCGCGGCCGAAGGCATCGAGACGCTGACGCCGCCATCGCCTTCGATGGACAGCGGCAATTGCGTCGCGATGATCAGCGGCGACGCCGAACGCACTTTCGTCTCCTGGCCGGGCGCCGAGAGCCGGCTCACGCCGGACATGATGAAGCCAGTGCAAGTCGTTCCGGGCGATTGGGTTTTTACCTCCGGCTACACGCTGAGCTATCCTGGCAGTCGCGACGTGCTCACGGACTGGATCGAGGCGCTGCCGGCCGGCATTCCTTTCGTCTTCGATCCGACACCGGTGATCGCGGATATTCCACGGCCGATCCTGGACAGGGTTCTGGCGCGTACGACTTGGCTGAGCTGCAACACTAATGAGGCCGCCGAGATTGCCGGCGCCGGCGATGCCCAGACCGTCGCGATCCGATTGCTCGGCGAACATTGCCCCAGGGCCGAAGGCGTCGTCATCCGCGCCGGCGCGCATGGCTGCCTGGTGCGCATGGCCGATGGCGGCACCCGCGCGGTGCCGGGTTTTAAGGTGGAAGCCGTCGACACCAATGGGGCCGGCGACACGCATATCGGCGCCTTCGTCAGCGGCCTTTCGCGCAGCATGGGCGCTTGCGAGGCGGCACGCTATGCCAATGCGGCCGCCGCGCTTTCGGTCACCCGCCATGGCGGGTCCTCAGCGCCGACCGACATGGAAATCCAGGAGTTCCTGACCGAGCGCGGCGAAGCGACGACCGCGCTCGACCGGGCGGAAGCGACTGCAACTTAACAAGCCTGTCAATCGGGCAAACAATGAGAGGAAAAGAACATGCGCATGCTCAGACTGACCGCTTTCCTGACGGCGACCGCCGTCTTCGTCTCAGCCTTCACGCTGGCCGCACGGGCCGCCGAGGAAGTGCATGTGCTCAACTGGAAAGGCTATGGCGCCGACGAGCCATGGGCGGTCGCCAATTTCGAGAAGGCGACCGGCTTCAAGGTGGTCAACGACTTCTTCAACTCCGAACAGGAGATGCTGACCAAGATCCGCACCAATCCCGGCCTCTACGACGTCGTCATGATCAACGCCGCCTTCAACGACCAGGCTATGGCCGGCAAGCTGATCCAGCCGATCGATGTCTCGAAGCTTTCCAACTATGCCGACATCGCTAAGGACAAGGCCAGCTCGCCGATGCTCAACCATGACGGCAAGGTCTATGGCGTGCCGTGGGTGTGGGGCCTGACGGCTCTGGCGATCAACGACAAGTCCTTCGACAAGCCGCCGACGAGCATCGCCGAGATGTGGAACCCGGCGCATAAGGGCCGCGTCATCATCCGCGACGACGCCGTCGAGGCGGTGCAGTTCGGCGCGATCGCTTCGGGTCAGGACATCAACGACATCAAGGATATGGACGCGGTCAAGGCGAAGCTCACCTCGCTGATGCCGCAGATCAAGACCTTCTGGAGCTCGGAGAACGACTGGAACCAGATGGTCGCCTCCAACCAGATCGACATCGGCACCTATTGGAGCGGCTCGGCCGACCGCGCCAAGACCCATTTCAAGCTGCCGGTCTCGCTGGTCATCCCGCAGGAAGGCGCCGTCGCCTGGCTCGACGCCTTCTCGATCCCGGTCGGCTCGAAGAATGTCGCGGGCGCCGAGGCCTTCATCAACTATATGATTGACCCGAAATTCTACGTCGAATGGGTGACCAAGGTCGGCGCGCCGGTTTCGGCCAACACCAAGGCTGTCGACGCGCTGCCCGAGGACGCCTTCAACCGCAAGGTCATGGGCAGCCCCGAGGTCGCAAAGCGCATCCAGTTCCAGGCGCCGATCACCGACGAGCAGCGCGAGAAATACCTGGCGCTTTGGCAGGAGCTAAAGGTCAACGTGAAGTAATCACGTCTTCGGGGAGGAGAGGCAAAGATGGCTGACCAGCTTGCGATCGGTTCGCGCCGCGGACTGAAGCCGGCCCTGCCGCTTCTCCTCCCTGCCTATCTGTGGCTGACGGTGGCGATCTTCCTGCCGCTGTCGGCCATGGTGTTCTTCTCCTTCATGACCGACCTGCCGCTGGCCGGAAAGGAATGGTCGTTCACGCTCGGCAATTACGCCGCCTTCTTCTCGCAGAGCCTCTATTCGACGCTGTTGTTTTCATCGCTGCGGCTCGGGCTGGAGGTGACGCTGTGGTGCGTCGTCGTCGGCTACCCGGCGGCCTATGTGCTTGCGAAGGTGCTGAAAGGGCGCAGCCGCGAGGCGATCTTCCTGCTCGTCATCCTGCCCTTCTGGTCGAACGGGCTGGTGCGCATCTTCTCCTGGGCGATGGTGCTGCGCGAAGGCGGCATCCTCGACACCGCGCTCAATGCGGTGCTGCCGTTCAAGATCAACATTGATCTCATGTATTCCTACCCAGCCGTCATCATCGGCCTGGTGCACTCCTATGTGCCCTATATGGTGCTGACCTGCTATCTCACGCTGCAGGCCATCGATGATTCGCTGATCGAGGCGGGCCGCTCGCTTGGCGCATCGCGGCGACAGGTGCTGTGGCGGGTGATCATCCCGCTGTCGATGCCGGGCCTGATCGCGGGTGCCGCGCTGATCTTCGTGCCGGTAGTCGGCTCCTTCATGGAGCCGCGCATCCTCGGCGGCCGCACCGGTACCTTCTACGGCACCATCATCGAGGACCAGTTCGTCGCCGTCTTCAACTGGCCGCTGGGCGCGGCACTCTCCTTTATCCTGCTCGCGGTCGTGCTGATCATCCTGGCGCTGGCCGCGCCTGTCCTGCGGAGGGCTGCGTGATGGCGACGACGCGCATCCTCGAATGGCTCGGGCGCTTCTACATCGTGCTTTTGCTCGGCTTCCTCTATTTGCCGATCATCATCATGGCGGCGATGTCCTTCAACGCTTCGCCCTTCTACCAATTGCCGTTCGAATGGACGACGGACTGGTATTCATCGCTCTGGCAGAACGACCAGTTGATCGCCGCGACCTGGAACAGCATCGAGATCGCCGTCATCACCACTTTGATCTCGACGGTGCTGGGCTCGATGGCCTCGCTGGCGCTCTACCGTTACGACTTCCGCGGCAAGAAAGTCCTGCAGGCGCTGCTCTTCCCACCGATCGCCATCCCGTGGCTGATCACCGGCACGGCAATGCTGATCTTCTTCTTCGGCGTCGGCATCGGCCGCGGGCTGGTGGCAATCCTGCTCGGCCATGTCGCGCTGGCGCTGCCTTATGTGATCGTCGTCGTGTCGGCCCGGCTGCAGACCTTCGCGCCAGAGCTGGAGGAAGCGGCGCGCTCGCTCGGCGCCAACCAGTGGCAGGTGACCACGCGGGTTACTTTGCCGTGGATCATGCCTGGGGTGATCGCCGGCGGGCTGTTCGCCTTCGCCGTGTCGTTCGACCAGTTCGTGGTCTCGTATTTCCTGTCGACGCCCGGCCAGACGACATTGCCGGTCGAAATCTATGCCGCGATCCGCAAGGGTTTCACGCCCGAGATCAACGCGGTCTCGACGATCATCATTGTCGTGTCGATGGCGCTGATGCTGCTCACGGCGCGCTTCTTCAAGTTTGGTGGAGAGAAATAATGGCTGGCGTCCAGGTCGCGAACGTCTCGCGCAGCTTCGGCGCGCACAAGGCGCTGGACGATGTCTCGATCGATTTTGCCGATGGCGGCTTCTACGCGCTGCTCGGACCTTCGGGCAGCGGGAAGACCACGCTGCTCCGCCAGATCGCCGGCTTCGATTTTCCGGATTCCGGCCGCATTGCGATCGGCGGCGAGAGCGTCGAGCGCGTGCCGGTCGAAAAGCGGCGCATCGGCATGGTGTTCCAGAACTATGCGCTGTTTCCCAATATGAGCGTCGCCGACAATATCGCCTTCGGCCTGTCGGTGCGCGGCGAGCCGAAAGCGACAATCGCTGCGGAAGTGCAACGCGCGCTCGATCTCGTACAGCTCGGCAAGCTCGGCGGGCGAAAGCCGCACCAGCTCTCCGGCGGCCAGCGCCAGCGCGTGGCGCTGGCGCGGGCCATCGTTACCAAGCCGCGCGTGCTCTTGCTCGACGAGCCGCTCGGCGCGCTCGACAAGGCATTGCGCGTCGACATGCAGATCGAGCTGAAGCGCATCCAGCGCGAGATCGGCATCACGACCATTTTCGTCACCCACGACCAGGAAGAGGCGCTGACGATGAGCGACCGCATCGGCATATTGCGCGACGGCAGGCTGGTGCAGGAAGGACCGCCGGAAGAGATCTACGACAGGCCGCAAAGCGAGTTCGCCGCGACTTTCCTCGGCGACGCCAATATCTTTCACGGCAACGCGACCGGCTCAGGGATCAGGCTGCCCGACGGCACGACGATCGCGGCTTCGACAGGCGCATCGGTGCCGGCCGGCGCCAAGGCGAGCTGCGCCGTTCGGCCCGAGCGCATCCGGATTTCGCCCGGCGCGGCAAAGCCCGATCCAGCCAATGTCAACACGCTCACGGGGCAGGTCTCGAAACGCATCTTTGCCGGCAACAACAGCACCTATTTCGTCGACCGCTTCGGCCAGACGCTGAAGGTGATCGTCCAGAACACCGGCGCCGAGCGCCTCGCAGAGGGTCAGCCCGTCGTGCTGAGCTGGTCGCCGGACAGCACGGTGCTGATCGCGGCCTGACTGATGGGAAATGATGGCGCGGGCCTTGGCTGAGGTCCGGACCATGGCGTTATACCCATCCTCCAAGGGAGGAATGGATGGCGAGTATAGGCTTCGAACCGGACGTGACAGTTCGGGTCAGGGAATACCGGATCGGCTGCATCGGCGCCGGCATGATCATGGCCGAATGCCATCTCGCCGCCTATCACGAAGCCGGTTTTCCGGTAGTCGCCATAGCATCGCGCACCAAGGCCAATGCGCAGAAGGTCGCCGATCGCTGGAATATTGCGACCGTCCACGAGGCGCCGGAGCAATTGATCGAGGACAGCCAGGTCGAGATCGTCGATCTGGCCTTTCCGCCCGATCAGCAACCGGCTTTGATCCGCCATGCGTTGAAGCAGCCGCACGTCAAAGCGATCTTGGCGCAGAAGCCGCTGGCGCTTTCGGTCAAGGAAGCTGTGAAGCTGCGCGACGAAGCGGCTGCCTCCGGCAAGATCCTCTCGGTCAATCAGAACATGCGCTATGATCAGTCGATGCGCGTCTTGAAGCAGATCATAGACAGCGGCGCGCTTGGCGACATCGTCTTTGCCGAGATCGACATGCACGCGATCCCGCACTGGCAGACCTTCCTTGCCGATTACGACCGACTGACGCTCGCCAATATGAGCGTGCATCATCTCGACGTGCTGCGTTTCCTTTTTGGCGAACCGGAGGAGATAACCACGCTGACGCGCAAGGATCCGCGCACGGCGTTCGAGCACTCGGACGGCATCACCGTGTCGACGCTGCGCTTCCCCTCGGGCGTGCTTGCCGTTTCGCTGGAGGACGTCTGGTCCGGCCCGCGCCAGGAGGGTTACGAGGACGATCAGCACATCAATTGGCGGGTCGACGGCATCAAGGGCGTCGCCAAGGGCACGATTGGATGGCCGAAGGGCGTCGCGTCGACGTTGACCCATGCCTCGAGCGAAACGACGGGCGGCAAATGGGTCAGCCCAAGCTGGGAGACGATGTGGTTCCCGCATGCATTCATCGGCGTCATGGAGCAGTTGCAATACGCGCTGAAGACCGGCACGCCGCCGGCGCTGTCGGTCGCCGACAACGTCAAGACCATGGCGCTGGTCGAGGCGGGCTACCGCTCGATGGCGGAAGGTCGCACGATCAGGCTGTCCGAAATCTCTGTCGACTAGGCGACTAAAAGGCAGGGCAACTGAATCGCTTACCCAGAGGACTTCACCTCATGATGCAGGCAGGTATCTTCACAGGCTATTTTCCCTACGAGCTGGAAGAGTCCGCCAGGCGCATCCGTGCGCTCGGCTTCAACACCGTGCAGCTCGACCTGCATTTCAAGGATATCGACCTGTCGGCCGGGCAGATCTCCACGGACAAGGCGCGGAAAGTGCGTGACACTTTTCGCGATCATAACCTGCCAGTCTGCTGCGTGTCCGGCTACACCAACATCATTCATCCGGACAAGACCGAGCGCGACAGGCGACTGGCGTATCTGAAGGAAATTATCCGCAACGCACGCGAATTCGGCAGCCCTTACGTGATCTCGGAGACCGGCACCTACAACACCGAATCCGACTGGGTTCACCACCCGAAGAACAAGACCGAGGAGGGGTTCGAGGAATGCCGCAAAGTGATTTCCGACCTTGCCCGGACGGCTTACGACCACGGCGCAGTGTTTCTGCTTGAGACCTATGTCAACAACGTCGTCGGTTCGGTCGAGGAGACGGTCAGGATGTTCGCACAGGTCGACCACCCCGGCCTCGGCCTGTTGATGGATCCGACCAATTACTTCGAGGCGCACAACATCGACCGCATGGACCAGGTGCTGAACCAGGTGTTCGACACGCTGAGCGACAAGATCAGGATCGCGCATGCCAAGGACGTCAAGCGCTCGGGCAGCGACAAAACCGAAAAGCATGCCGATATCGGTGACGCGGACGCGCATGAGGGGCTTACCTTCCGCGGCGTTGGCGAGATCGAGCTGCCGGCGCCGGGCCTCGGCGCGCTGAACTACGACCTCTATCTGAAGCGGCTCAGCGAGAAGCATCCGAACATTCCGGTGATCATCGAGCACCTGACCGAGGAGGACGTGCCGCGCGCGAAAAAATTCCTCGATGAGAAATTCTGCGCCAACGGAGTTTGACGGCTGGGGAATATGACGATGGCGATGGCCGGCAGCACCAAGCGCGACTACAGCCTTGTCGGCGAAAGCACTCGGCTTGCGATCGAGACCGGGCTCGCCTCCGCCGAGTGGTACCACACGGACGTGCCGCGCAAGACCATGAAGGAATTGATGCAGCGCTCCGACGGGCCGGCGATCCGCGACACCATCATCTGGATCGTTGCGATCCTGGGCTCGGCGGCCGGCATCGTCTGGTTCTGGGGCAGTTGGTGGATCGTGCCGTTCCTGTTCGTCTATGGCGTGCTCTACGGCTCGTCGAGCGACTCGCGCTGGCACGAATGCGGCCACGGCACGGCCTTCCGCACGCGCTGGATGAACAACGTCGTCTATCACATCGCTTCCTTCATGCTGATGCGCAATCCGGTGCAGTGGCGCTGGAGCCATGCGCGCCACCACACCGACACCATCATCGTCGGCCGCGACGCCGAGATCGCGGTGATGCGGCCGCCGGACCTCGTCAAGGCGGCTTTGGCCTTCACCGGCATCCTCGATTTCCGCTATTCGCTGCCGATCCTGGTGCGCCAGGCCTTCGGCACATTGTCGGACGACGAGAAGAGCTACATCCCGGAGATGGAGCAGCACAAGGCGGTGACCGCTGCGCGCTGGCACATGGTCGTCTACGCCGCAACGATCGCTGTCGCGATCGCGCTTGGGTCATGGATACCGCTGGTGCTGATCGGCCTGCCGCGGCTCTACGGCACCTGGCATATGGTGCTGACGGGGCTGTTGCAGCATATCGGGCTGGCCGACAACGTCACCGATCACCGGCTGAACACGCGCACCGTCTACATGAACCCGGTCAGCCGCTTCATCTACTGGAACATGAACTACCATGTGGAGCACCACATGTTCCCGATGGTTCCGTACCACGCGCTGCCGAAACTGCATGAATTGATCAAGCACGATCTGCCAGTGGCGAACCCGTCGATGTGGCACGCCTATCGCGAGGTCTGGCCGGTGCTGCTCAGGCAGCTGAAATACGAGGACTATTATCTCAAGCGCGAATTGCCGCCGACGGCCAAGCCTTATCGCGGCGAATTCCATGATCTCGACATAACGGCCGCGGCCGCCGAATAGGCGCAGCTTGGCAAAATGGAGACAGACGATGGCGGAGTGGGTTGAAGCATGCGCGGTCGAGGATGTGGACGAGGAGGATGTGATCCGCTTCGACCATGGCGGCCGCACATTCGCGATTTACCGCTCGCCGGAGGACGCGTTCTTCGCCACCGACGGCTTCTGCACGCATGAAAAGGCCCATCTAGCCGACGGGCTGGTGATGGACGACATCATCGAATGCCCCAAGCACAATGGCCGCTTCAACTACAAGACCGGCCAGGCCAAGGGCGCGCCGGTCTGCGTCAACCTCAAGACCTATCCGGTCAAGGTCGAGGCCGGTAAGGTGATGATCGATATCGGCTGAAAGCCGTCAGACAAAACAGGATGTACCGATGAGCCGAAAGAGACCGACCGTTGCCGACCTGCGCGCCATGAAGGGCAAGCGGCAGCTGACCATGTTGCGCGTGCTGACGCTGGAGGAAGCCGAGGCTGCCGAGCGGGCAGGGGTCGACATCGTCTCGGTGCCGCCGGAACTGGTTCTCAACCCGCAATATCGCGACGCTGCGCCCAGCCTTTTCACCATGCCGGGCGACAATTTCTTCGAGATCGGCACGGCCGACGATTTCGTGCGCTGGTCGTTCCGGCTCTACAAAGCCGGCGCCGACGCGGTCTATTGCAGCGCCGGCTACGCCACGATCAAGCGCATGGCCGACGACGCCATCCCAGTCATCGGCCATGTCGGCCTGATCCCGTCGCGCGCGACCTGGACCGGCGGCTTCAAGGCGGTCGGGAAGACCGCGGATACGGCCATGCAGGTGTTCGAGGCGGTCAAGCAGCTGGAAGCGGCCGGCGCGATCGGGGCCGAGATCGAGGTGGTGCCGGTGGAAGTGGCGAAGGCGATCTCGGAGCGCACCCCGCTGATCATGCTGTCGATGGGCGCGGGCACGGGCTGCGACGCGCAATATCTGTTCGCCGAGGATATTCTCGGCACAAATCGCGGTCACATGCCGCGCCACTCGAAGGTCTATCGCAACTTCGCCGCCGAATATGACCGGCTGCAGCAGGAGCGCATCGCCGCCTTCTCGGAATATGTGGCCGACATCAACAGCGGCGCCTATCCCGAAGACAGGCATGTCGTGCATATGGATCCGGAAGAACTCACCCTCTTCATGAAGAAGGTGGACGTAAAGTCCTGATCCAGGAGTCGAAAAGCTTCAGACCGTTGCCGGGGGACCTTGCCAGATTCCGCTGGCGAGGGCGGCGTAAAGCGCCTCGGAATCAATGCCCAGCGGCCTGTCTTCCTTGAGCGTCGCCACATGCGAACGCACGGCCGCGTGGATTGCGCCGGTAGCCGGCGCGAGCGCTATGCCCTCGCGCAAATCGACGGCCTGCGCCGCCGCCATCAGCTCGAAGGCGATCAGCCGCCGCCACAGCACGATCATCTCGGCGCATTTGGCGACGGCGAGCGGCGTCTGCGTCGCGTGATCCTCGACACCCTCGGACACGGGCAGGAAATCGAGCATCACCGGATTGGCCTTGTGGCGGATCGCGGCCAGGATCGCCGTCACCGTCTTCTGCAACGGCACGAAGCCGGCCGAGGCGCCGCCGACCGGCGACAGATATTTCGGCAGGCCGTGACGCGTCGAGCCGGTGAGCTGGACGAAGCGGGCGGCGGACGCTGCCGCACATTGCGCGATCGCCAGGCCAAGCGTCTCGAAGGCGAGCGCCAGCGACGCGGTATGGAAGTTGCCGGTCGACATGACCAGCTCATCCTCGGCAAGCACCAGTGGATTGTCGGCGGCGGCGTTGAGCTCGATCTCGACAGCCAGCCTGGCATGGTCGATTGCCTGGATCAGCGCGCCGTGGATCGAGGGCATGCAACGGATCGACAGTGGGTCCTGGATGGTGGTCGGCGCCGGCGCCTCATCGCGCGCCAGAAGGTCGCGGAGCGCCTTCGCCGCAAGTTGCTGGCAGGCGCCCGGACGCGCCTGATGCTGGCGCGGGTCGAGGATGGTGCGGTTGGCGCCGATGCCTTCCATCGTCAGCGCGCCGGCCTGCTGCTGTTGGTCGAGCGCCGACAGCGCATCGGTCAGCACCAGTGCCCCGGTCCCGGTGGAAACCGCCGAAGCGTTGATCAGCGACAGACCGTCCTTCGGCGAGAAAGTGACCGGTGCCAGCCGCGCCATCATCAGCGCCTTGGCGGCAGGCATGCGGCGACCCTGATATTCGGCTTCGCCTTCGCCGATCAGCACGCGGGCGACCGCCGTCATCAGCAGAAGATCGCCGGCGCCGATCGAACCCAGCGACGGCATCACCGGATGCACGCCGGCATTGAGCGCTTCGACCAGCGCGGTGAACACGCGCGGCGACAGGCCCGAGCCGCCGGCGGCGAGCATCGCAAGACGGGCGAACATCGCCGCCCGCACCACCGGCACCGGCAGCGCCTCGCCGACTGCGGCGCTGCGGCCTTCGATCAGCTGGCGCTGGAAGGCGCCGGCGTCGCCTTCGACAGACGTGACGAGATTGGCGCCGAGGCCTCTGTTCAGTCCGTAGATCTGCTGGCCGCCGGCCGCGGCGGCATCGAGGACCTGGCGAGCCTTGTCGAGCTTTTCAAGCACGGCAGGCGTGATCTCGACCTTGCAGGCGTTGCGCGCGGCGGCAACCACATCCTCGATGCTGACGCCGGCGCCGGTGAGAACGAGCGGGCTCATGCGAAGCGCAGCCTCTGGCCGATGCCGTTTTCGCCGGCCTTGGCGAGCATGGCCTTGCCGAGCGCGATGTCCGACAGCGAGAGGCCGCGATGCCAGAACAGGATCGTCTCGCCATCGCTTTGCCGGCCGGCTTTGAGGCCGGCCGCGATCTGGCCGAGCTCGGCATGCAGCGTCGCCTCGCTCAGCCGTCCCGTCTCGACATGGGCGCGCAGCGAGCCGAACTTGCCGCCCTTGCATTGGCCCCAGTCGTCGACGACGATCTTCTGCATGATATCGGTCAATGACAGCTCGACCGCGCTCATCGTGCCATAGGGCACGACCAACGCGCCGCGCTTGATCCATTCGGTCTTGAGCAGCGGCTGCGGTTCCGGCAGCCGCGAGGCTTCGACGACGATGTCGGCGCCTTCGACGCAGCTTTTCCAGTCGGCCACGGCCATGACCGGCTTGCCGAGATCGGCCGCCAGCTTCGCGACAAAGCTATCGCGGCTTTCGGGGCGGCGTGAGTGGACGCGGATCTCGTCGAAGTCGAAGAGATGGTCGAGCAGGCGCACGTTCCAATAGGCGGTGCCGCGCGCGCCGATATGGCCGAGCACCTTGGACGACTTCTTCGCCAGATGCTTGGCGCCGATGGCGGTGACCGCGCCGGTGCGCATATCGGTGATGACAGTGGCGTCGAGGATGGCGCGCGGCGTGCCGGTGCGCGGATCGAAAAGATTGAGAATGCCGAATTCCGACGGCAGGCCGTGCCTGTAGTTCTCGACATAGTCACCGACGATCTTCACGCCGGCGGCGTCGAGCGGCGCCACATAGCCGCGCAGGACGTTGAAGTGGCCGTGGAAGGAGGGATCCGGCTCGAGATGGACGCGCGGCTCGATCACCGTCTGGCCGTTGCCCTGCGCGACGAGCCCGGCTTCGACGGCGCCGATGATCTCGGCGTCGGTCATGGCAAGCGCTTCGATGTCGAGAGCATTGAGATAGTCGATATAAATCGGCTTCATGCGTTTTCCTCGGCCACCCCGGCTCATCCATAACAGGCGAAACGGCGACACGGAAGTTTGTTGAATAAGCTTTGGACTGGGCCGGCGCCACGGCGATGTTTGCCTAGTCCTGCCGGCCGATGCCGCGCCGAGATTTCAGGCCATTCAGCGAACAATTGACGTCGTGTCGGGCGCATTTTGCGGACTCGAATTGCGCCGGTCCCGCGGGGTCCGAACAGGTTCTTTCGCGCGCCGTGCGATCACGGCAACGAACTGCCAAAAGCCCAAGAGTTTCCGCCAATTGCGCCAGTTACGGCAATCGATGCGTCCACTCGGAAAATAGTCGGAGAGGCGCGGTTCTTGAACGCGGATTCATTTGACGAGCCGCTGTTGAGCCGATTAGCTTTCGTGCGGGGTGCAGGCCGGCAAGGCCTTGCCCTCGGGGCGAAAGACACAAGCGATGAATGCGACCGGCTGGCCGAACTGGAGGCGCCTTAATCAGGAAGGCATCGTCTTTGCCATCGCCATCCTGTTGTTCGCCGCCGCTGCGCTGGGCCTGCCCGGTTTCCTGACCGCCGACAATCTGGTGGCCATCGTGCGCTCGGTCTCGGTGCTCGGCATTCTGGCGCTTGGCATGGCGGTCGTCATCATCGGCCGCGGCATCGACCTGTCGGCGGTGGCGATCATGGCGATGTCGGTCGCCTGGTACCTGCAACTGCTCAACACCGGAACCTCGGACGGACTCGCCTTCGTCTATGTGCTGGCGGGCGTACTGGCCATCGGCCTGCTCAACGGCTTTCTCGTCGCCTATGCCGACGTGCCGGCGATCTTCGTGACCTTGGCCACCGGCTCCTTTGTGTTCGGCTATGTGCGCTCGCAACTGATCACGCAGGATGCCGTGCCGGTGCCCGGCGGACACTGGGTCGAGCTGCTCGGCGGCGTCCGCTTCCTCGATATTCCGGTCGAGGTGTTCGTCTTCGCCGGTTTGGCTTTCCTGGTGTTCCTGTTCCTGCGCTACACCAAATGGGGCCGCTTCATCTATTTCGCCGGCGACAATCCGGTCGCTGCCCGCAACATCGGCGTTCCGGTACGGCCCATGCTGGTGCTGCGCTACGTGCTCTCGGCGTTCGTGGCGCTGGTCGCCGGGCTTTTGACGGCAGCCAGCCTGCATTCGATCAACACCCGCATCGTCAACTCGACGCTGCTCTACGACATCGTCCTGGTGGCGGTGATCGGCGGCATCGGCCTTTCGGGCGGCAGGGGCGGGGTGCGCAATGTGCTGGTG
>NZ_NSFT01000002.1 GCF_002294725.1 Mesorhizobium sp. WSM4313 | reverse complement strand
GTTCGACAAGGTCAACCACTATTTCAAGGGCGCGCTCAGGGGCAAGACCTTTGCCGTCTGGGGGCTCGCCTTCAAGCCCAACACCGACGACATGCGCGAGGCGCCGGCGCGCACGCTGATGGAAGCGTTGTGGGCGGCCGGCGCCAAGGTGCAGGCCTACGATCCCGAGGCGATGCAGGAGTGCCAGGCGATCTACGGTCTGCGCGAGGATCTGCTTTTGTGCGGCACCAAGGAAGCGGCGCTGCGCGGCGCCGACGCGCTTTTGATCTGCACCGAATGGAAGAGCTTCCGCGCGCCGTCCTTCGACGCGCTCAAGGATGCGCTGACGACGCCGGTCATCTTCGACGGCCGCAATCTCTACGATCCCAAGGTGATCGCGCGCTACGGCATCGAATATTTCTCGATCGGCAGGATGGCGGCATGAGGGCTGATTGCCTCAAGGACAATGGCCGTCGCCATGGCTGTGGACTCATGCCGGCGAACGGGGCATCGGCAACAGTATGAGGTCATCAATGGCTGCGCAGCGCAAACCGACGGTCACCGTCATCGTCCCTACCTTCAACCGGCAAAAATTCCTGCCCGAATCCATCGGCAGCCTGCTGCGGCAGACCGTGATGCCGGATCAGATCCTGATCGTCGACGACGGCTCGACGGATGATACCGGCGCGGTGGCGGCCTCTTTCCCGGCGCCGGTGGAATACCACCGCAAGGAGAATGGCGGGAAATCGACGGCGCTGAATTTTGCCCTGAAGCGCTGCACAGGAGATTTCGTCTGGATATTCGATGACGACGACGTCGCGCACCCGACGGCGCTTGAGCGGTTTCTCGCCGCCTTCGAGCGCGAGCCGGCCGCCGATTTCGCATTCGGCGAATATGCGCGTTTCCAGCGTTCGGCCCAGATCGAGGAGCAGGATTACGAGATCGTCGCCTTCGGACATGTCAGCCAGGACAATTTCTTCCCGTCGCATCTCGAATATTGCCACGTCCACCAGCCGGGCCTCCTGGTGCGCCGCAAATGCTACGACGAGGTGGGTGGCTTCAACGAGACCCTGGTCCGGTCGCAGGACTACGAGATGATGTTGAGGCTTGCACGCCGGTTCAAGGGCATCAGGGTTGATGGCTTGATGTTCTTCCAGCGCCAGCACGACATGGTCCGCGGCAGCACCAAGGTGGTCATTTCCTACACCGACCGGATCAAGGCCTGGGGCGCGTACGACCGGGCGATCATGGAAGAGGTCTACAAGTCGGTCGATCTGCATGAGTATCTGGATCGCTCGGAGCAGGCCCTGCCGAGGACGGCCGATCTCGAGATGCAGGCGCTGCTGCAGCGGTCGAGCATCATGGCCAGGAAGGGTCTGTGGCATCACGCGGCCGAGGACATCCGCCGCTACGCCCTGCTTGCCGAACGAGCCGGAAAGACGTCGCTCAGTGACAAGGAACGCGCCATCGTGCGGCGTACGTTCGAAGCCTACGATACAGGTTTGGCATCTGCCCTGGCCGACGAATTCGTCTCGGCGGTGAAGGCATGGAGGTCGGGACCGCTGAAGGCCGACATCGTCAGGGAATACATGCATTCCTTCCCGCATTATCTGGCGCGGGACCTGAAGGCGGGAAAGGTGATCCCGGCTTCAAAATTGTTGCGGGAGTATTCGGCGCTGTCGCTTTCCGCTTCGCTCGGCCGGCTGTGTCGGGCGATGACGTCGAAGCTTCCCTTGGCGCGCGGCGCAAGCTGATGAGCCGTGGCTTGCGGATACTCGCCCGGGCCGAATTAGGAGCAGAACGATGAAAGTGCTTTTTGCAAGCGGCAACGGGTACATTCCCGAGTTCACCGGCGGCGTGCAATCCAACACGCATCACCTGGTCGAACAGCTGATCGAGCACGGCCATCAGGCGTCGGTCCTCGCCTCGCTGTTCGGCGACGGCATGTTCGGCCTCAAGGCGCGTGCCAAGATGAAGCTGCTGCGGCAGCCCGCGGTTGTCGACAATTTCCCCGGCTACCCGGTGATGCGCGCCTGGTTCCCCTGGGAGGCGGCCGGCTTCGCCGTCGAGAAGACCACACCGGACGTCGCGGTCGTGCAGTGCCACAAATCCGTCCTGCTCGGAAAGGCGCTTCTTGCCGAAGGCGTGCCGCTGGTCGTTTATCTGCACAATGTCGAATTTCACGAGCTCGCCGGCGATCCGCGCGAACTCAATTCGGCTTTGTACATCGCCAATTCGGAATTCACGGCGCGCACCTACAAGGAAAAGTTCGGCATCGAGTCCATCGTGCTTCCGCCGACCATCAACGACGCGCTCTACTGCACGCATACGACCGGCGAATTCGTCACCATGATCAATCCCTATGAGGAGAAGGGGTTCGATCTGGCGGTGAGGATTGCGGCCGCCTGCCCGGAGATTCCCTTCCTGTTCGTGGAGAGCTGGAAACTGGAGGACGAGCATCGTGCCCGCATCGAAAAGACCATCGCGCCGCTCTCGAACGTCACGCTGGAAAACCGCACCGACGACATGAAGACGGTCTATGGCCGCACCAGGATCCTGCTTGCTCCGAGCAAATGGGAGGAAGCCTGGGGCCGCGTCGCGTCCGAGGCGCATTGCAGCGGCATCCCTGTCGTGGGCTCGAGGCGCGGCGGCCTGCCCGAAGCCATCGGTCCCGGCGGCGTGGTGCTCGACTACGACGCCCCGCTTACCGACTGGGCGTCGGCGGTGACGCGCCTTTGGAATGATCGCCAGGAATACGAACGGCTTTCGGCCTCGGCTCTGGCCTTCTCCAAGCGCCCGGAGCTCGATCCCGCGCGGCAATTGGTGGTGTTTCTCGAACTGCTCGAAAGAGCGGCTCGGCAGGGCGTCCGCCACGCTGCGTAGCTTGCAAGCAAGGAGAGGGAATCGTTTGCTGCACTGCACCAAAAATGTTGCGATGCGGCAAAACCTGCAATAGGTTGGGCCGACAGGAGTCAAAGTTCATGCCGCATGCGTCAGGCCCTGCCGGCGATGTTTCCAGCCTGATCTGGGCGAGAACATCCTGCCGATGAGGATTTGCTTCGTAGTCGACAAATTTCCCACCCTGTCCGAGACATTCGTGCTCGATCAGATTGCCGGATGCCTTGAAAGGGGAATGAAAGTCAGCGTCGTCTGCAACGAGATGGCTTTTGGAAAGGATAGCAATGTGGACGATGCACGTTGGCAGACATTGCCCGGCCCTGTCGTTTCCTGGTGGGGTGGCCTGAATCGCTACCGCTCACTGCTCCGGAAATGGTCCGGCAGATTTTGGGACAAGCTTTCGACCTTCATCGACCTGGCCAACGCACAAAAGCTGCGAAACGTCGATGTGATCGTGGCGCATTTTGGCCATAACGGCCTGCGCGTCGCCCGCGTCATGAAGCGGCGCAGGATTTCCGCGCCTTTGGTAACCATATTCCATGGCACCGATGTCGGCAGGCCGTTGCATGACGGCACCCTGGACCAGTACAGGCCCGTTTTCGAACAAGGGGCTCTCCAGCTCCCTGTGAATGCATTCTTCCGTCAGGCCCTGATCGATGCCGGTGCCGCGCCGGCACAAGTCGCGGTTCACCACATGGGCATTCGCCCAAGCGAGATCGAATATCGCTGGCGCTCCTGGCAGGGACGTACGCTGTCTTTCATCTCGGTCTGCCGGCTGACCGAGAAAAAGGGAACCGAATATGCGCTTCGCGCCCTCGCTTGCCTGCCGCACCGCGATTGGACCTATTCGGTGATCGGCGGCGGGGAATTGTTGGAGGAATTGAAGCTTACCGCCGTCGACCTCGGTATTGCCGACAGGGTGACCTTCCTCGGACCGCGTCCGCACGGCGAGGTGAAGCAGCGCCTGCGCGATGCCCATGTCTTCCTTCTGCCAAGCGTCGCCGGGCGAGACGGCGATCTGGAAGGAATACCGGTTGCACTCATGGAGGCGATGGCTGGCGGCTTGATCGCTGTCAGCACCTACCATTCGGGAATTCCGGAGCTGATCGAGGATCGCAAGACTGGCTTCCTCGTGCCCGAAAGGGACGTCGCCGCGCTTGCCGGCAAACTCACCTGGATCGCCGAGAACCCGGGCCTGTGCGAGCCGATGGCGCTTGCCGCTCGAAGGAAGGTCGAGGCCGATTTCAATGCCGATACCTTGAATGAACGCTTTGCGCAGATCGTTGCGCGGCTAGGGGAGACCGGATCCGTCACATGAATGCCAATCCGCCCCCGCAATTTGGTCGCGTTGCCTTGCGCGGCGGGCTGGTCACGGCCGGCGCGCAAGGCTTCAAGATAGCGATCCAGTTCCTTTCGGTCGTCATCCTTGCCCGGCTGCTCGTCCCCGAGGATTTCGGCCTGGTGGCTTCCGTGGGACCGATCGTGGCCTTCGTCGGCCTGCTTCAGGATCTGGGCCTCCAGCAGGCGGTCATCCAGCGCAAGGAGATCGATCAACGGCAACTCAACCAAGTCTTCTGGCTGAGCGCGGTTGTCGGCCTGTGCGCCGGGGCGGTCGTGGCTTGCCTGGCTCCAGCCATTGCCGCTTTCTACGGCGATCAGCGAATGTGGGGGATAACACTTGCTTCCGCCGTGCCGCTGCTTTTTGGCAGTCTTGCCGCAGTGCCGCTTGCCCTGATGAACCGCCATCTGCAATTCGGCCAGCTTGCGCTCAACGACGCAATCACGGCGGCCGTAGGACTGCTCGCTACCGCAACCGCGGCGTATTTAGGGCTTGGCTATTGGTCTCTGGTTTTGGGTCCGGCTGTGTCGGCTGTCGTAGCGCTGGTTGCGGGCTGGCTGGTGACGCGCTGGACGCCGTCTTGGCCGAATCTGAAGGTCGACGCGGACATATTCAGGTTCGGGGCGAACCTCACGGGCTTCAACCTTGTCAATTTTCTGTCTCGCAACCTCGACAACATTCTGATCGGAAAATATTCCGGCGCGGTCGAGCTGGGCTACTATGATCGCGCCTACAAGCTTCTGCTCTTTCCGCTGCAGAACATCAACCAGCCGCTGACGCGTATCATGGTGCCGCTGCTCAGCCGCATCCATGAGGACAAGCAGCGATTTCGAGACATCTATGTCCGGACAAACTGGCTGCTGGCCGTTATTACCATGCCCGGCATTGCGACCTTGACACTGACTTCTGAGCAGGTGGTCAGGCTTCTCTTCGGCGAGCGTTGGATGGCCGTGGCTCCGATTTTCGCCTGGCTGGGCATCGCCGGCCTGATGCAGTCCGTATCGAGCACCACGGGGTGGATATTCATCTGCCAGGGCAAGACGAAGACGATGTTCCATTGGGGCATCTATTCGTCTTTGACGACCGTCGCCTCTTTCATCGTCGGCCTGCATTGGGGCGCCATCGGCGTCGCGGCTGCCTATGCCATCAGCGGTTACGTGCTGCGCATCCCGGTGCTTGCCGCCCTGATCCATCGTGTCGGCCCGGTGACTGCCGGCGATTTTCTGGGCATACAGGGGCTCTTCATCGTCTCGTCCCTGCTCGCCTGGCTCTCGTATCTGTCGCTGCCGGCGTTGCTGACCAATCAGTCGGACCTGCTCACGATCCTGGTGGCGGTCGTCCTAAACTACGGGTTCGCCTTGGCCCTCATGCTTGCTGTTCCGCAGTCGCGCAAGGCGTTGTTCGCCACTCTTGCCAACGTCGCCAGCAACATTGGGTGAGCGGTTGCCTATCAAGGAGGACAACGGCCTGGTTGCCGACATTGCCGACGCATGCTCTTCCAGCACGGCCTCGAGGCTTGCCCGGCGATAGTGGTCAAGACTGGCGATGAATCTGCCGAGTTTTTCGGCTGCTTCCGACGGCGTCACGGTATCGATGTCGAGCAGAAGGTCGTCGACGCCGATGCGCTTGGCGACTTCCTTGGTTTTGAATTCATAGGCGATCGGCAGCACCGGAGTGCCGACGCAAAGCGACATGATCATCATATGCATGCGCGTGGCGACGACGAAGTCGCAATCCTTCACCAGCGCCATCAGTTGATCGGGCGTGTGAAATGCGGCGTCGACATTGACGTGTTCGGCGATTTCCGGGTCGAGTTCGGCCACGATCGCCCGCGCAGTCCTGGCGTCGTCATGGGCATATTCCGGCACACCCTGGCAGGTTGAGATGAAGGTCACCTGCTTGGCGTGGTCCCTGACAAGAATTGTGGCGATCTCCCGGATCGAATCGAGATAGCGGCGCATGCCATCTTCACCGTCGCTGACGAAGCTCCAGTGGCGGACGGAAATAGCGACTCGGCCCGTCGGCGCCGGTGCGCTGCCGAGATGTTTCTTGATCCTGTCGGTATCAGCCAGGGCAAAGACGGCATCGGCGACCACATGGCATTTGCCGGGGTCTTTCACCAGATCCAGGATGTGATTTCTGGATCGCTCATCACGCAGCAGGATGAGCGGAGCCCGATCGAAGATCGGGCCTAGCTCCTGGCGATTGTAACTTTTCTTGAACGGGCCGAGCGATTGCGTGAAGAAGATCGGGTCCTTGCCCAAGATCGCATCGATGCGGAATTGATTGAGCCGCTTTTCAAGGTCGTAGTTCTCGACGAGATAGGTTCCGCCTGTCGTGACCACCAGGTCGGCGCTCGCATAGGCCTCAAGGCCGTGGCGGTCGCTTCTGCTGAAGAACACGCTGCTGGCGCCGTTTTGGGCAAAGCGGCGCAAGGCGCGCAAGACTCCCCGATTGTAGATCGACTTGAGCCGGCCCTTTATCCCGCCGCCATGCTGATCCCTGAACAGGGATTCCGACAGCAGCTTGTGGAATTCGAGATCCGGGTAATCTTTCTTCGGGTAAAGCCTGGCCGCGACGTCGGGCTGACTGTCGAAAACCAGGAACTGCACATCGCCGCCGACGATCGATCTGAGAATATGGCGGATAGCCAAAAGGATCGCGGCATCGCCAGTGTTCAGACACACTGTGTTTTCGATCACGACTTTCATGGGGAACCTCGTTTCGCGTCCGTGGCCAGGCCACAGCGGTTAAACGGCATGTTTGCCGGAGTGCTGCCACGCGATCCGCGTCGCGATCTGGCGTGCTGCTCCACGCTGATAGCCAACGCGAAATCCGGATCGACGCCAAGCAGGCTGAGAGTAGCTTATGATTTTTGCAGTGCAACAAAAAATGTGCGGGCGCTTGCTACGCCGCACCAAAATTGTTGCGATGCAGCAAAAGCTGTACTAGCATCCCCGATGGGTGGGCCCAACAGCGGTCGAGTTACATGCTGCATGTCTTGTACCTTGTGCATGACGTATCCGACCCGGCGGTGCGCCGGAGAATACAGATGCTCAAGGCAGGCGGCGCCAGGGTCACCCTGGCGGGCTTCCGCCGCACCACCAGCCCGGTCGCCGAGATCGAAGGCATCGAGCCTGTCGACCTTGGCGCGACGCGCGACGGCCGATTCGCGCAGCGCGTCGGCGCTGTCGCCAAGGCAGCCATATCGATCGGCGCGAAGCTGGGCGCCGTGCCCAAGCCTGATCTCATCATCGCGCGCAACCTCGAAATGCTGGCGCTGGCCCGCCGCGCCAACGGCGCGCTCGGGGCGAGCGTGCCGATCGTCTATGAATGCCTCGATATCCATCGCCTGGTGCTGCGCGACGACTTCGTCGGCAGGACGCTGCGTGGCGCCGAACGCCATCTCGCGCGCGACGTGAAGCTTCTGGTGACGAGCTCGCCGGCTTTCATCGCCAATTACTTCGAGCCTTTCGGGCAGATCGGCGCACCTGTCGAGCTGATAGAAAACAAATATTTCGAGGCAGCATCCGTCGTCGCCGCGCATTCTGTCGAGGACGACAGCCCGTCGCCGCCGCCCTGGCGCATCGGCTGGTTCGGCGCGCTGCGCTGCCGCCGCTCGCTGGAGCTGCTGGCCGATTTCACCCGCCGGCAGGCGGGCCGTTTCGAAGTCGTGCTCAGGGGCCGTCCGGCGCTGTCCGAATTTCCGGACTTTCACGGTTTCGTCGAGGCCGAGCCGTGGCTTTCCTTCCGCGGCCCCTACCGCAATCCGGAGGACATGGCAGCCATCTACGGTGAGGTGCATTTCTCGTGGGCGATCGATTTTTTCGAGGCGGGCCAGAATTCCGAATGGCTGCTTCCCAACCGCCTCTACGAGGGTTGCCGCTTCGGCGCCGTGCCGATCTCCATGGCGGACACCGAAACCGGCAGGTTCCTGAAGCAGCGGGATATCGGCGTGCTTCTGCCCGAAGCGACGCCCGAAAGCCTCGAGGCGATGCTGAGCCGGATGGACCAAGATGAATATCGCGGCCTGAGGTCGCGCGTGTCGGCGCGCAATCCGAAGACCTGGAGCTACGACCGCAGCGACTGCGCGGCCTTCGTCGACAAGCTGCGCGGCCTCGCCGCCGTGCCTTCGGCTTTTGCGACACAGGCGGCCGCGTGATGGCGCAACAGGGCGAACAAAAACCGATGGCGCAGTCCGCCTCATCGATCCTGATCGTCATTCCCTGCCTCAACGAGGCCGCCCATATCGGCGGCCTGCTCGACCAATTGCGGCCCGCGGCGGCCCGGCTCGGCGGCCGCATCGTCGTCGCCGACGGCGGCAGCACCGACGGCACGCAAGCCATCGTCGAAAAAATCGTGGCGAAGGATCCCCGGGTTATCCTGCTCGCCAATCCGAAGCGCCTCCAGAGCGCCGCCATCAATCTCGCGGTGGCGGCCCTTGGCGAAGGCGTCGACTACCTCATCCGCATCGACGCGCATGGCGGCTATCCGGACGACTACTGCGACCGGCTGGTGGAGGAAGCCCTCGCCACCGGCGCTGATTCGGTCGTCGTTTCGATGCTGACCGCCGGCACCGGGGCCGTGCAGAAGGCGGTCGCGGCGGCGCAGAATTCCAAGCTCGGCACCGGCGGCTCGAAGCACCGGCACATGTCCGAAGGCGAATGGGTCGACCACGGCCACCACGCGCTGATGCGCATCGCCGCCTTCAGGCATGTCGGCGGTTACGACGAGAGCTTCAGCCACAATGAGGACGCCGAGCTCGACTACCGGCTCCGCCAGGCGGGCTACCGCATCTGGATGAGCGGCAGGACACAGATGGTCTACTATCCGCGCTCGACGCTGAAGAGCCTCTATTTCCAGTATCTCGGCTATGGCCGCGGTCGCGCCAGGAACGTGCTGAAGCACCGCATGGTGCCGAAGGTCCGGCAGATGGTCCCGCTGCTGGTTGCGCCCGTGGTGCTGCTCGCCCTGTTCTCCTTCGTCCACTGGCTGGCGGCGGTGCCGTTCCTGCTGTGGGCGGCGGTGTGCCTCGGCTACGGCGCGGTCACCGCGACACGCCAACGCAACGCCAGCATAGCGCTGGCTGGGGTTTCGGCGATGGTCATGCATTTCGGCTGGTCGGCCGGTTTCTGGCAGCAGCTTCTGGCGTCTCGATTGCAGCGCAAGGTGGCGTGATGACCGGGCGCTCGATCGACATCTGCATCTGCACTTTCCGTCGGCCGGAGCTGGCCGACACGCTGCGCTCCGTCGCCGCGCTGGAGAAGCCGGCGGGAGCCGAGATTGGCATCGTCGTTGCCGACAATGACTATGAGCCCGGCGCGCAGAAGCTGGTGAGAGCATTGGCCGAGGAATTGAAGCTGCCGATCCGCTATCGTCACGCGCCGGCTCGCAACATCTCGATTGCCCGCAACGCCTGTCTCGACGCCAGCGTGTCGGACTTCGTTGCCTTCATCGATGACGACGAGACGGCGTCGCCCGGCTGGCTGGTCGAATTGATGGCGGCGGCCGATGCCACGGGCGCTGCGGCGGTGCTCGGTCCGGTGCGGGCGCATTACCGCCCCGATGCACCGGACTGGATGCAGAAGGGCGACTTCCATTCCACCTTGCCGGTCTGGGTGCGCGGCGAGATCCGCACCGGCTATACCTGCAACGTGTTGCTCAAAATGGCCGACGCGAGCCTTTGCGGCCGGCGTTTCAGCCTAGCGCGCGGCCAGACCGGCGGCGAGGACACCGAGTTCTTCGATGCCATGGTCAAGGCCGGCGGCCGCATCGCCTTTGCTCCACAAGCCTTCGTCGACGAGGTCGTGCCGCGTGCCAGGGCCGCGTTCGACTGGCTGCGCCGCCGCCGCTTCCGCTTCGGCCAGACGCATGGCCACCTGATAGGACACGGCGCCGGCGGGTTGCGTCGCGCCGGTCAGGTCGGGCTCGCTTCGGCCAAGGCTGCCTACTGCTTCGGCATGGCTATTTTGACCGCCATCAGCCCGGTGCAGCGGAACCGCAGCGTGCTGCGCGGCATTATGCACGTTGGTGTCGTCAGCGGTTTGATCGGCGTCCGTGAAATCCGCCAATACGGCCTCACGTCGCCAGAACAAGGGAACAAGCGTGCAGCCTGACGTCAGCTTCGTCATCGCCGCCTATAACGCCGAGGCGACTCTCGACCGCGCCATCGCCGGCGCGATCGCGCAACTCGGCGTGACCGTCGAGGTCATCGTCGTCGACGACCAGTCGAGCGACGGCACGCTGGATGTGGCGCGTGCTTATCCGCAAGATGTCGTCAAGGTGGTGGCGCTGCCCGCCAATCGCGGTCCGGGCGGCGCCCGCAATGCCGGCCTCGACCTGGCGCGCGGCCGCTGGGTGGCGGTGCTCGATTCCGACGATGCGGTCCTTCCCGGCCGCCTAGCCACGATGATCTCCCGCGCCGAAGCGGCGGGCGCCCAGATTGCGGTCGACAATGTGCAGATCGTGCGCGAGGACGGCACGCCCGACGACACCATGTTCCCGGCCGGCTATCTCGAAGGCTTGCGCGAAATCTCGTTGGCCGACTACATCGCCGGTAATCTGGTCTTCGAATCGCGCTTCAATTTCGGCTATCTCAAGCCGATCTTCCAGCGCCGGTTCCTCGACGACAACAAGCTGCGCTACGACGAGAAGCTGCGCATTGGTGAGGACTACATTCTGCTCGCAAGCGCGCTGGCCAGCGGCGGCCGTTGCGTGGTCGAGCCGACCGTCGGTTATGCCTACCACATCCGCACCGGCTCGATCTCGCGCGTGCTCGAACTGCATCACGTCGAGGCGATGACGTGCGCCGATGCCAGGTTCGCGGCGGCATATCCCATGGACAGCGACGCAAAGGCGGCTTTCGCCAAGCGTGGCCGCAGCCTGCGCAAGGCGGCGTCGTTCCTGTCCCTGGTTCAGCACATCAAGGCACGCGCCCCGCTCAAGGCGATCGGCGCGGCGCTCAGGGATCCGGCCGCCATCGGGCATATGTCGATGCCGATCGCGGTTCGGCTCAGAAGGCTTGCGGCGCAAGTTCGCCGTGGGGGTGGGGAGATGAAGCATGCGGGCGATTTGATAGCCGGCGACAGGTAGAAATCTTTTCTCTCAGAAGGAAGAGCAGATGCAGAAAGTCAGGAAGGCAGTCATCCCGGTGGCGGGGCTCGGAACGCGGTTCCTGCCGGCGACCAAGTCGATGCCGAAGGAGATGCTGCCCGTCGTCGACAAGCCTGTCGTGCAATATGCCGTCGACGAGGCGTTCGAGGCCGGCATCGAGCACATCGTCTTCGTCACCGGCCGCAACAAGGCGGTCATCGAGGACTATTTCGACCTGCATCCTGAACTGATCGGCACGCTGGAGCAGACCGGCAAGAAAGCGCAGCTCGAAGCGCTGGAAAGCCTGCTGCCGGAGGCCGGCGCCACCTCCTTCATCCGTCAGCAGTCGCCGCAGGGCCTCGGCCACGCCGTATGGTGCGCGCGCGAGGTGATCGGCAATGAGCCTTTCGCGCTGCTGCTTCCCGACATGGTGTCCTTCGGCGCGCGGGGCTGCCTCGCCGAGACGGTCGATCTCTATCAGCGGACCGGCGGCAATGTGATCGCCGTCGAGCGCTGCGACCCGGCCGAAACCAGCAAATACGGCATTGTCGGCCGCGGCGCCGACGTGGCATCCGGCTTCGAAGTGACGGCGATGGTCGAAAAACCCGCGCCGGCCAATGCGCCGTCGAATTTCTACATCAATGGTCGCTACGTTCTGCAGCCGGAGATCTTTGCCCTGCTCGGCAATCAGCAGCGCGGCGCCGGCAATGAAATCCAGCTCACCGACGCCATGGTGCGGCTGGCCCAAAGCCAGTCTTTCTACGCCCGGCCTTTCGACGGCCGCATGTTCGACTGCGGCTCCAAGGAGGGCTTCATCGAGGCCACCATCGCCTTCGCCCTGGCGCGCGACGACATGAAGGGCCCTGTCTTCGAGATGCTGCAGCAATTTGTCCGGTCGCATGAGCGCCGGGAAGTGGCCGCATAATGCCCATCTTTCGGGTGCATATGCGGTTTCGCGATGGCGCGACAGCCACACCAGCGCCCGGGCCTTCCGGCCCGGCGCATCCTGGCAGCAACGTTGCGCGGTCTTTTCTGGTCACGACGCCGATCTACCAAGGCCGATAGCGCCTGCAACCTGGAATTGGACCGAAGATGAACTATGCCACCTTCCCCCTCGACAAGAGGATGCCGTTGCCCAGCACCGATCCGGAAAAGGGTGAAGACTTCATCGATATCGAGCGTCTGCTTGGCATGGCCGCCCGACAGGCCAAGGTGGTGGCGGTGTGCGCCATTATCGGTCTGTGCCTGGGCGTCATCTATCTGCAGACTACGCCCAAGCAGTATACGGCGGTCGCCAGCGTTTTGATTGATGAAGGGCTGAACAAGGTCGTCGACGACATCTCGGCTGCGAGCGCCACGGTGCAAACGGACGCGACGATTCTCAGCCAGATAGAGGTTCTCAACTCGGCGCGGCTGGCGTCTGTGGTGGTCGACAAGCTGAAGCTCGATCAAAACCCGGACTTCATGAGCCCGCCGCAGTCGGCTTTGGCCAAGGGTGTGGGGTTCCTGCGCAGTGTTGTCGGCTATTTCCGCGGCAGCTCGGCAAACGAGCTTCCCGGTATCGAGAATGTCGACGCCGCGACGCGCGAAGCCATGATCAAGACCGCGACCCACGATTACGCGATTCTCATGCTGCAGACCGGGTTGATGGCGGATCGCGTCGGCCGTGCCAACGTCATCAGCATCGGTTATCAGTCGACAGATCCGGCACTCGCCACGGCCATCACCAAGGCCTATGCCGACGCCTATCTGGCCGACCAGCTCAACGCCAGCTTCGACGCCACCGAGCGCGCGGCCTTGTGGCTGCAGGGCCGGCTCACGGAGTTGCGTGAGAGCTCTCAGCGGGCAGCCTTGGCCGTCGAGAAGTTCAGGGCCGAACATGGATTGTCTGCCAACAGCGACGGCCAGCTCCTGAGCGACAAGCAACTCGCCGATCTCAACGCACAGCTCATCGTCGCCCAGGCCGATACCGCCAGAGCCAGCGCCCGCTATCAGCAATACAAGGCGATCGTCGAAAGCGGCTCCGAAAGCGCCTTCAACGATTCGGCCATCGGCGCCGACCAGCCGAGCAGCTCGGTCATCATCGCGCTCAAGACACGCTATCTGGCCATTGCCAAGCGCCTGCAGGACGTCGAGACGAATTTCGGCAAGGATCACCCGCAAGCGGTCGCGCTGGCCAAGGAAAAGGCCGATGTCTCGGCGCAGATCTTCGGCCAGTTGAAACAGCTCACCGAAAGCTACCGCAACGATTTCGAGGTGGCGCAGGCGCGCGAAACTGCTTTGCGCGACAAGATTTCCACCGCTGCCGGCAAGAGCTCGATCGACAACCAGTCACAGGTGAAGCTCAAGGAGCTCGATCAGCAGGCACAGGCGCTCACCACGCTCTATCAGACCTTCCTCAGCCGCTATGAGGAAGCTTCGCAGCAGCAATCCTTCCCGGTCGGCAAGGTCCGCATCATTTCCGACGCGACGATGCCGCTCGCGGCCTCCAGCCCGCGCACCTTGCGCGTGCTGGCGCTCTCGCTGGTGCTCGGCCTGATGCTTGGCGCCGGCTTCGGCGGCCTCAACGAGTTCAACGAGCGTTTCTTCAGGACGGGCGAGGACGTTCGCGACCGCGTCGGCCTGAAATTCCTCGGCTATCTGCCGACGATCGGCGGCGGCAAGGCCAAGGATACCAAAGCCGACGACCTGCCTGCCGACGGCAAGGTGGCCAGCCTCTCCGCGGCTGAGAGACGGGCGCGCATGCGCGTCAGCATCGACGCCCCGGCCTCGATGTTCGCCGAGACGCTGCGTAACGCCAAGATCGCCTTCGACGTGGTGATGGAAGACCGCAGCAGCCGGGTCATCGGCGTCATTTCGGTGCTGCCTGGGGAAGGCAAGTCGACGGTGGCCGCGAACCTCGCCGGCCTGCTCGCGGCCAACGGTGCCAAGACCTTGCTCATCGACGGCGACCTGCGCAATCCAGGCCTGAGCCGCAGCCTCGGCATGGAGGCCGAGCAGGGCCTGATGGAAGCGGTGGTCAACGGCCAGAGCTGGCAGTCCGTCGGCAAGGTCGATCGCCAGACCAAGCTGGCGATCATTCCCGCCGTGCTGCGCGGCCAATTCTCGCACACCAGCGAGCTTCTGGGCTCGGCCGGCATGCGGCGCTTCATCGAAAACGCCAAGGAGACGTTCGAATACATCATCGTCGATCTGCCGCCGCTCGGGCCCGTCGTCGACGCCAAGGCCTTCGCGCCGCTGGTCGACGGCTTTGTGCTGGTCACCGAATGGGGCCGCACGCCCCGCAACATGGTGCGCTCGATGCTGGAATCCGAGCCCTATATCGCCAATAAGGTGATCGGCGCGGTGCTCAACAAGGTCGATCTGAAGAAGCTGGCGAAATACGGCTCGCTCGGCGGCTCGGAAAGGTTCTTCGACCGCTATTCGAGCTACTATCTGGAAAAATCGGAGCAGCGCCCCAAGCAGGCCGCCTGAGGCGTGTTTCCGTTCGGAAAGACAGAGATCGGGGGCGGTTCAGCCTAGGAGCGTGAACCGTCCTAATCCCGCGAGGACAGCAGCCGGCCGTATTTGCCGACGATCCTGAGCGCCGTCAGCCGTCCCGTTTGAAAGGCGCCGGTGTCGATGTCGAGCCGGCGTCCGTCGAGTGTCGGAACAGCCACGATCGTATGTCCGTGCACCACCCAGCGGTCGAGACGGTGCGCCGCCTGGAAGAACTCCTCGCGGATGTTGAGCAGATCGCCCTCGTCCTGCGCCTCGAGCGCCACGCCGGGACGGATGCCGGCATGCACGAAGACGAAATGCTCGGAGCAGACCATCGCCGGCAGCCTGCGCAGGAAGTCGACATGGCTGGCTGGAATGGCCTCACGTATGCGCACATCCGCCTGCTCGCTCGAACCGTAGAGGCTCATCAGCCGGTCAGGGTCAACGCCGTAGGAGAACAGGGTTTCGCGGCCGCCATAGCCGAGCCAGGTTTCACGCGAGAGATGACCGTCCAGATAGAGGAGCAGCGCGACTTCATGATTTCCCGCGAGGCAGATGCGCTGGAAGCCCTTCGGTGGCGGCGCCATCAGATGGTCGATCACGCGCCGCGAATGCGGCCCGCGGTCGATATAGTCGCCCAGCATGATGATGATCTTGCGACCGCTGAAGCGCTGCGCATCGATCTGGATCTTTTGCTCCAGCGCGCGCAGTTCGTCGTGGCAGCCATGCACGTCGCCGATTGCGTAGACGACCATGTCGCGCATGTCCATGACGAGGCGCTCGCGTGGCGCGGGTCGAGGGCGTCTCGATCGTTGGAAAAGATTCACGGATTGAGGCTCGGCTACTTGCACTGATCTGCGCCTCGATATCATGCCGAATGCAAACAATTCCACACCGGCGCGCGATCGGCAGTCGCGTCGTCAGGCGGCCTTCAACCGATGGCGGAACAGCGTATGTTCCAAGAGCAGCCGGACGCGCGGCTCGGCCTCGGTCGCGATCAGCCAGCTCACCGCGCCGACGGCGGCGATCGCTGCAAGATACGGCACGTCGGCACGCATCAGGGCGCCGAGCATCGCCGCGCCGACATCATGGATGAGACAGAGCGGATAGGTCATCGGCCCGATCCGCCGCCAGCCGGGCCAGGAAAAGCCGAGGCGCCGCGACAACGCCATCAGCGCGACAGCCGCCATATAGTGATAGAACATCACCATGACGGCAGCCGGCAATCGCAGTATGTCGACGCCGCCGAATGTCGTCTTGTGCTGGGCCATGCGGTGCCTTCGGTGTGGCCCCCCACGCAAACTTTAAAGTTTATTGCTGCGCTGCACAATAAGCGATTGCAGTGCGGTACAAATTGGTAAATTGATCCTAACGCGGTCGTCTGCCGGCGACTACACCCCGATGCCGCGTCCCTTCAGCGCCGCCCTGATCTCGTCCAGGATCGCCGGATCGTCGATCGTCGCCGGCATGGTCCATTCCTCCTTGTCGGCGATCTTCTGCATCGTGCCGCGCAGGATCTTGCCGGAGCGGGTCTTGGGCAGCCGCTTGATCGTCACCACGGTCTTGAAGGCCGCAACCGGGCCGATCCGCTCGCGCACCAGCCCCACAACCTCACTTTCGATCGTGCCGCTATCGCGCGACACGCCGGCATTGAGCACGACGAAGCCGAGCGGCACCTGGCCCTTCATGGCATCGGCAATGCCTATGACCGCGCATTCGGCGACATCGGGGTGAGCCGCCAGCACCTCTTCCATGGCGCCGGTCGACAAACGGTGGCCGGCGACGTTGATGATGTCGTCGGTGCGGGCCATTACGTAGAGATAGCCGTCCTCGTCCATCATGCCGGCATCGGCGGTCTTGTAGTAGCCGGGGAACTCCTCGAGATATGCCTGGCGGAAGCGGGCGTCGGCATTCCACAGCGTCGGCAGGCAGCCGGCGGGCAGCGGCAGCTTGACCACGACATTGCCGAGTGTGCCGCGCGCCACCTCGTGTCCGGCATCGTCGAGGATGCGGATGTCGTAGCCCGGCATCGGCACGCCGGGCGAGCCGTATTTCACCGGCAGAAGCCCGAGGCCGGCCGGGTTGATCGTCATTGGTGAGCCGGTCTCGGTCTGCCACCAGTGGTCGATGACGGGACGGGCGAGCTTCTGCTCCGCCCACTTGATGGTTTCGGGGTCGGCGCGCTCGCCGGCCAGGAACAAAGTGCGGAATTTCGACAAGTCGTATTTCGGCACGAACTCGCCCTTGGGATCCTGCCCCTTGATGGCGCGAAACGCAGTCGGCGCGGTGAACAGCGCCACCACGCCATGCTCAGAGATCACCCGCCAGTAGGTGCCGGCGTCCGGCGTGCCGATCGGCTTGCCTTCGAACAGCACGCTGGTGCAGCCATGCAGAAGCGGTCCGTAGACGATATAGGAATGGCCGACCACCCAGCCGACATCGGAAGCCGCCCAGAACACCTCGCCCGGCTTGACGCCGAACTCGTTGTCCATGGTCCATTTCAGCGCGACCATGTGGCCGCCATTGTCGCGCACGATGCCTTTCGGCTGGCCGGTCGTGCCGGAGGTGTAGATGATGTAGAGCGGGTCGGTGGCTAAAACCGGCACGCAATCGACATTGGCGCCGGCGGCGCGTTCGCGTGCAACCGCATCGGCGTAGTCGAAGTCGTAATTGTCCTTCATCTCGCAGCGCAGCTGCTCGCGCTGCAGGATGAGGCAGGCGTCAGGCTTGTGCTTCGACATCTCGATCGCCTTGTCGAGCAGCGGCTTGTAGGCGACGACGCGGCCTGGCTCCAGGCCGCAGGAGGCGGTGATGATCAGCTTCGGCTTGGCGTCGTCGATGCGGGTGGCGAGCTCGTGCGAGGCGAAGCCGCCGAACACCACCGAATGCACGGCGCCGATGCGGGAGCAGGCGAGCATGGCGACGGCCGCCTCCGCCACCATCGGCATATAGATGATGACGCGGTCGCCCTTGCCGATGCCGCGATGCCTCAGCACCGACGCCAACGCGACCACCTCGCGCTTTAGCTCCGCATAGGTGAATTTCCGCACCGTGCCGGTGATCGCGCTGTCGTGGATCAGCGCCAGCTGGTCGGCGCGGCCGCCCGCCACATGGCGGTCGATGGCGTTGAAGCAGGTGTTGCAGCTGGCGCCGACGAACCAGCGGCCATAAACGCCGGCTTTTGGATCGAAGACACTTTCGGCCGGCCTATACCAGTCGATCGCCTTGGCCGCCTCGGCCCAGAACCCCACGGGGTCGCGTTTCCAGCTCTCATAGACTTCGCGGTAGCGTGAGGCCATCGACTTTCCTCCCCAGGAACATTCCGTCGTCTGGCCATAGCCTAAGCCGCTTCTCGCGGCCATGTCTCCCTGCATTTTGATCGACGTTGCTTGTCAAAGTTCCCCAGCGGCGTTTCGCTTGGAGCGCCGTTCTGCCGGTCGCGGATTGAAAGCCGGCTTAGAGCGGCAGTGCCGCCAGCATCAGCCCGACGCCGCCGGCGATCAGAATGGCGGCCGCCAATGCCTTGCGATGACGCTCGAAAGCCGTCGGAGCCCGATCCCAATTGTAACGCATGGCACTATCTCCCCAAAAACCCCGGCGACTTCACAGCTTATTTAAGGAAAGAAATGCAATCCCCGCTTTTGGTCAGCTAGACAACCATTCGATGATTGTCGTTTTGCGGCCATGGAGGCGCTGAAGTCGCACTCCGTCGATTCCGTCAAAAGACAAAAGCCAGCTTGGCTGAGCCCAGCAGGCTTCCCTTTTTGATTGCGAAATACGCAGCAATAAGTGGCGTCACATGTTGTGGACCCTCAGAACTTGTAGGCGATGCCGATCCGAACGTCGTTGGTGGATAGATCAACATTCCAGTCCGTCCAGACTGGGTCGACGATGTGCTTATCGCCGAAGTCTGTGTAACGATACTCGACCCGCAACACTATATGCTCGGCCATCGCATAGTCCACACCGGCGCCTAAGGTCCAGCCGGTGAAGGTATTGGTATGAGAGTAGGGAACTCCTGCGGCTGTTTGGAAGTTCTCGTAGCGGCCGACGGCCAGCCCGCCTGTCACAAAAGGCAGGAATTGGCCTGCTGCATAGCCAAGCCGCCCGCGTAGCGAGCCAGTCCACTTGAGGTCGGATCCATAACTGAAGGTTGGATCGTCCACACCAGCACTGATACCGCGAACGCCCTTCGAGTCGATATCCGAAAAATTGAAGTCGCCTTCGACGCCCAGAACGACGCCGTTCGAAAGCTGATAGTTGTAGCCGGCATATAAGCCGCCGAGCCAGCCCTTCGGATCGAGCGGTACGTTGTAGTCGATGCCGTCGAAATCTTGGGTGGAATTGCCCCAGCCATAACCGGCATCAGCGCCGACATAAACACCCGACCAATTATAGACGGCAGTGTCTTGCGGCGCGAAGACGTCGGCAGCAAACGAAGTGTGAGCAAACCCCACCAGGAAAGTTGAAGAAAGGATGAGCCTTTTCATAGATGCCCCCAAATCCGAAGAATGCCAACGTCGAATACCATAGCCATTGCTTTTTGGTCATCGAAAGAACACCTTTTTGTCGCCATTTGGTCAGGATTGTTGCCGGATTGCCACAAGCTGTCCGATGCATCCGCACAGGCTGCCAACTCCTGACGGCACCATGCGGCAATGGACAGCACTGCCTTGTCGCGCTACTTGCTCTGCGGCATTCTTGCTGGACTGGAGGGCGCATGGCTGAAATCGGCTCTGAAACGGTGCTGCGCATGGCGGACGATGCGTCCGTGCAGCATGTCGGCGATGGCGCGGTCGTGCTTTTGGCGCGCAGCGGCCAGCTTTACACCTGCAACGACACGACCGAGGCTTTTCTCGACAAGGTGAACGGCGCGCGCAAGCTCGACCAGATCGTCGATCTGCTGTCGGAGGAATTCGAGGTCGACAAGGCAACGCTCGATCAGGATATGGCCGAATTGGCCGCCGAGCTGGTGGCTGAAGGCATTCTCGCCGACCCGGACGCGTGATGGCCGACGGACCGGTCCTGCGCGCCCTGTTCCGCGTCCATTTGTGGCTCAGCGCCCGGCTGATGCCGGTGCTGGTTGGCCGGCGCGATTTCGAAAGCGTGTTGAAACTGGCGCCGCTGCAGTCACCCGCACCCTATCGCGACTTGCCCTGGACCTACATCGTCCATCGCGTCAAGCGGACGGTGCGACGCCCTTGGCTGATGCGCGACCGCAGATGCCTTCGCGAAGGTCTGCTCGGCTTCCGCTTTCTGCGCATGGCCGGTCTTAATCCAGAGCTGCGTTTCGGCGTCGACGCCAGGTCGATGCACGAGCCTCGCCTGTCGGCGCATTGCTGGGTCTGCCTCGACGGCAAGCCGGTGGTCAGCGACAGCCAGCCCGGCATGGTGGAGATCTACCGCCACCCGGCCAGCATGAAGGCGCCAGCCGCTTGAGCGAGCAGACCTTCCGCTATGATCTCAACGGCCAGGTCATAGGCATCACCGCCGCGCGTGCCGATCTGTGGCCGAGCTTCGACCTGATGCTCGGCGCCCTGCGTATGAACGAGCCTGTCCAGCCCGGTTTTCGCGTCAACATCGTCGAAACGCTTCAGTTGCACGAAAACCCCGAAGGAAAGCTGGCTTTCGACGGCGACGTGCCGCTAGACGGCCATTGCCGCATGATCGACGCCGGAAGCGTCTTCCATCTCGTTTTTCCGGGCCAGCAGACGCTATCGATCCACGACGGCGAGGGCCGGGCCGAAATCCGTCTTCATCCCGACAGCAAGATCAAGTGGACTTTGCTGATGATGGTGCTGGATGCAGCACTCGATGCGGACGGCCAGCATATGCTGCACACTGCGGGTCTCACCTTGCCTGAAAAGGACGGCCTGGTCCTCATCCATGCACCAAGCGGCACGGGCAAGTCCACGACATCGCTGGCGCTTGCCTCGCGGGGCTTCGGCCTCTGCTCGGACGACGTGATGATCCTCAACGCAAGCGCGCAGGGCATCACGGCCTGGGGCATGCCGCGCAAGGTGAAGGTCCACCGCAACACGGCGGCGATGCTGCCCTTCGTCTCGCCCTGCCTGGGCGAGAAGTGGGACGCCGAGGGCGAGCAATCCGTTTCGCTGGACCGCCTCGGCGACATCATCCGTGTCGAGGATGTGCGCGCCAGGCCCGTCACAGCGCTCCTGCACCTTGCACGCTCGGCAGACGCCGAGACCCGGCTGCTGCCGATGGCCAGGACAGACGCCATGGTGGCTTTGGCAACCGACAATGTAAGGACCGGCATGACCGGCCTGCTGTCGCTGCAGAAAAGGCGCATGGCGACGATCGCGGCGCTGGTGAAGGCGGTGCCGACCTTCACGCTCGAAGTCGGGGCAAGTCCGGCCGAGGCGGCGGAGTTGATCCAGGCTGCGCTGCCAAGTTGACGCGTGCTCAGTCCTTCGCGCCGAAACGCCGGATGTCGAAGGATGGCTGCTCGCGACCGCGGTGGCGGGGTTTTGACTGCCAACGCAAGAACAGCCGGGACAGCTTGTTGTAGACCAGATGCACGACGCGCGCGTCGGCGCAGTCGAATTCCACAACTCCCCGTCGGCATTTCGCGGCTTCGCCGCTGGGTGGTCCCAGGCGGCGGATCGGCTGAGCGAGCCGGACCGGTCTGCCATTGATCAGGACACTGACCGGAACACTCGACCCGACGATCCGGCATAGCCGCGCGACATGCTCGCTTGAAAATTGTTTGCCGACGACAAACGGGCCGCGCTCGATGCGCGCCCAGACATAGGCCCCATCCGGCTGGGGCATTCCGGCAAGCCTGCCCCTGCAAAACTCAGGCGCAACATCCGTCGCGAGCACAGCCATTGCGTTGGCCAGGGCCTGGTTCACCGTTGCGGCCGAACGCCAATCCTCTGCTGCAAAGCTAACCTGCGCCAGGATATCGCCCGCATCGAAGTCGGATGTCATCTTGTGCAAGGTCACGCCGCCATGGGCTTCGTGCATCTGATCGATAATTAGCCGGTGCATTGGGTGCGGACCGCGATAGTGCGGCAGAAGCGCGGGATGCAGGTTGAGGCCGCCCTTCGGAAACAGCTCCAGCACGGTTTGCGGGATCAGTTTGCTGTATCCGAAACAGATCAAAAGATCGGCGCGGGCCGCGCTGAGCCGCGGCCCAAGCGCATCCCAATCATGGGGCGGGCTGAATTCGATCAATGGGGGCATGGCGTGGCCGAGATGAGACCTCAAAGCAAACCGTCGCCGCAGGCGGCGGCGCAGGGCACTGAAGCTGAAGCGCTTGCCGGCAAGTGGGCCCGGCACGACCACGGCAGCAACGCGATGGCCGTTATCTGCCCAGCGCGCAAGCATGGGCGCGGTGACGGACGAAATCTCGGTGATGAATACGGCCGAGAGCGGGTTCTCCATGCCGAGCTCAGGCTGGATATGGTCGCGGCCGCGCCAGCCTCTGCACCCAGCGGAAGGCATCGCGACTGAGGCGCGAGCGCAGTTTCTCGCGGGAATTGACCCGAAGCAGCATGTTGCCGGTGATAAGCCATTTCGCCAACCGTATCGAGAGGTCCGGCTTGATGCGGTCGGCAAGCTCGATCGCGCGCGGCGCGCCGAACAGGCGTCCGGTGACGTTGAGGACTGTGGCCAGCTCGAGCTCGATGCCGGTCATGCGGGCGGCATCGAGCAGCCGCGCTTCCTCTTGAGACGATTTCAGCGCCCGCACGCCTTGCAGCACGTCGACGCAGAGCTGCAGGCGGTGGAACTTGTGGCCGCCGGCGGCATGGACGATGGCGATGGTGAGCAGCGCGGCCGGCGTGTCGGTTTCGCCGCCGTCGATCGCGTGCAACTCGCGAAAGCCAAGCGACAGGCGTCTGCGCATGCCGGTGTCGTGCACCAGATTGCCATGCAATTCGATCAGCAGGCTGGAGTTCTCTTTCTCCAGCCATTTGAATTCCTGCAGTTCATGCGACGCGGCCTCGTCGCTGCCGAGCTCGAAGCCGCATTCGCGGATGGTCTTGTTGGCCGCCTCGATGCCGGCGGGGTCGACGAGAATGTCGATGTCGGTAAAGGGACGGTCCGCAATCTGGCTGTAAAGCTTGCGCGCGAACACCGGCCCCTTGACGATCCGGGCCGGCACGCCCTTTGCCGCCAGCGCTTTCATGATGCGGTCGCCATGGTACTGCAGCAGCATCGATTGGCCGGTCGCCATCGTCGCCTCGTCGCGCAACTCCGACAGTCTCCGCTGCAGGGTTGCGTCCTGCGGCAGTCGGGCTTCACCGATCTCCCTGAGTTTGCGCAGCATGATCGGCAGCACGCCGTGGAACTCCGCGTTGGCGAGCAGCGCCAGCAGGGTTGCTGCCGCAAGGCCATCGCCAATGGCGGCCGATGCCTCTGGGTCGGCGAAGGTCAGCAGCAGTTTTTCATCGGCAGGCGCAAGAGAAGGCAGCATTAACCCGGACGGCGTTCGAATGATAGGAACAAGCCCATGCTTACAGAAAAGCACACTGGAAACCAGTGCGCGGCGGCAAAGCCGGCTTGTGAGTTTGACTTTCCGCGCGGATCGTCCATTCTGTGGATTGATCCGGAGGGTGTTGGAAATGACGAAGAAGAAATATGAGGCGCCTTTGCTGCGCAAGGCTGGAAAACTCTCCAGCGTGGTGGCCGTGGCGTCAAAGACGCTTTGAGGCCTCGGGCTTCGGTCTTGGCTGAAGCCGGCTACATCCCCCAGCGCAGCGCCGCCGTGTGTACCGGCGCGTCCCAAAGTGCTGACGTTTCGTCGTCCAGCATGGTCAGCGTGATCGAGCATCCCGCCATGTCGAGCGAGGTCACATAGGACCCGACGAGCGAGCGGACCACCGTCACGCCCTGCTTCTCGAACACCCTGCGGGCGCTGTTGTACATCAGATAGAGCTCCATGGACGGCGTGCCGCCGAAGCCGTTGACGAACAGCAGTGCCGGCCCTTTGGCGCGATCGCCGAAGTCGCCGGCAATCGCAGCGCAAACCTCCTCGGCGATGGCGTCGGCGCTCTTCAGCTTGTCGCGCCGACGGCCGGGCTCGCCATGGATGCCGACGCCGAATTCCATCTCGCCGTCGCCGATCTCGAAGGTCGGCTTGCCGGCGGCGGGCACCGTGCCGCTGGTCAGCGCCACGCCCATCGAGCGCGTCGCGGCGTTGACGCGGTCGCCCAGCGCCTTGAGGTCGGGCAGGGCCATGCCTTGGTCGGCTGCGGCGCCGACGATCTTTTCCACCACCAGCGTGCCGGCGACGCCGCGCCGTCCGGTCGTGTAGGACGAGTTCTCGACCGCGACGTCGTCATTGGTCACCACCTGCAGCACGCCGTCCGCCATCTCTGCCGCCATGTCGAAATTCATCACATCGCCTTCGTAGTTCTTGACGATGAACAGGCAGCCGGCGCCGGTATCGACAGCCTCGACGGCGGCCAGCATCTGGTCCGGCGTGGGCGAGGTGAAGACCTGGCCGGGGCAGGCGGCGTCCAGCATGCCGTGGCCGACGAAGCCGCCATGCAGCGGCTCGTGGCCGGAGCCGCCGCCCGAGATCAGCGCCACCTTGCCCGGCTTCAACGCCCTGCGGCGGATGAATTTGTGCTCGTCGCCAAGCACGAGTATGTCGGCATGAGCGGCCGCGAAACCGTCGAGGCTTTCGGTCAGGACCGTGTCCACCGAGTTGATGAATTTCTTCATGGCAGTCCTCCCGACGTCTTAGTTTATGCAATTCCGAACGGAAAAACCGCTGGACACTTTTCCTGGAATTGCTCTTGCTCAGCCGCTGCCCTTGCCGGCGATGCTGGTTATTTTCTGGATGAATTCGTTGATCGCCCGGTCGAGCGCGGCGTTTTGCCTGTCGTCGCCGAAATCCGGCACGATGAGCGAGACATGGCGTGTCCTGCGCAGACCGGGCGCTGCTGGAACCTTTCCGGGATGCGCCTGGTGATAAGCGGCCATGAACTGGTCGCGCTCGGCCTGGCTGAAATGGCAGACCGAAAAGATCGACGGCAGATGCTTTGACGGGATCGGGATCGAATAGGCCGGACTGGAGATCTGGGTGACGAAACTGCGGTGCTTGCCGAGCGCGTCGGCAAGACGCTGGCGCATGCCCGACGGACGCTGGTCGATCACCTGCGACAGGATCGTCTTGTAGGCGCGGATCGCCTCCTCCGAGCCTGTTTCCGATATCTTCTCGGTCCTGGCCATGCCGCGTCTACACTGGAATGTCCGCGATGGCCGCCTTGGCCATGGCGAGCTGCGCAGGGGCGACCGACAGGTCGCGCAAACCCGCCTCGAGCAGGGCCGGGATGGCTGCCGGATCGCCGCCCGCATCGCCGCATAGGCTGACCGGAATATCTCTCTCCCGTCCGAAGGCCGTGATCGCAGCGATCAGCCGCAGCACCGCCGGGTTGCGGACGGCGTTGAGATGCGCGACCGCCGCATTGTCCCGCGCCGCCGCCATCACATATTGCGTCAGGTCGTTGGAGCCGATCGAGAGGAAGGCGACATCGGCGAAATCCTCCGGCGCCAGTGCGACGGACGGCACCTCGACCATGATGCCGAGTGGCGGAAGCCGGTGCGCGACGCCCTGCGCGGCAAGCGCGGCTTGTTCTTCCGCGAACAGCGCGGCGGCGTGGCTGTACTCCTCGGGCGTGGCGATCATCGGAAACATCACCTTCAGATTGCCGTGGATGGCGGCGCGCAGCAATGCCCGTATCTGCACGCGAAAAATGTCGCGCCGCTTGAGCGAAAGCCTTATGCCGCGCAGGCCGAGAAACGGGTTGGTTTCCTCGACGGTGAAACCCGGCACCGGCTTGTCGCCGCCGGCATCGACGGTGCGGATGGTCACCGGCTTGTCGCCGGCCCATTCCAGCACCTTGCGATACGCACGATATTGCGTCTCCTCATCCGGCAACGTCTTGCCGAACAGGAACTCCGTGCGCATCAGGCCGACGCCGTCACAGCTTTCGATTTCGATGCCGTCGACATCGGAAGGGTAGGCGATGTTGACCTGGACGCGCACGGAGGTGCCGGCCTTGGTCACCGCCGGCTCCGTCAGGAACGTCCGCGCAGCGCCCTGGCGGTCGGCGAAGGTGGAGGCGGACCGCCGGAAGGTTTCGATCTCGGCCGGCGAAGGCGAAAAGATGATTCCGCCGCGTTCGGCATCGAGCAGCGCGGCACCGGTGGGCGTTTCAGCCTCGTCGCCGAGACCGACGACCATCGGCACGCCGCGCGAGCGCGCCAGCATAGCGACATGGCTGGCGGTGCTGCCGCGCTTGAGCGCGATGCCGCCGCCTATGCTCCAATCGGTTTCGAGGAAGCGCGTCGGCGCGATGTCGTCGCCATAAAGGATCGCGCCCGGGGGCGTCGCGGCCTCGCTGTCCTCGCTCAGCGCCCGCAGCACCTGGTCGCGGATGTCGCGCAAATCGGCGGCGCGGGCGCGGAAATAGTCCTGGTCCGACGCCTCATAGCCGGCGATCTCATTGTCCAGCGCCGCGCGCCAGGCGGCGTCCGCCGGCTGTCCGGAGCCGATCGCCGCCAGGGCCGGACCGCTCAGCGCGTCGTCCTCCAGCATGGCGATGTGGAATTCAAGGATGCCGGCGGCGTCGCCATCGGCGGTTTCGACCAGCGCCGCCAGCCGGCCGACGGCCTTGCCGATTGCGCTCACCAATGCGGCTTGTTCTTCCTCGGCACTCGCCTTGGCCTTGTAGCTGGCCGGAGGCTGGTCGAGGTCGAACAGCGGGCCTTCGGCGTAGCCGGGTGAGGCGGGGATACCCTCAACCCGCATGGCTCGCATTCCTTGCGGGCCTGGCGACATTCAGATCGGTCTCAAGCGGACCGGGCATGATCCGCGTCCTCGTCGAAGTCACGCTGCACCAGGTCGACCAGTGCTTTCACCGCCTGGGTCGCGCCATCGCCCTTGGCGCGGATATGCAGCATGGTCCCTTTCGGCGCCTTGGCCGCCATCACCTTGACGATGCTCTTGGCGTCGAACCACGGACCGTTTGCCGCCACCGCCACTTCCACCTCGGCCGCGAACGACTTGGCAAGCTTGGTGAACTTCACCGAAGGACGCGCGTGCAGTCCCACCGCGTGGGTTATCAGGACCGTTGCTTCGGCGGATGCGGACATTCAGTCGGTTCCCGTTCGTTCACGACGGCGACAATTCATGCGCCGTCGCCACTACTTCCTTGAGCGAGGCGCCGCCGGAGGATTCGGTTGCCGCCATCACCGCGCCCTCGACGATCGGCGCGTTGCAGACGACTATTCTGTGGGAGCGCGGCTCGCCGATCATTTCGACCGCCATCTCCGAGTTGGTCTCGGCGCCGCCGAGATCGACCAGGATGGCGACGCCCGCGTCCGACCAGGCCTTGTCGATCGCGCCCATGATCGCCTCGACGCTGGTGCCGAGGCCGCCATGGCCGTTTCCGCCGCACCATGCAAGCGGCACTTCGTCGCCCACCATCTGGCGCACCATATCGGCCGTGCCCTCGGCGACCAGGGGCGAATGCGACACGATGACGATACCGACATTGCTCATCAAATGCCCTCGACAGTTTCGGCGACTGCGCGCACCAGAAGCGCGGTCGAGCGCGCTCCCGCGTCCATATGCCCGATCGAGCGTTCTCCCAGGAAGGAGGCGCGCCCGCGCAAGGCCTTCATCGGCACCGTGGCTTCAGCCGCCTGATCGGCGGCGTCGGCGATTTCGCTTGCCGTCTTGCCTTGAGTCAGTGCCTCATACACCGGCTGCAGCACATCGAGCATGGTTTTTTGGCCAACTTGAGATTTACCCCGCGCGGCAACCGCCTCGATCGCCTTGCCCAGTGCCGCGGCCAAGCCGCTTCGATCGGGTGCTGCCGGCAATTCCTTGCCGAGCGCCATGAACAGCGTGCCGAAGAGAGGCCCGGAAGCGCCGCCCACGGTCATTACCAGCTTGGTCCCGACAGCCTTCAGCGCTTCGGGCAGCGGTTTCGCCGCGAAGGCGTCGGCCTCGGTGCGCACCGCCTCGAAGCCGCGCTTCATGTTCAGCCCGTGGTCGCCATCGCCGATCGCCTGGTCGAGCGCGGTCAATTCCTCGGCATGTGCCGCGATCGTATCGGCCGCCGCCGCGATCAGTCGGGAGAAATCGGCTGCGGCCATTGTCTGTCCTTCATGCCGGGGTGAACAGCGCCGCCAGGGCAGCGAAAACTTCGGCGACCGCGAAGGCGCCTGGATCCGCTGTGTCAAGCTGCCTGCCGATATAGGCGGAGCGGCCGGCTTTCGCCTTCTGCATCGCCGCGGTTGCCTCGGCGCCTTGCCGCGCCGCTTCTGCCGCCGCTTCCAGCCCGCTTGCATCAAGCGCCCGCAGTGCCGGCTCCAGCGCATCGACCATGGTGCGGTCGCCGATCCTGGCGCCGCCGTAGAAAGTCATGCGGTCTAGCCCAGCGAGCAGCGCCTTGGGCAAAGTTGCGCCGAAACGCAAAGTCTGTGCGGCGGCGGTGAAGAAGATCGACAACAGCACGCCGCTGGAGCCGCCCATCGACGCACCCAGCGCATCGCCGATTGCGGCAAATGTCGCGGCCTTGTCGGCGAGCGGCAGCGTGTCGATGCGCTCGAGAATGCTGCGCGCGCCGGTCGCCACGGTTGAGCCGGTGTCGCCGTCGCCTGCCTTCGCGTCGAGCCCGTTGAGCGGCTCTTCGAGCGCGATCAGCTTTTGGCAGGCAGCTCTGATCAGCCGCTCGGCGGCCGCATCGCGGCTGGCGGGCTTCGTGGCTGCGCCGGTGGCGGGCTTGGCCATCGCGATAACGACCGGCTGACGAACCGGTTTTGCCGGCAGCCAGGCATGCGGGCCGACGGGCGCCAGCAGTGCCGCCTCGCGTTCCGCGTCGAGCTTGAGCAACGACAGCGAGAAGCCGTTCATGTTGAGCGCCGTCATCAGATGCCCGGGGCCGATCGTCAGCGCCACGGCCTTCGCCAGCGGCGAGGACAAGACGGCGTTGGCGATCAAAGACATTTCGAGCGGCGGTACCGAGCCGAGATTGTTGATCAGCAAGGCATAGCGGCCGCCAGGATCGAGCCGCGCCGCGAGGCGTTCGGCCATGACAGCGACGAATGCGCCGGCGCTCTGTAGCGCGATGCGCTCGACGCCCGGCTCGCCATGGATGCCGAGGCCGAGCTCGCCGTCATCCGCGCCGAAGCGCTCCTCATGCGCCTGTCCGGGGATCGAGCAGGAGGAAAGCGAGATGCCGAGCGAAAAGATGTCCTTGGCCGCCGCCCGTGCCGCTGCGGCAACCGACGCCAGGTCGTGACCGGCTTCGGACAGATGACCGGCGATCTTGTGCACGAACAACGTGCCGGCGACGCCGCGCGGCTGGGCGATGTCGGGCAACGCGATGTCGTCGCCTACGATCACCATCTCGACCGCAAGGCCCTCGGCGCGCGCCTTTTCCGCGGCCAGTCCGAAATTGAGCCGGTCGCCGGTGTAGTTCTTGACGACCAGCAGGCAGCCGGCCGACCCCGTCGTGGCGCGGATCGCCGCCAGCACCGCCTCGACGCTGGGCGAAGCGAAGATCTCGCCGGAGACGGCCGCCGTCAGCATGCCGGCGCCGACGAAGCCGGCATGCGAGGGTTCATGCCCCGCGCCTCCGCCGGAAACGATCGCCACCTTCGTCTTGTCCCACTCGGCGCGCAGCACGACCTTGATCTCGGGGTAGCCGTCAAGGCGAGCCAGCGCGCCCGATCCCGCCGTGGCGAGGAAGCCGTCCAGCGCCTCGGTGACGATCGTGTCCTTGCGGTTGAAAAAGTGCTTCATGAATTTCGTCCAGTCCGTATCTGCGGTCGTCAATCGGTTTGTAAATTTATGCGCGAGCCGGCTACATCAATCTTTGCCCGTCCGAGCCGAAATAGAGCGGCGCCAGGTAGCGGATCGTCACCTTATCCCCTTTGGCTAAAGGCGTTTCCGGATCGGTGAGCGTCACCAGCTTCTTCGGCCCCACCGTCACATGCAGGTGGTTCTGGTCGCCGAGATGCTCGACCCAGTCGACGACGCCGTCGGCATGACCGTTCAGCGCCTTCTCGATCGCGAGATGCTCGGTGCGCGCGCCGATCGTCATCGTTCCGGCCGGCGCGCCGCCGTCAGGCAGCAGTCCGGCCGGCAAGAGGTTGATCGCCGGCTGGCCGAGGCGGGCTGCGACATGAAGATTAGCCGGCTCAGAATAGATCGCGCGCGGCGTGCCGATCTGCACCAGCATGCCATCGGCGAGAATGCCGATGCGGTCGGCCATGGTCATCGCCTCGATCTGGTCGTGCGTGACATAGAGCATGGTGGCGCCGAGCTCGGACTGGATGCGCTTCAGCTCGAGCCTGAGATCGGCGCGCAGCTTGGCGTCGAGCGAGGACAGCGGCTCGTCCATCAGGTAGATCGCGGGCTTGCGCACCAGGGCACGGCCGATGGCGACTCGCTGCATCTCGCCGCCGGACAGTTTCGTCGAGCGGTTGTCGAGCTTGTGATCGATGCGCACCATGCGCGCGACTTCCTCGACACGGCGGCGCACCGCCTCTTCGGGAAACCGCCGCGCCGGCGAGCGCAGCGGGAAGGCGAGATTGTCGAACACCGAAAGATGCGGATAAAGCGAATATTGCTGGAAGACGAAGGCGGTGTCGCGTTCGGCCGGCGACAGCGCCGTCGCGTCATGGCCGCCGATGTGGATCGTGCCGCTGTCCGGCCGTTCCAGTCCGGCGATCAGCCTCAGCGTCGTCGTCTTGCCGGCGCCGGTCGGCCCGAGCAGCACGACGAATTCGCCGTCCTTGATCGTGAGGTCGAGATCGTCGATCGCGACGGTGTCGCCAAAGCTCTTGGTCACGCCCTGGATGTGAACGTCAGCCATGGCGCGCCTCCGCTGCCTGATCATGCATGGCGGTCCTGACCGCGCGGCCGGAACCCTTCTCGAATAGCGAGAGCCGCGCGCCGTTCAGCGCCAGCCCGACCTGCTCGCCGGGGCTGAGATGGATGCCGGCCGGCACGCGCGCCTTGATGATGCCGTCGGCCGTCTCGACGGCGACGATCTGCGTGGTGCCGAGATATTCGGTGCCGTAGATCGCGCCGCGCAGCTTCGAGCCATCGTCGAAGCGGATGTGCTCGGGCCGGATGCCGAGCGCCATGTCGGCGGGTGCCACATCCTCGCGTACCTCCGGCACCGCGACCTTGGCGCCCTGCACGACGATCTCCTTCGCACCCTTGGCGAGGCCGCCACCGAACTTGAGGAAATTCATCGGCGGCGAGCCGATGAAATCGGCGACGAACATGGTCGCCGGCCGGTCGTAGATTTCGCGTGGGCTTCCGAACTGCTCGATGACGCCGTGATTCATCACCGCTATCTTGTCGGCCATCGACATCGCTTCCATCTGGTCGTGCGTGACATAGACCGTGGTCGCATGGATGCGGTTGTGCAGCTCGCGCAGCTCATGCACCATCAGATCGCGGAACTCGGTATCGAGGGTGCCGAGCGGCTCGTCCATGAGAAAACATTTCGGCCGCCGCACGATGGCGCGGCCGAGCGCGACGCGCTGGCGGTCGCCGCCAGCAAGGCCGGAAACGGACTTGTCGAGCAGATGGTCGATGCGCAGCAGCTTTGCTGTCTCCTCGACGCGGCTTCGGATTTCGGCCGAGGGCATGCCCTGCGCCAGCAGCGGGAAGCCGATATTTTTGCGCACATTCATGTGCGGGTAGAGCGCGAAGAGCTGGAAGACGAAGGCGATGTCGCGCTCGCGCGCCCGGCGCATGGTGACGTCCTCGCCGCCGAGCAGGATCTTGCCGCCGGTCGGCAGCTCGAGACCGGCGATCATGCGCAGCGTCGTCGTCTTGCCGCAGCCGGACGGGCCGAGCATGACGAAGAACTCGCCGTCCTCGACGACGAAATTGGAATCCTGCACGGCGACGAATGCGCCGAAGGCTTTCCTCAGATTCTGAACACGGATCTCGGCCATCTCTATTCCGGGAATTTCGAGACGATGATGAACATCACCGTGCCGGCAAGCATGGTGATGAATGAATAGGTGTAGAGCGACAGCGCGAAGGGCTGGAACAGCATCAGGAAGCCGATCGCGATGATCGCGGTCGCGATGTTTTCCATCAGGCCGCGCCTGGCCCAGACGGGCCAAGAGGAGCGCTTGGAGGCAACAGAGCGATTCATGCGTTCCTCCCTTCCTTCCCGTTCAAGGGGAGAGATGGTTGCCAGGTGGTTCCCCCACTCCGTCGCTGCTTCGCAGCGCCACCTCTCCCCCCTCCGGAGGGAGATGAAGGGAGCCTGGCTGAATGAAATTCGCGTCCTTCCTCTCCCCCGTCGATCGGGGGAGAGGTGTCGAGCGAAGCTCGACGGAGTGGGGGTCGACTTATTCCCACACTAGTCATTTACGCACCGCGCCGAAGGTGATGCCGCGCAAGAGTTGCTTGCGCAGCAGGATGGTGAAGACGAGGATCGGCACCAGGAAGATGGTCGTGCCGGCGGCAACCGCCGGCCAGTCCTGGCCGCCCTCGCCGATGATGGTCGGGATGAAGGGCGGCGCGGTCTGCGCCGTGCCGGAAGTGAGCAGCGCTGCGAACGCGTATTCGTTCCAGGCAAAGATCAGGCAGAAGATGGCGGTCGCGGCGATGCCGGTCGTCGCCTGCGGCAGCACGGTGCGCCAGAAGGCCTGCAGCCTAGTGTAGCCGTCGATCATCGCGGCCTCTTCATATTCGCGCGGGATCTCGTCGATGAAGCCCTTCAAGAGCCACACAGCCAGCGAGACATTGACCGCGGTGTAGAGCAGGATCATGCCGAGCGCGGTGTCGGAGAGGCCGAGCTCGCGGTACATCAGATAGATCGGGATCGCCACCGCGATCGGCGGCATGAAGCGCGTCGACAGGATGAAGAACAGAAGGTCGTCGGCCAGAGGCACCTTGAAGCGCGAGAAACCATAGGCCGAGAGCGTGCCTAGGAACACCGCGCAGAAGGTCGAGCCGAAGGCGATGATCAGCGAGTTGACGAAGCGCGGCAGGAAGTTCGACGGCCCGGCGATCACCATGTTGCGCTTGCGCACCGTCTCGTCGCAGAAGCCGGTCGCCGGTCCGAGCGAATTGATATATTCCGGCGTTTGCCGGGTCCGGGTGGTGAACAGATTGCAATAGCCCTCGATGCTCGGCTGGAAGACGATCTTGGGCGGATAGGCGATCGAATCCGGCGGCGTCTTGAAGCTGGTGGCGAAGATCCACAGCAGCGGCACGATCGAGATCAGCGCATAGGCTATGATGATCGTGCCGGCGATCAGCTTCGCGTTCGACGAGGGTGCGACGACGGAATGGGCGGTGGTCAGGCTCATCTCTGCTTCACCTTATTGAGCGCCTTGACGTAGATGTTGGCCAGCCCGAACACGGCGACGAACAGGATGATGGCGAAGGCGGAGGAATAACCGGTGCGCCAGCTCTCGAACGCCTGCCGCTTCAGCGTGATCGAGGCGACTTCCGTGGTCGAGCCGGGTCCGCCGCCGGTCAGAAGGTTGACCATGTCGAACATCTTGAAATTCTCGATGCCGCGAAACAGCACCGCCAGCATGATGAAGGGCAGCGCCATCGGCAGCGTGATCGACCAAAACTGCCGCCAGTTGGAGGCGCGGTCGACCTCGGCCGCCTCATAGATGTATTCGGGGATGGAGCGCAGGCCGGCGAGGCAGATCAGCATCACGTAGGGCGTCCACATCCAGGTGTCGACGATGATGATCGCCCAAGGCGCCAGCTCGACATTGGACAGCATCTGCACATTCGTCGGCGGAATGCCGGTGACGAAGGAGACGACATAGGAAAACAGCCCGATCTGCGGCTCGTAGAGGAAGCGCCAGAAATTGCCGACCACCGCCGGCGACAACATCATCGGCACCAGGATGATGGTGGTCCAGAAGGCGTGGCCGCGAAACTTGCGGTCGATCAGCCAGGCCAGCGTGAAGCCGATCACCGTCTGCAGAAGGATCGTCCAGAACACGAAATGCGCCGTCGTCTGCATGGCGATCCAGATGTCCTGGTCGCCGAGGATGCGCTGGTAATTGGCGAGCCCCAGATTCTTCACCACCTCGTTCGGCCGGTTGGCGCGGAAATTGGTGAAGGAGAGATAGATCGCCCAGAACAGCGGGAAGATGTTGATGGCCAACAGCAAAAGGATCGTCGGCGAGATGAACAGCCAGGCGAGGCCCTTGTCGCTGATGCCCCGGATCTTCTTGGCCAACGGTTCCGGTGTTGCCCGGGCAACGTTGTCCGCAGTCCGATCGAGCATGGTAAGTCCTGCTTCGGTCACGGGTAAGTTCCGACTGTGGAATTTATCTGAACTGCGTCCCGTGCCAAGGGCGGCACGGGACGCGTGGATCGAGCTCGGGAGGAGCTTACATCTTGCCGTCGTCCTGGAAGACCTGCGTCCAGTCCTTGACCAGCCCGTTGAGCGCGTCCTTGGGCGAGCCCTGGCCGGCCACGACATAGTCATGGAAGCGCTTCTGCGAGGCCTGCAGCAGCGGCGCGTAGCTGGGTTCCGCCCAGAAGTCCTTCACGATTGCCATCGAGTCGAGGAAGGCCTGAGCATAGGGCTGGCTGGACGGGAACTTCGGGTCCTTGACCACCGAGTTCAGGCAGGAATAGCCGCCGAGCGACCACCACTTGGCCTGCACATCCTTGTTGGCGAACCACTTGATGTATTTCAGCGCCGATTCCTGCTTGTCGGAATAGGAGACCACCGAAATGCCCTGGCCGCCGAGCTGCGCGAACTGGTCGCCGTCGGGACCCTTCGGATTGACGAAGTAACCGATCTTGTCGCCGCCGACATTCTCGTCCTTCTGCAGGCCAGGCCAGGTGAAGGCGAAGTTCATGTGCATCGCCACCTGGCCGGATTTGAAGGCGTCGACACCTTCGCCCATGTAGCTGTTTGAGGCGCCGGGCGGTGTGCAGCAGTCATAGAGCGCCTTGTAAAATTCCAGCCCCTTCACCGATTTCTCGGAGTTGACGAAGCCCTCCATCTCATAGGGCTTCTTCGGGTTCTCATATTGGAAGCCGTAGCTGTAGAGCACGTCCATGGCACCCATGGTGATGCCTTCCGAGCCGCGCTCGGTGTAGATGGAGGCGCCATAGACGGTCTTGCCGTCGATCTGCCGCTTCTGGAAGAATTCGGCGATCTGCTTCAGCTGGTCGAAGGTGGTCGGCGGGGCGAGGTCCCAGCCATACTTCTCCTTGAATTCTTTCTGCAACTCGGGCCGCGAGAACCAGTCCTTGCGATAGGTCCAGCCGACGACGTCGCCCATGGCCGGCAGCGCCCAGTAGTTCGGCGTGTTCTTCGGCCATTCCGAATAGCCGACCACGGTCGCCGGCACGAAGTCGTCCATGCTGATCTTCTCCTTGTCGAAGAAGTCGTTCAGCTTGACGTAATGGCCGTTCTCGGCGGCGCCGCCGATCCACTGGCTGTCACCGATGATCAGGTCGCAGAGCTTGCCGTGCGAGTTGAGCTCGTTGAGGAAGCGGTCGGCGTAATTGGTCCATGGCACGAACTCGAATTTCATGCCGATGCCGGTTTCCTTGGTGAAGTCTTTGGACAGTTCCACGAGCGCGTTGGCCGGATCCCAGGCCGCCCAGCACAGCGTCAGGTCTTCCGCATGCGCGACGTTCGAGACGGCTGTCGACGCAAAGATCGCCGAGGCCAGTCCCAACGCCAGTTTCAAGGTCGATTTCATGCCTTACCTCCCATTTGCGAAACGCGTCCGGATGACGGTTTCAAGAGCCCTCAACCCTCGCTCCTCCGAGGGCCCAAACACGGCGGGGCGAATGCGCCGCCCGATGTTTAGTAATTTGTTTAGTGATGCGCTTTTTACTAAACAACGCAAGCGAATTCGTTGCTGCGCCGCAGCATGGCGAAATGCGTCATTGAAATCATTGGGAAATGATCGCCGGATCTGGGTCCTGCTGACGTCAGCTGGCCGCGTTGGCGGGGCCCGGACCTGTCGTCACACCGGCCGGATCGGCGGAGCCGGCGGCAGGAGCGCACGTATGTCGGCGAAGGGGAAGGTCGGCTCGAAGCGGAAAGCCTCGGCCAGCGCGCCGGGTGCGCCGTTGCACTGTCCGGCGCGAAACTCATTCTGGAGGCGCGCCCTGTGCACATAGTGCTCCGGACCCTGCGACTGGTGCGCGAGGATCGCTTTCGCCTTGATGTCCCAATGATGCGAAATCTCGACATAATGCGTCGGCGAAAAGCCTGTGCCGCCGAGCGTATCGGCATGCAGCACCGGCACCGCGAAGGATGCGGCGAGCCGCACGCCGTCGGACAAGGCGCGGTGGTCGCCGTGATAATCGGAGGGCGCATGGGTGATAGCGAGGTCGGGCTTCACCTCGCCGATCAGTGCCTTCAGCGCCGCAATGAACGCGGCATCGGCGACGAGCTGCCCGTCGGGAAAGTCGAGGAAGCGCGGCTCGACGCCGAGCAGGCCTGCCGCCGTGGTCGCTTCCTTGCGCCGCAAGCGGGCAAGCGCCTTGGGGTCGCCCGTGCCGCCCCTGGCGCCGTCCGTGGCTATGGCGAAAGTCAGTTCTGCGCCTTGCGCGGCATAGGCGGCCAGCGTACCGAACATGAATATCTCGATATCGTCGGGATGTGCCCCCAGCGCCAGTATCTTCACGTCTCTCTCCCGGAAATGGAATCGTGCCGAACGGAATCCTGCTCGCACTTCTCGCTTACGCAAACTATTCGTTCAGCGACGCCGTCATCAAGGGTCTGGGCGGGCAGTTCACCGTCTTCGAGATCGGCTTCTTCATGACCTTGTTTGCCGGCTGTTTCCTCTTCTTCACCCGGCCGAAGGAGGAGCGCTGGCGCGATTTCTGGCGCACCGGGCGGCCCTGGGCCGTGCAGGCGCGCGCTTGGGCCGGCATCGCGTCGGGCGTGCTCAGCGTCTATGCCTTCACCACCATTCCGCTGGCGGAGGTTTACGCGCTGCTCTTCCTGGCCCCGTTGCTCGTCACCGTGCTTTCGACCGTCATCCTGAAGGAGGAGGTCGGCCCCTGGCGGTGGCTTGCCGTGGTCGCGGGCTTCGCCGGTGTCATGCTGGTGGTGCGGCCGGGCTTCCGCGAATTGCATCTTGGCCATCTCGCCGCCTTCGCCAATGCCTTCGTCGCGGCGACCATCGTCATCCTGATGCGCTCGCTTGCCCAGCAGGAAAAGCGCACGACCATGTTGGGCTCGCTGATCGGCTATGGGCTGCTCTTCAACGGGGTCGGCGCGGTCGCGACGTCATTTACGCTCCCCAATCTGTGGCAATTGGGCTGGCTGGTCCTGGGCGGCCTGTTCACCGCCGGCGGCCAATTGCTGCATCTCCTGGCGGCCAAATATGCGCCCGCAAACCGCATTGCACCGACGCATTATTCGCAGATCGTCTGGGCGGTCATCCTCGGGGCGATGTTCTTCAGGGAATATCCCGACGCGATGACGCTGGTCGGCCTTGCAGTCGTCGGCGCCTCAGGCCTCCTCACCATGGTACGCGAGGAAGTGCGGCTTGGCACAGTGCGCTGGAACCCGTTTACGCGTGCCCGGCTTTGACCCGCATGGGCCCGACACGTTGCACGGCGACCGCGACCGCTGATATGCGGGCAAAATGACGACGAAACGCTTGCCGGAGCTTCCGGTCACAGCCGTGCTGCCGGCGCTCGGCGAAGCGCTCGCGCGGCGCAGCAGCGCCGTGCTGGTGGCGCCGCCCGGCGCCGGCAAGACGACGCTGGTGCCGCTGGCGCTGCTCGACGCGCCTTGGCTCGGTGAGGGCCGGATCGTGCTGCTCGAGCCGCGGCGGCTCGCCGCCCGCGCCGCCGCCCGCCGCATGGCCGAATTGCTGGGCGAGGAGCCCGGCGGCACGGTGGGCTACGCCATGCGCATGGAGAACCGCGCCTCGGCGCGGACAAGGATCCTGGTCGTCACCGAAGGCGTGCTCTCGCGCATGATTCTCGACGATCCGGAGCTGCCCGGCGTCTCGGCGGTGATCTTCGACGAATTCCACGAACGTTCGCTCGACGGCGATTTCGGCCTGGCGCTGGCGCTCGACGTGCAGGGCGCATTGCGGCCGGACCTGCGCCTGCTGGTCATGTCGGCGACGCTCGACGGCGCGCGCGTGGCGAAGCTTTTGTCGGCAGCGCCGGTGATCGAAAGCGAGGGCCGCGCCTATCTGGTCGAGATCCGCTACGACGAGCGGCCGGCAGGCACGGCGATTGAGGACGCCATGGCCAGGGCCGTGCGCGCGGCTTTGGCCGGCGAGTCGGGCAGCGTGCTTGCCTTCCTGCCCGGACAGCGCGAGATCGAGCGCACCGCCGAACGGCTCGCGGGCAATGTCGCGGCCGACACCGACATCGTTCCGCTCTATGGCCAGCTCGACAACAGGGCGCAGGACGCGGCGATCAGGCCGGCGCCGGCCGGCCGCCGCAAGGTGGTGCTGGCGACCTCGATCGCCGAGACCTCGATCACCATCGACGGCGTGCGCGTCGTCATCGATTCCGGCCTGTCGCGGCTGCCGCGCTATGAGCCGGCAAGCGGTCTGACCCGCCTGGAAACCGTGCGCGTCAGCAAGGCCTCGGCCGACCAGCGCGCCGGCCGCGCCGGCCGCACTCAAGCCGGCGTGGCGGTGCGCCTGTGGCGCGCCGAGCAGACCGCGTCGCTTCCCGCCTTCACGCCGCCCGAAATCCTCGAGGCCGATCTGTCCGGCCTGCTGCTCGACTGTGCCGCCTTTGGCGTCGCCGATCCGTCGAGCCTTTCGTTCCTCGATCCGCCGCCGGCGCCCGCTCTCAACGAGGCGAGGGTGCTGCTCAAGGCGCTGCATGCCATCGACGATGCCGGCAGGTTGACCGAGGCGGGCGCCGCCATGCGCAAGCTGGCGCTGCCGGTGCGGTTGGCGCATATGGTGGCCGAAGCGGCGAAGAGCGGCCACGCGCTCGAAGCGGCGACGCTTGCCGTGCTCTTGACCGAGCGTGGGCTGGGCGGCGACAGCGCCGATCTGGAGCGGCGTCTGATCCGGCTTCGCGGCGAGAAATCCCCTCGCGCCAATGCCGCGCGGCAATTGGCGGAGCGTCTGGCCGGGCAGGCTGGCGGAGACAGAAGCGACGCGTCGGCCGGCGCCGGCTCGCTCCTCATCCACGCGTGGCCGGATCGCGTGGCAAGGGCGCGCGGCGAGCGCGGCCGCTTCGTGCTCGCCAATGGTTCGGGCGCCATGGTCGATGTCGCCGATCCGCTCGCCAATGAAACCTGGCTTGTGGTCGCCGACCTGCAGGGCAAGGCGCAGAACGCCCGCATCACCGCCGCCGCTCCGGTCGGCGAAGCCGATATCCGCACCGTCCTTGCCGATCGCATCGAGACGAAGCGTGAGACGAGCTTCGACCGCGAGCGCCGCGCCGTTCGCATGCGCGAGACCGCACGGCTCGGCGCCATCACGCTTTCCGAGCGTATGTTGCCAGCGCCGTCAGGCGCCGACGCAGACCGCGCCATTCTCGACGCCCTGAGAGAGCACGGCCTGGCTCTGCTCGACTGGGGCAAGGAAGCGGAGGCGCTGCGCCAGCGGCTCGGCTGGCTCAATCGCGGCCTCGGACCGCCCTGGCCCGACGTTTCCGATGAAGCGCTCATCGATGGCCTCGACGATTGGCTCCTGCCGTTTCTGTGCGGCGATGCCTCTTTCGCAGCCATCAAGCCGGCGACTTTGTCGTCGGCGCTCATGGCGCTGGTCCCGCATGACCTGCAGCGCAAGGTCGACGCGCTGGCGCCGACCCATTTCGACGCGCCGTCCGGCAGCCACGTGCCGATCCGCTATGACGGAGAGTGGCCGGTGCTTTCGATCCGCGTGCAGGAACTGTTCGGCCTCGATCGTCATCCGGCGATCGCAAACGGAACCGTTCCGCTGACGCTCGAATTGCTGTCGCCGGCACACCGCCCGATCCAGACGACGCGCGATCTCCCCGGCTTCTGGCGCGGCTCCTGGACGGATGTGCGCGCCGACATGCGCGGCCGCTATCCAAAGCATGTCTGGCCGGAAAACCCGCTGCTGGCCGCCGCCACCAGCCGCGCCAAACCGCGCGGAACGTAATGCATGTCGCCCAAAAGTGCGCAGCGGTTTTGGGACAACGACATGCATCAGGCAAAGACGATGCTCTATCGTTTCCGCTCCTGCGGCTGTAATCCTTGGCAATGACCAACATCCTGCGCGCGCCCGATTCCCAGCAAAGCCAGCGGCTGCGGCTCAACACGCTGATCCGTCTGCGCTGGCTGGCGATTGTCGGGCAGAGCCTGACCGTGCTGGTCGTCGCCTATGGCCTGAAATTCCCGCTTCCGGTGTCGATGTGCTTTGCGCTGATCGCCTGCTCGGCCTGGATGAATCTGTGGCTCACCTTCCGCTATCCGGCGGCGCATCGGCTCACCCCGCTTTCGGCCTTCGTGATCCTCACCTTCGACGGCGTCCAGCTCACCGGCCTGCTCTACATGACGGGCGGCCTGACCAATCCGTTTTGCGTGCTGCTGTCGGTGCCGGTCGTCATCTCCGCCGCTTCGCTGCCGCTGCGGTTCACGGCCATCCTTGGCGCGTTGGTCATACTGGCGGCCACGCTTCTGGTGTTCTTCCATTTGCCGCTGCCCTGGTATGAGGGCTCGCCGCTGCCGATGCCCTTCATCTATGTCGCCGGCATGTGGATGGCTGTGTTTGCCTCGATCGCCTTCACCGCCATCTATGCCTTCCGCGTCGCTGCGGAAGCGCGCCTGCTCGCCAATGCGCTGGCCGCCACCGAACTGGTGCTGCAGCGCGAGCAGCACCTTTCGGCGCTGGACGGGCTGGCGGCGGCGGCCGCGCACGAGCTGGGCACGCCCTTGGCCACCATCACCGTCGTCGCCAAGGAGATGGAAAAGGCGCTCGGCAAGGATCCGAAATATGGCGAGGACGTGAAGCTCCTGCGCTCGCAAAGCGAGCGTTGCCGCGAGATACTGAAGCGGCTGACCAGCCTTTCCTCGGAAGGCGAAGCGCATCTGTCGCGCATGCCGCTCACCTCGCTGGTCGAGGAGGTGACGGCGCCGCATCGCGATTTCGGCATCTCGATCCGGCTGCGGCCCGGCGAGCGCATCGGTCCCGAGCCGGTCGGCCAGCGCAATCCCGGCGTCATCTACGGGCTCGGCAATCTGGTCGAGAATGCCGTCGATTTCGCCCGCAACGCCGTCACCGTCAGCTGGAGCTGGGACGATGAGAAGGTCATCTTCTCCATCACCGACGACGGGCCGGGATTCCCCGCCGAGATCATCGACCGCATCGGCGAGCCCTATATGTCGACGCGCCAGGGCACTGAGGCCGGCGGCGGCCTGGGGCTCGGGCTGTTCATCGCCAAGACCTTGCTGGAGCGTTCCGGCGCCACCATCGATTTCCGCAATTCGAGCGGGCTCGGCGAAGGCGCAGTGGTGCAGATCTCCTGGCCGCGCGGCCTCTTCCTCAACCAGGAACAGGCCTCGGCCACCATGTTCGACAATGCCTAGCGCAATTCCAGAAAAAGTGCGCAGCGGTTGGGCTCGGCAACTTCGCCGCAGCTTTCCGTCCGGAATTGCGAAACGGTGAGAAAGCCTTGCAATTACCGCATGGCAGCTCTGTTGCCGGCTCTAAAAATTGGACATTGCCTTTACAGGACTGTATCTGCGTAAAAGTGAGGCATGTCGCCTAAAACTGTGCAGCGGCTTGGGGAAGACGATATGCCCGGAAACAGGGATCGGACGGGCCTTCGCCAGGGTAGGTTTCGGCGCGGCGCGCCTCAGGTCAGTGGGATGCCGATAAGATGAGCGGAGACGAAACGACTGGCGCTATGGTCGAGGGCGAGGACACCTCGCTGCTCATCGTCGAGGACGACAAGCCGTTCCTCACCCGGCTTGCCCGCGCCATGGAGACACGGGGGTTCGTGGTCGAGACGGCGGAGAGCGTGGAAGAGGCGGTCGCCAAGGCGCGCGCCCATCCGCCGGCCTATGCGGTTGTCGACATGCGGCTCGGCGACGGCAACGGCCTCGATGTCGTCGCTGCCATCCGCGAGAAGCGCGACGACGCCCGCGCCATCATCCTGACCGGCTACGGCAACATCGCCACCGCGGTGACCGCCGTGAAGCTCGGCGCCGTCGACTATCTTTCCAAGCCCGCAGATGCCGACGACGTCTTCGCCGCGCTCACCCGCACCTCCGGCGAACGTGCGGCGCCCCCGGAAAACCCGATGTCGGCCGATCGCGTGCGCTGGGAGCACATCCAGCGCGTCTACGAAATGTGCGACCGCAACGTCTCCGAGACGGCGCGCCGGTTGAACATGCATCGCCGGACCTTGCAGCGGATACTGGCGAAGCGCGCGCCGCGTTAAACGAGTGTCGTCATCCTAGGGCGAAGCAGGAGCGAAGCTCCGTCGCGAAGACCCTAGGATCCATTCCGTGATCCCGGCCGCAGAACGCAGCGGAGCGGAATTCTGCACCGTTGGCACCGCTCCGATGTAACGGAATGGATCCTCGGGTCTGCGCCGCGTCGCTTCGCTCCTTGCTTCGCCCGTGGATGACGAAGAGACGGGCGTTTCGGCCAACTTCCGAAGCAGGCGATCTGTCAATGTGAACTCGAACGCTTGCTTCGCCAGCCGGGCTGCGCATCATACCTTATAGGTTCCGGCCGTCAGGTCGGGGTGACGGGCGGAGGGACCATGCAAGATAAGCGGCCGAATTCGATCCTGCGCGAGTTCCTGGACAGCGAGGCCGCCGGCGGCATCATCCTGATGGTGGCCGCAGCCCTTGCGCTGATCGTCGCCAATTCCCCTTTGGCCGAAACCTATTTCACTGTCCTGCACGCCTATCTCGGGCCGCTCAGCGTCTCGCACTGGATCAATGACGGGCTGATGGCGGTGTTCTTTCTGCTGGTTGGGCTCGAGATCAAGCGCGAGATGCTGGACGGACAGCTCTCAACCTGGCCGCGCCGCGTGCTGCCGGGCATCGCCGCCGCCGGCGGCATGGCGGTGCCGGCGCTGGTCTATGTCTTGATCAACCGCGACAATGCGGCAGCGCTCTCCGGCTGGGCGATCCCTACCGCCACCGACATCGCCTTCGCGCTCGGCGTGCTTTCGCTGCTCGGCAGCCGCGTGCCCGCGTCGCTGAAGGTCTTCCTCACCGCTCTTGCCATCATCGACGATCTCGGCGCCGTCATCATCATCGCGCTGTTCTACACCAGCGGCCTGTCGCTCGCTTATCTGGCCGCCGCCTTCGTCGTCATCGCGCTGCTCGTCGTGCTCAACCGCATACGGGCCATGAAGCTCTGGCCGTATCTCTTGCTTGGCGCATTGCTGTGGGTGCTGGTGCTCAAGTCGGGCGTGCATGCGACGCTCGCCGGCGTGGCGCTGGCGCTCACCATCCCGCTGGAGCGGTCTCCCGGCATCAGCCGTGATCTCGAGCATTCGCCGCTGCATAGGCTGGAACACGGCTTGCACAGGCTGGTGCCCTTCTTCGTCATCCCGATCTTCGGCTTCGCCAATGCCGGCGTCTCGCTCGGCAGCCTGAGCCTTGCAGCACTGGTTGAGCCGCTGACGCTTGGCGTCGCCGCCGGCTTGGTGCTCGGCAAGCTGGTCGGCGTCTTCGGCTCCTCGGCGCTCGCGATCCGGTTTGGCCTCGCCGACCTGCCGGCCAATGCCGGCTGGCTGCACATGCTGGGCATTTCGCTGCTTTGCGGCATCGGCTTCACCATGAGCCTGTTTATCGGCCTGCTTGCCTTCGCCGGCGACCCGGCGCTGCAGGACGCGGTGAAGGTCGGCATCCTCGCCGGCTCGCTGATTGCCGCCCTCTTGGGCGCCGCCATCCTGCTCATGGCGCCGGCGGGCGGCGGAGTGGAAGAAGATCTGAACTAACCGCGAGGTTCCGGCGGCAGACCGAAGGCTGGAAACAAAGCGGGGCCGAGCGGCGGGACATAGATCGTCAGCGAGGCGATCTTGTCGCCGGCGGCTTCGAGGACATGCAGCGAATGCGGCTGCCACATGGAATTCTGGCGGCCGAGCGCGTAGACGCCCACTGCCGGCTGGGTGTTGGCGCCGATAGCCACCGCGCGATAGCCGGCAAAATTGCCCCAGACGCTGCCCAGGAAAGCGCCGATCGCCGGGCGTCCATGATACCATTCCCGCCATGGCGGCATGTGGTAGATGGCGTCCTCGCGCAGCAGCTCGACGAGTCCGTCGAGATTGTCGGCCTGCCAAGCCTGCATGTAGCGTTCGAGCAGCACGCCTTCGTTCGCGTTGGGCCGCGACCGCTGCGGCGGGCGCCCCTGCGGGTAGCGTTCGCCCAGCGTCGCGCGGGCCCGCTGCAAGGCGCTGTTGATCGAGTCGGTCGACCCGCCCAACAATTGCGCGGTCTCGATGGCGGACCATCCGAGCACATCGCAAAGCAGCAAGGCCGCGCGCTGCCTCGGCGGCAATAGCTGGATTGCCGCCACGAAAGCGAGCCGCACCGCCTCGCGGGCCTCATAGCGCGCTTCCGGGCCGGGCCTGTCGTCGGCGATGTCGGGCAGCTCGGCGTCCGGATACGGCTCCAGCCAGGCGAGCTCCGTGGCCGGGCCGCCGGTCGCTCTGCCCTCAGAGGCCGGCCGCTCGGGTTGCTCAAGAATGCGCCGCGCCAGCGAGCGTGCCTTGATCGCATTGAGGCAGCTGTTGGTGGCGATCGCGTAGAGCCAGCCGCGCGCCGAGCCGCGTCCGTCGAATTGCGACCGCGCGCGCCACGCCTTTAGGAACGTCTCCTGGACGAGATCGTCCGCCTCGTTGAGCGAGCCCATCATGCGATAGCAATGAAGCTTCAGCGCGCGGCGATGGGCGACGGTCAGGCGCTCGAAGGCCCGCCGGTCGAGGGCCGGCTGGCCTGGCCGGCCCAAAGGCTCGATAGGGCCGGAAGCGTCAGTCATGGGAGCCCGGGGAGCTGAATTCGGCCGCCATCCTGCGCGTCTCATGGCGCCGCCGCAAGGCCGCTGCCGCTTACGGTGAAGGAGCTGCCCTGCGGCTTGCCCGTCGAGAGCTGGATCACAGCCTGTCCGACATCGGCCGGCGTCTGCATGTCGCTCATGCTGGCCAGGAAGTCGGCCGGGCGGATGCCCATATAGGCCGCGATGCCTTCAATGCCGCGATCGCCGACCCCGGTGCCCGGCATGATGCGGGCCGGCGAAAGCGCCATGAAGCGCAGGCCGAGGCCGAGGCGGTCCGATTCCTTCTGGCAATGGCCGGCCAGAAATATCTGCATGCGCTTGGCGCCGGCATAGCCGCCGGAATTCGGCGGACCGCCGCTGAAGGCGGCGCCGCTGGCGATCAGCAGCACACGGGTTCCAGGCTTGAGCCGGCCCTTGAGGGCTTCCCGACAGAACAGGAACGATGCCTTGACGTCCATCTCCCAGTTCGCCGAGAAGGCCTCCCAGCTTTGCTCCTGGATCGGCGCCGAAGGGGCGAGCGCGCCCGCGCAGACCACCAGCACGTCGGGTGCCAGCGCATCGAAAACCGCTTGCGGCGCGCCTTCCGCCGTCGCGTCCGTGCTAAGCGTCCTCAAGCCCGGGCGTTCCCAGGCGAGCTGCTTCAGGTCGGCGGCGCCACGGGCGACCGCGAGCACGGTCGCTCCCGCGCCAAGCGCTGCTTCCACGATCGAGCGGCCGACACCCCGGCTGCCTCCGACGACGACGACATTCTGATTTTGCAACGGTTTCATTTGATCACCTTTTTCCAGGCCGCCGGCCATCCGGACGCGCCTGTAGGTGAAGACAATCGGGTTCAGCGGAAATCATCGGTGCGGGAAGAAAATTCTCGCTGGCCTGGCGCAGGGCTGGCCTGAGCCAGGCCTGCGGTCGGAAGCCAGCGGTACGCACCGGCATCCACACACCGCGACGACTACTCGCTCTCGCCATCCAGCGCCGGCACGGCGACGCCGGCAAGCTCGGCCGCCAAGAGCCGCGCGGCGCCTGCGCGGGCAATCCGCAACATCAGCGCCTTGCGCGTCGCTGCCGCCATGCGGTGCTCGGGCGCATCGCGCAGGATCTCCGCGCCATAGCCGTCTGAAAGGATGAAGCCGCATTCCTCAGGAAAGATGTCCTGGGGAACGCCGGGATGGGTGGCGAAGAAGAAGCGGTCGGAATGCAGCCGATAGTCCGGCCATTTGCGGTCGACCCTGAAATCCTCGATCGAGGATTTGATCTCGATGATCCAGATATCGCCCTGCCTGGTCAGCGCCACGAGATCGGCGCGCCGCCCGGTGGCCAGGGAAAGCTCCGGCAGCACATGTGCGCCCATCTCGGTGAGCAGCCGCTGCACGCCGCGCCGCACCAGCATAGCGCGCTCCGACTGGCGGCCGTCGATCAACGGGTTAAGGGGAATCGGGGACACGATGGGCATGGGAGGCACCATGCCAGATTTTGTTCACGGTTTGAACCCCCTGTCAGGTCGCGATTATGACCACGGAATATGTTCGTCGACAGGCCGCCCCTACCCCGGAATAGGCGTCACATGGTAAGGACCGCTGATGCGTGTCGCGAAGTTTAATTGTATATTGATGGCGATCGCTGCTTGTCTCCCTATCGCTGCAGCGGATCCTTCCGGAATAACGCCCGCACAGTTGGTAGGGGACTACGTCAACCTCTCGGTCGAAAATCCCGAGCAGGCCAAGGCGCTCCTAGTGCCGGATGCGACCGCTATCATATTCGACTACGGTTTGCCTTTGGCGGAGAATTTCCCAGAGTTCGTTAAACTTCTTCCAGGATCGGGCTGTTCAAAGCCACTCATTCGGACTGAGGGAAAAGCCGCACACGCCACCAACGTTCACTCAGATGCTGTCATTGTCAGAGTTGAATGGCAGTGCACCAAGCCAACGGAGTTCGTGCTAGCCTCAAACGTGTTGCGCTTCGTCGTTGCCCAGCAAAAAATAGTAGCGGTAGTATTTGAAGACCCGCCCGGCTATCCGCCCAGGTTGAACAGTGGGAACGTCAATCCAAACGGTCCCTAGCTGCAAGCCTTAGGCGTGAGCCGAGTCTCTGTTTGTAAAGTACACATTGTCTGAGGGCAGGGGGGTATCTGGTTGACAGGCCGCTGCTCAATCAGGCGAGCACATGAAAGGCGCATGATGAAACCCAGCAAGTTTATGATGAGAGTCGTTATGGTCGCTATGGAGCTTGCTCTAGTCTGGTTGGTTGCCCAATCCCTTTGGACGGGCCGGATTCCTTTTAAGGATCACGCTGTAGAGCGAGGCCATGACCCATTTACCTACTGGGTAGAGTTGGCCGTGATCGTGTTCGGGATGGTAACCGTGCCGCTCTGGATGATCTACCGGGAACGGCAAGGGCGCTAAGGGATGTTACTTCGACCCCAAACCGCCACCGGCTGAATGGCACCTTTACTCCGAGTCCCCCGCTCGAAATTCATCCGCCAGAAGCCTGGCCAGGTGGTCGCGGCTCAGACTCAATGTCTCTTTCAGGAACCACAGGAAGTTGCTCGGGCCGTCGGTCGGCAGGCCGTTCTCTTCCGCCTGGGTGATGACCGCGCGCTGGCGCTCGATCCGCTGTTCGATCTCGCGGATATGCTGCTCGACCCGTTCGATGTCCTCCTGGATAGCCATCCGGCAATCTCATTGTAGGTGATCGTCAAAATAGCACCAAACCAGGAATGGGTGGAGCGCAAAGCCAAGTAGATGCTTGAGCCGTGGTTCATAGAAGATTAGCCTTGCTGGTCATGCCTCATGGCGGCAATCTCGCCATGAAAGGAATTTTCCCATGACCCGCGACCAGATACTCGCCCACCTCCGGTCCGCCGATGCCGTCGCGCGCGAGGCGGCGGCGCATGGGCATCATCCGTTCGGCTGCGTGCTGGTCGGGCCGGACGATCGCATTTTGATGCGGCAGGGCAATCTCGATACGGTGCGCCATGCCGAGACCGAGCTCGCCCGCCGCGCCGCGGCGGCCTATGAGCCGGAGTTCCTCTGGCAATGCACGCTGGTCTCGACCTTCGAACCATGCGCCATGTGCGCCGGCACGATGTATTGGGCGAATATCGGGCGCCTGGTCTATGGGGTCGAGGAAACCAGCCTCCTGGCACTCACCGGGGATCATGCGGAGAACCCGACCATGAACCTCGCCTCGCGCACCGTGTTCGCGTCCGGCCAGAAAAAGATCGAGGTGTTCGGCCCCTTTCCGGAAATCGCGGACGAGATGCTCGCCCCGCACCGCGATTTCTGGAAGCGCTGACAGGCCTCGGACCTCAGGCCGCGCCCGCCATGTCGTCCAGGATCGGACAGTCCGGCCGGTCGTCGCCGTGGCAGGCGTGGATCAGGGTCTGCAGCGTCGAGCGCATCGACTGCAATTCGCGTACCTTCTCCTCGATCGCCCTGACATGGGCGGCGGCGATCTCGCGCACGTCATGGCTGGCGCGGCCGCGGTCCTGATAGAGCGCCATCAGCTGCCTGCAATCGTCGATTGAGAAGCCGAGATTGCGCGCACGGCGCAGAAAGGCGAGCCGGTGGATATCGTCGCGGGAGTAATCGCGATAGCCGTTCTCGGCCCGCGCCGGGCGGATCAGTCCGATTTCCTCATAGTAGCGAATGGTCTTGGCCGGCAGGCCGGAACGCTCCGCGGCATCACCGACATTCATGGCGCTCTCCTCGCATCGCAGACGGCTCCCTGAGTCGCCCCATTGATTTTGCTTCATAATCCTGTAAGGCCTGTTGCGAAAATGCCGCAGTCGGGCACTTACCGGCGCGTAAGCCCTTGCATATAGGCAGTGCGCGCTTGGCAAGCAAAAGAAATGCCAGCATGAATGGTGGCAACAAAGCGGCCGACTCGTGCCGCTGGTATCGAGGCGGGGCGTCGGACCTTTTCATGCGCTTGAAGTCATTTGCAATCCTCGCCGCTCTTGCGCTGTCGACCTCGATCAGCGGGTGCAGCACCATCGGTGGGCAAATGTTCACCAACAACTATGGCGCGATGACCGATGCCGGCTATCAGCTGCCGCGCATCCCGATCGAGAAGGTCCCCGCCCGGTACCACCGCCAGGAAGTGCGGTACGACTCGTCGGAGAAGCCGGGCACCATCATCGTCGATACGCAGAACAAGTTCCTCTATTTCATCGAGGGCGACGGCATGGCGATGCGCTACGGCATCGGCGTCGGCCGCGAGGGTTTTGAATGGCACGGCACAGCCCATATCGCGCTGAAGCGCGAATGGCCGACCTGGACACCGCCCTCGCAGATGATCAAGCGCCAGCCCGAGCTCGCCAAGTTCGCCGGCGGCATGGAGCCGGGCCTGAAGAACCCGCTCGGCGCGCGCGCCATGTATCTCTTCAACAAGGGCGGCGACATGGGCTACCGCCTGCATGGCAGCCCGGAATGGTTCTCGATCGGCAAGGCGATGTCGTCGGGCTGCATCCGGCTGATGAACCAGGACATTATCGATCTTTACGACCGCACGTCGGTCGGCGCCAAGGTCATCGTGATGTGATCACGCAGGCCGAGGCCAAAAGCTTTCGCAAGCGGACCGTCTAGGCAACAACAAGACGTCCAAAAACAGAAAACCGGGCTGTTGGGGCCCGGTTTTTTGTTTTTGCGATCTCGGATCGGAATTCGCTTCGCCGCACGACGCGGCCGGCCAGTGGGTTCTCAGGCGACCTGCTCGACCTGCTGCACTTCCGGAACAAAGTGGCGAAGCAGGTTCTGGATGCCGTGCTTCAGCGTTGCCGTCGATGACGGGCAGCCGGCGCAGGCGCCCTTCATGTGCAGGAACACGGTGCCGTTCTCGAAGCCGCGGAAGGTGATGTCGCCGCCGTCCTGGGCGACGGCCGGGCGCACGCGCGTGTCGAGCAGTTCCTTGATGGTCAGCACCAGCTCTTCGTCGGCCTTGTCATAGAACTCGCCGGTCTCGCCGGCTTCGCTCGCCGGAGCGGTCGCGGCCATGACCGGCGCACCGGACATGAAATGCTCCATGATGGCACCGAGGATCGCCGGCTTCAGGTGCTGCCAGTCCGGACCGTCCTTGGTCACGGTGATGAAATCATAGCCGAAGAAGACGCCGGTGACGCCCGGGATCTCGAACAGGCGGCCGGCCAGCGGCGAGGCCTCCGCCGCGGCTTCGGCGTTGCGGAAATCGGCTGTGCCTTCGCGCAGCACTTCCTTGCCCGGCAGGAATTTCAGCGTCGCCGGGTTCGGCGTCGATTCGGTCTGGATGAACATGGGTATCTCCAGGCCCTTCCGGGCCGATAGTTTGGAATAATTCTAAATAGGCTCTATCGGCTGGACATTCAAGCGAAACGCGTCGCTGGAACGGCTGGCTGGCGGAATGTTTTTCGGCTTCTATCACGAATGTCGAGGTGGATCGCGATTCGGGTCAGGGCGCCATTTGCAGGCCGGGCTCACCTGAATATCGAAGCACCTCAAGCTAGGCTGTCGATCTCTTCGTCGGACAGGTTCTGCGGCACCACCGTGACCGGAATGGGAAAAGCCGCGCCGCGCCCGGCGACCGCGCTGACCAGCGGCCCTGGGCCTTCCTTGCCGGCGCCGGCGGCCAGCACAAGGATGGCGATGTCCTGGTCTTCCTCGATCAGTTTGTGGATTTCTTCCGTCGGCTTGCCTTCGCGCACCACCAGCTCCGGCTCGATCCCCGCATGCTGGCGCACCTTGTTGGCGTAGCCGTCGAGCGCCGCGCGGGCTGTCGCCGTGGCTTCCTCGCGCATGATCTTTTCCACACCCAGCCAGTGCTGGAAGTCGTCCGGCTCGATGACGTAGAGCAGCACCAGCACGCCGCTGGTGCTTTGCGCCCGCTTCGAGGCATAGGCGACGGCGCGCTCGCATTCGGGCGTGTCGTCGATGATCGCCAGGAACTTGCGGCGATGGCCGGCTTCGCGGCTGAGGCGTTTGGAGACCATGTCTATCTGCTCGGTATGGTTCGGTCGCAATCTGCCACTGCCGCGAACCGGCGGCAAGCCGCCGGTCGGCGCGGCAATGGTCCGAGGAGGTCGCTGGATCAGTCCTGCAGAAGGCCGATAATGTCGCGCACCGTCTTCATCGTGCCCTCGGCGATTGCGCGGGCCCGGTCGCCGCCATCCTTGAGCACGGCGTCGACATAGGCGCGGTCGCCCTCGATGCGGCGCATCTCGGAAGCGATCGGCGCCAGCTTCTCCACGGCAAGATCGGCAAGCGCCGGCTTGAACACGGAAAACTGTTGCCCGCCATACTCCTTCAGCACCTCTTCCTTCGAGATTTCCGCGAGGCCGGCATAGATGCCGACGAGATTTTCCGCTTCGGGCCGGCTTTCCAGCCCGTCGACCTCGCTCGGCAAGGCCTCCGGATCGGTCTTGGCCTTGCGGATCTTCTTCGAGATCGTGTCGGCATCGTCGGTCAGGTTGATGCGCGAGAGATCCGACGGATCCGACTTCGACATCTTCTTCGAGCCGTCGCGCAGGCTCATGATGCGCGCCGCCGGGCCGCCGATCACCGGTTCAGTAATCGGAAAATAGCCGTTCACCGTCTCTTCGCCGACCTGCATTTCGATGCCGACGCCAAGGGCTGCGATCTTCTCGGAGAAGTCGTTGTTGAATTTCTGCGCGATGTCGCGGGTCAGCTCCAGATGCTGCTTCTGGTCCTCGCCCACCGGCACATGCGTTGCGCGGTAAAGCAGGATGTCGGCGGCCATCAGGCTCGGATAGGCGAGCAGGCCGAGCGAGGCGTTCTCGCGGTCCTTGCCGGCTTTGTCCTTGAACTGCGTCATCCGGTACATCCACCCGATACGTGCCACACAGTTGAGGATCCAGGCGAGCTCGGCGTGCTGCATGACCCGCGACTGGTTGAAGACGATGTGCTTCTTGGGGTCGATGCCGGAGGCCAGGAACGCCGCGGTGATCGAGCGCGTCTGGTCGCCCAGGTCCTGATACACGAGCTGCGCCGTCAGCGAGTGCAGGTCGACGACGCAATAGATGCAGTCGGACTGATCCTGGAGGGCGACGAATTTCTTGATGGCGCCGAGATAGTTGCCGAGATGCAGGTTTCCGGTCGGCTGGACGCCCGAAAAGACGAGTGGCTTGAAGGCGGACATGAATTCCTCATGGCTTGTGGAGGGCCGTCTAAGCATGATTCCAAAAAGTTGCAGACTTTTTGGAGCCAATCATGCGGCTGGAAACCGCGCGCGGCGAAAGTCTTGCGACGGCGCGCTTATGGACGAAGCCCGTTGCGGGATCAAGAGGCGCGGACGAGCTGGCATGGGGCATCGGTACGTTGACATTTGCCGTGCATAGGCTACATATTTCTAACTACATAAAGGAATGTAGCTATGACCATCAACATCAACAATAAGGAAGCCGACAGGTTGACGCGCGCTTTCGCCAAAGCTGAAGGGGTCGGCATCACCGAGGCAATCGTGATCGCCATGCGCGAAGCCTTGGAGCGGCGCCGCAATCGCGAGACGCCGCTGGAAACGGCGGCACGACTGCGAGCCGAGTTTGGAATCAAGCTTAGCGAACAAGCGCGCAAACCGCTGCCGCAGTCCGTTTATGATGAACTTTCCGGCGACGACTGATGTTTGTCGACGCCGCAGCCATCGTCGCGATCCTAAGCAACGAGACGGAAGCCGAGCGGTGCGCGCAGGCCGTCATGAAGGCATCGGCACCGTTCACGTCGGCGATAGCCGTTTGGGAGGCAGCGATGGCGCTCGCGCGACCAGAAAAGCTGGCGATTCCGGTCGCCAGAAGCGCGGAGATTGTAGACCGCTTTCTGGAAGAGCGGGCAATTGCCTTGCACGAGCTTCCGCCTGCATCCGAGGCAACATCCCTATCCGTCGAGGCCGCTGCGCGGTTTCGCAACAATGCTATCCGCCTAAATATGGCGGACTGCTTCCACTACGCTTGCGCCCGATACTACGCCGTTCCGATACTTTCTACGGCCAACGAATTCCGACTCACGGATCTGGAGACTGTTCCCTGACGGGCGGTAGCGCCTTGGGTGAACGACGCTTGACGTTCCTCCGAAGCATCCCGAAATCGGCGCCGCCGGTGCCGAAGGCGGCGATGAAATAGAGTGCGGCGCCCCCGGCGACCAGCCCAAGCACCGTCGTCGCCTTCACCACGAGCGGCGAGCCAGGCCCAATCTGCGCGGCAAAGTGGCGCTCCGCGAAGTAAAGCGCCACGGCCATGATTACTGCGGAAAGCACCAGCCGGGGAATGCGTCGCAAGAGCGGCACGTCGCGGCCCCAATGGCCGCGCCTGATCAGCATGGCGAGCAGCATCAGCGCGTTGACCCAGCCGGCGACTGCCGAAGCCACCGCGATGCCAGGCGCGCCCATCGACGGGAACAGGCTCAGCGCCGTGGCGACATTCACGACGACCGAGATGGCGGCAAAGATCATCGGCGTGCGCGTGTCCTCGCGGGCGAAATAGCCTGGCGTGAACGCCTTGATCAGCACGAAGGCCGGCAGGCCGAGGCCGAAGATCGCCAGAATCGAGGCGACGATCGGCGTCGAGTGGTTGGCGGCGAAGGCGCCGCGCTCATAGACCAGCCGCACGATCGGCTCAGACATCACCCAGAGCGCCGCGGCGGCGGGCAGCGTCATGAACAAGGTGAACTCGACCGAGCGGTTCTGCAGGTTGGCTGCCTCGACCAAATTGCCCGATTTCAGCGCCCGCGACAGTTCCGGCAACAGCACAATGGCGACGGCCACACCGACGACGCCGAGCGGCAACTGGTAGATGCGGTCGGCATAGGCAAGCGACGATACGGCGCTATTCTGCGCCGAGGCGATCGCCGTGCCGATCAGCTGGTTGATCTGCGTGATGCCGCCGGTGATCGCCGCCGGCAGTGCCAGGATCAGCAGCCGCTTGACGTTGGGCGTCATCTTCGGCCGGCGGAAGCCGATCGAGATGCCGGCATTGCGCACCGCGATCCAGACGATGGCGAGTTGCACGATGCCTGCCGCCAGCACGCCCCAGGACAGGCCGAAGCCGACATCATGCGCGTCCAGCCCGTGATACCAGGCATAGGCGAGCACGCCGATCAGGATGATATTGAGGAAGGCGGGCGCGATCGCCGCCGCGAAATAGCGGCGCAGCGAGTTCAGCATCCCGGCCATCATGGCGCCGAGCGACATGCATATGAGATACGGGAACATGATTGTCGCAAGCCGGACGGTCGTCTCGAACTTGCCTGGAATGTCGGCAAAGCCCGGCGCCACCAGGTAGCGCACGATCAGCGGCATCGCCAGTTCCATCGCGATGGTCAGCGCCAGAAGCGCGGAGAACAGCACGCCGAACACTTCCTCCGAGAAGCGCTTGGCGCCGTCGGTGCCATGCTGCTCGATCTCCTTGGCGAACAGCGGCACGAAAGCGGCGTTGAAGGCGCCCTCGGCGAACAGCCGGCGGAAGGTGTTGGGAAACTGGAAGGCGGCGTTGAAGGCGTCGGCGACCGGTCCGGTGCCGAGCGCTGCCGCCATCAGCATCTCGCGGCCGAAGCCCAGCGCACGGCTCATCAGCGTGCCGGAGGCGACGGTGGCGAATTTCTTGACTAGGCTCATGCTGGGAACGACTGCCAGAAAAATTGCGTCAAATGGATGTCACTCGGCCGCCGCCTTGGCCTTGCCGTTACGTTCGGACGAATTGCCTTCAAGCGTATCGATCAGCCGCTTGTGGATGGTGGCGGTGCGCGTCGGGCTGTCGATCTTCTGCCCGGTCAGGTCGGTGACGTAGAACGTGTCGATGACCTTCTCGCCGAACGTCGTGATATGCGCCGAGGCGATGTCGAGCGAAAGGTCGGAGAGCGTCCCGGTGATCTCGGACAGCAAGCCCGGCCGGTCCAGCCCCTCGACCTCGATCACCGAAAAACGGTTCGACAGCGTGTTGCGGATTTCGGCGCGCGGCGGAATCCGGAACGCCTTGGCGCCGCGCTTCGGCTTGGTGCGCTTCTCGATCATCTCGGGCAGCCAGCTCTTGCCCGAAAGCACGTCCTCGATCAGCCGGCCGACGCGCTCGGCGCGGCGGCGCTCGTCCTCGTCGCGGTCGAACTCCCTGGAGATCAGTATGGAATCCAGCGCGCGGCCGTCCGAGGTGGTGAAGATCTGCGCGTCGACGATGTTGCCGCCGGCCGCGGCGCAAGCTCCGGCAATGATCGAAAGCAGGCGCGGATGGTCCGGCGCCAGCACGGTGATCTCCGTCACCGCCTCGAACTCATGCGTCTTGACCATGGTGGCAAGCTTCTTGCCGGCCGCATCCGCCTCGCGGATGAATTCGGCATGGCGAAGCTGGTCGGCAAGGTCAACCGCCAGAAGGTAATTCTCGTAGTGCTGCGCGACATAGCGCTTGCGCTCCTTCGCCGGCCAGGCAGACAGTGCCTCGGCCAGCCGCTCGCGCGCCGCGGCCGTGCGCTCGGCGCGCGAGACTTCCGAAAAGCCGCCCGTCAGGAGCAGTTCGGTCTCATAATAGAGCGTGCGCAGCAACTGCCCCTTCCAGCCGTTCCACACGCCCGGCCCGACGCCCCTGATATCGCAGACGGTGAGGATCAAAAGCAGCTTCAGCCGCTCGGCCGATTGCACGATCGAAGCAAAATCCTCGATCGTCTTGCGGTCGTTGAGGTCGCGCGTCTGCGCTGTCATCGACATCACAAGATGGTTCTCGACAAGCCAGGCGACGGTCTCGGTGTCGGCGGCCGACAGCCCCATATGCGGGCAGATGCGCCGCGCGATCCTGGCGCCGGCTTCCGAATGGTCTTCGGGCCGGCCCTTGGCGATGTCGTGCAGCAGCACCGCGACATAGAGCGCCTCACGGCTCTTTCTCAGGCCAGGCATCAGCGTGTGCGACAGCGGATGCACCTTCGCGCCGTCGCCGCGCTCGATCTCGGCCAGCACGCCGATGCAGCGGATCAGATGCTCGTCCACCGTATAGTGGTGGTACATCGAGAACTGCATCATGGCGACGATCTTGCCGAAGTCCGGGATCAGTCTGCCGAGCAGCCCCGCCTCGTTCATGCGCCTGAGATTGAGCTCGGCATTGCGGTCCGATGTCAGGATGTCGAGGAACAGCCGGTTGGCCTCCTCGTCGCGCCGGAGCGACTTGTTGACGAGCCCGAGCGAGCGGGTGAGCAGCTTCAGCGCATCGGGGTGGAATTCCAATCCGTGCTTGTCGGCGAACCAGAACAGCCTCAGCAGGTTGACCGGGTCGCGCTCGAACACGCTGTCGTCGGCGATGTTGATGCGGTGATTGTCGACGATGAAGTCGGAGGTGCCGGCAAGCTTGCGCTTGCGCCGCTGGAAGGTGAGGAAGATGCGGTTGAAGCCCGGCACATGCTTGGCCTGCTCTTCCTCGAGCGCCGCACAGAAGATGCGGGTGAGGTCGCCGACGTCCTTGGCGACGAGGAAATAGTGCTTCATGAAGCGCTCGACCGCCGACAGGCCGGGATGCGTCGTATAGCCCAGCCGCTCGGCGATCTCGCGCTGGATGTCGAAATGCAGCCGCTCTTCCGCCTTGCCGGTGAGGAAATGCATGTGGCAGCGCACCGCCCAGAGAAAATCCTCGGCCTTCTGGAATTCGCGATATTCGGCCTCGGTGAAGACGCCCTTCTCGACCAGTTCCTCGCCGGTGCGCACGCGGTAGAAATATTTGCCGATCCAAAACAGCGTCTGCAGGTCGCGCAGGCCGCCCTTGCCGTCCTTGACATTGGGCTCGACCAGATAGCGGCTTTCGCCGGCCTTGGCGTGGCGCTCGTCGCGCTCGGCGAGCTTGGCCTGCACATATTCCGGCCCGGTCGTGCGCACCACTTCATGGTCGAAGCGGGTGAGCAGTTCTTCATAGAGCTTCTGTTCGCCCCACAGGAAGCGCGCCTCGAGGATCGACGTGCGGATGGTGATGTCGCCGCGCGACAGCCTGAGGCACTCGTCGATGTTGCGGGTGGCGTGGCCGACCTTCAGCCCCATGTCCCACAGCATATAGAGCATGTATTCGACGATCTGCTCGCCCCATGGGGTCTGCTTGTAGGGCAGCAGGAAAAGCAGGTCGATGTCGGAACCCGGCGCCAGCGTGCCGCGGCCGTAGCCGCCGACGGCAACGACCGCCATGCGCTCGGCCGCGGACCGGTTCTTGACCCGATAGACATGGGTGGCGGCGAAATCATAGAGCGCCCGGATCAGTTCATCCATCAGATGCGACAGCCGCTCGGCGCAGGCATTGCCGCCGCCGTCCTGCTTGAGCATGGTCTCGGCGATCTTTCGCCCTTCGGCCATCCTGGCCTTGAGCAGTTGGAGGACGGCCGTGCGGGCAGCCGGTCCTGAACCGTCGCCGGCGCTCACCGCCGTCAACGCGGTCAAGTCGCGGCGCAACGCATCGCCATCGATGATTTCGTCGAGTTTCAGGGAGATCTTTGCCATTCGGCGGCGTCTATAGCCTGTTTTCGCGGCGCTGTGTATGGGGCAGGCGGCCGCGATTGCCATCGCGCAGAAGCGTAATCCGCAATCGCCCGGCCGATTTTCGCAAAAGTCGAAACCGGCTCTTGACCTTCCAGTTACTGGAAGGACTACCTCCGCCTCAATTCGAGAATTCCGAGGTATTGCTGATGACCCATTCCGACCACCCCCACCATCATGCGCATGGCGGCGGCTGCTGCTCTGCGAAGAATGTCGCGCCCGACACCGAAGCGGTGCTTCGCGACCCTGTCTGCGGCATGACGGTCGATCCGGCGGCCGGCAAGCCGACGGCCGAGCATGGCGGCCGCACCTTTCATTTCTGCAGCGAGCGCTGCCGCACGAAATTCCAGGCCGAGCCCGAGGGCTATTTGACGGCCACCGATCCCGTCTGCGGCATGAGCGTCGACCGCGCGAGCGCGAAGCACTTCGTTCGCCATGAAGGGCAGGGCTTCTATTTCTGCTCCGCCGGTTGCAAGGGCAAATTCGAGGCGGAGCCGGCAAAATACCTCGCTGGCCGGCCCGAGCCGCAGCCGATGCCCAAGGGCACGCAATACACCTGCCCGATGCATCCCGAGATCATCCGCGACAAGCCCGGCTCCTGTCCGATCTGCGGCATGGCGCTGGAACCGATGGGCGTGCCGACAGGCGAGGAAGGCCCGAATCCCGAGCTCGTCGATTTCACCCGCCGCTTCTGGGTCAGCGCGGTGCTCTCCGTGCCGCTCCTGATCATTGCCATGGCGCCGATGCTGGGCTTCAGCTTCGAAACCCTCATCGACGGCCGCACGAAGACCTGGGTGGAACTGGCGCTGGCGAGCCCGGTGGTTCTGTGGGCGGCGTTTCCGTTCTTCCATCGCGGCTGGGAATCGATCCTCAACCGTAGCCCGAATATGTGGACGCTGATCTCGCTGGGCGTCGGTGCCGCCTACCTCTACAGCGTGATCGCCGCCCTGTTCCCGGGCCTCTTTCCGCATCAGTTCCGCGGTCATGACGGCGCCGTCCCGGTCTATTTCGAGGCCGCCGCCGTCATCGTCGCGCTGGTCTTTCTCGGCCAGGTGCTGGAACTCAAGGCCCGCGAGCGCACCGGCTCGGCCATCCGCGCCCTGCTCGACCTTGCCCCGAAGACAGCGCGGCTGATCGGCGCCGACGGCTCCGAGAAGGACGTACCGCTCGACAGCGTCAAGTCGGGCGACCGCTTGCGCATCCGTCCCGGCGATGCCGTGCCGGTCGACGGCATCGTGCTCGAGGGTCGGTCGGCGATCGATGAATCGATGATCACCGGCGAACCGCTGCCGGTCGAGAAGACGGAAGGCGACATGCTCACCGGCGGCACGCTGAACAAGAACGGCTCGCTGGTCATGCGCGCCGAGAAGGTCGGCGCCGAGACCACACTGTCGCGCATTGTCGAGCTGGTCGCCAAGGCGCAGCGCTCGCGGGCGCCGATCCAGGGTCTCGCCGACCGCGTGTCCTTCTATTTCGTCCCGGCCGTCGTGCTGGTGGCGGTCCTGGCCTTCATCGCCTGGGCGCTCGTCGGCCCCGAACCGAGCCTGATCTTCGCCATCGTCTCGGCGGTGTCGGTGCTGATCATCGCCTGTCCCTGCGCGCTCGGTCTTGCGACGCCGATGTCGATCATGACCGCGACCGGGCGCGGCGCGCATGCCGGCGTGCTGATCAAGGAAGCGGCGGCATTGGAACGTTTCGCCTCGGTCGACACGCTGATCGTCGATAAGACCGGTACGCTGACCGAGGGCAAGCCGCGGCTTACCGATGTCGTTCCGGCCGCGGGCATCGGCGAGAACGAGCTGCTCGGCCTCGCGGCCGCGCTGGAAAAGGGCTCCGAGCATCCGCTGGCCGAGGCGATCGTCGAGGGCGCTGCCGCGCGCGGCCTGAAGCTGGCCGACGCGGTCGATTTCGAAGCCATTACCGGCAAGGGCGTTTCGGGCACGGTTTCGGGCAGGAAGGTCGCGCTCGGCAATGCGGCGATGATGGCGGACCTCGGCGTCGCAACGTCGGCTGCCAATACCGAGGCGCTGCAGGCCGAAGGCAAGACGGCCATGTTCGTGGCTGTCGAGGGCAGTTTCGCCGGTATCGTCGCCGTCGCCGATCCCGTGAAAGCGACTACAGCCGAGGCGATAAGGGCGCTGCACGACAAGGGGTTGCGCATCATCATGGCGACAGGCGACAACGAGCGCACGGCACGAGCGATTGCCGGCAGGCTCGGCATCGACGAGGTCCGCGCCGGGTTGCTGCCGGATGAGAAGGGCGCGCTGGTCGAGGAACTGCGTGCCAAGGGCGCCGGCGTCGCCATGGCCGGCGACGGTGTCAACGACGCGCCGGCGCTGGCCGGCGCCGATGTCGGCATCGCCATGGGCACCGGCGCCGATGTCGCGGTCGAAAGCGCCGGCATCACGCTGGTCAAAGGCGACCTCAACGGCATCGTCAGGGCACGCACGCTGGCCCAGGCGACGATCCGCAACATCCGCCAGAACCTGTTCTTTGCCTTCCTCTACAACGTGCTCGGCGTGCCGGTCGCGGCCGGCGTGCTTTATCCGCTTACCGGCACGCTGCTGTCGCCGATGCTGGCGGCGGCGGCGATGAGCCTGTCATCGGTCTCCGTGATCGGCAACGCGCTGCGGCTGAGAACGTTGAAACTCTGAGCAAGACCCCCAGATACGCAATCCAACAGAAGGAGACTTGAATGACCCTGGCCAAGAAAATCGTGCTGCTTTTGATGGCGGCCGGAATGCTGCTCGCCGTGTTCCTCGAAAGCGTGCCGGCCTCTTCGGAGGAGATGAAGCACGACATGTCCAAGATGGCGATGGGCGCCCAGAGCCCGGCCACCGTCGGCTACGAGAAGGCGATGAAGAAGATGCATAAGGACATGACGATCAAATACACCGGCAATGCCGATGTCGATTTCGTCCGCAGCATGATCCCGCATCATCAGGGCGCCATCGACATGGCCAAGGTGGTGATCACCAACGGCAAGGACCCGGAGATACGCAAGCTCGCTGAAGGCGTCGTCACGGCACAGGAAGCCGAGATCAAGCAGATGCAGGACTGGCTCGCCAAGCATCCGGCGAAATAGTCACTGCGGGAAATCCGGGCGGCCAGCCGGCGTCGGTCTGGATTTCCAACTGTGGCTGTGCTGCGATCCAGCCTTACGCGGAGAACGCCATGCCCTCGTTGATCAGAACCTTGAAGCTGCCGTCGGGCGAAACCGTCCCGGTGCTGGGCCAAGGCACCTGGAAGATGGGTGAGGATCGACGGCGCCACGCCGATGAGGTCGCGGCGCTGAAGCTTGGGCTGGACCTCGGCATGACGCTGATCGACACGGCCGAAATGTATGCCGATGGCGGCGCCGAGGAGGTGGTGGCGCAAGCCATCGCCGGGCGCCGCGACGAGACCTTCCTGGTCTCCAAAGTGCTGCCCTCCAACGCCTCGCGCGCCGGCGTGAAACGGGCCTGCGAGAGCAGCCTGAAGCGCCTCGCCACCGACCGCATCGATCTCTATCTGCTGCATTGGCCGGGCAGTGTGCCGCTTTCCGAAACCGTGCAGGCGTTCGAGGCGCTAAAAACGGAGGGCAAGATCCGCCACTGGGGCGTCAGCAATTTCGACACGGACGAGATGGAGAATCTAGTCGGTCTGCCGTCCGGCGGCAATGTCCAGACTAACCAGGTGCTTTACAACCTGTCGCGGCGCGGGCTCGAATTTGACCTTGCGCCGTGGAGCCGGCAGCGCCGCATACCGCTGATGGCCTATTCGCCGGTGGAGCAGGGCGCGCTGGCCCGCAATGCGCGGCTCGAGGCGGTCGCCGCCCGACACAACGCCACGGCGGCGCAGATCGCGCTTGCCTGGATAATGATGCAGGACGGCGTCATCGCAATCCCGAAGGCCGGCCGCCAGGAGCATGTCCGCCAGAACGCCGCCGCGCTCGACATCGCTTTGACGGCGGAAGACCTTGCCGAGCTCGATCGCGCTTTCCCGCCGCCGACGCGCAAGCGCGGCCTGGAGATGATCTAGCCGAAAAACCTCGATCGGGCGGAGAGCAGGCATTGGAACGAATTTCAGCCGGACCTCATTACGCGACCTATAAAATCGGCGACTTGACGGTCACCTCCTTGCGCGACGGTTATGTCGACATGCCCGTCCGGCGACTGCGCCAGCCGGGAGACAAGCCTTTCGGCGATCTGCCGCCGCAGGTGCCGCTCTTCGACGGCGCGCTCCGATTGTCGGTCAATGCCTTTGCCATCGACGACGGCGAAGACATCACGCTGATCGATACCGGATCCTCGAACGCCTGGCACCCGACGATGGGCTTTCTGCCGCAGGCGCTGAGCGAGGCGAACATCGCCGTCGATCGGATACACACTGTCGCCTTCACCCACACCCACCTCGACCATATCCAAGGGCTCATCCTTCCGGATGGCGGGAACGGTTTCCCGCAGCTCTCCCGCTTGCTTGTCCCTCGAGCCGAGCTCGACATGTTCCGGTCGGAAGCGAGGTTGAGCCGCTTCCATGATCGAGCGCAGCCTCTGGATCCGGGACAGCACTTGAGTGCGAACATCGAGGCGATCGCCGCGCCGGGTCATGAAATCGGCCATACCTGCTTTCGTGTTGCGAGCCACGGCGAAACATTGCTGGCCTGGGGCGACCTTGTGCACGTGCCGTCGCTTCAGTTCGATCGGCCGGACATCACATGGGAATTCGACGCCCATCAGGAGCAGGCGCGGATAACCCGGCTGCACATATTGGCCCTTGCCGCCGACAATGCCTGGTGCGTTGCAGGAGCGCATCTCGATTCACCGGGCGTCGGCCGGATTTCCCGAACCGAGACAGGCTACCGCTTCGAACCTCTGTAGGAACTGGGGCTAGGTCTTGGCCGTCAGCCCGAGCCGCGTGCGCAGCCGGCGCAGCGTACGGGAGAATACCCCGGCATCGTCAGCGGCACGGGCAAGGGTGAGCGCGCCCTGGATGGCGGCGACGGTTTCCTCCGCCAGTTCGACGGCTTCGGTTTTCCCATGCCCAACTCGCGCCAGCGCATCGGCGAGGTGCGCGACCCAACGGCCGAAATAGTTCCTGATCTGGCTGGCGAAGAGATCGCGGGATGCCTCCAGCGCGAAGGCGCCGATGAGACAGACCCGGCGCCCCGAGCGGAAGTAGCTGTCCGTCGCTGCGAGCATCTGCTCGATCTCGGCCGACGGATCGGCGCCGTCGCACAGCGGCGCAAAGACATTGTCCTCGAACCAGCCGTCGATATGGGCAATGACGGCTCTCGCCATCTCTTCCTTGCCGCCGGGAAAGAAGTGATAGAGGCTTCCCTTGCCGAGCCCCGCCGCCTCGCCGATCAAGGCCAGGCTGGCGCCCTCATAGCCGTGCTCGCGGAAAACCTCGGCCACGATCGCCAGCAACTGGTCGCGGTCCGGAGCGATGCGCCGCATGTTTAGTGTTCTTGTTCGAGCATGATCTTTTCCAAAAACCGCTACACAATTTTTTGGGTCATGCTCTAAAGCCCGAGTTCCGAAAGGCCGGGATGGTCGTCCGGCCGGCGGCCGAGCGGCCAGTGGTATATCCGCTCGCGCTCCGTGATCGGCAGGTCGTTGATGCTCGCCACGCGCCGGCGCATCAACCCGGCCTCGTCGAATTCCCAGTTCTCGTTGCCGTAGGAGCGGAACCAGTGGCCGCTGTCGTCGCGCCATTCATAGGCGAAGCGCACCGCGATGCGGTTTTCATTCCAGGTCCAGACCTCCTTGATCAGGCGATAATCCAACTCGCGCGCCCATTTGCGCTTGAGGAAATCGACGATCTCGCCGCGACCCGAGATGAACTCGGCCCGGTTGCGCCATCTGCTGTCCTCGGTATAGGCGAGCGAGACCCGTTCCGGGTCGCGGCTGTTCCAGGCATCCTCGGCGAGGCGCGCCTTTTGCGCCGCTGTCTCGGCCGTGAAGGGCGGCAATGGCGGACGGCTCATGAAATCTCCTGTCGGTTCCAATCGTCGATAACCGACATTGTACCGACCGGTACAATCAGTCAAGGCCACGCCTGGTTCTACTGCTTCGTTGCCAGCCCCTTCAGCCGGTAGAGCGCCTCCAGCGCCTCGCGCGGCGTCATCTCGTCCGGATTGATCGCGCCGAGCGCTTCGCCCAGCGCATCGCTTTTGGCGGGTTTCGGCGCTTCGCGTTTCACCGCCACCGAAAACAGCGGCAGATCGTCGACCAGCCGATTGGTCTTGCCCGAGACTTCGCCCTCTTCGAGCTGGTGCAGCACTTCCTTGGCGCGGGCGACGACGGCTTCCGGCAGGCCGGCGAGCCGCGCCACCTGTACGCCGTAGGAGCGGTCGGCCGCGCCCTTGCCGACCTCGTGCAGAAAGACGACGTCGCCTTCCCATTCCTTCACCCGCATGGTGACGTTGTGAAGCCGGGGGAGCTTGCCCGCCAGCGCCGTCATCTCATGGAAATGCGTGGCAAAAATCGCCCGGCAGCGGTTCTTCTCATGCAGATATTCGACCGCCGCCCAGGCGATCGACAGGCCGTCGAAAGTTGCCGTGCCGCGGCCGATCTCGTCGAGGATGACCAGCGCCCGCTCGCCGGCCTGGTTGAGGATCGCCGCCGTCTCGACCATCTCGACCATGAAGGTCGAGCAGCCGCGCGCCAGGTCGTCCGAGGCGCCGACGCGCGAGAACAGCCTGTCGACCACGCCGATATGGGCGCTTTGCGCCGGCACGAAGGAACCGGTCTGGGCAAGGATGGCTATCAGCGCGTTCTGCCTGAGGAACGTCGATTTGCCGCCCATATTCGGGCCTGTGAGCAGCCAGATCGCGCCGGCCTTGGCGCCGCCCTGAGGCGACAGGTCGCAATCATTGGCGACGAACGGGCCTTCGCCGGAACGCCTGAGCGCCTGTTCGACCACCGGGTGGCGCCCGCCGGCAATTTCGAAGGCGAGGCTCGAATCCACCAGCGGTCGGCACCAGCCCTCGCTTTCGGAAAGCAATGCCAGCGCCGACGAAACATCCAGAGCCGCAAGCGCGTCGGCGCCGGCGCGGATCCGTTCGGCCTCGCCCACCACTTCCGCCGTCAGCCGGTCGAAAGCGGCGAACTCGATGCTCAGCGCCCGGTCGGCGGCGTTGGCGATCTTCGACTCCAGCTCCGCCAGCTCGGTCGTGGTGAAGCGCATGGCGTTGGCCATGGTCTGGCGATGGATGAAACGCGCCTTGGCGGCGTCGCTACCGGTCATGATCGAGTGGTGGTTGGCGGTGACCTCGATATAATAGCCGAGCACATTATTGTGCCGGATCTTCAGCGAGCGGATGCCGGTTTCCTCGATCAGCGAGCGCTCCAGCCCGGCGATCACCTTTCGCGATTCGTCGCGCAGCGCCCGCATCTCGTCGAGCTCGGCATTGTAGCTCGACCGCACGAAGCCGCCGTCGCGCTTGATCAGCGGCAGCTCGTCGTCGAGCGCTTCGCTGAGGTGGCGGGCAAGCGCCTCGGGCAAGGCCTTGATCGCGGCCAATGCCGCGGCGAGCTCGGCGGGCAGATCGGCCGCCGCGAACAATTCGGCGATCGCGCCGGCCGCCTCGAAGCCGGCGCGCAGCGCGCCCAGGTCGCGCGGTCCGCCGCGGTTGAGCGCCAGCCTGGACAATGCCCTCGGCATGTCGGCGACGCTTTTGAGGCTCGCCCGCAGGCCCTGACAGAGCCGCATCTCGGAACGGAAGAACGACACCGAATCCAGCCTGGCCCCGATTGCCGTTGGATCGGTCAGCGGCGCCATCAGCCGGTCAGCGAGCAGTCGCGCACCGCCCCCCGTCACCGTGCGGTCGATCGCCTTGAACAGCGAGCCGTCGCGGCTGCCGGACAGCGTGCGCAGCAGTTCCAGGTTGGCGCGCGTCGCCGGATCGATGAACAGCGTCGAGCCCTGCTCCTCGCGCTCGGGCCGCGACAGCGGCGGCCGCTCCGCTTTCTGCGTTTTTTCGACGTAAGCGATGGCGCCCGAGATCGCCGACAGCTCGGCGCGCGAGAATGTGCCGAAACTGTCCGGCGTCGCGACCTCGAAGAAGCGCGCGATGCGTCCGGTGGCTGAGGCCGAATCGAACAGAGACGGCGGCTGCGGATTGGCGACGCGGCCCAGCACGTCGAACACGGGCCTGAGCTCCGGATCATGGAAAACCGGCTCGGCGACGATCAGCTCGCGCGGGTCGACGCGGAAGATGTCGGCAAGCAGCCGCTCGACGTTCGTCTCCGCAACGCGGAAGGCGCCTGTCGAAATGTCGATCCAGGCCAGCGCGAAGCCGGCTTGGCTGGTCGCGCCTCCCTTCACGCGGCCAAGCGCCATCAGGAAGCTCGATTCCGAGGGCGCGAGCAGCTTGTCCTCGGTGATGGTGCCTGGCGTGACCAGCCGCACCACGTCGCGGCGCACCACCGATTTGGAGCCGCGTTTCTTGGCTTCGGCCGGGTCCTCGATCTGCTCGCACACGGCAACGCGAAAGCCTTGCGCGATCAGCTTCTGCAGATAGTCGTCCGCCGCATGCACCGGCACGCCGCACATCGGTATGTCATTGCCCTGGTGCTTGCCCCGCTTGGTCAAGACGATGCCGAGCGCCTGACTCGCCTTCTCCGCGTCGTCGAAGAACAGCTCGTAGAAATCGCCCATGCGGTAGAACAGCAGCGAATCCGGGTTCGCCGCCTTGATCTCGATGAATTGCTCCATCATCGGCGTGACGCCGGCCGTGACAAACGGTGCCGGTGCCGCCGTGGCGTTGTGTTCTTCCGGGGTACGCATATCCATCCCGGCACGCTAGCAGATGTGAGCGGGCGGTTTAATGCCGGCGGTTGCAAAAACGGGGGACGAGTGGGCCGTTGCCACCATCGGCAGGACGGACGCGTAGGGCGTGTTGCCTCATGCAGCCGGCCGACATATGGATCGTTCGGGATCAGGAGAAGATAGCGGGGCGATGAAGAAGGACGGACACGAGACGTTCGAGGAGATGGTCGGCCCGGTCGGCTCGCCGCTCAGGCGGGTGCGGCTTCTTGCCACCAACCGCGCCAACCGCACCAGAACCAAAGTCAAGGCGTGGGTGCGGACACGGTTTCCCTTCATCCTGCCGACGCGCGGGCCGCTCTCCGGCCTCGACGGCGGCATCGACATACCCGTCCATATCTTCAGTCGCGATCCGTTGATCCTCTACATACCTGTCGGCGGCCGGCGCCCGCTTTACGCACTCGCTGCCCTCTGCCGGCGCATGGTGCCAGCGCGCGCTACCTTCCTTCTGATGCCGAACTGGACGCTGGAGAGGCCCACCGTCGTCGAGCAGATACGCAAGGATCTCGCGTGGTTCGCCGCGGTCTGCCCCCACCATGACCTGATCTTCCTCTGCAACACAGAAGAAGAGCGCCGTCTGATTGCAGGCGTTGGCGGCACAGCGATCTTCTCCAATCACAATCTGATGATTTCGGAAGACGTCTTCCGGCCGCTGCCGGACGTGCCGGTCGAGTACGATGCCGTCTACAATGGCCGCATCTCGCACACCAAGCGGCACCACCTCGCCTTCGAGATCGAAAGACTGGTCCATGTGACGTCCTCGATCGGCGAATTGCCGCCGGCCGGCGACCGCGCCTTCATCCGCCGGCTGCAGGCGCAATCGCCGCTTCACAGCATCGCCAATCCCCTCGTTGACGGCCTGCCCGGGCGGATGCCGCCTTACGAGGTCAACCGCGTCTACAACCGGGCCGCGGTCGGGCTCTGCCTGTCGGCGGTGGAAGGGGCGATGTATTCCAGCATGGAGTATCTGCTGGCCGGCCTGCCGATCGTCTCGACGCCGAGCATCGGCGGCCGCGACGTCTATTTCGATCCGGACTACTGCGTTATCGCCGAGCCGGAGCCGGCCGCAATCCGCCGCGCGGTCGAGCGACTTCGCGACCGCGCCATCCCGCGCGAGGAGATTCGTGGCCGCACGCTGGAAAGGGTGCGGGCGCAACGGCTGGAACTGATGGCCTATCTCTCGGCGCTTAAGCAGCGCATGGGAAGCAACGATCCGCCTTTCTCCGAATGGCCGTTCGCCGGGACCTCGGGGCTGACGCGCTGGGCCCCGGTACGCGAGCACCTGCGCGAGATTGCCGCGATCTCATCGGGCAAGATTTGACCGCTTGTCTCTGCCAACGGAGGAACAAAATCGCTGGATCGCTTGGCGGTTTACAGCGGCGGCGTGTAGCCTTAAGCGGGTAATTCAAAACAATGCGCCGCAAGAGCGCGAAATGGTGGGAGAAGCGTCAGCAACATGGCCAGGAAAACGGAAAGCAGCGGCCCCTCCGTCAGTCCCGAGGAGGCGCTGGAGTTCCACGCCATGGGACGACCCGGCAAGCTGGAGATCGTCGCCACCAAGCCTATGGCGACGCAACGCGATCTGAGCCTCGCCTATTCGCCGGGCGTCGCCGTTCCCGTGCGCGCCATCGCCGAGGATCCGAGCCGCGCCTTCGACTATACGACGCGCGGCAACATGGTCGCCGTCATCTCCAACGGCACCGCCATCCTCGGCCTCGGCAATCTCGGCGCGCTGGCCTCGAAGCCGGTGATGGAAGGCAAGGCGGTGCTGTTCAAGCGCTTCGCCGATGTCGATTCGATCGACCTCGAAGTGGCGACTGAGGACGCCGACGAGTTCATCAATTGCGTGCGCTTCCTCGGGCCGTCCTTCGGCGGCATCAATCTCGAGGATATCAAGGCGCCCGAGTGCTTCATCATCGAGCAGCGGCTGCGCGAGCTGATGGACATTCCCGTCTTCCATGACGATCAGCATGGCACGGCAATCATCTCGGCCGCCGGGCTGATCAACGCGCTGGAGATCACCGGCCGCGACATGAAGACCACAAAAATGGTCTGCAACGGCGCCGGCGCCGCCGGCATCGCCTGCATCGAATTGATGAAGGCGATGGGTTTTTCGCCCGAAAATATCATCCTATGCGACACCAAGGGCGTGGTCTTCCAGGGCCGCACCGAAGGCATGAACCAGTGGAAGTCGGCGCATGCGGTCAAGACCGAGGCGCGCAGCCTGGCCGAAGCGCTGGACGGCGCAGACGTTTTCCTCGGCCTGTCCGCCAAGGGCGCGCTCACCACCGCCATGGTGCAGTCGATGGCCAAGAACCCGATCATCTTCGCCATGGCCAATCCCGATCCGGAGATCACGCCGGAGGAAGTGGCCGAGATCCGCACCGACGCCATCATGGCCACCGGCCGCTCCGACTACCCAAACCAGGTCAACAATGTTCTGGGCTTCCCCTATATCTTCCGCGGCGCGCTGGATGTGCGCGCCACCACCATCAACGACGAGATGAAGATCGCGGCCGCCAGGGGGCTTGCCGAGCTGGCGCGCCAGGACGTGCCGGACGACGTCGCCGCCGCCTATCAGGGCAACCGGCCGAAATTCGGCCCCAACTACATCATTCCGGTGCCATTCGATCCGCGCCTGATCTCGGCGATCCCGCTGGCGGTGGCCAAGGCGGCGATGGAATCCGGCGTCGCCCGCAAGCCGATCCTCGATCTCGACCGCTATGCGCAGGAACTGTCCGCGCGCCGTGACCCGATCGCCTCGACCTTGCAGCGCATCTACGACCGTGTGCGCCGCCAGCCCAAGCGCATCGTCTTTGCCGAGGGCGAGGAGGAGCAGGTGATGCGCGCCGCCGTCTCCTATGTGAACCAGAGGCTCGGCACGGCGATCCTGCTCGGCCGCGACGACGTCATCAAGGACAATGCCCGCAATGCCGGCATCGACCTCAACAAGCCGGGCATCGAGATCATCAACGCCAGGCTGTCGCGCCGCAACGGCATCTACACCGACTATCTCTACGAGCGCATGCAGCGGAAGGGTTTCCTGTTCCGCGACTGCCAGCGGCTGATCAACAACGACCGCAACCATTTCGCCGCCTGCATGGTGGCGCTGGGCGACGCCGACGGCATCGTCACGGGTGTGACCCGCAACTATTCCACCGCGCTCGACGACGTGCGCCGCATCATTGACGCCAAGCCGGGCCACCGCGTCATCGGCGTCTCGATCGTGCTGGCGCGCGGCCGCACCGTGTTGGTCGCCGACACCGCCGTGCACGACATGCCGAACGCCGAGCAGATCGCGGACATCGCCGAGGAGGCGGCCGGTTTTGCCCGCCGCATGGGCTACGAGCCAAGGCTCGCCATGCTCGCCTATTCCACCTTCGGCCATCCGCAGGGCGAGCGTTCCGAGCGCGTGCAGGAAGCGGTGCGCATCCTCGACAAGCGCCGCGTCGATTTCGAGTATGACGGTGAGATGGCCGCCGACGTGGCGCTAAACCCGCGCGCCATGGCGCAGTATCCTTTCATTCGCCTGACGGGACCGGCCAATGTGCTGGTGATGCCGGCATTCCACTCGGCCTCGATCTCGACCAAGATGCTGCAGGAGCTCGGCGGCTCGACCGTCATCGGCCCGCTGCTGGTCGGCCTCAACAAGCCGGTGCAGATTGTGTCGCTGAATGCCAAAGACAGCGACATCGTCAATATGGCGGCAATTGCAGCTTATACGGCGGGCAACTGACGAAGGCGTTTGCTGACGAGGCGTTTGCCCACATCGCCAACGTTTGGAATTGGAAAAGGCCCGCGGCGATGCCGCGAGCCTTCCCTGAGATCGCCAGTCCGATCAGAAATTGCGCTGGAAGCGAACGATGCCGCCGACGCTGTTCTTCTTGTCGGCCTTGGTCCAGTCGACGACATTGGTGTCACCGATCCCATCGTCAAACCTGCCAAAATGGTCCCAATCAACTTCGCCTGTGATCGTGAAGCCCGGAACGATGCTGTAGGCGATGTTCGCAGCCACGGCGTAGTTCTTGTCGTCGTCAGCCGAAGCCTGGAGGTTGAACGAAGTCTTGGCGTCGAACTTGTAGGTGCCGCCACCCCAGACAGCCCAGTTGCCGCCCCACGGCTTGTAGAAGCCGCGGCCATGGGTGTTGATGGCGTTACCCGCGTCGCGGAAGTTATCGTCCGTACCGTAGCCGCCCATGATGAACAGCGTCAGTTCCTTGGTGACATTGACATCCAGGCGAACCTTGCCGGCCACTTCTTCGTAGTTGCTGTCATAGGCAACGACGCCGGTGATCGCACCCCAGTCGCCCTTATACTTCAGACCGCCGACGACATGCGGAACGTAGCTGTCGATCGTGCCTGCGATAACGCCCGTACCAGTGCCGGTAACAAGACCTGTAACGTCCGATCCTTCTTCAAGGGAGATCACGCCCGAGAAGCCGCTGCCAGCATCGAAGTAGTAGCTGACGACATTGGTGTCCTTTATGCCGTACGGGATGGTCGTGTCCTGGATGACGTTGCCGGCATAGCCGATGAACGAGTCATAAGGCGTCTCGTCCTTGCCGACGCGCAGCCCGCCGAGCTGGATCCAAGCGAAGTTCAGCGTTGGCGTGCTCGTCGGGCCACCATTCTTGAAGTTGAAACGCGTCTCGGTATAGGTCTTCAACGTGCCGAGCTCGGTCTCCTGGCCGGTCCAAGTCTTCAGGTTAAAACGGGCGTTCTTGTTCCAGCTGTTCTGCGAGTCGCCGTCCTGAACGTCGGTGGTCTTGCGGCCGTCGAAAGTGCCGACGTCGCCGAAGCCGGCGTCATAGCGGATGTAGCCGCCGACGCGCAGGCAGGTCTCGGTGCCGGGGATGTAGAAATAGCCGGCGCCATAGACGTCGCAGATCTTCACGTATTCGGCCGGTTCCGGCTCGGCGACGGTGACCGCGTCGGCGGCGCGGGCGCCCGAAACTGCGATCAGAGCCGCAGCGGAGCCGAGTAGAAGGCTCTTGATGTTCATTTTCTTGAATCTCCAGTCAAAGGTTCAAGACAGGCCTGACGTGCCGTTCGGCTTTGCCACCCCCGTCCCCATCGTTGAAAAAGCGCGCGCACCGGCGCCGCTTCTTCGCCTCGGACATGGCCTAATCGTTGGCCTCACACAACAGGGATTGTGTCGGAAAGGCGGCCTTTTGAACTCTTGTGGAAGTCTTGTTGCGCAAATATCACGTCACATAAATGCAAAAATGGGACATTCTGAACAATAAGTACAATCGGAACGTAAGATAACCTGGAAAATGTGCCAAATGTGCCGATTGTTACAGTTTTATGACGGATGATTTTCCGGATAAATTTCTAAGAACGCCGAGAAACATAGAAAAAACGACTCCGCGAAACGGGAGTCAGGATAGAGTGCGGGCGGCGCGGATGACGTCCTCGACCATGTCTTCCCGTAACATCTCGATGGGGATGCGGCCGTCGAGCTCGGGCGAGGGTCGGGTTAGCCAAAACCAGGCAAGCCTCGGATTGGCGATCGTCGAAAGCACGCCGCTGATCCCCGGAACCGGCCTGCCGTCGACGAACTGGGCCAATGGGAAGACATGTTTGCGGCCGCCCTTGCGCAGCGCAACGACCTCGCCGCGCCTTTGCCAGCGATGCAGCGTCGACCGCGGGATATGGAGCTTGTCCTCGAGATAGGTGGAGCCGGCGACTTCGCCGGCCCAATCCTCGATCAGCATCGACTGGAGATCCGCGGCGCGCTCGGCGATATGCGGTGCAATCGGCCTTCCTGCTTCCGGTTTTGGCGGGGGCTCGAAGCTGCGGTCGGGGAGGGTCGAATCCCCGCTCGCTATCTTTTCCGCAATTTCGCGGAGAAAATCGGAGGCAAGGCCGGTCCAATCGCCCTTGAAGGAATCGATTGCAAGGCGCTGCGCAGATGGCAGGAAGGGAAGGGCAGCGGCCACATGGCCGGCAATCTTGCCGGCTGAAGTCAGCGCCTCGGTGTCAAGCAGGACGCCCTGCTGCGTCAGCGCCTGCTGCACCGCCTCGGCGACCAGGCCTGCCAATGCCTCTTGTGAAATCCCGTCGGACGAGTTCTGGAATCTGGTCATGAATCTGTCTTGCGGTCCGCGCTCCTCCCAGGCGCCGGCCGATGCTGAAATTCTTATTGCGGAAAGCAAAAACTGCGGCGGCAACGAACGCCGCGGCCCGGCAGGTTGCTGGCATGCATCTTCACACCCCTGGTTTAGCGTGCCGCAATGTCAGTCACAGTACGCCTCAGTTTGCGTGTAGGAGCGCTCTATGACAGGGGCGCGACAGACAAGCCGGTTTTGACTCTGTTGGCGGTAACGCAACGGTACTTATTGGGTAGCTCTAAAGAAGCCCCACTTGCTCGGCCTCGCGACGCAGATTCTGGCGCGGGCGCGGGCCGATCTGCTGGATCACCAGCCCGGCCGACAGCGAGCCGAGATCGCCGCAGTCCTTGAGGCTGCGGCCGGTCGTGTAACCGTAAAGGAAGCCGGCAGCGTAGAGATCGCCGGCTCCGGTCGTGTCGACCAGTTCCTTGATCTTCGTCGCCTGGATGATGACGGTCTCGTCGCCGCGCACGATGACCGAACCTTTTTCAGAACGAGTGACGGCGGCTATTCTGCAATCCTTGCGGATGGCGGCGAGCGCCTCCTCGAAGGAGGCGGTCTGGTAGAGCGACTTGATCTCGTGGCTGTTGGCAAAGACGATGTCGACGATGCCCGAACGCATCAGCTCGAGAAACTCGTCGCGGTAGCGGTCGACGCAGAAGGAATCCGACAGCGTCATCGACACTTCTCGGCCCGCCGCATGCGCCAGCTTCGCCGTCTGCCGGATGGCCTCCTTGGCGCGCGGCGGATCCCACAGATAGCCTTCGAAATAAGTCACCTTGGCGCCGGCGGCCTTGTCGGCCTCGACATCCTCGGGGCCAAGCTCGACGCAGGCGCCGAGATAGGTGTTCATCGAACGCTCGCCGTCGGGCGTGACGAAGATCATCGAGCGCGCCGTCGGCGGCTCGCCGTTGAGCGGTACGGTATCGAAGGCCACGCCCTGGGCGTGGATGTCATGGGTGTAGATCTCGCCCAGCGCGTCGTTCGACACCTTGCCGAAGAAGGCGGCCCGTCCGCCGAGGCTGGCGACGCCGGCCGCGGTGTTGCCGGCGCTGCCGCCGGAAGCCTCGATCGCCGGACCCATGCGGCTGTAGAGCAGTTCGGCGCGCTTGGCGTCGATGAGGTTCATCGCGCCCTTGATGATGCCGTTGGTCTCGAGAAAAGCTTCGTCGCACTGCGCGATGATGTCGACAATGGCATTGCCGATGCAAAGCACGTCATATTCCGGCATCAAAATCTCCGCCAAGGGCTGCCCGGCTATCTGGCATGCCGGCCGGGCGCGGGTCTAGCGACTTGGCATTGCTTTGCCTACCCCGAAAATCGCCATTGTTTGCGAAGCGCCGGCTGCGGCAGCGTTCGTGTCGAACTGGCCCATATCGACCGCGGCCTTCACCGCTAAGGTTTCACGGCGATCGAAACATTTCCGCGCCGCCATGGGCTAGAAGCAATTCCAGGAAAAGTGAGTGGCGGTATTCCGTCAGCAATTGCGTAACAACAAAGCGGATCGTTCCCGCAGCAGAAGGCGCAGAAATGTCCGAGAAGAGCGAAATGTCCACCGAACTGGCGCTGCTCGGCGTCCTGGCGGTGCTGTGGGGCGCTTCCTACACCTTCATCAAGATCGGCGTCGAGACGATCCCGCCTGTGACCTTCATCGCCGCCCGGACCTTGATCGCCGGGGGCATTCTCTTCACCATCATCTGCTGGCGCGGCCTTGCCATGCCGGCCGATGCGGCAGTATGGCGCCGGTTCGCCTTCCAGGCCTGTCTCAACAGCGTCGTGCCGTTCACGCTGATCGCAGCCGCCGAGCGCTCGGTCGATGCCGGCCTCGCCACCATCCTCAATTCGACGTCGCCGATCTTCACCTTCCTGCTGACGGCATTGATCACGCGCCATGAGCCCGTAACGGCGCGCAAGCTGCTCGGCGTCGGCGCCGGCATCGTCGGCATCTGTCTCATCATCGGCACGCAGGCGCTTGGCGGGCTTGGCCATCAATTGTGGGCGCAGCTTGCGATCGTCATCGCGACGGTCTCCTATGCCGGCGCGGCGATCTTTGGCCGCGGCTTCAAGGGCCTCGATCCGATGATACCCGCCGCGGGTTCGATGCTTTGCGGCGCCGCCATCCTTGTGCCGCTGAGCCTGGTCGTCGACCGGCCATGGACGCTTGCGCCGTCGGGCGCATCGATCCTGGCCCTGCTCGGCCTGTCGGTCTTCTCGACGGCGCTGGCCTTCGTCATCTATTTTCGCCTCATCCACACGCTGGGCTCGGTCGGCACCACCTCGCAGGCCTATCTGCGCGTGCCGATCGGCGTCGGCATCGGCGCCGTCTTCCTCGGCGAAAGCCTCGGACCGGCGGCCTGGCTCGGCATGGCCTTCGTCGTCGCCGGCGTCGCGGCGATGACCATTCCGGCCAGGCGGGCCAGGCTTGCGCAATAGTTGCGCCTGGCATCCAGCCTGCTTATCTGCGAAGCGTCTTTTTCGATGAGGGGTTGAAGACGCTGTGATCCTCGACGCCGCCCGCGCCGCCGCCAGCCGGTTGTTCTCTCCCGAATTCCGCTCCGTCTTTCTAAAGACGCTGGGGCTAACGCTGCTCGCTCTGCTGGCGCTCTGGGTCGGTTTGGAGAGCCTGCTCGAATGGCTGGCCTGGCCATGGCTGCAAACGCTGCTTCCAGGCCTGCCGTCCTGGGCCGGGTGGCTGGGCGGCATCATTGCCGGCATCGTTCTGGCTGTGGGGTTAGCCTTGCTCATCGCGCCGGTGACCGCAATCGTCGCCGGCCTGTTCCTCGACGACGTCGCCGAAGTGGTCGAACGTACCGACTACCCCAACGATCCGCCCGGCCGCGCCGTGCCTGCGCTGCATTCGCTTGCGCTGGCCGTCAAATTCTTCGGCGTGGTCGTCCTCGGCAACATCGTCGCGCTGCTGCTGTTGCTGGTGCCGGGCATCAACATTGCCGCGTTCTTCATCGTCAACGGCTATCTGCTGGGCCGCGAATTCTTCGAATTCGCCGCCATGCGGTTTCGTCCCGAGTCCGAGGCCAAGGCGTTGCGCCGCAAACATGCCGGCACGGTGTTCCTGGCCGGACTGGTCATCGCCATGTTTCTTGCCGTGCCGCTGCTCAACCTTCTGACGCCGCTTTTCGCCGCCGCCATGATGGTGCACCTGCACAAGGCGGTTTCGGCGCGGGAACTGCTTTAATCGGTGCCGCGGAACAGCGCCTGCAGCTTGCCGAACGGCATCGCCGCCCGGGCGAAGCCGAAGGTGCCGTCCTGCTGGATTTCGCGCGCCGCCGTCTCCAGCATGCCATAGGCGAAATTGGTCAGCCACGGCCCGAGAGAGATGCGCTTGGCTCCGGCCATGGCAAGGTCGGCGATGGTGAAGCCGGGTCGGGCCATCACATTGACCGGCCGGCTTACCGACGAGCAGATCGTGCGCACCATTTCGACGTCGCCGATGCCCGGCGCGTAGAGCACGTCCGCGCCGGCTTTCTCGAAAGCCTGAAGCCGCTTGATGGTGTCGTCGAGGTCGGTCTTGCCCCACAGGAAATTCTCGGCCCGCGCGGTGAAGACGAAATCGTGCTTGAGCGCCCGGGCCGCCTCGACGGCGGCAGCGACGCGCTCGGTCGCCAGCGAGAAATCGTAGATCGGATTGCCAGGGTCGCCGGTGTGGTCCTCGATCGAGCAGCCGGCGAGACCGGCGGCTTCGGCCGCGAAGATGGTTTCGGCCGCCTGTTCTGGGCTATCGCCCTTGCCGCGCTCCAGATCGGCCGAAACCGGCAAGTCCGTCGCGGCCGTCACCTCGCGGCAATGATGGATCATGGCCTCGAAGGTCACGGCGCCGTCCGGCAGGCCGCGCGAGAAGGCGAAGCCGGCGCTGGTCGTCGCCAGCGCCTTGAAGCCGAACGAAGAAAGAAGCTTTGTCGTGCCTATGTCCCAGGGATTGGGCATGACGAAGGTGGAGGCGTGCAGATCGCGAAAAATCTTGCCCTTGTCGTCCATGGCAGGTCCTCAATCATGAGTTGGGTCGTGCGGCGAATTTATAGTGGCCGCTTGAACCGGGCAAACGAATGCTTCCGGCTCAGAAACGTTTGGCGTTTTCTGCTGACAATTTCTCGAAAGCGTCGGAATTGCTTGCGTAACGCGATCTGGCTTTATTCCAGCGATAGGTGACGGAAATGTCGTGCGAGACCGCCTTGGGCGCCGGCTCCTCGCAACTCTCGCCGCTCGGCTTGGTGGCATCGGTCACCGTCACTTTGATCGCGGCGTAGGGTTTGTCGCCGCCGAGCGTCCGGAAGGACAGGTCCTGCGTGCGCTTGTAGGCGCAGACATTCTCGTCGAACGTGTTGATCTGGTCGATAGGCTCGAAGCGGTCGTCGCGGACGAGGATCAGGATCGTGCCGACATAGCCCTGGTTCGAATTGAAATGTGTGCTCATGGTGATGAGCGCGTCGTCGCCCGCACTGATCGGGAGTTTTCCTGGATCGCGAAAATAGGTGCTCCGGTCGGTTCCGACATTGACGGCGTCGAGCAGCTTCGGCTTGCCGGTGAGATCGTAGAGCGCCAGCGCGGCAAACCCTTCGGCGCTGTCCTGCGCCTGGCCGAGGTCGAGAAGCATCGCCAGCCGGTCCTTGCCGCCGGCCTTGATGGCCAGCGCCGCCGCATTCGGCAGGTTGACGGCCTCGGGCGGCGATCCGCCGTCGTCGCCGCCGAGGATGTCGCGCATCTCGATCGGCGCGCCGCCTGTGTAGAAGCCGTCGTCGCCGGGCTTGAGATCAGGCACGATCATTTTGGCGAGGTCGAAATAGGTGACATCCTGATGCCCTGGAACGGCGCTGTTCAACTCCGGAAAGCTGACGGCCTGCGCCAGCGCAGCTGTCCACAGGCATGGCAGCAGCAGGCATGCAAGCATGAAGCGGCATAGAGTGGAAATCATGGCACCGCGCCCCTCCGATGCGCTCACGCTAGAGCACGACGCCGAAAAGTGTGAAGCGGTTTTCGGACGACATCATGCTCTATTTCTTTGATTTAGAGCCAGATACAGATTCAGGTGGATTTGACCTGAAATCATCCGGCTCTAGCACGGCCGGTTGCGATGCGCAGCCGGGTGCGATCAGCGGATCGGCACGAGCCCGGCAAGGTCGCGCATATCGTCGAACAATATGCCGCCGGCCGCCGCCAGGCCGTCGCGATCGGAGAGCGGGTCGGCGTAATAGGAGAACACCCGCATGCCGGCGGCAATGCCGGCTTGGGTACCGGCGACGCTGTCCTCGATGACGATGCAGTCGGCCGGCGGGAAGCCCATCGTCATTGCCGCATGCAGAAAGAGATCCGGGAACGGCTTGCCTCGGCTGACCATGGTGGACGAGAACATCGCATGCTCGAACAGCGGTAACAGCCCGGTCTGGCCCAGCGTGATGTGCATCTTCGCGACCCGCGCCGAAGAGGCGACGCAATAGGCGATGCCCGCGGCCCGCACCTTATCGATGAAGTCGCGCACATAAGGGATCGCTTCGACCCCGTTTGAAAAAAGGTCCGGCAGGCCGGCATTCCAGCGCTCGACGAAGTCGGCGCCGAGCCGCACCTCGGTCGTCTCTTCGATCTCCTTCTGCACCGAGGCCATGCTGCGGCCGGAGAAGTTCTTGCGGCAATATTCGAAGGTGGTCGTAAACCCGGCGACGGTCAGCCATTCGGCGAGGCGCCTGTTGGCGAGGTTCTCAGTGTCGACCAGGACACCGTCGCAGTCGAAAATAACGAGCTTGGGGACGGCCATTCAAGCGGTGCCGGTCGACCCGAAGCCGCCTGCGCCGCGCGCCGTGCCGCCGGCCAATGCTCTTTCCTCGACCGCAACCTGGGTCACGGCCGCGAAAACGATCTGGGCAATGCGCATGCCGCGCGTCACCGAGAAATCCTCGTCGCCGAGATTGACCAGCAGCACCTTCACCTCGCCGCGATAGTCGCTGTCGACGGTGCCGGGCGTATTGAGGACGGTGAGCCCATGCTTGAAGGCGAGGCCCGAGCGTGGCCGCACCTGGCCCTCCATGCCTTCCGGGATTTCCAGGACGAGCCCGGTCGGCACCAGCGCGCGTTTTCCTGGCAGGATGAGCAGCGGCCGGTCCTCCGGCACCGCGGCGCGCAAATCCATGCCGGCGGCGCCTGCGCTCTCATAGGCCGGTAGAGGCAGGTCTTCGCCATGCGGAAGCCTGACGAAACCGACGGTGGGGCCGATGACGGAGGAAGAATGGACAGCCGTGCGCATGAGCCCACTCCTATCGGCGCGGGTGCCGATTCAGTCAACCCGGCCGTGACGCTATCAACGGCTTTCTTTCTGGCGTGACTATGGCCTCGCGGTCTACTTTGGCGATTGGCGAAAACACTCGTCACTTCGTCATCCACGGGCGGAGCAAGGAGCGAAGCGACGCGGCGCAGACCCGAGGATCCATTCCGTGACCTCAAAGCGTCGCAACGGTGCAGAATTCTGCTCCGCCGCAGTCTCTGATCGAGGTAACGGAATGGATCCTCGGGTCTCCGCGTCCGCTTCGCTCCCGCTCCGCCCGTGGATGACGAAGTCGCGGAGGCCTCGGCCTACCTAGCGCAGTTCCACCGGCACCACGGTCGTCTCCTTGATCTCCTCCATGACGAAGGAGGCCGAGACGTCCGACAGCGCCACTTTGGCGATCAGCCGCTGGTAGAGGCGGTCATAGGCCTTCACGTCGGCGACGCGGGCCCTCAGCACATAGTCGAGGTCGCCCGACATCCGGTAGACGCCGGTTATCTCGGCAAAGCCGGTCACCGCCGCGCGGAATTTCTGCAGCCAGTCCGGATCATGGTTGGAGGTGCGGACCAGGATGAAGACGGAAAGGCCCAGCCCTAGCTTGTCGGCATCGACCAGCGCGACGCGGCCGGTGATGACGCCATCTTCCTCCAGCCGCTTGACACGCCGCCAACAGGCATTGCGCGAAAGCGCCACCCGCTCCGACAGCTGGTCGACCGACAGCGTGCCGTCGCGTTGCAGCTCAGCCAGCAATCTTCGATCAATCTCATCGATTTCCGTCGCCATGTTGGGATGAATGTCCCACAAAACATCGAAAAGCAAGGACCATTTGGGACCAATGAACCAAAGCCGTATGGCACGATACTCATTATCGGGACTCATCCCGGCAGGAGGGATCACCATGACGACACGGTTTACGGCACTGTTCACGGCTCACCCGGAGAAGGTCGGCGAGACCTATTTCGGCCATATGGCTTTCGCCGCCTGGTTCTGCTCGCGCCTGTCGATGGCGGCGGGCGCCGCGCTCGTTCACGCTTTCTTGCCATTTCTGTTCGAGACTACGGCCAGCCGAATCGTTCGCGAGCTCTATGAGCGCACGCACAACAGAGGCTCGCACGCGGTGAAGGAGCCAAAGGCTCTCCTGGACCGCGCCTGATAGATGGTGGAATGCGATGTGCCGGTGGGCGGCCTATCTTGGTGAAGCGGTCTTCCTCGAAGACATCATCACCGCGCCCTGCCATTCGCTGATCGCCCAGAGCCACTGCGCCCAGGAAGCCAAGTCGCCGACCAATGGCGACGGCTTTGGTCTGGCCTGGTATGGCGACCGGCCCGAGCCTGGACTCTACCGCGACATCCTGCCGGCATGGTCCGATCCCAATCTGAAGAGCCTCTGCCGGCAGATCAAGTCGGGCCTATTCCTCGCCCATGTGCGCGCTTCGACCGGCGGCGCCACCAGCCGCATGAACTGCCACCCCTTCGTCTCCGGCCGCTGGTCGTTCATGCATAACGGCCAGATCGGCGGCTTCGAAAGGATCCGTCGCGCGCTGGAGAACACGCTCTCCGACGCGGTCTTCGATCAGCGCGAGGGCACCACCGATTCCGAGCTCTTCTTCCTCTTGATGATCGACCAGGGACTGGCGACCGACCCGCAGGGCGCGGTGTCGCGGGCAACCGGTCGCGTCATCGAAGCCTCCCGCCGGGCCGGCATCGAGCCCTCTTTGAAACTGACGGCGGCCTTTTCGGATGGCGAGGCGCTGTACGCCGTCCGCTATGCCACCGACGGCCATGCGCCGACGCTTTATACCGGCGCCTTCGCGAAGCGCGAGGGCCATTGCATCGTCTCCGAGCCCTTCGACCGCAACGGCGGCGAGTGGCAGGCGATCCCGCCATCGAGCTTCGTCACCATGACGAGGGGCGGCACCGGCATCCGTCCGTTCGCGCCGGCGGCGGCCCCGCTGGCGCTGGTCGGCTGAAGCAAGATCCAGGCTGCCGGATTCAGGCAGAGATCAGCAAAACGTAAGCGCGGCGTAAGGACACCCAGGCTTCCTCCTGTCATCCGTGGCGCTCGACGGATCGCGAATCCATTCGCGTGCCCGGAAACGCATCGACAGAGGATCAAACAATGTGCAGGTGGGCAGCCTATCTCGGCGATGCGATCTTCCTGGAGGACGTCATCGCCGCACCCTCCCATTCCCTGATCGTTCAGAGCCATGGCGCGAAGGAGGCGAAATCGCCGACCAATGCCGACGGCTTCGGCGTAGCCTGGTACGGTGACCGGCCGGAACCCGGCCTTTACCGCGACGTCCTGCCGGCCTGGTCCGATACCAATCTCAGGAGCCTTGGACGCCAGATAAAATCCGGCCTGTTCCTGGCCCATGTGCGCGCCTCGACAGGCGGCGCCACCAGCCGCGCGAACTGCCATCCCTTCGTTTCGGGCCGCTGGTCGTTCATGCATAACGGCCAGATCGGCGGCTTCGAGAAGATCCGTCGCGCGCTCGAGAATTCCCTCTCCGATACGTTGTTCGACCAGATCGAAGGCAGCACGGATTCCGAACTGTTCTTTCAGCTTATGATGGGCGAAGGGCTTTCGGACGATCCCTACGGTGCGGTGTCGCGCGCCACCAGTCGCGTCCTCGAGGCTGCGCGCGGTGCCGGCATCGAATCGTCGCTGAAGCTGACGGCTGCGTTCAGCGACGGTCGGGCGCTTCACGCCGTTCGCTACGCCACCGACGAGCATGCTCCGACGCTTTATACCGGCGCCTTCGCCAAGGGAGTAGGTCGCTGCATCGTTTCCGAGCCGTTCGATCGCGACGGCCGGACCTGGCACGAGATTCCACAGTCGAGTTTCGTCACCATGACCCGCGACAGCACCAGCATCAAGCCTTTCGCGCCGGCGGCCATCCAGTTGGCTCTGGCAGGGTGAGGGAAATCGGCACTTGGCGCAATTTCGATCAAGCGCTCGCGAGCTTCGGATGCTGAATTCGGCTTGAAGCCGCGCCCTCATCCGCCATGTTCAAGGCGAAGCGCGGCAAGCAGCCGGAGTGTGCACATGGATATCGGGTTTTCCTCGACTGCCGAGCTCGCGGCAGCCATTGCCCAGCGAAAAATTTCTGCGATCGAGGCGCTCGATGCGCAGCTTGCCCAGATCGACCGGCACAACGGGGCGGTCAACGCTGTCGTCATCTTCGATCGCGAACAGGCGCGGGCACGTGCCCTGCTGGCCGATGCGGCAACGGCGCGCGGCGACACGCTCGGTCCGCTGCATGGGGTGCCGTTCACGCTGAAGGATGCGCACGAGACGGCGGGCATCAGGACCACCGTCGGCTTTCCACCCTTCGCCGACTACGCGGCCAATCAGGACAGCCCTGTGGTTGAAAGGCTTAAAGCAGCCGGCGCCATACTGGTCGGCAAGTCCAATGTCCCCACTATGCTGGGCGACTGGCAGTCCGACAATCCGCTGTTCGGGCGCACTCGCAATCCGTGGGATCCGTCGCGCACGGCGGGCGGCTCAAGCGGTGGCGCGGCCGCGGCAGTCGCGACAGGCATGACGCCGTTCGAAGTCGGCACTGACATGCAGGATTCCATACGCTTGCCCGCTGCTTTCTGCGGCGTCTATGGCCTGAAGCCGACTGAACATCGCGTGTCGCTGGCCGGCGCCTTTCCCGATCCCGGCGGCATGCCGCGCAGCGTGCGGCTGATGTCATGTGTTGGCCCGCTTGCTCGCAACACCGAGGATCTGGCGCTGATCTATCGGATCATTGCCGGACCGGACCGCGCGGACACCGACCTGGCGCCCGTGCCGGTTGAGCCGATGCCGAAACTCGAACTCAAGTCGTTGCGCATCGCCGTGGCCGAATCTTTCCCGGGCTTCCCGGTTGCCACCGAAATCCGTGTCGCCGTCGAAAGCCTGGCCGCGAAGCTGGCCTCGGCGGGCGCGGTTGTGGAGAACGCGAAATTGCCGAAGCTCGACCTGCACGACGATTTGTCCGAAGGCGGTGCATTGATCGGCATGATGTTGGAAGCCGCGCAGCCGGAACCGCCGGAGCAGCCGACGCCGGTGTCGCGCTGGTTCGCCGCGCTTGCCCGCCGCGACCGGTCGATCCTTGCCTGGGAGCGGTTCTTTGACAGCTGCGATGCCTTGCTCTGCCCGGTCGCCATGACCACGGCCTTCCAGCACTGCAAGCCGGGCAGGCCGCTCAAGGTCGACGGCAAGGAGGAGAGCTACTGGATGCTGCCGGCCTATGGCGCGGTGTTCAACTATTCCAGCCATCCGGCGCTCGCGTTCCCTTGTGGGCAGGACCGCGACGGCTTGCCGATCGGCCTTCAATTGGTCGGCAGGAAATGGTCGGAAGCGCGGCTGCTCGGCATTGCAGCCGCGATTGCGCGGCTCACCGGAGGGTTTCGCCGGCCTCCCGGCTACTGAGCGAAACGCGACAGCGCGTAGGATTCAAGCAACGCATCGCGCTTGTCGTCGAGGATTTCGCCGGCCGCAAACAGGCCTATCGCCGGCGCCAGGGTGATGCCGGAATGGGTGACGGCGACGTAGAGGCCGCCGACGCCTTTCGCGCGGCTGACGATCGGGAAACCGTCGACCGGCGTCGGACGGTGGCCGATCGTGTGGAAGTCGAATTCCAGCCCGCTGGCGTCGCGCAGCATCGCTTTCGTCGCGGCGAACAGCGCGTGCGCGGCGGCCTCCGGATTCTCGCCCGGATCGCCGCCGCCGAAATCCGAGCCGGCGATGATACGGCCGTCGGCGGTTTGGCGCATATGCAGTCTGTCGGCCAGCACCAGCCCGTTGAGCAGCTTTGGGTGCGGTCGCGAATGCACGATCAGGCCGGGCGGGGTCTCGATCGGCAGCTTGATGCCTGCCGTCGCGGTGATCGCCGGAGCGCCGGCGCCCGCTGCGATCACCACTTCGTCGGCGGCGATGATCTCACTCGAAGCGACGACGCCCGTGACCTTGCCGTTGACCAGCGCCAGCCTGTCGACGGTTCCCGTGACGATCCGTGCCCCGCGCCGTTCGGCATCGGCCAGCAGCGCCTTCGTGGTCGCCACAGGCTCGGCCACGCCTTCCTGCGCGACATAAAGCGCAAACTCGGGAAGCTCCGCCAAATTGGGCTCGATGCGCGCCGCCTGTCCGCGCCCGACCCGTTCGATGCCATAGCCCCAGGACGAATGCTCGGCCGCATAGGCCTCGAGCCTGTCCGCGGGCAGGTCGAAGCACAGGCCGCCGCACCAGGCGACCGGCAGGCCCGGCACGTCCTTCGCCAGCCGTTTCCATTCGGCCATGGCGCGGATGCGCAGCCGGAAATAGGTTTCCGGATTGCCCCAGCTTGCATTGATCCAGGCAAAGGAATTCGGCGTGGCGACACCGCCGGCGCCGCTTTCCGAAACCACCGTCACCCGCGCGCCGGCTTTCATAAGATGCCAGGCGATCGAGGCGCCGATGATGCCGGCGCCGATGACGATGACTTGCTTTGCGCTGCTCATGCCGGACCTTTGAGAGAGATTTCCCTCTCATGCCACTGCGCCGAGCAGACCTCAAGTGAGAGCTAGACGCTGCCCGCCGCTACCGCCTGCGTCCCGGCGATCAGGCCCTTCAGCTCGTCGCAGCGCCGCATGAGCCGTGAAGAGTCGACTTTCTTCGCAACCGCCAGCGCGGTGCCGAGCTCCAGCTCAGCGCCGGAACGATCGCCGATCCTGATGAGCAGCGCCGCGAGCGACAGCCTGGCGTCGGCGACGTTGATCGGCGAGCCGATCTCGTTCCAGCGCGAGCATGCGATCTGCAGCTCCCGCGCAGCCTCGGCGAGGCGCTCTTCCTGCATGAAAAGCTCCGCCTTGGCTTCCGCGGTCAGCGCCTGGATGGAGGCCATCGGCCAGCGCTGCGGCTGGGTCTCCAATTCGGCGATCACCTCTTTCGCACGCTCGCGCCGATTGGTCCGCGCCGCCACCTTGGCGAGCGTGGCAAGCACCATGCCTCGCCGCTGCAGGGTCGGCCAGCCATTGCCCACCAGGGAACGTTCGAGAGCGCTGAAAGCGGCCTCCGCCTGTCCTTGCTCGAGTTGCAGCAGCGCAAGTCCGGGCTGCGGATCCCAGCCTGCTGCGTGCGATGCGCGGTAGGCCGTTTCGGCTTCCGTGAATTCTCCGGCCGCCAGGTGAATGTCGCCCAGCACGCGCAAGGCGTCGCCGGTCGCCCAGGGCGCGTCGAGTGCGAGCTGGTCGAGTGCCGCGCGCACAAGCGCTTCCGCCTCCTTCAGCGTGCCATGAACGCCGAGCACTTCGGCGCGATGCAGCCGGCACGAGCCCGAAAGGTCTTCCAGCCCGTGTCCCCTGCACCAATCTTCGTAGCCGAGCGTCCATTGGTTGGCGCGCGACCAGTCGCCGAAATTCCGGCAAGCCCACAGGATGTTGCAGTAGAGGATCCCGCCGACGACCGGGTCGACATCGCTGGACAGGCCGAGCGCGGCGGCAAGGTCCTGATCCTCCTGCCCGGCTTTGGTTTCACCGAGACACAGCTTGAAGAAGCCGCGATAGATAAGGCCGAGCGACTCCACCACCGGATCGTCGAGGTGCCTGCCGACCGCGAAGGCTTGCTCAGCCAGCGCAAGCGCCTGTTCCGGCTCGGCTTCCGCGCCCATGATGCGCGCCCCCATCCAGCACCAGAGACCGTGCTCCCTGCTGTCGGAAGCGGTATCGATCAACTGCGCGGCGCGCTTGTGCCAGCCCTTGGCAACGGCAAGCTCGCCTCTCTCGACATGGATCCTGGCGAGGGTGATTGCGGGGGAAGCCGCGCGCAGTCGCTCGCCGGCCACGCCGTAAGCCGTCACCGCGCGCGCCAGAAGCGGAATGGCTTCGGCCGGCCGGCCCATGCATTCCAGCGCCAGCGCCCATTCCTCGAGATCGGCCGTCAGCAGCTCGTCGGCGGCATCCGCCTGCGTGAAAGAGGCCGCGGCGTCATGCCATTTCCTCGCTGCAACGGCAGCCCGCGCCGACAGAATTGGCAGGCCGGGGATCGAGGGCCTGCCGCCCCCATCAGCCGGCGCCGGCCTGGTTTGCAAGGCGGCCGGCTGATCGAGGCAAATCCGGTAGCCGAAGCGGGGCAGGTTGCGCAGCGCCGTCTCCATGCCGCCCTGGCGAAGGATGCCGCGGGCAAGGCTCGCGACGCGCTGCAGCGAAGCCTCGGTCACCGTCACGTCGGGCCACAGCCTCTCAAGCAATTCGTCCTTGCTCAAGGCGCGCTCCTGATGGCGCAGCAGGACGGCGAAGAAATCGAAGACCAGGGGCTGCACCTCGATCTCGCTTCCGGCGAGGTGAAGGGCGCGGGACTCCTCATTGAGTTCGAAGTCGCCGAAGCAATAAATTCCCATCGGCAGCAATCCCTGTAACGGCAATAGGCAAAGGATCAGAATAAGATAAGGGCGGCGTAAGGACTGTTGGCCGCCTCTTTCGTAATTCTCCGTCTGCCTGGCGGGCCAAGCTGCAGTTTAGCTCAGCGGCCCCCGGGATGTCACGGGCACCGACCTGGTCGGGCGCCCGGTGGCATTTGAACCCAGATCAAGGAGATTATGATATGCAGAAATACATCATCGAACGCGAGATTCCCAAGGTCGGCACCTTCGAGCGCGAGCAGCTTCGCGATGCGTCCAAGGCCTCAAATGCCGTTCTGGCCGAGCTTGGCCCCGACATCCAGTGGGTCGAATCCTTCGTGGCGGACGACAAGACCTTTTGCGTCTATCTCGCCAAGGACGAGGCGATCATCCAGCGTCATGCCAAGATGAGCGGCTTCCCGGCAACGAAGATCACGCAGGTCAAGCGCCTGTTCGATCCGACGACGGCTTACGCCGCAGCCTGACGGGGAGGATCGATCGTGAAGCGCTTTGCCGAAATTGTCCTTGCCGTCGGCGCCTCCGCGCTGTTTTGCGGCACCGCGGTCGCCCACGACATGCCCGATCCGGTGCTCAACCGGTCTCGGGAGATGGCGGCCAAGTATTTCGACATCGAGGTCGCCAAGGCGGACGGCTATCGGCAACTGTTCGAATGCACGACGCATGACCAGCACGGAACGATGGGCGTCCACTTCATCCATCCCGAGCGGGCCGGCGACGGCAGGCTCGTGCTCGGCGAGCCAGATGTGCTGACCTACGAGCCGGAGGCCGATGGCTCGATGCAGCTCGTCGGCATGGAATACATCGTCTTCGAAAAGGACTGGAAGGGCAAAGGCGTACCCGAATTCCTCGGCCGCACCCTGAAGCGCAAGACGCCGGTGGGAGTCCATCCGGTGGACCCGTATTACGAGCTCCATGTCTGGCACTGGCGGCACAACCCGGCCGGCATGTTCGCCGACTGGAACCCCTATGTGAGCTGCGAGCACGACCGGTCCTGACACGCGCAGCGTCTTCGGGAGGGCCTGCACGGCCCTCCCGATCCCTTCGTTCAAACAAAAGGAAGATGATCATGCCAACCCTTCGCATGGGAATGAGGCCCGTCGCCCGCCCGTCCGTTAACGGGCGTTTCTTCGCGACAGCAGTCGAATTATGCCGTTCCGGCCTGCGCGTCCTCGCGCGGATCGTCCGCATCCGCAGGGATCGCGCCTGGCTGGACGAGTTGCCGGACTACCTATTGCGCGACATCGGTATCAAACGCTTGGAAATATTGTCGGTCACCAGGTACGGCGGCAAGACCGATCGCGACGGAATGTGGAATTGAGGACCAAGGTCTTTTGCCGACGGCACGTCTCTCTGCTGCGCCGGTCGAACCGGTCTGTCCAAAACCGTCGACAGGCTGGCAATGCGCTGCTAGAAGCCCGCGCCACAGACAGGATTCCAAAAATTGGCAGAAGACATCGAACTGGCGGTATCGCGCCGCCGCACCTTCGCGATCATCGCGCACCCTGACGCCGGCAAGACCACGCTCACCGAAAAGCTGCTGCTGTTCGGCGGCGCCATCCAGCTCGCCGGCGAGGTTAAGGCCAAGAAGGACCGCATCCAGACCCGGTCCGACTGGATGAAGATCGAGCGCGAGCGCGGCATCTCGGTCGTTACCTCGGTGATGACCTTCGAATATGACGACAACGTCTTCAACCTGCTCGACACGCCCGGCCACGAGGATTTCGCCGACGACACTTATCGCACGCTGTCGGCGGTGGATTCGGCGGTCATGGTCATCGACGCCGCCAAGGGCATCGAGCCGCGCACGCTGAAATTGTTCGAGGTCTGTCGGCTGCGCGACATTCCGATCATAACCTTCGTCAACAAGATGGACCGCGAGAGCCGCGATCCGTTCGAAATCCTCGACGAGATCGAGCAGAAGCTGGCGCTGGACACCGCGCCGGTCACCTGGCCGATCGGCCGCGGCAGGACCTTTTCCGGCACCTACCATCTGGCGCTGAACGCGGTGCGCAAGGGCGACGCGGAAAAGGAGCGCACGCCAGTCAACGGGCCCGATTCCAACCGCGTCGCCGGCCTTTTGCCCGAAAACGAGCGCGAGGCCTTCATCGAGGAACTGGAACTCGCGCGGGAGGCTTGTCGTCCGCTCGACGTGGAAGCCTTTCGCGAAGGCCACCTGACGCCAGTCTATTTCGGCTCGGCGTTGCGCAATTACGGCGTGCGCGACCTGATCGAGGCGCTCGGCGCCTACGGCCCGCCGCCGCGCGCCCAGGAAGCCGACGAGCGAACTGTGGAGGCGACAGAGGAGAAGATGACCTCCTTCGTCTTCAAGATCCAGGCCAACATGGATCCGAACCACCGCGACCGCATCGCCTTCGTCCGCGTCTGCTCGGGCAAGCTTGAGCGCGGCATGAAGGCCAAGCTGGTGCGCACCGGTAAGCCGATGAGCCTGTCGGCGCCGCAGTTCTTCTTCGCCCGCACCCGCGTCACCGCCGACGAGGCTTTCGCCGGCGACGTCGTCGGCATCCCCAACCACGGCACGCTGCGCATCGGCGACACACTGACCGAAGGCGAGGAGATCCTGTTCCGCGGCGTGCCGAACTTCGCCCCGGAAATCCTGCGCCGCGTGCGCCTCGGTGACGCCATGAAGGCCAAGAAGCTGAAGGAAGCGCTGCACCAGATGGCCGAAGAGGGTGTGGTGCAGCTGTTCTCGCCGGAGGACGGTTCGCCAGCCATCGTCGGCGTCGTCGGCGCGCTGCAGCTCGACGTGCTGAAGGAACGGCTGAACATCGAATACACGCTGCCGGTTGATTTCGAGATGTCGCGTTTCTCGGTCTGCCGCTGGATCTCGGCTGACGACAAGGCGGAGGTGCAGCGTTTCATCGAGGCGCATCGCGGCGACATCGCCCGCGATCTCGACAACGATCCGGTCTTTCTCGCCCAGCACGCCTTCTCGCTGAATTACGAAGCCGAGCGCTGGAAAGTGATCCGCTTCGCCGCGGTCAAGGATTACCAGGTGCGCGACAAGGCAGCGTAACCTCTTCCTTCTCCCCATTCGACGGGGAGAAGGTGGCCCAAAGGGCAGATGAGGGGCAGCGCCGGCCTCGATTATCCTCGGGCTGCCGCTTCGAGTTTGTCGATTTCGATCTTGCCCATCTGCATCATCGCCGACATCACGCGGCCGGCCTTCTCCCGGTCCGGATCCAGAAGCAGGCGCGGCAGTTGCTCCGGCACGACCTGCCAGGAAACGCCGAACTTGTCCTTCAGCCAGCTGCAGCGTCCCGGTTCGCCGCCTTCGGTGAGCCTAGTCCAGAAATGATCCACCTCTTCCTGCGTCTTGCAGTCGATCGACAGCGAGATCGCTTCGGTGAACTTGTATTGCGGCCCGCCGTTGAGGGCTTGGAATTGCACGCCGTCGAGCTCGAACGAGGCGACCAGCACCTGGCCTTCCTGGGGATGGCCCTTGGGCCAGCGCGTCACGCTCAGCACCTTCGAATTCTTGAAGATGGAGATGTAGTGGTTCATGGCCTCCTCGGCCTGGTCGTCGAACCACAGGAAGGTGGTGATCTTCTGCATGCCTTGCTCCTCGGGCTTCATGTTGGCTTCGTTGTCAAACGGTTCGGTGGCGATTTCGTGCCATTTCGATGCCGTTTGCCTCAAGGACGCCTCAGCGAGGCGTCATCCGACAGCGGCAGCAAAAATTTCCTGAAAGCGCAAATTTGCCGAAGCATGCTGGCGCAGCGCAAAATGGTGGTCATGCCGGAACGTGGCCGCTATAACCGCTGCCGACTAAATTCGAGCGCCGCCCGCCACATCGGTGTGGCCAGCCAGCAAGGACAATCGAATGCCCGCCTATCGTTCCCGCACCACCACCCATGGCCGCAACATGGCCGGCGCTCGCGGCCTCTGGCGCGCCACCGGCATGAAGGATTCGGATTTCGGCAAGCCGATCATCGCGGTGGTCAATTCCTTCACCCAGTTCGTCCCGGGCCATGTCCACCTGAAGGATCTCGGCCAGCTCGTCGCGCGCGAGATCGAGAAGGCTGGCGGCGTCGCCAAGGAGTTCAATACTATCGCCGTCGACGACGGCATCGCGATGGGTCACGACGGCATGCTCTATTCGCTGCCGTCGCGCGAGCTGATCGCCGATTCCGTCGAATATATGGTCAACGCGCATTGCGCCGACGCCATGGTCTGCATCTCCAACTGCGACAAGATCACCCCTGGCATGCTGATGGCCTCGCTGCGCCTCAACATCCCGACCGTCTTCGTTTCGGGCGGCCCGATGGAGGCCGGCAAGGTGGTGCTGGCCGGCAAGGCGCAGGCGCTCGATCTGGTCGACGCCATGGTCGCGGCCGCCGACGACAAGATCTCCGATGAGGTCGTCAAGGTCATCGAGCGCTCGGCCTGCCCGACCTGCGGCTCCTGCTCCGGCATGTTCACCGCCAATTCGATGAACTGCCTGACCGAGGCGCTGGGTCTGTCGCTGCCGGGCAACGGCTCGACCTTGGCCACCCATGCCGACCGCAAGCGCCTGTTCGTGGAGGCCGGCCATCTCGTCGTCGATCTCGCCCAGCGCTATTACGAACAGGACGACGAAACGGCACTGCCGCGCAGCATCGCCTCCAAGGGTGCCTTCGAGAACGCCATGGCGCTCGATATCGCCATGGGCGGTTCGACCAACACGGTGCTGCATATCCTTGCCGCCGCGCATGAAGGAGAGGTCGACTTCACCATGGAGGACATCGACCGGCTGTCGCGCAAGGTGCCGGTGCTCTGCAAGGTGGCGCCGGCCAAGTCCGATGTCCACATGGAGGACGTCCACCGCGCCGGCGGCATCATGGCCATTCTCGGCCAGCTCGACGAGGCCGGCCTGATCAACCGCGACCTGCCGACCGTCCATACCGCCACCCTCGGCGAGGCCCTCGACCACTGGGATATTTCGCGCACCTCTGCCGAAAATGTCCGCGACTTCTTCCTCGCTGCCCCCGGCGGCGTGCCGACCCAGGTCGCCTTCAGCCAGGACCGCCGCTGGGACGAGCTCGATCTCGACCGCGAGAAGGGCGTCATCCGCTCGGCCGAGACGCCGTTCTCGAAGGATGGCGGTCTTGCCGTCTTGAAGGGCAATCTGGCGCTCGACGGCTGCATCGTGAAGACTGCTGGCGTCGATGAGTCGATCCTGAAATTCACCGGCCCGGCCCGCGTCTTCGAAAGCCAGGACGCCTCGGTCAAGGCGATCCTCGGCAACGAGATCAAGGCCGGCGACGTCGTCGTCATCCGCTACGAGGGACCGCGCGGCGGCCCCGGCATGCAGGAGATGCTCTACCCGACCAGTTACCTGAAGTCGAAGGGCCTCGGCAAAGCCTGCGCGCTGATCACCGACGGCCGCTTCTCCGGCGGCACGTCGGGCCTGTCCATCGGCCATGTCTCGCCGGAAGCCGCCGAAGGCGGCGCCATCGGCCTGGTCCAGGAAGGCGACACGATCGAGATCGACATACCCAACCGCACTATTCGCCTCGCCATCAGCGATGCCGAGCTCGAAGCGCGTCGGGCTGCGATGAACGCTAAGGGCGCCGACGCCTGGAAGCCGGCCGAGAAGCGCAAGCGCAAGGTGACGACGGCATTGCGTGCCTATGCGGCTTTCGCCACCAGCGCCGACAAGGGCGCGGTCAGGAAGGTGCCGGAGTAAGGAGCGCTTCCCCTTCTCCCCTTGTGGGAGAAGGTGGATCGGCGCGCAGCGCCGAGACGGATGAGGGGTGCTCCAGCGGAGCGAGACGCTCGCAAATTCCGACTGGATGAACGGCGCCACCAGGCCGGGAACACCCCTCATCCGTCGCCTTCGGCGACACCTTCTCCCGCAAGGGGAGAAGGAGAGGCGCTGCGTCACGGCATCAGCTGATATTCATAAAGCTTCTGGTAGAGCCCGCCCTGCTTGAGCAGCGTCTTGTGCGGGCCGCTTTCCACCACCTTGCCCTTTTCCAGCACCACGATCGTATCGGCCTGGTGCACGGTCGACAGCCGGTGCGCGATCACGATCGTCGTGCGCCCGACGGTAAGCTGCTGCAGCGCGTCGCGGAACAGCGCTTCCGATTCGGCATCGAGCGCGCTGGTCGCCTCGTCGAGCAGCAGGATCTCGGCGTTGCGCAGCATGGCGCGCGCGATCGAAATGCGCTGGCGCTGGCCTCCGGACAATAGCGAGCCGTTCTCGCCAACCTCCGTGTCGTAACCCTTGGTCATGGCGCTGATGAAGTCATGCGCGTTGGCGGCCTTGGCGGCGGCGATTACCTCTTGGTCGGTCGCGTCCTGGCGGCCGAGGCGGATGTTGTGCATGACCGTGCCGGCAAACAGGAACGTGTCCTGGCTGACATAGGCGATCTTGCTTCTGAGCGAATCGAGCGTCGCGAACGAGATATCCTGGCCGTCGAACATCACCTTGCCGGTCTGCGGATCATACATGCGCATGATCAGGTTCAAGATCGTCGACTTGCCGCTGCCCGACGGTCCGACCAGCGCCGTCATCTTGCCGGCGTCAAGCGTCAGGTTGAATCCTTCGAACACCGGAGGGCTTTCCGGATAGGCGAAGCTGACATTGTCGAAGCGGATTTCGCCCGGACCGGGTTGCAGCGGCGTGGCGCCGGGTTTCTCGGCCAGCGTCAGCGGCCGGTCGGCGAGCTGGAACATCATGCGCACGCCGACGATGCCCGTCTCCAGCGAGATGCGGACGCGGGCCAGGCGCTTTGCCGGCTCATAGGCCAGCAGCAGCGCGGCGATGAAGGCCATGATGTTGCCCGGCATCTGGCCGCCCTGCAGCACCAGCAGGCCGCTGACCAGCACGGCGCCGGCAATCGCCAGCCCGGCCAGCGTTTCCATCACCGGGCTGGTGGCGGCTTCCAGCGTGGCGATGTTGTTGGCACGGGTTTCGACGTCCGACACCGCCTTGTGCATGCGCTTGCGCATAGCGGCTTCGAGATTGAAGGATTTGACGACCCGCACGCCGATCGCCGTTTCCTGCATCACATGCACGATCTGGCCGAGCGAGATGAATTCCATCGCCGCGATCTTGCGGACGCGTCTCAGGATGCGGTTGACGCCATAGATCGCCACCGGTCCGACGACGAAGCAGATCAGCGACAGCGCCGGCTGTTGCCAGACCATGACCATCACCAGCACAACCAACGTCACCAGGTCGCGCACATAGGACGTGACGACGAGGTCGAGCACGCTGCGCGCCGCCTGCGCGTTGTTGGTCATGCGGGTGATCAGGTCGGAAGACGAGGTCGAATGGTAGAATTCGATGCCTTGCGCCAGGATACGGTCGTAGATCTTGCGCTGCCGGTCGGCAATGATGGCATTGCCGACGCGGCTCATGAAATAGGTCTGGACGAAAGTCGCGATGCCCTTGAGAACAAAGATCGCCGCCACACCCCCGGCAATCAGGTTGACGCGGTCTATCCGCTTATAGACCACGAACTCGTTGGTGATTTCGCGCAGGATCCAGGCGCTTGCCCCCGTCATGAGGGCGACCACCAGCATCGACAATATGGCCGCGCCATAGCCGAACTTATGGTCATGGAAGGATTCTCTTACCAGCCTCGCGATGAGGCGTTGGTTTTCCGTCGAGCGGAAGAAGCGAAACAACGGCCGATCCTATGGCTGGCTGCGAGAAATTCGGATTCGCCACAAGGGCGCGTGGCGGCTTATAGAGCGAGTTGACGCCGGATGGAACCTTTCGCCATCGGGGGAAAGAAAAGGCTGCGGCAGGCTGTCTTTTCGGTCACGATGGTTGCCGATTCCTGGAAAAGGGTGACGACAAATGGATTTCGACTTGATCGTGCGCGGCGGCACACTGCCGGATGGCAGGATTGCCGATATCGGCATTGCCGGCGAGACCATCGTCGCGATCGAACCAAAGCTCGAGGGTTCGGCGCCGGCCGAAATCGACGCGAGCGGCAATCTCGTCTCGCCGCCTTTCGTTGATCCGCATTTCCATATGGACGCCACGCTCTCCTACGGCATTCCGCGCATCAACGCGTCGGGCACGCTGCTCGAGGGCATCGCGCTCTGGGGCGAGCTGAAGCCGCTTTTGACGCCTGAGGCCGTGCGCGAGCGCGCGCTCGCCTATTGCGACTGGGCCGTGTCGATGGGCCTGCTCGCGATCCGCAGCCATGTCGATGTCTGCGACGACCGGCTGCTCGCGGTCGAAGCCCTGCTCGATGTCAAGAAAACCGTCGCGCCCTATATCGACCTGCAACTGGTCGCGTTTCCGCAGGACGGCCTCTACCGCTCGCCGAATGCTCGTGAAAACACCATCCGCGCGCTCGACATGGGCGTCGACATCGTCGGCGGCATCCCGCATTTCGAGCGCACCATGGCCGAGGGCGCCCGCTCGGTGACGGAGCTTTGCGAGATCGCGGCCAAACGCGGCCTGATGGTCGACATGCATTGCGACGAGACCGACGATCCGCTGTCGCGCCATATCGAGCAGCTGGCCTATGAAACGCAGCGCCTTGGGTTGCAGGGCAGGGTGGCCGGCTCGCACCTCACATCGATGCATTCGATGGACAATTATTACGTCTCGAAGCTTTTGCCGCTCATCGCCGAGGCCGGTGTATCGGCAATCCCCAATCCGCTGATCAACATCATGCTGCAGGGGCGCCACGACACCTTCCCGAAGCGGCGCGGCCTGACCCGGGTCAAGGAGATGCAGGCGCTCGGCATCCGCGTCGGCTGGGGCCAGGATTGCGTGCTCGATCCCTGGTATTCGCTGGGCACCGCCGACATGCTCGACGTCGCCTTCATGGGCCTGCATGTCGCCCAGATGTCGAGCCCGGCCGACATGGCGCGCTGCTTCGACATGGTGACCAATGTCAACGCCGCCATCATGGGGCTCGATCATCTGGGCCTTGCCGTCGGCAAGCGGGCGAGCCTCGTTGTGCTCGATGCCGGCAATGCGATCGAGGCCGTTCGCCTGCGCCCCGAACGCCTCTGCGTCATCGCCAGGGGCAAGGTGGTGGCTGAGCGGACGAAGCAGGAGACCAGACTGTCGATCACGGGCCGGCCGGCGCAGGTCAACCGGCGGCATAAGGCAGGCTAGAACCAGCCGATTTCCGCCGCTGGTCTTACCGATGCTCCGGATTTCCCTCGTCAAGCCGGCCGCTTGCGACTAGGGAGCGGCATGGCCTTGCTCGCCCGAAATTTCACGATCAGGAACGTGTTGCTCGCCGGCATCCTGTTGATGCTGGCCGGCGACTTCATGTTCGCGCTGAACGACGCGATGGGCAAATGGCTGGTCGCCTCCTTCTCGGTCGGACAGGTGGTGCTGATCCGCTCGATCGGCGCCTTCATCGTGCTGGGCCCGATGATCGCCAACCAGGGCACGGCCAGGCTGTTTCACCTGGACCGGCCGCTTTTGCAGTTACTGCGTGTCGTGGCCACCACCGCCGATACCGGGCTTTTCTACGCCGCGGTCGTCTACCTGCCGCTCGCCGACGTGATGAGCTTCTATATGGCCGGGCCGATCTATGTCGCGGCGCTGTCGCACTTGCTGCTCGGCGAAAAGGTCGGCTGGCGGCGCTGGCTGGCGATCCTGGTCGGCTTCTGCGGCGTGCTGATCATCCTCAAGCCGTCCTCGGCGGCTTTCTCCATGTCATCCGGCTTCGCGCTGGTGGGCAGCATCGCCTTCGGCTTCGCCATCATCCTCGGCCGCCTCCTGCGCGGCACCAGCGACACGACCTTGGTCACCTGGCAGACGATCGGCACGCTGATCGTCGGCGGCGTGCTTACCATCGGCACCTGGCGCACGCCATCGGCGCTCGATTTCGGCGCCATGCTGTTGCTCGGCGTCGTCTCCTGCGCCGCGCATCTGATGATTACGAGGGCGCTGAAGCTGGCGCCGGCCTCGACGCTGGCGCCGCTGCATTACACGCTGCTCCTGTGGGCTGTGGTCTTCGGCCTCATGTTCTTCGGCGATGTCCCGGGGCCGCGCATATTGATCGGCGCAGCGATCGTCGTGCTTGCCGGCCTGTTCATCTTCCATCGTCAGAAGGTGGTGGAGATCGAGGTGCCGCCCGAGAACGTGCCGAAGGGCGTGAATTAGACCCGGGCGACCTCGCCCAAGGCATTTCACGTTTTACGGAAACGGTGAAATGCCCATCTCCTTGTTCTGACGTAATTTCAGACGGAAAACCGCTTCATACTTTTCCTGAAATTGCTCTGGCCTTCGCTCGAAAAATATTTCCGGTGCAAATCGCCTGCCGGGTGCAATCTGTAATTGATTCCGGCGGGACCGGCAGGATATCCATGGCCCGGAAAATTGCGCTATTGCGGGGGGTAATCATGGGCAGTTTCTCTATATGGCATTGGCTTATAGTGCTGATCATTATCGGCGTGCCGTTGTTGTTTGTCTTGAGGGCGCCGCCAGCCGGCGTCAATCGTTTCGGGGACACGCCGCCTTCGATGAATTTTGGTGAAGCGATAGCAAGTTTCTTCCGAAATTATGTGAATTTTTCCGGCAGGGCCAGTCGCTCGGAGTTCTGGTACGCCTATCTGTTCATTGTTATTGTCGGCGTGATCATGATCGTTGTTGATGCCGTTGTCGGAAATGAATTTATCTCATCGATCTGGAATCTTGCCATCCTTTTGCCGACACTCGCCATGACCGCGCGCAGGCTGCATGACATCAACAGAAGCGGCTGGCACCAGCTGCTCGCGGGATTGTTCCCCATCGGCACCATCGCGCTCATCATCTGGTATTGCAGAAAGTCCGACGAAACAGGGTCGTTGAACGAGATCCAGAGGGTTTTCAGGTAGAGCGTCGCGACGGGTCTAGAGCATGATCCCGAAAAGTGGGAACCGGTTTTCGGAGAAGGATCATGCTCCCACAAAGAGTTAGATCGTGATGGCGATTCAACGAAACGCCATCACGGTCTAGCCCAGGCGAACAGACGCCAGATGCCGCGAAAATTCCGCGGTCTCCATCAGCGCCTTGCAGCGGACAAAGCGACCGTCGGCATAGGCGCGGAAATCGTCGGCCGGATTGTCGTTGGCGAGCTGGATCAATCCCCAGAGCGTCCATAAAAGGTCGCACATCGCCTTGTAGATGACGATACGTCCGCGCGCCGCCGGCCTCGCCTCGCCGCCGAAATAGGCGCGCATCAGTTCCTCATCCTGGTCCGCATCGAACCTGCCCTCGACCGAAAGGTCGCCGAGGTCCCACAGCGGATCGTTCATGCCGGAATATTCCCAGTCGACGATCCACATCCGCTCGCCCGTATCGAGGAAATTTTCGCACAGCGGATCGCAGTGGCAGGCGGCGAGCGGGATGGCGTGCGCGGCAAGCGCGGCGCGCACCGCGCCTGCCTCGCGCACCACGTCGTGATAGCCGGCGGGCAGCGCCACGTCCTTCGTCGATAAGACCTTGAGATAGTCGTCGATCATCGCGAACAATTCGAAGCGGAAGGGAAACACCGCGCCCGAAGCATGCAGCTTGCGGAAGGCGTAGCCCGCTCGCGCGGGGCTGCCCGACCGCGCCTTGAATTTCTCCGGCGACATCGTCTCGGCACCGGCGATAAAGCGCGTCGCCATCAGGCCGGACGCCGGATCGGCATAGAGCACCTCGGGGCTGACTCCGGCCTTGGCCGCCTCGCGCGCCGCCACCGCCTCGTTGGCGCGGTTGATATATTCTTGCGTGCCTTTGCCGGGAATGCGCAGACACGCTTCGCCGGCCCGATAGACCATGTTGGTCAAGCCGCCCAAACGCTCCAGTGGTCCGTCATAGCCTGCCAGCGCCGGAATGGCGGCCAACGCAGCCCGCGCCTCCTCCATCGTCATCCCCTTTACCATCACACGATGTTTTACAGCGGAACGGTTCCACAGTTTTTACCGCTTGGCTACCATGCGGGTACGAATCGGCGGTGGGAGCAGAAATGGCGGACGGCAAGCACAGCGGCTCGCTAAGCGCGGCCTACGCCGCGAAGCGGCCTGAGGAAGTGGCGGCGATCTATGACAGCTGGTCCGAGACCTATGATGCTGACATGTCGGCCGCCGGCTATCGCCACCCGACGATCTGCCTGGCGCTGCTTGCCAGGCACCTGCCGCGCGGCGCCGAACCCTTGCTCGATGCCGGCGCCGGCACTGGCCTGATCGGCGAATGGCTGGCCATCACCGGCTATCCGAAGGTCGAGGCGCTCGACATCTCGCAAGGCATGCTGGACAAGGCCGGCGCCAAGGGCGTCTACAGTGCGCTGCATCGCCTGGCGATGGGCGACGCTTTGCCCTTCGCCGACGGCGTCTATGCCGGCATTATTTCGGCGGGCGTCTTCACTTCGGGCCATGTCGGGATCGAGGGGCTGGACGAGTTGATCCGCATCTGCCGTCCAGGCGGGATCATCGTGCTGACCGTCAAGAACACGCTGTGGCAATCAGGCTTCGCCGAGCGCATTGCCGGACTTGAGGCTCAGGGCAGGTTGAAGCGCGTCGAGGAAACGGCGCCTTACGCCTCGATGCCGGGCGAGTCCGATACCGTGCAGAGCAGGGGGCTTGTGCTGCGCGTCAGCTGACCGTCCCTCGATCAGGCCTTTATCCTTGCTCCGGCCGGATCGTACATCGCCTCGAGATGGATCTTTGCCGGCGTGCGCTCCATCGCCACGACAAGCTCATAGTCGCCCGAGGCCAGAAAATCGTCGCTGACGCCGTCGGCATTGCGCACATAGCCGTAGCCGATGTTCTTCTCCACCGTGTAGCCGTAGCCGCCGCTGGTGAGATAGCCGACCGGCTCGCCATTGCGCAGGATCGTCTCGCGTCCGACCAGCACGATCTCCGGGTCGTCCACCGTGAAGCCGGCAAAGCGTTTCGTCGGCGGCTTGCCGGCTGCCTTCTCCAGCGCCCGGCGTCCGACGAAGTCGGTATTCTTGCGAAGCTTCACGGCCCAGCCGAGCCCCGCCTCCTGCGGCATATCGTTCGGCGTGATGTCGGAACCCCAGGCGCAATAGCCCTTCTCCAGTCGCAGCGATTCCAGCGCCCGGTAGCCGACCGGGCGAATGCCATGCGCATTGCCCGCCGCCATCAGCGCATCGAAAACCTCGCCGGTGGCGGCGATCGGCACATGCAGCTCCCAGCCCAGTTCCCCGACATAGGTGACGCGCAGCGCCTTCACGCTGTGGCCGGCTATTGCGATCTCGCGCGCATGGCCGAAGGGGAAGGCGGCGTTTGAGACATCGGCGTTCGTCACCGCCGACAGCACGTCGCGAGCGCGCGGCCCCATCAGCGACAGCGTGCCGAAATCCTCCGTGACGTCGGTCAGCCTGGCGTCGAGGCCGGGGCCTATATGGTCGCCGATCCAGGACAGGTCATGCGTGCGGAAGCCCGTGCCGGTGACGATGTAGAACCGGTCCTCGCCGAGCCGCGACACGGTGAGGTCGGCCTCGATGCCGCCGCGCGTATTGAGAAGCTGCGTGTAGGTCAGCCGTCCGACCGGCTTGTCGACATCGTTGGCGCAGATCCAGTCGAGCGCCTTCAGCGCGTCAGTGCCGGTCAGCTCGTATTTGGCGAAGGAGGACTGGTCGAAGATGCCGACCTTCCCGCGCACATGACGGTGCTCGTCGCCGACCGGGCCGAACCAGTTCTGGCGGCCCATCGAATAGACGTCCTCGGCGGCCGCGCCGTCCGGCGCGAACCAGTTCGGCCGCTCCCAGCCAAGCTTGGAGCCGAACACGGCGCGATGCATCTTCAGCCGCTCATAGAGCGGCGAGACGATGCGAGGGCGTCCGGAGAGATATTCCTCGTGCGGGAAGTCGATCGCGTAGTGCTTGCCATAGGCCTCCAGCGTGCGGTCGCGGACCCAGTCGCGGTCGCGGTGCAGGCCGGAGAAACGGCGGATGTCGACCACCCACAGGTCGAGCGGCGCCTCGCCGTCGGCCACCCATTGCGCCAGCACCCAGCCGGCGCCGCCGCCTGAAGCGATGCCGAAGGCGTTGAAGCCGGCGCCGACGAACATGTTGGCGCATTCGGGCGCTGCGCCGAGGACAAAGTTGCCGTCCGGCGTGAAACTCTCCGAACCGTTGATCATTTGCTTGACGCCGGCGGTTTGCAGCGCCGGAACGCGCGCGATCGCCTGGGCCATGTGCTGCTCGAAATGATCGTAGTCGTCGTCGAACAGCCGGAACTCCCAGTCGTTCGGGACATCGCCGCCGGGAAGTCCGGTTGCCCAGGCCTGCGGATTGGGCTCGTAGCCGCCTATCACCAGCCCGCCGACCTCCTCCTTGAAATAGGTGCGACGGTCGGGGTCGCGGATTGTCGGCGCGTCGGTCGCAAGGCCCGCGATCTTCTCGGTGATGATGTACTGGTGCTTGACCGGCTGCAGCGGCACGTTGATGCCGGCCATCGCGCCGACCTGCCTTGCCCATTGTCCGGCGCAGTTCACCACCTTGTCGCAGGCGATGTCGCCCTGTGAAGTCTTCACCGCCGTGATGCGGCCGTCCTTCATCGTAAAGCCTGTGACGCGCACGCCCTCGAACAGTTTCGCGCCATGCATGCGCGCGCCCTTGGCGAGCGACTGGGCGATGTCTGAGGGGCTTGCCTGCCCGTCGGTCGGCAGCCAGGAAGCGCCGACAAGGTCGCTTGTCTCCATCAGCGGCCACATGCGCTTCACTTCCGCCAGCGACAGCAGCTGCATATCCATGCCGAAGCTTTTGGCCGTGGTCGCCAGCCGCTTGAACTCGGTCCAGCGGTCGGCATTCGTCGCCAGCCGCAGACATCCGGTCATCTTCCAGCCGGTCGCCAGGCCCGTCTCGGCCTCCAGCCCTTTGTAGAGCTCGACCGAATATTTGAGCACGCGCGTGATCGAGGCGGAGGAGCGCAGCTGCCCGACCAGGCCGGCGGCGTGCCAGGTCGAGCCCGAGGTCAGCTTGCCCTGCTCGAGCAGCACCACGTCCGCCCTATGGTCGCGCGCCAGGTGGTAGGCAGTGGAACAGCCGATGATGCCGCCGCCGATGACGACGATTTCGGCATGGCTGGGCAAGGTCATGATCTGGTTCCGTATTTCGTCCGGTAGTTGTCCAGCGCCGCGTCGAGCCGGACGAGGTTTTCCTCGCTATAGGCGACATAGTCGATGCCGGGCGCGTTGAGATAGAGCTCGGACACCATGCTCCACATCGCTTCGCGCAGCAGGGAGGCGCATTGCATGGCGGCATGCGATCGGCGAATTTCGCCGTCCGGTTCCTTCATGAAATAGGCGGTCATGAAGGCGAAGGATTCGTCATCGCTCAGGCCGGCATTGGACGCGGCGCCGGCGAGGTCGAACATCGCCGTGTTGAAGCCGGCATACTCGAAGTCGATCAGCCACAGCCGCTTGCCGTCGTCGAGGATGTTTGCCGGCAAAAGATCGTTATGGCCGAAGACGATGGGCAGCAGTTTTTGCGCCCGCTCGAGCTCGTCCGCCAGGGCCAGATAACGTGGCAGCTCAGCCCTCTTGCGGCTGCCGCCCTCGTCCAGTGTGCGCGCATAGTCGCGGATGACGTGGAACACCCAGAACATGAAACCGGCGCCGGAGACATGCTTCGGCATCTCGCGATGAAAGCCGCGCAGCAGCGCCGCCACGCGGCCGAGATTGGTCCGCACGTCTTCAGCGAGGAAGGTCCTGGCGCCGAGGAACTCCGTCACCAGGATGCCGGGCTCGGCATAGTGCACGGCGGGCGCGAAGCCCGCTGCATGCGCGGCCCGCGCGGTCATCACCTCGCGTTCGCGAAAGACATGGTGGAACGGGAAGTCTTGGCCGAAGCGCACGACATGCCGCCCGGCCGCATCGGTGACGACATAATTGGCGTTGCTGAGGCCGCCCGGCAGCGGCTCGATCTCGATGCCGCCGTTCCAGCACGGCAAGGCGCGGATGCGGTCTTCGGCATTCACAGCTTCGCTCCGGCCTCAGCCGACCCCGCGGACAACAACGATGGAACGAAACAAAAAAGCCTCGTCGGTGCGAGACGCCAGGATCGGTATCCCGCACCGCACCGACGAGCCCCTTGGCCAGGTATGATATCCCGGCATCCGCCCCCGCGGATTCGATAAAAGCTCGCGCCTGGCTGGTTCCAGGCGATCTGGTCACTAGGTTGCGGCTCTGCCATCACCCTCCCGCGGCAGTTCCGAGCCTGTCACAAGGTCAATGTCACGCCAGCGTGGCAGCGCTGTCAATCCAAAAGCTGTGACCTTTTTTGGGTGTTTTGCCCGAAAATATAAGCGACTCCTTTCAAAGCGTCGGCAAAGCCTTAAATTCGGTCAGAATTCCCGGACACACCGATGATCCATTCGAAACGGCACGGCGAAATCCTGCGGCTCCTCAGCGAGGAGGGCACGATCACCATAGCCAGCCTCGCCGAGCGGCTCGGCGTCTCGCTGGAAACCGTGCGGCGCGATGTCAAGCCGCTCGCCGATGACGGGTCGGTGCTGAAGATGCACGGCGCCGTGGGCCTTGCCTCGATTGTGGGCGAGGCGCCGTTCGAGCGGCGCATGCGCGAGAATGCCGAAGCCAAGCGCCTGATCGCCAGGATGGTCGCGGCTACGATCCGCGATGGCGAGGCGATCATGCTCGATACCGGCACGACCACCTCCTTCCTCGCGCGCGAGCTGCTCGGCCATCGCCGGCTGACGGTGGTCACCAATTCCTCCGACATTGCCCGCACGCTGGCGACGGTGAACGGCAACAAGGTCTACATGGCGGGCGGCGAGCTGCGCAGCGATTCGGGCGCGGCTTTCGGCATTTCGGCGATCGAGTTCGTCAGCCGCTTTTCGGTCGATCATGCGGTGATCTCGATCGGAGCCGTCGATGCGGCCGCCGGCCTGACCGACTACGATCTGGACGAGGCGGAGTTCGCCCGCATGGTGCTGTCGCGCGGCCAGCGCTCGCTGGTCGTCACCGACCATTCCAAGTTCGGCCGGCAAGGCCTGGTCCGGGTCTGCGGCTTCGACGGCTTTTCCGAGCTTGCCACCGACCAGCCGCCGCCACGCGATATAGCCGCAGCGCTGAGCCAGGCCGGCGCCCGGGTCAGTATCGCCGCGGCCTGACGTCGCCCAAGGAATAAGAGCTAGCCGAACACCAGCGACTGGTGCGCCGCAACCCCGGCCATCGCGCCGCCCGACACCGCGAAGGCGATGTTGTGCATCAGGCGCGCGGCGTCTCCTGCCGCGAAGACGCCAGGCACCGATGTCTGCTGCTTGTCATCCACGACGACCGCCTTGCCGAGCGGGCCTTCGTTGAAGGCGCAGCCAAGCTGTTCGGCAAGCGGACTTGCCATCACGTTGCGCGGCGCGGTGAACAGCGCCCGCACGCTCGCGCTGCGATTGCCGTCGAGCCTGACGACCAGGCCGCCGGACCCGTCGTTCTGCACTTCGCTCACCTTGCCCCGCTCGAACCGGATGTTGCGCTTCTCCAACGCCCGCGCCTGGTCAGCGTCCGGTTCGAACAAACCGTCGGCGAACAGCGTGACATCGCCCCAGTCGGAGATCAGCTCGGCCTGGTGCAGCGACATCGGTCCAGTCGCCAGCACGCCGAGCGGCCCGCCGGCCACTTCGTAGCCGTGGCAATAAGGACAATGCAGCACCGTCTTGCCCCAATGCGCGGCCAGTCCGGGAACATCCGGCAGGATGTCCCGGACGCCGGTGGCGAGCACCAGCCGCGTCGCGCCGAAACGCTCGCCATCGTCCATCCGGACCTCGAATCCAGTGCCGGCAATGGCGGCCCGCTCGGCGCGGCCCTCGATCATCGTGACGGCGGGATAGGCGAGCAGCTGTGCCCTGGCCTCGCCGAGAATGTCCGCCGGCGCCCGTCCGTCCTGGCCGAAGAAGCCGTGCGAATGCTCGGCAAAGCGGTTCCGCGGCTCGCCGGCATCGATCACCAACACCTTGCGCCGCCCGCGCGCCGCATACATGGCGGCGGACAGGCCGGCAAAGCTGCCGCCGACGACGATCACATCATACTGCATGGCTGGATACTCCAATGAGGTCATAACGGCGGCGGAAATCGGCCGTCAGGTCGGCCAGCGTGATATGGCTGAGCCGCTCAGTGAGCAGCCTTTCCGCCTCCAGGCGAAAATCGTCGAGCACGGCGATCACCGCCTGCTCGACTAGGCATCCGGGACTTTCCGGTTCGGTGCTGAACGGCAACAGCGTCTCGCCGAGCGCGCCGCTGATCTCGGCCAGCGAGATCTTGTCCGGCGCGCGGCCGAGCTGCCAGCCGCCGCCATGGCCGCGCGACGAGGTGACGATGCCGGCCTCCCGCAGCCCGGCAATGGTGCGGCGCACCACCACCGGGTTGGTGTGGATGAAGCCGGCAAGCTGTTCGGAGGTCAGTGCCCGCTCGGGGGCGTCGGCCATATGGACGAGGATATGCAGGGTCGAGGACAGTCGGCTGTTGCGTTTCATGTAACTTAGTTAGTTACGAATCGGAAGGCGGTCAAGTTTCGGAGCTTGCCCCACTTCCCAACGCCACGTTGGCCGGTGTTTAGTCCGGCCATGGCTTTCACCATCCGCCAATTGCAGTTCTTCGTCGCTGTCGCCGAGCAGGGCACCGTCTCGGGCGCCGCGCAGAACCTGTCGATTTCTCAGTCCTCGGTCACCGAGGCGATCAAGGAGTTGGAGAGCGATCTCGGCGTCGAGCTGTTCGAGCGCCATCCACGTGGCCTCAACATCACCCACAAGGGCCATCAGTTCCTGCGCCACGCGACCAAGATCCTGGCCGATGTCTCCGATGCGCGCCGTTCTTTCTCCAGCGAGCAGGCGGCCGCCGGCGGGCGGCTGCAGCTCGGCGTCACCTCGCTGGTCGCCGGCTATGTCCTATCCGACCTGCTCGCCCGCTACCGGCGCGCCTATCCCGGCGTCGAGGTCTCGGCAATCGAGGACAATGGCGATTATCTCGAGCACCTTTTGGTCGGTGGCAAGCTCGACATCGCCGTCATGGTGACGTCCAACCTGCGCGACCGCACGGCGCTGCAGTCGGAAATCCTGGAAGTCTCGGCCTACAGGCTGTGGATTCCGCTCAGCCACAGGCTCGCCAGCGCCGACATCATCGGGGTCAATGACATCGTCTCCGAGCCGCTGATCATGCTCACGGTCGACGAGATCGAGGAGAACACCGGCAAGCTGCTGTCGGCGATCGGCGCCAGGCCGCATGTCGCCTTCCGCACCCGCTCGGTCGAGGCAGTGCGCAGCCTGGTCGCCACCGGCGCCGGCGTGGCGCTGCTGCCCGACCTCGTCTACAGGCCCTGGTCGCTGGAAGGCGATCGCATCGAATCGCGCGACGTTTCCGGCTCGCTGCCGGTGGTCCAGGTCGGCACGGTCTGGCGTCGCGGCTCGGCCCTGCCGCAGGCGGCTCGCGATTTCATCGGCCTCGCGCAGTCGCAGCGCATGGCGCGCCAACGGCCGTGATCACGCAATTCCAGGAAAAGTGTGGAGCGGTTGGGTTCGGCGACTTCGCCGTAGCCTTCCGTCCGAAATTGCGTCATACAAAGTATCGGTAAAACCGATATCGGCTTTCTGATAAATGAATTTGCGAAACCGGATTTTTCACCGCACTTTCGCTCAGGGAACAAAGCTGCGCCCCGAGAGCGCGGCCCCTAGCAATGGGAGATCGACGATGAATGCATTCCTGAAGTCGTGCACGGCGCTGACTGTCGCGCTGACTTTTTCCGGTCAGGCCATGGCCCAGGTCAAGGAACTCGGCAAGGGCGAGGGCGAGGTCAACATCGTTGCCTGGCCCGGCTATATCGAGCGCGGCGAGACCGACAAGAATTACGACTGGGTGACGGCTTTCGAGAAGGAAAGCGGCTGCAAGGTCAACGTCAAGACCGCCAACACCTCGGACGAGATGGTCTCCCTGATGAACGAGGGCGGCTTCGACCTGGTCACCGCATCGGGCGATGCATCGCTGCGTCTCGTCGCCGGCAAGCGCGTGCAGCCGATCAACACCGATCTCATCCCGAGCTGGAAGACCGTCGACGACCGGCTGAAGGACGCGCCCTGGTTCACCGTCGACAAGGTGCATTACGGCGTTCCCTACCAGTGGGGTCCGAACATCCTGATGTACAACACCGAAGTCTTCAAGGAAGCGCCCAAGAGCTGGAACGTCGTCTTTGAGGAAATGAAGCTGCCCGACGGCAAGTCGAACAAAGGTCGCGTCCAGGCCTATGACGGCCCGATCCACATCGCCGATGCCGCCAACTATTTGATGTTCCACAAGCCGGAGCTCGGCATCAAGGATCCCTACGAGTTGAACGAAGACCAGTACAAGGCGGCGCTCGAACTCTTGCGCACGCAGCGCACGCTGGTCGGCCGTTACTGGCACGATGCCGCGATCCAGGTCGACGACTTCCAGAACGAGGGCGTGGTCGCTTCCGGCTCCTGGCCCTATCAGGTCAATACGCTGGTCGCCGCCAAGAAGCCGGTCGCCTCGACCGTGCCGGAAGAGGGCGTCACCGGCTGGGCCGACACCACCATGATGGAAGCCGACGCCGCCCATCCGAACTGCGCCTATATGTGGCTCGAGCATTCGCTGTCGCCGAAGGTCCAGGGCGACGTCTCCGCCTGGTTCGGCTCGCTGCCGGTCGTGCCCGCCGCCTGCAAGGGCAACGAGCTGCTCGGCGACGAAGGCTGCAAGACCAACGGCTACGAGAATTTCGGCAAGATCAAGTTCTGGAAGACGCCGGTGTCGAAATGCGCCAGCCAGAACGACCAGTGCGTGCCCTATTACCGCTGGGTGTCTGACTATATCGGCGTCATCGGCGGCCGGTAAGTTCCCTTACCCTCCTCCTTGTGGGGAGGGTCGACGCGTAGCGTCGGGGTGGGGGTCAGCATGGACATTGGCGCCAACCACCCCCACCCGCGGCTTCGCCGCGACCTCCCCCATCGAGGGGAGGCAGGGCGCCGTGCGAACTCGCCTTCGTTTAACCGGCAACTGAACTGACTGGGCCCATGACCTCTGCCGTTTCCTTCAAACAAGTCTCGCGCCATTTCGGCAGCGTGCGCGCCGTCGACGCGGTCGATCTCGACATCGTGCCTGGCGAGTTCTTCGCCATGCTGGGTCCGTCCGGTTCCGGCAAGACGACGTGCCTCAGGCTGATCGCCGGCTTCGAGCAGCCGACGACGGGCTCGATCTCCATCTTCGGCGAGCGCGCCGAAGGCGTTCCGCCCTATCGCCGCAACGTCAACACCGTCTTCCAGGATTATGCGCTGTTTCCGCATTTGAATGTGCTCGACAACGTCGCCTACGGCCTGATGGTCAAGGGTGTCGGCAAGGCCGAGCGGCTGAAGGCGGCTGAGGAAGCGCTTTCGCTGGTGCGCCTGCCGGGCTACGGCGCGCGCCGTCCCGGCCAGCTCTCCGGCGGCCAGCGCCAGCGCGTTGCGTTGGCGCGTGCACTGGTCAACCAGCCCAAGGTGCTTTTGCTCGACGAGCCGCTCGGCGCGCTCGACCTCAAGCTGCGCGAGAACATGCAGGAGGAGTTGAAGTCGCTGCAGAAAGTGCTCGGCATCACCTTCGTCTTCGTCACCCACGACCAGGGCGAGGCGCTGTCCATGGCCGATCGTATCGCCGTCTTCAACGACGGCAAGATCATGCAGGTCGGCACGCCGGAGGATATCTACCAGCGGCCGAACACGCGCTTCGTCGCCGATTTCGTTGGCTCGTCGAATGTGCTGCCGCCGGTTTTCGTCCAGCGCTATTCCGGCCAGCACCGCTGGGGCAGCCTGCGCCCGGAGTCGATCCGCGTTTCAAGCGCGGCAAGCGGCGACGGTGTCGCCGCCCGCCTGGTCGGGACCAATTATCTCGGCGCCACGACGAGGCTGGCGCTCGATGCCGATGGGTTGAGGCTGCATGCGGTGGTGCCGGCGGGAATGGCGCTGCCGGCCGAGGGCGAGGCGGTGATGCTGACCTTCAACCGCGACAGCCTGCATCTGATGGACGAGCCGGCATGAGGAAGGTTTGCGCGAGGCGCCCCCCTCTGGCCTGCCGGCCATCTCCCCCTCTAGGGGGGAGATCAGCAGTTTCTCGGCCTCGCCAATCCTGTCACGTTGGCAACTGGCGAAAGCGGCCGCGACATCCAATCTCCCCCCTTGCGGGGGAGATGTCCGGCAGGACAGAGAGGGGGGCGAAGGATCGCGGCCTCTCCCCTGATCCCGTTCAACACGCGGCGGCGCCATGACCATCGCCGCTGCTCAATCCAACCCCACACCCGCCATCCTGCCAGGCAGCGGCGGCATGCGCGGCGCACTCTCCGACCTCTTCTGGCGTCGCCCAAAACTCCTGCTGCTGCTCATGTTGCTGCCGCCGCTTCTCTGGCTGGGCATCGTCTATATCGGCTCGCTCTTCGCGCTGCTCCTGCAGAGCTTCTTCTCGATCGACGAGTTTTCTGGCCTCATCAACCGCCAGTTCACGCTGAAGACCTATGGCGACCTGCTGCAGGCCGCCAATCTCGACATCATCCTGCGCACGGTGACGATGGCGGCGCTGGTCACGCTTGCTTCGGCGATCATTGCTTTCCCCATCGCCTATTATGCGGCGCGCTATGCGCGCGGCCGCTGGAAGGCGCTGTTCTATCTCGGCGTCATGCTGCCGCTGTGGTCGAGCTACCTGGTCAAGATCTATGCCTGGAAGCTGATCCTCGCCAAGGAAGGCATCCTCACCTGGCTGCTCGCCAAGCTCAACCTGCTTTGGCTGCTCGACGGCTGGCTGTCGCTCCCCGTTGTCGGCGGCAACTCGCTGTCGGTCTCCTTCACCGGCACGTTCATCGTCTTCGTCTATGTCTGGCTGCCCTTCATGATCCTCCCCGTTCAGGCCGCGCTCGAGCGCGTGCCCGGCAATCTGGTCGAGGCCTCGTCCGATCTGGGCGCCTCGCCGGGCCAGACCTTCCGCAATGTGCTGTTCCCGCTGGCGCTGCCCGGCATCGTCGCCGGGTCGATCTTCACCTTCTCGCTGACATTGGGCGATTACATCATCCCGCAGATCATCGGCACCTCGCGGCTATTCATCGGCCAGGCCGTCTATTCGCAGCAGGGCACCGCCGGCAACATTCCTTTGGCCGCCGCCTTCACCGTGGTGCCCATCGTCATCATGGGCTTCTATCTCTGGGGCGCCAAGCGCATGGGGGCTTTCGATGCGCTCTGACCGTGGTCAATCCGCTCCGCTCGGCCTGAAGGTCGCCGCCGCCTGCGGCTTGCTCTTCCTGCATTTGCCGATCCTGCTGATCTTCGTCTATGCCTTCACCACAGAGGAGAAGAGTTTCGTCTGGCCGCCGCCGGGCCTCACCACGCAATGGTTCGCCGCCACCTGGAACCGGCCGGATGTCTGGGATGCGCTGTCGCTGTCGGTCCGCGTCGCCGCCATCTCCACGGCGATCGCGCTGGTGCTCGGCACGCTCTGCGCCGCGGCCGTCTCGCAGACGCGCTTCTTCGGCCGCGAGGCCATCTCTTTGCTGGTCATCCTGCCAATCGCGCTGCCCGGCATCATCACCGGCATCGCGCTGCGCTCCGCTTTTGCGCTCGCCGATATCCCGTTCTCGTTCTGGACGATCGTGCTCGGCCACGCGACTTTTTGCGTGGTCGTCGTCTACAACAACGCCGTCGCCCGCTTCCGCCGCACGTCGGGCTCGATGATCGAAGCTTCGATGGATCTCGGCGCCGACGGTTTTCAGACCTTCCGGCATGTCGTGTTGCCGAACATCGCAACCGCGCTGCTTGCCGGCGGCATGCTCGCTTTCGCGCTGTCCTTCGACGAGGTCATCGTCACCACCTTCACCGCCGGCCAACAGCAGACCGTGCCGATCTGGATGCTGGAGGAACTGATCCGCCCGCGCCAGCGCCCGGTCACCAATGTCGTGGCCATGGTCGTCGTGCTGGTGACGCTGCTGCCGATCCTCTTTGCCTATTACCTGACCCGCGACGGCGACCAGATTGCGGGCAGTGGAAAATGAAAAACAGCGAATAGGGAGTAGCGAATAGCAAATAGCGAATAGGGAAATCGATGGCCAAACCCTACTCGCTATTCGCCACTCCCTATTCGCTCCTGTTAAGGGAGAAATCCAATGGACACCCAAATGCTGATCGGCTCGAAATTCGAGAAGGGCACCGAGGCCGAGGAGCCGATCCTCAATCCAAAAACCGGGGCGACCATCCTCAACCTGCCGGAGGCGAGTCCGGCGCAGATCGAGGCTGCCGTTAGTGCCGCCGAACGAGCGTTCGTCAGTTGGTCGCGCACCACGCCGGCGCAGCGCTCCGGCTACATGCTCAAGATTGCCGACCGCATCGAGGCCGAAGCGAAGGAGTTCGCCGCGCTCGAGGCGCTGAACTGCGGCAAGCCCATCAATGCCGTGCTCAATGACGAGATTCCGGCGATCGTCGACTGCTACCGGTTCTTCGCCGGCGCGGTGCGCTCGATGCCGGGCCAGGTGGCCGGCGAGTATATTCCGGGCCACACCTCGATGGTGCGGCGCGACCCGATCGGCATCGTCGCTTCCATAGCGCCCTGGAATTATCCACTGATGATGATGGCCTGGAAGCTGGCCCCGGCGATCGGCGGCGGCAACACGGTGGTCTTCAAGCCGTCGGAGCAGACACCGCTGACGGCGCTGAAACTCGCGAGGATGCTTTCCGAGATCCTGCCCGAGGGCGTCGTCAATGTGGTGCTCGGCCGCGGCGACAGCGTCGGCAACACGCTGATCAACCACCCCAAGGTCAACATGATCTCGATCACCGGCGATGTCGCCACCGGCAAGAAGGTGCTGCAGGCAGCCGCCAAGTCGGTCAAGCGCACGCATCTGGAGCTCGGCGGCAAGGCGCCGGTCATTGTCTTCGACGATGCCGACCTCGGCGCCGTTGTCAACGGTCTGCGCGCCTTCGGCTACTACAATGCCGGCCAGGACTGCACGGCCGCCTGCCGCATCTATGCCGGCAAGAAGATCTACGACAAGCTCGTCGCCGACCTCTCCTCCGCGGTCTCGACCATCAAGTACAACCAGCCGGACGACACGGACAATGAGATCGGGCCGCTGATCTCGCGTCGCCAGCGCGACCGTGTGTCGAGCTTCGTCGAGCGCGCTTCGGAACTGAAGCACATCGAGATCACCACCGGCGGCAAGCCGGGCGAGGGCTCCGGCTTCTATTACCAGCCGACGGTCGTCGCCGGCGCGCTGCAGGAGGACGAGATCGTGCGCCGCGAGGTGTTCGGTCCGGTCGTTTCGGTCACCCGCTTCGCGGATGTCGATGAGGCAGTGAGCTGGGCGAACGACAGCGACTACGGCCTTGCCTCGTCGGTATGGACCAAGGACGTCTCGCGCGCCATGGCGACCGCCGCCCGCCTGCAATATGGCTGCACCTGGATCAACACCCACTTCATGCTGACCAACGAGATGCCGCATGGCGGATTGAAGCAGTCCGGCTACGGCAAGGACATGTCGCTCTACGCACTGGAGGATTACACCGCCGTGCGGCATGTGATGGTGGCACACGGGTAGGCTCCTTTTACCTCTCCCCTTGTGGGAGAGGTCGGATTGCCCCGATTTGCTCTTCGCAAATCGGATGGCAATCCGGGTGAGGGGTAGCTTGGCGCCAAGCTGGAGCACCCCTCATCCGTCTCGGCGCGGCGCGCCGAGCCACCTTCTCCCACAAGGGGAGAAGGCCGGGCGGCGCTCAGGCCACTACTCCACGATCCGGAAGATCGTCCATTTGCTGGTGCCCGACACCACATAGGGCTCCAGCTCCTTGCCCCATTTGGCATGCGCGTCGATCTTGGCGATCTTGGCGAAGAACTCCTCCAACTGGGCCAGGCTTTCGACCTGGTGGTGCGCCTCGATCGTCGCTTCGCGCGCGCCCACGGAACCGGTCATGAGCTGGAACTTCATGTCGGCGAGCCCGACCTGCGACCCGATCTCACGCTCCCATTTGCGCATCAGCTCGAGCGCGGTCTGCTTGTGACCGAACTTGGCGTCGATCTGCCATCTGGCGCTGAACATTTTGGTTCTCCTCCCTGATTTGCGGTTGAGCCCGCGGTTGATCTATTCGTCCCAAGCCTGCACGACGGTCTGGCGTGCGATGCGGCCGTTCTTCAATTCCAGCATCGCCGCGCAGAACACCTTCGTGCCGTCCGGATAGGCGCAGGCTTGGGTGAAGGCGAGGCTGTCGCCCTCGGCGATCGTGGTGTCGACTTTGTGGGTCATCGCCCGGCTGCAGATATCGTCCCAGAAGGTGCTGATCGCCGCCCGGCCGCGGATCTCGCGCGGCTTGCTCGGCGGATTGTTGCGGTCGATCACCCGCACCAGCGCGTCGTCATTGTAGAAGCTCGACAGGAGCTTGCCGTCACGGCCTTCGATCGCCTTCTTGATCGCCGCGCCGTCCACTGTCTGTGTCTTGGTCAGCATGTCATCCTCCATGTGCCCGTCTTCTCGATCGGGCTGTTGACGAGGGAAGGACTGCCCGGCGATCATCGTCGGGCAGGAATTTCGTTCACTGCGACTTGGCCTTGACGGCCGCGAACACGTCGTCTGTCTGTTTCTTGAAGGTCGCCAGATCGACCTGGCTGCCGTTGAGCATCGTCGACCAGTGGCGCACGATCGCCGCCATGGCCACCGCCTCCTTGATCTCCTCGTCGCTCGCGCCGTTGAGCTTGGCGGCCTCGGTGTGGAAATAGATGCAGTACTGGCAGGGGATCTGCGCGGCGACCGCAAGGCCCATCAGCTCCTTGGTCTTGCCGTCGAGCGCGGTCTTGGGGTTGAGCTGCACGCCCTTGATCTCGGCCCAGGCGCCGGCGACCGCGACGTCCGGCAAGGTCTTGAACATGTCGGGCACCGAGCCGAGGGTGGCCTGGATGTCCTTGTAGGCGGCGCTGGCCGAAGCGTCTTCGGCATGCGCCGGGGTGATGGCCAGCAATGCGCCCGCGGCGAATGCCAGCAATCCGATCTTGCGACTGAGTTTCAGCATTTCATCCTCCATTTCGCAGCGCCCTTTCGGCGACATCGCCCGGCCTGCATGGGGAGAATTGGTATCGCTTGTGGCGGGCCCGGCGCTTCCCCCGAAAGCGCCATGGCTCTCATGGCCCGTCCGGGCCAGTGTGCCTCGCCGAAAATGCCGCCGCCGCCGCCCGCGACGGCAGATCGAGCTTCAATAGAATGTTGGCGACGTGCCGCTTGACCGTGTGCTCGCTGAGGCTGAGCTCGGCGGCGATCGCCGCATTGCTCTTGCCATCGGCGATCAGGTTCACCACCTCGCTCTCGCGCGCCGTCAGCGCGGGCGGCTCGGCCGGCCTTGCCCTGGGCCGGCAGGCGGGCTCCAGATGCTGCTCCGACGTCGCCAGAACCGCCGGCATGGGGTCGTTCATCTCGTCGAGGCTGACGCGGCCGGCATCGACGAAATGCAGGCCGGACCCTGTTGCGAGATCGGCGACCAGCCGCGAGGCGAGGATGTCGCCGCGTCCGGCATGCGTGGCGAGCTGCATCGTCACCCGCGCCGTCAGCCCGACCGGCTGGCCGCGCATTTCGATCTCGCCGACATGCACGCCTTGCGCGCTCGCCACGCCGATCTGCTGCGCCGCCTCGCGCAATGCCGCGGCGCAGCGCACGGCGCGCGCCGGCCCATCGAAGCGCGACATCATCAATTCGCCATGCGTGCCGGCCGTGCGGCCGCCATGGCGGCCGACAAGAAGCCGCCAGGTTTCCTGGAAGCGCTGGCTGCGCTCGCTCCACATGCGATCGCCGAGCCTGGCCGTGTCGTAGATGCGCGTCACCAGCAGCGCCGCCAGCACGCGCTCGGTATCGGCCACCGCGGGCTCGCCGGTGAGGCATTCCTCGATCAGGTCGGCAACGCGATCGACATCGCCGGTCCAGATCGGATGATCGCGCCCGGCTATCTCGACCAGCCGGGCATGCGGGATCTTCTTCGCCAGGAAACGGCTGGCGTCAGGATCGACACGGACGTCGTTGCGGCGATGGATGATCAGCGTCGGCGCGCTGATCATCGCCAGGATACCGCGCACGTCGATGTCGGCGTTCATGCGGGCAAGGGCTGCCGCGGCGGTCGGGCTCGCCGACAGCCGCTCGAACCGGGCCCACCACTGGGCGAAATGCGCATCGTCGACCCGGCCAGGGGCGAAATTGGGCAAGGTGGCCCCGGTGCCCCACGACGTCTCCGCCGTCTCGATGAAGGCGTCCAGCCGCTCCGGCGGCATCACCCATTTGTGGAAATGCGCATAGCCGCCATAAAGCACCAGCGCGCGCGTCCGCTCCGGATAGGTGGCGGCGAACAGCATCGCCATCGGCGCGCCTTCCGAGGCGCCGAGGATCGCCGCCCGACCGCTGCCGGCCGCGTCCATCACCGCGCGCACGTCGTCCATGCGGGCCTCTAAGCTCGGCAGATGACGGGCATCGACACGGTCGGAAAGCCCGGTGCCGCGCTTGTCGAACAGGATGAGCCGCGAGAAAGCCGAAAGCCGTTTCAACAGGCGGCTGTAGCCTTCGTCTTCCCAGTGCAGGTCGAGATTGGAGATGAAACCCGGCACGAAAACAAGATCGAACGCGCCTTGGCCGACCACCTGGTAGGCGATCCGCACGTCCCCGCTGCGGGCATATCGCGTCTCGATCGGCCTCACGAGTTCTTCCGCCCGGCCCGACGATTTTCCGATCGTCAAACATAGCAGAGCCTCGCGGATAGCGGCAGCTTAAATTTAGCAGAAAGAAATATAAGGCCGCCCGGCCGCTGCGCTATTTTTGCGAAGCGGCGATATCGGCCGGGAAGGCCGCAAGCCCAAGCTTCATGTCGGCCTCTGCGGGGCTGATCGGCCGCTTGATCTTGGCCGAGGCGGCGACCACGAGCTCGTCGAAATTCTCGGTGCCGGCGTCGAGCATCTCGAAGAACTGGCGCCGCATCCGCGGCTCCCAGAACTTGTTGATGTGCTCGGCAACGCCGGCAATGCCTTCCTCGCGCGGTTTCGAATGGAAGAAGGTGGCGATCTGGTTGGCCATGCGCACCAGCTTCTCCCTGGTGCTGGTGATGTGGTCTTCGTCATGCGACATGCTTGGCAACTCCGGAAGCCACTCGTTCAGGGTGGGTGAAAATATCGAAATCGTCGCCGCGAACCAGCGCCACCAGCGTCATGCCGGCGGCCTCGGCCGTGCGGATGGCGAGCGCGGTCGGCGCCGAAACCGCCATGATGATCGAGGCACCGATGGCGGCCGACTTCTGCACCATCTCCACCGAGACGCGCGAGGTCACCACGACGGCGCCGCTCGCGCCGTCGATGCCGGCCCTGGCCAGCGCGCCGGCCAGCTTGTCCAGCGCGTTGTGACGGCCCACATCCTCGCGCGCCATGACGATGCCCTTGCCGGGAACATAGAAACCGGCAGCGTGCACTGCGCCGGTCTCATTGTGCAGCGGCTGCTGCTTCGACAGCAGGCGGACGGCGCTTGTTATATCCTCAGATTGAAGCGTAAGTCGCGATGTACCAACGGCGTCGACCGAGCGCATCGCCTCCTCGATGGATTCGATGCCGCACAGCCCGCAGCCGACCGGCCCGGCCAGCCTGCGCCGCCGCGCCTGGAAGCGCGTGTTGGCCTTGTCCTTGAGCCGTATCTGGATGTCGATGCCGGCGCCGAGATCCTCGACCTGGATCGCCTCGATCTCTGCCGGGCCGGCAATGATGCCTTCGGTCAGCGAGAAGCCGAGCGCGAAATCCTCGAAATCGGCGGGGCTCGCCATCATCACCGCATGCGTGGTGCCGGCGAAGGAGAACGCCACCGGCGTCTCTTCCGGCACCATGCGGTTCGCGGCCGCGGTGCCGCCGGCGCGATGCGCGAGGCGAGAGATCTGGGAAATGGCGGGACGTTCTTTCGTCACGAGGCGCGCCTCCCTGCACTGCCCACCCTTCGCAGCAACTCGCGCCTTTCCTCTCCCCCGTCGATCGGGTGAGAGGTGTCGAGCGAAGCTCGATGGAGTGAGGGTCGATCAGCCGTCAAGATTGAAGCTCTTGCCTCGACACACCTACTCCGCCGCCTGCAGCGGGGCGATGCGCCGGCTCTGCTTGGCCTGCTCGTTATAGTCCTTCTGCCAGTCGGTCGGACCGTTGGACGGCGCCACCTGCACGGCGGTGACCTTGTATTCCGGACAGTTGGTCGCCCAGTCCGAGAAGTCGGTCGTGATGACGTTGGCCTGCGTGTCCGGGTGGTGGAAGGTCGTGTAGACGACACCGGGCGAGACGCGGTCGGTGATCAGCGCGCGCAGCGTCGTTTCGCCCGAACGGCTCGCCAGTCGCACCCAGTCGCCTTCGTGCACGCCGCGGACTTCGGCGTCGTGCGGATGGATCTCCAGCCGGTCCTCGGCATGCCATGCGACGTTTTCGGTGCGCCTTGTCTGCGCGCCGACATTGTATTGCGACAGGATACGGCCGGTGGTGAGCAGCAGCGGATAGCGCGGACCGGTCCGCTCGTCCGTCGCCACATATTCGGTGCGGATGAACTTGCCCTTGCCGCGCACGAAGCCGTCGACATGCATGATCGGCGTGCCGAGCGGCGCCTTCTCGTTGCAGGGCCACTGCACCGAGCCGACGCGGTCGAGCAGCTCGAACGAAACACCGGCGAAGCTCGGCGTCGTCTTGGCAATCTCGTCCATGATCTGCGAGGGATGGGTATAGTTCCAGTCGAGCCCGATGGCGCGGGCAAGCTCCTGCGTCGCTTCCCAGTCGGCATAGCGCGCCTTCGGCTCAATGACCTTGCGCACCATGTTGATGCGGCGCTCGGCATTGGTGAAGGTGCCGTCCTTCTCGAGGAAGGTCGAACCCGGCAAGAAGACGTGCGCGTAGTTCGCCGTCTCGTTGAGGAAGAGGTCGTGCACGACCACGCATTCCATCGCGGCGAGGCCGCCGGCGACATGCTTGGTGTCGGGATCGGACTGCAGAATGTCCTCGCCCTGGATGTAGATGCCCTTGAACGAACCGTCGACGGCGGCGTCCAGCATGTTGGGGATGCGCAGGCCCGGCTCATCGTCCAGCTTCACGCCCCACAGGCTTTCATAGATGTCGCGCACCGCTTCGCCCGAGATGTGGCGGTAGCCCGGCAATTCATGCGGGAACGAGCCCATGTCGCAGGAGCCCTGCACGTTGTTCTGGCCGCGCAGCGGGTTCACACCGACGCCCGGACGGCCGATATTGCCCGTGGCCATGGCGAGGTTGGCGATGGCGATCACCGTGGTGGAGCCCTGGCTGTGCTCCGTCACGCCAAGGCCGTAATAGATCGCGCCATTGCCGCCCCTGGCATACATGCGCGCGGCACCCCGGATCAGCTCCGGATCGACGCCCGAGAGCTTGCCGACGGTTTCGGGACTGTTTTCCGGCAGGGCGACGAAGGATGCCCAGTCCTGGAACTCGGCCCAGTCGCAGCGCTCGCGGATGAACGCCTCGTCGAACAGGCCTTCGGTGACGATGACATGCGCCAGCGCCGTCAGCACCGCCACATTGGTGCCGGGCTTCAAGGGCAGGTGGTAGTCGGCTTCGATATGCGCCGACTTGACCATTTCGGTGCGGCGCGGATCGAGCACGATCAGCTTGGCGCCCTGGCGCAGCCGCTTCTTCAGCCGCGAGGCGAAGACGGGATGGGCGGAAGCCGGATTGGCGCCGATGATGACGGCGACATCGGTGAACTCGACCGAATCGAAATCCTGCGTGCCGGCCGATGTGCCGTAAGTCTGGCCGAGCCCGTAGCCGGTCGGCGAGTGGCAGACGCGCGCGCAGGTGTCGACATTGTTGTTGCGGAAGCCCTGCCGCACCAGCTTCTGGACGAGATAGGTCTCCTCATTCGTGCAGCGCGAGGACGTGATGCCGCCGATCGCCGTGCGTCCATACTGATACTGGATGCGGCGGAATTCCTTCGCCGTATGGGCGATCGCCTCTTCCCAGGTCACTTCGCGCCACGGATCGGTGGTCTTCTCGCGGACCATCGGCGACAGGATGCGGTCCTTGTGCGTGGCATAGCCATAGGCGAAACGGCCCTTGACGCAGCTATGGCCGTGGTTCGCCTTGCCGTCCTTGAAGGGCATCATGCGGATGACCTCGTCATCCTTGACCTCGGCCTTGAACGAGCAGCCGACGCCGCAATAGGCGCAGGTGGTGACGGCCGAGCGCTCCGGCATGCCCTTCTCGAGCACGGTCTTCTCGCGCAGCGCGTCGGTCGGGCAGGCCTGCACGCAGGCGCCGCAGGACACGCATTCGGAAGCGATGAAGTCCTCATGCATGCCGGCGACCATGCGCGATTCGAAGCCGCGGCCCTCGATGGTCAGCGCGAAGGTGCCCTGCACCTCCTCGCAGGCGCGCACGCAGCGCGAGCAGACGATGCACTGTGCCGGATCATAGGTGAAATAGGGATTTGATTCGTCGCGGGCGATGTAGTCGACCGCCAGCGAGCCGTGGCCGGGCGCGACGCCGCCTTCTTCCTTGACGTGGTTGCGGCCCTCGACGCCGTAGCGGTTCTCGGTGAGGCCCACCGACTTCGCCACCGCGTCGAACTCGCTGGCGCCGGTTCCGGCCTTTTCGTTCCAGCCCATCGGGTGGTCGGAGACATAGAGTTCCATGACGCCGCGACGGATGGCGTCGAGCCGGTCGGACTGCGTGCGCACCACCATGCCTTCGCCGACCGGGGTCGTGCAGGAGGCCGGCGTGCCGCCGCGTCCTTCGATCTCGACCAGGCAGACGCGGCAGGAGCCGAAGGAGTCCAGCATATCGGTAGCGCAGAGCTTCGGGATCTCGACGCCGCCTTCCATGGCCGCGCGCATGATCGAGGTGCCTTCCGGCACGGTGATGCTTTGCCCGTCGACTGTCAGGGTCACCTGCTTCGTCGCTTTCGACTCCGGCGTGCCGTAGTCGATCTCTTCGATGAGTGTCGGGAAGTCGGCCTTGATGTTCATCTGCCAGCTCCTATTCAGCCGCCACGCGCGCCGGCGCGGGCTTGAAATCCTCGGGGAAATGCGTGATCGAGCTCATCACCGGGTAGGGCGTGAAGCCGCCCAGCGCGCAGAGCGATCCGAACTTCATCGTGTTGCAGAGGTCGGTGACCAGAGCGAGGTTCTTCTCCGCCTCGATGCCGGCGGCGACCTTGTCCAGAACCTCCACGCCGCGCGTCGAGCCGATGCGACAGGGCGTGCACTTGCCGCAGCTTTCGATGGCGCAGAACTCCATGGCGAAGCGCGCCTGCTTCAGCATGTCGGCGGTGTCGTCGAACACGGTGATGCCGGCATGGCCGATCAGCCCGTCGCGCTTGGCGAATTCCTCGTAGTCGAACGGCGTGTCGAACAGCGCCCGCGGGAAATAGGCGCCGAGCGGGCCGCCGACCTGCACCGCCTTCACCGGACGCCCAGTGGACGTGCCGCCGCCGATGTCGTCGACGATCTCGCCCAGCGTCAGACCGAAAGCCGTCTCGAACAGGCCGCCATGTTTGACGTTGCCGGCGATCTGGATCGGGATCGTGCCGCGCGAGCGGCCCATGCCGAAATCCTTGTAGTAGGCAGCGCCCCTGTCCATGATGATCGGCACGGAAGCCAGCGAGATGACGTTGTTGATCACCGTCGGCTTGCCGAACAAGCCTTGGATCGCGGGCAGCGGCGGCTTGGCGCGCACCACGCCACGCTTGCCCTCGAGGCTGTTGAGCAACGACGTTTCCTCGCCGCAGACATAGGCGCCGGCGCCGACGCGGATTTCCATGTCGAAGGCGTTGGGCGAGCCCAGCACATTGAGGCCGAGCACGCCCGCCTTGCGGGCGATCGCGACTGCCTTGTTCATCGTCGCCACCGCATGCGGATATTCCGAGCGGATATAGACGAAACCCTTGGTCGCGCCTGTGGCGATGCCGGCGATCGCCATGCCTTCGATCAGCACGAAGGGATCGCCTTCCATGATCATGCGGTCGGCGAAAGTGGCGCTGTCGCCTTCGTCAGCGTTGCAGACGATGTATTTCTGCGCGCCCGCCGTATCCAGCACCGTCTTCCACTTGATGCCGGTCGGGAAGCCGGCGCCGCCGCGGCCGCGCAAGCCGGATTCGGTCACCTGTTTCACGATGTCCGCGGGCGCCATCGCCACTGCATTCTGCAGGCCGTTCAGGCCGCCATGCGATTTGTAGCTGTCGAGTGACAGCGGATCGATGATGCCGCAGCGCGCGAAGGTCAGCCGCGTCTGTTTGGCGAAGAAGGGGATCTTGTCGGGGGAGCCCAGCCAGCGCTTGTGATGGCCGCCCTTGAGGAAGCCGCTGTCGAACAGGCTCTTGACGTCGGACGGCTTGACCGGCCCGTAGGCGACGCGGCCCTCAGCCGTCGCCACCTCGACCATCGGCTCCAGGAAATAGGCGCCGCGCGAGCCGTTGCGCACGATCTTGGCTTCGACGCCGCGCTCCTTGAGTTCCTTCTCGATCGCTTTGGCGACCTTTTCTGCACCGAGCGCCAGCGCGCCGGAATCTGCCGGGACATAGATGCGCGGGATCATGAACGTACCTCCGCGACGATCTCTTCGATCTTCTCGTCATCGAGCCGGCCGATGACTTCGCCGTCGAGCATCGCCGACGGCGAGCAGGCGCAAAGCCCGAGGCAATAGACCGGCTCCAGTGTAACCGATCCGTCGCGCGTGGTCTCGTGGAAATCGATGCCCAGCAACTGCTTGATCTTGGCGGCGACGGCGTCCGAACCCATCGACTGGCAGGCTTCGGCCTGGCAGAGCTTCAGCACGTGCCGTCCGGCGGGCTTAGCGCGGAAATCGTGGTAGAAGCTGACCACGCCGTGCACCTCGGCCCGCGATAGGTTCAGCCCATCGGCGATCACCGGCAGCGCGTCTTTCGGAACGTGGCCGAACTCTTCCTGTATGCTGTGCAGGATCGGCAGCAGCGGGCCTTCGAGGCCCTTCATCTCATCAATGATCGCCGCCGTGCGCGACGCGATCTCGGTACTTGCGGCCTGCATGCTCACGCAGCGCCCTCCCTGGTCGTGGCGGCCAATGTATGTCACCCCAGCATATAGAGCGGTTTCGGGGCAACGACATGCATAGGGCGCATTATCGCTAAGTCCTTACGAAATCAGAGGAAACCTCCGAAATCAATAAAGCGCTTTCGTCGTTCGATAGAAATTTTCTATCAAGATCCGGCGGCTCGCATTGTCTAACCTAGCGGTGGGCGCGGAAATCGTCCGCCAGCGCCATCGCCTCTCCCAGAAGCGCCTGCACCAGCGGCGTGTGCGGCTCGCGCGGCGCCGCCACCAGCCCGACCGTGTGGCTGGCGTCCGGCTCGACGATCGGGATGGCCCGGATGGGCTCGGAAAAGCCGAACGTTTCCGCAAGGTTGAGCGGCATGATCGATGACCATTTGCCTGTGCGGATATGCGAGAACAGCACGATCATCGAATTCGATTCCAGCGTCGGCCGCACCTGCACGCCGGCTTCCGCCAGATGCTGGTCGATGATGCGCCGGTTCTGCATATCCGGCGTCAGCAGACAGAGCGGCAGCTGGCTGATCTCGGCCCACGACACTTTGTCGCGGTCGGAATAGGGGTTCCCAACCGCCGTGATCAGCTGATAGCGCTCGTCATAGAGCGGCACGCTGGTCACGCGCCCGAGCGGCTCGTTGTCGAGATAGGTGATGCCGGCATCGACATCGAAATTGCCGAGCAGCGACAGCACTTCGATGGATGTGCGCGACAGCACCGAGAAGGTGACGCCCGGATGCTTTTCGCGGAATGGCGTCGTCAGCCGCGCCACCATGGCGAGCGCCGTCGGGATCGCGGCGATGCGGATGCGCCCGGACAGGCCGTGGCGCGCCGCCCGCATCTCCTCGCGCATCGTGCGGGAGTCGCCGACGATGCGGCGCGCCCAGCCCAGCACCTGCGTGCCCTCCGGCGTCAGGCCCTGGAAGCGCGAGCCGCGCAGCACCAGCATGACGCCGAGCTGTTCCTCGAGCTGCTTGATGCCGGCCGATAAGGTCGGTTGGGTGACGCCGCACACTTCTGCGGCCCGGCCGAAATGCTCCTCCTTGGCGAGAGCGATGAAGAATTCCAGTTTGTCGATCATGCCGTCCGATCCGCCGCGGTTTGCCCAAGGTCGGGGAAATCGCCCTGCTTCGCAAGACGCATGCGCAATCGGCCTCGTCCACATTTTTGAGCCGGCTATCTGTTTTCCCGCGCTGCGCGTGGCGTTATGTGAGATAGGTGGAAGCAGGGAGGGACGACATGCTGGGTTGGTTTCGCAAGCTGTTGCCGCGCGAGGATCGCTTCTTCGACCTGTTCGAGCGGCATTCGCGCACCGTGGTCGGCGGCGCCGAAGCCCTTGAGCAGCTTCTCCAGGGCAAGGACATCGACCGCTGGTGCCAAAAAATCATCGATCTCGAGAACGAGGCTGACGGCATCACCGCCGAGGTCCTGCTTGCCGTCAGGCGCTCCTTCATCACACCCTTCGACCGCGGCGACATCAAGGATCTGATCCAGTCGATGGATGACGCCATCGACATGATGCACAAGACCGTCAAGACGGTGAAACTGTTCGAAGTGAGGGAATTCGATCCGCTGATGCGGGAAATGGGCGGCGTCATCGTCCAGGCCGCCCGGTTGGTCGCCGAGGCGATCCCGCTGCTCGGCAAGGTCGGCGCCAACGCAGCGCGCCTCAACGCCATCGCCGAGGAGGTCATGCGCGTCGAGGGCCGCGCCGACGATCTGCACGAGCATGGCCTGAAGGATCTGTTCAAGCGTCATGGCCGCAGCGACGCCATGGCCTATCTGATCGGTTCGGAGATTTATGGCCAGCTGGAGAAAGTGGTCGACCGTTTCGAGGATGTCGCCAACGAGATCAGCGGCATCGTCATCGAGAACGTTTAGGCGATGGACGCCACGATCGCCTTTCCCCTGCTGGTCGGCCTCGTTGCCGTGGCGCTGTTCTTCGATTTCCTCAACGGCCTGCACGATGCCGCCAACTCGATCGCGACCATCGTCTCCACCCGGGTGCTCAGGCCGCATTACGCGGTGCTGTGGGCGGCTTTCTTCAATTTCATCGCCTTCCTGTTCTTCGGCTTGCATGTCGCTGAGACGGTGGGAAAAGGCATCATCGACGCCAGCATCGTCACGCCGGCGGTGATTTTTGCCGCACTCGTCGGCGCCATCGTCTGGAATATCGTCACCTGGGTCGCCGGCATTCCGTCGAGCAGCTCGCACGCGCTGATCGGCGGGCTGGTTGGCGCCGGCGTCGCCAAGGCAGGCCTGGGCGCCATCGTCTGGTCGGGGCTCGGCAAGACTGTCGCGGCCATCGTGCTCTCACCCGCGACGGGATTCGTGCTGGCGCTCGTCCTGATACTCATCGTCTCATGGCTGTTCGTGCGGCAGACGCCATTTGCGGTCGACAACAGCTTTCGCGTGCTGCAGTTCTTTTCCGCCTCGCTCTATTCACTGGGACACGGCGGCAACGACGCGCAGAAGACCATGGGCATCATCGCCGTGCTGCTCTTTTCGCAAGGCGCGCTCGGCCCGACTTTCCATGTGCCGCTGTGGGTGGTGCTCACCTGCCAGTCGGCACTGGCGTTGGGCACGCTGCTCGGCGGCTGGCGCATCGTCCACACCATGGGATCGAAGATCACGCGGCTGAACCCGATGCAGGGTTTTTGCGCCGAGAGCGGGGGCGCCATTACGCTCTTCGCCGCCACCTGGCTCGGTGTCCCGGTTTCGACGACGCATACCATCACAGGCGCCATCATCGGCGTGGGTGCCGCGCGCCGCGTCTCCGCCGTGCGCTGGGGCATCGCCGGCAACATCGTCGTCGCCTGGGTGATCACCTTGCCGGCGACGGCGGCGATTTCGGCGTTGACCTATCTCGCCACAAGGCTCGCCGGATGACGGGTTCCGGCTCCGCCTGAGAGTGGGCGCTATTTGCCCACCAGGTTCAGGATGTTGCCGTCGGGATCCTTGAACCAGGCCACCTTCATGCCCGAGCCGACATGGATGTCGCCTTCGAGCGACAGGCCGGGCATATCATAGTGCTCGAAGGTGATGCCCTTCGACCGCAGCGATTTGACGATCGGCTCGATGCGGTCGCCTACCGCCCAGGTTGCGGCCGTCGCCTTGTTGGTGCCGGCGAATTGCGAGCGATAGACATTGAGGAGCGTGTCACCGCTTTTGTAGACGATCAGCTCGCCATCCATGTCGTCCACTTGGTTGAGGCCCAGCGTGCCCTCGTAGAACGCCCTTGCCTTGGCGATGTCCTTCACCGCGAGATTGGCTGTCACATTGCTGTTTTCAAGCATGACCGTCTTCCTTCCCCGGCTGTCGTGATGGCGATGGAGATAGTGCGGGCGCACCGTTTGGCTATGACCGGGCCCGAACCTGCGCCGCGGCCGTGGCCAAATCCGACACCATCCGTCGCTTTCCGGGGCACGCCGGGCGAGCCGTTGCGCCACGGCTTGGTTCCGCCGGCAAACTGCACTATCTGGAACGCCAAACGCCGAGGAAAGATCATGACCGTTACCAAGGAATCCGTCATCGAGCGCCTGAAGACGGTGAACGGGCCGGACTTCACCGGCAACATCGTCGATCTCGGCATGGTCTCCGAGATTTTCATCGCCGATTCCAAGGTCTTCTTCTCGATCACCGTGCCCGCCGCCCGCGCCCAGGAGCTGGAACCGTTGCGTGCCGCCGCCGAGCGCGCGGTGAAGGCTATCCCCGGCGTCGCCAGCGCGGTCGTCGCGCTGACGGCGGAGAAGAAGGGCGGCGGCATGGAAGCGCCGGTTCCGCCGCGTCAACCTTCGCAGGCTGCACCGCAGCGGCCGACTCCGCAGCCGGCGCCGCAGCGCCCCGCGCCGCATGCGCCCGCCTCGCAGAGCCATGGCAGGCGCGGCGTGCCCGGCATCGACGCCATCATCGCCGTCGCCTCCGGCAAGGGCGGCGTCGGCAAGTCGACGACCGCCGTCAACCTGGCGCTCGGCCTTGCCGCCAACGGGCTGAAGGTCGGCGTGCTCGATGCCGATATCTACGGCCCTTCCATGCCCAGGCTGCTCAACATCCACGGCCGGCCGCAGACCGTCGACGGCAAGGTGCTGAAGCCGATGCAGAATTACGGCCTCAAGGTGATGTCGATGGGCTTCCTCGTCGATGAGGAGACGCCGATGATCTGGCGCGGCCCGATGGTGATGTCGGCGCTGACGCAAATGCTGCGCGAGGTCGAATGGGGTCCGCTCGACGTGCTGGTGGTCGACATGCCGCCCGGCACCGGCGATGCCCAACTCACCATGGCCCAGCAGGTGCCGCTCGCCGGCGCCGTCATCGTCTCGACGCCGCAGGATCTGGCGCTGATCGACGCCCGCAAGGGCCTCAACATGTTCAAGAAGGTCGACGTGCCGCTGCTCGGCATCGTCGAGAATATGAGCTACTTCCTCGCTCCCGACACCGGCAAGCGCTACGACATTTTCGGCCATGGCGGCGCGCGCCGCGAGGCCGAGCGCCTGGGCGTCACCTTCCTCGGCGAGGTGCCTCTGGAAATGGGCATCCGCGAAAGCTCGGATGCCGGCGCGCCGGTCGTCGCCTCCAAGCCGGAGGGCGCGGAAGCAAAGATCTACCGCGATATCGCCAGCAAGGTCTGGGAAAGGGTCCAGGAAGAGCGCGGCGCCGCCGAAGCCGCCGTGCCAAGCATCGTGTTCGAATAACGCCCTTTCCTTTGAGGGTCAGGCGCCGACCTTCTCGCCAAACGTCGAGAAGAACTGCCCTGCCAATTTCTTCGATGTCGATTCGATCAGCCGGCTGCCGAGTTGCGCGATCTTGCCGCCGACCTCGGCCTTGGCGGCGTATTTGAGCACTGTCGAGTCCGCCCCGTCGGCGGTCAGCGTCACGTCGGCGCCGCCCTTGGCGAAACCGGCAACGCCGCCCTTGCCTTCGCCCTGGATGGTGTAGGAATGCGGTGGCTTGAGGTTTTTCAGCGTGACTTCGCCGTTGAAGGTCGCCTTGATCGGGCCGATCTTGAGCACCACGGTCGCAGCCATGGCGGTGTCCGAATTCTTCTCGAGGCTCTGGCAGCCGGGAATCGCCACCTTCAGGATCTCCGGGTCGTTCAGGGCTTCCCACACTTTCCCGATGGGTGCGGCGATCCGCTCCTCGCCTTCGATCACCAAAGCCATCAAGACCTCCCGCATTGCTGATGCCGGTTGGTCGTAGCGCGCGGCCCGAAACAAGTCTATCGCACCAAAGTCCGGGTTCCGGCAGCGTCTGCCTCTTGCCTGCATGGACGCATTGTCCTATCGATTTGTCATACAAATACGGAGACCACCATGGCAGGCGCCCCCACCAAGAAGAAGAAATTTCGCTCGCAGGAGTGGTTCGACAATCCCGACAATCCGGGCATGACGGCGCTCTATCTCGAACGCTACCTCAATTACGGCCTGACGCGCGCCGAGCTGATGTCGGGCAAGCCGCTGATCGGCATCGCGCAGACCGGTTCCGACCTTTCGCCCTGCAACCGGCACCACCTCGAGCTCGCCAAGCGCGTGCGCGAGGGCATCGTCTCGATGGGCGGCATCCCATTCGAGTTCCCCTGCCATCCGATCCAGGAGACCGGCAAGCGCCCCACGGCCGCGCTCGACCGCAACCTTGCCTATCTCAGCCTGGTCGAAGTGCTCTACGGCTATCCGCTCGACGGCGTCGTGCTGACCATCGGCTGCGACAAGACGACGCCTGCCTTGCTGATGGCGGCGGCCACCGTCAACATCCCGGCGATCGCGCTTTCGGTCGGCCCGATGCTGAATGGCTGGCACAAGGGCAAGCGCACCGGTTCGGGCACCATCGTCTGGGAATCGCGCCAGCGGCTGTCGGCCGGCGAGATCGACTATGACGAGTTCATGGACATCGTCGCCTCCTCGGCGCCGTCGACCGGCTATTGCAACACCATGGGCACGGCGACCACGATGAATTCGCTGGCCGAGGCGCTCGGCATGCAATTGCCTGGCTCGGCCGCCATCCCGGCCCCATATCGCGAGCGCGGCCAGATTTCCTACGAGACGGGCAAGCGCATCGTCGAGATGGTGCATGAGGATCTGAAGCCGTCCGACATCATGACCCGCGAGGCGTTCGAGAACGCCATCGTCGTCAACTCGGCCATCGGCGGCTCGACCAACGCGCCGATCCACCTCAACGCCATCGCACGCCATCTCGGCGTGCCGCTCGACAATGATGACTGGCAGAAGATCGGCCTCGACATCCCGCTGCTGGTCAACCTGCAGCCGACGGGCGAGTATCTCGGCGAGGACTATCACCATGCCGGCGGCGTGCCGACGGTCGTCGCCGAACTGATGAAGGGCGGCCTGCTGCCGCATCCCGATGCCATCACCGCCAACGGCAGGTCGATGGGCGACAATTGCCGGGATGCCGTCAACGAGAATCACGACGTCATCCGCAGCGCCGATAAGCCGCTCAAGGCCAATGCCGGCTTCATCAACCTCAAGGGCAACCTGTTCGATTCCGCCATCATGAAGACCAGCGGCATCTCGCCCGAATTCCGTGAGCGCTACCTCTCCAACCCGAACGACCCGGAGGCCTTCGAGGGCAACGCCATGGTCTTCGACGGGCCGGAGGATTACCACGCCCGCATCGACGATCCGGCGCAGGGCATCGACGAGCACACGATCCTGTTCATGCGCGGCGCCGGTCCGGTCGGCTATCCGGGCGGCGCCGAGGTGGTCAACATGCAGCCGCCGGCCTACCTGATCAAGAAGGGCATCCACGCCCTTGCCTGCATCGGTGACGGCCGCCAGTCCGGCACGTCGGGCTCCCCGTCGATCCTCAATGCCTCGCCTGAAGCTGCGATCGGAGGCGGGCTGGCGCTGCTCAAGAGCGGCGACCGCGTCCGCATCGACCTGAAAAAGGCCACGGCCAATATCCTCGTCAGCGACGAGGAGATCGCCAAGCGGCGCGCCGCGCTGCAGGCCAATGGCGGCTATCACTATCCCCAGCACCAGACGCCATGGCAGGAGATCCAGCGCGGCATGGTCGACCAGTTCTCGGCCGGCATGGTGCTGAAACCGGCGGTGAAATACCAGGACGTCGCCCATACCAGCGGCGTGCCGCGCGACAATCACTAAGCCTATTTATTCGGCCGATCAAAGGGGCGGCTTGCCGACGGCGAGCCGCCCTTTTCTGTTGCCCTTGTTTCATCTCCAAGGAACCCACAGATAAGCTCGACCTCGGCAGCTCAGGAAGGGACAGATCATCGTGGCGAAACGGCGCTCTTCCCTCGGCTTTCTCGGCATGTTCGGCCGCTCCGGCGATCTGCGCCAGCTCGACGACGCATTGCGTGCGGCCGACCTGCATCCGGCGCTGGTACCAGAGGGCGTGAAACTCACCATCGTCAATTTGATGAACGACCGCTGGCCCGATGAGCCGCCGGCGGACGCCTATGCATCCGTGGCGCAGCTCTGCGGCTATTGCGTCGCCGGACGCCATGTGTTCGAGCAGGCCAACGGCCGCGAGCCGACATTGCAGGTCGAGCGCCGCATCGAGGCGGCGCTCGAGGCCGGCGACAGTTTCGACGCGCAGATCGTGCTGATGACGCTGCACGCTAAGCTGATCAACGCCGAGGTCGTCGAGCGCTACGGGCTGAGCGCGGAATGATCAGACGAACAGGACGCGTTGAGCTTTCGGTCAGGCCGAGTCGAAAATGGCGGGTTCCGAGAACCGGTCTATGCCGGCCGTAGCCTTTATAGAGCGGAGACATCTAAGAGAGCTTCGGCCGGCGAAGGCCGGAAGCGCAGGAAGGCATCGTTTGCAGGCCGGCCTTCACCTGAATATTAGCCGCCCATCTTGCTGCGCGGCAGCTTGATCATCTCGCCGAAGCGGGCGCGCAATTTGTCGTCGAGCAGGCGCGAGACGTGGCGCGGGAAGCGCTCGGCAAGCACGCGCTTCTTCTCCGCGATCGCCCGCGACAGGATGTCGGGCCGGCCCTTTTCGTTCCATTCCTTGGGCGAGAAACGGTCGCCGACGGCGGGATAGAAATATTCCGTCTGCATCAGCTTCAGCGTCTGATCGTTGCCGAGATAATGGCCGGGGCCCTTGAGGCAGACATCGGCGATGGTATCGATCGACAGCGCATCGTCGGTCACCTCGATGCCGCGCACGCAGCGCAGGCAATGTCCGAGCATATCGTTGTCGATGATCAGGCTTTCGAGGCAGAAGCCGAGCAGCGAGGCGTGCATGCCGGCCGATTCATAGACCAGGTTGAGGCCGGACAAGCCCGCCATGACATTGGTGATGCCCTTCTCATAGCCGGCCTGGATGTCGGGCAGCTTCGAGTCCGACATGCCGGCGGCCGAGCCGCCGGGCAGGTCGTAATATTGCGCCATCTGCGCGCAGGCCGCGGTCAACACTGCTTGCTCGGCCGAGCCGCCGGACATGGCGCCGGTCCTGAGATCGGACACGAACGGCCAAGTGCCGAAGATCGCCGGATGTCCAGGCTTGACGGCATTGACATAGACCAGGCCCATCAGCACTTCCGCGACCGCTTGCACGACGGCGCCGGCAATGGCGGCAGGTGCGGTGGCGCCGGCCTGGCCGGCCGACAGAAGCAGGATCGGAATGCCGCCTTCGACGCAGGCCTCCAACACGCCGCAGGCGTCCTCGGCGAACTTCATCGGCGGCACGACGAAGCAGTTCGAGTTCGACACGAACGGCCGCGCCCGGAAATTCTCCTCCCCGCCGGCGATTGCATAAAGCATTTCCAGCGCTGGCTTGACGTTCTCGCGCACGGTGAACGAGGTGCCGACATGCTTGGACGTCCCCATCACGCAGGCATAGAGCGTGTTGAAATCCATATCGAGCGGGTCGGGAATGTCGCGCGGCACCATGGTGCGCTGGAAGAAGTGGATGTTGTCCAACCCATCGACGAGACGGGCGGCGTCGTAGAGGTCCTGCAGCAGCGATTCGCGATATTCGCGCTTCTCGACATCGACCAGATGCACCGCCGCGCCCGCCGTGCCGTAATGCACGCGTTTGCCCTGGATCAGCATGTCGTGCTTCGGATCCTGGCCATGGAGGGTGAAGTTGCGTGCGGCCTTTTTGATCGTGTCCAGCACCAAGGCGCGCGGCAGCCGAACGCGGCCGTCATCGCCATAGATGCCGCCGACCCGGGTCAGCGCCTCGATGCAGGACGGGATGGCATTGGCGAAGCCGACCGTTTCCAGGAGCGTCAGCACCGCTTCGTGGATCCGTTCGCGGTCATTCTGGCTCAATGGGCCATAACTGCCGCCTTCAAGCCCCGGCCGCACCGGACGGATGTCGTCGGCCAAGGGCGCTGCCCGCATCGCGCGGCGCGCTTCGCGCCCGCCGGACCGCCGCGAACGCTGGTCCGACGACGATTCCTGCTTCTCGAGAGCCACTGACATGGAAGCACTCCACCTTTGTCTTTATCTGCAAGGCGGGCGCGGCGGCGGTTGGTCCACCATCGGCCTGCCTCGTCCCCTTCTGGCTCCGACTATGCCGCCGGCATTGGTACAGCCTATGGGCCAAGCAATCCCGTCGAATATGCCAGAATGCTAAAGCGGCAAACATGCGCCCAAACAAAAAAAGCCGGCGCGGCGCCGGCTTTTTTCAGGAGGTCTGTGGCGATCAGGCGGCCGCGGGCCTGCGTCCGGCGGCGGTAGCGAGTTCGCGGATGCCCGGCTCGATATGCTGCAGCGAGATCGAGGAGATGCCCAAGCGCATGAAACGAGAGGGCTTTTCGCTGCGATCGAAGAACCGGTCGCCGGGTTCGATGATGACGCTGCGCGAAGCGGCCGCTTCCGCAAGGCCGCGTGAATCAGTGCCGCGCGGCCCTTCCAGCCAGAGCGATGTGCCGCCCGCCGAGTCGGTCGAACGCCACTCTGGCAAGAAGGCGGAAATCGCATGGACCAGACGCTTGCGCCGTTCGTCGAAGGCGGTGGAAAGCCTGCGCACCAGCGCCTCGTGATGGCCGAGCGACAGGAACAGCGCGACGGCGCGCTGGTTGTTCGCCGGCGGGTGCCTGAGCATGAAGCGGCGCAGTGCGCGAAGCTCGGCGATCAGCCCGGCCGAGGCGACGATGTAGCCAAGCCTGAGACCCGGAGCCAGCGTCTTCGACATCGAGCCGACATAGATCACGCGGCCGGAACGATCGAGGCTCTTCAACGCCTGCTGCGGTGCCTCGTCGAGCAGCTGGCTGTCATAGCCGTCCTCGATAATGATCTGGTTGTTGCGGTTGGCGCGCGCCAGGAGATCCTGCCGCCGCTCCGCCGACAACGGCACCATGGTCGGGCAGTGGTGGCTGGGCGTGACGAAGACGAAGCCGGAATCGCTGGGGATCGCCGAGGTCACGATGCCCGACTGGTCGACCGGAACCGGCTGGATATCGGCGCCGGCCAGCCGGAAGATCGAGCGGGCGTCAGGATAGCCCGGGTCTTCCATGGCCACCTTCGAGCCCTTGGTCATTAGCAGCGACGCAAGCATGTAAAGTGCGTTCTGCGCGCCCAGCGTCACGATGATCTCGTCCGGATTGGCGAAGATACCGCGCCGCGGCAGAAGCCTGGCCTGGATCTGTTCGATCAGCAGCGGGTCGTCGCGATCCACCATGTCGGACGCCCAGTTGCGGATCTCGAGCACCGCCAGCGCCATGCGGTTGCACTCGCGCCATTCGGCGGTCGGAAACAACGCCGGATCGAACTGGCCGTAGACGAACGGATAGGAGGACTTGATCCAGTTGTCGTGCTTGGCCGGCGGCGGCATGTCGCTCGCGGCGATCTGCCGGCGCGCCTTCCAGTCGATCTCATTCTGCTGGTCGGGCGCCTTCTGGTGCGGCTTGGCGGGAGTGGCCAGCACGTCCGGATTAACGAAATGGCCGCGCCGTTCGCGCGCCACCAGGAAGCCCTGGTCGACCAGCTGCTGGAAGGCGAGCACCACCGTGCCGCGGGCAACCCCGAGTTTTTCCGCAAGAATTCGGCACGACGGCAACGGCATCGAGGCGGCGATCTGTCGGTCGAGAATGGCCGCGACGATCGCCTGGCGGATCTGCGCCTGGAGGGTTTGGCCGGATTCAGCCGAAATCCGGAACAGGCCGGACCATATGGCCGTGTCATTGCGCTGTGGCATGGGAAATCTTCCTCGGACGGCCAGCTGTTTTCACTTGGCTGGACCAGTGGAGTGTATGGGTGGCATAAGGTGTTGCGCCAATCAATTTTTCTGATCGCTGGGATTTATGCCAGTGATCTATCAAGCGCGACGCGAAGCGTCGTCGCGGCGCGTTTAAGGCGCGATGCGCAGCATCGTCGCCCCTACGATGCGAAGCGTTGTCGCCCGCACCGAACAGCACCCTCGCGGCGAAATCCTCCATCCTCACCGTCCAACACTCCCTTCATTAAACCGTGATGCAGTGCGGCAAAGGCGCGCTTGAACGAAATGGAAATCGGCTCGATAGAATGACGCGCCGACACGCGCCGGAAACATCCGGCCTGTTAAAATGGTCTAAAAACCCGCCAGGAGCCCGCCAGTGGATCAGTCAGCCTTCGACAAGCAGGTCACCGCTCTGCGTGAGCAGCGTGCGGCGGCCAGGGGCACAATGCGCGAGGCCTTCGCCGCCGATCCCAAGCGCTTCGAGACATTCTCCGCCACTGATGGGGACCTTCTGCTCGACTGGTCGAAATGCGCGGTCGACGCAAATACGATGACGATGCTGGAAAAGCTCGCCGCCGCCGCCGATCTCGCGGGGCGCCGCGCCGCCATGTTCGAGGGCAAGAAGATCAACATCACCGAGAACCGCGCTGTGCTGCACACCGCGCTGCGCAACCTGACCGGCAAGAGCGTGATCGTCGACGGCCAGGACACCAAGGCCGATGTGATCGCCGTGCTCGACGCCATGGGCGCCTTCGCCGACGCCATCCGCTCCGGCAAGGCGGCCGGCGCCACCGGCAAGAAGATCACCGACATCGTCAATATCGGCATCGGCGGCTCCGATCTCGGCCCGGCGATGGTGACGCTGGCGCTCGCGCCCTATCATGACGGGCCGCGCGCGCATTACGTCTCCAATGTCGACGGCGCCCATATCCATGACACGCTGAAGGGTCTGTCTGCCGAGACGACTTTGTTCATCATCGCCTCCAAGACCTTCACCACGGTCGAGACGATGACGAATGCGCAGACGGCGCGCGATTGGGTGCAGAAGGCGTTGGGCAAGGAAGCGGTCGGCAAGCATTTCGCCGCCGTCTCGACCGCCCTCGACCTGGTGGCGAAGTTCGGCATCGAGCAGGACCGTGTCTTCGGCTTCTGGGACTGGGTCGGCGGCCGCTATTCGGTCTGGAGCGCCATCGGCCTGCCGGTGATGATTTCCGTCGGCCCGCGCAATTTCCGCGCCTTCCTCGACGGCGCGCATGAGATGGACGAGCATTTCCGCTCGGCGCCGATGCAAAAGAACCTTCCGGTGCTTCTGGGGCTGATCGGCTGGTGGCATCGCGTCGTCTGCAAATATCCGGCCCGCGCCGTCATCCCTTACGACCAGCGCCTGTCGCGCCTGCCGGCCTATCTGCAGCAGCTCGACATGGAATCGAACGGCAAGAGCGTCGCGCTGGACGGCACTGCGGTCGCCACGCCGACCGGCCCGCTGGTCTGGGGCGAGCCCGGCACCAACGGCCAGCATGCCTTCTTCCAGCTCCTGCATCAGGGCACCGACTTTATTCCGGTCGAATTCCTCGCCGCCGCCGTCGGTCACGAGCCCGAATTGAAACACCAGCATGATCTTTTGCTCGCCAACTGCCTGGCGCAGTCGGAGGCCTTCATGAAGGGGCGCACGCTGGAAGAGGCGCGCGCCCAGATGCTGGCCAAGGGCATGAAGCCGGCCGACGTCGACCGCATCGCGCCGCACCGCGTCTTCTCGGGCGATCGCCCCTCGCTGACCATTCTCTACAGAAAGCTCGACCCGCGCACGCTCGGCCGGCTCATCGCGCTTTACGAGCACCGCGTCTTCGTCGAAGGCACGCTGTTCAATATCAATTCCTTCGACCAATGGGGCGTCGAGCTCGGCAAGGAACTGGCGACAGGCCTGCTGCCTGTCGTGGAAGGCAAGGAGACTGCCGCAAAACGCGACGCCTCGACTGCCGGTCTGGTGGGACATATCCACCAATTGCGCGGCGCGGAGTAAACGGGATTGGCGGATATCAAGGGAATATTGTTCGACAAGGACGGCACGCTTGTCGACTTCAACGCAACGTGGCTCGGCGTCGCCGACTTCATGGCGATGGATGCCGCCGAGGGCGATCGCTGGAAAGCCGATCGGTTGCTCGCCGCCGCCGGCTTCGACTTCGTCACGAAACGCTTCAAGCCGGATTCGATCTTCGCCTCCGGCTCGAACATGGACGTCGTCGAGCTCTGGTTTCCGCGCCTGTCCGAGGAAGACCAGATGCACGCCGTTTCCCGCTTCAACGAGATCACCTCGGCGCAAGGTTCGGCTATGGCGGTCGCACTGCCGGGCGTCGTCGACTCGTTGCGGGCCTTGCACAAACGATCCTATCGCATGGGCGTCGCCACCAACGATTCGACCAGCGGCGCGGAAAAGACGCTCGCTACGCTGGGCATCGCGCAGCTCTTCGATGCCGCCTTCGGCTATGACGCCGTTGCCAACTCCAAGCCGGCGCCCGACACGGTCGTCGCTTTCTGCGACCTGACCGGGTTGAGGCCCGGCGAGATCGCCATGGTCGGCGACAACCGACACGATCTCGAAATGGCGCGCGCCGGCGGCTGCGGCCTGGCGGTGGGCGTGCTCTCCGGCACCGGCACGCGCGACTCGCTGGCGCCGATGGCGGACGTCGTTCTGGATTCGGTCGCCGACCTGCCGGATTTTCTGACTGCGCGGGTGAACGTGCCGGCGGGTTAGACCGGGCGCCGTCCCGGGAAGACGCCTCAATCAGCCATTCTCCGATGCGACTGCTTCTTGGCCCGATTGCCGCAGCTGTTCATCTCGCACCACCGTCGCGAACCGTTCTTCGTGCGATCTATGAAAAGCCAGCGGCAGTCGTGCGGCGGGCATTGTTTGAGACGCGATAGTTCGTCGCCGCGAAGCAGGTCGAGAGCCGACCACGCGATTGCCCCGGTGATGCGATTGGCGCCTCGGAAATGCAACGACACCGGCGATCCAGCGAGCGCGGCGGTTCTGAGCGCTTCGGCCGCGTATTTTCGGATGGTATCGAGCGCGGCAGCGGGAGGTTCGTCGCCATGAGCGATTGCCGCGCCGGCGTCGTTTACGGCGCGGCGAAGGGCGAGAACGTCTTTGACCAAAGCTTTGTGGTCGGCCGAAGGAAGCGCGAAATCATCGTCGATCAGGCCCGTTTGCTTTGACCACGCCAGGATGTCCGCCGCCGTCGCGAGATGGTCGATTTCCCGGTCGGTGCCGCGCCGACTGATGGTGTTGGCGAGGTCAAGGGCCAGGTTGCCGGCGATACGATGGGGAAATGACATCGGCGACGGCTTTCATTTCCTCGCTGCGTTGGGGCGGTCGCGCCCAAACAACGCCAATCCTGCGGCTACCAACAACAGTGCGGCGCCGCCGATCTCGGCCGCTCCGACCTTTTCGCCGAACAGCCAAACGCCTACGGCCAGTGCAACGATGGGCGAGATGAAGGCATAGAGCCCGGCGCGGGCGGTGCCCCATTGTTCAAGCAGACGCAGATAGATCGTGTAGGCTACGATGGTTCCGAGGAGGGAGAGGAACAACAGGCTTGCCGCAGCCGGAGCGACGTCGATTTTTCCTGGCAGCGTCCCCGAAACCTCGCCCAGAAGGAAGGAGACGACGATCAGCGCCGCGCCGCCGAGAACGGCGTGGATCGCGGTGAGCGTCAGGGGCTTGATCGGGCCGATCAGCGGCCGCGCAATGACGCTCCCCGCGCAGTAGCACGCCGTGCCGGCCACGATAGCGGCAAGGCCCAATCCGTTTCCGGATTCCTGCTCGACAAGACGCGTCCAGAAGAGGCCAAGGAGACCTGTGCAGCCGAGCGCCAGCGCCAGGCCGTGCCGCCAAGTGGGCCGCTCTTCTCTGAGCAGGACTGCCAAGCCAAACAGAAGCACCGGAACCAGCGCGAGATTGACCAAGCCGGATAGGCCGGACGGGACCGTTTGCATGCCCCAGAACAGCAGTCCGTAGGTTCCGGCATTCGTCAGCAGGGCCGATATGATGACTCGCATCGACCGGCCTTCCGCGAAGGCCGATAAGGCTCCCTGTGTCCAAAATGCCAGGATTCCCGCGGTCAGCAGATAGCGCAGCCCCGCCAGAAGGATCGGGGGAACGCCGGCCTCCAGGCCGATCTTGACTGCCGCCCAGGTCAGCCCCCAGATCAGCGCCATGAGCCCGAACAGGGCGAGGTTGCTCATGACGGCAACGTCAGCGCAGATTCTGATCGTCGACGAGGATGCGATGGATCTCGATGCGCTCGGGCAGTTCGATCAGAAATTCGGCGTCGCGGTCCAGATGGTGGACTTTGATCGGGTCGCCCTTGGTGAAAGCGGTCATCGCCTCGATGTCGGGCCAGTAGGAGATGGTCGTGAACCAGGTCTCCTCTTCCCGGTCCTCGCGAAAGAGCTGGACGCCGAGCGCAACCCGCTGAAGCGGAGGAATGCCTTCTGCCTTCAAATAGGTTTCGTAGCTGTTCGCGACGTCGCGACGGGTGCGGCCGCGCCAGATGCGTGCGATGGTTGGTTTCGTCGCCATGTTCGTCTCCTTGGGTTCTGGATGTGGCGGAGAGCCGTGCTTACGGCAGCGTTCGCGAGAGGAAGTCGCGCACCAGCCGCAGGGCTTCCTCGAAATGTGTTTCCAACAGCCAATGGCCGGCCTCGTCGAGGATGTGCAGTTCTGCATCCGGGAGGTCGCGCCGATAGGCGAGCGCCGACTGCTCGGGCATGTAGCCGTCCTGCGGTCCCCAGACGATCAGCGTCGGCGGACGGTGCTCGCGCAGATAGGATTGGTATCGCGGGAACCATTCGATGTTCTGCTCGAGCTTTTCCATCAGCCGGACCGACACCGCCTTCCGGATCGGTGTTCATGAGCGGCCAATGCAGCTTCCACAGATCCGGAGGGACGCGGCTGGCGACGTCCTCGGAGACCTCGCCGATGAACTCCTCGCGGAATCCCTCCTCGCTCACCGCCTCCTCGAGTGGACGGTGTCTCTCGACCGATTTGTCCGCCCACCAGGCTTTGATCGTCTCGTATTTCGGCCCGAGCACGTCCTCGTAGATGTCGCCGTTCTGGATGATCAGCGCCGCGATCCTGTCGGGATGCGCTATCGCGTGACGGAGGCCGATCTGAGAACCGTAATCGTGGAGCCAGAGCGCATAACGCTCCAAATGCAGCGCATCGGCAACGTCAGCGAGAACGCCGGCATAGGCGTTGAAATCATAGTCGAACTCGGCGGGGTCCGGTGTGTCGCTGTAGCCGAATCCAGGCCAGTCGAATGCTACTGTTCGCCAGCGGTCGGCCAAGCCCGGCATCAGGCGTCTGAACTGGTAAGACGAGCACGGGTAGCCATGCGGCAAAAGAAGAACGGGAGCATCGGGCGGCCCTGCTTCCCGCAGAAATATCGTGTGGCCGCCGATCTTTGATCGACGGTGATTTGTGTCGTGGATTTCCATGACTGCTCCGTCTCATCGTTCTATCCGTTAGAACTGGTAAAACGGGTTTAGCTGGTCCCTGTTCCGAGCTTTGCTCTCGGAACCATGAATAAGAAATTGCTGTATGACCGGTGGCGCCCGAGGTGAGGCGAGGGGGGTTGCTGGACTCCTTAGTCGCCCTTTATCGGACAAAAGCGAACACCGCGCTGGGCCTGGGTTCGCTGCCGCCGTTTCCGCCGACATCCGGCACGTGATATTCGCCGAGCAGGCAAAGCCGTGGTCTGGGCAGCCAGGCGCGGCCGGGATCGCCGACCAGCACATCGATGCCGGCGGCGAGGCAGCGGTCGAGGAACGGCATCATCCGCTGCCCGACATCCTGCGCGTAGAAGACGTCGCCGGCGAGCACCAGGTCGACCACCGGCGGGGGGCCGTCGGTGAGGTCCTCGTCGTGTATCTCGATGGCGACGCCGTTGGCTTGCGCGTTGAGGCGGAGCGCCACGACGCCGTTGCGGTCGATCTCCGCTGCGATCACTGCGCTCGCGCCGGCTTTTGCCGCAGCGATGCCGACCAGTCCCGAGCCGGCGCCGAGGTCGAGCACGCGTTTGCCGGCTACGATCGACGGACGGTCGAGGATATAGCGTGCCAGCACGGTGCCGCCGGCCCAGGCATAGGCCCAGTAGGGCGGCTGTGGGTCAGGCCGGCTTCCGTCGCTCTCGTCTTCCGGTTCGAGCAGCCGCCGCAGTCCGCTGCCGGGATGCGCCTGATAGAGTAGCACCTCCGGCACTGACGGCACCGGCGCCAGCCGCATGTTCGCCTTGATGAATTCCGCCGGATCGAGCCGCTTGTCTCGCTCCCATGCCTTGCCGGCGGAACAATCGCTCAAACCTGGTCCCGCAGCGCCCGCCGCAGGATCTTGCCGACCGGTGTCTTCGGCAACTCGGTGCGGAATTCGATGAATCTCGGCCGCTTGTAGCCGGTCAGGTTCTCGCGGCAATAGGCCATCAACGTCTCGACGGTGAGCGCCGGATCCTTCTTCACCACGAACAATTTAGGCACCTCGCCGGAATGCTCGTCCGGCACGCCGATGGCCGCCACTTCGAGCACGCCGGGGTGATGCGCCACCACCTCTTCCAGTTCGTTGGGATAAACGTTGAAGCCGGAGACCAGGATCATGTCCTTCTTGCGGTCGACGATCTTGGTGTAGCCGCGCTCGTCCATGAAGCCCATGTCGCCGGATTTGAAGAAGCCGTCCTTGGTCGTTGCCTTGGCGGTCTCGTCGGGCCGGTTCCAGTAGCCGGCCATAACCTGGGGGCCGCGGATGCAGATCTCGCCCACTTCGCCGAGCGGCACGTTGTTGCCGTCGTCGTCCCGAATGGCGATCTCGGTCGAAGGCAGCGGCAGGCCGATCGTGCCGGTGAAATCGGCCGAGCTGAACTTGTTGGCGGTCGCCACCGGCGAGGTTTCAGAGAGCCCATAGCCTTCGCTCACCGGACAGCCGGTCAGCGCCTTCCAGCGCTCCGCCACGCCCTTCTGCACCGCCATGCCGCCGCCCAGCGTCAGGATCAGCGGCTTGAAGTCCAGCTTGCGGAACTCCTCATTGTTGAGCAGCGCGTTGAACAGCGTGTTGAGGCCGGGGAAGATGTGCATCGGGTATTTCGCCAGTTCCTTGACGAAGCCCCGGATGTCGCGCGGGTTGGGGATCAGCACATTCTGCGCGCCCTGCTGCATGCCCATCAGCGCGTTCACCGTCAGCGCGAAGATGTGATAGAGCGGCAGCGCGCAGATGAAGTTGAGATGCGCCGGCTTCGGCTTGACCGTATAGGCGTCCTCTACCCACAGCGAATTCTGCGCGACGTTCGAAAGCACGTTGCGATGCAGCAGCACCGCACCCTTCGAGACGCCGGTGGTGCCGCCCGTATATTGCAGGAAGGCGATGTCGTCGCCGGAGACCGTCGGCGGCTTGAAGGCGATGCTCGCGCCGGTCTTGAGCACGGCGTTGAATTTGACATGGCCAGGCAGCGACCATGCCGGAACCATCTTCTTAACCCGTCGCACCACGAGGTTGACGATGGCGCCCTTGAGTCCGCCCAGCATGTCGCCCATGGCGGCGACGATGACATGCTTCACCGACGTCCTGGCGATCACCGCCTGCAGCGTGCCGGCGAAGTTCTCGAGGATGACGATCGCGTGCGCGCCGGAATCCTTCAGCTGGTGTTCCAGCTCGCGCGGCGTGTAGAGCGGGTTGACGTTCACCACCGTATAGCCGGCGCGCAGTATGCCCATCATCGCCACCGGATATTGCAGCACGTTCGGCATCATCAGCGCCACGCGCGCGCCCTTCTCCAGGCCTCTCGCCTGCAGATAGGCGCCGAACGCGGACGACAGCCGTTCGACCTCGGCATAGGTGATCGACTTGCCCATGCATACGAAAGCCGGCCGCCCGGCGAATTGCTTGCAGGCGCCGACGAGGAACTCGCCGATGGACTTGTAGGGCAGGGCGCCGATCTCGGCCGGCATGTTCTTGGGATAGCTTTTCAGCCACGGCTTTTCCGGCAGGCCGACGGTGAGCTCGGTGATCGCCTTCGGCAGGCTCTTCGAGGCAGGCTTCGCGTTGCCCGTCGCTGGCGCCGTCTTCGCGGCGGGCGACTTCGCGGCCGCTTTTCCGGCTTTTGCCGCCGCGGGCTTGGCAGCGGCCGGCTTTGGGGCTGATTTTGCGGGTTTTGCGGTCGTCTTCGCCTTCGGTGCGGCTGCGGCCTTGGCAGTCTTGGGCGCATCGCTTGCGGCGGCGCCCTTGGCCTTTGCGTTCACCGGGGCTGTCGTCTTGGCTGCTTTTGCCACCTGTCTCTCCCTGTCGCCTTCGATCTCGGCGCCCGCTTCCAGGGAAGCGTCCTCCACGCCGTCGCGGATTTTCGGGAAATCCCGCCCACAGTCTATGTATTGCCTCTATCGGCGACGGTGCAAGCCTTGCCCCAGCGGCAGGGCGGGGAAAGATTTGCCGTCGAAATCCGATGATCCGGACACCTTCCGCAGCATGTCCGGCGGCGGGCAGATCTCCGGCAGTCGGGGCCTGTCGGCTCGTTTTAACATGTGGGGCGATCAATAAAAAAATGCCGTCGTTAATAATGTTGTGAGCAGAAAAAACTACTCATTTTTTCTGCGGTTTGAGCAAACGCTAGATTCTTTTCCTGCTTCCCATGGGGTACGCAAACGAGGTGTTCCAAAGGCGAAGAAACGGTGCTTATATGCGCCCTTCGCGAGCCTGATAGAGGGGCTTGAGAGAACATCAGGGAGTGGTCAATGAAAAAGACAATGACTTTTGCAGCCGCGTTGCTGGCTGCAAGCGTCCTCAGCGGCATGGCCAGTGCTAAGACGCTCGTTTATTGCTCGGAAGCGTCGCCGGCCAATTTCGATCCGGGTACGACGACCGGCGGCAACGACTTCGACGCGTCTTCGCGCACCGTCTATTCCCGCCTGGTCGAATTCAAGCATGGTGGCACCGAGATCGAGCCTGGTCTGGCCGACAAGTGGGAAATCTCCGACGATGGCCTGGTCTATACTTTCCATCTGCATCCGGGCGTGAAGTTCCAGACCACCGACTATTTCAAGCCGACGCGCGACCTCAACGCCGATGACGTCGTCTTCTCGTTCGATCGCCAGTTCAACAAGCAGAACCCGTGGAACGGCGACAAGTATCTGCCGAACCTCACTTGGGACTATTACACCGGCATGGACATGCCGAAATACGTCGCCAAGTGGGAGAAGGTCGATGACCTCACCGTCAAGCTGACGCTGACCGAGCCGAACGCGCCGATGCTGGCCAATCTCGGCATGGATTTCGCCTCGATCGTGTCGAAGGAATATGCCGACCAGCTCCAGAAGGACGGCAAGATGGCCGACTTCTCGACCAAGCCGGTCGGCACCGGTCCGTTCCAGTTCGTCGACTACCAACTGGATTCGGTCATCCGCTATGCTGCCAATCCCGACTATTTCAAGGGCAAGGAAAAAATCGACGATCTCGTCTTCGCCATCACGCCTGACGCGACCGCCCGCATCCAGAAGGTGCTCGCCGGCGAATGCGACGTCGCGCCCTATCCGAACCCGGCCGACATCGCCACCATCAAGACCAACAAGGACGTGACGCTGATGGATCAGGCCGGCCTGAACATCGGCTATATGAGCTACAACACCACCATCCCGCCGCTCGACAAGCCGGAAGTGCGCCATGCGCTCAATCAGGCGATCGACCGGGAGGCCCTGATAAAGTCGCTGTTCCAGGATGCCGGCGCGACGCCCGCCGAGAACCTCATCCCGCCGACCATGTGGTCGTGGAACAAGGACGTGAAGACCGATACCTACAATCCGGAAGCGGCCAAGAAGGTTCTCGCCGATGCCGGCCTGAAGGAAATCCAGCTCTGGGCTGCCGACCGCGTTCGTCCTTACAATCCGAACTTCCAGCGCGCGGCTGAGCTGATCCAGGCCGACTGGGCCAAAGTCGGCGTCAAGGCGAACATCGTCAACTACGAGTGGACGAAGTATCGCGAGGAAGGCAAGAAGAAGGACCGTCCCGGCGCCTTCCAGATCGGCTGGACCGGCGACAATGGCGATCCGGACAATTTCTTCGCCACTCTCTTCGCCTGCTCGGCCATCGGCGTCTCGAACTACTCCAGCTGGTGCGACAAGGATTTCGAGGACCTGATCCAGAAAGCCAAGAAGACCAGCGACCAGGCCGAGCGCACCAAGCTCTATGAGCAGGCGCAGGTGATCTTCGCCAAGCAAGCGCCCGCTTTCCTGCTGGCTCATAGCCAGGTTTACGCGGTCGTTCGCAATAATGTCACCGGCTTCAAGATGGACCCGCTCGGCATTCACCGTTTCGACGGCGTTGACAAGTCCGAGTAATATTGCGAACGGGGCGGCGCAGCTTCCAGCGCCGCCCCGTTCCATTTGATGATGCTCCGATATCTTCTCAACAAAATCGCCCTCCTGATTCCGACCCTGGTCGGCATCACCATCTGTGCCTTCGCCTTTGTCCGGCTGCTGCCGGGCGATCCGATCCTCGCCATGGCCGGCGAGCATGGCGTCGCCCCCGCCCGCTACGAAGAGCTGAAGCAACAGTTCGGCTACAATCTGCCGATCTGGGAGCAGTATGCGCGCTATGTCGGTGAGGTCGCCACCGGCGATTTCGGCGTTTCCATCTCGTCCAAGCGGCCGGTTCTCGAGGAGTTCAAGACGCTCTTCCCGGCGACGCTGGAACTGTCCTTCTTCGCCATGGTCTTCGCCATGGTGATCGGCATTCCCGCCGGCATTTTTGCCGCCGTCAAGCGCGGCTCATGGTTCGACCAGTCGCTGATGGGCACGGCCCTTGTCGGTTACTCCATGCCGATCTTCTGGTGGGGCCTGCTGCTCATCATCTTCTTCTCGGGCTATCTCGGCTGGACGCCGGTCTCGGGCCGCATCGGCCTGCAGTTCTTTTTCAAGCCGATCACCGGCTTCATGACCGTCGACAGCCTCCTCTATGGCAAGTGGGATGCATTCCGCTCCGCGCTTAGCCATCTCGTCCTGCCGGCGATCGTGCTCGGCACCATTCCGCTGGCGGTGATCGCGCGCCAGACGCGCTCGGCCATGCTCGAGGTGCTGGGCGAGGACTATGTCCGCACCGCGCGCGCCAAGGGCCTTTCGGCAGCGCGCGTCATCGGCGTGCATGCGCTTCGCAACGCGCTTATCCCGGTCGTCACCACCATCGGCCTGCAGGTCGGCACGCTGCTTGCGGGCGCCATCCTCACCGAGACCATCTTCGCCTGGCCGGGCATCGGCAAGTGGATGGTCGATTCCATCTTCAAGCGCGACTATGTCGTCGTGCAGTCGGGTCTGCTTTTGATCGCGCTCATCGTCATGGCGGTGAACCTCATCGTAGATGTGCTCTATGCCGTCATCAACCCACGCATCAGGGCGGCATAAGATGACCCAGACCGAAATCGCCCCGATGGCCGCCGGCAGTCCGGATCGGCTCACAGGCCTCAAGACCTTCTGGCACTATTTCTCCGTCAACCGCGGCGCCGTCATCGGCCTGTTCGTCTTCCTCCTTTTGGTGCTCGCCGCGCTGTTCGCGCCGCTGCTCGCGCCTTATGCGCCCGACGTCCAGGACAAGACCGCGTTTCTGCGGCCCCCCGCCTGGCAGGCCGGCGGCTCGACGCAATATCTGCTCGGCACCGACCCGGTCGGCCGCGACATCCTCTCGCGCCTTCTCTACGGCGCGCGCTTCTCGCTGCTGATCGGCGCCGTGGTGGTCACGCTGGCGCTCACCGGCGGCATCACGCTCGGCCTGCTGGCCGGCTATTTCCGCGGCTGGGTCGACGTTGCGATCATGCGCGTCATGGACCTGATCCTGGCCTTTCCGTCGCTGCTCCTGGCGCTGGTGCTTGTCACCATCCTCGGCCCGGGCCTGTTCAACGCCATGCTGGCGATCGCATTGGTCCTGCAGCCGCATTTCGCCCGCCTGGTGCGTGCCGCCGTGATGGCCGAGAAGAGCCGCGAATATGTCGTGGCGGCGAAGGTCGCCGGCGCCGGCCATCTGCGGCTGATGCTCGCCACCATCCTGCCCAACTGCCTGGCGCCTTTGATCGTCCAGGGCACGCTGTCCTTCTCCAATGCTATCCTGGAAGCCGCCGCGCTCGGCTTCCTTGGCCTCGGCGCCCAGCCGCCGACGCCGGAGTGGGGTACCATGCTGGCCACAGCGCGCGAATTCATCCTGCGCGCCTGGTGGGTGGTGACCTTCCCGGGTCTTGCCATCCTCATTACCGTGCTTGCCATCAACCTTGTCGGCGACGGCCTGCGCGATGCGCTCGATCCCAAGCTCAGGAGGTCGTAATGGCGCTGCTCGACATCCAGAACCTCGTCGTCGAATTCCAGACCGCGTCCGGTCCGTTCCGCGCCGTCGACGGCGTCTCGCTCCATGTCGACGAGCGCGAGGTGCTCGCCATCGTCGGCGAATCCGGCTCCGGCAAGTCGGTGTCGATGCTGGCCGTGATGGGCCTGCTTCCATGGACGGCGACCGTTACCGCCGACCGCATGGCTTTCAACGGCCGCGATCTGTTGAAGATTGACCCGGCCGACCGCCGTAAGATCATCGGCAAGGACATTGCCATGATCTTCCAGGAGCCGGTCGCCAGCCTCAATCCCTGCTTCACCGTCGGCTTCCAGATCGAGGAAGTGCTGCGTTTCCATATGGGCATGGACAAGGCCGAGCGCCGGGCGCGCGCCATCGAGCTTTTCAAGCAGGTCGGCATTCCGGAACCGGAGGAGCGGCTGAATTCCTTCCCGCACCAGATGTCGGGCGGCCAGTGCCAGCGCGTCATGATTGCCATGGCGATCGCCTGCAATCCGAAGCTGTTGATCGCCGACGAGCCGACCACCGCGCTCGACGTCACCATCCAGAAGCAGATCCTCGACCTGCTGGTCTCGCTGCAGGCCAAATACGGCATGGGCCTGATCATGATCACCCACAATATGGGCGTGGTCGCCGAAACCGCCGACCGCGTTATCGTCCAGTACAAGGGCCGTAAGATGGAAGAGGCCGACGTGCTGTCGCTCTTTGAATCGCCGAAGAGCAACTATACGCGCGCGCTGCTCTCGGCGCTGCCGGAGAACGCCGTCGGCGACCGGCTGCCGACCGTCTCCGACATGCTGTTCGAGCCCGCACCTTCAGGAGCCGGCGCATGACCAAGGTCGTCGAAGGCAAGGACATCAAGCGCGACTACCATGTCGGCGGCGGCCTGTTCCGCGGCGCGCGCACCGTCCATGCGGTGAAGGGCGTGTCCTTCAGCGTCGAGAAGGGCAAGACGCTTGCCGTCGTCGGCGAGAGCGGCTGCGGCAAGTCCACGCTCGCCCGCATCATCACGCTGATCGATCCGGCCACCTCAGGCGAGCTCTTCATCGACGGCAACAAGGTCGATATCGCCAGGGACGGGCTCACTAAGGAAATGCGCCGCAAGGTGCAGATCGTGTTCCAGAATCCTTATGGCTCGCTCAATCCCCGCCAGAAGATCGGCGATGTGCTGGGCGAGCCGTTGCTCATCAACACCGACAAGCCTGCCGAAGAGCGGCGCGACCTGGCGATGAAAATGCTGAAGAAGGTCGGGCTGGGACCGGAGCATTACAACCGCTATCCGCATATGTTCTCGGGCGGCCAGCGCCAGCGCATCGCCATTGCCCGGGCGCTGATGCTGAACCCGAGCCTCCTGGTGCTCGACGAGCCGGTCTCGGCGCTCGACCTCTCCGTGCAAGCGCAGGTGCTGAACCTGCTTGCCGACCTGCAGGACGAGTTCCAGCTGACCTATGTCTTCATCAGCCACGACCTCTCGGTGGTCCGCTATATCGCCGACGACGTGATGGTCATGTATTTCGGCGAAGCCGTCGAATACGGCCCGCGCGACGAGGTCTTCTCCGATCCCAAGCACGCCTACACCAAGACGCTCTTCGCCGCGACGCCGCGCGCCGACATTGCCAGCATCAAGGCGCGGCTGGCGAAGAAGGCGGCGTAGGCCTCCTGCTTCGTCATTCTAGGGCGGAGCGCCGCGAAGCGGCGCGAAGACCCTAGAATCCATGCCGGTACCTCAGCCGAAGAATGCAGCGGAGTAGAATTTCTGCACCGTGAGCGGCGCTCTCACGTCACGGCATGGATCCTCGGGTCTGCGCGCGTCGCTTCGCTCCTTGCTTCGCCCGTGGATGACGACGCGGAGGTGGTCGGGATCACCGCAACTTCGCAATAATCGCCCGCAGTGCTTCCCCAAACCGGCGCACCTCTTCCACCGTGTTGTAATGCACCAGCGAGGCACGAATGGCGCCGCTGTCCATCGACAGATTCAGCCGCTTCATCAGCCGCGGCGCATACATGTGGCCGTCGCGTATGCCGATCTGCATGGCGGCCATCTCCTCGACGATCCGCTGCGGCGACAGCTTGCCGATGTTGAAGCAGAAGGTCGGCACGCGCTCGGTGATGCGGGCCTCGTCAGCGACGCCGTAGATCGTGGCATTGCAATCCTTCAGCACCTTCAGCATTGCGCGCGCCAGCATCAGCTCATAATCGCGGATGGCGTTCATGCCGGCGACGATGTTGTCGCGGCGCGAGCGGTTGTTTTCGGGAAGGAAGTTGCGGCCGATCGATTCCAGATAGCGCACCGCCGCGTCCATGCCGGAGACGTTCTCATAGATGAAGGTGCCGGCCTCGACCTTGTAGGGCGGCTCGTCGGGAATGAAGTCCTCGCGGAAGGTCGGCAGCCGCTTCAGCGTGTCGAAGCGGCCCCATAGGAAGCCCATATGCGGCGAGAAATTCTTGTAGCCGGAGCAGACGAGATAGTCGCACTGCCAGGCTTGCACGTCGATCAGCCCATGCGGGCCGTAATGCACGCAATCCAGGAACACTTCGGCGCCGGCCGCATGCGCGATCCTGGCCACCGCGGCGACGTCGACGATCGAGCCGATCGAATGCGCCGTCACCGTGCAGGCGACGAGCCGGGTACGCTCCGACACCAGCGGCTTGAGGTCGTCGACGTGCAAATTGCCGTCCTCGCGCATGCGCCACCATTTGAACTTGGCGCCGGCGGATTCCAGCGCCAGCCAAGTGGCGATGTTGGCGTCGTGATCCATGTCGGTAACGACGATCTCGTCACGCCCCCCAGGATCTTTCGCGAGCATCTGGCCGATGCCGAGGCTGACCAGGCGGATGAACGAGGTGGCGTTCATGCCGAAGCAGATTTCGGACGGACTATAGGCATTGATCAACAGCGCCACACTCTCGCGTGCGTCGGCGACCGACTGATCGACGGTGACGCTGCGGCCATAGCGGCCGCCGCGCTGCACATTGTGTGAAACCAGGTGATTGGTCACGGCATCCAGCACGCTTTGCGGGATCTGCGCGCCGGCGGCATTGTCGAGGAAGATGAAGTCGCCCGCCTGTTGAAGCGCCGGAAACATGGCGCGGATCTTCTCGACCGGGAACGCGGCGGCGTTGGTATTGTCGGACTGGTGCTTGTTCACGGGCAGGCTCCTGCGGGGGACTTGGACGATCGGTGGACGGGGTTCAGCGCGTCTTCTCGGTCTGGAAGCGGCGCTCGAGCAGGCTGACGAGGCGCACCATCGGCCAGAGGAAGATGAGGTAGACAAGCGCCGCGCCGATCAGCGGCGAGGGATTGGCGTAGAGCGACTGCGCATTGGTCGCTTCCTTGAGCAGTTCCGGCAGCGCCACGGTCGAGGCGAGCGAGGTATCCTTGAACATCGAGACGCAGTTGCTGGTCATCGGCGGGATGACCACGCGGATCGCCTGCGGCAGCACGACCTTGCGCAGGGTCAGCATGAACGGCAGGCCAAGCGCCTGCGCCGCCTCGAACTGGCCGCGCGGAATGCTCTCGATGCCGGAGCGAAATACCTCGGCCGAGTAAGCCGACATGATGATGGCGAAAGCCGTCACGGCGGACGCCCAGGACGACAGGCGTATGCCGAGGAAGGGCAGCGCGTAGTAGATCAGGATCAAAACCACCAGCACCGGCAAAGCGCGAAAGATGTCGGTGTAGCCGACTGCGAGCAGCCGCAGCGGCTTCGGCGCATAGAGCCGCACGAGGCTGATCGCCAGCCCCGCCGCGATGCCGATGACGATGCTCATCACCCCAAGCAGCAGCGTGTTGAGAAAGCCGCGCAGCAGCGCCGGCAGGCTGGCTGCAATAACGCCGGGATTGAAAAAGGTGTCGATCAGCGACATGGGAGCGTTCCCGAACCGTTTTGCGTCCAGAGCAATTCCACGAAAAGTGCGAAACGGCTTTTCGTCCGCAATTGCATCAAATCAAGGAGACAGACGCCAGAGCCAGGCACCGACACCGATTTTGCCGCACCGGCTTCGGCGATGGCAGGGCTCATGGGTGAAAAAAACGGACGTGCCGGCCTCTCGCGCCGGCACGTCCTGTTGTGTTCGTCGCCGCTCAGGCCTTGGGCAGCGGCATTTCCTTGACCGTGGAGGAGTCTGCCGGAGCATCGCTGTCGAACCACTTCTTGTGGATCGCGGCCAGCGTCCCGTCCTTCTTCATCGCGGTCAGCGCGTCGTTCAGCTTGCCGAGCAGCGGGTGGTCCTTGGTCATCATCAGGCCGTATTGCTCGCCGGTCTTGATGCGTTCCTTGACGACGAGATCCTTCATCTTCTTGAAGGAATATTGCATGCCGGGGATATCGCTGACGGCGGCATCGACGCGGCCGGCGCTGAGGTCGAGCAACAGGTTCTGCTGCGTGTCATAGCCCTTCACGTCGCTGAAGCCGTCGGCCTGCTGATGGTCCTTGACCCAGGTTTCGCCGGTGGAACCGGAAAGCACGCCGACGACCTTGCCCTTGAGGTCCGCCTCGGTGCTGATCGGGCTGTCGGCCTTGGTGGCGATGCCCATGTCGGAGTCATAATAGGGCTGCGTGAAGGACTGCGACTTCAGCCGCTCCTGCGTGATGGTGATCGAGGAGATGGCGACGTCAATGCGCTTGGAGGTGGTAGCGGCGAACAGCGCCTGGAACCCGAGATCGGCGATGTCGGTGGTCATGCCGATGCGCTTGGCCGCCTCGTTGACGATGTCGACCTCGAAACCCTCGAAGGTGCCGCTCTCGTTCTTGTATTCGAAAGGCGGATTGGTCGGGTAAGCGCCGACATTGAGCGCATCCGCGGCGTTAGCGGTGGCGGGGCCGGCGGCGATGCCGATAGTGGCGGCCATGAGAAGCAGGTTGCGACGAGTAAAGCTCATTTCTGTTCCCTCTGTTGTTAAACGGGCGGGTTCGACCCGCACGGCTTTTTGCCGCCCCGCTTTCGGCAGGGCGTCAATTCATTGCGGCGGTCATGCGTTGAAGCGCCGTTTCTATCTGGTTGCTGTCGCGGCACACGCACATGCGCAGGAACGCTGCCGCCGAATTTCCGAACAGGTGACCGGGCGCAAGCCCGACCCGCGCCGTCTCCAGAATGCGGGCGCAGGCGCGCCGCGCGTCGTTCTCGCCCTCCAGGGCGAAGAACGCATACATGCCTCCGCGCGGCTTGGTCGGCAGGATGGTGCCTGGGATTTGCGCCAGCCGGTCATAGGCGAGGTCGAGGCCTATCCTGATCCGCTGCCTGATTTCCTCGACCAGCGGCTCACCCTGGCGGATGGCGGCGACGGCGCCGGCCTGGATCGGCGCGGCGGTGCCGCTGTTGACATATTGCGTCATGGCGCCGAGCTGGTCGGCAACGCCCGACGGATGGGTCAGCCAGCCGACGCGCCAGCCGGTCATCGCCCAAGCCTTCGAGAAGCTGTTGACCGACAGAACCCTGTCGCCGTCCTCGGCGATCTGCAGGATGGAAGGGGCGACGTCGCCCTCGAGATAGAGCCGGCCGTAGACCTCGTCGGAGATGATCCAGATGCCGGTGCGCCGGCTGAAGTCGAGCAGCGCCTGCATCTCCTCGCGCGTCGCGGTCCAGCCGGTCGGATTGGATGGCGTCGACAGGAAGATCGCGCGGGTGCGCGCATCGCAGCTTGCAAACAATCGGTCGAGATCGAGTTGCCAGTCGCCCTTGAAGTCGAGCGAGAACGGGCGCGGCTCGCCGCCGATCAGATGGATGGCGTTGTGGATGTTGGGCCATTGCGGCGCGACATAAACGACGTTGGTGCCGGTATCGACCAGCAGTTCCAGCGCCAGATAGAGCGCCTGCATGCCGCCCGGCGTCACCGTGGTCCGCGCGATCGGGATCGAGCGGCCGTGGATGCGCGTCTGGTATTCTGAAAGCGCCTCGTTCAGCGGGCCGTGCCCGCGCATGTTGGGAACGTAGAAGGTCAGGCCTTCGTCGAAGGCGGCCTTCGCCGCGTCGCGGATGAAGGCTGGCGTCACCATATCGCCTTCGCCGTACCAGAGCGCGATGACATCGCCGAGTTCCCGCGCGCGAACCGCAAGGTTGGCGATGTTTTCGGTGTGCAGATCGCGAATCTGGGCGCGCACGCCATCGAAAGCATAGCGCGCGCTGGACGATGAATGGGGCAGTATGAACGACAAGGACCGAACCCCTCTCACCCGGAACACTGCGATGGACCGGAAAAGCCCCTCCAGCCGGACAGTCGCGATCTTGATGCTATCCAAAGTACGGCGCTTTTCAAGGCGAAAGTTTTAAGCTTAAAGTTTGGCGACACTGTGCCTTGCCGATACGCTCTTTCGCCTAGCCGGCCCCTGCGCCAGTTCGGCGCGGGCGGCGGTGCCGTTGGCCGCGGCCCCGGCACCGAGAAACATCGTGTCGCTGGCCAGCACGAAGAAACTCGCGCCGATGGCTGCCCATCGGCTGACGGTCTGGGGGCTGGCGCAAAATATGCCGGCAGTCCTGCCATGTGCGATCGTTACACGAATGATTGTTCCGATCGCCTCGGCGAGCTTGTCCGCGCCTGCCGGGCCGATCGCGTCGATCGACACCGAGAGATCGCCAGGGCCGACGAAGACCACGTCGACGCCGTCGACCGCCGCGATCGCTTCGATATTGGCCAGTCCCTCCGATGTCTCAACCTGGACCGCGACGATCGTTCGGTTGTTGGCGGAGGCAAGATATTCGGGAATACGATAGCCATAGCCCGCGGCCCGGCCGGGACCGACACCGCGCGCGCCTTGCGGCGGATAGCGCGAGGCCTTCACCGCCATTGCGGCCTGCTCCGCTGTCGAGACGCGCGGCACGAGCACGCCTTGCGCGCCGCTGTCCAGCGCCGCCTGAATGGCTTCCGACGCATGGCCGGGAACCCGGACCATCGCCGGCACGCGATGCACGTCGGCTGCCCGCACCATGGTCTCGATCATGTCGCGCGAGATCTGCGCGTGCTCCCAGTCGATGCAGAGGAAATCGAGGCCGGACAGCGCCATCACCTCGACGGCGACCGGATGGGGAATGGCGGCGAATGACCCGACGAGGTTCGTCTTGCCGATGCACTTCTGGCGGAACTCGCTCATGCCATCCCCTTCTGAGTTGCCCAATGCATACCCGCAAATGGCGGCGAGGCGAAGCTATTTCAGGCTTGAAATATTTTCACGCCGGCCTAGCGTGTGGCGTCCCGCCGCGAGTTGCCAAGATGATCAAAGCCCATCCCCTGCACGGCCCGAACAGACTGAAGCTCGGCGTCTTCTCGACCAATGCCGATGGCGGGCTTGCCATCACCGACGTGCCGGAACGCTGGACCGCGAGCTGGCAGGATAATCTGACGGCGGCGCAGATAGCCGACCGCGCCGGCCTCGAATTCATGTTGCCGATCGCGCGCTGGCGCGGTTTCGGCGGCCGCAACAAGGTCCGCGAATTCTCCTTCGAGACCTTCACCTGGGCGGCGGCGCTCGCGGCCGTGACCGAGCAGATCGGCCTGTTCATGACGGTGCATGTGCCGCTGGTGCATCCACTCTACGCCGCCAAGGCGCTGGCGACGGTCGACCACATCAGCCAGGGCCGCGCCGGGCTCAACATCGTTTGCGGCTGGAACCCGAAGGAATTCGGAATGTTCGGCACGCCGTTGGTCGAGAAGGGCTATGACCAGGCGGCGGAATGGATTGAAATCCTCGAGCGGCTCTATGCATCGAGCGAGCCTCTCGACTACGAAGGCGCTTATTATCGGCTCAAGGAGGCGGTGAGCCGGCCGGCCAGTCTTCAGGTTCCGCGTCCGGTGACGATGAATGCCGCTTTCGGCGGCCCGGGCCGGGATTTCGCCGCTGCCAGATGCGACTATCTGTTCACGACCTTTTCCGAGATGAACGATGCCGGCAAGCATGTCGCCGAGATCGGTGAGCGCGCCGACAAGGCGGGCCGCGATGTCGGCGTATATACGGTTGCGCATGTCGTCTGCCGGCCGACGGTGGAAGAGGCGCAGGCCTACTACACGCGCTACGCCGTCACGATGGCCGACCACGAAGCCGTCGACGCCCATATGGCCGGCAAGAAGGAATTCTCCCAGTCGCACGATCCGCACGCCTATGATCTCTATCGGCAGCGCTTTGCCGGCGGCGCCGGCACTTATCCTTTGATCGGAACCCCTGAAAAGATTGCCGCCGATATGGTCGCCATCGCCGGGCATGGTTATCAGGGCATCGCGTTGTCCTTCGTCAACTACACCCAGGAACTGCCCTATTTCTGCGACCATGTTCTGCCGCTGCTGCGGCAGGCCGGGCTTCGCGAGTAACTACTCGGGGATAACAGCCGTCGCCTGAATCTCAACCTTGGCCCGGTCCTCGACCAGCGCCACCACTTGCATCGCCGCCATCGCCGGGAAGTGTCGGCCGATCACGTCGCGATAGGCCTCGCCGATGCCCTTGAGGTTGCCGACATATTCGGCCTTGTCGGTAAAGTACCAGGTCATCGAGGTGATGTGCCGCGGCTCGCCGCCGGCTTCGGCGAGCACGGCAACGATGTTGGCGAGCGTCTGGCGCACCTGGCCGACGAAGTCGTCGGTCTCGAACCGGCATTCGGCATTCCATCCGACCTGGCCGCCGATAAAGACGAGCCGGCCATGCGCGGCCACACCATTGGCGTAGCCGATCGGTTTGGCCCAGCCTTCCGGCTGCAGGATGGTGTGCATGTCCAGTTCCCCCTGGTTCAAACTCGTTATCACGCCCCGCCCATCACCTGCCTGGCGATGACCACCTTCTGCACGTCCGAGGCGCCCTCATAGATGCGCAACGCCCGGATCTCGCGATAGAGGCTCTCGATGATGTGTCCCTTGCGGACGCCATCGCCGCCATGCAGTTGCACCGCCTTGTCGATCACGTCCTGCGCCTTGTCGGTGGCGAAGAGCTTGGCCATGGCGGCCTCGCGCGTCACCCGCGCGGCGCCCATGTCCTTGGTCCATGCGGCGCGGTAGATGAGGAGCGCAGCCGCGTCCACATCCAGCGCCATGTCGGCGAGGTGACCCTGCACCATCTGCAGCTCCGCCATCGGCGCACCGAACAGTTTTCGCTCGGCCGCGCGTTTAATGCTTTCGTCCAATGCGCGCCGCGCAAAGCCGAGGGCGGCCGCGCCGACCGTCGAGCGGAACACGTCGAGCACCGACATGGCGACGCGGAAACCGTCGCCCGGCTCGCCGATCAGGCCGGAAGCCGGAATGCGGACATTATCGAAGGAGAGCCGCGCCAGAGGGTGAGGGGCGATGACCTCGAGCCGCTCGGCGACGCTGAGCCCCTTCGTCTCCGCCGGCACGACGAAAGCGGAAATCCCCTTGGCGCCGGGCGCCTCGCCGGTGCGGGCGAACACCACGTAGAGGTCTGCGATGCCGCCATTGGAGATCCAGGTCTTTTCGCCCGAGAGCAGATAGTCGCCGCCTTCGCGGACAGCGGTCATTTCCATATTGGCGACATCCGACCCCGAGCGTGGCTCGGAGAGCGCAAAGGCGGAGATCGCTTGGCCGGTCCGCGTCTTCTCCAGCCAGCGCTGCTGGTCCGGCGTGCCGAACAGCGTGATCGCGCCGGTGCCCAGCCCCTGCATGGCGAAGGCGAAATCGGCGAGTCCGTCGTGGCGGGCAAGCGTCTCGCGCGTAATGCAGAGCGTGCGCACATCAAGCGGTCCGGGTTTGGCCGGGTCGAGCGCCGTCGGCTTCAGCCAGCCGTCGCGGCCGAGCATCGCCACGAGCGCGCGGCAGGCGGCGTCGACGTCGTGGTGGTCGACGGGAAGGTTTTGTTGGCACCAGGCTTCGAGACGCTCGGCGAGTTGGCGGTGGCGATCTTCGAGGAAGGGCCACGAGAGGAAGGTGCGGTCAGGCATTTGCACCTCCGCAGTGCTTAGGGCGTTGCGCTCTACGGCGCCCCCCTCTGTCCTGCCGGACATCTCCCCCTCTAGGGGGGAGATTGGCAGTTTTGGCGTCCCGCTCAATCCTGCGGCGTTGGTGGTTGGCGAAAGCGAGGGCGACATCCGATCTCCCCCCTAGAGGGGGAGATGGCCGGCAGGCCAGAGGGGGGCGCTGTCCCGCCAACCTCTCCAAGAACACACCCATCCTCAACTCCCCTCGAACACCGGCTTTTCCTTCGCGGCGAACGCCTTGTACGCCCGCTCGAAATCGCCGGTCTGCATGCAGATCGCCTGCGCCTGCGCTTCCGCCTCGATCGCTTGCTCGAGGCCCATCGACCATTCCTGGTTGAGCTGCGTCTTGGTGATGCCATGCGCGAAGGTCGGGCCGGAGACGATGCGCGCCGCCATGTCGAGCGCGTCGTCCTCCAGCGCCGAGGGCTCGACCAGCCGGTTGTAGAACCCCCAGCGCTCGCCTTCGGCGGCGCTCATGGTGCGGCCGGTGTAGAGCAGTTCGGCGGCGCGGCCCTGGCCGATGATGCGCGGCAGGATCGCGCAGGCGCCCATGTCGCAGCCGGCGAGGCCGACGCGCGTAAACAGGAAGGCGGTCTTTGCCTCCGGCGTGGCGATGCGGATATCGGAGGCCATGGCGATGATCGCGCCGGCGCCGACCGCGACGCCGTCGACGGCCGCGATGATCGGCTTGCCGCAGTTGAGCATCGCCTTGACGAAATCGCCGGTCATGCGCGTGAAGGCGAGCAGCGCCTTCATGTCCATCTTGACCAGCGGCCCGATGATGTCGTGGACATCGCCGCCCGAGCAGAAATTGCCGCCATTGGGCAGGAACACCACGGCATCGACGTCGCCGGCATAGACGAGCTCGCGAAACGTGTCGCGCAGCTCGGCATAGCTGTCGAAGGTCAACGGGTTCTTGCGCTCTGGCCGGTCGAGCCGGATCTTCGCGATCTTGCCTTCGACCTGCCAGAGGAAGTGCTTCGGCTTGAGCTTGGCCATGGCGCTCATTCGCGTCCCTCCCAATTGCTGCGGAACGATTTCAACATGCCGGTCAGCTGCCGCGCCTCGTCCTCGCTGACATTGCCGAGCAGCTCGCCGACCCAATTCTCATGCGCGGCGGCGATCGCGGCGAAAGACTTCGAGCCTTGCTCGGTCAGCCGCACCATCGAGGTGCGGCGGTCGCCGTTGCGGCGCGCCCGCATCACCAGCCCTTCGGACACCAGCCGGTCGACGATGCCCGTCACATTGCCGTTCGACACCAGCAGGAAGCGCGACAGGTCGCTCATCAGCATGCCTTCCGGCGAGCGGTAGAGCGCCGCCATCACGTCGAAGCGCGGCAGCGTGGTGTCGAACTCCTTCTTCAAACGCTCGCGCAGCTCCGCCTCGATGGTGCGCGAGGCGCGCAGCAGGCGTATCCACAGCCGCAGCCTGTCCTTGCCCGGTCCGGCGGAAGTCGGTCCCGCTACCATGTCTCGCCCCCCGAGATCGAAATGGCCTGCCCGGTGATCGACCGCGCGGCGTCGCTGCACAGCCAAAGCACCGCCGCCGCGACTTCTTCCGGCTGGATGAAACGCCCCTGCGGGTTCGTCGCCGCAAGGCTCGCGCGCGCCTCGTCGGTGGAACGTCCAGTCTTCTCGACGATGCGCTGGACGGACTCCTCTAGCATCTCGGTTTCGACGAAGCCCGGGCACACAGCATTCACGGTGACACCGGATTTGGCGGTCTCGGCAGCCAAGGCCCGCATCAGGCCGACAACGCCGTGCTTGGCCGCGACGTAAGGTGCGACATAGGCATAACCCTTGAGGCCTGCGGTCGAGGCAATGAAAATGATCCGGCCTGTCTTTCGCGCGAGCATTCCGGCGAGCGCCGGCTTCACGGTCAGGAACGCGCCGGTGAGATTGACGTCGAGCGTGCGCTGCCAGTCGGCCAGCGCGGTCTTGTGCGCCGCCACGCTGCCCGCCATGCCGGCGTTGGCCACGACGATGTCGAAGGGTCCGCGTGCGGTTTCCGCCTTCTGGTACACGTCAGCCATGGCGGCCTCGTTCGTGACATCGGCGGTGACGGCAAAGATGCGGTCGTTTTCCTTTGTAACCTCAGCCAGCGTCGCTTCGCGCCGCCCGCATATGGTGACGGCCACACCTTCTGCCGCCAGTGCTTGCGCAATGGCTTTGCCGACGCCGGAGCCGCCGCCGGTGACCAGCGCGTGCTTGCCGGCAATTTCGCGCACGGCGCTCATACTTTGAGCCCCGCAGCCGCTTCGCGCTCGGCCAGCCGGTAGATCTGGTCGCGTCCCGGCAGATAGGGATCGGGCCATTTGACGCCGCGGTCGCCGAGCGTCACCGCCGCGTGCAGCGTCCAGTAGGGATCGGCAAGATGCGGCCTTGCCAGCGCCACCAGGTCGGCGCGCCCGGCCATCAGGATCGAGTTGGCGTGGTCGGGCTCATAGATGTTTCCGACCGCCATCGTCGCCATGCCGACCTCGTTGCGGATGCGGTCGGAGAACGGCGTCTGGAACATGCGGCCATAGACCGGCTTGGCGGCGATGGTGGTTTGCCCGGCCGACACGTCGCAAAGGTCGACGCCCGCTCCGTGCAGAAGTCTGGCAATCTCGACCGCATCCGAAGGCGTGACGCCTTCGATGCCCACCCAGTCATTGGCCGAGATGCGCATCGAGATCGGCTTTTCAGCCGGCCACACGGCGCGCACCGCATGGAAGACTTCCAGCGGATAGCGCATGCGGTTTTCCAGCGAGCCGCCATAGTCGTCAGTGCGGCGATTGGTCAGCGGCGTGATGAAGGCGGAGAGCAGGTAGCCATGCGCGGCATGGATCTCCAGCATGTCGAAGCCGCAGCGCGCGGCCATCTCGGCCGAGGCGACGAACTGGTCGCGAACCACATCCATGTCGGCGCGGTCCATCGCCTTCGGCACCTGGTTTTTCGGCGACCATGGCACGGCCGAAGGCGCCATCACCGGCCAGTTGCCGTCCGGCAGTGGCACGTCGTTTCCTTCCCAGCCCACCCGGGTCGAGCCCTTGGCGCCGGAATGGCCGATCTGGGCGCAGATCTTTGCTTCGGTCTCGGCATGGACGAAATCGACCAGCCGCTTCCAGGCGACCTCATGCTCCGGTCTGTAGAAGCCAGGGCATCCGGGCGTGATGCGCCCTTCCGGGCTGACGCAGGTCATCTCGATATAGAGCAGGCCGGCGCCGCCCTTGGCGCGCTCGGCATAATGCGAAAAATGCCAATCGGTCGGGCAGCCGTCGACCGCCTTGTACTGCGCCATCGGCGAGACGACGATGCGGTTGCTGAGCGTCATGTCGCGCAGCTTGAACGGCGCGAACATCGGCGCGCGGCGTAAGCTGTTGCCGCCGGCGCCGGCCTTGCGCTGGAACCATTCTTCGGCGCCCGCCAGCCATTCGGCATCGCGCAGCCGAAGGTTCTCGTGGCTGATGCGCTGCGAGCGGGTGAGCAGCGAATAGTTGAATTGAACTGGATCTAAACCGAGATATCGTTCGACTTCTTCGAACCATTCCAACGAATTGCGCGCCGCCGATTGCAGCTTCAGCACCTCGGTGCGCCGCGCATCCTCATATTTGCGGAAGGCCGCATCGAGGTCCGGCTCGGACTCGACATAGTCGGCGAGCGCCACCGCGCTCTCCAGCGCCAGCTTGGTGCCAGAGCCGATGGAGAAATGCGCTGAAGCCGCCGCATCCCCCATAAGCGCCAGGTTCTTGTACGACCAGCGCTCGCACAGCACCCGCGGGAAGTTGATCCACGCCGAACCTCGAATGTGGTTGGCGTTGGTCATCAGCGGGTGGCCGCCGAGATGCTTTGCAAAAATGCGTTCGCAGACCGCGATCGATTCCTGCTGCGTCATCTGGCCGAAGCCGAACGCAGCCCAGGTCGCTTCGCTGCATTCGACGATGAAGGTCGCGGTCTCGCTGTCGAACTGGTAGGCATGCGCCCACACCCAGCCATGCTCGGTCTTCTCGAAGATGAAGGTGAAGGCGTCGTCGAATTTCTGCGTGGTGCCGAGCCACACGAACTTGCATTTGCGGGTGTCGATGTCCGGCTTGAAGACGTCGGCGAACGTGGCGCGGGATTTAGAGTTCAACCCGTCGGCGGCGACCACCAGGTCATGCGTTTCCATAAAGGGTTTCGGGTCGGAAACATCGGTCTCGAACATCATCTTGATGCCGAGCTCGCGGGCACGCCGCTGCAAGAGGATCAGGAGCCGCTTGCGGCCGATGCCGCAGAAGCCATGGCCGGAAGAAACCGTGCGCACGCCGTCATGGATGACGGCGATGTCGTCCCAATAGGCGAAATGCTTCTTGATCCAGACGGCGCTGACCGGGTCGTTCCTGGTCAGGTTCTCCAGCGTCTCCGCCGACAAAACCACGCCCCATCCGAATGTGTCGTCGGCGCGGTTGCGCTCATAGACCGTCACCTCATGCGCGGCATCGCGCAGCTTGAGCGAGATGGCAAAGTAGAGGCCGGCTGGTCCGCCGCCGAGAACCGCAACCTTCATGTCTTGCGATCTCCTCTTCACATCGGGACTCGCCGGCAAAGGCCGGCGATCCCGATTGTCAGTATCGCGCTGGCCGGCCATTATTTCAAGCTTAAAGTTTTATAATTGAATATCGACGCCGGCTGTTTGGTTCGTCACTTGGTCGGATTCTTCGGGCTCCACAGCACCGTCTCGGCGTCCTTTTCATACGCCATGCCTTCGGGGTAGCTGATCGCCTCCAGCTGCAGACCCCAGGGCGCCTGGAAATAGAGGATGGTCTGGCCTGCAGCCGGCCCTTCCTTCACCGGCAGCGGTCCCATCCGGGTCTTCACGCCCTTGGCCTCGAGATAGGTTTTCGCGGCGGCGACGTCGTCGACATAGAGGGCGATGTGGAAGCCGCCGATATCGCTGTTCTTCGGCGTCAAATCCTTCTGGTCGGGCGCCGTGTATTTGAACAGTTCGATGTTCGATCCATAGCCGCAGCGCACCAAGGTGATCTCCTCGATCACTGCCTTCGGATCGACGCCAAGCAGATCCTGCATGAAGGTGCCCTTGTCGTCCGCGAACGGCCCGAAGGACATCGCCTTCTTGCAGCCGACGACATTGGTGAAGAAGTCGACGGCCTGCTTCATGTCGGGCACGGTGATGCCGGTGTGGTCGTGCCCGCGCATGCCGGGGATCGAATCCGCGGAAGCTGCTCCTATTGCGCCGAACAAAGAGCCCGCGAAGGCCGCTGCCTGGATTGCGTATTTCATGTCACCCTCCGTTGGCGGGCTGACTTGTCCTTGCGCACATCCGAGGCCCGCTGGTCGGCGTGCGGATCAAAACTCACGTCATGCCGACGCCTTGGGCCGCAGCCAGTCCGGGTCGATTTCCGGCAGCGGAATGGCGGCGAGCAGGTCGCGCGTGTAAGTCTCCTTCGGGTTCTCGAACAGCGCGTCCGTGGCGCTAGCCTCGACGATCCTGCCTTCGCGCATCACGATGACCTGCTGGCAAAGCCGCCGGATCACCGACAAATCGTGGCTGATGAAGGCCACCGTCAGCCCCATCTCGGCCGCCAGCTTTTCCAGCAGCGTCAGGATCTGCGCCTGCGTCGAGACGTCGAGGCCGGAGACGATCTCGTCGGCCAGCACGAATTTCGGCGACAGCGCGAGCGCTCGTGCGATACCGACACGCTGCCGCTGGCCGCCCGACAATTCGTGGCGGTAGCGGCTGGCAAAACTCTGCGGCAGGCCGACGCGCTGCAGCGCTTCCGCGACGCGTTCCTTCAGCCGGTCGCCAAGGCCGTTCTGCCGCAAGGGTGCGGCGATGATGTTGAAGATCGTGTGGCGCGGGTTGAGCGAAGACATCGGATCCTGAAAGATCATCTGCAGGTCGCGGCGCAGCGGTCTCAGCTCCGCTTCCGAAAGACGGCTGATGTCGCGCCCCTCGAAGCTGATGCTGCCGGCACTCGGCTCGATCAGCCTTACCAGCGCGCGGCCGAGCGTCGACTTGCCGGAGCCGGATTCGCCGACAATGCCGGTGACAGATCCCTTTGGCAGGTCGAAGTCCAGTCCGTTGAGAATCTCGGCCAGCGGCGCGCGGCCGATCAGCGGCTTGCGCGTCATGTCGGGCAGCGCCACCCTCAGCCCGCGCACGGAAAATAGCGACTCAGCCATGGCCGGGCCTCCAGGCCTGGTCGGCGGCGGCGATCTCCACGGCCAAACCGGCAAGCACGCTTTCGTCCACCGGCTTCAGCGAGGCGTATGGGTCGGTGTAGCGCGGTGTCGCCGCCATCAGCGCGCGCGTATAGGGGTGCTGCGGTGCCGCAAACAGCGCCTCGGTTTCGGCTTCCTCGACCACTTTGCCGGCATAGAGCACCGACACTTTCTGGCTTATCTTGGCAACCACGCCGAGGTCGTGGGTGACGAACAGGATCGCCGTGCCATGATCGCGCTGCAGTTGCGCGATGAGCCGCAGGATCTGTTTTTGCACCGTTACATCCAGCGCCGTCGTCGGCTCGTCCGCGACAATCAATCGGGGCTCCGCCGCGAACGCCGCCGCGATCAGCACACGTTGGCGCATGCCGCCGGACAATTCATGCGGATAGCTTTTCAGCACGCGCTCGGGATCGCGGATCTGCACCTCGTCGAGCAGCTGCCGGATGCGCTTGTCGGCCCTCTCTGTGCTCCAGCCAAGGATGCGCACCAGCCGGTCGGTCATTTGCGGGCCGATGCGGCGCGACGGGTTGAGCGCGGTGAGCGGATCCTGCGGGATTAGCGCCGTGCGCGCGCCGATCAGGGTCCGCCGCGCCTTGGCATCGAGGCGGCCGAGGTCCTCGCCCTCGATCAGCATCTCGCCTTCGACGATGCGCACGCTCTTCGGCAGCACGCCGAGCACCGCCTTGCCGATCATCGTCTTGCCGGCGCCACTTTCGCCGACAAGCGCGCGCACCTCGCCCGGCTGGACGGCGAGCGACACCGAGCGCAGCACGCGCTGGCCGTTGGGCAGCACGGCGCTCAAACCGCGGATTTCCAGGCACGCGCTCATCGCAGCACCGGATCGAAGCGCGCCTTCAGCGCTTCGCCGAACTGGCTGAAGGAAAGCACGGTGAGGATCAGCGTGATGAGCGGGAACACCAGCACCCACCAAGCCTGGTGGATCGACAGCCGTCCCTCGGCGATGATGCTGCCCCAGGTCGGGTCGTCGGTCGAGATCGACAGATTGACGAAGGACAGGATCGCCTCGACGATGACGGCGATGCCCATCTCCAGGGACAGCAGCGCCACCACCGACGGCAGCACATTGGGCAGCACTTCGCGCAGCATGATGCCGATACGGCCATAGCCGGCGATGCGCGCGCTTTCGACATAATCCATGCGCGCCTGGCTCATCGCCTCGGCGCGGATCACCCGGCAGAAGCGCGTCCAGTCGATGATCGCGATGGCGAGGATGACGGAGCTCAGGCCGGTGCCCAGCACCGCGACCAGCAGGATCGCGAACAGCACCGGCGGAAACGCCATCCACACATCGACGATGCGCGAGATGATTCGGTCGGCCCAGCCGCCGAAATAGCCGGCGATCAGGCCGAGCGCGGAGCCGAGCAGGCAGGCGGACGTCGCCGCCGCGAAGGCGACGATGAAGGCGATGCGGCCGCCGAAGATCAGCCGCGACAACAGATCACGTCCAAGGCTGTCGGTGCCGAGCCAATAGCCGGGTTCGGCGCCGTCGAGCCAGAAGGGCGGCAGGCGCTCCAGCATCAAATCCTGCGCCAGCGGGTCCTGCGGTGCGATCAATGGCGCGAATATGGCCGCGAGCAGCGCCAGCAGAAGCCAGCCGCCGGCCAGCCACAGCCTCGGGCTCAAACCTCGCCTGGCGACACTTGCCTCATCCATGGCGCAGCCTCGGATTGAGCAGCGCATACGTCATGTCGACGGCGAGGTTGATCAGCACGAAAAGCAGCGCGAACACCAGCACGATGCCCTGTATCAGCGGCAGGTCGCGGTTGATGACGGCGTCGATCGCCATGTTGCCGAGGCCTTCATAGGAAAACAGCCGCTCGACGATGACGGTGCCGCCGATAAGGAAGGTGAACTGAACGCCGACCAGCGTCAGCGTCGGCAGCGCCGCGTTCTTCAGCGCCTCGCGCAGGATCACCTGTGTCTCGGAAAAACCCTTCACGCGCGCCAGCACCACATAGTCGAGGTCGAGCACTTCCTTCAGCGACTGTTTGAGCAATTGAGCGATGATCGCCGCCAGCGGCAGCGCCAGCGCGACGGCCGGCATCAGCATGTGTTTCAACAGGTCCCAAGTCAGGTCGAAACGAAGCCTGAGGATGCTCTCGACCAAGTAGAACTGGGTGGCGAAGGGCAGATCGAGCTGCGGCGACACCCGGCCCGAAATGTCGAACACCGGCACCAGCACGCCGAACAGCAGGATCAGCACCAGGCCCCAGAGGAAATCGGGGATGGAAAGCGTCGCGCCGCTCACAATGTCGATGCCGGCCTCGACCGCCGTTCCGCGCGAGCGCGCGCCGAGAATCGCGGCGGTCGTGCCGATCGCGATCGCCATCAGCAGCGCGACCGTCGCCAGCTCCAGCGTGGCCGGCAGCCGGTTGAACACCAGTCCCAGCACGTCCTGGCGCAGCGAGATCGAGGTGCCGAAATGGCCATGCAGCACGCCGCTCAGCCAGATGAAGAATTGCTGTACGATGCTTTTGTCGAGCCCGTAGAGCGCGCGCAGCAGCGCGATATCGTCATTGCTGGCGCCGGGCGGCAGCATCATCGCGATCGGGTCGCCGGGGGCGATGCGGATGATGACGAAGACGACGACGGCGACGCCGAACAGCGTCACCAGCATCGTCAGCAGACGAACGAGGAATCTTTGCAGCAGCATGCGCCCATATGCCTGGATGAAAATGCGCGCCGTCTTGCGGACGGCGCGCGTGGCAATCCAAGACCGTTGATCAGGCGGCCGGGGTCATCAGCGCCGGCAGCAGCGCGCCGGACACATGCTGCACGACATTGACCTTCTTCGAATGCACGATCGGTTGCGCATATTGGATCAGCGGCAGCACATAGGCCTGCTCGGCGATGTATTTGTCGACGGCCTTCCAGCCAGCGATGCGCTTGGCTTCGTCCTTCTCGCCCCACAGCGGGTTGATCATGTCGATCAGGTCCTGGCTGTCCCAAACCGAATGCGGGCTCGGGCCATACATGGCGAAACCGGTCGAGGTGGTCGGATCGCCGATGGAGTTGCCCCAGTTGTAGAAAGCGGCCGGAGCCAGCTTGTCGGCGGCGCGCAGCTCGTAATGCTTGGCGATCTCGTAGACCTCGATATTGGCCTCGATGCCGACCTTGCGCCACATGCCGACGATCGCCTGGATCATCTCGTAGTCCTTGGGCTTGAAACCCTTGGTCGTCTGGATGGTGAACTTGACCGGCTTCTTGGGCGAATAGCCGGAGGCGGCGAGCAGCTCCTTGGCCTTCTCGGGATTGTGCTCGACCTTGATCGATGGATCGAAGGCGGCGTATTCCGGCGTCTCCAGCGTCGCGATCGGCTGGCCGTAGCCGCGCAGCAGCCGCTTGACCAGAAGCTCCTTGTCCACTGCCATCACGGCGGCCTGGCGGACGTTCTTGTCCAGCATCGCCTCGATGTCGTTGAAGAAGATCATGCCGATGTCGGAAACATTCTTGATCGAGCCGGCAAGCCCGTCCTTCGCAATCAGCCGGTCATATTCCTCGTAGGGGATTTCGAGCGTCACCTGCGAGGAGCCGGATTCGATCTCGGCGACGCGGCTCGCCGCGTCGGTGACGAATTTGATCGTCACGTTCTCGAAGGCGGGCTTGGTGCCCCAATAATGCGGGTTGGCCTTCAGCCGCAGGAAGGCGTTGCGCTCGAACTTGTCGACCATATACGGCCCGGTGCCGATCGGCGCTTTCTCGAAACCTTCGGCGCCGACCTTCTCGTAATAGGCCTTGGGCAGGATGTAGCCGGTCAGGAACGACATCCACTTGAAATAGACCGGGTCGAACTGCACGACGTCGCCGATGATCTTGTTGCCGTCGATCTTGAAGTTGTTGACGTTCTTCCAGACGAACTGGATCGGATTGCCGGTCTTCTCGTCGCCGGCCCGCTGCAGCGACCACACCACGTCCTCGGCCGTGAAGGGCGAGCCGTCATGCCATTTCACGCCGTCGCGCACCGTCATCGTCACCTTGGTGCGGTCGTCGTTCCAGCCCCATTCGGTGAGCAGTCCAGGCGTGAAGGAAAGGTCCGGCTTCTGTCCGATGATCTGGTCGAACACCGACTGATAAAGTCCCTGGATGGTCGGATTGACGGCCGAGGGTCCGGTCGTCGGATCCCACGAAGGCAGGTTGACGTTATAGGCAATGGTGAGCTCGTCCGCCGCCTTTGCCGCCCTCGGCAGGCCGAGCGTCGCAGCACCGATCGCCGCGGCACCGTATCCAAGCAAGTCACGTCTGTTGATGGTCATGGTCGTTCCCTTGTTGGTTATCATTTATCCGCGCGGCATTTTTATTCGGTGGTGGGCAACCGCGCCTTGTCCATCCCGGATTTCTAGCCCTTTGTTGGAGCATGATCTTTCCCGAAAACCGGTTCCCACTTTTTGCGTTCGCTGACCTTCGGTTCGGGATCATGCTCTAGTACCCTCCCAACTGTTGGGCGAGCATGAAGCCGGAGCCGGCGCCCGTGCCGGCGCCGGGCCATGTCGCGGCTCCAGTGAGGTAGAGATTGGCGACCGGCGTGCTCCAACGCGCGAAGCCCCGCGCCGGACGGAAGAGGAAATTCTGCGCCAGGTGATGGCTGCCGCAGATCTGGTCGCCGCCGACGAGGTTCGGGTTCTCGCGCTCGAGGTCGAGCGGCGAGAAGATCGCACGGCCGAGAATCTTTTTGCGCAATCCCGGCGCATAGCTCTCGATGATGTCGAGAGCGCGCTCGGCATAGGCATCCTTGACCGCATCCCAGTGCGCCGGCGCGATCTTGCCCTCGGCATCGCCAAGGATCTCCGCCGGCAGCATGCGCACCTGCACCCACAGCACATGCTTGCCTGGCAGTGCGCGCGACGGATCGACCGCCGTCGGCTGGCCGACGACCAGCACCGGCTGCTCCGGCAGTTGGCCAGCGATCGCCTGCTGATAGGTGCGCGACATGGCGTCGAGCGACGGCGCCAGATGCACATAGGCGAACTGGCGAAGCTCGGCGCCGGCGCTCCAGTCGGGCAGGTCGTCCAGCGCCAGATGGATCATCATCGTGCCCGGCGCGTGGCGGAATGTCTTCATCGCCGCATCGAAGCCGGCGTCGCCAGAACCGTTGGGCAGAAGCTTGCCTGCCAGCGCCTTGGGCGCGACGCCGGCAATGACCGCCTTGCTTGCGGCATGGGTTTCGCCGGATGCTAGCAGCACCCCCGTTGCTCGGCCGCCGGTTACCGTGATCTCCGACACCTCCGCGCCTGTTATGATCTTGCCGCCAGCCGCCTTGAGCATGCCGGCAAGCGCCAGGATGATGGTATCGGCGCCGCCTTTGCCGAGCACCATGCCGAAACTCTGGTTGGCCATCGATTCCAGATAAGGGAACACGGCGCCGCCGGCGATGTCGGGAGCGAAATCGAGATGCATGCCCCAGGCCGCGAGTGTCGTGCGCACATGCGGCGTCTCGAAATTTTCCTCGAGCCACGCGCGCGGCGATGACAACAGCAATCGGGCCGTATCGAGCGCGCCGGAAAAACCCTTCTTGCGCCAGAGATTCCAGCCTGTGCCGGCCAGCGCCCTTGCGCTCATCGGCGAACCCAGCAGGCGGAACAGATGTTCGGCCTCACCCGGGAAGGCGGCGACCAGTTTCCGCCATGTGGCCGCGTCCGCCGCGGAGAAGGCGGCCAACCGCGAGGCTGTCTTTTCGAGATCATTGCTGACGCCGAACCATGTCCCGTCCGGAAAGGCGCTGGCGAAACAATCGGCCACCGGCGCGAATTCCAGTCCGTGGCTTTTCAATTCATTTGCATATTTCCGGTGGAAGGCCGAGCCGGCGAAGAGACTCAAATTCATTGCGCCGAAATCGTGCCGGAAACCGGGAAGCGTGTACTCGGCGGTCCGTACCGCGCCGCCGATTGCCTCGCTGCGTTCGAAAACCGCTATTTTCCAGCCTTTGAGCGCCAGATGCGCGGCGCATGCCAGACTGTTGTGGCCCGCCCCGACAAAGATGGCGTCGAACTCGCTCACGCCCCGCCCCAAAATGCTTTATGCTTAAAGATAATTGCAGATGCATATGTTTTCGTCTAGTAGGTATATTAAGGGCCGCAACGAGCCTTGAAGGTCACGAACAAGAGGGAACAAAAGACCATGGACACGCAAGAACTCCTCGGCGAGGTCGCCGGCCAGCTGCTTTCGGGCGCCATCAAGGTGGTCGATCTGACGGCGCCGCTCGGGCCGAACACGCCGCTGATCAAGCTGCCGCCGGAACTCGCCGTCGACACGCCGAAGGTCGAGATCCACGAGATCTCCAAATACGACAAGAACGGCCCGTGGTGGGCCTGGAACTGGCTGAAGCTCGGCGAGCATTCGGGCACGCATTTCGACGCGCCGCAGCACTGGATCACCGGCAAGGACTATCCGGACGGCGCCACCGACACCATTCCGGCGCAGAATTTCATCGGCCCGGTCAACGTCATCGACTGCTCGAAGGAAGCGGCCGCGGACCATGACTTCCTGCTCACCGTCGACCACATCAAGGCCTGGGAGGCCAAGCACGGCGCCATTAACCCCGGCGAGTGGGTGGTGATGCGCACCGACTGGTACAAGCGCAACGGCTCGGAAGCGGAGTTCCTCAACGCCAACGAGACCGGCCCGCATACGCCCGGCCCGACGGCGGAGGCCATCCAGTTCCTGATAGCTAAGGACATCAAGGGTTGGGGCTCGGAAACGATCGGCACCGATGCCGGCAAGGCCGGCGGCATGGAGCCGCCGTTCCCGGCCCACACGCTGATGCACAAGGCCAACCGTTATGGCCTGGCGAGTCTCTGCAACCTCGACCAGCTGCCGCCGAAGGGCGCGATCCTGATCGCCGCCCCGCTCAAGATCGAGCGCGGCACCGGCAGTCCGATCCGCGCATTGGCGCTGGTGCCGGGCAAATAGGCGAGGCGACGGTCTTCGGGAGAAGATCATGCTTGCGGGCGATGGAGTGATGACAGCGAGAGGGCGGCAGCCTGGCAAGGCTAGCGCTCTACGGCGCCCCCCTCTGTCCTGCCGGACATCTCCCCCTCCAGGGGGGAGATTGGATGTTACCTCCGCTTTCGCCAATCTCCCACGTCGCAGCACGATGTGGGGCGCCAAAACTGCTGATCTCCCCCCTAGAGGGGGAGATGTCCGGCAGGACAGAGGGGGGCGCGAAGGAACTCGGCTTCGCGCGATTGACGCCCTCGTACCCGCGAGCCTCCAATGACCGCCCCCGATCACATCATCGTCGGCAGTGGCATCAACGCCCTGGTTTGCGCGGCGATGCTTGGCGCCAAGGGCGCAAAGGTGCTCGTGCTCGAGCGCAACGACCGTATCGGCGGCTGCGTGCGCAGCGAGGAAATCACGGCGCCTGGCTTCGTCCATGACGTGATGGCCACGACCTTCGTGCTGTTCATCACCTCGCCGGCGTTCGCCGCGCTCGGCAAGGACCTTGCGCGGCATGGACTGGAGTTCTGCCACACCGCCACCCCGACAGGCGTGCTCACGCCCGACGGCAGCCATGCCGTGCTCACCACCGACCGTGCCGCCAACATCGCGGCGCTGAACCGGATTGCGCCCAGCGACGGCGATCGCCACGGCACCGATGTCAGCGGTATCGAGCGCAATGCGGGGCTGCTCTTCGGCCTTCTCGGCGGCGCACTGTGGTCCTATCCGACGACCAAGCTCATCGCCGGTGAGGCCTGGCGGCGAGGCCCGCGCAACCTTGCCGCCTTCATGGGCGAGGCGCTGGTGCCCGCGCGCGGCTGGCTGGAAACGACTTACAGTTCCGGCCTCGTCCGCGCGCTCTGGGCGCCCTGGGTGCTGCATGCCGGGCTTGGCCCGGAAGACGCCTTCTCCGGCCAGATCGCCAAGGTCATCGCCTTCGCGCTGGAGGCCGCCGGGGCGCCGATCGTCAAGGGTGGCGCCAAGAACCTGCTCGCGGCGTTCGAGGCGCTGATCAGGGAACGCGGCGGCGAGATCCGCGTCAACGCCGATGTCGCCTCGATCGTCCAGACCGGCGGCCGCGCCAGCGGCGTCCGGCTCGCCTCCGGCGAGGTGCTGACACCGGCGAAAAGCGTCATCTGCTCGGTCACGCCGACGCAGCTCTATAGCCGCCTGCTCGGCGACGCGGCTCCGAAGCGCGACGTCGAAGCGACGCGCGTTTATCGCTATGGCAAGGGCAATTTCCAGGTCCACTATGCGCTGGACAAGCCGCCCGCATGGCGCGGCGAGGGCCTGGACAAGGTGGCGCTGCTGCATTTGACGCCGGGTTTGGATGGCGTGTCGAAAGCCTGCAACGAGGCGGTGCGCGGCCTGCTGCCGGAAGTGCCGACCATCTGCGTCGGCCAGCCGCATGTGCTCGACCCGTCGCGCTGTCCCGAGGGCAAGGCGATCCTCTGGCTACAACTGCCGGAGGCGCCGCGCCACATCAGGGGTGATGCTGCCGGCAAGCTCGAAACGCCCGCCGAAGGCCGCTGGACCGAAGCGCTGCGCGAGGCCTATGCCGACAGGGTCGAAGCGATCCTCGCCAACCACATCGACGGTTTCCGCGAGACGGTCATTGCGCGTCGCGCCTATTCGCCGGCCGACCTCGAAGCCATGAACATAAACCTTGTCGGCGGCGATCCCTATGGCGGCTCGTCGACCATCGACCAGTCCTTCCTGTGGCGGCCGTTCAAGGCGAGCCGCAACCACGAGACCGGCATCAAAGGCCTCTACCATATCGGCGCTTCCACGCATCCAGGCGCCGGCCTCGGCGGCGGCTCCGGCTTTCTGCTGGCGGGGAGGCTATGATGGAACAGAAGCTCGCCGAAAAGCGCCAGCGCATCTCGACCCTCGGCCAGATCGGCCTGCAGCAATTCGCGCCCTATCTGATGAACCGCATCATGGGCCGCTACAACGCCACTTTGCGCGACGACTTCCGCAAGCAGGGCCTGACCATCCCGCAGGTACGGACGCTGGCCGTGCTGTCGGTCGCCGACGGCGTCACCGTCAACCATCTCTCGGTCTACACGGTCATCGAGCAGTCGACCTTGAGCCGCACGCTCGATACGCTGGAAGGCCAGGGCCTGGTGCGGCGCGAGCAGGGCGTCACCGACAGCCGCATCCGCCATGTTTTTCTTACCGATGATGGGCGAGCGCTGTTCACCCGCGCCTGGCCCGCAATGCATGACGCTTTCGAAGCCATGTTCGACGGTATCGACGATGCCGAATACGCCGCGCTGATCGCGACGTTGCAAAAAATGCTGAAGAACATCCGCAAGCACGAGATCTAGATGCACGCGCCGCCCCATGAAGGCGGCAACGGAAGGAGGCGGAGATGGCCGAACGGTCTTTTGCCAAGGAAGTCGAAAAGCTGAGGCTTGGCGCCGGCGAGGAATTCGCCGGCGAGGGCATCCTCGCCATCACCAAGGCGCTCTTGCAGTGCGGCGTAGGCTATGTCGGCGGCTACCAGGGCGCGCCGATCAGCCATCTGATGGATGTGCTGGCCGACGCGCAGGACATTCTGGGCGAGCTCGGCGTGCATTTCGAGGCGAGCGCTTCCGAAGCGACTGCCACCGCCATGCTGGCCGCCTCCGTGCATTATCCGATCCGGGGCGCCGCCACCTTCAAGTCGACGGTCGGCACCAACGTCGCTTCCGACGCGCTGGCGAACCTGGCCTCCGGCGGCGTCACCGGCGGCGCGCTGATCATCGTCGGCGAGGACTATGGCGAGGGCTCCTCGATCATGCAGGAGCGCAGCCATGCCTTCGCCATGAAGAGCCAGGTCTGGCTGCTCGACCCGCGCCCGAACCTGCCGTCGATCGTCAAGGCGGTCGAGGACGGCTTCGAGCTGTCGGAGGTGTCGAACACGCCGGTGATGCTGCAGGTGCGCATCCGCTGCTGCCACGTGCATGGCCACTTCATCGCCAAGGACAACAAGCGCCCGCCAATGTCGGTCGCCGATGCGCTGTCCGCGCCGCGCCGCGACACCGGCCGCATCGTGCTGCCGCCCGCCTCCTTCCTGCATGAGAAGGAGAAGGTCGCCAAGCGCTGGCCGGCGGCTGTCGATTTCATAAAAACCCGCAAGATTAACGAGATCTTCGGCTCGGACCACGGCTCGGTCGGCATCGTCATGCAGGGCGGCATGTACAATTCGGTCATCCGCGCGCTGCAGCGGCTCGGCCTTGCCGACACCTATGGCGACACCGACGTGCCGCTTTACGTGCTCAACGCCGTCTACCCGCTGGTCGACGATGAGTTTCTCGCCTTCTGCGAAGGCAAGCAGGCGGTGCTGGTCGTCGAGGAAGGTCAGCCCAATTATATCGAGCAGGCCTTTGCCGCGATGCTGCACAAGGCCGGGCGCGGCACGAAGCTGGTCGGCAAGGAGCATCTGCCGATGGCCGGCGAATATACCGGCCAGGTGATGCTCGACGGCATCGGCTCCTTCCTGCGCGCCAATGCCCCGCATCTGCTGCCGGGCGAGGTGCGCGCGCCGAACAAGGCAGGCGAGGGCGTCGACACGGCCGACCTCATCAATGTCGTTCCCGGACGGCCTCCGGGCTTTTGCATCGGCTGTCCCGAGCGACCGATCTTCGCCGCGACCAAGCTGGTCGAGCAAGAGCTCGGCAAGCATCACATCGCCTCCGACATCGGCTGCCATCTGTTCTCGATCATGCCGCCCTTCGAGCTCGGCGCCACCACCATGGGCTATGGGCTGGGGCCGGCCTCGGCTTCCGCCTTCAACTCACCTGATGCCAAGCGCCGCTCGATCTCCTTCGTTGGCGATGGCGGCTTCTGGCACAACGGCCTGACCTCCTCGATCGGCAATGCCGTCTTCAACAAGAATGACGGCGTCATCGTCGTCGTCGACAATTTCTACTCGGCAGCCACCGGCGGCCAGGACATCCTGTCCTCGCGCGCAAACAACCGCACCAAGTCGACCAAGCATCCGATCGACGAAGCGGTGAAGGGCATGGGCGTCAAATGGCTGCGCCACATCGACCGCACCTATGATGTCGGCAAGATGCAAGCCGCGCTGCGCGAGGCGCTGACCACCGAGGAGAAGGGTCCGAAGGTCATCGTCGCCTCGTCCGAGTGCATGCTCAACCGCCAGCGCCGCGAGAAGCCGCTGGTCGACAAGGCGATCAAGGGCGGCGAGCGCGTGGTCAAGCCGAAATTCGGCGTCGACGAGGACATCTGCACGGGCGACCATGCCTGCATGCGGCTGTCCGGCTGCCCGTCGCTGTCGGTGAAGTCGCTCGACGATCCGCTGCGTGACGATCCGGTCGCCTCGATCGACCAGAACTGCGTCGGCTGCGGCAATTGTGGCGAGGTGGCGGACGCCGCCGTGCTCTGCCCATCCTTCTACCGCGCCGATGTCGTCCACAATCCCGGCCGCTGGGACCGTTTCCTCGAAAGCGCGCGCCGCGCCGCGATCGGCCTTCTGCAGCGCCGCCGCGAGAGCCGCCGCTTGACGTTCGCCGATGCTTGATCAGGCTTCTCCCCTGCGCCCCAAGGCGGGCGCCTCTGACGACGAGCGGGTGATAAAACTCGCCGTGCTCGCGGTCGGCGGCCAGGGCGGCGGCGTGCTCGCCGACTGGATCACCGACGTCGCCGAGCGCAACGGCTATATCGCCCAATCGACCTCCGTGGCCGGCGTCGCGCAGCGCACTGGCGCCACGATCTATTACATCGAGATGGCCCGCGACACCGGCCGGCTGCCGGTTTTCGCGCTGTCGCCGTCGCAGGGCGATGTCGACATATTGATCGCCGCCGAGCTGATGGAAGCCGGCCGCGCCATCATCCGCGGTTTCGTCACGCCTGAGCGCACGACGCTGATCACCTCTTCACACCGCATCGCCGCCGTCTCGGAAAAGATCGAGCCGGGCGACGGCCGCGCCTCGTCGGAAAAAGTGCACGCGACGGCACAAGCGGCGGCCAGGCGCTTCATCGCCTTCGACATGGAAAAGATCGCCGCCGACAACGGCACCATGATCTCGGCCAGCCTGCTCGGCGCGCTGGCCGGCTCCGACGCGCTGCCCTTCACCCGCGAAACTTACGAGCAGGCGATCGGCGCCGGCGGCCGTGGCGTCAAGCCGAGCCTCGCCGCCTTCGGCGCGGCCTACGACCGCGCGCGCGGGATCGCGGCAGCGCCGGCCGGGGAAAAAGCGGCGGCGGAACCCCCCGTTGCCCAGCCCAGGCCAACGGGGAGGGTCAGTGGCCCGGAAACCCTGCTCAAGGGCTGGCAGGCGCTTGCCGCTCGCGTCGCGTCGCTCCCTGAGCCCGTGCGCGACATGGCCGAGCTCGGGCTGAAGAAGGTCGTCGATTACCAGGACATCGCCTATGCCGGCGAGTATCTCGACCGGCTGGACAGAGCGGTGGCGCTGGACAATGCGGAGCGCGGCTACGCGCTATCGATCGCCGCGGCAAAGCACCTTGCCAATGCCATGTGCTACGACGACATGATCCGCGTCGCCGATCTCAAGACGCGCTCGACCCGCGACAAGCGGGTGCGCAGGGAGGTCGGCGTCAAGGAAGGGGCGGTGCTGCAGGTCACCGAATATTTCCACCCGCGCATCGAGGAGTTCTGCGGCACGCTGCCGGCGGGACTCGGCAGCTATATCGAGAACCGCCCGAAACTCGCCGCCTTCCTCGACCGCCGCATCAACCGCGGCCGCCACATCCGCACCGACAGTTTCACCGGCTTCGCCATGCTCTGGTTCATCGGCGGCCTGCGCCGCTGGCGCCGCCGCCTGCTGCGCCACAAGGTAGAGCTCGAGCATCTTGAGCGTTGGTATAGCCTGGCGCTTAGCCACGCGCGCCAGGACTACGCTTTGGCCACCGAGGTCCTGAATTGCCGCCGGCTGATCAAGGGTTACAGCGACACCCATGCCCGCGCCCAGTCGAAGTTCGACCGCGTGCTCTCGGCGCTGCCGACGCTCGAGGGCAGGGAGGACGCCGCCGACTGGATCCGCCGCCTGCGCGAGGCGGCGCTGAAGGACGAGAAAGGCGACATGCTGGACGGCGCGCTGAAGACCGTAGCGACGCTCAACGAAGGCGCTACCCCGCTAACGAAGACGTGATCCGCACCGCTCCGACGGAATTCGGCCCTGTCCTCCGTTTCACGGAGGTAGGGATTGAATCACGGAGACAAACCTTGATGACGAGATATTTTCTGCCTCTCGCGATGGCCGCCGGCACGTTGCTGCTATCCAGTGTGGGCTCGCAAGCCATGCCGATGGCCAAGCCAGGTGCTTCGCCGCTGCCCATCGAAACCGTCGGCTGGCGCTGCGGTCCCGGCTGGCACGTGAACCGTAGGGGCAGATGCGTGCCGAACCGCCGCGTGATCATACGGCCGGCGCGCCATTGGCATCCCGGCTTCTGGTACCACCACCGCTGGCGCCCCGGTTATTGGAGCTGGTGATCGCTCTCGGATCGCCGTCGCGCTGGCAACGGCGCGGGCGGTTTGGCTAAGGTCCCACGCACAGGTTCGAAACCTCCGCGCCAGCGTTGGTGATTGGCCGAGGCTCCTCAGCCTCGTCATCCACGGGCGGAGCAAGGAGCGAAGCGACGCAGCGCAGACCCGAGGATCCATTCCGTGACGTTCAGGCGTTGCCATGGTTCAGAATTCTGCTCCGCAGCACCCACGATCAAAGTCACGGAATGGATCCTCGGGTCTCCGCGTCCGCTTCGCTCCCGCTCCGCCCGTGGATGACGAACTGACTGGCGCCGCCAGCCTATCGCTGACCGGCAAACTCACGGCTCACGCCACCAGATCCCGCATCGGCTTCACTGCTGCCGACTCCGGAAACACCTTGTCGCCAAGCACGGCCGGCGACAGCCCGAACTGGTCGGCCAGCAGCCCCTTCAGCACCGCGCGCACATCGCTGGTCGGCGCCAGGTCGCGGCCTTCGTAGAGCTGCGCCGGTTTCAGCCCCGGCCAGTCGGCGATGACGCGGCCGCCCTTGATCGCGCCGCCGGCGAGCAGCACCACTGTGCCGGTGCCATGGTCGGTGCCGACCGTGCCGTTGATGCGGGCCGTGCGGCCGAACTCGGTGATGGCGACGACCGCGGTGTCGCGCCAACGCTCGCCAAGCCCCTTCTCGAACTCCTCGAACGCCCCGTCGAGGCCGCCGAGCAGATTGGCGAGCCGCCCTGTGGCGCCGCCTTCGTTGACATGGGTGTCCCAGCCGTCGAAAGCGAGCGCCGCGATGCGCGGCCCGTCGTCGGCGGCCATCAGCCGCGCCGCGCCTTGCGCCGATTGCCGCATGTCGGCGGCGTTGTCGAGGCCGCCCTTAGGCTTCATCGTCGTGCCGTCGAGTTGGTCGCCCAGCGCCATCCGATCGGCATCGAGCCCTTTCTGAAGCGCGGCCGCTAGCACCGGATCGCGATGGTTGTAGAGATCGAGCACACGCTCCGCCAGCGCATCGCCGGGCGTCGGCAGCGCCTGCGGTGCCCAGCCGAGCACGGGCGCGGCGCCACGGATCACCAGCGGCGTCGACGGCCCGACCGCCAGCCCGCCGAGCCTCGCCACGCGCTCGCCCGCCGGCAGGCTGGCCAACGCCCGATTGAGCCAGCCGGTGGTGGCGCTGCCAGGGCCGGGCAGGCCGCTTTCCAGCACGTCCTGGCCATCGAAATGCGAGCGGTCGCGGTAGCCGGTCGCGGCCGCGTGCACCACCGCCGCCTGGCCCGCCTTGAACAGGCGCGCAAACACCGGCATTGCCGGGTTGACGGCGAAGAAACCGTCAAGCGGCAATGCCGGGTTGGCGCCTGAGAGCGAAAGCGCGATGTCGCCATGCAGGCCGGCACAGTTTGGATCGCCGACCGGCCCGACCGTCGACAGCCCGTCCAGCGCGCCGCGCAGCACGACGACGATCAGGCGCGGGTCGCGCTTGTCGGCTGCGCGCGCGAAGCGCGGCAGATAGGCCCAGGCAAATAGCGCGCCGCCGCTAATCAGCACCGCGCGGCGGGAAAGGCTGGGGGTTTCGCAAAGAAGGCTCATGGCTGCATCTCCACTTCTGCTACCGGCGCTGGAATTACCGGCGCTGGAATTCCGGCGCCATCAACAGCAACGCCAGGCCCTGCTGCCGGGACTCCGCGCGCGAAATCGCCTGCCGCGTCTCGGCCGAGACGGATGTGCCGATCAGCGACCCGAGCATCTCGTCGGGATCGCCGATATCGTCCGCCTGCTTCGCCGCCTGCCACGCAATGTCCAGCCGCGTCTTGAGGCCCTCGGCGGAAACCCATGCGTCCGTCCGGTCGGGAAAGCCGTTCGGCCCCGGCGGTCGCCACAGCGGTTCGCCGAGCACGCTCAGCCAGCGAAGCGATCGTTGCGGTTCGTTGCCGGCGGTAGCGCCGACCGCCCGCCGCAGCGCCACGACATAGTCCAACGGCGAGCGCAGCTTCGTGAGCGGCGTCGACCAGGCTTCCGACATGTCGATCAGCGTCAACGCGATCGAGCGCAGGTCGCCGTCGGTCTTGCTGAAAACCGTGCCCAGGCGAGCGACCGCCGCCGGGGGCGGATCGTCCGCGATGAAATGGCGGGCAAGCTTGGTGGCGATGTGCCGCGCGGTGGCCGGGTGACGGGCAATGTCGTTGAGCGCGGCCTCCGCCTGGCCCATGCCGCCATCGGGATAGGTCTTGCCGAGCAGCACCGCCTTGCCCGGCTGATGCGCATTGGCGTTGAAGACGAAGCTTCCCGGCTCGCCCAGCCGCCCCTCGCGGCCGGCCATCGTCCAGCCGGTCAGCATGTTCGCGAAACTGGTGACGTCGGCCTGGGCATAGCCGCTGCCGACGCCCATCGTGTGCAATTCCAGGATCTCGCGGGCGAGGTTCTCGTTGAGGCCGCGTCCGCGTCGCTTGCCGGCGCGGGAATCGGGGCCGATGGACTGCCGGTTGTCGAGATAGAACAGCATGGCCGGATGGTGCTCGACGGCCAAAAGCATGTCGGCGAAGCGGCCGAGCACGAAGAGGCGGATCGCCTCGCGTTCGAAGGCGCCGGCGCATGCCCGCACCACCGGCGCCTTGGCGACGGAAACGCAGAAATGGTTCGACCAGAAGCCGACCAGGCGCTCTACGAAGCCAGGCGTCGCAGTGAGCGCCTTGTCGAACCGGGCCTGCGCCTCGTCGCGATAGATATCGGCCTCGACATGCGGCACCAAGGGTTTGGCTTTTGCCACGGCCGGGCCGGCTGGATCATCCGTTGCCGGCTGCATGACGGCCGCCGCCCTCTCGGCGCGCGCCGCCTTGCGCTCCATGGCTGCCGCCATGCTGGCCTGGATCGCCGCAGTGCTGTCCAGCAACCCGGCATTCCGTGGGCCGTCGGGGGAAATGAGCGCGACGTCCTGCTGCTTGAGCTCGGCCTCGAGGTAGCCGCGCGGATCGGCGGCGATCTTGCCAAACTCGTCGCCGGGTTTCGCGCCGAGGCCGAAGCGGTTGAGCGCCACCAGGGCGGGGTCCGGCGAGACGGAATTTGCAAACGGTGCGGCCAACGAAGCCTCCGTTGAAGCCGTCGGTTTCATGGATCATCGGGGATCCTCACGATGACGGCCACAGCACCGGCATCGCGAAGGGTTGTTACCAGCGGCGCCAGTGGTGCCAGCGATGGTAGGGATGCCAGACGGGGCCGATATAGACGCGCGGTCCGCCCCAGTAGTAATAGCCGGGATAGATCACGCGGCGATTGGGCACGCAGCGGCCCCAGTGGTTGGGATGCCAGCCCGGACCGCAGCCCCAGGCGACGTGCTCTATCATTGCGGGCGCCGGCGCAACAGGTGCGATCGGCATCGCTGAGGCGGCGCTTGCGGCGGCCGTTCCGCCGAGGGCGAGCGCAGCCGCGATCGAATATTTTGCCAGACTGTTCATGCGATACTCCCGAGAGTTTCGAGGTTGAAGAGAACCTGCCGCCGCCAAAGGCGGTCGCAGGCCTGTCCCTCTTCCCTTGAACGGAGCGTGCTCGCCGTTTCCGTCGCCGCCTATGGCGATTTTTTTGCAGGCGGCGGCTGCCGGCCGGCGCGTCGCAACAAGGCGTCCGCCAGCAGCCGGCGGTCCTCCGGCGAGCCTGATGCGGCGAATTCGATGATGCGTTGCTCGATCCGGGTGCGCACGGTGACATCGGCATTGCGCGCGCGCTCCAGGGCGGCGGCAAGCGCGTTGGTGTCGAGAGCCGGCTGCTGCAGAAGGTTTGCCGCCTCACGCCGCGCGGCTTGGCCGTCGAGGATCACGTCGCGCGACTCGCGGCGAACGTCGCGCAACGCTTGGCGGAAGACCTTGCGGTCGGCGGCAGGCAACCTACCGCCGGCCGATTCCAGCGAATAGCCCGGATTGGACTTGCCGATCAGCCAGCCGGCGCCGCCGGCCACCGCGCCGATCAGAAAAACATTCAGCACCAGCGATGCCGCGACAAGACGGGGGCTCATAGGTTTTCCTCGTAAGGATCGGCGTCGGGCCCGGCATCGCCGAACGACGTCGCATTGGCATCCATCACATAATGGTCGGGCTGCATATCCGGGCTGACGACGGCCACCAGCGCCAGCCCGGCCACGGCGCCGGCCAGGCCGACACCCGCAAGCCCGAAGCCCAGCCACCAGAACCGTCGGCGGCGGCTCTGCCTGACCTCGGCCGCTGCCCGGACGACAATGGTGCGATGGAGCGCCGGGCTGGGTGCGTCGACCCGATGCCGGTCGAGCATGGCGTCGAGCCTGCCCGCGCGCGCCAGGATAGCTCGGCCCTCGTTGGTGTCGGCAAACAGCATCGCGGCCGCCTGTTCGCCCGGCGGCCAGCGATGCAAGGCGCCGCCATAGGCATCCGCCAGCGCGGCGAAGCGCTCGGCATCCATAGGCCCGCCCGAAGTTTTCTCAGCCATGTCGTTCCCCCTTCCGCCGTTCCAGCGTGGCCCCCCACGCCGCAGTCCTCGGAATTCGCAGTCCCCTCACGGTCTCAATCATCGCCATCTCCAACGAGCATGGCCTGCAACGAGCGACGACCCCGCGCGAGCAAACTTTCCAGCGCATCGACGCTGACCTGCATGGCGCCGGCGGCCTCGATGTTGGACAGCTCCTGATAATACACCAGCACGATGGCCTCGCGCTGGCGTGGCGCGATCCGCTGCAGCGCTTGGTTGACCCTGCGCTCTTCGTCGCCCGGCATGACATCGGGAAGCGGCGCCTCGTCCGCCACCTCCGGCAGCTCGTCCGTCGTCCATTCGCGCCGGCGCCGCAGCCGGTCGTAGCAGAGGTTGAGCGCGACGCGGTGAATCCAGGTGTCGAAGCGTGCGTGCCCCTGGCGCCAGCCCGAGGCACGGCGCCAGATGCGCACGAAAGTCTCCTGGGCGACGTCCTCTGCTTCCGCCGGGTCGCCAAGCATCCTGGCGGCCAGGGCCAGGATGCGCGGCAGCTTGCGCGCCACCATCGCCTGCACCGCGGCGGTGTCGCCGGCGCCGATGCGGCGTACCAGTTCCTCGTCCGGATCGGCGCCCATCACGTCGGGCGCTCGCAGCTGTCATTGTGCGGCATAGCCTCTTGGTCATTGCTCCTGATTGGGAGCGGTTTTATGGCCCGGCCTCTCGTCGGCGCCGAGCACGCCGTCGCTATTCTTGTCGAGCCTGGCGAAGCGCTTGGCGACGAAGGCGTCGAGCTCGCCCTTGTCAACGAAGCCGTCCTTGTTGGTGTCCATGCGCGCGAAGGATTTGGCCGGATCGCCCTTGGCCTTGCGCGCGGTCTGGAAAGCGGTCCATTCGGTGAGGCTGACCTTGCCGTCATTGTCTGTGTCGGCCAGCATGAACGCCCTTTCCCGGCGCGCCTCGAACTTTTCCAGCGTCAGGCCGGACTTGGGTTGGTCAGACTTGGCGGCCGGAGCCGGGCTGCTCGGCGCCGTCTGGGCCGGGGCAGGGGCCGGCGTCGTTGTCTGGGCGACCGCGGCCGCGGTCTGCAGGCCAAGGGCAACGACGAATATGGTGGGGCGGATCATGCTCTCGTCTCCGGTTGGGCGCGGCCATTGGCGGCCACGCTTCAACCATTGAACGCGAGACAGAGCAAAATCCGTCGGTCTTTTTCGACCGGACACCAACCTACCGGATCCGGCGCAGCCGGATCGAAGGATTGCTAAGGACAGGAGGCGACGGCTATCTCGGCTGGTCGACCGCCACCAACTGGTCCTGCTTGAAACCTGCATGTTGCGGCGTCCAGACGTCGCCCTCGCGGTTGAACCAGTGGCACAGATACGTGCCGGAAGCCGCCCCGTCGCTGACAGTCATTTCGGGGCCTCCGGACTTCAGCCTGACGACGTCTCCGGTCTTGAAACTATTGGGCATTTCGACCTCCCATGCTGACAAAGGGAGTTTCCCACCAACAGCTGTTCCCGACAATGGCCGAGATGCGCCGATCACGTGGTGCAGGGGGAAGGCGTGAGAATGATGCCGCTTGTGTGACACGCCGGGTAGCACGGTTATGCGTGGCCGAATCATCCCGGTGCTTTGGAGCCGAAGCGAGCGACCCGACCGCTCCTTGGGTTCAATCGGTGTCGCGCAGTGGGGCCGGCGGCTGTGCCGATTGGCTGTCTTCTGCAGCCGGGCGGACGGTCATCGACCTTTCATCGGGCCACAATGCCTGTGCCTTCGTCACCGCTGCCAAAAGATTGTCTGCTTCAAGGCTTCCGATTTTGGTTAGAAGCGGTCTGCTGCCCCCTGCTCTGAAATCGACGTGATAGACCGTCCAACTCCTCATTGCATTTCCGGCAGATTGCGTCTCGGCATGGGCACGCGGATGGAAGCCCGGCTCGCTTTTGTGGTTAGGATTTTGAGGTCCGCAAGCCGGGCATGCACCGACCGATAGGGCGGGGGGCTTGGGGTTATCAGCCGGTGCGATCGCGAGACTGTCTGATTTGCCCGCCAGCCCACAATCGACCGAGGTCCATCCTGCCGAACGCATTGGTCCGAAAGGACCAAAGATATAGCCCCTTATTCCGTTGGGGCAGGTTGCCCCCGCCGGTGACTTTTTGTCATCCGCCGATGGCCCATGGTTCACGGTAGACCGCTCAAGCGCTCGGCCTCCGCTAATGCGCCTGGGCAGAGATGGCGGCGACCGGCGAATCGCGGGACGTGAACCGCTGGACCTCACAGGCCCAGCATTTCGCCGGAGCCTGTGAGGAAGATCCGCCCTAGCCCCCGTTAGCAGGTGCCGGTGCCGGTTTGGCGGGAGCGGCGGGCTTGGAGACGGACGGTGCGGACGGCGCCTCAACCTTGGGCGTGTTCACGCTAACGTTCACATCCTTACCTCCGCCCCCATTTATGTTTATCACCCCAGTGAAGAATAGTAGGGCAACAACTGCGATGATGCCAAGGATTATCGCAACGGCTGTTCCGCCACCACCAGAGTTTACGACTGTAGGGCCGTCAGACATGGCTTTTCTCCTTTTCTTGAGTTCTCACTCGGAAGAAAAGAGAACTTTGTGGTATTTGTTCCGCACTCGGGCCACGGTCTTAAAGTACATACGACCGAAGTCCATTGACTGGAATGCCCAGACGGTTGTCGCCGAGCTGTGACAGAATGAAAAAACCCGCCGGCCGAAGCCAGCGGGTGAAGGTGGTTGGGCTCGGCCCCGCCAGGACCGAGCGCCCTATCATGTGCACACGGCCGAACTGGTCGCGCCTACAAATGTTAGGGCTAAAGGAAATTCCGAAGCACGGTCTAGGCGAGCAGGGAGAAAGTTAGCTGATCAGACGGTGAAGTTCGCGGTCGCTCAGGTCTACAGCCTTCGGCATCAGGTGTTTCTGTGCGGTTTCTGTACAAATCCGGCGAGGCGATCGGCTAAGTTATTGGAATTTTGGTGCCGCTTGCGTGACTCGAACACGCGACCCCATCATTACGAATGATGTGCTCTACCAACTGAGCTAAAGCGGCCCGGGAAGCGCTGAGCTTCCAGAATGGGCTGGGTGATAGACTCAACCGCTCGCTAATTCAAGATGGGCAGCGGTGAATTCCGGCCTCGCCGGCGGCAATTCCGATCTACGGTTACCGCGCGACGGGCGCCGGCGCGGCCCGCGGCGGCGTGCGAGTAAGCGTCCTTCGCATCCGGCTGCCCGGCGCGGCTGCAGCCGCGGTGACGAAAAATGTTGATTCTTCAACAAAAAATGCCGAAATGGCTTTGGCCGGCAAGGCGGCCGCTCGCCGTTGATCGATTGGTCGTCTGCGGCCGACGACCAGACAACCGGGAGCGAACGCGCAGAGGGAGCTCGCTTGGACCCCATCGAGAAAGCGATCCGCAATGCCTTCGAGAAAGGCAATGCCGAGGACCGGGCGTTCCGCGAGAGGGTCTATCGATCCGCCTTTGCCGCGCTCGACCGCGTCCTGCAGGCCAATCCGAACGTCACGGTCGAGGCCGCCATCAGCCGCCGCAAGGCAGTCCAGGCCAAGATCACCGAGATCGAATCGGAGTTCCTGCCGGCCGTGCCAGAGGTGACGCTGCCGCCGGAAAACGTCGCGCCCGCCGGCAATGGCGCACCGGACCCCGGCGTCGAAGCGCCGTCCGAATCGGCCGCGCCGTCTGTCGACGCGCCGCTGCCGCCGTCGCAAACCGCGCCCTCGCCCTCGATCACCGTCGACGGCCCGGTCCAGCCCGATGCGTCGGACCGGCCGCGTGCGCGTGTGCTGCCGCGCGTGCCCGACATCATGCCGGATGAGACAGCACTTCCCGATGCGCCCTCGCTCGACGATTCGCCGGGTGCTCCCGTCGGCAACGGCGCCCAGGTCGCGCCCGACCGCGACGAGCGGCGCATCAGGGGCCGGCGCTTGCCGCTCACCGCGATCTTCGTCGTCGCGACATTGCTCGCGGCCGCCGGCATCGGCCTCTATTTCGCCAAGCAGACCGGTGTCTTCAAGACGGCGGCCGAGCTCAACACCGGCCCGCCGGAGCCGACGCCGGCGCTGGACGACGAGGACTCCTCGCAGCCGACCGAGCCAGGCTCGCCGCAGAAACCGGGCGAAGCCGACCAGTCGAAGAACTGGATCAACGTCTTCTCGCCCGCCGACCCGACCCATGTCAGCGCGCCGTCCGACGCCGCCGCCGAGGTGATGAAGGACGACACCGGCCAGTTCCTGCGCATCCGCTCGGGCGCGTCCGGTTCGGCCATCGCCTTCGATGTCGGTCAGGGCGTGCTGGAGAAGCTTGCGGGCAAGCATGCCATGTTCGACATCGTCGCGCGTTCGGAAGAAGGCAAGGAGACGCAGATCTCGATCGACTGCAATTTCGGCGATCTCGGCGATTGCGGCCGCAAGCGCTACGCGGTCGGCCACGAGCGCAACGAATATCTGTTCGACGTGCAGTTCCCGAACAAGCATCCGGGCGCCGCCGGCACGATCGCCGTCAATTCCGATTTCGACCAGAAGGGCAAGTCGGTGGATATCTACGAGATACGCGTCTCGATAGCGCAGTGATCGCGCCGCTCTATCCGCCAACGCAGGCGCTGCACCTCACCCGCGCCGTCGGCGCGACCTCCCCTTGATGGGGAAGGTCGGCGCGAAGCGCCGGGTGGGATGAAGCGCCAGCGCTCCATCTTTAGCTATCCAGCAATGCCTGCAGCGTCTCGATGCGGTCGGCTTCCGCCGCCGGCTTGTCCCAGCGCAGCCGTGAGATGCGGGGAAAGCGCATCGCGACGCCAGATTTGTGGCGGGTCGAGCGGTTGAGGCCTTCGAACGCCACCTCCAGCACCAGGCCGTTCCTGCGGTCGGCGCGCACCGAGCGCACCGGCCCGAAACGCTCGATCGTGTTGTCGCGCACATATTTGTCGATTTCTCTCAGCTCCTCGTCGGTGAAGCCGAAATAGGCCTTGCCGACCGGCACCAGCTCTTCCGAGCCCTCCGGACCGGACCAGACGCCGAACGTGTAGTCGGAATAAAAGCTCGAGCGCTTGCCGTGGCCGCGCTGCGCATACATCAGCACCGCGTCGATGGTGTGCGGGTCGCGCTTCCACTTGAACCACGGGCCTTTCGGCCGGCCGGCGAGATAGGGCGAATCCCAGCGCTTCAGCATCACCCCTTCGATGATCGGATGCGGCGGCGCCTGGCGCAGCCGCTCCAGCGTCTCCCAATCGGAAAACGCGACCAGCGGCGAGAGATCGAAGCGGCTCGGGTCGAGGGTTTTGACGAACGCCTCGAGTCGCTTGCGGCGCTCGGCGAAGGGCAGCGCGCGCAGGTCCTCGCCGTCGATCTGCAGCGCGTCGTAGCAGCGCATGAAGGCCGGATATTGCTGCTGGATCTTTGGCGACACGCTCTTGCGGTTCAGCCGCTGCTGCAGGTCGGAAAAGGTTCCGGTCGTCTCGCGCGGGTCGCCGACCAAAAGCTCGCCGTCCAGCGCCGCCTCGAAATTCATCGCGGCGGCAAGGTCCGGGAAGGCGCCGGACACGTCGTCGCCGGTGCGCGAATAAAGCCGGCGCACACCGCCTTCGCACACCGCCTGCACGCGTATGCCGTCCCACTTCCATTCCGCCGCATAATCGGCCGGGTCGAGCTTTTCGAGGTCGCCGTCGTCGACGGCATTGGACAGCATCACCGGACGGAACAGCGCCAGCGCGGCGCTCGTCGGCTTTTCCGCCCGGCCCTCGAGCCAGGCGAACAGCTCGGTGTAAGGCGGCGCCAGCCCGTGCCAGAGCTCCTCGATCTCGGCGACGTCGACTTGGCCAAGGTCGGCCAGCGCCTGCTTGGCGAGCCGCGCCGACACGCCGATGCGCAAGCCGCCGGTGACCAGCTTGATGATGGCGAAGCGCGCCGAGATGCTGGCGTCGTCCAGCAGCCGTGACAGAACCTTCGGTCCGTCGGAGCGGCTCGCCGCCTGCAGTCTGCCGACCACTTCGGCAAGCGTCGGCACATGATTGGGGATGTGCCCTTGTGGTTGCGGCCAGACCAGCGACACGGTCTCGGCGAGGTCGCCGACATAGTCGTAGGAATAGCCGAACAGCACCGGGTCCATGCGCTCGACCACCAGCGCGCGCAGCATCGCCGGCTTCACCGCCGCGATCGAGAGATCGCCGGTGATGGCGGCGAGCGCCAGACCGCGATCGGGATCCTCGACGCTGCGGAAATAATCGGTCAGCAGCGTCAGCTTGCCGTTGCGCGACGGCGTCAGCACAAGGCGGTCGAGAAGCTCGGCGAAACGGTTCATGGGCGTTTGCGCTGCGCCAATTGCGAAAGCTGGCGCGAGGCCCCCCTCTCTGGCCTGCCGGCCATCTCCCCCTCAAGGGGGGAGATTGGACGTCGCGTCCGCTTTCGCGAATCTTCGGCGCCGGTAGAGATGCGCCGGCGTTCAAGCTGCCAATCTCCCCCCTTGAGGGGGAGATGTCCGGCAGGACAGAGGGGGGCGCCGTAGAGCGCGGCGGTGGCGATTTCTGGATCAAAAAACACCATCAATCGCCCTCATCCTCATACCCCACGAGATGCAGCGGTCTGGCCGCGATACCCTCAAGCTCGCACCAGCGCACCAGCGCCTCCTCGCGGCCATGCGTGACCCAGATTTCCTCCGCGCCGGTTTCCCTGATCGTGATGATCAGCTCGTCCCAATCGGCATGGTCGGAAATGATCAGCGGCAGCTCGACGCCGCCTTGCTTGGCGCGCTGGCGGATGCGCATCCAGCCCGAGGCGAAGCAGGAGATCGGGTCGGGAAAACGCCGCGCCCAGCGGTCGGCGAAGGCCGACGGCGGGCCGACGACGATCGCGCCGGCGAAATCGGCCTTGCCGCGGCTTTCCACCGTCCCCGGCTCAAGCTTGCCGAGATCGATACCCTGGCTTTGATAATATTCGCTGAGCTTCGCCAGCGCGCCATGGATATAGATCGGCCTGTCGTAGCCGGCGTCGCGCAACAGCCGCATCACGCGCTGCGCCTTGCCGAGCGCATAGGCGCCGATCAGATGCGAGCGTTCGGGAAATTGCGCCGCCGATTTGAGCACGCGCGCGATCTCCTCATGGTCCGGCGGATGGCGAAACACCGGCAGGCCGAAGGTCGCTTCGGTGATGAAGACATCGCACCGGATGGGCTCGAACGGCAGGCAGGTGGCATCGTTCTGACGCTTGTAGTCGCCGGAGGCGACGATGCGCATGCCCCCATGCTCGACGCAGATCTGCGCCGAGCCCATCACATGCCCGGCCGGATGGAAGGTGACGGCGACGCCGTTGATGTCGAGTGTTTCGCCGAGCGCAGCGGCCTGCGTCGTTCCGGCGAAATCCTCGCCATAACGCAGCCCCATGATGTCGAGCGTCTCTTGCGTGGCCAGCACCGAGCGGTGGCCGGAGCGCGCATGGTCGGAATGGCCATGCGTGATCAGCGCCCGCCCGACGGGCCGCACCGGATCGATGAAGAAATCGCCGGGCGGGCAATAGAGGCCCTCCGGCCGGGGCTTGAGCAGGTCGCTGGCGCGCATGGCTTTGAACATAGTGGCTAAATTCCGCGCGGGAAGCCTGTTGCAAGCGACTGCTGACTCGTCCTACAGCCCCTTGCCGGCTCCGCCTCGCCGATGGGATTCTTCAAAAGATGAAACCGCTCCAGGCCTCGTCGGGCGATTTGAACGCCGACCGTCGCGCCGATTTCGCCGAGATGCTGCTCGCCTCTGGTGAGCCGGCGCAGGCGGCCGAACTTTTGCTCGGCGCGATGGAACTGGCGCCGCAATGGGCGGCGGGCTGGTTTCGCCTCGGCGAGATGCAGGAGGCGGCAGGCCTGCTCGACCAAGCGGCGCGGGCCTGGACCATGGCGCTGAAGCTGGAGCCCGCGGACCGCCTCGGCGCTGCGCTCAAGCTTCAACTGATCGGCAAGGCGCCCGCCGCCGAGGCGCCGCCCAGCGCCTTTGTCGAGACCTTGTTCGATCACTACGCCGACAGTTTCGAGGACTCGCTTGTCGGGAAGCTCGGTTATGGGCTGCCGGATTTTCTCTGGCGCGCCATAAGCAAGGCACGGCCCGGCCGGTTCCGGCTGGCCCTCGACTTCGGCTGCGGCACCGGCCTGATGGGCGAAAGGCTGCGGCCGCTCGCCGACCGGCTGGAGGGCTACGACATCTCGGCCGGCATGCTGAGGAAGGCGAAAGCCAAGGGCATCTATGACCGGCTCGCCAAGGCCGACCTCCAGCATTTCTCTTACACAGGCGACAGCGCCGACCTCGTGGTCGCGGCCGACGTGTTCATCTATCTTGGCGCGCTCGAAGGTATCGTCGGTGCGGTTGCGAACATGCTTGCCGATGGCGGCCTGTTCGCCTTTTCGCTCGAGACGCTTGCCGGCGGCGGCGATTTCGCCCTTTTGCCATCACGGCGTTACGCCCATTCCGAGGCCTATGCGCGGCGCATGCTTCGCGCCAACGGGCTTGCAGTCCTGTCGCTGGAAAGCACGGTTATCCGGCACGACCGGCGGGATCCGGTCGAGGGCCTGGCCATTGTGGCTGGGTTTCCCCCTGCAGCCGCCGAGCTGGGGAATCCGGCAACGGCATGAGGTCGACCTTGCTGCGAAAAAGCCTGAATGGCATGGTCCCGGTTGCGCGGGGCGGATACCGAGTCTTTTGTTTTGCGCAATTCCGGACGGAAAACCACGAGGCACTTTCCTGGAATTGCCCTAGGGAGATATCCATGCGCTGGACCATGGTTGCGTTGGCGTCTTGCCTGACGGTCGCCGGCTGTGTCGGCGGCACGTCGATGGCCGAGCGTCAGGACGAGGATGTCCAATCCTCATTGCAATATGACGATGTGCCTTGCGACCAATTACTGGCGCAGCGCAATCAACTGGCGCGGCAGAACAATCTGCCCGTCACCGCCAAGCCGGGCTTCTCCAATCCGGCCATGGGCTTCGCACCGTTCATGCCGGACATGCGCTCCAAGGCGCAGCGCGCCAGCAACAAGGCGAGCGGCGAGATCGACGCCATGAACCGCTCGATCGAACGCCGCGACTGCGGCAAGCCGAAGAAGAAGGAGACGCTCGGGCTGCCCGGCTCGAAACCTTCCTGAGCCCCGTTTGACGCTCGGATGGACCGGCGAGCGTTTGATCGCGCTTGAAAGACCGCCCGATGAACCTCTCAGACCTCGGCGACCGCATCTGCATCCTGGGCCCGTCCAATAGCGGCAAGTCCACCCTTGCCGACGCGATAGCGCGCAAGCGCGGCCTGGAAGCCGTTCACCTCGATCAGCTCTTTCATCTGCCCAATACGGATTGGGAGCAGCGTCCGAGGGCCGAATTCATTGCCCTGCACGATGCCGCGATAGCCGGCGAGCGCTGGGTGATGGACGGGAACTATTCGGTTTGCATGCCGCAGCGACTTCGGCGGGCGACAGGCTTGATTCTGCTGGATATCTCCACGGCCGCGAGTCTTCTGCGCTATTTAAGGCGAACGCTGTTCGAGAAGGACAGGCTCGGTGCTCTGGAAGGCGGGCGCGACAGCATCAAATGGGACATGATCCACCACATCGCCGTCATCACGCCGCGAAACCGCAGGAAATACCGGGCGATGTTCGACGCGCTCGATCTGCCGAAGCTGCAGCTGTCTTCGCTGCGGGCGATCAAGCAGCGCTTCCGCGACTGGGGTTTGACTCCCGATTAATACCCCGCCTCGCGGTCAACCAGGTTCTCGAGCTTCTCGCCGCGCTCGAAGGCGGCAATCTGGCGAAGCATGATCGGCACCAGATGCGCCGGGTCCGACGTCGCCGCCGCATGCGGCGTGACGAACACTTTCGGATGGCTCCACAGCGGGCTGGTCTTCGGCAGCGGTTCGACCTCGAACACGTCGAGGCTCGCTTCCTTCAGCGTGCCGTCGTCCAGCGCGCGCAAAATGTCGGCGTCCTTCTGCAGGCGTCCGCGCCCGGCATTGATCAGCACGGCGCCGCCGAGCCCGTTGCGCCGGTGCAGTTCCTTGAGCAGTCCGTAATTGACGATGCCCTGGGTCTGCGGCGTGAGCGGCAAGAGCACAACCAGGATGTCAGTGGCATTGAGGAAGGGGATCAGCCCCGCCTCGCCGGCATAGGTCGAAACGCCCTTCATCCCCCGCTCGCTGCGCGACCATCCGTTGACGGCGAAGCCGAGCGACAACAACGCCGAAGCCGCGGCGCGGCCAAGACTGCCAAGCCCCATGATGCCGACGGAGACGTCGCCCGCCACCCGTTGCGGCGGCTCGTGCCAGATCTTCTTTTGCTGCTGGGCCCGGTAAAGCGAGGCTTGGCGATGGTGGTCGAGCACACGCCAGACGACATATTCGACCATGTGCTGGGTAAGATTGTCGGCGACGACCTTGACGATCGGAACGTCGGGCAGGCCTGGATCGGCAAAGATGTGGTCGACGCCGGCGCCGATCGAGAAGATGGCGCGCAGATTGGGCAGCGATTTGAGAAGGTTAGGCTTCTGCTTCCACACCACCGCATAGGTGATCGACGGATCGTCGGCGCCGTTCGGCTCCAGCACGACCTCGCGCTCGGCCGAGAGCAGCTCATGCCAGCGCTGCGGGTGGATGCCCGTGAGGGCAAGCAGGATTTTGCCTTTTTCCATTCTCGGATTTTTCTTCCCTGTTTCGCCGGTGCGGGTCCGGCTACTCGCTGACCACGCCGGTCGGCGCGGTCTCGATCTTGAAGGCCGCCGCCATCAGCGCCCGCGTATAATCGGTTTGCGGGCTGCTGAAAATCTGCTCGGAAGGTCCCGCCTCGACGATCCGGCCATTGCGCATGACGATGACATCATTGGCAAGGGCGCGGACGACCTTGAGGTCGTGGCTGATGAAGAGGTAAGCGAGATTGTGCTTGGCCTGCAGGCTGCGCAAGAGGTCGACCACCTGCGCCTGCACGCTCATGTCGAGCGCCGAAGTCGGCTCGTCGAGCATGACGAAACGCGGGTTGAGCACCATGGCGCGGGCAATGGCGACGCGCTGGCGCTGGCCGCCGGAAAACTCGTGCGGGTAGCGGTGGCGCGTTTCGGGATCGAGGCCGACCTCCTTCAGCACGGCGACCACCTTGGCGTCGCGCTGGTCGGCCGAGAGTTTCGGCTCGTGGATCTTCAGTCCTTCCTCGATGATCTCGGAGACCGAGAGGCGCGGGCTGAGCGAGCCGAACGGATCCTGGAAGACGATCTGCAATTCGCGCCGCAGTGGCCGCATGGCGCCGAAGGAGAGCTGGTTGATGTCGCGTCCGTTGAAATTGATCGTGCCGGTCGAGGAGATCATCCTGGCGAGCGCCAGGCCCAGCGTCGTCTTGCCCGAGCCGGACTCGCCGACGACGCCAAGGGTCTGGCCGGCCCGCACTGTGACGTCGATGCCGTCCACGGCCTTCACATGGTCGACCGTGGTGCGGAAGAAGCCTTTCTTGATCGGGAACCAGACCTTGATGTCCTTGCCGGTCATGACGGATTTGGCGCCCGGGTCGGTTGTGGGCGGCTTGCCCTTCGGCTCGGCCGCGAGCAGATGCTTTGTATAGTCATGCCGCGGATTGGCGAAGATTTCCCTGGTCGGGCCGCTCTCCACGATCTTGCCCTTGGTCATGACGCAGACGCGGTCGGCGATCCTGCGCACGATGCCGAGATCATGCGTGATGAACAGCAGCGACATGCCCTTGCGGGCTTTGAGCTCCGCCAGCAGTTCCAGGATCTGCGCCTGCACGGTGACGTCGAGTGCGGTCGTCGGCTCGTCGGCGATCAAAAGCTCCGGCTCGTTGGCCAGAGCCATGGCGATCATGACGCGCTGGCGCTGGCCGCCGGAGAGCTGGTGCGGGTAGGCGTCGAGGCGTTTTTGCGGATCGCGGATGCCGACCTCGGTGAGCAGTTCCAGCGTGCGGGCGCGCGCCGGGGCGTCGCGCAGGCCCTGATGCAATTGCAGCACCTCGACGATCTGCTGCTCGATCGTGTGCAGCGGGTTGAGCGAGGTCATCGGCTCCTGGAAGATCATGGTGATCTTGTTGCCGCGCACGCCGCGCAACGCCTTCTCGTCCATGGCGAGCAGGTTGGCCCCACTGAACAGGATCCTGCCCGACGGATGGCTGGCGGCCGGATAGGGTAGGAGCTTCAGCACCGACAGCGCCGAGACCGATTTGCCCGAGCCGGATTCGCCCACCAGGGCCAGCGTCTCGCCCTTGGCGATGTCGAATGAGATGTGATCGACAGCGATCGCCTGCTTGCCGCCTTGCGCGAAGGCGACGCTCAGGTCTTGGACGGAAAGCAGGGCTTGGCTCATTTGAACGTCTTGCGCGGATCGAAGGCGTCACGCGTCGCCTCGCCGATGAAGACCAGCAGCGACAGCATCAGCGAGATCACGATGAAGCCGGAGATGCCGAGCCAGGGGGCGTTGAGGTTGCGCTGCGCCTGTTTCAGCAATTCGCCGAGCGAGGCCGAGCCCGGCGGCAGGCCGAAGCCGAGATAGTCGAGCGAGGTCAGCGTCGAGATCGAGCCAGAGAGCAGGAAGGGCAGGAAGGTCAGCGTCGCCACCATCGCGTTCGGCAGCAGGTGGCGGAACATGATGGTGAGGTTCGGCACGCCCAGCGCGCGCGCCGCGTTGACATATTCGAAATTGCGCGCGCGCAGGAATTCGGCCCGCACCACGCCGACCAGCGCCACCCATGAAAACAGCAGCATCAGGCCGAGCAGGATGAAGAAGCCGGGCGGCAGGATGGCCGAGATGATGAGCAGCAGATAGAGCACCGGGATCGCCGACCAGATCTCGATGAAACGCTGGAAGAGAAGGTCGGTCCAGCCGCCGAAATAGCCTTGCACCGCGCCGGCCGCGACGCCGATCAGCGATGACCCGAGCGTCAGGATCAGGCCGAACAGAACCGAGATGCGGAAGCCATAGAGTACCCGCGCCAGCACATCGCGGGCCTGGTCGTCCGTGCCCAGCCAGTTCCAGTTGCCGACGGTGCAGTTGGCGTCGGCCTCGCCTTGCGGGTACTGGCTGCAGCGCGTCTTCTTGTCGTAAAGCCAGGACGGCTTTGCCGGCGCCGGTTCCGGAATTGCGTTGTTGACCGTCTGATAGGAGTAGCGGACCGGTGGCCAGATCATCCAGCCATTGGAGTTGATCTCGTCCTGGATCACCGGATCGCGATAGTCGGTGACGGCATAGAAACCGCCGAACTTCTCCTCCGGATAGGCGACCAGGACCGGAAACAGGATCTCGCCCTTGTAGGAGGCGACGATCGGCTTGTCGTTGGCGATCAGCTCTGAAAACAGCGACAGCACGAACAGCAACAGGAAGATCCAGAGCGACCAGTAGCCGCGCCGGTTGGCCTTGAAATTCTGCAACCGCCGCTGGTTGAGCGGCGACAGAAATGGCCTGCGGGGCCGAACCGGGGCGCTTTGGATCGCGGCCTCGGCCATCAGATGTCTCTCCGCTCGAAGTCGATGCGCGGATCGACCCAGGTATAGATCAGGTCGGACAGAAGGCCGACGAATAGGCCAAGCAGCGAGAAGATGTAAAGTGTGGCGAACACCACCGGATAGTCGCGGTCGATCACCGACTTGAAGCCGAGCAGGCCGAGGCCGTCGAGCGAGAAGATGTTCTCGATCAGCAGCGAGCCGGTGAAGAAGGCCGAGATAAAGGCGCCGGGAAAACCGGCGATGACGATCAGCATGGCGTTGCGGAACACGTGGCCGTAGAGCACCTTGTGCTCCGACAGCCCCTTGGCGCGCGCCGTCACCACATATTGCTTGCGGATTTCTTCGAGGAAGGAGTTCTTGGTGAGCAGGGTGGTCGTCGCGAAAGCCGAGAGCACGAGCGCAGTCAGCGGCAGCGTCATGTGCCAGAAATAGTCTGCGATCTTGGCGGGCCAAGACAGCTGATCCCAATTGTCAGAGACGATGCCGCGCAGCGGAAACCAGTCCCAGAACGAACCGCCCGCGAACAGCACCATGAGCATGATGCCGAACAGGAAGCCTGGAATGGCATAGCCGACGATGACGACACCGCTGGTCCAAACGTCGAAGGTCGAGCCGTCCTTCACCGCCTTGCGGATGCCGAGCGGGATCGAGATCAGGTAGGATAAAAGCGTGATCCAGAGGCCGATGGAGATGGAGACGGGCATCTTCTCCAGGATCAGGTTCAGCACCGAGATATCGCGGAAATAGCTGTCGCCGAAATCGAAGCGGATATAGTTCCACAGCATCATGCCGAAGCGCTCGAGCGGCGGCTTGTCGAAGCCGAACTGCTTTTCCAGCTTCTTGATGAATTCGGGATCGAGCCCCTGCGCGCCGCGATATTTCGAGCCGACATCGCCGGCCACGTCGAAATTGCCGCCGCCGGCGTCGCCGCCACCGCTGCCGAGGCGGTCGTTGCCGCCCTGGTTGGTCAGCCGGGCGATCACCTGCTCGACCGGCCCGCCCGGGGCGAACTGGATGACCGCGAAGGAGATCGCCATGATGCCGAACAGCGTCGGGATCATCAGGAGAATGCGGCGCAGGATATAGGCGCCCATCAGGCGACGGGCCCCGCGCGAACAGTGATGTCAGGCTTTGCCAATCTTTGCCGCCTTGCCCTTGTCGAACCACCACAGCGCCTCGACCGGAAAGCCGAAATCGGGCTTCTGTTCGGGGAAGCCGAACATGTCCCAATAGGCGCTTCGGTGATTCGCCAGATACCAACTTGGAATCCAATCGCGCCGCGCGCGCAAGGCCCGGTCCAACGCGCGCATGGCGGTGGTCAGGCTTTCACGATCCTTGGCCGCGCCGACGGCATCGATCAGCGCATCGACTGCGGGGCTTGCAACGCCCGACAGGTTGCGCGAGCCCGATACGGTGGCGCTGCGCGAGTGGAAGAAAATTTCCAGATCGTCGCGGGTCGGCGTGGCGCTGAAATTGAAGGCGGCCGAGAGCAGGTCGAAATCGAATGTCGATTGCCTGAGCTGGTACTGCGCCGAATCCACCAGGCGGATCGAGGCATCGATGCCGATGGCCTTCATGTTGGCGACCCAGGGCGAATAGACCTGCACAAAAGTCTCGTCGTCGACCAGGAATTCGGCGGCCAGCCGCCCGCCCTTGTCGTTGACCACGAAATCACCGGAGCGTTTCCAGCCGGCCTGAGCGAGCAACTTCAATGCCGCGCTCAGTTGCTTCCGGTCCCGCCCTGAGCCGTCCGACGGCGGTTGCGTCACCGCTTCGCCGAATGTCTCCGCCGGCAGCTGGTCGCGCAGCGGCTCAAGCAGCGCCAGTTCCTGCGGGGTCGGCATGCCCGCGGCACGGAAGTCGGATTTTTCGAAGCAGGATTGCGAGCGCTCATAGGAACCATAGAAGAAGTTGCGCCGTGTCCATTCGAAATCGAAGCAGAGCGCGATCGCTTGCCGCACGCGTGGATCCTTGAACTGCTCACGCCGCTGGTTGACCGCGGTGGCCTGCATGGATGGCGTGGTTTCAGCCGGAAACTCATGCTTGATCACCTTGCCGGCGGTAAAGGCCGGAAAATCGTAGGCCGTCGCCCAGACGCGCGACGTGAATTCCTCGCGGTAGAGGATCTCGCCCTTCTTGAAGGCCTCGAACCCGGCGGTGCGATCCTGGTAGAATTCGATGCGGATGCGCCCGAAATTGTTCAGGCCGCGATTGACCGGCAGGTCGTTGCCCCAATAGTCGGCCACCCGCTCATATTCGATCCAGGCGCCCGCCGACCAGCGCCCGACCTTGTAGGCGCTTGAGCCGAGCGGCGGATTGAGCTGCGAGGAATCGAACGGGTTGGCCGTAAAGAAGGCCTTCGAAAGGATAGGGAATCCGACGACGTTGAGGATGGTGCGGGCCGACTGCTTGCCCGAGAATTTGAGCTCGACCGTGTGGGTGTCCTTCGCCACGGCATCTTCCAGATGCGTCAGTGACAGCGCGTAGTCCGGATGCCCTTTGTCTTTCAGCAGCTTGAAGGTGAAGGCAACATCGTCGGCGGTGAGCGGCGTGCCGTCATGGAAGCGCGCCTGCGGGCGCAGCGAGAAGGTGAAGGTGTTGCGGTCGTCGGAGATCGTGACACTCTCGGCGATCAATCCATAGGCCGCATCCGGCTCGTCAAGCGCCCGCACCATCAGGGAATCGAAGCACATTTCCATGCGCTGCGGGGAATCGCCCTTGGGGACGAACGAATTCAGCGTGTTGAAGGTCTGCGGGCTCTGGTTGGCGCCCCAGTTGGGCGGCGAGAAGTTGAAGGTGCCGCCTTGCGGCGCATCGGCATTGACATAGTCGAAATGGGCGAAGTCGGGCTTGTATTTCAGGTCGCCGAAGGCCGACAGGCCATGCAGCTTGACGCCGGTCGCGGTGTCGGCAAAGGCCCGGCCCGGCAGCAACGCGGCCGCCGTGGCCGCGGCGCCGAGCGCCAGGAAGTCGCGGCGAGGAAGCAAAGTCCGCCGCTCCATCAATTGACGCCTTTGTACTTGGCGGCCAGCGCCTTTTCCTTGGCCGTGTCGATCCACCAGGAATCGATATCGGCGCCGCGGTAGCTGGGCTGCTTATCCGGCATGCCGAATTTGTTCCAGTAGGCGTACCAGACAGCGGTGCGATGGTACTGCGGCAGGACGTAGAAGTTCCACAAGAGCACCCGGTCAAGGGCGTGGGTGGCGGCGATAAGATCGGCGCGGTCGCTGGCAAAAACGATCCGATCTATCAGGGCGTCTACGACCGGGTCCTTAATGCCCATCAGGTTACGCGAGCCTGGGGCGTCTGCTGCCTTCGAACTCCAGAATTCGCGTTGCTCGTTGCCGGGCGATTCAGATTGCTGAAGCACCGTCGTTACCATATCGAAGTCGAAGTGGTTGATCCGGTTGATGTACTGGGTCTGGTCGATGATGCGTAGGGTCGCGTCGATCCCTATTTTGCGCAGGTTAGCGATGTAAGGGCTGGAGATGACTTGGTCGGTGTCGTTCGAACCGAGTATCTCGAACTTAAGCGGCTCGCCGGACTTTGTGTTGATCATCTTGCCGCCCTTGATCTGCCAGCCGGCCTGAGCAAGGAGATCAACGGCCCGCTTAAGATGTTTCCGCTCCGCTTGCGGTGAGTCATAGACAGGTAGCTTGAACTCCTGAGTGAACAATTCGGGCGGCAGCTTGTCGCGATATTTTTCCAGGATTTTCAGTTCCTTGCCTTGCGGCAGCCCGCTCGACGCCAGTTCGGTGCCTTGGAAATAGCTCGACGTTCTGGTGTTGAAGCCAAAAAACAGCGTCCTGTTCATCGTCTCGAAATCGAAGGGCTGGGTCAGCGCCTCACGCACCCGACGATCTTGGAAAAGTGCTCGCCGCTGGTTGAACACGAAGCCCTGCATGGGCTGCGCATGTTCGCTTTCGAAGGTCTTCTTGATCACATCGCCGCCCTTGAAGGCCGGAAAGTCATAGGCCGTTGCCCATTTGCGCGAACTCATTTCGCGGTGGATGTCGTCGAGCCCGCCTTTTGTGAAGGCCTGCCAGGCAGCGTTGTCGTCAAGGATGTAGGTGAAACGCTGGACGTCGAAATTCTCGCGGCCGATCTTCACCGGCAGCTTGGCGCCCCAATAGTCCGGCACGCGCTGCCAGACGATTTCCGAGCCTGGCTTGAAGCTGGCGATCTTGTAGGCCGCGGAGCCCAGTGGCGGCTCGAGCGTCGGCCTTGTGATGTCGCGCTTCTTGCCGCTGGCGTCCGTGCCTTCCCACCAGTGCTTCGGCAAGACGACGAGATCGCCGAGGATCTTGGGAAGCTCGCGGTTGCCCTTCTGGTTGAAATGGAACTCGACCTCGCGGTCCGAGACCGCGACCGCCTCGGTCACGTTCTCGAAATAGCGATTGTATCTGGGGCTGTTGGCCTTCAGCACCTGGAATGACCAGACCACGTCGTCGACGGTGATCGGCTTGCCGTCATGCCATTTTGCACGAGGATCGAGTCGGTAGGTAGCTGAGGAAAAATCGGCAGGATACTTGAAGGCGTCTGCGATCAGGGGGTGGCTCACACTGCCTTCATCAGTAGCCTGTTCCATCAGCGTGTCGTAAAGCAGGCTGCCACCAAAATCGGCGAAGCCAGCAGCGGGTGACCCTTGCACTATGAAGGGATTGAAGCTGTCGAAGGTCCCTATAGCGACGGCATTGTAGGTGCCGCCCTTCGGCGCATTCGGATTGACGTAGTCGTAATGCTGGAAATTGTCGCCGTATTTTGAAGGTCCGATCAGCGACGATGTCGTGCGCCATTCGTCGGCGAAGCCGGCCTGCAGGCTGGCGGCGAAGGCAAGCGCGAATGCCGATGCGAAAAGCGTGCGGAAGCGGCCAACCTTCATGCGTTCTCCTCGTCGCGAACTCCAGAGCGGTTCATCGGTTTCCGGAAACGACAACCGCTCTATCGCTTTGTTTCGAAGCAATTCCGGACGGAAACCGGTTCTCCCTTCCTGGAATTGCTCTGTCCACCCGCAATTTAGATCATTTGACGCGGGTGGAAACCGCAAGTGCCGCCTTTGTCGCGGTCCATGCAGCTTTCCTAACAGAAAAGCCGGGACGAACCCGGCTTTTCCAAGGAAGTCTCTATGACAAATTGTTTATTGAGCGGGCGCGGCGGGCTTGGCCGGAGCGGTTTCCTCGGCCGGCTTGGCCGGCGCGGCGCCTTCGGCGGGCTTCGCGGGTGCGGCACCTTCCGCCGGCTTGGCTTCCGCCGACGCGCCCGGCTGCGGCAGCGGCTTCGGATTGTCCGACAGGGTGCGCAAATAGGCGATCACATTGGCGCGATCTTCGTCTTTCGGCAGGCCGGCGAAGCCCATCGCCGTGCCCTTCACGAACTTCTTCGGCGAGGTGATGAAGTGGTTGAGATTGTCGTAGGTCCAGTGCTCCTGGCCGCCCTTGGAGAAATCCTTCATGCCGGCCGAATAGGCGAAGCCTTCATGCTCGGCGACGGGGCGGTCGACAATGTCCCAAAGATCTGGACCGACCTTGTTCGGACCGCCTTTTTCGCCGGAATGGCAGGCCTGGCATTTCTTGAAGATCGCGGCGCCCGCCTCTGCGTTGGCGGTGGCGAGCAGGTCGGCGATCGGCTTGGCTTCCGCCGCGGGAGCAGCCGGACCGCCTTCGGTCGGTTCCTGAGCTTCGATGGCGAAGCCGGGCTTTTCGGGCGTCGGCGAGGCGAACAGCCCATCCGAGACGAGGCCTATGGAAAAGACGATGAAGCAGGTTCCAAGAAATCCGCCGAGCAGCTTGTTGACTTCGTTGGAATCCATACGCCCCTTGCTCCCTTTTCCGGCGGACCGTCCCGTCCACTCCGTCCGTCGGTATCGCGAACTGCCCTGAAAGGCCAGTCAAACCGCGCGGAAACTAGGTCTTTTGCTCTGGCGTTGCAACACCTATAAGGGCGCTTCCAGTGAGACCTTTTGCCACTTTTCCATCCGCTTTTTTCGGCTGCCCTGAAATCCGATGTCGACCTTGATCCTGATCCCCGCCCGCATGGCCTCGACGCGCCTGCCGGGCAAGCCGCTGGCCGACATTGCGGGCGTGCCGATGATCGTCCATGTCGCCCGGCGCGGAGCCGAGGCCGGGCTTGGCCGTGTGGTCGTGGCGACTGACACGGAAGCGATCGCGCAAGCCGTGCGGGCGCATGGTTTCGAGGCTGTCATGACCCGAGCGGATCACGAATCGGGCTCCGACCGCATCTTCGAGGCGCTGACAGCGCTCGACCCCGAAAAGCGGGTGCAAACGATCGTCAACGTCCAGGGCGATCTGCCGACCATCGCCCCCGAAATCATCGGCGCGTCGCTGCGGCCGTTTGAGGACAAATCGGTCGATATCGCCACGCTCGGCGTCGAGATCGTGCGCGACGAGGAGAAGACCAATCCCAATGTCGTCAAGATCGTCGGCTCGCCGCTGTCGTCGACACGGTTGCGAGCCCTCTATTTCACCCGCGCCACCGCGCCCTGGGGCGAGGGGCCGCTCTACCATCATATCGGCCTCTATGCCTATCGGCGCGCCGCGCTGGAACGTTTCGTCGCGCTGAAGCCGTCGCCGCTGGAGCGTCGCGAGCGGCTGGAGCAGCTGCGCGCGCTGGAAGCCGGCATGCGCATCGACGTTGAGATCGTCCATTCCGTGCCGCTCGGCGTCGATACGCCGCACGATCTCGAGCGGGCAAGACAGATCCTTTCAAATTGAGATATCGGCATGCCTGAAAAGACCAACAGAATTTCCTTCCAGGGCGAGCCCGGCGCCAATTCCGACACGGCCTGCCGCAACATGTTCCCGTCGATGGAGCCGTTGCCTTGCCCGACCTTCGAGGATGCCTTCAATGCGGTCGAGACCGGCAAGGCCGAGCTCGCCATGATCCCGATCGAGAACACGATCGCCGGGCGCGTTGCCGACATCCACCACCTCTTGCCGGAATCGAAGCTGCACATCGTCGGCGAATACTTCCTGCCGATCCACTTCCAGCTCATGGTGCTGCCGGGCGTGAAGCGCGAAGAGATCAGGACCGTCCACAGCCATATCCACGCGCTCGGCCAGTGCCGCAAATATATCCGCAAGAACGGCTGGAAGCCGGTGGTCGCCGGCGACACGGCGGGTTCGGCCAAGATGGTGTCGGAGGTGAAGGACCGCACCATGGCCGCGCTGGCGCCGGCTTTAGCCGCTGAGCTCTATGGGCTCGACATCATTGAGAAGAATGTCGAGGACACCGATTCCAACGTCACCCGCTTCGTCGTGCTGACCAAGAACAAGCAATGGGTGGAGCGCCCCGCGCCGGACGCCAAGATGATGACCACCTTCATCTTCCGTGTCCGCAACGTGCCGGCCGCGCTCTACAAGGCCATGGGCGGCTTCGCCACCAACGGTATCAACATGACCAAGCTCGAGAGCTACCAGCTCGGCGCCTTCACCGCGACGCTGTTCTACGCCGACATCGAGGGCCACCCGGACGATCCGCTGGTCAAGCTGGCGCTGGACGAGCTGCGCTTCTTCTCGCGCGAAATGCGCATTCTCGGCGTCTATCCGGCCAGCGCCTCGCGCGAGCAGTGGAAGGTGGCGGATTAGCGCCAGCCCAATTCAGGTCAGGCCGAGCCGAAAATGGTGGCCTCCGACAACCGGAGCGGAGCGTACTTGAAGTACGTGAGCACCGGAAGCGCAGGGGGCCGCCATTTGCAGGCCGGCCTCACCTGAATTTTCAGCCGAACCCCAGCGGCACGTAGTCAATCTCCAAAAACTTCTCGACCTCGGGCACCCAGCGGTCGCGCACGAAGGCGACATGGTCGGGGTGCTCGTTGTAGCGCATGTAGGCCGCCTGGTCGGCGAATTCCATCGAGAAGCCGAACTGGTAGTCGTTCTTCGGGCTCACCTGCCGCAACTGCTCGAAATGCGTGACGCCCTTGATCCCGGTCAGGATCTTCTTCGCATCGTGCAGGAAGCGCTTCGTCTCCAGCGATTGCAGCGGATGCTTCAGCGTGAACACGACGGTATGGCGGATCATGTCTCGTCTCCTATTCGCTGTCGACCCAGGCGCGGATGAGGTGATGGGCGATTGCCCCTTTCGGCGGTGTAATCAAGCCATCGGCATGCTGCCTGTCCAGCATCGTGCGCACCTCGTCGCGGAAGAACCAGCGGCAGTCCTCCAGCTCGTTGAGGTCGGCCTGGATATCCTCGTTAAGGGGCTCGCCGAAACAACCGATCATCAGCGAATAGGGGAACGGCCAGGGTTGGCTGGCGTGGTAGACGACGCGGCCGAGCCGGATGCCGGCCTCTTCGAGCGTCTCGCGCCGTACCGCCGCCTCGATTGTCTCGCCCGGCTCGATGAAGCCTGCAAGCGCCGAATACATGCCCGGCGCGAAATGCCTGCCGCGCCCCAATAGGCATTTCTCGCGCGTCGCCGTCAGCATGATTGCCACCGGATCGGTGCGCGGGAAATGGTCGGTGCCGCAGGCAGGGCAATGGCGCCGGTAGCCGCCGGCGCGCATCTCCGAGCGGTTGCCGCATTTGGAACAGAAGGCATGGCTTACGTGCCAGGCAAGCAGCGCCGCGCCTTGCGCCAGCGCGCCGGCCGCCGCCTCGTCGACCAGCCCTTGCATATAGACGGAACGATAGTCGATCGCCTTGATCGTCTCTGGCAGCTTTTCCGGCTCGATGCCGGCGGGCACGGCCAGCACCGGCCCGCTGTCAGAGAAGCCGAGCAGCACGCCGCGATCGAGTGCGGCCTCGAAAGCTCCACTCTCATCCGTCCTGAACCAGGGGTCGAACGTGCCATCCTCGAGTTTGAGATAGAGCCGGCCGGCATGCATCAGCATCAGCCGCGCGGCCTGGTCGGCCAGCGCTTTTTCGACCGCATCATCGGCGCGGTTCTCGGACTGCCGATCGATCCGGTTGCCGGCGAAACCGACGAATTGGCTGGGCTCGCGCAAGGGCGCGTCGAACAGGCGAAAGCTCATGGAGACTCGGGTGGGCTCGATGTGCGGAATGGACACTGGTCAGCTTATAGCGCCGCCTTGATCGTTTGGGCAAACCGCCTGATATCGGAGCGCTGATAGGGCTCGCGCATGCCGTGTCCCCAGACCGGTCCCGGCCATCCGGGATCGCCCTCAGACCGGGCGACGACATGGACATGCAACTGCCGCACGATGTTGCCGAGCGCGCCAGTGTTGATCTTGGTGCATCCGGTCACCCGCTTCAGCGCCTGCGCCACCATATTGGTCTCGAAGGTCAGCATCGTTTGGTCGAGCGGCGTCAGGTCGTGAATTTCCTCCACGCCCGGCCGCTGCGGCACCAGAACCAGCCATGGCCAGCGGCGGTCGTTCATCAGCCTGAGCTCGCAAAGGCCAAGCCACAAAAGCTGCTCGCTGTCCGCCTCCAGCCGGGCGTCCAGCGTGAATCCGGCCTCGAGGCCCGGCAGCATGAGCGTTTCCTTCGCTTTTGTTGCAAGCATTTTCCAAACCAGGAACGCTAGAGCGGCGGCAGGGTGGCTGCAAGCGATTCATTGACCGCCATTATCGATTTGAAGGACTTTCCGCCTTCGATGCGGTTGCGGGTTCCGGCTCGGCCCTTGCATTTCGCTGCCGAATTGCCGATATGGAGCGCGGGAGGTTGGTGGTGGACGATCCACTCGCCAACCGGGTCAGGTCCGGAAGGAAGCAGCCCTAACGAGCCCGGAACGGGTCATTGTTCCAGCCTCCCACCTCTTCGCCTTTCTCCCGCGACATTGACGGCGCCAAGCCGTGCGGGTGAGACTATGCGCAGGAATCGGCCGCCTTCCGTCGCGGTCCTGGGAGCTTTTGACGGCGAATGAGCGAAGCCGGAAATTTGGGGCCACAAAGCCTGGAGACTGGCAAGGCCGCCGCTTATCGCGTCCTGGCGCGCAAATACCGCCCTTCGAATTTCTCCGAGCTGATCGGCCAGGAGCCGATGGTTCGCACGCTGACCAACGCCTTTGCCACCGGCCGCATCGCCCAGGCCTGGATGCTGACCGGCGTGCGCGGTGTCGGCAAGACGACGACCGCGCGCATCCTGGCGCGGGCCCTGAACTACAAAACCCCGACCGTCGACCAGCCCTCCGTTGACCTTTCGATTCTCGGCGAGCATTGCCAGGCGATCATGGAAGGCCGCCATGTCGACGTCATCGAGATGGACGCCGCCTCACATACCGGCATCGACGACATCAGGGACATCATCGACCGGGTGCGCTACGCACCGGTCTCGGCGCGCTACAAGGTCTACATCATCGACGAAGTGCACATGCTCTCCACCCAGGCCTTCAACGGCCTGCTGAAGACGCTGGAAGAGCCGCCGCCGCACGTCAAATTCATCTTCGCCACCACCGAGATACGCAAGGTTCCGATAACGGTCCTGTCGCGTTGCCAGCGCTTCGATCTCCGCCGCATCGATGCCGGCGCGCTTGTCGGGCATCTGTCCTCGATCGCGGCAAAGGAAGGTATTACCGTCGACGACGAGGCGCTGGCGATGATCGCGCGGGCCGCCGAAGGCTCGGCGCGCGATTCGCTCTCCATCCTCGACCAGGCGATCGCCCATGGCAGCGGCACGGTCAGCGCCGAGGCGGTGCGAGCCATGCTCGGCCTTGCCGACCGCGCCCGCATCATCGACCTGTTCGAGCATGTCATGAAGGGCGATGTCGCGGCGGCCTTGGCCGAATTCCGCGCGCAATACGACACCGGCGCCGATCCGGCCGCCGTTCTTACCGATCTTGCCGAGTTCAACCACCTCGTCACCCGCCTGCGCTTCGTGCCGGCGGCAGCCGACGATGCTTCGCTTTCCGAGGATGAGCGCCGGCGCGGCGCCGAATTCGCAGGCACGCTTTCGGTGCGCGTGTTGTCGCGGACCTGGCAGATGCTGCTCAAGGGTATTCCTGAGGTGCAGTCTTCCAACCGCCCGGTCAGCGCCGGCGAAATGGTGTTGATCCGCCTGGCGCATGCCGCCGACCTGCCGACGCTGGACGAGGCTTTGAAATCGCTGGAAGGTGCGGCCCCGCAGTCGAATTCCGCGCCGCGCGCCAACGGAGCACCCGCGGGGTCCGGCAATGGCAGCGCAAGTGCTGTCGCGCAGACCCGGGTGCCAGCTTCCCCCGGCGGCGCGCAGACGATGCGCCTGGTCGAGGCGCAGCCTGTGCCGGAGACCTTCGTTCCCGCGCCGGAGCCGGTCGCCGAGGCGCCTGTCGTTCCAGTGAAATCGCTGGCCGACATCGTTGCGCTTGCCGACGCCAATCGCGACATGGCCTTCAAGGTGCTGCTGAAACGCTGCGTGCGGCCGGTTCGCATCGAGCCCGGCCGGCTCGACGTTGCCTTGACTAACGACGCGCCGAAGATGCTGCTCAACGACCTCACCGCCAAGCTGCGCGCCTGGACCGGGCGCAACTGGCTGGTGTCGCTGTCGAAGGAAGAAGGCGGCCAGACATTGGCCGAGATGGAGACGACGAAGCGCGAGAATGCCTTCTCCGACGCCAAGAGCGATCCCGTAGTCGCGGCCATTCTCGCCCGTTTCCCTGGCGCCAAGATCATCGATGTGCGCATCCCGGACGTGCCGGAAGTGGATGAAGCCGAGGCCGACCTGCCGGTCGAGCCGGCGGCCGATGACGACGAGACCTGAAACATTTTTAGAGGACCAACCGATGAAAGATCTTCTCGGCCTGATGGGCAAGGCGAAGGAAATGCAGGCCAAGTTCCAGGCCATGCAGGACGAGATCGCCACGCTTGAAGCCACCGGCCAGGCCGGCGGCGGTCTGGTCAGCATCACGCTGACCGGCAAGTTCGAAATGAAGACGCTGAAGATCGATCCGTCTCTGATCAAGGCGGACGAAGCCGAGATCCTGGAGGACCTTATCCTGGCCGCCCACAATGACGCCAAAAATAAGGTCGAGCAGATCATGCAGGAGAAGACCAAGGCGTTGACGGCAGGCTTGCCGATCCCGCCCGGAATGAAATTGCCTTTCTGAGGCGGTGTCCGCCAGTTAATTGATTACGGAAATTGAGTCCAGCCTGTAATATTAACCATTTTGCCGGCAATGCTCACGGGCTCATTTCGCGGCATTCATAAAGTTTTACCCAAGTCCAGAAGTTGCTAACCCTCTAGCCATCTTTTTGCCCGAAAGAGTCTCATTCTTGCCACATCTCGGGGCGGGCTGGCATCTGGACATGAGGCTTTTTTGGTGATCGCGACGCGATGGAAGACGCCGCTGCTGCTTATCGGCATCGTCACTTCCCCCTTGCTCCTGGCCGGTTGCAGCCAGACCACTTCCTCCCATGGCATGTCGGTGTCGGGTCTGACCGACGCCCTTACGCCGAGCTTTCTCAGCTCGCGCTCCTACACGATGAAGGACAAGGAATGCCTGCAAAGGGCGATGTTCTTCGAGTCCAACCGGTCGAGCCGTGACGGCATGATCGCCGTCGGCACGGTCGTGATGAACCGGCTGCGCTCGGGCCAGCATGGCAACACCATCTGCGAGGTCGTCGGCGAGAGGGGCCAGTTCGCGCCCGGCGTGCTGACGCGGCCGATGAACTCCAGGGCGCTGCCCGACGTCGAGGAAGCCGCGAACGCGGTGCTGAAAGGCGAGCGCAAGGCCAAGCTCAAGAACACAATGTATTTCCACACCGCCGGCCTGCGCTTCCCTTACAAGAACATGCATTACACCATGGTGGCCGGCGGCAACGCCTTCTATGAGAAGCGCGGCCGCAACTGGCAGCCGCTGCCGGACGAGCCGATGGTCGCCATGGCCTCCGACAAACAGCAGAAAATCGACCCTGCCGCCCCCGTGCTGGTGGCTTCCGCCGAGCCGGTGGTCAAGACGATCGTACGCCCGGATCCGGCCAAGCAGGCCGCGATGAATGCGGCCGAACCGACGCTTCCGGCCAAGGCGGCAATCGTTCCGGCCGAAGCGACCTATGTGACGGCTGCTGCTGCTCCTTCGCAGAAATCCGGCCGCCTCGCGCAGAAGCCGATGGTCGTGGCGATGCAGGAGCCGATGGCCGAGCCGGACGCCTCGCGTTTCGGCGGCACGCTCAAGGGCCGCTACGTCTCTTCGGTGCCCAGCGCGCCGCAGGAAGCGTCGATGGGCTTCCAGTCGACACCTGAGAACACCGACGCCATCGGCGCGATGATCGCCAGCCAGGATCGGCCGCTCGAAACCAACTGAGCCCGATTTGATCCAATACAAGGCCCGCCATGGCAGCATGGCGGGGCCTGTGCCCTTGCTGGCTGTTCCAAACCGCTCTGAAAAATCCTGGATCAGTCCACCGTTTCAAGAAGCGGCGAACTGATCCATCTTTTCCCTTGCACGCAATTCCGGACGGAAAACCGCTTCGCACTTTTCCTGGAATTGCTCTAGATCAGGGCGATGTCGAAGAGAATCGCCGGTCCGGAAATCGAACGCCTGATCCAGCTCCTGGCCAAGGTACCGGGGCTAGGGCCGCGCTCGGCCAGGCGCGCAGCGCTTCATCTCATCAAGAAGAAGGAACAGCTGCTCGAGCCCCTGGCTGCCGCCATGAGCGAAGCGGTCGACAAGGTGCGCATCTGCTCGACCTGCGCCAATGTCGATACCGCCGATCCTTGCATGATCTGCACCGACCCACGCCGCGACGCCGGCACGCTGATCGTCGTCGAAGACGTCTCGGACCTTTGGGCGCTGGAGCGTGCGGCGGCGATGAACGTGCGCTATCACGTGCTCGGCGGCACGCTGTCGCCGCTCGACGGTATCGGTCCGGACCAGCTCAACATCCGCTCGCTGGTCGACCGCGTTGCCGGCGGCGAGGTGAAGGAAGTCATCCTCGCCGTCAATGCCACCGTCGAGGGGCAGACGACCGCGCATTACTTGACCGATCAGTTGTCGGGCTTCGATGTGAAGGTGACGCGGCTCGCGCATGGCGTGCCGGTCGGCGGCGAGCTCGATTACCTCGACGAAGGCACGCTGGCCGCGGCGCTGCGGTCGAGGACGGCGTTTTGAGGGATTGGAAAGGGGCCGCGCTGTGACTGGAATGCGTCCTTCGAAGCCAGCGCGAGGCACCCCCCTCTGTCCTGCCGGACATCTCCCCCTCAAGGGGGGAGATTGGCAGTTTCTTTGCCGGCGCTTTTATCCCCACGTCGGCGATTGGCGAAAGCCTGCGCGACATCTGATCTCCCTCCTTGCGGGGGAGATGTCCGGCAGGACAGAGGGGGGTGTGAAGGAACGCCAGCATTTCAGGCTGGCTATTCTTTCCTTCCTAGCGACGTTTCTCGCTCTTCTCCTCACCACCCCCACCCATGCCGCCCCCATCGACGACCAGTTCCAGGCCTGGCTGCAGACCGACCTCTGGCCCGAAGCCAAGTCCAAAGGCATCTCCAGGAAGACCTTCGACGCCGCCTTCCTCGGCGTGAAGCCGAACTTGAAACTGCCCGATCTCATCCTGCCCGGCGAGAAGCCGACGACGCCTGAGAAGCAGCATCAGGCCGAGTTCGGCCCGCCGGCCAGCTACTTCGCCGAGAAGGTGGTTCGGGCCGTCACCTCGGGCGGAAGGACGCGCGAGAGCGCCAATGCCCGGACGCTCGGGCTGATCGAGAAGCGCTATGGCGTTCCGGGCGAGATCGTGCTGGCGATCTGGGGTCGCGAGACCGGCTTCGGCGCGGCCAAGATGCCTTACGACGCCTTCGAGGTGCTGGGCACCAAGGCGTTCATGTCGACCAAGAAGGATTTCTTCCGTACCGAGGTGCTGGCGGCGCTCGAAATCGTCGAGCGCGGGCTGGCGCCGGTCAATGCGATGAAATCGTCCTGGGCCGGCGCGCTCGGCCAGCCGCAATTCATGCCGACCTCGTTCTTGAAGCACGCCGTCGACTTCGACGGCGATGGCCGGCCCGACATCTGGAATTCGACGCCCGATGTGCTCGCCTCGATCGCCAACTACCTCGTCCACTATGGCTGGGTGCGGGGTCGCGGCTGGGGGACCGAGGTGACGGTACCGGCAAATGTGTCGTGCTCGCTCGAAGGACCCGACCGGGGCAAGAGGATCTCCGATTGGGTGGCGATGGGCATCAGGCGCGTCGACGGCAAGGCATTTGCGGCGAGCGAATTGAAGGCCGAGGGCTTGCTGCTGATGCCGGCCGGGCGCAGCGGTCCGGCCTTCGTCGTGACGCCGAACTTCTATGTGCTGAAGCAATACAACAACAGCGATCTCTACGGCCTGTTCATCGGTCATGCCGCCGATCGCATCGCCAAGGGCGACGCCGCCTTTGTCGGCGGCTGGGGCGCGGTCGGCGATCTCCACCGCTCCGATATCGCCGCCCTGCAGCGGGCGCTGGAGGCCAAGGGCTACGATGTCGGCAGCGCCGACGGCCTGCCCGGCTTCAAGACCCGTCGCTCCATCGGCATCTGGCAGGCAAAGAACGGCAAGCCCGCCACCTGCTTTCCCGATGCGGGCCTAGTCGCGCAGTTGAAATAGCGGCTGCCTCGCAAGGGATGGACCTGATAATTTTTTGCGGATTGGCGGCTTCAATTAGCCGGCGCATGGGTCGACTCATACGGCTCGACTGGTCCCCCAATATAGCGTCTCGCAAAATGTCCGTTGCCGGTTCGAGAACCGCTGAATAGGGTGTTGACCAACTGGACAAAAAACACGACGGTAAGGGGTCAAAGCCGCAGCCGGCCTTGCAAAGAACAATACAGCCCTGAGCCGGGAACTCAGGTCAACAAAACAGGGAACGATCACCATGATGCTGGAAAAGTTTGCTCTCCGCTCGCGCGCCTTGCTTGCGGGCGCCGCGCTGTCCGCGCTGCTCGTCGCGCCCGCTTTCGCGGTCACGCCCGCCGATACGCTGGTCGAGGGCTTTGCCATCGACGACATCATCTCGATGGATCCGGGCGAAGCGTTCGAGCTATCGACGGCCGAGGTCACCGGCAACACCTATGATCTTCTGGTCCGCCTCGATCTCAGCGACACCTCCAAGGTCAAGCCCGACCTCGCCGAGAGCTGGACCGTTTCCGATGATGGCCTGACCTATACGTTCAAGCTGAAGCCCGGCATGAAATTCGCCTCCGGCAATCCGATCACCGCCGCCGACGTCGCCTATTCCTTCGAACGCGCCGTCAAGCTCGACAAGAGCCCGGCCTTCATCATCAACCAGTTCGGCATTACCGGCGACAACGTCACCGAAAAGGCCAAGGCCGTCGACGACACCACCTTCCAGTTCGTCGTCGACAAGGCCTATGCGCCAAGCTTCGTGCTCAACTGCCTGTCGGCCACCGTCGCGTCGGTCGTGGACGCCAAGCTGGTCAAGGAACATGTCGCCGCCGCCACGCCGAGCGCCGACTACAAATGGGACAACGATTTCGGCAATGCCTGGCTGAAGACCGGCTATGCCGGCTCCGGTCAGTTCAAGCTGCGCGAATGGCGCGCCAACGAGGCCGTCGTCCTGGAGCGCAACGACAACTACAACGGCGAGAAGGCCAAGCTCGCCCGCGTCATCTACCGCAACATGAAGGAAAGCTCGGCACAGCGCCTGGCGCTCGAAGCCGGCGATATCGACGTCGCCCGCAATCTCGAGCCGAACGACCTTGATGCCATTGCCAAGAACGCCGATCTCACCACCACCAGCGCGCCGAAGGGCACGGTCTATTACATCAGCCTCAACCAGAAGAACCCGAACCTCGCCAAGCCCGAGGTGCGCCAGGCGTTCAAATATCTGGTCGACTACGACGCGCTCAGCACCACCATCCTCAAGGGCATCGGCGAAATCCACCAGTCCTTCCTGCCCAAGGGCGATCTCGGCGCCATCGACGATAACCCGTTCAAGCTCGACGTCGCCAAAGCCAAGGAATTGCTTGCCAAGGCCGGCCTGCCGGACGGCTTCAAGGTGACCATGGACGTGCGCACTGGACAGCCGACCACCGGCATGGCGGAATCGATCCAGCAGACGCTCGGCCAGGCCGGCATCAAGCTGGAGATTATTCCGGGAGACGGTAAGCAGACGCTGACCAAATACCGCGCCCGCAACCACGACATCTACATCGGCAACTGGGGCCAGGACTATTTCGACCCGAACTCCAACGCCCAGACCTTCGCCTCGAACCCCGACAATTCGGATGCCGGCAAGTCCCACACGCTCGCCTGGCGCAATTCGTGGGACATTCCGGACCTGACCAAGGAAACGGAAGCAGCGCTTCTGGAGAAGGACGCCGCCAAGCGCGCCGACATGTACAAGGATCTGCAGAAGAAGATCCTCGACACCAGCCCCTTCGTCATCATCCATCAGCAGCTGGAAGTGGCCGGCCTGCGCAAGAACCTCAAGGGCTTCGCGCTCGGCCCGAGCTTCGACACCAACTTCGTCGGTGCGGTCTCCAAGCAATAGTGTCTTCGGGCGCGCCGCGTGAGCGTAGCTGAAAACCAGGCGGCAGCGGGGCGCGGCAGCGCCCGCGCTGTTGCCGTCCTGTCGTCGCTCGGCCGCTTCCTGGTCGTCGCGGTGACGACCTATCTCGGTCTGCTCGCGGTGACCTTCTTCATCGGCCGAGTCATCCCGATCGATCCGGTGCTGGCCGTTCTCGGCGACCGGGCGCCGACGGCCGTCGTCGAGCGCACGCGCCGCGAGATGGGTCTCGACCTGCCCTGGATCGAGCAGTTCTACCTCTATGTCAAAAGTGCGTTGAGCGGCGACTTCGGCACGTCGGTGCTGACTACCAATCCGGTGATGACGGATATCCGCCGCGTTTTCCCGGCGACCATCGAGCTGGCGACGCTGGGCACGATCATCGGCGCCGTCATCGGCGTGCCGCTCGGCGTGCTGGCCGCCGTCAAGCGCGGCAGCCTCATCGACCAGATCGCGCGCATCGTCGGCCTCATCGGCTATTCCGTGCCGATCTTCTGGCTGGGGCTGCTCGGGCTGGTGCTGTTCTACGCCAAGCTGCAGTGGATCGCGTTTCCGGCGCGGCTCGATGTCGTCTACGAATACACGTTCACGCCGATCACCGGCTTCTACCTGCTCGATGCCGCGATCCAGAGGCAGTGGGACGTCTTCTACGACGCCTGGCGCCACATCGTCCTGCCGGCTTCGCTGCTCGGCTACCTGTCGCTTGCCTATATCAGCCGCATGACCCGCTCGTTCATGCTGAACGAGCTGGCGCAGGAGTATATCGTCGCGGCGCGTGCGAAAGGCCTGTCGGAGACGCGCATCATCTGGGGCCACGCGCTGCGCAATGCCGCCGTGCCGATGGTGACGGTGATCGCGCTTTCCTACGCCAACCTCCTCGAAGGCTCGGTGCTGACCGAGACCGTCTTCTCCTGGCCGGGCATCGGCCTCTACATCACCAACTCACTGCAGAACGCCGACATGAACGCCGTGCTCGGCGGCACCATCGCCATCGGCTCGGTCTTCATCGCCATCAATCTTTTCTCCGATTTGCTCTACCGGCTTCTCGATCCAAGGACGAAGACCGGATGATCAGAGCTATTGCCGTTTTGGGCTTGGCCGCGGCCAACCACCCCCGCTCCGGCCCTTCGGGCCGCCACTCCTCGTGCCCGGGGGAGAGGAAAAGCTGGCCGCATGCTGGGCGCCTTTCTTGTCCTCCGTCGAACGGGGGAGAGGTGGTCTGCGAAACAGACCGGAGTGGGAGTCGATGGCTTCAGGAGGCATCGCCATGACCGCCGCCGACGCCGGCGCCTTATCCCGTCGCGCATGGCTACTGAGCGACCGACCGGCCTCGCGCCTGCAGGCGAGGCTCGGCCGCGCCTATGTCGCCTGGCGTCGCTTTTCCGCCAACCGTTTGGCGTTGATCGGCCTGCTGATCATCATCGCGCTGCTGGTGGTCGCCGCCCTTGCCGATGTGCTGGCACCGTATTCGCCGACCGTTGGCGATCTCAAGAACGCCCGCCTGCTGCCGCCCGGCGCCGCGCACTGGTTCGGCACCGACGATCTCGGCCGCGACATCTATTCACGCATCGTCTATGGCTCGCGCTGGACGCTTTATGTGGTGATCCTCGTCGCCATCATCGCCGCGCCCATCGGCCTGCTGGTCGGCACGATCGCCGGTTATGCCGACGGCTGGACCGACACGATCCTGATGCGCATCACCGACATCTTCCTCGCCTTTCCGAAGCTGGTGCTGGCGCTGGCTTTCGTGGCGGCGCTCGGCCCCGGCATCGAGAATGCCGTGCTGGCGATCGCCATCACCTCCTGGCCGCCTTACGCGCGCATTGCCCGCGCCGAAACGCTCACAGTGCGCAACTCCGACTACATCAAGGCGGTGCAACTGATGGGCGCCTCGCCCTTCCGCATCGTGCTGCGCCACATCATGCCGCTCTGCATCTCATCGCTGATCATCCGCGTCACGCTCGACATGGCGGGCATCATCCTCACCGCCGCCGGCCTTGGTTTCCTCGGTCTCGGCGCGCAGCCGCCGTTGCCCGAATGGGGCGCGATGATCGCGTCCGGACGCCGCTTCATCCTCGACCAGTGGTGGGTGGCCGCAGCCCCAGGTGCCGCCATCCTCATCGTCAGCCTCGGCTTCAACCTGCTCGGCGACGGCCTGCGCGACGCGCTCGACCCCCGGAGCGGCGACCAATGAGCGACACGCTTCTCGAGGTCGACGATCTGCGCGTCACCTTCCCGACCCGCACTGGCCTCGTGCAGGCGGTGCGCGGCGTCTCCTTCTCGCTGGGTCGCGAGCGGTTGGGCATCGTCGGCGAAAGCGGCTCCGGCAAATCGCAGACCGGCCGCGCCATCATGGGGCTGACCCCGCCGCAGGCTGAGGTTTCGGCGACGAAACTCGCTTTCGACGGCATGGACTTACTTTCCATATCGCCGCGTGAGCGCCGGGCGCTGCGTGGAAACCGCATCGCCATGATCCTTCAGGATCCGAAGTATTCGCTCGATCCGGTCATGACCATCGGCCGCCAGATCGTCGAGACGCTGCGCACGCATGAGAAGGTCGGAAAGACCGAAGCGCGCGAACGGGCGCTGGCGATGCTGCAGGCGGTGCAGATCCGCGACCCGGCCCGCGTCTTCGATCTCTATCCGCACGAGGTCTCGGGCGGCATGGGCCAACGCGCCATGATCGCCATGATGCTGGTCACCGGACCCGAATTGATGATCGCCGACGAGCCGACCTCGGCGCTCGACGTCACCGTGCAGCTCGACGTGCTCAATATCCTCGACAAGCTCGTCGCCGAGCGCGGCATGGGGCTGATCTTCATCTCGCACGATCTGCGCCTGGTCTCCTCCTTCTGCGACCGCGTCGTCGTCATGTATGCCGGCAAGGTGGTCGAGCAGATCAAGGCTTCGGAGCTGCGCGACGCTCAGCACCCTTACACGCGCGGCCTGCTCAACTGCATGCCCAGGATCGGCTTCGAGCGCCATCCGCTGCCGGTGCTCGACCGCAAGCCGGAGTGGGCGGCATGACGGCTTCCATCACTGTCGAAGGGCTGGAAGTGGTCTTCGACCGGTTTCGCGCGCTGAAGGGCGTCAGCCTCGAAGTCAGGGAAGGCGAATCCTACGGCCTCGTCGGCGAAAGCGGTTCCGGCAAGTCGACGCTGCTGAGAGCCATCACCGGTCTCGCGCCGGTTTCTTCCGGCACCATTACCGTCAACGGCAAGACGCTCGGCAAAACTCGCGACAAGGCGTTCTATCGCGAGGTGCAGATGGTCTTTCAGGATCCTTACGGCTCGCTGCATCCGCGTCAGACCGTCGACCGCCTGCTGCAGGAGCCTCTGGCCATCCACGGCATTGCCGACGGCGAGAAGCGCATCGAGCGCGCGCTGGACGAGGTAGGGCTTGGCAAGGGCTTCCGCTTTCGTTACGCGCACCAGCTCTCCGGCGGCCAGCGCCAGCGCGTCGCGATCGCTCGTGCGCTGATCCTCGAACCTTCGATCCTGCTGCTTGACGAGCCGACCTCGGCGCTCGACGCTTCGGTGCAGGCGGAGGTGCTGAACCTGCTGGAGGAGGTCCGGCGGCGCCGCAAGCTCACCTTCCTGATGGTCAGCCACGACCTCGCCATCATCACCCATATGTGCGAGCGGCTGATGGTGATGCAGAATGGCGAGGCCGTGGAGACGCTGACCGCGAGCCAGCTGATCGGTCATCGCGTCAGCGAGGATTATACGCGCAATCTGTTGAGGGCCAGCGAAGGATTTGTGAGGGTTTAGCCCGCAATTGCCAAGCCGCGTCCCTGCCCAGGTGTACTGGGAGGCTATCTGGGGCAGGCCCAATTGACTGGACAACGTGCCGACTTGAGCAAAACGTGAAATAAGGTCAGAACGGATTTCAACGGCATCAAACGAGAACGGGCCCAGTCTCAATGAGGATGGCCCGATTGAGGGATGAGATGAAGAATTCAGCCATTTCCGAACGCAAGAACCAGTCGATCTCGCGCGGCGTCGGCATGACGACGCAGATCTACGCCGAACGCGCCGAGAATTCGGAAATCTGGGATGTCGAAGGCCGCCGCTACATCGACTTCTCGTCCGGCATCGCCGTCGTCAACACCGGCCACCGCCACCCGAAGGTGATCGAGGCCGTCAAGGCGCAACTTGACCGCTTCACCCACACCTGCCACCAGGTCGTACCCTATGAAAGCTACGTGCATCTCGCCGAGCGCCTGAACGGCCTGCTGCCCGGCAAGTTCGACAAGAAGACGATCTTCGTGACCACCGGCGCCGAGGCGGTCGAGAACGCGATAAAAATCGCCCGCAACGCCACCGGCCGTCAGGCGGTCATCGCCTTTTCCGGCGGCTTTCATGGCCGCACCTTCATGGGCATGGCGCTGACCGGCAAGGTCGTGCCCTACAAGGTCGGCTTCGGCGCGATGCCCGCCGATGTCTTCCACGCCCAGTTCCCGGTCGCGCTGCACGGTGTCTCGGTCGCCGATTCGCTTGCCGCGCTCGACAAGCTGTTCAAGGCCGATGTCGATCCGGGCCGCGTTGCCGCCATCATCGTCGAGCCGGTTCAGGGCGAGGGCGGCTTCTACGAAGCGCCGCGCGATTTCATGGCCGCGCTTCGCAAGATCTGCGATCAGCACGGCATCCTGCTGGTCGCCGACGAAGTGCAGACCGGCTTTGCCCGTACCGGCAAGATGTTCGCCATGGATCATCATGACGTGGCGCCCGACCTCACCACCATGGCCAAAAGCCTCGCCGGCGGCTTCCCGCTGTCGGCCGTCACCGGCCGCGCCGAGATCATGGACGCGCCCGGCCCCGGCGGGCTCGGCGGCACCTATGGCGGCAGCCCGATCGGCGTTGCCGCCGCGCACGCAGTGCTCGACGTCATCGAGGAGGAAAAGCTCTGCGACCGCGCCAATGCGCTGGGCGCGCGGCTGAAGCAGCGGCTGGTATCGATCCGCGAGGACGTACCGGAGATCGTCGACATCCGCGGTCCAGGCTTCATGAACGCCGTCGAGTTCAACGACGTGCAGAAGGGGCTTCCGTCAGCGGAGTTCGCCAACGCGGTCAGGCTGAAGGCGCTGGACCAGGGCCTCATCCTGCTCACCTGCGGCGTCTATGGCAACGTCATCCGCTTCCTGTCCCCGATCACCATCCAGGACGGCGTCATGACCGAGGCGCTGGATATCCTGGAAACCTCGATCCGCGAGGCGCAGGCCGCCTGAGGATGGTGCGGTGCTCTTCTGACGGTCTGCACCGGCGCGCGCAAGCCGTCAGGAGCCCGGATGTTGTAACCAGGATGGGATATCCATCTTGGCGTGAAGCACGCGCCACACATCGATGTGGTCTGCCTGTTCAATATAGAAGATCAAATATGGATGACGCTTGAGCGGCAGGCTGCGTAGGCCGGGCAACCCAACTTCATAACTATATCTCAGAGAGCCTGATGCCGGGTGGCTGGCTATTAACTTGTAGGCATTCTGAAGGTCCTCGACATAGCCTAACGCCACGTGCGAACCAGCTTCACGTGCATAATAATCGACAGCGTCCTCGATATCGCGCAGAGCAAGGCTTCGAGGAATAATTGGCTTGGTGGCCACTAACTTATTGGCCCTGCGCTCGTTTCCTCAACGCTGCGAAATAGTCGTCGTCAACGGGCGCGCCCGGCACGGATGACGCACCCTCCAGGAGCAAGCTCCGCAAAAGTTGACGATCCTGATCCTGGCGGATCAATTCACGCACATATTCGCTGCTCGTGCCATAGCCTCGATCAGTCACTTGCTGATCGACAAAATTCTTCAAGCTGTCGGGCAGTGAAATATTCATCGTGCTCATTCAGCCATTTTATGGCCTATGGCAAAAATTGGCAAGCCCTACGCGTTGGCCCTTGCCGGTTCGTCCTGACTGAAGGCCGCAAGCGCCGCCTTCAGCGCATCCGACCCGCCTGCCACCGTTTGCGGCGTCGGCGAGAAGCCGGCGCCGAGCATCTTGCGGCCAAGCATGTGGTCGGCCGGGCGGTTGACGGATTCGATACCGAGCAGCCGGTTGCCCGCATAGTGGTAGATCGAGAACCTGTTCTCGGCGAGATCGCCCAGCACGACATGGTGATCGCCGCCTTGGGTCAGGCCCACCATCTGCAGCTTCATGTCGCCGATATCCGACCAGAACCATGGCACGGCCGAGAAGGGCTCGCCATGGCCGAGAACGGTACGTGCGGCAAGCCTGGCCTGGTCGGTGGCGTTCTGCACCGATTCCAGCCGCACGTCGCCCTCGGTGAACCAGTGCCGGTAGGAGGCCGCGTCGCCGATGGCGAGGATTTCGGGAACAGAGCTTTGCATATGCTGGTCGACGCGGATGCCGTTGCCGGTAGCCAGACCGGCGGCTTCAGCCAGTTCGACATTGGGCACCACGCCGATGCCGATGATCACCATTTGCGCCGGCAGGCGTTCGCCGCCCGACGTGATCGCGGCCGCGACGCGGCCGCCTTCGCCCTCCAGGCGGGCAATGGTGGTGCCGGTCAGGATGCGCACGCCGATCGCTTCCAGACGCTGGCGCACATGCGCGGCGATGACAGGCGCGACGGCGCGGCCGAGCAGCCGGTCGACCGCCTCGACGACGGTGACGTTGCGGCCGGCGGCTCTCAGCGTCGCCGCGATCTCCAGGCCGATGAAGCCGCCGCCGAGAATGACCACATCCTCGCTTTGCGCGCTGAGCTCGCGGATCGCCCGCGCATCGGCCAGCGAGCGTAGCGAGATCACGCCAGCAAGGCCGGCGCCGTCGACTTTGAGCAGGCGCGGCCGCGAGCCGGTGGCAAGCACCAGCCGGTCGAAGGCAAGCGTTCCACCGCCTGCGACATTCAGCCGGCTCGCGCGGGTATCGATGCTGTCGATGCGCACTCCCGGCCGGTAATCAATGTTGTTGCCGGTGTAGAAGGCTTCGCCGCGCAAGGGCTGCGGCTTGGCCTCGGCGTCCTTGATGAAGGTCTTGGACAACGGCGGCTTGTGATAGGGCAGGTCCTGCTCGTCGCCGACCAGGACAACCGGCCCTTCATAGGCCTCTTCGCGCAGGCTGGCGGCCGCCTGCACGCCGGCATGGCCCGCACCGACAATCACAACCCCGTTGGTCATCGCAATCCTTTTTGGCCAGCAAATTTAGGCCCTTGCGCCAAGTGGCGATTGTCCGTCACCGCCGCAAGGGCCGCGCATCGGGTCGCACCCAGAATGGCTGTCTGTCAATCGGGCCCAGCGAGGCAATACCGAGCTTAAAGTTGACATTTGTAGTTTAGAATAATTCTAAACTGTTGTTTCAATTGTATATTTTCTATCTCACCAGTTGACTCCCGGCCTCTCCATCGCTTTATGGAGAGCTGCACGCAAAGCGTATCCCTTTGATGTCTGGGCCTTGAACCCTTTCGATTGGAGGCAAGTGGGTGTCTTTTTATCGCGAACCGCGCATCGACGCGGCCACCATTTTTCCCGGCATGAATATGCCTCGGCGCGGGTGGGCGCCTTTTATTGAATTTCCAAAGAACTGGAGAAGGATGATGACGGCACGTAATGGCGGCAGGCTGGCTGCGATCTGCGCCACGGCTGCACTGACTGCGGCGGTGTTCGTGTTGCCGGCGAAAGCCGAAACGGACGCCAAGGCGGTGATCAAGACCTATGCCGACATCGCTTTAGCCAAATACGAGGATTCTCTGACCACTGCGCAGGCGCTGGATAAGGCGGTGGATGCGCTCATTGCCAGCCCCTCGGCAGACACGCTGAACGCCGCGCGCGAGGCCTGGAAGGCGGCGCGCATTCCTTACCAGCAGACAGAAGTCTACCGCTTCGGCAACAAGATCGTCGACGACTGGGAAGGCAAGGTGAATTCGTGGCCGCTGGATGAGGGCCTGATCGACTATGTCGCCAAGAGCTATGGCACCGAGTCGGACGAAAACGCGCTCTATACGGCCAATGTCATCGCCAACAAGGAAATCGAGATCAACGGCAAGAAGGTCGATGCCTCGAAGCTAACGCCCGAGTTCCTCTCCGGCACGCTGCAGGAGGCCGGCGGCGTCGAAGCCAATGTCGCGACCGGCTATCATGCCATCGAATTCCTGCTCTGGGGCCAGGACCTGCACGGCACCGGACCGGGCGCCGGCGAGCGACCCTATACGGATTACGACCTTAAGAACTGCACGGGCGGCAATTGCGACCGCCGCGCCGAATATCTGAAGTCCGCGAGTGATCTTCTGGTGTCCGACCTGCGGGAAATGGTTGGCAACTGGAAGGAAGACGGCGCCGCGCGCAGGAATCTGACCGACGGCGATGCGAATGCCGGCATCTCCACCATCTTCACCGGCATGGGCTCGCTCTCCTATGGCGAGCTCGCCGGCGAGCGCATGAAGCTCGGCCTGTTGCTGCACGATCCGGAAGAGGAGCACGACTGCTTCTCCGACAACACCTACATCTCGCATCTTTATGACGCGGTCGGCATCCGTGACGCCTACCATGCCAGCTACAAGCGGCTCGACGGCTCCGTGGTTTCAGGCCCGTCGGTGTCCGACATGGTGAAGGCCGCCGATCCGGCGATCGACAAGGAGCTGTCGGGCAAGCTCGACACCACCGTCGCCAAGATGGAGGCCATCCAGGCGCGTGCTCTTGCCGGCGAGGCCTATGACCAGCAGATCGCCGAGGGCAACACGGAAGGCAACGCCACCGTGCAGGCGGCGATCGACGCCCTCATCGACCAGACCAAGTCGATCGAGCGCGCCGTCGGCTCGCTCAAGCTGAACCAGATCGCTTTCGAGGGTTCCGACAGCCTCGATGCGCCCGACAAGGTGTTCAAGTAAGATCGGGCATGATCCCAAAACCGGTTTTTGGACAGGATCATGTGAAACCAGCCAAGCGGCGCCGGAACGGCGCCGTCAGCCAGAGCAAGTAGATGCTGATCTGCCATTGCAACATCATCACCGAAAAGGAGATCGAGCAGACGATCGTCGGCCTGCTGGACGAGGATCCCTGGCAGCTGATCGTCCCGGCGAAGGTCTACCACGCGATGGCCAAGCGCGGTCGCTGTTGCGGCTGTTTCCCAAATGTGGTGGAAACGATCATTCGGGTCACCGAGAATTACCACGCCCGCTCGGAGATGGGGGGCGTCGACATCGTTTCACACCTGGATCGCGTGCGAGGCTTGCGCGGCCAATACGGGAGCAGAACCCATGAAAGGCGAACCGCAGGTCATCGAGCGGCTTAATGAAGCTCTGTTTCTCGAGCTTGGAGCCGTCAACCAGTACTGGGTGCATTATCGTCTGCTCGAGGATTGGGGCTACACCAAGCTGGCAAAGAAGGAGCGGGCGGAATCGATCGAGGAAATGCATCACGCCGACCGGCTGATCGCGCGCATCATCTTCCTCGAAGGCCACCCGAACCTGCAGTCCGTCGCGCCGTTGCGCATCGGCCAGAACGTCAAGGAAGTGCTCGAATCCGATCTCGCCGGCGAATATGACGCACGCACCGCCTACAAGCGCTCGCGCGAGATCTGCCAGGACGAAGGCGATTTCGTTTCGATGAAGCTGTTCGAGGATCTTTTGGCGGACGAGGAAGGACATATCGACTTCCTGGAAACGCAGCTCGATCTGCTTGCTTCGATCGGCGAGGAAAAATACGGCCAACTCAATGCCGACTCGGCCAACGAGGCGGAGTAAGGACATGCGGGAATGCGGCGCCCCGTAGATTTTTCGCGCCGCGCGTGGCGGGCCGGGATTCACGGCTTGCCGTCCCAAATGACCCCGCGATACCGGATTTATCGCGGGGCACCGCTTTTGCTGGCGATCATGCTTTCCGCATCCGCCTTGGCCGGTGAGCCCGCCGTCCTGCCGACGAGCCGCGCCGACCTGACGCCGAAGGACCAGGCGCGGGTTCTGGCGGTCACCATGCCGACGACCGATTTCACCAGGCCGGAGCCGTTCGAGCTGATGCAGGGCGGCGCCGGCACGTCGCGCAAGGACGCCAATCGCGATGCCTTCTCGCAATCCTCCGCCAATATCACCTTCGAGGAAGAAGGAACCTTCAAGCTCGGCAACGCGCTGTTCCGCAAGAACTGGGTGTCGTCGCCATCCTCGACCCAGGCTTCCGACGGGCTCGGCCCGCTCTTCAACGAACGCGGCTGCCAGAACTGCCATCTGAAGGATGGCCGTGGCCGTCCTCCGGAAGGTGATACCGGATCGACATCGATGTTCCTGAGGCTCGCGCGCGACGCCGGCAGCGCCGAGGAGAGGGCCGCGCTCGCCGACCATATGCTGCTGAACTTTCCGGACCCGATCTATGGCGCGCAATTGCAGGATCTGGCTGTTCCCGGGCTCAAGGGCGAAGGCCGGATGCGCGTCGATTACCAGGAGCAAAAGGTCACGCTCGGCGACGGCGCCGTCGTTTCACTGCGCAAGCCGAGCTATACGATCGAAAATCTCGGCTACGGTCCGCTCGATCCGCGCACCACGCTGTCGCCGCGCCTGACGCCGCCGATGATCGGGCTGGGCCTGATCGAGCAGATCGCGCCGGCCGACATCCTTGCCCGAGCCGATCCGGGCGATCGCGACGGCGACGGCATTTCGGGCCGGCCGAACATCGTGCGCGACGAGCTGAGCGGCGCGGTGACCTTGGGCCGCTTCGGCTGGAAGGCGCAGACCGCCTCGATCCGCCAGCAAACGGCCGATGCCTTTGCCGGCGATATCGGCATCTCGACGCCGGAAATGCCCAAGCATTGGGGCGATTGCACCGAGGCGCAGAAGGATTGCCTGGTCATGCCGGACGGGGTGCAGCAACGCCTCGGCACGGCCGAGGCGCCGCCGCCGGTGATGGACCTCGTCACCTTCTATTCGCAGAATCTGGCCGTGCCGGCGCGGCGCAATCTCGACGAGCCGGACGTGCTTGCTGGCAAAAAACAGTTCTACGAGATGGGTTGCATTGCCTGCCACACGCCGAAATTCGTCACCATGCGCGGCACGCCGAACAAGGCGCAGGCCTTTCAGCTGATCTGGCCCTATTCCGACTTCCTGCTGCACGACATGGGCGAGGGCCTTGCCGATGGGCAGCGGGTGGGCGAAGCCACGGGGAGCGAATGGCGCACCCCGCCGCTCTGGGGCATCGGGCTTGCCGCGACAGTCAACGGCAATGCCTTTTACCTGCATGACGGCCGCGCCCGTACGCTTGCCGAGGCGATCCTGTGGCATGGCGGCGAGGGACAGAAGGCGCGCGACCGCTTTGTCGGCGCCGCCGCGGCCGATCGCGACGCGCTGATCAAATTCCTGGAGTCCCTATGATCTCGAAACGCGTCGCTCTGATGTCGAAACGCATGGCCCTTGCTCTTCCGTTCCTTCTGGCCGCCGTGATGCCGGCATCAGCCGCGGTCAAGGCTTCCGATGTCATCGGCCGCGCGATCGATGGCTTCGTCCGCCCCGCCTATGCCAGCCTCGATGAGCATGCGGCGGGCCTGACCAAGGCGATGCACCAGCTTTGCGAAGCGCCGTCCAAGGAGAAGCTCGAAGCGGCTCGCGCGGCGTTTTCAGGCACGGTCGAGGCCTGGTCGGTAGCCGAGATCATCGCCTTCGGACCGATCAAGGAGAACAACCGGCTGGAACGCATGCTGTATTGGCCGGACCGCAAGAGCATCGGCCTGAGGCAAGTGCAGGCCACGCTCGCATCGAAGGATGCTTCCGCCACCGATCCGGCGCAACTGGCGCAAAAGAGCGTCGCCATGCAGGGCCTAGGCGCGCTCGAATATGTGCTCTACGGCGACGGCGCCGAAAACCTTGCCGGGAAAGACGATCCTTACCGCTGCGCCTATGGTGCGGCGGTTGCCGGCAATATCGAAACGATGGCGGGCGAGGTGCGCGACGCCTGGCAAAAGCCCGGTGGCTTCGCGTCGCTCTGGGCCAATCCGGGGCCGAAGAACCCGCTCTACCGCGACGGCAACGAAGCGGTGACGGAACTGGTCGGCGTCTTCATCAACGAGCTGGAAATGATCCGCGACGTGCGGCTCAAGGGATTTCTCGGCGCGAAACCCGATGCCGACAAGCCGAAGCAGGCGATCTACTGGCGCTCGCAGAACACGACGGCCTCGCTCGTCGGAAATCTCTCCGGCATCGACCAGCTGTTCCAGGCTTCCAGGCTCGGCGACGCTCTACCCGCCGATGCGCAATGGATGGCCGAGTCCATCCACATCCAGCTCGCCAACGGCGTGACGACAGCGAAATCCGTTGCCGGTCCGATCGACAAGGCGCTCGCCGATCCGGCGCAGCGCGACAAGCTCGAGCATTTCGCGCTGATCACCTCCAGCCTGTCGACCTTGATCGGCACCAGGATGACCGCCGAGTTCGGCCTGACCGCCGGCTTCTCGTCGCTGGATGGGGATTGATGCCGTGAGAACTGTCCTCATCGACCGCCGCGATTTCCTGCGGGCCGCGGGCGTGGGCTTCGCCGCCGCCATGGCGCCGCGCGCATGGGCGGACACGCTTGCCGCGGACGCGGTGTTCGCCACGGCCTTCGTCAAGCGCGACGGCAGTTTTGGCGCCGCCGTGCTCTCCGAGGCGGGGAAAATCCTGCACACGATCGGTCTGCCCGATCGCGGCCATGACGTCACTTTCGATCCGGTGTCGAAGCGCTCGGTGGTCTTCGCCCGCCAGCCCGGCACCTTTGCGGTGGTCTTCGATCATGCCGGCCGCGACAAGCCGTTGACCATCGCCAGCATCGCCGGCCGGCATTTCTTCGGCCACGGCGTGTTCTCGCCCGACGGCGCCTTGCTCTATGCGACAGAGAACGACTTCGACAACGCGGCAGGTGTCGTGGGCGTCTATGACGCGCGGGCGAAATTCAATCGCGTCGGCGAGTTCCCGACCTACGGCATGGGGCCGCATGAATTGCTCCTGCTTGGCGATGGCCGCACTTTAGCCGTCGCCAATGGCGGCATCGAAACCCATCCCGACTATGGCCGGGCCGAGCTCAACATCGCGACGATGAAGCCGTCCTACACGCTGGTCGACCGGATCACCGGCGACCTCATCGAAAAGCACGAATTGCCGCCGGCGCTGCATCAGCTTTCGATCCGCCACATGGATCGCGACCAGGTGGGCACCGTCTGGTTCGGCTGCCAGTATCGCGGGCCGGCGACCGATCGGCCGGCGCTGGTCGGGCGCGCCGCGCGCGGCAAGGAGCTCGAGCTACTGGAGATGCCGCAGGACGTGCTCTCGGGCTTCCGCAATTATATCGGCTCGGTCGCCGCCAATGGCGCAACGGGCACCGTCGCCATCACCTCGCCGGAGGGCAATTCGCTGGCCGTCATCGATGCCGCCAGCGGACGCGTGGTCACGACAAGAGCGCTGGTCGAGGTCTGCGGCGTCGCGCCCGACGGCGCCGGCTTCATGGCGACGACCGGCGCCGGCGAGATCGTCGGTGGCGACGGCGCCACCCGTTCCGAACCGGACTATGTCTGGGACAATCACACGCTGTGCATCGCGGCCACGGCCTGACAACACCAAGATGCCGCTGTGGCGCTGAACCGAAGCCGCTTAACATTTCTCCGCCCTGGCCCTTGCGGCGGCGGCCTATGCCGGGCAGAGGGAATTGTGTTTCGATCCAGTTCGTTAACCGGCCTATGAAGCTGCCCGTATGAAGCTGCTTGCCATCGATTGCGCTGCCAATCTCTGCGCCGCCTGCGTCTATGACGCGGGCGCGGGGAAGGAGCTTGGCCGCGAAGTGCGCGACCTAGGCAAGGGGCATGCCGAGCATCTGATGGCCGTCATCGAGACGGCCTTGAAAGCCGGCGGCGTCGGCTACCCTGATCTCAACGCCGTCGCCGTCTCGATCGGACCCGGCTCGTTCACCGGCCTACGCGTCGGCGTCTCGACCGCGCGCGGCCTGGCGCTGGCGTTGAAAATCCCGGCGATCGGCGTGACGACGCTGGAAGCCCTGGCGGCGGAGGGTGCGAAAACCTTTCCCGGGCGCGCGGTGCTTGCCGCGCTCGATGCCGGGCGCGACGAAATCCACGCGGCGCTCTACGATAAAGCGTTAGCGGAGGCTTACCGACCTTCAGTGACCACGCTTTCCGGGGCAGCGACCATAGCCAACGGCGCCGATGCCGTCCTTGTCGGCACCGCCGCGCCGCAGGTTGCCCAGGCGGCAGGTCGGGCCTTCGACATCGGCCCGGTTGCCGCCACCGCCGACATCGCGACCTATGCCAGGCTGGCGTCGGCCAGAGGGCCGGGCGAAAAGCCCAAGCCGCTCTATCTGCGCGGCGCCGACGCCAAGCCGCAGGCGGGCTTCATTCTTCCAAGACAGGACAATGGCCCAAAGGAAGACCATGATCCCAAAAAGGGGGAGGCGGTTTTGCGGAAAAGTCGTGGTCCAAAAGGAAACGACGCCTGATGCGCATACCGTTCTTTCAGCCGCGCCGCAGGGACTATGCGCTGGAGCCGCTGACGGTTGCCGACAGCGCCGCCGTCTCGGAACTGCATCGCGAGGATTTCGTGCGGCCCTGGACCGATGGCGAGTTCGCGGCGCTGCTCGAACAGGACACGGTGTTCGGCTACGCCGCGCGCGAGACAGGGCAGGGATCGAAACCTCCGGTCGGTTTCGTGCTGGCGCGGCTCGCGGCCGGCGAGGGTGAGATCCTGACCGTGGCCGTCGCCCGCACGCATCGCCGGCAGGGTCTTGGCTGGCAATTGATGGATGCGGTGCTGCGCGAGCTTCATGCGCAGCGCGCCGAAGCGCTCTTCCTCGAGGTCGACGAGACCAATGCGCCGGCGATCGCGCTTTATCGCAGGCTCGGCTTCATCCAGGTCGGTCACCGCCCGAACTATTACCGTTCGACCGAGCACGGTCCGACCGGCGCGCTTGTCATGCGCCGCGATCTTCGCTAGCCAGTCCGCGCGATAGGGCGGAGCGAATGATCAAGAAATTGCGGATTTTCCTGGCGCTCTTCTATGTCATCATCTGTTCACTGGTGCTGGTGCCGCTGCAGATCCTGTCGATGAAGACGGGACTCTGGCCCGAGACCTTCATCCTGAAAATCTGGCACCGCATGATCCTGAGGGCGCTGGGCATGCGGGTGCATGTGAAGGGGGCGCTGGCCAGGGAACGTCCGCTGCTGATCGCGGCCAACCATATCTCCTGGACCGACATCATGGTGCTCGGCTCCTTTGTCGATGTGAAGTTCATCGCCAGGGCCGATATGGAAGGCTGGCCGCTGATCGGCATGCTGTCCAAGTTGCAGCGCACGGTCTACATCGAGCGCGAGCGCAAGCGCACCTCCGGCGACCAGGCGAGCGAGATCGCCAAAAGGATGGCAAAAGGCGACGCCATGGTGCTGTTCGCCGAAGGTTCGACCGGGGACGGCAACCTTGTGCTGCCGTTCAAGAGCACGCTCTTCGGCGCCGCCTCGATGGCGATTTCGGAAGGTGCGGCGGACCAGGTCTTCATCCAGCCCTTGGCGATCGCCTATACGCGCCTGCATGGCATGCCGATGGGCCGCCGCCATCGGCCGATGTCCGCCTGGATCGGCGATCAGGATTTGATGCCGCACCTGAGAACCCTGCTTGCCGAAGGCGCGATCGATGCCGAGGTGCATTTCGGCGAGCCTGTGCCGTTCTCCAAGGGCTCGAACCGCAAGGAAACGGCACGGCTGATGGAAGCCAGGGTGCGCGAGATGATGCAGGCCGTCCTCGCCGATCCGGCCAAGAGCCGGTAGCCGATGCATTTTGCCCAAAGTGCATAGCGGTTTTGGGATAACGACATACATAAAGAAAAAAGACCTGAAGCGCGTCCTGTCGGGACGACCTGCTTCGGGCAGATTCGTCTGTTTTTTGTCACGGAAAGGCGCTAGAAGCCGCCCGATGGAATTGAACACGATTGAAAGCCACGACATCGGCGCTGCCGCCGAGCACTCGGCCGGCACGGACCGGGCGGCAAAAAAGGTCTTCGTCAAGACCTATGGCTGTCAGATGAATGTCTACGATTCCCAGCGCATGACCGATGCGCTGGCCGCAGACGGCTATGTCGCCACCGACGCCGTCGAAGATGCGGATCTTGTGCTGCTCAACACCTGCCATATCCGCGAAAAGGCGGCGGAAAAGGTCTATTCCGAGCTTGGCCGCATTCGCGACATGAAGGCCGAACGCGCCCAGGCTGGCCGCGAGCTCCTGATCGGTGTCGCCGGCTGCGTGGCGCAAGCCGAGGGCGCCGAGATCATCCGCCGCTCGCCAGCGGTCGATCTGGTCATCGGCCCGCAGACCTATCACCGGCTGCCCGACGTCCTGGCGAGGGTCCGTGGCGGCGAAAAGATCGTCGAGACCGAATACGCCGTCGAGGACAAGTTCGAGCATCTGCCGCAGCCGAAGCGCGCCGAGCTTGCCAGGCGTGGCGTCACTGCTTTCCTGACGGTGCAGGAAGGTTGCGACAAGTTCTGCACCTTCTGCGTGGTGCCTTACACGCGCGGCTCCGAGGTTTCGCGCCCGGTGGCGCAGATCGTCGCCGAGGCCGAGCGCCTGGCCGAGGCCGGCGTGCGCGAGGTGACGCTGCTCGGCCAGAACGTCAACGCCTGGCACGGCATCGGCGAAAATGGCGAGGAATGGGGTCTTGGTCGCCTGCTGTTTCGTCTGGCGGAAATCCCCGGCCTGGCGCGGCTGCGCTACACCACCAGCCATCCGCGCGACATGGACAACGAATTGATCGCCGCGCATCGGGACCTGCCGGCGCTGATGCCCTATCTGCATCTGCCGGTACAGTCGGGCTCCGACCGGATTTTGAAGGCGATGAACCGGCGCCATACGGCGCGCGACTATCTGGCGCTCATCGAGCGCATTCGCGCCGCCCGCGCCGATATCGCCATGTCCGGCGACTTCATCGTCGGCTTCCCCGGCGAGACGGATGAGGATTTCGAAGCGACACTGAAATTGGTGCGCGAGGTGAACTATGCCTCGGCCTTCTCGTTCAAATATTCGCCGCGCCCCGGCACACCGGGCGCCGAAATGGATGGCCATGTCTCGGAAGCGGTGAAGGACGAGCGTCTGCAGGCTCTGCAGGCTCTGCTTCTCAGGCAGCAGCAGGATTTCGGCTTGAGTCTGGTCGGCAGGACCATCGGCACGCTGATCGAGAAGCCTGGCCGGCAGGCAGGGCAGAAAGTTGGCCGTTCGCCTTGGCTGCAGCCCGTTATTGTTGACGACAAGGCCGGCGGAATCGGTGACATTATCGACGTACGAATCACAAGGACCGGCTACAATAGCCTGTTCGCCGAACTGGCCTGACGGGCCTCGGCAGATGAGGAGAGACGGTTGAGCGCTGCTGAACTGAAGAATCCGCCCCCGAACCAGGCGTCCGGGGCTTCCGACATGGCGCACATCGTACTGACCTTCGACAACAACAAGCTTGCCAGCGCCCTTTACGGTCAATTCGACGAGAATCTGGCCCGGCTCGAGCAGAAGCTCGGCGTGGATATCCGTTCGCGCGGCAACCAGCTTGCGATCAAAGGCTCGGCTCCGGCCGCCGAGCAGGCGCGCCGGGCGCTGGATACGCTCTACGGCATCCTGCAGAAGGGCGTCGACATCGGCCAGTCGGACGTCGACGGCGCCGTGCGCATGGCGATTGCCGCCGACGACCAGCTGACGCTACCCACGTTGGAGCGCAAGGGCAAGGTTTCGGCCGCTCAGATCGCGACGCGCAAGAAGACGATCTATGCCCGGTCGCTGACGCAGGACGCCTATATGCGGGCGCTGGAGCGCTCGGAAATGGTCTTCGGCATCGGCCCGGCCGGCACCGGCAAGACCTATCTGGCGGTCGCGCATGCGGCCATGCTGCTCGAACGCGGCATGGTTGAGCGCATCGTGCTGTCGCGCCCGGCCGTCGAGGCCGGCGAGCGGCTGGGCTTCCTGCCCGGCGACATGAAGGAGAAGGTCGACCCCTATCTGCGGCCACTCTACGACGCGCTCTACGACATGATGCCGGCCGACAAGGTCGAGCGCGCGATCGCCGCCGAAGTCATCGAGATCGCGCCATTGGCCTTCATGCGCGGCCGCACGCTGGCGCATGCGGCGGTGATCCTCGACGAGGCGCAGAACACCACGCCGATGCAGATGAAGATGTTCCTGACCCGTCTCGGCGAGAACTCGCGCATGATCGTCACCGGCGATCCCACCCAGATCGACCTGCCGCCCAACACCAAGTCGGGGCTGGTCGAGGCGCTGCGCATCCTCGACGGCGTGCCGGGCATCGTCACGGTCCGCTTCAACGAAGGCGACGTGGTGCGCCACCCGCTGGTCGCCGAGATCGTCAAGGCTTATGACCGCGACGGCAAGCTGGCGCGAGGCCTCGGCGCCGAAAGCTGATCAAAGGCCGCATGGCTGCAGACAACAAATCCTCTGCCGGAACCCCGGTCGACATCGATATTTTCGTCGAGGCCGGCGCTTGGCCCGCGGAAGCCGAGTTGACGCGTCTGGTCGAGCGCGCCGTTGCGGCCGCTTTTGCCGAGACCGGCGCGGGCGGCGCTTCCGAGCTCAGCGTCGTTTTTTCCGACGATGCCCATATCCAGGCGCTCAATGCCGAATGGCGCGGCAAGGACAAACCCACCAACGTCTTGTCTTTCCCGGCTTTTTCGTTTTCGAAAGGCGGCAAGCTGCCGCCGATGCTGGGCGATATCGTGCTGGCTTCCGAGACGGTGTCTCGCGAGGCGGCCCTGGAAGACAAGCCGGTTGCGAACCATATCACCCATCTCGTTATCCATGGCCTGCTGCATCTTTTGGGCCATGATCATGAGACCGACGCCGAGGCCGAGGAGATGGAAGCGATCGAGCGCGCGGCGCTTGCGAGACTTGCCATTCCTGATCCCTACGCGTAACAAAAAAGCTCAATTGACCCGATGGCGATGAACGACACACCAGAAACTGCCGCCCGTCCGGACGCCGGCAGTGCTGCCAAGTCTTCCGAAAAGACGGAAGAAGGCTCAAGTCCGAGTATTCCGACCGGCAGCGCGGCCGCTGAGCCGCAGCATGCCGGTCCTTCCCTTGTCGACCGCGTGCTTGGCCTGTTCCGGCACCGCAACGGCACCAGCCTGCGCGAGGAGATCGCCGGCGCGCTTGCCGAAACGGCGACCGATGCCGGCGCCTTCTCGCCCGGCGAACGCGCCATGCTCAACAACATCCTGCGCCTGCGCGAAGTCCGGGTGGAGGACGTCATGGTGCCGCGCGCCGACATCGAGGCAGTCGAGATCAACACGACGCTTGGCGATCTGCTTGGGCTGTTCGAGCAGTCCGGCCATTCGCGCATGCCGGTCTATTCCGAGACATTGGACGATCCGCGCGGCATGGTTCACATTCGCGACGTGCTCGCCCACATCACCAAGCTCGCCCGCGTCAAGAAGGGCCGCAGCAGAGCGAAGACGCCGGTGTCGACCGCGCTCGACCTTGCTCAGGTCGACCTTGCGCGCACCATCGGCGATCTCAGCCTGATCCGTCCGGTTCTGTTCGTGCCGCCCTCGATGCTTGCCTCCGACCTGATGGGGCGCATGCAGACGACCCGCACGCAGATGGCGCTGGTCATCGACGAGTATGGCGGCACCGACGGCCTCGCCTCGCTGGAGGATATCGTCGAGATGGTGGTCGGCGACATCGAGGACGAGCATGACGACGACGAGCCGATGATCACGCAGACCGGCGACGGCGTCTTCGTCGTCGACGGCAAAGCCGAGATCGACGAGGTCGCCAAGATGATCGGCGAGGATTTCGCCGCCGGCGAGCATGGCGAATATGTCGACACCATCGGCGGCATGATCTTCAACACGCTCGGCCGCGTCCCCGCTCGCGGCGAAGTGGTGCAGGCCATCCCAGGTTTCGAGTTCCACGTGCTCGACGCCGACCCGCGCCGCGTCAAGCGCGTGCGCATCGTGCAGAGCCAGAAAGGCGAGCGTCGCCGCCGCGCCGCGCGCACCGAGCAGGCCTGATACCGTCGCGACATGCCCGTCGACGATCCTTTCAAGCATGCCGTTCTCGGCTCAGGCGTCTTCTATAAAGATCCGCGCGCCGCATTGACCTGGCTGCAGGCGGCCTTCGGCTTCGAACCGAGCATGGTGGTGAGCGACGCCGACGGCCGGCTTGTCCACGCCGAAATGCGTTTCGGCGACGGCTACATCATCGTCGATTGCGAATGGGCCGAGCATGTCGCCAGCCCGGCCTCGGTCGGCGGCAAGAACACCCAGGCCGTCTATATCCGGCTACGGCAAGATCTCGACGCTCATTGCGAAAAGGCGCGTGCGGCCGGCGCGGAAATTCTTCAGGGACCGACGGATCATTTCTACGGCGAGCGCCAATACCGCGCCCGCGATCCCGAGGGTCATGTCTGGACGTTCAGCCAGACCGTGCGCGTTGTCCCGAAGGACGAGGCCGAGCGGCTGAGCGGCCTGCGGATCGAGGGCTGGCACAACTGAGCATTTTGCAGCCAAGCGGAATCGCTTGGCGTTGCAGAAATGCGGCTAAGGCAAAGAGCTGTGGCGGGATACCGATATAGCGCGACGGCGCATCAGGCTGCGCTTATCTGGGTTTGGATCGGGTGACGCAGCCTGTTAAACCTCTAGCTCCCTGATTCGCGCGACTTGGGAAGCTTGATGCAGCGCTTTGCCGGCCGGATAATTCTGCTGTGGGGGTGGCGGCGGGCTCTGGTGGCGTTTGCCGCCGGAGCGCTGGCGGTGCTTGCCCAGGCGCCTTATGATTTCTTCGCCGTCTGCTTCGTTTCGTTCCCGGTCCTTGTCTGGCTGCTCGACGGCGCCACCGGCGAGGCGTCGGATGGCTGGTTGAGGCGCCTGAGGCCGGCCTTCGCCACGGGCTGGTGGTTCGGCTTCGGCTATTTCCTGGCCGGTCTCTGGTGGATCGGCCAGGCATTGCTGGTCGAGGCCGATACGTTCGCCTGGGCCTTGCCCTTCGCCGTTGTCGGCATCCCGTTCGCGCTGGCCTTCTTCTATGGTTTCGCCACGGTTGTGGCGCGGCTGTTCTGGAGCAGCGACATTGGTCGTATCGCAGCGTTAGCCTTCGGCTTCGGGCTCGCGGAATGGCTGCGCGATTTCCTCTTCACCGGCTTCCCGTGGAATGCCGTCGGCTATGCCGCAATGCCGGTGCCGCTCCTGATGCAGAGCGTATCGGTGACCGGCATGAGCGGCATGAATGCGCTCGCGGTCTTTGTCTTTTCGCTTCCGGCGCTCATCGCCGCGCGCCGCCATCTCAAGCTCGGCCTCGCCTTGTTCGTGATCCTCGTCGCCGCCCATGTCGGCTTCGGCTATGTCAGGCTTGCGGCACCGGTCGAATCGAGCCGCGCGATCGACGTTCGCATCGTCCAGCCGGCGGTCGATCTCAGCGAGAAGTGGGATGCCTCGGTGCGCGACCGCATCTTCGCGACTTTGCTGGGGATATCGGGGAAAGCGCCGGAACAGGGCCATGCCAAGCCGCAGCTTATCCTGTGGCCGGAGACATCGGTGCCGTTCCTTTTCACCGAGCGTCCGGACGCGCTGACGGCGCTGGGCGACATGCTGGCCTACGGTCAGATGCTGATAGCCGGTGTCGTGCGCGAAGAGGGCGGATCGGCCAATGCCGGCAGCCGCTATTACAATTCCGTCGTGGCGATCAACGACAAGGGCGAGATCGTCGATGCCGTCGACAAGGTGCATCTGGTGCCCTTCGGCGAATATCTGCCCTTCGCTGACCTGTTCGAACGCTTGGGCATAGGCCAGCTTGTTGCCGGGCCGATGAATTTCGCCGCCGGCAATGAACGCCATCCGATCGGCGTTCCGGGCGGCCTGCGTGCCGCTCCGTTCATCTGCTACGAGGTGATTTTTCCCGATCTCGTTGCTGCTGACGCTGCATCCGCCGACTTGATTGTGAACGTCACCAACGATGCATGGTTCGGCGACACTCCGGGCCCGTATCAGCACTTCAGGCAGGCGCAGATTCGCGCAGCGGAGAATGGAATGCCTCTGTTGCGCGCAGCTAACAATGGCATATCGGCCGTCGTCGATTCGCGCGGGCGCATTGTCGATGCGCTTGCCGTCGACGCGCGCGGCGCTATCGACGCGCATGTGCCCGTTTCTGGGCGCTTCCTCCTGCCCGCCGAACAGCGACGCATTAACGGATTGCTGATCATGTTGCTGTTTGCGCTGATTGCCTTCACATTGAATGTAAGGCAGCGGCTACGGGTGAATTGACAGTCGGCACATTAGAAACTCATACTGTAACGCCTAAAATTTTCTCGAAGTCGGTTGGAGGGTTCTGTTGGGGCAGGTGGCTCCGGCTTCATATGGGCGGAACAAATAGAAAAAGCCGGAAAAATTCGGCGAGGAAAAAATGACAGAAGAGAACAAGAAGAAGCCGAATCCGATCGACATCCATGTCGGGAGCCGCATCCGGCTGCGTCGCAATATGCTTGGAATGAGCCAGGAAAAGCTGGGTGAAAATCTCGGCATCACCTTTCAGCAGATCCAGAAGTACGAGAAGGGCACAAACAGGGTTGGCGCCAGCCGCCTGCAGGCGATCGCCTCCATCCTGAGCGTTCCTGTCGCCTTCTTCTTCGAGGATGCCCCGGGCGAGGAGGCCGCCGGCGGCACCAGGGGATTTGCCGAAGACTCCTCGATGGCGTTCGCCATCGAATTCTGCGGCAGTCCCGAGGGTCTCCAGCTCAACCGGGCCTTCGTCAAGATCGGCGACGTCAAGGTGCGCCGCAGGATCATCGATCTGGTGAAGGCACTTTCCGCCGAGGACGCCGATTGATTTGCCTGATGCCGCCGGCGGTTTCATGCCGCCGGTGGCATAGCCGACCTTGCCTACATTCATGCCAGATCCGTCGCGCCGCTTGACGAGCGGCGCCCGGCACCGCTAACACGTGGCGCGCCAAAATCGGCAGCTTGCCGATCTTTTCAAGAGGGGACACCCGTGACGCGGCAGAACTATCTCTTCACCTCGGAATCCGTCTCCGAGGGTCATCCCGACAAAGTCTGTGACCGTATCTCCGACGAGATCGTCGATCTGGTCTATCGCGAAGCCAAGAAGACGGGCATGGATCCGTGGAAGGTGCGCGTTGCCTGCGAGACGCTGGCCACCACCAACCGCGTCGTCATCGCCGGCGAGGTCCGCGTCCCGGACACGCTTTTGAAGAAGGACAAGGCGGGCAACGTCCTCAAGGACGCGTCCGGCCACCCTGTGGTCAACCCGGCCAAGTTCAAGTCGGTCGCCCGCAAGGCGATCCGCGAGATCGGCTACGAGCAGTCCGGCTTCCACTGGAAGACCGCCAAGATCGACGTGCTGCTGCATGGCCAGTCGCCCGACATCGGCCAGGGCGTCGACAATGCCGCCGACCGCCAGGGCGAGGAAGGGGCCGGCGACCAGGGCATCATGTTCGGCTACGCCTGCCGCGAGACGCCCGACCTGATGCCGGCGCCGATCTATTACAGCCACAAGATTCTCGAACTGCTGGCAGCGGCACGTCATGAAGGCAATGGCGAGGCCGGCAAGCTCGGTCCGGACGCCAAGAGCCAGGTCACCGTGCGCTATGCCGACGGCAAGGCGGCGGAAGTCACGCAGATCGTGCTCTCCACCCAGCATCTCGATGCGAACTGGGACTCCAAGAAGGTCCGCAAGGTGGTCGAGCCCTATATCCGCGAGGCGCTTGGCGACTTGAAGATCGCCGAGGACTGCAACTGGTACATCAACCCGACCGGCAAATTCGTCATCGGCGGGCCTGACGGCGATGCCGGCCTCACCGGCCGCAAGATCATCGTCGACACCTATGGTGGCGCAGCCCCCCACGGCGGCGGCGCCTTCTCGGGCAAGGACACCACCAAGGTCGACCGTTCGGCCGCCTATGCGGCGCGCTATCTTGCCAAGAACGTGGTGGCGGCCAAGCTTGCCGACCGCTGCACCATCCAGCTCTCCTACGCCATCGGCGTCGCCCAGCCGCTGTCGGTCTATGTCGACCTGCACGGCACCGGCAAGGTGGACGAAGCGAAGCTCGAGGATGCCCTGCGCAAGGTGATGGACCTGTCGCCGTCGGGCATTCGCCGTCATCTCGACCTTAACAAGCCGATCTATGCAAAAACCTCGTCCTACGGCCATTTCGGTCGCAAGGCCGGTCGCGACGGCTCCTTCTCCTGGGAAAAGACCGATCTTGCCAAGGCGCTCAAGGACGCCGTCGCCGCCTGACGCCAGCGGACGCAAAGGATAGGCCGAGCCGGGCGACCGAAGGATTCTTCGGTCGCCGGCACGGCAAGACTATCCGCCCGCAGCAGGCGATCGCCCTCGAAAGCGGCCTGCGCCAATACCGGATCGACCTGACGGCGCAAGCGCCGGCCGATCTCAGGGCCTTGTTCAAGGCACCGGTCTCGACGCTCCAGCTGGAAATCGGCTTCGGCGGCGGCGAGCATCTCCTGCATCGCGCGACGGAAGCGCCGAGAACCGGTTTCATCGGCGTCGAGCCTTTCGTCAACGGCATGGCCAAGATGATGACGGCGCTCGGCAAGGCGCCGCTTGGCAATCTCAGGGTCTATGACGACGACGCCACGCGGCTGCTCGACTGGCTGCCGGAAGCCTCGCTCGACGGCATCGACCTGCTCTATCCCGATCCGTGGCCGAAGAAGAAGCACTGGAAGCGGCGTTTTGTCGGCGTCGCCAATCTCGCGCGCTTTGCCCGGGTGCTGAAATCCAATGGCAGGTTCCGCTTCGCTTCCGACATCGACAGCTATGTGAACTGGACGCTGCTTGCCTGCCGCGAACACGGCGCCTTCGCATGGCAGGCCGAGGACGCTGCCGACTGGCACCAGCCCTATGACGGCTGGCCAGGCACCCGCTACGAGGCCAAGGCCATCCGCGAAGGACGGCGGCCCGCCTATCTGACCTTCATCCGGAAATAGACGGAGATATCCAGGCACCAAGGTGTCGTAATCAGCCGCTCTAGAAGCGGCCGATTCGGTCGAAAGCGGCCGGATCGATGCCGAGATTCTTCAGGTCGCTGCGTCGCCGCTCCGCCTCACGACGTGCGGAATTGACGAACCACTTTGGTTCCACCACATTCACAATGAACCAGAATGGAGACACGATGATGAGCGCCTTCACCGTACGGCTTCCGGATGAGACTGTGGCCAAGCTGGACCAACTGGCTGAAAAGGTGGATCGCTCTCGTTCCTACGTCGCCGCTCAAGCGATCGAAGACTATGTTGCCAGGGAAGAATGGCAGCTTGCCGAGATCGAGGCCGGCCTTGACGAAGCCGATCGAGGAGAATTCGCAAGCGAGAAGGATTTGGCCGGCGTCATAGCGAAATACGTCAAGTCCGAACGATGAAGCGGATCCGCTGGACCCAGCGCGCCGTGCGCCGTCTCGACCAGATTGGCGCTTTCATCGAAAAGGACAATCCAACGGCCGCGGCACGAGTGGTTGCCCGTATCGTTTCCTGTGCAGACAATCTCGCCGAGCAACCCGCCATGGGGCGGGTCGGGCGGGTGAAAGGGACACGAGAACTGGTCCTCGCTGATGTCCCCTACATAATTCCCTACCGTGTTATCGGCGAGGAGATCGAGATACTCACCGTGATGCATGCGGCCCAACGATGGCCGCGCCAGTTGTAGACACCACCGCTGGCCTTGTGCCTCAAGGCTTGAAACGCCGGCGGCAATCGTCTATATCAACTTCAAATTCTTGGTCGGTATGACGAAGAGTGGGTCCACCCGGTCCCGCTCTTTTTTGTTACCTGCCGGCCGGAAGCAAAAAGCGACAGGGATCTGATGACTGCAGCGGCAAGCGAGGCCGACGACCGTATCATCCGCGAAAGCGGTATCGATGCGCGCATTGCGCTGATCGTGCAGCCGGTGCTCAAGGCCATCGGCTTCCGGCTCGTGCGGGTGCAGTTGACCGGCCAGAACGGGCTGACGCTGCAGATCATGGCCGAACGCGAGGACGGCACCATGACGGTCGCGGATTGCGAAGAGGTCAGCCGCGCCGTGTCGCCGGCGCTCGATGTCGATGATCCGATCGAAAAGGCGTATCATTTGGAAGTTTCCTCGCCAGGCATCGACCGGCCGCTGGTGCGCAAGTCGGATTTCACCGCCTGGACCGGCCATCTGGTCAAGCTGGAGACATCGGTTCTTGTCGGCGACCGCAAACGCTTCAAGGGCAAGATCGCCGAGGCGGATGCCGATGGCATCCTGATCGAGCGCGACAAGGCGGCCTATGGCGAAGAGCCGACGGTGCGCGTGCCTTACGACGCGATCGCCGAGGCCCGGCTGGTGCTGACCGACGATCTCATCCGCGATGCCCTGTCGAAGGACAACCGGGCGCGCAAGGAAGCCAAGAAGCGCCGTGGCGAAGCGGAAGACGCCGCCGATGGCGAGGAAAATGAAACCGAACAGGAAAGTTGATTGAGTAGCCGGGCCGTATGCCCGGCGCGAAATCGGGAGAAAGACAATGGTTGTAAGCGCCAACAGGCTTGAACTGCTGCAGATCGCCGACGCGGTCGCGCGTGAAAAGTCGATCGACAAGCAGATCGTCATCGCCGCCATGGCCGATGCGATCCAAAAGGCAGCGCGCTCTCGTTACGGCCAGGAGACCAACATCCGCGCCGACATCAACCCGAACACCGGCGAGATGAAGCTGCAGCGGCTGATGGAAGTGGTCGAGAAGGTCGAGGACTACGCGACGCAGATCGCGCTTTCCACGGCGCGCGAGCGCAACCCCGACGCCCAGATCGGCGACTTCATCGCCGAGCAGCTGCCGCCCATGGATTTCGGCCGCATCGCCGCGCAGTCGGCCAAGCAGGTCATCGTGCAGAAGGTACGTGAGGCCGAGCGCGATCGCCAGTATGACGAGTACAAGGATCGCATCGGCGAGATCGTCAACGGCACCGTCAAGCGCGTCGAGTACGGCAATGTCATCGTCGATCTCGGCCGAGGCGAGGCGATCATCCGCCGCGACGAGCTGATCCCGCGCGAGAACTACAAATATGGCGACCGCGTGCGGGCCTATGTCTATGACGTGCGCCGCGAGCAGCGCGGCCCGCAGATCTTCCTGTCGCGTACGCATCCGCAGTTCATGGCCAAGCTGTTCACCATGGAAGTGCCGGAAATCTACGACGGCATCATCGAGATCAAGTCGGTCGCCCGCGATCCGGGCTCGCGCGCCAAGATCGCCGTTATCTCGCGCGATTCCTCGATCGATCCGGTCGGCGCCTGCGTCGGCATGCGCGGCAGCCGCGTCCAGGCGGTGGTCGGCGAATTGCAGGGCGAGAAGATCGACATCATTCCGTGGTCGCCATCGGCCGCGTCCTTCATCGTCAACGCGCTGCAGCCGGCCGAGGTCGCCAAGGTGGTGCTCGACGAGGACGCCGAGCGCATCGAGGTGGTGGTACCGGACGACCAGCTGTCGCTGGCGATCGGCCGCCGCGGCCAGAACGTGCGTCTTGCCTCGCAGCTCACCGGCTGGGATATCGACATCCTGACCGAGCAGGAAGAAAGCGAGCGTCGCCAGAAGGAATTCGTCGAGCGTTCGGCGCTCTTCATGGAAGCGCTCGACGTCGACGAGATGGTCGGCCAGGTGCTTGCCTCCGAAGGCTTCACCAGCGTCGAGGAAGTCGCTTATGTCGACTCTGGCGAAATTTCCTCGATCGATGGCTTCGACGAGGACACCGCTTCGGAAATCCAGACCCGCGCCCGCGAATATCTGGAGAAGATCGAGGCCGAGCACGACGAAAAGCGCAAGGCGCTGGGCGTGAAGGACGAACTGCGCGACATTCCCGGCATCACCACCGCCATGATGGTGACGCTCGGCGAGGACGGCGTGAAGACGGTCGAGGACTTCGCCGGCTATGCCGCCGACGATCTGATCGGCTGGAAAGAGCGCAAGGACGGCGAGACCAAGGTCTATCCGGGCGTGCTCGCCAGCCACGGCGTCTCGCGCGCGGAGGCGGAGCAGATGGTGCTCGCCGCCCGCAAGCAGGCCGGCTGGATCACCGAGGAAGAACTCGCTGCCGAAGAGGCAGCGGCCGACGAAACCGTTGGTGCGTGAGGTGACCACCAATCGCAAAGCCCGTGGACGAGATGAACGATCGCACTTGCATCGTTACGCGCAGGCAGGCCGAACCGGATGAACTGATCCGCTTCGTCGTCGGCCCGGATTCGGCCGTCGTTCCGGACATCAAGAGAAATCTGCCCGGCCGCGGTTGCTGGGTTACTGCCGATCGCCTACATATCGAGAAGGCAGCGGCCAAGAACCTGTTTGCCCGTGCCTTCAAGGCGCAGGTGACCGTTCCGGCCGATCTCGGCGGCATGGTCGACGGGCTGCTCTCCAGATCCGCTCTGGGCATGCTCGGCCTTGCTCGCAAGGCTGGCGCCGTCGTCCTTGGCGCCGCCAAGGTCGAAGGCGCGGTGCGCGACGGGCTGGCGCTTCTGGTGCTGCATGCGACCGAGGCTTCGGACGACGGTGTCCGCAAGATCAGTCAGGCGCGGCGGGCAACCGTCCATCTCGGCGGACCGGCCATCCTTGCCTACAAACTTTTCCCCGAAGCCGAGTTGAGCTTGGCATTGGGGGGTACAAATGTGATACATGCTGCCGTTCTCGCGCAGGACGCGGGACAGGCGGTTGAGAAGCGCGTAGTTGCGCTCGACCGATATCGGGGCGGTACCCCGAACGATCTGGCAATGCTTGCGGCCGTTGCTGACGAAGATGATGCCGCAGAGGATATGGAATGAGCGATACGAAATCGGGCGACGACAAGACGTTGAGCGTGACGCCGAAGAAGACCTTGACGCTGAAGCGCCCCGGCCTCGAGCAGGGCACCGTGCGCCAGAATTTCTCGCATGGCCGCACCAAGTCGGTCGTGGTCGAGACCAAGAAGCGCAAGTTCTCGCTGCCCGGCGACAAGCCGGAACCGGTGGCTGCGTCCGTCTTCACGCCGAAGCCCGCCGTTGCCGCCGCGCCTGTCGTGCAGGAAGCGCCGAAGGCGCCGCCTCCGCCGCCGGAGCGTTCCGGCATGGTCCTGAACGAGCTCTCGCGCGGCGAGATGGAAGCGCGCCGCAAGGCGCTGGAAGGCTCCAAGGCCCGCGAGGCCGAGGATCGCTTGCGCGCTCAGGAAGATGCCAAGCGCCGCGCCGAGGAAGAGGAACGCCGCAAGCGCGAGCGCGACGAATCCGCGCGCCGTCAGGCCGAGGAGGAGGCACGCCTGCAGACTGAGGCCGAGGCCCGTCGGCGCGCCGAGGAAGAGGCTCGCCGCCGCGCGCCGCTGGCTGCGGATGTCGCCACCGCTGACGACGAGGAGGAGGCCAAGCCGAGGCGTACCGGTGCCGGTGCCGCGAGTGCGCCACCGCGCCGTCTTGCGACGCCGGAAGTGGCAAGGCCTGCCAAGCCGACAAAGGGCGAGGAAGATCGCCGCCGCGGCAAGCTGACGCTGAACTCGGCGCTGTCGGATGACGACGCACGCGCCCGTTCGCTATCGTCGATGCGTCGCCGCCAGGAAAAATTCAAACGCGCGCTTCACAATGAGCCGCGCGAGAAAGTCATGCGCGAAGTGATCTTGCCCGAAACCATCACCATCCAGGAACTGGCGCAGCGCATGTCCGAGCGCGCCGTGGACGTGGTCAAGTTCTTCATGAAGCAGGGCCAGATCCTGAAGCCAGGCGACGTCATCGACGCCGACACGGCCGAACTGGTCGCCTCCGAATTCGGCCACACGGTCCGCCGCGTCGCCGAATCCGACATCGAGGAAGGCCTGTTCAACATCGCCGACCGCCCGGAAGACCTTGTGTCGCGTCCGCCGGTCGTGACGATCATGGGCCATGTCGACCACGGCAAGACCTCACTGCTCGACGCGATCCGCAACGCCAATGTCGTCTCCGGCGAGGCCGGCGGCATCACCCAGCACATCGGTGCCTACCAGATCGAGAAGAACGGTCAGAAGATCACCTTCATCGACACGCCCGGCCACGCGGCCTTTACGGCCATGCGCGCCCGTGGCGCGCAGGTTACCGACATCGCGGTGCTGGTGGTGGCGGCCGACGACAGCGTGATGCCGCAGACGATCGAATCGATCAATCACGCCAAGGCGGCCGGCGTGCCGATCATCGTGGCTATCAACAAGATCGACAAGCGCGATGCCGACCCGCAGAAGGTGCGGACCGAACTGCTGCGCCACGAAGTGTTCGTGGAATCGATGGGCGGTGAGGTGTTGGACGTCGAGGTTTCAGCGACCAAGGGCATCAATCTCGACAAGCTCTTGGAAGCGATCCTGCTGCAGTCCGAAGTCCTCGACCTCAAGGCCAATCCCGACCGCACCGCCGAAGGCGCGGTCATCGAGGCGCAGCTGGACAAGGGACGCGGTCCCGTCGCCACCGTGCTGGTGCAGACCGGCACGCTGATGCCGGGCGACATCATCGTCGCCGGCAACGAGTGGGGCCGTGTGCGCGCGCTCGTCAACGATCGCGGCGAGCATGTGCCAGAAGCGCCGCCGGCAATGCCGGTCGAGGTGCTTGGCCTCCAGGGCACGCCGCAGGCGGGCGACCGCTTCGCCGTCGTCAACAACGAGGCGCGCGCCCGTGAGATCACCGAATACCGCCAGCGCCTGGCGCGCGACAAGGCGGTGGCCAAGCATGCCGGCCAGCGCGGCTCGCTCGAGCAGATGATGTCGCAGCTGCAGACGAGCGGATTGAAGGAATTCCCGCTGGTCATCAAGGGCGACGTGCAGGGTTCGATCGAGGCGATCAATGCGGCGCTTGAAAAGCTCGGCAATGACGAGGTGCGCGCGCGCATCGTCCATGCCGGCGCCGGCGGCATCACCGAAAGCGATGTCTCGCTCGCCGAGACGTCCGGAGCGGCGATCATCGGCTTCAACGTCCGCGCCAATGCGCAGGCGCGTGCTGCCGCGGCCGCGGCCGGCATCGAGATCCGCTACTACTCGATCATCTACAACCTCGTCGATGACGTGAAGGCAGCGCTTTCCGGCATGCTTTCGCCCGAGCGGCGCGAGACCTTCATCGGCAATGCCGAGATCCTCGAGATCTTCGACATCTCCAAGGTCGGCAAGATCGCCGGCTGCCGTGTCACCGAAGGCAAGGTCGAGCGTGGCGCGGGTGTTCGCCTGATCCGCGACAACGTCGTGATCCACGAAGGCACGCTGAAGACGCTGAAGCGCTTCAAGGACGAGGTTGCGGAAGTGCCGGGCGGCCAGGAATGCGGCATGGCCTTCCAGAACTACGAGGACATGCGTGTCGGCGACATCATCGAGTGCTTCCGCGTCGAGATGGTAACCAGAACGCTCTAATTCGGGTATACTTGCCGAATAATAAAGGGCGGCGGCCGAAAGGCTGCCGCCCAGATCCCTCATGCATGTTGAGACATGTGGCGCGGTCCCATCCCGCGCTTCACGATTTCAGGACCAGAGAAAATGCCCCGTTCGACACCGTCAGGCCCCTCCCAGCGCATGCTGCGCGTCGGCGAGCAGGTGCGTCACGCCCTGTCCGAAACCTTGCAGCGCGGCGAGATCATCGATCCGGTGATCGAGAACAGCGTCGTCTCGGTGTCCGAGGTGCGCATGTCGCCCGATCTCAAGATCGCCACCGCCTTCGTCTCGCCGCTTGGCGCAGGGGACGACGGCGCCGTGATCGAGGCGCTCAACAGGCACGCGAAATTCATCCGCGGCCGCGTCTCCGGCGCGCTCAGGCAGATGAAGTACATGCCGGAGTTTCGCTTTAGGCTGGACACGTCCTTCGACAATTTCGCGAAGATCAATGAACTGCTGAAATCGCCCGAAGTCGCACGCGATCTCGGTGACGGCAAGAACAACGACAAGGACGAGGAATAGGTGGCGCGTCGCGGTAAGAAGAAGGGGCGGCCGGTCTCCGGTTGGGTGGTGCTGGACAAGCCGGTCGGCATGGGCTCGACCGAGGCGGTTTCCAAGATAAAATGGCTGTTTCAGGCCGAGAAGGCCGGCCATGCCGGCACCCTCGATCCGCTGGCTTCCGGCATGCTGCCGATCGCGCTCGGCGAGGCGACCAAGACCGTTCCCTATGTGCAGGACGGCGCCAAGGTCTACCGCTTCACCGTCGCCTGGGGCGAAGAGCGCTCGACCGACGACCTCGAAGGCCCGGTGACCAGCAATTCCGACCGTCGGCCGGACGAGGCGGAGGTGAGGGCGCTGCTGCCGAAATACACCGGCGTCATCATGCAGACGCCGCCGCAATTCTCGGCCATCAAGATCGCCGGCGAACGCGCCTATGACCTTGCCCGTGAAGGTGAGACGGTCGAGATACCGGCGCGGGAAATTGAAATCGGCCGATTGGATATTGTCGAGCATGGCACCGACAAAACTGTCTTCGAGGTCGAATGCGGCAAGGGCACCTATGTGCGCTCGCTGGCCCGCGACATGGGCCGCGATCTCGGCTGCTTCGGCCACATCGCCGAATTGCGCCGCGTCGAGGTCGAGCCGTTCACGCCGGAGGATTTCGTCACTGTCGCCGAGCTGGAAGCGGCTCGCTTTGGCGAAAAGGATGACGACAAATCCGATGAAATGGACGCCCCCGTCGATTTCAGCGCCATCGATGCGCTGCTTGTCGAAACAGCGGCGGCGCTCGACTGCCTGCCGCAGGTCGCGGTCAGCGACGACGCGGCGACGAAGATCCGCCTCGGCAATCCCGTCATCATTCGCGGCCGCGACGCGCCGGTCGAGGCCGAGGAGGCCTGTGCTACCGCGCGCGGCAAGCTCGTCGCCATCGGCGCCATCGAGCAGGGCATGTTCAAGCCCAAGCGGGTCTTTGTCGGGTGAATCCGGCTTAGTGCATGTCGCCCAAAAGTGCGCAACGGTTTTGGGATAACGACATGCATCAACACAAGACTTAAAGCGCGTCGACTCAATCCGTCTCAGCGTGACGCGCTTTAAGTGTTTGTTATTACGCAATTCCGGACGGGAAACCGGTGCGCACTTTTGCTGGAATTGCTCTAATCTAGGCCGAATGCTGAGTCCCGAGGATATCTCATGGCCAAGGCTGATGCAGGCAAGAAGCGGGAACCGCTGAAAACCCGCCGGCCGCCGGTTGGGGCGTCGCCAGGCACGCTTATCGCCGATCCGGCGGCGCGGCGCAGCGAGCTGCGGCTGACGCTGATCTCGCCCGAGAAATACAAAACAATCGACAATGCCTCGATCGACGATCTCAACGCGCATTGCGAGAAATGGCCTGTCGTCTGGCTGGATTGCACCGGACTTGCCAATATCCCGCTGATCGAGGAGATCGGCCGCATCTTCAGCCTGCATCCGCTGGCACTGGAGGACGTCGTCAACACCGGACAGCGGCCCAAGGTGGATTTCTTCGAGGATCATGCCTTCGTCGTCATGCGCATGATCGACGATGTCACCTCGCATCGCTACGAGCAGATCGCGTTGTTCTTCGGCGGCAATTTCGTCGTTACGTTCCAGGAGCGCGAAGGCGATCCGTTCGATCCGGTGCGCAAGCGCATTGCGGCCGCGATGCCCAACCGCCTGCGCTCGCGCGGTGCCGACTATCTTGCCTATGCGCTGATCGATGCCATTGTCGACAGCTATTTCCCACCGATCGAGGCGGCGAGCGAATTGGTCGACGGCATCGAGGACGAGATGCTGAATAAGCCGCACAAGCACCAGATGCGGCAGCTGCATGAATTGCGGCGTGACGCCAACGTGCTCAAAGGCGTGCTGTGGCCGATGCGCGACACGCTGGCGACGCTGATCCGCAACGACGTGGCCTTCGTGAAGGCGGAGACCAAGATCTTCTTCAACGACACGCTCGACCATTCGCTGCGTCTGATCGAGCTGGTCGAGAACCAGCGCGACATGCTCACCGGCCTGATCGAGATGCATGTCTCGCTGACCCAGGCCCGCACCAATGACGTCATTTCCTATTTGACGATCGTCTCGGTGATCTTCATGCCGCTGACCTTCCTGGTCGGCGTCTGGGGGATGAATTTCGATCCGCAAAGCTCGCCCTGGAACATGCCGGAGCTGAAAGCCTATTACGGTTATCCGGTGGCAATTCTGTTCATGGCGCTTGTCGCCGCCGGACTGATCTTCTTCTTCAAATGGAAGAAGTGGCTATAGCCGCTGAACCCTTTGTTTTCGTGGCAAGACCTGCGACAAGCCGGCTTGACATTTGGGCTGGTGTTTATTCCGGAATTGGACTATATGCGCCGCAGCTTCGCGCCCTGACGCGTCGCTTGCACTGGCCCCTGCTGGACGACATCCCGGCTGTGGGCGTCCCGTTTCCTCCAACAGATAAGGAAAAGCACGATGTCGATTACTGCCGACCGCAAGAAGGAATTGATGACCGAATTCGCAACCGCCAAGGGCGACACCGGATCCCCGGAAGTCCAGGTTGCCATTCTTTCCGAGCGCATCAAGAACCTGACCGAGCACTTCAAGGACCACAAGAAGGATAACCATTCCCGCCGTGGCCTGCTTGCTCTGGTCTCCCAGCGCCGCAGCCTGCTTGACTACCTCAAGCGCAAGGATGACGGGCGCTATCAGACGCTGATCGACAAGCTCGGTCTGCGTCGCTGACGAATTGACCGGCGGGTCTTCCTCGGAGGGCCCGCCGGTCGCGCATTGGCGCATCGGTCGATCCGGTGCGATAATGCCGGAGCGCGACGCGCTCTAGAAATTCGCATTCGCGCAGGGCGCGTTCCGGAAACAGCGGTTTCCGGCGTCATGCGCAAAAGCCGGCCGATCGGTCGGCCAAAACGGTTCCGGACGCGCAGAGGGCCATTCGGAACCGCCCCATGGACGGTCATGGGGCAGGATTGCAGGATGCTCGCTCGGCTTATGAGCCGGACCTACGAGCCTCCCGTTGTCTTGCCCGTGGCTGCCCGAAGGAAGCCAGGAAAGGGAGAACCCGTGACCGTTAGGACGGCGCGGTCCTTTCCGCATATGAAGGACAAGACATGTTCAATCAACACAAAGTGGAAATCGAATGGGGCGGCCGTCCGCTCATCCTGGAAACAGGCAAGATCGCGCGCCAGGCTGACGGCGCGGTGCTCGCCACCTATGGCGAGACCGTCGTTCTCGCCACCGTCGTTTCGATGAAGGAGCCGAAGCCCGGCCTCGATTTCTTCCCGCTTACCGTCAACTACCAGGAAAAGACCTACGCCGCCGGCAAGATCCCGGGCGGCTACTTCAAGCGTGAGGGCCGCCCGAGCGAAAAGGAAACGCTGGTTTCCCGCCTGATCGACCGCCCGATCCGCCCGCTTTTCGCCGACGGCTACAAGAACGACACCCAGATCGTCGTCACCGTCGTCCAGCATGACCTCGAGAACGATCCCGATATTCTGTCGATCGTCGCCACCTCCGCTGCTCTCACGCTTTCCGGTGTGCCGTTCATGGGCCCGATCGGCGGCGCCCGCGTCGGCTACATCAACGGCGAATATGTGCTCAACCCGCATATCGACGAAATGCAGGAATCCAAGCTCGACCTCGTCGTCGCCGGCACCGGCGACGCCGTACTCATGGTCGAATCCGAGGCCAAGGAACTCTCCGAGGAACTGATGCTCGGTGCCGTCGTGTTCGGCCACAAGAGCTTCCAGCCTGTGATCGACGCGATCATCAAGCTGGCCGAGGTCGCCGCCAAGGAGCCGCGCGACTTCACCGCGCCGGATTACTCAGCGCTTGAAGCCGAGATGCTGAAGATCGTCGGCGACGAGCTTCGCGAGGCCTACAAGATCACCGACAAGCAGAAGCGCTATGCCGCCGTCGACGCCGTCAAGTCGAAGGTCAAGGCCGCGTTTGCGCCGGCCGAAGGCGAAGAGGCCAAATACACCTCCGAGCAGATCGGCTCGGTGTTCAAGGAACTCCAGGCCAAGGTCGTGCGTTGGAACATCCTCGACACCGGCTCGCGCATTGACGGCCGCGACCTGAAGACGGTCCGCAAGATCGTCTCCGAAGTCGGCGTCCTGGCGCGCACCCATGGTTCGGCGCTGTTCACGCGCGGCGAAACCCAGGCTCTGGTCGTTGCCACGCTCGGCACCGGCGAGGACGAGCAGTATGTCGATTCGCTGACCGGCATGTACAAGGAGAAGTTCCTCCTTCACTACAACTTCCCGCCCTATTCCGTTGGCGAGACCGGCCGCATGGGTTCGCCGGGCCGCCGCGAGATCGGCCATGGCAAGCTCGCCTGGCGCGCCATCCGGCCGATGCTGCCCAGCGCGGACCAGTTCCCCTACACGCTGCGCGTCGTTTCGGAGATCACCGAGTCCAACGGCTCGTCCTCGATGGCGACCGTCTGCGGCACCTCGCTGGCGCTGATGGATGCCGGCGTGCCGCTGGCAAAGCCGGTCGCCGGCATCGCCATGGGCCTGATCAAGGAAGGCGAGCGCTTCGCTGTGCTCTCCGACATCCTCGGTGACGAGGACCACCTCGGCGACATGGACTTCAAGGTCGCCGGCACCGCCAACGGCGTCACCTCGCTGCAGATGGACATCAAGATCGATGGCATCACCGAGGAGATCATGGGCATCGCGCTTGCCCAGGCCAAGGACGGCCGCCTGCATATCCTCGGCGAGATGGCGCATGCGCTGTCCGGCGCCCGCGCCGAGCTCGGCGAATTCGCGCCGCGCATCGAGGTCATGCATATCCCGACCGACAAGATCCGCGACGTCATCGGTTCCGGCGGCAAGGTGATCCGCGAGATCGTCGAGAAGACCGGCGCCAAGATCAACATCGAGGACGACGGCACGGTCAAGATCGCTTCGGCGAATGCCAAGGAGATCGAAGCGGCGAAGAAGTGGATCCACACCATCGTCGCCGAGCCGGAAGTCGGCGAGATCTATGAAGGCACCGTCGTCAAGACGGCCGACTTCGGCGCGTTCGTCAATTTCTTCGGCCCGCGCGACGGTCTCGTCCATATCTCGCAGCTCGCCAATGAGCGCGTCGCCAAGACCTCGGACGTCGTCAAGGAAGGCGACAAGGTTTGGGTCAAGTTGATGGGCTTCGACGAGCGCGGCAAGGTCCGCCTGTCGATGAAGGTCGTCGACCAGGCGACCGGCAAGGAAATCGTCCAGGACAAGAAGAAGTCGGACGGCGAGGAAGACGCCGCCTGATCGGTTTGACCGGATAATTTAAGACGGGCGCGCCGCGAGGTCGCGCCCGTTTTGTTTCAGGGCAGTTCCAGGAAAGCGGCAAGCGTTTTCGTCCGGAATTGCGTCGGACAAAGGGTCCTACGGAGCAGATGAATGGCCGCGGAGCCGCTGAAGACGCTGTTCTACCCGTTCGAGGCCGAGGCGCTGCCTTTGCCGCGAAAGGATGCCCGTGTCCTGTTTCTCGGCGCCGAGCCCGGCTTCCGCTTGCCCGCCGGCTTCGAGGCGGCGCTGCATCTCGTGCAAGGCTTTCGGCCACATTTTCGGACGCTGCAGGCGTCCGGCTACGCGGTCACGCCGCGCGCTGAGGATACCGGCTTCGACCTGGCGTTGATGCTTGCCGGCCGCCATCGCGGCCAGAACGAGCAGCGTGTCGCCGAGGCGATAGAGCGCGTCCAGCCGGGCGGGCTGGTCGTCGTTGCCGGCGGCAAGGAGGACGGCATCGACAGCCTGCGCAAACGGATCAACGCCCTGGTGCCGCTCGAAGGCCATTTGCCGAAGCATCACGGCGTTGCCTTCTGGTTCAAGCTAGCCGGCGCGGAGACGGCCGCGACGCTGCGCGCCGGCAACCCCGATTTGATCATCGAAGGCGGGTTCAAGACCAGGCCTGGCATGTTCTCCTTCGATCGGATCGATGCCGGTTCGAAACTGCTGGCCGCGAGCCTGCCTGACGATCTCAAAGGCAATGTCGCTGATTTCTGCGCCGGCTGGGGTTATCTGGCGGTGGAAGTCCTGCAGCGCTCACAAGGCCTCACCGCACTCGATCTCTACGAAGCGGACTTTGAGGCCCTGGAAGCAGCCAGGTTGAACGTCCAGGGCGGCGCCATCGAGCCGCGTTTCTTCTGGACCGATCTGCTCACCGAGTCGGTCGAACGGCGCTACGACGCGATCGTCATGAACCCACCGTTTCACCGCGGCCGCGCGTCCGAGCCGGAGATCGGTTCCGGCATGATCCGCGCCGCGTCGAAGGCGTTGAAACCGGGCGGCCGCCTGTTCATGGTCGCCAACCGCCAGCTTCCTTACGAACAGGCGCTCTCGGCGGCCTTCGCCAGCCATGCCGAGATCGCCCGCGACGGCATGTTCAAGGTGTTTTCGGCGCGCCGCTGAAGCAATCAAGGAAAAGCGTGCAGCGGGGTGGATTCGGCGCCTTCGCCGTACCTTGGATCCACAATTGCGGCGGGAAGAATACTTGTTCTATTGCAGGCTGACGATGCGGGCCGGCTCGTGCGTGCCGAAGGCGGACCGCGCTTCGCCAAGCTCGACCTTGAGCGGCGCCGGCCGGCCGAACAGATAGCCCTGTACAACCTCGCAGCCGGCCGCTCGGAGCAGGGTGGCCTGGTTCTCGGTCTCTACGCCTTCGGCGATGATGCCCACGCCCAGCGCCCGCGACAGGCCGACAATGGTCGACACGATCGCGCCGGAGCTGGAATCGGTGTCGATGCGGCTGACGAAGGAACGGTCGATCTTCAGCTTGCCGAAGGAGAAATCGATCAGGTAGCTCAAATTGGAATAGCCCGTTCCGAAATCGTCGACGGCCACAGAGATACCCATCTCGGCAAGCTGTTCCAGGATGGCTGCGGCGCGGTCGCGGTCCTGCATCATCGCCGTCTCGGTGACCTCAAGCTCAAGCCGCGAGGGCTTGATGCCGGTCGATTCCATCACCTCCCGCACGATGCCGACGAAATCCCTGGTCATGAACTGGACAGGCGAGATGTTGACGGCGACGAAGCATTCCTCCGGCAGGTACCGGGCGTCGCTGCAGGCCTTGCGCAGCACCCACTCGCCGATCGGATTGATCATGCCGGTTTCCTCGGCGATCGGAATGAATTCCATCGGCGGGATCATGCCGCGCTCCGGGTGCTTCCAGCGGATCAGCGCCTCATAACCGACGATGCGGCGGCTCGGCAGGTCGAGCTGCGGCTGGTAGTGAAGACTGAAATCGCCTCGGTCGAAAGCGGTCTTCAGCTCCGACTCGATCCATTGCCGATAGTCCGCAACGCGGCCCATGTCGGCGTTGAAGACAGACCAGTTGCCGATGCCACTGGCGCGCGCGTTCTGCAGCGCCAGGTTCGAGCGGCGCAGGACCAGGACCGGGTCGACGCCGTCCTTTGGCATCGCCACGATGCCGACCGACAGGCTGACCGACTGCAGATGCGTCTGCAGCTGATAGGGCTCCATCATCTCGTTGATGAGCTTCTCGATCAGCCGCTCGATCGAGCCCCTGATCTGGCGGTCCGGCAAAAGCACCGCAAATTCGCCGGCGCCGATACGGCCGATCACCGCATCCTCCGGCATATTCTCCGTCAGCCTGCTGGTGAAGGCGCAGATCAGTTCGTCGCCCTGGCTGTAGCCGATGGCGTCGTTGATGTGCTTGAAGCGGTCGATATCGATGTCGATCAAGAATACCGGCTCGCCGGTTCGGATCGTCCCAGAGGCGGCCTCGGCTATCTTGCCGACCATGGCCTGGCGCGACAAAAGGCCGGTCAGCTTGTCGAAATGGGTTTCCTGGAAGACATAGGCCGCCGATTCGTCGACCCCGGCAAAGAACGAGAGTGCTGCTCCGCCGGCGGCAAGGGCGCAGAGAGCGGCAATGACGCCCGCCATCGTTTCGGCCGGCATGCCGGCCATGCCGTCGCCGAAGCCGAACCTCAGCCCCCACAGTCCAAGGATGAAACTGCCCATGCCCGAGCTGGCGATGGTGATCAGCCGGAACAGCGGAGTCCGTTTGGGATTGCTGACTGCAGGCATGCATTGTCCCCAGATTGCGGGGCCTTATAGCGGATATCTCCTTAAAATGAGTTTCCGCCGATGAATCCAATTTTACTGGAGCGCTACTGTCGCCGCCGCGAACTATTCCCGCGTGCCGTCGTTCTGCTTCAATTCCTCCAGTGCCGGCATCGAAACGATGTGATAGCCGGAATCGACATAGTGGATTTCACCGGTGACGCCCGACGACAGATCGGAAAGCAGGTAAAGCGCCGAGCCGCCGACTTCGTCGATGGTCACGGTGCGCCGCAAAGGCGAGTTGCGCTGCTGGTAGGAGAACATGTGGCGGGCATCGGACACGCCGGAGCCGGCCAGCGTCCGCACCGGCCCGGCCGAGATGCCGTTCACCCTGATGCCGCGCGGGCCGTAGTCGTTGGCCAGGTAGCGCACGCTGGCTTCCAGCCCGGCCTTGGCGACGCCCATGACGTTGTAGTTCGGCATCACCCTGACCGAGCCGGCATAGGTGAGTGTGATCATCGAGCCGCCATTGCCCATCAACGCGGCGGCGTTGCGGGCGATCTCGGTGAAGGAATAGCAGGAGATCACCATGGTGCGCACGAAGTTGTCGCGGCTGGTGTCTGCATAAAGGCCCTTCAGCTCGTTCTTGTCGGAAAAGCCGATGGCGTGCACCACGAAATCCAGCCCGCCCCAGGCCTTGCCGAGGGTCTCGAAGGTCGCGGTGACCGAGGCGCTGTCCTCGACATCGCAGGGCACGATCAGCGAGGCTCCCACTTTCTCGGCCAGCGGCTTGACCCGCCGCCCGAAGGCGTCGCCCTGATAGGTGAAAGCGAGCTCGGCCCCGTGTTCCGACAGCTTCTTGGCGATGCCCCAGGCAATCGAATGGTCGTTGGCAACACCCATGACAAGCCCGCGCTTGCCCTTCATCAACCCTTCCATGCCTGGCAATCCTTATGAAAAACGCTGGTCTTATGCGGAATAGCGCTGGAAAATCAGCGTTGCGTTGGTGCCGCCGAAACCGAAGGAGTTGGACAGGACGGTGTCGATCCTGGCGTCGTCGATACGCTTGCGCACGATCGGCATGCCCTCGAATTCCGGATCGAGCTCCTCGATATGGGCGCTCTCGCCGATGAAACCGCCCTGCATCATCAGGATCGAATAGATCGATTCCTGCACGCCGGCTGCGCCCAGCGAATGGCCGGTGAGCGATTTGGTCGAGGTGATGTAAGGCATCTTGTCGCCGAACACCTCGCGGATGGCGCCCATTTCCTTGGAATCGCCGACCGGCGTCGAGGTGCCGTGGGTGTTGATGTAGTCAACCGGCGAAGACACCGTGGCAAGCGCCTGGCGCATGCAGCGGATCGCGCCTTCCCCCGAAGGTGCGACCATGTCGTAGCCGTCGGAAGTCGCGCCGTAGCCGACGACCTCGGCGTAGATTTTGGCGCCGCGCGCCTTGGCGTGCTCCAGTTCCTCCAGCACCAGCACGCCGGCGCCGCCGGCGATGACGAAACCGTCGCGGTTGACGTCATAGGCGCGCGAAGCGGCCGATGCGTTGTCGTTGAACTTCGACGACATGGCGCCCATGGCGTCGAACAGGTCAGACATGGTCCAGTCGAGGTCCTCGTGGCCGCCGGCAAACATCACGTCCTGCTTGCCCCACTGGATGAGCTCATAGGCATTGCCTATGCAATGCGCGGAGGTCGAGCAGGCCGACGAGATCGAATAATTGACGCCGTGGATCTTGAACCATGTGGCCAAGGTGGCCGACGCCGTCGACGACATGGCTTTCGGCACGGCGAACGGGCCGATACGCTTGGGGCTGTTGTTCTTGATCGTGGTTTCGGCCGCTTCGACGATGGTGCGGGTCGAAGGCCCGCCGGAACCCATCACGATGCCGGTCCGCTCATTGGTGATGTCGCCTTCGCTTAAGCCGGCATCGGCGATCGCCTGGTCCATGGCGACGTGATTCCAGGCGGCGCCTTGGCTCAGGAAGCGCATGGCGCGGCGGTCGATCATCGGGGTGGGATCGAGCGTCGGCGCGCCCCAGACCTGGCAGCGGAAGCCGTGTTCGGCGAAGGAATTGGAAAAGCTGATGCCTGATTTGGCATCGTAAAGCGAGCTCTGCACCTCATTGGCATTGTTGCCGATCGACGACACAATGCCGAGCCCTGTCACTACGACCCGTCTCATTCGCAACTCCTTCCCGCGTATTCGGGCGAAAGACCTAACCGGCTTCGCCCTTGATCATACGCAAACAAACTGACATGGCATCCGTTGGCTACGCGGGCGCCGTGGCGGAAAACGGTCAGGCGGCCGGCTGCTTGGACAGGCCGACCTTCAGATCCGTAGCCGCGTATATGGGTTCGCCATCCGCCTTGAGCCACCCATCGGCGATGCCGAGCACCAGGCGGCCGCGCATCACGCGCTTGAAGTCGATGCCATATTCGACCTTCTTCACCGACGGCGTCACCATGCCCTTGAACTTCACCTCGCCGGTCGAAAGCGCCATGCCCTTGCCCGGTTCGCCCAGCCAGCCGAGATAGAAGCCGGTCAACTGCCACATGGCGTCGAGGCCGAGGCAGCCCGGCATGATCGGGTTGCCGATGAAGTGGCAGGCGAAGAACCACAGGTCCGGCTTAATGTCGAACTCGGCGCGGATGAAGCCCTTGTCGAAAGCACCGCCGGTCTCGCTGATCTCGGTTATGCGGTCGAACATCAGCATCGGTGGGTAGGGCAGTTGGGCATTGCCTGGCCCGAACAGGTCGCCGCGGGCGCAGGCAAGCAGTTCCTCGTAATCGTAGCTGGACTTTTGACCCGCCATCAAATTTCTGTCCCCGTGTTCCTTCGCGGGCGGCAGGGCGCCCTTCTCGTTGGTTTCCTAACACACTCTGTTTGCGGGCGGAAACCGGCGTTTGCGCTTAACCCGTGCGCCTGCCCGGGTCAATGCGCGCTATTGATCGCATTCGGACTACAGAATATATGTCGGCTGATGTCCGGTTTTGGCTTTTGACGTCTTTTTGCCATTCTGGACCTGTTGGTGGGCTGGGCAGCAAAGCTTCGACGCGAAGAGATGGATTCGGGCTACAGGAAGGAAAATGTCGCTGTGGACAAGCGGGTTCGCGAAGCCGGCCTGAGGCCGACGCGCCAGCGCATTGCGCTGGCCGACCTGCTTTTCGCCAAGGGCGACCGCCACCTTTCGGCCGAGGAACTGCACGAAGAGGCGATCGCCGCCGGCGTGCCGGTTTCGCTGGCGACGGTCTATAACGCGCTCCACCAGTTCACCCAGGCCGGACTGCTGCGCATCCTGGCGGTCGAAGGCTCGAAAACCTATTTCGACACCAACACCTCCGACCACCATCACTTCTACGTCGAGGGCGAGAACCGGATTTTCGATATCGAGAGCGGACCGGTGACCGTCTCCAACCTGCCGGCGCCTCCGGAAGGCATGGAGATCGCCAATGTGGACATCGTCGTGAGGCTTCGCCCGAAGCGCGGCAACTGATCCGTGGTGATGCGGCCCGTCGATTTGATTGTCCGGTTTGAATGGATCACCGTCGCCGCGTTGGCTATCGTTTGCTATGCAGTCTCCGGCTTTTCCTGGTGGCTGTTTGCGCTGCTCATCCTCGCGCCGGACCTGTCGATGCTGGGCTACCTCGCCGGACCAAGCGTCGGCGCCGTCACCTACAACGCCTTGCATATCCTGATCGCCCCGCTCGTCCTGCTGCTTGCGGGCGCGTTGCTCGCCGGCCCGATCACCACCGCCGTGGCGCTGATCTGGATCGCGCACATCGCCATCGACCGTGCCCTCGGCTACGGCCTCAAGCTGCCTACCGGTTTTCAGGATACGCATCTCGGCCGCATCGGCCGCCAGCAGGACGGTGTGTCCAGTTAGGCTGTGTTGAGATTCAGGTCAGGCCGAGTCGAGAATGGCGGTTTTCGAGAACCGGAGCGGAGCGTACTTAAAGTACGTGAGCACCGGAAGCGCAGAAAGCCGGCATTCGCAGACCGGCCTCACCTGAATCTCGACGCAGCCTAGTTCTTGACCTTCTCGCCGGGATAAGCGCCCCACACCTGCGACTGCGCCATCCAGCCGGTATGGCCGTCGAAGGTCATCTCGCACCATTGACCGTCGCATTTCTTGATCGAGCCGATCACGCCCGGCTCGATGATGGCGATGACACCCGCATCCTTGTCGGGCTCGTCGAGAAGGTTGATTCGCCCGCCCTTGCCGCGCTGCCAGGGCGCAACGATCGCGGTGCGGCGGCCGGAGAGCAGCGACTGGTTGATCCAGCCTTCCGAGCCGTCGGCATCGCGCACGCGGCGCCATGTGTCGAATTCCTGGATGACTTCCATCGGCAGGCCGGCCTTCAGATACATCCAGTTGACGGAATAATTGGCGCCGGGGCCGACGCGCGAGTTGACCCGGGCCGGCTTGAGGCTGACGAAACGCGGCAGCGGCAGCCCGCTCGGGCCAAGCGTTATGGTTTGCGCCGGCGCGGCCGCGCTTTGCGCGAATGCCTGCGGCGCGCAAAGCAGGGCGCCAAGAATGGCTGCACTGAAGGCCAGGCGAAGCGACGCGAAACCAGACACTTTCGTTCCTTTCGGCGCCGGTCCGTGCGGATGAGCGCCCCTTTTTCTTTGTCTTCGGCGGCACCGCTTGTTACAGGAGTGGACTGATGCCGCGACTGGCTGCAAGTTTCGCCGGTCTTGGTTAAAGAGGTCTCAACGAGATCGGTTTCGAGAGCATGATCCCGAAAAGTGGGAACCGGTTTTCGGAAAAGATCATGCTCCTACAAAGAGTAGGATCAGGATGACGATTCGACGAAACGTCATCCTGATCGAAGAAGCTTCGGGGATAAAATGGCAGGCAAAAAACGGCCCCTCGTCGTCATCACGCGCAAGCTGCCCGATCCGGTCGAAACGCGCATGCGCGAGCTGTTCGACGCAAGGCTGAATGTCGAGGACCGGCCGATGACGCAGCCGGAGCTGGTCGCAGCGGTCAAGGAAGCCGATGTGCTGGTTCCCACCATCACCGACCATATCGATGCCGCGCTGATCGCCCAGGCCGGCGAGAACCTCAAGCTGATCGCGAATTTCGGCAACGGCGTCGACAAGATCGACGTCGCGGCGGCCGCCAAGAAAGGCATCACCGTCACCAACACGCCGAACGTGCTCACCGAAGACACCGCCGACATGACCATGGCGCTGATGCTCGCCGTGCCGCGCAGGCTCGCCGAAGGCGCCAATGTGCTGACGGGCGAGAAGAAATGGGCCGGCTGGTCGCCGACCTGGATGCTCGGCCGGCGCATCTGGGGCAAACGTCTCGGCATCGTCGGCATGGGCCGCATCGGCACGGCGGTCGCCAGGCGGGCCAAGGCCTTCGGCCTATCGATTCACTATCACAACCGGCACCGCGTGCTGCCGGCGGTCGAGGAAGAACTGGAGGCGACCTACTGGGAAAGCCTCGACCAGATGCTGGCCCGCATGGACATCATCTCGGTCAACTGCCCCTCGACGCCGGCGACGTTCCACCTTTTGTCCGGCCGTCGGCTCGCGCTGATGCAGCCTTCGGCCTACCTCGTCAACACCGCGCGCGGCGATATCATCGACGAGGAATCGCTGATCAAGCTCATCCATGACGGCAAGATCGCCGGCGCCGGCCTCGACGTCTACGAACATGAGCCGGCGCTGAACAGCAAGCTGTTGAAGCTCGCCGCCAAGGGCAAGGTGGTGCTGTTGCCGCATATGGGCTCGGCCACGCTCGAGGGCCGCATCGACATGGGCGAGAAGGTGATCATCAACATCCGCGCCTTCTTCGATGGCCACCGTCCGCCGGATCGTGTCCTGCCGCTGAGGACCTGAAAAAGCTTTAGACGGCGGCGCTCACTGCCCCGTCCGAAGCGACCGTGACGGCGGCTCCGCGGTAGTTGTCGAACGCGCCGCGTTCGAGCCTCACCGCCATCGGCGTTTCCCATCCCATCTCACGGGCTACGATCAGGCCGAGCAGCAGGATGGCGTCCGGCTCGTGCAGCACCAGGGCGGCCGGTGCGCGGCCGTTGTGGACGAGCTCCATCAGCACCGCCGAAGCGGATGACGAGCCGATCGTGCCCGGCAGGAACAGAACCCGGCCGGCGATGACTTCGCCATGCTGCGGGTGGCGAACGTCGGCGATACGCCCGGTCCTGGGGTCGACGCCGCCCCAGAAGCTGATCGGCGCCGTCAGCACCAGCGCGTCGCCTTCTCCCGCCTTGCCCGGCACCAGGATTTCGGCCCTCGCGCTCATGCCGCGATATCCGTGAAGACCGGCTTGCCGAGGACCGCGCTTTCGACGCAGTCGGCGAGCGAGGCGTAGAGCACCGCATAGCCGGTGTTGCCCGGCGCGTAATGCGCGAACTTGCCCGAATTGGTCATCAAAACGCCGCCGGCGAGGTCCGGCATGATCGGCGTCACCACCACGCAGGTGTCGGCGACGATGACGACGCCGCTGGCTTCGAGCCGCTTCCGCTGGCCGTCCTGCTCCAGCAGGGCAAGCGCATGGCGGCCGGTGCAGGCGTAGATCGGCACCGCGAGCCACCGTCCGGCGATCAGCCGCTCCAGGTTGTCGAACTCGGCGTGCGACAGATGCGGGCTGCCGATCGCCACCGCATCGATGGTCTTGGTCGCGGCCGCGGTCGACAGGCCGGCACGGGCCGTCGCCACCATGGCGGGTGTCACCCGGATCACCGCTTCCGGCTCCGGCCCGGCCAGAATGGCTTCGACGTCGGGAGCCTCGGGCGTCACGCCGGCAATGTGGAACAGGCCGACCGCACCGGACGATGCGGCCGCCGCGCCGAAGGCTTTCAGCGCGTCTTCGCCGGGATGATCCGTCACGCCGGTGACGACGGCGATGGCGTTGCCCACCTCGCGGCCATAGAGGCTGCCCAGCACCGGCCAGGCGATCTCCGAGGCAAGGAAGGACGGCGACAGGCGCGAGACATCGAAAATGAGCCGCGCTCGGCGGTTCTCCGTCCGATGCAGGCCGTAGTCAGGCGCTCTGGCAGTGATGGCGCAGGCAATGTCCAGGAAATCGCCATAGCGGTTGGTGCGCGCGCCCAGTACCGAATTGCAGAAGACGACCGCGTTGGACTCCCCCCAGGCGACGTCGCTGCCGAGCGCGGGCCTGTGTCCGGCCTGGTACGGGGCGCAGGTCCAGCTCTGCTCGCAGCCCAGCTTGCGATAGGCCTCCATCATCCGCCGTGCCATGCCGCGCTGCGGCTCCTCGAGGCGGATGTGCGAGCAACCCATCAGGTCGAGCGCCCCGACATTGAGCGTCGAGCGCACCGCGACCTTCGCACCGCCTTCGACCAGTTTTTCAGCGAACAGCGTGCCGGAATCGCCGTGATACAGAGCGCCATCGATATGCGTGGAGGCGATCGGGATCAGTCGCGGCGCGCCGAGCAGCCGGGCGCTTTCGGCGACGATGCGCATCGCCATGCCCGCGCCGTCCCGGCCGGCGGCGATCGCCCGTTCTTCCGGGCTGAGGACCAGGCTCAAGACAGCACCTTGCGCATGGTGATGGAGGTCGGCCTGTCATAGCCCGCATGCGCCGTGCGCTCGGTCTCGCGGAAGCCAAGCCGGGCGAAGGCTGCATGGTTTGCGGTCAGTTCGATACGGGTCTGCAGCTCGATTGCATCCATGCCGCGCTTGCGGGCAAGATTCTCCACCGCCCGCATCAGCCGGGTTCCGATGCCTTGGCCCTGCAGCCGTGGCTCGACCGCCAGCTTGCCGACATAGAAATCCCGCGACCGTTCCAGGGCGAAGACACAGCCGACGATGCGGCCGTTCTCTACGGCCAGAAACCCCGTCTCCCGCTTCGCCTTCGCGGCAAGCGCCTCGGCGGTCAAAAGATGCGCCGAGGAGGGCGGGTCGATGACGCCGTCCATATAGGCGAAGGCGCGCCGGATCAGCGCGAGGAGGTCGTCCCACCGATCGAAATCCGCTGGAAGGCCGGTTATGGAGATGCCGACGTTCTGGTCCATGCGTTCAGACGGCCTTGTAGCGGATAGTGTCGAAGCGGGCCGTCAGCCCGTCATAGAGCAGCAGCCGACCGATCAGCGGCTCGCCTATGCCGGTGATCAGCTTGATCGCCTCCATCGCCTCCAGCGTGCCGATGACGCCCGTCAGCGCGCCGACGATGCCGGCGACCGCGCAGGACGGCACCAGCCCTTCGGGCGGGGCTTCCGGAAACAGGTCGCGATAGCTGGGATTGCGCTTGCCGTCGGCGCCAGCCTCGAACGGCTTCAGCACCGTCACCGAGCCGTCGAAGCGCCCGACGGCCGCTGTGACGAGGGGTTTCTTCTCGCCCGCGCAGGCATCGGCGACGGCGTAGCGCGTTTCAAAATTGTCGGAGCCGTCGACGACGATATCGTAGCGGGCGACGAGAGCAGGGGCATTCTCCTCCGTCAACCTCAGGCGATGCGATTCCACCGTGACGTTGGGATTGATGCGCATGATCGCTTCCCGCGCGCTGTCGGTCTTGGCCATGCCGACCCTGTCGCTGCCATGGATCACCTGCCGTTGCAGGTTGGACAAGGAGACGGTGTCGTCATCGACGATGCCGAGCGTGCCGACGCCAGCGGCGGCAAGATATTCGAGCACCGGCGCGCCGAGCCCGCCGGCGCCGATCACCAGCACCCGTGCCCGTTTCAGCTTCTGCTGGCCCGGCCCGCCGATCTCCGGCAGCACGATGTGGCGGGCGTAGCGTTCGAGCTCTTCGTCGGTGAGGGCGGCGTCGGTCATGGCTGGACCATATCGCCGTGGCGAGGCCTTGTCAGTAAGCGCAAGGCGCGGCCTTGTCGCGTATACGCAGGTGCAGAACTCGCTTCAAAAGGTCAGCCGGTCGGCTCGACGTTGCCGTGATCGACGGTCAGGAACAGCGCGCGGCCAGCAAGGCTGGAGAATAAGGCGGCATCGGTGCCGGTCATGAAGGCCTGGCAGTTCAGCTCTTCCAGAATGGAAAACAGCGCCGCGCGCCGGCCCGCGTCGAGATGCGCGGCGATCTCGTCCAGCAGAAGGATCGGCGTGAGTCCCGACATCTCGCCGGTCAGCCTGGCATGCGACAGCACGATGCCGACCAGCAGCGCCTTCTGCTCGCCGGTCGAGCAAAGCTCGGCCGGCATCGACTTCGGCCGGTGCCGCACCACGAGATCGGAACGATGCGGGCCGTCCAGCGTGCGGCCGGCGGCGCGATCGCGCTCGCGGCCATTGGCAAGCGCGCGGCGGAAGCGCTCCTCAACATCGACGGCCGGCGCGGCGGCGACCTCGCTCTCCAGGTCGCCGGCAAGGCTGATGTCAGCCTGCGGAAACGGTCCGCTGCCAGGCAATCTGTCGATCATGGCGGCAAGCAGCCTTATCAGCTCGGCCCGCGCCGCGGCGATCGCCACCCCGGTCTCGGCCATCTGCGTCTCGATCGCGTCGAACCAGGCGCCGTCGCGGGAGCCTTCAGTAAGCAAGCGGTTACGGCCGCGCATGGCTTTCTCATAGTCGAGCGCGCGCTGGCCATGCCCGGGATCGATCGCCAGCACCAGCCGGTCGAGGAAGCGGCGGCGGTCCGCCGCCGGCCCTGGAAACAGCCCGTCCATCGCCGGCGTCAGCCACACGACCCGCAGCCATTCCAGCATATCCTCGGCCGATCGCGCCGGCGCGCCGTTGATCCGCACCTTCCTGCCGCCTTCGCCGGCGGCGTCTCCGCCGGAAATTCCGGTGCCGATCTCGACCTGGCCTTCCGGCCCCTCGATGCGCGCATGCAAGGCGAAGCCGCCATCGCCGCCTTCGCGCGCCACATCGCCATAGGGCGCGCGGCGCAGGCCGCGGCCCGGCGTCAGCAACGAGATCGCTTCCAGGAGATTGGTCTTGCCGGCGCCATTGTCGCCTGACAGCACCACCGCGCCGGGCGCGAGCTCGAGCGACAGCGTCGCGTAATTGCGAAAATTCGTAAGTATAAGCTTACTTACATAGCTCTGCTGCCGAAGCTGTTTCGCATCCGAGTTCACGGCGACACATCAGGTCCGTCAGAGCAATTCCAGGAAAAGTGCACAGCGGTTTTCCGTCCGGAATTGCGAAAGACAAAGGCGCAATTCCGGGAAAAGTGCACAGCGGTTTTCCGTCCGGAATTGCGTCAAGGTGACTGAGCCTAGACCCGCATCGGCATCAGCACGTAGAGCGCGGTCTCGTCGGCCATGTCGTGGATCAGCGTCGGCGAGCCGGCATCGGCCAGCATGAATTTCGCCTCCGTGCCGGTGAGCTGGGCCGCGACGTCGAGCAGATATTTGGCGTTGAAGCCGATCTCGATCGGGTCCGACGAGTAGTCGGCCGCCAGTTCCTCGGTGGCGCTGCCCGAATCCGGATTGTTGACTGCGAGCGTCACCTGGCCGTCATTGATCGAAAGCTTCACCGCCCGGCCGCGTTCGGAGGAAATGGTCGAAACGCGGTCTACCGCCGCAGCGAAGCTCTGCCGGTCGATGATCAGCTTCTTGTCGTTGCCGGTCGGAATGACGCGCTGATAATCGGGGAAGGTGCCGTCGATCAGCTTCGAGGTCAAAACGACGCTGCCGATGGTAAAGCGGATCTTGGTGTCCGACAGCTCCGTGGTCACCGCCACGTCGGGATCGTCGACCAGCTTCTGCAGCTCGCTCACCGTCTTGCGCGGAATGATGATGCCGGGCATGCCTTCGGAGCCTGCCGGCGCGTCGATCTCGGCCCGCGCCAGGCGGTGCCCGTCGGTCGCCACCGAGCGCAGCTTCAATTTGCCGCCGACCTCATGCGTGTGCAGGAAGATGCCGTTGAGATAATAGCGCGTCTCTTCGGTGGAGATGGCGAATTGCGTCTTGTCGATCAGCCCTTTGAGCGCCGCCGATTCCAGCCGGAAGATATGCGAGAACGAACCGGCCGAAAGCTCCGGGAAGTCGGATTGCGGCAGGCACTGCAGGCGGAAGCTCGAACGACCGGAGGTGACGGTCATCGCGTTGCCGTCCTCGTCCGTCTTCAGCATCACCTCCGCGCCGTCGGAAAGCTTGCGCACGATGTCGTAGAGCAGATGCGCCGGCACCGTCGTCGCGCCGCCGCGCTCGACTTTGGCGGGCGTCGCCTCCGTCACTTCGAGGTCGAGGTCGGTCGCCTTCATCTCGAGGCTGGCGCCCTCGGCGCTGAGCAGCACGTTGGACAGGATCGGTATGGTGTTGCGCCGCTCGACCACGCGGTGGACGTGGTTGAGGGACTTCAAGAGATTTGACCGTTCCAGGATAACACGCATGACGAAACAGGCTCGCTTCAAGAATGAACAGGTCACCGGCAGGCGGCATCCCGTGAAAGCTCTGAAAGGCTTTCAGAATCTCCGTAAGCTGACAGTAAAAAGCCCGCAAACGCAAGCCCGCGGCGCCGGTTCCGACCGGCGGCGCGGGCTTTCTGGGGATAAAGCCGGCGAAGCGTGCCGCCGGCTGTTTGTGCGCTCCTTCAGGCCTGGTCGTTGATCAGCCTTCTGAGCAGTTCCAGTTCCTGCGCCAGCGTGTTGTCCCCGCCCGAAAGGTCCTCGATCTTGCGCACGGCATGCAGCACGGTCGTGTGGTCGCGGCCGCCGAACCGCCGCCCGATCTCCGGCAATGAGCGCGGTGTCATCACTTTCGACAGATACATCGCAACTTGCCGCGGCTTGACGATCGTGCGCGTGCGCCGATTGGACAGAAGCTCGGTCTTCGACACGTTGTAGTGGCGCGCCACGATGCGCTGGATGTCCTCGATGCGCACCCGCTTCGGCTCGCCGGAGCGGTAGATGTGGCCGAGGATCTCGTCGATGCGGTCGATAGTGATCTGCGGCTCGAAGGACTGGCGGAACAGAAGCTGGTTGAAGGCGCCTTCGAGCTCGCGCCCGCTGCCGGTCACCGTGCGCGCGACATGCTCCAGGATCTCGTCCGAGATGTCGAGCGAGGTGTCATCGGTCTTGGTGCTGGCGCGGCGCAGTTTCAGCATGCCGAGCCGCATGGCGAAATCCGGCGCCGACATCTCCAGCGCCACGCCGCCATTGAGGCGCGAACGCACGCGCGGCTCCAGCGATTCCAGTTCCGAGGGCGGCCGGTCGGCCGCGACCACCACCTGCTTGGCGCTGTCGAGCAGCATGTTGATGAGATGGCAGAATTCGTGCTGGATCGACTTGCCCTGCAAGAACTGCATGTCGTCGATGATCAAGAGATCGATATCGCGCAGCTGCTCCTTCAGCGTCAGCGCGTTGTTGTCGCGGATCGCGGTGGCAAAGCGCCACATGAAATATTCCGCCGTCAGGTAGACGACGCGCGACTTCGGGTTTTGCCGCAGCGATTCCGCGGCGATCGCTTGCAGGAGGTGCGTCTTGCCGAGCCCAACGGTCGCGTGCAGGAAAAGCGGGTTGAAACGTACCGCGCTGGACTGCGATTCCGCCACCGCCCTGGCCGCTGCGAAGGCCACCCTGTTCGACGGCCCTTCGATGAAGGAGGAGAATGTGTAACGCGGGTCAAGCGGCGACCCCAGCACATTGTGGCGGAACTCCGGTTCCGCTGACACGCCCTGGCGGGGCGCCGGCGCCCGTTGCTCCACACGCCCGGCGCTCGCGGTGCCGTTGGCAAGCGCGGTATGCGTCTGCTTGGTCATCTTGCGCGCCGGCGCGATCTCGGGCTCGACAGGATTGCGCCCCTGGCGCGTTGCGGTGCGCACGACGATCTCGATCTTGAGGACGTCGGCATCCTCATGGCGCCACAGCTCCGCGATAAGCTCGAGGTAATGGCCGTTGATCCAGGACCGCAGGAAGGCTGTAGGCACGGAGATGCGAACGACGCCGCGGGAAGCCTCGGCGACCTTCATGCGACCGAACCAGCTCGAATAGACCTCGGCTCCAAGACGCGCCTTCAGCTGGGCCTTGACCCGTTCGAACTTCTGTTCCGCGTCGCTGGATACCGCCACGTCGCCCCCTCCGACAAAAGTTGCTGGAAATGGGAGCTCGCCCGCTATCTCCCTTTCAATGCCGCTCTGCATGATCAAAGTCCCTTTGTCTTCTCGTACCTTTTTCCGCCGGGGATGCGCCTCCTGCATCCTTGGTCCGGCGACCCTCATTCAGCCGCGATGCCATTGCCGCCGCCGGCAACAATCGTCGCAACTCGCGCAAGGGACCAGCTGCCGGCTCCGCACGCCGGCCACCGACAAAGACAAGTCAATACCTCACCCTCCGGCGAAAACGCCGGCGAGACATCGACTGCCATGTACAATTACGCCAGTCCCCTACCCGCACCGAAGAGACAAACCAAGCCGTACGCGGAATTGCTCCACGTCATGAATTCCGCCATTTTGTGCTGGCCGATTCAGGCTGGGTCAGGGGCTAGAGCCCGTCCCTTCGATGGATGGACATTACCGAAATCGCTGTGGATAGGGCAAGGCCACATCTAACGGTTTTTTAACGAATCTGGTTACCGGACGGGGCCCAAAATCGGGAGCTGCGCCGGCACGTTTTGACAAAGCCATTGTGATTCAAACCCTTTTCCGGCGAATATGAAAAAGGCCGCCCGAAACGAAATATTCTGAAATAATTGTCTTGACAGCTACTTCTCCCCCGCCGCTCGACCTTAAGCTGAACAAGCTGTGGACGACCGGCTGTAAGCCTCTGAAAAGACTGCGGATTTTTTGCCAGGCAAATTTAGGCAGTTGCCGCGGGGAGGGCGTTCCGCTGTCAGCGGCGTTGAATATGCCGGCAAAACATTACTGGCGTTGGAATCACGTCGCGAGCGTTGCTCTCGAGCAATTTTTTTAAGTACTTGCCGGCAAACGAAAAAAACCCGGTCTATGCGACCGGGTTCAACATCGATGGAGTAAGGATTAAGTCGGTCAGGCTGACAGCGTCTTAACCCGCTGGGCCAGCCGCGAAACCTTGCGGGAAGCCGTGTTCTTGTGAACGACGCCCTTGGTGGCGGCGCGCATCAATTCAGGCTCCGCCGCCTTGAAGGCTGCCACCGCCGCGGCCTTGTCGCCGGCGGCCAGCGCCTCTTCGACCTGGCGCACATAGGTGCGGACACGCGAGCGACGGTTCTTGTTGATCGCCGCGCGGCGGGCGATCTTGCGCGTTGCCTTTTTGGCCGAAGACGTGTTGGCCATGATGCCTCTCTTCCGATCTGGTGGGCGCCAGCGGGTGCCGCAGGGCGCAAAAAACAAACGGGCAGCCACAGGCCGCCTCGGTTGGTGCGGCTTATAGTTCAGCTTTTCCGGCGCGTCAACGCCACTTGGCGGTCTTTTTGGAGACTGAAAGCGCGTCACGTCATGACCCGCCTTTAGACATTGGGCAAGGTGCCCTAGAGCCGGATGATTTCAGGTCGAGCCGACCTGAAATCTGAATCCGGCTCTAAATCAAAGAGAGAGCATGATGTCGTCCGAAAACCGCTCCACACTTTTCGGCATCATGCTCTAGCGGTTGGTGAAATTCGGCTTCCGCTTCTCCACAAACGCGGCCATGCCTTCCTTCTGATCGTCGAGCGCGAACAGCGAATGGAACAGGCGGCGCTCGAAGCGCAGCCCTTCGGCGAGCGTCGTCTCGTAGGCGCGGTTGACCGCCTCCTTGGTCATCATGACCGACGGCAGCGAGAACTCGGCGATCTTGGCCGCCGCCTTCAGCGCCTCCTCGGCGAGCTCGGCGACCGGCACCACCCGCGAGACAAGTCCGCTGCGCTCGGCTTCGGCAGCGTCCATCATCCGCCCGGTCAGGCACATGTCCATTGCCTTCGACTTGCCGACGAATCGGGTCAGCCGCTGCGAGCCGCCCATGCCCGGCATGACGCCGAGCGTGATTTCGGGCTGGCCGAACTTGGCGTTGTCGCCGGCGATGATGAAATCGCACATCATGGCCAATTCGCAGCCGCCGCCGAGCGCATAGCCCGCGACCGCCGCGATGATGGGCTTGCGCATGCGCGTGAATTCCTCCCAGCCGACGAAGAAGTCCTGCGTGTAGGCGTCGGCGAAGGACATCGCCTGCATTTCCTTGATGTCGGCGCCGGCGGCAAACGCCTTCTCCGAGCCTGTAAGCACCATCGCGCCGATCTCGGGATCGGCATCGAACGCGCTCGCCGCCGCCACGACCTCCGCAAGGACCTGCGAATTCAGTGCATTGAGCGCCTTGGGCCGGTTCAGCGTGATCAGCCCGACCTTGCCGCGTGTTTCCACGATAACGGTTTCATAGGCCATGTTTCGCTTCCTTCCGCGGCAGTGGGACGATCGATCCGTTCCTAGCTTACCGCTGACAGGCCCGGCAATAGAAGGTCGAGCGGCCGCTTTGCACGATGCGCTCGATGTGGCCGCGGCAGCCCGGCTTCGGGCATGGTTCCCCCTCGCGATCGTAGACTGCGAAGGAATGCTGGAAATAGCCGAGCGACCCGTCGGCTTGGACATAGTCGCGCAGCGAGGAGCCGCCGGCGGCGATCGCATCGGCGATGACCGAGCGGATCGCTTCGGCAAGGCGCGCGCTTTGCTCTTTCGCCTTCTTGGCCGACCCGGCGATGGTGCCGGCTTCGCGCAGCGGCGAGAGGCCGGCGCGCCACAAGGCCTCAGCCACGTATATATTGCCGAGTCCGGCGATCAGCCGCTGGTCGAGCAGCGCTGCCTTGAGCGGCGATCTGCGACCCTTCAACAGCGAGGCGAGCAGGGGACCGCCGAGCGCGTTGCCAGTTGGCTCGATGCCGAGCCCCGCCAGCATCGGATGCGTGTCCGGCGCTCCTTCGGCAAACAGCATGAAGCCGAAGCGGCGCGGGTCGTTGAAGATGACGCGGGAGCGCTCGTCACTCGGAGAGACGACGTCGAACACGACATGGTCGTGCGCCGCACTTTTCGGTCGCTCGTGGTGGAAGGCGCCGGGGACGTCGCTGCTTTCCGCGGCTTCGATCCGGAACGACCCCGACATGCCGAGATGGCAGATGAGAACCGGACCGTTTTCGATATGCATCGTCAGGTATTTGGCGCGCCGGCCAAGCGCCGTAACGGTCTTGCCGGCAAGCCGTTCCGAAAAGCGTTCGGGGAAAGGAAAGCGAAGGTCGGGCCTGCGCGCCTTGACCTTGACGAGCCGCGCCCCTTCCAGGACCGGCTGCAGCCCGCGCCGGACGGTCTCGACTTCGGGCAGCTCAGGCATGGCCGCCTATCATCGCAAGGAACGATGTTCCGTGGCGACCGGCAGCCAGGCCGAGGTGGTCCGCGACGGTTTCGCCGATATCGGCGAAGGTCGGCCTGAGCCCGATGTCGCCGCCCCTCAGTCCCGGCCCGATACCGATCACCGGAATGCGTTCGCGCGTATGGTCGGTGCCGCGCCATGTCGGATCGTTGCCATGATCGGCCGTGAGGATGAGCAGGTCGCCAGGCCTTATCCGCGACAGCGCCTCCGGCAGTCGGCGGTCGAACGCTTCGAGCGCTCCGGCATAGCCGGCGACGTCGCGCCGGTGACCGAACTCGGTATCGAAATCGACAAAATTGGCAAAAACCAGGTCGCCGTCGCCGGCATCGTCCATCGCGCCGAGCGCCTTGTCGAACATTGCCATGTTGCCGCCGGCCTTGCGCACTTCCGAAATGCCGCGATGAGCGAAGATATCGCCGATCTTGCCGACGGCGATGACCTTGTTGCCGCGCCCGGTCAGCCGGTCGAGCAGGGTCGGCTCCGGCGGCGGCACCGCATAGTCGCGGCGATTGTGGGTGCGCTGGAACGTGGCCGGCGTCTCACCCACGAATGGCCGAGCGATCACCCGCCCGATCTTGAGCGGCTCGACCAGCCGACGTACCGTGAGGCAAAGCTCATAAAGCCGCTCCAGGCCGAAATGCGTCTCATGCGCGGCGATCTGCAGCACGGAATCGATCGACGTGTAGCAGATCGGCTTGCCGGTGCGGATATGCTCTTCGCCGAGCCGCTCGATGATCTCGGTTCCGGGTGCATGGCAGTTGCCGAGGATACCCGGCAGCTTGCCCTCGCGGATGATGGCGTCGGTCAGTTCGGCCGGAAAGGCGGGCACCGTATCGGGGAAATAGCCCCAGTCGAAACGCACCGGCAGGCCGGCGATCTCCCAGTGGCCGGAGGGCGTGTCCTTGCCGCTCGACACTTCCTGTGCGGCTCCATGAAAGGCCGAGGCGACCGGCGGCGCGTCGATACCGGTTTTCAGTCCCGTCGCGGTTTGCGCCGCCCGGCCAAGTCCGAGCGACATCATGTTGGGCACGGCGAGCGGCCCTTTGCGCAAACCTTGCCGATCTGCACGACCATCGGCGCAAGCCTGAAAAATATGCCTGAACGTGTCGGCGCCGTTATCGCCATAGCGTTCGGCGTCGGCCGCGCCGCCGATGCCGAAAGAATCGAGAACGAACAGGAACGCGCGCGCCATGGGTATCTTTATTGTGAGCCTTGATCGCCAGACATAAGGTTCCCCGGCGGCGTTGGCAAATCGGAAACCAAACCGCAACGGCTTGGCGCCATAGTTGCGGCGAGGCGCGGATGCGGGGCGGGAGCGTGGCAGGTATGGCAAGGCGCGGCAAAACCGCGACAAGGCAAGCCGTGAAGATGTGCGCGGCCGCTCTCGCGGCCTTAGGTGCCGCCTCCTCGCCGGCACGCGCCGACTGGCGTGGCGACATCGGCACGTTCCGCATCGGCATCGTTGCCGAACCAGGCGGCGGCAACACCGTCCCGGGGCTCGCGCGCCTGACCGACGCCTATGCCAATGCGCTCGGCATGACGGTCGAGTTCGTCGTTGCGCGCGACTACGCGGCGCTGATCGAGGCGCAGGCGAGCGGGCGCGTGCACTATGCGATCTATTCCGCTCTCGCCTATGCCACGGCCTCGGAGCGCTGCGGCTGCGTCGAGCCGCTGGTGGCGCCGGTCGATGCCGACGGCGCCGTCGGCATCCGTTCCGTCCTGGTGACGCGCGACGGCCGGCTTGCGGACCTTGCCGCCATGGCTTCGCACCGGATCGCGATAGCGCCGGCCGAAAATGTCGGCGGCGCGCTGCTGCCGCTGACGGCGCTGCCGGCTGAAGGCGTCAACATCACCCGGGGTTCGCCCTTCCTGGCGCGCGCCGCTTCAGCCACTGCGGCCGAGACGATGCTCGCCGGCGGCGAAGCGGACGCCCTGTTCGGCTGGGAACCGGCCGATGCCGACGGCCGATCCACCCGTTCCGGGGGCACCGTCGCGCGGCTGGAGGCTGCCGGCGTCCCAGAGGCGTCGCTTCGGGTGTTGTGGACCTCGGGCCTCTTGCGCTACGGGCCGCACGCCGTCCGCAACGATATCGATCCCGAGGCAAAGCGCCGGCTGACGGTCTTCCTGACCAATCTCAAGTCCCAGACGCCCGACATATACGATCTGCTGGAGGCCGCGCATACCGGTGGCTTTGTGCCGGCGGCGTCCAAGGACTACGCTATGGCCACGGCCATTGTGCGGCAGGCGTCCGACGGCCGGGACTGACCGTCAGCAGTCGCTGCAGGGGATCGTTGGGCTCCGGCGAGGCCGGAGATAATAAGTCTCGCTCATATTTATGTGGCTGAAGGTCGACAACAGTCCAAGCGCCTTCTGCTGGTTGTTGTTCTCGCTCCAGGCGATGACGGGCACATAGCCGAGGTCGCTTTCCACGCGGACCAGGAAAGTGTTGCGGATTTTCAGCGTCGAAGGGACGGTCGTGGTGTCGCCGGGACTGGCATCGACGCTGTAGGTGTTGCCCACCAGCTTGCGCGACCACGCCACCTTCACTGTCGGCGACGCCTCGTCGGAGATCTGTATGCCCGTGATGATGATCGTTGGACTTGAGCGATTGTAGGGCCGAAGCGTCGATATGCCGATCTTCATCATTGCATCGAGGTTAGCCTTCACGACGGCCTGCTGCTGCGTGACGAGGTCCGCAACCATGCTGCCGATGCGGCTGACCTTCTTGCCGGTCTCGATGGCCTGCGAGGCCTCCATCGTGATGAAATACATGATCAGGAGCACCGGCACGATGAACGCGAACTCGATCGCCGCGATGCCGCGGCGATCGCGGCAAAACCGCTTCACCTTCGCCGAAATGCCCCGGAGTGCCCCCGCACTATGCATATAGTCCTCCACGCCGCGGCTTAGCCGTCGAGCAGTCTCAATTGTCGTCGAACGGTTCGTTCTGCCAGGTCACCGATGCGAAATGCAGCGTTTTCTTGTCCTTCAGATTTGCCATCGACTGGGCCAGAAAATCGGTCATCACCGGCCATTTGTAGAACACCCGCAGCATGTTGATGGACTCTGCCAATCCGGGCGAGACGGTTGGGGTCGTCGAGTTCGTCCCCTGTGTAAGCACGATATCTCCATCCACGATCTTGAAGCCTGCCGTGGCGGCGTCGGCGAAACTCGGATATTCGCGCAGATCGACCAGCAATCCCGGGCAGTCCTTGGCCACCATGATCTCAAGCCTGCTGCAGATCAGCTGCTTGATGGAGGCTTCGGTGACGTTCGACTTCTGCAACTGCCCGGTCCGCAGCTGGCGGGCCACGTCGTCGGTGACGTTGGCCATCACCTCCTGGCCGGCGAAAGAAATGCAGCTCTCGAGGATGGCGAAGACGAGAAGCGCGAACGGGATGGCCAGCATCGCGAATTCCATCGCCGTGCTGCCGCGCCTGTCGCTGAAGAAGCCGGGGCGGACTCTGACCCGCGCCCTGTTGTCCATGCCGTTGCCGGGTGTGGCATCCTTGCTCATATTGCGTTCCTGCCGATCCCCTTTGCGGTACCGGCGGCAGGGTTAGCGATAACCCATTGAGTTCCGGTTTTGATGATCGTTAAATTCGTCGGGCAAGCTTTAAGCCGTCTTTAATGCCCGTAGGTTCGCCCTCTCAGAGCTTAGTGCCCGGCGCTCATTTCGGCTTCGGAAGTTTTCTCGGCCTCGCTCTTGAATGCGCTCTCGCAATAGGGCGTGCAGGACATGGTCTGGACTTCGGCGCGTCGGTAGATGCGCACCGAGGAGGCGGCTTGTCGCACGACGGTCACCTGTTCGTCGATGATCGGGCTGCCTTCCGAATCGAGCACGACCAGATTGGTGACACCGAAGCCCTTGCCGGTGAGAACGATGGTCGAGGCGTCCTGCACGGAGGCGTCGGCGATTGCCGGATTGCCGATGACGACCGTATCGGCCCCGCGTGACAATTTGACGATCTTGGCCTGGTTCATGGTGACTTCTATACCCGCGCCGGCGCTGGCCGGCATGACCAAGGCAGCAGTTGCCAGCAGCGCGGCGACTGGAAACAGCGATCTCGACAAGGTCATTGAAGCGCTCCGGCAGGCAGATTCTTCAACGGAACATGAACGAGATTGGTGAAGTAACGGTTAAACCGGGCCCGCCATGATTAAGGATCGCCTGCATGGTGCGCCATGCGTCCATGGCGCTTACTGTTTTAGGAATATTGCACAAGCGCCGGTTTCTCGGGAACTCGGACCTCTGGCGATGTTTAGGCCACGGTTAACCACGCAGTGCGTTCGCCACCGGAAAGGAATCGGTAAGGCTGTTTATTAAGCCGATCGAAACGGCTTCTCCCTAGATTTGCGCCATCCGATCAACCCGGAAGAGAAGTTGACGGTAGTGCTGTAACACGTGGAGTAGGAGCTCTCGAATGTCTAATCTCATCGCACGTTTCGTGAAGGACGAATCCGGCGCGACCGCCATCGAATACGGTCTGATCGCCGCTCTCATCGCGCTTGCCATCATGGTTGGTGCTACCCAGCTCGGCGGCGCGCTGAACGCCAAGTTCGCCAACATCGCCGCCACCCTCAACGGCGCCACTGCTCCGTAATAAGGCTGCGTATCGCGCCTTTTCGACAGAAAGAAAAAGGGCCGCCGGCTGGCGGCCCTTTTTTATGCAGTCGGCCGATTTGATCGTCCGGCCTCATCGATCGTTAATCCAGCGCGCCTAGGATGACGCTGAAACATGCCACAGGCAGGCCGCATCCATGCTTGAAGCCGTGATCTTCGTCGTTTTTCCTTTCTGCATGCTGTTTGCTGCGATCTCGGACACGCTGTCGATGACGATCGCCAACCGCGTTCCCGTGCTGTTGGTGGCGACATTCGCGCTTGTTGCGCCGCTCGCCGGTATGGACTGGGCAACCTATGGCTGGCATTTCGCCGCCGGCGCCCTCGTGCTTGCCACGACCTTCGGCCTTTTTGCGCTCGGCGGCATGGGCGGCGGCGACGCCAAGCTTCTGGCCGCGACCGCTCTGTGGATGGGCCTCAACATCAACCTGGTCGGCTATCTGGTGACGTCGGCTTTCATCGGCGGCCTGCTTACCCTCGCAATCCTTGCCTACCGGAAATCGCCGCTCGTCACGTACACCGGCCACAGCCGATTTCTGCGCCATTTCGCGGACGAGAATGTTGGCATCCCATATGGCATCGCGCTTGGCGCCGGCGGACTGATCACTTTCCCGGATTCGCCGCTGATGGTCTGGGCGCTGGAGAGGCTCACAACATAGGCCCGGCGATCTCGATGTCGGCGATCCCAGGCCGCCTTTTATCAGATCGGAAGGCGGCCCCCGCCGCTTTTTTCTGTTAACGGCACACTGTTCAATCCAATTTGAGTAAACCTTAAATTAATCACGATCGTAAGCATTACATTAACCTTGTTTTGACGATTGCAGCTGCAAAGTCCGGCCTGGCGAGGTGGTTGCCATGAGGCGAAGGGTTTCGGACGAATGCCAGCATCCCGATTGATTATTCTGGGCGTGGCTGCGGTCGCGGCGGGTGGCGCGGGCTACGTGGCGAAGAACATGGTCGTAGCGCCGCCGCCTCAGGTCATTGTCGATGCGCCCAAGCAGCCGGCGATCGCATTGCAGGACGTGCTGGTGCTTTCCGGTGACGTGTCAATGGGCAGCCAGCTCGGCAACAACATCAGCTGGGAAGAATGGCCGGCCGATGGCGTCAACGCCAATTTCATCACGCGCGCCGCCGAGCCTGACGCGATCGAAAAGCTCAAGGGCTCGGTCGCCCGCGTAGCCATGTATACCGGCGAGCCGTTGCGGCGCTCCAAGCTGGTCGGCGAGGGGCAGAGCTTCATGTCGTCGATCCTGCCTTCCGGCATGCGCGCCGTCGCCACCGCGATATCGGCCGACACGTCCGCCGGCGGCTTCATCCTGCCCAACGACTTCGTCGACGTCATCATGACGCGCCGCGCCGACACCGGCAACGGCGGCAGCGGCTTCAACACCGAGACGATCCTCAAGAACATCCGCGTGCTGGCCATCGACCAGACCATCCAGGAAGACGAGGAAGGCAAGAAGACCAGGGTCGGCCAGACCGCGACGCTGGAGCTGACGCCGCAGCAGGCGGAAATCATCACAGTGGCGCAGCAGATGGCCGACCGCCTGACGCTGGCGCTGCGCCCGATCACCGACATCCATGAAAAGACGACGGACGAAGCCGACTATCTGGTCAACGGCAACGGCCGACGCGGAACCGTGCGGCTGATCAAGTCCGGCGAGGTTTCCGAGGTGGGAGCAAGGAAATGAGGCTGAACGGTAAACTGCTGCCCTTCCTGGCCGCCGCGGCGATCGCTTTTTTCGTGCTCGGCACCGGCGCCCCGGGGCTGGTCGAAGCCAAAGCCGCGGGAGCCGGCGTGTCGGCTTCCGTTGCCACGCAGCGCGTCAAGCTCGGCCTCAACAAATCCGTTGTCATCGACTTGCCGAGCGACGCCTATGATATCCTCGTCGCCAATCCGGCGGTTGCCGATGCCGTGACGCGCACCGCGCGGCGCATCTACCTGTTCGGCAAGACGGTCGGCGAGACCAACATCTTCGTCTTCGGCCCCAATGGCGAGCAGATCGTCAGCCTGGATCTGGCCGTCGAGCGCGACGTCGCAGGGCTGGAAGACTATCTCAAGCGCTTCATCCCGTCCTCGCAGATCAAGGTCGAGCTTCTCAATGACAACGTCGTCCTGACGGGCATGGTCGACACGCCGCTCGATTCCAAGCGTGCCGTCGACCTGGCCACCATCTTCGTGTCCGGCGGTGAAGCGACGACGGGCCAATATTCGCAGACCGCCGCCGGCGGCTCGGTCAATGGCGGCGTCGACATCAACAATCCCGACCAGGAGCGCCGGACCTCCAAGATCGTCAACCTCTTGCAGATCATCGGCGACGACCAGGTGACGCTCAAGGTGACCGTCGCCGAAGTCAGCCGCTCGGTGATGAAGCAGCTCGGCGTCAACATGTTTGGCAGCGGCGAGAGCAACGGCATCAGCTGGATGTCGACAGGCGACAACCCGATGGGGCTCGGCAAGCCCCTCAGCAATTCGGGATTTAACATCGGCTCGTCCTCGCTGCAGGCCTATGTCAACGCCATGGAACAGTCGGGGGTGATGAAGACGCTAGCCGAGCCGACTTTGACGGCAGTTTCAGGCGAGAAAGCCACGTTCAGGGTTGGCGGCGAGTATAATATTGTCTCCAGCCAGGCCATTACCGATCCTGACATCACCAAAGGCATTCCTGCGAAGCTGACGTACCAACTCGACAAGGTCGATTACGGCATCGGACTGGAATTTCAACCGGTCGTCCTGTCCGCCGGTCGCATCAGCCTGAAAGTCCGGACGGCGGTTTCCGAGCCGACGACAGAAGGCTCCGCCGCATTTTCGACCGGCTCAAAGAACGTTCCCGCCGCAAACATTCTCTCTATTCGCAAGCGTCTCGCCGACACCACCGTCGAGCTCCCTTCGGGCGGCTCGATGATGATCGCAGGCCTTGTCCGCGACGATGTTCGCCAGGCTATCAGCCAATTCCCTGGCTTGGGCAAGATCCCCGTCCTCGGCACGCTGTTCCGCAGCCGGGATTTTGTGCGCAACGAGAGCGAGCTCATCATCATCATCACGCCCTATCTGACGCGGCCGGTGGCGCGCAACGATCTCGCCAAGCCGGACGACAACTTCAACGCGGCAAGCGACGGCGCCGGCATGTTCCTCGGCCGCGTCAACCGCGTCTACGGCACCATGCAGACCGACAGGCCGGCCGGCCGCTACCACGGCGTCGTGGGCTTCATCTACAAATGAGTGGGAATGCGGATATGTCCAAGTCAGCATCGAAGGTCATGACGGTCCGGACAGCATCCGGTATCGCAAGGATCCGTCGGCAGGTGGTCCCGGCATTGGCGGTCATGCTTGCCGCGTCGCTCGCAGGTTGCGCCAATCGCGACAGCGTGACCGTCGGGTCGATCCCGGACGACTACCGCACGACCCATCCGATCGTCATTGCCGAGAAGAACCAGAAGATTGACCTGCCGGTCGGCGCCGGTGATCGCGGCATGACCGGTGCGCAGCGCGATACGCTGCTCGGTTTTCTCGACCGCTACGACAAGAGCGCCGCGCCGGCGCTGACGATCGCGATGCCGGCCGGGTCCGCCAATGAGCTTGCCGCCCGTGCCGCCGGTCGCGATTTTGCCAGGCTCGCCATGGCAGCAGGCGTCAAGCGCAACCGTATCGTCATGACATCCTATCAGTCGGCGGTGCCGGAGGCGTCAGCGCCGGTGCGCGTCGCCTTCGTCGCAGTGAGGGCCCAGACCGACAAATGCGGGCGTTGGCCCGAGGACATCCTGGAGACGTCGCAGAACAAGCACTACGCCGACTTCGGCTGCTCCTATCAGAACAACCTCGCGGCTCAAATCGCCAATCCCAACGATCTGATCGGGCCGCGCAAACAGTCCGACATCGACGCCGAAAATCGCGGCGCGGTGATCGACAGGTACCGCGAGAGGGGCATCTCGGACGAGTTCCTCGGCAATTCGGAAGTAACCTACTAAGCTGCGCCGGACGACGAAGAAAGCAGTCACGGAAAGAGCATGACGATGAGCAATCTTGCCTACGACACGCCCGCGGAAACCGGCGACCTTTCGCAGCAGGACATCGCCGCCATGCAGGCGCTGCGCCCCGTGCCGCGCATTTCGATCCAGGCCTTCTGCGAGACCGAGGGGGTCGCCAACCCCGTCGAGCGCGCCGGCGAGGATCGCCGGATGGCCAAGGCCCATCTCAAGGTTCATATGGGCGGCATCCCGACCGCGATCGAATTCTACCAGTCCGCGCCGACACCGAACCTGATCCTGCTGGAATCACGCAGCGAACCGCAGCAGCTGCTTGAACAGCTCGGCCACCTCTCGGAATATTGTGATCCGTCCTCCAAGGTCGTGGTTATCGGCCACTACAACGATGTCGGGCTCTACCGCGAGCTGATCCGTTCGGGCATTTCCGAATATGTCATCGCGCCGGTCTCGATGACAGACATCGTCAGTGTCGTGTCGTCGATCTTCGTCGATCCGGATTCGGAGCCGATCGGCCGCTCGATCGCGTTCATCGGCGCCAAGGGCGGCGTCGGCTCCTCGACCATCGCTCACAATGTCGCTTGGGCGATGTCTTCCCTGTTCAAGTCCGAGGTCGTCATCGCCGATCTCGATCTCGCCTTCGGCACCGCTAACATCAATTTCGATCAGGATCCGGCGCAAGGCATCGCCGAGGCGGTGTTTTCACCAGAGCGGGTCGACGAGGTCTATCTCGACCGTCTGCTTGCGCAATGCGCCGAGCATCTGTCGTTGCTCGCGGCTCCCTCCACGCTCGAGCGCGTCTACGATTTCGAGTCCGAGGCCTTCGCGCAGATCATAGAGACAGCGCAGCGCAGCGCGCCTCTGCTGGTCCTCGATGTCCCGCACGTCTGGAGCGGGTGGACCAAGAGCACGCTGATCAAGGCGGACGAGATCGTCATCACGGCCACGCCAGAGCTCGCAAATCTTCGCAACACTAAAAACATGGTGGACATGCTGAAGCGGCTGCGTCCGAACGATCCGCCGCCGAAGCTGATCATCAACCAGGCGGGCGTGCCGAAACGGCCCGAGATCGCGGCGTCCGATTTCGCCGAACCGCTCGGCATCACGCCGATGGCGGTGATCAACTTCGAACCGCTGCTGTTCGGCAATGCCGCCAACAACGGCCGCATGCTCTCCGAGATGGACGCCAAAAGCCCGGTCGTGACCACCATCAATGAAATAGCGCATGTGCTGACCGGACGCAGCGAAATCAAGACAAGGAAGAAAGCAGGCCTGGGCTCGATCCTCGGCAAGCTCTCGCGCAACAAGAAGTGACGCTGATTGAGCGGCATCGGGTAGTCGATCATGTTTGGTAAAAGAGGCAAAGACGACGGCAGCCGGGCAACGCCCGAATTCCGTCCGCCGGCATCCGCTCCCGCCGCCGCTCCAACCGGGACGATGACGGCCGAACGACCGGTCGCGCCGCCGTCCGCCACGCCGGCCACGCCGCCGGCGCGCCGGCCCGTCGAGGCGCCGCCTATGGCGCCGGAGCCGCCAAGAAGGGTCCAGCGCGAGCGCTCCGAGACCTATTACGACACCAAAAGCCAAGTGTTTTCGGCGCTCATCGACACGATCGACCTGTCGCAGCTCGCCAAGCTCGATCCCGAAAGCGCGCGCGAAGAAATCCGCGACATCGTAAACGACATCATCGCGATCAAGAACTTCGCGATGTCAATCTCCGAGCAGGAAGAACTGCTCGAGGACATCTGCAACGACGTTCTGGGCTATGGACCGCTGGAGCCGTTGCTTGCCCGCGACGACATAGCCGACATCATGGTCAACGGCTCCAAGAACGTCTACATCGAAGTCAATGGCAGGGTCGAACAGACCGGCGTGCGTTTCCGCGACAACCAGCAGCTGCTCAACATCTGCCAGCGCATCGTCAGCCAGGTCGGCCGCCGCGTCGACGAATCGAGCCCGATCTGCGACGCGCGCCTACCCGACGGCTCGCGCGTCAACGTCATCGCGCCGCCGCTGTCGATCGACGGCACCGCGCTCACCATCCGCAAGTTCAAGAAGGACAAGCTGACGCTGGACCAGCTGGTCAAGTTCGGCGCCATCTCGCCGCAAGGCGCGGAAATCCTCAAGATCATAGGCCGCGTCCGCTGCAACGTCGTCATCTCGGGCGGCACGGGCTCCGGCAAGACGACGCTGCTCAACTGTCTGACCAACTATATCGACCGCGAGGAGCGCGTCATCACCTGTGAGGATTCGGCGGAACTGCAGCTGCAGCAGCCGCATGTGGTCCGTCTCGAAACCCGGCCGCCCAATCTGGAGGGCGAGGGCGAGGTGACCATGCGCGACCTGGTCAAGAACTGCCTGCGTATGCGGCCGGAGCGGATCATCGTCGGCGAAGTGCGCGGACCGGAGGTGTTCGACCTGCTGCAGGCGATGAATACCGGTCACGACGGCTCGATGGGGACGATCCACTCGAACAGCCCGCGCGAATGCCTCAATCGTATCGAATCGATGATCGCCATGGGCGGCTATTCCCTGCCGCAGCGCACGGTGCGCGAGATCGTCGTCGGCTCGATCGACGTGATCATCCAGGCAGCTCGCCTGCGCGATGGCTCACGCCGCATCACCCACATCACCGAGGTGGTCGGCATGGAAGGCGACGTCATCATCACCCAGGATCTTGTGCTCTACAACATCAAGGGTGAAGACGCCGGCGGCCGGCTGGTCGGCGAGCATGTATCGACAGGCATCGGCCGTCCGCATTTCTGGGACCGCGCCCGCTACTATGGCGAGGAGCAGCGCCTTGCCAATGCGCTCGAGGCGATGGAGAAACGCGCTGACTGATGCATCTGGAGGTTGGAAGCAATTCCAGGAAAGGCGTGATGCGGTCGGGTTCGGTGACTTCGCCGTAACTTTCCGTCCGCAATTGCGTCAAGGCAAAGAGACAGGACGGTTCGCCGTTTCCTTGGAACGGCGAAATGCCCTAGGGACCCCGGTCGATGTTCGGAATTGACACCACCGTACTGGCTTTCATCGTGCTTGCCGGCTTCAGCGCCGGCGCGGTGGCCTATGCTTTCCTGTTCACGCGCATCGACAACGAGAAGCAGGCCGGCAAGCGGCTTCAGACCATCAAGACAGCCGAGACGGACCGGTCGGTGGTGAAAGCGACGCGCGACCGCGCCGCGGAGGCGGTCAAGCGGCGAAAAAACGTTCAGGACACGCTGAAGCAGCTCGACGAGAAGCAGAAGGCCAATGATCGCAACGTCAAGAAACCGCCGCTGAAGGTTCAGATCCGCCAGGCCGGCATGCAGGTTCCGATCGAGCGTTTCTATATCTATTCCGCTGTCTGCGGGATCATCCTGACGGCCGTTCTCTTTTTCCTCGGCGCGCCTCTATGGGCGCTGCCCGGTGCCCTGCTGGTGGGCGGCCTCGGCCTGCCGCGCTGGTTCGTGTCGTTTCGCCGCACACGTCGCACCAAGGCCTTCCTGGAAGAATTTCCGAACGCGCTCGACATCATCGTGCGCGCGGTCAAGTCCGGCCTGCCGCTCAACGATGCGATCCGCCTGATCGCCAACGAATCGCCCGAACCGGTCCGGTCCGAGTTCCGCCGCATCGTCGATTCCCAGCAGATGGGCATGTCGGTGCCCGACGCCGCCATGCGCATGCCCGAGACGATGCCGTGCAGCGAAGCCGGCTTCTTCGGCATCGTCATCCAGATTCAGTCGCAGGCCGGCGGCAACCTGTCCGAGGCGCTGGGCAACCTTTCGCGCGTCCTGCGCGACCGCAAGAAGATGAAGGCCAAGGTCCAGGCGCTGTCGATGGAAGCCAAGGCATCGGCCGTCATCATCGGCGCCTTGCCCTTCGTCGTCGCCTTCCTCGTCTATCTGTCGAGCCCGAACTACATCATGCCGCTGTTCACCACCAACGTCGGCAACCTGATCCTCGGCTGCTCGGGTGTGTGGATGTCGATCGGCATCCTGGTGATGCGCAAGATGATGAACTTCGAAGTGTAGGGGTGCGGATCCGGTGACAGAGCAGGTCGTCAAAACACTCACCGACCCTTCTTTCCTGATCGCGATGCTGGTCGGCATCGCCGTGTTCGCGACCATCTTCACGCTCATGCCGGCGTTCGGCGGCACGTCGCTCAAGTCGCGCATGAAAAGCGTGGCGCTCGAACGCGACAAAATGCGCGCCGAGCAGCGTGCGCGGCTGGCCAACGAGGCCGACCGCCGCCGCAAGGGCCTGCGGGAGGAACAGTCCATCGGCATGCGCAACATCGTCGACCGCCTGGATCTCAGGCGCGCGCTTGCCGACGAAAGCACGATCCAGAAGCTCAAGGTCGCGGGCTTCCGCGGCCAGAACCCGCTGACGCGCTTCCTCTTTTTCCGCCTGGTCCTGCCATTCGTCGGTTTTGCCTTGGCGGCCATCTATCTGTTCTTGCTCGGCGGCCTGCCGCAGCAGCCGGCCTTCATCAAGCTGTTCGTCTGTGTCGTTGTCGCCTATGGCGGCTTCTACGCGCCGATCCTCTATGTCAACAACCGCGCGACCAAGCGCAAGCAGTCGATCCAGCTGGCGTGGCCGGACGCGCTCGACCTGATGCTGATCTGCGTGGAATCCGGCATGTCGGTGGAAGCGGCCCTGCGCAGGGTTGCCGACGAGATCGGCACGCAGTCGGTGGCGCTTGCCGAGGAATTCGTGCTCACCAATGCGGAGCTGTCCTATCTGCAGGACCGCAAGAACGCCTATGAAAACCTGGCAAGCCGCACCGGCCTGGAATCGGTGAAGTCGGTGTCCCAGGCCCTGGTCCAGGCCGAACGCTACGGCACGCCGGTGGCACACGCGCTACGTGTGCTCGCCTCGGAAAGCCGCGACATGCGCATGAACGCCGCCGAGAAGAAGGCCGCGGCACTTCCGCCGAAGCTTACCGTGCCGATGATCCTGTTCTTCCTGCCGGTTCTGTTCGCCATCATTCTGGGACCGGCCGGCATCCAGGTCAGCCAGCGCGGCATCTTCGGCGACCAGCACAGCTCCTCGAGCCAGTAAAGCAATTCCAGGAAAGTGTTGAGCGGTTTTCCGTCCGGATTGCGTAAAAACAAAGAGATAGGGCCGTTCGCTTCAAATCAAAAAGCCGCGCGGGATCCGCGCGGCTTTTTTGATTTCAACGGTAGTCGATTTGGCAATGCCGTCCGCGGTCAGTTCGTGGCGACCTTCGCCTTGTTCTTGTCCTGATCCTTCAATTGGCTCCAGGCGTTCTGCTGGGCAAGCATCTGGCGCAGGTAGGCGACGTTGGCCTGCGCCTGTTCGGGCGACAGTTCCTGCGAGGCGATCTTTTCGGCTTCGTCGAAGCGGCCCTGCAGGCCGACGACCAGCGCGAGGTTCTGCCGCACCCTGCTGTCGGCGCCGGGCTGCTGCGCGGCCGAGCGCATATAGGTTTCTGCCGTGCGCAGGTCGCCTTCGAGCACATAGGACATGCCGAGATTGGACAGCACCGAAGGCTCGTTCGGCTTCAGTTCCAGCGCCTTACGATAGTCTTGCCGCGCTTCGTCTTTCTGTCCCATCTGGTCGAGAATGGCGGCTTCCGCCGACACCAGCTTCCAGTCCGGATATTCGGGCGTCTGCGCGCGCCGCACGGCATCGAGGGCCGGTTCGAACTGGCCGTTGGCGGCGAGCGCCTTGCCATAGGCCGCAAGCACCTCGCGATCCTTGGGATAGGCGATGGCCAGCTTGCGCATTACCGCCAGAGACTGGTCGGCATCGCCGTCCATCTGCAGCGCCGCCGCGAAGTTCATCGCGATGCGCTTGTCGCCCGGATTGCGGGCATAGGACTGGCCGAGCCTGGACGTGGCGGTACGCAATTCGCCGGACGACATCGTTTCCAGCGGCCTGCTGTCGGAGCGGGAGATGGAGCCCGTGGTGAACTTGCTGGTGCTGCCGCAACCCGCCACGCTGGCCGCCAGCGCCGCTATGAAAGCCGTGGTGATCAGACGCTTGGCTGTAAGGTTCAACGCTTCGGTCGGCATCGGCGCCCGGTCTCCATTCCTGTGCGGCCATTGGCTGGCCGTCTTCCCTCCGGCAGAAATATTCTGTTAACCCTAACGGACCGTTAAGAAGCGCCGACTCGAACTGTTCGGCCGGAGATCATCGCATGCCTGTCGAACTCGTTGAGCAGAAGCCGGAAGTCGCCTTGCCTGTCTATCTGGTGGCGAAGGACGCCCTTGAAGCCGCGGCACTGCCGCCCTCCGCCATCGCCTGGGCAAGGGCCAACGGTTTTTCTGGCGAAGCAGGGCGCACGCTGGTCTTGCCGGGCGAGGGTGGCGGCCTTGCCGGCGCGTTGTTCGGCACAGGCGATGGCGAGAGCGTTCTTGCCCTCGGCGCGCTCGCAAGGGCGTTGCCGGAGGGCGACTGGCATTTCGCGTCGCGCCCGGCGCAACCCGATCTCGCGGCGCTCGCGCTTGTCCTCGGCGGCTATGTCTTTACTCGCTACGGCAAGAAGCCCGGCAAGGCTGTGCGCTTCGCGCTTCCGGAGGGCGCCGACGCGGCGCATGTCCGCCGCATCGCCGACAGCGTGTTCCTGACACGCGACCTCGTCAACACGCCGACCAGCGACCTCGGTCCGGTCGAACTGGAAGAAGCCGCCCGAAAACTGGCGGCCGCCCACGGCGCCGATATCTCGGTGATCCATGGCGACGATCTCCTGATGCGGAATTTCCCGATGATCCACGCCGTGGGTCGGGCCTCCACCGGCGCGCCGCGGCTGATCGACCTGAGCTGGGGATGTGCCGACGCGCCTAAGGTGACGCTGGTCGGCAAGGGCGTCTGCTTCGACACCGGCGGCCTCGACATCAAGCCGTCGTCGGGCATGCTTTTGATGAAGAAGGATATGGGCGGCGCCGCCAACGTGCTGGGTCTCGCCGCCATGATCATGGCGGCGAGACTGAATGTCCGGCTGCGCGTGCTGATCCCCGCCGTCGAGAATTCGATCGCCGGCAATGCCTTCCGGCCCGGCGACGTGCTCAGGAGCCGCAAGGGCATCACGGTCGAGATCGGCAACACGGACGCCGAAGGCAGGCTGATCCTGGCCGACGCGCTGGCGCTGGCCGACGAGGAGCAGCCCGCTTTGCTGGTCGACATGGCGACACTGACCGGAGCCGCCCGCGTCGCGCTGGGGCCCGATCTGCCGCCTTTCTACACCAACGACGAGACGCTTGCCTCCGACCTGGCCGCGGCGTCGGTCGCGGTCGAGGATCCACTGTGGCGCATGCCTTTGTGGCGCCCCTATGATGCAAAGCTTTCCTCGAAGATCGCTGACATCAACAATGTGACGACGGATGGCTTTGCCGGATCGATCACCGCCGCGCTTTTCCTCAAGCGCTTTGTCGAGAAGACCGACAGCTGGGCGCATTTCGACATCTTCGCCTGGAACCCGGCCGACCGACCCTACGGCCTGACCGGCGGCGAAGCGCAAGGCATTCGCGCGCTGGAGCGGATAATTACGCAGCGATTTGCCTAGGCCGGAAGACCAAGGTGGCAGATCGTCACTGAAACGGAACCGAAACAATTTGCCGGCATGCTTGGGCGATGTCGATCTCGATGCGCCCGAGCCAGGCCTTGCGACTGTGGCAGCAGGTGATGCTGGCCCAGGTGCGCGACGGCGAGCCCGATCTCACCATGCGCCAGACGGCTATCCTGTTCACCATCTATCTCGATCCGCCGCCCCATACGGTGCGCGGGCTGGCCGCCAAGCTCAACGTCACCAAGCCGGTCATCACCCGGGCGCTGGACACGATGGGCGCGCTGAAGCTGGTCTCGCGCCACCGCGACGAGCTCGACAAGCGCAACGTGCTGATCCGGCGCACAGTGGAAGGCGCGCTCTTTGTCGAGCGCTTCGGCGATGGTATCGTCGCCAGGGCGCACGAGCTGCCCATCTGACCTCATTGCCCCTATCTGATATGACTGGATTATCGATTTGACCGCCAGGGATGCCCGCCTTCATGCCTTCCGCTCCGACCTTGCCGATGCGAGGCTGAAGGGCGAGGTCGCTGCCGACCGCTTCGTCACCGGCCGCCCGGCGCGGATCACGGCGTCGGTCGCCGATCTGCGCAAGGCGCCGCGCCCCGACGCGGGCGTCAACACGCAGGCGCTGTTCGGCGACGACGTGCTCGTTTTCGAGGACGCGGAAGGCTGGGCCTGGGTGCAGGCCGAGCGCGACGGTTATGTCGGCTATGTGGCCGACAATCTGATTGGGGCACGCGAACAAGCGCCCACGCATGTCGTCTCCGTGCCGCGCACCTTCCTCTATCCGGGTCCCGATTTGCGTTTCCCGATCAGCGGGCAGCTGTCGATGGGGTCGACCGTGACGGTGACCGGCTCGGCCGAAACGCGCGGCACGCATTATGCGCTGCTGCCCTCCGGCCAGGCGATCGTCGCCCGCCATCTGCGGCCGATCGCCGAGCTGGCCGAGGATTACGTCACGGTCGCCGAAAGCTTCCTCGGCACGCCTTATCTCTGGGGTGGTGCCTCCGGCTTCGGCATCGACTGTTCCGGCCTCGTGCAGTTGGCGATGCGCATGACGGGCAAGGATGTCCTGCGCGACTCCGATATGCAGGCGGCGTCGATCGGCACGCCGTTTGAGCCGGGTCCGGACTATTCAGGTCTCCTGCGCGGCGATCTCGTCTTCTGGAAAGGCCATGTCGCGATCATGACCGACGAAAGAGACATGATCCACGCCAACGGCCACACCATGCTCGTCTCGCGTGAGGGCCTTAAAGAGGCTGTCGACCGCATCGGCTATCTTTATGGCGGTCCGACTGGGTTTCGGAGGCCGTAGCGCCAGCCTCCCCTTCTCCCCTTGTGGGAGAAGGTGGATCGGCGCGCAGCGCGGAGACGGATGAGGGGTGCTGGACGGATCGCTACGTTGAAGAGCTAAGCGTCTTTAGCACCTTTATCTAGTCAGGTCTCGTTTCTTCCAGCACCCCTCATCCGTCTTGCCGCTACGCGGCAATCCACCTTCCCCCACAAGGGGGGAAGGAAGAATCGCGCTGATCCCCTTTTGTTCCGATTTTCCTTGGCGATTTCGTGCTGCCGCGCTACCTCTTGCGCGTGACCGAGCAGCCGCGCCTTGCCGAGCAGAATGCCGCCGTCCTGCTGCCTGAGCCATTCGTCAAATGGTTCGGCGAAAAGGGCTGGTCGCCGCGCGTCCATCAGCTCGAGCTGTTGGCGAAGGCTCAAAGCGGCCAGTCGGTGCTGCTGATCGCGCCGACCGGCGCCGGCAAGACGCTGGCCGGCTTCCTGCCGTCGCTGACCGAGCTGGCCAGCCGTCCCAAGCGAAAGCCGGGCGAAGCCCGCCGCGGCATCCACACACTCTACATTTCGCCGCTGAAAGCGCTGGCCGTCGACATCGAGCGCAATCTCGGCAAGCCGGTCGAGGAGATCGGCCTGCCTGTCACCATCGAGACGCGCACCGGCGACACGCCTTCGCATAAGCGCCAGCGGCAGAAACTGGCGCCGCCCGACATATTGCTCACCACGCCCGAGCAACTCGCCTTGCTGATCGCTTCAAACGACGCAAAGCGCTTCTTCGAGGACCTGCGCTATGTCGTGCTCGACGAATTGCATTCGCTTGTCACCTCGAAGCGCGGGCATCTGCTGGCGCTTGGCCTTGCACGATTGCGCGCTTTTGTGCCCGGGTTGCAGACCATAGGCCTGTCGGCGACCGTGGCCGAGCCGGACGAGTTGCGTCGCTGGCTGGTAAGCCAGGCTTCTCCAGGCGCCATGTCCGAGCTCATCGTCGTGACCGGCGGCGCGAAGCCCGAGATATCGATCCTCGACTCGGAAGAGCGGGTGCCCTGGGCCGGTCACTCCGCCCGCTACGCCACGCCTGAGATCTACCGCGAGATCAAGCGGCACAAGACCACGCTGCTGTTCGTCAACACGCGCAGCCAGGCCGAGCTGCTGTTCCAGGAGCTATGGCGCGTCAATGAAGACACGCTGCCGATCGCGCTTCATCACGGATCGCTGGATGTCGCCCAGCGCCGCCGCGTCGAGAAGGCCATGGGCGAAAACGCTTTGCGCGCCATCGTCGCTACCTCGACGCTGGACCTCGGCATCGACTGGGGCGACGTGGATCTGGTCGTGCATGTCGGTGCGCCGAAAGGCGCCAGCCGGCTCGCGCAGCGCATCGGCCGCGCCAACCACCGCATGGACGAGCCGTCGAAAGCGATCCTGATTCCCGCGAACCGTTTCGAGGTGCTGGAATGCCGGGCGGCGCTGGATGCCAATTATCTCGGCGCCCAGGACACGCCGCCGCTGGTCAATGGCGGGCTCGACGTGCTGGCCCAGCATGTGCTGGGCTGCGCCTGCGGCGCGCCGTTCCATGCCGATGTGCTCTTCGAGGAGATACGGACGGCCGCGCCTTACGTCAGCCTTGACAGGCTGACATTCGATCGGGTCATCGACTTCGTCGCCACCGGCGGCTACGCGCTCAGAAATTACGAGCGCTATGCCCGCATCCGTCAGACCAAGGAAGGTCTGTGGCGGGTTTCAAATCCGGCTGTCGCCCAGCAATACAGGCTCAATGTCGGCACCATCATCGAAGTGCCGGCGCTCAACGTTCGCTACGTCCAGGCCGGCAGCAGAGGGGCGGCCTCGCGCGGCGGCAGGGTGCTGGGAAAGATCGAGGAAGCGTTTCTGGAGACTTTGACCCACGGCGATACCTTCATGTTCGGTGGCAAGATCCTGCGCTTCGAAGGCATTCGCGAGAACGAGTGCTTCGTCTCGAACGCACCGGGCAGCGATGCAAAGGTGCCCTATTATGGCGGCGGCAAATTCCCGCTTTCGACCTATCTCGCCGAGCAGGTGCGGGCCATGCTCGATGACCCGCAACGCTGGAAGAAACTGCCTGAGCAGGTCGCTGACTGGTTAAGATTTCAGGCGGACAAGTCCGTTTTGCCGAAACGCGATGATCTGCTGATCGAGACTTTTCCACGCGGCAACCGCTACTACCTCGTAGCATATCCGTTTGAGGGCAGGCTTGCGCATCAGACACTCGGCATGCTGCTCACCCGCCGGCTGGATCGGGCGGGAGCCAAGCCTGTCGGCTTCGTCGCCACCGATTATGCGCTGGCCATCTGGTCGCTGGCCGACATGGGCTGGATGTTCAAGAACAGAAAACCGTCGCTGGCCACGCTGTTCGATCAGGACATGCTTGGGGATGATCTCGAAGCCTGGTTCGCCGACAGCTGGCTGCTGAAGCGCACCTTCCGCAACTGCGCGCTGATTTCCGGACTGATCGAAAAGCGCCACCCCGGCAAGGAAAAAAGCGGCCGCCAGGTGACCGTTTCGACCGACCTCATCTATGACGTGTTGCGCAGCCATGAACCCGACCATATTCTGCTGCAGGCCACCCGTACGGATGCCGCGACCGGGTTGCTCGATGTCAGCAGACTTGCCGAGATGCTCTCGCGCATCCGCGGTCGAATCATGCATAAGAATCTCGAGCAGATATCGCCGTTGGCCGTGCCGATCATGCTCGAGATCGGCAAGATGCCGGTGAATGGCGAGGCGGATGAAACGCTGCTGATGGATGCCGCCACCCTCGTCGAAGAGGCCATGGGGCCCGAAATGATGGATTGAAAGAAGGCCTAGGAGGGAATGAATTTTTCGCTGTCGCGCGCAACGCTGATCGCCGAGGCCGACCCTGTCGGCATCGCCGGCGAGCGCGCGGTCTGCGACCGGCGCGGCGTGCTCTATTTCCCCGATCTGCGGCTGCTCGCGGTGTCGGACCTGCATCTCGAAAAAGGTTCGTCCTTCGCCAGGCGCGGCGCGCTGATCCCGCCCTATGACACAGGCGCGACCTTGCTGCGGCTTCAGGCGGTGATCGCCGATTACCAGCCGCGCATCGTCGTCAGCCTGGGTGATTCCTTCCACGACGGCGGCGGTGCCGAGCGCATGCATCTGAGCTTCAGGGAACGGCTGGAGGCGATGATGGCCGGCCGCGACTGGTTCTGGGTCGCCGGCAACCACGACCCGGATGCGCCAGCCGACCTGCCGGGCGAGACCGTGCGGGAACTCGCCATCGGTTCGCTGCTCTTCCGCCACGAGCCGTCGAAAGTCCGCGTGGAGGGCGAGATATCGGGCCATCTCCATCCGTGCGCGCGCATCGTCCAGCGCGGGCGCTCGGTCAGGCGGCGCTGTTTTGCCGGCGACGGCGGCCGCATGATCATGCCGGCCTTCGGCGCCTATACCGGCTCGCTCAACGTGCTCGACCGCGCCTATGCCGGCCTGTTCCGGCTGGAGACGCTAATGGCCTATATGCTGGGCGCCGAACGCATTTTTGCTATCTCCGGCTCGATGCTCAGGCCGGGCTGAAGCTTACTCCCTGCCGTAATAAAGGATGACTGTATGCTTCGCCTCGGCGAAGAACAGCCAGCGCTCGACCAGCATGCCGGCGAACTGCGCGCCGGCTGCAAGCATGGATGCGATCGCGCCCAAGGGCCATGGCACGAAGTATACGATCGCCAGCAGGGCTACCGGCGTTGCAAAGGCCAGCGCCTGCGTGATCAGCCGCAACTTGGCGCTATGCTTGCGCGCGATGCGGAATCCCATTTCCTTCAGCAGATAGTTCTCTTCCGTGTGCGGCCACTCGATGGAACGCACCGTGCCGCCGGCAAGGCCGGTCGCTGTGTTGGCGGTGGTCGGGATTTCCAGCCGGTCATTGTAGCGCCAGGTCGCAAGCTTCCAGCCCCAGCCGGCGAGCGTGGCAAGCAGAGCCCAGATCGGCATCGCCGTTGAACCCAGCTTGAACCCCTGGAGCAAGGCGTTGGCGAGAACGCTACCGGTCATCGCCGCGAAGATGAGATAGGCCGGCAAAGTATAGCGGCTGTGCCACTGCGCGATCGGCTTCAACGAAGCATAGATCATACCGGTCGTGCAGATTGTCATGACCGCACCTGCCGCCGCCAGCAGGCCGGCGATCGCTACCCAGCCGCCGCTCCTGCCGAGCAACACCCAGCCGATGCCGAACAGGCCGGCCGGAATGAAGGTGGCGACCGAGGCCACGCCTTCGCGCGACAGCCACGAACTGCGCCATTGCGAGAAAGCGCGCCAGGCTCGCTCAGGGCGGCCAAGATGGCCGGTCGAGGACAACAGGCCGGCCGCGATCAGGCCGAGCGCCAGCCCCATCCCGACAAGGCCAAACCAGAAATCGGCCGGGATCACGCCAGATCCGCCAAGCAGGCCGAGCAGCGCGAGCAGGCCGTAGCCTGCCCCGGTGGCGGTGGTGAAGAAGACGACCGAGAAGGCGGGATGCATGGCTAGTTCGAAAGCATGCGGTCGATCCAGCCGAGGAACCCGCCCTCGGCCTTGATCGGCTCCAGCGCCGCCGCGTCGACCTTCGCAGCGCGTTCGCTACGGGCGCGCGGCGGCAGATACCGGTTGGTCGGCTTGTAGCCGAGCTCCGGCATCAGCGCGACGCCGCCACGCTCCTCGACAAGCTGCGAAATCGCCGAGGCCGGATCGCCGAGATCGCCGAAATGCCGGGCGCTGGTCGGGCAGGCGGCGACGCAGGCCGGCACCCGGTCCTCCTCAGCCAGATTGTCGTTGTAGATCCGGTCGACGCAGAGCGTGCATTTCTTCATCACGCCGACATCGGTGTCGAATTCACGCGCGCCGTAAGGACAGGCCCAACTGCACAATTTGCAGCCGATGCACTTGTCCTCGTCGACCAGCACGATGCCGTCCGAGGCACGCTTGTAGGAGGCGCCGGTCGGGCAGACGGTGACGCAGGCCGGCTGCTCGCAATGCAGGCAGGAGCGCGGGAAGTTCACCGTGCGGTCGCCCTGTTCGGTCGTGTGCTCGTAACTATGCACCCGGTTGAACCAGACGCCGTCGACATGCCCGCCATAGGGATCGATGTCCGTCAGCGGCGCCATGTGGCCGCCAGTGTTCCACTCCTTGCAGGCGGTGACGCAGGCCTGGCAGCCGACGCAGGTGTCGAGGTCGATGACGAGGCCGAGTTTTTTCTCGGTTCGAGCGGGAAGACAGGTCATTCGGCGGCTTCCCTCTTCATGCGGAATTCCGTGCCGAAGCGAAGCACGCCAGGCGATGGCTCGAAATGCGGTGGCTGTGCAAAACGCTCGAAATGCGGCTCGGTGAAGCCGGCTTCCTCCGCCGCGCATTTGACGATCCGCACGCGCACGTCAAACCACGCGGCCTGTCCGGTGACCGGATCGGAATTCGAATAGCGCTTGCCGTTGGCATCGGCCGCCGTCTGGTCGCCGATGATATGGTTGAGCAGGAAACCGCGATTGCTCTCCGCCGCATCGTCCTTCAGGCCCCAGCTGCCGCGCCGCTTGCCGATCGCGTTCCAGGTCCACACCGTGTCCGGGTTCACGCCGTCGATCAGCTTAATCTGGCCTTTCACCCTTCCGTTGACGCTTTCGATCCACACCCAGTCGTCGTCGGAAAGGCCAAGCTCGGTGGCGGTCTGCCTATGCACGAACAGCCGGTTTTGGCTGGTGATCTGCCGCAGCCACGCATTCTGCGATCCCCAGGAATGGTACATGTGCATCGGCCGCTGCGTCAGCGCATGCAGCGGATATTTTTGCAGGTCGATGGTGCTGTCCTCGAAGGGCGCGTACCAGAAGGGCAGCGGGTCCATATAGGCCTCGATGCGGCCGCGCTCGGCGTCCGGCGGCTGCACCTCGCCATGGCCGCGCCCGGCAAGCCTGAACCGCTGCATCGGCTCCGAGTAGAGCTGGAAGACGATAGGCTCGGCCTTGGAAATGAAACCCATCTCTACGGCGAAGTCGAGATAGGCACGGTTGCCCATCTTGTAATAGCGCTGCTCGTCGGAAAAATCGTGGTGCCAGAAGCCGCCATTGTCGATGTAGCGCTGCAGCTGGTTGGGGTTGACGTCGCCCCTGCCGATCGAGCCGCCATTCTCGCCGCGCCAGCCGGCTAAAGGGCCGATGCCGGGCGTGCGCTCGTGGTTGACGATGTAGTCGGCATAGTCGCGGTATTTGGCTGAGCCGTCCTCGTCGACAAAGCCCGGCAGACTAAGCCGCGCGCCGAGCTCGATCAGCACCGACTGGAACGGCCGCACGTCGCGGTCCGGTTGCACCACGGGATGGCGGATGGCGTCGCCCGGACCGTCGGCATGGCTGATCGGCCGGTCGAGCAGGCTGATGCAGTCGTGCCGCTCGAGATAGGTGGTGTCGGGCAGCACCAGGTCGGCGAAAGCCACCGTTTCGGAATAATAGGCGTCGGAATAGATGATGAAGGGGATCTTGTAGGCGCCCGCCTCGTCCTTGTCGGTCAGCATACGAACGGTCTCGACCGTATTCATCGACGAGTTCCACGCCATGTTCGACATGTACATCATCAGTGTGTCGATCGGATAAGGATCGCCGGCCCAGGCATTGCGGATGACCGAGTGCATCAGCCCGTGCGCGGCCAGGGGTGCTTCCCAGGAATAGGCCTTGTCTATGCGGGTGGGCCGGCCGGCCTCGTCGACGAGAAGATCGTCCGGGCCGCAGACGAAGCCGAGCGGCATGCCGTCCAGCGGCGTCATCGGCCGAACGTTTTTTCCGCATGGCTTCGGCTCCGGCGGCGCCGGGCGCGGGTAGGGCGGCTTGAAGCGGAAACCGCCTGGAACATCGACGGTGCCCAGCAGAACCTGCAGCAGATGGATGGCGCGGCAGGTGTGAAAGCCGTTGGAATGGGCCGAGATGCCGCGCATGGCATGCATCGAGACGGGTCGTCCCTTGATCGTCTCGTGTCGCCGGCCGGCCCAATCGGTCCAGGCGATCGGCAGCTCGATCGGCTGCTCGAAGGCGACATGCGCCAGCTCCGCCGCGATCCGCCGGATCGTGTCGGCGGTGACGCCGCAGCGCGCCGCCACGGCGTCCGGCGAATAGGTCTCGTCGAGATAGCGTTCGGCGATGAGCTGGAAGACAGGCACGCAACGCCGCCCGCCTGCCTCATAGCTGCCGGTCAGCGCCGGCTTGGCTTCGGGGTCGGCCGCATTGACCGGGCGCTTCGCCACTCTGTCCCAAGCCAGCGGATTGCCGTCGCCGTCTCGCACGAACAGGCCCTCGTCGGCGGTCCCCGGTTCCTGCACGACCAGCACGGGCGCGTTGGTGTAGCGCAGCAGATAGTCGAGATCGACGCGTCCGGCCTTGAGCAGTTCGTGGACGAGCGCCAGCACGAACAGGCCGTCGGTGCCGGGGCGAATGCCGATCCAGTCGTCGGCGATGGCATTGTAGCCGGTGCGGCAGGGATTGATCGAAACCACCTTGGCCCCGCGTGCCTTGAGCTTGCCTAGGCCGATCTTGATCGGGTTGGAATCGTGGTCTTCGGCGACGCCGAACAGCATGAAGTATCTGGTGTTGTCCCAGTCGGGCTCGCCGAATTCCCAGAACGAGCCGCCGATCGTATAGAGGCCGCCGGCCGCCATGTTGACCGAACAGAAGCCGCCATGGGCGGCGAAGTTGGGTGTGCCGAATTTTGACGCCCACCAGCCGGTCAGCGATTGCGACTGGTCGCGCCCGGTGAAGAAGGCAAGCTTCCTCGGGTCGGTGCGCCGGATCGCCGACAGCCTCTCGGTGGCGATGGTCAGCGCTTCCTCCCACTCGATCTCGCGGAATTCGCCGGAGCCGCGCGGACCTGTGCGCAGCAACGGCTTCTTCAGCCGCGCCGGGCTGTAATGCTGCATGATGCCGGCGCTGCCCTTGCCGCAGATCACGCCGCGGTTCACCGGATGGTCCTTGTTGCCGTTGATGTAGCGCACCTTGCCGTCCTTGATGTGGACGTCGATGCCGCAGCGGCAGGCGCACATGTAGCAGGTGGTCTTGGCGATGCGGTCGGAGATTTCGGGCGAGGTCTCGACGCCATCGCCCTCGTTTGGTGCTCGGCTGTCCGCCAGCGGCCGCTGCGAGGGTGCGGAATTGGCGCCGCGCGGCGCGCCGGGGTTCATGATCCGCGAACGCTCTTGCCGGTCGCCATCTTGGCCTTCGTCTTGGGACCCGGGCCGCGCATATAGTGGAGCTCGGGATGATAGCGCTCGCCGGCGAGCTGCCGCTTCAGCCGGCGGCTCCAATGCGCGAATAGGGATTTGAAGCGCCCTGCCATTTCCCGCTCTTGGCCTCTGACGACCAGTTTTTTCCAATTTCCTGCAAAAACTTAGAACAAAGCTATTGATGCGTCTAACAAGCAGCTCTTGTAATTCCGATCGATTTTGCTTCTTAGTTAGCCATGACCCTCGATCAGTTGCGCATCTTCGTCGCCGTCGCCGAGCACGGCCATATGACCAAGGCCGCCGAGCGGCTCGGCATCTCGCAGTCGGCGGCGTCGGCTGCCATTCGCGCGCTCGAAAGCCAGCACGGCGTGCGCCTGTTCAACCGGGTCGGCCGCAACATCGAGCTGGCTCAGACCGGCCACCGCTTCCTGCCGGAGGCGAAGGCGGTTCTGGATCGCGCCGCGGCGGCCCGCGGCGTGCTGGAGGATGTCTCGCAGACCGTCGCCGGCAGCCTGTCGATCGCGGCCAGCCAGACCATCGCCAGCTACTGGCTGCCGCGCCGCCTGGCGTCCTTCCACGAGGCCTATCCTGCCGTGAAGCTCAGCGTGACAATCGGCAACACCCGGCAGGTCGAGACCAATGTGCTGGACGGCAGGGCCGATTTCGGACTGGTCGAGGGCCGCACCGAGTCCGACATCCTGCGCCGCGCCACGGTCGACGAAGACCGTCCGATGCTGGTCGTCGCGCGCGCGCATCCCGAAATCCCGATGACGCGGGCGGGGATCCTCGACATCAGGGCGCTGCGCTGGATCATCAGGGAAGGCGGGTCGGGCACGCGCGAGGCGCTGGAGGATTTCGCGCTTAGCCAGGGAGTCCCGCCGGCCGAGTTGCAGATTTTCCTCGTCCTGCCCAGCAATGAGGCCGTGCGTCAGGCGGTCGAGGCCGGCGCAGGGGCGACGATCATCTCGGAACTGGTGGTCGCGCGCTCTTTGGCGGAGGGCAGCCTCAGGGCCGTGCCGGTCGAATTGCCGAAGCGCGATTTCGCCATGATCACGCATCGCGACCGCCAGGCGAGCCTCGCGCAGATGGCGCTGAAGGCGCATCTTGGTGGAAAGGCCAGTTGAGCCCAGGCGGCATCCGAACTATCTCATTTGGATGCTGATCATTGCGAACGCTCGCGATTAGCCGAAAGCCTCCGAACTTCGTCATCCACGGGCGGAGCGACGCGAAGCGGAGCGTAGACCCGAGGATCCGTTCCGTGACCTTCGACGTGGAATGCAGCGGAGCAGAATTCTGCACCGGAGCAACGCTTCAAAGTCACGGAATGGATCCTCGGGTCTGCGCCGCGTCGCTTCGCTCCTTGCTCCGCCCGTGGATGACGAAGTGACTGGCGTCTTAGTCAACCTCCAGCCCTCACGCGTATTTGCGCTGCGCATCCAGCGCGAGGCCCAGGCCGACCGAGCCGAACATATCGCCTTCGATGACCGCGGCCTGCGGCACCAGCGCCAGGATCTGCCGTTTCGCCAGCGGGATGGCGGTCGAACCGCCGGTGAGGAACACGGCGGTGATGGCCGAAGCAGGGATGCCGGCGTCGGCGATCGTGTGTTTGACCGTCGCGGCCACGCGTTCGATATCGCTCGCGATGGTCTCCTCCAGGCCGGCGCGTGTGATCTCGGCCGCGAAGCGCGCGCCGGGTAGCGACACCTTCACTTCGGCCGAGGCTTGGTCCGTGAGCGCGATCTTGGCCCTTTCGACCAAGCCCGCCATCGCATGGCCGTAGCGATGCTCGACGACGTGGATGAAGCGGTCGACGAGGTCGGCCCGCTCGGCCTCGTAGCGGATCTGTCGCAGGTCGTTCATCGCCTTGGCGGTGTAGACGAGGTTGATGCGCTGCCAGGTCGCAAGGTCGATAAAGTAGGCCGCGGGCAGGTTCCGCTTGTGGTCCTTGGTCCGCGTCAGATAGCCGAGCTCGGGCATGACATGGGCGATGCTGAGCAGCCGGTCGAAATCGGTGCCGCCGATATGGATGCCCCGGTTGGCTAATATGTCGGCCTTGCGGTCGGTCGAGCGGGCGCGCTCCGGTGAGACTCGTACGATCGAGAAATCGGAGGTGCCGCCGCCCATGTCGACGATCAGCGCCAGCTCCTCGCGGGAAACCTTTTGCTCGTAATCGAGCGCCGCCGCGATCGGCTCGAACTGGAAGGCGATGTGCGTGAAGCCCTGCGCGCGGGCGGCCTTTTCAAGTTCGCCTTGCGCCTTCGCATCGGCAGCCGCGTCGTCGTCGACGAATTGCACGGGCCTGCCCAGCACGACGTTGTCGACCGGACCGCCGGCATCTTCTTCCAGCCGCTTCTTGAGGTGGTCGATGAACAGGCCGACGATGTCGATGAAGCCGATCTGGCGTGCCTTGATGCGCGTTTTCTCGTTGGCAAGCGAACTGCCAAGCACGCTCTTCAGCGAGCGCATCAGCCGCCCTTCGATGCTGTCGGTATAGTCGCTGATCGCACGGCGGCCGAAATAGGTGTAGCCGTCCTCGAAGTTGAAGAACACGGCGCTCGGCAGAGTGGGCTGCTCGCCCTCCAGCGCCACCAGCCGCGCCCGGCCGTCGCGGATCACGCCCACGGTCGAATTGGACGTGCCGAAATCGATGCCGCCGAATGCCGATCGCATCGCAGCCTCCTGTCTTTGCTTCATGGCGGCAGATCGTCGGCGACGCGTTGCGCGCCGTCATCCGAGTGCCGGACCGCTCTGCCGAAGTCGAAATGTGTGTGCTTATCCCTAGGGCTGGGAGGCGGCGATGTATCGCAAAACCGGGAAAAGGGAAACCCTGTTTCGAACGGAAAATGGGTCTTCCGATTCTTCCCGAAGCATCAGTCCTTGCGGAAGATGAGCCGGCCCAGCCAGCCGGTCAGCATGGCCAGCGATATCGCAAACACGCCGTAGAGGAACGAATCGTCATGCGCGACGCGGAAGACCGATTGCTCGAAGCCGGATTTGCGGATTTCGAGCTGGGCCGAGCTTTCCTTGACGAACATGCCGCTCTTGAACAGGAACGCGCGGGCCTTATGGGTTCCGACCGGCACGTTGGGCGCGAGCCGCACGGTAGCGCGAAACAGGTTCTGCGACAGGAATTGCACGCCGCCGACATTCTCGCTGTAGAGGCCCGTCGCTGCCTTGCGGTCGCGGAGCGCGGCGGTGAATTCCTCGATCGTCGCCGGGCTGTCGGTCTCGTCGGCGGGCTTCATGTAGAGGTTCTGCGCGCCCAGCGAGAGCTGCTTGTATTTGGCGGGCTCGGCGATGTCCTGCAGCGGTCGCGTCGTCGCGACGGAATAGGAAACCGGCACGTTCTCGAACGTCTCCGAATCCAGATTGATCCAGACGCCGAGCACGCGATCCTTGCGCCGGACGACGACCGGCCTTGGCGGCCCTTCGAGCACGACGATCACGTCGTAGCGCCCCTGGCGCGCGATCAGCGGATCGGGATTCTCCAGCGATCCGAAGATCGTCAGGTCGGCGCCGGAGAAGCCCGCCGTGATGGAAATGGCATCCGTCGACAGGCCGATCTGAATGCTTTCGGCGGGCGGCGTCTGCGCCGTCGCCGGGGAAAGGGCAAAGAGCATCGACAACGAGACGGCGGCTGCAAATGCTCGTCGCGCCGCCATCAGTTGAGCCCCGCGGCGGACAGAGAATAGAGATTGGGCGGCGTCACGAAGAGATCGGCGGCAAGGCGGATGGCGACGGCCAGCACCAGCATCGCCAAAAGGGCGCGCAGCTGTTCGCCGCGTAGCCTCTGGCCGGCCTTGGCGCCATATTGCGCGCCGGCGACGCCGCCGGCCATCAGCAGGAAGGCCAGGATCACGTCCACCGTCTGGTTGGTCGTGGCATGCACCAGCGTCGTATAGGCCGAGGTGAAGATGATCTGGAACAGCGAGGTGCCGATGACGACATTGGTCGGCACCTTGAGCAGGTAGATCAGCGCCGGCACCATGATGAAGCCGCCGCCGACGCCCATGATCGACGACAGGAAACCTATCCCGGCGCCGAGCCCGAGCACAGGGATAACACTGACGAACAGCTTCGAAGCGCGGAAGCGCATCTTGAACGGCAGCCGGTGGATCCAGTTGTGCTGGCCGGATTTCTTGAGGACGGGCGCGGCGCCGCTGCGGCTGGCTCGCAGCGCGTTGACGCTTTCGAACAGCATCAGCCCGCCGACCGTGCCGAGCAGCACGACGTAGAGCAGCGAGATGAACAGGTCCAGCTGGCCGAGCCGGCGCAAGAGCGCAAAGACGAAGATACCGGCCGTCGAGCCGACGATGCCGCCGGCCAAAAGCACGCCGCCCAGCTTGAAGTCGAGCGTGCCGCGCTTGAAATGTGAAAGCGCGCCGGAGAAGGAGGAGGCGATGACCTGGTTTGCGCCGGTGGCGACGGCGATTGCCGGCGGGATGTTGTAGAAAATCAGAAGCGGCGTGATCAGGAAGCCGCCGCCGACCCCGAACATGCCCGACAGGAAACCCACCGCGGCGCCCATCGCGAGCAGCACGAAGATGTTGACGGAAATTTCCGCGATCGGGAGATAGATGCCCACCCGTCTGTCTCGATCAGTTTGTCTGCCGGCGCACAGTGCCGTCCCCGGACAGTAAAGCACCGAAAAGCCAATTTTTTCTTGCGCCGGCGCGGCGGCGGGCTCAAGCCCGCCGCCGCGCCGAAACAAAAACCATCTCAATCAGTTAACAGGCAAATGTGTGGCAGGGCGTCGCATATGCGACGCGTCCGCCGTTATTTGTGCGCCAGGAGCGCCTTGACGAGCGGCGCGTCGATCTCGCCCGTCGGCTTCATCTTGTTGTCGGTCTGGAAGGCCATGATGGCGGTCTTGGTCTTGCCGCCCATCACGCCGTCGGCGCCGCCGGCATCATAGCCGTTCTTGTTGAGGATCAGCTGGATGTTCTTCACCGCCTTCTTCATATCGATGCCGGCGGTCGTCTGCGGAGTGCTGTCCTGCCAGGACTCCGGAACGTCGGCCGAGTTGGCGGCCGCGTTGAGCGGCTTGGCCTTCCACAATTCCGTGGCGGCGCGCGCCCGCTCGAGCTGTTCGGGCCTGAGCGCATTGGCGATCTCGTCGCGCTTGGCCGCAGCGTCCTTGTCGCCGGTCTTGGCGACGAGCGCGAACCACTTGTAGGATTCCTCCAGGTTCTGTTTCATGCCGACGCCCTTGGCGGCCAGGATGCCGAGGTTGAACTGGCTGTCTTTGACGCCGAGGTCGGCGGCTTCCTGGAACCAGTGCGTCGCCGATTCATTGTCGGTCACGCCGTCCGCCGCCATGGCGAACAGCACCGCCAGATTGTGCATGGCGCTGGCATTGCCCTGTTCGGCGGCGAGCTGATAGTAGGTCTTGGCCTTCTTGATGTCGCGCGCGACGCCGATGCCTTTTTCGTAGAAATTGCCGATGCGGTATTCGGCCGGCGCGAAGCCGAGCTCGGCCGACTGCTCGTACCATTTGGCGGCCGCCTTCATGTCTTCCTTCACGCCGCGCGATTCCGCATAGCGGGAGCCGATCTCGAACAGCGCCTTGGCGTCGCCGCCGGCGGCCGCGTCGTGCAGCGCCACCGGACCGATTTCGGAAGGGATATCGAATTTGGCCGCGGCTGCCTGGCTCCCGGCCGGCGGCACGGCGCCTGTCGTGTCGACGGAAGTGGCCGTCGGTGTGCTGGCGGCGGCGCCCTCGGCTGCCGGACTGGCCGTCATGGGGTCCTTGGCCATCGGCTGCGTGTCGCCATCCGTATCCGCCGCGGAGACGGCTGCGGCGGCGGGTTCGGGCGGCGTTGCCGAAGCCATGGGAGCCGGCACCGGCGCGGCAGGCGCAGCAAGCGCCACTGGCGCGGGCGCCGGTTCGGCGGGCATGGCTGCGGCATTTTCGGGACTGGAAGACGTAGAAGCGGCGAGTGCCGCGTCCTTGACGGGCTCGGCCTGCCTGACGGGCCGGGCCGGGCCGCTTTCGTCCTGTGCTGTTTCCGTGTCGACCGTCTGCGGAGAGACGACCGGTGCGGGCTGGTTGTTGGCCGTCTCGACCGGATCTGACAAAAAGGCCTTGCCCAACTGCAGGCCGGCCAGCGCCATCATGATCGCGGCCGCCGCCATCAGGATCGGCTTGCGCCGCGCCTTGAGCAGGTCGCCTATCCTCAGCGCCTTCACCGGGCCGGTCAGGGTCGATTGCCGCTTCAGCGTGTCGGCTTCCGCGGCTGCGGCCTGGGCCGCGCGGCGGGCCGCGGCGATGAAATCGGACTTGGCGGCATCGCTCTCGTTGCGCTTGACCGGCTGGCCGCCGCGCTCGTCGCGCACGCGTTTCATGATAGCGTTGAGGTCCGGCGCGCCGGAACCGGGCTCCAACGGCCGGTTGGCGGCCTTGGGGTCGAGCGGCTCGTCGATGTCGACGCTTGGCACGTCACCGACCGGCGCAGAGCCGGCAAGCGGCTGCGTGTCCGCATCTTTCTTGCCCTTGAAAGCGCGCGCCAGGCCGCTGAACATCGATCTCCTGCGGCCGGCCGTCTCGCTCTTGTCGCCGATCGCATCCGGCCCGAGGGCCGCCATGGCTGCTGCCGCCGCGGCCTCGGCAGGCGTGCGCGGCGCGTCTGGCTCATCGCGCATGATCGCAGCCGCACGGCCTTCGAGACCGGCCATGTCCCCCGTGAGCGGCAGCGGCTGGTCGATATCCATCGAAGGCGCGTCCTGCACCGCGATCTTACCGCCGCGGCCGCCGCGCTTACCGGCCGGCTGCGGATCCACCAGTTCGCTGACCGCTTCGCTGGTCTCGTCCGATTCGAGCGAGCCGAGCCTGTCGACGATCTTGAGCAGCGTATCGTGGATCGCCTCGAATGTGCGCGAGTTGCGTTCGTCGGAGCGGCGGGTGAGCGCTTCGAGCGTCTTCAGGTCCTGGGCGAGGCCGGCAACGGCGGTCGCGTTGCTCTGGGCCGTGCTGGACGTCGACTCGGCAAGCGATCTGACGGCGCTCTCGGCCGCCTCGCGCGCCACGGTCAGGATGGAATCGCGCGTGCCCGCCAGCGACTTCTCGATCTCGTTGAGGCGCGGGCTGATGTCCTCGAATTCGGGCAGCGGCGTGCCGGGTTTGGAAAGATGCGCCGACAGGCCGGCGACCTGCGCCTCCAGGCTGCGGATCAGCGCCGGATCGATGCCCGCGACCTGCTGCGCGGACATTTCCAGCCGGCTGGAAATATCCTCGAGCCGGCTTTCCAGCCCGCGGATCGCCGCGTCGTTGGCGGGATCCGGCGTGCGTGTCTCGATGCGCTTGGCCAAAGCGGTGAAGCGGGCGTCGATCACCTCCATGATGCCGGCGCTCTCATCCTGGCGCATGCGCTGGTCGAGCCGGTCCGCGACCTCGTCCAGCCGACGCTCTAGATCGCGAAACAGCATATTGCCCTGTTCCATCGCATCGCCCTGGCGGCGCTCGATTAACATGGACAGTGCCTCGAAGCGCTGTTCCAGGCCTTGGAAGATATGATCGGCGTCGGGCATGGCCTGCGCGCGGTCCATCTTGTCGGTGATCAAGGCAATCTGCTTGCCGAGCCGCTCCATGGCCTGCTCGGGCAGGTCTGCCCTGCCGGCCAACTGATCCACACGGCTGGTAAGAAGGTTGAGGTGATCAATGACTTCCGCGCCGGGCCGCGACTGCGCAACCTCTTCGATCTGCGCCGCCAGGGAGGCCATGCGCTTCTCGATCCGGCCGAAGGTCTCGGGGTCGAAGGCATTGGCCTGCGCGGCCACCGTCGAGGCGACGATGGCGCGGGAAATCTCGTCCAGCCGCTCGTCGATCATGGCCAGCGTCTCGCCGCCGCGCATAGTCTGCTGGCTGGCGAAACGGTCGACCGCGCCGGCAAGCGTGCGCACCTTTTCCTCCAGCGAGCGCAGCGAAAGCGATTCCGGCAGGTTGTTGACGGCGCTGCTGATCTGTTCGAGCCGGTCGGTCAGTACCGAAAGGCTCGGGCCTTCCGCGCGCTTGCGCTGATCAGCGTCGACGCGGTCTTCGAAGGCGCTCCAGCGGCGGTCGAAATCGTCCCAGCGGCGGTCGACCTTCTGCACGCTTTCCTCGCGTGCCAGCGTGTCCAGCGCGCCCTTCACCTGTTCCAGTTCTAGCCGCAGCAGGTTGACGCTGCGGTCGTCGCTCTTTTCGGCCAGTGTCTGGATGGCGCCCGAAAGCCGCTCGAATTCGAGACCGAGCTCGGCGCTGCTCTTATCCGGCAGGCCGTTGGCGCCGCCCTGCATAGCGCGGTCGATGTCCTGGCGAAACGCCTCGAATTCGCGCTGCAGGCCGGCGGTCATCTGGTGACGCAATTCCTCGCGCAGCCCGCGCAATTCGACGGCGATCTTGCCGACCATGGCGACGCTGTCTTCCTGGCCGCGCACCCGGTCGATGTCACGCGCGATCGCCTGATAGCCCTGGTCGAAGGCGGGCGCGGCGGGCGCCGGATTTTGCGGCGCGCGCGGTTGCGGCCGCTGATACTGTGAGCCAGGATTCTGCGCCGCCGGGTTCTGCTGCGGCCGGTCCAGGGGTCTTTGCGCGGCATAGGTGTCTTCGTACCAGCGCGGCTGGCCGTAAGGCTGCGTGCTTGGATAACGCGGCTCGACTGGCGGCCGCCGCAGGTCGGGGCGATCGGGCATGTCGGCGCGCGTGCGGTCCAGCCGCTGCTCGAGTGTTTCGAGCGAGCGGTTCAGTTCTTCGAGCGAGGCGTGCGGCCGGCGTTGCCTGCCGGCATTGAGTGTATCGAGATAGGACCGCTTGCTGTTCATCGATGCGCCCGTGTTCAGAATGGCCGGCCGGAGGCCGGTCTCCCATTAGCCTGCCGGGAACGAAGCGAGCCGAGCGGTTTTGCTGCGGAGGAAGACGGGCTTCCCGGGTTTTCACCCACGCTTCGAAAACCGTGAAAAATTCTCTACAGGATAAACACGGGTGACCGACATGCGCACATTTCGCCCAACGTGGTAAATAAGGCGTTAACCAAGCTTAAGAAGCCGCGCATAATCGTGAGCCGCCTGGCGGTGCGGCATAAAGCTCCGCTTCGACAACGCCCTTGCGTCACCTTGCGGCTGTCGATATAGGATTGACGTAAACGTAAAAGGTGCGAACCGTGCCTCTTGCGATTGACTTGTTGCAACCACGATTGGAAGCACGCCCCCGCTTCCACTCAGGCGACGCTTGGTCCGCGACCGCGACGCCGCCAGGGGAAAGCCAGTGACCATGAAACTTGTTTCGCCCGGCGAAGCCGCGGCCAATACCAATGAGATCCCGGTCGAAGCCGGCGAGGAATTCGTCCGCATCGGCGAGATGGCCAAGAAATACGGTGTGACGCTGCGCACGCTGCGTTTCTATGAAGACAAGGGCCTGCTCAATCCGCATCGCGACGGCTCGACCCGTCTCTATACGCGCCGCGACAAGGCTCGCCTGAAGCTGATCCTGCTCGGCCGCAAGGTCGGGTTCTCGCTGCGCGACGTCAAGCAGATGATGGATCTCTACGATCCGACCGGCACCAACACCAGGCAGTTGCGGCTGGCCCTCGACAAGTCGGAGAAGCAACTCGCCCGCCTGCAGAAGCAGCGTGCGCTGATCGACGACGCCATCGGCGAGTTGAGCAACTCGATGTCCGTCGTGCGCCAGATGCTCGTCGAGCGCACCGCGGCGCCGCAGGCAAGCGCCGCCGGCTGAATCAGCTCTCGTTTAAAATGCAAGCCGCGTGGTTATCGCCGCGCGGCTTTTCCTGCACAACTGCGCCGCGCCAGCTGCAGGTCATGATAGCTCCCCTGCCGACGAATTGATCCGCAATCCAGTTGTGCCCGCGCCTTCAAGAAGCGCTAGCAGGCTCCAGAACGCATCCGGCGCGGCTTTTCCAAAATCCACGGTCAGTTTCTTTGGGCGCACCCAAAGCGAATGGATGATGTCTCCGAATTCTGCGCCTTCCCGGTAGCGCTCATCGTCCGGATCGAACCAGTGCTGGAACCAGGCATTCAGCTTGTCGAGCGGCGGAGACGCCAGCGTGTGGTGGATGACGACATCGTTCCATTGAAGCTGTTCTATCAGCAGGTCAGCACTTCCAATTCTGCCCGAGATCGGCTCGAAGCGCATAATATCGGACTGAAGTTCAACGGGTTCGACCATTTCATCGTTCCTGACGAAGTCGACACAGCATAGCTGCCGAAAGAGCTCGTTTTGGTCGGCGAGTTGGAACTTGACCTCCGCGGCTCCCTGACTGCAGTCTTGCTGCTGTTCTCTTACGAACGCCCTGAATTGATCCAGGTAGTGGCTCTGGATGCTAATGATGAGTGCGGCTGGGTCCATGCTGCGAAGTTGCCTCACCGCAGAGGGGCAGACAAGCGGGGGGCCCAAGTTCTGACACGCCCGATCAAATAAAAATTTTGGCTGCGACGAAGTTGACGTTTACGCAAACGTCAATATTTGCTATCGCAGCATCGACATTGGCCCGGCCTCCTGTCCAGGACGTGGACAGGCGACTTGCTTGGTCGGACCGGGACCGTAAGGGCGGAGGAAGGCATGACGATCTACAGGGCGCCGATCCAGGACACGCTGTTCGTGCTCAACGATGTGCTTGGCTATCAGCGCTATTCCAATCTTCCGGGCTTCTCGGATGCGACGCCCGACGTGCTCGAGGCGATCCTCGCCGAGGGTGCCAAGCTGGCCGAAAACGTCATGCATCCGCTGAACCGCGTCGGCGACATGGAAGGCTGCGTGCGCCATGACGACGGCTCGGTAACGACGCCGAAGGGTTTCAAGGACGCCTACGACCAGTATCGCGAAGGCGGCTGGATGGGGCTTGCGGCACCCGTCGAGTTCGGCGGCCAAGGCCTGCCCTACACGGTGCACCAGGCTGTTTCCGAATATATGGTTTCCGCCAACATGGCGCTGATGATGTATCCCGGCCTGACGCAAGGCGCGATCGCGGCGATCGTCACCCACGGCACGGAGGAGCAGAAGGCGACATGGCTGCCCAGGCTGATCGAGGGCACCTGGACCGGTACCATGAACCTGACCGAGCCGCATTGCGGCACCGACCTTGGCCTGCTGCGCACCAAGGCCGTTCCCAACGGCGACGGCAGCTACAGAATCTCCGGCCAGAAGATCTTCATCTCCGCCGGCGAGCACGACATGGCGGACAACATCGTCCACCTGGTGCTTGCCCGCGCCGAAGGCGCGCCGGAAGGCGTCAAGGGCATCTCGCTGTTCATCGTGCCGAAGTTCAAGCTCGATGCCTCGGGCAATCCCGGTGAGAGGAACACCGTCTCCTGCGGCTCGATCGAGGAGAAGATGGGCATCCATGGCAACTCGACCTGCGTCATGAATTATGACGAGGCGGAGGGCACGCTGCTCGGCGAATTGAACGGCGGCTTGAAGGCCATGTTCACGATGATGAACGAGGCCCGACTCGGCGTCGGCCTGCAGGGGCTTTCGGTCTCCGAGATCGCCTACCAGAACGCCGTCTCCTACGCCAAGGACCGCCTGCAGGGCCGCTCGCTGTCGGGCGCCAAGGCGCTGGACAAGAAGGCCGACCCGATCATCGTCCATCCCGACATCCGCCGCTCGCTGATGACCATGAAGGCCTTCAACGAGGCCGGCCGCGCGCTGGCGCTGTGGACGGCGATCAAGTCCGACGTTGCGCACCGTTCCGGTGACGACAAGGACCGCCAGGCGGCCGACGACTACACCGGCCTGATGACCCCGGTGGTCAAGGGCGTGCTCACCGACAAGGGTTTCGACCACGCGGTCATGGCGCAGCAGGTGTTCGGCGGCCACGGCTACATCGAAGAACACGGCATGAGCCAGTTCGTGCGCGACGCCCGCATCGCCATGATCTATGAAGGCGCCAACGGCATCCAGGCGCTCGACCTCGTCGGCCGCAAGCTGGCGCAGAATGGCGGTCGCGCCGTGCAGGCCTTCTTCAAGGAAGTCGGCGAGTTCTGCGAGGAAAACCGCGCCGACGAGAAGATGGCGCCCTTCACCAAGGCGCTGAAGAAGGGCCTCAACGACCTGCAGGCGGCCACCATGTGGCTGGTGCAGAACGCCATGGCCAAGCCCGACAATGCCGGTGCGGCCTCGAGCGACTACATGCATCTCTTCGGCCTGGTGGCGCTGGGCTACATGTGGGCGCAAATGGCGAAATCCGCTGAGGCGAAGCTCGCGGACGGCGCCAACGGAGCTGGCGCGTTCTACGACGCCAAGCTCACGACCGCGCGATTCTTCATGGAGCGCGTCATGCCGGAAACGGCGGCGCGTCTCGCCCGCATAACGAGTGGCGCGGACACGCTAATGGCGCTGCCGGCGGAAGCGTTCTAGGTTTGGCGGGCCGGCACCGCCGGCCCACAAGTGTCGGAACGCGGAGGAAATCGTGGCGACAAATCCAGCCGAAATTCTTGGTCTTCCAAAGCCCGCCTGGGCGGCGGACGAGGTCGGCATGCTCTACGATATGGCATCGCGCTTCATGGCCGAGGAGATCGCGCCGCGTTACGACGAGTTCGAGAAGAACGAGATGTTCGACCGCGAGAGCTGGCTGAAGGCGGGAGCGGCCGGCCTGCTCTGCGCTTCCATGCCGGAGCAATACGGCGGCTCGGGCGGCACCTTCGCGCATGAGAGCGCCATCATCGAGGCGATCGGCCATGTCGGCGTCGACGGCTTCGGCATCGGCCTGCACAATTCGATCGTAGCACCCTACATCCTGCATTACGGTTCCGAAGAGCAGAAGCAGAAATGGTTGCCCAAGCTCGCAACCGGCGAGCTGATCGGCGCCATCGCCATGACCGAGCCCGGCGCCGGTTCCGACCTGCAGGGCGTCAAGACCCGCGCCGAGAAGGACGGCAACCATTACAAGATCAGCGGCTCGAAGACCTTCATCACCAATGGCCAGCTCGCCAACCTGATCATCGTCGTCACCAAGACAGATCCGGACAAGGGCGCCAAGGGCACGTCGCTGATCGTCGTCGAGACCGATGAGGTGGAGGGCTTCGAGCGCGGCCGCAACCTCGATAAGATCGGGCTGAAGTCGAACGACACGTCCGAGCTGTTCTTCAATGACGTGCGCGTGCCGACCTCCAATCTGCTCGGCCACGAGGAAGGCAAGGGCTTCGTCCAGCTGATGCAGCAATTGCCGCAGGAGCGGCTGCAGATCGGCACCGGGGCGATCGCCATGATCGAGCGGGCGCTGGCGCTGACCATCGACTACGTCAAGGAACGCAAAGCCTTCGGCAAGGCCGTCATCGATTTCCAGAACACCCAGTTCAAACTGGCCGAGTTGAAGACCGAGGCCACGATCGGCCGCGTCTTCTACAATGATTGCGTCGCCCGCCATATCGACGGCGGCCTGGATCCGGTCACCGCCTCGATGGCCAAATACTGGCTCAGCGACCTGCAAGGCAAAGTCGTCGACGAATGCCTTCAACTGCATGGCGGCTATGGCTACATGAATGAATATCCGATCGCCCGCATGTACCGCGACGCCCGCGTCCAGCGCATCTATGGCGGCACCAACGAAATCATGAAATTGCTGATCGGGCGCTCTCTGTGAGCGCGGCGGCCGGCAAAGCCAAGGAGCACGAAAATGACTGAGGCTTACGTCTATGACGCCGTGCGCACGCCGCGTGGCAAGGGCAAGAAGGATGGCTCGCTGCACGAGGTGCCGGCGGTGCGGCTCGCCGCAAGGACGCTTGAGGCGCTGCGCGACCGCAACGGGCTCGACACCGGCAATGTCGACGACATCATCTTCGGCTGTGTCGATCCGGTCGGCGAGGCGGGCTCCGTCATTCCGCGTGCAGCCGCCTTCGAGGCCGGCTACGCGACCTCGGCGCCCGGCATGCAGATATCGCGCTTCTGCGCCTCGGGTCTCGACGCCATCAATTTCGGCGCCGCCAAGATCGCGCAAGGGGCGGACGAGATCGTCATCGCCGGCGGCGTCGAATCCATGTCCCGCGTCGGCATGGGCATGTCCGGCGGCGCCTGGTTCATGGACCCTTCCGTCGGCCTGCCCGGTTGGTTCGTGCCGCAGGGCATCTCGGCCGACCTGATCGCCACCAAATACGGTTTTTCCCGCGACGACGTCGACGCCTACGCCGTCGAGAGCCAGAAGCGCGCCGCCAAGGCCTGGGGCGAGGGCCGTTTCAAGAATTCGGTGATCCCGATCAAGGACCAGAACGGTCTCACCATTCTCGACCATGACGAGCACATGCGGCCCACGACCGACATGCAGTCGCTAGCCTCGCTCAACCCGTCCTTCGTCATGCCCGGTGAAATGGGCGGCTTCGACGCGGTCGCCGTGCAGAAGCATCCCGAGATCGAGGAGGTCAACCACGTCCACCATGCCGGCAATTCCTCGGGCATCGTCGACGGCGCCGCCGCCGTGCTGCTCGGTTCCAAGAAGGCCGGCAAGGCGATGGGACTGAAGCCACGCGCGCGCATCCGCGCCTTCGCCAATATCGGCTCGGAACCGGTGCTGATGCTGACCGGTCCGGTCGACGTCACCGAGAAGCTCCTGAAGCGCGCCAAGATGAAGCAGTCGGACATCGACCTGTTCGAGCTCAACGAGGCCTTCGCCTCAGTCGTGCTGCGCTACATGCAGGCCTTCGACATCCCGCACGACCAGATCAACGTCAATGGCGGCGCGATCGCGATGGGCCATCCGCTCGGCGCCACCGGCGCCATGATCCTGGGCACGGTGCTGGACGAGTTGGAGCGCCGCGACCTCAACACCGCGCTGGTCACGCTCTGCATCGGCGCCGGCATGGGCACCGCAACCATTATCGAACGCGTCTGACGGGGAGAGAAGAGATGAGCTACACCAATTTCACCCTCGACGTCGACGCCGACGGCATTGCGCTGATCACCTGGGACATGCCGGACCGTTCGATGAACGTCTTCACCGAGGAGGTGATGCGCGAGCTGAACGCCATAGTCGATCATGTGGCCGGCGATGCCGCCGTCAAGGGCGCGGTTATCACCTCGGGCAAGGACTCTTTCTCCGGCGGCGCCGACATCACCATGCTGCAGAAGATGCTGGCCACCTTCGCCGTCGACAAGGAGAAGGACCTCGAGAGGGCGACCAAGGCGCTGTTCGAGAATGCCGGCTACATGACCGGCCTGTTCCGCAAGATCGAGACTTCCGGGAAGCCCTGGGTGTCGGCGATCAACGGCACCTGCATGGGCGGCGCCTTCGAGATGTCGCTCGCCTGCCATGGCCGCGTCGCCGCTGATTCCGATAAGGTGAAGATGGCGCTGCCCGAGGTGAAGATCGGTATCTTCCCGGGCGCTGGCGGCACCCAGCGCGTGCCGCGGCTGACAGACCAGCAGCAGGCGTTGCAGATGCTGACCTCCGGCCAGAACCTGACGCCGCAAAAGGCGAAGGCGATGGGTCTGATCCATGAGATCGCGGAGCCGAAGAAGCTGATCGAAACCGCCAAGGCGATGATCAGGAACGGCCTGAAGCCGGTGGCGCCTTGGGACGAGAAGGGCTTCAAGCTGCCGGGCGGTCCGGTCTACTCGGCGGCCGGCGCCAATCTCTGGCCGCCGGCCATCGCCATCCTGCGCCGCGAGACCTACGGCAACTACCCGGCCGCGGCCGCGATCCTGAAATGCGTCTATGAAGGCCTGCTGGTGCCGTTCGATACCGCGCTCAGGATCGAGCAGCGTTATTTCACCGAGATCATGCAGTCGAAGGAAGCGGCGGCGATGATCCGCTCGCTGTTCCTGTCGCTGCAGGAACTGAACAAGGGCGCGCGCCGCCCGTCCGGCCTGCCGGACACCAAATTCAAGAAGATCGGCATTCTCGGCGCCGGCTTCATGGGCGCCGGCATCGCTTATGTTACGGCAAAAGCCGGCATTCCGGTCGTGCTGCTAGACCGCGATCTGCCGTCGGCCGAGAAGGGCAAGGCGCATTCCGACAGCCTCATGGCCGATCAGGTCAAGAAGGGTCGCGCCAAGCCGGAGGACAAGGACAAGCTCCTGTCGCTGATAACGCCGACGGCGGACTATGCCGACCTTGCCGGCTGCGACCTCGTCGTCGAGGCGGTCTTCGAGGATTCGAGCGTGAAGAAGGACGCGACAGAGAAAGCGGAGGCCGTGCTGAAGTCCTCGGCGATCTTCGCTTCGAACACATCCACGATCCCGATCACCGCTTTGGCGAAGAATTCGGCGCGGCCGAAGAACTTCATCGGCATCCACTTCTTCTCACCGGTCGACAAGATGATGCTGGTCGAGATCATCCTCGGCAAGAAGACCGGCGACAAGGCCTTGGCCGTCGCCTTCGACTTCGTACGCGCCATCAAGAAGACGCCCATCGTCGTCAACGACACGCGTGGCTTCTACGTCAACCGTTGCGTGCTGCGCTACATGTCGGAAGCTTACAAGATGCTGATCGAAGGCGTGCCGGCGCCGATGATCGAGAACGCCGCCAAGGCCGCCGGCATGCCGGTCGGTCCGCTCGCGCTGACCGACGAGACGGCCGTCGACCTTGCCCAGAAGATCATGAAGCAGACCATCCGGGATCTCGGCGAGAAGGCCGTCGACCCCAGGCAGATGGCGCTGATCAACACGATGGTCGACACGCATGGCCGCTTCGGCCGCAAGAACGGCAAGGGTTTCTACGACTATCCGGCAAAGCCCGCGAAGAAGAAGCTGTGGCCGGGCCTGAAGGACCTCTACCCACAGCTGAAGCCCGAAAAGGTCGACTATGAGGAGCTGAAGCAGCGCCTCTTGGTCACCATCGCGCTGGAAGCGGCGCGGGTGATGGAGGAAGGCATCGTCACCGATCCGCGCGAGGCGGATGTCGGCTCGATCCTCGCGTTCGGCTTCGCGCCTTTCACCGGCGGCGCGCTGTCCTACATCGACGGCGTCGGCGCCAAGCGTTTCGTCAAGATCGCCAAGGGTCTGCAGAAGAAGTATGGCGCCGAGTTCAAGGCGCCGAAGCTTCTGCTCGACATGGCCGAGAAGGGCGAGACCTTCTACCAGCGCTTCGACCCCTACCGGAAAGGCGAGGTTCGAGAGGCGGCCTGACGAACCGGAATGTATGTCTGGGGGCGAATGGCCCGCACCATGGCCACGGCATCGAGCCGTGGCACCTATAGGGTCGGCGAGGAAAGCCGGCTGGCTTTTCGCTGCCTGCCGATCGACATCGACTTCAACCTGCACCTGAACAACGCCCGCTACATGATGCTGGCCGACCTTGGCCGCATCGACATCTTCCTGCGCATCGGCCTTATCGCATTGGCGCGCAAGAATGGCTGGGCGCCGATGATCGGCGGGCTGCAGGTAGCCTATGCGCGTGAGATCAGGCTGTGGCGGCGCTTCGAGGTGGTCTCGTCGATCGAGACCTGGGAAGGCACGTCCGTCATCGGCAGGCACCGCTTCGTCCTCGACGGCGGCGAGACGGCGGCGCTGATCCTGACCACAGGCGGTGTCTACGATCGTGGCGGCCGCCGCTTCCTCGACATCGAGGAGGTCGTCGCAGCGCTCGGCCACGCCGCCGGTCCACGCCCGCCGACCGAAGCCGAGCGGACCTTCATGGTGTCGCACCGGAATTTGCGCGAACAGGCCAAGGCGGCCTGATCGCGCTTCGGCTCAGGCTGCCCTGCCGAGCAGGAATCTGTCACCTCGTCCGAGAAGACCATCAGCTCATCGTCGAAGGCGACGACGGTTCGCCTGCCTTGCGGATACGGTCGCCCGGCCTGCATTCCATGCGCCACAAGCGCCCGCCGAAGGCCTTGGCCGGGATAGGATAGGAGGTGCGCTAGAAGGAGGCTCATGGAGCATTGTTAACGATCCGCCGGCAGCACCGGTGGACAAGGGCATGACTGCGCGCTAGACAGGCTTGAGGCATTTTTTCCTGTTTGAAGGAGTGCGCGCGTGCTCTCACACGACCGCGTATGGGCCGCAATCGATGCTCTCGCTGAGCGCTATTCGCTATCGGCTTCCGGACTTGCCCGGCGCGCGGGCCTTGACTCGACAGCCTTCAACAAGTCGAAGCGGCTGTCGTCCGACGGCCGGCCGCGCTGGCCCTCGACCGAATCGCTGGCCAAGATCATCGAGGCCACCGGCGCTTCGCTGGAGGAATTCACCGGACTGGTCGAAGGTCGCAGTGGTGCCTCCGTCGCCCAGCACCGCAGCGCGGTTCCATTGCTTGGCTTCGCCCAGGCGGGAGCGGGGGGCTTCTTCGACGATGCAGGCTATCCGGCCGGGCAGGGCTGGGACCTGGTCGAGCTTCCGGCGCGGGCGACCGAGACGTCCTACGCGCTGCAGGTGCAAGGCGATTCCATGCTGCCGCTCTACCGCAACGGCGATGTGCTGATCGTCGAGCCGGGCGCGCCGACCCGCAAAGGCGATCGCGTTGTCGTCAAGACCACCGCCGGCGAGGTGATGGCCAAGGTGCTCGACCGGCAAACGATGAAATCGATCGTGCTGGTTTCGCTCAACCCAGACCACCCCGACCGAGACATCCCGACGCGCGATATCGAATGGATGGCGCGCATCGTCTGGGCGAGCCAGTAGGCCGGGCTGATGCGGCTTCTTCAGACAGCCCTGGCGGTGCTGGCGGTCCCGGTCATGGCGGCTCTTGTTGTTGCCGGCGGACACGCGGTCAAGGGCCACGAAAGCGCCGTCACGGTCGATCAGATCGATCCCATCGCCGACGCACTCCCCACCGGCGACAATACGCTTTCCGCTTCCGATGCGACGCAAGAGCCGGCGACCTCGGCTATTCCCGCGCCGGCCGCTCCACAACCGCCGAAGCCTGCTGCTCATTCGAGGGCCATCGATCCCGACGTCGTGGCGCCACCTGATCTTTCAGACAACGAACTGGAACGGGTGGAGCCGCGCGCGCCGCTCAGCGATCTGGCGCTGGCCGGGCCGCCCAAGCCGCCCAAGACGAAGATGCCAAGCGACTGGAACGGCACCAAGCTGTTCCAGCCGGTCGCCACCGCCGCCGGGTTGATCGAGTCGAAAGGTTATGCGGTCGCCGTGTCCGGCGTGGATGTCGTCAAGGCCGATGAAACCTGCAGCGACGAGGGCAAGAGTTGGGCCTGCGGCGCCCGCGCCAGGACGGCCTTCCGCGCCTTCCTGCGCGGCCGCGCGGTCGCCTGCACGGTGCCGCCGGAGGGCGGGCGCGACACCATTACCGCCGAATGCCATATCGGCAATCAGGACATCGGCCAGTGGCTGGTCGAGAACGGCTGGGCGCGCGCCGCGCAAGGCGGTCCCTATGTCGAGGCCGAGAACAAGGCCCGCTCGGCAAGGAAGGGTATTTTCGGCCCGGCGCCGAAGCTCGACGGGCTGCCGGCGGTGCCGGCCGCGTCGGGTCCGGCGCCGGTGGCGCCGGATTCGATCCTGCCGGCCGATGGCGGGGCCGTTACGCCGCCAACTGACCAGCCAGCGCCCGCTCAATGAGCGCGCGTGTCTCGGCGATGCCGTAAAGCGCCGCGAAGGAACCGAAGCGCGGTCCGCGCTCCTGGCCGATCAGCACCTGGTAGATCATCTGGAAGAAGGCGACCGACACGCCGGGCCCGCCTTCCGGGCTCTGCTTGGAATGGTCCTGGTAGCGCTCGATCTTGCGCGCCACATTGAGCGCGGCGTTCTGGATCGCTTCGCCGTCGGCGCCCGGCGGCAGCGCGCCGAGTGCCTCGGAGAGCTTGGCCAGCGCGTCGCGCTCCACCTCGTCGGCCGCGCGGAAAACCTTGGTCGGCTTCACGAAGTCGTCGAAATAGCGGATCGCGTAGCCGGTCAGCCGGTCGAGTTCGGGATGCGTCTCCGGCGTCACGCCCGGCGCATGCCGCGAGATGAAGCCCCACAGCACCGACTTGTCATGCGCGTTGGAGGCGCTGACGAGGTTGAGCAGCAGCGCGAAAGGCACCGGCAGGTCGATCGCCGGCGGGTTGCCGTCATGCATGTGCCAGACCGGATTGCCAAGCCGTTCCTTCCAGTCCTGGCGCGGATAGGCGCCGAGGAAAGCGTAATACTCATCCACCGCCTTCGGGATGACGTCGAAATAGAGCTTCTTCGCCTGCCGCGGCCGCTGGTACATGTAAAGGCCGAGGCTTTCAGTCGGCGCGTAGGTCAGCCATTCGTCGATGGTGAGCCCATTGCCCTTCGACTTGGATATCTTCTGGCCCACCTCGTCGAGGAACAGCTCGTAGACGAAATGCTCCGGCGCGCGTCCGCCGAGGATGTTGCAGATGCGGTCGTAGATCGCCGCGTTGGTCTGGTGGTCCTTGCCGAACATCTCGAAATCGACGCCGAGCGCCGCCCAGCGCATGCCGAAATCCGGCTTCCACTGCAGCTTCACACGGCCGCCGGTGACAGGCAGCGTCGTCTCGGTGCCTTCGTCGTCGAAGGTGATGGTGCCGGCCTTGGCGTCGACATTTATCATCGGCACGTAGAGCACGCGGCCGCTCTTCGGCGAGATCGGTAGGAACGGGCTATAGGTCGCCTGGCGCTCCGGCCCGAGCGTCGGCAGCATCACGCCCATGATCTCGTCATAGCGTTCGGCGGCGCGCCGCAGCACCTCGTCGAAACGGCCGGCCTTGTAGTACTGCGTTGCGCTGGCGAATTCGTAGTCGAAGCCGAACGTGTCGAGGAAGCGGCACAGCATCGCATTATTGTGGTCGGCGAAGCTCGCATAGTCGCCGCCGAACGGATTGGGCACCGAGGTAAGCGGCATATGCAGATAGGGCTCAAGCGCGGCGCGGTCCGGCACGCTCTCCGGGATCTTGCGCATGCCGTCCATGTCGTCGGAGAAGCACAGAAGCTTGGTCTTGACCTTATCTTGCGTCAGCACCCGGAAGGCATGCCGCACCATGGTCGTGCGCGCCACCTCGCCGAAGGTGCCGATATGCGGCAGGCCGGACGGGCCATAGCCGGTCTCGAACAGGACAGTCTCGGGAAAGTCCTTGTCCTTGTAGCGGGCGATGACTTTTTTCGCTTCCTCGAACGGCCAGGCCTTGCTCTCGGCCGCCGCGGCAAGCATCTCGGGAGTGAGATCGATGATGTTTGATCCCGTCATGTCAAAGTTCCAGTCATGGCCGTCTTCGCGGCGGATAAGGTTTTGTCGACCGGTCTCTAGGCGTGACAGGCTGGAGCGTCAACGATTTGCGGCGCTTTTCCTTGCGACGCCGCGATAGCGCTCCTACGTTCGGGGCCCATCATCCAGTGCATGTCATCCAAAAGTGTGTCACGGTTTTGGAAAGATGACATGCGCGCCGCCTTCAGGAGTTTTGAATGCCTTCATTGACGCCGCACGAAGCCCTGATCCACCTGATGGTCATCACATCGGCCTCCGATCGCGACATGACCGATGTCGAGCTGGAGCGGATCGGCGACGTCGTCCGCTCCTGGCCGGTGTTCGTCGACTTCAACCAGGACAGGCTGGTTGCAGTGGCACAGGCGTGTCAGAAGGCGCTGCATGAGAAGGACGGGCTGGAAGGCGTGCTGGCGCGCGTCGCCGAGGCGCTGCCGGAGCGGCTGCGCGACACCGCTTATGCGGCTGCTTTCGAGGTTGCCGCCGTCGATCTCGAAATGCGCATGGAGGAAGTGCGCGTCCTGCAGCTCATCCGCCTCAAGCTCGACCTCGACACGCTGACCGTCGCCGCGATCGCCCGCGCGGCCAAGGCGCGCTTGCGCTCGCTGACATGAAGCAATCCAGGAAAAGTCTGAGCGGTTAGGCTCGGCGACTTCGCCGCAGCCTTCTGTTCGGAATTTCTGGATAACCGGTTAGAAAAAACTCACCGGGAAATAGCGCAGGTAGAACTCGGCGAAGGTGCCCTTGATCGAGATTTCCTGCAGCGCGTAGTCAAAGGCGGCGGCAAGCGCTGTGTCGTTCTTGCGGGTGGCGATCGCCATGCCCGAGCCCAGATATTCCGGCGCCAGATACGGACCGCCGGCGAAGCGGCAGCAGCCGGCGGCGTCCGAGCCGCCCAGCCAGAAAGCAAAGCGCATGCCATCGCCGAAGGCGGCGTCGACCTTGCCGGCCTTGAGGTCGGCATAGAGGTCTTCCGGTGTGTCGAAGGTCACCACCTGCACGGTGTTGAAGTAGTCCCGCAGCATTTTCTCATGCGCCGAGCCGGCGACGACGCCGACCCGCTTGCTGCGCAGCTTGTCGAGGATCGGCTCGGCGAAGGCCTTCGCCTTGGGCATGATGAAGCGCGCGGGGAATTGCATGTAGGAGCGCGAGAAGGCGTATTTCTCGCGGCTGTCCGGCGTCGCGGCGATGCCGGCGATGATCGCCTCGCCTTCGCCTTTCTGCAGAGCATCGTCCAGTTCGTTCCACGGCAAAGCCTGGACCTGGCATTTTTCGGCGACGCCCAGTTCCGCGCAGATCGCCCGCGCCAGATCGATGTGGAAACCCGACAGGCGGCCGGCGCCGTCGAGGAAGTTGAACGGCGGAAAATCGGTGGTGGTGAGGAATCTGAGCCGCGGCAGCGCGGAAAGATCGGGCTTCGGCAGCCGTTCCTTGGCGTCCCACAGCACCGGCACCTGCGGCTCCGCCGCCTGAGTCGGTCCGGCAAGGGGCAGCGCGCCGGTCAGTGCCGATATCAGGGCCAGAAATATCCACCGCAATTTCACGATAAGGCTCCGCCAGACAGCTTTCTTGGCTTTTCGTATGAAAAGGGGGGCAGGCACAACGGTTTTTGATTTCAAGCCGCCAAATTCAGCGTATGCTTTAGCACGTGTGCAAGTGACCTTGCGTGCCGGAAGGGGGAAGCTGCCGGTTTTGCTGAGGAGATTGCGACGCGGGGGTTGATGACGAAGGGGGGTTCGGGCATCTACCGTCGGTAATGAAAAAGCAGAAGCAACATGGGGTAGATGTTGCGATGGGCCTGTTCGACAGAACTCTGGAATACATAGACCAGTTGCAGCATGCTGGCACCGCGGCCGCGGTCTGCGAGAGGCTGCTCGGCATCACCTCGAGCTTCGGCCTGACCGCACTGATGGCGGGAACCGTGCCGCAGCCGGGCACGCCGCGCGGCCGGCAGAAACAGCATGTGATGCTTTGCGATTGGCCCGGCGAATGGCTGGAGCGCTATGTGGCGCGCAACTATGTCGACCACGACCCGGTCGTCAGCCACATGAAGCAGCTTCAGGCGCCGTTCCAATGGCGGGACGCTTCCAAGAACGCCCTGATCGACAAGAACAGCGACGAAGTCATGGGCGACGCGCGCGAGTTCAAGCTGCGCGACGGCCTGGCGTTTCCGCTGGTCACGCTCGACGGCCAGATCGTGATGGTCTCGCTGGGCGGCGAATCCGTTGAACTGTCGGATGCGGAATTCGGAATGGTCTCGCTCGCGTCGACCTATGCGATCGGCCGCGCCATGCAACTGCACACCAAGGCCGACAGCGTCATCGATCACATAGAATTGACGGCGCGTGAGCGGGAGTGCCTGCAATGGGCCGCCGTCGGCAAGTCCGAATGGGAGATCTCGCAAATCCTCGGCATCTCGGAACACACTTCCGAGAAACACCTTCTTAACGCCAAGAGCAAACTCGGGGCAGCCAACCGGGTACAGGCGGTCGCGGAGGCGATTAGGCGCGGTTATATTAGCTAGGTCGGCCGTGCCGACCTGGAAATTCTTGCCTGCGCCTTCGCGCAATATTTTAAGGGACATCACGGCCGTATCTTCCTCTTAAGCCCAGGAGACGGCTAATGCTCTTTGCCCTTACCACTCAGGAACTGATGGAACGCCCCGACCTTTGGGAGGCGGTCCATCGCTTGCGCTACAAGATCTTCGTCGAGGAGATGGGTTGGACCGATCTCGACCGTCCGGACCAGCTCGAGATCGACCAGTTCGATCATGACGAGGCCGAACACCACCTCGTCATCCGCAACGGCGAACTGGCTGGTTACCAGCGCATGCTGCCGACCACACGGCCGCATCTTCTGACGGATGTTCTGTCGGATCTCTGCGAAGGACCGTCCCCCTCAGGGCCGAATGTGTGGGAACTGACCCGCTACGCGGTGGCTCCGGGTTTTCGCGACGGCAAACGTGGCGTCTCGACGGTCGGCACCGAGCTGATCGCCGGCTTCGTCGAATGGGGCCTGAAGCGCAACGTCAACCAGGTCATCATCGAGTTCGAGCCGATGTGGGTGCTGCGCGCCCTGCAACTGCACTTCCTGGCGACGCCGCTCGGTTACCAGCGCACCTATGGCAACCAGCAGGTCGTGGCGACGCTGCTCACCTTCACCGAGCATACGCTCGATGTCGTGCGGGCCCGTCGCAACCACCACCTGCCGGTGCTGAATAGGGGCTATCCCGGTCTGCTCGGCCTCAAGCAGGCTTCGTGATGGAGGCGGTCATGAGTTTCCATCCCGAACCGGAACTGCGCGGCCATACGCTGGTCGTCACCGTGTCCTCGCATGACGGCCGGCCGGTGCTTGATAGGCATGCCTATGCGAGCCTTGCCAGGACCTTGCGCGATGCGGCGGTCAACGACGAGGTCCGCGTCGTCATGCTGCGCGGCCTTGCCGGGTGCTTCTGCCTTGGCGGGGACTTCTCGGAGTTCCTCGACGCCACCAAGCACCGAGAGCTGATCGCCGCCGTCACCGACATGTTCCGTATGTTGGCGACCTTCCCCAAGCCGGTCCTTGCCTGCGTCGACGGCGATGCCGTCGGCGTCGGCTGCACCATCCTGTTCCACTGCGACATGGTAATCGCTTCCAGGGGCAGCACCTTCAGGGTGCCGTTCGTCGATTTTGGCCTGGTGCCGGACGCGGCGACCAGCATTCTGGCGCCCCAGAAGCTCGGCTATGCCGGTGCGTTCCGCTTCTTCTGCCTGGGCGATACGCTGGGCGTCGAAGACGCCAAGGCGCTGGGCCTGGTCGGCGAGATCGTGACGCAAGGCAGCGCCGAGGAAGCAACGCTGGCGAGGGCCAAACAGCTGGCCAAGAAGCCTGTTGCGGCATTGCTGCAGACGCGCAGCCTGCTCAAGGGAAATACGGACGTGTTGTGCGACCGCATCGACCACGAGATCACGCTGTTCCAGCAGGCGCTTCAGGATGACACCACGCTGAAGCGGCTGCAGCGGATTGCTCGCCTGGCCGCCTGAGTGCCCGGCATGAAACCTCAGCGCCGCGCGAGCCGAAAGGCGCGCGGCGCTGTAACCCGTCCGGAACCGCGTTACCCCGCGGGTAGGGCAGGCCAGCGGTTCCAGACGAAGAACAACAATTAGTCTTTGAGGAATTCCGGCCCCTCGCCGATGATCTTCTTGTCAGGCTTGCCGACGGCGTCGAGGTCCCTTCCGTCATAAGGCAGGGAAAGCAGGATACGCTGGATCACCGCGAGCCGGGCGCGTCGCTTGTCATTGGCCCGCACGACGATCCAGGGCGAGAACTCCTTATGCGTGCGCTCGATCATCTGGTCGCGCGCCCTGGTGTAGTCATCCCACTTGCCGACGCCGGCGATGTCGATCGGCGAGAACTTCCAGTTCTTCAGCGGCGACCAGCGGCGGTCATGGAACCGTTCGAGCTGCGTTTCGCGGCCGATATTCAGCCAGAATTTGAAGAAATGCATACCTTCGTTGCAGATCATCCGCTCGAAATGCGGCGTCTCGTCGAGGAATTTCTCATGCTGCTCCGGCGTGCAGAACCCCATGACCGGCTCGACGCCGGCGCGGTTGTACCAGGAGCGGTCGAAGGTGACGAATTCGCCCGAAGTCGGGAAATGATCGACATAGCGCTGATAATACCATTGCCCCGCCTCGGTCGGCGTCGGCTTGGGCAGCGCGACGTTGCGGGCCGTGCGCGGGTTCATATATTGCCGCAGCACGAAGATCGTGCCTCCCTTGCCGGCCGCGTCTCTACCCTCGAAAAGCGCCATCACCCGCTTGCCGGTGGCTTGCAGCCAAGCCTGCGCCTTGACCAGTTCGATCTGCAGCTCCTCGAGCTCCTTTTCGTAGTCCTCGCTTTTCATCTTCTTGTCATAAGGATAGCCGCCGGCGGTAAGCTTGTTGTCCTCGATCCAGTCGGGCAGCACCGGATTGTCGATGTCGAACTCGCGCTCCTTGCCGCCGATCTTGATCTTGATCGGTGCCGTGGCCGGCACCGCTTCGGCCGTTTCCTTGGCTTTTTTCATCCGGACGAACCTTTCCAGTTTGCGGACTCATGCTATGGAGCCTGTGCAGCGCAAAGACGCTGCAGCATTTTGATCTTGCGCATGAACCTTCGCGAAAATCGATCCTGATTTCCAGGGTCCCATGCGTCAGGCCGGTCCAGCGAGCCGGCTGACCGGTCGAACGGGATGCGGGGTGGCGCGGGCCTATGGCAGAGACGGGCGCGGGACAAGACAACAAGGGGCGAGCCTTGGCCGGGCGGCTGGCGCGCAACCGCTGGCTGCTTGGCGCAGGCGTTCTCGCGGTCCTTGCCGTTTATTTTTTCGCCGGCTCATCCGCCTATGTGCTGCTGCTGGCCCTGGCCGCGCTGGCGGCCGCGGCGATGCTGCCCGCAGATGCCGAACGCCAGCCGGCCGATGTGGGGGCAGCGATCGAGGCTAGCGGGCTGCAGAGGCTCTCCGGCGAATATCTGGCCGCCGCGGTCGCCGACCCGCTGATCATCTTCGACCATTCCGCCACCATCGTTCACGCCAACGCTGCCGCCTTCGCCGCCTTTGGAGGACTGGCGCCCGGTATGTCGCTGTCGCTCAAGTTCCGCGCCCCGGAAATGCAGGCGCTGCTCGACGGCATCCTTGCCGGGGAAGTCGCTTCCGATGCGGTCGACTACACCGAAAAGCTGCCGGTGGAACGCACATATCGGGTCAGCGCGTCCACGGTCGGCCATGCCACAGGCCTTTACGTGCTGGTGTTCAAGGATCAAAGCGAGACGCGCCGCATCGACCGCATGCGGGCCGATTTCATCGCCAATGCCAGCCATGAGCTGCGCACGCCGCTTGCCTCGATCGCCGGCTTCATCGAGACGCTGCGCGGGCCGGCCCGCAACGATCCGGCGGCGCGCGACCAGTTCCTGCAGATCATGCAGAACCAGACCGGCCGGATGGCCCGCCTGATCGACGATCTGCTCTCACTGTCGCGGTTGGAGATGAAACCCTATCTGGGACCGGGCACGGAAGTCGATCTTCGCCAGACGATCGACAGCGTCATCGATTCGCTGGGGCCGCTGGCCAGTGAGAACGGCGTCGTCATCGAGCGGGAGTTCGCCAACGCACCGCTTGTCGTCCCCGGCGATCGCGACGAGTTGTTCCAGGTCTTCGAGAATCTCCTCGAGAATGCCTGCAAATACGGCCAGTCAGGCGGGCGCGTCACCGTATCGGTCGCCGGCGGCGAGGATGGCCAGCAGCCGGGCTTCGACGTCACGATAAGGGATTATGGTCCGGGCATTGCCGAAGAGCACATCCCGCGCATCACCGAGCGCTTCTACCGCGTCGATGTCGAAAACAGCCGCGCCCAGAAAGGCACCGGGCTTGGCCTTTCGATCGTCAAGCATATATTGACCCGTCATAACGCAAGATTGTCCATCAAGTCGGAAGTCGGCAAGGGCGCGGCGTTCACGGTTCATTTGCCGGCTCGCTGATCGTATATCGGTTACCAACCGGGATTTTCTTCTTTCTGTCATGCGGTTCACGTATCAGCGACGGATTGAGGGAACGCACCAGCCGGCACAAGCCGGGAAGGCATATCCATGCAGTCCGTTCATATCGCCAGTGCCTATGATGAAGAGCTGAAATTCCTGTCGAAGCGCATCGCCGCGATGGGCGGCCATGCCGAGCGCATGGTCGAACAGGCGGTCGCGGCCCTGGTGAATGTCGACCATGGCCTCGCGCAGAAGGTCATCCAGGACGATCTCGTCCTCGACGAAGGACAGCGCGAGATCGACGACAAGGCCATCATCATCATCGCCAGGCGCCAGCCGATGGCGACGGATCTTCGCGAGATCGTCGGCGCGATCCGTATCTCGGCTGATATCGAGCGTGTCGGCGACTTGGGCAAGAACGTCGCCAAGCGGGTGGCCTCGGTGGACGGCCGCCAGCCGAATAGCCTTTTCCGCGGTATCGAGGCGCTTGCCAATCTGGCGCTGACGCAGCTCAAGGAAGTGCTCGACGTCTACGCCTCGCGCTCGGTCGAGAGGATTGGCCTCGTGCGCGACCGGGACGACCAGATCGACGCCATGTACACCTCGCTGTTCCGCGAGCTCTTGACCTACATGATGGAAGATCCGCGCAACATCACACCGTGCACGCATCTTCTGTTCTGCGCCAAGAACATCGAGCGCATCGGCGACCACGCTACCAATATCGCCGAGACGATCTATTACATCGTCACGGGCGACCAGATGCCAGCCGACCGGCCGAAAGGCGACAAGACCGACAAGGTCGTGCTTCCCGGCCCGGTGCCGGCTAAGTGAACCGCCGCCTCTCGAATGGCTTCCTGATTTAGGATAAGCTCCTCCAGGGACAGCGATTTTGTCAGTCGCAGTCTCGGGAGGTTTGCGATGGAACAAGTTCGAAACCTGACCCCGGCCCCTATGTCGGGCATCATTGCATCCAGCGTCTATTCGGGCGGCAAGCGCATCGCCGACATCGCCATCGAGCAGGCCGGCGAATGGGCGGCAAAACCCGGTCATGTCGTCTGGATCGGCCTGCTCGAGCCCGATCGCAACCTGCTGCTCCGGGTGCAGGCGCAATTCCACTTGCATGATTTGGCGATCGAGGATGCCGAGCATCCGCATGCGCGCCCGAAGATCGAGCAATATGGCGACGCCCTCTTCATCGTTGCCCGCACCGCGCAATTGATCGACGGCCGTGTCACTTTCGGCGAGACGCATCTGTTCGTCGGCGCCGGCTATATTGTCAGCGTCCGGCACGGCCCGTCGACCTCTTACGCCGCCGTGCGCCAGCACTGGGAGAGCTGCCCGCATTCGCTCGCCAAAGGCGAGGATTTCGTCCTCTACGCCATCCTCGACTTCATCGTCGACAACTACATGCCGGTGCTGGAGCAGATCGAGGACGAGGTCGAGGCGATCGAGGACAAGGTGCTTCTGAAGCCGATGACCGGTTCCGATATCGAGCGGCTTTACATGCTGCGCCGCGATCTGCTGCGGCTGCGCAATGCGGCGCTGCCGCTGGTCGAGGTCTGCCGTCGGCTGACCAGCGCCGACCTGCCGCAGATACATGCCGCCATGCATCCGCTGTTTCGCGACGTGACCGACCACATCCGCACCGTGCAGGAAAAGATCGACTCCCTGCGCGAGGTTCTGGCCTTCGCCTTCGAAGCCAGTCTGCTGGTCGGGCAGAGCCAGGAAACCGCAATATCCAAGAAGCTCGCCTCATGGGCGGCCATCCTGGCGGTGCCCACGGCCTTCGCCGGCATCTACGGCATGAACTTCTCCGACATGCCGGAACTGAAGATGGAATACGGCTATCCGGCCGTCCTGGTGGCGATCGCGCTCATCTGCGCGTTCCTGTACTGGCGGTTCAAGAAGAATGGATGGCTGTGAAATAGGGGAGTAAGGGAGTAGGGGGCGAGTAGCGAATAGCGAGTAGGGGAAATAAGTTGCCCTTTCGCGAAACTCTATCTAGTTCTATTCGCTATTCGCTATTCGCTATTCGCTATTCGCTATTCGCTATTCGCTATTCGCTCAGCGCGCCCTGCGCCGCTCCCCGGCCGGCTGGAACGCCACCCGCGAATGATACTTGCAATAGGGTCCCGTTTCGGCGGCGTCGTTGCCGCAGAAGTTGAAGTCTTCCGACAGCGGATCGCCGTTCGGCCATTTGCAGGTGCGTTCGGTCAGCTCGACGAGCTGCAGATGCCGCGAGATCGGCACGACCACGTTCTCGACCGGTCGGATGTAGTGGCGCGCGACCGGCTCGGCGTCGAACTGCACCTGCAGCGCGGTGGCGCCGATGGTGGTGGTCACGTGACGCGTGGCACTCGCGGCGCGGGTCACCGATTTCTGCATCGAGGCGCCTTGCGTCGCTTTCTTCTGGCGCGCCGGAGCGGCCGTTGCGCGGCCCCGGCCCGACAGCTTCAGGCGATGCACCTTGCCGATGACGGCGTTGCGGCTCACCCCGCCGAGCTGTGCAGCGATCTGGCTGGCGCTCAGACCCTCCGACCACAATTTCCTGAGAAGTTCGACCCGCTCGTCAGTCCAGTTCATGAGACCGCGCTCCTGCTGAGGCGTACGACAGTCAGAATCCTTTCCCGCCCCCGGCTCTCGCCGGGCAAACAACACCACATATACCGGGTGATTAGGTCCGCCGCACGAAATCTAGTTATTTCTCGACTACAAATACCTTATGCGCTGACTCGGTGACAAGAGTCCCCAGGGCAACACGATTCGGTTTTTTCGGTTTTCCCCAACTTGCCGGCCTACTTATGAGCCGGCGTGGCGTCAGGGGCTTGCCACGCGCTTCTGCGTGACGTTTTCGTTGACTTCATGGCCGAAAAACATGATAAGCCGCAAAGGCCGCCGCATTGGCGGCTTTTTTGATTTCCGGTTCCGGAGACGCATATAATGAGCGGTTCGGCGCTTTACGAGACCTTTGCCCGCGCACCCCTGGCTTTCGACCGCGGGGAGGGGACCTGGCTGGTCACCGACAAGGGCGAGCGATATCTCGACTTCGCCGGCGGCATCGCGGTGAATTCGCTGGGCCACGGCCATCCGCATCTGGTCGCGGCGCTCACCGAGCAGGCCGCCAAGCTGTGGCACGTCTCCAACCTCTATGAGATCCCGGAACAGCGCCGGCTGGGCGAGCGGCTGACTGAGGCGACCTTTGCAGACAAGGTGTTCTTCACCAATTCCGGTGCCGAGGCACTGGAATGCGCCATCAAGACGGCCAGGCGCTATCAATTCGTCAAGGGCCATCCCGAGCGCTTTCGCATCATCACCTTCGAGGGCGCCTTTCACGGCCGCACGCTGGCGACGATCGCCGCCGGCGGCCAGTACAAATACCTCGAAGGCTTCGGCCCGAAGGTCGAGGGATTCGACCAGGTGGCTTTCGACGACATCGACGCCGCTGAAAAGGCGATCACGCCGGAGACCGCGGCGATCCTGATCGAGCCGGTGCAAGGCGAGGGCGGCATACGCCCGGTGCCGACGCAATCGCTGAAGCGGCTGCGTCAGCTCTGCGACAAGCGCGGCCTGCTTTTGATCTTCGACGAGGTCCAGTGCGGCATCGGTCGCACCGGCAAGCTGTTCGCGCATGAATGGGCAGGCGTCACGCCCGATCTGATGGCGATCGCCAAGGGCATCGGCGGCGGCTTTCCGATGGGTGCCTGCCTTGCCACCGACGAGGCGGCGACCGGCATGACGGCCGGCGTGCACGGCACCACCTTCGGCGGCAATCCGCTGGCGATGGCCGTCGGCAACGCCGTGCTCGACGTGGTGCTGGCCGACGGCTTCCTCGAGGACGTGCAGCGCAAGGCGCTGCTTCTGAAGCAGGGCCTTGCGGGGGTGGCCGATGAATTCCCCGACGTCATCGAGGGCATCAGGGGAACCGGCCTTATGCTCGGCCTGAAATGCGCCATGCCCAACGCCAAGGTGAACATGGCGCTGCGCGACCAGCACCTGCTTGCCGTGCCGGCGGGCGACAACGTCATCCGCCTCCTGCCGCCGCTCACCGTCACCGACGAGGAGATCGGCGAGGCGCTGGAGCGCATTCGCGTCGGCGCCAAGCGCCTGACCGACGCGATTGCCGCCGAAGCCGCCAAATAATTTCTGGAACCTGCCGATGAGTGTTCGCCACTTCACCGATCTGTCCGCCGTTTCCGCGGGCGACCTGCGCATCATGCTGGACGACGCGGTGGCGCGAAAGACCAGGCTCAAGGCGGGTGAGTGTTCAAAACCGCTCGATGGCAAGGTGCTGGCCATGATCTTCGACAAGCCGTCGACGCGCACGCGCGTGTCCTTCGATGTCGGCATGCGCCAGCTCGGCGGCGAGACCATCATGTTGACCGGCACCGAAATGCAGCTCGGCCGTTCGGAGACCATCGCCGACACGGCGAAAGTGCTGTCGCGCTACGTCGACGCCATCATGATCCGCACCACCTCGCACGACCGGCTGCTGGAGCTCACCGAGAACGCCACCGTTCCGGTGATCAACGGGCTGACCGACGACACGCATCCCTGCCAGCTCATGGCCGACATCATGACCTTTGAGGAGCATCGCGGTCCGGTGTCCGGCAAGACCTTCGCCTGGACCGGCGACGGCAACAATGTGCTGCATTCGCTCCTGGAGGCCTCGGCGCGGTTTAGCTTCAACCTCAATGTCGCGGTGCCGGAAGGCAGCGAGCCTTTCGAGAAATATGTCGACTGGTCGAAAGCCAATGGCGGCAAGGTTCGGTTTTCCAGGTCCGCCGAGGAAGCCGTCGACCAGGCCGACTGCGTCGTCACCGACAGCTGGGTCTCCATGGGCCAGGAGCATCGCGCCCGCGGCCACAACGTCTTCCTGCCCTATCAGGTCAATGCGGCGCTGATGGCGAAAGCCAAGCCCGATGCATTGTTCATGCACTGCCTGCCGGCGCATCGCGGTGAGGAGGTCACCGACGAGGTGATCGACGGCCCGCATTCGGTGGTCTTCGACGAGGCCGAGAACCGGCTGCACGCCCAGAAGGCAGTGCTGGCCTGGTGTCTGGGCGCGTGAGAAGGGCTGGACCTGACCGCTTCCGGCCCGATCGGGCTCAACTTGATCTGGGGACATGTGATGCCTATTTGCGGGCCATCACGTAAATCGAACGCGCTTCGACGCATGCGGCTCACCGGGCGGCATGGCTGCGCCCCGGAGTATTGTCATGTTGGAAACCCAGACCTTGGCTGAGCATAAACCCCAACTCGGTGAATTCGGCTTCGCCGGCGACGATCATGTCGTGCCTTATGAGGTCGCGCCGCTCGATGTGCGCGGCCGCACCGTGCAGCTCGGGCCGATGCTCGACGCTATTTTGAGCCGCCACGATTACCCCGAGCCGGTCGCCCGCCTGCTGGCGGAAGCCTGCGTGCTCACCGTGCTGCTCGGCACTTCGCTGAAGTTCGAAGGCAAGTTCATTCTGCAAACCCGCACCGACGGTCCGGTCGACATGCTGGTGGCTGATTTCACCACGCCGCATGCGCTGCGCGCCTATGCGCGCTTCGATGCCGACCGGCTGCAGGCGCTGACCGCCGCCGGCGAGACCTCGCAGCAGACGCTGCTCGGCGACGGCGTCTTGGCCTTGACGATCGACCAGGGTGCACATACGCAGCGCTACCAGGGCATCGTCCAGCTCGACGGCACCTCGCTCGAGGACGCTGCGCGCACCTATTTCCGGCAGTCGGAGCAGATCCCGACCGATATCAAGATGTCGGTCGCCAAGCTGGTCACGCCCGGTCCGGCCGGCGCGCGCGAGCAGTGGCGCGCCGGCGGCATCCTGGCGCAATTCCTGCCGCGATCGCCGGAGCGCATGCGCGTTCCCGATATTTCCGGCGGCGACGGCGATCCGCGTGACGTTGCGGACCAGCCGGCCGACAATTCCTGGCAGGAGTTGCTGGCGCTGCTCGGCACGATCGAGCCGACCGAGTTGATCGACCCGACGGTGGGCGCCGAGCGGTTGCTCTACCGGCTGTTCCACGAACACGGCGTGCGCGTTTTCCGCGGCGTCCCTGTCGCCGACCAGTGCTCCTGCTCGCGCGACAAGATCCGCGGCATTCTCGAAGGCTTTTCGGCTGAGGAGATCAAGGAATCGACCGAGGAGGGCGGCATCCATGTCGCCTGCGAGTTCTGCTCGACCCAATACGACTTCGACCCGGCTGAATTCGCGAAGTGAGCTCTCTTCCTTCTCCCCGTTCCACGGGGAGAAGGTGCCCGAAGGGGATGAGGGGCGGCGCCAACGTTGGCGATCATAGCGACACGGTCGTCCGCCTCCAGGAAAATCTCAGAAGCCCGGCGCCGCCCCTCATTGCCCTGCCGGGCATTTCTCCCCGTGAAACGGGGGAGAAAGAGGCTGTCGCCGACGGCTAGTTCACCGTGCGCCTTGTCCCTGGCATGTCGAGCGAGAAAGCCGGAATGGCGATATCGAACGTCTCGCCGCGGCCGTTGCGCATCGTGTAGTGGCCGACCATGATGCCTGACGGCGTCGAGAGCGGGCAGCCCGAGGTGTACTGGTAACTGTCGCCGGGATTGAGTTCCGGCTGGTCGCCGACAACGCCGGCGCCGCGCACCTCCTCGACCCGGCCCTGGCCGTCGGTGATGTGCCAGTAGCGCGACACAAGCTGCACGAACTCGTCGGAGCGGTTGTCGATCGTCACCTGATAGCCCCAGACATAGCGGTTCTCGGACGGATCGGAGCGGTCCTCCAGATAGAAGGGCCTGACCAGCACTTCGATGTTGCGCGTCACTGCGCGATACATGGGCCACTCCGGTTGCCGCCGCGGAAAATATGTCACGCTCCGCTCTTGATAAACGCAGCGCCGACCATCCTGCCAGCCTTGTAAGTGCAGGTGCCGAAAAACAATGTCATTTAGGTGACACATGACAATGTTGGTGTGCACAAACCGTGCCGGGCGACTCGGGCGCTCTGTAACAGTTGAAACGGCCGCGTGCGGCCTAAAGCAATTCCAGGAAAGCGCGAGCGGTTAGGCTCGGCGCCTTCGCCGTAGCCTTCCGTCCGGAATTGCGTGAAAACAAGGAGATGGAGTGGGTCGCCGTTTGCGTGAAACGGTGAAACTCTCTGTCGGGGGTGACCAGATCTCGATGGAACTGACTATCGCAGCCGGCCTGGCTTCGTCAGCGCTTCTTTCCTTCAATCTCGCCAGCATCCTGCTCGCCTCGTCGCGGCTGAAGCGGCGGCATATCATCGCGCCGCTCCCCAGCGCGCGGCCGCCGGTCTCCATCATCGTGCCGTCGCGTGGCGTCGAGCCGTTCACGCCGGAGACCTTGCAGCGCGCCTTCTCTCTCGATTGGCCGCGCTATGAGCTGATCTTCTGCGTCGCGCATGCCGAAGACCCGGTGGTCAAGCTGATCGATGCGGCGATCGCACGCCACCCCAAAATTCCCGCGCGGCTGCTGATCGGCGACGATCGCGTCAGCGCCAATCCCAAGCTCAACAACTGCGTCAAGGGCTGGCAGGCGGCGCGACACGATTGGGTGATCCTCGCCGATTCCAACGTGCTGATGCCGAGAGACTATGTCCAGCACCTGATGGCGGCATGGCGGCCGGATACCGGCCTCGTCTGCTCGACGCCGATCGGCTCGCGGCCGGACGGGTTTTGGGCCGAAGTCGAATGCGCCTTCCTTAACACGCTGCAGGCGCGCTGGCAGTATGCCGGCGAGGCGGTTGGCCTTGGCTTCGCCCAGGGCAAGAGCATGCTGTGGAACAAGCCGATGCTCGACGCCAACGGTGGCATCCAGGCCTTGGCCGCCGAGATCGCCGAGGACGCGGCGGCCACCAAGCTGGTCAACGGCCTGGGGTTCAACGTCAACCTCGTCGCCTCGCCATTCGAGCAGCCGCTCGGCCAGCGCAGGCTCGCCGAGATCTGGTCGCGCCAGACGCGCTGGGCGCGGCTGCGGCGGGTTACCTTCCCACTGTTCTTCGCGCCAGAGATCCTGACTGGCGCTGCGGTGCCGCTGCTGCTGGCGCTGATTGCAGCGGCAAGCGCCGGCGTCAGCCTGCCCACGACGGCCTTGGGCGTGCTGGCGATCGCCTACCTGCCGGAATGGCTGCTGGCCTTTGCCAAGGGCTGGTACCTGTCGCCACGCAGCGTCACCGCGATGATTGTGCGCGATGCCCTGCTGCCGGCCATCTGGGCGCGCGCCTGGTTCGGCGGCGCCGTCGAATGGCGTGGCAACGCCATGACCATCCGCACCAAGGCGATGACCGAGCTGGAGGAGCTCGCCTAGAGCAATTCCAGGAAAAGTGTGAAACGGTTTTCCGTCCGGAATTGCGGCTCTGGAAGGCTCCGGCCGCGGCGTTCTCAGCGTTCTATTTTGCTGCCTTCAGCGCCTGTTCGACGTCTTCCAGCAGATCGTCGCTGTCCTCCAGGCCGACGGAGAGCCTCAGCGTGCCTGGCCCGATGCCGAGCTCGGCGCGGGCCTCGTCGCTCAGGTTCTTGTGCGTCGTCGTCGCCGGATGGGTGATCAGGCTCTTGGCGTCACCGAGATTGTTCGAGATCAGCACGATGTCGAGCGCGTTCTGGAAGGCAAAGGCCGCCTGCTTGCCGCCTTTGACGTCGAGGCAGATCAGCGTCGAGCCTCCCGACATCTGCTTCTTGACGATATCCGCTTGCGGATGATCGGCGCGGCCCGGATAGATGACGCGGGCGATCTCCGGCCGGCCGGCAAGAAAATCCGCGATCTTGCCGGCGCTCTCGGTCTGCTGGCGCACGCGCAGCGGCAGCGTCTCCAGGCCTTTGAGCAGCGTCCAGGCGTTGAAGGGCGACAGGCTCGGGCCGGTGTGGCGGAAATAGTCGTGAAGGTTCTCGTCGATCCACTTCTTGTCAGACAGGATGACGCCGCCCAGGCAGCGGCCCTGGCCATCTATATGCTTGGTCGCCGAATAGACGACGATATGGGCGCCGAGCAGCAAGGGCTTCTGCTGCAGCGGCGTGGCGAAGACATTGTCGACGATCACCCGCGCGCCGATCGAATTGGCGAGCTTGGCGACGGCGGCGATGTCGACCACCTCCAGCGTCGGGTTCGTCGGGCTTTCCAGGAAGAACAGCTTGGTGTTCGGCCTTATCGCCTTTTCCCAATTGGCGATGTCGGTGCCGTCGACCAGCGTCGCCTCGATGCCGTAGCGCGGCGCCAGCGTCTCGACCACCCAGCGGCAGGAGCCGAACAGGGCGCGCGCCGCGACGATATGATCTCCGGCCTTGGCGCTGCAGAGCAGCGCGGCGGTTACTGCGGCCATGCCGGAAGCGGTGGCGCGGGCATCCTCGGCGCCTTCCAGCGCGCACATGCGCTTTTCGAACATGTCGACGGTCGGGTTGGCGTAGCGCGAATAGATGAAGCCCGGCTCTTCGCCCTTGAAGCGGGCTTCCGCCGCTTGCGCCGTCTCGTAGACATAGCCTTGGGTGAGATACATCGCCTCGGATGTCTCGCCGAAACCGGAACGCAACGTTCCGCCATGCACGAGTGCCGTCTGAGGTTTCCAGTTGCGCTTCTTGGTGCTCATAGCCCTGCTTTCAGACACAAAAAAACCGGCCGCGAAGTCGCAACCGGTCCATATAGCCTTGCGGCTCGACGGTCCTTTAGCGACTTGTTTAACGTGGCTGCAAGCCGACCGGCCAAATCACCACGGGATAACGACCCTTTAGACCCGCGCCGCGCTTGCGTCAATTGCCGGCTTCATTAAGAGGTTTGTACCAGCCGGGCGGCAAGAGCCTGCTTAGATCCTCGCCCGGCCTTGTGAACGGAGCCAGCCTTTGCGGCAAACAGGCATTCTTCCGGATCAGGACATCGCAGCGCTGTTCGAGGCGAAGGCGCTGAAGTCGCCGCGCGCGCTGGACGCCGACCAGATCCAGCCGGCCAGCCTCGATCTAAGGCTCGGCGACAAGGCGTTTCGCGTGCGTGCCTCGTTCCTGCCGGGTCCGGATCATCGGGTCGTCGACAAGCTCGAGCGGCTGAAGCTGCACGAGATCAGCCTTGCAGAGGGCGCGGTGCTGGAAACCGGCTGCGTCTATATCGTGCCGCTGCTCGAGAGCCTGGCGCTGCCGGCGAACGTATCCGCCTCGGCCAATCCGAAGAGCTCGACCGGCCGTCTCGACATATTCACGCGCGTCATGACCGATCGCGGCCATGAGTTCGACAAGATTGCCGCCGGCTACCGCGGGCCGCTCTATCTCGAGGTCAGCCCGCGCACGTTCCCGATCGTCGTGCGCGCCGGCTCGCGGCTGTCGCAGATCCGCTTCCGCACCGGCAACGCGGTGCTCTCGGAGAATGAGCTGCGCGACCTTCACCGCGCCGAGATGCTGGTCGCCACCGAGCCACCCAATATTTCAGGCGGCGGCATCGCACTCTCCATCGATCTCGACGGCGACAAGGACGGCCTTGTCGGCTACCGCGGCAAGCACCACACCGGGCTGGTCGACGTCGACAAGCGCGCCGCCCAGGATGTCGTCGATTTCTGGGAGCCGATCTACAAGAGCGGCGCCGGCGAACTGGTGCTCGATCCGGACGAATTCTATATCTTGGTCAGCCGAGAAGCCGTGCACGTGCCGCCGCTCTACGCCGCCGAGATGACGCCGTTCGATCCGCTGGTCGGCGAGTTTCGCGTTCACTATGCCGGCTTCTTCGATCCGGGCTTCGGCCACTCCGCCGCCGGCGGCAGCGGCAGCCGCGCGGTGCTCGAAGTGCGCAGCCACGAGGTGCCTTTTATCCTCGACCACGGCCAGATCGTCGGCCGCCTGGTCTACGAGCACATGCTGAAACGCCCGCAGGCGCTTTACGGCACCGAACTCGGCTCGAACTATCAGGCGCAGGGCCTGAAGCTCTCCAAGCATTTTCGGGCAGCGCGGTGAGGTCCAAGTGGGGAGATGTCCGGAAGGGGACGCGCCGTCCCATCTGTTCTTCGTCATTCTAGGGCGGAGCAAGGAGCGAAGCGGCGCGCGCAGACCCTAGAATCCATGCCGTGACGCCTGAGCGCCGCCACGGTGCCGAACGCTCACCAGCCAATTCCGTGAGAGAACTCGAACCATTCAGGATGATCTTCTGGAGCCTTGGCCGGTCTTGTGCCCGGGCATGCGGTGGGTAAGGTCATTGGCGACACCGAAATAGCGTGCCACCTTCTGGCTCGCGGTCATGTAAAAATAGCCTGTCATGTTGCGATCTTAGCTGGCGCTGCGCCAACGGTTATTCTGGACGGCAGTAGTCTACGCCCAATGTCACGGCATGGATTCTAGAGTCTGCGCGCGTCGCTTCGCTCCTTGCTCCGCCTAGAATGACGAAGTGGAAGAGGCAGCTTCCTTCGCGCCCCTCTGGCCTGCCAGTCACCGGGAGATCGGCGCTACAGCGCCTTCACCGCCACCTTGACCGGCTTCTCGATCTCCAGCGGATTGCGCAGCGGCAAGCCGAAATCCGGCGCCTCGATCTCGAACGTATCGCCGGCCTCGGTCCTGATGCCATCGGCGAAGGAGAGCGTCGCGGTGCCGAACATATGCACATGCACGTCGCCCGGCTGGCGGAAGGCCGAATATTTGAAATGGTGGTGCTCGAGATTGGCGATGGTGTGCGACATGTTCGCTTCGCCCGACAGGAACGGCTTTTCCCAGAGCAGCTTGCCGTCGCGCCAGATGCGCGAGGCGCCGCGGATATCGGCGGGCAGCTCGCCGATCAGGATTTCAGGGCCAAACGAGGCGTTGCGCAGCTTGGAATGGGCGAGGAACAGATAGTTCACCCGCTCGGTGACGTGATCGGAGAACTCGTTCGACAGCGTGAAGCCGACGCGGAACGGCGCGCCGTCATCGCCGATGACATAGATGCCGGCGATCTCCGGCTCCTCGCCGCCATCCTGCGCGAAGGCCGGCGACATCAGGGGTGCGCCAGGCGCCACCGCCATCGTGCCGTTGCCCTTGTAGAACCATTCCGGCTGCACGCCGACCTGGCCTTTGGCCGGCTTGCCGCCTTCGAGGCCCATGCGGAACATCTTCATGGAATCGGTGAGTTCCGCCTCGCCGCCCTCGCTGAGCTTCTTGTGCATGGAATCGCGCGTTGCCGCGGAGCCGAGATGCGTGAGCCCGGTGCCGGTGAGATGCAGATGCGCCGGGTCCGGATGGTTGATCGGCGAGACCAGCCTGCCCCTCTTATAGGCGGCATCGAGATCGACCGTCTCGCCATAGCCCTTGCGCTCGATCAATGCCTCGAGGCCCGTGCCTGTCCGCGCGGCCTCCATAGCCAGCGAATAGACGCTGCGCGCGCCGTTGATGACCCTGGTCTTGCCGCCGCCATTGCGGGCGACGACGCGGATCGTCTCGGCGTCGTCGAGGATCTGGGAGATCAGCATGTTTGAACCCTCTCTCATCTTGCCTGGCTGCCCGCGGGCAAACCTTGACCGGCGCGGCGCGGAGAAATCCGTGCCACGGTTGAAATTCTTCGTCCGGATTGCGCTCGCGAGCCCGGTCCTTGCCTGGACTTCTTGGCGCCGACGGGTTGCCGGCAGCTTCGCGATCTGAAACCCGTATGCCTCCTTAAGTCAGGTCTTCAGGCCTTGTTCTTGTTGTAGACGTCGAAGATGACGGCGCCGAGCAGCACCAGGCCTTTCACCACCTGCTGCCAGTCGACATTGACGCCCATGATCGACATGCCGTTGTTCATCACGCCCATGATGAAGCCGCCGACGACGGCGCCGATCACCTGTCCGACGCCGCCCATTGCCGAGGCGCCGCCGATGAAGACGGCCGCGATGACGTCGAGCTCGCTGCCGAGACCGGCAGCCGGCACGGCCTGGCCGAGGCGCGCCGCGATGATCAGGCCGCCCAGCGCCGAGAGCACGCCCATGTTGATGAAGACCAGCAGGGTCAGCCTTTCGGTGTTGATGCCCGAAAGCTGTGCGGCCTTGGCGTTGCCGCCCATGGCGTAGATGCGGCGGCCGATGGTCATGCGCTTGGTGACGAAGACGAACAGCGAGATCAGCACGCCCATCACCAGCAGCACGACCGGCAGGCCCCTGTAGCTGGCGAACTGGAAGACCAGGAACAGCGCCAGCGCGCTGCCCACCAGCGTCTTGATGACGAACAGCGGGAAGGGCTCCGCCTCATAGCCGTGACGCTCGCGCTTGCGCCGCGTCCTGAAGCCGAAATAGGCGTAGGCGAGTACCGCGATGAGGCCGAGCACGACTGTCGTCATGTGCAGCGTCAGTCCGCTGCCGACGATCGTCTTGCCGGCGGCATTGACCGTCGGCGGGATCAGCGTCAGCGGGCCGATCACGTCCGGAATGAAGCCGGAACTCAGCGCCTTGAAGCTGTCCGGCAGCGGACCGACCGAGGAGCCACCGCCGAGCAGCGCCTGGCAGATGCCGCGGAAGATCAGCATGCCCGCCAGTGTCACGATGAAGCTCGGTATCTTGTGATAGGCGATCCAGTAGCCTTGCGCAGCGCCGATGAGCGCCCCGACGATCAGGCACACGATCGAGACCACCAGCGGATTCGAGAACATCCCAAGCGGCCAGATCACCATCATCATCGCCGCCAGAGCGCCGATAAAGCCGGCGACCGATCCGACGCTGAGGTCGATATAGCCAGCGACGATCACCAACAGCATGCCAAGCGCCATCACGATGATGAACGAGTTCTGCTGCACCAGATTGCTGAGGTTCACCGGTTTGAACAGCGTTCCCGACGTCGTGTATTGGAAAAACAGCATGATGACGATCAGCGCGATGATCAGGCCGTATTCGCGCAGGTTCGTCGTCAGCGCCGAGACGGCGACGCGCGGACCCTGCTGCTTGACGTCCTCGGCGAGCCCGCTTTGCGGCGCGGGAGCGCTTTCTGTGCTCATGATGCTTTTCCTTCTCCGCGAACGATGGCGCGCATGATTTTTTCCTGGCTTGCGTCGCTTGCAGCCATTTCGCCGACTATACGCCCTTCGTTCATCACATAGATACGGTCGGAGATACCGAGCAGTTCGGGCATTTCCGACGAGATGACGATGATCGCTTTGCCTTCGGCGGCAAGGCGCGCGATGATCGTATAGATTTCGTACTTCGCGCCGACGTCAATGCCGCGGGTCGGCTCGTCGAGGATCAAAACCTCCGGATCGGCGAACAGCCATTTCGACAGCACGACTTTCTGCTGGTTGCCACCCGAGAGGTTGCCGGTCAGCTGGTAGACGCTGGAGGCGCGGATGTTGGTCTTCTTGCGGTAGTCATTGGCGACGCTCATCTCGCGCATGTCGTCGATGACGCCGCGGCTGGAAACGCCGGAGAGGTTGGCCAAAGTCACATTGTGCTTGATGTGGTCGATCAGGTTGAGGCCGTAGGTCTTGCGGTCTTCGGTGACATAGGCGATGCCGCTCGCCACCGCCTTGCTCACCGATGAGAGGTCGATAGGCTTGCCGTGCAGCGACACCTCTCCGGTGATGTGCCGGCCGTAGGAGCGTCCGAAAAGGCTCATCGCGAATTCGGTCCGGCCGGCGCCCATTAGCCCGGCGATACCGACAACCTCGCCCTTGCGCACATTGAGGTTGATGTTCTTGATCACCTGCCGCTCGGCATGGATCGGGTGGTAAACCGACCAGTCCTTCACCTCGAAGATGACGTCGCCGATCTTCGGCTCGCGCGGCGGGTAGCGGTCGTCGAGCGAGCGGCCGACCATCGAGGTGATGATGCGGTCTTCCGAGATGTCCTTCCTCGGCAAGGTCTCGATGGTGCGCCCGTCGCGGATCACCGTCACCTTGTCGGCGACGCGGTTCACCTCGTTGAGCTTGTGCGAGATCAGGATCGAGGTCATGCCCTGGCGCTTGAACTCGAGCAGAAGGTCGAGCAGCGCCTGGCTGTCCTTCTCGCTGAGCGAGGCCGTCGGCTCGTCGAGGATCAGGAGCTTCACTTCCTTGCTCAGCGCCTTGGCGATCTCGACCAGCTGCTGCTTGCCGACGCCGATATTGGTGATCAGCGTCTTGGGGTCTTCCTTGAGCCCGACCTTCTTGAGCAGGGCGCCGGTACGCGTCTCGTTGGCGTCCCAGTCGATGACGCCGTAGGTGGCGTGCTCGTTGCCAAGGAAGATGTTTTCCGTGATCGACAGCATCGGCACCAGGGCAAGCTCCTGGTGGATGATGACGATGCCGATATGCTCGCTGTCGTGAATGCCTTTGAAATTGCATTCCTGGCCGCGGAAGATGATCTGGCCCTCATAGGTGCCGGATGGATAGACGCCCGACAGCACCTTCATCAGTGTCGACTTGCCGGCGCCGTTCTCGCCGACGACGGCGTGGATCTCACCTTCCTCGACGCTGAGATTGACGTTCGACAACGCCTTCACGCCGGGGAACGTCTTGGTGATGTCGCGCATCTCCAAAATCGTCGAGGCCATCAGGATCTGCTCCCTGGCGCAGGCCTTCCACTCGCGGAAAGCGTCTTGCGCGAAATCAACATGCCACAGTTTCGCTCATGCCTTGGCGGCATATGGCGCTGCGGTAGCCGGCAAAAACAATACCGGGGTCGCTTGCGAACGAAAAGGGGCCCTGCAGTCGCGCAGGACCCCTTCCTTTGAGACCGGATTACTTCAGCTCTTCAGCCTTGATGTAGCCGGAGTCGACGACCAGTTCCTTGTAGTTCGACTTGTCGACCTCATGCGGCGTCAACAGGATCGAGGGAACGACCTTGACGTCGTTGTTGTAGGTCTTGGTGTCGAGGCCGTCCGGCTTGCCGCCGGAGAGCACCTTGTCGACCAGCTGCACGGTGGCCTTGGCCAGCTCGCGGGTGTCCTTGAACACGGTCGAGTACTGCTCGCCCGAGATGATCAGCTTGACCGAGGCGGTCTCGGCGTCCTGGCCGGTCACGATCGGCCAGGGCTGGGCTTCCGTGCCGTAGCCGACGGCGCGCAGCGAGGCGGTGATGCCGCGCGACAGGCCGTCATAAGGAGACAGAACGCCGTCGACGCGGCTGCCGTCCGAGTAGTTGGCCGAGAGCAGGTTGTCCATGCGCGCCTGGGCGGTGGCGGCGAGCCAGCGCAAGGTGCCGACCTTGTCCATGCCCATCTGGCCGGACTTGATCTTGATCGAGCCGTCGTCGATCAGCGGCTGCAGGACGGACATGGCGCCGTTGTAGAAGAAGAAGGCGTTGTTGTCGTCCGGCGAGCCGCCGAACAGCTCCACGTTCCACGGCTTGGTGTTCGGGAAGCGCTCCTTGAGCCCCTTGACCAGCGAGTTCGCCTGGATCACGCCGACGCCGAAATTGTCGAAGGTGGTGTAGTAGTCGACATTCGGGGTCTTCTTGATCAGGCGGTCATAGGCGATGGTGACGACGCCGGCATCATTGGCCTTCTGCAGCGCGTCGGCCATGGTGGTGCCGTCGATCGAAGCGATGATCAGCGCCTTCGGGCCTTTGGTGATTTCGTTTTCCAGCTGGCTGAGCTGGTTCGGGATGTCGTCCTGCGCATATTGCAGGTCGACGGTGTAGCCGAGCGCTTCGAGCTGGGACTTGACGGCGTCGCCGTCATTGATCCAGCGCTGCGAGGTCTTGGTCGGCATCAGCACGCCGACGAGACCCTTGTCGGCGGCGTGCGCCGAATAGGTCGTGGCGGCAATGCCAAGGGCCGCGATGGCGGCCAGCGTCTTGATGATCTTCACGATTACTCTCCCTGGTTGATGGACGCGACACCTCGGGGCTTCGCGGGCCGCGCAGTCGAACAGGTGCGCTGGCGCGCCACTGTCGGCTTTATCGATCTCCGGTATCCTCCCAATCGGCCCCGCGGCGCAGTTTCAATCGATACGATTTCGCTCGTCGCCGACCCCTGCGCATCGGAACGCGCGGAGGGTGGGTCGCTTTGACATAACTGTCAAATGCGATCTTTGCTGGTTGCTATATCGATACTGGTATGGCTTAAGCGATCGATAGAAACCCGCACAGGAGACCGAAAACAATGGCGGCGTTGCGCGATCCCGATGCGATTTCAGGTGGTTACGAGAAATTGCCGCGAGATGGCGAGACGTTGCTGCGCAGCGGCCTCAGTCTCCGCCACATGCGCATGATTGCCGCCTTGGACGATCACGGGCGGGTGAGCGCCGCCGCCCAGGTCATGAACATCTCCCAGCCGGCCGCCTCGCGCATGATCGCCGAGATGGAAGCGGTGCTCGACGTGAAGTTGTGCGAGCGGCTGCCGCGCGGCGTGACGCTGACCCCCTACGGCCAGGCGCTCGCCCGGCGCGCCCGCTCCATCCTGCTCGAGATGCGGGAGGCCGATCGTGAGATTTCCGAGCTCAAGGCCGGCAAGGGCGGCTCCGTATTCCTCGGCGCGGTCACGGCGCCGGCGATCGAGCTGGCCGTGCCGGCGATCCGTGAGATCCGCCGCATCTATCCGCGCATCGAGATCACAATGCAGGTCGAGACCTCGAACGTGCTGGCCCGCGAGCTGATCGCCTCGCGCCACGACTTCATCATCGCCCGCATCCCGGACGATCTCAATCCGCGGCTCTTCGAATCGCGCGTCATCGGCGTCGAGAAGGCCTGCCTCATCGTGCGCCGCGGCCACCCGCTGGCGAGCGGCAAGATGGTGCGGCTGGAAGATACCGCGGCCTATGACTGGGTGTTCCAGTCCGGCGGCTCGCCGCTGCGCCAGGCGATGGAAAGCAACTTTTTGAACCGCGACATTCCGCTGCCCGACCGCATCCTCAACACCTCTTCGCTGCTGCTCACCTTGGTGATGGTGGCGCAGTCGGACGCCATCGCGCCGGTCTCGATCCAGGTCGCCAAGTTCATCCAGGGCGGCGATGGGCTGGCCGGCGCCATCGATGTCGTGCAGACCGAGTTCGACATCGAGGTCCGGCCCTACAGTCTGATCACGGTCAGGAACCGGGCGCTCTCGCCCGCCGCCAAGATGCTGCACGACTTCATTTTGCGCGAGGTGGGCTGATGGAACGAGAATGCTACTTGCACGTTCAAACCGATCGGTCGCTCCCTGGAGCCCGTTGCGGGTGAGGAAGGGCTGCCGTGCCCAACAGCTCGGGAGGTTTTTATGGAACGTCGGTTGTTTCTCACCGGAATGCTTGGCGTTGCGGGGGCGGCAGCGCTTGCAAGCCTGGCCGGACCCAGCAAGGCCGTTGCCGGTATTCCCGCCGGCAACGGAATTCTGGATGAATTGGATAAGCCGGATCCGGCCATCTACGAGGAGGATGATCAGGCCGATCTGCTGCAGCCAGCCCAGTACTACCGGCGTCGGTATTACCGTGATCGGTACTACCGACGCCGCCGGCGCCACGTTTGGAGAAGGGTCTGCCGGCGCTACTGGCGCCATGGCCGGCGTCATGTCCGCTGCTGGCGCCGCCGCGTCTGGATCGGCTTCCGGCTCTAGAGCATGATCATCTAGGTCGATAGCGACCATGTATCGGGGCTGCCGGGTGAATCGCTGACTGGGGTCTTGCATGGGTGTGCAAGACCCCAACGCTCGCTTTACAAACAGCCGAATTCACCCTCGCGCAAACTGCCCGGCCTGAGGATCGACCCGATGCAATTCCGCCCCGCGATCGCCGGCAGCCGAGTTGAATCGGACGCGCAATTTGGCCCCTTGGTAAGGTCTCACTCAAATGCCTGCGGTGCAAGCTGGAGCGGGTAGCGGGAATCGAACCCGCGCGTTCAGCTTGGGAAGCTGACAAGCTACCATTACATCATACCCGCGTCGGCCACCTCGTTATCATGATGGCAGGGCGTCAAGCAATCGGCAAAGCGGAACCGCGGCTCCATTGCTTGATGCCTTTCCGCGGAATGCGTATCTCTGATATCGCCCCGCCCGAATTGGGCGGCTCGAACCGGAGAATGGCCTTGTCCGCACTGACGCGCTTTCTTGGCGACACGCCGCTCAGGGTATTCCTGAAGCTGCTCGTGGTCTCCTTCCTCGTCGGCCTGGTCATGCATGCCTTCGGCTGGTCGCCGATGGACGTCTTTTACGGCATCCGCCAGTTCTTCGTCGATCTGTGGAATCTCGGCTTCCACGCCATCGACCGCTTCCTGGGCTACATCCTGCTCGGCGCCGCGATCGTCGTGCCGGTGTTCATCCTGCTCAGGATCGCCAGCTACAGGAAATAGTTCGGCGCGGCCTCACGCATATCGCGACGCCACCTCGAACAGGATAGCGTGGCGCGCGGCCAGCGCCGGCACGTCGGTCGAGTAACCGCCGCCGATGACGCCGCACAGTGGCACGCCCTGCTTGCGGAAATGGCCGATGACCATGTCTTCGCGGGCGCTGAGACCGTCGTCGGTGAGCGCCAGCCGGCCGAGCCTGTCCTCGGCATGGACATCCACGCCGGCATTGTAGAAAACGATGTCCCAGCGCCTTTGCCCGGAGAGTTCCGGCAGGATGGCGGCGAGCCGTTCGAGATAGGCGTCGTCGCCTGTCCCGTCCGGCAAGGCGACGTCGACGTCGGAGGCGATCTTGCGCACCGGGTAGTTGCGCTCGCCATGCATGGAAAAGGTGAAGGCGCGAGGCTCGCCCTTGAGAATGTCGGCCGTGCCGTCGCCCTGATGCACGTCGAGATCGACGACCAGCACGTTTTCGACGGCGCCTTCGGCCAGCAGCGCCAGCGCGGCGACGGCGACATCGTTGAAGGTGCAGAAGCCGGCGCCTTGCGCGCGCCTGGCATGATGGCTGCCGCCGGCGGCGTTGCAGGCAATGCCATGTTTAAGCGCCAGCCTGGCAGCCAGCACCGTACCCGCGGTGGCGAGCTGCGCCCTCAATGACACGCGCGGACCGATCGGAAAGCCGATCTCGCGCTCTATTTTCGCCGGTACCTGGCAGGCGATCACCTGATCGACATAGTCGGCCGCGTGCGCCAGCTTCAGGCGTGCGGCCGGCGCCGGTTCCGGCATCGAAAGCGCGCCGTGCACGGCTAGACCGCGTAAGCGCAAAGTCTCCATCAGCAGAGGATACTTGCTCATCGGAAAGCGGTGATTGACGGCGAAGCCTGCGTCATAGTCGGGGTGATGGACGGTCTGCAGCGGCATGAATTGGTGGCTGCGCCAGGTTTGCAATTCGGTTGGTAGTCCGGCGGATATGGTTGCGTGATGCCGGCAAACTGGGGCACATCGGGTCCTCGATCAAGCCGCAATCGGACAGGCAGCAGTCCCTTGGACGTAACACAAGCCAGCGCCAGGTCTTTCGTCGTCACCAACCGCTCAGTGCTGGCGATCGCCGTGCCGATGACGCTTGCCTATCTGACGACGCCGCTGCTCGGCATCGTCGACACGGCGGTGGTCGGCCAATTCGGCGACGCGGCCCTGCTTGGCGGCCTGGCGGCGGGATCGCTGGTCTTCGACGTTGTCTTCACCAGCTTCAACTTCCTGCGCTCCGGCACCACCGGCCTCGTCGCCCAGGCCTTCGGGCGCGGCGATGCGCTGGAGGAGCAGGCAGTGCTGTGGCGCGCCGTGCTGATCGCGGTCGTCGCCGGCGTCATACTTGCCGCCCTTGCGCCGCTCTTTGCCGTCGCCGGCCAATGGTTCATGGGCGCCGAGCCGCGCGTTAGCGAAGCGATGTCGGTCTACATCCGCATCAGACTGCTCGCCGCGCCCTTCTCGCTGATCAACTACGCCATACTGGGCTACGTGCTGGGGCGAGGCGAGGGCGGGCTCGGGCTGATGCTGCAGGCGGTGCTCAACGGCATCAACATCTTGCTCTGCTTCCTGCTCGGTCTCGAGCTCGGCTGGGGCGTTGCCGGCGTCGCCTGGGCGACCGTCACCGGCGAATTCCTGGCCCTGCTGCTTGGCCTTGCCATCGTGCTCAGTCGCTTCCGCAGGCTGGAGCGGCCGTCGCGCCGCCGCATCCTCGAGTTGCCAGCCTACCGGCGCATGCTGTCGCTCAACCGCGACATCATGATCCGCTCCTTCTCGCTGCTTGCCGCCTTCGCGCTGTTCACCAGGCAGGGCGCGCAGTTCGGCACGGTGACGCTCGCCGCCAACGCCGTGCTGATGAATTTCTTCCTCATCGCCGGCTATTTCCTCGACGGCTTCGCCACCGCCGCCGAGCAGCTTGCCGGCCGAGCCATCGGCGCGCATGCGCCCGCCCCGTTCCGGCAAGCAGTCCGGCTGACGCTGATCTGGGGCTTTGGCCTCGCCGGTATCGCCACGCTCATCCTGCTGACCGCCGGCGCCAGTCTGGTGGCGCTGGTGACGACGTCGCCGGATGTTCGCGCGGTCGCCGACACCTATCTGCCCTGGGCCGCCTTCACGGCGCTGAGTGGTGTGCTCGCCTTCCAGATGGACGGCGTCTTCATCGGCGCCACCTGGTCGCGCGACATGCGCAACATGATGCTGTTGTCGTTCCTCGCCTTCAGCGCCGCGCTCATCACCCTGGCGCCGGCACTCGGCAACAGCGGCCTGTGGGCATCGCTGCATGTCTTTCTGCTGGTAAGGGGGCTGAGCTTGCTGACGGTCCTGCGGCTGAGAATGCGAACAGCGTTCAGCTGATCGGTTTTGAAGCCCAGCGCTCGCAAGCCGAGTCGCGCAGATCCCTGATCGAGCCAAGCCGCTCACGCTCCACGTATCGCGCCATGCCGGCGACGATGCGCCCCGGCAGTACCGGCCCGGCATAGATCATGCCGGTGTAGAGCTGGACCAGATCGGCGCCGGCGCGGATTTTCTCCAGCGCCGTTTCGGTGGAGTCCACCCCGCCGACGCCGATGAGGGCAATGCTTGGGCCGAGCAGCTTGCGCATACGGGCGAGAACCGCGGTCGAACGCTCGAACAATGGTTTCCCTGAAAGACCGCCGGTTTCATTCGCCACGCCGCCGCTTCGCAATCCTGTCCTTGCAAGCGTCGTGTTGGAGACGATGACGCCGTCGATCTTCTTCTCGGCGACTTCGGCGGCGATGTCTTCGAGCTCCGCCTCGACGAGGTCCGGCGCGATCTTGAGGAAAATCGGCGGCTGCGCGGGGGCCGCGGCACGGGCGGCCATCACCCGTGACAAGAGCTCACCGAGTTGCTCGCGCGCCTGCATGTTGCGCAGGCCGGGCGTGTTGGGCGAGGAGATGTTGACGGTCAGATAGCTCGCATAGGGCGCGAAGCGGGCGACGCCGCGCTCATAGTCGGCGATGCGGTCGGCGCTGTCCTTGTTGGCGCCGATGTTGACGCCGACGATGCCCGGCCGCCTCTTGCGCGCGGCAAGACGCTTTTCGGCGGCCGCATGGCCCTCATTGTTGAAGCCCAGCCGGTTGATCACCGCCTCGTCCGCCGTCAGCCGGAAGATGCGCGGCTTCGGATTGCCGGCTTGCGGCAGCGGCGTGATGGTGCCGACCTCGGCGAAGCCGAAGCCAAGCCCAAGCAGCGCGTCCGGCACTTCGGCGTTCTTGTCGTAGCCGGCGGCCATGCCGAGCGGGTTTGGAAAGTCGAGGCCGCAAAGGCTGATCTTCAGCCGCGCGTCACGCGTCGGGCGCCGCGGCGCCGTCGCGCCGACTGGCAGCCCGCAGCGCAGCGTCGCGATCGACAGGCCGTGCGCGGTTTCCGGATCGAAGGAGAAAAGCAGCTTCTGGCCGATCCGGTCGAGCACGCTCATTCGCCCTCCAGCGTCGGGAATTCGTGGCCGTCCGCGCCGAGCGGCAGCGGCTTTACCCAGAGAACGGCATCAAGGTCGAGCTCGGCGTAGAGATGCGGGAACAGGGCGCCGCCGCGCGAGACCTCGTATTTCAGCGCATCACCCAGCCTTGCCGCGTCGATTGCGATCAGCAGCAGGTCCGTCTGCTCGGCGAAATGCCTGGCCGCCGTCTCGCGAACCTGGCCGGCGGTGGAGAAATGGATGAAGCCGTCGGCGATGTCGATCGGCGCGCCGGCGAAGCGCCCGTTCTTCTCGGCTTCACGCCAAAGCGCCTCGGGCGCGATCTTGTAGATAATCTGAGACATTGTCGCGCTATAGTCCTAACCGAAGGTGCGGGGAAGGCTCGAAGCTCGACTCTTCCCCATTTCCGGCGCAAACCTGTGATAGCCCGCCTTCACTGGCTCATGGAGGAACAACATGCGTCTGCAGCACATCGTGATCCCCGCGGCGCTTTGCTCGCTGGTTGCCGCATCCGCCTATTCCGAGGAAACCGACCACTACCGTTTGGAGAAGTCGGCCAACGGCTATGTCCGCATGGACACAAGGACCGGCGCCATGTCTGTCTGCGAGGAGCGCTCAGGCCAGCTCGTCTGCAAGATGGCCGCCGACGAGCGGGCCGCCTACCAGGACGAGATCGACCGGCTGGACAATTCGGTCAAGGCGCTCGACGCGCGCGTCGCCAAGCTCGAGAATTCGCTCTCGGCCCGGCTGGAATCGCAACTGCCGAGCGAAGAGGATTTCAACAAGACGATGGGCTATATGGAGCGCTTCTTCCGGACCTTCAAGGACATCGTCAAGGACCTGGACAAGGAAGATGGCGACGGCAAGCTGAACCAGCAGAAGACCTGATTGCAAAGCCGCCTTGGGGAAAACCCCGCGCGCGGCCTTTGCCGCTTGAAAACGCGCCGCGTCGCCGCATAATCATTCCGTCCCCGCAAGAAGCACACAATGATGATGGGATCGGGGGAGGACTATTTGCCGTCGGGCCACACTTTCGTCATTGCCGACGACCATCCGCTTTTTCGCGGCGCGCTGAAGGAGGCGCTTGCCGGCATCGGCGACGTTGCCGCCATCCACGAGGCCGGCGATTTCGAAAGCGCCAAGGCGCTGGTGCTTGCCAATGAAGATATCGATATGGTGCTGCTTGACCTGTCGATGCCGGGCGCCAGCGGCCTCTCCGGCCTGATCTCGCTGCGCGGTATCCATCCGGCGGTGCCGCTGGTGGTGGTATCGGCGCATGACGATCCCGTCACCATCCGCCGCGCGCTCGATCTCGGCGCTTCCGGCTTCATCTCCAAATCGGCCAGCATGGACGAGATACGCGGCGCCGTGCAGGCGGTGCTTGCCGGCGACATTGCCGCGCCGGCCGGCATTGAGCTCGGCGTCGAGCGCGACCCGGAAATCTCCGACCTGATCAAGCGGCTCCAGGCGCTGACGCCGCAGCAGACGCGGGTGCTCGGCATGCTGGCGGAGGGCCTGCTCAACAAGCAGATCGCCTATGAGCTCGGCGTCTCCGAGGCCACTATCAAGGCGCATGTCTCGGCCATCCTGCAGAAGCTCGGCGTCGACAGCCGCACCCAGGCGGTCATCCAGCTGTCGAAGATCGGCGGCGACCCGCTGCAGCCGGTCGGCTGATCGCAGGCACCTCAGGCGAAGCTTTTCACCCTAACCGAACCCGACCAGCGCTGATCGAACATGCGGTCGCCTCGCGTCGGGTCGATGGCTGCGCCCGTCAGCGATAGTTTTCGACGGCCGAGCCCAATTGCGACGCGGCATCATCCTCGGTCGGGCCTGAAGGATTACGCGCCCGCCCGATCGCGGCGCCGAGGCCCAGCGAAGCGATCGCCACCAGTGGAATGCCGGCGATCCAGGGCAGGCGCGGCGCGAGCGCATAGAACGCCGTGCCGATCGACGGTCCGAGCGAGTCCTTCAGGTCGACCGCCACAGACGAGGCGGCCATATAGGAAGCGCGTCGCGGCGATGGTGCGAGCGCGTTGACGGCGGTCGGCACGAGCGGCCCGACCAGCATCTGTCCCACCGAGCAGAAGCTGACTGCGACGACCAGCGAAAGTATCGCCGGCGAGGTCGCCAGCAGGGTAAAGGCGGCGATGGTCGAGATGCCGGCGCCGGCTGCCAGCCAAAGCGCCGATCGCGTCTCGGCAAAGCGGCTGACCAGCATCTGCAAACCGACCGTCAGGGCGGCCGCATAGGCAAACAGCGCGCCGACACCGGACGGGGTGAGCGTGCCGGCATCCTGCGCATAGAGCGGGATGACCGCTTCGATCCAGTTGCCGGAAATCTCGAACAGCACGACCCAGGCGAGCAGCTTTGCCAGGCGGCCGTCGTGAAAGGCCGGCAGCAGCGCCGACAGGCCTTCCTCTTCCTCCGTTTCCCCATGGTCGGCTGCGGCATGGCCGCGCGTCTCGGCGAATGCGGCAAGCATGACGATGCCGCCGAAGAGCAGCATACCGCCGCCGGCCAGGAACACGCTGCCAAGCGAAACGAGCGCCAGCAGCGCGCCGCAGGCCGGGCCGAGGATCTGTCCGGCGCTCGAGCTGACGCGCGCCATGCCGAACCAGCGCGGATGCGCCGGCGGTTCCGTCACATCGGCGATAGCTGTGAGGATGGTCGGGTGGAGCACCGACTCGCATATGCCGGTCAAAAGCAGCACGGCCGCGGTGGCGGCGACGCCATGGGCGAAGAACAGCGCGACGAAGCCGCAGCCGACGCCGAGCGATGACAGGATCAGCACCGGCCGCCGGCCGACCCGGTCGGCGATACCGCCGATCAGCGGCGCGGCGATCAATTCGCCGCCGGCATAGCAGGCAAACAAAAGCCCGATCGCGCCGATCGGAATGTTCGCCTCGCCGCTCGCCCAGAGCGGAAAGAAGGGCACCAGCGCGCCGTCGGCGAAACCGGCGCAGAAGAACAGGAACAGGCCGAGCAGAGCCGGGCGCGGCAGCCCGCGCCAGGACGATGGGAGGAGGGTCATGATGTCACCTACGCGTCAAAGGCCGAAGGCCGGAGCCAGAAAGCCGGGATTGCGCGTTGGTTGACGTAAACGCCTACGGCTGCCTCCGAAGCAGCATGGGGTAGTTTCGAGCAGGCCTTAGCCGAGCCGCATCGACAGCTCCACGTCGTCGCCGAACGGCGTCGACATATAGCCACCGGCCGGCGCGCGCACCCGATCCAGATAGTCGGGCGAGAAATCGGCATTGTCGGCGATGACCAGCGCGCCCGGCCTGAGCCGGCTCTCGACCAGGCTCAATATCTCTGGATAGAGCGCCTTGGCGCCGTCGAGCAGCAGGAGGTCTATCCGGTCAGGCAGGTCGGAGCTGAGCGTTTCCAGCGCGTCGCCCTCCCGGATCTCCACCAGGTCGATGAGGCCGCCTTCGGTCAGATTGGCCTTGGCCCGCGTTACCTTCGACGGCTCGAATTCCGTCGTGATCAGCCGGCCGCCGCCATTGTCGCGCAGCGCCGCGGCAAGATAGAGCGTCGAGATGCCGAACGATGTGCCGAATTCGACGATGATGCGCGCGCCGGTGCTGCGCGCCAGCATGTAGAGCAGCGTGCCGGTCTCCGGCGAGACCGCAAGCCACAGGTCCTTCAGCCTGCCGTAGAACTGGCGATACTCGGTCTTGCTGTGGAGCAGGCGCGTCCGTTCGTCGCGCGAGTACTGGGCGATCGCCGGGCTGGTCGCCGCGTCGGCTTCCTTGAACAGGCGGGCGAGCAGCGGTGCCAAAGGGGTTGCGGTCAGGGTGGTCATGGCTGTCTCCGGCGGGGTTCTTGTGTTGCTTCGAAAAATACGAATAATCCTTCAGGTTTCCAATTCGCATTTCGGCGCGCGACCATGATCCAACGCTCAAGCCCTTCAATTTCCACCCGAAAACAGCCAAAGCAGGCGCGCGCCACGGAGCTGGTCGCGGCGATTTTAGAGGCGGCTGCTCAGGTTTTGGCTGCTCAAGGCGCGCAGCGTTTCACCACCACGCGCGTTGCCGAAAGGGCGGGCGTCAGCGTCGGTTCGCTCTACCAGTATTTCCCGAACAAGGCGGCCCTGCTGTTCAGGTTGCAGAGTGACGAATGGCGCCAGACGACAGAGCTTTTGTGCGGCATTCTCGAAAATACCGGGCTATCACCGCTCGAGCGGACAAGAACGCTGGTCCACGCCTTCATCCGCTCCGAATGCGAGGAGGCGGCGGTGCGCGGCGCGCTGAACGACGCCGCGCCGCTCTATCGGGATGCGCCGGAGGCTGACGAGGCGAGGGCGGCGGCGAGCCGGACCGTCGGGACCTTCATGCGCGAGACGCTTCCTGACGCGCCGGACAGCGGCCGCGCCCTGGCCGGCGACCTGATCATCAAGACGCTGAGCGCTGTGGGGGCGGATTTCTCGGAAAAGGAGCGAACGGCCGATGAGATCGAAGCCTATTCCGATGCGCTGGCCGACATGTTCTGCGCCTATCTCCGAAGCCTCGGGCATCGCGGCTGATAGCAGTGTTTTGTCTCTATTCGGCGGCCGGCGCCAGCGGCCTGACGCGCGCCATCATCGAGCGCAGCACGGCCGGCTTCAGCGGCTTGTTGATCACCGGAATGTCGAGCCGGCCGGCAGCCGCGCGCACCTCGCTGGAGCGGTCGGCGGTGACCAGCACGCAGGGCAGGTCCTGCCCGTAGGCGGCGCGCAGCGTGGCGACCGCATCGAGCCCGGTGCCACCGTCGAGATGATAGTCCGCTAGCACGAGATCCGGCTTCGGCGCGCCGGGCTTCAGGAGATCGCCTGATCCCGAAGCCGTCTCGACACGGCATCCCCAGCCTTCGAGCAGCAGCCGCATGCCGTCGAGGATGCGCGCGTCATTGTCGATGCACAGCACATTGAGCCCGGCAAGCGTCGAGGCGGAGCGGGCCGGCGCCTTGCCGGCCTCGCGCGGCGGCGCGGCGACCGCCGCGACCGGCAGAATCACGGAAAAGCGCGTGCCCTTGCCGGGGTTGGAGTAGATGCGGATTTCGAGCCTCAGCACCCTGGCAATGCGGTCGACGATGGAGAGCCCCAGGCCAAGGCCTTCGGCCTCGCGCGCGCCCTCGTCGAGGCGCGTGAACTCGTGGAAGACTGTGCTGAGCTTGTCGCCGGCAATGCCGATGCCGGTGTCGATCACCTGGATCTCGGCCAGCTCGCCGCGTCGCCGCACCCCAACCAGAATGCGCCCCTGGCGCGTGTATTTGATGGCGTTGGAAACGAGATTCTGGATCAGCCGGCGCAACAGGTTCCGGTCGGTCATGACGCCGAGCGAGGATGGGATGATCTTCAGATCGAGCTTCTTTTCGGCGGCAAACGGGCGAAAATCGTTGCCGATCTGACCGAGCAGTCCGCCCAGGTTAAAAGCGGTATTGTCCGGCTTCATCGCGCCGGCATCGAGCCGCGAGATGTCGAGCACCGCGCCGAGGATGGTCTCGACCGATTCCAGCGAGGATTCGATGTTCATCGCGGCCTTGCCGGCCGGTCCCTTGCCCGCCTTCTCGATCAGCGACGAGCAATAGAGGCGGGCGGCGTTGAGCGGCTGCAGGATGTCATGGCCGGCGGCGGCGAGGAAGCGCGTCTTGCCGAGGTTTGCCTCCTCGGCCAGCATCTGCGCCTGCGCCAGTTCCTCGTTGACGCGGGTGAGCTCGACGGTGCGGGTCTTGACCCGTTGCTCCAGCGATTCATTGGCCCGCTTCAGCGCCAGGTCCTGCTCGACGCGGCCGGAGATGTCGGCATAGGTGGCGACGATGCCGCCGTCGGGCATCGGGTTGGAGCGCAGCTCCAGGATGCGGCCGCTGGTCTTGAGCTCCATCTGCCACGGGCCAGCGAAACTGGTCAGCCGGTTGAGCATCGTCACGCGCTGATCGGCGGGAATATCGCCGCGCTCGGCGAGATGATGGAGGATCCGGTCGAGCGAGACGCCGACCTGGCCCATCTCGTCCGGCAGGTCGAACAGCAGCCGGTATTGCCGGTTCCAGCAGATCAGTCGGAAATCGCGATCGAAGACGGTGATGCCTTGCTCCATCTGGTCGAGCGCGATCTGCAAAAGGTCGCGATTGTGCTGCAGCGCCTCGGTGGCGTCGTCGAGCAGCTTGAAGGCATCCTTGGAGTCGCGATCGTTGCGGCGAAAGAGCAGCGACAGGATCAGCCGCGCCGAGGACGAGCCGACGGCGCTCGCCAGCAATTGCTCTGAGAAGCGGATAACATCCATGCTGGCTTGTTCGGTGCCGTGCAGAGAGACTTTCGCGTCCCTCTCGAAGGATTGGAACGAGCGCTCCGTGCGCTCGACACCGAGATAACGTGAAATCGTATCCTTCAGGTCGTTGACGGTGACGGCGGTGCGGAAGCGGCGCAGGCTGGGCATCGGGCCTGCCTCGCGCGGCACGAAGATCGCCGCCTGGATGCGCTCCAGCGGCACGGACGCGCGGGAGAGGGAGCCGAGGACGAAAAACAGCGCATTGACCGAGAGGCTCCACAGCACGCCATGATTCAGCGGCTCGCCGACGGTGCCGAACAGCGCCTGCGGCCTCAGCGCCTCGAAGCCGAACAGCCCGTGGACGACGATATCGGTAGAGGGTGCGACGAGTGAAGGCAGGAGCAGCGTGTAACCCCAGACGGCGATGCCGGCGACCATGCCGAGGGCTGCGCCCCGGCCGTTGGCCCGGCGCCAGATCAGCCCGCCGACCAGCGCCGGCGCGAATTGGGCAATCGCGGCAAACGACATCAGCCCGATCGAGGACAGCCGCGCGCTATTGGTGCTCTCGCGATAATAGAGAAAGGCGATGAACAGCATTATGAAGATCGAGGCGCGGCGCACATTGAGGATCAGCGTCGACCAGTCCTCGTTCTCCGAAGAACTCGTCTTTAGCACGCGGCGCACGAACAGCGGGATGACGAGATCGTTGGAGATCATGATCGATAGCGCGACGCTCTCGACGATCACCATCGCGGTCGCCGCCGACAGTCCGCCGACGAAGGCGGCCATGGCCAGCACGTCATGGCCGCTGAACAGCGGCAGCGACAAGACATAGAGGTCGCTGCTGGTCTTGCCGCCGACCAGCGACAGGCCGGCAAAGGCGATCGGCAGCACGAAGAGGTTGATCGCCACGAGGTAGAGCGGGAACACCCAGGTCGCCGTGCGCAGTTCCGCCTCGCTGCGGTTCTCGACGATAGTGACGTAGAACTGCCGCGGCAGCATCAGCACGGCAAAGCCGCTCAGGCCGGTCAGCACCAGCCAGGTGGCGAGCGAGGTGCTGTAGCTCATCGCCTGGCGAACCTGGCTGTTTCCGGCAAGCCTGGCGAACATGTCGCCGGGCCCGCCGAAGATCAGGAACATCACCATCAGGCCGATGGCGAGAAAGGCGGCGAGCTTGACCACGGTCTCGACCGCCACCGCCAGAACCAGTCCGTCCTGATGTTCCGTGGCATCGGCATGGCGGGTGCCGAACAGCACCGCGAACAGCGCCAAAAGCATCGCCACCACCAGCGAGATATCGCTGACGAACGGATCGAAAGAGGGGGGCGAGCCCGTATAGTGCTCGACCATCAGGCTGACGGAACCCGAGATCGCCTTGAGCTGCAGCGCAATGTAGGGCACCGCGCCGATGGTGGCGATCAGCGTCGCGATCGCCGCGACGGTGAAGCTCTTGCCGTAGCGGGCGCCGAGGAAGTCCGCGATCGAAGTGATCTTCTCGCTTTTTGCCAGCCTGATCATGCGGTTGAGCAGCGGGAAGCCGAACACGAAGACCAGCACTGGACCGGTATAGATGCCGAGGAATTCGAGGCCGCGCTCGGAGGACAGGCCGACCGAGCCGAAGAAAGTCCAGGAAGTGCAGTAGATGGCGAGGCTGAGCGCGTAGATGAAAGGCCGCGCCCGACCGAGCCCGGCTGCCACCGAGCGCCGGTCGCCGACGCTGGCGATGGCGAAAAGCAGCGTCACATAGGCGATCGCGATGATGACGACGAACCAGCCTTGCACGGTCCGCACTTCCTCCCTGGCCGGTTTCCTCATCCGGTCGTTAAGACGCAACCACAGCTTGGAGCCCAAGTCCATCGCGGCTTTTGGCACATATGCGGCTGACGAGGCAGGTAAGCACAAACCGGTGTCTTGGCCCTTTTTTCCGGTTTTTCAACCGGGGGTTTTTGTTATTGTGGCTTCGGATCGGTGCCGGAGAGCCGGGGCGGCTGCACGGCCGGTCATGGCAAGGAGGGCCGAATGCTGAAAGAATTCCAGGAATTCATTTCCAAGGGCAATGTGATGGACTTGGCCGTCGGCGTCATCATCGGCGCCGCCTTCGGCAAGATCGTCGACTCGCTCGTCAACGACATCATCATGCCGATCATCGGCGCGATTTTCGGCGGGCTGGACTTCAACAACTACTTCTTCGGGTTGTCATCGAACGTCCATTCGGCCACGCTGGCCGATGCCAAGAAAGAAGGCGCCGTCTTTGCCTATGGCAGCTTTATCACGGTCGTGCTGAACTTCCTGATTCTTGCCTTCATCATCTTCCTGATGGTCAAGGCGGTGAACAATCTGCGCAGGCGGCTGGAGCGCGAGAAGCCGGCTGCTGCCGCGGCACCGCCGCCCGCCGACGTGCAGCTTCTGACTGAGATCCGCGACCTGCTGGCGAAAAGGTAACTCCTCAACGGGCGCCCTGGACCAAAACCCCGGCCGCTTGCGGCCGGGGTTTTCTATTTGCGGCTGTCGTAAAAGAGGCTAGCAGTCGCGAAAAAACGGACGGATTCTTGCATGACCCTGATCGAGACCTTGCGCGCCGAAGCCCGCGCGGCGCCCGAAAGCGGCATCGTCGCTGTCGTCAATCATGGCCGCCTGCGCGAAGGGCTGATCCCGCTCTGGGCCGGTGAGGGCGATCTGCCGACGCCTTCCTTCATCAGCGATGCCGCCGCCAAAGGGCTGGCCGATGGCGAGACGTTCTACACTTGGCAGAAGGGCATTCCCGCGCTCAGGCAGGCGCTCGCCCGCTACTACGCCAGGCACTTCGGCAAGGCCTTCGCCGAGGAGGAGTTCATCGTCACCGGATCCGGCATGCACGCCATCCAACTGGCCATCGACGCGATCGCCGGCAGCGGCGACGAGGTGATCTACCTCTCGCCGGCTTGGCCGAATTTCGCCGCGGCCGCCGGCGTGGCGGGCGCCGTTCCGGTGCCGGTCACCCTCGACCAGTCCGGCAATGGCTGGTCCTGCGATGTCGAAAAGATCGCCTCCGCGATCACGCCGCGCACGAAGCTGTTGTTCATCAACACGCCGTCCAACCCGACCGGCTGGACCGCCGACAGACAGACGCTGAAGGCAATCCTCGATCTCGCCCGCCAAAAGGGCCTGTGGATCATCGCCGACGAGATCTATTCGCTGTTCCACTACGGCCATGGCCGCGCGCCGTCCTTCCTTGACGTCGCCACGGCCGACGACCGTATCCTGTTCGTTAACAGTTTCTCCAAGAACTGGGCGATGACGGGTTGGCGTGTCGGCTGGATCAAGACCCATCCAGCCTTGCAGCAGGTGTTCGAGAACCTGATACAGTACTCAACCTCCGGCGTCGCCCAGTTCATGCAGCGCGGCGCGGTTGCTGCCCTCGACGAGGGCGACGGCTTCATCACCGAACAAGTGGAGCGTGCACGCGCCGCTCGCGATCTCGTCTGCGACATACTCGGCGCGACCGGCAAGGCGCGTTTCACCGTGCCGCAGGGCGCATTCTATCTGTTCTTCAGGGTCGACGGCATCACCGATTCCCGAACCGCCGCCTTCGACATCGTCGATAACGCCAATGTCGGCCTGGCGCCTGGCACCGCCTTCGGCCCCGGCGGCGAAGCCTTCCTCAGACTATGCTTCCACCGCCGCCTCGATCAGCTCGAGGAAGCGGCGCATCGCCTGGCGAGGTGGATAAAGACGGTGTGAGAAAGGCGGCTTCAGCCGCCCGACTTCGGCACCAGCAGCGGAATGATCCGGTCGCTCTTGGCGACGGCGGGACGGCCGGAGCTGGCATAGGGAATGCCCAGCGCATCCCAGGTCTCGACCAGCGCGTCCTGCAGCTCGGCGATCAGCGCGTCCGAATGGAATGGCGTCGGCGTGATGCGCAGCCGCTCGGTGCCGCGCGGCACCGTCGGATAGTTGATCGGCTGGATGTAGACGCCGTGCACGCCAAGCAGCCGGTCGCTGGCCATCTTGCAAAGCTCGGGGTCGCCGACCAGCACCGGCACGATATGCGTGGCCGATTCCATCACCGGCAGCCCGGCCGCGGCAAGCACCTGCTTGGTTCTGGCCGCCTGGCGCTGCTGCGCGTCGCGCTCGGCCTGCGAGCGCTTGAGATGCCGGATCGAGGTGGTGGCGGCCGCCGCGATCGCCGGCGGCAGCGCGGTGGTGAAGATGAAGCCCGGCGCATAGGAGCGCACCGCGTCGATGACGGCGCTGGTGCCGGCGATGTAGCCGCCAAGCGTGCCAAAGGCCTTGGCCAGCGTGCCCTCGATGATGTCGATGCGCTCGGCCAGGCCTTCGCGTTCGGTGATGCCGCCGCCGCGCGGTCCGTACATGCCCACCGCATGGACCTCGTCGATATAGGTCATGGCGTTGTAGCGTTCGGCGAGCTCGACGATCTCTCTGATCGGCGCGATGTCGCCGTCCATCGAATAGACGCTTTCGAAGACGATCAGCTTGGCGCGCTCGCGCCCCGCGGCCTGCAAGAGGCTCTCTAGATGCGCGACGTCATTGTGGCGGAAGATCTTCTTCTCCGCGCCCGAGCGCCGCACGCCTTCGATCATCGAGGCATGGTTGAGCTCGTCCGAGATGATCAGGCAGTTGGGCAGGAGCCTGGCGATGGTCGAGATCGAGGCTTCGTTGGAGACGAAGCCGGAGGTGAAGACCAGCGCTGCCTCCTTGTCATGCAGATCGGCGAGCTCCTGCTCGAGCTCGACCAGGGGGTTGGAGGTGCCGGAAATGTTGCGGGTGCCGCCGGCGCCCGAGCCCATCTTGGCGGCCGCGTTCTGGAAGGCGGCAATCACGTCCTCGTTCTGGCCCATGCCGAGATAGTCGTTGGAGCACCATACAGTGATTTCCTGGGCGCGGCCGTTGGAACGCCAGATGGCGCGCGGGAACTTGCCCACGATGCGCTCCAGGTCGGCGAAAACGCGATAGCGACGCTCGGCGTGGAGCTGGTCGATCGCATCCTCGAAGAACCGCTGATAGTTCATGTCGACTTCCCAATTTTGGGCCGGATCATAATCACTGCCCCATGCCGCGTCCACCGCGCCCAACCGGTCAAAATGCCACGCCCGTGCCCTGTTCCTAACGATGCCGGATCGTGGCCTATTCCCTGCTGTTTGAAGCAACTTGGTTTCAGTACGATGCCTCGGGCGCGACGAACTGTTACGGACTTAACACATAGGGAGGCTAGTGGGCTTGCGGCGGGTTTTCCAGCGCGGTGGCTGTTGAGACAGTTTCCGACAAATCTTGATCAGCGAGGTAGATGATGACGGTTTTGGTGACAGGCGGTGCCGGTTATATCGGCAGCCACATGGTCTGGGAACTGCTGGACGCCGGCGAGAGCGTCGTGGTGCTCGACCGGCTTTCCACCGGTTTCGAATGGGCGGTCGCCCCGGAAGCAAGGCTCACCGTCGGCGATGTCGCCGATCGTGATCTGGTCGGCCGGATCATCCGCGACAACAAGGTCGACGCCATCATCCACTTCGCCGGCTCGATCGTGGTGCCGGAATCGGTCGCCGACCCGCTTGGCTATTACGAAAACAACACCTGCAAGACCCGCACGCTGATCGAAACGGCGGTGCGCGAGGGCGTGCCGCATTTCATCTTCTCCTCCACCGCCGCCGTCTATGGCGGCGCCGGGCTGGAACCGGTGCGCGAGGATGCTCGCCTTGCGCCGGAATCGCCTTACGGCCTTTCCAAGCTGATGAGCGAATGGATGCTGCGAGATGCAGCGTTGGCGCACGACATCCGCTATACGGCGCTACGCTATTTCAATGTCGCCGGCGCCGATCCGAAGGGCCGGACCGGACAATCGACGCCCGGTGCCACGCATCTGATCAAGGTCGCCTGCGAGACCGCGCTCGGCAAGCGGCCCTTCATGCAGGTCTTCGGCACCGATTATGCGACGCCGGACGGCACCTGCATGCGCGACTACATCCATGTCAGCGATCTCGCCGCCGCGCACCGGTTGGCGCTGCAGCGGCTGCGGGATGGCGGCGGCAGTCTCGTCGCCAATTGCGGCTACAGCCACGGCTATTCGGTGCTGGAGGTGATCGACAGCGTGCGCCGCGCCTTCGGCCATGACTTCGACGTGCGCATGGGGGACCGCCGGCCGGGCGATGCCGCAGCCGTGGTCGCCAATTCCGAGCTTGCCCGCAAGGAATTCGGCTGGACGCCGCAGCGCGACGATCTCGACCTGATCGTCAACGACGCGTTGGCCTGGGAACGGATCCTGACGACCAAGAATTCCGTTCGAAACTGATCTGTTGGGCCAAGGGCTCGCGGGGCGCCTATAGACGCGGTATTGAGCCTCATGCGGCGGCGGCGCGCGGGCCCGCCGCTGCGATGATGCTTGAGGGAACGGCATGAAGGTCTTGGTTCTCGGCGCCGGCGTGGTTGGCACGGCGGCCGCCTATTATCTGGCAAGAGATGGTCACGAGGTGACGGTGATCGAGCGCCATGAAGCGGCGGCGCGCGGCACCAGCCAGTCCAATGCCGGCCTGGTGTCGCCGGGCGATGCCACCGCCTGGGCTTCGCCCGCAGCGCTGAAGACCTTCCTGCGCGCGCTCTGGAATCACGATCTCGGCATCAAGGTCAGGCTGCGCCTCGATCCCTATTTCTATGCCTGGAGCCTGCGCTTCCTGCGCGAATGCACGGTGACCCGGCTGCGCGCCAACACCAACATCAAGTTGAGGCTCGCGCTCCATTCTCGCGAGTGCATCAATCAACTGTCGGAGGAAACCGGCATCCATTACGACGAGCGCAAGAAGGGCATTCTCTACTTCTTTCGCTCGCAAAAGAGCCTGGACACCGGCACCGACAATTACCGCTATCTGGGCGAGCACGGCCTGCCGATCGAGATCGTCGGCCGCGAGCGTCTGGTCGAGCTGGAGCCTGGTCTTGCCGGCGTGAAGGAAAAGATCGCCGGCGGCATCTATTCGCCGATCGACCAGACCGGGGATTCCAAGCAGTTCACCGACCGGCTCGCCGCCTATGCAGCCGAGAGGCTCGGCGTGAAATTCCTGTTCGGCACGACGGTCGAGGGCCTCGACATCGAGGGAGATCGGGTGCGCGCGGTGATGACCTCGGCAGGACCGGTCACCGGCGATGCCGTCGTCATCTCCATGGGGCCGGAAAGCGGCCTGCTCGGCCGCCGCTATGGTATCGACCTGCCGGTCTATCCGGTGAAGGGTTACACCGCGACCATCCCGCTCGAGGACGAGAGCAAGGGGCCGACCATGGGCGGCGCCGACGAGGACCGGCTGATCGGCTATTCCAGGCTCGGCAATCGCCTTCGCATGTCCTCGACGGCCGAATTCACCGGCTTCGACCGCAGCTTCAAGCCGGGCGATTTCAGGACCATCCTGGAAACCGGCAAGGATCTTTTTCCCGGCGCCTTCGACGAGAAGAAGGCCGTGCTCTGGGCCGGCCTGCGGCCGATGATGCCGAATTCGGTGCCGGTCATCGGCCAGGCGAAATACCGCAATCTCTATCTCGACACCGGCCACGGCCATGTCGGCTGGACCATGGCCTGCGGCTCGGGGCAGTTCCTGGCCGATGTCGTCGCCGGCAGAAAGCCGCAGATCGATCCGCGGGGACTGCTTTACGGGACGGCGCGCTGAAGGCTTTAATTGCCGAGGTCGGCGCTGCCCCTCATCCGCCTGCCGGCACCTTCTCCCCGTTGAACGGGGAGAAGAGAGCTGTGGCCATGCCGACACGCATTTCCGCGGCGTTGAAAATTGGCGAAATCGCCGGTGACGGCCTCTTTCTCCCCGTCACTATACGGGGAGAAATGCCCGGCAGGGCAATGAGGGGCAGAGCCAACCTGTCAAGTAGAGCGGCGCCAAGCCCGAGCATATCCGCCCCAGGACTGATCGGTCGGTGGTTCTGTGCGCTCACCCTTGCTCATCGCGATGACGCGATCTGAGGCTAACAAGGCCGCGCCGATGCTGGTCCCGGTCGAGGTCTCTGACGCAATGACCGGTCGCTCGGTCGCTGCCGCCAGCATGCGGATGAAAAGCGGGTTCTGCGCGAAAGGTCCCTCGACGGTCGTCGGTCCGTCGCCGCCGATCAATTCCAGGCAGGTCGCGGTCGTCAGCGCCAGATAGAACGAGATGGTGGCGAAGCGCTGGCCGGCGCTTAGGTTCTCGGCATTGACCCATTGCGCGCCGCGATGCGGAAACGGTCCCGAACCCCGCTGAGTGGCAGGCAGGAGCAGCACCTGCCGCGCCAGAACGGCGGCAACATCGTCTTCGCTCCATTCCTGGCTTTGGCCGTCGGTCAGAAGCGAGAACTCGCGCCCACCCATGAAGCGCGCCGAAGGCACCGGATCGCCGAGCGCGTTGACATTGACCAGGGTGTCGCGCGCCGGGTCGAGCTCGACCCTCCTGCCGCCCACCGCCATCGACACCACCCATGTGCCGGTCGAGACGACGGAGAAGGGCGGTGTGTCGGATAAAAGGTGCGGCAGCAGCGAGGCGTTGGAATCGTGCAGTCCGCAGAACACGGGCGTCTGCGGGTCGAGCCTTGTCCGCCGCGCCAGCTCCGGCAGGATCGGGCCAAGCCGATCCTTTGCCGGTCGCACCGGCGCCATCAGCCGGCGCCAGCCCATCCTGTCGACCAGCGACGAGTAATCGGACGTCCAGGGATTCCAGAGATCGGTGTGGCAGCCGAGCGAGCTCACCTCATTGGCGGCGACGCCGGTCAGCCGCAGCGCCCAATATTGCGGATACATCAGCATCGCGGCGGCCGTGGCGAAGTCCGCCGGGAAACGTTTCTGCTGCCAGAAGAACTGCGCGCCGAGATTGAGGCCGATGGGCAACCGCGGCGTGCCGGTTTCGCCGAAGGGCGGACGCACGGCGTCGTAATCGGCCGCAAGCTGGTCGGGGCCGTCGAATTCATAGTCGAGCACAGGCAGCACCAGTTCGCCCGAGCCGTCGACCAGCGCGCCGGTCGCGCCATGCGTGGTGATCGAGATCGCATCGATCCGCCGTTCGCGGTTGAGATCGGCGAGGCTGTTCAGGATGAACGTCCACAGCGCCTCGACATCGTGATGCGGATAGGACGCCTGCCGCACCGGCGCGTTGGCGAAGCGGCGCAGCCCAATCTCGCTCAGTGTCGCGAGATCGACCAGCGCCACCTTGGCGTTGGTCTTGCCGATATCGATGACGGCGACGATCATGCCATATGGAACACGGTTTCCAGCGGCGCCGCCACCGGCTCGTTGTCGGGTTTGGTCTCCATGACATCGGCCATGTGCGCCCACCAGCGCTGCATCACCGGGTGCTTCGGAAGATCGGCCATGCCGTGGTCATCGCGGCGCCACAGCACCCCGAACAGGATGTTGGTCTCCTCGTCGAGATAGATCGAATAGTCGGAGACGCCGGCCTCTCTCAGCAGCGCGACCAGCTCGGGCCAGATCTCGTCATGCCGGCGCTTGTACTCGGCCTTCATGCCGGGATTGAGCTTCATCTTGAAGGCGTATTTCTCCATCAGGCGAAGCGCCCCTCGCGCAGCCGCCGCCAGACGATCGGCAGCGCAATGACGATGATCAGCAGCAGGCCGATGAAGATCGACATGACAATGCCGGGCACGTTGAGCAGTCCGAGGCCGAACGTCACCAGCCCCATGATGAAGGCGGCGAGCACGACGCCAAGTATGCTGCCGGCGCCGCCGAGGATCGAGACGCCGCCGAGCACCACCATGGTGATCGCCTCAAGCTCATAGCCCTGCGCGATCGACGGCCGCGTCGAGCCAAGCCGCGAGGTGATCAACACCGAGGCTATGCCCGACATCAGCCCGGTCAGGCAAAACAGGATGAATTTGATGCGGTCGACGCGCACGCCGGAAAACTGGCAGGCGACCGGGTTGTTGCCGATGGCGAAGACGCGGCGGCCGAAGCTCGTGCGGTGCAGCAGGAACCAGTAGATGAGCGCCGCGGCGAGGAACAGCGCCAGCTCGAACGAGAAGACCCACGAGACATAGCCCTGGCCGAAGAACGCGAAGCTCTCCGGATAGCCTTTGTAGGCCTGGTCCCCGAGGATGATGAAGGCGATGCCGCGAAACAGGCTCATCGTGCCGATGGTGACGACGATGGAAGGCAGGCCGAGCCGGGTGACAAGCAGCCCGTTGCAGGCGCCGCAGCCCAGTCCCACGACGACGCCGATTGCCACCAGCACCGGTGTTCCCGCGCCGGCCTGCAGGGCCATGCCCATCATCGTCGAGGCTAAAGCCACGATCGCCGCGACCGACAGGTCGATCTCGCCCGAGATGATCAGCAGCGCCATGGCTAAAGCGATCAGGCCCTTTTCGGTGAAGTTGAAGGTCAGGTCCGACAGCGACCATGGATCGAGGAAGTAGGGCGAAGCAAAACTGTTCACCGTGAAGATCAAGACCGCGATGATGACGAGCAGCGCCTCCCAGGAGAAGATCGCTGACGACAGCGGCTTGTCGAGCCGGTCGGGGATACGGCGCGGGGCAGGGGTGTCGGTCATGCCGCTTCCGCCTTTCTCAGGATGATGCGGCCTTGCCGGCGTTCGCCGCGCGCGTTGAGTACGACGGCCAGGATGATGGCGCTGCCCGATATCGCCATCTGCCAGAAGGGCGAGATGTTGATGACCGGCAGCGCGTTGGAGATGATGCCGAGGAACAGCGCGCCCAGCACCGCGCCGCCGACCGAGCCGATCCCGCCGGCGATCGAGATGCCGCCGATCACGCAGGCGGCGATGATGTTGAGCTCATAGCCGTTGGCGACCTCGACTGAGGCGATGACGTAGCGCGAGATCCACAGATAGCCGGCGAGCCCGCCGATCATGCCGGAAATGCAGAACACGATGAATTTGGTGCGGCCGACATCGATGCCGGCATAGACCGAGGCGGTCGGGTTGACGCCGATGGCGTGAATCGAGCGGCCGATCTGCGTGCGCGTCATCACCAGAAAGAACAGCGCGATCACGATGATCGCGATCCAGGACAGCACCGGCAGGCCGAGGAAGGCGGCGCGCTGGAAATTGATGAAGTCCGAGCTCATCTGGTCGGCATTGACCCAGGCGCCGCCCGAGACGACGAAGGTGGCGCCTCGATAGATCGTCAGCGTGCCCAGCGTCACCACGATCGACGGGATGTTCAGCCGCCACACCAGGAAGCCGTTGATCGCGCCAAGCGCCAGTCCGATGGCAAGTGCGATCACGATCAGCACCGGGATCGGGATCGCCGGATGCGCGGCGTTGAGCATCGCCACCACCATGCCGGTGAAGCAGAGGTTGGACGCCATCGACAGGTCGATCGAGCGCGTCAGGATCACCACCATCTGACCCAGAGCCAGGATCATCAGGATCGAGGTGTCGTTGAAGACCTGACGCAGATTGGCGGGGACGGCGAAGCCGGGGAAGCGCGTCGAGATCAGGCCGATCAGCACGACGATGCCGGCAAGCAGCCAGATCTCGCGGTATTTGAGGAAGCTCTTCATGCCGCGATCCCCGCCGCCGTTCGAACCAGCGTCTCGGCGTCGAGCCCCTTGTTGTCGTAGGTCGCCGCGATGCGGCCTTCGCGCATGACCACGACGCGGTCGGACATGCCGAGGATTTCGGGCAGTTCCGACGAGACCATGATCACCGACAGGCCTTGCGCGACCAGTTCGGCCATGAAGCCGTGCACGGCGGCCTTGGAGCCGATGTCAATGCCCTTGGTCGGCTCGTCGAGGATGATCACCTTGGGCGCTGTGGCCAGCCATTTGGCGATAACGACTTTCTGCTGGTTGCCGCCGGAAAGCGTGCCGACATCCTGGCTCAGCGATGAGGCGCGCAGGTCGAGCCGCTCGGTGTAGGAGCGCGCGAGCGAGAACTCTTCCGCCAGCCTCAGCACGCCGGATTTCGAGGTGCGCGCCAGTGAAGGGAGAGAAACATTCTGGAAGATCGGCAGGCCGATCACCACGCCTTGCTTGCCGCGCTCTTCCGGCACGTAGACGATGCCGGCCTCGATCGAATCCGCCGCCGACTTCGGTGCGATCGTCTTGCCGTCCAGCGAAATCGCGCCCCGGCTGGTGCGGGTGATGCCGGCGATCGCCTGCATCACCTCGCTGCGCCCGGCGCCGACCAGCCCGTAGAAGCCGAGGATCTCGCCCTTGCGCAATTCGAAGCCGATGTCGTCGAATTCGGTCGGATGCGACAGGCCGGAGACGGACAGCACCGGCGCCCCGATCTTCGGCTCGCGCTGCGGAAAGATGTGGTCGACATTGCGGCCGACCATCATGCGCACGATCTCGTTCTGGCCGGTATCTTTCAGCAGGCCTTCGCCGACCATCTCGCCGTCGCGGAAGACGGTGTAGCGGTCGGCGATGCGGTAGATCTCGTCGAACTTGTGGCTGATGAAGAGCACCGCCTTGCCTTCGCTCTTCAGGAATTCGATCAGCAGGAAAAGCTCCTCGATCTCCTTCATCGAAAGTGCCGCTGTAGGCTCGTCCATGATGACGATGCGCGCGTCGATCGACATGGCGCGTGCCACCGCCACCAGATGCTTATTGGCGATGCCGAGGTCCTTCAGCCGCGCGTCAGCGTCGATATGGCCGGCGCGCATCGTCTCCAGCACCTCGCGGGCGTTCTTGCGCATGGTGCGCCAATCGATGGTGCCGAAGCGGGTGCGCGGCGCATGGCCGAGAAAAATGTTTTCGGCGACCGAAAGATCATCGAACAGCACTGTCTCCTGGTGGATGGCGGTGATGCCGTGGCCGAAGGCGGCATGCGCGCTGGGCAGCGTCGTGGTCAGGCCGTCGATGCCGATCTCGCCTGAATCGGGCTGGTAGATGCCGGTCATGATCTTGACCAGCGTCGACTTGCCGGCGCCGTTCTCGCCGATCAGCGCCGTCACCTGTCCGGGATAGAGCGACAGGCTGACATTGTGCAGCGCGCGCACGCCCGGGAAACTTTTCGAGATGCCTGAGAGCGTCAGGCGAGGAGCGGAGGCGGGGAGCCGCTCCTTTACCGTGCCGTCATGGGCCGTCGTGTCCATAGTCGTATCAAGCCCGGTCAATCTATTGCGTGTAGACTTCCCCTCACCCGACCTCCGCTTCGCTCGGTCGACCTCTCCCCGAGGGGAGAGGAGATTTCCGAGCTTGGCTCCAGGCTCTTCTCCCCACCGGGGAGAAGGTGGCCGCGAAGCGGCCGGATGAGGGGGGCAGCGCCATCAGTCCGAGATCAATAGATCTTGGAGAACTTCTCGATGTTGCTCTTGTCGAACTGGAAGGGCGGAGCCATGGCGGCCGAGTTGGTGTCGTCGAGCGTCACCTTGCCGACGCGGCCGATCGACAGCGTGGCGCCGGGCTTGGCTTCTTCCTTCTTCACCGCCAGGTCATGGGCGAGGTAGATCGCCGAATAGCCGAGGTCGATCGGGTTCCAGAGAGCGACAGCCTGCGAAGCGCCGTTATCGATGAACTTCTTGAACTCCGATGGCAGCGCGAGGCCGGTGACGTTGACCTTGCCGATCAGGTTCTCGTCGGTGACGACCTGCGCGGCGGCGACGACGCCCACCGTGGTCGGCGCGATGATCGCCTTGAGGTTCGGGTAGGACTTCAACAGGCCCTTGGCTTCATCCGTGCTCTTGGCCGAGTCGTCATCGCCATAGACAGTGGCGACCAGCTTGATCTTCGGGAACTTCTCCGGCAGCACCTTCTTGGCCGCTTCGATCCAGGCGTTCTGGTTGGTCGCGGTCGAGGAGGCCGACAGGATGGCGACATCGCCGCCTTCCGGCAGATAATCGGCGGCGAGCTTGATGATGGTCTCGCCGATCAGATTGGTGTCGGACGGGTTGAGGTGGAGCTGGCGGCCTTCCTTGGCGACGCCCGAGTCCCACGAGATCACGGTGATGCCGCGCTCCATCGCCTTCTTCAGCACCGGCACCAGCGCGTCTGCATCATTGGCTGAAACGGCGATCGCATTGACCTTCTGCGCGATCAGCGAATTGATCACCTCGATCTGGGCTTCGGCGGTAGCCTTAGTCGGACCGGTATAGATGACATCGACATCGCCCAGTTCCTTGGCCGCTTCCTCGGCGCCCTTGTTGGCGGCGTCGAAGAAGCCGTTGCCGAGCGACTTCACCACCAGCGCGATCTTGACGTTCTCGGCATAGGCGGCATTCACGAACATGGCGGCGGAAAAGGCCGCCGTAACCAGCAGTTTCTTCAAAAAGCTCATCGAATATCCTCCCTTGAGCGTTGCATTCCATCGCCGCTGCGGGCGCGAGTTTCCTCAGGCCTGCAGTGAAGATTCCTCCTTGTCGCTTGACTGTCCGCGGGCGACGATCAGCGCCACGCCCGCCGTTTCCAGCATCTTGGCCTCGCGGTCCTCGATGCCGTCGTCGGTGATCACGGTTGCGATGCGCGACAGCCCGCACAGGATCAGGCTGGAGCGCATGCGGAATTTCGAGGAATCGACCAGCACTACCAGCTCGTCGGCCTGATCGATCAATTTCTGCTCCGCCTGGATCAAGAGCGGATCGCCTTCCATCAGCCCGAGCGGCCCCAAACCTTGCGCGCCCATGAACATGCGCCGCGCATAGAAGTTGCGCGTCACATCATTGTCGAAAGGCGACAGGATGATGTTCTGCTCGCGATAGATCGTGCCGCCCGACAGCATCACCGTGTTCTTCGAGTGCTTGAGCAGATGCTCGGCGATCGGGAAGGAGTTGGTGAAGATCGGCATGCGGCGTCCGGTCAGGAAATGCACCATCTGGAAGGTGGTGGTGCCGCCATTGATGATGATCGGTTCGCCGTCCGCGCAAAGGTTCACGGCTTCGCGGGCGATCGCCCGCTTTTGCTCGGCGTTCAGCGTCTCGTTGACGGAAAAGGGGCGGCCGGCAAGGCCGATGAACTGCGGCGGCGAGATCGCCTCGGCGCCGCCGCGCACCCGGCGCAGGCGCTTTTGTACATGCAGCGCCGCGATGTCGCGCCGGATCGTCGCCTCGGAGGAGTCCGTCAACTCGACCATCTCCTGCACCGTCACCACAGGCTTTTCCTGGACGGCGGACAGAATGATCCTGTGGCGCTCTTTCTCGTGCATGGTTCCTCCCTGCCCAAGCATCAGGCCTTAGAAAACGCGCAGTGTCAATCATTTCCGATCATATATTTTCATTGTGCAGTGCAATATGATCGATATTGATCGTTTGTGATTGACAAGCGCGGCGCTTGCGTAGACATTCCCGATCGAGAAATGAGGGGCGCGGCATCGCGCTCCAAGGGAGGATACCTATGCTCGACAAGCGCTCCGGCTCGCGCCTCGCCAATCTTTGGGACGATGCAAAGGCCGAAGGGATGAGCGGTCCTGAGCTCTTGGTCTATCGCTCGAACACGCTGGGATCCGACAAGCGCGTCACCAACTATGGCGGCGGCAACACCTCGTCCAAGGTCTGGCAGAAGGACCCGCTCACCGGCGAGGACGTCGAGGTGCTGTGGGTCAAGGGCTCGGGCGGCGATAGCGCCTCGATCAAGCTTGACGGTTTCGCCACGCTCTACATGCAAAAGCTGCGGGCGCTGAAAGGCCTTTATCGCGGCGTCGAGCACGAGGATGAGATGGTGGGCTACCTGCCTCACTGCACCTTCAACCTCAATCCGCGCGCAGCCTCCATCGACACGCCGCTGCACGCCTTCGTGCCGAAGGCTTGCGTCGACCACATGCATCCCGATGCCATCATCGCGGTCGCCGCAGCCAAGGATTCCAAGGCGATCACCAAGGAGATATTCGGCGACGCGATAGGCTGGCTGCCGTGGAAGCGGCCGGGCTTCGAGCTCGGCCTGTGGCTGGAGAAATTCTGCCTCGAAAACCCTGATGCCAAGGGCGTCGTGCTGGAAAGCCATGGCCTGTTCACCTGGGGCGACACGCCGAAGGAATGCTACGAGACGACGATCTCGGTGATCAACCAGGCGATCGACTGGTTCGAGCGCAAATCCGAGGGCAAGGCGATCTTCGGCGGCGAGGCGGTCCAATCGCTCGACGCTCCCGCGCGCCGCGCCATCGCGGCCAAGCTGATGCCGCGGATCCGCGGCCTCATCTCCGAAAAGAGCCATAAGCTCGGCCATTTCGATGACCAGCCCGCCGTGCTCGAATTCGTCAATTCGAAGGACTTGCGGCCGCTGGCGGCGCTCGGCACCTCATGCCCCGATCACTTCCTGCGCACCAAGATCCGGCCGCTGGTGATCGAGTTCGATCCCGCAAAGCCGGATGTCGATGCCGTCATCGCGCGCCTGGCCGACGACATCGCCGAATACCGCGTCGGCTATCAGGCCTACTACGACGCCTGCAAGCATCCGGACTCGCCCGCCATCCGCGATCCCAATGCCGTGGTCTATCTGATGCCGGGCGTCGGCATGTTCACCTTTGCCGGCGACAAGGCGACGGCGCGCATTTCCGGCGAGTTCTATGTCAACGCCATCAATGTCATGCGCGGCGCCTCGACCGTCTCATCCTATGTCGGCCTGTCTGCCCAGGAAGCCTTCGACATCGAATACTGGCAGCTCGAGGAGGCCAAGCTTCAGCGACTGCCGAAACCGAAGGCGCTGGCCGGGCAGATCGCCTTGGTCACCGGCGGCGCCGGCGGCATCGGCCGCGCCACCGCCACCCGGCTGCTGCGCGAAGGCGCCTGCGTGGTGCTCGCCGATATCGACGAGGCCGCGTTGGCCAGCGCCAATGACGAACTTTCGAAGGCCTACGGCAAGGACTTCGTCCGTCCGGTGCGGATCGATGTGACTTCGGAAGATCAGGTCGCCTCAGGCTTTGCCGAAACGTCGGTCGAATTCGGCGGCATCGACATCCTGGTTTCCAACGCAGGTCTCGCCTCCTCGGCGCCGATCGAGGAGACGACGCTGGCCTTGTGGAACAAGAACATGGACATCCTGTCCACCGGCTATTTCCTCGTTTCGCGCGAGGCCTTCCGCCTGTTCCGCGCCCAGAAGATCGGCGGCAATGTGGTTTTCGTCGCCTCCAAGAACGGGCTCGCCGCCTCGCCGAACGCGTCCGCCTATTGCACGGCCAAGGCTGCCGAGATCCATCTGGCCCGCTGCCTCGCTCTGGAAGGGGCGGAGGCGCAGATCAGGGTCAATGTCGTCAATCCGGACGCCGTGCTGCGCGGCTCCAAGATCTGGACCGGCGAATGGAAGGAACAGCGTGCCGCCGCCTACAAGATGTCGACCGACGACCTCGAGGAGCATTACCGCTCGCGCTCGATGCTGAAGCGGTCGGTCTTCCCGGAGGACATCGCCGAGGCGATCTATTTCTTCGCCTCCGGCATGTCCGCCAAGTCCACGGGGAACATCGTCAACGTCGACGCCGGCAACGCGCAGAGCTTTACGCGTTAGGCACGCGCTTCCCTTCTCCCCGTTCTAGGGGGAGAAGGTGCCCGAAGGGCGGATGAGGGGCAGCGCTAGCCGACGAATACTGGGAGGAAGTGCAGTGTCCGAAACGATCATCTCGACTGACGTCGTCGAAAAAAGCAACGCCACGCGCGAAGCCGACCTCGACCGCGACTACGCTTCCCTCGGCGAGCGCCTTGACCGGCGCGGCATCGCCATCGACGCCATCCGCGACAAGGTCGAGAAATTCGGCGTCGCGATCCCGTCCTGGGGCGTCGGCACCGGCGGCACGCGCTTTGCCCGCTTTCCCGGCGCCGGCGAGCCGCGCGATATCTTCGACAAGATCGAGGACTGCGCCGTCATCAGCCAGCTGACGCAGGCAACGCCCACCGTCTCGCTGCACATCCCGTGGGACAAGGCCGATCCGAACCGGTTGAAGCAGGCGGCGTCCCGCTTCGGCCTCGGCTTCGATGCCATGAATTCCAACACCTTCTCCGATGCCAAGGACCAGAAGCTCTCCTACAAGTTCGGCTCGCTGTCGCATGCCGATGCCGGCACGCGCCGCCAAGCGGTCGAGCACAATCTTGAATGCATCGAGATCGGCAAGACGCTTGGATCGAAAGCGCTGACGGTGTGGATCGGCGACGGCTCCAACTTCCCCGGCCAGGTCAATTTCGCGAAGGCCTTCGAGCGCTATCTCGTCGCCATGCGCGAGATCTATGCCGGCCTGCCGGACGACTGGCGGCTGTTCACCGAGCACAAGATGTACGAGCCGGCCTTCTATTCGACGGTCGTGCAGGACTGGGGCACCAACTATATCATCGCCAAGGAGCTCGGCGACAAGGCCTTCTGCCTGGTCGATCTCGGCCACCACGCGCCCAACGTCAACATCGAGATGATCGTGTCGCGGCTGATCCAGTTCGGGAAGCTCGGCGGCTTCCACTTCAACGATTCCAAATATGGCGACGACGATCTCGACGCCGGCTCGATCGACCCCTACCGCCTGTTCCTTGTCTTCAACGAACTGGTCGATGCGGAGCTCGCCGGTGCCAAGGGCTTCGATCCCGCGCATATGCTCGACCAGAGCCACAACGTCACCGATCCGATCGAGAGTCTGATGCTGTCGGCGGTCGAGGTGCAGCGCGCCTATGCGCAGGCGCTGCTGGTCGACCGCAAGGCGCTGGAAGGTTTTCAGGATGCCAATGATGCTTTGATGGCGACGCAGACGCTCAAAGTCGCCTATCGCACAGATGTCGAGCCGATCCTCGCCATGGCACGGCTGAAGAAGGGCGGCGCCATCGATCCCGTGGCCGCCTATCGCGACGCCGGCTATCGGGCAAAGGTCGCCGCGGAGCGGCCGGCTGTTGCGGGCGGCGGCGGCGGGATTGTGTAGTCAACTTCCTGTCGATCCAACGGGCGACGGCAGCGCTTGAGCACCCCCCTCTGTCCTGCCGGACATCTCCCCCGCAAGGGGGAGATCAGCAGTTCGCCGACGGCGCTGTTCCTGCAACGTTGGTGATTGACGAAAACGATGGCGACATCCGATCTCCCCCTTGCGGGGGAGATGGCCGGAAGGCCAGAGGGGGGTGTGAAGGATTGCCAACCGTCACAATTGGCTGGACTCACCCACCTCAACGGTCTTTCCTAGGCGTCCCCCAACGCCAGGAGCACCGCCATGCCCTTGACCCGCCGGACGCTGATCGCCGTCAGCCTTTCGCTCACCTTTGCCTTCACGCCGACCACCGTCTTCGCCGCTTCGCCAACTCCCGCCAAAGGCGAGCACGGCATGGTGGTGACTGCCCAGCATCTTGCAACCGAAGTCGGTGTCGACGTGCTGAGGAAGGGCGGCAACGCGGTCGATGCCGCGGTCGCCGTCGGCTATGCGCTCGCCGTGGTCTATCCCAATGCCGGCAATATCGGCGGCGGCGGTTTCATGACCGTGCGCATGAAGGACGGCCGCACGACCTTTCTCGATTTCCGCGAGCGCGCGCCGCTCGCGGCGACCAAAACCATGTATCTCGACAAGGACGGCAAGCCGATCAAAGGCGCCAGCCTCGACGGCTATCTCGCGGTCGGCGTGCCCGGCTCGGTCGCGGGCTTCGAGATGGCGCGCGAGAAATACGGCACGCTGCCGCGGCAGGAATTGATGGCGCCGGCGATTGCCTACGCCAAGGACGGCTTCGTGCTCAACCAGGGCGACGCCGCGTCATTCGCCGGCGGCGCCGAGCGGCTGGCGAAAGACCCGGCTGCCGCCGCCATCTTCCTCAAAAAAGACGGCAAGCCTTACGGTGTCGGCGAGAAGCTCGTTCAGCCGGACCTTGCCGCCTCCCTTTCGGCGATCTCGGAAAAAGGCCCGGACGCCTTCTACAAAGGGTCGATTGCCGATGAAATCGTCAAGGCGAGCGGCGCGAAAGGCGGCATCCTCGCCAAGCCTGATTTCGAGCAATATGCCGTGCGCGAGCTGAAGCCGGTGACCTGTTCCTATCGCGGCTACGAGATCATTTCCTCGCCGCCGCCGAGCTCGGGCGGCGTCATCATCTGCGAGATACTCAACGTGCTGGAGGGCTATCCGCTCTCCTATCTCGGCGCCGGCTCGGCCGAGACGGTTCACGTCATGGTGGAAGCCATGCGCCACGCCTATGTCGACCGCAACTCGGCGCTCGGCGACCCTGATTTCATCGACAATCCGGTCTCGAAGCTGGTCGACAAGGCCTATGCGAAAGACATCCGCGACAAGATCGACCCGTTCCGCGCCGGCGTCTCGAAGGAGCTGATGCCGAAGGGCTTCGGCGAGTCGAAGGAAACCACGCATTACTCGATCATCGACAAGGACGGCAACGCGGTGGCCGTCACCTACACGCTGAACGGCTCCTTCGGCGCCGGCGTCGTCGCCGACGGCACCGGCATCCTGCTCAACAACGAGATGGACGATTTCACCCAGAAGCCGGGCGTGCCGAACCTCTACGGCCTAGTGCAGGGCGAAGCGAACGCCATTCAGCCGAAGAAGACGCCCTTATCCTCCATGAGCCCGACGATCGTCACGAAGGACGGCAAGCCGTTCATGGTCATCGGCAGCCCGGGCGGCTCGCGCATCATCACCATCACGCTGGAGGCGATCATCAACGTCATCGACCACGGCATGGACATCCAGCAGGCGATCGACGCTCCGCGTATCCACCATCAATGGCTGCCGGACACGGTCTATGTCGAGCCATTCGGGCTGTCGCCGGACACAGAAAAGCTGCTTGCCGGCATGGGCTACCACCTCGATCTCAGCGACCAAACCTGGGGGCAGGCGGCTGGCATCCTGGTCGGTGGCAAGAGCCTGGCACAGATCGAGAAAGGCGGCGGCGCGCGCTACAACGGCGCCATCGACAGCCGCGCTGCCGCCGGTGAGGCGCTGGGATATTAATTGATCAGATGACCAGCGTGATGGTCGAAGCGATCAGCATCACGGCGGCGATGGCGACGAACAGCGCATAGATGCGCGGCCGGTCGAGCAGCAGCGCATTGCCGGAAATCCAGGCCGCCGTGGCGCCGCCGAGCGCGAACAGGAAGCCGTTGCGATGGCCGAAGGACATGGAGGCAGCCATCAGGCCGCCGATGATCAGCGCGCCGAAGACGATGATGACGGCGACCGCGTATTTCTCGAAATCATTGCCGCCACCCATCGCCGGCCCCATCGCATTGAGATTGGGCAGGTCGTCAGGGTCGAAGGGACTGGTCGAGCCATATTCGTCTTGGCCGAGGGATTCGCGCATCATTCGTTCTCCGCTGGGCGGCAACAAACCATCAACGCCTGCCGAGCGCAACCCGGCAAAACCGCCACGGCGATGCATTCGCTGCCCGGCTGATGCCGACGTGCCACGGTTTCCCGGTCGGTTTCAACGGCGCAGCGGCGTTGCGGTTCCCACAGCATGATGCCGAAAGATGCGAAGGGTTTTCCGACGATATCAGCTCCATCTCTGGCCCTGATCTACTTGGAAAAATCACTGCGCACGATGCCGTGCCGTTGCAGCTTGTCGTAGAAGGTCTTGCGCGGGATGCCGAGCGCCTCGATGGTGCGCCGGACGTCGCCGTCATTACGGCCAAGTGTCTCGCGGATGAGTTCGGCCTCGTAGCGATCAAGCCGTTCCGGCAAGGACACGGAGGTGTCGCGTTCCGTTGCCGCCGGGGAAGGCGATCCGGCGACGTCCTCGAGCCCGAGCACGAAACGTTCGGCGAAATGAGCGAGCTCGCGCACATTGCCCGGCCAGTCATGGTCGCTGAGGTGGCGCCGGACCGAGGCGGAGATTGCCGGCACGCCGCGCCTGAAGCGGGCCGCCGCCCGCTCGGCGAAGTATCCGAACAACAATGGCACGTCGTCCCTTCGCTCGCGCAGCGGCGGGATCGACAGCGTCACCACATTGAGCCGGTAATAGAGATCCTCGCGGAAAGCGCCGCGCTGGCTGGCATCGCCGAGATCGACCTTGGCTGCCGCGACCACCCTCAGGTCGACCGGCCGCACCTCATTGGTACCGAGCGGCGTCACCTCGCGCATTTCCAAGACGCGCAGCATCTGCACCTGTGTCGAGGCCGGCATGCTTTCGATCTCGTCGAGAAACAGCGTGCCGCCGCTTGAATGCTCGATGCGGCCGACGCGCTTCTTCTGCGCACCGGTGAAGGCGCCGGCCTCATGGCCGAACAATTCGCTCTCGATCACCGTCTCCGGTAGCGTGCCGCAGTTGAGCGCGACGAAATTTCCCTTGGCGCGGCGGCTCCAGCGGTGCAGCAGGCTCGCCACCACTTCCTTGCCGGAGCCGGTCTCGCCGGTCACCAGAACATCGACATCGGTGTCGGCGATCTGCCGCAGCGTCCGGCGCAGCCGCTCCATGGCTGGCGTCTGGCCGATCAGCGGCAATCCCTCCTGGGCCTGCTCGGCCGCCTCGCGCAGGGCGCGGTTCTCCATCACCAGCCGGCGTTTTTCCGCCGCGCGCGCAACGCTCTGCGCCAGCCGGTCGGCGGCAAAAGGCTTGGTGATGAAGTCGTAGGCGCCGTCCTTGATCGCCTTGACGGCCATGGCGATGTCGCCGTGACCGGTGACCAGGATGACAGGGATATCGGGGTCGAGCCGCAGCACGCGGTCGAAAAGCTGTAGCCCGTCGATCTCCGGCATGCGGATATCCGACACCACCACGCCGGCGAAATTCCTGTCGAGCGCTGCCAGCGCTTTCTTCGCCACCGAGTAGGCCGACACCGCAAAGCCGGCAAGCTCCAGCGTCTGTCTTGTCGCCTTGAGCAGATCGCTGTCGTCGTCGATCAGGATCACCGGTGCTGGGTCGTGCCTGGTCATGCCGCGCCGGCTTTCGACAAATGGATGGTGAAGCGTGTGCCTTGGCCGCTGCTCGAAACCTCGATGCGTCCGCCATAGTCGGCGACGATGTCCTTGGAGATAACGAGGCCGAGCCCGAGGCCCCTTTCCTTCGAGGTGTTGAAGGGCGTGAACAGGGATTTCAGGATCGCGGGCGGGATGCCCGGCCCGTTGTCGGACACGACCAGCGCCACGTCTTCGGCGGTTTCGGTGGCGGAGACTTCGACCCGCGCGCCATCACGGCCATCGAGCGCCTCCAGCGCGTTCTGGAACAGGTTGATCAGCACCTGCTCCAGCCGCAACCGGTTGCCCATCACCTTCAGCGCCGGCGGCGGCAGCGTGATCGCCAGCGCGTCCAGCCGGCCGGCGAAGCGGCTCCTGAGCAGCACCACGGCGCCTTCGATCACGCTGCGCAGCTCAACCGGTTCGGCGGCGGTGCGGCCCTTGCGGGCAAAGGCTTTCAGCTCTTCTGTGATCGAGCCGATGCGCTCGGTCAGCGCGGCGATGGCGCCAAGGTTCTCTTCAGCCGAGGCGCTCTGCTTGCGCTCCAGGAAGACGCGCGCATTGTCGGCATAGGCGCGGATCGTCGCCACCGGCTGGTTGATTTCATGCGCGACGCCGGCAGCGACTTGGCCAAGCGTGGCAAGCCGGTTGGCCTGCACCAGCTCCTGCTGCATGACCTGCAGCTTGGCCTCGGTGCTGCGATGGTCGGTGATCTCCGCCTGCAGCCGGTCGCGCGCCAGGCTGAGGTCCTGCGTGCGCTCGACGACGCGGCGCTCGAGCTCGGCCCGCGCGGCCTGCTCGGCAGCGATCCGCATCTGCGCGGACTGCCTGCGCCACAACAGATAGGCGGCTAATGCGAGGAGCGGGACAAGGACGCCCAGTGTCAGCAGCCGCATCTCGCGCTGCGCCGCCGCGATCGGCGCTTCGGCCGGAACCAGATAGTCGAGCCGCCACGGCGTCGACGGCACCGCGGTCGACAGCCGCAGATACTCGGCGTCGCTGCCCCCGGGCGTGATGGCATGGACCAGGGCGATGTCGGAGCTGAGCGGTTGTGGCTTCGTGACCGGCAACGGCACCAGCGGCGCGTCGCCGAATTGCTGGCTGGCGCGGATACCGGCGAGCATCGGCCGGCTGAGCGGCTCTGTCGTCAGGAAGCGCCAGGAGGGCACACTGGTGATCAGCACCACGCCATGCTCGTCGCTGACATAGGCCGGGCGGTTGGCCTCGTGCCAGTCGGCCTCGAGCTGGTCGAACTCCATCTTGACCACGACGACGCCGAGCGGCGTCGCCGCGCTCCCGACGCGGCGCGAGATGTAGAGGCCTGGGCGCTTGCTGACATTGCCGAGCGCGAAATATTCGGCCGTGCCGGACTGCATCGCGCCTGAGAAGTAGGCGCGAAAGCCGTAGTCGTTGCCGACGAAGCTCACCGGCTCGCGCCAGTTGCTGGAAGCGATCGCCAGGCCGTCCGTGCCGGTGACATAGAGCACCGAGGCCTTGGTGCCGGACACCAGCCCTTCGAGCTTCCGGTTGAGCATATCGATCGCGGCAGGGCTGCGTTGCGTCAACGCGTCATGTACCTGCTGGTCCTCCGACAGCAGCAGCGGCAGCGCGCGCGGATTTTCCAGCACAGCGCGCAACAGCGCGACCTTGAGGTTGGCGTCGGTGCGCCCTTGCGTGGCTAAAGCCCCGATCTCGGTCGAACGGCCGTAGAGGCCGGCGCCGTAAAGCGCCGCGAGCACGATCAGCAGCGCCACCGCCGCGAACAGCAGCCAGGCGCGACGCGCCCGCCCGGCAAGCAGTTCGGGCGTGGCAGCAAGAACAGCGGCAGGGCGTTGCAGCATGCCGCATCTGTGCATGATTTCGCACAAAGCGCAAATCGATCTATGCGGATAACCGCACTAGCCTTCTCCAAAGGCGCTGTCACAGAATCGAAAAATCAAACAAAATCAACAAAGAGAGACACCCGGCACCATCTGGCACGCGCGTTGCAGATGCTTCCGCAGCAGCCGCGAGGCTGTGGAGGTCAACAGCCCCCTGGGAGGTCGAGCGTTTCGATCGGGGGCCGAACGGAGGATATCATGCAGACAGCAATCGCTGCCGCCGAACCGCGCGGCAAGGTTCCCCTTTACCGGCATCTCTATGTCCAGGTCCTGGTGGCGATCGCCGCCGGCATCCTGCTAGGCCATTTCTATCCCGACCTGGGCGCCTCGCTGAAGCCGCTTGGCGATGCCTTCATCAAGCTGGTCAAGATGGTCATTGCACCGGTGATCTTCCTCACCGTGGCGACCGGCATCGCCGGCGTTTCCGACCTGCACAAGGTCGGCCGCGTCGCCGGCAAGGCGATGATCTATTTCCTCGTCTTCTCGACACTGGCGCTCATCGTCGGCCTCGTCGTGTCGAACGTCATCCAGCCCGGCGCCGGCATGCACATCAACCCCGCGACCCTCGACCCATCGAAGGTGGCGACCTTCACCGAGAAGGCGCATGACACGACGATCGTCGGCTTCCTGATGAACATCATCCCGGACACCATCACCGGCGCCTTCGCCCAGGGCGACATCCTGCAGGTGCTGTTCTTCTCGGTGCTGTTCGGCATCGCGCTGGCGATGGTGGGCGAACGTGGCCGCCCGGTCGTCGATTTCCTGCAGGCACTGACCGCGCCGGTCTTTCGCCTCGTCGCCATATTGATGAAGGCCGCCCCGATAGGCGCTTTCGGCGCCATGGCCTTCACCGTCGGCAAATACGGCATCGGCGCGATTGCCAACCTCGCCTTCCTGATTGGCACTTTCTATCTGACGTCGTTGCTCTTCGTGCTCGTCGTGCTCGGCGCTGTGGCATGGTATAACGGCTTCTCCATCCTGGCGCTGATCCGCTACATCAAGGAGGAATTGCTCCTGGTGCTCGGCACCTCGTCCTCCGAGGCGGCGCTGCCCGGCCTGATGGCCAAGATGGAGCGCGCCGGCTGCAACCGCTCGGTGGTCGGCCTGGTCATCCCGACCGGCTATTCCTTCAACCTCGACGGCACCAACATCTACATGACGCTGGCAGCGCTGTTCATCGCCCAGGCGACCGACACGCCGCTCACCTTCGGCGACCAGATCCTGCTTTTGCTCGTCGCGATGCTGAGCTCGAAGGGCGCGGCCGGCATCACCGGCGCCGGCTTCATCACGCTGGCCGCCACGCTCTCGGTCGTGCCCTCGGTGCCGGTCGCCGGCATGGCGCTGATCCTCGGCGTCGACCGCTTCATGTCGGAATGCCGCGCGCTCACCAACTTTGTCGGCAACGCGGTCGCTACCATCGTCGTGGCCCGCTGGGAAGGCGAGCTCGACCAGAAGCAATTCGCCGCCGCCATGGCCGGCCAGTTGCCGGAAGAGGCAGACCTTGCGCTCTCGGGCGGCCTGCAGCCTGCCTAGCCAACCAGCATCCTCCCGATGCCGAGCAGGCCGTGGCAAGCGCTGCGGCCTGTTCTTTTTGTCGGCTGCCGCATAGGGTGGCGCGGCGCGGCACTCCTGCCGATGCATTCCCGTTGCATTCAGGGGCGGTCGATGAGCAGTGCGTTTCCCGAGATCTATGTCGTTCGCCATGGCGAGACGGAGTGGAGCGCATCGGGCAGGCACACCGGGCGCACCGATATCCCGCTGACGGCGAAAGGCGAAGAGGCTGCGCGCGGCATCGCCTATCGGCTCGAGGGGCTAACGTTCCAGGCGGTCTGGTCAAGCCCCTCGCAGCGCGCTTTCGACACCTGCCGGCTCGCCGGCTTTGGCGAGCGCGCGGTCAAGAGATCCGACCTTCAGGAATGGGACTACGGCGCTTATGAAGGCGTGACGACCAAGGAGATCCTGTCCAAGCGACCCGGCTGGCAATTGTTTCGCGACGGCTGTCCGCAAGGTGAGACGGCGGCCGATGTCGGTGCCCGCGCGGACGCCATCATCGCCGGGCTGCGCGCGGTTGCCGGCAATGTGCTCATCTTCTCCAGCTCGCATTTCCTGCGTGTGTTCGCGGCGCGCTGGGTCGGCCTGCCGCCGGAAGGCGGCGAGCACTTCGTGCTCGATACCGCCAGCCTCAGCATCCTGGGCTATGAGCACGATCTGACCGAGCCGGTCATACGCCGCTGGAACCAGAAGTAGCCGCAGCTCGATAGCAGCTCAGGCGTCTCTGGAGATTAGGCGAAAACCCTCAGCCTCGTCATTCTAGGGCGGAGCAAGGAGCGAAGCGACGCGGCGCAGACCCTAGAATCATTCCGTTACCAATGAGCGTTGCCGCGGTGCAGAGCGACCCCTGTCTTGCGCCGCCTTTACCCTTTGCGCCAGGTCACGGAATGGATCCTCGGGTCTGCGCGTCCGCTTCGCTCCCGCTCCGCCCGTGGATGACGAAGCTGAGGCGTTTCGCTAGACTCTGACCATCGCCAGCTCCTCGGCCGTCAAATGCCGAGCCTTGCCCTTGGCCAGTTCGCCAAGCTGCAGCCGCCCGATCGCCACCCTGACCAGCCTCAGCACCTCAATGTCGAAAGCGGCGAGTAGCCTGCGGATGTGCCGGTTGCGTCCCTCGTCAAGCACGATCTCCAGCCAGGCTGTCCGCCCGCCGCTGCGCAACAGCGCGATCGAGCTTGCGGTGAGCAACTCGCCGTCGACGACGGCGCCCTGACGAAAACGCTCCAGCATTTCTTTGTCGGGCGCGGCCGCGATCTGCACGTGATAGGTCTTGGCGACATGCGAGACGGGGTCGAGCAGGCCGTTCGCCCAGCGCGTGTCGTTGCTCAGCAAAAGCAGCCCTTCGCTCGCCTTGTCGAGGCGGCCCACGGGCGACACGAACGGCAGGTCAAGCCCTCCCAGGCAGTCATAGACGGTTCCGCGGCCCTCCGGGTCGTCGCGGGTGGTGACCAGCCCGCGCGGTTTGTTGAGCATCAGATAGACCTTGCGCTCGGCAATGACGCGCTCGCCGTCGACGGTGATGCGGTCGCGGTCGGGATCGATGCGCAGCAAGGCATCGCGCACTGTCTTTCCGTTGACCTGCACGCGGCCCTCGACGACGAGACGCTCGGCCTGCGTGCGCGAGCAGAAGCCAAGCTTGGAGAGCGCTCGGGCGAGACTGACTTTGGCGACAATGGATCGTCTGTCGGGTTGGCGTGCCACTATCTCTGTCTTCGAACGTCTCAAAAACGCGCAACTGATGCCACGCCTGGCGAGATGGGCGCAAGCGGCTGTGTTACCCGGTTCAGATCGCCAATTTCACTCCTGCGGCGCGCTCAGCCGCCGATAGGAGACGCCGTCGAATGTTGCCGTCACGAAGTTGCTGACCGACATCTTGCGCTTGCGCCCGTCGCTGCAGGCATAGAGCGGCCAGCCGGCGTCGCTGCATTCGATGGCCATGCAGATGCGGGCCACGCAGTTGCCTGTGGTCAGCCGGAAACCGCCCTTGCCGGCAAAGCCCTGCAGCAGGCTGCCATCCGAGGAACGCCATGTCCGCTGCTGGAATTCGGGCCGCAGCAGCCGAGGCTCGAGCGGCGCGGCTAAACCGGTTTGGGCCGCGGCGCCCGAATATTGAAGCCGGTAACGCGCCATGCCGGTCGTGTATGCGGTGATAAGATCGGATTGGCCCGAATAGGCCGCTGCGAGGCCGGGTCGGTCGAAAAGATGGGACGCGCGCGGCTCCGCCCCTGACGGTCTCGTCAGGGCAGCGATGGCGACAAAGGCCAGGCAGACGCGCAACATCCCGATTTCCAGCAGCCAAACCCCATCCGGCGTGCCGGGTTGCCCGGTGCCTGAGCGTACAATCTTTCCAATCGGATTTTCGCGCAAGCGCCCGTTTTCGGGGCGCCGTAACGGATCGCCCTCGCTTCCGTCAGCTATTGGCGGCCGACGGCAGCTCGAACAAGGTGGCGCCGTTCTCGCGCCCTCGGTCGACATAGCCGATCACGCGGAACCATTTCGCGACGTCGGGCCTGTTCAGCCAGCTGCGCGAATGGACGGGAAGGTTGCCGGCCAGCGCCTGGACATGGCGGATGTGGCGCTTGCAGAAGCGGACCGTCGTGGCGTTGAAGAAATCCTCCCGCGCGGCAAAGAGCGTGTCGGCGGCGTCCGCGTGCTCATGCCAGGCGATGATCGCCACCGTCCTGTCGTCCTGCACGAGCGCATGCGCCCGGCCTTCCTTCAGGTTCATCATCAGATTGTCATAGGCGCTTTTGCTGTCCTTGCCGGCCGCCACATATTCGTCCGACATTCGCTTGGACAGGCCGCGGAAAACATCTTCCAGGTCTCCGACCGTCGCCGCGCGTGCTCTCATTTCTCCTCCTGACAGCCCGCCAGCAGTTTGCCCCAAGCAACAGGGATCACCAAGAAAATCAAGTTCCCGATCCGCGGTGTGCGCGCAATCGTATTCCGCACGGAAGTGCCCGACCGCTGATCACGCTCGCATATCAGCGTTGGCTTGAGATAGCTTTCCGCTGTCGGACCCCGGCGGCAGCTGCGTGCGCGTTCGCAATACGGACGTCTGGCTGGCGGCCGATCTTGCCGCTGGCCTCACGCTGGCGACGACGGCGAGAGAAAGCGCATCGTTGAATTCATTGCAGCCCTGCCATAAAAGGCGCAGGTTCTCAATGGCCTACAAGGTCTGACTGCAGCGTTAGGGGTATGCATTGACGTCGAGCAGGCCGATCCTGATCACCGGCGCAGCCGGCTTCATAGGTTTTCACCTTTGCCAGAGGCTGCTTGCCGAAGGCCGGCAGGTTGTCGGCCTCGATTCCATGAACGAGTATTACGACGTCACCTTGAAGCAGGCGCGGCTCGAGCGGCTGAAGGCGTTTCCAGACTTTCATTTCGAGCATGTCGATCTCGCCGACCGCGATGGCATCTCGGGGGTCTTTGCGTCGGTCGCGCCGCAGATCGTCGTCAACCTCGCCGCGCAGGCGGGCGTCCGCTACTCGCTGGTCAATCCGCATCTCTATGCGCAAAGCAATCTCAACGGCTTCCTCAACATCCTGGAGGGGTGCCGGCAGGCCTCGGTCGGCCATCTCGTCTATGCGTCGTCAAGCTCGATCTATGGCGGCAGCACGCGCATGCCGTTCTCCGTGCATGATTCCGCCGACCATCCCCTCAGTCTCTATGCCGCCAGCAAGAAGGCAAACGAGCTGATGGCCCACACCTACAGCCATCTGTTCGGGCTGCCGACGACGGGCCTGCGCTTCTTCACCGTCTACGGTCCGTGGGGACGGCCCGACATGGCCTTGTTCATCTTCACCAAGGCCATCCTCGCCGGTCAGCCGATCGATGTCTTCAACCATGGCAACATGCAGCGGGACTTCACCTACATCGACGATATCGTCGAGGGGGTGGCCCGCGTCATGCAGCATCCAGCGACGCCCAATCCCGATTGGACAAGCGCTGCACCGGACCCCGCGACGAGCACCGCGCCGTTCAGGATCCATAACATCGGCGACAGCTCGCCTGTCGAGCTCAGCCGGCTGATCGACGTTCTGGAAGACGCTCTCGGGCGCAAGGCAATCCGCAACCTGATGCCGCTGCAGCCGGGCGATGTGCCTGCGACCTATGCCGACGTCGCATCGCTCGAGGCGGTGATCGGCTTCAAGCCCAGGATCCCGATCGAGATCGGCGTCCCGCGCTTCGTGCAATGGTATCGGGATTTCTACCAGGTCTGATTGCAGGTCAGAGCAATTCCAGGAAAAGTGTGAGCGGTTGAGTTCGGCGCCTTCGCCGTAACCTTCCGTCTGGAACTGCCTCAAAAACAAAGGGATAGAGCGGCGACTATCCGAGCTCGCCGCTCGTTCAGTCGGCCCGGCGTGCCTGCCTGTCGATCCAAAGCGCGATCAGCGTGCAGGCGGCGCCCGAAAGCAGATAGGCGCCGGCGGCGATGAGGCCGAAATTGCCGGCCAGGAGCAGCGCCGCGAGCGGCGCGAAGCCGGCGCCGAACATCCAGGCCAGGTCCGATGTCACCGCCGAGCCGGTATAGCGGTGCTGGCGCGAGAAGCTCGATGCGACGACGCCTGAGGATTGCCCGAAGCTCAAGCCCAGCAGGATGAAGCCGAGCACCATGAACACCGTCTCGCCGACGGTGCCGCCGTTGAGAAGTTGTGGGGCAAAGCCGCTGAAGGCCGCGATGGCGACGGCGCCGCCGCCGAGCAGGGCGCGGCGTCCGACACGGTCGGCCAGCGGACCCGATGCAACGATCGCCGCGATGCCAAACAGCGCGCTCACCACTTCGATGACCAGGAAACGTTCCGGACCCTCATTGGTGAACAGGAACACCCAGGACAGCGGGAACACCGTCACCATATGGAACAGGGCGAAGCTCGCCAGCGGCGCGAAGGCGCCGACGACGACGTTGCGTCCTTCCGTCCGGACCATCTCCCTGATGCGCGTCGGCTGCAGGTCGCCGCTCTCGTAGAGTTTTGAGAATTCGGGCGTGACCACGATGCGCAGCCTGGCAAACAGCGCCACGACGTTGATGGCGAAGGCGACGAAGAAGGGATAGCGCCAGCCCCAGGCGAAGAAGTCGTCGGCCGAGAGGTTGGCGACGAAGAAGGCAAACAGCGAGCTTGCCACGATGAGCCCGATCGGCGCGCCGAGCTGCGGGATCATCGCATAGATGCCGCGCCGGTTCTGCGGCGCATTCAGCGCCAGGAGGGAGGGCAATCCGTCCCATGTCCCGCCGAGCGCCAGGCCCTGCAGGAAGCGGGTGAGCGACAGCAGCCAGGCGGCGACCGTGCCGACGTCCTCATAGGAGGGCAGGAACGCCATGGCGACCGTCGAGGTGCCGAGCAGGAACAGCGCGATCGTCAGCTTGGCGCCGCGGCCATAGGCGCGGTCGATCGCCATGAACAGCACGGTGCCGAACGGGCGCGCGATGAAGGCCAGCGCGAAGATGGCGAAGGAGTAGAGCGTTCCGACCAGCGGGTCGTGGGTTGGGAACACAAGCTTGGGGAACACGATCACGGAAGCGATCGCATAGACGAAGAAATCGAAGAATTCCGACGTCCTGCCGATGATCACGCCGACCGCGATATCGCCAGCGCTGACCTGGCCGTGATGCGAGCCGATCAGCCTGCTGTCCGTTTCGGAAGTCGAAGTTTCAGCCATCGTTTCCGTCGTCACCAAACTCAACTTCGGAACGCGATTGTCGTCGTCCCGACGCTATGTTGTCGTCATCCAATTATGCGTGCACACTTTCGCGAAAGCCATACCGGCTGGGCATTGGACAAATTGTCCAATGTCGTCGCTGTGCCTGCGGCAGTAGCCGTTGGTCCATATCGCATCGCAACCTGCAGAGATCCTGCTGCAGGGCCATAGAGGGCAGCGTTTGATGAGACGATCCGGAGCCTTGCTTCTTTTTCCGCTCGCCGTGCTGCTGAGCGGCTGCGACCTGGTCGTGCTGGCGCCCGCGGGCGACGTGGCAGCGCAGCAGCGCGACCTGCTCGTCGTCTCGACCCTGCTGATGCTCATCATCATCCTGCCGGTCATGGCGCTGACCGTGCTGTTCGCCTGGCGCTACCGGCAATCCAGCACCACGGCGATCTACACGCCGGACTGGGACCATTCGACCAAGCTGGAGCTGGTGATCTGGGCGGCACCCCTGCTCGTCATCATCTGCCTCGGCGCGCTCACCTGGCTCGGCTCCCATCTGCTCGATCCCTACCGGCGCATCGACCGGATCGAACCAGGACAGCCGGTCACCCAGAACCACAAGCCGCTCAGGGTCGACGTCGTCGCGCTGGATTGGAAATGGCTCTTCATCTATCCGGATTACGGCATTGCCTCCGTCAACGAGCTGGCGGCGCCGATCAACCAGCCGATCGATTTCCGCATCACCTCCTCGACGGTGATGAACTCCTTCTACATTCCGGCCCTTGCCGGACAGATCTACGCCATGCCCGCCATGGAGACGAAGCTGCACGCGGTCATCAACCGTCCGGGCACCTATTCCGGCTTCTCGGCCAACTACAGCGGCGCCGGCTTCTCCGGCATGCGCTTTGCGTTCCACGGGCTCTCCGATCAGGCGTTCGGTGAGTGGGTGACGCAGACCAAAGGCGCGCAGGCTACGCTCAGCCGCGAGACCTATCTCGAGCTCGAGCGTCCGAGCGAGAACGAGCCGGTCCGCCACTATGCCTCCGTCGATCCCGACCTCTATGGCGCGATCCTCAATCTGTGCGTCGAGCGCGGCAAGATGTGCATGAACGAGATGATGTCGATCGACGCCAAGGGCGGCCTTGGGCTGGCCGGCGTGCGCAACACCTTGCCGCTGCAATATGACAAGCTTGCCCGGCGCGGCGCGGTGTTCGGCAACGATCCGTCCTATGTCGCCAGCATCTGCACGGCGGAGGAAGCAGCCGCCGCCTCGCGCTCGGCCCGCGATGCCGGCGCGAAATACTGGCCAATGCGCGATCTTTCCCCGCTGCGCGGGGCAGGGCTCAGTCCAGGGGCCGGCAGCCGCCGCGCCGATGCCGGGACCCCGTCGCTCGGCCTGCTGCGCTTCGAATTGTGAGGGATGGCGGATGCCTGAGTCGCTGACCAAATTCATCTTCGGCCGCCTCACTCTGGAGTCGCTGCCGCTGCACGAGCCGATCGTCGTCGTCACCTTCGTCGTCGTGGCGTTGGGCGGCCTCGCGGTGCTCGGCGCGGTCACCTATTTCAAGCTTTGGGGTTATCTGTGGCGCGAGTGGTTCACCAGCGTCGACCACAAGAAGATCGGCATCATGTACATGGCGCTCGGCCTCGTCATGCTGCTGCGCGGCTTCTCCGACGCCATCATGATGCGCCTGCAGCAGGCCATCGCCTTCAACGGTTCCGAGGGTTACCTCAACGCTCATCACTACGACCAGATCTTTACCGCCCATGGCGTGATCATGATCTTCTTCGTGGCGATGCCTTTCGTCACCGGGCTGATGAACTTCGTCGTGCCGCTGCAGATCGGCGCGCGCGACGTCTCGTTCCCTTTCCTCAACAATTTCAGCTTCTGGATGACGGTCGGCGGCGCGATCCTGGTCATGGCCTCGCTGTTCGTCGGCGAGTTCGCTCGCACCGGCTGGCTGGCCTATCCGCCGCTCTCCGGCATCAATTACAGTCCCGACGTCGGCGTCGATTACTACATCTGGGCGCTGCAGGTCGCCGGCGTCGGCACGACATTGTCCGGCATCAACCTGATCTGCACCATCATCAAGATGCGCGCCCCAGGCATGACCATGATGCGCATGCCCGTCTTCACCTGGACCTCGCTCTGCACCAACGTGCTGATCGTCGCGTCCTTCCCGGTGCTGACGGCGGTGCTGACGCTGCTTGCGCTCGACCGCTATGTCGGCACCAACTTCTTCACCAACGATTTCGGCGGCAATCCGATGATGTATGTGAACCTCATCTGGATATGGGGTCACCCGGAGGTCTACATCCTTATCCTGCCGCTGTTCGGCGTCTTCTCCGAGGTCACCTCGACCTTCTCCGGCAAGCGCCTGTTCGGCTACACCTCGATGGTCTACGCCACGATAGTCATCACCATCCTGTCCTATCTCGTCTGGCTGCACCACTTCTTCACCATGGGCTCCGGCGCCAGTGTCAATTCCTTCTTCGGCATCACCACGATGATCATCTCGATCCCGACCGGGGCGAAGATATTCAACTGGCTGTTCACCATGTATCGCGGCCGCATCCGCTTCGAATTGCCGATGATGTGGACGGTGGCCTTCATGCTCACCTTCGTCGTTGGCGGCATGACCGGCGTGCTGCTTGCCGTGCCTCCGGCCGACTTCGTGCTGCACAACAGCCTGTTCCTGATCGCGCATTTCCACAACGTCATCATCGGCGGCGTGCTGTTCGGCCTGTTCGCCGGCATCGCCTATTGGTGGCCCAAGGCCTTCGGCTTTAAGCTCGATCCGTTCTGGGGCAAGGTCTCGTTCTGGTGCTGGGTGCTCGGCTTCTGGCTCGCCTTCATGCCGCTCTATATCCTCGGCCTGATGGGCGTGACCCGCCGCATGCGCGTCTTCGACGATCCCTCGCTGCAGATATGGTTCGTGATAGCCGCTTTCGGCGCGGTGCTGATCGCCTGCGGCATCGCCGCCTTCCTGGTCCAGATCTTCGTCTCCATCCGCAAGCGCAAAGCGCTGGCCGATCACACCGGCGATCCCTGGGATGGCCGCACCCTCGAATGGTCGACCTCCTCGCCGCCGCCGGCCTACAATTTCGCCTTCACGCCAGTCATTCGCGACAACGACGCCTGGTTCGACATGAAGAAGGCCGGCTACCGGCGCCCGCTGTCCGGATTCAAACCGATCCACATGCCGAGCAACACCGGCACCGGCGTCGTCCTGGCGGTGTTCAGCGTCGCGCTCGGCTTCGGCCTGATCTGGTACATCTGGTGGCTGGCGGCGCTGAGCTTCGTCTGCCTCATCGCAACCGCGATCGGCCACACGTTCAACTACCACCGCGACTTCGACATCTCGGCTGCCGAGGTCACGCAAACCGAAGAGGCGAGGACGACGCTCCTCGCCGCCCAGGGCTAGGAATTGAGCATGGCATCGAGCGCGATCACGGCCGTCGCGGAACCGGTCTTCCACCTGGAAGAAGAGCACGCGCACGCCGAAGGCGGCAGCACCATGCTCGGCTTCTGGCTCTACCTGATGAGCGACTGCCTGATCTTCGCCATGCTGTTCGCGGCCTATGGCGTGCTCGGCGGCAATTACGCGGCGGGTCCGGCGCCGAAGGATCTGTTCGATCTCGGTCTGGTGGCGGTCAACACCACCATGCTGCTCTTGTCCTCGATCACCTATGGCTTTGCCATGCTGACCATGGACAAGGGCCGTGTCGGCGCGACGCAGGCCTGGCTCGCGGTGACCATGCTGTTCGGCCTGGCGTTCCTCTCCATCGAGCTATCCGAATTCGCGCACATGATCCAGGAAGGCGCGACCCCGCAGCGCAGCGCCTTCCTGTCGTCCTTCTTCACCCTGGTCGGCACGCACGGCCTGCATGTCACCTTCGGCATCGTCTGGATGGTGACGCTGATGGTGCAGGTCGCGCGACACGGCCTCATCGAGGCCAACCGCCGCCGGCTGATGTGCCTCTCGATGTTCTGGCACTTCCTCGACGTCGTCTGGATCGGCGTCTTCACCTTTGTCTATCTGATGGGGATGCTCAGATGAGCGCTCATGATCATGCCGATCGCGACCGTACCCATGGCGGCGCCGCGCACGGCTCGCTGAGGGGCTACCTGATCGGCTTCGTCCTGTCAGTGATCCTCACCGCCATCCCGTTCTGGATGGTCATGACCGGCGCCATGGACAACAAGCAGGCCGCGGCCATCATCATCATGGCCTTCGCGGTGGTACAAATCGTGGTGCACATGGTCTTCTTCCTGCATATGAACCCCGCCTCGGAAGGCGGATGGTCGATGCTGGCGCTCATCTTCACGGTGGTTCTCGTCGTCATCGTGCTGAGCGGCTCGCTCTGGGTGATGTACCACCTCAACGCCAACATGATGCCCGGGCTCCACGAGATGCGGGAGATGCCATGAGCCCCATTTCGGGCGTGGGCGTGTGGCGCGCGGGGAGGACCAGAGCCGAGGCAAAGGACATGACCGGCTCTCATGCGGCCTCGAAGGGTTCTACGTCGCGATTCCTGGCTGTGGTGCTTGGGATTCTCGGCGTTCTGATGTTTCTCGGACTCGGCGTCTGGCAGTTGGAAAGACGGGTCTGGAAGCTCGACCTGATCGCCCGCGTCGACCAGCGCATCCATACTCCCGTCGTCGATGCGCCCGGCCCGCAGGACTGGAGCGGGTTGAGCGCACCGGACTACGAATATCGCCACGTGCGGTTGACCGGGCGCTTGCAGGGCGGCGCCAACACGCTGGTGCAGGCGGTGACCGAGCTTGGCGGCGGCTATTGGGTGTTGACGCCGATGCGCGACGACCGCGGTTTCACGGTCCTCGTCAACCGCGGCTTCATCCCGCAGGAGCGCAAGGTGGAGTTCGAGCGGGAGAATGCCGCGCTCGCCTCACCGGCGACGGTTGACGGGCTGCTGCGCATCAGCGAGCCCGGCGGCGGTTTCCTGCGCAGAAACGATCCGGCTGCCGATCGCTGGTATTCGCGCGACGTCGCGGCAATCGCCAAGGCGCGCGGCCTGGCGGATGTCGCGCCTTATTTCATCGATGCCGAGGCATCCGGCGCTGCTGGCTGGCCGCGCGGCGGGCTCACCGTCGTCACCTTCCGCAACAGCCATCTCATCTATGCTTTGACCTGGTTTGCCCTTGCAGGGATGCTGGCGATGGCGCTTGCCAGACAGGTTTTCTCCGGCCGCCGGAACTGGGATGCAGCGTGATGAATATCGCGTGGCCCCATCGCGACAAGCCGTTCCTGACGCTTCTTCCAACTCGGCAGGGAGGCGCCGCGTCGGACGCCGACGTCACGAACAGGAAGAACCTGCTCCTGCTCATCCAGCTGCGCTGGCTGGCAGTGGCGGGGCAGGTGCTGACCATCCTGGTCACGCAATACTGGTTCGCCATCCCGCTGCCGCTCACCGAGATGGCGGGCGTGGTGCTTTTCCTGGTCGGCCTCAACATCTTCAGCCTGCTCGCCCTGCGCGGCAACCGCCGGATCTCCAACGCGCAGCTCTTCGTCGCGCTGATTTTCGACATGGCGGCGCTGACGACGCAGCTCTACCTGAGCGGCGGCGCCTCGAATCCGTTCGTGTCGCTCTATCTCCTGCAGATCACGCTCGGCGCCGCGCTGCTGGCGCCATGGTCGACCTGGCTCCTGGTGGTGGCGGCCTCGGCCTGCTTTGTCTTCCTCATCTTCGTCTTCCAGCCGATCGCACTCCCGCATCACGGCGGCAGCGACCTCCTGGCGCTGCATCTGCGAGGCATGTTCATCTGCTTCGTGCTCGCGGCCGGCCTGATCGTGATCTTCATGACGCGCATCAACCGCAACCTGCGCGAACGCGATGCCTATCTCGCCGACCTGCGCCAGCGTTCGGCCGAGGAAGATCACATCGTGCGCATGGGCCTGCTGGCCTCGGGTGCCGCGCATGAACTGGGCACACCGCTGTCGACAATATCGGTCATCCTGTCCGACTGGCGCCAGATGCGCGACGTCAAACGCAACCGCGAGCTTTCCGGGGACGTGGCCGAGATGCAGGCGCAGATCGAGCGCTGTAAAGGCATCGTTACGGGCATTCTCATGTCCTCCGGCCAGGCGCGGGGCGAGGGCACCATCCGCACCACGATCCGCCGCTTCCTCGACGATCTCATCGAGGAATGGCGCGTCAGCCGCCAGCCTATCAAGCTGCATTACAGCAACGGCTTCGAGCCGGACGAGCAGATCGTGTCCGACACGGCGCTGAAACAGGTGATCTTCAATGTGCTCGACAATGCGCAGGAAGCATCGCACGATTGGGTCGGCATCACCGCCGAGCGGCAGGATGAGAAGCTGGTGCTCTCCGTCGAGGATCGCGGACCGGGTTTCGACAAGGATATTCTGGACACGCTCGGCCAGCCCTATATGTCGAGCAAGGGGCGACCAGGCGGCGGCCTGGGCCTCTTCCTGGTGTTCAACGTGGTGCGCAAGCTTGGAGGCGACGTTTCGGCGCGCAACATGGCCGAGGGCGCCCGTGTTACCCTTTCGCTGCCGCTGGCGGCGCTGACCTATGGAGACGATCGTGAAATCTGATCGATCCTTGTTCGTCGTCGAGGACGATGCGACCTTTGCGCGCACGCTCAAACGCTCGTTTGAAAAGCGCGACTACGACGTCGTGGTCTGCCACGACCGCGAGGCGCTTCTGGTCGCGCTGGAAACGGCCGTCCCCGCCTACGCCGTCGTCGATCTCAAGCTCGGATCGGGATCGGGTCTCGAATGCGTCAAGCTTCTCAGCGCCCGCAACCCGTCGATGCGCATCGTCGTGCTGACGGGATTTGCCAGCATCGCCACGGCGGTTGAGGCGATCAAGCTCGGCGCGGGCCACTATCTGGCCAAGCCCGCCAACACCGATGACATCGAAGCCGCCTTCGGCCGCGCCGAGGGCGACGTTTCGGTGCCGCTCACCAGCCGCCCCACCTCGATCAAGAACCTCGAATGGGAGCGCATCCACGAAACGCTGGTCGAAACCGGCTTCAACATCTCCGAAACCGCGCGCCGGCTCGGCCTGCACCGGCGCACGCTTGCCCGCAAGCTCGAGAAGCGCGTGGTGCAGTAGGGCGCCGCACCAAGATTATTCGCGAACGGCCACGGCCAGCACCGAGACGCAGTCGCCAGCCTTGACCAGGCCCGGGAAATGACGCGCGGCGAGCAGTCCCGACATCCTGGCCCTGATCTCCTGCGGCGGCTGCCCGGTGCGCCCGACCGGATGGATGCGCGCGACCACCTGGCCGTCCTTCACAGGCTCGCCGAGGTCGACCACCGTCTCGATCATGCCGTCATCCTCGGCGAAGGCGAAGCAATCGCCCGACGGCATGTCCAGCCATTGGGTTCTGCCCTTCTCGACCTCACCATCGACGATGCCGGCGTGGCGGAGCACGTTGAGGATGCCGCGCCGGGCGATCCGCACCGTCTCGGCGCGCGAGGTTCCGCCGCCGCCGAGCTCGGTAGTGACGAAGACCTTGCCCATCTCCTCGGCGGCCGTGTCATACATGCCGACCGCGTCGATCTCGGTCATGCGCATCGAGAACGGCGCCGAGAAAGCCTCGACGGCGGCGAAGGCTTTCTTCTCCTGCGCCTTGTCCGGCAGCGTGTGTGCCGCGCAGAACGGCACGAAGTCCAGCGTCTTGCCGCCGGAATGGAAGTCGAAGACGATGTCCGCGCGCGGCAGCAGCTCGCGCTGGAAATAGTCGGCGATCTTCTCCGTCACCGTGCCGTCCGGGCGCCCAGGGAAAGATCGATTCATGTTGCCCTTGTCGATCGGCGAGGTGCGCGTGCCGGCCCGGAAGGCCGGATAGTTCATCGCCGGCACGATGATGACCGTGCCGGAGACATTTTTCGGATCGAGCGTGCGGGCGAGTTCGTAGAGCGCCAGCGGCCCCTCATATTCGTCGCCGTGATTGCCGCCGGTGAGCAGCGCCGTCGAGCCCTTGCCGTTGCGCATCACACAGACCGGGATCATCACCGATCCCCAGGCGGAATCGTCGCGGCTGTAGGGCAGGCGCAGGAAGCCATGCTGGACGCCGTCGCGCTCGAAGTCGACGGTCGGCGTGATCGGCGAGGGACGCAAAGCGGACATCGGCTCAGTCCTTCACGAACAGCTTGCGCGGCACGTTGGCCAGGCACTCGACGCCGGTGTCGGTGATCAGGATGGACTCGGTGATCTCCAGCCCCATCGTCTCCAGCCACAGTCCGGTCATGAAATGGAAGGTCATGCCGGGCTTGAGCTCGGTGCGGTCGCCGGGGCGCAGGCTCATGGTGCGCTCACCCCAGTCCGGCGGATAGGAGATGCCGATCGGGTAGCCGGTGCGGTTGTCCTTGACGATGCCGTATTTCTTCAACACGGCGAAGAAGGCGTTGGCGATATCCTCGCAGGTGTTGCCAGGCTTGGCGGCCGCGAGGCCGGCTTCCATGCCTTCCAGCGTCGCCTTCTCGGCGTCTAGGAAGGCCTGGGTCGGCTTGCCGAGGAATACGGTGCGCGACAGCGGACAATGGTAGCGATTGTAGCAGCCGGCGATCTCGAAGAACGTGCCTTCGTTCACTTTCATCGGCTTGTCGTCCCAGGTGAGATGGGGCGCCGAAGCGTCCGCCCCCGACGGCAAGAGCGGCACGATCGCCGGATAGTCGCCGCCGATGCCGGCGACGCCGCGCGTGCCGGCATCGTAGATCTCGGCGACCAGGTCGCATTTGCGCATGCCGACCTCTATTTTGTCGACGATCCGCTGGTGCATCGCCTCGACGATACGGGCAGCGTTGCGCATATACTCGATCTCGGTCAGGCTTTTCACGGCGCGCTGCCAGTTCACCAGCGCTGTGGCATCGGCGAAGCGGGCATTGGGCAGGTGCTTCTGCAGCGCCGCGAAGGCGGCGGCCGAAAACCAGTAATTATCCATCTCGACGCCGATGCTGAGCTTATCCCAGCCGCGCTCGGCCAGCACGCTGGCGAGGTAATCCATCGGATGCCGCTCGGTCGACTGCACATAGTGATCGGCATAGCCGATGATGTTGTCATGCGCGAGATAGGCGGTGCGCTTGGCGCCGTTGGCGTCCTGGCCGCGGCCGTACCAGACCGGCTCGCCGGAAGGCGGCACGATGACGGCCTGATGCACATAGAACGACCACCCGTCATAGCCCGTCAGCCAGGCCATGTTGGAGGGATCGCTGACGATCAGCAGATCGACGCCTTTAGCCTCCATGGCTTTTCGTGTCTTGGCGAGGCGCTCCGCATATTCGCCGCGCGAGAATTTCAAATTTGGCTGCATTTTGTTGTCCTCGTTTGTTGGGCCTGGCGGCCAGCATCAACTTTCGAAATTGAGCCCGGCATTGGCGGCGCGCGCACGGTCGCGAGCCAAAGTGGCGATTGCGGTGTCCTGCACCCCGGTGCCGGTGAGGTCGGCGATGGTGATGTCGCTGGCCGAGCGCCGTCCGGGCTTGCTGCCGGCGATGATCTGGCCGAGCTCCGTGACCTCGGCATCGGCGGCGAGGACCGCCGCCTCGATGGCGTGATGGAGCTCGCCCAGGCGCCGTGTCTGCTTGGCGCTGTCGGCGACATAGAGATCGGCCATGCGCAGGATCGCCGGCGCGATCTCGTTCTTGTGCTCGGCGTCTGAGCCCATGGCGGTGATGTGCTGGCCGGCGGTGACGAAGCCGGCCTTGATCAGGGGTTCGGTCGAAGGCGTGGTGGTGACGATGATGTCGGCGCCCGCTGCCGCGTTCGCCGCATCCGGCTCCGCGCGCACGAGGATGCCGAGCTTCTCGCGCAAGCGCGCGGCGGTGGCTTCAGCCCTGGCGGCGTCGCGCGCCCAGATGCGCGCTTCCTCGATCGGTCTGACGAGACGCAGCGCTTCCAACTGCAGGCCGGCCTGCAGGCCGGCGCCGAAGATCGCGGCCACACTGGAGTCTTGGCGCGACAAATGCTTTGCCGCAACCGCGCCGGCCGCAGCGGTTCGGATGTCGGTGAGATAGCCATTGTCGAGCAGCAGCGCCTCGACCACACCGGTCTTGGCCGAAAGCAGCACCATCATGCCGCCGCCGCTCGGCAGGCCGAGCGTCGGATTGTCGAAGAAGCCGGAGCTTATCTTGACGGCGAAACCGTCAATGCCCGGCACATAGGCAGACTTCACGTCGACCTCGCCGCGATGCTCGTGAATGTCGAGCCGCAGGATCGGTGGCATCGCCACCGGCAGGGTGGCCAAGGCGCGAAAAGCGTCCTCGACGCAGGCAACGGCGTCCAGATCGAGCGTCACGATCTTGCGCAGATCACTCTCGGTGAGAATGGTTATGCGGCTCATGCTGCGCGCTCCGCGATTGTCTGGCCGCAGACGATGCGGCGGTGCAGGTCCATGTCGATGTTCTTGCCGGAGAGGATGAGAACAGTGGGGCCGCTCACTTTGACCTTGCCGGCAAGCAGCGCGCCGATGCCGACGGCGCCGGCGCCTTCGACTATCTCGCGCTCCTCTTCATACGCATGGCGGATGCCGGCCGCGATCTCGTCCTCGGCAAGCAGGACGACGTCATCCAGCAGGTCGCGGCACATGGCAAAGGTCAGCCGGTTGTCGAGCCCGATGCCGCCGCCGAGCGAATCCGCCAGCGTCGGCAGTTCCTCGACCTGCACCGGCCGGCCGGCGTCGAGGCTGGCTTTCATCGCAGCGCCGCGTGCCATCGAGATGCCGATGACTTTGGTGCGCGGGCTCACGCCTTTGACCGCCGCCGCCACACCGGCCGCCAGCCCGCCGCCGGAGAGCGGCACCAGCACGCTTGCCGCGTTCGGAACCTGCTCCATGATTTCCAGCCCGAGCGTGCCTTGCCCGGCAACGATATCTGGATGGTCGAAGGGCGGCAGCATGACCAGCCCTTCATCCGCCCCCAGCCTGTCGACTTCCTGCTGGGCGTCGTCCTGGCTGTTGCCGACGATGCGGATATCCGCGCCGAGGCGACGGATGGCGTCGAGCTTGTTTTCCGGCACCAGCCTCGACATGCAGATCACCGCGCGGATGCCTTCGAGCTTTGCCGCATGCGCCAGCGCGCGGCCGTGATTGCCGGTCGAGGCGGCGACGACGCCGCGCGATTTTTCTTCCGCGCTCAATGCTGCGATCGCATTGGAAGCGCCGCGCAGCTTGAACGCGCCGGTGGTCTGGTGATGCTCCAGCTTGAGATGAACGGGACGGCCCGTGCGGTCCGAGAGGCTTTGCGACAGCACGATGGGTGTCCGCTCGACCTTGCCGGCAATGCGCTCGCGCGCCGCGCGAATATGCTGAAGCTCAACAGTCATTTCGATCACGGGCATTTCGTTCACTGGGCCAGCGGCTTCGTCCAGAGCCGGCCGAACTCGGGCCGGGGCGTCTCGTCGCCGCAGAGCCGCAGGCAGTTCCAGGCGCTGGCCTGATTGCTGGTGACGACCGGACGTCCGATCGCCTCTTCCATGCCGGGAACGGCAAGCGCGGCACGCAGCGCGGTGCATGAGACGAACAGCGCATCGGCCTGCGGATGCATGACCTTGCGCGCCAGCTCGACCAGGGAAGCCGGCGTGATGCGCGCCATCTCGCGGTCGTCCTCGAAACCGAGGCAGGTGAAGCTTTCGATATCGAAGCCATGCGCGGCGAAATAGGTGGCCATCGGCCGGCTGGTCTCGACCGTGTAAGGAGTCAGGATGCTGATGCGCTTCACCCCGAAAGCGTTCAGGCCGCGCACGCCGGCCATCGGCGGGGTGACGACGGGCGCGCCTGGCTTGGCTGAATGGATCGCCTGTTCGATCTCGGCATCGCCGATCACCACCGACGCAGAGGTGCACGAATAGCATATCGCATCGAGCGCCTCGTCCGGCAGGATCAGCGCCGCGCCCGCCGAAAGCGACGGCTGCATCTTGCGCAAGTTTTCCGGCGTCGTCGGATTGGCGTAGGGGATGCGCGCGACATAGACACCGATCCGCTCGCTCGCCACCATGCGGCGGAAATCCATTTCGCTGGTGTGGTCGGTCGCAAGCGCAATCAGGCCGACGCGCTTTTCCAGCGGACGCGAGTCCAGCGCAGGACGCGCCGTTTCGAGGCGGATGTCGGGCAATGCTTTCATGACTTTCATCTTTCGATCCTGCCGTAGCGATGCTCCAGCCAGCGCAACAGCACGACGGAGCAGAGGCTGATGACGAGGAAGAAGGCGCCGACCAACGTCATTGGTTCGATGTAGCGGTAATAGGTGTTGGCAACGCTCTTGGCCTGGTTCATCAGTTCCAGCACGGTGATCGCCGACAGCAGCGGCGTCTCCTTGAACATGGCGATGAAATAGTTGGCCAGGGCCGGGATCATCGGCGGGATCGCCTGCGGCAGGATGATATGCGTCCAGGTGTGGCGGCCGCCCAGATTGCAGGCCTTGGCAGCTTCCCACTGGCCGCGCGGCACATTGTCGATGCCGGCGCGGTAAACCTCGGCCGTGTAGGTGCCGTAATGCAGGCCGAGCCCGATGACGCCCGCCACCAGCGGCGGCAGCAGGATGCCGATGTCGGGCAGCACGTAGAAGATGAAATAGAGCTGCACCAGGAGCGGCGTGCCGCGGATGAACTCGGCGAACCAGCCGACGCTGCGCGCGACGATGCGGTTCTCCGAGCGCCGCGCCAGCGCGATCCCAAGCCCCACGATCGCCGCCAGGACCGAGCCGAGCACCGTCGCCAGGATGGTGATCTTCACCCCCTGGATAAGGGTCGGCATGATCTCCCAGACGAAGTTCCAATCCCATTCCATCAGACGCGCACTCCGTCGAGACCGCGCGCCATGCGGCGCTCCAGCGTGCGAATGCCCCAGGAGATAATCAGCGCCAGCGCGAAATAGATGACGAGAACGGAGAGGAAGGGCATCAGCGTGCTGCCGGTCTGCGAGCGCACCACCTGCGCCTGGAAAGTCAGGTCGGCGAGCGAGATAAGCGAGACGACCGAGGTTGCCTTGAGCAGCTCGATCGCGTTGTTGCCGAAGGTCGGCAGCATGACCAGCAGCGCCTGCGGCAGGATCACATGGCGCATGCCTTGCCAGCGGCCGAGATTGAGCGCCGTGCAGGCCTCGTATTGCTCGCGGCCGACCGACAGGATGGCGCCGCGCACGACTTCCGCCGCATAGGCGCCGACATTCAAGCCCAGCGCCAGCACGCCTGCCTGCAGCGGCGTCAGCGACAGGCCGGCGAAAGGCAGCACGAAATAGGCCCAGAACAACTGCACGAAGATCGAGGTGCCGCGGAAGAATTCGATGTACGTCGTCGCCAACGCGCGGATGATGAAGAAGCGCGACACGCGCCCCATGCCGGCCAGGAAGGCCATGATCAGCGCAAGCACCGACCCCATCAGCGTCAGCTCGATGGTGACAAGAGCTCCCTGCAATATCAGGCCGAGATAGCCGGACCACTGGGTCATAAAACTAGCAGTTTCCCAACATTGATGTGCTTGGCGCCTCCCATCGACAGAGAGATGCCGGTTACCCTCCGTAGCTGCAGCGCAGCTGCTGCGTAGGATGGGCAGGCAGATGAGGGGCGGAACCAGCCTTGCAGAACTTGGCGCTGCCCCTCATCCGGCTCTTCGAGCCACCTTCTCCCCGCAAGCAGGGAGAACGCAAAGAGCATTATTTCGCCGCGCAGAGCTTCTCGCGCGTCGTCGACATCGCCGCCTTGGCGGAGAAGCCGTAGGGCTCGATGATCTTGGCGAACTCGCCGGACTTCTTCATCTTGGCGAGCTCGACGTCATAGGCGTCGCGCAGTGCCTCGTCGCCTTTCTTGAAGGCCGCGCCATCGCAATAAACCGGCGCGCCCTGCACCGGCGCGATCACTTCGAGGTTCGGGTCGTTGGCCTTCTTCATCAGGTCGTTGATCGAGAGCACAGGCAGCGAATAGGCGTCGATACGGCCGTCCTGCACCATCTTCAGGCCGCTCTGGCCGTCGGGCACGACGATGACGCGATCGCGCGGCACGCCGGCAGTGAGCGCCAGCTTCTCCTCGGTGCCGCCGCCCGGCGCACCGACCGTGGCGGAGCTGTCCTTGGCGATGTCCTCGTAGCTCTTGAAGCCCTTCGGATTGCCCTTCTTCACCAGCATCGCTTCGGCATCGCAAAGCACCGGCTCGGAATAGGCGACTGCCGCGCAGCGCTCCGGCTTCATAAACAGACCGGCGGTGACGACGTCGAAGCGGCCGGCCTGCAGGCCGGGGATCATCGCGCCGTATTCGGAGATGGAAGCGACGATGTCGTTGACGCCGAGACGCTTGAAGATCTCGCGCGCCACGTCGGGTGCCGCGCCCGAAACCTTGCCGTCGGCCGCGACCGCCGTATAGGGCGGCTCGTTGGCGATGGCGACGCGGGCGAAGCCTTGCTGCTTGAGCTGCTCCAGCTTGGCGTCATCCGCCGACCGCGCGCCGGGGGCGAGCAGCATCGCGGTTATCGCGAGGCCGGCGACGCCAGCCAGAATGCCAAGTTTCTTCATTGTTCCCAACTCCTTGTTTGTCTTCTTGGTTTGCCTGGTTCGGGCGGCCTTTGACCGCCCGTGGACGGCTTGCGCCGCCCGCTCGCATTGCGGTCAGACGCGATGTCCGGCCGCGATGATCTTCTTCAGGAAGCTCTGCGTTCTTTCCTGTTTGGGATGGCGGAAAATCTCATCGGGCTTGCCTTCCTCGACGATCCTGCCGCGGTCGAAGAACAGCACGCGGTCGGCGAAGTCGTGGGCGAAGCCCATCTCATGGGTGACCAGAAGCATCGTCATGTCGGTCTCGGCGGCGAGCTTGCGCATGACGTTGAGCACTTCCTCGACGAGCTCGGGGTCAAGCGCCGAGGTGACCTCGTCGAACAGCATGATCTTGGGCGACAGCGCCAACGCCCTGGCGATCGCAACGCGCTGCTTCTGGCCGCCGGAGAGCTGCGCCGGCATCGCCTTCGCCTTGTCCGCTAGTCCGACCATGTCGAGCAGTTCCATCGCCCGCTTCTCGGCGGCGGCGCGCGCGACGCCCTTGGTCAGCATCGGCGCCAGGGTCACATTGTCCATGACGCATTTGTGCGGGAAGAGATTGAACAGCTGGAAGACCATGCCGATCTTCTGGCGCATCCTGGCCAGGTGCCGCTCGTCGGCCGGCAGCAGCTGGCCGTTGCGCTCCATGTGGTAGAGCTGCTCGCCGTCGATCTGGATATGGCCGCCGTCGATCTTCTCCAGCGTCATCAGGATGCGCAGGATCGTCGTCTTGCCGGAACCGGACGGGCCGATCAGCGCCAGCTTCTCGCCAGGCATGACCTGCATCGACAGGCCGTCCAGCACCTTGAAGGCGCCGAAGCTCTTCGAAATCGCATCAACCTTGATGATGGGCGCGGGCAATCCATGTCCCCGTTCTGGAGAAGCCTATGTCCTTAACGATGCGAAACGTGCCAAATCATGTCAATTGGGAAAATAATATCATGACAATATTTCCGGCACGGCACAATTTCAGGGCAATCTTCGTCCGCTTGTGATCAGATGGCGAGCAGGAGATGCTCCGGATCGCCGAGCAGCAGTTTGGCGACAACGCTCAGGCCCGCCCGCAGTTCCCCCTCGGTGGTCGATCCGAGCGAGATGCGCACGGCCGGATGCCAGGGCGTGTCGGCGATGCGAAACGAGGTGCCCGGCGCGATCGCCACCCCGCGCAGGCGCGCCTGCGCGACAAAGCTCTCCTCGGCCCGGTCGCCCGGCAGCTCGAGCCACAGATGCAGCCCGTCGCGATGACAGCGATAGTCGACACCCGTGAGCACTTCCGCGGCGATCTCCTGGCGGCGCCTCAGCGCGCCACGCTGCCAGTTGACCAGTTCCATCGCTGTGCCGTCGGTCACCCAGCGCGTGGCGATCTCTGCAACCATCGGCGTCGCCATCCAGTTCGAGACGAGGTGGCGGTTGGCGACAGCCGCGACATAGCGGTCCGGTACCGCGAGATAGCCGATGCGCAGGCCTGGCACGACGATTTTGGTGAAGGAGGTGACGTAGAGCGTCCGTTCCGGCGCGAAGGCGGCGACCGCCGGCGGCCGGCCTTCGACCAGCGGCCCGAGCACGTCGTTCTCGATGATGGCAATGTCGTGCTTGCGTGCGACCGCCGCGATCTGCTCGCGCCTTGTGGCGTCCATCAGCGTCGCCGTCGGGTTGATTACCGACGGCTGCACGAACACAGCGCGAATGTCCGAGAGGCGGCAGGCCTCGTCGAGCGCTTCGGGGACCAGCCCATTGCCGTCGATCGGCAGGCCTTCGAGATTGAAGCCGAGATAGCGGGCGAGCGGGATCAGCGTGTGGTGGCCGATCGCTTCGGTAGCGACTGTCGAGCCGGGCGGCGCAACGCTCATCAGCGCCACCGTCATGCCGGCAGTGGCGCCGTTGGTCAGGCTGATGTTTTGCGGCGAGGCTTCAAGGCCGCAAAGTTTCAGCCATTCGACCGCGACCGCGCGGTGGCGCGGGAAAACCATGTTCGGCCGGAACGATAGCGCCGAGCTCGACGGCAGATTCTCGGCCAGCCAGCCCAGCGCCTGCTTCAGTTTCTCCAGATGCATCGGCTCGCAGACCGGCTTCAGGATCGAGAGGTCGATGACCTCGCCAAGCCGTTCCGGGATATAGGGCGGCTCGGGCTCGCGGCGCTGCGTCTGCACAAAGCTGCCGCGGCCGACCTCGCCGGAAATCAGTCCCCGGCGGATCAACTCCTCATAGGCGCGGCTGACGGTTTGCACCGAAAGCTTCAGATCGTCCGCCAGCCGGCGATGCGTCGGCAGCCGCGTGCCGTTGGCCAGCCGCCCGTCATGGATGGCGCGCGCGAACTGGTCGGCCAGCGAGAGATAGGCCGGTCGGCGGATGAGAGCAGGATCTGGCTGCCAAAATGTCATGACTTATTAGAGATCAAAATCAGTGCAATTGACAATCGAAATAATGCATCGTCATGGTGTCCGCAACGAAAGGCGGACCCGCATGGCGGCAGTGAAACTCGACCCGATCGACCTCAGGATTCTCGACGCCATCCAGCGCGACGGACGCATCACCAAGCTGGCGCTGGCCGAGAAGGTCGGCCTGTCGCCGACGCCGTGCTGGATGCGGCTGCGCAAGCTGGAGAAGGCCGGCATCGTCTCCGGCTATCACGCCGCGATCGCCATGCGTGTCATCGCGCCGGTGGCGACGGTGCTGATGGAGGTGACCCTAGCCAATCATCGCCAGGCTGACTTCGACCGCTTCGAGCGGGTGGTGCGGGACGTCCCGGAGATCGTTGCCTGCTGGTCGGTGGGCGGCGGCGTCGACTACGTGCTGAAAGTGATGGCGCGCGACATCGACGCCTATCAGCGGCTGGTCGACGGCCTGCTTGAGCGTGAGATCGGCATCGACCGCTACTTCACCTACATCGTCACCAAGACGGTCAAGGACGAGACCGTGCTGCCGGTGGCAGATCTGCTGCCGGAATAAGGGTGAGTCGGTCTCACGATCAGCGTGGAGATTAGCCGAAACGTCCGTCACTTCGTCATCCACGGGCGGAGCAAGGAGCGAAGCGACGCGGCGCAGACCCGAGGTCCATTCCGTAACGCCAAGGCGTTGCAACGGTGCAGAATTCTGCTCCGCTGCGCCCTTCGATCAAGGTCACGGAATAGATCCTCGGGTCTACGCGTCCGCTTCGCTTCCGCTCCGCCCATGGATGACGAAGTTGTGGAGGCGGCCAATTTCACCGGTTGGTGGCATCCGGCGGCTGGTAAGCTAGAGAGATTGACCTGCTCTCCCGGACAAATAGAGACAATCTCTCTACATCGGACCGCCGAAACAGCCTCTTTGTCCCGATTGCACCGCTAGTCTCTCCATATCGCCTCGGCACCGGGAGACCCGACTGATGTCCGCACATTTTGCCCGTACCAACCACCATGACGCGCTCGACCGCCTCGCCGATCGCCGGCTGCTGCGCGCGCTCGCCTATATCGATGGCCATTGGACCGCGAGCGAAGCGGCGGCAAGTTTTGAGGTTACCGATCCGGCCACCGGCGCTACCGTCGCCTTTGTAGCCGCGCTCGATGCCGCCCAGACGACAAAGGCGATCAATGCCGCGTCGCGCGCGTTTTCCGCCTGGCGCTCGGCGCTGCCGCAGGAGCGCTCGAAAATCCTGCGAAAATGGTTCGATCTGATCATCGCCGCCAAGGACGATCTGGCGCTGCTGATGACGCTCGAGCAGGGCAAGCCGTTGAGGGAATCGCTTGGCGAGATCGACTACGCCGCGTCCTTTATCGAGTGGTATGCCGAGGAAGCGAAACGCCTCAACGCCGAAAGCGTCACCAGCCATCTGCCGAATGCCGAGATGTCGGTGCGCCGCGAGCCGCTCGGAGTCGTCGGGGTCGTCACGCCCTGGAATTTTCCGTCGGCCATGCTCACCCGCAAGGCGGCGGCAGCTTTGGCTGCGGGCTGCACGGTGGTGGCGCATCCGTCCTCGGAGACGCCGCTGTCGGCCCTGGCTCTGGCCGAGCTCGGCGAGCGTGCCGGGCTGCCGGCAGGCGTCTTCAACGTCGTCACCGGCGATGCGCGCACGATTGTCGGCGCGATGTGCGCCGATGCGCGGGTCCGCGCCATGAGCTTCACCGGCTCGACCGAGGTCGGTCGGCTGATCGCCGCGCAGAGCGCTGCGACGATGAAACGACTGGTGATGGAGCTCGGCGGCCACGCGCCGCTGATCGTCTTCGACGACGCCGACATCAATAAGGCCGTGGCGATCGCGCTCGATGCCAAATTCGCCACCTCGGGCCAGGATTGCCTCGCCGCCAACCGCATCTATGTGCAGCGGCCGATCTATGATCGCTTCTGCGCCGCTTTCGCCCGCCGCATCGAGCAGCTCCGCACCGGCAATGGCTTATCGGCAGACGCCGATATCGGACCGCTGATGCATGAGCGCGCGGTCAAGAAGGTCGAGGAGCAGGTGGCCGACGCGCTCACCCATGGTGCGCGCTGCCTGACCGGGGGCAAGCGTCACGCGGCCGGGCCGCTGTTCTACCAGCCGACGCTGCTCGCCGATGTGCCGGACGAAGCGCTGATCATGCGCGAAGAAACCTTCGGCCCTGTCGCCGCCGTGACGCCATTCGACGACGAGGCGGAAGTCGTCGCCCGCGCCAATGCCACGGAATACGGCCTGGTCGCCTATGTCGTCACCGGAAACGGCGCGCGCCAGGCGCGCATGGGCCGCGCCTTGGAGTACGGCATGGTCGCGATCAACCGGGTCAAGATCACCGGCGCGCCGATACCCTTCGGCGGCGTCAAGCAATCCGGCATCGGCCGCGAGGGCTCCCGCCACGGCCTCGAAGCTTTTACAGACCTCAAATACCTTTGCCTCGACGTAGCCTAAGCTACGCAGGCCTCATTCTCGTCAGGAGTCAAAAATGCTCGAACAGTCCAACGAACTCTCCGCTTGGGATCGCGACCACTTCTTCCATCCCTCGACGCATATGGGCACGCATGCGCGGGGTGAGTCGCCAGCCAGGATCATGGCCGGCGGCGAAGGCGTCACCGTCTGGGACAACAATGGCAAGAAGAGCATCGATGCCTTCGCCGGCCTCTATTGCGTCAATGTCGGCTATGGCCGCCAGAAGATCGCCGATGCCATCGCCGAGCAGGCCAGGAACCTCGCCTATTACCATGCCTATGTCGGGCACGGCACCGAGGCCTCGATCCGGCTCTCCAAGATGATCATCGACCGCGCGCCGAAGGGCATGAGCCGAGTCTATTTCGGTCTCTCCGGCTCGGATGCCAACGAGACCAACATCAAGCTGATCTGGTATTACAACAACGTTCTCGGCCGGCCGGAGAAGAAGAAGATCATCTCGCGTTGGCGTGGCTATCACGGCTCGGGTGTCATGACCGGTTCGCTTACCGGGCTCGAGCTGTTCCACAACGCCTTCGACCTGCCGCGCGCTCCGATCCTGCACACCGAAGCACCGTATTATTTCCGCCGCGCCGACCGCTCGATGAGCGAGGAGCAGTTCTCGCAGCATTGCGCCGACAAGCTGGAAGAGATGATCCTTGCCGAGGGCCCTGACACGGTCGCAGCCTTCATCGGCGAGCCGATCCTCGGCACCGGCGGCATCGTTCCGCCGCCGGCTGGATATTGGGCAAAGATCCAGGCCGTGCTCAACAAATACGACGTGCTGCTCGTCGCCGACGAGGTGGTGACCGGCTTTGGTCGTCTCGGCACCATGTTCGGTTCCGACCATTACGGCATCAAGCCTGACCTGATCACCATCGCCAAGGGCCTGACATCGGCCTATGCGCCGCTTTCCGGCGTCATCGTCGCCGACAAAGTCTGGCAGGTGCTGGTCAAGGGCTCCGACAAGCTGGGCTCGCTCGGCCATGGCTGGACCTATTCGGCGCACCCGATCTGCGTTGCCGCCGGTGTCGCCAATCTCGAGCTGATCGACGAGATGGACCTGGTGCGGAACGCCGGCGAGACCGGCGCTTACTTCCGCGCCGAGTTGGCCAAGGCAGTCGGCGGACACAGGAATGTCGGCGAGGTTCGCGGCGACGGCATGCTGGCCGCCATCGAGTTCGTCAAGGACCGCGACGACCGCGTCTTCTTCGATCCGGCGCTGAAGGTCGGGCCGCAGATCGCCACCGCGCTAGCGGCAAGCGGCGTCATTGGCCGCGCCATGCCGCAGGGCGACATCCTCGGTTTCGCGCCGCCGCTCTGCCTGACGCGCGAGGAAGCCGACATCGTCGTCGCAAAGACCGCCGACGCGGTGAACAGCGTATTGGCCAGCATCTGACAAGTGACATCCGAGAAGCGACATGAATGCCATGACAAGAACTCTTCCCGCCACCATGGCCGCCGTGCAGCTTACGGGCCATGGCGGCCTTGAGAAGCTCGTCTACCGCACGGATGTGAAGGTGCCGGCACCTGCCGCCGGCGAGGTGCTCGTCAAGGTCAGCGCTTGCGGCATGAACAACACCGATGTCTGGGTGCGCCAGGGCGCCTATGGCACGGAAGAAGATGCCGGGGCGGTATCGACCTGGCGCCGGCAAGGCAACACTCTGACCTTTCCGCGCATCCAGGGCACCGACACGGTTGGCACGATCGTCGCCGTCGGCGACGGCGTGCCCTCCGACCGTGTCGGCGAGCGCGTCATGGTGGACTTCTCGATCTACAACCGCGACGACGATTCGCTGGCCGACATCGACTATATGGGCCACGGCCGCGACGGCGGTTATGCCGAATACCAGGCGCTGCCGGCCGAGAACGCGCATGTCGTCGATACCGATTTGAGCGATGTAGAGCTCGCCACCTTCTGCTGCGCCTATCTCACCGGCGAGCAGATGCTGGCGCGCGCGGCGCTGAAGGCCGGCGAGCGGGTGCTGGTCACCGGCGCCTCCGGCGGTGTCGGCTCCGGCATCGTGCAACTGGCAAGGGCGCGGGGCGCCATCCCCTATGCCGTTGTGGGCAAGGGCAAGGAACAGGCCGTGCTCGACATCGGCGCCGAGAAGGTGATCACGCGCGGCGTGGCCGACCTGCTCACCGCCGTCAACGAAGCGACGAATGGCCAGCCCATCGATGTGGTGGCCGACCTCGTCGGCGGCGCCATCTTCAACGACCTCCTACGCATCCTGCGGCCCGAAGGCCGCTACACCACGGCAGGCGCCATTGCCGGCCCGGTCGTGCAGTTGGACCTCCGCACCATGTATCTGAAGCAGCTCCAACTCCACGGCTCGAGCCAAGGCACGCGCGCGGACTTCCGCCGCATCGTTCGCTACATCGAGGAAAAGAAGATCAGGCCGCTGGTCGGCGGCGTCTACAAATTGTCGGATTTCCACCGCGCCCAGACCGACTTCATGGGCAAGGACTTTGTCGGCAAGCTGGTGGTGGTGCCGGACGCGATGTGGAGCGGCGCCTGACCCAGGAAAGAGGCCGGCTCGGGGTCGGCGGTTCGCCGTAGCCTTCCGTCCGGAATTGCGTAAAGCAAAGAGATAGGACGCTTTCGCCGTTCCCATGAAACGCTGCGGCGTCACAGACACGCAGCGCTGCGCGGAGGCGTGGCTCGCCGATCGCGATCCTGCATCGACAGACGGCGACGCGCTTACCCAGGTCATTGCGGCGCCGAGGTCTCTGGGTTATTTTAGCAGTTAGTTGAATGCGCGATCTGCCTTGCCATCGCAGGCGCGTTCGTTGCCGTCTTGGCAGATTGTGAAGTCTTTAACAGACCGCGATGCCGCAAGCTGCGTTCTTGTGGCCGACAGGTGATAGCAGTTAGGGATTTTACCATGCTGCGATGCTGCGCGCTGATTGCAGCCTTGATCCTCGTGGGCCTCGCGACGGTGCAGGCGCACGCCGATCGGAGGGTTGCGCTTGTCATCGGCAATTCCGAATATCGCGAAATCCCGGCGCTGAAAAATCCGGACAAGGATGCCGACGACGTGTCGAGCACGTTCCGGCTGGCCGGCTTCGATGTGTTCGTCGCCAAGGATCTCACCAAGCTCCAGTTCGAGAAGGAATTTCGCAATTATCTCGCGGCGGCGGACGGCGCCGATCTGGCGGTCGTCTACTATTCGGGTCACGGCTTTCAGATCGGCGGCGAGAATTTCCTGATCCCGGTCGATGCGTCGCTCAAGGATGCGGCCGATATCGAGGTCCAGGCGGTCAAGCTCGACGACGTCCTGCAACAGTTGCGCGCCAAATCGAAGATCCAGGTGATCATCCTCGACGCCTGCCGCAACAACCCGTTTCCGCGCAAGGATTACTGGCTGCGTGACCAGTTGATCGCGGCCGGCGGCACCGGCCTCGCGCAGGTGAAAAGCTCACTGAACACGCTGATCGCTTTCGCCACGGAACCCGGCGCCGTCGCCTATGACGGGTCCGGCGATCTCAGCCCGTTTTCGTCCGCCTTCTCCCGCCGCGCGCTGGCGCCGAACCAGGAGATACGTTCGGTCATGGCGGCCGTGCGCCGCGACGTGGTCGAGGCCACCAAGGGCGCGCAGGTCCCTTGGGAGAATTCCTCGCTGATCGACGAGGTGGTGCTGATGCGCCGGGCCAACCGGCCGGCTTTGCCGCCGGTGCTGGAAAAGACCGTACCGTCGGGCGTCGGTCCGGTCGCGCTCGACCTGCCGGTGCCGGTCGATGTCGATGGCGGCGCGGTCACAATCAGCATCGAAAGGCCGCCGGCGCTGGGGCGTCTGATCCTGGACGGCAAGCCGGTCGCGACGGGCGAGCCGATAGAGGGCAAGGATCTGCCGCGGCTCGCGATGGATGTGCCGAAGGGCGCCGACGCCGAGGACCAGGTCGATATGCTGGCCTACGCCACGCATGACGAATGGGGCGGCGGATCGCAGGGCATCCTGGTGTTCCGGGTCAAGAACGGCGACGGCGCCGCGGGCAAGCAGCTCGTGGCCTCGCTGGAGTCGGAGCAGAAGCAGGAGGTGGTGGAGCGCGGCATCCACATCGCCGGCGCCGCCGAGGCGATCGAGAACCGCGACGTCAAGATTCCGGTCGGTGTCGGCCCCGTGCCGCTGAAGCTGGATGTCCCGACCAAGGATCCGGGCGTCAGCGTGAAGCTCGCGAATTATCCGGCAACCGGGACGCTGTCCCTGCCGGATCGGACCTTGTCGCCGCAATCGAGCTTGATGGCCGACGAGGTCGATCAACTGCGCTATGAACCGCAGATAGGCGCGGTCAAGCCATTGATAGTCGGCGTCGAAATCACGGCCGACAACACACCGTCAAAGCCGGCGACGATGAAGCTGTCGCCCAGCGTCGATCCGTGCGACCAGAAGGCAGGCGAGCCTTTGGACCTGCAGGGCGTCGTCCCCGGCCTGCTGCCGAACGAGATCGGCGCCGGGGCGGTGGAGGCCTGCCAGGCGGCGGTGAAGGCGTATCCCGATGTCGCGCGGTTCCACTACGAACTCGGGCGCGCACTGCTCGCCGCCGGTAAAGTTGACGAGGCGAAGAAGGCGATTGAGGAAGCCGCCGACAAGGGACATGTCCGCGCCGTGTTCGAGCTCGGTTATATCGCCTCGTCCGGCATCGGAACGGCCGTCGATCCCAAGAAGGCAAATGGTTTCTATGCGAAGGCGTCCGACAAAGGGGACCCTTATGGAATGACCGCCTGGGGACGTGCTCTGTTCAATGGTCTCGGCGTCGAGCGCGATACCGGCAAGGGTCTGGACCTGCTGCTCAAGGCGGCAGCCATGGGACACACCTACGCCATGAACGATCTCGCCGCGATCTTCACCGAAGGGCGGAACGGCGTACCTGCCGACCCTGCTCGCGCTGTCGCTTTTCTCAAGGCCGGCGTGGAGCGCCAGGACATGTACTCGATGAACATTCTCGGACGCAATTATCTCAGCGGACGCGGCGTCGAGAAGGACACCAAGCAGGCGCAGGCGCTGTTCCAGAAGGCGATGGAACTCGGCCAGCCTTATGCGCCCGGCAGCTTGGCGCGCATGTACAGGGACGGTGAGGGCGTGGACCGGAACCTTGCTGAGGCGCAGAGGCTGTTCGAACTGGCGACGGACCGCGGCGACTACTCGGCGGCATACGACCGCGCGGCCATCGAAATGCAGAAAGGCGGCAAATCCGATCAGGCCATAGCCGTCCGCTATTTGGCGTTCGCCGCAGGACTTGACCTCCGCAATGAGTTGCCGGCCGCGCGCGCGACATTGGCGCAGTTCGGCGCCAGGCCGAAGTCGGCTGCGCTCAAGCAACTGCGGTCCGAACTCAAATCGAAAATCCCGGCGGGCGGCTCGGTCGAAGACCAACTGATCAAGACGGCCAGAGCTGTCTGGGAGCAAGCCAATCCGCGTCGGGACTTGTTTTGATCAACAAGGAGGCAATGGTGGGCAGGGCATTGAAGCAGGCGGTCATCGCAACATTCCTATCCTTCGCGGTTGCGGGGTGCACGACCGTGGCGCCTACGGTAGAGCCGGCGCCGACGGCGAAATATCGTACGAAGGTCGTTCGCACGACGACCGAGCCCAAAGTTAAGGTGGTCCAGCAGAAGAAGGTTACCGCCAAGAAACTGATCAAACCGGTCAAGAACGAAACTACGCCTGTCATTGCGCCCCTGGGCGGCAGCGGCGGCGGTGGCGGCGGAGGATGGTGATAACGTCTCGGACGCCCGTGCTTTCTCGACGCATGGGATTGTAGTCGCTTTTCTGCAGCCCGCTGGAACCGCTCGCCAAGCCCGGCCAAGTGCTCTATGCTCCGGTCACATGCCGGTATCGAGATCGGGTTGTCCTGGCGGGGGCGTTCCATGTTCGAAGTCGTCGCATTCTGGCGAAAAATGCGAGCCAAGGCCGCGGCTTTTGGCTTGGTCGTAGCCGCGCTGCTGGTCTTCGGATCGCAGGCTGCGAGCGCCGCGCCGAATTGGACGCTCGATCCTTCCGCTTCGGTGCTCACCTACCAGTCGGTCAAGAAGAACACGATCGTCGAGACCAACAAGATCAGGAACATCACCGGCACGCTGAGTTCCGCCGGCGACGCCAGGATCAGCTTCGACCTCAATTCCGTCGATACGGGCGTCGACTTGCGCAACGTTCGCATGCGTTTCCTGTTTTTCGAGACATTCACCTATCCGACGGCCGAAGTGACGGCGAAGGTGGATCCGGCGGCGTTCGCCGATTTGCCTACCAAGCGCCGCGTGAAGACGACACTGCCGTTCCGCCTCAGCCTGCATGGCGTCGACAAGGATCTCGAGGCAAGCGTCGTCGTCACCATGATCAGCGACACCCAGGTTTCCGTCGCTTCGGAAGCGCCCGTCGCGGTCCATGTCGAGGATTTCGGCCTCTTGCCCAACATCGACAAATTGCAGCAGGCGGCCAACGTGACCAACATCGTGCCCACGGCGTCGGTGTCCTTCGATTTCGTCTTCACCGCCGACGGCGGCAAGCCGGCCGCCGTGCAGACCGTTGCGGCCTCGACCGCCGAGGTCGGCCCCGTCGCCACCGATGCCGCGAAAGCCAATTTCAGCGACGAGGAATGCCTCAACCGGTTTGCCGTGCTCTCGCGCACCGGCGCCATCTATTTCCGCCAGGCGAGCGCGAGGCTCGACGCCAAGAGCCGCCCGCTGCTGGCGGAGGTCGAGGGCGTCGTCGGCAAATGCCCGGCCCTCAAGGTCGAAGTGTCCGGCTACACCGATTCTGACGGATCGCCCGAGGCGAACAAGACGCTCTCCGAGCGGCGCGCCCAGGCGGTCGCCGATGCGCTTATCGCCGACGGCGTGCCGCGCAACCAGATAAGCTCGGCCGGCTATGGCGAGGACAAGCCGGTCGCCGCCAACGACACGCCCAAGAACAAGGCGCTCAACCGGCGGATCGAATTCTCCGCCAGCAAGCTCGCCAACTGAGGTGGCGGTGGATCCTGGTCCGATCGCCTTTTGCGGTGGCCTGCTTCGCGCTGTGGGAGTTGTGGCGCTTGCCCTGATTCTGACGATGGCCGCCGCCAATGCCGAGCGGCGCGTCGCGCTCGTGCTCGGCAACTCGCAATATCAGCACGCGGCGCCGCTCGCCAATCCGGCGCGGGATGCGCAGGCCATGGCCGATCGGCTGAAGGACCTCGACTTCGAGGTGGTCTCCGGCTTCGACCTCACCAAGCAGCAGACACAGACTACGGTCGCGCAGTTTGCCAAGCAGGTGTGGGGCGCCGACATCGCGCTTTTCTTCTATGCCGGCCATGGCCTGCAGGTCTCCGGCAAGAATTATCTGCTTCCGGTCGACGCCGCGCTCGAGGACGAGACCTCGCTCGATTTCGAGGCCGTCTCGGTCGATTTCGTCCTGCGCCAGATGTCGCGCGAGACCAGCATAAGACTGGTTTTCCTGGACGCTTGCCGCGACAATCCGCTTGCCGACGTGCTGGCGAAGACCGCCGGCATCAAGGGCGCTAGCAGCGGCCTCGCCGAAATTCCGATCGAGAATGGCGGCGCCGGCACGCTTGTCGCCTTCGCCGCAAGTCCGAACCAGCTCGCCTATGACGGTTCGGGCGACCACTCGCCGTTCACCACGGCGCTCCTCCAGCATATCGGCGAAGCCAACGTCTCCATCACCGAAGCGATGAACAGGGTGACCAGCGATGTCTTCAAGGCCACTGCCGGCAAGCAGCGCCCCTGGATCAACGTCTCGCTGACCACCGAGGTCGTCTTGCACAGGATCGATCTCAGTGCGCCGCTGATTGTCGGCGAGGCGGGCCCGCCTCAGGCCGAAGCGGGCTCCGGGACGCGCAACACCGGCGCGGCGTCCGGCCAGACCGACGATCAGCTTGCGCTCAATGCGTTGCGTGAAAGGATCCCGAAGCTGGCGACGGACGGGCCGATCTTTTTCGATCGCCCGGTCAAGTTTGGTGACCCGGCGATCGACGGCAAGAGCATAGCCCAACTGATCAAGGGACAACCGCTTTTCAGTCCGGTCGAAGGCCTCGACAAGTCGGTCTGGCAAGGCAAGCACTGCGACGGCTGCCACGAGTGGAACGAGACCCGCCTTTGCGAGCAGGCGAAGAATTTTGCCGCCAACGACGTCTCCGTGCTGCGCTTGCAGCATCCGCTCGGCACGCGCTTCAAGGTCGCTTTGGCCAGGTGGGCGCAAGGCGGCTGCAAATGACTGTGTGCGGTAGGCCCTAATACGCGTCGACCGATTGCCGCTGCGCCTCCATCTCCACGATCTGGATGCCCATATCGACGAAGGCCGAAAGCACGCCAAAACGGTCCGCGGTCGAGACGCGCGCCAGCCCCGCCAGGATTCCGGCGTTGACGGCGTGGGCGGCGGGAAATCCAGTCGACAGCATATCGAAGGCCGGGTCGCGCCACGCCGCGGACAGAGCGATCCAGGCAGCCGGCGTCGTCGGCGACCGATCGACGGCGTCGCTCAGCGCCGTTCGATGGCGGGGATTGCCAGGCTCGCCGACCCAGTCATTGACGAGCGCCAGCAATTCGAGGTCCCTATCGGCAAGGAGTTCTGAGAGATGGCTCAGGCATTCATGCCCCCACCAGACCGCGGCGCGTTCCGGCAGGAGATAGGCACAGAACGTGACAGCCTCCTCCGGCACGCGTCCGGCGAGCAGGGCGCGGCAGAACTCAAGCGGGGATTGATTGGCGGCCGGCGATTTCATGTCCCGGGTGATCGCGGGACAGGCAAGAAAGAGATCCCTTGCGGTTCTGTATCCGAGTTCGTTGGCCATGGCTGCCAAACCCCGAGAGCCAGCTGACAACCACTCAAGCCTTTAGCCGAGAGCCGGTCAAGCCTTAGAGCCGGATGAACCCGTCTCTAAATCAAAGAACTAGAGCATGATGCCGCCCGAAACCGCTTCATATTTTTCGGCATCATGCTCCACCTTTTTAGCAGGTGGCGGCCATCGGCAACGTGCGCTTGTTCACAGACAATCGCTTCAAGATTTGATATGGTGCGCGCCAGCGAAACCCGCTCAAACAGGAGTAACGGTCATGCGGTGGGGCAGCTCAGCCTTGGCATTGGCGACCGTGCTTTTTTCAGCGCACGTTTATGCCGATCCGCTACAGAAATCGGAAGACATCGTGAAGTTCTTCGCCGGCCAGGGTAATCTTGGCGCGTCGCGCGGTATCTGCGTCGGCACCGAAGAAGAGTGCAAGAGCAAAGCCGACAAGAACGAGGCGCCCCAAAAGGGCAGCCTCGACATGATGATCAATTTCGCCCTCGATTCGGCCCAGCTCGACCAGACCGCCCGCACGGAGCTGGACGAGTTCGCCAAGGCGCTGAAGGACAATAGGCTGAGCACGTTCAGCTTCGTCGTCGAAGGCCACACCGACGCGACCGGTACGGATCGCTACAACCAGGACCTGTCGCAGCGAAGGGCGCAATCGGTGGCGGCCTTCCTGACGGCGAACGGCGTTCAATCTACCCGCCTCGAGCCGATAGGCCTGGGCAAGTCGCATCCGCGCGTCGCCAATCCCTACGATCCGGTCAACCGCCGGGTGGAAATGCGGATCAGGACGCAATAGGCGGCCGGCCCTGTCTCCGGACGGCTCATGGCGAGACAGCCGGCCCGCCGACCGGCCGGGCTTTGTCCTCGGTCAGTTCTTGAGCGCACCGCCTACCGCGATGCCGGTGCCGAAGATCAGCGCCTTGATCATTTCCGTGAAATCAGCGCAAACGCTGGGAATTGATTGAAGCCGCCCCAACCTCGTCATTCCATGGTCTGCGCGCGTCGCTTCGCTCCCGCTCCGCCCTGGAATGACGATCGCGATGGGCGTTTCGGCCAATCTTCAATGCATGCCATCTGCCAACGCAAACAGAGGTCAAAATCCCTGTGCAGTGCCGTTAGAGCGTTTCATCGCTTGATTGAATCGGAAGGGATTCCCGCGTCGTCTGATTTGTGATTCAAGATGCTGGCTGGATTGGAGGCCAGCATCTGATGGTTCGACCTCTTTCCGATGATTTACGCGAGCGGGTTGTGGCGGCGGTTTTGAGCGGCGAGAGCCGCCGGTCGGCCGCCAAACGGTTAGGTATTGCAAATTCGACAGCCGTGAAGTTGTTGCAGCGCCATCAGGCAACCGGCTCGGTGGCGCCGGGCAAGATGGGTGGCCACCGTAGGCGGGTTCTGGAACCGCATCGAGCCTTCATCGTGGAGCGGATCAACCAGACCTCTGATCTGTCGCTGCATCGGCTGAAGGACGAGTTGGCCGCGCGCGGGGTCAAGGTCTCGCACAATGCGGTGTGGCAGTTCCTGCGCCGCGAAGGGCTAAGCTTCAAAAAAAACGCTGTTCGCCCTTGAGCAGGCACGCGCCGATATTGCCCGCAGGCGCCAACGATGGCGATCCTGGCAGGCCGGCCTCGATCCCCAATGCCTGGTCTTCATCGATGAGACCTGGATCAAGACCAACATGGCTCCGCTGCGCGGCTGGGGCCGAAGGGCAAGCGGCTGCGCGGCCTAGCTCCGTACGGCCACTGGCGCACGCTGACTTTCCTCGGCGCGCTGCGCTGTGATCGGCTCGCGGCCCCTTGCGTCTTCGACGGGCCGATCAACGGCCAATGCTTTCGGGCCTATGTCGAACAGCAGCTCATCACCGTGCTGAAACCCGGCGATATCGTCGTCATGGACAACCTGGGAGGCAGATGATCAAGGCCGCTGGCGCCAGACTCTGGTACCTGCCGCCCTACTCACCGGACCTCAATCCGATCGAGCAGGCCTTCGCCAAGATCAAGCACTGGATGCGCCAGGCGCAGAAACGCACCGTCGAGGACACTTGGCGCCACATCGGCCACCTCGTCGAAACCATCGAGGCAGCCGAATGCAAGAACTACTTCGAAAACGCAGGATACGCTTCCGTCAAAACATGAAAGACTCTAGCCGGGCTCCAGCGTATTCTGGATCGAACCTATCAGCGCGGTGATCGCCTGCTTGTATTTTTCGAATTCCGGAGACGTCTGCCGGATTTCGGTCGTTGTCGTCGCCGGCTGGCCCTGATCGGTCACCACGCGCGGCGCTTTCTGCCCCATTTTCCGCTCGGCCCAGTCCACGACATAACTGGCGGTCTTGCCGGTAAGGAACGGGTTGGCCTGGATGACGGCTGATCCCAGAACCGCGGTCAATTGCGACGAGCCCGGCGCCGCCAGCACCTGATGCGCCCCTTCCATGCCGAGGAAATGGCAAAGATAGAGGCGACCGGCGGTGATCTGGTGGCCGCGGGCGCGCAGATAGGCTTCGCCTTCGCGCGCCAGGTTGCGCACCATCTCGCGCGACAGCGTCGCGTCGTAGCGGAGCGCCAAAAGGTCGGCGGTCGAAAGCGAGCGGGCGAGATCGGGACGATAGGTGTTCATCATGCGGATCCAGGTCTTGGAGATGAACTGGCCGGCGCCGGTCGCCGACGAAAGCGGGTTCTTGGCACGGGCGCTGCCGCCGCTTTCGACGTGCACGATCCGGTCGGTCAGCGTCTCGACGGCGGAATCACCTGAGCCGCCGGAGCTGACGGAAACGGCGGTGGCGACCGAAGTGACCGTGCCCAGCGGGTCGATCGCCTCGCCATTCTGATAGAGCTCGAAATGCAGATGCGGGCCGGTCGAAAGCCCTGTTGTGCCGATATAGCCGATGACGTCGCCGGCCTTCACCTTGGTGCCGACTCCGCTGGCGATGGCGAATTTCTGCATATGCGCATAACGCGTCTCGCGGCCGTTGGCATGCGTGATCTTCACCAGATTGCCGTAGCCGCCGCCATCGCCCTGAAAGGAGATCGCGCCGTCGAAGGCGGCCACGATCGGCGTGCCGACCGGCGCCGCCCAGTCGACGCCCTTATGGATTCGAACCGTGCCGAGGATCGGATGCTTGCGCGGGCCGAAGGTCGAGGTCATCACTCCGGCGACCGGTGTAACCATGCCGTTGGTGACGGTCAGCGATCGCACCTGATCGTCGCCCGTCACGCAGGCATACTGGCCGTCGCTCTGCTGGAAGACGAAACAGTCGAGGCTCTTTTGCGCGCCTTGGACGCCGACATAGAGCACCCGGCCGGAGATCTCGCCTTGGCCGCGCGGCGTCTGCGAATAGATCAGCACCAGGCGCTGGTCCTCGCTGGCAAAGGCGTCGAGGTCCTGCCCCCGCGACAGATACATGATCGCCTCGCCGATGACGCTGGTCGGCACCTTGTTGCGTGCTGCCGTCGAATAGATCGCGTCGAGCAGGCGGTACTGCCGCTTGGGCCCGCCCTGGTCGGAGGCGCCGGAATAGTTGAACAGATCCTCGCGGACCCAGGGGTCGACGCCCGACACGAAGGCGCCGGCCGCATTGCGCGTCAGTGTGCCGACATAGACATTCTTGGCGTAGATCGAGACCTGCATCAGCGACATCATCGTCGTCTCGCGGTTCGGCCGGAACCCGCGCATGGCCACCACAAAGCCGGGCTCCAGCCCGTCGCGGTTGAACAGCGTCTTCAGCGCCTCGCCCGCAAGCTTCGCGTCGTCGGCGGAGAAATGCGCGTCGAGTGCCACGCTGTCCAGGCTGCGGTCGTTGAGGATCTTCACGAAGGTATCCTCGGTCGCCTCGAAGCGCTGGTATTCGCTGGCGACGGTCGCCACGGTCGTGTTGTTCTCGACCGCGGTCTTCTTGAAAGCCGGGAGCGCGGCTTCCCCCTGGTCGATGGTCTCGCCCCAGCCGGCCTCGGGATCGTCGGCGTCGGCCTTGGGCGCCGGGCCGGCGTCGCTCTCGTCAGGCGCCGCCTGGAGGTCGTTCTCGAGGTCGCCCTGCGGATCGCTCTGTTGATCGTCTGGCGCCGCGGCCGGAGCGGGCGGTGCCGGTTGCTGGTCCTCGGGAATTCCCGAAGGCTTTGCGGCCGCCTGCCGCTGGGCCTGGAAGAAGGCGAAATCCTCCTGCGTCGACGGGATCGTCGTCATGAACTTCTCGCTGGCGCTCAGCATCACGTCGGACAGCATCTCGATTTGCGGCGAAGCCCCGGAACTGTCGAGCTCAGCCGGACGCGCAACGGTCTTGCCCTTAGTCGCGGTGTCGGCATCGGGCGCCAGCGTGATCCACATCGGATCGCCGGCGAGATCAATGATCGCCGGTACATAGACCGAGGCATCGGGGGGCACGTCTTCCATGCTCTCGACGGGATGCAGCTCCTCGTCCTCGTCGCCGAACAACCAGTAGTCCTCGGTCAGGTAGAAGCCGGTGGCCAAAGCGACGACGGCGAGTGTTGCGGCCCCTGCAAGGATTCCGCGCCGGAGCTTGCGCCGGCGCTCGGCCAGGCGCGCCAGCTTCTTCTGTTTGAAGCTCGTGTCGATCGCGTGCGTCACGGGCTGTTTCCGGTCAGGAAATAGGTCCAGCGCACCTGCTCCTGCGTGTCGACCTCGACGAAGCGCGCCGCGATATGGCCGCGCTGCCAGCACTCTTCGATGCCACGGATCGAAAAGCGCCGCCGGTCGATGCACATCTCGGTCGATCCGTTGAGGACCGCGTGGCCGAAGACGTCCGTCGCGTAGAGATAGATATAGCGGTTGGTGAGCTCCTCGCGGATGACGTTGACGCACTGGTTGGCGCCGATGGTCCACCAGCCGTCAGTCTGGTCGGCATTGTCGATTTTCTGTCCGACCGCGAGATTGACGACGTCGAGCGTCTGGTTGCAGACGGTGAATTCGGCATGCGCCTTGCCGGGCGAAAGGATCGAGAACAGCACCGCGCCGAGCAGCGCCGCAAGCGTCATGCGGCCCGGCAATCGGAGCCGGTTACGCTGCTTGCGTGGCGAGGGCTGGTGCAAATAACGCAGGCGGCGAAGGTCCATCGGCGTTCATGCTATCCGCCAAGCCGGAAATAGGTGGCCGTGGCGGAGAACTGCGATCCATCGGCCTCGATCTCCTCGAGGATCCTCGGCAAAAGCTCCGAGGCCGGCGTCGGTCTGGAGAACATGGCGGCCTGGATGTCCTTGGGGCCGGTGATCACCAGCATGATCTGCGGCACCGCCTTGCCGGCTGCTTTGTCGGCGGCAGCGAGACCGATCGGGATGTTGAAGGTCACCTTGTCGGTCTGCGGCACCATGCGGTCGTCGAGGTTGAAGGCGATGCCCTTGTGGTCGATCAGCATGATGTTCGAGACAAGCCCGCCGCCCGTATACAGCGCGCCGCTGACCGGCGATCCGTCGGGGACCGATGTCCGGTCGAGGACAAGCTGTGGCTTTGCAGCCGAGCTTCGGTCGAGGAAGCGAAGGAAAGTGGGCACGCCGCACTGCGGCGAGGTGATCAGGCGCACACTGATGTCCGGCTCGGCGTGAAACCTGGACTGGAAATCATTGAGCAATTGTTCGAAGGGCTGCACCGCCGTTGCGTATCCCTCGATCGTCGGGGTGGCGCCAGGTCCGGAAGTGACGTTCGCGTAAAAACAGCTGCCGCCGCTGAAATCACGCACCCAGGAGCGCTGGTCGTTCCACTTGATCATGTCGTCTTCCGCTGAAGGAAGCGCCGGCTTGGGCACATTGATGGCAACGTCGGTGTTGTCGGGCTGCTTGGCCGCCGGTGTCTGCGCTTGCTGCGCTGGTTGTGCCGGCGCGATCGGCGTTTCCGGCTGACTAGGTGTTGGGGTCTGCGCCTTCGGCTCAGCCGGCGGAGGCGTCGGCTGCGTCGATGCCTGGCTTTGCGAAGCTGGAGGTGGGGAAGCCGCCGGCTTGGGCAACTTGGAAAGCATCTCCACGAGCTCTTTTACGCTCGGCTTGGCCGCCGGCGGATTTGCCTCTTGCGCCGGCTTGTTCTCAGCCGCCTGGCTCGGTTCCGGCGTCTTGGCCGCCGGCGCGGTTGCAGGCTGCGCCGGCTTCTGGCTTTCCGCTGGCGCGGGAGCTGGCGCAGGCTTCGGCGATTGCGCCGCCGGCGGTTGCGCCGGTTTGGTCTCGACCTGTGGGAGATGCGGTTGGCTGTTGGCCTCGCTCTCCGGCTGAGTGGCAGGCCGGGCCGGCCTCTCGACGGGCGTCTTTGCCTCCGCATCGGGTTGGACAGGCGGCTTCGCCGTCTCGATGGTGGCGGCGCCGTCAGGCTTGGGCGCCTGCGGCTGAGCTGCGGCCGGTGCCTGCGTCTGAGGTTTCGGCGCCTCCGGTGGCTGCGCCTCGGCCACCGGCTTGGCGGCTTCGGCGACCGGCTTCGGCGTCAGTGGCTTGGGTGTTACCGTTGCCGGCGGGGGCGCCAGGACACCGCTGAAATAAACGCCGCCCCCAACCAGCACAGCGAGAGCTGCGACCCCGCCGGCGATGGCGGGCATGCGCGAAGTCTTTTTGGATGCGGCCGGTGCGGGCGCTCTGGCCGGGGCGGGTGCCGGCGCGGGCCGTGGCTCCGACAAATGCGCTGGGCGCACATGCTCGACGAAGCGCGGCTCGCCGGAAGGCGGCTGCGGTTTGGAATCCGGCAGCGCCGTCCAACCGGCGCGCGGCAGGCCGGAGCGTTCGCGTGCCCCAAACGACACCGGCGGCGGCAATGTCGCCTCGAGATCCTCGCCGCGCGAGGCCCTGGCAATCTCGGCCATGCTGGCCGGCCGGTCGCGCGGATCCGGCTGCAGCATGGCTTCGATCAGCTCGCGGAAATCGGGATCGATATCCGACAGGTCCGGCACCGCCCGGCGCTTTTCGATGACCTCATATTGCGACCCGCTCATGTCGAACGGCTTTCCGCGCAGCGCCGCCGCCAGCACCAGGCCGAGGCTGTAGATGTCGGACTGCTCGCTGACCTCGCCTCCATAGAGGCCGAGCTGTTCGGGCGAGACGTAATTGTATTTGCCGGCGAACTTTCCGCCGATCAGCGTTTCTCCGCCGACGGTGGCCGAACGGGCGATGCCGAAATCGATGATCTTGGCGCGCTCCACCCGACCGCCAGGCAGGATGATGTTGTCCGGCGAGAGGTCGCGGTGGACAGCGCCTGCCTGGTGCACCGCGGCGAGCCCCGAGGCGAGGCGATGGCAAAGCCGGCGCACATCATCCCCCGGCATCGGCCCGCGGCGCATGACGTCGAACAGCGACTGGCCGTCCACGAACTCCATCGCAAGATAGGGACGGCCGATCCCCGGATCGATGGTGAAGACGTGGTAGCGCACCACCGCGTCATGCGACAGATGATTGAGGATCGATGCTTCCTTGCGGAACAGCGACAGGATCGTCTGGTCGCGGGCGAATTCGGGCAGCACGATCTTGATCGCCACATGGTCGCCGGTCTGGATGTTGTGGCCGCGATAGACTTCGCCCATGCCGCCGGAAGCGATCCTCTCGTCGAGTTCGTAGATGCCGCTGAGCTGCGTGCCGACACCCGTGTAGGTGACGTTCGTCGACAGCCGTGTCTTGTCGTCGTCGCTCATCCGGCCAGGCCCTCTGCCGCGGACCGATCCGAATGGAGCGCGCCGCTCTGCCCGTCGCCGATCTTCACGAGCACGATGGTCACATTGTCGGTTCCGCCGCGCGCCAGCACGGTTTTCAAGAGGTTCTCGCATGCCGTCCGCGGCGTGGCGGATCTGACCGCGGCCTCGATCTCGGCGTCGCTGACATGCGCGGTCAATCCGTCGGTGCCCAGAACGAAGACATCGCCCGCCATCAGCTCGCCCTGCTGGAAATCGATCTCGAGCTCGTCGCTGACGCCGATCGCATGCGTGATCACGTTGCGGCGCGGCCAGACGCGCGCTTCCTCGGCGCTGATCATGCCGCGGTCGAGCAATTCCTGCACCTCGGTGTGATCCTTCGAAACCTGGAAGATCGAGCCGTTGCGGACGAGATAGATGCGGCTGTCGCCGGCCCACAGGCAGGCGAAGCGCCCATCCATGGCAAGCAGGGCCGCGAAAGTGGAGCCGATGGTGATGCCGCGCGAGCGCGATATGTTGCGGATCTCGGCATTGGCGCGGCTGAGCCTGTCCTCGAAGCGGGCACGAAGATCCGGCGCCGAGCTCGCAATTCCGATCGTCGCCAGATGGTCGACGATGCTGGCCGAGGCGACTTCGCCGGCCTCATGGCCGCCCATGCCGTCGGCCACCACCCACAGCCCTGTCTGCGGCTCGATGAGGTAATTGTCTTCGTTGTGGTCGCGCACGCAGCCCTTGTGGCTCGCGCCGAAGCTGTCGATGGGGAAGGCGACAGTGCTCAATTTGCCACCAAGCGCTCAGCAGGCGTCCTCTGTGACCAGCCATGGGCCGCGTGCCCAGGCCACTCTGCCACAAGCGTATGTATTAGAGTACCGAAATGAAGGCTGGGACCGACCATCTCAGAACGCCTTCGGACAGCTGAAGCCGGACAAGGCCGGCAGCAGCAACGGATTGGCGCCCGAGCCGGCCTGGATGGTGTAGGCGACATCGCGTCCGCCGATCACGAAGCGCGCTTCGGTGTTGGCGCCGTCGCCGGTGACGGTTGCTTTGTCGAAAAGCCGCTTCAATGCCCATGGTCCTTCAAATTTGAGCGCGGACTCCCGACCGGGCATTTCCGGCACGAGGCTGAGGCTCGCCGATCCGGAAGCGGCGCCGCTTGGCCATGTCACGATGCTCGGCGCGTTGCCGGCCTGGGCGCTCTGGACCGTCTGCCCGTCGACGTCGAGCAAAGCACTGTCGACTTCGCTGTTCAATGAGGTGGGCGTTATGGTGATCGACACCGAGGGCACCGAGCCACCGGAAGGGAAAAAGGCGCTGCGGATTTCCGCCGCCGACTGGAACGCCTTCAAGGTCGACTTGGCCAGGTCGCGGCTGGAACGGGCGTCCTGCTTCCAAGTCCACTCCTGGCCGGTCATGTCGATCAGCGGCGCGAGGTTCTGCGCGAAGAACCGGTCCATCAGGCCGCCAGGCGCGAACAGCTTGGTGAAATCCGCCATCGAGATCTCGTCGGTGCCGTCGCGTGTGAAGGGATAGCGGCCGTTGACTGCCTCCTCGCAGACGCGCGTCACCGTCTGGTCGAGGGTCTGGTTGAGGTTGGCGACGGAGGCCGCGGCGACATTGCCTTCGAGCTCGTCCGCCGCAGCGTTGACCATGCGCGCCAGCGGCTTGGGCAAGCGCGAGACATTGGCCCTTAGCGTCGAGATCTGCAGTTGCAGGTTGGCGTTGACGCGTTCGGTCTGCGTGGGGACATCGGCCGCGAGCTTCAAGCTCTGGAAGATGTCGTGGAAGTTCTGCGTCAGCGCATCGAGCGGCCGGCGCCCGGCGGCCCCGCCGACCAGCGCCTGGAACGAACGGAACTGCGCCTCGACGCTCGCGCCGGCATTCTGCACGACGGCCGAGCTAGCGCCGGCGCGGCTCTGCGACTTGCCGCCGGCGATCTGCAGGCCGATGCGGGCCAGCCCCTTGGCCATGCTGGCGGGGTCCTGCTGCGCCGTGCCGATATCGCCGTCGGCGCCGCTATCCTTCGTCAATGCGGTTTCATCGGCGATTGCGGTGAAGAGCTGGTCGAGCGGCGAGTCCGGCGCGGCGAGGGCGGAGAGCGCCAGATATTGCGGCTTGTCCTTCAGCATCGCCTTGAGCTTCAGCTGGTCGAGCACGCCGTTCCAGGCTGCGGCGAATTCCTTGCCGTAGCGGTCGATGAGCTCGGGACCGAGCCTGGGCAGGTCCTGGTCGATGCCGCCCTGTTCGCCGCCGCCGCCGAGCACCCATTGGTCGTCGACGAGCATCTGCGCGATGCGCGAGAGCTGCGGCAGGAAGAAGCGATTGAACCCGGCGCGCGTGTAAAGACCGGGGACCTGAAGATCGGCGAGCTCGCTGCCATCCGTGCGCTCGAACAGCAGCTGCGCTTCCGGACCGGCTTTCGCGGCGATGGAGAAATCCTGCAGCTTTGCTGCGTAGACCGCCGACTTGATCTGCGCCGAAGCGCGGTCGGCGAGGCTCATGCGTCCGAGCGAGCGCTGCGTGGCCTCGACCAGCGGCTGGTTGAGCGCGAAGGTCGGATCATAGGCGTCGTCAAGCGCAAGCATCGCGCGCAGATGCTTTTCGAGCTGCGCGCGGCCTTCGCGGTTGTTCTCGCCGGGGTAGCGGTTCTCTTCCCAGTCCTGCCTCATCCAGGAGACAATCAGCTCGTCGTCGACCTTCGGCGCCTTGCCGCCCAGCATCAGGTAGATCTTGAGCGGCTCGTAGAGCGCGATCGGATCGGCCATCCTGGCCTGGATCGTCCGTTCCGCCTGAACCAGCAGCCGCGAGCGGAAGGTCCGCTCCAGCGCTTGCCGATAGGCCGTCTTGGAGGCCGACAGCAGCCTCTCCCGCTGGCTGAGCCCGAACGTCTCCTCGATCGGCTTTCCCTGGTCGCTATTTTCGAACCCGGCCGGCAGGTTGCGCAGCTGGTCGAGCGGACCGATGACGTTTTCGAGGTCGACGTCCGTCACCGTGGTGCTCTTGAGCAGGCTATCGGCGCTGTCGCGATAATGCGCCATGGCTTGGCGTGTGGAAGCGATCAGCGCCTTGTTGGCGAAGAAGCTGAGGCCAAGCATGCCGAGCGTCGCCACTGCCGCCAGCGCGATCGCGGCCAGGCCGCCGAACCTGGCGAGCCTGATGCGGCGTTCGGCCGCCCGATCGAACGACACCCAGCCCGATTCCGGGAAGATCACATTGGCCAGCAGGTCGTGCAGGAAGAAGCTCTTGCCCGCGCCGGAAAGATGCGCTTGCGAGGCACTGCCGAAACTGCGCCCGATTGCGCCCAGCACCTGGTCGAAGGGCGTCCCTTCCTGCGTGCCCGAAGAGAAATAGAGCCCGCGCAGGCTGACATTGACCTGCGACCGCGAGGTATCGAACAGGCTGCCGACAAACTGCGTTATCCGGTTCTTCAGCGCGCCGAACTGGGCAGGGAAGCCGAACAGCGCGATCCGCGCCACCGGGTCTGGCTCTTCCTGCAGACGGTCGGCGACTTCTTCGGCGAGCCGCTTCGCCAGTTCGTCGAAGGCTGCGGGCGCCTCGCCGGCCATGTTTTTGGTGCGGTCGGCGGTCTGGAACGTCGCCCCCCATACCTTGCGCCTGCGCGCCTCATCGAAATCGCCGAAATAATCCATGAAGCTGCAGATGAGATCGGCCTTGGTGAAGAGCAGATAGACCGGGAACTGGACCTTCAGCGTCTCGTGCAGCTCGCGCAGGCGGCTCCTGATCTCGGTGACATGCGCATCGAGTTGCCGGTCGTCGAAGCCGATCAGGTCGGCAAGGCTGATGGCGAGGATCACGCCGTTGATCGGTTGCCTGGTGCGGTGCTTCTTGAGCAGTCCCAGGAAGGCGAGCCAGCTTGCCTTGTCGCGTTCGCGGTCCGATTCCTGCGTCGTATAGCGGCCGGCTGTGTCGATCAGCACCGCCTCGTCGGTGAACCACCAGTCGCAGCATCGCGTGCCACCGACGCCGGCCAGCGGCTGCACGCTGCCGGAGCCGGCAAGCGGGAACTTCAGCCCGGAATTGACCAGCGCCGTCGTCTTGCCGGCGCCTGGCGGGCCGATGATGATGTACCAAGGAATGTCATACAGGAAATTGCGCTTGCCGCTCGTCCGCTTCAGCGTCGCGATCGCTTCGCTCATGCGCGCTTCGAGCACCTGCGAATCGTCGTTGCGTTCGTCGCTGCGCACGATCGCCGTTTCGAGCGCCTTTTGCGCCTTGCGCCGCTGCCAGAAGCGGATCCCGTAGAACAGTGCGAGTGCCACGATGGTGACGCCGATGATGGTGGCCCTGAGCCACACAGGTCCAAGCGGGCGCGTATCGGCGAAGCGGATCAGCGGCCCGGCATACCAGACCGCCGCCGAAAAACCGGCAAGCGCAGCCAGGCTGAAGATCCGCAGCATCCAGCGCATCAGTTGCCGTTCTCCGCCGCCGCGCTCGCCTGCAGGGTCTCCTGTTTCGGGATCATCACGTCGACGCGGCGGTTCCTGGCGCGGCCGTCCGCCGTGCCGTTGTCGGCGATCGGTTCATCCTCGCCCCTGCCGTCGGCGCTCAGCCGCGACGGGTCCTTCAATTGCTTGGCCACCAATGCCTGGACAGCGTTGGCGCGAGCGATGGAAAGATCGAAATTCGATTTGAATGTGCTCGATTTCTTCGGCTTCACATTGTCGGTGTGGCCGATGATATTGATGGGCCCCGGTTCAGCATCGAGCGCCGTGGCGATGTCGGCGGCGACAGGCTGGAACTGCGGCTTCAGCTCCGCCTGGCCGGGCGCAAACAAAAGCTGGTTGTTGATCTCGACGACGATGAACTCGCCCTTCTCGCCGACGCTCAGTCCGCCGCCGGCGATCTCCTTGGCAAGTGCGGCGCGGATGCGGTCGATCTGGGTGGTGTCCGGAACCGCGGGCGGCGGCGGGCTGGCTTGCGCGGGCTCAATGGGCGCCGCCACGCTGGCGCGCTCGATGGTGACGGGCGTCGACGGGTTGAGCGCCAGCAATTCGCCGGCGGTCGCGTCGCCTTCGTCGGTGATAAGCACCCGCAGCCCGAAGAAGGTCGCTGTCACCAGCGTCGCCGCGGCGGCCGCTGCCGCCCAGAGCGGCAGCCGCGCCCTTGCCTTCGGCAGCGCCGCCGCCATGCCTTGCCAGCGTGGCGAGATGTCATCATTGGCGCGCGGCTTGAAGTAGCGCAGCGTGTCGTAGACGTCGCGCCGGACGCGTTCGAGCATGTTTCGTTCGCCCGTCAGCCCCCGATACTGGCCTTCGAAGCCCAGCGACAGGCACGCATGCATCAATTCGAGCAGGTCGTAATGTGCTTCCGGCTTGGCGAGAATCGTGTTCAACGCTCCATAGAAGCCCGTGCCCGTCGGTCGGGTGTGGAAGAACCGCGCCGCCAGGCTGTGCCGAAGCCAGCTGTCCTTGTCCGGCCAAGGTAGATTGCCGACGAGGTCGTCGGCGGTTTCGCAAAGGGCGAACTTGGCGATGCGTGCGTCTTCCTCGGCTACGCCGGCTTTGGCGATCGCGCGGTCGAAGGTCTCGATCGCATCGGCGATACGCTCCGCCAAGGGTGCGGCTTGCCGTTCGACCGGTATCAGCCGCAATTGGCCGAAGAGCATCAGCAGCGGCGCCGCCGCGGCAAGGATCGGATTTGTCGCGGCATATCTCACGCCCTCGGCGGCGGCGAGCAGGGCATCCTGCGGCAGCCCCGGCGTCGCATTGTCCACCGCTCCCGGGGCGGGCCCCTGAAACAGCACGGTTCCGGACGACCAACCGGTTGGCATCTGTCGGCCGCCGCCGGGGTCGAACACTGTCGCCTCGCGGGCAGGCGATGGAGCAGGACGTGCGCCTTCCGGGCCGGATCTCTCGGGACCCGCAAGCGGCTTCTGCTTCGGCCGCGGCGCGCGGATGACGGTTCTATCCGCCGGCCTGGAAGGATCGTCCTTTGAGCTCATCGGCGACGATCCACCGTCGAATTGCAATGAGCAGGTTTTGGCCCGGGGCAACGCGTTCCAGCCTGAGCCTCAGCGGCGGGCCGCACGGAAAGGCTCATCTCGCCGAAACATGACATTGCTGCACACGCCCCAAGCCACGCCGCTTTGCCCGCCGGGCAAGCGTCCTTGGGCATTCTAGTCGCCCGGATACCCAATTGAAACGGCCCGCCGATTGAAATCGGAGAGCAAGATGCTCGAAGGGGCGGCTTCTTCTATGAGACCCGTCACATACGGCCGGCGCGGTCCGTGCCGCGCAGCTATTTCTGCTTGTCGGCCTTGGCGTAGGCTTCGGCGAAATAGGCGAGGAAGACATCGAGCATGCCGTTCTCGTGCTTGTCTTCCATCGTCCGCCAGGTCGCGACAAGCGCATCCCAAGCCTGGCTCTTTCTGGACGAGAAGGACGCCGGCGGGATCTTTTTGGCGATCGCTTCCGGCGACAGGTCGTCAAGCAGCCTGGACAGCGCGGCCTGCATGGCGGCGTAGGTCGCGATCTCATGGGTCTTCAGGTCGCGGAACGCATCCTCGACGCTGCGCCTCGCATCGAGATAGCCGGCCCTGCGCCTGGCGAACATGATCTCCAATATGTCGTCGGTGCCCGGCACGAATTTCAGCGGGTTGTTGTCCTCGGCGCCGATCATCGTGCGGTGCGCGCTCTTGGCGAGCACCTTTGCCGCCGCGCGCGCCTTGAGCAGCAGGGATAGCTGCTCGACCGTGGTCCTCAGCACGGAGCCGATCTCGGCCGCGACATCGTACGGGTCGCGGGACTGCAGCAATTCAGGCGCGATGCCCGCCGCCCTGGCAATCTCCCGCAGCATCGCGTCCGCTTCCGCCGGCCGATTGGCCGGGGCCGCCGGACCGGGCTGCAGGGCCGACGATCTGGAGACTGGCGCCGTCCCAGTCGGGCGCTGTTCCGCCGGACTAAAGAACGGCTCATGGCTGGGAACCGACGGCCCGCCGGGCGAGGGCGGCAGCTCGCGCTGCGTCGATCCCGTCCTGGTCTGCGGATGTCCGGTCGCGGCCCGTTCGTCTTCGATTGAAACGCCGACGACATAGCGGCCGATCAGCAGCCGGTCGCCCTGGGCCAGCCGATGCGGTCCGCTCATGCGCTGGCTGGACCCGTTGACGAAAGTGCCGTTGCGCGAGACATCGTAGAGCCAGAATGAACCCGCCTGGTAGCGGACCTCACAGTGCCGGCCCGAAATGAACTTGTCCGGGTCCGACAGTGTCCAGTCGCAATTCTCGCGGCCGATCTCGAAGCTGCGGTCGCGGGCGGCATAGCTGGCGGCGGTGCCGGCCGGCAGCCTGTCGACATTGCTGATCTGGAGCGAGATGAACATCCGGAAGAGTCGCCCAACTTGGTCAACAAATGCTTATTTCCGCGCAATTCCAGGCGGAAACGCCAACGCACCTTTCCTGGAATTGCCTTGGCATTCTAGCAGCTTGCGAGCGCGGCGGGAGAGCTGCGTTTCACACCGGCGCACGGGGCGGTTTAGCCACAGCTGTTATTTGGCCGCCGCCAAACATGTGCTAGGCTGAAAGCGGTCCGGTGCGGTGGGCGTGAAAAGTTCCCGAACGTGATGCGGTTAACATAGCGGGGGCTTCAATCCATCATACTGGCGGCCGCGTCCAGGAGGGGCACGACCATGCCGAACGAACGCGCCACGGTTGTGCAGACGCCGGCTGGCGCCGACCTGACCTTCACCCATCTCATCGGCCGCGATGAGATCAGCCGCTGTTTTGCCTATACGGTCGGCTTCGTCTCGAAGAACCGCGACATCGACCCGTTGAAGATGCTGGGCGGCGTCGTTTCGGTCGAGGGCGAATCCGATCCGAAGCGCTGGTTCAGCGGCCTCGTGTCGGATTTCAAGCTGACCCGCATCGAGGACCGGCTGGCCTTCTACGAGGCGACCGTCAGGCCATGGCCCTGGTTTCTCGGCAACACCACCGATTGCCGCATTTTCCAGAACATGACAGCGGTGGAGATCGTCGAGAAGATATTCTCGAAATACGGCATCGCCAAATTCGAGAAGCGGCTGCAGGGGTCCTATCCCCAGCGCGAATATTGCGTCCAGTACGACGAGAGCGATCTCGATTTCGTGCAGCGGCTGCTCGAGCACGAAGGCATCTTCTATTTCTTCGAGCATGACGAGGGCAAGCACACGCTCATCCTCTGCGATGCGATGAGCAAGCTGAAGCCGGCGCCCGGTTACGAGAAGGTGCTTTACAATTTCGAGGGCCAGGCCTCGCGGCGTGATGTCGAATACATCACCGAATGGATACCCGGCAGCGCGGTGCGCCCGGGCGCCTATGCCCATACGGATTATGATTTTGAGAAGCCCGGCGCCGATCTGATGGCGAAATCCGCCCAGCCTTTCGCCCACAAGGAGGCTTCGGGTGAGAACTATCGCCAGCCCGGCGCGCATCTCGATGTCGGGCGCGGCGACAAGATCGCCGGGATCCGCCGCGAGGAGCTTCAGGCCGTGCACCAGCACAGCACGGCGGTTGGCACGGTGCGCGGCCTTTTTTCCGGCTGCAAGTTCACGCTTGAAAGCTTTCCGCGCGACGACCAGAACCAGGACTATCTGGTGGTCAGCGCCGAATATCGCCTGTTCGACCCGGGCTACCGGACCCAGAACGAGGCCCACAGCGAGAATTTCAAGGTGGTGCTCGGCGTTGCCCCCACCAAACTGCCCTACCGCCCGGCGCGCATCACGCCGCGGCCGATCATGCGCGGCCCGCAGACGGCGACCGTCGTCGGCCCTTCGGGCGAGGAGATCTTCACCGACAAATATGCGCGGGTGAAAGTGCAGTTCCATTGGGACCGGCTCGGCAAGAAGGACCAGAACTCTTCCTGTTTCGTGCGCGTCTCGCAGACCTGGGCCGGCAGCAACTGGGGCTTCATCCAGATCCCTCGCATCGGCCAGGAGGTCATCGTCGATTTCATCGAAGGCGATCCGGACCTGCCGATCATCACCGGCCGCGTCTACAACGCGTCGCAGATGCCGCCCTATGGATTGCCGGGCAACGCCACGCAATCCGGCTGGAAGTCGAATTCCTCGAAAGGCGGCGGCGGTTACAACGAGCTGATGTTCGAGGACAAGGCCGGCTCCGAGCTGGTCAACTTCCAGGCCCAGAAGGATCACCACCTGCTGATCAAGCACGACCGCAACAAGACGGTCCAGCACGACCAGTCCGACCGCATCGACCACGACGCCAAACATTCCGTCGGCCACAACCTCGACGAGGACGTCGGCAACAACAAGACGGTCAAGATCGGCGTCGACCAGACGACGAATATCGGGTCGAACGACACCGAGACGGTGGGCAAGAACAGGTCGCTGACGGTGATGGCAAACGAGACGATTCACGTCGTTTCGAATTCGACGGAGAACATCGACGCGAACCACTCGCAGACGGTGGGGCTAGTGCAGACGGTCACGGTGGGCGCGGCGCGTGTGGATACGGTGGGGGCCGCCGAGGCGAGGACCGTAGGTGCGTCTCAGACCAATACGATCGGGGCGTCAAGGAGCGTGACGGTGGGAACTGGGCAGAGCCACAGTATCGGGGCAGGTGACAGTTGGAACATCGGGGCCGATCAGGGGGTGCAGATCGGTGGCGCCCAGACAGTGAAGATCGCGAAGGACCAGAGTGGCGATATCGGCGGCGCTCGCTCGACCAAGGTCGCCAAGGATGATGCGACAGATGTCGGCGGTGCGAGTTCCGTAAAGGTTGCCAAGAGCAGTTCCCTAGAGGTTGGCGACGATGGATTGATCAACGTCGGAAAGGAACTCATCATCGAGGCCGGCAATTCGATTATCATAAAGACCGGCTCGGCGGCGATCGCCATGAAGAAGGATGGCACGATCACGATCGAAGGCAAAGACATCACGATCAAGGGATCGGGCAAGATCAACGTCAAGGCATCGAGCGACATCACCATGAAGGGCTCCAAGATCAATCAGAACTGAGGTACGCAATGTCAGAGGTGATGAGCCGCATTGATGGAGTGGTGATCGGGCTGTTCCTTGGCTTTGACGACGCTCGCCCCTTGGTAGTGTTTCCTGGCAATCCTAAGGAAGCGGCTTTGCCTGCTCGCAGCCTGGCGGAATTGTCATCCGGCATGATCGGGTCGGAGATAGCTCTGCTGTTCGAGAATGGCGATCCGTTGAAACCGCTTATCGTGGGACGAATTGTCGACCCTGCCAGGAAGACAGCCGAAGGTAATCAAACCGATCATCATGTCGTTCGCGACGGCGAGACTGTGAAGATTAGTGCTGGCGAGCGGCTGGAACTGAGATGCGGCAAGTCGGTCATTATCATGGAAAAGGACGGCCACCTAACGATTCGGGGTACGTACCTGGTCAGCCATGCGAGTGCCACCAACCGTATCCGGGGCGGGTCGGTGAATCTGAATTGATGGCAAAACCGCCGGTCCTTGAAAATATCGTGCGCCAGCATGCAGAGATGGCCGCCTTTCTGTGGGCTGTCTATGACTGGCATCTGCTCAATCCGGACCAAAACCCGGATATGGACGAGGTTCGAATGGGTCGTCTTGTCGAGCGTCTGGATGCACACCTCGACGGCTTGCGCATTGCTGGTGAAATCGGCAGGCGAATCGCCGAGGAACGCCTCCGAGAATTTCCAGAGGCAGGGGAACTGTTCGTCGTCCGGATGCTATCGACAGAAAAACTCATTCGGATCGCGGAACTGGACCTTAACAGAGTGCGAACCTATCTGGCGCAGAACATGCCAAGTAAGTGATTTCATCGGGCCGTTACGTGATGAACGACGTGTCGAAGGGGTCGGCTCGGTAACCGTTGCGGTAGGAGATCTCGATGCCGCGCCAACTAGCGCCGTCAAACTGGAATATGTATTCGCCGCAAACGGCGGTTAGCCATTCACCGTTGTTGAGACGATAGGTGTAGCCAAGATTTGCCACTTGCTCGGAAGTGCTGTCGACAAGGCGGTGAATCCCGAAGTCGGAATCCGCGAAATAGATGCTTCCCTTGAAGGCGCAGATCGACAAGATATCGCCCTCGATCTCGGTATCGAAAAGAGTGAACTCGCTGCCGGTCAGGGAGCCCGCAACGCCTCTGTCTCCCGCTACGAGGACACGCTCGTTTTCGACGAGAAGGCACCGGAAATCTGTACCGACCCCGACATCGACGACGTCCCAATTTCTCCCATTCGCCTTGATGAGAAGCCCATTGCCGCCGGCCGCATAGAGCCTGTCGGGCGAAATCCCATGCATGGCAAAAAGCCGGTCCGGACTGCTGAATGAATCCAGTGTCCACTGGGATACCCCATCAAACCGAAAAATCTGCCCTTCATCACCAAAAACGAAGTCCGTCGTGCCTCCCAGCGAATATGCATCCAGCAGGAACTTTGACTTTAGAATGTAGGTCTCCCAATCCGCCGCCCGGCGCAGCCTTACGATGCCCCCGGTCTCAAGCAGAATGTCGACCATTCTTTCCCGGGAATGGAAGGCCATGGAGAATTCATCGAATACGCGCTCGACCTCCACGGTAAGGGACGCCATGGATATTTTGAGAATGGCGAGTTCACCGACTTCCTCGTGCACGTCCGACAATTGGCAGGCGACCCGGAGATAATCTCGCCCTTGCTCGTAAGCATTTAGAGCATTTATTGACTGCATATCCGGTGGCAGGTCGGTAACTCGTCTATGCGCACGATCTTTTGCCATCATCTCGCCCACAATCTTTCCGGATCAGAATTCACTTCCCAAGCAATTGGCTGTTGAGCTGCCTTCGCCGCCGAATTTTTCTTGTCCTTGGATTTTACTGCGCGATCAAGATATTCCATAAATGCCGCTCTTAGGCACTCCTGAATATCGTTCTGAGCTTTTGGCTTTGGCTTGGCATTCTTGGCTCTTGGGTCATTGTCGACCACCGCCTTCGTGCATTCATCGATCATTTCACTGAGCGTTGGAGTGGTGGTACGCTTTCTGATCGCGTCATTGCATTGTTTTGTTTTTAGGTTATGTGGAGAGCCGGCCTTGCTGCCGCCTCCCTTCCGACGGAATCCGCCGTTTGGTCCCTTGGCGTACGATTCCATACAGATGCAGGGCGCGTCATTGACGTTGTAGTTCTCAAATTGCGTCGCCGTCTGTTCCCCACGTTCCCACTGCAGATACTCGTTTTGGACGAAATGTTCAGACTCGTAGCCGTGTGGACAATCCTCATCGCCATGACGATGCAACTCGAAATCTGCGAGAATCGTTTCGCAATCCAACATGTTCGGTGAGAATTTGCAGATCTCGGGCCATGGCGGCGTGTTCGGGCCGGGGCTGGCATGATTGTGCGTAGCAATATCCGAAAAACGGATCACCGGCTCGCCTTCGAATTTCACATCCGGCGACCACATGTTGAAATATTTCTTGCCGGTGTTCTGCGAGGTGATAATGCCCTTTTTGGGGGCGCAACCCGCTTCCGTCCCGGAGGTCCGTTTCTCATCTGACTTGTTCTTGATGTTGACTTCCTCGCCGGCGATCTTGACGGTGCCGGTGCCATTCTCGGTGTCGGACGCCATGCCGAACGACGGGTAGGGGATCGGCACCCCGGGCGGTGTGGCCGGCGTTTGCGGCGGGGTGAAGCACACGTCCGGAAAGGCCGCAATTGTTTGGGCGTTTACCGCCTTCCCGGAAATCTCTAGATAGTTGGCGAAGACGTTGGACATTATGCGGCCCTCGCGGCGACGAGTGCCGCGCCGCACGATCCGTCGTCGCCGGAGGCCTCGATCAAAACCGGATTACCGGCGGCGTAGCCTTTCCGAGCTGCAGTGAATGCCATGCCGATCATGATTGGTACGACGGCCGCGCCGACATTGCCAAGCGACTCTGCCGGGCTCCACAGATCCTGAAAACCGGTGGAATTGCGCTCAAGCCGCAAACTGGCCAACGCCGTCTGCTTGAACCAGTGCTTCTCCCCGATCAGGTCGGATATTCGGTAGCCGACCCGGTTCATCTCGATGCCGCATTCGTCCAGCGCGCCTCGGTAGGCTGAGGTCATGCCATCGCCCCGGAGTGGCAAATCGCGCGGATTGTAGATGGACGCCAACTCGTGAGCGAGTCCCAGACCGAACAGCGAAAAATTGTTGTTGGCAGCGCTCGTGCATAACACTGCAGCGGCTGCTTCTCCCGGAATAAACCCGTTGGCGTTGGTGGCCGTCAGTAGCCGGTCATGGGTCAGATAGTGATTGACCGTCAAGGTCGAGAGGTAGCTGTCGACGCCGGCGATCATGACGCTTGAGGCCGTACCTGATGCGATCAGCTTACGTGCATGATCTAATGCCACATGCCCCGAGGGTCGCCCATGCGCAACAATGCGTGAAGCTTCATGCAGCTCAGACTCCAAAACCTGACTAATCGTTCGCATCAGCCGTGAGCCGTCTAGGATCGGTACGCCGGCTCGGCCTTCCTCCGCGATGCACAGCAGTAAAGGGGTTTGACTTCTTACTTTCTCGAATCCTTCGAAAGCCTCATTGATCGCGCCCGCGGCCAGGTGCACCAGACGCTTCTCGCCGATCCAGTTCCGCGGCAATTGCACAGGGGCACCGACGAGCCATTCGCCCTTGGGACCAAGAAAACGCGTCTCTTGAAACCCATCCACCCGCGCCCGCATCGCCGCGCAGCTCGACGGAGCGTCAAGACCGACCGCTGTCACCATGCCGATTGAGACGATGTTCAGGCCGACGCTCATGCGGCTTCGTCTTCCTCAAAACGGAGTGGGATTGGAAAACCGCGGATATAGCGCTTGCCGGTGGCGCGGGCGCGCAGCATCCCGCGTGTCGGCGGACCGATCCAGCATTCCGAAAAATCGAGGATTGTGCGCTGGAGGCGCTGCTGCACCCGCCAGACCAATGAGAACCGCCGCTTCTCCGGATCGAATAGCATCGTGTCTGGGAGAAGTTCACCCTCGAACACTTTTCCGCGACCTTTGAACAGCGTCAGCGGCAGTGCCGTGTTGGGCAGCCGGAAGCTCACGCGCCCCTCAGGCGTCAGATTGACTAACACCACGTCCTCGCCGCCACGCGGGTGATCGATCTGCTGTTCGGGTGGCGCCATCTGGAAATAGCGCTCATCGAAATCCTCGGGCAGAAAAGGGAAGACATTGTCGATCCAGTTCTGGTCGTAGGTGCCGCCATATTCAATGCGGCCAGGCCAGCCGCGGCCCATCGGCCCGAAGCTCATCGGCTTGTAGTCGCCGAAGGGTGAACGGATCTCTTCACCAACGGCCTGCGTGTTCGGCAGCCGCAGGCCAGGAATGAGACGCTGGTTCCTTGTGCGCGACCAGCCGGTGCCGACCGGATTGTGTTTGTAGCTGGCTGGCAGCTTGTCCTCCGGATCCAGCCGGTCGACGCCACCCCAGGCGACGTTGTAGGAGATCGGCAGTTTCAGGAAGGGCTGCGGCGCCGTTGCAGTGAACACGGGCCCGATAGCACGCCATTCGCGGTGGCCGACGACTTCGAACAGCTTCGACCAGTTGCCGACTTTGATGCCGACCCCCACGCGCTCGGCCGGGCGCCCTCCCGGCGCATAGGCGCAGCCATTGGCGATGACATCGCAGCGCGGCTTGCGGAAGGCGAAATCCGTCTCCCACAGCGTCGCCGAATAGCCCGGCACGCCGGTGTGCGTGTCGGCCATCACCAGCGGCACCTGCTCGGCCGATTTCTGCACCAGTCCGCCCGGCTTCGTCGGAAAATCGAAGGTGCCCTTCACCACCACGACCAGCCACTCGTGGCCGGCCTTGTCCATACCCATGGTGAACTGGTGCGGATAGCCCATCTGGTTCCAGATCTGCATCAGCTGGTCTCCCAACTCGCGGCGAAGATCTGCTCGAGCGTCGGCTGCGGCGCTTGCGGATCGACATCGAAAATGTCCGTATGCGCTGTCCACATCACGAGGTCGACGATGATATCTCCATCCCTGTCAACAGATGGCGCAGGCAGGACTGTCAGGGCGGCTTCCAGCTCATCGGGCACCAACTCCCCCCGTTGCGCCGCGAAGGCTGCGCCCTCGATGCCGCCGAACCAGCCATCAGAATAGGCCAGCTTCAACGGCGCCTCCTGCAGCCTTGCGAGGACGCTCAATGGAAATTGCCGGCCCACCCGGTCGGCGCTTTGCAGCACGATACCCGCCGCGGCGCCGAAGGAACCGGGGCCGCTAAGGAACCGCAGCGCCGTGTTCTGCGGCCAGGTTTCCACCCCGAACAGCGGCACGATGTGCTGCGCCAGCCACCGGTCCCATATGCGCACGAAATCGCCCGGCAGCCGCCGCGTCACGAAATCGCCGGCGGCAGGCATCTTGCCATAGAAGCCGGGCAGGATCAGATCTGCGGCGGACATGTGAACTTCTTGAACATTTCGAGCGTGTATGGGTTCTCGACGCTGGCCGCCTTGAGCTCGAAATCGGCCCACATTCCCTTGGTGCCGAGCCGCAGGCTGTAGACATCGGTGAGCTTGGTCGCGGTGAAGCGGCCGCCGCGCAGCATCCTCAGCCACGCCCAGCTGCCGGTTTCGTTGAGCATCACCTCGGGCGAGCCGTCGACCGGCTGGAAGGCCAGCGAGATCACGCCGGTGCCGTCCTTGCCGGGCCACGTCATCGGCTGCGGCCTCGTCGCGTTGTTGTAGTAGACGAGGTTCTGGCCATCGAGATTGAGCGTCACCCGCGCCACGTTGGGCGACAGGTCCTTCGGCTCCAGCGTGAAATTCATTACGGGACCGGTGCCGCCGGGGAACAGATCGTCGCGAATGTGGCGCGCCTGCTCGAACGCGGCGAGCGCCGCCGGGTCGAGGCCGAAATCGGCCCGCCATTTCCACGGCTCGCTGGCGGTGTCGACATAGTTGATCAGATGGTCGTTGGTGAAGGCATCGATGAGCCCGGTCGGCCCGAACAGGCGCTGGAAATCGCGCACATTGACGTCGACCGCGCTGTCGGGGCTGAACGGATAGCGGTTGTTGAGCGCGGCCTGGCAGAACGGCAGGATGTCCGCCCGCCAGATGGCGTTGAGCTCATTGGTGACGGCCTTCTGCGACAGGCCGCTTGTGTCGCCGGCAATGCCGCCCAGCCAGTCGTTGATCGGCGAGGGCAGGATCTGCGCCTGTCTCGCGACCGCGCCTGTCAGTTCGGCAAGCCCGCCCTGCTTCTTGATGGCGTCCTGCGGATCGGGATTGGCGGTCACCGTCTGCAGCACATTGGACAGCGCCGTCAGCGCCACGACGGCGGCGTCGAGCGCCGGCGGCTGGCCGTCGACCTGGGCGATCGTGCCCTTGAGCGGCTTGAAATGCTCGGCCACCAGGCTGCCGGTCATGTCGACCTGGTCGGCCGAGCCCGCGCGGGGCAGCAATTTCGCTCCCGTCTTCACCACCTTGCCCAATTTGCCGAGCTTGCTCAAAAGCTTCGAGCCGGTCTTGGCAGCGCCGCTCTTGTCGTCGGCCGGCGCCTCGTCGGAACGGGTCAGGTCGGTCTCCTGTACCACCGCGGTCAGCAGGCGCTTCAGTGCCGAGTCGGCGCTGGACAGGTCCTTGAGGTTCTCGCTGGCGACGTTGAGATCGGTCAGCGGCGCCAGCCGCATGTCGCGCAGGAAACTGTCCCACTGCGCGATATAGTCGTCGTAATAGAGCTTCAATATGTCTTCCGACAGCGCCGAGACCGACGTCTCCGAATTCTCCGAACAGCCGCCGGCAAACACCGCGCGGTCGAGCGCCGCCTGCCCGGCGACATCCTCGACCCGGTCGAGGATCGCGTCGTGGAAGCCGGCATAGGTATAAGGGCCCGGCACACCGACGCGCAGCGTCTTGTCGGAGCGGCGCGCGAACACCTTGGCGCCGTTCGGTCCGGCGAAATTGGCCGGCACCCATTCCTTGACCGCCGCCACTTCCGGGTCGGCCAGGAGCTGCTTGTAGGCGCGCTCCGGAAGCGAGATCGTGCACACCGTCTTCAGCGCCTCGGCGACCAGCTCCTTGTCCGGCGCGATGTAGCTGTCGTCGACGGCCATGCGGCGGATCGCGGCAAGCTGGTGCACTTCTGCGTCCGCGGTTGGGAAGGGGGCGGCAGGCGCAAATTGCGGCAGGCTGTTCACCCACCAGTTCTGCACGAAATCGGTATCCATCTGCGACAGGCCGGTCATCATGCGGTAGGTCTTCAGCGCGCCGAGCATGAAATCCGGATCGCGGATCTGCCGCCACATGGTGGCCTCCAGAAGCGCGACCATATGTGGCTCCAGCACATTGCGCAGCGCATGGTCGTAGGTATCGGTCTGCGCGCGCACCAGCTCGGCCGAGGCGGTCGGACCGAGCAGGTTGTGGATCGCATCCGGCGCCGCGATCCGGGCCGTCGCCACCGCGTCCATCGCCGCCAGCGCGCCGTCCATGGTCGGCTGCTCGACCGCGGCCGGCATCGCCGCGACGTCCGTAAGCGGCGCCTGCAGCGCCTCGAATTGGCCGGCCTGTTCGGCGATCGCATTGCGGTTGTCGAGATAGGACCAGGCGAACAGTCCGCCGGCGAGCAGGGCGGCGAGCGCACAGGCGGCGGCAGCTCCGCGCCAGATCCAGGCGCGGCGGCGCTGCGCCAGCGGATCGAATGTGCCGAGGCCGGCTTCCTTGAAGATCACTTCGGTGAGCAGATTCCTGAGGAAGAAGCTGCGTTTCTCGACGCGCGCCGCCGGCATGGCGCGGCGCGGCGGCAGCCCGAAGGATGACGACAGCGCCGCGGTCAGCCGGTCGATCGGCGCGCCTTCCTGCGTCGCCGAGGTCAGATAGAGGCCGCGCAGCCAGGCGGCCTCCTCATAGCGGCTCTCGCCGAACATCGCCTCGACCAGCACCTGGATCGGCTCCGACAGGCTGGCTAGCTGCGCCGGGAAACGGAAGATTTCGGCGCGCTGGCCGAGCTTGTCCTCGTCCTCCAGCCGCGGCACCAGCCGCCGCTCCAGTTCGGCGGCAAGCCTGGCGAGTTCCGTCTGGATCGTGCCGGCGTTGACGCGGGCATCGAGCGGGAAAGTGGTTCCCCACACCTGCTCGCGCGCCGTGGTCGACAAGCCGCCGAAGAACGCTTCGAACCCTTTGATCAGATCGGCCTTGGTCAGCATCAGGTAGACAGGAAGACGGATCTCCAGCCGGTCGTTCAGCTCCGCCAGCCGGCGGCGGATCTTTCTGCCATGCGCCTTGATCGCGTCGTCGCCCTCCGACAGCGTGTCGATCGATAGCGCCACGATCACCCCGTTGAGCGCGCGCCGGCCTCGGTGCTTCTTTAGAAGGTCGAGGAAGCCCAGCCACTCCGCCGCGTCGACATCCGGCTGGCTTTCCTGCTGGACGTAGCGGCCCGCTGTGTCGATCAGCACCGCGTTCTCGGAGAAGAACCAGTCGCAATTGCGCGTGCCGCCGACGCCCTGCAGGTCGTCCGTGAGGTCGATCGGGAAATTGAGGCCGGACTGGCGCAGCGCCGTGGTCTTGCCGGTGGCCGGCGGACCGACGATCACATACCAGGGCATCTCGCGCAGGAATTTCCTGCCGCCGAGCTTGCGGCGCTTCAGCTCCGCCATCACCTCGCCGAACTTGGCGCCGACGGCGGCCACGCTTTCCTCGCCGGGCGTAAGCTGCTTTTCGGCGACCGGCGCCGCGATCTCGGCGACGAACATGCGGTTGGCGCGGATTGCGCGGCGCTGCGCGACGATCAGCCAGATCAGCCACAGGATGATCAGCCCGGCGATGATGGCTATGCGCACATTGTCGGATTCGAACGGCGCGTAAGGGCCGACCTGCACGATCGGGCCGAACACCCAGATCAGCAGCGAAAGCAGCGCGATGCCGATCAGCGTCCAGAGAAAACGCGAGGTGATGACGGCCCAGAGGAAGCGCAGGATGAACATCTCAGAGCCTCTTCTCGACCAGAACCTCGACGCGCCGGTTGAGCGCGCGACCCTCGCGCGTCGAGTTGTCGGCCGCCGGATCGGTTTCGGCGCGCCCCTCGAAAGAGATGCTCTCCGGCGGCACGCCGGCTTGCACCAGAAGCTTGGTTATGGTTTCGGCGCGCGCTTCCGACAGCCGCTGGTTGCTGGCCAGCGGGTTGGACTTTTGCAGGCGCACATTGTCGGTATGGCCGACGACGGTGATTTTTCCGATCAGCTCCTTATTGTCCAGGATCACCTTGGCGATCGCTGCGATCAGCGGTTCGTATCCTTCCGTCAGCGTCGGCCGGGAGGACTGGAACAGCTCGGGATTTGAGGACTGGATGATCAGCTTGGCCAGCGAGACGCTCTCGGTGCCGCTCAGCGCCCCCTTGAGGTTGTCCGGCGCTTCGGCCTTGAATTCCGGCAGCAGCGCGAAATCGACCGGTTGCGGCTCGGGCGCGGGTGCATCCTGCTTGGGCGCGGCGCGGGTGATGTCGCCGCGCGAGGCCGGCGGCAGCGTGCGCACCAGCGCGGAAAGCTCGACCGCCTGGCTGCTCAGGCCCATCGACAGGCCGATATAGGCGGCTGCGGCGACGACGATCGCGGCAAGCGCCATCACCCAGATCGGCACGATGAAGCGCTGCGGCTCGTCGGAGGCGATCACGCCTTTCCAGTTCGGCGACAGCGGTGCGTCCTCGGCGTCCGCATTGCGCAGGAAGCGCGCCGCCGCCACGCGCACGGCATTGAGCGAGCGGTCGCCGGCGCGGCCGGGCACCCGGTATTTGCCGCGGAAGCCGAGCGCCAGGCAGTGATATTGCAGTTCCAGCATCTCGCGGTCGCGGTTGGGATGCCGTTCCAGCTCGTCGAGGCGCGTGAAGAACTGGGTGCCGGCATCGACATCGCCGCGCAGCATGACCACCAGCGGCTGGCGCGGCCAGGCGCTGGCGCCGCCCCACGGCGTGTTGAGCGCCAGATCGTCGAGCAGCGCCGCCACCGCCCAAGCCGCCTGGTCGGCGCGCTCCAGCGACGAGCCCGCGGCAACAGCGGCATCGCGCGCCCGCACCAGCTCGTCGAGCAGGCGCGTGCGCATGACTTCCGGGTTCTCCGGCGCCAGCGCGCTTTCGAGCTCCGGCGCGAATTCGAGCAGCGGCGCGAAGATGTTGATCAGCGTGTTGGGATGGGCACGCGCCCGTTTGACCGGCGCGCCGGGCGCCAGCGGCGCCATCGGCCGGGGCGCCGCACCGGTCAGGCGGATGCGGGTCCGCTCGCGATCCTCCGACAGTCCGAAAGGATCATCCCGGCTCATGGCCTCACCTGTTCACCGAATAGCAGTCGACCTGCGGCTCGCTCGGCAGTACACCGGAAACACCGATGACGAAGCCGGGCGCGTCGAGCAGCGAGGCCCAATGCTCGCTCTTCTGGTCGAGCTCCAGGCACAGCCTGTCGCCGTCATACGGGATCTCGCGCGGCTGCGAATGCAGCGGTTTCAGCGGAATGCCCGGCAGGCGCGACTTCCATAGGCCTTCGAACTGGTCGGCGGAGCCGACCGTCGCCTGGTTGACGAAGATCTTGCGCAGCGCGTCTTCCGAAAGCTCGGAGCCGACGCGGATGACGATGCGGCTGGCGACCAGCAGTTTCGGATTGTCGATGCGCACCTTCCACACATTGGTCGCGTGCCGCATGACCGGCAGCGCGCGCGACTTCGGCTCGATATAGCGCAGGCTGAGGATGAGCGAACGCAAGGCATCCGCCAGCGCCATATAGGCGGGGCCGGGCGCCATGTGGTCGTAGGCCGGCAGCTCTCCGAGCCGCCGCGAGCTCGAGCCGTAGGTGGCCATCTCGCCGGCGAGGCCGGCAAGCTCAAGATAGAGCTCGGCCGGATGGAAGACATCCTGCGCCAGCATATGCGCAAGGCGCGGCCGCGCGGCATTGGCGAGATGCAGCATCAAAAGGTCCTCGACGCTGCGGCCGGCGCCGCCCATCACCATCTTGCCATGCGCCTCGGCGATCTGGTCGAGGCCGGTGACGACCTCCTGCAGCAATTGCCGGTACCAGTGGACGGCGCCGGTGATCAGCGTCGGCGGCAGGAAGGCCTGGTCGAGCGAGACGCCGCCATCGGCGCGCACGCCTTTGATGTCGGCGACCGGCAGCGCCGTATAGCCGCCAACCGATTTGCCGGGCGCCAGCAGCACCGCTTGCGGCCGCGCGATCTCGATCTCTTCCGGATCGGCGCCGCCCTGCACGGCATCCCGCACCGCAACGATCTTGCCGTGGTAGCGCGCGCCCGTCGACGCGGAATGCGCCGGATCGAAGCCGACGCCGCCGGGCGGCTCGAGCGGCAACGCCACCAGCACCGGCCCGGCGCCGGTGTCGGCCGTGACCGGCAGCGGCTTCGGCGCGTCCATCAGTTCCGGGATGGAGAAGGGCGTACCGTCCGGGAAGATGCCCCGGGCGGACACGATCGACACCTGGCCGGCATCGAGCAGCGACTGGTCGAGCGTCAGCTGCTGGAAGCCGAACGTATGGAGCTGGCCGGCCTGCAACGCGCCGCGCACCATCCCCTCGAAGAACCGGTCCTGCTGCTGGAAGTGCTGGGTCCTCAAGAAGAGTCCCTCGGACCACAGCACCCTGTTTGCGTCGCTCATGCCACTGCTCTCTGCACTGCCGTGCTGTCTCGTCGTCAGGCGGAAATGCCGCCCTTGCCGAGGCTGACGTTGATGGTGAATTTCGACCCCGGCGATACCGACTTGGTCGTGCGCCAATTGCGTCCGCCTGGCTCGCGGATCAGCGCGACGAAGCCGAGCGCCGTCGCGTTCGGTTCGACCGTGATGGTCTTGGCTGCCGTCTTGCCCGGAGCGACCGAGATTGCGTCCGATCCGATGAGGTCGGCGCCCAGCGCCGAGCCGGCATCGCCCTGCAGCGCGAAATAATCGGCCGAGTTGAACTTGCCTGTGCTGGCAAGCCGCATCACCAGCACGGTCACCGGCCTGTCGCCGCCGCCCGGTCCCGGATTCATGCCGGCGCCACCGGTCACGTTGACCGAGATGACCGATGGTTTCGGCGGGCCGCTCTGGCAAGCCGCAAGCAGCCCCGTCGCGCCGATGGCGACGATGAATTCACGTCTGTCGATCATGTCCCTACTCCTCTTCGTATGCGTCCCTGAAATCTGCGCCGATCTCGCCCAGGAAGCTCGATTCCGCGCTCTGGGCGATGTCGCGATGGCGTTTCTGGTAAAGCTCCCACAGCTTGGCATTGCGCCCGCCGGCAAGCAGATTGCCGATCGCCGAATTGGACTTGAGCTCTTCCTCGATCGCGGCCGGATCGAAGCGGTCGATCATGCGCCGCAGCGCCGCCTGTACGCCGCGCCAGGCGCGCACGTGATGCTGCGCGAGGTCCTTCACCGCGTCGCCGATCGCCGCCTCGCCGGACAAAAAGCCGGGACTGCGTTCCGCGATGATGGTGACGATGACATCCTCGACCGTCGGCAGGAATTTGAGCGGGTTGACCTCGGAGGCGCCGACCATGGTCTGGGCGACGCGCGCGCTGCCCTTCTCCTCGGCGCGCTTGCGCAGGAGCTGCATCAGCCCATCGAGCATCAGCCGGTACTCGCGCCCGAATTTCTCCATTTCGGCGATCGGATCGCGCCCGGGGAAATCGGCCTCCTCGACGCCCATGCCGCGCAGGAACGCCGCGCGCAACGCCATGTCGCTGGGCGCCGGTTGCATCGAACGTGACGGTTTGGGAGCGGGACGCGGCGGCGCAGCGGGTTCGGCCCGCACCGGCATCTCCCATGGGCGGGCGGCCTGCGGCTTCTCGGCGGGCCGCTCGACGCGGCGAGCTGGATCGGCACTGTTGCCGGAAGCGGGCGTCGCGGCTGGCCCGAAGCCGAAATCGTCGAAGCCGGACGGTTTCGCCGCGGGTTCGGGCATATCGCTGCGCAACGGCATGTCGCCGAAGCCGAACGGATCCGACCTGCCGACGGCGGGCTCGTCGTTCGAGGCCGGCGTCGCCACCGGATCGAGGCTGAACGGATCGTCGAACGCCGGTGAGCTGCGCTGATTGGAACTGCGATCGTAAGCTCCGGGCACAGGCTGCTCGAACGGATCGGGCAGCCCGGCCGGGCGCGGCCGCAGCGGCTCTTCCTCGACCTTGGCCGAGAAAAAGTCGTCGCCGCCGATGCTGGCCGGCGTCCGCGATCGCGGCGACCATGCCGGCTCGGCGTTGGCGATCGGCGCCTGGCTGATCGAGGTGTGGCCGGCGCTGGGCTGCACCTCGACATGGAGCACATAGTCGCCCATGCGCAGCCGCATGCCGCTTTGCAGGCGCGTCGACCTGCCGGTGCCGAGCGGGCTGTCGGAATCGTCGATGAACAGCCCGCTGCTCGACGTGTCGGTGACGTAATAGCCGTCGCGGCCGCCGCTGATCTTGCAGTGCGCGCGTGAGACGAACATGTCCGGATCGTCGATCTGCCAGCCGGCATCGGCGCTGCGGCCGATCACCAGCTCGCCCTCGTCCAGCCGGGCCTGCCTGACCACTTGCGAGCGCGGGCCTTGTTCCAGGGTCAGCAGCAGGCTCATCAGGCTGCCTCCGCCATGTCCGGCCGCCAGCCGACGATGGTGCGCAGCCTGAGATCGTCGGCGTCGCCCTTTTCGGCAGGGCGCGCAAGCCAGGAGGTACGGCCGAGCTGGATGGTTCCCATCTTCGGCGAAGGCACGGCGTCGCGCGCGAGCACGATCCTGAGATCGACGTCGAGCGCTTCGCCGATCATGTCGCGCACCGCCTTCTTGAACAGGGCAAGGCGCCGTTCTCCGGGCAGGAACGATTTGAAGTCGTCGAGGCTCAGCGGGCCGACGCGCAATTCGATCCGGCTCTGCCGGCTGAAGACGCGCGGGCCGATCGTTGCTCCGCCGCCGAGCGCCGCATATGCCTTGCCGATGCGGCTCTGCAGCGCCGTGGGAATGGTGATCCAGGCGGCGACGAATTCCTTGATTTCAACCGGCACCTTGAAGGCCGTGGCGAGAAAAAGCGTTAGCCGCTCCGCGCCGTCGACCTGGTTGGCCAGCGATCCGGCCTGGCGCAGCCGCACCGCATCGAGTTCGGAATCCTGCGTGCCGGGAAGGCCGATGCCGGCCATCGCTTCCAGCATGGCGCGGACGCGCCCGCCGACCGAACGTTCGATCTGCACCGCCGGATGCGCATCTGCCCATGCGCGGTAGTAGAGCGCGATCATGCGATGCTGCAGGATGTTGACGAAGTCGACGAAGGTCGTGTCGCTGGTCTGCTCGGCGCCGGCGCCGGTGAACCAGCGCTGCGACAGCCGGTCGAGCACCCAGCGCGTCAGATGCAGCGGCATCGGCCCTTCCGGCCCGAGCAGGCCGAGATTGGCGATCGTCACCCGCGCCGGCGCCTTGTCCGTAGCGTCCTGGAATTTGATCACGTCCCTGGCCGAGAAGCTCAGTCGCACATGCTGGCCGAGCCTTGCCGGCTCGCGGTCCGCGGTTCCGGAATGCCCGAACAGTCCGCGCCGCTGCTCCAGGCGGCGCAGCAGCTCGAAGAAGTCGAAGCTCTCCGACAGCGCCTCGGCCTCGGCTAGGGCGGGCTGCGCTAGATCAGGTAGCGATTGCCGGGCATCATCGGCCATGGCACATCCTCCTGCTTCTGCAGCAGCCGCGTACGCGTCCGCACAAAACCGTTTATCCCGGCATGGCGGGCAAACAGCCGCGCCAGCAGAGCCGAAAGCAGCAGCGTGCTCTGGCCCGCCAGAACCGACTGATCGACATGCAGGGTCACCTCGGCGCCGCGTCCGAAACACATCGGCCCGTCGATCTTGAGCCGCTCGATCACCGGCCGCGAATCGATCCGGGTGATCGAATGCACGTTGCGGGCAAGGCTCGGATCACCGCGATCGGCATAGAGGTCGAGCAAGGCATGCAGCGGATCGACGCCGCGGCCTTCCTTGGCGAGGCTCAGGAAATTGAGCGAGAGCTGCGCCACCAGCCGCCACGCGAGATTGTCGGCGCGGGATTCGCCTTCGGCGCCGGCCGGCAGCGCCGCCGGGATCGCCGGCTGCGGCGGCCGCAGCGCGCCGAGCAGGCGTACCGCTTCCACCGGGTCGGCGGTCTCCAGCGTCAGCGACGGCGTATCGTCCAGGATCGGCAGGTCGCGGTTGGTGCAGAGCGCCATCACGTCGAGCCGCTTGAGCGGCCGGTTCGGCTGGCTGCCGGCCGGACGCGAGACTGCGATAAAGACATCGTCGCCGGTGTAGGAGGTGCGGGTCAGGCCGTCGCGCCGTTCATCCTCCGTGGCCCGCCGCGGGCGCCGCTCGGCCGAATAGACCCAGCCGCTGCCGCGGTTCTGCCCCAGGCTGAACAGTTCGGGGATGGTCGCCTCGCTGCCTTCGGCATCGGCGTCTTCCACCCGAGTGACCCGGAAGATCTCGAAATCGCGCGCCCGGGTGCGGTCGGCGTGCAGCACCTGGCGCGTCCGGCGCGAGTCGATCTCGATGACGTTGCACTCGCGTTCGAAGAGATTGATGATCGGCGTCGCGAACAGCTCGAAATCGGCCACCGTCACATCGGCGAGTTCCGGCACCGGACGCCGGAATAGGAAGATGATCTCTATTCCCCCATCGCACTTGCGCACCACCGGCTGCAGGCCGGCAACGCGCACATAGTGGAAGCGTTCGGGGATCATGAAATATTCGCGCAGCAGCCGGTATCCCTCAAAGGTCGGCCGCGTGCGCGGCATCAGCGCTTCATCGTCGTGGATCCCGACCATTTCTGGCTCGGGCAGCGCGGTGAGCGGATTGGTCTTGCCTTCCGCCCGCGCGCCGACGGCCGAACAGGCGCCGAAGATCGCATCGAAGATGAGCGGCGCCTTGGCGCGCCCGGCGAAATAGAGATCGAGGCGGTCGAGCGACAATTCGCTGAGCTTGCCCTTTCCGGTCCGGGTAAGCGCGATGCGGAACGCCGCTTCGCCGCGAACGCCGCCGACAGGCGCGATGCCGGCGGCGGCGAGTGCGCTGCGGTCCTGGAAATAGCTGACCGAATTGATCGCGATCGGCCAAAGCGTCACCTCTTGCGCGGTGGTGAAGGTTGAGCGCGTCGAGAGCCCAGGATGAAGGCCGGAAACCAGCCGCGTGCCGCGCGCCACGGCATGGCCGGCGATCATCGATTGCACCTGCTGTCCAGGTTTCAGCACGGCCATCGCCGTCGCCGGCGCCGGCGTCACAAGGTCGGGATAGAGCACGTCGAGCACGGCGCGCGAGAAGCGCGAGCGCTCGGCGTCGACCTTCAGCCGCGTGCGCGCGGCAAGAAAGGCCACGCCGTCGAGCAGCCGTTCGACATAGGGATCGGGGCAGGGGACGGTATCGAGGGAAAGGTTGCGGGCCACCGCCGGATGCATGTCGGCGAATTCCGCGGCCAGCGCGCGGATATGGGTCAGTTCCTCTTCGTAATACTCCACGAAGACCCGATCCATCTCAGGTCTCCCGGAATTCGGTTCGCGCCAGGCCGTTGTCGAGATTGATCGTGGTGCGCAGCCGCATGCGTTCCGGCGTCGGCGTCATGATCAGCACGGCGTCGATCTCGATCTTGAGACCGACGGTCTTGTCGCCAAGCGTGACGTTGACGGTCGTAGCGCTTTCCTTAAGGCGCGGCTCAAAAGTGGCGAGCACCGCACGGATTTCGCGCGCTAAAGTATCGCGGTCGAAATCCCGCGACGAACGGCCCGAAAAGGACGGCACGCCGTAATTGACGACGCTGCGCCGCACCTCCGGAAAGTCGGCAAGCGGCGGCAATTCGTCCAAGGGCTGTTCATGCTCGGCGTCGGAAAGCATCGGGACGGACTCGAAACGCTCTGTGTTGAACAGGGCCTCGATATCGCGCCGGACCGCTTCCCTGAGCACGCGCGCCGACACCACCACGCCGCGGCTTTCGATCTCGGTGCGGTGCTCGGTCTGGAAGACCAGCCTGTGCAGTCGCCGTTTCTGCTCGGGCGTCAATTCCGCATCGGCATCGATGACGCGGGCGCTGCCGGCAAGAAGGGCCTCGACGCGCTCGGCGCCGAGTTCTTCATCCAGCAGGCGGCGCAGCCCGTCGATCTCCGACGTCAGCCCGGGCAGATCGTTGACAAGGCGGTCCCAGAGGGAGGGCTGGACCGCCTCGCGCTTTGCCCGAGAGCTGCCGGCGAGCTGCGCCTTCGCGGCCGGCCGCTTGGCCTCACTTGCCGACATAGACGTCCATTTCGATCTCGTCGTCCTTGTCGTAGACGAACTTGATTTTCTTGTAGGCGAAGCTGACCTCTTCCTCGATCAGGTCTGGCTCGTCGTGCGCCTGCCGCATGTCGTATTCCATGATCGAGGCGTCGGTGAGCGTCACCACCAGATAGTCGCTGGTCTCGCCGTCGATGGTGCGGCGTGCCGAGAACACCACCTCGTCGAGCGCCTTGTTCTCGAACAGTGCCTTCTTCAGATAGGGCGACGACTTGTCGTAGTGCTTGATGAATTTGATCATACCCATCGACACGCGGCCGCGCCGCGAGAGCGAATTCGGGTCGTAGGGCGCGATCATCTTATAGTCGACGCCATGGATCTCGATTTCGTCTTCATGGCCGTCGCGCTTGCTCGGGCCTTTGATGTCCGGGACTTTCAGGAAGCCGTCGATCTTCGTCGAAGGCGCATCGGTTCTCTCTGGCATTGTCTTTCTCCACCGCTACAAACAAGATGACTTTGCTTAACGATTTCACCCCTTCACCGACGGCAGTTCCGATACCAGCCGGAGCGAGGCATTGATGCCTTCCAGCTGGTAGTGCGGACGCAGGTAGAAACGGGCATTGTAGTAACCGGGCCGGCCCTCGACGCTGTCGACCTGGACCTCGGCCGCGGCGAGCGGGCGCTTGGCGCGCGCCTTGTCATCGGCAAAGGCTGGATTGGCCAGCACATACCGGTTGATCCATTCGGTCAACCAGATCTCCATGTCGGTGCGTTCCTTGAACGAGCCGATCTTGTCGCGCGCAATCGCCTTGAGGTAGTGCGCGAAGCGCGAGACCGGGAAGAGGTAGGGCAGGTTGGCGGAGAGCCTCTCGTTCGCCTGGGCGTCGGGATCGACCAGACGTCCGGCGCGCGTCTCGTCGTCCTGCAGCGAATGCGCGCCGATGAAGGCCGCCAGGTCGGTATTCTTGCGGTGCAGGATCGGCATCAGGCCGAGTTTCGCCAGTTCCGCCTCGCGCCGGTCGTCGATGGCGACCTCGGTCGGGCATTTCATCGCGATCGATCCGTCGTCGGTCGGGAAGGCGTGCACCGGCAGGTTGAGCACCGTGCCGCCATTCTCGACGCCGCGGATCTGGGTGCCCCAGCCATAGAGCTTGTGGCTGCGGTTGATATTGACGCCCATGGGAAAGGCGGCGTTCATCCAAACATATTTGTTGTGGTCGCCGCCCACTTCCTCCTCGAAGGTGAAGCCCTTCACCGGAACGGTTTCCGAGCCGTAGGGCAAGCGCGCCAGCACGCGCGGCATGGTGAGCCCGATATAGCGGGCGTCCTCGCTTTCGCGCAGCGACTGCCATGAGGCATAGGCCGGGTTGTTCACGATCATCTGCAGGTCCTGCGGGTTCGGCAGTTCCTGCCAGCTGTCCATGCGGAACAGCCGCGGCGAGGCGGCCGCGATGAACGGCGTGTGCGCCGAGGCGCAGACGCCGGAAATGTTGCGCAGCAGGCCGACGTCGCGCGGATGGTTGGAGAACTCGTAGGCGCCGATGATGCAGCCGATCGGCTCGCCGCCCAGCATCGAATATTCGTCCGTGTAGACCTTCTTGAAGATCGGGCTCTGGTCCCACATCTGGCCTTCATAATCCTCGAGCGTGTCGGCCAGCTGCTCCTTGGAGATGTTCATCACCCGGATCTTCAGCTTGGTATCCGTCTCGGTGTTGTTGATCAGGTACCAGAGGCCGCGCCACGTGCCTTCCATTTCGCGCACTTCCGGCGCATGCAGGATCTCGTTGACCTGCGTCGTCAGCATCTTGTCGATGCCGGCGATCAGCGACTTGATCGACTTGATCGCATTGGAAGAGATGGTTGTGGTCTCGGAGCGCGACTGTGCGGCCAAAGCCAGGTTGCGCACCAGTTGCTGCAGCTTCTCGCTGTCGTCCTTCTTGACCTTGAAATCCTTTTCAAGGAGTCCGCTGAATTCGCCGAGATCGATGGCTTCCGCCTCGGCGGTGGCGGCTGCGGTCTTTTGCTGTTCGGCCATGACTTACTCCTCGCCCTTGCCGTCATCCATCGCCTGGCTGGCGATCTTGCTCAGCAGCGGCTCGTTGTTCAAAAGCTGCGCGATGCGTTTTTCGGCGTCGACGCGGCCGTCCATGAAGCCCAGCAGCTCCTCGAGCTGACGGCGCATCTTCAGGATTTCGGCCAGTTGCGGGACCTGCTCGGCGATCTTGTCCGGCGCGAAGTCGCCCATCTTGGAGAAGGTGAGATCGACCATGAGCTCTTCCTCACGCTCCTGGCCCTCGGCCTGCGGCAGGGTGTTCTTCACCCGCGCCTTCACGCGCGGCCCCATCGCCTCCATGAATTTCGGGAAGCGATTGGCGTCGGTTTCGACGAAGTTGCGGTCAAGCACCGACTTCGATGCTTCCTTGGTCTGCGAAGCGCCGGCAAGGTCGGCCATCACGGCCATGACGAACGGCAGTTCGATCGTCGTCGGGCTGCCGTAAGTTTCGACGTCGTAGGCGATCTGCACGCGCGGCGCGCGGTTTCTTTCGATGACCTTCGCTTTGCTCTCTGCTGGCATGCTTTTCTACCTTTCATCCTTCTGGGCCGGCTTCTTGGGATCGGGAACGCCGGCAAGCAGCCGGAACTCCTTCAGCCCCGACGGGGCGAGATCTTCCATCAGTTCCACGAAATCCATGTGCACCATCCGGCGCACGCGCCGCGCGAGATGCGGAATAGGGCTGGACGGTTCGGTGCGGTCGTAGAAGGCGACCACGAGGTCGAGGCATTTGACGACCTCGTCGCGCGAGTTGATGCGGTCCGGCAGACCGGCGCCCGCGGCCACAGGGCTTGCCACACTTGCCATCGTCTCGGCTCCATGACCGTTGCGGGCGGGCATTGCTGGTTCCGCCGCCGCCTGCGGAGCGGCCTTCGCGGCTCCATTCGCCGTGGCGCCGGCACCGGAATTCCGCTCCAGCGTCGTCAGCAAACGCTGCAGGAACTTCTTCAATTCCGGAACAGTGGCGCCATGGCCGTCGATGCGGGCGTTGAGCGCGGCGTCCACCGCGTCGAGGGCAGCGATCGCGGCCCGCGCGTCGGTGAGCAGCGAGGTCATCACATCCGCTGCTTGATCGATTTGCGCTGCGCATCCGGTGCGCACGCGGTTCAACAGCTGATTGTGGGCGCTCGTCAGCGCCGCCTTTTCGGCGGCCCCAAGGCCAGAGGCCGCTTCCTGGAGCATGACGCGTTCGTCGAGCGCAGCCTGTTCGAGGTCCCGGCCGCTGATCGGCCCGATCGCGCGCGGGGAGAAGAAGGCTATCTGCCTGAGGTTCGCCAGCAAGCCTTCCTGACCGTTCTGCAGATCGAGCAGCGCATTGATGCGCCGCAAGGCAGCATCGCGCGGCGCGCCCGTCCGCAGCGACGGGTGCATGGTGTCCCAATACTGCTCGAAGGTTCGCGCAATCAGCGTCAGGCCCCGGGCGAGGCCGGCCAGCCCTTCCTCGTTGGCCAAGGCCCGCGTGACGATAACCTGCAGGCGCAGGTCCCGGCCGCGGGCGCGCAACTCTTCGGCCTTTTCGAGCACCGCCGCCCAGTCGACAGGACTGGGTTGCGAGGTGGGCTTGCTGTTACCGTTATGGACAACTTTGAGCTGAGGCTCGGCCAGGCGCTCCAGCTCATGAAAGGCCGGGTCGTTGCGCAAGTCCTCTCCCGACGGATTCTCACCGTTCAGAGGATTCAGCCAGAGTGCGAGATCAATCACACCAACCCCCAGCCAGCGGCCCTGAGACCCCTATGTAACGTAACGTTATCACCGGCTTCGCGCGACGACAATTGAGCACCTGCGCAAAAACTAACGGAAGCTAAACGCGACCGTTCTCTTCGGCGAAACCCATTGCGCGATTGCCGGACCCGGTATGTGAAATGGCTCGCATAGCCCGGGCAGCAATCGTGTTTGTTGGCCACGAGTTTGCAAGGCTTGTGTATCCGGGCGGTGCCGCCCGGATAGATTCAAAAACCTTATCCGCCATGCGGCTTTGTCAAGCAGCCGCTTATATGGCAGGGTACGGTCGGCAGGTTGCGGGAGCAGGTTCGATGGAACAGCGCCGGTCATCGCAGAGCTTCAAGCGTAAGGAACTGGTTGCCAAGCTGAACGCCACCGGGGTGCGCGCCTTCAAGGCCGCGGCCGACACGGCCAAGCTGCGCGGCAATCCTTATGTCGAGCTTGTCCATTTCATCCAGCAGTTGGTGCTGTCAGAACGCTCGGATGTGCAGATGATCATCGCCGACGCCGGACTGGATGCCAGCCGGCTGACGGCCGACATGACCCGAGCCATCGATAAGCTGCCCTACGGCGCCACCTCGGTGGAGGAATTCTCCGACCACATCTTCCACGCCATCCAGGAAGGATGGAACCTTGCGACGCTGGAGTTCGGCGTCGAGGAAGTGCGCAGCGCCCATATCCTGCTTGCCTGCCTGAAGACGCCGGTGCTGGAAGGCCTGGTCTCCAAGATCAGCGCCGAATTCGACAAGATCGACGCCGATGGGGTCATCTCCCGCTTCGCCGATGTCACCGAAGGCTCGCTCGAGGCCGGCTCACCGCCCGCCGACCACGCTGCCGAGACGCCGATGAAGCGCGGTCCGGGCGGGGATTCGGCGCTGGCGAAATACGCCACCGACCTCACACAGCGCGCCCGCGACGGCAAGATCGACCCTGTCGTCGGCCGCGACCCGGAAATAAGGCAGATCGTCGATATCCTCATGCGCCGTCGGCAAAACAACCCGATCCTGACTGGCGAGGCCGGCGTCGGCAAGACCGCGGTCGTCGAGGGTTTTGCGCTGCGGATCGCCCAGGGCGACGTGCCGCCGACGCTGCAGAATGTCAGCGTGCGCATGCTCGATGTCGGGCTGATGCAGGCCGGCGCCAGCGTCAAGGGCGAGTTCGAGAAGCGGCTGAAGGCGGTCATCGACGAAGTCCAGGCCTCAGAGGTGCCGATCATCCTGTTCATCGACGAGGCGCATACGCTGATCGGCGCCGGCGGCGCGGCCGGGACCGGCGATGCCGCCAATCTCCTGAAACCGGCATTGGCGCGCGGCGAGCTTCGCACCATCGCGGCCACGACCTGGGCTGAGTACAAGCAGCATATCGAGAAGGACCCGGCGCTCACCCGCCGTTTCCAGGTGGTCAAGATCGATGAGCCCTCGGAAGCGGTGGCCGTGCTGATGTTGCGCGGCGTTGCCGGCGTGCTGGAGCAGCACCACAAGGTGCAGATCCTGGACGAGGCGATCGAGGCCGCGGTCTCGCTCTCGCACCGCTACATCCCGGCCAGGCAATTGCCGGACAAGGCGGTCAGCCTGCTCGACACCGCCTGCGCCCGCGTCGCGGTCTCGCAGCATGCGACGCCGGCCGAGGTCGAGGACATCCTGCGCCGCCGCCAGGCGCTCGAGGTCGAGAGCGGCATCATCGGCCGCGAAGCCGCGATCGGCATCGACGTCGCCGACCGGCAGGCCCGTGTCGACGCCGGGCTGGCGGAAACCGAGACCGCTTTGGCCGCCGCCCAGGCGCGCTGGGACCGGGAAAAGGCCTTGGTGGCCGAGATACTCGACCTGCGCGCAAAATTGCGAGGCGAGGGCGTGCCGTTCGATGCGGCGGACGATGAGGTCACTGCGGAGGCCGAGAGCGCGGAGGGCGCGGCAAAGGCGCCTGAGCAAACGGCGCCCGAGAGCAAGATCGGCGAGAGCAAGACTGGCGACGGCAAGCCTGCCGAGACCAGGAATGCCGAGGCCACGAACGCCAAGGCTGCGAAGGCCGAAGCGGTGTCCGCCGAGCCGGCAGACGAAGCCGCTGCCAATCTCGCGCGATTGCGCGAGCTGATGGCCGATCTTGCCGCGGCGCAAGGCGAGACACCGCTCATCCTGCCCTCGGTCGACCGCAATGCGGTCGCCGCCGTGGTGCAGGATTGGACCGGCATCCCGACCGGACGCATGCTGTCCAGCCAGACCGAAAAGGCGCTCAGGCTCGCCGCGACCCTGTCCGAGCGCGTCGTCGGCCAGGATCACGCGATGGAGATGATCGCCAGGCGCGTGCAGACCAGCCGCGCCGGCCTCGGCGCGCCGGAAAAACCGGTCGGCGTCTTCCTGCTTTGCGGCCCCTCCGGCGTCGGCAAGACCGAGACCGCGCTGGCGCTTGCCGAGACGCTCTATGGCGGCGAGCAGAACCTGATCTCGATCAACATGTCGGAGTTCCAGGAAGCGCATACGGTCTCTACGCTCAAGGGCGCGCCGCCCGGCTATGTCGGCTACGGCAAGGGCGGCATCCTGACCGAGGCGGTGCGCAGGAAACCCTATTCGGTGATCCTGCTCGACGAGGTCGAGAAGGCGCATCCCGACGTGCACGAGATCTTCTTCCAGGTCTTCGACAAGGGCATGATGGACGACAGCGAAGGCCGCCGCATTGACTTCAAGAACACGCTGATCCTGCTCACCTCGAATGTCGGATCCGACGTTATCATGGATCGCACGAAGAACGGCACGGTGCGGACCGGCATCGACGATCTCGATAACGCGCTGCGCGCCCCGCTGCTGAAGGTCTTCCCGGCCGCCTTCCTAGGCCGCGTCGTCACGATACCCTATTACCCGTTGTCGGATTCCATGATCGAGGCGATCGCACGTCACCAGTTCGGCAAGATCGCCAAGCGCCTCAAGGATACCAACGATGCCGAGCTGGTGATCGGCGACGGCGTCATGGACCTGGTCAAGGCGCGCTGCACGGAGATCGAATCCGGCGGCCGCATGATCGACGCCATCCTCACCAACACGCTGCTGCCGGAGCTCAGCCGCGGCGTCCTCAACCGCTCGCTCGAGGGCAAGAAGATGGCGAAAGTCATCGTCGGCGCGTCGCCGGAAGGATTTACCTATTCGTTCGAATAGGCCTTCATGGCGAGGGAAGCCGCCTTTGCGCGACCGGATGGTCGATGCCTTGCGCCGCCGGGCCGGGAGGCCCGCTTGCCAACTTAAAGGCGTCTTGTCCTGCGCCACTCCTCATACTCTGCGCGGGCATCGTCGTGCAGCGGGTAGTAGCGTTGCAAGGGAGCGCCCTGCATCAGCTTCTCGCGTGAAAACTCTTCCCAATCGTGGTGTTTCTGAGCCTCCTCGATGACCTTGGCGGCCATTGCGACGGGAACCACCACCGCGCCGTCATCGTCGGCGACGATGATGTCGCCGGGGATCACCGTCACGCCGCCGCAAGCAATCGGGACGTTGACCGCATTGGGATAGATCCTGGTCTGCACATGATAGTTTGGCGTCCAGCCGCGCAGCCATAGCGGCAGATCGAGCTTTTCGACATTGGGCCGGTCGCGCATGCATCCGTCGATGACGATGCCGGCGCCGCCTCGGCCCTTGAAATAGGTGGACATCATATCGCCGAAGACGCCCGAGCTCATGTCGCCGCGGGCGTCGACCACGACCACGTCGCCCTCCTGCGCATGATAGAGCACATGCCGGTGCAGTTGCGTTTCCGGATCGGTATATTCTCCCTCGTCGAACAGGTCCGGCCGCTGCGGCAGGAACTGCAGCGTCAGCGCCGGTCCGACGATCGATTTGCCGTGGTTCTGCGCCACCGGGCCGACCATGTGAGGCTTACGGAAGCCCATGTGGCCGAGCGTGCCGGCAACTGTGGCGGCGCCAATCTCCCTCAAGGCGTCGATCAGGTCCTTGGGCGGCCGCGTGATGTCAGGCGTATGCGTCATTATCGGACTCCGGTTGGAATTGAATTACCAGTTGGTGACGGAACCATCGCGGCGCTTGAGGTGAGGCGCTTCCCAGAAACGGAAACTCTGCCCCTTGATCGCCTCCTCGTTGACCTCGACGCCCAGCCCCGGCAGATCGCTGACCGGATAATCGGGGCCGTCGAGCCTTGGCTGTATGGGGAAGAACTCGGAACTGTCGAAGCCCAGCTTTCGTTCGGGCGCCCTGGTTTCGAGCCAGGCGAAGTTGGGCACCGCGGCGGCGAGATGCATGGTCGCGGCGGTGCACACCGGACCGAGGGGATTGTGCGGCATCAGATCCACATAATGCGCCTCGCTCCAGCCGGCGACCTTCATCGCCTCGGTAAGCCCGCCGACATTGCACACATCGAGCCGATTGAATTGGTGGATGCCGCGCTCGATGTAGGGCAGGAACTGCCATTTGCTGGCAAATTCCTCGCCGATGGCGAAGGGGACATCGGTCATCCTGCGCAGGGACTCGTAGGCTTCCGGCGTCTCGTCCCGAATCGGCTCCTCGAGGAAATCAAGCACGCCGCGACCGAGCTTGTTGCAAAAGCTCGCCGCCTCTGCGACCGACAGCCGGTGATGGTAGTCGATGCCGAGCACCACGTCCTCGCCCAGCGCCTCGCGCGCCTTGTTCAGCATGCTCGCCGTAGCGCCGATCGACTCGCGCGGCTCGAATATGTCCTTGCTGCTTTGCCCGACGGGGAAGAAGCGGATCGCCTGCCAACCTTGGGCGCGCAGTTCTCGGGCTCGTTCGATGGCGACATCCCCCTCGGCCTCGTCTCCGGTCGAGGCGAAGGTTGGGATACGGTCGCGCTGCTTGCCGCCGAGCAGGTCATAGACCGGCACCCCCAGCGCCTTGCCCTTGATGTCATGAAGGGCGATGTCAATGGCGGATATCGCCGCCTGCAGAACACGCCCGCCTTCGAAATACTGGCTGCGATAGGCTTCCTGCCAGATCCGCCCGATCTGCATCGGGTCGCGGCCGACGAGAAACTCGCGATAATGCTCGATCGCGCCGGTCACGGCCTTCTCGCGGCCGCTCAAGCCGCTCTCGCCCCAGCCGAAGATGTCCTGGTCGGTCTCGACCTTGACAAGCATCTGGTTGCGCGTTCCCACCCACGCCGGATAGGGCTTGATCGCGGTGATCCTCATCTTCGTCGTCATCCCCGCCCAGGTTCCACGCGTGTTCGCCCGCCTCAGTTGGCCCTGAGGGCCATTTCGGTTTCGCCGTCGAACAGATGCATGCGCTCCTGGTCGAACTCGAGCCAGATTTGCTCGTCAGGTGCGACGGCGATGTTGGGCGAAACGCTGATATTGACGATGGCACCGGAGAGGAAAGCCTGCACGAAGGTGACGTCTCCGGTCGGCTCCACCGTATAGGCCTTGGCCGGAATGGCGCCGGGGACCGCGGTCTTGTGCAGCTTGATCGTCGAGTGACGTGCGCCGAGCACGATCTTCCTGGAGGTGGCTCCTTGGATCTTGCGCGCGTTGGCTTGCGACAGCGCGAGGGTCCAGCCCTCCGCGCTGGTCAGGACGGCATCGCCGTTTGCGGTGGATGCTTCCAACGGAATTAGGCTCATTGCCGGACTGCCCACGAAGCTTGCGACGAACATGTTCACGGGGTGCGCGAAAACCTGCGCCGGCGAATCATATTGCTGCAGGTAGCCGCCGTTCATCACGGCCATCCTGTCCGCCATGGTGACGGCCTCCAGCTGGTCGTGCGTCACATAGATGATGGTCGCCTTCAGGTCCTGATGGAACCGCTTGATCTCGGATCGCATCTGCACGCGCAGCTTTGCGTCCAGATTGGAGAGCGGTTCGTCCATTAGGAACACGGCGGGATCCCGAACGAGGGCCCGGCCCAGCGCCACGCGCTGCTGTTGCCCGCCCGAAAGTTCGCGCGGCTTGCGCTCGAGCAGCTGCGTCATGTCGAGCACGCGCGCCGCTTCCCTGACCTTCCTGTCGATCTCGTCCCGGGGCAGCTTGCGCATCTGCAGCGGGAAGGCGAGGTTCATATAGACCGACTTCTGCGGATAGAGCGCGTAGTTCTGGAACACCATCGCGATGTCCCGATCCTTGGGGTCGAGATCGTTCACCACCCGGTCGCCGATGACGATGTCGCCCGATGTGACGGTGGTCAGGCCTGCGACGAGGTTGAGCGTGGTTGTCTTGCCGCAGCCCGAAGGACCGACGAGCGCGACGAACTCGCCGTCATTGACCGTCAGCGACACCTCGTTGACGGCTCTGAAGCTGCCATAGGTCTTGACGAGATCTTTGAGGACCACGTGGGCCATCGGCAACTCCCTAGTGTTTGACCGCGCCTTCTGTCAGGGCGCGTACGAAGTAGCGTTGCAGGAGGAGGAACAGCACCACGACGGGCACGCTCATCATGAAGCTGGCGGCCATCAGGCCCGGAAAGTCGGTCGTGTTCTCCGAGAAGAAGCGCTGGATGCCGACCGGCAACGTCAGCTGCTCGTTCTTGGAGAGGAAGGTGTAGGCGTAGATGTACTCGTTCCACGCGCCGATGAAGGAATAGATCGCGGTGGCGATGATCCCCGGCGCCGAGAGCGGCATCACGATCAGGATGAAGGCCTGGAACCGCGTCGCCCCGTCGATCCGCGCGGCCTGCTCGAGCTGCACCGGGATGTTGTCGTAAAAGCCCTTGAGCAGCCAGATCGCCAGCGGCAGCCCGAAGGTGAGGTAGGTGAGAATGAGCGATCCATGCGTGTTCACGAGCCCGATCGCGCGCATCAGGATGAAGAGCGGCACGAGAAAGATCACCGCCGGGAACATGTTGCGCAGCAGCACGGCGAAGAACAGGAAGTTCCGGCCCGGGAAGGTGAAGCGCGAAAACGCATAGGCCGCGGGAACCGCCACGATCACCGAAAGGATCGTCGTGGCGGTCGAGACGAAAAGGCTGTTCCAGAAGAAGCGCAGGAAGTCCTGGCCGACGCTGTTTTGCGGATCGAGCAGTTTTTGGTAGCTGTCAAGGGTAGGCTGGTCGGGCCACCATTGCGGCGGGAGTTGCATCGCCGCGAAGCCGGACTTGATCGAGGTGAGCAGCATCCAGACCATCGGCAGCGCAGTGTAAAGCAGCATGAACACCAGGAAGATACGCCCGCCCCACCGCCATCCGTCGACGCGCACACCGCGGCGGGCCTGGTTCCGAGGGGCCGTCTCGGCAATCGTGCTCATGCGCTCCCATCCTTCCGCTCGTTGCCGCTCAGCGCACGGACATAGAAATAGCCAAGTGTCATCAGGATGAGGAACAGCAGCACCGAATAGGCCGACGCAACCCCCCAGCGCTGCCGGCCGAAGGCGAGCTCATAAATGTGGGTGATCCAGATATGCGATGCGTTGGACGGCCCGCCGCCGGTCATGATCCAGGGGATGATGAAGGAATTGAAGTTGGCGACCGCCAGAAGCAGGATCGTCACCGTCGAGACGTTTCTCAGATGCGGGAAGGTGACGTGCCAGAAGCGCTGCCACGCATTGGCCCCGTCGACTTTCGCGGCGCGCAGCAGCTGATCGGGCACTGTCTGCAAGCCGGCCATCATCATGATCATGGCGAATGGAAACTCGCGCCAGATATTGACGACGATGAGGGAGGGCAGCACCGTGCTGACGCTGTCGATGAAATTGGGTGGCCGGTCGGCCAATCCGAGCTCGACCAGTACCGCGCCGATGATCCCGAAATCGGAATGGTAGATCCACTTCCAGATATAGGAGGCGGCGACCGCACTGATGACCCAGGGAATGATCAGGATGGCGCGCAGGACACCGCGGCCGATGAAGTCGCGGTGCAGCGCCAGCGCGGTGGCAAATCCCAGGACAAAGGAGATGAAGGTGGAAGCAAATGTCCAGATCAGGGTGTTCAAGGTGACTTGCCAGAACACCTGGCTTGTCAGGATGGCCGTGTAATTGTTGAAACCGACGAAGATCTTGTCGCGGAGCTGCAGGCCAGGCGGCGTGTTGAAGAACGACAGCTCGATCGTGTAGTAGATCGGATAGGCGATGACGACGAGCATAACGGCGATCGCCGGGAGCACATACGCGTAGTCGGCGCGATGCTGCCAGATCTTCCGCGGCAGCCCCGACCAGCCGGATTGCAATCTTAGGCGAGCCTCGGTCTTGCCGCTCACGATCGTCACTTTGGCGTGCCCTTGTTGTTCGGAACAACCGGCTGCGTCGTCGGCGCAGCCGGTGAGATCGCGGGTCAGGCTTCGGCTAGAGCCAGATGATTTCAGGTCCAATCGACCGGAAATCTGAATCCGTCTCTAAATCAAAGAGATAGAGCATGATGTCGTCCGAAACCGCTTCACACTTTTCGGCATCATGCTCTAGAGCCCGCCGCCCATCAGGTCTTTCACCTTCTTGGCCGCGTCGTCCGCCGCCTGGTCGACGGTCATCGCTCCGGTAAGGGCATTCTGCAGCATGTCCGGGATGATGATGTTCATGATCTCGGGAGACTGCGGCAGCGCCGGGAACGGGATGCCGTATGGCAGCATCGAGGTCGTGACGTCGAGGAATTTGATGCTGTCCAGACGCTCCTTCATCCATTTGGTCTTGAAGCCATTGAGGTTGCCGGGATTCGAGCCGGCATAGGCCATCTTCAGCGACCATTCGGGGCTCGTCCACATGCAGATGATGGCCTTTGCGGCCGGCTCGTCCACCTTGCCGCCCTCGACATATTCGGGCTTCAGGATGTGGATGTTCGAGCCGCCGAAAACGACCGCGCGCTTGCCGTCGGGGCCGGTCGGAATGAGGCCATAGCGCATGTTGTCGATGACGGTCTGTGCCTTGTCCTTGTCGGTGCCCGTCGCCTTCTTCTGCAGATCGAGCATGACGTTGTAGTCCGACGGATGCGAAATCATCATGCCGAGCTGGCCGGCGAGGAACAGCGGCTGGTTGTCGGCCTGCTGGTTGGTGAGCGCCGAAACCGGCACCGATTTGTCGCGGACATACATGTCGTAGGAGGCCTGCAGCGCCGCCTTGCTCTGCGGGCTGTCGAGCTCGATCTGCTTGTAGGTTGGGTTGGGGGTAGCCTCGTCGAAGACGCCGCCGCCATAGGCCCACAACTGCGGCATGAAGCGATAAGGCGTGTTGCCGGCATTCTTACGCGCCACCAGGCCGTAGCCGGCAATGCCGAGCTTGTCGTGGATCTGCTTGGAATATTTGACGACGTCGTCCCAGGTGGCCGGGGGCTTGTTCGGATCGAGGCCCGCGCGCTTGAAGATGTCGGCGTTCCAGATGAAAGCCATCGTCTCGTTGTTGGTCGGAATTCCGTAGGTCACGCCGTCCCAGGTGACGGCCTTCATGGCGCCGGGCCAGAAGTCCTCGGTCGAATACCCCACATCCTCTGGCTTGAGCGGCTGCAGATAGCCCTTCGAGGCGAACTCGGTGCCGCCCAGGATTTGCAGGCGGACCGCCATTGGCGCTGCGTTGCCGAGCAGCGCCGTGCGGAACTTGTCGAGAAGGTCGTTGTAGGTGAGGGCTTGTTCCTCGAGCTGGATGTTCGGATAGGTCTTGCGGAAGGTTGCGAAGAAATCCTTGTAGTATTGGCGCAAAAGGTCCGGGTCGCCCTCGAACACGCCCTGGTACCAGAAGGTCAGTCGGCCCTTGTAGTCGAGCGGGGTGACTTTGGCGCAATCGCCCGCAGTGTCAAAATCTTGCGTGCCCGCAATGGAGCGCACATATTCCGGCGACCACTTGCTCAGGTCGACCGGCGGCGCGCCCAGCGCCGGTGCGGCCATCAACGATGCCATTAACGCAGTGGAGACAGTGCCGCGCAGGACGGCACCGCCGAGCGTAATCCTCGTCATAGGTATCCTCCAGGTTTCTCTCCCGTGCCGCTCTGCGTCGAGGCAAGCGGTCGTTGCTCGTTCGATCGCGGGATATTTGCCGGTTCTAATGTATCCCTTCGACGACTTTGTACGTTTTCAGATCACAGATTATCTGTCAACGCGAAGAATCGTACATTGTTTTATCGAAACCGAGCGTGATATAGGGCGGAGGGTGTATTCACTTGGGGGAGATGGGCCTTGGCCGAGACAAGCGATTTCAAAGCGGAGCCACCTGCGGGAATTGACCCCATCGGGGCTTCCAGCGAGGGCGCCTCGCTTTATGAACTGATCAGGGATGACATCATCGAAGGACGGCTAGCCGCCAACGAACGGCTTGTGGTCGCCGATCTCGCCCGGCGTCACGGCACCTCGACCAACCCGGTGCGCGAGGCCCTGCAATTGTTGCGCGGAGAGGGCTTTGTCATCTTCAGTCCCAATCGAGGGGCGCGCGTGCGACCCATAGATCAGGACTTTGTCCGGGATATCTACGAGATCGGCGTCCTGATCGAACCCGCCCTGACGCGATGGTTCGTGAACATGGCCACCGACGAGGACATCGCCGAGCTCGAACGTCTCCAGGGCCTGATCGAGGAGAACAATTTTGCCGACACGTTCAGGCACAGCGAGCTCGATACCGCCTTCCACACCGTGATGTACCAGCGGCATTATAACCGCCATGCGGCCGAGCTCTGGTGGAAGCATCGCGAGGTGCTGAGGGCGGTCAGCCGGCGGTTCAATTTCACGCTCGCCAGGCGCGCCGCGATCATTCGCGAACACCGCGAGCTCATCGCGCTGGTAAAATCGGGAGAGGCCGAGAAGGCGGCCGAACTCATTGCCCGCCATGTCGAGGGCTCCGGTCGGCATGTCCTCGAACACATGCGTGCGCGTAGCGCCGCCCGGGCAGGGTAGCCGATCCGCAACACCATCAGCCTGGCCGTTTCAGAGAGGATAGTCCAGATGAAAATCACGAGCATTCGGCCATGGCTGATCAAGTCCGATGCGTCTTACTGGGGAGAGTTCCTGTTCGTCGAAGTGACGACCGACGAGGGGGTGAGTGGCTGGGGAGAGATCACCACCACGACAAAGCTCGCCAACCGGGCTCTCTGCACGATCCTGCGGCAGATCGGCATCGCAGTGACGGGCGAGGACCCGGCCCGTATCGAATATCTCTGGCACAAGATTTTCCGCAGCTTCACCTATATGGGCAGCCGCGGCGCCGCCGTCGAATGCGTCAGCGCCATCGACATAGCTCTCTGGGATATCCGCGGCAAAGTCCTCGGCAAGCCGATCTATGAGCTGCTGGGCGGGCCAGTGCGCGATGAAATCGCGCTCTACACCCATCCCAACCAGGCCAAATTCACCAGCAAGGAAGCCGTGATCCGCGAAATTCGCGACATCGTGGAGTCCGGTCACACCGGCCTCAAACTCGATCCTTTTCCCCATCAGGGCCCCAGCGTCGATGGCGTGGCCCGCGAAAGGCGGGACGGTTACCTCGACGGCAGCATGACCCGCAAGGACGAGCGCGAGGCCGCCGAACTGACGGCCCTGATCCGCGAAACGGCAGGCCCCGATGTCGACATCCTCATCGATGCGCATGGCCGCTTCGATGTTCCGACCGCTATTCGCCTCTGCCGCAGCCTCGAAGAGGCGGGCCAGATCGACTGGTTCGAGGAGCCCTGTCCGCCCGAGAGCCTCAATGCCCTCAAACAGGTGCGCGACAAGGTCAGCGCCGCCATCTCGTGGGGCGAGCGCGGCCACACGAAGTGGGATTTCGTGCCGGTGCTCGAGAACAAGCTCGCCGACTACATCATGCCCGACGTCACCTGGACCGGCGGCATCACCGAGCTCAAAAAGATCTCCGCCCTTTGCGAAGCCTATTATGTCCCGGTCTCGCCGCATGACGCCGCCGGTCCGATCAACGTGGTCGCAGGAGCGCAGGTGATGATGACTGTTCCCAACTTCTACAAGCTCGAAACCTCCGAGTGGGACCTCTCGAAATACGATCACCTCATCGACAAGCCGCTCGACGTTTCGAACGGCAACCTCAAGCTGACGTCGAAGCCCGGCCTCGGTGTCGAGATGAATCGCGACTACCTGCAGGCCCACGAGATCGAGCTGGGCTAGCAACGACCTGTGCGGGCCAGGCGAGGGGCACAACCATCGACGAGAACGAGGATAAGTCATGCCGAAGACGGATGCAGCCAACGAGGCTCTCAATCGGGTCAACACCAATTCCAGGCCGTCCGAGCTTCGCATCACCGACATGCGGGTGGCCGAGATCGTCGGCGCTCCGTTCACCTCGGCGCTGCTCAAGATCTACACCAACCAGGGCATCGTCGGGCTTGGCGAGGTGCGCGACGGCGCCAGCGCCACTTATGCGCTGATGCTGAAGAGCCGGCTGCTCGGCGAGAATCCCTGCGATGTCGACCGCCTGTTCCGCCGCGTCAAGCAGTTCGGCGGCCACGGGCGGCAGGGAGGCGGCGTATCGGCGGTCGAGATCGCGCTGTGGGATCTCGCCGGCAAGGCCTATGGCGTCCCGATCTACCAGATGCTGGGCGGCAAGTTCCGCGATCACGTGCGCGTCTATTGCGATACCGACGCCGAGAAACCGAGCGGCACCGAGACCGGCAAGCGCCTCAAGGCACGCATGGAGCGCGGCTTCACTTTCCTCAAGATGGATCTCGGCTTGATGCAGATCGCCCATATTCCGGGCGCTGTGACATCGCCCGCCGGCTCGCTCGAAGGGTTTCACGCCAATCCGCGCGGCCGTGGCGGCACGCTCGAGGAGCGCAAGGCCCGCAATCTCGCCTATGATGCGCAGAATGTGCAGCACCCGTTCACGGGCCTGCATTTCACCGAAAAGGGCATCGACCTGCTCGAGCAATATATCCACGAGGTCCGCGAGGTCATCGGCTACGAAGTTCCTTTGGCCATCGACCATGTCGGCCACATCTCGCTGCAGGACGGCATTCGCCTGTCGCGCCGCATCGAGAAATACGTGCCCGCCTGGCTCGAGGATGTGATTCCCTGGCAATACACCGAGCAATACCGGCAGCTGCAGCAAGCGACCTCGGTGCCGATCTGCACCGGCGAGGACATCTACCTCAGGGAGGGTTTCGAACCCCTGCTCGCGAGCGGCGGGCTCTCCGTCGTCCATCCGGACCTCCTCACCAGCGGCGGTATCCTCGAGACCAAGAAGATCGGCGACATGGCGCAGGACCACGGCGTCGCCATGGCGATCCACATGGCCGAAAGCCCGATCGCCGCGATGGCCGCGGCGCATGTCGCGACTGCGACCGAAAACTTCATGGCGCTCGAATATCATTCCGCCGATGTGGACTGGTGGGACGATATCGTCACCGGCCTGCCCAAACCGCTGGTGAAGGACGGCTTCATCACCGTTCCGGACAGACCGGGCCTGGGGATCGACGACGTCGTCGACGAAGTGATCGCGCAGCATCTGCAGCCCGGTGTCACGGGGATATGGCAATCCACCGAGCATTGGGACAATGAATATAGCTGGGACCGGACCTGGAGCTAGCCAGACCGCCCGCCCTCATTCCCCAAGTTCACAGGACCAACGACCGACCATTCGCGTCGACCTCTCCTAAGCCGGAGATGAAGAAAGAAACGGACGAAACCATGATCTACGAACTGCGTATCTATGACTGCCTGCCGGGCAGGCTGCCGGCTTTGCTCAAGCGCTTTTCCGACCAAACGCTTGCCATCTGGGAGAGGCATGGCATCCGCCAGGCCGGGTTTTTCACCACGGCGATCGGCGAAAACAGCAATCGCCTCACCTATTTCCTAGCATGGGAATCGCTGGCCGAGCGTGAGGCGAAATGGGCGGCTTTCGTCACCGATCCGGCATGGCACAGGGCCCGGGACGAGTCTGAGCGCGACGGGCAGATCATTGCCAATATCAGCAGCCAACTGCTCACGCCGACAGCTTTCTCGTCTGTGAACTAGGACCGCGCCATGAAGATCACCGACCTGCGCTGCGCCGTCATCGGCAAGCACCCCATCGTGCGCATAGTGACCGACGAAGGTCTTCACGGCCTTGGCGAAGTCGAGTTCACCAAGACCTACCTCAAGCCCTTTGTTCTGCATTTCCGCGAGGCGCTGATGGGCGAGGACCCGACCGATGTCGAGCGAGTGATGCTGAAGATCCGCCAGCGCGGCTCGTTCAAGCCCTATGGCGCGGCGGTGAGCGCGATCGAACATGCGCTGTGGGACATTGCCGGCAAGGCCGCCGGCGTTCCGGTCTATAAGCTGCTTGGCGGCAAGGTGCGCGACAAGGTGCGCGTCTACAATGGCTCGATCCGCCGCAAGCGCACCGGCGACCGGCCGGAGGACTACGCCGCCGACGTCAAATGGATGATGGAGCAGCCGCAGAACTTCTTCATGATCAAGCAGGGAATCTCGTTCCACTCCAATATGAAGGACACCATCGAGGGCTTCCATTACGGCGTGACGCAGAAGAAGGCCGGCTATCACGGCGCCATGGATCAGGGCGTTATCAGCGAGCGCGGCTTCAATCACATGCTCGACTGCGTGATCGCGATGAAGGAGGTGCTGGGCGACAAGGTGAGCCTGGCGCTCGACTGCGGCCCGGGCTGGATGTTGCCCGACGCGATCAAATTCGCCCGCGCGGTCGAGAAGTACAATTTGATGTGGCTGGAGGACATGCTGACCGGCGACTATGTGCCGTGGGTCAATCCGCAGGCCTATCGCGAGCTGACCGCCTCCACCTCGACGCCGATCCATACCGGCGAGCAGATCTATCTGCGGCACAATTTCAAGGAGCTGATCGAGACGCAAGCGGTGCGCGTCATCGGCCCGGATCCGGCCGATATAGGCGGCATCGCCGAGCTCAAATGGGTGGCCGAGCACGCCTACATGCATTCCATCCTGATGGCGCCGCACGGCACCGCCAACGGCCTGCTCGGTCTTGGCGCGCTGATCAATGTCTGCGCCACCTTGCCCGCCAACTACATCGCCTTCGAATATCCGAGCGCCTCCGATCCCTGGTGGGAAGACATCGTCATCGGCCTGCCGTCGCAGATCGTGAAGGACAGCATGGTGGACCTGCTCGAAGCGCCGGGGCTGGGGCTCGATATCGATGCCGAGGCGGCCAGGAAATATCTCAGGGAAGAGGATGCGGGTTTCTTCGACTGAGCGTAGAAGCTTCGGCGCAGGGGAATGTCGGGAGAAGAGAGGATGGTGCCAGAGGCGGAATCCAAGTCAGAGAAATCTGGCTGTCGTTTCAAATGGTTAAGACTCGCGCAAAAGCAGTGCTAACCAACAAAAAATACCAACAAAATATTTCTGTGGATTGGTTTGGTTCCCGAATATTACTCGCAGGTCCCAACTCGACGCAGCTGGACTGCTGCCGGTCGCCATTAAGGCAGTCCGACTTTGTCAAGCGCATGGCGCAAGTTGACCGAAGTGACCTCCTGCTGACAAAGTCTTGAACGTCTGCTTCGCGCCTAATGTCGGCCGTAGTCTTGAGCTCTTTCGTTGACCCAAAGCTGTCGTTCGCCAGATGCTGGCCAAGCCCCATTGCCCAATTCCCTCAGGCAACTAACTGCTCAGAGTTTCAGGCTCACCGCTCCAGGCAGATCGCCACGCCCTGGCCGCCGCCGATGCAGAGCGAGGCGAGGCCCTTCCGCGCGTCGCGGCGGATCATTTCGTGGAGCAGCGTCACCACGATGCGGCAGCCGGAGCCGGCCAGCGGATGGCCAAGCGCGATGGCGCCGCCGCTCATGTTGATGATGTCCTCGTTCCAGCCCATCTCGCGGTTGACCGCGATGGCTTGCGCGGCGAACGCTTCGTTGACCTCCATCACGTCGAGATCGGACGCGTGCCATCCGGTCTTGTCGAGCGCGCGGCGCGAGGCCGCCACCGGTCCGAGGCCCATGTCCATAGGCTCGACCCCGGCTGAAGCGTAGGAGGCGATGCGGGCGAGGGGCGTCAGGCCGAGTTTCTTCATCCGCGCCTCCGACATCACCAGCACTGCTGCGGCGCCGTCATTAAGTCCGGATGAGTTGCCGGCCGTGATCGTTCCAGCTGTATCGAAGACTGGCCTGAGCCGGCCGAGGCCCTCCACGGTGGTGGAGGGATTGGGATGCTCGTCGCGCTCAACGACGACATCGCCTTGCCTGGTCCTGATCGACACCGGAACGATCTCGTCATCGAATTTGCCGGCCCGGATGGCGGCGTCCGCCTTCTCTTGCGAGCGCAGCGCGAACCTGTCCTGTTCCTCGCGGGTGATCTGGTAGCGCCGCGCCAGCGATTCGGCGGTGACGCCCATATGCACCTGATGGAAGGCGTCCCACAGGCCATCGGTGATCATGGAATCCTTGACCGCGTGGTCGCCCATGCGGATGCCGCCACGGACGCCGGAGATGAAATGCGGCGCCGAGGTCATCGAGTCCTGTCCGCCGGCGATCACGCAGTCGGCGTCGCCGCAGCGAATGGCCTGGGCGGCGAGATGGATCGACTTCTGGCCGGCGCCGCACACTTTGTTGACGGTCATGGCGGGGATACTGACCGGAAGGCCAGCCTTGAGCGCGGCCTGCCGCGCCGGGTTCTGCCCGGCGCCGCCGGTCAGCACCTGGCCCATGATCACCTCGCTGACGGCATCGGGCGCGAGCTGAGTATCGGCAAGCATTGCCTGGATAAGCTGCCCGCCCAGCTCCGCCGCGGACAGGCTGGCGAACGCGCCGTTCAGCTTGCCGATGGGCGTGCGCTTGGCGGCAACGACATAAACCGCATCCATTTCCGATCCTCCGCACGCGCGACCCACACAGGCGGGATCGCCGCTTGACATTCTGGTTATAGCCAATAATCATGAAATGCATCGGCAGGCAAGGTCGCGGCATCGAGCCCGGCCTGCGTTGCGGGAGGAAATCCATGTCATCCGTGCTTTGGACGCCGGCGCCGGCCGCGTTCCAATCATCCAACCTTGCGCGCTTTTCGACCGCCAACGGCTTCGACCCGCGCGACTACGATACGCTGCATCGCTGGTCGATCGGCGATCCCGGGGCCTTCTGGCGGGCGGTGTGGGATTTCGCCGAGGTCGTCGGCGATCCAGGCGCGATCTCCTTCCTGCGCGACGACAATGCGCCGATGACCGGGAGCCGCTTCCTGCCGGAAGCAAAGCTTAATCTTGCGGAAAACCTGTTGCGTGGCGACGGCGAGAGGGTCGCGGTGATCGAGGCCGACGAGGGCGGCCATTTCCAGGCGATCACGCTCGCTGAATTGCGCCGGCTTGTAGCTCGAACGGCCGACGGCCTGCGCGCGGCCGGTATCGGCAAGGGCGATTGTGTCGGCGGCATCCTGGCCAATCGCGTCGAGGGCCTCGTCGCGCTTCTGGCGACGCTCTCCGTCGGCGCCGTCTGGTCGTCCTGCTCGCCGGATTTCGGCGCCGCCGCGATCGTCGATCGCCTCGGCCAGATCGGCGTCAAGGTGCTGTTCGCCGCGCCGCGCTACCGCTACGCGGGCAAGGATCACGACATCTCCGGCAGGCTGGCCGAGATCCTCGCGGCGATGCCGACGGTGACGGCGCTGGTGCTGACCGGCGAACCGAGCGCGAAGCTGGATTGCGCAGCGGATTGCGTTTCGTTCGACGATTTCGGCGGCGACGGCCCGCTCACCTTCGAGCGCGTGCCGTTCGACCATCCGGCCTATGTGCTCTACACGTCCGGCACGACAGGCGCGCCGAAGGCGATCGTCCACCGCGCCGGCGGCGTGCTGCTCCAGCACCTGAAGGAGCATCTGCTCCACGGCGATGTTCGCCCCGGCGACGTCATGAGCTGGTACACCAACACCGCCTGGATGATGTATCACTGGCTGATCTCGGGCCTCGCCTGCGGCGCGAGCGTGGTGCTCTATGACGGCGCGCCGATCCTGAAATCGGCCGATGGCCTCGACCCCAGTCCGCTATGGACAATGGCCGAGCGTGCCCGCGTCACGCATTTCGGCACCAGCCCGAAATATCTGGCCACGCTTGCCGCCGAAAATTACGCGCCGGGGCGTCTGCACAACCTTTCGCCGCTGCGCTCGCTGCTGTCGGCCGGCGCGCCGGTTTCTCCAGCGCAGTTCGACTGGGTCTACGAGCATGTGAAGCGCGACATGATCTTTGCCTCCATTTCCGGCGGCACCGAGATCATCGGCTGCTTCCTGCTGGGATCGCCGATCCATCCTGTGCGGCGCGGCGAGCTGACGGTGAAAGGCCTTGGCCTCGCCGTGGCCGTCATGGACGAGCGCAACGCGCCGGTGATCGGCCGCCAGGGCGATCTCGTCTGCACCGAGCCCTTCCCGTCGATGCCGCTGGCCTTCTGGGGCAAGGACGGCGACGAGCGTTATCACGCCACCTATTTCGCCACGCGCCACGAGATCTGGACGCATGGCGACGTGGCTGAGATGACCGCTTACGGCTCCGGCGTCATCCACGGCCGCTCGGACACGACGCTGAAGCCCGGCGGCGTGCGCATCGGCACGGCGGAAATCTATGCCGCCTGCGAAAACTTTGCCGAGATCGAGGATTGCCTGGTCTTTGGCGCGCCGGTCGAAGGCGACGAGGAGATCGTGCTCTGCGTCAAGCTCAATGATGGCTATGCGTTGACCCCAGAGCTTGCCGCGCAAATCCGCGGCGCGATTCGCGAAGGGGCCTCGCCGCGCCATGTGCCGCATCGCATCCATGCGGTGCAGGCCGTGCCCTATACGCTGAACGGAAAACGCGTCGAGGGCGCCGCCCGCACCACGCTCGAGGGCAAGCCGGTCAAGAACATGGCTTCGCTCGCCAATCCGGCATGCCTAGAGGAATACCGCACGCTCGACCGGAGCAAGGCGGCATGAGCCGGCCGAAGGGAGCGATCGTCGGCATCGGCGAGTTGAAGCCGCAGCGCCTGACCAGCGGCGTGAGGACGCTGGAGGTGATCGCCGAGGTCTCGCGCCTGGCGGTGCTCGACGCCGGGCTCGATCCGGCGGCAATTGACGGGCTGCTGGTCGGTCCCCAGGTCGGCGAGACGCCGCAGCATGTGCCGGCGACGATTGCCGAATATCTGGGTCTCGCGCCGACCATGGCCAATGTCGTGGACCTCGGCGGCGCATCCGGCGCCGGCATGGTCTGGCGCGCGGCCGCCGCGATCGAGGCAGGCATGTGCGAGACGGTGCTGTGCGTGCTCGCCAACAACCGCGAGGAGACGCCGCCTCGTTCTCCCAACCGCAATCCGATCCGCGAGTTCGACGTGCCTTTCGGCGCCTCGGGCGCCAACATCTCCTATGCGCTGCTGATGCAGGCGCATATGGCCGCATACGGCTCGACCGCGCGGGACTTCGCCCTGATCGCCGCGGCCGCGCGCGCCAATGCGCAGCTCAATCCCGACGCCATCTTCTTCGGCAAGCCGGCCGATGTGGAGGCGGTGCTGGCCTCGCCGATAATCGCTTCGCCGCTGCACCTCCTCGAAATCGTCATGCCGGTCGCCGGCGGCGAAGCGGTCGTCGTCACCTCGGTCGAACGCGCGCGGTCGTTGCGAAAGCCGCCCGTGCATCTGCTCGGCGCCGGCGAGAAAGTCACGCACCGCGCGGTCAGCCAGGCGCCGAGTCTTACCTCCGGTCCGTTGAAGAGCGCCATGGCGCGGGCCTTCCAACAGTCCGGCACGCGGGCCGATGAGATGGACCTTCTGTCGCTCTATGATTGCTATACGATCATGGTCGCCACCACGATCGAGGATGCCGGCCTCTGCGCGCCGGGCCAGTTCGGCGCGTGGCTCAACGACCACGACCTTTCCCACAAGGGCGACAAGCCGCTCAACACGCATGGCGGCCAGCTCGGCTTCGGCCAGCCGGACCTTGCCGGCGGTATGACTCATGTCGTCGAGGCGGTACGCCAGCTGCGCGGCGAGGCGGGCGAACGCCAGATCGGCAAGGCCGGGCTCGCGCTGGTCACCGGCAATGGCGCGACGATGAGCGAAGCGACAGCGCTCGTGCTGGGAGCCGCCTGATGTCCGTCGATCTCAATACGCTGAAAACCCCTGGCCCGACGATCACCGCGCTGACCAAGCCGTTCTGGGATGCCGCCGCCGAAGGCCGGCTGACCATCCAGCACTGCGAGGACCGCGGCAAGGCTATCTTCTATCCGCGCCCGATCTGCCCGCATTGCTGGAGCAAGCGCCTGGTCTGGAAAGACGCATCGGGCAGAGGGCGGCTCAAGTCTTTTTCGGAGGTGCACAAGCCCGGCCATGCCGGCTGGCTGCCTGTGGCACCTTATGTGGTCGGCCTTGTCGAATTGGTCGAAGGCCCGACGATGCTGAGTTTCATCCTGGCCGGCACACGGCCGCTACAGATCGGGGACATGCTTCGGCTTGCGCCGACAGCCATCGGCGGTCGCGTCCTGCCGGCCTTCAAACCAGTCGAACCCGGAGCAGAGGAGAAGCCGCAATGAGCACCGAGACGAAAGACGGTTGGGTGGGTGTCGTGAAGGGTCGCCCGCAGGTCGGGGCCTTCGCCGAGCACACGCGCCGCACAAGGATGAGCGACATCGAGGCCTTCACCGACATCACCGGCGATCGTAACCCGCTGCATTACGACCGAACGCTGGCCGAGAAGTCGGTGTTCGGCAAGCTGATTGTCCAGGGCGGCGTCACCTCCGGCATCCTAAACGCGCTGGTCGCGGAGGATCTGCCTGGCCCCGGAACCGTGTTCCTCGAAGTGGCCTGGAAGTTCGTCAAGGCGGTCGGCGTTGACGAGGAGATCACCGGACGCGTGGAGGTCAAGGAAGTGCGGTCCGATAAGCCTATCTGCAAGATCGAGACCAGCGTGCGCAACGGCCAGGGCGAGCTTTGCCTCACCGGCACAGCCACGGTCTTCACCGTACCGCTGCAAGGCGCATGAGCACGGCCGGCGGGCTTGGCACGGCGGCCGACAGCGAGCGCTGGCGCGTGCTGTCGCTGCTTTGCCTCGCAGTCGTCCTGTCGCTGACCACCTGGTTCTCGGCGACCGCGATCCTTCCTGAACTGAGGCAGGAGCTGGCGTTGGGCGCGGGCGCCGAGGCCTGGCTGACCAATGGCGTCCAGGTTGGCTTCGTTCTAGGCGCGCTGGCGGCGAGTCTGGTCAATCTTCCCGACCTCGTACGGCTGAGTCACCTGATGGCGGCGGCGGCGCTCGTCGCCGCTTTGGCCAACGCGACGCTGCTCTTCCATCCCGGGCCTGGCGGCATGATCGCCGCGCGCGTCGCCACCGGTGTTGCGCTCGCAGGCGTCTATCCGCCGGCGCTGAAGCTGGTCGCCACCTGGTTCGCGCGCGACAGGGGACTGGCGCTCGGCGCCGTCATCGGCGCGCTGACTGTCGGCTCGGCGCTGCCGCATCTTTTCCGCGCTGTCTCGACCGCGCTCGACTGGCGTCCGGTGGTTGCCGGGGCAAGCTTGGCCACTGCGGCGGGCGCGCTGCTCTTCCTGCTGTTCGCGAAGGAAGGACCCCATCCCTTCGGCAAGGCTATCTTCGAGCCCTCGCGCATCGGCCAGGTCTTTCGCGAAAAGCCGCTGCTGTTAGTCAATCTCGGCTATCTCGGCCATATGTGGGAGCTGTACGCCATGTGGGCGTGGCTGCTCGCCTACACGCGCGCCGCCTTCGAAGCACAGGCGATCGGAACGGCGGCCGCTGCCTCGCTCTCGACCTTCCTCGTCGTCGCGTCCGGCATTCTGGGGTGTTTGCTCGGAGGCTATCTGTCGGACCGCGTCGGCCGCACCGCCACCACCGCCGGCATGATGATCGTCTCGGGAAGCTGCGCGCTGCTGATGGGCTTTCTGTTCACCGGCCCGCTCTGGCTGTTCATGCTGGTGGCCCTCGTCTGGGGCGTCTCGGTCATCGGCGATTCGGCGCAGTTCTCCACCGCCGTCACCGAGCTCGCCGACCGCCGCTTCGTCGGAACCGCTCTGTCGGTGCAAATGGGCGCGGGCTTCGCGCTGACGGTGCTCGCCATCTGGCTGACGCCGCGCTTCGCCGAATTCATCGGGGGCTGGCGCTGGGCCTTCCTGCTCCTGGTTCCCGGACCGCTTCTGGGGGCGGCCGCCATGCTATGGTTGCGAAACTTGCCGGAGAGCGTGAAAATGGCCGGCGGCCTCCGCTAGCGAGGCGCTGCCGCTTATCTGAGTCGCGGCAAATGAATTGCGGCAGGATCGGATGGAACAAGCTACCAGAACGCGCGGGCGTCCTCGTTACGATCAGGAAGACGCCGAGGCGGCCGAGGCCTTCCGCTCGATCGGCTCGAAAGTGCAGCTCAACCGCGACGAGGCCGCACCGCTCTGGGTGCAGTTGCGCAACCAGGTCGAGGAAGCGATCAACACCGGCCTGCTTGCCGCCAATTCACGCATTCCCTCGGAACAGGCGCTTTGCGATTTCTTCGGCGTCTCGCGCCCTGTGGTGCGCGCCGCGATCGGCTCGCTGTCCAACGAAGGCCGCATCATCAAGATGCCGCGCAAGGGCATGTTCGTCGCGGCACCCCGCGAGCATGTCGACTTCATGACCGCCAATCTCGGTGTCTTCGACGATTTGACCGCCAAGGGCCACAAGGTCTCGACCCGCACGCTGGAGATCTACCGCTGCCCGCCGAGCGACAAGGAGTCGAAGGTCTTCGGCATTCCCGCCAATGGCAGCGTGGTCCGCATCAGCCGCGTCTATATGACCGACGGCACGCCTATCACCATGACGCGCATCAGCCTGCCGGGGCACCGGGTGCCGGGTCTGGAGAACATCCTGTCGGAAAACCAGTCCATCTTCGGCACTATCCGCGCCGTCTTCGGCCTGACGGTGAAGCGCGCCGACCGCTGGCTGCGCGCGGCCCTTCCCACCAAGGAAGAGGCCGATGAGATGGGCGTCGCCGCCAACACGCCGCTGATCGAGATCGAGTCGATCGCCTATGACGCCGATGGCGCCGCGCTTGAATATTACGAGGCCTTCTACAACTCCTCCGTCGCCCGCATCCACATGGCGGTCGAGCAACCGTCGGCGACCGTGAACGGCGTCGATCGCACCTGAATCGCACTCATCCAAAAAGATTTCGTTTTCTGGTTATAACCAGATTGACGGACCCGGGAAGGTTCTGTAACGTCCCTGTCATGGGGTCGGGAGGAGCCTGACCCCGGAGGCATTATCAGGACCGGTCGGCTTGCGGCGCTGCGTCGGCGGCGAGGGCAGTGCTTTGCCCGCGCTCAAGCCTGTCCTGATGGAGGACGTGCATGGATTACCGGTCGCAATTCGACCTGACGGGCGAGGTCGCCGTCGTCACCGGCGGTGCCAGCGGGATCGGTCTCGAGGCCGCCAGGGCGCTGGGGACTAGCGGCGCGCGTATCGTGCTTCTCGACATGAATGCGGACGGGCTGAAAGCTGCTGCCGAGGCGCTCAAGGCGGCTCGCGTCGCGAGCGTCGATGGCCGCGTGCTCGACGTCACGGATCCGCAAGCCGTGGAGGCGATGGCCGCTCAGATCGTCGCGGACTTCGGCAAGGTCGATGTCCTGGTCAACAGCGCCGGCATCGCGCGCCTCAACACCGCGCTCGACACGCCGGACGAGGAATGGCGCCTGGTGATGGATGTCAACGTCAACGGCGTCTACTGGGCCTCGCGCGCCTTCGGCCGCTCGATGGTCGCCCGCAAGAAGGGCTCGGTCGTCAATCTGGGCTCGATGTCGGGCCTGATCATCAACCGTCCGCAGACCGCGCCGTCCTACATGGTGAGCAAGGGCGCCGTGCACATGATGACCAAGGCGCTCGCGGTCGAATGGGCGAAATCTGGCGTGCGCGTCAACGCGCTGGCGCCGGGCTATGTCGGCACCGAGATGACGCTGAAGATGCGCGAGCGTCCCGAACTCTTCAACACCTGGATCGACATGACGCCGATGGGACGCTTGGGCACGCCGCAAGAGATCGCCTCGGCGATCCTGTTCCTGGCGTCGCCCGCGTCGAGCTACGTGACGGGCGCGATCCTGTCGATCGATGGCGGCTACACGGCCTGGTAATTGGCCTCGCAAGGATTGGAATACCGCATGACCCTTTCGGACCTCGAGGCGCGCCGGGCCATCATCGATGCCTGCATCGAGATGAACGCGCTGGGCATCAACCAGGGCACGTCAGGCAACATCAGCCGGCGCCATGGCGAGGGCATGCTGATCTCGCCGACCAGCACGCCCTATGACACGCTGCAGCCGGAAGACATCGTCTTCATGGGCTGGGACGGCGAGGTCGACGGACGCCTGCCGCCGTCCAGCGAATGGCGCTTTCATCTCGACATCATGAAGGCCAGGCCCGAGGTCAACGCCGTCGTCCACGCGCATCCGACCTACTGCACGACCATCGCCATCATGGGCCGGAAGATACCGGCGATCCATTACATGGTCGCGGTTGCCGGCGGCAGCGACATACGCTGCGCGCCCTACGCCACCTTCGGCACGGCGGAGCTTTCGGCGCATGCGGTGGAGGCGCTGCGCGACCGCAAGGCCTGCCTGCTTGCCCAGCACGGCATGATCGCCGTCGGATCGAGCCTCGCCCAGGCGATGTGGCTGGCGGTCGAGGTCGAGACGCTGGCGCGCCAGTATCACGGCGCCCTGCAGATCGGCGAGCCGCCGATCCTGTCCGACGAGGAGATCGAAAACGTCATCAAGCGCATGGCGAGCTACGGCCTGCGCGACAATGACGCCGCTGCTTGAGGGGCAGCAATTTCACAGTTTCGCATATCCTCCGGGAAGGCCCGGAGCGATCAACAAGGGAGGAATGAAAATGACCAGATCCATGAAAGGCCTCGTCAAGGCGCTCGCTTTTGGATTAGCGGCGGCTTGCAGCGTTGCCGCCGTCTCCGGCGCGAGTGCCGAGGAGCTGTCGCTCAAGGGCAAGCGCATCGGTGTCTCCGCCATCGGCACGGACCACTATTGGGACCTGATGGCGTTCCGCGGCATCCAGGACCGCGTCAAGGAACTCGGCGGTGAAGTCATCGCGCTCGATGCCGGCCGCAAGGACCAGCAGCAGATCGCGCAGCTGCAGACGCTGATCGCCCAGAAGCCCGACGCCATCATCGAGCAGCTCGGCAACCTCGAAGTGCTGAACCCCTGGCTGCAGAAGATCCGCGACGCCGGCATTCCGCTGTTCACGGTCGACACCGCGACGCCGCACGCCATCAACAACACCACGTCGAACAACTACAATATCGGCGCCGAGATCGCGCTGCAGATGGTCGCCGACATGGGCGGCAAGGGCAATGTGCTGGTCTTCAACGGCTTCTACAGCGTGCCAGTCTGCAAGATCCGCTACGACCAGCTGAAATACGTGCTGACCTCGTTCCCGGATGTGAAGATCATCGAGCCGGAACTGCGCGACGTCATCCCGAACACGGTGCAGAGCGCCTATTCCAATGTCACCGACATGCTGACCAAGTCGCCCGAGAAGGGGTCGATCGGCGCGGTTTGGGCGTGCTGGGACGTGCCGCAGATCGGCGCCACGCAGGCGGTCGAAGCCGCCGGCCGCAACGAGGTCAAGACCTACGGAATCGACGGCAGCCCGGAAGTCATCAAGATGGTGATGGACCCGAAGTCGTCGGCCGGCGCGGTCGCGGCTCAGCAGCCCTATGAGATCGGCAAGACCTCGGTCGACAACGCCGCCGAATATCTGGCCGGCCAAAAGGTGCCGCCGTTCACTTTCGTGCCTTCGGTGCTGATCAACAAGGAAAACGCCGCCGAAAAAGGAAAGCCGTTCCTCGACGCCGCCGAGAAAGCTGGCGTTCAATAGGACGGAACGGAACGACGGGCAGCCGCGCCTATGCGGCCGCCCGTCACAGCCAACCAGGATTGACGGCCATGCAGACAGCAACAAGAGAAATTGCTGTATCGATGACGGGCATATCGAAACGGTTCGGTCCGGTGCGCGCGCTGGAAAACGCGAACCTTGAGATCGCGCGCGGCTCGATCCTCGGCCTTGTCGGCCAGAACGGCGCCGGCAAGTCGACCATTATCAAGGTGCTGGCCGGCATCATCAAGCCGGACAGCGGCACGATCGTCATCAATGGCGAGGTCATTACCTCGCTGACACCAGCGTCGGTCGAAAAGCTCGGCGTGCACTTCATCCATCAGGACAGGCTTCTGGTGCCGACCGCGACCGTCGGCGAAGCCGTCTTCCTCGGCCACGAAATCGGCCTCGGTCCATTCGTCAGCCGCCGTGCCATGGAGCGCCGCGCCGCTGATCTGTTGAAGCGCTTCTTCGGCATGGAACTGCCGCCCGGAACCCTCGTCAAGGACCTCACCACGGCGCAGCAGAAGGTGGTGCAGATCACCCGGGCGCTGGCGCAGAAGGCGTCGGTGCTGGTGCTGGACGAGCCGACGGCGGCGCTCGTAAAGCGCGAGGTCGACAGCCTGTTCGACGTGCTGCGCCGGCTGCGCGACGACGGCATCGCCGTGGTCTTCATTTCCCACTACATGCAGGAGATCGAAAAACTCTGCGACCGCGTCACCGTGATGCGCAACGGCACCGATGTCGGCACAGTCGATCCGCGCCAGACGCCGATCGACGAGATCATCGCGATGATGATTGCCCGTGATGTCGGCGAGATGTTCCCGAAGCGCTCGGTCACTTTAGGCGCGCCGGTGCTGGAGGTTTCCAACCTCCGCCTAGGCGGCAGTTTCGAGAACATCGGCTTCAATGTGCGCGCCGGCGAGATCGTCGGCCTCACCGGGCTGCTCGGCTCCGGCGCCAAGGAGATCGTCCAGTGCCTGTTCGGCCTCAAGACTGCCGATGGCGGCCAAGTCAAGGTCGAGGGCAGGGAGCTGTCGCTGTCCACGCCGGTCAAGGCCGTGCGCGATGGCATCGCCATGCTGCCGGAAGATCGCCGTGCGCATGGCGTGGCGCTTGGTCTGTCCGTGCGCGAGAACATCTCCTTGGCCAGCCTGCGCCGCTATTCGCGCAGCGGCATGGTCAGCCGTGGCGCTGAGAACCAGGCGGTGGACGGCCTGATCAAGGAACTGTCGATCAAGACACCGCATCGCGACGCGCTGGTGCGCGAGCTCTCCGGCGGCAACCAGCAGAAGGTGGCGATCGCCAAATGGCTGAGCTGCCAGTCGCGCGTCTATGTGCTGGATGAGCCGACGGTCGCCGTCGATGTCGGCGCCAAGGTCGAGATCTACAACCTGCTGAACCGGCTGGCGGGCGAGGGCGCGGCGATCCTGCTTTTGTCCTCCGACCTGCTCGAGCTGGTCGGCGTCTGCGACCGTGTCCTGGTCGTCTATCGCGGCCGGCTTGCCAGCAGCTTCTCCGGTCCCGCGATGAACAGCGACGCGCTGCTGGCGGCTTCGTCCGGCGCGCGCTCGAACACCGATGGGGTGGCCGCATGAGCGCGACTGTTCTCCACACCGAAGTCGGCGTTTCCGACGAGAAGCAGACCGCCGCAAAGAGCGCCGGCCGGCGCTTTGGCGCGCTCGTCGTGCGGCTCGGCGCGATCGCCGCCTTCGCCGCGATCATGGCCTATTTCGTCATCTTCGCGCCGGGCTTCACCTCGACCTTCAACCTGATCAACGTCGTCGAGCAGTCGGCGATTCTAGGTGTGCTCGCCTATGGCATGACGGCCGTCATCATCGGCGGCGGTTCCGATGTCACTGAAGGCGGCATAGATCTGTCGATCGCCGCCAATATGGGGCTCTGCGCCGCCGTCTACGCGACGCTCTTGTCGATGGGCTATGGCGATTTCCTTTCCGTGCTCGCGGCCATCGCCGTCGGCATGGCGGTCGGCGCGTTGAACGCCCTTGCCGTGGTCGGCCTCGGCATCCTGCCGTTGCTCGCAACGCTTGCCGTGCTCAACGTCGCAGCCGGCATGGAACTCACGCTCACCCAGAACACGGTGGTCGGCGCATCCTCCCCGCTGCTCGGCGTGCTGGTTTCGGGCAGCTTCCTCGGCGTCTCCGCGCTTGCCTGGGCGCTGATCGTCTTCTCCGCGATCATGATCGTGCTCGTTCACGGTACTTCTTTCGGTCTCAGGCTCTACGCTGTCGGCGGCCATCCCGAGGCGGCGCGCGCGGCCGGCATCAGCGTGCCCTTCTATGTCTCCTTCACCTATGTTCTAAGCGGCCTCTGCGCGGCGGTGGCGGCGATCCTCACCGTCTCGCGCCTGTCGGCCAGCACGCCCGGTTCCGGTGAGCTGCTTCTGTCGGTGCTGGCGGCGGCCTTGCTTGGCACCGTCTTTTCGCGCCGCTTCGTGCCGACCATGGGCGGCACACTGCTCAGTGTGCTGTTCATCGGCCTGCTCGCGAACGGTTTCCAGCTGCTCAACGTCTCCAGCTACTGGGTCAACGGCGTGCAGGGCGCGCTGATCCTGCTGGTGGTGGCCATCACATCCTTTGCCCGCGGTTCGGAGGGTTCGCGATGAGCGTCTCAGCCAACGACAATTCAGCCAAGGTGAGTGTGCGCGGCTTCCTCGCCAAATACAGCGTGCTCATCGCCTTCGCGGTTATCGTCATATTATTCGCCGTGGCGAGCCCGACCTTCCTGACGCCGGCCAACCTCTTCAACGTGCTGGTCAACAACGTCGTCATGCTGGCGATCGTCGCGCTGGGTCTCACCATCGTCATCTCGTCGGGTGGCATCGATCTGTCGGTCGGCGTCTCGGTCGACATGGCAAGCATGATCTTCGTCATGCTTCTGGCCGCCGGCTACGGCGGCGTCGTCGGCGTCGCGGGCGGGCTCGGCGCCGCTTTGATCGTGGGTATCCTCAACGCGATACTGATCACCAGGCTCAACATCAGCCCCTTCCTGGCGACGCTCGGCGTGCTCTTCATCGGCCAGAGCACGCAGCAGCTCGCCACCAGCGGCGGCCAGCCGATCTATCTCACAAGTGGTTATGCAGCAGACCAGTTCAACGCCATCGCCCGCACCGCTTTGTTCGGGATACCGACCCCGGTCCTCGTTCTGATCGTCCTCGTCATCGCGGTCCATGTCCTGCTGCATCGCTCAGTCTTCGGCCGTTACGTGCAGGCCATGGGCGCGCAGCCGGGCGTGGCCTGGTATTCCGGCATCCGCGTGCCGCGCGAATTGTCGATGGTGCATGTTTTGTGCGCGCTGCTCGCCGGTGTCACCGGCATCCTTCTGTCGTCGACGGTGAAGTCGTACGTGCCGCTCTCCGGCAACGCGTTCCTGCTCGATGCTATCGGCGCCACCTTCATCGGTACGACGCTGAGCCGCGAGCGCAAGCCCTCGGTCATCGGCACGCTGCTCGGCGTGCTGCTGCTCGCCATCGTCAAGAACGGGCTGCTGCTCGTCGGCTGGAATTTCTACTGGCAGCAGGTCGGCATCGGCGTGCTCGTCTTCCTGGTGCTGGCCGCGAGCTTCGGCCTGCGCCGCGCCGCCCATTGAATTCGAAAGGTTAGGTCAGCCATGCCGCAATTCGACGTCAGCTCGATCGGCTTCTACGTCCTCGACATTCTCGGGCGGCCGGTCTCGCGCATCCCCGAAGGCGGCCGGGCCGACTATATCGAGGAGATCCGCATGACCGTCGCCGGCACGGCGGGCGCGACCGGCATGGACTGCGCCATTCTCGGCCTGAAGACGCGCGCCGTCACCACGCTCGGCACCGACGATATGGGCGACTGGTTCCTCGCCAAGCTCAAGAAATACGGTCTAGAGACGAGCCTTGTCCGCCGCGACGGCAGCGTCCAGACGTCTTCCACCATCCTGCCCGTGCGGCCGAACGGCGAGCGGCCGGCTCTGCATGTGCCCGGCACCGCGACCCTGTTCGAGGTCGCCGATGCTGATCTCGATGCCGCGCTCGACGCGACCGTAGTCCATGTCGGCGGCACCGGCCTGTTGAAGCGCTTTGACGGCGAACCAACGGTACGGCTGTTGAAGCGCGCGAAGGCGCTTGGCCGCATCACCACTTTCGACCTCATCCAAGCGACGCCGGAGACCTGGAAGCTGGTCGAGCCGTGCCTTCCTTACATCGACTATTTCGTGCCCAGCATCGACGAAGCCGGCGAGATGGCGCATGACCGCGATCCGGCCCGCGTCGCCGCCTTCTTCAAGGCGAGGGGCGTCAAGAACTGCATCCTCACGCTCGGCGCCCACGGTGTGCATGTCTCGCCCGAGCATGGCGAGGATTTCCATCTGCCCGCCTTCGAGGTCGACGTGTTCGACACCACGGGCTGCGGCGATTCCTTCACCGCCGGCATCATCGTCGGCATCGTCAAGGGCTGGGACCTGAGGCAGTCCGCACGCTTTGCCAGCGCCGTCGCCGCCAAGGTGGCGATGGGGCTCGGCTCCGACGGCAAACTCGTTTCGTTCGACGACACGATCGCGGCGATGAACTCGCTCCCGGTCAAGACATCAAAGGTGGAAGCAGCATGACCATTCTCCCCGAAGCCAAGGGCAAGACGGCTCTCGTCACCGGCGCCAGCCGCGGCATCGGCAGGGCGCTCGCGAAGGGGCTAGCCGAAGCGGGCTTCGACGTCGCCATCACCGATCTGCCCTCGCAGGCGGCCGGGCTCGACGCGACCAGAGGCGAGATCGAGGCAGCCGGCCGCAAGGCCTATGTCTACACAATGGATGTCAGCAACAAGAAGGACGTCGAAGCGACGGCGCAGGCGCTGCTCGAGGCTGCCGGCAGCATCGATGTGCTGGTCAACAATGCCGGCATTCTCAAGCCCAGCCTGCTGCAGGACCTCGACGAGGCCAACTGGGACGCGCATTTCGACGTCAACGCCAAGGGCGTGCTGATGATGTGCCAGGCGGTGCTGCCGCATATGCGCGCCAGGAAGTCCGGCCGGGTGATCAACATCGCCTCTATCGCCGGCCGGCAGGGCGTGCCGACGCAGGGCCACTACGCCGCAACCAAGGCGGTGGTGATCACGCTCACCCGCGTGCTGGCGCAGGAGGTCGGCATGGACGGCGTTACCGTCAATGCCATCTGCCCCGGCATCATCCTGACCGAGATGGGCAAGAACAATCTGGGCAGCGAAGCCGCGATCCGCCATTGGGAGGATGTCGCCGCGCTGAAGCGCCTCGGCGCGCCGGAAGATATCGTCGGACCGGCGCTGTTTTTCGCTTCCGATCTCTCGGCCTTCGTCACCGGCCAGGCGCTCAACGTCGACGGCGGCATCTACTACCACTGACCACTCGCTCGGTGGCCGCGCGATCGCCAAGCCCACTTCTTGGCGCAGAGCCGCCGTTTACTCATGGAATGCTTGAGTCGGATTCGGCTCAGAACGGCTGGTTCAGCGGAAAGCTTGAGGAAGTGTCGAGGGCGTTCAAAGAGGGGAGGGATCGTCTTAACGTAGGGTTGAATTGCGCATGGAACAGCTTCAGGTCACTCTCCATCTTGGTCATTGGGTTCGTCAGACCATACGAGAGAGTACGAGGGAAAAAGGTTGGCGGGCCAGCCGCTAACGTATTGATTTTCCCGTTTGTTCTCACGCCCTCCGAGCCTACCACACTATGCCTACATCTACTGTTCTCGCTGAATTTTTGAGAGTCGATTCATATCATGGATTCGAACCCTCTCGTTTGAAGAAGCTCGAAGTGTCTTTTGGCATTTCGAAGGGGCGTCGCATTCGGTGAAATCGGCGTGCTTCTGATTCAGATGGAGTCTAACGTTGAGCTACCATAGCCCATTTAGACAATTAACGTTGCCTCTCAACTGAAACGGCTGGCGCGGAAGGCCGCGAGCATTGGGTGCGGGTTGCCTGAGACAATCTCACGGGCAAGCAACTCTCCGACAATCAGTCCAAGCGTGGCGCCACTGTGGCTGAAGGCAACGTGGAGACCAGGAATGGTCTCGAGCTCTCCAAGCACCGGCTCGCCGTCGCCGGGGATAGGCTTCGGGCCGACGGCGTAGGCGGCGAGCTGGAGCCGCGGATTGCCATCGAGCACTGCACTGGCTTCGTCGAGTAGCCCTCGGATGGTCTTGTCGTGCACGGTGTAAGTGCCATCCGAGTTAGCCACCACTTGTTCCTCCGACCATGCAGAATCCAAAACAAGTGCACCGTCCGGCGTCGGACGCACCGCAACACGCGGCGTATTCAGCACGGCACGGAGGGCTGTCTTGATCGGTTTGGTCTTTAGGAGCAATGAAATCGGCGTGGCGTCGGGGACATAGATGTCGATCTCGGCAAGCATGGCAGGCGTCGCCGGTCCAACAGCAAGCAGCACCGAACCCGCCTCGATCGGCGCATCGCCGGCAATGACGACGCCACGTGCGCGGCCGCCTGTGGTGTCTATCCGCACACGTCCGGCATCCTGGATAAGCTTGCCTCCACGAGCGCGAAATTCGATGAGCAGAAGATCGATCAGAGAAGGCAAGTCGACCCATCCTTCGCCAGGATTGAAGATGGCGCCCTGTGGACTGATCGCACCGGCATTGACGCCGGGCGTCACGGCGGCCACTTCCGCCGGGCTGAGCAACAGGGCGTCATAGCCGATGTTCTGCTCCAGCTGGCAGATCGAGACGATCTGGTTTTTGTCCTCATCCGCATCCCAAGTCAGGCCGCCGTCAAAGCGGAGCCACGATGCCGTTTCCGGCTTTGTGGCGGCCAGCGTGCGATAGCGATCGATGCCGGCCATCCTTAATCGGTGATAGGCAGTGTTGGCGCGCCGCGCCGAGTTCAGCCAGGAGAGTGAACGGCCCGAAGCCCCTTTGGTGGGCGCTCCATCGTTCACGATCGTCACGTCGAGGCCAAGACGAGCAAGATGCAGGGCGGAGGAGACACCAAAGATGCCTGCGCCGACGACGATCACCTTGCGCGGCTTTGGGGATGTGGTCATGGGAAGTTCTTTCTGCGCTGAAGAGGAATGGGGGAGGCCGAGATTGGGCGAAGAACGGTAGACCTAGTAGTCCTTCAGCTTCTTCATGTAGCGCCGGCCCTCAAGCATCGGCCGGTCGCGCAGATCGGCCAGCTTGTAGGCAAACCGCCACAGAGTGTCGAAGAAGACCAGAGGCACGAGATAAGGCTTGATCCGATCTACCATGCCCGTGAGATCGAGTTCCGTCGCGTCGAGCAGCAGGATGTTCCCACGGCTGCCATATTTGAAAAGGAAGTCGCGCGCGCGCTCAGTGAGGCGCCGTGTCTCGTCCAGGCCCAGCATCACGATGAAGCCGGCATCCTCGTCTACCACCTCGAAAGGACCATGGAAGAACTCGTTGGCATGTATGGCCTGCGAGTCGTACCACTGCATCTCCATTAAAACGCAGATAGCGTACGAATAGGCTGCGCCGTAGCTGGCGCCGCTGGCGAGAGTGTAGATTGCATCACGCGGCGCAAAGCGGGGTGCAAAGGTCTGAAAGCGGTCGTCAAAGGTTTGGTGCGCACGATCGATCGCCGGCTGGAGATGGCGGAGGCTGATCAGCAGGTCGGCGGTCAATCCGGCATTCTCTCGCTCATCGATCAGGCCAGCGAGCACCATGTAGAGCACTCCGTAGTTGCTGTAGGCTGAATCGATTGTTTTGCCCGTCGTATAAGAAGCCTGGTAGGCGATCGAGTGATCGACCGCACGAGCAAGCGGCGATGCTTGGTCGAGTGTCATGCCGATCGTCATGGCGCCTCGATCACGGGCATGGTCGGCTGCGCGCACCGTCTCCTTGGTGGTTCCGGTCTGGGAGCAAAGGACAACGAGCGTATCGGGCCCCAAGCGCCGCGGATCACGGCAGACGAACTCATCCGCATTGTAGATGTCACAGGCCATCGTGCCGCTGTGACGGTCGACGAAGTATTTTCCTGCCATCATGATCGAGAGCGAGCCGCCGCACGCTACGAGAAATAGATGCGAAAACCGCTTGCCCGCTGTAGCGGCCAGAGCGCGTTCTACATCGGCGGGCAGTGCGGAAATCATCGGTATCCTCGTCTCGTTGGAAAGCTTGAGGCTGGTGCACAATTGACAAACAGCAGCCATTTGTGTGAACGTTCTCATATCCATAAACCGAAAGTTTCGCCATGGTCAAGATTGCCGCGATGGGTGATAACGTTGTCGATTGCTATCTTGCCCGGGGCGAGATGTATCCTGGCGGCAACTGTCTCAATGTGTCGGTCTATGTCAGCCGCTTCGGGGGGCAGTCGGCATATGTCGGAGCGATCGGCAGAGACCGCGCCGGGGACCTGATCCAGGCCGCGCTGTCATCGGAGCGTGTGGACATCAGCCAGCTCCGCCGCCTAGACGGGCCCACCGCATACTGCGTCGTAGGTCACCGCGACGCCGATCGGATTTTCCTGACCTTCGATCTCGGTGTGTCGATGTTCACGCCTAACCGGCAAGATCTCGATTTTCTCTCGGGCTTTCAGGCCGCCCACATCGGTCAGTCTAGCGGGCTCGATGCATGGGTGCCGAAGATTTCCACTAAGTCTCTGGTGTCTTACGATTTTTCGACACGGCGAGACCCGGAGCATCGCTATTCGATCGGACGCCACTGCTATCTGGCCTCAGTGTCGGGTGACGGTCTCGATGACGAGCAATCGGACGCAATCGCATCCGAATTGCTTGCGTGCGGTTCCAAATGGGTTTTGGTCACTCGCGGACGGGCCGGTGCGCTGCTTCGCAGCCATTCCTTCTCCTACCGCACGCCGGCTCGGCTGGTCGAACCGATCGATACATTGGGCGCGGGCGACACATTCATTGCCAGAACGCTATTCGGCTTGCTTCGCCGGGAGGCGCCTGAGGACATCCTCGGCCAAGCCGCGGAGGCAGCGGCCGCTACGTGCCAGTATTTTGGGGCGGTCGGTCATGCGGCGGTGATCGATTTAGGCGCGATCACGTCCGAAATCCTCCTCCGAGCACGGCGCCTACAAGACGAAACGGTATAGTTGCCGGATTCTCCGGGAGAATTGACCCAAAGAATTTGCGGTGCTAACGTGAGAACGTTCTCATCATGAATTAGGCACCGTCTGAGAGCGTCGGTCCATGGATGAGAGCTCAAGTGGGGTTGCAAGCCGACTACGGCTATCAATGAGAGGAGAAGACATGCAAACGAATTCGAGCAGACGTCGGCTGATCAAATGTGGTCTGGCCGCGACCGTTGCGCTGGTAACCGGGTTTGGAACTTTGGTCGCGTCAACGCAGTCAAAGGCGGCCGGCAATCCCTACAACCTCATTGATCCTTCGGTAATCAGTGTTGGGACCATGGGCGATGCAAAACCTTACGTCTTCACCGACGCCAATGGCAATTTCACTGGATTCGACGCGGAATTGTTCCGTGACGTGGCCCGCCGGCTCGGTTTCAAGGACGAGCAGGTCGTTTTCACCGGCCAGGAATTCTCGGCGCTGCTGCCCTCCGTTGCCAGCGGCCGTTTCGATGTGGCCGTGGCCGCCATCGGCACGACCGCGGAGCGCAAGAAGACGGTGGATTTCAGTGACGGCTACCTCGCTGGTTACCTGTCGATCATCTCGGCCGATCCGGCACTGACCAGCAATGAGAGCACCGCCGGAAAGCGCATCGGCGTGATCCAGGGAACCCTGCAGGAGATCTATGCCGAGAAGAACCTGAAGGGTGACATCGTCAAATTTCCCGACAACAACACCGCGGTAGCTGCACTGAACAACGGAACGATCGATGGCCACTTCACCGACTATGAATCGGCCAAGCAGTATGTCGAGCGCTATAAAAACGTGAAGATAACGATGAACGTGCCATCCTTCGATGCGCCGGCCGGATTCGTGGTCAAGAAAGGCAATGACGCGTTTCGGGAGGCCCTGAACAAAGCACTGCACGAGGCCATGGACGACGGCACCTGGAAGCGGCTGCACGAGAAATGGTTTCCGGGCACTCCGATGCCGGATCAATATTTGCCCAAGAAGTAAATTGGCGCCTATTCATTGTCGCATTCCGGCCGGGTCCCGTGAGCAGCGGAGCCCGGTCGAACTACAGAAGGGCCTGATATGAGCTGGTTCGATACCTTCTCGCGCAGCTTCCTCGATTTCCAGGCCATGGCGGAAGTTCTGCCGAACATGGTCATGGTCGGCCTCAAGAACACCCTGATCCTGGCCCTTGCCTCGACATTCTTCGGCACGCTGATAGGAATCGTGCTGGCCATCATGGGGATATCCGACAACCCTGTCCTCAAACTCCTGGCGCGCGTCTACACCGATATTTTCCGCGGGCTTCCCGCCATCGTCACCATTCTGATCATTGGCCAAGGCTTTGCCCGGCTGGGCCGAGAGCTGTTCGGTCCGTCGCCTTATCCGCTGGGCATTCTAGCGCTGAGCCTGATTGCTGGTGCCTACATAGGAGAAATCTTCCGCGCCGGCATTCAGAGCGTCGAGCGCGGACAACTCGACGCCACGCGCACGCTCGGCATGACATACGGCCAAGGCATGAGGCTGGTCGTCATTCCCCAAGGTATCCGCCGCGTGCTGCCGGCGCTGGTCAACCAGTTCATCGGCAACGTCAAAGATTCCAGTCTTGTCTACTTTCTCGGTCTTCTCGCTTCGGAGCGCGAACTGTTCCGGGTTGGGCAGGATCAGGCCGTTCTGACCGGCAACCTCTCGCCGCTTTTGCTGGCCGGCATGTTCTACCTGGTGATCACCGTACCCTTGACTCACCTTGTCAACTATATCGATGCGCGCATGCGCATCGGAAAGCGTATCGTGGCTGTGCAAAGCGGGCTTAAGGAAGTCGCCGAGCTTGCCGACGCGGGCGCGCTGGACGTTGCAAAGCCATCCGTTGCAACGTCCACGCCCTTCAAGGGCGGCAGCATTGAAATCAAAAACGTCGATATGGCCTATGGCAACCTTCAGGTCCTGCATGACGTCAGTCTGAAAGTAGAGCCAGGGACTGTCACCTGCCTCATCGGACCATCCGGGTCGGGCAAATCAACGTTGCTTCGATGCCTGAACCGGCTCGTCGAGTGTCGCGCGGGGGACATTCTGCTCGATGGCGAAAGCATTCACCAGTCTACCCCCGACCAGCTTCGCCGCCGCGTTGGCATGGTTTTCCAGCAGTTCAACCTGTTTCCCGACCGCAGCGCGCTTGCCAACATTACTTTGGCACTGCGCAAGGTCAAAGGCATGTCACGTGAAAAGGCCGACAGCGTGGCCAAAGCAAGATTGCAGGAGGTCGGGTTGCTGGAGCGCAAGGACCACCGGCCGGCCAATCTTTCGGGTGGACAACAGCAGCGGGTGGCAATCGCGAGGGCACTGGCGCTCGAACCTGAAGTCATGCTCTTCGACGAGGTTACCAGCGCTCTGGATCCAGAACTTGTGAAAGGCGTCTTGAATTTGATGGCCGACTTGGGACAACGAGGCATGACCATGGTCGTCGTTACGCACGAGATGAATTTCGCTCGCAAGGTCGCGAACCAGGTTGTGTTCATGGACGAGGGCCGGATCGTCGAAGCAGGGCGGCCGCAGGATATTTTCGACAATCCGCAGAGCCCACGCCTTCGGCGCTTTCTGTCCGAGGTGCTATGACTGCAATGGTGTGCGCAACTTCCGGTGATGCGGTTTTCGGCCTTGCGGGACAGGGTCTGCTGCCGCTAGCTCGTCTCTTCACGATGCACCCACGGGCGGCAAGGCTTGCTGAGTGACTCCGAGATCATCGAAGAACCCAACCATCATCGAGGTCGCTCGCCGGGCCGGGGTGAGTTCCGCCACCGCAGGGCGCGTACTTGGTGACTACGGCTACAGCAGCCCCGAAGTTCAGGAGAAAGTGCGCGCCGCCGCAGCCGCGCTGGGCTACCGCCCCAACCGCCTGGCCAAAGGTTTGATTACCGGCAAGACACAGACCATCGGAGTTGTAGTCGGCGACATCGAAAGCCCATTCTATGCGAGCGTGCTGCGCGGAATAGGGGACGTCGCGCGTAGCGGAGGCTTCGGCGTCATCGTTACGAACAGTGACGAAAATGCCGAACTCGAGCGAGAGGCGGTTCAGCTGCTGTTGGAAAAGCAGGTTGACGGGCTAATCGTCTCGTCGACCTTTGTTGATGAGCCGGACCATCTGCGGGAGGCTGTCGCAGCCCACTGTCCCGTCGTGCAGTTCGATCGCATCACTGCCGGCCTGGAAACCGATTCGGTCGTGGTCGACAACGTCTCTGCAACGCGCAGCAGCATCGCGACGATGATCGAGGCCGGTCATAACCGCATTGCCATACTGGCCGAACTCGGACCCGGCCAGCGCGACGATGTCGGCTCCTTTGTGGCAAATACCGATCTCTCCAGCTCTGATGTTCGATATCATCATCCGAGCTGGCAGAGGCTGTTGGGCTACTTGGAGGCCCATCGCGCCGCAGGCGTCGAGCCTGACATACGGTTGATACGCCGCGTGGCGGTCTACTCCAGCGAGGCAGCCCGGAAGGAAGCGCTCGATCTGTTGACAATGCGCAATCCGCCGTCCGCACTGTTTACCGCCGACGGCGTGATGTCGACGGGCGTTTTGGAGGCGACCTCCGCGTTGAAGCTCGCAATCCCTGAAGACGTTTCGCTGCTTTGCTTCGACGATCTCGACTGGATGCAATTCGTGGCCCAAGGTATCACCGCCATAGCGCAGCCAGCGCATTTGATTGGAGCGGCGGCGGCCGAACTCCTCTTGAAGAGGCTGGTGGAGGCCACGAGACCCCTGGAGCACCGTGTTCTGTCGGCCCATCTTGTGGAACGCAATTCGATCTCAATTCGTACCGACCGGTAATCGTTCTTTCCAGAGAGGCGCTGAGGCATTATATGCCGGCGGTTTCGAGCGGCAGCGGCTCGTGGCCGAGGCGGCCGCGCTGCTGGTCGAGCCTGAACCAGCGGTGGAACTACGCTTCGTCGTGCGGTTTACGCGACATGTGCCGACCGGCGCGAAGCGACCCCGCTCCTGAGGGCCTGCTTGTCCCACCCGACTCTTTCGTCAAGCGGACGCAATGCGATCGAGTCGGCACCCCCCGGTGGCCTTCTTCGATACCATCGGTCATGCGCAGACCGCCTTACCGCCTCTCATGCAACGCATGTTCACTCTGAACTGCGCCTACGTCTGCTGGCCGCCCTGTTGGACACTCACGACGACCGAAGCGTGACGAAAGAAACCAAACGAGACCGCACCGTTCGCTTGGAATCGGTATGCCGATGCACGAGTTTGAATTTCTTATGAAAATCGGCAAGCTCAATCGATCGGAGCACTGTCTCTGATCGAAAAGGACGATAGCGACCCTGCCAAGATTTATTCTGATCTCGCCAGCAGGCGGACTCCACGTTCGTAAGCTTTTTCGGGACTATTTGACGTCGCCGCGATGAGCATTTGCCGGCTGGGCGGCGGCATCCGCCGCGGCGAGAATGAGGCGGGCTTAGCTGACGTTCATGCGGTTCGGCGCGCTTCCTGGCACGGCTCAGATCGCTGACATCATTCTGGGCGCGAGACCATACGGAACGAAACGGGAAGATTTCAGGTGGTGTTCGATCGTCAGTGGGTTTTTCGGGCGTTCGATATTCGTCTCCCTGGCGAGCCGATCTCCCGAATACACTTTATGGCCATAGCTGGAGCCCGCCACCGTCAGATAATTTCGCGAGTTTGGAAGCGGGCGACGTGCCGGCATTTCACGTCGGAAAGGGCCATTTATCAGATCTCCTTTGGCTGTCTCAATACCATCAGAATGTCCATTAGCAACGGAATACCATTTCCACCCGCCGTTGGACCAAATGCGCTCGAAACGGCCCAACCGCGCTCAAATTCGCGAACTGACCCGAAAAGACCAACAATTTCAGCCGTTTGCAGAGGCTGCGGCGTAGAAGCTTCAGCGAAAGGGACTATCAGGAGAAGTGCCCTTCCCGAGAGATGGGTGACAGTTCATTCTGGATAGATGGGTTACACTTTTGGCCCTTTGCAAGGAGAGCAAGGTGCCTTGGAAGGAGTGTAACGTCACGGACGAGCGGCTTAGTTCGTGACCCGTCTGCTGGACGGAGAGAAGATGGCGGTCCAAAAAGGCGGCTTCGAGCATTGGCTTCTCGTCCGCCGCAAGCGATCGACATCCGGAGAAAAAGCCTACTACCTGGTCTTCGCCCCGCCCGGTTCCTCCTTGGCCGAATTGGCGGCAGTGGCCGGCCTGCGCTGGGCGGTCGAGGAGTGCTTTGAGCGCGCCAAGGATGATCTCGGACTTGATCATTGCGAGGCTCGGTCCTGGCACGGATGGCATCGCCACATGAGCCTATGCATGACCGCCCTGGCGTTCCTGTCCAAACTATCGGCCGATCTTCGCCGCAGCGCATGGAGCAAACCGAACGAAACGAGTCCAAAGGGTCAATCGCCGCCTGATTCGGATGACTGCGCTCGTTCCGAGCGTCCCCGAGATCCGCTATCTCCTCGCCCGGATCCTCATCTTCCCACCGACACAAAAGCCCTTCATCATCGCCTGGTCGCTGTGGCGACGACGACATCAGGCCGCGGCATCCATCTGTCACTACAAACGGCGCGGATATCCGCAACTGTAGTGTTAATGCCCAAGATCGAGGATCTGGCCGGCTGCATTGCTACCTTGTTCGGGTGGACGGGGTCATGTCGCTGTCGTACGCCCTCCACGGCCGAGTACCGCCTCGCTATACTGAAAAGACCACCCGCGTCGCGGTGTCCTGAAGACATCCCGTTGCGCCAGAAACTTGATACATCGCCATCGGTCGAAACTCGCCTTTTTTGGGTAATCGGCAAGGCAATACCCATAGCCACCAGGGGCGAACTCATTTGAGCCCTCCAGCTCTGATCCAGGGCGGCAATCTTTAACAGGGAGACAACGCAGCCGACCAGCTTCTTCCCGACACGCACCGAGGTCTACGCTCATGGCGAAAAAACCGGCGCCCTTACCCAGGTCGAAATTCGGGGCCGGAATGGACATGTCCCGCAGTTGCACCTCGTAGTACCGTCAAGGCATCGGCGCCGTGCCGCGCCGCTCGAGCGCGGTCTTGCGGATGATTTCCGCGATCTCCGGGCTGCTGCCGCATAGCATCTGGAAATCCGACGAGTGCAGCGATAGCAGTGAGACCGCCGTTGCGGCGCTGACGGTCGCCATACGCGGTTCGCCGCTGATCAGCGCCATCTCGCCGAAGAAGGCGCCAGGGCCAAGCTCCACCAGATTCGGTGTTGCGACGCTGACGCGCCCCTCCACGACGAAGAACATCTGGTCACCGCTCTCGCCATTGCGGCAGATCACGGCGCCCGCCGGCACGGTGCGAGGTCTTAACGCGCGCACGATCTCGACCAGCACGGCCGGTCCGAGCTTCTGAAACAACGGCACGGCGGCGACCAATTGCCAATTACGGACAAAGTCCCCGCGACGGACTTCTTGATAGAAGCCGGTGGCAAGAATGCCTGCCCAGAGGGCGAAGATGCCGATGCCACTCATCATGACAGCCCCAGCAAGGACACGGCCAGCGAAGCTTTGCGGAATAGCGTCGCCATAGCCGGTGGTGGACAGCGTGACCACCGCCCACCACATTGCCTGGGGGATGCTGCCGAACTTTTCCGGTTGGATATCGCGCTCGATGACATAGCCCGCGAGAGCGACACCGAACAGAACGACGCCGAAGAGCGTGGTAACGCCGATCAGGTTGCGCGCTTCGTTGGCCAGCACCCTGCCCAGCACCGGGAAGAAAGTCGAGTCGCGCAGCGGTTTCAGGAGCCAGACAGCACAGTAGAGGCTCCGGTCGGGCGTGCCAACGAGCAGAAATGCGGCGAGTGGAACCAAGACCGCGAGCACATCGATGGCGATTGCCGGCGTCCTGTCCCTAACGTCTCCCGCCTGGCGCTTGAGCAGCGTCGCGGCCATTTGCAGGAGATAGGCGCCCCAAATGACAGCGAGCACCACAGCCAGAGCCAGCCTGCTTCGTCCGGACATGTCCGGTATCGTGAGCCCAGCCACCGCCAGAAGCCCAGGCGCAGCCAGCACCGCGTTGAGCGGCGCGTAAATTCTTACAAAAGGCAGTACCGACATTTCTATGCCCGCGAGTGGCTGCTGCCCTCCAAAATAGGATGCCTTCGAGGCAAGCGTAAAGGTGCCTAGAGCCGCCACATTCGCACGCGACCTGTGCCACGCAATTCCGTTTCCCCGAGCGGCTCGCAAGCAAATTCCGGCCCAAGCAATTGATGAGTCGCATCCGAAATACGGATTTCATCGGGCTCTGCGGCTTTTTGAATGCGCGCGGCGAGATTGACGGTGTCGCCCCACAGGTCATAGACGAACCGCCTTTTGCCGATGACGCCCGCGACGATTGGCCCTGAGTGAATTCCAATTCTAAGGCTTAGCGGTTCTCCTGCGAAGCGCTCGCACCTGGCCGCCTCCCGCAGCTCGAGCGCATAATGTGCAAGGGCGTGCGCGTGATCTGGTCGCGCGACGGGCAGGCCAGCGACCGCCATGACGCAATCGCCGATGGTCTTGATCTTTTCGCAGCCATGCTGTTCCGAGAGCAGATCCGCAGCCCTGAAGAAGTAATTCAAGATAGCGAGCGTCGTCGTGGCTCCGACGCTCCGCGCTCTTTCCGTAAAACCGACGATGTCGGCAAAGAGCACACTGACCTCCGCGTGGTTGTCTGCAATTTGCTCGTCCGCCTTCAGCCGCTCCGCGATCGAGGCCGGAAGAATGTTAAGGAGCAGGGATTCGGCGCGCCGGTACTCGCGCGACAAACCCTCCTGGCTCTCCCTCAATGCCTCATTCGTCGATTGCAGCTTCGCATTGAGTTGACGCTCCCTCTCCTGCAGAAGCGTCATTTCGTATGCCTTCTGCTGAAGCCGCTGCTGGTGGTCGCGTTCGGGCGTGGCGTCGAGAAAGACCAGCCACACCGAGTCGCCATCGCCAAAGAAGTGAAGGTCCGCGACATGCCCGCCGGGCAGTTCCATCATGGGCATATGGAATGGAAGCTCGGGGCAAGGCAGCAGCCCTTCCATGAATTCAAGCTGCTGGGCAACGGACTCGCCGAGGCGAAGCGACGAGAGCCCGTAAAAGTCGAGATTGCCGCCCTTGGCTTCTATGCATTGCCGGGTATCGATCATCAGATAAGCTGCGAAGCGCTCATTCGAGAAGAAGTCGTATATCCAGCTTCTGACTTCTTTCGGCAAACTGGACATGGTCTAGTTGGCGACCATCGAAGCAAGCTGACGAAACGCATCGTCGACATGTTCGCCCGAAAGCGCGCTCGTCAGATAGATCTGCCATCCACGTTGCTTGAGTTCGTCGATCTCGCCCTCCGGTACCGCCCACCGATCAGTCAGGTCGGACTTGTTGAACAGCAATATGAACGGCATGGCGCCGAATTCGGCCTCGCACCGTTCGCGCAGCGTGAGCGCCACCGCAAGAGTGGCTGGCCGGGTTCCATCGGCGACCAGCACGAGCCCGGTCGCGCCTCGCACATAGCTGACGCGGAACGAGCCGATATCGTCTTCGCCGGCCAGATCCCACAAGATCAGGTCCACTGTCTTGTCCGGAAACGCGACGCTCTTCTTGTCGATCTTGACGCCGACCGTGGTCAGGTAGTTTTCCGAGAAGATGCTTTGGACGAACCTGCGCACCAAGCTGGTCTTGCCGACGGCGAACCCGCCCAACATGCAGATCTTTTTTTGCAGCATCCTGGGCTCCGCGCTACTCTAGGTTCACCGTAACCGAAACCCGGCGATTGGTGGAGTTCCCAGTTCGGCTATTTTCATTTTCGGGCACCGCCGGCTCGAAGGTGCCGGCGCCCCGAACCTGCAGGAGTTCCGGAGCGACGCCGCGCTTGTTGAGAAGCGCGCGAACTGTCTCGGCGCGGGCGGCGCTGATCGACGCGTTGGCCGTCTCGCGACCCGTTATGTCCGAATGGCCGGTCAACATGAACCGCGCCGTCACGCCTGCCTTGTGGGCATTTTCTGCGAATTCCTTCAGCTGATCAGCCAGTCTGTCGAGCACCGGCGTCTGCTCCGGTCCCGGGACAACTCTACCGGAAGAGAAGAAAATATCGGTCGTCTGGATGGCCTCTCTCAACTGATTAAGCTCTGCAAGGTTTAGCTCGCTCAGCTGCGAGACATCCAGAACCACTCCGTCCGCCGAAAGTTGGTCGGCGGCGGCCCGCGCTCGGCCGATCCAGCCGGCAGGTGCCTCGCCCACAACGACGATGCGACCCTGGACGATCGAAAGCCGAACCGATTTCGGCGGGGACAGCGACGCCGTCAGCCGCTTCACCACGAACTTCGGATCAAGACTCTGATAGAATTGCCACTGTGAATGAACGCGAGCGGGATCGACCTGTGTTCCGGACAGCAGAGCTTTTGGGTCGACGGCAAGAGGATCTCTCAGACCGGAAATGTAGAAATCTCCGCCCCTCGCCGATTGCTGAGCGACGATGATTCCCGGTTCAGCCTCAAGTCGCGACACATAATACTGCCAATGCTCCGCCGCGCGTGCATCGGGGCTCACATCACGAACCTTGGAGATGTCGAACTCCGGCCCGCCTTCTGACAGCTGTCTTGCCGCTGCGCGCGCCCGATCTATCCAGGTGTCGGGAGCCTCACCCTCGGCAACAATGCGACCTTTGACGATTGAAAGTCGCACTTTATCCATCGGATACAGCGACGCCGTTAGCCGCTTCAAGACGAACTGCGGCTCAAGGCTCTGATAGAATTGCCAGCTGGCATGAACGCGCGCGGGATCGACCTGCGTCCCGGACAGCAGCGACTGCGGGTCGACGGCAAGCGGGTCTCTCAGGCCGGCAATATAGAATTGGCCATCGCGCACATTCTGTTGGGCGACGATGATGCCGGGCTGCGCCTCCAGGCGCGACACATAGGCCTGCCAGCGCTCCTCGGGGCTTACATCACGGACCCCGGAAATGTCGAAGACCGGGCCGCCGGCTGAAAGCTGCTGGGCGGCCGCGCGCGCCCGGTTGATCCACGCGGTGGTGGCTACGCCCGCGGCAACGATGCGATCATTGACGACTGAAAGCCGCACCGAATCCGGCGGAGCAAGCGAGGCCGTCAGCCGTTTAAGCACGAACTGCGGCTCAAGGCTCTGGTAGAATTGCCAGCTTGCATGAACACGCGCGGGATCGACCTGCGTTCCCGCCAACAGCGACCTTGGGTCGGCGGCAAGCGGGTCTCTCAGACCTGTAATGTAGAATTGGCCGTCGCGCACGTTGTGATCGGCGACGATGATGCCAGGCTGGGTCTCCAGTTGCGACACGTAGGCCTGCCAGCGCTCCTCGGCGCTCACATCGCTGACCCCGGAAATGTCGAAGACTGGGCCGCCTGCCGAAAGCTGCTGGGCAGCGGCCCGCGCCCGGTCGATCCACGTGGTGGTCGCCTCGCCCTCGGCGACGATGCGATCATCGACGACCGAGAGTCTTACCGAATCCGGCGGCGCCAGCGACGCCGACAGCCGCTTCAGCACGAATTCCGGCTCGATGCTCTGATAGAAGTGCCAGTTTGAATGAACGCGGGCGGGATCGACCTCCGTTCCCGGCAGCAGCGACTGTGGGTCCGCGGCGAGCGGGTCTCTCAGGCCGGCGACATAGAACTCGCCGCCACGGATTTTTTGGTCCGAAACGACGATGCCCGGTTGGGCTGCCAGCCGCGACAGGTAGGTCTGCCAGCGGTGTGCGGATTGCCAGGACAGAAAGAACCAGCCGCCCCCCACGATCAATGCCAGCAGGACCGCCGTCACCACCAGCCACGGAAATCCCTCTTTCGTATCTATGTGCTGCAGCTCGACGCAGGTCTGCAACTGCGTCTCCACGCCGGGCAACTGGGAACTATCGCCGTCGAACCGCTCCAGGGCTCGCGAGGATTCTTGATGGATGCGAAGCAGTACGTCGCGGATGACTTCATGCAGTTCCTCCGGAGGATTTCCCCGGATCACCGCAACCAGGGTCGCAAACTGTCCGACTTCCGACCAGAGGCGAAGTTCCCCAAACCGGATGGTGTCGAGGCCGCTGTTTTCCTTCTCTTTGAAAGAGTCCTTCACAAAATCCTGGATGGCGCTCAGCATCGAGGAAATCAGTTGAGGGTCTTCGCTGGTTGCGTCTTGGGATGTTACATGCGCAATCAGGAGCCCAGAAGCGCGACTGATGAGAAAGACATGTTCCACGCGATAGATAAGAGAATGCTTGAGAACAACTGCCGAGAAGCTTGTCCCCGTTCGCCAGGCTTCAAACCTCCACTTCAACCCATGCCAAGTGAATATATGCCTCAGAGACTCATTCAACGACTGGAAGGTCTGGTCGATCTTTTCGCCGATCGACTTGCGAATGGCCGGCAGAAAAACCGGATACAATATATCGGTCAGCGTGTTCGGGTTCTTTTGGATGGACCGCTGCGCGGCTCTCTCGACGGCCGGGGCAAGGGCCTCGCCGAGTTGCGCATGGGACGCGCGCGCCGTTGCTTCGGGCAGAACGTTTCCCACCGCGGCGGCAAGCTGCTCGGGTTCGTCGAGCAGGTGCGTAACGCGTGACAGCTCCGAGATCTCGCCGCCGACGAGCAGTTGGCGGAGTCTTTCAAGCCGATGATCGGCGGCCGGAACGCCTTCGTAAAGGGCACGGTTGTCGGGATCGACGTTCCGGGCAATTTCCACCAAAAGGCGGGCCAAAGCCTCGCGATCAATACCGGTATCGTTCGAAGCTTGTCTTTGAGATAGGCTGATTGGTTCGACGCTCGACGTCAAGTTCCGATCAACTCACTTTCCAGCCACGCTCCGAATTGCCCTTGCTGCCGACGGGATCCTGGTTGAGACATTTCGCGACCTCGACGAACAGGCCGGCCAGAAGATTCCGGTCAGTCTTGACGTTGCTGAGATCGGAAAAGATCTTCTCCATCAGCATTTGAGCGCTTTCGTTCTTCTGCTTGATTTCCTCGCGCAGCAAATGGTCGCTTCTGCTCATGCGATCCGCGAATTCACGCTCGAGCTCGCTCAATTGGTCCGACAAGGCGCGCACCTGCTTTTCGAGCGCCTGGTTTTGATCGCGAAGATTGCGGTCGATCTCCTTGTCGGCCTCGGCGCGCGCATCCTTTTCGTTGCGCAACTGCGTCGCCAGCGAGTCGACCTGCTTCTTGGCATTCGACTCGTAGGTTTCAAGATTGCGCTTGGTTTCGGACTCGACATCCTTGAAGCGTTGCAGGAACCGCTCTTCAAGCTTGGAGAAACGGCGGTCGTAGTCCTGCATCTGATTGCCGAACAAAAGATCGCGTATCTTGTCGACACCTGGAGCATCACCGCCGGCCCCGCCCTCGCGAGCCTGGGAGGCCATGAAGTTCAGCCCGTTTCCCTCTGCATTACCTATCAGATTTGCGTCCGCTTTACTTGCCGAAGAAGCGGCACTCGAAGATTCCTTCGCCATTTCTGTGCCCCAATTACCCACTGCAACATTAGGAGATGGTAAACTATGTCAGACAAATACCAAGCCCGCAAGACGGAATCCGTTGGTTTGACCCAGCCGAACGCCACGTCACCGACGTGGCAATGGAAGTTGGAGCGATTCCATCTTAAAAGCGGCCGCGACTTATCAGCGATCAAGCCGGCAGGCGCGGGGTCGTCGAAGCAGTGTGACGGTCCGCAATCTCTGCGCTCACGGGCGTTCAACCGCAAGGCGATCAACCGCGTAACGACGGCGGCAGCGCTCAGGGCCGGCAGCCAAAGATGGAAAATCGGGGATGATCAATACGAGCGAATGGTGCAGGTTCTTCATGATCCGTGGCAAGCGGGCAACTGAGCGGGTGCGGCTCCCGCTTCAGCATATGGACCCCTTGAGGAATACAAATTGAAAATTTTGCCCTCATGTTTCACAACAGGTCGGTGGGCTCGCGAGGGTGGTTTCGAATCCAGCGGGTCGTCCCCGGTTCTCAACGCGAGAATTCTGAAAGACGTTCAATAATGACGCAGCACGTACAAGACGCTCGAATTCTCATGTATAGCCACGACACGTTCGGGCTCGGCCACTTGCAGCGCTGCCGGACGATCGCGCATTCGCTGGTCGAGGATTTCCGCGGACTTCAGGTGCTGATCATTTCAGGCGCGCCTATCGCCGGCGCCTTCGACTATCGCGCCCGTGTCGACTTCGTGAAGATCCCCAGCGTCATCAAGTTGCGCAACGGCGAATACACCTCGCTGGAAAAGGATATCGATCTGCATGAGACGCTCAGGATGCGGCAGTCGATCATCCGCCACACAGCCGAGACCTTCCGGCCGGAAATCTTCATCGTCGACAAGGAACCGCTCGGCCTGCGCGGTGAGATCGAGGACACGCTGTCCTACCTCAAGACGCGAGGTACCACGCTCGTGCTTGGCCTGCGCGAGGTGATGGATGCGCCGCATCTGCTCGAAGCAGAGTGGGCACGCAGGGATGTGATGCGCAAGATAGGCCTGTTCTACGACAAGGTCTGGGCCTATGGCCCGCCGGATTTCTACGATCCGTTGACCGGCTTGGATGTGCCGCCGGCTGTCAGGGCAAAGATGCGGTTCGTCGGCTTCCTGCAACGGAGCCTGCAGCGGAACGAGTTGCCCGGCCACCGGCCCGAGGGCGAGTATATCCTCGTTACCACGGGGGGCGGCGGTGACGGCGCGGAACTGATCCACGACGTCATCGATGCCTATCAGCAGGACCCGCAATTGCAGCATAGGGCCCTGATCGTGCTTGGGCCTTACATGCCGGCGCGCAAGCGCAACAAGCTGCTCAAGAAGGGGTCCAAGATCCCCTGCGTCAAGATGATCGAGTTCGACAACCGCATGGAAGACCTGATTGCCGGCGCCAAGGCGGTAGTGGCAATGGGTGGTTACAACACCTATTGCGAGATACTGTCTTTCGACAAGCCGGCGCTGATCGTGCCGCGCGTCGAGCCCCGCCAGGAACAACTGATCCGAGCTCGGCGCGCAGCCGAACTCGGCCTCATCGAGATGCTTTTGCCGGACGAAGCCAAGGATTCCCAGCGGTTTGCCGATGCACTGGTGGCGCTACCGGACCGGCCCCGCCCATCCCAGAGCAATCCGCATCTGAGGCTGGAAGGGCTGCCTCATATTTCCGAAATCGTTGCAGAACTGCTCGATCGGCGGGCCAGCCCTCACCTTTCGGTCATTGAGGGAATGAGCTGAGTTGCAACGTCGCAAGATCGTCGTGGTTCTGAAGGGCTATCCGCGGCTGTCGGAAACCTTCATCGCGCAGGAACTGCTCGGTCTGGAGCGCGCGGGATTCGACCTGATACTCGTCGCGCTCAGGCGGCCGACCGACGCAAAACGCCACCCCGTGCATGACGAGATCAAAGCGCCCGTCCATTATCTGCCGGAATATCTGCATCACGAGCCGCTGCGCGTGGTTCGCTCGCTGTTTGCCTATCTGCTGCGGCCGGGGTTCTGGCGCGCGCTCGGATCGCTGGCTGCCGATATCCCCCGCGACTTTACGCGCAATCGCGTGCGCCGCTTCGGGCAAGCGCTCGTGCTGGCGGCCGAATGGCCGCAAGACGCGGGATGGCTGCATGCACATTTCGCGCACACGCCGGCCTCGGTGACGCGCTATGCCAGCCTGCTTCGTAGTCTGCCCTGGAGCTGCTCAGCCCATGCCAAGGACATTTGGACTTCGGCGGACTGGGATCTGGCCGGCAAGCTTTCCTCGGCGCGCTGGACGGTCACTTGCACGAAAACCGGCTTCGACCGTCTGAACGAACTCGCCAATGGCAACTCGTCCGTGCATCTGAGCTACCATGGGCTCGACCTTGATCGCTTCGGCAGTTTCGGCGAGGCGCGAAAACAGCGGGACGGCTCGGCGCCGGACGAACCGGTCATCATTCTGAGCGTCGGGCGCGCCGTTGCAAAGAAAGGTTACGATACCTTGCTGGAGGCCCTTGCCCTCTTGCCTGGCGATTTGGCGTGGCGTTTCGAGCATATCGGCGGCGGCGAGGAACTGGAACGGCTCAAGGCGCTGGCGCAAAAGCTCGGACTGGATGGACGCGTCTCCTGGAAGGGCGCGCTTGCGCAAGAGGAGGTGCTTGAGCACTACCGGTTCGCCGACATCTTCGCCCTGGCCTGCAGGATCACCGCAAATGGCGACCGGGACGGTCTGCCGAATGTCCTGGTGGAGGCGGCCAGCCAGCGGCTTGCCTGCGTGTCGACCGATATTTCCGGCGTGCCGGAGCTTTTATCGCCGGATGAAACCGGGCTGCTGGTTCCGACGGAAAACCCAATTGCCCTGGCAGAGGCGCTGGAGCGCCTGATCCGTGATCCCGTGCTGCGCGCCCGCCTCGGCGACGCCGCGGAGCAGTACGTGCGCTGCAATTTCGACCATATGGCTAGCATTGGACAGCTCAAGGAACTGTTCGAGCGGGAGTGGCGGGCCGCCGAATGAAGCGACTGCGCGCTTTCTTCTATGTCCAGCACCTCCTCGGTATCGGCCATCTCGCGCGCGCCAGCCGCATTGCGGCGGCGCTGGTCGATGACGGGTTTGACGTAACCGTGGTGACTGGCGGAGCGTCGATCGCGGGGTTTCCAGGACTGGGTGTAAAATCTGTGTCCCTGCCACCCGTCACCTCCGGTGATGAAGGATTTTCCGGACTTGTCGACCTGCAGGGCAAACCCATCGACGATGATTTCAAGAAACGGCGTTCAGGAATGCTGCTGCAGGCATTCCTGGATTGCAGGCCTGATATCGTCATTGTCGAGGCGTTTCCATTTGGACGCCGGCAGATGCGTTTCGAACTCTTGCCGCTGATCGAGGCCATCGACGCGACGTCGCCCAGGCCGCTGCTGGTGACGTCCGTCCGTGATATCCTTCAGGAGCGCGTCAAGCCGGGCCGAAATGAGGAAACGGTCGATCTCATCAACAGGCATTTCGACCTTGTCATGGTCCACGGCGATCCGGCTTTCGCAACCATCGACAAGACATTTCCGCTGGCTGGGGCAATCAGGGCCGAGGTCACCTACACAGGGCTCGTTGCCGCGCCGCCATCGCCCGCGGCCACCGAGCGCTTCGACATTCTGGTGTCGGTTGGCGGCGGGGCTGCCGGAAGGGGCCTTGTCGGTTCCACCATCGCAGCGGCGCGGAATGCCAACAATGGCTGGAAATGGTGTTTGATCACCGGCCCCAACCTGCCGAAAGACGAGTTTGACGCGATCGCACGCGATGCCACGCCGAGCCTGTCCATCTTCCGCTTCCGCGAGGATTTTGCCAGCTTGCTGACCGGCGCCCGCCTGTCGGTCTCGCAGGCGGGTTACAACACGGTCTGCGATGTCCTGCGCGCGGGTTGTCGCTCCCTGCTCGTGCCGTTTGCAGCCGGCGGGGAAACCGAACAAACAGTTCGCGCCCTGATGCTCGAAGAACTCGGGCTTGCAACGGTGCTGATGGAAAAGGACCTGACGCCTGAAGGTTTGGCGCAGGCGATCGAACAGGCGCTTGTGGCACCGAGGCCGTCCGCGCATCGTCTCGATCTGGAAGGGGCGCGTCACTCGGCGCAAATCCTGTGCGAGCGGCATCGAACACGGTCCCTAAAATGGGGCCCGGTCTCGGAATAGGACATGATCAAGCAGATGGCGGGGCCTAAAGCGCGTCGCGCTGAACCGGATTCAGGCGCCGCGCTTTAAGTCTTTGTTTTGATGCATGTCGTTGTCCTAAAACCGCGACGCGCTTTTGGGCGAAATGCATCAAACAGTTCCAATTAGCATGAAGCGCGAATAATTTTTTGTCGGTAGTTCGCCAGAGAATCGTATTTCCCGCAGCGCCGCCATTGCTTCGAGAGCTGCAAGTGAAGCCACGCAGTTGATGTGCGTCGGCTCGCTGAAATAGTCATTTGATTGCAGCAGTACATTCGTGCCCCGCGGAAGCAGGGCGAGCCAGGCACGCAGATCGGCTATGTGCTCGCAGCTCGTATTGACTATCAGATCGGACGGCCCGGCCGCATAGTCGAGTGCGTACATATCTGCTGTTAGCGCCCGGAACCGGCCGCCGGCTTCCCGGTTGAGGGTCCGGGCAACTGGCGCGACTTCGGGATCGATGTCGATGCTATCGACTGCCGCAATATCGAAGCGGGGGTCGTTGAAAAGCATTGCCGGCAATATGCCGTACCATCCGCCCAGAACCCATATGCGCCCGAAGCGCCCGCCGCAGCTTTCGAACAGCCTGTCGAGCGCCCACATCTTGCAGGCCACCTGCTTGTGGTTGAAGGCGTTGGCGATGTCGGCCTTGGGATGTTTGGCGATGACGCGCGCCAGCCCTGCCACGAGAGGGTGGTTGACATAGGCAGCAATTCCCCGCGTGAGGTCCAAGGCCTGCTCGTGCCCGTCCATGCCGGCATTGCGCGGTTGCGTGACATCCATCATATTCGCCTTGTACGTTGGGATTTCGGGCGACACAACGCAATCTTGCCCCGCCAAGCCGCCTCGCAGGCTTCGAACATGTCGCCGGTGATGATTGCCGATGCGCCGTCCACCAGCTGATGCTTTTACTTTGTTCTTTAAACTGAAGGTCCGCAGTCGCATATGGAACCCAGCCTGGCTCGCTATATCTGGACGCACACCAAGAAGCAGCAGCTCTGGATATTGGTTATCGTCTTGCTTTCGATGATCCCGTATTTCATGTCCTTTGACCTGCCGAAGTTGATTGTCAACGGCCCGATCCAAGGTCGCGGCTTCGAGCAGCCGGGCGCGACCCAGCCATTCATGAGGCTACACTATAACCTGCCGTTCATCGGAGAGGTCCAGTTCTTTCCTGGCTTTCAGCTCGACCGCACGACGACGCTGCTTGCCCTGAGCCTTGTGTTCCTCCTGCTGGTCATCATCAACGGCCTGTTCAAATTCTACATCAACACCTACAAGGGCCGCCTCGGTGAACGGATGCTGCGCCGTATCCGCTTCGAACTGGTCGATCGTGTGCTGCGGTTTCCGCCGCGTTATTTCAAGCGTGTGAAATCCGCCGAGGTGGCAACCATGGTGAAGGACGAGGTGGAGCCGCTGGGCGGTTTCATCGGCGATGCTTTCCTGCAGCCGGTGCTGCTCGGCGGCCAGGCGGTGACGGCCATGCTGTTCATCGTGGTCCAGAACTTCTGGCTCGGAATGATCGCCGCCGTGATCGTCTTGATCCAGATCGTGCTGATCCCGCGAATGCGGCGGCGGCTGATCGTGCTCGGGCGCAAACGGCAGTTGACGGCGCGCGCGCTATCGGGCCGCGTCGGCGAAATCGTCGACGGCATCGGCGCGGTTCACGTCCATGATACGTCAAACTACGAGCGCGCCGACATAGCTGCCCGGCTCGGGCTCATCTTCAAGATCCGCTTCGATCTTTACCAATGGAAATTCATGGTGAAGTTCCTCAACAATTTTCTCGCGCAGATCACGCCCTTTCTGTTCTACATGGTCGGCGGGTATCTGGTCATTCGGGGGCGGCTGGACGTCGGTCAGCTCGTGGCCGTGATCGGCGCCTACAAGGACCTGCCCGGACCGATGAAGGAACTGATCGACTGGGATCAGGACCGGCAGGATGTCCAGGTCAAATACCAGCAGGTCGTCGAACAATTCACCGTCGAGGGTCTCATTGCGCCGCGAATCGGGGCACTGACGATCGACGATCCCGGTCCGATGACCAACCCCCTGTCGGCGATCGGTCTGTCCATGGCAGACGATGGCGGTGCAATGCTCCTCGACCGTATCTCCCTCCAGGTCAAGCCGGGGGAGACGGTGGCGCTGGTCAGCACCTCAACAGGTGGAGCGGAGGCGCTTGCAGAGGCCTTCGCGCGGCTGAACTGGCCGGAAAGCGGAAGGGTCGCTTCGGGTGCCGACGACCTGCTTGAACTCCCCGAAGCAGTGACCGGTCGGCGCATGTCCTATGCCTCGTCGGATGTTTTCCTGTTCCAGGCAAGCCTCCGCGACAATCTGCTCTACGGGTTGAAGCATGCGCCGCTGACGTCGGTGACTTATGACGGTGCCGCGGCGGACCAGCACCGCTGGAACATCCACGAGGCGCGCCGATCAGGCAACCCGGACCTTGATATCCACAGCGACTGGATCGACTATGCTTCCGTCGGCGCTACCGGCCCGCACGACCTCTTTGAAGCCGTGCGCCAGGTGCTCGACGCGGTTCTTCTGTCGCGCGACATTTTGGATCTAGGCTTGCGTTCTTCGGCCGACCTCACGCGTCACACGGAACTTGCCGGGCGGATCGTCGAATTGCGTGCGGCGCTGCGAACCCGGCTGGAACACGAAGGATTGAGCGGACTGGTGGTTCCTTTCGAACCGGGCGCCTACAATAAGGAAGCAACGATCGGCCAGAACCTGCTCTTCGGCGCTGCCGCCGGCCCGGAGCTGGCCGACAGGGCTCTGGCGGCCAATCCTTATTTCGCGTCGGTGCTGATGCAAGCCGGCCTCGATCGCATGCTCTACGAAATGGGCATGGATATCGCCAAACAAGCGATCGAGCTGTTTGCCGACCTGCCGCCCGATCACCAGTTCTTCCAGCAGCTCGCCTTCATGAGCGCCGAGGAGATACCAGCCTACGAAACCTTGCTGCAACGGCTCAAGAACCGTCCCTACGAGACGGTCTCGGAGAACGACCGCGCCATGATCGTCACCCTGAGCTTTGCCTATATCGAGCCCCGGCATCGCTTCGGCCTGCTCAGCGACGAATTGATGAACAAGATCGTCGCCGCACGCAACCAGTTCTATGAAGACCTGCCGCCCGAGCTGCAAAACGCCGTCGAACGCTACGATCCTGCCAAATACATTGCTGCGGCTACTGTCATGGACAATGTCCTGTTCGGGCGTCTGGGCAGCAACCATCCCGATGCGCCGGACCGCATACGCTCCATCGTCTATGATATTCTTGATGAACTGGGGCTTTATGCCGAACTGCTGGATGTCGGCTTGGACTTCAACGTCGGCGCCGGCGGCAGGCGGTTGACCAGTGGACAGCGACAGAAGCTCGATGTTGCCCGGGCCCTGCTCAAGCGTCCCGATTTTCTCATTTTCAACCGGCCGCTGTCGGCGCTCGACCAGCGCGTACAAGAAAAGGTGCTGCAAAACGTGCTCGAGGAAGCCAGACGCGACGGCCGTTCGCCGGCAATTGTGTGGGTCGTGACGAATCCGGCAATGGCGATGATGTTCGATCGCGTTGTCGTCTTCGACTCGGGTCGTTTGGTGGAAGACGGACCACACGAGACGCTTTTGGCGGGGAGCGGTATTTTCAAGGAACTGCTGTCATAGAGCCCGGACATTCAGATGGGATCGTTCCGCCGATGGGAACTTGCTGCAAGCTCAAGAGATTAAGGTTTCCAACTGATCAGGCCGCCACGTTCGCGCGGTTCGTCCCGCTATCCGCAAGCAGAATTGATTCCATCTGGATGTCGGTTGTTCTAGTCTGGCAGACGTGAATTTTGGGAGGTTTGCGACAATGCTGCTCAAGGATGAGGTCGGAATGCTGCAACGCGTTCCCTTGTTCTCTGGCATCGAGCCGGCAAAGCTCAAGCTGCTTGCGTTCACATCTGATCGCGTAAGCTACAGCGCCGGCCAGATCCTTTTCCGGCAGGGCGACGAGGGAGACGCCGCCTATGTCATCCTTTCAGGCAAGGCCGATATTCTGGTCGATTCCGAGAGCGGACCGATAAAAGTTGCCGAACTGCTGCCAAATTCGATCGTTGGCGAGATCGCCATATTGTGCAACAGCTCCCGCACGGCCACCGTCAGAGCCGCAAGTCCGGTGGAAGCCTTGAGAATTCGCAAGGATCATTTCCTGAGGCTTATGAAGGAGTTCCCGGAAATGACCGTCGAGATGGTTCGGGTTCTCGCCGATCGCCTAAGCCATACGACCGCGGATCTGATCGACGCACGAAGCGCCAAATAACGAATGATTTGCGCCGATCCTTGCCGTCGTGATGGCACTGACCTCTCATGGACAAGGTCATCAGGAGGAAAACCTGTCTCGCCTAGCAGCAGTTGTTTGGCTACGATGGCCTAGGGGACTATGAAGGGCTTGCATGGACGACGACGTTTTCCTGGTCAGGTTTTGGGGCGTCCGCGGCAGCATTTCGGTATCGGGGCCAGACTTCTCCCGCTATGGCGGCAACACGATCTGCATTGAGATGCGATGCGGCAAGCATACGCTTCTGTTCGACGCCGGCTCCGGCTTGCGGCCTGCCGGCTGGGCGCTTCGGGCGTCGGGCGTGACCGATTTCGACCTGTTTTTCACCCACTGCCATTATGACCACATCATCGGGCTGCCGGCATTTAAGCCGATCTATGACCGCAGCGTCAAAGTCAGGCTTTGGTCCGGGCATCTTGCAGGACGCATGACGACCCGACAGATGGTCGATGAGTTCATGCGGCCGCCTTGGTTTCCGGTGAGACTGGACGTCTGCAAGGCAAGCCTCGACTATTGCGATTTCGTGTCAGGAGACGTGCTTCGGCCGCGTGAAGGGGTGGTGATCCGAACCGGCAGTCTCACCCATCCCGGTGGCTGTATAGGCTATCGGGTCGAATGGGGTGGCCGCGTCGTGGCGGTGATCACAGACACCGAACATGAGTCGGGTAAACTCGATCAGGCGGTGCTCGGCCTAATCGAAGATGCCGACCTCGTCATTTACGATTGCGCCTACACCGAGGAGGAAATGGAACGCTACCGCGGGAACGGGCACTCGACATGGCAACAGGGGGTCAGGCTCTGCGAGGCGGCCCGTGCGCGGGAGCTTGCGCTGGTTCACCACGATCCGGCGCGCACCGACGAGGAACTGGACGAGATCGAGAAACTGGCCAAGAACAGGTTTGCCGGCTCTTTTGCCGCGCGGGATGGTCAGACGCTCGAATTTCCAGTCTTATCGCACAAAGCGGGCTGAGCTATTTTCCTCTGCTGGCGCTGCGCCCGATCAATGTCCTGATCGGATGCCATGCACAGGCTGCATTGCGTGCGGTGACGGCGAACAGCCGTTCGAGGAAAAGCCAGGCCGATTCATCATGCACGAGATGATGGGTGAGCAGGCCGACCGGTTCGCCGCCGTCGAATGCATGCCGCAATTGCGCGGCGACGGCCTGAACCAATAGGCCATGATCGCGGCAGCCGCGCGTGCCATGCCAATCCATGATGTCGACATTGCTGTTGATGACCGCCAGCGAAGCCGGCCTCGGCGGCCCAAAGACCGACAGTGCCGCAAATCCTATCGACCCAAGGTCGGATACCAAGCCGGCGTCGATCCTGTTCCAGGGTGGCACCAGCATCGGAACGGCACGTGCGCCGTGCAAGCCGGTTATGCGAGAGAGCCCGCGAGCCAGATCATCGAGCACCGCCTCGGGTGGCCGATGCGGGCCGAGTTCCTGCTTTTTCTGGTCCTCGGGCGCATGATTTCGGTGCGCCCAGCCATGGATGGCGACCGTGGCATGCGGCGCCTCGTCAAGCCGGACGACAAGCTTCTCATCAGTCAGGGCTGGAATGACGGCCAGGGTGACCAGAACCCCGAATTCACCGGTGAGGTCGAGCAGCCGATCAAGCGCAGGCGTTGGATCCACGGCGTCATCATCGCGCAGCCAGAACTCTGCCTTACGGTCCTCCCGTTGCCAGCGCGCCAGTTCTTCCAACAAAGGTTGCCAGATCGGATCGGATGTCATGAGACCGGGATCTTCGCAAGAAGTTCGGCCAGACGCGCCGCCGCCGTATCGAGCGAGCGCTCCTCGAGGATGAAACGTCTGGCTTCTGCGGCCATGATGGTTCTTTCGTCGTTACGGGCCAGAAGCCTTTCAATGGCAGAAGCGAACGCCGTCACATCGCCCGGCGGGGTGAGGAACCCGGCCTGGCCATCCCGCACGACCTCCGGCACGCCGGCGATGTCCTGAGCCACCACCGGAAGGCCGGCGGCCTGTGCTTCAAGATAGGCAACACCATAGGCCTCGCCGAAACCCGGCCAGACGTAAATTCCCCCACTGTAGAGGACATCCGGCACGGCGGCCGGCTCAATCGCGCCAAGCCATTCGATACGGTCGGCGGGCAAGCCGGCGAATTGCGCTTTAACCTCGTCACGGGCAGGCCCGTCCCCGACGACCGACATGGTCCAGCGCAGGTGACCGATCGAACCGAGCGCTTGCGCCAGCATGCGATAGCTTTCGAGTTTGTCGCCCCGGCGCATCATGGCGATGGTAACAAGGCGCGTCGGACAACCCCGTGCCGGCATTTCACGGAATGCCGATGTGTCGATGAAGGGCGAAAGCGTGCCGAAAGTGGCGCCGGGTACCGCATCCGCCAGTCCCTGGCGGTCCCTTTGCGTGAAGCAGATGTTCAGTGCCGCCTGTTCGACGGCTCGCCTTACCAACGCTTGCGTATCGGCCCACAAACCGGCGTTGCGCCGCCTCGAATAGGAGGCTTCCGCCGTCACATAGGGGACAGCAAAGGCCGCCGCCAGCTCGGGCCCGATCAGGTCGGGTGCCTTGTAATAGGGATGATAAGTGAACCAGAGATCGGGCTTGCCGTCACGATCCCAAAGCCTTGTCAGCCTCGCGGCTTCCTCTCGGGCCTCGATCTTGAGCGCATCGAAACTTTTCGGCTCCGGTTCGCGTAGGTAGAAGCGCAATTCGGATGCCAGTTCGACGCTATGCCCTCCATGCTCCAGCGCCTTGATCAGCGTCCGTGCCATCTGGCGATCGCCTGAGGCAACGGGATCATTGGGTGACTTCAGCGGCGCGTAGAAGGCAATTCGCATTGCCGGACCCTATCATCGGAAAGCCGGCGCAAGTCAATTTCGCAGCATGATAGACTTCACCCTTCAAGCAGTGGAATGTGCTATCTGATGCCCATGGAAACAGCTGCCGCGTCCGACCCGTTTGTGGCTTCTCTGCCGGTTTTCGCAAAGTTCGAAGGCGTTGCCGATATCGACAACTATCGGCCTCTCCCCGATGACTGGGCGCTGGCCGCCGCAGACATTGTCGGCTCGACCAAGGCGATCGAGGCTGGGCGCTATAAAACCGTAAATATGGCCGGGGCCAGTGTCATTTCGGCGCTGCTCAATGCGCTGGGTCGGCAAGATTTTCCCTTTGTTTTCGGCGGCGACGGCGCGCTCGTGGCGTTTCCCGGCTCGGCGCTGGAGATCACCCGCAACGCGCTGGCGGCTGTCCAGAGATGGGTGGCGGACGAACTGGACCTGACCTTGCGTGCCGCAATCGTGCCGATAATAGATATAAGAGCGCAAGGTCTCGACGTTCGCGTGGCGAGGTTCCAAGCCTCCGAAGCGGTCTTCTATGCCATGTTCGCCGGCGGTGGTGGCAGTTGGGCGGAAACCGAGATGAAAGCCGGGCGCTACCGCGTCGATCCTGCGCCGGTCGGCGCGCGGCCGGATCTGACCGGCCTCTCCTGCCGCTGGAACCCGATCGAAGCACGGCATGGCGACATCGTCTCGATCATAGCCATACCGGGTCCGTCGCGCGACTTGCGCGGTTTTCAGTCTCTAGTTTCCGACATCATTGCCCTTGCCGGCAGGCAGGAACGCGATGGCCATCCAGTGCCGGTGAACGGGCCGGCCTACAGTTTTTCGCCCGCCGGCTTCGATCTCGAGGCGAGGGCCGTGGCGCCGGCAGGACGGCGGTGGTTGTCGAAGCTGTGGATATTGTTCCTGCTGACGCTAGCGGCCGTTGCCGATCGATTCGGGTGGACGATCGGTCGGTTCGATCCGAAGGTCTACAAACGCGACGTGGCCAGCAATTCGGATTTCCGGAAGTTCGACGACGGCTTGAAGATGACCATCGACGTTGACTCGGACGTCTTGCAACGGATCGAGAACCGGCTGAAACAGGCGGAAGAGGCGGGCATCTGCACCTATGGCCTGCACCGCCAGAAATCGGCCTTGATGACATGCCTCGTCGCTTCGCCGCTGCAGCGCGACCACCTTCATTTCATCGATGGCGCGGCCGGCGGCTATGCGAGGGCTGCCGCAAGCCTGAAGGCGAAGGTGCCGGTTTGATGACGGCTTGCGGAAACCGATCTTCCGCAATATGCCTCGGCCATGGTCCTTGAGACCAAGTGAGCCTCGCCACGGGAACGGACAGCCTGTCCGAATTGACGGGAAAGCAGATTTTTGGACGCCTCACGATCGATATATGACCATCTTCTAAACCGGATTTCGACGCGCGCTGCACAAGTCGGCGTGATCGGACTGGGCTATGTCGGATTGCCGCTGGCGGTTGCGGTCGCACGCGCCGGCTTCCCGATTTCGGGCTTCGACATCGAAGCCCACAAGGTCGAGAGCCTGAACAACGGCCAATCCTACATCGAGGCGGTGGCGTCGACAGCCCTTGCCGGCCAGGTGGCGAGCGGACGGTTCCGCGCCACTGCGGATTTTGCGGAACTGGCCGTCTGCGAGGTCATCATCATCTGCGTTCCGACACCGCTGACGAAAAACCGTGAGCCGGATCTCTCCTTTGTCAGGAACACGGCAGGCACCATTGCGAAGCATCTGCGTCCCGGCCAGCTGGTCGTGCTGGAATCGACCACCTATCCCGGCACCACCGATGACGTGATCAAGCCCATACTGGAAGAAACCGGCTTGCGGTCGAAGATAGACTTCTTCCTCGGCTTCTCGCCCGAACGCGAGGATCCCGGCAACCGCAGCTTCGAAGTCGCGACGATCCCTAAGGTCGTGGCAGGCGACGGCATTGAAGCGGCGACGCTCGTGCAGGCTTTCTACCAGGGCGTGGTCAAGACCGTCGTTCCGGTTTCCACCACGGCGACCGCCGAGGCGGTCAAGCTGACGGAAAACATCTTCCGCTCGGTCAACATAGCACTCGTCAACGAGTTGAAGGTCGTGCTCGGTGCGATGGACATCGACATCTGGGAGGTGATCGAGGCGGCAAAGAGCAAGCCCTTCGGCTACATGCCGTTCTATCCTGGCCCCGGACTTGGCGGGCACTGCGTTCCGATCGATCCCTTCTACCTGACGTGGAAGGCGCGCGAATACGAACTGCCGACCCGCTTCATCGAGCTGGCGGCAGAGATCAACACGGCCATGCCGCGTCATGTGGTCGATGAACTGGCGAAGGCGCTGGACCGGCGCTGTGGTAAGGCGCTCAGCCGCTCGCGCATTCTCATCGTCGGGCTCGCCTATAAGAAGAATGTGCCCGATATCCGCGAAAGCCCCTCATTGCGGCTCATTGAACTCATCGAGGAATGGGGCGGCAAGGCGGAGTTCCACGATCCGCATGTTACCGAGATACCGACCACGCGGGAGCATATGGCGATCAAGGGGCGCCGCTCGGTCGAATTGACCGAGGCGGCTCTGAAGGATTTCGATGCTGTCGTCGTTGCAACCGACCACGACGCGATCGACTATCAGACGATCGCCGATCACGCCCCTCTAATCGTCGACACACGCAATGTTTTTGGCCGCCTCGGGCTGGACCGAGAGACGGTCTTGAAGGCCTGACGGCGTCTGAGTTGGGGAACTTTTTGCCCGATGTCAGGATCATGATTGCACTCCGCCGGCAGCCTCGCCACATAACGCCACAGGACATAGATGCAGTTGCGCCTACTCCTTGCCTGCAAGGACGGTCATTCGAGAAATTCTTCGCCGCTTCTGCCGCCGAAGCCGGTTTCATTAACTTCGAGGGTCTTATCGTTGGGTCGTTGACGGACTGTGTTATGGCAGATCAGAGGATAATGGTTCCGTCTTCCGACGGGTTTCGAGATAGCATGAGCACATCGTACGCAGAAATTTCCACCATTCTCATGGATAAGGTTGCCGATTGGCTGAACGAATCGGCGCTGGCGGGCAACGACCTGGAAACATTGGTAAATGGCTTTTGCGAACGGCTGGCTGCTGCCGGCCTGCCGCTGAAGCGGGTGCATTTGAGCTTCTCGATGCTTCACCCGCTCTATGACGCGCTTGGCTTCACCTGGGTTCGCGGCCAGGGCATGGAAGTGGAAGGCTTCCGCAAGGAGGCCGGTGTGCCGTCTGAGAGATTCCTGACCAGCCCATACTACCATCTGCTCAGCAATAAGCTCGACCATCTGCGACGCCGGCTCGACCCGTCGGTGGTGTCGGAGTTTCCTGTTTTCGATGACCTCCGGCTTATGGGCATCACCGATTACATGGCTTTCGTCCATCCCTTCAGCGGCAACGCCAGTCAGGGCATGATGGGATCTTGGTCGACCGACAGCGCCGCGGGCTTCAGCGACAGCATGATTTCGGCGCTGCTGCGCATCCAGAGCCATCTCGCTATCGCCACCAAGATGGCGGTGCTCACCAAGCTCGCCGACAACATGATGACCACCTATCTCGGCGGCGACGCTGGCAGGCGCGTTCTTGACGGCCAGATCAAGCGCGGCGAGGGCGATACAATCCGGGCCGCACTGGTAATGGGAGATATGCGCGGGTCGTCGAGGCTCGCCGAAACCTCCGGCCGCGAAGTCTATATCGATACGCTGAACCAGTTTTTCGACGCCGTTGCCGCACCTTTCAATCGCAACGGCGGGCAGATCATGAGTTTCATCGGTGATGGCTTCATTGCCGTCTACCCTTGCGAAAGGCACCGTTCGCAGTCCGAGATCGCCTGCCAGGCTGCGCTTGCGGCCGCGCACAAGGCCAGCGCGCGCATGATGGATCTCAACCTGCGCCGAAAGGAGCAGGGGTTGTCAGACATCAAATTCGGTATCGGCCTGCATGTCGGCAATGTGATGTTTGGCAATGTCGGGCTTAAAGACCGGCTCACATTCTCTGTCTTCGGCTCGGCTGTGAACGAGGTCCAGCGCCTGCAGACCCTGACCAAGAAATATCCGCACAGCGTTCTGGCCAGCAAAGACTTCGCCGGCTATTGCGGCGCCAACAGCTGGCTGACGCTCGGCCACGAGGAACTGGCTGGCATCAAGCAGAAGCTGATGGTGCTTTCACCCGATCTGTCGGGAGCCCTCGTACCCGATGAAGACGGTGCGCCGGAGCCGATTCACGACCGAAGATCGGACGCCGAGCAGGTCATGCTGCTTCATCGCGATGCCGCGCGGATGGCGGCGGGCGACCCGAGTAAGCTCCAGTAAACCGCCGCGATCTGGCCCGATCGCCTTTGGTAGCCAGTTTGGTTCCACCACTGGCGACCGCTTCGAATCCAAGTTGCTCTGCGCTGACAATGCGCTAGTCTCGCTTTCTGGAGAGCTGCCAGAGTGGGGCTGGTGTGAGAATGAATTCGAGTGTCGATCTGCTGCGGATCGAAGACGTTGGCATCTCTTTTGCCATCATGGGGGGGCCGTTGCATGCCGTCAGGCGCGCAAATCTTCGCGTCCTGCCCGGTAAGGTTACCGCGCTTGTGGGCGAGTCAGGTTCCGGTAAATCGGTTCTCAGCCAAGCCGTGATGGGCATTTTGCCGAACACAGCCCATGTTCGCGGCCGGATCCTGTTCTCCGATCCTGAAAAGCCCGGCACGACGCAGGATATTCTCAAGATGTCGCGTGATGGGCCCGAAATCCGGGCGTTGAGAGGCAGCCGCATCGGCAAGATCTTTCAGGAGCCGATGACATCGCTGTCGCCGCTCCACACGATCGGCAACCAAGTCAGCGAATCCCTGCAGATTCATACGCCCATGGCTCGGGCGGAGCGCAAGGCGCGGACCGAGGAAATGCTCAGCCTCGTCGGCTTTCCCAATCCCAAGCGCGCCTATGACATGTATCCCTTCGAACTTTCTGGAGGATTGCGTCAGCGCGCCATGATCGCCATGGCGCTTATCTGCCGGCCCGCCCTGTTGATCGCCGATGAGCCGACGACGGCGTTGGACGTCACCATCCAGGCGCAAATCCTGCAATTGCTGCGCGGGCTTCAGACCAAGCTGAACATGGCGATGCTGCTGATCACGCACGACCTCGGCGTGGTCGCCAATGTCGCCGACGAGGTGGTGGTCATGTACCATGGCGAGATCATGGAGGCGGGACCTGTCGAGGCGATATTCCGCCGGCCAGGCCATCCTTACCTTAAGGGCCTGATGGCAGCCGTTCCGCATTTCGACCTGAAGCCTGGCGAAAGGCTAAAGGCGCTACGCGAGGTGCCGGTGAATGTCGGAAACCTGCTCGGCAAGCAGACCGCGCCGGCATCGGAGGGGCCGGACGACATCCTGCTGTCGGTCAGGGATCTGACAAAGACCTTCACCATCCGCAAGTCCGGATGGTTCGGCGGGGATCATCAAACCTCTGTTCGCGCCGTCGACGGTGTGAGCTTCGACATCAGGCGAGGTGAATGCCTGGGTCTGGTCGGCGAAAGCGGTTCCGGCAAAACCACCGTCAGCAAGATCCTCATGCGGGCCGTCACTCCCAGCGGTGGTTCTGTGATCTTCAACAGCCGCGAGGGACCGATCGACGTCCTGGCAGGCGAGGGAGAGGCCTTGCACATGCTGCGCGCGAAAATCCAGATGGTCTTTCAGGATCCGGTTTCGTCGCTTTCACCTCGCATGACGGTGGAAAACATCTTGAGCGAGCCGCTGGAAATCCATCAGCGCGGCAATGCCGCGTCCCGGTTAGCCATGGTCAAGAACCTGATGCAGGCAATCGGGCTCGATCCGCGCTTTATCAAACGTTACCCGCACAGTTTCTCCGGCGGGCAGCGTCAGCGTATCGGCATCGCGCGCGCGCTAGCGCTGGGGCCTGAACTGCTAATCTGCGACGAGCCGGTTTCGGCGCTCGACGTCTCCGTCCAGGCGCAGATCCTGAACCTTCTGAAGGATCTGCAGAAGGAACTGGGACTGACCTACCTGTTCATATCCCACAACCTGGCGGTGGTGGACTACATGGCAGACCGCATCGCCGTGATGTGCGGCGGGCGTATCGTCGAGCTTGCGCCGCGCGAAATCCTGCTCAGGAAACCGATCCACCCCTACACGCGCTCACTGGTCGCCGCAGTGCCTTTCCCCGATCTCGACAGGCCGATGGATTTCAAGACGCTGAAGCTCAGCGGCGCTTCCGACAGTAGCGCCTGGGGACCGCAATTCCGCGACGAGGGCAGCGACGATATGCTATCGCCGCTCGATCTTGGCGGCGGCCACCTCGTGCTGGCCCGGCGTTCGGCCGATGTCAGCGAGCTGCGCCATTGATCAGCCGGCGCACCGTCCTCGGACTCTTGGCTTCGGCATTTGTGCCGAGCACGTTGCACGCCGGCGATCTGGAGCCAGAATTTCTTCAGCCGCTGCTGAAGGCCCTGGCGCTGCCGGCACTCGCCAAACGCCTGCCCAAGAGCCCGCGCGTGGTGAACCTCGCTGCAATGGGCCGGCAGCCCGGCCAGTATGGCGGCACGCTGCGCACGATCATCGGCAGCCAGAAAGATATCCGGTTGATGACCATCTACGGATATGCTCGCCTGGTCGGCTATGACGAAAAGCTCAACCTGCAACCCGACATTCTCGAAAGTTTCGACGTGGCGGACGATCGCGTCTTCACTTTCAAGATACGGGAAGGACATAAATGGTCTAACGGCAGCCTGCTGACGCCGGAGGATTTTCGCTATTGCTGGGAAGATGTCTGGCTGAACGATGAGCTTACGCAAGGCGGGCTCCCCCCGACGCTGCTGGCGGACGGCAAGCCGCCACGCTTCGAGATCGTCGATCCGCTGACGGTCCGCTATAGCTGGGATGCGCCAAATCCCGACTTCCTGCCCAAGCTCGCTGCCGCTTCGCCGCTATCGCTTGTTCTGCCGGCCGCCTATCTCAAGCAGTTCCACAAGAAATACCAGGATCCATTCCGGCTCGCCGGCCTGATGGAGGAGAACAGGGCCAAGAAATGGACGCTCCTGCATATCCGCATGTCTCGGCAGTATCGCCCGGAGAACCCGGAACTGCCGACGCTCGATCCCTGGCAGAACCGGACCAAGCCGCCGGCCGAGCAGTTTGTCTTCGAGCGAAACCCGTTCTTTCATCGAATAGACGAGAATGGCCGGCAACTGCCCTATGTTGACCGGGTAATCATGAATGTGAGCTCGTCGGCGATCATCTCCGCCAAGACCGGTGCCGGCGAGAGCGACCTGCAATGTATGGGAATTGACTTTGCCGATTACTCCTTCCTGAAGGATGCGGAGAAGCGCTACCCGGTGAAGATGCATCTGTGGAAACGCACACAGGGTTCGCGGCTGGCGCTGCTGCCCAATCTGAATTGTGCCGACCAGGTGTGGCGTGGCCTTTTTCGTGACGTGCGCATGCGTCGCGCACTTTCGCTTGCTGTGGACAGGCGCGAGATCAATTTGGCGGTGTTCTACGGATTGGCGCAGGAAAGTGCCGATACGGTCCTGCCAGAGAGCCCGCTCTACCGGCCGGAATTCGCGAAAGCCTGGGTAGCCCATGATCCCGACCAGGCCAATGCGCTGCTCGATGAGGTCGGGCTTCAGACGCGTGACGGTGACGGCTTGCGGATACTTCCCGACGGACGCCCGGCGCAAATCATCGTGGAAACGGCCGGCGAAAGCACACTGGAAACCGACGCGCTCGAACTCATCACCGATCACTGGCGCGAGATCGGCCTCGCCCTGTTCGTCCGGACTTCGCAGCGCGACATCTTCCGCAGCCGCGCGCTTGGCGGCGAGATCATGATGTCGATATGGTCGGGCATCGACAATGGCGTGCCGACCGCCGATATGAATCCGTACCAGTTGGCTCCCACCATGGACGACCAGCTGCAATGGCCGCTCTGGGGTGCTCACTACCTGTCCCATGGCACGCTCGGTGAGGCGCCCGATCTTCCGTCTGTCGTCGAGTTGATGGCTTTGCTCAAGCGCTGGAACGCTTCGACCGGAGCCGCTGAGCGCGCCGAAATCTGGAATTCAATGCTGTCGATCTACACCGATCAGGTGTTTTCGATCGGCACGGTGAACGGAACGCATCAGCCGATTCTGGCGTCCTCGCGGCTGCGCAATCTGCCTGACAAGGCGCTCTACAGCTACGACCCGACCGCCTATTTCGGTGTCTATATGATGGACACATTCTGGCTTGGAGAGTCCTGAGCGTGCTTCGATATATTGTCTGGCGCATTGCTGTGATGGTTCCAACGCTGCTGATCATATCGGCGCTGGTGTTCACGATCATCGAGCTTCCCCCGGGCGACTATTTCGACAGCTATGTTTCCGAGCTTCGGGCTCAGGGCGAAGCGGTGGATTCCGATCGCATCCAGATGATGCGCAAGGAGTATGGTTTCGACAAGCCCCCGGTCATTCGCTACTTCTACTGGGTCGGCGGAATGCTGCACGGCGATTTCGGCTATTCCTTCGAATATGAGCTGCCGGTTCGCGACGTCATCGGCGACCGAATGTGGCTGACCGTGCTGGTTTCCTTCGTCACGATCATCTTCACCTGGCTCATCGCCTTTCCGATCGGCATGTACTCAGCCACCCATCAATACAGCTGGGGCGACTACGGCCTGACTTTCTTCGGCCTTCTCGGCCTTGCCATTCCGAATTTCATGCTGGCGCTGATCCTGATGTATTTCGCCAACATCTGGTTCGGCACGTCCATCGGCCATCTCATGGACCAGCAATATCTCGGCGAGCCGATGAGCTGGGCCAAGGCGAAGTCGATCCTCGCCCATCTCTGGATCCCGGTCTTGATCATCGGCACCGGTGGCACGGCAAGCATGATCCGGCGGCTGCGCGCCAATCTGCTCGATGAGCTACACAAGCAATATGTCGTGACCGCGCGCGCCAAAGGCCTTCATCCCTTCAAGGCGCTGGTCAAATATCCGCTGCGCATGGCGCTCAATTTCTTCATTTCAGACATCGGCTCTATTCTGCCGGCCATCATTTCCGGCGCCGAAATCACGGCGATCGTGCTGTCTTTGGAAACGACCGGGCCGATGCTGATCAAGGCGCTGCAAAGCCAGGACATGTATCTGGCAGGGTCGTTCCTGATGTTCCTCGCCTTCCTGACGGTCATCGGCGTCCTGATTTCCGACCTCGCGCTGGCGCTGCTTGATCCGCGAATTCGTTTGCAGGGCGGGAGCACCAAATGAATACGCAATCGCCGCTGCCCGCTCCGGGTGCTCCACTACAACACTACGTTTCCATTGCGCCCTTTGACCTGCAGTCGGTCGAGGCGATGACGCCTGAGCAGTCGAAAGTCTTCCAGGCGTCGCAGTTGCGGCTGATGTGGTGGAAATTCCGACGGCACCGGCTTGCCCTCATATCCGGCATATTCCTGGTAGCGCTTTATCTTGGGATACTGATCTGCGAGTTCCTGGCGCCCTACAATCTGCACACGCGCAACATGGACTACATCTATTCGCCGCCGCAGTGGGTGCACCTGTTCCACAACGGCCAGTTTGTCGGGCCGTTCGTGTATGGCCGCGAGATGACGCTGGATATGGACACGCTCAAGCGGAACTATATGGACAAGCAGGATGATGTTCAGCGGATCCGTTTCTTCTGCAAGGGCGACAGCTACCGGTTCTGGGGCCTGATCGAAGGCGACAGGCATCTTGTCTGTCCTGCCGAAAACGGCCAGCTCTTCCTGGCCGGCACCGACAGGCTGGGGCGCGATGTGCTCTCGCGCATCATCTACGGCGCACGCATTTCACTGACAATCGGCCTGGTCGGCATCGGTTTCAGCTTCCTGCTCGGCATCGTCATCGGGGGGCTGGCCGGCTATCACGGCGGCATCTTCGACCTGATCGTTCAACGGATAATCGAAGTTCTGCAATCGATCCCCAGCATTCCGCTCTGGCTGGCTCTGGCGGCGATCATGCCGATAACCTGGAGTCCGATCCTGATCTATTTCGGCATCACCGTCATCCTCGGGCTGCTCCACTGGACCGGACTGGCGCGGGCCGTGCGCTCAAAACTTCTAGCCTTGCGTGAGGAGGATTACGTTCTGGCCGCGCAATTGATGGGCGCCTCGAGCAGCCGCATTATCCGGCGGCACCTCATTCCCGGCTTCATGTCGCATCTGATCGCGACGGCGACGATCTCCATACCCGGCATGATCCTGGGCGAGACGGCGCTGAGCTTCCTCGGGCTCGGCCTGAGGGCGCCGATAACCAGCTGGGGCATCCTGCTCACCGAGGCGCGCAGCGTCAGCGTGATCGCGTTCTATCCATGGCTGCTTTTGCCGATCCTCCCCGTCATTCTCGTCATCTTGGCGTTCAACTTCCTCGGCGACGGCTTGCGGGATGCCGCAGACCCCTACAAGTGACATCGCTATTCCGCCGCGCGCCGGGCCGCAGATTCCAACCGGCTTGCCGGCGGGCTGTTCGGCTGTTGCAGCGTTCACCGTTCGCCTCTAGAGCGGTTCACCGTTTCACGGAAACAGCAACCCGCTCTATCTCATTGTTTTGACGCAATTCCGGAAGGAAAACCGTTCCACTTTTCCTGGAATTGCTCTATATGCGGCGAGGCTGGATCGGGTCCGGCACGCTACTCTTGCGTTTCACCCGGGTCGCGGGCATTGCCGGATTCTTGGGCTGGTTCAGGACACACAAACGCATATGAGTCGCCTCGAGAGTTTCATCCGCAGGCTGACGGCACAGCGCGACATTCTCGATCAGGTCTGCGCGGAGGTGGCGAAGATCGAGGGCCCCATCCTCGAGCTCGGCCTCGGCAATGGCCGCACGTTCCACCATCTGCGCGAGCGCCTGCCCGGACGCCGGATCGTGGCGTTCGACCGCGCACTGGCCGCACACTCCAGCTCAATTCCCGAAGCCGAAAACCTGGTGCTCGGCGAAATACGCGAGACGGCGATCAGGTTCATTGGCATCGACGCCGCTCTTGTTCATGCCGACATCGGAACCGGCTATGAAGATCGCGACGCAGTGACCGCTACCTGGCTTCCCGATCTGACCGCGGGCCTGCTTCGCGTCGGCGGCATCGTGGTCAGCGGCACGCCGCTCGATCACCCGCAGTTGCAACGCCTCCCGCTGCCGCCTTCGGTGCCTGCTGATCGTTACTTTATCTGCAGGCGCGTGTAAGGGACCGGGACGAGCGAGTCTTCAGGGGATCGTATATACTGCTATCTCTCGCTCAATGCCGCGCAGCGAGACCTCGTGGGGTTCCGGCTTCAGCGATTTCCTGCGCAACAGATCGGCGGTGAGATTGTCGTCAACCACCGCGCGAGTGGCGAAGATCGCCTGTGCGTTGGCAAGGTTCTGGACTCGCGAAGCGATGTTGACCGTCTGGCCGAAATAGTCCTGCCGCTCGTTCATGGACACGGCGATGCAGGGGCCGGCATGGATTCCGATCTTGAGCAGCAGATCCTCGCGCCCGCTCTCGTTGTTGAGCGCACGCATTGCCTCGCGCATCCTGAGGGCCGCGGCAATCGCACGATCAGGCGTCGCGAAGGTCGCCATCACCGCATCGCCGATCGTCTTCACCACCGCGCCAGCCTCCGCCGCGACGATCTCGTGCAGAACCTGAAAATGCGCGCGCACGAGATCGAAGGCCGAAAGATCGCCCACCCGCTCGTAAAGCGCGGTCGATCCGCGCAGGTCGGTGAACAGGAAGGTCAGGCTGGTGATCTTCAGGCGCTGGTTGATGTCGAGCGTATCCGTGCGATAGAGATCGCGGAACGTCTGATTGGTGAGCAGGCGCTTGGCTGTGAGGAAGGGCCGGCGCCTGCCCAGCAGATCGTGCAAGCCCTGACTGGCGATGAAAACCGTCGGCAGCACGCGTGTGTCGGTCCTGTTCTCCAGCGAAATGCGCAACGGCCCGGGTTGCATCTCCAGCGTCTGGCTCTGGACATGGTCGCGGTCGAAGACCAACGAAAGGCTTCGGCGCTCCTTTGTCGGCTCACCCTTCACGTCGATGAACTGCACCGAATGGGTAACCGGCTCGAAGACGATGATGAAATCGGACGGAAGCTGTACGGTCAGAACCGCCTTTTCACCGGGCGCAAGCTCGATGTCCTCCAGCGAGATCTCTTCCATCCTTTTCGCGAAGTCTTCATCCGGCAGATCGACGCCGGACGCCCAGTAGATCTGCCGGAAATACTCCATCAACGGCAGCTCATGCGGATTGTGGGCGGCGATCCTGCGTATGCGGGGACTGACGGTGAACGTCACCTCGACCATCTCGTCGAGGGTCGGTGAATAACCCTCGGCGCACAGCGTGCAGGTGTATTCGTCCTTCTGCACCGTTTTCAGCGTGGCGTTGGTGTCGAGCACGCCGCCACAGCCGGGGCACAGAACATTCCACGAAATGTCGAAGATGCCGACCCGCGCCGCATGGAGAAAGGCGCCTATGGTGCGCTCCTCGTCGAGGCCATGCTTGCTGGCGAAGGCCGGCGCATTGATGCGGCAAAGCTCACGGTCCCCGCCTTCCGCGATGGTTCGCTGGATCGCGTCGATTGTCAGTGGATCGACATCTGGTGATTGCCGCAAAAGCGAGAACAGATCCTGAACTTCGTTCATCGTGCAGGCTCCGAAAATGCGCCCAAGCCATGTTGACCGGACCGCTCCTTGGTCCGGCCGCTGCATTTTACTTCGAAACGGACCGTGCGACCATTCGAATAGACAAACCTGATGACGGTTCAATTCCATTCGGCAGATTTTCACCGGCCGCAAGCGGCACTATGATGGTCCACGGGCATTCACCTTGGGGACTCTCTCCCATGCCGACATCCGACAATCCGCCATTTCCCGCGGCCCTGCGCCTTTTTTCGGTGGCGGTCATCATCGTCCTGATCGTGGGCGCGGGCCTGTTTTTCGCGCCTGTGCTGGTCAAGCCGAGGTGGCCTTGGGCCGTCACCCCGTTCAATGCCCGCTTCCTCGGAGGCTTCTACACCGCCGAAATGGTCGTGATGGCGGCGCTGCTGTTCTGGAACCGCTGGTCGCCCGGCAGGCTCGTGCTGGTCATGGCCTTCATCTTCACGGTCATCGTCTCGGCGGCTTCGTTCATCAATCTCGGCTATTTCAACTTCGAGCGCAAAGCGCCGTGGCTGTGGTTTTTGGTCTATCTTGCCTCGGCCGCGGTATCCGGGCTGTTCCTGTGGCGGGCCAGGGCCCGTCCTTCGGTAAAAGGCGTGGCCTTAACCCCCGCATGGCGCGGCTACATGTCAGCGGAAACGGCGATCCTTGGGCTATACGGCGTCGGCATGTTGCTGTTTCCCCGGGTGGTCAGCAGCAGTTGGCCATGGCCGGTCGATCCCTTCCACGCCCAGGTCTACAGCGCAATCTTCCTCGCCGGCGCCGGCGGCGTATATCTCCTCTGGAAAAACGCGCCGCGCGAGGAACTGCTGGTGCTAGGGCTGGCGCAGTTTCTGGTTGGCCTGCTTGCCATCCTCGGCCTCTTCATCACCGACGCTGCAGTGCACCGGATCGGCTGGACGGCGACCGGGACATTGTGTTGGCTCGCCCTTTTCGGCTGGATCGGTCTCAGCGGCGTCTTCAAACTCTACGCTGCCTTGCGCTATTTTAGCTAGCAATCGGCATCATAGATTACGGAGACGACTGGATTTTCGGGTGACGTCCGGTGCATCGTGCCGGGCCGATTGCCTTCGCCGGGAACGCCATGACCAGCACGACCTCGCCATCCTCCAACAAAATCCAGCCGCAGCTCCGATCTGTCCGGCCAAGCGATGCGGAGGCACTTTGCGCTATCTTCAACATGCCGGGCTTCCGCCGGGGCACGTTCAGAATGCCTTTCGAGATGGTGGAGCAGGTGGAGCGGCGCATCGCCAAGGCCGGCCAGGAAACCACTTGGATCGTTGCGGAGTTGGACGGCAAGGTCGTCGGCCATGGCAGCTTGGTCGTGCAGGGTTCGCCGCGCCGTTCGCATATCGGCGAGATCAATATCGGCCTTGACGATGCCTTTGTCGGCAAGGGCATTGGCTCTGCCATCCTTGACGCGCTGCTTGACGTGGCCGACAACTGGCGGGCCCTGAAGCGAGTCGAATTGACCGTCTATGCCGACAACGAACCGGCCCTCCGTCTCTACACAAGCCACGGCTTCGTGGTCGAAGGTCGGCATGTGAAGGCCGGTTTTACCGACGGGCAGTACCACGACCTCCTGAGCATGGCCCGGCTGCGGTTCTAAGATCCTGTTTAGCCTTAGCTGTTTAGCCAATCTGACAATTCGTGCCGGGTCGGCGAACAGGTGATTGCTCATGGAGAACTCCATAGGATACGGTCAATTTCGTCTCACACCATTTGATCGAATTGACGATCTGGGCTGGCCGCATCCAGCAAGTCTGGTCTCCTTGGCGTTTGCACTGCAAGCGGCTAGACGGGACCAATGACCGCCGTCTTTGATCCATCTCCTACGCCTCCGGTGGAACCTCTGGCTTTGCTGTCGCCGCTCTGCCCGGAAGTCGTGCGTGACATCGAGCAGAACTGGAATGCACCGGTTTCCGACTACGCCCGCCATCTGTGGCGGCCGGTGGCAAGGCCTACATCCGGCCCCGCGATCGCTGCCCGCTCGATCCTGCGCGAAGTCCTGCATCAGCGCCTCGGTGTGATTATGCAGCCTGAGGAGATCGGCAAGGCCCTCGAAGAGTTCGAGCACAGACCGGTGATTCAGTCCGGCCTGCACTGCCTGCTTCTGATGGACCGGATCACCTTCGATGCCCTCCTGATTGCTTGGCTCGGCGCGGTCGAAAACGGGCTGTCGGCCTTCTTCGGCTTCATGGGAACGACGATGACCATGGAAACAATTAGCCGGGAGGGGCCGGGATGGCTCGATGTCGGCGACGACAAGATCAACCTGTTCGGCATGGGGCGCCACAAACTGTGCCGCAAAAGTGTCTGCGTGGCCGGTCCCGTCTCCCTCAACAAGCGCGCGCTCGAAGCGGTGGGCGATGAAACGGATGCCAGCCGCTGGCTGGGCACACTGCTTGCCAGTCAAGACAAGGTGTTTGGAACCGCTGCCGATGCGCTGACAGCCTTCAACCAGGATCTGGTCGCCAATTGGGATCGATCCGGCATGGCCCTGCCGGTTTTCATTGATGATCGGCTCGCCGCGGCTGCCATGGCTCGGCATCTGGAATATGACGACAGCCTTCTGTCCAGGCTGCTCGTTGAGCCCGCAAGGCGCCAGCGTCTCGAACGTGCCTTGCAAGAGGCCGCATCGAGCCCATTTGGCAGATTCCTGCCCAATACCACGGCCTATTTCTGGGGCATCCGCGAGGAGCGCGTGCGCAAGCTCGTCCTCGAGAACGGGCACCTGGTCGAGCCCGACAGGCCGCATGGTCTTTCCATCCCGTTCGAGCGGCCGTATCTCAAGCAGGCGCTGCTGGACGGCGTGCTGCTGCCGAACTTGTTCCTGATGTTCCTCGTTCTTGCCATATTGCCGCGCGTGCGGGCTGTGGGCGGTTTGAGACAGATTGGCTATGTAGCGCTTTTCCACTCGATCCTGCTGGCTGCGCTAGACGAAAACGCGCCGGAAGAGCGCGATCTGGCTGCCGAGCTGCAGGTCCGGGAAAATGCCTGGGGAATGCGGGTCATCGATGAAAAGATCTCGGTCCGCGAGCAGCTTGCCGGCCTACCCGAGGGGGCGCTCTTCCCGGAACTGCTCCGGCAATATCGTTTGCGGACATTTGCCGAGACGACCGACGACCTGAAACTCGTTCGCGAAGACGCCCGGTGGCGCAAGGTCGGCCAGGCAGAGATCAAGGCGACCTGAGCCTCACTTCAGCCCTTATCTCAGGCTGTTTTTCTAGGGTGCAACCGCAAGCGACGGCGGTTTATCGGTGAGCCTCTGGCGTCTGATCCGGCCGCTTCCTTGAGGGTTAGCAGCAGTCAAACGGAAACAAAACGGTTACGGAGGCTCCATCGCGATCGGCTGCAGTTCAAGGCCAGACCTGACTTGGCCTCACCTGTCATTGCACGATACCGGCCTTGCGGAGCCCGTCCACGACGAGTTCGAAATCGGCAGGGTTCTTGTAGGGCAAGACTTTGCGTCGGTAGTCCAGCGAATAGTCCGGATTGACGCGCAGCACCTCCTGCCATGCCCCACGGGCCTCGTCGAAACGGCCCAGATGGCCGTAGCTGGCGGCCAGAAGCGCGCGCGAGACATCGGTGGCAGCGTTGCGAGCCAGCCGTTGCAGCAAGAGGTCAACGGCCTCTTCGTACCTTCCGAGTTGAAACGATGCCAAAGCCTGGAAATGCAGAAGCACATCCGGAAAGTATGGATTCAAGGTCTTGCCCCGGGCGAAACTCTCGAGCGCCTCTTCGGACCTGCCCGAATAGTGCAGCGCCTCGCCGAGGATCACGTGCCCTTCGGCGAAGTTCGGATTGAGGGCTATCGCGTGCTCGGCTTCGTTGATGGCCTTATCGTGCCGTCGTGTATACAGCTTGACGATAGCCAACGCCCAGTGCGCCCAGGGATCGCTCTCATCCAGCGTTACCGCTCGCGTCGCAGCCTCTTCCGCTTGCGCCATCGATTCCGGCGGCGACCCACTCCACCTGTTCAGGTAATCGAGCCCGTGCGTCAGGGCGAGGAAGGCGTGGGCAGAGGCAAATTTCGGGTCAAGTTCGATGGCACGTTGCAAGAGGTCGCGGGCTGCGACGTTCGTCTCCTTCGTCAGCCGGTGCCACAGCTCTCGGCCCCGTAGGAAATAGTCATACGCCTCCGTGTTGCGCGCATACTCGGGCGCCAGCCGCTGACGGTCGCCCTCAGTCAGATTGAGCGCCAACGCACCGACGATCTGCTGCGTCACGTCGTCCTGCACGGCGAATATGTCGGTCAGGTCGCGATCGAACCGCTCCGCCCAAAGATGGCCGCCCGAGGCTGCATCGATGAGCTGCGCGGTAATGCGCACCCTGTTCCCCGACTTGCGTACGCTGCCCTCAAGCACATGCCGCACGCCGAGCTTCGTGCCCACCTCCTGCACACGGACATTCTGGCCCTTGAAGGTGAACGACGAATTGCGTGCGATAACGAAGAGCTGCGACAGTTTGGACAGCGCGGTGATGATGTCTTCAGAGATGCCGTCAGCGAAGTAATCCTGTTCGGCGTCACCACTCATGTTGGCAAACGGCAGGACGGCGATCGATAGCTTCGGCGGCGCTGCCGTCGCCGGTCGCTCCGTCGCGGTTTCCGAGGTCGCGGCCGCCTTGGTTCCGGCGCTGCCGACTTGCAGCGAATAGACCCGGATCGGCTCGGCGATGTTCTTGAGCTGCGTGCTGCCGAGATCGCTGACCGAGAGGTCGAGCCTCGCCTTGACCTGGCGATAGGCATCCTCGGACAGGCAGATGGCACCGGGCGCCGCGACGCCCTCCAAACGCGAGGCGATGTTGACGCCGTCGCCCATCAGGTCGCCGTCGCTCTCTTCGACCACATCGCCCAGATGGATGCCGATCCTGAACTCGATGCGGCGGTCCTGCGGCACGCCGGCATTGCGCTCGACCATGCCGTTCTGAACCTCAACGGCACAGCGCACGGCATCCACCACGCTGCGGAACTCGACCAGCGCTCCATCCCCGGTGCGCTTGATCACCCGCCCGTGGTGCACTTCGATGGTCGGATCGATCAGGTCGCTGCGCAGCGCCCGCAACCTCGCCAAAGTACGATCTTCGTCCGCGCTCGCGAGCCGGCTGTATCCGACCACATCGGCAGCCAGGATTGCCGCTAGCTTACGATTCTCGCTCATGGGTCGTCTCCTCATTTCCAGGATAGCAGGAAGACGGAGGGTAAGAGGGAACTTTCGCAAGGGACGGCCAGGCAGCCGCCCGAATCGACAGCGCTCTGCCACAGAACCCACACTAATCGCTCGATGCCCATTTGCGTTGCCGCTTGCTGGTCGACGGCTATCGGTTCATCCTTGTGTGAATACCCGGCCGTGAAGTGCGTAGCTAGATCACGCCGTCACGGCCCCTGGTGAGGTCTTGTTCGATGGACTGCGCGGGCTGCGGTTTCGAGGTTGAGGATGGTTACGCTTTCTGTCCGAGGTGTGGCAGGCGCCAGCCCGTGCCATGCTCCAGTTGTGGCTACGTCTGCGCACCTGATTTCGAGTTCTGTCCGAAATGTGGGACAAGCGTCGGTGCGCCGGCAAAAGCCGTCGAACGGCCTGATCCGACACCAAGCCGGACCATTGTGCCGCCTTCTCGAACTCCGTCGCTGCTTGCAAACATCGAAAGCGAAGACGGGCTGCATCCCGTCTCTGACGCCGATCGCAGGACGGTAACGGTCTTGTTCGCCGACCTTTGCGGCTTCACCACACTCAGCGAGCAGCTCGACCCAGAGGTCATGCAAACGCTGCAGAACGAACTGTTCAAGGAATTGACAGCGGCAGTGCGAAACTTTGGCGGTTTCGTCGACAAGTTCATCGGCGATGCACTGCTTGCCTTGTTCGGTGCACCGGTCGCGCATGAGGACGATCCGGAACGTGCGCTTCGCGCCGCTCTCGACATGATGGCCCGGACGGCACGGCTCGGCGAAAGCGCTCCCCACTCCGGCTCGCCTCTGTTGCTTCACATCGGCATAAACACTGGTCCGGTCGTTACTGGGGGATTGGGCATCGGTACCGCCAAATCCTATTCGGTGACCGGCGATACGGTGAACACGGCGCAACGCCTGCAATCGCTGGCCGCACCGGGTGAGGTGCTGGTTGGCGAGCTCACTCACAGGCTGACCCGGCATGCCTTTGCTTACGAGTCGCTGGGTGATGTCGTGCTTCGCGGCAAGGCTGGCAGCGTGCTAGTCCACCGACTGGATGGACCGCTTGCGGCGCCGCGTGCAGCGCGTGGGCTCGAGACGCTCGGCCTGAGCGCGCCGCTAATAGGCCGCGGCGCGGAGCTCAATAGAATGCTGGCCAGCCTTGATCAGGCGTGCGGCGGCTCGGCCCAACTTGTCCGCCTTGTCGGAGAAGCCGGTATCGGGAAATCGCGGCTGGTGAGGGAGTTCGTCGCCCGCGTCGGCGACGAGGATCGTTTTCGCAACGTCACCGTGCGGCAGGCCACGTGCTCGCCGCTTGGCGAACAATCATTCGGCGCTTTGGGTGCAGTGGTGCGCAGCGCTGCCGGGATGATGCAAAACGACAGTGGGGAGGAAATGCGGGGCAAGCTCGCAGACTTGCTTACCGATCTCGGCCTGCAGGGCGAGGAGGTGAAGCGGCTGATGCCTTTGCTCTACCATGTGCTTGGCCTTGGCGACCCCGACGCCACCTTGCAGCATGTCGAGCCCGAGCAACTGCGGCGGCAAATTCTCTACGCGGTCCGCACGATCATCGAACGGCGGCTTGCGTTGTCGCCGCTGTTGATTGTCGTCGAAGACCTGCACTGGGCCGACGCCGTGTCGCTCGAGGCACTGCGGTTCGTGATGGACAGGTTGGAACGCACGCGGTTGATGTTGCTGGTCACGCATCGTCCGGCGCCGCACAACGACCAGCTCGACTCAAGTCGGGTCAGTCACACAGCGCTCAGGCTTTCGCCGCTCAACGGTGATGACGGACGCAGCCTGCTGGGGGCGCTTTTCGGCGAGAGCTGGGTAAACACCGCAGGAGGACTTCCCGACCAGATCCTCGAGCGCGCGGGCGGCAACCCGCTTTTCATAGAGGAGATTGTTCGCGGCCTTATCGATCGCGGTATTCTGGTGCGCGAGGGCCAGCGATGGCGGACGGTGGCAGGCGAAGCCGCAACCGGCATTCCCGCCACTATCCAGGCAATGTTGCTTGCCCGCGTCGACCGACTGCCCCAAGAGGTGCGACGGTTGGCCCAGGAAGCCGCGGTAATCGGCCCGCGCTTCGATGCCACACTTCTAAAAGCCGTGACAGCCGACCCAGGCCGCCTGGAAGCCGGCTGCGAACTGCTTTGCGATGCGGAAATCATCGAGGAAGTTGCCGGATCAGGTTCGGTCTCATCGCAAAGCTACCGCTTTACGCAAACATTGCTGCAGGACGTGATCTATCAGAATCTGCTCCTGCAACGCCGGACCGACATCCACGGGCGGATCGGTGCCGCCTTGGAGCAACTGTGCGGCGACAAGCCGGAACGGCTCGAGGATTTGACCGTGCTCGGTCATCATTTCGCACAGAGCGCCGAGCGGGAAAGGGGCGCGCAATACCTGCAGGCGGCGGGCGATCGCGCTCGCATGATATATGCCAACGACGACGCCCTTCGTTTCTACGAGCGAGCCATGACTGCGTTGGGCGCGGTCGGGCAAACACCGCTCAAACTGGCAATTGCAGAGCGCATTGCCGATTTGAGCGGTCCGCTAGGCCGCCGCGAGATCGCGCACCAGCACTACGAGACGGTCTTGCAGGCATATCGCGAGTCCGCCGATCGCATCGCTTCGGCGCGAGTTTTGCGCAAGATCGGTCGGCTGTTCTGGGACGTCGGCAAGCGGGACCACGCAGAATCCCGTTATGCCGAAGCGGCAGCGCTTCTCGATGGCGCGGATGCCCCGGTCGAGCAGGCGCATCTCTGGCAAGAACGTGGCCGACAGGCGTTTCGTGGGGGAGATCACGCTCTTGCGGCAAAATGGGCAGACGCGGCGCTGGATTGCGTACGCACTCTGACAGCCGAGCATGTCTCAGAGATGGGGCGTGATGCCACTCTTGTGACCGCCGAGGCACTCAATACCAAGGCTGTTGCGCTGGCTCGCCTTGGGCGAGACCATGAAGCCGTGCGTCAGATTGAGCGCAGCATCGAATTGGCCGAAGCCGCCGGTCTGCTGGGCGCGGCCTGCCGCGGCTACACCAATCTCGGCGTGCTCTACACGACCATCGATCCGGCACAGGCCATAAAGGTCTGTCGCCGCGGTCTTGAAGTGGCGCGCCATATTGGTGATTTGGGCTTCCAGGCGCGCCTCCTCGCCAACCTGGCGGTTGCTTGTTGCACTTTCACGGATCGCTGCCCAACGGAGGGCGTGCCTGCTGCCGAGAAGGCCATCGAGATCGACCGGGCGCTCGACCAGCGCGAGCACCTGCCGGTGCCGTTGATCGTGCTTGGGCAGATCCACCAGTGCAACGGTCGTCCGGAACTGGCGGTTGGCTTGTTCCAAGAAGCACTGGACGTAGCGCGCGAAACGAGTGAGCCTCAACTGCTGTTTCCGTGCTATGATGGTCTGGCAACGCTTAATCTCGACCTCGACAACCTGGCCGAGGCTGAGCGCTACTTTTCCCTGGCGCAGGGTATATGCGCCCAGCACGGGCTCGACCCGGAAGCGCTTGTGGTGCTGCCTTTTCTCGATTAGCCGGGTGGGAGGTTGAAAAATGTCCGCGCGTATTGAGTTGGTACCGCTTCAACCGGGCGATCGTGCGCCGAACGTGGTGCTCGACGCCATCACCCAGGAAGGCAAGATCGCGCTTGACGACTTCCGCGGACAAAAACCGGTGCTGGTCGGCCTGTTTCGAGGTCTCCATTGTGCGTTCTGCCGGCGCCATATCGCAGCCCAGGCGCGGCTTGATCCGGAACTGCGCGAAAAGGGGGTGGAAAGCCTGACGGTGGTCAACACGCCGATTGAGCGGGCGCGTCTCTATTTCCGCTACCACCCGATGCCGAATCTGCTTGCGGCTTCCGACCCCGAACGCGCTTCACATCGTGCCTTTGGACTGCCCAACCTCGAATTCACCCAAGACGAAACGAACTGGCCGTACAAGGTCTCGATGACAGCGGCAAAGGATATGCGGGTCGACATACCAGGCGAGTTGCCCGCTCCCATGGATCCTTTTGCGGCCAGCGAATTCCTCGACAAGAAGGACCATTACGAAGTGACCGAGGCCGACGAGCAGATGATGGCAACGGGTCACGGACAACTGATCGGTCAGTTCCTGCTGGACCGTCAGGGGGTCGTCCGCTGGAGCTTCACTGAAGTCCCAGAGGGTGGGCGATACATGTTTGGGGCGCCGAACCCGCAGGAGCTGATGTCAGCCGTGTCCCAGGTCGCCCAATAGACTTGCGACAAAGGTAGTCGGCGGACACCGACAAAAAAGCAGAAGAGGTTTGTTCACCGTTCATTCGAGTACGGCCTCGACAGTGGCAACAAAGTCGTCGAGCGAGCGATCCCCGCGAACCTCGATGCGCGGAAGGTCGATGGGGTCGCAATCGAGGTCCGCCGGCCCGTGTTTGCCGCCGAAGCCGATCCGATAGCCGCACTCTTTGGCCAGCCGGCCAAGCCGTCGGTCGGTGACAGAGAAGGGTGCCGCGAACGTCGTGGTTGGACGACCGGTCCACCGTTCGATGAACATACGAGAACGCAGGAGCTCGGCGGCCAGGTCAGAACTCGACAGACCATCGATCGCGCGATGCGTCGCCAGATGGCTTCCGAAGAACGCACCTTCGCCGGCGAGGCGTCGCACCATCCCGGCGTCCATAAGCTGCGTCGGCGGACCACAGTGGGCGTCCCACTGGGCACTTTTGCCCACCAAGTCCGTCACCAGGAATACTTCCGCGGTCAGGTCGTTCTTGCGCAAGGTCGGCCAGGCATGGTCGGCAAAGTTCTGGAAGCCGTCATCGAAAGTGATGAGCACTGGGCGGCCAACGAAAGGGTGGCGGTTGGCAATGGACCATTCCAGCTGCTCGGACATAATCGCGTGAAAGCCATTGGAACGCAGCCATGCCATCTGGCCTTCGAATGCGGCGGGCGTGCACCGAAAACGGGCGAGCGCGGCCGGACCATCATCGGCGACGCTGTGATACATAAGGACAGGGATACGCTGCCGCCGCTCGCTACGTGCGACGTCGCGGCGCAAGGCCCGTGCCCCGCCCCAAACGATATTTCGCGCGACCCCAATACCGATGGGTGCGCGGATCGGCACATGATCAATCATCGGTTCCGTCGCCACGTCGTCTGGTGACAGGCGGTGGAAGCGGTCTATGCGATAGAGCTCGGTCTGGATCGATTGCTCGAGGACGAGGCCTTCAGTCGCTGCCAGCGTCTCTGAGATCGCTTGTGCGCCGAAAGTGTTCCAGTCGAAGCCCGTCCTTTCAACATTGTCACGGAGTACGAATGCGTGTGCGCTGATGAAACTGCCGCCAGGCGCCAACGCCTCAACAAATTTCTTGGCGATACGCCGCAACTCGGCGAGATCATCCAGGTAGTAGAGCACTTCCGAACAGACGATCAGATCCATCCCACCTGGCAGCGTGTCCGCCGAGAAATCCAGCACACCGAATTCAACATTCGGCTGATCGCTGCATCGCGCGCGCGCCCGCCCGATGGCTATGGCGGAGATGTCAGTTGCGGTCAAATGGCCCACTCGCGGCGCTAGCTGCCGCGTGAAGTGGCCCTCCGCGCAGGCCAGCTCAAGCGCCCGTCCGATAGGACCGGCAGGCAGAATTTCGAGCTGCCGCTCATATTTTTCCTGCTCATAGGGTGAACTGTAGTTCCAGGGGTCCTCCGTCGCGAAATAACGATTCCAGAACGACGTGCGATCATTGTCGTGGTCATCCGCGGCCCGTGGACGGCGCGGCACTGCAAGAGGCTCTGTAATTTCGGCGCTCGACCGAACCAGCCCCTGCGCTTCAGCGACCAATCGGGCGAGTTCGCCGAAGTGGCTGTCCGGATCAGACGGATGCTCCGCCATGGGCAACGACGCCTCGGCTGCAGACAGGTTTGAATCGTCGGCAACGCCGCTCTGCGAGGCCAGCTTAATCCAATGGCTCCTTGTCACTTTCCCGAGCGCGCCGAACTGCACGCGGGCCCCGATCCGGCCGTCCACCATCAGATAGGCATAAATTTGGTCGATTCCTTCCGGCAATTCTATCGAGATCGGATTTCGAGCGTCGACGCGAATTCCCAGTGTCCGTGCCAGTCTGCGCGGCGCGGCGAGATCGTCGAAGTCGAGAAGCATTTGCTCAAGGTGATACTGGACGCGGCGACCCGCAGCGGGATCGTCCCAGATCTTGCCGAGTTCGATGATCAGCTCGGTGAGAGAGCCGCCGAACCTCTCCCATCTGGCAGCCAGTTGCGTTGGCACCGATAGGCTTCCTACCAAAAGGCCATCGAAGACCACCTTGGCGACCTCACGCGCCCACTTACGTCCTGCCGGGAGCGCGCGCAGGGACTGCGGGTTGATCGAGTGCGAGCCGCCGCCGCAATCCGACGCGGCGTTCCACAGTGCGAACCACGCGAGTGCCTGGGAAGCGGTGCGGCCGTTCGCCTCGATCGCTCCATTGGCGTGAGCCGATGCTGGGTGTTTGACCCTGGGATCAGGAGAAAAGCCGCGGGCGATCACGATTTCCGCATCTGCCAGCATCTGCGTCGAATTGCGGGAGAGCGAGTTGGGGCTGACGCTATAGAAAGCGAGCGGCTCGTCGACCATCACCCAACGTTTGCCTAGACGTGCGAGGCGCTGCCACAGATCCCAGTCCTCGCAGGTGCGCAGCGACACATCGAAACCGCCCAACTCGACAATTGTCTCCCGGTCGACCAGCAGCGCGTGAGTGCGAATGGCACACCGGCGGGCGAAAGTTTCGAAGGGCTGGATCGCAACCTCAGTTGAGATGCTCGACGGGGTGAGTTCGCCATCGGGCATCACGCGCCGAGAACCGCAATAGGCGGCCACTGCATCGGGCGTGGTTTTCAATGCGGCCAGCATTTTCGCAAGGAAGCTGGCATCCACCCAATCGTCCGCGTCCAGAAACATGAGCCATTGGCCGCGCGCTGTCGAAATCCCGCTATTGCGCGCGCCGGCGGCGCTATACGCGCAAGACCTCAACGCCCGAAATCGGGCATCGTGCTCCACATAACCGGCAATGATAGCGGGGGTGCGGTCCGTGGAGGCGTCGTCGACGATGATCGCCTCCCAATCCACTATTTCCTGATCGAGAAGGCAATCGAGCGCGCGCGCCAGCGTTACCTCCGCGTTGTGCGCAGGAACCACGATTGAAACCAAAGGATTAGACGCCACGCCGTCCTACCCGCGCCTAGTTCGAAGGTGGAACAGGATGCGTTGGTCTTTCTCGGCGCAGGCCGTCACAAATCGACCGTCCGTCGACCCATCATCCATCACGACTATATCCAGTACCTGGTAGGTCTTCCGGCGGATGCCGGCAAGCGTTGCGCCGATGGTTTTCTTGGCATCGAACATCGGTATCACACCGCCTGCGGTAGCATTGTCCTGGATCATCGAGCTTTCGTTTTCTTCGGCAAGAGTCGGCGAATGTCAAAAACGTGCCCGGCGCAACGGTCTAGCTCGGAACGATGAAGTCTTGCACCACAACTTCGGCTTCTTCAAGGTAGGAGTAAGGGGGGACATAGACGTCGTTGCCTGCCGATTTGAGGGAAGGTTAAACCACGATGCCACTCATGAATCGACGATTGGGAGCCGGGTATCTGGCGCGCCCGGCACGACATTTCGGAGATCTGACGGCACTGCTGGCGGTGATTGCCGGGCCGCTCGTCCTTGGGATCGCCCTCTTGTTGGCCGGTCCGGTACAGGCACAGGCGCCGGCGGCCGTCCCGCCTGAAAAGGTCAAACAGCTGTTCGAGCTTCTCGACGATCCGTCAGTGAAGGCCTGGGTGGCCGAACAGCGAAAGCAGGGCTCCGGGCCGACGGGAGCGCCTGCCGAGGCGGGAGCTTCGCCGGCCGACATATCGTCCGACCCCGCGGCCGCACCGGGCCAGATGAATACGATGGCATCCTCGACGCTCGATCGGATCAAGCATCATATCGAAAGAATTGCGCGAACCGTGCCCTTGCTGCCAGGTCAGTTCGCGCGCGTTCGCACGGAGACCATGGACGATATGTCAAGCAAGGGCTCTGCCGGCGTATTCATGCTGATTGCGATCTTCATCGCCGCCGGCGTGGCGCTCACCTGGGCAATGTACAGGCTCACCCGTCCGTTTCGTCTTTGGATCATCGCGCAGTCGAAGGATACGCCGATTGGGCGAGCCAAGAAGATTGGCGGCCGCACGCTTTATTCCAGCCTGCTGATCGTATCGTTCGCGCTGGGCAGCGCCGGCGCGTTCATGTTGTTCGACTGGCCAATGCTTATCCGCGAGATCGTGCTGACATTTCTGATGGCTGCGGTCGTTACGGCGGGTGTGCGCATGTACCTCGCAGCCATGCTCGTCCCTTCCTTCATGAAAGTCGAGAACGCCGTCGAGGTTCGTGCTTTGCCGATCACCAACGAAACGGCCGACCATTGGTTCTATTGGGTACCCCGGATCGTCGGCGTCTTCGCCTTCTTCGGCGCGGCGTTTATCCTCTTGCCGGGTCTCGGCATCGATCGGGACGGAATGCTGGTCCTGTCAACGGGCGCCGATTTCGTACTGCTGTTGCTCTTGCTGCTTGCGGTTTGGCGTCGACCAAGAACACAGCGAGACGGTGCGCACCAAAGCGGCCACACGGCAGCGACATGGCTATTGACTGCTTATTTCGTCGTTCTGTTCCTGCTGCGCATCGCCGGCCTCAATATATTATTCTGGTTTACCTTCGCCGCATTCTTCCTGCCTTTGGCGGTCGTGCTGACGCAGCGCGGGGTCAATTTCGTCCTGCGGCCGGGTTCGGAGGATGCTGGCCGGCCTACGATCCCGGCGGTGACGATCGCTGTCATCGACCGCGGAGTCCGGATGATCTTGATCCTGGCGGCGGCTTATTTTCTCGCGCGTGTCTGGGGCCTGGACATGCAGTCGATGCGGGACAGCGATACGACGACCACGGTCGTATTGCGCGGCCTGATCAATGTCGTGGTCATTGCCCTCGCAGCCGATTTCGGCTGGTCGATCATCAAAGCTTTGATCGAACGAAAGCTGGGCATCGTAACACCGCACCCTGTGATCGGCGACGAGGACGTCCCGATCCTCGATCCGCAGCAGGCGCGGCTGCACACGCTCTTGCCTATCCTCCAGAACATTCTGCTCGCATCGATCATAGTGATGGCGGTGCTTATGATGCTCGCCTCGCTGGGTATCCAGATTGGCCCGCTGATCGCTGGCGCTGGCGTCGTCGGCGTCGCGGTGGGCTTTGGGGCACAAACCATCGTCAAGGACATCATTTCGGGCGTGTTTTTTCTGCTCGATGATGCGTTTCGTGTCGGCGAATATATTTCCTCGGGCAATTACAAGGGTACTGTGGAAAGCTTTTCGCTGCGCTCGGTGAAGTTGCGCCACCATCGTGGTCCGCTGTTCACGATACCTTTCGGTGAACTCGGGGCAGTTCAGAACCAGAGCCGTGACTGGGTTATCGACAAATTCAATATCACCGTCGGCTATGACACCGATATCGACTTCGCCCGCAAGCTAATCAAGCGGATCGGGCTCGAACTGGCGGAAGATCCCGAGTTCAAACACTGGGTGCTCGAACCGATCAAAATGCAGGGCGTACAGGAGTTCGGCGAGTACGGCATCGTATTGAGGGTCAAGGCCACAACCAGACCGGGAGGCGCCTTCAACATGAAACGCAAATTCTATGTACGTCTCCGCCAGGTCTTCAAGGAGCAGGGCATCGAACTCCCATTCCCGACCGTCCACGTCGAGGGGCTGCAGAACCCACATGGGAACGCGCCGTTGGAGATCACACCCGAGTTGAAAGTGGCCGTCGCGCAGTCGCACACCAATCGGCGCAGAAAAAAAGCCAACACAACGGAGTAGGAAAGCTGTGACACCTGCGAGTCACAGTACAGCTTTCCGCGTATCGCCCGTGGCAGGGATACTCTTTCTTTCCGTGTCCCTCGGACCGATCATTGCCGCATTCGGTGATGTTTCGAAAGAGGCTGGAGGAGAAATGAGCCCAGTTCAAGCAGGTCGACGGCAAGTTCGTCCTGCCGGCCGCTTCAGCACCTCATGCACCCAGTTCCGGATCGAGCGCCGAGGTTGGTTCGTCGTGGACGCGGTGGGTCATGTGGACCTTGGCGAGCATCTCCAGCGCCAGCTCCTTCGCTTCCCTGGCGGGAAGCCCGCGCACCTTGCGCACGGCGATCGCGACGTTCTCCGTCACCGAAAGATGCGGCCAGAGATTGGACAGCTGGAAGACCATTCCCATTTCGGCGCGTTGCGGGGCGAACGGCGATCGTTCATCGGCCGGCCGCGGTTGACGCCGATCCGTTCGCCATCGAGATGGATTTCCCGGCGCTCGGCTCCTCAGGCAGCGCAGGCAGGTGGCCTTGCCCGAGCCCGAGGGGCCGATCAGCGCGATCTCTGGCCAGCGGCCATCTCGAAGTCGATGCCTTTCAACACTTCCATCTGCTCGTAGCTCTTGCGCAGGCCCGTCGCCAGATCGGGACGATCGACCGTATGTGTGAAGAAGAAGCGCAGCGCCGACACGATGCTGTTCATCCTCGGCACGGGAACACCGTCGTCCTGCTGCTCGATCTGGAACCGGCGCAGGTCGTCGGTGGTCGCTGTGTCTGGTGAACGCCCGAGGAACGTCGCCAGGCGTCCGATGTCGCCCAGATAGTTGCGCTGCGTCTCCCGTGAGAAACGCCGCATGTTCATGTCGTCGATCAGCCGCTGACGAAGTGGACTGATAGGTGCATCAAGAACAGGATAGGCATGGTCAGGCTCCTTGTTGAAGAAGCCCGTGATGCTCTGCCGCTGCCGAACCACCCTCAATGCGAGCGCGACGTCCGGCTCGTGATCTCTACCTCACCCCACGCGCCCATCCCGCGCAGCGGGTTCGTTCTTCGGGCTTCAATTCGGTCATCTCGAACATTCATTGGGAGGGCAGTCCCTTGAGGCTAGCGGACGACGATTGGTGAAGCTCGGAATGCGGCGATAACGCGGTAAGCACTCGTTTTGGTCTGCCGAAATGACAAACAAGGAAGCGGTGACTTCTTCCGAATATCTGCGCCATTTCAGACTTCACAGCCACGATCAAAACCTGACGACCAGCGAATGTCGGTTTCAGTGGCTGGCCGTCCCCGCAAACACTTTCATCATAAATCAATAACCGTCCCGGTCTAACCGGGGCGGCCTTATTGTTTGATCGATACGCGATCGAGCAAGTTAGGACGCCCAGGCGCGATGTATCGCGCCTTAGGCAGCGGCAAAATCGGATTCCTGTGTCGGATGGCTCCTGCGCCAAGCCCCGGGTGAGTAGCCAGTGATCGTTCTGAAGGCACGCGTAAAATGGCTCTGATCGGCAAATCCGTTGGCAAGTGCCACTTGAGCCAGCGCGTCGCTTGTTTGAAGCAGCGCTTTTTGTGCTTCTCGAATCTTCGCGGCAAGATACCAGCGATGCGGCGACATTCCTGTAGAAGCCTTGAAAGCACGAGCAAAATAGCCCTCGGAAAGTCCGATCATATCGGCCAAGTCCTTTAAAGGGATGGCTCTGGGTAGACTCTGCTCCATGAGCACGGTCACTCGGCGGAGCCGTGCGGGGGCAAGTCCACCCCGTTTTTCCTCCTGCCCTCTCAAGCCGAACAGATTGTACGATATCGCCAGGGCGAGGCTATCTCCATAGAGGCGATCATCTGGGTGGGTGTGAATGCAGGCATCGGCCAGCAATTCAACCAGAGCCAGGAGGCGGTTGTCGTGGAACATTACACGCGGCGTAAGGCGGGATGTAAACTCGAAGGCTTCACCGAAGTGTACCGCCAGTTCAGGAAGATCGAAATCGACGACCAGCCGGCGGAGGTAGTGGCACTGTCGGGTAAACTGCCAGAGAGGTACCCCGGCTGGCACGAAGGTGAGATGTCTGACAGCCCCTCCCGCGGAGGGAGGCATGGACTGGGTCGGGCAGAAGGGCGTCAGAAGCATTTCCGCGCGGCCGCCGATCTGCTCCAGGATCGCGGTCAGTCGCGGCCGGTTTGACCCTAGGTCCTCCAGATGCCGACCGGGACCATGCAGGTGGGCGACTTCGACACTAACGCCGGTCAAGCATCGCATCTGTCTGTGCGCAACCCTTTTCTCGGCGGCTGCCATGAAGCCCGTCGTCGTTTCGCCTAAACGATCGGTCGTTTGACTGTTCACCGGTTGTCCCTCGCGGCAGCACAACGTCCCTGCAATGCCGATAGGATGCACTTCGCGGAGGTCTCGCGAAATTGGTGAAGCGGTGGAATTTCCGATACTTCCAATGGCCCGGCGTCGACTCATACTTTCGAACGAAGCCCGCAAGCGCAGCCGGGACGCCGACAGAAGCGCGAGAAGACCTTGAGCCTGTGATCTGCTAAAGCTGAACCAGACCCCGCCGGCTGGCGACGGAGATCGCTTCGGTCCGGCTTAGAACATTGAGCTTGTTGAAGATGCTGCGTAAATGCGACTTCACAGTCGTTTCGCTGATGTGCAGATTTAGGCCGATCTCCTTGTTCCCCTTGCCTTGCGCCAGCAGCGTCAGCACGTGCATCTCGCGGCCGCTGAGTTCTTCGCTGCTGACGGCAGCTGCAAGCTTTGCGACCAGCAGCGACGGGATACAGATTTCGCCTGCATGAACCTTGCGAATGCAGTCGAGTAGATCTTCCCGCTGAGCGTCCTTCAGCAGGTAGCCACGGGCACCGGCTTTGATGGCGCGGGAAATCTCATGGTCCGTGTCGAAGGTCGTCAAAACGACAACGCGCGCAAAAGGATCCTGCTGCCTGATTTCGCCCATTGCCGCGACACCGTCGAGAACCGGCATACGCAGGTCGAGCAGCACGACGTCAGGATGCTGCTGCCGCCAAAAATCGACGGCATCACGGCCGGTTGCGGCTTCCGCGACAACCAGCATGTCCGGCTGACGGCCGATAATTGCCGCCAGACCTTCGCGCACTGTTACGTGGTCGTCAGCAATTAGAACCCTGATCTTGGCGGCTGGCGTGTTTTCGGGAGCAATGCTCATGACGTCAAGCCTTCTGCGATGGCAAGGTGATGCGCACGGCCGTGCCCTTCGCCGCTGAGCTTTGAACAACGAGCCGACCGCCTATTCTTTCGACCCGCTCCCTGATTCCAAGCAAACCGTATCCATCATTCTTGCTCGAAGGATCAAAGCCGCGTCCGTCATCGGTCAGATCAAGGCAGACTTCTCCCGGTAAAAAGATCAGCTTGGCGACAACCAGTTTCGCCCGTGCATGACGCAAGGCGTTCGTAAGGATCTCCTGGCCGATACGAAACAGATTCTCTTCCGAATCGGGAGGCAGTGATCGTGGTGCGCCAAGCACCGCGAAATCCAGTTTCAGGCTCGTTCCTGCGTCATCTTCGTGAATAACTCCGCCAGCGCTCCGCTGAGATTGCTGTCGGCCAATGCCTGCGGACGCAACGCGTGTACTGAACGCCGGGCTTCGTTAAGACTTTCGCGAGCCAGGCGGCGGGCGCGGTCCAGATGCTCTCCAGCTTCCGCAGAAAGCCCCCGCAGGTTTGCGTCCTCGGCGGCTTCCAACTGCACGATCACGCCCGTCAGCCCTTGGGCAAGAGTGTCGTGTATGTCGCGAGCGATGCGATTGCGTTCCGCGATCACGGCCGTTTCGCGGGTCTGAGTGGAAAGGCGCGCGAACTGGATCATCAGCATCACTTGGTTGGCCAAAGCCTGAGCAAGGTCCATCTCCTCCGTGCCAAACACCCGTTTCTCGACAAAGCGAAGACCGATCGCCCCTTCAAGATGGCCAGCGACGAACATTGGCACCAGCAACACAGTGATAATGCCCATCGGCAGCAGACGATCGCGCAGAGAAAATGCCGGGACCGTGCGGATGTCTTCAATGAGGCTGGGCTTACCCGTACGAAAGACCTCCGGCCAAGGCCAGCGCTCTTCCATCGGCAGCCATTTGTCCATTCCGGCGAACCGCGGATCGGCGCTGGTTACCACCCGGCCCTCTTCGAAGGCCATCTCGATGCCTATCATTCCAGTCGCGGGATCCCGTCGCCAGACGCTGATGCTATGAGCTCCGAATTGCTCGGTGATGATGCGCAGCACGTGTTCCACCAACTTGTCGGCGACGGGTTCCATCGCCAGTGCATCGAGCGTGCTCTTGAGTGCCTCGGCCTGGCCACGCGATACATTTTCTGAAGCACTGAGCGCCTGCTCTACGCGTTTACGCTCTTCGATGTCCGTATTCGTGCCGTACCATCGAATCACGGCGCCCGACTCGTCGAGTAGCGGCGCGCAGCGCAATAAAAACCATCGATACGCGCCGTCGAACCGGCGCATCCGCGCTTCATGCTCGTCTGGACGTGCCGACTTGATGATCTCGCCCCAATGTTCGATTAGGCCGGGGAGATCCTCCGGATGGATGACGCTTACCCAGTTCCAGCCCAACCCCTCCTCCATGCTGAGCCCGGTGTAGGCACACCATTGGCTGTTCAGAAATTCGACCGAACCGTCCGCTCGGCCGAACCAGATCAATCCGGGTGTCGTATCAGTCGCCAGCCGGAAGCCCGCCTCCCACTGCCGCCGGTCCGCATGGATACGAAGTGCCTCCTTCTCTTCGGTGAGCTGAGCTGAAATCTTCCGGCTGGCATCGAGCTCGCTCCTCGCATGGGCAAGTTCTTGCTCGAGCAGTTTCAGCTTCGCGCCAGCATCGTCAACCATTCCCCCACTTCTGTCCATGACGCGCCCTCGACCGTGGGACAACAGCCTATCACCCTTGGTTTTGCTCGGAACGAAAAAATCGTCCGCGCGCAAGGGCGGCGCGAGAAAAGGGCTGCTTCCTTCAATCCAGGTCAGATTCGAGCAATCCAATAGGAGCACGAAACCTATTGTTCCCGAGGCCAGGTCGTCAGCCGGGCCGACACAGCTCGGTTCACATGCTCAAAGCTTCGGGAGAACAACATGCTCAAGATAGTGATAGCGGCGTTAGGCGTGATGCTTCTTACGTTGCCGGCGTCGGCTCGGATTGTCCCCTTTCCGTCTGAATTTAAGGCGCAGTCGATCGACACCAACGGCACCAGCCTTTACGTCCGAGTTGGCGGCAAGGGGCCTGCGGTGCTCTTGCTGCACGGCTTTGGCGACAGCGGCGACATGTGGGCGCCGCTCGCCGCCAGGCTGATGAAGGACCATACCGTAATCGTGCCGGACCTGCGCGGCATGGGGCTCTCGGCCCATCCAGATACCGGCTACACCAAGAAAAACCAGGCGCTCGACATTGCCGGCATCCTGAATCATCTGAAGATCGACAAGGTGGATCTCGTCACCCACGATATCGGCAACATGGTCGGCTATGCCTTCGTCGCCCAGTATCGCGACCGCGTCATACGCTGGGCCGTCATCGATGCGCCGCTGCCAGGCATCGGCGATTGGGAAAACATCATCCGCTTGCCGCTCTTGTGGCACTTCAACTTCCGCGGCCCCGACATGGAGCGATTGGTTGCGGGCAGAGAGCGCATCTATCTCGATCGCTTCTGGAATGAGCTGTCGGCGAACCCCAAGGCCATCGATGAAGCGACCCGTAAGCATTATTCGAAGCTCTACGCCCGACCGCGTGCTATGCACGATGCCTTCGAGCAGTTCGCCGCGTTCAACCAGGATGCGGCCGACAACAAGGAATTCGTCGAAAAGGGCGGCAAGGTTGCCATGCCGGTGCTGGCGCTGGGTGCCGAAAAATCCTTCGGCGCGGGTCAGGCGGATGTTCTGCGCTTTGTCGCAACCGATGTGACCGCCGAGATCATACCCGGCTCCGGACATTGGATCATGGAGGAGAATCCCGACGCCACGATAAAGCTGGTCACGGATTTTCTCGCCAGATAGCTGCCCGGCAACATGGCCAAGTACAGCACCTGAAGCCACAGACCCATGGCAAGCCGACCCACGCGCAATCCAGTCGAGGACCACCTCTTAACACCCAGCAACTGCGCCGTCGTGATCATCGACTATCAACCGGTCCAGGTAACCTCCGTAGTGTCAATGGACCGGCGGACCCTTGTCAGCAACATTGTAGCGCTGGCGAAGACGGCGAAACTCTATGATGTACCTGTCGTGTTGACGACAGTGAACGTCAATACCGGTCGCAACCAGCCTCTCATTCACCAACTGCGCGACATCTTCCCGGCCGTTGAAGCGATCGACCGCACCGCGATTAATGCATGGGAAGACAAGGACTTTGCCGACGCTGTCAGGGCAACCGGCCGAAAGAAGCTCGTTATGGCCGCTCTCTGGACCGAGGTCTGCCTGGCCTTTCCCGCGCTCGATGCATTGCGCGACGGTTTCGAGGTTTATGCAGTGGTCGATGCCGTCGGCGGCACCTCCATGGAGGCACACCGGGCCGGGCTCGAACGCATTCTGCAAGCAGGGGCGGTGCCCGTCAGCTGGGTTCAGTTCGCCTGCGAACTGCAGCGCGACTGGCTCCGCGAAAAGACGGTTCCGGCCTTCGCGGAAATCGTCTTCGCGGTCGAAGGACATTGAGCCGATATCTCCGAAAGCCTCAGCTTCGCGCTCGACGGGAGAAGAAAATGAACCAGGAAGTCCTCAACCCCGTCGATGATCGCTTCGAGAGCCGCGGCGGTTTGAAGATAGCTTTTCGGTCGTGGCGCCCATTCGCCAATCCGAACGGCGTCGTCGTTATCGTCCCCGGGTTCAATTCGCACAGCGGCTACTATGGTTGGGTGGCCGAGCAGTTCATAGGCGACGGGCTGGCCGTCTATGCCGTTGACCTGCGCGGACGCGGCAGGTCGGATGGCGAGCGCTTCTGTGTCGACAGTTTCGACGACTATGTGAGCGACGTCGCGGGTGTCGTGGAGATCGCCAAGTCGCGGGAGCCCGGTCTGCCGGTGTTTCTGCTCGGACACAGTGCAGGCGGTGTGGTCGCCTGCCTCTACGCGCTGGAAAACCAAGCTGGGCTGGCGGGGCTGATCTGCGAGAGCTTCGCGTTCCAGGTGCCGGCGCCCGACTTCGCCCTTGCGGTGCTCAAGGGGCTTAGCCACATCGCGCCACACGCGCATGTCTTGCACCTCAAGAACGAGGATTTTTCTCGCGATCCGGCCGTCGTCGAGGCTATGAATGCCGATCCACTCATCGCCCATGAAACCCAGCCGACCAAAACAATTGCCGAGATGGTTCGCGCCGATGAGAAGCTCAAGGAGCAGTTCCCACTGATTAAGCTGCCCTTGCTCATCCTCCACGGCACGGCCGACAAGGCGACGAAACCGAGCGGCAGCCAACTCTTCTATGACACCGCCGGCGCCGTCGACAGGACGCTGAAGCTGTATGACGGCCATTTCCATGACCTCCTCAATGACAAGGATAAAGAGGTGGTCATGGCCGACATCAAAGGTTGGGTCGACGAACGTCTTTGAAATCGATGATCAACCTCAGGCGCCGGCGATCAGCGCCCGACTGTCCGGACATGGAGATTCGTCCCTCACTCCCAAACGGCTCGGCCTGCGACAGCAGAAGTTCGAAAACCGTCACTCCCTTCCGGTCGCCGCTAACAAGGAGATCATGCGAGCGTGACAGAGCCATGATCCGCTCACGAACCTGCCGCTCGAAAGCTGTGGGATTGCGCCGCTTGTTGGTTTCCCTGATCATCGAGGAATGACGCAATATTGGTTTTTTGACCCGGTGGTTGACTTCGCGAATCAACATTCGAATGCGATGCTCGTGCTCCTTCGTTGCCGTGATATCCCGGGCGACTTTCGATGCGCCGATAATCTGCCCGGCATTTTGCGCACGGGCGATCGTCAGCGAACCGCGCGCTGCATGTGGTGAAGACGCTACGTTCAACCCACGTAGATCGAAATGCAAAGATATTCTGGAACGTCGCACTGCGGACCTCACTCGAGGCCTCACCGCGTCGAGCGGATATGTTTGTGAACCGCCGGGTCGGGTCTGTGGAGCAGCACCCGGTTCCGGCCGGATTGCTTGGCCAGATAGAGTGCGGCGTCCGCTTGACGCTGTAACTGCTCCGGTGAAATGGCCTCGTCAGCAGTCTGAACTGCCACGCCAATGCTGAGTGTGACGCTGCGCGAGACGCGGGATCCGGGGTTGGGCAAAGCGGCGGCCTCAATGCTCCTACGAACCCGCTCAGCTACAGAGACGGCCTCTTCCTCGGTTACCCCGGGCAGGAGCACGAGGAACTCTTCGCCACCGTAGCGAGCCACGCAATCACGATCGCGCCTGATGTTCTCCTGAATAATATTGGCGACCTCCACCAGACAGCGATCACCCTCGGAATGGCCGAGGTGATCGTTCAGCTTCTTGAAGTGATCAATGTCGCACATCAGCATTGCCGCACCGTCGAGGCAACGTTTGTCATTTCCCCACAGGTGGTCAAGCGTCTCAGTCATCCAGCGCCGGTTGGCGATGCCCGTGAGCGGATCGGTCTTCGCCAGCAATTCCAGTCGATCATTCGCTTTAGCCAATTCGGCGACCCTGCGCCGGTCGCGTAGCTCAAACAGGAAAGTCTTCTGAGCGAGAATTGTGATGATGCGCCGTGCTGCGACCGTCGCGAAGATACCGCTGGCGAAGAACAGCGTTCCAGCGACGGCGCTCCCATGCTCGATGGCCGGATTCTGCACCTGAAATACCAGATACAGTCCGAGCGCCAGCGCGGCAATCGCGACCGTCCAGGCCAGCGGGATGCCGAAGATGATGATGGCTGTGATGGCCACGAACAGCATGACGTTCAATTGCCGTTCATAGAACTCGCCGCCAGCGCTTACGCCGACCAACGCAACCGACAACAAAATCAGTAACATACCTACAATCAGTGAAGCCCCTTCGAACCAGGAGGGGCGCGGCTTTCGCCATGCTAGAACCACTGCGACGACGACGGGCGGGATGATAGCTCCAGGCAGAAGCATAGATTGCGCGATTGCGCTTGGGAGCATCAGCATGTTGAGCGCCAGCGTCAGCAGATCCAACAAGGCCACCCAGATCATCCAGGCACGAATGATCTTCGCCGTTTGCGGCCAGACTCGTGCTCGAAACAGACGCTTGATTTCACCTTTGAGGCGGATATCGCGCGTTCGGTGCGCCAGAAGCCGGTCAACTTCAGCAGTTAGGGCAGGGTCATCCTGCGCATCGAGGTGCATGAGGTCTGACACAGTCGAGAGGCCTTGCGCTTTCTCCTAATCACCCGTTCGAACCCCACCCTGGGTCCCGCAAATTCCCAGCCTGTCAAATTATCCTGAAGATTTCATTTCTAGCCATGACGTATTCCAAGAACCTGGGTGGCCGGAATTCTCCGGGTGCCATCGCGGATCGGCTTTGAAAAGATACTGATTGCTTTTTGTTCCGCCGAGGTAGAAAAAATTCGGGTGCTTGGGTTTGGGATTTCAGTGGTGGGGATTCCCATTGGTGATCGGCCGCGTGGTCAAACTGTGGAGTTGGTTCGACAACTGCTCGCCAACGTCCGGCCCGGCGATACGATCTCCATTAAGGACACTATTTGGACCATCCGCGAGCGTGATCCCCACCTAATTGAGACGGATTGCGAGCTAGTGGACCTGATAGTCTCCGACGCGGTATGTCTTGGCGCTTTCGTCGCATTCGACAGCCATGAGTGATGCGACCACAACGGCGTCCTTTTCCAGCCGGTCTCGGTAAATAATCAGCACGGGGGCGTCCGCTGTGAGACAATGTGCAGCCGCTAAAAATCTGCTCGAATAGTCTAAGCGCGGACCGAAATGGCCCGTGGCCGTGAGGGCATGTCTCGCCGAATTAAGCTCTGATGAGGTAGCGCGGTCATCGTGGGCCGCAGCCACGGAGGGAATCTTGCTGGAACCTCGATGGAGCGACTTACCTCGAGGTGGGCTTAGCATCAGCGGAACCATTGGGCGATTGAATCCTTCTCCTGAAAAGGAGAGTGTTCGTGAAAGACGCCGAAATCGATTTAACGGAAGCGGGCTGGTTGCTGGCCGTTCCAGTATCCCTCGCGGTGGTCATTTTGGTGGCCGGGTTGGTGTTGAGTTGATGGCCCACAAAGCTCGACCACACACTCCTAACCTGACGACGCTCGCTGGCCGTCAGAGGAACCAAAGCCGCGCTTGTGTAGCAGTTCAGGACCACGGTGGGCGCTACCGGCGTGCGTTTCGGCATTCTTCGGATCGGGCATCAGCTTCGCTGCAGAACCAGCGCTCCCCGCTGCCAGTGGAGATCGCCGTTCGATCATAAAACTGGGAGATGTCGTGCTCGGCCTCAGCCGCTGGGAACTTCAACACCGGCGCTGGTTAGAAAGCAAACAGGTGCCAAGAAATGCCGCGCGGGCTACGTCAGAACGATCGAGTTGCCGAGTTGCTGAGGGGCCAGTTCTCCAACGAGGCGGTCCGGAGACATTTGCTAAGCCTGCCGATCTTTCGCGTTGAAAGGTGGCTTCCTGGTCGAGTTCAAAGACTCCTAGATCGTCTAGCACGGAAAGACGGCAGCGGGCCAAGGACGTAAGCTGAGGGCCCTCGTCTCGCAATCGGACGAACACCGATAGACGCACCCAATTCAGTTCCGCGCAACATCTGCCGATTGCGTGCGTTCTTTAGACTGGAGAGCTGCAGCCGATCTGCCGTCGGCCTCATGCGCTGACCAGTCGGAGGCGACCAGAATGTCCAAATTCAAAGAGGCCCTTGAGCGGGGCAAGAAAGCTCACGATCAGCAGGAACAGACAGGGGATGGGAATACCCCAAAGGTGGACTTTGGCGTGCAAGCCAGAGCTTGGCTAACGGATGTGGTGGTCGCGTCGTTAGAAGCGGCCAAGGCAGATGTGGCGGCAGAGGTGACGATCGATATAGAGAGCATGCCACGCCGCGACGTTAATGCCATAGCGCCCTCTGTCAAATTTCGAATCTACGCGAATGGCGGCGTGGAAAAGAACCACACAAGAGCGTTCAGGGTCAGCGTTTCGATAAGTGGCGAGGTGTCAGTTTCTGCACCCGGGATGGTGGCGGAAGACATAGGGCACATTGGGGATAAGTCCGACCAAAGATTCCGCCACCTGCTGGCGAAATTGATCGAGGACGTGGCCAAATCCGCTTAATGGGGACGCGGCGCTCCGCGTCTGCGGCGCGACTGGAATCCGAAGTTCGTGATCAGCTATATTTCGAAAGCCGTGGCACTAAGCTCTCTTGGCAAACGGAGCTTTGAAAGCGATCTCCACAAATCGTTCTCGTCGAGAACACTATCAAAGGCTGCAATCACTTCACAGGCAAGGCATTCCCTCTGCTCCTCGTCTTTGAGGGCCGGACGTCGCTCACAGTTGGTCGAACATCCTCTGAAGGATATCGATATCAGAAGGCGCGTATATGCCGCTGAATTTTTTGGCCAACCTGCGCGACGGCAAAAGCATCCCAGGTCAAGGTGGTTGCGGACGGGGGCAAGGAGACCAATCTGGCGCTCTCCCTGAACGGCTTCCCCAGCGCGGTCCACAGGACGGGTACACTGCTGAAGTGACACCGTCGTGCGAATCCCCACGCCTTGCACGGGCATTTCACGTCGGAAAGGGCCATTTATCAGATCTCCTTTGGCTGTCCCGATACCAAAAGGATGTCCATTACCAACGGAAATACCATCCCCACCCGCCGTTGGACCAAATGCGCTCGAAACGGCCCAACCGCGCTTAAATTCGCGAACTGACCCGAAAAGACCAACAATTTCAGCCGTTTACAGAGGCTGCGGCGTAGAAGCTTCAGCGAAAGGGACTATCAGGAGAAGAGGGGATGGTGCCCAGAGGCGGATTCGAACCACCGACACGCGGATTTTCAGTCCGAGCAGAGTCCTTGTAGCGCAAGACGTTCGGCGCGCCATGTCGCGTCTATGTCGCGTTGCGCTCAGTTGAAGCCATAAATCAACCAGTAGCCGATCACCCAGATGAGGACGCCAAAACCAAGGAAGGCGAACACTCCCCTAACTAAAGTTTCGAAAGGGCTTCTCATGCTAGAAATGACCGTTCGGCCGCCGCCATTTCGTCTGCATCGTCGCCACGCGGGAACAAGTGCCCGTAGACATCGGCCGTCATTGTCACACTTGAGTGGCCCATGCGTTCCTGGACCACCTTCAGAGGAAGCCCGAGGCCGCCGTCCTGTGGCCGGTTGATGCACCATGAAGCGTAGAAATGCCGGAGCGCATGCATGCCGGTATATTTCGCGGCGATAATCGGATTGCCATCTTCATCGTTTTTGTCCGTCGCCACGCTGACGCCGGCCGCGATCTGGACCGGGATCAATCCGCGGTTGATGATGTTGGCGAGACTCTCCACGTTGCCACTGCCGTTGGCGAAGACGAGATGTGACTGCCTTGCGTCTTCGCGGATTGGTTTGTTGTCGTCATCTTTGCCGACAATCGGCCGGCTATAGGCAAGCTTCCATTCCTTCATTGCGTTGACCACCATGGGCGGAATCGGGACCGTCCGTTCTCCAGCTTCCGACTTCGGCTTGCCGATATCGTTGAAGCGATCGGCGCGCTGTTGAACGCGGACTTCGCGCTTGTCGAGATCTACGTCCTGCCAGCGAAGGCCACGTAACTCCGATGCCCTGAGGCCGGCAAAGATGGCGGTGAGAAACAATGGCCTCCAGCGCCCTTCCAGGGCGGCTACAATGGCCTTGACCTCTTCCCGGGTCGGAATGTCTATCCCTACCTTCAGGCGGCCCTTCTGGCGCCTTTCGTGGCGTCTGTCCTTGCCCTTATGGCGTGAGCGGCTTTTCTCTCGAACGGCATTGCGAGAGACGAGCCCGCGCTCCTGCGCGTCTGCCAGAAGCGAGCCGAGGCTGATCAGCAACTTGCGCACCATCGCAGGCGATCGTCCCTTGAGCCGGAGATCATCCTCAAACGCTCTGATGGTCGGGACCGAGAGTTTGGAAAGCAGCGTGTCGCCGATCAGTGGGACAATGTGGAGATCGAGGTGCTGCCGGTATTGATTGACTGTTGACCGCTCCAGGCCGGCAGCTTCCGCGCTGGCTATCCAGAAGGCGCCGGCCTCCTTCACCCTGGCGCTGGCGCTGTCGGCAACATGCACACCTTCACGGACCTCAACCTTGGCCGTGGCGGCAAAACTGTCAGCCTCCTTTTTCTTGGCGAATGTCTTCAGCCTGCGAACGCCCTTGGCATCGGTATAGTCGACCACCCAGGCAGTTTTTTCCTCGCCCTTGCCATTGGTCCATGTGCGCTTACGGATGCTCATTTTTTATCTTCCTCGAACGGATCGATGAGCTTGGTAGTGTCACCAGTGCGCTCGAAGACTTCATGTTCTTCGTCGTCCATGCGGTCAGTGTAGCGCAATCGGCTGTTCTCGATTTCCGCCTGTTGCCACTGCTCAAGAGCTGTTTGAACCTGACCGCGAACGTCCTCGTCGACTTTCACTCTCCCGTTTGCGACGTCGACCAGGGTCGAGAATAGTTCCTCTGAAAACCGTCCGAAGAATTCGGCCGTTCGCCCTTTTCGCAGGATCGAGATGACGCCCAGCAGCTCGGAAAGCTTTTCCTCGATAGAGGCTGGCGCCGGGAACTCCCTTTCCAAAATCCTTACGATCTCTTCGTTCATCGATCGTCCAAACCTCTCGGCATAGGCGCGAATCCGGTCACGCAGCCCAGGAGGAAGCCTCAACTGAAACTGGTCAGACTTGGTGCGGCTTGGAGGCATGGGATCACTTTTCCTGTGGTTGTCATAGCCATTGGCTATTATTCAGCTTGCGTCAAGTATATCCATTGGCTATGCCTCTCATCATATCCAGTGGATATGAAGGAGCAAAACTGATGGAGAAGCAGGAAGGACTCGACCTCATCTGGGGCGTCGAGGAAATTGGCAAGCTGATCGGCCGCAATTATCAGCAGACCTACCACATGATCCGCAGCGGCAAGCTGCCAATGGTAAAGCAGGTCGGCGAGCGCTATGTCGCCAGCCGCGGCAAGCTGATCGCCTTTTTCATGGAGGATGCGGCATGAGCGCCGACCTCACTCCGCCCGAACACGAGCATTCGGCCGCAGTCGATCAAGCCATCGAGTTCTACGTCGCCAACTATGGCAACGTCGAACGGCCAATCGTGCCGGCGCTGCAGCGGCGCTTTGGGTTGACGCCACACCAAGCCGTTGTCGTCATCCGTGAGACGACGCTGCGCCGGGCGCGCGCCGCATGAGCGAGGCGCCCAAACAGCGAAAGCCATGGTTCCGAAAGGAACTGTCGGAGTTGACCAAATACGATTGGCGCGACGCGGTAAATGCGGCGCCGAAGTGGAAGCGGGAGACCATCCTGGGGCGAGTGGCGACCAAGGTGGCCGACTTCTACAACCCAGAGATCGGCTATGCCTATCCCTCCCTCGATCGCCTCGCGGCCGAGCTCAATTTGACCCCAGAGAAGGTGAGTCCGGCGATCTCGAAAATGAGACGCGACGGTGCTCTGGAGAAGGTCCACAGGCGAGATGTACCGGCTGCCATTGCGCCAAAAAAAGGCGACCGGGGTCTGTTCCTGAAGCTCAATTTTAGCTGGGCTGCCGACATGGCGGAACGGATTTCCAAGCCACAGTTTGCCAAGGGCGAGGAGGCGGTTGCGCTCCGCGATGGCCGGCTTCGGAAGCAGTCTCGAAAAATACCGGTCACCGATAAGGACAACTTACCGGTCACCGATAACCAAGTTCCTTACGGTCACCGTAAAGTAGATACCTTAGTGGGAAACCTTAGGGATACCAAAGTCCGCTCTGACGGAACAGAACTTGGCGTCTACCCGCGCGAGGGAGAGGAACAGACCAACAGCTATGCCAGAGCAAAGGGGAGAGCGGCATGAGCGCTCAGATGGAACTGCTCGACTGGAATCCCGGCTGCCATGTCATCGCTTTCCCGCTCATCCGCCGTATCGGCCGTATCCGTGAGGTGGCCGGCAAGATGCTGGCAAAGTCGACCGACCGGCATGCTGAAAGCTATCGCGACCAGGTGACGACCGGCCTCTTGGGCCACATGACCCGGCTGGGCATTCCCGAGCGCGAACAGGACGAACAGCTCGGCGCCTTCTGGGCTGCAGTTCAAGCCGAAATCATCCGGCAGACCTATCAGCAGCGGCCGGGAGGCAACGCCGCATGAGCAACCGGATTCCTGTCCTTGCAGCTGAGATCAAACGCGCCGCTGTCGTCATGAAAGGCGCCGAACGGACGGCAGCGGATGCGGCGATCGTCGCTGGTCGGTTGCTGATCGAGGCAAAGACTCTTGTCGATCACGGCCAATGGCTCCCGTTCCTGAAAGAGACGGGACTTCATGAACGTGCGGCTCAGCGGTTTATGAGCCTCGCTGCCTCCAACCTGAAATCCGACATGGTGTCGTTTTTGGGCGGCATCAATCCAGCCCTTCGCTTCCTTGCCCTTCGTAAGCAGGCATTGCTGGCAATGGGCGAAGCCGAGGCCGAAGCGATCGCGGGAAGCGACGAAATACTTGAGCCAATGGCTCGGGTACTCGAACTCATCGACGACATGGTAGCGATGTTCCCGACCGAGTTTGTTGAAGCTCATCGGGCGGAGTGGGAGGGCGCATGAGCCCAGCCCACCGCGCTGCCGCGGCATGGATCAACCAAGCCCTCGGCTGCCTCTCCGAAGCGGTCGAGCGGATGCCCGACGTACGCTTTCTGGCTGAGCACCAATCCGCTCATGACGCGCCGCGCTCGCCGGCCGGGGATCTCGTGGCGAGCGTACTCGAACGCGAGTGGTGGCGTAGGTGGCCGGAAGGGCGCGACGAATGATCGCCGCGCTACATGTTGCTGCAGGGACGGATCGGCGGCTTCGGCTTGAACGGAAGTGTTTGGCGCCTGAGAGGAACGTCAGCGAGCGACGTTCGGATCGGCTTGACGGTAGCGGTTGTGGACTGAGCCGCAGCGGCACGCCTAGCGAGCAGCGCCGCCGACATTTTGGCGAGCTTCGATTTCATATCCAAAGGACGGAACTCCTCCCAAGAGACATCCAGCCTTTCGTCTCTATCATAACCACCGACACGCCCGCATTAAACTTTGGCGTGTGGGGAGGAATATATCGATTAACCCGAGAGCCCAGACCGAACTGCGTCCTGAAAAGCCTCGTCTACCGTCAGTGCTGGCCTGATTCAACCGGCGCTTTGACCTTCGCCGTTGGAGTGATTGATCTCCTGCTCTGCGGCATCCACCAGACGGCGCACCTTGCGGCTGAGTGCGATGTTTTCGGCCAGCATGGCTTCTGTGCGTTGCAGCGCCAGCTCGGTCTGGTGGATGCGCTCTCTGGCATCGGCGAGTTCGGAGTTCAAAATATCGGCCGGTTGGGTCACGGAAAAACCTCGCGGGCTGAGCTTCAGGTAAGCGAAAGATTTCCGGGGCTTCGTAGGTTCCGTCACGCTTGCATACAGGCTGTTACACAGCCAACCAAGACAGAGTTCCTTGGAGTTCATCGTGGCGCAGCGGGAGCTCGCATGACCGCGCCACATCGCCCGGCGACCTCGTCGCAAGCGTACTTGAGCGCGAATACTCGAAGCGCTGGCCCGAGGGCCGCGACGATGCAGCGTGACCCGGCTCAGCAAATCCCAAGCCGGGTCAAAGCTCGGCGATCAGTAATCGCTGTCGTCGTCCTGCTGGATAACGACCGGGCGATGGTGGCGATGGATCGAGCCTGTGACGATCACGGTATCCGGCCGGCGATGGTGGTAGCGCCACCCGCGATTGCCGTTGTCGTAAAAGGCTTCTTGGCCGTGGTGACGATGATGAAGACGGCCGCCGTCCTCGTCGTAGTAGATCACGGCGTTCCGGTGGTGATGGCGATGATGCGTCGAGATAACGACATCGGCCTCAGCCGCGGACGCGACGGCCGGAGCGGCGATAGCCAGCGCAAGGGCGCTCAAAAGCAGGATCTTCATTGCGAAATTCCAATCGATTTGAACATCCCTTCGCTGGAGAAACCGCTGGCGCCGGCGTTTGTTCCTGAGGGTCCGTCGCAGGCGTGGCCAAAGAGACGGCCCCATAGGAGGAATCGGTGAGCGGCGCCGATCGCAAGGTTGGCAGGCCTCGCCGTGATCTGTCACCAGACGAGCGGGCAGCAAAGGCGGCGCGCCGGCGGGAGTTGGCCAAGTTGCGCGGCCGCGCCTGCAGGGCTCGTCGGAAGCACGACAAGCTCGTCGATTTGATCGACGGCATGGTGCCGGACTGGGACGCGGACAATCCGGCCAAGGTCCTGGCGGAGATGCTTCGGAGGATGCGTCTCGACCTGAAATGAATTTCAGCGTGACGGTAAAGCGTAACGCCAAAATTCACGGGTGTAGACAGGAATCAGACGAAGCAACCCGGTCGAGCAACACCTAGATGGCGATCAAAAAATCCCGATCACCGCACGCAACAGTAGAGCAGATGCTCAAAGCAGTCGGTGGCGCCGATCGCGTCACGCTGGTTGATGTTTCGGCCCTGCTTCGCTCATTGGAAGAGAAGTCCAGGCATTTCAAGCATAGGGGCCAGGAGGAATCGGCCAAGCTCGTCGCCGGAGACATCCGCGTCTTGGAAGCCATGGTCCCGCGCCTCGTTGCCGGCCATCCGCCGATCCCTAGATGGGAGCGCGGCAAGGCATACCAGCGCGGCGCCCTGATCGTCACCGAGGGCAGCGTCTGGAAACTGATCAACGGAGACGGATCAAAGAGGCAGGATTGGGAAACCATTGTCAGCGCGCCCGCACCGGCGAAGAACGCGCGGACCATTGAAGAAGAAATAGCCGACGAGATCCGGCATCTGGCGATCAGCAGCAATCTTGATGCCGAGGAAGTTGCGATCGAAAAGCGAGGCCTCAAACGCTACCAAGAGGCGGTCAAATCGTCCAATCTCACCGTCGATCATCTCGAGCGGCCTGTGAAGTTAAGGCAGCAACTGCGGTATGCGGCTGGCCTGGTGGAGAAGATCGGCGCCACCCTTCGCAAGCGTGACGAGCGCATCGAGAAGCTTGAGACCGATCTGAAGGCTCGCTTCGATGACATCCAGAACCGACTGGTCGAACTGGCCAAGGCCAACGCCTCGGCTCTCGATGATCGCTTTGCCGCCATCGAAGCTAGGGCCGCCAAGCTCGAAAGCGAACCCTTCGACATCGACGAGGCCATCGAAGACAGCGGCCGCGTGGTCGTCCGCCGGTTCATGCGGAGCGGCGAGGTTGTCAGTGAAAAACGTCACGTTACCGCGGCGATGGTCTATCGCGGAATCCACAGTGAAACGGCGTTCTACTTGCCAGGGGACGCGGTGACGAGAGCCGGCAGCCTGTGGGTGTGCCGAGTCGAGTGCACTGGGCGCTTCAATGGCGATTTCTGGATACTGGCCGTGAAAAAAGGAAGGGACGGCACAAGCCATGAATGAGGCCGAGAAGATGGAATTCAAGGCGCGCTTAGCGGTGAAGCGAGAGCGCGTGCTGCGGCGTGTTCTCGGTGATCAAAAGGCCGAGGCCAGGCTCGCGCAGATCGCGCGCTATGCGGTCAAGCGCAAAGCAATTGGCGGGCAAAAGGAGGATTGCGCCGATGGATGCTGACAGCCCAGGCCCGGAGTGGTCGCGATTGGAGACGCTCCCAGGTGAAGAGCCCGAGGATGCCGTGCGCAGGATGCAGCCGCCTCCTCTCAGCTTCGAAGAGCAATTGGCCGTCGAGGTCGACATCGTGCGTCAGGAGTTCGGCCGCGACCCAAGGCCCGTCGAGATGAACGCGCTCATCCGCTTGGTCAAGCGCCGCAACGGGATCACCCATCAATGAGCACCCCCGGGGGGGACTTCAACTTTTGCGAACGAGAAATTGGGCGCTAACCGCTCCGGGGTCACGGAGAGTGCCGGCGCGCGCGCTGATGTATCTCTAGAAAATCAGGAAGGTTAAAATTTCCATGGCAAAACGAGGCCGGCCAACCAGGGCTCAAGCATCGACAAAGGCGCTCAAAGGCGTCGACATCGATGCCGTCGATCCGTTGACCGTCTTGCGACAGATAGCGAGCGATACCTCAGCGCCGGCTAGCTCACGACTTGCGGCCGCGAAGGCATTGTTGGCGCACGACGGGCGCAAAAAAGACGATGGCGACGGGGCCGAGCACGATCGCATTTCCGCCAGGGCATTGAAGCTGCTGAAAGGTGGCAAATCATGAGACGGGATGGCGACCGCATTCCGGTGATCGGCGAGCACCGCGGCGTTGCCTTGCACGACTATCAGGACGAGGCCCGGCTTGCCGTGGTGAGGTGCGAACTAGATAGCGTTCTCGACCTTGCCGATGCGACATTGCTGGTGGAGATCGTCGCTGATGTCAGCTGGAGCCCAGAAGCCCGGCTCACGGCGGCGGCCAAGCTCAAGGCCATGCATCAGCTTGCGGCCGAGGACCGCAAGACGAGGCCCAATTTCGACCTTGCCTATATCGAGGCATGTACCGCTGGTCTCGACAGCGTCTATTGGCGTTCACCCTGGCACTATGGGTCGCTACTCGATCCAGGACGCGCGCCACACGAACCAGGTCCGGTGCCGCGCGCCATGCCGCTGGACGAGGAGGCGGCATGATCCCGTTTGTCTTCGCCCCGCCGAGCGTTGGTGCAGGCTCCCCCCGGAAGACTGACGAAGAGATCCGCGAGCACGTGCTTGATCGCCCCATCGAGGCCAAGGATCCGAGCAAGCGTAGTCCGCAACAGATAGCCGAGGCCTGGGGGAGGGTCGCCGGCTCGCTTGGTATTGGAGCTCGCCTATCATGACGGCTTACTATGTTCGTTCCGGTGCCGCGGGTGCCGGGACCGGTGCCGATTGGGCCAATGCCTATACGACACTTGCCGCCGCGTACTCCGGCAAGGCTGCCGGTGATATCTTCTATATTTCCGAAGATCATGCGGAGTCGCAGGCAACCACGCTCACCCTGACATCGCCTGGCACGCTTTCAAACCCGTGCCTTGTCCTCTGCGTCAATCACTCAGGAAGCGTACCTCCGGTCTCGGCTGATCTTCGCACCACGGCGACCATCTCGACCACCGGAAACGTGGCAATCAATATCGCCGGAAACGGCACCTTCTATTACGGCATAATCTTCACGGCGGGGAACAGTACGGGCTCGCCGATCCTCAGTGTCCCCTCGGCAAACAATGCTTCGGCGCGGTTTGTTAATTGCTCTCTCAGGCTCGGATCGACCGGTGGCGGTTCAATCTCCATCGGCTCTAGTGGTGGGGTAAGTCAGGCTGGCTATGTCGATCTGGAGAACACCACCGTCCAGTTTGCCAGCACCTCGCAAAGCATTATCGTGACCGGGACCTTGCGCTGGCGCAACACCGCATCGGCGCTTCTCGGGACCATACCAGGAGTCCTGTTCACGTTTAACGCCACCCGAGGCGGTCGTGTATTATGCACTGGCGTCGACTTCAGTGCGGCCGGATCCGGCAAGACGTTAGTCGGTAATTCCACTGGCCCGACGGGCATCTCGGCCGAGTTTACCGATTGCAAGGTCAATGCAGCCGTGACGCTCGCTGCAACCCCCGGCAGTCATGATGGGCCATGGGTGGACTTCGTTCGAACTGGGTCATCAGGCGTCAACTACACACAGTCCAGATATCGCTACACCGGCACGCTGACGGAAGAAACAACGATCGTCAGGACTGGCGGCGCCTCCGATGGCGCGACGCCGCTTGCGTGGAAGATCGTCACGACGGCGAACTCTAGCGTCGTCTTCCCGTTCGAGAGCATCCCAATCGCGATTTGGAATGACACCACCGGCTCGGCCGTGACTGCCACCATTCAAGGCATCTGGGGCGGTGGCGCCGTGCCCAACGACGATGAAATCTGGATCGAGGTCGAATATCTCGGCGATGCGTCCTCTCCTCAAGGCTCGTTCGTCAACGACAGCAAGGCCGATCCTCTGGCTTCTGCCGCCGGGCAGACGGCGGGTAGCGGGACGTGGGGCGGATCGACGACAAAGTTCGAACTGTCGAAAAGCTTCACGCCCCAGCAGAAGGGATGGATTTTTGTGAGGGTCAAGGCCGCCAAGCCGTCCTCGACGTTCTATATCGATCCGAAGATCACGCTGAGCTAGTTGGCCTAAGGGAAGAGGGCAAAGGAGAACAGAGATAAAATGAGGAACTTGCACATTAGCGATAGTTTCTGGTCATTTCTGATCGGTCTTCTTGTCGGCGTCCCGACGGGCGTTCTAAGCGGCGTTATTTTGGTCGCGGCGTTGGAACGGGGATATATGGCAGCGACGTTGAATCTCGCAGGGCGTCTTTCTGGCGCTCAATAACGTTTTCGATCACAATTTGCGGCGGTTGAGGGCTGCCGCCAGATGACATCTTGGCTGCCGCTATCAAGGCAATCCCGCCGATAATCGACGCGTAAAGCGTTGCCTTAGCGCCGTCAGACCAATCGGCAATATCGAACAGCCTGCCAGCCTTGGGGGTAATGCTTTCGGCTTCTGTTCTGGCTTGGGCTGGAGTGATCTCGTTACGCTGCAACCGTTCAACGATATTTCGAAGCGCTCCAAGCGCTGCTTGCGAGATGTCGCCGTCAAGCAGGACGTTCATCCGGTCGCCAACCAACTCGTATCGGCCTGGAAGAATTTCCGACATCGTGCCGCATAGCGGGCAGTTGGTGGTAGTGTTGCGAAAGACCGCTACTCCGGTGTCACCAGTCATAGCAAATCCGGTTGCTTGGAAAATCCCGTGAACCATACAGAAGGCAATCGGATGATGTACCGTCACGAATCCCACCCGTTTGTAAAAAGACGCGGGAAGCGTAGCACATTTGGCGCACTTCCCCGTTGCCTAGCTCGGTCGCGTCTCGCTTCACCGTCTCGCCTTGCGCCACCCGGCCGCCTGTGCCTCAGCCTCGCTGCAGAACCATCGCTCGCCATACTGAGGGCTGATCTTCGTCTCCCAGTAATGTTCCTGGCCCGGCACATGGTAGATGCGTTCGCCAGTGTTGATCGAGATGTTGCCCTTGATGTTGCAGCCAGTGGACAAGAGAGAGGCGCTTGGAATTGTTTCGGCAACACCGTCAGATAGCGGCATGAGGCTGGGAGCCGCGCCGATGATGTCGGGGTTCTGAGAGAGGATCACGGCAACGGGTACCAGGAGCAGCGCGAACAGATACTCAAGTCGCCATGGGCCGCGCCGCCGCCTCTTGTTCTGTTCCGGACGCATTGGCGCCGTCATCGCTGCTCGCACCCGACGCCATCATGATCCCGATCGAGGCCGTTGGGATCGGATGGGCCGACCGCGACAGGGCCTTGCACGACGGGGTTGTTTCCTCTGCCCCCGGCGCAGTCGAGATCGACGCTACTGTTTGGCACCTGGCCGAGCGCGGCCGCAGGCGGCAGAGGCGTCCCTCGATACTTCTGCACAACGGCGACCATCCGCTGGCCATCGCCCTCGATTTTGGTGTTGTTGCTCTGCGGATTGTAGGGATCGACGGTCTGCAGTAGTTGGTTCTGTCGGTTGGAATCGCCTGAAGCCAACGTCATCGTGTCGTAGTTGTTGAGGTAATCGGCCGCGCAGCCCGATATTATTGGCAGCATCGCTGCGGCACAAAGTAAAACGCGCTGATACATTCCCCGGTCCCTCTTCGGAGAGAATGCATGGGAAGCGGTTGAGAGTCCAGACAGCTTAGGATTTGCTAAACTTACCGGGGATAAGCGTCCGCTTTCAGGTCGCCTTGTCGACAAGCGGCGTCTTCCTCTTCGGCGGCACGTAGCTGGTGACCAACCGCACTACATCGATGTCCACTGTCACCGGCGGGGACAAATTCACAGTCACAGTATTTTCGTCGACCCCAAGGACATCACCGGTGAGTTCAATCCGCTGGCCTTTCTTCAGCGTCGATGTCCGGTCAACTATCGAGTGTGGAAACCCATAGTTCGGGATCGAGACGCTGACCCTATCTTCGGTCACGCGCTTGCGCACTGTTGCGGTGATGGCGACCTCGTCGCCGACCTTGATGCCCTTCGCCATGCCAATGACTCTGGCGCGGCCGCCTGCTTAGTCAAGCTTGTTCTAACATATGTAAACTCGTCACGGTTCGGCTCGCCACCGTGCCGCGTTCCCTCGATGCCGCTTCCAGGCTTCTCAGGCTGCTTCATGCGCCTCACAGGTCACTTGAAGGCAAACCAAGAGACAGCGGCCTCCGCCTCGTCGGTGACCCGCACCCATTCCATTTCTCCGCGCCTTTCATCGACATCGCGGCCGGTCACTAACCTCGCCGCGTCCAACGGCGTTTCTGCGATAGCTGTCTGGCGGCCTGTCACCTCTTCGCCATTCATGATTTCGACTTCATAGGTTTTCATGCACTGCGCTCCGTTGCGGTCGATTTAGCAACGAAGGCATGGAGAGCTTGTTCCTGTCTGGCCTCAGAAGCTGTCCGTCGGCTTAAGCGAGCGCCATTCATAGCCCAATCATTCAGCCGCCTGCCGCAACCCGGTGGCACATAGCGGCACGACACAGGCGGTACAGTTCTTGCTTCTCGACCTTGAGGCGGAGCAAGCGATGGCACTTTCCTCAAGGTATTTCGATCGAGACATAGCGTTCAGCTGTCCATACTGCACCCGGATCACAATTCGGAAAGGGCAGTGGATCAAGAGCGCCCACTCATTCACATGCGAAGGTTGCGACAACGAGGTTCGACTGACGTATAGCTTTAAACTCAAGATATTCGAGGACCACGAGCGATCATCGCGATAGAAGGAATGCGCTCCTCGCTGGCAAAAAAGAATCCTGCCTGACCGTCTTGTCGGCGGCTCGGCGCTAAGGAATATAATCCTCATGGATGGGGCGACCTGGTTGGAGGCCGCCATGGGCAAAGAATATCCCTTCGTTGAAGATACGTTGGGCAAGAAGCTGAAGGCCGGCACAGGCCTGTCGGTCTATTGCCTCACCTGCAAACGGCACGCGGTTCTCGACGTCGCCGAGATGGTGAAGCGACTCGGACCGGATCAGCCCTGCCTGCACTGGGATCTGCTGAAGATCATCTACTGCCACGAATGCCGCGGCGCCGGCCGAGACGACCGGAACCTTCAGTTCACGAACCACGCGATGACGCCGGAGCAGCGGAAGGGGTGGACGCCCTGTCCCTGATGCTTTGCTTGGAACAAGCCGACATGCCTCGCGTTGGCAATCCAAATCTGGGCGGAGAGGTCGAATGAAAAGCTACACGGTGGAGATAATGGCGGGAGAACTTGCGAGTTCAAGCAAGGTAACCGTCGCCGACGGGCCCGAGGCAGCAGCCGTTAAAGTCACAGGCCGGGCGGTCAGAGACAGAAAATCCGACATCCACTGGGTTCGGGTGACTGATCAAACTGACCATGCGATTTATAAGTTCGCCTTCAAGTGATGCCGTGCCGTGCCTTGCCGATAAGCCGCGACTTATGCATCATCCGCGCGTCACCATCAGGAGGCCGCGGGCATGACGGAGATCGAGGTCGACGGCGTCGGCATCTATCGCCTGCCAAACGATTGGCAATACGCGCGCCTTGGCCGTCTACGGGGCGAGAAGCGGCATACCGCGGTCCTGGCCTTCGGCTGTGGCATGACGGTGCGCCAGTTCGCCAAGCTGCCGCTGGACAGGCAGCAGGCGGTGCACAGGGCCTATCTGGCGCTGATGTCGCCACCGGAGCCCGAGCCGGCCGACAACGACGCTGTGACGCTTCCTGGCGGCCGCTGGTCGACGGATCTCAAGGTCAGGGTAGGGTGCTGGCTGATGCACATGAAGGCGAGGCTGCCACGCGGGCATTTCGGACCGTGGGTCGAGAAGCAGCCTGGCCTGTCTCGGTCGATGGCGACGCAATGCATGGCGCTGGCAAAGGAAGCCCGCCGGAGGGCGATCGAGGCGAGGGCGGCGTAAGGACATCGTTCTTACATTGGTGCAGTACCGCGGACTTGCCACCGCAGAAAGAAACGAAGATAGGGATCGGCGACGCTCACTTCTCGCCGCTCTTCGTCCCAGTCGACGGCCGAGGACAGGCCGCCCTTAAGTGAGATGTTCGCCAGATGTTTCAACGCCGAAGTTATTTCGTGTTTCTGGGGCATCATCTCCGTGAGTAGGGTGCTGAGCTTCGACCTCAGATCATCGTAGCTGATCGAAGCCAGCGGACCCGTTTCCGCAATCGCCAGCAGTGTCGCTTCATAGATGTCCGCTTGATCGCCGCTCTTGAGCGGTCGCTTCAGGCGCTCTTTCCGCGCTTGCGGGCCGGCGACAAGTTTCTGATAGATCGGGAGGCCGGCGTCCTGCGCGATCCGCGTAAACATTGACTTCAGATCATAGTCTGACGGGATCTTTGTTCGACTGAACAGGGGCGGCTTTTCGACGTCGTTGTCGAAGCAAATCTCCCAGCAGAACTTCTGCATAAGGAATGGCGACGATTGGGCCTCCGCGACGATCCTATCCACGATCTCGCTCGGGCAGTCGACCCGCAGCTCTTGAAACCCCAGGGTGGCGATCTGTTTCAGCTCACCAGGGATCCATTCTGGAAGGGTGACGGAGATGAACCGGCCGGTCAGCTCAGATTCAGCGGATATGGCGTCGAAGACCCGGTGCGCCACCGAAAGCAGCATCACCTTCAGGCCATTGAAGATCGCCCCCTTTAGATTTCTGACGATCTCTTTGCGTGACTCCGGATCGATGTAATGGAAGTCGTCTATGACCAAGATGATGTGGCGCTCCTGCATCGCCAAAAGCGCTTCCGCCATTCCGTCGACGCGATGAAGGTTTTCTCTTGTCTGGGACGAAAGCCGGGACCCGCCAGCGCTGACGACAGACACCGAGACGCCGCCTTCGACTTGCGTCGACACTTCGCTGCTTGCGGCTCGCTCATAGGGGATGTTCAATTCGGCTGTGATCTTAGACCAAAGTTCGTCGGCACTTTTGATTTGACCGCCATCAATCCAAACGTACTCGCGCTCTCCGAGCATCTTTTTGCAGAGGACGGTTTTGCCGGTCTTGGTCGGACCGGCCAGGGAAACAATCTGATTGGGTGTGGCGAGAGCCCTTGCTAGGCTCCGCTCCACATGCAACTCCTGACGGTCAACGTAAGTAACCGTTGGCTGGCCGCCCGCAACGAAGACCTGATCCCTGTGCATTAACATCTCCTGCGCGCCGCGCGCGCCGCCCCTAATTTTTGCGCGCCGGTCGCGCCGGGTATAGGCGCACACATGTTCCTGGACAAGTCGATTGTCCTGAAGGAGCGCGCCTTGCGCGCGCCGGATATCCAACGCATCCTACATTTTTCAAAAGCCGGTTCGGGATGTGGGCACTATGGATGTTGGCAAACACATTGCCTATTTGGCGCCGATATATCTCGCTTTGACTTGCTCCGCGCATGCAGATGATCCGGCGCGACAGGCTCGACAGATTGCGCTTCAAGATGCTTGGTCCACGTGCCTCAAAACTTTCGCGAAGCGTGCTGCGACAAAAACCAATGAAGACGCCACAATCATCTCGCGTGGCGCTTTCGCTGCCTGCCAAGCGAAAGAAGACATCCTCTACAAATTCTACATCCAGGGGATGCCCAAAGCCTGGTCCGACTTTGTACGAACTGACTTCTTCCCCACCGTGAAAAAACATGAAGAAGACAGTGTGATACAAACCGTTTTAGAGGCGCGCTCGTGACTTGCTCGTGGGAAGGCCCGGCGAATGTTTGTCCGCCAGAGCGCGCCGGACGGTTTGCCGGTGTAGGACAGCGAAGAAGGGAAACGCGCGGTCGCGAGACCTGGCCGGAATCGATCAGCGGTTCTTCGGCTTCGGCGTGACCTCCTCGATCGGCACCTTGCCACCCTTTGCAGGCGGGGCGTTCGCGTCTGAACAAGCAGGGTTTGACGATTCACACGGAGGGGGCCTGTCGCCCACGCCGCCATAACGTTCCACAAGTTTCGCGAATCCGTAGGCGAAGGCGAAGAGAAGCGCCAGAACAACCACCATTCGGGCTGCCATACAGAATTATAGCAGGACCTCGCGCCGGTTTTGACCAGCTACAGGTAGAATGGAGCACCTAGCCGCCACCTTTCCGCAGCCTCACCCCAGCGCCGCCGCCGTTCTCAGGGATGAACTCGACGCCGGCCGATTCGAGGGCGGTGCGGATCGCAGCAATAGAGTGACCGGGCGCTGTCGCCTCGGTTTCGACGCGGGTGACCGTGTTCCTGTGCACGCCTGACTTGTCGGCAAGGTCGCGAACGGTCCAGTTCAGAAGCCCGCGCGCAGCTCTGATTTGTGCACTTGTCACCATAGTCGATCCTTTGTATGGTGCATACGTCACCATAGAGGTGCATATAACACAATATCGGGAGAATACCAAATGCCGAACACCCCAGTTCCGGCCGCCGGCGAAGCTATGCCCGGCGCCGAGGAAATGATCATCGGGCGCTTTTCACGCCGGCGCATCCTGGCCGGCATCGCTGCTATTCCCGCCATGGGGGTGGCTACTGAGGCGCCGGCCGCTTCCAACACGATGGCCGACCCGCTCGCCGACACCATCGCAGAGTACTACGCCAAGATGGCCGAGTTTATGGCGCTTCCCGTCGACCAGGTCACTATCGAAACCGAGGAAGCCCTTGTCGCGGCAACCTACGGGCCGGCCAATGAAAGGCTCTGGCACGCCACTCCGCCGGCAATAAGCCTCCGCGGCGTCGCCGAGGCGATCCGCCACGCGCTCAAGCAAGATGTGGTTCTTGACATCACCTGCGAAAATTCCCTGCGGTCGGCGCTGGCCTTCCTCGAGCGGGAGCATGGGCTGTGAACGCCTCCGCCAGCGTCAAGCCCTGAGGCTGCCCTCCTGGGCTGGATCCGCGCACATGGCGGCAGGCGATCGAGGCGCGCGTCAACGAACTGCTCGACCAGTCCATGGCGCTGATCACACCAGTTGCAACATGGCTGCAACATGAAATCTCCGTCAACTGCCTTTAAGTGCTTGAAAAGATTGGTGCCCAGAGGCGGATTCGAACCACCGACACGCGGATTTTCAGTCCGCTGCTCTACCAACTGAGCTATCTGGGCCTGTGCCGGCTAACGGGATGCGCCCGCCGGGTTTCACGAAGGCGCCAGGCGGCGCCCCTTGAAAGCGCGTGGGTTATAGCACGGGAATCTTGCCTGTCCAGCGCCTAGGTGTTGATTTCGTCAGGAAAGAAAAGCCGCTGGAAAACGACTGGTTGCCGGCTGAGCTCACGGCTCGTCCTTGGGCGTCGGGCCGGGCTTGGGGCTGTCGTCTTCTTCCTCTTCGCCGTCGCGGCCGGGAATGACATAGGCGCCCTTCAGCCAGCGGTTGAGGTCGATGTCCTTGCAGCGCGCCGAGCAGAACGGATAATGCTCGCGCGCCGACGGTTTGCCGCATTCGGGGCAGGGCCGTTTCGGCCTCAGCGGCGTTACCTTGTCGCCCGAGCTCATGTGTGGACTATGCTCATGAGCGCGCGGCGTGCCAGTGCTGGTGCGCCTTGAAGCCTTCGCCGGAAAGCAGCGCCACGCTCTCGTAGAGCGGCAGGCCGACCACATTGGTGTAGGAGCCGACCAGCTTGACGACGAAGGAGCCGGCCAGGCCCTGCACGGCGTAGCCGCCGGCCTTGCCCCGCCACTCGCCCGACGCGACATAGGCGTCGATCTCCTCGCGCGGCAGCCGCTTGAAGCGCACCCTTGTCTCAACCAGCCGCTGGCGCAGCTTGCCGCCGGGCGTGATCAGGCAGATGCCGGAATAGACCCGGTGCGAGCGGCCGGAAAGCAGGCCGAGGCAATTGACGGCGTCGTCGATCGTCTCGGCCTTGGGCAGGATGCGCCGTCCGACCGCCACCACCGTGTCGGCGGCGAGGATGAAGGCTGGCGCATAGTCCTCCTCGCTCTTCAGCGAGGCCAGCGCCTTCTCGGCCTTGTCCTTGCAAAGGCGCTTGGCTAGGGAGCGCGGATGCTCGGCGCGCAGCGGCGTCTCGTCGACATCGGCGGGCAGCACCCGGTCGGGCTCGATGCCGGCCTGCTGCAAGAGTTCGATGCGGCGCGGCGAACCAGAGGCAAGCACCAGCTTCTGCAGAATGCTCATGGGGGCATGATGCCGAAAAGTGTGAAGCGGTTTTCGGACGACATCATGCTCCACTCCCTGATTTGGAGCCGGATGATTTCGGGTCGAACAGACCTGAAATCATTCGGCTCTGGGTCCGCGCTAGATGATTACTTGAAGCGATAGGTGATGCGGCCCTTGGTCAGGTCGTAGGGCGTCATCTCGACCAGGACCTTGTCGCCGGTCAGCACGCGAATGCGGTTCTTGCGCATGCGGCCGGCCGTGTGGGCGATGATTTCGTGTTCGTTTTCGAGCTTCACCCGGAACATCGCATTGGGCAGCAGTTCGGTGACCACACCTGGAAACTCGAGGACTTCTTCCTTCGGCATTCGATACCTTTGCTTGGATGGCGGTTCCGGCGCCTAGAGCATGATGCCGAAAAGTGTCAAGCGGTTTTCGGGCAACATCGTGCTCCAGTTCTTTGATCCGGAGTCGGATGATTTCCGGCCGAACCGACCGGAAATCATCCGACTCCGGCCGGAATTTGCGGCGGAACCTATATGATAATCGCCCGCTTGTGAACATGCTTAATCGGCCGCGTTTTTTGCCTCGGGAAGCAGAAAACGTCGGCTTATGCGCGCTTTCAGCCGCTCGCGCACATCGCGATAGGCGGCCATGATGTGCTCTCGCGTGCCGCCTGTGTCGGTGGGGTCGGGCATCGGCCAGTATTCGACCTCGACGGCCAGCGAGCGCGTCAGCTCGAGCGCCGCATGATGCGCCTCCGGCGCCAGCGTCACGATCAGGTCGAAATAATCGTCCTCCATATCCGCCAGCGTCCTGGGTTGGCGCTCGCCAAGCGACAGGCCTTCTTCGGCGAGCACCGCATCGACGAACGGGTCGCGCTCGCCGGCGCGCACACCGGCCGAAGCGACGAAGGTGGTGGCGGGAAGCATGCGGCGCGCCATTTGTTCCGCGATCGGCGAGCGCACGGCGTTCATGCCGCATAGGAACAGGATCGAATGGGGCAGGGCGACCAGGATCTAGCCTCGCCAGTGCAGCACGCAGACCAGCGTGAACAGCCGGCGCGCCGTGTCGAAGTCGATCTCGATCTTGCCGGCAAGCCGGTCCATCAGCGTCTGCGAGCCTTCATTGTGCAGGCCGCGCCGGCCCATGTCGATCGCCTCGATATGGCTCGGCGTCGAGGACCGGATGGCTTCGTAGTAGCTTTCACAGATCAGGTAGTAGTCCTTGACGATGCGCCTCAGCGGCGTCAGCGACAGAATGTGGGTGACCACCTCGGCGCCGTTCTCGCGGCTGACGCCGAAGACCAGGCGGGACTCGGCCAGTGAAAGCTTAAGCTTGTAAGGACCCGCGCCGTCATCATTGACCGGCCGAAAACGGTTCTCCTCGATGAGGTCGAAGATCGCCACGGCCCGCTCGTGCTCGACGTCGGGCGTCGAACGTCCGATCGATTCGTCGAGCTCGACGTCGATCAGCCTGTCGCGGGTCTGGTCGCGGCCGGACATCGTTACATGTTCAACCTGATCGCGACGGAGCGGGCATGGGCATCGAGCCCTTCGGCCTTGGCGAGCGCGATCGCGGCGGGCGCCAGCGCCTTGAGCTGCTCCGGGCCGAGCTTCAGGATCGAGCTGCGCTTGACGAAATCGAGCACGGACAGACCCGACGAGAAACGCGCCGACCGCGCCGTCGGCAAGACATGGTTGGAGCCGCCGACATAATCGCCGATGACTTCCGGCGTATGGCGGCCGATAAACACGGCGCCCGCGTTGCGCATCCTGGAAAGGAATGCCTCGGCGTCGTCGAAGGCGAGCTCGACATGCTCGGCCGCGATCCTGTCGACCAGCGGCAGAGAGGCCTCGAGCGTCGGCACCAGGATCACCGCGCCGAAATCGCGCCAGCTGGCCCCGGCCGTCTCGCCGCGCGGCAGCAGCTTGAGCTGGCGCTCGACCGCCTGCTCGACCGCCTTGCCGAATTCCGGCTCGTCGGTGATCAGGATCGACTGCGCCGAAACATCATGCTCGGCTTGCGCCAAAAGGTCGGCCGCGATCCAGTCCGGATCGTTGTCGGCATCGGCCACCACCAGCACTTCCGACGGCCCGGCGATCATGTCGATGCCGACCGTGCCGAACACCTGGCGCTTGGCCGCCGCGACATAGGCGTTGCCCGGACCGACGATCTTGGCGACCGGCCTGATCGTCTCGGTGCCGTAGGCAAGCGCTGCAACGGCCTGCGCGCCGCCGACGCGGTAGATCTCCGAAACGCCGGCAAGGTCCGCTGCCACCAGCACCAGCGGATTGATGACGCCGCTCGAGGCCGGCACGACGATGACGATGCGCTCGACGCCGGCGACCCTGGCCGGCACCGCGTTCATCAGCACCGAGCTTGGATAGCTCGCCGTGCCGCCCGGCACGTAAAGGCCGACGGCTTCGATCGCCGTCCAGCGCGAGCCGAGCTCGACGCCCGCGGCATCCGTATAGCGATCGTCCCTCGGCTTCTGCCGCTCGTGATGCGAGCGGATGCGGTCGCGCGCGAATTTGAGCGCCTCGACGGTCGCCGGATCGGCCGCTTCATAGGCCTTGGCGATGTCGTCCTTCGATACCGCGATGCCGAGCGTGTTGAGATCGGCTTTGTCGAACTTCAGCGTGTAATTGACGAGCGCCTTGTCGCCTTCGGCGCGCACACGGGCGATGATGTCGCGCACCACGGCCTCGACATCGGCCGACACCTCGCGCTTGGTGGTGAGGAAGGCCGAAAAACGCTGTTCGAAATCGGCGTCCTGCTGTCGGAGCGTTATCGCCATCGCGCTTCAGCCTCTGTGCAGGGGGCGCGAGGTGGCTTCCCAGGAGCCGCCGATATCGGCAAGCCTGGCCTCGATGCATTCGACGTCAAGCATAATGGTGCCGCCGCCCGAAAAGATCAGCTCGACGATGCCGGCCGGCTTGCTGATGGCGATGAAGCTGACCGCCAGCAGCGACAGCACCTCGGCCGGCTTGTCGCGCGCAATGCCGTTGGTCTTGGCGCCGAGCACGCGATCGAAATGCAAGACGCTCTGGCGCCGTTCATTGTGCTGGCGGAACAAGCCGGATTTCGCTTCCCAGACGAAGCGGTTCATGGTCAGCACGAAGCGCTTGGCCGCCGGCAGATATTCGAGGTCGGAGACCTTCATCACGGCGTCCTGGACATGCGCCGAGACGATGCTCAGATCCTGGTCGTCGAGCGCGATGAGCTTGAGAGCTGCCATGCGGAATGCGCACCCTGAACGTTGACAATTCAACGTTCTGTTATGCGGTCTTTCCGCTCGGCGCAACCGCTGGGAAAGAATGCTGCGAAGCGTCAGCCCGAAATGCGCTCGATCACCGCGCCGCAGCCGGAGAGCTTCTCTTCTAGCCTCTCGAAGCCGCGATCAAGGTGATAGACGCGGTTGACCGTGGTCTCGCCTTCGGCCGCAAGGCCGGCGATGACCAGCGACACCGAGGCGCGCAGGTCGGTCGCCATGACGGGAGCGCCCTTGAGCCTGGCGACGCCGTCGACGATCGCCGTCTGGCCGGAAAGGGTGATGTGGGCGCCGAGGCGCGCGAGCTCCTGCACATGCATGAAGCGGTTTTCGAAGATCGTCTCGGTGATGCGCGATTTGCCCTTGGCCATGGTCATTAGGCCCATGAACTGCGCCTGCAGGTCGGTCGGGAAGGCGGGGAAGGGGGCGGTGGTCACGTCGACCGGCGCAATGCCGGCGCCATTGCGCTTGACGCGGATGCCCTCATTGGTCGGCGTGATCTCGGCCCCGGTCTCGACAAGCACGTCAAGCGCGGTCTGCAACAGGTCTGGACGGGCGCCGGCGAGCATCACGTCGCCGCCGGTCATGGCGACGGCCATGGCATAGGTGCCGGTCTCGATGCGGTCGGGGATGACGCGCACGCGCGCTCCCGACAGCGCCTCGACGCCGTGGATGGTGATGGTGGAGGTGCCGGCGCCATGGATCTTGGCGCCCATGGCGATCAGGCATTCTGCGAGATTGACGATTTCCGGCTCGCAGGCGGCGTTCTCCAGCACCGTCTCGCCCTTGGCGAGCGAGGCCGCCATCATCAGCACATGGGTGGCACCGACCGAGACCTTCGGGAACACGTAGCGATTGCCGATGAGGCGGCCATTCCGGGTCTTGGCGATGACATAGCCATTGTCGACGTCGAGCTCGGCGCCGAGAACCTGCAGGCCCTCGAGGAACAGGTCGACCGGGCGCGTGCCGATGGCGCAGCCGCCGGGCAGCGACACCTTGGCCTCGCCCATGCGGGCAAGCAACGGCCCGATCACCCAGAAGGAAGCGCGCATCTTCGAAACCAGCTCGTAGGGAGCGGTGGTGTCGACGATGTTGCGGGCGGAAAAATTGATGGTGCGCGAATAGCCTTCCTGCTGCTTTTCGCGCCGGCCGTTGACGGAATAATCGACGCCGTGATTGCCGAGGATGCGGATCAGCTGCTCGACATCGGCCAGATGCGGCACGTTTTCCAGCGTCAGCGTGTCGTCGGTGAGCAGTGAGGCGATCATCAGCGGCAATGCCGCGTTCTTGGCGCCCGAGATCGGAATGGTGCCGGCAAGCTCGTTGCCGCCGACAATTCTGATGCGATCCATGAGAAAACGTCCCCTCGGCCCGAATAGGCCGCTTCAATCGGTTTGAGTGTGCCCGGCTTAGACTATTGGCCGGCTTGGTTCAAGAAATAGGATTTTCCTAAAACCGGACCGACTGTGGCCGGCCAGTATGGCTGATTTGGTCAGTCCTTGTGCATTTTTCCTGCAGCCGGCAACTCTTCCGGCCGATCGTCGGGATCGCCAGCGCGCTGTTCGTCAGCGTCGCCGGCGCGTTGCTTGTGAACGTCGCCAGTGCGCTGCTTGTCACGGTCGCGGGCGCGCTGCTTGTTAGCGTCGCCAACCCGTCGCGAACGTGCCTGCATCTTGCGCTTCTGCAAATTGGCGCGCAACGCCTCGGCCAGCCGGTCCTTGCGCTCGCCGCCGCCTTTTTTCGGTGGATTTGCCTTGTCGTCCATCGTCCATTCCTGACCGGCGGTCAGCCGGCCGCGATTTCCGCATGGCTAGCATTTTCGCGCGGCCATGTCATGAAAGCGGGCCGAAAGTCGGGTTCATCCTGTGGATCAGCCGCCCATGCCGCCCCAAACCGCATAATTGCCGGCGGGAATCACATGCGACGCTTTGGGTTTTTCTTGGCCTTGCGCTTACCGGTTCGATATGGCAGAAGCGCCGCCATCGCAGGCTGCGGTAGCTCAGTGGTAGAGCACTCCCTTGGTAAGGGAGAGGTCGAGAGTTCAATCCTCTCTCGCAGCACCAGCCTATCCTGTTGAAATCGCTCAAGCCCTTGACATGCAAGGCTCCGTGTCCATTCTGACGTTACAAAAACCGTAACAAACCAGATGGACTTGATGGTTGGTCGCGTTCGAAATCTCCTAAACCGGGACGGCCGCTATTTTGCTCGACTCGTCATTCCGAAAGAGCTGCGTCCCTACATGGACGGCAAGACGGAGCTGCGAACGGCTCTCGGGCCTGACTACCGGACAGCCTTGAAATCTCTCCCTGGGGCGGTCGCAGTTCTACAGCACAAGATAGCACTCGGCGAGCGTCGGGCAGTTGAGGCTGGCGAGCTATCTATAACCACCGGGCGCTATCCGCTGTCCCCATCCCAAATCGCGATACGCGACTACCAGGCGCAGCTGACCTTTGACGAAGAGATCCGAGCTAACCATCACCAATATGCGTCGTTCGACGTAGGTTATGAGGATGGTCAGCCCTTCCGCGACGGCTATTCTGGAAAGCTGTCTGATGACCAGCTTGAACTCTTAGTCGGCGATCGTGTCGAACGCTACCGCAATGCGGGCAATCACGCGGCGCCCAAGGGAAGCGCGGAATGGCGCCAGATCGCCAGAGCCCTTTGTGTTTTCGAGCTATGAGGCATTGGCGAGGCGTGGCGAACGAAACGAGGGCGACTTCACGGGTAACCCATCGCATCCGTTGCTAGCGACCGTCCAGCCCCCGGAAGATGAGCGTGAGCCTGTCTCGCTGAAGGGCCTGCCCGCTCTGCAGACGGGAAGGGCAAAGAAGCGCGTAAGCGCTGGACTCCCGTTTTCGCCAACTTGCGCAAGTTCATCGGCCACGACGACGCCCGTAGGCTTACCAAGCAGAACCTGCTGGAGTGGAAAGATGCGAGCCTAAAAGTGCTGGCGAGCAAGACTGTCAGTGACGTCTACCTGACCTCGGTTCGGACGGTGTTGAAGTGGGCCGTCAACAACGATCGGCTCGAGACGAACGTCGCGGAAAACGTCCGTATCAAGGTTTCGAAAAAACAGCGTTCGCGCGAGCAAGGCTTCACAACGGACGAGGCTGTTGCCGTCCTGAAGGTGGCCCGGGATTACCAGCCAAAGCACTCCGACAATCCGCGGACGCGCGAAGCGCCCCAAACGACCGCAGCCAAACGGTGGTCGCCGATCTTATGCGCGCATACCGGCGCGCGAATTGCCGAAATCCCCCAGCTCCGTAAGCAGGACTTTCGTTACGAGAAGGGCATCCCAGTAGTGCGCATCGCGCCTGACGCTGGTTCCGTCAAGGCTGGCAATTATCGCGACGTTCCGTTGCACAAGCAACTAGTGGACTTGGGCTTTATGACGTTTGTAAATGACGCCGCCGAGGGCCCCCTTTTTTATCCCACCTCCAAGAAGAAGGATGGCTCGCTGCCAGGCCGAACGGTCGCCGGTCGGGTGAGCCAGTGGTTGCAGGCGCAGAAAGTCATTCCTGAAGGCGTCAGCCCCAGTCATGGCTGGCGCCATCGGTTCAAGACGGTCGGCCGCGAGTTGGGCATCGCGGATCGCACGTTGGATGCAATTCAAGGGCATGCCGGACGCACAGCGGGTGACGAATATGGTGACGTGACAATCGCTGCGAAAGCGTCTGCGATTGGACGGATGCCACGATACGAATATTGAAAACGACGTTTCGCATTTGCCGAAATCCCACCCGTGGATGACAAGAAGATTGTAGGAGCCACTGAGCGAAGGAGAATCGTGTGGCGAACTTGTCCGAGAAGAAAGACGCCGAAATCGATCAGTGGATACGCAACCACGAACAAAGGGGGGCGACAGGTGCGCCACTTTATCTGCAATTGCTAGAAGAGCGAGCGCGGCGGAGTCAGGGAAAGGGTCACCTCAGCATCGACAGCTTGGCAATCCGACATCGATCGCCAGCGCGCTGTGGCCGCTCAGAACGCTGACTGGGTCTAGCGATTGGCGTCGCACTAGGACTTCATGGCAGGTCACTGCTAAGGAAGTTGCGCAGCTTGCCGATTGGCTGCTTGAAGCGCCGGGAGCGATCGTGGCACGCACTCTGCGCCGCCATGATCCTGACCTGCTTGCCAACCCACAGGCGCTCCCAAAGATCTTCGCTTTCAGCTGGCGCCAGCTTCGACAATATCTCGGGCAACGCTATTTTGCCGGTCCGATTCTGGGGTCACGCCGTCGACGCGGCGGGGGTTATCCTGAGGCACTGCGCCGCGCGATGGTCGACGGCGGACTCGAAGCAGTGCTGGACGAACACGTAGCCGTGATGACGATGATTGGTGACGATCCGCCGCTTAAGGTGTTGGAGAACAGTCTCGTCGGTCGACCCGGCTTAGTCCAGAGACGCACCACCCGGGGGGTGCGTCGTGCGCGCGTTCACGCTGCAGTGCCATATCTTGGGGCGGATCGGAAGGCTGAGGGCGCTGATCGTAAAAAGGCCGAACGTCTAGAGAAACTGCGCTCGGACACGCTGCGAAAAGCGTTCAACTCGCCCTTTTGGCCGCACATTCTTACGACCACATCAATCGGGCAGGACGGGCTTGATTTTCACGTCTGGTGCGACCGAGTTATTCATTGGGACTTACCGCGCGACCCAGTAGATTTTGAGCAACATAGCTCGCTACGCAAGTCTCGGCGTTCGTCGTGCGCTTGCTGAGGGTCATGGAGAGGTGGTGGTGGCACCGTGGGAGAGCTCCTCCAACGCGATCTTCAAATCGGCTCGGGCTGCAAAACATGAAGGGCTGGGGCTGGAGCGCTGGTGGTCTCCGCCGGGACACAAGCCGGTTAGCGTAACTTTTACGCTGCCATTTAGTCTTGCCGGGCTAAGGCTATCACGCCTGCGTGACGATCTGGTGCGTTATCGACTTGCGCTCGGCCAGCCAGAACCGCAGCTTTTTGAAGCCATGATCCGTCATTTCGGCCTCGACCCAGGCCGAGCGCGCGAACTTGCTCTCAACCTTTCGCCAGGGGCGCAGTTCTCGCCGGTCCGAAACAGCTAGAAAAATAATTTCGGGCCGGTTCACGTCATCGGTCGTCACAATGTTACAAAAATTCAATTAAGTTGTTGTTTTATTGAACATAGTTAGAGTTCAACCGGGCACAGCGCCGCCCTGTCCACTGAATTGCTCAACACCCTGGCAGACCCAAGGCTCCGGTTCTAGGCGGTGCGATATTGCGTCGGCACGCAATCCGCTTCTATCCCCGCATAATGCGATAGACGGTAGCATTACCCTCCACGCCTCGAAGAGGCGCGTCAAAGGCCACGACACGATGGCCGGCGAGCATGTCGCTGACCCCCGGCGCGGAATGAAGCGCCTCGGAAATGCAGACCTGTCCGGCTTCCGCCAAGGACTGCACGCGCGCGGCCACATTCACGGTCTGGCCGAAATAGTCGAGGTTGTCGTTGAGCGTCACGGCGATCGACGGTCCACAATGGGCACCGATTTTGAGGATGATCCCCGGCCCGTCATGCTCGCTGTTGAAACGATCGATTTCTTCAAAGATGTGGAGTGCGGCCGAAATCGCATCCGACGGCTGCGAAAACGCAGCCATCACCGCATCCCCAATCGTCTTGACCACCGCGCCGGAATGTTGCTGAACCGCTGCGTTGACCAGAGCAAAATGCTCGCGGACCAGAGCATAGGCGTTCAGATCACCCAGGCGCTCATACATGGCGGTCGAACCCTTGAGGTCGGTGAACAGGAAGGTGATCTGACGGATGCCGAGCCCCTCCTTCTCGTCGACACGTTCGGACCGGAAGAGCTGGCGGAAGGTTTGCCGCGCAAGCAGCGCTCCGCCGGAGACATAAGGGTCGAAATCTAGCGCCGGCTTGGTGGTCAGCGCGACAAGCTCGGGCGGCCAGTTGATGGCAAGCAATGAACCCCGCACCGGCCCCCTGTTCGCCACCTCAATGACGATCGGACCGGGTGGCACAGCGGGCAATGCCGGCAGGAAGCGTTTGCCGTCATAATCGATCTTCAGAAGCGTCGGCGCCAACACCGGATCGCCCGATATCGGCACGGCAAATGCCGCCTGCGTCTGCACATTGACGCCCGCAAGGGCGCCCGGTCTGAGGTCGGCGCGGAGCGCTGTGGTGGCGCGTGGCGGCAGATACGTCATGCCCCGGACGAAGCCGCGCAGAACGTCAAGAAAGCGAACGTTTTGCCCAGGCAGCCGCCCGTCATGTCCGAAGTGCAGCTTCCAGTGAAAATCCTCGACAGACAGTGTCTCGGGATCATGGTGCGGCAGGCGCCGCAGCTTCGGCGATATCGAGAAGGTGACCTCGATGAAATCGTCGAGGTCAGTGTCGCCCGACACGTCGCACAGGCCACAGACGTAGTGGGTCTTGAGCGTGCGCAGGGCGCCGAAACTGTCGAGCACCATCCCGGACTGGGGACAGAGCACGTCCCAACTCATGTCGAACAGCCCACAGCGGGCGGCGTGAAGGAAGAGGTCGATTGCTTCAGGCTCGGCAATTGCGCGGTCGCGAGCAAAGGCCAGCGGATTCACGCGATAGACTGATTGGTCGTCGGCGCTCCTGATCAGCGTTTCGAATTTCGAAATGACACGCGGGCTCCAGGCGCGCGCCTGCTCCACCTTGGTCATCTTGTTTTCGAGAAGACGATCGTCGACTACCGTCACGCCCGATCCTCAATCTATATGGCCACAGCCTACTGGAAAACCAGCGCGATGCGAATGGATTGCAAATCGCTGCTGCCACAGCAGGGATGCTTGTGCTCCTGGTCGCTTACCGTCACATCCGAAGGCCCCTAGCCGTCAATCCAAGGCATATCGATCGCCCCAAGCGACACAACGATCCCGAGGGCCACCAGAGCCACGCCCAGGCTACCTTCGAAGCGCCGGCCACGGGGCAGCAGCTTCTCGACGAAGACAGTAAGCGTCAAAAGCAGCATCCAGGCGATGCTCATGACGCCAGCCGCCACTAGCACGGCAAACAGCGCCCAGCAGCAGCCAAAGCAATAGAGGCCGTGGCGCAGCCCCATCTTGAGCGCGCCCACATGCCCCGCGCGCCAGTGCTGCGCAACGAAAGCAAGCGGCGAACGGCAATGGCTGAGGCAGATGTGCTTGAAGGCGGTGAACTGGTAGAGCCCGGCGACGGCAAGCGTGGCACCGAGCGCGAGCGGTGCCCATTTCGAACGCTGGGGTGGATCGAGGCTCGTTGCAAGGTCGCTACCGAGCTGGACCAGAACATACACGACAAGGCCCGCCGCCCCCCAGATGAGCAGATAGCCCGCGACGAAGGTCCACGTTGGGATGGCCACGTGCTGTTCGCGCCTCGCCTGCGCCGCCGCGAACATAAAGATCATCGGCGCCGCAGCTGGCAACATCATGGCCGCCATCATCACTGTCCACACGGCGAGAAAAGCGGCAGCGCCCGCCACTGACCAGCCGTCGGCGGCAATTCCGGCCATGGCCATGCCGGCCATGCCTTCCATACCCTCCATACCGCCACGCACCGCAATGCCCATGGGCATATCCATGCTGAAGGCCTGGTAGAGGGTGAGCGCCCACGCCGCTGCTGTCAGCCCGATGAGCGAAGCGAGTAGACCGAGCGGGATGCCGAGCAGATTCCGTGTGAATTGCCGGGATTTCCTGAGGAACCCGTCAGCCATCGTCATGTCCTAGTTCGGCCCGGTCCAGTCGAACGGAATGTGCTTGCTCGAACGGGCCGTGCCGGTCCAGTCGAGCCCGAAGCCTTTGGTGCTCACCTCGACAGAACGCCCCCAGGTGGCAACTTGGCCTGGGCCGACCTCTGAACCCGGTGGGTTGATCGTCTGCACCCGCTTGCCGGGTGGCGTGGTAGGCCCGGAAAGCGCTTCCGCGCGTCCGACGACGAGGCCAGGAATATCGACCCGCCAAGTGGCCAGGTCGCCCGCCACCTCAAAAGTGATCGGCACGAACTCCATGCCTCGCATCTCGCCCACATTGGCGGCAAAGCCCGCCGGCCAGCCGCCAGCCTGGCCACCGAAGATCATCTGCAGGGCTTCGCGCTGCCGCTCGTTCGCGTTCTCGTCGAGATACATCCCCATCACGGCCCTTGCCTCGCAGCCCAGAGATTGCCTTCGAACTCGCCGAGAGCCACCAGTGTCAGGCCGTCGAGCTTGACGTCGCCATACTGACCCTCGCGCACATGCCAGGCGAGCACACCCTGGCAGTGGTTGCCGGTTGGCCGCTGGGCGAACTCGCAAGGGCAAGGGATGTCGCAGCTGCAGATGTCGAACCAGTCGCCTGCGAGCCGCCATTGAGGCACTGCATTCATGGCTCATCCTCCCGAAAAATCGAGCATCGTATCATACGTCGATGGCGGGCCCCACTCCAGCTATTCGTGCGCAGCTCTGATTTTGAGACTGGCCCTTCACGTATAGTGGTCGAGCGGTCCACGGCTGCAGCTGGGCCACTTAGGTCCCGATGACGACCGTTCCCGAGACAGGATCGGTCACGCCGAGCTCGCCGCCGAAATCCTCCAGCAGGTCGCGCATCGTATCCAGAAGGCCGATCATCTGCGGTCGTGCCGCCGCCAGGCTATCCATGTCGTTCCATTCGCCGACGACGCAGAAGGTCCGATCCCCAGTTCTGATGAGCGCACCTTTGCGGAAGCCCTTGACGTCGAGCCTTGCCATCTTGTGCGCATCGATGAATGCCTGTTCCTTGCCTGGTTTGGTGGGGAACCGAACGACGTTGTAGGCAGTCATGTTCTCCTCCAGTCAAAAACCTTTGTTGAAAACCTTACGGACGGGCCTCGAGAACCATGTTGAACGGCGTCTCGGTGGCGCGGCGGAACCGCTTGAATCCGCCGCCGGCCACGACCTTGCGCAGCCTCGCTTCGCCAGCTTGGGCGCCAAGCCCCAGTCCGACTTCCTGGGAGAGCGATGCGGGCGTGCAGATGAAGGTAGAGGCGGCGTAGTAGATGCGGCCAACCGGGTTGAGATTCGCCGAAGGCTGGTCGTGCGCGAAAGGCTCGACGATCATCCAGGTGCCGTCCGGCTGCAGCGCCTTGTGCACATGTTTGGCCGCGCCTTCCGGATCGCCCATGTCGTGCAGGCAGTCGAAGAAGGCGACGAGATCGTAAGTGCCGGGAAAATCCTTGGCCGACGCCACTTCGAAGCGCGTGTTGCCGGCGACGCCTGCCTCCTTGGCCGCGGCGCGCGCCCGTTCGATGGACGGTGCATGATAATCGAAGCCAACGAAGCGGGAGTTTGGAAACGCTTTGGCCATCAGCACGGTCGAGGTGCCGTGGCCGCATCCGACATCAGCGACGTCTATGCCCCGCTGCAGCTTCTCGACCATACCGTCGAGCGCCGGCAGCCAGGAACCGATCAGGTTGGCGTTGTAGCCCGGCCGGAAGAAGCGTTCGGTGCCGCGGAACAGGCAGGCGCTGTGATCGTGCCAGCCCAGCCCCTTGCCGGAGCGGAAGGCCTGCCGCACCTTCTCCTCGTCGAGCCACAGCGTCTGCACGACCTCGAAGGCTCCGGCCATGAAGGCGGGGCTGTCCTCATTGACGAAGACCTGTTCCTGCTCAGGGCTGAGGTAGAATTTGTCGGCGGCTTCGTCATATTCGACATAGCCGGCGGCTGCCTGGGCCGACAGCCATTCGCGCACAAGTCGTTCCTGCGTGCCGGTCTTTTTGGCAAGCTGTCCGGCGGTCATCTTGCCGCCATCGCTCATGGCCGCGAACAAGCCGAGCCTATCGCCAAGCAGAACCGCGGCTCCTGTGGTGATGGCGCCCAGATCGCCGACCATCTTTCCAAGCAGCGCCTCAAGCTTTTTCTGGTCGGGTTGCGTCTCCTTAATGCGTTCCAGCATCGGCTTTCTCCTCCGGCTCGACCCCAAACACTTGCCACGGGCGACAAACCAGATCCCAGTCGCTGGGAAAGGCCCCGCCACATCTCTCGATAGTTCGCGCCCCAGCGGCTGACTGTTACGGCTTCACAGCAACGTGACCAGGCCTCTCAGGTTGATTGGCCCGGTGGCTGTGTTAGGCCCGGGTCGATCATCAGGGAACCGACATGGCAGCCAAGCGAAAACATCCGATGTTGCGCCGCTCGCAGGCGATGTGGGTGTCGCGGCGCGTCTGGCAGCCGCGCCTTGTCTTCTGGGCAGGCGCCATTTCGATCGGCCTGATCAGCGTCTTCTTCGCGATGCTGGCCGACGAATCGCAGATCCTGTTCCACACTTTGGTCGGCGCGGACACCGGGTGGCGCTTCTATCTGCCGTTTGCGGCAACACCGCTCGGCTTCGTGCTCTGCGCTTGGCTCGCCCAAGTGTTCTTTCCGGGTTCGCAAGGCAGCGGCATTCCGCAGGCGATTGCCGCGCGACATCTTCGCGAAGACGAGGACCGAAGCCATATTCTGTCGCTACGGCTAGTGGCCGGCAAAATAGCTCTTACTGTGGTTGGGCTCGCTTGCGGCGCCTCGATCGGCCGCGAAGGGCCGACAGTGCAGGTCGGGGCCTCGGTGATGCTGCAGGCTGCGCGCTGGGGCGGGATGGTGCAGGCACGGGGGCTGATCCTCGCTGGCTCCGCCGCCGGTATTGCGGCTGCATTCAACACGCCGCTCGCCGGCATCGTCTTCGCCATCGAGGAAATGGGGCGTGCCTATGAGGCTCGCACCAACGGGCTGGTTCTAACGGCGGTAATCCTCGCCGGCCTCGCCTCGCTGGGCCTGCTCGGCAACTACACCTATTTCGGGATAGCCAGGGACACTGTCGCCTTCGCCCGGGACTGGCCTCTGGTGCTGTCATGCGGCATCATCGGCGGCGGTGTTGGCGCGCTGTTCTCGCTGTTGGCTCTCAAGATAATGCGTCGCATTCGGCGCTGGAACACGCTGCAGCCATTATGGCGCACTCTGGCGGTGGCGGGCATCTGCGGGCTGGCGGTAGCGGGGATCGGCTTTGCTTCGGGCGGCCTTACCTATGGCACCGGCTACGCGCAGGCGCGGGAAGCCATCGAAGGAACGTCTCTACCGTCGTTCTTTTTCGTCGAGAAGTTCTTCGCCGGGCTGCTGTCGATGGTATCCGGGATTCCGGGGGGCATCTTCGCGCCGTCACTCGCTGTCGGCGCGGGCCTTGGCAGCACGCTGGGCCTCATTTTCGGCGCTGGCACTGGCACCGCCGCGCTGCTCGGCATGGCCGGTTATTTCGCCGGCGTCGTGCAGGCGCCGATGACGGCCTTCGTCATCATTCTCGAAATGACCGGCAACCACGACAATGTCATCGCGCTAATGTGCGCGGCGATGTTGGGTTACGGCACGGCAAGGCTCATCTCCAACGAACCGCTCTACCATGCGCTGTCGCGGGTGTTCATCGCCGAGGCAATCCGCCGGAAAAGAGCCAGAGACGTTGACGCGCAAGGCTCTATCGCTTCAAGCGGAATTTGAGTCCTGGAATAAACGGCGCTCAAGCTTCAGAAAGAAGAAGGCGCATCGCGCAACGTCGCCTCGCAGGCATCCCGTGCTCGATTTCTCGGCGCAGCACCTGGCGAAGCCGCTCCCCGGCTTCCGTATCGTCCAGAATCCGAAAGCCCACCTTCTGGTAGAATGGAGCGTTCCAGATCACGTCGCGGAAGGTGGTCAAGCTGAGTGCGATGAGGCCGCGGCCCCTCGCATCCGCGATTGCGTTCTCAAGCAAGGCGCGTCCGATCCCTAAACGCTGTCGATCAAGCCGAACGTCAAGTTCCCAGATATGTAGTGTGTCGTCCTGGATCTCAGCGCTCAGGAAGGCAACTGGTCTGTTGTCGTTCTCTACTGCGACCCAACATGTGCCGTTTGCAATCAGCTCGCGGTGGCGCTCGACGGTCTGGTTATCGTCATCGGCAATCCAGGCCAAATCCGCAATTTCACGGTAGGCCTCGCCCGTCGACTGCTCGATATCGGGTAAAGATTGGGCGTCGGCCTCTTGTGCAATTCGAACGTTGATCATGGCGATGTAGGCGTGGCTATTAGCGTCTTGCAGAGAACGACGTTGGAGTGTCCTTGGGGCCATTCTGCAAACTCAGCGACACGCATGAAGCCAGCCTTTTCATACATTCCCGGCGCTTGGAAGTCATAGCTTTGCACCCAAATCCGCCGAACACCGCGAATAGCAGCCTCAGTGACGAAAGCGTTCAATAACTCCCGGGCATATCCGCGTCCGCGATATGCTTCATCGACCCACAGCTGTTTGAGTTCGGAAGTCCCTGCCCAGGAATAGCCGGCAGCTACGCCGACGATGCGTCCCGCCTCGACTCGTATCACAAAGCCAAGCCCTTGGGCGTCACCGCGTCCTACTGCGTGCTGGTTGTGGACGAAGATACTGTCTTCAATGGCATCGATTTCAACTGCCGTAAGATCGTGATGGGCCTGGACGGTCATTTTGCGCGCTCTGTTCCCATGGGCCGACGCAAGACCGCCTCAAATGACAAACGCCCGGGACCGCCGACTGCAAGCGTTGCCAGCCCGGCCAAGTAAAGCAGGATGATTTCGTAGCCAACAGGCCCGAATCGGACCCCAGCTGTCGTCACCTCGGCAAACTTCACCGAGAAGAATCCATACTGGGAATGGACGGTGAACAATGCGGTAAAGCAGCACGACCGCCATCGGCACGCTGACGAATGGAATAAATGCACCCGCCAGCACGGCGCTACCGCCGATAAGCTCAACCAGTGTCGTCAGCCACGCCAGCAAATGCGGCACAGGAACCCCTAGCGTCTGAAGAACGCCGCCAAAGCTTTCTGGCCCCCTGCTGAGTTTGACATAGCCATGGGCCAGGAAGCCAAAGCCCACGATCAATCTTATCGGCAACGGTGCCCACCCGGCGGCAGCACCCGAGGGGGAGAGTGGAATTCTTAAAAAGAGCTGACGGAAACGCATCCTTGCGAACTTTCTTGTCTGTGCGATATGCGAGAAATCGGAGCCGTCGGAAAGAATCCGAGGTGGACGCCGACAGTTCGTTGTTCGCTCCGAGGCGACTGACCGTTACGGGGCTCACAGCAACGTGACCGCCGCCTGAAAACTCTCAGCGAGAGCAGGACCTAAATCGCCAATGCATCAAAACAACCGCGCTCGCTCACGAACCGCGGTCGACGTGTAGCCTCTCGTGAGCCGGACAAGGCTTCCTTCATGCAGATTTCAAAACATGAATGTCGTCGAAGTCCGCGAGCTTTGGATAAGCGATGGTTGGGGCATGCGCCAGACCGAGGAGCCGTTCACGGTAACGCACGAGGAAAATCCGGCGTTCACCGTCGCTGATGCGCGCAGGTGCGTGCACAAGGAAAGGCTCGATCACGGTAAAGCCGACGAAGTAGAGCATACCGTGGTTGATTGGAAAAAGGATTGATCCGATCGGGCCGTTCAGTCCCTGGTCCGAATAGATCGGCGGCGGCCCGCCGATTGTCACGGAACACATCGCGCGTTTTCCGGCGAAGACGCCGCGGTCATACCACTTGCCGCCGCCATAGATGCGGCCGCCTGATGCGAAGACTCGGTCAACCCAGCCCTTGAGAATCGCCGGCAGCCCGAACCACCAGAGCGGAAACTGAAGGATCAGTGCGTCGCACCAGAAGAGCTTGTCCATCTCCGTCTGGATGTCGGGAGCAAACCCATCGTTGACGGCAGCATTCGCCTCCTCGGCCTGCTGGCGATAGTAGTTCGCGTCGTGCACGGTCGTGAAGTTGCGGCGATCCGACACCGGATTGAAGCCCATCGCATAAAGGTCGGAGATAACGACCTCGTGCCCAGCCGCAGCCAGTGCTTGCTCGGCCGCGCGGGTCAGGGCGCCGTTGAAGCTGTTGGGCTCAGGGTGAGCGTGAACGATGAAGATGCGCACCGTGCGTTTCCAACTTGGCCGGAATGCCTATTTCTTGGGTGCCGAAAGGGTTCGCTCGGCGACCTGGTCGAGCGAGAAGACGCCGGCGCCGCGCGTCAGAATGAGGAGCAGCAACGAGGCCCACAGCAGGTGCTCCGCCCAGTTTTCCGGATAAACGAAGATCTGAATGACGGAGACGACGCCGAGCAGCATCAGCGCGGCGAGGCGCGAGAACAGCCCGAAGAAGACCAGCACCGAGCCCGTTAGCTCCGCGGTCGTCGCAAGCGGCGCCGCGATCGAAGGGTCGATGAACGGCAGATTGTATTCGTTGGCGAACAACTGCAGCGTCACCGGCCAGGACGCCAGCTTGCTCTGGGCCGATTGCCAGAATACATGTGCCACCGCCACGCGAGCTGCGAGTTGGACCAGCGAAAAAGGAATGTGTTCGGGCAGCTTGATGATGCGCCTGTAGAGGCCGACAAGGCCGGCCGGGTTGGACGAGGATTGCTCCGATATTGCGGTCATGACCGTCTCCGTCAGTTTGAGGGGAAATTCGAGGCGACCCGCACGTCGGTGACGAGCCTGTCGCGGAACAGACGCACGAGGGCCGAAACCAGGTCGAAGGCCGGGTCGAGCGCCAAGGCGCGGCCAGTGGCATTCTCGAGGCCGAAACCGTGCTTCAGCGAATGCCAGAACGCGAAGCTCGCGCGGTCGAGCAGAAAAAGCCGCACGTAATTCCCCGATCGCCACAACGCCACGCGTTCGGGGCGCCTTGCCCAACTGATGTTTTCGTCGACCGCCGTCTCCTGTTGATGCGCCATCCATACCGACAGGATCGACCAGTGCGAGACGATCAACCGCAGCGAGGGCTGGAGCTGTATATCCGGTGACAGCCCAAGATCGGTGCTGTCATATTCTGCGAGGCTGCGAGGCGGCAGCGACGCCGTGTCGAGCGCCTCCGCTATGGCCCATTCGAGACGCGCCGTTTCGGCGACGATTGGCATGTCGGACAACGTGTCGATCGTTTTCAGGAAGCGTGGAAAGCCGGCGCCATAACGTGCCAGCCGCGACTCGACTGGCGGATGCCGCCGAATGAATTCGCTTGCTGCAAAGCGGAAGAAGCGTTCGTCGACGAGGCGGACGGTCACGGGAAACACCGCCATCAGCGCTGCGGTGAGGGAACTGCGCGTGTTGTTCTGGTAAATCCGCAGGCGCGCCAACGGATCTGCCTTGCCGGCGGTCAACATATTTGCGGCGGCGACCGGCTCCATGGCCAGCACCGACCGCGCCATGGTGGTCTGCAAGTGTTCAAGCGGCAGCATGGTATTCCTCCTCGATTGAGACAAGCGCCACGGACATGCACGGCCTGGCGCATCTGGCAGCGGCGAACGCCGCTAGGACGGGCATGCTGGTCGTCGTTTCGCTGTGGACAGAAAGGTGGATCGGCGTCGCTCGCGTTTTGGTCGTTTGCTCGCGTCGCGCAGCTTGCTTGCGGTTGAACATGATCGACGCGGTCAGCATGTCGGCCCACATCGCTTCACCCAGCAGCACGTCGAGGATGGGAACGTCGGTGTCCCACTCGATCAAGGTTGGCCGCGGGCCAAGCCGGTCTATGGCATGCTGATAGAGCGCCCAGACGACGGGAGGCACGCGCGAGCCATGGTCGTCGATGAGCACGGTGTCGGCGCCGACGTGGTTGGTCGCATGGCCGGCAAGGTGGATTTCGCCGATCGCCTCTGCCGGCAGCGCATCGATGAAGGCCTTGGCGTCATATTGCAGATTGTGTGCCGAGACCTGGACGTTGTTGACGTCGAGCAGCAGACCGCAGCCGGTCCGAACCACGAGCTCGGCCAGAAACTCGGCCTCGCTCATTGAGGAGTCCGCAAAGGCGACGTAGGCAGACAGATTTTCGATCAGCACCCGCCGATTCAAAGTTTCCTGGACGGTCTCGACGTTGCGCGCGACGATCGCCAGCGCTTCTTCGTCGTAGCGCAGCGGCAAGAGATCGTTGAGATAGGCGCCGTCGGCGATACTCCAGGCGAGATGCTCGGAAACCAGATCGGGCTCGAAGCGGTCGCAGACCTTGCGCAGTCGCTCCAGATGATCGCGATCCAGACCTTGCGCGCTGCCCAGCGACAAGCCGACGCCGTGCACGGACAGCGGGTAGATCTGGCGCAGCCTTTCCAGCGCTTCGACGCCAGCGCCGTCACCCATGTAGTTCTCGGCGTGGACCTCGAGCCAGCCAGCTGACGGGCGCCGCGTCAGCATCTCGGAGATGTGAGGCGAGCGAAGACCAATGCCCGCCGAAGCAGGGATTGCAAGAGGTGAAAACATGCTGGACATCGGTCTCCTCCATTCTGGTCTGGTTGGCTCGAGGTGGAAGTTGCTAGGCTTTCGGCTTGTCGCTGCCGCCCGCGATCTTGGCGCAGCTGCCGGCGGGCACGTAGAGCCAGGAATCCGGCTGGTTGTCGGTGGTCGCGGTGCCGGCGCAGGAATGCGTCGCGGTCTGGCAGTCGTTCTGGCCGGCCTTGACCACGCCGTAGCATTTCTCGAAGGCGAAGCCGGGCTTGGCGGCGGGGCCGCTGTATGCCGCCGTCGCGGCGAGCGTGGTGGCAGCCGCGAGGGCCGATCCGATAAGGGTCTTAGTGTTGATCACAGACTTGTCTCCTGGTTGGCGTTTCGAGGGAAAGACCGGCCTTAGGCCCGTCTGCAGATCAGTCTCTCCGATCGTGGCGCCGAGCTGAAATGCTGTCTCGGCATGGAATTGATACGCGGCCACTATGTTCAGGAGCTCGGCGCGAAAAAGCCCTCCGGCGGGGCACCGGAGGGCTTGGCACCTGCGTTCGGGAGTATGCGATGCAGGCGCGGCTAGGCGGGAGGGAGACGCCTAGATGTGTTGGGTTCGACAACCGGTGGCCGGGCGTTCGTCGGTGCTGAAAAGATCAGTCGCAAGCCAGCCTTCGGCACATTGTCGACCTCTGTCACGCATATCTGTCAGTTCGCCCCAGTCGATCCAGGGTCTGACGAAGAGTGCAGCCCCTGCTCGGTATTGACTGTCGAAGATGGTATGAACCGGCGCGCATTTGGTCGCGCAATGGGTGGAGGAAAAGCTGCGATCCGGACATAGCGTCGTGAACAGCGAAGGCCTGCCCGCGATGATCAGGCGGTGGCTCGTTTTCGGTGATCGAGCAGACGGCAATTGCGAGATGTCCCCGTCCCCCCAATAAGTATCGCCGTCGATCTCGATCGGCTGGGAGAGGTACGGGACTGTCGCTGCTGCCACGATCGCGTCAATCGACAGCTGCTCACCGGAAAATATCTTCACAGCATCGGTGCGGGCATTGACGGCCAGGACGCCCAGTTTCACCGGGCAGTCTTCGTTATTGATCTGCTCGAGCTCGATCGACTGTTCCAGCATCGATCGCAGCAGGCTCGTTCTGTCGATGGCGAACATCGAGGCATGGCTGACGCGCCGCCAGAAGTTGGCAAGTGCCGTGCGTGCGCCGCGCCTGCCGCCGACGCTTAAGCCATAGACGAAGACCGCCGCCTGCATTGCTGTAAAGCCCGACGCGGTAACGCCACTCACGCTGGAGTTGGCCTCGTCCAGCAGGCGATCGAGCACGCCCCAGACAAAAGCACCATGTGCGTCGTTTGCCAGCACGATTTCGATCGTCCGGTCTTCTACACTAAGATCCGCCACTGAGATGGTGGGTTGGTCTCTTTGCATTGCGGACTGAGCAAGCATGGTTTGGTCTCCCTCCCAAGATCGTCACCAAGACGACTGGGGAGAGACTGCCGCATCTTCTTGACCAGCCGAAATGCCGAGGTGGCATGAAGTCCATAGGCAGATTGCATTGGCTGCCGGTCTTCACGCACCGCACTCTTCATCCCGATCCGGGGCGATGGGCATCGCTTGGCTGGAGCCGCTGCCAGAACGGCGGCCTGGAACAGGAGACGGATGATGAAAAGACAATTGGCCTGTGTGGCTGCGCTTACAATTGGTCTTGGTGCGAGCCCAGCTTCAGCCGACCCGTTCAGCGACCTCGCCGAATTGCCGACGTTCTATACGGACGCCACGATGAAGACGATGAAACCGATGGCTGGGTTCAAGAAGGCCTGGTTCGCCATGCCGAAGCATGACCGGGTCAAGATGACCAAGGCGTGTAACGACCCGGCAACGAGCAAGTCCCACGCCCAATTCTGCGCCAACATGCTTGCTTTGGGCGGAACCAATTAGCGGTGCTCGCAAAGCGCCCTTGGAATACGGAGCCGGCATAAACTTCATTCGCAGACGGCATTGGCGAGTTGAGCGCCGGATGAAGCAAAGTCCACCTCGGCAAGATGGAACAATAGAGTTCCAAAAGCCGCCAGTCACCAGCGCAGTCGTCAAAATGGCGATTGCACAACTCCAGAGAAGGTTCTCACCATGAATATCAAAGCTATCTGCTTTGGCGCTTTCGCCCTTTCGGTTATTGGCGGGGTGGCCTTCGCCGGCGTCCTAGACGAGCCATCGAACATGCAGCCCTTCTTCACTGATTCGGGCTTGAAGACGATGAAGTCGAGTGCCGATTTCGAGATGGCATGGAAAGCCACACCGAAGGCGATGCAGGCCTCAATGATGAAGGAATGCAATGACGCCGCCATGAGCAAGCCGCATGCTCAGTTCTGCGCCCGGCTTTTTGCCCTGGGTCATCACAGCTGATAGCCCTCAGTGTCAGCTGCGACTGGATTGGATGGCGGGCCTTGGCCCGCCATCGTCGTATGACGAAACGCTATCGACTTTATAGCCCCCGCGCATTGGCATGATCCGATCCATTGCGGCAGTCTTCGAGCATGCAAATGCATCTATGCAGCTGAGGGACGATAGGCATGGACATCCACCACATCCGCTACTTCCTGGCCGTTTGCGAGACCCGGAATTTCACGCGCGCGGGCGAGAAGTGCAATGTTACACAGCCGGCGCTGTCGCGCGCCATCCAGCAGCTCGAGGATGAGGTCGGCGGCCTGTTGTTTCGCCGCGAGCGAAACCTGACGCACCTCACGGATCTCGGTGCCTTGTTGCGCCCGCGGTTCCAGCAGATTCTCGATGAGGTGAGCGGCGTGCGCCAGGAAGCGTCGAAATTCCTCTGCCTGGAAAACGCAAATCTCAAGGTCGGGGTGATGTGCACAATCGGCCCGCGCCGATTTACCGGTCTGTTGACGGATTTCAACAGGCGCCAGCAGGGCATCCAGCTGCAGCTGGTGGAGGGCGTTCCGGCTTCCCTTTCGCAACTCTTGGAAGCCGGTGAGATCGATGTCGCCATCATGGCGTCCAGCAACAGTTTTCCTGAGCGCTTCGACGTCACCCCGCTTTATCGCGAACGGTTCGTCCTCGCGTTCCCCAACGGGCATCGGCTGGCTCGCAACGACAATGTTGCCATCTCGGAACTCGACGGCGAGAACTATCTCAGACGCCTGAATTGCGAGTATCGGGATTATCTTGCCGGCCTCTGCAACGAACGCGGCGTAAAGCTCAGGATCTCCTACGCCAGCGAACGCGAAGACTGGATTCAAAACATGGTCTCAGGCGGGCTGGGAATCTGCTTCATCCCGGAATTCAGCGCCGTCATCCCGGGATTGCAGATCAGGCCAGTCGTCGATCCTGAAGTCTGGCGCGAAGTCTCCCTCGTTGTGGTTGCTGGGCGCCGCTTCTCGCCGGCGACGTCGACCTTCGTGAACAGCGTCAAGGCGCACAGCTGGCCGGAAAGTGGCATCGATCTGTCGGTAAGGAAGAGTGCTGCATAGCATTTTCGAAGTGAAGCCTAACGCCGCGATTAAATGTCGTGGCGGGACAGTCGCGTTGGTGCGGTCGTCCACCATAGTTTTCAGGTATCGAATTAAGAGCCAGTCAGCATTTCTCTTTTTTCGAGGCTACCGTCACTCTCCTCCTATGCCCCGCTTCCGCGATTGGGCACCGACAAAGGAGAACTAGACATGGCTTCCAAGACTATTGCATTGCGGGTGCCGCTGAAGCTGGCGCTGACACTCGGACTTCTCACCGCGACCGCCGCGTTTTCAGTGGCCCCGGTTTTCGCCGGCGACTGCCCCGCCGGCCAGGCCGCCACCACGGACATCCAGGAACATCCGAGCAAGCCCGTCGGCGTGACCGACACGGTGCTTTCAGCAATCGATCTGAGCAGCAAGGGCGAAGCCTGGAAAGGCAACATGCTGCGCCTTCGCAAGCTCGTCGTTCAGCCCGGCGGCGTCGTGCCGTGGCATGAGCACAATGTCCGCCCGGCAAACATTCTGGTCGTCGAGGGCTCGATCACAGAATACCGCAGCACATGCAAGGTCGGGATCGAACATCCGGCGGGCGACGTGACTGCCGAGTTCGGCCAGCTCGCCCACTGGTGGAAGAACAACGGCAAGGTGCCGGCCGTCCTCTATTCCGCCGACGTTCTGCCGCCGGCAATGCACGAAGACCACATGATGTGAGCCGCTCGTCGCGGTGAAGAAATCCCAGGCGTTAGAAACCAAAAACCTGTCCTCGGGCGACGCCCGAGGACCTGGCAACGGAGCCCGCCATGACGACCAGTGAACATTCCGAACCGACGCGGCTTCGCATGGTTGCCGCGGACAGCTGGCGCTTCGGCCTGATCGCATTGATCGCGTTCCTCACGCTCGTCGACCTGTTCGCCACCCAGGCCATCCTGCCTTCACTGGTGACAAAATTCGGGGTCAGCCGCGCAACCATGGGCTTCGCCGTCAACGCCAGCACCTTCGGCATGGCGGTGGCCGGTGTCGCCATCGCTCTCTTCGGGCGCAGCATCGATCGCCGCAATGGCATCTGGATCAGCCTGGCCATCCTGGCGATCCCGACGACGCTGCTTTCGCAGACGGACAATATTGTGGTCTTCGCCCTGCTGCGCGTAGCGCAAGGCCTTTGCATGTCGACCGCGTTCACGCTCACCATGGCCTACCTGGCGGAGCATTTTTCCGCCCGGCAGACCACGAGCGCGCTTGCCGCTTATGTGACCGGCAATGTTGCCAGCAACTTTTTCGGCCGGCTGATGTCGGCGGCCGTCGCCGACATGTTTGGCATCTCCACCAACTTCCTGACCTTCGCCGCCCTCAATCTGTTTGGCGCGGCTCTTGTCTGGTTCACGCTGCAGAAGACCTCGGCAATGATGCGCGCAGACCTGGACGGCCAGCCTGTCCGCGCCGCCTGGAAAGCGCCGTTGCGGAACGTCGAACTGCGGGCCTGTTTTTCGATCGGCTTCCTGATCCTGTTCGTCTTTATCGGCACGTTCACCTACGTGAATTTCCAGCTCGTTGCGGTGCCGCTTTCGCTCACGCCGATGGCCTTGGGCGCCGTCTATTTCGTCTTCCTGCCATCGATGCTGACGACCCCGCTTGCCGGCCGAGTCGCGGCGGGCTTTGGCCCAAGGGGAGGGATTGGGGCAACGCTTGCGCTGGCGATCGTCGGCTTGCTTCTGCTGCTTTTACCCAGTCTTCCGATCGTTCTTGCCGGAATGACCCTGGTTGCCGTCGGCACCTTCCTGGCTCAGGCCATAGCCACGGGACATGTCAGCCGGACTGCGTCGCGCGATCGCGCTGCCGCAAGCGGCATTTATCTCGCGTCCTACTACGGCGGCGGGCTCGCTGGCAGCTTCCTCATCGGACAGATCTACGACCGTGTCGGCTGGACCGCATGTGTGGTCGTGCTGGCGGCGGTTCTCGCCGGCGCGATCGCGATCGCGCGCGTGCTGCGAACGCCCAAGGCCTGAGACCTGAAATCCAAACTTAGTTATCCAACCAAGGAGACCGACATGACCAACCAACTCAAAACTCTGCTTGCAGGCGCCGCCATGCTGATGACGGTCATCATTCCTGCCGCCGCCTCGGACGGCGTCGTCACGGTGAAGAGCGACTACTCGGTCGCCGAGACCGTCGCCCGCATCAAGAAGGACGTTCTCAAGAAAGGCCTCATGTTTTTTGGCGTCATCGACCAGGCAAAGCTCGGCAACAAGGCTGGTAATGACGTCAAGCCGTCGCGTCTGGTGATGTTCGGCAATCCTGCGCTCGGCACGACCTTCATCACGTCCAATCCCGAGGCCGGGCTCGACTGGCCTGTGCGCGTGCTTGTCTACCAGACCGCGGATGGCTCGGTTTACGCCGCCTACAGCGATTTCGACTGGATCGCCAAGCGGCATGGAATCACGGACCGTCCCGCGCAGTTCAAGATGGCGACCGAAGTCATTCAGTCGGTGACCTCAACCGTCAAAAAGAACTGAGGGACGGGCAGGGGAGGTAGCCGGATATCGGGTGGGCATGCGACGCATGCCGCCTGGCCCGGCAAACCTATTCGGCGGCGGACAAGGCCTTTGCCCGCTCGCCGAACCATTTCTTCTGCGTTGCTTCGCGGACCAGCGCGCCGACGGCAGGCGAATGCCTGCGGCCGCGCACCGTGACCAGATTGACGTCACGCCAGAATTCCGGCTCCGTGATCGGCAGGGACACCACGCCAGGATGCTTGACGGTATGCTCCGGCATGAAGCCGAAGCCAAGCCCGGCGGCGATCATCGCCAATGTCCAGTCGTCGCGATCACTCCAGTAAACCGGACTGACCGTCACGCCTTGCTCAGCAAGGATGGCATCCGCGTAGCCAGCGAACTCGCAATTGTTGCGGTGGATGTAGCTTTCGTTGCTCATATCCTTGACCCGCACCATGCGCTGGTTGGCAAGGCGATGGGTCAGGTGAACGGCCATCACCATCTGCTCCTGGAAAAGCGGCAGGGAGTGCACTTCTTCGTCGGGAACGTCTGAGGGCAACGCATAGATGGCAGCCTCGAGCTCGCCCTCGAGCAGCCTTTTCCTGAGGCTCACCGCGGCCGCATCGCAAAGATGCAACTCAACGCCAGGATGGTGCGCGCGCACGGCTGCTATGAGCTCGATAATCTCGTCCGGAGCGATGGTGCTCATGATGCCGACCTTGAGCGGCATCTTCTTCAGGGTCACATACTGCTCGGCGATCTGCTTTGCCTGGCGTGAATTCTCGAAGACGCCTTCGAGATAGGTCTCGACCATGCGGCCGAGCTCGGTGAGGTGAGTGAAGCGGCGCTCACGGTGGAAAAGCGGCCCGCCGAATTCATCTTCCAGAAGCTTGATCGCGCGCGACAAAGCCGGCTGCGTGACATTGCACTGCTCGGCCGCCCTGGTGAAATTCAGCTCCTTGGCGACGGCCAAGAAGTATCGAACCTGGCTGATCTCCACTGCACGCTCCCCTCACTGGACGCGCATACGGCATGACCCGCGTAGCCACGCAATCTTACTAGCTGCCGTTAGGTCAAACAACCCGACCGGTCGATCGAGGTCCGGGGCTTGGAAAAACCAACGATCTGACCGTCAGCTATCGAATCCATGTCTCAACGGCATTTCCGCAGCTTGCGGCGGTTCACCATACTACTCCTCAGATCCAGAGCCGGCCAGCGCCGTGGCTCGTAGCCGCGCAATCAGAAGGACAAGACGATGCTCAAAGGTAAGACAGCACTCATCACCGGTTCAACAAGCGGCATCGGGCAAGGCATTGCCGAGGCCTTTGCGGCCAAAGGCTGCAACATCGTCCTGAACGGCTTTGGCGACGCCACCGAGATCGAACGCCTGAGGACCAAGCTCGCGGCCGATCATGAGGTCACCGTTCGATACGACAATGCTGACATGAGCAAGGGCGACGCGATCACCTCGATGATGGACAAGGCCATCGCCGAGTTCGGCGCCATCGACATACTGGTCAACAATGCTGGCATTCAGCATGTCGCGCCGATCGATGACTTCCCGACAGAGAAATGGGAAGCGGTCGTGGCGATTGATCTGATGTCTTCGTTCTATACGATCCGACGCGCCCTGCAGGCGATGAAGGCGCGCAAATGGGGTCGCATCATTAATGTGGCCTCGGCGCACGCTCTCGTCGCCTCGCCATACAAATCCGCCTATGTCGCGGCCAAGCATGGCGTCGCCGGCCTGACCAAGACCGTCGCGCTGGAGGTTGCCGAACAGGGCATTACGGTCAACGCCGTCTGCCCCGGTTACGTGCTCACGCCGCTTGTCAAGAAGCAGATACCCGACACTGCAAAGGCCCGCGGGATCACCGAGCAGCAGGTGATCAAGGATGTTCTGTTGGCCGCTCAACCCACCAAGCAGTTCGTCACGGTCGAGCAGGTTGCCGCACTCTGTCTGTTCCTGGCATCGGACGAGGCGGCCTCGATCACCGGCGCCGTGTTGCCGATTGAAGGCGGTTGGACCGCTCACTAGACCCGCACGAGGAGCGAAGGCCATGAACAAGATCACGCAGAATCTCTCCGCCTCGCAAGCAGAACCGGCGACTGGACACCAGAGCGACGTCAAACGTCAGACCGTCCTCGTCCTTCAAGGCGGCGGCGCGCTTGGCGCCTATCAGGCCGGGGTCTACCAGGCGCTGGTCGAGGGCGGCATCGAACCGGACTGGGTCATAGGCACGTCCATCGGCGCCATCAACGCCGCGCTGATTGCCGGAAACCAGCCCGGCGATCGTCTGCCCAGGCTTCAGGAATTCTGGGATGGTGTCAGCCGAAGCAGTCCATTCGACGAATTTTTCCGGATGATGGTTCCGAGCAACATCTTTGCCAACATGGGCACGGTGATGCTCGGCATCCCGGGATTTTTCGAGCCGAATCCGAGCGCCATGTTTGGGGTCAACCGCGAAGTCGGTGTCGAGAACGCGTCCTATTACACCACGGATCCGCTCAAAAGGACGCTGAACAATCTGGTCGATTTCGACTACCTCAACGGTCGCCACACGCGGCTGACGGTCGGCGCGGTCAACGTCAACACCAGCGAGCTCAAATACTTCGATACGCGCGAGATGAACCTGTCGGCGGTGCACATCATGGCGTCGGGCGCCCTGCCGCCGGCGTTTCCGGCAGTCTGCATCGACGGCGAACCCTATTGGGACGGCGGCATCTATTCAAACACGCCGATCGAGGTGGTGCTGGATGCGCGCCCCAGGCGCGACGCGCTGATCTTTGCGGTCAACATGTGGCAGCCCCGCGCAACCGAGCCGAAATCAATCTGGCAGGTCATGGGCCGGCAAAAGGATCTTCAATACGCCAGCCGCGGCCGGAGCCACGTTGCACGGCAAGAGCAACTGCATCGGTTGCGGCATGTCGTGCGCGAAATGGGAAAGCTGGTTCCCGAGGAGCGTCGCGAGGATCCGATGTTCAAGGAACTCGCCTCCTATGGCTGCCCGTCGGTCATGCACCTCGTCCGCCTACTTTCCCCACGGCTCGACGGCGAGGACCATACCAAGGACATCGACTTCACCCGCTCGGGCATCCGCACGCGCTGGCAGGCAGGATACGAGCACGGGCAGCGCGTCCTCACCGACAAGCCCTGGGAATGCGAGGTCGACATGCTTCAGGGCATCGTGATCCACGAATCCCAAGAGTGATGTGCCGCGCCGAGAAGGATACGGAGACCACCGATGCAGATCATCACCCCCGGCATGCGGTTGATTCCGGAAGCGGTGCTCGCCAACGATGCGGCGCTCTTCCGCACGATCCCGGAGACCCCCTCGCACGCGGACAAGTCACTGCATCGCGTGGTCATTGTGGGCGGCGGCGCGGGCGGCCTGGAACTGGCGACACGCCTCGGCCGCAAGTTCGACAAGCGGCTTTCCGTCACGCTTGTCGACCGAAACCGCACCCATATTTGGAAACCGCTTTTGCATGAGGTGGCATCTGGCGCCTTGAGCGTGTCGCACGACGCGGTCGAATACATCGCCCATGCCAGCCGCCACGGCTACCGCTACCGAATTGGCGAGGTCGTCGGCATCGATCGTGCCAAGCGCCAGGTCTTCGTCGCGCCCAGCTTCGACGATGACGGCCGCCAGGTCATCCCGCCACGTGTTCTGGGATACGACACGCTGGTCATGGCCGTCGGCAGCGTCAGCAATGATTTCGGCACGCCGGGCGCCGCGCGCCATGCCATTGCGCTCGACACCGCCGAGCAGGCCGCCCGGTTCAACAAGCGCATGATCGACGCATGCCTGCGCGCCAATGCGCAATACGAGCAGCTTTCGCCTGGTCAGCTTCATTGCGTCATCGTCGGTGCCGGTGCCACGGGTGTCGAACTGGCGGCGGAGCTGCACAAGTCGATGCGGGAGATTGCGTCGCACAATCTCGACAATATCGATTTCGAAAGGCTGATCCGCATCACCATCGTCGAAGCCGGGCCGCGGATCCTGCCTGCATTGCCTGAGGAATTGGCGAGCGCAACGGCACGGTTGCTGATCAAGCTGGGCGTCCAGATACGATGCGGGATCAAGGTCACCGAAGTGACCGAGGACGGCATCCGGCTGGGTGACAAGCTGTTCGTGCCTGCCGAATTGGTCGTCTGGGCGGCCGGAATCAAGGCGCCGGAATTCCTGAAGGGCCTTGATGGTCTTGAGACCGACCGCATCAACCGCCTGATCGTTGACGAAACCTTGCGGGCGGTCGGAGATAAGAACGTGTTCGCGATTGGCGACTGCGCGAACTGCGCGCTGCCGGGCGAAGAAAACGCGTTGCCGCCGCGTGCCCAAACGGCCCATCAGCAGGCAGACCACATGGCCAAGGTGATTGCAGCACGTCTCGCAGGTCGTGCCGAGCCGGCATATCGCTACCGCGACTATGGTTCCCTGGTTTCGCTGGCCGACTACGGTGCGTTCGGCAGCCTGATCGGCGGACTGAAGATCGAAGGTCTCGTTGCGAGGCTCGTCTATCGCTCGCTGCACAAGATGCATCTCAAGGCGGTGCACGGCTTGGCGAAGACCGTGCTGGCTTCGATCGGCGAGATGATCGTCAGGCGCGCCAGACCGCGGATCAAGCTTCACTGAGCGCGGCGGAGGAGGCGGTGCAATGGAAAAGTATGACGTCGTGATCCTGGGTGGCGGCAATGCCGGAATGGGCGCCACGGTAGCGACGCGCACCGCCGGACTTTCCGTCGCCATGATCGAGGCTCGCGATCTTGGCGGCACATGCCCTAATCGCGGCTGCACGCCGAAGAAGGTGCTGGTTGCGGCGGCCCATGCGCTCGACGAGATCGGAAGAGCCGGCAATCATGCAATCGAAATCGAACCGCCGAGGCTTGATTGGCGAGCCCTGATCGAGCGGGAAGAGGACATCATCGCGGATATCCCATCCCGGCTGTCCGGATTGATGGCCAAGCGAGGCGTCGATGTCATCCACGGCGAGGCCGCATTTATGGCCAGCAATGCCGTCCGCGTCGGCGCCCGAGAGATCGAGGCCAGAAACATCGTCATCGCCACCGGCTCGAAGCCGCGCCCGCTGTCGATCCCCGGGTCGGAATTTCTGACCACGTCCGACGATGTTCTGAGCGATCCTGTGTTGCCTCGCGCCGTGGTGTTCATTGGCGGCGGCGTTATTGCCTTCGAGCTGGGTCACGTCTATGCGCGCGCCGGCGTCGAGGTCACCATCCTCGAGGCGCTACCGCAACTCCTCAGAGGCTTCGACGAGGATGCCGTTTCCCAAATCCGAGCCGAGAGCGAGCGGCTTGGCCTCAGGATCCATACCAAGGCCTGGGTCACGAAGATCGAAAAGACCGACGGGCGGCTGCGGGTGAGCTTCGCGAAGGATGGCGCCGAATGCTCGGTCAACGCGGATCGGGCCGTCAATTGCGCGGGGCGCGTGGCCAATGTCGAGGGGCTCGATCTTGGGGCGGGTGTCATCGTGCATCGCGAAGGCCGCATCGAGATTGACGAGCATCTGCGCTCGCGTTCCAATCCAGACATCTATGTCTGCGGCGATGCCGTATGGAGCTCTCCGCAGCTTTCGCCGGTAGCGACCTATGAAGGCGGGATCGTCGGCCGCAACATCGTCGACGGCCCGAGGCATCGCCCGGACTACGGTCACATACCTGCTGCCCTCTACAGCATTCCGGCCGTGGCGGCCGTCGGTTTGACCGAGGCCGAGGCGAGGGAACGCGGCTTCATCGTCAAGGTCCACCTGAACGATATGCAAGGCTGGCTCTCCGCCAGGACTAACGCGGAGCCGATCGCATGGTCGAAGATCATCGTCGAGGAAACGACAGGCAGGATCCTTGGGGCTCACCTGGTCGGCCATGCCGGCGAAGAGCTGATCCACACCTTTGCGCTCGCGATGAAGCACGGCATCACGGCACCAGAGTTGTCTGAGATGGTCTGCGCTTTCCCGACTTTCACAGCGGATATCAGGAACATGATGTAACGCGTCGGGCCAGGCCAGCGAACGTAGAGCGGAGGTCCGGGATGCGTCGATGCACGCAAGGCATCAAAACCATGCAGGAAAAACATGGCGATTGCCGAGGGGTTACGGTGGTAGGCTATGCGGGACACGTGAAAGCGCAGACATGGCCGCTGACGACCAGGCAATGACATTCGAGCAGTCCGTCCAGGCAGCCATCGAACTTGATGCGCCCCTCAATGAACGGCTGGCCGTGATTGCCGCGGCGGTTCGCCGTCTGAACTCGGAATTCGCTGACGCCGTCGAGCGACTGGTGGACCGCCTCGAGAAGCAAGGTGCAGGCACAATGGCGCCGGCTCCTGGCGAAGCCATGCCCGGTTTCCTGTTGCCTGATGACGATGGCAGGCTCGTCAGCCTCGCCGAAATCCTGGCCAAGGGCCCAGCCGTAATCACCTTTCAGCGCGGACACTGGTGTCCTTATTGCCGCTTGAACGCCATCGGGATTGTCGAGGTGCATCGCGAGATCGCGGAACTGGGAGGACAGGTGGTTGCGATCATGCCGGAGCGGCGCAAATTCGCGAAGGCGATGAAGGCACTGGTCGGCGCACAATTCCCTTTTCTGGTCGACATGGACAACGGGTATGCGTTGTCGCTCAACCTCGCGATCTGGGTCGGCGCCGAAATGGAGCGGCTTATGGGCCTGGGGTTCGACATCCCTAACTATCAGGGCAACAGCAGCTGGTTCATGCCTATTCCAGCCACCTTCATTGTCGGAACGGACGGGATCATCAGGGATCGCTTTGTCGATCCGGACTACCGCCGCCGCATGGACATCGACGACCTGATCGCGGCGCTCAGGCGGGCTCGCTGACGCCGAAGGACGACCAGTCGGCCGCCCTCAAAAGGTTGAGCAGCGTTGTCGCGACAGGCGAGCGATGCCTGCCGGCTACCGCATAGACGGAAACGATCCGAGAAACGTCCAGGTCACGCAGCTTGAGCCGGCGGGTGTTCGAGGATCGCGGTGCCGTCAGCGACACGAAGCCGACCCCAGCGTTGGCTTCGAGCAACGCCAGAAGGTCCTGATCGGTCTCGACTTCATGCGCCGTTCGAGGCGTAAGACCCCTGGCGGACAGGGAGCGCGACAGCTCCTCGCTCGTCTCCCAATCGATCCGACTGAGCACGGGTTCGGCGGCAAGCTGCGCCAGCGCGACATCGGCCTCGTTTCGCCGGGCGAGCGGATGGTCTGAATTTACAGCGAGTTCAATCTCTTCCCGAAACAGCGGCCATACGTCCAGGCGGTCCCAAGCCGGTCCCAGGGGGCCGGCAATTGCCAGCTCGACGTCGCCACTCTTCAACGCGTCGACGACAGCAGCGGGCGAACCACGATTGATCTTGAGGTGGGCGCCGGGATAGGCCCGGAAAAGCTCCGTGAAGGGCGAAACCAGTAACGCTATGTTGATGCTGTTGGATATCGTGACGTTGAGGGGTGCCACGTCACTGCTTTGCACAGCCTTGGCCAGTGACTTGGCGGAAGTGGCCGCATCATAGCACTGTTGCAGCAGGGGCAGCATTCGACGCCCAAGCTCGGTAAGGTGCGAGTGCTGACGCTCGCGCCGAAGTAGCTCTCCCCCTAGCTCCTCTTCAAGCGTCTTGATCGCGCGCGTAAGGGCCGGCTGAGTGACGTTGCACTCCTCGGCCGCCCTGGTGAAATTTAACGTGTTAGACAGGGCCAAAAAATAGCGGACCTGCTGCATCTCCATGAAATCTCGCCCCCTCAGCGAAATGGTTTATCAGCGACGGCGCATATTGCGAGACTAACCTAGTTGATCGCGTTGGGCAAAGCGGCGCGCATTGCGGACTAGGGGGTGTGATACCGCTGGCCAGTGGCAGCGACTTATCATGACGAACCAAGTGACTTGCTTAACCAGTCGGCAAATCCTCTGGCCCGCTTGCTCGGCTGACGCCCGGCCGGGAACAGAGCATGGATAGGTATGGTCGGCAGCGCAAAATCCGGCAGCAGCCGACACAGACGGCCGTCCTTCAGCTCGGCGTCGAACATCCATCCCGAACCGAATGCTACGCCAAGCCCAGCCACAACACACGCTGTAACGCCGGCCGAGCTCGAGACCCTGATGCGAGGACTTTCGGGCAGCACAAACCGGACCTGCGGATCCGCCAGCTCCTGAAACGTCGCGCCGGAACTGTCGGAGGGCCCGAAGATCACCTGGTGCTTCGCCAGATCCGCAGGGCTGCTCGGCTGACCGTGCCGAGCAATGTATTCCGGCGCGGCAACGAGCAACCGAGGCGTCTGCCCGACCTTGCGCGCCATCATGCTGGAATTGTCGAGCAGGCCAAGCCGTATCGCAACATCGGCGCCCTCCTCAGCGAGACTGCGCCGGCGATCGTCCATCATCAACTCGACAGAGAGATCGGGATGCTCGGCGAGAAGGCTGGGCAAGCGAGGAATGACCGCGCGCACCCCGAATGTGACTGACAGCTCGACCCGCAGAACGCCGCGTAACTCCTCATTGCCTGCTGCGGTGTCGGCCGCTGCCCCAAGATCCGCCAGCAGCGGCCGGATCTGGTCGAGGTAGACTTGCCCGGCCTCGGTCAGCCCGACCTTGCGACTGGTGCGGATGAGTAGGCGGGCACCGATGCGCGCCTCCAGATCGTTCAGAATCCGCGACACCGACGGCTGCGACAGACCGATCTCACGTGCGACTTGGGAAAGATTTGCCCGTTCGGCCACCCGCACGAAAACCTCAAGTTCCTGCAGTCTGTCGGCCATTCGTTTTCCGGATGATTGCTATGCTCTTTGGCAAGCTACCCCCCTTTCTGGAAATAGGCGAGGACATTGCTCCGCAAGCCGTGCGGTCAAGATTTGGAGTGTTTCATGTCTCTTCAGGAAAAGCTCGATGCCTTCAAACCCGACTTTGAAAGCAAGGCTCCCAAGCAAGCGGTCGAGGTTATGCGCCGTGCGACCGCCGAACTCATAGCGTCGGGTCAGGCGGCCCAAGCCTTAAAGGCAGGCGCCGTTGCGCCAATATTCACATTGCCGGAGGCTGATGGCGGGTCTGTCGCATCCAGCGATCTGCTTACCCGGGGTCCCTTGGTGCTTAGTTTTTATCGCGGAGTCTGGTGCCCCTACTGCAACATCGAGCTTGCCGCCTTGCAGGAAGCTTGGCCAGCAATCCAGGCGACCGGGGCACAGCTGATTTCCATCTCCCCGCAGTCGCTGGCGAACGGCCGCAAGGCCAAGCTCGACAAGCAGATAGCATTCCCGATGCTGAGCGACGCCGGCGGTAGGGTCGCCGATGCCTTCGGCCTGCGGTTTCGCCTGCCCGACGATCTGATCGACTTGTATCGCGGCTTCGGCGTCGACCTGCCGCTTATCAATGAGGATCGTTCTTGGACCTTGCCGATGCCGGCTCGTTTCGTGGTCGGGCAAGACGGCATCATCGCCTATGCCGAGGTCAGCCCGGACTACACGCGCAGACCCGACCCGGCCGACCTTCTTCCGGTGCTCAAACGATTGCAGGGCTCCATCGCGGCCTGAGCCGACGGACATGGACCACATGACAGCCGCGAATGTCACCGCAACCAGCGCCGCGCGGCGCTGGTTGATGCTAAGCGTGGTCTCAGTAGGCGCCTTCCTGCCGATGACGACATGGTTTTCAGCAACGGCGATTGCGCCGCAGCTGACCCGGCTGTGGGACCTTTCTCTTGCGCAGGGCGCGTGGATAACCGGTGCCGTGCAGATCGGCTTTGCCATAGGCGCGTTGGCCTCCAGCATGGCCGGCCTTCCGGATGTGTTTTCGCTTCGCAAGCTGATCGGCGTCAGCGCCTTGACGGCGGCGGCTGCCAACCTCTCCCTCTTGTTCGCGCCCTCCGTCGGCGTGCTGCTGGTCGCCCGTTTTGTCACCGGCCTGGCCCTGGCGGGCGTGTATCCACCAGCGGTGAAACTGGTATCGACATGGTTTAGTCGCGGACGGGGAACGGCGCTCGGCGCCCTCCTCGCTGCGCTGACGCTTGGTTCTGCCTTTCCTCATCTGGTATCAGCCCGAGTTGACGAATTGGCTTGGCAAAGCGTCATCGTGGCCACCTCCGTCGCAGCACTGGCTGGAGCTTTGTTGATCCTCTGGCTGGGCGAGGAAGGGCCTCATCCCTTCGCGAGGTCGGCATTCGACCCTCGCCACATAAAAACGCTGGTGCGCAACCGCGCGCTGATGCTCGCCAATCTTGGCTATCTCGGTCACATGTGGGAGCTCTACGCCATGTGGGGCTGGATACTGGCCTACATCAGGGCAGGAGGCCCCGGCCTGGGCACTGGGGATCCGGGCGCCGCCTCCTTGCTGGCGTTCTTGGTCGTGGCGTCGGGCGGGATCGGCTCGATTGCCGGCGGCATCGTGGCGGACCGCTTCGGTCGCACCTCCACGGCGGCTGGCTGTATCCGGCCTCTGCGCATTGACGATCGGCCTGACCTTCGCCGGTCCGTTCTGGTTGTTCGCCGTCGTTGCCATCCTGTGGGGAGCGACCGTCATCGGCGATTCCGCGCAGTTCTCGGCCATGGCAACCGAATTGAGCGATCAACGCTACGTGGGCACGGCGCTTTCCCTACAGCTAAGCGTCGGCATCGCACTCACTTTTTGCTCCATCCATCTGGTGTCATACATGGCGGAGACTGTAGGTTGGCGCTGGAGCTTCCTGGTCCTGGTGCCTGGCCCGTTGCTCGGTGTTGTCGCTATGATGGCGCTTCGGCGGATGCCGGCCACTCGACTAATAGCGCACGGGCTGAGGTAGAGGGTTCAGTCCTGGCTTTCAGGGTCATTTTGTTGGTCGTCACAACGTTACAAAATGTCCAGTAAGTTATTGATTTTACTTAAATGAGTTAGAGTTCAATCCTCTCTCGCAGCACCAGCCTATACAGTCGACACCGCAACCTCATGTTGGCTGGACAGAGGCATCGCCCTTCGTCGATTTGCCTTTGGCCTGCTACGGGTCAGTTTATGGTAGCGATCGCTCGGAACCTCCATAACTGCAACATGGTCAAGGTTGGCGTGCCGTCCCCGATAGTAGCCCTCCTCCTCAATTTCAGCGAACGTACAGTTGGCAACGTCAAAGGTCGCAGCTTCCAGTCCGAAAATCGTGATGGCGCTCCCGTCATCCAGGAAATTCCACTGATCCTCTCCACTGTGGTAGGTGACACGAACACAAGAAACCATCCGCGCGATCTCTTCTTCGCCGACCGTTGCAATGATACTCTCGCACTCCTTCTTAAGTTCATCTGGATAATCTCCAGTGTCCCAACCATCGAGAGCTCGATAGATTTCCCGATCATAGTATTGTGGCGTAGCTTCGACGTCTTCGCCAATTAGTTCAATATATTGTAAATATTTTGGATTGAGAAGTACGGTTCTATTGTCAAGGCTTACGCAGTAAATCCATTTACGGCTCTTTCCGCTCAGGCGCGGATTGTTAAGAATCCGGAGTTGAAGTAGAACTGATGCGCGCGCATACTCGCTGATCGGGTAATTGCGCGTTCCAAACGCCATTTTTGCCCTCAGCGTACCATATCGAATCTCTGCATCCCCATGTCGTGAGCGTCTCGCGGGTTGTCTCTCAGCGCCATTTATACCGGCCAACAGCTGCCCGGCGGAACAGTTCAAAGTGATGCAAAGATCGTTCACCTGTTCAACGCTCAACGTTTCCGTCCCTTTTTCCCATCGAGAGACAATCTGTGGGGTCGTTCCCATTTTCTTCGCCAGCTCTTTTTGAGAAATGCCCAATTGAGTCCGAAGTTCGCGGAGGCAGAGGGCCGCGCCCGCCTCACTCGTATATTGGGATGCGGTCATCGTGGATATCTCCTTCTTGCTAGCCTGACATACGCGGAACAATCCCGAGTATGTCTCCTCACGCGCACATGTGAGGCTGCAGTAGCTGTGCTTCATCGATTTCGCCTAGTTTCGCCGTTTCCTTGCAATTTCGGAACAGCCTATTCACCGCCTCCTGCCGCCGATTCGCGACTCAAAGGGACCTGTGTCGCTTATTTTGAGAGTGGTCTTGGGCGCGAATCATATCCCGGGATGTGGTGTAGCTGACGCAGATGGTTGCCGTACTTTCCGGCGTGGGCCGGACTAATCAGCGCACCACGGGTAGCAAGCTGATGAGCGGATCATCGCTTAACTGGCCGACTGTAGCTGTTCGCTCGGGCGCCGTTTAAGAGCGCAATCGCGAGGGGGACCCATTAGTCTTAACGGATCTTTGTCCACCCGAAGAACTGCGATCCGGGCCAAGGTAGGTCGCGACGGCATAGCCCAACATTGATGAATGGGGAGTCGGTGCGTGTCCGCCGTGGCCGGCAATTTTCGCATCCGCCTTCCAATCACTTCCGGTCCAAGCTCATTTCCACCAAGCGACGAATCGCCTCCGATCGAGTAGGCAAGTCCGGTTGTTTGCGACGCCATTCGTCAATCCGGATTAGCAAGTCGCCCGACAGGCGCAACTCGAAACGCTCATTTTTTACTTCCGATGGGTTCGGTGTATTTGACAATCTCAATATCCGTAATGTACGGTATGTACGTAGGTGGTCGCTACCCGCAGCCGAACGACGTGCCTTCAACACGTCGCCCGGCCTGACCACATCCCAAGCTGACTGGAGCTCGGATCATGGCTGATTCCGACAATACCACGAGTTTGCCTTTCGTCATCGGCCAGCAAGGCGGCAAGCGTAACGGGCCGGCCGGGGCAGAAATGGACCCCGCTTTGAGCCTCTGGGGCGAGTGGCATCAAGCTCAATACGTCTCATTGCTGTTGTGCCGGGTGCAACAGCGTTTGGAGGCACGAATAATGGCCAGTACCGGAATTCAGGTATTGACCTCGGGTAAGTCCGTGTCTCGGCGCATGCAGGGGGCCACGCCAGGAGCGAGGGCGGAATATGAGGTGGCTTGCGAGGCCGAGGTATTTGCCATGACGGAGGCACTAAGATTTCAGGATTCTATCCCCGGCGTTACAGCTCTGTCGCTTGCTGGGATCATCGCGAAGCTGGAAATGATCGTGGGCGCCGACCGGGACATCGGCGACCCGACAGATTTTCCATGGCCACACATCGCGTCCGTATTGCGCGACCTAAAGGCACTTGCGGGCGATCTGCCTGCCTTTCGGTCGGCCCGCGCTAATACGCGTGCGGACGTGGCGCTGCATTGGAAGGAGGCCGCGAAGCTCGTTGCCGCTTTGGAACTGGAAGAAGCCCTGCAAGCAGCAAATTGTCTACGCGCGTGATCTAAGTTAAGTTTGAAGTGCGTAGAAGCGGACTTCATCGCCCGCAAGTGGATTTCTTCACAGCTTGCTAAGGTGTTTGATCCCAAGCTTTGATGCTGCATTATTTTCCCAGGCATGGAGAGATGCGCTATCGGGCAGGTTCGGCACGACGACAGCGGCGATCCGTAGAGCCATACAGAATAGTCAAGAGAGGGCTCTGGCAAAGCGCTACAGCATCAACCAGAAGACAGTTGCCAAGTGGAAGAAGCGCAGCTCGGTCGCCGACCTGCCGGCCGGGCCGCAAGACCCGCACTCGTCGGCGCTGTCGTAGGAGGAGGAGGCGACGTCGTCGCCTTCCGCAAGCAGACATTGCTGCCACTCGTGACCGTCTCCATGCGCTTCAGCCGACGATCCCCACCTCTCGCGGTCTTCATTGCGTCGCTGCCTGCAGCGGCAGGGCATGAGTCCCTCCCGGAGATCGCAGGCGACAAGCCGGCGAAGAAGAAGTGCAAAGCCTATCCGATCGGCTTCTTCCACATCGCATCGCCGGGGTGCAGAGGTACGAGGGCAAGCTGCGCCTGTTCGTCGGGATCGACCGGACGTCCAAGTTCGCCTATGCCGAACTCCGTCCAGAGGCCGGCAAGATGGTCGCGGCCCCATTCCTGCGCAATCTAATCGCAGCGGCTCCCTACACCATCCATACGGTGCTAACCGACGACGGCCTCCAGTTCACCAACCATGCTCGCCACAAATATGCCTTCCACCAAATCTTCGATCGTGTCTGCGACGAGAACGGCATCGAGCACAGGCTCACCAAGATCAATCATCCCTGGACGAACGGGCAGATCGAGCGGATGGGCAGCAGGCTGACCAAGTGTTCCGCTTCAACGCGATACGAAGCGGACAAATGATGATGCTACTAAACCGGACAACTTGCTTCGCTACCGACACCTCTGCAGGGAACCGCAGACAGGCAGGTGTAGCGGCTGAACTGAACTCCGCAGTTCATAGCTCCGGTGTTGCAGCTCAGTTGTTGACATGCGACAGCCGCAGGCCGGCTTCGTCCGGGGCCTCGGCCATGCCTTCCTCCGCGAAGCGGAACATGTCCTCGAATTCCAGCTCCCGCTCGAAAATGACGCCGCCGACTTTGATCGCAAGCACGTCCTTGTCGCCTTTCGGCGCGAAATAGATCTCGCCGACCGTGCCGCGAATGCGCTCGCCGACGTCCTTGGCGTCGTCTTCGCTCGCGCCCGGCAGGAAGACGCCGAACATTGAGGTTCCGATCCGGCCGATCAGATCGTCCTGGCGCACCGCGGATCGGATAGCCGATGCGATCAGCCGCAAGGCCTCGTCGCCCCATTCGAGACCGAAGCGCAGGTTGATCGATGCCAGATGCTCCGGATGGATGACCAGAAAGGCACCCGAGCGCGGACCGGCCGGTCTCTGCGCCCTCCTGTCGACCATCGAGGTGAACACCTTGCCGTTCAGGCAGCCGGTCAGCTGGTCATAGGTGCCGGACCTGGTGAGTTCCTGCCGGTAGCGGCGGATCTCGATCTGTTGCCAGCCGACGAGGGCAAACAGCGGCAGACCGATGACGATCGGCACGATGATTGCCGTAACGGCCCCGCGGCCAAAAGGTGTGAGGCTGTCGCTGAAAAGCAGCAGGTAGTTCAGCGCGAGCGAAAGGCCGACACAGGCGGCGGTGCCAAGCACGGCCAGCAAGATGAGGTGCTTCCACGTTTGAACCGGCGCGGTCGGTGTTTTCGCGGTCAAGGCCCAATCTCCTGTTCGACGCATGGTTACAGGAGGTCCGTTACGATTTCGGTATCAGGGAAGCTTACAATTTGATGCAAGTCGGCATCTTCTCCATGGCAAGCTGGATCCGGCACACAAGGCTGCCGCAGCCGGCGGCTCGCGCATTTGATGACCGGCCTGGCCAGTCCAGGCTTTAGAAGGGCTGAACCGCCCTGACCATTCCGCTTTCACGCAGGTCCGGGACGGAACCGGCCGCCGGCTTTCCCGCGGCGCTATTGCGGCGGGCCGAAAATGCCCATCCGGGCGTTTCTCGCCACCACTTCGGCCTTGCCGTAGTCACCTGTGGGAGCCGCCATCGCCCAGCCGTTGGAAACCAGCCAGGCGCCGACATCCTGCTTGCCGAGGGCGCAGGGCGCGGCGATGGCGAAACGGTCGGCATCCGGCGGCAGCAGGCATTTCAGCGCCCGGCCGCGCAGCCAGGAGTTGAAGGCGGCCCGCGCCCGCTGGCCGCAGGGCCAGGTGGTGTCTTCGAACGTGCAGGTCCTGTCGGGATCTATGTCGACCGTCCCGCTGATGGCGACCGTGCGTCCCATGGCTTCGAAGATCGCCGAGGAAGTCGCGACCGGACGGAAGAGCAGCGTCTGGCGCCAATCCTGCGGCATCGGCGTCTTTGGCGCCGGCGCAAGCCCGAGTTCGCCAAGCGGAGGGCGCGGCTCGATGCGCTCGATCCCGGATATGTCGAGCGGCGGCGGCGCGATGAGGTCCTCGGCGATCTTGCGTGCCGGCTGGCCCGGTTGCGTGTCATGCATCGGGATGGGCGAGGCCGGCTTAGGATCGTCGGCGTCCTGAACCGCCGCGATCGAAGCCGGCTCGGACGGCAGCCAGCGCCCGCCCTCGGCGATCAGCACCATGCCTGCGAGCAGGCCGAGGCCGCCGAGCGCGGACGCCAGCAGCGGGCGGCCGGGCGGGTTCGCCTGGGTGACGCGCGAACCTCCGCCGGGTCGTGCCGGCTGTCGATGATGCTGCTCGAGCCCGTTAGCTCCTGCCGACACGGCGCCACCCCGACCGTTGACCCGGATCACACATTAGACATGAGCGACATTCCTTGAAAAGCAAGGCGTTGCGTTAAGCCTCGCGCAACCAATGCGGTCTAGAATCGCTCAACGGATGTCGAGGGGATGACATGATGCGCAAGCCGATACTGCTTTTTGCCTTTCCTGCCCTGATGCTGCTTCTGCTGGCGGCAGAGCGGATGGCGGCGCTGCTGCTCGGCTTCTATCCCGCCAGCCCCGCAGTGTGGCACGCCTGGCTCGAACTGCGCCCGTTCTCGACCATGTTCTGGCAGCAGGCGCATGTCTATCTCGGCGGATCGATGGCGCTCGATGCGGCCATTGTCGTCTTTGCGGCAGGCGCCTGCTGGATGGCCAGCCGCTCAAAATGGTCCGGCGGTTTCTTCATCGCCAATCATGCTGCAATGATTTTCGCCGGGTTCATGATGGCGCTGAGCAGCAACGCGGAAACGGCGAGCACTATCGCCGCCTTCGTCACGCCTCATGGCCTTCAGTTTTCGGTGATGGTCGACCTAAGTTTGCAGAACTGCCTGGTGCTGGGCCTCGGTCTCATGGCTTGCGCTTACTGCCACGTCGCGTTCCTGCGCGAGGCGAAACAGCGCGCCGAAGCCCGCACTGTCCGCATGCTGACGCTGCAGCGCGATCTGTAACCGGCTGGCTCAGTCGGCGGCGAAGGCCCGCGCGCTCAGTTGATCTTCTTGTAATAGACCTTGCCATCCGGCTGCTGGATGCGCTGATAGGACGGGTTGGGGCCGGGAGGCGCGACCTTGCGCTTGAACAAGGGTTGCGCGGCGGGATCGGCGCCGCTTTCATCGGCCGCGGACGCATCCGCCACCGTGGTGTTGTCGAGCATCGCGGGCTCGAGCGCGCTGGGCGCCGGTTCGCTGGCGGCGACGGGCTGGCCTTGCTCAAGCTTGGCGATATTGCCGTTGATCCGGCCGAAATTCGCCTGCAACTGATGGTCCAGCGTCTCGAACCGGCTCTGGAAACCATTGTTGACGGTGTCGATGCGGGCGCCGATCCGCTGCTCGAACTGACCGAGCTGTTCCAGCCGCGCCTCCATCGTCTTGAGGTCGTTGACGCCGCGATAGAGATAGACCGCGGCCGTCACGTTGACGACGGTGACGAGCAGCGCACCCACCGCCACGACGCCGATCAGCCTGGCCCGGCTGGGCTTTCCCGGAGCGGCTTCCCTGTGACCGAGTTCGATTGCCGGGACGTCCGGCTCGCTGATCATCGTCATTCAACCACCACCTTTGCGCCCACCGCGACGCGTTTGAAGAGATCGATCACATCGGTGTTCGTCAGCCGGAAGCATCCGGACGTGCCGTCGAAACCGACGCCCTTGGGATCGTTGGTGCCATGGATGCGATAGAGCGTGTCGCGCCCGTCGCGCGACAGATAAAGCGCCCTGGCGCCGAGCGGATTGTAGGGACCGGCCGGCACCATCGCCGGCAGTTCCGGCCGGCGCGCGCGCATTTCCCTGGGCGGGCGCCATTCCGGCCATTCGGTCTTGGAAGCGATTTTGACCGTTCCGGTCCAGCCGAAGCCGTCGCGGCCGACGCTGATCTGGTAGCGCAGCGCATGCCCCGCTGCGGTCACCAGATAGAGCGCCTTCTCGTTTTTGCGGATGACGATCGTGCCGGGCTGCTCACGGGTCTCGAAGGCGACCGCCTTGCGCAGGCTGGGGCCCATGGCCGGCAGCGGCGGCAGGCCCGATCCGGCTTGCGCCAAACCGCAGGCCGACGCCAGCGCGATGCCGATCAGGCCGGCCGCGGCAAGACGCCCGGCAATGCGAAGTCTAGCGCTGGGCATTGTCCAGCCGTTCCTTGAACATACGTTTCAGATCCTTGTTGAAGCGCGCCCGTCCGTCCACCTCGGAAGGCAGGATGGCGCGATTCAGCGCGTCGGCCAAGAGCGCGTTGTCCAGCGCCAGCGACTTGATGTGCGGCGCCTTGAAGATCTTCTCCAGCTCGCTGCGCGAGAAGTGGTTGCCGAACCATTTGCGCTTGTGCTTGTTGGCGACCAGCGTGATGCTGACCTTGTTGCCGCGCAACTCGCGGATCTTCTTGTAGAGCCGCTTGCCTTGCCTGAGCGAAGCGACGTTGAGCTCGAAGACGATGAAGATCTCGTCGCTCGTGCGCAGCACAGAATCGTGCCACGGCGTCTCGATGTTGGGCAGGTCGATGACAATGTCGTCGAAGCGGTAGGCGACGAGATCGAGCAGCCGGAACACGAAGTCGGAACCGTGCGGCTCGAAAGGCAGCTGCGGCCGCTCGAAGGAATAGAGCGTCAGGCCCGACGGCCGCGACAGCTTGATGACGTCCATCAGCTCGACGTCGAGCCGGTCCGGCTGGCCGATGATGCCGGAGAGGTCGAACTGGTTGAACTGGTTGAGATAGGCGCCGCAATTGGCGCTCTGGAAGTCGAGATCGACGAGGCAGGTCGAGGCCGCCCGCTCGGCCGATTTCGAGGCGAGATACTCGGCCGCCGAGATCGCCAGCGTGGTGGCGCCGGCACCGCCGCTGGCGGCAATGAAGGTGACGATGCGGCTCTTGGTGCCTTGGCTGCCGGTGTCGTGGAAGGTGACGGCGTTGAGCAGCTCCTTGGCGTCGAGCGGCTTGTGCAGCCAGTCGGACGCGTTCATGCGCACCAGAACGCGCGTCTGTTCGGAGGTGAGCTCGTCGGAGATCGCGATCAGCGGCACCGACGCCCAAGCCGCGCGCGCCTCGACGATCCCCGGATTGCCGAGCAGCTCGCCATTGCCGAGATCGAGGATGATGATGCCGGGCCGGCTGTCGACAGGCGGCCCTTTGAGGAACTCCGCCGCGTCCGAGACCTTGACGTCATAGATCGCCAGCGCATCGAGCCGCGTTGTGACGTCGCGCTTGAAATCCGCATCGCCGGAAAACAGCGCCACCTGCTTTCGCTTGGTCGGGAGAACTCTGGTGTCGATGGCGTTCATGGGTACGTACTCTTTAAATCTTCACCCGTTACTGTACTCAGCATGGAAGGCATGGCGATGTTGGCGAACCCCATCAGTCCCTGGAGGAAGAAGAACTGGAAGGTCACGTTCTGGAGGCTGACGGTAATGGTTGGCACCGGGCCGCCTGCTCGCGTCTGGTACCCAAGTCCGGTGGCCGTGTATCGTACCACTACGTTGGCCGGCTGCAGCCTTGGAAAGAAATGACACATTCCTGGTCGTTGCCCCGCAGCAAGCGTCGGACAAGTGCCTGCTCCAGCCGCATCTCCCCGAAATATTCGATTGAAATTCGCGGCACTAAAGGTTCCAGGCACACACCCCGAACCTGCACAGCTGCACACGCTTGTGGCGCCGTTGCATATAAAATCGAAATTGCCTGCCGGTATTGGAGCGCCTGGCAAGGTCGTAACGCCAGCTGTGGCTATCTGAGGCGCAATTGGATCCGAGATCGACGCGAGCCGGGCGCCGATCTGCACCGCCTTCGTAGCAGCGTTCCATTGATAAAAGGCATTTCCGAAATCGACGAAGCCCAGCACTAGAGCAAACAGCAGCGTTGACACGATGGTCATTTCGACCATTGCTGCGCCGTCTTCCGATGTTGCGAAACGCCTGATCATGATCAGAATCGGATCAACCGCTCCTCATGGGCGCCGCTTAAGGTGATTGGGCCGATGCCGATAAGCGACAGCATACCGATGCCGCTATAGGGGTACTTGCCGACGGCTCGGACGATGCAGACTTGTGCCGTGGTGGAGCGGTACACGGTGACGCCAGCTTGCACAGCATCGTGGCAGGATGCGGGAGCGGCAATTGTCACCGTCGCGTTATTCGACGGCCCCCCTGATTTCTGCCAACCGCCGACGCGCGCATTCCCCGATCCAGCTGCATTGCCGAACACGGCTATGTTGGCGGCGACGTTAGCGCAATTAATGGCCGTGAAACCCGCATATTGTGTATAAAGCTGACTGTTGCAACGCGCCCCGAACCGCGCGGCGTCGGTCAATCCGGCTTCCATCAGCAGCTTGTCATGGATCAGGTTGCCGAACTCGAACACACCCGCTGACAAGATCAACATCAAAGGCGTAATGAGGGTCATTTCTACCAACACCGCGCCACGGTTGTCGCGTCGAAACTTGATCATGCGCCGGAACAACGTTCTGATCATCGTCATCACCGGTAGAGCTGCGCTTCGTCACGCAGGAAATTATTGAGGGTCCCTTGACCGTTGGCCCCGCTGACGTCGACCAGTTCAACCATCACGGAAGCATCGTCCGAAGCAGATGCTACGGGTTCCGTAAGGAAGAAGCTGCCGAAGGCTTCGACTGGCAGATTGATGCTGTGCCCAGACAGGTCGTTGCCCGCTGCCTCGAGCGCATTGCAATTCAGGATGGCCCCATAAAGGAGGCGTCGATCCACAGACGTGATGGGCGGCTGACACGCGTTGGCTGGTGTGCCGACTTCGCCCCCGGTTGAGGCGTGGCCAACCAGACTGTTGGCAATTTCGTACTGATAGACCTGATATCGTGTCGGTTTGGTCGCATTCCAGGAAGGCGGATGGTTGGTGGAACCAAAGTTAGTGCTCCAATAGCTCGAAAGGTTCCAATTGCCATCGCCCATCCGTCCGTTCATGTAAGGCGTTGTGGCATCTCTGGGCAGCCCCATGTTGCCAGGACCATTAAAGGTCAACTGGTTATACTGAGGGCACTGGTTGCCCTTGCTGCTAGGCACGGCTCCCTTCCGGACATTCGAGGCCGGCCCATATTCGGCGCTGTTGAAGCCGCCGCCGGTTGCCCTAATCCCAAAGCGGACGTTGAAAGCATCCTGCACAGGTCCCGCGTTTTGCCCAGTCTTGGTCGAAACATGGCCGGATTCGTAGCAGCCGATCGGCTTTGAGGTCGCGATCGTCTCGGCGAGGGCCTGGGCACCGTTTCCCACGCCGGGGGGAGGCTCGAGGAAGCCGAAATTGCCTGGGCCGGCAGCGGCCCCATTTCCGACCTTTCTCAGTTCGATCAGCCGACGGTGAACGACCGGGTCAGAAACAGCCTGCTGCAGCGTATATCCACCAGCGCTGTTCGTTCCATTCGCATCCATTTCATACGGGTTGCAGATGAAGACCGGAGTGAAATCGCAGACGCCGGAGACAAAGCCCGCAACGGAGACGGCGCTGACATTGAAACCATTATTGGCAGCATTGCCTGTGAGAAATGACGCCGGAAAGATTGCAGCAAAGCCCGTTGGGTTGACACTCACCTGGATGAAGCGCGTTTCCGCTTCCCCAATGGTGCGATCGGCATTGGCCCGATTGGCCGCTGTTATCGGGCTGCCGTCAGCTGCGGGAATTGTTTTCAGGAAACACCAGGAAATGTCTCCGGCGGCGTTGCAGTTCAGTGTGCCGCCAGGTTGACCAGAGGTCAGAATGAACCAGCCATTCGTGCCAACCGTCGAGAAGTGGCTCTCATTGCTGACCAATGTCGCCATGGCGCGCTCGGCCCGCGCCCAAGAGCCGGTCGACCCGTCCAACTCAGCCGCGCCGGCCAAGGCAAAAGCGTCGGCAGCCTTCTGCAGGTCGTTGTGCATATTGTTGACCCGGCTCATGTCGATCGCCAGGAGCGAAAAGCCGATGATTGCCGGCAGCATGATGCTGACAAGGAGCAGCGCTATGCCGCGCTGATCGCTCCAGAATTCACGAATGGTCCTCAACATGATCTTACTCTCTGTTCCATTCGTGCCAGGCGTCCTCGCTCGCCTGACGAACCGCATCCTTCTACTTCGCTGCGCTGGTCTCGCTCGACGCGCCGACATTGACCGTCATGTTGGTTGCCGGCGCAGACCCACTTGGCGCAAGCTTGTATTTCTGCACCACGGCGACCGACCGTGCGCCATCGCCTTCGATCTTCGTGTTGTTGGAAGCCGGGTTATATGGATCGACCGTCTGCAGCAGCTGATTGGCCTTCTGCGTGTCGCCCGATGCCAGCGTCATCGTGTCGTAATTGTTCAGATAGTCGGCCGCGCAGCCTGCCAGCAGGCTGGAGCCGAGAAGGACGAGCAGGAGCTTATTTCTTGACATAGACCAGCTTGTCCTTCGATTTCACATCCAGCATGTGCCCATAGGGGCCGGTGACGCCTTCGCCGTGTTCATATTTGCGGATCATGTCCTTGCTGACTTCGAGCTGACCGAGAAGGAAGAATTCCGGGTCGTTGGCCGGTCGGGTCTTGTCGAGGGGCGTCGCCAATTGCTCGCCTGGTTTCACCGGCCTCACGACGTGAGGTGTCACGATGACCACCAACTCTGTTTCGACCTTCTGATTGCTCGAATTGCGGAACAGTGCCCCGACAACCGGAACCTGGCCGAGCCACGGCACCTGATTCTGGATCTTCGTCGTCTTGCTGGACAACAGTCCGCCGACCGCAAAGCTCTGGCCGTCGCGCAGCTCGACGACAGTCTCCAGTTTGCGAGTGGTAAAGATAGGGTCGCCGGCGGGGGTAAAGTCGGTCAGGTCGCTGACCTCCGGCGCCAGCTTGATATGGATTTTGCCGTCGTCGAGTACCACCGGCGTGAAGTTTAGATTGACGCCGAATTGTTTGTATTCGATTCGGACCGCGTCATTGAGGACGGTGCGAATCGGCACTTCGCCGCCAGCGTTAAAGCTGGCCGTCTCGCCTGAAAGCGTCGTCAAATTGGGCTCAGCGAGGGTGCGCACAACACCCTTGTCTTCGAGCGCCTGAATGATCAGATCGACTTTGATCCTGCTGTCAATGACTCGGGTAATCAGCGCAGCGAATGGATTGGCGCCCGAGAGCACACCCCCGACAAGATCACCCGCGCCTAGAACCACCCCGTCCGCATCAACCGCTGCAGTTCCAGTTCCAACTTTGGTCGTACCGCTATTGTTGGTGCTTCTGATCGACACGCCGAGATCGCGACCAGCGTTGCGCTTGGCCTCCAGCACGCGCACTTCCAGATTGACCTGCTCGCTGTCATCGATCGTCACGGCGTTGATGATCGCATCGGGACCATATTGCTGCGTCACCTCGACGATCTGCGCCAACGTCGCAGCGTCCTTGACGTGGCCGCTAAGCCTTATCTTGCCGTTGATCGAACCGATCTCGATCCGCGCCTTCGGCGCCACCTGGCGAATGGCCACCGCCATGTCGCTGACATCCTGGCCGACCTCGATCTGGATGGCGCCAAGCGAGCGCTTGTCCTCGGAAAACAGATTGACCGTGGTGGTGCCGACGCTCTTGCCGATGACGTAAAGCGTCCTGTCGGTCATCGGCTGGGCATCGGCGATCTTCTCGTCGCCGACGACGATATCGCCTAGCGTGGCGTTGACCTGGATCGTGGCGGATTGGGAAACGGGCACGAACACGCGGTGCAGCGACGGGCTCGACACGTCGATGAAGCGGTCAGCCGCTCTGGCCGAGTAGTCGAAGATCGCAGACAACGCCACAAAGGATAGCGCAGCCGCCGCCACCCTCACACAAGACCCCTTCATCCTCGTCTCCCACTGCTGCCTGGTCGGCAGCCCCTCGTTTGCCGCTGGCTGTTTTAGCGCTGGCGCGGCACGTCGTACGTTTCGAGCTTCACGCCGCGGAAGACGCCGATTGTAGCGCGGGCCGGCGGTTCCGGCTGCACATATTTGACCACTTCCTTGACGACTTCCTGTTCTTGTGGCGCGGGCGCCACAGCGGGAGTTGGCTTCACCTTGCTCAACTGGTCGATCTGGCTTCCGACCCGTTCCACCGCCTGCGCAAGGCCATCGATCTTTTCATTGGCGCGCTTGCGCTCTTCGGCGGCTGCGGCATCCGCGGCCTTCTGCTGCTCGAGCTCTGCCTGCCTCTTGGCGATATCCTCAGGCATTTCTCCAGTCAGGTCTGAAAGCGTGACACGTTCGGTTTCTTCGCCCTTGCTGGCAGCGGCCTGCCGAAGCGCCAGCGACAACTGACCTGCGCCGGCGGCTAAAGTCAGCTTTTGCGCATCTTTGGTGGTGACTTCGACAGTTACGGCTTTTACAACGGTCGGGCTGTCTTTGCTTTCGTCGGCCACCTGATCGACGGCAAGCACCTTGACACTCTGCAGCAGCACATCGACGAAGCTCTTGTCGGGGCCGTCATTGCTGCGCACGGTGCGGGTCAAAAGCACGTCGACCCGATCTCCCGGGAAGACAAATCCCGCAACGCCGAGCACGTCGTTCACGCGGATGGAGACGGCCTTCATACCCTCCGCCAGAACGGCTGAAAGTGTGGCGCGCTGGCCGGGGCCGGTGATCCTGTTGGCGAGGACGGGTTCGTTGGTGCCGATGGACTGAAGCGCCTGCTTCGTCCCTTCGCCCGCCAGCAGTTCCTTAGTTGTCTTGAAAGCGCCGGTCGGAACTGCGCCGGAAGGCCATGCCACTTCGCGCAACTTGTCGGCCGACAGCGTGTCGCCAAACTTCAGCGGGACCGCAGCCACCACAACTGTGTCGCGTGGAACATCGCCCGCCTTCGCCATCGCACTACGCTGATTGGCCAGCCAAATATTTGCAAGCACTACTGCCAGCACCCCAAAAACGCCGGCCAGAACTATCATGATAAGCGTGTTAGCGCGCATTTGACCCAAGCCCACGTTGCGGGATTCGCCCGCCGCCATCTAATTTCAGGCCCGGGTCATATGACCCGGGCCTGAATGCAATTTAGAGCGCCGCCGCCAGAGCCGCCCACTGCCCGGTGACCCAGGTGCCGACAATTCCGATAGAAACGATCACAGCCACGGTGATCATGCCGAGCAGGATAGTATATTCGACCATGGCAGCGCCGTTATCGTCGTCGCGGAACTGCCGGGCCATCGTCATGAGCTTCTTCATGCCAATTTCTCCCTTTGGAGGTTTGAACCCGACGAGACAGAGCTAAGGATGAACCCCATACCCAAGCATCCCCCGTCACGTTCAATCGTAGGTCGCGCGAAAAAGCAGTGTCAAACGGATTAACAGTCCCTTAACCTTTCAATACTCGCTCAAACGCTTTCTGAATTTTGACAACAGCTTGATTCGCCTCGTTTTTCAAGTGATCTTAACCATTCGTTCACAATTCCGCCGCAGCCATACCTCTCGGCTGCCACATTAGAAATAATGCATATCGCAGTATATCTAGTGGCTTATCGACCAATGTCGCCTATATGCTGACAAAGGTCTTAGGACTTTGGTCGGAGCTCGGAACACAGGAATAAATAAAACGATTTTTCGAATCTCTATCTCTTAACTATGTCTCAAGTAAAATACGTCCTGTGGCTTGCAGGCCGCTTGTGCCTCTCGTGGTTAACGCTTAGTTTCCATTTGGGGAAAAGATAAGGGGGTAGGCGGCATGTTGGGTCGCTTCATCAAAGGGCCGAACGAACAGAAGACGCCACCGGCACCGGTCATCGTTGTGTCGAATGGGGCGGCCGCTGCTCCCGCGGCAGACGCCGAGCCACAGGGCGATGATTTTCTGACGCTCAAGGTCGAACTGCACCGTCATCTCATCGACCGCTTCAACCTGACCGCTCTCGAAAACGCGTCGAAGGACGAGATCCTCAACGAGATACGGCCAATCGTGCGCGAATTCGTGCGTGGCCGGAATGTGCCGTTGAACGCGCGCGAGCTCGATCAGCTGACCAGCGACACGGCCGACGAGATGCTGGGCCTTGGTCCGATCGAGCCGCTGCTCAAGGACGACTCCATCACCGACATCATGATCAACACGCATGAGCGTGTCTTCATCGAGAGGCGCGGCATGATCGAGCAGACCTCGATCCGCTTCCGCGACGAGGCGCATCTGCTACGCATCATCAACAAGATCGTCTCGAACATCGGCCGGCGGGTCGATGAATCCTCCCCGATGGCGGATGCGCGCCTGGATGACGGCTCGCGCGTCAACATCGCCGTGCGGCCGGTTTCTATTGATGGCCCACTGGTGTCGATCCGCAAATTCTCCAAGAACCCTTATTCGCTCGAACGCCTGATGGCGTTCAATTCGATTCGCCAGCCCATGATCGACATGCTGCGCATCGCCGTGCGGGCGCGCAAATCGATCCTGGTTTCGGGCGGCACCGGCAGCGGCAAGACGACGCTGCTCAATGCCCTGTCGAGCTACATTCCATCCAAGGAGCGGCTGGTCACCATCGAGGACGCGGCGGAACTGCAGCTGCAGCAGCCGCATGTCGGCCGGCTGGAGACGCGCCCGCCCAATGTCGAGGGCAAGGGCGAGATCCGCCAGCGCGAGCTGGTAAAGAATGCGCTGCGCATGCGGCCCGACCGCATCATCGTCGGCGAGGTGCGCGGCGAGGAAGCCTTCGACATGCTGCAGGCCATGAACACCGGCCACGAAGGCTCGATGACAACCATCCACGCCAACACGCCGCGCGACGCCATCTCGCGCCTGGAGCAGATGGTCGGCATGGCCGGCTTGCCGATGACGCATGAATCGATCCGTGCCCAGATCGCCTCGGCCATCGACATCATTGTGCAGACGCAGCGCCTTTCCGATGGCGGCCGGCGCGTCGTCTCCATCTCGGAAATCACCGGCATGGAAGGCAATGTCGTCCAGCTCCAGGAAATCTACCATTTCGTTAGGCGCGATGTTGCCGCTGATGGAGCGATCATCGGCGATTTCCGCGCCACCGGCGTGCGCCCGCGCTTTGCCTCCGAGGCCGCCACGCTCGGCTTGCACTTCGCCAAGGACGCCTTCAACCCGCAGGTGGCGATGTGATGCTGACGGGACAGTCGCTGCTCTATTTCATCTACGTGGTTGCGGCCGCCTCCGTCATTCTTGCCGGCGAGGCTTTCTACCTGTCCCTGGCTAGCCGGCGTTCGCGCCGGGCGTCGGTTAATTACCGGCTTCGCCGCCTCGCAGATGAAGCGCCCGCGGAACAGACATTGCAAAGCCTGCTGCGCGAACGCGGCCTGACCGATTCAGGAGACTTTATCTCCGGTTTTGTCTGGCTGAACAGGCTCTACACCCAGTCCGGCGTCACCGGAAATCCGATGACCTTCGCGTCGAGCTTTCTTCTTGCAGGCCTGGCATTGGCCTTGCTGCTTTCGTTTCTCATCCGATTGGCTGCGCCGGTTGCCTTCATCATCTTTCTGCTGGTTGCCTTCGCGCTGCCGCTGCTCATTCTGCGGCGAGCCCGCGGCAAGAGAATACAGAAATTCGCCAGGCAATTGCCCGACGCGCTCGACATGATTGTCCGTTCGTTGCGCGCTGGTCATCCGGCCTCCGTCGCGATCGGCCTCGTGGCTCGCGAAATGCCTGATCCGCTCGGAACGGAATTCGGCATCGTCGCCGACGAAATCACCTTTGGGCTCAGCATCGAACAGGCGGTCAGAAAGCTATCGGAACGGGTCGGTTTCGAGGGACTGCACTTGCTATCGGTCTCCCTCTCGATCCAGGCCAAGACTGGCGGCAACCTCACGGAGATCCTCGCCAATCTCTCATCCGTGCTGCGCGAAAGGCAGAAGCTTAGGAGGAAGATCAGGGCGCTGTCGGCCGAGGGCCGCGTTTCAGCCTGGATCATCTCGTTGTTTCCGGTCGCGATGTTCCTGATGCTCCAGCTCATCGCGCCGTCATACTACGGAAAAGTCTGGGGCGATCCGATAATATTGCCCATATTCCTGATCTTCGGGATCTGGGCGCTTCTGGGTGACTTCATCATGTATCGCATGGTCACTTTCGATTTCTAGGAGTGAGCTATAAACCTGCTTTCCAACACCGACGACCTGACCTTTTTGGTTTCCATCGCAGTCTTCGTGGCGGCGGTGGCGCTGTTCCTGTTCGCCGCGCTGGTTTTCCTGCCGGTGCTGCAAACGCGGAAGCTGGTGGCGGACAGCCTGCTGGGCGAAGGTGCCGTCGATCATCGGTCAATCCTGGGACAGGATCGGCTCGCCAAGCTCGCGGCGCAGAAGCCAGTCGATGCCTACTTCAAATCGATCGAGAAGGAACGCAAGGAGCCGAACGCGCTCGAGGCAAAACTCTTTCGCGCCGGGTTCTACCAATCGAGCGCACCTCTCATATACACGCTTTGCCGGCTGGGTGCTGTCGCCATAGGTTTCCTGCTCATGTACGCCCTCCTGTCGAGGGCATTGCCGCCGAAATTGCCCGGCTTCTTCGCGGTCGGCGGTGCGAGCCTGATCGGCCTCGGCTGGATCGTCATCCCGAGCATCATGCTCGACCGCTTCGAGAATGCGCAGAAGCAGATCTATCGCCGGTCCTTTCCCGATTTCATGGATATGATGATCACCTGTGCCGATGCGGGCATGAGCCTGGAGGCTGCGGTCGAGCGCGTCAGCCAGGAAATGGCCGGCACCCACAAATGGCTGGGCATCCAGCTCTCGATCATGAATCTGCAGCTGCGAGCGGGCAAGCCGCTGCGCGAGGCATTGCGCGAGCTCGCCGATCGCGTCGGGCTGGAGGAGGCGAAGGCGTTGGCGGTGCTGTTCCGACAGTCGGAAGAACTCGGCACCAGTCTCACTGATGCCCTGCGCGTTTACAGCGCCGAGATGCGCGATCAGCGCATCCTGCAAGCGGAAGAACGCGCCAACGCCTTGCCCGTCAAGATGACGATCCCGCTTGGCCTCTGCATCTTCCCGGTGGTGCTGATGATCGTTATGCTGCCGGTGATCATTCGCATGAAGGGCATTTTCTTCTGATCCGCCGTATGATTATCTTCTAAAGTTGAGTCGGAGGGCTCCTTGGGGCACAAAATGATAAAGCCGATGCGCCTCGCCGCCGCAACCAGCATGCTGCTGGTCACACTTGCCGGTTGCCAGTCGACCGACAGCGGCAGCACCGGCGTCGTGCGCACCAATGAGCCGGCCAAAGGCGACTACACCGCCTTTGGCGACACCTTCGATGGACTGAAAACGATCAGCGACGTCGATTACTACGCATCGGACCAAGCGGTCACCGAAGCCAAGACCCAGTTCCGTTCCGAAAATTACGGCAATGCCGGCGCCCTGTTCTACAAGGCGACCCGCCTGGCGCCCAACGATGGAATCGCCTGGCTAGGCCTCGCCGCGTCCTCCGACCGCATCCGCCGCTTCGACCTAGCCGACTTGGCCTATGGCCGAGCCTACCGGCTGCTCGGCGCGACGCCGGAATATTACAACAATGTCGGCTATTCCTATCTGTTGCGGGGGAAGTTGCAGGACGCGCGCGCCAATTTTCTAAAAGCCTATGAGCTGGCGCCCAACGATCCAACCGTGGGCAACAACTTGAAGCTGCTATCGTCCAGTGTGCAGAACATCGAGCGGTAGGCGAAATGTTGGTTGCCGCGTTGCTGGTCAGGGCGTTGACCATCCCATTGTTAGCCAAGATTGCTTGGGTTGATTTCACGACCCAGAAAATTGCCAACCGTGACGTTTTGATGCTGCTTTGCCTTGGGCTTGGATCGCTCCAGCTTGTGTCTGTTCAAGCCGGGTCTTGGTGGGATATGGGCCTGGACGCCATTGCAGGCCTCGTCCTGTTCATCGCGTTCTTTCCGTTTTGGGTCTTGCGCAAAGTTGGCGCCGGCGATGTGAAGCTAATGGCAGTCACACCGTTTCTGATTGGTGGAAGCGATCTTGCCGTATTTTCTGTGTTGCTGCTGGTTTTCGCCATCGGCACCGCGACCGTGGCCAAGAACCCTTTTCTGCTACCAGCCGGGATGTTCCGCTACTATGCGCAGCGGATGGATCGAAAAGGTGTCGTGCCGTTGGGCGTACCAATATCGGCGGCTGCAATCTGCACGATAGTGTTGCAAGTCTACAGCGCTATGCTGATACTTGCTGGGATAGTAGATTAGACGACAGAGGCGCGAGCAGAGTAAATTCAATTTTAATCTGTGGTTGGAAAAATGTTGTCTGAAGATTTCCTTGGCCGAATCGCTATCGTCGTTGTATTAACGATTTTGATTATATTAAGTGCAGCTCCCATAGTGCTCTACTTTCAACAAAGCACAACAGTCAGTTCTCTTGCTGTTGTCACAAAGGCGGCTTCCACCTTCCTGTTGTTTCTACAGATTGTCATGACAATCGGTCGGCTGCCGCCGAAGGGAACGGCGCGGGGACTAGAACCGCGAGTTACATCAGTCACTGGGTCCTTCATCATAGTGGCAGCGATGTTTCTGACCTCAGCGCTCAATAGCGAGACGGCGCAACTGATGGCTCTGTTCCTGATTTTTGTCGGGACGGCAGGGTCGATTTTTTGTCTTTATTGGCTTGGTCGCTCGTTCTCGATGATGGCTACCGCCCGGCGCTTGGTCACTACAGGGCCGTACTCAATGGTCCGACATCCGCTATACGTGTGCGAGGCTGTCTTTGTCGTCGGTATGATTATCTCTCATTTTTCCACGCTGATGCTGGCGCTCGGTGCCCTTCAATTTCTCTTGCAGTATCGGCGAGCCAAAATCGAGGAGGCTATCTTGCGAGAGACTTTCCCCGAATATGATGAATATGCTCGGCGTGTCCCCATGCTGCTGCCACGCTTCTCTGACGCGGCATTGCCAGCATCCGAACGCGGTAGTCGGCAATAGGCTGATCCTCTTGGAATCTTGCCTTCCATTGCCCAAACAGTTCAGTTCATGTGAGCATTGGTTACGGTCTTCCGGCAGCGACGGTCGTTTTCGGCACGATGCAGATCGATGCAAAGCCGAGTGCGTGGACCGTTCTCGGTGATGCCTCCCATATGCGATATTTGATCCACACTTGGCCGATAACGCTTCTTCTGATGCTATGGACCGCGTTTCCAGAGTCCGCCGGACCTCTCATCGTGATCGGCATGGGCACATCAGTCCTTCTCGGTTGGCATGTACATTCGTTACTAGCTGCCGCTAGGCAAATTCCTCAGTCGCACTGTCTCTCTCCCCACGGTCGTGGGCGAGAAATTGCCGCGGTCCGCCAGCCATGGTCGGGAGAACGGCAGGCCCTCAAAGCGCCGTCTGCTCTCCACCAGCTTCAGCCGGCACTTGGCCATGTCCATTGCTGCTCCGGGCTTTTCTTAACGACAGGTAGGCGTGGCGGTTGGCCGGACAGAGCCGGTCTCGGCGCCTCAAATATCAGCCACTCGATGAGCGCGTAGGCACCTGCTCCCGTCGCGCCGGCAACGGTCAGGATGAGCAGCTTCCTAAGAAAATCCACGGAACCCCCAATGAAATTCAAAACCCCGCTGTCGACTTCTCCACCAGCTTAAGCATACCCTTCTCCACCTTGAAGAACGGCATCGACCTTTGGCTCGAGCCGTCGGCGCGGAAGCGGAACAGGCCGGTCGAGCCGCGGAAGCCGCTGGTGTTTTCCAGCACCTGCTTGCTGAAGCCGTCCGGGCCGGCGGAGCTCGCGATGCCCGCGCTCAGCGCCACCACGTCGTAGGCATAGGCGACGTTGACGTCGGGCTGGTAGTTGTAGGTGGCTTTGAAGCGGTCGGCGATCGGGCCGGTCTCGCTCTGATCGAGCGTCGCGATATAGGCGCCTTCGTAGAGCGGATCCATCGGGTGCTCGAGCCAGCGGTCGGTGCCGATCAGCGTCACCGCCTTGCCCGGAATGCCTTTGGCCTTCAGCGCCGCGAGCACCGCGGTCGGGCTGCCGTCGCCGCAGGCGACGACCACGGCGTCGGGCGCCTCGACCAGCGAGCCCATGTCGGACACCACCTTGGCGCCGCCGTCGCTCGCCGAATAGGGCAGGGTCACCGCAAGCGTGGCGCCATAGATGCTGAGCGCGTTGGCCACCCGGGATTCAATTGGGCTCGAGTCCGCGCCCGAAGGCACCAGCAGCACGAATTTCCTGGCGCCCTTGGCGGCGATGGCCGCCGCGCCCGCCGCAGCGCTGTCGGCTTCGCCGAGCCGCACGGAATAGACGCCGGGGCCGCCGGCGAAATTGTCGGCCAGCGCCAGCACCGGCGGCCGCTTGGAGCCCGAGAGCTTGGCAAGGTGCTGCGCGGCCGCAAGTTCGGATGGTCCGATGACGGCCTTCGCCGTGCCCGAGGTGATCGCCTTCACCGCGAGGTCCTTCGCGTAGCCGCTGTCGCCGCGCGTATCCTCGATCGTCAGCGTCAGAAGCTTGTCGCCGAGATCGGCCATTGCGAGGCGCGCGCCGTCATACATTTTCCGGCCGTTCTCGCCGGTGCTTCCGGGCGCCGAAAGCGGCAGCAGCATGGCCACCTTGGTCGGCCCCGTGCCGAGCGTCAGCTGAGCCTTGGCGGCGACGGCCGATGTCGGACCGCCCGACGTCGCGCTGCCCAAGGCCGGACTACCCGAGATCTGGCCACTTGCCTGCTGGGCGGGCGCCGCGGGCGCGCCGGCCTGACCGGCGGGTGCAGCGATCGCCGACGGATCGAGCACGTCCGACGCGCCGCTCTTGGACTGGCATGCGCACAGCGTCGCGACGAGCCCGAGAGCGAGAGCCCCCAATGCATGTCGCCCAAAAGTGGTCCCGGTTTTGGGGAGACGACATGCATCTGACAAAGACCTGAAGCGCGCCGCAACGATTCGTTTCGGCGCGGCGCGCTTCAGGTCCGGATCGTGCCGCTCACATTTCATCTGATGCTTCCATCCCATCTGCCGCCAGTATTCGCCCCGGTCTGCCTTCACTTCTCTTAACGTTTGCCTGCCCGGCCGTCCCGCGATTCTTGCATCATGGCTTCAGCCGTCGAACAGCCGCGCTCTCAGCGCCTGTATCGTCCTTGCTTGCGCCGGGCTGCGATAGTCGGCGCATTTCATGTAGCGCGGCCCCGGCACGAACGATCGTCGCACGCAGACGCGTTTCTCCTGGCCGGCGGCGGACAAGCCGATCGTCGAGACGTCGGAGAATCCGATCGTCGCCACCGGCAGCGACCCGGCCGCGTCGAGGCCTTCCCGCGCCAGGATCGCGCGTGCGCGCCGGCAGTAGTCGACCGAGCGGACCGAGAAGCGGGTTTCCCCATGCCCGGCGCGGTATTTCATCACAGTGGTGCAAAGATCGCCCGTGGCGAGCCTGTTTGCCTGCGCCAGATATCTGACGCCGAGCGCGATGTTGGTGGCCGGCTCGCCGAGCTCGTCGAGCGAGCCGCGAAAACCGAGCATCCGCGCCGTTGCCGGCATGACCTGCATCAGCCCGATCTCGCCGTCGGCGCCGTGCACGCCGGGATCGAAGCCGCTTTCGATCTCCATCACCGCATGCGCCAGCACCGGCTCGAGGCCGTAGAGCGACGCCTGGCAGGTCGCGAATGCCTTGAATGTCGCGCGCGTCCGCTCGGGCGCCGCGTCGCAGCGCACGGGCTGCGTCCCCGGCGGTTGCGGTCGTTCCAGCCAGTTGGCGTGGACAGGTGTTTGCCCCAGGCCGAGCAAGGCGACCGCCAGGGCAATTCCAGGAACACTGCGCAGCAGTTTGCCGCTCGCAATCGCGTCAAGACAAAGAGATGGACCGTTTCGCCGTTTCGGTGAAACGGCGGACCGGTCCAGCGCGATCGCCTTCGCCGGTTCTCCGTCGGCCACCATCGCAGCCAGCCGGCGTCCGCTTGCCCGTCAGCTCAGTGCATGTACTCGACCATGCGGTCGTGGAAGCACTCGCATTTGTTGAGCGTGTCTTCGTCCTTGTAGTTCGTCTTGAGGTAGCCATAGGCCATGCCGCAGGCGACCTTGGCTTCCGAGGCCCAGACGAAGGCGGGACGCGACGAGTTGATCCATTCCGGGCTGTTGGCGACGGCGACCGATTCGTCCATCAGCTTCACCACATGGTCCTTGAGCTCGACCATGTTGTCGGTCAGCACCAGGTCCGAGGTGCCCACAGTGCGGCAATAATTCACCGCCGGCTCGCCGATGATGTCGGCGGCGAACCCCGTCGACCCGGCCACCAGCAGCGCCGCGGCCGAAGCCAGCAATCTTATGGAATGTTTCATGTAAGCCCCTCTCCGAATTGCGAATTCATGCTTTGCTGATGTTTAGCATGGAAGCGTGGTGGCGCATAAGTGCTAAATGGTGGCCGTGTGCTGTGCATGCGTGTTGTCATCGTACAAGATCGTAATGGTGCCAGCGGCAGGCGTATTCGTCAGTTGCGCCACGTTTACGAAATTGTTGCCCGAACCGCTGGTGTCGACGCTCAGGTTACCGGTGCCGCTGTCGTAGTGCACGTAGTTGTTGATGTTGCCGGCCGGCGCGGCGTCGAACAGTGCGGTCAGATCAATCTTGTCACCGTCACCGCCCGTGCCACTGTAGTCGGTGATGAGATCCTTGATGTCGAGGTGGTCGAGCTTGAACGTGTCGGCTCCCGTGCCGCCGGTCAACGTGTCTTGGCCGAGGCCACCAATCAGGGTGTCGTTGCCGCCGCCGCCATTAAGTGTGTCGATACCGGCGCCGCCCGCGAGATAGTTGTCGCCGGCGTTGCCGAACAGGAAGTCGTTGCCAGAGCCGCCGATTATCCCTTCGATGCCGGTAAGGGTATCGCCTGTGGCGTCGCCGCCGCCGATCGTGCCTGCTAGCGGGTTGGTGGGGTCTGCCGGAGCACCCGATGCATGCCCGTCGTCGGCCAGGTGAATGGAGACTGCACCAATGCTGCCCGAGTAGTCGACAATATCGGTTCCAGATCCGCCCGAGATCGTGTCGGTATGTGTGCTTCCGGCGATAACGTCGTTCCCGGACGTCCCGGTGAGCGTGTAATTGCTGGAGCCGTCTGCTGCCACAACGTGAACGCCGAGAGACTGCGTTGCCGTGGTATCACCGTCCTTGTCGGTCGCCGACACTGTAAACGCCAGGTTCTGATCCTGGGGCAAGACGTTATGCGTCAGCGAGATGTTCGAGAACTGCGCACCCTGCCCGGAGACATTGACTGCGCTTATCTGCAGCTGGTTAAAGCTGATCGACGGATCGATTACAAATGTGCCCGTTGCAGTGATGGAGATGTCGCCCGACACAGACGTGTTGGTAAGAGTGTTGGTCGCAACCCAGTGATAGGTCCCGCCCGAACCGTTCAGCGAGTTGACGACCAAGCTCACGGAGTCATTCAGCTCAGCATTGGTGCTGGGCGAATTGTCAACACCGATTCCAGTGCCGGCCGTGTGAAACTCCATGGTGAAGGATTCATTTCCGCCGACGAAGGTGTTCGCGACGCCAAATCCGTTGTTGTTGGAGTTGATGCCGTCTGGGCTTGAAAATTCGATATGGCCGTCACTGGTTTCGCGCCAATTCGGTCCGCCCGCGGGCAGGTTCTGCAGCGAATAGGTGACTGTAGTACCAGCATCGGGCTTGATAAGGTCGAACTCGTAAGACCCATCGGTCCTCACGGCGAGGTCGAACACTTCCGTCGACCCCGACATCGCGTGGAGAACCGTTGTGCCGTCCGCGGCGATCGTGGTGTTGTAGGTGATGCCGGCAATCGCAGGCCCTACGATATTGAAGTGATCGATGCCGTCCGCTCCCGGTACCAGCGAGAAGAAGCCGGCGACCGAACCAACCTCGTTCGGGATGGTGCCCGACGTGAAGGAGCCCAGCGACGGACCGTCGTCATGGAAAGTGGCCTTGGAGCCGAGATCAATCGACTGCGAGGCCTTGTCCCCATCGCCATCGGTCACGGTTGCTGTCAGCGTCACCAAGCCTGAGGTCAGGCTGATGCCTTCGGACGTGTCCGTTGGATTGTCCACGGTGTTCTCATGTACGGCGCGGAACTCCGTCAGTGTCGTCTGGCCGCTTGCTGTGTTCACTGCAAGTGTGAACACCAGATACGCTGCATCACCGCTGTGGCCGGCCACGTAACCCGAAACAGTGCCGCCGCTTTGCGTCAGCACCACTGCCTGACCGGTTGCCGAGTCGATCAGGTTCGAAGTCACACCCTGCGAGGAGACGCTTACACCGTAGCTGGTGGTGGCGCCGTCGGCACCCTGTACTACAGTGAACATTCCCGCAAAGGCGGCCGTAGCTGCCGTCAGCGCCGCGTTCGGCGTTGAGCCATTCGGCAAGTAGCTTTCATCGACGTCCAGCGTCGGCGCAGCCGTGCCGCTCAATATGATGGAGGGGCCGTCATCCTTGATGCTCAGCGCGTTGCCGATGTTGAGCGACTGCGAGGCCTTGTCGCCGTCGCCGTCGGTCACCGTCGCCGTCAGCTGGATCAGGTTGGCCGTCAGGCTGGTGGCGTCGTCGGGCGTGTTGGAGGCATTGTCCTCATGCACCGCCCGGTCGAGATCGAACGACACCTTGCCGTTGGCATCCACGCTGGCCGTGAACACCAGCGGGCCGCCGACGCCGGCATGGCCTTCGACCACGTTGCCGTTCATCGACAGCACCACCGTCTGGCCCGTCGCCGTGTCGACCAGGTTGGAGGGGCCGGCCGTCACGCTGAGCGCGTAGCTGGTCGTGCCGCCGTCGGCGCCCGTCGTCACCGTGAAGGCGCCGCTGAACGAGCCTTCCGCATGCGTCGAGCCGGCAGGGCCGGTGCCCGAGCCGTTGATGCCGTTGTTGGTCGCCGCCGTCAGGTAGCTCTCGTCCACCGTCAGCGTCGGCGCAGCCGTGCCGCTCAATATGATGGAGGGAACATCATCCGTGATATTGATCTTAATAGTCGACGTAGACGTATTGCCGAAGCTATCGGTCACCGTGAAGGTGAACACGTCCTGCCCAGGCTGCACATTGGAGCCGTCGTTGCCCGCCGGCACATTCGCTTCGGGCTTCGTCAGCGTATAAGTATAGGTACCATTCGCGTCGACATGCAGGATGCCGTAGGTGCCATTGATGTTGTTCCCAACATTGCCGGTGACGTCGCTGCCGACATCGCCGGCCTGAACACCGGTCACAGTCGCCCCGTCAGGATCCGAGAAGGTCAGCGTGCCCGTCGTCGTCTCTGAGCCGTCGCCCGCATGCGAGCCGTCGACCGTGCCGGGGCCAAGATCGCCGGCTGGCGGCGTTGTGTCGATGCCAGCCTCGTTCACCGCCGCAACCTCCGCCACCACACGCGGTTGGCTGCCGGTCACGTCGATCGTCAACGTTGCTGGCGAGGTATCGCCGTCGCCGTCGGTGATCGTGTAGTTGAAGACGTCGCTGCCAGTCGGCGTGTTCGGATTGGCGTGATAGCTGTAATCGCCATTGGCGTAGACCGTCAGCACGCCATGCGCGCCGGTCACCGTCGTGACGCCGTTGTTCGTTACCGAACCCGTCCATGCGACCGATGCGATCCCGTCCGCTCCCGCCGTGTCGGCCGCGCCGGTGCCGTTTGTGCTCGTTCCGGTCTCGACATTGCCCGTCACCGTCTCGCCCGACTGCGCCGCGTCCGTGTCGGCATGCGCCGTCGGCACATCGTCGATGACATTGATGGCCAGGTTGCCGGAGGCGGGCTGCCCATCCTGATCGGTCACGACGACCTCGAAGCTGGGTACAGCTTCGGTATTGGCCCCGTCGGCGCTCGTGGCGCTATGGTAGTCCGAAGTCAGCGTGTAGCTGTAGTGGATCGCGCCCGCGCCGGTCGCGCTGTTGTACTCGTACCACGCGCTCACCGTGCCGTTGGTGGTCGGGTCCGTGAACGTCGTCGGATTGCCCGAGTCGCTCGACAGCGCATTGCCGCCCAGCGACACCGAGTTCACGCCATCCTGCGAGGTGAAGCCGATCGTGCCGCTTACCGCGTTCGAGCCGTCATGCAGCGTGCCGGTCGCCAGTCCCGCCTCATAGACGATCGCTCCGTCGGCGCCTGCGGCCGGGATATCCCCCAGCTTCGGCGGGTCATTGCCGATATCGATCGTCAGCGTCGTCGACGACTGATCGCCATCGCCATCAGTCAGCGTGTAGTGGAACACGTCGTCCACGCCGCCCGGCGTGTTTGCCGCACGGGTGTAGGTGTAGCTGCCGTCCGAGTGCAAAAGCAGCGTGCCGTACTGGCCAGCGATCGAGACGCCGGCGTCCGTCACAGTCTGCGCGGAGCCGGCGCCGTTCTTGCCATAGGCCGATGTCACACTGGCGTCATCGGCGCCCTTGAAATCAGCGCCCGCGGCGTTGCCGTCGCTGCCGGCTCCGGTGATGACGTTGCCATCGATTGGCGTATGCGAACCCGCAGCCACGCTGTCGGTATCGTCATGCGCCGTCGGCACGTCGTCAATAATTTCGACGGACAGCGTTCCCGGAAGCGAAACGTCGCCATCGCTGTCGGTGACCGTCACCGTCATGTTGTCGAAGATGGAATCGGTGCCCGCACCGGAATGCTGCTCGCTGTGCACCAGCGTATAGGTGTAGCTCACCTGGCCGGTGGCGGCGTCGTAGCCGTTGATGGTCAGCGTGTTGCCGAAGGGCGTCGCAATGTTGATCGGTGTCGACGCGCTGTTGGCAAGCTCAGCGGCGGTGATCACATGGCCATTAATGTCCACCGAGCCGATGCCGTCGGGCGAGGTGATGGTGAAGGTACCGGTGTTGTGCTCGGACGGGTCGTTGTCCATTGCGGGGTCGGTGCCCGCTTCGCCGGACCCCGTCGCGCCGGCGGTCTCGAGGCCTTTTTCATCGACGCTGGTGTCGCCGCCGCTGGTCGAGGGCGTCAGGTCGAGGATCGTCGGCGTCGAATCGGGCAGCAATCCCGGGAACAGCTCGCGATGGTCCGGCTGGCCGAAGGCAAGGTCCGTCGGTGGCAGCAGCGACGTCAGGCCGAAGCCGTCGCCGATCCCGCCTGCGGGATGTTCGAAATTGCCGCCTGCGCTGCCCGGCGAGCCGTTGCCGCCGGCCGAGATCGAGCCGTCGGCGCCGAAGGCGATATCGACATGGCTGGCCTCGAGCGCGGCGATCAGGGCCACGCGCGGCACCTCGACGTCGCCGAGAATGAAGGTCGGCACATTCAGCGCGGCGTCCTTGATGACGATCTGGGATCCGTCGGGCTGCGTGAGGACGAGATCATGTCCGTCGACCTTGATGTTGTCGATTGACACGCTGGCCGGAAGCTTCACGACATTGCCGGCCTCGACATGATATTCATGCGGCGTATTGCCTGCCGCTGCATTTGCCGCCGGTGCGTTCGCGGGCGCAGCAGCCTTGGCATCGGCCGGCTGGTTTGCGGCCGGCGCATTGGCCGCGCCTTGGGCCGGCGCGCCGCTGCCGACATCGACCGGCACCGGTTCGCTCGCCGCCTGGGCGGCGGTCGCCTGCGCAACCTGCACACCCGTCGAGATATGATTTTCACCAGCGCTGGTGTGCTCGTCCCAGGAATTTGAAACGGCGTCGAATTCGATATTGGTCGTCATAGCTAAAGCCCCTCCGGCATTTCCCGGAAAGAGACATGTCAGGCCCGGGCTTTGCAACAGACGTTCAATCTATTTCATATATTCGAATATGTAGAGAATCGCATTTTTTACACTTGGTAAATTGCGATGATATATCTGGATATGCATGACCTTAACGAGGGTGGGAATGACCGCGCAGCACGCCTTCCGCCTTGGTAAATGTAAGTATAATTTCGAATAAAATTTGACGCAAAATAGAATAGCGTGATTCGCGGAAATTTACCCACCTTCATTTCCGATAATTTGAGACAAGATTGGTAGCGTCCACAGTCAAAGGTGGGCGTTATGAAAATACAAAAAGCAGACCCGACGGGGATCAAGGTACTCTTGCTGGCGATCGGCCTTGTCGCTCAGGCAGGTCCATCGTCGGCAAGCGCGAATTCGGGCGCGGCTCCTGTCCTGCAAGAGGTGCTTGCACCCGCGAGCCTCGGCGGCGTTTCGCTGGCCCGGCCGCTGCCCTGGCAGCCGGCCTCCGCGTACCGGATCGCGGATGTTTCTATGGGCTACGCGCCGGCAGCGCCTTACGAGGCTGAAGCGCACGCCAAGACCGATCCCGGCATCGACCCGATCCAGACCGCCGCGATCATCCCCGGCGTCTTCGGCTCGGTCGCTTTGTCGATGCGCAACTTCCCGGTCGCGGCGCGCTGGGCTCCGGTCTACAGGGCCATCGTCGATTGCACCGCCGGCAGCGTCTGCGACCGCGAGACCCCGGCTTTCGCCGAGATCGTCAAGATTGCCGGCGACAAGGGCTTTCGCGACAAGCTGTCCTTCGTCAACAGCAGCATCAACCGCCTGATCGCCTATCGCAAGGACAGCGTCGTCTATGGCAAGCTCGACTATTGGGCGAAGCCGTCGGAAATCCTCGAGCATCGCGCCGGCGATTGCGAGGATTTCGCCATATTGAAGATGGCGGCGCTGCTCAGATCCGGCATCCCGGCACAGAGCATGTCGCTGGTGGTGCTCCAGGATCGCCGCCGCAAGTTCTTCCATGCCGTCCTGTCGGTGAGCACGGGAAGCGGCACCTTCATCCTCGACAGCCTCGGCAACGCCGTCCTGCGCGACAGCGATCTGCCCGACTATGTTCCGCTCTATTCCTTCAGCACCGATCGCGCCTGGATCCACGGGTCGAAGTCCGGCGCGCAGGTCGCCGACATCGCCGGCGGCTTCGCCACGGTCGCTCCGGGGGAAGGATCGCCGGATCCATCGGTGGCTTCGAGCCTGAGGCAGTAGTTTCGAGCGGTTCAGCGCCTCGCGGAAAATAACACGGTCGCTCTGTTGTCTTCGCGCATTCCGGACAGTTCCGGAGGAATGCGTAGCTCTAGCCGTTGTAGACGAAAGCCATCAGCAGTTCCGGCTCGGTGACGGGCGCACGCACGGCGCTGAGCTGGCCGCGATAGCGGCGCTCGCCGGCGCCGATGACGAAACCGCTGGTGACCGGCGTTTCGCCATTGGCGTCGAGCCGGGCGAAGATGTCGGGAACGTTGAGGTCGAGCGCCAGCTTCAAGTCCTGGCGCCCATCCTCCCCGGGCGCGCTCGGCAATTGGCGCCGGACCAGTTGCTGGAACGGCGTGTTGAAAGCCAGGATCTTCTTCGAAGAAGACAGCGCGAAGGCGGGCGAGGGGCAGGCGACCAGAATCGCGTTGATCGTGCGGATCGAAGCGAGCTTGCGCAATTCCATGCTTTCCTCGGCGAGGCCGCGCATGCAGGCGACGCGGATCGCCGAGGTGAGGTTGCCCTGGTCGGGATGATGTTCGGCGATCTCCTCGACCAGCATGCCGATCGTGCATTTGCGGTTTTCGGCCATCTGCTTCAGCGACACCCAGAAGGCGCGCTCCAGCCGGATGCCGCGACGCACGCCGCCGCGCGCCACGACGCGGAATTCGGGGCCGAAATCCTCGGCCGCGAGCGATGGCAGAAGCCGTTCGCGCGAAGTGTCCGGATGGATGGCGCTATCGCTCACTCATTGCCTCCTGACGCGCCTTGTTGATGGGCTTCAAAAGATAGTTGAGGATCGTCTTGCGTCCGGTCTTGATGTCGACCGAGCAGATCATGCCGGGGATGATCGAATAGGTCTTGCCGTTCCTGGTAAGCGTCGATTTGTCGGTGGCGACCCGGACCTGGTAATAGGGCTCGCCCGTCTTCTGGTCGACGAGGCTGTCGGCGGTGATGTTGGAGACCTTGCCCTCGATGCCGCCGAAGATCGAGAAATCATAGGCGGTGACCTTGATCAGCGCCTCCTGGTTCGGCTGGATGAAGGCGACGTCGCGCGGCGAAACCCGGGCTTCGACCAGCAGCGTCTCGGAGGTCGGCACGATGCCGGCCACCACCGCGCCGGGCTGCACGAAGGCGCCGAGCGTGTTGACGTCGAGCGTGTTGACGATGCCGTCGACCGGTGAGCGGATGTCGGTGCGCGCCACCTTGTCGGTGGCGCCGCGAATAGTTTCGTCGACCACGGAAAGATCGGCGAGCGCCTGCGTCAGGTCGCTCAACGCCTCCTGCTGCAATTGCAGCCCCAATTCGTTAACCTGAAGCTGCGCCTCGGTGATTGCTCCCTTGCTCTTCTTGATGGTCTCGCCGGCAAGGGTCAGTTGTCCGCGAAGGTCGGTCTGTTCGCGCTCGACACGGATCTGTTCGGTCCTGGCCATAAGGCCTTTCTTGACCATGGGTTCGACCAGCGCCGCTTCCTGGTCGGTGACGGCAAGGCTCTTGGACAGGCGGTCGGCGTTGGCGGTGGCCTCGTCCAGTTCCTTCTCGCGCTGGTCGAGGCGCGATTTGAGAACCGACAGCTTGACCTCAAAATTGTCGCGGCGCGCCACAAGCAGCCTTTGCTCGTTGTCGCAGATCTCCGGCGCGACCTTCTGGATCTCCGCCGGGCAGGGAAACGACCCTTCGACACTGCCGCTCTGCTCGAACTGCAGCCTGGCGATGCGCGCCTGCAAAGCTCGCGCCTTGGCCTTCTCTTCGCCAAGGCTTGAAGTGTTGCCCGAATTGTCGAGGCGGATGATGAGGTCGTTCTTCCTGACGGTCTGGCCTATCTGGACGGCGATCTCCTGCACCACGCCCGGTTCGCTGGCCTGGATGATCTGCGTCTTCGAAGCGGGTATCACCTTGCCGTCGCCGCGCGCGATCTCGTCGACCTCGGCGAACGACGCCCAGGCCGTGAAGCACACGAACAGCGCCCCGACGATGTAGACGGACGCCGAGGCGAAAAGTGGTGGCCGGTCTTCCCTTGCTAGCATGTCCATACGTTCCGGTCAGGCATTTGCCTTCTGCAGCGCCTGAATGACTTGTTCCTTCGGCCCGTCGGCGACGACGCGGCCCTGGTCGATGACGATGAGGCGGTCGGCAAGTTCCAGCATGCTGTAGCGATGGGTCGACACGATCAGCGTCGTGCTGCGGTCGAACGCCACCTTGAGCTGCTTGATCAACTGCCGCTCGGAAGCGAGATCCATCGAACCCGACGGCTCGTCCAGGAAGACGATCTTCGGTTTGGTCAAAAGCAGCCGCGCGATCGCCACAGCCTGCCTTTGGCCGCCCGAGAGATTGGTGCCACGCTCGCCGACATTCATGTCGTAGCCACGCGGATGCCGCGACACGAAGTCGTCGACGCCGGCGGCCTTCGCCGCATCGATGATCTCCTCGTCCGTCGCTCCCGGCGCCGCCATCAGGAGGTTCTCCTTGATGGTTCCCGAAAACAGGTCCCCGGCCTGCGCGACGATGCCGACCGCGGCGCGGACTTCCGAAGGGTGGTATTGGCGGATGTCGATGCCGTCGAGCAGCAGCTCCCCCGACGTCGGCAGGAACAGCCGGCCGATCAGCCGTCCCATCGTGGTCTTGCCGGAGCCGATGCGGCCGATGATGCCGACCCGCTCGCCAGGCTTGACCGCGATGTTGAGCCCGCTCAGAACCTCGTTTTCCGTGCCCGGATAGGCGAAGCCGACATTCCTGAAGACCAGCGCGCCGCTGCGGATCGGCCGGTTGACGAAGCCGACGGTGTCGGGGCGGTCCTCCGGTTGCGACATGATCGTGTTGATGATCTTGAGCGACAGCATCGCCTGCCGGAACCGGGCAAGCGTGATGGCGATCTGGCCGAGCGGCGCCACGGCGCGGCCGGCGAGCATCACGGTGCCGATGATGGCGCCGGTCGACACCTGGCCTTCCGAGAACGCATAGGCGCCGGCCACGACCAGGGCGACCGTCACGAATTGCTGGATGGCGCCGGTGATGTTGCCCGCCGCCGCCGAGAGCTCCTTGATTTTTTCCGACGTGTTGGCCGCGTTCTTCGAGTGCTCGCCCCATTTGCGCAGCAGGTAGGCCTCGGCGCGCAGCGACTTGATCGTCTCCAGCGTCGAGATGGACTCGACCAGCAGGGCCTGGCGCTGCGACGCCTCGTTCATCGAGGCCGCGACCCGCTTGCCGATCCGCCGCTGCGTGATCAGCCCGACAATGACGGAGATGACGAAGGCCAGCGCCGGTATGACCACCAGCCAGCCGCCGATGGCGTAGATGACAGCCAGAAAGACGAAGACGAAGATCGTGTCGATGAAGACGCTGATGGTGTTCGAGGTGAAGAACTCGCGCACGAATTCGTATTGCGTGACGCGGTTTGCATATTCACCCGTCGACCCGGGCCGCGCCGAAAGCGAGGAATTCAGCACTTTCTCGAACAGCAGGTAGGAAATTCGCAGGTCCGCCTTGCGACCGGCATAGTCGATCAGCGACGCCCTGGCCGTCTTCAGCAGCAGGTCGAACAGGATCGCCGCGCCGATGCCGAGCGCCAGCACCCACAGCGTCGAGATCGCCTTGTTGGGCAGGATGCGGTCGTAGACATTCATGGTGAAGATCGGCGAGGCGATCGCCAGCAGATTGATGAACACCGCCGACAGCACCACTTTCGAATAGGTGCGCCAGAACGCCCCCATCGTGCCGGTGAGCCAGTGGCGCCTTTCGATCCGCGCGGCGGTGCCGACCGTCATCTCCTCGGCCTGATTAGCATAGGTGATCGAGAAGGACGTGCCGCCGCTGATATAGCTTTCGGCGAGTTCCGACCTGTCGATCGTGGTGCGGCCGTTTTCCTGTGGCGCCGTCAGATATTGCCCGCCCTCGATTTCCGCCAGGAGGGCGATCGGCAATTGGCTGACGCGAAAGACGATGGCCGGAAGATCGAAGCGGCCGCGCAGGAAATCGCGATGGCTGAAATTCTGCACCTCCAGGCCGATGCGCTCGGCCAGATGACGGATCTCGTCCGGCTCGATGCGCGTCTCCGAAATCGGCACGCCGGCAAACAGCACCGTTTCGGCGCTCGGCCTGCCGAGATAGGCCGCCACAGCGCAGAAGCAGGCTTTGAAAGCCTCCTTGGGCGATAGGATATTAGGTTGCTGGTTCACGATCCGCCCCGAAGGACCGAAGATCGATACTACATCGGCTACTTTTTCCTGACCGGCGCGAGGATGTCGAACGGCAGATCGTTCTTCTGCTCCGACGGCGTGCGCGCATAGGTCTCGGTATCGGCCGTGGCCGGCACACCGAATTCCTCACGCGCGTAGGCCGCGGCCTGCTTGGCCGGCTGGATGTTGAGCGTCTTCAGCAATTCGCCGGTTGCGGCCAGCAGCCGGTATTCCGCGAACAGCGACGCGTAGGACGACGTGTCGGCCAGCGTCGCGGTGTTGAAGCGCGTGTTCTGGGCATCGAGCACGTCGAGCAGCGAGCGCTGCCCGACCTTGAACTGCTCGCGATAGGAGGCGACCAGCTTTTCATTGGTGGCTGCCTGCTGCCGCAGTGTCTTTGCCAGCTCCGCCTGGCGGAAGCGGCGGTCCCATGAGGTCCGGACGGCTTCCTCGATCTCGCGCAGCACCTGGTGCAACGCAAGGCGCTGCTCGCTGGTGCGGCGAATCTGTTCCTGTTCGTTGGCCTTGTCGATGCCGCCGCGATAGAGGTTCCAGCGCAGCACCACCCGAGCCTGCAGATCGCTCGCGTCGCCATTGTCCCCGTCGATGTCATATCCGCCCCGGGCAACGCCCTCGGCGGTAACCGTCGGGCCGTATTTCGCCCGCGCCGCGTCGACCAGCGAAGCGGCGGCGTCGATGTCGCTGTTGGCCATATGGACGCGCGGATTGTTCTGCCTGGCGAGCCCGATCGCATCGTCCAGCGACCGCGGCAGGGCGGCTGCGACATCGGCGGGCCGCGACGCGTTGGTCAGCGGCTTGCCGACATTCTTGAAGAAGCGGATCTTGGCCGCCTCGAGTTCTTCGGTCGCTTCCTGCATCCGCGCCTTGGCGGCATAAAGGCGTTCCTCGGCCTGCTGCCGGTCGGCATCGTTGAGCGCGCCGCCTGCGATGCCTTGCCTGATATCGCTGAGGATGGACTGATGGAAGCCGAGGTTCTTCTTGGCTTCGACCACGATCGAAGCCTGCAGCATGTATTCCAGATAATCCTGGACGACGGCGAGCCCGATGAACTCGGACCGTTCCAGAACCCTGAAGGACGCTCCATCGACCCGCGAGGCCTGGCGGTTCAGCTCCGCCCGCCTTGCGCCGCTGTCATAAAGCGTCTGCGAGACGGTGAGGTCTGCCTCGTTCGGATAGAGAGCTTTGTGATCCTCGTCGAGAGCGCGCCGCGTGTCGTTGTCCAGGCGGCGAACGCCGGTCGATGCTTCCAGGTCGACGCTGGGAAGGTAAAGGCCTTTGGCCTGTCGCAGCTCGAATTCGATCGCTTCGCGGTTTTCGATCGCCTGTCCAATCTCCGGATTGGACTCCACGGCGACGGCGACAGCTTCTTTGAGTGTGAGTGCGCTGGCGCTACCACAAGCCAACATTGACACCGTGACAGCAAGCGCAACGCGCCAGCCGACGGTAATTTTACCCGTCCTGGTCATTTCTACCCCGTGACTATCCCCGCGCCATTATTTTTTTATTGGCGCTTATTTGCCCAAGCCTGCCACCGGACCTTTCAGCCAGTATCTATCAGATTTTTTGGGGCCGTGAGCATATAATGGATTAGACACCCGCTAAAATTGCGATTTCCGGCATTAGGGTTAAAGCCTGTAGCAAAAATGGCACAGAAACCGGGCGCGCTCGTCGGGACTCTCCCAGTTCAAAGCGCGCAGCGATGGTTATGGTCTGAAAGAAACGGCGAATCGTACGGCGGCCATGCACAAGCTCCCGCGAAATCTGCTGCGGCCTTGCAAAGCACGCGCAAGAAAACGCCATTTCAGCCTGGTTTGATTGGCAAACGCGGATCGTTCCCTGTATTGCCGGCCGAGCAAAAAGCCGTGGATTTTGTTGCATGACCAATATCACCCTGACCGGGCTTGCCCGCGAGCTTGCCCGACGCGCCGCCGAGGGCAGGCCGGTGCGCATCGGCGTCATCGGCTCCGGCGAGATGGGGACCGATCTGGTGACTCAGGGCATGCTGATGCCGGGCATCTCGATCGCGGCCATCTCCACGCGCCGTCCGCACACCGCCCGTGAGGCGATCCGCATCGCCTTTGGCGACGAGGCGATGGCGGTAGAGGCCGAAACCGCTTCCATGGTTACCCGGGCGATCGAGAGCGGCAGGATCGCCATCACCTCGAACGAGATGCTGGTCACCAACCCGCTGATCGACGTCGTCATCGACGCTACCGGAAAACCTGGCGTCGCCGCCGATTTCGACCTGATGGCGATGGAGCATGGCAAGCATCTGGTGATGATGAACGTCGAGGCTGACGTGACCATCGGCTGCTACCTGAAGCAGCAGGCAGACCGGCTGGGTGTCGTCTATTCGGTCGGCGCGGGCGACGAGCCGTCAAGCTGCATGGAGCTGATCGAATTCGCCTCGGCGCTTGGGCTAGGCATCGTCGCGGCCGGCAAGGGCAAGAACAATCCGCTCAACCACGACGCGGTTCCCGACGACTACCGGGAAGAGGCGGCGCGCCGCAACATGAACCCGCGCATGCTGGTCGAGTTTGTCGACGGCTCGAAGACCATGGTCGAGATGTGCGCCATTGCCAACGCCACCGGGCTGGTCCCGGATGTTCCAGGCATGCACGGCCCCAGGGCCGATCGCGATCAGCTGGCCAAGGTGCTGATCCCGAAAGAGCGTGGCGGGCTCCTGTCGAGGAAAGGCGTCGTCGATTACACGATCGGCAAGGGCGTGGCGCCCGGCGTTTTCGTCATCGTCGAGGCGATGCACCCGCGCGTCGTCGAACGCATGGACGATCTCCATGTCGGCACGGGCCCTTATTACGGCCTGTTCCGGCCCTATCACCTGACTTCGCTGGAGGTGCCGCTCACCGCCGCCCGCATCATGCTCTACGGCAAGCCCGATATGGTGCCTCTGCCGAGGCCGGTGGCGGAAGTCTGCGCAGTCGCCAAGCGCGACCTTGCCGCCGGGGAGACCCTGGATGCGATCGGCGAGACTTGTTACCGCTCCTGGACCATGACCGTCGGCGATGCCCGCGCCGTCCGCGCCGTCCCGGTCGGCTTGCTCGAAGGCGGCAAGGTGCTGAAGCCGGTGAACAAGGGCGAGTTGTTGACTGAGGACAATGCCGTGCCGGACCGGACAACGAGGCTCTACGCCCTGCGCCGGCTTCAGGATGACATGCTCTACGGAACGAAGATTACTTCCCCAGCTCTATCGACCTGAGCCGCGCGGCTTCCACGGCGTCGGTGACGAGCTTCGTCAAGCGGTCGCCGCCCATCAGCACCGCAAGCGCCGCTGCGGTCGTGCCGTTGGGGCTGGTCACCTGCTGGCGCAGCACGCCCGGCTCCTCGTCTGCTTCCGCGGCGAGCGAGGCGGCGCCGAAGACGGTCTGCATGGCAAGCAGCTTGGCGGTTTCGGCGGGAAGACCGGCCTTCTCGGCCGCGACCGTCAGCGCCTCGATGAAGTGGAAGATATAGGCCGGGCCGGAGCCGGAGACCGCCGTCACGGCGTCCATGAGGCCCTCGTCGTCGATCGTCGTCACGACGCCGCTCGCCGAAAGCAGCTCAAGGACGAAGCGGCGGACGTCGTCGGAGACCAGCGGGTTGGAGAAAACGACCATCATGCCTTTGCCGATCGCCGCCGGCGTGTTCGGCATGCAGCGGATGACCGGCGCGAGCTCGCCCAGGATTTCCTCGAAAGTGGCGACCGGCATGCCGGCGGCGATGGAGAGAAAGCTGGTCCTGCCGTCGCCGAAGCGCTTGTACTGCGCCGTCACCTCGCGGATCACCTGCGGCTTTACCGCGATGACGACGAGATCGGGCACGGCATCGGCCGGAATGCCCGCAGCGTCGGCGGCGGTGCGGCAGCCCAGATGTGCGGCGCGCTGGCGCAGTTCCGTGTTGGGCTCGACCACGAACACCGCTTGCGGCTCGAGCTTGGCGGATTTCAGCCAGCCCGAGAGCATGGCGTAACCCATATTGCCGCAACCGGCGAGAATGAGCCTGATCGTCATGAAAACCTCCGAGAAGGCTCTCCTTAGACGGTTGCGCCGCAGTGGAAAAGAGCAGTCGGCGGGAGATCGATCGGCCAGGATTAGTTTGAAAGGCGAACCGGGATCGGCCGCAGCGAGACTTGTCTCAAGCCGAGTACGCCGAGCACGAAGAACAGCCAGACGGGATCGCCGCGATGGAAGAAGAAGCTTTCCAGGAAACCGTTCAGCGCCGTAAACAGCACCACCATCATGAAAAAGTCGCCGAGGAAGATATTTTCCTTGCGCGCCGGGATGCGCATATAGTCGCGCAAAGGGGCGATCAGGAAGGTGTAGACGGCGACGCAGAGCGCCGGGATGCCCATCAGTACGGCGATGTCGAGATAGCCGTCGTGACCGTGAACGATGGTGCGGATATCCCAGGGCCGGTCGAAGGGCTGGTCCTGGTTGAGCAGCAGTGGCGTCCCCCAGAAGCTTTCATAGCCGTAGCCGGTCCAGGGCTTCTTCGCCAGCATCTCGCCGGCGAACTCCCAGAGCGTCGTGCGTCCGGTGTAGGTGAGATCGGGGAAATAGATTGCCGCCAGATGCTTCACCGGCGCGATGAAGACGATGCCGAGCGTGCCGACGGCGGTCGCGATGATGGCCAGCGCAAATAGGATCGGCGTGCCGAGCCGCATGCCGATGAGGCTGGGCAGCACGACGATCATGATCGAGAACGGGATCAGCCCGGCGGTCGTCTTGGAGCCGGTGTGCAGCATGAAGATCATCGCCGCGCAGAAGATGCCGGCGCCCCACCAGCGCTGGCCGCGCCGGAAGAGGTACAGTCCGGCGAAGCTGAAACAAGCCATCACCGGACCGGCGATGTTCTTGTGCGTGAAGACGCCGCGCCACAGGCCGGCATGCTCGGGCTCCTGCGAGTCGGCGGTGTGAAGCGCTTCATGCGGGAAGACAACCAGGCCGACATAGGAAAGACCGATCACCACGACGGCGGTGAAGATGACCATCCTGGCGAAGGAATCGGCATCGCGCGGCAACACCAGGATCGTCGCCATGGTGATGATGCCGATCATGGTGAAGGAGGCGGCGCGCATCGCCGCGGGCGGATCGGTGGCAAGCACCACCGACAGGAAGAAGAAGCCCAGCATCAGCGCCCAGGAAGGGCTCACCAGCGAGCGCACCACGCGCGGGTCGGCGAAGGCCAGCAGCGAGAAGATGGAGACCGCGCCGAGCGAGCCGAAGCCGAGTTGGTTGACGATGTCGCCGCCGTCGCCCGTCAGTTCCGCGCCTGCCGGCTGGAAGGGCCGGAACGAGACGATGATGACGGTGAACAGGAGCGCGGCGATAGCCGTCGCCACACCTTCCCTGGTGAAGGCGGCGCCAAGCGGCGCGTGCTCAATTCTTCTCAGGCTTCCGGTACTGCTCATTGGCATATCCGAATTCGGCGAGCACCCGGCCGAGCGCGACATAGACTGGATAGAGGCTCGTCGTCAGCGAGCCGGTGCGCGCCAGCCGGATGGCGCCGCGCAGCGGCGAGGCGGCGAGCAGCGCCAGGCTCTTCAGGAAAACCTTGAGGCCGGCAAGCGGCGTGCCGGCGCGCTTCTTCTTTTCGACCAGCGTCGAGATCACGCCATTGCGCAGACTGCGGGCGCGGATCCAGTCGGCCTCGACGCGCCGGGCAGGGACAGTTTCGTTGACTTTTGCCTCGGCGCACCAGCCGAGCACGAGGCCTTTTTGCGCGCACCGGCTGAGAAAGTCGGAATCGCCGCCGCCCATGAAATTGAACCTGAGATCGAGGAAGGGCGGTCCCATGGCCTCAAGCACGTTGCGACCGAGCAGCAGGTTGCCGGACGAATAGAGCGCCGGCACGCGGCCCGTCTCCCGATAGGGCGGCGCGAACACCGGGTGCTCGGCCCATCTGGCATGCGAGGCATCGGCAAAGATGGGTACCTGCGGGCCGCCGACAACGTCGGCTTCAAGTGTCTCCGCGGCGCCGCACATGCGCTCGAGCCAGTCTGGCTCGGCGATCTCGTCGTCATCGATGACCAGCAGGTGGCGAAAATTGGGAAACTGCAGGATCGCCGTCTGCCAACCGGCATTGTAGGCGCTGCAATTGCCGCGCTCATGCGCGATGATGACCAGGCCGGGCATCTCGCCGCTTTCGAACAGGGGCAGCACCGCCTTGGCGCCCTCGCGCGCCTCGGCCTCATTTTCCATGACGATGACGGCAAAGCGCCTGCCGGTCCGTTGCGCCTTGAGCGAAGCCAGCGTTTCCAGCACCTGCTTTGGCCGTTTGAAGGTCGGCAGCGTCACGACCGCCTCGACGGTCTCGGCGGCAAGCCCCGGCGACCGTCCCGCGATCGATACAGAAGCGTCGGACGGCAAAGGGATCATCCGTTTCCAGCAGCGAGGGTTTGAGCCCTCGATAGCATCGCGGTGATAACGTTTCGTTAATCACCTTCTCGCCCGTCCTTCGGAAAAGCCGGGTCTTCGGCCTTTGACAGTGCCATTTAATCAAGGCTTCACCGCGTTTTGCTACCGGCTGCAGCCAAGGATAGGTGAGATGCATCTGCTGTTCGCCACATCGATCGTGCCTGATGGCGCTCTCGCCTCAGGCTACGAGATTGCCAACGCCGCGATCATCGACGCGCTGCGGCGCGCCGGCGTGCGCGTGACGGTGATCGGCTTCATCTGGCCGGGCAAAGCCCCGTCCGATCCGCAAAACACCATCGTGCTCGACGCCGTCGAGGTGCGCACCGAAAGCGCGTCGCCGCTGCAAAAGCTTGCCTGGGTGGGCAAGGCGGTTCTCTCCGGTCTTACCTTTTCCTCCGTCAAGCTGCGTGTCGTTGCCGATGCGCAAGTCCGCGACGCCATCGAACGCGCCGGTCCCTTCGACGGCTATGTCCTAAACTCGGTGCAGTTCGCCGGCGCCTTTGAGAAGGTTCTCGCCGACCGTCCATTCGTCTTCGTCGCGCACAATGTCGAGCACCGCTCGGCCGAGGAAAATGCGGCCGCGGCCGGCAGCGCGCTTCAGCGCTGGATGTTCCGCCGCGAGGCCAGGCTCCTCAAGGTCATGGAAGAGCGGCTCTGCGGCGCCGCGCGCTTTGTCTTCACGCTGGCCGAGGAAGACCGCGCGGCACTTGGCGTCGCCTCCGACCGGCGCTCCGCGGTACTGCCGCTGGTCACCCGTGCGCAGGCGCCGACAAGCAGGGCGAAGCGGCATATCGATTGCGACGCCGCGCTGATCGGCACCTGGACCTGGCAGCCGAACCGCATCGGCCTCGACTGGTTCCTGACCAAGGTCGTGCCGCATCTGAAGCCGGATTTCCGCATCAGGATCGCGGGCATTGTGCCTTCCGGCATCAGCTCGCCGCATCCCGGCGTTTCCTTCGTCGGCAGGGTTCCGGATGCGCAGGCCTTCGTGCGCGGCGCCGCCGTCATTCCCTTGATCAGCACCGCCGGCAGCGGCGTGCAGTTGAAGACCATCGAGACCTTCGAGCTTGGCCTGCCGTCCGTCGCCACCAGTCGCTCGCTGCGCGGCATCGGCTATCGCCCCGACAATTGCGTAGTGACCGACGATCCGATTGCTTTCGCGGCGGCGCTGCAGGCGGCTGCGGCCCATGTCCGCGACGTGGATGGCAGCGCCTTTCATCGCCGCCAGCTCAAGGCGCTCGACGTCGCGATCGGGCTTGGCCTGGAGAAGCTCGGCGCCGTCAGGCAGGAGGTCGCCGCATGAACATGCACACCGCGCGCGCCGCTTTCGGTTTCGATACGCTCAAGACCATTTTGGGTATTCCGGTGCTTGCCATACGCTGGGACGAGGCCATCGCCTTGCTCACCAGGCTGGTCGACGAGCGTCGCTTCACCAAGGTGAGCTTCCTCAACGCCCATAACGCCAACCTTGCCTGCACCGACCCGGTGTTTGCCGAGGCGCTAGAAAACTTCCTCATCCTGCCCGACGGCGTCGGCGTCGACATGGCGGCAAAGCTGCTTTACGGCGCGCCTTTCCCCAGCAATCTCAACGGCACCGATTTCATTCCGGCCTTCCTGCAGGCCTCGTCGCACCCGCTGACTGTGGCGCTGCTCGGCACGACGCGCGCCAATGCCGAAGCCGCGTCCGCGAAGCTCTCGACGCTCGCCATGCAGCACAAATTCGTCGTCGTCCATGACGGCTTCTTCTCGGCCGCCGAGGAGCCAGCGGTCCTCGAGCGCATCGCCAGGCTGCGGCCGGATGTGCTGCTTGTCGCCATGGGTGTGCCGCGCCAGGAATTGTGGATCGAGCGCCACATCGACAGCCGCCATTGCACGCTGCCGGTCGCAGTCGGCGCCCTGCTCGATTTCATGAGCGGCTCGGTGCCGCGCGCGCCGCTATGGCTGCGCCGGCTGCGGCTCGAATGGCTGTTCCGCCTGTGGATCGAACCCGGCCGCCTGTGGCGCCGCTATATTGTCGGCAATCCGCTCTTCCTGTGGCGCGTCGTCAAGCAGAAGCTGTTGCGCATACCGCTGCCGCTGGAGGCGCGCCGGTGAACAGCCGCTTCGTTCCGGACGCCTCCACTGCGGTCGAAGCGCTGCCGCGCATGCCCTTGGCTGCGATCGTCACCGCAAGCTACGCTCCCGATTTCGAGCGCTGCCGGCTTTTATGCGAAACCGTCGATCGCCACGTCACCGGCATGGCGCATCATTATATCCTCACCGAACATCGCGATGTCGCGCTGTTTCGCCAGCTGGAAGGCAGCCGCCGCAGCGTTGTCGACGAGCGGGACCTGTTGCCGCGCTGGCTGCGCGTGTTCGACGATCCGCTGAGCGGCTTCCGCCGCCGCGTCTGGCTGAGCCTGAAAACGCAGCCGCTGCGCGGCTGGCATGTGCAGCAGCTGCGCCGCATCGCCATTGCCGGGCAGGCAAAGGAAGACGTGCTCGTCTTCTGCGATTCCGACGTCGCCTTCCTGAAGCCGTTCGACGCGAACGCCTTCTGGCGCGACGGCAAGGTGCGGCTGTTCCGGCGTGACGGCGTGCTGGCGAGCGATGGACATGACGAGCATCGCATCTGGTCGCGCAATGCCGGCGCCGCGCTTTGCATCGATCCCTCCAATCCATCGAGCCACGACTACATCTCGACGCTGATCGCCTGGCGCCGCGAGACGGTCAACGCCATGTGCGAGCGCATCGAGAAGGTGCATGGTCGCGACTGGGTCGGCGTGGTCGGCTCGGCGCGAAAATTCTCCGAATGCATGATCTATGGCCGCTATGTCGACGACGTGCTTCAAGGCGCAGGCCATTTCCACGGCTCGGAGGAGTTCTGCCGCGTCCACTGGAACGGCGAGCCGCTGTCCGACGAGGAATTCCGCCGCTTCGTCGACGCTATGGCGCCGGAACAGGTGGCAATCGGCATGCAATCCTTCATCGGCACCGATACCGGCCGCATCCGCCGCCTGATCGGGCTTTCCGCGTAAGGCTCAGATCGCCTTGGCCGGCCGGCGCATGGCCGAATAGGTCAGCAGCATCGAGGCGAGATAAAGCAGCAGGAAGACGATGTTGAGCGACAGGACCAGATTGGCCGTGTCGGGGATGGTGGTCAGCACATAAGTGAGCAGAACCGCCTTCAAGCCGGCGAGCAGACCGAGATTGATCGCCCGCACCGCCGTCTGACCGCGCGCGAAGAGAAGCTCGGCCTGATATTCGACGAGGTTGCGCAAGCCCGGCACGCAGACCGCGAGAGCCACCAGCGGCGCTGCCTCGGCGACATTCTTGCCAAGCGCGTTCGGGAAGAAATGCAGCACGATGCCGAGCGATGCCAGTGCCAGCGTCGAGACCAGGAACACGCCGCCTTCGATACCGCTCTTGACCGCCAGCCGCGACAGAAGCTCCGGCGCACGCATCATGCGCTGCACCAGCATCATCGAGAAGGTGCGGATCGGGATCGCGGTGAGATCGACCAGCCGCATGATGATGGCATAGATGCCGGCGAGATGCGGCCCGCCGATCGACAGCACCAAGAGCTTGTCGAACTCCATCTGCAGATAGAACAGTACTTCGGAGCCGGCGACATAGACGGAATCGGCGAGCCGCCGGAAATAGAGCTCGGCGCGCAGCCGCAGCCGCTGGCGCGGATAGAAGAAGACGAAGGCGACGATGAGCGAGGCGGCATTGGCGCCGATGTAGAACAGCGACCAGACGCCGATGCTGTGCTGCGCGCCAAGCATGAACAGGATCGCGCCGACTGCCCTGAGCGCCGTCGCCAGGATGGCGAGCACGGCCGCCCGCCCGAACTTGCCGAGGCCGTTGTTGACGATCAGCGCAACTTCGACCGGTCGCCACAAAAGCGTCTCGGCGAAGACGACAGCGGCGAAGGCCGATAGCGGCACGGTGCCGGCGAAGAAGATCAGATAGACGCCGTAGGACGCAGCGGCGAGGAACGGCAGCGACAGGACGCCGAGAAGCAGGAAACCGGCGGTGAACGTGCCGATCAGGTTGGGGCGGATGGTGGCGGTGCGGTAGAGCGCCGAGATGAAGCCGAAGGCCAGGATGCGCGACAGCATGATGCCGGCGGCCGAGGCGGTTGCGAACATGCCGAATTCGGAGATCGAAAGCGTGTTGGCCAAAGCGATGAAATAGGCGAGCGAAAACACCAGCCGACCGCCGGCGCCGCTGATCGCAGAGAAATAATCGAATACCAGTTTCCGGCGGGTGGCCACGAAGTGGCCGATCCGCGCGAAGCTCCGCCCTTGCGGCATGTCGCTGGCCTGGGTCATACCCGGGCGATAGATAGGCTGCAAAGTTTAACGCGGCGTTCTGGCGGCCGTCCCGGCGGCCTGAAATGCGGTGAACAAGGGCGAAAACTGTGCCCGCCGAGGCGCAAAATTAACCGTTTGTTTCCTATGCCTGTTTAGCGTGGCTTAACGATTGGCCGATCCGCGCGCCCAAGCCGCCAGAGAGCAAGTTCCAGGACAATGGTCGACAGGGATAACCGTGATGACTGGAGGCGCGAGCGTTCCCTGCTCGCGCTCGGCCAAGCCATGCGTGGCGACGACAAGACGGTTTCGATCGGCGACCGGGCCAATTCCTCTTGGCGCGAGGACGCCGCCGCGCGCCATCGCGCCGCGCGTTCCGAGCGCGAAGAAAAGTTGAATCCGCGCCCCACCGAAATCGGCGGATTTGACCACGATCAGGCGGATCCAGTCGAAACAGGCGACGACCGGGCCGCGTCACTAGGGCAGGGCTACGGGGGCACTGCGGAAGGCCACCAACCGCATGCCGCTCCGGAACCTCGTCATACAAGCCGACCACCTGCTATCGACGATTCCCAGGAATGGAAACCGCTGATCGACCCGGTGCAGGTGATTGGCGGCATCGCTCGCTCCAAAGCGCTGATCCTGTCCACCACCATCCTGGGCGCCGCCCTTGGCATAGCCCTCGCGCTATCGACGCCGAAGAAATACGAAGCTACGACCGAGCTAACCATCGAGCCGGGCGACCTGAAACTTGCCGACCGCGATCTCACCCAATCGGTGGGTGAGCCCGACGCGGCATTGGCCGTTGTCGAAACCCGCATCAAGATGGTCACATCAGGCAAGGTTCTTGACGAGGTCGTCAAGGAGCTCAACCTCGTCAACGACCCGGAGTTCAACGGTCAGGGATCTGGTGGCCTCGGCGTCGCGTCGTTCCTGCGCTCGATGATTTCGCGAGATGACCAGCCGGCCGGCAGCGACGAGATTCGCCGCCAGGCGCTGGCCGTCGGCAATCTGGCCGACCGCCTGTCGGTCGAGCGCACCGGCAAGACTTTTGTCATCTCCATCAGCGCCACCACGCGCAATGGCGAGAAATCGGCAGAGATAGCTAACACGACGAGAGACGTCTTCCAGCGGGAGATCGGCAACTACCAGTCAGAAATGGCCGGACGTGCAACGAGCGCGCTGACGTCGAAGCTCGATGAGCTGCGCAAGGGCGTCGAGACGGCCGAACGCAACGTTGAGGATTTCAGGGCGACGCACGACCTTGTCGACGCGCAGGGCCACCTGATCAGCGACGACCAGATGCTGAAGCTCAACGAGCAGCTTTCCGTTGCCCGCGCCCGCACGCTCGAGCTGAACGCCCGCGCCGCCTCGGCGCGCTCGCTGAACGTCAATTCGGTCCTCAGCGGCACGTTGCCGGAAGAGATCAACTCCAACATGATGAGCGAGCTGCGCTCGCAATATGCGGCGCTGAAGCAGGAAGCCGACCGCGCCGCGATCAAGTTCGGCCCGCGTCATCCTGAGTTGCAGGCGCTTAACGCCCAGCTTGCCGGCGCGCGCGAACGCATCACCGCGGAGCTGCAGCGCATCGCGTCCTCGCTGCAGGTCGACCTGAAGCGCTCCGTTCAGCTCGAGCAGGACTTGTCCTCGCGCCTGGCCCAGGCCAAGGTGCAGAGTGGCGATGTGAACAACAATCTTGTTTCGCTGCGCGAGCTGGAGCGCGAAGCCGCCGCCAAGCGCTCTGTCTATGAGCAGTATTTGTTGCGCGCCAAGGAAACCGGCGAGCAAAAGAACGTCAATTCGGCCAACATCAACGTGCTTTCGCCGGCTCAACCGCCGCTGGAAGCCAAGGGGCCGTCGCGTGTCCTGATGGCCTTGGCGGGGCTGTTCGCCGGCCTGTTTGCCGGCATCGGCCTCGGCGCGCTGCGCGGCATCCTTGCCAGCCTGCGCGAGACGGCCAATGCACGCTCGCGTCGCGGGAGTGAAGACCGTCCTTCTGCGCTTGAGAGCAATTCCAATCGGGCCGCCCCACCGGCGCCGCCACCACTCGCCACGCCGCCGGCTTCGCCTGTCGCTCCGCCGCCACCTCCGGCTTTCACACCAGCACCGGCTCCGCCTTTCATGCCGCCTCCGGCTTCATCCTTCACACCGTCGCCGGCAGCGTCCTTCACACCGCCGCCTGCTTCACCGCCGGTTCCACCACCTGTGCAGGCGGCTGCACCGGCTCCGGTCCACTCCGTCACGCCACCGCCGGAACCGGCCAACGATGCCGGCCGTCCCGGGCTTTTCGGCTCGCTTGCCTCGGCGGTTCGCTATTTCGTGCGGCGCGAGCCGGCTGAAACGGTCGATATGGACTCTGTCCCGCCTGAAAGCGCCTGGCGGGCGCCCACCCTGGAAGAACGCTATCCCCGGGCTCAACCATCGGCGCGGGAGAATTTCCGGCAGCCATACGAGCAGGGCTATTCCTATTCGTACCGGCCGGACCACGGCCGGACCGATCCCTACGACGATCATTATTCTGCATCGGCGGCATCCTATCATCCGCGGTCGCCGGCCGCCGGCGAGGCCGACCAGCCCCCCGCCGACCAGCCCCCTGCCGGCCAGCAAGGCGAGATCGACGAGATCCGCGCCAGCCTGCGCGAATTCCGGGAGGCGGTGCGCGAGCTGACCGAAAGCCGCACGCGCCGCCGCTATTTCTAAACTATCCGTATTTCTGGACGGCTCGCGGTTCGATAAAAGCGGCCGGTTTCGGGTTTACGGCATCCGACGACGCTTTGACGGGATTGCCTTGTCGAATTTTCGTGAAAATGCCGCGCTGCATTCCGGCCGCAAGCGTCTCGCTTTGGCGGATCGACAATGCTGATCGAGGAAATGGGGCCGTGCATCGATGCGGCCTCGAAGCGAAGCTGAGGGTTAGTGATGGCCGAAGTGATTGATGGAAAGCGTGTCGCCGAGGACGTGGTTTCGAAGGTCAAGGCTCTGACCGCGGAGCTGTCGGCCAAAGGAGCCACCAAGCCCGGCCTTGCGGTGGTGATCGTCGGCGAGGATCCGGCAAGCCAGGTCTATGTCGCCTCGAAATCGCGCACCGCCAAGGAATGCGGCTTCCATTCGCTCCAGCATACGTTGCCGGCCGACACCACCGAGGAACAATTGCTGACGATCATCAGCGACCTCAACGCCGATCAGTCGATCCACGGCATCCTCGTTCAACTGCCGCTCCCCGGCCATATCGACGCCGGCAAGGTGATCCAGACGATCGCGCCGGAAAAGGATGTCGACGGCTTCCACTTCATCAATGTCGGCAAGCTCGGCACCGGCGAGCTCGACACGGCCTTCGTGCCCTGCACGCCGGCAGGCTCCATGCTGTTGATCGAGCGGGTGCGCGGCAAGGATCTCTCCGGCCTCAACGCCGTCGTCGTCGGCCGCTCCAACATCGTCGGCAAGCCGATGGCCAACCTGCTGCTCGCCGCCAACTGCACGGTCACCATTGCCCACAGCCGCACCAGGGACCTGCCGGCGCTTGCCCGCACCGCTGATATCCTGGTCGCTGCGGTCGGCCGTCCGGAGATGGTCAAGGGCGATTGGGTCAAGCCCGGCGCGACCGTCATCGACGTCGGCATCAACCGCATCCCCGCGCCCGAAAAGGGCGAAGGCAAGAGCCGCCTGGTCGGCGACGTCGCCTATCCCGAAGCGGCCAAGCTCGCGGGCGCCATCACGCCGGTGCCGGGCGGCGTCGGACCGATGACCATTGCCATGCTGATGGCGAACACTGTAGCTTCCGCCTACCTCGCGGCCGGGTTGAAGCGGCCGTCCTTCTGATTTGAGAAAGCCTCGGCATTGCCGAACCTGACCGCTCCCCAGCATTTTGCAGCCAAGTGGAATCACTTGGCGCTGCACAAATGCGGCTGAAATAAAGGGACAGAGCGGGATGCCCCACTCGAACCAGTCGCATCCCGTTCTCGAGCGGCCGATCACGAGCGATCCCGTTCAGGGCGGCCGCCAGTTCGGCTTCCTCTTGGTCGACAAATTCTCGATGTTCTCGCTGGCGGCCGCCATCGACTGCTTCCGCTCGGCGAACCGACTGCTCGGCCGCGATTTCTATGGCTGGACGACGATCTCGGCCGACGGCGACGCGGTCATGGCCTCGAACGGCCTGCCGTTGAAGATCGACTATTCGGTCGCCGACATGCCGCCGGTCGACATCCTGTTCGTTTCGGTCGGCCTCTCCATCGAATTTCCCGGCAAGAGCAAGGTTCTGGCGGCGCTGCGCAGCTGGGGCCGGCGCGGCAATGCGCTCGGCGCCCTGTCGGTCGGCTCTTATCTCCTGGCCGAAGCCGGGCAGCTCGACGGCTATCGCTGCACCATCCATTGGGAGAACCGCGCCGGCTTCATGGAGCGTTTCCCCGACATCAACTGCACCGGCAACGTCTTCGAGATCGACCGCAAGCGTTACACCTGTGCCGGCGGCACCACCTCGATCGACCTGATGCTGGAGATCGTGCGCGGCGATTTCGGCTCCAACCTCGCCAACGGCGTCGCCAACCAGTTCCAGCACGAGCGCATACGCTCGGCCGGCGACCGCCAGCGCGTCGGCCCCGAACGGGACCTCACCGGCAAGTCGGAGAAGCTGAGGCGCATCGTCGAGTTGATGGCCGATCATCTCGACGAACCGCTGTCGGCGGTGCAGCTCGCCAAGTCGGCGGGGCTGTCGGTGCGCCAGGTCGAGCGCCTGTTCCTGCGCCATTTGAGCGTCACCCCCGGCCGCTACTATATGCGGCTGCGGCTCGAACGCGCGCGCGAATTGCTGCGCCAGACCAACATGCCGATTCTCGACGTGGCGATCGCCACCGGCTTCACCTCGCACTCCTATTTCGCGCAGAGTTACCGGCTGCAGTTCGGCCGTCCGCCATCGGAAGAGCGGCGCACCACTTATTGAGTGACTCGCCGGCCTTCGGACTTGTCTCCGAATGCCGCCTCAAATAGCTTTCGCAACGCGGACGAGGGTTGCTCTCAGGAGATTTCCATGGCGGGACTGATACGGAGCGTCGCTGCGGCGCTCCTGCTTTTGTCGATGACCGGTTTCGGCTTTGCCGCCAACAAGGTCATCATCATTCTTGATGCATCAGGCTCGATGTGGGCCCAGATCGACGGCAAGCCGAAGCTGGAGATCGCGCGTGAATCGCTGCGCACGGTGCTTCAGTCGGTTCCCGCCGACGACGAGATCGGCTTCATGGCCTATGGCCATCGCACCAAAGGTAGTTGCGACGACATCGAGTTGATCGTTCCGCCGCAGGCCGGTTCAGCCAGCGCTATCTCGTCGGCAGCCGACAGCATGAAATTCCTCGGCAAGACGCCGCTCACGGCCGCCGTCAAGCAGGCGGCGGAAGCGCTCAAATACACCGAGGACAAGGCCACCGTGGTGCTGATCACCGACGGGCTCGAGACCTGCGGCGGCGATCCTTGCGCGCTAGGCAAGGAGCTGAAGGAAAGCGGCGTCGACTTCACCGCCGATGTCGTCGGCTTCGGCCTGACCGCCGACGAGGGCAAGCAGATCGCCTGCCTCGCCGAAAACACCGGCGGCAAATACATCCAGGCCTCCGATGAGAAGGCGCTGCAGGAAGCTCTGGTCGAGACCGTCACGGCTCCGGCGCCGACGCCCGCTCCGTCACCCGCGCCAGCGCCCGAGCCCGCCAAGCCTGAATTCAATTTCACGCCGAGCGTGGTCATGGCCGAGGGCGGTCCCGAAATCTCCGACAACAGCAACGCTTGGGAAATCTACAAGGCCAATGCGGACGGCTCGCGCGGCGACCAAGTCATGACCGAGTATGGCGAGCTGAAAACCAATCTCGAACCGGGCGACTACATCGTCGTCGGCCGCGTCGACGAGGCGAGGAGCGAGCAGAAGATCAAGATAGAGGCTGGCAAGACCTACAGCCCGCTGTTCACGCTGAACGCCGGCACTTTGGTCATCCACCCGCATGCTAGCCAGGGCTCGGAGATCAGCGGCGAAGCGCGTGTCGATTTCGCCTATCCTGGCGGCAGCACCACGCACTATGGCGACGCCAAGGCGACCGTCCCCGCCGGCGAGCAGAAAGTGAAGGTGCAGATCGGCGCCGGCACAGTAACCGAGACCGTCCAGCTTGCTGCCGGACAGACCGTCGAGAAGGACATCGTCGTCGGCGTTGGTCATGCCGTGCTCAACGCCTACTACACCGCCGGCGGCGACAAGGCCGACAATTCCGGCATCGGCTTTGAGGTCGTCAAGGCGAAGAAGAAGATCGACGGCTCGCGTGAAAGCGTGGAGCATTCCTACGGACCTGACAGCAAGTTCTGGCTGCCGCCGGACGACTATGTCGCGCTCACCACGCTCGATCTTGCCGTCATCGAGCAGCCCTTCAGCATCAAGGCCGGCGACAATCAGGACATCAAGGTCGCGCTCGATGCGGGCGTGCTGGCGATGTCGGCACCCGGCGCCTATTCGATCGAGGTGTTGTCGTCGAAGAAGGACATCGAAGGCAAACGCAAGTCGCTGGGCCTGACTTACGGTGATAGTTGGCAACAGGCGATCCCCGCCGGCGACTATGTGGTCGTGCGCCACATGTCCGCTGAAGGCCAGGAGAAGGAATTGCCGGTGACGATCAAGGCCGGCGAGCGGACCGAGATCACCGTTCAGTAGGCGTGGTTAGCGAACGAACGAAAAAGGGCGGCTCCGAGCCGCCCTTTTTCGTAAGGCACATTGGGGAAGACGTCAGGCGTTGCCAAACGCGGCGGCTCCATGATCGGCCCGCCCGACCAACTGCCGGAAGCCTGCGAACAGCTCGCGGCCGAAGCCGAACTCGTTGCGGATGAGGTCGGCGTCGGCCGTGCGGCGCAGCGCGAATTCCGTCCCCGGCACCAGCACTTCCAGCGTGCCGGCATCGGCGTCTAGCCGGATGACATCGCCGTCATGGATCCTGGCGATCGGTCCGTCCTCGACCGCTTCCGGCGTCACATGGATCGCTGCCGGCACCTTGCCGGAGGCGCCCGACATGCGCCCGTCGGTCACCAGCGCGACGCGCTGGCCGCGATCCTGCAGGATGCCGAGCACGGTGGTCAGCTTGTGCAGTTCCGGCATGCCGTTGGCCTTCGGCCCCTGGAACCGGATGACAGCGATGAAATCGCCGGTAAGCTGGCCGGCCTTGAAAGCGTCGTTGAGGCCCTGCTGGCTGTCGAACACCTTGGCCGGCGCCTCGATGACGCGCCGTTCCGGTTTGACGGCAGAGGTCTTGATCACGGCGTGGCCGAGATTGCCGGCCAGCACTTTCAGGCCGCCGGTCGGCTGGAACGCTTTCTTGACCGGCGCCAGCACCTTCTCGTCGCCGCTGTTGAGCGGCGCCGCTTCGCGCAGCACGCTGCCGTCGTCGCCAAGCCTCGCCTCGACCGCGTAGGGCCGCAGGCCTTCGCCCCACACCGTCTGCACATCCTCGTGCAACAGGCCTTCGTCGAGCAATTCGCGGATCAGGAAGCCGAGCCCGCCTGCCGCGTGAAAGTGGTTCACGTCGGCAAGCCCGTTCGGGTAGACGCGCGCGAGCAGCGGCACGGCCTCCGACAGGTCGGAAATGTCCTGCCAGGTCAGCGCGATGCCGGCGGCGGCGGCCATGGCGATGAGGTGGATCGTGTGGTTGGTCGAGCCTCCGGTGGCGTGCAGGCCGACGACCCCGTTGACGACCGAGCGCTCGTCGATCATGCGCCCGACCGGCGTATAGGCATTGCCGAGCGCGGTGATCGCCAGCGCGCGCTTTGCCGCTTCCCTGGTCAGCGCGTCGCGCAGCGGCGTGCCCGGATTGACGAAGGAGGCGCCGGGCGTGTGCAGGCCCATGATCTCCATCAGCATCTGGTTCGAATTGGCGGTGCCGTAGAAGGTGCAGGTGCCCGGCCCGTGATAGGATTTGGACTCCGCTTCCAGCAGTTCGGCGCGGCCGACCTTGCCTTCGGCATAAAGCTGGCGGATCCTGGCCTTCTCGTCATTCGCGAGACCGGTCGTCATCGGCCCGGCCGGGATGAAGACGGCAGGCAGATGCCCGAAGGTGAGCGCTGCGATCACCAGCCCGGGCACGATCTTGTCGCAGACGCCGAGGAAGACGGCCGCGTCGAACATGTTGTGCGACAGGCCGATCGCCGCCGCCATGGCGATCACGTCGCGTGAGAACAGCGACAGCTCCATGCCGGGCTGGCCTTGGGTGACGCCGTCGCACATCGCCGGCACGCCGCCGGCGACTTGGGCGATGCCGCCCGCTTCGCGCGCGGCTTCCTTGATCAACGCCGGGAACGTCTCGAAGGGCTGATGCGCCGACAGCATGTCATTGTAGGAGGTGATGATGCCGAGGTTCGGCACGCGGTCGCCACCGAGCGCGATCTTTTCGGACGGGCTGCACACGGCAAAGCCGTGGGCGAGATTGCCGCAACCCAGCACCGCGCGGTTGGCGGTGCGGCTGGAAGCCTCCGCGATGCGGCCGAGATAGGCTTCGCGGCCGGCCTTCGAGCGTTGGCGGATGCGTTCCGTGATGGTTTCGATGTCGCGTCTGGCTGTCATGGTCCGTCCTTTCGAGCCCGGCAACGTCCTCCCTCTGCCGCCGGGCTGTCCTCATCTGAAATCAGGGTGCCCAGAACACCTCTATCGGTCTAGGCGCCGCCTCGATCACTCTGCGGATGGGCTTTTTCGCGCCGGGACCCATCGCGCCGTTGAACGCGGTGCGCTTGTCCTCGCCTTCGATGTGGAGCGCAACAAAACCGGCGGCGATGATGCGCGCCATCGACAGCGTGAGCCGCGGCTCGCCGCCGCTCTGCGCATGCACCGGCAGCACGATCCGCTGCGAGGCCGGGTCGAGCAAGTCCTCGAGATTGCCGGCATCCGGGAAGAAGGATGCCGTATGGCCGTCGGCGCCCATGCCGAGGACCACCACGTCGAGCGGCCAGGGCAGCGCCCGCAGCGCTTCGCTGTCCATCGCCGCTGCATCCTCGATGTTCGCCGCCTCGTGGTAGAGCGGCACGAAGCGCGCCGCAGCGGCCTTGTTCTGGAGCAGGTTCGCCGCCACCAGCCCGGCATTCGAACGCGGCGAGGACGGCGGCACGAAGCGCTCGTCGACCAGCGTCACGGTGACCTTGTCCCAGGCGATGGGCGCGGTCGACAGCGTGGCGAACAATTTCGCCGGCGTGGTGCCGCCGGACACCGCGAGCAGCGCCGTGCCGCGTTCCGCGATGGCGCTGGTCAATCGGTCTGCGATCTCACCGGCAAGTGCCGTCGCCAGGTCCTGGCGGTCGGCAAAGCCGTTCCAGCCGTAGCGGACTTGGCTCAATTGCTCTCGTGCCATGTCCGTCCGTCACGTTCGATAAGAGCGATCGAGGCCGACGGCCCCCAGGTTCCGGCCGTATAGCCCTGAGCCTCCTGCCGGGCGCTTTCCCAGGCGTTCTGGATCGGGTCGATCCATTTCCAGGCAGCCTCGACCTCGTCGCGGCGCATGAACAGCGTCTGGTTGCCGCGCACCACATCCATGATCAGCCGCTCATAAGCGTCCGGCGCACGGCCTTGGAAGGACTGCGCGAAGCTCATGTCGAGCGAGATCTGCCGCAGCCGCATGCCGCCCGGCCCCGGATCCTTGATCATGATGAACTGCTTCACCCCCTCGTCCGGCTGCAGGCGGATGACCAACTGGTTGGGGAAGATCGGCCCGGCGCTGTCGCCGAATATGGAATAGGGGATCGGCTTGAACTCGATGACGATTTCCGAGACGCGGGTGGCGAGCCGCTTGCCGGTCCTCAGATAGAAGGGAACGCCGGCCCAGCGCCAGTTGCCGATCTCGGCCTTTACAGCGACGAAGGTCTCGGTGTTGCTGTCCTTGCCGAGTTCCTCGACATAGCCCTTGACCGGCCCGCCGGCCGAAGCGCCGGCTCGATACTGGCCGCGCACAGTGTGCTTCGGCGCCTCGTTGCCGTTGATGCGCTTCAGTGCCCTCAGCACCTTCAGTTTCTCGTCGCGCACTGCGTCCGCGTCCATTGACGACGGCGTTTCCATGGCTACCAGACAGAGCAGCTGCAGGATGTGGTTCTGCACCATATCGCGCAACGCGCCTGCCTTGTCGTAGTAGGTGACGCGATCCTCGAGACCAACAGTCTCGGCCACCGTGATCTGGACATGGTCGATCTGGGCGGAGTTCCACAACGGCTCGTAGAGCGCATTGGCAAAGCGCAGCGCCATCAGGTTCTGCACCGTTTCCTTGCCGAGATAGTGGTCGATACGGAAGATCTGGCTTTCGTGGAAATCGTCACCGACAGCGTCATTGAGCGCCCGCGCCGAGGTGAGGTCGCGGCCGATCGGCTTTTCCAGCACGATGCGCGAGTTCGGCGTGATCAGCTTGTGCTCCTTGAGCTGGTGCGAAATGTCGCCGAACAGCGCCGGCGCCACCGCAAGGTAGAAGGCGCGGATGCGGTCGCTGTCGCCGATTGCTTTCTTCAGCTTGTCGAAGCCGGCGCCAGTGGTTGCGTCCGCCGACACGTAGGAGAGCCTTGCCAGGAATATCTCCAACTCCTTCGGATCGATATCGGCAGGCTTCACATGATCTGATATCGCCTTCTTGGCGAAGCCCTGGAATTCGGCATCGGTCATTTTGGCGCGCGAGGTGCCGATGATGCGCGTCGGCTCGGAGAACTGGTGGCCGCACTGGCGATAGTAGAGCGATGGCAGGAGCTTGCGTTCCGACAGGTCGCCGGTGCCGCCGAAGATGATGAAGTCGAATGGGTCGACAGGGATGATCTGGCTGGTCATGGTCAGTCCGATTTGATGCCGGGCGCCGGCAGCGTGGTTGGTATATTCTAATCGATTTAAATTTTCCAGTGCCATGGTGTCACATGCGAGGACCAATGGCTTGCACTTGCATCGGTCCACATGTTTCCCGACACTCACGCCGCCGGCAGGCCTGTCGGCAAGCCATGGCTTCCGGAAGCGTTCGCGGCTGCAGCATAGAACGCGAATGTGACGAAAGCTAAGGGAGATGTAGCCTGGCGCGCGACGTGCCGGGCGGCAGATGGAAAAGTCACGTCAAGCGACGGAATCCAAAGAGCGGGAAAACCATGCGTCTGGAAAACAAAGTCGCCGTCATCACCGGCGCAGCGTCGGGCTTCGGCGAAGGCATGGCCAAGCGCTTTGCCGAAGAGGGCGCGCGCGTGGTCGTCGCCGACCTCAACGCCAGGGGCGCCGAGCGGGTGGCCGAAGAAATCGGCGAGAGCGCCATCTGGACCCAGACCGACGTTTCCCTGCGCTCCGAATTCGACGAGATGATCTATGCCGCCAAGAGCGCCTTCGGTCGCATCGACATCATGGTCAACAATGCGGGCTTCACCCATCGCAACGGCGATATGCTCGGCGTCGATGAGGAAACCTTCGATCTGATCACCGCCGTCAACATGAAGGCGATCTACCACGCGGCGCTTGCCGTCGTGCCGATCATGGACCGCCAGGGCGGCGGCGTCATCCTGACCACGGCCTCCACGGCCGGGCTTCGGCCGCGGCCGGGCCTGACCTGGTACAACGCCTCCAAGGGCTGGGCGATCACCGCCACCAAGTCGATGGCCGTCGAGTTGGCGCCGAAGAACATCCGCGTCAACTGCCTCTGCCCGGTCGCCGGCGAGACCGGCATGCTGGAGAAGTTCATGGGCGCCGACACGCCTGAAATCCGCGAAAAGTTCCGCGCCTCGATCCCGCTCGGACGGCTCTCGACACCGCTCGACATCGCCAACGCGGCGCTGTGGCTCGCCTCGGATGAAGCCGCCTTCATCACCGGCGTGGCGCTGGAGGTCGATGGCGGGCGTTGTATCTGAGCCGCTCCAGGAAGCACATCGCGGTTTCCGCTCCTGGTTGCGTGAACGAATGGATTGGGCCGGCGGGCCGAGCTTCAGTTTGACTTGATGGTCCGCCGAAAGGATAACGGATCGGGGTAAGGGAAACTGGCGGGTGGTTAAGCTCAGGCGGCACGAAATTGGCAACGATCTCGGCTGGCGATTGCGTCGCTATCGGGCAGAGCGTGCGCGTGCGCGAAGCAAGGCGACCTTCATCGGCATAACTGGCAGCTCCGGCAAATCGACGGCAACGAGCTTGCTTGGTCATATCCTGGCCAGTCACGGCACGGTCCATACCCAAGTTCTAGCCAACACGCTCAAGGCACTTGTCCGCACGCTCTACAAGCGGATGAAACGTGCGGGCAAGGTCGACTATGTCGTCTTCGAAGCCGGCGCGTTTGAGCCCGGCTCAATCCGGTCGATGGCGCAGATGCTGAGGCCGGATGTAGCGGTCGTAACGATGGTCAGGCTGGAGCACGTCACTCAATTCCGGACCCTGGATGCTGTCGCCCAGGAAAAGAGAGCGCTGGTTGAGGCGTTGTCGCCGGGCGGACTCGCGATCTTGAACGCCGACGACCCGCATGTGCTTGATATGGCTTCGGGCGCAAGGTGCCGCGTGGCGACTTTCGGTCAGTCGGAAGCCGCGGACTATCGTGTAACAGACATCCATGCCGCCTATCCGGACCTGCTCAGATTTTCACTTCGCTGGCGCGGCGGCGACATAGACATGCAGACACGATTTCCTGGCGAGCACTTCTGGCTGCCGGCGGCGGCCGCCGCCGTCACGGCGTTGGAACTTGGTGTCCCGCCGGAAAAAATCGCCGCAAGGACAGCATCCTTCGAACCTCTAGCCAACCGCTGCACGGTGCTGGTGACCGATCGGGGTCCACAGTTCATAGTCGATGCCGCCAAAGCGCCCTGGCATTCGCTGAACATTGCGTTCGAGATGATGGCCAAAGCCAAGGCCGTTCGCAAACGGATCGTCGTCGGACAGATTTCCGACTATACCGGTTCGTCGAGAAAATATGGCACTGCTTACGGTATCGCGCGCGACGTCGCCGACGAGGTCATCTATACCGGCGACAATGCCCACCGCTCACGCGCCAGCCAGGCCGATCGGGACAGTGGCCGTTTGATCGAGCTTCGCACCCCGAAGGAAGTCTCCGATCACATCAAGCAGACGGCTGTCCCCGGAGAACTGATCCTGCTGAAGAGCTCCGGCAATCTTCATCTGGAGAGGATCGCGCTTGCCTGGACGCACGATGTCAGATGCTGGATACCAGCGTGCGGCAAGAAGGAAGGGTGTTCCACTTGCGGCCTCTACGAAGTGCCGTTCGAGGAACACAAGTCCTTCCTGGCAAATCGCCGGCTTGCACGCAGAAGACGCCGTTTCGGATGGCTGCTTGGCCTCACGCGCCGGTCTTGATGTAGCTTTTGTAGACCCAGCCGTGCTTGCCGTTATAGACGATCTCGCACCATTTCTTACAATTCATCACCTGCACCGCTGCCTTGGCCGGCACCGTGGTGACTGCGGCGGCACCTTTCTTCGGGCCTGAGCGCATGGTCACGGCCCTCAAGACGCGCCCGTTTGCCGCCGCGCTGGCTTTTTGAGCTTTCGGCTCAGGCTGCGCCGAGCTGTCTGTCGCTGCCGGCTGCGTATCTGGAACCTGCGGCTTGGCTTCGGGAATGGCGGCGGTTTGGGCGCCATCCATCGTGTCGCCCGGCTTCTTCGCTGCCGCTGCTGTCTCGCTGGCGGAACCGGTGACCTGCGACAGCGCGTTCGCGGCGTCGTTCTCGGCATCGGCCTCGGCAAAGGCGGTATCGGTCGATTGCGCGGGGGCCGCGCCGGCGGCCTGCTTGGATGGAGCTGGCTGGTTCTCGGCCGGGGCAGGTGGCGTCTTGGCGTCGGAAGCCGTCCAGCGGGGGTTGTTTGATGCCAGGGCCGGAATATTGGCTTCGCGGGCCGCCGTAGTGGGCGTTACCGCGTCTCCCTTGCGCGCGGCCTGCGGCGCCGTCGCCACGGTGACCGCCGCTGCCGCCGGAGCGACTTTCGTGGTCTTCACCGGAATCGCCGGAACGGTCTGCTCGGCACTCGCCGCGGCCACTTGCCGGTCGCTGCCCGGAAAGCATAGCCATAGCGCCACCGCGGCCACGCCGATCAGCGCGGCGGTGCCGACCGCTGCAATGACCAGATGCGCGTTCGACTGTACCTTCTGCCAGAAGGATGGCCGTACGTTATAGCCGAACTTCATTGTAAAGCGCTGCCGTTCCGGCGCGCCGAAACTGAAGGGCTCGTTCACTCAAACCACCTCCAACAAGCGGGCCGACGTTCTTTCGATCATTGCCGTAACGATCGGCTTCGATCAGCATCGGTCCCTAAATCACTGCGGACAAAGCCCGCGAAATCCCCGGATTTTCGCCCATGATCGCACCTTTTACTGCTGATTATGGCATGAGTGAGCCAAATTGCGAAATTCTGCGTGCCTGTTAAGGCTTCCACAACCTGCCGCGTGGAAGCCGCCGGCGTCGAATCGGCGGCTTCGGCTGGGCAGCCAGCTTCAAATCCTGTCACGCAACGCGAACCAGTTCAGCGCCAGGAACAAGAGCGGCGCGCGCAAACGCCGGCCGCCTGGGAAGGCGGGGATTTTCAGATCCTCGATCAGTTTCAAGCGGTCGCGATTGCCGGCAACGGTCTCGGCATAGAGCTTGCCGAAGAAGTTCGACAGCATGACGCCGTGGCCGGAATAACCGCCTATCGAAATCACTTTCGGCATCACTTCGCGCACGAACGGCTTTCGCGGCACCGTGATGCCGACATAGCCGCCCCAGCCATGCGTGATCTCGACATCCTTAAGGTCGGGGTAGAGTTCGGCGATCTGCCTTCGGATGTGAATATGGATGTCCTTCGGATCGTTGACGGCATAGATCTCGCGGCCGCCGAACAACAGCCGGCCGTCCTTCGACTTGCGGAAATAGCGCACCACGAAGCGGGAATCGTCGACCGACTCGCCGCCCGGCAGCACCTTGGAAGTGGCGCCGAGCGGCACGGTCGCGCCGATGAAGGAACCGATCGGCATGATGTGCGCCGCGCTCACCGGCTCCAGATTGCCGCCATAGGCATTGACCCCGACCAGGCATTTGTCGGCTGTGATCGTCCCCCTGGGCGTCGTGACCGTCACCTTGCCGCCATTGGAGACGATGCCGGTGGACGGCGTCTGCTCGAACAGATGCGCGCCGGCGGCGGCCGCCACCTTCGCCGTGCCGATCACCAGTTTCAGCGGGTGGATGTGCCCCGTGCCGGTGTCGCGCGTGCCGCCGAAGTAGCGTGTCGAGCCCAGCCTTTCCGCGGTTTCCGCCGCGTCCATGAAGCTTATATGCGGGTAGCCGAAGCGGCTTGCCATGATCTCGGCGTGGCGCCTGTAATCGTCGACATAACGCCGCTTGTGCGCCACCGAAAGCTGACCCGGCATATAGTCGATGTCGATCGCGTTGGCGGCTGCGAAGTCCAGCAGATGCGCCTTGGCTTCTTCGGCCAAGTCGAACAGTGCCTTGGCGCGGGAAAGGCCGTATTCGGCTTCCAATTCCTCCGCCCAGGCGCGCTGGCCGGTGCCGAGCTGCCCGCCATTGCGCCCCGACGCGCCATCGCCGAAGCGATAGGCATCGATCAGCACGACATCCGCGCCGGCCTTCGCCAAATGCGCGGCTGCCGACAAGCCAGTGAAGCCGCCGCCGATGATGACGACGTCGCAAATACGCTCGCCGTCGAGAGCCGGATATTCAGGCCGGGATCCGACCGTGTCCTCATACCAGGAACGACCGGGGGAGATGGGGGATTGGTAGAACATGATGCTCGGGAGTAGGGG
>NZ_NSFT01000019.1 GCF_002294725.1 Mesorhizobium sp. WSM4313 | reverse complement strand
TACCGGCCTAGGGGCCGCACCGCCACCATCAAACTCAACCCCAAGGCCAAATCGCCCACCAAGCACAACACACTTCGCGGTCAAAACCCCTCTGCGAGCCTGTTCTCGCTAACTGCGCAACAGGCCCACAAGGGGAGAAGGAAGATGTCGACTGTTATCAAAACTTCATGGTTCCGATATGCGCCTGAAACATTGAAGCGAGAGCTTGGCGGTCCCGCTCAACGCCATCCCGGAGACAGCCATGAACAAGCTTTCGCTCACCCGCCGCGCTTTCGTCACTTCGGCCAGCGCCTTCGGCCTTGTCGGCGCCTCCGGTCTGGCGCTGCCCTATTATTCCCGCGCCAGCCAGCGTCCGGCCTTCACGCATGGCGTCCAGTCCGGCGACATCGACGCCACCTCGGGCATGGTCTGGACCCGCACCGACCGACCGGCGCGCGTGATGTATGAAGTGTCGACGACCGAAAGCTTCGCCAATGCGACGCGGCTGGCTGCGCTCGATACCTCGCCGGCCAGCGACTACACGGTGAAGCGGCTGCTCACCGATCTCGCCTCGGACCAGGACATCTTCTACCGCATGGTTGCTGCCGATCTTTCCGACATCAATGCCGTGTCCGAGCCGATCGTCGGCCGTTTCCGCACCGCGCCGTCGTCCAAGCGCGATGTGCGCTTCGCCTGGTCGGGCGATACCGCCGGCCAGGGCTGGGGCATCGACGAGACCGGCATGAAGACCTATTCGACCATCGCCAAGCACACGCCGGACTTCTTCCTGCATTCCGGCGACACCATCTATGCCGACGGCGCCATGAAGGACGAGGTCGACCTGCCCGGCGGCGGCAAGTGGAAGAACGTCGTCATGATCGACGGCAAGCGCAAGGTGGCCGAGACGCTGGACGAATACCGCGACCAGTGGAAGTACAATATGATGGACAAGCATGTGCTTGGCCTGTCGGCCATCTGCCCGACCTTCTACCAGTGGGACGACCACGAGGTGCTCAACAATTGGTCGGATTCGAAGGACCTGACCGCCGACGACCGCTACAAGGAAAAGTCGATCCATGTGCTGGCGGCCAGGGCGGCTCGCGCCTTCCATGAAATGACGACCATCCGCTACGAGCCGTCGGAGCCGGGCCGCGTCTACCGCAAGGTCTCGCATGGGCCGCTGCTCGACGTGTTCTTCCTCGACATGCGCTCCTATCGCGGCCCGAACGGTCCTGATATGGAAGAGACGCTGACGCCGAAGTCGCGCATGATCGGCGAGGAGCAGTCCAAGTGGCTGAAGCGGGAGCTGGCAAATTCCAAGGCGACGTGGAAGGTCATCGCCGCCGACATGCCGCTTGGCCTGGTCGTCTGGAACGACGCGGCGAAGAACGCCGGGGCCGAGGCGGTCGCCAACGGCGACAATGGCGCGCCGAAAGGCCGCGAGCTCGAATTCGCCGACGTGCTGCGCTTCATCAAGAATGCCGGCATCACCAACACGGTGTGGCTGACCGCCGACGTCCACTACACCGCGGCGCATTACTACAATCCCGACAAGGCGCAGTTCCAGGATTTCAATCCGTTCTGGGAATTCGTCTCCGGCCCGATCCACGCCGGCACCTTCGGCCCCAACGATCTCGACATGACCTTCGGGCCGGAGTTGAAGTTCATCAAGGCGCCGACCGCCGAGCAGGGCCAGAACCTGCCGCCGTCGGCCGGGCTGCAGTTCTTCGGTCTGGTCGACATTTCCGGCGCAACGGAACAGCTCACCGTACGGCTGATGGATCGCGACGACAACGAGCTTTACAAGGTTACGCTCGATCCGGTGCGGTCCGCGTAAGGTCCTGGAGAAAATTGGTAAGGTTGGCGGGACAGCGCCCCCCTCTGCCCTACCGGGCATCTCCGCCACAAGGGGGGAGATTGGCCGTCACCTCGACCTTCGCCAATCTCCAACGTTGCAGGAATGAGCGAGGCGCCGAAGCTGCTAATCTCCCCCCTTGTGGGGGAGATGGCCGGCAGGCCAGAGGGGGGCGCGAAGGATCGCGACGTTAGCCGCGTTATGGCAAAGGCGAAATCAATCCGGATAGCAAGCCCGTGGCACGTTGGGCCAGACCGCGGTGTCGCAGTTGGCATCCTTCTGGCGTTGCTTGAAGGCGGCGCTGACCGGGCCGGTGACGATCGGGTCGACGCCGTCGGGGGCATCGGCGAACATCTGCTGCGCGGTCTTGGCGTCGGGCGGTGCGATCGGGTCGGCTTGCCGAAGCGTCGCCGCCGACTGCGCGGCACCGGCAGCGACGAGCACGCCAAGCGCCGCCCACGCGAAAACCGGACGCAATCTGGACATAGGATCGGTCATGAACATCGAACTGTCCGGCCCCTCAAAGGTTCCGCCTTGGTTAACGGAATCATTTCACACCAAGACGTTTAAGAATCAGTGACCATGTATTTGGGGTCAGGCCTCCCCTTTCGCAATTGCGAAAAACCTTGTATGAGCCGCGCAACCGAAAAAGGCGGCGCCTCTGGGCCTGCTGCCTGCAACGCTCCCGAGACCAGACAATGAACCTCCGCAATATCGCGATCATCGCGCATGTCGACCATGGCAAGACCACCCTGGTCGACCAACTCCTGAAACAGTCCGGCGCCTTCCGCGACAACCAGCGCGTCGCCGAGCGCGCCATGGATTCCAACGACCTCGAAAAGGAACGCGGCATCACCATCCTGGCCAAGGCGACCTCGGTCGACTGGCAGGGCACCCGCATCAACATCGTCGACACGCCCGGACACGCCGATTTTGGCGGCGAGGTCGAGCGCATCCTGTCGATGGTGGATTCGGCGATCGTGCTCGTCGACGCCGCCGAAGGGCCGATGCCGCAGACCAAATTCGTCGTCGGCAAGGCGCTCAAGGTCGGCTTGCGCCCGATCGTCGTCATCAACAAGATCGACCGTCCGGATGCCCGCCATATCGAAGTGGTCAACGAGGTGTTCGACCTGTTCGCCGCGCTCGACGCCACCGACGAGCAGCTCGATTTCCCGATCCTCTATGGTTCGGGCCGCGACGGCTGGGTTTCGGAAAATCCGGAAGGCCCGAAAGACCAGGGTCTCGCACCGCTGTTCGACCTGGTCGTCAAGCATGTGCCCGCACCTACGGTGCATCCCGGCCCGTTCCGCATGATCGGCACCATCCTCGAGGCCAACCCGTTCCTCGGCCGCATCATCACCGGCCGCATCGAGTCCGGCACGCTGAAGGCCAACCAGGCGGTCAAGGTGCTGCACCATGACGGCACGCAGATCGAGACCGGCCGCATTTCGAAGATCCTCGCCTTCCGCGGCCTCGAGCGCCAGCCGATCGACGAGGCCCAGGCGGGCGACATCGTGGCCATAGCCGGCCTGTCGAAAGGCACCGTCGCCGACACCTTCTGCGATCCGGCGGTGAGCGAGCCGCTGCATGCGCAGCCGATCGATCCGCCGACCGTGACCATGTCCTTCCTCGTCAATGACTCGCCGCTTGCCGGCACCGAGGGCGACAAGGTGACCAGCCGCGTCATCCGCGACCGGCTGCTGCGCGAGGCCGAGGGCAATGTCGCGCTCAAGATCGAGGAATCGGCCGAGAAGGATTCCTTCTTCGTGTCCGGCCGCGGCGAATTGCAGCTCGCCGTGCTGATCGAGACGATGCGCCGCGAAGGTTTCGAGCTTGCCGTGTCGCGTCCGCGCGTCGTCATGCAGAAGGGCGACGACGGCCAGCTGCTGGAGCCGGTCGAGGAAGTCGTCATCGACGTCGACGAGGAGCATGCCGGCGTCGTCGTGCAGAAGATGTCGGAGCGCAAGGCCGAGATGGTCGAGCTGCGTCCGTCCGGCGGCAACCGCCAGCGCCTGGTCTTCCACGCGCCGACGCGCGGCCTGATCGGCTATCAGTCCGAATTGTTGACCGACACGCGCGGCACCGCCGTGATGAACCGGCTGTTCTTTGCCTATGAGCCGTATAAGGGCGAGCTGCCCGGCCGCACCAATGGCGTGCTGATCTCCAACGAGCAGGGCGAATCGGTCGCCTATGCGATGTGGAACCTGGAAGACCGCGGCCCGATGATCATCGATCCGGGCGTCAAGGTCTACCAGGGCATGATCATCGGCGTCCATTCGCGCGACAACGACCTCGAAGTGAACGTGCTCAAAGGCAAGAAGCTCACCAACATCCGCGCCGCCGGCAAGGACGAAGCGGTGAAGCTGACGCCGCCGATCCGCATGACCTTGGAGCGCGCGCTGGCCTGGATCCAGGACGACGAGCTGGTCGAGGTGACGCCGAAGACCATCCGCCTGCGCAAGCTCCATCTCGACCCGAACGAGCGCAAGCGTTTCGAGAAGGCCGCCAAGGTGATGGGCGCGGCGTAAGGTTCCACGGAAAGTTCGAAAGAGGGAGCGGGTGCTCCCTCTTTTGTTTCAGCGGCAGGCGGCTGCTTTCGTTTCAATTTGGGCGTCGGCGCTGCCCCTCATCCGCCTGCCGGCACCTTCTCCCCGTGAACGGGGAGAAGGGAATCTCGCGCGGACTCCGGCGCTCTTTCTGCAACGTTGGTGATTGGCGAATCGTCGGCGCCATGTCCCTTCGCCCCGTTCAACGGGGAGAAGATGGCGGCAGCCAGATGAGGGGCGGCGCCGGCGCTGGCAGTTGTTGTCGCCTTGATCAACGTTCGCGCCTTGTTGGGCGTGCCAAATCTAGTACGATCGGCTATTCGTTCTTTATCTCTTATAGGGAGCGACCCCATGCATCTCGCCTCTTTGCTGATCTTCGCCGCCGCGCTCTTTGTCGCCGCCGGTTCGCCCGGCCCGTCGATCGCAGCCTTGGTGGCGCGGGTGATCTCGAAAGGATTCCGCGACGTCTTCCCGTTCCTGCTGGCGATGTGGATCGGCGAGGGCGTCTGGCTTTCGCTGGCGGTGTTCGGGCTCGCCGTCGTGGCGCAAACCTTCCACTACGCCTTCGTCGTCGTGAAATGGGTTGGCGTCGCCTACCTTGCTTATCTCGCGTTCAAGATGTGGACGGCCCCGGTCGAGGCGAAGGAGGGCGAGATGCCGCGCGAGGACTCGCCCCTGAAACTTTTCCTTGCCGGCATGGCGGTGACGCTCGGCAATCCGAAAATCATGATGTTCTATCTGGCGCTGCTGCCGACCATCATCGATCTGGCTTCGGTCAGCGTGATCGGCTGGGTCGAGCTTACGCTGACCATGGCGCTCGTGCTGGTCGTCATCGATCTCGCCTGGGTGTTGGCCGCCTCCCAGGCGCGCCGGCTGCTGAAGAGCAAGCGCGCCATGAAGATCGCCAACCGCGTCAGCGCGACGACGATGGCGGGCGCCGCCGCTGCTATCGCCGCGCGATAGAGCGCCGGCCTCACATCATCTCGATGATAGGCGCGATCTCGACAGTGAAAGCCGGGTCCATCAGGATCGGGCAGTCCTTGGCTTTGGCGACGGCATCGTCGATATCCTTGGCTTCGACGATGGTGTAGCCGGCGGTCGGATTGCTGCCGCCATTGTTCTCGATCTTGCCGCCGGGCAGCACCGTCTTCGACATGCCGACCGGATTGCCGCCGTCGACCACGGCCGAGCCGAGCTTGTCGTACCAGCCCGTCCAGGCATCCATAGCCGCTTTGCGTTCGGCGTCGTCGGTCGGCATCTTGCCGGAACCGTGATAGACATAGAGAAATTTCGCCATGTTCTCCTCCCTTTGTCGGCGGCGTCGAACCGGCATGCGGCCACGCCGCTTGCGATATGCAGTGATGCTGCAGCCGATATGCAGCGGCGCTGCAATCGTTGATATGCGGCCTTGCCGCAATCCTGATCATCGGACCAAAACGAAAAACAGGCAATCGATGTTAAGTTGAGTCTAATGTAACGAGTTCACCTTGCCATGGCGTGATATTCGGGATTGGGCCGCATATCGACTGCGGCGGCCACCCTGTTCGACATGTTGAAGAAGGCGGCGGTCGAGGCGATGTCCCAGATGTCGCGGTCGGTGAAGCCGGCCTGGCGCAAGGCGGCGCGATCGGCCTCGACGATTTTAGCCGGCTCCTCGGTCAGCTTCACAGCGAATTCGAGCATGGCGCGCTGCCGGTCCGACAGATCGGCGGCGCGAAAATTCATCACCATCATCTCGCCGAAGGCCGGTTCGCCCGACAGCTGGCGCACCGCCGCGCCATGCGCGGTCAGGCAATAGAAGCAGTGGTTGATCGAGGAGACGACCACGGCGATCATCTCGCGCTCCAGCTTCGACAGACCGGAATCGCCCAGCATCAGGTCGTTGTACATGTCGGTGAAGGCGCGCAGCTTCGTCTCGTCGAAGGCGTAGGCGAGAAGCACGTTGGGCACGAGGCCGAGCTTCTCCTCGCATTTGGCGAAATAGGCTTTTGTCGCCTCGCCGAGCTCCGCCTGGACAAGGTCGAGCGCGGTTACTTTGCCGGTCATGATTGTTCTCCTCGCGCTGTCGGTTGGAATTTTTTTAAGCGCCGTCAAACCTTTGTCGCCAAACGGCGGTCATCTGGCTACCATAGTCGCAAAAGCATATAACGGGAGGGACTAAGCGTCATGGCCAGCGTGAAATCCAAGCCGAAGAGGAAAGCCGCCGCCGCGAAAGCGGAGGAGAAACCCGCAAGGCTTGCCGACTATCTGCTGGCGCGGGCGCCCGCCGAGGACATCGCGGCCTATGACGTGGCCGACCTCGAGCGCGCCGGCGAGCTCGCCGCCCAAGCAGTCGCCAGCCACAGGAAGGGCGAAAGCGTCGTTGCCGTCGAAGCCGATTCGGGCGTTGCCTGCGACGGCCGGCCGGTCACGGTCATCACCGTCGTCAACGACAACATGCCGTTCCTGTTCGATTCCATCCTCGGCGAAATCGCCGAGACAAGCGGTGAGCCGACCTTCGTCACCCATCCGATCGTCACCGTCCGCCACGGCAAGACCGGTGTGGTCGAGGTGCTTGGCGACGGCGGCAAGGAGGATGACGACCGGCTGAGCGTCGTCCATGTGCATATCCCGCGGCTGACCGCCGAGCAGGCCAAGAGCCTCACCGGGCGGCTGCACAAGGTGCTTTCGCAGGTCCGGGCGGCCGTCGTCGACTGGAAGCGGATGCTCGCCCGCCTCGACCAGGCGATTTCCGAATTCCGCTATTCGGCGGTGCCCCTCGACAAGAAGAGCGTCGCCGAGGCGATCGCCTTCCTCGAATGGCTGCGCGACGACAATTTCACCTTCCTCGGCATGCGCGAGTTCAAATATACCGGCGGCGAGGAAAGCGGCTCGCTGGAGCGCGCCGACAAACCCGGCCTGGGCATCCTGTCGGATCCGGATGTGCTGGTGTTGAGGCGCGGCACCGAGGCGGTGACGACGACGCCGGAAATCCGCGCCTTCCTGCACGGGCCGGAGCCGCTGATCGTCACCAAGGCCAATGCCAAGTCGTCGGTGCATCGCCGCATCTATCTCGATTACATCGGCATCAAGACCTATACGTCGAAGGGGGCGCTCGCGGGCGAGCTGCGCATCGTCGGCCTGTTCACCTCGACCGCCTACACGCGCTCGGTGATGAAGATCCCCTATCTGCGCTCCAAGGCCGAGACCGTGATCTCGAAATCCGGCTTCGATCCGCACGATCATTCCGGCAAGGCGCTGATCAATATCCTGGAAAGCTATCCGCGCGACGAGCTGTTCCAGGTTCCCGTTCCCATCCTGCGCAAGCACGCCAGCGCCATACTCGGGCTGATCGAGCGGCCGCGGGTGCGGGCGCTGGTGCGCGCCGACCAGTTCGACCGCTTCGTGTCGGTCATCGTCTTCGTGCCGCGCGACCGCTACGACAGCGTCGTGCGCGAGAAGGTCGGCGCTTATTTGAAAACCGTGTTCGAGGGCCGGCTGTCGGCCTATTACCCGGCCTTCCCGGAAGGCGGGCTGGCGCGCGTGCATTTCATCATCGGCCGTTCCGGCGGCAAGACCCCGAAGGTCGAGCAGTCGGCGATCGAGGCGGCGATTCGCGACATCGTGCGCACTTGGGAGGACGCGCTCGCCGAAGCCGCGGAGGCGGCCGGCAGCGACCCGGCGCTGAAGGCGATCGCGGCGCGTTTCCCCGAAAGCTATCGCGACAGCTTCTCGGCCGCCGTGGCGCTGGCCGATGCCGGCCGCATCGCGAAGATCGGGGCCGACAATCCGATCGCCATCGACTATTACCGCCATGCCGACCAGAAGCCGCACCAGGCGGCTTTGAAGATCTATCATTTTGGCAGCCCTGTCGCGCTGTCGCGGCGCGTGCCGGTGCTGGAAAACATCGGCTTCCGCGTCATCAGCGAGCGCACCTTCGAGGTCGCCGACACCGGCTCCGGCAAAGTCTTCATCCACGACATGGAACTGGAGAACAGCTATGGCGCGCGAATAGACATCTCCGACGGCGGCGCGCTCTTCGAGGACGCCTTCCTGTCGGTCTGGCGCGGCGATGTCGACAATGACAGCTATAACGGCCTGGCCCAGACCGCCGGCCTGTGGTCTGGCGAGATCGCCATCCTGCGCGCCTATGGCCGCTATCTGCAGCAGGCCGGCATTCCGCAGAGCCAGGATTTCATCGCCGCCGCGCTCAATCGCTATCCCGAGATCGCGCGCGGCCTGCACGCGCTGTTCGTCGCCCGGCTCGGCCCGGCGGCGGAAGGTGAAGGCGCGGTTGCGGCCAAGCACCTCAAGGCCAAGATCAAGGACGCGCTGGAGGAGGTGCCCAACATCGACGACGACACCATCATCCGTCGCTACCTCAATCTCATCGAAGCCTCGCTGCGCACCAATCATTTCGTAGCCGATACGAAACAGAAAGGGCAGTCGCTCGCCATCAAGCTCGATTCGCAGGCGGTCGAGGGACTGCCGGCGCCGCGGCCATGGCGCGAGATCTTCGTCTACGGATCCGAGGTGGAAGGCGTGCATCTGCGCTTCGGCCCGGTGGCGCGCGGCGGCCTGCGCTGGTCGGACCGCGCCCAGGATTACCGCACCGAGGTGCTGGGTTTGGTCAAGGCGCAGCAGGTCAAGAACGCCGTCATCGTGCCGGTCGGCGCCAAGGGCGGCTTCTATCCCAAGAAGCTGCCGATGAGCGCCGGGCGCGATGCCATCTTCGAAGCAGGCACCTCGGCCTACAAGAACTTCGTCTCCAGCCTGCTCTCGATCACCGACAATATCGGCGTCGACGGCGTCATCCCGCCGGCCGGCGTGGTGCGGCGCGACAAGGATGATCCCTATTTCGTCGTCGCCGCTGACAAGGGCACGGCGACCTTCTCCGACACCGCCAACGCGATTTCCGAGAAGCATCACTTCTGGCTGGACGATGCCTTCGCCAGCGGCGGCTCGGCCGGCTACGACCATAAGAAGATGGGCATCACCGCCAAGGGCGCCTGGGAAGCGGTGAAGCGGCATTTCCGCGAGATGAACCGCGACATCCAGACCTCGCCCTTCACCGTGGTTGGCGTCGGCGACATGTCGGGCGACGTGTTCGGCAACGGCATGCTGTTGTCGCCGGCCACCAGGCTGATCGCCGCCTTCGACCATCGCGACATCTTCATCGATCCCGATCCGGACATGGCCGCCTCGATGGCCGAGCGGCAGCGCATGTTCGCGCTGCCGCGCTCGTCCTGGCAGGACTACGACAATTCGAAGCTGTCGGAAGGCGGCGTCATCGTCTCGCGCAACCAGAAATCGATCACACTGCCGCAGGCCGCGGCCGCCGCGATCGGCCTCGCCAAGACCACGGCTACGCCGGTCGAGATCATGAACGCCATCCTCAAGGCGCCGGTCGACCTTTTGTGGTTCGGCGGCATCGGCACCTATGTGCGGGCTTCAGGCGAAAGCAACGCCGATGTTGGCGACCGCGCCAACGACGCCGTCCGCGTCACGGCGCTCGATGTCCGGGCGAAAGTCATCGGCGAGGGCGCCAATCTCGGCGTCACGCAACGGGCGCGCATCGAGTTCGGCATGAATGGCGGCCGCTGCAACTCGGACGCCATCGACAATTCGGGCGGCGTCAACTGTTCCGACGTCGAGGTGAACATTAAGATCGCGCTGGCGTCGGCGATGCGCAAAGGCTCGCTGGCGAGGCCGGCGCGCAACAAGCTGCTCGCCGAGATGACCGACGAAGTGGGCGCGCTGGTGCTCGCCAACAACTATCAGCAGACGCTGGCGCTTTCGTTGGCGCGCAGGCGCGGGCTCGCCGACATCGCGCACCAGGCGCGCTTCATGTCGGCGCTCGAAGCGCGCGGCCTGCTCGACCGGGCGGTCGAGACGCTGCCGTCGCCGGCGGCGCTTGCCGAACGCGAGGCGCGCGGCGAGCCGCTGACCAGGGCCGAGCTCGGCGTGCTGCTCGCCTATGCCAAGATCGTGCTGTTCTCCGATATCGTCGCCAGCGACGTGCCCGACGATCAGCATTTCGATCGCGATCTGATGGGTTATTTCCCGGAACGCATGGCGAGGAAATTCGCCGGTGAGATCCGCGAACACCGGCTGCGGCGCGAGATCATCGCGCGCGTGCTCGCCAACGACCTTGTCAATCGCGGCGGACCGTCCTTCGTCAACCGGCTGCAGGAAGCCACGGGCCGCACGGCGGCCGATGTGGTGCGCATCTTCGCCATGGTCCGCGACGGCTTCGCGCTGCCCGCGCTCTATCGCGAGATCGACGCGCTCGACAACCATATCGACGGGCAGGTCCAGCTCGATCTCTATCAAGCGATCAGCCGGCTTATCTTTGTGACCAGCGGCTGGTACCTGAAGCACGAAGCCGGCTCCGCGCCGCTTGGCCAGCGCATCGCCGAATTGCAGGAGGCGCGCAAGGCGCTCGAGCCGAAGCTTCTCTCGCTGCTGCCGGCCTTCTCGCGCGAGCGCGTCGAGGAGCGGCAGCACGGCCTGTCCAGGAGCGGCGCGCCGGAGAAGCTCGCCGGGCAGCTCGCTTTGGCCGAAGTGGCCGAATTGATCCCCGACGTCGCGCTCACCGCGCGCACGGCCAATGCCGACATCGTCAGTGCGGCCAAGGCCTTCTTCGCCGTCAGCGATGCCTTCCGCATCCCGCGCGTCGAGGAAGCCGCGCGCTCGATCATGCCGCCGGACTATTACGACCAGTTGGCGCTGTCGCGCGCGGCCGACACAATCGGCGTGGCGCGGCGCGGCATCGCGGTGGCGGCGCTCACCGCGCGCGGCACGGCGGCGGATCCGGTCGCGGCTTGGCTGGAAGCCGGCGGCGACCGCGTCGCGCGCATCCGCGAGCGGCTGCAGGCGCTGACCGAAGGCGGCGACATCACCGTGTCGCGGCTGTCGGTGGCATCGGGCCTGATGAGCGACCTGACGGGGATGTGAAGTTCCTCTCCCCACTTCGCTACGGCATGCACACATTTCCAAGCGGCTGGTCTTTGGCGATAGCGTGCATGGCAGCTTGGCGCATGCATTGTCTTATGCAGCGCTGGTCGACCCCTACTCCGTCTCGGCTTTGCCGAGCCACCTCTCCCCCGATCGACGGGGTAGAGGAAAGGCGCCAAGCTTTTTGCCATCAACGCTCGTCCAGCAAGGCTCCCTTCCTTTCCCTCCGGAGGGGGGAAGGTGGCGCTGCGAAGCAGCGACGGATTGGGGGAACCACCTGGCAATCAAGCCTCGGCCTGATCAGTCGCGCCAGTCACAGAAGATGTGTGCATAGCGTAGCCCACTTCGTGGGGCGAGGAACCCGAACGGCGCCGCTTGTCCATTTGCATCGGTGCCTGAAAACATGCAGACATGGCGCCCGACGCGAGCGGTGCCAGGGGAATCAGCATGGTGGCGGTAGAGACAGTGCAGCGGGCATCGGGGCGCGGCATCTGGGGCTGGATGTTCTTCGACTGGGCGGCGCAGCCATTCTTCACCGTCGTCACGACCTTCATCTTCGGACCCTATTTCGTCTCGCGCATGGCGAGCGATCCGACTGCCGGGCAGGCCGCGTGGGGTTACGGCATTGCCGCCGCGGGCCTGGTCATCGCGGTGCTGTCGCCGGTGCTCGGCTCGATCGCCGACCAGACCGGGCCACGCAAGCCGTGGATCGCCTTCTTCGCGGCCATCAAGATCGTCAGCCTCACGCTTTTGTGGTTCGCAGCGCCGGGCTCGAATCTTTTCCTGGTCGTGCTCCTGTTCTCGCTGGCTTCGGTGGCGGCCGAATTCTCCACCGTGTTCAACGATTCCATGATGCCGCGGCTGGTGCCGAAGGAAGAGATCGGCCGGATCTCCAACATGGCCTGGGGGCTCGGCTATCTCGGCGGCATGATCGCGCTGATCTTCGTGGTGCTGTTCCTGGCCGGCAATCTCGAGACCGGCAAGACGCTCATCGGCCTTGATCCGTTGTTCGGACTCGATCCGAAACTCGGCGAGGACGCGCGCTTCACCGGGCCGATGTCGGCCGGCTGGTATTTCCTGTTCATCCTGCCGATGTTTTTATTCACGCCGGACGCCACCAAGGGGATCCCGATCGGCCCGGCAGTGCGCGAGGGCCTGTCCGAGCTCAAGTCTACCCTGGTGGAAGTGCGCCAGCGCAGCGGCATCCTGCGCTTCCTCTTGGCCCGCATGATCTATCAGGACGGCGTCAACGCGCTGCTGGCGCTCGGCGGCACGTTCGCAGCCGGCATGTTCCAGTGGTCGATCACCGAGATCGGCCTGTTCGGCATCATCCTCAACATCGTCGCCATCTTCGGCTGTTGGATCGCGGCGCGGCTCGATACAGCGCTCGGCTCGAAGCATGTGGTGATGATTGCGCTGGTGATGCTGTCGGTCGCCACCATCGGCGTCGTCTCGACAGGGCCTGGCTTCACGCTCCTCGGCCTGGTCCCGCTGCCGACCGCCGATTCCGGCGGCCTGTTCGGCACAGCGGCCGAGAAAGCCTATATCCTCTACGGCCTGCTGATCGGGCTTGCCTTCGGGCCGGTGCAGGCGTCATCGCGATCCTACATGGCGCGTAGCGTGACCGCCGCCGAGTCCGGCCGCTATTTCGGCATCTATGCGCTGGCCGGCCGGGCGACGAGCTTCCTGGCGCCGTTCATGGTGGCGAGCATCACCACCATCAGCAATTCGCCGCGGCTCGGCATGGCGGCGATCATCCTGTTCCTCGGCATCGGCATGGCGATCCTGGCGGGGACACCCTATCCGGCGGACAAGCCGAAGAGGTAGCGCGACTTTTCCTCCTCCTTGTGGGGGAAGGTGGATCGGCGCGGAGCGCCGAGACGGATGAGGGGTGCTCCAGCTTGGCGAACATGCCCGTCGAAAGCCGCAATCGCCCACGCCTCATTCCCTGGAGCACCCCTCATCCGTCGCCTTCGGCGACACCTTCTCCCACAAGGGGAGAAGGAAAAGGCGCTAATGCCTAAAATGCCTTACGCCGGTGAACACCATGGCGATGCCGTGCGCGTCGGCGGCGGCGATCACGTCCTCGTCGCGCATCGAGCCGCCGGGCTGGATCACCGCGGTGGCGCCGGCCTCGATCGCCGACAATAGCCCGTCGGCGAAGGGGAAGAAGGCGTCCGAGGCGACGACCGAGCCTTTGGTCAGCGGCTCGGCGAGGCCGGCCGCTTCGGCAGCGTCCAGCGCCTTGCGGGCGGCGATGCGCGAGGAATCGACGCGGCTCATCTGGCCGGCGCCGATGCCGACGGTCGCGCCGTCCCTGGCATAGACGATGGCGTTGGACTTGACGTGCTTGGCGACGCGGAAGGCGAATTTGAGGTCGGCCATCTCAGCCGGCGTCGGCGCGCGCTTCGTCACCACCTTGAGCTCGAGATCGTCGACGACCGCATTGTCGCGGCCTTGCACCAGCAGTCCGCCGGCGACGGATTTCACCGTCGTGCCGGCGACGCGCGGATCGGGCAGGCCGCCGGTGACCAGCAGGCGCAAATTCTTCTTCGCCGCTACGATCGCGGCGGCCTCGTCGGTGGCGTCGGGCGCGATGATGACCTCGGTGAAGGTCTTGACGATCTCTTCCGCCGCCTCGGCGTCGAGGATGCGGTTCATGGCGACGATGCCGCCGAAAGCCGAGACCGGGTCGCAGGCCAGCGCCTTGGCGTAGGCCGCCTTCAGCGATGAGCCCTCGGCAACGCCGCAGGGATTGGCATGCTTGATGATAGCGACCGCCGCCGAGCGCGCCGGATCGAACTCGCCGACCAACTCGAAGGCGGCGTCGGTGTCGTTGATGTTGTTGTAGGAGAGTTGCTTGCCTTGCAATTGCTTTGCCGTTGCCACGCCCGGCCGCTTGTCTCCCGACAGGTAGAAGCCTGCGCCCTGATGCGGGTTCTCGCCATAGCGCATCACCTGATCGAGCCGGCCGCCGAACGCGCGCCATGTCGGGTGCTCGATCTCCAGCGCCTCGGCGAACCATCCGGAGATCGCAGCGTCATAGGTTGCGGTGCGGGCAAAGGCCTTGGCCGCCAGCATCTTGCGGAAATCGAGCGACAGCGAGCCCAGATTCATCTCCAGCGCGTTGACGACGGAAGCATAGTCGGCCGGGTCGGTGACGATGGCGACGTAGGCGTGGTTCTTGGCCGAGGCGCGGATCATCGCCGGCCCGCCGATATCGATGTTCTCGACGATCGAGGCATAGCCGGCGCCGGAGCGGCGGACGTCCTCGAACGGATAGAGATTGCAGACAACGAGGTCGATCGGCTCGATGCTGTGGTCGTGCATGGCCTTGGCATGCTCGGCGTCGTCGCGGATGCCGAGCAGCGCGCCATGCACCGACGGATGCAAGGTCTTCACCCGCCCATCCATGATCTCGGGAAAGCCGGTGAGGTCGGAAACGTCGCGGACCGCCAGGCCCACCTCGGCGATGGCCTTTGCCGTGCCGCCCGTCGAGACCAATTCGACGCCGGCAGCGGCGAGCGCCTTGGCGAAATCGACCAAGCCTGTCTTGTCGAAGACGGAAAGCAGCGCGCGGCGCACCGGAACGAGGTCGGGCGCCGGAATGTTTTTTGTGGGCACGGCCATGGCGGGCGGCCTTTCAGAGCTGTTGGCAGGGACGTTGGCCGGCCCTAGCATATGAGCCCCGGAAATCAAGTGAGTCCGGGATCAGGCGCGCAGCCGTTTGCCAGCCAGCCTCAGTTGTTTTCGGAATAGCCGGAGATAACGGTGCGGGTCAGCTGCCAGTGGACCTCGGCAATTTCCGAGGCCTTGAAGGCGAGCACGATCTGCCGGCTGCGGCGCGGCCCGCTCAGGCCGGCAAAGTAGATCGATTCCTCGACCTCCGGCACCACTTCGGCGCAGGTGAAGACCCAGCTGTCGCCCTGCGCGCCGGCGAGCGTCAGGCGGTCGTGGTCGTCCTGCAGCAGGCTGATGTCTGGGTGGACGTGGAAGCGCACCGTGACGAAGTCGCGGCCGTTGTTGCGGATCGCGGCATTGCCCGGGCGCAGGAACCGATCGCGGCCGGCAAGCACGTTGCCGTTGCTGGTCAGCTTCAACTCGCGCTCATGCAGGAAGCCGAACTGCTGGACATAGCCGTCATGGCGGGCGACGAAGCCTTGCATGCCCTTCTGGTCGAGGCGCTTGCAGGGCACATGCTGCGGGCCGCCGATCAGCGGCGATCCCAAAAGGTCGCTGACGCGCAGCGAGTGGCTGAAGCGCGCCGACGAGGTGTCGTTGAGCGTGGCGGTCGAATGCGCGGCGGTGGCGCGGGCCAGCGGCCGGAATTCCGGGGCGCCATAGGTGTCGATGCCGGCATTGACGATGAAGTGCTGGCGCCCGGAGGAGAGCTCGAAGGCGAGGCAGCCGGCATGTGCTGCGTTGGAGACGTCGACCGGCGGCGGCAGGCCGGTGTCGGCGATCACCGTCACGCCGCCCATCGACAGGCGCTCGTAGCCGGAATGCGGCGCGTGCAGCAGCGGCGCGCCCACCGTGTCGTCATGGCGCATGATGGTGGCGATGCGGTCGTGGATGGTGGCGCCCATGCCGTTGAAGCGGGCAAGGCTGCCGTCCTGATGGCGAAAGAAACGCAGCGCCGGCAACATCCGGTCGATGGCGCCGATCAAGGCCGACGGCGGCGCCTCGGCCTGGTTGGCATAGGTCTGGCGCAACGGCAGAAGATCGGCCAGCAGCTCGAGCACCGCCATCGGCTTGCGCGAGATATGGCCGCCATCGGGCAGGATCTGATGCTCGAGCTCCTCGGCCAGGTTGCGTGTCGCGGCACGCAGCGCCGAGGCCGGCGCCGGCAGGGACAGCGCGGCGAAGGCGAGCGCGATGCGGGCGCGCAGCCTGGCCTCGCCATCGGGCATCTCGCGCACCATCGAGCGGAGATAGCGGATCTGCACGGCGAGCGATTTCAGGAACGCGCGATAGAAAGGGAATTCGGCGCCCTGCAGCACCACCGAGGAGTGCTGCAGCCAGGCGATCACCCGCTTGGCCGTCGTTCCCGGCTCCCAGGCGATGCCGGAGATCTGGTTGCCATGCATGGCGATCCAGTCGGTCACCAGGGCTCTCGCGTTGGCGGCGGCGAGCTCGGTGCCGGTGGCGCGCATGTGGCGCAGCCAGCGGAAGCCATGCAACGATTTCTGCCAGCCGCGATTGGGCACGTCGAGCTGAAAAGGCGACTTGCCGCCGGTCTCGACCAAATGGCCGGACAGCGGGTAGCGGCCGTAATAGATCTCCAGCGCGATCTGCGGGTCGGCGAGCCGCAGATCCGGCGGGGCGATCAGGACGCGTTCGGGCGTGCGGCCGGAATAGCGCCAGCGATAGATCGGCCCGGCGCGGAGGCGCCGACGCGTTTTGCGCCAGAACTCCCTCGCGACAAGCGTCCAAAGACGCGTCGTGCTGCCGGCAACAAGTGCCAATAGCCCTCCTGATGTCCCCATAACCCAAGCACAAGCTTATGCGATTCAAGAACTTATGCGAAGGCGGATTTCGCCGAAGTGAACCGCTTCACGCCGCCTTGCCCGTGCCGTCGCTAAAAAAGTCAGCAAATTTTATGAGATAACGTCTCAATCGGCCCGTCTCATCCGCGCGGCAAAGAAGCCGTCCAGGCCTGAAATCCCGGGCGTTTCCAGCGCGAGGTCGGCCGGCGTGGTGCGCAACATACCCTCCAGGGTCAGAAACGGATCGACGCCGGCAAATTCGCCAGGCCGGATCGGATCGGCGACGACGCCGGGGTTCCCGGCGAGGAAATCGCGATAAAGCTCCTCGCCTTCGATCGGGTCGAGCGAGCAGTTGGAGAACACGATCCGTCCGCCGGGCCTGACGAGGGTAACGGCATGGGCAAGCAGCCGGCGCTGGAGGTCGGCGAGTTTTTCGACATCGGCCATGGTCTTGGTCCATGGCACGTCGGGATGGCGGCGCACCGTGCCGGTCGAGGAGCAGGGCGCATCGAGCAGCACGGCGTCGAACAATTGTGCCGGCCGGTAATCCAGGAGGTCGGTCTGTACGAGCTCGGCGGTCAGGCCAAGGCGCTCGAGATTCTGACTGAGCCGCGCCAGCCGGTTCTTCGAGGTGTCGATCGCGGTCACCTCGGCGCCGGCCAGGATAAGCTGCGCCGTCTTGCCGCCGGGCGCGGCGCACAGGTCGGCGACGCGCTGGCCTCTGATGTCGCCGAACAGGCGTGCCGGCAGGCTTGCCGCCGCATCCTGCACCCACCAGGCGCCATCGGCGAAACCGGGGAGGTCGATGACATTGGCGGCAAGCTTCTCGACGCGCACGGTGCCGGTCGGCAGCACGATGCCGCCGAGACGCTCGGCCCAGATCACCGGGTCGGCCTTGACGGTGAAGTCGACCGGCGCCTCGTGGCGATGGGCGGCAAGGATGGCTCGCGCCTTGTCGGCTCCGTAAGCAGCGGTCAGCCGCTCGGAGAACCATTGCGGCGCCTCGCTGGTGGCGGCAAGCGCCGGGGCAAGCTCAGCCTCCTTGGCGCGCGCCAGCGAACGCAGCACGCCGTTGACGAGCCCGGAGAAACGCAGCGTTCGCGGATCGGATTTGGCGTGGGTGACGGCAAGGTCGACGGCGGCGCTGTCGGGAACATCGAGAAACAGGATCTGCGCGGCGGCGACATTGAGGATATGCGAGAGCGCCGTGGCGTTGGCCGGCAGCGGCTTTTCCAGGCGCTTGGACAGCAGCCCGGCAATGGTCATGCGGTGGCGCAGCGCCGTGACCAGGATGGCGCGCACCAGCGCCCGGTCGCGGCCGTCCAGCGCCTTGTATTGCGGATGGCCGTGCTCGTTATCGGTCAACCCGTCCAGCGGCGTGCGGGCATCGATGACGGCGGCAAGTAGCCGCGCCGCTGCCTTGCGTGCGGCAAGGCCGGCGACGTTCTCGTCACCAGCCTTGTGTTGCGGATTGCCTGACTGTCCGCGCCTCGGCGGCGTCACGACCAGGGACCCTTCGACCGGACATTGCGCGGTCCGGTCGGGTTGCGGCCCCAGGGATTGGGCTTTGGCGGCGCCGGCTCAGCCTCCGCTGGCGGCGGGTCCGCCGGCTTGCCCCATGGCCCCGCCGACGGCTCCTCGGGCTGAATGGGTGGCGGAGAAGCCCGGCGCCGGGCGGCCGGCGATGCGCCACCCATCGCGCGCGCCATCTCCTGCAGCGCGGCTATGCGGTTCTCGGTGCTCGGGTGGGTCGAGAACAGATTGTCCATGCGCTCGCCATGCAGAGGATTGATGATGAAAAGATGCGCCATCGCCGGATTGCGCTCGGCATCCTCATTGGGGATCTGTTCGGCGCCCCGAGCGATCTTGTTGAGCGCCGAAGCCAGCCACAACGGGTTGCCGCAGATCTCGGCGCCGCGCCGGTCGGCTTCGTATTCGCGGGTGCGGCTCACCGCCATCTGCACGATCATCGCGGCGAGTGGCGCAACGATCATCGCTACAAGCACGCCGACAAAGCCGAACGGATTGTTGTTCTCGCGGCTGCCGCCGAAGAAAAAGGCGAAATTGCCGAGCATCGAGATGGCGCCGGCGAGCGTCGCCACGATCGTCATGGTCAGCGTATCGCGATGCTGCACATGGGCAAGCTCATGCGCCATCACCGCCGCGACCTCTTCATGGGAGAGCCGCTCGAGCAGGCCGGTGGACGCCGCAACGGCAGCATTTTCCGGATTGCGGCCGGTGGCGAAGGCGTTGGGCTGCGGGTTGTCGATCAGATATGTCTTCGGCATCGGCAGGCCGGCCTGCTTGGCCAGCGCCTGCACGATCGCGTAATATTCGGGCGCGTTCTTCGCGTCGACCTCGACGGCGCGGTTCATCGACAGCACCATCTTGTCGGCGTTCCAATAGCTGAACAAATTGGTGCCGGCGGCGATCAGAAGCGCGATGACCATGCCGCTCGGGCCGCCGATCAGATAACCGACGCCCATGAACAGCGCCGTCATCGCGGCGAGAAGCATGGCGGTGCGAAGCGTGTTCATCGTTTCATCCGTCTGGTCTGATGGCGGAGGAGGTGGCGAATAGGGGTCGATCCTTCTGTCGTCATGGCTATATGATGGGAGGCGCCGGTCTTCGTTTCAATCGGCGGGAGTATCGCATGACCGAAGAACCCAGCAAAACCGAAGCAGTTGCAACGACCAAAGAGCCGCAAAAAACGCTAACCCCAGCGGCGCAGCGCGCGTTGACCGAAGCCGAAGCGCGTCGCCGGACCTACCGAGCGGCCGAAGCGCAATTGCCGAAGGAAATCGGCGGTCGCGGCGGCAAGGAGCCCGGCCGCTACGGCGACTGGGAGGTGAAGGGGCTCGCCACCGACTTCTAAGCAACCGCACGCTCGGGCGCGAGCGCGATCCAGCCACTGACGTCCGTAGCGATGCCGATTTCGTCATAGGAACGGATTGTCGGGTGCGGCGTGACCAGCGGGTGGACATGCGTGGCGCTGATCACCACCACCGACGCGCCGGAGGCCTCGCCTGCCGCGATGCCCGCCGGCGCATCCTCGAAGACCAGGCAGTCGCGCGCCTCGACGCCGAGACGGCTTGCCGCCAGCAGGAAGCAGTCCGGCGCCGGCTTGCCATGAGTGACATCTTCCGCCGTGACCATCATGGCGGGAACCGGAATACCGGCCGCCTCGATGCGCAGCAGCGCCAGCTCGCGCGGCGCCGAAGTGACGATCGCCCAGCGCTCCGGCGGCAGCGATTGCAGAAACGCGATGGCGCCAGGAATCGGGACGATGCCTTCGAGGTCCTCCGCCTCGGCCTTGAGCAGCGCATCGGCTTCGGCGACGGCGTCGACGCCCGGCAGCTTCAGTCCCGCGATCGTCTCGATCGCGCGCTTGCCATGGATCGTGGGCAGGAAGCTCGCCACGTCGAGGCCGTGACGCTCCGCCCATTTTGCCCACACCCGTTCCGCCGCGGCGATCGAGTTGAGCACCGTGCCGTCCATGTCGAACAGGAAGGCAGCGAATTTTGAGCCTGCAAACATCGAATGTCCTGGAGAATCGTTTTCGGGAGGGGCGAAACGCAAAGCCCAGTTTAGACCGGCCGGCACCGCCTGAGAAGGCGAGAGGCCCACCATTTCATCCCGGCACGGGAACAAGCTCCGGCTCGCGGCGTTGAACGGGCAGTCTTTCCAAAATCATCAAGGGGGGCATGCGATGCTGATCCGGCTCGGCTATGAAATCGCCATCGAATGCGCGGCCGTGACGCCGATCATCTCGCTTCTCGACATCCATCCGGACCGCCATGCCGACATCAAGCGGCAGACGCGGGTTCTGACCTCGCCCTCAGTGCCGACCCGGACCTATCGCGACCGCCACGGCAATATCTGCCGTCGTTTCACGGCGCCGGCAGGCAACTTCCGCATCCTCTATGACGCGGCGGTCGAGGACAGCGGCGAGACCGACGAGGTGAACACGCTGGCGCACGAAACGCCGGTCGCGGAACTGCCGGACGATGTGCTGGTCTATCTGCTCGGCAGCCGCTATTGCGAGACCGACCATCTCAGCGACACCGCCTGGCAGCTTTTCGGCCAGCTGCCGCCCGGCTGGGCACGCGTCCAGGCGATCGTCGATTATGTAAACAGCCGGCTTTCCTTCGGCTACGGCTATGCGCGCGCCACACGCACGGCGGCCCAGGCGCATGAGGAGCGTGTCGGGGTGTGCCGCGATTTCGCGCATTTGGCGATCGCGCTTTGCCGGTGCATGAACATTCCGGCGCGCTACGTGAACGGCTATCTCGGCGATATCGGCGTGCCGGCCGACCCGGCGCCGATGGATTTCTCGGCCTGGATGGAAGTCTACCTCGACGGCAAATGGTACACGTTCGATCCGCGCCACAACCGGCCCCGCATCGGCCGCGTCGTCATCGCGCGCGGCCGCGACGCCACCGACGTGCCGCTGCTGCACAGTTTCGGCCCGCACCGGCTCACCCTGTTCAAGGTCTGGACCTACGAGCAGGAAGGCAACCGCTTCAATCCCCCGCATCACGGCGTCGATCGGACGGCCAGCGCGCAGATGCTGGGGTAGGTTCTGTCGATATTCAGGTGAGGGCCGGCCTGCGAAGGACGGCCTCCTGCGCTTCCGGTGCTCACGTACTTTAAGCACGCTCCGCTCCGGTTCTCGGAAGCCGCCCTTCTCGACTGGGCTGACCCGAATCTCAACAGACCCTGCGCTGCGCCATGTTTCACCGGAGCCGCTGACCCGCTTCGGCACAGTTCGATTGTGCCGAAGAGAGAACGACCGCGACAGTCTTCAAGACTATGGTAAGCGCTTCATGAAGGTCGCGTTTCCAAGGCATTTTCGTTTACTTCCGGTTCACCTTCAGATTTGCCGAAAGTCAGCAAAAACAACGGATTAACCTCTTGTTAATCGCCTTACGGCGGCTTCTGGCCGAAATCCTGCAACGCCTCTGCCGAGCGGCACGGTGCCGCGGACAGTGGAGGCGGAAGGGATGCGGCAGTTCAGAGGTGTCGTTCGTGGGGTGGACGGCTTTGCCCGCAACCGCGAAGGCAATTTCGCGGTACTGTTCGGAGCTGCCGCATCGGTCCTCGCGCTGGGGGTGGGATTCGCGGTCAACATCTCGCAACTCTACAATGCGAGATCGAGCCTGCAGGGCGTCGTCGACGCCGCCGTGACCTCGACGGCCCGCGATCTCACCCTCGGCGTCATCACGGAAACCGATGCCAACAAAACGGTGCAGGCGTTTCTCGACGCCAACAGCACGGCCGGCATCCTGCAGGCCAACCAGATCGTGCTCGACAGGCTTACGGTCAACAGGACGGCCAACACCGTACAGGCGGATGCGCATGTCGATGTCGGCCTCTATTTTCCGCTGTTCAGCACCAGCACCATGCGCCGCGTGACCGCCTCGACCTCGGCGCTCTATTCCGACAAGACCGTCGAGGTGGCGATGATGCTCGACGTCACCGGTTCGATGGCGGGCCAGAAGATCAAGGACCTGAGGGCCGCGGCGAGCAACGCGGTCAATTCCTTCCTTACCGGCCAGAACGCCGCCAATCCTCGGGTGCGGGTGGCGATTGTGCCTTATGCGAATTCCGTCAATGCCGGATCGCTTGCCGCAGGTTCGGTCTTCGTCGAGACAAAGGCCAGCGAGCGCAAACAGGCGCCGGGCAATGACGATCCGCAGTATGTTTCGGCGTCGACGCGGCCGGACAATTGCGCGACCGAGCGCAAAGGCGCCTATCAATATTCGGATGCTGGCCCCGAGGTCAGCATGGTCAACCGCGATCTCTTTTTGTCCGACTTCGCCAGGCAGAGCCGCACTCGGGCCTGTCCGCTCGCGACAATTCAGCCGCTGACCACGGATGCCTCGGCTCTGAACAACGTGATCAAAGACCTCGATGCCTCCGGCGGCACGGCGGGCCATATCGGCGTGCAGTGGGCCTGGTACATGCTGTCGGAAAACTGGGGCGGGGTGATGAAGGCCTCGGAGCGGCCGGCGAAGATGGATCCGAAGAAGGTGGCGAAATACGCGATCCTGATGACGGATGGCGAATTCAACCTGTCCTATTTCGACGCCAACGACCCGGATCAGGTCTACAACGATGCCGGCAAGGTACAGACACGCACCGCCGCGACGACACTGTGCGCGGCGATGCAAGACCAGGCCATCGAGATATTCACCATCGGCTTTGCGCTCACCGAGAAAAACGCCAAGTCGACGCTGCAGGCCTGCGCCAGCCCGGATACCGGAAACACCAAACATTTCTATCAGGCAGCCAACGGCGCCGAGCTCGATCAGGCGTTTCAGGACATCGTGCGCAACATCGACAAGCTGACGGTAACCAGATAGCGGCCGCGAGAAAATCGCACAACGATGGCGTTCAAAAGGAAAAGGCCGCCGCTTCTTGACGAAGCCGGCGGCCTTCCGTGTTTCCGTCCATGACGCGGCTTCCGGCGGCAACCCCATCGGGCTACCTGCCGCGCGTCTCGCGCCTTAACGGGAAGACTGCTTCCCGAAAGTGCAATCCGCTGAGCTCACGTTATGGAAAACGAAATCACTCGACATCGGATCACCTCCTTTCAGTTCGTTGAACACACACAGATGATGGGGTGCGTCGCGGCAAATGGCAAGGTGCCGCAACGGAATGGCAGGCGGGAAATCCCTGCCCGCGGTGTTTTTGGGCAACAGATCGGGATTGCGCTGGGCAGGCCAGTTGGATGACAGTGGCGCCCGGGAGGGCCCGCATTCGACGCATCGGGAGGTGAGAATGGACGCCGCCGACAAAGCCGCGCGGATCGCACGAACGGTCGTCGAGACGCTGAAACCGGGTTTCGCGGTCAAGCTCTGGACCGGTGAGCGCATCGGTCCCGCCGGCGGTCCTGTGCTCACCATCAACGACCAGGATATCGTCTGGCAATTGCTGCGCCGGCCGCGCTTCTCGACGCTGGTCGAGATGTGGATTTCCAAGACCATCGACATCGAAGAAGGCACGCTGTTCGATTTCTACGCGCTGCCTTCGCAAGGCAAGCTCAAGACGATGCTCAGATCGCTGCCGAAGCTGGCGATTTTGCGCGACCTGCCGGCGGTGCTTTTCTCGCGCAAACAAATGACGGCGCGCAGCGATCTTTCCGGCCGCAACCCTTATGTCAGCGGGTCGAACAAGGAGGCGATCCAGCACCATTACGACATTTCGAACGCCTTCTATCGGCTCTTCCTCGACGAGCGCATGGTCTACAGCTGCGGCTATTTCAGGGATTTCGCCAACGGCATCGACCAGGCGCAGATCGACAAGCTCGACCATATCTGCCGCAAGCTCAGGCTGAAGCCGGGCGAAACGTTGCTCGACATCGGCTGCGGCTGGGGCGCGATGCTGATCCACGCGGCGAAACATTACGGCGTCGTCGGCCACGGCGTCTCGCTGTCGCAGGCCCAGACCGAGCTTGCCCGCGAGCGCATTCGCGCCGAGGGGCTGCAGGACCGCATCACCATCGAAATAAAGTCCTATGCCGAGCTCTCCGGCAGCTTCGACAAGATCTCGTCGATCGGTATGTTTGAGCATTTGGGGATCGCCAACCACGCTGCCTATTTCTCGACTGTCCATCGCCTGCTGAACCCCGGCGGCATCTACCTGCACCACGCCATCACCAGGCGCAGCAAGGGCGACCTGAAGAAGACCCTGCGCAAGGGGCCGGAATACAAGGCCCTGATCAAATACATCTTTCCCGGCGGCGAGCTCGACACGATCGGCATGACGCTCGGCAATCTCGAGGCGCACGGCTTCCTGGTCTATGACGTGGAAAACCTGCGCGAGCATTATGCGCAAACCTGCCGCCTGTGGGCGGAGCGCCTCAGTGCACGCTTCGACGAGGCGGTCGCCGAGGTCGGCGAGCCCAAGGCGCGGCTGTGGCTGCTCTATCTGACGGGTTGCTCGATCACCTTCGAGCGCGCCTCGGCGCAGATTTTCCAGACCGTCGCCACCAGGCGCGCCCGCGGCCCGAGCGGCCTGCCGCCGACACGGGCGGATTTGTACCGGTAGACCCGACCCGCTTCAGTCCATCAAGCGCATCGGCGCGCCGAGCTCGATCCGTGCCGGCCGGTCGACCGTGCAGTAGACGCCGAGATTATGGGCATTGTGGCGTACCAAATTGCGCAGGATGCCGGGATCGGTGTCGAAACCGTCCTGGGCGATGATGGTGAAGCCGCAGCGGCGGCACGGTTCGGAGACGGTGAGCAGCAGATCGCCGACCGCGAGCTTCCTGCCGATCCATTGCGTCTCCGGAAAGGCGCCTTCGACCGGGTCCATCTCGACGACGATGTTGGGCCGGAAGCGGCGCGGATCGGGCACGCCTTCGGGATGCAGCGCCTTCAGTCTGGCCAGCGAGGCGGTGGTGAGCAGATGGATCGGCGCCTTGGCATAGCGGGCCTCGGTCAACGGGCCGGTGTAGCCGGGCGCTGCGTTCTGCGCGCCGAACGGCCGGATCGAGGCCTCGAAGCCGAGAAAGGCCGATACCGTGCGGTCGCTTTCAGGATCCGGCGCCGGCAGCCATTCGCCGCCGGGCACCGCCACTTCGAGCCGCCATTCCTTGTTCATCGGGGCCTCGCTCAGCCGGGTGCGAATCAGCGGCACCTTGTGCCACTTGGCCTCGCGGTCGGGCCTGGCGATCTCGCCGTCGGAAGCATCAACCAGTCCGAACAGCCGGTCGCCGTCGACGGTCCTCAGCCCGACGGAGATGGCATCGCGCCGCTCGCCGGCGAGCGAACTCGCCGGATAGCGCCAGAGCTGGCTGACGGTGCCGAGGATTGCCTTGCCGGTCATCAGCCCTTCTTGTTCTGCCGGTTGGCGACGAGATCGTCGACCACGGCCGGATCGGCCAGCGTCGAGGTGTCGCCGAGCGCGCCGAAATCGTCCTCGGCGATCTTGCGCAGGATGCGCCGCATGATCTTGCCCGAACGGGTCTTCGGCAGGCCCGGCGCGAACTGGATCTTGTCGGGCGCGGCGATGGCGCCGATCTCCTTGCGGACATGCGCGACCAGCTCCTTGCGCAATTCCTCGCTCGATTGGGTGCCGGCCATCAGCGTGACATAGCAGTAGATGCCCTGGCCCTTGATGTCGTGCGGGTAGCCGACGACGGCGGCTTCCGACACCTTTTCATGGCTGACCAGCGCCGATTCCACCTCGGCCGTGCCCATGCGGTGGCCGGAAACGTTGATGACGTCGTCGACCCGGCCGGTGATCCAGTAATAGCCGTCGGCGTCGCGCCGGCAGCCGTCGCCAGTGAAGTATTTGCCCTTGTAGGTCGAGAAATAGGTCTGCACGAAACGGTCGTGGTCGCCATACACGGTGCGCATCTGGCCCGGCCATGAATCGGCGATGCAGAGATTGCCGTCGGTGGCGCCGTCCAGCACCTTGCCTTCGCCGTCGACCAGCTGCGGCTGGACGCCGAAGAAGGGCCGCGTGGCGGAACCCGCCTTGAGGTCGGTGGCGCCGGGCAGCGGCGTGATCATGATGCCGCCGGTCTCGGTCTGCCACCAGGTGTCGACGATCGGCACCTTGGCGTTGCCGACGACGTTGTAATACCACTCCCAGGCTTCCGGATTGATCGGTTCGCCGACCGAACCCAGCACGCGCAGCGACTTGCGCGAGGTCTTCTTCACATGGCTGTCGCCGGCGCCCATCAGCGCGCGCAGCGCCGTCGGCGCGGTGTAGAAGATGTTGACCTGGTGCTTGTCGATCACTTCCCAGAAGCGCGACTGCGAGGGATAGTTCGGCACGCCCTCGAACATCAGCGTCGTGGCGCCATTGGCCAAAGGCCCGTAGACGATGTAGCTGTGGCCGGTGACCCAGCCGACATCGGCCGTGCACCAGTAGATGTCTCCGTCATGGTAGTCGAAGACATATTGGTGCGTCATCGAGACATAGACGAGATAACCGGCGGTGGTGTGCAGCACGCCCTTCGGCTTGCCGGTCGAGCCGGAGGTGTAGAGGATGAAAAGCGGGTCTTCCGCCTTCATCTTTTCCGGCTTGCAGTCGGCCTTAACGGTCTGCGCCTCGTCGTGGTACCAGACATCGCGTCCCGGCACCCAGCCGGTCTTGCCGCCGGTGCGGCGCACCACCACGACCTTTTCGACCTTGGTGCCGGCCTTGGCGGCGATGTCGATCGCTTTGTCGGTGTTGTCCTTGAGCGGGATCGGCTTGCCGCCGCGCAGGCCCTCGTCAGCGGTGATCACGATGGTCGATTTACAGTCGTCGATACGGCCGGCCAGCGCATCGGGCGAGAAGCCGCCGAACACGACCGAATGGATCGCGCCGATACGCGTGCAGGCGAGCATGGCATAGGCCGCTTCCGGAATCATCGGCATGTAGATGGTGACGCGGTCGCCCTTCTTGACGCCATGCTTCTTCAGCACGTTGGCGAAGCGGCAGACATGCGCGTAGAGCTCGTTATAGGTGACCTTGCGGTCGTCATAGGGGTTGTCGCCTTCCCAGATGATGGCGGTCTGGTCACCGCGCTTCTTCAAATGCCGGTCGATGCAATTGTAGGAAACGTTGGTCTGGCCGTCCTCGAACCACTTGATCGAGACCTTGCCGTTGAAGGAGGTGTTCTTGACCTTGGTGAAAGGCTTGAACCAATCGATGCGCTTGCCGTGCTTGCCCCAGAACTTATCCGGATTTTTCACGCTGTCGGCATACCATTTGAGATAGGTGTCGTTGTCGATCAACGCGTTCTTCTTCCACGCCGGCTGGACGCGGTGGACATGCACATCGGACATTTCTTTGCTTTCCTCCCAAACCATCCACCGGCTTGCGCCGCCGGCGCCATCGCAGCGAAGCGGCCGCGAATTCGCGGGCATTATTAACAGTTCCGCGGTGACGGCAACATTAGACGTTGGATTCGCGTGGCGGGATGACGCAGGGGCAATTGGGCCAGCCATTAGCACTCTCGCTTCGCGGCTGCTAACCGCCTGTTTTAACGACAAAAATTTTGCAGAGTCTCGAAGAAATCCATAGACAGTTAAGCAACCGTGGGCACAATTCAGCGTTGGGAGGAAGGAGAATCAACCAAGGAAACGCAATGCGCGACAATTCCGAAATGGATCTGATGCTCAGGGGATACGGGCTGACTACGGCTAAGATCCTTTATCATTATCCCGATCACCCGCACCTGCTGCAAAGCTATGTCTGGCAGGACTATGACCTAGCTCCGGAATTCCCGGTGCTGATCCGCTTCATCGAGTTCTGGAAGACCAAGCTCGACGGCCCGCTGCATTCGGTCACCTACACGCATCAGAAGCTGATCGCGCCGAACGAGTGGCGGAAGGTGGATGGGGAGTTTCGGGTGCACTGAGGCGGCGTAGAGTGTTTGGCGGAAACGCCCGTCGCTTCGTCATCCACGGGCGAAGCAAGGAGCGAAGCGACGCGGCGCAGACCCGAGGATCCATTCCGTGACTTCGAAGCGTTGCGACGATCCAGAATTCTGCCCCGCTGCGCTCTGCGATTGGGGTAACGGAATGGATCCTCGGGTCTTCGCGACGCCGCTTCGCGGCTGCTTCGCCCGTGGATGACGAAGCTCGCAGGGGTGCGGCTAATCGCATAAGTTCGCCCTGGATATGGACGGCCGCGACTTAGTCACACCGCCGGCGGGTTCAGCCGGGCGAAGCCTTCCTGGCGGCGATAGGGGAAGTACGGATAAGGCGCCGTCACCGCGCTTGCTTCATCGAGCGCCCCGATCTGCGTCGGCGTCAACGCCCAACCGACGGCGCCGAGATTCTGGCGCAGCTGCTCCTCGTTGCGCGCGCCGATGATCACCGATGCCACGGTCGGCCGCTGCAGGAGCCAGTTGATAGCGACCTGCGGCACGGTCTTGCCGGCCTCGGCGGCGACCGCTTCCAGCGCATCGATCACCTTGAAAAGCTGCTCGTCCTCGACCGGCGGGCCGAAATCGGCGGTGCCGTGCAGCCGGCTCTTCTCCGGCAAGGGTTTTCCGCGGCGGATCTTGCCGGTGAGCCGGCCCCAGCCGAGCGGGCTCCATACCAAGGCGCCGACGCCCTGGTCGAGGCCGAGCGGCATCAGCTCCCATTCATAGTCGCGCCCGACCAGCGAATAATAAACCTGATGCGCGACATAGCGCGGATAGCCGTGCTTTTCCGCCAGGCCGAGCGATTTCATCACCTGCCAGCCGGAGAAATTGGAGACGCCGACATAGCGCAGCTTGCCGGAGCGCACGAGGTGATCCAGCGTCGACAGCACCTCCTCGATCGGCGTCGAGGCGTCGAAGGCGTGGAGCTGAAGCAAGTCGATATAATCGGTGCCGAGGCGCTTCAGCGCCGCGTCGACGGAGCGAATCAGGCGCGAGCGGGACGAGCCCCAGTCGGCCGGGCCATCGCCCATCGGCAGGGACGTCTTGGTCGAGATCAGCACCGCGTCGCGGCGGCCCTTGATGGCCTCGCCCAGCACCTCCTCCGAAGCGCCGTTCGAATAGACATCAGCCGTGTCGAAGAGGTTGACGCCCGCCTCCAGGCAGATGTCGACCAGGCGGCGCGCTTCCTTCGCGTCGCTGTTGCCCCAATGGCCGAACAGCGGGCCGGAGCCACCAAAAGTTCCGGCGCCGAAGGAAAGCGCGGGCACTTTCAGGCCGGAGGCGCCGAGAGGTCGATAATCCATGTTTTTTCTCCTGATTGGATGTCGAAGGGAGTCAGCGCTCAGCACTGCGCGGTGACCGGCCTGCCGATCGCCCGGCCGCGTTCGAGACGCAGCGCCATGAACACGACGCCGAGCGCGGCGAGCGGCACCAAGCCGGCGATAAGGGGGACGGCGCCGAGGCCGGGGCCGTGGTCGATGACGAAGCCGCCAAGCCAGGCGCCGATGGCGTTGCCGAGATTGAAGGCGGCGATGTTGAAGGAGGAGGCCAGGCCCTGGCCGGCGCCCTTGGCCTTCTCCAGCACCCACATCTGCAGCGGCGCGACGGTGGCGAAGGCGGCGGCACCGAGCAGACCGACGGCGACAATCGCTGCCACCGGCTGGTGGATCGCCGCGGCCATGACGAACAGCATCGCCGAAAGTGCGACCAGCGTGCCGATAACCGTCGGCACCAGATGGCGGTCGGCAAGGCGCCCGCCAAGCAGATTGCCCGCCACCAGGCCACCGCCGAAAACCAGCAGGATCGGCGACACGGCTGCCTCGGAAAAGCCGGTGACGCGGGTGAGGATGGGCGCCAGATAGGTGAAGGCCGCAAAGACGCCGACCCAACTCAGCACCGTGGTCAACAAGCCGAGCAGCACCGGCCGGCGGCCGAGCACGGCGAGCGCGCCTTCGGAGGTCTCCTCTTCCTCCGTGGCGGTAGGCTCGTCGCGCGGCACCAGCAGCGCGATCACGGCAAAGGCGATGACGCCGACCAGCGTGACCGCCAGAAAGCTCGAACGCCAGCCATAGGCCTGGCCGAGCCAGGTGCCGAAGGGCACGCCGAGGATGTTGGCGACGGTAAGGCCGGTGAACATCAGCGCGATGGCCGAGGCCTTCCGGTTGGGCGCGACAAGGCTGGTGGCCACGACGGAGCCGACGCCGAAGAAGGAGGCATGGGCGAAGGCCGTCAGCACACGGGCCGCCATCAGCGTCCAGTAGTCGGGCGCCAGCGCACAGGCGAGGTTGCCGACGGTGAAGACCACCATCAGGGCAAGCAGCAAGGTCTTGCGCGGCAGGCGTCCGGTCAAGGCGCCAAGCAGCGGCGCGCCGACGACGACGCCCAGCGCATAGCCGGTAATGAGCAGGCCCGCGGCCGAGATCGAGACGCCGAGATCGGCGCTGACATCGAGCAGCAGGCCCATGATGACGAATTCGGTGACGCCGATGCCGAAGGCGCCGGCGGTGAGGGCATAAAGAGCAAGGGGCATGGCTGCGGTCCGGTTGATCAGGAAGGGACGCTCAGTCCCGCGCCCCGACACGCAAGATCGTGATCCGCCAAGCTGTGAACCAGCCTTGCATCGGGCATATTTTCTGTGAAATAGATTCACGAATGGCGAGACCGGACATCAACCGCTCCGGCGAGGTCGAAGTGTTCGTCCGCGTCGTCGAGGCGGGCAGCTTCTCGGCCGCGGCGCGGGCGCTGCGCATGACGCCATCGGCGGTGAGCAAGCTGATCGCGCGGCTGGAGGCGCGGCTTGGCGCGCGGCTGATCAGCCGTTCGACGCGCAAGCTGCAGTTGACGCCGGAAGGGGCTGCCTTCCATGACAGCGGCCTGCGCATCCTCGCCGATCTCGACGCGGCCGAGCGCGAAGCGGCGGCGGGCGCGGCGCCGCGCGGCAGGCTGAGGGTCAACTCCTATGTGCCATTCGGCCAGCACAGGCTGATGCCGCTCTTGCCGCTCTTCCTGGAAAAATTTCCCGAGATTTTCGTTGAAGCCGTGCTGACCGACAGTGTCATCGACCTTCTGGAAGAGCGCGCCGATGTCGCCATCCGCGCCGGGCCGCTGCGCGAGTCACGCCTGGTTGCGCGCAAGCTCGGCCAGAGCCGGATGGTCCTGGTCGCGTCGCCTGCGTATCTTGCAGCGCGCGGCACGCCACGCGCATTGTCCGATCTCGCTCGCCACAACATGCTGGCCTTCGGCTTCGCCAGGCACATCGAGGGCTGGCCCTTTATCGATGCGACAGGCAAATCGATCATCATGCCGATTGTCGGAAACATGTCGCTGACCGACGGCGAAGCGATGCGGCTAACGACGATGGCAGGAGCCGGCATAGCGCGGCTGGCGCGCTGGCATGTCGAACCCGATATTTGCGCCGGGCTGCTCGTGCCGTTGCTGGAAGAGTTCAATCCCGGCGACGAGGAGCCGACGCATGCCGTCTATGTCGGCCAGGGCAAGCATCTGCCGGCCCGCGTCCGAGCGTTCCTCGATTTTCTCGCGGAAACCGTTCGTCTCTGAATGAGGAAAGAGCCGCGCGCCAATGGCACGCGGCTCCGACCTGTCTGCGCGAACGGAATTACGCCTTCGGCACGAACGGCGCCGGACGCCGGCCGGCGCCTTGCCGCTCCAGCATCCAGCCGGGATATTCGGCAGGCAGCGCGCTCACCTCGTCGAGCCTGGCGAGGTCGTCGGCGTCGAGCTTCAAGCCGGTCGCGGCGAGGTTCTGCTGGAGCTGGTCCATGCGACTGGCGCCGATGAGGACGCTCATGACGAAAGGTTTTGCCAGCACATAGCCCAGCGCCACCGTGGCGACGCTGACTTCGTGCTTTTTGGCGACCTCGCGCATGACCGCAACCGCGGCCCAGGCGCGGTCCTCATTGACCGGCGGGAAATTGAAGGAAGCGCGCCGGCCCTCGCCATTGCCGGGTGCTCCGGGGCCGTATTTGCCGGAAAGCAGGCCGCCGGCCATCGGCGACCAGACCATCAGGCCAAGCTTTTCCTCGTTGATCAGCGGCACGATCTCGCGCTCGAGATCGCGGCCGGCGATCGAGTAGTAGGATTGGATAGTCTCGAAGCGGGCATAACCTTTGCGCTCCGCGATGCCCAGCGCCTTGGCGATACGCCAGGCCTGCCAGTTGGAGACGCCGACGTAACGGACCTTGCCGCTGGCGACGAGGTCGTCGAGCGCGCGCAACGTCTCGTCGATCGGCGTGACCGTGTCGGTGCCGTGCAGCTGGTATAGATCAATATGGTCGAGCTGCAGCCGCTTAAGGCTGCCGTCGACCGAATCCATGATGTGACCGCGCGAGGAGCCGCGCTCGTTCGGCCCGTTGCCCATGGCGCCATGCACCTTGGTGGCGATGATAACGTCCGAACGTTTCACGCCGAGATCCTTGAGCGACTGTCCCAGCAGCTGCTCGGACTGGCCGAAGGAATAGACATCCGCGGTGTCGAAGAAATTGACGCCGGCGGCGATCGAGCGGCCGACGATCTCGTTGACGCCCTTCTGGTCGAGACTGGCGATCAGGCCCCATTGGGCATTCTCGCCGGCGGCGCCGAATGTCATGGTGCCGAGGCAGAGTTCGGAAACGAACAGGCCGGTGTTGCCGAGCTGATTATAACGCATGGTGAGATTCCCCGAGAAAGGAGTGAATGTGCACCAAGCAAAATAGGAACGGTCCGTTTCGTTTCAAGTTCTGGCGCAAGCGCGGTGGTCAACTTGATGTGAAGTTGCCAATCAGCGGATCTTGAAACGTCAGACTTCCCAAGGATTGACGACCGTCACGCCCACGCCTTCGAAGTCGGCCACGTTTCGAGTGACCAGGATCAGGTCGTGCACGAGGGCGGTTGCCGCAATGAGGGTGTCGGCGTTCCCTCGCGTACGTCCGGCCGTGATACGGCCCCACGCGAGGGCGACCTCTTCCGTGATCGCCAGGATGCGGTCCGCATTGTCTCGGCGCAGTTCCCGCAGCCAGACGTCAAGCCGCGCTGCCCTGTCGGGGTCGGTCTTGCGCTGCTTGACGATCCCACGTTCGATCTCACCAATGGTGATCACACTGAGACTGATCGAGGTCGGATCAACCGAAGCCAGCCAGGCGGTTGGTTTCGGCAGTCGCCTTTGCACGTCTGAAACAACGTTCGTATCGAGCAGATACATCAGAGGTCGACGTCCCGGATCATCGTATCCGAGCGGCGGGTGATTTCCTTATGAAACTCATCGTCCCAGCCGGGGCCGGTCAGAAGATATTCAGCGAGCGATTTCTTCTTCCCGGCCAAGCGGTCGTAGTCCTCGGCGGACAGCACGACCGCAGCCCGTTCGCCGCGAAGCGTCACGGTCTGCGGCCCTTCTGTTCGCGCGCGCTGGACCACTTTTGAAAAATTATTCTTCGCGTCCTGAAGATGCCAGTTCATCCGCAGCTCCTAGCTAGCTTGGCTAGATATAGCGTGGCGGCAGCGGATCATCAATCAACCCCACGGAAAGATAGCGGGTGACGGCGTCACCGGTTGCCGAAGATTGCCGACCCGACCCTGACGCTGGTCGCGCCGAAGGCGATGGCGGTCTCGTAATCGCCGGACATGCCCATCGAGAGCTTCGCGACACCGGCCTCGCGGGCGAGCTTTTCCAGCAGCGCGAAATGCGGGCCGGGGTTTTCATCGGCCGGCGGGATGCACATCAGGCCTTCGATGGCGAGACCGTGCATGTCGCGGCAGCGTTTGACGAAAGCGACCGCCTCGCGCGGCTCGATGCCGGCCTTTTGCGGCTCGGAGCCGGTGTTGACCTGGACATAGAGTTTCGGCGCCCGGCCCTGCCGGGCCATTTCTTTTGAAAGCTCGGCGGCGATCTTCTCACGGTCGACCGTCTCGATGATATCGAAAAGCGCCACCGCTTCCTTGGCCTTGTTGGATTGCAGCGGGCCAATCAGGTGCAGCTCGATATCGGCAAATGCCGCCTTCAGCGCCGGCCATTTGCCTTGCGCTTCCTGCACGCGGTTCTCGCCGAAGACGCGCTGGCCTGCCTCGATGACGGGGCGGATGTCCTCGGCCGCGAAGGTCTTCGACACCGCCACAAGCGTGACGGCGCCGGGCGCTCGCTTCGCCTCGCGCTCGGCGTTCGCGATCTTCGCCCTGACCGCGTGAAGCTGCTCTACGGCGTTCGTCATGCCACTATCCTGCCTATAGTTTTCATGGTCGGCCGGCTCGCCGCAGTTGACGGGTCCGGCAATCCATGGTGAACACCGCGACGACATTGTCTCGGCTGCCGGCCCAGGCGTGTCGATATTCAGGTGATGCCGGCCTGCAAATGCCGGTTTCCTGCGCTTCCGGTGCTCACGTACTTAAGTACGCTTCGCTCCGGTTCTCGGAACCCGCCATTTTCGGCTCGGCCTGACCTGAATATCGACACGCCTTAATCCAGCACCGCGCACCTGCTTTTAAGTGAAAAACATCCGATGGCAACCGAACGATACAATCCGCGCACGTCAGAGCCCAAATGGCAGAAGGCCTGGGCCGAAAAGAAGCTGTTCGAGGCCCGCAACGACGACCCGAAGCCGAAATACTACGTGCTCGAGATGTTCCCCTATCCGTCGGGCAAGATCCATATCGGCCACACCCGCAACTACACGATGGGCGACGTGGTGGCGCGCTACAAACGCGCCAAGGGTTTCAACGTGCTGCATCCGATGGGCTGGGACGCGTTCGGCATGCCGGCCGAAAACGCCGCCATGCAAAACAAGGTCCATCCCAAGGACTGGACCTACGAAAACATCGCGGTCATGCGTGAGCAGCTCAAGATGATGGGCCTGTCGCTCGACTGGGCGCGCGAGTTCGCGACCTGCGACGTCGACTATTACCACCGCCAGCAGATGCTGTTCCTCGACTTCGTCGAGAAGGGCTTGGTGACGCGCAAATCCTCCAAGGTCAACTGGGACCCGGAGGACATGACGGTGCTCGCCAACGAGCAGGTCATCGACGGCCGCGGCTGGCGCTCGGGCGCGCTGGTCGAGCAGCGCGAACTGACGCAGTGGTTCTTCAAGATCACCGACTTCGCGCAGGACCTGCTGGACGCGCTCAACGGACTCGAAGAGTGGCCGGAAAAGGTCAAGCTGATGCAGCACAACTGGATCGGCCGCTCGGAAGGGCTGCTGATCCGCTGGCCGCTGGCGGCACCGGTTGGCGACACACATGAGCTGGAAGTCTACACGACAAGGCCGGACACCATCTTCGGCGCCTCCTTCATGGCGGTCGCCGCCGACCATCCGCTGGCGAGAAAAGCCGCCGAGAGCAATGTCGAGCTGGCGAAGTTCATCGAGGAGGTCCGCCATATGGGCACCTCGGTGGCGGCGCTGGAGACGGCCGAGAAGAAGGGCTTCGACACCGGCATCCGCGTCGTCCACCCGTTCGACGAGAACTGGACGCTGCCGGTCTATGTCGCCAATTTCGTGCTGATGGAATACGGCACCGGCGCCATTTTCGGCTGCCCGTCGGGCGACCAGCGCGACCTCGACTTCGCCAATAAATACGGCCTGCCGGTGATCCCGGTGGTGATGCCGGAAGGCGAAAACCAGGGGAGCTTCCAGATCATCGAGGAGGCCTATGACGGCGACGGAGTGATGATCAATTCGCGCTTCCTCGACGGCATGAAGCCCGAGAGGGCGTTCGATGAAGTGGCAAAGCTCCTGGAGCAGAAAAGCATCGGCGGCCGGCCGATGGCGGAGCGCAAGGTGAATTTCCGCCTGCGCGACTGGGGCATTTCGCGCCAGCGCTACTGGGGCTGCCCGATCCCGATGATCCATTGCGAAGCCTGCGGCGTCGTCCCGGTGCCGAAGGCCGACCTGCCGGTGAAGCTGCCCGACGACATCGAGTTCGATCGCCCGGGCAATCCGCTCGACCGTCATCCGACCTGGCGGCATGTGAAATGCCCGCAATGCGGCCGCGATGCGCGGCGCGAGACCGACACGATGGACACGTTCGTCGATTCGTCGTGGTATTTCGCACGCTTTACCGCGCCCTGGGCCAACGAGCCGACCGAGCCGAAGGCGGCCGACGAATGGCTGGCGGTCGACCAGTATATCGGCGGCATCGAGCACGCGATCCTGCACCTGCTCTATTCGCGCTTCTTCACCCGCGCCATGCGCGAGACCGGTCACCTCAATCTGGCAGAGCCGTTCAAGGGGCTGTTCACGCAGGGCATGGTGGTGCACGAGACCTACCGCGTCGGCGGCCCGTCCAACAATGGGCGCTGGCTGTCGCCGAGCGAGGTCAGGCTCGAGGACGTCGACGGCAAGCGCCGCGCCGTCGAGATCGCCACCGGCGAGGAGGCGACGGTCGGCGCGCTGGAGAAGATGTCGAAGTCGAAGAAGAACACGGTGAGCCCGGAAGAGATCACCGACGGTTACGGCGCCGACACGGCACGCTGGTTCATGCTGTCGGACTCGCCGCCGGAGCGCGACGTCGAATGGACCGACGAGGGTGCGGCCGGCGCGCACCGCTTCGTGCAGCGCATCTGGCGCCTGGTGCAGATCGCGGCCGAGCAGCTGCCCGGCGTGAAGCCGACGGCGGCGAAGGAAGGCGATGCAGGCGCCGTTTCCAAGGCCGCCCACAAGATCCTGAAGGCGGTCGGCGAGGACATAGAGAAGCTCGGCTTCAACCGTGCGATCGCCCGCATCTACGAGCTCGCCAATGTGCTGGCCGCGCCGCTGGCCGACGTTGCCGAAGGCAAGGCCGACGACGCGCTGAAGGGCGCCTGCCGCGAGGCGGTGGAAATCCTGGTGCACATCATCGCGCCGGTCATGCCGCATCTGGCGGAGGAATGCTGGCAGGAGCTGGGCGGCGCCGAAATGGTCGCCGAGCGGCCCTGGCCGGTCTACGATCCGGCGCTGGTGGTCGACAATGAGATCGTGCTGCCGGTGCAGGTCAACGGCAAGAAGCGCGGGGATTTGACAATTGCCCGCGACGCGGATCAAGGTGCCGTCGAAAAAGCGGTGCTGGCCCTCGACTTCGTGCAAAAAGCACTGGAAGGTAAGGCTCCGCGCAAGGTGATCATCGTGCCGCAGAGGATCGTCAATGTCGTTGCCTGATCCGGTGAAGTCAGATGCGGCCCGCCTGCGCGGCCGCTTGGCGCTCTGCGGCATGGTCGCCGCGCTGGCGCTGGTCTCGGCCTGCACCGTGCGGCCGCTCTATTCCAGCCAGCCGCTGTCGCCCGGATCGCTCAGCGCCTCCGCCGAGCTCGGTTCGATCTCGATCAAGCCGGTCAATACCCGTTACGCGCAGCAGGTGCGCAACAATCTGATCTTCGCTTTCGGGCAGGGCTCGGGCGAGCCGGCCTCGCCGGCCTACACGCTCGATCTCGGCGTCACCGAGCTCGTCGAATCGGCGGCCATCGTGCAGGTGCAGACCCAGGAAGACGAGCCGACGGCCGGCACGGTCACGCTGACCGCCAACTACGTGCTCAGGGACACCGCGACCAACACGGTGATTGCCGTCGGCAAGCGCTCGATCCCCTCGTCCTTCGACCGGCCGCGCCAGGAATTCGCGGCCTATCGTGCGCAGATCGATGCGGAGAACCGCGCTGCGCGTGAGTTGGCCGACCTGCTGCGGCTTTCCATCGCCCAGGATTTGGCCAGGCACGGCAAAAAGGCCTAGTTCCTCGCCGGAGATTGGCTGAAGCCTTCCGAACTTCGTCATCCCAGGGCGGAGCAGCCGCGAAGCGGCGTCGCGTAGATCCTAGGATCCATTCCGTTACCTCGGCCTGAAGGTGCGGCGGAGCAGAATTCTGCACCGTTGCGACGCTCGTATGTCACGGAGTGGATCCTCGGGTCTGCGCGCGTCGCTTCGCTCCTTGCTCCGCCCGTGGATGACGATCGCGATGGGCGTTACGGCCAATCGCCGAGGCAGGTGACCTGGCAAGGCATAGGCACTTTGCCACGAAAAAAGGCCGGTTGCCCGGCCTTCTTTGCTACTCAGTTGCTTTTTGCCTTGCGCAATTCCCAGACGGAAAATCGTTACACACTTTCCTGGAATTGCTCCGGCCTCAGCCGATCTTCTGGCCGGTTTTGGCCCAGTCGGCGAGAAAGGCGGCGAGGCCTTTGTCGGTCAGCGGGTGATTGACCAGCGCCTTCAGCGTGGCCGGCGGCGCGGTCACGATATCGGCGCCGATCAGCGCGGCTTGCTTGACGTGGTTCACCGTGCGCACCGAGGCGGTCAGGATCTCGGTCTTGAAATCGTAATTGTCGTAGATGGTGCGGATTTCCGAGATCAGCTCCATGCCGTCCGAGCCGGTGTCGTCGATGCGGCCGACGAAAGGCGAGATGAAGGAGGCGCCGGCCTTGGCGGCCAGCAGCGCCTGGTTGGCCGAGAAGCAGAGCGTCACGTTGACCATGCGGTTCATTTCGGTGCGGATGGTCTTGCAGGCCTTCAGGCCGTCTAGCGTCAGCGGCACCTTGATGGCCACGTTCGGCGCGATCTTGGCCAACACCTCGGCCTCGGCCATCATGTCCTTGTATTCGGTGGCCACCACCTCGGCCGAGACCGGCCCTTCGACGATGTCGCAGATTTGCTTGGTGACTTCGGAAATCTTGCCGCCCGATTTCAGGATCAGCGACGGGTTGGTGGTGACGCCGTCCAGCAGCCCCAGATCGTGCAGCTCCTTAATTTCCTTGATGTCAGCGGTGTCGACAAAAAACTTCATGGCTGTCTCCTTGGGGATCGCCTGGCGCCCGCCAGGCACATGCGAGGGTCCCCTTTGATCTAGAGCAAAGTCGGGGCAAGGTCACGCCCGATGATCGAAGATTCGCCCTTTGTCGCAGCCGCGCCCGTGCTGGTGCCGATGCCCGCCGAACGGCCCTATACCTATGCCGTGCCGCCCGGCATGCGCGTGGTGCCGGGCTCGATCGTGCGCGTGCCGCTCGGGCCGCGGCAGGTGGCCGGCATCGTCTGGGATGGCGCGGTCGAGACCGTCGATGCGAAGAAATTGCGGCCGATCGAGGAGGTGTTCGACTGCCCGCCGATCGACAAGGCGATGCGCCGCTTCGTCGACTGGATCGCGCAATACACGCTGTCGGCCCCTGGCATGGTGGCCCGTATGCTGCTGCGCGCGCCCGAGGCTTTCGACCCCGAGCCGTGGATCGAAGGGCTGCAGCGCACGCTGGCCGGGCCCGACCGGATGACCGACGCGCGGCGGCGCGTGCTCGAGACGGCCGAAGGCGGGCTTGCCTGGACGCGCTCGGGGCTGGCGCACGCCGCTGGCGTCTCCTCGACCGTCATCGACGGTTTGCGGGCACAGGGCGTGTTCGAGACGGTGATGATCCCGCCGCGTCCGGTGGTGGCGGCGCCTGATCCTTCTCATGCCGTGCCGGAATTGATGCCTGACCAGAAAGCGGCGGCTGACAAGCTGCGCGCCGCGGTCGCCGCCGATGGCTTTAACGTCACGCTGCTCGACGGCGTCACCGGCTCCGGCAAGACGGAAGTCTATTTCGAAGCGGTGGCAGCGGCGCTCGACAAGGGCAGACAGGTGCTGATCCTGTTGCCGGAAATCGCGCTGACGCATGCCTTCCTGGAACGTTTCCAGGACCGGTTCGGCGCCAAGCCGGCGGAATGGCATTCCGACCTGCCGCCGCGGATGCGCGAACGCGTCTGGCGCCAGATCGCGGAGGGCGGCGTGCGCGTCGTCGCCGGCGCGCGCTCGGCGCTGTTCCTGCCGTTCAAGGAACTCGGCCTGATCGTCGTCGACGAGGAGCACGATCCCGCCTACAAGCAGGAAGACCGCGTCTTCTACAACGCGCGTGACATGGCGGTGGTGCGCGGCCATATCGGTGGTTTCCCGGTCGTGCTCGCTTCGGCGACGCCCTCGGTGGAAAGCCGGGTCAATGCCAGCCAGGGCCGCTACGATCGGGCCGTGCTGTCGTCGCGTTTCGCCGAGGCAGCGCTTCCCGACCTCAAGTCGATCGACATGCGGCGCTCGCCGCCGGCGCGAGGCGGCTTCCTGTCGCCGGTCTTGCTGGAGCAGATGCAGCGCACGCTGGAGAGGAAGGAGCAGTCGCTGCTCTTCCTCAACAGGCGCGGTTATGCGCCGCTGACGCTTTGCCGCGTTTGCGGCCATCGCTTCGGCTGCCCGGTCTGCTCGGCCTGGCTGGTCGAGCATCGCTTTCGCGGCCAGCTCGTCTGCCATCATTGCGGCCACAACGAGCGGCGGCCGGAAGCCTGTCCGGAATGCGGCACGCTCGACCATCTGGTGGCATGCGGCCCAGGCGTCGAGCGCATCGCCGAGGAAGTGGTCGGGCATTTCCCCGATGCCCGCACCATCGTGCTGTCGTCCGATCTTCTGGGCGGCGTACGCCGGCTCAGGCTCGAGCTCGAGGCGGTCGCCAATGGCGAGGCCGATATCGTCATCGGCACGCAGCTGGTCGCCAAGGGTCATAATTTTCCCGGCATGACGCTGGTAGGCGTGGTCGATGCGGATTTGGGATTGGCCAATGGCGATCCGCGCGCCGCCGAGCGCACCTTCCAGCTGCTCAGCCAGGTGACGGGGCGTGCCGGCCGCACCGGCAAGAAGAGCCTCGGCCTCCTGCAGACCTACCAGCCGGATCATCCGGTGATGCGGGCGATCGTCTCGGGCGATTCGGAAGCCTTTTACGAGCGCGAGATCGCCGAGCGCGAACGGGCGGCGCTGCCGCCCTTCGGCCGGCTCGCCGGCATCATCGTCAGCGCCGCGACACGCGGCGAGGCGGAAAGCCATGCACGGGGGTTAAGGCGCGCGGCGCCGCAGGCTACCGATCTCTTCGTGCTCGGCCCGGCCGAGGCGCCCTTGTCGCTGATCGGCGGCCGTCACCGATTCCGGCTGTTGGTGCAAGGCGAACGGCGCGCGGACATGCAAGGCTTTATTCGGGCCATGCTGGCGGAAGGACCGAAGCTGCGCGGCTCGGTCAGGGTGCAGGTCGACATCGACCCGCAGAGCTTCTTATAACCGGGAGAGACAGTCCCAACGGAGTGGTCGCTTATGAAAACCCTTGCCCTTCTCGGCGGCATGAGTCGGGAATCGACGGCGATCTATTACCGCCTGCTCAACGAGATCGTGCGCGAGCGGCTGGGTGGGCTGCATTCGGCCAAGCTGTTGCTGTGGTCGTTCGATTTCGCCGAGATCGCCGAACGCCAGCATGCAGGCGACTGGGAGGGCGCCGGCGTCCTTCTGGTGGAAGCCGCGCGCAAGCTGGAGGCGGGCGGCGCCGAGGGCTTGATGGTCTGCACCAACACCATGCACAAGCTCGCCGACGCGGTGCAGTCGGCCATATCGATCCCGCTCATCCACATCGCCGACGCCACGGCGCAGGCTGTCGTCGATGCCGGCGTGAAGCGGCCGGCGCTGCTGGCGACACGCTTCACCATGGAACAGGATTTCTACAAGAGACGGCTCGCGGAGAAATACGGACTGCAGCCGATCGTGCCCGACCAGGGCGGCCGCGACATGGTGCATCGGGTGATCTATGACGAGCTCTGCCAAGGCATCGTCAGGCCCGAATCGAAATCCGCCTTTCTCGACGAGATCGGCCGGATGCGGCGCATTGACCGTGTGGACGGCGTCATCATGGGATGCACCGAGATCACCATGTTGATCGGCCAGGGCGATTTCGACATTCCGGTCTTCGACACGACGCGCATCCATGCCGCGGCCGCGGTCGATTTCGCGCTCGCCTGATGCGCTGTACCTAATGTGCCCGCCGTCCTCTGGCGCGCCTTCATTCCCTGGCTAGAATGCCGCTGTTTCAGAACAAGAAATAAGAGGGGGATTTTATGGACTTCGCGTTTCCGTGGCCCGCCAGCCAGGGTGAGTGGCTGGCTTGGTCGAGCGCCGTCGTGACCTTGGCGCTCGGCCTGTTCCTGTTCCTGGCGCCGGGGCTTGCGTTTCGCGCGCTGCGCCTGCAGCCGAGGCCCGAGAAAGCGGCGGCGATCGCCGAGGGACGCGGCCGCATGTCGGGCTTTTATCTCGGCGTCAGCCTGTGCTGCATTCTTCTGGCGCAGCCGCTGCTTTACATGGCGCTGGGCTTCTCCTGGCTGTTCACCGCCTTCGGCCGGCTCCTGTCGATGATGTCGGACGGCGCCAACACCCCTTTCAACTGGGTTTCGATCGTGGTTGAATTGGCGCTGGCGGCGCTGCCCCTGGCCTTTGCCTTCGGCTTTGTACTGTGAATCCGGCGCTTGGGATCGGCGCCAGCCGCCTGATGCGACAAAAGTGCCTGAAAACCATGCCGGACGATGCATTGCGGTCTTAAAAAGCCTGTGCTAGACGGCAATCGACTTTCGACCGGGGATAGCGGAAGCCGCGCCTCCGTGCTTGGAAAAATGCAGTAAGGTCAAAGATTTAGCCAGAGTTCTCGCTCGCGCCAACAATCTGCGGCCTGTCAGACAAGAGAAAAGACGGTCCGTGGCCCAATCGTCATCGCCAATCTCAGCTGTCGCCGAACGCTATGCAGGCTCGCTGTTCGAGCTTGCGCTGCAGGACAATTCAGTCGCCAAGGTCGAGGCCGACCTGGCCAGCTTCGAGGCAATGCTCAACAGCAGCGACGATCTCGCGCGGTTGATCAACAGCCCGGTGTTTTCCGGCGAGGACCAGGCAAGGGCCATCGCCGCCATCGCCGACAAGGCCCAGATCACCGGCCTGGTGGGCAATTTCCTGCGCGTCGTCGCCAAGAACCGCCGCCTGTTCGCGGTACCCGGCATGATCAAGGCATTTCGCCAGATCGCAGCCGACCATCGCGGCGAGGCATCGGCCGAGGTCACCTCGGCGCATGCGCTGACGGCGGCGCAGCAGGCTGAACTCCAGGCGACGCTGAAGGGCATCGCCGGCAAGGACGTGGCCATTGCCATGACCGTCGATCCGTCACTGCTCGGCGGCCTGATCGTCAAGATGGGCTCGCGTCAGATCGACACGTCGCTCAAAACCAAACTCAATTCGCTCAAGCTTGCACTGAAAGAGGTCGGCTGATGGACATCCGCGCCGCGGAAATTTCCGCAATTCTGAAAGACCAGATCAAGAATTTCGGCAGGGAGGCCGAGGTCTCCGAAGTCGGCCAGGTTCTGTCCGTCGGTGACGGCATCGCCCGCGTCTACGGCCTCGATAACGTCCAGGCCGGCGAGATGGTCGAATTCCCGGGCGGCATCCGCGGCATGGCGCTGAACCTCGAAGCAGACAATGTCGGCGTCGTCATCTTCGGTGCCGACCGCGACATCAAGGAAGGCGACACCGTCAAGCGCACCGGCGCCATCGTCGACGCGCCTGTCGGCATGGGCCTGCTCGGCCGCGTCGTCGACGCGCTGGGCAATCCGATCGACGGTAAGGGCCCGATCAAGGCGACCGAACGCAAGCGTGTCGACGTCAAGGCGCCCGGCATCATCCCGCGCAAGTCGGTGCATGAGCCGATGTCGACCGGCCTCAAGGCCATCGACGCGCTGATCCCGGTCGGCCGCGGCCAGCGCGAACTGGTCATCGGCGACCGCCAGACCGGCAAGACCGCCATCATCCTCGACACGATGCTGAACCAGAAGTCGGTGCACGACAACGGCCCCGAGAAGGAAAAGCTCTACTGCGTCTACGTCGCCGTCGGCCAGAAGCGCTCGACCGTCGCGCAGTTCGTCAAGGTGCTGGAAGAGCGCGGCGCGCTCGAATATTCGATCATCGTCGCCGCCACCGCGTCCGATCCGGCGCCGATGCAGTTCCTGGCGCCGTTCACCGCCTGCACCATGGGCGAATATTTCCGCGACAACGGCATGCATGCGCTGATCAGCTATGACGATCTGTCGAAGCAGGCCGTCGCCTACCGCCAGATGTCGCTCCTGCTGCGCCGCCCGCCGGGCCGTGAAGCCTATCCGGGCGACGTCTTCTACCTGCACTCGCGCCTGCTCGAGCGCGCCGCCAAGCTCAATGACGACAACGGCAACGGGTCGCTGACCGCGCTGCCGATCATCGAGACGCAGGCCAACGACGTGTCCGCCTACATTCCGACCAACGTGATCTCGATCACCGACGGCCAGATCTTCCTCGAAACCAACCTGTTCTTCCAGGGCATCCGCCCTGCAGTGAACGTCGGCCTGTCTGTGTCGCGTGTCGGCTCTTCGGCGCAGATCAGGGCGATGAAGCAGGTCGCCGGCTCGATCAAGGGCGAGCTCGCGCAGTATCGCGAAATGGCTGCCTTCGCGCAGTTCGGCTCCGACCTCGACGCGGCAACGCAGCGTCTGCTCAATCGCGGTTCGCGCCTGACGGAGCTGCTCAAGCAGCCGCAATTCTCGCCGCTCAAGGTCGAGGAGCAGGTCGCGGTGATCTTCGCCGGAGTCAACGGCTATCTCGACAAGCTGGCGTTGAACCAGGTCGGCAAATTCGAGCATGGGCTGCTCAGCCACATGCGCTCGGCCGGCAAGGACGTGCTCGATGCTATCCGCAAGGAGAAGGCGCTGTCGGACGATTTGCGCGCCAAGCTCAAGGCCGAGATCGACGCCTTCGCCAAGACCTTCGCTTGAACGAAGCTGGACGGGATCAGGTTTGAAGCATGGCTTCGTTAAAAGACCTTCGTAACCGTATCGCCTCGGTCAAGGCGACGCAGAAGATCACCAAGGCGATGCAGATGGTCGCCGCGGCGAAGCTGCGTCGCGCGCAGGAAGCGGCGGAAGCAGCCAGACCCTATTCCGAGCGCATGGGCGCGGTTCTGGCCAACATCACCCAGGCGATCGGCGGCGGCGGCGATGCCCCGGCGCTGATGACGGGCACCGGCCGGGACGATGTGCATCTGCTTATCGTCTGCACGGCCGAGCGCGGCCTGTGCGGCGGCTTCAACTCGCAGATCGCGCGTCTCGCCCGCGACCACATCCGCAGGCTGCTGGCCGACGGCAAGCAGGTGAAGATCATCTGCGTCGGCAAGAAGGGCTACGACATCCTGCGCCGCGAATACGCTTCGATGATCCTCGAGCGCGTCGACCTGCGCGAAGTGAAGACGCTCGGCTTCGCCAATGCCGATGCGATCGCGCGCAAGGTCATCCACCTCTTCAACGAGGGCGGCTTCGACATCTGCACGCTGTTCTATTCGCAGTTCAAGTCGGTGATCAGCCAGGTCCCGACGGCGCAGCAGATCATTCCGGCGGCCGCCGGGTCGACCGCTCCCGAGGCGACCAGTGGCGGCAATGCCGTCTACGAATACGAGCCGGAGCCGGGCGAGATCCTTTCCGACCTCATCCCGCGCAACATCGCCGTGCAGATCTTCCGCGCGCTGCTGGAGAACGCGGCCGGCGAGATGGGCGCCAAGATGAGCGCGATGGACAATGCGACGCGCAACGCCGGCGACATGATCAACAAGCTGTCGATCACCTACAACCGCCAGCGGCAGGCGCAGATCACCAAGGAACTGATCGAGATCATTTCGGGCGCCGAGGCGCTCTAATCACGCCCCGCGCGGGACACCCGGCGAGTGGCGTGAACAACGGATAGACGAAAAGGGCAAAGACGATGGCGAAAGCAGCTACCCCGAAGACCGCCGCCAAGGCGGCACCGGCCCCCAAGGCGGCGAAGGCCCCGGCAGCCGCCGAGAAAGCCGCCGCTCCGGCGAAGAAGGCGGCCGCTCCGGCCAAGGCCGCGGCTTCCGCAGCCAGCGTTGCGGCCAAGCGCGTCGGCGCCGCCGGCAAGGTCCGCCAGGTCATCGGCGCCGTCGTCGACGTGCAGTTCGAGGATCACCTGCCGGCCATTCTGAACGCGCTGGAAACCGACAATGTCGGCAACCGCCTGGTGCTCGAGGTGGCCCAGCATCTCGGCGAGAACACTGTGCGCTGCATCGCCATGGACTCGACCGAAGGTCTCGTCCGCGGCCAGGAAGTCTATGACACCGGCGCGCCGATCTCGGTTCCGGTCGGTCCCGGCATGCTCGGCCGCATCATCAACGTCATCGGCGAGCCGGTCGACGAGGAAGGCCCGGTCGACGGCGTCGAAATGCGCGCCATCCACCAGCCCGCTCCGGCCTATGTCGACCAGTCGACGGAAGCGCAGATCCTGGTCACCGGCATCAAGGTTCTCGACCTCTTGGCGCCTTATGCCCGCGGCGGCAAGATCGGCCTGTTCGGCGGCGCCGGCGTCGGCAAGACCGTGCTGATCCAGGAACTGATCAACAACGTCGCCAAGGCCCATGGCGGCTTCTCGGTGTTCGCCGGCGTCGGCGAGCGCACCCGCGAAGGCAACGACCTCTATCATGAGTTTATCGAATCGGGCGTCAACAAGAAGGGCGGCGGTGCCGGCTCCAAGGCCGCGCTCGTCTACGGCCAGATGAACGAACCGCCGGGCGCGCGCGCCCGCGTCGGCCTGACCGGCCTCACCGTCGCCGAATATTTCCGCGACCAGGGCCAGGACGTGCTGTTCTTCGTCGACAACATCTTCCGCTTCACGCAGGCGGGCTCGGAAGTGTCGGCGCTGCTCGGCCGCATTCCTTCCGCCGTGGGTTACCAGCCGACTCTGGCCACCGACATGGGCGCGCTGCAGGAGCGCATCACGACCACGACCAAGGGCTCGATCACCTCGGTGCAGGCGATCTACGTGCCGGCCGACGACTTGACCGACCCGGCGCCGGCGACCTCCTTCGCCCACCTCGACGCCACGACCGTGCTCAACCGCGCGATCTCGGAAAAGGGCATCTATCCGGCCGTCGATCCGCTGGATTCCACCTCGCGCATGCTCGACCCGATGGTCGTCGGCGAGGAGCACTATCAGGTTGCCCGCCAGGTGCAGTCGATCCTTCAGCGCTACAAGTCGCTGCAGGATATCATCGCCATCCTCGGCATGGACGAGCTGTCGGAAGAGGACAAGCAGACGGTTGCCCGCGCCCGCAAGATCGAGCGCTTCCTGTCGCAGCCGTTCTTCGTCGCCGAAGTGTTCACCGGCTCGCCGGGCAAGCTGGTCGACCTCGCCGACACGATCAAGGGCTTCAAGGGCCTTTGCGCCGGCGACTACGACCACCTGCCGGAAGCCGCCTTCTACATGGTCGGCGGCATCGACGAGGCGGTCGAGAAGGCGCAGCGCCTGGCGGCGGAAGCGGCATAAGAAAGCGAATAGCGAATAGGGAGTAGCAAATAGGGAGCAACGGGTTTGGCGAGTTTCTTCACTACTCGCTACTCGCTATTCCCTACTCGCTAAATTGAACATGGCTGAAGCTTTCAAATTCGAACTGGTCTCGCCGGAGCGGCTGCTCGTTTCCGAGCAGGTCGAGTCCGTCGTGATACCCGGTGCCGAAGGCGAGATGACGGTGATGGCGCAGCACGCGCCGGTCATGACGACCATCAAGCCCGGCGTCGTCACGATAAAGACCGCGGGCGGCAAGGAAGAGCGCTTCGTCGTGTTCGGCGGTTTCGCCGACATCCTGCCTTCCGGCTGCACGCTTCTTGCCGAATCGGCGACGCATGTGAACGACATCGATCGCGCCGATCTGGCTCGTCGCATCCAGGAGGCCAAGGAAGACGCGGCCGACGCAAAGGACGACGAGAGCCGCAGCAAGGCGGAGCAGTTCCTCAGCCAGCTCACCACGCTGGAAGGCGCGCTGCTGCCGGCCTGAAGTCGGCTGCCGGGAAGCGTTTTACAAAGCGGGGCTAGCCCCGCTTTTTTGTTTTTGCTGTTTGCGAGACAGTTTCGCGCTGCATGGGGCGCAATCCCTGGCGGGTAGGCGGGCGAATAGCTATTCGGCCAGCCTTGGCGGCTCGCTGCCGATGCCGAGCGCGGCAAAAGCCAGCTTCGGACCGCCCTGCTTGAAATGGACGAGGTGGGTGGCGACAAACTCGATCAACCTTTGTCGTTCCGCGTGGCCTTTGGCAAAGCCGGCGAGGTCGAACACAGCCTCGGCCAATGTTGCGGTCGGCAGATTGCGGCCGAACAGGTCGCCGAGGGCGATATCGAGCGGGTCGGTGAAATGGCCCTCAGGCAAGCTGCTACCGCGCGCGGCGCAGGCGGTGATCCAAGCGGCGACAACCAGCGACAGATGTTCCGGCAGCAAGCCGGCCTCCAGCCGGGCGAGGGCGGAGGCGACGATGCGTTGCGGCAGCTTCTGGCTGCCGTCATTGGCGATCTGCGCAGTGCGGTGGGCGAGCGCGGTGTTGGAAAAGCGCTCGGCGAGCTCGGCCGTATAGGCACTTGTGTCGAGCCCAGCCTGCTGCGGCAGGGTTGGAATAGCCTCGGCCCAGAGCCAATCGACGAACTGCCGGATCGACGGATCGGCAAAGGCGCGGTCGACGGTGGCGTGGCCGCTGAGCAGGCCGAGATAGGCGATGCCGGAATGCGCGCCGTTGAGCAGCCGCAGCTTCATGTCCTCGAACGGGCCGACGTCCTCGACCATGGTGACGCCGAATTTCTCCCAGGCCGGCCGCCCGGCGGGAAAGCGGTCCTCGATCACCCATTGCCGGAACGGCTCGGTCATCACCGGCCACGCGTCATCGATGCCGAGCTCGCCAGCGATGCGGGCGCGATCGGCGTCCGTGGTCGCTGGCACGATGCGGTCGACCATGGAAGATGGAAACGCCACTTCGTCGGCGATGTGACGCGCGAGGTGGGCACCGCCTTCGCGGCTGTCTCGCAACTCGGCGAACTCGACCATCAGCCGGTGCAATGTGGCGCCGTTGGCCGGCAGGTTGTCGCAGCAGAGCACCGTGAAGGGCGGCGTGCCGGCGGCGCGGCGGCGCGCGAGCGACTCGGCGAGAAATCCATGCGCCGTCTTCGGCGATCCGGGGTTGGCGAGGTCGTGGACAATTTCGGGGTGCGCGCTGTCGAGCGTGCCGTCGGCTGCCCTGAGATAGGCCTTTTCGGTGATGGTGAGCGTGACGATACGGATGCGCGGATCGGTGAGCGCGGCGAGCACAGCGCCAGGGTCCTCCGGGGCGACAAGCAAGGACTGGATCGAGCCGATGACCTGCAGCTGTTCGCCGGCGCTGTCCCTTATTGCCAACGTGTAGAGCCCGTCCTGCGGCTTGAGCGCATCGCGCGTGTCGGGGCTGCGCAGTGAGACGCCGATGATGCCCCAATCGCTCTCGCCATCCGCCAGACAGGCATCGACATAGGCGGCCTGGTGGGCACGGTGAAAGGCGCCGACGCCAAGATGGACGATGCCGGGCGCGACGGACTTGCGATCATAGCGAGGCACCAGAACTTCGGCCGGCAGCTCCGCAAGGGTGGCGTTGGACAGACGGCCGTTCATGGAAGCTGGTCTCCGATCGGAAAACGACGGCAGCGACCTAACACCCGCTGTCGCCGCGCACAATGGCCGCGTTCCTTTCGAAAGTCATCATACAACTGCATAATATTTGTATGTTGACATTATCTCTGGCCGATCTACCAATAGCGAAGCCTAGGAGGAGCCGCGTGGCCGCATTGACCGATCCGGACCTGCTGTTTTCGCCGGAAACGCGATCATTGGCGCGCGCCCTTTACGCGGGTGTGAAGGACCTGCCGATCGTCAGTCCGCATGGCCACACCGACCCGCGCTGGTACGCGCTCAACGAACCGTTTTCCGACCCGGCGCAGCTCTTGATCGTGCCGGACCATTACATTTTCCGCATGCTGTTCAGCCAAGGCGTGCGGCTGGAGCAACTCGGCGTCCCGACGCTCGACGGCGCACCCGTCGAAACCGACGGCCGGGCGATCTGGCGGCGCTTCGCCGAGCATTATTATCTCTTCCGCGGCACGCCCACACGGCTGTGGCTCGATCATGTGTTCGAGCATCTGTTCGACATCGGGGAGCCGCTTACCGCAGCCAGCGCCGACCGCATCTACGATACGATCGCCGCGCTGCTGCAACGCGATGACTATCGGCCGCGCGCGCTGTTCGAGCGCTTCAACATCGAGGTGATCGCGACGACCGAAGGCGCGCTCGACGACCTCAAATGGCACCGGACGATCCGCGACAGCGGCTGGAAGGGCCGCGTCGTCACCGCGTATCGGCCGGACGCCGTGGTCGATCCCGATTTCGAGGGGTTCCCGGCCAATCTGGATAGGCTCGGCGAGATCACCGGATGCGACACCGGCAGCTGGTCCGGCTATCTCGAGGCGCATCGAAAGCGCCGCGCCTTTTTCAAGGAGTTCGGCGCGACCTCATCCGATCACGGCCATCCGACGGCCGAGACCGCCAATCTCTCCGACGCGGCGGCGCAGGAGCTGTTCAACCGCATCCGGCGCGGCTCCGAGGATGAGCGCGAGCGAAAACTGTTCCGAGCCCAGATGCTGACCGAGATGGCCAAGATGAGCCGCGACGACGGCCTGGCAATGCAGATCCATCCTGGATCATGGCGCAATCATTCGCCTTCCGTTTTCCGGAAATTCGGCCGCGACAAGGGCTTCGATATCCCGACGCGGACCGATTATGTGTCGGCGCTGAAGCCGCTGCTCGATTGCGTCGGGCTGGAGCGCGACCTCACGATCATCCTGTTCACGCTCGACGAGACGAGCTATGCGCGCGAGCTGGCGCCGCTCGCCGGCGTCTATCCGGCGCTCAAGCTCGGGCCGGCCTGGTGGTTCCACGACAGCCCGGAAGGAATGCGCCGCTTCCGCGAGATGACCACCGAGACGGCGGGCTTCTACAACACCGTCGGCTTCAACGACGACACGCGCGCCTTCCCGTCGATCCCGGCGCGCCACGACGTTGCGCGGCGTGTCGACTGCGCCTTTCTGGCGCGGCTGATCGCCGAGCATCGGCTCCGGGAGGAGGAGGCGCATGAGCTGGCGCGGGAGCTTGCCTACTCGCTTGCCAAGAAGGCGTACCGGCTCTGAGCCGGGATATCCGTGATTTTTGAAGGGAGGAAAGACATGTTGCATATTTCGAGATTGCTGACGGCGACATTCGCCATCGGATCCTTGATGATCGGCGCCGCGCAGGCCGAAACCGTCCTGCGCTCTTCGGACACCCATCCGGACGCTTATCCGACAGTCGAGGCGGTCAAATATATGGGCGAGCTGATCAAGCAGCGCACCAACGGGCGCTATTCGATCGAGGTCTATCATTCGGCGCAGCTCGGCGAGGAAAAGGATACGATCGAGCAGACCCAGGCCGGCGTCGTCGACCTCGATCGCGTCTCCATGGGGCCGTTCAACGGCATCGTGCCGGAAACCGCCGTGCCGTCGTTGCCCTACATCTTCCGCTCGGTCGAGCATATGCGCCATGTCATGGACGGGCCGATCGGCGACCAGATCCTGAAGGCGTTCGAGGCGCATGACCTTGTCGGGCTCGCCTTCTACGATTCCGGCGCGCGCTCCTTCTACAACACCAAGAAGGACATCGCCTCGATGGCAGATATGAAGGGCATGAAGTTCCGCGTCATCCAGTCGGACGTCTTTGTCGACATGGTCAATGCGCTCGGCGCCAACGCCACGCCGATGGCCTATGGCGAGGTCTATTCGGCGCTGCAGACCGGCGTCATCGACGGCGCCGAGAACAACTGGCCGAGCTTCGAATCCGCCAAGCATTACGAGGTCGCCAAGCACTACACGCTGGATCAGCACCAGATCGTGCCGGAGGTGCTGGTGATGTCGAAGGCAAGCTGGGACAAGCTGGCGCCGGAAGACCAGGCGATCGTGCGCCAGGCGGCCAAGGACAGCGTCGTCAAGATGCGCGAGCTGTGGGACGCGCAGGAGAAGAAGTCACGCGACATCGTCGAGAAAGCCGGCGTCAAGATCAGCGAGATCGACAAGCAGCCGCTGATCGACGCCATGAAGCCGGTCTACGACAAATATCTGTCGACGCCCGAGCTCAAGGACCTCGCCGCCCGTATCCAGGCGACGAAATGACCGGGATCGGCAACAGGCCCGGTGGCACGGAGGCTTCCGTGCTGCCATCCAGCCGGTCGGGTACGAAAGGGTTCTGGCTGCGGGTGGAACAGGCCCTTTCCGGGCTTGCGCGGTTGGCCTTGTGGGTCAGCGGCACCGGGTTGACGCTGATGACCGTCATTATCTTCTGGCAAGTCTTCTCGCGCTACATGCTGAACCGCTCGCCGAGCTGGACCGAATCCTCATCCGTGCTGCTGATGGGCTGGTTCATCTTCCTGGGCGCCGCCGTCGGCGTGCGCGAGCGCACGCATCTCGGCTTCGACGTGCTGCTCTATGTCTTGCCTGCCTCGGCCAAGGCGGTGCTGCGCAGCATTTCCGATCTCGTCGTATTGGCCTTCGGCGCCGGCATGATCGTGTATGGCGTGCAGCTCGCCAGGTTGACCTGGAACACGGTGATGCCGTCGCTGGCCTTGCCCGGCGGCGTCAGCTTCCTGCCGGTCATCCTGGGAGGCGCGCTGGTCTGCCTGTTTTCACTCGAGCGGCTGGCGGGGCGCTTTGCCGGGCTGCCGGTCGATGCCGACATCTACGCGACCGGCGAGGAGCTCTGAACCATGGCGCTGATCGTGCTTTTCGGCACTTTCGTCTTCCTGCTGGTTATCGGCACGCCGATCGCGTTCTGCCTCGGCATCGCCAGCTTCGCGACGATCCTCACGATCGGCCTGCCACCGGTCGTGGTGTTCCAGCGGCTCAATTCCGGCGTCAGCGTCTTTTCGCTGATGGCCATCCCGTTCTTCATCTTCGCCGGCGACCTTATGGTTCGCGGCGGCATCGCCGCCCGCCTGGTGGCATTGGCCGGGTCCCTGGTCGGCCATCTGCGCGGCGGCCTGGGTCAAGTGAACATTGCCGCGTCGACCATGTTCGGCGGAATTTCCGGTTCGGCGGTGGCCGATGCCTCAGCGGTCGGCGGGCTGATGATCCCGCAGATGAAGGCGCGCGGCTACGGCATCGACTATGCCGTCAACATCACCTCCGTCGGCGCCATCATTGCGCTGCTGATCCCGCCGTCGCACAACATGATCATCTATTCGATCTCGGCCGGCGGCCGCATCTCGATAGCGGATCTGTTCACCGCCGGGGTTCTGCCGGGGCTGCTGCTGGCCCTGTCGCTGATGGTCACCGCCTATCTGGTGGCAAGCCGGCGCGGCTATCCGACGGAACCTTTTGCCGGTTTCGGCCGGGCCTTGCAACTGCTTGTCGCCGCCATTCCCGGGCTGATCCTGATCGGCATCATCTTTGGCGGCGTCCGCTCCGGCATCTTCACCGCCACCGAAAGCTCCTGCATTGCCATCGTCTATGCTTTCCTGGTGACGTTGATCATCTACCGGTCGATGAGCTGGAACGATTTCGTCACCGCGACGACAGCGGCGGTGCGCACGACAGCGATGGTGCTGATGATCATCGGCTGCGCCGCGGCCTTCGGCTGGCTGCTGGCCTATCTCCGGGTTCCGGCAGCGCTTGTCGCGTTTTTGCAGTCCGTGTCCGACAACAAGCTGGTCATACTGCTTCTGATCAATGTCGTCCTGCTCATCCTCGGCACATTCATGGATATGTCGCCGCTCATCATCATCACCACGCCGATCTTCCTGCCGGTGGTCATGGCCTATGGCGTCGATCCCGTGCATTTCGGCGTCATCCTGATCCTCAATCTCGGCATCGGCCTCTGCACGCCGCCGGTCGGCGCGGTGCTGTTCGTCAGTTGCGCCATCGGCCGCATTCCCATCTGGACGGCAATGCGCTCGATCTGGCCGTTCTATGGAGCGGCCTTCGTGGTGCTGATGCTTGTCACCTACATACCGGAGATCTCATTGTGGCTGCCGAGCCTGTTCCATTAGGAGGGCACCACGTGTCCCAAACAGTTGCCGACCTCAGGGTCGAACGCAAACCGAAACTGTCGGAGACCGTGGTCGCGGCGATCCGCAAGCAGCTCTTGGCAGGCGAGGTTCCGCCCGGACAGAAGCTGCCAACCGAAGGCCAGCTGACGGAGACTTTCGGCGTCAGCCGCACGGTCATCCGTGAGGCGCTGGCCAAGCTTGCCGCCGATGGCCTGGTCGAAGCGCGGCAAGGCGCCGGCGTCTTCGTCAGCGAGCACATCTCGACCACCTTCGGCGTTTTGGCCGCCGACATGGGAGCCAAGGATTCGGTCGCGCTCAACGTGCTCGAGGTCCGCCTCGCGATCGAGATCGAATCGGCGGGCCTGGCCGCCATCCGCCGCAACGCCGCCCAGGAGGCCGCGATCCAGGAGGCCTTCTTCGAGTTCGAGCGGCTGCTGCTCGCCAGCCAGCCGACTGGCCCGGCCGACCTCGCCTTCCACCGCGCGATCGCCAGCGCCACCAACAACCCGTTCTATGTCGAGATGCTCGATGTGCTGGGACGCCGCGCCATTCCTTGCGACGTGACGTCGCCCTGGTCGACAGAGCTCGTCCAGTCGGACGAGTACCAGCGCGGCCTGCAGCGCGAGCATCTCGTCATCCTCAATGCGATCTCGGCGGGCGATGCCGAGGCCGCGCGCGAGGCGATGCGCACGCATCTGACCCGCAGCCAGCAGCGCTACCGCGAGCGGCTGCAGGCCAGACAGGCCTATTATGCCAATTCGCTGAAAGCCGCATCGACCGAGTGACCTCAGACAAGGCCTAGAAATGGACCAGACACAATTTTCCTCGCGCTTCGCCATCGATCCCATCACCGCCGCGGCCATGGGAACAGACGAGCTGCGCCACCATTTCCACGTCGAGGGGCTTTTCCAGCCGGGCCTCGTCAGCCTGACCTACACGCATTACGACCGCATGATCGTCGGTGGCGCGATGCCTATCGACAAGACCCTGCCGCTCGAGGCGATCAAACCGACCGGAACCAAGGCTTTCCTCGACCGCCGCGAACTGATCGCCGTCAACATCGGCGGCGCCGGCACCGTCACGGCCGACGGCATGGCTTACGAATTGGCGGCGCGCGACATGGTCTATCTCGGCATGGGCGCTGAGCAGGTGTCGTTCGCCTCGGCGGAGCCCGACAAGCCGGCAAAATTCTACCTGCTTAGCGCACCGGCGCATTGGACCTATCCCAGCCAGTTAATCCGCATCGGCGACGCCAGGCGGATCGATCTCGGCAGCCAGGCGACCAGCAACGAACGCTCGATCTTCCAGTTCATCCACGCCGGCGGCGTCAAGACCTGCCAGCTCGTCGTCGGCATCACGCAGCTCGCCCCAGGCTCGGTGTGGAACACCATGCCTTGCCATGTGCATGACCGGCGCATGGAAGCCTATCTCTACTTCGATCTGCCGGAAGGGCAGCGCGTCTTCCACTTCATGGGCGAACCGGACGAGACGCGCCACATCGTCATGCGCAGCGAGGAGGCGGTGCTGTCGCCGGGCTGGTCGATCCATTCGGGCGCCGGCACATCCAACTACGCCTTCATCTGGGCGATGGCCGGAGACAATGTCGACTATACCGACGTCGACCAGGTGGCGATGGATCAATTGCGGTGAGCGATCTTTCCGCCTTCAGCCTTACCGGCAAGCGCATCCTGGTCACCGGCGCCAACACCGGCATCGGGCAAGGCATCGCCGTGTCGATCGCGCGCGCCGGCGGCCTGGTGGTCGGCGTCGGCCGATCGGCGATGGATGACACCGCCGCGAAAGTTATGGCCGCGGGCGGCAGCTTCGAAGCGGTGAAGGCCGATCTCGGCGACCCGGCCGAGGCGGCCGCGATGTTAGACCGGGTCTGGGACGAGAGCGGCCGGCTCGACGGCCTCGTCAACAATGCCGGCATTATCCGGCGCGCCGATGCGGTCGACCTTACCGAAGCCGATTGGGACGAGGTGATGGACGTCAATCTGAAGACGGTCTTTCGCCTGTGCCAGAGCTTTGCCAGGCGCGTGCTGGCGGAGCCCGGACGGCGCAGCAAGATCGTCAATATCGCCTCGGTGCTGAGTTTCCAGGGCGGCATCCGCGTTGCTTCCTATACGGCCTCGAAGCACGGCGTGCTCGGCCTCACAAGGCTGCTCGCCTGCGAATGGGCGGCGAAAGGCATCAACGTCAACGGCATCGCGCCGGGCTATATCGAGACCAACAACACCGAGGCGCTGCGCGCCGACCCGGACCGCAGCGCCGCCATCCTCGGGCGCATCCCCGCGGCGCGCTGGGGCCGGCCCGACGATATAGGCGACACAGCCGTGTTCCTGCTGGCGCGGGCGTCGGATTATATGCATGGCGCGGTGGTGCCGGTCGATGGCGGCTGGCTGGCGCGGTGACCGTCTCCCGCCGGAAAACCGCGCCGGACCTTTCCTGGATTTGCTTTACAAGCCGAACGGAAGCTGAGCGATGACCGATATCTTTTCCCATGCGGGCGAAAAAGCCTGGGAGCCGACGCCGGACGGCAACAGGCGGCGCGTGCTGGTGCATACTGATGAATTGATGATGGTCGAGTTCGCCTTCGAGAAGGGCGGTGTCGGGGCGCTGCACTCGCATCCGCATGTCCAGGCAAGCTATGTCGCCGAGGGCTGCTTCGAGGTTACCATCGGCGGCCGATCGGAGATCCTCGAAACAGGCAGCAGCTTCATCGTGCCGTCCAATCTCGTGCATGGCGTCAAGGCGCTGAAGGCCGGGCGGCTGGTCGACAGCTTTGCGCCTTGCCGGGCCGATTTCCTCGGCTAGGACAGATCGGCGGTTCTATCGAACGCCGATTGCACCGGAGCGGTTTCACGCCTTTCCGGAACCGCTGCGACCGCCATGTGATCGCGGCGGCCTGCCGCGAGCAGGCGATGCGCGGCATCGAGTATGGCCTCGACCGGCGCGTCGGCGACATAGGCCGAACGGCCTCGCCTTGGCGCCGTGACGACTTCGACCGCATTTGAAAGGGGGCGCCAGCGCTCCATATTGGCGCCGTTGTTGACGATCACCGCCGGCGTCATGACGGCGGCCATGAAATGCGCCAGTCCGCCCTCCATGCCGATATAGGCGACCGCCATCTCGCCCAACGCAAGCAGGAGATCGTCGAAACTTGCAATGTCCGGCGCCAGTTCCGGACCGGCCACCTGGAGGCGGCCTTCCCTTGCGAGGAGCGCCAGTGGCGCCGGTCCGCTGCCGGGGGTCGCCAGATACAGCACCCGGTAGCCGGCATCGATGAGATTGCCGGCAACGGCCACCACCTGATCTTCACTCATGCACTTCCTGCCATGGGCATTGCCGCCAAGCAGGACAAGCGGACGGCCGCAACCGCCGCGCAGCTGGCGCGCCAAAGCCCGCGCGGCGTCCGGCACATCGAGCCTGTGATCGAAAGGCAGATGCCGCCCCGCCAGACGCTCGACCAGCCGGTGGTAGCGCCAGGCATTGTGTTCCGGCCGCAGCGTCAACCGCGTGCCCCAGCGCAGCGACAGAAGATGGCCGGCAAAGTTCGCTTCGTAGCGGATGCCCCGGCCTGCAAGTCGAAGAGCCGTGAGGATGAGGCCCGGCACGCCGGTGCGCAGATCGACGACGATGGCTTTGCGGCCGCGCGGCGCGAATTCGGCGAGGATGGCTGAAAGCGGCGTCTTCGTCCTGAAATCGTCGACGAGATGCGCGACATGCTTGTGCAACGCATGCGAGAGCGATGAGCCGCGCATGGCGCCGTAGACGACACGGCTTTGCGGAAAGGCCGTCCTTGCCGCCCGCAGGGCCGGAATCCGCAGCAGGCCGTCGCCAAGCGCGTCGTTGCGGGCATAGAAGATCAGCACGGGCGCGGACGAATCCATGGCGGTGACGGATTCCATTGCTGTGGTGTCGGAGAAGCAGGACGACTGCGGAAGAATAATATCAGCAAGCCCCCGGCTGAGTTCTGCAAGAATATGCTTGGTTTCTTTTATAAAGAAAGCGCGATCTCGTCACCCCGCCGACGCCGGCCATGCGGGCCTTCTGTCGCGAATTCAGCTATGACATGCCTGCCTGGGACCGGCGCCGCCGGGTGAAGCGTTTCAGCGCTGCTGCAGCGCCAGGCGTATGCCGAGCGCGCAATAGATGCCGCCGACCACCTTGCCCTGCCATTTCAGCACCGCCGGATTGCGGCGCAGGAAGGAACCCAGGCCGCCCGCGCTGACGGCGAAGACGGCCGTGCTGAAGAGCCCGAGCAGAACAAAGATGATGCCAAGCTGCATCAGCTGCAGCACCACGAAACCACCTTGCGGGTGCACGAATTGCGGCAGGAAGGCCAGGAAGAACAGCGCGGTCTTCGGATTGAGCACTTCGGTCAGGATCGCCTGCCGGAAGGCCCGGCCCGCGGAAATGGGGAGCGTCGTGGCCGCCAGGTCTGCCGGCGCCTTTTCGAAAATGGCGCGGATGCCGAGATAAACGAGATAGGCCGCGCCGATATATTTGACGATGCTGAACAGCATCGCCGAAGCGGCGATGACGGCCGAGATGCCGACGATGGCCATGACGGTGTGGATCACGTCGCCAGCCGCGACACCAGCGCCGGTGGCGATGCCGACCTTCGTGCCCGAGCTCGTCGCCCGCGCGACCGTGAGCAGCGTCGCCGGCCCCGGGATGAAGACGAAGCCGAACACGACCGCGATGTAGGTGACGAGCGTCGCGGGATCGATCATGCCAAGGCTCCTATAACGTCGAGCGTCGCTCTTTATTCGGAGCGGCTCGGCGTTATAGCACCGCAGAACGGGCCGGGGGAACTCTCGGGCGGCGAAGTCGGCGGTCGCAGCGATTCGAGCGGAATGTCGTGACGGCCTTCCACGCTTCGATGATTTAGTCGCAAGCGCACCCTATCCCACAGCCCTGTCGTTCGAAGCCGCCGGGAATGGACCGCGGCATTGCTTTGACCTTTCGTTTCAATGCACGTCGTTGTATCGAAACGACAAGGCCGAACGATGCCGGATCGGCAATCGAGCCAAGGCGCCTGCCCCAGGCGGCGGCAAGATCAAGGGGGCTAGCTTGGAAGAGCAAGCGACATGTGAGACCCGGCGATGCCGGGCTGGAACGTGCAGGCTCCACGACAGGCGCGCTTGTCGCCAGGATGGAATCGGCGACCGGAAGCAGCCTGCCGCATGATCGCGCCACCCATTCTCACCGCGAGCCGGCTTGGGCTTATCGTGACGCCGGACATGTTGCCCGGCGGTGATGGGATCAACATCAACGGGCCGTCGCTGATCGGCATGCCGGACTGGGCGCCGGGGCGGCTGGGCGCCTACTATCTCTATTTCGCCGACCACGGGGGTTCCTATATCCGCCTCGCCTACGCCGATTCGATCGAAGGCCCGTGGCGCATCCATCCCGGCGGGGTACTATCTCTCGCTCAATGTCCGTTCATCAAAGGCCACATCGCGTCTCCCGACGTTCATGTCGATCAGCGGAATCGCCGCTTCGTTATGTATTTTCACGGACCGGCAAAAGGCGGAGAAGGCCAGACGACCTTTGCCGCGACATCCGGTGACGGCCTTCATTTCAATCCGCTTTCCGAGCCGCTCGGGCCTTCCTATGCCCGGTTCTTCCGCCACGATCAGTGGTGGTACGGTCTTCTCGGGACAGAAGCCATCACCGTCTTCCGCTCCAGGACCGGCATCTCCGATTTCGAACGGGGTGCGGTCGTTCTGTCCGGCATGAAGCATCTTCCCACCCCGCGGCATCTTGCACTGCAGAAATCCGGTCGCTGGCTGCGGGTCTTTTACACGCGCAGGGGCGACGCGCCGGAACGGATACTTCACGGCACGATCGATCTCGCCGAGGACTGGCGACGCTGGACGGTCAAAGGCGAGACCGAACTGCTGCGGCCGCAGACGGACTTCGAAGGCGCGGGCCTGCCGGTCTGCCCCAGCCGGGACGGGCCGGCCGAAGGCGCGGAGAACGCGTTGCGCGATCCTGCGATTTTCGAGGAGAGCGGCCGCACCTGGCTGCTCTACGCCGTTGCCGGAGAGAGCGGCATCGCCTTGGCCGAGATCACGTCGAGGGACGTTCCTGGCAAAGCAGCCCGGATGCCGGCGACCACTCTACGCCGTGGCGCAAGAAGACTGTTCTGGCGCTTGCGCAAGGCTGCGCCCCGGCTGCCCTCGGCAATGACGTTTCGCAAAAGAATCTTCATTGCCGGCTGTGCTCGCAGCGGAACCACGCTAAGCCGTCGTTTGATGGCGTGTTTCGACGATATCTATGTTCATAGGGACGAGGCGCCCTATCAGGCGCTGCTCGAACTGGATCGCCCCGAAGTCAATCTGGTCGTCAAACGCACCTATGAGAGCCATAAGGACATCGAGCATCTGCCTGGCTCAGTCGGATTGATCTATTGCGTGCGGCATCCTTTCGACGTGCTCACAAGCTCCCATCCAGAGACGGTGAACGAACGGCGTTTTCACGTAACGACCGAGCGCTGGGAGGCGGAGTATGACGGGTTGACGCGCCTTAGAAAGGCTCAACCCGAAAGAGCCGTTTTCTATCTGCGCTATGAGGAATTGATCGCCGAACCCGATATCGTCCAGGCCAGGATCGCCCGGTCGTTCGGTCTGTCACCGGTCACGCTTTACAGCCGCGATGCGGACAATCCGATACGGCCGACGTCGCTAAGAAAATGGGAGCGCAATGAAGAATTCCAGACCTACCTGCATGGCCTGCCAGCGGCGTTCCTCGCCCGCGTGGAGGGCTTCTGCCACGAATTCGGCTACGAAATGCCGGCCTACACCTTGAACGCGGGAACGGCGCGGTGATGCCGGCGCAGGCAGTGAGCATCCGGGCCGAGGATCACAAGCGGCGCGTCCTGAAGGATGTGTTCGGCTTCGACGATTTTCGCCCCGGGCAAGCGACCGTGATCGAGGCGTTGCTGTCCGGGCGGCATGTGCTGGCGGTGATGCCGACAGGCGCCGGCAAATCGCTCTGCTATCAGGTTCCGGCTCTGGTCAAAGGCGGGCTTACCATCGTGGTGTCGCCGCTGGTGGCGCTGATGCAGGACCAGGTCGCCGCCTTGCGCCTTGCCGGCGTGGCCGCCGACACCATCAATTCCTCGCTCGACCGCGACGCCAATGTCGCGGCCTGGCGCCGCGTGGCGTCCGGGCAGTCGCGGCTGCTCTATATGGCGCCGGAGCGGCTGATGACAGAGCGGATGCTCGAAGCCCTGTCCCGGCTCGATGTCGGCCTGATCGCCATCGACGAGGCGCATTGCATCTCGCAATGGGGACCGGCCTTCCGGCGCGAATATGAAGACCTGTCGCAATTGCGCGGCGTGTTTCCGCAGGTGCCCATCATCGCGCTGACGGCGACGGCGGACGAGGCCACGCGCGCCGACATCGAAGCGCGGCTGTTTGCCGGGCGCGCCGAAACCCTGGTGCTGGGCTTTGACCGGCCCAATATCAAGCTGGCGATAGAGCCCAAGCAGGACAGCAAGCGCCAGCTGCTGCGCTTCATCGAGCGTCACCAGGGCAAGAGCGGCATCATCTATTGCCTGTCGCGCCGCAAGACGGAAGAAATGGCGGCTTTCCTGGAGAAGAACGGCGTCAGCGCGCTCGCCTACCACGCCGGCATGAGCAAGGACGCGCGAGAGGCGAACCAGAACACCTTCATGAGCCTGTCCGGCGTCGTCATGGTGGCGACCATCGCCTTCGGCATGGGCATCGACAAGCCCGACGTCGCCTATGTCTTCCACACCGACCTGCCCGGCAGCCTCGAGGCGTATTACCAGGAGATCGGCCGCGCCGGCCGCGACGGCCGAGCGGCGGAAGCGCACATGCTCTACGGCGCCGGCGACATCCGCACGCGCCGGATGTTCATCGACGACGAGGATACCTCGCCCGAGCACAAAAGGCGGGCGCATCGCCGGCTCGACACGCTGATCGGCTATTGCGAGACGGCGCAGTGCCGGCGCCAGGTGCTGCTCGGCTATTTTGGCGAGGAGGCGCAAGCCTGCGGCAATTGCGACAACTGCCTCGACCAGGCGCCGCGCGCCGATGGCGGGGCGGAGGCGCGGATCATCCTCGCGGCCGTCGCGCAGAGCGGCGAGCGCTTCGGCGCCGCCCATGTCATCGACATCCTGCTCGGCCATGAGACCGAAAAGGTGCTGGCCAGAGGCCATCAGCAGCTCGCCAGCTTCAGGACCGGCATCATGCACCGGAAGCCGGTCTGGCTGTCGCTCATCCGGCAACTTGTCGCCGGCGGCTTCCTGGTGCCGGACCCCGACGGCCATGGCGGCCTCGCCATCTCCGAAAGCGGCCGCGCGCTCGGGCGCGGCGAGGTCGCGTTTGAATATCGCGTCGAAGGCCGGGACCGTCTTGCGCGTGGCAGGAAGCGTGCCGCGCAGGGTTCCGCCATGGGCGGCGAGGGCGTGGACACTTCCTTGCTGGCCGCGCTCAAGACGCTGCGGCTGCGGCTTGCCAAGGAACGCCAGGTGCCTGCCTATGTGGTGTTCTCCGACCGCACGCTGATCGACATGGCCGAGCGCCGTCCGCGCGACCTCGACGACTTCGCCGAGGTGAACGGCGTGGGTGCAGCGAAGCTCAAGGAGTTCGGGGAGGCGTTCTTGAGTGCGATCGCGGCGCACCCGTCAGAAAGCTGACAACACGCACATCTCAGCCTACTGCCGCCGGAGTCTGCCGCTTAACCCACGCCTTGGACGGCCCGAACCATGGTGTTTACGGCTTCAACGGGCTGCAGGCCAGCTTCGCGCACCAGCGTGCGCCAGGTGAAGAAGCTCAGCGCCACACGCAGCATCGCTCGCTGGCTGCCGCCAAGGCCTTCGCCGAGCACTCCCTGGCAGGTCGCGAAATACGGGCCGATGCTCGTCTCGACAGCCTCCCGGGTTGGCGGGTGATGTTCGGCGTCGCGCAACACGCTGGCCACCACGCTTTCATTGCGCCCGTACCATTCGTAGAGCGCCAGCAGCGCGATCCGCATCCGTTCGCCTGGGTCGGCCACAACTCGCCACGGCTCCGGGCTCGGCAGCGGATGAGTCTCGATGTGCGTGCTCGAGCAGGCCTGCAGCAGACTGCGCTCGTCGGGGAAGTGGGCGTAGAGCGTGTGTCGCTGAACGCCGGCACGCTCGGCGACCAAGCTGAAGGTCGTTGCTGCGGGACCAACGCTACCGTGCAGGTCGATCGCAGCTTCGACGATGCGCCGCCGGGTTTCCGCCTGCTGCTCGGCACGGCGTTTAAGGGTGTATTTGCGGGTCATGTATTTAAATGCACACGTATGTGCACCCATTGTTGACAGGGTTCTAATATTTCGCTACACACATATGTACTTCGATTTTGGTCGAAGTCCAGCCCTGGGTAACCGGGAGAGGGAACGCAACCATTGTTTTGGAGGAGATTCCATGGAAACGAAAATCGATGAAATCGCCGAGGGCATCTACCGCCTATCGACCTATGTACCGGATATTGCTCCGCCCGTCGGCTTCACCTTCAACCAGTTCCTGGTCATGGGCGATGAGCCGCTCATGTTCCACACCGGTCTGCGGAAGATGTTCGCGCTCAACCGCGACGCGCTTGCCCGCATCATCCCGCCGGAGCGTCTTCGCTGGATTGGATTTGGCCATTTCGAATCCGACGAATGCGGCGCCATGAACGAATGGCTCACCGTTGCGCCGCAAGCAACGGCCGCGCACGGACAGACAGGCGTCTACGTGTCGCTCAACGATTTCGCGGATCGTGCGCCGCGGGTGCTGAAGGATGGCGAGGTGATCGACATCGGCGGCGGCAAGCGCGTGCGCTTCATCGATACACCGCACACGCCGCATGGTTGGGACGCCGGCGTCATGTACGAGGAATCGACCGGCACCCTGCTCTGCGGCGATCTGTTCACCCAACTCGGCAACGACCGCGCGCTGACCGACGGCGATGTTGTCGGCCCGGCGATCGCCGCCGAGGATCTGTTCAAATATTCGGCACTCAATCCCGGCATGGGCACGACCATCCGCGAGCTTGCCAAGCTCGCGCCACGCACTCTGGCGCTCATGCATGGCCCGTCATTTTCCGGCGACGGGGCTGCGGCCCTGCGGGCGCTTGCCGAGGACTACGACCGCCGTGTCTCGGCTCAGATGGCCGAAGCCATGCAGAGGCTGGCAGCATGAGCGCGCCCGTAGAGGGCACAAAGACGGACTGCCGGATCACCGGCGTTTGCGGCCGTCAGGGGCGCACCTGCCCGAGCTCCGGCTTCCTATGCCGCATCCGCTTCGGGCTCAGGATGTCAGTCCTGCGAAGGGCGCCGCGCGAATGCGTAGCCTGAAATGAATGAGCGGCCTCCGCCAAGGCTTCGGAGGCCATCTTCGCGAAGGATCGCCAATCAGCTGGCGAGCCCAACCGCTCACACTTTTCCTGGAATTGCTCAACGCCAAAGGCACACCCGGACGTCCTTCCCGACATAGCATGCGCCTTCGCGGCGAAGCTCTCCCCAATCGCCTGCCTCGCCGTGCGTGTCGCGAATATCCGCGTTGCCGTAGCCGGCCCAAAGATCACCGTCCTTGTAGACGACGGCCCAGTAATCCTTCGACATTTCACCGGCCCCGCTATGCGTGGCGGGATAGTCGATGCCCGCAAAAACCTGACGAGGCCCCTGGACATTGAAATCGCCGCCCTTCTCGATTTGGTAGGAGCATCTTCCGGAGATGCGGGTCTCGCCGTGAACGACCAGCAGGCAGCGGCCCCATTTATAGCCGCTTGGTAGACGATGCTGCGGTTGCGCATGCGAAGGCGAAAGGGAAAACGCAATTGCCAGGGCAACCGCGATGGTTCGCCCGGTCATCTTGTCCCCCGTTGTGAAGCCGCGACCGCGCATTGTTAGATTTCGCCCCCCGTGCGCATGTCGAATGGCCCTGTGCGCAATGACCGCCGACAGAGCAAGGATCAAGGCGCCAGACATTCCGGCAAGCGTGGCGAACGGATCAAGCGAGAAGAAGCTGGATATGTAGGCGCCAATCGCGAAGAAAACCACGATAGCCTTAGAGCGAGGCGAACTGACCAGGAAAAGCCAGATTGCCAGCAAAGGGATAAGAACCAAAGACATTGCCGCCATGCGAAGAACCTCATATGCAAATTTTGGCGTCAGCTCCAAGCTTTGAAGTTTGCCGAGCCGGCAATCATCGTGAACTTGTTGCCATCCAAAACTATGCAGTCTGGGTTCGAAGCCTCAATAGCGCGGCCGACAGCTTTTTCTAGCGTTCTTACGGCTCGCTGCATTTGTGTCATTGGCGGTGGCCTTTGCGTCGGATCATTCGGGTCGTCCAACCTGAAATCGTATCGTATTCGAGTGTAATCCCTTGCCACTGATCGTAGGCGAATGAATGCCTCGACGGCTTTTGGTATCACCAGTCCAAAGAATTTGCTGTCATCGAGCATTTTCTCGAAATCATGGTTGTAGTTGCGGACCTCCTCGGGTGTCTTGCCATTGAGCAAAAGATGGCATCGAAAGAAGTGCTCCAAAGCCTGGAAATACAGAAGCCTGCGCGGGTGGTCTGACATTCCAGGTAGTGAGACAGCCCCGAGCGCATCAGCATTCAGCCCGTAAGTCCTGGCAAAGAGATACACTCCGTATGGTGTCATACTGGCGCCGTAGACCCTTTGCGATTTCGGTGCGATGTCGTCCACTGCCTATACCTTCGATCTTCGCCAGCCGGCCGCCTGCCTTCTGCCTAGCTGCAAAACCACCTTTCGCCCTTGCTCGGGTTAATCACTGTCGAGCTGTAATATTTCTGGCCGGGCAGATGATAGATGTGTTCGCCCGTGTTCATGGAGATGTTGCCCTTAATCACGCAGCCGGGCACCCTGGGCGTGAAGGCGCCACCGCGCCCAACAGGCTGTGCGACATGACGAATTGCGTTGCGAAGGTGGAAGCAGCGGCGACTGTCACGACAACAAGGCGCATAGGAACAAGAAAAGGCCGTCTGGCGCGATTGCGCCACCGGCTCGCCTGATCTGCCCCTCGATACTGCTGACGCTTGCCCACACCCCTCACTCCCGCAAGCAGTATGCTTCTGGCGGCGCTTGAGCGCAAGCAGACGCTAATATAGCTTATCAAAAGAGGGATCGAGCATGCTCAAGCCGAGACGAAATCCGCAGAAGATATACCCGAACGCAGATCGCTTCGGAGAGGCCGGTCGAAGTTACGATGCATCCGCTCCAAAAGGCCGCCGCTTGGGCTCTGCGATACCTGCGATCGATTTACTGATAAGTATCGTCGCCGCAGCCATGGTCTTGGCTTTGGTGTTTTGGGTCGCCTTCTAGCCTGCGAAGGCGTGGACCATCGCAAAGCCAACGCCGATTGCGAGGCCCGTGCAGAGGCTTTCAGCCAGGCGCCAAAGCGGCCATAGCGAGTCGGGAAACCGCACTGGCGAGGCTCGTAAGGCTGCGGCAATGTCGTCAAATGCCTGTTCCGTCACTGAATCATAGATCGAAACCGCGAATCTGTGAATCCCCCGCTTGCCGACCTTGCGACACATGAGAACGATGTTTTTCGAAAAGCGGGCCGTCTGCCGGCAATGATGCCCAGGAGTATAAAGCGGCTCGCCCCATTTGGCCCGCGTATCTTCGGAGCCGCGGGCTTTCATTTTTTGTCCAAAGAAGGGTCGTCTCATCGATAAGCTTGGTCAAGCTCAATTAGCCGTGTAGCCAATTCCTCCAGGTGCGGTCCGGCTCGCTGAAGATCCATCATCAGCTTACGTGCAAGTTCACGGTCCGAAACCATGACGCCAAGGTTCAGACGACCGCCAGCCGACCCTTCGATTTCCAAAGCTACGGAGTCAATCCGGGCAACAAGGTCTTCGTAAATGAAGAAAAGCTGGTGGCCAAAAAGATCGGTCGCTTCGGCTAGCGCCCGCCTCTTGGGATGTTGTTCAGAGCGAATGCGAGTTCGGCGACTCTGGCGCTGTCATCCTTTTCAAGTTCCCCTATGGCTTCACCGAACGGAAGCCTGAACCGATCGAAATCCGCAATCCATATTCGGATGTCCAACGCGGTGGGAAACGTCGCGCGTTCCGCTCTGAGTTGATCGCCACGCAGTGTCAGACGAACGAGCTGCCGATGACGATCCTCTTGTCGTTCCTCTGCCTCTTGAGCACGCAATTGTTGCGCTTCGTCAGTCTGCCGCATTTGATAAACGGTTATCACTGCAGCCAGGACAGCCGCCAACCCGGCAATTAGCGTTGACCATCTTTCCAGCCAATCGGTGGTCGGGTCGCCCTTCCAACCAAATAACATAACCATCATGATAACGACGAGTGGCAGGGCAAAACCGAGGAACGCAAATCGTCCGCTGTAATCAGGCCCCATGAGCCCCCTCCTGCTAGTTGGAGCATGAGACATGAAGGGGCTTGCAGCAATCCATGTGAATGCACGCCGCTGGCTAGGGAAGCCCGCCAGAGAGCGATCGACGCAAGGGCGCTTAGACCATTGAGGCAAGTCGTCGCTGCCGGAGCGCAATTTGGCAGCCTTAAGCTCTCGGGGCGTCTCTTCCTCCGGGATTGAACGTGAGATCTGTAATTCGGTCGCTCTCAGGCATGGTCAAGCCTCCTCGCAGGGTGGAAACTAACTCTATTAGGCCTCGTTTTTCGTTCTGCAGCACAGGAAGGCTCTTTAAGAAGAAACTTTCCGGCGTCCCATATCGGCCATAGTCTTGCTCTTTAGAAAGGATGATCCACTCGACAGTTTCGAGGGCAGCCAATGCGTATCCAAGCCGACTATTGAGTCTTGGAAGAGCTGAGAAGTCGCAACCTCTTACCCTAGTCCACCTGCTTCCAACTAGCTCGTAAACCCTGCCATCGCCATTTTCCTGAAGAGCAGGGTTATTATCTAGCAAACCTTCCTTTTGATGTTGCCGGCGCATCGGCTGGGCCAGAATCTTGGCAGGAGGGATGCGACAAAAACGAGTTCCAAAGCCCGGGGCGAAGGTTCCCGTACCGGGAATGTAGGTGGCCGAATTGTTCTGCATCAAGTAGCTCCCGAGACCGAAAGCTGCTGACAGCAAGTAGTTATTGCTGGCATATACAATAACCAGGTCTTTCACTCGGAGCGTGATTGCCGTCGGCGTTGTCAAAAATCCATCATTAAGACAGTCCCACAGATCAAGCGGAGGCGTCCCTTCCGAGAGGCGGTAAATTAACGCTAAGCGATCAAATGCTCCCACGCGTTTGTTGGGGAACGATATATCCTCATAGCCGAGTCGAAGATTGTGACTACGCAACGCGATCGCCATATGTGCAGAAGCGGATTTTATCTTGTCCAGCCAATCGAAGGCCGCATCAAGCTGTGTCCACGTCAGTCTCCTGCCTTCAACCATGGCTTTGATAGCCGTGATCGACGGGTCTTCGAGTTTCCGTGCAAACAACCTGTTGCATTCCTTATGGGAGCTTAAGGAAAGCTGACGCCAAGTCGGCTGAATTGTCTCAGATACTCTGAAGGCGGAAGCTTTCCTATCGCCCATGTCGCCAGCATATTTGTGGAGCCATTGCGGAAGTGGATGCTCCAACGTCGCCTCTTCCCCCACGATGACCCCACCGCAAAGCACACAAGTCGAAATGAATGTGTTTTGGATGCCTACGCTGTCAGCAATCTGAAGCCGACCACCAGCCTGGAAACGGCGGGGTATAAATTGCAGATTCTCACCCGCTGGCCGAGCGACCTCAACCAGCGGCGTAGTATCTATCACTCCGTCTCCACCCGCACTCATGACAAGTTCATCTTATCAATTCGCCGGCTCCTCTGGCCCGATCTAACGCGCTATGTGCAACGCGCATCCGTGATCGCGCCATCATCAGCAGACCAGCGGCTTTGCCGATCATGTCACGCTGCCGGGAGCGCCAGACCGCACTGGCGAAATTCACGGCGCCGATCGCGGCGATGTAGAGCGGGGCGAGGCTCAGGGGCGCTTCTCAAGATCCGGCGATGGCGTTTCGAGAATTATCCCGCCTTTCTTGCCACGCCGATTCCAGAGTGGATTAAGGGTAGCTATGAGACCGCTTTCCACACCCAACACCAAATCCACCGGTGCTCCGCCGTGTTCAACTATTCGTTCGACGAATGTCCGAACGTAGACATCGACATCTCGCCTGGCCAATTCCTGTTGCAGATGTTTATGGACTGGCCGCGTGCTCGTACCCTTCTTTTGCCGAAGCAAATAGGATTTCAGCCGACGCCGAACTCGATTTGCAGATCCGACATAGCGGACATTTTCACCGGTTATAAGGGGTAGATACCCTCCTCTTTCGGAAGGGAAATCCCGTCCTTCGCGAGAATGTAATCTCCAACGGGCGTTCGGTGGAATGTGTCGAGGTGTTGAAAGCCGGTCAGCGTCGCGGGTACATTCGCCATCATCGATCGCCGAGCCTCGTTGGATGATCTCCACTTTGAACGGTCACGTCATGTCGATAGGTCCGACCGACCAACATCATGACACAACCCAATAAGAACGCGATCCCACCGGCCGCTTGGACGAGCAATGGGCCGCTGATCTGAGGATATCCGCTTGAAAATTCATTCATTAGCCAAGCGTATCCAAGCCCGCCGGCAATCGGCCCGCAGACGAATAGGAACGCGCCAACCCGGCCTTCGTAAGTAAACTCCTGCTGGCTCTGAATCTGTACCTTGGTCATAGCCTCCCCCTCTTTGCGGTGAGCATCGCGCAACAGTTGCAGGTGCGCAAGCGGGCCTCCCCTGACGGGAGGGCTTGGCGATTTCAGCGCTCACCGGTGGTCTACGGAAAATCGATTTTGAGCAGTTCTGTTTCGAGGTCTTTAATCTTTTGTGGCGGCACATAAAGGTAAGCGAAAAGGTTTGTCGACGAGCTCGACCATCTGCCTCGCCAGCGCTTCGTTTGGCTCGCGCTCCGAATCAAAATGAGCGCCGAGGTTTCCACCGCTTCTGACCAGGTGCGATAGGTTTGTAAGGGGCTCAGCGAGTGCCGGGGAGGGCATCCTGTTTCGCGCGGAAAAGAAATTCGCCAGACCTGTCCTGCGAAGCGCGCAGCGCGAAGCAGGATGGCGGAGAGGGAGGGATTCCCTTTCACCTCTATGATACTGAAAATACTAGTCTTTTCGCGCTTTTTGTTACACAGTTTGTTACACAGCTACAACTACGATTTATAACCGCTCTAAGCTCGCAGCTTTTGGGCTCGCCTGCCCAATCCATCCGATCTGTCGAAACCGATGGCTTGTAGGACACTCCCGCGTGTGTACGTTGGGGCTTGGGTCAGAAGGTGACCCACAGCAAAGACGGGAGCGCCGCAGCGCAAAAGATCTCATCGGTCAAGGAACAGATAGTGAAGTAGCCTGTGACAATCGGCGCCAGCATCACCTCCAAAGCCGACCAGGAAAAACCCGCAAAAAACGTCGCCCTCAGATACCCCGTCGGCAATGAATATGGGACCGAAGTTGCGCGGCAGATCGGGCGTTAGATGCCTTCATGACATCTGAACCTGAGCAGGCTCCTACGCCGCGAGCCGGCACATTTCCGAACGGAGTTTCGTCCGGCTGCGCAAAAAGGTGCCCTGTCGAGACTTACTTGTTGGCCAAATGGCTTAGCAGGGACGAACTCGTGAAGAGATTGATAATGCAACACTATCAGTCGTTGTGCTGATCCGACAGGCTGTGCGTTTTGGCACGAAAATCATGGCGAAAAGCGCACCGGCACTTTACTCTCCAAATTATGATTCGCCTCGATCCCGCGACCGCCAGCTCCTCTGCGCCGCCCTCCGTTCCCGCGTGGGCGATCACAAGCGCCGGCGCGCCGAGTGACGGCGACGCCGCCTTCCGGGCCGGCGCCGCCCTGGGTGCCCTCGACACGCTCGCCCGCGCGCAGGCAGCCTGGGCCGGCGCTTGGCGGCAGCGGCTGGCGGTTCGCTGCGCCGCCTCCAGCATGCGGCTCGCCGGCCGCGCCGAGGATGCGGCCGCCTTGCGCGATGCCTGGCATTTGCGTCCCCTACGTGCTGACCCCGGTCCCGCAGGCGCCGTCTTTGGCGCCTGGCGGCAGTTGGCCAGGCAGCCGCCCGCCGCTACGCCCGGCCGGCTCGGGAAGATACTCGACCAGCTTGGCCTCCATTGGGACGGCGCCGCGCTCGCCGACCTTTGCACGCAGATCGAAAAACTCGGGGTATCCCAGCGGTCGGCGCCATTCGACGCCGCGGCGATCGCCGCTGAGGTCGTCGCCATGCGTCCCGATGCCGAAGTCTTTGGCTGGTGGCTCGCCGACCTGGTACTGGCGCAACGCCTGGGCTGGCCGCAGCCCCTGCCGCTCCTAATGGCGCAGGGTTTTGGACCATCTTTCCGCACCGAGGCCGGCGGTGGCCGGCGCATCCGGCCCGGGGACAAGAATTTTGAGCGGGCGGTTTGCATCGCGCTCGTCGCGGCCGCCGCGGACGCTTGTCGGTTGGCCGCCGAGCTGTCGCGCCGGGCCGAAAAACTCCTGGCGGTGGCGCCGAAACTGCGCGCCAAAGGCGCCGGCGACGTAATCTTTCTGCTGCTCAGTGAAGACGCCGTGTCCGGATCGCTGACGACGGACAATCTGTCGCGCTTTGCATCGCGACGGCTGTTCGAACGGCTGCAGCAACTGGAGGTCGTGCGCGAGCTCTCCGGCCGCCCCACATTCCGGCTGTTCGGGCTGTAGCGATGAGCGAAGCGTCCGCCCGCCGCAAGCCAAACGATCAGCCGGCGCTGCTCGACACCGAACTGGAACATCTGCCGCCGGAGCTGCGCTGGTGCGAATGGATGGCCCGCGTCGAAGCGGTGATCTTTGCGGCAAATGAACCGGTGACACGTAGTGTCCTCGCGCGGGTGGTGGGAAAAAACTGCAATATCGAGCTGATCATCGACGACATTCGCGCCGAACTCGCCGGCCGCCCTTACGAGCTGGTCGCGGTCGCCGGCGGCTGGCAGCACCGGACCAAAAAGGTTTTTGGCGACGCCATTCACGCAGCCTTCGGCACGGCAGCGGGCGAGGGAGCAAAAGAACTGTCGCAGGCGGAGGCGCTTGTCTTGATGTGCATTGCCTATTTCCAGCCGATCACCCGTGGCGAGCTGTCGAGCTTTTTCGGCAAGGAGGTGTCACGTGACCTGATCGGCGTGCTGCGCGCTGAGCAGCTGGTCGCCTCGGGGCCGCGCAGCCCGCAGCCGGGCGCGCCCTACACCTATGTGACGACCAAAACTTTTCTGTCGCAGTTCGGGCTCGACACGCTGCGCCAGCTGCCGGATTTCGAGGCGCTCGAGGACGCCGGGCTGCTGTCGAAGGAGAAGCTGCTGGATCATCCCAGGGTTTGCAGATATCGACGATGATGGCGCCAGCGCCGCGCTCGACGAATAGATGATCCCATCACGGCGGGACACACGCGATCTCGCCGCTCGTCACATAGAAGATTGCGCCACGCACGCCGTCTGGTCTCGCCGGCTGGGTCCTTCGCGTGACGGAAGGGAGGTGGCGGCACGCGTCCGCTTGTCGATGAAGGATAAGCGAACAGGCAATTGATCGAGCCTGGTCGCACATGTCGATCACCATTGAGAGCTCTCGAAGGGAGAAAGTTCAATTGAACCACGTCTACCTTGAGCTTCTCGCGACGATTGAGGCGTTAAGATCCAGCCCATCGGGGCGACCATTCAGACGCTGATGGACAAGGTTCGCGACCTTTCACAGACGATCAAAGCCCTGAAAGACGATCTCCACCAGACAGCCGGCTATGGCCTGCTAAGAACCTAGCCAGCCGGCGAGTGCCCATCCCGGCCATTGTCAGCGAGGCGGCCATCCCAACAAGATCGCCTTGCCGCCACCGCCAATGGCGGATGCTGACAGCAGCGCCATAAGAACGCCAACGTAGATGGGGAAGATCATCCTCGGGCTATTCGTCCTTCCAAATGACAGTCTTCCCCCGAAAATCCCAATGAAATTTGAGGTTGGCTTTCAGTACCTCGGTGGGGATCCTCGGCTCGATCGCTGTGTGGAGAGCGTTATACGTTTCTCGGCAGAAGCTCGGCGGCGGGACATTCAGCTTGTACCCCGACGGGTACCTAAAATCTTGCTGAGAATTCATCAGGTCAAGGTTGTTGGCAATCATCTTCACGTTCCCAATCGGCGGCATTCCTAGGGCCACTGCGGCTTCGTAAATGTCCTCGATCTTGTGACCGAAGCCGAGCCGGAGACCGCGTTTCGACACGCCCTTTGAAGCTAGATACGCTTTCAAGAGGAGTTCTAGGTGTGAGCTTTCGAGAGGTTGTCCATTCGGACCGGACCGAGGAGACTGGAGTTACCACGCTTCAGCATCCATCGGAGGGTCCGAATGAACATCCACAAGAATGCCCGTCTCACACCGCTGCGT
>NZ_NSFT01000018.1 GCF_002294725.1 Mesorhizobium sp. WSM4313 | reverse complement strand
GGAATGGGCCGGTCGCTAGGAATCACCGGCCGCGAGCGGATCTCGGGGCGCTATGGGGCGGTCGCGCAGCGCGAGCGGCTCGGATTGCTTGTCTGCTTGGTTTCAGCGACTGTGGCATCAAGTGCGGCCACGCACTTCAATGCCAGCCGGGCAGCTCCCTCAGCTGCATTCGTCGGACTTGCGAAGCGCATGAACATGAACGTCGTTGTTGACGATCTGCGCGCACTCATTTCTTCTTGAACTCAAACAGCTCAACCAGATTGCCCGACGGATCTTCCAGAAGTCTGGCGCGACCAGCTCCCGCCTCGCTGATTTCTCCTTTGAATTTGACGCCTGCATCGTTCAACCGGCCGACGACGACATCTATGTCCTTCGTGACGATCATGAATCGGTTCCACCCGCCAGGTTCTGGTTTGCCGCCAGCAGTTCCTCCACTGCCTGCCCCCGGAGCGCTAAGGTAAAGCGTGAGATCATCGCGAATGAGCGCTGCGAACTTGCCAGGGTTGTGCATGTCAACCTCGAACTCGAGGTTATCGCGATAAAACGCGACCGAAGTGTCAACGTCTGTCACAATGTATCGGACGGATGCCATGGCCCGTGCTCCTTTCACCATAGAAAGTGAACTGGCCGATGGGAATGTGGTTCCTTGGCATTGGCGGCCAATAGTCTGCCAGTCGGCTGATGAGGACACGACCTGGGCTTATACCGCCTGCGGAGCAGCGTCGCTCGATTTCTATCTGTCGCTGGTCTCCGATCGCTTATACATCCTCCTATCCCATGCCTACTCCATGGTACTTCCTGTTACTCCCACTCGATTGTTCAAACAGCATATAACCCATTGAAATTACTGGAAAATACTTTTTGCCGCCGTCCAAACACAGGCATCAAGACCGTCAAAAAATTACGCTTTTGATTTTAAAGGGAAAATTGCCACAAGAAAAATTTTGCGGTTTCACCAACTATCGAGGCCAATCAGTCAACTTTTCCCACTTTGTGGTTTTCGACGCCGCCACAGCTGATCTCGAAAAGTACCGTCGCCGCTCCAGATAGCTGCACTTTTTCGCCGCAAGATCAATTACCATAGACAGCCCGGACGACGGTGGCGCGCTGGTGCGCGCACGCGGCCGCACTTGGGGCCCGCTGATCTTCCAGGACCTGTTCAAGAAGGAGCAGTTACGGATTTACTGTCCACTGTCAGATGTGCGGCTCGCTCGAGCCCTCCATGAGAGATCCACGCGGGCTAAGTCAAATCCGAGGTCCGGAAGCGAAGACCGCTTACTGGTTCGTGGCGTTGCGATAGATGTCGAGCACGCGTGTCACGCTGCCGAGCAGAAGCCCATGCGCGGTCGGTCTGATGCGGCCCGCGCCGACGTCGACATCGAGATGGCCAATAAATTGGCTGATCAGCGGGCGGGGAATCTCCGTGTCGCCAAGCGCGGCCAACACCGCTCGGGTCGCGCGCTGCGCTTCCGGCGTCAGCCAGTAGTAACGGATGCGGTCGCTGAAGGAGAAATGCCGCTGCAGGCGTTGCTCGTTCGATGTGCCGGAATAGTAGTTGCGCCAGTTCTCGGGCGAGGCGAGCATCACCCGCTCCATCGCCGCCTGCAGGTTTTCCCGGGACGGGTCGGGAACCATCTGATCGGCGATCAGACTGAGGCCGTAGAGCGCCTCGCGTAGCGCGAAGGTCAGCCATGGGCCGACTTTGAGGATGGCGAAACCGTCACGCACGAGCATGCCCAGCGCTTCCGCCGGCTGGTAGTCGGTCGAGTGCGCTTCGAAAACGAATTGCGGCATGCGTTCCAGCACAGCGACCAACTCGATCGCCTTCTCCGGCGCATAGGCAATGATATCGGCATTGCCGAATTCGACACCGGGCTGGACGACGACGCCGACGACCCGGTCAAAGGCCTCGTCGAGCCCAACGCTTGCAAAGGCCTGGCGGTGGAGCTCGACGGAACGGAGCGCGTCGGCCGGCTCGGTCACTTGCATATGCTCGAGCGGCTCCAGGGCACCGCCGGGGACCGGCACCTCGGTACCGATGATGTAGACGGGTTTCTCACCGCCGGTACGCGCGACGGCCGCCTCGGCGACCTTGGCAAGCTCGGCCGCGCGGGCGGCAATCGTCTCGTCGGGGAGCGGCACCGGATCGTCGACGCAGGCCATGCTGGTGTCGAGATGCAGCTTGGTGAAGCCGGCGGCCGCATAGGCGTCGATCATCGCGGCCGCTTTCCGCATCGCCTCGGCAGCGGAGTTGTGCTTCCAGGGATTGGGTCCAAGATGGTCGCCGCCGAGAATCAGACGATCGAGGGGAAGACCAGCCCTTCTGGCATGCGTTTCGACGAGGCCGCGAAAGGCGGCCGGCGTCATGCCGGTGTAGCCGCCCTCGTGGTTGACCTGGTTGCAGGTTGCCTCGATCAGCACATCGGCACCATGCGCCGCGCCGTGGCGCAGCGTTGCCTCGATCACCAGCGGATGCGCCGAGCAGATCGAGGCGATGCCACCCTTGCCGCCGGCGGCGCGGCGCGCAGCGATCTTGGCAAAACGGGCGGTGGCGCTCGTCATGCGTGCGCCCCGGCGTTGAGGATGAAGGCCTCGACCTCGGCGAGTCGATGGATGCCTTCCATCGGTCCCTTGCGGGTAACGGCAAGCGCGCCGCAGGCATTGGCGACGCGCAGGGCATCGACAGGTGCGGCGTCGCGCAACCACATTGAAACGAAGGCGGCGCCGAAGCAGTCGCCGGCTCCGGTCGGGTCGACCTCCTCGACAGGAAAAGCTGGCAAAGCGACCGCGCCCTGCCGGTCGTGATAGGCGGCACCGTCTGCGCCCTTCTTCAACACGACGCAGGAAATGCCTCGGCCCAACAGATCATCAACTGCGCCCTTCTCGTCACCGGCCGAAGAGAACAGGAACAATTCGTCCCCGCTGGGCAGGAAGACGTCGGTTTCCGCCAGCACCTTGTCCAGCGAGGCGCGCATGCCGGAAACCTGTAGGATCTCGCGGCGGACGTTGGGGTCGAAGGACACGGTGCCGCCCCTGGCCTTCACGGCCGCGGTCGCGGCGAGCACAACGTCGGTCGCCTTGTCCGAAAACAGCGACGAGCCCATGACATGAAAGTGGTCGGCGTCGGCAAGCAAGTGTCTTGCGGCGTCATCGATGGCCATCAGGCCCGCCGCGCTGTTGCGGATGTTGAAGACGAAATGCCGGGAGGCATCGGCCAGATAAGTGACGAAGGCAGTGCCGGTGGCATGGCCTTTGTGGGACGCGATTGCCGAAACATCGGCGCCGAGCGCTCGCAGCCGGTCAATGTTCAGCTGACCAAAATCGTCCTCGCCGACGGCGCCGATGAGGCCCGCCGGTTGCCCAAGCGCTGCCGCTTGGCCGACGAAGATCGCGGGGGCGCCGGACGGAAACGGACCTACCAGCGGTCCAGGCTCGAGAAAGCTCTGGCCGATGCGTTCAGCCATGATCTCGACGAGGATTTCACCGGCGCAGACCAGCTTCTTCATCCATGAACTCCGGCATTCGCCGCCGCACAGCGTGCTCCGTCCGCAATTCAATATAGCGTGAAATTTTTCACGTCAATTAATTATTTTTACGCATGCAATAATTTTTTTCGACGCGTTGAAACTTGTAAATCTTCCTGTAAAATTTCAACTTGCGTTCGCGCGCCGGCGCACCGTAGTGATGGCGCCGGGGCAACAGAGGGACCGGCGATTGGAAGTTCCACGCCGCAAGGGCTTTGAATGTCGATGACGCACAAGACTATGGAGGATTTCGCCCGCTCCTGCGGCGTCTCCAGACCGACATTGTCGAAATTCTTCGACGATCCGACCAGCGTCAAGCCGGCAACGCGTAAGCGTATCGAGGATGCGCTGCGCTCGTCCGACTATCAGCCGAACCTCTTCGCGCGCAACCTCAACCGCAAGCGCACCCGCAGCATCGGCATTGTCGTGCCGACGGTGACCGACCCGTTCTATTCGGAGATGGTCAGCCGCATCGAGCTCAGGCTGCGCGACGAAGGCTACTGGCCGGTCGTCATTTCCTCGCATGGCTCGACCGAACTCGAGATCGAAGCCACCCGAACCATCCTGTCCCTGAAGGTATCCGGCGCGCTGATCGCGCCGCTGGGCAAACGATCCGATCAGAGAACCCTGGAAAAGCTCACGCAGACCATCCCGATTGTCTATTTCGACACTTTCCTGGAAGGTGACACGCCATTCGTGGGCAACAACAACGAAAAGAGCGTCGCGACGATCGTGGATTACCTTTGCCGTTCCGGCGACGCCCCGGTCTATTTCGACATCCCACACGTCAATCACAATTCGGCGGAACGATTGAGCAGCTATGTCGCCTCGATGCAGCGACTGGGGTTCGAGCCGACCGTCTTCGGCGACACCAGCGACTATACTTGGGACTTCGAGCGCATCGGCTACGAGCAGACGGAGAAGCTGATCGGCAATGGCGGCCTGCCGGGCAAAACCATTCTATGCGCCAACGATCGCCTCGCCTTCGGCGTGATGGCGGCGGCCTTTTCGAAGGGCCTGAAGGTGGGACGCAAGACCGACTGCGACCTGCGGGTCGCAGCGCATGATGACCATCCGCTGAGCCGCTACACCTGCCCGGCGCTCACCACCATGGCGCAGGATTTCGCCGCCATGGCCGGCCGCAGTGTCGAGACGCTGCTTGCAATGCTCGACGAGGATGCGGCCGCCGTGACGCCGAAGGTCAGCCTCGACGCAACGCTGGTGATGCGTCAGTCGGCCTAAACCCTGTCAAACGCCGGATCGAATTCGCGCCAGGCCGCAACAGCAGCCTCGACCGCCTGACGCGACGCCGGACCGTGACGGCCCATCGAGACGAAGCCGTGGATCTGCCCTGGCCAACGTTTGGCCACGATCGGGACGCCGTCCATTTCGAGCCGCCTTGCATAGGCTTCGCCCTCGTCGGCGAGAATGTCGTGGCCCGCGATGGCGACAAAGGCGGGAGCGGCCCTGGCAAGGTTCTTGGCCTTGAGCGGCGAGACGCGCCAGTCGTCGATGTCGGCGGCGTCACGGACATATTGGTCGCGGAACCAGGCCATGGTCGCGGCCGTCAGGCCGAAACCTTCGGCGAAGCGGCGATAGCTGTCCGCCGTTTGGTCGGCGTCGGTGTTGGGGTAGAACAGAAGCTGCGCGGTCAAAGGGCATTTGTCATCGCTGGCGAGCAGCGCCAGCACCGCGGCGAGGTTGCCGCCGGCGCTGTCGCCGGCAACGGCTATGCGGCTGGCATCGATGCCAAGCCCGCCGGGCATGTCCCGCATGAAGGCGAGAACGGCACGGCAATCCTCGACCGCCGCCGGAAACTTGTGCTCCGGCGCCAGCCGGTAGTCGGGCGAGACGACGACGCAGGCGGCGATGTTGGCGTACCAGCGGCAGATCTCGTCATGCGAATCGAGATTGCCGATCACCCAGCCGCCACCGTGCAGATAGAGCAGCGCCGGCGCATTGGCCGTCGGCGCGCCCCGCCCTCGATAAACTCGAAGGTTGAGAGGGCCACCCGGCCCGACAATGGCTTGTTCGCACACCGAAGCGACGGGCTCGCGCTCGCCTTGCAGCCCGGGGAAACCGTTGTCGTAGGCGCGTCGCGCCTGCTCGGGCGTGCCTGTCTCGAAAGGCGGCTCATGCGCCTGGCGGCCGAGTTCGAGAACCTTCCGCGCCTGCGGATCGAGCGGGGACAACACGGGCGCTCAGGCCAGCAGGCTCGCAGCCTCGTCCTCGCCAAGCAGCGGCGGCTGGTCGACAGTGCCGGCGATGGCGACCGAGTTGCGGCTTTCGCCCGAGGCGAGGATGGCCTCCATGATCTCCAGCACATGCAGCGCCAGATCGCCGGACGCGCGCGGCTTTCTCTTCTGCGACAATGAACGCGCCAGATCAGCGACGCCGAGCATGCGGTAATTGGCGCGATTCGGCGCCGCATAGGGCCAGTTGCGCGCGCCGTAGAGCTCGCTTTCGCTGGCGAAATCCTTCCAGTCGGCGCCGCGCGCGGAAAGCGAGACGGTGCCGCCGAAGGTGTCGGGATCGGGCAGCCTGAGCGACCCTTCGGTACCGTGCAGCTCGATGGGGTGGTTGGAGTGCTTGAAGACGTCCCACGAGGCACCGAAAGTGACGGTGGCGCCGGAGCGGAATTCGAGCAGCGACAGGATGTTGGTCGGCGTGCCGACCCTGAAGCTGGTGTTCTTGTAAGGGCCGTCGGCGGTGATCAGCCGCTCCTCCTGGCCGCGCGTGGCCATCGCCATGACACGGGCGACGGGGCCGAGCAGGTTGACGAGCATCGTCAGATAGTATGGCCCCATGTCGAAGACCGGGCCGCCGCCTGGCTTGTAATAGAATTGCGGGTTCGGATGCCAGTGCTCCATGCCGCGCCCCATCATGAAGGCGGTACCGGTCACGGCGCGGCCGATCGCGCCCTCATCCATCAGGCGGCGCGCGCGGCGTCCGGCGGCGCCGAGGAAAGTGTCGGGAGCCGAGCCCAGCAGCAATCCCCGTTTCGCCGCCTCCGCCACCAGCTTGCGACCGTCGCTGGCCGAGGTGGCGAGCGGCTTTTCGGTGAAGACATGCTTTCCCGCCGAGAGCGCCGAAAACGAGATGTCGAAATGCGCCGCGGGAATGGTGAGGTTGAGGACGAGATCGACCTCCGGGTCGGCGAGCAACGCATCGACGCCGAGCGCGCGGATACCATATTCCTTCCCGCGCAAGACAGCCATCTCGGCGGAAATATCGGCGCAAGCGCGCAGTTCCACACCGGCAAAAAGTGCCGCGTTGCGCAGATAGGTCATCGATATGTTACCGCATCCGATGACGCCGATACCGAGCTTCGCTCCTGAATTTGCTTGCATTTCCCTTTCGACCTCCCAATCGGCTACGCCCGAGACAAGCCATCGCGACAGCAACTGACAATTTTCGTGACTCGCTATAGCTCATTTTAAATCTTGACGCGCGTAAAATTTTTATAGAGCATATGAAAACGCTGGCCCAGCATCACGGGCCGCCGGCCTTGTAAATCAAGAGATTAGGGAATTATGAGTCTAGGGACCAAAGTGCGCCTTGCGCGCCTCTTTTCGCATCCATCGGGGAACCTATTTGGCGGCGCGGTCGACCACTTCGTCGGCTATGGCGACGTGCGCAAAGGCGGCCTTGCCGATCTGCCCGGCGCGTTGGCCCGCGTCATGGCGGGCAAGCCGGACTATGTCAGCATCCAGCCCGGGGCCGCGCGCCATCTGTGGCCGCAATATGCGGGCAAGGCTGCCCTGGTGATCCAGGCCGGCTGCTTCACGCCGGACGACCGCATCAGCGAATTGATCGCAACGCCCGAGGACGCGGTGCGCGCCGGCGCCGACGCGTTGGCGGTGGCCATTCCGGTGCGCGGCGCGACCGAAGGCAAATATATTCGCTGGCTGACCGATTCCGTGAATGCGGCGGCCCGCCACGGCATGCCGGTGGTTGCGCACATCTATCCGCGCGATTTCACCGACGGAGCAAAGATCGTCTTCACCCCCGACGAGATCGCCTATGCGGCGCGCATCGGCTACGAGTCCGGCGTCGACGTCATCAAGATCGGCTACACGGGCGATTTCGAGTCCTTCCGGGAGACCGTCCGGACCTGCCCGGTGCCGGTCGTCATCGCGGGCGGGCCGAAGACCGATACGCTGCTCGGCGCGCTGCAGCAGACGGCGGACGCCATCCGCGCCGGCGCGCGCGGCGCCGTGGTGGGCCGCAATCTCTGGGGGCACGGCGATCCTCAGAAGGCGGCGCTTGCCTTTCGGGGCGTCATCCATGACGGGCTTTCGGCGCAAGAAGCGCTTGCGAAGGCGGGTGCCTGAACGATGCCTCCCGTTCCCTCGATCCTCGGCTTCGGCGCCATTGCGATCGACGACATCGTCTATGTCGATCAGCCGTTGTCGGCGGGCAAGGGGAAGGTTCTGCAAAGCACGCGCGCTTTCGGCGGAAATGTCGCGACGGCCCTGGCCGCCGTCGCGCGGCTCGGCGGAAACGCCGGCTTCATCGGGTGGCTGGGCAACGCCGGTGACGACGCCGTGTTGTGCGACCTCGTCGCCAGCGGCGTCGAAACCGCGTTCGCGCCACGCCATCCCGATGCGCGCCCGGTACGCTCGCGCATCACCGTCGGCTCGGACGGAGACCGCTTCATCGCCTATGATGACGACGCGATGTTGGGCACCGCACCGGACTTTCCGGACGAGATCCTCGGCCGCGCGAGCGTCCTGATCGTCGACAGCTACGCGATCCGCTCGCTCGATGTCGTGGCACGGGCTCGCGATCTCGGCCTTGCGGTCCTCGGCGATATCGAATGGAGCGCCGGCCCAGCCACGGAAAGGCTGATCGAGCTCTGCGACCATCTCATTCTTCCGCTCGGCTTTGCAGGGACCGCAACCGGCCGCCGATCGCCCGCCGAGATGCTCGAAGCATTGTGGTTGCCGTCGCGGTCGGCCGTGGTTCTGACCGATGGCGGCAGGGGCGTCTACTATCGCGGGCGCGACGAGGCGAGGCTCTGGCACCTCCCCCCGCACCGGGTTGCCGTCGTCGACTCGACCGGCGCCGGCGACTGCTTCCATGGCGCCTATGCCCACGCATTGACGCGCGGCGCCGACACCGCCGGCCGGGTCGCGTTCGCGGCCGCGGCCGCGGCTCTCTCGATCACCGGGCACGGCGGGCGCGAGGCGCTCCCGACCGAAGACCAGGTCACGAAACTCCTGGCATCGGCGAACGCTCCATCGGCAGCCGAACTCAAATATGCGCAGCCCGATACCGCAACATAGGCTGAAAACTATCCGAGAAATATTTCGCAGGTGACCAAAAGCCGAGGAGCCAAAAAATCAGTGGCTTAGACTTGTGGAGGGAGGAAGATGGCAGAAGTCATTCTTGAGAATATCTGCAAGACCTACGGGAACAATTTTCACGCGATCGACCAATTGAACCTCTCGGTCGAGGACGGCGAATTCCTGATTCTGGTCGGACCTTCCGGCTGCGGCAAATCCACCGCTTTGCGGATGATCGCGGGATTGGAGGACGTCACCAGCGGCAGCCTGCGGATCGGCGGCGTAGACGTCGTCGACATGCCGCCCAAGGACCGCGACATCGCGATGGTCTTCCAGAGCTACGCGCTCTACCCGCATATGACGGTGTCCGAAAACATCGCCTTTTCGATGCGGCTGGCCGGCAAGCCGAAGGCCGAGCGCAAGAAGCGCGTGGACGAGATCGCCAAGACCCTGCAGCTGACGTCGCTGCTGGACAGCAAGCCGGCGAACCTTTCGGGTGGGCAGCGTCAGCGGGTCGCCATGGGCCGCGCCATGGTGCGCGAGCCGGCCGCCTTTCTCATGGACGAGCCGCTTTCCAATCTGGACGCGAAACTGCGCGTGCAGATGCGCGCCGAAATCACCAGCCTGCAAAAGCAGCTCGGCGTGACGACCATCTACGTGACCCACGACCAGACCGAAGCGATGACGATGGGCGACAGGGTCGCGGTGTTGAAGGGCGGCGTGCTGCAGCAGGTCGACACGCCCAAGCGGCTCTATGAATCGCCGGTCAACGCCTTCGTTGCCGGCTTTATCGGCTCTCCTTCGATGAACCTTTTCGAAGCGACCCTGATGGGCGACGAGCTGACGGTCGGTGCCTTCGCCATCCGGCTGCAGAATGCCGCCTTCGGGCGCAGGCCGGGCTTGAAGTCGTATGCGGGGCGCAAGGTCGTGTTCGGGATCCGACCGGAAGATCTCTATGACAGCAACCTCGAATCCGGCCGCAAGTATCAGACGATCCCGGCAAAGGTGACCTCGATCGAGGAGCTCGGGTCCGAACATATCGTCCATCTGAGCATCGACGCGGCCCGCGTGGATTCGGGCGACCCGGACGCGGTGCAGGATTTCGGCATGGCATCGAACGCGGTGGCGAAATTCGAACCGGTCAGCGCAGTTCGCTCCGGCTCGGAAATCCGGTTGGCCCTGGATGATACCAAGCTCCATTTCTTCGATCCCGAGACGCATCTGGCGATCTGAAGATTTGCGGCAAGGCCAGCAGGCGGGAGCGAGGCGCCTGCGAATGAAGACTGCTGAATGAACCAGACGATCTTCCGCATTGTGCGGCCGATCTCAAAGAAGGAGGAGAAGATGACGTTTCGGATAAAGCCCATAATGCTGAAGGTGGCCGCAGTCGCATGGCTGCTTGGCGCGACCAGCGCCATGGCGGACACCACGCTGGAATTCACGCAATGGTGGGAGCCCGAGCTGCCCGCCGGTTCCTTGCGCAAGATCATGGATGATTTCGAAGCCGCGAATCCCGGCATCAAGGTGACGTTGGTCAGCGGCCCCTACGCGGCAACGCGGGATCAGATCTCGGTCGGCGCGGCGACCGGAACGTTGAGCGATGTTGTCGGTCTCGACGGCGCCTGGGTGAACAATCTGAACGCGCAGAACGCCCTTGCCGACATGAACCCGATGATGGATGCGAGCAAGTTCGACAAGGCGCAAGTCGCAGACATCATCAAGGTGGACGGCAAGGCCGTGATGTTTCCGGTCGCTTCCTTCGTCTATCCGGTGTTCGTCAATCTGGACCTTGCCGCCCAGGCAGGCGTCACCAAGCTGCCGTCGACCCGCGCGGAGTTCCTCGAAGCCGCCAAGAAGATGACCCATGCTGACAAGAACCAGTATGGCTGGGTGCTGCCGCTGTCGATGCAGTCGCCGTCCGGCGTCCAGAACGACATGATGTCGTGGGTCTGGGCATCGGGCCAGTCGATGATGGCTGACGGCAAGCCCGCCCTCGAGGGCAAGCCGGTGGTGGACATGCTTACCTTCGTCAAGTCGCTCAACGACGCAGGCACCATCTCGCCCGGCATCGCCACCAAGACCGAACAGGAAAAGGTCGAGGAATTCGTCAACGACCGGGTCGGGATGATGATCGACTCGCTCGCGCATGTGAACCTCATCCGTAAGCGCAATCCCAAGCTGAACTTCGACCTCATCCCGGTTCCGGTCGTTGAGGGCTATACGGGCAAGCGCGGACTTCCCTACGCCTCATGGGGGATCGGCATCTCCGCCGGCTCGAAACATCAGGAAGAGGCCTGGAAGCTCGTCCAGTATCTGATGAGCGAGAAGGTCAACGCCAAGCTGGTGTCGCTGGCCAACGCCTTCCCGGGCAATGTCAACGCCAAGCCCGATTTCGTGACCTCGGACAAGGCTTTCGGCAAGGCTTTCGAAATCTTCAAGACCGGTTACCTCGCCAACGAGTTCACGGGTCTGCCGGTGGCTGAAGACCTGATGACCCAGTTCGATGTGGAAGCCCAGAAGATGCTGGCCGGCGAGCAGTCTCCGGAACAAGCGGCGGCCAACGCTCAAAAAGGATGGACGGCGAAATTCTGATTAGCCTGTTTTACGATCTTCAACCGGGAGGCCTGGCTTCAGACAGGCCTCTCGGCAGCAACGCACCGGCAACGCGAGTGTTCGCGAAGCTCACCTTCTCTCGAAGGTGTATCCAAGGTTGGCATATGACCCGGCAGAAGCGCTCCCGTCACAGACTGAAACGAACGGTCGCACCCTATCTCTATCTGTCGCCCTCGCTGGTGATCATTGGCCTTTTGATGCTGCTGCCGATGGTGACGGTGATTTCCTATTCGTTCCAGAACAGCGCGGTGCTGCGCCGTGACTCGTCCTTTGCCGGACTGAAACACTACCAGGCAATCTTTGCCGATCCCGTGTTCTGGGCCTCGCTATGGCACACGCTCTACTTCACGTGCATTAGCGTCATTTTCCACATGACCATCGGCATGATCTTCGCGCTCATGCTGAACAGCGACCGCATCAATCCGACGCTGCGCAACATCCTGCGCGTGCTCTACATACTGCCCTGGCTCTTCACCGCGGTGATCATCGCGGTGATCTGGCGCCTGCTGCTCGAGCCCAACGGTGTCGTGAACAGCATTCTCATGCAGTTGGGCATCATCGGTTCCAAGATCGAGTGGTTTTCCTCGCCCGAGACCGCGCTGCATGCCGTCACCTTCGCCAATATCTGGGCGGGCTACCCGCTCTTCATGGTCAGCCTGCTCGCGGGCCTGCAGGGCATTCCCAAGGATTTCTACGAGGCCGCCGATATCGACGGGGCAAAGGCCTACCAGAAGCTGATCTTCATCACCATTCCCCAGCTGATGCCGATCATCATCAGCATCTCGCTGCTCGATTTCATCTGGACGATGCAGGTCTTCCCGTTGATCTGGATCACGACGGGCGGCGGTCCGATCTACTCGACCGAGGTGCTCAGCACCTACACCTACAAGCTGGCGTTCTCGAGCTACAACCTGTCCCAGGCGGCGGCGAGCGCCGTGGTCATCCTGCTGATCTCGCTTGGCCTGACGCTGTTCTACATCCGTTATCAGAAGGCCCGGTAATCACCATGAGGAAAAGGCACACGACGAAGGACAGGCTGATCACCGTCGCGCTGCATATCGCGCTTGTCGCGGGGCTGTTTTTCGCGGCCTTCCCGATCTACTGGATGCTGAGCAGCTCGTTCAAATCGAACACCGAGATCTTCGCCCTGCCTCCAACCATCCTGCCGAAAGCCTTCACGCTGGAAGCCTATGCAGCGATCCTTGGCGACCCGGTCAAGCTGCGCTTCTTCTTCAACAGCTACTTCGTGGCCTTCGCGGTGACCGTGCTGACGGTGCTGATCGCCTTGCTGGCGGCCTATGGGTTCAGCCGCTTCAATTTCCGAGGCAAGGGCAGCCTGAACACACTCATCATCAGCACGCAGACGATTCCGCCGATCACGCTTCTGATCCCATTCTTCGGGCTCGTCGTCTCGTATCGCATCTTCGACACCTATACCGCGCTGATCCTCACCTATCTGGTCTTCACCCTGCCCTACGCGATCCTGCTGATGACCGGATATCTGAACACCTTGCCGCGCGATCTCGACGAAGCTGTCGCCGTCGACGGCGGCACCAGTTGGACAGCTCTCTGGCGGGTGATCGTGCCGATCTCGCTGCCCGGCATCGTGGCGACGTCGGTCTACACCTTCCTTTTGTGCTGGAACGAGTTCCTCTTCGCGCTGACGCTGACGAAGTCTGCCTCGATGCGCACCGTCCCGATCGGCATCCAGCTTTTGATGGGGCAGCATGCCTTCGAGTGGAACCAGATGATGGCGATGAGCGTGCTCGGCTCGCTGCCGCTCCTGCTCATCTACCTCATTGCCCAGAGGTTCTTCCTCGCCGGCATGACCGCGGGCTCGGTCAAATAGGCACGTCCCGCCGAGAACCAAGGATTGAAAGGATGAACGTGAAAGACCTCAAAGTCGGCTGCCAGACCTTCACCTGGGAAATGCTGGGAGACCGGTTCACCGGCGGCCCCGATGATCTCATCAAGGCGATCGCCGATGGCGGCTATGCCGGCATCGAGATTACCGACACGATGATCGGCCGCTACGCCAGCAAGCCAGCGGAATTCGCCGCGGCGCTGAAATCATCCGGCCTGGCGCTGGTTTCCTTCGCCTTCGGCTCGAAGAGCGGCTTTACGCTCAAAGAGAAAATCGGCGAGGATCTCGACACCGCCGAGCGCTGGATCGACTTCGCGGCCGCCTTTCCGGGAGCGCTGGTGTCGATGGGCTCGGCGACCGTCGTTTCGGACGGGCCGCGCGACGACAAGTTCTCCATCGCCGCGGAAGTCTACAACAAGGCCGGCGAGCTCAGCCGCAAGGCCGGCGTCCAGGTCGCGGTGCATCCGAGCTCGCACTACAACACGCTGCTGTTCGACCGTGCCGATTACGACCGCATCTTCGCCCTGATCGACGCTTCGCTGGTCGGCTGGGTGCCGGACACGGGGCACATATTGCGCGGCCACAAGGACATGGCCGACACGCTCACGACCTATCGCGACCGCATCCGCTACGTGCATCTGAAAGATGTCGATGCGAACGGCACTTGGGCGATGCTTGGCAAGGGCGTCTGCGACACGGCAAAGGTGATCGAGATCGCCGGCGCCGCCCCCAACTTCAACGGCTGGCTGGTTCTGGAAGAGGAGTCCGAGACCGCTGCCGCTGATCCGGCCGGCGCGGTGAAGACCAATCGCCATACCATGCGCGGCTACGGAGCCTGACCATGATCGTCAAGAAAGACCGTCGCCTTCGTGTCGGTGTGCTCGGCTGCGGGCCGATCGCGCAATTCGCGCATCTGGAATCCTGCCTAAAGGCAAGCAACGCCGACCTCTACGCGATCTGCGATGCGGCGCCCGATCTGTTGGCGCGCATGGGCGCCACCTACGAGCCGCGGAAGATGTATGGCGACTATGACGAGATGCTCGCCGATCCAGAGCTCGAGGCGGTGATTGTCGCCACGTCGGACGCCTATCACGTGCCGATGTCGACCAAGGCGCTGGAAGCCGGCAAGCATGTGCTGTGCGAGAAGCCGATCGGCGTGTCAGTCGAGGAAGGCGAGAAGCTTGCCGAAGCGGTCAAGCGCTCGGGCAAGGTGCTGCAGGTCGGGCACATGAAACGCTTCGACCCGGCGCTGGAAGCGGCGCGCGATTTCGTGCGCGACGAGATGGGCGAGATCCTGGCGCTCAAGGCCTGGTATTGCGATTCCACCCATCGCTACACCAACACCGACGCCGTGCAGCCACTGCCCGTCACCAGCAAGCTGGCGAGGAAGCCGGGCGGCAATCCGAAGGCGGACCTGCGGCAGTATTTCATGCTGGCGCATGGCTCGCATCTCGTCGACACGGCGCGCTTCCTATGCGGAGAGATCACCGCCGTTCGCGCCCGCCTCAACGAGCGCTTCGGCGCCTATTGCTGGTTCGTCGAGACCGAGTTCGCCAATGGCGCGCTTGGCCATCTCGACCTTACCGTCGCCGTGCGGATGGACTGGCACGAGGGGTTTCAGCTCTATGGCCAGAACGGCTCGGTGATCGCGAAGACTTTCAATCCTTGGTATTTCCGCGCCAGCGAGGTCGACATCTTCCACGAGAAGGACGCCACATCGCGCAAGCCGCTCGGCGCCGACGGCCATTTCTTCCGTCGCCAATTGGAAGGTCTCGCCGATACAGTCCTCAACGGCGCCCCGCAGCGCGGCGCCACGGTCGAGGATGGGGTCGCTTCCATCCGCGCCATGGTGGCGATCGCCCGCTCGGTCGAGAGCGGCGAACGCGTCGAGCTCGCCAATGTGACGGGAGCGGTCTGATGCAGGTCGGGGTGTTCGCCAAGACTTTCCCGGGCAGCGAGCCGACCGGCGTGCTTGCCGCAGTCCGAGATGCGGGCTTCGCGGTCACTCAGTTCAACCTCGCCTGCGCCGGCCTGCCGTCGATGCCCGACGCGGTTCCGGACGCGGCAATCGACGCCATCGGTGCCGCTGCCAAGGCGACCGGGATCGGTCTCGTCGCTCTCTCCGGCACATACAACATGGCGCATCCGGACAGCCGGGGGCGCGAGGATGGACTGCGACGGCTGGCGGTCGTCATCGAAACCGCGGCCAGGCTTTCGATCCCGCTTGTCACGCTCAGCACCGGAACGCGCAACACCGAGGACCAGTGGGCGTACCACCCAAACAATGCCGATCCATCGGCTTGGGCCGACATGGCGCACGAAATGGAAAGGGCGCTGCAGCTCGCCGAGCGCCATGGCGTCGATCTCGGCATCGAGCCGGAGCAGGCCAACATCGTCACCTCGGCCGACGACGCCATGCGGCTGATCGGCGAGATGGGCTCGAAGCGCCTGCGCATCGTGCTCGACCCTGCCAATCTGTTCGAACAGGCCAATCCGGACAAGGCGCGCGCCATCGTTGCCGAAGCGGTCGAGCGCGCGGCGGGCCATGTCTCTCTGGCGCATGCCAAGGACCGCTTCGCCGATGGCCGCTTTGCCACGGCTGGACGGGGCGTGGTCGACTTCGCCGATTTCATCGCTCGCCTGAAGGCCACAGGCTTCGACGGGCCGCTGGTGACACACGGGCTATCAGCCGAGGAAGCACCTGGGGTAGCGCGTTTCCTCAAGGAGTTGGTGTGATGGCGGGGCGGATGGCGCTTCTTCGCGACGGCGCGACGCTGCTGGGCACCGACACGGGCGAAGGCCCGGCGGTGGTGTTCCAGCACGGGCTCGGCGGCGGCGAGGCGCAGGTCGCGCAGACTTTCCCCACCGGCTTCCGCCGCATCACGCTGGAATGCCGCGGCCATGGCGGCTCCAACCTCGGTGAAGGGCGGCCGTTCTCGTTCGAAATGTTCGCCGACGACGTGCTTGCCGCAGCCGACCGGGCCGGCCTCCACCGCTTCGTTGCTGGCGGCGTTTCAATGGGTGCGGGAATCGCGCTGCGCCTCGCCTGCCGCCATCCGGAGCGCGTCACTGGCCTCATCCTGGTGCGGCCGGCATGGACGTTCTCGCCAGCGCCGCAGAACATGCAGCCGATCGTCGAGGTCGCCGAGCTCATCCTGGTCCACGGCCCGGAGAAAGCGAGAGCGATCTTCGCGCAATCGGAAACCGCTGCACGGCTCAATCGCGAGGCGCCCGACAATCTCGCCTCGCTGCTCGGCTATTTCGACCGGCCTGGCGCCAAAGCCTTCGCACGAGTGCTGGCTAACATCGCCGCCGACGGACCCGGCGTTGCCGAACACGACGCTGCTGCGCTCGACGTTCCGGCGCTGGTCATCGGCAACGAAATCGATGCCGTGCACCCATTGTCGACCGCCTGTGCACTGGCTGCCGCGATACCCAACTCGACCTTTGCCGAGGTCACGCCCAAGGCGCGCGACAGCGCGAAGCATTTCGCCGAACTGCACGAGCAGATCAGCTCGTTCCTTCATTCCCACTCGAAAGCCCGGAGCCTCATTCCGTCATGATCGCCAAACCTCTCTCCGGACCCGCGGCCATAGCCGGCCTGCCGCGCAACCGGCTCATCGGCGAATTCTCGCTGTGGTCGGCGGATCTCGCCAACATGGAGCGCGACCTGAAGCGGATCGAAGCCCATGCCGACCTGCACCACATCGACGTGGCGGACGCCCGCTTCACGCCCGGCTTCCTGTTCTTCCCGGATCTGGTGGCGCGCATCGCCAAGCTGACGGCCAAACCGATCCACGTGCATTTGATGGTCGAGGCGGATATCGTCGAGGCACAGACCCGCCAGTTCATCGAGGCCGGCGCCGACCTTGTCACCATCCACGCCGAAAACGGCGAGGCCGGGTTGCGCGCGGTCAAGCTGGCGCATGAGCTCGGCGCCGAGGCGGGCGTGGTGCTGCGGCTAGAAACGCCGATCTCCGCGATCGCGCCGTTCCTGCCTGACGTCGGCTTTGTGACGCTGCTCGGCACCTCGATCGGCGTCAAGGGGCAGAGCCTGTCCGAAAAAGCCTGCCCACGCCTGATCGAGGCGCGCGCGCTGATGCGAAAAGCCGGCCGCGAGGCCGACATCATTTTGGCAGCCGATGGCGGCATCCGCCATGAGACGGTGCCGCTGCTGCGCGCCGCCGGCGCCGAAACGGTGGTGCTCGGCTCGCTTGCCTTCGGCGACCCCGACCTCGCGCAGCTCATGGCCTGGTTGCACGGGCTGAAGGCCGCCGCCTGATGAGCACGCTTGCGCTTGCCTTCGATCTAGGTGGCACCGAGCTGCGCGGCGCGCTGATCGGGCGCGGCGGCGAGGTTGTGGCGCGCGTCTCGGAACCGACGATGACTGATGCGGGATCGGAGGCGGTCATCGGCCGGATCATCGCGCTCGCCGACAAACTGCTGGACGACCACCCGCAGGCCAAAGTGATCGGCATCGGCGCCTGCGCGCCTGGTCCGCTCGATCCCAAGGCAGGGATCGTCATCGGACCGCCGACGCTCTCCGGCTGGCACAACGTGCCGATGATCGACATTTTGAGCCGGCAGTTCGGGCTGCCGGTGCGGTTGGAGAACGATGCCAATGCGGCAGCGCTCGGCGAATGGCGCTTCGGCGCCGGCCGAGGCGCCGGCTCGCTGGTCTTCGTCACCGTGTCGACCGGCATCGGCGGCGGCGTGATCGCTGACGGCCACATCTATCACGGCAGGCGCGGCTTGGCGGCCGAGATCGGCCACATGACGATCACCGGAGAAGGCGATCGCTGCTTCTGCGGCAATGTCGGCTGCTTCGAGGCTGTCGCTTCGGGCACCGCTCTCGGGCGCCGGGCGACGCAGCTCACCGCGCCTGGCGACGGATCGGTGCTGAGACGTGTTTCCAATGACGGCGATGTCTCCGCCCGGCATGTCGTCGAAGCCGCTCGGGCCGGCGATGCCAGCGCCCGCGAATTGGTCGAGGCCGAGGCGCGATGGCTCGGCGTCGGCTTCACCAATCTTCTGCATCTTTATTCGCCCGAGGTGATCGTCATGGGCGGCGGACTGGCCAATGGCTTCGACCTGCTGGCGCCGAGGATCAGGGCAACGATCGAGGAGCGGGCCATGCAGGCCTATCGCGACGTGCCGATCGTGCCGGCCGAGCTTGGCGACCGCGCCGGGCTGGTCGGCGCGGCAAGCCTGATCCTGTGGGAAGGCGAGCCGGGCACGGCGTTGGCCATGGTGCAGAACGACTAAACCCAGAGCGCGCCGGCAGAAGCTCGGCGTGCCCCGGGGCAAGCCGTGGCCGAAGCTTAAGTTGCGCAGGGTACGCAAATCGTTTGGTCGGCAGAGATCATCGAAGGGAGCCTCCCCATATCTTAGCCCATAAAAATACACGGTATTCCATTTTAATTCTTGACGTACGTAAAATTATTTCCAAACATGCGATAACGCTGATGTGATATCATCAGCGCTCTGGGAGGAGCAACGCCTGATATGAAAGAAACCCGAACCGGGCGCCTTGCGCGCGCACCAGCTTGTCTTTCCAACGCAAGCCCCGGGCTCGCGTGCGTTTCGTCAGCCATGCCGTTCGCAGAACAACGAGCCGACAATCAAAAATCCGGAGGAGGAAGATATATGCGCATGTTCAATTGCCTGGCGCTCGGCGCTGGCCTGCTTGCTACGACGCTTGCCGTGCCCGCGCACGCCGAAGACGCCAAGGTCGCGGCGATCGTCAAAGGCCTCGACAATCCGTTCTTCCAGACCATGCAGAAGGGCATCGAGGAACAGGCCAAGGCCGACGGCGTCGGTGTCACCGTGCAGGCTGCCGCCAATATGGGCGATGCGACGGGGCAGGCCGACAAGCTGACGGCCATGGCCCTGCAGGATTATGATTGCTACCTGGTCAATCCGATCAGCGTCTCCAACCTGGTGCAGGCGCTGGTGCCGGTCGCCCAGAAGAAGAAGCCGATCGTCAACATCGACTCGACCATCGATGCCGAGCAGGCCAAGGCCGCGGGCTTCGCCGTCTCGACTTATATCGGCACCGACAACGTCGCCGCCGGCGCGCTGGCCGGCGAGGAGATGCTAAAGCTGGTGCCGAAAGGTTCCAAGGTGGCGCTGGTCGCCGGCATCGTCGGCGACGTCGGCTCGAACGCGCGCATCAAGGGCTTCAAGCAGGCGGTCGAGGGTAAGCTGGAAGTGGTGGTCATGGTGAGCGCCGACTGGGATCGCGAGAAGGCGCTGACTGCTGCCACCGACATCCTGGCCGCGCATCCGGATCTCGCCGGCTTCTTTGCCGCCAACGACATCATGGCGCTCGGCGTCGAGCGGGCCGTGCAGACGTCTGGCAAGGACGTCAAGGTGATCGGCCTCGACGGCATTGTCGACGCGCTGAAATCAGTCGCCGCCGGCGAACTCACGGCCACCGTCGCGCAATACCCCTATGTGGTTGGCGCGATGGGCGTCGAGGCGTGCAAGCTTGCCGCCATGGGAAAGGAACTGCCCGCCAACGTGCCGGCGCCGGTGCTCCTCATCAACAAGGACAATGCGGAAGCCTCGCTCAAGAACTTCCCGCGTCCAGGCGGCGACTATCCGGATCCCTTGCGCGAGATGCTGAAGTGAGCGTTCCAGCCGACAACGCGCCCGCCTCTCGACAGGCGGGCGTCCACGAGGAGAGCCGCCCCTCCCTGGCGGCTCTCCTCATCGATCCTTCCTTCTGGGCCGACTGGGCATCCGTCGTCGGCCTGGTCGGTCTCGTCATCCTGTTCGGCGTCACCTCGCCAGTCTTCCTCACAGTCGCCAACATGCAGGCGATGCTGCTTGCCGCCGCGATCCTGGTGGTGCTGTCGATCGGCCAGACCTTCGTTGTCGCCACGTCCGGCATCGACCTGTCGCTCGCAGCCTCCGTCATGCTCGGCGCGGTCATCCTCGGCCTGGGCAATGCGGCAGGTCTTGGCATCTTCGCCGCCTGCGTGCTCGCGGTGCTCGCCACCAGCGCCATAGGCTTGATGAACGGCGTGCTGATCACTGCCGGGCGTATTCCCGATTTCGTGGTGACGCTCGGCACGCTCTCCGGCATCACTGGTCTTGGCCTCATCCTGTCTGGCGGCGAGCCGACCATGGTGGGCTCGACGTTCCTGCTCAAGCTCGCGTCAGGTTATCTCGGCCCGTTCGGCTATCCGGTGTGGGTGGCGATCGCGGCCGTCCTTGTCGCGCATGTTGCGCTCTACCACACGCGGTTCGGCGTGCATCTGCTTGCCACCGGCGGCCAGGCCGAGAGCGCCAGCGCGCTCGGCATCCGCACGAACCGGGTCAAGATCGCCGCCTACACGATCTCCGGCTTCTGCGCCGGCATCGCGTCGATCCTTCTGGTGGCGCGCATCGGCTCCGCCGAGCCGCAGATCAACACGAGCCTGCTTCTGAACTCCGTGGCGGCGGTGGTGCTGGGCAGCGTCAGCCTGTTCGGCGGCCGCGCCAGCATCCTGGGACCGGCCATCGGCGCGCTGATGCTGACGGCCCTCGTCAACGGGCTGACGCTGCTCAGCGTCTCGGCCTTCTATCAACCACTTGCCGTGGGCGTGATCGTGGTCCTGGCGGCCCTGATCATGCGATATCAGAAATGAGCACCGTCAATCACATCGCGCCTTCCGAGGCGATCCTCGCCTGCCAAGGCCTGAGCAAGCATTTCGGCGGCATCCGCGCCTTCACCGATGTCGGGTTTCAAGCCCGGCGTGGTGAGGTCACCGCGGTGATCGGCGACAACGGCGCCGGCAAGTCGACGCTCATCCGCTGCCTGGTCGGCGTGCATGTGCCCGATGGCGGCACGATCTATTTCGACGGCCGCCAGCACCCGTTCTCCAATCCGGACGAGGCGCGCAAATCGGGCATCGAGACCGTGCACCAGAACCTGGCGCTGATCGACGAATTGACTGTGGCGCAGAACCTCTTCCTCAACCGTGAGATCGTGCGCCGCATCGGCCCGTTCGCCCTGCTCGACCGCAAGGCGATGAAAGAGCAGGCGCGCGCCATGCTGTCGCGGCTGTCGATCAACGTTCCGTCGGTGACCCAGCGCGTCCGGCGTCTCTCGGGCGGCCAGAGGCAGGCGATCTCGATCTGCCGCGCGGCTGGGTCCGGCGCCAAGCTGGTGGTTATGGACGAGCCGACGGCGGCGCTTGGCGTGCAGGAAACGGCAAATGTCGAGGCCCTTATCCGCAAGCTGCGCGAACAAGGCGTCAGCGTCATCCTGATCAGCCATAATTTTGATCAGGTGCGACGGCTCTCCGACCAGATCTGGGTGATGCGTGCTGGCAAGATGGTGGCGACGGTGCGCTCATCCGAAACCACCGGCAACGAGCTCGTGGCGATGGTGACCGGCGCGGCGTGAACGCCGCGTCGCGCTTGGAGATTGAAACAAACTAGCAAAGGAGTTTGGCGTGGCGCTGATCCGTGTCGGGCTTGTGGGTCTTGGAGAGGTCGCGCAATCGATCCATCTGCCGGTGTTGGCCGACCAGCGCGACCGCTGGGTCATCGCCGGCGCCTATGACGTATCACCGAGCCTAGTGAAACTCATCACCTCGCAATACCCAACCGCCAAGGCCCATGAAAGCGCCGAGGCGCTGATCAATTCGCCGGACATCGACGCGGTCTTCGTGCTCTCATCGGACGACACGCACAGCCGCTTCGTCCGCGCCGCGATCACAGCCAACAAGCATGTGCTGCTCGAAAAGCCGGCCTGCCTGACGGTGCGCGAGATCGACGAGCTGATGGCGCTGAGCAAGGATTATAAAAAGACGATCTTCGTTGGCTACATGCGCCGCTACGCGCCGGCTTATCTGGCGGCGCGAGACGAGTTGCCGGCATACGGAGACATCACCCATGTGCGCATTTTCGACCTGATCTCGGAAGGCCGGCATTTTCTCAAGAAAAGCCAGAACGTCCTCTACCCCGCCGATATCGACGCTACGATCCTTTCGCGCGGTGCCGAGGAGCGCGACGCGCTGATCCGCGAGGTGGTCGGAAAAGACGCATCGGCCGACCTCGTGCGCGCCTATCGCGGCCTGACGGCGCTCTCCTCGCACCACATCTCGGCCATGCGCGGCTTGATCGGCGAGCCGCGGCGCGTGGTGGCGGCGCACCGCACCAATGGCGGCGCCAATACCAGCGTCACCTTTGACTATGGCCACTTCGCCTGCCTCTATGACGCGGTGGTCGACGATCTCGGCCTGTTCGACGCCATGATCGAGGTTCGCTCCAACACCAAACGGGTACGGATCATCTACGACACGCCCTATATCCGCAGCCTGCCGACCCGCCTGGAGGTGACGGAGGCCGGGTCGCTTGGCCCAGTGACGAAGGCCTTCGGACCGCTCTATGGCGATGCCTTCTCTAACGAACTGGAGACATTCCACCGCCACATTATGGAGGGCACAAAGCCGGTCACCGACCTGGCGGACTCACGACGCGACCTTGCGCTGATGGCCGAGATCATCGCACGGATGAGAGAGAGCGGCGGGAGATAGGATCGCTCGCTACGGCACCAACGCGCTTGGAACTGGCAGCGGCCGGCAAGGCGGCCGTCGCCCTCTACGGGCGCGAGCATTATTTCGCCTGCCATGGCCGCGCCCATGCTCGATTCGAACGGCCGGATCCTCGGCCGCCTCGACGCATCCTACTCCAACGAGGCTCGCTATTTCTGCTGGAATTGACAGGGCCAATTTTCTGGCCTGGTCAAGCCAGGAGGCAACTCAGCAAGCCATGTTGAGCTGCCATTGGGACAGACCCGCCGATTTGGAAGATCGAGGCCCTCGATACGGGTCAGAAAGAAAAAAGCGCCGTCAAAGTCTATCGGCGTGGTGAACGTCGCGCCTCGGAAGTCCGCTCGCGCGAGAACTATGCGCTCGGCAATTCGCGACGAGCCCTGTTTCTGCTGGCGTGCGCATCGACTGATGACAGCGGCAGCCTTCGTCCTTGCAGCGTTGTTTTCCAGTTTCGGCGCCCTCCTCCTGCTGCACCAACCAGACCTATCGGGACATAGGGGACCCCTTGTCTGATGCCGGTCATCTCGGCCGTGGTGGTCGAGGCACCTCGATCCAGGGGCCGCCGAGGACATCTGAACGCTGGGAAAGGCTATCGAACTGCCCCCTGCTCGCGCAGGCGCGTCGTGCTCGAGCGATTACGAACTCTGCCGTGCCCTCTTGCCGAGATAGAGCTCCTGCATGACCGGCGACTGTTTCAATTGCTCGATGCCGCCAGACGCCACGATGCGGCCGGAATTCATCAGATAGCCTTGCTCGGCCACCGAGAGTGCAAGTCCGGCGTTCTGCTCGACGAGCAGCACAGCGGCGCCAAACTCTCGCGCACGTCGATGATGATGCCCTGCAGCTCCGACACCAGCAATGGCGACAGTCCGAGCGAGGGTTCCTCGAGCAACAGGATCCGTGGTCTGGCCATAAGGCCGCGCGCGATCGCCAGCATCTGCTGCTGGCCGCCGCTGAGCGTGCCCGCCCTGGCGCCGCGCTTTTTGGCAAGGATGGTAAAATAGTTCTCCATCAATGCGATGTCGGCCTCGACCGCATCCCGGTCCTTGCGGGTATAGGCGCCGAGCAAAAGGTTCTCGCGCACGCTCATGTCGGCGAATACATGGCGACCCTCGGGCACCATCACGATGCCGAGCGTGGCCTTTTCATCGGCGTGCAGCGCGGTGACGTCGCGGCCGTCAAAGGTCACCGCGCCGCGCCGCGGCTTCACCAGACCGGCGATGGAACGCAACAGGGTCGTCTTGCCGGCCCCGTTGGGCCCCAGGATCGTGACGATGCCGTTCTGGCCGACCGCGAGCGAGACGTCGCGATTGACCGCGACGGGACCGTAGCCGGTGTCGACATGCTCGACGGAAAGCAGGCTCATGACGCGGCTGCCTTCTTGTCGGGACCAAGATAGACCTCGCGGACCTTGGGATCGTTAAGAACCTCGGCCGGCGGGCCTTCCGCGATCTTGGTGCCAAAGTCGAGGACCGCGAGGCGGTCGCAGAGCTCGGCCATCATGTCCGTTCGCGCGGCGCCATCCGAAGCTGCGACTGGCGCTCATGCCGGCATCTTCTGTACGGATCGCCGAACTCGCGGCGAGCAGGCAGCTCGATATCGGCCTGATGACGATGCCGGCAATCGACCCTGCGACAACCTGCGACCTCATCTTCGAGATCGCTTCCGTCTGCGTGCTGCCGGCAGGACACCCCTTGAGCGAAAAGGACACGATCGAGGCCTCCGACATCCGCGACGAAAGCTTTATCCAGCTTGGGCGCGAAGAGGGATCCCGTCAGGCCGTCGAGCGCAGCTTTGACGATGCGGGAGTCCGCGTCGAAGCCCGTTTCGACGCACATTTCAGCGACTCCGCCTGTGCCCTCGTAGCAGAGGGTCTAGGCGTTCCATCGTCGACAAATTCTCGGCCGAGCGCTGGCGCGGCACGCTCGTCATCAAGCCATTCCTCCCCTACGTTCCCAGCCACGTCTATCTGACGCGCAACCGCACGCAAATATCCTCACTGCTCCAGGAGCAGTTCGAAAGAGAGTTCCGCGTCTTTCTGGAGCAGCACTTTTCCTAGCGGACAGTAGGTGGTTGCTGACACACACGTGTAGTGTGACGTCTAATTTGGGGCGAGTGCTTGCAGGCCACCCATGGCCATGTCGCTATTCGTACGATTTCAAGGGATGGATTGAACCGTGCGGCTCGTGACGCGCAAGCCGTCGCGTGGCGAACCGCCCTATAAAGCATTGATAAACAACGACAATTGTAGGCCCGGAGGGTGTGTGACTCCCGAGGGAAATCAATGGTTTAGTGGATGGTTAGCCAACCCATATCCTTCGTATCGTCTCGTATGGTCTGGCGAACCAAACGACACAAAAGAAGATTAATCATTGGCCCCAAGACATCGGACCAAGTGGTTGCTCCGTGAGATCTGGGTCGATCGGATGATTTCGGATTCCGCTCTACGTAATTTCCCGTAGGGACATAACCGAATTTCGGCGCGTCGGGATTTGCGCGATTGCTGTTGTCACGGATTCACCGGGACACAGCCATGTACGCTCAAGCTTCCGCCAAGATCGAACTCCTGTCTTATCTGCCACAGCAGGATCCCTCGCCCGTCGTCGAAGGAACGATGGTACAGCCGGTCAGCTTCTTCCCGGCAGGCGCCGAGATATATGCCCAGGGCGAAAAGGCGGGCGCTCTCTACCAGGTCGAGTTCGGCGCCGTTCGCATCTATCGCCTGCTTGCCGACGGGCGGAGGCAGATCAGCGCGTTCCATCTGGCGGGAGAGACATTCGGCTTCGAGGCCGACACCACTCACCACTTCTTCGCCGAAGCGATCAACGCAACCGGTGTGCGGGTGGTTCGTACCCCCTCGGGCATGGACATGTCCCGCCAGTTGCTGCCGCTTGCCTTGAAGGTGCTGACCCGGGCGCAGGAACATCTCCTGGTGCTTGGCCGCCAGAGTGCCATCGAGCGCGTCGCGGCATTTCTGGTGGAGATGTCGGAGCGCCAGGGCAGATTGAGGCAAGTGGAACTGGCGATGTCGCGAAACGACATCGGCGATTATCTCGGTCTCACGATCGAAACCGTCTCGCGAGTCTTTACCCGCCTGAAGGAGAAAGGCTTGATCCGTCTGCTCAGCCTTCGCAGCATCGAAATCCTCAAGCGGGACACGCTGCTGGCGATGCGCGAATGAGACCATCTGAGCCAATCTATGAGGCAATCTGGAGCTGCGCGGCCAGTCAAACTGAGCGCGACATAGCCTCTACGGTGACTCTCGATCCGTCCAGCGAACAAGAAGCTCTATCGGTCATCGCTGGGTGACGAGCGGGTTAAACCGCTTCTCAGTCTTCTGTCGAATTGACGGGTGTGCAGATTGACAGCAGAAACTGGCACAGACACAACAAAGCGCTGAGACATGGGCGAGGATTTATCTGGCCATCATGCCGACCGCATTCAAGCCGCTCTAGCTCACAGGCGCGGCTCCGGAACGGGCCGCGCCTGTGAGGCGGAAATGGCGGAGCCCATGCAAGCCAAGGTCACCGCAACGCCGGCAGCCCTCGCGCTGATTGCCGAGGTTGCAGCCGAGCATGGGCCAGTGTTGTTCCATCCAACCCGGCGGCTGCAGCGACGGCTCTTCGCCCATGTGCTATCCGCGCACCGAGTTCATCGTGAGAGACCAGGATGTGCTGCCCGGCCATATCGCCAAGGCGCCCTTCTACATTGGCGCATCGCAGTTCGAGGCCTGGAAGCATACCGATCTCGTTATCGACGTGGTGCCTGGCCGCGGCGGTATGTTCTCGCTCGATAATGGGCGGGAGAAGCGTTTCCTGACACGGTCGACGATCTGCGCCATCCAACCGTGAGGTAAGCATCAGACCGGGTCCTCTTTGTCTCAGCGCAACGATCATGCAGGCAACCGGGTGCAAGATGCCGTTCTCTAAAGCATGTCTCCCGAAAGTGGGAACCGGTTTCGGGATAAAGACATGCGCGAAATCAAGAACCTAAAGCGCATGGTGCGAATCTGAAAGATTGCGATGCGCTTTAACGCGGGCAATCGGCATGAAACGCAAACTGAACGACGATGCAACGATGGATGCCGTCATGCGCGAGACGCCGACGGCAATCCGTGTCGTTCTTCAGCACGGAATGCTGTGCGTCGGCTGTCCGATCGCTCCCTTTCACACCGTTTCCGAGGCGGCGCGCGAGCATGATTTGGACGAGGACCAACTTCGCCGCGACCTTGAGGCAGCGATCAAAAGCGGTGAGGTGGATTAGCTTTTCGATCCACGCTCTTCGGCGACCACAACGAGCCGATGAGGCTCGACCACGACGACTCTTTGGCGCCCGCTTTTCACCAGTCCTTGGTCTTCCCAGGCCGAAAGCAGCCGGCTTACCGTGTGAAGTGTCGTGCCCGTCATCTCCGCGATGTCTTGGCGCGAGATCGGAAAATCGATCAGGATTCCTTCCTCGGTCTTCTTCCCCGACTGCTTGACCAGCTTCAGCAATGCATGCGCGACGCGCTGCTCCACCTGTTCGGTAGACATCTCGATGACCCGCGCGTGGGCATCCTGGAGCCTGGATCCGACAACCTTGTAGGTATTGGCGCTGAAGCTCGGGAAGCTCGCCGCGAAGGTGGGCCAAAGTTGGCTCGGCCAGGCAAGCACTACGCAATCGGCGGCCGCGACGGCATTTGCCGGATAGGTCGTCCGGCCCAACGCGCTGGCGATGCCCATCAACTCGCCCGGGCTTATGTAACGCACGGTCACCTCATGGCCATCCGGAGTAGATTTCACCACGCGCACATGGCCGTCGAGCAAGAGGAAGAATGAATGTGCCTCCTGTTCCTGCTCGAACACCGGCTGATCCCTAGGGATGCGAATGGATCTCGCCTGGCTGATGATGCGATCGAGGTCAGCCAAAGCGATCCCATCGAAGACGGACAGCCCGGAAATCAAGGACCGATCAAGGCTTGCCAACTGCCCTTCCCTCCAACAGCGCGCCGCGTTCAGGTCTATGGCGGACTTTGTCACGGACGACCCGTCGCCGACAAGTGAAGCTAGCTTCCCTCATCTCTGCGGTTCTTTCGTCAGCTGAACTTTCCTCTTGCAATTTGCGCCAGCGCAAATCGCCGGGTCGTCCGACGATCTACAAGGACGCAACGGTTGATGCCGTGGTGAACGAAAGAAAGGACTATCCAATGAAACTGCCTCTTATTGCAGCGGCGATCGCGTTGCTCTCAATTGCCGGCGCTGCAAATGCCGAAGAACATGTCGTCCAGATGCTAAACAAGGGTGACAAAGGCGCGATGGTCTTCCAGCCCGACTTCGTCCGGGCCGCACCCGGCGACACCATCAAGTTCGTGCCGACCGACAAGACCCACAACGCCGAAATCATCAAGGGCATGATTCCGGACGGCGCCGAAGCATTCAAGGGCAAGCCGAGCGAGGAGATCACGGTCACCCTCACCAAGGAAGGTGTCTATGGTGTGAAGTGCGCGCCCCACTACGGTATGGGCATGGTAGCCCTGATCGTCGTCGGCAAGCCGGCCAATCTGGATGCGGCGGAAGCCGTCAAGCAAATCGGCAAGGCAAAGCCGGTCTTCGCCGAACTGTTCGCCGAAGCAACCAAGGCCGCTTCGAACTGATCCACAGCATGGGGACTGCCTCCGGCGGTGGCGAGCCGGAAGCACTGGCCGGGCAGACCTGGGGAGAGGTCTGACCGGCCATTTTCATTTTACGATTGGCACGCCGCTGCAGTGGCCCGCCGCGGCGACAGGCCGCCGGCAACTGCCTCCAAAGTTTAAAAATTAATTTGTTTCAGATTTGCGCAAACGCAAAGACGCTTCGCACGAAGATACTATCCTCGCTTTATCGAAACCGTTGAAGTCGAGGAGATGAAGAATGCTTACGAGACGCGAAGCTTTGTTGGGCTCAGTTCTTACTGCCGCCGCCGTCGCAACCATCGGCTCCGGGCCGGTAATGGCCGCCGCCAAGGATGTGACGGGGCTGCCCCGCGAAAAGGTCACCCTTGTCGCGCCGCCTTTCGTGCACGCTCACGACCAGGTGGCCAAGGGTGGCCCCAAGGTCGTCGAGTTCACCATGACGATCGAAGAGAAGCCGCTGGTCATCGACGCGGACGGCACGCAGCTCAACGCCATGACCTACAACGGCTCAATCCCTGGCCCACTGATGGTCGTCCATGAGGGCGACTATCTCGAGCTCACGCTGATCAATCCCGATTCCAACACGCTCGCCCACAATATTGATTTCCACGCGGCGACCGGCGGGCTCGGTGGCGGCGCGCTGACGCTGATCAACCCCGGCGAGCAGGTGACGCTGCGCTTCAAGGCGACCAGGTCGGGCACATTCGTCTACCATTGCGCGCCTGGCGGCGCGATGATCCCGTGGCATGTCGTGTCGGGAATGAGTGGCGCGGTGATGGTCCTGCCGCGTGACGCCCTGAAGGACGATAAGGGCAAGCCCGTCCGCTACGAGCGCATCTACTATGTCGGCGAGAACGACTTCTACATCCCGCGCGACGAGCAGGGGAAATTCAAGCAGTACGACTCGGCCGGCGACAACTACGACGACACCGCGAAGGTGATGCGCGGGCTTATCCCGACGCATGTCGTTTTCAACGGCAAAGCCGGATCGCTGACCGGCGAAAACGCGATGAAGGCCAAGGTCGGGGAAACGGTGCTGATCGTGCATTCGCAGGCCAATCGCGACACCCGCCCGCACCTGATCGGCGGCCATGGCGACTTCGTCTGGGAGGGCGGCAAGTTCGCGAACCCGCCCGCCAAGGATATGGAAACCTGGTTCATTCGCGGCGGTTCTGCGGGCGCGGCGCTCTATACCTTCCGACAGCCGGGCGTCTACGCCTATATCAATCACAACCTGATCGAGGCCGTTGAGCTCGGCGCCACCGCGCATTTCACCGTCGATGGAACCTGGGACGACGATCTGATGATGCAGGTCGAGGCTCCCAAGGCGATTGCCTCGTGAACCGGAAAGACGGTCTACCACGACCTGCCGGCGCGGCCGGCGGGTCGAACCCGCGGGCGGACTTTGAACATGTCCTTCGATCCTGTCTTCACATTTGGAACCATCGCTGCCGCCGCCCTCATCGGACTGGGCGTCAGCAACGCGATCGACGGGACGTCTTCTTGGTCCCGGGCACCAGCCGCGGTGGCCGAACTGGTAACCCTGAAGCCCGGGTCGTTCGAACACCCACAGCCTGGCGAGTTTCTCCGGGACAATCATCCCGTGCCGGCCCCTGTGACGAAGGAAACCATCGACACGCCCCTGGAAATCATGAAGTTCCAGGTCACCGCATCCGACTATGACCGCTGCGTTTCTGACGGCGTTTGCAAGCCTGCCGGTTCGAGCATTGTCGGCAACGTTCCGGCGACGGGCGTCAGCTTCCTCGATGCGCAGGCGTACGCCAATTGGCTGTCGGCGAAAACGGATGACACCTGGCGGCTCCCGACCGATGTGGAGTGGGCCTATGCCGCCGGCGAGCGGTTTCGCGCCGACATCGAAGGGGGCGATGGCGATCCTGCGAATCCCGCGAGGCGATGGCTCACCCAGTACCGCAACGAGTCTGCGCTCGGCCGCAAGGCAGATCCTGAACCAAGGCCTGCCGGGGCATTTGGAACCAACTCAAAGGGCGTTGCGGATATTGCCGGCAATGTCTGGGAATGGACATCGACCTGCTACGGCCATGTGACGATGACCAGCGATGGCGTTGCTCGTTCACTGAGCAATTGCGGCGTGCACGTTGTGGAAGGTTTCCACCGGACCTACATGTCGAACTTCATCCGTGACGGCAAAAGCGGCGGCTGCGCCGTCGGAACTCCGCCGGACAATCTCGGGTTTCGCCTGATCCATGAACACGGCGGCTTCGTGCAGGCCGCCCTGCGCCGGCTTGGCCTGACCTGATTCAAAGAGGAATGTAGATGACTTCCAAATCGGTCCTGCTCGACCGGGTTCGCCCCAGCCCCGAACAGCCTTTGGCGCGTCCTGGCGTCGACCGGACATCGATAGGAGCACTGGTTCGCGAATTCTGCGCCAGGGTGAGAAAGAATGAGCGCCTCGGTCCCATTTTCGCCCGCGAGATCGCTGGTGATTGGGAGCCTCACCTCGAGAAGATGACGGATTTCTGGAGCTCCGTAATCTTGAAGACCGGCGACTATCATGGCCGGCCTGTGCCGGCTCACGTGAAGCTGACGGACGTTACCGAGTCCGACTTCGATATTTGGCTGGCTGTCTTCGGTGAGACCGCTGCAGAGCTCTTCGAACCAGAAACCGCGGCAATATTCATCGAACGAGCGGAACGGATCGCTGCGAGCCTGAAGCTTGCCATGTTCTTTCGCCCTGATCGGACCTGCGCATAGCAAGTAAGGCACCTCTAGGATAGCCGGCCCGGGAGGTTTGATCTGGCGCAAGGAACGAGGTGCTTCGGGCCGTAATGTTCTCGAATGATCCTCAATCTTTTCGTCGGCACGATCGTCATCAGCCTGACGGTCCTGATCCACACGTTCGGCCTTATCGCCATCGCTCACGTGATGGCGCGGCTGGTTTCACTCTTTCGCATGCACGGGCGGCGCAGCCGGGTGCTGGCCATGATTACCGTGGTTATGGGGCTTTTCGCGGTCATGACGGCGGAAGTCTGGCTTTGGGCTGGCCTTTACCGGCTGCTCGGAATCCTAAGTGATTTCGAGACGGCGCTTTACTTCTCGACCATAACCTTCTCGACGGTCGGCTATGGAGACGTCGTTCCCGCCCATGGCTGGCGCGTGCTGGCCGCCCTGGAGGGCATCAACGGATTTCTGCTCATCGGCTGGTCGACCGCCTACCTCATCGCGGCCGGCACCCGTGTCGGCCCCTTCAGGATCGGCGAGCACTTCTGAACCGCGGCTCCGGCCTCAGACCGCCGGCGAGTGCCTGCCGGTTCCGTTGTTCAGATATTTGTCAAACCTGGCCGCCACAGTCCTGACGAGCGGACGGCTTTCCTCCGGTACGACGAAGTTTTCGCCGTCCAGCCGAAGCAGTTGGCCGGCGCCGCTGATAGCCAAGCGGCTCGCTTCGCACAGCACCGTTTGGCCTACGGTTCCAAAGCGTTCGACAAGTTCTATCGCCGAGAAGGCGAAGCTGCACATGAGGCGCTCGATGACCCAGCCTCGCGCCAGATCATCGAGACTGAACTCGATGCCCCGCGCTGTCGCCAGCTGTCCGGAATCCACGACCTTTTCGTACTCGCCTGTGGCGACGATGTTTTGTGCATGACCCTGGCGGAACCGGCTGATCGAGGAAGGACCGAGGCCGATCAGGGTTTCGCACTGATCCTCGGTATAGCCCTGGAAGTTGCGGCGGATCTTGCCGGCACGCGCGGCTACCGCAAGCGCATCCTGCGGTTTTGCGAAATGATCCAGCCCCAAGGCATCATAGCCGGCGTCGACGATCAGTCGCGCGGCAAGCTGCGACTGCGCCAGGCGTGCGGCGGAATCGGGCAGCCAGGCTTTATCGATCATCGTCTGGTGCTTCTTGAACCAAGGCACATGGGCGTAGCCGAACAAGGCCAGTCGGTCTGGCGCCAGCGTTAGAGCCTGCATGACGGTCGTCGCGACGCTCTTCAAGGTCTGATGCGGGAGCCCATAGAGCAGGTCCAGGTTGATGGAACGAACGCCCCGCGCGCGCACCGCATCGACGATGCTCTTGCTCAGCGCGAAACTCTGTTCGCGATTGATTGCCTTTTGCACTTTGGGATCGAAGTCCTGAACGCCGAGGCTCGCCCTGGTCATGCCGATCGCCGCGAAGGCATCGAGCCGGCCTTCGTTCATGTCGTTCGGATCGATCTCGACGCTGAGGCTAGCATCATTGAGAAAGTCGAACCGATCCCGCAATACTTTTCCCAGCGTGAGGATGTCGTCGGCCTTGAGCATTGTCGGCGAGCCGCCGCCGAAATGGACAGCCCGAACCCTGCCCCTGCCGTTCACAAGACCGCCGACCGTCTCGATCTCCTTGTGTAGCGAACGCAGGAAGGTGGCCACCGGCGCATAGTGACGCGTCTGTTTGGTATGGCAGGCGCAGAACCAGCACAACCGGTCGCAATAGGGGATATGCAGATACAGCGATATCTCGTCATCGCCTTCGAGCGCATCCATCCACCCGCGAACCGTTATCGCGTCGACGCCCGGATGAAAGTGCGGCGCAGTCGGATAGCTCGTATAGCGCGGCACGCTGTCGCCGAGCCCTATGGCCGGAGTTGGGTGCGGGGGCTGGATGATGGCGGCGGGAGCGGTCATGGCGGCCAAACTATCTGCACGGCACAGGCAAAACCTTGATTTCAATCAAGGCCACTCAAGCCAAAACGGCGCAAATAGCCGCCCCTATTTGACCATGCGCTTCGCTGCGGCCGGCAGACTGGATGCTCAACAAACTGAGGTACCCGGTATTTGTAGATCCTGAGAAGCGCGGCGGCCGGAAGATGCGGTGCGCTCAACGCCCGCCGAGTTGGCGTTTTGACCAGAGCTTCCTCCAGGCAAGACATTTTGGCAGGGACGGACCGCCTGAAGATGGAACCCTACTCGAGCCTGCTGTCGGGGGTGGTCAAGCTGACGAGCAAACTCCCAAAGACAAAAGCAATCCGCGTTTGACCTGGATCAAGGCCCGGCGACGGAAAATCCCGAAATGGTACCGCGAGCGGGCATTTCCGCCGGAACTTTCGATACGAGATCGGGGACTTGCGATGAAATTTGGCACTGAGATCGTCCTTTTAAGCCTGTTTGCTTTTGGTGCCCTAGTGGCCGCCGGCTTCGGCGTGGATGAACCCTTTCGCCAGCACATGTGGGTTTTGTTCTTCGCGGTGGCTGGCTTGACCGCGATCTTGCTGCGCAAATCGGATTTCAAGCCCGCGGCGCCGATCGACCCGTCCGCCTACATGGACGGTCCAATCCGCTACGGGGCAATCGCGACGGTGTTCTGGGGTGTCGTCGGCATGCTGGTCGGCGTCGTTATCGCGCTTCAGCTCGCCTTCCCTGATCTCAACATCCCACCCTGGTTCAATTTCGGCCGCCTGCGTCCGCTGCACACATCCGGCGTCGTCTTCGCCTTTGGCGGCAACGCGCTGATTTGCACCTCGCTCTACGTCGTTCAGCGCACCTGCCGGGCGCGGCTGTTCGGCGGCAATCTGGCCTGGTTCGTCTTCTGGGGCTATCAGCTTTTCATCGTCATGGCCGCGACCGGCTATCTGCTGGGCATCACCGAAAGCCGCGAATACGCAGAGCCTGAATGGTATGTCGACATCTGGCTGACGATCGTCTGGGTCGCCTATCTCCTGCTCTTCCTGGGGACCATTCTGAAGCGCAAGGAACCGCATATCTACGTCGCCAACTGGTTCTACCTCTCCTTCATCGTGACCATCGCGATGCTGCATGTGGTCAACAACCTGTCGATGCCCGCCTCATTTCTTGGCTCCAAGAGCTATTCGGCCTTCTCGGGCGTCCAGGATGCGCTGACGCAGTGGTGGTACGGGCACAATGCCGTCGGGTTCTTCCTGACAGCCGGCTTCCTGGGCATGATGTATTATTTCGTGCCCAAGCAGGTTAACCGGCCGGTCTATTCCTACCGCCTTTCGATCATCCACTTCTGGGCCCTGATCTTCCTGTACATCTGGGCGGGGCCGCATCACCTCCACTACACCGCGCTGCCCGATTGGGCGCAAACGCTCGGCATGGTGTTCTCGATCATGCTGTGGATGCCGTCCTGGGGCGGCATGATCAACGGTCTCATGACGCTTTCGGGAGCCTGGGACAAGATCCGGACGGACCCGATCGTGCGCATGATGGTTGCGGCAATCGCCTTCTACGGCATGTCGACCTTCGAGGGGCCGATGATGTCGATAAAGACCGTCAACTCGCTGTCGCACTACACGGATTGGACAATCGGTCATGTCCATTCGGGCGCGCTCGGCTGGGTCGGGCTGATCACCTTCGGCGCGATCTACTACATGGTGCCCAAGCTCTGGAACCGCGAACGGCTCTACTCGCTGCGGCTCGTCACCTGGCACTTCTGGCTGGCGACGCTTGGCATCGTCGTCTACGCGGCTGTGATGTGGGTCTCAGGCATCATGCAAGGGCTCATGTGGCGCGAGTACGACGAGCAGGGATTCCTCGTCTACTCCTTCGCCGAGACCGTCGCCGCCATGCATCCTTATTATGTCATGCGCGCCGCGGGCGGCGCCATGTACCTCGCCGGCATGCTGGTCATGGCCTGGAACGTCACCATGACCATTCGTGGCTACCAGCGCAAAGAGCAGTTTTTGCCGGGTTCCGTTCCCGCCCTCCAGCCTGCCGAATAAGGAACCAGACATGGGCTTGATGGATAAACATGCACTGATCGAGAAGAACGCCACGCTGCTTCTGGTCGGATCCCTGCTGGTGGTGACTGTCGGCGGTATCGTCGAAATCGCTCCGCTCTTCTATCTCGACAATACGATCGAGAAGGTAGAAGGGATGCGACCCTACTCGCCGCTCGAGCTTGCCGGTCGCGATATCTATGTGCGCGAGGGCTGCTACCTTTGCCACAGCCAGATGATCAGGCCGTTCCGCGACGAAGTGGAACGCTACGGCCATTACAGCCTGGCGGCCGAGTCGATGTACGATCATCCGTTCCAATGGGGATCCAAGCGAACCGGACCGGATCTTGCTCGCGTCGGCGACCGCTACTCCAACAGCTGGCACGTCCAGCACCTCACCGATCCGCGATCCGTCGTGCCCGAGTCGATCATGCCGAGCTACGCGTTCCTGAAGGATACGCCGATCGAGGTGAAGGACTTCTCGACTCATCTCGTCGCCAACCGGCGTGTCGGTGTCCCCTACTCCGATGACATGGTCGCCAATGCCAATGCGGATTTGCTGGCGCAGGCCGAGCCCAACGCCGACACGTCCGGCCTGGAAAAGAGATACCCGAAGGCCAAGATCGGCGACTTCGACGGCAACCCGCAGCAGGTCACCGAGATGGACGCCCTGGTGGCTTACCTCCAGATGCTCGGCACTCTGGTCGATTTCAAGAACTACGACGAAGCCGCCGGCTACCGCTGAGGAGCGCAATCAATGGAATACAATTTGATGCGGGAGTTCGCTGACAGTTGGGGCCTGCTTGCGATGGCCCTGTTCTTTGTAGGCTGCATCGCCTTTGCGCTTCGCCCCGGTGGCAAGGCGCACGCCGACCGCGCTGCACAGATACCTCTCAAGGACGATTGATCATGAGCAGCGAGCATGTCGACGAAATCTCCGGCGTGACGACGACCGGCCATGAGTGGGACGGCATTAAGGAACTCAACAATCCCCTGCCCCGCTGGTGGGTGACGGCATTTTACATCACCATCGCCTGGGCCCTCGCCTACACGATTGCCTACCCGGCTTGGCCGATGCTGAGTTTCGCCACCAAAGGTATCCTGGGCTTTTCCAGCCGCAACGAGGTCAAGAACGAAATGGCCGCGGCTGAGGCCGGCAAGGCCAAATACGTCGCGGCGATACAGTCCAAAACCGTTTCGGAAATTGCTGCCGACGACGCCTTGCGCGAGTTCGCCGTCGCGGCCGGCGGCGCGGCATTCAAGGTCAACTGCGTGCAGTGCCACGGCTCCGGCGCGCAAGGGTCGACAGACTTTCCGAACCTCAACGATGACGATTGGCTCTGGAGCGGCAAGACGGAGCAGATCCAGCAGACGATCACGCACGGCATTCGTTTCGCCCCGGACGCGGATACTCGCCAGTCGGAGATGCCTGCCTTTGCCGATGTGCTCAAGCCGGAGCAGGTCGCTCAGGTCAGCGCTTTCGTGGCCAGCCTTTCGGGGCCGGTGCGAGACAAGAACCTGATCGAGCCCGGCACCAGGGTTTTCGCTGACAATTGCGCCGCCTGCCATGGCGAGAACGCAAAGGGCAACAGGGATCTCGGAGCGCCCGATCTGACGGATGCGATCTGGCTTCACGGTTCCGGTGAAGCCGCGATTGCTTCTCAGGTGCGAGCCCCAAAGAACGGCGTGATGCCTGCCTGGGTCGATCGTCTCGGCGAAACGACGGTCAAGGAACTGGCTGTCTATGTCCATTCGCTTGGCGGCGGAGAATAGGAGCAGGACCTATTCTCGGCCTCAGCCGTTCAAGCGGGGAGGCCCGGCCATGCCGGGCCTCGCCCTGCTTTTTGCTGACTCAGTTTGACCTGTATCAACGCGCCGCGCGAGCGATTGCAACATTGGTGGAGACAGGCGGCGTCATTCGCCGCGATTTGGAGATCGTCGTGCTGGATCAGGCGCAGGTAGAACGGCTCGAGGCCGAAGCGGTTAACTCCGCAAAGACGCGGCAGCCGCTTTATGCCGCGCGCAAGAAGATCTTTCCGAAGCGGGCCTCCGGTCGTTTCCGCCGGTTCAAATGGCTGGTGATGGCGATCACGCTCGGCATCTATTATCTGACGCCCTGGCTGCGCTGGGATCGAGGCCCCTTCGCGCCCGATCAGGCCGTTCTCGTCGACCTGGCCAACCGCCGTTTCTACTTCTTCTTCATCGAGATTTGGCCGCAGGAATTCTACTACGTCGCAGGCCTTCTCATGATGGCGGGCGTCGGTCTTTTCCTGGTCACATCGACGGTAGGGCGCGCTTGGTGCGGATACACCTGTCCGCAGACCGTATGGGTCGACCTGTTCCTTGTCGTGGAACGGGCGATCGAAGGCGATCGCAATGCCCGCATGAAGCTGGACGCTGCGCCGTGGAGCGCTCGCAAGCTGTTCCTGCGCATGACCAAGCACGCCATCTGGCTCGTCATCGCGGTCGCCACCGGCGGCGCCTGGATTTTCTACTTCGCGGATGCGTCCAAGCTGCTGGGCGAAGTCGTCACTGGCACGGCGGCGCCCGTCGCCTATGCCACGATCGCCGTGCTCACCGGCACAACCTACGTGTTCGGCGGGCTGATGCGGGAGCAGGTCTGCACCTACATGTGCCCCTGGCCGCGCATCCAGGCCGCCATGCTCGACGAAAATTCGCTGACCGTCACATACAATGACTGGCGCGGTGAGCCGCGTTCGCGCCATGCAAAGAAGGCTCTCGCCGCCGGTTTGCCGGCCGGCGATTGCGTCGACTGCAACGCCTGCGTTGCCGTCTGCCCGATGGGAATCGACATCCGCGACGGGCAGCAGCTCGAATGCATCACCTGCGCGCTCTGCATCGATGCCTGCGACAGTGTTATGGACAAGCTCGGTCGCGAGCGCGGACTGATCTCCTATGCAACACTGGCGGACTACAACGCCAACATGGCGATGGCCACCTCCGGGGGCACCGGCCCGGTCAATCCGGCGCTGGTGAGGACGCCGAGCGGCAGCTTCGCCTACGGCTTGGCACACTTCCATCTGGGCAAGATCTTCCGGTTGCGCACCTACATCTATCTCGGCGCATGGTCGGCGATCGGCCTGGTGCTCGTCTATTCGCTGGTGACGCGCGAACGGCTGGAGCTTAATGTCCTGCATGACCGCAACCCTCAGTTCGTGACGCTCTCGGACGGCTCGATCCGCAACGGCTACACGGTCAAGCTGCTCAACATGATACCCGAGCCGAGGACGATCGAGGTCACGCTGGACGGCCTCGATGGCGGCGAGATGAGCACTGTCGGCATCGACCCGCCCCCAAGCCGCTCGTTCTCCATTGCCGTCGAGCCCGACCGGCTGAAGACACTCAAAATCTTTGTCAGGCAACCGGCCGATCAGATCAGGAAGCCGGCCCAGAGTTTCGAATTCCGCATCGCCGATAAGGCAAGTTCCGAAACCGCCGAATACACGGCCACTTTCAATGCCCCGGAGATCAGCAGATGAGCGTCGAAACGCGGAAGCCGCGAGAGTTCACCGGCAAGCATATGTTGATCTCCATTCTTGCGTTCTTCGCGGTGGTGATCGGGGTCAATCTCACCATGGCCACGCTCGCCCAGAAGAGCTGGACCGGCCTCGTCGTCGAAAACACCTACGTTGCCAGCCAGCAGTTCAACGAAGAAGCGAGGAACGGAAGGGCGCAGGCGGCGTTAGGCTGGACGGGCACGCTGAACGTCGCTTCCGGCGAAGTCCGTTACAGTCTTGTCGACAGCCAGGGCAAACCGGTGCCGCTGCGCGGCGTCAAGATGCTGTTCCGGCACCCGGCCTACGAGGCCGAGGACGAGGCCCTGACACTTGCCGCGGTGTCCCGAGATATTCCCGGAAGCACGGACACGTTCGCTGTTCGCCACACCCCAAAGGATGGCGTCTGGATCGTGGAGATCGATGCGGACGCCGGGCTTGCGTCGCCGTTTCGCGATGTTCGCCGCATCATGATTTCAAACGGAGCCCTGCAATGAGCTGCTGCGCGCCAGGAGCTGAGATGGCATTGGAGATGGCCGCCTCGGCGTCGGCACCGCCCTCGAGCGAGGAGATCAAGCTGGCCAGCCGCTCTCTGGGTGGCGACATGCACCAGACCGACCTGTCGGTGCCGACGGTTCATTGCGGAGCCTGCATACGAGCGATCGAGACCGCGCTCGGCAGGGTCGAGAACATCGAGTCCGCGCGCGTCAACCTGTCGACGAAACGAGTGTCGATACGCTGGCATGGCGACGGCGTCCCGCCATTCTTCGCCGTGCTCGGCCGTCTCGGCTATCAGGCGCATCTGTTCGACACCGAAAATCACGTGAAGGACAGGACGCTCTCGGAACTGATCCGCGCTGTCGCCGTGGCAGGTTTCGCAGCAGGCAACATCATGCTGCTGTCGGTATCGGTCTGGTCCGGCGCCGAGGGCGCGACACGCGATCTGTTCCACTGGCTGTCCGCGCTGATCGCCATCCCGGCTCTCGCCTTCGCCGGCGGAATTTTCTTCCGCTCCGCGACGAATGCGCTGCGTCACGGTCGCATGAACATGGATGTGCCGATCGCGGTGGGCGTGTCGCTCGCCTACGCGATGAGTCTTTACGAGACAATCAATCACGGCGAGCACGCCTATTTCGATGCCTCCGTGTCGCTGCTCTTCTTCCTGCTGATCGGCCGCATGCTCGACCACGTCATGCGGGAGCGGGCGCGAACCGCCGTCAATGGCCTCTCAATGCTCGCATCAAGGGGTTCGCTTGTCCTGCGTGACGATGGAACACGCGAGTACCTGCCAATCACCGAACTTGTGCCTGGGATGCGCCTTCTCATCGCGGCCGGAGAACGGGTACCGGTCGACGGCGATATCGTCAGCGGCAATTCCGATCTCGATTGCTCGATCGTCTCCGGTGAAACCGAACCCAAAGCCGTGACTGCCGGCGCTCATGTGCAGGCTGGTACGCTCAACCTGACGGGTCCGCTGACGATGCAGGCGACCGCCGCCGCCAAGGATTCCTTCCTGGCTGAAATGGTTCGACTGATGGAGGCCGCCGAAGGTGGCCGCTCACGCTATCGACGCATCGCCGATCGCGTGTCGGCGCTCTACGCGCCCGTGGTCCATCTGGCGGCCTTCGTGACATTCCTCGGCTGGGTGACCGCATCCGGCGACTGGCACCGCGCCATGACTATCGCCATCGCCGTGCTCATCATCACCTGTCCCTGCGCGCTCGGCCTCGCGGTGCCGATCGTCCAGGTCGTTGCGGCCCGACGTCTGTTCGAGGACGGCGTCATGGTCAAGGACGGTTCGGCCATGGAGCGTCTCGCGACGATCGACACGGCTGTCTTCGACAAGACCGGGACGCTGACGCTCGGGCGCCCAAAGCTGGTGAATGCGTCATCAATCGGTCCGATCATGCTTGCAATTGCGGCGGACATGGCGGCTCATTCCCGCCATCCGTTCTCGAGGGCAATCGCCAGTTATGCAGGGTATTCCGGCCGGCCCGTCGTCGAAACCGTCAGCGAGCATCCGGGCTTCGGCATTGAAGCCATAACGGAAGGGAATACGTGGCGGCTAGGAAGACGCGGATGGGCGGGTTGGAAGGCTCGCACCGGCGGGGAAGGCAAACCCGGCGGCCATGGCGGCACGGTGCTCTCAAAGAATGGAAACATCGTTGCGTGTTTTGCTTTCGAGGACGCGCTGCGAGAAGACGCCAGCGCAGCGATCCGGCAGTTGGAGGACGCCGGCGTGTCGGTCGAGATGCTGTCCGGAGATACCGCGAAGGACTGCGGGGAGGTTGCCAAATCACTGGGTGTCGACAGTTTCGCGCCGGCGCTGCTGCCTTCGGGAAAGGTCGAGTGGATCGAGGCGCTGACCCGCGCCGGACACAAGGTGCTGATGGTGGGCGACGGCCTCAACGACACGCCGGCCTTGCGGGCGGCGCATGTTTCGATAGCTCCGGCAACCGCGGCCGACATTGGCCGGCAGGCCGCGGATTTCGTCTTCCTGCGCGAAAGCCTGCTTGCGGTCCCTCTGGCGATGGATGTCTCGCGCAAGGCCGGCCGGCTCATTCGCCAGAACATCGGCATCGCGATCGTGTACAACGCCTTTGCCGTTCCGATCGCCGTTCTGGGTCACGTGACGCCGCTCATCGCGGCGGTCGCAATGAGCGCCTCTTCGCTGATCGTGATTGCAAACGCGATGCGGCTTCACGCAACGGCGAAAGCGGCGCCTGAAGCTGCGCCGGCCCGACGCCGCACCGATGTCATCGAAGCGGCCCGTCCATGACCACGCTCACCTATCTCATTCCGGTGGCTCTGTTTCTGGGAGCGCTTGGTTTGTCTGGCTTCCTGTGGGCTTTGCGCAGCGGCCAGTACGAGGATCTCGACGGAGCTGCCGAGCGGATACTGATCGAGCCTGATGACCGGCCAGAACAAACAGTCCAAGGCGCTTTGATCGCGACCAAGATCCCGGCGCAGCTGTTTGGCGTGCCGGCGGATCAATGCTAGATCAGGGAGTGCTGCCGTTTCTCGATCCGGAGACTGCTTGTGAGCAACAAGGGGCAAGCTTCGCCCGAAACCGCTGCCAAATCGGCTCCGCGCGTGGACAGGCCCTCGGAGCAAGACAATTTGCCGGAACACGAGCTTCTTGCGCTGATGTTCGATCAGGCCCCAGGTTTCATGACGCTGCTCAGCGAGCCCGGCCACATTTTCCAGCTGACCAATGCGGCTTACCAACGTCTGATCGGTCATCGGCAGGTCATCGGCAAGTCGGTTCGGGAGGCCCTGCCTGAGCTTGAAGGACAGGAATTCTTCGAATTGCTCGATCGTGTCGGCACCACCGGCGAGCCTTATGTCGGGCGTGGCATCAAGGTCGTGCTCCGCAACGCTCAAACCGGCCTTGCGGAGGAGCGTATCCTGGATTTCGTCTATCAGCCAATCAGGGCCCAAGACGGGCGGATCACAGCGATCTTCGTTCAGGGCACGGACGTCAGCGACCTTTCATTTGCCAACGCTTCGCTGCAATTGCGCGAGGACCACCTGCGTTCCATCCTGGCGACCGTGCCGGATGCGATGATCGTCATTGACGAAAGCGCCAATATTCAATCCTTCAGCACCGCGGCCGAAACGTTGTTTGGTTACAAGGCCAGCGAGGTGATCGGTCAAAATGTCAAGTTGCTGATGCCCTCGCCCTACCGGGAAGAGCACGACGCCTATATGCAGCGTTACCTCACGACGGGAGAGCGCCGCATAATTGGGCTTGGCCGGACCGTAACCGGGATGCGCAAGGATGGATCGACATTTCCGATGGAGCTTGCCGTGGGCGAAATGCATCCGGGAACGGGGCGTTTCTTCACCGGTTTCTGCCGCGACCTGACGGAGCGACACAGAACAGAAGCTAGAATCCAGGAGCAGCAGCAGGAGTTGCTTCACATGGCACGGTTCACCGCGCTCGGCGAAATGGCGTCGACGCTGGCGCATGAGATCAACCAACCTCTGACGGCCATTACGAACTACCTCAAAGGCAGCCGTCGCATCCTCGACAGGAGCAAGGATGAGAGCGCCCCGATGTTGCGAGAGGCCGTCGAGAAGGCCGCTGAACAGGCTTTGCGAGCCGGCGATGTCATTCGGCGTCTCCGGGATTTCGTCGCAAGGGGCGAAAGCGAGCGCCAGGTCGAACGTCTGCCGGCACTCATCGAGGACGCCTCGTCGCTGGCTCTGGTGGGCGCCAGGGAAGCCGACGTGCGCGTCACTTACGAACTCGATCCGACGGCCGAGCTCGTTTTGACCGATCGCATCCAAATCCAGCAGGTTCTGCTGAACCTGATGAGAAACGCCGTAGAAGCCATGCATGGCGCTCCGCGGCGGGAACTGCGTGTCGTCACCGAAGCCCGACACGATGGCATGGCAGAGGTAAGTGTCATCGATACCGGCCCTGGGTTGGCTCCCGAGGTTTCAGCCCAGCTCTTCCAGCCTTTCGTCACCACCAAGAAGCACGGAATGGGTGTCGGCCTGTCCATTTGTCGCACCATCGTCGAATCTCACGGTGGCCATATCTGGGCTGAGCCGATGGCTGGCGGAGGAACCGCGTTTCGGTTCACTCTGCGCGCTGTAGAGAAGGAAGAGGTCGCCAGTGGCCAGTGATATTGTTCATGTAGTCGACGACGATGTTGACGTTCGCAAGTCCCTGGGCTTCCTTCTCGCAACGGCCGACTTTGCCGTGCGCCTCTATGAATCGGCAACCGCATTCCTGGGGACGGAGCCACAGAAGATCGATGGTTGCATCGTGACCGACGTGCGCATGCCGGGGATCGATGGCATCGAATTTCTGCGGCAATTGAAAGCCCGTGGTCAGAGCGTGCCAGTGATCGTGATGACGGGCCACGCGGATGTTGCCTTGGCCGTTCAGGCCATGAAGGAAGGCGCAGTGGATTTCATCGAAAAACCGTTCGACGATCAGGTCATGATCGACGCGATTCATTCCGCCTTGGACCACCACAGTCGGCCGCTCGCGACACATCCGCAATCGGCCGAAATCCGAAAGAATCTCGCGGCCTTGTCCGAACGGGAGCGCCAAGTGCTTGACGGGCTGGTGTCGGGGCTGCCGAACAAGACAATAGCCTACGATCTCGGGATCAGCCCACGAACGGTCGAGATCCATCGCGCAAATGTCATGAGCAAAATGGGTGCTGGCAGCCTCTCGCACCTCGTTCGTATGGCCTTGATCGCGGACTCCACACTTTAAATTTAGGGCGAGCCTTGAAGTGAACTCGCCTGCGCGGTTTTCGGTTGCCAGTCGCGCCAGTGCGTTGGACGGATATCCACGCGTGCACCGGTAACGGCGTTCCTCCAGCCTTCGCGTCCCTTTTCGCAAGGGAATATGAGCGGGTGCAGGCCTTCCTCGTCAATGACGGCCAGTTCCAGGCTGCAACCAAACGGAGCGCTTGCGATCGGATTCCACATCCGGCCAACGTGCGCCGAATTGGGATTCCACGCTTTGATTTAAATCAGTTCTGTTTGGATCGAGGATATCTCCCCGTCCCGAGCATGCCCGTAATTTGACATAGCTCAAAGCGGAGCCCGCTTCCTGTTCGTAGTTTAGCCCGAACCGTAGCGACTCACGGCGCCGCTTCTTGCAAAGGACATTTCGACATGAACTATCAGCGGTTCTTCGAGGATGCGATCGACCAGCTCCACGCCGAGCGTCGCTATCGCGTTTTCGCCGACCTGGAGCGCATTGTGGGCAAGTTCCCGCGCGCCATCTGGCGTTCCAACGGCCGCGCCCAGGAAATCACCGTATGGTGCTCCAACGACTATCTCGGCATGGGCCAGAACGAGGATGTGATTGCCGCCTTCCAGAACGCGGCCGCCAAGATGGGCTCGGGCGCCGGCGGCACCCGCAACATTTCCGGCACCTCCAACCCGCTGGTCGAGCTTGAGCAGGAGCTCGCCGATCTGCATGACAAGGAGGCAGCGCTGGTCTTCACCTCCGGCTTCGTCTCCAACGAGGCCTCGATCTCGACCATCGCCAGGCTCCTGCCCAACTGCCTGATCATCTCGGACGAGCTCAACCATGCCTCGATGATCGAAGGCGTGCGGCGCTCGGGCGCCGAAAAGAAGATCTTCCGCCACAACGACGTCGCGCATCTGGAAAGCCTGCTTCAGGCCGCGGGGCGCGAGCGCGCCAAGCTGATCGTCTTCGAAAGCGTCTATTCGATGGACGGCGACATCGCGCCGATCAGGCAGATCGTTGAACTCGCCGAACGCTACAACGCCATGACCTATATCGACGAGGTCCATGCGGTGGGCATGTACGGCCCGCGCGGCGGCGGCATCACCGAGCGCGAAGGCTTGGCCGAGCGCATCGACATCATCGAGGGCACGCTGGCCAAGGCCTTCGGCACGCTTGGCGGCTACATCGCCGGCACCAGCGCCGTCATCGACGCGGTGCGTTCCTATGCGCCGGGCTTCATCTTCACCACCGCGCTGCCGCCGGCGATCGCCGCCGCCGCCACCACCTCGATCCGGCATCTCAAGCGCTCGCAGGCCGAGCGCGACGCGCAGCAGCGCCAGGCGGCGCGCACCAAGCAGGTGCTTGCCGCGGCCGGGCTGCCGGTGATGGAATCGGCCACGCATATCGTGCCGGTGCTGGTCGGCGACCCCGAGCTTTGCAAGATGGCCAGCGACCGGCTGCTTGGCGTGCACGGCGTCTACATCCAGCCGATCAACTATCCGACGGTGCCGCGCGGCACCGAACGGCTGCGCATCACGCCCACACCCTTCCATTCGGACGCGCTGATCGCCCAATTGCAGGATGCGCTGGTCGAGACCTGGGATGCGCTGGGCATTCCCTATGCCAGCTCCGGCCGCCCCGCCGTCGCCAAGAGCGACCGGATCATTCCGCTGCTCGCCCAACGATCGGGCGGTTGACAGGTAGAGCCGGCGAACCCTGATTTATCGCAACACGCGAAAGATGCCGACGATCCCAAGATGTACACAGGTTGGACAGCGGGCCGCTGCACGCGTTCCGAGGAAATCGCAGCACGAAGCCCGCATTTAGGAGCTTGCCATGCAGATCCGTACACTTTCCGCTTTGGAATGCACAAAGCTACTCACAGCCAATCGCATCGGCCGCCTAGCCTGCGCCCAACACGGGCAACCTTACGTCGTGCCTTTTTATTACGCCCACGCGGACAATCATCTTTATGCCTTCTCCATGCTGGGCAAGAAGATCGAGTGGATGCGCTCCAATCCGCTCGTCTCAGTGCAGGTCGATGAACGCAATATGGGCCGTGGCTGGAAAAGTGTGGTTGTCAGCGGCCGCTATGAGGAACTCCCTGACCGGATCGGGCACAAGATCGAGATCGATCATGCATGGTCCGTCTTGAGCAAGCACGCCGACTGGTGGGAGCCAGGCGCACTCAAGCCAGGCACGTCCTCGAACATGGGACGCCTTCCCCACGTGTTCTTTAGAATCTTTATCGCGGAAGTTACGGGCCGCGAGGCGATAGACAGCTGAATTTCATGGCGAGCGCCTGGTCAACCGGTTGCAGCATGCGCAACTCTTCTGAAGCCCCCTCTCAGTGAATCCTCATAACCTACCAACAATGTCACTGCACGAACGCCCGCTTCCAGGTGATGCACCGGCCAGCTTGAAGTGCCGATATGTGGCTCAAGTTCAGCACTCGCGATAAGGGGTTCGAGTCCTGTTGTGGACCACTCTAAAAAGATGCAGGGAAAACAATCGCTGCCCGTGACGGAAGAACATCCCTTCGGGCCACTTCGACAAAGATGCTTGCATTCAGCGAGGCCGAGCGCGACGGCGGCATGTCGAAAGGTCATCAACTGACCCAGGTTGCACCGCATCATCTCAAGCCAGATGCTCCCGGCCTATGCTCCGGGCAGTCGCTGGCGGCATTGGCCTGGGAACACCGCTTGGTTATGGGCGATGCTGGGCTGATGAGTGCTAATGGTCCGCTGTCGTGCACGCTTTGCCTTGATCAGCCACCGCAGCTTAGACCGACTTGGAGGTGTGCTGAACAAGCTGATGGGAAACGTTTTAGCTTCATCAACGTTTTTCCTGAGCCGTCAGCCGAAGGAAACGTGACGATGGACAAGGAAGGCGCCTCCAGCCTGCACGGTGATAGCCCAGCCGCGATCACCGATCGCACCATGGCTGACCGCAAGGAACTGGCTGCAATAGCTTTCCAACGCACGCGAATGCCGATGGTGGTGACTGATGCCACTCAGAAAGGCCATCCAATCGTGCTGGCGAACCGGGCGTTTCTGAACCTCACGGGCTACCAAGCAAATGAGGTCCTCGGACGCAACTGCCGGTTTCTTCAAGGTCCCGCGACCTCCCCGGCGGCAATCGCTGAGATCCGAGCGGGATTGCTGGAGGAACGTGAGATCAACGTCGAATTGCTCAACTATCGAAAGGATGGTTCGGCTTTCTGGAATCAGCTGTACCTCAGTCCAATCCATGACGAGGGTGGCCGTCTAGTCTATCATTTCGCGTCGCAAATTGACCGCACAGATTATCGCAGGATCGAGAACCTGGAGGCGTCGGAGCATCGCTTGCTCCTGGAGGTGGACCATCGAGCCAACAATGTGCTTGCTCTGGTCGACAGCATTGTTCGCCTGACGCGATCTGACGATGCTGCTCTATATGCAGCATCGGTCCAGCGGCGCATACAGGCTTTGGCTCGAGCGCATAGCTTGCTGTCGAAGCGGGCCTGGCACCAGATTCCATTGCGGGAAACAATCTTGTCACAGCTCGAGCCGTACGGAGCCACTCGCGCTCTGCTGGACGGACCCGACGTTGCTCTCGCAGCACATTCTGTCCAGCCGTTGTCGCTGTTCATTCATGAACTGGCAGTCAACGCGGCTTCCCACGGTTCGCTCTCGACAGCGATAGGTCGAGTGCAAGTCAATTGGCACGACAGACCGCAGAATGGCGGCTTCATCCTCATTTGGGAGGAGATCGGAGGACCACCTCCACCAACGCGTCGACGAAAAGGATTTGGAACGCTGATCGGTGATGCAACAATTCGGAAACAGCTTCAGGGATCGCTGCAACGCGATTGGTCGGAGCAAGGGGTGAGGATCGTAGCTGAAGTCCCCAACGTCATGGCCTCAGGGTAAAGAGGACTGCGGCGATGCCGAGGAGGTTGGCATCCTCAACAGTCATGTAGTCGATTGCAAGCAAGATCTGTGGCGCAACTCTCCCTGGCAGCGGTCCCAATCTGCTGTCTTGCCGGGACACCGTCTTCTGTGGGTTCCTGCCGGGCAACAGGTGCCTGCTGACGCATGCCACCTACCGCAGACGAATATCGACCTCCCTGACAGGTGGAGCATGCTTGAGACGCGGTATTTTCAATATCGCTAATGCACATTGCGCCGGTTTGGCGAATTCAAGCGCCTTCGGCAATTGTCTTTGATAGATGCACGCAAATGGTTCGGCAGAAGACCGCCTAGGTGCTGCTCCAGCAAAATCGCTGTCGGTGCGAAACCTAAAAGTCGCAGGTTCGTTCTCGGAAGTGGCCATCAACTGAACACGATCGGCCAAAGGAGGACTTTTCCGTGAAAATCCATAGCATCTGCATGACTGCTTTGTCGCTTTCCCTCTCAGCCGCGTCTGCCTTTGCGGGCTCCAACACCGGAACCTCGGCTCTCGACGATCCCGCCAAGATGTCGCCGTTCTTCACTGACGCCGGCATGAAGACGATGAGATCTGGCGATGAGTTCAAGAAGGCATGGCTAGCTATGAGCGAAGAGGATCGGACATCGATCAAGAAGGACTGCGGCGATGATACCATCGCCAAACAGCACGACAATTTCTGCAAGATGACCAAGGAACTCGGCGGCGCCAACTGACGATCGGTTCCTGAATGCCCCGGCGGGATCGCCCGACCGGGGCATCTCCATCTGCGGTTTCTTCCATAGGCGTTTCAGCTACCCCTCGTGCAGGGTCTTCTCGCCCTTCCGGATTCGACCCTACCGAACAGGCAGTTTTGGCCTAGCCTTTCCCGCGTAAGCTCCTTGGGGTGCCGCACCAGACAGGCCCTGCACTTTGGTTTTCATTTTAGAACGGAACGAGCAGCCTTCGATCTGTGGAGGATATTCGGATGGCGCCCCCGCCGCTCCTGGGCCAAGGCCAACAGCCCCTACTGGTCGTCGCAGGTCGCGAGCTGGCTCAGCAGCAATCTCAGTAGCAGGAATTCTGCCGCCAGCGTGATCTCTCGATCAGAACTTTCGATCTGTGGATGCACCGTCTGGTGAGCAGCGAAGACCCGTGCAAACGTGCGGAAAAGCTGCAGAATCTGCGTCGGAAGAAGACCCGACGGCAGCGCAAGACGCCGCAGCCGAAGTGTTCCCAAAGGCGGCCGCGGTATCGCTACAGCAAGCGCACGGACAGCGGTCCGATTGCGCTCCGGGCGTTCTGGAGCATGCATGTCGAGGCGATTCCATGGCGAGTACGCCGCCGCGCTCGGACTTTCGCGACATGCGCTGCGGATCTGGCGCGATCGCCTGGAAGAATCTGGCGACGAAATGGACTGGCGATCGCTTCTTCATCCGAGTGCCCGGGCCCAATTAAGCAGCGCTGCTAATTGCACGCGGCGCCAAAATCGCTTGACACCCGACGCGGTGAACGGGCGCTCGAGCCGGCGCCGGTTCAGCGACGAACAGAAGCGGGCGACCGTGCAGGAGACGCAGAAGCCCGGCGTTGCCGTGGCGCAGGTCTGCCGCCGCCACGGCATTGCCATGAGCATGGCCTTCCGCTGGCGAGAAGATTTCGGCCTGACCGCCCGCAAGGCGCCTGAACTGGCTCTGGTCGACATCGCCGACGGAGCAGAAAGCGAGCCGCCGGCGCTCGCCGCCTTGCGCGATCTCGTGCGGCCGCCGGACGGAATGGTTGCGATCGAACTGGATGATGGGACGACGCGTGTTCGCACCGGCGGGCGCGTCCGCGGCCGCGGTCAAGCGGCACTTGGCCGGCAAGGAGAAGGCATCATGATCGTCGTTCCGGTCGGCGTGAAAGTGCATCTGGCGTTGGGTCACACCGACATGCGCAAAGGTCTCGATGGGCTCTCCACGCTGATCCAGGAGCATCTGAAGAAAGATCCCTTCTCGGGTCATCTGTTCGTCTTCCGCGGCAAGAATGCCTCGCTCCTGAAGGTCCTTTTTTGGGATGGAACAGGACTGTGTCTGTTCACCAAACGCATGGATCACGGACAGCTCATGTGGCCGCGCCTGGCTGAGCCTGGCGGCCCGGTGACGTTGTCGCCGGCGCAGCTGGCGATGCTCATCGAAGGCATCGACTGGCGTACGCCGGAGCGCTTCTGGCGCCCGCTCCCGGCCGGCTGAAAAGCGCGGCGAAATCGCGGCAAATCGAGCGAAGTTGCTTCTTCGAATCCGCCAATTCGAGTAGAATTGGACAGGCGGCTCGACCTCGACAATCTGCCCCGCGAACCGGCTCTCCTGCAACATCTCGTGCGCGACATTGCGGCGCTCGTCGGGCATCGCGACGGTGAGATCGAGCGCCTCAAATCCATCATCAAACAGCTGCAGCGCGCGCAGTTCGGCCGCCGTTCCGAGCGGCTCGATCCTGATCAACTTGCGCTCGGACTGGAGGACCTCGACGGCGATCTCGCCCGGGAAGAAGAGAGCGGTCCGCGTGCCGAACCGAGGGGCTTGCAGGAAAGCTCGTCGAGTTCGGCCTCATCGTGGATTCCGGCCTGATAGTAGGCGATAATCCGGGAGGCTCTCCGCTCCCGCTCGTCAGCTGTCTCGGGCACATCCTTGCGCCGGTCGAAGATCCTGCCAAGCAGGGCCAACTCGTTCGGGGTGAAGACGTTTCTTCCAAGGGGCATTGTGACCTCCGCCAGCCCATCCCCTCGCCTACATTCAACGATCAAATATGGTGTCCGTCAACGCCTCCTCGTGGGTTCGCTAACGCCTTTTGGCAAGGCGGCCCCGCCGGCCTGCTGGCGACGGACGTGAGAAGATCGAAAGGGTTGGGCACAGGGGTTGCCAAGCCGGCCTCCAGCGACATATTCCGGCCGGGGTTGGCAAACAGGTCGCGTTGGGCCCGCGACCGGCAAGACTGACACAGGTGACGTAACTTGCGAGACTCCGAACTGCGCCCCGCCAATTCTCTCCCAGCAGCTGCAAAATCGGAAACCCCAGTCGGTACAGCCGGGCGATCGCGGGGTATGCGCGGCCGAAGCTGGGTCTGGAAGCTGCGAGTCACTGACGCGCAACGAGTCCGGGAGGAAATAGCCCGACTGGAAGAGGAGCTTCTTGGCCTCCCTGATGCTCATAAGCGAGCAAAGTTCATGGCGGTCGGTTACCAGTTACAAGCTTCCAAGTCCCGGCTACAGAAATTGGAGCGCTGCATCGCTGCCCTTGAACCAGTCCGAGCGCAGCAGGACAGGCATATATCAGGCTGACGCAGCTTGCGGCCGAGGACGGAACATCAAAACGCCTGCACAGTTCGGTGACATGGCGAGATACTATTTCGACAGTTTCGACAGCGGTATTTTCGTCCGCGACGACGAAGGCACCGAGTTGCGAGATATGGAAGCCGTTCGCAATCAAGCAATGCGGGCGCTTCGAGATATGCTGAGCGAAACACCTTTTGAGGGTCAGCGCGTCGAGATGTTCGTGGACGTGCGCGATGAAGGCGGGAAGATCGTGACAAAGGTCAAAGCGGTCATTGAGATCACCTGATCCCGGCCTAGCGGGCTTCCCTGAACAGCGACAGGTAAGTCGGGTCGAAGTCCGCCAAGTCCACAAGTTTATTCCAATCGAGGATATGGACGGTGTGCTGGACCCAATCCGCCGCCCCCGAGCGGCGCAAGCTCTGCATCACCCGGTTCATGTGCACGGTGGAAAGCCCCAGCACATCGGCGAGTTCGGCTTGGGTCAGCGGCAGGTGGAAGCTCATACCTTCTGTACGCTGTACGACCTTAAGGCGGGTGAACAGTTCGCAAAAGAGATACGCAAGGTGAGCAAGCTTGCTCCGTCGACCCATCGAGACGATCCATTCGCGGTGAATGGCCCCATCGACCAGTGTATCCAGCCAGAGCAGCCGGGTCAGATGGGCCTCGATCTCGGTTATGTGCTTGAGCTTCGCGTGATCCGCCAAGGCAACTTTGCAGGGGGACAACGCCAGAATCCCATGATCCAGTGTCTTCAGGAGGAACGCGTGAAGGTCCACGAAGTCGCCGGCGATGTGGAGCGCGGTAAATTGCCTGCTGCCGTTCTCGAGGTATTTGTAGCGCGCCGCAAAGCCATCGAGCAGCAAGGTGCTGAAGGCCGGTTGGGATCCTTCTGACACCAGATCTTCGCCTTCGGCGAATTCTCGCTGGCTGCCGATCGTCTTGGCCAACAATGACCGTTCGCTATCCGAAAGGTCGTCATGGGTGGAAAGCTGAAGGTAAAGCGCTTCGAGCATGATGTGATCCTCAGCAGTCCTGGCCAGAGAACGCTAGTTCTTCGCGGAAATCAGCACAAGCTGCGGCTGTCTCAGCCGGCCGGTCCGGCCCCCGGGCGGAATATGTCAAATGTAATCGGCCTTGTGGACACCAGCTGCTACCCTTTCCCAATGAAAAACCGGCCTGAAACGACAGGGCAAACCGTAGAGCGCCTCCTTGGTCCTCTGCGCCGGCGAGCCGCACGTTACCGAGGGGACTCGGCCGAAGCCGGGGATGATCTGGTCCTCTTGACCCTGGAGACGGCGGTGTCAGAGGAGGAAAGTCGGCCCCCTGATCTCAGTCTCTACCAGTGGCTCCACGGGATCATGAGGCGGCATCTCAACTGATGACTGACGGGCTTCGCCTGGCGCTTCGCGAGAGGATCTTCACTTCACGAACGAGTGAACCCCAGGCGGATCCCATAAGGGATACGAATTCCCAAGCCTCCGTCTCGGAAAGCCCGAATTCCTTGATCAACCGCTGAACCACGCCCGCTTTTGCAGGGTCTCTAAGACTTCACGTCATGCCGTCAGCCTTGATTTCGTCGAGTATTAAACCTCGCTAATTTAAGCGTCGAGAGACCTACAGTTGTGGTTTGCTGACTTTTTTGGGGGAGGACAGAGCCATCTATTCCGTGCTTCTGTCGAGCACGGTCTCAATGCAACTCGCGTTGCTCGGCTTTGCGGCAGATTTCGGTCAAGCTCGTCTCATCCGTCACCCCTGTCCGATACCGCAACAGAATGCGGAGGGCTTGGTCCTCGAGTTCCGTCTTTGAAGCCTCGCGAGATCTGCAGCGGTCGAATACACGACCCAAGAGGGCGTGAAGGTATCTCCATGCATGGCGCCGCCATCCGCTGAGCCGAGACCAGGAGTTAAGGGACATCCGCGGTCCGGTGTCAATGACCCTGCTCGATTTCACGGCGCTATCGCGCCACGCGACATGTGATCCGCCGTGCCGCGGGCGACGTAAGAAGCGCCGAGGCGCTCTGCGTCGGTCCAGACGACGCGCGCGGCGGTACGTACCTACGAGCAGGAGGCCGCTGTGCAATTAGAGACAAACGATCCCACCTCTCTCGGGGCCGTCCAGCGCCTGGTCCGAGAGATCGGCATTACGGAGGCGCAGGCCAGGCAGCTTGTCGCAATGTCGGGGACGGACTGGAGCTCGCTGTGCCGCGAGCCCAAGATCCTACTCGCCAGCATGGATCCTGCGCCGAATAAAGCCGATTTCACACAGACTTGATCTTGCCCATCATCTTCCACAGCAGAGAGGCTTCGTCTCGCGCTCCGGCCTGAAATGCCGCAACGAGGATCGTCGCCGCCCATTCCTTTTCTGCAATGTCGCCATCGTGCAGTTCCATTCCGTCGCGATGCCGCGACAGGGCAACGTAGCTGCCATGGGCATCCATGCCCGGCGTTGCCAGCACATGGGTCCGGTCGACGGTCATGCCCTGAGCCTTGTGGATGGTCGCGGCATAGCCGTGGTCGATGTGGGCATAGTCTTTCAGGTCGAAGCGCACCGACCTGCCGTCGTCGGTGCGCACGGACATGCGTTGTGTGCTGACCTCTTCGATCACGCCGAGCGTGCCGTTCTTAACACCGAGCCCGCGCTCGTTGCGCAGGAACATGACCCGGTCGCCGCGTGCGAAGTGTCTTGCACCGCGCTCGACATCCATCTGAACATCGTCGCCGAGATCTCCCGCAGCGCGCATGCGCTCGCGCGCTGCATTGTTAAGCGCGCCCTCCCTCGAAAGAATCTCGGGATGGACCAACCCGTCCCGGACTGTCTCGGCAACCCTGAAGCTTCCGGCAGAGGCTCGCCTATCATTGCCCCTTAGACAACCGATGGAGACAGCCATGCGTAAACCACGAGACTTCGACGCAGAACTGGAGGCGCTGGAAGTGAAGGCGCGCGAGCTCAAAACGCGAAAGGTGCAACAGCTCGGCGACGTAGTGATCGCCACCGGCGCGGATCAACTCGGCACCGACGAACTGGCCGGCGGTCGCAATTGCGGAAACGAAAGACGCCGCAAAGCGTGAGGCATGGGCCAAGCGCGGGGCGATGTTTTTCGAGAGCGGATCACGGCGAACTACTCCGGCATCTGGACACAACTCTCGTAGCGCTTCAGCGCAACCTGGCAGCTCACAATCGCCGGCAAGCGGTACGGGCTCGGCATGACATGCGCACCTGGCAGGTCGAGCGACGCAAACGCACCCGACACCTTATCGAACTTGGCGGTCTCGTCGTCAAAGCAGGCATTGTCGATCTGACCGCCGATGACCGCGCCACCATATACGGCGCGCTTCTCTGGATTGCCGCCAAGCTCCAGAGCCATGAAGGCGAACATACGCGCGACCTGTGGGCTACGAAGGGAAAGCAGGCGTTCAATGCGGAACGATGTAGACCAAAACAGCCAGCGAACATAGCGGTGGTCGGCAAGCAGCGGCGATGCAAAGCGGCCCAATTGGTGACATCCGCCCAAGAACTGCTTCAGTGTGAAATGGGTGTTTCACGCTATTGCCGCTCTCTGGTGGTCTCTGGCCGCGTCGAGCGCAAACGGTGCCGATCGTTCAACAGCGATAACCGTCGTAAGCAAGCCGAGGTCCGCAGGATCACCAACTGGGTCGCTGCCTATTTCATTCATCGTACCAATATGTCGTGTCGCAATAAAAGGCCTACTCATCGCGCCAGACAACCCGCTTCCCCCATCGGATTTCAACCAATCGCCGAAAGCGGATCGTGTGGGCCTGCCCGCCGGTCGCGTGGAATAGCTGGGCGCTCATCCATTCGCGGCTGCCGCACTTTTGACAGCGCGCCTTGTCCCTCACCTCATCGATCGTGACGTTGCCGATGACCTCCCGTAACTCGAGCGGCTTATAGTAGCGAGTGATGTTGCATTTGCCGCAGCGGATGCCGGCCACCTGCCCGGCGTCGTGAGCATGCGTCAACGGGCGCCTCTCGGCCACTTCTCGGGCAGACCTGCAGGTGCTGTTGCGGCGGGCCGCGCTGCTGATCAGAAACGTCGGTGGGGTCAGCTTGATCCCCGCACCGACGACGCGCTGACCAGCCTGACGGCCGAGATGGGCACTGCCAAGCCGGATCTGGTGGAAACGATCGTCGGCGAATGGCTCGTCTCCAACGCCTATCTGCCGGTGCCGCGACAGATGGACGAAGAAAGCACGGTGGACGGCAACGGATGATCAGCGGACCGAGGCGCGAAGGCGACTACCCCGACCGAGAGGTCGACTGCCAGGAAGCAGTGGAGCCCGGCTTTCAGGCAATCGTGGACTGCATGCTTGAAGCAGGAGGGGCGCGCGGCGAAGTCCTGCGCTCGCTGCGTCGGCTGATTGCGGCCGACAATATGACCCAGAAGGAAAACGCCAGGGTCGAGGCAGAGCTGCCATTGCTCGGGCGATGATCCGGGCCGGCAGGCAACTTTGATGGAAATGGCAGTTCCGATCTACATAGGCGCGATCGGCTAGCGAGCGCCTGGCCATTTCCTCTCAGCGCTTCTTCGGCTGCGGCGTGATTTGCTCGATTGGCACTTTGCCACCAAGCTCCTTTGCAGGCGGCGGCACGTTCGGGTTTGTGCAAGCAGGGTTTGACGATTCACACGGTGAGGGCCTATCGCCCACGCCGCCATAACGTTCCACGAGTTTTGCGAATCCGTAGGCGAAGGCGAAGAGAAGCGCCAGGACAACCGTTATTCGGACTGCCATACAGGATTGTAGCAGCATGTCGCGCCGGATTTGACCAGCTACAGGTAGAATGGAGCTTCTGCGATCATCCGCTGATGCGGTCGGCGATCAATTCTCTTCGCGAAAATCCCGGAGCGAGGCATGGCGCAGCATCTCCTCGCCTTTCAGAAACTTCACCCGGCCAATGAGCCCCGGCTTCAGCCACTCGGCCTTTTCCTTGGCGAGGCCGGCGCACCAGTCTTGCCCTGCACGCGGTCCCATAGCCGCTGGCGGATTCCCGGTTCATCGTAATGAAGGCGCCGCCGATATAGCGGCCCTTGTCGGCCATCAGCGCCATCGCCGGCTTGCCGGTCTCGCGCTTCACACCGATGATCTCCAGATCCTTTTCGGTGAAGCACATGATCTTGCGCCAGTCCATCGTCGGCCCGCTGCGGTAGCGGCTGAGCTTACGCTTCGACACCATGCCTTCAAGGCCGGCCTTGTCCACGAGGTGATAGACCGCCGCGCCGGTGCCTGGCAGGACCTCAGAGAATTGGATACGGCCGCCGGCGGGAATCATCTCGTGCAGGATCTCGCGCCGGTCCTCGAGCGGCATGTCGCGAAGATCGTAACCGTTCAGGTGCAGAAGATCGAAAGTTACGAAATAGAGGTCTTGGGCCGGCAGGTGATCGCCGAGCGCAGAGCGCCGAAGTTGGTCAGGCCCGCTTCGTTGGTAACGATGGTCTCGCCCTCGATGATGAAGCGTCGGCCTCGATCGCCTTGGCCTCATCAATTCCGCGATTCGCAACGAGGCCGCTGCTGGGCCTGGCACGCGGCCTCGGCACGCCACGGCCCAGCTCGATGCTCTCTATCGCGAGTCGATTGCAAAGTATCCGAGATACCTCCCGATTTACGTTTTGCGTGCCAACGTACTGCAACCGAAATGGTACGGGGTAGCCGGAGAATTGAAGGAATACGCGGACTCGCTGCTGCGAGAACCAGGCGGTGATTTGGGCCAGGTTGCCTATTTGCTTGTCGCGGTCCAACAATTCAACGCATATGCGTTCGTCGAGTTGTTCAAGAAGTCCGGATTGAATTGGCCGGATGTGAAAGCAGGATTTGAGCTGCGCGAAAGGGTGTACGGCTTTTCCAACGAGGATTGGAACATCTACCTCTATCTGGCTTGCGCCGCCGACGACCATGCAACGGCCAAAGAAGTAGTCCAACATTTTGGTGAGTGGATTTCCCTTCATCTGGCAGGAGAAGCACTTGTTCGATCAGGATATTGCCTGGGCCCGGTCCTAAGCTTGCGTCGCGGGATGACACACGACTCGGGGTGAACTAAGGCGAGAGAGCCCGCTTGCGTTGCACCCTCCAGTTGCGCAATTCTGCTCATGCGAGTCTTTTCGGGGATAGACAATGTTTCACGACATTTGCCTGCAAGCCTATCGTCTGGGCGGGGTGGACGCAGTCAACTCATTCCTCAAGCAGCAATTTCCGGCCGATGCCGATCGAATCCGCGCTATGGAAGATCTTGAGGACACTGGTTATTGGTCGATCTCCTGGCACGAGAAAAAGCATCCCGACGGCGGGATGTACCGCGACTTCGGAAATGTGAGGGAATATCTAGCCGACGAGGGAGAGCATTGATGGTCGGTTTTGTCCTCGAGTGCACGAAGCGTTCCAAATGAGGGCCTGCAATTATGCCCGCCAGCTTATGGGCAAGCTCCAGCCTCATCGCAAGGCTCGTGAACTGGAGGTTTCGGTCGTCTCGGCCGGCGGCGCGGCACTCGCTGCAATAGACGACCTTGATAAGCCCAGTGCATACAGGAGTGATCCGGCCCGAGCCGATTCACCCACTCGGCGACGTTTAGGGCCCGGTTCGCTTACAGGTGAGGCAGTAGACTGACAGGCGGTGTCTGCTTCCAGCTTCTTGCCGAGAGTGTCTTCAACGAAGGGATATTTGTTCGACATTGGCGATCCTCGTGAATGGGTCGCCGCACCGGATAGGTAATTATTCCTGCCCCAACCTACCTTCAAGCTCTTTTACGAAATGTTCTTCATTGAGAAGCGAGTTCCAGTCCGTGCCGATGCTCTTGATCAATTCGCACGCTTGGTCCTCCGTGAAGCCGGCCTCCTTGGCCAGCCGTGCCGCTAACGGCGCGGGATGGTCACTCTCGGGTAAGCTGCCTCCACGCTAATCCAGCGCCTCGAAGATAATCTCGAATGCGTCCTCAACGTCTTCATTGATTTCGCTGGCGGGGGTACCTTCACACTCTGCGGAAAACCGACTCTACTGTCCCCCTTTATCCGTAAGCACCCGCAATTCGGGCTGAGGCGCCCTCCCTAGCCAAGTGGATTTCGACGTTAAGTTCGTCGAGTGTGACCCACGATCGGTCTTCTCGACCGAAACGACTCACACGCCGGGGTGTTTGCGCAGATATTTGACCATCGTTGAAGTTGGTCCGCCCGCTGCTTTTGGCACTCTCGACGTCGATGAACTCCTGAGCGATGCCAAACCGCTTCTGAGCCACGTACTCCCGCAGCTTGGCCACCGCCCTCGCTGCCCGCGAAGAGGTGGTTTGGCAATGCCCGGCGCATCGGCGTTGTCGGTTACTGTGACGAGGCGAACAGGATATAAAGCTATTTGGCAGCAGCTGGTCGAGGAAAGCCTCACCGTCATGAAACCGATGAACGAAGAGCATCTTGCGGTTCTACGCAGGCACATGGTCGAGATGATTGCGATCCATGCCGACCTTGCAAGCGAAGAACTCGGCAAGGCGACGCTCGATGAGCGGGTGATGGCATCGATGCGGCGGGTCCCGCGACATCTCTTCGTGCCCGCTGCGGTCGCGCCTTATGCCTACCAGGACATGCCGCTGCCGATCGGTTTCAATAAGACCGTCTCACAACCCTTCATTGTCGCTCTGATGACCGATCTCCTTGCTCTCCAACCGCATGAGGCTGTGCTCGAGATCGGCACTGGCTTAGGCTATCAAACTGCGATCCCGGCGGAAGTCGCCGGACAAGTTTGGAGTGTCGAAATCATCGAGGAATTCGCAACCCATGCCGAGGCTCTGTTGCAGAGCCTTGGCTTCTCGAATGTCGCCATACGTGTCGGAGACGGGTCTCGTGGCTGGCCCGAGCACGCGCCATACGACAAGGTCCTAGTTAGCGTGGCGGCTGAGCGGCCGCCGCCGGCTTTGCTGAATCAGCTCAAGCCAGGGGGACGCTTTGTTCTGCCTTTGTTCTCTGAAGAAGCACAGTTTCTGACTATCATCAACAAGGATGCTGCTGGGCAAGTCGAGGCACGGAAACTCATCCCAGTTCGGTTCAGCCGGCTCGAAACCGTCTAGTGAGATACGCGACTGGCGCAACTTCGCTTTTCAGATCATCAGCCGGATGCCGGCAGGTCCGCAACCTTCTCGTCGCAATCCTTCGACTGTCAAACTCGATCCTCATAGAGCTCAATAGGGAGACCGGCGCAGCCGCCGCCACCAAGTATTGATCAACGGTGAGTTTCGCCATGTGCTCCTCCGGCAAGTGACTCGCTTCGCCACAACGCTAATTTAACCTTCATTTCCCGGGATCGGAGTTCCATATGTCTCGGTAGAGCTTCCAGCCGCCGTCTTGTCCTTTCTTCCAGACCACCACATACTTCCCGGTGGTTTCCACCAGCTTCGTATCCTTGCCCGGGACCTTGAGCGAGAAAGTCCCGGACTCGTATGCAAGATCTCCGCTTTCCTGGACCTCAAGCGTGGTGAGCTTGAGATCCGATATGCCCATATCGATCGCGCCCTGCCACAGTTTTTGGATGTTCTGGCGACCGTCGACTCGCGCCATATCTGGCGGGAATGCGGCCGCATCGTCCGCGTACTTCGACGCGACCCCGGCCGCATCCTTGCTGTTGTACGCCTTCACGAACTCTGCATTAGCGGCATCAATGGCTTCTTTCGCAGACTGGGCCTGAGCCGATCCGAGGCAGAGCGACGTGAAAACAACGACCAGCAGACAATGATTGAAAGTCATTTCATCCTCCCGTGTTCCGGTCTCTGGCTACTAGCTTCTCCACAGTGGAGAGGAATTGTCAGGACCCAGCACGCTCGCCGAGTCAGTCCAATACGTGCTCCCGCGCTGGAATGGCCTTGGCCGTTTCCTGCGCACGACCGTCGCATCGAACTCGACATCAACCTGGTCGAGATGCGCTCTCCCTCTCGAATCGCGCGGCACTGAGATGGCGAGCTCGCTGACCAATTCCTCGACTGTCGCTCAACAAGGGAGCTGAATCAAATGGGATGCGTACTTTCGAGATGGCCGTCAGCATGTCTTTCAACTTGATCTCGTGTATCGTGAGGGTCGGCCGTCATATATCGATCGCTTGCCCAGGCGTGGCCAGACACAGTGGTTAGCAACCCGTTGTTCATTGCCCAAACTGCGGCTTGAGTCCGGTTGCTAACCCGAATCTTTCGAAGAATCGTCTTCACGTGCACCTTCACCGTTGCGTCGGCGATGTGAAACTTGCGCGCGATGACTTTATTAGACTTACCTTCAGTTAAGCAAGCGAGAATACATATTTCGCGAGGCGATAGCATCGAGAGGACGCGCTCCTCATTCTCCGGGATAACGTCAGGGTTGCTTGGATTTTGTTTGAGTTTAGGTTCAAGATTTGGCTTTACAGAGGGTGCAAATGGCAATGCCTCCGCAGGCAGTATCGATTGTCCAAGCAAAACCAATTCAAGCGACTTGATAAATGTGTCGTAAGCGGTGCATTTATTCAAATAGGCGTTTGCACCGGAACGAAAAGCTGCGACTACATCGTCAAATTGATAGTGATCTGCCAACGCAACCACATGGCTATCGGGGTACTTTTCCTTAAAATCTGCAATTTGTTCAAATACACGACTGGCATCGGAGTAGTCGACCTCAATTATAAGCAAGATAGGTCGGCATTGCGGGAGGGGTTTGAGAATGAGGTCGCGAACAGAATCTGCGGAGAAAGCAATACGAAACTTCGATGTATCTAGGATCCGGATTAGGCTGTCTCGGAGTAATCCACTCGGTCCGACAAGTACCGTTGAACAAAATTGTCTTGCCATCGGCAGCCTCCCCTGGTCGCGAATCAACAACCCATGACACCTATGGGTATTCTTGTATGGTTTTCCACGCGACTCCGTAAAAGGCAATAAATGGTATTTGGCGGTATCACCTTACGCCGCAAATGCAGAATTCGAAACTACCTCATTAGGAGTAGATAGCGAGCCAAAAGTTCTCACGCGCCTGCCTGGACGCGCACATCACGCATTACAGCGAGGTGTTGTTTAGTTGAGGGAACCAAAAATCGTAAACCGGCGGTCCGGTAGTGCTGCTCGGGTTTTCCGACGTGACCGCAATTAAGAGTCCACAGACCGGGCTCTGGGGTCAGGGCGATTTCTAGCATGAGCGCCTTACCGACAGATCCAAAGCGATGTCGCCAATTCCAAACCAAGCCGCGCAACTGAAATCAAGCTCCGCAGGCTGGAAACTGTGAGCGTGTCGTGGTCGAGGTGGCCAACCGCATGACCACCCAAGTTGAGATTTGCGCGAGAACCCATGAAGTGAGATTCTGCTGCTAAACAGAATGCATTCGCGTCCACGCGCGGCAGAGCGATTCGCCCGTCCGGGGTGGCGCCGATCGGCAGGACGCCGATCGGCGGCGGCAGCGGCATGGTCACCCTTGTGCGCACACAGCCGCCGGCCACAGATCGGCCAGCGGTCCGAATGGCCCGGCTTCGACGCGATTGTCGATACAGGAATCGATCAGCTCAATGCCAAGCAGGTAATGGATCGTCTTCGAGCATCGCCGCCTGCCCGCCTTGGCGATGCTCAGGGTCAGATCGGCGGCAATGCTCGCCACCACATCGATTTTCGAGGCCGGTAAAATAGCTCCGAGCTCGACCATACCGCCGCCGATCGGGCGCCGAGACCGTCCGCATGGCCTCCCCCGAATGGCGGTAGCGACCCATCGGTTAGATGCAACCGTCCAACGCCTATGAGTTTACAACCTCGGCCAGACGTTGGCGCTCAAAGGCTACGCCGCGCCAACGACCCCTTCAACGCCGGCGCACGCGTGCTCGACCGATGAAGCAGCCCTGAAGGTGCAGTTTATCCGCCTGTCTTGTTGGCGCCAGCAGGCTCTCGTGGGATGTAGTTATCCACATAGCCGTTTCAGGTCACAAAGAATGAGGACGACGATATCGAGAGGCCCGGAGAAAGGGTGGCGAACTGAACCTGGGATGCGCCTCCGTGGCCATCACTGTCGTAATAGAGCGCACCGGTCGAGCTGTCGTAGATGATATGGTCGGAAGTATCATGCGCGGCCGTGCCAGTGGAGAAAGCCGCGGCTGGCAGTTTGCCCGTATGGAGCTCCGCAAACACGGTGTGGTCAAGTTGAATCTTGTCTTTGGAGACTGTGAAATCGGTAATCTTGTCGACATTCCCAGTGCCAAGCGCTGTATTGAAAACGAAGGTGTCCCTACCCCCAGAACCCGTCAGCACATCGCTGCCGCCGCCACCGTTGATGATGTTGGCGCCGGCGTTACCCTGAATAGTCTGGGCGAACTCGTTGCCGGTCAGATTGATTGCAGTCGTGTTGGAGGGGTTCGTGGTGGCGAGAAGCTCGACCTCCGAGCCGACCGCAAGCGCATGGCTCACCGAGGCGAGAATCTTGTCGGTGCCGCCCCCCACCGCCTCCGTCACCTTGTCGCCGACATTGTCGACATAGTAGGTGTCGTTGCCACCATAGCCGACCATCGTGTCAGCGCCGGCGGTTCCGTGAATCACGTCGGCGCCGCTGGTACCATAAAAAACACCATCGCTGGTGGGGCTGGTAGTGCCGGAAGGGGCAGTCCCAGTACTGCTGGTGGTGGTAGTGTCGGAAGGGGCAGTCCCAGCACTGTTGAGGACGTTCGCGCCCGTGACAGTGTCGCCGCTACCTGCCTTTTGATAGAGCTGCACCTCGTCGACCTGCATCTGCATCGACGACGGGGTCGAACTGTCCAGAGCCGTATGCCATCCGGTCGCGTTCGAATTCGCGACCCCATTGTTCATGATCAATTCCATCGGCTCATTCGGGATCGGCGCCTGCGCGCTGGTCACCTGCGCCATCTGCTTCCCGTCGAGATACCAGGTGATCGACTGACCGGGGTCCCAGTCGATCGCGTATGTGTGGAAGCCGGCCGTGAGGTCGACGCCGCTGTCGACGACACCGCCAAACGTACCTGATGGCGTGTGAAGATGGTACGAGAATGCCTGGTTCGCCGGCCCGGAACCGGTAAATCCGCCTTCCTGCATATCGATTTCGAAATTATCGCCGCTGCCGCCCGCGCCTCCCCCCGGCATCAGCCAGAGGGCTGGCCATGCGCCGTCGCCGCTCGGCGCCTTCATGCTGATCTGAAGATAGCCGCCATTGAGCTCGAAATTGCCGTAGCTGCTGACCGCACCGGATGTGACCGGGAAGTTCGTTGTCGTACCCTGATTAGGAGCGGTGATCGGCTGCTTGATTGCCGTGAGATCCAACAGCCCGTTGCTCACCGACACCTGGCTTGGCATATCGTAGTCTGCATTGTACGGGCCGCCGGCAGTGCTGCCGCCCAATCCGTTGCTATTCCAGGCCCAGCCGTTGGCGGCATTGCTTGTAATGTAGGTATGCCAATCGCTGTCGAGTGTCGTACCGGAGAAGTTTTCCTCGAAGACGAGGTCGCCAGAGGCAAAGCCCGCAGGTGTGGAAAGAGCCATTCCATGATCCTTTTTGACATTGAAAACAGGGGATCCCCCACCCCGCATCACCAGGGCGCGCTACATACCGCACGCTCGTAGCTACGAACCGCGAACAGATCTCAAGGCAGTGGAGACATAGAAGTCGTCGTTGCCGACGCACGCAAGGCGTTGGACGGTTCGCGCCGCGGCCTGATCCATTTCAGGCGCAACCCGCCCGGCGGGCGCTCCGCCAGGCTTGCCGAATAGAATTAGCACGGTAGACCCCTCACTTATGGAGTGTTGTTGTCAATTGCACCCAGCTTCACTAAGTTAAACGCAGGCATTTCCGCTTCCACTTTCGCTTGCGTGCAGTTATTTTCTGCGTAAACTCCCGATTGCAATACCATATACGCTGTTTGGCGGACCTTAATGCCTTTTGCGGCGAGAATGAGACCGAGTTAACCATATCAACATCTCTCTAACGGAAGGCTGTGTCTAACAACTGCATCGAGCCACCAGTCTCTCGCTGCTCGGAGTCTGCTCCGTTCAGACGGGCAAGAATGCGCCAAATCTCGTTGATGCGAAGGTTGCTCCGACGAGCGCGCCGGAGCTTTCGAAGCACCGTTCGTGAATCGCACCGACGCCCGATCAGTCGTCATCCCGCGCTGCAGATAGAGGAGTATCTTGGGGCCCGGCTCCGGGTTCGACGTGTTCTGCTTCGGCCCCAGCGCTGCGCTGCCCATCCGGCGCCGTTGGCGGAAAACGCTGAGATGAGCACAGGGGACCGCAGAGCGACGCTCGAGCGGGCTGAGCCGAAGCTATCGATCCGGCTATTGCGGGTATAGTGTGAGATTCCGGCGTGTATCGGCAGAGACGGCGAACGACGACGATCTGCCGCTGATGCGGCGAAGTACGAATGGTCCGCATTCGCCTTGAGATCGGCGAGCTGTTCCTGGGCTCACGTCGGACGGCGCAGCTATTGTCGAGGCCCGACGCGGAAAAGCGCGATCCGAACCTCCTGGCGAAAAGATCGTTCTCGGTCGTCAGCCGGCCGATCTCTGTGCAAGCGAAGCTTGTTGTATGGCATGCAGCTTCTCGATCTCCCATCGCACGCCTCGTCCGCCTCCACCCCGACGCCGGGATCGAAGGCCCGGGTCGCACGGGACCCGGTGTAGGCAACGCATCCAGTCAACAAGACCGTTTCGGACACTTCCGAATTGACCCAACCGGCTCCTGTGCAATGCCTGCATTGACGCGTCGGCTATGCCCTCCAGATGCGGACTCGCAATAGCAGATGCTGTGACAAAGTTTCGGCGGCACACCGCCGAGGCGTGTCGTGGCATCGGCAAACCCAATAAGGATGAAGCCGCCACGATCGTCCGGCCTGCCGGGCGGCGCAGCGTGAGTTTTGTCCGTTGCCACCCGATAGTCATCCCTGCATGACCCTCGCCCGACACCGAGTGCAATGTCCCCTAAGGATTACCCCCTCTGGCCTCGCACAGCCCGGCTTCGATCGGGCATAGTGGTGTTTGGCCGATACCGGTCGCTAGAGTATGGAACCGTGTTGTCAGACATCGCTCCCAGCCAAGTATGCCGCTCCTCGGATCGGCGAGTCCCTGCCGTAGTAGTAGGTGGGGAACTAAACGGGCTCGGGGTGTGCCGCAGCCTCGCCAAGGGCGCAATGCCCGTTTGGGTGGTCGACCGCAAGCGCTGGAACCCGGCGCTGTGGTCGCGCTACGCCCACCCCGTCCTCGCTGACACCCTGCGTGGTCCCAGCTTCATGGGCTTCCTGCGCGATCTCCAGAGCCGGATCGGCGAGCAGCCATTCCTGGTCATCACGGATGAGTTGGCACTCCTTACGATCTCGGAGCACCGCACGGAACTGGAGGGACTTTACCACTTCCGCCTCCCGGCCCACGATACGGTTCTGATGCTGCACGACAAAGCCAGGTTCCACGAGAGCGCCTGGGAGCATGGCTGGCCCGTGCCGAATGGCGTCGTCGTGCGGAACCTTGCGGACATTCGCAAGATCACCTCGCTCAGGCTGCCGATGATTCTGAAACCCGCCGACAAGCGCCACTTCCACGAAGGGCATGCTCCACGCCTAATCACAGCAGACAACTACGCTGACGCCCTCTCAGCCGCAGGGAAACTGTTGGCTCAGGCCGGTGAGGTTCTGGTGCAGGAGACCATCGAGGGACCGGACGACAACATCTATTTCTGCCTGTTCTACAGGGGACGCAACGGCGAAACGCTCGGCGCGTTCACCGGACAAAAGCTCGCCAGCACGCCGCCAGGAACCGGGAGCACTGCATTCTGCACCGCCGCAGTAAACGAGGAGTTGGGGCGAACCACGAAAGACTTCCTTGATCAGGTGAACTACTTCGGATTCGGTGGCGTTGAGTACAAGCGGGACCCTAGGAGTGGTCGCTTTCTGATCATCGAGCCGACGGTCGGGCGCACCGACTGGCAGGAGGAGGCGGCGACACTCGCCGGCGTCAATATCCCGCTGACAGCCTATCGCCACGAACTCGACCTGCAGCCGTTGCCCGCAGGCCCGGTTGACGGTGGCGTGGTCTGGCAGGATTCATGGATCGAGCGGATCCGCTTTGGCGCAAAACCGATCCCACCTCTGTCCGTCGTAGTGGATGGCTACTGGCGCCGAGACGATCCGCTGCCGGCCCTGGTGCATTATCCTCACAATGTGGCGCACGCTGTGGCTTCTTATCTGCGGCGCTGGCTCGCGGGCCAGCCCCGGAGACTTGATAAGGCGGATTACCCGACGTGGTCGTCGTCAAAGCTGTGAACCTGCGTCCTCTTTGAAATAAGCCGTGAAGGACAATGATGCGCATTTGCTTGTGTCTCGATCCATCGCGGCTGCTGCGCTGGCATCTGTGGCTGGCGGAAGCGCTCGCTGAAGTGCCCGGCAACCAGGTCTTCTGCGCTTTCGCGGCGGGTAGCCGTCCGCTGCCGTTGATCTGCCGTTTGCTGCTCGACCTCGAACGACTAGTCTATGGCTTTCGCGAGAACGGAGCCACCGATCCCGTCGAGGCGGCGCTGCGATCCCTGCCGCCGTGTCCTGCCGATCAAGTCGACGTGGTGATCGATTTGACCGGAGAGGACCCACTCCCGGCGGGACGGCGCGTGCTGACGCCGCTCTTCAACGGCATACCCAGCGAGATCGGCGTCATGGCGGCCGTGGCGAATGACCATGACCTTCAGGTCGACCTACACGATACGGCGTGCCCGTCGCAGCCGTGGACGGCGCGTCCGGCTAGTACAGACCGTGAAGTGTTCGCGGCGAGTCTCGACAGCGCCTTATCCTGCGCTGTGATGGTGATCCTCAAAGCCTTGCGCGAAGACGCTGGCTCTGCGTCCAGTGTGGACGGTCCACGGACCACCGTGCCTTTGCTCGGCGCGCTGCCGGCCCTTGCGTGGGCGACCAGCGCGGTGGCATCGAAGGCGGTCAGGTTCTTGGATAACCTGGCCAGAGGCGGCAGGGCGTGGGGTATTGGCTGGCGCTTCGATGAATCAGCGAGCCTGCTCGACAAGGGCGAAGCAGTCTTTCGGGTCCTCGCCGAAGGTACCGACAGCTACCTTGCCGACCCGTTCCCGTTCCGGCACCGAGGGCAGGATTTCATCTTTGCCGAAAAGTATCTTTACTCGAAGAACCGGGGGTGCATTGCGGTCGTGCCAGTGGGCCGGAACGGGACCGCCGGCGCACCCCGGATCGTCGTGGAGGAGCCGCATCATCTCTCGTACCCGTTCGTGTTCGAGCATAACGGGCAGATTTGGATGATCCCCGAATCCGGGGCTGCCAGGAATGTCAGCCTCTACAGGGCCGTGGAATTCCCGTATCGGTGGACGCGGGAGGCCTGCCTCATCGACGGCATCGAGGCTTACGACACCACGCTGCTGCGCCACGAAGGTGGCTTCTGGTTCTTCGTCAGCCCCAGGCTGTGGAGGTCGACGTCCTGGGATGTCCTCAGCCTCTACCGCTCCGAGAGCCTGACCGATTTTTGGACGCCCCACGCCGCAAACCCCGTCCTGATCGATGCCACGCTCAGCCGCCCCGCAGGCGCCGTGCTCCGATACGGCGGACGCACGCTACGCCCGGTCCAGGACTGCGCGCTCGGCTATGGCGGTGCAGTGACGTTCTGCGAGATCGATGCGCTCGGCGAGTGCGATTTTGCCCAGACCCCAGTTGGTCGCATTCGGTCCGGACCGTTCGGGTGCCACACCTACAACCGCCAGTCCGGCCTTGAGGTGATCGACCTGTTCGGTCATGTCCGGGGGTTGCGAGAGGTCACGACCTGTTATGGGCTGATTGCCCCGAAGCGCAGATAGCCGCCAAGATGGACCGACGGAATGAGGCGAGACATGCGGCGCAAGCCACCAGTACAAAAGCCCATTGCCGCCGTGATAATCGTGCTGGCCGAGAGCGCGCTCGAATTGACGGTAGAACCGACTGCACTTCCAAGACATGGCGGGCACGCGCCAGGGCACCAGCAAAGAGATGGCTTTTTTGATCGCCGGACCTGTTCGAGCCCGAGCTTTCCGCTGGTTCGCCGAGATCGGGGCCAATTGCGCGGCTAGACGTCGGCCAGGCGCGTTTCGACTTTCGTCGGCCTACACCCCTTATCGACCTACCGTTCCAACCCGCGGGATAACCAGTTAGCGACCTTTGACCCCACCCTTGAGTAGCCGTATTGGCCAGTTGCACGGCGCAAACATTTAGCAAGCCTTGGGCCGAAACAGGGTGCGCCATATCGCAAGCATATTCTTCTGCGCGCAGACGAAGGCCCCTGGTGCTGCAATGTCACGACAAGCCTGGCACCCTGCGGCGATTTCAGCAGCAGGTAGAAGTGAGGGCTTGCGGGTAATGTAACCCTTGAGCTCACGACGCGCATCGGGCTTGCCTGTCGTAATGGTCACGCACGTCTCTTCTGCATCCGGTCCGCCGAGTCAGTGCCGAACGACCAATTTTCCAAGCGTGTACCATGGCCCCTCCCCCCGTATGGCGAGCGTGATGTCCGGTGTCTCGCTGCCTGGCGGCGCCAAACCTATTTGCACTGGATAGGTTCCAGCAGCGAGCCCCGCCGTTCCGATTGTGGCGGTGTCTGCACGGTCGCCCGGAAGGAATCCCCGCATTGAAACCCGGGAGTCCTTGACGAGAGTTCCGATTCTTACCAGCACGTGGCGATCAAAGTACATTGGAGCGTTTCCCTTATTCGCCCAATTTAGTTGCACGGCAAAGTTGCTCCCTGAATGTATTGACGTTGGGAACGCCGCTCGCCTCAGAACAATGCGATAACCGAGCTTTGTCAGCATGTCCCGTACGGCTGGAAGCATCTCGGCGGGAATCGGAGCACTCTTGTTGCTGATCTTCGAGACATGGTTATTGACCGCCCACTGGAGGCTTCGTTGCCATTGAGAGTTCCGCGAAACCCAGTCCGACATAACTCCGCACGGTTCCATAACAACAGGCCCGGACTTCCAAGCATTTGGTACATCCGCTACGATAAGCGGGTATTTGAGTTGCATCTCAGGCTGCCCTCCCCAGCAATCGGCCCTCCAACCGAGACCTTTGCTAATCGCGTAATGAAATGCCTCTTTATCGTTCCACCAAACTCCGTCATTGACTACCAGGAGGCCCTTGATATGCGTTCTGAACTCGTCGAACAGCCATTTCAAAGTATCTGTTGTTGGATAAGGAGGGGTAGGTTGGGTATTCCAAAAGTGTTGCTCACCCCAATCGCCAATAAGTCCGATGTCAATCGAGTCGATCGCTAGGCTGTGGCCGTAACGTTGTCCAAGAGCGGCAATAAGCTTCCCTATATCCTGCTTGACCACGCTTTCATCCAGGTTGGGAAACCATACCTGGGACCCGTCAAACGCAAAGGCAAAGCCTGGGAAGCCGGCATCTCTCAACCCCACCGGCCCGGGGTTACCTTCCTCGTAGGCCATAATGCGAAACGCAAGCCTTTGTCCCGATGCTTGCGCTTGCGAAAGGGCGCTGTCGAGCTTAGCGAAATCGAACGTGCCTGGTCGTGCTTCAATGGCACTCCAGTTGATCCGGAAATACATAGTCGAGGACGGAAGCTGGGCGTCTCGCGCTGCCGATCGATAGAAGGTCTCATATCCGATGCCCGGGTTCTTAATGACGTCCGTGCGTTCCGTTGGATAGTATGTCGATATCGCATGAGTGGGAGATGGCCGGGCCGGCTTGGTCGGTTTGGTATGCATGGCGATCGATAAAATAGGACCGGCCACTTCAGCAGCCATGGCGATGGCAACCCAGACCGCCAGATACGGAAGCCGCCTACGCATAGGTATTTCCCCGGCTCCCCTTTCTAGAAGCGATCATATTCGCTCTTGCCTAGGATCCGGACGTTGTGCGAACTGCCGGAGCACCCACCTCACGCCTCCTGCGAACTCGCCCTGATCTCTGGGACTAACGCAAGGTCGCGCTCACCGCCCTGCCCAGTTACATTGAGAGAGCGCACTCTCAACTCTTCTCTCGCACCCGGCGCCATTTGCTGGAGATAGGCAAGTAATTTGGCCTCGCGGCGCCCACGCGTAACGGTAGTAAGCACGAGCCCACAAGTAACCGACAGAACAGCTAGAAATGTCAAAGCGATCGTCAGAGTTGCGGCCGGCAGTCCCGGAAATACCCCCTCTCTCTCGTAGGCAGTGAAGATCGACACGGCAAGCAGGATGGCAGGCACCAGCAATAAGCCGCCAACGCTAGTAAAGAACAGTAATGGGCGTTCCGATCTCTGCAGACCCGCGATAGTCCATAGAATTCGCAGGCCGTCGCGCCACGTATTAAGTTTCGAGGCAGAACCCGTGGGCCGTGCGTAGTACGGTGTTGCTATCTCGGCCACCGGCAGACCGAGTTCAAGGGCGTGGACGGTCAGTTCGGTTTCGATCTCAAACCCTCGCGCGAGCAGCGGAATCGACTTGACGAAGCGCCGTGTAAACACACGATATCCCGACAACATATCGGTAAAGGTGCGGCCAAATACCGACGCAACCAAGGTCGTCAGTAGGAGGTTGCCGAGGCGATGACCCGCCCGATAGGCAGTTGCCTCCACTTCGACCCGCGCCGCCACCACCATGTCCAGACGATCTTGGACGAGGCGTGCGATCATGTCGCGGGCGCTCAGCGCATCATAGGTCGCATCGCCATCAACCAGGACATAAATATCGGCATCAATGTCCGAAAACATACGCCTCACAACGATGCCCTTGCCCTGGCGCGACTCACGACGGACTTCGGCGCCTGCGGATCTGGCTAATTCAGCAGTGCGGTCAGTTGAGTTGTTGTCGTAGACATAGACACTTGCCCCGGGTAGTGCCGCTTGGAACTGGGCGACGACAGAGGCAACCGTCGCTGCCTCGTTGTAGCAGGGTACGAGGACGGCAATTCGGTATTGGGCGAATAAACTCATTTCGCCGGATTGCCCTTGATAGGTACTGCTGTCGGGCACGAGAAAGTGGACCCGGGAGGCGCGAGTTCCTAAAGACTGCGGCCGTGCCGCTGAAGCCGCTGGCAACGATCCATCGGAGCTTGACCGCGTATTTGCGGCTGGTGTCAGGGGATCAAGAGCGCTCATAGCGATACCCAAGATGCGACGGGAGGGACTCGGATCCAGTCGCCATTTTGCGGCCAAGCGTTCTCGCCAGATGGCGCGCCAAATAGCGGTTCGGGTGTTTCGCCCCGAAGAGGAGCCGGGCGACACGGCCATAGGCGTTCGCAGACGCCGGCCCGACGAAATACAGACCCCGGCATGGGCGCTTCATCATCCGCTGGAAGATCGGCATGTTATTTTCGCAACGGATTCCCACCAAGAGTAGCGAATTGAGAAAACTGAGGCGACCGAGGTCAATCCTGTACGCGGTCGCTAAGATGACATGAATAGACATTCCGATATCGCCTTGCTCGCTGTTAGCGCAGCCCTTCCGTGCATACTGTCATGGCACAGCTCGCTCGGCGAAGCGCTCAATAGGCTTGGCGGTGGCTCTCTGGAGGTACTACTTGACGTTCAAGTGGAGAGAGCCTCGATCATCCAACCGCGAGCGACCTCCAATGGCGTCGTGCAACGCCAAGCGCTCGGCCCCAAAAGTGCTGCCCTCGAAGTTCCGACACCGCTCTCCAAAAACCGGAGCCAAAATGGATGGCGCCTCGTGCGACTTGAACTCTCAAACCCGTCCACGTGATTTGACCCCAGACGTACGTGGAGGCTCACGAAGGCGAAGGTCGCGGTGGACTCCCGGAAACGTCAAAATGCTATTTGCCACCCGGGAAAACCGGAGATCTCCGATACTGTTTTAGATTAGATGCGCCAGCTCCAACTAGAAGATCGCGGTTTATCTTCGATCAAATTATCCATTATGAGTACCACTTCATCGCAACATTTCCTCTGTTGACCGTATAGGCTTACAGGCGCTCAATCTGATCTTCAAGCCAGCACGGCGCTGCTGTCATGGAATCACTTCCGGAGCCGGAGAAGCCTTTGCCCGCCGGTGCGGATTCAAAGAAGAGATCGAAATCATGAACGTCAGTTCGGCTAACACCTCGCTGATCATTTGCGCGCATACCATGGAGCGGTGGCAGGATCTGTTGGAGTCGGTGGCATCTGTGCGTCGACTGGAGCCCCCGCCCGATGAGATAGTCGTCGTCATCGATCACAATGCGGAGCTGAAAGCGCGCGCCGAAGCTCAGTTCGTTGACCTCCTCGTTATTGAAAACCGAAACCGCAGGGGGCTCTCGGGGGCGCGCAACTCGGGGATTGTGGCGTCACGCGGTTCGTTGATCGCGTTTCTCGACGACGATGCCATCGCGGAACCGCAATGGCTTGGGTATATGACGAGCCATTGCGATCGGCCTGGAGTGCTTGGTGCAATGGGCCGCATCGAGCCGCTTTGGCTGGGGCCTCGGCCGCGCTGGTTCCCGGACGAATTCCTTTGGGTCGTGGGCTGCACGTATCGGGGCCATCTGGAAAAGGTTGGCCCCGTGCGAAGCCTGCTCGGCTGCGGCATGTGCCTACGGCGGGAGGTCTTTGAAAAAGTGGGGGACTTCAATGATGCATTGGGCCGAACCCAAAAGCGCCTGCCTATGAGCGGCGAGGAGACCGAACTCTGCATCCGCGCCCGAAAGGCAATCCCATCTGGCGAGTTCATCTTCGAGCCACGCGCTGTTGTCCAACACAGAATTCCAACAAAGCGGGTGACCCAGAGGTATTTTTGGCTGCGCTGCTATGCCGAGGGTCTTTCGAAAGCCCACATATCCGCTCTCCTGCACTCACGGCAGGCCCTGTCCGCTGAACGGACCTACGTTTTGCGTGTGCTTTCACGCGGCATCGTTCGCGGTTTCGGTGACGCCATTTTGCGAGCCGATGCAGAAGGGTTGGGACGCGCTTTCGCAATCACGGCAGGCCTCGCCTGTTCGATCGGCGGCTTCATCATTGGCAAGCTGGAGATTGTCGCGAACCTGCCACGGCGCCAAAAATCTGCGTTTAGGCCAAGAATAAGAGCGTTGACACGCTTTCGCTGACGCCTTGCGACAGTTGGCGCATGCTCCGTCCTTCCTAACCGGCACCCCTTGCCCTCTTTACTGGTAAGGTCGGGAACCCCGTGGTTGCTGACCCGCGAAAAATGTCGCTGAAATCGGAACAGAATGGCCGGATCATCTCGGAATGGCGGCCGAGAGCGGCGGCGTTGAGACGGCTCAGGCGGGTACCGCTCAGCAACGTGGCGATTTCGCTTATATTCAGTGCTGAACCACGGAACCGGACCGGCCGACTCCAACGGTCGAACGATCTTGCTTCCTCCGAGAGTCGAAGTTATCAAATCGCTCGACCGCTAGTCTAAGGAGAGCGCCACGCATCGGTTGGTGCAGTGCACCACAAAGGACCGACAATGATCCTCAGCACGCATGCGTTGGTCGGGGCGGCGCTCGGTAGCTTCCTGCCCGCGAATCCGGCTGCAGCTCTAGCCTTGGGGTTTGGGAGCCATTTCGTCCTCGATGCGATCCCCCATTGGGATTATCCGATCCGTTCCTCGTCGTTGAGCCTCAGGATCGACGCACCTGTTCAGCTTGATAGAGCGCTGCTGCTGGATGTTATGATCCTCGGTGCTGATGCGCTTCTCGGCATCCTCGTGGCCGTCCTCTTCTTCGGATCGCCAGAAAACCAATGGGCGATTCTGCTCGGCGCCTTCGGGGCCATGCTTCCCGACCCGTTGCAGGTCGTGCACGCCCGCTTCCCGCACGGGCCACTACGGATGCTACAACGCTTTCATGGCTGGATCCACGCTGATAAGCGGATCAGCAAGGCATTCCCTCTGGGTGTTACTTCACAGCTGATCTTGGTCGCCGTGGTGGTGTGGCTCACCGAAACAGCCCATCATGGCGTCTTCAACACCGCCGTCGCCACCTTCTTCACCACGGTGCAAGGCCGGGGTTGATCCGGAGGCGATAGCCTCTTGGCAAGCGCTGCGGCATGGTCAAACCACGGTAACGGCGCTATTCTGCTGCCCCGTTCAGTTTCCTTAACAGTGGCGCTCCGCCCGCTCAAACCGTGCCGGTCGTTCGAATAGTTTGGGCCTGATCGGCGCGATTTCAGAGATCTGTACCCGACGGAAGGCCTCGGTCAAATGGGCGAGTTCCTCGCGGCTTGGGGAATATCCAGGATAAACATCTGGAATCCCAAAGAAATACAGTGCCCCAGTTCTTCAGCAACGCGGGAACAACTGCCTACGAGGTAGGGCGGAACGTCTCGGTTCTGCATGGGGCTAACGGGATGACACCTCAGGCAACGGTTCCCGGGCGTGAGACCGAGCCACGCCTGAAGCCGTGCGGCCGCCACCGGCATATTGCTGTGACTGAATGAAATGAGCTTTGGTTGCGCGGTGTGCCCGACGTCTGCAGGATAAAGGCGGGCGAGTCCAGATCAGGCTCGGCGCCGATCGCAGCGGAGTCGGAGAGCTGCACGGCGATCTTGAATCCAGGTTGACCGACCCGACGGGAGCGGCTTCAGTGATGGCAAGCCTTCTCAGTGGCCTAGCTCTCCCTCGGAGCAGACCACGCGACCCGGTGCCTCAGGCAGTGTGCTCACTGTGCGAAAGCCGTTCTGCTACCCGCATTAGATTCATGCCACAGCCGGACGTTCCTGTGCTTTTAAGCAACGATTCGGCGGCGCTGCCAAAGCAGGCGAGCGGTCCCCTGCCGGACGTTTGGACCGGAACTAACCCGAAGAGATACCCACAAAGAGCTAATCACCTATCATAATTCCTAATCATCTATCGCCATTCCATTGTACGGCCGTATCAGTAATGCTTTCGTAATTCAGGTTTCGAGGAACCCACGGGTTTCAATATCTAAATATACTCACCTGATATTCATTCGGCGTGCCCGGAGTCAGCGTATGGTTAGATCAAGCACATCCGTGGACGTGGCGGTCATTGGAGCTGGCCCCTACGGCCTGTCGCTGGCCGCGCATTTGCATGCGGGCGGTGTGGAGCACCGGATTTTCGGGGAGCTCATGGGGTCATGGAGGCACAACATGCCCCCCGGTATGCTGCTCAAATCCTATCCCTGGGCATCGAGTCTGTCCGATCCGGGATCTGAATTCGCACTCAAGAGCTTCTGCGCCGAATGCGCCCTGCCCTATGATGACACTCTGATGCCGCTTCCGCTCGGCCGGTTTATCGAATACGGCAAAGCCTTTCAGAGGCGTTACGTGCCCGAAGTGGAGCGCAAGGCCCTGGTGGCGCTGGAGCCCAGCGCCGGGTGCTTCCGCGCCACTTTCGATGACGGCGAGATCGTCCGTGCGCGCCGCGTGGTCGTGGCGGTCGGCCTGCATCCGTTCAAGCGCCTGCCGCAAGAGGCCGCGCATCTGCCCGCCGAGTTGTGCTCGCATAGTTGCGAATACGGCGCACTGGAGCCGTTGGACGGCAAGGACGTCATCGTGGTCGGATGCGGATCGTCCGCGACTGATCTGGCAGCGGCGCTCCATGAGCGGGGGATATCGGTTTCTCTGGTTGCGCGCCAACCGCAACTGCATTTCGCTGACCAGCCTCGCCCCCGCACCCTTTTCGAGCGCGCGACCGCCCCGATGAGCGGCATCGGCCACGGCTGGACCTTGGCGGCCTGCGCCAAATATCCGCAACTGATCCGGCTTCTGTCGAAGGATTTGCGAGTCCAACTCGCCAACATAAGGGCGCTGGGCCCTCTTGGCGGCGCTTTCGTGAAGAACCGCGTTGTCGGGAAGGTCTCGGTGTTGCTCGGGCGCGCGCTTCAGGGCATCGAGACGCGCGACGGCAAGGTGCTGGTTGATTTGATGGACGCCAGTGGCGCGCGGCATTCGATGCGGGCCGACCACGTCATCTTCGCAACCGGGTACAAGATCGATGTGGGCCGGCTCGCTTTCCTGAACCCAACGCTGTTGCGCCAGATCCGATTGGTCGAAGGCGCGCCGCAGCTGTCGGCCCATTACGAGACCTCGGTGCCGGGCCTGCATTTCATCGGTCCCGCCGCCGCGAACAGCTTCGGTCCGGTGTGTCGGTTCGTGTACGGGACCTATCACCCGGCCCGGCATCTCGCCCGATACCTGTCGTCGGGCCTGGAGCGCCTACAACCCGAGTTCCGGACCCAACCGCTCGACCGCGCGGTGTTGCCGTGAATGCCCCGGTCTCCGGAATTGTCGCGCGCCACAACGTCGTGTCGGCGCCTGGACCAATCGACTTTGGGCTGCGGCGGTCGCTGACTCTGCCGAGAGTCAGCTTTGTCATCCGGGCGCTCAACGGGGCCGAGAACCTGCCGTGGCTTCTTCCGCGCATCAGCGGTGTGTGCCATCTGCGCGCTATCCCGGACATCTTGCGCCTTCTCAAGACCATGCTGTGCGAGAGGCTGGGCGAACGGCACAGGCAGAATGCGAAAGCTTATTGTGCTGGATAGGCCCGATGCGAATCCTGATGGTTGCCGCTCGCTGCCATCCCTTCATGGGGGGCATTGAGACTCACATCCAGGAAGTCGGCCCCCGATTGGTGGCGCGTGGCCACGCGGTCGACGTGCTCACCACCGATCCCTCAGGCGAGTTGCCGGTTGAGGAGGAAGTCCATGGCATGCACGTGCAGCGCGTGCCGGCTTGGCCGAGGGAATTGGATTTCTATATAGCGCCGAGCATCTTTACCGCGATCCGTCGCGGGGTCTGGGATCTGATCCACTTCCAAGGTTATAACACCTTCGTGGTGCCGGTCGGGCTGCTGGCTGCCGTCCATGGCGACCTGCCATTCGTCCTCACGTTCCACAGCGGCGGGCATTCTTCCCGGCTGCGCAACGCCGTGCGCGGCACCCAGCACACGCTACTGCGGCCCCTGGTGGCGCGGGCCGCGAGGCTGATTGGCGTCTCCGAATTCGAGGCTGACTTCTTCAGCGCAAGGATGCGCGTGCCTCGCGAGCGGTTTGTCGTCATCCCCAACGGTGCCGCAATGCCCGCCGCGAGCCCCGGCGTCAAGGTCGATCCACATCTGATCGTCTCGGGCGGCAGGCTGGAGCGCTACAAGGGCCATCACCACGCAATTGCGGCCTTGCCCGAACTGATCCGCAGGGTGCCGGATGCGCGGCTGCAGATCGTCGGCAAAGGTCCGTACGAGGGAGAACTGCGGCGCCTCGTCGCGAGGTTCGGCCTCGAGCAGCGGGTCACTATTGCGGGCATTCCCGGATCCGAGCGGCAGAAAATGGCGGACCTCCTGGCAAGCGCCGCGCTATTTGTGCTGTTCAGTGAGTACGAAGCCCATCCGGTTGCAGTGATGGAGGCCCTGTCGCTGCGCCGTCCGGTCCTCGTCAGCGACACGTCCGGTCTCCGGGAGCTGGCCGCCAACGGCCTCTGCCGGGCGATTGCGCGCGATGCACGGCGGGAAGAGCTGGCCGCTGCCATGGCCGAGGAACTGGAGGCCCATCGGGAAATCCCAGATTTAGCGCTACCGGACTGGGATGCCTGCGCGCAAGCGCTGAGCGACGTTTACCGTGATGTCCTGGGTAGCCGATCCACGATCAATTTATCGCCCGACGCCGCGATGTCGTGGCCCCCTGCCACGGAGGCATGAGGCTGATGATGCCGGCTCATTTCATTGCGCGAACTAAGATCAACCCGCTTCAGGCAGCAATACGATTCGCCTCGGCCGTTATTGGTCCCGACCTGAGCAGCGGCAGTGCCGATGCCCCGTCGCAGCAGGCGAACTCCGGATGGGTTGCGGTTCTGTGTCTGACAGTCGCCACGGCTCTGCTCCTGGTCGTGGCCGGGCACGCGGCCGGGCGCCGGGACTATGAGGTGGCACCACTGTTCTTCTGGTCCGGTGTCGTCCTCCTGGTCGTCCCGACCACCCTTCGCGCTGCTCAGCCGATGCTCGCGCGGGGTGAGCGCCTCTTCCTCCTTTTCCTGCTTGCCGAAGCCCTGTTCTACTGCAAGGTGGTCTATTCCCCGACAGGCTTCATTGCCTTCGACGAGTTCTTGCATGGGATCGCAGCCGATGACCTGATCACGGCCCGCCGGCTGTTCCTGTCCAACTCCCTTCTCCCGATCGGGCCTACCTATCCCGGCCTCGAAATCCTGGCGATGGCGATCGTCGATCTGACAGGATTGCCATTGTTTGTGGCCGGGACGCTTTTGCTAGCCATCCTCAAGGGCACCTTCATCGGCGCCCTGTTTCTGTTCTTCGAAAGCGTCACCGGATCGCCGCGCATCTCGGCTATCGCCTGTCTTGCCTATATGGGCTGCTCGACCTTCGTCATCTTCGAGTCGATGTTCTCGTACGAGAGCCTCGGCATCGTGCTGTGCGTGCTGGCTTTCGCGGTTGAAGCAGCGTCCAAGGATCTCGCCCGGCGACCCAGGCTGAAGGCGCTCGGGCTGATTGCCTTGCTGTTGGCGAGCCTCGCGGTCACGCATCATCTCTCGGCCGCCTTCGCCGCCATCTATTTCGGGGCGCTGGCGGCACTCGAGGCTCTGCGCCGGCACGGCCGCCTGAGGACTCATGCGAGGACCGTGGTGGGGCTCACGGCGCTCCTGGCCATAGCCCTTCCACTCCTATGGGTACGGGCTCATGGCAACACTCTCACAGGCTATCTTGGCCCGGTGGTCGAAACCGGCTTCAAGACATTGATTGGAAAGATCGTGGGCGCACCCACCCCACGGTCGGAGCACCTCGGAGCGCTGACCCAGCCCGTCGGCATGCGGCTGACCACCTTGCTCGCGATCCTGCTGTTGTCACTCGGACTGGCGACGGGCTTCTTTCGCTCGCTGGCCATGGCCTCGCCAAGTGGCGCACGGGCAGGTTGGCGCGCGATCCAGGACATCCTCAGTCGGAACTGGCGCGACAGCCGGATCGTACTCCTAACCTTGCTGGCCTTCGGATTCCCGGTCTCGGTGGCCTTCCGTCTGACCAACGCCGGATGGGAAATCGGCAACCGCATGGGAACGTTCGTGTTCATCGCTGTCGGGCTGGTCGTCGCGGTGGGCGTCGTCCACTTCTGGCAGGGCCGCACGCCGCGCGGGTGGCGCCGCATCGCACCGGCCGTTGCTCTGACGGTCATCGTTCTAGGCGGCGTCACAACCTCTTCGCTTAATCCGATCCATGGGCGCTACAGGGTGGCGGCCGATCAGGAATCAATCGAACCCATGGGGATAGAAACCGCACGCTGGACCAAGGAATGGCTCGGAGCTGGCAACCGCTTCACTGCCGACCGCATCAATCGCCTGCTGCTCGCTTCCTACGGGCGGCAGGACGCCAGGATCAAGATCGCCGAAGGCATCTATAGCGCGCGCATATTCGAGGGCGAGGAACTCGGGCCCGACGAGCTTTACGCTCTGGCGAGGAGTAACATCGATTTCCTTTTGGTGGATCTGCGCCTGTCCACAGCCCCCCCGGTGCTCGGCTTCTATTTTGAGCCGTGGCAACCGCAGGCGGGAACGCCGATCTCGGGCGCAGAGTTGCTCAAGTTCGATGACATCCAGGGCATCACCCGCATCTACGACAACGGGTGGATCATCATCTACGACATGAGGGGTTTGCATGGGAATTCCTAGCAACCGGGACCTTCTGGTCGCCTGCCTGTGGGCAGGGACGACGGTGATGGTCGTTGCTGTCAACGACAGCTTGGTTCTCCGCACTGCGCTGGGGGCACCCATGGTATTCCTCGTCTCTGGCCACGCGGTGCTGCGGGCTCTGGGCGTCAGGACCGCCTCCGCGTTGGAACACCTGGCCTACACGGTCGGAGCAAGCCTCGCTGCCGGCATCGGCGGGGGCTTCGCCCTGAACGCTGCAGGCTTCCTCACGCCGCTCGGCTGGGCGGTTTGGTTCTGGGCAGTGACGACCGCCGCGGCGCTGGTGGCCGTCCGCCGCCGCGACGCTCCCGATTTGCCAGCCTGGCCGGCTCCGGCGAAGCTCCGGCTCTGGCAGGGAGCTATAATGATGCTAGCGGTCCTTGTGGCGACCGGAGCCTATGCGCTAGCTGTCCGGGATGAAGCGGCCTACCGCGAATTCAAATACACCGAGTTCTGGATATTGCCATCGGCCAATGGCGAATCGGGCCGGCTCACCGTCGGCATCCGGAGCGCTGAGACCCAAGCTCAGCAATTCGACCTGGAAATCATTGTCGACGGGCAACCGCTCGCCGTTTTCCGATCGCTCACCATCGCGCCAGGCGACACTTGGACGCGGCAAATCCCGGTGCCCGTCTTGGCGGTTCGCCAGAGGGCCGAGGCCCGGCTTTATCGGCCGGTAGACAACCGACTCTATCGCAGCGTTGCGACACTGGTGCCGCCCATCTGAAACGAGGCTCGACCATGCGCATCCTGCTGCTGTCGCAGTTTTATCCTCCGGTGATCGGGGGCGAGGAGCGTCACGTCCGCAACCTCGGCGCCGCATTGGCGCAGCTGGGCCATCATGTCAGCGTCGGGACCCTGACGCATCCAGGAGCACCCGAAACAGAGCTGGACGGTGCGGTCCGCGTGCATCGCCTGCGTGGCACGCTCCAGCGTCTGTCAGGCCTCCACACCGACCCCGAGCGCCGCCATGCACCGCCCTTCCCGGATCCTGAACTCGTGCTGGCTCTGAGGCGGCTGGTCGCCGAGGAGAGGCCGGACATCGTCCATGCCCATAACTGGATCTACGCGTCCTTCCTGCCGCTCAAGGTTCTGAGTGGGGCACGTCTAGTGGTAACGCTCCACGACTACGGCCTTGTCTGCGCCAAAAAGAATTTCATGCACTTGGGCGTCAATCTATGCAGTGGCCCGACGCCGGCGAAGTGTCCGCCCTGCGCCACAAGCCATTACGGGGCCGTGAAGGCGACCGTGACCACGTTGGGCAATTGGGCGTCGAGCTTCGCCGCTCGGCGCGTGGTGGACCGCTTTATTGCGGTGAGCCACGCGGTGGCGCATCACACCGGACTTAGCCAAGGCGGCGCTCTCTACGAGGTCATTCCCAACTTCGTGCCCGATGATGTCGGGGTGCTTGGCCCGGAGGATCCCTGCCTGCGAGAGCTACCCGGAGATGGATTCATCCTGTTCGTCGGCGACATGATGCGCCTCAAGGGTATCGACGTTCTCCTGCAAGCCTATGCCGGCCTGGAGAGGGCACCCCTGCTGGTCCTGATTGGACGCCGGGTCGCCGACACGCCAACCCAGTTTCCGCCCAACGTCCGCGTCTTCAACACGTGGCCGCATTCGGCCATCATGCATGCGTGGCGGCGTTCACTGTTCGGCGTGCTGCCATCGGTGGGGCCCGAAGCCTGCGCGACGGTTGTCATGGAAGCGATGGCGTCCGGCAAGGCAGTCGTCGCAGCCGACGTCGGAGGCATGCCGGATCTCGTCGATCATGGCGAAACAGGGCTTCTGGTGCCGCCTGGTGACGCTTGCGCCCTCGCCCAAGCGATGCAGACACTTCTGGAGGACCGTGTTTTGCTGGCCCGCCTTGAGACGACAAGCCTCGCCAGGGTTGAGCGCCTCAAGGCCGGAGCGGTCGTTACCCTGATCGAGCAGGTCTACCGGGATGTCATGCGCCCAGCCGCCCGCAGGTCCGCGGTGCCGGCGCATCAAGATTCAGGAGAGAAATCATGCCGGTAGACCTCGCCGAGACAGCGATCATCAGCGTGCGACGGGCGCTTCAGGACAGCACCACGCTCGTCACGAATTCCGGCGCTCTGGCGATCGGAACGATAGCAATGGCAGGTCTTGGGTTTGTCTATTGGTGGCTCGCCGCCCGGCTGTTTCCGCCGGAGGTGATCGGCAACGCCGCCGCCCTCCTGTCCGTGATGGGGTTCGTCGGTCTGCTGGGGGAGGCCGGGCTCGGGACGCTGCTGATAGGCGAAATCGTCCGGCATCCCGGCAGGGAGCGCGGCCTCGTGGCCGCGGCAGCGTGCGTTGGGGTAGCGCTGGCGGTCGGCTTGGCCTTGCTGTTTGTCTTGGGGGAGGCGTCCCGCAACAGCCCGACAAGGCCGATTGACGCTGCGTTCGTCCTCGGCTGCGCCCTGACCGTACTCAGCTTCGTGGGCGATCAGGCGTTCCTAGGCAGCCTGCGCAGCACCGGGAGAATGATCCGGCAAGTGCTGTTCTCAACGTTCAAGCTGATGCTGATCGGCGCCGCGGCCGCCGCCGGCTACGCCTCCAATGCCACGATTCTTATGACCTGGGTGGCCGGCCTGCTGGCGTCCTGGATCGGCGCCGATCTCTTGACCCGTGGGGGTGCGCGTCGCCTCGTTGGCCCCCCCGATTTCCAGCTGCTCCATACCCTCCGACGCAAGGTCTTCGACCACTACGCGCTAGATGTGACCGTGCAAGCCCCGAGCGTCATCATGCCCTACCTCGTACTGGTTCTGCTGTCGCCGTCCATCAATGCCGCCTTCGTGCCGTTGTGGATGCTGGTCTCCATGGCCTCGTTGCTGCCCGCAACCATGACCACGGTCCTGTTCCCAGTGATCAGAGCAAGCCCGAAACAATTCAGGCACAACATCACTGTATCGCTCACGACGTCATTGCTCTTCTCGCTCGTCTGCGCCGCCTTCGTCTTTACCTATTCGCAGGAGATCCTTGCGCTCTTCAATCCGGCCTATCCGAAAATCGCCAGTTCGAGCCTGCGCTTCCTAGGCTTTAGCTTGCTGGGATCAACGCTCAAATTTCATGCCTGCACCTTGGCGCGGCTGGGTGACAGGATGCGCAAGGCATCTCGCTGGTTCGCGCTTGGCGGTCTGCTGGAGCTGTGCTTCGTGGTCATGGGCGCGAGGCTTGATGGACTTCAAGGCCTGGTCGTGGGTTGGACGCTCGCCCTCAGTATCGAGGGCGTGTGTGCGACCCTGAGCTTGGCCTTGGCGATGAAACAGGATTTTGCCACCGGCCCTGTGCACGAAGAGCCGTCCGCCTCGCCGCTCCAGACTTGAGGAGATACTGGTCATGGCCCAAGGTTATCGACCGCAACTCGATGGCCTGCGCGCCATCGCGATCGGCCTTGTTGGCATAGAGCACTTCGGCGGCCCGTGGGTCAGAGCGCATTTCCCCATCGGAGCGGGAGCCCTGGGGGTCCAATTGTTCTTCGTTCTTAGCGGCTTCCTGATCACGCGGAACTTGCTGTTCAGATTGGAGCAAGCGCCTGCGGGCGAAGTCCTCCGCCGGTTCTACATTGGCCGGGCGGTTCGGTTGATGCCGGCCTACTATCTGACCCTGCTGGTACTGTTCATGCTGAGCGTGCCAGACGTTCACGACTTCTTTCTCTGGCATCTCACCTACACGAGCAATTACCTCGCCGCGACCGGAGGCCCACTCCTGGTGTTCTGGTCCCTCGCCGTGGAGGAGCAATTCTACATGTTGCTGCCGATGCTGATTCTGCTGTCCGGTCGCAATGCCATGCGCGTGGCGGTATTCTTCGTCTGCACCGGGTTCCTGCTGCGTATATTGGTTCTGGCCACCCCGGTCGACCGGTTTGCCTTCGAACTCTCGATCTTCGGCAAATTCGAGATCCTCGGGGTTGGTGTGCTGATCGGTGCCCTGTCCTATGCCGCATCGAGGGAAGGGCGCCGGCTCCGAGCCGGTCCCGACTGGTGGTGGGCTGGCTTGATGTGCCTCGCGTTCCAGTGCGTCGCTTGGTACGTCGCGGGCAATGGCGTCCTGCGTCACCTCACTTTCAATCTAACGGTCGGAATTTTTTTCGCATGGCTAGTGGTAAAGGCCGATGCAGAGCTGCCAGGCACGCTCGCATGGTTCAGCGGCTTCAGGTTCGTTCGCTTCGTCGGCAAGATCTCTTATAGCATCTACCTGACGCACGTGTTTTTCCTCAAGATTTTTCAGTCGAGCGCGGTGGTCGAGCGGTTCGGAACCATCCCCCCTTGGGCTCAAGCATTGATCGCCATCGTGCTAAGCCTTTGCGTTCCGACTGTGTCGTGGTTCCTGATGGAGTCCCCGCTGCTCAAACTGAAGGAGCGGGTGCTGGAAGGACGCGACGCCGTTGTTGTTCGGGTACCACCGCCCGACAAAACCTCGCAAGCCCCTAGCGGCGTCGGCTAGCTGTGGAGCCTCAACTGGTTGTCGCTGATCAGTCCGAGTCGATTGATGAGTGTTTTGGACTTAAGCTGCCGTGTGGGCGATGCCAATTGTAGCGATGCATCCATTGGCGAAAGCCTTAGACCTGCAGCAGGGGCCGTTGTCGGTCATTACGCGGCTGACGGTGACGCCAAGGCTTGCGTGGTAGGCGTGCGCCGCTGCCTTGAGAAAGGCGACGGCGCATTCTTTTCTTTCGTCCGGCAATATCTGCGAGAAGGCGACGGGCGAAGCGTCGTCTATTCAGACGTGGACGTATTCCCAGCCGATGCCTCGCGCGTTGCTTTGTCCCTTATGGCTGCCGGTGATGGCCGACACAATCGAAACGGCCGAGATGTGGATCATGTCGCCCGGCTCGTCGCGCTCGTAGCGACGCACCGGCTCGTCCGGCTCAAGGTCCTCAGCAGCGACAGTCTGGCCCGTGCGAGCATCCGGCTCAACGTCGCCGGCGAAATGGCGACGGTGAGCACGATGTGCTTGCCCGTCAAGCGCTGGCAACGCAGCGCCACGATTCCGGTCGGTCACAGCCTTGCAGCAGATGCAGCACCAGTCTCGTCAAGTCGTGAAAATCACAATGACTAGCCTCCGGCCCTCGACCTCGCCGGCAGGGTAGCCGTCGTTTATTGCTGCACCCTGACCTTAATAGGCTCATGGAACGCAGTTGGGTCAACCCAATCGACGGCGATATGAACTTGGCCGCTCGAGGCAACTTCACGAAAGGCAATTACGGCCAAACACACGGCGATTACGGTAAGGACAAACTTCGTATAACGATCCGTCATGGCTGAGCCCCCTGCCTGTCGAGTACGCGCCATCGCGTCTCGCCCGCAGAGCGGCGCTGGGCGGCCCAATCAAGCTATCTGCGAGCGGTGGTTTCGCGCTTCCCACTTCATCGCGAACGAGTTTACCCATCAGACCAAACCCGCGGTGACCAATCCCCTGCCAGGCATCACTTTGAATCGATCCCCTGCTCCGCCACAACGCAGCCAGTCTCGATCTGGCTGACGGTGCACCGAGCCGGCAACCTCTCTCCCGGCGACGAGGTCGGGATCGGCGAACCGGCCTGCTCTTCTGGTTCGCTCCCGTCGACGATGATGTTGACGAGATCCCCCGGCTGTAAGAGGGTCATCCCGACGGACTCGAGGCTGACGGGCCCGGCCGCCGATTGCCGCACGATTTTATAGGTTACCTTGTTCGGGTCCTTCGCAAATTGGGCCCGAGTCACCGGCAACGTGTCAAGCACACCTTCGCTGACCTTCAACTCGCTCTCATTGGCCGCGATCTGGTTCTCGTTGGTCTCGATCTCGGTTTCCAGATCGTTCCTAATGTCGGCCTGGATCTGCAATGCCTGAGATTTCAGCGAGGCGAGGCGTCGCTTGGCCGTCGCATACTGGTTGAGGGCGTCCCGCTGACGCTGCTCCGCGTCGGACAACTCGCTTTGAACCTGATCCAGCATTGTCTGACTAAGAACATTGCGGTCCACGAGCGAACGCATGGCGTTGACGCGTTCCTGGCGCAGCTTGACGAGTTCGTCGAGCGACTCCATGTGCCCGTAACCGACTATGTCCTGCTTGGCCGACTCAAGTTCGCTCAGGATCGCGCGTTCGCGGTTCTTGCGGGCCATGGCGGCGGCTTCGCGCCGGTCACTCTGCTCTTGAACGAGGTTGGCAGCCTCGGTCACGCCGACCAGTTCCAGCAACTGGGCCGGGATTTTGGGCTGCGTGCTGTCGCGCTCGGCCTTCAGCACCGCCGAGCGTGCGAGCAACTTCGCCATGACATCGATCACCCCGCTTCGCTTCTGGGTTTCACGCACGGCTTCGATCTTCTGCCACGGCTCGCTCGCGCCCGGGTCGAGGCCGCCGGCCAGCGCGATGGCGTGCAGGATTGTCATGCCGGGCGCATACTTGAACGAGCCCGAATTCTTGACCGGCCCCAGGACGTAAATGGGCGAGCGCTCCAGTGACAGGATGTTGACCAGCCCCTTGCGGCCCAGCAATTGATCGAAGGTTTCCAGCAGGTCGGCCTGTACTTGTTGCGCCGACCGGTTGGCGACTGAAATGGAGCCGAGCAAAGGTACAGAAATCGTGCCGTCTTCCTGGACGGTATATTCGCCGCTCAGTTCCGGACGCTGCAGGATGCCGCGCAGGGCCGAGGCCGAGGCCGCACGCCCCCACTTGTCTTCCTCGACGTCTACGCGCTCGTAAAACGCGATCTTGAGCCGGTCGCCGACGGCGAACAGACCTCCGGTCGGCACGTCTCGCGCCGTGCTGACGGTATTGGGGCGCTCGGCACCTGAATCGGCAGCTGCGCGGGCGCTAGAGACGGCTCTAGTAGCTGTGGGGGTAGAGACGATGCCCCGTTCGACTAACACCGCGGCCGGCGTATCGGGCCTGGGCGCGGCAGCGGCAGGGGACGGTTCAGTCGTGGCTTGAGCCGGTTGATCTTGCCAGCTATCGATAACGGAAAATACCTTCTGCACCACGGCTTCGGAGATAGGCTCGGCCTTCTGCGCCATGGCTGCCGAGACAGCCTCCGCTTTCTGCGCCACGGCTGCGGAGGCGGCCTCGGTCCACTGCACCACGGCTATGGAGACAGCCTCCGCTTTCTGCGCCACGGCTGCGGAGGCGGCCTCGGTCGTCTGCACCACGGCAATGGAGACAGCCTCCGCTTTCTTCACCACGGCTGCGGAGACGGCCTCGCCGGCATCCAAGTTTCTGAGCGCTGCACCGACCAACACGGCGAGCCCGCAGAGCCCAAAGACAACAAGAAGGATCGCGTTCGCTCCCTGCCCCTTACCGCGAGACGCCTGAGGTGCGACGGGTTCGGAATTACGTTTTGCATCGATGGCCATGGCGTGTGGCTTTCACTTTGGCGGCCACCCGGTCCCGGATTGATAGGGCAGCGAGCAAGACGCCACCTTGAGCCTTGACCGCTAACGGCACAATGATCCCTTTGTAGGCACTCCTTTTGGATTATCGCTCATGGACGCAAACTCATTCAATGAGCGAAACTGCACTGCTGCATACGACACACGGGGCGAGGGCGATCGCGACCGGCCGAGCTCTGAGATCGCCATCAACAGGCGTCCGTAAGATCAATATTCCGTCGCCTTGGACACTCTAACTTGACGGGCACGATGTGCGCGGTGTCGACACGGAGGAGCGGCGCCAAATCCTCGGCGGCATCATCCGACCGGCCGCCGCACCACTGCGCCTGGCATCAGAGCGACCGTCTATCGCCCAGATCGGCCGAGCTAGAGGCGACAGCATCAATCGTCGCGGTCAACGACCAGGAGCTGCAAAGCAGATGCTTTGCCGAAAAGGATGGAGATCAAGAGGTGACGCGAGAAGGGGGGAAAGCGTGCCATAGCAAGTCGGGTCAGCGCCGTTGCGTTTGCCCACCTTCATCACAATGAAGGGCGACATTTGCTGGCGCCTGTTGAACCCTGCCCTCGAGCGAGGGGGAACTGCGACACGTTTCTCTGAACAACTCAACGAGATCTGACTGATGTATTGGCATATGAACGAACCGATCGGTTCGTAAAGGAGATCACAGAGGCTGAGCGCCGACCGCGCCGCTAAAACGGCTAGGTTGAAGTCGCTTCGCATGGCTAATTTGCTTAAAGCTGGGCGGCAAGCTTTGTCCGCTGACGAACTTGATTGCTCCCTGCTTGTCGAAGTGTTGTCTCGCCCAGACGCAGATGATGTCGCGTAAGGGAACGGGAGGAGAGCTCGGCCTTACATGCAGACGCTGCTGCAGTTCATGCATTCGCATCCCGTTCGGGCGGGACCGGAAAGGAACGGCTTTCTTGGCGTTGTCGCAAAAAGCTACAAACCTCATTCAATTGTATGCCACCAAGGCGACGAAGACGACAGACTATTCATCGTAAAATCGGGTTGGGCACTGCTCTATCGCGATCTGCCTAATGGTGGACGGCAGATCGTTGACACTCCAGTTCGGGGGGACATTGTCGGCTTCCGTTTCGTAGAAGGCCCCCGCTACGCTTCACTATCGGCCATAACCGAGTTAGCCGTTTTTGACGTTTCCAGGAAGGAACTGACTGACGCGATCTTTGCGGGAGGCTTGTTGGCGAAAGAGATTGCTTGTTCCTTAGGCCGCCTGAACGCGATCTTGGCAGAGCATCTAGCGAATATCGGGCGGCGAAATGCGATGACCCGCACAGCCCACTTCTTTCTTGAACTGGAGGAGAGACTCTCCATTGCTGGCATGTCTGCCCAGGGACGATACGATTGTCCCCTCACCCAGCATGATCTGGCCGACATTCTCGGGCTAACCGCTGTTCATGTTAACCGCACACTGCGGGAACTCCGCGCCGACGACCTCCTCTCTTTCAAGGCTGGCCATGTGCAACTGATCGACCGCAAGAAACTGGTCAAAATGGCTGGATTCGACAACGAGTATCTCAGGTATGGTTTATAGTTCTGGCTTAACTTATTCATTTCGTTCGCGTTATGATCCTCAGCCAATGGTAAGGAACTGGGTCTTCCCGAGCGGGAATCAGGGGTTTCGCTAAGAGCCTCGCTCGTGGTCATGAAAACGTCCATTTGGAAATTCGGACGCATTCGGTTAGCCACCATCCGGGAGGCTGGAGGCGCATAGCGACTTTGGCCACCGCAGGCAGTGGCTTAGAAATTATGTGCCAAATTGATCCATGTTAGCGCCTGCTTATATGAAAGTCGTAAGCTGTGCAGGCTGTTCTCGTTAGGGGCCGGGTGAAGAAACAGCTCGAAAACTAAAATGTTGGAGCAGTCGGGCCTGAATCCTTTACGAGGGAAAAACCACTGTCAAAAAATTGGAACGAGGTGCCGTATTTGGCCGCCGCGAAGGCGGACTGCGAGGCAAAAGTTGGGGATGCGTCATGAACTCTATGATAGGACTGCATAGTGACACTGCTGCTGATCGATCAGTCGCTACATCCTGGGAGATGGGAGCGCTTCACGAAAATGAAGGAAGGGGATGCCTCCTTGTCCTGGACGAAAGGGCACTAGACCGCGAGTGCCTGGCATCAGCCCTCCTGGACCACGAAATCGGCATGGCGATAATCGCCATGCGTTCGATCGAAGAATGGCACTTCAAGAAGCGATCAGCTTCTCCCCTCGTGGCTATTCTCTTCAACCTTGGTGGCCAGAAGGTCACCGATAATCGTGTCGCAGACGAGATCAAGCGTATTTCGTCCGAATTCAACTCGGTCCCTGTGGTGATCCTGGCCGACACCGAAGATCTTGCGCAGATAATGGCGGCTGTCGAGTGCGGCGCGCGCGGGTATATTCCGACATCGGTCGGGATCGATGTCTGTGTCGAGGCTGTCAACCTTGCAGCGGCGGGAGGCACGTTCGTCCCGGCGAGCAGCATCCTGTCAATTCGGCACCTGATCAATCCAGTGACAAATCCAGGCAGCCGCGACGCCCAACCTTTGACGGACATGTTCACCCTCAGGCAGGCCGAGGTCGCCGAGGCGCTCCGTCGTGGCAAAGCGAACAAGATCATAGCTTACGAACTCAACCTGCGCGAAAGCACGGTAAAGGTACACATCCGAAACATCATGAGAAAGCTGAAGGCGACCAATCGCACCGAAGTCGCATACAAGGTTAACGATCTTTTCGCAGAAGGAAATCTGGCTGAAGAGCGAAACCAATAAGAAGAGGGCGACCATAACGGGTTTTCGACGAGCCGCCTTCGTGGGATCTCAATCCGACTACCTTCCGGCCGCAAACACGACCGATCGATCTGCAGTGCGATCGTGGTTCGAGAACGTGTGCTCGGCCACCCAACGCACGGCTTCGTCGATTGTGTCGAAACTCCTGTGCTGCCCGGTCAGCAGCCCGAAACCTGTCTCGAGAAACCACTTTCCCTTCGTGGAGTAGACTTCCTCATCGAGCTGAGTAAGAACTGCGACCAACTGGCCGAATTTCCACACTAAAAGTCCAGATTCTCCGCCATCAACCGTTCCGATCCGGGCCTCGCTGAGCGAAAAGCCAAGAGCAATCTCTGCGGTGCTCATATGTTGAATCCCTCAACTTCAACTGATTAAAAATCCGGCAAATTCGAATGGCGCTTCTGTAAGTTCCTCTCTTCGACGGGCAGTCGAAAAATTTTAACAGATCGCCGGGCGAGTTCAATGGCCCCGAACCGTGTCTATTCGTCCAATCCACCACTTCTTTGGAGCAGCCATGCAGACTGCTGTCGGTTGAGAACTTCCCTATAAACCCTTTGCGGCCATTTCTTCGAGCGACCGCCAGCCGTGTAGCGCTTCCATCGAATGATCCGAGGCCCGCCATTTACCAATGAGCGATCACTCACCCGAGGCGGAGTTTCGGCGCTCGCGCATGTAATCCACTTCGGGGGCTCAGAACAGGAGCAGCCACCTTATCTGGACAAGACCGGAACATCCTGTGTGTTGGTTCTGGTGTATGGTTGAAGTGGGAAGGAGACCGAATGAATCCTGGTCGTCCTCTCGGACAGGCCGTGGCATGGCTCGGTCCCTTCCCACCGGTGAACCATCAACCTGAACAGTTGCACGGGGCTGTTCCAAGCAGACCCCGCACCACAGGAAGAGGCGTGGACATGATAATGCAGAACTA
>NZ_NSFT01000017.1 GCF_002294725.1 Mesorhizobium sp. WSM4313 | reverse complement strand
CGCCCGCAAGCTTGTCGCCTAGAAACGCCTCCGCCAGGCTCAACTGTCCCGTCTGCTTCACAGCCATCGCGATTCCCTCCGAGCTTCCTCTCAGAGAATCACAACCAGCCAATTACGCAACAGGCCCCTTGTGGGAGAAGGTGGCCGCGAAGCGGCCGGATGAGGGGTGTTCCAGCGGAGTGAGGCGCTGGCGTTCCCTGGAACACCCCTCATCCGTCTTGGCGCTTGCGCGCCGATCCACCTTCTCCCACAGGGGGAGAAGGAAAAAAGGCGCTACACCAGCCCTCGCTTCGCCATCATCGCCTCAGGCGACGGCATTTTCCCCCGGAATGCCGTGTAAAGCTCCTCCGGATCCTTCGACCCGCCCGCGGCATAGATGTTCTTCCGCAGCCGCTCGGCGAGTTCCGGATTGAAGGCATCGCCCGTCTCCTCGAAAGCCGAGAAGGCGTCGGCGTCGAGCACTTCCGACCACATGTAGGAATAATAGCCGGCTGAATATCCGTCGCCGGCGAAGACATGGCCGAAATGCGGGGTGCGGTGGCGCATCGCGATCGTGTCGGGCATATGCAGCTTTTCCAGCGTTTCAGCCTCGTATCGAAGCGGCTCCGCCGGCGCGTCGGGTCGCGCATGATAGGCCATGTCGATCAGCGCCGAAGCGGTGAACTCGACCGTGGCGAAACCGGCGCCGAAGGTGCGAGCGGCGAGCATCTTGTCGAGCAACGCCTTCGGCATCGGCTTGCCGGTCTTGACGTGCAGCGCATGCTTTTCCAGCACCGCCGGCACGGTCAGCCAGTGCTCATAGAGCTGCGAGGGCAGTTCGACGAAGTCGCGGCTGACCGAAGTGCCGGAGACCGACGGCCAGGTGACGTCGGTCAGCATCCCGTGCAGCGCATGGCCGAACTCGTGGAACAGCGTCTTGGCCTCGTCGACCGACAGCAGCGCCGCCTCGCCGGCCGGCGGCTTGGCGAAATTCATGATGTTGTAGATCACCGGCTTGGCGCCGTCGCCGAGCTTGTAGCCGGACCGAAGCGCGCTCATCCAGGCGCCGGAGCGTTTTGACGGCCGCGCGAAATAATCGGCGAGGAACAGGCCGCGTTCGCTGCCGTCGGCATTCTTCACCACGAAAACACGCGTATCGGGATGCCAGGCTGTTATGCCCTTCTTCTCTTCGAAGGTAATGCCGAACAGGCGTGTCGCGACATCGAAGCAGGCTTCGATGACACGTTCGAGCTGCAGGTAAGGCTTCAGCTCCGCCTCATCAAAGGCGAATTTCTCGGCACGCAGCTTCTCCTGGTAGAAGCGCCAGTCCCAGGCCGCGAATTTCTCGTTGCTGCCGGCTTCCGCCGCCAGCCGCTCCAGCTCCTTCTGGTCGGCGGCCGCTTTTTCCAGGGCTTTCTCCCACACCGGATCGAGCAGCTCGTGCACGGCCCTCGGCGTCTTCGCCATCGTGTCGTCGAGCTTCAGCGCCGCGAAAGAATCGTAGCCCAGCAGCTTCGCCTTCTCGGCGCGCAGCTTCAGCATGTCGCGCACCACATCGGCGTTGTCGGAGGCGCCGCCATTCTGGCCGCGCATGATGAAGGCTTTGAACGCGATCTCGCGCAGGTCGCGGCGCTCCGAGAAGGTCGAGAACGGCTCGTAGATCGATCGCGACAGCGTCACCGCATAGCGGCCCTTCTGGCCGCGCATCTCGGCCGCTTCCGCCATCGCGCTCTTCAAAAAGTCCGGCAGGCCGGCAAGGTCGGCCTCGTCGAGGAACAGCGCCCAGTCGCGCTCGTCGGCGAGCACGTTCTGGCCGAATTTGGTGCCGAGCGAGGAGAGTTCCTCATTGATCGCCGCGAGCCGCTTCTTGCCGTCGCCATCGAGCTTCGCGCCCGAGCGGACAAAGCCCTTCCAGGTCTTCTCGAGGACACGCAGTGTTTCGGCATCAAGCTTGAGGCTGTCGCGCCGCTGGTAGAGATCGTCGATGCGGGCAAACAGTTTTTCGTTCATCGAGATCGCCGAGAAATGCCGCGACATCTTTGGCGAAACTTCGCGCTCCATCGCCTGGATCGTGTCGTTAGTGTGAGCGCCGGCGCGGCACCAGAAGATCGACGAGACATGGTCGAGCGCCTCGCCGGCGAGTTCCAACGCGGCCAGCGTGTTCTCGATCGTCGGCGTCTCGCTGTTGCCGGCGATCGCGTCGATCTCGGCCTGATGCGCCGCCAGCGCCGCATCGAAGACCGGCCCGAAATCATTGTCGCCGATTCGCGAGAAATCCGGCAGGCCTAGCGGCCCTTGCCAGACGGTCAGCGGATGGGCGGCGAGATCGACGGTTTTTGACATGGGCAAATCCAACTGGGGAGTTCGGTGAATTGGGAGCGGCAGGCTGCCCCGGATGTAGGACGATGCTACGCAGCGCGCAACAAGGGTCGCTCCAGGCTTCGCCTTAGACCATTCAAGGGATAAGGCGGCTCGCCGTTTTCCGTGGAACAGTGAAATGCGCTGGTCCATCGCAAACGCTGGAGATTGGCTGAAGGCTCTCAACCTCGTCATCCACGGGCGGAGCGACGCGAAGCGGAGCGCAGACCCGAGGATTCCGTGATCTTGGCCGAGGAACGCAGCGGAGCAGAATTCTGCACCGTGGCAACGCTCGGAAATCACGGAATGGATTCTAGGGTCTGCGCACGTCGCTTCGCTCCTTGCTCCGCCCTAGAATGACGACCTGACAAGCGCGTCAGCCAATCTTCAAGAATGCCCCCTACAAACGCAAACACTAATAGCCGCTGCAATCCTGCGCCACCGCCGTCTGCGTGCTGACGACGATGCGCCCGTCAGCGATGGTAAAAGTCTCGCGCATCAGCATGTCGTTGCTGGGGAAGTCGTAGCAGGCGAGCACCGTGGTCTCGCCATTCTCGCTCTTTTCAATGCGATGACGGATCGCGGCGCCCGTCACCGCGCCCTGCCATTCGTCGATCGAGGCGATGAAATCCTGCTTGGTCTGCACGACGCCGATGTCGTCCAGCTTCATGCGCACGTCGTCGGCAAGCAATTCGGACAATTCGGTCCTGTCGGCGGCCAGCAGCGCCGAATACCAGCGATCGATGATGGCGCCGTCATCGGCGCTGGCGCGGGCGACCGTGGACATGAACAGCGCCGCCGCGAGAAAGAACCTCCACCGGCTCCGGTGCATTATCCCTCCGTCACAACTCAGGCCGCTCGAAATCGCCGGTTTCCTTGTTCATCACCCACAGCTCCCCGGTCGAGATGTCGAACCATGCGCCGTAGAGCGAGAGCTTGCCCTTGCCTTCGAGGATCGAGACGCAGGGAAAGGTCCTGAGATTGGCGATCGAATAGCGGACTGAAATACGCTCCAGCGCCGTCTGACGCTCGGTCGCCGTCATCATGGTACTGGAGGCCACGGTCTCGGCGGCCGGCGCGATCAGGCTCATCCATTTGCCGATGAAGTCGCCGGGCGACAGGGGCGAGGAATTGGTGTCGAGCGCGGCACGGATGCCGCCGCAGCGGCCGTGGCCCATCACCACGATGTTCCTCACCTTCAGGCTCTGCACGGCGAATTCGAGCGCGGCCGATGTCGAGTGATATTCGCCGTCCGGCTCATAGGGCGGCACCAGATTGGCGACATTGCGCAGCACGAAGAGCTCGCCCGGCCCGGCGTCGAAGATCGCCTCCGGGGCTGAGCGGGAATCGCAGCAGGCGACGATCATCGTTTCCGGCGCCTGGCCTTCGCGCGCCAGAGAGCGATAGCGGTCGCTTTCCGAGGGATAGCGGCCGGCCATGAAGTTGCGATAGCCGGCGAGGAGGTGCTCAGGGAGGTGAGGCATGGGCGGCGTCTGGGCCCTTTCCGGGTTGGATGCGGCACGAATGTCGGTGTTCGAGCGATGTCTGCCTGAAGTCTGGGAAAGCCTCTAGCGGCAAAAGTCGGTCGCGAGCAATGCCGAATTGCGGATGAGCCCGTCGCAATCGCGATGCGGCATTCATGGCTTCGTCACACCCAGATGGCAACGGGAATGCCGAAACGATCGATCAATGGCGGATCTGGGGAAGGTTTTGCCTCGCCGCTGGCGATGCGCCCGGCAATCAGCATCACGGCCGCGGCATCGAGCAAGTCGTCGCTCGCCGCGCCGCGTGGCGGTGCCTGGTCGAGAAAGGCTTTCCTGTAGCCGTGCCGGCAAAGCAGCGCCTTGCGCTCCTCCATGCCTGCCGGGTTGACCGCTCCCTTGATCTTCTTCGGCAAGGCCATCGCCGTGCCGCCGTTCAGCCGGCAGAACGCCACTTCCGGATGCGATTCGAAGATGCGGCCACGCAAATCGGGCCGCGAGATCAACAGCTGATCGATCTCGCGGATCTTGGCAAAGATGCCGAAGGCCTGGATGGAAACGCCGCGCGGCGGATCCGACGTTGCCAATGCCGTCGCGCTTGCCAGCCGATGCGCCGCATACCAGGCCTCGATCGTGGTGAAGCCGCTGGTATCGGCATAGAGCGCCGCCCGCGAGGGGATGGCGAACACGCTGGATTGCCGCGCCCCGAGCAGAGGCCGCACCAGCGCTTCCGGCCCGCGACCTCCCTTGCGCGAAAAATCCGGCAGGCCGATCGGCATGTCGACGGCGATCGTTGCATCCGGCAGCGCGTCGAGCAGCGCCTGGAAGCTCGGGAAGACCGAGACCGACGGCGCGGCGTCCGCTTCGCGGTGGACGGCGATCCAGCCGGCCTTGCAGCCGTCGACGCCTGCGAGCTTCACGCCCGCTTGTCCCGCCCCGGATGCAGGAGATGGCGCAACTGCACCATGGCCATGGGGTGCGACAGGCTCTGCACGTCGGTTTCGAGCTGCAGCTCGTCGCCGCCTCGCTTCGCCGTGCGAGCCAGAATCTCGTAGACGGCGGCGGTGGTCGATTGCAGCGCCTTGACCGGCGGCTGACCGGAGAGAACGCGCGCCAGATAGACGGCCGCAGTCAGGTCGCCCAGCCCGTTTGGCGGCTTCTCGATCACGCGGTGCTCGGCAAGCAGCGCCTGGCTGCCGTCGAGCAGAAAATTGCCGGTGCCGCCCGCCATCATCGCGGGCGCCGAGGTCACCAGCATGGTCGAAGGGCCGGCGTGAAGCGCCGCCGCCGTCACCGCCTTGATGTCGGGCAGCGGCGCGCCCGCCATCCATTCCAGCTCATAGCGGTTGGGCGTGGCGATATCCGCGATCGGCATCAATTTGTCGCGCATGGCGGCCGCCGTCGGCTCGGGCACATAGAGCCCGCCCGAATCGCCCATCACCGGATCGCAGACGTAAAGCGCGTTCGGCGTCTTTTCCTTGACGGCGGCGACCAGCGAGGCGACTGCGTCGGCCTGGCCGGCCTCGCCGAGATAGCCCGACAGCACGGCCCGCACCTCGCCCAACCAAGGCGCGCGCTCGAGATCGGCCATCAGCGCCTTGAACTGATCGAGCGGCGGAACGATGCGCGTGGCCCGGCTGTGGCCCGGATGCCAGGGCAGGATGACGGTCGGCACCGCCCAGACCGGGAAGCCCAGCGTCTCCAGCGCGAAGACGGCGGCGCGGTTGCCGACCGAGCCGCGGGCGACATGGCTGGAGATGACGATGACCGCGCGCGGCGCGTCGATTTTTTCTGCACTCATGGAAATCTGTTCCTAGCCGCCACGCGTTGCGGCATACACCAGCCAGGCCAATAGCCCAATGGCAATGAGGAAGCCGAGCGTTCGGCCAATGCGGGTACCCCAATATTCGATGGGATCGGTGCGGTCGGTGTCGCCGGCGGTCACGCGGTCGCGCGCATCCTTCGCCGTGCGGACGATGAACGACGCGCCGCCCGGCGCCGTCTCGCGCGCCACGCGTTCGAGGATGCGGCGCGATTCGGTCTCGTCGTCCCGGCGCTCGGCCATGGCAATTGCCCTTTCCTGCCCGGACCTTAGAGCAATTCCAGGAAAAGTGCGAAGCGTTTAGGATCGGCGCCTTCGCCGTAGCCTTCCGGCCGGAATGGCGTCAAACAAGACGATGAAATCCTGTTCGCTCGACTATTCACAGGGGCTCGCGCCCGAGCCGGAGCAGGCGTCATCGGCCGGACATTTTCTTACGCGTGGATTGTGGTAATGCTTCGCGCGCAACTTCTGTCGAGGGACCAATCATGATTGCCGAGCGCCTCTCACCACCTTCCCCCTTCCGCAGCCTTGCCGCCTTCCTGATGATGGCTTTCGTGCTGCCGCTGCTTGCCGGCTGCGGCTACAACACCATCCCGACCGCGGAAGAGAACGCGCATGCGGCCTGGAGCGAGGTGCTCAACCAATATCAGCGCCGTTCCGACCTGATCCCGAACCTGGTCGAGACGGTGAAGGGCTATGCCTCGCATGAAAAAGATACGCTCGACGCGGTCGTCCAGGCGCGCGCCAAGGCAACGCAGATCACGGTGACGCCGGATACGCTGAAGGATCCCGAGGCGCTGAAGAAGTTCCAGGATGCCCAGGCCGGCCTGACCAGCGCGCTGTCGCGGCTGATCGCGGTGTCGGAAGCCTATCCCGACCTCAAGGCGAACCAGAATTTTCTCGCGCTGCAAGCGCAGCTCGAAGGCACGGAGAACCGCATCGCGGTGGCGCGGCGTGACTACATCCAGGCGGTCAGGGACTATAATCTGACGCTGAGGACCTTCCCTTCGGTCCTGTGGGCGACCTTCTGGTTCCGCGGCAACGAGCCGTTCGCCAACTTCACCGTCGAGGAAGACAAGATGCAGGTGCCGAAGGTCGATTTCGGCACGAGCACGAAGCAGGGCGGGTGAGCGGCGATTTAATCGAGCTTGCAGGCCTTGAGTTCCTTCACACCCCCCTCTGTCCTGCCGGACATCTCCCCCGCAAGGGGGGAGATCAGCCGTCATCCGCGCTTTCGCCAACTTTCAGCCTCTGAAAGAGAAAACCGGCGACGAAGCTGCCAATCTCCCCCCTTGCGGGGGAGATGTCCGGCAGGACAGAGGGGGGCGCGACAGAACGCATACCCCGCGGTTCTTGGCCTGCTTCTCTCGTTTTTCCTCCTCCCCCTCGCCGCCCTCGCCGCCGACCTGCCCGCTCTCACCGGCCGCGTCGTCGACAATGCCGGCATCATCGATGCCGGCACGCGCGCGGCGCTGACGCAGAAGCTCGCCGACTTCGAGACAAAAGGCTCCGACCAGATCGTCGTCGCCACCATACCCAGCCTCGGCGGCGAGGAGATCGAGCCTTACGCCAACCGGCTGTTCCGTTTCTGGAAACTCGGCCAAGCCAAGGAAAACAACGGCGTGCTGCTCTTGGTCGCGCCCAACGACCGCAAGATGCGCATCGAGGTCGGCTACGGGCTGGAAGGCACGCTCACCGACCTGCACACCAAGCTGATCATCGAAAACGACATGGTGCCGGCCTTCCGCGCCGGCGACTTCTCCGGCGGGATCACCAAGGCCGTCGACGACATGATCATGGTGCTGCAGGGCAATCCCGAGGAGCTGGAAGCGCGCGGCCAGCGCAACGAACAGGCGCCGTTCAATTCAGACGACCTGTTCTTCGCCATCTTCATCACCATCTGGGCGCTGATCTTCTTCGGCGGCATTGCGATGACGGTGCTGCCGCCGATCTTCGGCCAGAAGATCGGACCGGGCCGCTATCGCTGGCTGGGCATGACTTTCGATCAGAACCGGCGCTCTTCCTCCGGCGGCTGGTCGTCCGGGGGCGGAGGCTGGTCGTCGGGCGGGGGTGGCTGGTCCTCGGGCAGCGGCGGTGGCGGGTTTTCCGGCGGCGGCGGCTCGTCCGGCGGCGGCGGCTCTTCGGGAAGCTGGTGAGGTACCATGGCAACGCGACCGATCAGCGCCGAGGACCATGACCGCATCGCCGAGGCGATCCGCGCCGCCGAGTTGAAGACCGACGGCGAGATCTACTGCGTCGTCGCTCGGGCCAGCGACGGCTACTTCTTTCCGGCCGCGTTCACGACGACGATCGGCGTGTTCGTCGCCAGCCTCGCCGTCGCCTATGGGTTGGAGGCATGGTGGCTGTCCATACGGCTGCCGCATTTCGTGCTGGCGCAAGCGCTGGCGCTGGCCTCGGTGCTCGTTTTGCTCTGGTTCCTGCCCACTTTGCGCATTCATTTCGTGCCGAGAAGGCTGCGCTATCAGGCGGCGCACGCCAATGCGATGAAGCAGTTCCTGGCCCGCAACGTCCACCGCACCAGCGCGCGCACCGGCGTGCTCATCTTCGTCTCCGTTGCCGAGCGCTATGCCGAGGTCGTCGCCGATTCCGGTATCGACGCCAAGGTCGGCCAGCATGTCTGGGACGGCGTGGTGGGCGATCTGACCAGACATGCCGGTGACGACCGGCTGGCCGACGGCTTCGTCAAGGCTATCGGCACGGTCGGCGCGGTGCTCGCCGAGCATTTCCCGGTCACCGAAGGCGACACCAACGAGCTCGATGATCATCTCGTCGAAATCTGACTAGTTCCCGTATTGGGATCTTGACCGGTCGGCTCTGTTGCATCGGCAGGCGACACGCCTTGGAGATTGGCCGAAACGCCCATCGCGATCGTCATTCTAGGGCGGAGCAGGAGCGGAGCTCCGTCGCGAAGACCCTAGAATCCATGCCGTTACCTTCGCCACAGCGTGCAACGGAGCAGAATTCTGCGCCGTGGCAACGCCTTAAGGTCACGGCATGGATTCTAGGGTCTGCGCCGCGTCGCTTCGCTCCTTGCTCCGCCATAGAATGACGAGGTTGGGCGGCTTCAGCCAATCTCCGGCGTTTGCGCTGATTTTACGGAAATGAACGCCTCGTCGGCGCACCCACCTTTCGCCTGTGCGAAAGCGAGGAGGCATGTTGGCGGACTCTTTGCAATTGCCCGAGGCGGGTTTATGGTTAACCAACCATGAACACGCTGACGATCGACATCCGGAAGGCAGAACCGCGCGACGCGAGCGCCATCGCCGAGGTGCACCAGCAGGCCTGGCGCGGCGCCTATTCGGGCATCATCCCGCATCGCACGCTGACCTCGATGATCAACCGTCGCGGCGTCGATTGGTGGGCCAACGCGATTCGCCGCGCCGCCACCGTGCTGGTCGTCGAGATCGGCGGAACCGTCGCCGGCTATGCCACGATCGGCAAGAACCGCGCCCGCGAACTCCGCCAGCAGGGCGAGATCTACGAGCTCTATCTTCGTCCGGAATATCAGGGCATCGGGCTCGGCAGCCGGCTGTTCAAGGCGGCCAAGGCCCGGCTCGCCGACCACGGCCTGCGCGGCCTGGTGGTCTGGGCGCTGGAGGACAATCACAACGCCTTGGCCTTCTACGCCGGCAATGGCGGCCGCGATATCGCCGAAGGCGTCGAGGTCTTCGAGCAGAAGGCGCTCAAGAAAGTGGCTTTCGTCTGGAATGACTGACGTCGCCTAGGTTACAATCCATCACAAACTGTGCGCTTCCATCAGCGTCCAGTGCCATTCGCCGCATTGCACCATGACGTTTCGCCCGCTATCGGTCTTCCAACCGAGAGAGGGATTTAGCCATGCGTATCGAAGCCGTGCCGACAGGAAAGAACCCGCCTGAGGACGTCAACGTCATCATCGAGGTGCCGATCGGCGGCGAGCCGATCAAATACGAAATGGACAAGGAGGCCGGCACCCTGTTCGTCGACCGCTTCCTGCACACCTCGATGCGCTATCCCGGCAATTACGGCTTCGTGCCGCACACGCTGTCGGGCGACGGCGACCCGATCGACGTTCTGGTCTGCAACACCCGGGCGCTGGTGCCGGGCTGCGTAATCAATGTACGGCCGATCGGCGTCTTGATCATGGAAGACAATGCCGGCCAGGACGAGAAGGTGATCGCCGTTCCCTCGCCCAAGCTGACGCTGCGCTACGAGAACGTCACCGAATACACGCATCTGCCCGAGATCACGCGCCAGCAGGTGCAGCACTTCTTCGAGCACTACAAGGATCTCGAGCCCGGCAAATGGGTCAAGATCGAAGGCTGGCACGATTCCAAATATGCCAAGAAGATGATCGTCGACGCGATCGCGCGCGCCAAGACAGCCAAATAAGACTACCGAACGGCCTTCTCGCCGCCGGCCGCCGTGATCACCCCGACGATGATCAGCCCGGTCAGCACCAGCCGCACGCCGGCGCTGACGCCGAACGTGTTGAGCATGGTGAGCAGGAGCACCAGGAACAGGCCGGCGCCCCAGACGCCCGGCACATTGGCCTTGCCGCCGGCGACCGAGGTGCCGCCGATGACCACGACCGCGATCGAGGCGAGCAGGTATTCGTTGCCGATATCGACATTGGCGCCGCGGAAATAGCCGGCAAGCAGCGCCCCGTCGATGCCGCCCAGCGCGCCGCACAGCGTGTAGGTGAGGAAGCGGATGCGGCCGACATGGACGCCGGCAAGCCATGCGGCGCGGATGTTCTGGCCGATCGCCAGCACCGAGCGGCCGTAGATCATGCGCTGCAGCGCCAGCGCGGCGCCGATGGTGAAGACGACCGCCAGCATCGCCAGCGCCGGAATACCCAGCACCTGCCAGTTGGTGAAATCGGCGAAGCCCGGCGGCGGCTTGATCTGCAGGCCGCGGCCGTAGCTGATGTCGACCGACTGGATGATGAAGCTCGCCGACAGCGTCGCGATGATCGGCGGGATGCGCAGCGCCCAGATCAGCAGATAGTTGATCGCGCCGATCGCGGCGCCGCAGGCGAGTGCCGCAAGCAGCCCGACCACGATCATGGCATCGCTGCCGCCCATCACCTTCATGGCGACCGCGCTGGCCAGCCCGATATTGGCCGGCAGCGACAGGTCGACATTGCCGGGTCCCAGCGTGATGACGAACATCTGGCCAACGCCGACGATGACGGTGAAGACGGCGAGCGACAGCGCCGCCGTGACCATGCCGCCGGCGCCGTAGCCGCCGGTAAAGGCAATCGTGGCCAGCCAGACGACCAGAGCGCCGACGAAGGACCAGATCCAGGGCTTTTCAAGCAGCGTCCGCACCGAGGTCATCGCTTACCGCTCCCTGCGACTGATCAGCACCCGCGCCGCCAGCACGATGATCAGGATCGCGCCATTGGCGGCCACCTGCCAGTCGGGCGGGATGTGCATGAAGGTCAAGAGCGGCGAGGCGGCCAGCGCCAATGTCAGCGCGCCGAGGACGGCGCCGATCGGCGACACCCGGCCGCCGACGAACTCGCCGCCGCCGAGGATGACGCCGGCGATCGAGAGCAGCGTATAGCCATTGCCGATATTGGCGTCGGCCGAGGTGGTGATGCCGATCAACGCCATGCCGGACAGAACGCCGAAAAGGCCGGTCAACGCGAACAGCACGACCTTGGTCTTGAGCAGCGACCAGCCGGCGCGCCTCAGCGCCGCGGCATTGCCGCCTGAGCCGCGCAGGATGACGCCGTAGGACGTGCGCATCAGGCCGAAATGCACGACCGCGGCGATCAGCAGCGCGGCAAGGATCGGGAACGGAATGTAGGGCGGCTTGAACGACAGGATCGACAGCAGCCAGTCCGGCGCCCTGCCGCCGGGCTTGGGCAGGATCAGGATCGCAAGCCCCTGCCAGACGAAGCTCATGCCGAGCGTCACCACGATCGAAGGCAAATTGCGCAGGTGGATCAGCGCGCCGAGCAATGCATAGACGCCGATCGAACCCATGAGCACGAGAATGCCGAGGAGCGGCGCGTCCCGCAGCCATGTCGCGGTGACGCAGCCGACGAAGCCGACGAACGTCCCTATCGACAGGTCGAGCTCGTTGCCGGCGATGACGAACATCTGTGCGATCGTCGCCAGCGCGATCGGGATCGCCAGGTTGAGCATCAGGTTGAAGCCGAAATAGCTGATGGCGCGCGGGTTGAGCCAGGCAATCGCAATCAGCACCAGCGCCAGCGACAAAGCCGGCAAAAGGCCGCGCAGCATGCGCGCCCGGGCGGCGCTGCCGCGCGGCGAGGCTTTCGGGACAGTGCCGGGAGCGATCGCCGTCATCTCAGGCCGCATCGCCGAACGAGGACTGGATGATCTTTTCCTCCGTCAGCTCGTCGCGCCCAAGATTGGCGACGATCCGGCCGTTCTTGAAGACGTAGACATGGTCGCAATTGTCGAGCTCCTCGGTCTCGGTCGTGTACCAGAGGAAGGTCCGGCCCTTTACGGCCTCCTCGCGCACGAGGTCGTAGACTTCGAGCTTGGTGCCGATATCGACGCCGCGCATCGGGTCGTCCATCAGCACGATCTCTGCGTCGGAGCCGAGCGCGCGGGCAAACAGCGCCTTCTGCTGGTTGCCCCCCGACAGCGAATAGATGTTGTTGTTCATGTCCGGCGTGCGAATGCCGATCTTCTTCTTCCAGAATTCGGCAAGCTCGGCCTCGCGCTGCGGCGAGATCAGCAGGCCGCTGCGCAGCCGCGCCAGCGAACGGATGCCGATATTCTGCGCGATCGACCATTGCGAAAAGATGCCGTCCGATTGGCGGTCGCCTGCGACCAATGCCACTGGCGCCGTCACCTCGATGCCGGTCCTGGCGCGGGAGGCGGCCGAGAAGATCGACAGCAAAAGGTCTGTCTGGCCATGGCCGGCAAGCCCCGCAAGACCGATGATCTCGCCCGCGCGCGCGACAAGCTCCTTGCCGTCCTGCTGCCTGGCCGGGCGTGCCCGCACCCTGAGCGCTCCTGGCTCGGTCTTGCGGGCCTCGGCGGCGGCTTTGTGATGTCCCTCGGCGCCACCCATGGCCGCGACCAGCCTGTCGCGGTCGAACGCGCTCGCGGCATCGGCCGCGACCACCTTGCCGTCGCGCATCACCACGATGCGGTCGGCGTTCTGCAGCACCTCGCCCAGCACATGCGAGATCAGGATGCAGCTGCCTCCGGCCGCCACGAAGCGGCGCACGAATGAAAGCAATTGGCCCGCCGTATGCGCGTCGAGCGAGGAGGTCGGCTCGTCGAGGATGACCAGATGCAGCGGCTCGCGGGTCAGCGTGAAGGCGCGCGCCACCTCGACCATCTGGCGCCGCCCGATCGAAAGGTCGCCGGCAATGTCGTCCGCCGAAATGCCGTGGTCCGGGAAGATCTCGTCCAGCTTGGCGCGGATGAGGTCGGCGGCCCGGCGCCGCCAGCCGAAACCGGTAAGCGCGGGGTGATTGATGCGAGTATTCTCGGCGACGCTGAGATTGGGGCAGAGCGACAGCTCCTGGAAGACGCAGCGTATGCCAAGCTCGAGCGCGCGCGCCACCGAATAGCTCGCTTCCTGATTGCCGCGCACGGCGATCTGCCCGCCATCCGGCCGCAGCGTGCCGGCCACCATGTGCATGAGCGTCGACTTGCCGGCACCGTTATGCCCGACCAGCCCGACGCATTCGCCGGCGCCGACATGGAAGTCGACGCCGTTAAGCGCCCGAACGGCGCCGAAATGCTTTTCGGCGCCGTTGAGCCTGACGATATCCGCAATAGCCTGAAGCATCCTCAACTTTATCCGGTTGGCGATGCGGACCGCAATGTGCCCACCGCTATTGCTTGATGTTGGCCTTGATCGCCGCGATAGCTTCTTCCTGCGTGTATTCGTGCGTGGCGACGCCGCCTTCCTTGATCTTCGGCAGCGCGGCCTCGAAATCGTCCTGGGTGAAGGCGAGATAGGGCACCAGGAGGTCATGCGGGATGTCCTTGCGGCCGTCGAGCACCTGCTGCGCCACCCAGAAGGCCAGCGTCGACACGCCGGGCGCGATCGAGGCCGACCAGGTCTTGTAGCCGTCCTTCTCCTTCTGCTCCTTCCACCACTTCAGCTCGTCCTGCCGGTTGCCCATGATGATGGTCGGGCGTGGCTTGCCGGCCGCGGCGAAGGCCTGCGCGGCGCCATAGCCGTCGCCGCCCTGGTCGACGATGCCGACGACATCCGGCAACGACGGCAGGATGGTCGCCACCGCCTTCTGCGCCGTCGTCTGGTCCCAGTCGCCCGTCACCGAACCGACGATCTTGAACTCGGGATGGGCGGCGACGCCTTCGAGGATGCCGGCATGGATGGCATCGTCGATCGAGGTGCCGGCGAGACCGCGGATTTCCAGCAGATTGCCGCCCTTGGGCTGGAATTTGGCCATCTGCTCGACTTCCTGCTTGCCCATGTCCTTGAAGTCGACGACGACGCGGTAGGCGCAAGGCTCGGTCACGATGCCGTCGAAGGAGACGACGACGATACCGGCATCGCAGGCCTGCTTGATGGCGCCGTTCAGCGCATCGGGCGACGCGGCGTTGATGACGATGGCGTCATAGCCCTGCAGGATCAGGTTCTGCACCTGGGCGGCCTGAGTCGGCACTTCCTTGTCGGCGGTGGTGAAGACATCCGCTGCCGCGACCACCTTGTCCTCGACCGCCTTCTTGGTGACGATCGCATAGCTGTCGAGCATCGCCTGGCGCCACGAATTGCCGGCATAATTGTTGGAGAAGGCGATCTTCTTGCCGCTGGTGTCGGCAAGCGCGGTGCCCGAGGCGAGCATCGCCGCAAATGCACTCAATACGAGCAGTTTCTTCATGTCGGTTCCTCCCGAGGTTGCTGCTGTTAACACGAAATCTCTGTTTTTTATCTATTGTCAGACAAATTCAGAGGAACCGCAAGCTGTCAACTCCAAAGCATTGGCACTGCTCGATCAACTTGCGGTGCGACGATTGAAAAGACGGCGACTCCTGGTCTAGGAACGCGGCAGGAGGCCAGTGCATGGCAGTGACGCCGACCGTTGCTAAAGGCGCGCCCGGAATTCCGGCGCGCTGGACGTCAAGTGCCAAGAGTAGCGTCGGAACCGCGCTTTCGGCAAAAAGCCCGCTCTGGTTCACCACCAGCCACGGCATCCTGAATGAAATCTATTATCCGCACCTCGACAGCGCCTGCACGCGCGACCTGGGGCTGATCGTCACCGGCCCCGACGGTTATTTTTCCGAAGAGAAACGCGATGCGGCCCACACCGTCGACCCTTTCGAGGACGGGGTGCCCGGCTACAGGTTCAGCAACACCGCTTCCGATGGCGCCTACCGCATCGAAAAACGCATCGTTACGGATTCGAAACGACCTGTGCTGCTGCAGGAAGTGCGTTTCAGCGCAATCAAGGGCTCGGCGGCCGACTATCGCGTCTATGCGCTGCTTGCGCCGCATCTCGTCAATGCCGGCATGGGCAACACGGCCTGGATCGGCGAGCACAAGGGACAGCGTCTTCTCTTCGCCATAGGGCGCGGCGTGTCGCTGGCGCTCGCCTCCTCTTTGCCCTGGGGCGCCTGCTCGGCCGGTTATGTCGGCTTCTCCGACGGCTGGCAGCAGCTGCGCGACAGCGGCGCGCTCGATCCATCCTGCTTGGCGGCGGAAAACGGCAATGTCGCGCTGACCGGCGAGATCGGCTTTTCGGCCGGGAGGACGGTTGCCTTGCTGGCGCTCGGCTTCGGCGCTTCGCCGGAGGAAGCCGCCGACCTTGCGCTTGCAAGTCTGCAACAGGGTTTCGAGCCGGCCGCGAAGACTTATGTCGAGAACTGGCGGACATTTCAGGCAGGGTTGGAAAAACTCGACCGCCGCGGCGCCTCCGGCCTGAACACCTACCGCGCCAGCACCGCGGTGCTGGCAACGCATCTGTCGATCGCGAGACCGGGCGCCGCCGTCGCCAGCCTGTCGATCCCCTGGGGTTTCAACAAGGGCGACAACGACCTCGGCGGCTATCACCTCATCTGGCCGCGCGACTTGGTCGAGACGGCGGGTGGCTTCCTGGCGGCCGGCGACGGCAGGCAGGCGCTGCAGATCCTCGCCTATCTGCGCTCGATCCAGCAGCCGGACGGCCATTGGCCGCAAAATTGCTGGTCCGACGGCACCGCCTACTGGCCCGGCATCCAGATGGATGAATGCGCCTTTCCGCTGCTGCTTGCCGATGCCTTGCGCCGTGCCGGCCATCTGCCGAAGTCGAAGCTCGCCGACTTCCTGGCGATGATCGAGAACGCCGCCGCCTATGTCGTCCGTAACGGCCCGGTCACCGGCCAGGACCGCTGGGAAGAGGATGCCGGCTACAGCCCGTTCACGCTGGCCGTGGAAATAGCGGGCCTGCTCGCCGCGGCCGACATGCTGGAAGCCTGCGGAAAAAATGAGCCGGCAAACTATCTGCGCGAGACCGCCGATTGCTGGAACGACCAGGTCGAGCGCTGGACCTATGTGACCGGTACGCAGGCAAGCACCAGGGCGGGAACCGACGGATATTATGTCCGCATCGCGCCGCCCGACAATGGCAGCGCCGCGTCTCCGAAGGACGGCTTCGTGCCGATCAAGAACCGGCCACCGGGCGACACCGACAAGCCCGCCGAGGCGATCATCAGCCCGGATGCGCTGGCGCTGGTCCGCTTCGGCCTGAGGGCCGCGGACGACCCGCGCATCGTCAACACCGTCAAGGCCATCGACGCCGAGCTGCGCTGCGAGTTGCCGCAGGGGCCGCTCTGGTACCGCTATACCGGCGACGGCTATGGCGAGCACGAGGACGGCTCGCCTTTCGACGGCACCGGCCAGGGGCGGCCGTGGCCGCTGCTCGCCGGCGAGCGCGCCCATTACGAGCTGGCCGCCGGCCGCGGGGATAGGGCGGCGCAACTGCTTGAGACTTTCGAACGTTCGGCCGGCGTGGGCGGCCTCCTGCCGGAGCAGGTCTGGGATCGCCCCGACATGCCGGACCGCGAATTGCGGCTGGGCAAACCGTCCGGCAGCGCCATGCCGCTGGTCTGGGCGCATGCCCAGCACATCAAGCTGTTGCGCTCGCTGCGCGACGGCGTTGTCTTCGACCTGCCGCCGCAGGGCGTCGAACGTTATATCAAGGGCCAGACGATCTCGCCGCTGCGGATCTGGCGCTTCAACCACAAGATCCGCTCCATTCCGGCTGGCAAGGCGCTGCGCGTCGAATTGTCGGCGCCCGGGGTCGTCCATTGGAGCAGCGACAAATGGCTGACCGTGCAGGACAGTAAGACAACCGAGAATGCGTTCGGCATTCACCTGGTGGATTTGCCCGTTAACCGCGTGCAGCCGGGAACCACCATCGTCTTCACTTTTTTCTGGCCCGGGGCGATGCGTTGGGAGAATGTCGACTTCAGCGTCGGCATTGGCGCCCAATCATGATCCGGCAGGGCCATTGTACTTCTCCTTCCTCAAGCAATCGGGATGAAACCATGCAGATCGGTATGATGGGACTGGGCAGGATGGGCGCCAACATGGTGCGGCGCCTGATGCGCGACGGCCATGAATGCGTCGTCTATGACATCAATTCGGCAAGCGTCGCCGGCATGGTCAAGGACGGCGCGGTCGGCGCCGCCTCGCTGGAGGAGTTCGTCGCCAAGCTCGCCAAGCCGCGCTGCGCCTGGCTGATGCTGCCGGCCGCGATCACCGGCAGGATCGTCGACCAGGTGGCGGCGCTGATGGAGCCGGGCGACATCATCATCGACGGCGGCAATTCCTATTATCACGATGCCGTCGACCAGGCGGCGAAGCTTGCGGTTAGGGGCATCAACTTCGTCGATGTCGGCACCAGCGGCGGCGTGTGGGGGCTGGAGCGCGGCTACTGCCTGATGATCGGCGGCCCCGATGATGCGGTGAAGCATCTCGATTCGGTCTTCGCCACACTGGCGCCTGGCGCCGATGCGGGCGCCAACCCGTCCAAGGATGCCGGCACGGCGCCCTTCGGTTATCTTCACTGCGGGCCGAGCGGCGCCGGCCACTTCGTCAAGATGGTGCATAACGGCATCGAATATGGCGTGATGGCCGCCTATGCCGAGGGCATGAACATCCTGAAGTCGGCAAATGCCGGCAAAAGGCAGCGCACAGCCGACGCCGAGACCAGCCCGCTCGAAAATCCGCAATATTATCAGTTCGACATCGACCTGCCGCAGGTCGCCGAGGTCTGGCGGCACGGCAGCGTCATCGGCTCCTGGCTGCTCGATCTCACCGCCGGCGCGCTGAAGAACGATCCGGCGCTCGCCCAGTTCGGCGGCCGCGTCTCCGATTCCGGCGAAGGCCGCTGGACGCTCAAAGCGGCGATCGACACCGGCGTCCCGGCGCCGGTGCTGTCCTCTGCGCTGTTCGACCGCTTCTCTTCCCAGGGCGAATCGCAATTCGCCGACAAGCTTCTGTCCGCCATGCGCTATGCCTTCGGCGGCCATGTCGAGAAGCCGAAGACCGGCGCGTGAGGGGAGAGACTGCATGAGCCAGGAGAGGTCCGACACGCTGGTGCTTTTCGGAGCCACCGGCGATCTTGCGCACAAAAAGATTTTCCCGGCGCTCTACCAGATGGTCGCCAAGGGCACGCTGAGCGAGCCGGTGATCGGCGTCGCCTTCGAGCCTTGGGAGCTCCCCAAATTGGTGGACCGTGCGCGCGACGGCATCGTCACCGCGCTTGGCCGTGTCGACGACAAGGTCTTTTCCAAGCTCGCCTCGCTGCTGCGCTATGTCAGCGGCGACTACCGCGACGGCGCGACCTTCGAGAAGCTGAAGACGGCGCTGGGTTCCGCGCAGCGGCCGCTGCATTACATGGCCGTTCCCCCGGCAATGTTCGAGACGGTCGTGCAAGGGCTGGAGCAGTCCGGCACCGCGCGCGGCGCGCGGCTGATGGTGGAAAAGCCGTTCGGCCACGACCTGCAGTCGGCGCGCTGGCTGAACCGGGTGCTGCATCTGGTGTTCGACGAGCAGTCGATCTTCCGCATTGACCATTATCTCGGCAAGGAAGCGATCCAGAACCTGCTCTATTTCCGCTTCGCCAACTCCTTCCTCGAGCCGATCTGGAACCGCAATTTCGTCGAGAGCGTGCAGATCACCATGGCCGAGGATTTCGGCGTCGAGGGCCGCGGCAAATTCTATGACGATGTCGGCTGCATCCGCGACGTGATCGAAAACCACCTGCTCAACATCCTGTTGCTTTTGGCCATGGAGCCGCCTGTCGGCCGCTCGGCCGACGACCTGATCGACGAGAAGGTGCAGGTGCTGCGCGCGATCCGCACGCTGACCAAGGACGATGTCGTGCGCGGCCAATTCGACGGCTATCTGGCCGAGCCGGGCGTCAGGCCCAACTCGCCGGTCGAGACCTTCGCCGCGGTGCGCTTCTTCGTCGACACCTGGCGCTGGCGGGACGTGCCTTTCTTCATTCGCGCCGGCAAGAACATGCCGGTCCACGCCACCGAGGTGATCGTGCGTATGAAGCGGCCGCCGCTCGACGTCTTCGACCCCATCAAGCCGGGCGACGCCAATTATGTGCGCTTCCGCATCGACCCGCAGGTGGCGATCTCGATCGGCGCCCAGCGCAAGGTCGCCGGCGACGACATGATCGGCGAGCAGGTGGAACTGACCGCGCTCGACGACACCAAGGGCGACATGCCGCCCTATGAGCGGCTGATCGGCGACGCCATGAACGGCAATGGCCAGCTCTTCACGCGCCAGGACGCGGCCGAGCTTGCCTGGCGCATCGTCGGCCCGGTGCTCGGCGACACCGCGGCGCCGGCAATCTATGCGCCCAAGACCTGGGGGCCGGTCGATGCCATGAACGGCTTCGGCCCGCCCGACGGCTGGATCAATCCGAGCAAATAACTTTCGGGGAGGACGGGATGGCGAAGGCAGCAAAGAAAGCCGCGGCAACCGGTGATCCGATCGTGCTCGCCGTCGATGTCGGCGGCTCGCATGTGAAGATCCTCACCAGCGCAGGCGGCGAGATGCGCCGCGCCGCGTCCGGACCGAGCCTGACCCCGGACCAGGTCGTCTCGTCGGTCAAGAAACTGGCCGAGGGTCTGGACTACGACGTCATCTCGATGGGTTATCCCGGCCCCGTGCGCGACAACAAGCCCTCGCTCGATCCCTTCAATCTCGGCAAGGGCTGGAACGGCTATGATTTCACCGCCGCTTTCGGCAAGCCGGTGAAGCTCGTCAACGACGCGCTGATGCAGGCGATCGGCAGCTATGACGGCGGCCGCATGCTGTTCCTCGGCCTCGGAACCGGCCTGGGCGCCGCCATGATCATCAAGAATGTCGGCCAACCCATGGAGCTCGCCCATCTGCCCTACAAAAAGGGAGCGACTTTCGAGGATTATGTCGGCGAACGCGGCCTGGTGAAGCACGGGAAGAAGAAGTGGCGCAAATACGTTTTCGACGTCGTCGACAGGCTTCGCGCCGCCTTGCAGCCGGACTATGTCGTGATCGGCGGCGGCAATGTCGACAAGCTCGATCAATTGCCGGAAAAATCCCGGCGCGGCGACAACACTCGCGCATTCGAGGGTGGATTTCGTCTGTGGCGCGACAAGGCGCTGGTCGTCTGATATAGTTACATTTCAGTATAATTGTTCAAAACAGCGTGTATTGACGCGACAAAATGTTGCGCCGCGCAGATTTGCCGACTAGGAATTCGCCGGCCTGCGGCCCCTGCGGCTTCCCGAATTCGCAAACAACGCTCGCAGCGCTTCGACATTACACCGCGAAAACCGGATCGGTTTCGCGACCTTGCGGCAGAAATGGAGGGACTACGTGGACGAGGACACCAGCACAGCCAGGGAAATCGACCTTCTCGAGCTCACCGCTCATATCGTATCGGCCTATGTCGCCAAAAACCGCCTGCCTGCTTCCGACCTGGGCGGACTGATCGCCAGCGTCGCCTCTTCGATCGGCGGGATCAGCCAGCCGGCGGAGCCCGCGGCGCCCCCGCCGGTTCCCGCCGTCAATCCCAGGCGCTCGGTGACGCCGGACTACATCATCTGCCTCGAGGACGGGAAGAAGTTCAAATCGCTGAAGCGGCATATCGGCGTGCATTTCGGACTGACACCGGAAGCCTACCGCACCAAATGGGGCCTGCCGGTGGATTACCCGATGGTCGCACCCAACTACGCGGCCTCGCGCTCGCAGCTCGCCAAGTCGATCGGCCTCGGCCGCAAGGCGGAACCGGAGCCGGCGAAGCCTGCAAGGGCCAGGAAGGCCAAAGCCCCGGCCTGAAATAACGCGCCTGCACCAATGGTTTAGGGAAGCCTGCCGAGGAATCAGCCTTGGCAGGCTTCCTGCTTTTATGGCTTGGATACCGTTCCACCAGGCAATTCCAGGAAAGCCGTACGGAATTGCGTCAAAACAGGACGCGCGGTCTGTTTAAAAGGATGAACCGCTTGGGGACATGGCCATGAACTACACCAGGATGGTGATCGAGAAAGAAGCGCCGGAGGAATACGGCTACGAGCGCATCCGCTACAACCTTTCCGAAAGCTCGATCGCAGACCAGAAACTCTCCGACATCGGTCTCGCGCTGCCGGACCTCACGCTGTTTTATGGCGAGCACCGCGGCGACAGGGAACTGCGGGCGCTTATCGCCGGGCAGGACAGCGGTCTTTCCCCCGATGATGTGCTGGTGACCGCTGGCGCGGCCGGCGCGCTGTTCATCATCGCCACGTCGCTTCTGTCGGCCGGCGACCATCTCGTGGTCGTGCGGCCGAACTACGCCACCAACATCGAGACACCGAAGGCGATCGGCTGCGCCATCTCCTACATCGATCTCGATTTCGACGAGGGCTTTGCCATCGACATCGACCGTGTGAAGGCAGAGCTGCGGCCGAACACCAGGCTGATCAGCGTCACCTGCCCGCACAACCCGACCGGCACGATGATGACACGCGCCGATCTCGACGCGCTGATTACGCTTGCCGAAAGCCGCAAATGCCGCCTGCTGGTCGACGAGACCTATCGCGACCTCTCCTATGGCGCCCGGCTGCCGTCGGCGGCCTCGCTCAGCTCCGCCGCCATCAGCGTCTGCTCGTTGTCGAAGGCCTTCGGCATTCCGGGCATCCGCATCGGCTGGCTGATGACCCGCGATCCGCAATTGCAGGAGACCTTCCTCGCCGCCAAGGAGCAGATCGGCATCTGCGGCAGCGTCATCGACGAGGCGATCGCCCGCGCCACGCTCGAACGCCGTGATACCTTCCTCGCCTCGCTGCTCCCCGAAATGGCCAGGCGCCGCGACGTCGTGCAGGACTGGATCGACGGCGAGCCACTGGTCGACTGGGTGCGGCCGCAAGGCGGCGTCGTCGGTTTCCCACGGCTCAACGTCGATGCGGGCTTCGACCTTGACCGCTTCTACACCAGGCTGCTGGCGGAATACGGCACCTATGTCGGCCCCGGCCATTGGTTCGAGATGCCGAAGCGTTTCTTCCGCCTCGGTTTCGGCTGGCCGAAAGAGGCGGAGTTGCGCGGCGGGCTGGAAGCCATCTCGGCTGCTTTGAGAGGCTGAACGCCCCATCACCAGAGCAGGGAATTTCGATTTTCTTAGATCCAGCGGATTTTTTACGCGCATGGCAAGACGAACTGGGCTAAAGGGTTGCGGCCGGACCAGCGCCCACCGTGGAAGTGCCCCGCCGGCCATTGTCGCAAAGGGGCCCTCGAATCATGACCGTCGAAGCAACGTCACCAGACCAGCGCTACGCCGCGTTCCGGCACCGCCCGTTCCTCAGCTACTGGACGGCGCGCTTCCTCACCACCTTCGCCACCATGATCGTCTCGGTCGCCGTCGGCTGGCAGGTCTATGACCTGACCCGCAATCCGTTCGACCTCGGCATTGTCGGCATCGTCCAGTTCCTGCCTTCGCTGCTCCTGGTCCTGGTTACCGGCGTCGTCGCCGACCGCTTCGGCCGCCGCCTGATCATGACGCTGGCGACCTTGGTCGAGGCCGGCTGCGCCTTGGCCCTGCTGCTTCTGACGCTGCGCGGCCTGACCGGCCCGCTGCCGATCTTCCTCGTGCTGGTCATGTTCGGCATAGCCCGCGCCTTCTACGGCCCGGCCTCGTCCTCGCTGTTCGCCAATCTGGTGCCGCAGGAGGATTTCGCCAACGCGATCGCCTGGAATTCGTCGGCCTGGCAGACGGCGACCATCGTCGGCCCGGTCGCCGGCGGCCTGCTCTACGGCGTGTCCGCGGAAGTCGCCTACGCCACCGCCGCAGTCCTGATGCTCGCTGCCGGGCTGCTGATCTTCACCATCCCGAAGCCCGCCCAGCAGACGGCCACCGACAAGCCGACGATGCAGACGCTGTTTGCCGGCTTCGGCTATATCTGGGGCGAGAAGATCGTGCTCGGCGCGATCTCGCTCGACCTGTTCGCCGTGCTCCTGTCGGGCGCCTCGGCGCTGCTGCCGGTCTATGCGCGCGATATCCTCGAGCTCGGCCCTTGGGGTCTCGGCCTGCTGCGCTCGGCACCCGGCATCGGCGCCATCTGCGTCGCCGTCTGGCTTGCTGGCCACCCGATCCGCAACCACGCCGGCAAGATCATGCTGGGCTTCGTTGCTTTGTTCGGCGCATTCACCGTGCTGTTCGGCATCTCGACCATCACCTGGCTGTCGATCGCGGCGCTCGCTTTGCTCGGCGCCGCCGACATGTTTAGCGTCTATATCCGCGAGACGCTGATCCAGCTCTGGACGCCGGACGAGGTGCGCGGCCGCGTCAACGCCGTCAACCAGGTCTTCGTCGGCGCCTCCAACGAGGTCGGTGAATTCCGTGCCGGCACCATGGCGGCGCTGATCGGCACGGTTCCCGCAGTGGTGATCGGCGGCATCGGCGCCATCGCCGTCGCCGGCCTGTGGGCCTATTTGTTCCCGGCGCTGCGGCAGGTGCGGCATCTCAACAGCCGGAACTGATTGCGTTCTTGATCCAAGCCGCTGGATCCGAGTTCAGGCCAATCTCACCGCGCCGTCGCCCAGCGAGGCAGGGGCGCGAGCAAATCTACTCCGAAAAGCTCACGCTGACGCCCCGCTGCCGAAAATAGGCCTGCATCAACTTGCGGCCGGCGCGGTTGTTCTGCACCAGCCTGGCCGGATCGAACACCGCCTGTTTCTTCCCCTCCCGCGCCAGCGCTGCCTTGAGTGCCGCGATATGCGCATCGAGGTCGGCATTGTCCGCTCGGAGTGAGGCATAGATATTTTCGGTCGCCTCGGCCAAGGTCAGTTCGCTCACAGTGTCGTCCTCTTGATTGGTCGGGCGGCGCCTTAGCACAGATTCGCGGCTCCGCCGATAGCGGCCAGACCGGCGATGCACAGCGCCGGCGGGGAAAGCCGATGCATTCGCCAGCGCCTCGGAGCTAGCAACGACACGTATTTGGACGGCTGCGCCGCGCCGCGCTACTCAAGCGCGGTCGTGCGGATGATTTCAGCGATCTCCGGGCTGCTGCTGCACAGCATGTGGAAATCCGACGAAAGCAGCGACAGGAGTGAAACCGCTGTTGCAGCGCTGACGGTCGCCATACGCTCTCGCTGCGATGCGCATCATCACCAAACGGTGAACTCCGATGTCCGGGATTGCTTGGTGACCGGACGCCAGGGCGAGCACGAACTTTGACTCGTGGCGTGAAGTGGCCGTCGCGTCTGTATGATCGATGTCGGCCTTGCCGGATGGCGATGGGCAGCCACGGGGTGGACATTTCAGCCCGCATGGAAAATGATCATGTTGCTGTGCACAACGCTGCAGTCTGATCTCCACTAGAAGCCTGAGCGTGAAGCGGATCAATCGACCTCCGGGTCCAGCGAGCGGGGACGCAAATGGACACCACAGGGAATGGGCAATTGCATCGCGACGCGGGCGGGCGACCCCGTCGATCGGCCAACTGGCTTGCCCGCGCCGCCGTGTCGGCGGCATTCCTGCTCGGCATGGCTTTCGGCAGCGCTGCGTTGGCGCAGGACCAGCAGCTACCAGCGGTGACGGCGGCCAAGCCGGTGGTGCGTGATATCGTCGAAGACGACGAGTTCGTCGGGCGCTTCGAAGCCGTCGACCAGGTCGCCATCCGTTCGCGCGTCAGCGGCTATCTGGACAAGGTCAGCTTCCAGGACGGCTCGCTGGTCAACAAGGGCGACCTGCTCTTCACCATCGACCAGCGTCCGTACCAGGCCGCTTATGATGCCGCCAAATCGCAAGTGGACGTCGCCAAGTCACTGCTCGAATTCACCAAGATGCAGCTGGATCGCGCCAACGAGCTTGCCAAGACCGGCAACATCTCGCCCGCCACGGTCGACGACCGCCGGCGGGAATACCTTGCGGCGCAGGCGCAGATGCAGGGCGCGACGGCTGCGCTGACGACGGCCAGCCTGAACATGGAATTCACCGAGATCAAGGCGCCTTTATCCGGCCGCATCGACCGCCGGCTGGTGTCGGTCGGCAACCTCGTGCAGCCGGATTCCACCTTGCTGACGACCATCGTCACGCGCGACCCGATCGACTTCTATTTCGACGTCGATGAGCGCCTGTATTTCAGCTACGCCCGCGACGCGAAGGCGCGCGGCGGCAGCATGCAGGAAGGCGCCAGCGGGCTCGATGTGGAGGTTCATGTCGCCGACCGCGCGGAGGCGGCGTTCAAAGGCAAGCTCGATTTTGCCGAGAACCGGATCGACAACGCGACCGGCACCATGCGGGTGCGTGCGAAGTTTGCCAACCCCGACGGCATTCTCCAGCCAGGCATGTTCGGGCGCATCAACGTGCCGGGGTCGCTGCCGCATAGCGGCGTGCTGGTGCCCGACGACGCGATCGGCGCCGATCAGGATCGACGCATCGTCTTCCTGGTGGATGAGGCCGGGATGGTGTCGGCGAAGCCCGTGCGCACCGGCCCGCTTCTCGACGGCTACCGGGTGATCCGCTCGGGCCTGACCGGCGGCGAGACGATCATCGTCAAAGGGCTGATGCACGCCAGGCCTGGCACCAAAGTGAAGGCCGAGATGGTGACGTTGCCGCCCAAGGCCGACACCGCCGGGTTGCAGCAATGAGGTTCGCACATTTCTTCGTCGACCGCCCCATCTTCGCATCGGTCGTTTCGATCGTCCTGCTGATCCTCGGCGGGATTGCTTATACCCAGCTGCCGGTCGCGCAATATCCCGAGATCGCGCCGCCGACCATCGTCGTTCGCGCGCAGTATCCGGGCGCCGACGCCCAGACGGTCGCAGCGACGGTGGCAACACCGATCGAGCAGGAGATCAACGGCGTCGAGGGCATGCTCTACATGTCGTCCTATTCGTCGGGCGACGGGTCGATGGCGCTGACCATCACCTTCAAGCTGGGCACCGATCTCGACAAGGCGCAGGTGCTTGTGCAGAACCGCGTGTCGGTCGCCGAGCCGCGCCTGCCCGAAGAAGTCCGCCGCCTCGGCATCACCACCACCAAGAGCTCGCCCGACCTGATGATGGTCGTGCACATGCTGTCGCCCGACAATACCTACGACCAGCTCTACGTCTCGAACTACGCCCGCTCGCGGGTGCGCGACATACTGCTCAGGTTAGACGGCGTCGGCGACCTCATCATCTTCGGCGAACGCGAATATTCGCTGCGCATCTGGCTTGATCCGGAAAAACTGTCCGCCCTGGGGATGACCTCAGGCGATGTGGTGCAGGCGCTGCGCGACCAGAACGTCCAAGTGTCGGGCGGCTCGATCGGCGCGCCGCCGACCGGCACCGGCACGGCGTTCCAGTACACGGTCACCACGCAAGGCCGCTTCAACGACGCCCGCGACTTCCGATACGTGATCGTCAAATCGACCGACGACGGCCGCCTGATCTCGCTGCAGGACGTTGCGCGCATCGAGCTCGGAGCCAAGGATTACGTGACCAACTCCTATCTCAACGGCAAACCGGCGGTGGCGCTCGCCATCTTCCAGCGGCCGGGCACCAATGCGCTCGCCGCGGCCGCGGAGATCCAGGACAAGATGAAGGAGCTTTCCCGCGACTTCCCGAACGGGTTGAGCTACGAAATCGTCTACAATCCGACAGAATTCGTCGCCGAGTCGATCCACGAGGTCTACAAGACGATCCTCGAGGCGATGTTGCTGGTCATCATCGTCATCATCGTCTTCCTGCAGTCGTGGCGCATGGCGATCGTGCCGATCGTGGCGATCCCCGTGTCGCTGATCGGCACGCTGGCTGTGCTTTACGCCGCCGGCTTCTCGCTCAACATGCTGACGCTGTTCGGGCTCGTTCTGGCGATCGGCATCGTCGTCGACGATGCGATCGTCGTGGTCGAGAACGTCGAGCGCAATATCGCCAGTGGGCTCGCGCCCAATCCGGCGTCGCACCTGACCATGAACGAAGTCGGAACGGCCATTATCGCGATCTCGCTGGTGCTGATAGCCGTCTTCGTGCCGACAGCCTTCATCCCCGGCATTTCCGGGCAATTCTACCTGCAGTTTGCGATCACCATCGCGGTGTCGACGGCGATCTCGGCATTCAATTCGCTGACGCTTTCGCCGGCGCTGGCCGCACTGCTGTTCAAGTCGCACCGCGCCGCGGCGGCGCCGCCTCGCTTTTTCCTGGCGCGGTTCGGACGGGCGCTCGCCGACGGGTTCAATCGCGGCTTCGACAGGGTCGCCCATTGGTATTCGAGCATCATCCGCGTGCTGGTCGGCTCGTGGATAACGATCGCCGCCATGCTGGCCGTTTTCGCGGGCCTGATCTCCGCCACGGTCTACATGGCGCAGGCCGTGCCGCGCGGTTTCATCCCATCGCTCGACCAGGGCTATGCGATCGTCGTGGTCCAGTTGCCCGACGGCGCCTCGCTGTCGAGGACCGATGCGGTCATCCAGCAGGCGTCGCAGATCATCCAGAAAACGCCAGGCGTCGACTACGCGGTCGCCTTCGCCGGCTTCTCCGGCGCGACCTTCACCAACGCCAGCAACCAGGGCGTGATCTTCGCCAGGTTCAAGCCGTTTGACGAGCGGCTGAAAGCCGGCCAGTCGGCGACCAAGGTCATCGGCAATCTGTTCGGCAGCCTGCAAAGCATCAAGGAAGCCTTCATTATCGCACTGCCGCCGCCGCCGATCCGCGGCGTCGGCAATGCCGGCGGCTTCAAGCTGCAGATCCAGGAGCGCAACAGCGCCGACATGCGGCAGATCCTGGCGCTTGCCTACGAAATCGCCGGCAAGGCCAATAAGACGCCGGGGCTGACAGGCGTGTTCACCACGTTCTCCGCGTCGAGCCCGCAATTCTTCCTGGCGATCGATCGCGACAAGGCGCGCATCCTGAACGTGCCGATCCCCAACATCTTCGAGACACTGTCGATCAATCTGGGCACCGCCTACGTCAACGACTTCAACGCTTTCGGGCGCGTCTACCAGGTGCGGGCGCAGGCCGACCAGGCGTTCCGCCTCGATCGCTCCGACATCTTGAAATTGAAGGTTCGCTCGGCGACCGGCGCGCTGGTTCCGCTCGGCACGTTGATCGAGATCCGCGACGTCACCGGCCCGGCGCTGGTCCAGCGCTACAACATGTACGTCTCGGTGCCGCTGCAGGGCAACGCCGCGCCTGGCGTCTCCACGGGCGACGCGCTGGCATTGATGGAAGGGATCACGGCAAAGACATTGCCGGCCGGTACCTCCTATGAATGGACCGAGCTTGCCTATCAGGAGCGCAACACCGGCAATGCCGCCGTCTATATCTTCGGACTGTCGGTGCTGTTCGTGTTCCTGGCGCTGGCGGCGCAATATGAAAGCTGGGTGTTGCCATTCGCCATTGTGCTGGTGGTGCCGCTCGGCGTGCTCGCGGCGTTGCTTGGCGTGACTTTCCGAGGGCTGGACAACAACATTCTCGTGCAGATCGGCCTCATCGTGCTGATCGGGCTTGCCGCCAAGAACGCGATCCTGATCGTCGAATTCGCGCGGCAGGCGCAGGAACGCGGCCTGTCGGCCGCCGAGGCCGCCGTCGAAGCCTGCCGGCTCAGGCTGCGGCCGATCCTGATGACCGCCTTCGCGTTCATCCTCGGCGTCGTGCCGCTGATGATCGCAACGGGCCCGGGCGCAGAAATGCGCCAGTCGCTCGGCACCGCGGTGTTCTCCGGCATGCTCGGGGTCACCTTCGTCGGCCTATTCCTGACGCCGGTGTTCTACGTCACGCTCAGGTCGCTGTTTTCACGGCGCAAGCCCCGTGCCGAAGCCGAGCCTTCGGGGCCGGCAGAGGCGCCGTCGGAGACGGCCGCCGAGTAGGGTTACGGATTCGCCGCGTCGGGCGCAGAAAATTGGCGCGGCGAGGCAACGATCTGCGCGACCTCGGCAGGTGCGGCGCAGATGCTGGTCGGTCTGATCCAGTCCAACAGCCGCATCAGTTTGCCCTACCCCACAGCCGGCCGCCCAAAAATCAGCCCCAAAAACTCGCCCAGCCAGCGCTTGAGGTGCATGTCCCAGATCAGCCGGCCGCCGAGATGGTCGCGGCCGGGCTGGGCGCCGGGCAGTTCGAAGCGATGCGCGCCGCGCACCACCCAGCGCTGCATCATCATCCTTGTCAGCTCGCCATGGAACTGGATGCCCCAGGCATTCTCGCCATAACGAAACGCCTGGTTGGGATAGGTTTCCGCGGTCGCCAGCAGCGTCGCTTCCTTCGGCAGCGAAAAGCCTTCACGGTGGAACTGATAGACCATTTCCGGCCAGTGCAGCAGTTTCTTGCCGGCCTCGGTCGCCTTCAGCGGATACCAGCCGATCTCGACCAGGCCTTCGCCGTGGCCCTCGACCTTGCCGCCGAGATGGTTGGCGAGCATCTGGGCGCCAAGGCAGATGCCGAGGAACGGCCGGTTCTCCTTCAGCGGGATTTCCAGCCAATCGGTCTCGCGGCGGACGAACTCGTCCTCGTCATTGGCACTCATCGGGCCGCCGAAGATAACCGCGCCGGCATGACCGTCCAGCGTGCACGGCAATTCGTCGCCCAATGGCGGCCGGCGGATGTCGAGGTCGAAGCCTTCTTCCAGGAGCATGTGGCCGACGCGGCCGGGGCTCGAAGTCTCCTGATGCAGCACGATCAGGATTTTTGGTCTCGGCCTCGATCTGGGTGGCATGGAAGGCGAAGGATCCTGCTATTCGTCGCTCGATTCGCCCCGCGCGCCGGGCACCTCGGCTGCCGCCTTGCGGCGCGCCTCGATGCGGTCGAGACGCTCGACGCCGATCAGCTCGGCGACCCGCCAGACTGTGTTGTCCTCGAGTTCGTCAAGCTCGCCATCGGCATAGACGATTTCCCACATCAGGCCGATGAAGGCCTTGCGCGCCTCGGGGTCGAGGTGGCGCTTCAAGACGCTGGTGAAGGCGTAGAGGTCGATCGCCTCGTTGTCGGCGCGCTCGCCGGCCGCCGCCAGCGCATCGAGTTCCTTGCCGCTCACCGAATAGGTCTCGGCCAGGATCTGCTTGAACCGTTCCCACTCGACGTCCTGGCGCACGCCGTCGGCGTTCATCACATGATAGAGCAGCGCCGAAGCCGCGACGCGCGGATCGTCGGCGCTCGGCTTGGCCTCGCCAGCAGCCGGCAGATCCCTCAGGAAGGACAATACGCGCTCGAACATCGATGTTTTTTCCCTGCCCAACAAACCCGGTCCCAGAACACAGCCTCAGAACAAACGAAAGCGGCGCGGCGATTTTTCCGCTTCTTCTTCCGGCGTGACGCCAGGGTCATCCGGCAGAGGCGGCAGCTCCGGACCGGGCTCGCCGATTTCAGCCTCGCTGACGGCTTCCGCAACGGACGCTTGCTTCTCGCCGCCGTTTGAAGGCACCGGCGCCGGCTTCTCGGCCGGAGCATCGGCGACGATGTCGATCGCCTTTTCGGCGACAGGCTGGACAGGCGGCGCAGCGGTGATCGCCGGTACGGCGACATCCGCGTCGCTGTCGATCAGCTGGCCAAGCCGCTCCATCGGCGCCCGCCAGGTGAAGGCATCGAGCTTGCCGGTGACCGGCGACACCGGCGCCCAGCGCTCGGAGATGACGCCGTCCGCCACCCAGGCCGGATCGCGCGGCGCGCGCACGGCCTTCGACAGCAGCTGCCGCACCTTGCCCTGGTCGCCGGTCTCGGCCTCCTCGATATCGGCGAGCAGAAGATATGCGCCCTCGCGACGATCCATGCGGATCGCGGCCTCCGCCTCGCGCCGCGCCGTGGCGAAATCCTGAGCATTGAGCGCTGCGCGCGCCACGGCCATCGACGACTCGGGATGATTCCTCTTCAATTCCTGCAGCTTCTTCGCGCGGTTCAGACGATCGAGCACGGCGTCGCCCGGCCTGGCATGGGTGTAGAGCTCGGCGATGTCGGGATGCGGCTCGGCCTTCCAGGCGGCCTCCAGGATCTTGGAGCCCTTGCGCACGTCGTTTTGCCGGATGACCAGATCGGCGGCGATCACCGCCGCCGGCGCGAAATCCGGCGCCAGCTTGTTGGCTTCGAGCGCCGCGGTGCGGGCCGCGTTGGGATCGCTGTCGACCAGCGCCTGCGCCTTGGCGGTGAGCAGCACGGCGCGGCGGCGATTGGCGGCGTCGCGCTCGATCTGCCTGGTCGATTTCTGCGCCTCGACCAGCTTCAGCGCGCCGTCCCAGTCGCCGCGTTCGGTAAGTTCCTCCAGCGTCGATTCCGCCGCCCAGGCAAGCTGCGGCGCCACCGCCGCCGCGCGGCCGGCATAGTGGCGCGCGGCATTGCGGTCGCCGAGGCGCTCGGCCTCGAGATAGAGCCCGCGCAGCCCGAGCAGCCGCATCTCGGGATCGTCGAGCATCCGCTCGAATTTCTCCCGCGCGCCTTTATGGTCGCCTTCGAGCAGCGAGGCCTGGGCGTCGAGCAGGTTGATCAGCGGCTCCTGGTCGGAGCTGATCAGCTTGGCCGCCTCCTTGGTTTTCTTGCGCGCCAGCGCGCCGTCGCCGGCGCCGGCGGCGATCATGCCCGTCGACAGCGCCTGATAGCCGCGGTCGCGGCGGCGCACACGGAAATAGCGCGAGATCGTGTAGGGGCTGTTCCACAGCGACTTGATCAGCCACCAGACGATCATCACCGCCGCCACAACAGCGACGATCGCCACCGCCGCCACCATCAGCGTGACCTGGTACTGGTAGCCGTTGAAGGTGACGAGCATCTCGCCCGGGCGGTCTGCCAGCCAGGCAAAACCCAGCCCGAGCGCGAAGACGACGGCGAGGAAGACGAGGATGCGGATCATCTTGTCTCCTTAAGCCTTCGTCGCGCCGGCAATCAGCGCTTCGAGCTGCTTTTCGACCTCCAGCCGTGCCTTCAGTTTGCCGGCAAAATCGGCGCCGGCCGCCTTTGCCGCGTCCGGCAGCGCGTCATATTCGCTGAGCGCCTTGGCGTAATCGCCCTGGTTGACCGCCACTTCCATGCGCGCGACGGTTTCCGGCACGCCCTTGCCCTCGACCGCGCCGACCGGCCGCACCTTGACCAGCGATTCAGCGCTCGACACCAGGCTCTGGAAGAAGCCGGCATTCTGGTCGACCGGCTTTGCCGCCTCGACCATGGCGTTGGCGGCGGCATCGGCCTCCGCAGCGATGGTGGCGCGGGTCGGCACGCCCTTTTCGGCATAGGAGCGCAGCGCCGCGAGCTCGGGCGCGTCCGGCGCGATCGCGGCGAACGTGTCGAGTTCGGTCGCGAACGGCGCGCCGCGATCGAGCGCCGACTTCAGCGCCGAGGCGGCGATCGCCAGCGCAATCTTGGGTTGCGAGGCTTGCGCCTCCACCTTGCCGGAGAGCTGCGATACGGACTGCTCCAGCGCCGCCACCCTGCCGTCCTCGGCCTTGGCCGCGTCGCCGGCCGATTTCACCAGCGCGTCGAGCCCGGCGATCTTCTCGTTGAGCGGACCGAGATCGGCGGGTGCCGCATTGCCGTTCTTCTGCAGCTCGGCGATGGTTGTCTCGATCTGGCCAACCTTGTCGCCGAGCGCCTTGAGCGCAGCGCCGTCGCCGCCTTGTCCGGCCGACGATTTCAGCGCCGCGACATCGGCCTTGACCTGATCGAGCGCCGAGGACAGGCCGTCGACCTTGGCCGAGGTGCCGCCGCTTTCCTTCAGCGCCGCAATCTCGCTTTTCAGCGAAGCGATCTCGCCGTTGACGCTATCGAGCGACTCCCCGCCCGGTCCCGACGAGCCGAGCAGGCCGACCGCTTGCAGCAGGCCGGCGCCGGCAAGCGCGATCACGCCGCCGACGACGCCCGCAGCGATGGCGTTGACGCCGGTTCTGCGCGGCGGCTGCGGCACGCGACCCTCGCCCCATGTCTCACTTCGTGTCTCGCTTGCCTTCGATGCCGAGGCGCCAAGCGCGGATGCGTCCTCGAAATTGTAATCGAAGCCCTTGGGCTGGCTCTTCGGCGCATCAGACGCGCCGGGATACGGCGCCTCCGGCTCGTCCTTGCCGGCCTCTGATTTATCGGCTGCAGCCTGCGCGGCGTCGCTATGCTCCCACGGCTCGATATCGGCCTGCTCGGCATGGATCGGCTCTTCCGGCGGCTCCGGCTGCGAAGCAGCGGCGGCCTCTTCTGCCTTCGCCTCGTCGGTCTGCGCGGCACTGGCCTCGGCCTTGGCGGCATCCTCGTCAGTGATTCGCGAGACGGCGCCGGGCTCGAGTTCGATGGTCACCGGCTCGCGCCGGGTCTTCGAATGTCGCATCTTCGGCGTCTTGACCATGCTTTGGGCTCCGCGAACTGGCTTGAGGATGGTTCAAAGGGTCCAGGGGATGCTCTAGCACATCACCAAGCGGTGAAAAGGGGCGGTGTGATGACGCGGCTCAGCCGGGCAGCGACAAAAGCGCCAGCAGCTGCTCTTCCTCGGGCTTGGACGCGATGCGGACCCTGTCACCGGCAACCCCGTCCAGCGGCTCGGCGACACGCGCCGAGAGCGCCAGGAATTCCGTTCTTTCAAAGAGATGCCGCAAGGCCGGCCGCGCAATCAGGCTGGCCAGCGCGGCGCCGGCCTTGGCCGAATAAAGCAGCGCCGCGTCGACCGGCCGGCCCGACAGGTGGGCGACCACATCGGCATCGCCATAGTCGACAGCTGTCGTGTCGTAGGTCTCGATCGCCTGGACGTGCACGCCAGCCGCCGCCAACCGCTGCTCGAACGCAGGCAAGCGGACGCGGCCGCACAGATAGACGATTGCCCTGCCGGCAAGGCCGCCGGCGATGGCATCGGTCAGCGCCTCGGCGTCGCCCGGACCTTCCGTGACGGAGAGGAATCCCGCCGCGCGGCAGGCTTCCGCCGTCCGTTTGCCAACTGCGTGGCAAGGTAGGCGCGCAAGTGCCGCGATCAGCGCCTTCGGCGCATGCCGCACCGCATTGGCGCTGGTGACGACGACCGCGACGCCATCGGTGCCGATGCTCGCCTCGACCGGCAATGCGCTCGTCTCGGTCAGCGGCAGCAGGACAGGCTGAAATCCCAAGGCTTCGAGGCGCCGTGCCGTGCGCGACGCGCCAGGCTCCGGCCTCGTCACCAGGACGCGGACCATGTCAGGCCCAGCCGTCGAAGAATGTCACACCAGCCCTGGCGCGAACCGTGCGCGCCGCGTCCAGGCCGATCTCCGCCGCGTCGGCAGCTTCGCCTTCCAGCCGGACCTCATGCGATTCCGTGCCGTCGGGCGAGATGATCAGCCCGGCGAAGGACAGTTTTTCGCCCGACACCGTCGCATGGCCGGCTATCGGCGTGCGGCAGGAGCCGTCGAGCGCGGCGAGAAAGGCGCGCTCGCAGGTAAGCGCCTGGCCGGTCGGCACATGATGGATCGCCGCCAGCATTCTCTCGACATCGCGATCGCCGATGCGCGTTTCGATGCCGATCGCGCCTTGTCCCGGCGCCGGCGGAAAGGCTTCCAGCGGCATCAGGTCGGTGACGACATGCTCAAGTCCGAGGCGCTTCAATCCGGCATAGGCGAGGATGGTGCCCTCGGCGACGCCTTGGTCGAGCTTGCGGAGCCTGGTCTGCACATTGCCGCGGAAGATCACCACGTCGAGATCCGGCCGCATGCGGCGGATCAGCGCTTGACGGCGCAGGGATGACGATCCGACCGCGGCGCCATGCGGCAGGTCGGCGATCCGCTTCACGTTCTTGCCGATGAAGGCGTCGCGCGCGTCCTCGCGCGGCAGGAAGGTGACGAGCTCCAGCCCATCGGGCAGCACCGTCGGCATGTCCTTCGACGAATGCACGGCGATGTCGATGCGGCGCTCGAGCAGCGCTTCCTCGATTTCCTTGGTGAACAGGCCCTTGCCGCCGGCTTCCGACAGCGGCCGGTCCTGGATGCGGTCGCCGCTGGTCGAGATCGGCACCACCTCGAACGCCTCTTCGGGCAGGCCATGCGCCTGCATCAGCCGCGCCCGCGTCTCATGCGCCTGGGCCAATGCCAGCGGGCTGCCGCGTGTTCCGATTTTCAAAGTTTGCATGGCGCGCGGTCCGTGATAACCCCCGGGGCAGCTTGAGGTCTGCCGGGCCTTTTCCTAATTGGGAATGGCCGGTGATACAATCATAGAGGCCAGCGACCAATTGATCCGCGTTCTGGGCATTGAGACGAGCTGCGACGAGACGGCGGCCAGCGTTGTGGCGCTGGATGGCGTCGCCGCGCCCGAAATCCTGTCCAACGTGGTGCTCAGCCAGATCGAGGAGCATGCGGCCTTCGGCGGCGTCGTGCCGGAGATCGCCGCGCGCGCCCATGTCGAGGCGCTGGACGGCATCGTCGAGGCGGCGCTCGCCGATTCGGCGGTGTCGCTCGATGAGATCGACGCGATCGCCGCGACAGCAGGGCCGGGCCTGGTCGGCGGATTGATCGTCGGCCTGATGACGGCCAAGGCAATCGCCGCCGCCGCCAACAAGCCGCTGATCGCCATCAACCACCTCGAAGGCCACGCGCTGACGGCGCGGCTGACCGATGGCCTCGATTTTCCTTACCTTCTCCTGCTCGTTTCCGGCGGCCACACCCAGATCGTCGCGGTGCGCGGCGTGGGCGATTACCAGCGCTGGGCGACCACCATAGACGATGCGCTGGGCGAGGCCTTCGACAAGACCGCCAAGATGCTCGGCCTGCCCTATCCCGGCGGCCCGAATGTCGAGAAGGCGGCCGTCAGCGGCGATGCAAGCCGCTTTGCCTTCCCACGCCCGATGAAGGGCTCGGCGCAGCCCGATTTCTCCTTCTCCGGCCTGAAGACGGCGGTGCGCCAGGCGGCGAGCGCGATCGCGCCGCTAAGCGACCAGGACGTCGCCGACATCTGCGCCTCTTTCCAGGCCGCGGTGGCGGACGCGCTGGGCGATCGCGTCGGCCGCAGCCTTGCCCGGTTCCGCCAGGAATTCCCGGACCATGCAAAGCCGGCGCTGGTCGTTGCCGGCGGCGTCGCCGCCAACCGCACGATCAAGGCGACGCTCGAAGCGCTGTGTTTCGAGGCCGGCTTCGCATTCATCGCGCCGCCGCAGAAGCTTTGCACCGACAATGCGGCGATGATCGCCTGGGCCGGCATCGAGCGGCTGCGCGCCGGCGTCGCCGACGAAAACGCCGCCGATTTCGTGCCGCGCTCGCGCTGGCCGCTCGACAGTGTTTCCGCGCCCCTGGTCGGCTCGGGCCGGCGTGGTGCCAAGGCATGACCAAGAAAGGCACCAGCGGCTGGCGCGTTGCGGTGCTGGGAGGCGGCGCCTGGGGCACGGCGCTGGCGCTGGCCATGCTGCGCGCCGGCCATGATGTCCGGCTCTATGCGCGCGACACTGAGACCGTCGCCGCGATCGCCCGCGGCGAGAACCCGCGCTACCTGCCCAGCATCAGGATTGAGCCCGGCATCACGGCCACCAGCGACATTGCCGCGGCGCTTGACGGCGCCGACTGCGTGCTCGCCGTGACGCCGGCGCAGTCGCTGCGCGCCGTCCTTGCCAATGCCCGCAACCATGTGCCCCAGGGAGCGCCGGTGGTGCTCTGCGCCAAGGGCATCGAGCGCGATACCGGCGCGCTGCTCTCGGCGATCGTCGAGGAAAGCCTGCCGGGCAATCCGGTCGCGGCGCTTTCCGGCCCGAGCTTCGCCAGCGACGTCGCGCGCGGCCTGCCGACCGCCGTGGTGGTTGCCGCCCGCGATGCGGAATTGGCGGCCGAGCTTGCCGCGCGCTTCTCAGCGGAGAACCTGCGCTGCTATTCGAGCGACGACCTGATTGGCGTCGAGATCGGCGGCGCGCTGAAGAACGTCTTTGCCATTGCCGCCGGCGCCGTCACCGGCGCAGGTCTCGGCGCCAGCGCCCAGGCCGCCATGGTGACGCGCGGCTTCGTCGAATTGCGCCGCATCGGCGCCGCTTTCGGCGCCAGGCCGGAGACGCTGATGGGGCTTTCAGGCCTCGGCGACCTCTTGCTCACCTGCTCTTCCGCCCAGTCGCGCAACTTCGCCTATGGCTTGGCGCTCGGCCAGGGCAAGCCGCTTGCCGGCCTGCCGCTGGCCGAAGGCGTGCCGACGGCGGGGATTGCCGCCCGCATCGCTGCCGAGCGCGGCATCGAGGCGCCTATCATCTCGGCCGTCGCCGCCATCCTCGACGGCAAGGTGACGATCGGCCAGGCCGTGACCGCGCTGATGACGAGGCCGCTCAAAACCGAAACCGACATCTGACCATCGGAGCTGAAAATGCTGTTTGCGTTGATTTGCAAGGACAAGCCCGGCAGCCTGCAGCTGCGCGTCGACACGCGGCCGGCGCATGCTGCGTTCCTGGAAGGCCTGATCGCCGAAGGCAAGCTTGCCTTTGCAGGTCCCTTCCTCGACGCCGACGGCAAGCCGGACGGCAGCCTGGTGATGATCGAAGCGCCGGACATGGCTGGTGCCCAAGCCTTGGCCGCGGCCGATCCCTACGCCAAGGCCGGCCTGTTCGAAAGCGTGCAGATCCGTCCGTGGAACTGGGTTTTCCAGAAGCCTGCCGACGCCTGATCGTTCGCGGCTCTCGCCGCAACGGCGGCGAGAGAGTAAGCATAGACGGCAACGCCATGCGTGGCGGCAAAGCGATGGGACAAACGATATGAACTATTGGCTGTTCAAGTCCGAACCCTCGGTCTTTTCCTTCGAGGCGCTGAAGGCCAAAGGCAAGGCCGGCACGCAATGGGACGGCGTGCGCAACTACGCCGCCCGCAACAACATGAAGGCGATGCAGATCGGCGATCTCGGCTTCTTCTACCATTCCAATGAGGGCCTCGACATCGTCGGCATCGCCGAGGTCTGCGCGCTGGCCCATCCCGACACCACCACCGACGATCCGCGCTGGGAATGCGTCGACATCCGCGCCTATAAGGACGTGCCGAAGCCGGTGACGCTTGAAGAGGTCAAGGCCAACCCGAAGCTCGCCGAGATGGCGCTGGTCCGGCTCGGCCGGCTTTCCGTGCAGCCGGTGACGCCGGCCGAATGGAAAGAGGTCTGCCGCATGGCCGAGCTCAACCCGGCGCCGTGACCAGGCTTACGCCAAAGAGCGCGAAAAAGTTCATCCTCGACAATACGGCGCTGATGGCGCCGCCGCATGTGCCGGAAGTGCTTCTGCACCTCGCCGACGAGGCGCATGATCTATGGCTGCGCACCGAGGAGGAGCTGGCCGAGATCGGCCTGCCGCCGCCCTTCTGGGCCTTCGCCTGGGCCGGCGGCCAGGGCCTCGCCCGCTATGTGCTCGATAATCCGGGCACCGTACGCGGCAAACGGGTGCTCGATTTCGCCTCCGGTTCCGGCCTCGTCGCGATCGCAGCGATGAAAGCCGGCGCCAGCCAAGTAATCGCCGCCGACATCGACCCGTTCTGCGAGACGGCGATCGCGCTCAACCTCGAAGCCAACGGCGTTGAAGCGCAATTCCGCGGCACGGATTGCGTCGGCACCGACGATGGCTGGGACGTCGTGCTCGCCGGTGACGTCTTCTACGACAAGGCCTTCGCCGAACGGCTGCTGCCCTGGTTCGGATCTCTGAAGGCGCGCGGCGCCGAGATCCTCGTCGGCGATCCGGGCCGCGCCTACCTCCCCGGGGCCGGGCTGGAATCGCTTGCCGTCTACCAGGTTCCGGTGACGCGCGTGCTGGAGGATGCCGAGGTCAAGCGCACGACCGTCTGGCGCCTTGCTTGACGGAACGACCGAACAAGCGTTCCATCGCCCTTCAACTTGGAGGGGAAAAGCATGGATTTTTCGGTTGTGAACTGGCTGGCGGTGATCGCCGCCGCAATCGTCGCGTGGCTGTTCGGCGCCGCCTGGTACATGGGCTTGAGCAAGCCTTGGCTGAAGGCCGCCAAGCTCGACCCGGCCACCATGCAGCGCTCGGTCGCTCCCTTCGTCGTTAGCTTCATCGCCGAGCTGATCATGGCGCTCGTGCTGACGCTGGTGGTGGGCGCCATAACCGGCGGCGAGCCGAACCCGATCGCCGGGTTACTGTTCGGCTTCGTGCTCTGGCTCGGCTTCATCGCCACCACGCTCACCGTCAACCACCGCTATGAAGGCTTCGGCTGGGCCTTGACGCTGATCGATGCCGGCCACTGGCTGGGCGTGATGCTGATCATCGGCGCCATCATCGGCTGGTTCGGCGCGCCGGCCGCCGCGGCTGGCTAAAGCAATTCCAGGAAAAGTGTAAGCGTTTAGGCTCGGCGACTTCGCCGTAGCCTTCCGTCCGGAATTGCGCGGAAACAAGTATTTAGGCCGTCACGTCGGCGTCTTCGCCGCCTCCTCGGTAAGCCATTCGCGAAAGGCGACGACGCGCGCGTCGTCCTTCGCCGCCTCCGGATAGACCAGGAAATAGGCGAATTCCGGCGCGACCTTGATGCCGAGCTCGAAAGGCCGCACCAGACGTCCCTGCGAAAGATCGTTGGCGACCATGGCGAAGTCGGCGAGCGCCACCGCGTTGCCGTCGAGCGCCGCCTGGGTGGCATCGGTCGACGACCCGAAGACCAGCGTGCGGCTGTCGTCGAAATCGTCGACGCCGGCCGCGTGCATCCACATGCTCCAGTTCGGCCAGGTCACGCCCTGCCGTGACCATTCGATATGCGCGAGCGTGTGGTTGAACAGGTCGCGCGGCTCCTTCAGCGGCGGACCTGACGCCAGCAGCGCCGGGCTGCACACCGGGATGATGATGTTCTCGAACAGCCGATGCGCGCAGAGCCCCGGATATTTGCCGGCGCCGAAGCGGATGCCGACATCGACGTCGTCGAGGTCGAAATCCCGGACATCGTAGGTGATGTCGAAGCGCAGCTCGATGCCCGGCTTTTGCTTGCGGAAGTCGTCGACGCGGCGCATCAGCCATTTCGTCGCGAACTGCGCGTCGAGCGTTACCTTCAGCAGCGCCGTGCCGCGAGTCATCTTGCGGGCGCGGCTGACGGCGCGGTTCAGCAGGTCAAGCGCATCGACCGAGGCCTCCAGCAGCACATTGCCTTCCTCCGTCAGCCGGATGGTGCGGCTGGTGCGCGTGAACAGCACTAGCCCGAGCTGATCCTCGATTTCCTTGATCTGGTGGCTGACCGCCGCTGGCGTCAGGCCGAGCTCGTCGGCCGCGCGGGTGAAGTTGAGATGCCTGGCTGCCGCCTCGAACGTCCGCAGCGCACGCGTTCCCGGCAGCAGCTTGGACATGCGATCTCCAAATAAAACTTGACGATCGGAAAAGAACTACTCGTTTCCCGTTTGTTTTTCAATCCGGCATCATGGCTTCATCGCAACACCATAAAACCGGATTTGATATCCGGAGAACACGGATAGAGCCATGTCTGAGATCGCCCTGAAGCCCTGCACCACCCTGGAATCCCCTTCCGGCTTCGCCCTTTGGCTGCGTTCGGCACGCGATTGGCTGCGCCAGGCTCGCGTCGCCGCCCGGATGTCCCATGATCCGATCGAAGACCTCTCCGATAGCCAGTTGCGCGACATCGGCGCCGGACGCCGCGACATCGCGAAGACGATGGACAGGGAGCTTCGTGAGATCGGGCTGCTCGGCACGGGCTGGCAGAAACCGGGAAAGAGGCAGTAAAGATTAGGCAAATAGGCAATAGGGAAGGAGACACCTACTGCCTACTGCCTACTGCCTACTGCCTACTGCCTACTGCCTACTGCCTACTGCCTACTGCCTACTGCCTACTGCCTACCTCACCACCTTCACCACCGTCCTGTCCGACAGCAACGGAAGCAGCCTCGCCATGGTCCGCGCCGTCACCGCCACGCAGCCTTGCGTCGGCGTGAAGCCCGGCCGGGCCAGATGGAAGAAGATCGCGCTGCCGCGCCCGCGCCGGCGCGGCGCGATGTTCCAGTCGAGCACCAGGCAGACATCGTAGAGCCGGTCGTCGCGCTTCATCCGCTCATGGCTGGCGCCATAGGGGATCTTCACCGGACGGTTGTAATTGCGGTCGTCCGGAACCTCGCACCAGCCGAGATCCGGGCCGATCGGCGCCATCGGCAGCCTCGTCCTGCACCCGCCCGCAAAATGATCGCCCCGGAAATAACCTGACAGGATGCGCATCGACGCCAACGGCGTCGCGCCGTCCCCTTCATGCTTGTTGGCGGAGATGCCGCCGCGCCCCAAAGCGCAGGGAAACACCGTTTTGCCGGCTTGCAGGAAGCCTTGCGCGGGGTTGCCGGGGCGCGCGCGCACTACCAAAACGCTCAAGCCCTTCGGCAAAAATGCGCCCGACGCATTGCGCACACGTTTTTTCTTGTATGATTGGGTCACGGAACAAATCACTGTGATCGGCTGTTGCGCCGGTGAGCTTCCGCATAAATGGGGGGAGGTCAACTGAATATTCTTTTTAAAACAACGGATTGATCCATGACATCACGTACCATTCTGATCGTTGATGACGACGACGACTTGCGAGCCACCCTGGTTGAGCAGCTGGCGCTCTACGAAGAATTCGACGTCCAGCAAGAAGCGACCGCCGCAAAAGGCGTTGCCGCGGCGCGCAGCGGCGTCGTCGACCTGCTCATCATGGATGTCGGCCTGCCCGACATGGATGGCCGCGAGGCGGTGAAGATCCTGCGCAAGGGCGGCTACAAGGCGCCGATCATCATGCTGACCGGCCACGACACCGATTCCGACACGATCCTGGGTCTCGAGGCCGGCGCCAACGACTATGTGACCAAGCCCTTCCGCTTTGCCGTGCTGCTCGCGCGCATCCGCGCCCAGCTTCGCCAGCATGAGCAGAGCGAGGATGCCACCTTCTCCGTCGGCCCTTATACGTTCAAGCCCAGCCAGAAGCTGCTGATCGATCCGCGCGGCGCCAAGGTGCGGCTGACCGAGAAGGAAGCCTCGATCATCAAATACCTCTACCGCGCCGACCAGAAGGTGGTGACGCGCGACGTTCTTTTGGAAGAGGTCTGGGGCTACAATTCCGGCGTCACCACGCACACGCTGGAGACCCATGTCTACCGGTTGCGCCAGAAGATCGAGCGCGATCCTTCCAATGCCGAAATTCTTGTGACAGAAAGCGGCGGCTACAAGCTGGTTCCTTAAACATTTCATGATCAAGAGCAATTCCAGGAAAAGTGTGAAACGGTTGGGCTCGGCGGCTTCGCCGAGGACGACCGTCCGGAATTGCGTCGAAACAAACATTTAGGGCGGTCGGGCGGGACCGCTTCGGGTACGATCCTGGTGCTGGAGGGTGATGGGGTCGGCTCGTTGCACGCATCGCATGATGCACGGTGGAGCGTTTCGCGAGCCCAGGAGGGCGCGCCGCTCCAAAGGAGGGACTGGACTGACCGCTCGGGGACACAGCTAGGATGGCGCTGGATGACGACATCCGCATTCTGTCAAGCGTGAAGCTTTTCCAGGGCTTCACGCAGGAACAGCTGCGCCTGCTCGCCTTCGGCGCCGAGACCACCGTGCTGCAGGCCGACCATAAGCTGTACCGCGAGGACGATGTCGCTGATTCTGCTTATATCGTGGTCAGCGGTTTGATCGCGCTCTATCGGGAGCTGGGCGGCGAACGCGTCCCGATCGGTACGGCAGGCCCAGGCACCATGCTGAGCGAACTGGCGCTGATCGCCGATACCAACCGGCTGACCAGCGCCTCGGCCGCGGTCGACTCGGAAGTGATCCGATTGAGCCGCAAGATGTTCCACCGGATCCTGGAAGAATATCCGGAGATCGCGGTGCTGTTGCATGAGCGCATCCTGGAGGAATTCCAGCAGATGATCGCCCGCATCGAGGCACTGGCGCCCAGGTTTACGGAATAGAAGCGCCGTAGGACCCTCTGCCGATTGAGGGCGCTCAATCCAATTCAAACTTCGCAATCACCGGCACATGGTCGGACGGCTTCGCCCAGCCGCGCGCCGCCTTGAGAATCTCGTAGCCGGCAAAGCTCGACACCAGATTGGCGGATGACCAGATATGATCGAGACGGCGGCCGCGGTTCGAGGCTTCCCAGTCCTTCGCGCGATAGCTCCACCAGGTGTAGAGTTTCTGCTCGGCCGGCACATTGAGCCGCATCAGGTCGACCCAGCCGCCGGCCGTGCGCATCGCCTCGAAATTTGTCGTCTCGACCGGCGTGTGGCTGACGACGTTGAGCAATTGCTTGTGCGACCAGACGTCGTGCTCCTGCGGTGCGATGTTCAGGTCTCCGACCAGGATCGAGGCAGACGATTCGTCCCCGCTCGCCGGTACGGAGTTCATCTCGTAGACGAAATCGAGCTTGTGCCTGAATTTGCGGTTGATCTCCGGATCCGGCTCGTCGCCGCCGGCGGGCACGTAGAAATTATGCACCAGCACCGACTTGCCGCCCGCCTGCACCCTGACCGACAGATGCCGGCTGTCATCGATCTCGCAGAACCGTCGCTTTTCGACCAGCTCGATCGGGCGGCGGGCGACGGTGGCGACGCCGTGATAGCCCTTCTGGCCGTGGAACAAGATGTGCTCGTAGCCCGCCTTGCGGAAGGCTTTTTCCGGGAACAGCTCATCGGGGACCTTGGTTTCCTGCAGGCAGAGCACGTCGGGCGCGTGCTCCTTCAGGAGCCGCTCGACGATCGGCATGCGCAAGCGCACGGAGTTGATGTTCCAGGTGGCGATGGTGAAGGGCATTCAGGCGGGTCCGGCAAGAGATCGCCGATCTAGTGCCAGCCGCGCGCAGTAAAGACAAGCCGGACTATGCCCTTCGCCAGGTTGTAGGTTCGCTGAGATTCAGGTCAGGACGAGCCGAGAATGGTGGCTTCCGAGAACCGGAGCGGAGCGTACTTGAAGTACGTGAGCACCGGAAGCGCAGGAAGCCGCCATTCGCAGGCCGGCCTCACCTGAATATCGGCGGACCTACCTGGTCTTGGTATTGAGCTCTCTGTTCGCCGTATAGTCGATCGCGAACGTGTCGGCCGGGAAGTTGCCGCCTTCCTTGACGTTGAAGATCATCACCGTCGTGTCTTTTCCTTGAGCGTCGGTGATCGTCCACTGGCGCAGCTCGTAGGTCTTCGGATCGAACATCATGGTGATCATCGCATTGCCGAACACCGATTTGTCGGAAAGCTTGATGGTGGTGAGGTCGTCCTCTTCCTTGACTGCCTTGACGCGCCCGCCGGAGAGGTCGATCCGGTCGTCGAGCAGCAATTTCAGCGGCGTCTTCGACAGCGGGTAGAGGTCGGAGGTGTTGAGCTTCTTATTGAGGATCACCACCGACTTGCCGTCGGAGATGACGCGGAAGTTCGAGGATCCGTCATAGTTGAAGCGGATCTTGCCCGGACGCTCCAGGAAGAACTTGCCGCCGGTCTGCTCGCCTTTCGGCCCGAACTGGACGAACTCGCCGCTCATCGACCTCACCGAGGAGAAATGGTCGGCGATCTTCTGCGCCGCCGGCGGCACAGCGGCCTGCGCGGCGGCCATGAGCTGATAGCCCGGCACGAGATTGAGAGCGGCGGCTCCGCCAAGCATCAGGCCGAGGCCAAGGACCTGGCGGCGGGTGAGGGCGAATTCGGTCTGGGTCTTCATGCCGGTCACTTTCTGTGATTCGTGTCGCCGCAGTTTCTGGACTCCCACTAGGGCCTAAGTTTGGCGGGTAGGCGAGAGCCCGCATTGAACGCGCCAGACGATTTCCGGTTGCCTGCTGACCCGGATCGGTGTCTCGCCGCGCCAGGGTTTGTCGAGATTCAGGTCAGGCCGAGTCGAAAATGGTGGTTTCCGAGAACCGGAGCGGAGCGTACTTTTCGTACGTGAGCACCGGAAGCGCAGGAAGCCGCCATTTGCAGGCCGGCCTCACCTGAATATCGATAAGCCCTAGAATTTGTCCTCTTCCGTCGGCACCAGGATCTCACGTTTGCCGGCGTGATTGGCCGGGCCGACAATGCCTTCCTTCTCCATCTTCTCGATGATAGAGGCGGCGCGGTTGTAGCCGATGCCGAGCCGGCGCTGGATGTAGCTGGTCGAGGCCTTGCCGTCGCGCAGCACCACCGCCACCGCCTGGTCGTACGGGTCGTCGGAATCCTCGAAATTGCCGCCGCCACCGCCGCCGGAGCCGCCCTTGCCCGACGGACCGTCCTCGTCGTCCTCCTCGTCGTCCTCGGTGATGGCGTCGAGATATTCCGGCACGCCCTGCAGCTTCAGATGCCCGACGACCTTCTCGACCTCGTCGTCCGAGACGAACGGGCCGTGGACGCGCTGGATGCGCCCGCCGCCGGCCATGTAGAGCATGTCGCCCATGCCGAGCAGCTGCTCGGCGCCCTGCTCGCCAAGAATGGTGCGGCTGTCGATCTTCGACGTCACCTGGAAGGAGATGCGGGTCGGGAAATTGGCCTTGATGGTGCCGGTGATGACGTCGACGGACGGGCGCTGCGTCGCCATGATGACATGGATGCCGGCGGCGCGCGCCATCTGCGCCAGGCGCTGCACCGCGCCTTCGATGTCCTTGCCGGCCACCATCATCAGGTCGGCCATCTCGTCGATGATGACCACGATATACGGCATCGGCTCGAGATCGAGATCCTCGGTCTCGTAGATCGCCTCGCCCGTCTGGCGGTCGAAGCCGGTCTGCACGGTGCGCGAGATCTTTTCGCCCTTCTTCTCGGCCTGCTGGACGCGCGCGTTGAAGCCGTCGATGTTGCGCACGCCGACCTTGGACATCTTGCGATAGCGGTCTTCCATCTCGCGCACCGTCCATTTCAGCGCGACGACCGCCTTCTTGGGATCGGTGACGACCGGCGTGAGCAAATGCGGGATGCCGTCATAGACCGACAGTTCGAGCATCTTGGGGTCGATCATGATCAGCCGGCATTCCTGCGGCGTCAGCCGGTAGAGCAGCGACAGGATCATGGTGTTGATAGCGACCGATTTGCCCGAGCCGGTGGTGCCGGCGACCAGCACGTGCGGCATCTTGGCAATGTCGACGATGACGGCCTCGCCGTTGATCGTCTTGCCGAGCGCCAGCGCCAGCTTGGCCTTGGTCGTCTCGAAATCGCGGCTGGCCATGATCTCTCTGAGATAGACCGTCTCGCGCTTGGCATTGGGCAGCTCGATACCGATGGCGTTGCGTCCCGGAACGACGGCGACGCGGCAGGCGATCGCGCTCATCGAGCGGGCGATATCGTCGGAAAGGCCGATGACGCGCGAGGACTTGATGCCGGGCGCCGGCTCCAACTCGTAGAGCGTGACGACCGGACCGGGTCGCACATGGATGATCTCGCCCTTGACGCCGAAATCTTCCAGCACGCCTTCTAGCAGGCGCGCGTTCTGCTCCAGCGCGTCCTTCGACAGGCTTGGATCCTTGGCGATGTTCTTCGGCTCGGACAGGAAATGCAGCGACGGCATCTCGAACGTGTCGGAACCGATCAGCGAGGTCTGCGCCTCGCGCTGGACGCGGGCGCCCGGCACGGGTCGCGCCGCCGGCGCCGCGACGCGGGTCGCGGCATCGGAGCGGAAATTCTGCACCCTGGCGCCCGGCGCGGCGCGGCGCGGAGTGGGCGCCTCGTCGTCGAAATCGTCACCGTCGGCGTCTTCGTCCGCCTCGTCGCCGAAAATGTCTTCATCGACCGGATCGACCGAAACGCTGCGGTCATTGACCATGGCGGCGAAGAATTCCGGCTCGACGCGGGCGCGGCCGCCGGGGCTCATGCGGGCCTCGGCGAACTCGGCCGATTCGACCCGCTCGGCCGCGCGCCGCCAGGCGCTTGCCTTGGGTTCCATCGGCGGTTCGAACTCGTCGCGCTCGCGCCTGCGCCGCTCGGCGCGGCGGTGCAGGAAGGCGCGGAACGACAGCCACCAATGGGTGATGGCGCCGAGCGCAAGTATCCCCTCGTCGCCCTCGTCCTCATCCTCGTCGAACAGCATCTCGTCCTGCTCGCGCGGATCGGGCCGGGCAGCGCGCTCCGTGACGGCAAAGCCGTTCTTGCGCGCGATCAGCGCCGAGCCATAGGCGAACAGCCACAACATCGGCGCGGCGAGGATGACCGCTATGATGCTGGCGAACAGGCCTTTCGGATAACCGCCGACCGCGATGCCCGGGATTTTCAGAACCATGTCGCCGAACACGCCGCCGAGGCCGGTGGGCAGCGGCCAGGTGTTTGGCGGCGTCACGCAGCCGGCGATGGCTGCGGCGGTGAGCGCAAAGCCGAACCATGCGAAGCCGCGCTTCGGCAATTTGTCGACGCCGCGCGCGGAAAACAGAAGGAAACCCCAGATCACCGCCGGCACCAGCCCCGCGACGGCGGCAAGGCCGAAGAACTGCATGGCGAGGTCGGAGAACACCGCGCCGGCATAGCCCATGGCGTTGGTGACGACGTTGCTGGTGGCGTGCGAGAAGCTCGGATCGGCGACATTCCATGTGGCTAGAGCGGCAATGCCGAAGGCGGTGAACAGGAACAGGCCCGCGCCGACCAGTCGCCCGACCTGACGCCGCGCGAACGCCTGGATGCCGTGCCCCGTATCGGTCAGCGCGAGCGGTGCTGAAGCGCCTGAACGCATGCTCTTCCCCGTGATCGTTGCCTGGCCGGGCGCATGGCGCATTCCGGCAGATTCGAACGCCAGACTATCGGGGGGAAGGTTAAGGCCGCATTAACCATGGGCCTTTACCCGCATGGCGCGGAGACCATGGCGCGGAAACAAAGATGGCAGGCCTCGCGGCCCGCCACCTCCCTGTCTTCAAACGCCGATAGGATCAGGCCCTTCCGGGACCTGACCTTCGACGATCACTTGTTGGCGCCGCCATAGGCCATGAGATTGGCGCAGAATTCGGCGTGAGGCTTGCTCATCGCCGCGTCCTGGCATTCCTTCATCATCATGTCCTGCTTGTCCTTCGGCATCGAAGCCCAAGCCGCCTTGAATTCGGCTTCCGGCTTCATGGTCTTCATGCTGGAGTCGGTGAAGAACGGGGCCATGTTGGACGGCTCATCGAGAGCACCGGCGAGTGCAACGCCGCTGATCATCGAAAGAGCCATTGCTCCCAGGACGATGTTCTTGATGTTCATCAGGTGGTTTCCTTCCCTCTTGTTTTGACGCCTTGATGACGCTCGCTATCCCAGTACGGAATCTGACGGGCTGATGTTTCATGCCGACGGATCAAGTGAATGTGATCGAATGGCTTGGATGGTCGCCCGACAAAAAGGAGGCCCGGAAGGGTGTTCCGGGCCTCAAGGCGTGAGCCCCTTTCGAGAGCGTCACGACGGGATCTTGGGAGGAATTCCGGGCCGGCGGGAGGAGGATCCGCCGGCCCTTGGCGAAGTCTGCCTTACGGCACAACTTCGCCGTGCTGGGTGACGTCGAGGCCTTCGACCTCTTCCTGGGTCGACGGACGCAGGCCGACCAGAGCCTTGACGATGTAGAGGATTACGAAGGTGGCGATCGCGGTCCACAGGATGGTGAAGGCGATGCCGTAGAGCTGCTTGCCGACCGAGGCGTCCTTGCCGAGGGCATTGATCGCCGGATCTGCCAGCGCGCCGGTGAGCAGCGCGCCGACGATGCCGCCGACGCCGTGGACGCCGAAAGCATCGAGCGAGTCGTCATAGCCGAACGCGTGCTTGAGCTTGACCGCCGAGAGGTAGCAGACCACACCGGCGATGATGCCGATGATGAAGGCGCCGGTCGGGTTGACGAAACCGGAAGCCGGCGTCACCGCGACGAGGCCGGCGACGGCGCCCGAGATGATGCCGAGCACCGAAGGCTTCTTGGCGACGATCCATTCGGCGAACATCCAGGCCAGCGCCGCGGCGGCGGTGGCGACCTGCGTGTTCATCATCGCCGCGCCCGCAAGGCCGTCGGCAGCCAGTTCCGAACCGGCGTTGAAGCCGAACCAGCCGACCCACAGCAGCGACGCGCCGATCACCGAATAAACGAGGTTGTGGGGCGCCATGTTGGTGGTGCCGTAGCCCTCGCGCTTGCCGAGCACCAGCGCGCAGACCAGGCCCGCGACACCGGCGTTGATATGGACGACCGTGCCGCCGGCGAAGTCGAGCACGCCGGCCGAACCGAGGAAGCCGCCGCCCCACACCCAGTGCGCGATCGGCGCGTAGACGAAGACCAGCCACAGGCCCATGAAGATCAACAGCGCCGAGAACTTCATGCGCTCGGCGAAGGCGCCGGCGATCAGCGCCGGCGTGATGATGGCGAAGGTCATCTGGAACATCGAGAAGACGAATTCAGGAATGTTCGCCACACCCGGCGCCCACAGCGTCGAGACGGTGATGCCGTGATGGAAGAATTTCGAGAAGCCGCCGAGATAGGCGTTCGTGGCGCCGCCGTCGGAGAAGGCGAGCGAATAGCCGAACATGAACCACAGCACCGTCACCAGGCAGGTGATGGCGAAGCTCTGCATGATGGTGGCGAGCACGTTCTTCTTGCGCACCATGCCGCCGTAGAACAGCGCCAGGCCGGGAATCGTCATCATCAGCACCAGCGCCGTCGAAGTCAGCATCCAGGCGGTGTTGCCGGTGTCGAGCGCCGGCGCCGGCGCGGCGGGCGCAGCGGCGGTCGCTGCCGGGGCGGCCTCCTGCGCGATGGCGGCGACGGTGCTCATGGCCACGAGCGCGAGCGAAGCGGCCGCGCGTCCCGTCGTCTTCAAGGGGGAAGGAATATTCATTGAACTCTCCGTTGGAATGGATGGTCGCCGCTTAGAGCGCGTCGGTGTCTGTTTCGCCGGTGCGGATGCGTACCGCCTGGTCGATGCCGAAGACGAAGATCTTGCCGTCGCCGATCTGGCCGGTCTTGGCGGCCGCGGTGATGGCTTCGACGGCCTTGTCGACCATGTCGGAGCCGACCGCGACCTCGATCTTGATCTTGGGCAGGAAGCTGACCGCGTATTCCGCGCCGCGATAGATTTCGGTATGGCCCTTCTGACGCCCGTAGCCTTTGACCTCGGTGACGGTCAGGCCCTGGATGCCGACGGCGGTTAGCGCTTCGCGCACCTCGTCGAGCTTGAACGGCTTGATGATTGCCATCACGATTTTCATAAGGTTTCACCCTTTGCTGTTGCGGTCGCCCGCGTTTGCACACCTTCACCGATCCCGAGGAGCCGGAGAGTGCCCGATAGGATTCAAGCTCCGTGCCAATTGCCGAAGCAGGGTGTTAACCTGTTGTAAACAAAGAGAATGGGCGATCGGTGCACATCATTCGCGCACGGGCATGGCAGCATGCCTGCTTATAAAATAGGCAAAAAATCGAAAATGCCCGTATTCCAGGCAATTGCCTGAAGCCGGCTCAGCGTTTCAGCCGAATCAGGCCTTCCTGGGCGACCGAGGCGATCAGCGTCCCATCCCGCGCGAACAGCGAGCCGCGGGTGAAGCCGCGCGACCCTTGCGTCGACGGGCTGTCCTGATTGTAGAGGATCCAGTCGTCCAGCGAATGGCTGCGGTGGAACCACATGGCGTGGTCGAGGCTGGCGGCCTGGATGTCGCGGTCGAAAATGGCGCGGCCATGCGCGAAGGTCGAGGTGTCGAGCAGCGTCATGTCCGAAAGATAGGCAAGCACGGCCGCCTGAATGGCGCGGTCTTCCGGCACCGGGCCGGTGGTGCGGATCCAGATGTTCTGCTGCGGCTCCAGTTTCTCGCGGCTCGTGTAGTGCTTCAGCATCACCGGCTTCATCTCGATCGGCCGGTCGCGCTCCCAGTAGCGCCTGATGCCTTCCGGCACCGCCTCGCCGAACTTGCCGAGCAGCTCGCGTTGGGTGAGCAGCGTGTCGGGCGCCGGCACGTCGCGCGGCATCGGCAGCTGATGCTCGAGCCCGACCTCGTCCTGCTGGAAGGACGCCTCCAGCGAAAAGATCGCCTGGCCATGCTGGATCGCCACCACCCGGCGCGTGGTGAAGGAGCCGCCGTCGCGGATGCGGTCGACCTCGTAGACGATCGGCAGCTTGGTGTCGCCCGGCCGCATGAAATAGCCGTGCAGCGAATGCACGTGGCGTTCGGGCTCCACCGTGCGCTGCGCGGCCACCAGCGCCTGCGCGATGGTCTGGCCGCCGAAGACGCGCTGCCAGTCGACCTTGGGGCTGCGACCACGATACAGATTGTGTTCGAGCTGCTCGAGGTCGAGAATATCGAGAAGCTCGTCCATGGCCGCGGTCATGTTTGAAATCCTTCAAGGATGTGCCATGGCCGGTTTCGGACAGGACGCGCAGGCAGTCAAGGCCGCAGACGGCAGCCGGCCGAAGCCGCGAAAGGATGATGCCATGGTCGACCGCAAGCCGAATGCAGCAGACACCAATGGAAAGCGCGAAGCACCGCTCGACGTGCTCATCGCCGGCGCCGGCTATGTCGGCCTCACGGCGGCCGTGTCGCTGAAGCAGGCGCGACCGGGCCTCGCCATCGCCATCGTCGATGCCGCCCCCGCCGGCGTCTGGCAGAAAGACGGCCGCGCCTCGGCCATTGCCGCGGCCGCCAGCCGCATGCTGGAACAGCTCGGCGTCTGGGAAGAGATCGCCCCGGAAACGCAAGCGATCACCGAGATGATCATCACCGATTCGCGCGCCGCCGACCCGGTGCGTCCGGTGTTCTTGACCTTCGACGGCGAGGTGGCGCCTGGCGAGCCCTTCGCCCACATGGTCGCCAACCGCGACTTGAACGGCGCGCTGCGCCGCCGCGCCGAAAAGCTCGGCATCGACATCATCGAAGGCATGGCGGTCAGCGCCTTCGACACTAATGGCGCCGGCATCACCGTGCATCTGGCCGACGGCGCGACGCTCAAGGCGCGGCTGCTGGTCGCCGCCGACGGCGTCAATTCGAAGCTGCGCGACATGGCCGGCATCAAGACGGTTAAGTGGGAATACGGCCAGTCCGGCATCGTCTGCACGGTTGCGCATGAGCGCCCGCACAACGGCCGCGCCGAGGAGCATTTTCTCCCCGCCGGCCCCTTCGCCACACTGCCGCTGAAGCCGGACAAGGACGGAACCAACCGCTCGTCGATCGTCTGGGTGGAGCGTTCGCAAGATGCCAAGGCGCTGGTCGAGGGCGACGAGTTCGTCTTCGAGCACGATCTGGAGCAGCGCTTCGGCCTGAAGCTCGGCGAAATAAGAGTTGCCGACAAGCCGCGCGCCTGGCCGCTTGGCCTGACGCTCGCCCGCGCCTTCGTCGCGCCGCGCTTCGCGCTGGCCGGCGATGCCGCGCACGGCATCCACCCGATCGCCGGCCAGGGCCTCAATCTGGGCTTCAAGGACGTCGCGGCGCTCGCCGAAGTGGTGGTCGAGGCCGACCGGCTCGGCCAGGATATCGGCGCCCTCGACGTGCTCGAGCGCTACCAGCAGTGGCGCCGCTTCGACACGCTGCAGATGGGCATCACCACCGACGTCTTGAACCGCCTCTTCTCCAACGACATCGGCCCGCTGCGTCAGGTCCGCGACATCGGGCTGGGGCTGGTGGAACGCATGCCGAGGCTGAAGGAGTTCTTCATCCGTCAGGCCTCGGGCCTCTCCGGCGACACGCCGAGGCTGCTGAAGGGCGAGGCGATCTAGCGATCTTGGTTCGCGACGCGGTAGGGTTTGCCGAGATTCAGGTCAGGCCGAGTCGAAAATGGTGGCTTCCGAGAACCGGAGCGGAGCGTACTTTCCGTACGTGAGCACCGGAAGCGCAGGAAGCCACCATTTGCAGGCCGGCCTCACCTGAATTCTAGTTCACCTCGAATCCCAGCTTCTGCCGCAGCTTCAGCATCCGCTGGTCGGCGATCCTGAGGCTCTGCCCGCCGCCTTGCGCGACGCGGTTCAGCATCCTGAGCAGGTCGTCGCGCTCATGCAGATCGAGGCGTTCGCGCAGGAACGGCGCCAGCTTGTCGATGACGATCGTGGTGTCGTCGATCTGCGCAGCGGCCCATTTGGCGTAGACGACCGCCTCGTCGGTCTTCTTCTGGCTGTCCGCGATCTGCGCGATCACCTCGCGGATGACCGCCTCGCGCTGCGGCAGGACCGGACCGTGCTCCGCGACGATCGCGGTGATCAGCGTCGCCGCCGCCACCACCGGATCGTCGATTGCCGTCAGCGGTGAGAGCGCGGCCTGATTGCGCAATTTCTTGCGGCGGATGTTGCCCTGGACGCGTCCGACCACATCGGCGACCTCGCGCGCGGCGTCGCTCATATATTTCAGTCGGTACCACCAGATGGCGGCCGCTCCGAGCAGGCCGAGGATGGCGATCAGGAAAGGCATGCCGAATTCCCCCGAAATCGCGGCGACGATAAAAGAAGCGCGGCATCGCTTCAACACGCAACGGTTGCGGCCGGTGAAGAAACCCTGAAGATGTTTCCAGCAAGAGACAGCTTCAACCGATGCCGCGCCCATGCTGACCGGCGGCTATGAGCCCGGCACGTTGTAGATCGCCCTGATTTCGACCGTGCCGAGCTCCGCCAGCGGGATCTTGGCCGCGATGTCGAGCGCCTCGGCAAGATCCGCCGCCTCGACCATGACGAAGCCGAGCAATTGCTCCTTGGTCTCGGCGAAGGGGCCGTCGGTCACCAGCACCTTGCCCTTGCGCCGTCGGAGCGATTTCGACGTCTTCACCGACTGCAGCGCCTGCGCGATGACCAGCTTGCCTTGCCGGTCGAGCTCCCGATCATAGCCGAGCGAGTCGGCATCGAGCTTGGCCATGCGCTCGGGGGTCAGCGCGTAGAGGTCCTTTTCCTCGCCATAGACCAGCAGCACATATTTCATTTCGAGCTTCCTTTCGTCGATAAATTATAGGAGGCAACGGCGTCGGTTTTGCCTGCCGTCGCCGCATGGTCGAGCAGGCATGTCGCGACGCCGATGATGGCGATGGCCGCCGCCAGCCGGCCGAAGCCAAGCGCCGGCGGATCGAGCCAGAACTCTTCAAGTCGCCTCCCTTTTCGCTCGGGCTTTCCCCAGACCGCAAGAAACAGATTGTCCATCTTAACCTCCATCGGCCGGGAGTGGCCGCCCGCAGGACGGTCGGGCAGACGGGAAGTCGACATTTTTGCATGCTCTTTTTTTGAGAATTTTCGAAGCGCCTCGCGCAAGCACAATCATGCCGGGCCATGGATGGTCTTCCGCCGCGCCCGCGCTATAGTTCCTGGGAACGTCGGCGCCCGCCGGCGCAAACCCCGACAAGGCAGGAGGATTCCATGGACCGCACCGCAAACGCCGTCTGGAAAGGCAATCTGAAGGAAGGCAACGGCACGCTGGACACCCAGAGCGGCACCTTGAAGGGCACGCCCTATTCGTTCAAGGCGCGTTTCGAGGACGAGAGCGGCAAATCCGGCACCAATCCGGAAGAGCTGATCGCCGCCGCGCATGCCGGCTGCTACGCCATGCAGCTGTCGCATTTCCTGGCCGAAAACGGCACGCCGGCCGCCGAGCTCGACGCCAAGGCCGTGGTGACGCTGGTGCCCGGCACCGGCATCACCGGCAGCGCCCTCACCCTGGTCGGCAAGGTGCCGGGCATCGACGCGGCGAAGTTCAAGGAGCTGGCCGAAAAGGCCAAGGCCGAATGCCCGGTGTCGAAGGCGCTGGGAGCGATCAATGTGTCGTTGGATGCCAGGCTGGCGTAACGGCGCCTTCTAGCCGCCGGCAGGCATTCCTTCGCCCCCCTCTCTCCCCTGCCAGGCATCTCCCCCTCAAGGTGGGAGATTGGCAGCTTCCGCGCCTTGCTCATCCGGCGCCGTCGGCGGTTGGCGAAAGCCGACGCGACATCTGATCTCCTCCCTTGAGGGGGAGATGTCCGGCAGGACAGAGAGGGGGCCTCGCACCAACGTTTTTGGTGAGAGCCAGTCTAACCGCCCAGCGCCTCAATCTTGGCGCGCAACCCAGCGACCTCTTCCTCCAGCGCCTTGACCCGCGCCTCGAGGTCGGTGTCCGAAGATGTCGCTGCCGGCTGCCAGGGCGCCGCCGCCACCGCTGCCGCTTCCACCGGACCACTCAGCAGATGCACATAGCGCTCCTCGCGCTGGCCGGGCGCGCGTTCGAGCAGCTGGATCAGCGGCGGCCGGCGGCCGATCATCAGGTCGAGATTGCCGCGCAGCTCCTCAATCGAGGCAAAGCGCGCCATGCGTTCCGAACGGGCGAGCAATTCATGCGCCGTCTGCGCACCGCGCAACAGCAGCAGCCCGATCACCGCGATCTGCGGCGTGGTCAGCGAAAAGCGCTGCGCCATCAGATGCTCGTAGCGCTCGACGCGCGAAGCGAAGGCCTGGCGCACGAGGCCTTTCTCCTCGAGCGTGCTCAAGGCCCGCCGGACCTCCGTCAGCTCCAGCGCCATCACCGGCTCGCGCGCCGTCTTCTGGTTGGCGGCGGCGTGCGCGCCGTTGAGCGTCAATGGATAGACGTCCGGCGTCAGTTCCTTCTTCTCGATCAGGGAACCGAGGACTCGGGCTTCGGTGGGAGAGAGGACGGGGAGATCGGTCATGGGTTGCCTATCCTTTCTGACGCTGGCGGGACAGCGCCCCCCTCTGTCCTGCCGGACATCTCCCCCACTTGGGGGGAGATTAGCAGCTTCGCCGACGGCGCCTCATCCTTCAACCATGGAGATTGGCGAAAGCCGCGGTGACAGCCAATCTCCCCACCTGTGGGGGAGATGTCCGGCAGGACAGAGGGGGGCGCGAAGGATCGCTACCTGCGAGTAAGGCCGCGAGAACTATACCCTTCTCTCCACCATCATCTTCTTGATCTCGGCGATCGCCTTGGCGGGATTGAGCCCCTTCGGGCAGGTCTGCGCGCAGTTCATGATGGTGTGGCAGCGATAGAGCCGGAACGGGTCTTCGAGATTGTCGAGCCGCTCGCCCGTCGCCTCGTCGCGGCTGTCGATCAGCCAGCGATAGGCCTGCAGCAGCGTGGCCGGGCCTAGATAGCGGTCGCCGTTCCACCAATAGCTCGGGCAGGAGGTCGAGCAGCACGCGCACAGGATGCATTCGTAGAGCCCGTCGAGCTTCTCGCGGTCCTCGTGGCTCTGCAGCCATTCCTTGGCGGGCGTCGGCGAGACCGTCTTCAGCCACGGCTCGATCGAGGCGTGCTGGGCATAGAAATTGGTGAGGTCCGGCACCAGGTCCTTGATCACCGGCATATGCGGCAGCGGATAGATCTTCACCGCGCCGGAAATGTCCTCGACGCCCTTGGTGCAGGCCAGCGTGTTGGAGCCGTCGATGTTCATGGCGCAGGAGCCGCAAATGCCTTCGCGGCAGGAACGGCGCAGCGTCAGCGTCGGATCGATCTTGTTCTTGATCCACAACAGCGCGTCGAGAACCATCGGCCCGCAATCGTCCATGTCGACGAAATAGGTGTCCATGCGCGGATTCGCGTCATCGTCCGGCGACCAGCGGTAGATGCGGTATTCGCGCAGGTTGGTCGCGCCTTCCGGCTTCGGCCAGGTCTTGCCTTGCTGGACCTTCGAGTTCCTGGGAAGCGTGAGTTCGACCATTACCTGCGGTCCTTTCGGATGACGAGCTTCAGCCCGGACCAGATTTCGTTCACGGCGGCGACCTTGACGTCGACCAGGTCGCGCTTCAGCGCCTCCGACCGGATGACGTCCTCGGTGACGTCGGTCGGCACTTTCGATGCCTTCTTCGGCCAAGAGACCCAGACCATGCCGTCGCGCTTGATCGCCGTCTCGATGCCGGCCAGGCCGTCCTCGACCTCGGCGCGCTGCCGGGTGAAGGCGTGCACGGCATCGTATTTCCGGCTGCCCGAGATCGCCGACCACTCGGCGAGCCTGTCGACGCCGGCAAAGGACACCGCCTCGGTCAGCGCATCGAGCTCTGGCGGCAGCGCGATAAAGGCGGCGACCATGCCGTCCCTGAGGCCAAGCTTGGCCGGGAGCGGCGTGCCGGAATATCCCGTGGTCGCCTGCGCCATGGTCAATACACCCGCGCCTTCGGCGCGATCTTGGCCAGGCTGATGCCGCCGTCCTTTTCGGCCAGCAGCGGCTCGGTATGCACCGGCCTGTAGGTCAGCGTCACCTTGCCGTCCTCGCTCAGATGGGCCAGCGTATGCTTGCGCCAGTTGGCGTCGTCGCGCGCCGAGAAATCCTCGCGCGCATGCGCGCCGCGGCTCTCCTTGCGCGCCTCGGCGCCGTAGACCGTGGTGATGGCGTTGGCCATCAGGTTTTCCAGCTCCAGCGTCTCGACGAGGTCGGAATTCCAGATCATCGAGCGGTCGGTGACCTTGATGTCCTTGAGCTCGCCCCAGAGTTCCGAAATGCGCCTGCAGCCGTTCTCCAGCGACTCCTGCGTGCGGAATACGGCGGCGTCTTCCTGCATGGCGCGCTGCATCTTCTCGCGCAGCACGGCCGTCGGCGTCGAGCCGTTGGCATGGCGCAGCCTGTCGAAGCGCTCCATGATCTTCTCGACCGAGGCCGCGTTGGGCGACGGGATCGCCGACTTGCGGTCGATCACATGGCCGGCGCGGATCGCCGCCGCGCGGCCGAACACGACGAGGTCGATCAGCGAGTTGGAGCCGAGCCGGTTGGCGCCGTGCACTGAGGCGCAGCCGGCCTCGCCCACCGCCATCAGGCCGGGCGACACGCGGTCCGGATTGTCGAAGGTCGGATTGAGCGCCTCGCCCCAGTAATTGGTCGGCACGCCGCCCATATTGTAGTGCACCGTCGGCAGCACCGGGATCGGCTCCTTGGTGAGGTCGACGCCGGCGAAGATCTTGGCCGACTCGGAAATACCCGGCAGCCGCTCGTGCAGCACCGCCGGGTCAAGATGGTCGAGATGCAGGAAGATGTGGTCCTTGTTCTTGCCGACGCCGCGGCCCTCGCGGATCTCCAGCGTCATGCAGCGCGAGACGACGTCGCGCGAGGCGAGGTCCTTGGCCGACGGCGCGTAGCGCTCCATGAAGCGCTCGCCCTCGGAATTGACGAGATAGCCGCCTTCGCCGCGCGCGCCCTCGGTGATCAGGCAGCCGGCGCCGTAGATGCCAGTCGGATGGAACTGCACGAACTCCATGTCCTGCAGCGGCAGCCCGGCTCTGGCCGCCATGCCGCCGCCGTCGCCGGTGCAAGTATGCGCCGAGGTGGCGGAGAAATAGGTCCGCCCATAGCCGCCGGTCGCCAGCACCACCATCTTGGCCGAGAAGCGATGGATTGTGCCGTCGTCGAGGTTCCAGGCCACGACGCCGGTGCAGGTGCCGTCCGGCTCCATGATCAGGTCGAGCGCGAAATATTCGATGAAGAACTGCGCGTTGTTCTTCAGCGATTGGCCGTAGAGCGTGTGCAGGATGGCGTGGCCGGTGCGGTCGGCGGCCGCGCAGGTGCGCTGCACCGGCGGACCGTCGCCATAGTTCATCATATGGCCGCCGAACGGCCGCTGGTAGATCTTGCCTTCCTCGGTGCGTGAGAACGGCACGCCATAATGCTCGAGCTCGTAGACGGCGGCCGGCGCTTCGCGCACCATGTATTCCATGGCGTCGACATCGCCCAGCCAGTCCGAGCCCTTGACGGTGTCGTACATGTGCCATTGCCAGGAGTCCGGCCCCATGTTCGACAGCGAGGCGGCGATGCCGCCTTGCGCCGCGACGGTGTGCGAGCGCGTTGGGAACACTTTGGTGATGCAGGCGGTGCGCAATCCCTGCTCGGCCATGCCGAGCGTGGCGCGCAGGCCGGCGCCGCCGGCACCGACGATCACAACGTCGAATTTATGGTCGACGAAAGTGTAGGCGGAAGCCGCGTTGGCGGTGTTTGCGTTGGCCAAGACGTCAGCCTCCGAATGCGAGTTTGAGCAGGGCAAACAGCGAAGCGACGCCGACTGCCACGCAGAAGAAGGTGTTGAGAGCGATCAGCGCCAGCCTCATGCCTTCGCCATGCACGTAATCCTCGATGATCACCTGCATGCCGATGCGCATGTGGTAAAGCGGCGAGATCAGCACCAGCCCGAGCATGACCACCACGAACGGGTTCGCAAGCGCCGCCCGCACATCCGTGTAGTCATGGCCGTTGATCGCGATCAGGAAGCCGACGAAGAACAGGATCAACGGAATGTTGGCGATGGCGGTCAGCCGCTGCCGCCAGAAATGCCCGGTTCCCTCGCGGGCCGACCCGAGGCCGCGGACCTTCGCCAGCGGCGTGCGCATGTCCGAATTGTTGGCGGCCATCAGAAAGCTCCCCGCGCCATATAGCCGGCGACCCAGATCAGAAGCGTGAGCACGATCGACCCGGCGAGCGTCGCCCAGGCGATCCTGGACGCGGTGTGTTTTTCCAGTCCCGCGCCGGTGTCCCAGATAAGATGGCGCAGCCCGCCCAGCATGTGGTGCATCAGCGCCCAGGTGTAGCCGAACAGGACCAGCCGGCCGAGCCAGGAGCCGAAGGCCCAGTTGACCCAGTCGAAGGCGGCCTGCGAGCTCGCAGCGGCGATCAGCCACGCCGCCACCAGCAGCGTTCCGAAATAGAGCGCGCCGCCGGTGATACGATGGATGATCGACATCGTCATCGTGATCGGCGGCCGGTAGATCGTCAGATGCGGCGAGAGCGGCCGTTCACGTCTGGCAACTGCGCGGGTGGCTGGTGATTTGCTCATGGCTCCCCCAGATCGGCATCCTGGAGCCGCGATGCGGCCTTTGCCGCCCTCATATATGGCTCCGGACAGCCGGTTTCTAATGCTCTTTTTGCACCGCGTCAAAGCCGGAAAATCGTTTTGGAAACATCATTTAGTGTGAGAAATTGGCCTTCACGCGCTTCAATCGATTAGCGGCTGTTCCGACGCCGGCGCAGCATTCGTTGCAGTGCAACAAAGAGCGCTATCTCCGACAAGTCTGCGGCGTCGATCCTCTCTTCATCACCAGCGCTTCGCGTCCGTCGATCACGATTGCGTCATGCGTCGCCGCTTCCTGGTAACGGCTGCTCTGGTTGGTGGGTGAGGCCGCGAATTCCTCGGTCGAGCCGTCCGGGCGGACCAGGCGTAACGACGAGCCGAGATTCTGGATGGTGATCATGCCGCCATTGCCGCATCTATAGTTGGCCGTGCCGATGCCGGACCGCGGCACGGTAAGGTCTGTGACGATCTTGGTTGCGGGCGCGCGGGTTGCGGGGGTCTTGGTCGTTGCAGGTGCCGGCGCGGTTGTAGCTACCGGGGCTGTTGCAGGTATCGGGGGTGTTGCAGCTGCTGGCGGCACCACGGGTGCAGCGGACTGCGGGGCCGGAGCAGTCGAGCCAGCGGGTGGGGCGGCATTCGCCGCCTTCGGCGCGCCGTCCTGCGGCACGCAAGCCGCGGCCGCCAGAAGCAGCGGGATGGTGATCGACACCCGAACCGTGTGGCCAAAGCTCATGCGCTGCCCTTTCGTGCGCGGCACGCTACAGCAATTCCAGGAAAAAAGTGAACGGTTGGGTTCGGCGCCTTGGCCGTGGCCTTCCGTCCGGAATTGCATCGAAACAACGAGATAGGCGGTTGCCCTTTCCGTGAGACGGTGGACCGCTGTAGCCATGCGGCGCCGCAAGATCAAGTTGACCCTGGGTCAGCCGGCTATCCAGAACCGCGCCCGTCGCCTGATGGAGCTCGATCCTCGAAAATTAACCATGTTCCTTAAGAACCGGCGCCGAAAGCCTCCCGCCTCTTAACAAATGTTAAGAAAGAGTTAATTTCCGATTCGAACCGGATTCCAGGCGCGCGATCTGCGCGCCGACCAGGGAGAGCGACATGCGTTCGAATTCAGTGCGGATAAGCCTCGCGGCCGCAACGCTGGCGGCGCTGGCGATCGCCGCGCCGGCCGAGGCCGGCTTGCGCCATCACGACCGCGTCTATGCCGATTCCTTCGGCAATCTCGTCATCGACAGCGCCGCCGGCTACAAGCGCATCATCGTCGGCGAAGGCAAGCTCGCGAAAGAACTTTCCCAATACACCGGCGGCCAGCCGGATGTGATCTATGACGATGCGGACGAGACTGGCGCGCCCGGCTGCTACCAACCGCCGGTGCTGGTCAAGGGCCGTTCCTATATGTATGGGCTTTCCGACGGCGAGATGCCCAATCTCAATCCTTGCCGCTGAAGGCCGTCGGCATTTGGCTCTGCCACAGCGCGCTTGACACGCACGCAATCGCGGCCGGCAATTGACATGAACGGCCCCGCCAGCAGCCCGGCGACGAGCAGGTTGATCATCAATATGAAGTCAGCGCTGCCCATATCTTCCTTCGTCGGACATTCCGGACAGAAAAACATCGACGGGCGAAGAACAGTTAATGCCAACGCATGACCGGCCTCTGCGATTAGCTGCAAACGCCCACGCGCTCGTCATTCTAGGGCGAAGCAAGGAGCGGAGCGACGCGCGCAGACCCTAGAATCCATGCCGTTCCATTAAGGCGTTGCGGCGGTTACGGAATTTGCGCCGCAGCATTCTACGACGGAGGTAACGGCATGGATCCTCGGGTCAAGCCCGAGGATGACGAAATTGCAGGAGCTTCGGGCAATCGCGAACGTTGCGATCGCCTTCTGGACTAGCAGGGGGTTGCGCCGGGCCTGGATGTATCAGCCGACGGCGAGCGGCTCGGCAGCGAAGGCGGTTTCAGGTCTCTCATAGGAAAGCCGCACGCTGTCGCGGCCGTTCTTCTTGGCTTTGTAGAGCGCCTCGTCGGCGCGCCGCATCAGCGGCATCAGCCCTTCCCTGCCGGTGCGGGCGGCAACGCCGAAGCTTGCGGTGACCCTCGTGTCGGGCGGCAGGCCCTCGATCGCGCCGGCCGAATAGAAGGAACGGATCGCTTCGGCGAAGAGCCTTGCCGACGCCAGGTCGCTCAGCGGCAAAAGCACGGCGAACTCTTCGCCGCCGATGCGGCCGGCGGCCCCGCGCGCGCCGGTGGCGGAACGCAGCTTGGCGGCGAAGTCGGCAATCACCCGGTCGCCTGCCTCATGGCCGTGCCGGTCGTTCAGCGCCTTGAAGTGATCGAGATCGGCAAGCACCAGCGCGACGGGAAATCCGGCCTTGCCGCACTGGTCGAGCAATAGGTTCGCCCGCTCCTCGAAGCCGCGGCGATTGAGGATGCCCGAGAGCGGGTCGGTATGGGTCTCGTCCTTCAGCGCCCTCATCACATCGAGCGCCGCCGCCGTGAACAGGCAAAGCGCGGTCAGCAGCGACAACAGCGCGTGCGAAAGCAGCGCGGTCGTCCAGTAGGACGATCCGTAGAACCCATCATAGCCGTGGAACGGCCCGTGCGCGATAACGACGACCAGCGTGCGGGCGATGAAGTTCAGCCCCGAAAGCAGCGACAGCACGAGCAGGATTTTCTCGGTTGGGCCGTTGTGGCGCACCGTTCTCAGCTCGGCGCCGACCAGCAGGCTGAGCGCGCCGAAGCCGAAATTCATCGCAAGCACGCGCCAGGTGAGGTCCGGCTGGACGAACATGAACCAGATGAAGGCGGCGAGCCCGCCGCCGGTCACGATGCCGATCCCGACATAGGGCACGCGCCGCCCGTAGCGCGCGATGATCGCGCTGGAGAGGCAGCAGGCCGCGATCGTGAAGCAGATGTTGGAAACGAGCTTGGTCAGCGCCACGCCGATCGGAAGCGTGAAATATTGCAGCAGGAAACCCGGCGCCGACAGGCAGTAGCTCGCGCCGAGCACAGCCAGATACGGTCGATGGCGCTGATAGGACCACAGCACGAGGAACGCAGCGCCGAGCGCCAGCGCTATCGTCGGATTGAGCAGCGCTATGAGCAGACCGGTGTCCAAAAGACTGCGACTTTTCCCAACTTACCCAACGGGAGATACTAGGACGCAAGCCCAAACAAGCGGTTAAGTCTCGATAGATACATCGCATGCCACGCGGAACCGGCCTGCCGGAGCGGCGTTGTCCGGCCAGACAGGAGACGCCAGACGGGAGACGATCGAGATGGCGGGCACGATCACTTTGACGAACCACGATGAAATCCGCTCCTGGGCGGCGGCGCGCGCCGGCTTCCCGGCCATCGTCGACGTCTCGCCCGAAGCTGGAACGCAGCCCATGCTGCGGCTGGTTTTTGGGCAGCAGGCCTATGAAGATACCGACCGCCCGGAGCGTCCGATCAACAGCGGCGGCTACGAACTCGTGGAGTGGGACGAGTGGTTCAGGATTTTCGACGAGCGGCAGCTGGCCTTGGTCGTCGCCGCCGACGAGCCCGGCCGGCGCGAGGAGTTTCACGAGATCATTCGCAGATAGATCGCTGAAAGCAAAAGGCCCGGACGTCCTGTCCGGGCCCTTGTTGAGAGACGCGGCCGGCTGTTACTTCCAGTCGCGGATGTCGACGAAGTGGCCGGCGATCGCCGCGGCCGCCGCCATGGCCGGCGACACCAGATGGGTGCGGCCCTTGAAGCCCTGCCGGCCCTCGAAATTACGGTTCGAGGTCGAGGCGCAGCGTTCATGCGGCTTCAGCCGGTCGTCGTTCATGGCCAGGCACATCGAGCAGCCCGGCTCGCGCCAGTCGAAGCCGGCGGCGACGAAGATCTTGTCGAGGCCCTCGGCCTCCGCCTGTTCCTTGACCAGGCCCGAACCCGGCACGATCATGGCGTTGACGCGCGGATTGACCTTCTTGCCCTCGACCACTTTGGCTGCGGCGCGCAAGTCCTCGATGCGGCCATTGGTGCAGGAACCGATGAAGACGCGGTCGAGCTCGATGTCGGTGATCCTGGTTCCCGGCGTCAGCCCCATATAGTCGAGCGCGCGGATCTTCGAGCTGCGCTTGTTCTCGTCCGCGATCTCTTGCGGATCGGGCACGGTACCCTGCACCGAGACGACGTCCTCGGGCGAAGAACCCCAGGAGACGATCGGCGGCAGTTTCTGCGCGTCGAGCACGACGACCTTGTCGAAATGCGCGCCTTCGTCGGACTGCAGGGTCTTCCAATAGGCGAGCGCGGCGTCCCAGGCGGCGCCCTTCGGGGCGCGCGGCTTGTCCTTGACATAGGCAAAGGTCGTCTCGTCCGGCGCGATCAGGCCGGCGCGGGCGCCGCCTTCGATCGACATGTTGCAGATCGTCATGCGGCCTTCCATCGACAGCGAGCGGATCGCTTCGCCGGCATATTCGATGACGTAGCCGGTGCCGCCGGCGGTGCCGATCTCGCCGATGATGGCGAGGATGATGTCCTTGGCGGTGACGCCTTCCGGCAGTTGGCCGTCGACGCGCACCAGCATGTTCTTGGCCTTGCGCTGGATCAGCGTTTGCGTCGCCAGCACATGCTCGACCTCGGACGTGCCGATGCCATGCGCAAGCGCGCCGAACGCCCCATGCGTGGAGGTATGGCTGTCGCCGCAGACGATGGTCATGCCGGGCAGCGTGAAGCCTTGCTCGGGCCCGATGATGTGGACGATGCCCTGGCGGATATCGTTCTCGGAATAATAATCGATGCCGAAATCCTTGGCATTCCTGGCGAGCGCCTCGACCTGGATGCGGCTTTCCTCGTTCTTGATGCCGAACTTGCGCTCGGGCGAGGTCGGCACGTTGTGGTCGACCACGGCCAGCGTCTTTTCCGGATGCCGGACTTTTCTGCCGCTCATGCGCAGGCCTTCGAAGGCCTGCGGGCTGGTGACCTCGTGCACGAGGTGGCGGTCGATATAGAGCAGGCAGGTGCCGTCGTCCTGGCGGTCGACCGTGTGGTCGTCGAAGATCTTGTCGTAGAGGGTGCGCGGTGCGCTCATGTGCGTAAATCCGTCGATATGAGAATGGGAAAAGGACGCCGGCAATCCGGCGCGACGACTGCGATCGGTCGGTTCAGCGAAGTCGGCTGGTGAGCGCGCCGCAGACGCGCGCGGAGAAACGCGACGGCAGGCGCTTTCTGTCCTGCAGCACGAAACCCTTATAAGCCGGATCGCTGAAAAGCTTTTCCATGGCGCGGTAGATAGCAATGTTTTGCCTTTTCGGCAATTAGCGCGACTTCCCCTTCTCCCCCTGTGGGAGAAGGTGGATCGGCGCGCAGCGCCGAGACGGATGAGGGGTGTTCCAGCGGAGTGAGACGCTGGTTTTGCCTGGAGCACCCCTCATCCGGCCGCTTCGCGGCCACCTTCTCCCACAAGGGGAGAAGGGGAAGGCTGCGCTCACACCACCTCGAACACAAACGTCTTCACCAGCGCTTCCGGATCGCCGATGGCATAGCAGCGGAACCACGGGCTCTCCTCGACCAGCCGCCATTTCCCCGCCTCTGCCAACTCGTCGAACACTGCCTGGAAGCCGCCGCTCTCGAAAACCTGGTCGCGCACGGTGAAGATGGCGTGGCCGCCGCTCTTGGTGATGCGCACCAGCTCATGCAATCCCGAAGCCGGCGCGTGGCCGATGGTGAAGACGCCGGTCGAGAAGAAGGCGCGGAAATGCCGGTCGGGCCAGGGCAGCGGGCCGCCGAGCATCGCCTTCTTCAGCTCGCTATAGGCCGGCCTGCCATTGGCCTGACGGCTGCCGGCGATCTTCAGCATGTCGTCGGAGAGGTCGAGCCCGGCGATGTCGCCATAGCCCAAAGCCTTCAGCGACGGCCCCGACAGGCCCGTGCCGCAGCCGGCGTCGAGCAGCGGACCTTCGCCCGCCGGCACGTGCCGCGCCACCCAGGCGGCGATGAGGAAAGGCAGAAGGTAGCCCAGCGAGGCGGTCTCGCTGTCGTAAGTCGCCGCCCAGTCGGCATAGGCCTTTGCGAGCCCTTCCGGCGAATCGGCCGAATAGACGGAATCCAGCGCCGCATTGGCTTTGTCGAAATTCATGGGCGTCTCCTCCGCCGGATGCACATGACCCAAACTAGAGCAATTCCAGGAAAAGTGGGAACCGGTTTTCCGTCCGGAATTGCGTCAAAAACAATGAGGGAGCGCGGACTTTGCTTCCGGCTATTCCTGATGCTGGCGGCGCAGCCGCTGTTCCAGCGCCCGCAGTGCCAGCGACAGGCCGACGGTGAGGATCAGGTAGATATAGGCGACGATCGAATAGGTCTCGAAGAAGCGGAAGGAGCCCGCGGCATAGACCTTGCCCATCTGGGTGATGTCGGCGACGCCGAGCACCGAGACCAGCGAGGAATCCTTGACCATGGCGACGAAGTCGTTGCCGAGCGGTGGCAGGATGGTGCGGATCGCCTGCGGGAAGACGATCAGCCGGAAGCGCTGGACTCGGCTGAGCCCGAGCGCCTTGGCCGCCTCGATCTGGCCCTTCTCGACCGACTGGATGCCGGCGCGGAACACTTCCGAGATGAAGGCCGAGTAGCCGATGGTCAAAGCCATGATGGCGCGCCAGAGCAGCGAGACGTCGCGCACCAGCAGCTCGCCGATCAGGCCGGCGCCCTGCAGCGGCGCGGTCAGCGCATTCCAGGCGGCGACGAAGGCCGGCGCGCCGGCAAAGGCGATCCAGAACAACAGCACCAGGATCGGCACGCCGCGGATGATCTCGACATAGAAGCGCGCGGTCTGGCGCAGCCACTGCGATCCCGACAGCGCCATCAGCGCGATGCCAAGCCCGAAGGCGGAGGCTAAGGCGAAAGCGACCGCGGTGACAAAGATGGTGATGCCGATGCCCTTGGTGACGGTGGCGAAGACTTGCGCATAGAGGTCGCTGGAGGCGATGGCGACAGCGGCGGCCAATGCCAGAACGAGGGCAGCGGCCAGCCACCAGGGGAATTCGGCTTTGGAGGTGGACGCGAGCGCTGCCATCAGGCGATGCCATCGCGGCCATTTTTGCGATAGCAGCGTTCTACGAGACCCCCCTCTGTCCTGCCGGACATCTCCCCGTCAAGGGGGGAGATTAGCAGCTTCGGCCTCATCGCCCATCCTGCAGCGTTGGAGATTAGCGAAAGCCGGCGCGACATCCGATCTCCCTCCTTGAGGGGGAGATGGCCGGCAGGCCAGAGAGGGGGGACTTGGCGCAAGGTCAGCGCAATTTCCTGCAAACTCACTGCGCGCAACAAGACGAGTTCACTGCCCCATCTTGTAATCGAGGAACCACTTCTTGTTGAGCTTGTCCAACGTGCCGTCCGCCTTCAGCGAAGCGATCGCGGCATTCACCGGCTTTACCAGGTCCGACCCTTTCGGGAAGATGAAGCCGAAATCCTCGGTGCCGAGCGGTCCGCCGATCAGCTTGAGCTTGCCTTCGGAGGCATCGACATAGCCCTGGCCGGCGGTGCCGTCGGTGAGCACAACGTCGACGTCGCCCGATTTCAGCGCCTGCACGGTCGCGCCGAACGTCTCGAACAGCTTTATGCGCGGGTTCTGCTCATTGCCGTCGAGCACGCTGTAGACGGCGGTGTAGAAGGGCGTGGTACCGGGCTGGGCGCCGATCAGCCCGTCCTTGAAGGCACCGAAGCTCTTGGCGTCGGTGAAGCGGCTTTCGTCGCCGCGCACCAGCATGAACTGCTCCGAGCGCATATAAGGATCGGAGAAGTCGACCTTCTCCTTGCGGTCGTCCTTGATGGTGATGCCGGTCATGCCGATGTTGTACTGATTGTCGGAGACCGCCTGGATCATCGCGTCCCAGGAGGTGTTCTGGTATTCGACCTTGAAGTTCAGCCGCTTGGCGATCTCGTCCATCGCGTCATATTCCCAGCCGATCTGCTTGCCGGTCTTCTTGTCGATGAACTGCAGCGGCGGATAGGCGTTTTCCGTCACCACCACGACCTTCCTGCCGCCGAGGTCCGGCAAATTGTCGGCGAGCGCCGCGACAGGCGCGAGAAGCCAGGCCACCATGGCGGCCAGCAGCAGTTTCGACTTGGTCATGACAAACTCCCCGAAGATGATTGGCCGCGCGATGTTCACGCGCCAAGAGAAAATCCGGCGCCGACTTTAGCTTGCCGCATGCGCCTTGCAAGCCGCTCCGCACTGCCGCGGCGCGTGAATGCGCAATCCAGTGCTCTTCAAGGATGGTTCGAAACGCGAAGGCTTCGATCAAATTCCGCACGCTTGCGACAGCTGCACAACGAAAAAAGGCGGCCGAAGCCGCCTTTCCGAAACCTGTCTCGCAAAACCTTATTCGGCCGAAGCGGCCTCGGCGGCAGCCTTTTTCTCGGCGGCTTCCTTGGCGGCCGTCTCGGCGGCCAGCGCCTGGGCGGCGGCGACCTTTTCGGCCTCGATGCGGGCGCGTTCGGCGTTCAGCGCATCGCGCTCTTCATCGTTCAGCTTGCGGGCGCGTACGCCGGTGTTTTCCGAAATGCGGGCCGACTTGCCGCGACGGTCGCGCAGGTAATAGAGCTTGGCGCGGCGAACCTTGCCGCGGCGCACGATCTCGACACCCTCGACCATCGGCGAATAGACCGGGAAAACGCGCTCGACGCCTTCGCCGTAGGAAATCTTGCGTACGGTGAAATTCTCCTGGAAGCCCGAGCCGGCGCGGGCGATGACGACTCCCTCATAGGCCTGGACGCGGGTGCGGGTGCCTTCGGTGACGCGCACCTGGACGCGCACGGTGTCGCCCGGCTGGAATTCGGGCAGCTTGCGCTTGGCTTCGATCTTGGCGGCCTGTTCGGCCTCGAGCTGACGGATGAGATCCATCTCAAATATCCACTTCTTGTTCTTCCGACAGTCAGAGCGTTCTCAGCTCGCCTTGCAGTTCCAATGACCGCTCGGCTATGCCCTTTGTCTTCGACATTGGGCAGGGACGGCTACACCGCACTTGTTGACGGGCCCGAAAGATCGTTCTTCCGGTTCGGGCGGGCACATACAGCCATTTTGCCGCTTTGTCACGCCCTAATGCATGTCGCCCGGAAGTGCGCGCGGTTCGGGAACCCCGACATGCATCAAGACAAGGGCGTTGCGGCATATTTGCGCCCATGGCCCACATTTACTGCGGCCGTGCCGGGTTGCGCGCGGCTCGCAAGCTTCCTAAGCGGGGAAAATGACTTTTTTCGATGCCGCCTTGCTCTTTTTCTCAGGCTTTGTCTCCGGCGCGGTCAATGCCGTCGCCGGCGGCGGCACCTTCGTCACCTTCGGCGCCATGAGCTTGGTCGGCCTGCCGCCGATCGTCGCCAATGCTACCTCCTCGGTGACGCAATTTCCCGGCTATATCACCTCGACGCTCGCCTATCTCGACGACATCAGGCATTTCTGGCGCCAGGCGCTGCTGCTCTGCGTCATCTCCGCCCTCGGCGCGCTGGCCGGCTCGCTGATCCTGCTTGCGCTCTCCAACCCGTCCTTCCGCGCGCTGGTGCCCTGGCTGCTGATCGCCGCCACCGCGCTGTTCGCCGCCGGGCCGTGGCTGAAACCGGCGCCCAAGCCTGGGGCCGAAGCCAAGGTCGGCTCATTCGCCGGATCGCTCGCCCAGTTCGCGACCTCCGTCTATGGCGGCTTTTTCGGCGCCGGCATGGGCGTGATGATGCTGGCGACGCTCGGCCTGACGCAGGCCGGCGACTACCACCGGCTCAACGCGCTGAAGAACATGCTGGCCGTGGTGATCGCAGCCATCGCCATCCTGGTCTTCGTTTCGGGCGGCGTTGTCGCCTGGCCGCAGGCGATCGTCATGATCCCGGGCGGCGCGCTCGGCGGCTATGCCGGCGTCTGGATCGCCAAGCGCGTGCCGCAAAATCTCGTGCGCGGCTTCGTCGTCGCCGTCGGCCTGTTCCTGGCCTTTTATTATTTCACCAAGGGCTGAGCGCGCAGCAAATCTGGCCGCCGCTCCCGTGTCAGCTTCTCGGCCTCGGAGCGCCGCCATTCGGCGATCTTCTTGTGGTTGCCGGAAATCAGCACGTCGGGAATCGACCTGCCTTCGAAGTCCTGCGGCCGCGTATAATGCGGATGCTCAAGCAGGCCGTTCTCGAAACTCTCTTCCTCGCCAGAGACCGCATTGCCCATGACGCCCGGCAGCAGCCGCACCACGGCATCGAGCAGCACAAGTGCTGCCGGCTCGCCGCCCGACAGGATGAAATCGCCGATCGAGACCTCTTCCAGTTCTCGCGCCTCGATCAGCCGCTGGTCGACTCCTTCGAAGCGACCGCACACTATGACGACGCCCGGGCCGGCGGCGAGCTCACGCACACGCGCCTGGGTCAGCGGTTTGCCGCGCGGGCTCATCAGCAGCCTTGGGCGCTCGTCGCCCGGCGGCGAGGCGTGGTCTATGGCCTTGGCCAGCACGTCGGCGCGCATCACCATGCCGGCGCCGCCGCCGGCCGGCGTGTCGTCGACGGTGCGATGCCTGTCGGTGGCGAAATCGCGGATCTGGATCGCTTCGAGCGACCAAGTTCCGGCCTCCAGCGCGCGGCCGGCCAGCGACAGGCCGAGCGCGCCCGGAAACATCTCTGGATAGAGCGTCAGCACCGAGGCGGCAAAGCTCACCGATTGCCCCCGGCATCCTTCGGTCCGCGCGGCCGACCCTTCGGGTCGAAGCCGGCATCCCTGGGCGCTTCGTCGCCTTCTTCGTCTTCGACCAGCCCCGCCGCCTGAGGGTTGACCTCAACGAATCCGTCGGCGATCGAGACATGCGGCACCGCGGCCTGCGTGAACGGTATCAGCACGCCCTTGCGACCGGCAAGCGTGACGTCGAGTATGTCGCCGCCACCGAAATTATGCACGGCGACGACCCTGCCGATGACGCCCGTATCGTCCCTGACATCGAGGCCGATGAGATCGGCGTGATAGAATTCGTCCTCCTCGCCGTCGTCGGGCAACACCGAGCGGTCGACGAAAAGCTCGGTGCCGGCCAACGCCTCGGCGGCATTGCGGTCACCGACGCCCTTGAAGCGCACGACCACCACAGTCCCGGCAGGTCTGATATCGATGATCTGGAAGGCGCGGCCGTCCCTGGCATAAAGCGGGCCGTAATCGGCCAGCGCCAGCGGGTCTCCGGTGAAGGTTTTCACCCGCAATTCGCCCTTGATGCCGTGCGCGGCACCGATCACGGCCATCTGTACGGGGTTTTCGAGCTTCGGCATCGGCGGCGCTTCCTTTGCCCTGCTCTAATCCCCTCAAGCCGTCATTTCAATGACGCCTCTTCACCGCTTCCTAACCCGCACGTCCGAAACTGCCAAAAACGGAAAAAGCCCATGCAGGAATTCCTCATCCCGGCAAAACCCGACCTTCAGGCGGCCCGCGAGACCTGGCTGAAAACGCTGGCGCATGAGCGCCGCCTGTCGCCGGAGACGGTCGAGGCCTATGAGCGCGACACCCGCCAGTTCCTGCACTTCTTGACCGGCCATTGCGGCGGCGCGCCGGGTATCTCCGACATCGCGGACCTGCGGCCGGCCGATCTGCGCGGCTTCCTCGCTGCGCGGCGCAATGAAGGCGCTGGCGCCCGCACGCTAGGGCGCGGCCTTGCCGGCATCCGCTCGCTGCTGCGCTTTCTCGAAAAACGCGGGATGGTAAACGCGGCAGGCGCCGCAGCCCTGCGCGCGCCGCGCCAGCCGAAATCGCTGCCCAAGCCGCTGACGGCAAGCGACGCCAGGCAGGTCGTGGCGATGGAGGGCCAACTGGCGGAAGAGCCGTGGATCGCCGCACGCAACGCCGCCGTGCTGACGCTGCTCTACGGCTCCGGCCTGCGCATCTCCGAGGCGCTGGGCCTGACCGGCGCCGACCTCGCAACGGAAGCCGACAGTGTGCTGCGCGTCACCGGCAAGGGCGGCAAGACGCGGCTGGTGCCGGTGCTGCCGGTGGCCCGCAAGGCGGTTGCCGAATACCGCCGGCTCTGCCCTTTCCATATTGGTCCCGACGGCCCGCTGTTCCGTGGCGCCCGTGGCGGCCCGCTCAACCCAGCCATCGTCCAGCGCGAGATGGCGAAGCTGCGCTCGGCGCTCAACCTGCCCGACACCGCGACGCCGCATGCCTTGCGGCATTCCTTCGCCACTCATCTGCTCGGCCGCGGCGGCGACCTGCGCACCATCCAGGAACTGCTCGGCCACGCCAGCCTGTCGACCACCCAGATCTACACCGGCGTCGACACCGCGAGGCTGCTCGACATCTACGAGAAGGCGCATCCAAGGGCGTGAACGGGCGCCGCGGGACGTCGTCATTCTAGGGCGGAGCAAGGAGCGCAGCGACGCGCGCAGACCCTGGAATCCATGCCGTGACCTCGGCGCTCCGCGACGGTGCAGAATTCTGGATCGTCGCATTCGACGGCGCAAGTAACGGAATGGATCCTCGGGTCTGCGCGCGTCGCTTCGCTCCTTGCTCCGCCCGTGGATGACGACGCGATGGACGGTCCGGCTAATCGTCAACGCATTCGGTCCGACAACCGGAGCGAACCTCAAACTCAGCGAACCAGAAACAAATTTCATCCTCCCAATTAACCGTTTTGCCGCTTTTCCGCGCTAAGACGCTTCTCATGAAACGCGTCATCGCCATCGCCGACCGCGCGGCCCTTGTCTCGTTGAAGCTGCTTGCGGCGCTCAACCTGCTGTTTTTCCTGTCTTTCCTCGTCGTTATGCTGCTCGCTGGCCGGGCGCATGCCGAAATGGCCAATTGCGTCGGCACCGATCTGTTGACAGCGCTGGAAAAGAACGATCCCGCCGCCTTCAGGAAGGTCGAGACCGAGGCGGCGGCCGTACCCAACGGCAAAGGGCTGCTGTGGAAACTGGAGAAGCCGGGCGAAAAGCCGTCTTACCTGTTCGGCACCATGCACATGACCGATACGCGCGTCACCACGCTGCCGGCCGCCGCGCAAAAAGCCTATGACGGCGCCGACACCATCGTCATCGAGACCACCGACGCGATGGACAAGGCCAAGATGATGGCCGCCATGGCCAGCGAACCCGGCCTGATGATGTTCACCGACAACACCACCCTGTCGTCGCTCTTGTCGTCGGATGATGCGGCGGCGCTGGACAAGGGGCTCGACGCGCGCGGCATTCCGCCAGCGACGGTCGCCAAGATGAAGCCGTGGATCCTCTCGGCGATGATGGCGTTGCCGGCCTGCGAGGTGGCGCGCCAGAGCGCCGGCGAACCCGTCCTGGACGTCAAGCTTGCCTCCGAGGCCAAGGCTTCGGGAAAGAATGTCGAAGGGCTCGAAACCGCCGTCGATCAATTGCGCGCCATGGCTTCGCTGCCGATCGAATTCCACATGAAGAGCCTGGTCGAGACGATGAAGCTCGGCGACAAAGTGAACGACGTCACCGAGACGATGATCGTGCTCTACCAGCGTGGCGAGGTCGGCATGTTCTGGCCGCTGTTCCGCGCCGTGCTGCCGGAGACGGCGGACGACGAGGCCGGCTATGCCGCCTTCGAGCAGACCATTATCACCAGCCGCAACAAGGTGATGGCGGCGCATGCCGGGCCGATTCTGGCCAAGGGCAACGTCTTCATGGCCGTCGGCGCCATGCATCTGCCCGGTCCGGAAGGACTGGTCGAGGATTTTCGCAAGGCAGGGTATAGTGTTACCGCCGTCAACTGAGTCGTCTGGCGGCTGGCGGACCTGAAAACGCCGGTTTTTCAGCGCTTTCCGTCCGTTCGCGTGAAACCCGATGCGGGCTCAGCGCGTTGATGGCTGTTATTTTGATGACTTTCATCCAAGGAGGACACGTTTCATGGCGAACCCTAACGATCCCTACACCCCTTCGAGCACGCCTCCCCCAACGCGTGGCGGTGGTGGCGGCAGCGGGTGGCTGATCGCCCTTGTTGTCATTATCCTGGCCATTGTTGCGTATTATGTCTTTGGCAGAAGCGGCGGCGAGCATGCCCCCGCCCCGTCTGAGCCGCCGGCGGCCAGCACGCCTGCCCCGGCGCCTGCAACGCCCGCTCCGGCGCCTGAGCCAACTCCAGCGCCCACCCCGGCTCCCACGCCAGCTCCGGCGCCTACGCCTACGCCTACGCCGACCCCGGCTCCGGCTCCGGCTCCGGCACCTGCGCCGGCCCAGTAATCCGGCTACAGCTTGACGACAAACGGCCCGCCAAAGGCGGGCCGTTTTGGTTAGGATAGGCGCGAGAAAGGCCCTTAAGAAACTCGCTCCGGTGAGTCAGCTGGCGCGGCTTTCGAGAACCGGAGCGCAGTGGACATTCAGGTCCGTGAGCACCGGAACCTTTCAGATATGAATCGGCTTGAAGAACGTCGCCAGCGCCGCTTCCTTGACCGCCTCCGACATCGTCGGATGCGCGTGGCAGGTCCGCGCCAGGTCTTCGGACGAACCGCCGAATTCCATCAGCACCGCCGCCTCGTGGATCATCTCGCCGGCGCCGAAGCCGACGATATGGACGCCGAGCACGCGGTCGCTCGCCTTGTCGGCCAGGATCTTCACGAAGCCGTCGGTGTGCAGCATGGCGCGCGCGCGGCCATTGGCGCTGAACGGGAATTTCCCGGCCTTGTAGTCGATGCCGGCCTTCTTCAGCTCTTCCTCGGTCTTGCCGACCGAAGCGATTTCCGGGCTGGTGTAGACGACGCTCGGGATGACGTCGTAGTTCACATGGCCGGCTTGGCCGGCGATCGTCTCGGCCACCGCCACGCCTTCGTCCTCGGCCTTGTGCGCCAGCATCGGCCCGGCAATGACGTCGCCGATGGCATAGATGCCGGGAACATTGGTCCTGAGATGCCCGTCGGTCTTGACGCGGCCGCGCTCGTCGACCTCGACGCCCGCTTCCTTCAGCCCCAGGCTGTCGGCATAGGGCCGCCGCCCGGTGGAAACCAGCACCACATCAGCCTCGATGGTTTCCGCCGCGCCGCCCTTGACCGGTTCGAAGGTGACGCTGGCGCCCTTCTTGGCCTTTGCGACGCCGGTGACCTTGGCGCCGAGCTTGAACTCGAACCCCTGCTTGGAGAGCAGCCGCTGGAACTGCTTCGACACCTCGCCGTCCATGCCGCCCAGGATAGTGTCGAGGAACTCGACGACCGTGACCTTGGCGCCGAGCCTGGCCCACACCGAGCCGAGCTCCAGCCCGATGACGCCGCCGCCGACGACGACGAGGCTGGCGGGCACCTTGGCCAGCGACAACGCGCCGGTGGAGGAGACGATCGCCTTCTCGTCGAAATCGACCTTGACGCCCGGAATGCCGGCGACATCCGAGCCGGTAGCGATGACGATGTTCTTGGTCTCGATCTCCTCGACCTTGCCGTCCTCGCCGGTCACCGAAACCTTGCCTGCGGAAATCACCTTGCCGGTGCCGCGAAAGGAATCGATCTTGTTCTTCTTGAACAGGAAGGCGACGCCGTTGACGTTGGACGCCACCGTCGTGTCCTTATGCGCCATCATCTTCTTCAGATTGAGCTTCGGCGCCGGGATCTCGACGCCCAGCGTATCGAAGGCATGGCCGGCTTCCGCGAACATCTCGGAGGCGTGGAGCAGCGCCTTCGACGGGATGCAGCCGATGTTGAGGCAGGTGCCGCCGAAGGTGGCGTTCTTCTCGACCACCGCCGTCTTCAGCCCGAGTTGCGCCGCCTTGATGGCGCAGACATAGCCGCCCGGTCCCGATCCGATGATTACGACGTCATAAGCCATAGTCTTGTCCTTTGTTTTGGCGCCTATCGGCCGCCGCTCACATTCAGGATCGCGCCCGTTATATAGGAGGCCGCGTCCGACAGAAGATAGAGAACCGCGCTGGCGACTTCGTCCGCCGTGCCCGCGCGTTTCATCGGCAGCATGTCCCGCATCCGCGCCACCCGGTCGGGCTGGCCGCCCGACGCGTGGATCTCAGTTTCGGTGATGCCGGGGCTGACCGCGTTGACGCGAATGCCTTCGAGCACCACCTCACGCGCCAGACCGATGGTCATGGTGTCGATCGCGCCCTTGGAGGCGGCATAGTCGACATATTCGCCGGGCGAGCCCAGCCTAGCCGCCGCCGAGGACAAGTTGACGATGGCGCCGCCGTGGCCGCCATGTCGCGTCGACATGCGCTTGACCGCTTCGCGGGCGCAGAGAAAGGAGCCGACGACATTGATGTGCATCATGCGCTCCAGCCGCGCCGCGCTCATCTCGTCGACCCTCGTCTTGACGTCGACAATGCCGGCATTGTTGACGAAGGCGTCGAGCCGGCCGAAGGCCCGGTCGACGGCTTCAAACATCGCCAGGACATCGGCCTCGTTCCCGACATCGCCTCTGACCGCGAAAGCATCGCCGCCGCCGGCTTTGAGCTCGGCGACCAGCATGTCCGCCGCCACCTGGTTGGAGACATAGTTGACCGCCACCCGGTAGCCGGCCTGGTTCGCCTGCCGGCAGATGGCGGCGCCGATGCCGCGGCTGCCGCCGGTGACCAACAGCGTCTTCCTGTGCGCGCTCATTCCTGGCAGCCTTTCAGCACGAAGATGTCCCACGGCACTTTGGAGAAGCCGGCGGGGCCATAGGCGGCCGACATCTCCAGCGACGGCCCGAGGTCGGGAAAGATCAGGCTTTTCGGCGCGTCGGCGCCTTCGGCCGGCAACAGGGCGACGCCGCCCTTTTCATCGGCGCTGTAGATCACGCCTTCCCAGACCGTGCAGGCGGCAAGCTCCTCGCCGGTGACGTCGCCGGTCGGGCATTTGTACATCAGCGAGCCATGCGGCCGCGCGGCGCTGCCTTCGGTCCACATCACGATGCCGTCGAGCACGACATTGTTGTCGAGGATCATGCGGAAATTGTTGGTGATCGTCGCCGAGCTGCCGGCCGGCGTGAAGTCGATCTCGGCGCCGCTCTGCGCCTCGCCGTAGACGGCAAGCTGGATAGGGCAGGCGGCCTGGGCGCTGGAATTCGCAGCCGTAAGCGCCAGCGATCCGGCCATCAATCCGATCATGGGCGAGGCGGCATTCGTCATCACTTGGCCTGGTCGCTCTCGCGGCCGTCGGCGTTTTCGAGCACCCCGAAGTCGGTCATCAGGACCACCGGCTCGCCCGCCGCGTCCAGTCCCCAGAAGGACGGATAGAACCCATCGCCCCAGCCGCTCCAGAACATCGCGATGTTGACCGGATTGCCGGCGGCCGGATGGTGCATGACGAACCGGTCCTGGTTGGGCGCGAACTCGGCCGCCAGCACATCGTCATAATAGTTCTGATCGGGCTTCAGCTTGTCCTGCGCGGCCGTCATCAAGGCCATCGCCGCCTTGTCCATGAACGAGCCGAGGCCGGCGTCGACGGGATAGCCGAAGATTTCGTCGCCGTTCAGCGTCGAGACGTCCTGGCCGGGCAGAGTGGCGAGCTCCCAGCGCACAGGCACGCCGGGTCGGAAGCGAAGGAACGCCGCGGCCACGCGACCCTGCGCCTCGAACAGCGCGACCGGATAGTGCCCGGGCTTCACCCTGCGCGCCAGCGCCGGCCAATCGTCGGTCGTGATCAGAGGATCGCAAGCGATGATCTCGCCGGTCGGGAGTTCGAGCTCGCCGATCTGCGTGACGGTAATCTTGCGCTCCGCCAATTGCGTGTCGCTGAGCGCAAAGATGCCGAAATTGCTGCTGGCCGTCGCCGGATCCCAGTCGGCGGCCATTGCGGGCGACGGGATGGCGGCGGAGAGGCCAAGCAGGAAGATGCCGCGCCGCAAGCCGCGTGCCGTCCGGCCGAGCCCGAACCCGAACCGTTCCAGCCAGCCGCTCATTGCGGATCGGCTCCGATCACAGATCGAGCACCAGCCGCTCGGGATCCTCCAGGCTTTCCTTGACCCGCACCAGGAAGGTCACCGCTTCCTTGCCGTCGACGATGCGGTGATCGTAGCTGAGCGCCAGATACATCATCGGCCGGATGACGATCTGGCCGCCGACGACCATCGGCCGCTCCTGGATCTTGTGCATGCCGAGAATGCCCGACTGCGGCGCGTTCAGGATCGGCGTCGACATCAGCGAGCCGTAAACACCACCGTTGGAAATCGTAAACGTCCCACCTTGCATTTCCGCCACCGACAGCTTGCCGTCGCGCGCGGCAAGGCCCAGTCGGCCGATCTCCTTCTCGATTTCGGCGATCGACATCTGGTCGGCGTCGCGCACCACCGGCACCACAAGGCCCTTGTCGGTGCCGACGGCGACGCCGACATGGGCGAAGTTCTTGTAGATGATGTCGGTGCCGTCGATCTCGGCATTGACCGCCGGGATCTCCTTCAGCGCATGCGTCACAGCCTTGGTGAAGAAGCCCATGAAGCCGAGCTTCACGCCATGCTTCTTCTCGAACACGTCCTTGTATTTGGCCCTCAGCGCCATCACCGCGCTCATATCCACCTCGTTGAAGGTGGTGAGCATGGCGGCGGTGGACTGCGCTTCCTTCAAGCGGCGCGCGATGGTCTGGCGCAGCTTGGTCATGCGCACGCGCTCCTCGCGCGGCGCATCCTCGGCGGTGGACGGCGCGCGGGCCGCGGCGGGCGCCGGAGCGGCCTTCGGCGTCTCGGCCGGCTGGGAAGGGGCGCCCTTGGCGATGGCGTCGAGCACATCGCCCTTCAGCACCTGGCCGCGCTTGCCGGAACCGGACAGCTGGTCGACCGAGAGATTGTGTTCCGCGATCAGTTTGGCCGCGGCCGGCGCCGGCGGCATGGTGCGCGGCTCGACCGGACCAGCGTCGCCGGCCATCTTGGCGGTTTCGGCCGCCGCCTGCTTGGTGGTGGACGCGGCGTCCGGGCTGGAAGCCTGCGCCACCGCCTGCGGCTTGGTGGCGGGTGCTGCAGCCGCGCCGCCGGCCGAAATCGAGCCGAGCAGCGCCCCGACATTGACCGTCTCGCCTTCCTTGACGCTGATCTCGGCCAGCGTTCCGGCGCCCGCGGCGGGCACTTCCACCGTCACCTTGTCGGTTTCGAGCTCGACCAGGGGCTCGTCGGCGGCGATCGCGTCGCCGACCTTCTTGAACCACTTGCCGACAGTCGCCTCGGTGACGGATTCGCCGAGAGTGGGGACGCGGATTTCGGTAGCCATTGTGCCTGTCCGTTGTCTTCTTGAGGTCTGTTTCGTCCGGCCTGTTTGCGCGCCCGGCGTCCTATTCGCCGAGAGCGTCGTCGAGCAGCGCGGCCAGCTGGCTGAGATGCTTCGACATCAACCCAGTCGCCGGCGAGGCCGAGGCCGGCCGTCCGGTGTAGCGCACCCGCTGATGCTTGGCGTCGATATGCGCCAGCACCCATTCGAGATAGGGATCGATGAACGACCAGGCGCCCATGTTCTTGGGCTCTTCCTGGCACCACACCATCTCGGCGTTGCGGAAGCGTGACAGCTCGGTGATCAGCGCCTTGGCCGGGAACGGATAGAGCTGTTCGACGCGCAGCAGGTAGATGTCGTTGATGCCGCGCTTCTCGCGCTCCTCATAGAGGTCGTAATAGACTTTGCCCGAGCACAGCACGACGCGGCGTATCTTGGAGTCCTTCACCAGCTTGATAGGCTGGTCGGCCAAGAGCTGCGCATCGTCCCAAAGCAGTCGGTGGAATGAGCTTTCGCCCGCCATCTCCGACAGCGTCGACACCGCGCGCTTGTGGCGCAGCAGCGATTTAGGCGTCATCAGGATCAGCGGCTTGCGGAAGTCGCGCTTCAGCTGTCGGCGCAAGATATGGAAATAGTTAGCCGGCGTGGTGACATTGGCGACCTGCATGTTGTCTTCGGCGCAGAGCTGCAGGAAGCGCTCCAGCCGCGCCGACGAGTGCTCCGGCCCCTGGCCCTCATAGCCATGCGGCAGCAGGCATACGAGACCCGACATGCGAAGCCACTTGCGCTCGCCCGACGAGATGAACTGGTCGAACACGACCTGGGCGCCATTGGCGAAGTCGCCGAACTGCGCTTCCCAGAGCGTCAGCGCCTTGGGCTCGGCCAGGCTGTAGCCGTATTCGAAGCCGAGCACCGCCTCTTCCGAGAGCATCGAGTTGATGACCTCGTAGCCGGCCTGCGCCGCCGAGAGATTGTTGAGCGGAATGTAGCGGGTCTCGTCGCGCTGGTCGTAAAGCACCGAATGGCGCTGCGAGAAGGTACCGCGCTCCGAATCCTGCCCGGAAAGCCGGATCGGATTGCCGTCGAGCAGGATAGCGCCGAAGGCCAGCGCCTCGGCCGTCGACCAATCGATGCCTTCGCCCGACTCGATTGCCTGGCGGCGGTTTTCGAGGAAGCGCAGGATGGTCTTGTGCGCCTCGAAGTCCTTCGGCACCTCGGTCAGCTTCTTGCCGATCTCCTTCAGCGTGCGCACCGGCACGGCGGTCTTGCCGCGCCGCTGTTCGTCCTGGTTGTCGGCGGTGCGAAGGCCCGACCACGCGCCGTCCAGCCAGTCGGCCTTGTTGGGCTTGTAGTGCTGGCCGACTTCCCATTCGGCTTCCAGATGCGCGCGCCAGTCGGCCCGCATCTTGTCGACTTCGGCCTGGGTGACGTGGCCTTCGGCGATCAGCCGGTCGGCATAGATCTGCACCACCGTCTTATGGCTGCGGATGTTGCGGTACATGATCGGCTGAGTGAAGGACGGCTCGTCGCCCTCATTGTGGCCGAAGCGGCGGTAGCAGAACATGTCCACCACCACCGGCTTGTGGAACTTCATGCGGAACTCGGTCGCGACCTTCGCGGCATGCACCACCGCTTCCGGATCGTCGCCATTGACGTGGAAGATCGGCGCCTCGATCATCTTGGCCACATCCGATGGATAGGGCGAAGAGCGCGAGAAGCGCGGATTGGTGGTGAAGCCGATCTGGTTGTTGATGATGAAATGCAGCGTGCCGGCGACGCGATGCCCACGCAGGCCCGACAGGCCGAGGATCTCGGCGATCACGCCCTGGCCGGCGAAGGCTGCGTCGCCGTGCAGCAGCAGCGGCATGACCTTGGCGCGCTCAGACAGCGGCACGATCTCGCCGCGCTCACGGCCGGACAACTGATCCTGCTTGGCGCGCGCCTTGCCCATCACGACAGGGTCGACGATTTCCAGATGCGAGGGGTTGGCCGTCAGCGACAGGTGCACCTTGTTGCCGTCGAACTCGCGGTCTGACGAGGCGCCGAGGTGATACTTGACGTCGCCCGAGCCTTCGACTTCGTCGGGAGCCGCCGAGCCGCCCTTGAATTCGTGGAAGATGGCGCGGTGCGGCTTGGCCATCACCTGGGAAAGCACGTTGAGGCGGCCGCGATGCGCCATGCCGAGCACGATTTCCTTCAGGCCGAGCTGGCCGCCGCGCTTGACGATCTGTTCCAGCGCCGGGATCAGCGACTCGCTGCCATCGAGGCCGAAACGCTTGGTGCCCTTGTACTTGACGTCGATATATTGCTCGAAGCCCTCGGCCTCGACCAGCTTCGACAGGATCGCCTTCTTGCCGGTGGCGGTGAAGGTGATCTCCTTGTCGGCGCCTTCGATGCGCGCTTGGATCCAGGCCTTCTCTTCCGGGTCGGAGATGTGCATGAACTCGACGCCGAGCGTCGAGCAATAGGTGCGGGTCAGGATGTCCAGCATCTGCCGGATGGTGCCGAATTCGAGGCCCAGCACATTGTCGAGGAAGATCGGTCGGTCGTAATCGGCTTCGGTGAACCCGTAATTCTCCGGCGACAGCTCGTTATAGTCCTCGAGCGGCTTGGCGATGCCGAGCGGGTCGAGATTGGCGTGCAGGTGGCCGCGCATCCGGTAGGCGCGGATCATCATGATGGCGCGCACGGAATCGCGCGTCGCCTGGTGCACGTCGGCGTCCGAAAGCACGGCGCCATTGATGACGGCCTTTTCCTTGACCTTCTTTTCGATCGCCTTTTCGACCAGACCCCAATTGCCGTCGAGCGCCGAGACCAGCTCGCCATTGGCCTGCAGCGGCCAGGAAGGCTTCGCCCAGGACGCGCCCTTGGCGTTCTTGCGGACATCGCCCGCGTCGTCCTTCAGTGCCGCGAAGAAATCCTGCCACTCCGGATCGACGGAGGCGGGATTGTCCTCATAGGCCGCGTAGAGCGCGTCGATATAGTCGGCATTGCCGCCATAAAGGAATGAGGTGAGCGAGAACTGGTCGTTGGCCTGATCTTGTCTTGCCATTTTCGTCTGCGGAGCCTGGCTCCGTCTCCTTTTTGGAGCGAATAGTGAGTAGCGAATAGCGAGTAGGGACTGCCCGGATCGCGCTGCTACTCTGTTTTTCCTATTCGCTATTCGCTACTCACTATTCGCTACTCACTTAACCCTTGATCGCCTCGACCAGCGTCGTGCCGAGCCGCGCCGGCGACGGCGACACCTTGATGCCGGCCGATTCCATCGCCGCGATCTTGTCTTCCGCGCCGCCCTTGCCGCCGGAGATCACCGCGCCCGCGTGGCCCATGGTGCGGCCGGCCGGCGCGGTGCGCCCGGCGATGAAGCCCGCCATTGGTTTCTTGCGGCCGCGCTTGGCTTCGTCCTTGAGGAACTGCGCGGCGTCTTCCTCGGCCGAGCCGCCGATCTCGCCGATCATGATGATCGACTTGGTCTCGTCGTCGGCGAGGAACATCTCCAGCACGTCGATGAATTCGGTGCCCTTGACCGGGTCGCCGCCGATGCCCACCGCTGTGGTCTGGCCGAGGCCGACATTGGTGGTCTGGAAGACTGCCTCATAGGTAAGCGTTCCCGAGCGCGAAACAACGCCGACCGAGCCCTTGCGGAAGATGTTGCCGGGCATGATGCCGATCTTGCATTCGTCGGGCGTCAGCACGCCCGGGCAGTTCGGGCCGATCAGCCGCGAGGTGGAGCGGTCGAGCCGCGCCTTGACCTTGACCATGTCCATCACAGGAATGCCTTCGGTGATGCAGACGATGAGCGGGATCTCGGCCTCGATCGCCTCGATGATGGCTTCGCCGGCTCCCGCAGGCGGCACGTAGATGACGGAAGCGTTGGCGCCGGTCTTTGCCTTGCCTTCGGCGACGGTGGCGAAGATCGGCAGGGTCTCGCCCTTGGAACCGGTCCAGGTCTCGCCGCCCTTCTTCGGATGGATGCCGCCCACCATCTTGGTGCCGTGATAGGCCAGCGCCTGCTCGGTGTGGAACGTGCCGGTCTTGCCGGTCAGACCCTGAACCAAGACCTTGGTGTTCTTGTCGACGAGAATGGACATGGGTGGGAACGCCTCTGAATTCAGCGATTACAAGAAAGGATTGACGGCCCGGACCGAGCCATAGACCTGGTTGTGGTTGAGATCTTCGGTGTAGAAAATCGGCGCGCCGAGCCGTTCCGCGGCTGCAAGCAACGCCGCGTCGTAATATTTGAGCTGATAGCGACGCGCGAGACGAAGCCCCGCGATGACATAGGCCTGATCGACCGGGACAAAAGGAAGCGTGCCGAGAAAGACCAGCCATTGGTCGACCACAGCATCGGCCGAGACCGACTTCCGCCTTGCCACGTTGGCGAACTCTGCCAAGGTCTGGCCAGAGACGCCGAACACGGTCCCGAGGACAAGGCCTTGCGCGATATCGTGGCGGCGAGGATCACTCGTCCTCTCCGAAGCCGCGTACAGGAGGACGTTCGAGTCGAGAAAGCATTCTATCCTCTCGTTCGGCATAGATCTCGTCCCGGTTCCATTTGTATGCAGGGCCTAGATCGAGCGGCGATTCTTTCATCAACCTGCGCATGCCTTCCCGCGCCCAGGCGATCCGGTCTTCCTGCTCGACCTCATGCGCGAGCAGCGTGCGAATAAGGGCATTGAGCGTCGTCTGGCGACGCCCAGCGAGGCCGCGCGCCTTTTCAAGGAGGGCCTCGTCAATGGCCAAGGTGACGTTCTTCATTGTCCGTCTCCACATAAATACACAGGTACAATATGTGTGATTATGTGTGACCCTTCAACCGTCCTGATCTCCATCGCTCAGCCTTCCTTCATCTCGGAAGGCGAAACGCGCCGGTAGAGGCCGCTCACCATGTCTTGCCACGCATCGCTGCCGGCGGGCTTGAACTGAAGTTTCATGCGGTAGGCGTCAGCGCCGTCAAAGCTGTACGCCATGCGCGCGGCGCCGCGCGGCGACGACCGTTCCAGCATCAGCTCGTTGCCGTTCCACCTGCCGGTAGCCGGCGACATCGGCACGAACCCCATCGAGTCGAACTGATGCATGGTGACGAGGCCGCTCTGCTGGTCGAAGCCGAACACATTATGCGCGCCGAACGAGACGGTGCCGTCGCGGCGCTGGCGATAGCGCTGCACCACGAACAAGCCGCCGAACTCAGCCTCGGCCTGCAGTTCTGACGTTGCCGTGCCGGCATCGGTCCATTGCGTGGCCGCGACCTCTTCCTCGCCGCGCCACGCGCCGACCAGCGCCTGCAGGCGTTGGTGACCGTCAGAGAGGGAAGAGAAGGGTGACGCGTTCATGGCTCAGAGCCGCTTCAGGTCGGTGACGGTGAGGTCACTCCGGGCGTTGCCGGTGTTCAAGGTCGTCGCCGGCTCGAACATCAGCACCACCGGCTCCTTCGTCAGCGAACGCGGCCGGTGCTCGACGCCGCGCGGCACGACGATGAAATCGCCCTCGCCAAGCTCGACCGGCCCGTCGCGAAAATCGATGGCGATCCTGCCGCGCAGCACCAGGAAGGCCTCGTCCTCATCGTGCGCATGCCAGTCGAAAACCTCGCCGAACTTGGCGACCTTGGCCTGGGCATCGTTGACGTCGCCGGCGATATGCGGATCGAAGACCTTGGTGATCGTCCGATCTGCCGCCTCGACCAGGTTTATCTTGCGCGGAGGCATCCGCTTAGCCCTTCACCGCCGCCACGATCTTCTTGGCTGCGTCGTCGAGATCGTCGGCCGACACGACATTGAGGCCGCTGTCGTTGATGATCTTCTTGCCGAGCTCGGCATTGGTGCCTTCCAGCCGCACCACCAGCGGCACCTTGAGGCCCACCTCCTTGACCGCGGCGATCACGCCCTCGGCGATGACGTCGCACTTCATGATGCCGCCGAAGATGTTGATCAGGATACCCTCGACGGCCGGATCCTTGGTGATGATCTTGAACGCCGCCGTGACCTTTTCCTTGGAAGCGCCGCCGCCGACGTCGAGGAAGTTAGCCGGCTCAGCACCATACAGCTTGATGATGTCCATCGTCGCCATGGCAAGGCCGGCGCCGTTGACCATGCAGCCGATATTGCCGTCGAGCGCGACATAGGCGAGGTCGTATTTCGACGCCTCGATCTCCTTCTCGTCCTCTTCGGTAGTGTCGCGCAATTCCATCACGTCCGGATGGCGGAACAGCGCGTTGTTGTCGAACGACACTTTGGCGTCGAGCACACGCAGATGCCCGTCCTTCATGACGATCAGCGGGTTGACCTCGAGCAGGCTCATGTCCTTCTCGACAAAGGCCTTGTAGAGGATCGGGAACAGCGTGCCGCCGTCCTTCGCCGCATCGCCGTCGAGCTTCAGCGCGGCATTGAGCTTCTTCACGTCGTCGGCGCTCACGCCCTTTTCCGGATCGATGGCAACGGTGACGATCTTTTCCGGCGTGTCGTGCGCGACCGTCTCGATGTCCATGCCGCCCTCGGTCGAGACGACGAAGGCGATGCGGCCGACCGAGCGGTCGACCAGGATCGACAAATAGAGCTCGCGCTCGATGTCGGCGCCGTCCTCGATATAGAGGCGGTTGACCTGCTTGCCGGCAGGTCCCGTCTGCTTGGTGACCAGCGTGTGGCCGAGCATCTCGTTGGCATTGGCGACGACTTCCGCCGCCGATTTCGCCAGCCGCACGCCGCCCTTGGCGTCGGGGCCGAGCTCCTTGAACTTGCCCTTGCCGCGGCCGCCGGCATGGATCTGGCTCTTCACGACATAGAGTGGACCGGGCAGCGCTTCTGCCGCCGCTTCCGCCTCGCTGGCTTTGAACACCGGAACGCCGCTTGCGACCGGCGCGCCGAAGGTCTTCAGCAGCGCCTTGGCCTGATACTCATGGATGTTCATGCGCTTGGTCTCCGGAGAAGGTTGCTAGCCGCGAGATTACTTGCCGGCGAGGTGCGGGGCGATCTTGGTGCAGGCCTCGGTCAGGCCCTGCACGGCCGCCACCGAATTGTCGAACATCTTCTGCTCGGCCTTGGAGAGATCGATCTCGATGACACGCTCGACGCCGCCAGCGCCGATCACCACCGGAACGCCGACATAGGTATTCTTCACGCCATACTGGCCCGAGAGATGCGCGGCGCAGGGCAGCACGCGCTTCTTGTCCTTGAGGTAGGATTCGGCCATCGCGATCGCCGAGGCGGCCGGCGCGTAATAGGCCGAGCCGGTCTTCAGCAGGCCGACGATCTCGGCGCCGCCGTCGCGGGTGCGCTGCACGATCTGGTCGAGCTTCTCCTTTGAGGTCCAGCCCATCTTGACGAGGTCGGGCAGCGGGATGCCCGAGACGGTCGAATAGCGGATCATCGGCACCATGGAATCGCCGTGACCGCCGAGCACAAAGGCGGTGACGTCCTCGACCGAGACCTTGAACTCCTCGGCCAGGAAGTAGCGGAAACGGGCGCTGTCGAGCACGCCGGCCATGCCGACGACATGGCTGGTCGGCAGGCCGGAGAACTTCTGCAGCGCCCAGACCATGGCGTCGAGCGGGTTGGTGATGCAGATGACGAAGGCCTTCGGCGCATATTTCTTGAGGCCGGCGCCAACCTGTTCCATCACCTTCAGGTTGATGCCAAGAAGGTCGTCGCGGCTCATGCCGGGCTTGCGCGGCACGCCGGCGGTGACGATGCACACATCCGCGCCCTCGATGCCGGCATAGTCGTTGACGCCGGTCAGCCGGGAATCGAAGCCGTCGACCGGCGAAGACTGCGCGATGTCGAGACCCTTGCCCTGCGGAATGCCCTCGGCGATATCGAACAGCACCACGTCGCCGAGATCCTTGAGGCCGATCATATGGGCGAGCGTGCCGCCGATCATGCCCGAGCCGATGAGCGCTATCTTGTTGCGTGCCATGTGAGGATGTTTTCCTTTGTCTGTGACGAAGTCGTGACGGGCCGGAGGGGCCGAAAGGATGCGGGAAACCGCGAGATTTGGCCGCACCGAATAACTCCGGCGCGCAAGAAATTCAAACGATTATTTTGAGCCTAACGTTTTCAATCGGTTAGATGCATTGGGAATTACGTAAACGTCAAAGTTTATGAGCCGACTGAGGAGAATTTACACAATGAACGTCGAAATCAGAAGGGCTTCATCCGGGCGATGACGCGGTTGTGACTTAAGCAGGGCACCGCTGAACGAAATTCAGGCTTGCGCCTGCCTCACCTTTGCAGCCGCCACCTCCTTTTTTCGCCGTTCCGCCCAGCCGTCCAGCCAGTCGCGGCTCTGCATCTCGACCAGGCGCGAGGCTGTACGCTCGAATTCGAACACTTCCGTGCCGCGCTTGGCCGTATAAAGCCGTTCGGGCGGCGCCGCCGCGCTCATCACCAGCCGAATGCGGTGGTCGTAGAGCGTGTCGATCAAAAGGATGAAGCGCTTGGCCTCGTTGCGCTTGCCTTCGCCCAGCACCGGCACATGGTCGATGAAAACGGTCGAGAAGCGGCCGGCGATCGCCAGATAGTCGCGCGCGCCGAGCGGCTTTTCGCAGAGGTCGGCAAAGGAAAAGCGCGCCGCGTCGCCGGCGGCGCGCGGCACGACGAGCTGGCGGCCTTTCAGCGTCAGCGTCACCTCGCCGACCGGCTGGCCATGCGTCATCGCCTTCCAGGCCTCGTCGAGCGCGCGCTCGGCCGCGGCGTCGTCCGGCGTGACATAGACCGGCTGGCGGTTGAGCTTTTCCTGCCGGTAATCCTTCTCGGCATCCAGCGTCATCACATGTGCATTGCGCTCGAGCAGCGAGATGAACGGCAGGAAGAGCTGGCGGTTCAGCCCGTCGCGATAAAGGTTCTCCGGCGCCACATTGGAGGTGGCGACCAGCACCACGCCGTTGGCGAACAGCGCCGAGAACAGGCGCGACAGGATCATCGCGTCGGCGATGTCGGTGACCGAGAATTCGTCGAAGCACAGCACCCAGGCTTCATCGGCGAGCGCCCGCGCCACCGGCGGGATCGGGTCGTCTTCCTTGACGTCGCCATTCTTGCGCGCCTGCCGGTGCTTCTGGATACGATCCTGCACATCGGCCATGAAGTCGTTGAAATGCACGCGGCGCTTGCGCCGGACCGGCAACAGCTCGAAGAACATGTCCATCAGCATGGTCTTGCCGCGACCAACGCCGCCATGGATGTAGAGGCCTTTGACCGGCTCGCGCGGCTGACGCTTGGCCGCGAACAGCCAGCCCAGCGCGCTCGATTTATGCGCCAGCCTTTTGGCCGAGATCTCGTCTATCAACCGATCGAGCGCAGCGACGATCCGCTCCTGCGCCGGGTCGCGCTCGGCCGCCCCGCTTTGGACGAGATGCTCGTAGCGCTGCCTGACGGTGGCGTGGGTCTGGATACCGTCGCGCAGGTGCATGGGTCCGGTCTTTTGCATTCTTTTGCGCGGAACGCCTGAGGAAAGGCCAGGGTGTGTTGAGCTTCAGGTCAGGCCGAGTCGAAAATGGCGGGTTCCGAGAACCGGAGCGGAGCGTACTTGAAGTACGTGAGCACCGGTCTACGCCGGCCATAGCCTTAATTCAACTACCACGCCACTCCTAAGTGCTTCGGCCGGCGAAGGCCGGAAGCGCAGGAAACCGGCATTTGCAGGCCGGCCTCACCTGAACATCAGCACACCCTCGCGTTATCTTGTAAGCGAGATCGGTTGCCCGTTGGAAGTCTGGCCGTCGAACTTTTCGCCGCCGGAGGAATAGAGCCTGGCCAGCGTGCCGCCATTTTCGTCGTAAAGCGTCAGCTGCTTGCCGGCGACGTTCCACGATTTGATGCCGTCGATCGGCGCCGGGCAGTGCAGCGGACCGGCGCGGTAGCCGGCGCCGAACTTGGTCTGCGGCGTCGCCACCTTGCAGCTCTGCCCGGAGACATTGACGTTCCAGACGCCGGCGACGCTGGCCGCGGTGAGATCGGTGGCGCCGGCGGGCGCCGTGCCGTCCGGCGGCAGCGACGCGACCTGAGTGTTCTTCGGAGCGGTCGGAAATTGCGACGGATCGGCGGCGCCGGGGGAAGCCGGCGGCGGCAGCTGATTCTGCGTCACCGTGCCGGAGGGTGCCGGGGTCAGCGGTGCCGGCTGCTGGTCGTCCATCGACGAGAAGCGCGAGGTCGAGCAGCCGCTCGCAACGAGCGCGGCCAGCGATACGGCCACAAGGCCAGTCCTTGAAAAATGCATTTACCACCTCCGTCGGATCTGGCCGGGGGGAGCCATCCGCGTAATCTCCGCTTCACCAAGACGGCGAAGGTGGCAGAATTTCAACCCGATATGGTTAAAATAGGGTTTTCGAAATGGCTGTTGCAAATTTATCGCAGCGGAGGGCCACAGTCGGGAAGCTGCCACTGAAAAACTTATAATCTATTGAAATAACAATATTAAATCCTTGCGCTCGGCACGAAGACGTAACCATCCGGGCCGACGATGTAGCATTCGCGCAAGCCATGCGGCTTGTCGATCGAGCCGGCCAGCACGATGTGGCCGAGCGCGGCCGCCTTTTTCTCGACCGAGTCCGGATCGGCGCCGTAAAGGCGCAGTTCGATACCGGCCCCGCGAGTCTCGGCGCCTGCGGTGACGCCGGTCATCGGATTGTCCAGATAGGAATGATCGGCGTGCAGCATGAAGATCGAGCCCAACAGCTCGATCGCCGCGAAATCCTCGTCGCCATAGATGATCCGGGCGCCAAGCACGTCGCGGCAGAAAGCCTCCATCGCCGTCAGGTCGGTAACCAACAGGTTGATGCCGACCCCAGGCGGCAGCGAGCGGCCGAAATCCTCCGCCTTCATCCACGGTGTCTTGGTTCGCTTCATTACCATGACGATCACCCCTGTCTGCCGATCCTAGACGAGCCCGGCTTCGGCCATTGGCATTCGGCGGCAAAATGCTTGCGCCAGGCCGGCGCGTCCTTATCTCAGGAGACGACACAAGCGGGCGGGAGACAGAATGGCCGCGAGGAAAGGAACCGCCAACCGCTACTACAGCGGGCCGCCCAGCGATCATTTCGACGGCGCCCTGTTCTTCAATCCCGGCGGCAAGCCGCCCGGGAGCTTCACCGATCTCCTCAAATGGCAATTCGGCGGCAGGCGGGCGAAATGGCCGGCTTCGGTTCCGAGCCCGTTTCCCCCGGCGAAGCCGGATAGACGGGTGGAAGGCAGCGCGCTGAGACTCACCATGGTCGGCCATGCTTCGCTCCTCATCCAGGCGGCGGGGTTGAATATCCTGACCGACCCGGTCTGGTCGGAGCGCGCCTCGCCTTTCGCCTTCGCCGGGCCGAAGAGGGTCAATGCGCCGGGGATTGCCTTTGCCGACCTGCCGCCGATCGACCTGGTCCTGATCAGCCACAATCACTACGACCATCTCGACCTCGTCACGCTGAAGCGGCTGAGGGAGAGACACGATCCGCTGGTGATCGCGCCGCTCGGCAATGACGCCATCATCGGCCGCGCAGCGTCCGGCATGCGGCTCAGCGTGCATGATTGGGGCGACAGGCTCGATGCCGGCACGGCTGCCATCCATGTCGAACCGGCGCATCACTGGTCGGCGCGCGGCGGGCGCGACCGCCGCATGGCGCTGTGGGCGGGCTTCGTCATCGAGACGATGGCCGGCAATATCTATTTCGCCGGCGACACCGGCTTCCATGACGGCATCAACTACCGGCTGATGGCGCAAAAGCATGGCGGCTTCCGCCTCGCCATCCTGCCGATCGGAGCCTATGAGCCGCGCTGGTTCATGGCGCCGCAGCACCAGAATCCGCAGGAGGCCGTTCAGGGCATGAAGCTGTGCAACGCCGCCTTCGCCGCCGGCTGCCACTGGGGCACCTTCCACCTCACCGACGAGCCGGTCGATGAGCCGGCCCGGAAACTGGCCGAGGCTTTGGCCGCCGAAGACCTGCCGCCAGAGCGTTTCCGTGCCATGCGACCGGGAGAGCTATGGGACGTGCCGGCCATCTACAAAGGAACCCAAACCGGCCAAACGCGTTGATCGGACGACGCAAACCGCTGGAGCTTCCCCATGATCAGGTGGATCATCATCCTTCTCATCATCGCCGCCGCCGCGAGCCTGCTCGGCATGCCGGCTTTGGCAGGCGCGGCCGCTACCGGCGCGCGCATCCTCATCGGGATCGTGCTGATCATCTTCCTGCTGATCGTGCTCGGCGTCTTCGCGGTAACATAAGCGCGACCACTTGGTCGTCGCTGGCGCGACCGCCAGGTCGTCGCTGGCGCGACCACTTGGTCGTCGCTGCACGACCGGTCGCTGCGCGGCCTCTTCTTCGTCGTCGCCAGAGCCACGCCGGACTGGTAATTCCCGCCCGTTTCCGCCATATAGCGCCCAAACGGATTGGCCAACGGATTGGTTAGATGGCAGGCAGCGCCCCCTTCGCCAAGATGAACGGCATCGGCAACGAGATCATCGTTGCCGATATGCGCGGCCGCGCCGACAAGGTGACGGCGGCGGCCGCAATCGCCCTCAATGGCGACGCGGCGACGAAGTTCGACCAGATCATGGCGATCCACGACGCGAAGACGCCGGGCACGGCCTATTATATCGACATCCTGAACTCCGACGGCACCAGCGCGCAGGCCTGCGGCAACGGCATGCGCTGCGTCGTGCAGGCTTTGGCCGCCGAGACGGGCAACAAGAGCTTCACCTTCGAGACCCGCGCCGGCGTCTTGAACGCGCAGGAGCATGCGGACGGTCTTATTTCGGTCGACATGGGCAAGCCGCGTTTCGGCTGGCAGGAGATCCCGCTGGCGGAAGAATTCCGCGACACCCGCATGATCGAGCTGCAGATCGGCCCGATCGATGCCCCGGTGCTGCATTCGCCCTCGGCGGTGTCGATGGGCAACCCGCACGCGATCTTCTGGGTCGACAACGACGTCTGGTCTTATGAGCTGGACCGCTTCGGCCCGCTGCTCGAAAACCATCCGATCTTCCCCGAGCGCGCCAACATCACCATTGCCCAGGTGACTTCGCCCGAAACCATGATCATCCGTACCTGGGAGCGCGGCGCCGGCCTCACCAAGGCCTGCGGCTCGGCGGCTTGCGCCGCCGCGGTCGCGGCGGCCCGTACCAGGCGCACCGGCCGCAGCGTCTCGCTGGTCGCGCCCGGCGGCGGCGAGCTCAATGTCGAATGGCGCGACGACGATCACGTCATCCTGACAGGTGCCGCCGAATGGGAATTTTCCGGCAGCTTCGATCCCTCGACCGGCGCCTGGGCCCGCGACACCGAAAGCGCCGCCTGATGTCCGCCCTTCAAAAAGGCGTGGTATCCCAAGCCTCCACCACGACAGGTATCGACGTCGTCACCTTCGGCTGCCGGCTGAACACCTATGAATCGGAAGTGATGCGCCGCGAGGCCGAAAGCGCCGGCCTGGGCGAGCTCAATGGCGGCGCCTTCATCTTCAACACCTGCGCCGTCACCGCCGAAGCGGTGCGCCAGGCCAAGCAGGCGATCCGCAAGGCCCGCCGCGAGAACCCTTCAGCCCGCATCATCGTCACCGGCTGCGCGGCCCAGACCGAGCCGCAGAATTTCGCCGCAATGGACGAGGTGGACCTGGTGCTCGGCAATGAGGAGAAGCTCAAGGCCAACTCCTACCGCGCGCTGCCCGATTTCGGCGTCAACGACACCGAGAAGGCGCGCGTCAACGACATTTTTTCGGTGCGCGAGACGGCAAGCCACATGGTCGACGCCATCGAGGGCCGCGCGCGCGCCTTCGTGCAGGTGCAGAATGGCTGCGGCCATCGCTGCACCTTCTGCATCATCCCTTACGGCCGCGGCAACTCGCGCTCCGTGCCGATGGGCGCGGTGGTCGAGCAGGTCAAGCGCCTCGCCGGCAACGGCTATGCCGAGATCGTGCTGACCGGCGTCGACATGACCAGCTTCGGCGCCGACCTGCCGGGCGCGCCAAAGCTGGGAAAGCTGGTGAAGACGATCCTGCGCCAGGTGCCCGACGTGAAGCGCCTGAGATTGTCCTCCATCGATTCCATCGAGGCCGACGACGACCTGCTTGACGCCATCGCCACTGAACAGAGGCTGATGCCGCATCTGCATCTGTCGCTGCAGTCGGGCGACGACATGATCTTGAAGCGCATGAAGCGCCGCCATCTGCGCGACCAGTCGATCCGCTTCTGCGAGGACGTGCGCAAGCTGCGTCCGGGCGTCGTCTTCGGCGCCGACATCATCGCCGGCTTCCCGACCGAGACCGAGGCGATGTTCGAGAATTCGGAGAAAATCGTCGAGGAATGCGGCCTGACGCATCTCCACGTCTTTCCGTTCTCGCCACGCGAAGGCACGCCGGCCGCGCGCATGCCGCAGGTCCGCCGTGAGGTGGTGAAGGCGCGCGCCGCCAGGCTGCGCGCCGCCGGCGAGGCCGCCTATCGCCATCATTTGTCGTCGCTCTCCGGCACACGGCAATCGATTCTGGTCGAGCGCGACGGGCTCGGCCGCACCGAAGGTTTTACGCTGGCCGCGATTGACGCCGGCGCGCCCGGCGAGATCGTCGATGCCATGGTCGCCGGCCATGACGGCGCCCGGCTGATTGCGGCCCCGCTTGCCGCGCAAGCCGCCTGAGAACTGCGAGACGTATGGCTGGTTTCTTCAAGAAGATATTTTCGTTCGGCAAGAAAGAGGTCGTCGAGGAGCGCGTCGACGAAGCGCTGCCGCCGATCAAGTGGGACGCGCTGGACGCGCTGAAGCCGGAGACTGAGCCTCAACCAGTTCCCGAAGAGCCGAAGCCCGAGCCTGCTCCATCCATCCCGCCGGTGCCAGAGCCCACCATTCCCGCCGAGCCGGAACCGCTGCCGCAGCCTGAGCCGGAAGAAGAGCCGCAGCCGGCGCCCGAGAAGCCGGAGCCGCCGGCCCCCGAGGAAGTGCCGCCGGCACAACCCGAGCCTCTACCTGCGCCGACGCCCGAACCTGCTCCGCAGGAAGTGCCCGCACCTGCGCCGACGCAACCTGACATCGAGCCTTCGCGTCCGGAACCGCTGCCTGAGCAGCCACCGGTCGAAGTGCCGACGCCGCCTGCCGAAGTCCCGGTCGAAACGCCAGTGCCCATCGAGGTGCCACCAGCGGCGCCGCCCTCTGTGGAACCGTCCGCCGAAGCCGTAGCGGAAATCGCGCCTCCTATTCGACAGCCCGCGCCCGTCGAGCTGCAGCCGATCCATGCCGAGATCGCACCGGAGCCGGAGGCTTTGCCGTCGCCGCCGACACCCGCGCCCTCTGCCGGCAAGGTAACGGTCTCAAAAAAGGTCGAGCAGAAGGCCGAGCCGGTGAAGGCGCCGGAGCCGGCGCCGCGGCGCTCCTGGTTCCAGCGCATGCGCGAAGGGCTTGCCCGCTCATCGCGCGAGCTCACCGGCAACATCGCCGGCGTCTTCACCAAGCGCAAATTGGACGAGGACACGCTGCAGGACCTGGAGGACGTGCTGATCCGCGCCGATCTTGGCTTGGAAACCGCGCTGCGCGTCACCGATTCGCTTGCCTCCAGCCGCTACGGCCGCGACGTCTCCGACGTCGAAGTCCGCGCCGTGATGGCGGCGGAGGTGGAGAAGGTGCTGGCGCCGGTCGCCAGGCCGCTCGAGCTAGACCTCAGCCACAAGCCGCATGTCGTCCTGGTCGTCGGCGTCAACGGCACCGGCAAGACCACCACCATCGGCAAGCTGGCCGCCAAGCTCACCGATGGCGGCCTCAAGGTGATGCTGGCCGCCGGCGACACGTTCCGCGCCGCCGCGATCGAGCAGCTCAAGATCTGGGGCGAGCGCACGAAATCGCCGGTCATCGCCTCCAAGCTCGGCGCCGATGCGGCGGGCCTCGCCTATGACGCCTTCGAGAAGGCGAAGGAGGCCGGCTCCGACGTGCTGATCATCGACACGGCCGGGCGCCTGCAGAACAAGACCGAGCTGATGGCCGAGCTGGAGAAGATCGTGCGCGTGCTGGGCAAGCTCGATCCCGAAGCGCCGCACACGGTGCTGCAGACGGTCGATGCCACCACCGGCCAGAACGCGCTGAACCAGGTTGAGATCTTCCGCAACGTCGCCGGCGTCAACGGCCTGGTGATGACCAAGCTGGACGGCACGGCGCGCGGCGGTATTCTGGTGGCGATCGCCGCCAAGCACCGGCTGCCGGTCTATTTCATCGGCGTCGGCGAGCAGGTCGACGACCTTGAACCGTTTTCCGCCAGCGAGTTCGCGAGAGCCATCGCCGGCGTGGCTTGAACAAGGCGCGATCCTGCAAGGCCGCCTGCTTTTCGGCCAGATCGTGCGTAAGAAGGACTTTTATGAACATCATCGAGCGCGACCCGTCCGATCCACGCCGCAAGCCGGTCAACCCCGGCTTGAAGTTCCTGCTCGAGCTTGGCCCTGGCCTGGTGTTCTTCTTCACCACCATTCGCGGCGAGTGGCTGGCCGAGAAATTCCCGGTGCTCGCCCATCTCGGCGAGCCGATCCTGATCGCCACCGCCTTCTTCATGGTCGCGACGGCGCTCTCGCTCGGCGTCTCCTGGCTGCTCACGCGCAGCCTGCCGCTGATGCCGCTGGTCTCGGCGATCGTCGTGTTCGTCTTCGGCGCGCTGGCGCTTTACCTGCAGGACAAGACCTTCGCCTTCATGAAGCCGACGATCATCAATTCGCTGTTCGGCGTCACGTTGCTCGGCGGGCTGCTGTTCGGCCGCTCGCTGCTCGGCTATGTCTTCGATTCCGCCTTCCAGCTCGATGCCGAAGGCTGGCGCAAGCTGACCTTCCGCTGGGGGCTGTTCTTCCTGTTCCTCGCCGCGCTCAATGAGGTCGTGTGGCGCAACTTTTCCGAGGCGACCTGGCTTTATTTTAAGGTCTGGGGCACGATCCCGATCACCTTGCTGTTCACCTTCAGCCAAATGCCGCTGATCATGCGCCACTCGCTGGAGGAAAAAGCCAAGGAAGAGAAGGCCGGGAATTAAAGCAATTCCAGGAAAAGAGTGCAGCGGTTTCCGTCCGGAATTGCGCCAGAATGAGTGGCAGCATGGAATTCCTCACCACGCATGACGAGCTGAGGACGATCTACAAGACGCCCCGGCCGACCGACGGCTCGATCCGCAAGGAGCTCAAAGTCCTCGACGGCCATTGCCGATCCTTCATCGGCAAGAGCCCCTTCGTGCTGATCGGCTCCTCCGAAGGCGCCGGCAATGCCGACGTGACGCCGAAAGGCGACAAGCCCGGCTTCACCGCCATCCTCGACAACGCCACCATCGCCATTCCCGACCGTCCAGGCAACAACCGGCTGGACACGCTGGAAAACATCATCCGCAACCCATCGGTCGGACTGCTCTTCCTCATTCCCGGCATGAACGAGACGCTACGCGTCAACGGCGATGCCCGCATCACTGTCGACCCGACCTTGCGCGAACGGCTGGCCATCGACGGCAAGGAGCCGCAGAGCGTGATCCTGGTGACGGTCAAGGCCGCCTATATGCACTGCGCCAAGGCCTTCATGCGCTCCGATTTGTGGAAGCCGGAGACCTGGTACGACCGCGCGACCCTGCCGACCCTCGGCCAGATCATCCGCGACCAGTTGGCGCTCAGCGAAAGCGCCGGCGAGATCGACCGCGAGCTGGACCACGATTACCGCCAGACCATGTGGTAGGCTTGCCGGACGACTCAACCCTTCGTCCGGCTCTCCCTTGATCGAGATCATCGCCATATCGGGCAGCCTGCGCGCCGCCTCGACCAACTCGGCCCTGGTCACGGCGCTGGCCGCCAACGCGCCCGCGGGCTGCCGTGTCCAGGTCTATGATGGCCTCGGCCGGCTGCCGATCTTCAACCCCGACGACGAGGGCGAGCGCACGCCGCCCGAAGCGGCAGCACTGATCGAGACGATCACCCGCGCAAACGGCGTCGTCGTCTCCTGCCCGGAATATGCGCATGGCGTGCCCGGCGGCATGAAGAACGCGCTCGACTGGCTGGTCTCGCGCGACGCCGCGGTCGGCAAGCCGGCGATGCTGGTCCACGCCTCGCCCCGCTCGCTCTATGCGCGGGCAGCGCTTGCCGAGGTCATGCGGACGATGTCCTTCGCGATGTACGAGGAGGGGACGCTGGAGATCGCGCTGCTGGGCAAGAAGCCGGCCGAGGTGGAGGCGATCCTCAGCGAGGATGCGAACCGGGAGGCGATGCGCGGTGCGGTGCGGGATTTTCTGGAATTTATACGCGGGCGGTGAGTGGCGCCGCTTTCCCTTCTCCCCTTGTGGGAGAAGGTGGATCGGCGCGCAGCGCCGAGACGGATGAGGGGTGTTCCAGCGGAGTGAGACGACGGCGACCTCGTCGCTGGACAAACGGCGTCTCCCAGCTGGAACACCCCTCATCTGACCTCGCTTCGCGAGGCCACCTTCTCCCACAAGGGGCCTGTTGCGTAATTGGCTGGTTGTGATTCTCTGAGAGGAAGCTCGGAGGGAATCGCGATGGCTGTGAAGCAGACGGGACAGTTGAGCCTGGCGGAGGCGTTTCTAGGCGACAAGCTTGCGGGCG
>NZ_NSFT01000016.1 GCF_002294725.1 Mesorhizobium sp. WSM4313 | reverse complement strand
TACCGGCCTAGGGGCCGCACCGCCACCATCAAACTCAACCCCAAGGCCAAATCGCCCACCAAGCACAACACACTTCGCGGTCAAAACCCCTCTGCGAGCCTGTTCTCGCTAACTGCGCAACAGGCCCCTTGTGGGAGAAGGTGTCGCCGAAGGCGACGGATGAGGGGTGCTCCAGGGAAAGCCAGCGTCTCATTCCGCTGGAACACCCCTCATCCGTCTCGGCGCTGCGCGCCGATCCACCTTCTCCCACAAGGGGAGAAGGAGGAAGGGCATCGCCCCAATCACGTATTCATCGAATCGAAGAAGTCCGCGTTGGTCTTGGTCTGCTTGAGCTTGTCGATGAGGAACTCGATTGCGTCGGTCGTGCCCATCGGCGCGAGGATGCGGCGCAGCACGAAGATCTTCTGCAGGTCCGCGCGCGGCACCAGCAGGTCTTCCTTGCGGGTGCCCGACTTAAGGATGTCCATCGCCGGATAGATGCGCTTGTCGGCCACCTTGCGGTCGAGCTGGATTTCGCAGTTGCCGGTGCCCTTGAACTCTTCGAAGATGACTTCGTCCATGCGGCTGCCCGTATCGATCAGCGCGGTGGCGATGATGGTCAGCGAGCCGCCTTCCTCGATGTTTCGGGCCGCGCCGAAGAAGCGCTTCGGGCGCTGCAGCGCGTTGGCGTCGACACCGCCGGTCAGCACCTTGCCGGATGACGGGACGACGGTGTTGTAAGCGCGGCCGAGACGGGTGATCGAATCCAGCAGGATGACGACGTCGCGGCCATGCTCGACCAGGCGCTTGGCCTTCTCGATCACCATTTCGGCGACCTGCACGTGGCGCGCCGCCGGCTCGTCGAAGGTCGAGGAAATCACCTCGCCCTTCACCGAGCGCTGCATGTCGGTCACTTCCTCCGGGCGCTCGTCGATCAGAAGCACGATCAGATAGCATTCCGGATGGTTGGCGGTGATCGAATGGGCAATGTTCTGCATCAGCACCGTCTTGCCGGTGCGCGGCTGCGCGTTGATCAGCGCGCGCTGTCCCTTGCCGATCGGCGCGACCAGGTCGATCACGCGCGGCGAGATGTCCTTGGAGGTCGAATTGTCGATCTCCATCTTCAGCCGCTTGGTCGGGTAGAGCGGCGTCAGATTGTCGAAGTGGATCTTGTGCCGGATCTTCTCCGGGTCGTCGAAATTGATGGTGTTGACCTTGAGCAGCGCGAAATAGCGCTCGCCCTCTTTCGGGCTGCGGATCGGTCCTTCGACCGTATCGCCGGTTTTGAGCGAAAAGCGCCTTATTTGCGACGGCGAGATATAGATATCGTCGGGACCCGGTAGGTAGTTTGCGTTGGCCGAGCGCAGGAAGCCAAAACCGTCCTGCAGCACCTCGACCACGCCTTCGCCGATGATTTCGACGTCCTGGGCGGCGAGCTTCTTCAGGATCGCGAACATCAGCTCCTGCTTGCGCATGACGCTGGCGTTCTCCACCTCGAGCGTCTCGGCATAAGCGATCAGCTCCGGCGGCTTCTTGTTCTTGAACTCTGCGAGTTTCATTTCTTGCATTAGATAGACTCTGGGTAGGCTTTGGAGAGGGAAATCGGCTGGATGCGACAAATGTCGGGCGCGGCCGAAAGCGAGAAAAGGGGCGGCGCATGACGGGAAGGAAGACCCGTCTTGTATCGTCGCTCGACTGAAAGAGCAAGCCGCCTTTTGCTGGGCCTGGCCGGATCCGGGAAAGCCTCAGAACGGCTTCACGATGACCAGGATGACGATGACGATCATCAGCAATGTGGGGATCTCATTGACGATCCGCCAGTGCCTCGCCGGCTTTTCGTTCTTGTCCTCGGCAAATTTCCTGACCGCGCCGGCGAGATAGCCATGCAGCCCCGACAAAATGAGCACCAGCGCGATCTTGGCGTGCAGCCAGCCACCCTGGAATCCAAAGCCTTTCCAGGCAAGCCAAAGCCCGAACACCCAGGTCGCGGTCATCGCCGGATTGATGATCCCTCTGAGCAGCCGGCGCTCCATCACCTTGAAGGTTTCGGACTGCACCGAGCCCCTTTCGGCATCGACATGGTAGACGAAGAGACGCGGCAAATAGAGCATGCCGGCCATCCAGGAAATGACCGCAATCACATGGATCGCCTTGGCCCACGGATAGAAGCTGTCGGGTGCCGCGAGATAGAGCAGCACCGTCAGCACGACGAGCAGGGCAATGCCGATCGCCATGCGCTTCATCGCCTGGCCAGTGCTGGTTTCGCTGCTCGCCCTGTTCTCGTTGCTTACATCGTTCATCGGCGGCTTCTCACCATTTTCACCATCGCCTCGACATGTGCCATCGGCGTTTCCGGCGTGATGCCGTGGCCGAGATTGAAGATCAGCGGCCCGTCACCCAAAGTCCTCAGGATTGCCTCGACGCCATCAGCCAGCGCCTTGCCGCCGGCGACCAGGCGCAACGGATCGAGATTGCCTTGCACCGCTCCGTCGCGCTGCAGCTCCTTCGCCATCGACAGCGGTACGGTCCAGTCGAGACCTAGACCGGCAATGCCGGTCTTTCTCCTGTAATCACGATAGCGCTCGCCCGCGCCCTTCGGGAAACCGATCACCGGCACATCGGGGTGAACCGCCTTCACTTGGGCGACGATCTCGGCGACCGGCTCGACGCAGAAAGCCTCGAAGGACGGCTCGTCCAGCACGCCCGACCATGAATCGAAAATCTGCACCGCATCGGCGCCGGCCTCGATCTGGCGGATGAGATAGGCGGCCGAATGATCGGCCAATATCTTCAGAAGCCGCGCGAAGGCCTCGGGCTCGCGATAGGCGAATAGCCGGGCGGGGCCCTGGTCGGGCGTGCCGTGGCCGGCGATCATATAGGTCGCCACCGTCCATGGCGCGCCGCAGAAGCCGAGCAGCGTCGTCTCATCGGGCAGTTTCGCCCGCAGCCGGCGCACGGTCTCGTAGACCGGTTCGAGATTCACGTGAAACATGTCGCCGTTCAGCGCCGCAATCTCGGCCGCCGAGATCGGCTTCAGGACCGGTCCGCGGCCCTCCTCGAAGCGGACATCCCGCCCCAGGGCATTGGGCACGACGAGAATGTCGGAGAACAGGATCGAGGCGTCGAAGCCGAAGCGCTCGATCGGCTGCAGCGTTACCTCGACGGCAAGGTCCGGATCGTAGCAGAGATCGAGGAAGGATCCCGCTCGCTTCCTGGTCTCGCGATACTCGGGAAGATAGCGGCCCGCCTGACGCATCATCCAGAGCGGCGGCGGTGAAACCGTCTCGCCCCTGAGGACGTCGAGCACGATCCGTTTCCCAGCCATCTCCGTCCGCCTCTCCGGTTCTCTTAAATCAAATATCTATTTTAAAAGAGTCTTCTGATTCTAAGAGTCTGTTGGTTGTGATGGTTGCGACCTGTCCAGCCTGCGGCTCGAAAAGGCCAGTCAGCATATTGTCGCGTACTCGCTTCCGCAATTTGGAGGGTTCTGGGGACGAAGCGGATTCCAGCTTTGGAGTCAAAAGCTTGGACTTACCGTTCCGAATCTCGCCCTGTGGATGAGATCGGCCAAGAAAACTTGATCCCCGGTTTTGTCCCCAACGCCGCGACAAAGCCTACAGCGGGTCGAATTGTGGACAAGCGGCCATCTGATACAGTCGCTTCCTTGCCCAAGGCTTGCCCATCCAGCCTTGTCCACAATTGCCCACAGCCTGGACCCATTCCCTGTGAACAAACCTCAGAGCTTCTTCCATCTGCATCTGATCTCCGACGCCACCGGCGAGACGCTGCTGGCGGCCGGCCGCGCGGCGTCCGCCCAATACAAGGATGCGCGCGCCATCGAGCACATCTATCCGCTGATCCGCACGGAAAAGCAGATAGCCAAGGTCTTCGAGGACATCGAGGAGGAGCCCGGCATCATTCTCTATACGGTGGTCGACCAGAAGCTGGCGCGCTCGATCGATGAGCGCTGCGCTGCGATGGGCCTGCCTTGCGTCTCGGTGCTGGAACCGGTGCTGACCGTCTTCCAGTCCTATCTCGGCACGCCTGCCGGTCGCCGCGTCGGCGCCCAGCACGTGCTCGACGCCGAATATTTCCGCCGCATCGATGCCTTGAACTTCACCATGGAGCATGATGACGGCCAGCTGCCGGCCAATATGGACGATGCCGACATCGTGCTGATCGGCATTTCGCGCACCTCGAAGACGCCGACCAGCATCTATCTCGCCAATCGCGGCATCAAGACCGCCAATATCCCGATCGTGCTCGGGGTGCCGCTGCCCGAAAGCCTGATCGCCGCCAAGACGCCTTTGGTCGTCGGCCTGGTCGCCACGGCCGAGCGCATCTCGCATGTGAGGCAAAACCGTATCCTCGGCAACAGCGCCGCCTTCGTGCCGACCGATTATGTCGACCGCGCCGCGATCAACGAGGAGCTCGCCTATGCCCGCCAGCTTTGCACGCGTCATGGCTGGCCGATGATCGATGTCAGCCGCCGCTCCATCGAGGAAACGGCGGCCGCTATCGTTGCCCTGCGGGGCAAGACGCGCTAACTGGGATTTGCCGAGACGCCGGCCGCTTCGTCATCCTAGGGCGGAGCAAGGAGCGAAGCGACGCGGCGTAGACCCTAGGATCCATGCCGTGACGTCGAATTGTTGCGACGGTGTAGAATTCTGCTCCGCTGCGCCCCTCGGCTGAGGTTATGGCATGGATCCTAGGGTCTTCGCGACGGAGCTTCGCTCCTGCTTCGCCCTAGGATGACGAAGTTCGTAAGGCTTCGGCCATTCTCCAAAGTTTGTGCTGGCCTCAGACAAACGATGGGTCAACAGCGTCAGGAAGCTAGTTGGGCGAAAATCATGGCCGAGAAAATCATCCTCGCTTCGGGCAGCCCGTACAGGAAGGCGATGCTCGTCAGCGCCGGCCTCGACATCGAGGCGGTGCCGGCAAATGTCGACGAGCGTGCGCTCGAGGCTCCGCTGAAGGACAGCGGCGCTTCGCCCGAGGACGTCGCGTCGATCCTGGCCGAGGCCAAGGCGACCGAGGTCAGCGAGCGCAAGCCGGGCACCCTGGTGCTCGGCTGCGACCAGACCCTGTCGCTGGGCGACGAGATCTTTCATAAGCCCGCCGACATGGAAGGCGCCCGCCGCCATCTTCTGGCCTTGTCCGGCAAGACGCATCAGTTGAACAGCGCCGCCGTGCTTTGCCGCGACGGCGCAGTGCTGTGGCGCCATGTCGGCGTCGTGAGCCTCACCATGCGCAAGCTCGACCCCGGCTTCATCGGCAGGCACCTGGCCCGCGTCGGCGCCAAGGCGCTGTCCAGCGTCGGCGCCTATCAGATCGAGGGCGAAGGCATTCAGCTGTTCGAGAAGATCGAGGGCGATTATTTCACCATCGTCGGCCTGCCGCTGCTGCCGCTGCTGAAGGAGTTGCGCGCATTGGGAGCCATCGATGGCTGAGAAAAAGGCCTTCGTCACCGGACATCCGATCGCCCATTCGCGCTCGCCGAAGATCCACGGCTACTGGCTGGCCAAATACGGCATCGACGGCAGCTATGAAGCGATCGACGTCGCGCCGGCGGATTTCGCCGCCTTTCTGAAATCTCTCGGCGAGAACGGCTACCGCGGCGGCAACGTCACCATTCCGCACAAGGAAGCCGCTTTCGCCGGAGTGGCCCGCCGAGACCATGCGGCCGATGAAATCGGCGCGGTCAACACGTTGTGGTTCGAGGATGGCATTCTGTGTGGCGGCAACACGGACGGCTACGGCTTCGCCGCCAACCTCGATGAGCATGCGCCGGGCTGGGCGGCCAATGGGCCGGCCGTGGTTCTGGGCGCCGGCGGCGCCTCCCGCGCGGTCATCCATGCGCTGAAGGAGCGTGGCGTCAAGGATATCCGCATCGTCAATCGGACGCTCGCGAGAGCCGAGGAACTCAGCCGCCATTTCGGCGCCGGGGTCTCGGCGCATGGCGCGGGCGCGCTCAGTGAGCTGCTTGCCGATGCCGGCCTGCTGATCAACACCACCTCGCTCGGCATGCATGGTGACGCCACGCTCTCCGCCGATCCGGCCGGCTTGCCGGACCATGCCATCGTCACCGACATTGTCTATGTGCCGTTGGAAACGCCCTTGCTTGCCGCCGCCAGGGCGCGCGGCCTGAAGACGGTCGATGGTCTCGGCATGCTGCTGCATCAGGCCGTGCCAGGTTTCGAACGCTGGTTCGGCAGGAAACCCGAAGTGACGCCCGAATTGCGGCGCATGATCGTCGCCGACATCGAGGGCCGCTGATGATCGTGCTCGGCCTCACCGGATCGATCGGCATGGGCAAGTCCACCACGGCGAAAATGTTCGCCGAGGCCGGCGTGCCGGTGCATGATTCCGACGAGACCGTGCATCGCCTTTATTCCGGCAAGGCCGCCCCTCTGGTCGAGGCGGCCTTTCCGGGCACGACGCAAGCCGGCGCGGTCGATCGGGTCAAGCTGGCCGAAAAGGTGCTCGCCGATCCGGCCGCCCTGAAGCGGCTCGAGGCAATCATTCACCCGCTGGTGCGCGCCGACGCCGACGCGTTTCTCGCAAAGCATCGCGCCGCCGGCGCGCGGCTTGCCGTGCTCGACATCCCGCTGCTGTTCGAAACCGGCGGCCGCAGCCGCGTCGACAAGGTCGTGGTCGTCAGCGCGTCGCCTGAAATCCAGCGTGAGCGCGTGCTCGCCAGGCCGGGCATGAGCGAGGAGAAGTTTTCATCCATCCTCGCCAGGCAGGTGCCCGACGCCGAAAAGCGCCGCCTGGCCGATTTCATCATCGACACCGGCCATGGCTTCGACGCCGCGCGAAAGGCGGTCGAGGCGATCGTCGCCGAACTCTCAGGGGAAAAGTCCGGCAAAGCCGGCTCTTGACATTACAGCCGCGCGCCCGTTCGGACGCGCAAAGGACGCTGTAACGCTTTGATTTTGCGCATGATCCTTTTCCGAAAATCGATTCCCATTTTTCGGAGGTCAGGCGTTAGGCCGTCACCAGTCCCCATTGCCATTTTGTTCTGGTGTATGATTCTGCTCGTTTGGGAAGCGAACTGATTCGAATGCGTGAGATCATCTTCGATACGGAAACCACCGGCCTCGATTTGCGCGACGACCGCATCATCGAGCTTGGCGGTGTCGAGCTGGTCAACCGCTTCCCGACCGGCCGGACCTTCCACAAATTCATCAATCCGCAGGGGCGCGCGATCCATGCCGAGGCGCAGGCCGTGCACGGCATCAGCGCCGCCGACCTGGTCGGCAAGCCGACCTTCGCCGAAATCGCGCAGGAATGGCTGGACTTCACCGACGGCGCCAAGTTGATCGCCCACAACGCAACCTTCGATATCGGCTTCCTCAATCTAGAATTCAGCCGGCTCGAGCAAGCGGCCATCGATCCCGGCCGCGTGGTCGACACGCTGGCGCTGGCGCGCCGCAAGCATCCGATGGGACCGAACTCGCTCGACGCGCTCTGCCGGCGCTACGGCATCGACAACACCCGCCGCACCAAGCACGGCGCGCTGCTCGACTCCGAATTGCTGGCCGAGGTCTATATCGAGCTCATCGGCGGCAAGCAGGCGGCGCTGGTGCTGGAGTCCGTGGCGGTGCACATGAACGGCGCCGGCGAGGTGGCCGATATCGACATCTCGATCGGCGCCCGGCCGATCGCCCTGCCGCCGCGGCTCAGTGAAACGGATCGGGCGGCGCATGCGGGGCTGGTCGCGACGCTCGGCGAAAAGGCGCTGTGGCTGAAAGTGGCGGTGGGTTGATCGGGGCGCTATTGGCGCGGACGTTGGAGACAGCGCCCTTTTCAATCCGATCGCGATCTGTCGCGGCAGCCATTGAACGGTTGGTCCCGTCGAAGGATCGCGTTAGTTTGATCGCGCGCCGACCGCGCCCAAACCCGCCTGCAAAGGACCGCGATGACCGGACCCAATCCCAACGTCAAGCATCCGATTGCGATGCATCCGCGCGTCGGTTTCCTGAAGGGACTTGTGACGTCGCCCAACATCGAGATCGGCGACTTCACCTATTATGACGACCCCGACGGTCCCGACAAATTCGCCGAGAAATGCGTGTTGCATCACTACGACTTCATCGGCGACAAGCTGATCATCGGCAAGTTCTGCGCCATAGCCGAAGGCGCGCGTTTCATCATGAACGGCGCCAACCACGCCATGTCGGGCTTCTCGACCTATCCGTTCAACATCTTCGGCCATGGCTGGGAGGAAGGCTTCGACCCGCAGACCTGGTCGAAGGAGATCCGCGGCGACACCACGATCCGCAATGACGTGTGGATCGGCATGGATGCGGTGATCATGCCGGGCGTGACGGTGGGCGACGGCGCCATTGTCGCGGCGAAATCGGTTGTCACGCACGACGTGCCGCCTTATGCGATCGTGGCCGGCAATGCGGCCAGGGTGGTGAAGATGCGCTTCGATGAATTCACGGTGCGGCGGCTATTGAAGGCGGCCTGGTGGGACTGGCCGGTCGACAAGATCAGCCGTAACCTCAACGCCATCCGCGGCGCCGACATTTCCAGGGTGGAGGCAGCGGTTTGAACGCGCCCGAAAAAATGACAAACGACAAGACCCCGAACGAAACGGCGATCAGCCCGGAGCTGTTCACCCGTGGCTGGGTCTTCATCCGCGGCGTGCCGTCGATGAAGTTCCTGCCCCCGGAAGGCCCGCCGGAGATCGCCTTCGCCGGCCGTTCCAATGTCGGCAAATCGTCGCTGATCAACGCGCTGGTCGGGCACAAGGGCCTGGCGCGGACGTCGAACACGCCGGGCCGCACACAGGAGCTCAACTATTTCGTGCCCGACGGCTTTTCCGGCGAGGGCGCCGACTTGCCGCCGATGGCGCTGGTCGACATGCCGGGCTACGGCTATGCCAGCGCGCCGAAGGACAAGGTCGATGAGTGGACCAAGCTGATCTACGAATATCTGCAGGGCCGCGTGACGCTGAAGCGCGTCTATGTGCTGATCGACGCGCGCCACGGCATCAAGGCCAAGGACGAGGAAGTGCTGACCCTGCTCGACAAGGCGGCAGTGTCCTACCAGGTGGTGCTGACCAAGACCGACAAGATCAAGGCCGCCGGCGTGCCGAGGCTGATCGAGGAGACGCTGGCCAAGATCAAGAAGCGGCCGGCGGCGTTTCCACTGGTGCTGGCCACCTCGTCGGAAAAAGCCGAGGGCTTGGAGGAACTGCGCGCCGCCATCGCCCTTGTGGCGAACGGCGGCTGACGCCGCCCGCCAGGGACCGATCCCTCAGGATCAATCCATCTCGTCGCGTTCCGGCTCGCGATCGCGCCGGCCGGTGAGGATCTCGCGCTTGCCGACATGGTTGGGAGCGCCGACCAGGCCTTCCTTCTCCATGCGCTCGACCAATGAGGCGGCGCGGTTGTAGCCGACGCCGAGGCGGCGCTGGATGTAGGAGGTCGAGCACTTCTTGTCGCGCTTGACCACTTTGACGGCTTCCTCATAGAGCGCGTCGCCATCCTCCTCGGCCATCGCGCTTTTGTCGAAGACCGGGCCAGTGTCGGCCGCTTCCTGTTCCTCTTCCTCGTCGGCGGTAACGGTGTCGAGATATTCGGGACGTCCCTGCGCCTTCAGATGCGCCACGACATGCTCGACCTCGACATCGGAAACGAAAGGGCCATGCACGCGCGAAATGCGCCCGCCGCCGGCCATGTGCAGCATGTCGCCCTGGCCGAGCAGCTGCTCGGCGCCCTGCTCGCCGAGGATGGTGCGGCTGTCGATCTTCGACGTCACCTGGAAGGAGATGCGGGTGGGGAAATTGGCCTTGATCGTGCCGGTGATGACATCGACGGACGGGCGTTGCGTCGCCATGATCAGATGGATTCCGGCGGCGCGTGCCATCTGCGCCAGCCGCTGGATGGCGCCTTCGATCTCCTTGCCGGCCACCATCATCAGGTCGGCCATCTCGTCGACGATGATGACGATGTAGGGCATCGGCGCGAGGTCGATCGCGCGCTCCTCGAACAGCGGCTCGCCCGTGCCCCTCTCGAAGCCGGCCTGCACCTGCATGGTCACGACCTCGCCCTTGTCGCGGGCGCCGGCCGCGCGCTGGTTGTAGCCGTCGATGTTGCGCACACCGAGGCGCGCCATCTTGCGGTAGCGGTCCTCCATCTCGCGCACCGCCCATTTCAGCGCCGTGACGGCCTTCTTCGGATCGGTGACGACCGGCGTCAAAAGATGCGGGATGCCGTCATAGACGGAGAGCTCCAGCATCTTGGGGTCGACCATGATGAGACGGCATTCCTGCGGCTTCATCCTGAAGAGCAGCGACAGGATCATGGTGTTGATGGCGACCGACTTGCCCGACCCGGTGGTGCCCGCCACCAACAGATGCGGCATCTTGGCGAGCTCGGCGATGACCGGTTCGCCGCCGATGGTCTTGCCGAGGCCGAGCGCCAGCTTGCAGGAGGTATTGCGGAAGCCGGCCGAGCCGATCAGCTCGCGGAAATAGACGGTCTCGCGCGTCTCGTTGGGCAGCTCGATGCCGATGACATTGCGGCCCGGCACCACGGCCACACGCGCCGAGACGGCCGACATGGAGCGGGCGATATCGTCGGCGAGCCCGATGACGCGGCTGGATTTCACGCCCGGCGCCGGCTCGAACTCGTAGAGCGTGACGACCGGCCCCGGCCGGACATGGATGATCTCGCCCTTGACGCCGAAATCCTCCAGCACGCTTTCGAGCAGATCGGCATTCTGCTCCATCCGCTCCTGCGACATGTAGAAGCCCTGGCCCTCGGGCGGCATCTGCAAAAGCTCTTCCGAAGGAAGCTCGTAGCCGCCCATCGCGGATAGCGGCTCGACCTCGCCGGCCATGGGCAACGATGGTGCCTGCCTGGCTTTCCTGGCGCTTGCCGGGGCGGAGATCGGCATGGGCTTGGCAGGCGCCGGTTGGGCGGCCGCCGGAGCCGGCACGGGCGCCAAGATCGGACTTGCCTCCGCCGTGTTGGAGCGCCATTCGATGACCCGGTAAAATGACGTCGCCTCGCCCGGGAAGGCGGCACGGGGCTGGACGGGTTGCGCGGCCGGACGCTGCGCCGGCACCGGCTGCGTCAGTGGCTGCGCCGGAACGGCAGGCGCCTGCCCGGCCTCAGTCAGACGCGCCCGCGCCAGGCGCTCGGCAAGAAAGGGCATGCCGAACTCGAAAAAGGCATGATCGGAAAGATAGGACCAGCGCAATCCGGTCAGGCGCGGTTTTGGTGTCGGAGCAGCAGCCTGGCTCGGCGCGGCCGCTGCGGCCGGAACGATGGCAGGGGCAACAGTGGCTGGTGCGCGGATCGATCTGGTTTGCATCGGCACCGGGGCGGGAGCGGCGGAACTTTTCCGGACCGGAGCGGCTGGCGGCGGAGCCGGCGGCGCAGGCCGGACGGGCTCGGCCGCAGATGCCTTGCCCCGAGCGGCATCCTCCGGCGGAGCGGCCCGCCTGGCGAGGTCGGTGTCCGGCGTGCGCGTGAAACGCACATTGGGCGCAAGGAAGAAATAGTTCTGCCAGGCGGGGAGGCCGAAATCGTCGCCGGCCGATTCGGGCGATGCGTCACGAGCGGCGGTCGATTCGGCCCCGGGCAAGACTCGCAGCGGCACGACCTGCCCTGCTTGCGGGACTGCGCCATGGCGCCCGGTTTCCCGCGGATTGCGATGTTCGTCGTCGCTGTCGTGGGCTGAGGCGCCGGGATGATTGGCACGGGGGAAACGCATGGATGTCATACTCGAGACTCGCCGATTGAACGTCTCCCGAGACATAGGAAGCGATGGTTAACAGGTTCTTCCGAAAGCGCCTGCCGGACGAAGCCGATCGATATTTTGAGAGGGGGTCTTCAGGCCGGTCTTCGCGGTCGAGGCAGACCGCACCGATGGATTTCGCGGCGACGCCTCGCGACCCCTTCAGGCTCGCCCTTTGCGCTCTGGAATCCGCATGCCCGAACGGTCAGGCCGATTGCAACGCCCGTTCCTCGGCGAAGAATTTTTCCGTGGCATAGGCCTTGAGAAACACTTCGACGCCGGAGGTCACGACGTGCTCGATCTCCGCCTGGCTCGGCGCTTTGGTGCGATAGGAAAAGATGCACTGGCGGAACAGGCCGGCGAGGCAAAGCTCGGTGAACTGGTAGGCGGCAAGGTCGACGTCGGCGATCTGAAGCAGGCCGCGTTCGACGGCTTCGTTGAGGAAGGCCATGACCTTGTCGTGGCCGCGCTTGGGGCCGCGTTCGTAGAAGCGCGCGCCAAGCTCCGGAATCCGATCGGCCGCGCCGACCACGGTGCGCTGGGCCTGGATGACCTTGGCCGAGGTGATCTTCAGCGAAAGCACGGTGCCGAACTTCACCAGCGTCTTGCGCAGGTCGTCGAAATGGTCGAGCACCTCATACATGTTCTTGAAGATGGTGCCGCGCTCTTCCTCGATGAGCGCCTCGAACAGCTCTTCCTTGTTTTGAAAATAGACGTAGATCGTCCCCTTGGAGACGCCGGCCTCGCGCGTGATGTCGTTCATCGAAGCCGCTTCAAAGCCCTTGTCTATAAAGACGCGGCGGGCGCCCTCGATGATCTGGGCCCGTTTTACGGGATCCTGCCCGGCCGCCGGGCGGCCCTTGCGCAAGTCGAGCAGATCGCTATCGGCTGTCGTGTCGACCATGGAAGTCGTTCCTTGAAAAATATTTCGAACCGCTCGGTTCGATTTCCTCTTGATATGGTCCTCTTTCCGCGCTATGTCAATCTCCAATTCGAACCGAACGGTTCAGTATGACTGACATCCAGAGAGATCGCTATGTCCTCGAACGCGCCCGCCACCGCCGAAGTCCGCTCTTTTCCCAACGCCAAGGTCCAGCCTTCGACCGAAGCGCCGGAAGTTCCTGTCCAGCCCGCCGCTCCCGTTGCGACGCCGGCGGCTGAAGCACCCGCCAAGAAGCAGCGCTCTGTCCGCTCTTTCCTGTTACCGATCATCGGGCTTGCCCTGCTCGGCGCCGGTTCCTGGTATGGGTATAACTATTGGACCGACGGCCGGTTCATGATCTCCACCGACGACGCCTATGTCCAGGCCGACATGTCGTTCGTGTCGCCGAAAATATCCGGTTATATCGACAAGGTGCTGGTGAGCGAGAATCAGCGGGTGAAGGCTGGCGATCCGCTGTTCGTCATCGACAATGGCGACTACAAGATCGCCGTCGCGCAGGCCGAGGCGCAGATCGCCACCTTGGCGAAGACGCTCGACCGCATCGACGCCCAGACCAAGGCCGCCCAGGCCTCGCTGTCGCAGGCCCAGGCGCAGAAGGTCGCGGACCAGGCCGCCGCCGACAATGCGGCGCGCGCCCAGCTGCGGGCGGCGCAACTCGTCAAGACCCATGTCGGCACGCAGGCCCAGCTCGACGACGCCCAGACCGCGCTCGACCAGGCCAAGGCGGCGCTTGTCGGCGCCGATGCGCAGATCGCGGCGGCGCAGGCCAATATCGGCGTGCTGGAAGCGCAGCGCGCCGAGTCGGCCTCGACGCTCGCCTCGCTGCAGCTCACCCGCGACAAGGCCCTGCGCGACCTGTCCTTCACCGTGCTGAAGGCCCCCTATGACGGCGTCGTCGGCAACCGCTCGGTCGAGCAGGGCGATCTCGTCAGCCCCGGCCAGAAGCTCGCCGTCGTCGTGCCGATGGACAAGCTCTACATCGTCGGCAACTTCAAGGAGACGCAGCTCGGCCGCATGGTGCCCGGCGAGAAGGTCCGCATCACCGTCGACGCTGTCGACGGCCAGACCTTCGAAGGCACGGTTTCCTCGCTGGCGCCGGCTTCGGGCGCGGTGTTCTCGCTGCTGCCGCCGGAAAACGCCACCGGCAACTTCACCAAGGTGGTGCAGCGCGTGCCCGTGCGCATCGACGTGCCGGCCGACGTGCTCAAGGCCGGCAAGCTGCGCGCCGGGCTGAGCGTCGTCGTCGCGGTCGACAGCCGCACCGCGCCGGCTTCGACGACCAACTGATTGGGGGGCGGCCCGGCGGCCGATCGAGCGCCGGGCCGTCCAGCCTGCTTTATCGTTTTCGACGCAATTCGGGACCGCCACGCGCTCGTCCCAGGAATTGCCCAGGGAGGCCATGACATGGCAACCGCAACCATCACCGCAGGATCAATGCCCGGACGTCCGGTCGCTGCCGCGCCGGCCCTGTCCGCGGACCATATGCCTGTGCGCCGCGTCGTCGCCTTCCTGGCGATGGTGTTCGGCATGTTCATGGCGATCCTGGACATCCAGATCGTCTCGGCCTCGCTCTCGGAAATCCAGGCGGGCCTGAGCGCCAGCTCCGACGAGATTCCGTGGGTGCAGACCGCCTATTTGATCGCCGAGGTGGTGATGATCCCGCTGTCCGGCTTCCTCAGCCGCATGCTGTCGACGCGCGTGCTGTTCACCACCGCGGCGGCCGGCTTCACCGCGGCCAGCGCGCTTGCCGCGACCGCCACCAATATCGACCAGATGATCGTCTACCGCGCCATCCAGGGCTTTATCGGCGGCGGCATGATCCCCAGCGTCTTCGCGGCCGCCTTCACCATCTTCCCGCCTTCCAAGCGCGCCGTCGTGTCGCCGATGATCGGCCTGGTGGCGACGCTGGCGCCGACGATCGGCCCGACGGTGGGCGGCTATATCAGCCACGCCATGTCCTGGCACTGGCTGTTCCTGATCAATGTCGTGCCTGGCATCCTGGTGGCGACGGCCGCCTGGGCGCTGATCGACTTCGACAAGCCCAACCTGAAACTGTTCTCGAAGTTCGATTGGTGGGGCCTAGTCGGCATGGCCGCTTTCCTCGGCTGCATGGAATATGTGCTGGAGGAAGGCCCGAACCATGACTGGCTGCAGGAGCCGGCAGTGTTTGCCTGCGCCATCATCATGACCATCGGCGGCGTCATCTTCTTCTGGCGCGTCTTCACCGCCGAGGAGCCGATTGTCGACCTCAGGGCCTTCAGCAACGTCAACTTCGCCTTCGGCTCGCTGTTCTCCTTCGTCGTCGGCATCGGCCTCTACGGGCTCACCTATCTCTATCCGGTGTTCCTGGGGCGTATCCGCGGCTACGATTCGATGATGATCGGCGAGGCGCTGTTCGTCAGCGGCCTGGCGATGTTCTTCACCGCGCCCGTTGCCGGCATCCTGTCGAACAAGATCGACCTCAGGCTGATGATGATGATCGGCTTCGTCGGCTTCGCCACCGGCACCTGGTGGATGACGCATCTTACCGCCGACTGGGATTTCTATGAGCTGTTGATCCCGCAGATCCTGCGCGGCTGCTCGATGATGCTGTGCATGGTGCCGATCAACAACATCGCGCTCGGCACGCTGCCGCCGGAACGCTTGAAGAATGCGTCGGGCCTGTTCAACCTGACCCGCAACCTCGGCGGCGCCGTCGGCCTCGCGGTGATCAACACGGTGCTGATCGACCGCAACGCCTTCCACTATGCGCGGCTCTCCGAGCATGTGCAGTGGGGCAGCGAGACCGCGCAGACCAAGCTGCAGAACATGACGCAGAATTTCGGGCAGACCGCCGGTCTCGACGCCACAAGCGCTGCGATCTCGAAACTGTCCGGCATGGTACACCAGCAGGCGGCGCTTTTGTCCTTCATGGACGTGTTCATGATGCTGACGGTGCTGTTCGCCTCGCTCGGATTTTTCGTGCTGTTCATCAACAAGCCGGCCCCGCAGGGCGGTGGCGGCGGAGGCCATTGAGGAGGCCGGAACCCCCGCCTGGCGTCCTCAACGCGTGACCCCGGAAATCGGTGACGATTTCCGGGGTCATTCCTTTCTGCAGGACTGGAATTGCTCAGGCTGAAGCCGGCTTGAAGCTTAGCGCCACGCCGTTGATGCAGTGGCGCAGGCCGGTGGGCGGCGGGCCGTCATCGAAGACATGGCCGAGATGGCCGCCGCAGCGCCGGCAATGCACCTCGGTGCGGGTCATGCCGAGCGAGCGGTCTTCGGTCTTGCCGATGGAGTTCGGGATCTCCTGCCAGAAGCTCGGCCAGCCGGTGCCGGAATCGAATTTCGTCTCCGACGAATAGACCGGCAGGTCGCAGCCGGCACAGGCGAAGATGCCCTTGCGATGCTCGTTGAGCAGCGGGCTGGTGCCGGGATATTCGGTGCCTTGCTTGCGCAGCACGTCGAAGGCCTCGTCCGAAAGGATGGCGTGCCATTCGGCATCGGTCTTGGTGATTTCGAACGTCTCGGCGGCGAGAGCGGGCTTCGGTCCGCCGGCACGCAGCATCGCTGCGGATCCGACGATGAGAGCGGTGGCGGCGGCCCCGCTCCAGAGAAAATCGCGACGGTTCATGGCCGTTCCTCCTGACGCATTTTGCCAAGATAGAGCCCGGGCCGGAAATCAAAAGCCGGTGACGCCCCATCTCCTCGTTCGAGCAATTCCGGACAGAACCTTCCTGGAACGCTCCGGATGCTGCTCCGCGCCGCCCTTGCGGGACGGACGCGGAGCACACCCCTGCCGGCGGCGCGGATCTTGAATGATGCGGCCAGCGCTCAGCCATGTCTTCGCCGGCCAGGCCCGCTTTGTTACATCTTCGGCAAGAGAACCTTGTCGATGACATGGATGACGCCGTTCGACTGGCGGACATCGGCGATGGTGACATGGGCAACGTTGCCGTTCTCGTCGGTGACGGTGACCTTGCCCTTCTGCGCCTTCAGCGTCAGCTCGCAGCCGCCGACCGTCTTGACCTGGTGGGCGCCGCCATCGGCCTTGGCCATCTTGGCGACGTCGGCGGCCAGCGCCTTGGCGGCGACGACATGGCAGGTCAGCACCTTGGTCAGCTTGTCCTTGTTCTCGGGCTTGAGCAGCGTGTCGACCGTGCCGGCCGGGAGCGCCGCAAAGGCCTCGTTGGTCGGCGCGAAAACGGTGAACGGACCGGCGCCCTGCAGCGTGTCGACCAGGCCGGCGGCCTTGACGGCGGCGACCAGAGTTGTGTGGTCCTTCGAATTGACGGCATTCTCGATGATGTTCTTCTTGGCATACATCGGCGCGCCGCCGACCATCGGATTGGCGGCGTAGGCAACGGCACCGAGCGCCGAAAGGGCAAGTGTAGAGGCAAGCAAAAGGGTGGCGAGTTTACGCATGGTGTCAGTCTCCTCGGGTTGTTTCTTCCCGTCCGTGGGAACGCGAGGAGATACGGGCCCGAAAAGCGTTAGTTTCACGAAGGGCGCGATTTTTTATTCCGGTGCTTTATTGCGTCTGCGTCGCTGATGGCGACAGCGAAATTTTCCCGCGTAGAAAGGGCAGGATATAGACTTCAGTTAGTCTTCGGTAACCGGCTGACCAGGGTCAGATGCCCTTCAGGTCACCCGCGGCGACGACCGGACCGGTAGGCTGGCCGGTCGGCGAACCGCCGGAGGGCTCGAGGCTGACGGCGAGCACGGCGCCTTGCGCCAGCTTCTGCTGGACGGCCGGCGTGACCGCCATGCGCGCGGTCGGGCCGGCGGGAATGACACCCATCGAAACCGGCGCGTTCTTGCCCTCGATCATCCACAGCTCGAAATCCTTGCCGGCACCGCGGTCGCCGGAGACCAGCGACAGGCCGACCTCGTGGCGGGCGGCGTCATAGACGGCAAGATATTTGACGTTGCTGTTGTCGGCGGCCAGAGAGGCGACCAGCCTGGTCTCGGGCGGCCGGACCGGCTGGTTGACGTAAGGCAGGGCGACATAGACGGCCAAAGCGGCGATGGCCGCCGCGGCGAGGCCGCGCCAGAAGGCGAGGCTCGCCCACAGGCCGCCGCTGGGCGCCGTGGACGCGGACGACGCAAACAGGCGGCGGTCTATTGCCACTTTCACGGAAGCCGGCGGCTCGACCGCGGCATAGGCGGCGGCCATCGGCGCGAAATGGGCTTCCCAAGCGTCGACCAGGCGGGCGAATGCCGCCTCGGCATCGATGCGACGGGAAGCGATCTGGCGCTCGTCGGCTGCCAGGACGCCGAGAACGTATTCGGCGGCGAGCAGGTCGTCGCCTCCACGTTCCGGTCCGTTGTCCTCTGCCAGCGTCATCTTTCCAGGCATTCTCTCAGTTTCAGCAGGCTTCGCCGCAGCCAAGTCCGCATCGTGTTCAGCGGAACCTTGAAGCGCTCCGCCAGCTCGGCGTAGCTTTCGCCGCCCAGATAGGCGCCCCGGACGGCCGCTGCCCGGTCTTGTTCCAGTTCGTCGAGGCAATGGTAGATGCGTTCGGTCTCGCCGCCCGCCACAGCCATGGCCTCGGGTCCCGGCGCCGGATCGGCGACGTCGAGGGCCGTATCGATGTTGGCAGAAGGACTGCGCCGCGACCGGATGCGATCGATCGCATGATTGCGCGCAACGGCCACCAGCCAGGAAATTGGGCTCAGATCGGAAACCGCGAAACGATCCGCCTTCGTCCAGATCTTGACGAAGACCTCCTGCAGCGCTTCTTCCGCATCACCCCGGTCCCTCAAGACACGAAGGCAGACGCCGAAAAGTTTCCCGCTGGTCTGCTTGTAGAGCAGATCGAACGCCGCGCGGTCCTTCATCGAAGTCCGGACGATCAGCTTGCTGATATCCTGCGGCGCCATGCAGGCAAATTAGAAGATTGCGATCTAATTGCAACGGCGGCGGAAGCGTTGTCCACCAGCGGCCACGGGCCCACCGGCACAGTTCGGCATTGTGCCGTTGGGCGCGCCGCTGAAGTGCCCGGCGGTTCTGCGCAGGATTTTGAAAACTCCGCTTGTCACGGGAAGAATGTCATCGTCATTTCGGTGAAATCAGCGCAAACGCCGGCGATTGTCTGAAGCCTCCCAACCTCGTCATTCCAGGGCGGGGCAGCCGCGCAGCGGCGTCGCGAAGACCCTGGAATCCATTCCGTGACCTTAGCCGCGGAGTGCAGCGGAGCAGAATTCTGCACTGCAGCGGCGCTCGGACGTTACGGAATGGATCCTCGGGTCTGCGCGCGTCGCTTCGCTCCTTGCTCCGCCCGTGGATGACGAGGTTGGGCCGTTTCGGCCAATCTCAAGGCATGCCGCCCGCCAACACAAACACGGCCTGCCCCGGGGCAAAATTACTGTGCTGGGAGCTAGCAGATTTCGTCATTGTGTCGGTGAAACCAGCGCAGGCGTTGGAGATTGCTGAAGCCCTTCCAACCTCGTCATTCAAGGGCGAAGCAGCCGCGAAGCGGCGTCGCGAAGACCCTGGAATCCGTTCCGTGACCTTAGTCAAAAGTGCAGCGGAGCAGAATTCTGCACCGCGGCGGCGCTCGGACTTTACGGAATTGGATCCTCGGGTCAGCGCGCGTCGTTACGCTCCTTGCTCCGCCCGTGGATGACGAGGCAGGGCCGTTTCGGCGAGTCTCCAAGGCATGCCGCTTGCAACGCAAAGGCAGCCGGCCGGTCAAAATCCCTGTGCTGGGGAACTGGCAGATATCGTTATTGTGACCGCAAAGCCGTTTGCGACCTGCGGCAATTCCAGCTAAGAGGCCGCCATTCACGCTAGCTGGGATCGATACCGATGACGGACATCGCCGCCACCGCCGAAATGCAGGCCGCGCTGCTCTCGCGCGCGCTGCCTTATATGCAGCGCTACGAGAACAAGACGGTGGTGGTGAAATATGGCGGGCATGCCATGGGCGATACCGAGCTCGGCAAGGCGTTCGCCCGCGACATCGCGCTGTTGAAACAGTCCGGCGTCAACCCGATCGTCGTGCATGGCGGCGGGCCGCAGATCGGCGCGATGCTCACCAAGATGGGCATCGAATCCAAGTTCGAGGGCGGCCTGCGCGTCACCGACCAGAAGACGGTCGAGATCGTCGAGATGGTGCTGGCGGGCTCGATCAACAAGGAGATCGTGGCGCTGATCAACGCCGAGGGCGAGTGGGCGATCGGGCTATGCGGCAAGGACGGCAACATGGTGTTCGCCGAAAAGGCGCGCAAGACCATGGTCGATCCGGATTCCAACATCGAGCGCGTGCTGGATCTCGGCTTCGTCGGCGAGCCGGTCGAGGTCGACCGCACGTTGCTCGACCTTTTGGCGCGCTCGGAAATGATCCCGGTGCTGGCACCGGTGGCGCCCGGCCGCGACGGCCACACCTACAACATCAATGCCGACACCTTTGCCGGCGCCATCGCCGGCGCCTGCCGCGCCTCGCGCCTGCTCTTCCTCACCGACGTGCCGGGCGTCCTCGACAAGAACAAGAAGCTGATCGACGAGCTGACGGTCGCCGAGGCCAGGGCGCTGATCAAGGACGGCACGGTGTCGGGCGGCATGATCCCGAAGGTCGAGACCTGCATCGAGGCGATCGAGCGCGGCGTCGAAGGCGTCGTCATCCTCAACGGCAAGACGCCGCATTCGGTGCTGCTCGAGCTGTTCACCGAGCACGGCGCCGGCACCCTGATCGTTCCGTAAGAAAGGCAAGTTCACCATTTCCATGCAATGGTGAACCGCCATGTCAGCCGGCTAACTTTCTTGCCGCCGGCGCGCCTCGATCTTCAATGACCGGCGCGACGGACTTGCGTGGCTGGCGCCCGACGATCATCGATTCCTCCTCGGCGTCCTGCGGCGCGCCCCAGAATTCGGCTAATGTCGGCCCATCCGTGATGCGGCCGTCGCGGACCAGAAACCCCCAGACCTCGCGGAACCAGACGCGGCGGCCCATCTTCGTGTACCAGCGCATCGAATGGCGCTGCTCGGGATCGGGGTGGAACAGGATGCGCGCCAGCGCCTTGGGTCGCGACTGCACCGCGACCTCGATCAGCTTGACGGCGAAGAACAGCATCCAGGGTTTCAGCCTGGTCATGTGCAGAACCTGGTGCTTGTAATCCCACAGGCGCACGTCCTTCTGGATCACCTTGCGGTCCTTGGCGATGCGGAAGAACGGCGTCCAGCGATGCGGCGTGACATAGAGCGCCTGGATCTGGTCGGGGTCATAGGCGATGAGCTGGCGAAAGCCGCGCCAGAGATCGCGCAAGGTCTCGTCCTCGAAGCCGGCGACCCAGGTCGCCATCGACAGGATGCCGTTCTGGCGCAGCAGCCGGATCGCTTCGCGGTCGGACTTCGTGCTGCCGCCCTTGCGGATCAGCGACAGCGTCGCCTCGTCGGTGTTCTCCATGCCGAGCAGCCAGCGGATGACGCCGGCCCTGCGATAAAGATGCAGGAAATCGGCATCGCGCACGATATCGTCGGCGCGGGTCGAGCCGACGATCAGCACCGGCACGTTCTCGGCTATCATGGCGTCGAGAAAGGCGCGCCAAGCCTTCTTCGAGGAAGTCGGGTTCTCGTCGGCCAGATTGATCAGCTCGACGCCGTGCTCGCGATGCAGCCAGGCAATCTCCCTGGCGAATTTGACCGGGTCGCGGTGGCGCCAGCGGGTCCAGAAACCGCGCTGGCCGCAATAGTTGCACAGATGCGGGCAGCCGCGCGAGAACTGCATGACCACGGCCCGCTTGCCGCCCCAATAGGAGTAGCGGCGGTGATCGATCAGCTCCCAGCCGACCCGCCAGGCATCGAGGTCGGCTATGGTCATCGCCGCCTGCGTCGCGACAGGACGGCCGAAATCGTCGCGATAGGCGATGCCGGCAACGCTCGCCACCGGCTGGCGCATCTCGATCGCCTCGACCAGCGCCGTCGCGGTCGCCTCGCCTTCGCCGCGCACGATGAAATCGAAGACGTCGGTCGCAGCGAGGATATCGCGCCAGTGATAGGTCGGGAAGACACCGCCATAGATGACGACGACGCCCGGCGCGCGGGCCTTGATCATCTCGGCGATCTTCAAGGCGGTCGGATGCGCCGAGGTCGAGCCGGAATGGCCGATCAGCACGAAATCCGGATCGCCGCGCAGCGCCTCGTCCACCACCGCCGCAAGTGGCATCGGACCGAACTCGGCGTCGACCAGGCGCACCTGATGGCCGGAATCGATCAGCGGCCCGCCGATGGCCAAAAGACCGAGCGGCGGCAGGTGGTCGTCGGGCACACGGCTGCCGATGGCGGTGTGCGGCGGATTGATAAGCACGATGTTCAAGGCGGACCTCCATGTTGGTCCGCTTGTGCTAATGACAGATGCCGAAGCCGCCTTGGCGCGGTTCAGCAGTTTCCACGCAGCTTTTCGCCAGATTTGACCGGATCAGCGCCGCAGATGGCTGAGCGGCACGTGGCCGGGTCCCTTGATGTTCTGCAGCACCAGTTGCGTATGGACGTCGCGCACGCCGGGCAGACGCATCAGCCGGTGCATGACGAAGGCGTTCAAGTCGTCCACCGACGGCACCAAGACATGCAGCAGGAAATCGTAGTCGCCTGTCATCGTCCAGCAGGACGAGACCTCGTCCATGCGCTGCACGGCGGCGATGAAGCTTTCGGGCGAGCCGTCGCTGTGGCTGACCAGCCGCACCTGGATGAACACCTCGACGGTCAAGCCCACGGCGCGGCGGCTGAGCACGGCGGCAAAGCCCTTGATGATACCGGCTTCCTGCAGGGCCTCGAAGCGGCGCGCGCAAGGCGTGGTCGACAGGCCGATCTCTTGCGCCAGCTCCGAGACGGGCTTGCGGCCGTCACGCTGCAGGATGTCGAGCATCCTTATCTCGAAATCGTCAAATTGAGGCATTTTTTCTCAGGCTCGCGTTGAACTGAGGGTTTTTACCTCCAAAACAGCTAGTGTGCCATAAACAAAGCTGATTTGCCTCAGCGGTCGCTTCTAAACTCCCCTTCACGATCCGCCGATCACGATCTTGAGGAGGATATGATGACGATCAGCGTTGCCGATTATGCCGCCGAATGCGCGGCGCAGGGTCTGCGGGGCGACTATTCGGTCTGCCGCAGCGATTTCACCGTGGCGCAGGGCTACGGCTACTCCGCCGAGGAACAGGCGGTGTGGCGCACGCTCTGCGACCGCCAGACGAAGCTGACGCGGAAGCTCGCGCACCGCTCGTATCTGGACGGCGTCGCCGCGCTCGGCCTGCTCGACAGGATTCCGGATTTCGACGAGGTGAGCGAAAAGCTCGCCAGGCTGACGGGTTGGGAGATCGTTGCGGTGCCCGGCCTCATTCCGGCCGGCCCCTTCTTCGATCATCTCGCCAATCGGCGCTTCCCGGTGACCAATTGGCTGCGGACGAAGAAAGAGCTCGACTACATCGTCGAGCCGGACATGTTCCACGATTTCTTTGGCCATGTGCCGATCCTGACCCAGCCGGTGTTCGCCGATTTCATGCAGATGTATGGCCGGAAGGCGGAAGATCTGATCGCGCTCGGCCGCGACGAGATGATCACGAGGCTCTACTGGTACAGCGCCGAATACGGCCTCATCCAGGAAGCCGGCCAGCCGTTGAAAGCTTTCGGCGCCGGGCTCATGTCGTCCTTCACCGAGCTGCAATTCGCGGTCGAGAGCAAGGAAGCGCACCATGTGCCGTTCGACCTCGAGACGGTGATGCGCACCGGCTATGAGATCGACAAGTTCCAGCGCGTCTATTTCGTGCTGCCGTCCTTCGATGCGCTGCGCGATGCTTTCGCCCATGGCGACCTCGCCGGCATCGTGGCGCGGTTCAAGGGCCAGCCGGCGCTCGACCCGTCAACAATCTGAGGTCGGTTTTCGCCCAACCGACATTCAGCGCGGTTCAGCTGCCGACAGGCGGCTGGGCCGCTTTGTGCCTTTTTGCAATTAGTTCCCCAGCACAGGGATTTTGACCGGTTGGCTATGTTTGCGTTGGCGGATGCCATGCCTTGGCGGTAGCCGAAACGCCCACCCAGTCGTCATCCACGGGCGGAGCAAGGAGCGAAGCGACGCGCGCAGACCCGAGGATCCATTCCGTGTCGCATGAGCGCTGCCGCGGTGCAGAATTCTGCTCAGCTGCACTCTTTGATCAGAGCCACGGAATGTATTCCAGGGTCTCCGCGACGCCGCTTCGCGGCTGCTCCGCCCTGGAATGACGAGGTTGGAAGGCTTCCGCCAATCGCCAACGTCACCGAAAGAAACGGTGAAAATCGTTCCCGTCGATAAACGGCAATTTTTCAAAATCCTGCGCTGATCCTCTGGCTATGCCTTGTCAGGCTCGGCCTTGATCCTGGCCAACTGCTTGCTCTGCAGGGCGTGTGCCGCATTGATGAATGCGCAGCACGGTCGAGATCAGACGGCGATCACCTTGCCCAGATGCTCGCCGAGGCGGCAGGCGAGCGCGGTGATGGTCGTCGTCGGATTGCACTGGCCCGACGTGCAGAACACCGACGAGCCGCCGACATAGAGATTGTCCATGCCGTGCACCTTGCAATTGGCGTCGACGACGCTCTTCAAGACGTCGGTGCCCATGCGGGTGCCACCCATATGGTGGTTGCCGGCCGTTTCCTCATTGGTCGGGTAATCGCCGCCATCGCCGATCCAGTCGTCGATACGGACGCGGCCGAGATTCTTCTGCGCCATGGTCGTGCCGAAAAGCCTGAGGCCCTCAAGCAGCGTGCGGCGCTCGAGCGGCGACTTCTTCCAGCGCAGTTCGATACGCGGCACGCCGGCGTGGTCGACATCGGCCTTCGACAGCTCGATCTGGTTGGAGGCAAGCGGCGCCTGTTCCCAGGCGACGTAAAGCTGGGCGGCGCAACGCAGCCTCTGGTCCAGCTGGGAAGACATCCATTCCGCCATGTTGGGTGCCGTGCAGGCGAGATCGGCGATCAATTTCTTGACATTGGGATACGGCGACTCGATCAGGCGGATACCGAAATTCATGATCTGCAGCCGCTCCATCGCGGCAAGCGTCGGCGAGAAGAAGGCTTCTTTCGAGGCGTCGACCTCGAACTCCGAGTAATTGGCTAGGATGGCATTGCCGCCCTGGAAGGTCGGATGCTCCATCCAGTAGCGGCCGAGCGCCGCCGCGTTCGGCACCACGCCGCCATTCGAGCGCTCATTCGACCACAACAGCAGCCGCGAGTTCTCCAGCCCGCCGGTGCAGGTGACGAAATAATCCGCCGCGAAGGTGCCGGCATCGTGGCCGTTCGACCATAGCTTCGCGCCGGTGACGCGCTTGCCGTCGCCGGTGAGCTCGGTCGCGTAGGTATTGAGCACGACGGCGATGTTCCTGCTCTTGTCGAGCTCGTCGGCGAACTTCTCGCCGAAGCGAACCGCCGGGCTCTTGATCAATTGAACCCAGCGGATGTCGTCCGAAACCGGGACGTCGGGACGGAAATCAGGCAGCTCGAGGATATCGTGGACCTCGCCAAGATAGGGCTCGATATCGGCGCGGCCGATCGGCCAGCCGGTGTCCGGCGCCCATGCCTTGGGCTCGAAGTCCTGTTTGTCGAGCACGCGGCACCAGCCGGCCCAGTGATTGGACGAGCCGCCCATGAAGCGCAGCCTGGTGATGTCGAGGTCGAAATAGAAATCGCCAACCGTCTTGCCGCGGTAGAAATCCTGCGACTCCTCGCTGAACTCGCGCGAACCCGCCTCCAGCACGACCACCGGGATGCCGGCTGCGCCGAGCTTCCTGGCGATCGTCGTGCCGGCCGGGCCGGAGCCGAGAATGCAGGCCTTGGGTCTGAAGCCGGCCTGCTTGTAGGCCTCGTAGCTGTTGAAGATCATGTGAGGTCGCTTCGCCGCAGGATCCAGCCATTGATCTCGACGATCTCATCGGCATCGACCACGGGTTGCTGGCTGCGGAACAGCGACAGGGCAGGAAGCGCGATCAGCGCCTGCACGATCGCGCGGCGCGACATTTTTCTCATGAACCTGCTCATGACACGTCTCTCGACAGGGGCCTCGATCCACGCATGCCGTTCCTCAACGGCACATGTGCCGCCTGGGAGGCAATTCCGTGCCAGACCCAGGTGAAAACGGCGTTACACCAGGAAGTTTAGCGCGGTTGAATATGGACATGGTTAGGGCATTCCTAACGCCTGCGGCGAGGCTTCATGCCGCCTCGGGCAATTCGCGGTCGAGGATCGAAAGATTGCGGCCGCGGTTCTTGGCTTCGTAAAGCCTGCGGTCAGCGGCGCGCATCAAATCCGAAATGGTCGCACTCTCGCCGCAGCAGACGCCGCCGATCGAAACCGTGAGCGGCACGGTCCGCTCGTCGACCGGGCGAAAACGGATCAGCTCGACCTCGCGGCGGATGCGTTCGGCGATATGCTTGGCTTCCGGTTCGCTGGCGCCAACCAGGAAAGCCGCGAATTCCTCGCCGCCTATGCGGCCGAGCAGGTCGCCGCTGCGAATGCCGCGTTCGATGGCGCCGGCGATCAAAAGCAGCGCTTCGTCTCCGGTCAGATGACCGTAACTGTCATTGATCCTCTTGAAGTGATCGGCGTCGATGATGAGCAGCGCGCCACGATCGCTCTTGCGCCGCGAACCGTCGAGCGCGGCGAAAAAGGTCTCGCGGTTGAGCATGCCGGTCATGTCGTCCCGGCTTGCCTTTTCCGACAGGCGCCTGTGGGCCGCCGCGAGCTGCGCGTGGGCCCGGGCAAGCTCGCGATGAGCATTCTGCAACCTATCGCTCTGCCAGAAGCTGCTGGCGCTGGCAGCCCAGGCGAGGACGAGCGGGCAAACCGTCGACGCCAGCCAGACCGTGCGGCTCATCGGAAAGCCCATCGCCGGCATCACAATCAGCGTCAACAACAGCGAGGCAGCGACCGAAGCGAACGCCACGGCAGCGGCCCTCAAAAATATGCGACTCATCACTTGCTCCCAAGGGTCAGCTTGTGTGCCAGCAAGCGTTAAAGGCGACCTTTCCAGGACTTTTAAAATTTGAAGCGAGGCGCCATTTTCACATTTCGTGACGCGCATAAGTTGTGGATAAATCCAGCGTCGGCATGCCATAAGAAACCCATGACAACGACACCCGATCCCGCCCGCTTCGCCCATGTCACGGACTGGGTATTCGACCTCGACAACACGCTCTATCCGCATCACTCGAACCTGTTCGCGCAGATCGACGTGAAGATGACCGCCTATGTCGGCGAGCTGCTGACGCTTTCGCGCGACGACGCGCGCAAGCTGCAGAAGGAGCTCTACCTGGAATACGGCACGACGCTGAACGGGCTGATGAAGCGGCACGGCATCGATCCCGACGATTTCCTCGAGAAGGTGCACGACATCGACTATTCGCGGCTGGTGCCGGATCCGGTGCTGGGCGCAGCGATCCGCCAGCTTCCCGGGCGCAAGTTCATCTTCACCAATGGCGACCGCAGGCACGCCGAACGCACCGCGCGCCAGCTCGGCATACTGGAACATTTCGACGCCATCTTCGACATCGTCGCGGCGGGGCTGAGCCCCAAGCCGGAGCGCCAGACCTATGAGCGTTTTGCCGAATTGCACTCGGTGACCGGGCACAATGCGGTGATGTTCGAGGATCTGGCGCGCAATCTGGCCGTGCCGAAAACGCTCGGCATGACGACCGTGCTGGTGGTGCCGCGCAATTTCGAGCCGACCTTCTCGGAGATCTGGGAACGCGACCCCGCAAACGAGGATGATGTCGATTTCGTCACCGACGACCTCGCCGGTTTCCTGACCGCGATCGTCGACGTCGTGGCTTGAGCCAGGCGCGCTCCCCGACATCTTGTCTCGACAATTATTGCTTGGGGCGAGACGTATAGATGGCGCCCGTCGGAGCTTGCGGCGGTGGTTCGTTGTCGTCGGCCGGTTTTGGCGGCGGAGTTGTTTCCGGGGCAGTCGGGCTGCTGTCGGCAAGGTTGACCGAGATGCCGAAAAGACGCCACTGGCGGTTTACCGGCTGCCACAACATCTCGAAGTTGAGTTGTCTGGGCGCCGAAGGAAAGAAGCCGGCCATGTGCAGCATGCCGCTGGGCTCGACCTGAGGCAGCAGCGTCAATTGCGGTTCCAGCACAAGGATCCCGGAAAAATCGAGTTGCTGCGTCCTGTTCGAAGCGAAGATTTCGGCAAGACGCGCTGCCGTATTGACCTGGAAGGCGGGCGAGCCGAGATCGCGCAGCACCGTGTAGTTGCCGGTCTTGTTGGCTTGGTCGAGCGCCATCAAGGCGGACTTCACCAGAATGATGACGCCATTCCTGTCAATGCCGGCGGGATGGGGCTGCTTTGGATGTTCCGCGTTGGCGGCGTGCTGTCGCTTGATCCGCGATTCCTGCGCCGCTTGCGTCTGCGGGGCGGCCCGCGCCTGCGGCTCTTCCTGTGCGGGCACCCATGAAGTCGGCAGGAACGTTGCTGGCCCCGCCAGCGCAAGGACCAGCCCGAGCCGCGCGCATGAAACCAGCGTCCTCGAAAAGAAGCTGACAGCCAGAAGGCGCGAGCGGGCGCCGCGCCGGCGGCAGCACCTGGGCCCTGCCCCCGGACCCCTCAGTTGAGTGTCCACGACATGCCGGCGCTGAGGCCGACGTCACCGCGCCTTGGAACAGCGCTGATCGCGGCGTTCAGGCGAAAGCTCTCGGAGGTTGCGTAGCCGATGCCGGCCGACAGGCCGGTCATGCCCTTGAAATAGCCGATGCCGCCGGCAACCGACAGCTTGTCCGGCCGGTCGTCATAGCGCAAGCTGGCCGCCGCCAGCGCCAGAGCCGTGCCGCCGCGAGCTTCGGCCCTGTTGTCGGCAACGGTCGATTCCAGCCCGGTCACACGCCCGTCGAGCGCGGCGATGTCCGCCGGACTGAACGAGGCCGTGCCAAGATTGCCATACTGATCGGTCGTGACGAAACTGGTTGAACCAAGCTGCGCCGCATTGCTTGCCGCCGAAGGCAGGCCGGCAAGCGTATAGGTGTTGGCGGAGGCGCCGACGGCGATCTGGTTTGCCCTCGTCGTCGCCACGCCGGCGCCGATGGCGGCTGAATTCGTGAAACCCGCGCTGGAACCACTGCCGATCGCGGTAGCGTTGTCGCCGGCGGCGGAGGATCCCTCGCCATAGGCGGAGGACGAGGCGCCGCTAGCCGTGCTGCCGGCTCCCGAAGCCGTGCTGTCGTCTCCGCTCGCAGTGCTGCTGAAGCCTGTCGCCGTGCTTAAGCTTGCGCTCGCAGTGCTCTCGCTACCTAGCGCGGTACCATTGGTCCCGCTCGCAGTGCTGAGCGCGCCCGTGGCGGTATTGAAAGCCCCGCTTGCGCTACTTCCCGCGCCCGTCGCGACGCTGAAGTCCCCACTCGCGGTGCTGCCCGCGCCGGCTGCGGTGCTTGAAGCCCCACTCGCCGTGCTCTCGGTGCCCGTGGCGGTGCTGGCGGTAGCGGTAGCCTTGCTGTCCACGCCTGTCGCGGTGCTTTGGACCCCGCTCGCGATGCTTCCTCCACCCGTCGCCGTGCTGTAATCGCCGCCCGCCGTGCTCAGATCGCCCGTGGCGGTGCTGTTGGTCCCTGTTGCCAGACTCCCCGCGCCTGTCGCGGTGGTGGCGAACGCGCTTGCCTTGCTGTTGAAGCCCAGCGCGGCACTGGCGTCTCCCGACGCCGTGGCTCCGGTGCCGCAGGCCACGGAATTCGTCCCCGACGCGGTGCCTGTCCCGCAGGTGTCTCCCGCCATCGCCGAACCGCCGCCAGCCTGGATAGCGAGGCTCGCAAAGAGCACGACCCAAATCCGGGAAGAATACCCCAGTCTTCCGATACGAATGGCGCCTGATCGCCTTCGCCCCATCATCATGCCCCCATGATTGCCTTTGGGGTGAGCGTAGCGAAGGGTTGCAAAGCCGTCGCATAATTCGGCGCAGCGATTTATACGGCTCAGCGCAAAATCGATGAATTATGCGAGAGCACCGCGAATTCGCTTTTGAAAATCCGCAGCGGAATTTTATTGTCCCAACCCGAATTGTACCCTTTCACGCGCCGACTCATGACTGCGCCAAAATTGGGGTGAAGGATGTGAGCGAAGGAACCGCCGAACCGATACGGTTCTCGACCGACGAACTGCCCCCGCGGGACCGCCTGGCGATTCTGCAAGAGCAGTTCGGGCCTCACATGGCCAAGATCAATTACCAGTCGCTACCCGGCCATGCGCCTTCCTTGACCATGACGGTGCGCACATTTCCCGGGGTTTCCCTCACGGCCTCCCAAAGTTCCGGATTGTATGGCGGCATCGTAGTCGATGGCAGTGACGATGTCTGCCTCGGGATGAACACAGGAGCAAACGGACTGGCCTTCGTCTCGCAATTCGGCCGCGACGAAACGCTGGTCGGTTTCCGCGCGGGAGTGCTTTTTTCCCATTCGGATGCCGGCTACATGCACACCCCGACGCTGACGCATGCCTCGTTCGTCCGCCTTCCACGCAACACGATATCCGCAGCGGTCGGGGGGCTGGAGGACATGTTTGGCCGGCCATTTCCGCCGTCAGAGGCTCTTCATCTGCTCGCGAGCTATTGCGCGGCGCTGGGCGACCAGACCATGACCTCCCCTGAAGTGCGCCAGGCGGTCGGAATGCACATACAGGATCTCGTGTCGCTGGCGCTCGGAGCGGGGACCGATCAGAGGCAGGTCGCGACGCGGCGCGGCCTCGCAGCGGCGCGTCTCGTCGAGGCCAGGAAGCTCATCGCGCAGCGTCTGACCGAACCGGACCTGACCCCGACCAAAGTAGCCCGAGCGATGGCGATATCGGTTCGGCAACTTCACCTGCTGTTCGAGCCTACCGGCATCACCTTCAGCCAGCATCTGATGCGATCGAGGATCGCGCTGAGCCGACGCATCCTGCTTGCCCCGGATTCGCGGCACCGGACCATCGCGGATATCGCGTTTGCGTGCGGCTTTCACAATCTGACGACGTTCTACAGCTCCTTTCGGCAAGCCTTTGACGCGACGCCGGACGAGCTGCGGCGAAACCGCCATCGGCCCTAGTTTGAGGGGGCGAAGCGCGCGATCCCGACCCGCATATCCTAGAACGGTTCGGCGTTTGATAGGACCGACCTGCTCTTTGTTTCTACGCAGTTGCTGATGGAAAGCTGCTGCGCACTTTTCCCGGAATTGCTCTAGTCGAAGTCCGGAATCGTGCCGGGCGGCAGTCCCAGCCGGCCATTCAAGTCCTTCAGATACCGGCACCAGGCCGGAGCACCGCCGGCGCCCTTGCCGTTGCCATTGCCGTCCGACGCATAGCCGTTGCCATGGCCATTGCCGCAATTGGCGTTGCCGTTGAAGCTGCCGCCATTGAAGTTGCCGCTGAAACTTCCGGCATTGCCGCTGCCGTTGAAATTGCCGCTGTTGCCATTGCCGTTGAAGTTGCCGGAGTTTCCGTTGCCGTTGAAATTTCCGGTATCGCCAAGACCGTTGGCGACACTGGCCCCGATTGGAAGCTCGGCAATCCTGACCAGGGTCGAGGCGTCGGCGGCCAGGAACGCGGCAAGCAGCGTGCCCAGCGCGAGGCCGTTGCCGTCAAGCAGCCTCGCCGCCACCCGGCGCCTGCTAGGCCGGGTGGATGTGCTCAAGCCGGTCATCAGCGGTTTCCCCGGCCGTTGGAGTTGCCGTTGAAGGCGCCGACATTGCCGTTTCCGTTGAAGTTGCCGCCGTTGAAGTTGCCATTGCCGGCACCGATGTTGCTGTTGCCGTTGTATTGGCCGGTGTTGGAGTTGCCGTTGAAGGCGCCAATGTTGCCGTTGCCGCTTGTCGGCGAGGTGTTGTTGTTGCCGTTGAAAGCGCCGACATTGCCGGTGCCGCTGTTGAAGGCGCCGACATTGCCCGTACCGCTGTTCTTGTAGCCGACATTGCCGCCGAAATTGCCGAGCGGGTTCATGCCCCTGACGTTCGCGCCGATGGATTGGCCGTATTTGCCGACCGCTCCCTGGACGGCCGACATGCCGAAGGCCTGACTGCCGGTCGTGGTGTCCGCCTTCGCCGCGGTTGCGCTCAACAACCCCAGGCATAGCGCCGGTATGACGTAGCGTTTCATCTGCGAACTCCTTCCATGGCTTAGCTTTTGAAATTGGGATCTGTTGCAAAAAGGATTGGGCGAAAAGGACTGGGACCGCCGGCGATATGTCGCGGTAGCCTTGCGCGGGGGACGGGCGCTTGGCTCGACGGTCCCAGAGCCATCAGCGTCTTTCCAAGCTGAAGCTTGGCGACGCTGGCGGTTGGGCGGGACTAGTGGTTCCCGTTGCCGTTTCCGTTGCCGTTGCCGACACCGGCGTTGCCGTTGCCGTTGGCGCTTCCGTTTCCGATGCCCCAGTTCCCGTTGCCGTTCAGGTTGCCGTTGCCGAGGCCGAAATTGCCGTTGCCGTTGCCGTTGCCGTTGGCGGCGCCGGCATTGAGGTTGCCGTTATAGTTGCCGTTGAAGGCGCCCATATTGGCGTTCCCGTTCCCATTGCCGTTGCCGAAGCCGAAATTGCCATTGCCGTTGAAGTTGCCGTTGAAGGCGCCGGTGTTGGCGTTGCCGTTGCCATTGCCGTTGCCGACGCCGACATTGCCGTTGCCGTTGCCGTTGCCGCTACCGACCGAAAATGCGGATGCCGAACCGGTCAGAGCCGACAGCACGGCCGCGGCCAGGATGATCTTTCTCATGACGTTCTCCTTGGTTGGTGTTGAACTTCCCGGCCAGTTCAAGGTGACCGGGAGGACGCCCTAAGGATGCACGCGGAAATAGCGCCCATGAATTCGGGCTGATCGGCAGGTGCCGCCGGTTTTTCTGCTGACCCCGTGTCAGGAAAAGTTGAAGCAATCAGGAAAAAACTGACAGGCATAAAGGCGTATGCCGGGTGTATATTGCGCACAGCATCAACCCTTGCGCCTCTTCTCGCGGGCGCAGCGTTGACGGTGGAGGGTGGCATCGACACCGGCAAAGGTGAAAGCTCGGGAAAGCGCCGTGGTCTGGCGCGGCATCTGGTTGCCGTGCAGGAAGAGCAGCGCCTGCGCCTGTCGCGCGAGCTGCATGACGATCTTGGCCAGCTGCTCGCCAGCGTCGCGCTCGAATTGCACATCGTTCGCGCCGGCTCGCCGGAGATGGACGCCCGCCTCGAGCGCGCCGCGATGCTTATCGACCAGCTGAGCGCCAGGGTGCATGACGCCGCCTGGAGCCTGCGACCCGCAGACCTCGATCGCCAAGGCCTCAGAGCTTCGGTCGAGGACCTGGCCACCATGCTTTGCGGTCAACTTGGCATTGCATGCGAGATGGATCTTGAAGCCCTGTCGAGCCCGCCGCCTGCCGAGATCGCGCTCACTTTGTACCGCGTTGCGCAGGAAGCGCTCACCAATATCGGCAAGCATGCCGCGCCGAGCCGCGTAAGCGTCACGGCGCACATCCAGGACGATCGGATACGCCTGACGATCGAGGATGACGGCCGCGGCTTCGACGCCAGCGCCGAACCGGGTCCGGGCCATTTGGGCCTTGCCGGAATGAGGGAGCGGCTGGCGCTGGTCGGTGGCAAATTGTCGGTTGAAACCGCCAGGGGCAAGGGGACCACCATTTACGCCGATGTGCCTCTGGCCGGCTGATCGACGGTCCGGCCGACAAGACGCGAACAAGTTTGAAACGGCATCTTGGCGTCAGGTGGGGTTACGTGAAGCGCTGCACATCCCGGACATTAGCGGTGGCTTACAGTCCGGCTTCATTGGGTTAGGCGGGGGATGGCTTACCCGTTGCGGCCGTTCAGGCCGCCAGAACAGACGGGCGTCCCGCGCCAGGCGGGCCAGTTGCCTAGACCATCAAGGACAAGAGGACCCTTTCCGCGTGACAGGGCCTTTGGCAGACTGATGGAGGTTAAGGTGTGCTGCAGGCGCATATTCGTGGTCGATGACCATCCGATCATCCTGTCGGGAGTCGGCGCGATGATCGACAGCCAGGACGATCTGACGATCGTCGGACTGGCCGGAAATGCCGAGGATGCCCTTGAAGGGATCGGCAAGACGCTACCCGATGTCGCCGTGGTCGACATATCGCTTCCGGGCGTCAACGGGGTCACGCTGATCGAACGGCTTGGCGAACGCTTTCCCGAGGTCAGCTGCATAGCGCTGACGGCGCATGAGGACCCAGGCTGCCTGCGCCAGGTGCTTGCGGCCGGCGGCCGCGGCTTCGTGGTCAAGCGGTCGACGGCGACGGACCTGCTGCAGGCCATCCGCTGCGTATTGGCCGGCGACAACTATGTCGATCCGGCGCTCGCCGCGCGTATATTGAGCCCGCGCGGCACCACCCAGGGCGATCCCGGCAATCTCAGCGAACGGGAACGGTCGGTCATCCAGCTGGTGGCGCTCGGCTACAGCAACAAGGAAATCTCATCCAGGCTCAATCTCAGCATAAAGACGATCGAGACCTACCGCACCAGGGCAACCGAGAAGCTCGCGCTGCACTCACGGGCGGCCATCGTGCGTTTCGCGCACTCGAACGGCTGGCTGGTCGAGCTGCCGGCGTAGGCAGACCGGGCAGGTTTGTCTTCCCGCCCTTAAAGCTTGTAGAAGCGGCGGATGATCTCCCAGGCCTCTTCGGCCGTGTCGACGAAATCGATGATGTCCTGGTCACCGGGCGAGATCGTGCCCTGCTCGGCGAGGAAATCGAGATCGATCGCCCTTTGCCAGAACGCCTTGCCGAACAGGATGACCGGGACGCGCTCCATTCGTCCCGTCTGGATGAGCGTCAGCGTCTCGAAGAACTCGTCCATCGTGCCGAAGCCGCCCGGAAACACCGCGACCGCCTTGGCGCGCATGACGAAATGCATCTTGCGGACGGCGAAATAGTGGAAGTTGAAGCAGAGCTCCGGCGTGACATAGGCGTTGGGCGCCTGCTCGTGCGGCAACACGATGTTCAAGCCGATCGACGGCGCGCCGACATCGTCGGCGCCGCGGTTGCCGGCTTCCATGACGCCGGGCCCGCCGCCGGTGACGACGACATATTCACGATAATAGGAGGTGGCCGACTGCTGCGAGCACAGACGCGCGAATCTGCGCGCTTCTTCGTAATATTTGCTGTTCGCCTCGAGGTTCTTCTTCTGCGTCTCGTTCTTGGCCGCCCAGGCCTCGCCGCCGGGTTCCGGCAGGCGGGCGCCGCCGAACAGGATGACGGTCGAATGAATGCCGCGTTCGGCCAAGATCATTTCCGGCTTCAGAAGCTCGAGCTGCAGCCGCACGGCGCGCAATTCGCGACGCGTCATGAACTCGGGATCGTTCCAGGCCAGCCGGTAGGTCTCGGCACGTGTTTGCGGGGTATCCGGCACGCCTTTCGAGCGCTCCAGATCCTCGTCCGAATGCGGCAGCGGCGTCCACCCTGCCTTTTCCATGGGAGTCATCGAATCCACCCGTCCAATTCCTTCACTTGCGCCGTCCCGTGCCGCAGGCGCGATTGACCCCCATTGAGCCTTAACATAGGGTCCGCGCGACTTTTAAACAGGTTAAGGCGTGGCCCCTTAACAGCTTGGTAATGGAGCGAAATCATGTCGAAGCCCGATCTGGCGAGCCTCGAAAGGACCATCGAGAAGGCCTTCGAGGAGCGCGACACGATTTCGACCGCGACGCGCGGCGAGACGCGCGACGCCATCCAGTCGGCGCTCGACCTGCTCGACCGCGGTGTCGCCCGCGTCGCCGAACGGCAGGACGACGGCAAGTGGCACGTCAACCAGTGGCTGAAGAAGGCGGTGCTGCTCTCCTTCCGGCTGAACCCGATGGAGATCATCAAGGGCGGTCCCGGCCAAGCCGTGTGGTGGGACAAGGTGCCGTCCAAGTTCGACGGCTGGAGCGCCGTCGACTTCGAGAAGGCAGGCTTCCGCGCCGTGCCGTCCTCGATCGTGCGCCGGTCGGCCTATGTCGCGCCGGGCGCCGTGCTGATGCCGTCCTTCGTCAATGTCGGGGCCTATGTCGACACCGGCACGATGGTCGACACCTGGGCTTCGGTCGGCTCCTGCGCCCAGATCGGCAAGAACGTGCATCTTTCCGGCGGCGTCGGCATCGGCGGCGTGCTGGAGCCGATGCAGGCCGGCCCGACCATCATCGAGGACAATTGCTTTATCGGCGCGCGCTCCGAAGTGGTCGAAGGCTGCATCGTGCGCGAAGGCTCGGTGCTCGGCATGGGCGTGTTCATCGGCCAGTCGACCAAGATCGTCGACCGCGCCACCGGCGAGGTCTTTTACGGCGAGGTGCCGCCGAACTCTGTGGTCGTCGCCGGATCGCTGCCCGGCAAGCCGCTGCCCAATGGCGAGCCGGGCCCGAGCCTCTACTGCGCCGTCATCGTCAAGCGCGTCGACGCCAAGACCCGGTCGAAGACCTCGATCAACGAATTGCTGCGCGATTGATCCTCCACGACGGAGCGGACGCCATTGGCTGAACGATCGCAATTCCTCTGGCTGTTCTTCAGCCTTTCGGGGCGGCTGAGCCCGGTCGCCTATGCGCTGGCCGGGATTTTGCTGGTCCTTGTCCAGTTTTTCCCGTTCTATCAGTTCGCGCGGGTGGAGCTGAACACGACCGCCAGCCAGAACTGGGCCATGATATGCTGGGGCGTGTTGCTGATCTCGGCCTGGGCCACCTTCGCGGTGACGGCGAAGCGCTTTCATGATTTCGGCAAGCCGACCTATTTTGCACTGATCTCGCTCATCATCGGTCCCATCCTGCTCATCATCCTTTCCTGTTTCCGCAGCGATCCCGGACCGAACCGCTACGGCAGGCGCACCAACGCACCGGGCGATAGCTGAGGTCGCATGCGCTATCGCACGCTCGACCCGGTGCGGATCATCGAGACCGCTCAAAGGCTGGAGGAGCGGGTCGCGGAGCGTTTCCCGGAAAGGGGCCTGCGCGCCGTTGCCGCCGAACTGGTGTCGCTGTCGCGAGACCTCGCCAAGGCCGCCAAGGAACTGGAAGCGCCGATCTGGTGGCTGCGCGGCGTTATCGTCGCGGCCTTCGTCGCCGGCGTGGCGATGTTCCTGTTCGTCGGCACCATCCTGCCGCTCGACCGCATTTCGGGCGCCGACGATGCCGTGCAGTCGATGCAAGGCATCGAGGCGACGATCAACACGGTCATCCTGGCAGTGATCGGGCTGCTGGCGCTGATCCGCACCGAGGAGCGGATCAAGCGCAAGAAGGTTTTCCGGCAGCTGCACGGGCTGCGCTCGCTGATCCATGTCATCGACATGCATCAATTGACCAAGGATCCGGCAACCTTGTCGGCCGATTTCAAGCCAACCTCGCACTCGCCCGCCCGCATCACCGATGCGGCCGACCTGGCGCGCTATCTCGACTATTGCTCCGAAATGCTGTCGATCGCCGGCAAGGTCGCGGCGCTGTTCGCGCAATCGGTCAATGACGATGTCGTCGTCAATGCCGTCAACGATATCGAGAATCTGAGCTCCAACCTGTCGCGCAAGATCTGGCAGAAGATCACGCTGATCGACGACCGCCGCCGACCGCTTCCGCCCCGAGCCCGGGCGGACCGCGCTTTTCCGCTTCCGCCTGACGCACCAGCGCGCTGATGCGTTCGTTGATCGGTGTCGGGATGCCTGTTTGCCTGGCCAGGCGAATAATCGCGCCTTGCAATTCGTCGATCTCGGTCGGGCGGCCGTGTTTCAGGTCGTCCCACATCGACGAGCGCGCTTGAGGGTCGATCGCAAGCATGCGACGCGCCAGAAGCCCGAACAGCCAGTCGGGCAGCCGCAGCACTTTCGGCAGCAGCGATGGCGGCAGGCCGGTGATGCGCGCAGGCGCTATGCCCGCCGCTCGCATAGCGGCGAGCGCTTCGTCGATCTGGCCGGCCAGGATGACGCGCCAGCTTCGGTCGGCCAATTGCTTCGCCAGCGGCAGGTCGGAAAGCGCGACGAGGGCATTGTTGAGGTTCATCAGCAATTTGCTCCACTGCACCGCTTTCATGTCGGCTCGCGCTTCGACGGCAAGCCCATCGACGTCGAGCAGATCGACAAGGCCGTCGACGCCGTCGTCGATCATCACCTCGCCCTGGCTGGCGCGGTGCGCACGCAACGGCGCCTCGCCATCGGGCGACAGGACGACGTTGAACATCACCATGCCGGTCAGCACACGCTGTCCAGGAAGCGCGGCGCGCAGCCTGTCCGTATTGTCGACGCCGTTCTGCAGGCTGACCACCACGGCATCAGGGCGTCCGTGGGCGGCGACCAGCCCGGCCATCTCCCCGGTCGCGCCGCTCTTCACCGTCACCAGGATGACATCCGCATTGGGGAGCGCTGCCGCCGGATCGTCGGAGGCCGAAATCGCTTGCGCTTCGATGCGGCGTTCGCGGCCGTCAAGATCGCTGACGCGCAGCCCGCTTTCGCGCATGGCCGCGACGACACGGCCGCGGCCGAGGAAGACGACCTTGCGTCCGGCGAGCGCCAGGCAGCCGCCGACATAGCAGCCGATGCTGCCGGCGCCGGCTATTGCGATCGTCTTCGTTTCACGGGCCATGCGCTCGTCCTCGCCTGGCCCGCACCTTACTATTATGCATGTCGCTCTCCCAGAACCGCCGCACACTTGCGGGCGACATGCATTTACCCGTCATGAAAACCATATTGTCGGCGACATGAGCGGCGATCATCTGCCACCGTGACACGACAAACGCTTTCGACTATCGCTTTGCCCATGACATTGCCTACCGATCCCGCCGCGAATCTTGCCGCCCTGATCCGCTGCCCGTCCGTGACGCCCGCCGAGGGTGGCGCGCTTGCGGCGCTTGAAGACATGCTGAAGCCGCTCGGCTTTTCGGTCGAGCGCCCAATCTTCTCGGAAGACGGCACGCCGGACATCGAAAATCTCTATGCGCGGCGCTCGGGCAACGGCCCGCATCTGATGTTTGCCGGCCATACCGATGTGGTGCCGGTGGGCGACGAGGCGGCGTGGACGCATCCGCCCTTCGCCGCCGAAATCGCCAATGGCGAGATGTACGGCCGCGGCGCCGTCGACATGAAGGGCGGCATCGCCTGCTTCGTCGCCGCGGTTGCGCGCCATGTCGCGCAGAATGGCGGCCCGAAAGGCTCGGTGTCGCTGCTGATCACCGGCGATGAGGAAGGTCCGGCCATCAACGGCACCACCAAGCTGCTCGACTGGGCAGCGGCCAAGGGCGAGAAGTGGGACGCCTCGATCGTCGGCGAGCCGACCAATCCCGATGCGCTCGGCGACATGATCAAGATCGGCCGGCGCGGTTCGCTGTCGGGCAGCGTCACCGTCAACGGACGCCAGGGCCATGCCGCCTATCCGCAGCTTGCCGACAATCCGGTGCGTGGCCTGATCAGCCTTGTCGACGCGCTGCTCCATCCGGTGTTCGACAAGGGCACAAAGGATTTCCAGCCGACCAACCTCGAAGTGACATCGATCGATGTCGGCAATGCGGCGACCAACGTCATCCCGGCGAAGGCGACGGCCATTTTCAACATCCGCTTCAACGACACCTGGGACGCCGAATCGGTCCAGTCCGAGATCCACAACCGGCTCGACCAGGCCGCCGCGCGCAAGAAATACCGGCCGGGCAAGAAGGCGCCGGTCGACTACGAGCTTGTCTGGCGCGACCGGCCGAGCCATGTCTTCCTCACCCGCGACGACAAGCTGATCGATACGCTGAGCGGTTCGGTCAAGGCGGTGGTCGGCAAGAGGCCGGCGCTCTCCACCTCCGGCGGCACGTCGGACGCGCGCTTCATCAAGGATTATTGCCCTGTGGTCGAGTTCGGGCTGGTCGGCAAGACCATGCATATGGTGGACGAGCGCGTCGCGCTTGCCGACCTCGAGACGCTGACGCAAATCTACGAACGCTTTATCGAAGACTGGTTCGGACAAGGCCTTTCGTGACCATGCTTTCGGCAGACGAAACCTATGCTTCGCTGGCCGGCGCCTGGCGGCTGATGTTCGGCAAGGCTGATGGCCTGCGCCTGCTCGACCTTTCGGCCGACGGTTTCTGGAATTCCTTCTTTGCCATCGTCGTGGCGGCGCCGGCGCTGATCGTCGGCTGGGTCGGGATAGCCAATGAGGTCGGCGACCCCGATGCCTTCGCCGGGCGCCTCGGCATGCTGGTAAGGCTGGCGACCGTCGATATCGGCTCCTGGGTGCTGCCGCTGGTCGTACTTGCGCTGGTGGCGCCCCGCGCCGGCATCGGCGGCCGCTTCGTCCACTATGTCGTCGCGTCCAACTGGGCGTCGGCGATCATCGCCTGGCTGATGCTGCCCTCGGCGCTGCTCAGGCTGCTCCTGCCTTCCGCCAGCGAGGTCAGCAGCCTGGTATCGCTGGCGCTGTTCGCCCTGTCGATGGTGCTGACCTGGCGCATGACCAATACAACCATCGGCAAAGGCGCCGCGGTGGGCACGACCGTGTTCATCGGCATGTTCGTTGCCTCGCTGCTGGTCCTGTTCGGCCTGCAGGCGCTGCTCGGCATCGACATACCGGACGGCACGACGGGTTGATCCTGCCCGACACCGAAAGATGCATCTTCAGCCTGCCGGCGGAGCAAGCCGCCTTCATCGATCAACTCGTCCGCTCGGGCACGTATGCGACTAGCAGCGAAGTCATCCGCGCTGGGCTTCGCGCCCTTCAGGAGCGCGACGCCGCGGTGGAGCGCTGGCTCCGCGAGGAAGTCGCACCGACCTATGATGCGTTGAAGACAAACCCTGGCAAAGTCATTTCGCCTGCGGAAATGGCCCAACGGGCGCGCAAGCGCCACGAGACCCACTCGCAGAAGAAACCGTGAAGCGGCTGATCGAGACCGCGCTCAGACGCCTTCCGGATAATCCACCCCGACAAGAAACAACCCGTCCGGCGGCGCTACCTGGCCGCAGGCGGCGCGGTCGCGCGCTTCGAGCGCCGCCTTGAGATCGGCGGCGCTCCAGGAGCCGTCGCCGACGCGCTTCAGCGAGCCGACCATCGAGCGAACCTGGTTGTGCAGAAAAGAGCGCGCCGAGCTGCGCAGCTCGATGAAGTCTCCATCGCGGCTGACGTCGAGGCGATCAAGCGTGCGGACCGGGCTTTCGGCCTGGCACTGGGTTGAGCGGAAGGTGGTGAAGTCATGCTTTCCGAGCAGCACCTTGGCAGCCTCATGCATGGCCTCGGCGTCGAGCCGCTTCGGCACCCACCAGACCTTGCCCTTTTCCAGCGCCGCCGGCGCCCGGCGGTTGAGGATGCGATAAAGATAATGCCGGCCGGTGGCGGAAAACCGCGCGTCGAAACCGTCGGCGACGACGGCAGCCTTCAGAATGGCGACACGCGTGCCGGCCGCATGCAGATGCGCGTTGACGGCGTCGCGCACCTTGTCGCCCGACCACGCTTTGGCCAGGTCGACATGGGCGACCTGCGCGGTGGCGTGCACGCCGGCATCGGTGCGGCCGGCGGCACGTATTCTTACCTCTTCGCCGCAGAACTTCTCTATCGCCTGCTCGATCGCCTGCTGCACCGAGGGCTGGTCGGCCTGATGCTGCCAGCCGGCGAATTGGCTGCCGTCATATTCGATATCGAGCCGAAAACGCGGCATGTCCTGCGGCGCTTGCCGCTCGCCTAGGCGGCTAAAGCGGTAAAGGCGGAAGCGTAGACCAGCCTCCCGGTCTCGGGCGCGTCGCCCCAGGCCAGCGCCTGCAGCGCCTCGCCCTGATACTCGCTCTCGAATCCTGCGGCGCGCGCATGGGCGTACCCGAAGCGGCCATAATAGACCGGATCGCCCAGCACCACGGCCAGCATCTCGCCGGCTTCCTTGAGGCGGACATGCGCTTCGCGAATCAGCGCGCCGCCGATGCCGGTGCCGTGGAACGACGGCTCGACCGCCAGCGGCGCCAGCGCGACGGCGGCGAACTGCTTGGTGCCGTTCTGAACGAACAGTCGCGAGAAAAGAATATGGCCGACGACCTGCCCGTCTTCCTCCGCAACCAGCTCGACGACGGCATCACCGCCGGTGACAAGCGCGTCGACCAGGCCGGCTTCCGCCTGCTGGCCAAAGGCATGTTCTTCGACGAGGCGGATCGCCTCGCGATCCCGCGGCGTCGCCGCGCGTATCGACATCATGCTCATGTGAGTTTCGTTCCTTTTTCGATCTTGGCTCCGCGCAAAAACTCCTGCGCAGTGGCAGGCTTTCCGCCCGCCCGTTGAACTTCGACCAGCCTGACCGCGCCTGTCCCGCAGGCGACCGTCAGCCGGTCATCGAGAATTCCTCCCGACTCGCCGACGCCATCCGAGAGCGTCGAGCGAAGCAGTTTCAGCCGCTCCATGCGGCCGCCAATGTCGACCTCGCACCACGCGCCCGGAAAGGGCGAGAGGCCGCGAATGTGATTGTGGACTTCGCCAGAAGGCCGCGTCCAGTCTACGCGTGTCTCCGATTTATCGATCTTTCGGGCGTAGGTCACCCCTGCCGTTGCCTGTTGGGTAAATGTCAGACAATTTATCCCCAACTGCGCGAGCGCCTCAACCATCAGCGAGGCGGCTTGAACCATCAGTCGGTCATGCAATTCGCCGGCTGTCATGTCGGGCGCGATGGCGACTTTTTCAACCATTGCCACCGGCCCGGTGTCCAGACCCTCTTCCATCTTCATGACCATCATGCCGGTCTCGGTATCGCCGGCCATGATGGCGCGCTGGATGGGAGCAGCACCACGCCAGCGTGGCAAAAGCGAGGCATGGCCGTTGAGGCAGCCCAGCCTTGGCGCGTCCAGAACGGCTTTCGGCAGCAGCAGGCCGTAGGCGACGACCACCGCGACATCGGCCTGCAAGGCGGCAAAAGCCTGCTGCTCGGCCTCGCTTTTCAGCGACGTCGGCGTCCGAACGTCGAGCCCCAGCCGCTCCGCCTCGCGCTGCACCGGCGAGGGCGTCAGCTCCAGCCCGCGCCGGCCGGCGGCGCGCGGCGGCTGGGTGTAGACGGCCGCGATCTCGTGGCCGGCCTCGGCGATGGCGCGCAAGGTCGGCACGGAGAAATCCGGCGTGCCCATGAAGATGACGCGAAGCGGCATGACGGATGTGCTCCTCTTCCTACCGCCCGCTTTGGCGCTTGCTTTCGCGAATCTCGATCAATCGTCGAAATCGCGGCCGAAATCGCGCTTCCTCTGAGCCTCGATCTCATTCATCATATCGGCAAATTCGTCGCTGATCGTGTCTTCAGACACGAATGCGCTGCGGATCGCATCCCATGTGGAGACTTGTGGCTTTGGGCTAGGTTCAGGAATGTTGCTGATCGGGGTGTCGCCCATCGAAACCTTCGACTGATATCATGATCCAGGGTTCTTTCAGGCGCGGAAAGGCGTCGCCTAGCCCACCATCTTGCCCGGCGCCTTGTCCTTGGCGAGCTTCTTGAACTTCCGCACCACCATGTCGCGCTTGAGCTTCGAGATGTGGTCGATGAACAAAACGCCGTTGAGATGGTCGATCTCGTGCTGCAGGCAGGTGGCCATCAGGCCTTCCGCCTGCATCTCCTGCAGCTTGCCGTCGCGGTCGAGATACTTCACCCGCACCGAAGCCGGGCGCTCGACCTCAGCGTAATAGTCGGGGATCGACAGGCAGCCTTCCTCATAGACGGACCGCTGGTCGGAACTTTCGAGCACTTCCGGATTGATGAAGACATGCGGCTGAGGCTCCTCGCCTTCCTTGGCAAGGTCTATGACCAGCAGCCGCCGCGGCTCGCCGACCTGGATCGCCGCGAGGCCGATGCCCGGCGCGTCATACATGGTCTCCAGCATGTCGTCGGCCAGCTTGCGCAAATCGGCATCGACGCGCTCGACCGGCTTGGAAACCTGGCGCAGGACGGGATCGGGAAGGATGATGAGCGGCTTGATCGACATGGCGTCTCACCTAAGACCTCGCTTGAAAAGCGTCAACCGGGGCATCTTTGACCTGTTCACGTTTTGATCTGTGCCAGGAGGCCGAATCGGTTATGCTGCCCAAATGAACGACATGACCTCCGTCCTTTCCGAGCCCATCGCGCGGCTTGGCGCCACGACCGTGACGCTTGGCCAGGCGCTGGCTTTCGGCGCGATCCTTCTGCTTGCGCTGTCCGTGGCGCTCGTCGTCGCCTTGTGGCGCGCGGCCGGGGCACGCGCGGCGGCGGCCGCCGAAGCCGCCGACCATGCCCGCGATGCTGAGGCAAGGATGGCCGACATCATGCAAGCGCAGGCCGAGATGCAGGGGCGCATGGGGGCGATCGCCGAGGTGTTCGGGGCGCGGCAGGCCGAGCTCACCCAGTCGCTCGGACAACGGCTCGACGCCATGACCGGGCGTCTCGGCCAGACCATGGCCGAGCAGACCAAGTCGACGCATGAGAGCCTGGCCAAGCTGCAGGAGCGGCTGGCGGTGATCGACACCGCGCAAGGCAACATCCAGTCCTTGGCCGGCCAGGTCGTGCAGCTGCAGGCGATCCTCTCCAACAAGCAGACGCGCGGCGCCTTCGGCCAGTCGCGGATGGAGGCGATCGTCGCCGACGGCCTGCCGCACGGCGCCTACGAGTTCCAGGCCAGCCTCTCCAACGGCAGCCGGCCCGATTGCCTGGTGCGGATGCCCAACGGCGCGCCGTCACTCGCCATCGACGCCAAGTTTCCGCTGGAGGCGTGGAACGCCATCCGCGCAGCCGAGGGCGAGGCCATGCAGAAGGCGGCGGCGCAGGCTTTCCGCCGCGACATCGAGGTGCATATCCGCGATATCGCCGAAAAATACCTGATCCAGGGCGAGACACAGGACACCGCCTTCATGTTCGTGCCGTCGGAATCGGTGTTCGCCGAGATCCATGAGAATTTCGAGGCGGTGGTGCAGAAGGCGCATCGCGCTCGCGTCGTCATCGTCTCGCCCTCGCTGCTGATGCTGTCGATCCAGGTGATCCAGGCGATCCTCAAGGACGCGCGCATGCGCGAGCAGGCGCATCTGATCCAGGGCGAGGTCATCCGCCTGATGGAAGATGTGGGTCGGGTCGACGAGCGGGTACGTCGGCTGCAGACACATTTCGGCCAGGCGGCGCGCGACATCGACGACATCCTGGTGTCGACGTCGAAGGTGACCAAGCGCGGCCAGAAGATCGAGGCGCTGGAATTCGCGGAAGGCGAGACCGAGGCCGCACGAGGTGCCGCGCCAAAGGCCGAAGGCGGTTCGCGGGTAGCAGACTCCAAGACGGGTCAGCTCAGGCTGCGCGTCGTCGAGGGCGACGAGTAGTCGCTCGACGCCGACGTTGGAACGACCGATTCTTCCTTCGCTGGCGAGGTCGCATCCCTTGGAGATTGTCTGGAACGCCGATCACTTGCATGCCATGAGGCTAACGCATTGAGACGGCTAAGAATTTTGCTCCGCCGAGCCCCTCATATCGGTCACGGCATGGATCTTCGGGTCATGCCCGAGGATGACGAAGGCGCGAAACAGTCAGCCAATCGCCGAGGCTTCCGTCAACGGGCCGATCCGACAGTGCTACTGCTCCTCGATGGTCGCCATGCCTTCAAACTCCAGCAGCCAATGCAAGGCCGAACGGTGCCAGACCTGTTTTTTCGGGACGAGTTCCTCGCGCTGACGCGCCGTGCCGACCCTGATGCCGTAGATCTTGGGCCCATCTCCCACCGACGTGGCATAGAGGTGCGATCCGCACTCGCCGCAAAAGCCCTGCGCCCGCCTGGCGCCGCTCGACCCGGTCTTGATATAGACCTTCGGCGCGCCGCGGGTAATACGGTAGTCGCTTTCCGGCGCCGGAACCGTCACGCGAAAGGCCGTGCCGGTCAGCTGCTGGCAGTCGGTGCAGTGGCAGATCGAGGTCTTTTCCGGATCGACCTCCGCTTCATAGGCGATGGCGCCGCAATGGCATCCGCCGTCGATCTTCATAGGCCTTCCTCCTGACAAGTTCGCGTTGTCAAAATCTATCCCTCCTCCGAGGCCTCGGCCATGGCCTTGCGCCGCCGCTCCCATGTGCCAGTTGCCTGCGGCTTGACGAAGAGCCTCGATATTTGCGGCATTTCCTTCTTGAGCCTGGCTTCCAGGCGCTCGACGCAGGCCTCGATATCGGGCGCGCTGAGATGATCCTCGAATTCGATGCTCAAGCCCGCGACGATTTCCTCCGGCCCGATATGGACGCTCAGGATTCCGTTCGCGCGCTGCACCGCCGGATCGTCCTGGACGATCGCCAGCACCTTCTTCTGCACTTCGGATGAGGCAGGTTCGCCCAGCAGCAGCCCTTTGCTCTCGCGCGCCAGGAAGATGGCGGTCGCACCGAGGATGATAGCGATGCCGATCGAGCCGAGGCCGTCGAGCTCGGGGATTTCCAGAAGCTGGGCCGACAGGATGCCGGCGAAAGCGACTGCCAGCCCGAGCAGCGCGGCGCTGTCCTCGAACAGCACCGTATAGACGCTGGGATCCTTGCTCGATTGCACGGCCTGCAGCCAGCCTTGCTTGCCCTTCTGCTGCCGGAACTCCTTCAGCGCTAACAGCCATGAGCTGCCTTCGAAGACGAAGGAAAGGGCAAGCACGATGTAGTTGACCTTGGCGTCGACGAACGGCTCGGGCGCCATGATGTGGATGACGCCTTCATAGAATGAGACGCCGGCGCCGAGCGCGAACACCAGAAGCGCCACGATAAAGCTCCAGAAATAGAGCTCGCGTCCGTGGCCGAGCGGATGGGTGCGGTCGGGCGGCCGCGCGGCGCGACGCATGCCGTGGAGGAGCAGCGCGCCGTTGCCGGTGTCGACCAGCGAATGCACGCCTTCCGACAGCATGGCGGACGAACCGGTGAGGGCGGCCGCCGCGAATTTGGTCGCCGCGATCGCCAAATTGCCGGCGAGCGCGGCGTAGATCACCCGTCTCGACCCGCTATGTCCTGCCATCCGATCTCCGAGCTGCCCCGCGCCCGAGCCTAGCGGCCCGCCTCACAGACAATGCACCAGCCCGTGCGAGGTTTCGAACAGCGCTGTGCCGGAAATCGGTTGACAGCCGGCCGACCGGCTTCGCAAAGCGGCACAGCCTCTTGCAGCCGGGCATTTCTCTTGTTTCACTCGCACGTCCACAATCGGAGGAGCGAATCATGGCTAAAGGTGCGATGAAGGCGGGCAAGGAAGCCCGCAAGCCGAAGAAGGACGCCAAGAAGCCCGCCGCGGCCCCGGCTCCGAAAGCGCCGCCGGTCAAGGCGTTGCGTATCAAGGAAAAGTAAGCGGCCGAATTCGGTCGACCCGGCTCAATGCTGACTTTGAACCGGCGGCATGACAATGCTGCCGGTGTTTTGTTGATCGAGGCCACCCCATATCAAAGGGCGAGGACGACCTCGCTTCCCCGAAAATCGGCCGGGACGACTCGCCACCAAGCATCTCAGGCGATGCTGGAATGACGGAGTGTCTTCGATGTCCTGGATTTTTCTTTTCTTCGCCGGCCTGTTCGAGATCGGCTGGGCGATCGGCCTCAAATATACCGCCGGCTTCTCCAAGCCGCTGCCGACCCTTCTCACCATCGCCTCGATGATCGTAAGCCTCGGCCTGCTCGGGCTGGCGCTGAAGACGCTGCCTGTCGGCACGGCCTATGCGGTGTGGACCGGCATCGGCACCGTCGGCACGGCGCTGCTCGGTATCTGGCTGCTCGGCGAGCCGGCGACGATCGTCCGGCTCGCCTGTATCGGCCTGATCGTCTGCGGCATCGTCGGGCTTAAACTGGTCGCCTAGCCTGCTATCCGTAGCACAAACGCATTCAGGGCCGCTTTCGGCGACCCTGACTTAATTTCCAACGAATCCGAACCTAGCGGGCGGAGAAGCCCGGAGGCGTACGGCCGACACGTGCCTTGCGGGCGGCGTAGCGTGCGTCACGCTTGGCCTTGCGCGCGGCCTCATCGGCAAGCTCGAAAGCGATGCGCTCGGATTCCTCGGCCTCGCGGCGCTTGGCCTCTTCGGCCGCCGCCGCTTCCGCCGCGAGACGCGCCGCTTCGGCAATCGCCTCGCGCTCGGCCTTCTCGGCCGCTTCGCGTGCCAGCTTTTCCTGCTTCAGCCTTGCCTTTTCCGCCTCTCGGATGGCGCGGGCCTCAAGGATCGCCTTGCGTTCGGCCTGGCGAGCCAGCACTGTCGGATCATCCGCCGCCGGCTTTGCCTTGAAGCGCTCGAGCAGCGCCTTCTTTGCCTCGTTCGCGGCATTGCGCCGCTCGAAAATGTCTTTTTCCCTGTAGATAGCCAAGTGTACTTCCCTGCAGTCTATTCGCGACGCTTACATACGCGTGAAAGCGGTAAGTTCAAGCGCCAAAACGGTATGGCAGCCATGAAAAATCCGGGCTTGTTGCCGCAGGGATACGGCCCGGCAGCGCGATGCACTGTTCACAGATCGCGCGTCTGGCGGGCAGAACGGCGGATGGCTACCTCTAGCGCCGACAGCAAAAGCCCACGTGAACATTGAGGACGCAACCAGATGGAACTCGGTCTCTACACTTTCGCCGATGTCAGCCCGGAGCCAGGCCCCGGCGCGATCGGCCCGCATGAGCGGCTGCGCAACCTCGTCGAGGAAATCGAGCTGGCCGACCAGGTCGGCCTCGACGTGTTCGGCCTCGGCGAGCATCACCGCCCAGACTATGCCGCCTCGGCGCCGGTGGTGGCGCTGGCCGCGGCGGCCGAGCGCACGAAGCGCATCCGCCTGACCAGCGCGGTCACGGTGCTTTCCTCCGACGATCCGGTGCGCGTCTTCCAGCAATTCGCGACGCTTGACCTTCTGTCCGGCGGCCGCGCCGAGATCATGGCCGGGCGCGGCTCCTTCATCGAATCCTTCCCGCTGTTCGGCTACAATCTCGAGGACTATGACGAGCTGTTCGCCGAGAAGCTCGACCTCTTGCTCGCCATCCGCGACCAGGTGACAGTGACGTGGCAGGGCAAGCTGCGCGCGCCGATCAACGGCCGCGGCGTCTATCCGCGTCCGTTGCAGGAAAAACTGCCGGTCTGGATCGCCATCGGCGGCACGCCGCAATCCGCCGCGCGCGCCGGCGTGCTCGGCCTGCCGCTGGCGCTGGCCATCATCGGCGGCGAGCCGGCGCGTTTTGCGCCGTTGTTCGATATCTATCGCGAGGCCGCGCGGCGCGGCGGCAACGATCCGGCCAGCCTCGCCACAAGCATCAACGTGCACGGCTTCATCTCCGAGACGACCGAACAGGCGGCCGACGATTTCTACGGACCGCAGGCCGAGGTGATGAACCGCATCGGCCGCGAGCGCGGCTGGGGCCCGACCTCGCGCGCGCATTTCGATCACGCGCGGGGTCCCAGCGGGGCCCTCTTCGTCGGCAATCCTGAGGCCGTGGCGGAAAAAATCGTCGCCCAGCACAAGATCTTCGGCAACGACCGCTTCCTGCTGCAGATGGCGATCGGCACCATGCCGCACGCCAAGATCATGAAGGCTATCGAGCTTTACGGCACCAGGGTGGCGCCGATCGTGCGCAAGGAGACGGCCAAAACCGCGCCCGCCCTCGCGGCGCCGGTCGACTGAGCGGTAGTCGACGCCGGTCTCCAGATGCTAGGCCGCTGGATGCCCGGCGCCGACGGCCATCATTTCGGCATGAAGCGCCTCGGTTGCCTCGTCGGCCGGGAAAATGCACTCGACACGCAGTTCCTGGGCAGCGACGGTTTGCGGCGTCCCGACCGTGGTGACCATCGAAAAGTAGTTGAGAACCCTGCCTTCCCTGACGAACCCCAGCGGAATGACTGGCGTGAAGCCCAGTGCCACCGGGTTTCTCCATTGGTTTTCAACATCCGGATAGGCGAGCAATTCCGCCAGCAGGGCCTTCGTCTTCTCGTCGACAACGCGGCCGATGGATTCGCGATAGACACGCTCGAACAAGCTCCTGGCGACATCGGGCCAATTGGCGATGAACGGACGCATGCCTTGCGGATCAAACATCAGATGCAACATGTTGCGCGGTCCCTGGCGGGCGGACATGTCGATGAAGCAGCCGAAGAAGCGCGGCGCGCATTCATTGGCCATGAGCACGTTCCAGTAGCGATCCATCACGACTGCTGGAAAGGGCTCGTGCTGCCGCAGGATGCGCGTCAGGGCGTCGGTAACGCTTTTCATTTCCACCGAATCCCACGCGCTTTCGGAAAACATCGGCGCATAGCCCGCGGCGAGCAGCAATGTGTTACGCTCGCGTAAAGGCACATCGAGCCCCCGGGCGATAGCCATCAGGGTTTCGCGGTTGGGCACGCTGCGTCCGCTTTCGATGAAGCTGATCTGTCGTTGGGAGATGCCGGTATCAAGCGACAGATCGAGCTGGCTTGTGCCGCGCAAATCGCGCCAGTGGCGCAAGAGCACACCCAGATCGAGGGTCATGCCTGTCCTGATATTCGACGGGTTCATGGTCAGCAATCCTCGGGCACCGCCGCTGCGATACGGTAGTGTCTCAGTTTGAAATTTGACGGCTATCGCCGGCCATCGACCAACCTGTCGCGCCACGGGCCGAACTCCTATATGCTTAGCGGAAAGCATGGGAGCAGGTAATGCCTAAGGGCTACTGGGTGGTGTCGGTCGATGTGAGCGATCCTGAAGGATATAAGCTCTATATCGCAGAGACAGCCAACGCGTCTCGGAAGTTTGGCGCTCGATACTTAGCTCGCGGCGGCAAGGCCGAAGTGGTGGAAGGCCAGGGACGGTCGAGGATAGTCATAATGGAGTTCAAGGATTTCGCCACCGCTCTTGCTTGCTACCACTCCCCGGAATACGCGAAGGCTATATCAATGCGAGAAGGCAAGGCTATTGCCGACATTATCATCACAGAAGGTTGCGAAGAGCCACGCGATGCCAACCGGACCTAAAGGCCAAAAGCGCCCCGCCGACGTGATCGGCAATGCCGTCCGCGTCATGCGCATTGCTACGGGCGAGGAAACCGACGATGCGCCGGATGACGGCAAGAGCGCCGCCGCCAAAGAACTTGGTTCGAAGGGCGGAAGGAAGCGCGCCGCCAACATGACACCGGAGCGGCGCGCAGAGATCGCTAAGAAGGCGGCGCAAAGCCGTTGGAAACGCTAGTCGTAATCGGCAAACCTGTCCTCGATATATTGCCGGATACGCTCGAAATCTGCCTGCACCATGCACCGCTTGACCCAAGCCGCACACATAGCATGCCATAGAATGTTGCCGCCAATCATCAGCCGCTTCGCGGCCTCTGGTATCCAGTCGTGATGCTCTGATAGCGCCAGACTAGAGTTACAAGCGTCCGACACAATCGATGTATCGCGCAAAAGCAGCACCCAGAGATCGCCCCAATTGATTTTTGCAAGGTCTTCGAAGATGACGCGCTCCGGCGCATCCTCGCCCGGAAGGACGCAGCAGCCCACTCCCGGTTTGCAATCCCCATCTAAGAACACGCCCACTGGTCTGGGGAACCGCTTACCGTCAACCATTTGACCAAGCTGATATCCGACAGAAGCAGCCCCGTAGGGGGTTACGAACACGCGCGACCCGATATCTGGCGCACGCTGCGATAGTATCTCGCGAACCAATGTTTGGGCCACGTCGTCCTCAACATAGAGTTCGCATTCTGGGTGCGTTACGTCGTCCATTCGACTAAGCGCGAACTCTGGACTTACGCCGATCATCGCCTGCCTGACGCCATCTTGCTCAAAGATTTGGAGTCGGGCTTCCCTTGGCAGTTCCTCCAATACATACGGAGAATGGGTCGTTAGGATAATTTGCAGCTCTCTTTCGCGGCAAACAGTAGCGAGATCGCGGATCAGGCGGCGCTGCGCTCTGGGATGAAGTGACGATTCGATCTCGTCAATCAGTACCAGGCTGTACTTCGGGAGATCGGCCTGAATTAGTTCGGCGATGGTGATCTCGCCTTGGCCTTGATGATAGCCAGAATACGCGGCATTGGCTCTATGAAGGACGGAAATCGGCCTTTCTGGGTCAACGTCCGTAAGGGCCATTTTCGCGTTATCATACTTATGCCCCAGAATAGACGACAGGCGCCCTAAGCGATCTTCATCGAAAGTCACGGCAGTCGCTTCGATATGAATTGATCGGGCTATCTTGGCATAGCCAACACGACCGCCTATCGGAACAATCCGGCTAAGGTCGAGCCATTGGACGGGTCGCACGGGCCGTTCCACATTGCCCTTCCATCGTTCCGTGTGCTTGCGGATGCTGCCTTCCTTGATTTCCTTCCCCTCAGTGTAGCCGAATTTGACAGCCGCATTGGTGATCTGATCCCAAAACGTGCTTGGGAAAAAGTCCGACGCATACTTGGTGCCTTTCTGCTTGACCGAGCCTTTGCTGAGATGGCCTTGATAGACCGCCGCGCACGCCTGAATGATCGTTGATTTGCCCGACCCGTTCTCGCCCGCAATCGCAACGATAGGAAACGGGAAGCGAATCCGCTGCCCCTGCCATCCGCGAATGTTTTCGATCTCCACCCAGTCCAAGCGCTTCGGCCACGCTGATTCATTCTGCCATGACCGTTCAAGACGTCTGACTTCCCGGCTAAGCGCCACCACACTTCTCCCGCTCGGTTTATCGTGCGATATCCGTAGCTGGCGCTCGCTATTTTGTCAATTAACTGATATTGGTGCAGCATTATATGCCAAAATGGCGAGCGAGAGATGGGGAAATCGGTCGTTTCCCCGTGCGGTAGGGGGATGTGTCTGCACAAATGTGACAAATATGCTTGACACTAAGCATAAAAGTTCACATATTAGGGGCATGAACAAGCTGCCCCTGCAAACCCGCGTCCAAATCCTCTCGATGCTCTGCGAGGGTAGCTCGATGCGGTCGATCTCTCGCGTTGCCGATGTGTCGATCAACACAGTTTCGAAGCTGCTTGTTGATGCCGGCAAGTTCTGCGCCGATCTGCACGACCGCGAAGTCCGCAACGTCACGTCCAGGCGCGTCCAGTGCGATGAAATCTGGTCGTTCGTCGGCGCGAAGGCGAAGAACGTTTCCAGCATGAAGCAACCTGTCGATGGCGCTGGCGACGTGTGGACTTGGACCGCTCTGGACAGCGACAGCAAGCTCATCATTTCCTGGCTGGTCGGCGGTCGCGATGGCGAATACGCACTGGCCTTCATGGACGACGTGAAGGACCGTCTCGCCAACCGCGTCCAGCTTACGACGGATGGCCACCGCGCCTATCTCAATGCGGTCGAAGAAGCCTTTGGTGCCGACATCGATTACGCCATGCTTGTGAAGCAGTACGGCGAGCCGGAAAGCAACAAGTCGCCAGAGCGCCGATATAGCCCGGCTGTGTGCACTGGCGCGACCAAGACGCGGATCGAAGGCAATCCCGATCCGGTGCATGTCAGCACGTCGCATATCGAGCGCGCCAACCTCACGATGCGCATGGCTAACCGTCGCTTCACGCGCCTTACCAATGCGTTCTCAAAGAAGTTCGACAACCATGTACACATGGTCGCGATCTACACTGTCTGGTACAACTTCGTGAAAATGCACAAGACGTTGAAGATGACGCCGGCTATGGCCGCTGGCGTGTCCAAGACGCTCTGGTCAATGGAAGATCTTTGCGAGAAGATGGACGCCGTTGCGCCGAAGCCGGGCAAGCGCGGCACCTACAAAAAGCGCGCGGCCGAAAATACTCACTAAGGACCGGAACGATAGTGCACATTGGGTGTTGTGGTTATTAGTCCCGTTGGTTGCTTATCGTAAACCCATCGGGAAGGTCGAGAGCTGAGGGAGCCCCGGGTGGCGCTTCTTCGGCTTTCCCTGTTTTAGGGACGTGCGACCGTGAAACGTAATCCGCCTGTGGTCATCGGGGACCGAAGAGTTCGCCCGCAAGTAGCGAAACACTTCCGCTCGCATGCGGTTTTTCGTGCGCCAACCGATACGCCTAAGAAGATAGCCCTGCTCTTGAAACAGTTGCGTCAAATTTCAAACTGAGACACTACCTGCGATACGCTTCAATCCGGCTCAAGTTTTGGCGGCGCAGGGATCGTGCCGATCCATGCGCCGCCAATCACGCTGAAGTGCGTCGCGCTCCAGGTCTCGGTTTTTGTGCGGGTCAGGCTGCCACCGCGAGCGGAGACCATGCCTGCGCCCGGAAGCGCTCCTCGATCGGCGTACCGGCCATGTTGGTCGTGGTTGCCGCCATTGTCGAAACGCCGACGCCGGTCACCACCTCCAGAACTTGGGCTTTCGAGTAACCCGCCGCGGTGAACGCATCGATGTCGGCATCGGTGACGTTTCCCTTTTTTTCGATCAACGTCTTGGTCAACGCCGAGAGCGCCGCGTATTTCGGGTTGGCTGGCAGCCTGCCCTTTCGGATCGCTTGGACTTCGCCCTCGTCGATGCCGTCTTCGATGGCGAATGTCGAATGCGCGGCAACGGTCCAGGGGCACTTGATCGTCACCGCATTGGTAAGCAGCAGGACCTGCTTTTCGATTTCATCGAAGCTGCCGCCGTGAAAACTGCCGAAGGTGGCGACGAATCCGTTGAGAAGCACCGGACTGTTGGCCATAGTCGCCATGACGTTCGGAAGAAAGCCGAACTTCTCTTCCAACGCCTTGAGCGCAGGCCTGGATTTTTCGGGTGCCGAGCCAATCGTCTGGAGGTTGAACCTTTGCATTGTAACGTCCTCTTGCAAAATCGGATGTGATCGCGCGGACGAAGTCTCGCCGCGCCAGCCTTCTGCTCTGTCGTCGCAAAAGCCTGCCCCGTATTAGGCCTGGCCGGCGCAGCGGCTCAATTACACGTCATGTAATAGCGCGACCGCATGTGCGATGCCGCGGACAGCCGGCTCATGGAACCTTGCCCGGAACTCCCGCGTTTCGCCCGGAAGCCTGCCATGCATTCATTGTTTGGGTGGTGGGCTTGCAAGGGGAACCGATGAAAGCCGAGCCGATCGTTTCGGGCGCGAGCGTTGCCGAAAGCCCTGATCCGCGTGCCAGCGCCCGGGCGGACATGCGCTTGACGCGGTCGCTGGTGATCGGGATCTTCATTCTGATGACGGCGGCGGCGCTGTACTTCGCGCGCGCCTTCTTCATGCCGGTGATACTCGCCTTTCTGCTGGCGCTGACGCTGACGCCGATCGTGCGTTTGCTGCGCAAGCACGGCATCCCTGAGGTTGTCTCGGCGACGCTGCTGGTGCTGCTTTCGATCTTCGTCTTCGCCGCCGCAGGCTATCTGCTCAGCGGTCCGGTCATCGACCTCATCAACAACAGCTACTCGATCGGCCAGCGGCTCACCGAGCGGCTGGCGCCGTTCAAGCGGCCGCTCGAACGAATGATGGACCTCGCACATCAGTTGGAGGCGCTGACGGAGACGTCTCAGGAACCCGGCCTTCAGCGGGTCGCGGTAGCGCCTTCCGGCATCCTGTCCACGGCGGCCAGCAACATCCTGGAAGCAGGCACTGCGATCACCATCGTATTCGTGCTGTCGCTGTTCCTGCTCGCCTCCGGCACGCTGTTCTACGAGAAGATCGTCCAATCCTTCGCCAGCATGACGCAGAAGAAGCGGGCGCTGCGCATCGTCTATGACGTTGAGCGCGAGATTTCGCACTATCTGCTCACGGTCTCCATCATCAATGTAAGTCTCGGGACGGTGATCGGGCTGGGCTTGTGGGGGCTCGGCATGCCCAACCCGCTCGTCTGGGGGGCGATGGCGGCATTGCTGAATTTCTTGCCCTATGTCGGCGCGCTGATGACGGTCGTGATTGTCGCCGTCATCGCGCTGATCAGCTTCGACACGATCGCCTATGCGCTCTTGGCGCCGGCCTTCGTGGTGCTGTGCGACATCATCGAAGGCCAGTTCGTGACGCCGACGGTGGTCGGGCGGCGCCTCGAGATCAATGCGGTGGCGATCTTCATCGCGATCGCCTTCTGGTCCTGGCTGTGGGGCTTCGTCGGCGCGCTGATGGCGGTGCCGTTGCTGGTCGTCATCAAGGTCTTCTGCGACCATTTCGAGGGCCTGAGCCATGTCGGCAACTTCCTGGCGGCGCAGCAGTCCATGGCCATCGAGGAAGAGCCGGCCGAAAACAATCACAAACCGGCCTGAAGCACGTCGCGCTGAAAAGTCCGAGAACCGCTGCGCACTTCCGGGCGACATGCATTGGCATGTGGCCCAATCGCAAAGCGTGGCCGTTATTTGCAGCGTTGGCGGGCAGTGCCTATATCGGGCCGGTCAAGCCGGACCTGCCCCTGAATGAGCGACTTCGATCTCGATGGCTATTTCGCCCGCATCGGCTATGACGGGCCGACCGACGTTTCGCTGGCGACGCTGCAGGCGCTGCACGCAACCCACCCGCAGGCGATCCCGTTCGAGAACATCGACGCCTTGATGGGCGTTTCCGTCGGGCTCGACATCGCCTCGCTGCAGGACAAGATTCTTCGCCAGGGCCGCGGCGGTTATTGCTTCGAGCACAATCTCATCTTCATGCATGCGCTGAAGGCGCTCGGCTTCACGACCAGCGGGCTGGCGGCGCGCGTGTTGTGGGGCCAGCCGGATGATGCCGTCACCGCGCGCAGCCATATGCTGCTGCGCGTCGAGCTCGGCGGCCGCACCTACATTGCCGATGTCGGCTTCGGCGGCCTGACGCTGACGGCGCCGCTGCTGCTTGAGTCCGGGCTGGTGCAGCAGACACCGCACGAGGCCTTCCGCATCGTCGAGACCGGCGACGATCTTCGCCTGCAAGCAGGCATTGGCAGCGATTGGCGCACGCTCTACCGCTTCGACATGAGCCAGGCTTATGAGGTCGACTACCTGGTCGGAAGCCATTTCCTGTCGACGCATCCGAGCTCGCATTTCCTGACCACGCTGGTTGCCGCGCTCGCCTTGCCCGACCGGCGCTATGCGCTGCGCAACAACCGGTTGTCGACACATCATGCCGGCGGCCGCAGCGAGCAGCGCGAGATCGCGACCGCCGCTGAGCTCGCCGGCGTACTGGAGAACCAGCTCGCCATCGTCATTCCCGACCGCGCCGCCTTCGAGGCGAGGCTGCGGGAAAAACGCATCGTGGAGACCTGACCAATGACGGCCCTTTCGGTTCTCGACCTGTCGCCGATCACGCAAGGCAGCACCGCCTCGCAGTCGCTTGCCAATTCGCTCGACCTTGCCCGCCATGCCGAGCGGCTGGGCTACCGGCGCTACTGGCTGGCCGAGCACCACAACATGCCGGGCATTGCGAGCGCGGCGACGTCCGTCGTGATCGCGCATGTCGCCGGCGGGACGAAGTCGATCCGCGTCGGCGCCGGCGGCATCATGCTGCCCAACCATGCGCCGCTGGTGATCGCCGAGCAGTTCGGCACGCTGGCCGCACTTTTCCCCGGCCGCATCGATCTCGGCCTCGGCCGCGCGCCGGGCACCGACATGCTGACCGCGCGGGCGCTGCGGCGGAATCTCGAAAGCGCCGACAATTTCCCGCAGGACGTCGTCGAGCTGATGGGCTATTTCCAGCCGGCCGAAGAAGGCCAGCGCATCCGCGCCGTGCCCGGCGAAGGCCAGAGCGTGCCGGTCTGGATCCTCGGATCCAGCCTCTACGGCGCGCAACTTGCAGCCCTTCTCGGCCTGCCTTACGCCTTCGCCTCGCATTTCGCCCCGGCCGAGCTCGATCATGCGCTGGAGGTCTATCGCACGCGCTTCCAGCCGTCGGCGCAACTCGACAAGCCTTATGTCATGCTCGGCCTCAATGTCTTCGCCGCGCCGTCGGACGCCGAGGCGAAGCTTCTGTTCAGCTCGCTGCAGCAGGCCTTCGTCAATCTGCGCAGCGGCCGGCCCGGCCAATTGCCGCCGCCGGTCGAGAATTACGACCGCGACCTCGATCCTGCGGCGAAAGCCATGCTTGCCCAGGCGCTGTCCTGCGCCGTCGTCGGCTCGCCGGAGACAGTGCGCCAAGGCATCGACGCCTTCATAAGCCGCACCGGCGCCGATGAATTGATGGTGACGGCGCAGTGCTTCGACCATGCGGCGCGCGTGCGCTCCTTCGAGATCCTCGCTGACGTGCACAAATCGATGTCGAAGGCGGCCTGACGGCGCCATGGCTTCTGACATGCCCATCTGTTAAGGGCAGGCTCCCCGCCAACGCGCGAGCCTGCACATGACCCATGATCTCGACGACCGCATGCATTTTGCCATCGACCTGGCGCGGCGCGCCGGCGAGCTGGGGCTGAAATATTTTCGCGACCTCGACAACCTGGCCGTCGAGAGCAAGGGCCACCAGGACCTGGTTTCCGAGGCCGACCGCGAGGTCGAGCTGTTCATCCGCGCCGCGATTGCCGAGGCCTATCCGCAAGACGGCATCGTCGGCGAGGAGCACGCGGCGGTGACCGGAACAACCGGTCATGTCTGGGTGATCGACCCGATCGACGGCACCGCCAATTTCGTGCGCGGGATTCCCGCCTGGTGCGTGGTGATCGCCTGTGCCAGGGATGGCGAGACGATCGTCGGCGTTATCCACGAACCCTCGACAGACGAAACGTTCTACGCCCGCCGCGGCGGCAGCGCCTTTCTCAACGGCAAGCCGATCAAGGCCAGCAATGCGGCGTCGCTTTCCGACGGCGCCGTCGGCACCGGGCTCTCCAACCGCGCCTCGACCACGAATGTCGTCATTCTCATCGGCCTGATCATGGGCGAGGGCGGCGTCTTCTACCGCAATGCTTCCGGAGCGCTCATGCTTGCCTATGCGGCGGCCGGCCGGCTGCTCGGCTATCTCGAGGAGCACATGAACGCCTGGGATTGTCTGGCCGGCATGCTGCTGGTCGAAGAGGCCGGCGGCACGGTGCTGAAAGCGGACCCCAAGACGGTGATCGGCAAAGGCACCCGTGTGGTCGCCGGCGGCCGGGGCATCTTTCCGAGGCTGCAGCTGCTAGGCGAGAGCTCCTTCGGATTTACGCGCTGACGCTCTGCGCGAGCGCGCCCAGCGGCCGGCAGGAATTGCGGATCATCAGCCGGCCCTTCAGTACGAGCTTGCGCGGCGGCGCCTCCCTGTTGCCGGCAAGCCGGTCAAGCAGGAGGTTCGCCGCCTGCTCGCCGATCGCCTGCACCGGCTGCGCCACGGTGGTCAGCTGCGGCACGAACACGTCCGACCAGGGAAAATCATCGAAACAGGCGACCGAAATGTCTTCGGGGCAGCTGAGACCGATGTCGCGGATCGCCTTCATGGTGCCGATCACCATCGGATTGTTGGCCGAGAAGATCGCGCTTGGCCGGTCGTGCAGCGAAAGCAGCTGCATTGTGGCGTTATAGCCGTCGATCTCGTGGAAATTGCCGGAGCGTATGAGCTCCTCCGCCACGGGCAGGCCGGCGGCCTGCAGCGCCTCGCGGTAGCCGATCATGCGGTCATGCATGGGGGATATGTCGGAGGCGCCGGTGATATAGCCGATGCGGCGATGGCCGAGATGGATCAGATAGGTGACGGCGTCGAACACCGCGCGCTGGTTGTCCAGCACCACCGCATCGGTGTCGACGCCTTCGCAGAGGCGGTCGAGCAGCACCACCGGCACGTTGGCGTCCCCGACGATGCCCTTCAGAATGCCGCCGTCGCCGACGCGCGCCACGATCAGCCCGTCGACCATGCGGTCGAGCAGCAGCCGGATCTGGTCGTCCTGCGTGTTCAGGTCCTCGTCCGTGCAGCACAGCATGACGGCATAGCCGGCGCGGTCGAACGCCTGCTGGATGACCGAAACGACATCGGTGAAGAACGGATTGGTGATATGCGGCACGGTCAGGCCGATGGTCCGCGTGGTGCCCATCTTGAGGCTGCGGGCAATGGCGTTGCGCTTGTAGCCGATGTCGCGGATCGCCTGCTCGATGCGCTGGGTAAGCTCCGGACTGACGGTGGCGGTGCCGTTGAGCACTGCCGACACGGTGGCCACGGACACACGCGCCGCCTCAGCCACATGCAGCATGGTCGGTGCCGTGGATTTCCGCTGTTTTTTCCGCCCTGACACCGTCATTTTCGAAACGTTTAACCGCCCCTATTTGGCCAAACCTACGCAAACCCGGCTTTTTTCGCAAGAATTGAAATGCATCAATCCTCAGCAACCAGATATGCGCTTGACACATTCGAAACGTTTAGATTAGCGTTCAAACCATCGAAGACGACGGAGGGAGGCCGTCCTTTGCCATGCAGCGCGTTGATTCCACCACGACTGGCAATGCGGCCGCCGACGGTCCAACCGTCGTCCTGAGCGCGACCGGCATTTCCAAGCGGTTCGGCGGCATCGCCGCGCTGTCCGATGTGAGCCTGGACCTCAGGCCCGGCGAGGTGCATGCGCTGATGGGCGAGAACGGCGCCGGCAAGTCGACGCTGATGAAGATCCTGTCGGGCGTCTATACCGACTACGAAGGCGCCGTGGCCATCGACGGCCGGACAATTCGTTTCACCGGCGTCCGCGACGCCGAGGACGCCGGCATCGCCATCATCCACCAGGAGCTCAACCTCGTCCCCGAGCTCAGCGTCGCCGACAACATCTTCCTCGGCCGCGAAAAGCTGATCGCCGGGCTGGTGGTCGACGGCAAGGCGAGCAGCCGCACTGCCAGCGCGCTGCTGCAGCGTCTCGGCATCGAGCTCGATCCCGAGGCGCGTGTCGGCACGCTGAGGGTCGGCGAGCAGCAACTGGTGGAGATCGCCAAGGCGCTGTCGAAGTCGGCGCGCATCCTGATCATGGACGAGCCTACCTCGGCGCTTTCGCCGGCCGAGTGCCAGAGACTGTTCCGCATCATCGGCCAGCTCGCGGCAAGCGGCGTTGCGATCGTCTACATCTCGCATCGCATCGACGAGGTCATGCATCTGGCCAGCCGGGTGACGGTGCTGCGCGACGGACGCCACGTGCTGACGCGGGATATGGCAAAGCTGGACGAAGACGCCATCATCACGGCCATGGTCGGGCGCGACCTTCTCGCGTCCTCCGATCATGAGCGCGGCCCGGGCGGCGAAGCGGTGCTCTCGGTCAGGGACCTGTCGCTGTCGAAGCCCGACCGGCATGGCTGGCGCACGATGATCGACGGCGTCAGCTTCGACCTTGCGGCCGGCGAGATCCTCGGCATCGGCGGGCTGCTGGGTTCCGGCCGCACCGAGATCCTGGAGGCGATCTTCGGCTCCAGCGACGGCCGTACCGGCGGCGAGATTCGGCTCGACGGCGTGCCGGTCGAGATCGGCTCGCCGCGCGAGGCCCGCCGGCTCGGCATTGCTTTGGTGACCGAGGACCGCAAGACCCAAGGCCTGCATCTCCAAGCCTCGATCACCGACAATGTCGCGCTGCCTCTGGTCGGCGCGCTGGCGCGCTTCGGCCTGCGCTCGCGCTCGGGCGAGCGCGGCCTGGCACGCGACGCGGTCGGCGCGCTCGGCATACGCTGCGAAAGCATCGAGCAGGCCGCCGGCACGCTGTCCGGCGGCAACCAGCAGAAGGTGGTGATCGGCAAGTGGCTGGCGACCCGGCCGCGCGTGCTTCTGCTCGACGAGCCGACGCGCGGCATCGATGTCGGCGCCAAGCGCGAAATCTACGACCTCGTCTTCAAGCTGGCCGGCGACGGGCTGGCGATTGCCGTGATCAGCTCCGAACTGCCCGAGCTTCTGCATCTGGCCGACCGCATCCTGGTCATGGTCGAGGGCCGCCAGCGTGGAATCCTGTCCCGCGCCGAGGCCAGCGAGGAGGCGATCATGCGGCTTGCCGCGCCAAGACTTGGCACACCAAGACGGGCAGCGAGACCAGCCGCATGAATCTTATCAGCCTTGTTTCCCGCACCAAGCTGTACTGGGGGCTGATCGCCATCTTCCTGATCGGCGTGTTCGGCTCGCCGATCAGCTCCAAGGGCAACAACATCTTCCTGTCCTACGGCAACCTGCTCGACGTGCTGCGCCAGGTGTCGACCACCGGCCTCATCGCCACCGGCATGACGGCGGTGATCCTGACCGGCGGCATCGATCTTTCCGTCGGCTCGCTGATGGCGATCTGCTCGGTCGTCTGCGCCATGCTGCTCACCGTGCCGGGTGTCACGCCGTCGGCGGCGCTCGGCGTGCCGACGACCGCGCTGGCGGCGCTTTGCCTCGGCGTGCTGGCCACCCGCTTCATCCTGCTCAACATCGAGAAATCCCGCGCCGGGACGGAAGCCGGGCGCGACGCGCGGCTGGACAAGGCGCGCGGGCTGATCATTCCGGGCGTCGTCGGCGTGGCGCTGTGCTGCCTTTCGCTGTGGTACCTGCTGCCGCAGGTCGAGACCAAGTTCGGCGTGCTCGGCGTGCTGCTGGTGGCGCCTTGCGTCGGCCTTCTGTTCGGCACCATCAACGGCTTCATCATCGTCGCCGGCAGGCTGCAGCCCTTCATCGTGACACTTGCGATGATGGTGACGGCGCTCGGCATCGCCAGGCTCACCGCCGGCCAGAACAACGCCGTGCTGCCGGTCTATACCGGCTCGAACGCCACCGCCGATTTCGAGATCCTGCGCTCGCTGGTGTTCGGCATCGTGCCGATGCCGGGCCTGTTCTTCCTCGGCGCGGTCGTGATCTACGGCGCGGTGCTGCGCTTCACGCCCTTCGGCCGCTATGTCTACGCCATCGGCGGCAATGAGGAGGCGGCGCGGCTTTCCGGCATCGCCGCCGGGCGCGTCAAGATAGCCACCTATGCGGTGTCGGGCCTGCTCGCCGGCATCGCGGCGGTGCTCTACGTGGCCCAATACCGCCAAGGCAAGCCCGATGCCGGCGCCGGGCTGGAGCTCGACGCCATCGCCGCCGTGGTCATCGGCGGCACCAGCCTGATGGGCGGGCGGGGCAGCCTGGTCGGCACCTTCTGTGGCGTGCTGATCTTCGGCCTGCTGTCAAACATCCTGCAGCTGCACAACATCAATTCGAACCTTCAGCTGGTGCTGAAGGGGGCGATCATCATCGGCACCGTGCTCGTGCAGGAGCGCAACGCCGGCGATCTTCTCAGCTATCTGCGCCTGCCCGGCGGACGGACGGCGCAAAAGGAAACGGCCGCAGCCAAGCGGCCGTCACAGGAGACCTCGTCTCTATAATCCGGAGGAAACAGGACCATGAAACGACGTGATATGCTGAAGCTCGCCACCTTCGCGGCGGCGCTTGTGACGACCACCGCGCTCTTTTCCGGCAACCATGCCTTTGCCCAGGACAAGAAGTGGAAGATCGGCTTCTCGCAGGTGACGACCATCGAACCCTGGCGCGCCCAGTTCAACAAGGACATCATCGCGGAAGCCGCCAAGCACCCGGAGGTCGAGCTGATCATCACCGACGGCGAGGACAAGACCGAAAAGCAGGTCGCCGACGTCGAGAACCTGATACGCCAGGAGGTCGACGCGCTGCTGGTCTCGCCAAAGGAATCGGCCGGCCTGACCGGCGTGGTGCAGCAGGCGATCGACGCCAAGATCCCGGTCTTCGTGCTCGACCGCAATGTCGAAACCAAGGACTACACGCAGTTCGTCGGCGGCGACAACAAGCTGATCGGCCGGGCGGCTGGCGAATATGCCGTCGAGCTCCTGGGCGGCAAGGGCAAGGCGGCCGGCAACGTCGTCGAGATCTGGGGCGGCATGGGCACGCAGCCGGCGCATGACCGCCATGACGGCTTCCATGAATTCACCGACAAGGAGCCGGGCATCAAGTACCTGCTCGACCAGCAGTCGGGCGACTGGAAGCAGGACCAGGCCTATAACATCATGGCCAACGCGCTGAAGACCAACGAGAAGATCGATCTCGTCTACGGCCACAACGATCCGATGGCCTATGGCGCCTATCTCGCGGCCAAGGATGTCGGGCGCGAGAAGGACATCAAGTTCATCGGCATCGACGGCCTGCCCAACGAAGGCGTGCAGATGGTGAACAAGGGCGAGCTGACGGCGACCTTCACCTATGTCACGCCGGGCGCCGAGGGCCTGCGCCAGGCGATCAAGTTCCTGAAAGGGGAGAAGGTCGAGAAGACCATCACCCTGCCGACGGAAAAGATCACCAAGGACAACGCTGCCAAGATCTTGAAGGACAACGGGCTCTAGATTCTGTTTGACGCAATTCCGAACGGAAAACCGCTGCGGCTTTTCGTGGAATTGCTTGAAGTCCGCAACCCCTGCCGGGCCACGCGCCCGGCAGGGCTTTGCCCGAGCGCCAGGCGCTCCCCACAGCTTGCCGCCGGATGCGCGAAGCGTCGCCGCAATGCTGGTTTTCCGCTCTTTCGCGACCGAAAGTCACGCCCGAAACAGCAAGTCCTGACCTTCGCGGTCGGCAGATCTGTGTGCCCTAAGCGGCGCCGTTTCAAAAAAACCAAGCTGGAACAGTGAGATAGATTGACCTCAGACTGGCTCAGGCGCAGAGCGCGGCGGGTGTCTTCCGGCTCGCTGCCGAGACGATGGACAGCTTGCGCAGGATGCTTGCGCCTTGTGTCGCCTGTTCTTATATACGCGCCAGCCGTCCAGCCCTAAAAAGCGGGGACCATGACGGGATTTCTTGTGAACAGGGGCTTTCGTCGGAACGCCTTTTGAAGGGTCCAGAGAGCCTGCTTAGAGGAGAGATTAGAACAATGGCAAAAGTTATCGGTATCGATCTCGGCACCACCAACTCGTGTATCGCCATCATGGATGGCAAGGACCCCAAGGTGATCGAGAATGCTGAAGGCGCGCGCACGACGCCTTCCATCGTCGCCATTTCGAGCGACGGCGAACGTCTCGTCGGCCAGCCGGCCAAGCGCCAGGCGGTCACCAATCCGGAAAACACCATCTTCGCGGTCAAGCGCCTGATCGGCCGCCGCTATGACGACCCGGTGACGGAGAAGGACAAGAAGCTCGTCCCCTACAAGATCGTCAAGGGCGACAATGGCGACGCCTGGGTCGAGGCCGGCGGCAAGAAGCAGTCGCCCAGCCAGATCTCGGCCATGATCCTGCAGAAGATGAAGGAGACGGCGGAAGCCTATCTCGGCGAGAAGGTCGAGAAGGCGGTCATCACCGTTCCGGCCTATTTCAACGATGCCCAGCGCCAGGCGACCAAGGACGCCGGCAGGATCGCCGGCCTCGAGGTACTGCGCATCATCAACGAGCCGACGGCCGCGGCGCTTGCCTATGGCCTGGAGAAGAAGGACGGCAAGACCATCGCCGTCTATGACCTTGGCGGCGGCACCTTCGATATTTCCGTGCTCGAAATCGGCGACGGCGTCTTCGAGGTGAAGTCGACCAATGGCGACACCTTCCTCGGCGGCGAGGACTTCGACATGCGCCTCGTCGAGTACTTGGCGGCCGAGTTCAAGAAGGAACAGGGCATCGACCTCAAGGCCGACAAGCTCGCGCTGCAGCGCCTCAAGGAGGCCGCGGAAAAGGCCAAGATCGAGCTGTCGTCGACGACGCAGACCGAGATCAACCTGCCTTTCATCACCGCCGACGCCAGCGGCCCGAAGCACCTGACGATGAAGCTCACCCGGGCGAAATTCGAAAGCCTGGTCGAGGATCTCGTGCAGCGCACCATCGACCCCTGCAAGGCGGCGCTCAAGGATGCCGGCCTGAAGGCGGGCGAGATCGACGAGGTGGTCCTGGTCGGCGGCATGACCCGCATGCCCAAGATCCAGGAGATCGTGAAGCAGTTCTTCGGCAAGGAGCCGCACAAGGGCGTCAACCCGGATGAGGTCGTGGCGCTTGGCGCCGCCATCCAGGCCGGCGTGCTGCAGGGCGACGTCAAGGACGTGCTGCTGCTCGACGTGACGCCGCTGTCGCTGGGCATCGAGACGCTGGGTGGCGTGTTCACCAGGCTGATCGAGCGCAACACCACGATCCCGACCAAGAAGAGCCAGACTTTCTCGACCGCCGAGGATTCGCAGTCGGCGGTGACGATCCGCGTCTTCCAGGGCGAACGCGAGATGGCGGCCGACAACAAGATGCTCGGTCAGTTCGACCTCGTCGGCATTCCGCCGGCCCCGCGCGGCGTGCCGCAGATCGAGGTCACGTTCGACATCGACGCCAACGGCATCGTCAACGTCTCGGCCAAGGACAAGGGCACCGGCAAGGAGCACCAGATCCGCATCCAGGCTTCGGGCGGTCTGTCCGACGCCGACATCGAGAAGATGGTGAAGGACGCCGAGGCCAATGCCGACGCGGACAAGAAGCGCCGTGCCCTCGTCGAGGCCCGCAACCAGGCCGAAGCGCTGGTGCATTCGTCCGAGAAGTCGCTGAAGGACTATGGCGACAAGGTCTCGGAGGCTGACCTCACCGCAATCTCGGATGCGATCGCCGCGCTGAAGACCGCAGCCGAAGGCGACGACCCGGCCGACATCGAGGCCAAGTCGCAGTCGCTCGCCGAAGTGTCGATGAAGCTCGGCCAGGCCATGTACGAGGCCTCGCAGAAGGAAGCGGCCGAAGCCGACGCCAAGGCGGACGCGGCCAAGGATTCGGACGTGGTCGATGCCGACTTCGAGGAAATCGACGAAGACGACGAGAAGAAGAAGTCGGCCTGAGCCGGCTGACGGCGGATCATGCGAAAAGCCCGGCGGAAGGCCGGGCTTTTTTGCAACCCCAGTCGAAAAAGTGACAGAAAAACCCGGAGCGGCCCGGCTTAGTACTAGCATCCGGGAAACATCGCTCCTAAATCCAAGAACGTGCCGGCAAACGTCGCCAACAATGCTTGAAGACATTGAGCATCCGGACAGCGGGAAAAAATGAAAGCTGATTTCTACGAAACGCTGGGCGTGCAAAAAGGCGCCGACGACAAGGAACTCAAGAGCGCTTTCCGCAAGCTCGCCATGCAGTTCCATCCCGACCGCAACCCCGGCGACCACGCCTGCGAGCACAAGTTCAAGGAGATCAACGAAGCCTACGAGACGCTGAAGGACCCGCAGAAGCGCGCCGCCTATGACCGTTTCGGCCACGCCGCCTTCGAGGGCGGCATGAACGGCGCCGCGCACGGTTTCGGCGCCGGCGGCTTCGCCGACATCTTCGAGGATATTTTCGGCGACATGATGGGCGGCCGCCAGCGCCGTTCGTCGGGCGGCCGCGAGCGCGGCGCCGACCTGCGCTACAACATGGAAATCACGCTGGAAGAAGCCTTTTCCGGCAAGACGGCGCAGATCCGCGTGCCGGCCTCGATCTCCTGCTCGGAATGCTCCGGCAGCGGCGCCAAGCCCGGCACGCAGCCGGTGACCTGCTCGATGTGCCACGGCCACGGCAAGGTGCGCGCCACGCAAGGCTTCTTCTCGATCGAGCGCACCTGCCCGCAATGCCAGGGTCGCGGCCAGACCATCAAGGACCCCTGCCCGAAATGCGCCGGCCAGGGCCGCGTCACCGAGGAACGCTCGCTGTCGGTCAACATCCCGGCCGGCATCGAGGACGGCACCCGCATCCGGCTGGCCAATGAGGGCGAGGCCGGCCTGCGCGGCGGACCGCCCGGCGACCTCTACATCTTCCTGGCGGTCAAGCCGCACGAATTCTTCCAGCGTGACGGCGCCGATCTCTATTGCAAGGTGCCGATCTCGATGACGACGGCAGCCCTTGGCGGCTCCTTCGAGGTCACCACGCTCGATGGCACCCAGACCAAGGTCAAGGTGACGGAAGGCACGCAGAACGGCCGCCAGTTCCGCTTGAAGGGCAAGGGCATGCCGGTGCTGCGCCAGCCCAATGTCGGCGACCTCTACATCCAGACGGCGGTCGAGACGCCGCAGAACCTGACACGCCGCCAGCGCGAACTGCTGGAAGAGTTCGAGCAGATCTCCTCGAAGGACAACTCGCCCCAGTCGAGCGGCTTTTTCGCGCGCATGAAGGACTTCTTCGAGTCGTTCGGCGAAAACTGATTTGCCGCAGGCGCGCATTTCGCACGGCGTCGGGGGCGATCCGGTGCCCAAGCGTCATCAACACCTTATGCCAGCTTGACGCCTTGCCTTGTCCCACCCACCTGCTAAGTAGCGGAGCGGGAGGCTGAGCATTGAGGAGAGCTCGTGATGGCACGTAGTCCCGGGTTGCGCAAAGCGCTGGCCGAAAAATTCGACGACGAGCTTAAGTTCTTCAAAGGCTGGATCGACAAGCCGAAAACGGTCGGCTCGATCGTTCCCACCAGTTCCATCACCGCCCGCAAGATGGCGTCGATCGTCAATCCGGGATCGGGCCTGCCGGTGCTCGAAGTCGGGCCCGGCACCGGTGTCATCACCCGCGCCATCCTGGCCCAGGGCGTGAAGCCCGAAAATCTCTACGCGGTCGAATATTCGACCGACTTCGTGCGCCATCTGCGCGGGCTCTATCCCGGCGTCAACGTGATCGAGGGCGACGCCTTCAATCTCAATGCCACGCTCGGCGACAAGCGCGACATGGTGTTCGATTCGGTCGTCTCCGGCGTGCCGCTGCTCAATTTCCCCGTCGCCCAGCGCATCGCCTATATCGAAAGCCTGCTCGACCGTATTCCCGCTGGACGGCCGATTGTGCAGCTGACCTATGGCCCGATGTCGCCGATCCCGGCCGGGCGTGGCGACTACACGGTCGAGCATTTCGATTTCATCTTCCGCAACATCCCGCCGACGCAGCTGTGGATCTACCGGCGCGCGGCGCATTAGTTTCTACTTGCGAAAGTGTTCGCGCATCGCCAGTGGCGGCAGCGTCCTGGCGACTGGCCGAAACGCCCCTCGCTTCGTCATCCACGGGCGGAGCAAGGAGCGAAGCGACGCGGCGCAGACCCGAGGATCCATTCCGTGACTTCGAAGCGTTGCGACGATCCAGAATTCTGCCCCGCTGCGCTCTGCGATTGGGGTAACGGAATGGATCCTCGGGTCTGCGCGACGCCGCTTCGCGGCTGCTTCGCCCGTGGATGACGAAGTTGGTAGGTGGCGACCAATCCTCGAACGTTTTCCGCCACCCCTCGTTGATTTGAATGCTCCTTGGCTGTACCTGTCCCCGAACAAGGGTGGCCAATGCCAGTGATCCCAAGAATCCTCGTCTTCGCCGGCTCGGCCCGGAGCGGCGCCTTCAGCGGCCGGACCGCCGATGTGGCGCAGAAGGAACTGGCCATGCAGGGCGCGGAGGTGACGCGCATCTCGCTCGGCGACTATCCGCTGCCGATCATGGACGAGGACCTGGAAAAGGAAAAAGGCATCCCCGAAAACGCCATCAAGCTCGGCCGGCAGATCGCCGCGCATGACGGGCTGCTGATCGCGACGCCCGAATATAACGGCTCGATCCCGCCATTGCTCAAGAACTCGATCGATTGGGTGAGCCGGGTACGGCGCGAGGGCAGCCATACGTTCAGGCCGCTTGCCGGCAAGCCGGTCGGGCTCTGTTCGTCCTCCGGGGGCAAGTTCGCCGGCATACGTTGCATCAACCATCTGCGCGCGGTGCTGGTGCGCTGCCAGATGGAGGTGATCACGCCCGAATGCTCGGTCTCCGAGGCCGGCGAAGCCTTCGCCGAGGACGGACAATTCAGGGACGCCAGACTACAGCAATCGATGGAGCGCCTATGCCGTACACTGATCGAAACCTCGCGCATGCTGTCCACCCGGATCGAGGCGTGATCAATTTCGCGGAGGCCGACACCATGCGGGACAGGCTGATCGTTGGGCTGGACCTGCCGACGCTGAAAGAGGCCGAGAAGGCGGTGCGCGAGCTCGAAGGCGCCGTTTCCTTCTACAAGATCGGCTACCAGCTCGCCTTCGCCGGCGGATTGGACTTCGCGCGGGAGCTCGCCAGCGGCGGCACGAAGGTGTTTCTCGACATGAAGCTGCTCGACATCGACAACACGGTCGCCAAGGGCGTCGAGAATATCGTCAAGATGGGCATGACGATGCTGACGCTGCATGCCTATCCAAAAACCATGAGAGCGGCTGTCGAGGCGGCCAGGGGCAGCGAGCTCTGCCTGCTTGGCGTGACGGTGCTGACCTCGATGGACGAGCAGGACGTTATCGACGCCGGCTATGAATACGACCCGCACACGCTGGTGCTCCGGCGCTCCGAACAGGCGCTGCATGCCGGCATGGGCGGCATCGTCTGCTCGGCTGAGGAGGCCGAGGCGGTGCGCCGCATCGTCGGACCCGACCTGGCGGTTGTGACGCCGGGCATCCGGCCGGCCGGCAGCGAGCATGGCGACCAGAAACGCGTGGTGACGCCGGCGCAAGCGATCCGCAACGGCTCCAGCCACCTGGTCGTCGGCCGGCCGATCGTCGCCGCGCCGGATCGGCGCGCTGCGGCCGAGGCGATCCTCGCCGAAATGCAATCCGCCTGAGGACCGGCCCTCTTTCGCGAAAAACAAACAGGAGAAAAAGAATGCCGAAGGGATATTGGATCGCCCGTGTCGATGTGCGCGACGCCGAGGGCTACAAGGACTATGTCGCCGCCGCGAAGCTCGCCTTCGACCGCTTCGGCGCGAAGTTCCTGGCGCGCGGCGGCGAGCACGAAAAGGCCGAAGGGCCGGGGCGCGCCCGCAACGTCATCATCGAGTTCGAATCGCTGGCCGTGGCGCATGACTGCTACCACTCGCCGGAATACCAGCGCGCCGCCGCCATCCGCCAGAAAGTCGCCGATGGCGAGATCGTGCTGGTCGAGGGCGTCTAGGTTCGGCGAAGCAGGCAGATCGGCTGTTGCTGCGCGGCTTACATTGGAGATTGCCGAAAACGCCCAGCTGTCGTCATCCACGGGCGGAGCAAGGAGCGAAGCGACGCGCGCAGACCCGAGGATCCATTCCGTGACTTCAACGCGCCGCTACGGTCCAGAATTCTGCTCCGCTGCACTCCGTGGCCAAGGTAGCGGCATGGATTCCAGGGTCTGCGCGCGTCGCTTCGCTCCTTGCTCCGCCCTGGAATGACGAAGTCGTTAGGGCTCAGCCAATCGTGAATGTCATAACGTCGACCTGTTAACCCAAGAGCCGGTTGCCAGCCGTCTCCGCCATAGCGTCCGCGAGGCTCAGGCCCCACTGCTTGCGGCAATAGTCGCGGAAATCGAAGCAAGGCAGGCCGGGGCAGACTTCGAACTCGATGAGATGGACGGTGTCGTCGGCCTCGACCCTGAAATCGACGGAAAAGACATCCCGCAGCCCAAGAGCGCTTATCAGTTTCTGCGCGATGGCGCGGATTCTTCGGTCCGCCTCCGGCTGACTCGCGCCGACGGCCTCGAGCTCCGGCTCGGCATAGGTGCCGGCATCCTTCGCCGCCTGGCCGGTCCCGCCATAGAGCGCCATCGAATCGGCCATGGTCTGGAAATCGCCGCCGGAATCGACAAAAACGATGCCGAGCGCGTCCGTGCCGGTTTCCTGTTTGAGCCCGAGGAAGCTCGCCCGCACGTTGCGGCCGGCGACATAGGGCTGGACGACGACATCGTCGCGGTAATGCGAAAAAATACGCCGGCTAAGCTCCAGCGCATGGCCGAGATCGGCGGTGCGCGAATCCGGCCAAATGCCGATCTTGGCGCCGAGCCGGTTGGGTTTCACGAACCAGCCCTTGGGCGAGGCCGGTGGCTCGACCAGCCATGTGCCGTTGCGCGCAAGGCCGGCCTGCGGCGCCGGCAGGCCGAGCGCGCCGAGCACGGCGCCGGAACGCAGCTTGTCCTGGCAGAGCGCGAACAGCGAATCGTCCGCGCCGATGGTGCGCAGCCCCTTTAGCCGCGCCAGAGCAGGTGCTGCGCCGCCACGGAAGTAGGCGATACCGTCGGTAAGCGTCCAGACCAGCGTCGTTGCCGGATCGGCCCCCGCCAGAACCGGCGCCGCGTTGTCGAGCTCGACAGGCCTGAAGGCGAGGCCGCGCCTTTCGCAAGCCTCGGCAAGCTGGTTGAATTCCGGCGCCAAGTCGGTCGACTGCGCCAGATAGGACGAGATCTCGATGGCGCGCTCCGCTGGATAACCCTGGGCGACCAGCCGGTCGAAACAGGCCGTTTCCGGTTCGTAGACAAGGATCAAGGTCGGCTGCGGCATCGAAAGCTCCGGGAAATCAGGCGCGTACCATCGCATGCCCGAAGTGGCCGGCTTGCGGGAAACCGACCGAACCGAGGCGATTGCGCGACAGTAAGCCGGCCGCCGCATCTCTTGTCTTGATGCAATTCCGGATGGAACACTCCGGCGAAGATTGCTCCCAATACCCCAGCACGGATTTGACCGCGGGCTATGTTTGCCTTGGGGAGCGGCCTTGGAGATTAGCCGAAACCCCCATCACGATCGTCATCCACGGGCGGAGCAAGGAGCGAAGCGACGCGCGCAGACCCGAGGATCCATTCCGTTACGTCGAAGCGCCGCTCACGGTGCAGAATTCTGCTCGGCTGCACTCCACAGCTCAGGTCACGGAATGGATTCCAGGGTCTGCGCGACGCCGCTTCGCGGCTGCTTCGCCCTGGAATGACGAGTTTGAGAGGCTTCGGCCAATCTCCAGGGTTTGGGCTGATTTCATGGAATGAACGGTAAAAACCTTGCCTGCCGACAACCAGGACGCTTTCAAAACCCCTGTGTCGAGGAATTATGCGATCAGCACGCGCGGCTCGAAGCGCCCCTTGACTGGAATGTCGAGCAGGAAGGTCATGCCGGCCTGCGGGTCGAGCGCCCGCTGCTTCTCGTCCTTGCCTTTCCAGGCGGAGGTCACCGCCAGCCGGTCGGCCTTTGAACCGACAAAAGCGGGGCAGGAGGCCTGCGTCACCGGCATGGCGATCTCGCGCAGCAGCGTGCCGTCTGGCGCATAGGCCTTCACCGCCTTGCCGCCCCAGACGGCATTCCACAGCACGCCGTCGCGGTCGACGACCGAACCGTCGATATAGCCTTTCGAGGAGCGATGATCGACGAACACTTTCACTTCGCCGGCCGGCAGGCCGGTCGCCGGATCGCAGGCAACGCGCATCAGAAGCCCGGTCGCGGTGTCGGTGTAGTAGGCGATTTTGCCGTCCTCCGAGAAGCAGATGGAATTCGAGACTGTGATGCCCGAAAACAGCCGGCGCAATTCGCCCTTGAAGAACCAGTAGATCGACCCGGCGCCCTTCTGCTCGTCCTTGCCCATCGTGCCGGTCCACAAGGCGCCGCAGGGATGAACGCGCGAATCGTTGGAGCGCGTCAGCGGATTGTCGGCCTCGATCGGCGTGTGCAGCGTCAGCTTGCCGGTCTTGACGTCCCGGACTTGCAGGCCGACTTCGGTGGCAATGAGCTGCCGGTCGGCGTCGATGACCGCGATGGCGCTGGCCATGACGCCTAGATCATGCACTTTCAGCGCGCCGGCGAGCGGCTTTTCCAGAAGCTTGCCATTGACGATGTCGAACCAGAACAGCGTGTCGGTGGCGGAATCGTAGCTCGGGCCCTCGCCGAGCTCGCAGATATGGTCGGAAAAAACCGAAACGCCATTCATCACGCCACTCCGAAAGCTTCATCCCAGGCGGCGACCGCGGCGCGGGCGCGCTGCGCCACGTCCTCGACGCTCGCGCCCGGCTTGTAGAGGCTCGATCCCAGCCCGAAGACACTGACGCCGACCGCTTTGTAGCCGGCGAAATCCTTGTCGGAAACGCCGCCGACGGCGCCGACAAGCGTCGTTGCCGGCAGCACGGCGCGAATGGCCGCAATGCCGCTCGATCCAAGCACGCTCGCCGGGAAGAATTTCAGCGCCGAGGCCCCTAACCGGATCGCCTGGAAGGCTTCGGTGGGCGTGAACACGCCAGGCATCGTCACCATGGAGTAACGCATGGCGCACCCCATGACCTCGGCGTCGATGTTGGGGCTGACCAGCAACTTGCCGCCGGCCTTATGCAAGGCGTCGACGTCTGCCGTCGTCAGCACCGTGCCGGCGCCGATCAGCGCGCTTTGCGGCAGCGCCTTGACCAGATCGGCGATGGAGAGGAACGGCTCCGGCGAATTGAGCGGCACTTCGATCGCCTCGATGCCAGCGTCGTGGACCGCCCGGCCGATCGCCACCGCCTCGGAGGGCTTCAGGCCGCGCAGGATGGCGACAAGCCCGCGCTTGAGCTTCGGGAAGGGTGCGGTCTGGCTCATGAAGCGCCTCCAATCATGCCGTTCTCGCGCGCGGCTTCGACGAGGCCGGCGCGCACCGCTTCATCGGCGTCCACGCTGCGAAAGGCAAGGCCGGCGAGGCCCAGCGCTGCGCCATAAAGCTCGGCCAGCGCGCCGGAGGCGATCAGCGCCACCGGCGCATCGCTGGCGCCATAGCGGCGCCTTGCCGAGGCGATCTCGCCGCCGATCAGTAGGCCGGACAGGCAGGCCGCCGCGTCATTGGGCTGCAGATCCTGCAGAAGCCCGGCGGCGCGGATGGCAAACAGTTTCGAGGTGACGTCGCCGCCTTCGCCCAAAGCCCGCTCGCACCATTGCCGGAAGAACCGGCTGCCCGCGGCAACCGGAGCGGGATGTTCGCCCAGCGAGTGTTTCAGGATCGAGTGCGTTGCCAGCACGGAGAACAATTCGCCGGTCGGCCAGGTGCCGAAGCCCGTGACCGCGCCGTCCGCGACCGCGACCCATTTCGAATGCGTGCCGGGCATGCAGACGAGGTGGCGCCCCTTTGCCGGCAAACCGGCGCCAGCAAGCTGGGTTTCCTCGCCGCGCATGACGTCGGGCGCGTCGGCCAGGCGCTGGGCGAGGCCGGGCACGATGCGGATGTCGCGGCCCGAGCCCTCGACGCGGGCGGCGCCGCGCAAGATCGCGCCGATCGGCGCCGGCACGGTGACGTAAGGCGCCTCGATCCAGCCCTGCCGCGAACCGGCCATGCCGCAGATGATGACCGGCAACATGTCCGGCGCGCCCATCGCGGCAAGATGGCCTTCCAACACGTTCGAAAAGCCCTTTTCGCGGGCGGTGATCAACCCGTCATCGCCGCGCCGCTCTGCAAGCACCTTGCCCGAGCCGTCGAGCAGCCAGGCCCTGAGCCTGGTCGTGCCCCAGTCGAGCGCAGCGACCGCTGGTGCCGGGCTCACAGGAAGCCTCCATCGACGATCAGCATCTGGGCTGTCAGCATGCGCGAGGCGTCCGACGCCAGGAACAGCACCGTGCCGACCATGTCGTCGGGCTGCATGACATCCTTGATGCACTGCTTGGCGACATGGGCGCCGAGCGCCTCGTCGGTGACCCAGAGCTTGCGCTGCCGTTCGGTGATGACCCAGCCTGGCGCCACCGCGTTGACGCGGATGCGGTCCTGCCCAAGCTTGCCGGCAAGGCCCTTGGTGAGGCCGAGTATGCCCGCCTTGGCCGCGGTGTAGGCCGGCATATCGGGGTGGTTGATCAGATAGGAGGTGGAGGTGAAGTTGATGATCGAGCCGCCGCCGGCCCGCTTCATGCCGGGCGCCACGGCCTGGGCGGTGAAGAAATGCGGGCGCAGGTTGATCGCAAGGTTGTTGTCCCAGAATTCGACGGTGACGTCTTCCACCGCGTGACGCTCGTCGAGCGCGGCATTGTTGACCAGCACCGTGACGTCGCCATGCGCCTTGGCCGCCTTCGCGGCGGCGGCGCGCAGCGCGTCGATGTCGCGCAGGTCGGCGCTGAGGTAGAGCGGGCGGCGGCCAAGCTCCTTCTCCAGCCGGTCGGCAAGGGCGGTGCTTGGCTTGTCGGCGATGTCGATGAAAGCGACCTTGGCGCCCTGCCGCACAAAGCCTTCGGTGAGCGCAGCACCAATGCCGGAACCGCCGCCGGTGATCAGCACCGAGGCGCCGTCGAGGTCGGCGAAACGCGCCGATGGCATCATGATCCGTTCTCCCGTTTTGCCGGCGCGCATCCTAGCCACGCCGGGCCCGGGAGCAAGGACGAAATGGCGGTTTCGGCAGCTTATGTCCGACAAATGAGGTCTGCACCTCCGCCTCCCGGAGGCAGCTCAAGGTTTGTTGAGATTCAGGTCAGGCCGAATCGAAAATGGTGGGTTCCGAGAACCGGAGCGGAGCGTACTTAAAGTACGTGAGCACCGGAAGCGCAGGAGACCGCCATTTGCAGACCGGCCTCACCTGAATATCAACAGACCTTGTCAGATCGCCTTGGCATGCAGCGCGCCGCGATAGGAATCGCGCAGATAGCCGAGCGTGGCGTCGGCATCGGCCGGCTTGCCGAACAGATAGCCCTGCCCGCCGGCGCAGCCGAACTGGACGAGGCGGTCGGCCTGCGCTTCGTCCTCGATGCCTTCGGCGACGACATCCATGCCGAGCCCTTCGCACATTGCGAGGATGGCGCGGATGATGTGCTCCGACGGCCGGTCGTCGAGGATGGAGGAGACGAAGGCGCGATCGATCTTGAGCTTGTCGAAATGGAACTCGCGCAGCCGGCCGAGCGACGACTGGCCGGTGCCGAAATCGTCGAGCGAGACGCGGATGCCGACGCGACGCAGGTCCTCGACGATCTTCTCGGCCGAGGCCGGATCGTTCATCAGGCCAGTCTCGGTAATCTCGATCTCCAGCCGGCGCGGATCGAAGCCGGTGCGGTCGAGGATGGCCAGGATATGCAGGCCGGTGTTCTGATCGACGAGCTGCGAGGGCGACAGGTTGAAGGACAAGAACAGCTCCTTCGGCCAGCTGCGCGCCGCCTCCGCCGCCTTGCGCAGCACCAGCTGCGACAGCGGGCCGATGATGCCGCGTTCCTCGGCGATCGGGATGAAGACGGATGGCGGCACGACGCCGAGGTCGCGGTCGGTCCAGCGCGCCAGCGTCTCGAAGCCGATGGTGCGGCGGCTGCTCAAATCGACGATCGGCTGGAAATGCGGTTCGACCTCGCCGGCCGAGACGGCGCGGCGCAGCGCCTGCTCGATGCGGGTGACGCGCTTGGCCGCCTCTTCCATCTCGCGGGTGTAGACGACGACGCGGCCGCGGCCCGAACGCTTGGCGTGATAGAGCGCAGTCTCGGCCTTGTTGAGAAGGATCTCGGTGGTCTCGTCGCCGGAATAGAACAGCGAGCAGCCGACCGAGGCCGAAAGCCTTGCGGTGCGCTCGCCGACATCATAGGGCGCCGACAATATCTCGATCAGCATGCGCGACGTCTCGGCCGCCTGCTCCTCCGAGAACACCATCGGATAGAGGTAGGCGAACTCGTCGGCGCCGATGCGGCAGACCGTGGAATAGCCGTCCATCGAAGCGCGCAGCCGCATCGCCACCTGGATCAGGATGTCGTCGCCGGCCTTGTGGCCGAACAGGTCGTTGATCGGCTTGAAGCCGTCGAGGTCGAGGATGCCGACGGCAAAGGGCGCGGGATCGTCGGCGCGGTCGCTGATCAGGCGATCGACCTTGTCGAAGAAGCGACGATGGTTGCCGAGCCCGGTCAACGAATCCGTGAAGGCCAGATCCGTATTTTCCTTGCCTGGCTGGCCGGTGCCAAACGTCGTTTGCATCATGCCTCTGTTCTGATGTCGGTATTTATGGCCAGAGTGGCAGCAAAGCGTTTAGGAAAAGTATCGGAAAATCGATTTTTCCATCGTCCAGAAGCTGCTTGGCACGTCGCCGGCTCAGCTTTGGACAAGAAATGGCAGCCCAACCTCCAATATTCGTTTATGCACAATTGCTAATATAAGTATCGAACGGTCTCTTCTGGAATGCAATTGCGCAGCAAACGCCGTTTCGCACCTTCGGGAATTGCTTTAGCCAGCTTGCTTTAGGCGATAGAGCTCGATCGGGCTGCCTTTCTCGCCGATCGGCTCGAGCCAGTCCGGCACGGAGCCGCGCAGCAGGCCGGCAAGGAAACCCTGCGGCGCCTTCCGGGTCAGGATCAGGGTCTCGACATTGCCGGGGCAGATGGCGACGAGGCCGACGCGATGCGCCTCGACGATTGCCCGCGCGTCATCGGCCGAGCCGAGAAAGGCGTCCAGCGCCAGGAGATTGCCGGCGACGTTGCGATGATAGGGGCCGGCGAAAACGCGATGGCCGCTATAAGCGAGGACCGGCGCTCCGAGATTGGAGATCGTCAGCACGGTGGTATCGGCCATGCCGCCGAGTGGTGCGAAGGTGGCCTTCTTCTCACAAGTCTTGTCCGCGGTGCCGCCGTCGGCGACGGCCTTGCCTTTCTCCAACGCGACCGAGGCGGCCGCGGCGACGCCCGTCCAGACCGGGTTGATCGAGACCAGCCAGACGGCCGCAAGGCGCAGCGCCACGCCGAGCGAGGAGCTGGCTTCGGCCCGCGCCCGCCATTTTGCGATCCAGGCCGACAACGGAACGACGGCAAAGGCGATCGAGAAGGTGGTGCCGCGCACCTGCCACGCGCCGACCGCGAAGGCGACGACGAGCAGTGCCGCAACGAGGCTGTCCTGCCGCCGCCAGCCGCCGCGGCGCAAGTGCCGGGCCATCAGGACGATCGCGACCAGCGGCGTCGCGTAACGCGCCGCCACGCGCGCCGGATCGCGGACAAGCAGCGCGAGCAGCGACTGGGCCTCGTCGATATGGTCGAGCCACAGTTCCTTGAGGCGCGGATCGAGGGAGGCATAAGGCGCGGAGAGGCATTGCGGGAACAGCACCGCCACGACCACGCCGAGCACGACCCCCAGAAGGGCAAGCGACCCCAGCGTGCGCGGCCAGCTGCCGGCGGCGGGCTCGACGGAGGCGATAGCGGCAAGCCCCACGCCGGCAATGGCCGCGACGACGAACTGCGCGACCGAGAAGGCGTCGCACTGCGCCCCGCCCCATGCGGAAGGCGGAACGGTGACGGCGAAGACAAGCGCCGCGACACCGGCGAAGCCGAGGCCGAAATCCCGGGCGATCGCCCGTTCGCCGCCTGGATCGGCGACGAATAGCAGCGCCACGCACACGCCGACAGTGGCGACGTAGGGCACGGTTTCCATGCCGACGGCGAGCGTCAGCGCGGCGCAGAGGCCGGACAACAACGCGGCCCAGCGTCGGGAGGGCGCCTCGAGCAGCAAAGCGAGGCTCGCCAGGGTGAGCATCAGCTGGGCGTTGTGGTGATCGAGCGCGCCGGGATCGTAGATGCCGATGAAATAATAGCCGGCGGCGCCGATCAGGATGGCGGGCAGCACCGCGCCGCCACCGCCGAAGCTGCGCGCCGCGCGGGCGGTGAAGAACAAGGTCGACCAGAAGAGCAGCGCCGGCCACATCACCTGCGCCACGTCCTCGCCGAGCGGCCTGCTGCCGGTGAGCGCCGAGGCCGCAAATGCGATGGCGGCGATCGGCGCGTCGACCAGCCGCGACCAGTGCATGACGAAGCCGCCTTCCAGCCCCATCCGGTATTGGTGCAGGTCGAACCAGCCCTGGCCGGCGAGCAGGTCGCGGACCTCGACGAGGCGCAGCAGATTGTCGTTGTCGCCGCCGGCATCGGTCAGTTGGCCAAAGCCGGCCCATGCATCGATAACGAATGCGAGCAGGGCGGCAAGCAGCGCCAGCGTCAGATCGGACTTCCAGGCGGCGCCGGTCTCGGCTGTGCCCATTGCGGTGGCCTTTGAAGGGAGAGGATCGGTTTTAAACCTAGCCTTAACGGCTTCAATAAATAGTAAAACGGCTCGACAGGGCCGGCATGAGCACGGCCGGAGGCTGGATCGAGCGTCCGGAGACAGACATGCCGCATGCAGTCCGCCACGAGCCGGTCATCGCCGTGCTCCTGCCTTGCTACAACGAGGAGCTGACGATCGGCGAGGTCGTGCGGCGCTTCCGCGAGACGCTGCCCTCGGCCGCGATCTATGTCTACGACAACAATTCCAAGGACCTCACTGCGCTGAAAGCCCGCGCCGCCGGCGCCGTCGTCGTGCGCGAGCCGCGCCAGGGCAAGGGCAATGTGGTGCGGCGCATGTTCGCCGACATCGACGCGGATATCTATGTGATGGCCGACGGGGACGGCACCTATGCGCCGGAGGATGCGCCGCAGCTGATCAACGTCCTGCAGACCGAGCGCTCCGACATGGTGGTAGGCACCAGGCGCGGCGTGAGCGACGATGCCGGCCGCAACGGCCACGCTTTCGGCAACCGCATCTTCAACCGCCTCTACAAGGGCCTGTTCGGGACCGACTTCACTGATATCTTCTCCGGCTACCGGGTGTTTTCGCGCCGCTTCGTCAAAAGCTTTCCGGCCGTTTCCGGCGGCTTCGAGATCGAGACCGAGATGTCGGTGCATGCCTCGCAGCTCAAGCTGCCGGTGAGCGAGATGGCGCTCGATTACGGCCGCCGCCCGGAAGGCTCGTCATCGAAGCTGTCGACCTTCCGCGACGGCGCCAGGATACTGTGGATGTTCGCCATGCTGGTGAAGGAGACGCAGCCGCTGCGCTTCTTCGGCACGTTCGCGCTGTTCTTCCTGGCGGCCAGCATCGGCTTGATGATCCCGGTACTGGTCGAGTTCGCGCAGACGGGGCTGGTGCCGCGCATGCCGACCTGGGTGCTGTCGATCGGCATGCTGCTGTTGGCCATGCTGTCGATGATGACCGGGCTGATCCTCGATTCCGTCTCGCGCGGCCGGGCCGAGCAGAAGCGCATCTTCTATCTGTCGATTTCTTCCGGCCGCGCCGAGCGCGGGATATCCGGGCAGGCCTCGCCCAAGGGCGAACCGGGCAAGTCCTCGCGGGCGGCATAGTGGACCGCCTCGTCCGCTTCATCCTTACCGGCGGCATCGGCTTCGTCGCCGACGCCGCGGCGCTCTGGCTGCTTCTTGCTGCCACGCCGCTCGGCCCGATGGCGGCGCGCCTGCTGTCGATCGGCTTCGCGCTCTGCTTCACCTGGCAGATCAACCGCCATCTGACCTTCGCGCCGTCGAGCCGGGGCATCGCGCAGGAAGGCGTGCGTTATGGCAGCGTCGGCATCGCCACCAGCATCGTCAATTACCTGGTCTACTGCGCTCTGCTCTTCGCGCTGCCCGCCCTGCCGCCGCTGGCGGCGCTGGCCTTTGCCTCGATCGTCGCGATGGCGCTGTCCTTCCTCGGCTACTCCAGGCTGGTCTTCGACCGCTGAGCGTCTGCACCAAGCGAGCACGATTGGCAGGCGCCGCCGATTTCCTTATATCGGGCGTCTGAGTTCCCCGGAGACCGCAAATGCCGTTGAAGATCGCCGTCCAGATGGACCATGTCTCCACCGTGTCGATCGCCGGCGACACGACCTTCGCGCTGTCGCTGGAGGCGCAGCGGCGCGGCCACAAGCTTTTCCACTACACGCCCGACCGGCTGTCGATGGTGGGCGGCAAGGTGTTCGCGCGCATCGAGGAGATGCAGGTGCGCGACGAAAAGGGCAACCATTACGCGCTGGGCGAGAAGGTGCGCACCGACCTCTCCGAGATGGACGTCGTGCTGCTCCGCCAGGACCCGCCCTTCGACATGAATTACATCACCACCACGCACATATTGGAGCGCATCCATCCGAAGACGCTGGTGGTCAACGACCCAGCCTGGGTGCGCAACAGCCCGGAGAAGATCTTCGTCACCGAGTTCCCAGACCTGATGCCGGAAACGCTGATCACCAAGGACCCCCAGGAAGTGGCGGCCTTCCGCAAGGAGTTCGGCGACATCATCGTCAAGCCGCTCTACGGCAATGGCGGCGCCGGCATCTTCCATCTGCACGAGGCCGACCGCAATCTCGCCTCGCTGCTCGAAATGTTCGGCCAGCTGTTCCGCGAGCCCTATATCGTGCAGCGCTATCTCAAGGACGTGCGCAAGGGCGACAAGCGCATCATCCTTATCGACGGCGAGCCGGTGGGCGCCATCAACCGCGTGCCGGCCGAGCACGATTCCCGCTCCAACATGCATGTCGGCGGCCGCGCCGAGAAGACCGAGCTGACGGAGCGCGAGCGCGAGATCTGCGCCCGCATCGGACCGGCGCTCAGGGAGCGCGGCTTCATCCTGGTCGGCATCGACGTGATAGGCGACTACATGACCGAGATCAACGTCACCTCGCCGACCGGCGTGCGCGAAGTGCAGCGTTTTGGTGGCGCGGATATCGCCAGCCTGTTCTGGGATTGCGTTGAGGGGAAGCGGCTGAAATCGGCCGCGTAATTGCCGCATGTTGACTCTGCAGCACGGATATCGGCCTCCTACTGTATCCGAGATTGTCGGAGCAATGTTGCGTCATCGCCGCTATCTCCGGAAAGGGTGGTACTCTTCCGCGAAGTCGCAACCTGCTCTTCAGGCAAGTTTGCTGTCGGATGATCCGTTCATATCCTATTCGGGAATGTCCGGTACGCCCCTTGGATTGGCAAGTCACATGCCTCTCCTTCCACGCAGTCACCGTGCCTGGTTTCTCATCTCGCCAACCTGGTCCATCGAAAACAATTCCAGCGTCAAAATGATCCGGACCTATGCCGTTCTGCATAGACTTGGGAACCCCCGTCACTCGCTAATCTTCCTATCCAACACACAAGCCGAGGCTGATCTCTTGAATCAGTCCGGTGAGGCCGCCGTCCTGCATAACAAGACTTCAACAACCTCCGAATACATATTCAGGCCCCTCGAGGACATCCCTGTAGAATTCGATGCAATATACAATGCGCAACTGGCTTCGTGGAAACGCCACGACTTGTCCCTTGGCATCGAGCGTTGTGCATTTGTCTTTTATCGTGATTCAGTGGGGTCATCCACGACGGAGTCGGAAAGGGCGCGGATAAATCGGCACAGGGAGCTCGCGCCGGGTCACGTGTTTATTAATGAGTTTGACAGCACCGGCAAACCTGTTCGATTGGCGCCGGCTTATGTGAACATGCATCTAAATCGTGCAGCCGTGGGAATTTGTCTCTCTGCAATAGAGGGACCAATGTTCGCCAGCACAGAGTATCTTCTCGCGGGGCTACCTGTTGTCACGACCCCGAACCATGGGGGTCGAGACCTTTATCTCGATGACGAATATTCGCTTACAGTTCCACCCGACCCTCGATCCATCGCGGAGGCTGTCTTAGCGCTGAAGGAGCGACGAATCCCCCGGGCTTACATTCGTTCGCAAACTTTGAAACGAGTTGAGCGAGACCGCCGGCGGTTCATAGACCTTGTAAATGAGATTTTTCTGGAAAGCGGCTCTTTGCGCCGGCTCGCCATGCCTTGGCCTTTCCGATATCCTGTCATGGAGTGGCTTCCACCCCACATCGCAATCGATCGATCGCTTTCAGGCACGGTCGATGCCTTCATCACCGCCTAGACGGCAACAGCCCGGATTGCCGGAGGGACTGCTCGCCTTGTTCAACAGGTCGAGAGCACGCGGCGATAGCGGCTGCTCGGGCGCGCCTCGGCCTTTTAGCCCAGAAGAAGCTTTGGCCGAAATCCACCATCTTCGCGGATAGATGTTCCTGTAATGTTCTTGCGTGTTTCGAAAATCTATGGTTGTCTGCATTGTAGGCGCTCGCGGCCCGATGGTGGATACGGGCGCGTTGAGGCGGGGGTTTTGGATAAATGGTAGCGCGGGTTCGCACGGTCGCTTTTCAGGGCATCGAGGCTTTGCCGGTCGATGTCCAGGTGATGGTCGGTCCGGGCAAGGTCGGCATGCAGATCGTCGGCCTGCCGGACAAGGCGGTGGCCGAAAGCCGCGAGCGCGTGCAGGCAGCGCTGCATGCGTCGGGCCTGTCGATGCCGTCGAAGAAGGTGACGGTGAACCTCGCGCCGGCCGATCTTCCCAAGGAAGGCAGCCATTACGACCTGCCGATCGCGCTCGGCCTGATGGCGGCGCTCGGCGCCATCCCCGGCGATATGCTGGCCGGCTATGTGGTGCTTGGCGAATTGTCGCTCGACGGCACCATCGCCGGCGTTGCCGGCGCGCTGCCAGCGGCGATCGGCGCCAATGCGGAGAGCAAGGGTCTGATCTGTCCCTTCGCCTGCGGCCCGGAGGCGGCCTGGGCAGGCAAGGATTTCGACATCCTTGCGCCGCGCAGCCTGATTGCCGTCGCCAACCATTTTCGCGGCACGCAGGTGCTGTCGCGGCCCGAGGCCGGCATCCAGCTTGCCGCGCACGACCTGCCGGATCTCGCCGACATCAAGGGCCAGGAGAGCGCCAAGCGGGCGGTCGAAGTGGCTGCCGCCGGCGGCCACAACCTTCTCATGGTCGGGCCGCCCGGCTCGGGCAAGTCGATGCTGGCGCAGCGCCTGCCCTCGATCCTGCCACCGCTGGCGCCGAAGGAGCTGCTCGAAGTGTCGATGATCGCTTCCGTCGCCGGCGAGCTCGGCGAAGGCAAGCTGACCGACCGGCGGCCGTTCCGCGCCCCGCATCATTCGGCCTCGATGGCGGCGATGGTAGGCGGCGGGCTGCGCGCACGTCCGGGCGAGGTCTCGCTCGCCCATCACGGCGTGCTGTTCCTCGACGAGTTACCGGAATTCACGCCGCAGACATTGGATGCGCTGCGCCAGCCGCTGGAAACAGGCGACTGCATGATCGCGCGCGCCAACCACCGCGTCACCTATCCGGCGCGCATCCAGCTGGTGGCGGCGATGAATCCGTGCCGCTGCGGCATGTCGGGCGAGCCCGGCTATCGCTGCCTGCGCGGCGACCGCTGCCGCACCGAGTACCAGGCGCGCATTTCCGGCCCGCTGCTCGACCGCATCGACCTCAGGATCGAGGTGCCGGCGGTCTCGGCAAGCGACTTGATCCGGCCGGACAAGGCCGAGACGAGCGCTTCGGTGGCGCAGCGCGTGGCGCGTGCGCGCGCCATGCAGCGCGAAAGGCTGGAAAGATTGGGTGCGGGCGCCACCACCAACGCGCACTGCCCGCCCTCGATCATCGAGGAGATCGCCAAGCCCGATAGCGCCGGGCTGACGCTGCTCAAGGACGCCAGCGAAAAGCTCGGCTTTTCGGCACGGGCCTATCACCGCGTGCTGAAGGTGGCGCGCACGCTGGCCGACCTCGACGCCAGCGAAACCGTCGGCCGCATCCATCTCGCCGAGGCGATCTCCTATAGGATGAGCGCGGAGCGCATGGCGCAGGCGGCGTGAAGCGGGCGTATCGGGCTTTCATCCCTCTTCAATCTTGCGCCGGGATCAGCTTCTGCAGCGTCGGTGCCAGGATCATGGCGAAGCTCGATCCATCGCCATAGGCCCGCGCGGAAATCATCGCCCCGTGCACGGTCGCCATGAAGGCTTCCGCCTCCACGCGCGGCGCGGCGGCGATCGTCAATGTGCCTTGCGCGGCGCCGCGCTCGATAATGCCGGTCAGCCACCCCGAGAGAAACCGGAAATAGGCCCGGACCTCCGCGGCCACCTCAGGCGGAAGGGCCGGAAGCTCGCTGGCAAGCAGCGCGCAGACGCAGATCGGCCTGCTCGCATCCTCGATGCACTGCGCCCAGAAGTCGGCATAGGTGCGCAGCAACTGAGGCGGCGCAGGCACACTGCGCTCTAGCTCCGTCATGCCCGTCACGGCATCCTCGAGGTAGCGCCTGACCAGGCTTTGCACCAGGTCGACTTTGCTCGGGAAATGATGATGGATGCTGGCTTTGCGGATACCGACCACGTCGGCGATATCTGCATAGCTGAACCCGTTATAGCCGCCGGCGACGATGAAGCTTCGCGCGGCGGCCAGTATGTCATCGGCGGTGTTCGAGGGCTTGTCCATGGACATGCCTAACCTCCGGCGGAGGAAATCTCAACGCACGGCCTGCGGCGACTTGCGAAGGATATCGCTGACCGACAGCCACACGGCGGACACGAGGAAGTAGAAGGCGCCGAAAGCGGCATAGGGCGCGACATTGGCGATGCCGATGGCCTCGGCGCCGCCTGCCATCTTGACGAAGAAGAGGCCGGCCAGCGCTGATTGCGCGCCACTCAGGATCATCGCCCATTGGGCGCCGTTACTCTTCCAGCGACGCGCCGCGGTGAGAAGCTGAAACGCGCCGGAGACGACCGCCCAGACCCCATAGACCGCGAGCACCGCGTTCATGCTGCGGCCAAGCGCGATGGCGACCGCGATTGCGGTGACGATGCTGACGGCGAAATTGAGGAGCTGCGACTTGTTGCGGCCCAAGCCGCCGCTGCGCTGCGCGTCGATATAGTTCGCGAGCGCGTCCCAGAGGGGATAGGCAACCAGCATGACCGCGGCGAGCGTCGGAACCGACTTCGCGACGGTGAAGGCTACCGCGACCCAGGCCGCCGACACGGCAAACCGCAGAAAATAGTAGCTTTTGAGCCAGCCGTTTGAGGACTGGGCATGGTTCATTCGTGCAGGCATGAAGGTTCCTTTCATTCATTTGCCTACCAACTAGTAGGTAGATTGAAAATCGTCAATGCCTTGCGGGCCGGTCGCCGATCACCTCGATATCTCGTTTACGTGATCGGCGCCCGCTTGCGCCGCGCTACTGCTCGCGCGCCTTCAGCTCCAGTCGCCGCTTATGCAGCACCGGCTCGGTATAGCCATTCGGCTGCACCGTACCCTTGAACACCAGGTCGCAGGCGGCCTGGAAGGCGATGGAATTGTCGAAGTCCGGCGCCATCGGGCGGTAGAGCGGGTCGCCGACATTCTGGCGGTCCACGATGGCCGCCATGCGCTGCAGCGAGTCCCTCACCTGGATTTCCGAGCACACCTTGTGGCGCAGCCAGTTGGCGATGTGCTGCGAGGAGATGCGCAGCGTGGCGCGGTCCTCCATCAGGCCGACATCGTTGATATCGGGCACTTTCGAGCAGCCGACGCCCTGGTCGATCCAGCGCACGACATAGCCCAAAATGCCCTGCGCATTGTTGTCGAGCTCGCGCTGGATCTCGTCCGGCGTCCAGTTCGGCCGGCTTGCGACCGGCACCGACAGGATATCGTCGAGCTTCGCCTTCGGCCGGTTCTTCAGCGCCGCCTGCACGGCGTGCACGTCGACCTTGTGGTAGTGCGTGGCGTGCAGCGTGGCGGCCGTGGGCGACGGCACCCAGGCGGTGTTGGCGCCGGCCTTGGGATGGGCGATCTTCTCAACCAGCATCGCCGCCATCAGATCCGGCATCGCCCACATGCCTTTGCCGATCTGGGCGCGGCCGGCGAGCCCGCATTCCAGGCCGGTATCGACATTCCAGGCCTCATAGGCGGAAATCCAGGCGGCCTGCTTCATGTCGCCTTTGCGGATCATCGGGCCGGCTTCCATCGAGGTGTGGATCTCGTCGCCGGTGCGGTCGAGGAAGCCGGTGTTGATGAACACCACGCGCTCTCTTGCGGCGCGGATCGCTTCCTTGAGGTTGACGGTGGTGCGCCGCTCCTCGTCCATGATGCCCATCTTGATGGTGTTCTTCGCCATGCCGAGCAGCGCCTCGACGCGATCGAAGATCTCGACGGCGAAGGCGACCTCGTCGGGCCCGTGCATCTTCGGCTTCACCACATACATCGAGCCGGCGCGGGAATTGGCGCGGCGGCCGTTGTCGCCGACATCGTGCAGCGCGATCAGCGCGGTGATGGCCGCATCCATGATGCCTTCCGGTACCTCATGGCCGTCGCGGTCGGTGACCGCCGGATTGGTCATCAGGTGGCCGACGTTGCGAACCAGCATCAGCGAGCGTCCGGGTAGCAGAAGCTGGCCGCCATTGGGCGCCGTGTAGCGGCGGTCGGGGTTGAGCTTGCGGACAAAAGTCTTGCCGCCCTTGGTGATCTCTTCCGCCAGATCGCCCTTCATCAGGCCAAGCCAGTTGCGGTAGACGACGACCTTGTCCTCGGCATCCACGGCGGCGACCGAATCCTCGCAGTCCTGGATGGTCGTGAGTGCCGATTCCAGGATGACGTCGGCGATGCCGGCCGGATCGGTCCGGCCGATCTGGTTGGCGCGGTCGATTGTAATTTCGATATGCAGCCCGTTCTTGACCAGAAGCACGGCTTCCGGCGTGGCGGCATCGCCACGATAGCCGACGAACTGCCTTGGATCGGCCAGCGTGGTGGCGCCGGCGCCTTCGCCGGCTTTAAGCGCGCCATTCGCCACCGACAGCCCGTTGACGCCGGCCCATTTGCCTGTGGTCAGCGGAACGGACTGGTCGAGGAAATCCTTCGCCCAGGCGATCACCTTGGCGCCGCGCGCCGGATTGAAGCCCTTGCCCTTTTCGGCGCCGCCGGTCTCGGGAATCGCGTCGGTGCCGTAGAGCGCATCATAGAGCGAGCCCCAGCGCGCATTGGCAGCGTTGAGAGCATAGCGCGCATTCATCACCGGCACGACGAGCTGCGGCCCGGCAACGACCGCGATTTCGGGATCGACATGTTCCGTGCTGACGCTGAAGGCCGGCCCTTCCGGCACGAGGTAGCCGATCTGCTTCAGGAAAGTCTTGTAGGCCTCCATGTCGATCGGCGCGCCGTTCTCACGATACCAGCCGTCGAGCTTCTCCTGCATGGCGTCGCGCTTGGCGAGCAGCGCGCGGTTCTTCGGCGCGAGGTCGTGGACGATGGCCGAAAAGCCGGTCCAGAATTTTTCCGGATCGATGCCGGTGCCGGGCGTGGCCTCCTCGGCGACGAAATCATGGAGCTCCCGGGCAATCTGCAACCCGGCGATCTCGATGCGGTCGGTCATCTGCACGTCTCCAGATAGGTGGCTTGCCGGGCCTTTGGCATGTTTGGGGTTGCGGGGTCAATTCGGCTTAGGGTGTAGGGGTGATTTAGGCCGGGCGGCGAAGCTGCTGATCTCCCCCCTCGTGGGGGAGATGCCCGGCAGGGCAGAGGGGGGCGCGAAGGAACGCCACCCTTGTCGCTTTCTGCCCGTGCAATGTCACCCAGACGGGCCGTCGGGGCGGCGGAAGAACGGAGACCCTGGCGGGACAGCGCCCCCCTCTGGCCTGCCGGCCATCTCCCCCACAAGGGGGGAGATTACGCTCTCCCTCACACCGCAATCCGCGGTCGTCCCGACGCCACCGCGACCACATGCGCCTCGATGAACATGCGCTGGCCCTCGATGGTCGAGACCTTGAACTCGGTGGAAACGTGGATCTCGGCGCTGTCGGTGCCGGCATCCTTAGCGCGATCGGCCGCGAACGCCCGCACATCGGCCTCAGCCGCCGCGACCGCCTTGTCCTCGTCGGTGAAATCGCGCACCGTCTGGCCTGACGCCAGCCTAAACAAGCCTTCCTTGGGCTGGCTGACGCGGGCTTCGGCCGAGACGCGCACCTGGCCGACCACGGCGCCGAGCGCGTTGGCGACATCGGTGTCTTCCGGCACGATGCAGCCATTGCCGATCAGCGGCGGCAGACCGGCATAGTGCAGCGGCGCGGAAGCGCCGAGCCCGATGACGGGGCGGTCGAGCGCGACGGTGAAGCGGGCGATGCCGGGATGCGCGTCGACGGCGCGCTGCACCAGCGCGTGCGCGACGGTGGCGGCGCCGTCCAGCCCGTCCTCGGCGAAGGCGGTTTCGAGAATGTATTCGGCCGACCAGCGGGTCAGCGTCACCAGCACGCGCTGCGAAATCTCCTCCGGCGTCGCCGCGATGGTCTGGCCGCGGCCGTCGCGGCGGCGGGCGAAAAGCTCGGCGCCGAGCCGGGCGGTGGCGGCGTCCCAATTGGCCTGCTTGCCCAGCACATGGGCGGCATCCGACGGCGTGAAGCCTGAGATATGCACCAGCCCGCGCGCGACCAGCCGGTTCAGCGTGGCGTTCTGCGCGTTCGAAGCGAGCAGCCTGTCGAGCGCCAGTGGGGTGGCGCCGATCGTCTCGTAGAGCTTCGCTTCCGGCGCGGTGAGGCCGGCGGCGAGCCGGTCCGGCACGCCGGTGCGCAGGGCGAAGCGCCCGTCCATGCGGCCGGTGTTCGGCGCGCGGAGCTGTCTTTCCAGTTCGACAGTCACCGCCTCGCCATGCACCATGCCGGACAGCGCCAGCGGCACCAGGCGGCGCGGCCCAAGCAGGATCTTCGGGTCGAGCGCGCCGTCTTCCAGCGTCACTTCCGAGTCGCCGCCAAGGCCGAAGGTGCGCATGGCGACGGCTTCGACCATGGTCCGGAAGCCGCCAACGGTAGCGCCTTCCGGGTCAAGCCGCGGGCGGCCGCCATCGAGCACCGCGACATCGGTGGTGGTGCCGCCGATATCCGAGACCATGGCGTCGTCCAGCCCGGTCATGTGGCGAGCGCCGACAAGGCTGGCTGCGGGGCCGGACAGAATCGTCTCGATCGGCCGCTGGCGGGCAAACGCCGCCGACACGAGCGCGCCGTCGCCGCGCACCACCATCAGGGGTGCTGCGATGCCGCGTTTGGCCAGAAAGCCTTCGGTCGCCGCGACCAGCCGGTCGATCATCGAGATCAGACGAGCATTGAGCAAGGTGGTAAGCGCCCGGCGCGGACCGCCGAGCTTGGCCGAAAGCTCATGGCTGGCGGTGACCGGCAGGCCGGTCTTGTCGCGGATCAGGTCGCGGGCCGCCAGCTCATGCGCCGGGTTGCGGGTGGCGAAATAGGCGCAGACGGCAAAGCCCGACACCGAACGCCCAAGCTCGGGCAGCGCCGCCTCGAGCCCGGAAAGCTCGAGTTTTGCCGCATTGCCATGCACGTCATGGCCGCCTGGGCAGAACACCACCGGATCGGTGCCTAAAGCCGTCTTCAACCCGTCACGCGCCAGGTCGGCCTCGGAAAAGCCGATCATCACCAGCGCCACGCGCCCGCCCTGGCCCTCGACCAGCGCGTTGGTGGCCAAGGTCGTCGACATCGAAACCAGCTTGATGGCGGCCGGATCGGTGGCGGAATCCTGAAGCACCGCGTCCACCGCGCCGGAAATCCCGACCGCGAGATCGTGGCGCGTGGTCAGCGATTTGGCCTTGGCGAGAACCTTGCCCTTAGGACCGCCCTCCTCCGACCACAGCACCGCATCGGTGTAGGTGCCGCCGGTGTCGATGCCGAGGAAGAGAGGGTGAGGCTTGGCGGTCATCGTGCAGGCAGTCCGGGGCGAGAGGGCTTGTTGCGAAGCCCTTAGCCGATACCGGCTGGCGGATAAAGGCGGGAGAGGTGGGCCAAGGGGGAGGAGGGCGCGGCTTGCTGAGATGCTGGCGGGACAGCACCCCCCTCTGTCCTGCCGGACATCTCCCCGCAAGGGGGGAGATCAGATGTCGCACCGGCCTTCGCCAATCGCCGATATTTGCAGGAGGCGCCGGCACCCGAACTGCTAATCTCCCCCCTTGCGGGGGAGATGGCCGGCAGGCCAGAGGGGGGTGCCTCGCGCCAACGTTCGCGATTGCCTGCCCCACGAACCCCACCCTCTTATGGCTCCCATCACAGAACCGCTTGTTCGCCGAAGGCCGCAGCGGCAGAGGAACACCTTGGTGGTGCGGGCAACGGGGAGATTGGCGGCTCCGCGGTCGCCGCCTATTTCGCCGTGACGGTGCCCGTCATCGAGCTGTGGATCGCACAATGGAACGGATGCGCGCCGGCGGCCGATATCTTGACCTTGGCGCGCTTGCCCTTGGCGAGTTGGCCGGTATCGAAGGAGCCGTCATCCGCCGTGGCGGTGTGCGTCTTGGAATCGGCGTTGGTGAAGGTCACGGTGTCGCCGACGGCGACACTGATCTTGGCCGGGTGGAATTTCATGTCCTTGATCTCAACCGCATGGTTTGCGGCGAAGGCGGGTATTGCGACGGCAAGCAAGGCAAGGGTGAGCATGGTGCGCATGGTGGATTCCTCCTGAGAGTTCTCACCCCAAAACTAAGGCGGGCGCAGCGCTTGTCATGCTACGAACCCCACTCTTTTATGCGACCCGTCGCAAAACGGCTTGTTGGCCGAGTGACCGCAGCGGCAGAGGAACACCTTGGTGGTGCGGGCGATGGTATGCCCGGTGCCGGTGACGATCTCGGCATTGCCTTCGACCTTAAGCGGGCCGTTGACGGTCGGCGTCACATTGAGCGGGCCATCGCGCGCCTCCAGCACCTGCGCTTCCTTCAGCGCCGGCTCGCCGGTGGCGGAAAAACCGGCCTTGATGTGGCTGTTGTCGCAGAACGGCTTGTTCTGCGACAGCCCGCAGCGGCAGAGCGTGGCGCGGAAGAAAGTGTCCTCGCCGAGCACGATCTCGGCATGCACCGCCAGCGGGCCGTTTTCCCTCAACCGCACGGTGTTGACCACCGGCGGCCTCTCCTGCGGGCCGCCATCCTTGCGGCTGTAGGTGATGGCGCCCGACGGGCAGTTTTCCGCCAGCGCCACCACCTGCTCGACGCTGGCTGCTTCAGGATGGATCCACTCGCCCGGCGCGTTGGGCACGAAGACATGCGGGTTGCCAAGCACGCAATTGCGCGAATGGATGCAGCGCTTGCCGCTGAAAGAAACGTCGATCTTCTCGCCTTCGACCGTGCTTGCCATTTGGGTGGGAGTCTCCTGTTGGGTTGAGGCAAGGCTAGGGCGGGGGCGAGAGGGGCGTCAAGCTGGCCGGATGACTACTTCCCCTTCTCCCCTTGTGTAAGTTCGCTGGAGATTGGCGAAGGGCCGCGTGACGGCCAATCTCCCCCCTCGTGGGGGAGATGTCCGGCAGGACAGAGGGGGGCGCGAAGGATCGCGGCCCACCGCTTTTCGAATGTGCAGAAGTTTCCCAAGGCAGGAGCTTTTAGCGGGTTGAGATGCTGGCGGGACAGCGCCCCCCTCTGCCTTGCCAGGCATCTCCCCCACAAGGGGGGAGATCAGCAGCTTCGGGGGCCCACCCCTACTCCTCCAGGTCGATCTCCTCGGTCTGGCCGCCGCTGCAGGTGTAGCAGCAGTCCTCGCAAGTCTCCTTGTTGTTGGGGCCGACGCCCCAATAGGTCTGCTCGTCGCCGTCGACCCAGGCGCCATAGCAGATCTTCTCCCCCTCATTGCACGAGATCGGCAATTGCTTGGTCTCGCCGTCGTCGAGATAGAAGTCCTTGCCCTCGCCCGGCCAGACATAGTCGCGGTCCTGGCTGTAGAGCTCGACACGCATGGCGTTGGGATGGCCATTCTTGATCTGGAAGGTGACGTCGCCGGCACGGGCGGCGGGCGCGATGAGGACGGCAAGCGAAAGCGCGGCGGCCACGCGGCGCGCGAAGGTGGAAGACATGAGAACCCCCGAGGTAGAATCGGCCCCCACGGCCGATCGCGGGATGATGACATGACCGGCGCGTATGCCAAAGGGGCGGCGGCGAAAATGGCTGACGCAATTTGGGGGAATGGCGCGACTTCCCCTTCTCCCCTTGTGGGAGAAGGTGGCTCGGCGCGCAGCGCCGAGACGGATGAGGGGTGTTCCAGCTTGGCAAGAACGCGTGCGCCCCGCTACCGCCAGGGCTGCAAACTCTTATCTTTCACATACGCAATAATGGTATCGCAGACCGCATCCAGCTCTTTCAGCACATCACCGTTCCAGAACCGCAGCACGCGAAAGCCTCTCGCCTTCAATGCGGCGTCGCGCTCCAGATCACGGAGCGACTCCGCATGCTGGCTGCCGTCGATTTCGACGATGAGTTTTGCTTCGGCGCAAAGGAAATCCGCTACGAACCGACCAATCGGCACTTGCCGCTTGAACTTGATATTGTCCAGTCGCCGGCCGCGCAATTCGTGCCATAAGCGGTCTTCCGCCTCTGTCGGCTCGCGGCGCATCGACCGGGCGAAATTGCGTTTGGCCGGTTATGGGCTGGTGCGGCATGGCGGAAGATTAGCCGGTTTTTCTGATCGCTCAAATATCCGGCGCCTCACTCCGCTGGAGCACCCCTCATCCGTCTCGGCGCTGCGCGCCGAGCCACCTTCTCCCACAAGGGGAGAAGGGAAAGCGCCCCGCTACTCCGCCAGATCCACCGTCTCGGTGGAATGCTCGGTGCAGATGAAGCAGCAGGTGTCGCAGGGCTGGTCATTGTCGGGGCCGACGCCGGCGGTGACCTTGTCATTGCCGTTCACCCAGGCGCCCCAGCAGATGTGCTCGCCCGGCTCGCAGGAGATCGGCACGGATTTTCGTGCCTTCGGGCGGATGAGGAACACCTTGTCGTCGCCCGGCCAGACTTTTTGGCTATCGCGGCTGAACAGCTCGACCGCGACCCCGTCCGAACGCTGGTTGCGCACGAAGACCGACATGTCCGCGGCCAAGGCCGGCGAGGTGAGCAGAAGGAAGGCGAGCAGAGCGCGAATCATGGCGAGGTCCCCCGGGGCAAGTAGAGCACGGGTGGCGCCGGTAATCTCCCCCTCGAGGGGGAGATGGCCGCAAAGCGGCCAGAGGGGGTCGCCGCGCGTGGAGCGCCAGCCTCCATTTTACGGCGGCAGGCCAGAGGGGGTCGTCTCACCTAGAGTGCCGCCGCTCTTTCTTGTCGCGCAGGGCGCGGGCACTTCACGCGCGGTGACCCCCTCTGTCGCCTTCGGCGACATCTCCCCTCGAGGGGGGAGATCAGCGCCTCACCGCCACATGCGGCGCGAATGTCTTCACTGCGTCCACCATCTCCTCTCCCCGCACGTCGAGCGAGGAGATTTCCATATGCACAATGTTCCGGCCGAAAGGCATCAGGCCGAAGGCGTTGGCGGAGGAATAGCGGATTGCGGCGGGCGGCTCCTCGGTGAGCTCGAAATTGAGCATCGCCGCGCCCTTGCCGCCGGCGGCGAGGCGCACGCTTATCACCTTGCTCCATGGCACCAGCACGTCGCCGGCGCGAGCATCGCGGAAGCCGTGGCTGTCCAGCGTCACCTTGACCGAAGCGTCGAAGGCGCCGCGGGCGATGAAAACGCCGAGCCCCAGGCAGGCGGCGCCGAGCAGCGCGATCCACAGCACATGCCCGCTGTTCGCGCCCGAGGCCACGCCCTGTAGCGCGCCGAAGCCGAAAATGCCGCCGAGCAGGAACGGCCCGACGGCGGGCAGGATCTTTCCCGACGGGCTGTTACGGATTTCGAGCGGCGCGGGCATCGCCCTTGCACTCAACGCTCCGGCTTCAGCAAAGTCCAGATCCAGCCGATGAAGGTCAGCACCAGGAACGGATAGCCGAGCGCCGGCAGCGGCGCCGAGGTGGGCAAGAGCGGCGCGCCCCACAGGATCATGAGGGCCGAAACGGTGAACAGCACAGCGGCGACGGACGCCGTGAGCCGCATCCACAGCGCGAAAGTGGCTTGCGCGCTGACCATCACTAGCCCCGCCGCCCAGAGCGCGATGCCGCCGGCATAGGACGGCACGCTGGCCTGCAGCCCCGCCGCATTGCCGGCCAGAAGCAGGCTTTCGCCGGCAAGGAACGTAAGGAAGCCGGCCGCGACGAGATCATTGCCCAGCCGCTGGTATTTCACCACGAGTAGCGCCGTGGCGACGACGATGCCGACGCCGTCGATGGTCCAGACCGTTTCGCGCAGCGCGTCGCTCGCAACGAAAGTGCCCGCCAAGCCAAAAGCGCCGCCGATGGCGAGACCGATCGCGGCGACGGTGTCCAAGGTGGAGCGCATGTGATGTCTCCCCAAGCCGAGGAGAGGATACGCCGCAGCTGTGGTTTGTCCAATAGTTTAGGAGTCGCCAAGTGTCCGCTGCAAAGCCGTCAATGGCATCGGGCGCCTCGGTTACTGCATGCCACCGCATGCAATGCTGCACCTTCACAGACATGGTCGCGGGTGTGGCCGTCGACGATCGTATCCGGCGGTCATGTATCAATTGCTCTAAGTCTTATTTCGTCCTATCCATCTGTGAGCAAATGGCAACCTAGCAGGGGCAACCGTGATTAACTTCGACCTATTTAAATCTGGTGGCAATGACAGCACCATCCTCGAACCACGAAAGATTTTCACGACCCTAACTCGAGCTCCGCGATTTAAGCGCCCATCTGACGAGCAGGGCGAGGTGCTCGATGGATGGTTCGCCAGACGAGCCGAGAACGACCTTACCGTCAAAATGAACACGGGCTCTGGCAAAACTCTGGTCGGCCTACTTTTGTTACAAAGCAGTCTCAATGAAGGCTTACGCCCTGCTGTCTATATTACGCCGGATAAATATCTAACCTCGCAGGTCATAGCGGAAGCGCGCGACCTAGGTATCCCGGTTACTGACTCCGAGGATGACGCGGGTTTCATGAGGGGCGAGAAAATACTCGTCACTAACATAAGAAAGATTGTAAATGGACGATCCGTCTTTGGTGTCAAGGAAGTAAAGATACCGCTCGAGTCTGTTGTAATTGACGACGCTCACGCATGCTTGCAAAGCATCGAGGAGCAATTCAGAATCGAAACTACCCCGGCATCTCCACTTTATAAGGACCTTTGGGCACTTTTGTCCGAACCAATACGCCAATACAACGCGATGGACCACGCTAGGCTCATGAGCGGTGACCCAACGGTGATATTTGAACTCCCGTTTTGGATATGGAAAGACAGGTCCGCAGATATCGTTTCCCTAATGATGAAACATAAGGACCTGGAGGAGCTCCTATTTAAACGCGACTTGCTGATCGATGTCGTGGACCTCTGCCAATGCGTGATCTCCGCCAAGCGCATTGAAATAGCGCCCCGGTGCATTCCTATCGATGTAATTCCAGCGCTGAGCCGGGCAAAGCGGAAAGTGTTCATGACCGCCACGCTCGCCAACGACGGCATTCTGGTTTCGCACTTTAAGGCTGATCCCGCTGCGATATCAAAACCCATAAAGCCCAAAGGTGCTGGTGATATGGGTGATCGAATGATCATCGCCCCCCAGGAGTTAAACCGCGATATCAAATTCGATGACCTGAAAAAGTTCTGCGCCGGCGTGGCGAGCAAACGGAATGTAGTTGTCATCGTTCCTTCGAAGAACCAGGCTTCCAATTGGAAAGACGTCGCGAGTCTGACACTGGACAAGGACAACATCCATGAGGGCGTCGAAAAGTTAAAGAATGGGCATGTGGGGATTGCCGTTTTGATTAACAAATACGATGGCGTCGACCTACCTGGTACGGCATGCGAGATGCTCATCCTCGATGGCGTACCCGGCTATTCGAGCTTAATATCCCGTGTTAATGCTGCCGCCCTAGAAGGGACAATAGGATCAAACATCGATCTTGTTCAAAGGATTGAACAAGGTATGGGCAGAGGCGTTCGATCCAGCGAGGATCAATGTGTTGTACTACTTTGGGGAGCAAATCTGACAAAGGCGATCAATTATTACGAAACTGCCAAGTTTTTCACTGAAATTACTAAGGCTCAGTTACGAGTGGCTCGACAGCTGGCGAGACAGATCGACTTGAAGTCGATGAGCGACTTACTGCCAATATTGGAGTATTCCTTCAACAAGGACGCTTCATGGGTTCGGGTCTCGAAGGAAGCCATCGTGCATGCACCCGACACCAACTATTTTTACATGGAAGGTTATGTAGGTGACCAACGGGCGTCTTTCGACGGCGCTCGGATACGGCAATATAAACGCTCGGTGGATTTTATGCAGAATGCAGTCAATAACTCAACCGAGGATAGCGTGAAAGGATATATTAAACAACAGCTTGCTGAATACATGCATTATGTTGATCGAACGGAGGCACAGAAAACGCTGATCTCGGCAGTTGCCCTCAACAATCGGGTTGTTAAACCAATCGAGGGCATTGAATACAAAAAATTGGGGACGCCAGAGGATCAGGTTTTGAACGCACACAAGTTCCTGGAGCGCTTTCCTGATGGCAACGACCTCGTCCTTTGGGTCAATGCTTTGTTGGATGATCTCGACTGGGACCTACATACAACCAAGCGCTTTGAGGCTGCCATAGACAATGTGGGGCAGATACTCGGCTTTTCATCGCAGCGGCCCGAGCTTGAGACTGGAAAAGGACCAGACAACCTTTGGGGTGTGGGGGCCCACCGATATTTTATAATTGAATGCAAGAGCGGTGCGGTGGTGTCTGAGACGATCTCCAAGGCGGATTGCAACCAACTGCTTGGCTCGGTTTCCTGGTTTAATCAAAACTATCCGCCTGCAAACACTGCTACTCCGATAATCATCCATCCTAAATTTAAATTCGGGCAAGAGGCTTCCCCCGCAGCGAATTTCCGCGTGATCGACAGCGTGAAGCTCTTGGAGCTGAAGGATGCGCTGAAATCCTTCGGTATAGCCCTCGCTACGGGAAACAAATACCGTAGTCGAGACGATGTAGCTTCTGCGTTGAATGACGGAAAGCTAATCGGCCCCTCGTTTGAGGCACAGTTCACTCGTTCGTACACTCGCTAACAGATGGGGGTCTAACCGCTTAAGGTTGGATTGAGCGGATGCAAATCTCCTCAATCGCCCATCTTCAGCGCCTGGATAAACGCCTCCTGCGGGATATCCACCTTGCCGAACTGGCGCATCCGCTTCTTGCCCTCTTTCTGCTTGTCGAGCAGCTTGCGCTTGCGGGTCACGTCGCCGCCATAGCATTTGGCGGTGACGTCCTTGCGCAGCGCCGAGATGGTTTCGCGGGCGATGACCTTGCCGCCGATCGCGGCCTGAATCGGGATCTTGAACAGGTGGTGCGGGATCAGCTCCTTCAGCTTCTCGCACATGGCGCGGCCGCGCTTTTCCGCCGCCGTGCGGTGCACCAGCATGGACAGCGCGTCGACCGGCTCCTCATTGACCAGGATCGACATCTTCACCAGGTCGCCCTCGCGATAGTCGGTCAGGTGATAGTCGAAGGAGGCGTAGCCCTTGGAGATCGACTTCAGCCGGTCGTAGAAATCGAAGACCACCTCGTTGAGCGGCAGGTCGTAGGTGAGCATGGCGCGTTTGCCGACATAGGAGAGATCGGCCTGGATGCCGCGCCTGTCCTGGCAGAGTTTCAGGATGCCGCCGAGATAATCGTCGGGGGTCAGGATGGTGGCGCGGATCCACGGCTCCTCGATCGAGGCGATCTTGACCACGTCGGGCATGTCGGCCGGATTGTGCAGTTCCTTCACCGAGCCGTCATTGAGGTTCAGGCGGTAGACGACGGAGGGCGCCGTGGCGATGAGATCAAGGTTGAACTCGCGCTCCAGCCGCTCCTGGATGATCTCCAGATGCAGCAGGCCCAGGAAGCCGCAGCGATAGCCGAAGCCGAGCGCGGCGCTGGTTTCCATCTCATAGGAAAAGCTGGCGTCGTTGAGGCGCAATTTGCCGACGGCGGCGCGCAAATCCTCGAAATCGGCGGCGTCGACCGGGAACAGGCCGCAGAACACCACCGGCTGCGCCGGCTTGAAGCCGGGCAGCGCCTTTTGCGTCGGGCGGCGGTCCTCGGTGATGGTGTCGCCGACGCGGGTGTCGGCCACTTCCTTGATCGAGCCGGTGAAGAAGCCGAACTCGCCGGGGCCGAGCTCGTCGACATTGACGCGGGCCGGCTTGAACACGCCCGTCCTCTCGACGAGATACTTTGCGCCGGTGCCCATCATGCGGATGGTCTGGCCCTTCTTCATGACGCCGTCGATGATGCGCACCAGCACGATGACGCCGAGATAGGCGTCGTACCAGCTGTCGACCAGCATCGCCTTCAGGGGCGCCGCGATGTCGCCCTCGCGCGGCGGCGGCAGCTGGTGGACGATCGCCTCCAGCACGTCGGGCACGCCAAGGCCCGTCTTGGCCGAGATCAGCACGGCGTTGGAGGCATCGAGGCCGATCACCTCCTCCACCTGCTCGCGGATGCGCTCGGGCTCGGCCGCCGGCAGGTCGACCTTGTTCAGCACCACGACGATCTCGTGGTTGTTGTCGATGGCCTGGTAGACATTGGCCAGCGTCTGCGCCTCGACGCCCTGGGAAGCGTCGACCACCAGCAGCGAGCCCTCGCAGGCGGCCAGCGAACGCGACACTTCATAGGCGAAGTCGACATGACCGGGCGTGTCGATCAGGTTCAGCACATAGTCCTCGCCGTTCTTGGCGCGGTAGTTGAGCCTGACGGTCTGGGCCTTGATGGTGATGCCGCGCTCGCGCTCGATATCCATCGAGTCCAGCACCTGCTCCTTCATATCGCGCTCCTCCAGCGTGCCGGTGAGCTGGATCAGCCGGTCGGCAAGCGTGGATTTGCCATGGTCGATATGGGCGACGATGGAGAAATTGCGGATGTGGTCGAGGGGCGTCGTCATGCGGCGGGCTTTAGCAGGGGCGGGGTTG
>NZ_NSFT01000015.1 GCF_002294725.1 Mesorhizobium sp. WSM4313 | reverse complement strand
TACCGGCCTAGGGGCCGCACCGCCACCATCAAACTCAACCCCAAGGCCAAATCGCCCACCAAGCACAACACACTTCGCGGTCAAAACCCCTCTGCGAGCCTGTTCTCGCTAACTGCGCAACAGGCCCCTTGTGGGAGAAGGTGGCCGCGAAGCGGCCGGATGTGGGGCGTTCCAGGGAATGCCGACGTCTCACTCCGCTGGAACACCCCTCATCCGTCTCGGCACTGCGCGCCGATCCACCTTCCCACAAGGGGAGAAGGAAAGGCCGCTTAACCCAAAAACGCCTTCGCCTTCATCGTCTCCGGTATCGTCACGCCAAGCCGGCTCAGCACTGTTGGCGCGAGCTGCAGCTGGTCGAGCAGCGTGTCGGCCTCAGGCCCATTGGCAGGCCCGAAATAATAGAGCGCGAAATCCTGCATCTCGTGGTCATGGCCGCCATGGTGGCCGCGGCCGGTCTGGCCATGGTCGGCCGTCACGATCACTTCATAGCCAGCTTGGCGCCATTGCGGCAGGAAGGCAGCGAGCATGCCGTCCATCGCGTAGCAGGCATGATCCATCTCGTGGCAGTCATGGCCGAAGCGGTGACCCATCGAATCCAGCGTGCAGGTGTGCAGGATGCCGTAGTCGATGCGATGGCGTTTGGTCAGCATCGTCAGCGTCGCGAACAGGTCGACATCGCTTGGCGTCATCTGATTCTTGAGATTGTAGCCGGTCATGGTGTGGAAGCGACCATGCGTGATCGGCCCGCTTGGCTCGTCGAACTCCATGTCCTCGATAAGATCGAACGGATACGAGCGGAAGAATTCCGACCAGTAGGAATGGGTCACCGCGCCCGTCCTGCCGCCGGCCTTGCTCACTTCCGAAAAAATGTCCGGTTGCGTGACGCGAAAGCGGTTCTCGTTGGAAAGGATGCCGTGCACCTGCGGCGTGACACCGGTGTGGATCGAGGCGTAGCAGCAGGCGGACGTCGACGGCAGCACGGAGCGCATCTTCCACACCTGCGCCTCGCCCGATTGCGCCCAGCCCTCGAGATTGCCCATCAGCCGGCGCCAGTTCCGGTAGGGCACGCCGTCGAGGATGATGAGCAGCAGTTTGGATTTGAGCGCCACGGCGGTTCCCATGCATTGAAAACAGAGGCGCCGCCTGTCGCGCGGACACGCGGCGCTGCTTTGGATAGCTTGATATCAGGCGTTCAGCCAGCACTCGTTGAGCGCATAGCCGTCCATCATCTCGCCATTCGGGTTCTTCACCCAACCACCGACCTTTGGCGGCGCCGCAATTCCGTGCGGAAGCCGCTTAACAGTTCTGCGGGAATTGCGTCAGTTGCCGGCGCTTTCCATGCGCCGGCCCTTGATGGCCTTCTCCAGCCAGCCGATCTCCATTTCGGGAACGGAGGAGAGGAGCAGGTCGGTGTAGGCGTCGAAGGGCGGCGTCAGCACCTTGCTTTTGGATCCGTAGCGCACCACCTCGCCGCGATACATCACAGCGATCGAATCGGCGATCGACTTAACCGTCGCCAGATCGTGGGTGATGAAAAGGTAGGCCACCTTCTCGATCTGCTGCAAGTTGAGCAGCAGCTTGAGGATGCCGTGGGCGACCAGCGGGTCGAGCGCCGAGGTCACCTCGTCGCAGATGATCAGCTTCGGCTTGGCGGCGAGCGAGCGGGCGATGCAGACGCGCTGCTTCTGGCCGCCGGAAAGCTCGGCCGGATAGCGGTCGACGAAGCCCTTGCCCATCTCGATCTCGTCGAGCAGCTCGGCGACGCGCTTGTCGCGTTCGCGGCCCTTCATGCCGAAATAGAACTCCAGCGGCCGGCCGATGATGGTGCCTACCGTCTGGCGCGGATTCATCGCCACGTCGGCCATCTGGTAGATCATCTGCAGCTGGCGAAGGTCCTCCTTCGGCCGGTCGGCGAGCCTGTTGGCAAGCGTGCGGCCGTCGAAGACAACGCTACCTTTCTCGGGCGGCAAGAGCCCGGTGATGGCGCGCGCCAGCGTCGATTTGCCGGAACCGCTCTCGCCGACCACGGCCAGCGTCTGGCCCGGAAAGATGTCGACCGAAACGTTCTTCAGCACCTTGACGTGGCCGCCGCCATAGGCGGCCGTCACGTTCTTCACCGATAGCATCGGCGTCGTGCCCGGCTGCTGTTCCTGGTGTTCGATCTGATGCACCGAGACCAGGGCGTTGGTGTATTCCTGGCGCGGCTCCTTGATGATCTGGTGGGTGCCGCCCCATTCGACCAGCCGGCCGTGACGCAGCACCATGATCTCGTCGGACACCTGTGCCACGACGGCCAGATCGTGGGTGATGTAAAGGGCCGCGACATGTGTGTCGCGGATGGCATCCTTGATCGCTGACAGCACGTCGATCTGCGTCGTCACGTCGAGGGCCGTCGTCGGCTCGTCGAAGACGATCAGGTCAGGTTCCGAGCACAACGCCATCGCCGTCATCACGCGCTGCAGCTGGCCGCCCGACACCTGGTGCGGGAAACGCTCGCCGATCGTTTCGGGGTTGGGCAGGCTGAGCTTCCTGAACAGGGCGACGGCGCGTTTCTCGGCCTCGGCGCGGGTAGCGGTGCCGTGCAGGAGCGTGGCCTCCACCACCTGGTCCATCAGCCGGTGCGCCGGATTGAAGGCCGCCGCCGCCGACTGGGCGACATAGCAGACTTCGCGGCCGCGCAGCTTGCGCAGGCCTTCCTTGCCGCCTGTCAGTATGTCGCGGCCGTTGAGGATGACCTCGCCGCCGGTAATCCGAACGCCGCCGCGGCCATAGCCCATCGACGACAGGCCGATGGTCGACTTGCCGGCGCCGGACTCGCCGATCAGCCCAAGCACCTTGCCCTTCTCCAGCGTCAGCGAAACGTCGTGGACAAGCGTGATGGTCCTCGGTGCTTCACCCGGCGGATAGACCGTCGCTTCGATGCGCAGGTTGCGGATGTCGAGGAGAGGACCGGACTTTGCTTTGCCGTCAACCATCAGCCGCGTCCTCCCTTCAGGCTTGTCGTGCGATTGAGCACCCAGTCGGCGACGAGATTGACCGAGATCGCCAGTGCCGCGATCGCCGCCGCTGGGATGAGCGCCGCCGGAATGCCGAACACGATACCGTCCTTGTTCTCCTTGACCATGCCGCCCCAGTCGGCATCCGGCGGCTGCACGCCGAGACCGAGGAAGGACAGCGTCGACAGGAACAGCACGGCATAGATGAAGCGCAGCCCGAGTTCCGAGACCAGCGGCGACAGCGCATTGGGAAGGATCTCCCGGAAGATGATCCAGCCGCTGCCTTCGCCGCGCAGCTTCGCTGCCTCGACATAGTCCATGACGTTGATGTCGACGGCGACCGCGCGCGACAGTCGGTAGACTCGGGTCGAATCGAGGATGCCCATGACCAGGATCAGCGTCACCAGGTTCGACGGCAGCACCGAAAGCACGACGAGGCCCATGATCAGCGTCGGGATCGACATGAGGAGGTCGACGAGCCGCGACAGGATCGTGTCGTACCAGCCGCCGAATACCGCCGCCGAAAAGCCGAGAATGGCCCCAAGCGAGAAGGACAGTGCCGTCGCCAGCACCGCGATGAACAGCGTGATGCGGGCGCCGTAGATCATGCGCGACAACAGATCGCGGCCGAGATTGTCGGTGCCCAGCCAGTGCGCGGCCGACATCGGCTCCCACACGTCGCCGATGATCTCGGCGTTGCCGTGCGGCGCGATCAAGGGCGCGAAGATTGCCGCCAGCACGAACAGCGCGGTCAGCACCAGGCCGGCCAGCGATGGCAGAGGGATGCGTCTGATATCGAGCATATCGGCCGCCCCCTACTTCGGATGCCTGAGTCGCGGATTGGCGACAATCGCTGCAATGTCTGCGATGATGTTGAGGGTGATATAGACGGCGGCGAAGATCAAGCCGACCGCCTGCACGACCGGCACGTCGCGCTTCGTGACGTGGTCGACCAGATATTGCCCCATGCCTGGATAGACAAAGATCACCTCGACCACGACGACGCCGACCACCAGATAGGCAAGGTTGAGCATGACGACATTGATGATCGGCGCGATCGCGTTCGGGAAGGCATGCTTGCGGATAACGGCAGCGGCCGACAGCCCCTTGAGTTCGGCCGTCTCGACATAGGCCGACTGCATGACGTTGAGGATCGCCGCGCGCGTCATGCGCATCATATGGGCGAGCACCACCAGAGTCAGCGCCGCCGCAGGCAGCGCTATAGCCTGCAGGCGCTCACCCAAAGGCATTCCATCATAGACGGTCGAGATGGCCGGGAACCATTGGTGCTGGACCGCGAAGTAGAAGACGAGCAGATAGCCGATGAAGAACTCCGGGAAGGAGGTCGAGGCAAGCGCCACGCCGGAGATCAGCTTGTCGACCCAGCCATTGCGGTAGCGCACTGCGATCAACCCAAGCGTGATCGCCAGCGGGATAGCCACGATGGCCGCCCAGAAGGCCAGGAACAGCGTATTCCACAGCCGTTCCTTGATTGATGTCGCGATGTCCTGGCCGCTCGACATGGCGGTGCCGAGATCGCCGGTCAGCACGCCGCCCAGCCAGTGGAAGTAACGGATATAGGCAGGCTGGTTGAGCCCGAGCTGCTCGCGCAGATTGGCCAGCGACTCCGGGGTCGCCGATTGTCCAAGGATGGCTTGCGCGACGTCGCCGGGCAGAATCTGCGTGCCGGCGAAGATCAGGACCGAAACGGCCAGCAGAAGGAGGATGCCCAGCGCAATGCGCTGGGCCACCAGTTTCACGATGGGTGAGGACATCTCCGCAAGGCCGTGCTCAGGCTTCGAGCCAGCACTTCGCCAGCGCGTAGCCGTTGCAAAGCTCCTGATGCGGATCCTCCACCCAGCCAGCCACCTTGGGGCCTGTTGCGTCGATGAACTGATTGAACATCGGCAGGATCAGGCCGCCTTCGTCGCGCACCATGACGGCCATGTCGTGGTAGATCGCCTTGCGCTTGGCCTCGTCGAGTTCGGCGCGCGCGGCCAGCACCATCTTGTCGAAGTCCGGGCGCTTGAAACGCGTGTCGTTCCAATCGGCGGTCGACAGATAGGCGGTCGAGTACATCTGGTCCTGGGTCGAGCGACCGCCCCAATAGGAGGCGCAGAAGGGCTGCTTGTTCCAGACTTCGTTCCAATAGCCGTCGCCGGGCTCGCGCTTGAGCTCGATCTTGATGCCGGCCTTGGCGGCGCTCTGCTGGAAAAGCTGGGATGCATCGACAGCGCCCGGGAAGGCGACGTCCGAGGTCCTAAGCAGCACAGGGCCGTCATGACCGGACTTCTTGTAGTGGAACTTGGCCTTGTCCGGATCGTACTTGCGCTGCTCGATCTCGGTGAATAGCGGGTAGGAGGCGTTGATCGGGAAATCGTTGCCGAGCGAGCCGTAGCCGCGCAGCACTTTTTTCAACATCTCCTCGCGGTCGATCGCCAGCTTCAACGCCATCCTGAGATCGTTGTTGTCGAACGGCGCCGTGTTGCAATGCATGATGAACACGTAGTGGCCCGGACCGGAGTGGTTGCGGATGGTGACGCCAGGCACGCGCTTGATCAGGTCGACGATCTTCGGCTCGACGCGGTTGATCATGTTGACCTGGCCGCCCTGCAGGGCCGCAGTGCGCGCTGTCGCATCGTTGATGACGATGATTTCGATCTGGTCGGCGTGGCCCATCTTGTCGCCCTGCCAGTAATTGGCGAAGCGTTCGCCGCCATGGCGCACGCCGGGCTCATTGACCTTGACCTTGTACGGCCCGGCGCCGATGCCCGCATCGGCCTTGTCCTTGCCGCCGTTCGGCTGGACGATCAGGTGATAGTCGCTGAGAAGGTAGGGGAGGTCGGCGTTAGGCTCCTTCAGCGTCAGCACGACTTCCTTGCCGTTGACCTTGATGGTGTCGATGCCCTTCATGTAGCCCAGCGCGCCGGACTTGGACTTCTCGTCCGAATGACGCTCGAGCGTGGCAGCGACGTCTTCTGCGGTAACCGTCTTGCCGTTGTGGAACTCGATGCCGTCGCGGATTTTCAGCGTCCAGACCTTGGCGTCGTCCGAAGAGCCGATCTCCTCGGCGATGCGGTTCTCCAGCTTGCCGTCGGGCGAGAGCTCCACGATCAATTCGCCCCACATTTTGCCGAAGGCAAAGGGCACCTGGGTCATGAACAGGGCCGGATCGAGGCTGTTGGTGGATTCACCCCCGACCAGACCGGCCTTCAGCGTGCCGCCCTTGACCGGGCCGGCAGCGCGCACGGCGCTGGAGAGCAGCGAGTTGGCAAAGGTAGCGGTGACGCCGAGCGCCGCGGCGCGACCGAGAAAGTCGCGACGGCTAAGTTTTCCGGCCGCGACTCGCCGGCTGAGATAGTCGAGTTCGTTGGACATTCTGGTTCCTCACTCTGGGTATCCGACCTTATGGTCGTTTCTTGCTATTGGAGGAGATAATGACCGTAAGGGAAAGCGGCAGGCAAGACCGAATGCGACATACGGTGGCGTAAATCGTACGTCGCATTTGGACCAATCTTGCTTCGGCTCAAACCATGGAGCGGGGAATCGTCTGCTCGAAGTCGCGTTCGAAGACCAGCTTTTCGCCCTCATAGGCTTCGATTCTGGCGCTGACGATGAAGTTTGCGGCGTCCGATCGCATCTCGGCAAAAGTCTCGGTCCGCACCGACCATTCATTGCGCGACAAGGTCTGCGTCCAATGCGTGGCTCCTGTGGCCGACAGCGGGTCGTCGGGATGAATCGTCCATATCTCGCGCACGACGCTGCCATTGGCCAGCCCATGGTCGATGTCGCGCACCTCGCCGAAATCGTCGGTTATGGAAAGCCTAACCAGCCCGGTCTTCTCGTCGCGATCGACATGGCGTTCGGAATTCGCCTGCCTGATCGTCTCGGTCGCCCACGGCGTCGCGCCTTCCGGCTCAGGGAACGAAACCTCATCCCCTCTTGCCAGCGGACGCCGCGGCAGCCTCAGCGTCGCCGTCGAGAGATCAAGCCGTACCGGTTCCGGCGAGGGCCAGATCATCGGCCAGTAAGCGGTCGAAACGGCGATGCGCAATTTGTGGCCGGCCGGCACACGATAGGCGCATTGGTCGAGCACCACGCGCGCCGAAACCGTCTGCCCGGGAACCAACGGATCGGGGAATTCATGCGAGTTGCGGTGGGTCAGATTGAGCACGCCATAGGAGATCAGCTCCGAGGCGCCGTCCGGATGCACGTCGCAGAGCCGCACCGCGATATTGGCCTGCGGCCGGTCGGAGGCGACCCGGACCTCGAGCTCCGGCGCCCCGACTATGTCGATCGCTTCGCCGAGCTCGGGTTGATCGAAACAAACCGACAGCGCGTCATCGGGGCGTTGGTCGCCCGGCAGTTCCGGCCCGAAGGTGAAGGGAAAATATTCGCCGCCGGCAAGTCCGCAGGTCTGCGGCGACGCGACGATCGCGGGCTTGGCGCCGTCGGGGATGAGCTCGATCGTCTCAAGCTTGATGTTGGCCGACGGCCAGGTCTGCTCGGCCACCCAGCGGCCCGGCCGCTCGGGATGCCAGCGCGCCGGGCGCACGCTGTCCATCACGTAGGCGCGGTAGGCCGGATCGGCCTCGACGCCGGTTTCAGCGCCCTTCAGCCAGCGGTCCCACCAGCGCAGCGCTTCCTGCAGGAAGCCGATCGCCGGCTTGGGCCCGGCGTAATGCGGGTATTTGTGGATCCAGGGACCGACGATACCTTTGACCGGCGACTCGATGTTGGTGACGAGATTGGAGATCGTGTTGCGGTAGCCGTCATGCCAGCCACCGATCGACAGCACGGCCGCCTGAACAGCCGAAAAATCCTCGCAGATCGAGCCGCGTTTCCAATAGGCGTCGCGATGCTGGTGGCCGAGCCAGAGCGGCAGAAGGAAAGGCTGGTTCTCCAGCCGGTTAAGCCACAAATCCCGCCAGCGGTTGCCGCCGGCAATCGCCGGATCCGGAGGCCGCGACGAATAGGACAGCATCGTCGAGGCCCAGCCGAAATTTTCCAAGAGCAGGCAGCCGCCCTTGTAGTGGATGTCGTCGGCATAGCGGTCGACCGTCGAGCATAGGCTGATCACCGCCTTCAGCGCCGGCGGCTGCTTGGCAGCCACCTGCAGGCAGTTGAAGCCGCCCCACGAGATGCCCATCATGCCGACATTGCCGTTGCACCAGGGCTGCGCGGCCGCCCAGGCGATGACGTCGCAGGCGTCCTGCAATTCCTGCTCGGAATATTCGTCGTCCATCAGCCCTTCGGAATCACCATTGCCGCGCATGTCGACGCGGATCGAGGCGTAGCCGTGGCCGGCGAAATAGGGATGGGTGAGCTGATCGCGAAAGATGGTGCCGTCGCGCTTGCGGTAGGGCAGGTGCTCGAGGATCGCCGGCACCGGATCGTCAGTCGCGTCCTCCGGCATCCAGACGCGCGCCGACAGCCGGCAGCCATCCGGCATGACGATGCCCATATCGGGAAATTCGACGACTTTGCGGGGGAATTCGGTGACGGTTTTCATGGGGCGCATAACGCTACGCGGTGCGCCGACTTGCAATCGCCATTCGCGACTGGAGCATCAAAAAATGCGACCTGGGTCGTTAGCGCAATTCATCCACCAATTCGGGGTGCTTTTCCAGCAACGTCATCAGCTGAATGGTCGGGCCGCTCGGCTCGATGAGGCCTCTTTCATATTTGTCGAAGGCATTCTCGCCGACCTTGAACAGAGACCCGGCTTCACGCTGCGATAGCTTTAGTTTGGTGCGCATACGCCGGATTGTGGCCGGGGCAGGAACACCATCCGTCTTCTCTTTGAGAAGGCGGAGCGCCGCATCGACAGCAATCATGTCATCCCCGACATGCACGCTCTCACCATCCGAAGCTGGATAATAGCCGGGCAGGTCGACCGTCATGCTCTCGCCCTTGTAGGTCACGGCGAATGGACGAACCCCGCGCGTCAGCGTCTCTCCTGTTTCCGGGGAGGTCATCGTTTCAGGCATCTCTTTTTTTGCCATGGCTATTTCTCCTTGAATGCCACAACCGTGAATTCAGTCACGACATCCGCCTGGAATTTCACATAGAGGATCAGGTCGCGCGCTGGGACATGGTAAACATCTTGCCAGACCCGATGATCCGCGAACGTTGTCATCGATTTTACGAACATCTTTGGTGTCATGGTGCCAATCACCTCGACGACACTCGTGCGATCGAAGCCGAGACCAATGGCATCGCGCAGCGCTGATATTGTGATTGCCAGCGTATCGGCAGACCCAAACGTCGTCTTGATCGCACCAAGATCGTAAGTCGGTCTGCGCTTCTCCATACTTCAATATGCCACCATAAAGGTGGCAAATCAAGATTTGAAAATTGCTCAGTTCAGCGGAATGTCGTTGTCGGCCTTGCTTGCCTGATAGGCCTCCGACAGCTCGTCATAGCGCGCCGAAATCCTGCCGATCCGAGCCTCCAGCCGCTTGCGCTCAGCGTCGGGCAAAGCCCTGACCAGCCTGCGTATGGAAAAGCTTTTCCAATAGGCGTTCTCGGCATTGTAGCCGCCGGGGTCAAGGGTGAAGACCTCCTTCAGAATCCTGAGATCGTGCGGGATGGCAAAACTGTCGCGCGAATCCTCATGGCTGAAGAGATAGTAGAAATTGTCGAAACCGGTCCAGGTGATCGCCGACAGGCAGAGCGAGCAGGGCTCGTGCGTGGCGACGAACAGCGCATCCTTGGTGTCGACGCGCTCGGCCTTGGGCATCTCGTAGAAGCGCTTCAGGCAGTGCACCTCGCCATGCCAGAGCGGATTTTCCATCTCGTTGTTGGTCTCGGCCAGCACCAGCGAGCGGTTGTCTTTCCGCAGGATCGCGGCGCCGAACAGCTTGTTGCCATGGGCGACGCCTTGCGCCGTCTTCGGCACGATATCGTGCTCGACGACATCGAGCAGACGGTCGATCAGCGAAATGTCGGTCATGGGAATCGCGAGCTTTCAGGGAAGGTGGATCTCGTAAGGATGCGAGAAATAGAACTCTTCGAGATTGGAGCCGTCGCCGCCGCGGTCGACGATAATAAAATCCTGCTCCTCGCCGATCGGCGTCAGCACGCCGTGCCAGAGATTGCGGCGATAGTTGATGCCTTGTCCGGGGCCGGCGAGAAAGGCATGCGGCTCACCCGGGCCGTCCTTCGTGTCATGGCAGACGACCACCAGGAACGGCCGCGGCGACAGCGGGATGAAGGCCTGGCTGCCGAGTGGATGGCGCTCGACCATGGTGAGCTTCAGCGGCATCTCATAGGGCGTGCCGCGCACCATGGAGATCAGCACGCGCGCATTCGGCCCCGCGGCTTCCGCCGTGGCGAGGTCGTGATAGCGCATCGCCTTGCCGCCGTTGATCGGGTAGCGGTTGTCGCCGCCCATGTCGATGACGTCGCCGAACGGCGCGAAGTTCTCGCGGGTCAGCGGCTGGGCGACGATACGACTCACCGCGCCTTGCCCCCAAGATAGCCGCCAAGCCTGGCGTGGCGGTTGACGTCCTTGTAGAGCAGGTAGCGGAAATTGCCGGGGCCGCCGGCATAGCAGGCCTGCGGGCAGAAGGCGCGCAGCCACATGAAATCGCCGGCCTCGACCTCGACCCAGTCCTGGTTGAGGCGGTAGACCGCCTTGCCTTCGAGCACATAGAGCCCGTGCTCCATGACATGGGTTTCGGCGAAGGGGATGACCGCACCCGGCTTCAGCGTCACGATGGTGACATGCATGTCGTGGCGCATGTCGGCCGGGTCGACGAAGCGGGTCGTTGCCCAGCGCCCTTCGGTGCCCGGCATCGGGCTCGGCGCAACGTCCTGATCGCTGGAGAAGAAGGCTTCCGGCGCGTCGAGGCCGTCGACCGCCTCATAGGCCTTGCGAATCCAGTGGAAGCGAACGGCGCTGCCGCTCTCGTTGCGCACCGTCCAGCCGCTCGACGGCGGCAGGAAGGCAAAGCCGCCGGGGGCAAGTACATGTTTTTTGCCGGCAAGCGAAACGGTGAGCTCGCCCTCGACGACGAACAGCACACCCTCGGCGCCAGCGTCCAGTTCGGGCCGGTCGCTGCCGCCGCCCGGCAGGACCTCGACGATATATTGCGAAAACGTCTCGGCGAAGCCCGAGAGCGGCCTTGCGATAATCCAGGCCCGCGTCTCGTCCCAGAACGGCAGCGGACTGGTGACGATGTCCTGCATCACGCCTCTGGGGATGACCGCGTAGGCCTCGGTGAAGACGGCGCGGCCGGTCAGAAGCTCGTTCTGGCCGGGATGGCCGCCATGCGGGGCATAATAGGTTCGCTCGGCAGTCTTGATCATATCCATCGGTCCTGGCCCTCAGAGCAATTCCAGGAAAAGTATGAAGCGGTTAGGTTGGCGGCTTCGCCGTGGCCTTCCATACGGAATTGCGTGAAAAACAAACATTAGAGTGGGAGCATGTCTTTCAGGCGAAGCAGCGCGATGCGTTCGACCTGTTTGCAGGCGGTTTCGAGCTCGGCGCCGCGGCTGTTGCCGATCCGCGCCTCGAACTCCGCCAGGATTTCGTCCTTGGTCTTGCCTTTGACCGCGATGATGAAAGGGAAGCCGAAGGTGGTGACATAGGCGGCGTTGAGTTTCGAAAACAGCTCGCGCTCCTTGTCGGTCAACGCGTCGAGCCCGGCGGAGGCCTGTTCCTTGGCCGATTCCGGCGTCAGCCGCTTGGCCGCCGCCAGCTTGCCGGCGAGGTCCGGATGGGCGTTGAGGACGGAAAGCCGTTCGGCCTCGCTCGCCGCGCGGAAGACGCGGCAGAGCGCATTGTGCAGGCCGCCGGCGCTGTCATGCGTGGGCCCGAGTTCCAGTTCGTAGGCGCGCTCGGCGATCCAAGGCGAATGCTCGAACACGCCGCCGAAGGCATGCACGAATTCCTCGAACCCCATCCGCGACGGCCGCAGCGCCGGTGCCTCGTAGGGGTGCGTCTCGCGCCAGTGTTTGGCAATGTCGATGCGCCGTGTCAGCCACACCTTGTGATGCGATTTCACATAGTCGACGAAGCGCTTCAGCGCCGCGACCCGTCCGGGACGGCCGACCAGCCGGCAATGCAGGCCGATATTCATCATGCGCGGCCTGCCCGCCTTGCCCTCGGCATAGAGCGTATCGAAACTGTCCTTCAGATAGGCGAAGAACTGGTCGCCGGAGTTGAAGCCCTGCGGCGTCGCGAAGCGCATGTCGTTGGCGTCGAGCGTGTAGGGGATGATGAGCTGCGGCTTCTGCAGCCCGTCGCGGTCGAACCAGTAGGGCAGCTCGTCGTCATAAGTATCGGAGACGTAGTCGAAGCCGCCTTCCTCGGCGACGAGCCGTACCGTGTTGACCGAAGTGCGGCCGGTGTACCAGCCGGTCGGCCGCGCGCCGGTCACCTCGTAGTGCAGCTTGATCGTCTCTTCGAGATCGCGCCGCTCGTCCTCGGCCGAGTGGTCGCGATAGTCGATCCATTTCAGCCCGTGCGAGGCGATTTCCCAGCCGGCCTCCTGCATCGCCGCGACCTGATCGGGCGAGCGCGCCAGCGCCGTGGCGACGCCATAGCAGGTCACCGGCACCTGCGCTTCGGTGAACAGCCGGTGGAGCCGCCAGAAGCCGGCCCGCGCGCCGTATTCATAGATCGATTCCATGTTCCAATGGCGTTGGCCAACCCAGGGCGCCGCGCCGACGATTTCGGACAGGAACGCTTCCGAGGCCTTGTCGCCATGCAGCACGCAGTTCTCGCCGCCCTCTTCATAGTTGACGACGAACTGCACCGCGACATGCGCGCCGCCGGGCCATTTCGGATCCGGCGGATTTGCCCCGTAACCGCGCATGTCCCGATCGTAACGCATTGCCGCTCCTGCCCGATGGTCGAGATGAAGATATCGAAAGGAGTGCGCATGCATTCCCCCGAAAATTTTTGAAAGTGCTTTTTGCCACGCTCCGCTCGACCGGGGCTTATGCATAGCCTTTAATTGGCGCACAATTGACCTGAAACTGAACCGGGATGGGAGGCGGCCAGTGGCAGAGACGTCGAAAGCCGATGGCGGGCGCCTGACGACCCATGTGCTCGACACCGCGGCCGGCAGGCCTGCAAAGGGTCTGTCGATCGGGCTTTTCCGCATCAAGGGCGGGAACCGCACGCATCTCAAGACCGTCGCCACCAACGATGACGGGCGCTGCGACGCGCCGCTGCTTGCCGGCGCCGATTTCCGCACCGGCGAATATGAGCTGGTCTTCGCCGCCGGCGACTATCTGCGCGGCCAGGGGATCGACCTGCCGCAACCTGCTTTCCTCGACATCGTGCCGATCCGCTTCGGCATGGCGGAAGCACGACACTACCACGTCCCGCTCTTGATTTCGCCTTACGGCTACTCGACCTATCGGGGGAGCTGAGACATGGCTGAGACCCGCAACGAAATACGCTTCATCCTGAACGGCAGCGACGTGGCGCTGAAAGACGTCGCGCCCGATGCGACCTTGCTCGACTGGCTGCGGCTCAACCGCTCGCTGCGCGGCACCAAGGAAGGCTGCGCCGAGGGCGATTGCGGCGCCTGCACGGTGCTGGTCGGCAAGCTCTCCACCGAAGGTCTCGTCTATGAAAGCGTCAATGCCTGCATCCGCTTCGTGGGCTCGCTCGACGGCACCCATGTCGTCACCGTGGAGCATCTGCGCGGCGACGGTGAAAAACTGCATCCGGTGCAGCAGGCGATGGTCGATTTCCACGGCTCGCAATGCGGCTTCTGCACGCCGGGCTTCATTATGTCGCTCTACGGACTGTGGATGAAGACGCCCGACCCGTCCAACGCGGCGATCGAAAAGGCTCTGCAGGGCAATCTGTGCCGCTGCACCGGCTATGAGGCGATCATGCGCGCCGCGCACGCCATTTCGAGCTACGGCAGGGCGGCTAAGGATCCGCTGGCCGTGGAGCGCGACGACATCACCGCGCGGCTGAAGGCACTGCGCGATGGCGCCAGGGTCGAGATCGGGTCGGGCAAGGCGCGGCTGATCGTGCCGGCCAGCGTCGACGATTTCGCAGCCTTGCTCGAGGAGGAACCGGGCGCCACCATCGTCGCCGGCTCGACCGATGTCGGCCTGTGGGTCACCAAGCATATGCGCGACATCTCGCCGGCAATCTTCATCGGCGGCCTCGAGGGCTTGCGTACGACCTCGGAAAAAGACGGCGTCATCACCATCGGCGCCGGCGTGACCTACACCGAAGCCTTCGAGACGCTGTCGAAGCGTGTCCCGGCATTGGGGCCGCTGGTCGACCGCATCGGCGGCGAGCAGGTGCGCAACATGGGCACCATCGGCGGCAACATCGCCAACGGCTCGCCGATCGGCGACATGCCGCCGCCATTGATCGCGCTCGGCGCGCAGCTCACGCTGCGCAAGGGCGAGGCCCGCCGCACCATACCGCTCGAAACCTTCTTCATCGCCTATGGCAAGCAGGACCGTCAGCCCGGCGAATTCGTCGAATCCGTGCATGTGCCGGTGCCGGCAAAGGACACGAAGTTTGCCGTCTACAAAGTTACCAAGCGCCGCGACGAGGATATCACCGCGACGCTCGGGGCATTCAACCTGACCTTGGCCAAGGATGGCGCGGTAGCCGACATCCGCATCGCCTATGGCGGCATGGCGGCGACGCCGAAGCGCGCCGCGGCAGTCGAAAAGGCGCTTATTGGCAAAACCTGGAGTGAAGCGACAGTGGAGGCCGCGATGGCGCAATACGCCAGCGACTTCACGCCGCTGACCGACATGCGCGCGACCGCCGAATACCGGGCGCTGGCGGCAAAAAACCTTCTGCTGCGCTTCTATATCGAGACGACCGGAACGAAAGCGCCGTTCCAGGTCTCGCGCAACGAGGCCGCCTGATGAACAAGCACGCCACTCCCAATCTCAAGGCGGAAAAGATCGCAGGCGGTGTCGCCACCGACCCGCGGCACGATTCCGCGCACAAGCATGTCAGCGGCGCCGCCGTCTATATCGACGACATGCCGGAGCCTGCCGGCACGCTGCATATTGGCCTCGGCCTCTCCAAGATCGCGCACGGCACGCTGAAAAGCGTCGACCTGTCGGCCGTGCGTTCGGCGCCGGGCGTGGTCGATGTCCTGACCTATGCCGACGTGCCCGGCGAGAACGATGTTTCGCCGAGCAACATGCATGATGATCCGGTGCTCGCCGAGGGCAAGATTGAGTTTTACGGCCAGCCGATCTTCGCCGTGGTTGCCGAGACGCGCGAGGGAGCGCGCCGCGCGGCGCGTTTCGCAAAAATCGAGTATGACGAGCTTCCGGCCGTCATCGACATCTGGAACCTCGACCCGGTCAACGACAAGCAGGTCACCACGCCGTTGATCCTGAAGCGCGGCGATGCCGCCGCGGCGATTGCCGCCGCTCCGCGCCGCATCAAGAACCGCATGTGGCTCGGCGGCCAGGATCATTTCTATCTCGAAGGCCAGGTCTCGCTGGCGATCCCCGGCGAGGACGACGAGGTCGTCGTCTATTGCTCGACGCAGGGTCCGAGCGAGACGCAGCATCTGGTTGCCCATGCGCTCGGCGTGCCGAGCCATGCGGTGACAGTCGAAGTGCGCCGCATGGGCGGTGGCTTCGGCGGCAAGGAGACGCAGGCCAACCAGTGCGCGGCCATCGCGGCCATCGCCGCCAAGAAGCTGAAGCGCGCGGTGAAAATCCGGCTCGACCGCGACGAGGACATGACCGCCACCGGCAAGCGGCACGACTTCGCCATCGACTACGAGGTCGGCTTCGACGACGAGGGTAATATCCTGGGCGTCGACTTCACCTATGCGTTGCGCTGCGGGTTCTCCGCCGACCTCTCCGGTCCGGTCGGCGACCGCGCGCTGTTCCACTGCGACAACGCCTATTTCTATCCTGCGGTGCATGCGAAGTCGGCGCCGCTCTACACCAACACCGTCTCCAACACCGCCTTTCGCGGCTTCGGCGGCCCACAGGGCATGGTCGGCGCGGAGCGCGTCATCGACGAGGTTGCCTTCGCCGTCGGCAAGGATTCGCTCGAAATCCGCAAATTGAATTTCTACGATCCGATGGAGGCGATCGGCGAACGCAGCGTCACGCCGTACCACCAGAAGGTCGAGGACTGCATCATCCAGCGCATCGTGGCCGAGCTGGAGGAGAGCGCGGACTATGCGCGGCGACGCCGCGAGATCAGCGCCTTCAACAACAACAGCCGCTTCATCAAGCGCGGCCTGGCGCTGACGCCGGTCAAGTTCGGCATCTCCTTCACCAAGACCGAGGCCAACCAGGCCGGCGCGCTGGTGCATGTCTATGCTGACGGCTCGGTGCATATGAACCATGGCGGTACCGAGATGGGGCAAGGCTTGCACCTCAAGGTGGCGCAGGTTGTGGCGGAAGAATTCCAGATCGACCTCGATCGGGTGAAGATCACCGCCACCACCACCGCCAAGGTGCCGAACACCTCGCCGACGGCCGCGTCGTCCGGCGCCGACCTCAACGGCATGGCGGCGCAGGATGCCGCCCGCCAGATCCGCAAGCGGCTGACCGATTTCGCCGCCGACAAGTATCAGGTGCCGCACGATCAGGTCGTGTTCCTGCCCAACCGGGTGCGCATCGGCAACCAGGAAGTGGCCTTCAACGATCTGGTCAAGCAGGCCTATATCAATCGCATCCAGCTCTCGGCGGCCGGTTTCTACAAGACGCCGAAGATCCATTGGGACCGCAGCAAGGGCCGCGGCCATGCCTTCTACTATTACGCCTATGGCGCGGCCTGCTCGGAAGTCTCGGTCGACACGCTGACCGGCGAATACGTCGTCGAGCGCACCGATATCCTGCATGACGCCGGCCGTTCGCTGAACCGGGCTATCGACCTCGGCCAGGTCGAGGGCGGTTTCATCCAGGGCATGGGCTGGCTGACGACGGAGGAGCTGTGGTGGGACGACAGCGGCCGGCTGCGTACGCATGCGCCGTCGACTTACAAGATTCCGCTCGCGTCCGACCGTCCGAAGATCTTCAACGTCAAGCTGACCGACTGGTCCTCGGCCTATGAGCCGACCATCCATCGCTCAAAGGCGGTGGGCGAGCCGCCGCTGCCGCACGGCATGTCGGTGCTGCATGCGCTGTCGGACGCGGTGGCCAGCGTCGCGGATCACAAGATCTGTCCGCGCCTCGACGCGCCGGCGACGCCCGAACGGGTGCTGATGGCGATCGAGAGGTTGAAGCGGGAAGCCGCGAAGCCGGCCTAAAGCGTGCAATTCGGGCCGAAAAACCCTATATTTCCCAAGTGGAAATGCAGACGATGAACTCGAAGGCGCAACAGCTGAAGGAATTCCTCGGCCGGGTCGGCCGGGCTGCATTGGTGGAGGTGGCGGCGACGAAGGGTTCGACGCCGCGCGAAGCCGGTGCCTTCATGCTTGTCTCGGCATCGTCGATTTTCGGCACCATCGGCGGCGGTCAGCTCGAATACATGGCGATCGACAAGGCGCGGCAGGTATTGAATGCAGGGCAGCGGTCGCGATCTCCGGCCGGTGAAGCCCGAACCGAGGTCGATGAGGTCTGCGCAACGCTTGACGTCCCGCTCGGGCCGGAAATCGGCCAATGCTGCGGCGGCCGGGTCGAGGTGTCGATCCGGCTCGTCGATGCCTCGCTGGAGCAGCAACTGATCGCCAAGGCTGAATCGGAAGAGGTGCGTCTGCCGCATGTCTATCTCTTCGGCGGCGGCCATGTCGGCCAGGCGCTGGCCGCGTCGCTGGCGTTGCTGCCGATCCATGTGTTCGTCGTCGAGACCCGCGCTGAGGCGCTGGAAGGCATACCGGAAACGGTGGAGACGCGGCTGACATCGTTGCCCGAAGCCGTGGTGCGCGAGGCGCCGGCGGGATCGGCGTTCGCGATCCTGACCCATGATCATGCGCTGGATTTCCTGATCGTCGCCGAGGCGCTGAAGCGCGACGACAGCGCCTATGTCGGCATGATCGGCTCGAAGACCAAGAAGGCGACCTTCAGGAACTGGTTCCTGAAATCCGCCGAGGGCAGCGAAGCGCAGTTCGCTCGGCTCGTCTCGCCGATCGGCGGCAATGCGGTGAAGGACAAGCGCCCATCGGTGATTGCAGCGCTCGCCGCCGCAGAGATCATGACGGCGCTGGTGTCGCACGGCGCCCAGCCGGCTGCTTCGGCCGCGCCCGAAAAGACGATGGCGAGTAACTCCTGCCGGCCATGTTGTGAAAGCCGGGAAGCCTCTGGCTATTCCTTTTCCTGCGTGTGCGCCTCGAGGAACCACAGCAATTTGTCGAGCGAGCGCGAATAGGCGGTGAAGATGTCCGCCGTATCGCGATCGCCGGCGTCGTCGGCCTCGTCGATCGCTTCGCGGGTCAGCTTGGCGGCCGTGGCATAGCGGTCGATCAACGCCGCCAGATGATCCTTGGTCTTGTGGATGTCGGTCGGATAAGGTTTTAGCCTCGTCGCCTTCGACACTTCCTGCGAGGTGCCGTGCGCGGTGCCGCCGAGCTGCACGGCGCGCTCGGCGATGATGTCGACATGGCCGTCGATCTCCTCGCGGAATTCGTCCAGCATCTCGTGGATGGCGATGAATTGCGGGCCCTTGACGTTCCAATGCGCCTGCTTGGTGATCAGCGCCAGGTCGATGGCGTCGGCAAGCCTGGCGTTGAGCAGATCGATCGATTCCTTCTTGGCATCGGATTTGAGGTCGTTCTTGGTGACGATGGCGTCCATGGTCGGCTCCTGTCCCGCTGCGTCGCATGATGAAAGCTGAAGGCGGCCCGAACGACCGCCAATCGTCAGAACGGCGATGACCAGAATTTCGTTCCGCGTTGGATCGAGGGGCACCATCCCCGATTGCAGGTGTGACTGGCGCTCACCGCTGCTTGCTGCTTTCCTCATTTCCCAAAGTGGCGCGAAACGTGTTTGTTGCGCCTCACGGATAACGGGGTCAGGAACATGGACATATTGAAGATCGCCGCATTTTCGGACGGGAACACCGGCGGCAATCCCGCCGGCGTGGTGATTGGCGAGACACTGCCCGACGTCGCCGACATGCAGCGTGTCGCGGCGGAAGTCGGCTTCTCGGAAACCGCCTTCGCGGCGCCCGAAGGCAGCGGCTGGCGCGTGCGCTACTTTTCGCCGGAGTCGGAAGTGCCGTTCTGCGGCCATGCCACGATCGCGCTCGGCGCGGCGCTGGTCGGAAAGTTCGGCGACGGCATCTTCAGGCTGACCCTCAACCAGGCGGACATCACCGTCGAAGGCTTTCGCGATGGCGCCAACTTTGCCGCCGCCTTGCAGTCGCCACCGACGCGCAGCAAGGCCGCATCCTCGGAACTGGTCGGCGAAGCGCTCGCCTTGCTTGGCTATGAGCCGGGCGATCTCGATCCCGCCATTCCGCCGGCGCTCATCCATGGCGGCGCCGATCATCTCGTGCTGGCGCTGAAGTCGCGCCAGGCGTTGGCGGCCATGGCCTATGACTTGAAGCAAGGCCAGTCCTTCATGCGGCGCGAAGGCCTGGTCACCATCCTTCTCGCCCATGCCGAGACGCCACGCCTCTTTCACACGCGCAATCCCTTCGCGTCCGGCGGCGTCTACGAGGACCCGGCGACGGGCGCTGCGACCGCTGCCTTTGCCGGCTATCTGCGTGATCTCGGCTGGCCGCATGGCGGCGCCATCGACATCGTCCAAGGCGAGGATATGGGTATGCGCTCGCGCCTTCATGCCGATATTCCACCGGCCCCCGGCAGCTCGATCAGGGTGTCCGGAACGGCCAGGCTAATGGACTGATCTGAAGCAATTCTAGACAAAATGCGCCGCAGTTAGGTTCGGCGCCTTTCGCCGTAGCCTTCCGTCCGGAATGGTGACGCCACCGGCCGTTACTTCCCGGCCAGGAGGTCCTTGATCAGCCGCTGGCAGCGCTCGGCCATGAAATCGAGCAGCAGCCGCACCTTCGGATCCTGCAGCTTCTTGTGCGGATAGACGGCGGCGAACTGCACCGGCGTCGGCGGCGCCTGGGGCAGGATCACCTTCAGCCGCCGGTCGCGGATGAACGGCTCGACCTCGAAACGCGGCTTGTTGATGATGCCGCGCCCCGATAGTGCCCAGCCGGTCAGAACGTCGCCGTCGTCGGTGTCATAGGGACCGTGCACCTCGAATTTCTGAGGTCCGTTCGGCGTCTGCAGCGTCCAGACATATTCGCGCGCGCCGGCATAGCGCAGCATCAGGCAGTCGTGCTTTTTACCGATCAGCTCCTGCGCCTCGGTCGGCTCGCCGCGCGCTTCCAGGTATTTCGGCGCCGCCACCAGCACGCGCTCGCATTCCATGATGCCGCGCATCCTGAGGCTCGAATCCTCGATGATGCCGAGCCGGAAGGCGACGTCGATGCCTTCTTTCATGATATCGACATTGTGGTCGGAAAGCCGAAGCCGCACCTCGATATCGGGATATCTGTCGTGGAAGTCCGGAATGCCTGACGCGATCAGCCTCCGGCCGAGGCCGAGCGGCGCCGTAACCCTGATGGTCCCGCGCGGCTGGCCGGAGAGCGCCGCGACCGCCGCTTCCGCCTCGGTGATCGCGTCCAGCACCTGCTTGGCGCCGGTGTAGAATACCGTGCCATGCTCGGTCGGCATCAACTGTCTTGTCGTACGGTTGAACAGCCGCACCCCAAGATGCTTCTCAAGCTCCTTGATGCGGTTGGAGGCGACCGCCGGCGAAATGCGCATGTCGCGCCCCGCCGCCGACAAATTGCCGAGCTCGACGACGCGGACGAAGACAGCGATGTTGTCGAGATAGGCCATGTGTGGCTCTCAAAAGGCTGAGCGGGGCAACCCTAGTATTTTCCATTTTTTTTTGAAAGTCATCGCGCACCTCGCCTCTTTTCGTTTGCGCGCCAGACCGTAAAGTCGCTCTCATCGGCAGGGACGAGTGCAATGATGGATTTCGCGATTTTCTGGGACTGGCTGAGTTTCGCGGTCCGCTGGCTGCACGTCATCACCGGCATCGCCTGGATCGGCTCGTCCTTCTATTTCGTCGCGCTCGACCTCGGCCTGCGCCAGCGGCCCGGCCTGCCCGCCGGAGCCTTCGGCGAGGAGTGGCAGGTGCATGGCGGCGGCTTCTACCACATCCAGAAATATCTGGTGGCGCCGGCCGAGATGCCGGAGCACCTCACCTGGTTCAAATGGGAATCCTACGCCACCTGGCTGTCGGGCTTCGCCATGCTCTGCGTGGTCTATTATGCCGGCGCCGATCTCTTCCTGATCGATCCCAACGTGCTCAACATCTCGGTGCCGGTCGGCATCCTCTTGTCGCTGGCCACCATCGGCGTCGGCTGGATTGTCTACGACCTGCTCTGCCGCTCGCCGCTCGGCAAGAGCGACACCGGGCTGATGCTGGTGCTCTATTGCGTGCTGGTGTTCATCGCCTGGGGGCTGACGCATCTTTTCACAGGCCGCGCCGCCTTCCTGCATCTTGGCGCCATCACCGCGACCATCATGTCGGCCAATGTCTTCATGGTCATCATCCCCAACCAGAAGATCGTCGTCGCCGACCTGATCGCCGGCCGCAAGCCCGACCCGAAATACGGCAAGATCGCCAAGCAGCGTTCGCTGCACAACAACTACCTGACTTTGCCGGTCCTGTTCCTGATGCTATCGAACCATTACCCGCTGGCCTTCGGCACCGAGTTCAACTGGGTCATCGCTTCGCTGGTCTTCATCATCGGCGTTTTGATCCGGCACTATTTCAACACCGTGCATGCAAGGAAGGGCAACCCGACCTGGACCTGGCTGGGCGCTGCCGTGCTGTTCATGATCATCATCTGGCTGTCGACCGTGCCGAAGGTGCTGACCGGCGAGCCAAAGATCTCCGCCGCATCCGCCGCCGCGCAGGTCTACATCGCCTCGGCGCATTTCCCGGCCGTGCGCGACACCGTGCTGGGCCGCTGCTCGATGTGCCACACGCAAGAGCCCGTCTATGAAGGCATCTACCATGCGCCGAAGGGCGTGCTGCTCGACACCGATGAGCGCATCGCCGAGCATGCGCGCGAGATCTACATCCAGGCCGGCCGGGCGCATGCCATGCCGCCCGCCAACGTCACCCAGATAACCGACCAGGAACGGGCCCTTCTGGTCGCCTGGTTCGAAGGCGCCGGAAAGTAAGCATGACAGCGAAAATTCTGCGCGGCCGCACACTCTCCTTCCTGCGTTGGCCCGAAACGATCGACGACCATTCCGCCTGGCGCTACGAGGAAGACGGCGGGCTGCTAGTCGACAACGGCAGGATCGCCGCAGCCGGCTCCTATGCCGAGGTCTTGAAGAAGGCGGGCGCCGGCGTCGAGACGATCGACCATCGCCCGCATCTGATCCTGCCGGGTTTCCTCGATGCGCACGTTCATGTGCCGCAGATGCAGATCATCGCCTCCTACGGCGCCGAGCTGCTCGACTGGCTGAACAAATACACCTTTCCCGAAGAGTCGAAATTCCAGAACGCGCAGCACGGCCGCCGCATCGCCAGGGTCTTCCTCGACGAGATGCTGCGCCAGGGCACGACGACCGTCGTCGCTTATTGCTCGGTGCACAAGTCTTCGGCTGAAGCCTTCTTCGCCGAGTCGCATGAGCGCAACATGCTGAACATTGCCGGCAAGGTGATGATGGACCGCAACGCGCCGGACGGCGTGCTCGACACGGCGCAGACAGGCTATGACGATACCAAGGCGCTGATCGCCGAATGGCACGGCAAGGGCCGCCAGCTCTATGCCATCACGCCGCGCTTCGCCATCACCTCTACGCCCGAGCAGATGGAGATGGCCGGCGTGCTCTGCCGTGAGCATCCCGATCTCCACATGCAGACGCATCTGTCGGAAAACCACGCCGAGATCGCTTTCACCCAGGAGCTTTACCCCTGGTCGCGCGACTACACCGACGTCTATGAGCATTACGGCCTGCTTGGCAAAAAAAGCCTGTTCGGCCATTGCATCCATTTGTCGGAACGCGAGGCGGACGCGCTGTCGCAATCGGGCTCGGCCGCGGTGTTCTGCCCGACCTCCAATCTCTTCCTCGGCTCCGGCCTGTTCGACTATCAGCGTTACCGCCGGCGCGAGAAGCCGCTTCGCATCGCCGCCGCCACAGATGTCGGCGGCGGCACCAACTATTCGATGCTGCGCACCATGGATGAGGGTTACAAGGTGATCGCGCTGAACGGCGAGAAGCTCAACCCGTTCCAGTCCTTCTGGCAGCTGACGCTCGGCAATGCCGAGGCGCTGTCGGTGGCCGACAGGGTCGGCACGCTGGACGAAGGCACCGATGCCGACATCGTCGTGCTCGATGCTCATGCCACGCCGGGCATGCGGCTCAGGATGGAGACTGTGGAGACGCTGGCGGAAGAGCTCTTCCTGCTGCAGACGCTGGGCGACGATCGTGCCGTGCGCGAGGTCTATGTGGCAGGCCGGCCGGCGAAGAGCGCGATTGTGGCCGGATAAGTCCCGACAATGGGGTAGATCTTCGAGTAGGGCAAGATGATGACTGCGCCTGGTTGCCAAGTGGTTCCCCCATTCCGTCGCCGCTTCGCGGCGCCACCTCTCCCCCCTCCGGAGGGAGAGGAAAGGGGCCAACTGGAAAGGCGCCAGCTTGAATCGCTTCGCGCCTTTCCTCTCCCCCGTCGATCGGGGGAGAGGTGTCGAACGAAGCTCGACGGAGTGGGGGTCGACCCTGGCGCGCCCGCGACGAGTGCTTGACCAGACAGAGCTTGTCGTACAAACGACGGTGTCGATTTTCGGAGAAAGAGACATGGCCACCGCCGACGACATCGCTCTGATCAAGAAACAGGAAGCCACGCTGGTCTTCCCGGCCTTCGACGAGGCCGTCGCCTTCAAGATCGGCTCTGCCATCAGGGACAGGGCTCTGAAGGAAGACCTGCCTATTATCGTCGACATCAGGACCTTCGACCGGCCGCTCTTTTATGCCGCGATGCCCGGCTCCAACGCGTCAAATCCCGATTGGGCGCGGCGCAAGATCAATGTCGTAAGGCGCTATCTCAGAAGCACCTATCGCCTGGTGCTGGAGCAGCAGCGTCCGGACCGCACGTTCAAAATCGGCGAAGCGCTCGACATTGCCGATTATGTGCTCGCCGGCGGCGGCTTTCCGGTCACCGTCAAGGGTGCCGGCGTCATCGGCGTCATCGCCGTCTCGGGCCTGCCCGAGCGCGAGGATCATGGCGTCGTGGTCGATGCGCTCTGCGCGCATCTTGGCATCGATGCGAGCGGGCTCGTGCTGCCGCCGGAAGAAAAATGACCGACCCGAAAAGCTTTCTCACCTCGATCTTCGACGCCGCCGTCGCCGCCGCCGATCCGGAAAAGACGATCCGCAATCATTTGCCGGCGAAGCCGAAGGGCCGCACCGTAGTCATCGGCGCGGGAAAGGGCTCGGCGCAGATGGCCGCCGCTTTTGAGAAGGTCTGGGATGGCCCGATCGATGGACTAGTCGTCACCCGCTACGGCTATGGCGCCAGATGCGAGCGCATCGAGATCATCGAAGCGGCGCACCCGGTGCCGGATGCCGCCGGTCTCGAGGCGTCGCGCCGGCTGCTGGAGAAAGTGCGTGGGCTGACTTCGGACGACCTGGTCGTGGCGCTGATTTCCGGCGGCGGCTCGGCCCTGCTGCCGTCGCCGGCTCCGGGGCTGACGCTTGCCGACGAGATCGCCGTCAACGAGGCGCTGCTTGCCTCCGGCGCGCCAATCGCGGCGATGAACACCATCCGCAAGCATGTCTCGACCATCAAGGGCGGACGCCTGGCCGCCGCTGCCCATCCTGCGAGGGTGGTGTCGCTGGTCGTTTCCGATATCCCGGGCGACAATCCGGCGCTGGTCGCATCGGGACCGACCGTTCCCGACACCGGCAGCCGCGCGGATGCGCTGGCCTCGATCGCCGCCTACGGCATGAAGCTGCCGGCCTCGGTCATGGCGCATATCCAGTCTCCGGCCGCGGACGCGCCGCGCCCCGACGATCCACGCTTCGGCGGCAACGAAGTGCACCTGACCGCCTCGGCCGGCGTCTCTCTGGAAGCCGCTGCCGCCGAAGCGAAGCGGCAAGGCATCGAGGCTGTCATCCTTTCGGATGCCATCGAAGGCGAAGCGCGTGAGGTCGGTGGCGTGCACGCCGCGATCGCCCGCGAGGTGGCGACGCGCAATCGCCCGTTCGCAAAGCCGGTGCTGATCCTGTCCGGCGGCGAGACGACGGTGACATTGCGCGCCAAGGGCAAGGGCGGCCGCAATTCCGAATTCCTGCTCGCTTTCGCCATCGGCATCGACGGCGTGAACGGCATCCACGCTCTGGCCGCCGACACCGACGGCATCGACGGCTCGGAGAACAATGCCGGCGCCTTCGCCGACGGCTCGACCGTGGCGCGCATGCGCGCGGCAGGCGTCGACGCCAAGGCGATGCTCGCCGGCAACAATGCCTGGACGGCCTTCAATGCGGTCGGAGATTTGTTCGTCCCGGGGCCGACCGGCACGAATGTGAATGATTTAAGGGCAATTCTTATCCGCTAGCGGCAAAGCCGTCATTCCAGGGCGAAGCAGGAGCGAAGCTCCGTCGCGAAGACCCTGGAATCCATTCCGTGACGTCGGGCAAGGAATGCAGCGGAGCTGAATTCTGAACCGTTGCGGCGCATCGAAGTCACGGAATGGATCCTCGGGTCTGCGCGCGTCGCTTCGCTCCTTGCTCCGCCCGTGGATGACGAAGCGATAGGCGCTTCGGCTAATCTCCAACGCCGCAGAGCCGTTCAAAAGCGCACGCCCACCGGTCCCTCGGGTGCGTAGAACGATCAAGCAGCCATCAGCCCTTTCACCTTCCGCATATCATGCAAAAACCGGTCCCTCTCCGCCTCCTTGTCCTCACGATCGCGGATGCGCAGGATGAAGGAGGGGTGGATGGTCACAAACACGCGCAAGCCATCCTCGCGCTCGATCACATCGCCGCGCATCTTGGTGATCGGCACGGCCTTGCCGAGCAGCGACTGCGCCGCCGTCGCGCCGAGCGCCACCACGAGGTTCGGCTTGACGAGGTCGAGCTCCTTGTCCAGCCACCAGCGGCAGGCCTGGATTTCGCCCGCATTGGGCTTGGAATGGATGCGCCGCTTGCCGCGCGGCTCGAATTTGAAGTGTTTGACCGCATTGGTCACATAGACCTTGCGGCGATCGATTTCGGCGTCGTCCAGGATGCTGTCGAATATTCTGCCGGCCGGGCCGACAAATGGTTTGCCGGCCAGATCCTCCTGATCGCCTGGCTGTTCGCCGACGAAGACCACGTCCGCGCTTTCCGGTCCTTCGCCGAACACGGTCTGCGTTGCGTCATGCCAAAGCGGGCAGCGGCGGCAGCCCTTCGCCTCTTCGCGCAACTCCGGAATATCTTCGGCTTCAGGCGCCACCACATCGGCCGGCTCGGGCGTCGGCCAATGCTTGGCCTTCACCTTGGCATGGCGCGGTACTGGGGTGGTTGGCATCCGGTCGATCATCTCTGACGCGGCTCTGTCTGCTCCTGCTATCAAATCTGGAATGAGCGAGGCCACGGGAAGGTTCCGCCAATACTTCTTCGGCATCTCCTGCCGTCGGCAAAACATGATTGCCGCGCCTGTCAGGCCCTGTGCTCAAACCTCATGCAGATAAAGATGATAGTCCAGCTCGCTGACGGTCCGCGCAACGCGCAGATATTCCGCCTGCTTGATCGCCACGAAGGTTCTGTGCAGGTCGGGGCCGAGCGCCGACTTCAGGAAATCGGAGCCTCTGGCCGCCTCGATTGCGGCGCGCCAGTCGGCGGGCATGGTCGATTTCTCCGTTGCCTGTTCATAGCCGTTCCCGGTGGTCTCGAGGCCTGGGTCCAGACCCTCGTCCAGGCCCTTGACGATGCCGGCCAGCACCGTTGCGGCGACAAGGTACGGATTCGCGTCGACGCCCGATGGCCGGTGCTCGATGCGGCGATTCCTGGCGTCGCCCGCCGGCACGCGCAGCGCCACCGAGCGATTGTTGACGCCCCAACTGGGCGCCACGGGGGCATAGGATTGCGAGACGAAGCGGCGCCATGAATTGGCGTGCGGCGCAAACACCAGCATGGATTCCGCCATGGTGTGGATGAGGCCGCCAAGCGCGTTGAGCAGGCTTAGCGACCATTTCTCGCCGGCTGCCTCGGTGAAGACGTTGCGGCCGCCATCGTCTTGCAGCGAGACATGGAAATGCATGCCCGATCCGGCATAGGCCTCGATGGGTTTGGCCATGAAGCAGGCGGTGACGCCGTGCCGCCGCGCCTGCGCCCGCACCAGCCGCTTCAGCATGACGAGATCATCGGCCGCCCTCATCACGTCCCTGCGGTAGTTGAGCGTCAGTTCGTACTGGCCCGGCGCGTATTCGGAAATCACCGTCTCGGCTGGAATGCCTTGCGCCCTCGCGGCTGCGTAGATGTCGGAAAACAGCGGCTCCATGCCATGCAGATGGTCGACCGAATAGACCTCGGTCTTGGCCGAGCGGCGGCCGTCGAGCACCGCGCGGGCAGGCTGAACCTTGCCATCCGCGTCGCGCTCATTGGACAGCAGGAAAAACTCAAGCTCGAAGGCGCCGGCCGGATGCAGGCCGCGTGCCGCCAGCAGTTCCACCTGCCTTGCCAGCACTAGCCGCGGGTCGGAGGTCATCGGCTGGCCGTCGAGATGGTGCATCGACATCAGCACCTGGCCGCGCGGCGGGTTGGTGCCGAAGAGCGGGACCAGCGTGCCGGGGATCGGCCATGCCCTGAGATCGCCGTCGCCGGTGTCCCACACCAGTCCGGTTTCGTGCACATCCTCGCCGGTGATGTCGAGGCCGAGGATCGAGATCGGCAGATGCCGGCCGTTCTCGAAAATGCCCATCAGCTCGTGCCGGCGCACGATCTTGCCGCGGCCGATGCCGTTGGCGTCGGTGAGCACGATGTCGAACGCCTCGATCTCAGGATGCGCGTCGAGAAACGCCTTCGCCTCGGCGGGAGTCGAGCCGGAAGGAGAGGTGGTAGCGGCGTTCAGATTGTCCATCGCCGCTTTTCTCACGCCGCAAGCTTGCCCGCAACCGCGGCGAAGGCGGCGATCAGTCGGCTCACTTGCGCCGAAGTCGTTGCCGGTGAGATCAGCATCATGTTGTGGAACGGCGCGATCAGCACGCCGCGATTGACCAGCGCGACATGGATGGCGGCTTCGAGCTCCGGCGCATGCGCTTGTTCCGCCTCGCCGCCGTTCCCAAGCGGTCCGGGCGCGCAGATGAACTCGACGCGGGCGCCGACCCGCGCGACATGCCAGGGCAGCTTGTTTCGCTGAATGACGGCGGAGAGTCCCGCATCGAGGCGGCGCGCCAGCCGGTCCATATGGGCGTAGGCTGCCTCCGTCATCACCTCTTCCAGCGTGGCGCGCATCGCCGCGAATTGCAGCGGGTTCGCCGACAGCGTGGTGCCCATGCCGGAATAGCCAGGCTCCTTGGTCTGGTTGTAGGCGCCATAGCGCGTGGCGACCTCCTCGCTCATGCCCCAGATGCTCGCCGGCACGCCGCCGGCCACCGGCTTGCCGAGCACGAACAGGTCCGGCTCCAGCCCGTGCTTGCGCGTATAGCCGCCCGGGCCGGTCGAAATCGTGTGCGTCTCGTCGATCAGCAGCAGCGTGCCGGCCGCGCGGGTCAGGCGCCGCAGCGCGTCGTGGAAGCCGGGTTCCGGCAGCACCATGCAGGAATTGGTCAGCACCGGCTCGGTGATGACGCAGGCGACGTCGCGGTCGGCAAGTGCTGCTTCCAAGGCTGCAACATCGTTGAATTCGATAATCTTCGTGGCTCGCGCCAGGTCGCGGAATTCGCCGGCCAACCCAGGCCGGTTGACCGGTTTGCCGTCGATCAGCCGCACCATCGTCTCGTCGACCGAGCCATGATAGCAGCCGTTGAAGACCAGGATCTTCTCGCGCCCGGTCACCGCGCGGGCGACGCGCAGCGCAAAGCGGTTGGCGTCGGTGGCGGTGGTGGCGATCTGCCAGTAGGGCAGGCCGAAGCGCTGCTGAAGCAGTGGGCCGATCGCCAGCGCATCCTCGCTTGGCAGCATATAAGTCAGACCCCGAGCGGCCTGCCGGCGGATCGCGCGGGCGACCGCCGGCGGCGAATGGCCGAGCATCGAGCCGGTATCGCCGAGGCAGAAATCGTCGAGCCTATTGCCGTCGATGTCAGTGATGGTAGCGCCCTTGGCGCCGTCGACCAGGATCGGGAACGGCGTCGGCCAGTCGCTCATCCAGTGCATCGGCACCCCGCCGAGGAAACCGGCAATGCCGTTGCCGAGCTTCGCCTCGGATTTCGGCCGCGCCTTGCGGAAAGCGGCCGCCTCCGTCTCGCGCAATTCGGCGATGCGGGCGACGTCGATGCCGCCGATGGAAGTCCGGTCGATTGAATGCATGAAGTCCCCTCAGGCAGTAAGGCAGTAGGCAGTAGGCAGTAGGCAGTAGGCAGTAGGCAGTAGGCAGTAGGCAGTAGGTGCGGTCGTCCCTAAGCCCTACTGCCTATTCCCTACTGGCTACGCGGTGATATCGATCACGCCGCAATCGCCGGCGGCGCTGCCAAACACGACGCGGCGTTCTTCCTTGTCCCACATCATCGACGTGATGGCGCCCTTGCCGGGGCGGCGCAGCAGCACTTCCTTGGCGTCGGCGAAGCGCGCCGCGATCACCATGCCGTCCTCATAGCCGATGGCCACGACATCCTGGCTCGGATGGCAAGCGACGCAGGTCACCATGGTATTGCCGCGCGTGCCGAGCTCCAGCGGCGCCTTGCCCATCGGCCCGTCTTTGCTGGCGAACGGCCACACGATCGCTGCCGGCGCGCCGGAGCTCGCCAGCCACTTGCCCTTCACGCTCCAGGACAGGCTCTTCACCTTGCCGGGATAGCCGCTCATGCGCATTTGCTTGCCGTCGGCAAGCTTCCAGCCATGCAGCGCGTTCTCCTGCATGGTGGTGACGAGGAAGGCGCCGTCCGGTGAAAAGGTGATGCCGGTATGGGCGCCTGCCCATTCGAGCTCCACCGGCTTGCCCTCGGCCGCCGGGAAATGCAGCGTCGCGCCATTGTAGCGGGCGACGCCGAAACGCATGCCCTTGGGCGAGAAGGCCAGCCCCTCCACCGAGCGCGGATGGCTAAATTCCTTGATCTTGCCGTCGGCGAAACGCACGAAGGCCGTCTTGCCCGAAGCATAGGCGATCGCGCCCTGCGGTCCGGCAGTGACGCTGGTGATCCACTTTTTGCCGGCGCTGGCCAGCTCGCTCACCTCGCCGCCGGCCTTCACGGCAAACACCTTGCCATCCTCGCCGCCGGTGATCAGCCGGTCGTTCGCCGCGTCATGGAAGGCGGCGAGCAGGCCGTCATTGGCCTGAACCGTCTTGTGCCCATTATCGAGCCGGTGGATCGCGCCGTCGGCGAGCGCGAAATGCGGCACGTCGTTCAAGAAGACGGCGGCAACGCAATGGCCTTCGAGATCAAGCGGGGCGACTGTGGGCATGAGGACTTAATCCATTTGAGATTCCTGCCCTTCCCATAAGCGGTTGGGCTAAGGGCCTCAACCCGCTTCGGATTGCGGTAAGGAAGGGCGCCGGCATTGCGACTTTCCCTTCCCCCCCTTGTGGGAGAAGGTGGCCGCGAAGCGGCCGGATGAGGGGTGCTCCAGGGAAAGCCAGCGTCTCACTCCGCTGGAACACCCCCAACCGTCTCAGCGCTGCGCGCCGATTCACCTTCTCCGACAAGGGGAGAAGGAAGAAGGCGCGGAAATCAAGCCGCCTGGCAGGCCTCAAAACTCTTCCTGAGCCGCTCGGCGTCGAGATCGCGGCCGATGAAGACCAGCCGGCTTTCGTGTTTTTCGCCATCCTTCCAGGCGCGCTGGTGGTCGCCTTCGAGGATCATGTGCACGCCCTGCAGCACATAGCGGTCCTCGTCGCCCTTCAGCGCGATGATGCCCTTCAGCCGCAGGATGTTCGGCCCTTCCATCTGGGTCACCTTCTCGATCCAGGGAAAGAATTTCTTGGGGTCCATCTCGCCGCCGCGCAGCGACACCGACTTCACCGTCACGTCATGGATGTCGGAAGCATGGTCGTGATGGTGATGATCATGACCGTCATGATCATGATGATGGTCATGGTCGTGATCATGCGCGTCGAGGAAATGCGGATCGTTCTCCAGCGCCCGCGACAGGTCGAAGGCGCCGCGGTCGAGCACTTCGTCAAGCGCCACGCCGGAACGATGGGTGCGATGGATTTTTGCCGCCGGGTTGATGGCGCGGATCGTCGCTTCGACCTTTTCAAGCTCATCGGGCGTGACGAGGTCGGTCTTGTTCAGCACCACCACGTCGGCGAACGCGATCTGGTCCTCGGCTTCCTTGGAATCCTTCAGGCGCAGCGGCAGGTGCTTGGCGTCGACCAGCGCCACAACCGCGTCGAGCTTGGTCTTGGTGCGCACGTCGTCGTCCATGAAGAAGGTCTGCGCCACCGGCACCGGGTCGGCGAGGCCCGTGGTCTCGACGACGATGGCATCGAAGCGGCCCGGGCGTTTCATCAGGCCTTCGACGACGCGGATCAGGTCGCCGCGCACCGTGCAGCAGACACAGCCATTGTTCATCTCGTAGATTTCCTCGTCGGATTCGACGATCAGGTCGTTGTCGATGCCGATCTCGCCGAACTCGTTGACGATGACGGCGTAACGCTTGCCGTGGCTGTCCGACAGGATGCGGTTGAGCAGCGTCGTCTTGCCCGCGCCGAGATAGCCGGTGAGAACGGTTACGGGGATTTGCGTCTGTGCGTCGCTCATGGGTAGCCTCGAAAATCCTGGATTGTCGGCCTGATATAGGATGGGTGTCGCGCTTTTGCACGCGCCAAACCGATGGGCCAGGCCGGCCCTCCAAGCGGAGCGGCGCCACACACGGATCGGCGGCGGCCGAGGCAGGCCAGACGCAGGAACTGCTCGGGCGCCCAAGCGCCTTCATCAGCGTCCGCTGTGAATCTCGCCGGTGCAAAAGTCGTTTGTCATCTAACTGAAATAAACATCTGGCATCACCTGCGCGGGCACCGCAATGCTTGCCGGCAAAGCGTTCCGCAAGCCGGACTCTTTAAATCGTCATTTGCCAGCCGTCGGACAGCCTCTATGCTTGTCCGCGCCGGTTCGGCCGAAGAGGGAACGACCATGGCCAAGGCGGACAAGACAGCGACAATGAGCCGGCTGCATTCGGCGGCAAGGCTGGCGCGTACAGCGCTCGCCGCGCGGCTTCTGGCGCACGGCTTCTATGCCGGCCAGGACCAGATCATGCTGGCGCTCGACCGCGAGGACGGCCAGACCCCCGGCAACCTCGCCGGTCGGCTCGGCGTGCGCCCGCCGACCATCACCAAGACCATCAACCGGCTGCAGGCGCAGGGTTTCCTGGAAAAGCGCGCCTCCAACGCCGATGCCCGCCAGGCCCATATCTTCCTCACCGAGTCCGGCCGTGAAACCATCCGCGCCATCGAGAAGTCGGTCAAGAAGACCGAGAAGCAGGCGCTGAGAGGCCTCGACAAGAAGGACCAGAAGGCGCTGTTCAAGCTGCTCGCCCGCATCGAGGCGAATCTGTCGAACGAAGATCTGGTGCTGATCGACGATGACGCGGAGTTGGATGAAGCGTGACGCGTGAGCGTCATCGCTCACCGCGAGACGTTCGAAGCGCGATGCGTAGCATCGTCGCTCCACGCACCGGCTTAGCATTGCAAGCGCGACGCGTAAGCGTCGTCGCTTCACCCAAGTATCGGCGGCTTAGCGGAAAAGGCGACGATGCTGCGCATCGCGCCTGAGCGACGACGCTGCGCGTCGCGCTTACGCGTCGCGCACCAGCGCTGCCCAGCGCCCCGGCGTCATGCCGAACGCCTTCTTGAAATGCCGGTTGAAATGGCTCTGGTCGCTGAAGCCGGCGCCGGCGGCGATTTCCGCGAGCGACTCGCCCTCGGCGATCATGCGCCGCGCCTTTTGCAGCCGGCGCATCAGCAGGAAGCGATGCGGGCTGGTCGAATAGGTGGCGCGAAAATGGCGCGACAGCGCGTAGCGGTCGAGGCCGGTGACGGCCTCCAGCTCATCGGAGCGCACCGGTCGCTCGGCATTCTCCTCGAGATAGTCGCGGGCAAGCGCGGCGGCGCGCCATGCGGTCTTGCCCGTTGACTTTGCCGGCTGCCCGGCATGGCGTTTGAGGTGTTGCGCCAGCTGCGCAACGAAATCTGCCACGAACAGGTCGCCGAGTGCCTCGTCCAGCGGTGCCAGCGCCGACAACAACGTGTCGCGCAAGCATGGATCGTCGACCACGGCGTCGCGGACGAAAGGCAGCGGCTCGCCATCGAGGCAGTCGAGCAGCAGGGACGGCTCCAGATACAGGATCCTGTAGCGCAGGCCGTCTTCCGTGCCGGCGCCGCCATCGTGCAATTCGTCTGGATGCAGCACGATCGCCTGGCCGGGCAGGCTGTGTTGCAGCGCGCCGCGATAATGGAAGCGCTGCACGCCATGCAAGGTCACGCCGATCGCGTAGGTGTCGTGCCGGTGCAGCTCGAAGGCGTTGCCATGGAAGCGCGCCTCGATGCGTTCGAGACCCGAGCCGCCCGGAGCCGAAACGATGCGATCGCCGTTGGCCGCATCCGCGCACGAACGTTCAAGACCTTCCTTCGCTTCTTCGCTTAGAGCCTGCGCCATCGCCTGTCCCGCCCGTCACGGGCCGTCTCGGAGTCTCAATCTTGGTGTTCGACACGAAAATTGCAATTGTTCTCAGAGAGGACCTGCCGGTGTGGCAGAAGCTCAACGTCACCGCGTTCCTGACCAGCGGCATCGTTGCGCAGTTCCCCGAAATCATCGGCGAGGCTTACCGTGATCGTGCCGGCAACCTCTACAACCCGATGTCGATCCAGCCGGTCATTGTCTTGTCGGCCGATGCGGCGACGCTGGGTACGATTCACCGCCGGGCATTGGAACGCGGCGTGACGACATCCGCCTATGTCGAGGAGATGTTTTCGACCGGGCACGACGTCGCCAACCGCGCCGTCTTCGCCGAATTCGCCCCGGACGACGCCAAGGTCGTCGGCATCGCCATGCGCGGCGAGAAAAAGCTCGTCGACAAGATCACTAAGGGCGCGCGCATGCATGGATGAATTATGCCATCTGAACCGTCGAGATTGGCAGCGAACTCACCAGCTTCGTCATCCACGGGCGGAGCGGGAGCGAAGCGGACGCGGAGACCCGAGGATCCATTCCGTGATTTTGATCGTAGGGTGCTGCGGAGCAGAATTCTGCACCGTCGCAACACGTCGCAGTCACGGAATGGATCCTCGGGTCTCCGCGTCCGCTTCGCTCCTTGCTCCGCCATAGAATGACGACCGCGAGGTGCACTCAGGCCATCGCCAAGCAACAATGCGCTCTAAGCCTGTCCGAAGCGCTTGTTGGGCCAGTCGCTTTTGGCTTGCTGGCAAGGGCCGATTGCCTCAGAAGGGTACCGTCTATCTTCCTTCGGCCCGACCTTGAGCGCTCCCAGAAACAATGACGACAGCGCGACGCCGCCCGCGGCGATGCTTCTGATGCTGTGCGTCTATGTCTGCTTCACCTTTCTCGACACCTCCAGCAAATATCTGGTGCTGGCCGGCGTCTCGGCGCTGATCGTCGCCTGGGCCCGCTTCACCGTGCATGTCCTGCTGGTCGGCATCTTCCTGCGCGGCTGGCGCGAGCCGGTTCGCTTCCGCGCCAACAACCTGCCGGCGCACCTCTTGCGCGGCGTCCTTTTGTTCGGCTCGACCATGTTCAATATCCTGGCGCTGCGCACGCTGCAGTTGGCCGAGACAACGTCGATCTATTTCTTCGGCCCGATGGTCATCACCGCGCTTGCCGGCCCGCTGCTCGGCGAATGGGCCGGCTGGCGGCGCTGGCTGGCGATTCTCACCGGCTTCGTCGGCGTGCTCATCATCACCAGGCCTGGCGTCGGCGTGTTCGGCATCGGTCATCTCTTCGCGCTTGGCTCGATGCTGTCGAACAGTTTTTACGTGATCATGACGCGGCGCATGTCGTCGACGGAGACCTCGGAGAGCCTGATCCTCTTTTCGGCGCTGGCACCCGCCGTGCTGCTCCTGCCGCTGCTGCCTTTCTCGCTGTCATTGCCGCAGGATGGCTGGCACTGGGTCATCCTGTTGATGCTCGGCGTCTTCGGCGCCGGCGGCCACTATTTGCTGGTCCGGGCCTATCGTCTGGCGACCACGACCCAGCTCGCGCCCTATCCCTATTCGCAGATGGTGTGGATGATCATTTCCGGCTGGCTGATCTTCCACCAGTTCCCCGACCGCTGGACGCTGCTCGGCGCCGCCATCATCGTTGCCAGCGGGCTCTACATCATCCATCGCGAGCACCGGCTTCGCGTCCGCAACTCCGCCTCGCTCGACACCGAGGCCGAGGCGCTGGCGAAAAAACTTTGATTTGCGCCGAATCCGGTGGCATAAGGCCGTTTTAAAAAATTTAAAGACCCTGGGGAGCGAAGGGCACTGGCACAGAAGATCAAGCTTTCGACGATCGCGGATGCGCTCGGCGTGTCCACGGCAACGGTGTCGCTGGCGCTGCGCGACAGCCCGCTGGTCGCCGGAACGACGCGCGAGCGCATCAAGGAGCACGCCCGCGCCATCGGCTATATCTACAACCGTCGCGCCGCCTCGTTGCGCACCTCGCGCTCCGGCATCGTCGGCGTCGTCGTGCACGACATCATGAACCCGTTCTTCGCCGAGATACTGCGCTCGATCGAAAGCGAGCTCGACCGCAGCCGCCAGACCTTCATCCTGTCAAACCACTACGACCAGCTGGAAAAGCAGCGCACCTTCATCGACACGCTGCTGCAGCTGGGCGCCGACGGCGTCATCATGTCGCCGGCCATCGGCACGCCGGCCGAGGACATCATCATGGCCGAGGAAAACGGCCTGCCGGCAGTGCTGATCGCGCGCACCGTTGCCGGCGCCGATGTGCCGGTGTTCCGCGGCGACGATGCCTATGGCACGGCGCTCGCCACCAATCATCTGATCTCGCTCGGCCACAAGCGCATCGCCATGGTCGGCGGCACCGACCAGACCTCGACCGGCCGCGACCGCTACCAGGGCTATCTCAACGCGATGGAGGCGGCCGGCCTGGAGGTGAAGCCGTCCTGGCGCATTCCCGGGCCGCGCACCAAGCAGGCGGGTTTCGAGGCCTCGGGACAGTTTCTGGCGCTGAAGGACAGGCCCACCGCTGCCTGCTGCTGGAACGATCTGGTCGCGATCGGGTTGATGAACGGCATCGCGCGCGCCGGCCTCGTGCCGGGCGTCGATATCTCGGTCACCGGCTATGACGATCTCGAGGAGGCGGCAATCGCGACACCGGCCCTGACCACGGTCTGGAACGGCCAGCGCGAGGTCGGCCGCCGCGCCGCCAGCGCCCTGCTTGACAAATTGAACGGACAGGCAGTGCGGCCCTCGCAGGAGCTGATCAAGCCGGAACTGCATGTGCGGCAGTCGACCGGCAAGCCGGTGGAGCGTGCATGAAGGCCGAAGGAAAATTGCCGGTCGCCATCCTTGTGCCGGGCGATTTCAACGACCATGCCCTCGGCCGCATCGACGAGGCGTTCAAGTGTGTGCGGATCGAACGCGCCGATCCGTCTTTGGTTACGGACGAGATCCGCGCCACGGTGCGCGGCATCGCCTCCTATGCAGGCATCGACGCGGCGATGATCGATGCGCTGCCCAATCTTGAGATCATCGCCAGTTTCGGCGTCGGCTATGATTCGGTCGACGCCGGTCATGCGGCCAAGCGCGGCGTCATGGTCACCAACACGCCCGATGTTTTGACCGAGGAGGTCGCCGATACTGCCATCGGCCTTCTGATCAACACTGTGCGCGAGCTCTACGCCGCCGAGAAATGGCTGCGCGACGGCGACTGGGTGACCAAGGGCAATTATCGCCTGAGCCGGCTTACATTGCGTGGCCGCCGCGTCGGTATCTTCGGCATGGGCCGCATCGGCCGGGCCGTCGCCCGTCGCCTTGAAGCCTTCGGCCTGCCGATCGCCTATCACAACCGCCGCAAGGTCGAAGGCCTGGCTTACGAATATCATGCCACTTTGAAGGGGCTTGCCGAAGCCGTCGACACGCTGATCTGTATTGCCCCGGGCGGCACCTCCACCGAGAAAGCGGTCAATGCCGAGATCCTGTCGGCGCTGGGTTCGAACGGCGTCTTTGTCAATATCGGCCGCGGCTCGACGGTGGACGAGGCAGCCCTTGCTGCCGCCCTCAAGAGCGGCACCATCGCAGCCGTCGGGCTCGACGTCTTTGCCGACGAGCCGAACGTGCCGCAGGCCCTGCTCGATGCTCCCAACGCCTCGCTTCTGCCGCATGTCGGCTCGGCGTCGGTCCACACCCGCCGCGCCATGGCCGATCTGTGCGTCGACAACCTCGTGTCGTGGTTTACCGACCGCCGGCCGCTGACACCGGTGCCCGAGACGCTCAACGTCAAGGCGCGCGCCTGAGGCGTTTCTCGGTCCTCACGAAAACGGCAAACCGCCTGCCTCTTTGTTTTGGTGTAATTCCGGACGGAAAGCCGTCCTGGAAATTGCTCCAATCCGCACCCGTCGCCACATTTATTAACGCCCACTTAACCCTTTGGAATCATTCTGCATACTTGGTTATGTGCGGAGAGGCAGGGTGAAGCTGTTCGTTGGCTTGGCAGCATCGGTAGCGTTGTTCGGGGGCGTTCAGTTCCTGCATGGCGGCAACGGCCAAAGCGAGGCCACCGAACTCATCCCGACAAACGCCTATCGGCTGACCGCCAATGGCGATGAAGCGGCCTGCGCCATCCAGCGCGGCGCCGAAGTCTCGAAAGGCCTGTCGTTGCTTTCCGTCGCCCCGAACTGCCGCAAGCTGATGCCTGGCATCGAGCACGCGAAATTCTGGCGCGAGCAGGCGGATGGTTCGGTCGCTTTCAGTGACGACGGGGTCGATCCGATCGTCACCTTCGGCGTTGCTGATGGCGACGGCTACGAATCCTACGCGCCGGCCGCGCCGCTTCTGGCGCTGAGCACGAGCGAATAGCCGCGGAACTGTCCAGGCTTACTCTGCCGCGGCGCGGGCACCTGTTTTGGCGGCCGCATGCAGGCGCACCGCATCGCCGAAGGCCTTGAAGATCTTGGCGGAATTGCTGTCCGACTTCACCCAGTATTCGGGGTGCCATTGCACGCCGACTGCGAAGGCACGAGCATCCTTGACGGAGACTGCTTCGATCGTGCCGTCGCTGGCCAAAGCCTCGACCTGGAGCCTGGAGCCCAGCAGGTCGATCGCCTGGCGATGCAGCGAGTTCACCTTGATCTCGCCGGCGCCGAACACACCGGCAAGGCAGCTTCCGGGCTTGATCGAGATCGTCTGGTGGATACCGAAGCGCTCGTCCTGATTGTCGCTCACCGGCGCGCGGTGGTCGAGCGAGCCATCGCGCTCCTGGATCTCGGTGCCCAGCGTGCCGCCGAGCGCGACGTTCAGCTCCTGGATGCCGCGGCAGATGGCAAGCAACGGCACGCCGCGCTCGATCGCCTTGCGGATCAGCGGCAGCGTGGTTGCGTCGCGCGCCGGATCATAGGGGCCGTTGGCCTCGCTGGGATCGCCGCCATAGAGCGAGGGATGCACGTTGGACTTTGAGCCCGTCACCATGACGCCGTCGACCGACGACAGCAGCTCGTCGAAATCGAGCCGGTCGCCGAAGGACGGCACCAGCAGCGGGAACACGCCGGCGCCGGCAACCGCCGCTTCCAGATACTGCTGGGGTGCCGCGTGCCAGGTGTAGTTGTCGAACTGGCGGACGTCGGACGAGACTGCGACGAGCGGTTGCTGCATTTTGGGTTTGGGTTCCTTCGAGAGCTAAGGAGTTAATCTGCCTACAAAATAGGCGATCTGAAGGCAGTTTGCCATGGCAAGTTTCGCTGCCTTGCATGGGCCAGCGGCAGGCTCGTTAGACTATAGTTGCACGCGGCGCCGGAATGGCTGCAACCCTCGCCCGCAACACTGGACTCGACCCTTTGCCTGTGTATGTTTCTTCCCCAACCGATCCGGGCACGAGGATGCCCTGACGTCGGTCAGCTGATCCGCAAGGGAGGAAACTTAATGGATCGTCGTTCTTTCATTCGCAAGGCCGGTGCGTCCGGCGTGGGCGCCGCGGCAGCCGCGGCGGCACTTGCCACGCCGGCCATTGCCCAGTCCAATCCCAAGGTGACCTGGCGGCTTGCATCGTCCTTCCCGAAATCGCTCGACACGATCTATGGCGGCGCGGAAGTCTTCTCAAAAATGCTGTCGGAGGCGACCGACGGAAATTTCCAGGTCCAGGTCTTCGCCTCCGGTGAGCTCGTGCCCGGCCTGCAGGCTGCGGACGCCACCACGGCCGGCACAGTCGAGGCCTGCCATACGGTCGCATACTATTACTGGGGCAAGGACCCGACCTGGGCGCTCGGTGCCGCAGTGCCCTTCTCGCTCAACGCGCGCGGCATGAATGCCTGGCACTATCATGGCGGCGGCATCGACCTGTTCAACGAGTTCCTCGCCACGCAAGGCCTGTTCGGCCTGCCGGGCGGCAATACCGGCGTTCAGATGGGCGGCTGGTTCCGCAAGCAGATCAACACGGTGGCCGATCTCTCGGGCCTCAAGATGCGCATCGGCGGCTTTGCCGGCAAAGTTGTGCAGAAGCTCGGCGTCGTGCCGCAGCAGATCGCCGGCGGCGACATCTATCCGGCGCTGGAGAAGGGCACCATCGACGCCGCCGAATGGGTCGGCCCCTATGACGACGAGAAGCTCGGCTTCTATAAGGTCGCGCCCTACTACTACTATCCCGGCTGGTGGGAAGGCGGCCCGACCGTGCATCTGATGTTCAACAAGGCCAAATACGAAGAGCTTTCGCCGGCCTACAAGTCGCTCGTGCATACCGCCGCGCAAGCGGCGGACGCCAACATGCTGCAGAAGTACGACTATCTCAATCCGGCGGCGGTGAAGCGGCTTGTGTCGAACGGCGCCAAGCTGGCGCCGTTCAGCCAGGAGATCATGGCCGCCTGCTTCGAGAAGGCCAACGAGGTCTATGCCGAGATGGAATCCAACAACGCGCCGTTCAAGAAGATCTGGGAATCGATCAAGGCCTTCCGCAAGGAGCACTATCTCTGGGCCCAGGTCGCCGAATACAATTACGACACCTTCATGATGGTGCAGCAGCGCAACGGCAAGCTGTAGACCGCCGCCCTCCTTCTCCCCTTGTGGGAGAAGGTGGATCGGCGCGAAGCGCCGAGACGGATGAGGGGTGTTGGAAGGATCGCCGTCCTTGCCAAGCTGGAGCACCCCTCATCCGTCGCCTTCGGCGACACCTTCTCCCACAAGGGGAGAAGGGAAAACCGCGCCTAGCCAGATGACGGGCAGCGCCAGCGCCTGTACATCAGTGAACTGGAACGCTTTCCCAGGAAGTGGGTCAGCCTTGGCCCGGCACCACCAGCACCTTGACCTCGCCCGGCGCCGGCGGATTGGCGATCACGTCCGGTGCCTCTTCGAGGCTGACCTGCTTCGAGATCAGCCGGTCGATCTCGATCGCGCCGGAGGCAATCAGCTGCGCCGCCCTTCCATGCGTGAACGGGTTGAGGAAGGAGCCGAGCACCTTCAGTTCGCGAAACAAGAGATCGAACGGCTCGATCTCCACCTTCATGCCTTGCGGCACCACGCCGACGATCACCACCGTGCCGCCCGCCCTTGCCATGCGCATCGACTGCTCCACCGTGTCGCGAACGCCGGCGCATTCCAGCACCACGTCGACGCCGCCGGGCGCCAGGCCATTCGGCCCAGCGACGGCCGCGATCGGGTCGCCGGCGCTTGGGTCAATCGTCGCGGTCGCGCCGAGTTCCTCGGCGAGCGCACGACGCGAAGCCTGCCGGGTCGACAGAATGATGGTCGCCGCGCCCGCGAGCTTGGCCAGCTGCACGACGAGCAGGCCGATGACGCCGCCGCCCAGCACCACGACCGATGCGCCCGGCCGGATCGCGGCAAGGTCGACGCCGTGCAGGCAGCAGGCGAGCGGCTCGCAGAAAGCGCCATGCATCGGCTTGAGGTTTGCGGGCAGTCGGAAGGCTTGGCTTTGCGGCATCAGCACGTAATCGGCGAAGCCGCCGTCGCGGTGGATGCCGATGGCGCGCAGATTGCTGCAGAGATTGACGCGGCCGGCGTGGCAGTGGGCGCAGCGCCCGCAGGCAATGTTCGGATCGCCGGTGACGCGGTCGCCGACGGCAATGCCCGTCACCGCCGCGCCGACCGCTTCGACGATGCCGGAGAACTCATGGCCGAGCGTCACCTGCGGCGTGCAGGGAAATTCGCCATGGAAGAGGTGGCGGTCGGTGCCGCAGACGCCGCAGGCCTCGATGCGCACCAGAACGCCCTCAGGCCCGGGAACGGGTTTTGCGACCTCGCGCAACCCGATCTTACCTACCGCTTCCAGCCGCACGGCTCTCATGGGTATCCTCAATTGAATTTGGGCGGCTGCGAGAGATCGGGCGCCGGCGCCGCCGGCTTGGCCGGCGCATCGCCGAAGCTCGGCGGCTGCGACAGGTCGGGCGTGCCGGGTGCCGCCGGAGCGCCGCCATTGGACGGCGCAGCTCCATTGTTGTTCGCCGGGGACGTGCCGAGCGGCGACAGCGAAGGCATGTCGGGCAGCCTGAGGTCGATGGTGCTGGGCTCCACCGCGGCGCCCTTGTAGCGCATGACCATCTGCGGGAAGGCGATGGTCAGCCCGATCATGATCACCTGGATCAGGACGAACGGCACGGCGCCCCAATAGATCTGCCCGGTAGTGATCGGCGCGATCTGCTTGCCGGTGATCCTGTCGAGGTAAGGCACGCGGGCTGCGACCGAGCGCAGGTAGAACAGCGCGAAGCCGAAGGGCGGGTGCATGAAGCTGGTTTGCATGTTGACGCCGAGCAGCACGCCGAACCAGATCAGGTCGATGCCGAGCTTGTCCGCCGCCGGCGCCAGCAGCGGCACGATGATGAAGGCGAGCTCGAAGAAATCGAGGAAGAAGGCAAGCACGAAGACCAGGATGTTGACGCCGATCAGGAAGCCGGTCTCGCCGCCGGGCAGCGAGGTCAGCAGGTGCTCGACCCAGATATGGCCGTTGACGCCATAGAAGGTCAGCGAAAAGACGCGCGCGCCGATCAGGATGAACAGCACGAAGGCGGAAAGCCGGGTCGTCGAGGCCAGCGCCTGGTTGATGACGTCCATCGTCAGGCGGCCCTTCATTGCCGCCATGATGAGCGCGCCGACGGCGCCCATGGCGCCGCCTTCCGTCGGCGTGGCGATGCCGAGAAAGATGGTGCCCAGAACCAAGAAGATCAGCGCCAGCGGCGGGATCAGCACGATCACCACCTGCTGCGCCAGCTTCGACATCATGTTGATACGGAGCCGCTGATCGAGGATGGCGACGACATAAATGATGATGACGCCGACGGCGAAGCCGAGGATGTCGGCATTGTCGCCGTGGGTCGGCGCAAGGTAGCGATAGGCCGCGTATGAAATCGCGCCCGTCACCACAACTGCCACCAGCAGAGATATCACACCGTGGCCGAGCGTACGCGCCTCGAGCGGCAGCGCCGGCATCGAGTTCGGCCGGACGATCGACATGATCAGGATGTAAAGCATGTAGATGCCGGTGAGCACGAGGCCGGGGATCAACGCGCCGGCATACATGTCGCCGACCGAGCGTCCCAGCTGGTCGGCCAGCACGATCAGCACCAGCGACGGCGGGATGATCTGCGCCAGCGTGCCGGAGGCGGCGATGACGCCCGAGGCCACGCGCCGGTCGTAGCCGTAGCGCAACATGATCGGCAGCGAGATCAGGCCCATGGCGATGACCGAAGCGGCCACCACGCCGGTCGTCGCGGCAAGCAGCGCACCGACGAAGATCACCGCATAGGCAAGCCCGCCGCGGATGGGCCCGAACAGCTGCCCGATCGTGTCGAGCAGGTCCTCGGCCATGCCGGAGCGCTCCAGCACGATACCCATGAAGGTGAAGAACGGTATCGCCAAGAGCGTGTCGTTCGACATCACCCTGGTGCCGTAAAAATTGTCGGGAAGCGCATGCAACAGCGGCCAGGCAAGGTTGATCGACCCGCCGGAATAGGGCGACAGCACGACACCGATGAAGAAGAACATCAGCCCGTTGGCGGCGAGCGAGAAGGCTACGGGGTAGCCGATCAACAGGAAGATGACCAGCGAGGCGAACATGATAGGCGCCATGTTCTGCGCGATGAATTCGATCACGAGCGCACCTCGCCCGCGAGCGCCTTGGCTTCCTCGGCCAGCGCCTTGGCCTCGAGCTCGGCCTGCTCATGGGCCGAGATGAAAGGAGTGGGATCGTCCATGTCGCCACGCATGATGGCGATCTTCTTGATGATTTCGGAAATCCCTTGCAGCGCGAGCAGGAAGAAGCCGACCAGCAGGATGGCCTTGGCCGGCCACACGATCAGGCCGCCGGCATTGGTCGACATCTCGCCGCTGCGGAAGGAAAGCGACACATAAGGCACGAAATAGATCACCATCAGCACCACGAACGGCATCAGGAAAAAGAGATGGCCGAAGAGGTCGATCCAGTGCTGCACACGGCGCGAGAACATGCCGTAGACGATATCGATGCGGATATGATCGTTCTGTTTCAGCGTGTAGGCGGCGGCCAGCATGAAGGCGGCGCCGAACAGGTACCACTGCAGCTCCAGCCAGGCGTTGGAGGAGATGTCGAACACCTTGCGGATGACGGCATTGCCAGCGCTCACCAGGATCGCGAGCAGGATCAGCCACGACACCCAGCGGCCGATGAACTCGTTGATGCGGTCGATCGTCCTGGATAGAGCGAGCAGCCCTGCCATGCATAGTCCTCCCTGGTACCGGCAGCGCGCCCGTTTCCCCCTCCGGTGTCGCGCCGCTTGGCCCAACGATATGCAGTGCGTGGTCCGGCAGGTCAACATGACAAAGCGACGGCAAACAGATCGGCAAGCCGCGCAGAGGCGGAATGCCGCCGCATGACGCCACGTCATGCAACCAAAGTCTGGGAGCTCAGGCGATCTTGGCCTGGTCGCGCCCGGCGCCGATCAGCACCAGCATGGCGACGAGGAAGAGATAGATCCAGGCGTCGCGCCATTCGAGCGGGAAATAGCCGGCCCAGAGCGATTCCGCCATACCGAAGGCCGCGGCACCAAGCGCCGCCTTGAGCGGCGACAGATAGCCGCCGACCGCCGTCACGAACAGGATCTTGAGGCCGTAGACCAGCCCGGTGCCAAAGGAGACATTGCCATAATATAGACCGGCAAGCACGCCGGCCAGGGCGGCGCAAAAGCCGCTGAACAGCACGGCGCGGCGGAACACCGCGGTGACGTCGATGCCGCACATCGCCGCCGCTTTCGGGTCGTCGGAGACGGCGCGCCAGGCGCGGCCGAAATGCGAATGCGAGAACAGCCAGGCCGCCAGCGCCACTACCGCGATGATACAAGCGCAATCGAGCAGCTGGATGACGGTGAGCGTCACCTTGAAGCCGTCACCCTGGGCAAAAATGACGGGGTTGGCGAGCATCGGCGGCAGCCACAGGTCATGCGTGTCGGCGGCAATGCGGCTCGCTTCCGACAGGAAGATGAGAATGCCGAGCGTCGTCACCACGATGGCGTTGGGCGAGCGGTCGGCGAGCCTCTCGAAAACGCTGCGCGACAGGACATGGCTGATCAGCGCGGCATAAAGCACGGCGGCGGCGACGCCGAGCATTACCGCGGCGGCCAGCGTCAGCCACAGCGCCTGATAGCCGAAGGCGGCGGTCAGGATCATCGTCTGGCCGCAGAAGGCGAACAGCGCGCCGTAAGCCAGGTTGGTGCGATGCAGGATGCCGTTGGTCAGCACATAGCCGAAGGCGAGCAGCGCATAGAGCGCGCCCGAATGCAGCCCGTTCAGCACCTGCTGGAAGAAATAGAGCATGCGATATCCTACAGGTCGTATGACGCGACCCCGCCGGACCGTTGCACTCGGAATCTAACTTGTCAAATGCGTTTTATCGGTTAGATTTCTGTCATGACGGTTTCCTGGACCCCGCACCGCTTCACCGGCGGCATCCTTGCGCTCGACACGGCGAACACCGTCGTGCTGCGCAACGATCCGCAAAAGTCCTTTGACCGTTTTGACGATCCGGCCGAGATCGCCCGCTTCGCCGAGGCGGCGAGCGGCTTTCGCGCGGCCGAGCTCGGCGGCCGGAGGCTGCAGGCGCCGGAGCCGGGCGAGATAAAGCCAGCCGTCGTCTCGATTCGCGAAGCGACCGACCGCCTGTTTCGCCATGCCGTATCGAACGGCGCGATTGCGACCAGCCATTTGCCGGATTTCCTCACGGCCTGCGCCGGCGGGCTGTCCGGTAGCGCGACCGAGATCGGGGTGCCGGGCCAGCCGTTCGGCGATCCGCAAACGCCGATTGCCTTCGAGGCGGCTTTGGCCGTCTCGGCGCTGTCGCTGCTGCGCGACGAAACGGTGGCGAGGCTGAGGATCTGCCCCAATTGCAGCTGGCTGTTCGTCGACCGCAGCCGCAACGCCAGTCGCCTCTGGTGCGACATGGCGGTTTGCGGCAACCGCCAGAAGGCAAACCGCTATTACCGCCGCCGCACAGCGGCGAGGGAGGTCAGCAATGCTTAGGAAATTGTCGCGTTCGGCTCTGGTCGCCTTGATCGCTGCATTCGCGCTCGGCGCGTGCCGCGACACCGGCAACGACCAGCTCTTTGCCATCTCCGGCAAGCTGTTCGAATTCAATTACCGGCTCGCCATCGCCACCTATGTCATCACGCTGAAGCCGCTGCGCCCGATGGTCGACGGCCAGGTCGCTGTGGTGAGCTTCCAGAATCCGGCGGGCGGCGATCCGCTCGTCGTCAACCAGAAGATCTGGCCGAAGCTGCCCCATATCACGCTCACCAGCCCGCCGCTCTCCTGCGTGGTCAAGGACAAGCCTTACAAAGTCTCGATCCGCATCCAGGATGCCAGCGGCACATTGCTGCAAAGCATCGACACCACCATGACCTCGTCGGAGGATCAGACGATGCTGCCGGACCGGCCGCTGGTGATCGGCCCGAAATACGAGCTCAACCCGGACCTTGCCGGCCATCCTGACGGCAGACTACCCGATGCGCAGAAGCCGGATTGCTCGAAAGCGACCTGAAACGCCCAGCGCTCACGAAATTTTTGTTCCTCGGGAAGCGGTTAGCGCGGTCTTGCATGCGCCGTCGGCCACTCGCCAGACCGTTTGTTGCGTGTTATCTGGCTGCTGCGATTTTGTTTGACCTCTCCGCCAAGGGAAGAAAGACTGCGGCGTCCCACTCCGACGTTGGCTGCCTGATTTGAGCCGCCTCCGCAGAGGAAATACCTGATGACGCTGCACGACGTCGCGCTCGACGACAAGTTCGACCTTGGCAAGGAGCGCGTCTTCCTGTCCGGCGCGCAGGCGGTCGTGCGCATGCTTCTGATGCAGCGCGAGCGCGACCGCCGCGCCGGCCTCAACACGGCGGGCTTCGTCTCCGGCTATCGCGGCTCGCCTTTGGGCGGCCTCGACATGCAGCTGTGGCGGGCCAAGAAGCAGCTTGCGGCTGCCGACATCGTCTTCCAGCCCGGCCTCAACGAGGAACTCGCCGCCACCGCCTGCTGGGGATCTCAGCAGACCGAATTGCTGGGCGAGGGCAAGCATGACGGCGTCTTTTCCGTCTGGTACGGCAAGGGGCCGGGCGTCGACCGTTCCGGAGACGTCTTCCGCCACGCCAATCTTGCCGGCTCGTCCAAGCACGGCGGCGTGCTTGCTCTGATGGGCGACGACCACATGGCCGAATCCTCGACGAATGCGCATGCCACCGAATTCCTATTCGTCGACACCATGGTGCCGATCCTCAACCCGGCAGGCGTCCAGGAGATCATCGACTACGGCCTCTACGGCTTCGCCATGTCGCGCTTCGCCGGCACCTGGGCGGCGATCAAATGCGTCAAGGACAACATCGAATCGACGGCCTCGGTCGACGCCTCGATCGATCGTCTGGGCATCGTCATTCCCGAATTCGACATGCCGCCGGGCGGCCTCAACATCCGCCACGAGATTGACATGCTCGGCCAGGAAGAGCGGCTGCACGAGTACAAGCGTGCCGCCGCCTCCGCCTTCATCCAGGCCAATGGTCTCAACCGCATCGTCTATTCCGGCGGCCGCAATCCCAAGCTCGGCGTCATCACCATCGGCAAGAGCTATCTCGATGTCCGCCAGGCGCTGGAGGATATCGGCATCGACGAGGCGGCCGCCAACCGCATCGGCATCCGCCTGTTCAAGGTCGGCTGCCCGTGGCCGCTCGATTTCCAGCATATCGCCGAGTTCGCCCGCGGCCTCGACACCATCGTCGTCGTCGAGGAAAAGCGCTCTTTGATCGAGGTTCAGCTGCGCGAGAACCTCTACGGCACCGCCACGCAGCCGGTGATCGTCGGCAAGAAGGACGAACGCGGCGACTGGCTGTTTCCGGCCAAGGGCGCGCTCGATCCGAACGAGATCGCCATCGCGCTCGGCGAACGGATTCTGCGCACCATCGGCCCGTCGGAAGAAATCGCCGCGCGGCTGGCGAAGCTGCGCCAGTTCCAGGCGATGCTCGCAGACACTGTCGATATCGGCTCGCGCACGCCTTTCTTCTGCTCGGGCTGCCCGCACAATTCGTCAACCAAGGTTCCGGACGGCTCGATCGCCGCCGCCGGCATCGGCTGCCATTTCATGGCGCTGTGGATGGACAGGAATACGGTCGGCTTCACCGCCATGGGCGGCGAGGGCGCGCAATGGGTCGGACAGGCGCCGTTCTCGAAGCGCGACCACATCTTCCAGAATCTGGGCGACGGCACCTATAACCATTCCGGCGTGCTGGCGATCCGCTTCGCGCTGTCCTCGGGCGCTAACATCACCTACAAGATCCTTTACAACGACGCCGTCGCCATGACCGGAGGCCAGCCGCATGAGGGCGGCCTGACCGTCGACATGATCGCCAGACAAGTGCGCGCCGAGGGCGTCGAGCGCATCGCCGTCGTCACCGACGAGCCCGACAAATATGCCGGCAAGGCCGATTTCCCGGCCGGCGTCAGCATCCATCACCGTGACGACCTCGATCTCGTCCAGCGCGAGTTGCGTGGGCTCAAAGGCGTTTCCGTTCTCATCTACGACCAGACCTGCGCCGCCGAGAAACGCCGGCGCCGCAAGCGCGGCACCTTCCCCGATCCGGACAAGCGCGTCTTCATCAACGAACTGGTCTGCGAAGGCTGCGGCGATTGCGGCGTCCAGTCGAACTGCGTCTCGATCCAGCCGGTCGAGACCGAATTCGGCCGCAAACGCCGGATCGACCAGTCGAGCTGCAACAAGGACTTCTCCTGCCTCAACGGCTTCTGCCCGTCCTTCGTCACCGTGCATGGCGGCAAGATCAGGAAGGCAGAGGGCATTGCCGGCAAGGCCGATCCTCTCGACGGCGTGCCCGCGCCGGCTGAATTCCGCATGGGCACCCAGGGCTGGGCGGGGATCATCGACGGGGTCGGCGGCACCGGCGTTGTCACCGTCGGCGCGGTGCTCGGCATGGCCGCGCATCTTGAAGGGAAGGGCTGCGGCATGATCGACATGGCCGGCCTCGCCCAGAAGGGCGGCTCGGTCTTCACCCATATCCGCATCGCCCCGACGCCCGAGGATATCCATGCCATCCGCGTTTCGGCCGGCAAGGCCGACCTTGTGCTCGGCTGCGATCTCGTCGTCTCCGGCGCCAAGAAGGTGCTGGGCGCGGTGCGCGAGGGCCACACGATCTTCCTCGCCAACACCGCCGAGATCATGCCCGGCGAATTCACCCGGTCCGCCGACTTCTCGCTGCCGATCGAGCGGCTGAAGAAGGCGATCCGGGCGGCGGCCGGCGACGACAAGGCGCATTTCTTCGACGCCACCCGCACGGCGACGGCTTTGTTCGGCAATTCGCTGGGCGCCAACATGTTCATGCTCGGCTTCGCCTTCCAGCATGGCGGGCTGCCGCTTTCCGCCGAAGCCGTTGAAAAGGCGATAGAATTGAACGGCGAGGCGGTGCCGATGAACATCGCGGCCTTCCGCTGGGGCCGCCGCGCCGCGCATCAGCCCGATTTCGTGCGCGGCCTGGTCAGCCAGACGGACAAGCCGGCTTCCCGACCGGCGGAGACGCTGGACGATGTCATCGCCCGCCGTGTCGCCTTCCTTACCGCCTATCAGAACGCAGCCTATGCCAGGCGTTACGCCGACCGCGTGGCGACGTTGCGCGCCGCCGAAGCCAAGGCCGTGCCCGGCTCGACCGCAGTGACCGAGGCCGTCGCCAGGAACCTCTTCAAGCTGATGGCGATCAAGGACGAGTATGAGGTGGCGCGGCTCTACACCGACGGCACTTTCGCCGCCGACCTCGCCAAGCAGTTCCAGAGCTACGACAAGCTCGAGTTCCATCTCGCGCCGCCGATCCTCGGGCGGCGCGGCAATGACGGCAAGCCCCGCAAATCGAGCTTCGGCCCGTGGATGATGAAGGGCTTTCGGCTGCTGGCGGCGATGAAGGGCCTGCGTGGAACCGCCTTCGACCTTTTCGGCTACACGGCCGAGCGGCGCATCGAGCGGCAGTCGCTGAGGGCATACGAAGCCGATCTCGACCTGATCGCCGGCGCGCTGGCGCCGGGCAGGATGGAAGCCGCGACGGCCCTGGCCTCCGTGCCGGCGCTCATCCGCGGCTACGGCCATGTCCGGCAGGCCAGCGCCGACAAGGCGGCGGGCGAGCGCTCGCGTTTGATCGAGCGTTTCAAGCAAGCCCCCGCGGAGCCTTCGCTTCGGGCTGCGGAATGATCGCACCGGCGCGTTGGACGCCGCGCCAAAATCCCGAATCCCTTATCCGTCCTGCTTATAGCAACCCTCTGCAACCGTCGCCGCGCGCCGTTCTAAGCCTTTCTTAAGGCGGGGTGTGGCATGACAAGGCGTAGTGTTGGGCCGAGTGTATGGGCAGAGCGAAGACCGAGAGCATCCCGGCGGACGTCTATATCCAGTTCGTGCGGGCATTGTTCGACAACGCCGGCATGGTGGCGATCGGCGGCGTATGCTACTGGATTGTCGGTTTCATGGTCTACCTGCGCACGCAGGATCTGCTTTATCTGGCCTTGGCTTTCGTTCTGCTATCGGCCAGCCTCTGGCGGTACTTCAGCATCCAAGGCTTCCATAGAGCGGGCGGCACCATAGCAAGTGTCGCAGAGGCAGAAGCGATAGAGCGCAACTACATTATCAAAGGCAGCGCGCAGGGCCTCGCATTGGGGTCATTCTGCTTCGTGTCGATCTACCTGCGTCCTGACCAGTTTGGTGAACTGGCGTCGGTGTCGTTGTCGTTGACGACCCTGGTAACGGTTGTCGGGCGAAGTTACGGGTCCATGCGCATGGTCCAGATTTTTTCATTGACCCTCGTCGGGCCGGCGGCTCTTGCGCTCATCCTGCGTATGGATATGGCTTCTGTCGTCCTCGGCTTGATGATCATACCACTGACGTTCGTCACGATCAGCAGCGCTGACCATGTCCGCAACGTGCTCTTCTCCGCGGTCATCGGCCACAAGCAGGCGAGAAACCTGACGCGCCGGTTCGACCGCGCGCTCAACACCATGTCGCACGGCCTGGTCATGCTGGGCCCGGACGGCCGCGTCGCGGTGGCCAATGCCGAGGCTGCCCATCTGATGTCGCTGAAATCGTCCGAGGCGCTGCTCGGGCGCTCGATCCACAGCCTGCTGATGCGCGGCGTTGCCGGCGGCATGCTGGCGCCAAAGGACTGCCGCTACATCGAGGCGCAGCTGACGCGCGCCTTGCGCGAAGGCCGCGACCGCAAGGTGCTGGTTTCGCTTGCCAATGGCCAGCACTATGAATTTTCCGCGCGCGAAGGCAGTCAGGAATTGGGCGTCATCACCTTCGAGGACGTGACGGCCCGCGTCGAGGCGGAGGAAAAGATCCGCTTCATGGCGCGCTACGACAATTTGACGGGGCTGCCGAACCGCGCCTATTTCAACGAACTGGTCGGCGAAGCCATGGCGTCCGGCGACCGCGACCGGCTCTGCGGCCTCGCCGTGCTCGACCTCGACGATTTCAAGAGCGTCAACGACACACTCGGCCATCCGGTCGGCGATGGGCTGATCTATGCCTTGGCCGAGCGGCTGGCTGCGGTCGCCGGGCCAGGCATCAATGTCAGCCGTTTCGGCGGCGACGAGTTCATGGTCTTCTTCGACCGCATCGAGGACGAGAGCCATCTCAACGATTTGCTCGACGAGATCTTCGTCAACCTGCAGGGGGAGGTGGATGTCGCCGGTCACAGCCTACGCATCCAGGCCAGCGGCGGCGCCGTGTTGTCCAGGGTCGAAGACACCGATGTCGACGCCATGATCGTCAAGGCCGACCTTGCCCTCTACAAGGCCAAGGAGCTCGGCAAGAACAGCTGGCGGCTGTTCGAGGCATCAATGGATGCCGCGTTCCGCAGTCGCCAGCTGATGAAGGCCGACCTGCGCAATGCCGTGCAGGCCAGGGAGTTGCGCGTCGTCTACCAGCCGATCGTGGCCATCAGCACCATGCGCATCGCCAGTTGCGAGGCGCTCTGCCGCTGGGACCATCCCGATCTCGGCCCGATCTCGCCCAGCGTCTTCATCCCGCTCGCCGAGGAGATGGGCATCATTGCCGACATCAGTACTTTCGTGTTGCAGGCGGCCTGCGCCGAATGCGCCAAATGGCCGACGCAGACCAGCGTATCGGTCAACCTTTCGGCCAAGGATTTCCGCAACCGCGATGTCGTGCAGAAGGTTCGTGACGCGCTGGCGGCGTCAGGCCTTGCGCCGCACAGGCTCGAAATCGAGGTCACCGAGACCGCCTTGCTCGACGACAAATCGCTGACGCGCGAGCTGATCGAAGAGATGAAGACGCTTGGCGTCCGCATTGCGCTCGACGATTTCGGCACCGGCTATTCCAGCCTCAGCTATTTGCACAAGCTGCCGCTCGACAAGATCAAGATCGATCGCTCCTTCCTGATCGATTTGAACCAGAACCGGCAGTCGCTCGATCTTCTGAAGGGCATCGTCGGCCTGTCCCGGACGCTGGGTCTTTCTGTCACCATCGAAGGGGTCGAAACCTTCGAGCAGCTGAAGACGCTGGTCCATCTGGTCAAGCCGGACTTCGTGCAGGGCTTCCTCTTCGGCGCCGCGCTCAGCGCGTCGGGCATCGAGACGATGTCGAGTGTCACGTGGCCGTTTGCAGCGGATCTGTATATCGCCGGCAAACGGACAGCCAGCTGAACGCTATTGCGTTCAAAAAACAGATCGAATGTTCACCCAATGAAAGGATGACAGCTCGGGCGCTGTCTAAATCCGCCACGTCCTGGTGCGCGCAGCACCTGATTTCAGAATCACCGCGGTGATCGCCGCCAGTTCGGATCAGACAACCCGGCTGCACGATCCTGCATTTTTCACATGAGATCGCCGAACGATTCACGGCCGTTAAGGTTAACAACCGGTAAACCAGCGATATCGAATTTTCAGCTTGTGTCTCATTTCAACTCGAATAGCTTATTTATAAGCGGAATTCGAGGACAGACTATGGTTGTTGCTAGAAAGAGCGCGTCGGTCGACGCCAGCGCTAGAATCGACTCGGCGCTCAACCGATCCATGATGCAACTGCTGGATCATGTCGAATATCGTCTCATCACCGGGGGTGAAGATCAGGAGGCGATATACCGGCTCCGCTACAATTCCTATCGGCGCTCAGGTATGTGTGGTCCGATCGCGAGCGGTATGTTCGAGGATCGCTGGGATAATCTGCCCAACGCCTACCGGTTCGGTGTCTATTGCTATGGCCAATTGGTCAGCACACTGCGTTTCCATTATATTACCAGCGAGTGCCCGTTCTCGCCCTCCGTCGATGCCTATCCGGAAATATTGAGGGAGCGGCTTGCGCTCGGAGAAACCTTCATCGATGGAACCCGGTTCGCAGCCGATCCTGCCAGCGCACCGTCGCCCGGAGTGATACCTTTCCTGACACTCAGGATTGCCATGGTCGCCTCCTGTTATTTTGGCCAGGACTCGGTACTGACGCCGGTCAAGATGGAGCATTCCGCTTTTTACGTTCGTTACTTTCAGGCCGTGCAGAGGACAGAGGCTAAAGTATTTCCGGGCGTTCTTCCCCCGCTCGCACTGTTCGAAATCCCGGCCGGCGAAAACATGCGCCTGACGCTCAAACGATTGCCGTTCTTCAGATCGACGCCGATGGAGCAGCGGATGATGTTCGGCAATCCGGCCATCAACCGGCTGACGCCCCTCACCATTCTGCCGACGGCGAAATATTACCGCGCCGCGGCCTGAATGCAGGCCATGAACCTTTCGCCGGCGGCGACGTTGTCAGAGCAATTCCAGGAAAAGTGTGAGCGTTTTTCCGTTCGGAATTGCGTCGATACAAGCTCCGCAGCCCGGTCTGCCCAGGCGATCGCGCCTGTCATAAGAAAGGATCCCGCATGACCATCCACTCGCTCGCGCTGACGCCGCTGATCTCGCTGATCGCCGGCGTGCTGATCCTGGTGATGCCTCGGCTCCTCAACTACATCGTCGCGCTTTACCTGATCGTTGTCGGCCTGCTCGGCCTTTTCCCCCAACTCGCGGGCTGAAATCCCGCGCCGGCCGCGTCGACATCGCGCGGCATTTCGATTTCAACTTTCGTTTGAGGCTGTTGTCGCGGACTGTGCGGCAATAGCGCCATTGCTCTTGGTTCGGCTTTTCGCTATGTGCCTCGAAGGCATTTTCGAAGGGGTACTTCCATGGCTGATCACACGCCGACCGGTCCTGTCGAGCTGGGCGCGCAGATGGACTATGCCGAGCACGACCGTACCTACAAAGGCTTCCTCGGTCTTGCCAAATACGGCTCGCTGTTCTGTGCCGCCGTCCTTATTGCAATGGCCTTCGGTTTCTTCGTCGGCGGCTTCTTCTCGGCGACCATCCTGTTTATCCTGATCATGGCCGTCGGCACTCTCATTCTGCGGTAGACTTCCCAAGCCCATTGCCCTCGACGTCGCCGGACGTCCGGCCGACGCCTTGCGCAGTCAAGGTTCCAGCCGAAAGGATCATCCGGTGGGACAAATCGTATTCATCCCTCGCGAGATTGACCCGAACGAGCCGCGCGTCGCGGCCTCGCCGGAGACGGTCAAGCGCCTGGCGGGTCTCGGCTTCGACGTGATCGTCGAGAAGGGTGCCGGCCTCGGCTCACGCATTCCCGACCAGGATTTCACTGCTGCCGGCGGCGCGATCGGAACGGCGGCCGACGCCAAAAAGGCCGATGTGGTGCTGAAAGTGCGCCGGCCGACGGATGGCGAGCTCAAGGGCTACAAGCCGGGCGCCGCCGTCATCGCCATCATGGATCCTTACGGCAACGATGCCGCTGTCGCCGCGATGGCCAAGGCCGGCATCACCGCCTTTTCGATGGAATTCATGCCGCGCATCACCCGCGCCCAGTCGATGGATGTGCTTTCCTCGCAGGCCAACCTCGCCGGCTACCAGGCGGTGATCGACGCGGCCGCCGAATATGACCGCGCGCTGCCGATGATGATGACGGCGGCAGGCACCGTGCCGGCGGCGAAAGCCTTCGTCATGGGCGTCGGCGTCGCCGGCCTGCAGGCCATCGCCACCGCGCGGCGGCTAGGCGCCATCGTCACCGCTACAGACGTGCGTCCGGCGGTGAAGGAGCAGGTGCAATCGCTCGGCGCCAAATTCCTGGCGGTCGAGGACGAGGAGTTCAAGGCGGCCGAGACGGCCGGCGGCTACGCCAAGGAAATGTCGAAGGAATACCAGGCCAAGCAGGCGGCGCTGACTGCCGAGCACATCGCCAAGCAGGACATCGTCATCACCACCGCGCTGATCCCTGGCCGTCCGGCGCCGAAGCTCATCTCGGCTGCCATGGTCGCCTCGATGAAGCCGGGCTCGGTGATCGTCGACTTGGCGGTGGAGCGCGGCGGCAATGTCGAGGGCGCCGTGCCCGGCAAGGTCGTGACGACGGAAAACGGCATCAAGATCGTCGGCCATCTCAACGTGCCTGGTCGTGTTGCTGCTTCCGCCTCGCTGCTCTACGCCAAGAACCTCTACGCCTTCCTCGAGACGATGGTCGACAAGACCGCGAAGACGCTCGCCATCAAGCGCGACGACGAGTTGGTCAAGGCCACCATGTTGACTGACGCTGGCCAAGTCGTGCACCCGAATTTCGCCAAGGCGGCGCAAGAGCCGCGCGTCGAACCGGCCGCCGTTCCTGCCAAGACCATGGTCGCCGACGCCTCCAATCCTGCTCCGAAGAAGACAGCGGCAAAGAATCCTGCCGCTGCCAAGTCGCCCTCGTCCAAGTCGAAAGGGACCGCGTGATGGAACAGCTGCAGAAAGCCCTCGACCAGCTCGATCAGGCGACCGCCGCCGTCCGCCTTGCGGTGCAGGATCTCGCCAATGCACCGGTCGGCGAGGCTGCCGGCAACGCCGCGCATGCGCTTTCGGGCGGCGCCATCGATCCCTTCGTCTTCCGTTTCGCCATCTTCGTGCTGGCGATCTTCGTCGGCTATTATGTCGTCTGGTCGGTGACGCCGGCGCTGCACACGCCGCTGATGGCCGTCACCAACGCCATCTCCTCGGTCATCGTCGTCGGCGCGCTGCTCGCCGTCGGCATCGCCGCTTCCGGCCTGGCCGCGGGCTTCGGCTTCGTCGCGCTGGTGCTGGTCTCGGTCAACATCTTCGGCGGCTTCCTCGTCACCCAGCGCATGCTCGCCATGTACAAGAAGAAGGAAAAGTGACGTGAACGCCAACTTCGCTTCCTTCCTCTATCTTGTCTCCGGCATCCTGTTCATCCTGGCGCTGCGCGGCCTGTCGCACCCGACCACCAGCCGCCAGGGCAATCTTTACGGCATGATCGGCATGGGCATCGCCATCGCCACAACGCTGGCGCTGGCGCTGCCTTCGGCCGGCCGCTTCGGCCTGATCGTGCTCGGTCTCGCCATTGGCGGCGGCATCGGCGCCGTCACCGCGCGTCGCATCGCCATGACCTCGATGCCGCAGCTGGTCGCCGCCTTCCACAGCCTCGTCGGCTTCGCCGCCGTGATGGTGGCGGCTGCCGCCATCTACGCGCCGGAAAGTTTCGGCATCGGCACGGCGGGCGACATCCACGCCCAGGCGCTGGTCGAGATGAGCCTGGGTGTCGCCATCGGTGCCATCACCTTCACCGGCTCGGTCATCGCCTTCCTGAAGCTCGACGGCCGCATGTCCGGCAAGCCGATCATGATCGGCGGCCGTCACCTGATCAACATCGCGCTCGGTATCGCGCTGGTGGTGCTGATCGTGCTGCTCGTGACCACCGAGTCCAAGCTCGTCTTCTGGCTGATCGTCGCCGCCTCGCTGGTGCTCGGCGTGCTCTTGATCATCCCGATCGGCGGCGCCGATATGCCGGTCGTGGTGTCGATGCTGAACTCCTATTCCGGCTGGGCGGCGGCGGCACTCGGGTTCACCCTCGGCAACCTGGCGCTGATCATCACCGGCGCGCTGGTCGGCTCGTCGGGCGCGATCCTGTCCTACATCATGTGCAAGGGCATGAACCGGAGCTTCATCTCGGTCATCCTCGGCGGCTTCGGCGGCGAGACGGCCGCGGTGGCCAGCGACGGCATCGAGCGCACCGTCAAGCAGGGCTCGGCCGACGACGCGGCTTACCTGATGATGAACGCGCAGAAGGTCATCATCGTGCCCGGCTATGGCATGGCGGTCGCCCAGGCGCAGCATGCGCTGCGCGAAATGGCCGACAAGCTCAAGGCCAACGGCGTCGAGGTGAAATACGCCATCCACCCGGTCGCCGGACGCATGCCCGGCCACATGAACGTGCTTCTGGCCGAGGCCAACGTGCCTTATGACGAGGTGTTCGAGCTGGAGGACATCAACTCGGAATTCGCGCAGGCCGACGTCGCCTATGTCATCGGCGCCAATGACGTCACCAACCCGTCTGCGCGCGACGACAAGTCCTCGCCGATCTACGGCATGCCGATCCTCGACGTCGACAAGGCCCGCACCTGCCTCTTCGTCAAGCGCTCGCTCGGTTCCGGCTATGCCGGCATCGACAACACGCTGTTCTACAAGGACGGCACCATGATGCTGCTCGGCGACGCCAAGAAGATGACCGAGGAAATCGTCAAGGCGATGGATCACTGAGCGTCATGGCAGGCATCAAAAAGAAAGGCCCGACAGCTGTCGGGCCTTTCTTTTTGAATCTGTAAAGGCGCGCTCAGATATCCAGATTGGCCACCGACAGCGCATTGTCCTGGATGAATTCGCGGCGTGGTTCCACCTCGTCGCCCATCAGCCGCGAGAACAGCGAGTCGGCGTCGGTCGCGTCGTTGACCTTGACCTGCAGCAGAGAGCGCACATTCGGGTCCAGCGTGGTTTCCCAGAGCTGCTCGGCATTCATCTCGCCGAGACCCTTGTAGCGCTGCATGGTGAGGCCCTTGCGGCCTGAAGCGAACACTGCGTTGAGCAGCGCCAGCGGCCCCGAGAGGAGTTCCGAGGTCTCTTTCCGACGCAAGGCCGGCTGCTCGCCATAGACTTCCGCCAGGCGCGCTGCGTAGCGGTCGAGCTGGCGCGCATCGGCCGAATTGATCAACCCGGCGTCGAGCTGGACCACATCCTTGACGCCGCGCACGGTGCGCTCGAACACATAGCCGCCCGAACCGTCATTGGACGTCGACAGCCTGCCGGTCCAGCCGCGCTCGGTCTCCTCGGCGATCATGTCAAGCCGCTTCGCGACGCGCTCGGCCATGGCATTGGCGCGGCCCAGATCGGCAAGCAGGTCGGGATTGAGCGCGCCGGCGATCGCCGCCTGCTCGACGACGCTGCGGTTATAGCGCGTATGCAGCCCGTTGATTAGCTGGCGCACCGAAAGCGCGTCGTCGACCGAGGCGCGCAGGTCCTGTCCTGTCCGTACCTCGCCGGAGGCCAGCACCAGCGAGGCCTCATCCAGTCCGGACCCGATCAGATATTCCTCATAGGCGCTTTCGTCCTTGAGATATTGCGAGCTCTTGCCCCGCGTCACTTTGTAGAGCGGCGGCTGGGCGATGTAGAGATGGCCGCGCTCGATCAGCTCCGGCATCTGCCGGAAGAAGAAGGTGAGCAACAGCGTGCGGATGTGGGCGCCGTCGACGTCGGCGTCCGTCATCAGAATGATCTTGTGGTAGCGCAGCTTGTCGGCATTGAACTCGTCCTTGCCGATCGAGGTGCCGAGCGCGGTGATCAGCGTGCCGATCATGTCCGAAGAGAGCATGCGGTCGAAGCGCGCCCGTTCGACATTGAGGATCTTGCCGCGCAGCGGCAGGATCGCCTGGTTCTGGCGCGAGCGTCCGCCCTTGGCCGAGCCGCCGGCCGAGTCGCCCTCGACGATGAAGATTTCCGACTTCGCCGGATCGCGCTCCTGGCAGTCGGCGAGCTTGCCGGGCAGCGAGGTGACGCCGAGCGAGCTCTTGCGGGTGATGTCGCGCGCCTTGCGCGCGGCCTCGCGCGCGGCCGCCGCCTGGATCACCTTCTCGACCACCACCCTGCCTTCGCTCGGATGCTCTTCCAGCCAGGTGCCCAGCGCCTCGTTGACCAGGCTTTCCACCACCGGGCGGACCTCGGACGAAACCAGCTTGTCCTTGGTCTGCGAGGAGAATTTCGGGTCCGGCACCTTGACCGATAGAACGGCGGTCAGGCCTTCGCGGCAGTCGTCGCCGGTCAGCGAAACCTTTTCCTTCTTGGTCTGGCCGGACGATTCGCCATAGCCGGTGATCTGCCTGGTCAGCGCCGCGCGGAAGCCCGCCAGATGCGTGCCGCCGTCGCGCTGCGGGATGTTGTTGGTGAAAGCCAGCACGTTCTCGTGATAGCTGTCGTTCCACCACATCGCGACTTCCACGGTGATGCCGTCGCGCTCGGCGCGGATGGCGATCGGCGTTTCGATCAGCGGCTTCTTCACCCGGTCGAGATATTTGACGAACTCTTCCAGGCCGCCGTCATAATGCAGCTCGTGGCGCACCAGGTCGGCATGACGCGCGTCGGTCAGCACGATGCGCACGCCGGAATTGAGGAAGGCGAGCTCGCGCAGCCGGTGCTCCAGCGTGCCATAGTCGAATTCGACCATGGTGAAGGTCTCGGCCGACGGGAAGAAGGTGATCTCGCTGCCGCTGCGGCCCTCGTAGGTGCCGGGCTGTTTGTTCTGCTCATATGTGCCCGTCACCTTCAACGGCGCGTCGGCATTGCCATGCGTGAAGCTCATCTCGAAGATTTCGCCGTTGCGGCGGATCTTGAGCTTGAGCCATGCGGAAAGCGCGTTGACCACCGAGACGCCGACGCCGTGCAGACCGCCGGAAACCTTGTAGGAGTTCTGGTCGAATTTGCCGCCGGCATGCAGCTGCGTCATGATCACTTCGGCAGCCGAAACACCCTCTGAGGAGTGGATGTCGGTCGGAATGCCGCGGCCATTGTCGATCACGGTGACGGAACCATCCGGGTTGAGCGTCACCGAGACGAGGTCGGCATGGCCCGCCAGCGCCTCGTCGATGGCGTTGTCCACCACCTCATAGACCATGTGATGCAGGCCCGAGCCGTCATCGGTATCGCCGATATACATGCCTGGACGCTTGCGAACGGCATCCAACCCCTTCAAAACCTTGATGGAATCGGCGCCGTACTCGGCTTCCACGCCAATGGCGCTTTCGGTCTGGTCGCTCATGAATACCTGTCTGATTGATGTCGATGGTCCGGCACGGGAAAGTCACCCCGAATCGCGCCGTTTTGATGTCCTAGATATAGGCGCAAACGGCTGGTTTTCCAAGGTTTGCGGCCATTTTGCCGGCTTGGCGAGAAGCCTTTCATTCACCCCAGCCGACGGACCGGCAAGCTGGCTGAACGCGAGTCACATTTGGTGACGGTCGCGGACCTGCTCGGCCAGATGGACGCCCGCTTCGTCGGACACTACATTCGGCTGTCAGCGGAGCATGCTTCATGGACACCAAGCCCGCCCCTTTCGTGCCGCCGGCGCCGACGCCGCGCACAACGCCGCCTTCGACGCTGGAGATGATGCGCATCGTCTACCGCAATCCGCTCGAGCTGTGGGGCGAGCATACCTACAACGAGCCCTGGATCTCGGTGACCGGCATCGGCGGCCCTCTGGTCATCGCCAACGATCCCGGCCTCATCCGCCATGTGCTGATCGATAACGCCAGGAATTACAAGATGGCGACTGTGCGCCAGCTGATCCTGCGGCCGATCCTGCGCGACGGGCTGCTGACCGCCGAAGGCGAGGTCTGGAGGCGCTCGCGCAAGGCGATGGCGCCGGTGTTCACACCGCGCCACATCTTCGGCTTCGCCGGGCCGATGCTGAAGCGCACGCTGGATTTCGTCACCCGCTACGAGGCCGGCGGCATGACCGATGTCGCGCATGACATGACGCTGCTCACCTACGACATCCTCGCCGAAACGCTGTTTTCCGGCGAGATCGCCGGCGAGCCCGGCAGCTTCGCCAAGGAGATCGACCGGCTGTTCGAAACGATGGGCCGCGTCGATCCGCTCGACCTGTTGCGCGCGCCGGAATGGCTGCCGCGGCTAACCCGCATCCGCGGCCGCAAGACCATGGCCTATTTCCGCAATATCGTGGCCAACACAGTGAAGATGCGCGAGGAGCGGCTGAAGCGCGATCCCGACGGCGTGCCGCAGGATTTTCTCACGCTTCTGCTGCGCGCCGAGGGGCCGGACGGGCTGACCCGCGCCGAAGTCGAGGACAACATCATCACCTTCATTGGCGCCGGCCATGAGACGACCGCGCGGGCGCTGGGCTGGACGATCTATTGCCTCGCCGGGGCGCCCTGGGAACGCGACAAGATCGAGCAGGAGATCGACGCCGTGCTGGCGCGCGAACCCGATCCGACCAAGTGGCTGGATGCCATGCCGCTCACCCGCGCCGCTTTCGAGGAGGCGCTCAGGCTCTATCCGCCTGCGCCCTCGATCAACCGCGAGCCGATCGAACCGGAGACCTGGAACGGCTTATATATTCCGAAATACGCCGCCGTGCTGGTGATGCCCTGGGTGGTGCATCGCCACCGCAAGCTGTGGGACAGGCCGAACGCCTTCCTGCCGGAACGTTTCCATCCCAAAAACCGCGACAGGATCGACCGCTTCCAGTACCTGCCCTTCGGCGCCGGGCCTCGCGTCTGCATCGGCGCCAGCTTCGCCATGCAGGAGGCGATCATCGCGCTGGCGATCCTGTTGTCGCGCTTCCGCTTCGATGCTACGTCGCAGACCCGGCCATGGCCGGTGCAGAAGCTCACCACGCAGCCGCAGGGCGGCCTGCCGATGCAGGTCTCCCGGCGGGCGTAGAAACTGGTCTAACGGTCCGCGATCGGCCGGCGCTGCTGGAATTGGCCGGCGGCGCGGAAGCGCCAGAGATAGCTGGGCAGGATGGTGGCGATCGCCTGCGGCTGGATGCCCAGCCCGGCAAGCGTCCTGGCGGCCTTGGCGGCTTCGTCCGAGACGACATTGTCCTCACGCAACTGCAGCACCTGGTCCTTGGTCAGGAGCGGATTGGGCAGCAGCTGGAGGATCGACGCCTGGATGTTCGCCACCCACCACGGCACCGGCACCAGGAGGCGCCTGCGGTCGATCACGGCAAGCATTTCCTCCATGCATTCCTTGAAGGTCAGCACCTGCGGGCCGCCGAGTTCATAAATCTGGCCGCCCTTGACATTGCCGTCGACCGAGCGCGCGATCGCTTCGGCGACGTCGCCGACATAGACCGGCTGCAGCTTGTTCTGCCCGCCGCCGATCAGCGGCAGGACGGGCGACAGGCGCGCCATGCCGGCGAAGCGGTTGAAGAAGCGGTCCTCCGGTCCGAAATTGATCGACGGCCGGAATATGACGGCATCCTGAATCGTCTCGAACACTGCCCTTTCGCCCAGCGCCTTGGTGCGGGCGTAGTTGGACGGCGAATTGAGATCGGCGCCGAGCGCCGAGATCTGGGTGAGGCCGGCGCCGACCGAGCGTGCGGCCTCGGCGACGGCGCGCGCGCCGAACTCGTGCACGGCGCCAAATTTCTGGCGGCCGGTCTCATGCAGGATGGCGACCAAGTTGACGACATGGTCGGCGCCTTGCACGGCGCGGTCGACCGACCAGCGCACGCGCACATTGGCCTGCACGGGCTGAATCTGGCCGACATTGCCGAGCGGCTGCACATGGCCGGCAAGGTCGGGCCGCCGGCAGGCGACCCGGATGCGGTAGCCGCGCTTGGCCAGCGCTCGCACGACGTGGCGACCGACGAAGCCCGAGCCGCCGAAGACGACGACGAGCTTGGGGGTCTGCAGGATTTCGGTCATGACTGGCTCCGCGCGCAAATGCTTGGCTGAAGCCGTTTCTTAATCCGTTTCTCGCCAAAGGCAAAGAGCGACCGGAAGTCGCCGTCGGCTTGTTTTTGAACTTGCCCGGAATGCCTGCCCCGCCGCATTTGGGAGAACAGAAAACCCCGCCGAAGCGGGGTTTTCCGGGCAGTGTCCACACCGAAGCAGTGTCCAACGAGACGGCCTGACCTGAGACGGCATCAAGGTGGCGTGAAGCAAGCACGCCCGCCCCGCCCTGAACGCCCGGCGTGGCGCCGCCAGCCGCGACGAAGCCAATCGGGCGGCTCGCGGCGTGGGGTGCCGGATATGAGTCGTGTCACGTCGAAAAAAAGTTCAATCGCGGAGGGAAAATCAGGCCGAATAACGCTCGGCGAATTCCGAAATGCGCTGCACCACTGCCCTGGACGTGGTGATGCCGCGCGCCTTTGCCTTCTCGGCGGCGTCAGCGCGCGAGCGGCCGGGGATATGCACGCCATAGCGCCGCCGCAACCGCTCGAGCTGGTCCTTCATGCGCCGCTCGAAATTCGGGTCGAGCAGCTTTGGCTCGATGGCCAGAACGAAAAGGCCGGTGCCGGGGCTCTCCGCCCCATCGGTGAACCAGGGCGCGTCGAGCGACCAGTTGGCGCCGGAAATGCCCGCGGCCAGCACCTCGACCATTAAAGCGATGTTGGCGCCGCGCTGGCCGCCAAAGGCAAGCATGGCGCCCTTCATCGCCGCCGCCGGATCGGTGGTCGGGTTGCCGCTGGCATCCAGCGCCCAGCCTTCGGGGATTTTCTTGCCGTCCTCGGCCGCCTTGCGGATGTTGACGAAGGCGGTCGCGCTCGACGACTGGTCGATGATCAGCGGCGGCCCGTCGGCGGCGGGCGACGCAAAGGACATCGGATTGGTGCAATAGACCGGCTTGACCGAGCCCGAGCCGGCAAGCACCGCCGGTCCGTTGGTGGCGGCGAAGGAAACCAGCCCCTGGTCGGCCAGCCGACCGGTGAAATAGCCGAGCGCGCCGCATGTGTAGGCGTTCTTCTGCGAGAAGATCGAGACGCCGAACAGTTTTGCCGCCTTGACCAGGTCGTCGATTGTGCGGTCGAAGCCGATATGGGCAAGTCCGCCGCGCGCATCCGAAAGATAGACGGCGAGCGCCGGCCGCGTGATCGCCGGATCGGCGTTGCCGTCGATGCGGCCGGCTTCGAGCGCTTCCAGATAGTCGATGAAATGCGACAGCCCCACCGTCGACAGGCCTTCGGCCTCCGCGGCGATGATCGAGGCTGTCAGCGACTGCGCCGCCTCCCCATTGGCGCCGGCGCCAAGCGCCGCCATCCGGCATAGGCCTGTTGCCTGGGCGAGGGTGAGTTGCATCAGTGTTGCCCTGCAGCGAGTAGCGAATAGGGAATAGCGAGTAGCGAGTAGGGGGAAATAAAGAAACTACTCGCTATTCGCTACTCTCTATTCGCTATCCGATCTTGACCGGAATCCGTGCCTCGATCCGGCTGAAGACGAAGACCAGGATACCGGTGATCGTCATATAGATCAGCGCCAGCAGCAGCAAAGGCTCGTAGGTCAGATAGGTGTCCTGGCGCACCTTGGAGGAGACGGCGAAGATATCGATGACGCTGATCGTCGCCACCAGCGGGGTCGATTTCAACTGCAGCACGGTCTCGCCGGTCAGCGTCGGCAGAGCACGGTAGAAGGCTTGCGGCAACCAGATGCGCCGGAAGATTTTCCAGCGGCTCATGCCGAACGCACGGGCGGCCTCCAACTGTCCGCGCGGCACGCCGGCAAAGGCGCCGCGCATAACCTCGCCCTCATAGCCGGCGAAGGAAAAGGTCAGCGCTACCACGCCATAGGGCCAGGCCTGCCTGAGATACGGCCATAGCCAGGATTCACGGATCCACGGATATTGCGGAAAGATCGAGCCGAGGCCGTAATAGAGCAGCCAGAGCTGCAGGAGTAGCGGCGTTCCCCGGATGATCGTGCAGAAGACCTTCGCCGGTGCCGAGAACCAGATCGGTCCGCCTGCCTGGGCGAGCCCGAGCGGCACGGCCAGCGCAAAGCCCAGCGCGCAGGTCACGGCGAGGATCCAAAGCGTCCGCCAGATGCCCATCAGGCCCATTTCCCAATATTGCGGCAGCCAGTCCCAGCGCATGAAGACGGCGGCGCACAGAACCAGCGCCAGCCCGATCAGGATCAGCACGATGCGGTGCGGCTTGAGCCAGATCGAGGCGCGCGCCGCCATGTGGATCGCGGAGGCTTCGGCGGACATCAGCGCGCCTCCCTGACGGAGGGCATGCCGCGCCGCGACCAGGCCTCGACGCGGCCGATGATCAGGTTGGAGAACAGCGAGAGCGCGAGATAGAGCGCGCCGGCCGCAAGGTAGAAAAGCAGGTAGGCCTTGGTCACGCCGGCCGCCTGGCGCGTCGCCAGCGTCAGTTCGAAGAAGCCGACGACGGCAAGCAGCGCGGTGTCCTTGGTGGCGATGAGCCACAGATTCGCCAGGCCGGGGAGGGCGAAGGGCAGCATGGCCGGCACAGTGATGCGTCGCAGCATCAGGCCCGGCGACATGCCGTAGGCGCGGGCGGCCTCGATCTGGCCTTGCGGGATGGCGAGGATGGCGCCGCGGATGACTTCGGTCGAATAGGCGCCCTGGACGAAACCCAGCACGAAAATGCCGGCCGCGAGCCCGCTGATGTCGACACGGCTGTAGCCGATCGCCGTCAGCACTTGGTTGATGAGGTCGGTGCCGGCGTAATAGAGCAGCAGGATCAGCACCAGTTCCGGCACGGCGCGCACGACAGTCGTGTAGACCGCGAGCAGATCGCGCGTCACCGGGCCGCCATAGAGCTTGCCGAACGCGCCGGCGGTGCCGATCATGAGGCCGAGGCAGGTCGCGCCTATGGCGATCTCGATCGAATGCAGCAGGCCGACCAGCAGCGTGCCGCCCCAGCCGGGCGCCACGGGCGACAGGAGTTCGATGATGCCGGCCGCGGAGGCCGGAAGAAAGGCGTCGATCAGCTTCGTCCCCGGATTGCTGGCGAGCCGCCGATGGTCAGGTCAGCGGCGGGCACGCGTGGCAAGATCGGGCATGGCGCGGACGCCATGCCCTCACTCATTTCGAGAGGGCTCAGTTCGACTGCGTGGCGCCGCCATAGATGTCGAAGTCGAAATATTTCTTCGAGATCTCGTCATACTTGCCGTTGGCGCGGATCGCCTTGATGCCGGCGTTGAACTTTTCCTTGAGCGCGGTGTCTTCCTTGCGGATACCGGCGCCGACACCCGGGCCAAGCACTTCGTCGTCGGGCGCCACCATGCCCTTCAGGTCGCAGCAGGCCTTGCCCTGGTCCGACTTCAGGAATTCGCCGAGCGCGATCGAGTCGGCCTGCACCGCGTCGATGCGACCAGCGGCCAGATCCTGGTTGGCTTCATCCTGGGTCTGGTATTCCTTGATTTCCTGGGCGCCGGTGAAGTGCTTCTTCGCGTACACGGCATGCACGGTCGAGACCTGGACGCCGATCACCTTGCCCTTGAGATCGTCCGGCGTGGCGCCGAACTTCTGGTCCTTCGGCCCGATGATCGCGGTCGGGGTGTTGTAGTACTTGTCCGAGAAGTCGATCGTCTTCTTGCGCTCGTCGGTGATCGACATGGAAGAGACGATGGCGTCGATCTTCTTGGTCGTCAGAGCCGGGATGATGCCGTCCCAGGCCACCGGTGTGATCACGCAGTCAAGTTTCTCTTCGGCGCAGACGGCGTTGACGAAGTCGATCTCCCAGCCCACCCATTTGCCGCTGGCGTCGGGCGAGGTGAAGGGCGGGTAGGGTTCGGCGGCGACGCCGATCTTGACCTGCTCGGCCTTGGCCACTCCGCCCATCGCCGCGACGCCGAGAAGCAGCGCGGCGGCAAATGTCTTGAGAACAGTCTTCATGTCAGGACTCCCAGTTTGTTGTTGTTCCCGGTTTTTCGCTCCGCTTGATGCCGGCACCTAGCCGACATTGCGGAGGAATTGCTTGAGCCTTTCGGATTTGGGCGCGCCGAACAGCTGTTCCGGCGGACCTTCTTCCTCGACCAGCCCGTTGTAGAGATAGACGACATGCGTCGCGACCTCGCGGGCGAACTTCATTTCATGCGTCACCAGCACCATGGTCCGCCCCTCGCGCGCCAGGTCGCCGATGACTTTCAGCACTTCGCCGACCAGCTCGGGATCGAGCGCGGAAGTCGGTTCGTCGAACAGCATGACGCGCGGATTGATCGCCAGCGCGCGGGCGATCGCGGCCCGCTGCTGCTGGCCGCCGGACAGGAACGCCGGATAGACGTCGCGCTTCTCCGCCAGCCCGACGCGGGTAAGCAGCTTCTCGGCCTGGGCGATCGCGTCGTCGCGCTTGACGCCCAGCACATGCACCGGAACCTCGATGACGTTCTCTATCAGCGTCATGTGGCTCCACAGGTTGAAATTCTGGAACACCATGCCGAGCCTCGAGCGAATGCGCTCGATCTGCCTGCGGTCGGCCGGAACGGTGTGGCCGTGGCTGTCGGCCTTGAGCTTGATCTCCTCGCCATTGACCCGGATGATGCCGCTTGTGGGGTTCTCCAGGCAGTTGATGCAGCGTAAGAGCGTCGACTTGCCGGAACCGGAGCCGCCGATGATGGCGACCACCTCGCCGTCGCGCGCCGACAGCGAAACCCCCTTCAGCACGTGCAGCTGGCCGAACTTCTTGTGCAGGTTTTCGACATGGATGGCTTCGGCGGCGCCGTTCTGCGCCTCACCGGATTGGTCTGCGGCAGCTGCTGCAGCGCTCACCGGGTGACCTCTATCTGGCCGACGGCAGGTCGTCGAACGTCTATCCGGCTAATCAACATACGCTGCACTGACCCGCTCCAGGCTTCAGCATGGACCCGACAGCGCGAGCCCGTCAATCCCGCTCATTACGGCACTTGCGGCCTTGTTGCGCAAGTGTATAAATAGCCTTTCATGAAATTTTCACGATTTTTTTCATCTTAAAAGGGCATCGATGAGCGCTTTCGGGTCACAGTCCATGGCGGCGCCGCTGCGGCGCGTGCTGATGCGGTCGGCGGCCAACGCCATGCGCGACGCCGACAGGGCGGCCTGGCACTATGGCCCGGGATTCAACCCGGCGAAAGCAGCCGTGCAGCATGCGGCCCTTGCCGACATGGTGGCGGCTTCCGGCGCCGAGATCGAATGGATCGAGGACACGACCGACGGCCTTTCGGATTCGGTGTTCACGCATGACCCGTCGCTGATGACCGACCGCGGCGCGCTGATCCTGTCCATGGGCAAACCATTGCGCGCTCGGGAGCCCTCGCTGCATGAGGAAACCTATAAGAGACTGGGCATTCCCGTCCTCGGTCGTGTCGAGGCGCCTGGTCAGGTCGAAGGCGGCGACTGCGTATGGGTGGATGCCCGCACGCTGGCGATCGGGCGTGGTGTGCGCTCCAACCAGGAAGGCATCCAGCAGGTTTCCAACCTGCTGACGCCGCTGGGCATTTCCGTCTACGGCTTCGATTTGCCGCTGTGGCAGGGCGAAGAGGCGTGCCTGCATCTGATGTCGGTGATCAGCCCGCTGGCCGACGACCTGGCCCTGGTCCATTCGCCGCTTCTGCCGGCGGCGTTCTATCAGATGCTGAAGGCGCGCGGCATCCGGCTGGTCGAAGGCGACGCCGAAGAGTTCGCCGCTTCCAACGGCCTCAGCCTGAACGTGCTGCCGACCAGCCCGCACAAGGTCATCGCCGTTGCGGGTTTTCCCAAGACCAAGGCCGCGATGGAAGCGGCCGGCTGCACGGTCGAGACATTCGAGGCGGATGCGCTCTGCATCGCCTGCGAAGGCGGGCCGACATGCCTGACGCGGCCGATCCTGCGCCAATGAATGCGCGCCGCAAGTTCCGCCGCGAGGGCGAGGAGCGGCGGCGGCAGGATCTGATCGATGCGACGCTGGACAGCGTGGCGGAATATGGCCTTCAGGGCGCCACCTTGCGCACCATCGCCTTGCGCGCCGGCGTCACCGCCGGGCTGATCCGGCACTATTTTCCCGGCAAGGAAGAATTGCTGCAGGAAGCCTATACGGCGCTGGTCGGCCGCATGACCGAGCAGGCGAAGGCGGCATTGGTCATGGAAGACGCCTCGCCTCGCCAACGCCTCGCGGCTTTCGTCACCGCCAACCTCAACGCGCCGATCGTCGACCGGCGGGTGTTTTCGCTCTGGGCAACCTTCCTTGGCCGCGCCAATGCGGATCCGGCGCTCGCCCGTGCCCATCGCGAAGGCTATCTCGGCTTTCGCGACGAGGTGGAAGCGGTCGTTGCCGAGGTCCTCGCCGCCGAGCGGCGCAAGCCGGACGCAGGCGAGCTGCGTCGCCATGCCATCGCGATCAACGCGATCATCGACGGGCTTTGGATCGAAGGCTGCCTGGCAGCAGAGATGTTCTCGCCTGGCGAATTGGCGGCGATTGGCGTCAAAGCCATAGAGGCCGAGCTCGGCTTGGCGCCGGAAAAGGGAGGAAACCAATGACCACCATCGGCGAGGCGCTGATCAAATTGCTCGAGGCGCATGGCGTCGACACCGTCTTCGGCATTCCGGGCGTGCATACGGTCGAGCTCTATCGCGGCTTGGCGGGCTCGAAGATCCGCCATGTCACGCCGCGCCACGAGCAGGGCGCCGGCTTCATGGCCGATGGTTATGCGCGCGCCGGTGGCCGTCCCGGCGTCGCCTTCGTCATCACCGGGCCGGGCCTCACCAACACCATCACCGCCATGGGCCAGGCGCGCGCCGATTCGGTGCCGATGCTGGTCATCTCAGGCGTCAACGCCACCGACACGCTGGGAAAAGGGCTGGGCTTCCTGCATGAGCTGCCCGACCAGCGCGGCATGATGGAGAAGGTGGCGCTGTTTTCCGAGCGCATCACCGAGGCCGGGCAGTTGCCTGGCGCGCTCGCCCGCGCCTTCGCCGTTTTCTCCTCCTCACGCCCGGGGCCGGTCCATATCGAGATCCCCACCGACGTCATGGTCAAGCCCGCCGATGGTGTTGCGGCCATCCTTAGCAATGCCGCGCCGCCCGCTCCGGAGTTGGCGGCGATCGCCGAGGCCGCACGGCTTTGCAGGGCCGCACGCCGTCCGCTGATCCTTTCAGGCGGCGGCGCCAAGAAGGCCGATGCGGCGCTGCGGCGTCTGGCCGAGATGCTCGGCGCCCCCGTGGCCGAGACCGCCAATGCGCGTGGCCTGCTGCATGGCCATCCGCTGTGCGTGCCGGCGAGCCCCAGCCTCAAGGCCGTGCGCGCGCTGATAGCGGACGCCGATCTCGTGATCGCCGCCGGCACCGAGTTCGGCCCGACCGACTATGACGGTTATGGCGACGGCGGCTTCGTGCTGCCGAAGAACCTGATCCGCATCGATATCGGCGCCGACCAGATCGCGCGCCGGCCGGTGACGGTTGGCATCCACGCGGATTGCGCCGAAGCGATCGAGGCGCTGCTTGCAGCGATCGGATCTGGCCATGCCGCGGCAAGCGATAGCGAGGCTCGCGCGGCCGCCGCGCGGAAGGCAGCGCTGGCCGAGCTGAAGCCCGAATACCTGGCGCAGGTTCGCGCCGTGGAGGCAATCCGCGACGCGCTGCCGGGCGCCATCATCGTCGGCGATTCAACCCAGCCGATCTATGCCGCCAACCTCTATTACGACCACGACCGTCCCGGCGGCTGGTTCAACGCCGCGACCGGCTTCGGCGCGCTCGGCTACGGTCCGCCGGCGGCGATCGGCGCGGCACTTGCCGTGCCCGAGGCGCCGGTGGTGTGCCTCACCGGCGATGGCGGCTTCCAGTTCACCTTGCCGGAGATCGGCGCCGCGCTCGACGCCGAAGCGCCGGTAATCTTCGTCGTCTGGAACAATCGCGGCTATCGCGAGATCGAAACCTCGATGCTCGATGTCGGCGTCGAGCCGGTCGGCGTGTCGCCGGTACCGCCCGATTTCTGCAAGCTCGCCGAGGCCTATGGCATCGTGGCCGAGCGGCTGGCCGGGGCTGGCGGCCTTGCCTTGGCGCTGAAGCGCGCGCGGGCGGCCGGCAGGCCGCGCGTCATCGAAATCACCGTCGACTGAAAGATCGGTGCATCTGCCGGTTGACCCCTTTCGGCGCCGGCAAATCGATGCCGCCCGCCAACGTCCGACGCATGCAAAGACGCTGCGCCTGCCATGTCGATATTTCAATTGAGTGACAGCGCGAAAGGCGCGACGTTCGAGCCTGGGGCGGCATAACCCAAGATATAATCATAAAAAAAAATGACAGGAGCGGTCTAGGTATGACGGAAACGCTGAATGGCAGGCATGTCGTGGTGACGGGCGGCACTGGGGCGCTCGGCGGCGCGGTTGTCGGCAGACTGCTGGAGCAAGGCGCGATCTGCCACGTGCCAAATGCCCACGCGGCGGCCCCGCCGCATTTTCCTTACGCAGCCCATGCCAGCGTGCATTTGGCGCATAATGTCGACCTGTCGGATTCGGCCAAGGTCGAGGCCTTCTACCATCAGGTTCCCGAGCTCTGGGCCTCGATCCACCTTGCCGGCGGCTTCACCATGGCGCCGGTCGAAAAGATCGAGTCGGCCTCCTTCGCCGAGATGATGGACACCAACGCACGCACGGCTTTCCTGTGCAGCCGCGCCGCGGTGCGCTCGATGCTGGACTCCAACACGGCCGGCCGCATCGTCAACGTCACCGCGCGCGCCGGACTCGATCCGAGGCGCGGCTCCGGCATGGTCGCCTATGCCGCAAGCAAAGCGGCGGTCGCTGCGATGACGGTGGCCATGGCCGAGGAGTTGAAGGGCAAGGGCATCCTCGTCAACGCCGTGGCGCCCTCGACGCTCGACACGCCCGCCAACCGCGCCGACATGCCCGATGCCGATTTCGCCAAATGGGTCAGCCTGGAGGCCGCGGCGGAAGCGATCGCCTACCTCGCCTCGCCCGCCAACCTGGCGATGAGCGGCACGCTGGTTCCGCTTTACGGACGCGCCTGACCGCACAGAAATCCAGGCAATAGAAAAACCCCGCCGGATCGCTCCGGCGGGGTTTTTGCTGTTCGCCAAAGGGCTTACGCAATTCCGACGGAAAGCCGCAAACGGCTTTCCCGGAAGGCTTTAGTTGCCCTGCTTCTTCAGCGCCGCGCCCAGGATGTCGCCGAGCGACGCGCCGGAGTCGGTCGAGCCGTACTGGGCGACCGCTTCCTTCTCCTCGGCGATTTCCAGCGCCTTGATCGAGACCTGCAGCTTGCGGGTCTTCTTGTCGAAGGCGATGACGCGGGCATCGACCTTCTGGCCGACGGTGAAGCGCTCGGGGCGCTGCTCGTCGCGGTCGCGCGAAAGGTCCGAACGCTTGATGAAGGTCTCGATGCCGCTGTCGACCAGCCGCACGTCCAGACCGCCATCCTTCACGCCGATGACCTCGCAAGTGACGACGGCGTTCTTGCGCAGCTCGCCGCTACTGGCCGCCTCGCCGACAGTGTCGCGGGCCAGCTGCTTGATGCCGAGCGAGATGCGCTCCTTCTCGATGTCGACGTCGAGCACCTGCGCCTTGACCATGTCGCCGCGATTGTACTCTTCGATGACCTGCTCGCCCGGACGGGTCCAGTCGAGGTCGGAGAGGTGCACCATGCCGTCCACGTCGCCTTCCAGGCCGATGAACAGGCCGAACTCGGTCTTGTTCTTGACCTCGCCCTCGACCTGGCTGCCGACCGGATGGCTTGAGGCGAAAGCCTGCCACGGGTTTTCTAGCGTCTGCTTGAGGCCGAGCGAGATGCGGCGCTTGGCCGGATCGACCTCGAGCACCACCACGTCGACTTCCTGCGTCGTCGACAGGATCTTGCCGGGATGCACGTTCTTCTTCGTCCACGACATTTCCGAAACGTGGATGAGGCCCTCGATGCCCGGCTCCAGCTCGACGAACGCGCCGTAGTCGGTGATGTTGGTGACGGTGCCCTTGATCTTCTTGCCGATCGGGAACTTGGTGCCGATATCCGACCACGGATCCGACTCGAGCTGCTTCATGCCGAGCGAGATGCGGTGGGTTTCCTGGTTGATGCGGATGATCTGCACCTTGACCGTCTGGCCGATGTTGAGGATCTCGGTCGGATGGTTGACGCGGCGCCAGGCCATGTCGGTGACATGCAGCAGGCCGTCGATGCCGCCGAGGTCGACGAACGCACCGTAGTCGGTGATGTTCTTGACCACGCCTTCGACCACCTGGCCTTCCTCGAGGTTCTGCACGATTTCCGAACGCTGTTCGGCGCGGCTCTCTTCGAGCACGGTGCGGCGCGACACCACTATGTTGCCGCGGCGGCGATCCATCTTGAGGATCTCGAAGGGCTGCGGATTGTGCATCAGCGGGGTGACGTCGCGGATCGGGCGGATATCGACCTGGCTGCGCGGCAGGAACGCCACGGCGCCGTCGAGATCGACGGTGAAGCCGCCCTTGACCTGGTTGAAGATGACGCCTTCGACGCGCTCACCCTTGGTGAACTTCTCTTCGAGACGGACCCAGCTCTCCTCGCGGCGAGCCTTCTCGCGCGACAGCATAGCTTCGCCAAGCGCGTTTTCGATGCGCTCGACATAGACCTCGACGGTGTCGCCGACCTTGAGGGAGGATTCCTTGCCCTTGGCGCCGAATTCCTTCAGCGGCACGCGGCCTTCGACCTTGAGGCCGACATCGATGATGGCCATGTCCTTTTCGATCGCGGTGATCGTGCCCCGAACAACCTGGCCCTCGCCGGAATGGCCGGCGGTGAATGATTCTTCGAGCATGCTCGCGAAATCGTCGCGAGACGGATTAGCTACTGACATTGTTTCTCCTGGAATACCCCGGTCTTCAAGCGGGGCGGGCGCCGTGGGTTAGCGTTGCGTGAACCTGCCGGCGTTCCGGGCTGAAAGCCCTTGGCCGCTGTTCAGGCGGCAAGTCCGGCGCATGAAGAATGCTGGCAGGCTGGTTCGTGCCCGATATGGGTATTTTCGCCGCCAACGGCAATCGAAAAACCTGATCAGGCCTTGTTTCTTTTGGCAAGGACGTCGTCAACGATCGCCATCGCCGCCAGAAACGCGGCCTCTATAGCCATTTCGCTGGTATCAAGCAAGTGCGCGTCTGCCGCTGGCTTCAGCGGCGAGTCGGCGCGACCCATGTCGCGCTCGTCGCGGCGCTCGATATCGGCAAGGATGGTGGCGAGATCGGCGCTGCCGCCCATGCTCTCAATCTCGGCCAGCCGGCGCCTTGCGCGCACTTCGGCGCTTGCCGTGACATAGAGCTTGATGTCGGCATCGGGGCACACGACCGTGCCGATGTCGCGGCCGTCGAGCACGGCGCCCGGCGGCGCCTTGGCGAAGGCCCGCTGCTTCTCCACCAGGATGCGCCGTACGGTCGGAATGACCGCGACCTTGGAGGCCGCCTCGCCCACCGCATGCGCGGCGAGCACGGTGCGGTCGAGGTTCGACAGGTCGACCTGCCGCGCCGCGGTTTCTGCAGCCGAGACATTGTCGAGCGGCAGACCGAGTTCGAGCAGCTTGTGGGCCACCGCGCGATAGGTGAGGCCGGTGTCGAGCAGGTTCAGCCGGTAGTGGTCGGAAAGCCGGCGCGCGAGTGTGCCCTTGCCGGCACCGGCAGGGCCGTCGATGGCGATGGTGAAGGGGGTGCTCATGGATGGAGCGTCGCGGTTGGAGGGGGCGACAAATACAATAACCGCCGCGATCCTTCGCGCCCCCCTCTGTCCTGCCGGACATCTCCCCCACTTGGGGGGAGATTGGCAGCTTCGGCGCCCCGCTCGATTTTTAAACGCTGGTGATTGGCGAAAGCCGACGCGACAGCTGATCTCCCCCCTTGTGGGGGAGATGTCCGGCAGGACAGAGGGGGGCGCTGTCCTGCCAGCGTCTCAGTTCGGCTCCAGTCCATCGACCTCACCCAATCTCCGCGCCCAATCCCTTCATCAATCCCATGAACTCCGGAAAGCTCGTCGCGATCATGTTGGCGTCGTCGATCGTCACCGGCTTCTCCGTCGCCAGTCCCATCACCAGGAAACTCATGGCGATGCGGTGGTCGAGATGCGTCTTCACCGCCGTATCGGGGCCGTTCGGATGAGCGCCGAGTCCCTTGCCGCCCGGTCTGCCGCGCACGGCGAGCGAGGCTTCGCCCTCTGTGCAGTCGACACCGTTGAGCTCCAGGCCTCTAGCCACCGCCGCCAGACGGTCGGATTCCTTGACCCGAAGTTCCTCCAGCCCCTGCATCAGCGTCTCGCCCTCGGCGAAGCTCGCGGCGACGGCCAGCACCGGATACTCGTCGATCATCGAGGGCGCGCGCTCGGGCGGCACCACCACGCCTTTCAGCTCCGAGGAGCGCACGCGCAGGTCCGCCACGTCCTCGCCGCCGGCATTGCGCGGATTGAGGATGTCGATCTTGCCGCCCATTTCCTGCAGGGTCAGCAGCAACCCGGTGCGGGTCGGGTTCATCAGCACGTTCTCGATGACGATGTCCGAACCCGGCACGACCAGCGCCGCGACCAGTGGGAAGCCGGCAGAGGAGGGGTCGCCTGGCACGGCGATCGTCTGTCCGGTGAGCTTGCCCTGGCCTTCGATAAAGATGTGGCGCACGCCGCGCTCATCCGTCTCGACGCTCAGGTTGGCGCCGAAACCCTTCAGCATCTTTTCGGTATGGTCGCGCGTCATCACGGGTTCGATCACCGTGGTGATGCCGGGAGTGTTCAAGCCGGCAAGCAGCACCGCCGACTTCACCTGGGCGGATGCCATCGGTACGCGATAGGTGATGGGTGCTGCATGCTTCGGGCCGCGCAGCGTGATCGGCATGCGGTCGCCGGGAGCGGCCTTCAGCACCTGCACGCCCATCTGGCGCAGCGGGTCGAGCACGCGGCCCATCGGCCGGCCCGAAAGCGAGGCGTCGCCGATGAAGGTCGTCTCCATGTCATAGGTGCCGACGAGCCCCATGGTGAGGCGCGAGCCGGTGCCGGCATTGCCGAAGTCGAGCGGGCCTTCAGGCTGCAGCAACGCGCCGTTGCCGGTGCCGCGGATGACCCATTCGCCGCCGTTCTTTTCGATATGCGCGCCCATCGCCTTCATGGCGGCGCCCGTGCGCATCACGTCCTCGCCTTCGAGCAGGCCGGTGATGCGGGTTTCGCCGGAGGCAAGGCCGCCGAACATGAACGAGCGGTGTGAGATCGACTTGTCGCCCGGCACGCGCGCGGTGCCGGCAAGGGCAGGGGATTTGCGGGCCGTGGCCGGCTTAGCGGCGGCGGAGTGAGACATCCTTGTCTTCCAAATGAAATGCCGGCTGACCGGCTCGGTTCGTCATGCTGCGGCGGTCTCGTATCACGGTGCGTTGCAATGGTCATCCCCTTGTGCGAGGCCTTCGAACACGAGCATTTTACAATGCCGGCTTTTGGCTTTGACAGCGCTCAAAACTGCCGTTATGGGGACCACTCTTTTATTGACGAGGCCTGCTGTGGCAAAAGCTGAACTTGGCACCAAGCGTGTCGACCCCGAAACGGGTCGGAAATTCTACGATCTCAACAAAGACCCGATCGTCTCGCCCTATACCGGCAAGAGCTATCCACGCTCCTATTTCGAGGAAGGCAAGATTTCCGCCCTCGAGGAAGATGAGGAAGTCGCCGAGAAGGAAGTGGATGCCGACGAAGAGGAAGGCGCCGAAGTCGTCTCGCTCGAGGAGGCCGATGACGAGGTGAAGGGCGGCGGCGACGACCTTCCAGATCTTGGCGACGATGAAGAGGATGTCGATCTCGGCGACGACGAAGACGACACCTTCCTTGCCGACGAAGAGGAAGAGGACGATGACGTCGCCGATATGATCGGCGTCGGCGACGACGATGACGAAGTCTGAGTTCGTTTGCCGGCCATTTTGGCCTGTGACGAAAAAGCGGCTTTTCAAGGCTTGATCTTGACCGAAGGCGGCGCTAGAAGCCGCCAGCACTAAACGACGGCGCGGTTCCCAATCGCGCCGGATCTCTTCGCCGGAAACGGCGCCGGCCGACTGCCGGGAGTGGGGCCATAGCTCAGTTGGGAGAGCGCTTGAATGGCATTCAAGAGGTCGTCGGTTCGATTCCGATTGGCTCCACCAAACAGTCCTTCCTGAACTGCTGCACGAACGGGCAACCGCTCGACCTGAAATTGCTCTAACCGTGCTGGGCGCGGGTTCTGGCTGCTTTTCGCGCTGCCGCCGATCGTCCGGCGGCGCCTTTGGTCTCAGCGGCTTTCCTTGCCGCCGCCGACCGCTCTTCGGCCGTGCGGCCGGATGCGGCGCTCTTGGCCTGCTTCGACAGAGCCTTGTGGGAGGCGGTGCCCTTCGGCTCGCCCTCAAGCACCTTCGATACCGCCTTCGAGACCTTCGGCTGGCGCTTTGGCTTCCGTTCGCCCTGGCCTGCCTCGTAAGCATATTTGGCGCTCTTGCGCGTGCTCTCCTTCACATCTCCTTTTTTGGGGGGCGGCAGGTCGACGCCCGCGCGGCGCGCCTCCGAAAGGCCAATGGCGATCGCCTGTTTGGTGGAGCGGGCGCCGTGCTTGCCTTTGCGGACCTTGTCGATTTCCGCGTGAACGAATTCACCGGCCTGCGTGCTAGCCGACTTGCCTTCGCGCTTGTCCTCGCGCGCCTTTTCGATGGTTTTCTTGTCCGGCATTGTCTTTCTCCTCGTTCGAACGGGGGCATGATCGAATGCCGACAGGATGCGTCGGATCGCGCATCAGCGGCTTTCATATGTGCCGACGAGGTCGGCAGTGGCGATCATATGCGGCTCCGCCTGGGCCAGAAGATTCGCGATTTCCGGTTCTCCGCCGGTTTCCAGCGCCTCAACGTCGAGTGCCGAAAGGCGGAAGTGATAATGGTGAACGCCGTGCCCTTTTGGCGGCTGGGGACCGTCATAATGGGTATTGCCGAAGTCGTTCACGGCTTGGTGGAAAGTTTCCGGTCCGGCGGTGCCTTCCGGCAAGCGGTCTCGCCCGGCGGCAATGTCGTAGACAGCCCAATGGCGAAACATGCCGCGCGGCGCATCGGGATCCTCGACGACGAGCAGGAAGCTTTTGGTCCCGGCCGGTGCGTTCTTCCACCGCAGGGGAGGCGACAAATTACCTCCGTTGCGGACGTAGGGCTCGGGAATGGTATGGCCGTTTTCAAAGGCTGGACTCTCAAGCGTGAAAGCCATGGCTGGAGCTCCGTGCACCTATCGCGCTCTTCTCGAAGGAATTCACGAACGATCTTTGCTCGGATCGGCGGAGCGCGCTCGCTACTGGTTTCTTTTGGAACGCGGGGCATTGGCGGGAGTTCCGGCATCATGCCCGCGACGGAGCGTCGATGGATGCCAGCAAGTCGAGATGTCGGGAAAGCTGCTCCAACGGAAACGAACGCAGCTCGTATCCGGCGAAACAAGCGCCGGAGGAAATCCCTATGCTGGTGGCCGCAACTAGGCTAAGGGCTTCCTGTCAGAGGGATGCTTATGAGAATTCCGGCTTTGGGTGGAAATCCGGCGCAGGGACGTGTTCGATCCGGGCTGCTTGCGCGACAAAACAATCTCTTGCCGATGCTTTGCATTGCGGCCGCGCTTGCTGCTTGTCAATCGACCCCAGACACACAGCCTGTTGCTGACCCGCAACCCGCTCCGGCCGCCGCTCCCGCTCCGGCCTCACCGAATTCGGCGGTGCTGGATGAGGCGGCTGCGGTCGTTCCACCCGGCAAGGGCGTTCCCGCCAGATACGCCGCATTCTCCGGCATATGGGCGGGGCAGCTCAACGGCATGTATGACGGCAAGCTGGCGGTCCTGACCGTGTCTTCAGGCGGGCAGGTGACGGCCAGCTACGCATGGGGCGACCTGGCCGACAACAAGCCGGGTGTGGCCGACGGCTCCGGCAGGATTTCCGGCAGCACGTTGAAGCTCGGGCGCCTGCCGAACGGCGCCGACATCACCGCCACGATGCCGTCGCCGGGAACGCTCAACGTCACCTACGCGCTAGCCGGCCAGACCTATACCGGCTCGTTCGCGCGGATCGGCCAGTGAGCAAAGTCAGTCGCTAAGAACTCCACTCGCTGAGATCAGGATTGAAGCCGGTCCTCGATGATCCGCACGCACATCGGCGTTCTGACCTCGCGGTCTCGGCAAGCTTCTGCACGGCGAGCGTCCACTTGTCGAAAGCGTAGACGCCGCGCCCTGGAAGTAGGGCGCCTCGCGATTGGGGCTGCCAACAAAGGCAAGACAGGCGCTTCGCATCGATCTTCCCTGGCGTCGCCGGCGGCTCCTCCGCTGGTGCCGGCCTTGGCGAAAATTTCGCCGATCGTCGCTTGCAAGGTAATCCCATATATGAAAATATTATTCACAAAAGAAAACAGTGGGAGGAAAGCGACCATGCATCTCGCCATCCGGCACCGCGCCCGGAACCGCCTTGCAGGCCGCGCCGGAAGCTCCCGGAGAGGATCATGAGCGCATTCGCGCCGACCGTCGGTGTCGCCTCGACGCATCCTGCCGACATGCCTGAGGCGCATGCCGAGATCCCTGTCTGGAATTCGGAAAACTGGTTCTACGAGGACTGGCAGGTCGGCCACAAAATCCGCTCGCTTCGCCGCACCATCGCCGAGGGCGAAAGCCATATGTTCAATGCGTTGGTGCTGGATATCCATCCTTACGTGCAGGACCAGATGTTCGCCGAGAAGGAAGGTATCTTCGGCAAGCGGCTGGTGGCGGGCGCCTTCGTCTTCTCGGCCGGACTCGGCCTGGTCGCCACCAATTGCATCAACGCCTTTTCCTATGGCTACGACAGACTGCGCTTCATCAAGCCGGTCTTCATCGGCGACACCATCTATTCGATCCGCACCAACCTCGACAAAAAGCCGCGCTACCGGGATATGGGCCTGATCCGCGCCAGCTATGAAGTCTTCAAGGGTGAAGGGGAGCTGGTGCTCTACTGCGAGCATCTGCAGACGGTGAAATACAAGAACCCGGCCGATTTTGTCGGCAAGACCGAGAAATGAACCGTGGCCGCTGACAAAGAACTTCCGCTGACCGGCCTCGTCGTCGTCGACATGAGCCAGTTCCTGTCGGGACCCTACTGCTCGCTGCGCCTGCTCGACCTCGGCGCGCGCGTCATCAAGATCGAGCGGCCCGATGGCGGCGACCTGTCGCGCCGGCTCTATCTCAGCGACACCGAGATCGGCGGCGATTCCACCATTTTCCACGCCATCAACCGCGGCAAGGAAAGCCTTGCCATCGATTTGAAGAACGAAGCCGACCTCGCCGCGCTGCGCGGTGTGATCGCCAAGGCCGACGTGCTTATCCAGAACTTCCGGCCGGGCGTCATCGAGCGGCTCGGCCTCGACTATGAGCGTGTCAGCACGATCAATCCCCGGCTCGTCTATGCCTCGATCAGCGGTTATGGCGAGGAAGGGCCATGGGTGAAGCGCCCTGGGCAGGATCTGCTCGCGCAGGCTCGTTCCGGCGTGATGTGGCTGAACGGCGACGAGGAGCAGGGACCGGTGCCGTTCGGCCTGGCGATCGCCGATATGCTGGCGGGCGCCGCCTGCGCCCAAGGCATCCTGGCCAAGCTGGTGCGGCGCGGCATCACGGGCGAGGGCGGCCATGTCGAGACCAGCCTGCTCGAGGCGCTGGTCGATTTCCAGTTCGAGGTGCTGACCACGCATCTCAACGACGGCCGCCGTCTGCCGAAGCGCTCGTCCTTCCGCAGCGCCCATGCCTATCTCTCGGCGCCTTACGGCGTCTATCCGGCCAAGGACGGCTACCTGGCGATTGCCATGACGCCGATCCCGAAGATAGCCGACCTGCTCGAATCGCCCGAGCTCGACCCGTTCCGCGACAAGCCGGAGACCTGGTTCACCGCCCGCGACGAGATCAAGGCGATCATCGCCAGGCGCATCGCCGAGAAGACCATCGACGAGTGGCTGGCGGTCCTCGAGCCCGCCGACGTCTGGTGCGCCAAGGTGCTGACCTGGCCGGAACTGATGCAGAGCGATGGCTTCAAGACTCTCGACATGCTGCAGACCGTGACACGCGAGGACAACGTGTCGATCCTCACCACGCGTTCGCCGCTGCGCGTCGACGGCGCGCGCGCCAAGGTGGATCGGGCCGCCCCTCGGATCGGCGAGCACAGCGAGAAAATCCGCGCGGAGTTCGGCCTGTGATCCGGTTGAAAGGCATGACCTGGAGCCATCCGCGCGGCTATGACCCGATGGTGGCCTGCTCGGCGCTGTGGAAGGAAAAGACCGGCGTCTCGATCGAATGGGAAAAGCGCTCGCTGCAGGATTTCGAATCCTTCCCGGTGGAAGAGCTCGCCCGCGCCTATGATTTGATCGTCATCGACCACCCGCATGTCGGCCAGATCACCGCCGAGAAATGCCTTGCGCCGCTCGATGTGCCCGGACGCGAGGCGGAACGCGAAGCGCTGGCTGCAGCAAGCGTCGGCCAGTCCTATCCGAGCTATACCTGGCAGGGCCGGCAATGGGCTTTCCCGATCGACGCCGCGACCCAGGTGCAGGCCTGGCGGCCCGATCTGATCGAAGCCGCGCCGGCGATCTGGACCGAGGTGCTGGCGCTTGCCGGGCAGGGCCGCGTGCTCCTGCCGCTTCGGCCGCCGCATTCGCTGATGTGCTTCTACACTCTGGCCGCCGATCTCGGCCGGCCATGCATAGTCGACGGTTCGGCCGACCTTGTCGATGGCGAGACCGGCAAAACCGCCTTCGAGATGCTGCGCGAGATCGCAGCGCTTGTCGATCCCGCATGCCTGACGATGGATCCGATCGCCGTCTTCGAGAAGATGGCCAAGCCCGGCTCGCGCATCGCCTGCGCACCGCTGATCTATGGCTATGTTTCCTATGCAGTGGCGGGTTTCCGCCCGCACCGCCTCGCCTTCGCCGACATGCCGGTCGCCAGCGGCAACGGCCCGGTCGGCTCGGCGCTTGGCGGCACCGGCATTGCCGTCTCCGCCTTTTCCGCCCAGCGCCAGGCGGCAATCGACTTCGCCTACTGGATCGCCAGCGGCGACGTGCAGCGCGGCCCTTACGCCGCCGCAGGCGGCCAGCCCGGCCACGCCGCAGCCTGGGAGGACGATGCCGTCAATGCCGCGACCGGCGACTTCTATCGCGCTACGCGGGCGACACTCGAGGGCGCCTGGGTCCGCCCGCGCCATGACGGCTACATGGCCTTCCAGCAGCTGACTTCGGACCGCATCAATGAAGGCCTTGCCGGCCGGCAGGACGCCGGCCACGTCGTCGCCGACATCAATCGCCTGTTCCGGGAGAGTTTCGCGCCAGCCGCCGCCGGCTAGATGTGCCGATCGCCGCCGCGACGCTCGGCGAGCTTGACGTCTATATCCGCCACAGCCGGCGTGCATTGCCCGAGAGCAGGCGGGTCCGCTCTGAATCGCTTGCACCGGCCAGCAGCGCATGCGTGGCGGCGATCCAGGTCGTCAGCCCGCCGCCCAACGTGCAGACCGGCCAGTCGCTGCCCCAGATCACCCGGTCCCAGCCGAAGCACCGGATCGTGTGCTCGACATAGGGCCGGAGCGTCTCGACCGTCCACGTCGCCGGATCGGCATAGGCGACGACGCCGGAGATCTTGGCCGTGACGTTGGGCCGCTTGGCAATTGCTTCCATATGCTCGCGCCACGGATGCTCGGCATTGCCCTTGATGTCGGGCACGCCGCAATGATCGAGGACGAACTGGACGTCCGGGGCGAGGTCGGCGAGCGCCATTGCCTTTGGGATCTGATGCGGCAGCACCACAAGATCGAATGTCAGGCCGGTGCCGGCCAGCCGCTTGATGTTCTGGCGAAACAGCGCGCCTTCCGAGACATCGTCGGGAACGACATGCAGCACGCGGCGGAAACCCTTGACGAACGGCTCCGCCTTGACCGTTTCCAGATAAGCCTCGAAACCGGCCTCCTCGGGCCGGCAGGAGGCGATCGCGCCCTTGACTAGGCTGCCCGCCTGGCCGGCGATCGACTTGACGTGCGCCGTCTCGGCGGCGATGTCGGCGGGGTCGACGTCGACCTCCATGTGCAACACGGCTTCAATGCCTGAGCGCCGCGCATCGGCTGCATATTCGGCATAGGAGAAATCGCGGTTCAGCGCCGGCACGCCGGACAGCCACGGATAGCGAAGCGCGCCCTGGTCTATGAGGTGCAGATGCGTGTCCATGATCATGGCGGCGTATCCTCCGTGGCCTGGAGAATGATCCTGAAAAGTTGCAGACTTTTCGGATAAGATCATGCTCCAAAAAAACAAAGTGTTAGGACGGGATGACCGGCTGCTTTGGGTTCATCCCGCTCCAGGACACTATCTCGCCGAAAAATCTATTATTCAAATAAGAAATTACGACGATTGTGGCACATCCGACCCGGCGAGCTGCGAGAGCCTTGCCGCTGCATCCTGCAGATGCCGGATCGTCAGTGTGATGTCCGGCGCCGTGGGCGCGTTGACTAAGGTGATGTAGGGAATGGTCAGCGCCGCGATGGCTCTGCCGTCCGGCCCCAGCACCGGCGTCGAAAGATTGTAGACGCCGGCGGTCTGCAGCGACGCCATCATCTCGTAACCGCGGTCGCGCACCTGGTCGAGGCGGGCGAAGAATTCCGGCGTCAGGTTGAGATGCTCAGTGCTCTGCAGATGCTCGGCGATCATCATCTTGCGCTCTTCGGGCGAGCGGAAGGCAAGCAGCACATGGCCGGAACCGGTGTCGAACAGGCTGATATGCGAGCCGACGCGGATCGAGATGCCCCAATAGCGCGGCGCTTCCTGCTGCGCGATGACCACGGCGGCGCCCCGGTCGAACACCACCAGCTGGTTGGCCTGCGATGAGGTTTCGGCCAGCTCCCGCATGATCGGCGTCGCATAGGACACCAGCCGGCGAACCGGTGCGTGCAATTGCGCGAGGCCGAAGAGCTTGAGCGTCAGCGAGTAACGGTCGCCGTCGATCTTGGTGACATAGCCGCGCCGCACCAGGCGGTCGAGCATGCGGTAGAACTCGTTCGGGCTGCGGTCGAGCCGCTTTGCGATCTCCGCCTGCGTCAGCCCTCCGTCCACGCTGGACAACAACTCAAGAATGTCCAGCCCCTTGTCCAGCGCCGGCGCGCGGTAGCGGTCCCCGTCTTCTTCCTCTGCCACCCGTCCCTCCAGTGAATTTCGATCTGCATATATGCATGAACTTCATTCCGCTGGAAGCACAATCGGCTTGACCCGGGAATGAAAATGCTATTTGCATATGAATGAAGCTCAAGCGACCGGTCGCGCACTCGGCAGGCCGTCGCTGCGAGCCCATGGGAGGAGAACATGACGAGACTGGTTCTAGGCATTTCCGCCGGCCTGGCTGGCCTGCTGCTGAGCGGCACTGCGTTTTCGGCCGAACTGCCCGGCAAATTTCCTGGCGCGACGATCGACGTGAAGCTGATCGGCGGCCAGCAATATGAAAAGCTCTACGAGCGCATCCCCGAATGGGAGAAGGCGACCGGCGCCAAGGTCAACATCCTGACCAAGAAGAACGGCTTCGATATCGACAAGGAGCTGAAGTCCGACATCGCCTCGGGCAGCACCAACTGGTGCGTCGGCTGGAACCATTCTTCCTTCGCGCCGCAATATACCGGCCTTTACACCGACCTCAGCAAGCTCTTGCCGAAGGAAGAGATCGACGCTTTCGTGCCCTCCACGATCAAGGCCGCGACCATCGACGGCAAACTCGAGATGCTGCCGCGCGCGCAGTTCGACGTCTCGGCGCTCTATTACCAGAAGAACCTCTACGAGAACGCCGACAACAAGACCAAGTTCAAGGCCAAATACGGCTATGACCTTGCGCCGCCCGACACCTGGAAGGAAGTCACCGACCAGGCCGAGTTCTTTGCCAACCCACCCAATTTCTACGGCACGCAGTTCGCCGGCAAGGAAGAGGCGATCAACGGCCGCTTCTATGAGATGGTGGTCGCCGAGGGCGGCGAATATCTCGACAAGGATGGCAAGCCCGTCTTCAACTCCGAGGCCGGTATCCGTGCGCTGGACTGGTTCGTCAATCTTTACAAGGCCAAGGCCGTGCCGGCCGGCACCACCAACTATCTCTGGGACGATCTCGGCCAGGGCTTTGCCTCAGGCACCGTGGCGATCAACCTCGACTGGCCGGGCTGGGCCGGCTTCTTCAACGACCCGAAGTCCTCGAAGGTCGCCGGCAATGTCGGCGTGAAGGTCGCGCCCAAGGGGTCTTCCGGCAAGCGCACCGGCTGGTCGGGTTTCCATGGCTTCTCAGTGACCGAGAACTGCCCGAACAAGGAAGCCGCCGCCTCTCTGGCGTGGTGGCTGACCAATGAGGACAGCCAGAAGCTGGAAGCCGCCGCCGGCCCGCTGCCGACCCGCACCGCGGTCTGGGACTGGGACCTGAAGCAGGCTGAAAACGATCCGTACAAGAAGGAGGTTCTGGCCGCCTTCCAGGAAGAAGCCAAGCACGCCTTCGCCGTGCCGCAGACGCCTGAATGGATCGAAATCTCCAACGCCGTCTACCCGGAGCTGCAGGCGGCGATCCTTGGCGACAAGACGTCCAAGCAGGCCCTGGACGAGGCGGCCGCCAAGGCGACGCAGATCCTTCAGGACGCCGGCAAGCTCTAAGCAGCGCTCCCAAGGCTGCCTCCCCCATCGTGAATGGGGGAGGCGACAGCGTCTTCTCTGACTTTCCGCTGGCCATGCCCGTGGCGGCCCGAAATGAATGCAATACACCACAGGATCCTGATGAAGGGCTTCAAGCCATCCGCGCCGTTCCTGCTGCTGCTTCCGGCCATGGTCGTGCTGGCGGCTGTGGTGGTGCTACCGTTGATCCTGTCGCTCTATTCCAGCTTCACGCCCTTCCGCCTGACGCGGCCCGAGACCTTCTTCGTCTTCGTCGGCTTCAGGAACTATCTGTCGATCCTCACCAATGCGGATTTCTGGTGGGCCTTCGGCCGCACCGTTCTGTTGCTCACCATCGCGCTGAACCTCGAGATGCTGCTCGGCCTCGGCTTGGCCATGCTGGTCGAGAAGGCAACGCGCGGCCAGCGCATCCTGCGCACGCTGATGATGTTCCCGATGATGTTCTCGCCGATCCTCGTCGGCTTCCAGTTCAAATTCATGTTCAACGACAATATCGGCCTGGTGAACAATGCGCTGCAGTCGCTGGGCATCACTGAGGACGCCATCCCGTGGCTGATCGAAGGCCATCTCGCCTTCATCGCCATCTCGATCGCCGAGATCTGGTCGTCGACCTCGATCTTCGCGATTCTGATCCTGGCTGGCCTGCTCGCCATGCCCAAGGAGCCGATAGAGGCGGCCCGCGTCGATGGCTGCACGCCCTGGCAGACCTTCCGCTGTGTCACATGGCCCTTCGTCATGCCCTTCGCCTATATCGCCATGACGATCCGTTCGCTGGACGTGGCGCGCGCCTATGACATCGTCAAGATCATGACCGACGGCGGCCCGGCCGGCCGCACAGAGCTGTTGTGGACGCTGGTCGGGCGCACCGCCTACAGCGATGCCCGCATGGGCCTCGCCAATGCCATGGCCTATTTCTCGATCCTGCTGTCGATCGCCTTCACCGTCTATTTCTACAACAAGCTCGCCGCGGCGCGTGCGCAGATCGGCGCTGAGTGGTGAGAATGGACGAGAACGCCTCCGCCCGCCTCACGCGCCGCGCGCTCACCGTCGCGCACCGCGTCGGCCTATTCCTTGCCATGCTGGTGATCTGCCTGCCGGGCATCTGGATCGTGCTGTCGTCGCTGAGGCCCACGGTCGAGATCATGGCCAAGCCGCCGGTCTGGATTCCGCAGCAGCTGTCCGTCGACGCTTATGTCGCCATGTTCAGCGGCATCGGCAAAGGCGGCATCCCGGTGCTCGACTATTTCCGCAACTCGCTGGTCATCTCGGTCACCTCGACGGCGATCGCGGTGGCGATCGGCATGGCCGGCGGCTACGCCTTCGCGCGCTACCGTTTCCGCGGCAAGTCGGGCATGTTCCTCGGCCTGATGCTGACGCGCACCGTACCTGGCATCGCGCTCTCGCTGCCCTTGTTCTTCCTCTATGTGCGGCTGGGCATCATCGACACTCATATCGGCATGATCCTGGCCTATGTCGCGCTCAACGTGCCGTTCACGATCTGGCTGATCGACGGCTTCTTCCGCCAGGTGCCGAAGGACCTTGCCGAAGCCGCGCAGATCGACGGCTGCACGCGCTGGCAGGCGTTCTGGCAGGTCGAATTTCCGCTGGCGCGTCCGGGCATCGCCTCGGCCGCCATCTTCGCCTTCCTAACCTGCTGGAACGAGTTCGCTTTGGCCTCGCAGCTCACTCGTTCCGTTAATTCCAAGACGCTACCGGTCGGGCTGCTCGACTATACGGCCGAGTTCACCATCGACTGGCGCGGCATGTGCGCGCTGGCCGTGGTAATGATCATCCCGGCGCTGGCCCTCACCTATATCGTCCAGAAACACCTCGTCGGTGGCCTGACCTCCGGCGCGGTGAAAGGTTGATTTCCATGGCAACGGTTTCGCTGAAACAGCTCACCAAGCGCTACGGCAACATGGAGATCGTCCACGGCATCGATCTCGAGATCGCAGACCGCGAATTCATCGCGCTGGTTGGCCCGTCCGGCTGCGGCAAATCGACGACCTTGCGCATGATCGCCGGCCTCGAGGATATCACCGGCGGCAACATCGATATCGGCGGGCGCATGGTCAACGACCTGCCGCCGCGCTCGCGCAACATCTCCATGGTGTTTCAGTCCTATGCGCTCTACCCGCACATGACGGTGCGCGAGAATCTCGGCTTCTCGCTCAAGATCGCGGGCGCTGCCAAGGACGACATGGACCGGCGCGTCGCCGAAGCCTCCGCCATCCTCGGCCTGGACGAATTGCTGGAGCGCCGCCCTTCGCAGCTCTCCGGCGGCCAGCGCCAGCGCGTCGCCATGGGCCGCGCCATCGTGCGCGATCCGGATGTCTTCCTGTTCGACGAGCCGCTCTCCAACCTCGACGCCAAGCTGCGCACGCAGATGCGCACCGAGATCAAGAAGCTGCACGCCAAGGTCAAGTCGACGGTGATCTATGTCACCCACGACCAGGTCGAGGCGATGACGCTGGCCGACCGCATCGTCATCATGCGCTCAGGCCATATCGAGCAGGTCGGCACGCCGGACGAGGTGTTCAGCCGGCCTGCGACCCACTTCGTTGCCGGCTTCATCGGCTCGCCGCCGATGAACCTGCACCAGGCGACGGTGAGCGACGGGCGACTGATGTTCGGCGGCGGCGACAGCCTGCCGCTGCCCGGCCAGTTTAAGTCAAAGACGGCTGCCGGCGACAAGGTCGTATTCGGCATCCGCCCCGATGATTTCTATCCGACCGGCCACGGCTTGAGCTCCGGCGGCGAGACCGAAGTCCACCGCGTCGAGCTGCCGGTCAGCATCACCGAGCCGCTCGGCAACGAAACGCTGGTCTTCGCCGAGTTCAACGGCGCCGACTGGGTCTCGCGCATGCTCAATCCGAAGCCGCTGAAAGCAGGTGACAGGATCGGCATGAGCTTCGACCTAAGCCGCGCGCATCTGTTCTCCGCCGAAACCGGCAAGTCGCTGAGGAGCTGACATGGCGAAAATCGAGAAGATCGAGCTGCGCATGGTCGACCTCGTGCCGAAGGTGAAGCGCACCGACGCGATCCAGAGCTTCGTCAGCCAGGAGACGCCGATCGTCACCATCACCGATTCCGACGGCGCATCGGGCACCGGCTACAGCTATACGATCGGCACCGGCGGCTCGTCGGTGATGCGGCTTCTGGCCGACCATCTTGCGCCGCGCCTGATCGGCCGCGACGCCGACCGGATCGAGGCGATCTGGCACGATCTCGAATTCGCCACCCACGCCACCACCATCGGCGCCATCACGGCGATCGCGCTCGCCGCCATCGACATCGCCTTATGGGACCTGCGGGCGAGAAAACAGAACCTGCCGCTCTGGAAGCTCGCCGGAGGCGCCAAGGACCGCTGCCCGCTCTACACCACGGAGGGCGGCTGGCTGCATATCGAGACGCAGGCACTGGTCGACGATGCGCTGGAAGCGAAGACCAAGGGCTTTGCCGGCTCCAAGGTGAAGATAGGCAAGCCGCACGGTTCTGAGGACGTCGCGCGGCTGTCGGCGGTGCGCAAGGCGGTCGGCGACGGCTACGAGATCATGACCGACTGCAATCAGGGTTTTTCCGTCGACGAGGCGATCCGCCGCGCCGAGCGGTTGCGCGATCTCGATCTCGCCTGGATCGAGGAGCCGCTGCCGGCCGACGACATCGACGGCCATGTGCGGCTGTCGAACTCGACCACGACGCCGATCGCGGTCGGCGAGTCGCTCTATTCGATAAGGCATTTTCGCGAGTACATGCAGAAAGGCGGCTGCAACATCATCCAGGTCGATGCCGGTCGCATCGGCGGCATCACCCCTTGGCTGAAAGTCGCCCACGCGGCGGAGGCCTTCGACATGCCGGTCTGCCCGCATTTCCTGATGGAGTTGCATGTCAGCCTGGTCTGCGCCGTCCAGAACGGCAAATATGTCGAATATATTCCGCAGCTCGACGAGTTGACGGGCGACAAGATGCGCATCGAGAATGGCCATGCGCTGGCGCCTAGCGAGCCCGGCATCGGCATCGACTGGGACTGGGATGCCGTGAAGGCAAAGAGCATCGCCGAGTTCACCACGGCGATAGTGAAATAGGGAGACGGATGATGCAGCGCATGGGAATGGTTCTGGGCTTGAAGCCCGAGAAGGTCGAGGAATATGTCCGCCTTCACGCGGCCGTCTGGCCGGACGTGCTGACCATGATCTCGGCCTGCAACATCAAGAACTATTCGATCTACCTGAAGCGGCCGGAGAACCTGCTCTTCTCCTATTTCGAATATCACGGCACCGACTACGCCGCCGACATGGCCAAGATGGCCGCCGACCCCAAGACGCATGAATGGTGGTCGGTCTGCATGCCGTGTCAGGAGCCGCTGGAGACGCGAAAGGAAGGTGAGTGGTGGGCGTCGATGGACGAGGTCTTCCATTATGACTGATGCCTTCGATCCGGCATCGCTGGCGCAGTCCTGGCCGAAGCCTTTAAAACCGCGCTCGATCGTGACGTTCGGCGCCGGCTCGATCGTCGGCGACGCGCATTTTCCCGCCTATCGTAAGGCCGGCTTCCCGATTTCCGGCCTCTACGATCCGGATCAGGCCAAGGCGCAAAAACTGGCCGAGACATGGGGCGTGACGGCGTTCCGTTCGGTCGAGGAAGCGGCTGTGGTAAAGGACGCGATCTTCGATCTCGCCACGCCGCCGGGCCGCCATGCCGAGGTGCTGAAGGCCCTGCCGGATGGCGCTGTGGCGCTGATCCAGAAGCCGATGGGCAATTATCTCGGCGAGGCCACCGAGATCCTCGAAATCTGCCGCGCCAAGCAGCTCAAGGCGGCGGTCAATTTCCAGCTCCGCTTCGCGCCGATGATGCTGGCGCTGAAGGACGCCATTGCCAAGGGATGGCTGGGCGAGGTGGTAGATTTCGACGCGCTTCTGGCGCTCGACACGCCTTGGCAGCTCTGGGAGTTCCTGCTCAAGGCGCCGCGCGTCGAGATCGCCATGCATTCGATCCACTATCTCGACCTGATACGCCAGCTTCTCGGCAATCCTTTGGGCGTGCATGCCAAGACGCTTGGTCATCCCAATCACAAGGTCGCGCAGACGCGCACCAGCGCCATCCTCAACTACGGCGATACGGTGCGCTGCGCGCTCTCGATCAACCACGACCACAAATTCGGGCGCCGCCATCAGGCTTGCGAGTTCCGCATCTGCGGCACCAAGGGCGCAGCCTATGTCAAGCTCGGCCTCAACCTCGACTATCCGCGCGGCGAGCCGGACATTCTGGAAATCTATCCGAAAGGCGGGTCGGAGTGGGTCACCGTGCCGCTCGCCGGCGAATGGTTCCCCGATGCCTTTGTCGGCCGCATGGCCAATGTCCAGCGCTTCGCATCCGGCGAAGACGCGGAGCTGGTCAGCTCCGTCGAGGACGCCTGGCACACAATGGCGCTGGTCGAGGCCGCCTATAAATCGAGTGCCGCGCCGGCGACGCCGCTGGCCGCAAAGCCGTAAGGCCGGACATGGAACAGACCACCTATTTCGAGGACTACGAGATCGGCTCGTCGCGCCTCACCGGCGGCCGCACCATCACCGAGACGGACTTCGTCGTCCATGCTGGCCACACCGGCGATTTCTTCCCGCATCACATGGACGCCGAGTTTATGAAGACCACGCCTTTCGGCCAGCGCATCGCGCATGGCACGCTGGTCTTCTCGGTCGGTGTCGGGCTGACGGCGAGCGTCATCAATCCCGTCGCCTTCTCCTACGGCTACGACCGCCTGCGCTTCATCAAGCCGGTCTTCATCGGCGACACGATCCGCACGCGCACCACCATCGCCGCCAAGGAAGACGACCCCAAACGGCCAAACGCGGGACGCGTCATCGAACACGTCGAGGTTTTGAACCAGCACGACGAGATCGTGCTGGCGGCGGATCACATCTACATCGTCGAGCGACGGCCCGGCTGAAAGACGGAGACAAAGAACATGGCGGATATCACTGGCAAGGTCGTGGTCGTCACGGCCGCCGCGCAGGGCATAGGACGGGCAAGCGCGCTGGCTTTCGCCAAGGCGGGCGCCATCGTCCACGCCACCGACATCAACGAGGCGGCCTTGGCCGAGCTTGGCAAGACGCCTGGCATCACGACGCGAAAACTCGACGTGCTGAACGACGAGGCGGTGAAGGCCGCCTTCGCCGAGATCGGCCAAGTCGACGTGCTGTTCAACTGCGCCGGCTTCGTCCATGCCGGCTCGATCCTGGACATGAAGGACGAGGATCTCGACTTTGCCTTCAATCTTAATGTGCGCGCCATGATCCGCACCATCCGCGCCGTGCTGCCCGGCATGCTGGAGCGCGGCGATGGCTCGATCATCAACATGGCGTCGGTGGCGGGCGCCCCGAAGGGCGTCCCGAACCGCTTCGCCTACGGCGTGACCAAGGCAGCCGTGATCGGCCTGACCAAGTCGATCGCCGCCGACTATGTCGCCAAGGGCATACGCTGCAACGCCGTCTGCCCGGGCACCGTCGAGAGCCCCTCGCTCCAGGGCCGCATGCAGGCGCAGGGCGACTATGAGGCCGCGCGCGCCGCCTTCATCGCCCGCCAGCCGATGGGCAGGATCGGCACGCCGGAGGAGATCGCCGATCTCGCCGTCTACCTGGCCGGCGCCACCTACACGACCGGGCAGGCCTATAATATCGACGGCGGCTGGTCGATCTGAGGCCGTTTCGGCCGCCGGTTGAGTTACGAGGCAAGCCAGTTACGAGGCAGCAATGACCAAAATCACAGACCTCAGAACCTTCGACCTGCGCTTCCCGACATCGCAAAGTCTCGACGGCTCGGACGCGATGAATCCGGACCCGGACTATTCGGCGGCCTATGTCATCCTCGACACCGATGTCCCGTCGCTGAAGGGCCACGGGCTCACCTTCACCATCGGCCGTGGCAACGAGATCTGCTGCGCGGCGATCGAAGCGCTGCGCCACCTCGTCGTCGGCTTGGATCTGGACTGGGTAAAAGAGGATCCCGGCCGTTTCTGGCACCATGTGACCGGCGACAGCCAGCTGCGCTGGATCGGCCCGGACAAGGGCGCCATGCATCTTGCGGTCGGTGCGGTGGTCAACGCCGTCTGGGATCTATGGGCCAAGGAAGCCGGCAAGCCGGTCTGGCGCCTAGTCGCCGAGATGAGCCCGGAAGAGATCCTGCGCATCGTCGATTTCCGCTATCTCACCGACGCCATCACGCCGGCAGAAGCGCTGGAGATTTTGAAGAAGGCCGAGACCGGCAAGGCCGAGCGCATCGCCACGCTCGAGCGCGAAGGCTATGCCTGCTACACCACCTCGGCCGGCTGGCTCGGCTATTCCGACGACAAGCTCAGGCGCCTCTGCCAGGAAGCGGTCGACGATGGGTTCAACCACATCAAGCTGAAGGTCGGGCGCGACCGCGCCGACGATATCCGCCGCCTCAGAATCGCCCGCGAGGTGATCGGGCCGGACCGTTACCTGATGATCGACGCCAACCAGGTCTGGGAGGTCGACCAGGCGATCGACTGGCTCAAGGACCTCGCCTTCGCGAAACCCTTCTTCATCGAGGAGCCGACCAGCCCGGACGACATCGCCGGCCACGCCAGGATCCGCAAGGCTGTCGCGCCGATCAAGGTCGCGACCGGCGAGATGTGCCAGAACCGCATCATGTTCAAGCAGTTCATCGCCGGCGGCGCGATCGACGTCGTGCAGATCGATTCCTGCCGCATGGGCGGGCTGAACGAGGTTCTGGCGGTGCTTCTGATCGCCGCCAAATACCGCCTGCCGGTCTGGCCGCATGCCGGCGGCGTCGGTCTATGCGAATATGTCCAGCATCTGTCGATGATCGACTATATCGCGGTGTCGGGCAGCAAGGACGGACGGGTGATCGAATATGTCGATCACCTGCATGAACATTTCATCGAACCCTGCGTGATCCGCGATGCCGCCTATATGCCGCCCCGTGCGCCCGGCTTCTCGATCGAGATGAAGGCACAGTCAATCGAGGACTACCTGCATCGGCCCTGAAAGGTGACGCTGCAAACTGTTACTACGCCCGCGCGACTGGACCGCTGCGAATCGGCTATGCCTGCCGAATGCAGGAGACTTCCCTCTACGAGCCGGTGAAGCGGTTCCTCGAGAGCCTGGATTTCGCCGTCAAGGGCGAGATCGGCGGCTGCGACGTGGTCGGCGTGCGTGCCGGCGAGCCGCCGGTTGTCGTCATCTGCGAGTTGAAGCTGCAGTTCAACCTCGAGCTCGTCCTGCAAGCCGTCGACCGCGCGGCGGCCTGCGACGAGGTGTGGCTTGCCGCCTATATGTCGGCGCGCGGCAAGGGCCGCGAGCATGACCGCCGCTTCCGCGCGCTCTGCCGCCGCCTCGGCTTCGGCCTGCTAGGCGTCGGCAAGAAGGGCGAGGTGGAGCTGCTGCTCAGTCCGGCCGCCTTGCCGCCGCGCCGGGATCCCAGGCGGCGCTCACGCCTAGTCGAGGAGCATCACCGCCGCAAGGGCGATCCGTCCATCGGCGGCAGCACGCGCAAGAAGCCGATCATGACCGCCTACCGGCAGGAAGCGCTGGCCTGCGCCGCCGCCCTGGCCGACGGTCCGAAACGGCCGCGCGATCTCAAAACCCTCTCGCCGCGCGCCGCCAGCATCCTTCTGCACAATTACTATGGCTGGTTCGCCAGGGCCGAGCGCGGTGTCTACGCGCTGACCGAAGCCGGCCTTGCGGCGATCCAACCTATGTCGGTGACGTTGTAAGAACGATTTGCCGATTCGGCGCTACGAACCGGAAAATCCGCGCCGTTCGGCCAAGCCTCGTTTCGACTGTTGACACGTCCCGCCGCCTGTGCAGAAATTGGTTGGACCATTGAACCACTTTAGGCTCAGCCGGCGTGACCGATTTCCTGCCCCCCATCCAGACCACGGCGCGCGACGACGCGGTGCTGAAGGCCCTGGCGGGGTTCGTGCGGCAGGAGGCTCTGGGTCCCGGCGAGAAGCTGCCGACCGAGCGCATCCTGGCCGAACGCCTCAAGGTCAGCCGCAACACGGTTCGCGAGGCCCTGACCCGCTGGGAGGGTCTCGGCCTCGTCGAGCGGCGGCAGGGCTCGGGCACTTATCTCAAGGCCGCCGTCTCCCCTGATATGCTGCACATGCCGCTGACGCTGTCCGGCGGCAATGATTTTGCCGGCCTGATGCGCACGCTGGAGATCCGCCGGGCCCTTGAGGCCGAGGCGGCGGCCCTTTGCGCCATCCGCGGCGGCAAGGCCGAGATCGCCGAGATCGAGCGCAAGCTCGACATCATGGAAGAGGCCTTCCGCACCCGCGCCGGCATGTCCTCGGAGGAAGACTGGGAGTTCCACCAGGCGGTCTACCGCGCCTCCGGCAATCCGCTGTTCGAGCAGATCATCAGCGCCATGTATGAGCTCTTCCACCGTTTCTGGGAGCATCCACTCGGCGTGCGTGACTTCGGCCATGCCAGCTTTCCCTACCACCGCACCATCTTCGACCGCATCGCCGCGCATGATCCGGAAGGCGCCCGCGCCGAGGCGCTGAAGCTCATCGCCACCGTTGAGGACGATCTGAAGCGCGGTGCCGCCAACCTCAAGCTTTCGGACCGCAGATGAACGAGCAGCCCAACACCTTCGACCCGGCCCCGCTGGCCGGCGACTATCTCGGCGAGGCGGCGACCTTGCTGGCGCATGACGATCCGTTTCCAGGCGGCGCCGTGGTGCCGCCGATCTACCAGACCTCGCTTTTCACCTTCGCCAATTACGCCGACATGGCCGACACCTTTGCCGGCAGAAGGAAGCAGCCGATCTATTCCCGCGGCGATAACCCGACGGTGATGGAGTTCGAGGCGCGCGTGGCGGCGCTCGAAGGCGCAGAGGCCGCGCGCGGCTTCTCGAGCGGCATGGCGGCGATCAGCGCTACGGTGCTCGCTTTTGTCGGCGCCGGCGAGCGTATGGTTGCCGTGCGCAACTGCTATGGCGACGCCTACCGCCTGTTCGAGCGGCTGTTCCCGCGCTTGCACATCAAGGTCGATTATGTCGACGGCTCCGATCCTGACGCGGTTGCCGCGGCACTTCCCGGCGCCAAGCTGCTCTACCTCGAAAGCCCGACCTCGATGATGTTCGAGCTGCAGGACCTGGAGCATCTGACCCGGCTGGCGAAGGAGCGGGGTATCGTCACCACCATCGACAATTCCTGGGCGACGCCCGTCTTCCAGAAGCCGATCTCGCATGGCGTCGACCTGGTGCTGCATTCGGCCTCGAAATATCTGGGCGGCCACAGCGACACCGTCGCCGGCGTGGTGGCGGGTTCGGCCGCCCACATCAAGCACATCAACGAGCAGACCTATTCCCAGCTTGGCGGCAAGCTGTCGCCCTTCGAAGGCTGGCTGTTGCTGCGCGGCTTGCGCACGCTGCCGCTGCGCCTGCCGCACCACATGAAGAGCGGGCTCATCATTGCCGAGCGGCTGAAGGCGCATGGCAAGGTCGAGCGGGTCAACCACCCCGCCTATTCCAACCACCCCGGCAAGAAGACTTTAGCCGGCTATGCCGGGCTGTTCTCCTTCGAGGTCACCGAGGATGTCGACATCCCGACCTTCGTCGACGCGCTGAAATATTTCCGCATCGGCGTCAGCTGGGGCGGCCATGAAAGCCTGGTCGTGCCGGCCAAGGCCTCGCTCGAGCAGACGCCGGGCATCAATTCGATGGCGCGCTTCGGCGTCAGCCCTCGAACCATCCGCTTCAACGTCGGATTGGAAAATGTCGAGGACCTCTGGGCCGACATCGCCCAAGCCTTCGACAAAAGTAAAGCCTTCGACAAATCAAAAAAATAGTCGTCCAAAATGGGAGTCCCGAAGATGAAAAAACTGACCTTCATGTTAGCCGCCGTAGCCGGCCTGGCGATTTCCGCCAGCGGCGCGCTGGCCGATACCACCATCAAGCTGGTCGAGGTCATCACCAGCCCGCCGCGCACCGAATTCCTGAAGAAGCAGATCGCCGAATTCGAGACCGCTAATCCGGGCATCAAGGTGGAAGTGGTCTCGCTGCCCTGGGGCCAGGCCTTCGAGAAGTTTCTCACCATGGTACAGGCCGGTGACACGCCCGACGTCGTCGAGATGCCGGAACGCTGGATGGGCCTCTATGCCAACAACGGCCAGCTCGAGGATCTCGGTCCCTTCATGGCCAAATGGCCCGACGCCAAGACGCTCGGCGACCGCGCCAAGCAGTTCGGCTCGACCGTCGACAATACCCAGTTCATGATTCCCTATGGCTATTATGTGAACGCGCTGTTCTGGAACAAGAAGCTGTTCAAGGAAGCCGGCCTAGACCGTCCGCCGGAAAACCTCGACGAGTTCGTCTCCTTCTCCAAGAAGATCTCCGCCATCCCCGGCAAATACGGCTACTGCCTGCGCGGCGGCCCCGGCGCCTTCAACGGCATGCACATGTTCATGAACATCGCCGACGGCAAGGGCGGCTATTTCACCGATGACGGTGTCTCGACCATCAATGACGAAGGCTCGGTCAAGGGCCTGCAGATGCTGGCAGACATGTACAAGAACGGTCTGGCGCCGAAAGATTCGGTGAGCTGGGGCTTCAACGAGACGGTGACCGGCTTCTACTCCGGCACCTGCGCCATGCTGAACCAGGATCCCGACGCGCTGCTCGGCATCGCCGACAAGATGAGCGCCGACGACTTCGCTGTGGCGCCGCTTCCCGTGGGTCCGAGCGGTAAGTCCTACCCGACGCTGGGCTATGCCGGCTGGGCGATGTTCGCCAATTCCCAGCACAAGGACGAGGCCTGGAAGCTGATGGCCACACTGCTGTCGCCCAAGGACAATCTGGAATGGGCCAAGGAAGTCGGCGTCGTGCCGATCCACAATGGCGCCGACCAGGATGCGCATTTCAAGACCGAGCAGTTCAAGGGCTGGTTCACCGAGCTCAGCGACAGCTCCAAATACGAAATGGTGACGCCGCCGACGCATCTGGAGAACCTCGGCAACTTTGTCGACCAGGTGGCGATCAAGAATTTTCAGGAAGTGCTGCTCGGCCAGAAGCAGGCCAAGGACGTGGCCGACGAATGGGCCAAGTTCCTGACCAAGGAACAGCAGGACTGGATGGCCAAGAACAAGAAGTAAGCTTCTTTCCTTCTCCCCGTTTACGGGGAGAAGGTGTCACGAAGTGACAGATGAGGGGCGGCGCCACACCTTCATAAGTTCGCGCTGCCCCTCATCTGCCTGCCGGCATCTTCTCGTGTTGAACGGGGAGAAGGACTGTCGCCGTCCCCGGCACCCACTCACCACCGTAGAGCCAAAACGTATGACCTACGCCGTCTCCGAAATCCGATCCGCCGCCCGGCCGCGAAAGCAACGGCTGAGCAAGGCCGCGATCGAGCCGTGGCTCTATCTATCGCCTGCGATCGTCCTGCTGGTCCTGGTACTACTGGTGCCGCTGATCATCGGCATCAGCTATTCCTTCCGCAAATTCTCGGCCTTCAAGTCGCAATATGTCGGCCTTGCCCAATACCAGGCGATGCTCTCCGACCAGGTGCTCGGCCAGGCGCTGATCAACACGTTGTGGTGGACGGTTGCCAGCCTGCTCTTCCAGTTCTTCCTTGGCCTGGGTCTCGCGCTGCTGCTCGACAAGCCCTTCTACGGCCGCAAGGTCGTCCAAGCGGTGGTATTCCTGCCCTGGGCGGTGCCGTCCTTTCTCTCAGGCCTCACCTGGGCCTGGCTGTTCAACCCGATCATCGGGCCGCTGCCGCACTGGCTGTTCGCGCTTGGCTTGAAGGCCGAGCCGACCAACGTGTTGTCCGATCCCGCCACCGCCATGTGGGGGCCAATCGTCGCCAACATCTGGTTCGGCATCCCGTTCTTCGCCATCACGCTGCTGGCGGCGCTGAAGTCGATCCCCTCCGAGTTGCATGAAGCGGCGGCCATCGACGGCGCTTCGCCCTGGCAGCGCTTCACCAAGGTGACGCTGCCCTTCCTGGCGCCGACCATCGTCATCACCGTCATGCTGCGCACCATCTGGATCGCCACCTTCGCCGATCTGATCTTCGTCATGACCGAGGGCGGGCCGGCCGGCTCGACCAGCACGGTGCCGGTCTACATCTATGTCAGCGCCTTCAAATCGCTGGACAAAGGCTACGCCTCGGCGGTTGCGGTGCTGCTTCTGGTGCTGCTGATCGCCTACGCCATCGGCCTGATCGCCATCCGCCGCACCCTGGTGAGGCACGTCTGATGATCGCCGGTCGCTCCACCTCCTCGCGCATTTTCGGCGGCATCGGTCTCTACGGCGCTATCGCGGCCTACGTGATCTTCGCGCTGTTTCCGATCTTCTGGACGCTCAAGATCTCGGTGACGCCCGAGCGTCTGCTCTATTCGGAAGGCATCACCTTCTGGCCGTCACAGACGACTTTTCAGAACTTCGCCACCGTGCTCGAGGCCTCCGACTTTCCGCGCTATTTCCTCAACAGCGTCATCGTCTCGGTGTCGACGGCCGCCTTTGTCACCGTCATCGCCACGCTTGCCGGCTATGCCATGTCGCGCTTCACTTTCCGCGGCAAGGCGACTTTGGCGATCCTGTTGCTGCTCACCCAGACCTTCCCGCTGGTCATGGTCATTCCGCCGATCTACCGCATCATGGGCGATCTCGGCCTGACCAACAGCCTGATCGGCCTGATCATCATCTACACCGCCTTCAACACCGCCTTCGCAACCTTCCTGATGCAGTCCTTCTTCGACGGCATCCCGAAAGACCTGGAGGAAGCGGCGATGATTGACGGCTGCACCCGCGCGCAGGCGATGCGCCGGGTGATTGTGCCGCTGACCTTGCCCGGCATGGGCGCGACGCTGGGCTTCGTCTTCACCGCCGCCTGGAGCGAGTTGCTGTTCGCGCTTATGCTGATCTCCAGCGACGAGCAGAAGACCTTTGCCGTCGGCCTGCTCACCTTCATCGGCAAGTTCGCCGTCGACTGGGGGCAGATGATGGCGGCCTCCATCCTGGCGCTGATCCCGGTCTGCGTCTTCTTCGCTTTCCTGCAACGCTATCTCGTCACCGGCCTCACCGCCGGCGCGGTCAAAGGATAAAAGATGGCTTCCGTCACGCTGCAAAACGTCGAGAAGGATTACGGCGCGCTGCGCATCCTGCACGGCGTCGATCTCGAGATCGCCGATGGCGAGTTCGTCGTGCTGGTCGGCCCGTCCGGCTGCGGCAAATCCACGCTGCTGCGCATGATCGCCGGCCTGGAGGAAGTTACCGGCGGCAAGATCCATATCGGCGAGCGGCTGGTCAACGACGTCGCGCCGAAGGACCGCGACATCGCCATGGTGTTCCAGTCCTACGCGCTCTACCCGCATATGGATGTCTCCTCCAACATGGGCTTCAGTCTGATGCTGAAGAAGGCCGAGAAGACGACGATCGACGGCAGGGTGGGCGCCGCCGCCAAGCGGCTCGGCCTCGACTCCTATCTCGGCCGCCTGCCGCGCCAGCTTTCCGGCGGCCAGCGCCAGCGCGTCGCCATGGGCCGCGCCATCGTGCGCGACCCGAAAGTGTTCCTGTTCGACGAGCCGCTGTCCAACCTCGACGCCAAATTGCGCGTCCATATGCGCGCCGAGATCAAGGCGCTGCACCAGCAGCTCAAGACCACGTCGGTCTATGTCACCCATGATCAGGTCGAGGCGATGACCATGGCCGATCGCATTGTCGTCATGCATGACGGCTATGTGCAGCAGGTCGGCCGTCCGCTCGAGCTTTACGACCGTCCGGTCAACACCTTCGTCGCCGGCTTCATCGGCTCGCCCGGCATGAATTTCTTGCCGGCTAAGGTCGCCAAGGCTGGCAAGGTCGATGCCGTGCTCGCCGATGGCCAGAAGCTGCGGCTGCCGGATGGCCTGCCGCTCAGCGACGGCGATGACCTCACCATCGGACTGCGGCCGGAACACATCAAGCTGGTCGACGACGGCGCGCTGAAGGCCGAGGTCGAGGTGGTCGAGCCGCTCGGCCTGTCGACGCAGTTCTATGTCAGGCTGGCCAACCAGCAGGTCTGCGTCTTCGTCATGGGCCGCAGCGATGTGAGGCCGGGCGACATCATCCGCCTCGGCGCCGATCCGGCTGCGCTGCATCTGTTTGATCCGAAGAGCGGAAACCGGATTGGATAGGTCCGCGGATCAGCGCCAGCGGAAAGCGCCCAGAGTGTAGTCAGGCCACGCGCCAAAGTCTGCGAACAGCCCCGTCAGGTCGCTCCTGTCGGCCAATATTCCCGTCATCACCAGCGCGGTCGACACGCCGGCCGCGTTGCCGCCGGCTATATCGTGCTCGACACTGTCACCGACACAGATCACATCGCTGAGTGCCGGATGTCCCGCAAGCGCCAGCGCCGCCTCATAGATCGCCGGATAGGGCTTGCCGATACGGGTGACGCTGCCGCCGAGCTGTTCGTAAAGATCGGCGATCTCGCCGGCGCCGAAGCCCGGTCCGACCGCGGTCAGCATGATCCGATCGGGGTTGGTGCAGAAGCACGGCACCTTCCGCGCCGCCGCCGGGCCGAGAAGTCTTCGGTAGTGGTCGAGGTCGTACCGGTCGCCTTCACTGGCCGCGATCAGCACCAGATCGGCGTCATCGCCGCGCTCGGTCAGAACGAGTGGCAGGCCCTCGATCGCCGAACGGTCCTCGTCGCGGCTGATCAGCAGGCATCTTGTGCCAGCCCGCAGCGCGCCCGAGTCCGCCATGTTTCGGAAGATGCGCCAAGCCACCTCGCCGGATGAGACGAAATGATCCCAGCTTCCCGCTTCGAAACCAAGCTTCAGCAGCCGCCTTTCGTTTGGCTCCGCCCGCTTGCCGGAATTCGAGATCAGCGCCACGGTCTTGCCGGCGCGCTTCAGCGCCGACAGGGCTTCGACCGCGCCGGGATAAGGCTGTTGTCCGCCATGCAGCACGCCGAACTGGTCGAGCAGGAACACTTCGTAGCGTTCGGCGAGCGCTGCGATCCCGTCGAGATGCACGGCGTGCTTCGCGCTCACAGCAGCAGCCCCGCCTGCTTTGCGCCCATCAGCGCCAGCCGCGCCGTGCCAGCCGCAGCCTCATCGGAGAGCGCCGGCAGAAAATCGACGCCGAGCTTGCGCCGTCGGATCGCGGTCCAGGCGGCATTGGCGGCGCCGCCGCCGACGCTTCGAACCGAGGTGAGCTTCGGCGCGCCGAGTTCGGCGAGCCTCTGGTAGCCGAGCGCCTCGATGGCCGCGATGCCTTCCAGCATCGCCTTGAGATAGTCGGCGTCCGATTCCGGTCGGGGCAGCAGGCGCGGCTGGAGCGTTGGATCGGTGACCGGAAAACGTTCGCCGGTCGAACCGAGCGGATAATAGTCGAGGCCGGTCTCCGTCGCGGGATCGATTGCGGCGCTGAGTTCGACGATGCGCGCGAGCGAAAAATGCTGGGCGAGCACCTTGCCGCCGGTGTTCGACGCGCCGCCCGCGAGCCAGGCATCGCCGAGCCGGTGGCTGTATATGCCGTAGCGCGGCGCCGAGATCGGCCGGTCGGACAGGATCTTGATGGTCAGCGACGATCCGAGAGCGGTGACACCGTCGCCCGCGGCCGCCGCGCCCGTCGCCAAGAAAGAGGCGCAGCCGTCCGTGGTGCCGGCGACCACCGCGACATCGCGCGGCAACCCGAACAGGTCGGCGGCGGCGGCCGTAAGCCTGCCGGTCACGCTACCCGGCCTGACAATGGTGGGCAGAAGCTCCACGCGCATGCCGGTCGCCGCGATCCATTCCGGCCAGCGGCGCGCCTCGGCATCGTAGCCGGTCTTCAGGCTGTTGTTCTCGTCGCTGATGTCGAAGCGGGCCGAGAATTGCCCGGCAATCCAGTCGGCCTGGTGCAGCACGGCGTGGATGCCAGGCAGGCGCTGGAACCAGAGCGCCTTGGCGAGACCGGAGGTCGCCCCATGCGCAGCACTTGCCTCCGGCGCCGTGCCGGCGATCACGGCGAGGATGGCCGCATCCGGAACCTTGTCGTTGTACATCAGCGGCTCGGCCAGCGGCCGTCCGGCGTCGTCGGTCGGCAGCACGGTTCCCGACGTACCGTCCACGGCGATCGCGCGCACAGCCATGCGATCGATGCGCGAAAAAAGCTCGTGCAGTGTCGCTTCGACGGCGGCCCACCAAACGGCCGGATCGCGGCCGTTCGCGCCGAAGCGCTCGAGCGGCACGGCGGCGCTCGCGGCGGTGGAGAAGTCCGGACGCATCGCGACGGCGCGCGCTCCGGAGGTGCCGATGTCGATGCCTAATGCAAGAGGCGCCATTCGCCTAACCCGCCGCGTTGAGTCTCTGGCGATACTGCTCGGCATCCCAGTTGACCAGCTCGTCATTTTCGGCGGCGGTGAGATAATTCAATCGCGCCGTGGTGTCGATCCGCGCGGTCACGTCGGCGAGGCAGCGCTGCATAGCGTCCGCGCCGGAGCTGGCGTCGCCGCGCATCAGCACGCCGGCGCCCGGAAAGAGGACCGCGACGGGGTTCGTGCCCAGCCGCGCGACGACGTCGGCGACCTTCTCGCCAGGCCTTGCCACCACGGAGCCCCGGCCAAGGAAGATGACGTGGTCAGGGTAGAGGCTGCCGGCTTCGGCGATGCGGCGGCTGTCCGCATCGAGCGCCACCGCATGCGCCTCGATATCTGCCGGCAATCGGTAACCGCTGCCATCGGCAAGTGCCGCCAGCGCCGCTATATCCGGGATCGGTGTCTGCCGCGCCGGGCGGGCCAAAAGCGATCTCACCCGGTGCAGCAGACGCTCCGCATCGGCCACGGTCTCCGCTGCGACGACCAGTCCGTGATTGCCGAGGATCAGCACGTCGACCCCCTGCCGGAGACGCTCGACAATGCCCTGGGCAAGCGGCAGGCCCGGCCGGCGATAGGGGACATAAGCCCACGCGATGCCCTGGAGACGCCGCCCGGCCTCGATCTCGCAATCGGCCTGAACGGCGAATGAGATTGTCTCGACGCAGTGGACATGCAGCACCACTCGCTGCGGCATCAGCGCGTGTACGGTGGTTTCGATCGAAGGGCGCAAGCCGCGCGGATTGAGGGCATCGATGGCAAAGGCCTGCGGCTTGTCGGCGCTCGGATCGCGCCGTTCGAGGGCCTCGACGAGCGGACCCATCGCGACCGGTACCATGATGTCGTCAATCAGCGCGTCCCTCAACCAGGTGCCGGAGGCCTTGATCCACAGCGTGTCCCCTGCCTTCAGCGATGTGTTGCCGCCGGCTGCCTGTGTCAGGTGCGGATCGTCGCCGATGGCTGCCGAAAGTATCCGCAAGGCGGCCAGCTCCTGCGCATCAACTGTGGTCGCCATTGCGATCTTCCTCCAACGGCTCGTCGGTCTCGCACGATCTCCCATTACAGGAGAATGATTGGTGCTGATATCGCAGATGCGAGCGATCTACGTCAACAGTGATCTATTATCGTCAAAACGGGCTTGCAATCCGACTGATGTTGAGTAAGTTGCATCAATTGTCATGGAAAATGGCATTGTCGGGAGGAAGAGTTGAGCGACTCCGGCCGCCAGCGTCAGATCGTCGAGCTATTGCGGGACCGGCCGTTCGCTTCGGTGCGTGAACTGCAGGAGCGGCTTGGCGTGTCGGCGGCGACGGTCAGGCGCGACATCGACAAGATCGACGAGGCCGGCGAAGCCAGGAAGGTCTATGGCGGCATCTCGGCGCTCGACGGCGCCTCGCATGCCGGCATCGCCTATGCGAGGCCCTATGACGAGAACCGTGACCTGGCGGTCGATGCCAAACGGCAAATCGCCGCTGTAGCCGCCACCATGGTGCGCGACGGCGATGCGGTCATCGTCCATGGCGGCTCGACCTGCTTCCATCTCGGCGTCAAGCTTGCCGACCGCAACATTCGCCTCTTCACCAATTCCATGCCGCTCGCCGCCTATCTCAGCGACCATGGCCATTGCAGCCTGACCATCGCCGGCGGCGATCTGCACCGCGAGCCCGGCATCATCCATTCGCTCACCCAGGCCGTGCCGTTTTATGCCTCGAAGTTCTTTCTCGGCGCGCAGGGCCTCGGCCATGAGGGCGTGCTGGAATCGCATCCGCTGCTGGTGCGCTCGATTATCGATCTCAGCCTTTGCGCCGACCAGATCGTCGTGCTGGCGGACAGCCGGAAGCTGTCGATCCACGCCCGCAATGTCGCGCTGCCGCTGTCGCGCATCGGCACGCTGGTGACCGATGACGGCCTGTCCGACGCCGATGCGCGGATGCTGGAAGATGCCGGTGTCACCGTGCGTATCGCCTCGCCTTCGGGAGCCGTCCAGTGAAGGTGGCGGTGCTCGATTTCGGCAAGACCAATTCGAAGCTGTTCGTCTTCGACCAGGACGGGCGCATCCTCGACGAACGGCGCACGAAACCCGACTGGATACGCAAAAGCGGGCTCAGCGTGCTTGACGAAACGGCGCTGCATAACTGGGCGCTGGACGCCCTCAACGAGGCCGCTGATGCCCACGGCATCGAAGGTCTGATGGTGTCGGGCCACGGCTGCACCTTCGCGCTGGTCGACGATACGGCGCTGACGCATCCGATCCTAGACTATGAGCAGGAGCCGCCCGCCGAGATCGCCGCGCGGATCGATCGGCGCATTCCCGACTTCGCCGAGACCTTCTCGCCGCGCCTGCCGCTCGGCTTCAATTATGGCCGCCACATGCTGTGGCTGAAGGAAGTGGAGCCCGGCGCGTTCTCGGCGGCGAAGGCGATTCTCGGTTATCCGCAATATTGGAGCTGGCGCTTCGGCGGCCACGCCGTTTCGGAAGTCTCCTATCTCGGCTGCCACTCGCATCTGTGGGCACCGAGCAAGCGTGACTTCTCCTCGCTGGTCGATGCCGAGGGCTGGCGCGGCCACATGCCCGCCTTCGCGCACGCCGGCGCCGTGACCGGCGAGCGGCGCTTTGGCCGGGCGGGCAGACCGGTCGCCATTCACAACGGCGTCCATGACAGCAATGCCGCGCTCCATGCGTATCGCCGGCAGGACCTCGGGCCGCTCACCGTGGTGTCGACGGGCACCTGGGTGATCGTTCTCAACCCTGACTGTCCGTTCGAGGCGCTCGACCGCGAGCGCGACATGCTGGCCAATGTCGATGTCGACGGCGGCCCGGTGCCTACGATCCGCTTCATGGGCGGGCGCGAATTCGCCGTGATCAGCGGCAACTGGCAAGGCGCGATCGCCTCGGCCGCCATACAGCGGGCGATCGACGCCGGCACGATGGCCGTGCCGAGCTTTGCCCCGGGCGGACCGCTGCCGGGCCGGACGGGCGAGATCCTCGGGCCCGTTTCCGGTGCTGGGGAGCGCGCCGCCGTAGCGCTGCTTTATGTGGCTCTGATGATCGATCTCTCGCTCGACCTGATCCGTTCGGCAGACACCGTCATCGTCGATGGCGGACTGAATGCGGATGGGATGCTTGCCGGCCTCCTGGCGGCGCTGCGGCCCGGCCAATCCTTCCTGCAGGGGGCCACGCTGGAAGGCAGCGCCACGGGCGCCGCGGCTCTCGCCTTCGAGAGCATCGGCCGCGAATTCGCCGCCGATAGGCCGGAGCCGGTACGCGCCGCGGACTTCAAAGGCCTGGATCGCTACCGCGACGACTGGCGCGGCCTTATTGCCGGACGCCACATCGCCGGCGCGGCGGCAGGAGGTGCGCAATGAGCGCCGCCGCCCGCGTCGAGGCGTCGCAAAGGCCGGTGCTGGAGATGCGCCACATCTCCAAGACCTTCGGTCCCGTCCGGGCCCTGCACGACGTATCGCTCACCGTCAATGCCGGCGAACTGCATGCGCTGATGGGCGAGAACGGCGCCGGCAAGTCGACGCTGATGAAGGTGCTGTCCGGCGCCTATCGGCCGGATGCCGGCGGCGAGATCCTGATCGACGGTGCGCCGGTCGCCAGCGGCGATCCGATCAAGGCTCGCGCCCAGGGCATCGCGGTCATCTACCAGGAGCTGTCGCTGGCGCCGAACCTGACTGTGGCGCAGAACATCTTCCTCGGCAACGAGCCGCGTAGGTTCGGCATCGTCGACCGCGACCAGTGCAACCGTCGCGCCAAGGAAATCATCGAGCGGCTCGGCGTCTCCTTTTCGGCGCGCGCCTTGGTCTCTAGCCTGTCGCTGGGCGAGCGCCAGCTGGTCGAGATCGCCCGCGCGCTGTCGACCAGCGCCCGCATCATCGTCATGGACGAGCCGACCACCTCGCTGACCTCGCGCGAGACCGACCGGCTGTTCGAGGTGATCGGGGCGCTGAAGGCACAAGGCATTGCCATCATCTACATCAGCCACCGCATGGAGGAGGTCTACCAGCTCGCCGATCGCGTCAGCGTGCTGCGCGACAGCGGCTATGTCGGCACGCTGGAACGCGCCGATCTCAATGCATCGCGCCTGGTCTCGATGATGGTCGGCCGCGATCTCTCGGCCTTCTACAAGAAGGATCACCGGCCGCCGGATAGTCAGCGCCGGATAGCGCTGTCGGTGCGCGGCATGTCGGACGGCGGATTGCTGAAGGACTGCTCGTTCGATCTTTACCACGGGGAGGTGCTGGCGTTGGCGGGGCTGGTTGGTTCCGGCCGCACCGAACTCGCGAGGCTGATCTTCGGGGCCGACCGCCGCAGCGCGGGCGAGCTGGAGCTCGACGGCAAGCCGATTGCAATCACTTCGCCACGCGAGGCGCTGGAGGCCGGCATTGCTTACCTCACCGAGGACCGCAAGGAGCTCGGGCTGTTTCTCGACATGTCGATCGCCGACAACATCAATATGGGCGTGCTTGCGAAAGACGCGCGCGCCGGCGGTTTTCGTGATTTCACCGCCGCCGAGCGGCGTGCCGCCAAGGCCATCGCCGATCTCTCGATCCGCACGCGCTCGGCGCAGGCCAATGCCGGCTCACTGTCGGGCGGCAACCAGCAGAAGGTGCTGCTTGCCCGCCTGCTCGAGACCGAGCCCAGGGTCGTCATCCTCGACGAGCCGACGCGCGGCGTCGACGTCGGCGCCAAGTCGGAGATCTATCGGTTGATCGACAGTCTTGCCGGCAGGGGCATCGCCATTCTCATGATCTCCAGCGAACTGCCCGAAGTAATCGGGGTGGCCGACCGCGTGCTCGTGATGCGCGACGGCGCCATCGCCGGCGAGGTGACGGCGTCGGAGGGCAGGCCGCTGCGTCAGGAAGAAATCATGGAACTTGCGACGGGGGCGGCTAAGGAAGGACCGACAAGATGACCGACAGCTCCACAGTGGCGAAAGCGGCGGATCAGGCAGCGGTCAGGAGCCGGCGGCTGCGCACGGCCTTCGCCGCGCTCGGCATGCTGCCGGTTCTGGTGCTGCTTGCCGTCGGCTTCCAGTTCATCAACCCGCGCTTCCTTACCGGCACCAACCTGCTCATCGTCAGCCAGCAGTCGTCGATCAATATCGTGCTGGCCGCGGGCATGACCTTCGTCATCCTCACCGGCGGCATCGACCTATCCGTCGGCTCGATCCTCGCGGCCTCGGCGATGGTCGCTGTGCTGGTGTCGCTGGTGCCGGACTGGGGCATGCTCGCCATTCCGGCCGCCATTTTGCTCGGCCTCGGCTTCGGCGTCATCAACGGGCTGCTTGTCGCCTACATCAAGCTGCCGCCCTTCATTGTTACGCTGGGCTCGCTGACCGCCGTGCGCGGCGTCGCCCGCCTGCTCGGCGAGGATACGACAGTCTTCAATTCCGACCTGCCTTTCGACTTCATCGGCAATGGCTCACTGTTCGGCATTCCCTGGCTTGTCATCATCGCGCTGACCGTGGTGGTGCTGTCCTGGCTGGTGCTCAAGCGCACCGTGCTCGGCACCTGGATCTATGCCGTGGGCGGCAATGCCGAGGCGGCGCGCCTCACCGGCATCAAGGTGCCGCTGGTGCTGCTCTTCGTCTATGGCGTGTCGGGCCTGCTCGCGGGCCTCGGCGGCGTCATGTCGGCGGCGAGACTCTACGCCGCCAATGGCCTGCAGCTAGGCCAGTCCTACGAGCTCGATGCCATCGCCGCCGTCATTCTCGGCGGCACCAGCTTCGTCGGCGGCGTCGGCTCGATTTGGGGCACGCTGATCGGCGGGCTGATCATCGCCGTGCTCTCCAACGGGCTCATTTTGGCCGGTGTCTCGGACATCTGGCAGTACATCATCAAGGGATTGGTCATCATCGTGGCGGTCGCCCTCGACCGTTACCGGTTGCAGGCCGGAGCAAGAACGTGATTGACCTCGGTCGCCGGCCTAGACGGGCCGGATTGTGTGTAACGCACCGTGAGAGGCGCGGGGCAATCGGAGGAAGCAAGTAAATGAAGACTATCGCCAAACTGCTCTGCGGCGCAGCCCTCGCGGCCCTCGCCATCGCGCCGGCATCGGCCAAAGACCTCAACAAGGTCGGCATCTCGGTCGGCCTGCTCGGCAACCCGTTCTTCGTCGCCACCATCAAGGGCATCGAGGACGCGGCCAAGAAGATCAATCCGAAGGTCGAGGTGACGTCGGTGTCGGCCGACTACGACCTCAACAAGCAGGTCTCGCAGATCGATTCCTTCATCGCCGCCGGCGTCGATGTCATCATGCTCAATGCCGTCGATGCCAAGGCGATCGCGCCCGCGGTCAAGAAGGCGCAGGCGGCTGGCATCGTCGTCGCTGCCTTCGACGTCTCGGCGCCGGGCGCCGACGTCACCGTGATGACCAACAACGTCAAGGCCGGAGAGGAGGCCTGCCAGTATCTGGTCGATCACACCGGCGGCAAAGGCAACTACGTCATCCTCAACGGCCCGGCCTCGTCCTCGATCCTGGAGCGCGTCAAGGGCTGCAAGAACGTTCTTTCGCAGCACGCCGACATCAAAATCCTGTCCGACGACCAGAACGCCGAGGGATCGCGCGACGGCGGCCTGAAAGTGTTCCAGTCGCTGCTCACCCGCTTCGACAAGATCGACGCGGTGTTCGCCATCAACGATCCTACGGCGATCGGCGCGCAGCTCGCCGCCAAGCAGCTCAATCGCTCGGAATTCATCATCACCGCGGTCGACGGCGCCCCGGACATTGAGAAGGAGTTCGCGTCCGGCACCTCGCTGATCAAGGCCTCGGCCTCGCAGGATCCCTATGTCATGGCCGGCCAGTCGCTGACGATGGCGGCAGATGTGCTTGCCGGCAAGAAGCCGGCCGAGCCGACCGTGCTGCTCGATCCGAAGCTGATTACCGCCGAGAACCTGAAGGACTACAAGGGCTGGACGGCGGCCCGCTAAAAAGCCTGCTCCCAAGGCTGGCGCGGCCGGATCGGTCCGGCCGCGCCTCATTCATCGGACGGAGACGATCATGTCGCGCATTGGTATCCATTCTTTCGTCTGGTCTGCGAGTTCGGCGCAGGCGGATCTCGAACGCACGCTGGCCAACACGAAGGAAGCCGGCTTCGACCTGATCGAATTCTCCTATCTCGATCCGGCGGATGTCGATATCGGCAGGCTGGCCAAAAGCATCACCGATCTCGGCCTGGGCGTAGCGATCAGCATTGGCCTGCCTGCCGACGGCGACATCTCCAGCCCAGACAAGGCGGTCGCCGCGCGCGGCGTCGAGATCCTGAACCGCACCGTCGCCCTCACGCGCGATCTCGGCGGCCAAAAGATCGGCGGCATTCTCTCGGCAAGCCACGGCCTGCAAACCGAACCGCCGACGCGCGATCAGTGGAACCGCAGCGCCGCTACACTTGCCGGGGTTGCGGAAACGGCCAAGGCCGCCGGCGTGACGCTCAATCTCGAAATCGTCAACCGCTTCGAAAGCAACCTGCTCAACACCGCCGCGCAAGGACTAGCTTTCATCGAAGACACCGGCTCCGACAACATCTTCCTGCACCTCGACACCTTCCACATGAACATCGAGGAGGCCGATGTCGGCCTGGCCATCCGCCATGCCGCGAGGAAGATCGGTTATGTCCATATCGGCGAGAGCCATCGCGGCTTTCTGGGCACCGGCAGCATCGATTTCTCGGCGATCTTCGATGCGCTGGCGGCGATCGGCTACAGCGACGATCTCAGCTTCGAATCCTTCTCGTCCGAGATCGTCGACGAGAATCTGTCGCGAAAGACGGCGATCTGGCGCAATCTGTGGACCGACAATATGGAGCTTGCTCGTCATGCGCGCCGCTTCATCGCGGTCGGCCTGGAGACGGCCCGGCGCAAGGCCGATCTCGTCTCGGCTTCGCAAAGGCCCTGACGTCTTCGAGAATGTCGAGCAGTGAATTGCGGCTTTCGAGGGCCATGCTCTGCTAGACTCCTGTTGATTCGTCTCGACAGGAAAAGGCATGAGCAAGGCCCTCGGCACATTCGCACTGGTCACGGTTTTGAGCGCTTTGCTGATGGCGCTGTCATTGGCCGTGGCGAGGCACGGCTATCCCTATGGCGCGTTCGGCGTGAAGCGTCTCGACGGCGTCGCCGACGCCGGCTCGTTCCTGGCGATCGCCGCCGTCTATTTTTTCGCTGCCATGCTGATGATGATCCTGCCCATCCGCGCCGCCGGCGTCGTCCTGACTCACGCGGCCGACGCGATCTTCTGGGCGACGATCGTATTGTTCGCGACCATCGTCGGCTCGCTGCTTGCCAGATGGGCCTTCGGCCAGCACGAGGTGCTCTGGGCGCTTTTCAACTGGCGTTTCCTGTTCGTGGCAGTGATCGTTGCGGCGCATCTCACCATGAACGAGCTTCGCCGCAACGTCCTGCTCAGAAGCCTGTTCTTCGTCGCCTTCGGCGCGGTCACGCTCGCCTGCCTGTTCTGGTCGTTCTCGACCTGATGCGGCAAGGCCCTAGGTTTGTCGCAGAAGGCCGGTAGACCTTCCACGGGACAATCATTATATCATTTGTCCGACAATTGACCGGCCGACGGACTGCCGCTACCCCAGCTTCAAGGAACAAGACAATGACCGTGCTGCGTAAGAACCTGATCGACGGCGAGTGGCTTGGCGAGGCCGGCTCGCGCAACATCAACCCGTCGAACACCAACGACATCGTCGGCGAATATGCTTCGGCCGGGCCTGAGCAGGCAAAGCAGGCCATCGCGGCCGCCAAGGCGGCCTTTCCGGCCTGGTCGCGCTCAGGCCCGCTGGCCCGCCATGCCGTGCTGAAGAAAACCTCCGACGAGATCATGGCACGCAAGGACGAGATCGGCCGGTCGCTCGCGCGCGAGGAAGGCAAGACGCTGGCAGAGGGCGTCGGCGAGACGATCCGCGCCGCGCAGATATTCGACTTCTTCGCCGGTGAGACGCTGCGTCTGTCGGGCGAGATGGTGCCGAGCGTTCGGCCTGGCGTCGGCGTCGAGATGACGCGCGAAGGCGTCGGCGTCGTCGGCATCATCACGCCGTGGAATTTCCCCATCGCCATCCCCGCCTGGAAGATCGCGCCGGCGCTGGCCTACGGCAACACGATCGTCTTCAAGCCGGCCGAGCTGGTTCCTGAAAGCGCCTGGACCATCGTCGATATCCTGCACCGCGCCGGCCTGCCCAAGGGCGTGCTCAACCTCGTCATGGGTAAGGGATCGGTGGTCGGCCAGGCGATGCTCGACAATCCCGATGTCAACGCCATCTCGTTCACAGGCTCGGTCGGGACCGGCAAGCGCGTCGCCGCGGCGAGTGTGGAGCACATGCGCAAATTCCAGCTCGAAATGGGCGGCAAGAATCCGCTCGTCGTGCTCGACGACGCCGATCTCGCGGTGGCCGTCGACTGCGCGGTCAACGGCGCTTATTTCTCGACGGGACAGCGCTGCACGGCGTCCTCGCGCCTGATCGTCACCGACGGCATCCACGACCGTTTTGTCGACGCGATTAAGGAGCGCCTGGACAAGCTCGTCATCGGCGATGCGCTCGATGCCAAGACCCAGATCGGTCCGGTCGTCGACCAGAACCAGCTCAAGCAGGACGAGGATTACATCGCCATCGGCCGCCAGGAAGGCGCCGAGCTCGCTTTCGGCGGTGACCGGCTGGAACGCGGCGCGCCTGGCTTTTACCTGCAGCCTGCGCTGTTTGTCGGCTCGACCAATGCGATGCGCATCTCGCGCGAGGAAATTTTCGGCCCCGTCGCCAATGTCATCCGCGTCAAGGACTATGACGAAGCGCTGGCTGTCGCCAACGACACGCCGTTCGGCCTCACCTCCGGTATCTGCACCACCAGCCTGAAGCACGCGACGCATTTCAAGCGCAATTCCGAGGCCGGCATGGTGATGGTCAACCTGCCGACGGCGGGCGTCGATTTCCACGTGCCGTTCGGCGGCCGCAAGGGCTCGAGCTACGGCCCGCGCGAACAAGGCCGTTACGCGATGGAGTTCTACACCACGGTGAAGACCGCCTATACATTCGCCGGCTAGAGCAATTCCAGGAAAAGTGTTGGCGGTTTTCCGTCCGGAATTGCGCAAAAACAAGGAGATAGGGCGTTTCGCCGTTTCCATGAAACGGTGAAACGCACTAGTCCAATCCGGGAGGAGATCGATGAGCATGGCCGACATGACATGGCTCAACCCGCCGCCGCAGCACACGGTCGGCGACGGCACGCTCACCGTCCGAACAGGCAAGGACACCGACTTCTGGCGCGAGACCTTCTACGGCTTCTGGCGTGACAACGGCCATTTCCTCTACCGTTCCGTCGAAGGTGATTTCAGCGCCGAAGTCACCGTCAAGGGTGACTACAAGGTGCTCTACGATCAGGCGGGGCTGATGCTGCGCCTGAGCGAAACGCACTGGATCAAGGCCGGCATCGAATACACCGACGGGCTGGCATACTTCTCCGTCGTGGTCACCAACGACACCTCCGACTGGTCGCTGGTCGCCATCGCCGCCGGCAAGGACGGCGTCAGGATCCGCCTGACCCGCCACGCCGAGGCGATCCGCATCCAGTATCTGGACGCCTCGGACGGCCACTGGAAACCGGTGCGCCTGGCCTATTTCCCGATCTCGAAAACGGTCGATGTCGGCATGATGTGCTGCTCTCCGCAGCGCGAAGGTTTTGAGGCGACCTTCTCCGGCTTCACGATCGGGCCGGCGATTGCAAGGGACCTGCATGGGTGAGTGCGGAACCGCGTGGTTCTTTCGCGATGCCGCGATAAGGGTGAGACGGCGCCTTGCCAGAGCGGAAGGGCCCGATGTCGTCTGATACTCCGCTGATCCTGTTCTGGACGCGCTGCTTCAACAAACCGGCCGACATTGCGGCCATGCCGCAATGTCCAGTGCCCGTCGAATGGACCAACGACCGGCGACGGCTTGCCGAGGCCGATGCGGTGGTTTTCCATTTGCCGAATTTTCGTGAGGCCAAAGCCCCTCAGGTCGGCGCCGGCATGCGGCCGATGGCCGGCCTCTCGTCCTCGGCGGCAACGGCCATCTGGCGGCGCCGGAAAGCCGGCAATGGGTTCAGCTTGAACAGGCCATAATAAACGATGAAGGACGCCATGAAATAGGGGCCGAGCATCTCGACCTCGAAGAAGGAGCGGATCAGCATCAGCCCGGTCGCGCCGGCAAGCACCACCGAATCGGCACTCCACCCGCCGAACACCACCTTCGATACATGGCCGTAGAAGGCGCGCAGGATGACCAGCGCCAGCAAGGTGACGCCGATGAAGCCGATTTCGACCAGCGTCTCGACATAGGTGTTGTGGAAGTGGAAGCCGGAACGCGTCGAGATATAGAATTCCGCCCACAGCCGCTCCGGATCGGCAAAACCCTGCACCCAATAGGCGGCATAGCCATAGCCGAGCAGCGGACGCTGCTGCGCTGCTTTCCAGCCCTGTTCCCACAGATAGGTGCGGCCGGTGAGCGTCGAATCCTTGCCGAAGATGCCGAGCACGACATCCAGCAGCCCGAGGTTGAGCGCTGCCACCACGCCCGTCACCAGCGCCCCGGCGCCGACGACGAACAGCACCCGGCGATAGCGTCGCGACAGCACCTTGGTCATGGTGAGCAGCATCACGATGCCGATCACCGCCGGCAGCGAGGCCACCGACGTCGCCGAATGGGCGATTGCCAGCATATAGACCGACAAAAGCATGATCGGCGCGGTCCAGACGAAGCCCAGCCAGTTGCGCCGGTAGAAGACAAGGAACGCCAGGCAGAAGAAGATGCCGAGCGAAGAGAAGAAGCCGACCTGGTTCTTGGAACCGAAGGCGCCGACGAAATTGACCGTGCCGTCGATCGTGTCGAGCGCGTAACCACCGACTCCGAGTGAATAGAGCAGCACGAAGAAGATGCCGATTAGCGAGCCGACCACCAGCGTGCGCACGCTGATGGTGCGCGCCGCGACATAGGCGCAGACGATATGCGAGGAATATTGCACCCCCGCGCGCGCGCTGATGCCCGCCGCCTGCGACCAGAACACCGAGAGGCAGACATAGGCCGCAAGCAGAATGGGTAGCCAGGCGCTGGAGAGTTTCCAGGTGAAGCGCCGGTAGTCGACGAACAGCAGCGGCAGCCAGACGGCGTAGTAGGCGAGGATCAGGATCTGGCCGAAATTGGGCGAGTAGGCGAAGGCGAGCGTGGAAACCGCGACGGCGAAAATGCCGTAGGTCTCGTTGCGATCGGGATCGATCAGGATGGATTTCGGAATCTTCATACCGGCTTTTGTCCCGCGCTAAGCCACGGCCCGGGCGCGCTGCATTTGCCGCTGCAGGAAGCGCCGCACCGGCTCATCATAGACGCGCGTGGCGATGTCGGCGATGACGACCACTATCGCCGCCATCACGATGCCGAATAAGGGATGATATGCGAACGGATCGATCGAGAAGGCCTTGCCGGCCCCGGCGATGATCATCAGCAGCGGCGTGTGGATGATGTAGATCGGATAGGAAATCCGCCCGAGCCAGCCATAGAAGCCTGACAGTCGTGGCGCGGTCGGCGCCACCGCGCCGGTCATCACCATGATCGGGAAGACGATGACGATGGCGCAGAGGTCGTAGGCAACGCGCGCGCCGCCGGCAGCCGGGGCGATGGCGAAGACGGCAAGCGTGAGCAGGATCGCGCCCTCGACCCAGAAGCCGCGCCGCAGGAAGCCGAAGCTGCCCTGCCAGCGCGCCATCGATCGGCAGAGCAGCACGCCAAGGAAGAACGAGAAGGTTACGCGCGGCAGCCCGCTGACGATGGTCTTGCCGGTCATGCCGAAATCGAGCGTGCCGGCGAAAACCGAGGCGACGACGAGCAGCACGAGGCTGGCGCCGACGATCCCCGTCAGCACCCGCCGCGACAAGAGCACGAAGACAGCGACATAGGCGATGTTGACGATGAGCTCGAAGAACAGCGACCACGATGCCGGGTTGAGAGGAAAGATCGTATGATAGGCGTCGCTGACCAGCGGGATGAACAGCATGCCGGTTGTCAGCTGCATGCCGATCTCGGACAGCGGCATGTATTCCGCCGGCATCAGTCTGTTCTTGACCAGCAGATAGAAGAAGCCGAGCAGCGTGCCGGCTAGATAGAGCGGATAGAGTCGGATCAGGCGGATGGCCACGAAAGTGCCGAAGCCCATGCCGGTTTCGATCTTGCGGTCATAGGCATGCGCGATGACGAAGCCGCTGAGCAGGAAGAACAGATCGACCGCGAGATAGCTCGACGGCAGCACCTTGCCGTCGGCGAGGAATGGCGAGAAATGGTAGAGCATGACGCTGATCGCCGCCACGCCGCGGATGGCGTCGAGGTTCAGATACACGTGACGCTGGGCTGCGGGCTGCATGTTATGCCTTCAAGCGGTCCAAACAGATCGCTCGCCCGCGCTGCGCGCGAACGAGCCTGGCTTGTCCCTCCCGCCTCCGTTCCCGGTTCGCTTCGGACAAACCCGGGCCGGCGGCGTTATTGGCTGGCCGTCGGCGCCAGCTTCACCTTGATCACGTCGCCCGGCAGGATAGGCGTGTCTTCCTTGGCTTCGACCTCGCTGGTCTTGCCGTCGACGACGCGCACCAGCGAATAGAGCAGGGCTGGCTCTTCATTGCCGGTGTAGGCGGCAGCCGTTGCCGGATCCGATGCCTGTGCGATTAGGCCTTTCTGCATGCCGACCCTCAAGGCCGCCTCGTTAAGGTTCGCTTCCGTTTGCTGCCGATCGGCGGTGAGGCTCGAACTCAGTGTGTTGCGGGCATCAATAGCGTCCTGCTCCGCCTTGCTGATCGACTGCTTGGCGGTGAGGATCGCCGTCTCATAATCCAGGATCTTGCCCTGCAGGTCGGTGACCGACTGCTGCGAGGAAAGCAGGCGCGCATTGGCGACCAGGCCCTTCTGCGCCAGCGGACCGATGCTGTCGGCCTGCTTCGAGGCCAGATCGACCTGCTTCTGCTGGTTGGCGATCTTCTTTTGCAGCGATTCGATTTCCGACTGCAGAACACCCTTCAGGTCGTCGAGTGCGTCGAGCTTCAGCTTCAGCGATTTCTGGTCGGAGACCAGGATCGCCGTTTCGTCGGCGACGATGGTCGGCAATCTCGGATCGCCTTGAATTTCCTGAGGCACCTCGAAAGTCGTCTTCCCGGCGAGGTCGGCGTCGATGCGGGCTCGCTTGACCATCAGCCGCAAGCGCTGGTCGTCATAGATCTCATAGCTGCCCTTGGCGGTAATCAGATCCTTTTCGAGCTGCGGACCATAGTCGGCATTGCGCCGGATACCGCCAGCAATGCTGATTGCCTTGAGCACGGTCAGATCGGGCACGAAGGGAAACTGCCCGGGGTTCTGGACTTCGCCTGAAATGTAGAACGGCCGGAACTGCGCCATCTCGACCGAGGCTTCCGGCTTGTCGGGCAGCGCCAGCTTTCGTTGCAGGGCGAGCCCGATCGCTGAAGCGATCTCGGCCGTCGTCTTGCCGGCGGCCTGCATGTCGCCGACGAACGGCACCGAGAGCATCCCGCCCGGGCCGACCGAGTACTCGCCATTTAGGGCCGACCAATCGCGGAACGTGCCGTCGACCGTCTGCCATTCGGCGACCCGGATGTTGAGCTTGTCCAGCGGTCCAAGCCGATAGTCGCTGGCGGCAGCGACCTGCGGCATGACCAGCAACGCAGCAAGCAAGACGCCGCCGAAGCGGGCTGTGGTCCTGGATATGAGACTGCATGCGAAGGGCAGTCCGAAGAGGTCTTTTGTCAAATACGTTTTCCGATTCGCTTTGGCCCCATCCGCCCGATGAGATCACTGCCGGATGCCTGCCCCGAATCTGGCGGAGCAGGCCCGTCGGTCAATAGCTGCCGCGTGACATCCACACGGCAGGAACAGTCTTGAAGATGATGCGAATATCCTCGGACAACGACCAGTTCTCGACATAATGGCGATCGAAGGCGACGCGCGTGTCGTAGGATACGTCGTTGCGGCCGCTCACCTGCCACAGACCGGTGAGACCAGGGCGCGACTTCAGGTAATAGACCGCCGCGCTGCCGTAGATTTCCAATTCGTCGCGCACGACCGGGCGCGGGCCGACAAGACTCATGTCGCCCTGCAGGATGTTGAGGATCTGCGGCAGCTCATCGAGGCTGAGCTTGCGAAGCACCTGGCCGACGCGGGTGACGCGCGGATCGTTCTTCAGCTTGCGCGTCGCGATCCATTCGGCGTTGGCTTCCGGATTGGCCGCCAGATACGCAGCGAGCACGCGCTCGCCATCCGGCACCATGGTGCGGAATTTGAGGCAGGAGAAAATCCTGCCGCCGCGGCCGATACGCTTGTGGCCATAGAAGATCGGACCATTATCCGAAAGCTTGACCAGCAGCGCGACCATCAGGAAGAGCGGGCTCAGCAAGATCAGCCCAGCCAGGGACCCAACGACATCGAAACTGCGTTTGAGCAGACCGCCGATGGGGGGTGGAAAATCAACGCCGGCCTGCGCAAAACTCGCATTTGCCGACTTGGCGACGTCCCTCATGCAGAAGCTCCATACGTTGAACGGATGGTTTACGGCAAGATACCAAAAAAATGCTGCAGCGCAACACACAATTTCCCATCGCGTTGAAATGTTCACGTCATGAATTGACTAAATAATAAACCTGCCTTGCCCAAATTTTCACCTTTGTGGCGCGTTTATGACAAGGTGAGAGAAAACCAGGAAAATGTAGTCCGCTTTTCGGGCCATTTTTGGACAGTGCATTCTTTGCTGCAGAAGAAACGCGGTTGCAGGCCGCTGGAAGCACTCGCAATGGTAAGTTATTCACATAAAATACTAATCAAAGTCATGAGTTTAACTGAAGCGGCAGACGTCTCATTGAATAGCTCTCGGAGCCAGAGTGTGCGGCGCAGCATGGCAGAGTCGATCTCGTAAAATCGTTGGAAACCATACCTGCACGGCCTTGCTCCGGCAGGCCGGCCTTAATAGAGTCGCAAATTGTTCCTGTCATAGTCTGCACGGGTAAGGAAGGTCGGAAGCAACCGGCCGGATTGGGCAGCCAGAAAGAGCTCTTTGGCGCAACGGGGAGTTACGCGGGTGGGTAAGTCGCAGCTTCTGCATGCTCGTCTCGGTTGAGAGGGCGGCGGTCATGTCTTTGCCGAAATTCATCGTCGGTATGATCTTCGCGCTCGCGATCGTCATCGGCTGGTCCTATTTCGATGGCGCGTCGGCGGGAACCATCCTGCTTCGCACCATCGTCTGCGCCGTCATTATCCAGGCTGGCTATTTCCTTCTGGTCTTTGCCATGATCGGGGGAGCCACGCCGACATCGGCCGACAAGATCCGCGAGGCGGACCGCGGCCCGATCCTGAGCAAGGTCGCCGAAGGCGAAAAGCTAAGCGCCAGACGCAGCCTCCACTGAACGTTCGACCGGCGCGGAGGTCAGCCCGGCCGCGATCGGTGGCGCGCTTTCGCGCTCCGCCTGCTCGCCGGACAGCATCCTTGCAAGCCGGCTGCCGGCTTTCGCCCTCAACCGCCGATATTGTCCGACCTCGACGATGCGTCCGTTCTCGATGGCCACGACCCAGTCGGCGAAGGCGATCATCGACGGCCGGTGCGCGATGGTCAAAATCGTCATCCGGCCGCGCAGCGCCTCGATTGATTGGGCGATCAGCGACTGATTCTGCCAGTCGAGCGCGCTTGTCGCCTCGTCGAGGATGAGCAGTGAGGGTTTGCGCAGCAGCGCACGCGCCAATGCGATGCGCTGCCGCTCTCCGCCGGAAAGGCGGACGCCGCGGTCGCCCACCACCGTATCGAGCCGCGAGTCCAGCCGCTCCACGAAATCGGCCGCATGGGCGTTTCGCAGGGCCGCCCACAATTCTTCGTCGCTGGCCTCGGGCGCCGCAAGGCGCAGATTGGCGGCGATCGTGTCGTGCAGCAGGAACACATCCTGCGGCACATAGGCGACCTGATCGCGCCAGGCTCTGCGATTCTGCACTGTGATCTCCACGCCGTCGGCCAGAATACGTCCTCGGGTGGGTTCAAGCAGCCCAAGCAGCATGTCGGCGATCGTGCTCTTGCCGGAACCCGAAGGGCCGATCAGCGCCGTCACCTTGCCGGCCGGTAGACCGAAGGTGATGTCGCTGACCACCGGTTTGCCGTCGCCCTCGCCATAGGCGAACGCCACATCGCGGATGTTGAGGCCGGTCTCAAGCGACAGCTTTGCGCCTTCGGTCACGTTCTCTTCCGGCTCGCGCTCGGCATCGAAGCGAGCCTGGAGGCTTTGCATCGAAGCATAGGCCGGCAGGTTGATCAGCACCTGTTGGGTCTGAAGCTGCATGTCCATGAAGCGCGGCGCGACCCGCATGAAGACCAGCAGCAGCACGACGATCTCGGCCAGCGACAGGTGAAAGCGAACTAGTGCGATATAGATGAAGAGGCTCAGCCCGATCACGCTCGTAACCTGGAACAGAGCGGTGCCGAGCGAGCTGTTGCGGACGAAGGCGATGTTGTCGGCCTTCATCCTGTCCAGCGTCGCGCCGAGCTCGGCAAAATAGCTTGCCTCGACGTTCAGGCTCTTGGCGACCTTGATGCCGCCGAGGAACTCGGAGACCGTGCGGTATTGGTCCTGGCGATTGCCGGTCAGCGTGCGGCCATAGGCGCTGGCGCGCGCCCGGAACGGCTGCAGCGCAACCAGCAGCACCAGACCGACAAGGATGGCGAAGCACGTCATCACCGGCGAGATGAACAGCGAGACAATGAGATAGCCGGCCAGGAGCAGTGTGGCTTGGGTCAGCATCAGCAGCGAGAAGGCCGCAACCTGCACCCGGTCGACGTCGCCGTTCAGCGCATGGTCCAGATCGGAGCTGCGGATGCGGGTGAAAACGCCCCAGCGCGCCTTGCCGATGCTCTCGAACAGGTTCATGCGCACGCGGTTGACGAAGTCATAGAGCAACCGCGCCATGTAGACCGACTTGAAGCGGTTGAACATCGCTTGCAGCGCCACCAGCGCGACGAGCAGTGAGAGCACGCTCGCGAGCGACAGCGTTCCGCCGGGCACCAGCCGATGCAAGGCCTCCGGCACTCGCACCGCATAGTCCTGGTCGGGCTTGCCGATCAGGCGCAGCAGCGGAACGAGCAGCAGGATCGAAATGCCTTCGGTGAGGCTCCCCAGGATCAGGAAGGCAAGCGCCGTCGCCGCGCGCCGTCCGCCGACATGCGCCACCATGGCGCCGAAACCGGCGACATCGCGCAGAAGCGACAGGCGAAACTTCGAGGACCAGCCCATACCCTGGCTCACCTTGTTCCGCACGCCAGGTCGGATTCGATCGCGGCGACCGCTTCATCGAGCCTGGCGAGTCCGGCCGGCACTTCGAGGCGGTTGACGCCGATCAGCCCGGCGATCTTAGCGCATTGGCTGAGATGCGCGGCGGCGAGATCGCCGGTCAACGCCTGCCGGCCGAAGCGCGTGATGTATGAGAATTTAATGATCGCCGGCAGCGCGGCGACACCGGCAAGCTGCGAGATCGCCGCGCGTTCGCCGCGCTCGAGCACATAGATGCGCGATACCGGCACCGCCACAGTGGCAAATCCGTCGTGCAGCCGGTGCTGCGCCTTGTCGATTTGCGGATGCACCTGCGGGCGCACTTCCGCCTGCTCGAGGCGAATGGCGCCGGCCGCATCCGCGGCCAGCTTGAGCTGCGGAAATCCGGGCAGGATCATCGGTCGTCCAGGGTCGGACAAATCCAGCGCGACGACGTCGTCGGTGATCAGCCGATGGCCGGCACGGATCATCGCGCCCGCCGTCGTCGATTTGCCGGCGCCCTTGTCGCCCATGAAGATCACGCTCTTGCCGCCGACGGCAATGGCGCTGGCATGCAGGACGAGCAGCCCGCGCCGATGCAGGACAAGAGCCATCACCGGCCCGAGCAGCGGAAAGGCAAGCAGCGGGTCGTCGATCCCCGGCGCCGGATCGACATCGATCCGCCTGCCGTCGCTGATCATGAAGGTGCCGACCGCCTGCCAGGAAAGATATTGGCGGGTCGCCTCGAACCGAAAGCCCGTGGCGCCATGCGATGCGCCGTCGGGAAAGTCGATCGGCCCGACCGCGATCTCCAGGTCCGGCGTCGCCGGCGCCGTCAGCGTCAGTTCCGGCAACGCCAGGTCTGAACTGACGATCAGCCCGTAGGCCTTGTAGAAATGGCGGACACGTCCGCCCGGCGCCATTGTCCCGGTGGCGGGCCCCGGTCGCGCAAGGGAAGCGGTCGGAAGCTTCATGCGGGGCTTCCTTGGACTTGCCGCAGCCACAGCGACAGCGAAACCGAACGCCAGACATGCTGGACGTCGGGCAGCGTTGCCTGCTCGGGCTGGCTGAGCAGGCGCTCATAGACGGCGTTCACTTCAGGCAGGTTGACATAGGGCGCGATCCGCTCGCCGTCCGCTATCAGCAGCCTGTCCAGAAGCTCGCGGTGGTTGCCGAGCATGCCCTTGACCAGGTTAGCGGTGAAATCGATCTTGTCGCGCCGCCATTGCACGGCCGGCGGCAGAACGCCTTGCATGGCCCGGCGCAGCACGTGGCGGCCAAACCCGTCCCTGAGTTTTTCCTCCCCGGGCAGCGCCAGGCAGAACTCGACGAGCGGCTTGTCCCAGAACGGATAGCGGGGCTCGACGCCGGAATTGGCGGCGGCCTTGTCGAGCACTTCGAAGGCGTGCGGCACCAGCCCGGTGGACAGCAGCCAGCGATGCGTCAGCGCTTCGCTGGCGCTCACGGCGGCGGGCATGTAGCCGCTGCGATGAAACCGCTCGGCAAGATCCGTGCGCCTGGCAAGGTCCGGATTTACCAGGCCCGCCCAGGCGCGCGGCGCCGATGCCGGCCTCTGCCGCACCTTGCCGACAAGGTGTCTGGCCATCGATCTCATCCGGGCGATCCGCCAACCCGGTCCATAAATGGTCAGGAATTTGAAATAGAGGGAGAACATGCCCTCGCCATAGGTGTTGGCGGCGCTGTGCAATTCGCGCCACAGCTCGAGCCAACGGCCGGCATTGGCGAGTTCATGAAGGTGCCCATGGCCCTGCGAGACGACCTCGTCGCCGCCATGCCCGTCGAGAAGCACCTTGACGCCCTTTGCGCCCGCGGTGCGGTAAAGGTCACGGGTCAATGACAGGCCGGGCGCCAGGAACGTGCCTTCCTGTTCCTCCAGGATACGCTCGAACTCGGCGAAGGGCGCGTAATTGCTCACCGCAATCAGCGTGGCGTCGAGCGGATTGTCGTCGAGCACCGCATCGATGAACGGCTTCTCGTCCATCGACGATCCCTTGTCGAAGACCAGCGAGAAAGTCTTGAGCTTCGGGTTTCGCTTAGCCGCCGCGCGAAGACCGGCAACGCAAGCGATCGAGGAGGAATCGAGCCCGCCACTCAGCATCGCGCCGACGGCCGGCGTGCCGCGCATGCGGTTCTCCACCGATTGCGCGAAGAGATGCCGGAATTCCTCGGCCGCGTCCGGACGTGGCGGCCTCTGCGACGGCTCGATCTGCCAGTAGCGCTGCAACACCACCTGGCGGTCGGCGACCGTCATGCTGTGCTGCGCCGGCAGGCGGAAGATCTCGGCGTAGAGCGTGGCCTGCGGATCGTCCGTCAAGCCGGCGAGGAAGCCGGAAATCTGGTGTTCGCTGAGCCGCCTTCCGACGTCGTCCAGCGCAAGGATCGGCCCGATCTCCGAGGCAAAGGCGAAGCGCCTGCCGGTCGAATGATAGTAGAAAGGTTTGACGCCGAAATGGTCGCGCGCGCAAAACAGCGCCCGGCGCTCGCCATCCCATATCGCGAAGGCGAAATCGCCCTGCAGATAGGTCGGGCAGGCCTCGCCCCACTTAAGGTAGGCGCGCATGATGAGCACCGCGTCGGCGACCGACCGGTCCCGCATGCCGAGCCGCGCCAGAAGCTCGTCGCGATTGTCCAGCCGGCAGTCGGCGGTGATGGCGAGCTTGCCGCCGGCCATCGTCAGCGGGCCGGGGCCCTTCTCACCGGTCGTGTCGAGCCAGGCATGGCCGAGCGCCACGCTGCCGTCCGTCCACCATGAGCTACCGTCGCGGGCGCGGTGGCGCATGCGCGAAAGCATCTCTTGGATATCGCCAGCCGCGGCGGGCCGGCCGTTATCGCTGAGCACGATTCCAGCGACGCCGCTCATCGCTCACGACCCATGGTCGACCAGATGGGCAAATCCTTTGATCGAGCCGCCAAGCACGATGTGGTTGCCGCTCATCAACCAGGCATGCGCCTTGAGCTCGCTGCCGGTCCCTCGTTCGATGCCGATGCTGATTTTCGATGCGCTGCCCTGGCGGGCGAGCAGATATTGTCCGGCCAGCGCTTGGGTCAGGCAGCTGGCGCCCGGCACGAGCCGCGCCGCGACGGCAACGCCCCATGCGACACGCCGCAGGTCGGCGACACTGGCATCGCGTCTGGCGTGCATTGCCGTCACCAGGCGACGGACACGGTTATAGGAGGACAGCGTCAACGCGAGCCGCACAACGCTCACCACCATCAGGCAGCGCGCCAGAAACAGCATTTCCCAGGCGCTCAGCGAGCGGAGCCTAGACCAGTTCCTCATTGTGGAGCCTCGCAAGCCCTGCTTCGCTCAGCCCCTTGAGCAAGCCCTCGACATCGGCCCTGCAGCGTTCGGCATCGACATTGTAGCGCGCAAGTACGGCGCTGCGGATATCGAGCATGGATCGCGGCTCCTGGATCTGCTCCCAGATGAAGGCGCCGACGCCGTTCAGGCTGTAATAGACATTGGATTTGAGGTGGAGTAGCGCCAGTCCGGCGCCGAATTCACAAGCCACCGCCTCGTTCGTCGCGACGACGCGGTCATGGTCCGAAGGGTTCCAGTGCATCCTAAAACCTCGTTGCTGGCCCGTCGCGCCCTATGGCTTCCACCGGGATCGGTTGCCTGCGATCCTCGGCAGGAATCCGGGGGACAACGCCCCCCGGCTCACCTGTTGGAGAGCATCCGGAGCCCCAACTCAGACACCCGGATACATGTGAGTTTTAAGAGAAAGTCAGCTCGCCGACCGGCGTGTGCGCGGGAAAGCTCGCGTCGAGCGCCGTCGTGCCTGCACCGCCCTGCGTGATAGTTTCAATCGAACCGTGAACCGTCAGGCTGGGGGTTTCATACTCATGCTTTTCAACATTCTGTTCCATTGTACTCTCCAATTAAGGACTGGAAGCGGCTGCAGAATGCCGCCAACATATCGCTATGCTGCAGCGCAATTGCTGCATGGCAACATCCATGAGTCAAGCTTGATTTACCAAGCATTAATCAATTCTTGGTTGCGCTCGCATCCGTTGTTAATCAAGGCCTAGGCAGCGTCATCCTAAACCTCACCCATCCAGGAATTCAACCGTAGGTCCGTGCCGTTTAGATAAGCGGTTGATTTGTCTGCGATAATTTTTCAGGCGAAAAAGACATCTCGCAATTGCGAAGAATTTGTCACAAAAAATCGTCATTTTCCGGCCAGCCGGGACGCCCCCGGAATTGTCTTCAAAAGTGATTGAACGTGAGGCGATTTTAAACGCTGGGGTTGCGGTCAGGAGGCGACCTCAGCCGCTTTTGGCGTGAGCGCGTCAATTTTTCCGATGCTTTTCTTCGCAGGTGCAGTATAAACCCTTTGGGCGGCATTTTGCGGAGAACGACATCGGGCATGGCGGTGCAGGATGGCTCCTATGAAAGGCTGCGCGCCGCCGGCTGCGCCGACGAAGTCGCTTATGTGCAGGCCTGCCTGAGGCTGTTTTTCGCGCCACGAGCCAACATCACGGATGGCCGGGTCGATGTGCCCGCGCCGACGGTGTCGGCCACCCCGATCACGGCCACCCCGATCACGGCGACCACAATCTCGGCAACCAATGTCGCCGACATCGCCAGGCTGAACAAGGTCGCCGTGTTCCTGCTCAAGGCGCTCGCGCGGGCGCCCGCGAATACCGCGCCTGCGGAGTTGCCTGGCTGGCTCGACAGCTACCGCCGGCGTACCATGTCCATGAATGTCGCCTGCATTGGCGATTCGGTGGCCATCGCTCGTGTGCTGCGCGACAGGCAGGTCGATTTCGTCTTCCTCAAGGGGCCGCTCCAGCAGCATCTGCTTTATGGCGACCACTTCATGAAGCCATCCGGCGACGTCGATATACTGGTTTCGCCGACCGGTTTCGCCAAGGCCCGCGATGCGTTGCGCACGATGGGCTATGAGGTTGCCGGCAAGTCGCGTTCGGTCTGGTGGGTGCGCTTCCTCGGTGAGCAGCATATGGTGCGCGAAGACGGCGCGAGGGCCTCGACAGTCGACCTCCACCATCGGCTGCAGCAGCCGGGTTCGCCCAGCCCGCGCGACACCGACGGCTTCCTGCGCCGCAAGCGCGCAGTCGAGGTGGCCGGCGCCGCCATGCCGATCATCTCGGCCGCCGACACCTTGCTTTTGTCCTCGATCAGCGTCGCCAAGGCCTTTTTCAACCGCGAGCCCTGCGCCGGCTATGTCTGCGACGTCAGGGCCAGCGTCAGCCGCCTGAGCGAAGCCGAGCAGCGGGGGGTGCTCGACCACGCCGCCGAACAGGGCCTGGCGGATACGCTGCTCTTGGGATTGCGCGCCGCCGACGTGCTGCTCGGCGGCGACGGCACGCTGCTTTCGGATCGCGCCACCCGCATGCTGGCCCGCATCGACAACGCCGACCTCTTCCACATGGTCATGGCGCCGTGGCTCGCGTCCTTGCGCTGGCCGCAGCGCCGCCATGTGCTGTGGGAACTCTGCGGCCGCGAGCCGGTCCGCTACCTGGCTGAAGCCGGCTGGGCGGCGTCCGCCGACCTCAGCCGGCGCATCTTCGAGCGCCCGGCCACGGCCGGGCCGTCGCGGAGCGAAATGATCAGAATCGTGGGCGGGGCGGCCAATCATGCAAGCGAAAGGTGAGCCCATGCCCGTGACGACGCCCATAACGACCTCGGGGGTCTGCGTCATCATCGCCGCGCGCAATGCGGCGCGCACCATTCCCGGCGCCATCGCTTCGGCGCTGCGCGAGGCCGAAGTCGCCGAAGTCATCGTGGTCGACGACGCCTCCACCGACGACACCCGGGATGTGGCTTTGGCCGCCGACGATGGCAGCGGCCGGCTTGCGGTCATCCGTTTCGACGTCAATCGCGGTCCTTCCGCCGCGCGCAACGCCGCCATCCAGGCCTCCAAATCGCCCTTCATCAGCATTCTCGACGCCGACGATTTCTTCCTCGAAGGCCGCTTCCGCCGGCTTTTCGCCAGCACCGACTGGGACTTCGCCGCCGACAACATCATGCTGATCCGCGACGATGCCGCGACCGACCTCGCCAAGGTCGCAGCGCCGCCTTTCGCGGCCGAGCCGGAATTTCTCGATTTCGAGCGCTTCATCGACGGCAACATCTCGCGCCGCCGTGTGCGGCGCGGCGAGCTCGGTTTCCTCAAGCCGGTGATCAGCCGGGCTTTCCTCGAGCGGCATGGGTTGAGCTACGACGAGAACCTCAGGCTTGGCGAGGACTACGAACTCTACGCGCGCGCTGTTGCTTACGGGGCTCGGTTCAAGATCATCAAGTCCTGCGGTTATGGCGCGATCGTGCGCGCCGATTCGCTGAGCGGCCGCCACAGGACGCAGGATTTGAAGCGCCTTGCCGATGCCGATCTGGCGCTGCTCCAGATAGACAGCCTTCCGGAGCGCTCGAAGGCCGCCTTGCGGCGCCATGAGCGCCATGTCCGCGACAAATACCGGCTGCGCAACTTCCTTGATGTGAAGGCCGAGCGTGGGCTGGCATCGGCCGCGGCCTACGCTTTCGCAAGCCAATCGAATCTGATCCCGATCGTGCGCGGCGTCGCCACCGACAAGCTCGACGCGCTGTTCCGCCGCACCGGGATTGTTGCGCGGCAGCAGATGCCGCCGACGCGCTTCCTGATGGCGGCAACCAGCGCCGCAAGCGGGTGATCGCGCATTGTCCCGGAAGCCGCCGTCCCTCAAAAAATCGCATTCCGGAAACTATGATGTTGCCTAGTCGCTGCCGGAATGGCAGTCTATGTTGCAATGCAGCAATTTCGAAAGGCCGATAGGATGGCTTCGATTTTTAGCTTCAGATCCCGGGATCCGGCTCGCGACCGGCAGACCGATCTCCAGCGTTTCGACCGGCTGGCGAAGCTGTTCGACCAGATCGCGGCCGAGATCGAGGCGGAGAAAACCGGACTGGAGAATCGTTATAAGTCGACGGCTGCCAACGCCGCCTTTCTGGTCGAGGCGATGGAGAATGGTTCGGCGTCGGCCAGCAAGGGATCGGATGTCGCCGCGATGACCAAGTCGATCCTGAACTGCGAGCGGCGCATTGCGGAGCTCGTTCGCCAGAAAGGCCTGGTGAAGGAACTGCGTCATTCGCTCGACGCGATCGTCGAGGATGGTGCCGAGCGGTCTGCTGCGCAGGCGACGGCAAGAGGCTGACGGCGCGTCAGGCGCCGTCATCGGTACGAGACGTTACAGGACATTAGAGGAGTTCACAGGGCGGAAGATCGGAAGCGGCTCGCTCATGCGAACCGAGGATGACTTTGGGTTGGGCGGACAACACAAGGTGAGTTTGTTATGAACGCAAATCCGGACAACACCTCCACCGAGGCGGCTTGCGAGGTATCGCAGGCGCCAGGGAGCGGATTAACCAGCCTGAGGCTTGGCGTGGTCGGCGCCCTGTTTGCGGTCGCTGCGGCCCTTGCGGCGAGCCCGCATCCCGCGCATGCGCAAGCGGCGCAGCAAGAGCTGCAAAGCGCGCCGTCCTTCGTCGACAATTTCTCGAATTTCAACCAGTCCCGCTGGTTCGTCTCGGACGGCTGGACCAATGGCGCCCATCAGAACTGCACGTGGTCGAAGGATCTCGTGCGGCTTTCCGACGGCGTGCTTTCGCTGGGCTTCGAAAAGCGCAAGCTGAAGGACCGCGAGTTCGCCTGCGCCGAGATCCAGACCAAGCAGCGCTACGGCTACGGCGTCTATGAGGCACGGATGAAGACCGGCACCGGCTCCGGCCTCAACGCCGCCTTCTTCTCCTATATCGGCCCGCAGGACAAACAGCCTTGGGACGAGATCGACTTCGAGGTCCTCACCAAGGATCCGTCCAAGGTGCAGGTCAACAGCTACATTCAGGGCAAGCCGAAGAACGGCAAACTTGTCGACGTCGAAGGCGGCGCCGACAAGGGCTTCAACGATTATGGCTTCGTCTGGGAGAAGGACCGGCTGCGCTGGTACGTCAACGGCAAGCTCGTCCATGAGGTGACCAACCCCGACGAGTTGCCGAAGCATTCGCAGAAAATCTTCTTCAGCCTCTGGGGCAGCGACAAGCTGGCCAACTGGATGGGCGCCTTTGTCGATCCCGGCAGCAAGGTGACCATGGAGGTCAAGCGCGTCGCTTTCACCGCTTTGGGCCAGCCATGCCAATTCCCGGAATCGCTGGCATGCAGCATTAGCAATTCCAACTAGGCATGATCCCCCAAAGTGGAGCTGATTTTGGGATAGGATCATGCCGAACCAACTTGGCCGTTTGGCCTGGGGACATCTGAACCGGCCGGACCGCTTTTGCGGCCCGGCCTTTGACAGGAATAGAACCAAATGAATTTGACGGTGTTTGGGATTGGCTATGTCGGTCTCGTGCAGGCCGCTGTGCTGGCCGAGGTCGGCCATGAGGTGGTGTGCGTCGATATCGACGAGAAGAAGGTGGAGCGGCTCAACCAGGGCTTGGTGCCGATTTTCG
>NZ_NSFT01000014.1:2500-145228 GCF_002294725.1 Mesorhizobium sp. WSM4313 | reverse complement strand
TACACCGCACTTGCTGCCCGGTCGGGCTCCAAGAAGCTCGCTATCATCGCCGTCGCAAGGAAGCTCCTGGTCGTCCTCAACGCTATCATTCGCGACAAAACCGCATTCGCATGAACACAGTTGCCATGCCGTGACTGTCACCCGAAGAATGCAGCGGTGCAGAATGGGGCTTGAGACGCCCGGCGAAGAATCCCGTCCTGGTCCGCTTGCGCACGTCACGAATGTCACGGCATGGATTCTAGGGTCTGCGCCGCGTCGCTTCGCTCCTTGCTCCGCCCTAGAATGACGAAGCTAGGATCGCGAATTACTCGGCTCCCCATACACCGGCGTCGCAATCCCTTCCATCCGCGCCTTGAGCTGCAGCGCCACATATTTCGAGTAGAATCTCGACAGCGCCAGATTGCCGCCGTGGAACCATAGCGCTTCCTGCGCCGTCGGCTTCCACATATTGCGCAATTCGCCCTGCCATGGACCCGGATCGCCCTTCACGCCGGAGCCGAGGCCCCAGCACGGACCTACCTTGTCGGCGACCTCTCGCGAGACTATCCCCGCTACCGTCTCGTTCATCGACTGGTAGCCGGTGCAGCAGACGATCGCGTCGACGGCGAGCTCGCTGCCGTCTTCAAACAGGATGCCGTCCGGCGTCAGCGACTTGATGCTGACACCGCTCTTCACCTGGATCTCGCCGTTCAGGATCAACTCGCAAGCGCCGACATCGATGTAATAGCCCGAGCCTGTCCGATAGGCTTTCATCAACAGTCCTGTCTCGTCCTCGCCGAAGTCGATGGCGAAGCCGCTGTTGCTGAGGCGCTGGTAGAAATCCGCGTCGCGCGCCCGGATCACATCATAAAGCGCCCGCTGGCCCTTCGGCACCAGCGCGAAGGGCGTTGAGGCGACGATCATGTCGGCCTTGTCGGTGGTGATGCCGCGCGCCAGCGCCTTTTCCGAGAAGATCTCGAAGCCGATATCCATCAGCGTGTCGGACTTCACCACCGTCGTCGGCGAGCGCTGCACCATGGTGACCTTGGCGCCCGCTTCCCACAGATCGACGCTGACATCGTGGCCTGAGCTTGCAGCACCTATCACCGCCACGCGCTTGCCGCGAAACTTCTCGCCGGTGGAATATTGGCTGGAATGCAGAAGCTCGCCCTTGAAGCTGTCGGCGCCCGGCAGCTCGATCTGCCGCGGCGGGCCGTAGGCGCCGGTAGCGAAGACGATATGCTTCGGCTTCAGCGTGATGCGCTGGCCGACGCGGTCGACCACCACGGTCCAGACTTTTTCGGCCTCGTCATAGGCGGCGCTGATGCATTTGGTGGCGACCCAGTAGTTCAGCTCCATGACGCGGGTATACATCTCCAGCCAGTCGCCCATCTTGTCCTTGGGCGTGAAGACCGGCCAGTTTTCCGGGAACGGAATGTAGGGCAGATGATCGTACCAGACGGGATCGTGCAGCACGAGCGAGCGGTAGCGATTGCGCCAGGAATCGCCGGCGCGTGCATTTTTCTCGATGATGAGCGTCGGCACGCCGAGCTGGCGCAGCCGGGCGCCGAGCATGATGCCGCCCTGCCCGCCGCCGATCACCAGGCAATAGGGCTGCTCATGCACGCCGAGATCGCGCGCCTCGCGTGCCCGTGCTTCCGCCCAGGTCTCGCGGTTCGGGTCGGCCTTGTGGCGGATGCCGAGTGGCCGCGCCGGCCCCTTCCGTTCCTCGAACCCCTTGAGCTCGCTCATCGCCGTGAACAGCGTGCGGCAGCGGCCGTCCTTGAGCCGCAGGATCCCCTCGCCGCGCGCCACCGCCGTCTCGAATGTGAACCAGGCCTCGACGGTGCCGTCGTCGACGCTGGGCTCTCCGGACAGCCGCCAGTGCGAGGGCTGCGCCAAGTGGAGCGTGGCCTTGAGCATGTCGCGGATCGCCGCCTGCCCCTCCATGGTCTTGATATTCCAGGTGAAGGTCAAGAGATCGCGCCAGTAGCAATCCGGCGCGAAGAGGTTCGTCGCCGCCTCGATATCGCCGGCCTCGAGCGCCCGGCCGAATGAGCCGAGCCAGGTTGCCGCCTGTTGCGATGGTGCGATGTCGAGCATTTTTCGTCGTTCCCTTTTTGTTCGAATTCTTTATCCCTTTCCGTCGACCTTGTGAAGCGCATCGTCAAGGTAGAGGACAAGGAAGTGAAACTGTCGCCCAAGGAATACGACATCCTGCGCATGCTCGTGCAATATGCCGGCAAGGTGCTGACCCATCAGTTCCTGATGAAGCAGATCTGGAACGACTCGACCGACGTCCAGTATCTCAGGGTCTATGTGCGTCAGCTGCGGCAGAAGATCGAGAAGACGCCGGACCAGTCGCGCTACATCATCACCGAGACGGGAGTGGGATACCGTTTGCGCGAGGTTGAGTAGCTGAGGCAAGCCGTGCTGGTTGGCCGAAACCTTCCAACTTCGTCATCCCTGGGCGGAGCAGCCGCGAAGCGGCGTCGCGGAGACCCTGGGATCCATTCCGTTACCTGGATTGTAGAGCGCAGCGGCGCAGAATTCTGCACCGTGAGCAGCGCTCCTACGTCACGGAATGGATCCTCGGGTCTGCGCGCGTCGCTTCGCTCCTTGCTCCGCCCGTGGATGACGAAGCGTTCAGCCGGCCGGTCTTCGACAACCTAGTCCGCCGACAGGTCCGCCGTCCGCGCCAGCGCGCTGCCGAAGCCGTTGAGCGAGATGGTGAAGGAAATCGGCTGCGCAGTGTCGGCCGCCGTGGCGTTGACCTTCAGCGTGGTGCCGTTCTGCAGCAACGGCGTGATATTGGCGTCGAACGTCACCGGTACCAGGCAACCTACCGCCTGGCAGGTGTTGAACTGCAACGTGCCGTCCAGCTTCTTGTCGTCGATTTCGAACGAGATCCCGTTGGCCAAGGCGAGCCCGAAGGGCAGCGCCAGCGTGCCGGCGGCGTCCTGACCGGTCTTGGTCGTCAATTCGATCGCCAGCAGCCGCTGGCCGCTCTGCTTGTTGAACTGCTGATGCGACAGGCTGCAGACCTTGTTGGTGCCGGTGACCTGGCAGTTTACCGTCCAGTCGCCATGCGTCTCCGACAGCGCCGAGGCGCCGCCTGGCAGCTGGGGCTTGGCCGCCGCGTCGGCGGGCTGGGCCGCTGGAGCCACCTTGTCGGCCTTGTTCTGCGCGGCAAGTCCCGCTGCCGGCACACCGGCAATGCAGGCGGCTGCCAGCATCGCCGCGAAATACGCGTATTTCGTCCTCATGAGATCCCTTCTTAGCCGCCGCCCGCGTCAGCTAAAAGCTGACCTTCAGACACGCGCTGACCGCATTCTGCTTGACCGTTTGCCCAAAGGCGTCGTCGTACCTGACAGCAACCCGACGCCGTTGACGCCATCGAGCTCCAGCCCGGCGCCGACCCGATACAGGGGCGAATCGATGGCTTCCGTCAAGTGCAATGCCGGATTGCCGGGCAGATTCTCGGCGGCGGCGAAATGCCTCTCGATCCACTGCTTGGTGGAGAACTCGACGCCGGCCTTTCCGCAGATGCGGGACCTGGCGATGGCGCTGACCGGGATGTCGGCCCCGATCTCCAGCGCCGGCGTCCCGGCATAGCCAATCGCCCGGCGTCGGTGAGCCGCATCACGTTTCGCGGTTACCCATGGCGTTATTGGCTGCCCGCATTATATGAAATGCATGGTTTTTTGTATGGGAGCCGCGCGGATGCTTCGTCACAGTCTGGCTGTTCTTGCAGGCGCAGTGCTGGCGGCCTCGGTTTATCTGATTGCGCCGTCTTATGCGCAGATCGTCATCCCGACGAACCGCAATGCATTGGTGCAGCAGAATGAGCTGCAGCAGTTGCAGAACCGCTTGCAGCGGCAGCAATACCAGCAGCAGCAGCAAATCTATCGCGAGCTCGACCGGCCGGCCCCGCCCAGGAGCCAGCCCGATGTGCCGGTATTTGACAAGACATGCCGGATGGAAGCGGTCGGCAACACGATTTCCAGGGTTTGCCGCTGACATTTTGTTTTTTTCAGTTTATTAGCCGACTTACTTGCCGGCAAAATGCCGGATTGCAAGGGCGGTGGTTCTAGAGCAATTCCAGGAAAAGTGTGACACGGTTTTCCGTCAGGAATTGCGTCAAAACTAAAGAGATGGAGCGGGTCGCCGTTTCCGTGAAACGGTGAAACGCTCTAGAGTTTGCAGGAGGACAGGTTTTTGCCCGCGCGGATAGCGTATGGCAGGGATGCTGCTCTGACGGAATTTGGAATGGCAACAACCAAGAAGAAAGCAGTTCGCAAAGCCAGGAAAGGCCAACGCATCCGCCAGGTGGCGGCCATTCCATATCGGGTGCGAGAAGACGGCAATTTCGAAGTGTTGCTGGTCACCTCACGCACCACGCGGCGCTTCATTGTGCCAAAAGGCTGGCCGATGAAGGGCAAGAGCGGGCGCAAGGCGGCAACGATCGAAGCCCGCGAGGAAGCCGGCGTGCTCGGCAGGACGCTGAAGCAGCCTGCCGGCACCTATTCCTATTGGAAACGCATGCCCAACGGCTTCATTCGCGTCGACGTTGTGGTCTATCTGCTCGAGGTCGCCGAGGAGCTTGCCGATTGGCAGGAAGCCGCGAACCGGCAGCGCGCATGGCTTCCGGCGGTCGACGCCGCCCTGCTCATCGACGAACCGGACCTTTCCACGCTGCTGAGGGATTTGACCGTTCCGTCAGCAAACGCGGCATAAGCAACCATCTTTTCAGTGCCGTCCGGCCGTACCGGCGTGCCGGCCCACGGCCGCGGCTTCAGGTGCGCGTCCTCATTCGCTGCTTGACTCATGCATATCCCAATGGTTATACGTCAATCAATAGCCAACGGGTTATCGGTTAAAAATGACGACCGCGCATGACATGCTGTTCAGGACGCTCGCTGATCCGACGCGACGCGCCATCTTCGAACGCCTCTGCCGTCAGGGCGAGCAGACGGTCGGGGCCCTGACCGCCCAGGCCGGGGTGTCGCAGCCGGCGGTGTCGAAGCATCTGGGCATCCTCAAGGAAGCGGGACTGGTGCGCGACCGCCATGAGGGTCGCCAGACCCATTACAGTGCCCAGCTCAAGGCGCTCGCGCCGTTGATGGACTGGACGCGCCACATGGCGGGGTTTTGGGAAAGCCGCTTCGACGATCTGGAAGACCTGCTCAAAAGGATGGATCAATGAATGAGGCCGCAACGCGCTCCGTCATCGTCGAGCGCGAGATACCTTTTCCGCCAGAAAAGATCTGGCGCGCGCTCACCCAACCGCATCTCATCGAGGAGTGGCTGATGAAGAACAGCTTCAAGCCGGTCGTGGACCATCGCTTCAACATGAGCGCCGAATGGGGCGGCGTCGACTGCCAGGTGCGGACGGTCGAGCCCAACCGAACCCTGTCCTACAGCTGGGACACCAAGGATCTCGAGAGCGTGGTCACCTGGACGCTCACCCCGACGGGCAAGGGCACGCATTTGCGCATGGAGCAGGTCGGCTTCCGCACCGACCAGGAGCCGTATTACCGCGGCGCCACAGTGGGCTGGAAACGCAACTTCACGGCCTTGGAGCAGCTGCTTTCGCGGATCGATTGACGTCCGCCGAAGCCTCAAAAGACAGACACGGTCCCGGCGGGGCGGCAAACCGCAGGCGTAAGCAATGGAGACACCAAAATGAAGATCAAGCTGACCAGCATCTATGTCGACGACCAGGAAAAGGCCCTTGGCTTCTATACCGAAATTCTGGGCTTCACCAAGAAGGCCGACTTCACCAATGGGCCGTTTCGCTGGCTGACTGTCGTCTCGCCTGACGATCCGGACGGCACCGAACTGCAGCTGGCCCTCAACGACAATCCGGCGGCAAAGACTTATCAGCAGGCCATCTTCAAGCAAGGCCAGCCGGCGCTGATGCTGTTCACCGACGACATCAAGAGCGACCATGAGCGCATCAAGGCCAATGGCGGCAGTTTTGCCATGGCGCCGACCGCGGTGACCGGCGCGACCATCGCGCAGCTCAACGACACCTGTGGCAACCTCATTCAGCTTTCGCAACTGGCGCACTGGTAGAGAGCTCGATCCGTATCGTCATTCGCAAGGGAGGTTATATTGAACTGGAGCAAGTGGATCAGGCAGCTTCACCGCTGGCTTTCGATCATCTTCACCGTCACCGTCATTGCCAATTTCGCTGCCATGGCCATGGGCCCGCCGCCCGCCTGGATCGTCTATTCGCCGTTGATTCCGCTTTTCCTGCTGCTGTTCAGCGGCCTCTATATGTTCGTGCTGCCCTATGCCGCCAGATGGCGCGGGGAGCCGGCGGGCGAGCGCACGGGATCGGCCTGATGGCAAAGACGAAATCGAAGGCTGCCGGATCCGCGGACGCCAAACCTGTCCTGCTTTCGGGCGGCAACCCGCAGATCGCCAAGGGCTATGGCGATGCTCCGGTGCAGACCTATATCGCGGCGATGCCGGGCTGGAAGAGCGAGGTCGGGCGCCGGCTCGACCAGCTCATCATGCAGGCCGTCCCTGGTGTGCAAAAGGCTGTCAAATGGAACTCTCCCTTCTACGGCATGGAAGGCGAAGGCTGGTTCCTCGGCATCCATTGCTTCGCCAAATACATCAAGGTGGCGTTCTTCCGCGGCCTGTCGCTGAAGCCCGTGCCGCCTGTCGAATCCAAGAGCAAGGACACACGCTATTTCCACATCCACGAGAACGAGCCTATCGACGAGGAGCAGTTCGTCTCCTGGGTGAAGCAGGCAAGCCGGCTGCCCGGCGAACGGATGTAAGCGCACGAAAAATCAAGCGCCATCTCCCCGAAAGGGCCATGGTGGCGATCTCTTATTCAGCATCGAGGAGAACCGGACATGCAACAAGGCGACGTACAGGACGGCAAGTCTGCGTCCGAACTGATCGACGGACGGATCAAGGAGCTGGGCGACTGGCGGGGCGAGACGCTTGCCCGACTCCGCGCTCTTATCAGGGAGGCGGCGCCCGAAGCCGTCGAGACATGGAAATGGCGCGGCGTCCCTGTCTGGGAGGATGCCGGCATGATCTGCACCGGCGAGACTTACAAGGCCGTCGTCAAGCTGACCTTCGCCAAAGGCGCGGCGCTGCCCGATCCCAAGAAGCTCTTCAACTCCAGCCTGGAAGGCAACACCCGGCGCGCCATCGATTTCAAGGAAGGCGACAAGATCGACGCCGACGCCCTGAAGGCGCTCGTCCGCGAGGCCGTTGCGCTCAACAAATCCAAGACCAAGCGCTGAGACGAGACTGTCGCGCGGCGCTATCGGATTGATGTTGCCGGCTTTTTCTTCCGCGGCCTCGCACCGTAAACCGATATTAGGCACAAAATATCGGCATCAAGCGTGTAAGCGTCCTTCTGTTGCTGAGCAATAACTCATGAAACAAATACTGGGCAAATTTATCGACCGTTAATCCAGGCACGTTATTTGGATTGATGTCGCCAGTAACCGGGCGACATGCGGGGAAGAACATCGTCTCAACCGGCGGATGAGCCAGTCGGACAGACACCGAGGGGGCCTGCGCACGCGCCATGGGAATGGGATGAAGCTCTCATCGACCGATGCCGCCCCGCGCCTCGTCGGGCTGGTCTGGCCCTTCGTCGCGGTCGTCCTGATCCAGGCGCTGATTGCGACCCTCAGCCTCCACACGTTGTCAGCCGTCCGCGCCTATGTCGGCGGCGAAAGCCAGTGGTCGAAGGGGCAGAAGCACGCCATCTATTTCCTCAGCCTTTATGCCGACACCGGCCGGGAAGAGTATTTCAGCGAATATCGTCAGGCCATCGCCGTGCCGCTGGCAGATCGCACCGCGCGGCTTGCGCTCGAACAGGCTGAGCCCGACACGCATGCGGCCAGACTTGGCTTTCTCGGCGGCAACAACCATCCCGACGATGTCGCCGGCCTGATCTGGCTGTTCCGGAATTTCCGCGGCGTCAGCTATCTCGACACGGCGATCCGCCACTGGACGGCTGCCGACGAGATGATCCTCGCCATCCAAAGACTTGGCGACGACATGCATCGCAGGCTCGAAAAAGGGCCGCCATCGTCAGCCGAGATCGCTCTCTGGAAAGTGCAAATCCACCAGATCGACCATCGGATCGGGCCGCTCGCCAAGGACTTTTCGGACAGTCTCGGCGAGGGATCGCGCTTCATCAAGACGGCGCTGACGGCGGCCAATCTCGCGACAGCCGCGCTGCTTATCCTGCTCGCCGTCTGGCGCACGCGAAAGCTGATGAAACAGCGCCAGGCATTTCAGACAGCCCTCAGCGCCGAGCGCGAGCGGGCTCAGATCACATTGGCCTCGATCGGCCAGGCTGTCATCAGCACCGATGCCAAGGGGCGGCTGGACTATATGAATGCCGGAGCGGAAAGGCTGCTTGCCTGCTCTTTACCCGCCGCCAAAGGCAGATCGGTCGCCTCGTTGTTCCGGCTCGTGGACAAGGACAGCGGCGTCGAGGAGACCGATCTGATCCCGCGCCTGCTGGCGGGCGAGCCGCGCCGCTCCAATGTTCGCCCGCAGCTTCTGGAGCGCCCCGACGGTTCGGTCGTGCCGGTGGCGCTGAACGGCGCTCCGCTGATCGTTTCCGGCTCGATCCTGGGTTGCGTCCTGGCCCTGCAAGACATGACGCGCGAGCAGGACTATATCGAGCGCCTGTCGTGGCAGGCATCGCATGATGCGCTGACCGGTCTCGTCAACCGCCGCGATTTCGAGAAGCGTCTGGCGAGCGCGATCTCCGAAGACCCGGAGAAGTCGCGCCGGCACGCGCTGATGTATCTCGACCTCGATCAGTTCAAGCTGGTCAACGATACCTGCGGCCACGCCGCCGGCGACCAGTTGCTGCGCCAGATCTCGGCGCTGCTCGCCAACGAGCTGCCGCCCGGCGACATCCTGGCGAGACTGGGCGGCGACGAGTTCGGCGTGCTGCTCTTCGATTGCGATGCCGATTGTGCCGCCGCCACCGCCGAACGATTGCGCGCCACGGTCCAGGATCTGCACTTCTCCTGGGAAGGGCGTCCCTTCAACATCAGCGTCAGCATCGGCATGGTCGAGGTCGCCAATGTCGGCATGACGCTGGAGGAGGTGCTGCGCGCCGCCGACGTCGCCTGCTACATGGCCAAGGAAAAGGGCCGCAACCGCGTCCAGCTCCACAGCGACGGCGACAGGGCCCTGCGCGAGCGCTTCGGCGAGATGGCCTGGGTGCAGCGCCTGCATGCCGCGCTGGATGAAAACCGCTTCCGGCTGCATGCGCAGGAGATCGCGCCGCTGCGGGACGATGCTGCCGAGCCGGGCGCGCATGTCGAAATCCTGCTCAGGCTGACCGACGAGGACGGTAGCTTCGTCACCCCGCAGAGCTTCATTCCGGCGGCGGAGCGCTACGGACTGATGCCGGCGATCGACCGCTGGGTGATACGCAACGCCTTCGCCATATTGGCGTCGCGACGCACCAATCCGCACGCGGCGCCGATATCCACCTGCGCGATCAATCTCTCCGGCGCCACATTCGGCGACGAGACGTTTCTCGGCTTCATGCGTGAGCAGTTCGCCGCGCACGCCATTGCGCCCGAAACGATCTGCCTGGAGATCACCGAGACCAGTGCCATCGCCAATCTGACCGAGGCCATGCGCTTCATCGCCGATCTGCGCGGCCTGGGCTGCCGCTTCGCGCTCGACGATTTCGGCTCCGGCATGTCGTCCTTCGCCTATCTGAAACATCTGCCGGTCGACTACCTCAAGATCGACGGCGGCTTCGTCAAGGACATGCTCGACGACCGCATCGACCGCGCGATGGTCGAGATGATCCATCACATCGGCAAGGTGACGGGAAAACGCACCATCGCCGAATTCGTCGAAAGCGATGGCATCGTCGAAGCCTTGAAGGCGATCGGCGTCGACTACGCGCAGGGCTATGCCATAGCGAGGCCTCAGCCATTCGACGCGACGACGGTGCTGGGCAGCCATCCAGGTGCAAAGGCGGACGCGTGGAACGGAGTGGCAGGGGCCTTGCGCCGCAAGGCGGGTTAAGCGCTTTGCTTTCCGGATCCGGCCTGCCGTTCCAGCAGGATCGTCGGCTTCTCGTGGTAGGTGGTCCGCAAAATTTCTTTATAGCCGTTCCTTTCGGCCACCTTCTGCGAAGCGCCGTTTTCCGGATCGATGATGCAGACGGTTCTTGCCTGTCCGAACGTCTCGTCACTCCAGGCGACGATCCGCCCCACGACTTCGCTCGCAAGCCCTTGGCCATGCGCCTCCGAGGCCAGCGCCCAGCCGGCCTCCGGCACGCCTTCGAGAGACGGCACGATCTCGCGCTTGAGGTCGTGGAAGCCGGCCTCGCCGATGAAGCTCCCCCTCGCCTTGTCCTCGATCGCCCAGAATCCATAGCCGATCAGCGACCATAGGCCGGCATGGCGCAGGAAGCGCATCCAGCTCTCCTCCCGCGTGCGCGGCTTGCCGCCGATGAAACGGGTGACGGCGGGCTCCGCCCACATGGCGGCATAGGCTTCAAAATCGTCCAGCCTGTGCGGCCGCAAAACGGTGCGCGCCGTTTCGAGAAGCGGCACGCCGGCTTCGATCTTGATGCTCATGGCATTGCCCTCCATTGACGCGACCGCGCTTAGCAAAACAGCACGGTCGATCAAGAGCCAGGCCAATGCGTTGGCTCTTCCAGCCATAAAAGCCATGGCACGGCAGCATCGCTATGGGCTTTTCGCCCGGCGATGCTAGTTTGCGCGCGAAGCCGACCCAGAAACGCAAGTCGACCGAAGGAAGAACCATGGACACCACAGACCTGTTGCTGGCGATCGCGCATCACCTTCTGGTGTTCTCGCTGGCCGGCATCATCGGCGCCGAGTTCGTGCTGGTGCGCGGCGATTTGGCAGCGGCGACGCTGAAGCGCCTTGTCGGCATCGACCGCCACTACGGCATTATCGCCGCGCTGATCGTCATCGTCGGCATCTGCCGGGTGTTCTTCGGTCTGAAGGGCTGGGAATTCTACGTCTACAATTGGGTGTTCTGGGCAAAGATGGCGGCCTTCGTCGTCGTCGGCCTGCTGTCGATTGTGCCGACCATGCGCTTTCTCTCCTGGAACAGGCAGGCGAGCGGCAATCCGTCTTTCGCGGTGCCGGCGGCGGAATTGGCCTCGGTGAAGAACTATGTCCGCGCCGAGGGCTTTATCTTCCTGCTCATTCCAGTTTTTGCCGCGGCCATGGCGCGCGGCTACGGATATTAAAACTTTACTGAGTCAGACGGCCTCGACCGGAAACGTCTCATCCAGCGGCGCGATCGGCACCAGCGGGGCGGGCACGTCGGTGGTCTTTTCCTTCGACTTGCAGATGTCGGCGATGACGCAGACCGGGCAATCGGGCTTGCGCGCCTTGCAGACATAGCGGCCATGCAGGATCAGCCAGTGATGCGCATGGCGCATATATTCGGCGGGGATGACCTTGAGCAGCCCCTGTTCGACCTGATCCGGCGTATTGCCGGGCGCCAGCCCGATACGGTTGCCGATGCGGAAGATATGCGTGTCGACCGCCATGGTATGCTGGCCGAAGGCGACGTTGAGCACGACATTGGCGGTCTTGCGCCCGACGCCCGGCAGCTTCACCAGCTCGTCGCGATCCGGCGGCACCTGGCCTGCATAATCGTCGATCAGCGCCTTGGACAGCGCGATCACGTTCTTGGCCTTGTTGCGCCACAGACCGATGGTGCGGATATAGTCGCCGACCTTGGCCTCGCCCAATGCCAGCATCTTGGCCGGTGTGTCGGCCGCGGCGAACAGCGCCTTGGTCGCCTTGTTGACGCCGGCGTCCGTCGCTTGCGCCGACAGCACCACCGCGACCAGCAGGGTGAAGGCGTTGACATAGTCGAGCTCGCCTTTCGGCTCAGGCCGCTGCACGGAAAAGCGCCGGAATATCTCATGCACCTCGGCGGGGCTGTAGAGCGACCGCGTGGCGGCTTTTCGCGGCCGTCGACCAGGCGCCCGTCCGCCGCCCGGGATAGCGGGCTGAGGTTTTTTGACAGCTGCGGATTTTTTCGACTTGGGAGGCATTTCCCTCCTATAATATTCCCTCATGACCGACACAAACGCCTCGTTCCAGGCCGACGAGCCATTTTTCCAGGCCTTGCTGACGCCGCACCGCTCGCTCGGCCGCACCGGCTTCCTGATCCTGATGGGAGCGCTTCTGTTCGGCTGGGCGGTCACCGGCGCGTTCTTCCTGGCGCATGGCGCCTGGCCGGTGTTTGGCTTCTTCGGCCTCGACGTGGTCGCCGTCTACATCGCTTTCCGCGCCAATTACCGGGCTGCGCGCGCCCGTGAGGAAATCTCGGTCTCGCGCACCAGTCTCGACATTCGCAAGACAGCGCCTTCCGGCCGCTCGGAAAACCATCGCTTTAACCCGTTCTGGACGCGGTTCTCGATCGCCCGCCATGCTGAGATCGGCATCACCAAGATGGCCGTCGAGGCGCAAGGCAAGAGTGTCGCGATTGGCGGCTTCCTCAATCCCGACGACCGCGAAAGTTTTGCCACCGCCTTTTCGCGCGCGCTGGCGACCGCCAAGACGCGCTGATACGTCCAGTGTCTTCGCCCGGATGCAAATCTTAGCCCGAGGTTGCCGCCGACCTTGAGCCTTGAGAAATCATAGTCGATCCTGCGCACCGCCTCGTCGGCAAAGCGATCCTGGAGCAGCGAATTGGCCAGCCGGCTCTCCAGCGCCTTGCCGTAGAGCGTCATCAGCAAGGTCTCTCTTGCCCCGGTCAGATCAACCTTTTCGACGGTCATGATCGTCCTCTTCCGCGCGAAGCTGACTCTATCTGGGTGCGGATGGCGGGAAGGCAAGTTTCGGGTGGTGGCAAAGCTCTGGAGGACCGATATTTGCGGTCAAGGAGATATTGCCATGAACGCTCAGATGACCATGAATACGCGGATGAAACCAACCGCGATCCTTGAGAACGACATCACGCCGGAAGGCAGCGACTACGACGTCGTGCGCCGCGCCATCGAGAAGATCAGCCTCGACTATCGCGACCAGCCCTCGCTCGAGGTGCTGGCCGAGGAAGTCGGCGAGACGCCTACCGGCCTGCAGAAACTGTTCACGCGCTGGGCCGGCCTGTCGCCCAAGGCCTTCCTGCAGGCGGTGACGCTCGACCACGCGCGCAGGCTGCTCGATTCAGGCATGCCGCTCCTGGAGACCTCGTTCGAGCTCGGCATGTCCGGTCCCGGCCGGCTGCACGACCTCTTCGTCACCCATGAGGCGATGTCGCCCGGCGACTATAAGACCCGGGGCGCGGGTCTCACCATCCGCTACGGCTATCACATCTCGCCTTTCGGCATCGCGCTCATCATGGTCACCGACCGGGGCCTGGCGGGCCTCGCCTTCTGTGACGCCGGCGGCGAGCGGGCTGCCTTCGCCGACATGTCCGGCCGCTGGCCGAACGCGACTTACGTCGAGGACATGTCCGCCACCCAGGCTTACGCCGCGCGGGTCTTCGACCCGACGCAATGGCGCGCCGACCAGCCGCTGCGCGTGGTGATGATAGGCACTGATTTCCAGCTTCGCGTCTGGGAAGCATTGCTGCGCATCCCGATGGGTAGGGCCTGCACCTATTCCTCGATCGCGGCAAGCATCGGCGCGCCAAGCGCGAGCCGGGCCGTGGGCGCGGCGGTGGGCGCCAACCCGATGTCGTTCGTGGTGCCCTGCCACCGGGCGTTGGGCAAGTCCGGCGCGCTCACCGGCTATCACTGGGGCCTGACGCGCAAGCGCGCCATCCTCGGTTGGGAAGCGGGACAAGTGACGTCCTGAAAAACAATCGATTTTTTCGCGCCTCCTTGCGAAAAACCGCGCATCAAATATAAAGCGGCACAAGCCAAACAAATAAACAGCCTTGTTCATGAAATGCAACCGGCGACAACCTCCGGTTATCGCCGCTTTCTTTGAAGTTGCTTTCCGTTGTTATTTCACTTAACGCTAAATTAACCACGATAAAGAGAAGATAACCCTACATTGAGCCGCATTATCCGGCTCGAAAGCGGGGTCTCAATGAAGTTCTTTCGCGCCGTCATGGCTGCGAGCGTGCTCGCCGCCTGCGGCGGCCAGGCAGCATCGGCCGCCACCACCGGAAATGTGCTGTTCAATGGTACGATCACCGCGACCTGCACGGTCACGATCAACTCCAACGGTACGATGACCGTCAGCAGCAATCTTCAGTCGCTGAGCTCGCATAATGCCGGCGGCTCAGCCGGTATCGCTCAGGTCGATACCACCGGCGGCGTCTCGCTCAGCGTAGACCCGGTAGCCACGACGACCGTGCCGGCTTCGGACGTTACGGCGACGACATGGACCCCCACCTTCGCCACTTCCGGCGCCCAGACGATTGCGGAAACCGGCACTGCGACGGCCCTGACGGTGCCAGGCACATCCACGGTCGCCGTCAATCTTGCCGGCACCAAGAGCGGCACGAACCGCTTCTCCGCCGGCAACTACCAAGCAACGGTGACGCTGCGCTGCGAATAGTCTTGTCGCGAAAGGAGTGATCCTTGAGAACGATTGCAATTCTGGCGGCGGGCCTGACTGCCGTGCTGTTTCCCATCGCCGCGACCGGCCAGTCGATGACGCCTATGCGGGGTGAGGTGCGATCCTTCGCGGATGCCTTCGCCGTTCGTGTCTTCCCAGGCAACCCGTATAACCAGCGCATACGTGTCGAGATTCATGTCTATGACCAGGATTTCCAGCCGGTCGACGCCAAGATCACGCCAAGCGCCTTCCTTCTGGCCGGCCAGGCGTCGCGTCCGGTTCTGGTGGTCGTCCCGTTCGACGGCGCGAACGAGCGCAAGGTGCGTATCTGTACCGAGAGTATCCCCTTTCCAAGCGAGCAGACCCAGATAAGGGCACAGATATGCGGAAAGTTTTTCGGGCATCGCAGGTTCTGACCTTGTCCCTGCTGTCCGCCTTGGCTGTCGTAAGTCAGGGGCTTGCCGAGGACATCCTGAACCTGAATCAGAACCAAACCGGTTTCAGTCTGCCCGGCGTCAGCCTGCCTCAGGGCCAGGACGAGGTTCATGCCAGCGACGGCACGACCTGCCGCTCAGCCGTCTCCGGCAGCGGCGCCTATCTCGACCTCGGCGTCATCCGGGGCAACAACAGCAGCAATCAGGCCAATAGCGACATCGCAACATACGGCCGCGTGGTGATCCCGATCGGGCGGACGCCGAAACGCGTCGATTGCAGCCGCCTCTACGAGCTGGAAGTCGAGCGCCTGCAGCTTGAATTGAAGCTCCTGAAAATGGGCCTTGGCGCCGATGGTCAGACAACGGGGAGCACGACGGGCATCGCTGCCACGGCTTCCGAGGCTCCTACGGCTCGCTCGGCCGCATCGGCGGGATGGGCCAACGAAGGCTGGAGCATCAGAGGCACGACCGGCAATGAAAAGAAAAAGAAGAGGAAATAGCCGCGCGCTGCTTACGACGGCAGCGCTTGCCGGCTTCTGTCTCCCAGCACAGGCGGCGATCATCGGCACCTGCACCATCATGATCGGTGCCTCGGGAACGATGAAGTCGAACCCCTCTATCAACATATTCGGTTCCAAGCAGGCGGGCGGGTCGAGCGCCGGCGCCACCATCATCGCGAACTCGACGCTGTGTTCGATCCTGAACCTGCTAGACTGCTATACCGTCTCCGCGCCGGCGCCGATCGCCTTCACCTCGGCTCCGAGCGGCGGCGACACCGACGTCTCTTTCGCCTCAGTCTTCCGCCTCGACGGCTCGGGGCTGGATAACCCAGGCGGCTCGCCGCAGCGGCTGACCAACGGCACCCATACCATCCAGGTCGATCTGACCGCCACGAAATCGCCGGGCATCTTCCCGGCCGGCAGTTACCAGGCGGAGGTCACTGTCCGTTGCGAATGATGCTGTGGGCCAGACCGCGCCAGCGACGACATGATCTGGCAACCGGCGGGCTTTGCGGCTAGCTTCGCGCCCAGCCTGCAATTCCAGGGGAAAAAACACGCCATGCATTTCCCCTGGAATTGCGCAAGAAAGCAGAAGTCTTGGAGCAGGTCCGCCTTTCAGCACAGGCTGACCCGCCTCACCGGGAGGCAGTTTTTTGATTATCGTTGTCGGTTCGATCAACCTCGACCTCATCGCCAATGTCGACCGCTTGCCGGAACCCGGCGAGACGGTGCGCGGCTCCGGCTTCGCCACCGCGCCCGGCGGCAAGGGGGCCAACCAGGCGCTGGCCGCGGCGCGCGCCGGCGCGCAAGTGCGCATGGTGGGCGCGGTCGGCAAGGATAGTTTTGCCGCCGAGGCGCTCGCCCTTCTCAGGGCCGGCAATGTCGATCTGTCCGGTGTCGGCGAGACCTTCGCCTCCACCGGCACGGCGTTGATCCTGGTCGGCGGCGACGGCGAAAACGTCATCGCCGTCGTGCCGGGCGCCAATGATTCGGTTGTGCCGGGCGATGTCGCCAAGGCCTATCTCAAGAAAGGCGACGTCGTGCTCCTGCAGCACGAGATCCCGTTGCAGACCGTCGAGGCCACGCTCGACGCGGCGCGCGCGGCGGGCGCCGTCAGCGTGCTCAACACCGCCCCCTTCCGTGCCGAAGCCGCCGACCTCCTCGGCAAGGCCGACTATGCCGTCGCCAACGAAACCGAGTTCGATCTCTATGGCGAGGCGCTCGCGCTTTCGGGGCGCGACCGCCCGGCCCGCATGCGCGACTATGCCAAAAAGACAGGCCGCATCATCGTCGTCACGCTCGGAGGCGACGGGGTGCTGGCCGCCACACCGGGCGATTTCCTTGCCGTTCCGGCGCTGAAGATCACCCCGGTCGACACGGTGGGCGCCGGCGATACGTTTTGCGGCTATTTCGGCGCCGGCCTGTCGTCCGGTCTCTCACTTCAGGATGCGCTCACCCGCGCCGCCGCGGCCGGGTCGCTCGCCTGCCTGAAGCCAGGCGCGCAACCGGCGATCCCACTGGCCAAGGATGTCGACGCGACTTTGGCGGGCACCCGTTGAGCGATGCGCCCCGTCACAAAACATGCCGTGCCGCCGGCCGGCGATATCTGCCGCCTCTCCGCCGTTGAGCTCGCTGAAGGCATCAGACGGCGTCGCTTTTCGGTTCGCGAGGTGGTCGGCGCGTTCCTCGACCGCATCGAGGCCGTGAACCCACAGGTCAATGCCATCGTCTCGCTGCGCGAGCGCGCCGATGTCCTTGCCGAGGCCGGCAGGGCCGATGCTCATCTCGCCCGTGGCGGCGAGGCCGGATCGCTGTACGGCCTGCCGATCGCCATCAAGGACCTTGCCCAGACCAAGGGGCTCAGAACCACCTTCGGCTCGCCGATCTTTGCCGATTTCATTCCCGACACGGATGACTTCTTCGTCGAGCGCGTCCGCGAGGCCGGGGCCATCATCATCGGCAAGACCAATGTTCCGGAATTCGGCCTCGGCTCCAACACCTACAATCCGGTTTTCGGGCCGACGCTCAACGCCTTCGACCCGGCGCTGACCGCTGGCGGCTCGAGCGGCGGCGCGGCCGTGGCGCTGGCGCTCGACATGGTGCCGGTCGCCGACGGCAGCGACTTCGGCGGTTCGCTGCGCAATCCGGCGGCCTACAACAATGTCTACGGCTTCCGTCCCTCGCAGGGCTTGGTGCCTGCTGGCCCGGACGTCGATGTCTTCCATTCGCAGATGGGCGTCGAGGGCCCGATGGGCCGCAGCGTGCGCGACATCGCGCTGCTCCTCGACGAACAGGCCGGCTATCACCCGCATGCACCGCTTTCGCACGACAAGACGGGCTCGTTCCTTGAAGGTTTGCGGACCAAAGCGTCAGGCGGCCGCATCGCCTGGCTGGGCGACCTCGGCGGTCGCTTGCCGACGGAGCCCGGCGTGCTTGACCTTTGCGAGGCCGCGCTTGCCCGCTTCGCCGATGCTTCCTTCCACAGCGAGGCCTTGGTGCCGGATGTTGACTTCGAGGCGCTGTGGCAGGCTTTTGTCACCTTGCGCCAGGCGAGCAGCGGCTGCGGGCTGAAGGTGCATTATGACGATCCGGCAAAACGTGGGCTTCTGAAGCCGGAGGCTGTCTGGGAAGTGGAGCAGGCGATGCGCCTGACCGCGCCGCAGATCCATGCCGCGACCGTCCGGCGCACCTCGTGGCACCGCACGCTGCTGTCGCTGTTCGAGCGCTTCGACCTCATCGCCCTGCCGACCGCGCAGGTCTTTCCGTTCGACGTGACCACCCATTGGCCGCGCGAGGTCGCGGGGCGGACCATGGACAGCTATCATCGCTGGATGCAGGTCTCGGCCTTCGCCACGCTGGGCGGCTGCCCGGCGCTCAACGTGCCGGCCGGTTTCGACGGCAAGGGCCGGCCGATGGGCATGCAACTGATCGGCTGCCCGCGCGGCGACCTCGCCGTGCTCAAGGCCGGCGCCGCCTACGAGGCAACCCTGCCATGGGCGGCGGGAGCTGCATGACGGGCCGCCCTGCCCGGCCAGCTTGCGCCAGCGTCAATCCCGTGCATTGATCGCGCTCCGCCCAAGTCGGCGCTGTCCTGTTCGAGAGAAATCATGTCGTTGGAACTCTACGCCACCTATGTCATCGCCTGCATCGTCATCATCCTGGTGCCGGGTCCCACGGTCACGCTGATCATCGCCAACAGCATCCGCCACGGCTCGCGCGCGGGCTTGGCCAACGTCGCCGGCACCCAGGCCGGCCTTGCCATCATGATCGCCATCGTCGGCATCGGCCTCAATACGCTGATCGCCGGCATGGGCCACTGGTTCGAATGGGTGCGGCTGATCGGCGCCGCTTATCTCATCTGGATGGGCGTGCAGATGTTTCGCACCAAAGGCGCGCTGAACCCCGACGGCTCGGCCAAAAAGCCGCGCGGCGGCTTCTTCCTGCAGGGTTTTCTGGTGGCGATCTCAAATCCGAAGACTTTGGTGTTTTTCGGCGCCTTCTTCCCGCAGTTCATCGCGCCGCAGGGCAATTATACGCTGCAGATTGTCGTCATGGGCCTGACAGCGATGATCTTCGCCGCCATGTCGGATTCGACCTATGCCCTTGCCGCGGGCCGCGCCGGGCGCGTTCTGTCGGCCAAGCGCGTCAAGCTGATGTCGCGCATCAGCGGCAGCTTCCTAGTCGGCGGCGGACTGTGGCTGGCGTTCTCGAAGGCGAAGTAGCACCTCTCCCTTCTCCCCTTGTGGGAGAAGGTGTCGCCGAAGGCGACGGATGAGGGGTGTTCCAGGGAATGCCGACGTCTCACTCCGCTGGAGCACCCCTCATCCGTCTCGGCGCTTCGCGCCGATCCACCTTCCCCCACAAGGGGGAAGGAAGAAGCGGCCCTTATAGCCGCCCGAGCCGCTCCACCAGCAGCGCGAAGAAGCCGTCATGGTCGATGTCGCGCATCACCATGGCGTTCTTTTTGCGCTTGGCGACGCCCCACCAGTCGATCACCGTCATGCCCATGGTGAGCTCGGAGGTCGTCTCGACGCTGACATTGCAGTGGCGGCCCTTGAACAGCTCCGGCTTGACGAGATAGGCGATCACGCACGGGTCGTGCAGCGGCCCGCCATCAGTGCCGTATTTTTCCTCGTCATAGCGCTCGAAGAACTCCAGCATCTCGGCAGTCGCGGTGCCGACCTTGGTGCCGAGCTTGCGGAAGGCCTGGATGCGCTCGGACGTGGTCAGCGCCTGGTGGGTGACGTCGAGCGGCATCATCACGATCGGAATGCCCGATTTGAACACCAGATCGGCGGCCTGCGGGTCGACATAGATATTGAATTCGGCGGCCGGCGTGACATTGCCGCCCTCGAAGAAGCCGCCGCCCATCAGGACGATTTCCTTGATCCGCGGCGCGATCCTGGGCTCGCGGATCAGCGCCAGCGCGATGTTGGTGAGCGGTCCGAGCGGGCAGAGCGTGATGGTGCCGCTTTCCTCGCGCATCAGCGTCTCGACGATGAAATCGACGGCATATTGTTCCTGGAGCGGCATGGTCGGCTCGGGCAGCTGCGGGCCGTTCAGGCCGGTCTTGCCATGCACCTCCTCGGCGGTGACGAGTTCACGCGCCAGCGGCCGGATGGCGCCGGCATAGACCTTGATGTCGGGCCGGCCAGCCAGCTCGCATATCTTGCGGGCGTTGTTCTGGGTCAGATTCAGCGGCACGTTGCCGGCTACCGCGGTGATGCCGACGATCTCCAGCTCGGAACTGCCGAGCGCCAGCAATATGGCGACGGCATCGTCCTGGCCGGGATCCGTGTCGATGATGATCTTTCTGGACTGGGGCATTTCAATTCCTTTTGGGAAGTCTTTTTGGGCGGGTTTTAGAGCATGGTTCCCGAAAGGTGGGAACCGGTTTTCGGACGAAATCATGCTCCAATGAAAGGCTGGATGAAGATGACGGTTCGACGAAACGCCATCCTGATTTGGCGGCTTGAACTTGATCGCGCGACGGACCATATCAAGACCATCGGGAAAAATGCCATCCGGGTTTTTCCAGTTTGTGTCGCTCTTCAGAGGACAGTGTAACAATGAGTCGAATGACGCCTTTCTCCAGCCCGCTTCTCCTGGGTTTTGATGCCATGGAAAAGACGCTTGAGCGTCTGGCGAAGTCCGGCGACAGCTACCCTCCGTACAATATCGAGCGCCTCAATGCCGCCGACGGCAAGGCCGAAAGGCTGCGCATCACGCTGGCCGTTGCCGGTTTTGCAGAAAGCGACCTCGATGTCACCACGGAGGAAAACCAGTTGATCGTGCGCGGTCGTCAGACCGACGACACCGAGCGCGAATTCCTGCACCGCGGCATCGCCGCGCGCCAGTTCCAGCGCTGCTTCGTGCTGGCCGACGGCATGCGGGTGATCGCGGCGGAACTGAAGAACGGTCTGCTGTCGATCGATCTCGATCGGCCGGAGTCCGAGCGGATGGTACGGAAAATAAACATATCGGTGAAAGACTGACCTTTGCCGATGGCTCTAAGCGAGGCGGCCGATCCTGGCGTCCTCGCGCCAAGGAGGCTTGAAATGACCAGAACTGACGAAACGATCACCATGACCAGCGGCGAACTCGCCCATCTCGGCGAAGGTTCGGTCGCTTATCTCAGGAAAGTGTCGAGCGACGACCTGCGCGGCCGCTTCCCCGGCCTCGGCGAGATCGCGCCGGGCCTGGAGCTGTGGGCGCTGTTTGCCGCCAACGGCCAGCCGATTCTGCTTTCCGACGCCCGTGACCGGGCACTGGCGGGTGCGTTGGAGAACGACCTGACCACTGTCGCCATTCACTAAGGCGATTGCTGGCAGTCTGAAATGGAAAGGGCCGCTCCCGGCGGCCCCTCTAGGGCTTCATCCCAAAAACCAGGTTCGATCCCAAAACGTCAGGCCGCGTGCGAGGCCTGCGTATCAGACAAGAGCGCGTGGATCGCCACCGCGTCGCGCGTGCCCCTGATCTTGGCCACCGTGTCGGCATCGCGCAGCACGCGTGCGATGCGCGACAGCGCCTTGAGATGGTCGGCGCCGGCACCTTCCGGCGCAAGCAGCAAAAACACCAGGTCGACCGGCTGGTCGTCCAGCGCCTCGAAATCGACCGGCGTTTCCAGCCGGGCGAAGACGCCGGCGATCCGCTTCACGCCGGCGAGCTTGCCGTGCGGAATGGCGATGCCGTTGCCGACGCCGGTCGAGCCCAGCCGCTCGCGCTGCAGGATGGTGTCGAACACCTCCCGCTCCGGAATCCCCGAAATCGCCGCCGCCCTCTCCGACAGCAATTGCAGAAGCTGCTTTTTGGAATTCGCCTTCAACGCCGGCATGATCGCCGGAACGCTGATGAGATCGCTGAGATCCATGCTTGAAAAATCCCTTGCTCGCTCGCCTGCCGCGCCAGTCGTCGCCCCCTTGCGCGGCTGGCTTTTTATCCTTGCGCGACTTTGGTCGTCGACGGATCGATCCAGCCGATGTTGCCATCCGGCCGGCGGTAGACGATGTTGAGATGGTCGGTTCCGGCGTTGCGGAACAGGAAGACCGGGCTGTCGCTGTTGTCGAGCTCAATGACCGCCGAAGCCACCGACATGGTCCGCAGCGTCAAGCTTGATTCGGCGACGATGACCGGAGCGAAGTCCTCCGGAATGTCTTCCTCGTCATCGGTGAGGGGAGCCATCACGGTGTAGGCGATGTCGGTCGGCTCTTCGCCATTGCCGTTGCCGGTGTTACGCGACTTCAGCCGGCGCTTGTAGCGCCGCAGCCGCGTTTCCAGGCGGTCGGCCGCCGCCTCGAAGGCAAGCGTCGGGTCCTGGGCGTCGCCGGTCGCCTGCAAAGAAGCGCCGGAATCGAGCCGGACCATGCAGTCGGCGGAGAAACGCGACCCCGATTTGATGACCGTGACATGTCCTGAAAAACCCCGATCGAAATATTTCTCGATCGCCTCGCCGACCCGGTCGTTGATGCGCGTGCGGAACGCATCGCCGATGTCCATGTGTTTTCCCGAAATGCGTAGATTCATCTAAAAACTGACCTTCCTTGCTCAGGCTTCAAACTGTTCCCGAGTTTATACCCGTGGTGCGCGCGCACAAGCTTTGCAGCGGCGTGCGCGCCGATTTTAGACCCGAACTTTCCGGTTGATCACAAGTCGCCTTCTTGGCCGTCCATGGCCGTGTCTGACGGACCCATTCGCTAGCGGGCATCACCGCCCTGCTCCATGCGGGCGGGCTTCTAGACACTTCATTGCGGCTTGTCAATGAAACTCGGGAATGTGGGAAATCAGCACCGTCTCGCACCGGCCAGGGCTTGTCGAGATTCGCATCGGCCTAGCGGCCGGCGTTCGCGAGCGCCCGCTTTTCCCGCCGCCGCTGCACCGACGAGGGAATGTTCATGCCTTCGCGGTACTTCGCGACGGTGCGGCGCGCGATGTCGACCCCGCTTTCCTTGAGCATGTCGACGATGGCGTCGTCGGAAAGCACGTCGATGGGCTTTTCCTCGTCGATCATCTGCTTGATGCGGTCGCGCACGGCCTCGGACGAATGCGCTTCGCCGCCTTCCGCGGAGGCAATTGACGCGGTGAAGAAATAGCGCAGCTCGAAGACGCCGCGCGGCGTCAGCATATATTTGTTGGCGGTGACGCGGCTGACCGTCGATTCATGCATGCCGATGGCGTCGGCCACCGTACGCAGGTTGAGCGGCTTGAGGTGACGCACGCCATGGACGAGGAAAGCGTCCTGTTGCCGCACGATCTCGGACGCCACCTTGAGAATGGTCTTGGCCCGTTGATCGAGACTGCGCGTCAGCCAGTTGGCGTTCTGCAGGCATTCGGCGAGAAACTCTTTTTCCGCCTGGTCTTTGGCATGGCTCGAAATGCGGGCGAAATAGACATTGTCCACCAGCACGCGCGGCAGCGTATCGGCGTTGAGCTCCACCGCCCAGCTGCCGTCATTGGCGGCGCGCACCTCGACATCGGCGACGATCGCGTCGCTCGCGCCGCCCGAAAACGCCAGGCCGGGCCGCGGATCGAGCGCGCGGATCTCGGCCAGCATGTCGAGCAGGTCTTCCTCGTCGACGCCGCAGATGCGTTTCAGCGACTGGAAATCCCGCCGCGCCAGAAGCTCGAGGTTGGCGACCAGCGCCTTCATCGCCGGATCGAGCCGGTCACGCACCGCCAGTTGCAGCGACAGGCACTCGGCAAGGTCGCGCGCGAAAAGTCCTGCCGGCTCGAAGGTCTGGCACACGCCAAGCACCCGCGCCACCGCCGCGCCGTCCGTGCCGAGCCGAACCGCGATCTCGTCGAGTTCGGTGCGCAGGTACCCGGCTTCGTCGAGCCCTTCGGCCAGCTCACCCGCAATAAGGCGCTCGCCGGGGCTCAAGGAGGCAAGCGCGATCTGCTCGCCGACATGTTCGCGCAGCGTGATGGCGGCCGCGGCCATGTCGCCGACGTCGAACCCCTCGGACGATGCCGCGCCCGCGCCGCCCCCGGCGGCCGACTTCCATTGCGCCGTGAGATCCGGCCCCAGCCTCTCGCTGGTGCCTGGGTCGTCTGGAAACAGGTTCTCCAGGGAAGAATCGAGCTTTTGCGAGATCGCTTCCGCGCTCCACTCCATCTCGCCCTCGAACCAGTCGCCGTCGGTGCCCTTTTCCGGCGATGTCTCGCTTTTCTGGGATAGATCGCCGGCGGCATCGTCCTGCGGCTCGGCCCGTTCGAGCAGCGGGTTGCGCTCGATCTCCTCGTCGATGAAGCGCTCGAGCTCGACATGGGTGAGCTGCAGCAGCCGGATCGACTGCATCAGCTGCGGCGTCATCACCAGCGACTGGGATTGTCTGAGCTGCAGTTTGGCTGCCAGCGCCATGATGGACTTCAAACGCCTCGTCTACGCGTCGACTGTTTTTCGGTCGGGCATAGAAACTGGCCCGGCTTTTGCTTGTCAAGCAAAACGCTAGCAGTTGCGGCTTACCGGAGCGTTATCGAGCGCTAAAATGACCGAAAGCCGTGACGACGCCATCCAAACCGCGTCGAAACCCACAGTCAGAGCGTGAAACCCTCGCCGAGATAGAGACGCCGCACATCGGCGTTGGCGACGATCTCGTCGGCGCGGCCATGCGTCAGCACCTGACCGGCATGGATGATGTAGGCGCGGTCGATCAGACCGAGCGTCTCGCGCACATTGTGGTCGGTGATCAAGACGCCGATGCCGCGCGCCGTGAGGTGGCGAACGAGTTGCTGGATGTCGGCGACGGCGATCGGATCGATGCCGGCGAAGGGCTCGTCGAGCAACATATAGGCAGGCCGCGTCGCCAGCGCCCGCGCGATTTCGAGGCGACGCCGTTCGCCGCCCGACAGCGACATGGACGGCGCCTTGCGCAGATGGCTGATGTGAAACTCCTCGAGCAGCTCGTCGAGCGTGCGCTCGCGTTCCTTGCGGCTCTTTTCCACCACCTCCAGCACGGCCCGGATGTTCTGCTCGACATTCAGGCCGCGGAAGATCGACGCTTCCTGCGGCAGATAGCCGATGCCGAGGCGGGCCCGCCGGTACATCGGCATCGAGGTGACATCGAAGCCGTCGATCTCGATCGAGCCTTCGTCGACGGGAACAAGGCCGGTGACCATGTAGAAACAGGTGGTCTTGCCTGCGCCGTTGGGGCCGAGCAGGCCGACGGCCTCACCGGCGCGCACGCCGAGCGTCACACCGCTCACCACCTTGCGGCCCTTGTAGCTCTTGGTCAGCCCCTTGGCGATCAGGGTGCCCTTGAACTTCGCCTTGTCGGCGCCGACCGTCGCCGGCGCAGCGGGTTGTGCGGCTGCCCGTCCCGGGAGACGGGCCAGCAGCGAAGTCACGCCGGCCATTACTTGCTCGACGCTCCCTGCTGCGCGTCCTGTTTCTGCGGCTTGAACATCATGATGACGCGAGGACAGCCTTCGACATTGCCGAGGCCGCTCTTCATCTGCACGGTGAGCTTGCAGCCCTTGAGCACATTGTCGCCCTGCGACAGCACCACTTCCTTGCCGGAAAGCACCAGCACCTGCGTCTTCATGTCGAATTTGCCGGTGTCGCCGGTGGCGATCTGGTCGTTCGATTTGATGTAGACTTTGTTCTCGACCTCGAGATGGTCGATATTGGCCGCACCGGTCATCGCCGATGCGCCGGCCGCGGCACTTTTGCCGGCATTGGCATCCTTGACATAGTAGACCGTCATCTTGCCGGCCTTGAGCAGGGTCGGCCCCTGATTAACCGTCACATTGCCGCTGAACACGGCCATGCTGTCGGCCTGGCGGACCTCGAGCTTGTCGCTTTCGATCTGGATCGGCTGGTCACCCGACAGCTTGAGCCCGGGAATCTGGCTGGTCGCGCTCGATTGCGCGAACGAATGCGCCGTTGCCAAAAACAGCAATGCGGAAGCAGCGCCCGGAAGCCATGCGGATTTACTGCGACGCATTCTGTTCTCCACCGTTTACCCCCGCTGCCTTCAACGCAGTTGGATCTATGTTGACGCGAACCCGGCTCTCGAAGACCACGAGCCTGCCATTGTCCTCGACCGACATCGAATCCGCGGTAATGCGCGACCCGCCACGGCTGACGTCGACCGGATTGCTCGTCTTCATAGAGCCTTTGCCCATGTCTAGGAAGATCGATTTGAACTTCGCCATCAGGCCGTCCGTCGTCGTCACGCTGACGTCGCTGGTCAGATCCATCGTGTTGGCGTCGCGATTGTAGATACCGTGCGCGGCATCGACGGACACGACGTTGTCGGTGGCGACGGGCAGTCTGGCGTTGATGCCTTCGAGGTCGATGACGGCCTGCTGGCCGACATCCTGCGTCGCCCTGCTCGCCGTCAGCGAATATGGCAGCTTCTGCTTGGTGAAGCCGTTGAGCTTCGGATTGGCCATCACCAGCTTGCCGTCGGAAAACGCCGTGCCGTCGGCCTGCACCGATACCGACAGCGGCGCTTTGAGGTAGGAATAGACCGGAAAGGCGACGGCGATCGCGACCGCGAGCAGCGGCACCGCAAATTTCAGCACGCGGACGCGGCGCGAGTGCCGCCGGGCGCGGTTGAACGCATCGCCACGCGTGCCGCCTTGGTTCGCGGGAGCCGATGCCTCACCGGCATCGCTCGTTTCGTCAGATCGCGCCAACATCACTTTTCTAATGGACCTTTGCCCGCCCAAACACCGCCTATAGGTGGTATGCCGGCACCTACAAGCAAGCACAAGCGGAGGAAAACTGCAAAAATGTGACAGCTGCCGCCCGCAAAATCGAAAGGAATTCGGCGAGATGGCCTGTACTTCATAGCAGATACGGACTGCTTGCGTTAATTTTTCGTGAGCCTGGCGTCGACGCCCGAGGCCGAAGCCGGGCCTTTCGGAACAGTTCCGGGAAAGCTGCGAGCGGTTTCCGACAGGAATTGCATCAGGACAAGAAAGTAGAGGGGTCACCGTTCTGTGAAGCGGATGACCCGCGCCAGGAAACGGTAGCCGTGCGTAGAAGCTTGCTTTAAAAGCGTGCTTTCCCACTACCCACGAGGCTGACAATGGCAATGAGAGCCGACGACTTGATCGACCGCCGCCGCTTGCGTCGCAAGCTGACGTTCTGGCGCGTGGTCGCGTTTCTGGTTCTGGCGGCAGCGATCATCGCCTTCTCAACCTGGGTCTATGACGACAATTTTACCGGCCGGGCGGTCCCCCACATCGCCAAGGTCAAGATTGAAGGCACCATCACCGAGGACGAGGAACTGCTCAAAAGACTGGAATCGATCCGCAAGTCGCCGGAGGTGAAGGGCGTCATCCTTTCGATCGATTCGCCCGGAGGCACCACGGTCGGCGGCGAGTCCACATTCGACGCCGTGCGCAAGCTTGCCGGTGACAAGCCGGTGGTGGCCGAAGTCGGCACGCTGGCGGCATCGGCCGGCTATATGATCGCAAGTGCAGCCGACCACATCGTCGCCCGCAAGACATCGATCGTCGGCTCGATCGGGGTGCTGATCCAGTATCCCGACGTCAGCGGTCTCATGGACAAGCTCGGCATCAAGCTGGAAGAAGTGAAATCCTCGCCGCTCAAGGCTTCGCCCTCGCCCTTCAAGCCGACCAATGACGACGAGCGCGCCATGGTGCGCAAGCTGATCCTCGACAGCTACGACTGGTTCGTCGGCATCGTCGCCGATCGCCGCAAGATAACGCATGAGCAGGCGCTGGCGCTTGCCGACGGTTCGATCTTCACCGGCCGCCAGGCTTTGGCCAACCACCTGGTCGACGCCGTCGGCGGCGAGCAGGAGGCGATCGACTGGCTGGCGACGAAGGGCGTGGACAGCAAGCTCAAGGTCGTCGAGTGGAAGGACAAGGACAGGCGTGGCGGTTTCCTGTTTTCCCAGTCGATGGCAAAAGTGGCGGCCAAGGCGCTCGGTCTGCCGGATGCCGGCGGCGATATCATTCACGAACTTGGCGCCGACCGCTTGTTTCTTGACGGTCTCGTTTCGGTCTGGCACCCTTAAGGTGCCGTTGGGACGAGCCGAAAAAGCAATAAAATCATCCTGATAATCGGTTGCAGTGGTTTTACGGGGAATGTTCTATGATCAAATCCGAGCTTGTGCAGATCATTGCTGCACGCAACCCGCACCTTTTCCTGCGCGACGTCGAAAACATCGTCGGCGCGATCTTTGACGAGATCACCGACGCGCTTGCTGAGGGCAACCGGGTCGAGTTGCGCGGTTTCGGCGCCTTTTCGGTGAAGAACCGTCCGGCCCGCACCGGTCGCAACCCGCGCACCGGCGAGTCCGTCGAGGTCGAGGAAAAATGGGTGCCGTTCTTCAAGACCGGCAAGGAGTTGCGCGAAAGGCTGAACGGCGGCAAATAGGCGCCGGGCCGGCGGGTCGAAACGGCATCTTGGCGCCTAAAGGCATGTCTCCCGAAAGTGGAGACCGGTTTCAGGACAAGGAGATGCGCGCCTCAAGAAGCCTCTCCATGGAGATTTGATGTTCAATCGCTTCGTCCTCGTCGTGGTCTTCGTGCCGCTGGCCGTCATCCTGATCGCGCTCGCCGTCGCCAATCGCGGCCCTGTCGCCTTCACGGTCGATCCATTTCATCCCGGCAATCCCGCGCTGACGCTGAGCCTGCCGCTTTTCATCTTCCTGTTCCTGGCTTTGGCCATCGGCATGGTCGTCGGAAGCCTGGCCACCTGGGTGAAGCAGGGGCGCTATCGCAAGCTCGCGCGCCAGCGCGGCCTCGAGGCGGAAAACCTGCGCCAGGCGGTGAGCCGCACGCCCGTGGCGCCCAAGGGACCGGCGCTGCCCAGCCCGACGAACTAATGCATGTCGCCCAGAAGTGCGCAGCGGTTCTGGGACAACGACATGCATCGAACAAAGGCTTAAAGCGCGTCGCCTGAATCTGTTTTCAGCGCGACGCGCTTTAGCAATTCCAGGCAAAGTGCGTAGCGGTTTTCCGTCCGGAATTGCGTAGAAGACAGTCGAGCGTCATTTCGACACCACGGAGCTTTCAATGTTGACCATTTCGGCCGCCGAGGTCGACCGCGCGCTGACCTTTCCTGGCCTTGTCGAGACATTGCGCACGGCTTTTCGCGATGGCGCCGTGCAGCCGGTTCGTCACCATCATGGCGTCGAACGGCCGGACGGCGCCGCCTCGACCTTGCTTTTGATGCCGGCCTGGACCGACTTCAACGCCGCCGGCACCTCCGAGGGAGGCCATATCGGCGTCAAGATCGTCACCGTGTCGCCGGACAACAATGCCATCGGCAGGCCGGCGGTCATGGGCCTTTATCTTTTGCTCGACGGCGTCACTGGCGAGCCGCAAGCGCTGATCGACGGCCAGCGGCTGACCCAGTGGCGCACGACCTGCGCCTCCGCGCTCGCCGCCTCCTATCTCGCCCGCAAGGACGCCTCGCGGCTTCTGGTGATCGGCGCCGGCGCGCTGTCGCCCTTCCTTGCCAAGGCGCATTCTGCAGTCAGGCCGATCACATCCATCCGCATCTGGAACCGCACGCCTGCCAATGCCGAAAAAGTGGCGGCGGCCTTGCGCGCCGAAGGCCTTCCGGCAAGTGCCGCCGGCGATCTCGACGCGGAGCTTGCCGAGGCCGACATCGTCGCCTCCGCAACCATCTCGAACACGCCGCTGGTCAAGGGCGCGCTGCTGAAGCCGGGCGCCCATGTCGATCTCGTCGGCGGCTTCACGCCGACGATGCGCGAGAGCGATGACGATGCGATCAAGCGCGCCCGCGTCTATGTCGACACCCGCGCCGGCGCCACCAAGGAGGCAGGCGACATCGTCCAGCCGCTGGCGTCAGGCGTGCTGAAGCCGGAAGCGATCGTCGCCGACCTGCACGAGCTCGCGCGCGGCGAGAAACAGGGCCGCCAAACCGACGACGAGATCACGCTGTTCAAGTCGGTCGGCGCGGCGCTAGAGGATCTCGCCGCCGGCGTCGCCGTCTACAACGCGCTCAAATAGGCAGTAGGGATTGGGCAGCAGGCAATAGGGAAGATAGCCTGCTGCCTACTGCCCATTCGGCCAATAGACGCGCAGGCGATGATTGTCAGGATCGAGGGCGACGAAGGTGCGGCCGAAGTCGAGATCTAGTGGCGCCTGCAGTACCTTAAGGCCCCTGCCAGTCCAATCCGCATGGGTGGCGTCGACCGCAGCCGCATTCTCGACCGCGATCACGAGCTCGCCGCCACCGCCTGCCGCCGCCGCAGCCGGCTCGACCGTGTGGCGCGACCAGAGGCCGAGCTTGAAACCTTTGTCGAGCACGAACATGACGAAGGTCGGCGAGGATTCGACCGGCTCGCGTCCGAGCAACCTGGCGTAGAAAGCGCCACTGTTTTCAGGGCTGTCGACATAGAGGATCACGAAATTCGGCGTGGTCATATCTGATCTCCAAAGTGTCTGAACCTTGGAGACGATATGCGAACCTGCTGTCAGATTCTGGCAGCAGCGATCAGCCGGAAGCGTCTTTCGCGCCGTTCCGGCCGGGCGCGTCAAGACTCGCCCGCCACTCCTTCAGCATCGCATGGCGGCGGCGCGGATAGCGGATGTCTGTCGCTGTCAGGCCGGACATCCGGTCGGCGCGGAAATGCCGGAAATCCTGGCGCGTTTCGCACCACGCCACCATCACCCGCACCTTGTCGAAGAAGGCGAGCGCGAACGGCCAGACCAGGCGCTTCGATGCCGCTCCCCCGGCGTCGCGATAGAGGAAGCCAAGCTTGCGCTCGTCGCGGATCGCCTGCCGCACGATGCCGAGGTCGATCGCTTCGGCATTCTCCGAGCCCGGTCCGACAAGCAGCGTCGTCGCGTCGAGATCGTCGCGCAGATCATCCGGCAGCACCGCCGCGATCTTGGCCAGCGCATCCGCCGCGGCGGCCGCCAGCCTTTTGTCCGGCTGCTTAGCCACCCAGCGCGAGCCGAGCACGATTGCCTCGATCTCCTCGTCGGTGAACATCAGCGGCGGCAGCATGAAGCCGGGCTTCAGCACATAGCCAAGCCCCGCCTCGCCTTCGATCGGCGCGCCCTGCCCCTGCAGCGTGGCGATGTCGCGATAGAGGGTGCGGATCGACACGCCGATTGCGTCCGCAAGCGTGCGGCCGCTCACCGGCCGGCGATGGCGGCGAAGGATCTGGACGAGGTCGAGCAGGCGGGCTGAACGGGACATGAATGGCTAACCGGCGTGCCGGACAATAGGGCTGGCCTGCACATCGCGGCAAGCGACCTTCTGCCACGGAACGCCCGCGTCCCGTTCCCGTTCTCCCCACAATGGAGATGCGCGGGACCCTGCTGTTCTGGTCGGTGCTGACCGCTTTCGTCGCGGCGCTCAGCCTTGGGCCGTCCTTTGCCCATGTGCTGGAATCGCTGCCGAGGCTGACGAAATGGTCGCCGGCGCTCTGGCGAGAGGCGACGGTCTTCAACGGTCAGTTCCTGCTCTTTGCCGTCATCGGAGCGCCGCTCGATATCGCTGCGATCCTCTGCCCGGCGCTGCTTGCCTGGATGCTGCGCGGCCAAGCGACAGCTTTCTGGCTCTTGCTCGCCGCCACACTGCTTTATGCCGTCTCGCTGGCGCTCTGGTTCGGACTGGTCAAACCGGCCAACGACATTCTTGCGACCTGGGCGCCCGGACCGATCCCGGACAATTTCGAAGCCGTCCGGCTGCGTTGGGAGACCGGCCACATGGCGGTGGCCGCGGCGAAGGCGCTTGGCTTCGTTTCGCTTTGTTTCGGCCTGCTCGGTATCCGGCATGGTTGATGACAGCACCATTGAATGAGCCAGGCTTTGTTGCGCCGGTGGGCTGAGCTGTGGCAGAAGCGGGCCGAACCGCCGGAGATGACCTTTCTTGAAATCTTTTCGCGACAAACGCCGGGATGGCCGCCCGCATCCCGCAAGGGCGGAACAGCCCCGCCCGCGTGATGCGTTCGCGGCCGGACGGCAGCAGGCCGCACCTGCCGAGCGCCGTGAAACAAAGCCGGCGGAGCGGCAGGAAGCCAAGCCGGCGCCGCGCGTGCTTGCGCGCCGCGAAGGCGCGTTGCCTGCCGAGCGCCTGCCGTTGATCCTCGAAGTCGCGCCCAACGCCGATTACGCCCTGCTTGACAGCGGCGCCGGTGAGAAGCTCGAGCAATACGGCCCGTACCGCATCGTGCGCCCCGAGGGCCAGGCAATCTGGCAGCGGGCCCTGCCGGCGAAGGAATGGGAGCGCGCCGACGCCATCTTCACCGGCGACACCGACGAAGAAGGCATCGGCCGCTGGCGGTTTCCCAAAACGCCGCTCGGCGAAACCTGGCCGATGAAGCATGACGGCATCGATTATCTCGGCCGCTTCACCTCGTTTCGCCATGTCGGCGTCTTTCCGGAGCAGGCCTCGCATTGGGACCATATGGCGGGACTGATCACGTCGGCGAGACGCCCGGTCAAGGTGCTTAACCTGTTCGGCTATACCGGCCTCGCCTCGCTGGTGGCGGCCCGCGCCGGCGCCGAGGTCACCCATGTCGATGCCTCGAAGAAGGCGATCGGCTGGGCGCGCGAGAACCAGGAGATGGCCGGCCTTGCCGACAAGCCGATCCGCTGGATCGTCGAGGACGCGATGAAATTCGCCGAGCGCGAGGAACGCCGCGGCAGCCGCTACGACATCGTGCTGTTCGATCCGCCGGCCTATGGCCGCGGACCCAAGGGCGAGGTCTGGCAATTGTTCGAGGACCTGCCGGGCCTCACCGAGCTTTGCCGCTCGATCCTGACGCCGAAACCGCTCGCCGTCGTCCTCACCGCCTATTCGATCCGCGCTTCCTTCTTCGCCATCCATGCGCTGATGCGCGATACCTTCGCCGGTATGGGCGGCACGGTCGAATCCGGCGAGCTGATCATTCGCGAGAAATCCGCCGGCCGCGCGCTGTCGACTTCGCTGTTCTCGCGCTGGGTGGCTTGAATGACGGCACATGACGGCGCTCGCCCGGTCGGGCAGGTCAAGGAAGTCACCAGCCTTGCCAATCCCCTGGTCAAGGACATCAAGGCGCTGGCGCTCAAGAAATTCCGCGACCAGCAGAACGCCTTCATGGCCGAGGGCCTGAAGCTGGTCATCGATGCCCTCGACCTCGGCTGGTCGATCAGGACCTTGGTCTTCGCCAAGGCCGGACGCGGCAACCCGGCCGTCGAAAAAGTCGCTGCGCGGACCGTTGCCGCCGGCGGCATGGTGCTCGAAGTTTCCGAAAAGGTGCTCGCTGCCATCACCCGCCGTGAGAACCCGCAAATGGTGGTCGGCGTCTTCGCGCAGCAGACGGTGCCGCTGAAGGAGATCCGCGCCAGGGACGGCGATGTCTGGGTGGCGCTCGACCGGGTGCGCGACCCCGGCAATCTCGGCACCGTGATCCGCACCGTCGACGCCGTCGGCGCCAAGGGCGTCATCCTGGTCGGCGACACCACCGACCCGTTCTCGCTGGAGACGGTGCGCGCCACCATGGGCTCGATCTTCGCTGTGCCGGTCGCCAGGGCGACCGAGCAGGCCTTCCTCGCCTGGCGCCGCGATTTCTCCGGCCTTGTCGCCGGAACCCATCTCAAGGGCGCGGTCGACTATCGCTCGGTCGATTTCTCCAGGGGACCGGTCCTGCTGCTGATGGGCAACGAGCAGCAGGGCCTGCCGGACAGTCTCGCCGAAAGCTGCGACCGGCTGCTCAGAATTCCCCAGGCAGGCCGGGCCGATTCGCTCAATCTGGCGGTCGCCACCGGCGTGATGTTGTTCGAGATCCGGCGCGGCGCGTTGAAGCTCGAGCATGCCAATGACATCCGATGAGAACCGCCAAATGAAATACTGGTCGCCTTACGTCGTGCTGGTCGTCATCGCCATTGCGCTCGACCAGTGGATCAAGCAGCTGGTCGAGAACGGTCTCGCCTTTCAGGAGAAGGTCGATCTGCTGCCATTCCTGGCGCTGTTTCGCACCTACAACACCGGCATCGCCTTCTCGATGTTCCAGTCCTTCGGCGATACCGGCCTGGTGGTCATCGCCGTGCTCGTCGTCGCCTTCGTGCTCTATCTCGCCACGCGCACGTCGGCCGGCCATGTCGTCGCTCGTATCGGCTTTGCGCTGATCATCGGCGGCGCGCTCGGCAACCTCATCGACCGCGCCGTCTACGGTCACGTCATCGACTACATCCTGTTCCACACGCCCGTCTGGTCCTTCGCGGTCTTCAATCTCGCCGACACCTTCATCTCGGTCGGCGCAGCGCTTGTCGTCTTCGACGAACTGATCGGCTGGCGGCGCGAAGCCAAGTCCCAGGACCTTGGCAATTGACCTCACGCTGTTGAAACCGCAGACTTCCTCATCAGCCAGAGGCGAGGAGAAAATCATGCCCGACACCTTCAAAGCCATCCTCATCTCGCGCGATGCGGACAAGAAGCAGTCCGTCGATGTCGTCGACCTCGCCGAGGCCGACCTGATGGAAGGCGACGTCACCGTCGCCGTCGAGGCGACGACGGTGAACTACAAGGACGGGCTCGCCATCACCGGCAAGGCCCCGGTCGTGCGCCGCTGGCCGCTGGTTCCAGGCATCGATTTCGCCGGCACCGTGATCTCCTCCTCGCATGCGGACTGGCGCAAGGGAGACAAGGTGATCCTCAACGGCTGGGGCGTCGGCGAGACGCATTACGGCGCCTATGCCGGCCGCGCCCGCGTCAAAGGCGACTGGCTGGTGCCGCTGCCCGAGGGCATGAGCGCGCATGATGCGATGGCTGTCGGCACGGCGGGCTACACGGCAATGCTCTCGGTCATGGCGCTGGAGCGGCACGGCATCGTGCCGGACCGCGGTCCCGTGGTGGTGACGGGCGCTGCCGGCGGCGTCGGCTCGGTCGCCATCTCGATCCTGTCGAGCCTGGGCTATCATGTCATCGCCTCGACCGGTCGCAACGCCGAGAGCCCGTATCTGATCGATCTTGGCGCGGCTGAGGTGATCTCGCGCGAAGAGCTCAGCCAGCCCGCGAAACCGCTCGCCAAGGAGCGCTGGGCAGGCGGCGTCGACTCGGTCGGCAGCCATACCTTGGCCAATGTGCTGTCGATGACCTCCTATGGCGGCGCGATCGCCGCTTGCGGCCTGGCCGGCGGCATGGATCTGCCCGGAAGCGTCGCGCCCTTCATTCTGCGTGGCGTCTCGCTGCTCGGCATCGATTCGGTGATGGCGCCGAAGCCGGTACGCCTGGAAGCATGGCGCCGCATCGGCACCGACCTCGACTCCAAGAAGCTGTCGACATTGTCCCGCACGATCGGTTTCGACGGCATTGTCGCCGCCGCGCGCGATATCGTCGAAGGCAAGGTCAGGGGTCGCGTCGTTGTCGATATGTAGCTCGCAACGACCTCGCGAAGCTCGGTTTCGCCCGCGCATGCGCGCGGCCGGAATCTGCGCGATTCGCTAAAATTCGAACGATCCCTCCCAGCCTTCCATAATTTCTGTCTGGCATGGTCTGCGCATGGTCGCGGACTCCGACATCAGACAGGACAGCAAAGCCGCCGGCGCTGACAGGCTCATCCCCGATGCGCCGAAGCGGCAGGTGCTCGTCGCGCCGCCGCTGGCTCCCGACCTGCCGGGGGCCCGCCACGACGGCCTGCCCTTCCTGACGATCGTTGCCGCCATCGCCATCATGGCGGGGCTCGCGCATCTCACCGGAGCGCCGCTCATCATCACCGCCGGCCTCGCCGCCATAGCCTTTGCGGGCTTGGCCATGCATCTGCGCAGCCGTCGCGATGAGCGCCGCACCGCAGCGCTTCTCGACGAGACCGCCGCGCGCAGCCGCGCCGAGATCGAAACCCTCGCCGACCGCATGTGGGAGATGCAGGAGAGCGAGGAGCGCTTCCGCGGCCTGATCGACGCGCTGGGCGACCTCGTCGTCCATCGCGATCGCGACGGCCACATCGTTTATGCCAACAGCGTCTTTGCCTCGCTTGTCGAGCTCGATGCGCGCGATCTTGCCGGCAAGACCTTGTCCGAGCTTGGCATCGATGTCGGCATCGTTCCCGACGCCGCCTTCTCCGATCATGAATGCCTGAGCTCGACCGATGTCGCGATCCGCACCCCGAACGGACCACGCTGGTTCTCCTGGATCGAATTGTCGGTGCGCGACAAGGACACGGGCGCGGTCTCGCACCGGGCGATCGCCCGCGACATCACCGCCCGCAAGCGCGCCGAATCCTCGCTGATCACCGCGCGCGAACGGGCCGAATATGCCAGCCAGGCCAAGTCACGCTTCCTCGCCACCGTCAGCCATGAGATCCGCACGCCGATGAACGGCATCATGGGCATGGCGAAGCTGCTTGCCGATACCGACCTCTCGCCCGAACAGCGCACCTATGTCGGCGCCGTTTCCACCTCGGCCAGCGCGCTGCTCGCGCTCATCGAGGACCTGCTCGACTATTCCAAGATCGAGGCCGGCCGCTTCGAACCCGAGCCCCAACCGACCTCGCTGCGCGAGATCGCCGACAACATCATCGAACTTCTGGCCGCAAAGGCTTTCGCCAAGAACATCGGCCTCGGCTGCCATGTCGAGCCCGATGTGCCGCAGATGATCACCGCCGATCCAGGCCGCGTGCGCCAGGTGCTGCTCAACCTCATCGGCAATGCGGTGAAGTTCACCGACACGGGCGGGGTGCTGCTCACCGTGGCGCGCGCCCGCAGCGAAACCACCGACCGTATCTGCTTCACCATCGCCGACACCGGCCCGGGCCTGCGCGAAGAGGACATGGAGCGCATTTTCGAGGAATTCGAGCAGTCCGACGGCACCTCGACCAGGGTGCATGGCGGCGCCGGCCTCGGGCTTGCCATCTCGAAGCGGCTGGCGACGGCGATGGGCGGCTCGATCTCGGTTTCGAGCCGGCTCGGCGAAGGATCCGAATTCGTCCTGGAGCTTCCGGCGGTCGCCGCGACCGAGCGGCCGCCGCATCGCCACAACATCCTTGCCGACCGGCGGGCCGTAATCGTGTCGAAAAACGCCATCGAGGCCGATGCCATCGCCCGCGCGATCAAGGCCCATGGCGGCATCGTCGAGGTTGCCGCGACACCGGGCCAGGCCGCCACCTTCGCTGCAGGCTGCAACGTCCTTCTGATCGATGCCGCGCTCGAAAACAGCGACGGGAGGCTGCTCAAGCGGCTGCGCGATTCTGGCTTTGCCGACTGCGAGGCCATCACCCTGATTGCGCCGACGGATCGCGGCATGCTCGGCGAATTCCGGGGCAGCGGCTATGCCACCTTCCTGGCCCGGCCGGTGCGGGGCGAGACCCTGCTGCGTGTGCTGTTGACCAGCCATGGCTCGGCGCTAGCCAAGCCGCTGCCGAAGCCGCGCGGTGCCCCCTCGGTGCGCAAGCGCGACCAGGGCCTGTCGGTGCTGATTGCGGAAGACAACGACATCAACGCCATGCTCGCCCGCGCCACGCTGCTCAAGGCCGGACACCGCGTCAAGATCGTCGGCAACGGCAAGGCCGCGGTCGATGCCGTTACCGATGCCGGCCTCAAGTTCCGCTTCGATGTGGTGCTGATGGACCTGCATATGCCTGTCATGGACGGGCTGGACGCGATCGCCGCCATCCGTCGCCATGAAGAGTCCCTGGCCATGCCCCCGATTCCGATCATGGTGCTTTCGGCCGACAGCCAGGAAAAGACCCGGCATGCTGTGCTTGCCCATGGCGCCAGCGGTTTCGTGACCAAGCCGCTCGACCCGGACGCGCTCGTCCAGGCGGTCGAGGGCCAGGTTGCCGCCTGAGGAAATTTCCAACCGTTGAACGCCTTGGCTTGCTTGGCTTTCGCGATCACAAGATAGCCGGTTGAGTGTATTGCCCAGCCGACAAAGTATTGCCCGCCACGTCGTATCACGGTACTGTCACAATCCTGTTGCACCTACACCGTATCCCCGTGCCAAGAGGGATGGCTCGAAGGAGAATCACTCGTGCATACAGTCGTGCCTGAATGTGACACTCGGCCGAATGCCGGCGGCGCCCTGCTCGCCGCCCGTACCGCCGACGCCGTCGCAAGCGGCGCTCCGCTGGGCCGCATCGGCAATCTCGAAGTGCGGCTCGCCCGCAACGAGGCCGAGATCGCCGCCGCCCAGGAAGTGCGCTACCGGGTATTCTACGACGAGCTTGGCGCGAGGAAGGACCTGTTCCAGGCGCAGGACCGGCGCGACGCCGACCGGTTCGACCCGCTCTGCGATCACCTTCTGGTGTTGGACAATTCCCTTCCCGGCCCTGAGCACCGCCGCATCGTCGGCACCTACCGCCTGCTGCGGCAGGAAATCGCCGCGACGGCCGGCGGCTTCTATTCCGAGGGCGAGTTCGAGCTTACCAAGCTGATTGCGCGGCATCCCGGCCAGCGCTTCCTCGAACTCGGCCGTTCCTGCGTTCTGCCGGAATACCGCTCCAAACGCACCATCGAGGCGCTCTGGCAAGGCATCTGGGCCTATATCAACCACTACGACATCGGCGTGATGACCGGCTGCGCCTCGTTCCATGGCATCGTGCCGGCGGCGCATGCCGAGGCGCTGACCTATCTCGCCCATCATTGCCGCACCAACTCCGCCTGGGATGTTCGCGCGGTTCCGGGACGCTACTGTTCGATGGACCTGATGCCGATCGAGGCGGTGAACGCCAAGGCGGCGATCGCCGCCATGCCGCCGCTGGTCAAGGGCTATCTACGCGTCGGTGCCCGCATCGGCGACGGCTGCGTCATCGACCACGAATTCTCGACCGTCGACGTCTTCGTCGTCATGCCGGTCAAGGAGATCGGCGCCCGCTACGTCAACTACTATGGCGGTGAAGGGCAGCGTTTCGCGGCATAGCGAATAGCGAATAGCGAATAGCGAATAGCGAATAGCGAATAGCGAATAGCGAATAGCGAATAGAAGAAAGTGGCGGGATCTGTTCCGTTCAACCCCTATTCGCTACTCCCTATTCGCTGCTCGCTCCCTCAGGGAATATCCTCCGGCCTTCGCCCCGGCCGGCTTTTATAGGCCGGAAATGACCAGCCGAATTTAAGCGCTCCGCCGCGCACCGCGAATGCGCCCGCGAAGCCGAGCAGGCTGGACGCCAGCGCCGGCAGGCCGGCAAGATCGCCAAGGGTGAAGATGGCGGCGCCGGCAAGCGCGGCCGTGACATAGATCTCGGGCCTGAGCAGCACCGATGGCTCGCCGGCAAGCAGGTCGCGCAGAATACCGCCGAAGGTCGCCGTCAAGACGCCGGTGATGACCGACACGACGGGCGAGCCGGTGATCGCCAGCCCCTTGGCCGCGCCCATCACCGAAAAAGCGGCAAGGCCGACGGCATCGAGCCACAGCAGCAGCTTGTAGCGGGATTCGAACCGGTGGGCGCTGAAGAAGACCAGCACCGCGACGACGGCGCAGATCAGTACATAACCGCTGTTGGCGACCCAGAACACCGGCAGGTTGAGGATGACGTCGCGCAGCGTCCCGCCGCCGATGCCGGTGACGCTGGCCAGGAACAGAAAGCCGATGATGTCGAGTTCTTTGCGCGATGCGGCAAGCGCGCCCGTCGCCGCGAAGACGGCCACGCCGGCATAGTCGAGCGACGCGATGGGGTTCATGGGCGAGCGAGTAGTGAGTAGCGAATAGAGTAGGGAAATAGCACGAAGCCGGGGATAAATATCAGCCCCTACTCACTACTTCCTATTCGCTACTCTCACGCATCCTTCTCGGCCTGCTCGTTCACCGGGCCCGGCTCGACCTTGGCCTCGGCGGCCGCCTTCGGGCCGCCCTTGGCGACGCCGACCATCGCTGGCCGCAGCACGCGCTCGCCGATCGAATAGCCTGGCTGCACAACCTGGACGACAGTGCCTGCGGGAACATCCGGATTGGGGACCTCGAACATCGCCTGGTGGAAGTTCGGATCGAACTTCTCGCCTTCGGGCGCGAGTCTCTTCACCCCGTGGCGCTCCAGCGCCGAAAGCATGGCGCGCTCGGTAAGGTCGACCCCTTCGATCAGCGATTTGAAGCCGGCGTCGCCGCTGGCCTTCGCCTCGGCGGGAATCGCGTCCAGCGCGCGGCGCAGATTGTCGGACACCGACAGCATGTCGCGCGCGAAGTTGGCGACGGCATAGGCGCGGGCGTCCTGCACGTCGCGCGCGGTGCGCCGCCGCAAATTCTCCATTTCGGCCGCCGCGCGCAGCGCACGGTCCTTCAGTTCCTCGTTTTCCTTCAGCAGCCGCACCAACGCTTCGTAGTCGCCGTCGACGCCGCCCTCCGCACGCTCGCCGGAAGCCTCGGCGGCTTCGATCTCTTCGGGCGTGCGTTCGTCTTTTGCCTGGTCGCTCATCGCGTTTCCCGTCATTTCGAATTGCTCTGGATTTGCGCCCGATATCGAGGTTTGGAGGGCAAAAATCAAGGGGCAAGCGCAGGCGGCTGATGGCAGGCTGCCGTTCCAAATTAATTCAAACTTTACCGTATCACGCAGCTTTGCTTGCTCTCGGGCACTACTACGGGAACCATGGACCGGCTGCAGGAGTTTCGAAACCGACACAGGATTTTGGGACGATGAACGGCAACAACGGCCATAGGCGCGTCGAATTGGCCAGCGATATCAGGCGACAGGCGGGCAGCGAAACGACGAAGCGCTTTCTGCGCACATTGCCGGTATTTCGCCTGGAAAAGGAAATGCCCCAGCAATTGACCGACCTGCTTGACCGCCTCGACGGCGCCGAGGCGGAGAACGCAGGCGGCAGGCGGCGTCAATAGCCGCATACCGCAACTGACAAGTTTCAGGCCGCCTTCCTGTCGTCGCGCATCAGCACTTCGCCGTGACGGATCTCGGTGCCGAGCACCTTCAGGCATTCCCGCATGAAGGCGGCTAGGCCCGGCCAGCCCTTGGCTGAAACCAGATTGCCGTCGACATGGGCGCCGGTCGGCGCGACATCGATATAGATGCCGCCGGCGAGGGTGACTTCCGGCTCGCAATAATGCAGCGCCGCCACTTCCTTGCCGCGCACCACGCCGTCGACCGCGATCAGGATCTGCGCGCCGTGACAGATGGTGAAGATCGGCTTGCCGGTTTCATGGAAATGCCTGACCAGCGCCTGCACCCGCTTGTCGATGCGGATATATTCCGGCCCGCGCCCGCCCGCCGCATAAACCGCATCGTAGTCGGCAGGGTTCACCTCGGCGAAGGTCTTGTTGAGGATGTAATCGTGACCGGGTTTTTCGGTATAGGTCTGGTGGCCCTCGAAGTCGTGCAATGAGGTCTTGAGCACGTCGCCGGCCTTCTTGTCCGGGCACACGACATGGACGGTGTGGCCGACCGCGTGCATGGCCTGCTCGAAGACGAAAATCTCGTATTCCTCGCTGAACTCGCCAACGAGCATCAATATCTTCTTGCCTGCCATGCCGCTTCCTCCCTTAGCTGGCCGTTATTTCGTGGTCCGAAGTAATGGCCCTATCCTAAGGGCAGGTCGGCCGAAGCGGAAGCCCGAATCGGCAATGTGGTCTGACCAGACCAGCGCGGCGCTCTTTCCAAACCTATCTTGAGCTGAGCTGACCAACAAAATGCGTGACGCTGGTCGGACCACAGCGATTTCATTTGCCCTATGAAATGCCGCGTCAGCTGGGGCGCTTGCGCCGCCAGGAATATTTTGGGCCCTTGGCCTCCGGTTCGACCGCCGGCTGATAGTAAAGCGGCAAGCCGCCGGTGCGGCCTTCCTCCAACCGCTTCAAGAGCACCGGATTGGAGACCTCGAACTCGTCGAAGCCGAGCCGCAGCATATGCGGCAGCTGGTCGACCAGCACCTGTCCGGTGGCGCGCACCGCGCCCTTGAATTGATGCCGGGCGCGCAGCAATTCGCCTTTGGAAAAAGAGCGGCCGTCATTGAAGGCCGGGAAGGCCAGAGCCACCAGCGACAGCTGGTCGAGCAGGCCAGTTATCTTGTCCAGCTCGTCGCCGGGCTGCAGCAGGACGCCGAGACGCTCCTTGGCTGACTTACGAACGTCTTCATCCAGCCCGAGAAAGGCCTGCAGAGGCAGGATGAAGCGGCCGTTGCCGGCAAGCGCCTCGGCGCTTTCGGCGTGGGTCCACTCATCCTCGCGAAAACCGTCACGGGTCCAGAGGCGGGTCCCCGCTGTCGTCGATCCTGTCATCAAAAATCCCAAAGTCACAAAATTTCGAGGCGAGCCGGCAGGCCGCCAGCGACCGGAAGCCGCTTGCGGACCGGCCTCACGTGAATAGGGATATACCCTAAAGCGAGGCGTCGGTCAGCGACTTCTCCAAACCGGAGAGGTGAATACCGCACTCGGTCTTGGCGTGGCCCGCCCAGCGGCCGCTGCGCGCATCCTCGCCCGGCTGCACCGGCTGCGTGCAAGGGAAGCAGCCGATCGAGAGATAACCATAGGCGACCAGCGGATTTTCGCGCAGCGCATGCGCCCGCATATAGTCTGCCTGGTCCGATGTCGTCCAATGCGCCAGCGGATTGATGCGGATGCGCGAGCCGACGGCCTCGAAGACGGGCAAAGCCGTGCGCGTCGAAGCCTGGAAGCGCTTGCGCCCCGTGAACCAGGCGCGGAACGGTTCGACGCCGCGCGCCAGGGGCTCGACCTTGCGAACATTGCAGCAGGAATCGGTGTCGGTCTCGTGCAGCCTGCCGGTCGGATCGACGCGTTGCAGCGCGGTCTCTTCCGGCTTGATCACCCTGATGTCGGTGAGGCCGAAATCGGCGACCAGCGCGTCGCGATAGCCGAGCGTCTCCTCGAAATGCTTGCCGGTGTCGAGGAAGATGACCGGCAGCGCGCGGTCGATCTCCGAAATCATGTGCAGCAGCACGGCGGAGTCCGCGCCGAAGGAAGATACCGCGGCGACCGCGCCGCGGAATTCGTGCGCCGACCGTTCGATGATCTCGATCGGCTTCAGATGGCCCAACAGCGCGTCGAGCCCCGCTGCCTCGGCGGCAACGCCGGTCTCGACTTCGCCTGTCCGGTCAAGCGGCCTTGGTTTCGCCAGCATAGAGCGCCTCCTTGAACGGCGCGGGACCGACACGGCGGTAGGCGTCGATGAAACGTTCGTCGGGACTGAGCCGAAGGCCGAGATAGGTATCGACGATCTGCTCGATGGCATCGGTGATCTCATCGGAGGAGAAGCCGCGGCCGATGATCTCGCCGACGGATGTGTTTTCGTCGGCCGAACCGCCGAGCGTCACCTGATAGAGCTCGGTGCCTTTCTTCTCCACGCCCAGAATGCCGATATGGCCGACATGGTGGTGGCCGCAGGCATTGATGCAGCCGGAGATCTTCAGCTTCAACTCGCCGATTTCGCGCTGCCGCTCCAGCGAGGCGAAGCGGCGCGAGATTTCCTGCGCTACCGGGATCGAGCGCGCCGTGGCCAGCGCGCAATAATCGAGGCCCGGGCACGAGATGATGTCGCTGATCAGATTGGAATTGGCTGTCGCCAAGCCGATCTCGACCAGCGCGTCGTAGACGGCCTTGAGGTCGGCGCGCGCCACATGCGGCAGGATCAGGTTCTGTTCGTGGCTGACGCGCAATTCGTCGAAGGCGTATTTCTCGGCAATGTCGGCAACCGCTTCCATCTGGCTGTCCGTTGCGTCGCCGGGCACCTCGCCGATGCCCTTGAGCGAGATGGTCACCGCCGCATAGTCGGGATGGCGATGCGTCACGACATTCTGGTCGAGCCATTCCGAAAAGCTCTTGGAATCGAGCCTGGCCTGTTTCACCGCATCATCGCCTTCCGGACGGGAAACCAGCGCCGGCGGCGCGAAATAGGCGTTGATCGCCTGGATATCGGCTTCCGGCAGCTTGAGCTCGGCGTCCCTCAGCTCCTGCCACTCGGCCTCGACCTGGCGGGTGATCTCCTCCACGCCAGTCTCGTGCACCAGGATCTTGATGCGCGCCTTGAACTTGTTGTCGCGACGGCCGTAGAGGTTGTACACGCGCAGGATGGCCGTGCAGTAGGACAGCAACTCCGCCTCCGGCAGGAAGTCGCGGATCTTTCTCGCCACCATCGGCGTGCGGCCCTGGCCGCCGCCTATGTAGACGGCAAAGCCCAGCTCGCCGGCCGCGTTCTTCTTCAGATGCAGGCCGATGTCATGCGTCTGGATGGCGGCGCGGTCGCGCTCGGCACCGGTCACCGCGATCTTGAACTTGCGCGGCAGGTACGAGAACTCGGGATGCACCGACGACCATTGGCGCAGGATTTCCGCATAGGGACGCGGATCGGCGACCTCGTCGGCGGCGGCTCCCGCGAAATGGTCGGCGGTGACGTTGCGGATGCAGTTGCCGCTGGTCTGGATGGCGTGCATCTCGACGCTCGCCAGATCGGCGAGGATCGCCGGGATGTCCGACAGCGCCGGCCAGTTGAACTGGATGTTCTGGCGCGTGGTGAAATGGCCGTAGCCCTTGTCGTATTTGCGCGCGATGTGGCCGAGCATGCGCAATTGCCTGCTGTTCAGCGTGCCGTAGGGCACGGCGATGCGCAGCATATAGGCGTGCAGCTGCAGATAGACGCCGTTCATCAGCCTGAGCGGCCGGAACTGGTCCTCGGTGATCTCGCCGGCAAGCCGGCGCTGCACCTGGTCGCTGAACTCGGCGACACGGGCGTGAACGAAATCCTGGTCGAACTCGTCGTAACGGTACATGCTTCGTCTTTCAGGGCGCGTCCGCCCGCTGCTTTTCTTGGGGCTAAGCCGCCCGCGCCGCTTCCGGGCTTGCCTGCTTGCCGAGATCGGTGCGGATGGTCGGGCCCGCGGCGCGGATCTTTTCGCGCAGCCGCACCGGCTCGACCAGGCCATCGACCACCGTGACGTCGATCAGGTTGACGTCGACCACCTCATTGTTGGCGCCAGCCGCGGCGCCGATCGCTTCCAGCCGGTCCTCCGCCGTCTTGTCATGCGCGATATCGGCGTGACCAACCGTCTCCGCCCAGCCGCCGGCGGCGTACCAGACGGCGATGCCGTCGGAGAGCCTGTTCGCGGTGAGAACCTTCATTGCCGGACTCCTTCGGCCACGGCTGAAGCCGCGCCCTCATGCTTATGTACCGCGAGCGGCTCGGATTGTTCAAAATTGGCGCCGGCGACGGCGTCGCCGATGATCGTCATCACCGGTCCGGTGAGATCGGCGCGCTCCTCCAGCGAGGGCAGGTCGGCAAGCGTGCCGTGGAAACGGCGACGGTTGCCGAGGCTGGCATTCTCGACGACGGCAACGGCAGTATCCGGCGACAGCCCCGCTTCGATCAGTCGGCCGGCGACTTCCGCCGCGACCGAACGGCCCATATAGACGGCAATGGTCGCGCCCGAAATGGCAAGCTTGGCCCAGTCGGGCAGCGAGTTGCCCTTGAGGTCGTGGCCGGTGGTGAACACCATCGAGGACGAAACGCCGCGCAGCGTCAGCGGCAGCTCGAAGTCGGCGGCGGCGGCGAAGGCGGCGGTGACGCCCGGAACAACCTCATAGGCGACCCCGGCCTCGCGCAGCGCCGCCATCTCTTCGCCGGCACGGCCGAACACCAGCGGATCGCCGGACTTCAGCCGCACCACGCGCTTGCCGCCGCGGCCCAGCTCGATGAGCAGCGCGTTGATCTCTTCCTGGCTCTTGGAATGGCAGCCCTTGCGTTTTCCCACCGGCAGGCGCTCGGCGTCGCGGCGGCCCATGGCGACGATCGCCTCCGGCACCAGCGCGTCGTAGATGATGGCGTCGGCCTCCAACAGCAGGCGGTGCGCGCGCAAGGTCAAAAGGTCCTCCGCACCCGGACCGGCGCCGACCAGCGCGATATGTCCCTCGACCGGAGCATCGTGAGCCAAGAGCTCGAGCGCCGCGCCGTGCGCCTCGGCGGGATCGCCGGCTTCGATGGCCTTGGCCGGCGAACCGGCGAAGAAATCGCTCCAGAAGCGGCGGCGGCGATTGCCCTTCGGCAGCGTCTCGGCGGCGGCGCGGAAGGACGCGGCAAGTGAAGCCAGCCGGCCGAGCGACGGCGACAGCATGCGGTCGATGCGCCCGCGCAGCATCTGCGCCAGAACCGGTCCGGCGCCCTCTGTGCCGATGGCGATCGCCACCGGCGCCCGGTTGACCAATGCGGGCGTGAAGAAATCGCACAGCTCCGGACGATCCACGGCGTTGACCGCAATGCCCAGCCGCCGCGCGTCCTCGACGACGCGGCGATCGAGCGCCTCGTCGCCGCTGGCGGCGAACACCAGGGCGGCACCTTGGAGATGCGCGGCTTCATAAGCTGCGTTGATATGAACGGCGCCGGTCGATGCGATGAAATCCAGCAGCCCGCCGCTGACATTATCGGCGATGATGCGCAGCACCGCGCTCGACTGTGCAAGCAGCCTGGCCTTGGCAAGTGCTTCCTCGCCATTGCCGACGATGGCTACGGCTTCGCCGTCGACCCGCATGAAGACGGGAAAGGCATTGAGCTTGGTATTGGTTTGCGACATGGCGGCGAGCAATATTGGAACAGTCTGGCAGTTTTACGCGGGCTGGCCAAAAATCAGAAGGCAAGCACTCGCGCGTCGCCGAACGGCAGGCAATCGCTTTTTCGCAACTGCGAAGGCCAAGAGAAAAAAATTCTACTTTGACGGTGAGACGGCCGGAGCGACATAAGAAACAGCCTTGATCCGTCGTAATTTTTAGCGCCTGACCGAGAAAGCCGCAAAACAGTTTATTCTAAATTCTACAAAGTTAGTAGATTAAAGCTGGCCCTGCGGGATAGACGCTCGACCGAGTCTGCCGGAAGCGATCGAGACGCCATCGCCGGATCGGAACAATCATGCCTCGCGGCTCGTTTGCCTAGCAATCCATTTGCGGATCCCAAGCTCCATCTATCGGCAAGCAGCAAGCAAGGAGGAACGCCATGAGCATCAAGCTGAAACACGGACTGTGGGTCATCGTGGCTGATGGCGAAAAGGCGCTTTTCCTGCGCAACCAGGGCGACGCCAAGTTCCCGAACCTCGAAGTGGTGCAGGAGATGGAGCAGGAGAACCCCGCCACGCGCGAGCAAGGCAGCGACAAGCCGGGCCGCCAGAGCAACGAGGGTCCCCGCAGCGCCGTCGAGGAAACCGACTGGCACCGTCTCGGCAAGGAGCGCTTCGCCGTCGAGATTGCCGACCGGCTCTACAAGCTGGCGCACCGCGGCGCGTTCGACGCGGTCGTGCTGATTGCGCCGCCGCAGGTGCTTGGCGAGATGCGCCAGAAGCTGCACAAGGAGGTTTGCGAGAAGGTGCAGGCGGAAATCCCGAAGACACTCACGAACCATACGATTCCCGACATCGAGAACCTGTTGCAAGCGGCATAAGGCGCCGAAAAAAAGCGGCTTCGAGGCTGGGTCGCGTCCCGAAGCCGTCTCTTTGTCGGCGCGGCGCCGATTTCCGGTGCGCGCCACCTTCAGCGTCGAATTCTGCGCGGCGGCGGTTGCATCATCGCCGCTGCGGCCATCATATTGCCGAAGGCGACGGCCTCGGCGGGCGCCCATCCGACATCGTGAATTTTCGAAAGGCGCTCCATAGACAATGCCGCATGACACGCCCCTTATCGCCACCATCGTCGCCGGTCTGGGGCTTGCATTCGTCTTCGGGGCGTTAACCAACCGTTTCCGCATCCCGCCGCTCGTCGGCTATCTTGTCGCTGGCGTCCTTGTCGGTCCGAACACGCCCGGCTTCGTCGCCGACGCCAGCCTCGCCAACGAGCTCGCGGAAATCGGCGTCATCCTTTTGATGTTCGGCGTCGGCCTGCATTTTTCGCTGAAGGACCTTCTGTCCGTCCGCGCTATCGCGGTGCCGGGCGCCATCGTGCAGATCGGCTTTGCGACCCTGCTCGGCGTCGGGCTTGCCTGGCTGCTCGGCTGGTCGCCGGGCGCCGGCCTGGTCTTTGGCCTGGCGCTTTCGGTCGCCTCGACCGTGGTGCTTTTGCGCGCCTTGCAGGAGCGGCGGCTGATCGAGACCGAGCGCGGCCGCATCGCCGTCGGCTGGCTGATCGTCGAGGATCTCGCCATGGTGCTGGCGCTGGTGCTCTTGCCGGCGCTCGCCGGCGTGCTCGGGGGCCAGCCCCAGGTCGACGACCATGAGAGCCTGCTTTCGCTGCCCGCCAGCTATGGCATTTGGGGCGTGGTCGGCGTCACGCTCGCCAAGGTCGCCGCCTTCGTCGTGGTCATGCTGGTGGTCGGCCGCAGGGTCATTCCGTGGATCCTGCATTACGTCGCTCACACCGGCTCCCGGGAATTGTTCCGGCTCGCGGTGCTGGCCATCGCGCTCGGCGTCGCCTTCGGCGCGGCGAAGCTGTTCGGCGTCTCGCTGGCGCTCGGCGCCTTCTTCGCCGGCATGATCATGAGCGAATCCGAGCTCAGCCACCGCGCGGCGGAAGAATCGCTGCCGCTGCGCGACGCCTTTTCGGTGCTGTTCTTCGTCTCGGTCGGCATGCTGTTCGACCCGTTCAGCCTGATCAGCAACGGCCTGCCGATTCTCGCCACTTTGGCCATCATCATTATCGGCAAGTCGATCGCCGCTTTCGTTATCGTGATCGCCTTCCGCTATCCGATCGCGACCGCGCTGATGATTTCGGCGAGCCTTGCCCAGATCGGCGAATTCTCCTTCATCCTGGCCGAGCTTGGCGTCGGCCTGAAACTGTTGCCCGAGCAGGGCCGCGACCTGATCCTCGCTGGCGCCATCCTCTCGATCCTGCTCAACCCGCTGATGTTCCTCGTTGTCGACTGGATGAAGCCGTGGCTGGAAAAGCGCGCCGGCAAGGCCGCGCCGGCCGAAGAGCGAAGGCCTATCGGCCCGGCGACCGAGCCCGGCCAGGTCGCTTCGGTGTCGGCGGCTCCAGAAAAGGAAGACGGCCCGCCGCCGAGGACGACCCTCGCCGGCCATTCCATCCTCATCGGCTATGGTCGGGTCGGCAGCCTTGTGGGCGCTGCGCTGAAAGAAGCCGCCCTGCCCTTCCTGGTGATCGAGGACGCCGACAAGACGCTGGCCAAGCTGCGCGACGACGGCGTCGAGACCATCGCCGGCAACGCCGCCAATGCGGACGTCTTCGCGGCCGCCAACCCGGAGGGCGCCAAGCGGCTGATCCTCGCCATCCCCAATGCCTTCGAGGCCGGCCAGATCGTGCTTCGGGCCCGAGCCGCCAATCCGGCGATCAGCATCATTGCCCGCGCTCATTCCGACGCCGAGGTCGAGCATCTGAAAGGGCTCGGCGCAGACATCGTGATCATGGGCGAGCGCGAGATCGCCCGCGGCATCGTCGAGGTGGTGACCGGCAAGACCACCGATTGGGCCGGGCCTGCCGTGGAGATCAACCCGCAGCCTGCTTGATGGATGTCAGGCCAGGAACGCGGAGCCGCCATTCTGCGCGATATCGCTGAGGTATTTTGCCGGCGGCTTGCCCAGCGCCTTTTTGAACATGGTGATGAAAGCGGTCACGGATTCATAGCCGAGATCGCCCGACACCTGCTGCACGCTGGCGCCGGCGGACAGTTCCCTGAGCGCTACGATCAGATGCAGCTGCTGGCGCCAGCGCCCGAAACCTAAGCCTGTCTCCTTGACGACGAGCCGCGCCAGACTGCTCTCGCTGAGCGCGACACGGTCTGCCCATTGCGCCAACGTGCTGCGATCGGCGGGGTCGTCGGCCAGCGCTTCGGCGATCCGCCGCAACCGCGGCTCGGCCGAGATCGGCAAATGCAATTGCTGGACAGGCATACGCGGCAGTTCCGCGAGCAGCATGCTTCCCAGGAAATCGCCGCGCGCATCGTTCGGCGCGCACTCCGACAGTTCGATGATCAACTCGCGCAGCAGCGGCGAGATCGAAAGCGTGCAGCACCGGTCCGGCAGGTCGGCGGCGCCGGGCTCGATATAGACGAAGAAAATCCGCGCATTCGCCGTCGCGATGTTGCTGTGTTCCATGCGGCTCGGCACCCACACCCCGCAATGCGGCGGCACCATCCAAAGCCCGCTCGGAACGCGGCAGGTGACGCCGCCGCCGAGCGCGAAGACGAGCTGCCCCTTGCGGTGCCAATGCTCGCGCACCTCGGCCCTGGTCTCGGTGACATCGACGCCAACGGCCATCGCCGGCGCAGCCACATCGTCGACATCGAAATCCAGCCAGGGCCAGCGAAGCGGCTGTCTCATTCTTGACTGCTTTCAGCGATCATCTGGCTTTATCTCTAGATTCTTCGACCACGAAAGTCGATAGGCTCCAGCCACTTCGTCAATCGATCGCGACTCCCAAACGCCAATTTCAAAGGATGGGCCCATGCTCGCTCTCGCCATCTCTTCCGACAGCCCCGACCGGCTGAAGCTCACCAAGGTCGATCACCCAAACTGCAATGGAAATGAAGCGTTGGTGGCAGTTCATGCAACATCGTTGAATCGTGGCGAGCTGCGCCTGCTCGGCATCCGACCTGACGGGTGGATACCTGGCCAGGACATCGTCGGCATTGTCGAGCGCGCGGCGGCCGATGGCTCGGGCCCGACCGCGGGCACGCGCGTTGCCGCCTTGGTCGACCAGGCCGGCTGGGCTGAACGGGTCGCGGTTCCGACCGATCGTCTTGCCGTCGTGCCGGACGCGGTCAGCTTCGCGTCCGCAGCCACGCTTCCGGTGGCCGGCACGACGGCGCTCAGGACCTTGCGCCATGGCGGCAATCTCGCCGGACAGCGGGTCCTGATCACCGGCGCAAGCGGCGCGGTCGGCCGCTTCCAGATCCAGATCGCCCGCGAGCAAGGCGCTTCGGTGACAGCGGTCGCTTCGGCCCGGCACCACGATGATCTTCGCGATCTGGGCGCCGGGCAGGTCGTCGAGTCGATCGAACTGGCCGAGGGACCTTTTTCGCTGATCACCGAGTCGGTCGGCGGCAAAAGCCTCGCCGATGCGATCGAACGCATCGCGCCCGGCGGGACCATCGTCATGTTCGGTTCGAGCAGCGGCGAGCTCACGCCGATCGGCTTCCGCCAATTCGTTCCCGGCCACGAAGGCGCGCGGCTACAGACCTTCGCCTATTACACGTCCGGTTCAGCCATCGGCGCCGACATCGCCGTGCTGCTCGATCTTGTCGCGGCCGGCCGGCTGGAGACCCGCGTGGCCATGACCGTGCCGTGGGCGGACATCGGCCAGGCCCTGGATGCTCTGCGGCAGCGCAGCTTCAGCGGCAAAGCTGTTGTCACCATGGCTGGATGAGCGATTCATGGCGCCAGCAAATCACACGTGCTGGCCGCCATTGATGTGGATTTCCGAGCCGGTCACGTAGGACGCCTGGCCCGAGCACAGGAAGAAGATGATGTCGGCAACTTCCGAAGTGGCGCCCAGTCGTCTCAGCGGGATCGTCTCGACTATTCTGTCGGTGCCGGGCGAAAGGATCGCGGTGTCGATCTCGCCCGGGGCGATCGCGTTGACGCGGATGCCGTGCGGGCCGAAATCATGCGCCATCTCGCGCGTCAGCGAGCCGAGCGCCGCTTTCGACGTGGCATAGGCCGTGCCGGCGAAGGGATGCACACGGGTGCCGGCGATCGAGGTGACGTTGACGATCGAGCCCTTGGCAGCGGCGAGCTCCTTGAACAGCCCCCTTGCCAGCATGATCGGCGCGAAGAAATTGACCTGGAACACATCGCGCCAGACATGCATCGGCGTCTCGATCGAGTCCATGCGCCTGCCGTCTTTCAGCTTCGGCGAGATGCCGGCATTGTTGACCAGGGCGTGCAGCTGTCCGCCATGCGCCTCCAGCCGGTGACGGATTTCCGAAACGGCGATGCCGACATCCTCCTGGTCGGCGAGGTCGACCTTGATGTGGTCCTCGGGACCGGCCGGCCATGGACAGTCCTCGGCAAAGGCCTGGCGCGAGCAGGTGATGACGCGCCAACCCTCGCGCGAAAAGCGCTTCACCGTCGCATGGCCGATGCCGCGGCTGGCGCCGGTGAGCACGATTGTTTTTCTGCTGTCGGTCTCGGCCATGGTTTTGTCTCCGGCCGGACATGTAGCCGAAGGCGCTTGCCATTGCGAGAGGCGAAGTTGCCGCTCTAACCGCCGCCCAGAATATCGAGGATCGAAGTCTGGCGCTTTTTCGTCGGGCCGCCGACATTGCCGGGCGGCACCGGATGCTTGATCGAGGCGGTCTCGCCGCTGTCGCTCGGCATATCGAAGCCGGCGGCATCGACGGTCTCGGCAGGTCGCGCGGTCCGCACCGGACGCGCGGGCGCCTGGGCGACAGGCTGCGATGGAGCAGCAGGCTTTGACTGGCCGACGGCTGCGGGCGGCGCAGGCGGCGGCTGCGAGGCGTCCGCCGACGGGATCTCGTCCGGCACGATCGTATCGGACGGCGTCGACTTCCAGGTGCCCGGCAGCGGCCGCACAGGCACGCCCTCATGCGCGGCCACCATGAATTCGTGCCAGGCCTGCGCCGGCAGGGCGCCGCCGGTGACCTTCTTCATCGGGCTGCCGTCGTCATTGCCGAACCAAACGCCCGTCGTGAGATTGGCGGTGTAGCCGACGAACCAGGCATCGCGCGAGTTCTGGCTGGTGCCGGTCTTGCCGGCCGACGGCCAATTGAAGGCCGCCTTCTTGGCGGTGCCGATCTCGACCGTGCCGGTCATCATCGAATTCATCATGCCGACGGTGTCGGCCTTGACGACGCGCGGCGCGCTGCCGCCGCTGTTCTCGTAAAGCACCTTGCCCTCGCCGGTGGTGATGCGGCGGATGAAATGGACGTCCGGCTTGTAGCCGCCATTGGCGAACGGAACGTAGGCGGAAGTCAGCTCCAGCGGCGTCACCTCCGAGGTGCCGAGCGCGATCGAGGTGTTGGCCTGCAGGTCGGACTGGATGCCCATGCGATGCGCGGCTTCCACCACCGCGTCGGGCCCGACTTCCATGGTGAGCTGCGCCGCCACTGAGTTCAGCGACTTGGCCAGCGCCGTCGCCAGCGTCACCTTGCCGTAATATTTGCCGCCGTAATTGTCCGGCGTCCATTTGCCAATTTTGATCGGCGCGTCGTTGCGGATGCTGTCCGGCGTGCGGCCGGCCTCCAGCGCCGCCATGTAGACGAACGGCTTGAAGGCCGAGCCCGGCTGCCGGCGCGCTTCCGAGGCGCGGTCGAACTGGCTGGTCGAATAATCATAGCCACCGACCATGGCGCGCACCGCGCCGGAATCGTCGATCGACACCAGCGCGCCTTGGCTGACGTTGAGCTTCTTGCCGCTTTCGTCGATCAGCCGGCGGATCGACTGTTCGGCAAGCTTCTGCAGGGTCAAGTCGACAGTGGTGTCGACGATGATGTCGCCGCGCACCTCGCCGATGAGATCGGGAAGCTCCTCCATCACCGTGTCGGCGACATAGTTCTCGGAGCCGGTCCAGTAGGACGGCGCGCGCGTCGCCGGCGCGCTCAGCGCCACCTTGTATTCCTTGTCGCTGATCTTGCCTTCCGCGCGCATGGCCGCGAGCACGAGCTGCGCCCGCTCCTCGGCCGCCTTCGGGTCGCGCGCCGGCGAAAGCTTGGACGGTGCCTTGAGCAGCCCCGCCAGCAGTGCTGCCTCGGAAAGGCTCACGTCGCGCGCGCTCTTGCCGAAATAGCGCCGCGAAGCCGCTTCCACGCCATAGGCTCCGGATCCGAAATAGACCCGGTTGAGATACATTTCGAGGATCTGGTCCTTGCTGTGCTTGTGTTCGAGCCAGAGCGCGAGCAGCACTTCCTGCACCTTGCGCTCCAGCGTGCGGTCCGGCGTCAGGAACAGGTTCTTCGCCAGCTGCTGCGTCAGCGTCGAGCCGCCCTGCGAGAAATGACCGCCGAGAACGTTGGTGACCATGGCGCGTGAAAGCCCGATCGGGTCGATGCCGAAATGCGAATAGAAGCGGCGGTCCTCGATGGCGACGACGGCTTGCGGGATATAAGGCGACATTTCGTGCAGGCCGACGGCCTCGCCGCCCGACATGCCGCGATTGGCGATCAGCCCGCCATCGACCGACACGATCTTGATGTTGGGCGCGCGGTCGGGGATCGACCAAGTGGTCGCCGCCGGCATCTTAGCACCGTAATAGACGACGATGCCGGCCGCCGCGATGCCGCCCCAAATACAAAGCACGAAGCACCAGTAGACCAGGCGGGTTGCGATGCCGAGCAAGCCCCGCCGGCTGCGGTCGCGGCCGCGACCGCGTGATTTCTTTGCGGATCTGCCCTTTGCAGTGGATTTACGGCTGCGCGGCACGACGCGATCCTCCTCGCTCACCGAAAAGCCTTCGGAGGATTTCGCGCGCGGCGCCTCCTCGAAGCTCGGTTCGATGCGACTGTCTCTGCGGTTCGCCATGCGCTCTTGCTAACCTGCCCCCGGGTGCCGATGGCGTTCGGGTTGAAGACTAGATGCGGCGGTTTAAAGGCGGGTTAAAGCAGGGTTTATGCAGCGTTTTGAAAACCCTTAGGATTTTCTAAATCCAACGGCATCGCACTATCCTTCGCTGTCGAATTCGCGCCTGCGGGACGCCGAATCATCGCGGGTGGACGGTTGCTCAAAGTCCCGCTGCCTTGGCCAGGTAGGGAGCCAGCGCCAGCGCGTAGGTTGCCGTGAGATGATGGTTGTCGCGCAGCACGACGATGTTGCCGACCACCGCCGGGCAGCTGTCCTTGCTGCATAGCGCATCGTTCATGTCGACCAAGGTCACCCCGGCCACGGACCGGGCGGCGAGCGCGTAGATGTTTTCCCGTTCGACCTCGGCGCGCGGATTGATGCATTTGGCCGGGTCCGTGCCCAGGCAGGTGCGCGGGTCGAACAGGCTGAAAGGCGTGTTGCGGATGGCGACGACGCGCACGCCCTGACGTGTGAGCTCGCCCCAGACGCTGCGCAATCCCTCAATCATCGCACCCTGGGCAACGCTGGTATAGTTGCTCTGGCTGGTGATCACGAAATGGGGCTTCAATTTGGCGATTTCGGCGAGAACTTTCTCCCGCCACAGCGCGCATTGCTGATACGGCTTGCCGTCTTCAAGGATGGTGACCCGGGTTACCGGGCATGCCGCCTTGGTGAAGGTGACGAGCCTCCATTTTCTGTCTTTGGCGATTTTGTCGACAGCCGGCACCCATTGCGCCGCGTGGGAATCGCCCATCACGACAATGGTCCTCGTCCCCGCCGGGTCGCCGAGCTGGCAACCGGTCGCGTCGGTTCCCTTCTGCTGCTGGTGACACTTCATCCTGTAGATGACGGGCACGTCGCTGCCGATCTTGCTCAAGGGCGGCAATGGCTTGACACCCTGGGGTACGACAGCGTTCGCCAGCAAGGCCGCAGGTCCCGGATAATTCGGCGTTCCGATCAGGCCGGTATCGATGGGCTGCCGGTCGATCGCGTAGACGAGTCCGCCGGCCACCGCCACGCACAACCCCACCGCCGCCGTGCCGTCGATCAGTGGCCGCCATGCCCGGGACGAGCGCGAATGGCGATAGGGCTGTTCGACGAAGCGGTAGGAGAGTTCGGAAACCATCAGGGTGACGACGATCAGCAGAACACCATCAACAAGGTCGATGGCGCCGCGCTGCGCGGCGTAAAAAATGATCAGCGGCCAATGCCACAGGTAGATCGAATAGGAGCGATCGCCGATATAGCGCAGCATGGCGATGTCGAGGCCGCGGAAGCGGCCCATGCGTACGCTGCCGGCCGCAATGATCAAGGTCGTGCCGAGTGTCGGCAGCAGCGCCTTGAAACCCGGAAAATCGGTCGACCTTGAAAACAGCATCGCCGATGCGAGCGCCGCCAAGCTGCCGGCGACAACCATCGCTGTCCGCACGCGGCCGTTTGGCCGGAAGCGGTCGGAGGTCAGCGCCAGCAGTCCGCCGAGGGCCAGCTCCCAGACCCGCGTATGGGTGACGAAATAGGCCCAAGCCGGATCGGATCGGGTGAGAGCGACGGAAGCCGCGAGCGAGCCCGCCATGACCACGCCGAGCACGAAGACGAGCGTCTGCATCGGCGAATGTCCGCGACGCCTGGCCCACCACAGGACCGCCAACATCAGCAGCGGCCAGACGATGTAGAACTGCTCCTCGATCGACAGCGACCAGAAATGCTGCACGGGGCTCGGCGCGTCCTCGGCGCCGAGATAATCCACGGCCTGTTCGGCAAGCCGCCAGTTCTGCATGTAGAGCGCGCTTGCGATCACCTGTTTGGCGGTTTCTTCCCACCATGCGTCCGACACGAACAGCAGCGTTCCAGCGAGCGTGACCAGGAGCGCGACGATCGCCGCCGGCAGCAGCCGCCTGACCCGACGCGTGTAAAAGCCGACCAGCGAGATGCCGTCATCGCTGAGCGCCATGCGGGTGAGCAGGCCGGTGATCAGGAAGCCGGAGATGACGAAGAAGATGTCGACCCCGACATAGCCGCCGGGAAGCGCTGCCGGCCAGATGTGGAAAATCACCACAAAGGCGACGGCAAGCCCGCGCAGCCCCTGTATCTCCGGCCGAAATCCCCCCGGCGCAATGTCGTCTCGCAAAGCCGGTCTAGCCCCTCACCGCGCCGGTCTCCCGGCTGGCCACCATGGTCAATTCTGCTGGATCGAAATGCCCTTGTCGTCGATCTTGAGCTCGACGCCTTTCGGCCTGGTCTGCTCGCGATAGACATAGATGCCGAGCGCGATGACAATCGCGACCAGCGCCCCGATGATGAGATAGAGCGTGTTCTGTCTCATTGCGCCCCCTTGTTGCGGCCAAGCCTCGCGCCCGCCCTGAAATTGTCAGGTGAGGATCACCTACTGGCCGTCGTCCCCATCATCGGTTGCCGGCCGCCAGCTCGTCGGTTCGACTTTCTTCTGCGTGTCGCTGTCGGTGTAGACCCACCAGCCGCCGTCGCGATATTGCCCGACGGATTCATTGACGACACCGTCGCGGTCCTTCCACATGATCGTGACTTTGGAGCCGTCCTTGGGCGCGCTCGCGATCGGTTTGCGCTCTGCCATTTCACTTCTCCACGGGCTGGGTCGACGGACCTTCGTCCCTCAACTATGCGCGAAAATATCTTCCTCAGCCCAGCCCATAAGGTCGAGCTTGGCGCGCGTCGGCAGGAAACGGAAGCAGGCGTCCGCCTCCTTGGTGCGGTTCTCGCGCGCCAGGCGCGCGCCCAGCACCTCGCGCAACCTGTGCAGGTAGAGCACGTCCGAGGCGGCATATTCGAGCTGTTCGGGCGAGAGCGTTTCGGCCGCCCAGTCGGAGGATTGCTGCACCTTGGACAGGCCGATGCCGAGCAGTTCGCCGCAGAGATCCTTCAGCCCGTGGCGGTCGGTATAGGTGCGGGTGAGCCGTGAGGCGATCTTGGTGCAAAACACCGGCTCGGCCATCACGCCGAAGGCATGGTAGAGCACGGCGATGTCGAAGCGGCCGTAGTGAAACAGCTTGGTGATCGTGTTGTTTCTCAGCAGGCTGGCGAGGTTCGGCGCCTCCTTCTGGCCTGGTGCGATCTGGATGACATCGGCGCTGCCGTCGCCGGGCGAAATCTGCACCACGCAGAGCCGGTCACGATGCGGGTTGAGCCCTAGCGTTTCCGTGTCGATGGCCACCGCCCCGACATTGTAGCGCGACAGGTCGGGCAGATCGTTTTTGTGGAAACGGATATCGGTCATTCTCTTCTCCCGGTCGCGCCTGCGGCGTTGCCCATCCTCGCAACGCCGCGGCACTTCGCGCTAGCTAATTCGTCCTCGCCGCGATCCGAAGAAAAATCAACAGAAAGTTGAATTTCAAGGTTTTCGTGATTTCGCTCAGCGGGTCAGCGCGTCGAGAATGCGCGCCCAGGACCGCTGCCCCTTGTGGAACGAGGTCAGCTCGTATTTCTCGTTCGGCGAATGAATGCGGTCGTCGTCGAGGCCGAAGCCGACCAGCAGTGATTCCATGCCGAGATAGGTCTGGAAATCGCCGACCACGGGAATGGAGCCGCCGCCGCCGGTGGTGACCGCCTGCTTCTCCCATTCGTCGGACAGCGCATCCTTGGCCTTGGCCAGGAACGGCGAGTCGTAGGAGAGCTGGATCGCCGGCGAGCCGCCATGCGGGTGGAATTCGACCGAGCAGTCGCCGGGAATGCGTTCGCGCACGAAAGCCTGGAAGGCGGCGCGGATCTTCTTTGGATCCTGCTTGTGAACGAGCCGGAACGACACTTTCGCCGACGCTTGCGCCGCGATTACCGTCTTGAAACCCTTGCCGGTATAACCGCCGATGATGCCGTTGAATTCCGCGGTCGGCCGCGCCCAGGTGAGCTCGAGCACCGAGCGGCCCTTCTCGCCGGCGGGAATGGAAAGGCCGACCGGTCCGAGGAAGGTCTCGGCCGTCTCGCCAAGTCCCTCCCAGGATTTCAGCACCTGCGAGGGCGTCTCCTCGACGCCGTCATAGAAGCCCGCAATGGTGACGCGGCCGTCCTTGTCGTGAATATCCGCCAGCACCTTGGCCAGGATGCGGATCGGATTGGCGGCCGGGCCGCCATAGAGGCCCGAATGCAGGTCGCGGTTGGCCGCCTTGACGGTGACCTCCTCGCCGACCATGCCGCGCAGCGACACGCAGATCGACGGCGTCTCGCGGTTCCACATGCTGGTGTCGCAGACCAGCGCGAAATCCGCCTTCAGCTCGGCCGCGTTGGCTTCCAGGAACGGCTTCAGCGACGGCGAGCCGGATTCCTCCTCGCCTTCGAACAGGATAGTGACGCGGCAAGGCAGGTTGCCATGCACCTGCTTCCACGCGCGGCAGGCCTCGACGAAGGTCATCAGCTGGCCCTTATCATCGGCCGAGCCGCGGCCGGTGATCACTTTGCGGCCGGGCTCGATCTCCTTGATCGACGGCGCGAACGGATCGGTTTCCCACAATTCGATCGGATCGACCGGCTGGACGTCATAGTGGCCGTAGAACAGCACATGCGGCGCGCCCGCCGGTCCCTCATGATGCGCCACCACCATCGGATGTCCGGGCGTATCGCGCACACTGGCGTCGAAGCCGATCCGCTTGAGCTCGGCGACCAGCCATTCGGCGCCCGCGCGGCAATCGGCGGCAAAGGCCGGATCGGTGGAGATTGACTTGATGCCGAGCAGGCCGAACAGCCGCTCCAGGCTTTGGTCGAGATTCTGGTCGAGACGGTCGAGGACGGGGGAAATTCTGGACATGCTTTTTGCCTTTCGATTTTGGGCAGACCCTAAAGGGCCATGCCGAAAACGAAAAGCCCGCGATCATTGGACCAAGCGGCAAAGGCTTGCCTGAAGGCAAAAAAGAACCGCCGTGGTGGAGGGGGAACCACGGCGGTCTCTACTCGAAACGTTGCGGCAGCCCGGAGAGGGGGGATAGGCTGCCGCAGTTTGCCCGGGATAGGCGGGGGACGGGCCTTACTCCGGACTTCGGCGAAAAACTGCCGATGACGTGTATTTGGGTCTGTGAACATGGCGATTCAAGGGCACGAAAATTACACTTTTGTAACATACCCGTGAGCGGCAAATTTCCAGCCGGACAGGATGTGTCAGGGGTGTTGCCCGAACCGGTGGGTTCCACAGCCTTAGCCATGGACCGCGAAGCCGGGCCGCGCTATCCCTGCCGGCATGAAAAAAGGCGATCACCTCTTCCTCGTCGACGGCTCCGGCTACATTTTCCGCGCCTATCACGCGCTGCCGCCGCTCAACCGCAAATCCGACGGCCTGCCGACCAGCGCCGTGCTCGGCTTCTGCAACATGGTGTGGAAGCTGATGCAGGACGCCCGCAACACCGATGTCGGCGTGGTGCCGACGCATTTCGCCGTCATCTTCGACTATTCGTCGAAAACCTTCCGCAGCGATCTCTACCCCGAATACAAGGCCAACCGCTCTGCGCCGCCGGAAGACCTGATCCCGCAATTCGGCCTGATCCGCCAGGCGACCGCAGCCTTCAATGTCCCTTGCATAGAGACGGAGGGTTTTGAAGCCGACGATATCATCGCGACTTATTGCCGGCTGGCTTGCGAAGCCGGCGCTGATACCACCATCATCTCCTCCGACAAGGATCTGATGCAGTTGGTCGGTCCGACGGTCGGCATGTACGACCCGATGAAGGATCGCCAGATCGGCATTCCCGAGGTGATCGAGAAATGGGGCGTGCCGCCCGAAAAGATGATCGACCTGCAGGCGCTGACCGGCGACTCGGTCGACAATGTTCCGGGCGTGCCGGGCATCGGCCCGAAGACCGCGGCGCAATTGCTGGAGCAGTTCGGCGACCTCGACGGGCTGCTGGCGCGCGCTTCGGAGATCAAGCAGGAGAAACGGCGCGAGACCATCATCGCCAATGCCGACAAGGCGCGCATCTCGCGCGAGTTGGTGACGTTGAAGAACGACGTGCCGCTGAAGGAAGGGCTGGACGATCTTGTCCTGCATGCGCCGGATGGCCCGAAGCTGATCGGCTTCCTAAAGACGATGGAGTTCACCACACTGACCCGACGTGTCGCCGAAGCGACCGCAACCGACATTGGCGACGTCCAGGCCACCGCCGTCTCCATCGAGCGCGCCGATACCGCGCATGGCCCCGATGTCGGCGCCGGCGCACCGCCGGTGCCAAGGCCGGCGGCCGCGCCGAACGATGCCGCAAAGCCGGCGGCGCCGGTCAGGGGCGAGGACGCGCCGCCGCAAGGCGATACCCCATCGCTCCTCTCTGCCCTGCGGCTGGAGCAGGCGGCCGCTCGCAAGATCGACCCTTCGGCCTATGTCCCCATCCGCGACACGGCCGCGCTCGAGGCCTGGATAGCCGAAGCCCGCGAGGCCGGTGTCCTTGCGTTCGACGCCGAGACCAGCTCGTCCGACCCGATGCGGGCGGACCTGATCGGCCTGTCCATGGCGCTCGCGCCTGGCCGCGCCGTCTATGTGCCGCTCGCCCACAAGAGCGGCAATGGCGACCTGCTCGGCGGCGGCATGCTGGAGAACCAGATCCCGGTCCGCAAGGCGCTGGCGCTGCTGAAGCCGCTGCTTGAGGACCGATCGGTCCTCAAGATCGTCCAGGATATGAAATACGACATCGTCGTGATGAGCCGGCACGGCATCGAGATCGGTCCGTTCGACGACACGATGCTGATCTCCTACGTGCTCGATGCGGGCACATCCGGCGGTCACGACCTCGTCTCGCTGTCGGAGAAGTGGCTCGGCCACGCGCCGGCCTCGAAGAAGGAGCTCGCCGGCTCGGGCAAGAGCGCCATCGGCTTCGACCAGGTCGATATAGAGCGTGCGACCGCCTACGCTGCCGAGCAGGCCGACCTGGCGCTGCAGCTCTGGCGGGTGCTGAAGCCGAGGCTTGCCGCCAAGGGCCTCGTTTCCGTCTATGAGCGTCTGGAGCGGCCGCTGGTGCCCGTGCTCGCCCGCATGGAACAGCGCGGCATCTCGGTCGACCGCCAGATCCTGTCGCGGCTCTCCGGCGAGCTGGCTCAAGGCGCGGCCCGCGTCGAGGAAGAGATTTACGGGATCGTCGGCGAGCGCATCAACATCGGCTCGCCAAAACAGCTCGGCGACATATTGTTCGGCAAGATGGGGCTGCCGGGCGGCTCGAAGACCAAGACCGGCCAATGGTCGACCTCGGCACAGTTGCTGGAGGATCTCGCCGCCGAGGGCCACGAGCTGCCGCGCAAGATCGTCGACTGGCGCCAGCTTACCAAGCTGAAGTCGACCTATACCGACGCGCTGCCCGGTTTCATCAACCCCGGCACCAACCGCGTCCACACTTCCTATGCGCTGGCCGCGACCACCACCGGGCGGCTGTCATCCTCCGATCCCAATTTGCAGAACATCCCGGTGCGCACGGCGGAAGGCCGCAAGATCAGGACCGCCTTCATCGCGGAGAAAGGCCACAAGCTGGTCTCGGCCGACTACAGCCAGATCGAATTGCGCGTGCTTGCCCATGTCGCCGAAATCCCGCAGCTCAAACAGGCCTTCGCCGACGGCGCCGACATCCATGCCATCACCGCGTCGGAAATGTTCAATGTGCCGGTCGAAGGCATGCCTTCGGAGGTGCGCCGGCGCGCCAAGGCGATCAATTTCGGCATCATCTACGGCATCTCGGCCTTCGGCCTCGCCAACCAGCTGTCGATCCCGCGCGAAGAGGCGGGCGCCTACATCAAACGCTATTTCGAGCGTTTTCCGGGCATCCGGGACTATATCGAGGAGACCAAGGCCTATGCGCGGGAGAACGGTTTCGTCGAAACGATCTTCGGCCGTCGCATCCACTATCCGGAGATAAGGGCTTCCAACCCGTCGGTGCGCGCCTTCAACGAGCGCGCCTCAATCAACGCCAGACTCCAAGGCACCGCCGCCGACATCATCCGCCGCGCCATGGTCCATATGGAAGAAGCGCTGGAGAAGGCGAAGCTCTCCGCCCGCATGCTGTTGCAGGTGCATGACGAGCTGATCTTCGAAACGGTGGAAGCGGAGGTGGAGGCGACGATCCCCGTGGTGCGCAAGGTGATGGAGAATGCGCCGATGCCGGCGGTCTCGATGTCGGTGCCGCTGCATGTCGATGCGCGGGCCGCGGACAATTGGGACGAGGCGCATTAGGCGTCTCACGTTCGTTCGTCATCCACGGGCGGAGCAAGGAGCGAAGCGACGCGCGCAGACCCGAGGATCCATGCCGCGACGCGCGCCGTAGTGCGCGGCGGTTGTGGATAGCTTGGCGAGCACGCCGCTTGTCAATGCAGATTCTGCACCGTGGCGGTGCGTGTATGTCACGGAATGGATACTAGGGTCTGCGCGCGTCGCTTCGCTCCTTGCTCCGCCCTAGTATGACGATGTGAAGCTTACGCAGCCTCAGCCCTGCACTTGGCGCACACACCGCGAAACTCGATCACCGCCTTCTTGGCGGCAAATCCCGTCGAGCGCATCCATTCGTCCAGCCGGTGGCCGACATCGTGGTCGGACATCTCGGTCACCTGGCCGCAATTGTCGCAGATGGCGAAGGCCGTCATCGAATGGCTGTGGTCGTGCGGCTCGGCGCAGGCGACGAAGGAGTTGAGGCTTTCGAGCCGGTGCACGAAGCCGGACTTCACCAGCGTGTCGAGCGCCCGGTAGACCTGCAGCGGCGCGCGGAAACCGCGCTCGCGCAGCTGGTCGAGCAAAGTATAGGCGCTGAGCGGTCCGCTGGACGCCTCGAGCTTCTCGAGCACGCAGAGCTGGTTCTTGGTCAGCGCATCTCTTGCCGTCATCTTGTTCGCCCAATCGACGCTCGCGGCATATCTCGCATGCGAACGACTTCAATTCCCCTGAGATAACGACGAACAAGCGATTTTGCCACTGTTTCCGCAGCACATCCCTTCTGGTACGCGCCCCGACGAGATGGTTCGCCAGTTAGAGCATTTCACCGTTTCACGGAAACGGCGAAATGCCCTATCTCCTTGTTTTGAGGCAATTCCGGGCGGAAAACCGCTCACACTTTTCCTGGAATTGCTCTAATCGCTACTTGCGCGGCGGCCCCTTGCGTTCGGCCGAAGCCGCCCAGAGGTTGATGTCGGACTCGCGGGCGTGGCTGTCGATCTCGGCGAGCTCGGCGTCGGAGAACTCGAGCGCCTTGAGCGCGCCGACGCAATCCTCCACCTGTTCCGGCCGGCTAGCCCCTATCAGCGCCGTGGTCACGCGGCCTTTGCGCAGCACCCAGGCCAGCGCCATCTGCGCCAAGGTCTGGCCGCGGCGGCCGGCAATGGCGTTGAGCGCCTTGATGTTAGCGATCGACTTGTCGTTGATGAAGGCCGGTCGCAACGACTTGCCCTGGGATGCGCGGCTGCCCTCGGGGATGCCGCCGAGATATTTGTCGGTCAGCATGCCCTGCGCCAGCGGCGAGAACACGATCGAGCCGATGCCGAGCCCCTCCAGCGTGTCGAGCAGCCCATCCTCCTCGACCCAGCGGTTGAGCATCGAATAGCTCGGCTGGTGGATGAGGCAAGGAGTGCCGAGCTGGCGCAGAATGTCGGCCGCCTCGCGTGTGCGCTGCGAATTGTAGGACGAGATGCCAGCATAGAGCGCCTTGCCCGAGCGCACCGCGTGGTCGAGCGCGCCCATCGTTTCTTCGAGCGGCGTCTCGGGGTCGAAACGGTGCGAATAGAAGATATCGACATAGTCGAGCCCCATTCGCTTGAGGCTCTGGTCGAGGCTGGCGAGCATGTATTTGCGGCTGCCCCATTCGCCATACGGACCGGCCCACATCTCGTAGCCAGCCTTGGTCGAGATGATCATCTCATCGCGATAGGCAGCGAAATCGGTGCGCAGTATCTCGCCGAACGCGATTTCCGCCGAGCCGGGCGGCGGGCCGTAATTGTTGGCGAGGTCGAAATGCGTGATGCCGAGATCGAAGGCCTTGCGCACGATCGCCTGCTTGGTCCTGTGCGGCGTGTCGCTGCCGAAATTGTGCCATAGCCCGAGCGAGATCGCCGGCAGCTTCAGGCCGGACCGTCCGCAGCGGTTATAGATCATCTTCTCGTAGCGATTTTCGGCGGCGACATAGGGCATAGGGAATCCTTGGGATCGAAACGGCGTGGCGACCACCGCCAACCTGATTTGAATCGATGCTTGCCCCTAACCCTTACCCTCTCCCCGCCGGAACGGGGAGAGGGGTTGCCACCTACTTTTTCTTCGCCAGCAACGCCTTCGCGTCCTTGACGCCGAGCGCGGCCGGCCGCTCGCAGGTCGTCTGCATGGCGACATATTTGCCGCTTTCGCCCGAGCGCAGGATGCCTGTCATGACATCGACGGCGTGCAGTGCCAGCTCCATCGAGCAGCGGTGCGGCCGCCCTTCGCCAATCGCGATTGCCATGTCGGCAAGGCCGGCGGTGCGATAATTAGCCATCATGCCCTGGCCGTGCATCTCGTTCGGCACGCCGAACGGATGGTTCCACTTGGGCAGCCTCTTCACCGGCTTGGCCGAGTCGGTGAAGCGTACATCGCCGCCGAAGAAATTCGGATCCGGCACGAAGACGGTGCCCAATTCGCCGTAGAGCTCCATCGGCGCGTGGCCATGGCTCCAGACGTCCCAGCTGGTGTTGAGCGTGATCACCGCGCCATTCGCGAATTCGAGCAGCGCATGGATGGTGGTCGGCGTGTTCACCGGGATCTTCTCGCCCGCCCGCGGTTTGGAGCTGATGGTGCGCTCCTTGGCCGGCGTCGTTGCGAAGGCGGCCACCTGCTTCACCGGCCCGATCAGCTGGATCAGGTTGGTGACATAGTATGGCCCGATGTCGAGCACCGGGCCGGCGCCCGGCTGGAAGAAGAAATCCGGGTTGGGGTGCCAGTGCTCCATGCCGTGGCCCATCACATGGCAGGTGCCGCTGGTGATCGCGCCGAGCTTGCCGCTGTCGATGAGATCGCGGACCAGTTGGTGCGCGCCGCCGAGGAAGGTGTCCGGCGCCGAACCGATGCGCAGGCCCTTCTTCTCGGCCCGTTTCTTGAGATCGAGTCCTTCCTCGATCGACAAGACGAACGGCTTTTCCGAATAGACATGCTTGCCGGCATCGAGCACCGCTTTGGAGATTTCGTAGTGCACCGCCGGAACCGTCAGGTTGACGATGATGTCGATCTCGTCGTCCTTGAGCAGGTCGTTGACCGTCTCGGCGCGGAGCTTGAACTCCTTCGCCCGCGCTTTCGCGGCCTCCATGTTGATATCCGCGCAGGCGCGCATCTTGATGCCGCGGAACAGCGGCGCCAGCGAGAAATACGCCTTCGAGATGTTGCCGCAGCCGATGACGCCGATGCCAAGTTTCTCTGCCATTTTGATTACTCCTGCCAGCTCTTGGCTGCTGCGATTGAGCGGCGGGCATAGCGCTCGATGTCATTGGGGTTGTCCTGCTCCATGACGAAATACTGCGCCGCGCTCTTGGCGCGCAACGTCTTGAACAGGCCCGCCCAGTCGATCGTGCCGTGACCGACATCGGACCAGCCGTCCTCGTCCAGCCCCTCGCCCGGCTTCGCCATGTCCTTGACGTGGACGGCAACGATCCGCTTGCCATGCTTCTCGATCCAGGGCAGCGGATCGGCGCCGCCGCGCACCACCCAGGCGACATCCATTTCCCAGCCGATGTCCGGTGCCGCGGACAGGATGTGGTCCTGCGGCAGCGAGCCGTCCGCAAGCGCCTTGAACTCGAAATCATGGTTGTGCCAGGCAAAGCCGTAGCCGGCCTTTTTTGCCACCTCGCCCACCTTGGCGAGGCGCTCGCCGAAGCCGCGCCAGCCGGCGGCGTCGGACGGGCGCTGATCGGGCACCAGATAGGGGCAGATCAGCAGCCTGATGCCGAGCGCGTCGGCGATCTTGCGCACGCCGTCGAAATCGTTCTCCAGCGCCTCGATCGAGAAATGCCCGGTCGGCATCGCAAGCCCGTTCTTGTCGAGCTCGGCGCGAAACGCCTTCGGGTCGTCATAGACACCGCCAAAGCCTTCGACCTGGCTGTAGCCGAGCTCGCCGAGCATTTTCACCACGTTGTTCCATGGTTGAAAATTGCGAGCGCTGTAGAGTTGGAATGACCAGTTCATGTCCTGTCCGTTCTGCTTGGGGTTAAAGGCGGTTGCCGGTCTGGGCATCGAAGAGCGAAGCGCGCATCGGATCGAAGCCGACGGTCACCGCCTCATCATTCCCGGGCGTGCGCTCCGAGGTAACCCGGACGCTGAATTTCTGTTGGGCGAGCTGCAGCCAGACCAGCGTGTCGGAGCCCATCGGTTCCACCACTTCGACTTTGCTGGCCGCCGAGAACGGCCAGCCGGCGCCGCTGTTCAGACTCACATGTTCGGGCCTGATGCCGAACACGGCCGGTCCGGGTTCCGGCTGCCGATCGAAACCATAGGTACTGAGTGGAATCTTCAGACCATCGGCGAGAAAATGCCAGCCGCCATCCGCGTTTTCCAAATGGCCGTCGACAAAGTTCATCGCCGGCGAGCCGAGGAAGCCGGCGACGAAGCGGTTGACCGGACGGTTGTAGATGGTCTGCGGCGCGTCGAGCTGCTGGATGACGCCGCCCTTCATCACCGCGATGCGGTCGGCGAGCGTCATTGCCTCGATCTGATCGTGGGTGACGTAGATCATGGTGTTTTCGAGCTTGCGGTGCAGCAGCTTGATCTCGACGCGCAGTTCCGCCCGCAGCTTGGCATCGAGATTGGAGAGCGGCTCGTCGAACAGGAAGACGTCGACGTCGCGCACCAGTGCCCGCCCGATCGCCACGCGCTGGCGCTGGCCGCCGGAGAGCGCCGAGGGCTTGCGCTGCAACAGCGGCTCGATCTGCAGGATCTCGGCGGCGCGTGCGATGCGCTTGGCGATCTCGTCCTTGGCCAGGCCGGCAACGCGCAGACCGAAGGACAGGTTCTTCTCGACCGTCATCTGCGGATAGAGCGCGTAGGACTGGAACACCATGCCGATGCCGCGGTCCTTAGGCTCCTCCCAGGTGACGTTCTTGCCCTTGATGAAGATGCGGCCTTCCGAAATGTCGAGCAGGCCGGCGATGCAGTTGAGCAAGGTGGATTTGCCGCAGCCGGACGGTCCCAGAAGCACGATGAACTCGCCCTCGGCGACGTCGAGATTGAGCGTTTTCAGCACCGACATCACACCGAAATTGAGCGACAGGTCCTGGATCGAAACGCTGGGATTGGCGATTGCCGCTGCCATCATCATCCTTTCACTGCGCCGGCCGCGATGCCGCGCACGAAGAGCTTGCCGGAAATGAAATAGACGATGAGCGGAACGAGTCCGGTGAGGATCGTCGCGGCCATGTTGACGTTGTATTCCTTCACGCCCTGCACCGAATTGACGATGTTGTTGAGCTGCACCGTCATCGGGTAGGTGTCGGGGCGCGTGTAGACGACGCCGAACAGGAAGTCGTTCCAGATGCCGGTGACCTGCAGGATGATGGCGACGACGAAGATCGGCAGCGACATCGGCAGCATGATGCGCAGATAGATGCCCCAGAAGCCGGCGCCGTCGACGCGCGCCGCGCGGAACAGTTCCTCCGGCATCGACGTGAAATAGTTGCGGAACAAGAGCGTCAGGATCGGCATGCCGAAGATCGAATGCACGATCACAAGGCCGGTCAGCGTGCCGTATATGCCGATCTCGCGCAGGATGATGACGATCGGGTAGATCATCACCTGGTAGGGGATGAAGGCGCCGACGATCAGGATGATGAAGAAGGTGTCGGCGCCCTTGAAGCGCCAGTTGGCCAAGGCATAGCCGTTCACCGAGGCGATCGCGATCGACAGCAGCACCGACGGCACGGTGATGCGCACCGAGTTCCAGAAACCGCGCGAGAGCCCGTCGCAGTTGAGGCCGGTGCAGGCAGTCGCCCAGGCTTTCACCCAGGGTTCGAAGGTGATTTCCACCGGCGGCGAGAAGATGTTGCCGAGGCGGATTTCCGGCATGCCCTTCAGCGACGTGACGATCATCACGTAGAGCGGCAAAAGGTAATAGAGCGCCACGACGATCAGCGTGCCGTAGAGGAAGATGTTGCGGCGCGAGAGCGCATGCCGCGGCTTCGCGCCGGCAGGCCCGGCTTCGTCGCGCCGAAGGACGATCGCATCGGACGGAGAGGCAGCGACATCAACCACGCCGGCGGCCTCCGAATTCGAGATAGGCCCATGGCACGATGACGATCATCACCGAGAGCAGCATCATGGTCGAGGCGGCGAAACCCTGGCCGAGATTCTGGGCGAAGAACATGTAGTCGTAGACGTATTTTGCCGGCACTTCGGAGGCGATGCCCGGCCCGCCGCTGGTCTGCGCCACGACGAGATCATAGACCTTGACGATGCCGGCGGCGATGATGACCAGCGTGGTGATGAAGACCGGCCGCATCATCGGGATGACGATGAACAGGTAGGTCTTCCACATCGGGATGCCGTCCACCCGCGCCGCCTTCCATATGTCTTCGTCGATGCCGCGCAGGCCGGCAAGCATCAGGCACATGATCAGCCCCGTGCCCTGCCAGAGCGCGGCGATGGAAATGCCGTAGATGACGATGCTGGAATTATAAAGCGGGTCGAAGCTGAAGCTCGTCCAGCCAAGGTCGCGCACGACGCGCTGGATGCCGAAATCCGGGTTGAGCAGCCATTGCCAGACCAGCCCGGTGACGATGAAGGAGAGCGCGAAGGGATAGAGGAAGATGGTGCGGAACGTATCCTCGAAGCGGATCTTCTGGTCGAGGAGCGCCGCCAGGACGAAGCCGATCACCAGCGAGAACACCAGCGAGATCACGCCGTAGATCAGGAGGTTCTCGATCGAGATCAGCCAGCGCGGCGTCGCCCACAACCGATAATACTGGTCGAGGCCGACGAAGTTGAGCCGTGGCAGCAGCTTCGAATTGGTGAAGGAGTAGAGAACCGTCCACGCCGTGCCGCCGACGAACACCACAAGCGCGGTGAGCACCATCGGAATCGATGCGATCTTCGCATTGAGGTTACGGAAAAGCTGGTTGGGACGTTCGCTATTGCTCATCTCGACAGCCGGGCTGGGGCAATGAGGACATCATGCTCCCGACCCCCGTTAGGCAGGGACCGGGAGCTGGCGGGGCGCCGGTAGATCAATCGGCCGAAGCGATGATGGCGGCGAAGCGCTTCTGCGCCTCTTCGACCGTCATGTCCGGCTTGGCGAAGAACTCGGAGAACAGGTCCTCCTTCTGCTTCTGGCTGTCCTGCGAAAGCAGTTGGTCCGTCCACGGCATGACGGCGCCCTTGGCGAGGATGGCGAGGCCCTTCTTCATGCAGTCGTTCGCCGCGTTGAGGTCGACGTCGCCACGCACCGGCAGCGAGCCCTTCTTGAGGTTGAAGGCGACCTGGGTCTTCGGATCGAGCAAGGTCTCGGCGAGCACCGCCTGCGCCTTCGTCTTTGCCTCATCCTTGAGCAGCGGGAAGTAGAAGGCATCGCCGCCCGTGGCAATGACTTCGTTCAGGCCGAGGCCGGGCAGGCAGGTATAGTCCTTGCCGGCCGTCTTGCCGGCAACCTGGAACTCGCCCTGCGCCCAGTCGCCCATGATCTGGCCGGCAGCCTTGCCGGTGATGACCAGATTGGTGGCCTGGTTCCAGTCCTGCACATTGGTGTTCTTGGCCATCTTGCGGGCGTCGTCCGCCGCCTTGAACACCTTGGCGATCTCCGGGCCTGCCGCGAAGGCGGCATCCTTGTCCTTATAGACCTTGAGGAACGTGTCGGTGCCCCCGGTCGCGGCCATCAGCACGTCGAAGGCGCCCGAGGCTTGCCAGGCCTGTCCGCCGACCGCGAGCGGAATGATGCCCGCCTTTTCGAGCGCCGGCGCATCCGCCACGAATTCATTCCAGTCCTTGGGCACAGGCAGGCCGGCCTTCTGGAAGGCCTCGTTGGACAGCCACAGCCACTGCCAGGAATGGATATTGACCGGCACGCAATAGATCTTGCCGTCGATGGTGCAACTATCGAGCAGGCTCTTCGGCCGCACGATCTCCGTCCACTTGTCCTTGGTGGCGATATCGGTGAGGTCGCGCATCAGCCCGGCCTGCACCAGTTCCTCGGCCTGGCGGCCGTGGTTGAACTGGGTGGCGCCCATTGGATCGCCGCCGGTGATGCGGCTGATCATGATCGGCCGCGCCGTGCCGCCGGAGCCTGCAATGGCGCCGTCGACCCAGTGGTTGCCCGTCGCGTCGAATGCCTTGGCAAGCTCGGCCACCGCTGCCGCCTCGCCGCCGGAAGTCCACCAATGGGTGACTTCCAGGTCGGTCGCGGCCGCCGGACCGGCGAAATTGAGCGCAACTGTCGCGGCAAAGGCGGCAGTCAGGAATTTGTATCGCATTTCGGCTCCTCCCAGAATCTGAAACGTTACAGATTTTCGATACGGCAAATGATCCGCCTAGGCAACCCCTCGCCTTGAGGCCGGCCAAGATTTTTTCGCGACGCGAACAAAATCTTTCTCCCGAGGCGGCAATGTCGGTGTCGGATCAGTCGATTGGTGCCAAAAGCAGGCCCAGACCGATATTTCTTTGTGATTCCAGCGACTTTCGGCTCCTCTCCGCATCCACGATGCCGACGGCGCGACCTTGCCGGTTGATCACGAAGATTGGCAATCTGTAACGTTTCAGTATATTGAGCCGAGCCGCAAACTGAAGGTCGCGCAAATGTCACCGCCGCACGATTGCCGGTCGGCCCCGCGACTGCTATGCGCCTGACGGGCGGGACGATGGATAGACGGATAACGAAGAAGGGCGACGACGACACGTCGGGCAAGGAACGGCCGACGCTGAAGACGCTTGCCTTCATGACCGGGCTGGGCGTCACGACAGTCTCGCGCGCGCTGAAGGATGCGCCCGAGATCGGCGCCGAGACCAGGCGTCGCGTCCAGCTCGTCGCCAAGCAGATCGGCTACCGCCCCAACCGCGCCGGCGTACGTTTGCGGACCGGCAAGACCAACGTGATATCGCTTGTGCTGAACACCGAGCACGAGCTCATGAGCTTCGTCTCGGACATCATCTACGGCGTCACCGAGGTGATCGCCGACACGCCCTACCATCTGATCGTCACGCCCTATTCGCGCTCGCAGGATCCGCTGGACCCGGTGCGCTATCTGGTCGAGACGGGCTCGGCCGACGGCGTCATCATCTCGCGCACCCAGCCCAACGATCCACGGGCGCGCTATATGCTGGAGCGCGGCATTCCCTTCGCCACGCATGGTCGCACCGACATGGGGCTGGTGCATCCCTATCACGACTTCGATAATTATGCCTTTGCCGGCGAAGCCGTCCGCTACCTCGCCGGCAGGGGCCGCAACCGGCTTGCCCTGGTGACGCCTCCGGTCGGCCTCACCTATCACGGCCATACGGTCGCCGGCTTTGCCGATGCGCTGAGCGAGGTGGGTGCCAGCGAGGTGCCGTTCAACACCGTGTCCATCGACCAGTCGATCGAGCAGATCAGGATGCGGACCGCGCAATTGATGCGGCGCAAGGACCGTCCGGACGGCTTCGTCAGCAGCGCCGCCGCCGCCACGCTCGCCATCGTGGCCGGCATAGAGGACGCCGGGCTGAAGCTCGGCCGCGACGTCGACGTGGTGTCGAAACAATCGTCGGAACTGCTGCATCTGTTCCGGCGGGAGCTGCTTGTCGTCAACGAGAACTTCCGGCTCGCCGGCTCCGAGCTCGCCCGCGCCGTGCTCGGCTGGATCGGTGGCGCCGATCCAGGCACGCTGCAATCGCTCAGCACGCCGAGCGAGGTTTTGCCCTATCGCGGCTGACTGGCGCGACTTGAGGGGCAGGTCAGGCCGAGTCGAAAATGGTGGCTTCCGAGAACCGGAGCGGAGCTTACTTAAAGTACGTGAGCACCGGAAGCGCAGGAAGCCGCCATTTGCAGGCCGGCCTCACCTGGCCCTAGGCGGCCCCACTCCCCCATGGGCCATGAAACGACCCCTCTTCCCCGATGCGCTCGAAGCCGTGCGCGCCGAAGAAGTCGCGCTGCGCCTGGATCAGGTTTGAGGTGCCGCGTCCCTGGCGGTAGCTGTCGAAATAGGCGAGCGCCGACGACAGCGCCGGCACCGGCGAGCCGGCTTCGGAAGCGCGCGCCACGATGCGCCTGAGCGACGGATGCGCCTCCTTCATCATGGCGATGAAGGCCGGCGCCATCATCAGGTTGGTGGAAGCGCCGCCCGAACCGAACGCCTCGGCCATCGTGTCCAGCATCTGCGAGCGGATGATGCAGCCGGCGCGCCAGATCTTGGCGATGGTCGGCATCGGCAGGTTCCAGTTGAATTCCTTGGAGGCGCCGGTCATCACCGCAAAGCCTTGGGCGTAAGCCGCGATCTTGCCGGCGAACAAGGCCAGCTCCAGATCCTTGAGCAGCGCGGCCTTGTCGCCGGAGATCCTTTCGACGCCGATATTGCCATAGGCCTTTTCCGCCGCGTACCGCTCGTCCTTGAGCGACGACAGCACGCGCGCCGCGACCGCCGCCTCGATCGCCGTCGCCGGAATGCCGAGCTGCTGCGCCTCGATGACCGACCATTTGCCGGTGCCCTTCTGCCCGGCGCGATCGAGGATGATGTCGACCACCGGCTTGCCGGTCTTGGGATCGTCGGCGGCGAGAACTTTTGCGGTGATCTCGATCAGGTAAGAGTTGAGCCGGCCCTTGTTCCATTCTTCGAAGACCTTGCCGATCTCCTTGGGCGCCATGCCGAGGCCGTCGCGCAATATGCCGTAGATCTCGGCGATCATCTGCATGTCGGCATATTCGATGCCGTTGTGGATGGTCTTGACGAAATGGCCGGCGCCGTCATGTCCGAGCCAGGCGGCGCAAGGCTCGTCCTTGAACTTGGCGGAGATCGCGGTCAGCACCTTTTCAACGCGCTTCCAGGACTCTTCGGTGCCGCCGACCATGATCGAGGGGCCGTGCCGCGCGCCCTCCTCGCCGCCCGACACGCCCATGCCGATGAAGGTCAGGCCCGAGCCGGACAGCTCCGAGAAGCGGCGCATCGTGTCGCGGAAATTGGCGTTGCCGGCATCGATGACGATGTCGTTGTGAGAGAGCACACCGCGCAGGGCCGCGATCTGCTCGTCGACCGGCTTGCCGGCCAGCACCATGATGATGATCGGCCGCGGGGGCCGGATCGCGGCGGCGAGCTCCTCCAGGCTGTAGCAGGGAACGACCATGTCCTTCAGCGAACCGGCACTCTCGACAAAGGCGTCGGTGCGCGATGCCGTGCGGTTGAAGACGGCGATGCGGTGCCCGTGCTCGGCGATGTTGAGCGCCAGGTTGGAACCCATCGTGCCAAGGCCGATCAGGCCGATTTCGGCTTTTTCCATCGTTTCTTCCCTGCGTTCGGATGCTTGTTGTGGGTTGCGTCCTGGAGAACGCCTTTCCCAGATGAATGACGGGCCTTGGCGGCTGCGTCAACCGTCTCGCCGAATTGTGTCGAGATCGGTGAGACCGAGGGTGAAGACTGAGGGCGAATGGTGAATGGTGAATAGTGAAATGGACAGGCGAACGCCGTCGCGACGCGGAAACGAAAATCGCCTGCTATTCACCATTCACCATTCACTATTCACCATTCACTCTCAATTTCACTCTGCGCGAATATTAATTGGCGCCTCGATCTTCACCACCTCGAAGTCCGAAACGAGGATATCGAGCCGGGCGTCCCAGCGGCCCGGCAGCGGGATGACGAGGTTGTCGATACGCCAGGTGCCGTCGCCGGATTTTCTCGCCGGCCGCTTGATCGGCTCGATGCCGGAATCCGGCTTCGACAGCACCAGCGTCACCTCCTTGGCGTCGAGCGGCCCGAATTCGCCGGTCATGATCATCATCGAAGCGGCAACCTCGCCGGCATGGCCCGGCGTGATGCCGAGATCGGCCATCGCCTTCAGCGTGTGGATGTGGATCGAAACCGGTTGCGCGGCGGCGATCGCCAACGCGCGTGGCGGCGGGGTGAAGCGCCAGCCGGCGGCGACGCCGAAAATGGCGAGCGCGATCAGCATCTCGATGCCGATCGAGCGCACCATCCGCCGCTGCACCTCGGTGTCGCCGGCCACGGCGGGCGCTGTCAACGTCCAGCGGTTGATGGAGGCCAACGTGAACAGGAAGAGCAGCAGGGTGAGCTTGAGCAGCAGCAGCCGGCCATAAGCGGTATGGATCAGCGCGGCCGGCTGCTGCAGCTGGATGATCGCCAGTACGATGCCGCTGGCGGCAAGGACAGCCACGACCGGCAGGATCGCGCGCGAGAAGCGCCGCAGAAAGACCTTCGCTTGCGCCGGCTGCTGCCGCAGCGCGAGGCCGAGCGGCGCCAGCGCACCCGCCCAGAAGGCGATCGCGGTGCCGTGCAGGAATACCAGCGGCCGCGTCAGCCATTGCGGCTCGGCGGCGCTGGCGTGACCGCTCGCGGCAAGGGCCGCGCCAACACCGAGCAGTGCTACGGACGCCGCCAGCTTGCGCAAGCCCGACGGTCCGGCAAGAGAAAGCAAAGCCAAGCCGAGCGCGATCAGGCCGAGCAGCACCGTCCAGACGAAGCTCGTCTCGAGCGCGGTCTTCCAGACAGCCGGTGTCGCAAACCGGGCGAGCGGCGCGCCGAGCGCATCCAGCCCCTGCAGGCCGAGCGAAAGCGGCGCTCCGACGAGACCGATAAGAAGCGCCGCGATGACGAAGCGTCGGCCGCGGCGCCGGTCCTCGGCGAGCCAGGCAAGTGCGAACGCGCCGCCGATGCCGAGAAAAAGTCCGGCATAGAGAAACAGCTTGCCGAGCCAGATCGCTGCCCGCAGCGTCCAGTCGACGGCCTCACCCGCCACTGGTGCCGCGCTTGGCGCGCCCATGGAAAACAGCGCCGAGCCGCCGACCGGATGACCATCGACCGAAACGACTCGCCAACTCAGCACATGCGTGCCGGATTTGAGCGCTTCGGGATTGTCGATCTCGACGGTCTGGTCCTTGAGGCGGAAGGATGTCAGCGCAAGCTGTGAGCCGTCCGGCCGCACAAGCGTCAGCACCAGCGGCGAGACGGGCTCGCTGAAGGTCAGCGAGAATTTGCCGGGACTTTGCGTCAGCACGGCGCCGTCAGCCGGGTCGGTCGCGACCAGCGCGGCATGCGCCAAAGCGCGGCCGGGCACGACGAGCAGCGCCATCGTCACGAGCATTGCCGCCAGCCAGACAAGCGAGCCGGCAAGCATGCAGTTCATCGAGGAAGGCAGTGCTGCGTTCATGCCGTCATAACTGGAAATGTTGGCGCATCCCGAGGGAGCGCGCCAACAGAGATCATTTCTTCGGCAGCAATTTGATGCCGGGCGCTGGCGTTTCCAAGGCGTCCTCGTCCTGGCCGGCCGCCGGGATCTCGATCCAGCGCTCGGCGGCATCGCCGCATTCCTGCACCACCGGGAAATAGAGCATCTGGCCGGCCGGCAGATCGGCCGCCAGCGAGGCGCGGAAGACGAATTCGTCATAGAATTCGTCCGGTAGATTGCCGCCGCTCCAGTCGACTTCCTTCACGCCGGTGGTCAAGGCCTCGCCATAGAGCTGGTAGGATTTCTCGTATTTGCCCTTCTTGACCTGCAGCGTCCAGCCGGGCTTGGGCATCGGCTTCACCGCGATGACGCCTTCGGGGATCTGCACACGCACCGCGGTCGTTGCCTTGCCCTCGCAGCCATGCGGCACGCGCAAGACGGCCTTGTAGGTCGAGCCGACGGCCGCTTCCTGCGTTTCGAGCGTGATGTGGGCGAGCGCGGCGTTGGTCCCGAGCGCGCAAAGCGCGCCCGCCGCCAAAATATACTTTTTCATGAATTGTGCCTCTGATTTCGAATTGGCGGATTACTCGGCGTGATCCATGTCGCCCATATCGCCACTGCCCGTCTCGCCGATGCCTTCGACGGCGAACTCGACGGTGACGCTGCCCGCCTTCTCGAAGGTCAGCGTCGCGGGGAATTTCTCGCCCTGCTTCGGCTGCCGCTTCAGGCCGGTGAACATCAGGTGATAAGCGCCCGGCTTCAGCGCGACCTTGCCGCCGGCCGGGATCTCCAGCCCGCCCTCGACCGGCCGCATGGTCATGACGCCGTCCTTGACGCCCATCTCATGCAGTTCGGCCTTTTCGGAGATGTCGGAGGAGATCGACAGCAGCCGGTCCGGCGCGCTGCCCTTGTTGATCACGGTGAAATAGCCGCCGCCCACCTTGGCGCCCGGCGGCGTCGCCCGCGACCAGGGATGCTCGATCTCGAGATCGCCGACCTTGAACTCATGCGCCAAGGCGGCGGGAATGCAGGCCAAGAGAAAGAAAAGGCTGAGCACGGCAAGGCCAACGCGCAGCGGGAGGTGAAACGGCGGCGCGCCGCGAAGGGCGAAGGCTTGCGCCTTGGGAAGAAGATTGGACATGGTTGCTCCATGAGTACGGGATCGCGCCGCAATGCGGCCGCGAACAGTCTGATCTTTGGATGAACAGGCCTGCGGAAGGTTCCGCGGATCAGACCATCGCCGGCGGCGCGCGCGGATTGGCCGGAGAGCGGTCGCGGGCGAAATCCTGGTGCCGGAAGGCCGGAAGCTGGAAGGCGACGGCCTCGAAAAGCTGGGGCCTGGCCAGGGCGCCGGCCTCCGGCGGCGGCAGATGCGCCGCCGAAACCATGTTGCAGCCGAGCGAGCAGCAGGCCGGCAGATGTTGTTGGTGGGAATCGCCGCCGGGGAGTTTTACAGCGCCTTCATGCGTGCAGATGACGTTGCCGAAGGCGTCGACCTGCGAAGGCGCGCCGAAGGCGAAAGCGCCGAGAGAGGACTGAAGCAATAGAAGCAGCGCCGCGACGAACGCGGCCGGCATGCTCCATCGTCTCAGCCGGATATCCAACGCAAAGCCTCTCCCGGAAACGCGTCGACGGTAGCACGGGGAATGCGCGCGGGAAATCGGCAAAACCGCGCTGCGGCAACGCGGCGCGACGCGCTTGTTTTTATGCATGTCGTTGTCCCAAAACCGCTGCACGCTTCTGGACGACATGCGTGAGGGTCTGTCGAGATTCAGGTCAGGCCGAGCCGAGAATGGTGGCTTCCGAGAACCGGAGCGGAGCGTACTTAAGGTACGTGAGCACCGGAAGCGCAGGAAGCCGCCCTTCGCAGGCCGGCATCACCTGAATCTCGACAGACCCTAGGCGGGCTGCATCTGCCGCCCTTCGGGAATTGAGGTCAGCAGCGTCTGGCGCGCCGACTTCAGGTGCTTGCGACAGGCGGCGTCCACCTTGCCGGGATCGCGCGATTTCAGCGCCGCGATATAGGCGAGATGCTCCTGGATAGCGACCTCGTTGCGCTGGCGCTCCTCAGCCTTGTTCCACTGATAGTGGTAATGGAAGATCATCGCGATGACATCGTAAAAGTCGACGATGAAGCGATTGTGCGAGGCGCGGTGGATCAGCCGGTGGAAGCGCTCGTCGAGCTCGGAGAATTCGTTGAAGCGCGTGGCGATCTCGCTGGCGAGCTGGCGATGCTCGAGCTCCAGCCGGTCAAGATCGGCCCATACGGCGCTATCTTCCGGCAGCGCGGCGAAAGCCGCCGCCGAACGCAGCTCGAAAATCTCGCGGATCTCGGTCAGCTCCAGCGCGAAGGCGCGTGTGAAACCCTTCAGCACCCAGTGGCTGTTGCGCCGCTTCTCGATCAGCCCGAAGCGCGAGAAGCGGATCAGGAATTCGCGCACGCTGGTGGTGCCGACGCCGATCTCGCGCGCCAGCTCCAGCTCGTTGATCTGCATGCCGGCTTCGGCGCCTCCCGCAAGCAGACGCCGCATGAAAGAGCGCTCGATGATCTCGGCCAGCGAGTCGGTCTCCTCCTCGGGGAAGAAGTCCTCGGACCGCGGCGCCCTGAGCACGGTCTTATTACGCTTGTTCCAGTCGATAAGCCCGGTTTCTTCCATGCGCGCAAGGATGCTGCGCACCGTGGTGCGGCTGACGCCGAGCAGCGTGCCGAGCTCAGGCTCCGACGGCAGGCTCTTGGTCTCGTCGAGCAACCTGAGGCAGCGGTTGAAGGCGTCCTTGTAGACATTGTTGCTTTTCGACATGCCCCGTATCCCCCAACGCTTGCGGCGGCCTGCCGGAAACGCGATATGATCGGTGTTCCTAGAGCAGTTCAGCGTTTCTCGGAATCGCCGAACTGCGCTAAATCTTTGTTTCTGCGCAATTCCGGACGGAAAGCCGCTACGCCCTTTTCCTGGAATTGCTCTGGCGCAAGCCTCCGAAAAGCGGAACGCTTTTCGCCGGCTTGCCAAACGGGCGGCGCGGGCGTCCAAAAGACGAGCGCCAACCGAGCGAAAAAACAATTGACGCAAAATTGTTTTTTCCCGATAAAAGACATTACCTTTAAACGGGCGCAAGTCAATCCGCCCGCATTCCCAGGATCACCCAGGACAGCCGCCCGTGAACGTTGCAAACACCATCCTTCTCTCACCCTCCGATAATGTCGCCGTTGCCAACGGGCGCATCGAGATTGGAACGCCATTGCCGGGCGGCGCAACCGCGACTGCCGTGATCGAGCCGGGCCACAAGGTGGCGATCAAGCCGATCCCAGCGGGCGAAGCGGTTGTGAAATACGCCCAGGCGATCGGCCGCGCCACGCAAGACATCGCGCCCGGCGAGCATGTTCATTCGCACAATCTGGTTTTCGAGAGCGGCCGCTTGCCGGTGGTGCCGCCGAGCGAGGCCGAGCACGCCACCGAGGCCGACCGCAAGCGTACCTTCATGGGCTACCGCCGCGCCGATGGGCGCTCCGGCACGCGCAACTTCATCGGCATCATCGCCAGCGTCAATTGCTCGTCGACCGTCTGCCACGCCATTGCGGACGAAGCCAACCGCACACTTCTGCCGAAATATCCCGGCATCGACGGCTTCGTGCCGATCGTGCACGGCCAGGGCTGCGGCATGAGCGCCACCGGCGACGGCATGATGGTTCTGCACCGCACTTTAGCCGGCTATGCGCGCCATCCGAATTTCGGCGGCGTGCTGATGGTGGGCCTGGGCTGCGAGGTCAACCAACTCACGCTTTACGGCCAGAAGGGCGTGGCCGCGGGAAAGCGGCATTTCAACATCCAGGAAGCCGGCGGCTCGCGCAAATCGGTCGAGCGCGCGATGGGCGTTCTGGCCGAGATCGCCGAGGAAGTGGGCCAGCTGCAGCGTGAGCCGATCCCGGTCTCGGAGATCGTTGTCGGGCTGCAATGCGGCGGCTCGGACGGCATGTCCGGCATCACGGCAAATCCGGCATTGGGCGCCGCCGTCGATATCCTGGCAGACTGCGGCGGCATCGGCATCTTGTCGGAGACGACCGAGATCTACGGCGCCGAGCATCTGCTGGCCTACCGCGCCGCCTCGCCCGAGATCGCCGCCAAGCTTGACGGCTTTGTGAAGTGGTGGGAGGACCATACCGCCAAGCACGGCGCCTCGATCGACAACAATCCCTCGCCCGGCAACAAGCGCGGCGGCCTGACCACGATCCTCGAGAAATCGCTGGGCGCGGTCGCCAAGGGCGGCCAGACGCCGCTCAACGGCGTCTTCGGCTATGCCGAGAAAGTCTCGGGCCGCGGCCTGGTGTTCATGGACACGCCCGGCTACGACCCGGTCTCGGCCACCGGCCAGGTCGCCGGCGGCGCCAATGTCATCGTCTTCACCACCGGCCGCGGCTCCTGCTTTGGCTGCCGGCCGACGCCGTCGATCAAGGTCGCCACCAATTCGACCATGTATCACCAGATGGAAGAGGACATGGACGTCAATTGCGGGGTTATCGCCTCGGGCGAGAAGACCATCGCCGGCATGGGCCGCGAGATCTTCGAGCTGATCATCGAGACGGCGTCCGGCCGCAAGACCAAGAGCGAGGCGTTCGGCTACGGCGACAACGAATTCGTGCCGTGGCATCTCGGCGCGACGCTTTAATCAAAGGCCGTTATCGCGTCGGAAGCGCCCCCGACAACAGGAGGCGACCTTCACAACCGTGCAGGCTTTTCTATGGAATGAATATTCCATATTGACAGAAATATGAAATTATTGTTCCATGCCGATAAGGAGGAACGGGAGCATCCGAGCACTGCCCAGGGACGAGCCGAACGGACCCTAGCCCGCATCGCGCACGGCAGCAGACATCGCTTGCATCGGTCACGGCAATGCTCTATCAAAAAACGGTATCTGTTTTTTATTGATAAAGTTCTGTTTGGGCCGCGCCTATCCAGATGGAGCTTCCGCAACCTTCACCAGGCGACTTAGGGAGGAACCTAATGAAATTCGTGACCAGCCTTCTCAACCGCCGCGCCTTCGTGGCCTTGGCCGCCGCTTCGATGCTCGCCGGCGCGATGCATTCCGCGCCCGCCTCGGCGGCCGACGTGACCATTCCGATCATCGTCAAGGATACCACATCCTTCTACTGGCAGATCGTTCTGGCCGGCGCCCGCAAGGCCGGCAAGGATCTCGGCGTCAACGTGCCGGAACTCGGCGCCCAGGCCGAAACCGACGTCAACGGCCAGATCTCGATCCTGGAAAACGCCGTCGCCAGCAACCCGGCGGCCGTCGTCATCTCGCCGACCGAGTTCAAGGCGCTCGGCAAGCCGATCGACGAGGCTGCCTCCAAGGTCAAGGTCATCGGCATCGACTCCGGCGCCGATTCCAAGGCCTTCACCTCCTTCCTGACCACCGACAACGTGCAGGGCGGCCGCGTCGCCGCTGACGGCCTCGCCGCCGCAATCGGCGCCGCCAACGGCGGCAAGGTGGAAGGCAAAGTCGCGCTGATCACGGCACTTCCCGGCGCCGGCTCGCTCGAGCAGCGCAAGCAAGGCTTCATCGAACAGATCAAGGCCAAGTATCCGGGCCTCGAGCTTGTCGCCGACAAATATGCCGACGGCCAGGCCACCACCGGCCTCAACATCGCGACCGACCTGATCACCGCCAATCCGGACCTCAAGGGCATCTTCGCCTCGAACCTGATCATGGCGCAGGGCGTCGGCCAGGCGATCGCCGAAAACAATCTCGGCGGCAAGGTGGCGCTGATCGGCTTCGACAGCGACGAAAAGCTGATCAAGTTCCTCAATGACGGCGTCATCTCGGGCCTGGTCGTCCAGGATCCGTACCGGATGGGCTATGACGGCATCAAGACCGCCTTGGCCGCCTCGAAGGGCGAGAAGGTCGAGGCCAATGTCGACACCGGCGCGAACCTCGTCACCAAAGACAACATGAAGGATCCCAAGATCGACGCGCTGCTCAACCCGAAGCTCAAGTGAGCAGCATCGCGACAGTCGTTTCCGGGGCCTCGCGCCCCGGAAACATCCATCGGGGCGATTTGGAAATTCGCCGGCCCGATTTAGGCTCCGCCTTCAAGATGCGCGCCAGACGCATCGCCGCGTACCCAATGGTTGAGGCCAATCTGGGAGGATTGTCATGACGTCGACGGCGCAGGAATTGCATCCGGCCCCCATGCTGGAACCGGGCAGGACGATCCTCGAGCTCAACGGCCTGGAAAAGCGCTACCCCGGCACGCATGCGCTGAAGCCTGTGCATCTTGCCTTCAAGGCAGGCGAGATCCACGCGATCGTCGGCGAGAACGGCGCCGGCAAGTCGACCCTGATAAAACTCCTGACCGGCGTCATGCCGCGCACTTCCGGCGAGGTGATCTGGGAAGGCAAGCCGACCGCCTTGGCCACGCCGCATGAGGCGATGGCGCTGGGCATCAACGCCGTCCACCAGGAGGTGGTGCTGTGCCGCCATCTCACCGTCGCCGCCAACATGTTCCTCGGCGAGGAGGAGTCACGCTTCGGCCTGCTGCAGCAGCGCGCCATGGTGAAGGACGCGCAGAAGATCATTGACGGGCTGGGCTTCGACTTGCCGGCGCATGTCATGCTCGGCGATCTCACCATCGGCCAGCAGCAGCTGATCGCCGCGGCGCGGGCCACCGTGCGCGGCACCAAATTCCTGATTTTCGACGAGCCTACCGCTTATCTCACCCGCAAGGAGGCCGACCAGCTCTTCAAGCTGATCCGCCGGCTCAAAGGCGAAGGCGTCACCATCATCTATATCAGCCACCGCATGGAGGAAGTGTTCGAGCTCGCCGACCGCGTTTCCGTGCTGCGCGACGGCACTCTGGTCGGCACCCGCAACATCGCCAAGACCGACGAGCCCGAACTGGTCAAGCTGATGATCAACCGCTCGATCGAGCAGATCTACCACAAGGAACATTTCACCCCCGGCGCCACGATTGTCGAGACGAGGAACCTTTCGGGCAAAGGCTTCGAGAATGTCTCGGTGACCGTCCGCGCCGGCGAGATCGTCGGCCTCTACGGCCTGATCGGCGCCGGGCGCAGCGAGTTCGTCACCACGCTTTACGGCCGCCACAGGAAGTCGGCCGGCCAGATTCTCTGGCAAGGCAAGGAGGTCCAGGTCAACTCCGAGCACGATGCGATCCGGCTCGGCATGGCGCTGGCGCCGGAAAGCCGCCGCGACCAGGGTCTGTGCCTCAATTTGCCGGTCGGCATCAACCTCAACCTGCCTATCTACAAGCGCATCTCCAGCAATTTTCTGATCTCCGGCGCCAAGGAGAAGGCCGAGGCCGACCGCCAGATCGCCGACCTGCGCATCAAGACGCCGACGCGCCATGCGCTCGCCTCCAGCCTGTCGGGCGGCAACCAGCAGAAGATCGTCATCGGCAAATGGCTGGCGCATGGCGCCAAGCTGTTCATCTTCGACGAGCCGACGGTGGGCGTCGACGTCGGCACCAAGGCCGAGATCTACCGCCTGTTCTCGACGCTCTTGTCCAAGGGCGCCGGCATCATCCTGATCTCGTCCTATCTGCCGGAAGTCTATGAGCTTGCAGACACGCTGCACGTGTTCCGGCGCGGCAAGCTGGTCGCGACCCACGGTTTCCGCACCGCCAGCCACGAGGACATTTTGGGTCAGGCACTGGCCGAGAAACAAGAAAAGTCGGGAGGACAAAAATGAGCACCGAGGCGATCCCCGCCGAAAAACCCAAGCGCAATTTCAACGCCCTGTTCGGCCTGACGCTGCTTGGCCTTTTGCTCCTGATGTGGATCGTGCTGGCCGTCGCCACGCCGTCCTTCGCCACGACGCTCAACATCACCAACCTTCTGCGTCAGGGATCGCTGATCGCCATCCTCGCCGTCGGCCAGACCTTCGTCATCATCACCGGCGGCATCGATCTGTCGGTCGGCGCGGTGGTCGGCTTCACCACCGTCATTGTCGCGCTTTTGATCAACGCCGGCTGGCCGATCTGGGCCGCGGTGCTGATCACGCTGCTGGTGGGCGTCGCCATCGGCCTCTTCCACGGCTTCGGCATCGTCAAGATGGGCCTGCCGCCCTTCATCATCACCTTGGCCACCATGACCTCGCTGCGCGGCATCGGCCTCCTGATGACGAACGGCAACTCGATCTCGATCAACAGCGACTCGTTCCAGGCTTTCTCGCGCGGCTCGCTCGCGGGCATTCCCTACCTGTTCTGGATGGTGATCCTGGTCGCCATCCCGTCCTACGTCTTCCTGCACCACACGCGCTGGGGCCGCTACCTGTTCTCGGTCGGCTCCAATGCGGAGGCCGCGCGTCTGTCCGGCGTCAACGTGCCGCGCACCATCTTCATGGCCTACGTCCTGTCCGGCCTGCTTGCCGCCATCGTCGGCGTGCTCTTGGCCTCGCGCATCGGCATCGGCAATCCGACGCAGGGCGACACCTATGAGCTTCAGGCCATCGCCTCGTCGGTGATCGGCGGCACGTCGCTGTTCGGCGCCATCGGCTCCGTGCATGGACCGCTGATCGGTTCCTTCATCCTTTCGACGATCAACAACGGCGCCAACCTGCTCAACGTCAACACCTTCTGGCAGCGCGTCATCACCGGCCTGCTGATCATCGTCATCGTCTACTTCGACGGCCTGCGTCGTCGCGGCAAATGACTCCTACGTGAAACTAACGCGCCGGCCCCGCTCGAGCGGTGCCGGCGCTCTTTGCCTGGATTTGCGATATGAAAGCCGTTGTCTGCCGTTCGCCCGGCGAGCTTGTCCTCGAAGACCGCGCCGGGCCCGGCGCACCGCCGCCCGGCTGGGCGCGCGTTGCGGTCAGCCATGTCGGCATCTGCGGAACCGACTACCACATCTTCGAAGGCAAGCACCCGTTTCTGGCCTATCCGCGCATCATGGGCCATGAGGTTGCCGGCACGATCGTCGAGAAGGGCGAAGGTGTCGATCTCGCCGTCGGCGAGCCGGTCGTCATCAATCCCTATCTTTCATGCGGCAAATGCATTGCCTGCCGGCGCGGCAAGCCTAACTGCTGCGTGAAGATCGAGGTGCTGGGCGTCCATCGCGACGGCGCCATGTGCGACGAAATTTTGGTGCCGGCGCAGAACCTCTACCCGACGAACGGCCTGTCGCTGGCCGACGCCGCGGCGGTCGAATTCCTGGCCATCGGCGCGCATGCCGTGCGCCGATCGCTCGGGCTGCCCGGCCAGCGCACGCTGGTCATCGGCGCCGGCCCGATCGGCCTCGGCACGGCGATCTTCGCGCGCATCGCCGGGCTGAATGTCAGCCTGCTCGACATGAGCGCCGAACGTCTCGGATTCGCCGAGAAGCAGCTCGGCTTTGCACCGCTGGACAGCTCGAAGGCGCCGGCTGCCGAGCTGGTCCAACAGGCAACAGCCGGCGAAGGGTTCGACCTCGTGTTCGACGCGACCGGCAACACCCAGTCCGTGCAGTCGGCCTTCGCCCATGTCGCACATGGCGGCACGCTGGTGCTGGTCAGCGTCGTCAAGGACGACATCACCTTCTCCGACCCCGAATTCCACAAGCGCGAGATGATGCTGATCGGCAGCCGCAACGCACTGAAGGCCGATTTCGACCATGTCGCAGATTCGATCCGCAACGGCGCCGTGCCGTTGAACAAGCTCGTCACCCATCGCACCACGCTCGCCGGAACGCCGCGCGACCTTGCCCGATGGACGCACGAGAAGTCAGGACTGATCAAGGCGGTTATAGAGGTCGGGTGAGACGCCGGTTCGCCCGACACAAAAACTCCGTGGGTGACAGCACTGGATTTGGCAGAGCATGCCTTGCGATTAGCCGAAACCTCTGTCACATCGTCATCCACGGGCGGAGCAAGGAGCGTAGCGACGCAGCGCAGACCCGAGGATCCATTCCGTGACGCCAACGCGTTGCAACGATCCAGAATTCTGCTCCGCTGCGCTCTACGGTCGAGGTTACGGAATGGATCCTCGGGTCTGCGCTCCGCTTCGCGTCGCTACGCCCGTGGATGACGACCTCTGGGTTTATCGCCTTCGGTGACGACGCGGAAACTAATCGCCGGCCGACAACTTCAGCTCCACCCGCTCCGCGGGAAAGCGCGATTCCGCGAACTGGATCGGCTCACCGTCGAGCGTGACGTTGACGGCGACGGTGACCAGCACAATCGCGCCGGGCTGCAGATCGAGTGCTGCAAGGTCGTCGGCATCGGCGTGGCGCGCCGACAGCACGGTCGAATGCCGCAGATAATCGTTGATGCCGAAGCGCTTCAGTGAGGCGGTGATCGATCCCGTCTCCGCCATTGCCGCCTCGATTCCGGCGAAGCGCTTGGCATCGAACCAGGTCGTCGCGCGCGACACCGCATGACCGTCGGCCTCGCCGCGCGTCTCCAGGCGGATGACGGCAGCGCCTTTGGCGATGCCCAGCGCCTCGGCGATGCGCCGGCCGGCCGGCTCGGTGGATGACGATAGCAGCGCGATATGCCGCTCGCTCGTCTGCCCCTGCAGCCCGGTCGAGAAGCGCGTCCGCGCGCCGATCGGATAGGACAGCCGCTTGCGCGACAACACGAAGGTGCCGCGTCCCTGCTCGGCCCTCAGCACGCCTTCCTGCACCAGTGCTGCAATGGCGCTGCGCACCGTGTGGCGGTTGACGCCATAGCGCTCGGCCAGCGCGACTTCAGGCGGCAGCGCGGCATTCTCGGCGAAATCGCCGCTCGCAATCCCCTGCAGGATCCTGTCGGCGATCTGCCGCCATAGCGATACGCCGTTGCGCCTTTCGATGCTGCTTGCCAGCCCGGTCATTTCCCCGCCCCCAACGTCATCACCCTAAACTTTTGCACCCGTTGTCATCCACTCGTCATGGACTCCCGATACCAAGTGAGTATAATTTGTATAGTTGTCTATATCAATAGACAAATTTCTCTATGCGAGGAGCGATGCCATGCGAGGACAGGAAGCGCGCGAGCAGGCCGGGCGGAAAGCCTTGATGGCGACGCTGGCGCATGCCGCGGCCGACGAGATCGCCCGCCTGTGGAACGAGTCGGGCCTGCCCTCCGAAGCCGAGCTTTTGCGCGGCCCCGAAACCGGACTGGTGACGGTGCGCGGGCGGATCGGCGGCGGTGGCGCACCGTTCAATGTCGGCGAAGCGACGGTCACCCGCGCCACGGTGCGTCTGCCCTCCGGCCAGGTCGGCCACTCCTATGCGCTCGGCCGCGACAAGGGACAAGCCAAGCTAGCGGCGATCGCCGACGCGCTGTGGCAGGACCCGGCGCACCGCGAAGCGGTCGAGACAAGGCTCGCCGCGCCCTTGCGCGCGGCGCTTGCTGCGGCGCGCGAGACAAAGCGCGTCGAAACGGCGGCCACGAAAGTGGATTTCTTCACCATGGTGCGCGGAGAGGACTGATGGATATCGCCACGCAATCGATCGACGGCGGCTTCGCAGAGCCGGTCTTCAACGCCCAGGCGGTGTTCCGCGCCATCATGGACGCGATGGCCCGCCCCGGCACCGTCCAGCCGCTGCCGCAGCGAGCCCGCCCGCCGGCGCCGCTGTCGGCGACGGCCGGCGCCGTGGCGCTCTCGCTCTGCGACAACGACACGCCGGTCTGGCTCGACCAGCCGCTGCAGGCGGAAGCCGCGGTCAAGGCCTGGCTCGGCTTCCACACCGGCGCGCCCTCGGCAAACACGCCGGCCGACGCACATTTCGCCCTGATCGTCAATCCGAAGGAGATGGCGGCGCTCGATGGTTTTGCGCAAGGCACGCAAGAATATCCCGACCGCTCGACGACGCTGATCCTCTTGGTCGACGATCTTGCCTCGGGCCCGTCGCTGCTGCTCGAAGGTCCGGGGATCGAAAAGACGTCGATGATCGCGCCTCCCGGCATGCCGCGCCATTTCGTCGAGCAGTGGAAGCAGAACACCCAGCGTTTCCCGCGCGGCGTCGACATCATCCTGGCGGCGCCCGGCAGCCTCGCCTGCCTGCCGCGCACCACCCGCATCAAGACGATGGAGGCATGACATGTATGTCGCGGTGAAAGGCGGCGAAGCCACCATTGCCAATGCGCATCGCCTGCTTGCCGACCGCCGCCGCGGCGACCGCTCGGTACCGGCGCTGCGCCTCGACCAGATTGTCGAGCAGCTGGCGCTCGGCGTCGACCGGGTGATGAGCGAAGGCTCGCTCTATGATCGCGAGCTCGCGGCTCTCGCCGTTACCCAGGCGCGCGGCGATATGATCGAGGCGATCTTTCTGGTGCGCGCCTACCGCACCACGCTGCCGCGCTTCGGCTACACCAATCCGGTCGACACCGGCGCCATGCAGGTCGAGCGTCGTGTCTCGGCCACCTACAAGGACCTGCCGGGCGGCCAGGTGCTCGGCCCGACCTTCGATTATACGCACCGCCTGCTCGATCCCGAGCTTGCCGCCGGCGCCGAGGTCGAGATGCCAGCGCAGCGTCCGGCCGAGCCGGAGGCCATGCCGCGCGTTTCGGCGATCCTCGCCCATGAAGGCCTGATCGAGGCCGATGGCGAGATGCCGCTTGACCACGTGCCCGGCGACATCACGCGCGAGCCGCTGCAATTCCCGATGGCGCGCGACATCCGCCTGCAGGCGTTGTCGCGCGGCGACGAAGGTTTTCTGCTGGCGCTCGGCTATTCGACGCAGCGCGGCTACGCCCGCAACCATCCCTTTGTCGGCGAGATACGCATTGGCGAGGTAGAGCTGGAGCTGGACGTGCCGGAGTTGCCCTTCGCCGTGCCGCTCGGCTCCATCCGCGTCACCGAATGCCAGATGGTCAACCAGTTCAAGGGCTCGGCCAAGGCGCCGCCGCAGTTCACGCGCGGCTACGGCCTGGTCTTCGGCCAGAGCGAGCGCAAGGCGATGGCGATGGCGCTGTGCGACCGGGCGCTACGCGCCGGCGAGCTCGGCGAGGATGTCGTTGCCGCCGCGCAGGACGAGGAATTCGTCATCTCGCATTCCGACAATGTCCAGGCCACCGGTTTCGTCGAGCATCTGAAGCTGCCGCATTATGTCGACTTCCAGGCCGAGCTCGGCCTGGTTCGCCGCATGCGCGCCGAATACGAAGCGCGGGAAAACGAGGACAAGGCCGCCGAGGAGAAGCGCGAGGCGGCGGAATGACTTCAGTGTCCGATACCGGAATGCCCGCCGCCGTCGAAGCCGCCAGTATAGTCGCCGCCACCGAAGGACTCGCCGGACGGAGGTTCCCTTGGCGCGGGGAGAACCATTTTCCGCAGCGCAAAGGTCGCGAAGCCGGCGAACACCAGCAGCAGCACGCCAAGATGCAACCAACCGGTAGAGTCCATTCGGGCGTCCTTCCGCGTCTTGGGCGCCAATTTCATAGCAGAGAGCGGACGTGATCGCCATGACCGACATCGCCACCTACAACTTCGCCTATCTCGACGAACAGACCAAAAGGATGATCCGCCGCGCCATCCTGAAGGGCATCGCCATTCCCGGCTACCAGGTGCCTTTCGCCTCGCGCGAGATGCCGATGCCTTATGGCTGGGGCACCGGGGGCGTCCAGGTCACCGCCTCGATCATTGGCCCCGACGACGTGCTGAAGGTCATCGACCAAGGCGCTGACGACACCACCAACGCCGTCTCGATCCGCGCTTTCTTCAGGAAAGTCGCCAATGTCGCTGTCACCACCGACACGGCAACCGCCACCATCATCCAGACCCGGCACCGCATCCCCGAGCATCCGCTGACCGCGGGCCAGGTGCTGGTCTTCCAGGTGCCGATCCCAGAGCCGCTGCGCTTCCTCGAGCCGCGCGAGACCGAGACGCGCAAGATGCACGCGCTGGAGGAATACGGCCTCATGCATGTGAAGCTCTATGAGGACATTGCCAGGCACGGCCGCATCGCCACCACCTACGCCTATCCGGTCAAGGTCGAGGGCCGCTACGTGATGGATCCTTCGCCGACGCCGAAATTCGACAATCCGAAGATGCACCGCTCGCCCGCCTTGCAATTGTTCGGCGCCGGCCGCGAGAAACGCATCTATGCGGTGCCGCCCTTCACCGACGTCGTCAGCCTCGACTTCGAGGACCATCCCTTCGAGGTGCAGGCCTTCGACCAGCCCTGCGCGCTCTGCGGCGCCGGGAATGTCTATCTCGACGAGGTCATCCTCGACGACCATGGCGGCCACATGTTCGTCTGCTCCGATACCGACCATTGCGAGAAGCGCCGCGCCGACTCTACCTCCCCCTCGTGGGGAGGTCGCGCCGAAGGCGCCGGTGGGGAAAACGGCCAATCTTCTCTTTCTTCAATCCCCACCCCGGCGCTGCGCGCCGATCCTCCCCACAAGGGGGAGGGTAAGGAGGCCGAATGACCGACGAACCGCTGCTCCGCGTCTCGGCGCTGTCCAAATTCTACGGCTCGCGCATCGGCTGCGAGAACGTCACCTTCGATCTGTGGCCAGGCGAGGTGCTGGCGGTGGTTGGCGAGTCCGGCTCCGGCAAGACGACGCTGCTCAACTGCCTGTCGACCCGCCTGCTGCCCTCTTCCGGCACGGCCAGCTACCGCATGCGCGATGGCCAATGGCGCGAGCTCTACCGCATGAGCGAGGCCGAGCGCCGCTTCCTGATGCGCACCGACTGGGGCTTCGTCCACCAGAACCCGGCGGACGGGCTGCGCATGACGGTGTCGGCCGGCGCCAATGTCGGCGAGCGGTTGATGGCGGTCGGCGACCGTCACTACGGCAAAATCCGCGCCACCGCCGTCGACTGGCTGTCCCGCGTCGAGATCGACGAGGACCGCATCGACGACGAGCCGCGCGCCTTTTCCGGCGGCATGCGCCAGCGCCTGCAGATCGCCCGCAACCTGGTGACCGGGCCGCGGCTGGTGTTCATGGACGAGCCGACCGGCGGCCTCGACGTCTCGGTGCAGGCGCGCCTGCTCGACCTGTTGCGCGGGCTGGTCACCGACCTCGGCCTGGCCGCGATCGTCGTCACCCACGACCTCGCCGTGGCGCGGCTTCTGTCGCAGCGCATGATGGTGATGAAGGACGGCCGCGTCGTCGAAAGCGGCCTCACCGACCGCGTGCTCGACGATCCGCGCGCGCCTTATACCCAGCTTCTCGTTTCTTCCATCCTGCAGGTGTGATGATGGCCACTCCTCTCGTTGTCTCCGATGTCGCCAAAAGCTTCACCATGCATCTGCGCGACGGCGTCACGCTGCCGGTGGTGACGGGTGTCTCCTTCTCGATCCGCGCCGGCGAATGCGCCGTGCTCGGCGGCCCGTCCGGCGCCGGAAAAAGCTCGATCCTAAAGATGCTTTACGGCAACTACGCCGTCGATGAAGGTCAGATCATCGTCCAGCATGGCGGCGGGCTGATCGACCTCGCCTCGGCCAGCCCGCGCACCGTGCTTTCCGTGCGCCGCCATACCATCGGCTATGTCAGCCAGTTCCTGCGCACCGTGCCGCGTGTCTCCGCGCTCGACGTCGTCGCCGAGCCGCTGGTCGAGCGCGGCGAGGACAGGGAAAGCGCGCGGACGAGAGCGCGTGCCCTGTTGGCGCAGCTCAACCTGCCGGAAAAGCTCTGGGCCTTGCCGCCCGCGACCTTCTCCGGCGGCGAGCAGCAGCGCGTCAACATCGCGCGCGGCTTCATCACCGAGCATCCGATCCTGCTGCTCGACGAGCCGACCGCCTCGCTCGACGCGAAGAACCGCGATGTCGTGGTCGAGCTCATCGCCGCCAAGAAGGCGGCGGGGGTCGCCCTGCTCGGCATTTTCCACGACCTCGATGTGCGCGAGGCTGTCGCCGACCGCGTCATCGACGTCACCGCCTTCGCCGCCGGAAAGATCGCCGCATGAAGAAGCTTTCGGAGGCGCCGCTGATCCATCCGACGGCGCAGGTCGAGAACTCGACGCTCGGCCGCTGGACCGAGATCGCCGAGCGCAGCCGCATCGCCGAATGCGAGCTCGGCGACTATTCCTACATGATGCAGGACTGCGCCGTGTGGTGCGCGACCATCGGCAAGTTCTCCAACATCGCGGCAAGCGTGCGCATCAATGCCACCAATCACCCGACATGGCGGCCGACGCTGCACCACTTCACCTACCGCGCCTCCGATTATTGGGACGACGCCGAACATGAAAGCGAGTTCTTCGCCGAGCGCCGCGCCAGGCGCGTCACGATCGGCCACGACACCTGGCTCGGCCATGGCTCGACCATCCTGCCCGGCGTCACAGTCGGCGATGGCGCGGCGGTCGGCGCGGGCGCCGTGGTGTCGAAGGATGTCGCGCCCTACACAATCGTCGGCGGCGTGCCGGCGAAGCCGATCCGCGAGCGCTTCGACCGCCGCACCGCCGAGCGCTACCAGGCTTTAGCCTGGTGGGATTGGGATCATGCAAGGCTGCGCGCTGCGCTCGACGATTTCCGCGAGCTGTCGGCGGAGGCGTTCCTGGAGAAGCATGGCGGCTAGGCGCGGTGAATGGTGAATGGTCAATAGTGAATGCAACGAAGCCCTTCTTTCTCACCATTCACCATTCACCATTCACCATTCACCATTCACCATTCACCATTCACACCGTTGACACATGACTCGGACAGGACGCCATCTCCCCAAGGAGATCGCGATGCTCGCCACAGTCAGACCCTCGCTCGCCGGATTTTTCGAAGGCACCAACCCGACGGCGCCGGTGCATCTCGGCACCCGTTATGACACATCGGGCAACTTCCTCCCCGAACCCGGCAACACGGTCGTCAGTCACCTCGTCGGCGGCTCGCCTTCGCAAGTTGCGATCATCGAGGTGCGCGAGCGCATGCTCGCCATGCCCGACGCGGATCGCCTCGCCTTCACGCCGATCTCCAGCCTGCACATGACCCTGTTCCAGGGCGTCATCGAATATCGGCGCCGGCTCCCCTACTGGCCCTCCGACGTGCCGCTCGACACCAGCATCGACGACATGACCCGCCTCTATCTGCAGCGCCTGGAGGGCTTTGAGGCCTGCCCTCCGTTTCGTATCAAGACCATCGGCGTTACGCCAAACGGCCTTACGCTTGCCGGTGCTTCCACTGAGGACGAGCGCATCCTGCGCCTGTGGCGCGACGCGCTGTCGGTGCCGTTCGGCTACCGCCATCCGGACCACGACGCTTATGTCTTCCACATCACCTTCGCCTATCAGATCCGCCGTCTAGCCGACGAGCGAGCCGCAGCCTGGCAGGATCTGTTCGATGACTGCCTGTCGTTCCTCGAAGGCGAGGCTCCTGTGATCGAGCTCAAGCCACCGGCCTTCTGCAGCTTCAAGGACATGAAGCATTTCGAGGAATTGCTGGTGCTTGGTTGAATCTCCAAGCCTGTGGGACGTAACAAAACTGACATCAATCCGACACCCCAGCTTCATCGGCCTGCGCTAGCGAAGGTTAACAGACCTGCAAAAGCGCGACGGACTGGAGTTTTGGTATGTCAGCATCATCGGCCACGCTTGAGATCCGCGGCGTAACCCGACGATTTGGCAAGAACACCGCCGTCAGCGATATCAACATCTCGATCCCGCGCGGCCAGATGGTCGGCATCATCGGCCGTTCCGGCGCCGGTAAGTCGACGCTTTTGCGCATGATCAACCGTCTTATCGATCCGAGCCAAGGATCGATTTTTTTTGAGGGCGCGGAGGTTTCCAGCCTGCAGGGATCGCCGCTGCGGCGCTGGCAGCGCGACTGCGCCATGATCTTTCAGCAGTTCAACCTCGTGCCGCGCCTCGACGTGCTGACCAACGTGCTGCTCGGGCGCCTCAATCATCGCTCGACGGTTTCCAATCTGCTCGGCATGTTCACACGCACCGAATGCGCCGAGGCCGTGGCCGCGCTCGAGCGCCTCGACATCGCCCGCACCGCGCTGCAGCCGGCCGGCACGCTGTCGGGCGGCCAGCAGCAGCGTGTGGCGATCGCCCGCGCCATGATGCAGCAGCCGAAGGTGATTCTGGCAGATGAGCCGATCGCCTCGCTCGACCCGCTCAACGCCAAGGTGGTGATGGATTCGCTGCGCGACATCAATCTGCGCGAAGGCATCACCGTCGTCACCAACCTGCACACGCTGGACACGGCGCGCGCCTATTGCACCCGTATCATCGGCATGGCCGCCGGCAAGGTCGTCTTCGACGGCGCTCCGGAAGACCTCGACCGCGACGCCGTGCGCACGGTCTATGGCGCCGATGCCAGCGGCGCCGAGATCTCGGAAGCCATCACGTCGACCGCCGTGACCATCAAGCCGAAGATCATCGCATCCGCCGGACCGCTCGAACCAGCCTTTCCTGGCTACTGAATCCACCGTTCCGGCCCCAGCCGGTGCGGGCAAATCGTGGATTTCAGCAGAGCAACCCGGATCGCCCGCCAGCGTCAAAGGCAAGACTTGAAAAATCAGAACGCCGCCGGCGCGCAGCCGGAGCAACAGGAGAGAGACAAAATGTTCAGGAAGATGGTTTTTGGGGCGGTTTCGCTGCTCGCCATGGCGGCCAGCGCCGCGCATGCCGCTGATATCAAGGAATTCCGCGTCGGCATCCTCGGCGGTGAGAACGAGACCGACCGCCTGCGCAACTACCAGTGCCTCGCCGATCACCTGAAGTCGGAATTCGGCTTCGAAAAGGTGTCGCTGTTCCCGGCCGCCGACTATGACGGCGTTATCCAGGGCCTGCTCGGCGGCACGCTCGACTTCGCCGAGCTCGGCGCGTCCGGTTACGCAAGCGTCTATCTCAAGGACCCGAAGGCGGTCACGCCGATCCTCACCACCAAGCAGACCGACGGCTCGACCGGCTATTATTCGATCGGCCTGGCGCTGAAGTCTTCCGGCATCACCGACATCAAGTCGGCCAAGGGCAAGAAACTCGGCTATGCCGATCCGGATTCGACCTCCGGCTATCTGATCCCGCTGACCCAGATTCCGAAGGACACCGGCGCTTCCAACGAAACCTACTTCGCCTCCACACAGTTCAACGGCGGCCATGAGAACAACGTGCTGGCTGTGCGCGACGGCAAGGTCGACGTGGCGGTGGACGATTCCTCCGGCATCGGCGACTTCAAGAACGGCTACACCTCAGGCACCTTCCACAAGGAAGTCGCCAAGGGTGCCGTCGACCCGAACGACTTCGTCGAAGTATGGCGCTCGGGCCTGATCCCGAACGGCCCGCTGGTTGTCCGCACCGCGCTCGGCGACGAGATGACCGCCAAGCTCACCGCTTTCTTCACCGCGCTGCCGGCCAAGGACAAGGCTTGCTTCGAAGGCGTCGAGGGTGGCGATTTCACCGGCTACGTCCCGGTGAAGCCTGACTTCTACAGCGTCATCGTCGAAGCCCGCAAAGCTGCCATCGGCGGTTAAAGGCATCAGGAAAAAGGGCGGCGTTCGAAACGCCGCCCTTTTTGCATGTCCCGATCATGACATCAGCGACACTCCATTCCGACGCCACCCGCCAGCAGGCCGACGCCTGGCGGCGCCAGACCTCGCTGCGCCGCTTCTACACCGGGCTCGGCGTCGGCCTGCTGCTTGTCGCCATGTGCGCGACCATGTGGTTCGCCGACGAAGCCAATGCCGGGCATTTCTTCGACCGGCTGCCCCACATCCTCGATTTCCTGAGCTGGCTGGTCCCGAAAGACTGGAACGATGTCTGGCGCGCCCTGTTCGACATCGCCTCGCCCAACGACAAGGGCACGCAGGAATTCAATTTCCCGCTTGGCCGCGTCTACATCTGGGGCGGCTTCTACATCCCCGAATATTTCGAGCTGATGCTGACCACGGTGAACGTGGCGCTGGTCTCGACCTTCATCGGCTTCGTCTTCGCCGTTCCCTTCTCCTTCATCGCCGCGCGCAACCTGACGCCGAGCCCGGTCCTGCGGCTCATCGTCAAGCGCTTCATGGAATTGCTGCGCGCCTTCCCCGAAATCGTCATTGCCGGCCTGTTCGCAGCCATCGTCTCGATCGGCCCGGTCGCCGCCATCATCGCCATCGGCCTGCATTCGATCGGCGCGCTGGGCAAGCTGTTCTACGAGATCAACGAGAACATCGACATGCGCGCGGAAGAGGGCCTGCGTGCTGTCGGCGCCAACTGGTTCGAACGCGTGCGCTTCGCCGACCTGCCGCAGGTGTTGCCCAATTTCATGTCCTATACGCTGCTCAGGATCGAGATCAACGTGCGCATCTCGACCATCATGGGCGCTGTCGGCGGCGGCGGCATCGGCGAGGAGCTGAAGCTTTCCATTTCACGCGGCTTCGGCGCCAAGACGCTGGCGCTGGTGCTCCTGCTCTTCGTCACCATCTTCCTGGTCGACCAGTTCTCCGCCTGGCTGCGCCGCAAGCTCGTCGGCGAGCAGGCCTTCCTGATGAGCGCTTGAAATGGCCGCCATAACCGCCTCCGAACTGAGCGCCATCGAAGGCCGCCATCCGCAGATATTCCAGCGGCCGGCCTATAAGCGTTTCTGGCCGCTGCTGCTGATCGCCGGCACCGTGCTCTATCTCGCCTATGCCTTGTGGTTCTTCAGCCTGCCGCAGGTGCTGCGCGAGTCGCACTGGGAACGCCTGCCGCTCTTCCTGTCGCAATGGATCAGCTACGACCTGCAGCCGGAATTCCGGCTCGACCAGCCCGAGATCACGCCGAAATATCCGCGCTTCTCGGCGCTCGGCGAGCATCCTGATCCCGACTGGGTGATCAAGAATCCGGACGGCACCTTCACCGTCCTGATCGACGGCCGGGACAAGACCGTCACCTTCGACAAGATCAGGGCAACGATCGTCGCCAACGGCCAGACGGTGCCGGTATCGCTCACCGGCGGCAAGCCGGTGGTGACAGGTCCGGTGCCCGACTGGGTGACCGTCCATGACGATGAGATCGTCGCCAAGATGGGCTTTGTCGGCGAGGTGCGCGTCACCGTCGATCGCGTCAAGGTGCGCAAGCGCTTCCTCGGCTGGGCAAATTTCGTCTTCGACACCCGCTCGCCCTTCTTCGGCAAATCGGCCGGCGAGGTCATCTCGCTCATCGCCTCCGGGCCAGAGCTCAAGCCAGGCACCTCGAACCTCGCTTTGGCCGCCGACAACATCTGGAACAACGCGCAGTGGCAGCATGGCGATGTCTGGACGAAGCTCCTGCAGACCATCGTCATGGCCTTCCTCGGCACGCTGCTTGGCGGCATCGTCGCCTTCCCGCTTGCCTTCTTCGCCGCCCGCAACATCACGCCGAGCGGGTTGCTCAGCCAGGTGCTGAAGCGCTTCTTCGATTTCATGCGCTCGGTCGACATGCTGATCTGGGCGCTGTTCTTCACCCGCGCTTTCGGCCCCGGGCCGCTGGCCGGCAGCGCCGCGATCTTCTTCACCGAGATCGGCACATTGGGCAAAACCTATTCCGAGGCGCTGGAGAACATCGACGACAAGCCGCGCGAGGGGGTGCTTTCAACCGGCGCCAACGGCTTGCTCGTGCAGCGCTACGGCGTGCTGCCGGAAGTGGTGCCGGTCTTCATCAGCCAGACGCTCTACCAGTGGGAATCGAACACCCGAGGCGCCACCATCATCGGTGCCGTCGGCGCCGGCGGCATCGGCCTGAAACTATGGGAAGCGATGCGCACCAATTCGAACTGGGCCAACGTCTTCTACATGGTTCTGCTGACGCTGCTCGTCGTCTTTATCTTCGACAACATCTCGAACTTCCTGCGCCGAAGGCTGAGCCGCACGCTGCATGATTACAACCGGCTGCAGGCTGCGCAGGGGTAACCTTGTGGCGCAGAAGCGCAAGCATCGTCTCGCCTGCGCCAAAGGTCGACCCCCACTCCGTCGAGCTTCGCTCGACACCTCTCCCCCGATCGACGGGGTAGAGGAAAGGCGCCAAGCTGTCCGATCCGCGCCTGTCGTCGAAGGCCGAGGCTTTTTCCTCTCCCGGCGCCAACAGGCTTCCTTTCCTCTCCCTCCGGAGGGGGGAGAGGTGGCTCGGCGAAGCCGAGACGGAGTGGGGGAACCACCTGGCAACCGCTGCCACGGCAAATAGAAAATGGATCAGGCGCAGGGCCCCTAAGCCGCCTTCTTCCACCCGTCCCTGATATGCCTGTACCCCTCGCGATAAACCGCCTCCGGGCTTTCCGCGAAATCCCGCCACACCTTGGTCGCCGCAGCCAGATCCTTCAGTGAGCGCCCGAACGATTCGATCGTCAGCCAGTCGTCATAGCCACTCTTGCGGATGGCGGAGAACGTCTCCTTCCACGGGATGTTGCCGCGCCCCGGCACGCCACGATCATTCTCCGAAATGTGGATATGGACAACGTTCCGGCGATGCTTTGTATAGGCGCCGATCGGATCGGCCTCCTCGATATTGGCATGGAACGTGTCGTACATCGCCTTGATGTGCGGCCGGTCGATCGCGTCGATGTGTTCGCACAGGTCGGCCATGGTGTTGACGAGATAGCATTCGAAGCGGTTGAGCGCTTCGAGCCCGATGGTCACGCCCTTCTTGCCGGCATAGTCGCCGATCGCGCGTTGCGAGGCGACCGAGCGCTTCTTTTCGGCGGTAGTCGGCCCGCTGCCGGAAAAGGCGCCGAGTGTCGAATGCAGCGGCCCGCTGAGCGTGTCAGCGCCGAGGGCTGCGCTGCAGTCGATCGCCCATTTCATATAGTCGATGCCGGCCTTTCGCGTCGCGGCGTCCGGCGAGATCAGGTTCATCGCCGGATCGCCCATCGCCGAAACCGCGGTACGCTCCAGCCCGATGCGGTCGAGCATCTCGCCCAACTTCTTGTAGTCGTCGGGCGCGCCCGCGAAGACCGGTATCTCGACGCCGTCGAAACCGGTCGCCTTGATGTCCTTCAGCAGCGCCTCGTGCTTCTTCGAGACGCTGGTGGTCCACAAGAACATGCACATGCCGATTTTCATCGACATCCCCCTCCCCAACTTGCGGCCAGCCATTTGCGTTGGCGGGCCACACTCCCCCTCATCCGGCCGCTCCGCGGCCACCTTCTCCCCGAGGGGAGAAGAGGTCGGCGCCGGCGTTGCTTGTCTCCTCTCCCCTTGGGGAGAGGTCGGATTGCCCCGAATTGCTCTTCGCAATTCGGCTGGCAATCCGGGGGACTCGCTTGGACGACGCAGCCGTCTCTACAGCTTCGTCCACGCCCCGTTTTTCTTCGACGACTTCACGCAGGCCTCGATGAAGGCCATGCCTTCGACGCCGTCGGCGACAGTCGGGAAGACCACATCCTTAGCCGGCTTGCCGCCCTTCCGGCGCGCCGCCCGGATGGCGCGGGCCGCTTCCTGGTAGATGTTGGCAAAACCTTCGAGATAGCCCTCCGGATGGCCCGACGGCACGCGGCTGACGCGCGCCGCCACGGGCATTGCTCCAGCGCCGGCGCGGGTGAGCAGTTGCTTCGGCTGGCCGAACGGCGTGTACCAGAGATAGTTCGGGTCGGCCTGCACCCATTCCAGCCCGCCCTTGGTGCCGTAGATGCGCAGCTTCAGCCCGTTCTCGTGGCCGGGCGCGACCTGGCTGGCCCAGATCATGCCCTTGGCCGGATGCTTATTGCCGACCGGCTTGAAGCGCAGCATCACGTTGACATTGTCGTCGAGCTGGCGCCCCGGCACGAAGGCGTCGAGATCGGCTGAGAGCGTATCGAGCTCAAGTCCCGAGACGAAGCGAGCCAGGTTATAGGCATGCGTGCCGATGTCGCCGAGCGCGCCGCCGGCGCCGGCCTGCTTGGGGTCGGAGCGCCAGGAGGCCTGCTTCTGGCCGGTGGCGGCAAGGTCCTCGGTCAGCCAGTCCTGCGGATATTCCGACTGCACGATGCGGATATCGCCGAGCATGCCCTTGGCCACCATCTCGCGTGCCTGCCGGATCATCGGATAGGCGGTGTAATTATGGGTCAGCACGAACACCTTGCCGGTCTTTTCGACAAGGGCGGCAAGCTTCTTGGCCTCGGCCAGCGAGGTCGCCAGCGGCTTGTCGCAGATGACATGGATGCCCGCCTCTAGGAAGGCTTTCGCCGCCGGCACATGCACGTTGTTCGGCGTCACGATCGCCACCGCCTCGATGCCGTCTGGACGCTTGGCTTCGGCCTTGGCCATCTCGGCATAGGAGCTGTAGCTGCGCGCGGGATCGAGCCCGAGTTCGGCGGCCGACGCCTTGGCCCGCGCCGGATCCGATGACAGCGCGCCGGCCACCAGCACGAAATCATTGTCCATGCGCGCCGCGATGCGATGCACCGCGCCGATGAAGGCGCCCTGCCCGCCGCCGACCATGCCATAGCGGATCGGGCCGCCTCCCGCTTCCGACTTCGATGCGCCGACCATTCTTGTCCTCTCTCTTTAGTTCCTCACCCTCCCCCTTGTAGGGAGGTCGACGCGCAGCGTCGGGGTGGGGGTATAAGAGTCCGCCACGACTTGGGATTCAACCCCACCCGGACCTGCGGCCGAACCTCCTCAAGGGAGCTGCAGTCAAATCCCCATCATCGCCCGCAGCAGCTTTTTATCGGTCGTGCCGGCGGCGAAATCGTCGAAGGCCTTCTCGGTCACCCGGATGATGTGGTGCTGGATGAAAGGCGCGCCTTCCGCGGCGCCGTCCTCGGGATGTTTCAGGCAGCATTCCCATTCCAGCACCGCCCAGGAATCGTAATTGTACTGGGTGAGCTTGGAGAAGATGCCGCTGAAATCCACCTGCCCGTCGCCCAGCGAGCGGAAGCGCCCTGCACGGTTCACCCAGCCCTGGTAGCCGGAATAGACGCCTTGCCGCCCGGTCGGGTTGAACTCGGCGTCCTTGACGTGGAAGGCCTTGATCCGCTCGTGGTAGATGTCGATGAACTCGAGATAGTCGAGCTGCTGCAAGAGGAAATGCGACGGGTCGTAGTTGATGTTGCAGCGCTTGTGGCCGCCGACCGCGTCGAGGAACATCTCGAAGGTGGCGCCGTCGAACACGTCCTCGGAAGGATGGATCTCATAGCCGACATCGACCCCGTTGTCCTCATAGACATCGAGGATCGGCTTCCAGCGTTTGCCGAGTTCGCCGAAGGCTTCCTCGATGAGGCCGGCCGGGCGCTGCGGGAACGGATAAAGGTAAGGGAAAGCGAGCGAGCCGGTGAACGACACCGAGGCGTTCAGCCCGAGATTGCGCGATGCCTTGGCGCCGAACTTCATCTGCTCGACAGCCCATTTTTGCCGTGCCGTGGGATTGTTGTGCACGGATGGCGGCGCAAATCCATCCATCTGCGCGTCATAGGCGGGATGCACCGCGACCAGTTGCCCCTGCAGATGCGTCGACAATTCGGTGATCTCGACGCCTGCATCCGCGCAGACGCCTTTCACCTCGTCGCAATACGCCTTCGACGACGCCGCCTTCTCGAGGTCGAACAGGCGCGCGTCCCAGGTCGGGATCTGCACGCCCTTGTAGCCCAGCCCCGCTGCCCATTTGGTGATGGAACCCAGCGAATTGAACGGCGCGGCGTCGCCCGCGAACTGCGCCAGAAACAGGCCGGGGCCCTTCATCGTCGTCGGCATCGGCATCCTCCCTCGTTTGTTTTCGCGACCAAGCATAGCGCCTATTGAAATGAGGGCCAGCCTGTTTGGTCAACCCTGTCGGCGTCTATGCATTGCGCCATTCTGGTATTACCAAATCCCGGAATTCGGTCAAGCGGCCGAAAACCGCGGAGGCGAGCCGAGCTTGCAAACAGATAAGTGGAATTACCACGTAAAATCAGACTATTGCTCGACGGGCAGAGCTTCAGCCGCCCAGTTGTTGCCGTGCATGAAAATTTGCTGTAGAGGTCATGGAGGGCCCAATTGGTCGAACCAGTTTCGAGGAAAATGCTGGCAACGCCTTGGGGAGGAATCATACGCCCGCCTCTACTGGAGGCGTCGCGGGGTGGAATGTGACAGGCGAATTCTGGGAAGGATAGACCATGCATCTTTCGACTCACAATTGGATGCGGGCGGAACCGCTGGAGGTGACGCTCAAGCGCATCAAGAAATTCGGCTACGAATCGATCGAGATTTCCGGCGAGCCCGAGCAGTACAAGACCAAGGAGACGCGCGCGCTCCTGAAGGAGCACGGCATCCGCTGCTGGGGCTCGGTGACTCTGATGCTCGGCGAGCGCAATCTCGCCGCCAGGGACCAGGGCCAGCGCGAGCGGTCCGTCCAATACGTCAAGGACGTGCTCACCATGGTCAGCGAGCTCGATGGCGAGATCATCACGCTGGTGCCGGCGACCGTCGGCAAGGTCGTTCCAGACGGCACCGAGGCGGAGGAATGGGGCTGGGTGGTCGATGCCACGCGCGAATGTTTCAGCCATGCCCAGAAGGTCGGCGTCAGGATCGCCGTCGAGCCGCTCAACCGCTTCGAGACCTACCTCTTCAACCGCGGCGCTCAGGCGCTGGCGCTCGCCGATGCGGTGAGCCCCGAATGCGGCGTCTGCCTCGACGCCTACCATATCCACATGGAGGAATTTAACGTCTATGACGCGATCCGTCAGGTCGGAAAGCGCCTGTTCGATTTCCATGTCGCTGACAACAACCGCTTCGCAGCCGGCCTTGGCCAGATCGACTGGCCGAAGATCGTGCGCACGTTGAAGGAAGTCGGCTATGACGGCGCGCTGACCAACGAGTTCGTCGCGCCCGTCGACCGCACGCCGGCGGCGCCCTATCCGGAGATGGTCGAGCGCAATCCGGTCGACATCTCGCCCGAGCAGCTCAAGTTCATCCAGGACCACGGCTCCAGTGTGCTCACGGAAAAATTCTACACCGACCAGATGCGCATCACCGCCGAAACGCTGCTGCCGCTGATCAAGTAGAAACCTGTCCCTTCCGCCCGGCTGGCGGAGGGGCCGAAGGGAAAACATGCGCATCAAAAGCGTCCAGGCCTGGTGGGTTCGTATCCCGATCGAAGTGGCGAAGCAGCATCGCAGCGACTTCGGTCAGGTGACGACGTTCGACGCCGCCATTCTGCGCATCGAGACCGCTGACGGCCTGGTCGGCTGGGGCGAGGGCAAGAACGCCGCCGGCAGCGCCGGCAGCTATGGCGCGCTCGTCCATATGCTCAACCACGAGATCGGCCCGCAGCTGATCGGTTGCGATCCGGCCGACATCGGCATCATCTGGGAAATGCTCTATAATGGCGTGCGGCATGAGACGGCGGCGCATGCCGGCCATGCCATGCCGCAGCTGGCGCGGCGCGGCATGAGTGTGGCAGCGATCAGCGCCGTCGACATCGCGCTCTGGGACATCCTGGGCAAGTCGCTGGGGCAGCCGGTGTGGCGGCTGCTCGGCGGCCGCAAGGTCGAGCGCATGCAGGCCTATGCCTCGGGCGGCTGGGCCTCAGCCGACGCCATCGGCGAGCAGTTGCAATCCTACATCGCCAAGGGCGGCTTCAAGGCGCTGAAGATGCGCATCGGCGCCATGGACGGCGCCCCGCATGTCTCGGCCGCGCGCGTGCGCGCCGCAAGGCAGGCGATCGGGCCGGATGTCGATCTGATGGTCGACGCGCACGGCACCTATACCGTCGCCGAGGCCAAGCGCTTCATCAACCTCACCGCCGATCTCGACCTTGCCTGGTTCGAGGAACCGGTGACCGCCGACGACAAGCCGGGCATGGCCGACGTGCGCGCCTCGGGATCGACGCCGATCGCCACCGGCGAAAGCGAGGCGACGCGCTATGCCTTCCGCGATCTGGCTGTGCTGAAGTCGGCCGACATCTTCCAGCCGGATCCCGCCTTCTGCGGCGGCATCAGCGAGGCGATGAAGATCGGCACCATCGCCAGCGCCTTCAACCTGCGATTCGCGCCGCATCTATGGGCCGGCGCGCCCTGCTTCTTTGCCGGGCTACATGTGTGTGCCGCCTCACCCGCCAGCTTCACCATTGAATATTCGCTCGGCGCCAACCCGATGATCCACGACCTCGTCGAGGAGACTGTCGAGGCGAAGGACGGTATGATAGCGATCCCTGAAAAGCCTGGATTGGGATTCACCATCTCCGAGCGATTCCTGGAGGCGCACGCGCAACGTATTTGACGATGAAAGAAAAGAACCTTCTCGCGGAACTCGCCGCCTATCTCTTTTCCAACTCGGACAAGGAGTCCGGCCGCACGCCCTCGGAGCGAGAGCTGGCGGAACATTTCGGCGTCAGCCGCGGCCAAATTCGCGAGGCGCTGGCCATCCTCGAGGCCATGCGCATCGTCGTGCGGCGCGCCAAATCCGGCATCTATATCGACACCAAGCAGGCGAGCGTGGAAGCGCTGGCGCTGTTCGCCCGCGCCGGCTTGCCGCTCGATCCGGTGCAGATCTACGAGACCGTCGAGCTGCGCAAGATCCATGAGATCAAGGCGGCCGAGCTTGCCTGCTCGCGCGCCACCGAGGAGAATTTCGAGCGCCTGCGCGAGATTCTCAAGGCCTCCGAAGAGCGCATCGCCGCCGGCGAAGGCCTCGCCAAGGAGGACCGCGAGTTCCACCTCGAGATCGTGCGCGCGACCAAGAACAGCGTCTTCCACAATATCTGCAGCGTTTATTACCTGATGGGCGAGCAGCGCCTGCCGATCTATTTCAACGATCCCGAACGCTCGGTGCGTTCGCATGCCGAGCATATCCAGATCTACGAAGCGCTGTTGCGCCGCGACGGCAACCTCGCCCAGGCCCTCATGAATGCCCATTTGCAGGGCGCCGAGAGCTACTGGAAGGGGATCATCGAAGGCCGCGGAATGGAGCCGAAAAGCGCGGCACTCGAAAAGGCTTGAGCAATTCCAGGAAGGTGTGGACCGTCAGGTTCGGCACCTCTGCCGTAGCCTATCGTCCGAAACTGCGTGAACCTACAGAGACAGGGGCAGTTCTCCGTTTCCGTGAAGCCGCGAAATTCCCTTGAGCATTTTGCAGCCAGACGTTTAGCTTGGCATCGCACAAATGCGGAAATGGAACCCCATGCGCAAGATCCTGTCGACGCATCCGCTGCACCCACGCGCCACGGCGATGCTGGCCGGCGCCGGGCGGCTTGCGATCGCTTCCGCGCTCGATGCCAAGACACTGACCACCGAGGCCCACGACGCCGACATCATCATCGTGCGCGCGCCGCTGCCGCCGGAGCTGTTTGCGGGTGCTTCGAGCCTGCGCGCCGCGATCCGCCACGGCGCCGGACTGGACATGATCCCGGTCGAGGCCGCGACCGCCGCCGGCGTGCTGGTGGCGAACGTGCCCGCCGTCAACGCCCGCTCGGTCGCCGAGCATGTGATGTTCACCGCCCTTGCGCTGCTGCGGCGCTTCCGCGTGATGGACCGCGACCTGCGCGCCAAGGGCTGGCTTGCCGGCCGCGAGCACGCCAACTCGACCAGCGAGCTGGCCGGCAAGACCATCGGCATCGTCGGCCTCGGCGCGGTCGGCCAGGCTGTCGGCCACATCGCCGCCCACGGCTTCGACCTCAATGTCGTGGCGACCACGCGCAGCCTGCGCCCCGCGCCCGAGCGTGTCGGCTTCCTGTCGATCGACGCGCTGGTCGAGCAGAGCGACATCATCGTGCTCTGCTGCCCGCTGACGCAGGAAACGCGCGGCCTCATCAGTCGAGAGCGCATTGCCCGCATGAAACCCAACACGCTGCTGATCAATGTCTCGCGCGGCCCGGTGGTGGATGATGAGGCGCTGATCGAGGCCCTACGTGCCGGCCGCATCAGCGGCGCTGCGCTCGACGTTTTTGCGACCCAACCGCTGCCGCCGAACCATCCCTATTTCGGCTTCGACAACGTCATCGTCACCCCGCATATGGCCGGCATCACCGAGGAATCGATGATGCGCATGGGCGTCGGCGCCGCCGCCGAGGCGCTGCTGGTGCTCGCCGGCAAGCTGCCCGTCAATCTGCGCAATCCGGACGTTATCGAGCACTATCGCCGGCGTTTTCCGGTCGGCGAATAGTTCCGCGGCGAGCATCGCGACGGCGGAGACCTGAGATGCGGGCCAGCCTTTCCGGACTTGCATCCTGATGGCCTGCGCAGTCACCGGCCAAGCAAAGCCTCGACCGCGGCGGCAATGCGCAGCAGATGACTGTCATGCCCGTGTTTGCCCACCAGCATCAATCCGGCCGGCAGGTTCGTGCCGGGCATCGGCAGCGAGATCGCGCAAAGGTCGAACTGGTTGGCGACCTGCGTGTTGCGCAAGAGCAGTCCTTCCGTCTTGTCGCGCAGAGCTTCGTCGCCGGCCATGGCGGAGATGGACGGCGCGACCATCGGCACGGTCGGCAATGCCAGAACATCGACCGTCTCCAGCCGTTGCGCCATGGCCGCCGCGAGCTCGCCGCGACGGCGGATCGTGCGGATATAGGCGGAAGCGGGAACAGCCAGCGCGCGCGACAATGGCCCGGTGACATGCGGATCGACCGGCACCGAGGCGCCGCCCGCCAGCCAATCGGCATGCACCTCCGCGCCTTCCATGGACGCGATGGTCCCGCGCCTGGTTGCTGCGCGCATCTCGGCGATAAGATCGTCGATGGACAAATCGGCGGCGCGGGCGCCGGCTCGTCCGATCCTGTCGATGCAGGCCTCGAAAGCTTCGGCGACCTTCGCCTGCGTTTCGCCGAACAAGACGCCGCGTGGAATGCCGACGCGCAGGCCGGCGAGCGAGCCTGGCTGAGGACCGGCGGGCTCTTGTCCCGCCATGATCGCATCGGCGATCGCGCAATCGGCGACGCTGCGGGCAAGCGGACCGATCGAATCCAGCGTCATCGACAGCGGAAAGGCTCCCGTCAAAGGCACGCGCCGCGCCGTCGGCTTGAAGCCGACGACGCCGTTGAGCGAGGCGGGGATGCGCACCGAGCCGCCGGTGTCCGAACCGATCGAGATGTCGCTTGTGCCCTCGCCGATCGCAACGCCGGCTCCAGATGACGAGCCGCCCGGGATCAGGCCGACATCGGCAGCGTTGCCCGGTGTGCCGTGATGCGGATTGTCGCCGATCGCGGTGAAAGCGAACTCGGTCATGTTGGTCTTGCCGAGGACGACCGCGCCCGCCTGGCGCAGCCTTTGCACGATCGCTGCGTCCCGCGCCGCCGGTTCGGCGCTGGCGCGGATCAGCGATCCGGCCGCTGTCGGTTCGCCGGCGACGTCGAACAGATCCTTGATCGAAACGATGCGCCCGTCGAGCGGCCCAAGGCTGACGCCGGCCTTGCGGCGGGCATCGGACGCATCGGCGGCTGCCCGCGCGGCCTCGGCATAGAGCTTCGTATAGACCTTCTCATCCCCCGCCCGATTGGCAAGACGTGACAGGATGATTTCAAGACGGTCGCGGATGGATTGCATTTTCGATGTCGGGCCTTGCAAAATTGCAACGTCTTTTAAGCGTGCGGCCTGGTCTTGGCCGGCGAAGAGATAACCCGGCAAGTGTGCCTTTGCACCCTGCCAGCGATGGAAAGATGCTGATGCTGTACAAAGGCAGCTGCCACTGCGGCAAGGTGGCGTTCGAGGTCGAAGGCGAGCTCGGCATGGCCGTGCGCTGCAATTGCTCGATCTGCTCACGCAAGGGCGCGCTTTTGTGGGCCGTGCCGCACGAAAAGCTCAATCTGGTCGCCTGGGGCGACGACCTCGGCCGCTACACCTTCGGCAAGGCTCAAATCGCGCACCGATTCTGCCGCACATGCGGCATGCACCCCTTTGCCGAGGACGTCGGCCAAGGCAACGAACGGTCCGCCTATATCAACATCAACTGCCTCGACGATGTTGATATCACCGCAATCGAGGTGTTCGAGTTCGACGGCCGCTCGGCTTGAAGCCAATTAACCGCCCGACGCTCCTGAGACCCGCCGGGCCGAAGCTCGCAAGGGCGAGCGGGCTGGCCTATTCGGCGGCCGGCTTGGGCCTTATCAGGAAGGCCACCAGTGCCGCCAGCAAGGTCGCCGGCTAAGTCCGACTTCTATCCGGCGTGCCGCAGGCTCACACCGCTGCCTTTATCGAACATCACCACCTTGTCGGGGTTCCAGGCAAAACGCACCGGCTCTTCGATAGCCACGTCGGTCCTGGCCGGCACGGTGGCCCGCAGCATCGTGTCGCCGACCCTGAGCGTCAGGATCTTTTCCACGCCGTGGTTCTCGACATCGTGCACGCGTGCCTCGACCGGAGCCCCGCTCTCCAGATAGACGTCCTCCGGACGGATGCCGAAGACGAGCGGGCGACCATCGGCCGCGCCGCTCGTCCTGCCCCCGCCAAAGCTCTTGGCGCCAATTGTGAGCGGCAGTTCGAAATTCACCGGCGCCATCACCGCGCGGTCATTGACCAGCCTGCCGTCGATGAGGTTCATCGGCGGCGAGCCGACGAAGCTCGCGACATAGGTGTCGCGCGGATTGTTGTAGATCTCATGCGGCGTGCCCGTCTGCACGATGCGGCCATGGTTGAGCACGCCGACCTTGTCGCCCATCGACATGGCCTCGATCTGGTCGTGCGTGACGAACAGGAACGTGGCGCCGAGTTGCATCTGAAGGTTCTTCAACTCCGTGCGCAGCGCTTCGCGCAGCTTGGCGTCGAGCGCCGAGAGCGGCTCGTCCATCAGGAACACGCGCGGCTTGCGCACGATGGCGCGGCCGATCGAGACGCGCTGCATCTCGCCGCCGGAAAGCCGGTCGGTCTTGCGGTCGAGCAGATGTTCGATCCTGAGCGTGCGGGCGGCGCGCGCGACACGGTCCTTGATCTCGGCATCCGGCAGCCGGCGGATCTTCGGCTTCAGCGGAAATTCGAGGTTCTGCCGCACAGTGTAGCGCGGATAAAGCGAATATTGCTGCAGCACCAGCGCGACGTCGCGCTCGGCCGCGCCCCAGTCGGCGACGTCGACGCCGTCGATGAGAACCTGCCCCTCGGTCGGCTTATCCAGTCCGGCGATCAGGCGTAGCGTCGTCGTCTTGCCGGCGCCGGTCTCGCCAAGCAGCACGAAGAACTCGCCGTCGGCTATGTCGAGGTTCAGACCCGTCAGCGCGGTGTGGCTGCCGTATTTCTTGGTGATGTTCTTCAGTTCGATATGGGCCATTACAGCCTTACTCCCAGCGACTTGCCGCTTGCCGTGTCGAAAAAGTGCGCCTGCTCGGGATCGATGCGGACATGGACTTTCTCACCGGGGCCCGAGACGTAGCCCGCCTTGGTGCGGGCGCGCAGCATCGTGGAGCCGAGCCTGAGATCGACAATGTCGAAGGACCCGAGCGGCTCGATGATGCTCGCCTCGACTGGCATGTAGCCGGGCGCCGCATCGTGCCGCACGAGTACGCCCTCCGGGCGGATGCCGAGCGTCAGGCCGCCATTGGCTGCATGCCCGTTGAGCTTGGACAGGAGCTGGCGCGGGAACTCGAAGCCAGCCGGCGCATCGCCGACGGTTACGGAGGCAGTGCCCGCCTGATCCGCGACATTGACCTCGGCAATGTTCATCACCGGGCTGCCGACGAACTGCGCCACGAACAGGTTTGCCGGATGCGAATAGACCTCATCCGGCGTTCCGACCTGCTGGATGAAGCCTTCATGCATGATGACGATGCGGTCGGCGAGGCTCATCGCCTCGATCTGGTCGTGCGTGACATAGATCGTGGTCGACCCTTGCTTGACGTGCAGGCGCTTGATCTCGGCGCGCATCTCCTCGCGCAGCTTGGCGTCGAGCGCGCCGATCGGCTCGTCCATCAGCATCGCCTTCGGGCGCCGCACCAGCGCACGACCGATGGCCACGCGCTGCATGTCGCCGCCCGAGAGCGCCGACGGCCTCTTGTCGAGCAGATCGGTGATGCGCAGGACCCGGGCGACCTCGCGCACGGACTTGTCGACTTCGCCGCTGCTCATGCGCATTGCACGCAGCGGAAAGGCGACGTTCTCGAACACCGTCATATGCGGGTAGAGCGAGAAGGACTGGAACACCATGGCGATGTCGCGGTCGGCCGCCTTGAGGTGCTGCACCGGCTTACCGTCGATCAGGATGTCGCCCTGGTCGATCGTCTCCAGCCCTGCCACGGCGCGCAGCGTCGTGGTCTTGCCGCAGCCCGACTGGCCGAGCAGCACGATGAACTCGTTGTCGGCGATGGCCAGGTTCAGATTATGGATGACCTGGACGGCACCGAAGAATTTCTCGATGCCGCGAAGTTCGATCTGCGTCACTGGCGGGCTCCCTCATGCGTCGCGGCGCCGGTTTCCTCGCTCTGCTCCGGTGCGATCTTGGACGTGATGTTGAAGCCGATCAGCCCGATCAGGATGATCGTCACACCGTATGAATGCAGGCCGAGGCTCCATGGTTGGCAGAGCGCTACGATGCCCAGCACCATTAGGATTTGCGAGGCCGGCAGCAGGTACTTCTCGTTGGTGGAGCGAAAACTCATTTGCGGATTGCTCCGAACGTCACGCCGCGAAGCAGATGGTTGCGCAGCAGGAAGGTGAAGATTGCGACCGGCAACAGGAACAGGAAGGTACCCGCCGCGATCGTCGTCCAGTCCGGCAGGCCGGAGCCGATCTGCGAGGGGATGAAGGGCGGCGCCGTCTGGGCGCGCCGGTTGGTCATGATCAGCGCAAAGGCGTATTCGTTCCAGGCAGTGATGAAGCAGAACACGGCAGTCGCCGCGATGCCGGTCGCGGCCTCGGGCAGCACGATCTTGAAGAAGGCCTGCATGCGCGTGTAGCCGTCGACGAGTGCTGCTTCCTCATACTCCTTCGGGATCTCGTCCATGAAGCCCTTCATCAGCCAGACCGAGAAGGACAGGTTAAAGGCAACGTAGAGGATGATCAGGCCGATATGCGAATCGTTGAGGCCGACCATCCGGTACATCAGGAACATTGGGATTGCGACCACCACTGGCGGCAGCATGCGGGTCGACAGGATGAAGAAGAGCAGGTCCGCCTCGCCCGCGATCTTGAAGCGTGAGAAGCCATAGGCGGTGAAGGTTCCCATGCCCACAGCCAGCACCGTGCTGATCACAGCCACGATCAGGCTGTTCATGAACCGGTCGGGATATTGCGAAAGCTGCACGTCCTTGCCGACCTTCAGCACCCGCTCGCCGCCGTCATAGATGCGTTTTTCCCACCAGGGCGCGGCATCGTAGACTTGCGGATCCACGGGCTTCTGCATCTGCACGCGCTTGGTGAAGAGCCGCACGAACGGCGTCACCTCAGGCTCGAACAGCACGGTGGGCGGGACGCTGACGGCGAGCTCCTTCGGCTTGAAGGCCGTCGAGGCGATCCAGTAGATCGGTGCCAGGAAGATCAGCGTCGCGATCAGCACCGCGGCGATGGCGATGCGATTGAAGGCGACCTCGGAAGAAGTGCGGACGGCGGCCATGTCAGCGCTCCTTCACCTTGTTGAGATACTTCACGTAGAGGTTGGTGATCGCCAGCACCATGATCAGCACGATGTAGGCCAGCGCGCAGGACTTGCCCGTATCCCACTGCTGGAAGGCCTGCTTGTAGAGCCGGATCGCGATCAGCTCGGCGGTCGGCTGGGTGGTCATGGTGTAGGCGATGTCGAAGGTCTTGAAGGCTTCCATGGTGCGGAAGATCAGCGCGATCAGAAGGATCGGCGAGACCAGCGGCAAGGTGATGCGAGTGAAGGTGTACCACCACCCGGCGCGGTCGATCGCGGCCGCCTCGTAGAGATGCTGCGGCACGGCCGAGAGACCGGCGAGCGACAGCAGCATGACGAAAGGCGACCACATCCAGATATCGGTGATCGCGACCGCGTAGAGCGCGCTGTCGGGATTGGAGAGCCAGGCGAAGTCGCCAAGGCCGAAGACATAGTTGATCGGTCCCCAGGACGGGCTGTAGAGCAATTGCCAGAACAGGCCGACGACCGCCGCGGACATCATCATCGGCAACAGCAGCAGCGTGGTGATCAGGCCCTTCATCGGAAAGCTGCGGTTGAGCAGAAGCGCAAGGCCAAAGCCGACGATCATCTGCCCAGCCACCGAAACGATCACGTATTTGGCGGTGATGACGAAGTTCGACCAGATGTGATCGTCGCTCAGCAGCTCACGATAGTTCTGCAAGCCGACGAACTGCCAGGGTTCGCTGCGGTTCGCGGCGAAGTTCGTAAAGGAATAGCCGAGCGAATAGATCAGCGGGAAAATATTGAAGACGATCAGAAAGACCAGCGTCGGGATGATGAACAGGTTGCGGATGGTCAGATCGGACCAGCCGCGAGCGGCGGCCCTGGACGCTGGATCAAGATTGGTAAGGGCTACCGAAGCCAACTTTGTCTCCTGAAAACAGGAATGCCGGAGGGGGAAACCTCCTCCGGCATTCTGACTGCGATGCTTACTTGTAACGGTTGTATTTGGTGAAGGTCGCCTTCCAGTCGGCGGCCGTCTTGTCGAGCGCCTCCTGGGCGGTACCCTTGCCGCCGACCACGAACGGATAGATGTTCTGGTTCAGCTGATCGAGCACTTCGGCGTATTCAGGCGTTGCCCAGAAGTCCTTGACCATGAACATCGTGTCATAGAACGCCTTGTTGTAGGGCGTCGCGTTCTGGAAGGCTTCGGACTTCAGCACGGCCTGGCTGCAGGTGTAGCCGCCGAGCTCGGCCCACTTCTTCTGGGTCTCGTCCTTGATGAACCACTCGAGGAACTTCATCGCCTCGTCCTTGTTCTTCGAATACGAGACGACCGAGATGCCCTGGCCGCCGAGCGCGGCGAAGCGCTTGCCGTCCGGGCCGGCCGGATTGGCGAAGAAGCCGGTGACGTCGGCATAGGGGTTGGTGGCCTTGTTCACCAGCGGCGGGAAGAAGGCGAAGAAGTTCATGCTCATCGCTGCCAGGCCGCCGGTGATCGCCTGGTTGTCTTCCACGAAGAAGGTCTTGCCCCAGCCCGGAGGCGTGAACTTGTAGAGTTGCTTGTACATGTCGAGGCCGGCGGCGGCTTCCTTGGAGTTGGTGATGCCGTCGACCTTGTAGGTCGCGTAGTCGCCGAGATCGCCGCCATAGCTGAAGATGGCGCTTTCGACGCCCATCGCCATCGCGTCATAGGAATTGTCGGTGTAGATGGCCACGCCGTACCGCTTCTGGTCCGGACGGTGGAAGAACTCGGCGATGTCGCGCAGCTGCGCATAGGTCGTCGGCACCGCGAGGTCGTAGCCGTATTTGGCCTTGAAGGCTTCCTTCTCCTTCGGGTCCTCGAACCAGTCCTTGCGATAGGACCAGCCGATCGCGTCGCCTTCCAGCGGGATCGCCCAGTATTTGCCGGAACCGCCCGGATACTCGGCGTAATACTTGATGGTCGCGGGCGCCATCACGTCGCCAAGCTTGTGCTGGTTGAAGAAGTCGGTCAGGTCGACATAGTGGCCTTGCGTCGAACCGGCGCCCAGCCATTGCGAGTCGCCGACGACCATGTCGTAGGCATCGCCATGCGCGTTGAACTCGGTGAAGGCCTTGGTCTGGAAGTCGGGCCACGGCGTCGTCTGAACGGTGACCTTCACGCCGGTTTCGGCCGTGTAGTCGTTGACGAGTTCCTGCAGATAGTTCGCCGGGTCCCATTCCGCCCAGAAGATGGTGAGTTCTTTATCCTGCGCGCGGACGGATGTCCCGCAGGCAAGCGCCAGCCCAATACCAGCAATCACGCTGGTCATAATCTTGCGCATAGTTTTCCTCCCTTGTGCGCATTCTACCGTCTCATGCGAGCCGGCGGCGAAGCCGGCCTTGGTAGTTCCTCCTGTGATGGCACCTCTCCGGTCCAGGCCTCCCACCCTGTCGGAAATGGATCGCAGCCTTCACTTTGATCCGCTTTATCGGTCCTAAATCTGGTATTACCAATTCCCGCTTGACGTCAAGCGCTTTCTTGGGAGGCTAGGCGCAGACGAACGAGCCCACCATTATGGCATCTGCCTGTTTTCCCTTGTTTTTCCTACTCCTTGATACGCCGATCCCTTGTAAGGGCCAGCTCACCCCATTTAACATTCAAAATCGTCCCCACAATCTGGTCGAACCAGATTTATCCGATCGTCGCCCCAGGCGCCGCAGCCATTCCTGCAGATTTCGCCTCCGATTCCGCCATTGCGGCGCGCACCAGCGCGCCTGCCGCCCACTGCGCGACCGACATCATCTCGGCGCTGTTCAGTCCCCAGATGTCCTTCAGCACCGTGACCACCTCGACGCCGAACATCAGCGACAGCGCCTGGGCCAGGCGCGCGAGCTGGCGCGGCTTCAAGCGCCCCTTGAGCGGCGCGATCGCATCCTTCAACAAATCGACGCGATGACCGCGAATGAAGGCCGGTTCGGATCCCAGCGTGCCCGCCTGGCGCTGCGCCCATTGATCGAGGGACAGTTTCAGCGCCGCCTTGAACGTTGCCTCGAAGGCTTCGATGCGCGGCATCGCGGTCGCGAACAGATCTGCCACGCGCCGCTCGGCATCGTCGGATGCCGACTTCCAGGTAAGGATAGGGCCGAGCCCTTCATCGACCACGGCCTGCACCAGCGCCGCCTGGCTCGGGAAATACCGGTAGGCGGTGGCGCGCGACACCTCTGCCGCCTCCGCGACCTCGCTGACCGAAGGGGTCATGCCTGATTGCATCAGCCTCGTCGCCGTTTCCAGCATCAGCCGCTTTGTGCGGGCGCGCGGCCCCTTCTCGGCGGCCGGCGCCTGTGCGGCGTCATCGATGGAGGCGGCTTGTTGACGTGAGACATCCATATCAATACGATACGCGCGTCTCAAAAATTTGCAATGGCGCAATGCCGGTCAATAACGGGTCCCCACCAGCGACGAGGCTTTGCCGAGGAGCTTAAGGGTGGGGCAAAAAATAGGGTCCCCACCAGCGACGAGGCTTTAGCCTAGGAGCTTGAGGGTGGGGCAAAAAAGGCCGGCGGCAAAGCCGGCCATGCCGGACGGGGAACCGCGGATGAAGCGCATCTATGTGATCGGCACCGCCGACACCAAAGGCGAGGAACTCGCCTTCCTGGCCGATGCCGTCGCCAAGGCCGGCGGCGCGGTCGTCCGTGTCGATATCGGCACGCGAGGCGCGACCGTCCCGGTGGATATCTCTGCCAGCGAGGTCGCCGCGCATCATCCCAAGGGAGCCGGCACTGTTCTCGGCATCGACGATCGCGGCACCGCCGTTGCCGGCATGGGCGCGGCCTTCGCCAATTTCATCCAGTCACGTGACGACATCGCCGGGGTGATCGGCATCGGCGGCGGCGGCGGCACCTCGATCGTCACCGCCGGCATGCGGGCGCTGCCGCTCGGCCTGCCGAAGATCATGGTCTCGACATTGGCCTCCGGCGATACCGCGCCTTACGTCGACATCTCCGACATCATCATGATGCCGTCGGTCACCGACATGGCGGGACTGAACAGGCTCTCCCGCATTGTGCTGCACAATGCCGCCCAGGCGATCGCCGGCATGGCCGCGAAGCCCGCCTCGGCCGCCGCCGGCAAGCCGGCGCTGGGACTCACCATGTTCGGCGTCACCACGCCCTGTGTGACGGCGATCGTCGACCGATTGCGCCTCGACTATGACTGTATGGTCTTCCACGCCACCGGCACAGGCGGCCGCTCGATGGAGAAGCTCGCCGACAGCGGCCTGCTCGCCGGCGTCCTCGACATCACCACCACCGAGGTGTGCGATTTCCTGTTCGGCGGGGTGCTGCCGGCGACCGAGGATCGCTTCGGCGCGATTGCGCGCACGAAATTGCCCTATGTCGGCTCGGTTGGCGCGCTCGACATGGTGAACTTCTGGGCGCCGCCGACCATTCCGGAAAAATATCATGGGCGGCTCTTCTACGAGCACAATCCCAATGTCACGCTGATGCGCACCACGGCCGAGGAATGCCGCAAGATCGGCGAATGGATCGGCGGCCGCCTCGCCCGATGCGACGGTCCGGTCCATTTCCTGATCCCGGAGAAGGGCGTCTCGGCGCTCGATATCGAAGGCGGCGCCTTCTTCGATCCAGAAGCCGACGCCGAGCTGTTTGACGCCATCGAACGCACGATCGGTCCGACCGGGAACCGCACCGTGACGCGCCTGCCGCTGCACATCAACGACCCCGCCTTCGCCAAGGCCGCGGCGGAGGCCTTCCTCGACATCGCCAAGAAGTGAGACAAGACAAGCATGGCTGCCATTCCGCGCAAAACGATTCTGGAAAAATTCCGCAAGATGATCGCCGACGGCGTGCCGATCATCGGCGGCGGCGCCGGGACCGGCCTGTCGGCCAAGGCCGAGGAAGCCGGCGGCATCGACCTGATCATCATCTACAATTCCGGCCGCTATCGCATGGCCGGCCGCGGCTCGGCCGCCGGCCTGCTTGCCTACGGCAACGCCAACGAGATCGTCAAGGAAATGGCCTATGAGGTGCTGCCGGTGGTCAAGAAGACGCCGGTGCTGGCCGGCGTCAACGGCACCGATCCTTTCGTCATCATGCCGCTGTTTCTCGCCGAGCTGAAGACGATGGGCTTTTCCGGCGTGCAGAACTTTCCGACCGTTGGCCTGTTCGACGGCACCATGCGCCAGAGTTTCGAGGAGACCGGCATGGGTTTCGGACTCGAGGTCGACATGATCGCCGAGGCGCACAAGCTCGACCTTCTCACCACGCCCTATGTCTTCAACCCGGACGAGGCGCGCGCCATGACGAAAGCCGGCGCCGACATCGTCGTCGCCCATATGGGTGTCACGACCGGCGGCTCGATCGGCGCCACCTCGGCGAAGACGCTCGACGCCTGCGTGAAGGAGATCGACGCCATAGCCGATGCCGCGCGCTCGGTGCGCAAGGACGTGATCCTGCTTTGCCATGGCGGGCCGATCTCGATGCCTGACGACGCCCGCTATATCCTCGAGCGCTGCGAGGGGCTGCACGGCTTCTATGGCGCAAGCTCGATGGAACGGCTGCCGGCCGAGGCGGCGATCGCCAGGCAGACGGCGGATTTCAAGACAATCACGAAAAGGAAGGGATGAAGCAATGGCCGACAGGAGCAAGGTGTTCGTCTATCCGAAGGATGTCAGCGCCTTCGGCTTCGACTGGGGCAAGCTGTCGCTGACCGTCGCGCCGGAAGTGAATGGCGCAGCCCGCTTCTCCGGCGGGCGTCGTCGACTTGCCGCCGGGCAAAGGCCACACCCGCCACAACCATCCGGGCGCCGAAGAGATCATCTTCGTCATCTCCGGCAACGGCGAGCAGATGGTCGAGGACGAGAGCGGCAATCCTGTGGTGGCGAAAGTCGGCCCTGGCTGCACCATCTATGTGCCGGAAAGCCGCTTCCATTCGACGCTCAACACCGGCGGCCAGCCGATGCAGCTGTTTGTTGTCTATTCGCCGGCTGGGCCGGAACTCGCGCTGCGAGAGCTACCGGACTTCAGGCTGCTGCCGGCTGGCAAATGATGATGTTTCCTTTTCCCCGTTCCAGCGCTGGTCGACCCCCACTCCGTCTCGGCTTCGCCGAGCCACCTCTCCCCCGATCGACGGGGGAGAGGAAAGGCGCCAAGCTTTTTGCCGTCAGCGCTCGTCCAGCAAGGCTCCTTTCCTTTCCCTCCGGAGGGGGGAAAGGTGGCGCTGCGAAGCAGCGACGGATTGGGGGAACCACCTGGCAATCAAGCCTCAGGTCGATCACTCACGCCAGTTACGGAAGATATGTGCATAGCGTAGCGCAACCGGGGAGAAGGTGCCCGAAGGGCGGATGAGGGCAGCGCCGACCTTCTCCTTAAGAAATCCCGCCCCTGTTCCACCCACGCCCGCGGTCGCCGAACATCACATAGCCGGCGTCAGTGACGGCCACCGTGTCCTCCAGCTTGATGAAGCCGCGTGTCGGGTGAAGCATGGTCGTCTCGACCGACAGCACCATGTTCTTTTCCAGCGGCTTGGCTGCATAGGTGCCCTCATAGGCGACCGGGTGATTGGTCATCAGGAACGGCGCCTCATGCGTGATCAGCCCCATGCCGTGCGCGAAGAAATCCGTATAGGCCGCGACCTTGGATGCCTTCAGAACGCTCTCGGCATGCGCGATCATGTCGCCGCCCAGTATGCCGGCCTTGACCTTGGAAAAGGCCGCCTGCTGCACGGCTTCAACTTCAGCCAGAAGATCCTCCAATTCCGCATCCGGCTCGCCAAGCACGCCCATGCGGCAGAGGTCGCCGATATAGCCGTGATAGTTGCCGCCGGAATCGATCGACAACACCTCGCCCTTCTTCCAGGCCTGGCTGGACGCGGCGCGGTTGTGGCTGGAACCCAGCGTCAGCAGGCAGTATTCGAAATGCGCGCCGCGATTGGTCTCCTCGCGCCTTAGCCGCTCGATGATGTCGGTCTTGCTGGTGCCCTCCCGCGCCCAGCCAATCGTCGCCAGCATGGAATCGGTGATCAGCTCGGAAGCGATGCGTAGTTGTTCGAGTTCCGCCTCGGTCTTGATGGCGCGCATACGCTCCAGCATGTCGGTCGCGTCGATCAGCTTTGCATCCGGCAGCGCCTTGCGGATCAGCGTGTAGGCATCCGACGGCAGGAAGGCCGGCTCGATGCCGATGCGGGCGGCTTGCTTGCCGATCTGCTTGAGATGCTCCACCGCCAGATTGGCGGCATCGAGCGTGCCCCAGCAGGCGGCGTGCAAGGTCGGCGTCCAGAACGGATGGTTCTGGTGTTCGCCGCCTTCCATCTTGTTGCCGATATAGGCCGCATGTTCCGGCCCGCCCTTCTCGTAAAGGACGATCGGCAAATAGCGGCTGTGACCGATGGCATCCATCGCCGCGAAGAAGATGAACTTGTAGCCGCCGAGCAGATATTGCGTGTTGTGCTTGGAGGTGGCGAAGAGCACGTCGATGCCGGCGTCTTCCATCAGCCGATCCACCCGCGCCTGATCGAACGGGACATTGCTGACCTCGGTTTTGCCCGGAGCGATGTTCATCTGCCTCTCCCTATCTTTGTCGGCCGCAGGAGCGCCGAAAGTCATGATGTATGGCTGTTGGCCAAATCTGCATCTTTTTGGCCACTCTGGTCCAGCCAGAATTGATCACTTTCCCGCCAAAGCCGGTTTCCGTCCAAATCCCGATCACGCTTGTCTGTAATCTGGTCCTACCAGATAAGGGCATGAGAGCCTCCGTCGGCTGGCTGGTCCAGCGGACGGAAATTTCAAAGCCAAGCCATGATGCGCCAAATCCGTCTCTGGCGAAACCTTTGCCAAGGGCCATAATCACCGGATTGCCGCGCCTGCCACGGCGCGAAGAGGGGAGTTTGAGCGATGTCCGAATTGACGATTTCACGCCGCGGCCTATTGGCCGGCTCGGCGCTGCTGCTGGCCTCCACCGCGCTTCCGACCATCGGCCTTGCGCAGACGCCCAAGAAGGGCGGCCGGCTGATCGTCGCCGCGGATTCCGAGCCGCGCAACCTCAACCCGGCGATCGTCGCCTCCAACGGCGTCTTCTTCATCTCCAGCAAGATCGTCGAGACGCTGGCCGAAGCCGCCTTCGACGGCAAGGAAGGGCTGCAGCCGCGGCTGGCGCTTTCCTGGGAACGCGCTGCCGACGGCCTGTCGGTGACCTTCAAATTACGCGACGGCGTCAAATGGCATGACGGCAAGCCCTTCACTTCCGCCGACGTCGCCTTCTCGGCGCTGCAGATCTGGAAGCCGCTGCAAAATCTCGGCCGCACCGTGTTCAAGGACCTGGAGGCCGTCGACACCCCGGACGATCTCACCGCGATCTTCAAATTCGCCAAGCCGACGCCGTTCCAGCTGATCCGCAATGCGCTGCCGGCGCTGTCGAGCGTCGTGCCGAAGCACCTCTATGAGGTGGGCAAGATCGAGGAAAACCCGGCCAACAACGCGCCGGTCGGCACCGGTCCGTTCAAGTTCGCCGAATACAAGGCCGGGCAATATTACCGGCTGACCCGGAACGACGCCTATTGGGGCAAGGACGAGCCCTATCTCGACGAGATCGTCTATCAGGTGCTGCCGGACCGCACCTCGGCCGCGGCCGCGCTGGAAGCCGAAGAGATCCAGCTCGCCGCCTTCTCCGCCGTGCCGCTCGCCGACCTCGACCGCATTTCCAAGGTGCCAGGCCTGAAAGTCATCACCAAGGGCTATGAGGGGCTGACCTACCAGCTCGTCGTCGAGATCAACCACCGCCGCAAGGAGCTGGCCGATCTGAAAGTGCGGCAGGCGATCGCGCATGCCATCGACAAGGATTTCGTCGTCAAGACGATCTTCCTTGGCTATGCCGCGACCGCCACCGGCCCGGTGCCGAAGAACGATCCGCAATTCTACACCGCCGACGTGCCGACCTATCCCTTCGATATCGCCAAGGCCAATGCGCTGCTGGACGAAGCCGGCTACAAGCGCGCCGACGACGGCAAGCGCTTCGCGCTGAAGCTGCTGCCGGCGCCTTACTTCAACGAGACGAAGCAGTTCGGCGATTATCTGCGCCAGGCACTCGCAGCGATCGGCATCGACGCCGAGATCGTCAACAACGACTCCGCCGCGCACATCAAGGCCGTCTACACCGACCACGCCTTCGACCTCGCCGTCGGCCCGCCGGTGTTCCGCGGCGACCCGGCAATCTCGACCACCATCCTGGTGCAGAGCGGCATTCCCGACGGCGTGCCCTTCTCCAACCAGGGCGGCTACAAGAACGCCGAGCTCGACGCGCTGATCGCGAAAGCATCGGAGACGCTGGATACAGCGGCCCGAACCGAGCTTTACAAGGAGTTTCAGAAGAAGGTGGCGGCCGATTTGCCGCTGATCAACGTCGCCGAGTGGAGCTTCATCTCCGTCGCCCGCGAGACGGTCGGCAACATCGCCAACAACCCGCGCTGGGCGGTATCGAACTGGGCGGACACTTATTTGGCCGGCTGATCTCCTTGCGGATTGCCTGCCGCGGTGCTCAGCTTTGAGAATGAGAGTTCCTTCGCGCCCCCCTCTGTCCTGCCGGACATCTCCCCCTCTAGGGGGGAGATTGGCAGTTCTCGCGCCTCGCTCATTCCTGCGGCGTCGAAAATTGGCGAAAGCCTATGTGACGGCAAATCTCCCCCCTAGAGGGGGAGATGTCCGGCAGGACAGAGGGGGGCGCCGTAGAGCGCAATCTCGAAGGGTTGCGAGCAGCGTCCTTTCGCCATGACCCGCGCCCTCCGCCTCCTGCGCCGCCGCGTCGTCGGCAGCGTCTTCGTGCTCCTCATCGTCGTCATCGGCAGCTTCCTGCTGCTCGAAGCCGCCCCCGGCGACGCGGTCGACGCCTATATCGTCTCGACCGGCGGCGATGCCGGCATGATCGAACTGCTGCGCCACCGCTGGGGCCTCGACCAGTCGGAGCTGACGCGCCTCGCCAACTATCTCTGGGCGCTGCTGCATCTCGACCTTGGCCATTCCGTCACCTTCTCGCGGCCGATCCGCGAAATCATCTTCGAGCGCCTGCCAACCACGCTGATCCTGATGGGCAGCGCCACCGCGCTCTCCTTCGGCCTCGGCTCGGCGCTCGGCATCTATGCCGGCGCCAGACCCGGCAGCGTCCGCGACCGCTTCCTCTCCATCGGCTCGCTGGCGCTTTATGCCGTGCCCGGCTTCTGGCTCGGCCTGGTGCTCATCGTCATCTTCGCCGTCGATTTGCGCTGGCTGCCGATCGGCGGCATCGAGACCATCGCCGCCGGGAAAACCGGAGTGGCGCGCGTCGCCGACATTGCCATCCATCTCGTGCTGCCGGTCTCGGCGCTCGGCTTCATCTATCTGGCACTTTATTTGCGCATGATGCGCGCCGGCATGGCCGAGGCCTGGCGGCAAGACTTTATCCTCGCCGCCCGCGCCAGGGGCCTGCCCCGCCGCCGCATCGTGTTTGCCCATGTTGCCCGCAATGCGCTCCTGCCGCTGGTCACCATGCTTGGCCTGCAATCGGCGCAGATGCTGGGCGGCAGCGTCGTCATCGAAAGCGTCTTTGCCGTGCCTGGCCTCGGCCGCCTGGCGCAGGAAGCCGTCGCCGGGCGCGACACGCCGCTGCTGCTCGGCATCATCCTGGTGAGCGCCGTCCTGGTCGTCGTCATCAACCTTCTCGTCGATCTCGCCTACGCTGTCCTCGATCCGCGCGTCGGCGCCGGCGAGGCAAGCGCATGAACCGCCTGCATCGTTTCTTCCGCACGCCGGAAGCAATCGCCGGCGCAATCATCCTGGCCTTGCTCATTGTGATGGCGCTGGCGGCGCCGCTGCTGTTTCCCGGCGACCCGCAGGCCATCGCCGGACCGACGCTGCTGCCGCCGTTCCAGGACTGGTCGCTGCCGCTCGGCACCGACCGGCTCGGCCGCGACGTGCTGGCCGAGCTGTTCCATGGTGCCCGCACGTCGCTGGCGGTGGGACTGGCGGCGGCCGCCGCGGCGCTCCTCATCGGCTCGGTGATCGGCACTTTGGCCGGCTTCGCCGGCGGCCTAATCGACGAAGTGCTGATGCGCATCACCGATGCCTTCCAGACCGTGCCGAGCTTCCTGCTGGCGCTCGCCTTCGTCAGCATCGTCGGACCTTCGCTCAGCGTCGTCGTCGCCGCGATCGCGCTCGGCGCCTGGACCGGGCCCGCGCGGGTTGCGCGCGCGGAAGTCCTGTCGATCCGTGAGCGCGACTATGTCGCCGGCGCCCGCGTCATCGGCATGCATCCGCTGGAGATTGCTTTTCGCGAGGTGCTGCCCAACGCGCTGCCGCCGGTGCTGGCGCTATCCTCGGTGATCGTGGCCGCCGCGATCCTCACCGAGGCCGCGCTCTCCTTCCTTGGCCTGGGCGATCCCAACCGCGTCACCTGGGGCGGCATGATCGCCGAAGGCCGCGCGGTGCTGCGCACCGCGCCGTTTTTGTCGGTCGTTCCCGGTATCGCGCTGATGCTGACGGTGCTCGGTGTCTACCTCGCCGGCGAAGGCGTGGTCGAAAGCACCGCTGTGCGCAGGAGCCTGTCGTGACCGCGCTGCTTTCGGTCCGCGATCTGTCGGTGGGCTGTCGGCGCGACAGGGCCGAGGCGCCGGCGCTGAAAGGCATCAGCCTGGATGTGAAAACCGGAGAGCGCCTGGCGATCATCGGCGAAAGCGGCTCGGGCAAGAGCACGCTGGCGCTGGCGATTGCGGGGTTGTTGGCGAGGGGTGCAAAGGTTGAAGGTTTGATCGGATGGAAACAATCGAGCCTTCAATCGCCTCATTCCTTCGCGCCCCCCTCTGTCCTGCCGGACATCTCCCCCACAAGGGGGGAGATCAGCAGTTCCGCTGCCGGCTCTCCCCATGCAACGCCGGCGATTGGCGAAAGCGGCCGCGACAGCTCAATCTCCCCCCAAGTGGGGGAGATGTCCGGCAGGACAGAGGGGGGCGCCGTAGAGCGCCGACCTTTTCATCCTCGCGATAATCCCCTCCTCGGCCGCGACATCGGCTTCGTCTTCCAGGACCCCTCTTCCAGCCTCGATCCGGTCATGCCAATCGGCAAGCAGATCGCCGAAGTCGTCCACACCCATCTCGGCCTCAGCTGGCCTGACTCCTTCGCCCAAGCCAAAACCGTCCTCGACCGCGTCCGCCTTCCCGACCCCGAAGCCGTCCTCCACGTCTACCCGCACCAGCTGTCCGGCGGCCAGAAGCAGCGCGTGGCCATCGCTGCGGCCATCGCTGCTGGACCCAAACTCTTGATCGCCGACGAAGCGACCAGCGCGCTCGACACCATCGTCCAGGCCGAGATCGTCGCGCTGATCCGCCGGCTGGTGGCCGAGGACGGCATGACGCTGCTTTTCATCAGCCACGATATCGCGCTCGCCGCCACGCTTGCCGATCGCGTCGCGGTGCTGCGCCACGGCGAATTGGTCGAACTCGGCGAGACCGATCAAATCCTCAACGCGCCGCGCCATGCCTATACGCGCGCCCTGCTCGATGCGCATCTCGGCCTCGACGCCGAGCCGCTGCTTGACCGGCAAGGCGCCTCGGCATGACCGTGCTTGCCGTCTCCAGTCTCGCCAAGCGCTACCGCCGTGGCGGTAAGCCTTTCGCGGCGGTCGACGACGTGTCGTTCGAGATCGGCCGTGCAGAAACGCTGGCGCTCGCCGGCCCGTCCGGCAGCGGCAAGTCGACGATCGCGAGGCTGGTCTTGCGGCTGATCGAGCCCGATGCCGGCCGCGTCGACTTCGAAGGCGCGGACTTCCTCGCGCTATCCGGCGCCGCTTTGCGCGCGCGCCGCGCCCGCATCCAGATGGTGTTCCAGGATCCGCTCGCAGCCTTCAATCCACGCGTCACCGTGGCGCGCGTGCTTGACGATCCGTTGCGCATCCATGGCATTGCCCCACGTGCGGAGCGCCCGCGCCGTATCGCGGCACTGCTGGAGCGCGTCGGCCTCGATGCCGGCCTCGCGGCTCGTGCCATCCATGAGATTTCCGGCGGCCAGCGCCAGCGCGTGGCGATCGCCCGCGCCATCGCGACGCGGCCGACGCTGATCGTGCTCGACGAGGCGGTGTCGGCGCTCGATGTTTCGGTGCGCGGCCAGATCCTGGAATTGCTGCTCGACCTGCAAAGGCAGGAACGGATCGCGTATCTGTTCATTTCGCATGATCTCGGCGTCATCCGCGCCGTGGCGCATCGCGTCGTCATCCTCGACGCCGGCCGGATCGCCGAGAGCGGCGATGCCCGCGCCGTCATCGCCAACCCGCGATCGGCGATCGGCAAGGCGCTGGTGGCGGCGACGCCAAGATTGACCAGGAACCGACCATGATCCCGCAAAGTGGGACCCGGTTTGCGGACAGATCATGGCCAAACGACAAAATCAGGACACAGCATGACCGATCCCGAAGCAGCCAGAGCCGAAATACTGTCGCGCGAGCTCGACTCCGCCTTCCGCAACCGGGCCGACCTCTATCGTCTCTTCCTCGACGAGCTGACCGCCGAGCTTGGCGCCGAGAAAGCCGAGGCGTTAATGATCCGCACCATCGAGAAGCGCGGCCGGGAAGTCGCGGCTGCGGCGTTCGCCGCTTTCGGCCCCAATGATGCGCCGGCGATCGGCGACGCCTTTCTGGCGGTCAGTCCGGATGGCGGGCGCATGTATCCGACCGATGTCGAGCGCGGGCCTGGCCACATCGCCTTCAAGGTGAAGCGCTGCCCGCTGAAGGATGCCTGGATCGAGGCCGGCGTCGGCGAGGAGAAACTCGCCACGCTCTGCCGCATCGCCGGCGCCTTCGACCGCGGTCTGTTCGAGGCAACCGGCGTGCGCTTCTCCAATGTCACCTGGACGCCGGGTCATGGCTCCGGCTGCTGCCATATCGCGCTGACAAACCGCGACGCTTAACCTATTCAGCTCTCGGCAAACACGTGCAGCTCGCCGCCTGCCTCGTCGATCGCCGCGCGCATCTCGGCTGCCGGCTCGCTGTCGGTGACGACATCGGAAATCTCGCTCAGCGCGCAGACGCGTTCGAGGCCGCTGCGGCCGAACTTGTCGTTGGTCACGACCAGCATGGTCGACAGCGACCGTGCCATCATCGCGCGCTTCACCGCCGCAGCGCCCGAGATCATGTCGCTCGGCCCTTCGGCATTCAGCGCCGAGGCGCCGATGATGGCGACGTCGGCATTGTAGCGGCGCACGAATTCCACTGTGTCCTCGCCAAGTACGGCCGCCTCGCGGCTGTCATAGGTGCCGGGGCAAAGGATGACGCGGAAGCCCGGATTGGCGCCGGCCACCGAGGCGACGCCGACGGAGTTGGTGATGATCGTCAGGTCCCGGCCGTGTTGCGAAAGGCTGCGCGCGACTTCATAGGTGGTCGATCCGCCGTCGATCATCACGATACTGCCTTTCTCGATCAGTCCGGCCGCACCTCGTCCGACACGGGCCCGCTCCTCGACCATTGTGAGGCCGCGTTCGGCGATCACCGGTTCCGACGTCACCAGCGAAATGGTGGCGCCGCCATAGGTGCGGTTGATGAGCCCGGCTTCGCCGAGCTCGATCAGGTCGCGGCGGATGGTCTCCCCGGCGACGCCGATGCGGCGCGCAAGCTTCGAGATGCGGATCGATGCCGAGCGCCGCACCTCCGACAGGATCAACTCGTGGCGCTCCTTCTTGGTCAGCCGGCCGGGCTCGATGTTCATCGCTCTTCCCTAGCTATGACACCGAAGATTCGTCCCCGGCGCCGCCAGACATTAGCCACGCCGGGGAAAGGAAACCAGCGTCAGTGACGCAACCGATCGCGCATCGCATACCACAGCATGCCGAGCACATAGAGCGGGCCGCGCAGCGCCGTGCCGCCCGGGAAGGGCAGCGGCGTCAGCGCCGAGAACAGGTCGAGCCGCGAGGCATCGCCCGTGATCGCTTCCGCCAAGAGCTTGCCCGACAGCGTCGACAGGATGACGCCATTGCCGGAATAGCCATGCGCGAAATAGACCTCGCCGTAATTCCCGACATGCGGCAGGCGCGACGTGGTGATGGATACCAGACCGCCCCAAGCATGGTCGATCCGGCAGCCCTTGAGCTGCGGAAAGGTCTTCTCCATATGCGGCCGCACGAAGCCGGCAATGTCGGCCGGCGCCGACGGCGTGTAGCGCTCGCCGCCGCCGAACAGTAGGCGTCCGTCCGCCGACATCCGGTAATAGTTGACGACGAACAGCGTGTCCGAGACGGCGACATTGGCGGGGATGACATTGCGCTCGCCCAGAGGCTCGGTGGCGACGATGTAATTGCCGACCGGCATGATGTGGCTGTTGACACGCGGCTCCAACCCCTTGAGCAGCGCATCGCCGGCCAACACCACATGCCTGGCGCGGACCGAGCCCTTGTCGGTGAACACCCGGATGGAAGGCTCGCGCTCCAGCCGCACCGCCACCGAGTTCTCATGGATGACGACACCTGCAGCGACGGCCGCGCGGGCAAGTCCCAGCGTGTAGTTGAGCGGATGCATGTGGCCGCCGAGCCGCTCGAACACCGCGCCGTGATAAGGTGTGTCGACCATCCGCCGCGCCTCGGCCGCCGACAGGATCTCGACATCGGTGAAGTTCATCACCTTGGCGAGGCATGCGGCCTCTTCCTCGAAATCGCGCACATCCGAAGCGCTGACCGCGCCGACCAGATGGCCGGTCTGGCGCAAGTCGCATTCGATGTGGTGACGCTCGATGATATCGAGCACCAGCCCGCGCGCCTCGAAGGCCAGATCGAACAGCGCCTTTGCCCGTTCCGGCCCAAAGCTTTTGACCAGGCCCCTGGCGCCCTTGCGCAGGCCGGGGATCATCTGGCCGCCATTGCGCCCCGAAGCGCCCCAGCCGATCTTGCCGCCTTCGAGCAGCACCACTTTAAGACCACGCTCGGCCGCATGCAGCGCCGCCGACAGACCCGTGCAGCCGCCGCCAACCACTGCCAGATCGGCCTCGACATCGCCGGCAAGCGCGGGATGCTCGGGCGCCGGATTGGCGGTAGCAACATAGTAGGACTTGTCGATGTCGAGACCGGAATTGAAACCTGTCGAACGCGAAGCCATGGTCACACCTTGAGCAGCAGATGGTCGCGTTCCCAGGACGTCACGACGCTCTGGAACAGGTCGAGCTCGACGCTCTTCACGCGCAGATAGGTTTGGAAGAAATCCTCGCCGAGCAGCGCCCGCACGGGCTCGCAAGCGGCGAAACGGTCAAGCGCTTCCTCCATCGTCTTTGGCAGTGTGCTCTTGCTCTTATAGGCGTTGCCGAAGGACTCCTCCGAACGCGCAAGCTTCTCCTCGATGCCGAGATAGCCGGCGATCAGCGAGCCGGCCATGGCGAGATAGGGGTTGGCGTCTGCCCCCGGCAGCCGGTTCTCGATGCGGCGCGCGGCGCGCCCGCCCAGCGGCACGCGCAGGCCGCAGGAGCGGTTGTCGTGCGACCATTCGATATTGGCCGGCGCGCTGTGGCCGGGCCGGATGCGCCGGTAGGAATTCGCATGCGGCGCAAACAGCGGCATGATTTCAGGGATATATTTCTGCAGGCCGCCGATGAAGTGCGCGAACATCTCGCTGTCCTCGCCGTCTCCGCCGGCAAACAGGGGCTCGCCCTTCCGATCGACGATCGACATGTGCAGGTGCATGGCGCTGCCGGCCTGCGCCGCGATCGGCTTGGCCATGAAGGTGGCATGCATGCCGTTCGCCTGGGCGATCTGCCGCGCCAGGCGCTTGAACAGAAGCACCTGGTCGGCGACCGTCAGCGGATCGCCATGCAGCAGATTGATCTCGAGCTGCGCCGTGCCGGATTCGTGGATCAGCGTCTCCACCGGCAAGCCGGTGATGGCGGCATGCTCATAGAGCTGCCGCGTCACCGTTTCGAATTCCTCCATCGCCTGCATGTCGTAAGGATGCTGCACGCTTTCCGGCCGGCCGTTGCGCCCAACCGGTGCGGTCAAAGGCTGATCGGGGTTGGGGTTGGGCGCCGTCAGATAAAACTCGAGCTCCGGCGCCATCACCGCACGCCAGCCGCGCTGCTCATAAAGGTCGAGCACGGCTTTCAGCACATGGCGCGGCGAGGCCATCCAGGGCCGGTCGTCCATGTGGAACGTGTCGGCGAAAACATAGGCTTTGCCGGCGCTGCCGGGCGCAAGGCACAGGCTCGAAACGTCCGGCACCATGCGCATATCGGGATCCTGGTAAGCAAAGCCTTCGTCGATGGAGCCGGAATAGCGGCCGTCGATCGCCACCAGGAAGGCACTGCTCGGCAGATAGAGCGCGCGGTCGTCGAGCGACTTCAGGAATTTGGCGACCGGCAAGGTCTTGCCGCGCAGCACGCCGTTGACGTCCGGCACGAAGCATTCGACTTCGTTGATCGCATGCGTTTTCAGCCAGCTTTGCGTGTCCGCGCCGGGAAATGAGGTGTTCAGATTGTCAGGCATTGGTCATGTCCATACGAAGGAGAGATCGCTTCGGCGGGCATGTCCGTTCCGGTAGGGGCGTTATCTAAGCTGCGTTATCCGAGGACGGGCGCCCGCCTGTTGACCGGCCGAAGGCCGGGTCAGCGCGCCCTGCACCCCTTCGGTCCAGCCGTCGCGAACGACATGCGAGCCGACCTTGGTCTCCTCCGCGCGCTGCAGGTTCTCGTGGCGGCAGCAGCGCATGATCAGCGGCGCTCCGCCAAAGCGCGCGCCGTTGCGGCCGCAACTGGAAACGGCCGGGTGGTGGAAAGCCTTTCTACCGCTCGCATGACAAGCCTTGTCGAGAACCTGGCATGGTTTGGCCGATCAGCGCGCGCCGCGCAAGCCCGCCTATGAAACCGCTGCCCATTGCTGGCCCAAACGGGCGGAGGGAACCGGGTACCTGCTTGTGCTGTTCCCATATGCGCCGCATGCCGACAGAACGATTTCCGAAGCAACCAGGAGCGATCAGATGGAAAGCAGGAGCGACACGGGCGCATGTTTTTGCGGAGCGATTGCCGCCGAGATGCAGGGCGATCCGTTCTGGATCTGCTTCGATCACGACGACGACTGCCGCCGCGCGATTGGCAGCCCGCTGACCATCTGGGTCGGTTACCGGCCGGACCAGTTCCGCTTCACGCGCGGGCAACCCCGGAGCTTCTCGAGGACGAAAGGTGTCGTTCGCACCTTCTGCGACAGATGCGGCACCTCGATCACGTATCGCGACGAAGGGCTGAGCGACGAACTCTATGTCACGATCGGCTTCTTCGATCATCCGGAGCGGTTCAAGCCGCACGCCCACGCTTATTGGCGCCTTCGGCTGCCTTGGCTGGAATTCGCCGACGATCTGCCGCGCATCGACACCTACTCGCGGCGCCGCGATCCGGCATTCGGAAATCCCAACGACCGGTAGGCGATTTGCCAGGCGCGCCTCAGCCGATACTCTCGCCGCCATCAACCACCAGCGCCTGGCCGGTCATGAAGGACGAGCGATCGGAGACGAGGAACAGGATCGCCTCCGCGATCTCCTCCGCGCTCGCCCAGCGCCCCATCGGGATCTTGGTGCGGACGTAGTTTTCTATCGCGTCGCGCCCGCCCATCTGGGCGATGAACGGCGCGTTGAACGGCGTGTCGACCCAGCCCGGGCAGAGCGCATTGATGCGCACATTGTGCTTGGCGTAGTCGAGCGACATCTGCCTGGTCATCGCCACTACGGCATGCTTGGAGGTGGCATAGGCGATCATCTCGCGGTCGTAGAACACGCCGGAATTGGATGCGGTATTGAGGATGACGCCGCCTCCTTGCGCGATCATCGCCGGCATGACGGTCTTGGCCGCCAGGAATTGCGCCCGCACATTAATGCGCCAAGAGGCGTCCATCCCGTCAGTGCCCACTTCCGTCAGCGTGCCGCCGACCTGGATGCCGGCATGGCTGTGCAGGATGTCGATCCGGCCGTGCCTGCCGAGCGTTCCCTCGATGAGGCCTTCGACGGCCGTATCGTCGCCGACATCGGTGGTGACCGCCTCGGCCCGGCCGCCAGTTTCGCGGATGTCGGAAGCGGTGGCTTCGCCGGCCGCCGGATCGCGGTCGGCAATGACCACATGCGCCCCTTCCCTGGCCATGATCATCGCGCCGGCGCGGCCGATGCCCGACCCGGCGCCCGTCACCACGGCGATACGGTCTTTCAGGATCATGGATTGGTCTCTCAAGGCGATGGCTTCCGTCGGCCGAGCTGCCATTGCGCTAGCAGCACGAGCAGGACCGACGCGCAGAGCACGATCGTGGCGATGGCATTGATCTCCGGCGTCACGCCACGCCGGATCGAGGCGAAGACGTAGATCGGCAGCGTCGTCTGCGCGCCGGCGACGAAGAAGGCGATGATGAAGTCGTCGAAGGAGAAGGTGAAGGCGAGCAGGAAGCCCGCGATCACCGCCGGCATGATCTGCGGCAGCACGATCGAGCGGAATGTCGTCAGCGGCGTGGCGTAGAGATCGCTCGAGGCCTCGACCAGGTTGCGGTCGAGGCTCGCAAGCCGCGTGCCGACGATCATCGTCACCAGCGCCATCGAAAACAAGCCGTGCGCGGCGATGATCGACCCATAGCCGAGCGAAAGCCGCGGCGGCTGGTCGGTCGGCCACAGCGAAGCGAGGAACGGATTGACGACGGCGAAGAGCTGCACCAGCGCCACCAGCGTCGAGATGCCGATGACGACGCCGGGAACGACGATGGCCGCGCCCAGCAGCGCGTCGAAGAGCGCCCGCGTCCGCGCGCCGACGCGCTGCAGTCCGAGCGCCGCGGCGGTGCCGCAGAAAGCCGCGAGCAGCGCGCTCGTCGTGGCGATGAACAGGCTGTTCTTCAGCGCCTCGACCAGGAAGGGATTGGACAGCGCCTTGCCGTACCATTGTACGGAGAAGCCGGTGAACTCGCTGGCATGGTGGCCGGCATTGAAGGAGAACAGCACGACCAGCGCGATCGGCAGATAGAGGAACGCAAAAACGGCAACGACGAAGGCGCGCATCAGATCAGGTCCACCCGGCGTGCGCCCGAAAGCCGGGTCGAGATGCGATTGGCGACGATCAGCACCACGACCGAGACCAGCACCAGCGTGATGGCGATGGCCGATCCGAATGGCCAGTTGCGTGATTGCAGGAAGAGATCGACCAGCGCGTTGCCGATGAAGAACACCTTGCCGCCGCCGAGCAGCGTCGGGATCAGATATTCGCCTAGCAGCAGGATCATCACCAGCGAGAAGCCGGTCATCACGCCGGGCAGCGATAGCCGGAGCGTCACGCCGAGGAAAGTCGACAGCGGTGTCGCGCCAAGGTCGGCGGAGGCCTCCAGCAGGCGCCGGTCGAGCCGCTCCAGGCTGACATAGATGGGCAGGATCATCAGCGGCAGGTAGCCGTAGACGATGCCGAGCAGCACCGCGCCCGGCGTGTTGATCAGCCTCAGATCCTCGATGCCGACATAGGCGAGCAAAGCCGGGATGCCGCGCCCGCCAAGGATATACATCCAGGCATAGGTGCGCATCAGAAGGCTGGTCCAGAACGGGATGACGATCAGCGCAAGCAGGATCAGCCGCCAGCGCTGCGGCGCGCGCAGCGCCAGATAATAGGCGACCGGATAGGCGACGAGCAGGCAGGCAAGCGCGCCGGCCGGCGCCAGCACCATCGTGTTCCAGAAGGCCGTCGCCCGTGCCGGCAGGTTGGCGTATTGCGCCAAGGTCAGCGCGGCCTGGTAGCCGCCCTCCGGCGCCCGCTCGCCGACACTGAAGATGGCGATGGCGACGAAGGGCAACACCAGGAATACGACTAGCCACAGCGTCGCCGGGGCGAGCAGCAGCGCCGTCACGAGGTTTTTGCGAAAGAGACTGCGGCGCATCGGGAAAGCCGGTTGGGAGTCGGCGGACTTTCGTCCGCCGGTCGCATTGTCTGGTTCTGGTTTGTTGCCGGTCCCGCTCAAGCCGACTTGAAGCGCGCCATCAGCTCGGCGCGGCCCGGATCGGTGAGCGTCGCGGCGGCGCCGAATTCGAGCGGTTTCAACAGGTCGGCCGCCGGATAGAGGATCGGGTTGTCGAGCACTTCCTTTGGCAGCAGCGCGTTGACGCGCGCGTCGGTCGAGGGGGCGCCATTGGCCAGATGCTCCTTCACCGCCACCTTCGGGTTCATCAGGTAGTTGAGCAGCGCATAGCCGGCCGGCTTGTTCGGCGCGTCCTTCGGGATGGCGTAGAAGTCGGTCCAGATCTCGCCGCCCTCCTTGCCCAGCACATAGGCGATCTCGGGAATATCGCGATGCAGCTGCGCGCCGTCATTGGTCCAGCACATCGTCATCCAGGCATCGCCGGCGCGCATTCCCGGCTGGTAGTCGCTCGACACCGCGAACAGATGCGGCTTGACCTTCAGCAGCAGTTCCTCGGCCTTGGCCAGCTCGTCCTGCTTCAGCGAGTTGAACGAATAGCCGTAATATTTCAGCGCATTGCCGATCGTGGTGAGCTGATAGTCATGCACCATGGCGCGGCCATCGCCTTCCGCCATGGCCGTGTCCCAGAACTCCTTCCAACTCGACATCGGCTTGGCGAGCTTCTTGATGTTGACGGCAAAACCGGTCGTGCCCCAGTTCTTCGGCACGGCGTAGATCGTGCCGTCGATCGTGCCTTCCGCCGTGAAGCGCGCATCTTCCGACTTGCCGTCGAAATTGCCGAGCTTGGCCATGTCGAGCGCCTCGATGATGCCGAGCTTCTTGTAGGTCGAGATGGTGTAGTTGGTGGGCACGAACAGGCTCCAGCCCGAGCCGCCGGCCTGCAGCTTGGCCAGCATCTCCTCGTTCGAGCCGAAGACATTGACCTCGACGGCGACGCCGGTCTCCGCCTTGAAGTTCTCGAAGGTCTGCGGGTCGTGGTAGTTCGGCCAGGTGGCGATCGACATGCGGTCGCCGAGGTTCTCGGCGGCGAAGGCGGGTGTCGGCATGATACCGAGCTCACGCGCCATCACGGCGGTGGCGACACCGAGCCCGGTGAGGCCGAGGAAGTCGCGCCGGCTGATCGAGCCGCGCTTCAAACGCATCAACTGGTCGACGAATTTATCGGGGGTTATCGGCAGTCCGTCACGATAGGATTTCGGCATGTTGGTCTTCCCTCTGGTTTGTCCCGTTATTGTTGGCGTGCGGAAACGCCAGCGGCGCTCCGGCGGCAAAGCCGATGGCGACGGGTTCGCCCGGCTTGAACAGATTGCCTTGGCCGATCACGTGATCGGCCTTGGCGAGCAGCGATCCGATGCCCTGGACTTCGATGGCGTATTCGGCTGTCGAGCCCAGGAAGATCCGATTGCGCACGATGCCTTTCAAGGCACCGCCCCCAGGCGCCGAAAGGCTGAGCGATTCCGGCCGCAGGCTGACGGAGACGGCTTCGCCGCGGCCGAGCGGCACCCGCTTGCGCGCCGAAATCACCGTGCCATCGGCGAGCGCGACATCGACGAGGTCACCCGAGAGTCCGGCCACCTTGCCGCTGAGAAGATTGGTCTTGCCGACGAAGTCGGCCACGAACAGGTCGGCCGGCTCGTCATAGATCTCGCTCGGCTGCCCGAGTTGGACGACGCGGCCGCCATTCATGACGCAGACGAAGTCGCTCATCGACAGTGCTTCCTCCTGGTCGTGGGTGACCAGCACGAAGGTGATGCCGATCTCGCGCTGCAGGTTCTGCAGCTCGATCTGCATGTCGGTGCGCAGCTTCTTGTCGAGCGCCGCCAGCGGCTCGTCGAGCAACAGCACCGCCGGCTTGTTGACCAGCGCGCGGGCGAGCGCCACGCGCTGCTGCTGGCCGCCGGAAAGCTCGTGGACCTTGCGGCGCCCGTAGCCGGCGAGCTGCACCATCGAAAGCGCCTCGCCTGCCCTTAAGGCGATCTCGCGCGACGACAGGCGCGGCCTTGCCTGGCGCAGCCCGTAGGAGATGTTCTCCTCGACATCGAGATGCGGGAACAGCGCATATTGCTGGAACACCATGTTCACCGGGCGCCGGTAGGCCGGCGTTCCGGCCATGTCGCGGCCGCGGATCAGCACCTGGCCCTCGCTCGGCTGCTCGAAGCCGCCGATCATGCGCAGGCAGGTCGTCTTGCCGCAGCCGGAAGGCCCGAGCAGCGCGACGAAAGCCGAAGGCGGGATGGCAAGGTCGATGCCGCTGACCGCGGTGATGGCGCCGTAGCGCTTTGTGACCGCGCGAAATTCGATATCGGGCACTGCAGTCAAGCCAAGGCTCCAGCGACAGCGTGAGGCAATGCCTTGACGCTAGCAGAGGCAATGCACCTGGTATATACCTCGCAGGTGGTATATTTAGCCGATTTTATCGTTTAGAGGGGTATGGATTGGCTACCTCCCGCAGTGACGACTACAACGCCTTGGCCGCCGTGATCGCCGCGTCGCGCGAGACCGGCGGCGATCATTTCGGCAAGGCGATCGTCGGCTGGCTCAGCGGACATGTCCGTTTCGATCACTGCGTGATCTTCGGCTATCGGGGTGCCGCACGGCCACCGCTCCTGTTCGAGACCTTCTCGCCGGCGGAGAGCCACATCTTTGTCGCGCTCTACCAGGAGGGGCCCTATCTGCTCGACCCGTTCCACCACGCCGCGGTCGAGCGCAAGGAGGGTTTCTGGCGCATGCGCGAGCTCGCGCCGGACCGCTTCTATGCCAGCGAATACTACCGCTCCTATTACAGCCAGACCAAACTTGCCGAGGAGGTCGGCTTCTTCGTGCCGCTGGCCGGCAAGGACGCGCTGGTGCTGTCGCTGATGCGGCTGCGCGCCACTGGGCCGTTCGGAACGGCGGATGCCAGGCTGCTGCGCGACATGGCGCCGGCGGTGATCGGCTTCTGCAGGCAGCGCTGGCCCGCTTTGCCTGCCGAAGAGGTTGTGGCCCGGCCCTCCGGCGAAACCGTCGCGCCGACCAACGAGCTCGACCGGGCGCATATCTGGAAGAGCCTGTCCTTGACCTCGCGCGAAAAGCAGGTCGTCGACCTGGTGCTTCAGGGCCACTCCACGGAATCGATCGCCAGGGCGCTGCGCATCGTGCCGGGGACCGTCAAGGTCCACCGCCGCAACGTCTACCGCAAGCTGAAGATCAAATCGCAGGCCGGCCTGTTCGCGCGCTTCGTCGAGATCATCGACGCTCGGATTGGATAGCGACCCCAGTCGCCCTTGCGGCGGTTCGCGTTGACCGTCTATCGTGCGGCCGAACGACCGGCCAGGTATCCCGGCGGCGACCAGCTATTCCCGCGTCGGACGTGACGAAACAAGTTTCAGGACCCATCAAGCAGCGCATCGCCAATGGCCGACAAATCGCAATTCGGACTGACCGCTGTCGATACCGTTCCGCTGCATGAAAAAGTCTATCTGGAACTGGTGCGGGCGCTGATGTCGGGCCAGCTCCGGCCTGGCCAGAAGCTGACCTCGCGCAAGCTCGCCAAGGAGCTCGGCACCAGCGACATGCCAGTGCGCAGCGCCTTCATGCGGCTGCAGGCGCTGAGGGCACTGAGCCCGATGCCGAACGGCAGCGTCGAGGTGCCGCTGATTTCCGCCGACCGCTTCCAGCAACTGACCGCCGTGCGCACGGTCCTGGAAGGCACGGCCACCGAGCTCGCGACAAAACTCATCAACGGCAACAATCTGCGCGCGATCCGGCGCCACTGCGCCGAACTTACCGAAGCCGCCCGCGGCGGCGGGATCGAAAACTATCTGCGCAAGAACTATGACTTCAAATTCTCGATCTACCGCCATTGCGGCAACGAGCAGATGATCTTTCTGATCGAGACGGTATGGATGCAGGTCGGCCCATTCCTGCGAAATCTGCACATCGGTTTCGAGGATGACCTGGCCGGCATTCTCGGCATCGACTATCACGAGGAGGTCGTGGCGGCGATCGAGGCTCATGACGGCGAAAGGGCGCGGGCCGCGATCGTGCGCGATATCGCCGAGGGCGCGGCCCACATCCTCGGCCATGTGAAATTTCCGGAACTGCGCCACTGACAGCCAGGCGGGCCTCCGAATCCGGCTTGGCTTTCGCCGATCGGGCCGCTATGTTGCGATCGCAGATCGCACAATGTGGACCTGAAATGCCTCCCGATATCCCGGCTAATGATTTGAAAACATGAAGGAAAATCGCTCGGCATCAGCCGTGCTGGCCTTCACGAACTCACAAGCCGAAAATTGGATATCGTAGCCGACAGGGCTACAGCACCCAGAAAAACAGGGGCTGGAAATTGAGCGATGCGATTGCGGATGTTTTGAAGTGGCTGGACAGCAGGAAGGACATCCAGAGCCTGCGGGCGGCGGTGTGCGACCTGAACGGTATCATGCGCGGCAAGCGCATTCCGGTCGAGCAGGCGCGTAAGGCGCTCGAAGGCAAGCTGCGCATGCCCTACTCGGCCATCGGGCTCGACATATGGGGCGAGGACATCGAAGGCAACGCCCAGGTGTTCTCGACCGGCGACGCCGACGGGCTTTGCCATTGGACGGGGCGCGGCATATTGCCCGTCAACTGGACGGCGCATCCGACGGCGCTGTTGCCGGTCTGGTTGGCGGATGACAGCGGCGCCCCCTATCTTGGCGACCCGCGCCGCGCGCTGGCCCGCATCCTCGACCGCTACGCCGCCCTCGGCCTGACGCCTGTCACCGCGACCGAACTCGAATTCTACCTCGTCGACCCGACGTCGCAGCGGCCTGTCGGACCGGTCTCGCCGGTAACCGGGCGGCGCCTCGATTCCGACGCGGCGCTCTCGATCGATGAGGTCGACGATTTCGAAGCCTTCATCCACGATATCTACGAAGCCTGCCGCATGCAGGACATTCCGGTCGACACCGCGATTGCCGAGAACGGCGTCGGCCAGTTCGAGATCAATCTCAACCATGTGCCCGACGCCCTGCGCGCTGCGGACGACGCTGTGCTCTTCAAGCGCACCGTCAAGGGCATCGCGCGCAAGCATGGCTTCGCTGCCTGCTTCATGGCCAAGCCTTATGGCGAGCGAGCCGGCAATGGTTTCCACGTCCATTTCAGCGTCCTCGACAAGGACGGTCGCAACATCTTCGATGACGGCTCGGACCAGGGCTCGGACACCATGCGTCATGCTGTCGGCGGCCTGCTCGCCGCGATGGCGCAAAGCACGCTGGTGTTCGCGCCGCATTTCAATTCCTACCGCCGGCTGCGGCCGCGATCCTATGCGCCGACGGCCGTCGCCTGGGGTTATGAAAACCGCATGGTGGCGATTCGCATTCCGGGCGGCCCGTCGGCCGCACGCCGCATCGAGCACCGCGTCTCCGGCGCCGACGCCAATCCCTATCTGGTGCTGGCGGCGATTCTCGGCGCGGCCTTGATCGGCATCGAGCGCCAGCTCTCGCCCGGTGAGCCGACCGGCGGCGAAGGCCAGGGGCTGACGCTCGCCAAGCTGCCGCCGGATTGGGCCTCGGCGATCGCCGCCTTCGAGGCGGGCCAGCGTGTCGCCGAAATCTTCCCGGACGTGCTGCGCGACGCCTTCGTCGCCTGCAAGCGCCAGGAGCTGAACACCTTCGCGCTCAACGTCAGCGACTTCGAGATCGAGACCTATCTCGAAAGTGTTTAGCCGACCTTGAGCCGGTCGCTCAGCGCGCCGCCCACGCCAGCCCTCGGCGCAGGATGGTGCGCATCTGCGGGACCTCGAACTCCGAGGCCACGTGACCGAGCGAGGAATAAAACACGCGCCCCTTGCCGTGCTGGCGCTTCCACACCACCGGCATGACGACGCCGTCGATCCACGGCGCGTGGTCGCCAGAAAAAGTGGTGGTCGCCAGCACCTCGTTGGATGGATCGACATGCATGTAATACTGCTCGGAGCGGTAGGGGAAATCCTCGATCCCCTGCATGATCGGGTCGTCACGCCGCACCACGTTCACTTGATAATCGATGATGTTCCCGGGATGCGCGACCCATTGGCCGCCGCACATGAACTGGTAGTTCGTTGATTCGCGAAAAGCGTCGCCCATGCCGCCATGATAGCCGCCGAGGCCGACGCCGTTTTCGACCGCCTCGGTCAGGTTCGCCTCTTCGGCCTTGGTAAGCTTGGACATGGTATAGATCGGCACGATCAGGCTGAGATCGGTGATCGCCGGATCGGCGAACACCGCTGTCGTGTTTTCGACGCGCACGGCAAAGCCTTCTTCCTCGAGCATCGCCTTGACGACGCGCGCCCCGGCTTCGGGTTCATGCCCTTCCCAGCCGCCCCATACGATCAGCGCTTGCCGCATCTTTGTCTCCGTCAGTTTGGTTGCGTTCATTCGAGATCGCCAAGGGCGAATACTTGCGGGGATTTCGGACGTTAATGCACGTCAGCAAAAAGCCGGGGCGAGTCTACCCACAAATGGGTTTGCGACGAAACACGAAACCATTCGAACGCGGCGCGCCTTCGCGCCAACTCATCTTATGCGGCCTGTTGAAGCCTTACCCGAAAAATATGCCGGCGGGGAGGTGACATCCCGGTCGCGGGAACCAGATTGGGTCGAGGGCCACTGGTGCCCGGACAGATCCGTGGTCGTCACGAAACGCACAGGAACATGATCATGATGATTCTCGCCTTCGGTGCAGCGGGAAATTTTGCGGGCAGCGTCATTCCCGCCCTTGCCGCTCGGGGTGCGCGCGTCCGTGCCTTCGTCCGCAAGCCTGAGCAGGCTGAACTGGTACGCCGTCACGGCGCAACCGAGGTTGCCATCGGCGATCTGCGCGATCGTGCAGCTTTGGATGGGGCGCTCAAGGATGTGGGCGCCGTCTTCTATATCGCCCCAGCCTTCATTCCCGCCGAGGCTGATGTGGGAAAGAAAGTCGTGGAGGCCACTATCGACGCCGGTGTGCGCCGGTTCGTGTTCTCGGCCGTGATCCATCCGGTGCTTTCGGACCTCGTCAATCATGTCGCCAAAGCGCCGGTCGAGGAGGCGGTTCTCAACTCCGGCCTGGAATATACGTTCCTCCATCCGGCGCGCTACTTCCAGAACTACGCGGCATTCTGGCCCAAAGTCGTGAAAGAGGGCGTGCTTGCGGAGCCCTGGTCGTCCGGGACACGCTTTTCGCTGGTCGACTATCGCGATGTCGCCGAGGTCGCCGCGATAGCCCTGACCGAAGAGCGGCTGCTTTTTGGAACGTTCGAGCTCTGCGCACCTGGGCAACTTAACCGCCTCGATGTCGCTGCGCTGATGAGCGATGTGCTGGGCCATGAAGTTAGGGAGCGCCGCGATCCCGATGTGCTCGGCGATGTTCCTCCCGGCTTGCGGGCGATGTTCGATCACTACGATCGCCACGGCCTGCTCGGCAACCCACTGACGCTACGTGCGATCTTGGGCCGGGAGCCGCGGTCGCTGCGTGCTTATTTGGAGGAATTGGCGCAAGGCGATACTGCCCGATCCGGCGAGCAAGGATGAACAGCCGGCCCCCATGCCACCCCAGCCGAATACAAAAAACGGCCCGCGAGGAGCGGGCCGTTTTTTGTTTGGTTGCGGGGACAGGATTTGAACCTGTGACCTTCAGGTTATGAGCCTGACGAGCTACCGGGCTGCTCCACCCCGCGTCAACTACGAGCAAGCGTTTGCTTGCGATTACGAGCAAGCGTTTGCTTGCGACCACGAGCAAGCGTTTGCTTGCGTCCTTGGAGGTAAGTTTGATCTTACCTGATTCAAGAGCCGCCAAATGAAAGGGCCGCTTGCGCGGCCCAGGCTCCCGTTTGGCGGGCCTTAAGATCGTAGAGAGAAGATTGTCTTCATCCGGATCCTGTGGATCTGGAAGTGAGGTGAACATGCGCTTTGCAGACCTGGCAGCGACCTACTCTCCCGCGTCTTGAGACGAAGTACCATCAGCGCTGGAGCGTTTCACGGCCGAGTTCGGAATGGGATCGGGTGCAGCCGCTCCGCCATAACCACCAGGTCGGCAAAACGCACGTTCAAATCGAGAAGCTGTTTTCTGTGCCGGCGACAATCCTTCGGATTGCGCCTAGATGGATATAAGTAATGAGAACGATCAAGCCTATCGAACTATTAGTACCGGTAAGCTTCAAGCGTTGCCGCTCTTCCACACCCGGCCTATCAACGTGGTCGTCTTCCACGGTTCTCAGGGAATACTCGTTTCAAGGTGGGTTTCCCGCTTAGATGCCTTCAGCGGTTATCCCGTCCGGATATAGCTACCCTGCAATGCGGCTGGCGCCACAACAGGTCCACCAGAGATCCGTCCATCCCGGTCCTCTCGTACTAGGGACAGATCCTTTCAATATTCCTACACCCACGGCAGATAGGGACCGAACTGTCTCACGACGTTCTGAACCCAACTCACGTACCGCTTTAAATGGCGAACAGCCATACCCTTGGGACCTGCTCCAGCCCCAGGATGCGATGAGTCGACATCGAGGTGCCAAACAACCCCGTCGATATGGACTCTTGGGGGTCATCAGCCTGTTATCCCCGGCGTACCTTTTATCCGTTGAGCGATGGCCCTTCCACGCGGGACCACCGGATCACTATGACCGACTTTCGTCTCTGCTCGACTTGTCAGTCTCGCAGTCAGGCAGGCTTATGCCATTGCACTCAGCGAACGATTTCCGACCGTTCTGAGCCCACCATCGCGCGCCTCCGTTACTCTTTAGGAGGCGACCGCCCCAGTCAAACTACCCACCATACATTGTCCCGGACCCGGATAACGGGCCGCGGTTAGACATCCATAGTGATAAGGGTGGTATTTCAAGGGTGGCTCCACCTGAGCTGGCGCCCAGGCTTCAAAGCCTACCACCTATCCTACACATGCCACTACGAATGCCAATGTAAAGCTATAGTAAAGGTGCACGGGGTCTTTCCGTCTAACCGCAGGAACCCCGCATCTTCACGGGGAATTCAATTTCACTGAGTCTATGCTGGAGACAGCGGGGAAGTCGTTACGCCATTCGTGCAGGTCGGAACTTACCCGACAAGGAATTTCGCTACCTTAGGACCGTTATAGTTACGGCCGCCGTTTACTGGGGCTTCGATTCAGAGCTTGCACCCCTCCTCTTAACCTTCCAGCACCGGGCAGGCGTCAGACCCTATACGTCGCCTTGCGGCTTCGCAGAGCCCTGTGTTTTTGATAAACAGTCGCTACCCCCTGGTCTGTGCCACCCTCCTCTGCTTGCGCAGAAAAGGGTCACGCTTCTTCCGAAGTTACGCGTGCAATTTGCCGAGTTCCTTCAGCATAGTTCTCTCAAGCGCCTTGGTATACTCTACCTGACCACCAGTGTCGGTTTCGGGTACGGTCTATAAGGAGGAGCTATTTCCTGGAACCACTCCGCTGCCCTTTCAATCCGATAAGATTGGACAACTTGTGTGATCCGTCACTACCTCCAGGCCCACGAATATTAACGTGGTTCCCATCGACTACGCGTTTCCGCCTCGTCTTAGGGGCCGGCTAACCCTGCTCAGATTAACTTTAAGCAGGAACCCTTGGTCTTTCGGCGGGGGAGTCTCTCACTCCCCTTACGTTACTCATGTCAGCATTCGCACTTCTGATACCTCCACCGCCCCTCACGGGTACGGCTTCATCAGCTTACAGAACGCTCCGCTACCGCTCGTGATTGCTCACGAACCCTAAGCTTCGGTGTATGGCTTTAGCCCCGTTACATTTTCGGCGCAAAGACCCTTATTTAGACCAGTGAGCTGTTACGCTTTCTTTAAATGATGGCTGCTTCTAAGCCAACATCCTGGTTGTTTTGGGATCCTCACATCCTTTCCCACTTAGCCATAACTTGGGGACCTTAGCTGTAGGTCAGGGTTGTTTCCCTTTTCACGACGGACGTTAGCACCCGCCGTGTGTCTGCCGACTAGTACTCCCAGGTATTCGGAGTTTGGTTAGGTTTGGTAATCCGGTGAGGACCCCTAGCCCATCCAGTGCTCTACCCCCTGGGGTATTCGGTCGACGCTCTACCTAAATAGATTTCGCGGAGAACCAGCTATTTCCGAGTTTGATTGGCCTTTCACCCCTAGCCACAAGTCATCCCGAACTATTGCAACAGTTATGGGTTCGGTCCTCCAGTAAGTGTTACCTTACCTTCAACCTGCTCATGGCTAGATCACTCGGTTTCGGGTCTAATGCGACGAACTGAACGCCCTGTTCAGACTCGCTTTCGCTGCGCCTACACCTACCGGTTTAAGCTTGCTCGTCACACTAAGTCGCTGACCCATTATACAAAAGGTACGTGGTCACCCTTGCGGGCTCCCACTGTTTGTAGGCAATCGGTTTCAGGTACTCTTTCACTCCCCTTGTCGGGGTGCTTTTCACCTTTCCCTCACGGTACTAGTTCGCTATCGGTCATGCACGAGTACTTAGGCTTGGAAGGTGGTCCTCCCAATTTCAGACAGGATTTCACGTGTCCCGCCTTACTCGAGGACGATTGATCGCATTACGCGTACGGGGCTGTCACCCGCTATGGCCCTACTTTCCAGAAGGTTCCGCTTGTCTCTCAATCGCCACTGGCCTGGTCCGGGTTCGCTCGCCACTACTTCCGGAGTCTCGGTTGATGTCCTTTCCTACGGGTACTTAGATGTTTCAGTTCCCCGCGTTCGCCACTTTATCCCTATGTATTCAGGATAAGTTACCTATTAGCGATACTTGGAAACCACAGCAGCAAGACGGCGCGATCCGAAGGATCGTCGCATCCCTGCTGCTCTGATTTTCCAAGTACCTTAGGTGGGTTTCCCCATTCGGAAATCTACGGATCAAAGGGTATTCGCACCTCCCCGTAGCTTATCGCAGCGTATCACGTCCTTCATCGCCTGTGCATGCCAAGGCATCCACCAATTGCCCTTAAGACACTTGATCGTTCTCATTGCCAATACCCATCACGCAATCCCCGAAGGGATTGTCGTTCAAGCCAAATCCCTTGCGGGATTAGCTAAGCGCGATCTCGAAGAGATCGTCGCCTGAGCAAAATCCTGTGCGGGACTTGCTTCAATGGAATTGGCACAAAAAGACCAGCTTCTCGAGATCGGTTCGAGGGCGCGGTTAGGCAAACCCATCATATGCAAGGGATTGAGCGTCCCTTGCGAC
>NZ_NSFT01000013.1 GCF_002294725.1 Mesorhizobium sp. WSM4313 | reverse complement strand
CGCCCGCAAGCTTGTCGCCTAGAAACGCCTCCGCCAGGCTCAACTGTCCCGTCTGCTTCACAGCCATCGCGATTCCCTCCGAGCTTCCTCTCAGAGAATCACAACCAGCCAATTACGCAACAGGCCCCTTGTGGGAGAAGATGGCCGCGAAGCGGCCGGATGAGGGTGCTTCAGGAAAAGCCGACGTCTCGCTCCGCTGGAACACCCCTCATCCGTTTCGGCGCTATCGCGCCGATCCACCTTTTCCCGCAAGGCGAAGGACAGGCGCTAACCCTTGCCGCTCCAAGCGGCATCGTTTAGGAAACGCGCGCCCATTGACCAGAAAGACCGATCCCATGGCCGACAAATCGGAAAAAACGAAAGCGCGGCTGCCGCGCGGATTTGCCGACCGCAGCGCCGAGGATATTCGTGCCGTCGAGAAGATGATGGCGACCATCCGCTCGGTCTATGAACTCTACGGTTTCGAGCCGGCCGACCAGCCGATGATCGAATACACCGATGCTTTGGGAAAATTCCTGCCCGACCAGGATCGGCCGAACGAAGGCGTCTTTTCCTTCCAGGATGACGACGACCAGTGGCTGTCGCTGCGTTACGACCTGACCGCGCCGACGGCGCGCTTCGTCGCCGAGAATTTTGACAAGCTGCCAAAACCCTATCGCAGCTACCGCTCCGGCTGGGTGTTCCGCAACGAAAAGCCCGGTCCCGGCCGCTTCCGCCAGTTCATGCAGTTCGACGCCGACACGATCGGCACGCCGGGCGTCGCCGCCGACGCCGAGATGGCGATGATGATGGCCGATGTCATGGAAGCGCTCGGCATCAAGCGCGGTGAGTATGTCATCCGCGTCAACAACCGCAAAGTGCTGGATGGGGTGCTGGAGGCGATCGGGCTTGGCGGCGACCAGAATGCCGGCCGCCGGCTGACCGTGCTGCGCGCCATCGACAAGCTCGACAAGCTCGGGCCGGAAGGCGTCAGGCTCCTGCTTGGTCCCGGCCGTTGGGATGGCGGCAAGGAAGGCGAGGGCGACTTCGCCAAGGGCGCCGGATTGAACGACACGCAAGGTGAGGCGGTTCTTCTGGCAACGGCAAGGAACGGGCAGGCCGCCCAGGATGCAAGCGTCAATGCCAACGCTGTCTATCAGGAAGGCGTCGGCGAACTGGCAACGATCGAGGCGCTGGTTAGAGCCGCTGGCTATGGCGAAGACCGCATCGTGATGGATCGCTCCGTCGTGCGCGGCCTCGAATACTACACCGGCCCGGTCTTCGAGGCCGAGTTGCTGGCCGAGATCCCCAATGACGAAGGCCAAATCGTGCGCTTCGGCTCGGTCGGCGGGGGCGGGCGCTATGACGGGCTGGTCTCGCGCTTCCGCGGCGAGCCGGTGCCGGCGACCGGCTTCTCCATCGGCGTTTCGCGGCTAATGACGGCGCTGAAGAACCTCGGCAAGCTCGACGCCTCCGATGTCATCGCGCCGGTCGTGGTGCTGGTCATGGACAAGGACACCGAAAGCCTCGGCCGCTACCAGAAGATGGTTGCCGACCTGCGCGCCGCCGGCATCCGCTCCGAAATGTATCTCGGCGGCGCCGGCATGAAGGCGCAGCTGAAATATGCCGACCGTCGCGGCAGCCCTGTCGCCATCATCCAGGGCGGCGACGAGCGCGCCAAGGGCGAGGTGCAGATCAAGGACCTGATCGAAGGGGCCCGCCTGTCGGCCGAGATCACCGACAATGCCGAATGGCGCGCCGCAAGGCCGGCGCAGGTGACGGTGGCGGAGAGCGAGCTGGTTGGCGAGGTGAAGAAGATACTCGCGGCGCAGGCCGAGGAGCGGGCGAAGTGACGGGCACTGCGCTGTCCTTTCCTTCTCCCCTTGTGGGAGAAGGTGGATCGGCGCGGAGCGCCGAGACGGATGAGGGGTGTTCCAGGGTACGCCAACGTCTCACTCCGCTGGAGCACCCCTCATCCGTCGCCTTCGGCGACACCTTCCCCCGCAAGGGGGGAAGGGGAGGTGGCGCTTTATGACCACCCGCCCCGCCATCGCCGCCGACATCGCAAAACTCTTCGCCGCCCGCGACACCCACGCGGTCGAGGTCGCCGTGCTGCAACCGGCCGACCCGTTCCTCGACATGGCGGGCGAAGACCTGCGCCGCCGCATCTTTCTCACCGAGAGCGAGACCGGCAAGACGCTGTGCCTGCGGCCCGAATTCACCATTCCGGTCTGCCTCGATCACATCTCTAGCCAGGCCGGCACGCCGCGCCGCTATTCTTATCTCGGCGAAGTGTTCCGCCAGCGCCGCGACGGCGGCAACGAGTTCTTCCAGGCCGGCATCGAGGATCTCGGCGACGGCGACACGGCCGCCGCCGATGCCCGTTCGCTGGCCGACGCGCATGCGCTGCTGTCGCTGGTGCTGCCCGGCCGGAAGCTAGCCATCACGCTCGGCGACCAGACCCTGTTCGAGGCGGTGCTGGCCGCGCTCGGCCTGCCGCGCGGCTGGCGCATGCGCCTGGCGCGCGCCTTCGGCTCGGCGCCGATGCTGGAGGCAGCCCTTGCCGATCTCGCCAATCCGCCGCGCAACAGCCAGCTCTCCGGTCCGGTCGCCCTGCTGGTGCTCGACGGCGATGTGGAAGGCCTCGCCGCGCATATTGCCGACGGCATGGAGGAAGCCGGGCTGTCGGCGTCATCCGGCCGCGCGCCTGCCGACATTGCGCGCCGGCTGATCGAGAAAGCGCAACTGCGCAGCGTGCGGCTGTCCGACGAGGCCTTCTCGGCGTTGAAGGGCTTTCTCGAGATCGACGTCGCGCTCAGCGACGCGACCGCGGCGCTGGAAAAATTCGCCGCCGATGCCGGCCTGTCGCTGGGACCGGCGCTGGAGAATTTCGCCGCCCGCGCCAAGGCGATCGAGGCGCATGGGCTGTCGGCGGCAGAAATCCGCTATGACGCCGCCTTCGGCCGCCCGCTGGATTACTACACCGGCCTGGTCTTCGAGATCGCGGTCCGGGATGGCGATCGCCCGCTGGTCGGCGGCGGTCGCTACGACCGGCTGCTGACGCTGCTGGGAGCAAAAAAGCCGATTCCAGGGGTCGGCTTCTCGGTCTGGCTCGACCGTATCGAAGCCTTGCGGGAGAGCGCCAAATGATCACGCTGGCGATCCCCTCGAAGGGCCGTCTCAAGGAGCAGTCGCTCGAGGTGCTGGCCAGGGCCGGCCTGGCCGTGAGCCTGCCTGAAGACGACCGCAAGTACCGCGCCCGCATCGACGGTCTCGACAATGTCGAGGTGGCCTTCCTGTCCGCGTCCGAGATCGCCGGCGAGATCGGCCAGGGCGCGGTCGATCTCGGCATCACCGGCGAGGACCTTTTGCGCGAGAATCTCGCCGACTGGGAAGCGCGCGCCGAGGTCGTCGCCCGCCTTGGCTTCGGCCATGCCGATGTCGTCGTCGCCGTGCCGGATATCTGGCTGGACGTCGAGAGCATGGCCGACCTCGACGACGTCGCCGCCGATTTCCGCCAGCGCCACGGCCGGCGGCTCAGGATAGCCACCAAATACTGGCGGCTGACGCAGCAATTCTTCTCGCTCAAGCACGGCATCCAGGTCTACCGCATCGTCGAAAGCCTCGGCGCCACCGAAGGCGCGCCGGCCGCCGGTCTTGCGGACGTCATCGTCGACATCACCACCACCGGCTCGACGCTGCGCGCCAACCACCTCAAGGTGCTGGGCGACGGCACGATCCTGAAGTCGCAGGCCTGTCTGGTGGCGTCGAAGAAGCGGCGCGATGCGGCCGATGAAGCGGTCTTGCGCGACATCGCCGTGAAGATGAGCGTCCTCCCTCCTCGCTGAGGGGCCTCAAGGAGAGGGGGACCTTTGACGGATTTCCACCATCCCCATCGGCTGATAGGCTGGCCTATCCCGGGAGGAGAACGGCGATGGCGATCAAACTCGACGAGCTCATGAACGCCACCAATCTGCGCAAAACGCGCAACAGCTTCATTGCTCCGGTTGGAGGCAAGTCGCATGTGTCGGGCGACCGCTCGGTGCCTCTGCTCGACAAGACCATTCCGGAGCTGTTTTCCGATACGGTGAGCAGATACGCCACGCTCGACGCCGCTGTCTTCGTCGGCCAGGACAAGCGTTTCACCTGGAGCGAGCTGTCGGACGCTGTCGACGCTTTGGCCGCCGGTTTCCTGGCGCTCGGCCTCGAAAAAGGCGACCGCGTCGGAATCTGGTCGCCGAACCGCTGGGAATGGCTGGTGACGCAGTTCGCCACCGCGCGCATCGGCCTGATTCTGGTCAACATCAACCCGGCCTACCGGCTGACCGAGCTTGAATACGCGTTGAACAAAGTCAGCTGCAAGGCTTTGGTCACCGCCGCGCAGTTTAAGACCTCCGACTATCTCGGCATGATCGAGACATTGGCGCCGGAGATCGCCAAGGCGGAGCCCGGCAAGCTCAAGGCCAAGAAACTGCCGGCGCTGGAAATCGTCATCCGGATGGGCGACGACAACTCGCCCGGCATGTTCAATTTCGGTGACGTGCTCGCGATGGCCGGTCGCGACGAGCATGACAGCCTCGACCGCATCTCCGAAGGGCTGAAGCCCGGCGAGGCCATCAACATCCAGTTCACCTCAGGCACGACCGGCGCGCCGAAAGGCGCGACCCTGACGCATTCCAACATCGTCAACAACGGCAATTTCGTCACCTCGGCCATAAAACTCACCACCGAAGACCGGCTCTGCATTCCGGTGCCGCTCTATCACTGCTTCGGCATGTCGATGGGCACGATGGGCTGCGTGTCGAAGGGCGCGACAATGGTCTTCCCGGGCGAAGGCTTCGATGCCGGCGTGACGCTGAAAGCGGTGGCGCAGGAGCGCTGCACCGGTCTCTATGGCGTGCCGACCATGTTCGTCGCCATGCTCGACCATGCGGATTTTTCGAGCTTCGATCTCTCCAGCCTGCGCACCGGCATCATGGCCGGCTCGCCTTGCCCGATCGAGGTGATGAAGAAGGTGGTGTCGCTGATGCATATGAGCCAGGTGACCATCGCCTACGGCATGACGGAGACCAGTCCCGTCTCCTTCCAGAGCAGCGTAGACGATCCGCTGGAAAAGCGTGTCTCAACTGTCGGCCGCATCCACCCGCATGTCGAGGTCAAGGCGATCGGCGCCGACGGCGGCACCGTCGCGGTCGGCGAGCCGGGCGAGCTCTGCACGCGCGGCTATTCGGTGATGAAGGGCTATTGGGACGACGCCGAAAAGACCCGTGAGGCGATCGACGTCGACGGCTGGATGCACACCGGCGACCTCGCCACGATCGACGCCGAGGGCTATTGCAACATCGTCGGCCGGGTGAAGGACATGGTCATCCGCGGCGGCGAGAACGTCTACCCTCGCGAGGTCGAGGAATTCCTCTACCGCCATCCGAAAATCAAGGAAGTGCAGGTCTTCGGCATTCCGGACGACAAATATGGCGAGGAGCTCTGCGCCTGGATCGTGCTGAAGCCCGATCAGATCGCCACCGCCGAGGAGATCAAGGCCTTCTGCGCCGGCCAGATCGCGCATTACAAGGTGCCGCGCTACATCCGCTTCCGCGCCGAGCTGCCGATGACGGTGACCGGCAAGCCGCAGAAGTTCCTGATGCGCGAGGCGATGGTAGAGGAGCTCGGGCTGGTGGCGCAGAAGACGGCGTGAAACGGCATCTATGGACAACGAGTTTCCAAATTTCGCGGCGCTGAGAGCCGCCAAAATTGAAAACGTGGATTATCGCATCGTCGTCCGGCGGGGCGCGCGAACCGGAAGTGCCATCGTCATGGCCCCGCATGGCGGCAAGATCGAGCCTCGCACCTCCCTGATCACCGAGACGATAGCAGGGGCCGATCTCGATATGTATTGCTTTGAAGGGCTCATGCCGGAAAGCAACCGGGAGCTGCACATAACGTCCAGGAACTTTGACGAGGCAACCGCGCTCGAACTGTTGCGGACGAAGTCCACCGTCGTCGCTATCCACGGCCGTCAGGATCGCGACGATTTTTCGACAGTCTATCTGGGCGGCAAGGACGCCACGTTGGTTTCAGAGATAGCCGGGCGTCTGCAGGAGGCCGGTTTCCAGACAAAAAGAGACAATCATCCCTTTCCCGGTATCCAGGATTCGAACATCGTCAATCGCGGGCTGACGGGGAAGGGAGCGCAGCTGGAAGTGCCCTTCTCGCTGCGCCGCCGACTGGGCAACGAGCCGGAACTTCTGGAAGAATTCTGTGGGGCAGTTCGTAATGCCATCGAGACATTCGACGCCATGAACGGCTCCCGGTCTCCAATCATCTTTTGAATGCTGCAAGGATGCCCGTGAGAGGTGCTCCCCACGCGCCTTTCCGCTAAGTTCGCACAAACGCTTGGCATTCGGGGGCTTCGATGACTGGCTACGGGCGATCGGTGATTTCCTACACGATGCCGTTGGTGGCGCTGGCAATGGCTTTCGCGGTCAGGGCCAGTGGCCTTTCGGTCGACGAAGGGTCGCTGAGTACCAGAATACTCGTTGGAGCGCTGTCGAGCGCCATCATGTTCACCACCATTTTCGTCGTGCTCGACCACGCCGAGGCAGTCGCCTTGCGCGTCGGCGAGCCCTATGGAACTTTGGTGCTAACTTTTGCGGTGACGGCAATCGAAGTGTCGATCATCGTCTCCATGATGCTGCATGGAGAAAACAACCCGACGCTGGCGCGCGAGTCCGTTTTCTCGACGGTGATGATCACCTCCACCGGCGTCGTCGGCATCTGTCTCACGCTTGGCGGCTGGCGCTACCGCAAGCAGGCGATCCTGCGGCAAGGCACCAGCGCATACCTGTCGGTTCTGATCGCGCTGACCGTGATGACGCTTATTCTTCCGACCTACACCCAGGCTACGGAGCCCGGCACGTTTTCGGCGGCTCAGCTGGGTTTCGTCAGCGTCCTTTCGGTGTTGCTCTATGCGAGCTTCGTGTTTGCCCAGACCGTCCGGCACCGGGAGGACTTCGTCCAGGGACAGGCGCATGATGCTCCGACGCGAACTGCAACCCACGGAAGCATCTCCGTCAGCGCGCTCCTGCTGCTGAGCGGGCTCGTCGGCATTGTCCTGCTCGCCGAGCAGGTCGCCGCGAGCGTGGAGGATGCGCTCGCCGCCTATCAGGTGATCCAGGCCGACAGCATCGTGGGGGCAATGATCGCGGCACTGGTTTTGATGCCGGAGGCGATCTCGGCGATCCGCGCCTCCTTCAAGAATGAGCTGCAGCGCAGCCTGAACGTCGCGATGGGCTCGGCCTGCGCCACGATCGGCTTGACGATACCGGCGGTCGCGGCGGCCAGCCTGCTGACGGGCAGGGGCCTGACCTTGGGGCTCCCGGCGTCCGATGCCGTGCTTCTGGTGCTGGCGCTTTTCATATGCAACGTGAGCTTCAGCACCGAACGAACGACGTTCCTGACCGGCATGGTGCATGTCGTGGTGTTTTTCACCTATGTGTTTCTGATCTTTGTGCCGTGAAGTGCCGGCCGGCGGGCGCAGGGATGGAGATGCGTCGAAGCGCGCTTCACACCCCCAGCACCGCCCGGTCCAGCCCGCGTATGATCCGCGCCAGCTCCACGCATTCGTCCTGGCGCACCTTGTTCTTCCGCCAGGCCATGCAGATCATGCGCTGCGGCATCGGCTCCTGGAACGGCACGATTCTCAGGTCCGGCATGACGCCGGCCGCACTTGCCGCCATTTCCGGCACCAGCGTGACGCCCAGCCCATGCGCCACCATCTGCAGGAGCGTCGTCAGGCTGGTCGCGCCGTAGCTTGCCATCGCCACCGGCCGCACATTGCCGCAGACGGCCAAGGCCTGCTCGCGCAGGCAATGGCCTTCCTCCAGAAGCATCAGCCGCTCCAGCGCCGGGCTTTCGGGCGGCACCGGCGGCGAGGCGAAGGCCGATCGCCGGCGGGCACGGCAAGGAAGAAGCGGTCTGGAAAAAGCCCTTCGGTGACGATCGCCGGCTGATCGAGCGGCAAGGCCGCGATGAAGGCGTCGAGCCGGCCGGACGTCGCATCCTCGACAAGGGAGGCGGTTACCGCCTCGCGCAGTTCGAGCTGCAGGGCAGGATAGTGCTTTTTCAGCTCCGGGAGCACATGCGGCAGGAGATAGGGCGCGACCGTCGGGATGATGCCCAGCCGGAAGCGTCCTTCCATGGTCGGGCGGCCGCGCCGGGCAGTCGTCTCGACGTCACGTATGTCGGCCAGAATGCGCTCGATACGCGGCTGCAGGGCAAGCGCCTCGTCGGTCATGCGCACCGTCTTGCCGCCGCGTTCGAACAACAGACAGTTCAGCCGCTCTTCCATCTCTGCGATCTGCGCCGAAAGGGCCGGCTGGCTGACGCCGGCGAGTTTCGCGGCGCGGCCGAAATGCAGCGTCTGCGCCAGCGCGTCGAAATACTGCATTTGCCGGACGGTGAGGCCAATCATAAGATAATCCTATCAAACGAAACAGGAAAGGCAATTTGTCTTTATCGGCGGGCCGGCCTAGTCTGGAATCATTCCAGGTTGGCGCGGCCAGTGGCTGCCCCCGAAAATTTTGGGAAAATCAACCTCGGCAAAATTCAACCACGGCAAAACCTCGGCAGAATCGGGAGACTAAGATGGACGCCAAAACCGACGACAACAGCGCTGGCAAATGCCCGGTGGCGCATGGATCCGCACGGACCAACCGTGACTGGTGGCCGAACCAGCTCGACCTTGCCGTTCTCCACCAGCAGTCGAACCTCTCGGACCCGATGGACGAAGATTTCGACTACGCCAAGGAGTTTGCGAGCCTCGACCTCGATGCTGTGATCGCAGACCTGCACAAGGTCATGACGGATTCGCAGGACTGGTGGCCGGCCGACTTCGGCCATTATGGGCCGCTCTTCATCCGCATGGCCTGGCACAGCGCCGGCACCTATCGCATCGGTGACGGCCGCGGTGGCGCCGGCGCCGGTCAGCAGCGTTTCGCGCCGCTGAACAGCTGGCCGGACAACGCCAATCTCGACAAGGCGCGCCGGCTGCTGTGGCCGGTCAAGCAGAAATACGGCCGCAAGATCTCCTGGGCCGACCTTCTGATCCTCACCGGCAACGTCGCGCTGGAATCGATGGGCTTCAAGACCTTCGGCTTTGCCGGCGGCCGCGCCGATGTGTGGGAGCCGGAGCAGGACGTGGACTGGGGCTCCGAAACCAAATGGCTCGGCGACGAGCGCTATTCGGGCGACCGTGAGCTTCGCGGCCATCTCGGCGCCGTGCAGATGGGCCTGATCTACGTCAACCCGGAAGGCCCGAACGGCAAGCCGGATCCGGTCGCGGCCGCGCGCGACATCCGCGAGACCTTCGGCCGCATGGCCATGAACGACGAGGAAACCGTGGCGCTGATCGCCGGCGGTCACACTTTCGGCAAGACGCACGGCGCCGGCGACGCCTCGCTGGTGGGCGCCGAGCCGGAGGGCGCCGGCATCGAGGCGCAAGGCCTCGGCTGGTCGAGCAAATATGCCTCCGGCATTGCTGGCGACGCCATCACCTCGGGCCTCGAGGTCACCTGGACGACGACGCCGACCAAATGGAGCAACAATTTCTTCGACAACCTGTTCAATTACGAATGGGAGCTGACGAAGAGCCCGGCCGGCGCGCATCAGTGGACGCCGAAAGGCGGCGCCGGCGCCGGCACCGTTCCGGACGCGCACAATCCCTCCAAGCGTCACGCGCCGGCCATGCTCACCACCGACCTCGCGCTGCGTTTCGATCCGGCCTATGAGAAGATCTCGCGCCGCTTCCACCAGAACCCGGACCAGTTTGCCGACGCCTTCGCCCGCGCCTGGTTCAAGCTCACTCATCGCGACATGGGCCCGGTGGTGCGCTATCTCGGCCCGCTCGTGCCGAAGGAAGAGCTGATCTGGCAGGATCCGATCCCGGCCATCGACCACGAGCTGGTGAGCGAGGCCGACATCGCTTCGCTCAAGGCCAAGATCCTGGCCTCCGGACTGTCGGTCTCCGAGCTGGTCTCGACCGCCTGGGCCTCGGCCTCGACCTTCCGCGGCTCGGACAAGCGCGGCGGCGCCAATGGCGCCCGCATCCGTCTGGCGCCCCAGAAGGACTGGGAGGTCAACGAGCCGGCTCAGCTCGCCAAGGTGCTGGCCAAGCTGGAATCCATCCAGAAGGAATTCAACGCAGACCAGATCGGCGGCAAGAAGGTCTCGCTCGCCGACCTCATCGTGCTTGGCGGCGTCGCCGCGGTCGAGAAGGCGGCGAAGGACGGCGGCACCGAGGTGAAAGTACCCTTCACGCCGGGCCGGATGGACGCTTCGCAGGAGCAGACGGACGTCGCCTCCTTCGCCGCGCTGGAGCCGAGGGTAGACGGCTTCCGCAACTATGCCCGCGGCACGTTGCCGATGTCGGTCGAAGCGATGCTGGTCGACCGCGCCCAGTTGCTGACGCTGACGGCGCCGGAGATGACGGTGCTGGTCGGCGGCCTGCGCGTGCTCGGTGCCAATGCCGGCGGTTCCAAGCATGGCGTCTTCACCGACAGGCCTGGCCAGCTCACCAACGACTTCTTCGTCAACCTGCTCTCGATGGCCACCGTCTGGGATCCGGCGGCCGGGTCAGAGCCGGGCTCGGACGAGGTTTACGAAGCGCGCGACCGCAAGACCAAGGAGGTCAAGTGGACCGGCACCCGCGCCGACCTGATCTTCGGCTCGCACGCGCAGCTGCGCGCGCTCTCCGAAGTCTACGCCTCGGCCGACGCCAAGGCCAAGTTCGTCAAGGATTTCGTCAAGGCGTGGACGAAGGTGATGAACGCCGACCGCTTCGACATCGCGAGATAAAGTCGTACCTCCCAAGCAAAAAGGCGCGGGTCATGCCCGCGCCTTTTACTTTATCGAACTGCGGTCAGTCTTTTTCGAAGACGCCGGCCTTGGCAACGACGCCGGCAATCGCGCCGCCGACCAGCGGCGCGACGATGAACAGCCAGAGCTGGCTGAGCGCAGCACCCCCCGAAAACAGCGCCGGGCCGATCGAACGGGCCGGATTGACCGAGGTGCCGGTCACCGGGATCATGGCGAAGTGGATGCCCGCCAGCGTCAGGCCGATGGCCAGGCCGGCAAAGGCGGTGGTGTGCTTGGCGTTGGTGACGCCGAGGATCACGGTGACGAAAGTGAAGGTGCCGATCAGCTCCCACAGGAAGGCTGAGCTCATGCCCCATTTCGTTTCGTCCCAGCCATTGGCGCCGAAGCCGCCGGTGTGGCCGCCGACCTGGCCGGAAACGATGATCCACAGCGCCAGCGAGGCGATGATGGCGCCAATGATCTGCGCGATCCAGTAGGGGACGACATCCTTGGCCGGCATCCGCCCCGCCAGGAACACGCCGAGCGTCACCGCCGGATTGAGATGCGCGCCCGAGATCGGGCCGATCGCATAGGCCGCGGCGATCAGGCCGATGCCGAACGCCAGGCCGATGCCTTCCTGTCCGAGCGGCAGCGCGCCGCCGAAGCCGCCCGTGACCACGGAGGCGGTGCCGATGAACACCAACAAAAACGTGCCGAGAACTTCTGCCAGATAAGTCTTCATTGCCCTCTCCTCACAGGATCCGTCGAAGCCGCGTTTCCCGCGTCGCGAATCACTACCGGAAGAGTATTCCTGCGGACAACACTTGCAAAGCTGGGAGGTTAAACCGGTGGACTTTCTTGAAGGCGTCAATCAAAAACATTAGAAGTCTTTCATGTTCTGATCGATTGTTCTTGTTTCCTGACTCGGGCTCCCACCAACGGAAAAATCGTTCGGCCAAATGGGCCGGTCTTGAAACGCCATTTCATCGGCAAACCGAACGGAACTGTTTCAATCCTGGCCGGAAAGGCTTTATGAGCGGGCTGGAACCGATTTGTAACAGCTACGGAAAACGGGATGCGACTGGGCGGAAGGCTGGCGGCGGCGATAGAGGTTTTGGAAGACATCGGCCGGCGTCACCGGCCGGTGGCCGACGCGCTACGCGACTGGGGCCTGTCGCATCGCTTCGCCGGCGGCGGCGATCGCGCCGCGATCGGCAACATCGTCTATGACGCGCTGCGCCGCAAACGCTCAGCCGGCTGGCTGTTCGGCGAGGACACGCCGCGCGCCATCGGCTTCGGCGCGCTTCTGTTGGAGTGGGGGCAGACGGCGCAGTCGCTCAACGACGCGCTGGACGGCGACAAATTCGCGCCGCCGCTGCTCAGCGCGTCCGAGTTGAAAGCGGCTGCCGAGCGCAGGCTTGGCGAGGCCCCCGATGTGGTACGGGCCGATATCCCGGACTGGTGCGCGCCGCTGCTCGAGCAAGCCTATGGCAAGGCATGGATTGAGGAAGGCGCCGCCCTCGCGCAGCGCCCGCCGCTGGACCTGAGGGTCAACACGCTCCAGGCCGATCGCGCCAAGGTGCTGGCCGAGCTCCAGGGCACCGGTGCCGCGCCTACGGCGATCGCGCCGCACGGCATCCGCATCCCGCCGATCGACGGCGACGGCCGGCATCCGAACGTCCAGGCCGAGCCTGCCTTCCAGAAAGGCTGGTTCGAAGTGCAGGACGAGGGTTCGCAGCTTGCCGCCGCGCTTGCCGGCGCCGCGCCCGGCATGCAGGTGCTCGATTATTGCGCCGGCGCCGGCGGCAAGACGCTGGCCCTGTCGGCCGAGATGGACAATCGGGGCCAGCTCTTTGCCCATGACGCGGAGAAGGTGCGGCTGGCGCCGATCTTCGAGCGCATCCGCCGCTCGCACAACCGCAACGTCCAGGTCGTCAGCAAGCCCGCGGAGCTTGCGCCGCTCACCAACCATATGGACATCGTGCTGATCGACGCGCCCTGCACCGGCAGCGGCACCTGGCGGCGGCGGCCCGACGCCAAATGGCGACTGACGGAAAGGCAGCTCGATGCCCGCAAGGCAGAACAGCAGGCGATCCTCGACACCGCGCAAGCCTTCGTCAAGCCGGGCGGCCTGCTGGTCTACATCACCTGTTCGGTGTTCGATGCCGAGAACGGCGAGCAGGTCGCGGCGTTCCGCGCGCGCCATGAAGGCTTCGCGCCGGTCGATCACCGCCAACTGTGGGACAGCCGCTTCCCGGGCCATGAAGGGGCCGCGCGTATTGCCGATGCCGGCGGTATCTCGCTGTCGCCGGCGCTCAGCGGCACCGACGGGTTCTATCTCCACGCCTTGCGCAGGACTGCCTCTTGAAGACAGCCGGGCTTTTGTTGCGCTGCAGCATAAAAGATTGCCTGTCTTGCCTGGCTCTGCAATAAACTTCGCCAGCAATGTGAGGCAAAGCGCCATGGCGGCAGCCAAGATCGTACCCGCTCCGGATTTCGAGGAACGCGTCAGGGCGTCCTTTGCCCGCCAGGAGGCGATGGCGACGATCGGCGCCGAGCTGACGCTGGTGACGCCTGGCATCATCGAGATCGAGATGCCGTATTCCGCGTCGCTCACCCAGCAGCACGGTTTCCTGCATGCCGGCGTCATCTCCACCGCGTTGGACTCCGCCTGCGGTTACGCGGCCTTTTCGCTGATGCCGGAGAATTCCGGCGTGCTGACCATCGAGTTCAAGGTGAACCTGCTCGCGCCGGGCAAGGGCGAGCGGTTCCTGTTCCGCGGCTCCGTGACCAAACCCGGCCGCACCATCATCGTCGCCGACGGCCAGGCCTACGCCTTCGCCGCCGACGGCGAGGCCAAGCTGATCGCCACCATGACCGGCACGATGATGACGGTGGTCGGCCGCGACGGGATAGAGGGGTGAGGAGCGGTCCGCGCAGCGGACGAAAAGCCCCCAAATGGGCTTTTGGAGCGACGAACGCCCGGAGCCATAGCGAAGGCCGGCAGGCGGCGAGGCACGTTGTCCCTTTCGCGTCGTCGTAGCAAATAGGGGTAAAGCTTCATGACTATCGAAGTGTCACGCCTGTCGCAAAAATCCGTTCTCTTCGTCATGGCGGCTGAGGCCGAATACGGCCCACACCTGAAGAACCTGTTCACGCCGCTGATGACCGGAGTCGGTCCGGTCGAGGCCGGGGTCAGGCTGGGCGCCGAGCTCGCGGCGTTGAAGGCTGAAGGCGCGCTTCCGGACCTGGTCGTCTCGCTGGGCTCGGCCGGCAGCCGCAGGCTGGAACAGACCGAGATCTATCAGGCCGTGTCGGTGAGCTATCGCGACATGGATGCTTCGCCGCTCGGCTTCGAGAAGGGCGCGACGCCTTTCCTCGAACTGCCGGTGTCGGTGCCGCTGCCCTTCGTCATTCCAGGCATCAAGACCGCCACGCTCTCGACCGGCGGCGCGATCGTCTCCGGCGTTGCATATGACGCCATCGATGCCGACATGGTCGACATGGAGACCTTTGCCTGCCTGCGTGCCTGCCAGCTGTTCGGTTTGCCGCTGATTGGGCTCCGCGGCATTTCCGACGGCGCGGCCGATCTCAGGCACGTCAACGACTGGACGGAATATCTGCACGTCATCGACGAGAAGCTCGCCGCGGCCGTCGCCCTGCTGGAACAGGCGATCGGCGGCGGCCTGCTTGGTGGCTGACTGCCGGTTGGATCAGGCAGCAAGGCGTTGCGGATCGCCGAAATCGATGCGTGAAATGCGTCCACGGGAGGCGCCTGTCGCATCGATATAGTCGATTGTCCCCGCTGTATGATCGAGTTTCCACGCGCCGGCGGGGCCGTTTTTCCATTCGACCTTGTAGCCGTCGTCAAGCAGCGTCCAGGTCCCGTGAAAGCGCGTGCCATCCGGCAGGAGCATGTGCGCCCGATCGTCGGTTTCATAGTGGATGAAGGCGCTCTTGCCGCCCATGTCGATGACATGCGTGGTTCCGACCATGATAATGGCCAGCGTGTCCCTGTTCAGTATCGTCATTGTTCCTGTCCGCGGGTTTGCGTTTCTCGAATGGCCTCGACGCCAAGAAGATCGTCAAGTATCTTGACCATACGGAGTTCGAATTAAATGGTCAAGGAGCCTGACGAAAAAACTGACGGGCTGCCCGATCACGTCGGTTGGCGGCTGTGGCAGGCGAGCCGTGCCTGGCAGGCGGAATTTGCCGCTGCCATGCGGGCCGCCGGCCACGCCTGGTTCAGCGAAGCGCGCGCCGGGCTGCTTGGACACATCCCGCGCAACGGCACACGCCAGTCGGCATTGATCGAGCGCGCGGCGACCTCCAAGCAAGCGGTTCAGCAATTGCTCGACGGGCTGGAGGCGGAAGGCGTGCTGGAGCGATTGCCCGATCCACGGGACGGGCGCGGCAAGCTCGTGCGCTATACGCGCAAAGGCCTGGATGCCTTGCGCGACGGCGATCGCATCAAGCTTCAGATCGAACGCAGCTATATCGATCGCATCGGCGAGCAGCGGTTCGCGGCGCTGATGGACGCCTTGCGCTCACTTGACGCCGAGCAGGGCGATGCATCGGGAGAAGCACCAGCATCGAAGTGAACGGCGCGACCGCGCCAACCCATTGCGCCGACTCGTTTCTTTCTCTAAAGGCTCGCCATGACGACGACAGCCAATCATCCCGACACCGTTCTGATTGTCGATTTCGGCAGCCAGTTCACGCAGCTCATCGCCCGCCGCATCCGCGAGGCCGGCGTCTTTTCCGAGATCGTGCCGTTCCAATCGGCCGAAGCGGCCTTCAAGCGCATCAAGCCGAAAGCAGTGATCCTGTCGGGCGGCCCGGCCTCGACCACCGACATCGGCAGCCCGCGCGCGCCGCAGATCGTCTTCGACGCCGGCGTGCCGGTGCTCGGCATCTGCTATGGCCAGATGGCGCTCTGCGTGCAAATGGGCGGCGTCGCCGAAAGCTCCAACCACCGCGAGTTCGGCCGCGCCTTCGTCGAGATCGAGAAGGAGAGCCCGCTGTTCGAAGGCCTGTGGGCGCCTGGCCAGCGCCACCAAGTGTGGATGAGTCACGGCGACCGGGTCATCGAGTTGCCGCCGGGCTTCAAGGTGCTCGGCAAGTCGGAAAGCTCGCCCTTCGCCATTTTCGGCGATGTCGAGCGCAAGATGTACGGCATCATGTTCCACCCGGAAGTGGTGCACACGCCGGACGGCGCCAGGCTGCTCCGGAACTTCGTCCACAACATCGCCGGCATCGAGGGCGACTGGACGATGCGCGCCTATCGCGAGCACGCTGTGGAATTGATCCGCAAGCAGGTCGGCAAGGGCAAGGTCATCTGCGCGCTCTCGGGCGGCGTCGACTCCTCCGTCGCGGCGCTTCTTATCCATGAGGCGGTCGGCGACCAGCTGACCTGCATCCTCGTCGACCACGGTCTGATGCGCAAGGACGAGGCCAAGGGCGTCGTGGAGATGTTCCGCCAGCATTACAATCTGCCGCTGATCCTGGTGGACGCCTCCGACCGCTTCATCTCGGCGCTCGAAGGCGAGGCCGACCCCGAAAAGAAGCGCAAGACCATCGGCCGGCTATTCATCGAGGTGTTCGAGGAAGAGGCGAAGAAGCTTGGCGGCGCCGATTTCCTGGCCCAGGGCACGCTTTATCCCGATGTCATCGAAAGCGTCTCCTTCTCCGGCGGTCCGTCGGTGACGATCAAATCGCACCACAATGTCGGCGGCCTGCCCGAGCGCATGAACATGAAACTGGTCGAGCCGCTGCGCGAATTGTTCAAGGATGAGGTGAGGGCGCTCGGCAAGGAGCTCGGCCTCCCCGAAAGCTTCATCGGCCGCCATCCCTTCCCCGGCCCCGGCCTTGCCATCCGTTGCCCGGGCGGCATCACGCGCGAGAAGCTGGAGATCTTGCGCGAGGCCGACGCTATCTATCTCGACGAGATCCGCAAGGCCGGCCTCTACGATGCCATCTGGCAGGCCTTCGCCGTGCTGCTGCCGGTGCAGACGGTGGGCGTCATGGGTGACGGCCGGACCTACGAATTCGTCTGCGCGCTGCGCGCCGTCACCTCCGTCGACGGCATGACGGCGGACTTCTACCACTACGACATGAACTTCCTCGCCGCCGCCGCCACCCGCATCATCAACGAGGTCAAGGGCATCAACCGGGTGGTGTATGACGTGACGTCAAAGCCGCCCGGGACGATCGAGTGGGAATGATTCAGACCCACTCCAACGTCGCCGGAAATACGCCAATCTGCGACGTAACGTACTGAAAACAAAAATAAATCCGTTTGCGGACAATCGGCCACAATCGGTGCGCATAGGTTGGCAGCGGCGGACCGCCTGACGGCCCTTCCGCGTATTGCTCGCTCGGATTTTCCAAAGTACCGTCTGTCCCGATGAGGCTCGTGACGGTACTTTTTTGCTTGTAAGGCATTGAAAATAGAGGAGAACTCCTGCCACGCAGCCCCGAAACTGTACTGACGGTACTTTTTTCAGGAGGCAGTGAGAATGCTGACAGATGCCGCCCTTAAGGCTCTGAAACCAAGAGAGAAAATGTACAAAATTGCGGACCGTGACGGCATGTATGTTCGCATCATGCCCAGTGGCGCAATCTCGTTTCGACTGGACTACAGGCTCAACGGACGCCGCGAGACGGTCTATTTGGGCAGATATGGACGAGACGGAATCTCGCTTGCTCTGGCCCGAGAGAAGTGCCTCGACGCGAAGCGCGCCGTTAGGGAGGGACGATCGCCGGCAATCGAGAAGCAGCGCGCGAAACGTCGTCTAAAGGAGGCGAAGAGTTTTGGGGAGTTCGGCGAGAAATGGCTCAGTGCCGCTCCAATGGCCGACAGCACCCGAGCCATGCGCCGTTCCATCTTCGATCGCGAGCTTCTTCCGGTCTGGCGCAATCGCCTCCTGACGGAGATCACCCCGGACGATTTACGCGCCCACTGTGGTAGCATCGTTGAACGCGGCGCCCCGGCGACCGCCATCCATGTACGGGATATCCTGAAGCAGATTTACAGTTTCGCGATCCTGCACGGAGAGAAGGTGGCTAACCCAGCCGATGAAGTTGGGCCCGCATCGATTGCCACGTTCGTACCTAAAGACCGCTCGCTTTCACCCTCGGAAATTCGCGTGATGCTGAAACAGCTCGAGCACATCGCCACACTCCCCACGATACGTTTGGGCATGCGGCTCTACCTGCTTACGATGGTGCGGAAGAGCGAGTTGCAGGACGCGGTTTGGGATGAGGTCGACTTCGAGAATGCGGTCTGGACAATCCCGAAAGAACGCATGAAGCGTTCGAAGGCTCATAACGTCTACCTGTCACGCCAAGTGCTCGACATCATGATTGCTCTGAAGACCTGTGCAGGAAATTCCAGGTACCTCCTTCCGTCGCGGTATGATGCGGACGCCCCGATGTCGCGTGCCACCTTTAACCGGGTCACTTACGCAGTCGTCGAGCGGGCGAAGGCTGAAGGGCTGCCTCTGGAGCCGTTCACAGTCCATGACTTGCGGCGAACGGGCTCGACGCTGTTGAATGAACTTGGCTTCAACAGCGATTGGATCGAGAAGTGCTTAGCGCACGAGGACGGACGTTCGTCTCGAGGCGTCTACAACAAGGCCGAGTATGAAGTGCAGCGCCGCCATATGATGCAGGAATGGTCGGATACTGTGGACGCGTGGGTCGATGGAAAGAGGTGGATCCCGACGCTTATCCCTCCTTCGATGCCGATCTTGGGGCCCGATCCGTCTCTCTGACCGGTCGGGTTCGGCGCTGCTTCAGGTCCGGTTTGGGGGCGCGCAGAATTGGTTTTGAACGGCGCGCCGCGAGCCATGCTTGAATCTCGCTCAAATCCCAAACCACACATCTTGGGGTCAAAGCGAAGCGTCGCGGAAACTCGCCCCGCTGTTCCATTTCATAAATGGTGCTGTCGGCAAGCGGCACCATTTCTCGGAGTTGATGCCTCCGAATCGTACGGCGGAGTGCTTCTTCATTTGATCGGACCATCTTCTACTCCTCAGTGACGAACTGAATTGAAGACGATTGTGTTCGATGGGAAAAGAGCTTCGGGCTCTCCGTCGTATCATGGGCGGGTTAGGCCGGTGAAAGGGACAGATCTAACGTTCCACAACCAACGTGACACGCAAGTGGTTGCCGTGCCGCGCAGGGTGAGTGGCCAGTCTGCTCATGCTGCTTCGTCTGCAAACGCCAAAACGTCTCGATGAAGTAAAGCTTGGCGCCCAAATCTGTCTGGGCGGTGGGCAAGTCGGAGCGCGCTACATGCCAACTGTAATCCCCGGTTAGAGGAATTGCTTTGCATGAGCGTGATCTTGGCGTAGGCATGATTGCCCAGCCTGAAGCGAGTCCCTCCGGGCCCACCATTATCGTTATTTATCAACGGCTTACGGGCAGGTTCGCCAACAGGTTCGCCAAAAGGTTCGCCAAGCATGGGCTTGCGCGTCACGAGACGCACAACTCGATCCATCCCCTGGACCGCCAGCCGAACCTGCGATGCCTCGCGCGAATAGAGTTCGGCATGATCGATGTCGTCGTGACCGAGCACATCCATGAGCTGTCTGGTTGAGGCCTCTGCCTCGGCGAGGTAAACGCCAAGCGACTTTCTCAGTCCGTGCAGCGTCAGTCCTTTCGGAAGCCCGGCGAGCTTGCACCAATGAGCCATGGTGCCGGTCAGGGATTTGGCGGAGAAGCGCTGGCCATAAGCTGTGACCAAGACCGTTTCGCCGCGCTTGTCAGTGGCATCGAGGATTTCGGCAAGCATCGGTGTAATCGGAACGAAAAGCCGTTTGCCTCCGGTCCTGGTCTTGTTCTTGGCCTGGGTGATGTCGAAGCCGTCGAACTGACGTTCCTCGCCATCGATCATGACCCTGCGTGTGACCCTCTGATCCCATCGTAAATCGGCGACATCGCCGCGACGATTGCCCAGCCAAAGCGCGAGGCCATAGCAGGTGCGCGCAGCCGTCCCGAGCGGCCAGCGCTGTTCAAACTTCTGCATTGCTTCGCTTGGCCAAGCCTTCCAGCCTGTGTAGGCGGGACGCCATTCCACAGCTGCGGTGGGATCGATTTCGATCCAATCCAGGCGTATCGCGACATTGACGAGTTTGCGTATCGCGACCAGCAGGTGCTTAGCCTTGTGTGGTGTCGCGATGAAGCGTCCCAAAAGCTCCTCGACGTGCACTCGCCGCAGGTTCTTAACAGGCACATCGCGCCACGTAAGGGGGTGGTCATCGACAACCCGCAGGCCCAGAAATTCCTCGATCAGACGGCTGTTCTTGAATTTCGTACTCTCATCATGGGCGAGCCACTTGACCGATGCCTTCAATCTCTGCCCCGCCGCACCGAAGGTTCCCGGCAAGGCAGCACCCGGCATCGTCACAACCAGCGCTTTGTGGATTTTCCGGCCCTCGACCGCGGCTTGATAGGCTTCCTTGAAACCTACATCGTTCGGTGCGGGCAGCGTTACCAGACGTCCGTTGGCGCGGTAGCGCCACCGCGTCGTGCCATGCCGATCCTTGTAGGAAGACAAGCCCGGATATTTGTCTTTCAGGCGCTGTTCCATCAGGGGCCAAGACTATTCTCGACGATGATTCCCTTGCAAGAGAAAGTCGACAAATATTCTCTTCATCGTCGCCGGGGAGATCGGCGAACGCAGCCTCCAGTTTGAGGCGATCCCAGATTACACGACTATCTATTTTCTTCGGCTTTGGCATGCGGCGGTCAGCGACCATTTGGTCAAATTTGGTTACGCCTACTCCGACATAACGAGCGGCCTCTTCACGTGAGAGACCCCGAGGAGGGTAGGGAAGGGAGTCGCTTTTCATTACCTCGCCGCCGGCATATGTCCGCCTGGTGCACGGACTTCTGTTCAGAGATCAGGATCTAGAGTGCATCCACCTCCGCCGGAAGGGCGCCGATCAAGCACTGCGGCAAATTGCGGTCTCGGCGTATAAATAGGATGGTTGTGTGAGTTCAGGTGTTCGAGTCGGGAGAGCGCTACCGCCTTTCCCCCTACTCGGAAACCCGCGATATTTTTACAGTGTCGGGCATGATGGGCCTGTCTCGGTGCTGCAACGACCGATAGGCACTGGGAGGGACTGACCCGAAAGCTATCCAAGACGCGAGCGGCAGCTTTGCGCCTGATGTCGGCGAAACGTTTGGATTGAACTGTAAGCGGACAACCCCCACGGTATCGGCTGCATTGAAAGGAGATCAGGAACAGCACGAATTTTGCCAACACACACTGCCTAGGCCACAGAACGTGCCGCACGTTTTTGGATATGGTTTGACTAGACGTCCTGTTGCAGCATTCGTTCAAGGCCGCTACGCAGCGCGTCGGACTGCACTGGCTTGCTGAGCAGAAGGAAATCTTTGAAGTCTGCCCGAAGCTGGCTGGCCGCATATCCGCTGACGAACGCAAAGGGAATGCCTTTTGCCAGTAGGCTCTCCGCGATGGGATATGACGTCTCTCCCCCCAGATTGACGTCAAGAAGGGCTCCATCGACTGTCGTTTGCTCAAGGAGCTCAAGAGCCAGCGAGACGGAAAGCGCCGGTCCGACTACATGGTATCCCGCCGCCGCCAATTCGTCGGCCAGGTCCATGGCAACAAGCCACTCGTCCTCAACAATCAGGACACTAAATTGCCGCAGCCTGCCATCTTTTTCACCCTCTGCCATTGGTCCATCACTTTTAGCCTTACAGCGGAAAGCTCAATTCAAGAACAAATCCTCCTGGGGGAAACCTTAGGTCCAACTCGCCGCCCAATTGTTGTTTCACCTGTCCCTCGACCAGAACAAGGCCGAAGCCCTTTCGTTCCGGCGCTTGGACTTTGGGGCCGCCCTTTTCGATCCATTGAAGCCGAATGCGTCCGTGCTCATGCTTCCAATTCACAGAGACAGCACCGGTACCGTTCGATAGAGCACCGTACTTGGCTGCGTTCGTCGCAATCTCATGAATCACCATGCCCAGCGAAAGCGCGTGCTGCGGCGCAAGTGCCACCTCGGCCCCTTCCAGCTCCAGGCGCTCCACGCCGAAGGTCTCAGCCTCCGCACGGACGAGATCGCGGATCGACACCTTCGTCCAGTCAGCCTCGGACAGAAGCGAATAGGCGCGGGCCATGGCATGTAGACGACCAATGAGGTTCTCCGAAAAATGCTCTAGAGAGGGCGCCGTCTTGCGTGTGCTCTTTGCAATGCTGATGACCACGGCGAGCATGTTCTTGACCCGGTGGTTCAATTCCGAAATCAGAACCTTCTGCTGTTGCTCCGCTCGCACGAGCGAGGCGACGTCTACGATGGTGATGACGACACCGCCGACCTCCTCATCCTGGTTGCGGTATGGAGCGAGGCGCACTAGGTAGTGCGTTCCACCGTCTTCAGTGGAAAGCTGGCGTTCGATGCCTTCGCCTGAGCGAAAGACCTCGCGCACCTGCGTTTCCAGATCGGGATACTGCAACGCCCCCGCCAGTTCGGTCAGGGGCCTTCCGATGTCCGCTTGACGCAGGCCGAAGAAATCGGCCGCGGCGGGAGTAAAGTTACGAATCACGAGATTGCCGTCGAGGAATACCGTGGCGATCTGTGTGGCGGCGTATAGGTTCCTCAAATCGGCGTTCGCGCGGTCGAGATCCTCAACGCTGCTCGCCAGTTCTGCGTTGATCGTGGTCAGTTCCTCGTTGAGCGACTGCATCTCCTCCTTGGAGGCCTCAAGCTCTTCGTTCGTCGACTGAGCCTCCTCGTTGACGGAAACCAGTTCCTCGTTGGATGACTTAAGCTCCTCAAGGGCGGTCTCGTATTCCTCGATTGTGGATTGGAGACGTTCGCGCAACTCCCGCAGCTCGCCTTCCGCCATCGCCTCAGCTTCTTCTGCTTGCCGTTCCGCGCCTTCGACCGTGGACGGGCGCCGCCAGTGCCCGACCGGCGTGAACAGGACAAGATACAGCGATTCACGCCCTTTAGGGCCGTCTAGAGGCTCTATCGTCAAGTTGGTGATGTTGCCGTCCTCGCCGTTCTCGTCGAGCATCAACACCTGACGGCTGGCGGAACGCCCTGTCTCCATTGCCTGACGCAGAGCTGCCCGAAGGTCAGCCCGCAGCTCGCGCCGTGCCAGATCGAACAGGTGCCGGTTGGGCGCGCCCCTGGGCATTCCGAGGAAGCGGTCGGTATTCGAAGAATAATGGAGGATCTCTCCATCGTGGGTGATCACTACATGCGCCGGCGCATGCCGTTCGAGAACCTGCAACTCGGCCCGCTGGCGCAGCTGGACGCCGTTTGCATCAAATTGGTCACGGTCAGACGTAACGCCCCGCCTCCGCAGGCCTGAATGGTCTACGGCCATTGGTAGACGGCGCAACCGCGATACGCCGCCGTGGTCGCGGGCCTGGAAGATGCGGTTTTGCTTGTCGAGCGGCGCAAACAAATCGGCGTGCCGGGCGACACCTTCAGAGGTACCGAGGAAGAGATAGCCCCCCGGCTTGAGCGCGTAATGGAAAGTCGGGATCACCTGGCTCTGGAGTTCACCGCCGAGGTAGATCAACAGGTTCCGGCAGGAGACGAGGTCCATGCGCGAGAACGGCGGATCGGAGATGACGTTGTGCGGAGAAAAGATGCAGATCTCGCGCACATCCTTGGAGACGACATAACTGACGCCGTCGCGGCGGAAGAAGCGCTTGAGCCTCTCGGCATTCACGTCCGCCAAAAGGGCGGGCGGATAGCGTCCAGCCCGTGCGACCGACAGCGCCTCCTCATCGATATCCGTGGCAAAGATCTGAACCCGGGGCGTGATCTCGAGTCCCTCCATCTGCTCGCGCATCAAAATGCCCAGCGAGTAGACTTCTTCGCCGGTGGCGCATCCGGGCACCCACAGCCGGATCGTTTCGTCGGCACCGCGCCCCTCAAACAGCCGCGGCAGTACTTGTTCCTTCAGTGCTGAGAAGGCATCGTTGTCGCGGAAGAAATTGGTGACGTTGATGAGCAGGTCCCGGAACAGCGCCAGCACCTCGGAAGGGTCATCGTGGAGGCGCTGCAGATAGGCCTCGAGCGTTTGCAAGTGAACAACCTTCATCCGTCTGGCGACACGGCGCATAAAGGTCCGAGGCTTATATCCGGAAAAGTCGTGTCCCGTGTGGCTGCGCAGCAGGGTCGAAATCTCTTTTTGAACGCGCTGAACTTGGTCGCGTTGTCGGTCCTGTTCATGATTGATGAGACCGTCGAGCGCGCTGAGGCTTTCCCGGATCTGGAGCAGTCGTTCAGCCATATGCTCGACCGGCTCGGCAAAGTCGATCAGACCGCTTGCCATGGCGCTGGCGGGCATTTCCGGATTTCGGGGACCCGAGCCATCATGCGCCTGCGCCATCGTAATGCCGCCGCTCTCCTTGATTGCCTTGACCCCGAGCGTTCCATCGGAATCGCCACCGGAGAGCACGATGCCAACTGCATTCTCGCCCTGATCTTTGGCCAACGAGGCGAAGAGTATATCGATCGGCTTGCGTTCCCGGTGCACCGGATCGTCGTCCGTCAGCCGCAGTCTGCCATCCCTAACCGTCAGGATCTTGCCCTCGGGCATGACATGTACCGTGTTCGCCCGCAGCTCCGCCCCCTCTTCGGCAACAAGAACGGAAATCGCGGTATAACGGCCGATGACCTCGTGCAGCAAGCTACGCCGTTCGGGGCTGAGATGGGTTACAATGATAAATGCCATCCCGCTGTCGTTGGGAAGTTCTCGGAAAAAACCCTCAAGTGCCGGAATACCCCCAGCCGAGGCGCCGATACCTACGATGAGGGGGGTCTGCGATGTCATAAGCTTAATCTAGCGCTGTGCAATGACACCGACAACGGAGGCGTCGCCGATTGTCGAGGCACATGCGCACCCCACCTTAGTCGCTGAAAGAACTGATGTAATCGGCTGAGCGGTTTCTGTATCTAGCGGCGCTTTTGGGGCCCGATGCGCGAAATGACCAGCTTTCTAAACCTTCTCTGTAGTCGCCGGTACAGTTTGGAAGACCGCGAACGAGAGCGGCTTTGATTTCGATCAGTTAGCATCTTCCATGCAGGCGTTGATTGCGACTTTCATGGCTCTCTTGCCCCACCAGCGCGCAGTGCGGCCGAAGTTGGCAACCTAAGGTTGTTTCCCTAACCGCTGCTTTTCGTCGATTGCGGTCAAGACCTGCCGCTCCGGTGTCGGCCCTGATCCGGCGGCCAGCCATACGCCGCCACGCCCGTCTAAGGATGCTGTTGGCGCTTGCGAAAGTCGGCTCCCCGAACGACTATGCTGGTCAACGGGCTTGCTCCTTGAATGATATCGGCCGAGGCCTGTCTTGCGTTTCTAAGAGCAAGGGAATTGCCTACCTGACCTTGATGACGACCTTGCCTTTTGCTCGTCCGGCCTCGACATAAGCCAATGCCTCGTTGGTCCGTTCGAATGGGAAGACCCGATCGACGACTGGGCGTCTGACGCCGGATTCGATGAGCGACGTGATCTTGCCCAACTGATCACCCTGCGCCCGCATGAACAGGAACGAATAGCCGACACCGGCGCGTTTGGCCTTGCGGCGTATGCCGTGGCTCAGCAGGCGCACGACCAGTTTAAGGACTTCGTTGAGGCTCTTTTCACTGGCAAATTCGGGATCCGGCGGACCGGAGATGGAGATCAGCTTGCCGCCCGGCTTCAGCACATGCAGGGATTTTTCAAGCGTTTTGGCGTCCTGGCTATTTAGAACGACGTCATAACCCTGCAGGACTTTTTCGAAATCGTCTTTCTTGTAGTCGACGACGATATCAGCGCCGAGACTATTGACCAGATTGGTGCTCGCCGCGCTTGCTGTTGTCGCGACTGTCGCGCCAAGATGCTTGGCCAACTGGATGGCGAAAGTCCCCACACCGCCGGACCCGGCCTGGATGAAGACTTTTTGGCCCTTCTTCAGGTGGGCTTTTTCGACTAGGACCTGCCAGGCAGTCAGGCCGACGAGCGGGATCGAGGCGGCCTCTTCCATGCTTAGATTTTTTGGCTTGAGGACCACATCGGCTTCATTCATGGCTATGGATAGTGCGAATGTCCCGACCCGGCCATCGCGCGGCCGCGCATAGACTTCGTCGCCAGGTTTGAATTTGCGGACTTTCGATCCGACCCGGACGATTATGCCTGCCACATCGTGGCCCAGGATAAAGGGAGGGCGATACGGCAGGATGAGTTTGAACTCACCGTCGCGGACCTTGCAGTCCAGAAGGTTCACGCCGGCGGCATGGATCTCGACCAGGACATCATTATCCTGCAGATCCGGCTCGGGCACCTCGGCAAGCCGCAGTTTGCCCTTCTTTCCATATTTATCGACGACAAAGGCTTTCATCTGTTCACTTTCTGAAAGGGCTTTCGATGACCCGTGCGAGACGAGCCGGGCTCCTAAGCTGGCAGACCTCGTTGGGCTGCTTAGACGGGCAGGCGAAACTGCTTGCGTAAGGTCTTGTCGAACATTCCGGCAGGCGCGAAGCGACGCAGCAGGCTGACCTGGCGCGCTGCCTTGCCGGCGGTATAGCGCCGTCGCGGACGGGCATCGGTCGCTGCCTTGACGACCACATCCGCCACCACTTCGGGGCGATCGGCTTTGGGCATCACATCGGCAAGCAGCGCCTTGAACCCGGCTCGCGCCCGATCGTATTCCTTCAAGACGGAATCCGGCTCAATCCCATTCTGGTCGAAGACGGTGCGCACGAATGCCGGCTCGATGACCGAGACGCGTATGTTGAAGGCGCGAACCTCATGATCGAGCGATTCCGAGTAACCTTCGAGCGCGTGCTTGACCGCGGAGTAATGCGCCGAATATGGCGCGGGTACCAATCCCAGGATCGAGCCGATATTGATGATGCGTCCTTCGCCCTGCCGCCGCATCGACGGCAACACTGCATTGGTCACTCGCATGACGCCGAACAGATTGACGTCGAACAAGCCTTGCACCTGGGCGACGGAGGATTCCTCGGCTCCTCCAAGCAGGCCGACGCCGGCATTGTTGACCAGCAGATCGATGCGGCCGGTCTGCGTGTATATCGTTGAAACGAGCGCGGCGATGGCCTCATCGTCGGTCACGTCGCAAACGAGCATGGTTACTCCGTTCGGGCTGTCGGCGAGCTCGCGGCGACTTGTTCCAAACACGGTATATCCTGCTCGCGCCAACGCTTCCGCGCTGGCGCGGCCGATGCCCGAGGAGGCTCCTGTGACGAGCGCGGTCTTTCCCGAATTCCTGTTCATTTGGTGCTCCAAAATCATGAGGGCTAGCTTTTTCGCCCAAGTTGAATTATGATCGTAATATCACATTACACTCATAATGCAATAGAAGAAAGGAACCGCGGCCATGCGCTATGAAAAGGGTCGGAAGGACGCATCGCGCAACCGGATCTTGGAGGTTGCCGCCAACCGTTTTCGCGGTGACGGCATCGCTGCGTCCGGTCTGGCAAGCGTCATGAAAGACGCCGGGCTGACCAACGGGGCTTTCTATCCGCATTTTCAATCCAAGGCGGCGCTTGTCCGTGAAAGCGTGGCAGCGGCTCTGGAGGCTCAGTCAGACCAAATCCGCCAAGCGTTGGCCGCCGGCGGCCTGGATATGGCCATCGATGCCTATCTGTCGGCGGTGCACCGGGACAATCCGGGACAGGGCTGCGCGTCTGCCGCGTTGTTGCCCGAAATCGCACGCGAGCCTACCGAAACACGTCAACTCTATACCGAGCGCTTGCTGACCCAGGTGCGTCAGGTATCGGCGGAACTGTCGCCGCAGGTCCGGGATCCGGAGGGCGTTGCGCTGGGCATCTTTGCGACCCTTATCGGCGCCCTTCAGATGGCCCGGGCCGTTGAAGGGACGGAACTGTCGGATCGCATCCTGGCGGCAGGAGCAGACGCGGCGCGGGCGCTGATCCAGCCACGTCTGGATGACGAGGCTTCGTGACGCGTCTGGGCGTGTTGTATGCGAGGATAGCTCTGCTTGGCTTAGCTCACGATGCGCGCACCGGCCCGAAGATCCGATATTGAACATCCGAAGCCCGAAACCGGACAGTCTGCCTCCGGCCCCGCTTTCTTGTCAGAAGCAGCCCAACAGGATTGCGCCAGCAACGACCCCTAATTCAACAGATCGAGAGGCCGCGCCCCGCCCTCTTCATGTGAGATGAAGGTTCTGCACTTCGTAGGTCCAGACCCGAAACCCTTTGAGAACATGCGGGCCGAAGGAGTTGATGAGCGGAATGTCGGCTGCATCGCGGCCGCGGGCGACGACGATCCTGCCAATCCTGGGCGTGTTGTTTCGGGGATCAAAAGTATGCCAAGCACCGTCCAAGAAGACCTCGATCCAGGCGCTGAAGTCCATGGGGTCGACGACCGGGACCCCGATGTCGCCGAGATGTCCGTTGACATAGCGTGCAGGAATATTGAGGCAGCGGCACAAAGTCAGCGCGAGATGGGCGAAGTCGCGGCAGACGCCTATGCGTTCCTGGTACGCCTCGAAGGCCGTTCGCGTCGATCTGGCCTGCATGTAGTCGAATCGAATATGACGGTGGACGAAGTCGCAGATTGCTTGCACGCGGCCCCAACCTGGGGCAGTGGCGCCAAACATGTCCCACGCCGCCTGGCTGAGACGATCGGTTTCGCAATAGCGGCTGCCCATCAGGTAGACAAGGCAGCCGTCCGGCAAATCCCACACCGCTACTTCGCGGGCAGCTGGCAGTAGCCTGTCTATCTTGCCGTTGTCCTCGATCGTTGCATCGCCCCACATCGTCAGGTCGCCCGCGGGGGCGACAAGCCGCCGGCATCGGTTGCCAAAGAGATCATGGTAGGTCGATGTCGGAACATCGGGCGTGGTGAAGACCGTTTCGGGGCTCCTGATGTCGGCCGCGCGGTCGTCGTGGACCGATAGCAGGCATACCAATGCGGTCGGTTGCTGGCAGGTCAGCGTGATCTCATAGCCGTAGCGGATCAGCATGTGGATCTTTCCTGCCGGAAATCAGCGGGGGTCAGAGTGCAGGAATCGCGACGGTTGCGGGAGTAGGCTTGGCAAGCAACATCATGGATGGACATCAGCAAGGCGTCGAATACTGAAAGGTATCTTGTTTCAGCGGCCCCGGTCTCGGCCAAGGGGATATCCGATTTCGCGACGCCTCGACATCGACCAAGAAGCAAGCCGTCATGATCGGCGAGGTGGGCGGCGTTGCGCGCTGAAAACGTGGAAGTCGGTCCAGGAGCGATCAACTTCCACTCGAGGGCCATTTGATGGTCCATAAAAATCGCGCCCGGACGCGCCGCCCTCATTTTCCCAGACCGCAAGCGCGGCGACGTTGCGGGTCCGACAGCTTTCGTTGTTATGGCCACTCATGATGTTAGCCGTTCCGCATTAATCGCCTCCCCGACGAGAACGCCCGAATAGAGCGTTGCGCCATTCGCATCGGCGATCGTCATGGCGTCCGGCCGCTGCGGCATGTTCAGGGTCCCAGCCAAAAGCCTGGCGATTTCGATCGCATCGTCGAGGTCGGCGGCTTCCGCCGTCTCGCGGCCGAGCACCGCATGCGCATCATCCGCTTCTCGGGTGCGATAGAATTCGATCATGATCTTCATCGTCATCCGTCTCGCCGTGTCAGTTCTCGCCTTTGCCGCGAGGGGTACTGACGTTAGCGAGTCTGGTCTGGGCGCCGAACACGCTTTTAGGCTTGGGCAGGACCTTTTCCTGCTTCGGCTTCCTGATTTCCCGGCTCGAGCGTTTCTGTCCCTTTGCCATGTGCAAACGTCCTTTCGATGAGCGTTATGGTATCACCCGGCGATGTGGCGACCGGTTCGAGACTGTCTTGCGTCGCCACCCGTTCATGAAGTTCGCCGTCGTTGCGGATGCGGTATTGCGCCGAATCTTCCCTCGGCGGGAGTCTGGCTGTGATCCGGTAGATTTCCGAAGTCTTTGGAAACGTGCCGAAGCCGCCCTTCAGCCGGACAGGCTGTCCGACGGCAAATAGATGCGTTGCGGCTTCGCGGCGGACCGGGCGTGCGTTGCGTTGCATCATCGTTGTGGTTCTCATCATTGTCTCTGGTCCTGCTCCAGTGCGGCTTTGAGCGATGCCGGTTCGATCGGCACCATCTGCCGCGTAGCACCGCTTGCGGAGATCGCCGGCAGGTGAATGAAGGTGGCGACGCGGCGCCACGCGATCAGGGAAGCTCCTTCGAGGGCTTCCTCGTCATGATCGACGCGGTAATCCCCGGGTGGTTGCGGTGCATCAAAGCCGGGCAGCGAAAACGCCGACTTGAAGCGAACGACAGTTGGTGTGGTGCGGCTGGTCATTTGTTGCGGCTTTCAGTGGAAACGCGCGCCTGCGCGTTTCCGTATCATTCCCACTCGAACCACCGAAATGATGCCCTACGCTGCCAGTACATCCGTGGTCAGCGTCGATGTCATTTCCAGGGATGCGAACGGAACGAAATGTGCGCCGGACCGGCGCATGCACTCGTTTTCGAAAATTCAGTGGTGAATGGCGGGGCTCTGACACAAAGCCAACTCGACCAAATCAACGAATTTCACCTATGCGCCTCATTTGAGTTCCAAACAAGGTCGCGACGCCTTTTATTTTTCCCTTGAAATAACAGATGGGCGCCTGCGAAATTCAAACCGGCAGAAAGTTTGCCACCAGCGCGGATGAATTTCTGTGCGGCTCGAATTATTTCATTCGAATTCTTGGCCATTGGCGAGAAATAATTCTGGCACTCCTATCTATGGAGTGCCAACCCGCCTATACACAAGCAGCGGCCGCCCATGCCGGCCACAGAAAGAAGTTCCCCATGAAATTCCGGCCACTCCACGACCGCGTCGTCATTCGCCGCGCGGAAGGCGATACCAAATCCAAGGGCGGCATCATCATTCCCGACAATGCCAGAGAGAAACCGCAGGAAGGCGAAGTGATCGCCGCCGGCCCGGGCGCACGCGACGAAAGCGGCGCCTTGATCGTGCCCGATGTGAAAGCCGGCGACTTCATCCTGTTCGGCAAATGGTCGGGCACCGAGGTCAAGATCGATGGCGAGGACCTTCTGATCATGAAGGAAGCCGACATCATGGGCATCATCGACAAGAGCGAGACCGGCATTGTCGACAAGACGGTGGCCGTCAAGAACGCTGCCTGACCGGGCAGGCTTCGCGGCAAACGGCGCACTCCAATTTTCGAAGGGATCAACGATCATGTCTGCCAAGGAAATCAAATTCTCCACCGACGCGCGCGACCGCATGCTGCGCGGCGTCGAGCTCCTGAACAACGCCGTCAAGGTGACGCTCGGCCCCAAGGGCCGCAACGTCATCATCGACAAGGCTTATGGCGCGCCCCGCATCACCAAGGACGGTGTGACGGTGGCCAAGGAAGTCGAGCTTACCGACAAGTTCGAGAACATGGGCGCCCAGATGGTGCGCGAAGTGGCCTCGAAGACCAACGACCTTGCCGGTGACGGCACGACCACCGCCACGGTGCTGGCCGCCTCGATCCTGCGCGAAGGCGCCAAGCTGGTCGCTGCCGGCATGAACCCGATGGACCTCAAGCGCGGCATCGACCAGGCGGTCACCGCCGTCGTTGAGGAAATCAAGGCGCGGGCCAAGAAGGTCAAGTCGTCGGCCGAGATCGCGCAGGTCGGGACCATCGCCGCCAATGGCGATGCCAGCGTCGGTGAGATGATCGCCAAGGCCATGGACAAGGTCGGCAATGACGGCGTCATCACGGTCGAGGAAGCCAAGACTGCCGAGACCGAGCTCGACGTCGTGGAAGGCATGCAGTTCGACCGCGGCTATCTCAGCCCGTATTTCGTCACCAACGCCGACAAGATGCGCGTCGAACTGGAAGAGCCCTATGTGCTCATCCACGAGAAGAAGCTCGGCAATCTGCAGGCGATGCTGCCGATCCTCGAAGCGGTGGTGCAGGGCGGTAGGCCGCTGCTGATCATCTCCGAGGACGTCGAAGGCGAGGCGCTGGCCACGCTGGTCGTCAACAAGCTGCGCGGCGGCCTCAAGGTCGCGGCCGTCAAGGCGCCGGGCTTCGGCGATCGCCGCAAGGCGATGCTGGAAGATATCGCCGTGCTCACCGCCGGCCAGATGATCTCGGAGGATCTCGGCATCAAGCTCGAAAACGTCACCATTGACATGCTCGGTCGCGCCAAGCGCGTGCTGATCGACAAGGAAACCACAACGATCATCGACGGCGCCGGCACCAAGGCCACCATCCAGGCGCGCGTCGCCCAGATCAGGGGCCAGATCGAGGAAACCACCTCCGAGTACGACAAGGAAAAGCTGCAGGAGCGGCTGGCCAAGCTCTCCGGCGGCGTTGCAGTGATCCGCGTCGGCGGTGCCACGGAGTCGGAAGTGAAGGAAAAGAAGGACCGTATCGACGATGCGCTGAACGCCACGCGCGCGGCTGTCGAGGAAGGCATCGTGCCCGGCGGTGGCGTGGCGCTGCTGCGCGCCAGGTCGGCGCTCAAGGGCCTGACCAGCGCCAATGCCGATGTCACCGCGGGCATCTCGATCGTGCTCCGGGCGCTCGAAGCGCCGATGCGCCAGATCGCTGAGAATTCCGGCGTCGAAGGGTCGATCATCGTCGGCAAGCTTGCCGACAGCAAGGATCACAATCAGGGCTTTGACGCCCAGAACGAAGTATATGTCGACATGATCAAGGCAGGCATCGTCGATCCGGCAAAGGTGGTGCGCACGGCACTGCAGGATGCCGGCTCGATCGCAGCGCTTTTGATCACCGCCGAAGCCATGATCACCGACATTCCTCCCAAGGATGCCGCACCTTCACCTAGCGGCGGCGGCATGGGCGGAATGGGATACTGAGACCTTGGCGCCAGGAGAAGGCCGTGCGTGAACCGACGTTGCTCCCGGTGTTCGGCAGACTTGGGGTCAAGTCGCCGATCGCCATTGTGGCGGCTTCGGCCAGATCCAGCAATATGACGAACCTGGCGGCCCGTATGCGAGAAGGTCTCTCGGCGCACGGGCCCCTGGCTTTGAAGCTCGGCGTGGTGCTGTGGACAGTCCTTCTCCTGGCGGCGGTATTTTTCATTCTGCAGACCTGAACCGATCGGCGGCGGGCGAAAAACGAAAGGACGCGGAATATGGCAAACCGCTACGCGCTTCGTATGGACCGTCCGGACAGCTGGACCGTTTTCGACGTCTTCACCGGCCAGCCCGCCGAGTCCGATCACAAGATCATGGTCGGCATCAATGCCGGCGAAGCGTACGAGATGGTCAGCCGGCTGAACGATCAAGACGTCAAGCGGCGGGAAGAGGCCGGCCGCTGACTTGTACCGATGTAACAACGAATAAATCCGCCGCAATGATTCGCTAACCACCTGTCGGGGCGGCAATCCCGTTGTCGCCGGCCAGAACATGGGCACCGGCGCTTGAGAGCGTCCTTCATACTCCCGGCCCTCGATGGAGTCGCATTGTGGACAACGATCATTCCGCCGATGTGATTTCGACTTTTGACTGCAACATCCTGCGCGACGCCTTCAGAACATCGGTCATCAAAAATCGGATCCCTGAGGATCAATGGCACGGATACGCCGCACTTCTGATCCGCGACTATACCGGCAACTCCGATTTTGATTCGGCACTGCTTGCCTGGATCGTACGAAAGTAACCTTGTCGCCGTGCATAACTCGCCGGAGCGGACAGCTGCTCCGCGCTCGCTTTCATTTTGGCTGAAAGGATAATAAGCCTGCGATACTTGAAAACCCCGGATGCTCCGGTCCTAACGATCGAGCCAATCGTCGCGGCCGCAAAAGTCTATCGAAGCGGCTGACGATCAGAAGCGACGAAGCCGCAAGACGAAAGATCGCCGACACCGACGGCACGATGCGGCGGGCGCGTCACCTTGCTGAAAGCAACCGCCTGATTTAATGCGCCTACGTCGGCTTTGGATCAGTCGAGCCTTCAAGGCACCCACGGTAAACGTCCGCTATTGCGCATCCGAAGACCTGAAGCTGCCCTTCCGCATCCGGCCCCAAAGCGGATGCCGGCCAGTTCCACAATTGAGGACGAATGGAACTAGCGTCGCGCGAGATCATAAGGGAAGTTGGTGAAGCCGATTCCGCAGCGTTGCAGACCTGATCGACGCGCGGGGGAGGGCGTTCGTCGGAAGAGCGCTACCGCCTTTCCCCCCACTCCGAACCCCGCGATTTTTTACAGTGTCGGGCATGATGGGCCTGTCTCGGTGCTGCAACGACCGATAGGCACTCAGGGGCGGCGAGAAGCAGGTCCACCGCCCACTCTGATCTATCCGGCGAAGGCGTGGACGGTGGCGAAGCCCACGCCGACAGCAACGCCCGTACCGAAGGCGTACCATGGCGCGGGGCCTCCGCTTCTAAACCATGGATACCTGAAGCTGTCAGTTCAGCGTCGGTTCGCCCATCGTCTCGGTAAGAAAGGACGCGGCGATCAAATCGTCCGCGTCGATGCGTAGGGAGCCTTCGCCGCGCCCGATGATAGCCGCGACCTTCTGGAAGATCTTAATCTCATGTTCGGTGATCCTGGCGTCCCGCATCCTGGTTCTCAGATCGGCGACACGCATCCCGAGCAAACGGGATGTTCCGATTTCTCTATTCGACATTTTGGTAAGTCCTCCTCCCCCCGCCCGTGTCTGTTTCGCCGCCGCCCGAATCCGCAGCCTGCCGACAGTCTGGTGTTGCAGTTGAGGAGCATCAGCATGCCCACTCGTGAGAAACTGCTAATATTATGAATGAATGGTGAATTGCGCGCGCTGCAGTTCGGCCCTTGGTGTGATCGCGGAAGGCAGGCTTGTTCTCCGGTCGCGGGCCGGGCCGTTTGAGGCCTCGGCTAGGCGGGTACGCTGCTGAGCAAAGCCGCCTGAACGGCGTCGAAGAAGCGACGGACCTCAGCGCGCGCATCGTTGGCGTCCTGCCCGCGTTCGGTCGCGACTGAAAGCAGATGCGTAGCGGTTTCGCGCCAGAGCGTAGCCGCCTCGTCACTCGGAAGGCGAGCAATTGCGTTCGCCACGATTCGAATGGCGGGAAGCTCTCGACTAATTGGGAAGGCATGCACCGACATGGACCGGATGACCCGCAAATGTTTCAGCCGAACCTATCGATCGAAAGAAAATAGAAGCTTAAGGGGGCGGCCCAGGCCATTCGCCAAGACCCCCGTCGCCAATGTTGCCGCTGCCCTTCGCCACGGTTTTGAGTCTGAAGCGCTCCTCGCTGTCGCATGAAGATAAGCGGAACCTAATATGCGCCGGCTGCTTATGCCAAAATGAGTACACGCGGCGCAAATTTCCTGGAAATATGGATGGCAGAGCATTTGCCGGATGCGGTGACCAACGACCCGGCCGCGATAAACGATCTAGCCGACCAAGCGATGGAAGCTGCGGACCGAGAGGGCATCGCGGTAAGCGAGATCTATGAGGAAGTCGGCAGCGTCTTTGAAGTGATTGCGGCGGCGATGCAGCACCGCGATGGCTTTGCTCGAGGCAGATCTCGCCGCGTTTGATCTCTTGGCCGGCCGGTTGTCCCGAGAAGCAAACATCACCGAGGAGCAAGCCCACGGTCTGGTTGGACGTTTCGGCACCGATTGGGAAGTCCTGCTCAACGAAGCCCATTTTATGAAAGAACTTGAAGGCCGCCTTGGGGAGGTGAAAGAACAGTAGGCGCTGCCCCGGCGGGATTGACCGCTGGGGCATTTAGGAACGGACGATTTTCCCCGAAAATTCCTCCACGCGATATCGCGCGATCATCGTATCTCGCTCGCGTAATCGCCCGGGGTCCGAGCCCGAACACCGATTGGCTCAGATGCGATCAAAGGTGAAGGATGTTAGAAGGCTGGTGACGAAATTGCTTGCCTTCTCTTTAACGAGAACCTCGGTCCATTCGTCGTTCCCTCGGAGCCTTAGGTCCGTGGAGATGCTGTCTATCGCAGCTTCTTCGAGGCGCTTGATATGGGACAGGAATAACGCCTCGTCGCCTGTTTTATAGATGTCCCGCACGACTAATCGGAGAATTTCCTGGATTGCGATTTGCCACGCGGTATTAATTGTCTGAAGCTCGTTCATTTTGTTTGTCATCGAGATTTCCTCGATCATCTTGGCTTTCGGCCCGCCGCCAACATCCGTTTGTTCGAAGGGCACATACCGCCTTAAATTAAAAAAGGTCAGGCAGATTTGCCTGACCCCCATTAGGTGTCATGCTTTCACAGTGCCAGTACATCCGTGGTCAAAGGAAAGCTGATCCGATTAGACGGCCTGCAGCTTACCGGCCGACATCTTGCCTGACTTGCTGTCCCGCTCAAGTTCGTAGCCAATCTTCTGGCCCTCAACGATTTCACGCATACCGGCGCGCTCGACGGCAGAGATATGAACGAACGCGTCGGCGCCGCCATTGTCAGGCTGGATGAAGCCGAAGCCCTTGGTGGAATTGAACCATTTAACTGTGCCAGTGGTCATGATGAACCCTTTCATAGCAATATTGAACCACGGCAACGCGAACGCGCTGCCGATTGAAGATGACGATTTTGAAAGAAAGTTCGTTCAGGGCGCGTTGCCAAGCGCGCGATAACCAAAGCTCAGCCAGCAATATCGACGACCAGTTCCTATGCTGCCTTGCCACCTATGTCAACTTTTGGTTTTTCGGGTCCTCGAGTGCAACTTATTGATGTGCAGGCGATACGAGCTTCGGATTTAGCGTCTTTTGTCGTACTTTCACTGCCAAGCCGTCATCTGCCATGTGGCTTGGCCGGGGAACGTTCGTCAGGCTGATCTCCGGCAAGCTGTGATAACGAACCAAACTGCCGCAGCCTGACTGAGATCAGGTGAATCGCCAATCGTTTCATGCGTACAGATCGAAGCGAACCGCGCTCAGCTGCGGCCGAACAGGAGCCTGCCTGTCCCTTGAGCAGACTCTTTCATGGACGGCGCGACGTATCTCGGCGTGGAAGTCCGAAGAATGCTACGAGTTTCGGACAGGCGTTCGCGCGCAACGCCACGCTGCCCGTTATTGCGAGGTCGCCCGAATCGCTCCGTTTGTGGAAATGGAGATCGACGCGGTGGATGCAGTGGCCGCGGAGGCGGAAGCGTCACCGAGACTGACGGCGGCGCACCGTGCCGCTTGCGCGCCAAGTCCGGCAAGGGAAGCTCCGCCGCGGCGCAACCCGCCGCTATCATCTCGTTGCATGCCGCGCCCTTGCCCGCCTTGCTCTTCGCGGCCTCCTGTTCCTGCCCAAATGTTTGGGCGAGGACCGAACAGAAGGGAGGCGCTGCAAAGGTGCGCGGGCGGAAATGGAAAAAGCAGAACTTGAAGGGCTGAAAGACAAGGTGCCCTGCGCTGCGGTGCTGGAGCGCGCGGGGTTCGCCCCCGACGTCAAGGAGAGCACGCGCAGGGCGATGAAATATCGCCGTGAGGCGTCGATCATCATCGTCATCCATGACGGCAGGGGTTGGTTCGACCCGCTCGGCGACGGCAAAGGCGATGTCTTTCGGCTGGTCGAATATCTTGAGAAGGTGCCCTTCGTCGAAGCCATGAACGAGGTCGCCAGCCTCGTCGGGCTCGTGCCGTCCGAGCCGGTCTGGCAGCGGGTGTGCCGCGAGCGGGCGCCCGACCTGTCGATACCGGAGCGCTGGCGCGCACGGCGCAGGCCCTGGCGCGGATCGGCGACCTGGCGCTATCTCACCGAGGCCCGCCATCTTCCCGACCGCATCGTCCGCGCCGCAATCAGCGCCGGCGCCCTGCGCGAAGGCCCGCACGGCTCGATGTGGGCTGCCCATACCGATACCAATGGCACCGTTACCGGCTGGGAAGAACGCGGACCGGACTGGCGCGGCTTTGCCACCGGCGGCGCCAAGGTGCTGTTCCGCCTGGGCAGTCCTGATGCGCTGCGCCTTTGCGTGACAGAAGCCGCGATCGACGCCATGAGCCTTGCCGCGCTTGAGGGCTTTCGCGCCGACACGTTCTATCTCAGCACCGGTGGCGGCTGGTCGCCGGCAGCCGATCTGGCGCTCCGCGCGCTTGCCGCCAAGCCGGGTGTCGAGCTCGTCGCGGCTACCGACAACAACAAACAGGGCGACATCTATGCCGACCGCCTGCTCGGCCTGGGGGAGGAAGCTGGCTGCGACGGCGATCGCCTTCGACCTGTGGCGGACGACTGGAACGCCGATCTGAGAATGAAAGCGGAAGCAGGAGAGGCGGAAGGAGGGAGCTGCCGCATGTCCGCCGGTCGCCTCAAGGGTGAAGCTTCGCCCGGCTCGCGCCGGCCCTTGACCCGCCGGGGCGGAGAGGCGGCCGCGGGGGAGGGGTCCAGAAGGGCCGAAGAAGATGGTGATCCATAGGGGATGAACCGCGCTCCGGCCCGCACAAGGCCAGGAGCCTCCCCATGACCCAATCCGCCATCCGCAAGATCTACTTCGGCGTCGCCGATCGCCGGCAGATGTTCCGCCTCTTCGATCGCCACGCCCAGCGGCCCAATCGCTGGGAGAATGACGACAGCGGCCTGTTCGCCGGCGAGTGGTTCGAGATCGCGCGAGCCGAGCACGATTACATGCTCGACCTGCTGCCGCCGCTCTGGATCCGCGGCGAGATGTTCGCCCTGCGCGAGTTCCTCACCGAGAGCCTGACCAGCGTCTTCTACACACTGCGCATCAACGGCAAGACGCGCTACTTCCATGCCTATTGCGACCTCCCGCGGCCCCGCGCGCTGGTCGAGATGCGCGACGCCATCGTCGAACGCGAATCCTGGCCAGTGAAGGCGATGACGCGTGCGGAGCGCCTCGAGCATGTCTGGAGCGCGACCCAGGACGAGTACCGCGGCTACGCCGGGGAGCGCTTCGCAGCCAAGCATCTCGGCAAACGCACCATCCTCGTCTACGTCCTGGGGACGCCCGAGCAGAAGTTGCTCGATGGCCTGACCGATGACGAGATCGCGGCCAAGCTGCCGGTGCATCTCAGGCACCTTCCCGTCCGCGCAGTGGCGTGAGGGGAGCGGCGATGTTTACCTTTCCGATCGTAGCGGTGCGCAAGATCATAGAGCGCGGAATCAAGGATTCGGCGGCCAATGGCGGCTTCCGCAATCCCTACTATGGCACCCGCCCCGGCGAGGGCGAGAGGCCGGGCCTGTGGCTGGTCGGCGATGAGGGCGTCTACATCATGTCCAACGGCAGGCTCGCCGAAGGGGCACGCGCGCTCGTCATCTATGCCGAGCAATGCCACCCCAGGGGCGACATTGACTGGTGGGACTACAAGCGCCGCCACTTCGGTGCCGATGACGGCATCGAGCTCATCGAGGCCGAGCGTCTGCTTCCGCTGTTCGACCGCAACCTGCGGGCTACTCACCTCAACGTCGAACTCACCGAGAAAGAAATCGCGCTCTCGCTGATCACCCGCTGACTTCCCAACCCGCGACGTCGATCGCCTGGCCGACCCGCTCGGCCGGGGGCTCGCGCGCGGCTTCACGACGAGGATTTCTCCAGATGTCCAACGACGATCCATTCACGCTCGACCCGTTCAACACCATCACGCTCTCGTCGGGCCTCGGCCTCGGCGTAACCGCCTTCGGCAACGACTTCGGCGCTGGCGAGCCCAAAGCTAAAGAGGCTACGACACTTGCCGTGCCGGAGTCACAGCCGGCCTCCCCGCCGGTCCACTCGCCACGCCGCGCGGCCGAGGCCGGGTTGGATGGCAACGACTTCGTCCTCGAGACCGATCGCGGTCTTGGCCGGGGCTGGAAGCAGCGAGCCCGCGACAATCTCGATGCCATCCGGCTCGCCGCCGAAATCGAGAGCGCCGATCGGCCGGCGACGCGTGAGGAACAGGCGCGGCTGATCCGCTTCACCGGCTTCGGCGCTTCCGAGCTTGCCAATGCCGTGTTCCGCCGCCCGGGCGAAGATAGCTTTCGCACCGGCTGGGACGAAATGGGCGCCGAGCTCGAGGAGATGGTGTCGAGCACCGAGTACGCCTCGCTCGCGCGCTGCACGCAGTATGCGCACTTCACGCCAGAGTTCATCGTCCGCGCGATGTGGGCAGGCCTGGTGCGTCTCGGCTGGCGTGGGGGCAGGGTGCTTGAGCCCGGTATCGGCACGGGATTGTTTGTGGCCGTGATACCGGCAAAGCTGCGCGACCAGGTGCACGTCACCGGCGTCGAGCTCGATCCGGTAACCGCGCGAATTGCCAGGCTGCTTCAACCTCGGGCGCGCATTCTCAACGCCGACTTCGCCCGCACGGACTTGCCGGCTGACTTCGATCTTGCCATCGGCAACCCACCCTTCTCGGACCGTGTCGTCCGCTCGGATCGCGTCTATCGGTCGATGGGGCTGCGCCTGCATGATTACTTCATCGCCCGCTCGATCGACCTGTTGAAGCCCGGCGGTCTCGCGGCGTTCGTCACCAGCTCGGGCACCATGGACAAGAAGGATTGTTCGGCACGCGAGCACATCGGCAAGACCGCCGATCTCGTCGCCGCCATCCGCCTTCCCGAGGGCAGCTTCCGGGCCGAAGCCGGCACCGATGTGGTGTTGGACGTCCTCTTCTTCCGCAAGCGAGGGCGCTGGGAGGCCGAAGGCGATCTGTCGTGGCTCGATACCGACGAGGTCCGTCCTGCCGATGGCGACGATGACGCGATCCGCATCAACCGCTGGCTCGCCCGGCGACCGGATTTCGTGCTCGGCACGCACGCGACCACGTCGGGACCATTCGGCGAGACGTATGCCTGCCTCCCGTATCCGGGCGCCGATCTTGCACAGGCGCTATCGGCTGCCATCTCCCTTCTTCCGGCAGCCATCTATGACGGCGAGCCCGACAGGATCGATCTCAAAGGCGGGCACACCGAGCACCTCGGTAAAGACCGCCCCGAAGGCCTCTCGATCCGCGAGGGCAGCTACTTCATCGCGCCCGACACCGCGCTAAATCAGATGGTCGACGGCGAGCCCGTAACCATCACCGTGCGCAAGGGCCGAGCCGCCCACGGCGTGCCCGCCAAGCACGCCCACATCATCCGAAAGCTGATCCCGATCCGCGACGCGGTGCGCAAGGTACTCAAGGCACAGGAGCTCGACCGGCCGTGGAGGCCGGCGCAGGTGAAGCTGCGCATCGCCTGGTCCAACTTCGTCCGTGCCTTCGGCCCGATCAACACAACGGTCGTGTCGACCAGCGAGGACCCGGAGACCGGCGAGGTGCGCGAGACGCATCGCCGCCCGAACCTCGCCCCGTTCCTTGACGATCCCGATTGCTGGCTCGTGGCCTCGATTGAGGACTACGAGCTCGAGACGGACACGGCGCGGCCCGGTCCGATCTGCACCGAGCGGGTGATCGCACCGCCCGCGGCCCCGATCATCAATTCGCCAGCGGACGCTCTTGCGGTCGTGCTGAACGAGCGCGGTCATGTCGATATCGATCACATCGCCGAGCTGTTGCATGTCGATCCCGACATGGTCATCGCCGATCTGGGCGACGCCATCTACCGCGATCCGGAGAGCGGCGCCTGGCGGACCGCCGACGACTATCTCTCCGGCCAGGTCCGCGGCAAGCTCAAGGCCGCCGAAGCCGCCGCGGCTCTCGATCCCGCCTTCGAGCGCAACGTTAGCGCCCTGGTCGCTGTACAGCCCGCCGATCTCGGCCTATCCGACATTGCCGCGCGTCTCGGCGCACCCTGGATTCCAGCCGCCGATGTGGTCGCCTTCGTCAGGGAGAGGATGGGCGCCGAGATCCGCATCCATCATATGCCGGAACTGGCGTCGTGGACCGTCGACGCACGCCAGCTCGGCTACATGGCGTCCGGCACCTCCGAATGGGGCACCGAGCGCCGGCATGCCGGTGAGCTCGTCTGCGACGCGCTCAACAGCCGCATGCCGCAGATTTTCGACACCGTGAAGGACGGCGACAGCGAACGGCGCGTGCTCAATGTCGTCGACACCGAGGCGGCCAAGGAGAAGCTCACCAAGATCAAAACGGCCTTCCAGACCTGGATCTGGTCCGATCCCGACCGCACCGACCGGCTGGCGCGGGTTTACAACGACCGCTTCAACAACATCGCCCCGCGAAGATTCAACGGAGACCATCTGCAACTTGCGGGCGCCTCAGGCGCCGTTTCTCTTTATGGACACCAGAAGCGCGGCATCTGGCGCATCATATCGGCCGGTTCGACCTATCTCGCGCACGCCGTCGGCGCCGGCAAGACCATGACCATGGCTGCCGCCGTCATGGAGCAGAAGCGGCTCGGACTTATCGCCAAGGCCATGATGGTCGTCCCAGGACATTGCCTGGCGCAGGCCGCGCGCGAGTTCCTGGCGCTCTATCCGACGGCCCGCATCCTCGTCGCCGACGAGACCAATTTCACCAAGGACAAGCGGCGCCGCTTCCTCAGCCGCGCAGCCATGGCGAACTGGGACGCCATCATCATCACGCATTCGGCCTTCCGCTTCATCGGCGTTGCGTCCTCGTTCGAACAGCAGATGATTCAGGACGAGCTCGCGCTGTATGAGGTCCTGCTCACCAAGGTCGAAAACGGCGATCGCGTGTCGCGCAAGCGCCTCGAGCGGCTGAAGGAAGGCCTCAAGGAACGTCTGGAATCGCTCGCCACCCGCAAGGACGACCTGCTCACCATCTCCGAGATCGGCGTCGACCAGATCATCGTCGACGAGGCGCAGGAGTTCAGGAAGCTCAGCTTCGCGACGAACATGTCAAGCTTGAAGGGGATCGATCCAAACGGCTCGCAGCGCGCCTGGGACCTTTACGTAAAATCCCGCTTCATCGAGACCAGGAACCCCGGCCGGGCACTCGTCCTCGCCTCCGGCACACCGATCACCAATACGCTGGGCGAGATGTTCTCGGTGCAGCGCTACCTCGGCTACGCGGCTTTGTCCGAGCGCGGCCTCCACGAGTTCGATGCCTGGGCTTCGACCTTCGGCGACGTCACTACGGAGCTCGAGCTGCAGCCCAACGGCAAATACAAGCCGGTCACCCGCTTCGCCAGCTTCGTCAATGTCCCTGAACTGCTCGCCATGTTCCGCAGCTTCGCGGATGTGGTCACGCCCGAGGATCTGCGCGACTATGTCAAGGTGCCAGCGCTCTCGACCGGCACGCGGAGGATCAGGACCTCCAAACCATCTATCGCGTTCAAGCGCTACCAGGCTCTCCTCGACGCCCGTATCAAGGCGATCGAACAGCGCGAAGCGCCACCCAAGCCCGGCGACGATATCCTGCTCTCGGTCATCACCGATGGTCGCCATGCCGCGATCGACCTACGCCTCGTCGATCCGGACAGTGACAATGAGCCGGGTAACAAGCTCAACGACCTGGTCGCCAATGCCTACCGCATCTGGCGGGACACCGCCGACGCAGCCTATGTCCGGCCGGACGGCAAGCCGTTCGAACTGACTGGCGCCGCGCAGATGATCTTTTCCGATCTCGGCACGCTCAATGTTGAGCGGACCCGGGGTTTCTCGGCCTATCGTTGGATCCGCGACGAGCTGGTGCGCATGGGCGTGCCGGCGGCCGAAATCGCCTTCATGCAGGATTTCAAGAAGTCGGAGGCCAAGCCGCGGCTGTTCGGCGACGTCCGCGCGGGCAAAGTCCGCTTTCTCATCGGCTCGTCCGACACGATGGGCACCGGCGTCAATGCCCAGCTCCGGCTCAAGGCGCTGCATCATCTCGACGTGCCATGGCTACCCTCGCAGATCGAGCAGCGCGAGGGACGCATCTTGCGGCAGGGCAATCAGCACGACATCGTCGACATCTTCGCCTACGCCACCGAGGGCTCGATGGACGCCCAGATGTGGCAGAACAACGAGCGCAAGGCTCGCTTCATCGCCGCTGCACTCTCGGGCGATACCTCGGTGCGCCGGCTCGAAGACCTCGGCGAAGGGCAGGCCAACCAGTTCGCCATGGCCAAGGCGATTGCCTCGGGCGACCCGCGCCTGATGCAGAAGGCCGGCCTCGAGGCCGACATCGCCCGGCTCGAGCGGCTCCGGTCCGCGCATCAGGACGATCAGTTCGCCATTCGCCGGCAGATTCGCGACGCCGAGCGCGATATCGACTGTTCGACGCGGCGCATCGGCGAGATCGGCCAGGATCTGGAGCGGCTCGTTCCAACGACGGGTGAGGCGTTCCGCATGAGCGTGCGCAACGCGACATACGTCGAGCGCAAGCTCGCAGGCCGCGCCCTGATGACCGAGGTCCTGACCTTGGTGCAGCTCCAGCATGCCGGCGCCCACGCCATCGCCGCGATCGGCGGGTTCGCACTTGAATATTGCGGCGAGTGCTTTGGCCAGGACGGCTATCGCTACGTCACCACGTTGCTGCGTACGGGCGCGGCGACGGAAGTCGAGTTGCCCGTCACCACCACGCCGCTTGGCGCGATCGCAAAGCTCGAACATATCCTTGGCAATCTCGAGGAGGAGCAGGAGCGCGCACGCCACCGCCTTGCGGAAGTCGAGCGGCGGCTCGCGTCCTATCGCTCTCGCGAGGGAAGCACCTTCGCCTTCTCGCACGAGTTGGCCGATAAGCGCCGCCAGCTCTCCGAAATCGAAAGTTCGCTGTCGCAGGAGATCGACGGCATACGCGCCGCTGAGGTGCAAGCGGCGTAACCTACCCCACGTTCTGAGCGGCCTTCGCCGGCTCGCTGCAGGGCGTTCCAGAAGGGAGCAGGGAAGCGAAAAAAGCAAGAAGGACCGCTCGCAGATCGGGTGGTCCGCCGACGCTGACGCTCAATCGCGCCGGTCGCAATCCCGGCCCGTCATCCTGCGCAGGGCTGACGCAGCCCCGCTTGGCCAGCCGGGCAGGGATGCTCCAGCGCAATTGCCCCGGCCCGCCCGCTCGGCGGGCCGGGGGATGTCTTCGGAAGAAGACGAGAAGGACCGGCGACGGGCCTGTCCATAACCTACCAAGGAGCATTCCCATGGAACTGAAGTTTGTCGATCCGCGCTCGCTCAAGGACAATCCCGACAAGGCGCGGCGCTCCAAGTCCAGCCCTCAGGCCGACGCCCTGCTGCTGGCAACGATCAAGGCCATTGGCGTCGTCGAGCCGCTGATCGTCTTCGCTGAAGCCGATGGCGGCAATGGCTTCGTCATCGATCAGGGTCATCGGCGCGCGAAGCAGGCGATCGTCGCCGGGCTCGAAGAGATCCCGGTACTGATCGTACCTCGCGCCGAAGACGGCGGCGCGATGCGCTCGTTGGCTACGTCGATCACGCACGAGCAGCTCAACCCGGTCGATCTGTGGCGCGCCATCGAGCGTCTCGTTGCGCTGAACTGGACCGAAGAGTCCATTGCGATCGCCCTCGCGCAGTCGGTGCGCCAGATCAAGAAGCTGCGCCTGCTCGCCAATGTGCTTCCGCCGATGCTCGACGCCATGGCCAAGGGCGATATGCCGAACGAGCAGCAGCTCCGCACTATCGCGGCCGCTTCGCTTGAGGAGCAGAAGGAGGTCTGGAAGGCCAAAAAGCCCAACAAGGGCGATCCGCAGGTGTCGTGGTGGAGCATCGCCAACGGTCTCACCAAGCGACGCATGTACGCGCGCGACGCAAGCTTTGGCGACGAGCTGCGCGAGGCCTACGGCATCGCCTGGGTGGAGGATCTGTTCGCGCCGGCCGACCAGGACAGCCGGTACACCACCGACGTGGATGCCTTCCTCGGCGCCCAGCAGGAATGGATGACGCAGAACCTGCCCAAGAAGGGCGTCATCACCGAACCGAACGCCTATGGCGAGGTGAAGCTCCCGCCAAAGGCGGAACGCGTCTATGGCACGCCGAAGAAGTCGGATCACGCCGCGATGTATCTCGACCGCGAGGGCAAGGTGAAGACGGTCCACTTCCGTCTGCCCGAGGCCAAGAAGAAGGCCAACGCGACGGAAGCCGCCGAGGCGGTCGTCATGCCGAAGTCGCGTCCCGATGTGACCCGTAAGGGTATCGAGATGATCGGCGACCTGCGCACCGATGCTCTCCATGAGGCGCTGTCGCGGGCGCCGATCGAGGACGACACGCTGTTGGCGTTGCTCGTTCTCGCCTTCGCTGGCCAGAACGTGCGCGTCGATTCCGGTGCCGGCGGCGATCATGGGTTCGGTCGCCGCATGCCTCGGCACGCCGCCACCCTCTTCGATGCCGAGGGCAAGTTCGCCTTCGACGCCGAGACTTTGCGCATCGCAGCCCGGGGCGTCCTCATCGATGCGCTCTCCTGCCGCGAGGGCATGAGCAAGTCGGGCGTGGTGGCGCTCGTCGCAGGCGGCGCGATCGGGGCAGACAGCTTCCTCGCCAATATGGGCACCGAGGACTTCCTCTCCTGTCTGTCGCGTCCAGCGCTCGAGGGCTCGTGCGCCGACACGCCGGTTCTGCCGCGGGCGCGCGTAAAGGACACGCGGGCCGCGCTCGTCGAGCACTTCAAGGAAGGGCACTTCGTCCACCCGGCTGCGCTGTTCGCTCCCGATGCGGCAAGCCTGACCGAGTGGCTGTCCAAGAGCACCGTCTCCGAGGTCGATGACGAAGTTGGGCCTGAGGTCGACGGCCTGAGTGGAGAGGACCAACCTTCCGAGAAAGGCGGGATCGAGGAAGGCTACCGCGAGGCCGCCGAATAGACCTCGCCTCCTTTTGATCGCTCTGCCGCCGCCAGGTTCGTCTGGCGGCAGCAGGTGTACGGCCGCGACAGCGAGCGCTGCCGATAACGGTACCTCCGGCGTAGGCCCAAGGCCATCATGGGGTGACCGTGGTGTCGGTCGATGAATCGGCAGGTGGCCATGATCACCTGTCGTTCGCTTCCAATGTCGAAGTCGAGGCCCGTGCCGGTCCTCACTCGGGCTTCATGCGGTCTTGAACCGGCGGCCGTCCGCTTCAAGGCCGCGTTCCGCGCCGCGGGGCGGCCGGATCGGTCCGGTCTCGACATGGCGGGCCCGCGTCCCGCGCGAGGGCTGAAGAAAGCCCTGCTTGGCCGCAAACCTTCCATGCTCGTCTCGGTCCGCCCGGACCCTGAAGCGCCCGTCATTCCGCCGGTTCCTTTGGTCCGCGCCCGAGGGAGGGCCGGCACGGAGCCGGTCCTGGCCTCGAGAACCAGAAGAAAGGACATGCCAATGACCAAGAAAGCCGCCAATTCCCGCGCAACCGCCCGCGTCGCTCCGTTGCGCAAGGGCACTACCTTCCAAATGGTCCGCCTCGTGTGCCCCGACGCCGCACAGTGCTCGCTCGTCTCGGAGAGTTTTGGCCTCCCGGTGCTCGACAGCGACGGCATTCGCGACTTGCACGAAAAGCTCATCGTGGACACGGCCGCGGCGCTCGACGAGGGCCTGGGCGAACGCGCCATGCAGATACACCTGCAACGCGTCGTCGGTGCCTTTGTCGGGTCCGCCTACGGGGCCGGCCAGTTCTACAGCCGGGCGGTCTCCGAAGCACGGGACGCGACGGCCAAGTCGGCCTGCGACGATCGGAACGAAGACGTCGGTGGACCGGTCGGCTTCGACAGCGCGGCCCAGCGCAAGCGTGAGTTCGCCGCCGATATGGCACTACAGGCCCACGCGCTGCGCATGGCCGCGGAGGGGGCGATCGCCGCCTACGAGCAGGTTGTAGGCGAGGTCTGGAAGCCCTTCGAGCGTCCAGTCGAAAACCCCGGCCAATCCGTCGACCGCAAGGCGGCCGAACTGCAGATGGCAGCTCTCGGATGAACGTCGAGGGCGGGGCCCCGGTCCCGCCCTCCTTCCTTCGCATCAACTGCGAAGCGCCTAGCCGATTTTCATGGGCCGAACATGCCGCTTTCGATCATCGCCAAGTGAACGTCGCATGTGCCGCTCCTGGCGCACGAGGAGAGACGACCTGCTGCCATCCGGTGCGCTCGGGCATCACGGCTGCATCGTCTCCCAATTTTCCGCCCATGGCGACCGACCGACAACGACAATCTCTCGCTCTAGCGATTTCATGTGCGCGACTTTGCACCGGGGTTCGGGTGTCGCTTCCGGCGCGCGACGCTGAGGGGAAGGCCGCCGATGCCTGCTCCTTTCGCCAGCCTCGGCCCGATCGGTACGCTGGGCTCCTTCACGGCCCAATCCCCGCTCTCTCGTGATGACTTTCCTGGTGCGGCTGCGGATCTTCCCCGATCAACCCGCAAGGGGTCCGCTAGCACGCTGCGGCCGCTCGGCTGACGCCTTCGGGTGATCGCGCCCGCCTCCGCACACTGACGGAGCCATCGAGCGGGAATTGGCCCGCTCCAAGATGGAGCCTCAGATGTCCCACGATCTCATACTCGCCCAAAAGGCCGCCTGGTCCCTCGCCCGCACTCTCATGGTCCCCGTTATCCTCTTCCAGGTCGACAACGAATTTGGCGTCATGCCCGCCTCTGAGCTCGACAACGCCGATGTCGAAATCCTCTTCGAATACGATCCCTATAGCGGGGGCCGGTCGGTTCATTGAACCGGCCTTATCTCCACGGCATTCAGGCGGCGCCCAGCGCCGCCTTTCTGTTTTCTGACGTCCACTCGCGCCCCGTTCTGGCCCGAGGTCCTGGCGGAGCCAGGCAGTCAGCGCAACGGCTTCGCCGTCCTCCGCTGTCGCTGCGGCCCATGACCACCCCATCGTGCACGCACGACGGATCCCCGGTCGGGTGCGCGGCCCGCCTTCCTGCTCCGCCCAAGCGGACCCCGTCACGGGGCCGCGATCGGCGCGGCCTCCAACTGGAGGTTCATGAAATGACCAGGAAAGAAAATGCGGATCGCATCGATATCTATGCGCGCATCACCGACCGTATCGTAGCCGAGCTGGAGAAGGGCATCCGTCCTTGGATGCAGCCGTGGCAATCGAGCAATGCCTCCGGCCGCGTCACCCGGCCGCTCAGGCATAATGGTCTGCCCTATAACGGCATGAATGTGCTGCTGCTTTGGTCGGAGACTGTCGCCCGCGGCTTTTCCAGCCCGATGTGGATGACATTCAAGCAGGCGCTGGAACTTGGCGGCGGCGTTCGCAAGGGCGAGACCGGCTCTGTGGTGGTCTTCGCCAGCCGCTTCATCAGGACGGAGACGGACACCCAGCGCGAGGAAATCGACCGCGAGATCCCGTTCCTCAAGGCGTATTCCGTTTTCAACATTGCGCAAATTGATGGCCTGCCGGACCAGTTTTATCGACGGCAGGCGGAGCGGGTGCGCGATCCGATCGCCCGGATCGAGCATGCCGACCGGTTCGTTGCCAATACCGGGGCGGTAATCCGGCACGGCGGGGATCGCGCCTACTTTGCCCCGGTGACGGACCACATCCAGATGCCGCCATTCCGGACGTTCCGGGACGCCGCGTCATACGTTGCCACGCTCAGCCACGAGGTTACCCATTGGACTTCGGCGCCGCATCGCGTTAACCGCGACCTTAGCCGCTACGCGAAGGATCGCAGCGAGCGAGCGCGCGAGGAACTGATTGCCGAGCTCGGAAGCTGCTTCCTCTGCGCCGATCTTGGTATCGCGCCCGAACTCGAGCCCCGGCCGGACCATGCGAGTTATCTCGGCTCCTGGTTGAAAGTCCTCGCCGACGACAAGCGCGCAATCTTCTCGGCCGCGGCCCATGCGCAGCGCGCCGTGGCTTTCCTGCATGGCCTTCAGCCGGAGGCGGCAGAAGAAGGCGAGACCGCCTGATGTCACGCAGGAAACTTCGGAGGACGTGGCCATGTGCCTTCCCCTTTGCTTCGCACGGCCAAGCCCTCCGACAAGTATGACGTCGAAACCTTCCAGATAACTCGCGAAATCGATCCCCTCGCGGGTTGATCCGCAGAGCCGGGACAGATTTGCGCGACATCCTAAAGTTCGAACCGAAGTTGCCGTTGTTCCGGCGGCCAACACATCGCTTAGCGACGAAAGCGTGATGCCCAGCAGCCGGATTCCCTTCTGTACCGGAAACACCGACCTCAGGAGATCGGCTGCGAGAGGTTCGAAGTCAGAGAACTCGATTGGCACCGACACGGTGCGACTGCGCGTGATCTGTTGGAAATCGGCAAATTTGACCTTCAGTGTGATCGTCCGGGCCCGGATGCCCTTGCCTTCACAGTATCCCCAGACCTTGGCTGTCAGCTGCTTGAGTTCGGCGATTGCTGCAGCGAGCTCCAAGATGTCGGCTGCGAAGGTATCCTCGGCGCCGATCGATTTGCGCGGCCGATCCGGCTCGACCGCGCGTTCGTCGATGGCGCGCGCGATCTGATAGTACCAGAGCCCTGACTTGCCGAAATGCTGCTGCAGGAAGGCAAGCGAGCGGTCCTTGAGATCGGCGCCGGTCTTAATGCCCAGCGCCTCCATCTTGGCGGCCGTCGCGGGCCCCATGCCATGAAATTTCTTGACTGGCAACGTCTCCACGAATGCCGGGCCATGGCGGGGCGTGATGACGAACTGGCCGTTTGGCTTGTTCTGGTCGGACGCCATCTTGGCGAGGAATTTGTTGTATGAGATGCCGGCGGAAGCGGTGAGACCGGTCACCAGCAGGATCTTCGCCCTGATCATCTCGGCGATCGTCGTGGCAGACGAAATGTTGAGCCTGTTCTGCGTCACGTCGAGATAGGCCTCGTCGAGCGAGAGCGGTTCGATGAGATCGGTGTGTTCGGCGAACACCTCGCGGATCTGGGCCGAGACGGACCGGTAGACGTCGAAGCGGGGCGGCACGAAGACCAGCTCGGGGCATTTGCGCTTTGCCGTGACGGAAGGCATCGCGGAGCGAACGCCGAAGGCGCGAGCCTCATAGCTTGCGGCAGCCACCACGCCGCGCGCGGCGGCCCCGCCAACGGCAAGCGGCTTGCCGCGCAGATCCGGGTTGTCGCGCTGTTCGACAGACGCGTAGAACGCATCCATGTCGACATGGATGATCTTACGCAGGTCGGCGCTGCGGTCAGGGGCCATATGCCTGAAGTGCGTTTCGCCAGGACATGCGCTTCGTGCTACCGGATCTACAACTCACATTGCAAATTCAGCCTGCGCGCGGCCCTGATGGAGGCGGGAAATCCGAAAACTGTCCCGGGGAAGGGGACGGAGCACTTCGTGTTCGGGACGCGTCATGTCCAGCCACGCCGAGCGCTGGTCTCGGCGCAGCACCGCCATCTGGCGATCATGGTAGGGCGCGATGTCGTCATTGGCCTGGATCGTGAGGATTGCGTAGGCTTCCGGCCAATCGCGCGTCGCCGGCCGCCAGATGCCGGCGAAATAGAACCAGTCGCCATTGGCCAGGCGGAAGCTGTAGTTCTTCCCCTGGCTGCGGTGCCGGAATTCGGACGCCGGCACGAGGCAGCGATGGCTCGGGAACGATCGGTCCTCTGTGCGCACCACAGTGAAGGGGCGCCCCCCTGGTTCCTTGGGTTGAAGTCCCCACGGCAGCTTGAGCATCTCAACATCGCCGCCACAGCGTCTTATGATGAGGCGGGGTTCATCGAGCGGGCTGTCGGAATCGAAAACTGTTGCGCTCATAGCCAAAAGAACATAACAGGAACGCAGTCGCCGCGCAATGCCGCAGAGACAGGTGAGACATGTGCAATGATTATCGGCTGATGGTGGATGTCGCCTCGATCGTGGAGGACTTCGCCGATCTCAAGATCAAGATACGCTTCAGTGAAGGAGCGCCGAATATCCAGGCGCGCGAGGACATCAAGATAACCGATATCGGGCCGATCATCCGCCCGGTCGACGGCGTGGGCGGCGAGGGCGACCTTGTTCAGCGCCGGTGGAGCTGGCCTGGACCGAACAAGAGGCCGGTCTACAACTTCCGCTCGGACGGTCGCGAGTTCGCCTCGAACCGCTGCCTGATACCAGCCGATGGATTTTACGAATTCACCGAACCGACAGACAAGGGCAAGAAGCGCAAGGACAAATGGCTCTTCACCAAGCGCGACGAGCCGATCTTCTGCATCGCCGGGATCTGGCGCGACACCGATGATGTCGGGGAGGCGTTCACCATGCTCACGATGGAACCCGGTCCCGATATCGCGCCGTATCACGATCGGCAGATCGTGATCCTGGAGCGCAAGGATTGGGCGAGCTGGCTTGATCCGGCGGTATCCGCCAAATCGCTGATCAAGCCCCTTCAGCCGGGGACGCTGCTCGTGGAGCAGGTCGGGTGATGCGAGGCGGTGCGCTGCTGAATGCGGCCGCGACGTGGCGCAGGCATTTTAGGCGCACGAACCCTGTCGACGCCGCAGCTATACATCGTGAAGGTTTCATCATCGGCGAGCAACCAATGCTCCAGCCGCGCCCTGGGCTTCCTGTCGTCAGGCGTTGAACGCCCGCGAGGCGCTGCTTTTTACGAGAGCTCGATCCAGACCGGCGCGTGATCGCTGCTCTTTTCCCAGCCGCGCACCTCGACGTCGACCTGGGCGTCAATCAGCCGCTTCAGGAGCGACGGGCTCAGCAGAAGGTCGTCGATCCGCAGGCCTGCGTTGCGGCCGAAGGCGTTGCGGAAATAATCCCAGAACGTGTAGATCTTCTCACCGGGATGACGCACGCGCAGCGCGTCGGTCCAGCCTTGTTCGAGCAGCGTCGCGTAGGCGGCGCGCGCCTCGGGCGCGAACAGAGCATCGTCCAGCCAGCGCTCGGGCTTGTAGACATCGAGTTCGGTCGGCATGACGTTGAAATCGCCTGCCAGCACCACCGGCTGTCTGGACGCGACGAGTTCGGCTGCGTGGTCGATGAGGCGGTCGAACCAACGCAGCTTGTAGTCGAATTTCGGCCCGGGCCTTGGATTGCCATTCGGAAGATAAAGGCATCCGATCAGGATGCCGTTGACTGCTGCTTCGATGTAGCGGCTATGGCTGTCGTCAGGGTCGCCGGGAAGGCCGCGCCGCGTTTCGTGGATCTTGCCGACCCGGCTCAGGATCGCGACGCCGTTCCAGCTTTTCTGGCCGTGCCAGATCACGTCATAGCCGAGGTCGCGGATCGGCCCTTCCGGGAACTTTTCCTGCGGCGCCTTGAGTTCCTGCAGACAGGCAATGTCCGGCCCTGCCTCTTTAAGCCAGCGCAGGAGCACCGGCAGGCGGCCGTTGAAGCCGTTGACGTTGTACGTGGCGATCCTCATGGCTTCATGAGGTCCGGCAGGAACTGATCGGCCCGGCCCCAGCCCGCAAGGGCCTTCGATGCGGCGCGCTTCTTCAACTCGGGCGCATCGCCGACATGGAAATGCGATGGCGCATCGATCGTCTTCATCTCCGCCCAGGTGACAGGTGCTGCGACCGGGGCGCCCGGCCGCGACCTGGCGCTATAAGGCATGATTGCGGTGGCGCCGCGCTGGTTGCGCAGATAGTCGACGAAGATCCGCCCCTTGCGTTTGGCCTTCGACAACACGGCCGTGAAGTGGCTGGGGTCGCTCTGCGCGACCGCCTGAGCAAGCCCGGAGGCGAAGGCCTTCACCTCGGGCCATTCAGCGCGCGGCGTGAGCGGCGCGATCACATGCACGCCCTTGCCGCCCGTCAGCATCGGGAAGCTGGTCAAGCCGATGGATTGCAGCATATCCCGGAACTGGAATGCGGCAGCGCGGACCGCCTCGAAATCCAGTCCCTCGTCGGGGTCGAGGTCGAACACGAGGCGGTCGGCCTTCTCGACGTCTTCGATGCGCGCTCCCCATCCATGGAACTCGATCGTTCCCATCTGGACACAGGTCAGAAGCCCCTCGGCGTCGTCGACGTAAAGATAGGGCTCCTCATGGCCATCCTTTTCAGTGATCCCGACGTGATGGACCTTGTCGCCGAAGCTGCCGGCGTCATGCTTTTGAAAAAAGCATTTCTTCGCGCGGCCCTGCGGGCAGCGGACCAGGCTGATCGGTCTGCTCGCGGCCCAGGGAAGCATGATCGAGGCAACGTCGGAATAATGATCGGCAAGCTGTCCCTTGGTGATGTTGGATTCGGGGTAGATCACGCGGCCGCGATTGCTGATCGCGACAGCGCTTGTCGCCGGCGGCGGCAGGGTCGCCGTGCGGTGTTCCGTCTCGAGCACGACCGCTTCCGGCTTCTTGTCCTCGCGCAGGCCGAGATAGCTTGGATGGCGCAGTGTCCCTTCATTGGTCATCTCGGTGAAGGCGATCTCGGCGACAAGCCTGGGACGCAGCCAGTGCGCGCCGCGGACCTCCGCGCGCGGCGCCTCGACCGTGGCGGCCTTCTGCTCGAGCGGCGCCATGATCTTCATCAGCCGGGCCATCCCGGCGGCATCGAAACCGGTCCCAACCTTGCCGGCATAGCGCAGCTTTCCGCCGTCATGGACGCCGAGGATCAGCGATCGAAACGCGCGATCCTTGTCTGACGGCGTCCAGCCGACGAGCACGAATTCCTGACGCTTGATGCACTTGATCTTCAGCCAGCTTCCGTCGCGGGCGCCGACATAGCGCGAATCCGCCAGCTTCGAGATAACCCCCTCGAGGCCGGCTTCGCAGAAGCGGTTCAGCAACTCTTCCCCGCGGCCCTGGATGTGATCGGAGTAGCGAAGGATGGGGCTCTTCGCCGGCAGGATCGTCTCCAGCTTCTCTTTGCGCTCCAGGAGCGGCAGCCTCGTCAGGTCTTCCCCGTCGAGCTGGAGCAGGTCGAAGGCATAAAAATCGATGCTCGCGGGAGCGCCCTTCAACGCGTTTTGCAGCGCCTGGAAACTGGATCGGCCCTCCGTGTCGATGACAACCGCCTCTCCGTCGATCAGGGCGGAGCGAACCTTGAGCTTGCGCGCCTCCGCTAAAATGGACGGAAAACGGCCGGACCAGTCCAGGCCGGAGCGCGTATAGGCGCGCGCCTCGCTGCCGCCCACGGCGACGAGAATGCGGTAACCATCGTATTTCATTTCGTGGATCCAGCGATCGCCGGCGGGAACAGTGTCCACCAGCTTTGCAAGCTGGACCGGCTGGAACGCGGGCGGTGCGAGTTTGGCGGCGCCGCCCGAGGCAGGCTTGGTAGGGCGAGGCGAAACCCCGTTGATGATTGGCCGACGCGACGCTGTCTTGCTCACCTGACCTCACTCAAACAAAACCCAACTGCCCGATGCGCCATTCGTAATCCGCAACCTATTTCTTCAGTTTCTCCGCGGCGGCATTGAGCTTGTCGCGGTCGTTGCCGACCCGCTTAATCGGGGCATCGGCCTGCTCTCTGCTGATACCGTGCTTGCGGGCGAAATAGTTGACCTCATAGCCTTCACCGCCGGAGACCTGCCTACGGTCTGCGGCGCCTCGCTTCGATCTGTTGTCCGCCACTATCGTCTCCCCTGTTCCATCGCTGCGCGGTCACGACGTTCGAGCTCTAACGCGTTGGGTCGTTTTGCGATCCTGAGCTGGGCAAGAAATTGGCGTTTCACCTGAAATCCCGCGTCTTGACCTTGATGTTGTCGATGTGGAGGTCGGGTATGTAGATGTCGCGGCTGCGCAGCCCCTTGGGCGGCAGCTCGCGCGGATCGGGTCCCGAGCCGCCATTGCGCACCTGGTCACCGCGGGCGTGCGGCACCGGAAAGCTGCCCTCGCGTTCGCCGACGCCGGCGAGCTCGGCGGAAAGGTCGAAGATGCGTCGCGCGACGAGGTGAACCACTTCGCCCTCACGCTGGAGGCGGGCCTTTACCGCGAACATGCCCGCCGACAGCGCCGAGCGCCGGAATGGGCTTGGAGAAGCCTTCAATTTGGTTGGAGCGATCATGCTGATTGCCGCGCGACATTGCAGCTATCTCCCGGTCGGTGCCCAAAGGCCGGTCCGGAAGCGGCCCATTCCGGTCGAAGCAGGGCAGCGGAAGCATTGAGTCAGCTTTGCGTAAACGCATACATCGTTGGGGATGCCGATCTCAGGCGGAATTTCCACTTATCGTCAATGCTCAGATCTCCGGGCCGGGCTCTTTTGCAACCAAAACATCACGGACACGTTGTGTTTAGTCCTTAATCAGGAGGAGGATGTCGTGAACGGAATAATCTACCTTGTTGGCCTCGTCGTGATCGTTTTGTTCATCTTATCATTTTTTGGACTTCGGTAAGATCATGGCCAAAATAGCCTCAAGGGAAAACGCTGCAGTGACCCCAAAAGTGGCTACATCGTCCTATCTTGAGTGGGGAGGCATATTTGGCGGGGGGGTCATCGCTTGCGCCATTTCGGTGGTTCTTCTGCAATTCGGGTCGAGCGCTGGTTTGGCGCTGGGTTCGCCGACTCTTCCCAACGGTGGCGCCTCCTGGAATGTGCTGGTGGCTGGGCTGTGGGTAGTTATCGTTGCTATAGCAAGCTCCGCAGCCGGCGGTTATGTGGCTGGACGAATGCGCACGCGCTGGGAAGATAGCAGCCAAAGTGAAAGCGAATTCCGCGATGGCATACACGGTATCGCAGTCTGGGCCCTAGCCACACTTGGAGCAGCATTTTTCTTGGCAATGATTGGTGGGCACGGCGCGGCCGCCGTGGTCAATCGCCCCGACGCGCAACTCAACGAAAGCACCGTGCGGCTTTCAGCCCACATAACTGCCATTTTTAGCTTCGCGACTGCTGCAGGCTCCGCGCTTGGCGCTGCGGCAGCATGGTTTGCAGCGATTACCGGAGGTGAACACCGCGATGAGGGAATCGCTTTTCACCACGTCGTACCGGTCTTATTGCGCAAGCGTTAGTGCGCAACAATCCACTCGCCCGCCCGGCTAACCAACCGTAGCTCCTCCAAGTCCAAATCGGACAGGCTGAAAACGGTCCCGGAGCCGCCGGACCGCAACGCCGTCATATCGACCACACAGCATCCCGTCGCACTGCCTAAAGCGGACGCCGTCGGCCGCAAGCTTATCAGTCGCCTGCTCGACAAAGATCTGACCTTTCAGTGTCCGCACTGCCAAGCCACGCTGGGTCGCCACGGCTGGAGGTCGACTGTAAACGAGTGAGGCCGCAGTGGGCCAGCTATTCGGGCCAGACGGATGGCCAGATCCTGAATGTCCGCGCGATCAAAGTCTGCGGCGATCGTGCGGCCCTGTTTACCGTCGATTATAGTCGCGACGAAATGCTCCCCTATGATCCCATCGTCGTTCGCATGGTATCATCGTTGAGGACCAATGTTGTTAACCAGGGTAGCAGCGTTGCAACACTATGACAGCTTCGCGCCGCAACCCGGTCATTCAACTTGCAAGGGCTGCTTCCCGAAAGCTAACATCGCTTCAACTACGCAGCCTTTCATACTTTAAAACAGACAATTCCAGCTTTCGACGACGTCAATGCGATTGGGCTCCAATGGTGCACTAAAGCTGGGGATGCAGTCGGCTGGCCAACCAATCCGTCACCTTTTCAGTCCAGGGGCGGGTTTGCCATTCCTCGAGACCGATCTGCTTACACCTTACCAGGTCCCGGTTGAACAGGTCGATTTGCGCGTGGGCAAAGTCCTTGCCATAGATGTTCAGATTAGCTTCGTCGTTAAGGCGAAGGGATCGCTCATCAAGATTGGCGGAGCCGAAGCTCGCCCAGACATCGTCGACGATCAGCAGCTTAGGATGGTACATGGTGGGCTGGAACTCATAAATCCGGACGCCTGCTTTGAGTAATTTACCCCAGAAATAGCGCGAGCCCTTTCGAACGATAGGAACGTCCGTCAGCGAATTGGGGACAATGATATCGACGATGACTCCCCTTTTTCGGGCGTCCAGTATCTGCTGCAGGGCGACGTCATCCGGAACGAAGTAAGCCATTCCGATACGCAAGTGGTTCTTGGCGGCAGCCATCGCAGCCAACATCATCAGCTCCATATTTTCGGAGCCATTCGGTTGCGAAGACAGGATAAGCTGAGCGCTCAGATTCCCCGCAGGTGTAAGCGGCGGGTAGAACTTCTCGCCCTGTAAAGTCTCGCCCGCGGTCTCCAGCCAGTTTTCGGCGAACGCCGCCTGGAAGGCTGCTACGGCAGGTCCCTCGATGCGGTAGTGCGTGTCACGCCACTCTGTCGGAATGCGGGCGTCTCCGAGCCAATTGTCCGCAATGCCGACCCCGCCGGTGAACGCGATCCGACCGTCGACGGTGAGCAGCTTGCGATGCGTTCGGTTATTCACCCGTTCCAGGGTGTACCAGTAGATGGGCCGGTAGCGCTGGAACCGCACGCCAGCGTTCGTCATGATATGGATCAGGTCTTCATCGAAGGGCAGACTGCCAAGCCAGTCGACGAGCACGCGAACCTCGACACCCTCCTGGGCTTTCGCCGCTAATGCGGTGGCGAATTCATAGCCGACCGACCCGGACCAATAGATGTAGGTTTCCATGTTGATGGTCGAGCGCGCAGTGTGGATGGCTTGCAGCATTGCTGGGAAGATTTCGTCGCCGTTGACCAGCGTCTGCACCGCGTTGGCCTCGAACATTTGTCCCAGGGAATAGCTCGCCATGCTCCTTGCGAATTGAGGATCCGCTGCGTCAAAACGGTGGGGAACGATTACGCGGATGGTCCGGGGATCGGGGATTAAGTTTATCACGACGACAGTGATCAAACTCGCGGCACTCGCAATTGCAACATACTTAATTACATCGAACCAACGACCGATCTTTCTTCTGAGTACGGTCGGCTTTTCCCGAGTCAACAATCTGCAAACCCCCTTACTCCCTGTGCAGCCCGCCCTGTGGAAGTGGCGATATGCAGCACAAGAACTTCGACTGCGACCGGAGGTTCCCAGCTGCGCCACAGGGCGTTACTATCGTTTGCGCACCGCATAATCCATGACTCGTAAATGGTGCGGCGGCTGCGGGCGGACTGAAATTGAGGCGCCATGAAGTTGCGAAGCCGGTGCGACGAGAACCTCATTTGCTCTGTCGCGCTCAGGTAACTAATGCCAGCGTCGCAGCCAAGGCTCGGAAACCCTTCAAGGGCGGCGGATAGACACTTGGCACATGAACAACGATTTTAACTCCTTGATCTGACCAGTCGCGTTCTGCCGAACCGTTGAGTAGCCGCTGAACGGTCGCTTCAGCAATGAGGGTCCTAAAGCCTGACCGGCGAACGGCCGTTCGGGCGGATCGGCCCTGCAATGACATCGCGGCACGACTTGTCATTGAAGCAGGCCTTCGGCACATGCCCGAAGCGATCTTTCAAGAAGCGGGGAACCAAATTGCCTATGAGCAGCTTCTTTTTTGAACGGCATGCCGTCATTCAAAAGGGAACTCGACATGGGCAGCACATCAGACAAGATCAAAGGCAAAGCCAACGAAGTCGCCGGCAAGGCACGCCAGGCCGTCGGTGGGGCCGCTGATGACCACGAGGAAAAGGCGAAGGGGAAAGTCCAGGAAGGCAAGGGCAAGGCTCAGGTAGCCAAGGGTCAAGCAAAGGACGCGGTGAAGAACCTCATCGACAAGGCCTAGCTGTCACGAAGGTGTGCCTGCAAGCCCGCGGCAACGCGGGCTTTTTTGTTAGCTGGATAGGATAGTGTCCGAGAATCGGAGCAGCGTCGATTGTTTTGGAGTGCTGAAAGAGCTAGCGCGTGCAGATCTGCAATGGCCCCCATGTCCAGCTTGGCGCGCATAAGGATTAGGCACCCTTCTAACCCTCATCCATACGATACCAGCAACCCCCGGCCTTTCAGACATCGCTGACCAAGTTGAGGCCGAGCTTCTTCTTGACCACCGCCGCAACAAGCCTCGTACCGAGCATGCCTACCAGTCTGTGGCTCCATCATCTTCTCGATCGTGGAGCCCTCTGCCAGGCATTTTGGTCCGCCGGAGTGCTCGGATCGTGCCGAGTGTCGCCATGATTCTTCGACGGCAACAAGGCGGTCGGCCTTCTCGACGTCTTGAATGCGCGCTCCCCCGTTTGGCTGCGCCACGCGAGGCCGGCTTCGCAAGGGGAGTTGAAGATCCTTTGATTGTGGGCCGACCCGACTGACTTACTCACTTGAGTCGACCCTGTTCAGACCGAACTGTGCGATGGGTCATTGCGAACACGCAGTCTATTTCTTCAGTTCGTCGGCGACGGCATTGAGCTTGTCGCGGGATTGCCGACCCGCTTGATCAGGGCATCGGCCTGCTCTCTGCTGACAATCGTGCTTGCGGGCGAAATAATGACCGCATAGCCTTCACCGCCGGAGATCTGCCGACGGTCTGAGGCGCCTCGCTTCGATTTGTTGTCTGCAATTGTCGTCTCCCCTGTTCCATAGCTGCGCCGTCACGAGGTTCGACTGTAATGCTTTGGTACGACTTGCGATCCTGAGCGGGCAAGAAATTCGGCGTTTCACCTGAAATCCCGCGTCTTAACCTTGATGTTGTCGATGTGGAGGTCGGGTATGTAGATGTCGCGGCTGCGCAGCCCCTTGGGCGGCAGCTCGCGCGGATCGGGTCCCGAGCCGCCATTGCGCACCTGGTCGCCGCGGGCGTGCGGCACGGGAAAGCTGCCCTCGCGTTCGCCGACGCTGGCGAGCTCGGCTGATAGATCGCTGATCTTGCGAGCCACGAGGTGGACCACTTCGCCCTCGCGCTGGATGCGGCCCCTTACCGCGATCATGCTCGCCGACAGAACGGTGCGCCGATGCTGCTCGAACACTTTCGGCCAGACGACCAGGTTCGCGATCCCGGTCTCGTCCTCAAGGGTGATGAACATCACGCCCTTGGCCGAGCCCGGGCGCTGCCGGACGAGTACTATGCCTGCCGCTTCCAGCCAGCGGCCGTCGCGCGTCTCCATCGCCTCGGCGCAGGAGACGATGCGGCGACGGCGAAGATCTTCGCGCAGGAAAGAGATCGGATGGCTGCGCAGCGTCAGGCCGATATGGCGGTAGTCTTCCACGACCTCGCCGCCGGCCGTCATCGGCCGAAGCACCACCGCCGGTTCATTGATCTCCGGAACGATCTCCGTCTCGCAGGCCGATGCGGCCGCGAACAGGGGCAGGGGCTCGTCGCGCAGCGCCTTGATCGCCCACAGCGCCTCGCGCCGCGCAAGACCAAGCGCCGGCCGGAACGCCTCGGCCTCGGCGAGCTGGACGAGCGCGGCCTGCGGCACGCCAGCGCGGCGCCACAGATCGTCGACGGAGGCGAATGGCTGGTCGGCGCGCGTGGCGACGATCGTGCTTGCATGGGCATTTGCGAGACCGCGCACCATGCGCAACCCAAGCCGGACGGCGAAATGTCCATCGCAAACAGGCTCGAGCGTGCAGTCCCAGCGCGAGGCGTTGACGCAGGCCGGCCGGACCTCGATCCCGTGCGCGGCCGCGTCGCGCACGATCTGCGCCGGCGCGTAGAAGCCCATCGGCTGGCTGTTCAACAGCGCCGTGCAGAACACGTCCGGGTGCCAGCATTTGAGCCAAGCCGAGGCATAGGCGATCAGCGCGAAAGAAGCGGCGTGGCTCTCTGGAAAACCGTAGGAGCCGAAGCCTTCGAGCTGCTTGAAAGTCTGCTCGGCGAAGGCGCGCTCGTAGCCATTGTCCACCATCCCGTTGATCAGCTTCGTCTTGAAGGACGACACGCCGCCGGTGAACTTGAAGGTGGCCATCGACTTGCGAAGCATATCTGCTTCGCCCGGCGTGAAGCCCGCGCATTCGATGGCAACTCGCATCGCCTGCTCCTGGAACAGCGGCACGCCGAGCGTCTTGCCGAGCACCTTCTCGAGCTCGGGCTTCGGGTAATGCACCGCCTCGATGCCTTCCCGGCGGCGCAGATAGGGGTGGACCATGTCGCCCTGGATCGGCCCGGGGCGCACGATCGCGACCTGCACCACGAGATCGTAGAAGGTCCTTGGCTTCAGCCGCGGCAGCATCGACATCTGCGCCCGGCTCTCGACCTGGAAGGTGCCGAGCGTATCGGCTTTCCTGATCATGGCGTAGGTGCGCGGATCCTCCGCCGGGATGGTGGCAAGGTCGAGCCGGATGTCCTTGCACTCGGCGAGGAGATCGAGGCCTTTCTTCATGCAGGTCAGCATGCCGAGCGCCAGCACGTCGACCTTCATGAATTTGAGCGCGTCGATATCGTCCTTGTCCCATTCGATCACCTGACGATCCTTCATGCTCGCCGGCTCGATCGGCACCAGATCGTCGAGCCGGTCATGGGTGAGCACGAAGCCGCCCGGATGCTGGCTGAGGTGACGCGGCGCGCCCATCAACTGACGCGCGAGCTCGAGCGTCAGTCGCAGCCGGCGATCGGCGAGGTTGAGATTGAGTTCTTCTACATGCCGCTCCTCCACGCCCTCTTCGGACCAGCCCCAGACCTGGCCGGAGAGCGCACGGATGAGATCCTCCGGCAGGCCGAGCGCCTTGCCGACATCGCGCAGCGCGCCCTTGGTGCGGTAGCGCACCACCGTCGAACACAACGCCGCGTGGTCGCGTCCATAGGTGTCGAACACCCATTGCATGACGATCTCGCGCCGCTCATGCTCGAAATCGACGTCGATGTCGGGCGGCTCGCGGCGCTCCTCGGAGACGAAACGCTCGAACAGAAGATCGTTGCGGCCGGGATCGATCGAGGTGATGCCAAGCACGTAACAGACCGCCGAATTGGCGGCGGAGCCGCGGCCCTGGCAAAGGATGTCTTTCGAGCGCGCGAAGCGCACGATCGCGTTCACGGTCAGGAAATAGGGTGCATAATCGAGCTTCTCGATCAGCCGCAATTCGTGGCGCAGCGAGCGGACGACACTGTCCGGCACGCCTTCCGGGTAGCGCGTCGCGGCGCCCTGCCAGGTCAGCTTTTCCAGCGCCTGCTGCGGTGTCAGCGATGGGTCGTCGCGCTCCTCCGGATATTGGTAGGCAAGCTCGTCGAGGGAGAACCGGCAGAGGTCGGCAATCTCGATCGTGTGCGCCAGTGCTTCCGGATAGCGTGCAAAAAGCCGGTGCATTTCCTGAGGCGGCTTGAGGTAACGGTCGGCATGCCGCTCGCGGCGCTCGCCGAGCGCGTCGATGGCGACGTTTTGCCGGATCGCGGTGACTACGTCCTGCAGGATGCGGCGCCCTGGCTCATGGAACAGCACGTCGTTGGTGACGACGCTCGGCACCTTCATCTTGAAGGCAAGCGCGGCCAGGTCGTGGATGCGAAGCTGGTCGTTGGGCCGGCGCCTGAGCGTCAGCGCCATATAGGCCCGATCGCCGAATGCCTCGCGCAGGTGTCTGAGGCGCAGGGCCAGGGTCTCATCGGCCAGATCGGGCAGGAGCACGGCGATGAGGCCTTCGCCATAGGCCACGACATCGCTCCATTCGAGATGGCATTTTCCCTTTCCGGCGCGTCCCTTGCCGAGCGAGAGCAGCCGGCAGAGCCGGGAATAGGCGTCGCGGTCCGTTGGATAGACCAGCAGCGAGAGTCCGTCGGTGAGGTCGAGCCGGCAGCCGACGATGAGGCGCACGCCGGTGGTCTTGGCCGCCTCGTGGGCGCGGACAATGCCGGCGAGGCTGTTGCGATCGGCGACGGCCAGCGCCTCGATGCCCATAAGCGCCGCCTGCGAGAACAGCTCTTCGGCCGAGGAGGCGCCGCGCAGGAAGCTGAAATGCGAGGTGACCTGCAGCTCGGCATAACGGACCTCGTTCATCCGAACACTCCGTGCAGGAACCACCGGTGCGAGCCGGTCGCCGCATCCTCGCCGTCGCCAGCGCGATAGAGCCAGTAGCGTTCCCCGGCGTCGTCCTCGACCCGGAAATAATCGCGCACCGCCACCAGCTCGGCGTCGCGCTTCCACCATTCGCCGAAGACCCGTTCCGGACCGTCCGCGCGCCTCACGCGCCGGCGCACCCCGCGCCAGGTGAAGGACACCGGCGGATGATCGGGCAACAGCGCCACCGTCTCGACCGGGTCCGGCTGCGGCAGCAGGCGCGCTGGCCGCGGCCAATGGCCGGGCCAGCCCGCGCCGGTGTCGGCCGCCATCGCCGGGATCTTGCTTGCCGAGCGCTCCGGGACGTCGCTGGCGACAGGCGCAAGGCGGTAGACGGCGCGCTCGCCGACGCGGTTTATCAGTGTATCGATGAGGTCGGACACATCGGGCACGGTCTCCTCGACGAGGGAGCTCACGGCCTGGCTGCGCTCCAGGGGTTCGGCCGCTGTCGTCGCCAGGACCATCATCTCGATGCCGAAGCCAGGCGCGATGGTTTCGATCTTGTCGCAAAGCAGCCGGGTGAGCCGCTTGGCGTCCCGGACCGGCACCGCCATACCGACACGGATCGCCTCGGCCTGGCTGTCGACGCGGTGGCAGATGAGATCGAGCCGGCGCGCGCCGAGGCCGCGCTGCTCCAACAGCGTGCAGAGCTGGACGACGAGCTTGCCGATATACCGCGCAATTGTCTCGGCCGCGCCAATCGGCTCGGCGAAGGCACGGCGGACTTCGACGATGTCGGGCGGCCGCACCGGATCGATCGGTTCGGCTGTGTTGCCAAGAGCCTGATCGATGCGGCGGCCGATCTCCGGGCCGACGCGCAGGGCAAGCGGCGCGCGCGGCTGTTTCAGGAGATCGCCGATCCATTGGAAGCCGAGCCTGCGCAGTTCGGCCGCCGTCGAAGGCGCGATCCGCAGCGCCTCGAGCGCAAGCGTTTCCACCACGGATTGGCCGTGGCCGGGTGGCGCGATGAACATGTCCTGGCCGCCATACCGGGCCAGCGCATGCGCCGCGCCCCAGCTGTCCGCGACTGCCGCGCGGGCGACGATGCCGGACATCGCCAGACGCCCGACCATGCCCTCCAGCATCGCGGTCTCGCCGCCATGGAGATGGTCGGCGCCTGTCGTGTCGACGACGATCCCATCGGGAGGATCGGGCGCTGCGACCGGCGCAAATCGAAGCATCCAGACGGCGAGCCGCTCGAGCGCCTCGGCATCTGCTTGCGGATCGGCGTCCTGGATCGCAAGGCCCGGCACCAGCACCTGCGCCTTCGTCACGGGTATGCCGGGGCGCAGGCCGGCGGCGAGTGCCGCGGCATCGGCGGCGAGCACCACGCGCCTGTTCTTGTCGCGGCCGATCAGGACGAGCGGGGCCTCAGCCGGCGGCGCTGCGTTGCCGGGCTTGCGCCGTACCCTGTCGGTCGGCCAGGTCGGCAGGAACAGCGAGACGACCCGTGCCATCGCACGCCTCCAATTCGAAATCGGCACTTTCACCCGCGCGGGCGCGGATCACTTCGACGAGCCAGCGATGCCGGCCGACGCCCGGCACAGGCAGCGGCGCCGAGGGCAGGACCGAGATGCGCCAGCGGGTCATGGCGGCCGTCGGCTGACCGAAATCGGCCGCCTCCGTCTGCCGGCGCCATCTCCGCAGCGCGATCCCGATCGTGTGGGCTTCTTCGGCGGCGAGCTGCAGCCGCCGCGAGGCCGTCATGGTCAGTCGCGCGACCTCACCGACAACCGCGCCCAGTCCGCCATGCCGGATGCCTTCTTCCATGCAGGCAAGGATTGTCTTGTCGTCGCCGGCCTCGACATAGATAACGCGATCCGGTTTCAGGCCGGCCTGCGCCAGCGCTGGGGCGAACAGGTCGGGCCGGGTGATGCACCACAAGACCTTGCCTCGCGTGCGCGCGGCCACACCGCCCGCAAACAGCGCCGCGGCCGCGCCATCGATGGCTCCATTGCCGCCGCCCGCGATTTCATGCAGCGCGCCGAGTGCCAGCCCACCACCCGGAAGTCGTGCATCTAGCTCGGCGATCCCGAAAGGAAGCACCGATCTGGCGCGCCGGCGCCGGCCCTCGATCTTTTCGATCCGCGCGCGCAACTCGTCTATGGCGGGCTCCGGCCGCAAGATGGTCGTTGACCTCCATGAAAGTGTGTACAAGCGTGTTCTCTATTTGTTCCATCATCGAGCGACGGGAGTCAAGTGGACCTAATCGTAGCGTAGGGTGCTCCCTTCATCGATGTGGAGCGAAAGGTCGCTATGCGCCGCCTATCTAGTCGTTTAGATCACCGCTGCGGGTTCCCAAGAGCAGACATAGCACTAGGTTGCACTCAGGTCGGGACCTCATTGAGGGAATAACTCGCTGACCTGGATCAGCGGACGCCGCTCTTCCGTGCCGCGCCGGAATTTGGCGGCAATGACCTCGTCGAGCGAAATACGCCGCCACAATGCATGGAAGACGTCCATGCCGTCCATTAGAATGACGCGCTTGGCATTAAAAGCGTGGAGACCCTCGACCGTGAACCCTGAGTAGGAGACGAATAGGCCACGCGTGCCTTCGAACCCGTCACCCGCTTTTTCCTGGAACGAACGTAGCGATGCGGCGTCGGTTCGCGCATTCGTCCATTTAGCTTCGATTAGGTAAACTGTGCCTCGGTGTTCGAAGCTGCCGTCGATCTGCTCGCCAATAAGTCTGAAAGAGGCCCGGGCATCCAGTCCCCAGCGTCGAACCACTTCTTGAGGAATCGTTCGAAGGCGTAGCCACGTGCCTGGGCGGCGTCCTCCATACTGTGCAGCCGGGCAAATTCGTCCTCAAGTTCTTGCAGCAGCCGCTCAATTGGACTGTTGTGTTGAGGTTGTATCGGTGCAGCCGATGTCGCGGTGGGATCCGGTGGAAGCGGCCTGCCGCCCAGACGCCGAAGCACCGCGTTCAGACGCTCGCGGCCACCGTTCACGGGATCCTTCTCGCCTCGTGAGATTAATCCGTCCTGACGATACTCCCATAGGGCAGTCAGCGCCTTCACTATGGCGGCCGGCTGGCCTGCTTGCAGGAAGGCCGACAGGTGCTTGCCCTTGGACTTACCGATGAAGCGGTATGCGTCGTCGTAGATTTCGATGCCGACTTCGTGCCGGAAGAACTCTTCGAAGGTCCGGTTGCTGAAATCGAGTACCCAGCCGCTGCTCATTCCGAACAGATCGTTCAATAGCCTCATCTCGACTGGTCTAAGCACTGCCATTCCGCAGCTTTCACTTTTGGCTGATTTTCAACGCGATTGCCGCGTGCCCGCAGACTCGCGGCAAACTTTACCACCACTGACGATCGGTTCACGCCGTCGACTAATGCCGCAGCAAGCCTTCCCATTCGGTCTATATTGCCAACAACATTGGCTCGAACTTCCGAAAGGTCGCGTCATATTCTGATGCCCGCACGACGGACCTGTCTTCAGTGAAAGTGATGACTTCGGCATCTGCTAGCGTGTTGCCATGAAGCGAGATCGTTCCGATGATGGTCTGTCCACCATTCGGCCGCTCAGGAAGGCCCCAACCGCCGCAACGGCGAGTGAACCAAGACCCACTCGCCCGGCAATCGCGTCGGGCGAGATTCCTTTAGGTCTGATCAGACCTTCGCGCAAATCGCAGGCCGGCACCGCCGCCGTTTTCCGGAAGGAATTCTATACCCGCTGCCTCGAACGCACGGCGGATCGCAGCAAGATTGTTTCTGTGGGGAATGCGAATACTTCTCTCGAAGTCCACTATCGTGGTCCTCGAAACAGCAGCTGCCTCGGCGAGGTCGCCCTGACTCCATTCGAGCATTGCTCTTGCAGCACGACACTGCTGAACAGAAATCGCTTCGCTCTCAAAATCGTTCTTTTTGGTTGACATAGGTCAAAAAAGCCGCTTTTAGTATGCAAGCCTACGGAAGTCATTGGTGAGGCCTGGCGGATAGCTTCGCTTGGCTCCACTGCACGACGTCGTTGATAGCTCAGAATCGTCCCTGATTCTGACAATAGCTACGACTTGTCCTTTCGTCACGAGCGAGAAAGGGGGCGGAGCGAGTGAGTGGAAATCGGCCAGCTTCGCAAACCTCATCAATCGTGGACAGCCAGCCGGCAGTGGACCCTGTCGTAGTACTATCTCTCGATTGGATTCATGCGCACGTTGCGATGTTGGCCTCGGGCGTGCGGCAGCAGCAGGTGGAGGAAGATCTTTTTGAGAGCGGTGCGGCCTTGTCTACGGGCGATGTCATCGTGCGCGGGGAGGGCGATATCCGCAATCCGGGCGATGTCGATGCCCGGACGGCGGAGAACGATAATGCTGACAAGGCCGACGCTCTGTTGGCTGAGATCGCGGCTACGCCCGCACAATCGTTGGCGGGTGTGATCGCCAAGCTTGCGGTCGTGGTTCGGGAAGCGAAGGACAACACCGACATCTTTGAATTTCCGCTGCCGCACATCCGCTCTGCATTGGCCGACCTGCGGCGCCTCGCTCATGACGCGATATGCGACCAGCCGGCCGGCTGGCCCGCCGGCGACCAGTCGATCGGCTCGCTGTTCGAGCAGCCTGCCTCGTCCTTCGCCGCCTGGCGCGCCTTCAGCGCATGGAGCCAAGGCGATGACGACGCCTATCGCACCTGGACAGAGATGTTCAAGACACTACAGGATGCGAGCCAGTAGGGATCGCAAACGTCGTGTTTGCGCGGGGCTCCTCGAGCGTTCTGTGAGCGGCGGATCGATCTTCACGTAACAAGATGTCCGAGCAATGGGCGCACCCGCCTCCGTTCCCGCTGTCACAGCCCTCTGTGCTCCCTTTGGCATCGGTCTTCCGGAAACGTGGAACCAATTGTCGACGAACAGATTCTCTTGCGGAGTGAATGCCTGAATCCAACAAGGGAGCGCGTCATGGGAAGCACATCGGACAAGGTTAAGGGCAACGCCAACGAAGTCGCCGGAAAGGCGCGCCAGGCCGTCGGCAAGGCCGTGGACAATCACGAGGAACAGGCCAAGGGCAAGGTTCAGGAAACCAAGGGCAAGGCGCAGGTCGCCAAGGGCCAGGTCAAGGACGCGGTGAAGAAGGTCGTCGACAAGGCCTGATTGTCAAGTATTCAACCATGAACAAGCCCGCGGCGACGCGGGCTTTTCCTTTGGGGAAGCGAAATGCGGATCGAGATATTGGCGGCATCGGTTGTTCGCGGTGCTGGCCACAAGCGCCCGGGCTCAAACGCCGGACGATCCGGCCGTCACCGCTTGCAAATCGACAGGTCTGCTGGCGCTGCAGGAGAAGTCCAAGGACATCAGCGATCTCGTCGTCGACATGGAGAGCGTCGCGGTCAGAGCCGAAACCAAAGTGGAAGATGTGCACGTCAAGGCGGCGATCCTGGGCGAGGCCTATACGCCCGCAGTCGCAAGACCGGAGCGCCTGATCGCTTTGTCTGCCTGCTCGGCGAGAAGGGCCAGGTGCAGTTGACCTTCTTCACCGCCCAGTGAGGCGATCATGAAGCGGGACATGCTCGGCCAAGCGGCCCTTTATTTGTCGTCCTTGTAAGCTTTCGCAGCATCGTCGATCTTGCGCCAGTCGTTACCGTGACGGCGCACCAGCTCACGCGCTTGGGCCGGTGAAATGTCATGCACTTCAACGACGTGTTTGACCTCGGCGTCCTCACCCTTCAGCGGTCGACTGCGGGCCCTTTTCGACGCACGCGCCGCCGATCCGTTGCGCGCGGTTGGTGCGCCGGCCCGCTGGTCTTGTGTCTCACTTGAGGGGAGATCCGCCGACGTTGTCAGCAAAGGGCCGCCAACCGTTAACGTCACGCCGGCCGACTCGAAGGCTTTGCGGACCGCGACAATCCTTTCAGCGCGGAGAATGCGCCTCCCGCTCTCGTAGTCGCGGATCGTGGCTTCGCTGAGATTGGACTTCGCAGCCAAGCGGACCTGAGACCAATCGAGCAGCGCGCGAGCAGCCCGGCAATAGGCTGGGGTGAACTCCCGCCGGTTCGCATCCTCGGCTTCTCCGGTTTCGTGTGGCTCCGTCATGGGAAGATGAACATTCAGCGAGGCTAAAATGTTCCGAAACGTGGCAAAGGCTGAACGGCCTTCCAGGCAAGCCGCCCAGCAGCATATGCATCGCAATACTTCTCGCTTGATTGCTCGCCGCCGGGTTCTCTCCTCGTCCGTTCGTCAATCACGGAATCCAAGGATTTCGCTCAACGTCGCGCCCCTCTATCAAATCATCGAGAAGGGAAGGATGCGGATGAAGCCGGATACATCGCAGTGGCGTGACCCACAGGCATATGCATTCATCAAAGGCGCCGCCGCCGATGAGATTGCCTGGGAGTTCCTGCGACGCAATCCACTGTATCAGCGGGACTTCGCAACCTCCCGCTCGGCTAAGGCGATGCGCGCGTTACGCAAGCGCTGGGGTTTGCAGTTTCGCCGCCCGGCCTGACCAGTCCGCGTTCGAGCAGCCCGTCTATTGGACGCCTCAGATCAACCCTGCGGTCGTCAACCTTGTCGAGGTTCGGCCCGAACTGCGAACGGGGAGCAGCGTCTCCGGCGTCCCGCTGGCCGCGGGCCGACGTGACGAAATCGGCCTTCACATGCGCTCTTCGCCGGGCGGCACGCAACTGGCGCTTCTCGGCGACACCAAGCCAGGCGAACCGCTCGCCGCCATCATACCGCTGGACGACATGGCGCACGACCGCCTGCAGGCCATCGAACGGTTCATCCGCTCGATCCACAGGCAGCATCTTCCCGACGCCCGCTTGACCGCGGCCCAGCGCCGGCGCCTTGGCCACATGCTGCGATGCCTCGATGGCCGCGAAGAGCAGGCATCCCATTTTGAAGTCGCGACCGCCTTGTTCGGTCGGCGACTGGTCAGCGTCGCCGACTGGCACGACTCGGCGTTTCGATATCAGACGCATCGTCTCGTGCGCGACGGCTTGAAGATGGTCGAGCGCGGCTATCGCCAATTGCTTCGTGCGCGACGGCGTCATTCCTGAGACGGTTCCGATACCGCCTGGTTCACTTATTGCGCTGTCTGCAGGCCAAGGCCTACGATTCTGAAGTGAACGGGAGCTTTGCCTCTCATGCTGCCGGTTAGGGTGTCTTAGTGGCGACCTCAAAAGCGGACTTCCGTTGGCGGCCCGAGTGCGCCCCACTCAAAGGCGGTGGCGGTATTACACAACCAGGTTTGCGGTGAAGGAGGCACGGGGGGCGGCGCACATGCCGGTTATCCGATCACCCGCTCACATTTTCTACGAAATATTCCAACCCCTCGGATGTGTCGACGATTGCGTTGACAGTTTCCTGATGCTGTCCGAATGATCCATGCCAAAAGCATTGGGGACAGGGCAAATGCCGATAAGACGCCTCCCCGACGCTGGGGTCTTCGAGCCTGAAGAAGTGTCGGTTCTCCAGGGCATCTTCGACCAGATCTGCGCTCGTGGTGGCATAGACCGCAAAAGCGAGGTTGCCGAAGACATGGCTATTAACCTGATCGCATACTACCAGCAGGGGCTACGTGGTGAAGAATTGGTTCGCGCGGTGGTCCCGAAGGAGAGGCGCCCCTGAGTTTCCGCCCATGATGGCCATCAGGTAAGTTCGATTTTGCCTTTTCAAGTGAGGGAGGTGCCGAAAAGGAAGACCACCTCGGAACCAATCTGCGCCCCGTGGCGTTCGGGCGTGAGATTATAGGCTTCCCATCATGGCCGAACTTCCGACAGCAAAAGAGAGGCTTGCTGCCCGCACCTTGCGGGACCTAATTCGTTCCGAGGCAAATCGGCACTTTCTACATCGGCTCCTCGATCTAAACGTGGAACCGACTATACCGGAGTCAATTACCTCTCTGCTTGAAGCGCTCGATGAGCCTGGCGAAACCCGCTGAGCAGTCCGTGTCGCTGCGCGAGGTTGTGGCTGCGCGCGGCAGGCAAGCCGACGTTCACGAAACGGACCTAACCCTCCGCGTAGCGCGCCTACAACGCGCCATATCAAATGTTATCGACGAGCGTGGAACTGATTTAGGCTTGCTCCGTTGGGGCGCGGGGAACTCTCTTCGCAAAGTCAGGCTCGCGTTATAGCGTCAGGTGCTGTTCTGCTCGTCGAGGATGAGAGTATCATCCTGCTGGACGTCGAGCACTCCCTGACCGAGGCTGGGTTCGAGGTGATTTCCGCGTACAAGGCGGTCGACGCCATTGCCATCTTTGACGGCGACCCGGCACGCATTGCGGCGCTCCTTACGGATATAAGACTTGGCGACGCGCCCTCCGGTTGGGAAATCGCCCGCCACCTGCGCAGTGTCAATCATGCTTTGCCGGTGATCTATATGAGCGGCGATGGTTCGGACGACTGGGCCTCCCTTGGGGTGCCAAACAGCCTGATGATAACCAAGCCCTTCGTGATGGCCCAGATCATCACCGGGCTCGCGACCCTGCTCAACAGACACCCGTAGGCGGTGCTTCGGCCGAGTGATGCGGAGCATCGCGCAGTGCCGCACGCCAGCGAGAGTTAGCCGTGAATCGCATGGGCGGCGGGTGCCGGGCGTGCTGAAAGAAACAGCATAACGTTAACCTTTACTTCAGTTAACCAAAGCGACGTAACTCTTCGGAAGCCTCGACCTCTGACCATGTCTTCCATCGTTTATGCCGAAAGGTATCTTGGTGGCCATGTGGCAGCCTCTGTTTGCAAACCTTGCCCTCGCTGCCGTCATGCTGGTTGCGTGGTCTTCGGTCGGCGATTTTGTCGCCCGGCTGGGCCGCCATCAGCAACAGCTTCTATTCGGCGTAGTCATGACGGCCGGGACAATCGGCTCGATGATGATGGCGTTTGAAGCATCACCCGGCGTTTACAATGACCTTCGTGGCCCTCTGATAGCCGTCACCGGCTTCTTTGGTGGCGTGCCTGCTGCCGTCATGGCCGGAGCGGCGTTGATCTACCGCCTCTATCTCGGCGGTGCCGTGGGATCGGGCGTGTTGAGCATCATGCTCGCAACGGCCACCGGACTGGTGGGCTATACTCTCCGCCAGCAGCGCCGTGTCCAATATCGTCACCTCGTCCTGCTGGCGGCCGCCGTCGCGCTTAGCGGTTCGCTGGTCTCCTTGACTTTGCCGGCAGCAAGACAGGCAGTCCTGCTGCCGCACTTCTGGGCCCCGACATTGTTGGGGTTCATTGCAACCCTTTCGCTGAGTGTGTTGCTGCTGCATGAGGAAAGGCGGCGAGAGCTTTACCATACCAATAAGCTGTTTCGGTCTATGGTCGACGCGCTGCCGGACTGTCTGAACATCAAGGATGTTGAAGGTCGGTTCCTTGCCGCAAATCCAGCAACGGCCCGCCTGTTGCGGGCGTCGAGCGTTGAGGAGATCCTCGGCAAAACTGATTTCGATTTCTTTCCGGCCGACTTGGCAAAGCAGTTTCGAGAGGACGAACTGGGGGTGCTCAACAAAGGGAATCACCTCAGCATCGAGCAGCCGGCGCTTCGTTCGGACGGATCCGCTAGTTGGCTGTCAACATTGAAGGTGCCGGTCACAAACGAGCAGGACGAGATAGTGGGGCTGATCACGCATAACCGCGACGTGACGCTCCAAAAAATGCTCCAGATCAAGCTGGAGGAAACTCAGAATCACTTGGATCAAGCGCTCGAGAATATGAATGACGGGCTGGTGATGTACGATCCGAACGGGTTCATTCTGTTCTGCAATCCCCGGTTTCGACAGCTATTTCCACGCACCGCGCACCTGCGGGTTCCTGGGGTTAATTTTGCCGATATCATCCGGGCGTCCGTCAAACTCGAGGAAGAGCCTGTCGACGTCGGCAAGACGCTCGACGATCATCTTTCCGAGAAGCTCGCCACTCTTCGCGAGGATGGTGAAAAGCTGATCGAGCTTGGGGACGGCAGAATATTTTCTTCGCGCACGAAGCGCCTGCCTAGTGGCTGCACTCTGGGGATGATGTCAGACATAACAGAGAGGCGCAGTTTTGAGAAAAACTTGGAATATCAGGCATTGCACGACCCGCTGACGGGCCTGCCGAACCGCGCTTTCTTCAATCGGGAACTGGAAAGGCTGGTGGCAAAAGCCCGATCCGAAGATGGGGAGCTTGTCGTCCTGCTTCTCGATCTCGACCGTTTCAAGGAAGTCAACGACAACTTCGGTCATACCGCAGGGGACATCCTCCTGGTCGAAGTCGCACGGCGTCTGGAGAAAGCAATCAGGCGAGGCGACTTGGCGGCACGGCTGGGGGGCGACGAGTTCGGAGTGCTGATGTACGGCGACACCGATGGCACCGGCGATGTCAGCTTGGTGACCCGGACCATGAAGAACCTCGTGCAACCGTTGAAGATCGAAGACGTCACGCTGCTGCCGGGCGGCACCATCGGCTACACAATTTTTCCGAAGGACGAGGCGGACCCGGAAGGGTTGCTCAAGAACGCCGACCGCGCACTCTATCAGGCTAAGGCAAAAGGTCGGGGCAGTTGGAAGGCCTATGAACCTGACGCGAAATCAGCCGCCGTGAGGCACAGGTAAGCTACGTGGATCGATTGTAGTTGACATACGTTGTCGTGGGCGGGGTGACCTGACGGAGGTCACAATGGTTGAAGAAGCCGAGAATCGCCGGGAGCGGCGTCAGCGGGTCCTGAAAGGCGCGGCGATCATCAACGGGATCACCAACTCCGAGATCAGTTGTACAATTCGGAACCAGAATAGCGGCGGCGCTGAGCTCAAGGTGTCCGTCGAAGCGCGTGTGCCGGAACGGTTTGTCCTCTACGTGCCAACCGACGGCGTCGCCTATCAAGCTGTCCTGCGGTGGCGCAGGAACGATCGGATCGGCGTCCAATTCATAGGGACGTTGCCGAAACCACGTCTCCACTATGGCTGATCGCTCGTCGGTAATTGGCACGGCCGGAAGGCAAGTGCGAACCAGTCTCGAGGCGGCATGACACTCTCCAAGCCTCCGGCCAGTCAGAAACCCGTTGCTCCCAGCGTAACGGGCTTTTTGCAGTCGCGCCCGAGCAATTACGCGACGTAATCTCCGGCGTGCTTTCGAGCCTTGCCGGCTTCGTGCTAATCGCGCGCATCGGTGCTGCCGAACCGATCGGCGGCAGCGGCTTCGAGCTGCAGGCGATCGGCTCGGCGGTGATCGGGGGGGCAAGCCTGTTCGGCGGCGTCGGCAATCCGCTAGGATCGCTTGTCGGGGCCTTGACGCTCGGCGCCCTGCTCCAGCACGATCGATGTGTCGGGAAAGGCGCGCGCCAGCGCCAGCGCCATGTCCATCTGCGGCCAGTAGAGCTGCAGGTCGAAGCTCAGGCCAAGCGGCGCTAGGCGGGCAAAGCCGCGCCGCCATTGCGGGCTCTCCATCAGGTCGGGGCTAGGCGCGCTGCGCAGGCGGGCGTCGTCGTGCCACGCCGATCCGTCGCGACTAGCGTCACGATGAAGTCGGGCAGCTTCAGCCTGGCGATCAGCACGCCATTGAGGAAGCCGCAGACCAGCCCGACCAGCAGTCCCGCGCCGACGCCGGCCAGCAGCCCGTGCGAAAGCATGTCGGCCGCCACCATACTGGCCAGACCGACGATCGAGCCGACCGACAGGTCGATGCCCTTGGTCATGATGACCAGCGTCATGCCGACAGCGATCACCGTGTTGATCGAGGATTGCAGCATGATGTCGATAAGGTTCGACGGTTGGTAGAAGGTGCTGTTGAGCACCGAGAACACCAGGAAAAGCGCCACGCAGCCGATCGCCACGCTGGCCTTGCGTAGCGTGTCGCCGCGCCGCGACGCCGCGAGGCTCTTTTTGTCGGCCGCTTCCGTGCGGGGCAGGGAACTGAGTTCGGTCACGGATTGTCCTCTCTGGCAGCGAGCGCCATCAGCCGCTCCTCGGTCAGGCCGGCATCGTTGTCGACCATGGTGCGCAGCCGGCCGGCGCTGACGATGCCGATGCGGTGGCAGACGAGCAGAAGTTCCGGCAGTTCGGACGATACGACCAGCAGTGCCGCGCCATCGGCGGCGAGTCGGCGCAGCAGAGCATAGATTTCCGCCTTGGCCCCGACATCGATGCCGCGGGTCGGCTCGTCGAAGAGGAAGACGCGCGCGCCGGTCGCCAGCCAGCGGGCGATCACCACCTTCTGCTGGTTGCCGCCGGAAAGATTGCGCATCTCGGTGCTTATCGACGGCGGCCGGATATGCAGCTCGTCAACATAGCGCTTCGCCGCTCGCCGCCGCTCGGCACCCTTGATCACGCCAAGTGAGGCAAAGCGGCCGTGATTGCCAAGGCCGAAATTGCGCTCGACATCCGTCATCGGGACGATGGCGTGGCCTCGGCGGTCCTCGGGGATCAGCGCGATGCCGGCCCGCATGGCGTCCGCCGGCCCTCGGGGCGTCACGGGTGTACCAGCGACGTTGATCTCGCCACCCGACAGCGGATCGATGCCGAATGAGGCGCGCAGGATGGCCGAGCGCCCCGAGCCGACAAGGCCAGACAGACCGACGATCTCGCCGGCGCCGACCGACAGGCTGACATCCTTGATCCGGGCGGTGGAAATGCTGCGCAACTCCAGCAGCGGTGCGCTCTGGACCGGCTCCGGCTTTTCGGCGTGCATTTCGCGCGACAGTTCACGGCCGGCGATCAGCTCGTTGAACCTGGCCTCGGAATAGTCGCCGATCGGACCGCAGGCGACGACCGCGCCCTCGCGCAGGATCGTTACCCGATCGGCTATGGCGCGGATTTCGTTCATCCGATGCGAGATGTAGACGATGGCCTTGCCTGCTGCCTTGAGGCTCCGGATGACGGCGAACAGGCTTTGCTGCTCGGCCGGCGTCAGGCTTGATGTCGGTTCGTCGAAAGCAATGATGCGGCCGCCGCGGGCAAGCGTGCGGCTGATCTCGACCAGTTGCCGGTCGGCCATGCCGAGCGCCGATACCGGCGTGTCGGTTTTGAGATGCGGCGCGAGGTCGTCGAGGATCGCGCGCGCCTCACGCCGGAAGCCGGCGCGCGGCACGAGCCTCAGCCCGCGCGTGCGGCCGAGGAAGATGTTCTGGGCGACGTCGAGCTGCGGCACGAGGCTGAGCTCCTGGCTGACGAGGCCGATGCCCATCGCCAGCGCGTCGCGCGGGCCGTCGATGCGCACCGTGCCGATCGGATCGAGCGTGATCTTCCCTTCGTCCGGCTGCACGATGCCGAACATCACCTTCATCAGCGTCGACTTGCCGGCACCGTTTTCGCCGAGAACGGCATGGACCTCGCCACCGCGCAGATCGAGGTCGACGCTCTTCAGCGCCTGAACGCCGGCGAAGCGCTTGGCGATGCCGGTCATCCGAAGGGCGGGAGGACGGCTTTCGCCGTCCTCTGCTTGGGAGGTTGCGCTTAACACTGAGATTGCCTCAGTTGGTCTTGGGGTCAGGGAAATCCTTGACGTTGTCCTTGGTGATAACCGCCTGGGGCGAAAGGACCCACTGCGGAATGGCCTGGCAGCCGAGAAGCCGCAACGCCATCTGGACGCCAAGCTGGCCCTCCTCGAACGGGAATTCCGCCACCGTAGCGCGCATCTCCCCGGCGCCGACCGACTTCTTGGCTTCCCGGATGCCGTCGGTGCCGACGACCGCGACCTTTTCGAGGCTGCTGCCGCTGGTGACGGCTTCGACCACGCCGAGCGCCATGCCGTCATTGTTGGCGTAGATACCGACAAGGTGCGGGGTCTGGCGCAGGATGTTCGAGGTCGCGTTTAACGCGGTCAGCCGGTCCCAGTTGCCCGGCTGGCTCGCCACGAGTTCCAGATTGGGATACTTCTTCAGTTCTTCCTTGAAGCCCTGAATGCGCAGGCGTGCATTCGGCGACCCGGCGGCACCCTCGATCTGCGCCACCTTGCCGCCGTTCGGATAGGTCTGGTGCAGGAAGGCGGCCGCCTTGGCGCCGATCGAGACCTGATCGGTGCCGATATAGGTGCTGGCGCCCTCGGTGCGCGCGTCGTCGATGATGACGGTCGGGATGTTGGCGGCTCGCGCCGCTTCGATCACCGGGGCGAGGTTTGAATCGGATTGCGGCGAAAGCAGCAGCGCGTCCGGCTTTTGCGACAGCACCGTCTGGGCAAGGTTGAGCTGCTCGATCATCGAGCTTTCGTCCTTGCCAGCCTGCACGTCGACGCTGATCTTGTACTTCGACGCCTCGGCCTTGGCTCCGGCCGCGACGTCCTGCCAGAATTCGTTGATCAGCGTCTTGGTCACATAGGCGAAGTGCAGTTCCTTCTTGGGCGCCGGTACCGCGCCGAATTCCGCCTCGACAGAAGTCGATTCGATCTTGTCGACCTTGGCCGTCGGATAGGCCGGGCAGCTGTCGTCGGCAAAAGCGGGCGCCGCGCCGAAAAGGGCGAGCGCCGTCGAGGGGGCGAGTATGCCGCTTGTCCGTAGTTTCATCGAAATTCCTCCCGTTGGGTACCGGATCAAATCCGGAGCATCCTCTTCCTAGATCCGAGCGCCGAGACCTCTACCTGACCTGCCTCCATGCACCTCGACTGTTCACGACTTCACCGTGTTGCAGCAAGTTGGAAATTAGAGCATTCGATCTGTTAGATTCAAATTAGAAGCCCTATCCGATTTTTTAGCCAGGCTTAAAGAAAACTGGTATGGCTTGGACGCTTGTCCGTGGAGGAGAGATGCAGATCCCAGTCAAGGCCATTTGGGTCTTTCATGCTGCGGCCCAGGCGGGCAGCATCTCGCGCGCCGCCGAGGAATTCGGCGTGACGCCGTCGGCGGTCACCCAGCAGATCCAGGCGCTGGAAACCCAGCTTGGCGTGAGCCTAATGACCAAGATGGGCCGCCGCGTCGTGCTGACGGAAGCAGGCGAACGCTATTTCGCCACTATCACCGACGAGATCGAGCGCATATCCGAGGCCACCAGCACGATCCGTGGCTACCGATCGCTGACCATGCTGACGGTGCGGGCGACGCCGACGCTTTCCAACAAATGGCTGCTGCCGCGCCTTGCCTCCTTCCTCGACCAGAATCCGGAACTGGAAATCCGCCTCGACGGCACGAATGAGCCGACGGACTTCAACCGGGAACTGGTCGATCTGGAAATACGCCACGGCGACGGCCGCTGGCCGGGCCTGTTCGTCGAAGGCATGGCCGAGGAGAGCTTCATTCCAGCCTGCGCCCCGGCGCTGGCGGCCGCTGGCAGCCTTCGCGCCGAGGGCTTGACGCGGCACCGGCTGATCCATTCGGTGAAGTCGCAGGCGCAATGGCCGGCCTGGTTCAAGCTGGCGGGCACGCAGCCGGCGCAAAGATGGCGCCGCATCCTGTTCGATCGCTCACACATGGCGATCGATGCGGCGCTGGACGGGATGGGCATCGCGCTGGAAAGCAGCATGATGATGGAGCGCGAGCTGCACGACGGCCGGCTCGTCTGCCCCGTCCCCGATCCTCCTTCGCTGCGCATCGTCACGCAATGGATCGTGTGCCCGCGTGATCATCTGCGGCACAAGAAGGTGCGGCTGTTCCTCGACTGGCTGCGCGCCCAACGCGACGCGTTGCCAAGCCAGCCGGCATAAAGACAAAGTCACCAAGCAGGGTTGGGCCTTCAATTATTGTCGGCGCTCATTGCGCACTTGATAACTTTACGACTTTCTGTATTTTTGTGAAAAACTCGAAGGTCCGAAGGTTCGCATGCTGTCCCGTTTCGCCACCCGATTGAACTCGTTCGCCTCCGCGCCGCAGCTGCAATGGCCGGACCTCTCCGGCAAGCCCAGCATGATGCAGATGGCCGAGCGCGCCGCCACCGTCCGCGGTCTTACCGATGTGGATCTGAATTTTCCCGACCACGTGTCCGGCGAGCCCGGGGACATTGCCCGGCGCATCGGCGACCTAGGGCTGTCGATCAACGGCCTTGCCATGCGCTACTACACCAATCCGGCCTTCAAACGCGGCGCCTTCACCAATCCGGACGTGGCGGTAAGGCGGGAGGCCATCGACCTGACCAAGCGCGGCATCGACGCGGCGCGCGCCATGGGCGCCGACCTGATGACGATCTGGCTCGGCCAGGACGGCTTCGACTACAATTTTCAGCTCGACTATGCGCAGGCCTGGGACTGGGAGGTGGCCGGCATTCGGGAGGTGGCGGAGCACGATCCGGACTGCCGCGTCAGCATCGAGTATAAACCCGACGAGCCGCGTGCGCAGTCACTGCTGCGGGGCGCCGCGACGACGCTCCTTGCCATCGCCGAAGCGGGGTCGCCCAATCTTGGCGTCACCATCGATTTTGCGCATGCGCTCTATGCCGGCGAGCAACCGGCGCTTGCCGCGTATCTGATCAACCGCCGCAGCCGGCTGCTCGGCGTGCATCTCAACGACGGATATGCCAAGCGCGACGACGGGCTGATGGTCGGCGCGGTGCATCTGCGCTCGACGCTGGAACTGCTTCACCAGATCCGCCGCGACGGCTTTGACGGCGCGCTCTACTTCGACACGTTTCCGGACCTGAGCGGGCTCGATCCGGTCGCCGAATGTGAAGTCAACATCGCGACGGTGCGGCGATTGCTGGAGATCGCCGATGGACTGGCCGGCGACAATGGCCTTGCCGACGCGCTGGCCCGCCAGGATGGCGTGGCCAGCCAGAGGATCGTCAACCGGGCCTTGATCGGCGCGTAGCGGGAAGGGCGATGATGCTGAGGAAAAACGCATGAGCCTGCCGCTTGGCGATCCGAGAACCATCGGCCCGCGCATTCGCATGATGATGCCGCATCTCACGCCGCTCGAGGGGCGGGTGGTCGACATGATGCTCGGCCGGCGCGATTTCGGCGAAAACACATCGCTGAAGACCGTTGCCGAGGACGCCGGCGTGTCGGAAGCCATGATCGTCAAGATCGCCAAGAAACTCGGCTTCGACGGCTTCAAGGATTTCCGCGCCGGCCTCGCCGGCTACAACCGCCTGCCAACCGCCGAACTGCATGAAGAACTGTCTCCCGACGACACCGATGCCGAGATCGCGCGCAAGGTGTTCCGCACCTCCGTGCATGCGCTGGAGGAGACGCTCGCCATTCTCGATCCGCAGGCGCTGGAGCGAGCGGCCGACCTGATCTTCGGCGCACGCCAGCGCGACCTCTACGGCGTCGGCGGCTCGGCGCAGATCGCGCGCGACGTCGCCCACAAGCTCTTGCGCATCGGCGTGCGAACCAGCGTCTTCGACGACACGCATATGATGTTGATGTCGGCTTCGCTGCTTGGCGAAGGGGATGTCGCAATCGCCATCTCCCATTCAGGAACCAGCTCGGCTGTGATTGAGCCCATTGAACTCGCGCGCCGGCGGGGCGCGCGCACGATCGCGCTCACCAATTATGCGACGTCGCCGCTCGCCTCGGCCGCCGACGTGGTGTTGTGCTCGACTGCCCAGGGCTCGCCCCTGCTCGGCGAGAATGCCGCCGCGCGCATTGCGCAGTTGATCATATTCGACACGGTCTTCGCGGCCGTCGCCCGGCGCGACCTCAAGGCGGCCGAACGCAACCTCGCCGCGACCATGGGCGCGGTCGCCGGCAAGCGGCGCGGCGCATGAACACCGCGCCGCGGCCTGTCGTCGTTGCGGTCGGCAGTCTTCACTATGACATCATGGTCGACGCGCCCGACCGTCCGCGCAAGGGCGAGACGGTGACCGGCTTCGGCTGGCGGCCGAAATTCGGCGGCAAGGGCGGCAATCAGGCAGTCGCGGCTGCAAAGGCCGGCGCCGAGGTGCGCATGGTCGGTGCCGTAGGCGACGATGAGTTCGGCCGGTTTCTTCTCGCCAACCTTACTGCAGCCGGTGTCGACTCTTCGCGTATCGCCCACACTGCCGGTCGCGGCTCGGGCATGAGCGTCGCCATCAGCGACAGCGGTGGGGATTATGGCGCCGTGATCGTCTCGGGCGCCAACACTACCCTCGATCCCGAGAGCCTCGACGACCTCACCCTTTGGCGAGACGCAGGCATTCTCATCCTGCAGAACGAAATGCCGGATGCCGTCAACCTTGCCGCCGCCAAGGCCGCGAAACTGGCGGGCGTGCCGGTGTGCCTCAACGCCGCCCCGTACCGGCCGCTAACGGACGAATTCATCGCACTGGTCAACGTCATGATGGTCAACGCCATCGAGGCCGAACAGTTTTGCCGCTCACCGGTCGGGGATATCGCCTCGGCCGTCGGCGCGGCCAGGCTGCTCTCGAGCAGTTTTGCCACGGTGGTGGTGACGGTGGGCGGAGACGGCGTGGTCGGCTTGCAGCGCGGCCATGAGCCGGTCGTGGTGCCTGCCATTCCCGTACGGTTGATCAGCACGCATGGCGCGGGCGATGTCTTCGCCGGAACCTTTGCCGCGGCGTTTGCCGCGGGTCGCCCTTTCGCCGTGTGTCTCGATCTCGCGAACCAGGCGGCAGCCAGGCACGTCTCGACCTGAGAGAATGCCGGCTTCCTGCGTGCTTCAATCTTTAGCGCAGCTAAACGATCAAGCTCACCTTCTAAATTGAGCTAACAGCTCTCCCGCAATACGAATGTAGCGTTCGGCAAACAGGGCCGAACCATCGGCAGCAAGGCTTGCGGGAGGCAATTGCGCCATTGCGAGGAGGTGTCCAGCGCCTTCGCAGCGTGTCCACGGTGAACCGGGACACGAAGGCTTCCTCGCCAGAGCCTGCGCTGTGCCGAAACCGGTGATGCGAAGGAAACGGACATGAATCTTTATACGCTGCTTGCCGCGCGCGCGGAGCGCGGACGCCCGGTGCGGGTGGGCCTGATCGGCGCCGGCAAATTCGGCTCGATGGTGCTGTCGCAGGCGCAACGGATCGCCGGATACCATATGGTCGCAGTGGCCGACCTGAACGTCTCCAAGGCGCGGGAATCGCTGCAGCGCGTCGGCTGGCCGGCCGAGCGGTATCAGGCGAATGATGCCGGTGAAGCGGTGAAGAACGGCACGACCTTCGTCACCGACGATGTCGCCGCCCTGCTTGCCTGCGAAGAGATCGAATGCGTGATCGAGGCGACCGGCCATCCGATTGCCGGAACCCGTCATGCGCTCGCGGCGATCGAGGCCGGCAAGCATGTCGTCATGGTCAATGTCGAGGCGGACGTCATGGTCGGACCGATCCTGGCCGAAAAGGCTCGCCAGAAAGGCGTCATCTATTCGATGGCCTATGGCGACCAGCCAGCGCTGATCTGCGAGCTGGTCGATTGGGCGCGGGCGACCGGCTTCGAGGTGACGGCGGCCGGCAAGGGCATGAATTTCGAGCCGCGCTACCGCTATTCCACCCCAGACACGGTCTGGGGCTTCTTCGGCTGGAGCGAGGAGGAAGTGGCGAAGGGCGACTTCAATCCGAAGATGTACAATTCCTTCACCGACGGCACCAAGGCGGCGATCGAGATGGCAGCGGTCGCCAACGGCACAGGTCTCGACTGTCCCGATGACGGGCTGGGTTTCCCGCCCTGCGGCCTGCACGATCTTGCCAAGGTGTTCCGCCCGGCCGCTGATGGTGGGCGCATGGCGCGCTCGGGCCTCGTTGATATCGCCGCCAGCCAGGAGCCGGACGGCCGCGAGGTGTTCAACAACATCCGCTACGGCGTCTTCGTCACCTTCAAGGCGCCTAACGAGTATTCGCGCGCCTGCTTCAAGCAGTACGGCCTTTTGACCGACCCGTCGGGCTGGTACGCCTCAATGTGGCGGCCCTTCCATATCATCGGGCTGGAAACCTCGATCAGCGCACTGTCGGCCGTGCTGCGCAACGAGCCGACCGGGTCGTCTAAGGAGTTCCGCGGCGATGCGGTGGCGACCGCCAAGAAGGATATGCAGCCCGGCGAGATGCTGGACGGCGAGGGCGGCTACGCGGTCTGGGCCAACGCCATTCCAGCCGCGATCAGCCTGGAGCACGCGGCGCTTCCGATCGGTCTGGCGCACAATGTGCGGCTGAAGCGCGCCGTCCGGAAGGATCAGATCGTCTCCTTCAACGATGTCGAGCTGATCAACGACCTCGACGTGGTGAAGCTGCGCCGCGAGATGGAAGAACGCTTCCGCCCAACGCCGAGCGTGGCAGCCTGATCGTCCAGGAGAGGTTTCATGACAGAGCGCAACGCGCCACGTTTCGTGGTGATGCCCGAATTCCGCGTCAAGCCGCAGGTCAGGACGGCATTTCTCGATGCCGCACTGGACGACGCCCGCCATTCGCTCGCCGACGAGGCGGGCTGCCGTCGCTTCGATGTGGTTTGCCCCGAGGGCGTTGAGGATACGGTGTTGTTCTACGAGGTCTATGACGACCGCGCCGCGTTCGACAAGCATCTGCAAACCCCGCATCTGAAGCGCTTCCAGGCGGCCGTGAAGGCGCTCGAGGTCAAAGAGATCGTCGTTCGCTTCGCCGCCCTCGAAAACGCCTAATCAGGCACCGGTTGCGGCAATGAGCGTCACCAGGATCGGCTTCATCGGGACCGGCATCATGGGCGGCCACATGGCCCGCCGGCTGGCGCAGGCCGGCTTTGCCGTGACGGTCTGGAATCGCAGCCCCGGCAAGGCCGAAGCGCTCAAGCGCTTCGGCCTCAATGTTGTCGCCGAAGCCGCCGAGGCGGCACGGTATGCCGATGTCGTGGTCGCGATGCTAAGCTCGGGGCCGGTCTGCGACGAGGTGCTGTTCGGCGCGAATGCCCTGACAGATTCGATGCAGCCGGGGTCGACGCTCGTGGTGATGAGCTCGATCCCGGTCGAGACGGCGCGCAGGCAAGGGGAGCTGGCGACGCAAAAGGGCATCCGCTACGTCGATGCTCCTGTTTCCGGCGGTGAGAAGGGCGCGGATGAAGGGACGCTTGCCATCATGGCGGGCTGTGAAGCCGACACCGTGGAGGCGTTGAAGCCGGTCTTTGCCGCGCTCGGGCGTGTCACGCATGTCGGCTCGGTTGGCGCCGGCAGCCTTGCAAAACTTGCCAACCAGCTGATCGTCGCCAGCAACATCTGCGCCGTCGCCGAAGCGCTGCTGCTGGCGGAGCGAGGCGGCGCCGACCCGGCGCGCCTGCACGAGGCGCTGCTCGGCGGCTTTGCCGACTCGGCCGTCTTCCGCCACCATGGGCAGCGCATGATCGAGGCCGATTTCGTGCCCGGCGGTCCGGCGAAATATCAGATCAAGGATACCGGCACGGCGCTAGCGCTCGCGGCCTCCCTCGGGCTGACACTCCCGGTTGCTACCGAGGTCGACCGGATTTTTCGCAGCCTCGTCGACAAGGGCGGCGGCGATCTCGACCACAGCGCGGCAATTATCGAACTGCGACGGATGAACCCGCGATAGGCCCCAAACCCGCCAATTGGCTATGTCCGTCAGTCAATATCTCTCAAGTAGGCAAGGGCCGGCGGAAAGCGGCCGGCGCTGATGCATTCGTTCGCTTCGCTTGAAGAGGTTTCGGGTCGTGCCGGGGATCGGACGATCCGCCTTATGTGTCGGAATCGGCAAGGTCGAGTGAATCAGCCAAGAAGCGTCACACCTCAACCTAGAACAAAAAAGACGCCGTTTTTTGGCGAGGCTTTTGATCAGAGATCCGCACCGATGCGTTGCCCCCGCGACTTTTCTCTCCTCACTGTCATGCCGACTGGGCAGACGCCTCACTCTTACTCCGCGGCAGCCTGCAGTTGCTTCCGGCGCACCGGCTGGCGGCGGCGGTGGGTGGGTTTGAGCGGGACCGCCGGCTTGTCGGATAGGGCGCCGGTCACGGCGCCGACCATGTCGAAGGCCACGAAGTCGGCGTTGAGCGTGCTGGCGAGCTCGGCCGCGGCCTTGCCATCGCCATTGCCGGCCTCCGACCAGAATACGATGCCGACGCGCAGCTGCGGTTCAACGCGCTTCAGCCGGCGCACCATAAAGCGCGCGTGCTGGGTGGACTGGCGGTTGAGGAAGCCGATGAGGACGGCGTCGGCGGCCTTCAGGTCGAGGCGGCGGATAGCCGAAGGTTCGAGGTCTACGAAGCTCGCGTTCGACACCGAGGCGCCTTGTACTTCCAGCACCTGCGCCAGCATTGCGGCGGCCGCATCGTCGAGCTCGCCGCGCCCGCCGGTGCAGAGAACCGCTATGCCGGAGCCGTCCGGCAGGTCGATATCTTCCTCGTCGTCTTCCTCGGAAGGCTTGCTATCGGCAGCCTTCTTGTCAAACACCTTCTTCTCCGGCGCCTTCTTGTCTGTTGACTTCACGTGCGCCTCAGCCACCTGCTCTGCCTCTTCCTCCTCAGCCTCCTCCTGGGCGCTGTCGTCGAGATTGGCGACCAGCGTCTTGGCGCTGTCGGCAACCTGCCTGCGCTGCTCGTCATCCATGACGCCGCGCCCCCGGTCCTGCTCGCCAAGCAGAAGCGCGGGGATGGCGACCTGATCATAGAACTGGAACAGATATTTTTCCTCAAGCATCTCCTCGGCATGGTCGGTCGCCTCATCGGGATCGCCGGCCAGCAGCCGCTGGTAGAGTCGAGCATGCGGCTCCAGCACCGGTTCGTTACCGAACAGCACGTCGAGGAACTCGAATTGCGGCACATGCCGCCCGAGCACCACCAGGCAGACTGTGAGCGGCGTCGACAGCACCAGACCAATCGGCCCCCACAGCCAGGTCCAGAAGATCGCGGCCACGACGATTGCCAAAGGCGACAGGCCGGTGTGCGAGCCATAGAGCCACGGCTCGATGACGTTGCCGGTGATGAGCTCCACGACGATGAAAAGCGCGGCAGTCCACAAAAGTAGCGACCAGCCGGGCGCGACCGCCAGCGCCAGGAACAGCGGCAGCAGCGCGCCGACGATCGGCCCAATATACGGCACGAAGCGCAGCGCGAGCGCCAGGAGGCCCCAGAGCAGCGCGTTGGGAATGCCAAGCACCCATAGCCCGACGGTGATGGGCACGGCGTAGACGGTGTTCACCACCAACTGCATCAGCAGATACTGGCCGACGCGCTTGCCGGCATCCTGCAGGGCCTGCGTGGTGCGATGGAGATCGCCATAGCCGACGAGGCGGATGAAGCGGTCGCGCAAATCCTCCCTCTCCATCAGCATGAAGATGACGACGATGATCACCAGGCCGGCGGAAGCCAGTGGACTGATCAGCGGCCCAATCAGGTTCTGCAGCACTTCGAGTGGCCTTTCATGCGCGACGACCTCGACCGGAATCGGATTGCGCTTCGGCGCTTGGGCGGCCGAAGGCAGCTGCGGTTCCTGGCGGTCGATCTCTTGGCCGACGCGTTCGATGACGCCACTGAGGCGCGAGACGATGCCCCCGCCGAGGCCGTTTTCCTTCAAAGCGCGTACCTTGGTCAGGATGTTGATCTGGTAGACTGGGATGTTCTGCGCGAGATCGCTGACCTGGGTGGCGACGATGAAGGAGAACAGCGACAGCGCGGCAAAGGCCCCCACCACACAGGTGATGACGGCCGCGATGCGCGGGACGCCCGCGCGCTTCAGCCAGGACACGACCGGCGCGATGGCGAAGGTCAAGAGCAGCGCGACCGCGATCGGCAGAAACACCTCGCGCCCGAAATAAAGCGCGGCGACAGTGGTGACGACGCTCGCCACTGTCGGCAGCACCGTGCGCGGATGGCCTCTGGAAGCGGCGAGCAGGCTCGCCAGCCTCGGCTCCGACACTCCATTACGACGATTGGCCGCCATCATCGAGCCTCCACACTGCCTGGCAATGATCCGAGGTATTCGCCGCGTGCAACGCGCCGTGGCGCGGTCGGTTGCAGATGCGCTAATAAATAGCTTGGGACATGTTTTTATGCGGAGGAAGCAATTTTTCGGATCAGGGGCCCGGCGCGTCGGCCTGCAGACGCTGAGGTGATTCCGCATCTCCCCAAAGCGGACATCTGACGTCATTAGGTGGAAGGTCTTTAGAGGAACGCCTTGAGCGCTGCTGCGAGACCAGTCGGATTTTCTTCCGCCACGTGATGGCCACTCTTGAGCCCATACCCGCTTACATCCTCGGCCCAGTCATTCCAAATCGCGACAGGAGTTCCATAGATCCGCTCCAGATCGTCATCGGTCGACCAGAGGCAGAGCATTGGGCAGCGCACCTTTCGACCCGCGTCTCGATCCTCGCGGTCATGAAGATGGTCGATCCGGATGCCTGCCCGGTAATCTTCAACCATGCCATGGACAACAGCGGGGTCATGGATAAGTGAAACCAGCTCCTCATACGCATCGGCGTCCATGGTGCCTGGCAATAGGGAAGCGTACCAAGCCATAGGATCAGCCAAGATAGCTCGTTCGGGTTTATCTGGCTGGGCACAAAAAACCAATGATACCAATCACGGGCAAATTCCCAGTCGGCGCGTTCGAGATGTTCTATAACTGGCAATCCGTCCACGGTGATCAGCTTGGAGACCCTCTCAGGGTGGTCCATCGCCAATCGGAACGCGACTAAGCTTCCGCGATCATGGCCCGCCACGGAGAAGGTGTGGTGTCCCAGTTTCCCCATGATCTCCAACAGTGCCGAAGCCTTGACGCGTTTTGAAGAGAAAGTGCTGTCGGGATCGTCCGGAGGTATGAATGATCGACCGAAGCCCGGAAGGTCGGGACAAACAATTGTGAATTCTTCCGCAAGTAAGTCAGCAACCTTTGCCCAGGTCGTATGGCAACGCGGAGGACCGTGGATGAGGAGAAGCGCAGGACCGTTTCCGCCGTGGCGAACTCTGATCCTTCCGCCTTGCGTCTCGATCATCTCGAGTACAAAATTTTCGAACATGGCATTCCCGGCCCACGAACGGTGAGATCGAGCAACTCCCCAGCCAGGTGAAAGTTCACGACGAACAGAAACGTCGAGAACGATCGCAATCGAGGTTTCGGCGTCCCCTACAGGCAACGACCGCTCCCGCGGTGCGGGTACTCGCCAACCGCTCGGTAGTCAGACCGTTAACGTGACCTCAATGGCGCGCGCCGTCGGTCTCCCTTGGACTTGGCTATATCGCTGGGCTTGCGCTTTGTGAGCGCAACGCATTGACATGACACTGCAAGTGGATCGGCACGTCTCGGCGAGCGCTTCAGCCGAGGATCAACTCAAGTAAGGGGTGGTGACCGGACGCTATGCCCGACTAAACGATGCAGGCCCTTGATACAGCGCGTCGCGCCGTTGTTGTGGATACGTCGACGTTAACTCTTCGCTTCATCTCTATCGACAGCCGGTGCCTTCGTTGCCGCTCCTGCGTCATTTCACAGAGCGCACCACGACCTCTCGAACGGGCTGATCTGGCCGAAGGACGGCTGACGCCTCGACCCGCCTATGCCGCAATGGCGCGTCGCGAGTTTCTTCCCCTGGGCGAAGCCCATTCCTCGCGCAACCAAGAAACGCGCGCCTGCGCCATCCTGCGCTTTGCTGCGGTCGCAAGCGATGCGGCAGCGGTCGCCTTCGGCCTCACGATCGCCATCGAGGCCGCATGGTGCGGGCTCGGAAACGAGAACGGAGACTGAAAATGGCTACCATCGGCACCTTCAAGAAGACCAATGCGAACGAGTTCACCGGCGAGATCGTCACCCTCAGCGTCCAGGCCAAAGGCGTGCGCATCGTCCCCGATACCCGGGCCAGCGGCGAGAACGCACCAAGCCACCGCGTCGTGGTCGGCAAGGCCGAGATCGGCGCCGCCTGGTCCAAGCGCTCCAACGAGGGGCGGGACTATCTCGGGCTCAAGCTCGACGATCCGAGCTTCACCGCTCCGATCTACGCCAACCTCTTCGCCGATGAGGAAGGCGAGGGCCACAGCCTCATCTGGTCCCGCCCCAACCGCCGCAACAGCGAGTGAATCGGCAGACGCCTCGCCCGGGACCGGGCGAGGCGTCCTTTGATGGCGCGAAAGGCTTCCGCGCCGCCGGTCTATCCGACCGGGTTCCTGTTACAGGATGCGTTGCCCGATACGAGATGGCCCGAAATGCTCGAGCGCGGCTACGCCCATCGATGCACGCGCCTGCGCCACTCCCGACGGCCGGTGCGAAATAGCGCCGCTCAATTGCGCACCTGATCATGGTGCCCTTGCTCCTCCATCCTGGCCATCGATCGCCGTTCAACCGCAACGGCCGGAAGGAGACACCTCATGAACGCCGACGCCGCGCCATTGCCGCCGCGCTACCTGCGCACTTCTGAAGCCGCGCATTTCCTCAGTTTATCGGCGCGTACGCTTGAGAAACATCGCACCTACGGCACCGGGCCTGCCTATCGCAAGCTCGGCGGCCGCGTCGTCTACGCCGTCGACGACCTCCAGCTCTGGGTTCAGCGCGGCGTGATGACATCGACATCCGATCCGCATGGCTCGGTGCTGCCCGCCAAGCGTCAGGCCGCCCGCCTGATCCCCTATGCCGGGCGCGAAAGGCGCTGAGCTCGCTGATCTCCCCAATGTCGGCACGACCACGCCCACCATTGGAGCGCGAACAGCTCGACCTGTTCCAGGCGCTGCCGGGCGTCGTCGCGCCACGCGATGCGCAGGACCTCATGGCCTATCCCTTCTTCTCCCTCGCCAAATCCAGGCGCATCGCGCCGATCGACTTTCGCGCCGGCGATGTGGCGATCCGTGTCGAAGCGATGCCCGATCACGGCATGGCGACGATCTGGGATGCCGATATCCTGATCTGGGCCGCGAGCCAGATCGTCAGCGCGCGGGACGCCGGATTGCGCACATCCCGCCTGATGGCCGCGACGCCATACGAAATGCTTTCCTTCATCGGCCGCGGTGTCTCGAAGCGAGACTACCTGCGCCTCAAGGCGGCGCTCGATCGCCTGCAGTCGACAAGCGTCGTCACCTCCATCCGCCAACCCGCGGAGGGCAGGCGCCATCGTTTCTCGTGGATCAATGAATGGCAGGAGCGCTGCGGTCGAAACGGCCGCCCGCTCGGCGTCGAATTGATCCTGCCGGATTGGTTCTATCGCGCCGTCATGGACGACGCCCTGATCCTAACTATCGACCGAGCCTATTTCGGGCTGACGGGCGGCCTGGAGCGCTGGCTCTATCGGCTGGTGCGCAAGCATGGCGGGCGCCAGCGCGCCGGCTGGCGTTTCGACATCAGCCATCTGCATCGTAAGTCCGGCAGCCTCTCGCCGCTCAAGCGCTTCGCCTTCGAGCTGCGTGACATCGTGCGGCGCCAACCGCTTCCCGGGTACCTTCTGTTCACGGAGGTGGACGCCAGCGGCCGTGTGCTGCTGGCTTTCGAACCCGCGCCGAGGCCTGTGGACAGCGTCGTGCCATCGGGAACCCGAACCATCGTGCCATCGGGAACCGCATCCTCGTGCTTTCGGGAACCGCGGTCGCGCCTAAGGGACGGGCTCGAAACGGGAAATCGCGCTCCTAACTTAGAGTCTAACTCCCAATCTAACAGTCTTGCGGAGAAGCCGCGGACTGGCGGCGGGGAGCAGAAGCGGAGGTGCGTTGGGCGGCGCGAGGGAGACGGCATATGACGCCGTCTCCTCAATCGACGGCGCGCGGCGGCCTCACCACGGTCGAACTGATCTGGATCGAGAAGCGGATCGAGCATCGCATCCGCTTCGGACGCCCTGCGCATGAAACGATCCTCGACAAGCGGCGCCGCGTCGTCGGATTTGCGCCCGGCAGTGTCTTTGCGTTCGTCCGCTGGGCGGCGAATGACTTTGGCACTGTCGTTTCGCGCATCGACATCGTGCGCGCCGTCTTGCCCGCTGAACCTTTTCAGACGCTGCCTTATATCCGGCCAGGCGCCGAGATCCTGCTCAAGATCGCAAGCTGGGACAAGGTTGAGCGGGTTCTCAAGCTGATCGATGCGATCGAGGCGATCGGCCTCGATCCGTTCGAGGCCGCCCCTGACTATTGGCGTCAGACGCACAACCGTCTGATTGCCGGCGGAACGCCTCGCGCCTATTCGCTCGAGCAGCACCGGGCGTTTCTGTTGCGTAAGCGGGCGACCTCATGAGCCGCGCCGCTTGCATGGCCGTGGCGCTGGTAGCCGTCGCCGCGACGATCGCTCCCGCTTTCGTGGACATGCCGCCGCTGCTGCTATGGAATGCATCGGCCAGCGCACCCCTCGGCCTCTATGCGATCCGGAAAATGGCCGTTCCGGCGGCTGGCGCGCTCGCCGTCGTCCAACCGCCAGAGACCGTCGCTCGATTCGCCGCCGAGCGCGGCTACCTTCCGCTTGGCGTGCCGATGCTGAAGCACATCAAGGGGCTTCCCGGACAGGACGTTTGTCGCGTCGGCCGCGCCATCATCGTCGACGGGACTGCAATGGGCACCGCGCGGGAGCGCGACCGCAAGGGACGCGCGCTGCCTGACTGGCAGGGCTGCCGCACCATCGCCGCCGCCGAAATCTTCGTCATGAACCGGGGTGTCCAGGACAGTCTCGACGGCCGTTACTTCGGCCCGTTCCCGGCGAGCTCGATCGTTGGACGCGCAATGCCGCTTTGGACCGACGAGAGGGGCGATGGCCACTACACCTGGCTCGCTCCCGCGAACTGAAATTCAGCACATCCAACAACAGCAAGGAGATAATCCATGGCCGAGATCGGCGTCTTCCAGGAAACAGAATCCGGTTACTCCGGACGCATTCGAACACTGCTGGTGGACGTCGAGCTGGTGCTTGTCCCGATCAGGACGTCCAACGGCAATGCGCCGGATTTTCGCATCCACATCGGCGATGGCAGCGGACCGGAGGTCGGCGCGGCCTGGAAGGAAACCGGGCAGACGGCTGGCGACTATCTGTCTTGTCGACTGGAGGATCCGCTGTTTGGTCGACGCGTTCGCGCCGGTCTCTTCCGATTGGATGACGGTTCCTGGTCGCTGCGCTGGATCCGGCCGAAATGGCGGCCGGAGGGTGCTCGATGAGTGGGCGACCGGCGCCGAAATATCCGCACGAAAGCCGCCCCGTCAGTTGGTTGCCTGGTCGGAGGCAAGCACGTCGGCTTGTCGCTGGCATGCTGATTTTTTGTCACTCGATGACGGAGGCCGTCGCACAGAGCGCCCCGGGGCCACGCATGCCTGCGGACGATCCATATGCCACCCATATCGCCGAGGCGTCGCATCGTTTTCGCATTCCTCAGCGCTGGATACGCGCGGTCATGCACCTCGAGAGCGCTCGCGACCCACGCGCAGTATCGCGAAAGGGTGCAGTGGGTCTGATGCAGATCATGCCCCAAACCTGGGCCGAGCTGCGCCTTCGTCATCAACTCGGCCGCGACCCCTTTGATCCGCACGACAACATCCTTGCCGGCACCGCCTATCTTCGCGAGCTCTATGATCGATACGGTTCACCGGGTTTTCTCGCCGCCTACAATGCGGGGCCGGAGCGCTACGAAGCGTCCTTGAGGGGCCGCCCGCTGCCGGCCGAAACCCGCGCTTATGTTGCGAAGCTTCGCCCTTTATCGGGCGGCGGTGATGCGCCCGGCACGCTCACCACCAGCCATGACAAGAACGTCACGTGGAAGGCCGCGCCGCTGTTCATAGTGCGGTCCAGGTCCCTGGCCGATTCCAGTCGTTCGTCCGGAGAACACGCTTCTGACGCGGTCTCATCGTCACCGTTGGCGCGCGAACTTTTCGTGGCCGGTCCGCAGCCGCGGCAACTGTTCACTGGGTCGGACCTACGGATACCGCAGCGATGACGAAGTGTCCGTCAGCTCGCGCGCCGGCCCCTCTTTGGACGTCGCAGGCTTTGAGGCGCATAGGCCACGGGGCAACAACCGAAGGATGGCAAGATAAAAGGGCGCACATTGTGCTGCGGTCGGTTGGTTGTATTTGCTGGGTATTTTGCCGCTTCCCGCACATTGCAGCGCCTCAGCGCAATGTGCTGGGAACAGGCAAATCATTGTATTTGCTGTATTTATGGCAAGGTGAGGGCGGGCGCCGTGTCTGATGAGCACGAGTTCCGCATCCGCCCGGGCCGCATTCGCTCGACGCGAGCCCAATCGTCGCGGCCCTTCATCGCCCAGGCGCTTGCGGCAGCGCAAAAGGCTGGCGGCGGCGTGTCGCGCGCAGGCCGGATAGAGACAGGCAGCCGCCGGCAGTTCGGACGCGGCAGGGCAGCGAGCCTTCAAGCCAATCGCTTCCTCACCGGCCGCTCCCGCCTAGCCACGATCAAGACCCGCGTGGTTCGCCATTCGAAACGTACCGCGCCGCTGGCGACCCACCTCAACTATCTGCGCCGCGAGGGGGTCACACGCGACGACGCGAGAGCCCGCATGTTCGGACCGGAGGTCGACGATGCGTCGACCACGGATTTCATAGATCGCTGCAAGGACGACCGGCATCATTTCCGCTTCATCGTCTCTCCCGAGGATGCCGCAGAGTTGGCCGACCTGAAATCCTTCACCCGTGATCTCATGGGTCGCATGCAGAAGGATCTCGGCACGTCACTCGACTGGATCGCGGTCGATCATTGGAACACCGACAATCCGCATGTCCACGTCATCCTGCGTGGCCGGGCCGACGACGGCCAGGACCTGGTGATCTCGCGCGACTACATCAGCCGCGGCATGCGCGATCGCGCCAGCGAGCTCGTCACGCAGGAGCTTGGCCCCCGCTCGGATCTTGAGATCCGCCGGCATGTCGAGCGCCAGGTCGAGGCCGAGCGGTGGACCGGGCTGGACCGCCAGTTGCTCCGCGACGCAGGCGAGGACGGCATCATCGATCTCGCGCCCCGTGCCGATCGCCAGCCTGACGAATTCATCGCGCCAAAGATCGGGCGGCTGCACAGGCTGGAAACGCTTGGCCTCGCCGAGCAACTCGGTCCTGGCCAATGGATCGTCAGCGGCAGAGCCGAGGCGACGCTGCGCCAGATGGGTGAGCGCGCCGATATCATCAAACGCATGCATCGCGCATTCTCGGCCCGCGACATCGAACGCGCGAGCGCCAGCTATGTGCTGGCCGCAGAAAGCATCGGCGAGACGATTAGCGGCCGTCTGATCGAGCGCGGACTGGATGACGAACTGAGCGGCAGTGCCTATGCGGTCATCGATGGCGTCGACGGCCGGTGTCATCACGTCCGGCTCGCCGATCTCGAGGCGGCGGGCGATGGTGCGCCGGGCGCAATCGTCGAACTGCGCACATTCGAGGACGCTCAGGGTCGGCGGCGGCTGGCGCTTGCCGTGCGCTCCGACCTCGACATCGACAGACAGGTGGTTGCGGAGGGGGCGACCTGGCTCGACCGGCAGGCGCTTGCCCGTCCTGCGGCTCTTTCCGATGGCGGCTTCGGCGCCGAGGTGCGCCAGGCGCTTGATCGGCGCGTCGAGCATCTGATCGGACTGGGGCTGGCTGAGCGGCAGCCGGGCGGGACCGTCTTTGCCGGCAACTTGATCGACACCCTGCGCCGAAAGGAACTCGATGCGCTGGGCGGCTGGATCGCGACCCAGACCGGCCGCTCGTTCAACCGTGCGGCAAGTGGCGAATTGGTGTCCGGAACTTACAGCCAGCGCTTTGCGCTTGCGTCTGGCCGTTTCGCGATGATCGACGATGGCCTCGGCTTTCAGCTCGTGCCCTGGACGCCTTCGCTCGAAAAGCACCTTGGCCAGCGTGTCAGCGGCAGCACTCGCGGCGACGGCGGTGTCGGTTGGAGCTTTGCCCGCAAGCGCGGGCTAGGTCTCTAGCAGCTGAACGAATGATCCTGCCATGTCGGCCGCGAAAATTCTTTGGGAGCAGATCTCACGGTTTTCCTGAGCCGTGGTGCTGACGACTTGGACGGCGACACAATCGCGGCAGGAGACTTGGCGTTCGGCGGCACCTCGGGCCGCGCTGGTCGGTCGCGCCGGCCTGCCCGTCCAACTATGCGCCTGCACGCCCGAGCCGGGCGGGGGACCGGCGAACCTAAAGGCCTTCGTCACCGCGCGGGACAGCCTGGCGAAAAGGGGGCGAAGCTGGCCAAGAGATTTCGGAAGATACGATCCGGTGTACCGAGAAGGGGCAGCAGGGGATGTCGATATCGAATGTCCAGGTTGGGTGGCCCTGAATTCTTGTCCGGCCGCCGTCCGGGCTTGATCAGCGTGTCTCGGCGAGGATTGTCGCGCGCCTGATTATCGCCGATCTGACCGACTCGACGAGCTGCGCGGGAAAGTGACGTGGCAGCGAAGAAATCACGGCCTCGGTCCGCCTCTCGGCATTTTCGCAGATGTCTTCGAGGACCTTGCGCATCAGGGAGGTCCCCACGCCGGAAACGTCGGCGGTCTGCATGAAATGGCGGGGCACAATTTCATGTATGGAATAATGCCGGCTCTTGCCGGCAGACATCGCCAGCTTGAATTTCTTGCGGGGGATCTGTCCAGCATCAAGGCTGGGCTGCGCGGTCAGCACGTCGTAGAGCGGCGTCATCCGAAACCGCCCGCCGGCCCCGAGAAAAATGCTGAAGTTCTTGGCGTGGCCGTCGGTCGCGCCAATGAGCCAGAATATTATGCAAGCACGCAAAAACAGGGAGACGTCGTCTTCGGGCCTGTCACTGCCCTTAAGAAGCTCGATGATCGACGGCATGCCGGGACCGCCCTCTGACTGGTACTTGCGTGTCGGCGGGACTGACAGTGCTTGACACATATCTTCTTGTGGAAGGCGCATGAGACGGCCGTCCCTGGCCCACAACCGGTCGAACCGCTCGACGATCAGCGTACGGCGCTCCCCGAAGTCGGCGATCTCAGTTTTGGCGGCGGGAACGCCGAAAGCATCGATCAGCTTAAGGCACAGATATTCGTTCTCAACGCTGTTGGAGAGATCGATGCCATTCGGCAACCTGCCGATCTGCGGTTTCAGGATGTGGGTGGTCGCCGCCGTGCCAACCGGCTTGTACCAGCGTCCGTCCTTGCGTAGCAGCGCCGTCTTTTCCTGGGCGCCGGCGATCGAGATGCGGAAATCCTCATCCTCGCCGAGGCCAAGCGGGGCGACAGCCAGGTTTGCGATCACCCTGGCGATATCCTTTTTGCTGACCGGCTTGCCATCGCTGCTACCAGGACTGCCGGGATCGGCGTCATCAGGCAGGAATTGCAATGCGCCGACGCAGTCATGGCCGAGAGCGGCAAGCATGCTGTAGGCGTCGGTGCCATCCGCCCCGACGCGTTCGGCAATACGCTTGCGGATCGCGTCATTGTCCGGAAGCAGATTGTCGAAGACATTGACTACAGGCGCGCCGATATAGCGGTCCTCCCGCAAGGGAAGCGAAAGCGAAACGGGGAAGGTGCCGTGCCAGTCCAGCCATTCGCGGGCATATTGAAAGTCCACGGCGCCGCTGGATTGCCTGCGCAGCACGCCCACCAGCCGACCGTTCACGAAGACATTGAGCGGCGTGTGAGCCGGTCGCCGCGCCATCAGAACAGGTCCGCGATCTCGGTCGCGCTGCTTTTGCTGCGCGGGCGAACGACAAGTTCAAGGTCGAGGGCGGAGAGTGCAGCCATCAACGTACTGAGCTGCACTGCCGGCTCGCCGGCTTCAAGGCGGGACACGGTCGCCTGACGCAGGTGGATCCGGCTGCCAAGCGTCTCTTGCGTGAGATCGGCTTGCCTGCGGGCCCGACGCAGAATGGCGCCAAGTTGCTTTTCGTTGCGAGCGATCTGGTCGGTCATGATAGTCTCCTGAGCATATATACGCGATCGCGTATGACTTGGCAATATACGTGATCGCGTATAAATCTACCGTATACGCAACTGCGTATAGGGCCCAATCGCGTATGATGTTTGCTGCTCAAATGCGCAATCCAGGAGGACGGCGCCCTCGCTCGCGCCCCGGGCTCTTGGGCTTGCCGATACCCTGTCTTCCTTGCCGACAGTACGACGCGACGCGATCGGCGTGAGCCCGCTGTTGAATCTCGCGCCAACCTTGCTGACCTCTCGCCACAAGGAGAAGCGAATGTCGGGAACGAAAGTCCTTTGGGGCCAGATTGTCGTTGTCTTCCTGATCGTGCTCCTCGCGATCTGGGCCTCGACGCAATGGTCGGCCTGGCAGCTGGGCTATCAGGAACGGCTGGGAGCGCCTTGGTTCGTCATTGGCGGCATGCCAGTCTATTATCCGCCCGCCATCTTCTGGTGGTGGTATTTCTACGACGCCTACGCACCAGCCATCTTCGCGCGCGGCGGTCTGATTGCCGCCTCGGGCGGCTTCATCGCGATCGCCGTAGCGATCGGCATGTCGCTGTGGCGTGCCCGCGAGGCGAGGGAGGTCGCGACCTATGGCTCCGCGCGCTGGGCCGAAAGAAGCGAGGTGCAGGCGGCAGGCCTGCTTGCCCCCGACGGCGTGGTGCTGGGGCGCTATGGAACTCATTATCTGCGCCACGACGGGCCCGAGCATGTGCTTTGCTTTGCGCCGACTCGTTCGGGAAAGGGTGTCGGGCTTGTTGTGCCGTCGCTGCTGACCTGGCCTGGCTCGGCGATCGTCCATGACATCAAGGGCGAGAACTGGGGTCTGACCGCCGGCTTCCGCGCCCGCCACGGCCGGGTTCTGCTGTTTGATCCGACCAATGCAAGATCGGACGCATACAATCCTTTGCTCGAGGTTCGCAGGGGCGAATGGGAAGTCCGCGATGTGCAAAACATCGCCGACATCCTAGTCGACCCCGAGGGCTCGCTCGAACGGCGCAACCATTGGGAAAAGACGAGCCACGCGCTCCTGGTCGGCGCGATCCTGCATGTGCTCTATGCCGGACCGGACAAGACGCTTGCCGGCGTCGCCGCCTTCCTGTCCGATCCGAAGCGGCCGATCGAATCGACCTTGGCCGCGATGATGACGACTCCGCATCTTGGGGAGGGTGGTCCGCACCCGGTCATCGCCAGCGCAGCCCGTGAGTTGTTGAACAAGTCCGACAATGAACGCTCCGGCGTGCTCTCGACCGCCATGTCCTTCCTTGGGCTCTATCGCGATCCGGTGGTGGCGGAGGTGACGCGCGCATGCGGCTGGCGCATCGCCGACCTGGTCGCCGATCCTCGTCCGGCGACGCTCTATCTCGTCGTTCCACCCTCCGACATCAGCCGCACCAAGCCGCTGATCCGTCTCATCCTCAACCAGATCGGCCGCCGTCTGACCGAGGATCTGCAGGCGAGGGCGGATCGGCATCGATTGCTTCTGATGCTGGACGAGTTCCCGGCGCTCGGACGGCTCGACTTCTTCGAATCTGCGCTCGCTTTCATGGCCGGCTATGGGTTGAAAAGCTTCCTGATCGCGCAGTCCCTCAACCAGATCGAGAAGGCCTACGGCCCGAACAACTCCATTCTGGACAACTGTCATGTACGCGTCAGCTTCGCGACCAATGACGAGCGCACCGCCAAGCGCGTCTCGGACGCCCTTGGTACGGCAACCGAGCTGAAGGCGATGAAGAACTATGCCGGTCACCGGCTCTCGCCATGGCTCGGTCATCTCATGGTCTCGCGCTCGGAGACGGCGCGGCCATTGCTGACACCCGGCGAGATCATGCAACTGCCGGCAGGCGACGAGATCGTCATGCTGGCGGGGACGCCGCCGATCCGGGCGAAGAAGGCGCGCTATTTCGAAGACCCGCGGTTGCGGGAGCGCATCATGCCGCCACCGGCTGTCACGGCTCGAACCGAGGCGGCGCGTGACGATTGGACCGCGCTTCCGTTGCCGGCTCCGCCACCGGGTATGGCAGCCGCGAGCGCGGGGGCGAAGGTCCCGGAGGGATCGACAGAGTCCGAATTGCGACGTCAGCCCGAGCTCGATCCGCTTCTCCCAGCTGCGGCGGAGCTGGCGCCCGTCAACGAATTCGAGATCGAAGCGCCTGAGGAGACGGATGATCTTGCCGCGAACAGCGGCCGGATGGCTCGCCTTGTTCGGGGCGTGGCGCGCCAGATCGCGCTCGACCCGGACGACGACATGGAGCTGTGAAGGTCATGACAGCAAGAAAGAAGAAGGTCCAGATTTCCGTCTATCTCGACCCTGCCGTGATGGCCTTGCTGGTCGATTATGCCGCCCGGCGCGATCGCTCGCAGTCGCTCGTCGCTGAGGCGGCGATCGCCTCCTTCCTCTCTCCGGATGCCGACGCGCAACGCGAGGCGGCGATCTCTAAACGTCTCGACCGCATCGATCGCCGGATCGCGCGGTTGGAGCGCGACGTGGGCATCTCGGTTGAAACCCACGCGGTCTTTATCCGCTTCTGGCTTGCCACCACTCCGGCCTTGCCTGAGCCCATGGCCCAGGCAGCGCGGGCCAAGGCAAGCGAGCGCTATGAAGCTTTCGTTTCCGCGCTTGGCAGGCGGCTGGCCAAGGGGCCGGGCTTGCGGCAGGAAATCCCCGAAGACATCGTGCCATCCAGCGATCCTGAGCGGCAGTGATGCGAGGGCCCGCGGGCGAAGGCGCCGCCCGGGCTCGCGCGGCGCCGCCAGGTCCTGTTGATTGCTGGGCGGCTTCCCGTTGCCAATCCGGTCAGTTGGCGGCTCCGCACAACTGCGAGGTCGTCAATCCTGGCGGCACGTTTTCCGTGGGGCCGAATCCGTACTTCGCCATGATGGTGGCAATCGTGCCGTTCGACATGACCTTGGCCAGTCCCTGATTGTAGAGGTTGCGCAGGTCACCATCATCCTTCCTGAACGCGATCGCGACGTAGCTGATCGACTTCTCGTCGGTCGTGAATGGGTTGGCGCGCTCCAGATCGGGGCTCTTTTTGCCGGCCAGCAGCCCGATCGCCGTCGGGGAAGAAAATACCGCGGCGTCGATGCGGCCGGCGCGCAGTGCCGCGATGTTGGTCTCGATGTCGGGAAACTGCAGGATGCGATCCTGAGGGACGCCCTCGGCGATGGCGTTCTGGATGACGTTGCTGCCGCGGCCGCCGCCCATGATCGTGTCGGATTTCTTGGCAAGGTCCGCATAGCTATGGATCGCCTTGGGGTTGCCGGCGAGTACGATCGCCGCGTCGTCCTGCCTCAGGTCGGGAGCGCCGAAGGCGACCTGCTGGCATCGCGGCGGCGTTATCGACAAGCCGGACGCCACGGCATCAAAACGCCCGGCCATCAATCCGGGGATCAACGCGCCGAACTCGGTGACCTCAAAGTCGATCTGCTTGACGCCGAGGTCGGCGAACGCAGCTCTGAGAAGGTCCGGATGCCAGCCGAGCAACTCGCCGGTTCCTTCCTTCTTGTAGCCCCATGGCGCGCGGTTGTGGATGCCGATCACGATCCTGCCCTCTCTCAAGATGCGTTCCTTTGTCGTCTCCGCCGTGGCCGGCAGCACAGATCCGACAATCGCGGCATAGGCGATGCAGGCCAGGCCAATGGCGGCCGATCGGGTTCGAAATTTCATCGTGCAGTCCTCCCGTGAGATTGAGTTGCGCGCAAGGGTTCGGCCCCAGCCCTTCAACGCTACGTTGAGAGCCGCCAACGCGTCAATGTAGATATACAAAATATGTACAAAATATTGCCGACGCGAGGCAACGAGAGGCGGCTCACCGCTGGATTGGCCGTTGAGCGAATAAGGCTCAGCGCACGATCATCGCCTACAAGGTTTCTAAGAGCTTTCAGAGGCGGCAGCCAACCGCGCCGGCGGCGGGGATCATATTCAATTTTGCTAAACTCTTCGGAACCGATTGCTCCGGCCCGGTTTGAATCCCGGTTCAGGAGTCCGAGTGCATGCGTAAATCGACCGGTCACCTCGCCTTCATCGAATTCCAATCACCGACGCTGGTCGAGAACGCTCCTGCCGACACGGACTGGCTGCACGAAATCAAATACGATGGCTACCGGACTGAGCTTATCGTTGAAGGCGGCGCGGCACGTGCCTTCACCCGTCGCGGCTATGACTGGTCGCATCGATACAAACGGATCGTCCACACGGCGGCGAACCTGCCGGTCCGATCCGCGATCATTGACGGAGAAGCAGTGGTTCTCGGCAACACCGGCCTGCCGGATTTCCAAGCTCTCGAGCGGGAGCTTGGAAATCCGAACTCGCCGAAGCTCATGTTCTTTGCGTTCGATCTTTTGTACCTCAACGGCCGCGACCTTCGACAGCAGCCGCTGATTGAGCGCAAAGCTGCTCTGCACCGGCTCCTGCAGGAAACGGCTCCAACGCTGACCTATGTCGAACATCTGGAAATTAGCGGCAAGGACGTGTTCGACCATGCCTGCCGCATGGGCTTAGAGGGGGTGGTCTCAAAGCGGGCTGACTCTCCCTACCGCTCCGGTGTCCAAACCAGCTGGCTCAAGGTGAAATGCGTCAAGAGCGACACGTTCCCGATTGTCGGTTTCGTCGAAAAGCTTGGAGCGCAGCCACGCCGCATTGCTTCCCTGTATATCGGCAGATGGCAGGGCGAGCGGCTGCTCTATGCTGGAAAAGCGCAAAGCGGCTATACGCTGGAGACAGCCCGGCGAGTTCGCGAGCGGCTTGATCCGCTCATCATCAGCAAATCACCTCTCTCGGAGCCAATCAAAAAGCCCAAGGCGACGTGGATCCGGCCGGAGGTGCTGGCGGAGGTGCAATTCAGTGGCGTCACAGACCGGGGCATCTTGCGCGAGGCCGTGTTCAAGGGATTGCGCGAGGATCTCCAGGTGATCCCGGCGAAGCCGCCGTCCCCCTCCAAGCGCAGGTTGGAGGGTCAACATGGCGTTCCTCGCGAGAACATTCTCCAGCTGCTACCCGATGCAGTTTCACCTTCCAGGGAAGAGCTGATGGGCTACTGGCGGCGGGTGGCCGACCGAGCGCTGATCCATCTGGGACGAAGACCACTGAAGCTGGTACGTCATGCGCACGGGGCCACCTTCTATCACAAGGGACCGCTGCCCCCGATACCAGGACCGGTGCACCAGCTACGCGTTCAGAAGCGCGAAGGCGGCGAAGGCGTCCGGGTTTGGGTGGATGATCTCGACGGGCTGCTTGGGTTGGTCGAAATGGATGCCGTCGAGCTACACCCTTGGAATGCTACGGTTGACGGTATCGAGCATGCTGACCAGCTCGTGCTCGACCTCGATCCTAGCGAAGGCGTGCCGTGGGATGCGGTGATCGAGGCGGCGCTGTCGCTACGCAAAATCATGGAAGCGGCTGGGTTGCGGAGCTGGCCGAAGGTCACCGGGGGCAAAGGCATTCACCTGACGGCTCCGCTGTCTCCGGGTGTGACCCACGACAGGGCGCGGCAACTGGCCAAATCGCTCGCCCAGTGCCTCATCGATGCCAAGCCGGAGCGTTACCTCTTGTCAGCCGATCCAGCAGCCCGACGGGGTCGCATCTTCCTCGACTATCTTCGCAACGGGCGCGGCAATACTGCAGTCGGTGCGTTCTCGCCACGAGCGCGGCCCGGCTTTCCTATTGCCCATCCTGTCACATGGACGCAGATCGAGCGGGGGATCCAGCCGGACGCCTTCACCATCGACCATCCATTCAGGGCTGCTGTTCGAAGGCAGCGTAGTGAGAAGCCGCTTAACTTGCGGCGCTCAGTTCATCCTTCTTGGAAGCGAAGGAAGTAACCACGCGGCCCAAATCACTTTAAGACCTCCGCCCACTTCGATGCCGACGTGCGCTTGCGAAAGGCCATCAGAACCGGAGTCCAGCCTTGCACTCAGTAAGCGAGCCTGGGGAGCGCCATCAGGTATGCGTGGCCAAAGCACCAATTTCGTCTAGGCGCAACATCCCAGGATTGCGTGCGTTCTTTAAATTGAAGAGTTGCGGCCGATCTGCCGCATCCTCATGTGCTGACCAGTCGGAGGCCCCCACAATGTCCAAGTTCAAAGATGCCCTTGAGCGGGGAAAGAAAGCTCACCATCGGCAGGACGAGAGAGCGGATGGGAATACCCCAAAGGTGGACTTTGGCGCCCAAGCCAGAGCTTGGCTAACGGAGGTCGTCGTTGCGTCGTTGGAAGCGGCCAAGGCAGAGGTGGCGGGAGAGGTGACCATCGATGTAAACCCCATGCCGCGCCGCGAGGCTAGCGCCATTGCGCCGTCTGTTGAATTCCGAATTTACCGGAACGGAGCAGGCGAGAAAAGCCACGCAAGGGCGTTCAGGGTCAGCGTTTCAATAAGTGGGGAGGCGTCAGTTTCTGCACCCGGCATGGTGGCGGAAGATATAGGAAGCATCGCGGATAAGTCTGACCAAAGATTCCGCCACTTGCTGGCGAAATTGATCGAGGACGCGGCCAGGGACGGCCGATCTTGAGGCGCATCTGCCCTCGATCAGCGCAAGGGCACGCAGACCGGCTGCCGCCGCGATGGGCGTCCCAGAATACTCGCGCGATCATATGGGCAGGACTTCCGAGCGCTTGACCTGGCCCAGGGCGAAACTGCTTTCGATCGAAGCGATATTGTCCAGCCGCGTCAGCTTGTCCTTGATGAACCGCTCATAGGCCTCGAGGTCGCGCACCACGATGCGCATCAGGTAGTCGCGCTGGCCGGTCATCAGATAACAGTCGACCACCTCCGGCCAGCGAAGCACGGCTTGCGAGAACCGGTCGAGATCGTCCTCGCGTTGCCTTTCAAGCTTGATCGATGCGAAAGCGCTGATCGGCAGGCCGAGCTTCTTCTGGTCGACGACCACGGTGTAGCCCTTGATGACGCCGGCGTTCTCCAGGAGCCTGACGCGCCGCGCGCAAGGGGAGGGCGAAAGTCCGACGGCTTCGGCGAGATCGTTCGAAGTCGCCTTGGCGTTCTTCTGCAGCGCGGCGATGATCTTCAGGTCGATTGCGTCAAGCGCCGGATTTGGCATGTTTCCCTCATCGGTGGGCCGCAATTGGCTGGATCAGCCAATATCATCGATCGCTTTGTGCAAGAATAGCCACATTCGGAAGATCGACGCAGGTATCGTTGAGGCGCGATTTCACAAGAGCCGACGATGACGATCCTTTCCGAGGTTGAGCGCAAGGTCCTCTGGCTGGCCGTCTGGATGATCCATCACGCCAATCATCTTCGCGAGTCGACGGACGGCCTCAAGGTCGGCGGCCACCAGGCGTCTTCGGCGTCCGCCTCGACCTTGATGACGGCGCTCTACTTCAAGATCCTGAGGCCGCAGGACCGCGTCGCCGTCAAGCCGCATGCCAGCCCGGTTTTCCATGCCATCCAGTATTTGTTCGGCAAGCAGACGCTCGAGCAGCTGCAGAATTTTCGTGGCTATCGCGGCGCGCAGTCCTATCCGTCCCGAACCAAGGATATCGACGATGTCGATTTCTCGACCGGGTCGGTTGGACTGGGAGTCGCGCAGAGCCTGTTCTCCTCCCTGGTCCAAGATTATGTCAGCGCAAAAGGGTGGAAGACCGATCAGCCGGAAGGCCGGATGGTCGCTCTGCTCGGCGACGCCGAAATGGATGAAGGCAATATCTTCGAGGCGCTTCTCGAGGGCTGGAAGCACGGCCTGCGCAACACCTGGTGGATCGTCGACTACAACAGGCAGAGCCTGGACGCGGTGGTGCGCGAAGGCCTGTGGCAGCGTTTCGAAACCATCTTTCGCAACTTCGGCTGGGATGTGGTGATCCTCAAACACGGGACATTGCAACAGGCCGCCTTCGAGGAGGAGGGCGGCGAAAAGCTGCGGGCCTGGATCGACGCATGTCCCAATCAGCTCTATTCCGCGCTGACCTTCCAGGGCGGCGCTGCATGGCGCAGGCGCCTGCTGGACGATCTCGGCGATCAGGGACCGGTCAGCCGCCTGATCGAGAAGCGCAGCGACGATGAGCTTGCCGTATTGATGGCAAACCTCGGCGGCCACGATCTTGAGACCATCATCGATGCCTTCGAAGAAGCGCGCGGGCATGATCGCCCGACCTGCTTCATCGCCTATACGATCAAGGGCTTCGGCCTGCCGCTCGCCGGCCACAAAGACAACCACGCCGGATTGATGACACCGGCGCAAGTCGAAGCCCTGCGGCAAGGTATGGGAGTGCGCGAGGGCCGCGAATGGGACATGTTCGAGGGCCTCGCCTACGACGAGGCTGCGATACGATCCTTCCTCGCGTCGTCGCCTTTCGCGCAGGCAGCCCCGCGTCGTCACAAAGCCACAGCTATTCCGGTGCCAGCGCGCATCAGCTTCGGCGCTCAGCCGTCCATGTCGACACAACAAGGTTTCGGGCTTTTGATGCACGAGATCGCAAAGTCGGACAGCGATTTTGCAAGCCGTGTCGTCACGACATCCCCCGACGTCACCGTCTCCACCAATCTCGGCGCCTGGGTAAACAAGCGGGGTCTGTTCGCGCGCGGCGATCAGGCGGACATTTTCCGCGAGGAGCGCATCCCCTCCACCTTCAACTGGACGTTTGCGCCGTCCGGACAGCATATCGAGCTGGGCATCTCCGAGATGAACCTTTTCACGATGCTTTCGGCGCTCGGCCTGTCGCACTCGCTCCACGGCGAGCGCCTGCTTCCGGTCGGCACGCTTTACGATCCCTTCATCGAGCGCGGCCTCGATGCGCTCAATTATGCCTGTTACCAGGACGCCCGCTTTATCCTGGCGGCGACTCCCTCCGGCGTGACGCTGGCTCCCGAAGGCGGAGCGCATCAGTCGATCGCCACGCCGCTGATCGGCATGGCGCAGGACGGTCTGGCGACGTTCGAGCCGGCCTATGTCGATGAACTGGCAGTCATCCTGCGTTGGGCATTCGACTATATGCAGCGTAACGGCGAAGCCGAGCCTGACGACCATACCTGGCTGCGTGATCAAACCGGGGGTTCGGTCTACCTGAGGCTCTCGACGCGCTCGATCGAGCAGCCGACACGCCCGATGGAAAGCAAGCTGGCGCGCGACATCGTCGATGGCGCCTACTGGCTGCGCCCGCCCGGCCCGAACGCCGACCTGGTGATAGCTTATTGCGGGGCAGTCGCGCCGGAAGCGGTACAGGCGCTGGGCTTGATGGCCGGCGATCGGCGCGATGTCGGGCTTCTGGCCGTGACCTCGGCCGATCGGCTGAACGCCGGCTGGTCAGCCGCGGCCCGGGCGCGCCAATACGGCCATCCGCGCGCCTCAAGTCATGTCGAGCGCCTTCTGGCCGGCCTTCCGGCTTCCTGCGCCATCGTTACGGTCTTGGACGGGCACCCCGCGACGCTCGCTTGGCTGGGGTCGGTCCATGGCCACCGTACACGCGCTTTGGGCGTCGAGCATTTCGGCCAGACCGGCACGATCGCGGATCTCTACCGGCATTACGGGATCGACGCGCAAGGTATTATGGCCGCGGCTCAAGCGGTTTCGGTTGGCCGGCCGCTGAGGCACCTCGGCTCCGCCGCCTGACGATCGATCCCACATCGCCTCCCGGCTGGCTCGTTCGACAGGAAGCCGTCAATACCGGAATTCCTTGAGGGCGGGTGTCAGCCGTCGGCGCCATCCTCCTCCGCTGCGAGAGAGCGTGGGGGAGAGCTGAAAATGGCTGGCGCCGGCGATTTTATGAGCCGTGAAACGCTGCGGTCTTCGATCGGGACGGGAGCGGCGATAGCGCATCACGGCGAACTCATCCAGGGCGTCTTCAAGGATGATGGCGGGCGCCTTCATCGCGGGCTCGTCACGCTGCCGGTCGCCAGTTTGAGGTCCGAGGCCACCTTTGCCAGAACCGACGGCGATGCGGTCATTGTCCACCCTGATCATAAGGTCAAGGCGTCGTCAGCGGCGCGGCTCACGCTCGATTTCTTGAAGGTAACCGGCGGTGGCGTGCTGACACTTCAAAGCTCGATTCCCGTGGGGCACGGCTACGGCTCATCGACCGCGGACGTCGTCGCTTCCATTCGCGCTGTAGCCGCGGCCCTCAAGGTCCAGTTGCGGCCCTCGAGCATCGGGCGTCTCGCCGTTGCCGCCGAGCGCGCCAGCGACGCGATCGCCTTCGATGAGCATGCGGTCCTGTTCGCGCAACGCGAGGGCACGGTGATCGAGAATTTCCGCGGCTCGCTGCCGCCGCTGCTACTGGTCGGGTTCAAGGCGAATGGCGGCGTCCCGGTCGACACATTGCAGCTGCCGCCGGCGCGTTACGACAGTGCCGAAATCCAGGAATTTGGCGTGCTTCGGGCGCTGGTAGCGCGGGCGGTCTACCTTCAGGATCCGAATCTTCTCGGACGTGCCGCCTCGGCCAGTGCCTTGATCAGTCAACGGCACTTGCCAAAACAGGGTTTCGACGAGATCGCCGAAATCGCCAGGCGAGCCGGGGCGTGCGGGGTGCAAGTCGCCCATAGCGGCTCGCTGTTTGGTCTGATTTTCGATCTTTTCGCATCGAATCTGAAGCGACGGGCAGCTCTCGTCGCACAACAGATAAGACGCGCCGGCTTCAAGGAAGTCGAGGTCCATCTGGTCAATGCGGAGGGCTGGACATGGTAACCCTCGCAGTTGACTATTTCAGGGACCTCGAGACCCCACGCCTTGCTCGCCTGGCGCCAAATTTGGTCGCGGCGGCTTTTCCATTGATGAAGCTGATGCCGGCCCGCTACATTCTGGATCGGGCAGCGTCGAATGGCGAACTCAAGGCAGGCACCCACATCGTCGAGACGACGTCCGGCACGTTCGGCATGGCGGTGGCGCTGCTCGCGGCCGCGCGTGGCTATCGCCTTACCCTCGTCACCGCTTCGACGCTTATCGATGCCAAATACAAAGCCCGACTGGAGCGCATCGGCGCCACGGTCATTGCACTTGACGATCCGCGCGGTGACGGCAATCAGCCTGGCCGGCTTGAGCGCCTGCAGGACATCCTGGCCAAGGAGCCGGACGGCTTCTGGACCCGCCAATACGACAGTCCGGGAAACTGGCTCGCCTATGCGCGGCTGGCTGAACTTTTCATCCGGGCAATGGGAAAGGTTGATTGTCTGGTCGGCTGCGTCGGGACTGGCGGCTCGCTATGCGGCACCGCGTCCTTTCTGCGAACGGTCTTTCCCCATCTGACGGTGTTTGCCGTCGATACCCATTGCAGCATTCTGTTCGGGCAGCCCGTCGGCAAACGCATGCTGCGGGGCCTGGGCAACAGCGTTCTGCCGAAAAACGTCAGGCATGAGCTTGTCGACGAGATTCATTGGGTCGGCGCCTATCCGGCGTATCTGAGCGCGCACCGTTTGCTGCGCGAGCACGGCATCTTCATGGGGCCGACCAGCGGCGCCGCCGCGTTGGTGGCGCAATGGGTTGCAAAGACCCTTCCGGACGCACAGGTCGCGGTCATCATGCCTGACGAAGGCCATCGCCACGCCGAGACCGTCTACAATGACGACTGGCTGGCTACCCTGCCTGGCTGGCCCTGCAAGCAACCGTCTGAGCCGAGGACGCTGACGACAATCGCACCGGCCGCAGAGACGCAATGGACCCGCTTTCTTTGGCTGCGTCGCAGTCTCGACGATGTGCTGAAATCCCAGGCAGCAAGCGCGGTGCCATCGGCTATTGGTGCGGTTGAGAATCTATGAGACGAGATCCAACCCGCTTTTGTCCAGCCAGCGCCAGGCGTCGTCTGTCGTCTGGAAGATCTGATCGTGTTCGTTCGATCCGGTGGACCGATCGAGGTCCTTGAGACCGCTGGCGGTCACAACGGCCACGACGCGGTCTGTGGCTGCGATGATACCTTGAGCCTTCAACGTGGATATTGCGATCAGCGGTGTGACCGACGCCAGTTCGGCAAAGATCCCTTGATCCTGCGCAAGGCGTTCCTGCATCGCGATTAGGCCGTGATTGTCGACGGGGACCGCGTGCCCGCCGGATTCGCGCAGAGCCTTCAGAGCCTGAAAGGTGCTGCGCGGCGTGCCGATCGATACGGCAAGGCTGTCGAAGAGCATCTTGCGTTCACTCAAGGCATCGGCGCCGCTGGAAAGCGCATCCGCCAACGACCCATGCACCTCCGCGGCGACGAGACGGGGCAGCTGCGTGATCGTCCCTTGCGCGTACAACTCGCAAAAGCCCCCCCATACGCCGGACAACGCATCGCCATAGCAGACCGGCAGGACGCACCAGTCCGGCGCCCTGCCATCCGATTGCTCGATGATCTCGTAGGCGATCGTCTTGTAGCCCTCGATGCCGAGTGGATGGCTGCCCACCACCGGACCGTGATAGGGCGAGGCGATGAACCAGTCATAGCGGGCAGCCGCCTGTTCCAACAGGGACCATCGGTCCATTTTGTTGACCAGGGGCAGCACCGTCGCGCCATATTTTCGGATCTGCGCCAGCATCGCCCCGGCAGACCCGGCGAAAGTGGTGACGACGCACTTCAGCCCGGCTCTGGAGCGTAGGCCGCCAGCGAAGCGCCGGCGTTGCCAGAAGACGCGGTCGCGACGGTCGTCGCGCCACGTGCGCGCGCCACGCTAACCGCGACGGTCGAGAAACGGTCCTTATGCGACCATGTCGGGTTTCGGCCTTCGTCCTTGATCGCGAGGTTGGGCACGCCGAGAACCGCGCCGATGCGCGGCGCCGCAAGCAGCGGTGTCAAACCCTCGCCAAGGCTCACTGCATCCGCTGCATTGCAAGGGAGCATATGCGCAAAACGCCATAGCGAGCGCGAGGGGGTGGCGCTCTCCAAGGGATGAGCGGCAGGATCCGCATAAACCGGCCGAAGATTTGCCGGTGCGGTCTCCCGACACCGCGCGCAACCCTTGGAGTCGATGGTGATATCGGCGGGGTAGGAGACACCGCAACGGATGCAGACGAATTCCAGGACCCGGCTTTCTTCCGTTCCGGGTCGGCTAATCTCGCCTAAGGAATGCACGGAACTGTTGTGCGCGAGGTCGCGAAACGGCCGGCTCGGCATGGCTATTCCTGTGTCAGGAAACGATGAATTCGCTGGTTGTTTCAAACAGCCAACAGCACCGCTGTCAATGCGGAATGTGCACTATAGTGTGTCGCACCATAGTGCGCGTCGTAGCATCCGTTGTTTGATGAAACTTCGCGGCGTTTTTGGTCTGAACGTGCAGCGGCTTCGGAGAGAAAGAAAACTTTCTCAGGAGCAGTTGTCTTTCGTTTCGGGCCGCACGCGAGCCTATATCAGCAGCGTCGAGGCCGGTCGGCGCAACGCCACGCTGGATACAGTCGAGATCCTGGCGAAGGCCTTGGATGTCGAGCCGCAAGAGTTGATCGCGGCCGTTCCATCGAACCGGCGAGCAGGCCGCGGGACAAAGCAGACGACGCCAAAGTCAGCGGAATGAAGCGCGATCTTGTTAACGTAGCATTGATCCGGCTTTCAGCTTCTTTATCTTTGCGCCAGCTAATTGACTCCTGAAGTGTACATTCGGCGCAAGTCCCATTGAATATATCGCATCGGTGATCGTAAGTTTCTGGCCGGGATGGGGCCTGACTCTTGTCGAGGTCTGCCGATGGAGATCGATAGTCTTGTCGGGTTGTTTGCAGCAATTTCAAGGATCGATGCCGCGTGCTCGGTGGATGGTATCCTCCAAGAGTTCCGCTCTGCCATCGAGCGTTACGGCCTGCGTTATTTTCTGATCACCGGCCTGCCTGTGCCGCACGACACCGACTGGAAGCGCGAGATCCTCGTCGATGGTTGGCCGCCCGAGTGGTACCTTCGCTACATGTCAGAGGATTACTTTTCGCATGATCCCTGCGTCGCGCAGTGCCGGCATTCGTCGAAGCCATTCCTGTGGCACGAACTTCCGCCGGCAAAGCTTTTTGCGCGCGCAAAGCTGGTGATGGATGAAGCGGCGGACTTCGGAATGGGCCAAGGTCTCTGCGTTCCCGTCCACATGCCGTTGGCGGGCCCAGGCGTCGTAACGGCAGCGGGCGATCGAATTGAAATAGCGCCGAGCGTCGTGCCATTCATCGAGACACTTTGCGTACATACCTTTCGACGCCTGTCAGGGCTGGAAGAATCCGGCCAGAGCGTTGAGGCCGCGCCCTTGACGCCGCGCGAGCGCGAACTCCTGGAGTGGAGTGCCGAAGGCAAATCGAACGAAGACATCGCCTGCATCCTCGGCGTCACAAGGAACACAGTTGAAAGCCATCAGCGCAACATTCGAGGCAAGCTCGATGCAGCCAATGTCTCGCATGCCATCGTCAAAGCTCTGCGACGACAGGAAATCCAGATTTAGCAATACCTGAATACCGTCATACGGGCACGAAGCGTGTTTTCCTACGACCTCCACTTTTGGAGGCGTCATGGTCCGTATTCATCTGGTCACCTGGGAAAACAGGAAGCAGTATAGAAAAGTGCTGGAGCGCTATTTTCGCATCCGGTACGAAATTTACGTCAAGCATAGACGATAGCGCGCCGTCGCCCGGCCCATCAACATCGAGATCGACGCCTTCGACAACGAGCATGCGCTTTATGTTCTGGCGCTCGATACCAACGGCAAGATCGTCGGCGGCTCGCGTCTTGTTCCGACGCTGGAGCCGCATCTGATGAGCGAGGTCTTCCCGGTTCTCGCCGGCGGCACGCCTCCGAGAGCGGCAGATATTTTCGAGTGGACCCGCTTCTTCATCATTCCTTCGCTTCGAACTCAGGGAACTTCTTCTCCAGTCGCCGGCGTCGTGCTGTGCGGCCTTCTCGAAACCGCGCAAAGCCTGGGGATTCGTCAGATCAGCGTGGTGTGCGAAACATTCTGGCCGAAACGCCTGCGTGCGCTTGGCTGGACCCTTTTCGAACTCGGCAACGTGCTCGAGCATCCGGATGGCGACATCGTCGCGCTGCTGATCGATGTCACGCCTGAGGCAATCGAGCAGACTCGCCGCGCTTATGGCATCAGCGGCGTCATACTTGCGGACAAATTCTAGGCTGATTGCTACCTGCAGCTGAAGGTTCGCCCGCCAGGGGATATTGTCATCGCGCCCATTTGCGCGGTAGTCAGCCCTATGATGCACCGAATTCGGTTGACGGACTCATGATGCCGCTGGTCCTGATCTCTTCGAAGGACCCGGATTTCTTTCTGGTTTTCGGGCACATCCTTTCAGTAGCCGGCTTCGAAACCCGCCTGATCACGGCGGACAAGGAGATTGCGCGCGTCATCAAGGCCGAAACGCCGCTTGCCGTTATCCTGGACTGTCAGCAGGGCGACCGCGCAATCGCCAAGCAATGCCTGTCGCTGAAGTCGTCCGAAGCGACAAGGGCAACACCTCTTGCAGGTTTGGTCGCGCCTCGTTCCGGCAAACTGCACCTGGACCTCATCAAGGCAGGCGTCGACGAGATATTTTCGCGGCCGTTTGCGCCCGAGCAGCTTCTGACCTGGCTGCATGGCAAGGCAGGGGTCGCGAAGCTCTCGCGCGAAACCAAGACAGGCGATCTGGTGCAGGGCGATTTCCGGTTGGACCGACAGACCCACCGGACATTCTTCAAGCAAAAAGAAATCGTTATGCCGCCGATCGAATTCAAGCTTTTGCGCAGCCTTCTGGCGCAACCTGGCAAGGTCTTCAGCCGGGAGGAACTGGTTGCGACCGCATGGCCTGAACACGCCGCCGCAACCGATATCCGCGGTGTTGACGTTCATATTGCCAGGTTGCGCAAAAGGCTTCGAGCGTCTGTGGGAAGCGATGTGATCCGGACTGTCCGCTCTGCTGGTTACGCATTCGCGCCGGACTGGTAGTTCGCGCGGCGATTCGGCGCCGATGGCGTATATATTTGACAGATCCAGATGTCCGTTCTGTCCCGCCCCTACTTCCGCAATGAAGCCGCACCTTCGAACGTGTAGAGGGCATGCTGTGGCCCCAGGGTCCGGTCTGCTTCCATTGCGGTTCCATCGAAAAGCACTACGCCTTGAAGGGTGGCCGAACGAAGCCCTCCAAGAAGAACCCGCATGGCGTCGAAATCCGCGGCCTCGACAAATGCTCGGATTGCCGCAAGAAGTTCACCGTCCGCAGCACGGTATGCGAGGAGGCCAAGCTCCCGCTGCACACCTGGCTACAGGCTTGAATGCCATGTGCGCCAGCAAGAAGGGCGTTTCGGCCCATCAACTCCACCGCGCTCTGGAAATCACCTACGAGACGCGATTTCGCAACGCAGATCGCAATGGTCAGGCGGAACAAGCCTAAGCAGCTATTGGATAACGCCCTGTTGAAGTCGCTGCATCAGATCACCGGCCAAGATGCGCCGTTCATCAAGCAGAACACGACAGGGCCGGTCAGCTAAAGGCAAAAGAAAAGCCCGTCGCAGCTAATGAGCGTAAGCGACGGGCTTTCCCGGAGAGTGAAACGGCTACATCCTGCCACCACGGAATCGACCGATAACCGACAGAATGCGGGATCTATAAATTTGTTCCAATTTGAGACGAATGCCGACCTGTCGTACTGCGCTGGGCCCGTCACATATATAATCACCGCGCCGGTCCAATTGGCATGTTGCCGATCGCGCCGCGGTTGCGTGCGCGACTTTCGCGGGTATCAGCTCTCAATGGCTCAGGATGGTGTCCAGAAACAGCCTGGCGCGCGGATGAGCGGCTCTAGAGAAAAAATCACTGGAAGACGCATGCTCGACGATGCGGCCTTGGTCCATGAAAACGATCTCATCCGCGACTTCGCGTGCAAAGCCCATTTCATGCGTCACGCAGACCATGGTCACGCCGGTTTTCGCGAGCGCGATCATCACGTGAAGCACTTCCTTGATCATTTCCGGGTCGAGCGCCGAGGTGGGTTCATCGAACAGCATGATGCGGGGATCTAAGCACAGAGCGCGCGCGATCGCCGCCCGCTGTTGTTGGCCGCCTGACAGCTCAGCCGGATAGGCCCGCGCCTTTTCGGGGATGTGCACCGCCGTCAGATGCCGCATGGCGATCTCGTCGGCCTCGTGCGCCGATTTCAAGAGGACCCGGCGCAGCGCCAGCGTGCAGTTGGCAAGCACGGTGAGGTGCGGGAAGAGGTTGAAACTTTGGAACACCATTCCTGTCAGCCGGCGCGCCATCGCGGCATCGCGATCGCTTTTTCCCAGACTTCTCCCTTCAAACTCTATTGTCCCCTTTTGGAAACGCTCGAGGCCGTTGATGCAGCGAATCAATGTCGACTTGCCGGACCCGGACGGTCCGCAAACGACGACGCGTGCACCTGGCCGTAAGGTCAGATCTATGTTTTTCAAAACGTGCACGGCACCGAACCACTTGTTGAGGCCGTTGATCCGCACAAGCGGGACGGATTGAAGCGCCGAGGGAAGCGGGGGCCGGTCGAGCATCAGCGGCGCCCGCTCGCAAGCAGGAGCTTCTCGATGCGCTTCACTCCATAAGAAATGATAAGCGCCAGGGCGAGAAACAGAACGCCGGCGACGGTCAGCGGCTCCGCGTAGCGATAGGTCTCGGAAGCGATATCGAACGCGCGCCCGAGCATTTCCGGCACGGCCAGTATCGCGAGATAAGGCGTCGCCTTAAGGATCGAAACCAGGTAGTTCCCCAGGGGCGCGGCGATGTTGCGCAGCATTTGGGGTGCGATGACGAAGATGACCGTATCGCGGCGGGTGAGCGACAAGGCTCTGGCTGCTTCCTGCTGGCCCCTCGGAATAGCGTCGATGCCCGCCTTGAACACCTCCGCCAGATAACCGCTGTAATACAGGCTTAGCCCCAATATGCCCACCGTCATGGCGCCAAGCCGGATCCCGTAGAAGGGCATGACGAAATAGAGGAAATAGAGCCAGGCCAAGACCGGCGTCGAGCGGATGAAGTCGATCAGGAACCGCACGGCGAGACCAGGCGCACCGCCCCCGCGGCGGATCATTTCCAAAGTGAAGCCAAGCACCGAAGCGCCGAGGCAACTCAAAACGGTGGCGAGCAGGGTAGTCCCGATCGCGCCGATTATGATCGGGATGGTCGAGAGCGCGAAGCCGAAGTTAAATCCCACGAGGCGCTCCTGTTTCGGGATTGACCCGCGCCTCGAGCCAGCGGCCGGCGAGCGCGATCGGATAACAGACGACGAAGAAGGCCAGCAGCAGCGCCGAATAGATCGCGACCGGGTCGTATTCGGTCTGCGAGATTTCCTTGGCGCGGAAGGTCATGTCCGTCAGCGTGACCAACGAGACGAGGGAAGTCGCCTTGACCAGCTGAATAAGGTTGTTGACGAATGTGGGACTCATGGCGACCAACGCCTGGGGCAGCTCGATCAGAAGCAGGATCGCCGGGCGCGAGAGGCCGAGCGCCATGCCAGCCTCGCGTTGGCCGGCAGGAAGAGATTGGAGCCCGGCCCGCACCGCCTGGCTGGCATAGCCGCCGCTATTGAGGCCGAGCACCAATGCACTGACGGTCATCGCCGATAGAGTGACCCCCATGACCGGCAGAACGTAGTAAAAGACGAAGAGCAGGACGACGACCGCCGAACTGCGCCAGAATTCGATTACCGCCGTGATCAGAAAGCGCGTCAAGCCGGTGGTCAGAAACTGAGCCACGCCGAAGACAAGCGCGAAGGGCACTGCGAAGACCAAGCCATAGGCGGTGACCGCTGCCGTTATGCGCAGCCCTTGCAGGACCCCAAGCCAGATGTCGAGCATGCTCATGACGCTTCGCCGCCCTTTGTCGTCAAGGGGCGCGGCGTTGCGACTGTCGGGGCGCTTCGAGCATATTTGGAAACGCCTGTTTGGCGCCGCAAAACCGAGTCCTCGGGACCGAACCGCATGACAATCCTCCGCGCCGTGGAAAGGGCGATCGCAGCACCGCCAGGCGATCTCATAAACCCGGTGGGAGTCGGGTGTCAATAAACATGTACATACTATTGCGAAAGTTTATATTCTGCCGATCTCGGAACGCCGCGATAGCTCGCCATAAAGCTTCCCCTTCTCGGCGTCGCCGTTCGCCGGTTTTTCCTCGCTACGCTACGACGGCCGTCGAAAGCTGTTGAATCGGGCCGCTCCAGGCCTCTCTTGCTCATCCCAGACCGGGAACTGCTCGACGAGTTCCCGGGCCGAACGGGGACAGGAATGGCTATCTTGCACAACGATGCCGAAGGACGTGCCCGCAGCTCGCGTATGCTGCGCACCGCGCTCGGGCCCGCCATCGCCCGGTTCCTGGACGACCCCGCGATCGTCGAGGTCATGCTGAACCCGGATGGCCGCATCTGGGTGGATCGGCTTTCGGAAGGCCTGGCCGATACGGGGGAAATGCTCGCGCCTGCCGCTGGCGAGCGGATTGTGCGCCTGGTCGCCCACCATGTCGGCGCCGAGGTCCATTCCCGTTCCCCGCGCGTCTCGGCCGAGTTGCCGCAAACCGGCGAGCGTTTCGAAGGCCTGCTGCCGCCGGTGGTCGCCGCGCCGGCCTTCGCGATCCGCAAGCCTGCGGTCGCCGTCTTCACGCTCGATGACTATGTCGCGGCGGGCATCATGACTTCTGGCAACGCCGCTATATTGCGCGCCGCGGTTGCTGGCCGCGCCAATATCCTCGTTGCCGGCGGCACGTCGACAGGCAAGACGACCCTGACCAACGCGCTGCTCGCCGAAGTGGCGAAAGGGACGGACCGGGTCGTCATCATCGAGGACACCCGTGAACTGCAATGCGCGGCCCCCAACCTCGTCGCAATGCGCACCAAGGATGGCGTCGCCACGATTTCCGACCTGGTTCGTTCCTCGCTGCGCCTGCGGCCCGATCGCATTCCGATCGGCGAGGTGCGCGGCGCCGAAGCGCTGGACCTCTTGAAGGCATGGGGCACCGGGCATCCCGGTGGCATCGGCACCCTTCATGCCGGCTCCGGCATTGGCGCTCTGCGCCGACTTGAGCAGCTGATCCAGGAGGCCGTCGTCACTGTCCCGCGTGCGCTGATCGCCGACACGATCGGTCTTGTCGCCGTGCTCGCCGGACGCGGCGCCGCGCGGCGGCTTGTCGAACTGGTCAGGGTCGAGGGTCTGGGCCCCGATGGCGACTATCGCATCGCTGAAGCCACACCGATCAACACAGGAGAAATTTCATGACCCGCCCCGTTTCGCGCTGCCAGGTAAGCCTGGCCGTGCCCAGCGCCGCCATTGCCTTCAACCTCATGCTCGCGCCGGTCGCCTTCGCGTCGGGCTCCTCGATGCCGTGGGAACAGCCGCTCGAGAAGATCCTGCAGTCGGTCGAAGGACCGGTGTCCAAGATCATTGCCGTCATCATCATCATCGTCACCGGCCTGACGCTGGCCTTCGGCGACAGTTCGGGAGGTTTCAGGCGACTGATCCAGATCGTTTTCGGCCTTTCGATCGCCTTCGCGGCGTCGAGCTTTTTCCTTTCGTTCTTCTCGTTCGGCGGCGGAGCGTTGATCTGATGACAACCGGTTTCGAACAGCTCGACGTGGTGCCGGGGTGGACGGCGCCCGTGCACCGGGCGCTCACCGAGCAGATCCTGCTCGGGGGCGCGCCGCGTGCAATCGCGATCCTGAATGGCACGCTGGCCGGCGCTGTCGGTCTTGGGCTGCGGCTCTGGCTGGTTGGCCTTCTCATGTGGGCAATGGGTCATTTTACAGCGGTGTGGGCTGCCAGGCGCGATCCGCTTTTTTTCGACGTCGGCCGCCGGCACCTGCGGCTGCCCGGGCATCTGTCGGTTTGAGGGCGCCGCCATGATGAGCCTTGCCGAATACCGCCGGACTGCTGCTCGCCTTGCCGACTTCCTGCCTTGGGCGGCACTCGTCGCCCCCGGGGTCGTGCTCAACAAGGACGGCAGCTTTCAGCGCACCGCCAGCTTTCGCGGACCAGATCTCGACTCCGCCGTAGCGGCGGAACTTGTCGCAGTGGCAGCGCGCATCAACAATGCCCTTCGTCGTCTCGGCTCGGGCTGGAGCATCTTCGTTGAAGCGCAGCGCCACGAAGCGGCTTCCTATCCCGAAAGCCAGTTTCCCAATGCGGCCTCTGGCCTGCTCGATGCCGAGCGCAAAGCCGACTTCGACGAGGAGGGGGTTCATTTCGTATCGAGCTACTTTCTCACATTCCTGTTCCTGCCGCCGCCCGAGGACGCCACGCGCGTCGAAGGCTGGCTTTATGAGGGCCGCGACCGGTCGCGCGCGGATCCGGGCGAGATGGTCCGCGCCTTTGTCGACCGGACCGAGCGTGTGCTCTCCCTGCTCGACGGGTTCATGCCAGAATGCCACTGGCTCGACGACGGCCAAACGCTGACCTACCTGCATTCGACCATCTCGACCAAGCGCCATCCGGTGCGCGTCCCCGAGACCCCGATCTATCTCGATGCGCTGCTGGCCGACGAGCCGCTCGCCGGCGGGCTCGAACCGCGGCTTGGCGACAAGCATCTTCGCGTGCTCACCATCATCGGCTTCCCGACCGCCACGACACCTGGCCTGCTTGATGAGCTCAACAGGCTGGCCTTCCCGTACCGCTGGTCGACCCGCGCGATCCTGCTCGACAAGGTCGACGCTGTCCGCCTTCTGACCCGGATACGGCGGCAATGGTTCGCCAAGCGAAAGAGCATTGCCTCGATCCTGAAGGAGGTGATGACCAACGAGGCATCGGCACTCCTCGACACCGACGCCGCCAACAAGGCGGCCGACGCCGACACCGCGTTGCAGGAGCTCGGCGCCGACACCGCGGGCATGGCCTATGTCACCGCGACCGTCACGATATGGGATAGCGACCCGCGCATCGCTGACGAGAAACTGCGGCTCGTCGAGAAGGTCATCCAGGGCCGCGACTTCACGGCGATCGTCGAAACCGTCAACGCCGTCGATGCCTGGCTCGGCTCCTTGCCCGGACACGCTTATGCCAATGTCCGCCAGCCGCCGGTTTCGACGCTCAATCTCGCCCACATGATCCCCCTTTCTGCCGTGTGGGCGGGACCGGAACGGGACGAGCATCTGGTCGGTCCTCCCTTGCTTTACGGCAAGACCGAAGGCTCGACCCCGTTCCGGTTGGTTCTTCATGTCGGCGATGTCGGTCACACGCTGGTCGTCGGCCCGACCGGCGCCGGCAAATCGGTGCTGCTGGCGTTGATGGCGCTGCAATTCTGCCGCTACTGCAACGCGCAGATCTTCGCTTTCGACTTCGGCGGCTCGATCCGCGCGGCGACGCTCGCCATGGGCGGCGACTGGCACGATCTCGGGGGTCATCTCACCGAAGGCATGGACGCTTCCGTTTCGCTGCAGCCGCTCGCCCGCGTTCATGACACGTACGAGCGCGCCTGGGCGGCTGACTGGATCGTCGCTATCCTGATGCGCGAGGGCATCCAGATCACGCCGGAGGCAAAGGAGCACATCTGGGCGGCGCTGACCTCGCTCGCCTCGGCCCCGGTCGAGGAACGCACCATGACCGGGCTCAGCGTGCTTCTGCAGGCCAACGACCTGAAACAGGCGCTTCGTCCTTACTGTGTTGGTGGCCCGAACGGGCGGCTGCTCGACGCAGAGGCCGAGCACCTCGGCCAGGCATCAGTGCAGGCGTTCGAAATCGAAGGTCTGGTGGGCACGCCGGCCGCGCCGGCCGTCCTTTCCTATCTGTTTCATCGCATTGGCGACCGGCTCGACGGTCGTCCGACCCTGCTCGTCATCGACGAAGGCTGGCTTGCCCTCGACCACGACGCCTTCGCCGGGCAGTTGCGCGAATGGCTGAAGACGCTCCGCAAGAAGAATGCCAGCGTCGTCTTCGCCACCCAGTCACTCTCCGACATCGACAAATCGGCTATCGCGCCGGCGATCATCGAAAGCTGTCCAACCCGGCTGCTGCTACCCAATGAACGCGCGATCGAGCCGCAAATTACCGCCATTTATCGCCGCTTCGGCTTGAACGACCGCCAGATCGAGATCCTGGCGCGAGCCACGCCCAAGCGCGATTATTACTGCCAGTCCCGTCGCGGCAACCGTCTCTTCGAGCTCGGCCTGTCAGAGGTCGGGCTTGCGCTTTGCGCCGCGGCCTCGAAGAGCGATCAGACCCTGATCGGCAGCATCATCGCCGAGCATGGCCGCGACGGGTTCCTGTCGGCCTGGCTGCGTGCCCGCGACGTGGGCTGGGCCGCCGAGCTCATTCCCAACCTCACCGTTCCCGAACCTGAAAAGGATCCCAAACCATGACTGTTCGTCAAAGCCGCCGGCGCGTCCTCCTTCTGGTCGCGGCGACGCTCGCCACGCCGATCGCGCCGATGATGACTGCGCCAGCCCATGCCCTGATCGTGTTTGACCCATCGAACTATTCCCAGAATGTCCTGACGGCTGCGCGCTCGCTGCAGCAGATCACGAACCAGATCACCTCGCTTCAGAACCAAGCCCAGATGCTGATCAACCAGGCGCGCAACCTGGCCAGCCTGCCTTTGTCCTCGCTGCAGCAATTGCAACAGTCGGTGCAGCGCACGCAACAGCTTCTCGGCGAAGCACAAAACATCGCCTTCGACGTCCAGCAGGTCGACAAGGCATTTCAGCAGCAATACAGCAACGTCTCGCTCTCTTCCTCCGACCAGCAACTCGTCACGGACGCGCGCTCGCGCTGGCAAAACACGGTGGGCGGCCTCCAGGACGCAATGCGCGTCCAGGCGGGCGTGGTCGCAAACATCGAAACCGGCCGCGCGCAGATGTCGGCTTTGGTCGGTGTCAGCCAGTCGGCGACCGGTGCGCTGCAGGCGACGCAAGCTGGCAATCAGTTGCTTGCGCTTCAGGGCCAGCAGCTTGCGGACCTGACCGCCCTGGTGGCCGCCAATGGTCGTGCCCAGGCCCTGACCGAAGCCGAACGTGCCGCGGCGGTCGACCAGGGACGCGAGCAACGGCGCCGCTTCCTGGCGCCTGGCTCCGGCTACCAGGCCGGCTCGGTCCAGATGTTCAACCGCTGAGGTCGATCCCCATGGACGGCAAAACCCTCGCTCGCGTCGTGGCCGTCGTCTTCATCGCCGTCGCCATGACGGCGACGGCGCTCGAGATGAGCCGGAAGGAACCCAAACCGGTGGGGGAGGGTCAGCACACACCGGCGGCCTCGGTCCCGAATTCGCTTCGCGATGGCCTGCGCCGCTGCCAGGCGCTCGGCGAGGCTGCCCTGCGTGATGATGGATGTGCGCGGCTGTGGGCCGAACAGCGTGATCGCTTCCTCGGTCTCGAAAAGCCGTCGGGGAGTTCGATCGTCGAGCCGGCCACTTCGCGGTCGCCGGATGCTGGCCAGCACGAGGCCCACTAGACATGGGCAATACCGGCGTCATTGACCAATTCCTGGCAACCTTCACCCGCTATATCGACAGCGGCTTCGGCCTGCTCGGCGGCGAGGTCGCCTTCGTCGCCACCACGCTGATTGTCATCGACATGACGCTTGCCGCGCTTTTCTGGGGCTGGGGCGCCGATGACGACATCCTTGCGCGGCTCGTCAAGAAGACGCTCTTCGTCGGTGTCTTCGCCTATCTGATTTCCAACTGGAACGGTCTTGCTCGGATCGTCTTCGAGAGTTTCTCCGGTCTTGGCTTCAAGGCGAGTGGAACCGGATTTTCGGCACAGGACCTGCTGCACCCGGGCAAGGTGGCGCAAACCGGTCTTGACGCCGGACGACCGTTGCTTGAGGCGATCTCCGGCTTGATGGGCTACATCTCCTTCTTTGAAAACTTTATCCAGATCGCCTGCCTGCTCTTTGCGTGGGCGCTCGTCCTGCTCGCCTTCTTCATCCTGGCAGTGCAGCTCTTTGTGACGCTGATCGAGTTCAAGCTGGCGACGCTGGCCGGCTTCGTGCTGATCCCCTTCGGCCTCTTCGGCAAGACGGCCTTCATGGCCGAGCGCGTGCTCGGCAACGTCATATCGTCCGGCATTAAGGTTCTGGTGCTTGCCGTAGTCATCGGCATCGGATCGACGCTCTTCGGCGAATTCACCCAAGGCTTCGGCGGCGAGAACCCCACCATCGACCAGGCCATGGCGATCGTGCTGGCGGCGCTGTCGCTGCTTGGCCTCGGGATATTCGGTCCCGGTATCGCCAACGGCCTGGTCGCGAGTGGACCGCAGCTCGGCGCCGGTGCGGCCGTCGGAACCGGCCTTGCGGCCGGCGGCATCGCAGTTGCAGGCTACGGAGCAGCCAGCCTCGCGGCGCGGGGCGGAACAGCCGCATTCGCGGGGGCGGCCTCAACCGTGCGTGGCGGGACCTCACTCGCTGGCGGCGGTTCGGCCGCGTATACGCTTGGCGCCGCCGGCCAGTCTGGCGTGACAGGCATCGCCTCCGGCTTGGGCGGCATTGCGCGCGCTGGCGCTTCAGCGGCAATCTCTCCACTCAAGCGCGCCGCTGCAAACACCGATCAAGCTCTTAAGTCGAACTTTGCCTCTGGCGTCGGTTCGGCCGCTGAAATCACCGGCGGCTCGTCGACCATGGGAACGATTGGCGGCGCCGCGGCGTCAACCGCGTCCGGCGTGGGCAAGCCATCCGGCACTCAAGGACAGCCCGAATGGGCCAGACGCTTGCATCGCTCTCAACGCCTCGCCCACGGCGCCCAGACCGCCGCCCACGCGGTGCGCGCCGGTGACAGCCATGGGGGCGGAGCCTCGATTTCTCTTTCTGAAGGCGAATGACCCATGAACATCTTTAGGCGCCCCGCCGTCCATTACGGCAAGAGCCCTCGACCGGAAACTCCCTATCAAAAGGCGGCGCAGATCTGGGATGAACGCATCGGCTCCGCACGCGTGCAGGCACGCAACTGGCGCGCCATGGCGTTCGGGTCGCTCATCCTGTCGGCGGGGCTCGCCACCTCACTGGTCTGGCAGTCGGGCCGCGGCACCGTCGTGCCCTGGGTCGTGCAGGTCGATAAGCTGGGCCAGGCTCAAGCGATCGAGCCCGCAACCCCCGACTATAAGCCGACCGATGCGCAGATCGCGTGGCATCTCGCCCGCTTTATCGAGCAGGTACGCTCCATCCCCGCTGACCCGATCATCCTGCGCCAGGACTGGCTGCGCGCCTATGATTGGACCACCGACCTGGGTGCTGCGGCGCTCAACGACTACGCTCGCGCTGCGGATCCTTTCTCCAAGGTCGGCAAGCAGCAGGTCGCGGTCGATATTTCGTCGGTCATCAGAGCCTCGCCGGGCTCCTTTCGTGTCGCTTGGATCGAGCACCACTACGAAAACGGTCAGCTTTCAGGCAGCGAGCGCTGGACCGCGATCCTGACGATCGTGACGCAGATGCCAAGCGACGCCGAACGGCTTCGCGCCAATCCGCTCGGTATTTACGTCAACGCCATCAACTGGTCGCGGGAGATGAGCCAATGAGCCCGACATCGTGTCTTGTTGCCGGCACGACTTTCCCAAGATATCTGCTATCGGCCATGCTGGTGTCGGGGACGACGCTGCTTGCGGGTTGCGCCACGCCTGCGAAGAAGCCGCCGAAGATCAGCTACGATACCTATGTTCCGCCCTTGCCGCCGGCTCCGGCCGCCGCGACCGACCAACGGCCGAAACCTCTTCGCGTGCCACCAGGTTGGGCGCCGGCGAGAGGCGGCGCCATCGGAGATACGCCGGCCGCCCGCGTCGAGAACGCAAACGCCGCGGCGCGCGTGGAACCGCGCCGTCAGGGCTACTACAACGCAATTCAGATCTACCCATGGAGCGAAGGAGCGCTCTACCAGGTCTACGCCTCACCTGGCCAGATAACGGACATCGCGCTTGAGCCGGGCGAGAGCCTGACCGGAGACGGTCCGATCGCGGCAGGTGATACCGCGCGCTGGATCATCGGCGACACCGAAAGCGGGTCCGGCATTGCCCGACGCGTCCACGTCCTGGTGAAACCCTCGCGGGCGGACATCACAACGAACCTTATCATCGCCACGGACCGGCGCAGCTATATGCTTGAGCTACGCTCAGGCGCAAAGCCCTACATGCCCGCCGTTGCGTGGTCCTATCCGGCTCTGAAAGCGGGCTTGCTGCAGACGATCCCCGCAACGCCGGTCATACCGGACGTTACGGCGCGAAACTATCGCTACGGCCTCACCGGCGACAGCCCGCCCTGGAAGCCGGTGAGCGCCTATGACGATGGCCGCAGGGTATATATCGAGTTTCCGCGCGGCATCGTGCAAGGCGAGATGCCGCCGATTTTCGTCATCGGTCCGGACGGCGAGGCTGAAATCACCAACAGCCGCGTCCATCAAAACATCCTCATCGTCGACCGCGTTTTTGGCGCGGCCGAACTGCGTCTTGGCGCCGGCAAGCGGCAGCAGACGGTCAGGATCGTGCGCGTCGATAGAAGAACGGATGGGTTGCCGACAAGGGGAGCGCTGCAGCCATGAACGAGAAGAATATGGCCGTCGAACCCATGCGGCTTCGCGCCGACCCGCCGCGTGTGACGCGTCTGTCGCGCAAGATGCTCGCAGGCATCGGCTTCGTCGCCTCGCTCGGTGTCGGCGGTGCGCTGATTTACGCTCTGCAGGACGCCAATACATTCAGGCAAGGCGAGGAACTCTACCCTACCTCCAATCGGCCGCCCGCCGACGGACTGGCAAGACTGCCGCGGGACTATGCCGGTCCGATTCTTGGCCTGCCGCTGCCCGGCGATCTCGGCAGGCCGATCCTTGATGCTCAGAACAAGGGGCAGGCCGTCGTGCCCCCCTCAATCGCGAGCCCTGCGGTTGACGAAGCCGAGCAGCGCCGACGAGCCGAAGAGGAAGCGGCCAGAACCTCGCGCGTCTTCTTCCAGACAGCGCAAGGAGATTCCAAGACCGCCGAAGCGTCCGCCCCTCCTGTTAGCGATCCTGCCAGTCAGTACGCTCAGCCAAATGCGCAGGATCGCCAGCTTTCCTTCCTGTCCACCGCCGCTGACCGGCGTACAGTGGCCCCGGATCACATCACGCCTCCCGCGTCACCCTATGTGCTTCAAGCCGGTGCCGTGATCCCGGCCGCGCTCATTACGGGTATCCGGTCGGACCTTCCCGGGCAGATCAGCGCTCAGGTGACCGAAAATGTCTATGACAGCCTCACCGGCCGCTCGCTGCTTATCCCGCAAGGCACTCGTATTGTTGGGCAGTACGATAGCGGAATTGGTTCCGGGCAGCGCCGCGTGCTGCTTGTCTGGAACAGGCTGATCTTTCCCGACGGACGCTCCATGGTGCTGGAGCGGCAACCTGGCGCGGACGCACAGGGCTATGCCGGCCTAGAGGACGACGTCGATTATCACTGGGGCGAGTTGTTCAAGGCCGCGGCGTTGTCGACCATTCTGAGCGTTGGCGCGCAGGCCGGTTCTTCTGATCAAGACAGCGATATCGTGCGGGCTCTGCGCAGCGGCGCTTCGGATAGCGTCAGCCAGGTAGGCCAGCAGGTCGTTCAGCGGCAACTCGCTATCGCCCCGACGCTCACGATCCGGCCCGGGTTTCCCGTTCGCGTCCTCGTCACCCGCGACCTTGCCCTTGAACGATACGGAGATTGACATGGCCAAGTTGAAACTCGCAACGATCGGTGACGACAAGCCAGTGAAGATTACGGTGGAACTGCCGGCTCCCCTGCATCGCGATTTGGTGAAATACGCAGAGATCCTTGGGCGGGAGACCGGGCAGCCATCTGCCGATCCATCGCGCCTGATCGTCCCGATGCTTGAACGGTTCGTCGCAACGGATCGCGGTTTTGCGAAAGCAAAGAAGGAGAAGGCTTAGACAAGGTTGTCCCGTGGCCGGGGCAAGCTAGGAAAACACGCTCATATGCTGCCGTCGCGCACGGCACATCGGTCGGAATCCGGCCATGAGATTGGAAAATCTGTTCAGCTTGTCTTGAAACCGGCTGATCTTCGCGAGCACTGACGTATTAGATGTCGCTTTCGAAGCGGTGCAATATATATTTGGCAGTTCGAAAAGGTGGCGAAGAGATCGACGTCGAGGTTCGCGGCCCCATCGCCCTCGACAACCAACCGCTGATGATCGAGGCTGCTCTCCAGGGCTGCGGGCTGGCCCATGTCTGGACAATCCTTAGATTTCTTACTTGGCTCTTCGTCGGTCCTGGGCCAGGCACGGCTATTGCGATAGCAAAGCGTCAATCCCGGCAAAATGGTTCGAACAAGGTTTTGGCGTACTACAAACCTGCCTGCGCTTAGTGAATGACAGCTCTTGGGAGTGTAACAGGAGAGCCGGTACGGCAGAAATGGGGCCGCTTGCTCAATGGCAGTTACTCGCCGAGAAAGCCCGGAACCGGACCGGACCGTCAGCAACCGGTCCGACACCTATCGGGCGGCAATGCGCCTCATTTCCGTCATTCAAGTCAGCTTGGCTATTTCCTGAAAGCTGTCGATCAGTTGAGCGGCGACCCTGCCAACATAGCCGGACGTTATTGTGGCGTCTGATGCACGCCCCTTGTTCCAATCGTCGCTCGCTCACTGGCCCGATACGGAGCCAGGTGTGGAACGTGGCCGATCGGTAGAACCAATGCACAATTGCGATAAGATGTTTCACCGTTTCCGGTTTTCGGGGCCCAATGTCTGAAGTGGACTGGCTTAGCCATCTCCTGCAAATCATCGCGATAACCGGCCAGCTCGAGGTCCGCTGCGCCTATGGTGCGCCGTGGCGTATCGCCTGGGACCGAGCGGCGGCGAACGAGATCCCATATCATGTCATAGTCAGGGGCCGGGCCATTCTTGAGGACCCGGAGTCGAAAACGGCGAGGGAGCTGGTGAGCGGAGATATCGTATTGCTCCCCCACGGTGCGCCGCATGTGCTGCACGACGGTAGCGGGCAAACACCAATCCGGACGCACGAAAGCCTAGGCTCTGCCGGATGGATGCTGAGCGAGAACGATAGCCAGGGCGAGCAACTGGACCTGCTGTGTGGGCGATTTTTCGTCGCGTCGCCCCATGATCGGCTGATCCGCGGCTACCTGCCCACAAATCTGGTGGCGCGGGCAACGGACGGCCATGCGGAAGAAGGCATCGGGTCCGCTTCCAACCAACTTGCCGGTCTTGTCGGACTGATGCGAATGGAGTCAGCCGGCGACCGAGCCGGAGGACGCGCCATTCTCAACGCGCTTTCGTCGGCCCTGTTCACATTGGTCCTGCGGGCGGCGAGCCAATCGGGGAAAGCCCCGGAGGGCTTATTGGCCTTGGCGGGCCACCCGCGCCTTGCTCCAGCCATGGCCGCGATGTTCGCCAATCCGGCACGGCCTTGGAAACTGCCCGAATTGGCTGATTTGTGCGGCATGTCACGCGCCACGTTCATGCGCCAGTTTCAGGACAAATTGGGTCGCTCCGCCCTCGACTTTGTGACCGATCTGCGCATGAGCCTGGCCGCCAACGAGCTCAGGAAACCGGCAATCAGCACAGAGGCTGTAGCCGAGACCGTTGGTTATCAATCGGTTTCGGCCTTCCGGCGTGTCTTTGCGGAAAGGATGGGGATGACGCCCGGTGAGTGGCGGCGACTGGCGCGCAAGGGCGAGTAAGACGCGGCCCAGGATCTGAAGGCGCGGTTTGATCCTTTCGAGCATCATATTGAGTTAATTCAGACTCGAAATTATCATATCTGCCCGTAAATTGGCTTCCGCAATCACTTGATAAGGGAGCCATCCAATGAACTGCATCATCACCGCCACCCGACCCGCAACCCGCGTAGCTGCCGAGATCTTCGGTGAGACCGGGAAGAGCGAAAACGCGCTCGGAACGAACGCCGTCATCGAAACCATCCTGAGCCGCAGCGCCGCCAAGTACTACGACCCTGCCGCCATCCTGAGCGACGACCAGATCCGCGACCTGGTGCGCATCGGCACGTCCGCGCCAACCTCCTTCCACTTGCAGAACTGGCGCTTCATCGCCGTACGCTCGCCTGAAGCCAAGGCACGGCTGCGTCCGATCGCCTGGAATCAGCCCGCGATCACCGACGCCGCGGTGACCTTCATCATCATCGGCCAGCTTGCCGATGCCAGCACCGTCCCCGACCGTCTGGCGCCGGTGGTGGAAGCCGGCATCATGCCGGCGCACCTTGTGCCGGAATGGGAAATCCCCGCTCGCGGTCTGTATGACAACCAGCCGCAGCGCCAGCGCGACGAAGCCGTGCGCTCCGCGACCTTCGGCGCCGCAGCGATCATCTACGCGGCCCGTTCGCTGGGCCTGGGTTCCACGCCCATGATCGGCTTCGACGACGAGGCCGTGCACAGCGAGTTCGGCCTGGCCGAAGACGAAGTGCCCGTCATGCTGCTGACCGTCGGCCCGGAGCGAGCCGGCAACTGGCCGCAGAAGCCGCGCATGCCTGTGGCCGATGTGCTCGACTTTGCATGATTCACCGTAGCGCAGTCTCGTCGGCACCACACTGCAATTCAACGTCAAGGTCGTCGCGGAAGGCGTCGAGCAGACGGCCAACTGCGTGAGCGATGGAAAGGATATTCCACGCCTACAACTTACCTCGAACCAACAATCACGAAGGAGACACGTCCCATGAAAGCAATCGTTGTTACGGACCAGGCGGCAGGATCCGCCGGAATGAAGCTGGTGGAGCGGCCCGAGCCGCGGGCGGCGATAAACGACGTCGTCGTTCAGGTTCACGCGGCGGGTTTCGTCAACACCGAACTGGAGTGGCCTTCGACCTGGGCCGATCGGGCCTTCCGTGATCGGACGCCGTCGATCCTCGGCCACGAATTGGCCGGTGTGGTCACCGCCCTAGGCTACGGCACCACCGGACTTTCGATCGGCCAACGGGTGTTCGGCCTGTCGGACTGGCATCGCGACGGCACACTCGCCGAGTATGTCGCTATGGAAGCACGCAACCTTGCGCCGCTGCCCGGCGATGTCGACTTCACGGTCGGCGCGAGCCTGCCGATCTCGGGCCTGACCGGATGGCAGGGCCTGTTCCAGCATGGCCGCCTTCAGGCGGGACAGAGCGTGCTTGCCCATGGCGCGGCCGGCGCCGTCGGTTCGGTCGTGACGCAGCTTGCACGCGAAGCCGGCGCCTATGTGATCGGCACCGGACGCGCAGCCGACCGCCAGAAGGCGCTCGACTTCGGTGCGAATGAATTCGTCGACCTCGGGAACGATACTCTGGAGGACGTCGGTGTCGTCGATCTAGTGTTCGATGTCATCGGCGGCGATATCCAGAAGCGGTCCGCAGCCCTGATCCGGGCTGGAGGAACGCTGGTGACAGTCGTCGGGCCGACGGATGTTCGACCCGCCCACGGCTTGACGATCGACTTCGTCGTCGAGGCTGATCGCACCCAATTATCGGAGTTAATTCAGCGAGTCAGGGACGGACGGCTGCGCACGAACATCGGCAAGGTCTCGTCCCTCGAAAATGCCATCGCCACCTTCAACTCAATTGAGCGGCGGGCGGGGAAGACCGTCATTCGCGTCCATCCGTGAGGTCTCCTAGGAGAGAGCCCGGCTCCTCTCTCCTCGATATCTCTACGCGTCCCAGCGGGCCGCGCGCCGAGCGATATGACGACGCGATTACGACTGGGCCTTCCAAGATGGGCTGCGCGTAGCCCACCAGAAAACCGAGCGCATGGCGGGGTCACGGCCGAACGGCAGCTTGCATCTCTTGGATCCAAGCCGGATAGTCCGGTAACGACCCCAAATTGCCCGTCCGAAAGGCGCCCACATTCGGTGCCGGCGGGCCGAACCGGTTCACATCAGTTGACATCCAAGCGAGTCGGCAGAGCGCCAGCCTCTTTCCGAAATGTGCGGGCCTGCACAGGCACTTTCCACCTACCGCCAATACAGACACAAAACGAGGCAGGCTTAAGCCTGACTTTTCGTCGCGTGACGTGCTTGGATTGCGCGACCATGGCTCATGCGGTTTGTTCGCCCGGCTTTCGGTTAGCGAACATTACGGTGCGTGGCTGGTAAACTTCAATTCGCGTGTAGGACGGGCACGATTTCACCAGTAGTCATAAACACAATCGCGCCCCGTGGCGCGGAGATTGCCTGTAGGTAGCCCTGCAATTGCTGGACATACGCAACGCGGTGCAGCCTTGTGTCGCGATCGCTCTTCCAGTCCAGAACCTCCAGCACTTTGCCACCCTCGATTGCGATCGCATCGACTCGGCCAGCGAGAAGATTACCGGGCGTTATCTCGCCCCAGACAGACAATTCAGGCACAAGCACGGGCAAGAGTCGCTGCACATAAGGCAGCCGATAGGTCTGCAACGCGGTTGCTGCGAGTTCGCTTGGAACCGGGAGAGATCCCTCCTCGGACTCGATGGTAAGAAGTTCGTTGAGAAGATGTTCAGCGCGTGCAGCGACGTCATCCTGGGGCGATAGTTCGCCCGTCAGAAGTTCCTCCATTAGCTTGTGAAGGGCCAGCCCGCGAGTCCTGCCGGCGCCTATGGGCTCGACATGTTCGAACACGCCGCTCGATTCGCTCGCCAAGGCCGGCAGGAGGATTTCGGCACGGTCCGCATCGTGGGCACTGGGATTGGTCCAGCGCAGTGAGGGCGAGGCTGCCTTAACGATCGCGGCTTGCCGTGCGAAAATATCCGCATCTTGAGGCAACGCGACGGCGTCGAAACTGGTCGGCGTTCGCGGCTCCAACTGGTTGAACTGCAATTCCTCAAGCAGATCGAATCTCAGGTTGAGCAGCTTCGACCATGCGCCTGGCTTGGCCGAGGAAAGATTGGGAACGACCAGCAGATCGCGGGCACGCGTAGAGGCGACATACCACATCCGTTGATGTTCCAGCGTCTGACGCTGCGCTTGCTCCTCGCGAGCAAGCTTGAGCGCCGAGGAACAGACACCGCCGATGATCCAGTGCAGCGTGTTGTCGGATTGACGATGGACGAACCGCTCGGAGGGTCTTGCGCGCGTGCCCATGTTGATGGGGATCACCACCGGCCACTCAAGGCCTTTGGCGCTGTGAATGGTCACAATCTCGACCGCGTCTTTCGACGCGTCGATCCGGCCCTCCTGCCGCGAGGCTCGACGATCCCAATCGAGCTGCAGATGACGGACGAAGGACCGGAGCCCCCGGACGTCAAATGGCCGCGCGAGTTCAACAATGCGATCAAGATTGGCGAGAGAGCGCGCGGCACGGTTGTTGCCGCTGCGCGCGGACAATGCGACGCGCAGTTGAAGCTGCTCGATGGCCTCGGCCAACAAAATTCGCGGTGTCGTGACGTTCACCCTTGCTCGGAGTTTTTGCAGGATCTCGAGGATTGATCTGGCGACGGGATGGGACACCAGAGCCGGCGGTGTTGTGATGTCAAAGAGGCCAGTCGGTGCAGCGGCAGGTCCGGCCTGATGGACCTCTTCGGCGATGTCGAGCAGCTCTTCATCGGTTAGACCCACCGTGGGTCCACGCATGAAAGCACCGAAGGCAAGCCGGTCGCGCGAATCCGCAAGCGTGCGCAGCAGCGCTAGAACGTCCTGGGTCTCTTGCTGGAGTAACAGCGTCTTGCCAGCTTGCGACGCGACAGCAAGCCCGAGCGCCTCCAGTGCCCGTTCATAGCGCCAAAGGTCGGTGCCGGTTGGCGCAAGCAGGGCAATGTCGCCCGCTTCAAGTAGGCGGCGCCTGCCATCGTGCTCGTCTTCGATCTCGATTGCACCGACCAGTTTGGAACATATCCGCGCAACGATCGCCGCCTCGTCGTCGCGCTGCTCGGGCATACTCGCCGATCGACCGTCGCCAATGGTCACATGGGACGCGGAAGGCAGTCCATGGATGGCGCCTTTGCGCGTTGCGCTGAGTGCGCCATAACTTGGCTGACCGTCAGCATCAAGGACGGGTTGGAACGCGGCGTTCACGTACTCAATGATGCCTGGCTGGCAGCGAAAGTTGGCCCCGATATGGACAACGCGGTCGTCCCCTAGGCGTGCAATCGTCCGCTTCGCCTGATTGTAGCTGTCGATGTCGGCACCACGAAAGGCGTAGATGGATTGCTTGGGGTCGCCGACCACGAACAGCGCCCCGTCGCGAAGGTCGGCATTCTGCCAGTGATCGGGCATGGCGCGCGCCGCGATCGAAAACAGGATGCTGGCCTGGATCGGGTCGGTATCCTGAAATTCATCGACGAGGATATGCGAAAAGCGTCGACCGACTGCCTCGCGCACGGCATCGTTTTTGGTCACAAGGGCTTGGGCACGCTGCAGGAGGTCGTCGAAGTCGAGGACGGCCGCCTCGCCCTTGCGCTCGACATAGAGGTCGGTGACGGGATCGAGCGCACGTGACATCTGATCGACCATGGCATCGCCGATCTGTCCGAGGAGCTCTGCGAATTGCGTCTCACAGTTATTGGAATGCGCCTCAGCCTGCTGAGCAAGTTCTGGTCCTTTGTCCTTGCCATAGGCTGATTTCCAATAGCCGAGATTGCGCTGTTTTTTGAAAGCGAACTCGTTCCATTTCATCGAGGCAGTACGCGGCGGGTCGGCAAGTTCCCATAGCCGAGCAAAGGTGGGCTCCTTCTCGAAGCAACTCTCGTAGAATGCGGCGAGGGTTTCGAATTCTGCGACCAAGGCCCTGGTGCGGCCTTCTTTAGGATAGTCTTCTTGCCAGCGTCGGAACGCACGGACGCTCTCGACAAAATCGATATCCTTGCGCAGCGAGAAGTCGATCGAAGCGGTGCCGGCCCCTGGATGCTCCAGCTTGAGCTTGGCAAGGTCGAAGCTATCCTTGACGACCTTCAACGGTTCGAACTTGGAGAGGACCGCCACCGGATCCTCGCCCTCCCTGGTTTGTATTGAGAGACGCTCGAACAGCCATTTGGAGATGACGCTCTCGAACATCGCGTCGGCCGCAGGCCCATCCATCATTCGCGAACCGGGATCTAGTCCCGTTTCGACGGAATAGGCCATGATAATCTGCTGACACAGCGCGTGAATGGTGCACGCGGTTAGCTCGTCGAGGGCATCAATTGCCGACTTGAGGCTGCTCTTTTCTTCGTCGAGCAGCTCAAGGGTTACAGCGTCGCGCAAGACCTTCGGGATTTCTCCTCCCAGCAGTTGGGTTGCGTATTCGCGAATGCGCAGCGACAGCTCGCTGGCAGCCAGTTCGGTAAACGTAATCGCGGCGATGCTGCGCGGCGGCTCACCGTACAACATTAGCATGACGACGCGGCCGGCAATAAGTGACGTTTTGCCGGTGCCCGCTGCCGCTTCGACCAGCAGTGTCCTGTCGAGTTCCGTGAGAACGCGACGGCGCTCAAGGGCGTCGCTCAGCATCACAGCTCCCTCCAAAAGGGCGCAAGCTTGTGCTGTCCGGCGTTGAAACCTTCATCCTTGCGCCCCTGGTAACGATCAAGCGCCGCAGGCAGCGCGATCCTGAGTTGGTTGTAGTCTGCGAACGCATCTGGTCCCGGATGGGCGATCCCAGCTCTGAGCCCTTCGACAGCGATGTCGATGAAGCGTAGCAGCTTCTCTTCCGCTTGTTCGAGCACATCGCCTTCAAGGCGCGCCGGAGGTTCCATGGTGTCGAGGTAGACCAGGCGGGAGATGATCGCACTCACCTCGGGGATGAGCTGCTTGATCGCAACGGCGTAGAGTACGCGCTGAACTTCCGCTCCGCCGGCGAGGACGACGCCGCGCAGATCGCGCGGCGTTTTTCCGGTCTTGTAGTCGGACATCCGGACACCACGGCGGTCCGGCTTCACGTCGACACGGTCAATGCGGCCTTTCAGCGGGATCCCGAAACGACCGATCAAAACCTGTTGGTTTTCATGCCAGGGAACGGAATTCTTTGCCTGCGACTCAGGCGTGCCGAACGGCACCTCGCTAAAGCTTTGCGTACCAGGACCGAAGCGGTCATCAACAGTCAGTCCGCGGCGGGCCCGTCGCCGCGCCTCGTCGATCGTGTCCAACCAAAGCAACCTCGGCGGCACTGCCCGGGTTAGCGGCCAGTCCTCCGCGATGCTTTTGACCGCGGCCTCAAGCGCGCTATCAATTTCTTCTGGCGTTGCGCTGACAACACTGGGCATACGATCGACCGCGAGGCGCAGCAATTCATGGACGAGCTCACCGAAGGTCATCGCATCGAGTTGCAGCGGCTGAACCGCAAGCTCAGGCGCGGTCATCCCTAACACTCTTAGCCAGACATAGCCCAATGGATCACGCAAAAGCCGCCGGAGCGAGGTAGCGGATTGCGGCAAGCTCAGAGCGCGCAGAATGGCCGGATGGTGCTCTCGGAACCCGCCGTCATGTGGCGTTGTCTCAAGCCTGCGCGTCCAGTCCGCCCAGCAAGAAATAACGCTTTGTATGCGCGGCAAGGCGAGCGCATCATCGGTACGAGCCAGTAGACGATCACCTTCGCTAAACGCATGCTCCGGCGTTCGCGTCCGCGAAAGCAGACGCTCGGCAACCCGATGCTGTAGCAATCCGCTTTTGGCAAGGAACGCGCCTTCCGCCGATCGCCTGCTGCGCGACAGCGTAACCTTCGAATTTGGGTGGCCGGTCAAGATCTCAAAGGTCAGCCGATCGTGCTCGAGCCGGGGCAGGTCCACCAACTCACGCTCGTTAAGCACATGCTCGGGCAGTAGCGGGTCCGCATTGTCGCCACGCGGCCAGCTTCTGCTCGAAAGCCCAAGCAGACGCATATACTTTCGTGGCGCTCCAACCAGGTCCGCCGCCCGTCCCCAGACCACATTGTTGGCAGGGTCACTCTCGTCTGCAATGCGCAAGGACGTCAGGGTCATCTCCATTGCTGCGGCCGGCGCCAAACGAAGCGCCTCCTGCCAGAGCCCAAGGCTGCTGCCGCGCAGGAGCGACTTTCCGAGTTTGACCGCAGCTTTTGCGCCGCCGACTAGGTCGTAGAGCACTGGCATTACGATCGTTGCGATTGGGGTTCCCTCGTAATGCGAGAGTGTCTCTAGACTGCGCGCCCAGTGCTCCGGCTCGAAAAGTCCCGCCTCGGTGGGGATTCCTTTCATCCAATCAGCCGGAAGCGCCTCCGATAGGTACGGTGATAGCAGCGACAGACGACGAATACGATCCTGCGACAAGCCGTTGATCATAACATCGGCGAGCGCCGCGCAGGTCTGGCCGGCGCGCGTGCTCAGGGCTGAAACGCCGCCAGCGAAATGGATCGGGAGATCAGCGTCCGCCGCCAGCACCAGCATGTGATCATCCCACACGCTCAAGTCAGCACTTGCGATCGCGATGTCACTGGCTTGCGTTACACCATCGCTCAACAACGCACGCGCCCAGCGAAGCGCTTCAACCACCTCCGCGCGAGGGTCGGCGCAAACCTCACAGATCAGATGTTCAGGAGACTGCAGAGGCGTCGCCAGAATCTTACCAGGAAACCAGGTTCGATCGCGCGTGGCCGGCGCGTCCCACGTAACTTCGACTACCGAGCTGAGCGCTTCGATGAGCGGTCGCCAGAGCGGGTCGACGGAAACAAGCCGGTGGAGATGGAGAGGGCCGACGACAGCGCGCGCATGAACGATGCGCGCAAGCGCTCGATCGCGCAGGTCCCCGGGCAACAGCGCGCCGATTGGAAGATGCTGGCGCAGAAAGCTTTCGATGTGACCAAGGTCGCGCAGCCGGGCGCTCGGATTGAGCGGACCGCCAAGGCGAATGTCAGCGGTCCATACCCGATCCAGACTAGCGAGGACGGCCCTCGCCATGCCAGGTCTTGCCTTGACCATTTCGAGTTCTTCAAAAGTGGTCTCTGCGAGTGCTTGTGCGACGATTGGCACGAGGGTTGCGTGATCGGCTGGACGGCTGAAACCACCCGCGAGGCGAGCAGCCAGCAGCGGGAAAGTGGTGACGTCGAGGCCGTGGTCACCCGCTTGAGCGGCTGCAACACGCTGCATGCGAAAGGCTAAAGTGCCCTCGACGACGACGGTGTGACGTTCCATGGTGACAAGGACATTTGTTGCAGAGCTGCAAGCCGGACTTCCGACGGTGGTTCCGGCGCATCCTAGATCAGGGACTCTGAACTGCAAGGCTGCCGCGTACAAAAGCAGTGACAACCTCTATTGTTGCCTGGCAACGCGGTTGCGGGATCGTTCTCGGCAGCAAGCTTACATTTCGGAGCGGCAGTTGGTTGGCCGTTCCGTCAAACAGCGGACCTGCAGCTTGCGGCCCCCCACTGGCACAGCTATAAACACCTGATTTCGCCGCTTCACGCACCGCGGGCGTATTGCGCTGGCGGCGCCCCCATGCACCGCGAGAAGGCTGAGCTGAAGGCACTCGTCGAGCCATATCCGGTCTTCGCCGCAATCTGCGCGATGCTGTGCTGCCGCGATCTAAGCATGTGCTTGGCCAGCGTCATCCTCCAGCTTTGCAGGTATTCCATTGGCGCCATGCCCACCACTCGGTTGAATCGAGTGAAGAAGGCCGAGCGGGACAGCCCCGCCTCACGTGCCAGCTCGGCCACACTCCATGCGCGATCTGGCGCCGCGTGGATGGCGCGCAGCGGGCCGGTCAACCGGTCGTCCGCCAGCCCGCGCAGCAGGCCTGGCGTGGCACTCGTCTCGGTCGCAGAACGCAGAGCTTCGATCAGTAGCACCTGCAGCAGATGTTCCAGAACAACGTCGCGTGCCGGGCGATCCGCTCTCGCCTCGTCCCGCACCAGTCGCGCCAGGTCGCCAAGACGCTGCTCGCCCCGCACCATGGCCATATCGGGAAGCAGCGACACCAGCAGCTCCGCATCCGGGGCGCCGAAGCTGCAATACCCGATGAGCTGCTGCACCTCGACAGGGGCATTCTCTGGCCCGATCCGCACTGTTCCGTCCGGACGGATCAAAGGGCGGCTTTCCAGCCCAGGCGGCGGTTCGGGATCGGCGCTCGACATGGAAAAGCTCTGCACCGCCGGCACCAGCACGAAATCGCCTTGGCAAAGGTTCATCGGCGGCTTGCCGTCCACCTCGAGACGCGCCTGACCGGCAAGGAGCAGACAATAGTAGACCTGTCCAACCTCGGTCCGCCGTACGCGCCAGGGGCCGGAAGCGTCCACCAGCTTCGAAAAGGGCGCGCGCGGACGCAAAAGGGCGATCACTTCGGAAAGCGGATCCGACATTTCGGACTTTCGATAAACAATCAAGGACATGCGATTATAGAAAGTTCGCTCCGCAAGGTCGATATCCAAAGCATCCAACAAAGGAGACACCCCATGAGTACCGTGATGATCACCGGATGCTCCTCTGGCTTCGGTCTGGAGACCGCGCGCCACTTCATCGACAAGGGCTGGTCGGTCGTCGCCACGATGCGCAGCCCGCGCGAGGATGTCTTGCCCGCCTCCGATCGACTGCGCATCCTGCAACTCGACGTGACCGAGCGCGATGCGATCGGCCGCGCGGTCGAGGCAGCAGGTCCGATCGATGCGCTCGTAAACAATGCGGGCATCGGCTGGATGGGACCGCTGGAGGGCACGCCGGAAGAGATAATCCGCGAAATTTTTGAGACCAACACTTTCGGCACGATCGAGATGGTCCGCGCCGTGCTGCCGCAGTTCCGGCAACGCGGAGCGGGGACGATCGTCAACGTTTCTTCCAGCACAACGCTGAAGGCGCTGCCACTGCTACCGATTTACACGGCCAGCAAGGCTGCGGTGAATGCCTTTACCGAATGCCTCGCGCTGGAGCTCGAGCCCTTCGGCATCCGCACGCGGCTGGTCCTGCCCGGCCAAGCTCCAGGGACCGGTTTCGGGGCCAACGCACGCGGCAAGATGGCAGAAGCGGGGGGCATTCCCGAAGCCTATGGCCCCATTGCCAAGCAGGTCTTTGCCGCTCACGCGGCGGCGGCGAACGCGAAGATCACCGAGCCGGCGGACGTGATTGCGGCCATTTGGCGGGCAGTGACCAAGCCGGACTGTCCCTTGCGCCAGCCCGCAGGCGCCGATGCCATGGCCTTCGACTCGCTCCAGAGAGAAATTTGTCGACCGGCCAATTCGGCGGAACGGACGAGCGAGATTGCCGTTCTCTCATGCCAATCAGGAGCGCTCAATGTTCAACCCATGGGTCGATCTCTCTCTTTCCATACTGGAGGCGCAGCAAGTGATCTGGCTTCGAGGTATGCGAATTGTCAACGGCGGCAAAGCGGCTGAACGCGAAGCTAAGTTGATGATCAGTGAAAAAATCGAGGCTGCCGGCCGCGCAACTGTGATGCTCGCGATGGGCGCATCAGCAGACAAGCTCCCAAGTTACTACGGGGGGAAGATTAGGGCGAATAGAAAGCGGCTGTCGCGGACGCCCGCTTGACCTAGCAGCTTGCGCCGCACCATGCAGTCGATTTTGCTATCTGAGGAGCGGCTGTTCACCCAAAGCGGCGCAGGTTCTCGCGCGACCAGGCTTCGATGGTGTCCATGAGGTCAAACTCATCCACCATCCCGCTCTGGAAGAGATAGACCAGTTTGGCGGCGACGTTCTGCGCATCACCCGAGTCCAGTTGATGTCCCTCCTGCTTGCACAGGTGGTGCAGAACGCGAGTGAGCATTTCGAGGTCGGACGATTCTAGGATTTCGGTGTGCATCTCAGCGCCTCGTCATTGGCGAGAGTGCTATTTGCTCCCAGCGTCCGTGCGCCATGACAAACCGGACGACACACGATCTCTAGGCCTTCCAGGGGCGGTCCGCATTCGCATTTGAGGTTTGCGCAAACAACATGGGCTTTTTGAACGCGCAGGAACATTTATTTAGGTGAAAAGTTGGACCGGGAGACTAGAGAATATCTCAGAGTGCCTGGGTAGGCCGTTGTTCTTTTTCGATATTCACGATGGATCCGACGTGACCAGAGATGAATCGGGCATCGACTGTTCATCCCTGGCAGAGGTGAGCAGGGCAAGGCAGTCGACCGGACATCGCCCGGGAGGGTGTGAGACACTTAAAGAAAATCAATGGTTTAGCGGATGGTTAGCCAATCCATATCCTTCGTACTCTCTCGTATGGTCTGGCGAACCGAACACAAAGAACACAGATTGAGCTCGGCCTACCTGCACTGCAAAGATGACGCATTGCAAGTACGTTGGTTGCGGGACGCCCAGCAACCGAAACCGACATTCGCTGGTCGTCAGAGTTTGATCGGCCATGGACTCCGAGATGGCGCAGATACCCGGGAGTCGGCACCGCTTTCAGAATTGTGATTTTCGGCAGACCACCGCCAAACCGAGTGCTTACCGCGTTATCGCCGCATTCCGAGCTTCACCAAATGTCATCCGGTAGCCTCCAGGGAACGGCCTCCCAAATGAATGTCCGAGATGACCGAATTGGGGCCGTGAGCAGATCGGCAGCTTTCTGGCGTCCAATTGGTAAATCAGCCATTCAGCTCACGACGCCTTGCTGTTATTGGAATGGACACGATAAACGGCTCGATCGAGCCTTTTGCCGTATGTGGGCAGACTGCCGGCGAAGCGGAAAATTCGCGACAGCGGCAAAGTGTTACTCGCCCTCCGTCTGACCCGAAGTGCCGGAGCCCCAGCATTCCTGCCGTCATGCGGCAAGAGAAGAAGCCGAACGTTCTGCTGCGGACGCCTCGGCCGACTCTTTTCTCAGTTGATACAAAAAATCCACCTTTCCCATTCGGCCCGGGCAGGCCGTTCGAAAATTCTGCTCGGAGGCCGGGATTAACCCCGCTTTTGCGTGGGCCAAACCATCAGCGGATAGTCTTCGTCGTTGCTGAGTCGCGCCATATGGTCGACGGAACCGGACTCGTGCGTCGCGGAGCTACGCAACCTGCGCGGTCGCTATCTGCTGGATGTTGGTCGGAAGTGACCGCAACAAGGTTTCAGATGATGACCATCGCGGGTTGACATTCGCGCCTCGCTCGCCATGCTGCATTGCAGCATGAACAATAGCCTTGCCGAGTCATCGCGCATCGAATGCCTGGATGGCCTTCGCGCCACCGCCGCGCTGTGGGTGCTGGTCGGTCATTGCCTGCTGTTGACCGGCTGGCATATTCCGGTGCTTGGCGACCCTGCGCTCGGCGTCGATCTCTTCATCATGCTGTCCGGCTTCCTAATGGTGTTTCACTATCAGTTGCGCCAGGCCAAGGAGCCTTGGCAACGGCCTGAGACCTGGCTGAAATTCTGGGCGAGGCGTTATTTTCGCATCGCGCCGCTGTTCTACGTCATGCTGTTCTTCGCACTGGCGCTCGGGCCCGATCTCTATGACTCACGGACGGTCATCGATGCCTTCCTGCAGCGCGCGCCACAGGCGCCCGAGCGCTTTCTCGACGGCAGCCTGAAGAACATCCTCGCCCACCTGACATTCCTGTTCGGCCTTTCTCCGAATCTCGCCTACCGCACGCCGCTGCCAGACTGGAGTCTGGGACTGGAAATGCAGTTCTACGCAGTCTTCCCGGCGCTGATGCTTTTGGTGCGCCGCTTCGACTGGATATGGAGCGCCCTAGTCGTGACGGCCCTCGGCGGCCTGGCGGTGGCGCTCCTCAAGTCGATGTCGGTCTATTTCCCGATGCCGTCTTTCCTGCCGCTGAAGATCCAGGTATTTCTTTGCGGCATGCTGCTGGCGGGCGTCCTGGCACAAAGCCAACCGAGGCCACTGCTGCATCTGGCCCTGGCCATGGCGCTTGCTGCGATTCCCTTTGGCGACGGCTACGGGCTTTCGAAATTCCTGATACGCGAAGCGCTGGTGCTGGGCTTCTTTGCCCTCGTGCTTTATCGGATGCTGCCTGGCAAGGCGGGCACCGTGGCGCGGAAAGTCGCCGTCGCATTGGGCGGAGGCATCTTTCATGTGCTCGGCGAACTGTCCTACAGCATCTATCTGATCCATCTTCTCACTCTGCAGCCCGTGGCGGGCTTCGTGATTACCCGTTATGGCGACGGCCTCGGCGCGCCGCTGCGCTTCGCCATCGTGCTGGCGATCGTGCTGCCGTCGGTCATCCTTCTCTCCTTCGTCACCTACAGGGTCATCGAGATGCCCGGCCAGCAACTCGGCCGGGCGGTGCTGAGCCGGTTCGCGCGGAAGAAGCCGGCGCTTAAGCCAAGTCCCGCCGAGTAGCATCAGCACCGACTAGCGCGTGTCCGATCGCAAGCCATGCCGGCAGGCCTTCGGCTAGAACTGCGTCACCTCTTCGCGTGTGCGCCGCAGCGAAAGCAGATGCCGCAGCAGGGTGCGGGCATTCTTGTCGTAGACATAGTGCGCGAATGTCGAAACCGCGATGACGAGGATGGATGTCACCACGATGAACGTCAGGCCGTGCTGGTTCCACGGAGTTCCGGTGGCGAACTCGTCCAGGACGTTCACCATCCAGGTCAGCGGCGTGTGGAGCGCATAGATGGCGTAGGAGATGTTGCCGGAGAACAGGGCGATTGCGCGCCAGAAGCCCGAGAGCCGCAAGCGGGAAGCCGTCAGAACAAGCCAGGGCCAGACCAGCACTATCATCGCCAGATCGTACAATTGCGCATTTGTGGCGGGACGGAAGATCATCAGCCCGGCGCAAAGCGCCAGGAGAAACGGCATGTAGAGATTGCCGTCCCGGCTTTCCCCGGGCGCGTATCGCCGCAGATAAACGCCGAGGAAGAAGGAAAAGGCGATCCGGACGGGACCAGCGATTGTGCTGTGCCAATGGGCGCCGCCGCCGATCATCATGCCGTCCCAGGCCATCAGCGCCAGCGCCACGAAGGCAAGGCCGGAAATAGCGATGAGCAAGCGGCCGGTAAGCCTCAAGGCCAGCGCGGCGAAAAAAGCGTTCGCGACCAGTTCGTAGAAAAGCGACCAAGCCGGACCGTTAAGCGGAAAAAGCACGCTTGGAACGATCGAAAGCGTCGGCGGCGTCGGCAGGAAAAGCAGGGAAAAGGCAAGGCTCGCAAACAAATCCAGCCGCGAATACGAGCCTAGCCCGTGCATCGCGATGGACACGCCCACGCCGGCCATGGCGATACCTATGGCGGCGAAATATAACGGGTAGAGCCTGACGATGCGGGTTTCCGCGAATTCCCGGAAAGACATCCCTTTTCGGAACTTCTCGTCATAGGCGTGGGCAATCACGAAGCCGCTCAGCAGAAAGAACAAGTCGACTGCGAGGAAACCCGACGGCGCCAGGTCAAAGTGCTGCGCCGTCAGCTCGCGAAAATGTCCAAGCATCACCAGAACAGCGGCGATGCCACGCAAACCGTGAAGCGCGTCGAAGTGGGTCGTCTCCGGTCTCAAACCGATCTCCGGTCATCCCGAACCCGCCAAAGTCGCCCAAATCAATCTACGCATTGATTGCTGCGTCGCACAAGAACCTTTTGCGGCGCACGCTAGTGGTATGCGTCCCCCGGAAACGGGAGGGTACCTTCTCCCCGTCACGAAGTCCGTTAACGGGGAGAAGGAAAACCCGACAGGATCAATAATTGCCGTTGTAGTAGCGGTCGTCGCAGGGCGCGGTGTAGATGCGCCCGTAGCGGTCCTGATAGCGGCAGAGCTGCTCGCCACGGCGCTGCGGTGTGGTGGCTGAGCCGACCACGGCGCCGAGAAGTGCGCCGCTCGCGGCACCAATCACCGTGCTTTTGGTGTTGCCGCCGATCGCCTGACCGACCAGCGCGCCGCCGGCGCCTCCGATCAACGCGCCGGTGGTGGCCCGCTGCTGGCCTTCGGTCTGTGTCTCGCAGCCGGCAAGAGCCGCGGTCATCAGCACCGCCAGAATAGCCTTCTTGATGATCATCACTAGAACTCCTCTGAAGCCCCGGGTGACTGACAGGCTGGGGCGAACAGAGCCCGAGTGCGGTCGCATTGCGGCGGAACGGCGGCAGAGCCCGCTCACGAAGTGAATCACGGTTTCCCGCCGGTTGAACGCCATGGTTGCCAAACCGAAAAGGGAGCTCTCTCGCAGCAAGCCTTCAGCGAGTCCTCAATGGGACCATGATGGTTGTGAGTTCCCGATTGACGGGGTCTGCTACTACCTGCTTAAGCGAGGTAGGTGCTGGGACGGCCTCGCCATCGTCAATCAGACCTTCAACGTGGAAAGCGAGAGCCCGTTCGGCTAATTCGCGCGCCTCTTCGAGACTTGCGCCGGCGGTGACGATCCCGGGAAGTCAGGAAAGGACACGCCGTAATCGCTGGCGTCCCCTTTGTGGATCATCCCGACGTATTGGCGCATTCCGTTCCCTTGCCGCACGGTCATCGACCGCTAGTTTAAGGCACCAGCACGACGGTGCAAGGCGATGGACAAGTCAGCAACGGCTCTCGCCGGCCCCCTTGGGAGGCCAAGGATTCGTGCGGCCGAGTATCTGCGCATGTCCACAGAGAGGCAGATTTACTCGATCGACAACCAGAGAGATGCAATCCGCAATTATGCGAACGTCATGGGTTACGACATTGTTGCAACCTATGAAGATCCCGGGCGAAGTGGCCTCAGCCTCGTGGGGCGCCCAGGCCTGCGGCGGCTGTTGGAAGATGTGGAAAGCCGGCGAGCCGAGTTTGAAACCGTCGTTGTCTATGACGTGAGCCGGTGGGGGCGGTTCCAGAACACCGACGAAAGCGCCACTTATGAGTACCGATGCCAGATGGCCGGCGTGCGGATCGAGTTCTGCGCCGAGCTGTTCGTCAACGATGGCAGCATCGGCTCCGACGTCCTGAAGGCAATCAAACGCAGCATGGCCGCGGAGTACAGCCGCATGCTGTCGAACAGGGTCTTCGTCGGTCAAAGCCGAATAGTCGCGCTGGGTTTCAGCGGCGGTGGCCCCGCCGGCTATGGCTTCAGGCGCCTTCTTGTCGACGGTGCCGGAAATCCTAAGGCAATGCTTCATCGCAACGAGCGAAAAGGGCTGGCCAGCGACCGAGTGATTCTGGTCCCGGGGCCAAGAAGCGAGATCTCGACCGTAAGATGGATCTTCAATCAATTCGTGAAAAAGGGAAAAACGGAAGCCGAAATTGCGGCTGCATTAAACGCTCGCGGCCTGCTCACTGAACGCGGACGACCATGGACCAAAGCTTGCGTTGGCACGATACTGGCCAGCGAAAAATATATCGGCAACAATGTCTGGAACCGAATATCCCATAGGCTTCTGCACGACCGGGTAAGAAATCCGCCAAGCGCATTTGTTCGCGCCGACAATGTCATCGAGCCGCTCGTGACCCGGGCGCTGTTCGATCGCGCCCAAGCTATCAAGCGGGCGCGCGCCTACCTCAAACCCGATGAGGAACTGCTGGCCGACCTGACCAAGCTCCTGAAAGAGCGGGGGAAGCTGTCGAGCCCGATCATTGACGCCGCCCCCGGCTGTCATTCAGCCGGCATTTACTGGCACCGATTTGGAAGCATGAAGGCCGCCTACCAGTTGATTGGATACGACGGGTCGGCGAATTATCTCAAACTCGATATCAGCAACCGGCTCAAACAGATTCGGCAGCAAGTCGTCGAAGACTTGATGTCCAACATTGACAAGGTCGGTGGTTCGGCGCTGTACGATCCCAAAACGAAGCTTTTGCGCGTCAATGAAGAATTCTCCGTCGCGATATGGATCGCGCGCTATCGGATTATCGTCACCGGCTACCCACGCTGGATATTTTGGAACCGAGGCCTCGTCGGGCCAGATGTGACGATTCTGATAAGAATGAAGCCCGACCATCAAACCGTTCGTGACTTCCTCGTTGCGCCCGTTCATGAAGCGCAATCCGCCCCTCGCATGCTCAACGCAAACAACGGCGTGCGCCTTGATGCCTTCCTCTTCGCCTCGCTCGATCCGGTGGTGGAGATGGCGAGGCGACAGTCGATTTCGGCAATTCCGTGAAAATGACCAAGGCCGAACTGCGTCGCTTCGTGGAGAACAACCGACACGCCATTCGTCTGACTGACAAATTGCAGGCACCTCTGAATCCATTGCGTGGTCCGGCGTTCTTGCAGACCTACAAGCGCGAGTTGGACCATATGCAGGCTTTCATCAGAGAAGCCGACGCAGCGCAGCACCAACTTGAAAGCGTCGTCACCGCCACCGGTCAGATCCTAACCAACGCTCCGTTCCGCGCTTTGCTGCAGGCGCATGATCTCGCGACGCTGCCTTGGATCCTGACGCAATTTTCGACAAACGGACCCAAATCCCATCCTGAGGAACAGCAAGGCCCGTTTAGTTTCCCGGCCGAGCCGCAGCTTGTCGGGGGTGTCTGTCTCGAAGCTTTTGACCTCCTGAACGATTTTGGTGCCCCCTTGAAGATTTTCCCGATGTTGCGAGAGGTTGTGCCCAGCCGGCAGGTTGAAATCGTGCGTCTCATGCTAGCCTTGGACCGCGTGCAATTTCGAGTGGTGAGAGTTTTGATCGCGCTGACACCACGATCGCAACTCGCCGATCCCTTCGCTCGCCGAAAGGAATATGAGGGCATTTCCTCATCGCAATTGGCTGCCATGGAAACTGACCTGGCCAAGGTCAGCCATGAATATCTAAGCGCCGAAAGCACACATGGCGCAACGGCGCTCAACCTGATCACCGTTACGAGTTATTTTGACAGACTGCTGAACAACCCGAAGCTGGTGCGGTTTCTGGCGCGCAATTTTGCCGGCCACCTTGAGGTCTACCAAAGATTGCTCGACTTTCGCGAATGTCATTTTCAGAAACGCACACCGCCCGTTGGAACAAGTGAGCGGATTTGAGGAATTCTTCTCCGGACTTGGGCAGCCTTTTGATCTTGGCCCAAAGCGCCTTATCCGCCTACATCGATCCAGGCGGGTGCGTGATCGCTCGGCTTTTCCCATCCACGGGTCTCGACGTCGACACCCGGGGCCAGAATGCTCTCCGCAAGGGACGGGCTTACAAGCAGATGATCCATTCGCAGGCCGGAGCTTCGATCGTATCCGCCTCGGTAGGAGAAGTTCCAGTAGGTGTAGATGCCCTTGCCAGGGTGGATTAGTCGCATGGCATCGACCCACCCTAGGCTCAGCATGCGGGCATAGGCCTCCCTGCTTTCCGGAAAGAAGACGGCGTCACCCAACCACCGCCGAGGCACTACGGCATCGATCTCAGTCGGGACGACGTTGAAGTCACCACAAAGCACCGTGCGCTCGCCCAAGAGCGATTTGCTGTAGTCGACAAGACGCTCGAACCAGCGCAGCTTATAATCGAATTTCGGGCCCGGCGCCGGATTGCCGTTCGGGAGGTAGATGCAACCGACGACCAGGCCGTCGATTTCAGCCTCCAGATATCGGCTGTGCGTGTCGTCGGGATCGCCAGGCAAGCCCCGGC
>NZ_NSFT01000012.1 GCF_002294725.1 Mesorhizobium sp. WSM4313 | reverse complement strand
CATCGTGCCGCCGAACTGCCTGTCTGGCTGCACAGATACAATTGGCATCGTCCACATGGCAGCCTAAAGTCAAAAACGCCTATCAGTCGCCTCGCCCTGATCGAGGACAACCTGTTGAAGCTCCACACCTAGGTCACTATCGGGGGGCCTTAAACCTGAACAGCTCCATCGTCGCGGCTGCTGCGGAAGCAGGAGCTATCACTGGGACCCGTACTGGTGCTTGTCAGCCGCTGAGCCGCTACTTCGTCTTAGGAAGAGCATTGTCCTTGCCAAAAGCCGGCCAGTATTTCGAGATTGCCAGTGTGGCGCCGGCTGAAGAGAAATGACCATAGTCGAAATATAAAAACTCTCCTCTATCGAAATAGGCGCAGCGTCCTGCGCTGCACAGGAATTTCAGCGGATCGATGAATGTGGCGCCTTTGGTAAATGAGCGCACACGTTCGTTGACGTCGGGGTCCATCGCGATCGGCCAGGACGTATCGTCCAGATTTTGGCGCTTGGCGAAGAACGCAATTTTCCGGACGTCAGTTGGGAACTGCGGAGACTGGCCGATGACAAACACGCGCACGCCCAGGGCACGAAGCGTAGCGATTGTTTGCTGAAGACCGTCGAAACCTCTGACCTCATAGTCACTCCATCTACCGCTGAGGATAACCGTCTTGATGTCCGCTTCCAAGATGACGTCCAAGGCCTTGCGATTGAACCGGACACAATCAAGACGATCGTACGGGTAGTAATAGAGTATCGGCGCGCAGCTGGCGTACGTATATTCAACGATGTTCGCCTGCAATCGATTTATGTTAGCACCCAAGCCGGAAACATAGTGCGCGGCGAAGGAGTCGCCCCACAAAAAAACCGTTGTTGGAAAACCGCTGGTGCGCGTGCAATCCTCCATATTCCAGCTTTCGATCCGGCTGGTGCCCTCGTTGAAACAGATGCCATTCCTCCAGTCCCCGACGGAAATGCGCCGCTGGACATAGTCCGGAAACCGTTGCGGAAAGCCGTTGCCGAGCGCCCCCGCCGCTCCGCCGGCACAAAGGACAACGATCGCGAGCGCTGAAAAGGCGAAGATAGGCCCCGGGGAGGTGAAGGCCCTCTTCTGTCGAAACGGCTGCTCTACAAACTTCCAGGAGAATGCAGCCAATGCGAGGCTTGCCACCAACATCGCACCGGTCATCAACGGATCGAGTTTTTGGAACGAAAGATAGTGCGCGAACGCATTGAGAGGCCAGTGAACAAGATACAACGAATACGAGATGAGCCCAATCCAGACCAGCGGCCTGACTTCGAGCATGCGGGTGGCGACCGTCGAGGGGGTATTTTGGCCAACATAGATCAGAAGGGCCGTTCCGATGCATGGATACAAGGCGTTGTAGCCTGGGAACGGATCACTCGCCGAAATCGCGAAGAACCCGATGGCGAGAAGGCCAAATCCGGCCACCCCCACCGACTCCATCAGGAGTCGGTTGCCCAGCGGCGAGGGGCATTTGAGCATGAGCAGGGCGCCCAACATGAGTTCCCAGATTCGGGTCGGCAGCAGATAGAATCCGGCGGTGGGTGCCAGCGATGTCGCCATCACCGCCACTACGAAGCTGCAGAGAATTATCGGAAGAAGTGTCGTCAGCCAGCGCTTCCCGATGTAGCGATAGATTAGGAACATCAGGATTGGTGCGAAGATGTAGTACTGCTCCGCTACGGAAAGCGGCCAAGTGTGCAACAGTGGTAGAAGCGCGGCATCGATAGAGAAGTAACTTGACGTTTTCCAGAAGAAAACGTTCGACCAGAAGGTCGAGGTAGCTATGATGCTAAGACTGAATCCGCGCAGATCCGGTGGCAGAAGAATGAACAATGCCGCAATGCAGGTGAGAAGCATCACAAAGACGAGCGCCGGCAGAATGCGCCGGGCACGGCGCCAGTAGAAGTTGACGATGGAAAATTGGCCGCGTTCAAGGTCATCCAGGAGGCTTCCGCTGGTTAGGTAGCCGGAGATGACGAAGAAGATATCGACCCCGCTAAAGCCACCCGGGATCGCCGAAATTCCGAAATGAAAGAGTACGACCGGAAGTACAGCAACGGCCCTAAGGCCCTCGATATAGCGCCTATATTGCATCCAGCGGTTCCTTTTATTTTAGATCAGGACGCGATTGGAAGCTTTCAATCTCCGGTAGGAGTGCTGCCGAGATAAGGGCGGTATCAGCCACCTTTATCCGTCCCGAATGTTCTGTAAGTTGCAACTGGTACAGAAGCACGATCGCCATCGCCGGCCTTGACGGCCTGATTGTCGAGCAGATCGCGCGGATCGTTGACCATCACGGCCAGGTTATGTCCTGTCGAACAACCAAGCGGCTGTTTGAAGGATTCTTCATTGGGTAAGGCACCATATGAGGGACAGACCGGCGGACGGGCGTGATAGACAATCGCCTCAATTCGCACTGAGCCGGCGTCGTGTTGATCGCGCAATTGAATGTTGTCTTCTTCGATTGCCAACTGCCTGGCCTGATGGGCTACCCCTGCGCTGAGCTGGGGCGAACCGCTGATGAGGAGGTGGATGGCATCGAACCGGCCGCGACTGGCCTTGTCTAGGAAAACACGCAAACGCTGCCGTTCGGAAGCGCGCAGGCTTTGCAACGTCAGGACGGTGGTCTCCTCTCGGACAAGCATTGGTGCCGATGGTTCGACATCAACTGGCGTAGTGCTTGTGCAGCCACTTACGCTTGGTGCCAGAGCGACAAAGAGGATTATAAAACGCAACATCTTTGGATGACACTATTCGATGATGAAGCCGAGACCGCCCTGGGCGCTTGGCGCGCCCGCACGGATAGCAGCGCGGTCTCGCGGGGGACTTGTCACGGAATTCGTCGGAGCGCCCCCTCCGTTCAAAGCCGGTGCCGCCCGCTCGGTCGGTGCGCTCATCTGGTTTGGGTTGGAGCCTGGTCTTACAATGTAAGGCGTAACTAGAATGACCAGTTCTGACTCCTCTTTTTGAAACGAGGTCGAGCGAAAAAGCGGTCCCAGGATCGCCAGTTCTCCGAGCCAGGGAAAGGCCCTGACATCATTGTTGACGTTCCGCCTGATTAGACCGCCGATTGCGAAGCTCTGGCCGCTGGCGAGTTCGACGACCGTATCGGCTCGGCGCGTGGAAACTGCCGGCACGGAAATTCCGTTGATTTGCACGGCACCTTGCGTCGACAGTTCACTGACTTCGGGCGTTACGTGAATGTTGATTTGATTGTTGCTGAGAACTGTCGGCACAAATTCCAGACTGACGCCGAAGTGACGGAATTCAACCGATACCTGCCTGTTTTCCTGCAGGACAGGAATGGGAAATTCGCCGCCCGCGAGAAAGCTGGCCTTTTCACCCGACATAGCGGTGAGGTTCGGCTCAGCCAGGACGGAAGCTATATGCTCCTTGGCGAGCGCGTCGAGAACCGCGCTGACGTTGACGGCACCGTTGTCGAATCCGATTTCTGCTGTACCGCCACCCTGGGTTGAACCAGACCCAGCGCTTGCAGCGCTTCCGCTTAGAACGCCCACTTTGAAATTGCCGATTTGACCGAAGGCGGACAAGTTGACGCCGAGTGACTTCATGGCGCTGCGTGAGACTTCGGCTACGCGCACGCTGAGGTTAACTTGCAGGGATCCAGCGACCTTGATGTTGTTGACGACTTGCGCTCCGTCGCCCAGATATTGCTCAGTGACTCTTTTTGCGGTGTCGGCGACCTCTGCGTCGGGCGCCGTCCCGCTAAGGATTGCGCCGCGCGGCGTATAGTTGACGCGGATGGGATAGTCGCCGACCTGCTCCCGCAACATGGCGCGTAAATCCCCGATCGGTTGCGTGACAACGATACGCAATTCGGCGAGAGGCTCGCCATTGCCATCCAAGGCGAATAGGCTGGTCCGCCCCGATTTCTTGCCAAAGACGAAGATTGTTTTGCTCGATGGCGCCTGAAAATCCGCGATCGTGGGGTCAGCAACAAAGATGGTCGTGGCTGGCCCGGGCAGATGAACGGTCTCCCCGAGCGAAGAGGAAAGGGTCAGCGTGGCGTTGATGCTATTCGAAGCCGCATGCGGCGGGCCTTTGTCCTGCTTGTTTTGCGCCGCGACACCAAGTGGGAAAGTCACAATAAGCGCGCAGAGGAGATGGCCCAGGTAACGGGGCACTGCAGGTCTTGTAACCTTGTTGGCGATCGCCCGCCAATTGAGCGCAGCGCAAGGATGTTGAAGGATCAGCAAAATAGATCTTCTTTCGATTCGACAAACTATGCGGACGAGGCGTCAGTCAATTCTAGGATGTAACCAATGCCTCGGATGGTCTTGATCCGTGGCGTTGCACCTGATCTGGTCAGATGTCCCCGTAAACGATAAATTCCGACTTCAAGCGCGTTGGCAGACACGTCGTCGTTGAATGAATAGAGGTGATCTTCCAATTGCGCACGGGGCACGATGCGGCCTGCCCGGTTAAGCAGGTGCTCTAGAACACAGAGTTCGCGACGTGCGATCATCATTGGGTGCCCATCAACGAAAACCTGGCGGGCGACCGGATCAAAGTCGAGATTGCCAAATACGAGCCTCAGGTCGGTCATCTGTGTCGCCCGGCGCAGAATGGCTCTCATTCTGGCAATAAGCTCATCGGTAGAGATGGGTTTGAGCAGAAAGTCGTCCGCACCACCGTTGAAGATCGCAATTCGCTTATCGAGATCGTTAAGGCTGCTCATAATGACGGCAGGAACTGAATGCCCGTGGGTCCTCAACTGCCTCAGCCAACCCAAGCCATCGCCATCTGGCAGAGCCAATTCCAGCAGGAGAATTTCATAGCTGGCGCAAGAAAATGCACTCGAAGCCAGTTCCAGAGTACCAACGACATCAACGACGAAGCCGCCATCCCCGAGCGCAAGTCGCATGGCGCGCGCAAGATCCGCATGATGATCCACGAGCAGCGTTCGCATTTCATCTCCTCTCGAAGAGGGACGGCCCATCGAACGCGTCACCGGCGGCCATCTGATCGGAGCACACGGCGCGCAACTCGTCGCAGCTCTCGGAACTGGTCCGAGTCGGAGGGACATGCAAGTCGCTCGGTGGCAATAGGCGCGGGTGAGGACCAACTGACGGGCTCAAATACGCCGGTCGGCGAACCCACGAGGCCAGCAACCCGCGTGCGATTTCTCGTTGCATCATCTCTCCTACGTGCAGCCCCTGCGCTCGCAAGGCAGCGTCGCGGCTCAGAGCCCGATTCCCACAGAGGGTAGGGTTAGCTTTCGAGAAACTGATTGAACAAATCGATTATTTGGATCGAATGCATCCACGGTATGGATGCAGCGCACCATCTTCAACGACTGCGGCGTCCTGATGCACTGTTGTGTCTGTCGTGCTCTGCTTTTTTCGCTGTCCTTCAAGGCTGGCGAGCCTGGTGGAACCTGCGCGTCATTGGCTTGGTAGCTTGAATGCTCAACAACGGAGCGCCCTGCGCAAAGCCGCTCTCATTTCCAAAAAGCCTTGCAATCTGGTTGGAGCACTTCGCGCTCGACACCAAAATAGGCGAGGAAAACTGACGTCTGACAGGGATGTACATGCAACAGCCGATTTGCGGCACCAGCAAACGACCGCGTTCAGGCTGAAGATCGACGACCAACGGCTCCTCGATTTCCGCACTTTTACAAGCTCTTCCTGTGCGGGCGGATGCCGGCAAACAGCAGCACAGGGTCAGCGAAACCGGGAGCGGGCCTGCTTGATCGCCATGATCACATTGCCGCTGTCGCGCGTGCGGAGCGGAATGCAATCGGTCCAGCCGGCGGCAATCCGGTCAGCACCATCGTCTGCACGAAGCTCCCTGACGAAGACGTGCCCGAATGCGCTCAACAAAGCCGGGCGGCGGATCTTTCCAATCGCCGAAGGTGCGGGCTGGCACCGAGCGGCGAACTGCGAACTCATTCCTGCCCGGCGGCGCTGGCCGCCGCGAGCGTCGATGCGGACCCAGCCGCTCCGAATCCTCCCACAACACGATGAGCGCGTCGCGGACATCGCTGCCGTAACAGCGGCTGCGGCTCTTGCCCGCAGACGGCCTCTGCTCACGACGGTTCATAAGACGGATCGCGCGCTTGCGAATAATAGCCGGTTACCGCCTCGAACTCATCCAGAATGCGCCGCTTGTCAACGCCGCAATAAAGCTCCACGATCGCCGCTTCACCGTGTCGCCATGCTGAGCCGCGCCATCCTTCCCCCGAACCGGAATGGCACGACCTGTCCATCCCCTTTGGAACAGGACACTATTGGTAACATTTTGCTTGAGGCAATGCGGCTCGTTGCCTTCCTTTTCGCTGACCGGAAGGGTACCGGAAGTCGTCTATCGCATCTTACCCGCTGAAAGCGGCAACACCTCGACCTCAATCGCAGATCATAGGAAATAGACGATCGCGTCGGGGCCTCAGCATCGGTTCACCGGGTTTCCGTCATCGACTGAAGCGAATTGCCCCATCGACCGTCACCGGGTGGGCCGCGATACGTCGCCGTATATGATTAGCGAGCGCACGTAGCGGAGCCATAGCTCTCCACCCAGCCATGTTCCCCTAGTTGGAAAATGTCCGGCGGACCAGAGGTGCTGTCGTCAGCTTTTCCTGAATAGCGGCCAAGGCAATCCCTACCAGTCCATCACCACCTTGCCGGAACTGCCGCTCTTCATCGCATCGAAACCGATCTGAAAATCGTCGATGCCGATGCGGTGGGTGATCAGGCCGGAGACATCCAGCGGACCCTGCACAAGCGCGATCATCTTGTACCAGGTTTCGAACATCTCGCGGCCGTAGATGCCTTTGAGATGCAGCATCTTGAAGATGACCTTGTTCCAGTCGATCTCGAAGCCGGTCGGCGCGATGCCCAGAATGGCGATCTTGCCGCCATTGTTCATGGTGTCGATCATGTCGCGGAAAGCGGGGGCGGCGCCTGACATTTCGAGGCCGACGTCGAACCCCTCGGTCATGCCGAGCACCGGCATGACGTCGCGCAGCTTCTCCTTCGAGGCGTCGACGACATGCTGGACGCCGAGTTTCTTGGCTAGCGCCAGCCGCACCGGGTTGATGTCAGTGATGACCACTTTGCGCGCGCCGACGCATTGGGCGACGAGCGCGCCCATGATGCCGATCGGCCCGGCGCCAGTCACCAGCACGTCCTCGCCGACCAGATCGAAGGACAATGCGGTGTGGACGGCATTGCCCAAGGGATCGAAGATCGCGGCAATCTCATCGGGCACATCGTCGGGGATCGGCACGACATTGTGCTGCGGGATCGCCAGATACTCGCCGAAGGCGCCTGGACGGTTGACGCCGACGCCGAGCGTGTTGCGGCACAGATGCCCTCGCCCGGCGCGACAGTTGCGGCAATGGCCGCAGACGATGTGGCCTTCGCCCGATACACGCTGGCCGACCTTGTATTCGGTGACCGCTGCGCCGAAATCGGCAACGGTGCCGACGAATTCATGGCCCGTCACCATCGGCACCGGCACCGTCTTCTGCGCCCACTGGTCCCAATTGTAGATGTGCACGTCGGTGCCGCAGATCGCCGTCTTCTTGATCTTGATCAGCACGTCGTTGGGGCCGATTTCCGGCACCGGCACCTCTTCCATCCAGATGCCCGGTTCGGCCTTGGCCTTCACAAGCGCCTTCATCATGTTCGACATCAGGATTTCCCTATTCCGTGATTGCGCTTCTGGCGAGATAGCCTGCACAACGGGAAGGTAGGCCACTAACTCGTTTGAACGTCCGGAATGGTCAGCCCCGCCTGCTCAGCCTCGCGGCGCAAATTCTGACGGGGCCTGGGGCCGATCTGCTGGATCACCAATCCGGCTGCCAGTGAGCCAAGGTCGCCGCAAGTCTGCAGGTCGCGGCCTTGCGTGTAGCCATGCAGGAAGCCGGCGGCATAGAGATCGCCGGCGCCCGTCGTGTCGACCAGTTCCTTGATGGCGGTCGCCTTGATCACCACGGTCTCGTCGCCGCGCACGATCACCGAGCCTTTTTCCGAGCGGGTGACGGCGGCGATCCGGCAATCCTTGCGGATCTGGGCCAGCGCCTCGTCGAACGACGATGTCTGGTAGAGCGACTTGATCTCGTGGCTGTTGGCAAAGACGATGTCGACCGTGCCCGAGCGCACCAGGTCGAGGAATTCGTCGCGGTAGCGGTCGACGCAGAACGAATCCGACAGCGTCATCGACACTTCTCGGCCTGCCGCGTGCGCCAGCTTCGCCGTCTGGCGGATTGCCTCCTTGGCGCGCGGCGGGTCCCACAGATAGCCTTCGAAATAGGTGACCTTGGCGCCGGACGCCTTGTCGGCTTCGACATCCTCAGGGCCAAGCTCGACGCAGGCGCCGAGATAGGTGTTCATCGAGCGCTCGCCGTCGGGCGTGACGAAGATCATCGAGCGCGCCGTCGGCGGCTCACCCTTGAGCGGCGTGGTGCCGAAGGCGACGCCCTGCGCATGGATGTCGTGGGCGTAGATTTCGCCCAGCGCATCGTTGGAGACCTTGCCGAAGAAGGCCGCGCGGCCGCCAAAGCTGGCGACGCCGGCCGCCGTGTTGCCGGCGCTGCCGCCGGACGCTTCGATCGCCGGGCCCATGCGGCTGTAGAGCAGTTCGGCGCGTTGTGTGTCGATGAGGTTCATCGCGCCCTTGATGATGCCGTTGGTCTCGAGGAATTCCTCGTCGCACTGGGCGATGATGTCGACAATGGCATTGCCGATGCAAAGCACGTCATAATCCGGCATCAAAATCTCCGCCAAAACCCGAGCCGGCTTCTTGCCACGCCGGCCGGGCGTGGTCTCGCGAGTTGAAATGGGTTGCCGCATGCGCTTGATCCAGCCGCCCTCACGCAGCTGCCGGTCCGGCTTCACGCAGCAAATCGTCAGCTTTGTCCGTCTTCTCCCAAGTGAACTCAGGCTCTTCACGCCCGAAGTGTCCGTATGTCGCCGTCTTGCGGTATATCGGCCGTAAGAGATCAAGCATCTTGATGATGCCTTTCGGTCGGAGATTGAAAACCTCGAGAACAAGGCGCTCGATCCTTTTTTCCTCGATCCTTGCGGTTCCGAAGGTATTGACCATGACAGAAACCGGACTGGCCACGCCGATCGCGTAGGCAAGCTGAACCTCGCAGACCTCCGCAAGGCCGCTGGCAACGATGTTCTTCGCGACATACCGGGCGGCATAGGCCGCCGAGCGGTCAACCTTGGATGGGTCCTTGCCCGAAAAGGCACCGCCGCCGTGACGCCCGGTCCCACCGTAGGAATCGACGATGATCTTCCGTCCTGTGAGGCCGCAGTCGCCGGCAGGCCCACCGACCACGAACCGCCCTGTTGGGTTGACCAGAAATCTGATCCCCGAAGTATCCAGGTGGGCCGGCAGGACCGGTTTTATGATCTCCTCAATGACGCCTTCGCGGACCGTGGCTTGTGAGACCGCTTCGTCATGCTGCGTTGACAGGACTATGGTATCCAGCGCCACCGGGCGGAGCCCTTCGTAGCGTACCGACACTTGAGATTTCACGTCCGGACGCAGCCAGCCAAGCTGTCCCGCTTTCCGGACCTCGGCCTGTCTTTTCGTCAAATGGTGAGCGAGTTGGATCGGCAGGGGCATCAATGTATCCGTCTCGTTGCATGCGAATCCAAACATGATGCCCTGATCCCCTGCCCCTTGCCCGAGATCCTGCCCTCGTCCTTCATCAACGCCCTGGCTTATGTCGGGCGACTGCTCGGTGAGGGCCAGAACGACGGCGCAACGTCGACCATCAAAGCCAATCGCATCATCGTCGTAGCCAATATCGAGTATCGTATCGCGGGCGACTTGGCTGTAATCGATGTGGGCATGGCTGGTGATCTCGCCAGCCACAACGACCATCCCCGTCTTCACCAACACTTCACAGGCGACGCGCGCCTTCGGATCGGTGCGCAGGACCGCATCGAGAATGGCATCGGAGATGTTGTCTGCCATCTTATCGGGGTGTCCCGCGCCGACGGATTCGGAAGAGAACACGAACTGCCTGGTCATAAAAATGCCCTCGCTTCAAGTGCTGGAGTTAGTGAGGAGTTTCTGGATTGGGGTGGCTTATCGGTCGGGGATGCCGGGAACATCGAACGCAGTGCAGAAGTCGGCAACGTCTCTTCGTACGCTCGCATGAACTTCCTGGTCATCGGGCTGGCGGCAGACCGAGTCGATGAAAGCGGCGATCTGCACCATCTCCGTTTCGCGCATGCCCATGGACGTCACCGCTGGTGTCCCTAAGCGGATGCCGCTTGTCAGCGCCGGATGCCGCCGGTCGCCCGGGACCATATTGAAATTCGCAATGATGCCTGCACGCGATAAGCGCTCCGCATAGGCTTTGCCTGACAGCGACCGGTCCCGAAGATCAAGGATCAGCATGTGATTGTCAGTGCCCCCGGTGACGAGTTCATAACCTCGCTCCAGAAGTGCCTGGGCCAGAGCCTTGGCGTTGTGGACGATCTGCTGACCGTAGACACGAAAGGACGAGTTCGCTGCTTCCTGCAAAGCGACGGCAAGCGCGGCGATAGTATTCATATGCGGTCCGCCTTGCAGAAGAGGGAACACGGCGCGGTCTATACGTTTGGCCAGATTGTGTTTGCTCTTCGGATGATGGAGGGGCTGATAACGGTCTTCATTCCTTGATAAAATGAAGCCACCCCGGGGACCGCGGATCGACTTGTGAGAGGTGCTGGTGACCACATCGCAATGGGACACGGGGTTCGGATGCACTCCTGCGACAACCAGGCCGCAGATGTGGGCGATGTCAGCCACCAGATACGAGTTCACCTCCGAAGCAATTTCGGCCATTGCCGCGTAGTCAAAAATACGCGGATAAGCAGTTCCGCCGACCCAAATTAGCTTCGGGCGTTCCCGCTTGGCGGTCTCGCGCAAGTGGTCATAGTCAATTTGCTGTGTCTTTTCGTGCAGCCTGTACGGGACGCGCTGATAATCGCTGCCGGAAAAATTGACGGACCAACCGTGAGTCAGATGGCCGCCTTCGGGTAAAGGCAAGCCCATGACTTTGTCACGGGGGCTCAAAAGCGCGCGATAGACAGCCTGGTTGGCTGGCGAGCCTGAATAAGGCTGGACGTTGGCATGTTCACTGCCAAATAGCGCTTTCAGGCGCTCGATCGCGAGGGTCTCAAGCTCATCGACGATCTCGTTTCCGGCGTAGTAGCGCGCACCGGGGTATCCCTCGGCATACTTGTTGGTGAAAATCGACCCGGTCGCTTCCAACACCGCCGAGGAGGCAAAGTTCTCGGAGGCGATCAGTTTGAGAGTTGTCCGCTCCTGACGCTCCTGTCTTAGAAGCAGTTCGTGAACGCGGGAGTCGACGGCGGCTAAGTGAGGCCGCCCGTAAGTGTCGGGCTGCGCGATGGCGCCGCCGGCGGAGTTATCCATGGTAGTCGCGCTCCATTTGGACTGATCTATTTCACGATCAAGCAGGCGGTCCCTTCAACCGCGCGTCTTGTATTGCTTCCAGGCGTTGTAGGTCTCTTTTATGATGGCCATCATCGTGGGGCAGGAGATCGACCACCAATTGAGCCAGCTCGCCATCCTTGCCTCCTGCTTGCATATGGTACGAAGACTGCGGACGTTGTTCGTTGCAGCAAAGAAAGTTGGCTCTGACCAGCCGCCGAACGTGGCGTCGAACCTGCTCGCGAGGCAGACCGGTAATATCGGCCAGCTCGCCGACGGTTAGATCCGCATGCGCGCAAAGGCCCAGGATTCGAAGGCGATCAAGATGCGCTGCCGTCCTTAGGCGATTTACCAGTGTCAACATTGGTTAGCATCAACCCGGACGGGATGCAGCAAGCCGCTAGCCCTTCTATCCCCATCAATCCGCATGAGACCTCTCTCGTCATTTGCTGTAAATCCGCTGGTATGGATGCTAATGGAAGATAGATCACAGTCCTTTCTACGACTAAGACGCCAGATATTGGGGCTAATGTACCACCTGACAGGAGACTACACTCACGAACATTATGTGAATTTTTTTTAACGTTGCTGAGAATCAAGGGGGAGGTTTGGCGAATGTCTCGCCGTCGACTGTCGAATCCTGCCCGACGGGATTATAGGGTGCGTAGCCTGCTTGTCCTTTCCACATGACCAGCGACGATGGGGCGAAGGCGGCAGACATAGCTCTGGAGCATGCTGCGGTATCTTTGGCCTGAAGCCGAGGAAGGCGGACCGTGGCTTCCGCGCCGCTGCCGGGAGCCCGCGAACAGGCCAAGTGGATCAGCCGGGTGTTGCCGTCATAGAGCGTGAGACCCAAAGCTGGCCAGCCGCGCCCTGAGGCTGACGCACCGCTCAGCGTCCACCTTGCTCTCGAAGCCCATCGGCATAGCGCCGATAACGACTTGACCGCGTGCGTGTCGACGAGCGATCGGTGAGCGCAAGGATCGAGGGTGCAGTGCAGGATAATGCTGTTTTAAATCAGCGCTGTTTTCAGCCGACTGCCTTGAGCGTGGCACGAGGATATAGGCCCAAGGCAGGAGATCATCGTCTGCTGTTCGGGAGGCCGCCCTGGGCGCGCGACAGCCGTTCCTTCGGCTGCGCCGCTCCGCCACCATCCGCGCCGTGCCTTCCGGAGACCATTCCCGCTACCGGCCGGCGCCCGTGAAAACCTCGACCCGGCGCACCGGCTCGAGATGGCTGGGCTCAGCGTAACTCTGAAGTCGTCATATACCGAAGTCTTCACAGACTTCGGACATCCCCCTCACAGTCCGATCCAGATGGCGTCAGGAACACCGCTTGCGTTGATGCGGATGAACCCCTGCTTGTGCCACAATGACCCTTATGTCAGCGCGCGAGCCAAAGCTTCCGCGCAAGGCGACGGCTAGGATAAGGCAATGCCGACGAAGGGCACATTGCTTGCCACACTCTGGAATGATGGCATGCTCGGAAGGCCTAGGCTTTGCTCAGGGCCGCCTGCAAGGCGCGCTTTGAGGTTATTCACATAGCCTTCTGCGTAGTCCTGCGCCGTCGAGACCGAAAGATCAATGCCTGCCGCCAAGGCCTCTTCCATCAGGTGCTTTACGAGCCCATTTCGAATGGCCAGCTTGACCTCGGGGCCTGCGATAAGGCCGATCGCCTGCGCGGCCATATTGAGGCCAGCTTCCTCCAGCGCTCGCTTCATATCGCCTCCGTTAATGGCCGTACGCAGGAGATTGGCTGCTTGCGACTCAGCCTCGAGAACCATCGAGGCAAGATCGGCTACTTGTCCGAGGCCCGGAATGAAGCTGAGCAGTCCCACCGCCGTTGCCGCCAAGTCGAGCACTTTCGTCTCGATTTTGAGCACGGAGTCGACGACGTGCATGACGGCCCCGCCGTTCTTTTTGGCTGACTTAATGTCAGGCTGGTCCATCAGGCCCATCTTCATGTCCGCGACGGCATTCTGCTCTTCTGCGGTTTGGGCGCCGTGGGTGATTGGCTGCTGAACGTTGCGGTTCGCAGACGACATGTTTGTGCAAAAATGGGCAAAGTCTTTTTTGCTGATATTGCCGGAATCAACCGTATGCCCGCCGCCAAAGTCGAAGAATTTATGATGGGTCTTATAGCCCGTGATCGAATTGTTCAGGAGGCCAAACAAAAGAGGATCTGAAAGGAGCTGAGAGGCTGCTTCCCGCACTTTCGGATCAAGGCTCTTGTCGTCTTTCATTTTCGCCAGTTTGTCGCGAGTCAGAACACCGCTTCCAAAGAACGTGTCCTGATGGTCCTTGATCATCTCGACCGTATTCAGCTCAGTTTGCGTGAGGCTCATCGACGATGAGGCGACTTGCAGGAAATCCTCTTTGTGCATCTTCCCTTTCGAGCCACCGCACAACTGGTTCCAAGCATCGGGGTGATCGAGGAAATATTGCGCCGCCGCAATGACCTGGGGCGGAAATTTGCCGTTTTTCGATTCGCCGCCGACCATTTTCTTGAACTCATCCAGACTCAGGTCCTTGGACAGATTTTCGGAGTACCGGTAAAACTCCCGCAAGGCATCGCTCAAGGTCATGACCGAAGGCTGCAAACCTCCGCTGCCGTCGGATGGTATGTAGTTCTGCTCGTAGCTTCGCGCTTGGGCTTCCTGAAATGCAGCAACTTGTGGGTGGTGGTTTGAAAATCCGGCCAAGTCCTTGGCGTTGATCTTGCCTCCACAGCGGCCGTCGCCCTGCGAGCCAATCGCATAAAAAAGTCCCGAATCCTGCTGCAGTCCCTGGATCGCCGCTTTCAGATCCGGTGGCGTAGAGGGATCATTGGCTTTGTCGGTCAACGACTTCCAAGTAAGCGGGCATTGGTCCTTGTGACGGTTGAGTACCGCAACAATCTGCAACTCAGCCGTGGTCAGCGACCCACCGTTCCACGTGATTCCGGGGCTCGGCCTGGGAGCCGGCTCGATCTTCGGAGTGACGCCGAGCAGATGTTGGGCTTCAGTCGCCTTGGAGCGTTGCGATTGGTCCTCCTTGAGAGCCGCCCTCATATTTGGCGGCAGCAGATCCAGTGGGTGTTGCTCCAAGCCATTCAATGTCAAGACATCCGGTGCCAGATGGCCCAAAGGGTCCTGCCGCAATTTATCCATTGTCGAATCAAGATTCGACGCTGGCAGATCCCCTTGCGCGAAAGAGCCGGGCTTGTCTGCCAGCACACAAGTGGACAGCATCGCTTCGAAGCACGATGCACTTTGCTGATGCTGGGTCGCAAAATGGGAAACTTTCAGGCCCGGCCAACCCCTTGCGGACTGTAGCGAATTTGAGCGGTAGAAAGTTGAAAGATTACTGGCCGACATTATGCATCCTCAGACGTGACGTTGAAATCCCCACAAGAGACCCCGACAGAAGATCCCTTGCGTTTCACAAAATTCGACAATTCCAAGCGTCGGCAGGTCACGAATGCGCCTGCCCTGCCTTCAATTGCTGTGTTCCGGGCCGGCTCCAAGGTTCGGTCCAACACAATGGCCGGAGTCACCGCGAGAGCTGCCGGGACTCATCATGAGCGGATTAGCTTTCGAGAAACTGACGAGTTTGCGAAGAGTTCACAAAGGGGTAGCCGCAGTCATGTTCTTCAGAGCTGCGGGAAATCCTCAATGTTCATTTCTTGCCCAGCTCAGGCTTCCCGCCAACGCTATCCTGTTGTGGGATGTCAGAAGAATAAGAAGCATCCGGTCGTCCGTCGCGAACGACCGTAGTGGAGGAGCCGCGAAACAAGATCAGCACTGATTCCTTTGGCGTTGCCGCTATGTGAGTCTGCGCCTGCGCCTGCGCCACCAAGCCGTTAAAGGTCTGCTCCACGAGTGCGACGAAGCGCGGTGGACCGGAAACGAAGACGAGGCCATTGCCTGGCACGGGTTTGACCACATAGCGCTCGTCGGAGATATCAAGCTTGTCGAGAGCCCCCTTGAACGCATCGAAGCGAATCGACGTCATCAAAAGCATTCGAGTTTGCGATTCTTGTGCAGCAGACACATAGAGCACAAGGCCGTCATAGTACCATTGTAGACCGTAAAGGTTCGTCAAGCGGTCGAGGAACGCGCGCGGTGGCAAATCAGGCATACGTCCGCGAATTCGCCCCTTCACCGCAGGACTGATGTTGACCCTGATATTCAGGTTGTTGCCGAATTCCTGCAACGCTGCAGCGAGCTCCTGATCCAGAACCGTGTATCTATAGGGTGTCGCCGGAAGGGACAGCGGGACTGCATGCGCCGGGTGAATCCCGGTGGACAGAAAAAACCCGGCACAAAGAAGTCTCAAAACATGCAGGGTGACGGGTTGGATAAGCGTTCTCGGCATGTCGCACTGATAAACCAAACGCTGAAATCATCACAAGTGACTAAATTGCCGAAGAGATTTTAGATTGTCGAAATGACGCCGCCGTTAGTCAGCTTGTTGTCAGCTTGCCCCCCTAGGAGTGTTGCGCCGACACCGGGTGATGAATGGGCGGGGCTCGCCCGGTCAGAGAGAGCAACCGAGTCCTTACATGATGATGCCTGTCACGTCGATCTCTGCCACTCTAACGGCTGGCCTCCCCAGGGTCGGATCACCGTCGATTGTCGAGCAGGCCCAGTTTGAGCGCGCCTTAGGGCATGCAGCCGACTCGCTGAAAAACGATGCCGCCGCGGGGCCAGCGAGTGCGGCGCCAGTTGCTGCGGCGATGGATGTTCAGCGCGCGGCTGCGCCGACGAGCGGCATGGGCGATCGCGTGTTGCAGACGATTTCCTCCCTATATCCACACAACACTGTTTCCTTCCCCGCGCTCGACCATGACATAGCCCTTTCGAAGGGCGCTCTACCGGGACCGGCGCAGAAGCTTCCCGTTCCAGGTGAGGCGGGAACCGGAATCTCGGGCATTCCCCAACAAGGGCAAGACTTCGAAACGATGATGGCTGGTCTTCGGGATGTTTACAACGGCGTCACCCAGGTGGCGCTTATCTCCAAAGGCGTCAGCGGCGTCACATCATCCGTGAATAAACTTTTGAAGGAAGGCTGAACCGCGCGCATGATTGGCTTGGCCGAGGGCGAAATCATGCGTGGCCTGTCAGGGTGGCGGTCGGTTAGACTTGTCATGCTGCCAGTTCTCGTCGCCCTCACTGCTTGCAAAGCCGACCTCTACACGCAATTGCAAGAGCGTGAGGCAAATGAAATGCTCGCACTTCTTGAAGACAACGGGGTCGCCGCGATCCGGGTGGTCGCCAAGGATGGAACCAGCACGATCCAGGTTGACGAAAAGCTGCTCGCCTTCTCAATCAACCTTCTGAACGCCAAGGGGCTGCCGCGCCAATCCTTCAAGAACCTCGGTGAGATATTCCAAGGATCAGGCCTGATTGCCTCGCCGACCGAAGAGCGTGCCCGTTACGTGTATGCCCTGAGCGAAGAGTTGTCGCGGACGATCAGCGATATCGATGGCGTTTTTTCTGTACGTGTTCACGTCGTGCTGCCGCATAACGACCTTGTGCGAGCCGGTGCCACGCCATCCTCGGCCTCGGTGTTTATCAGGCACGACGCAAAAACAAATGTCGCGGCTCTGCTGCCAAAGATAAAGATGCTTGTAGCCGACAGCATCGAAGGCCTGTCCTACGATAAGGTGGAAGTGGTTTTGGTGCCGGTAGAACGTTCCGCACACGAGCAACGGCCCGATCCGACTGCTGTTTTGCCACAAGCATCACTACCTCTTCCTGCGCCACTTCTGGCGACCGTAACAGGTTTTGCCGCAGCCGTATTCGCCGTGGCCTGTTATCTCTTGATCGGCGTTGTTACGCGTCGGCGCAAGCAATCAACCGGCGTTTCCAAGGTCGAGGGGCGCCGGGATGCTTCTGCTGTCGAGGCCATTCGCAAAAGAATGCCTGCAATTGGACGTGGGTGACATCTCATTGCCAATGCCTATACAGACCGCCCGACCTGATGGTCCGCACTTTCCGGGCGCGAGCGAGCTTGCGGCTTCGGCCCATCCAACCCGTCTTGCGGCGCGTCTTGATCCAGCGTTATCGGCCGAAACGTTAGTGAAGTTGCAGAAGTGTTCCAGACTGCATCCAAGGCTGGCAGAATTGCTGGGCAACGATGACGTGGATCTGAACCACATCGGCTGCAGGCCGGACCTTCTACGCGGGCATGATCCATATCGAGCGACCCTTCTTGCTGGTAGTATCTGGCATGCCCGTTCGCTGGTCGCGTTTGTCTCTCAGCCTGAGCTTGCCATCCTTGTTAAACGCATCGGCGTGGATGCACACGCATTCGGAATCCGACACCTGCTGCATGCTGTTGACAAAAGACTGATCTCGGACCCAGAAAAACTCGCTCAGCAAATCGAATACGATGGACACGCATGTCTTGGAGCTTGGCTCCAGGACAGTTCAGCGACCGAGCGTAACCGCGTGCTTCTTCGATTGCCCGAGGGGACTGCCGCGGAGACTCCAGCACATGAGCATTGGACCGCCGCCGGCCAATTGCTTTCACTTGTAGTAGCTCATTTTGAGACAGAGACCCCGGTGAAATGACAGTCGAACTTTCCGAGGGGCCAATAGCGCCGCAGATGCGTCCAGTCGGACCACTGATACCCGCGAGCGAGCTCGAAACCTGGCACAGCGCCGCGCAAGCCCTTGCCGCGGCAGAACGGCATCGGCAGCGCGTTCGAAACTGGGCACGCGCGGTTTACCAGCGGGCGTGGGCGCGCGGCCACATGGAGGGCTCGAATGCAGGCACCGAGGAGATGGCAGGGTTGATTGCGGAGACAATCTCCGAAATCGCGCGACGAAAGGCGGCTCTGGAGCAGGAATTGCCGCAGCTCGTGATGGAAATATTGAGCGATCTTATCGGCGCTTTCGATCCGGGCGAGCTATTGGTGAGGGCTGTTCGTCACGCCATAGAGTGTCAATACAGCGGCGCCGACGTTTGCCTTCATGTTTCTCCCATGCAAGTCGACATGCTTGCACGAGAGTTTGCTCGATGCGACGGCCAGGATGGTCGACCAAGGGTGCGGATCGAGCCCGACCCGACATTGTCGCCGCAACGCTGCGTGCTGTGGAGCGAGTACGGCAATGTTGACCTTGGACTTGACGCCCAGATGCGCGCGCTGCGCCTTGGTTTCGGGACGCTCTGTGAGAAAGGCGAGCTATGAGAAAGCCCGTCCCAGAACATAACGCTGACGCCCACACTCGAGCTCTCGTTCCAGCAATCTCGTCTTTGAGGGCTGCGGCCAAGCGAATTGACACGCGTGCGGTGCGCGGTCGGATCACGCGGGCTATCGGCACACTGGTTCATGCCGTCTTGCCAGACACTCGTATTGGGGAACTTTGCCTCCTAGAGGACCCGCGAACCGGGCTGTCGCTCGAGGCCGAGGTGATCGGCCTGTCGGGTGATGGTGTATTGCTGACACCGATCGGGGACTTGGTGGGCCTATCCAGCCGCGCAGAGGTCGTGGCCACTGGCCGAATGCGTGAGGTGCCCGTCGGCGGCGATTTGCTCGGTCGCGTGATCGACAGTCGTTGCCGCCCATTGGACGGCAAAGGCGAAATCAAGACCGTCGAAACTCGGCCCCTGCATGGCAGAGCCCCCAATCCGATGACGAGGCGCATGATTGAGCGGCCATTCCCGCTTGGGGTCCGTGTCCTCGATGGTCTGCTGACGTGCGGCGAGGGCCAGCGGATCGGGATTTATGGCGAGCCAGGTGGTGGCAAGTCGACGCTGTTGTCACAGATCGTAAAGGGTGCCGCCGCTGACGTCGTCATAGTGGCGCTCATAGGCGAACGTGGACGGGAAGTTCGTGAATTCATCGAAAGGAATCTTGGTGAAGAGGGCCTTCTCCGTACGGTCGTCGTGGTTGAAACATCCGACCGCTCGGCGGTAGAGCGTGCGCAATGCGCTCCAATGGCGACTGCGCTCGCGGAATATTTCCGCGATCAAGGCCTACGCGTTGCTCTCATGCTGGATTCGCTGACGCGCTTCTGCCGCGCTATGCGCGAAATAGGCCTTGCTGCGGGTGAGCCGCCGACGCGACGGGGCTTTCCTCCTTCCGTTTTTGGCATGCTGCCAGGCCTGCTCGAGCGCGCCGGCATGGGTGAGCGGGGCTCAATCACGGCCTTCTATACGGTGCTTGTAGAGGGTGATGGCACGGGTGATCCAATCGCCGAGGAATCGCGTGGTATTCTCGATGGCCATGTCATCCTCTCACGCGCTATTGCGGCGCGATCGCATTTCCCCGCTATTGATGTGCTGCAGAGTCGCAGCCGCGTCATGGATGCAGTCGTTTCGGGGACACATCGCAAGGCAGCATCCATTTTCCGCGAGCTCCTGTCGCGCTATGCCGAGACCGAGTTCTTGATCAATGTTGGCGAATACAAGCCAGGTGGAGATCCCCTGACTGACCGGGCTGTCGCGTCAATCGACGAACTGAGGGAGTTTCTGCGCCAGAGCGAAGATGACGCGTCAGATTTCGAGGAGACGGTCGCATGGATGTCGCGTCTGACCGCGTAAACTGGATTCAGTCTTCGAGTATACGGCTTCTGAAGGAAATGCAAGAGCGTCGTGCCCTTGGCGAGCTGTCCAAGAAGGAAGCCCAGCGCGATGTGGCCGCCTCAGCCGTACAAAATGCCTCTAGGGAGCTTGCAATGATACAGCAACATTGTTCAAGAAAAGAAGCAGCGCTCTATCAGCATCTGATGTCACTCGACAACTTGTCTAGCGCAGCGCTCGACCGTCACCGCCTTCACACTGAACAACTTGCCGCTGAGATCAATTCCAGACGGCAGATGCTTGATGATACCCAAATCGCTCAAGAGGAGGCTGAGATGGCGGCGTCCAGGACGAGGGAGCTATGGGTCATATGTTCGGCGGCAAGGGACAAATGGCAACAAATCGAGGACGACGTGCGGCGCGCCGTCGAGACTCATTCGGAGGCCGCAGCCGAGATCGAGGCCGACGATGAGATACTGCTGAAATATGCGAGGGGGTCGCTTGCCTAAATGCCGCGCAACCGGATCCGACGGTCGCAAGAGGTCGTCCGAATGACACGACCGTGCAGTCTTTGATAGGCGCTGCGGTCACACCCGCCATGTTCGAACCAGTTCTGAAACTGTCCCACACGGTTGTCTCGTGGCTCAATGATACAGCAGCGCCGCGCACGCCGTTTCAAAGCCGGATCAACGAGGTGCCGCTATCGGTGCGAACGGCAGGGCTTGTCTGGCAGCAGGAACCTGCTGCCATTCCGATGCTTGACTGCGTCTGGAGAGTGGGAGCCGAAACGGTCATCTTGTCACTGTCGCGCCCGCTCGTAGAGGAGTTCATCACGACAGTGCAGAACGGCTTGGCCTTCCCTTCCGAGCCAACTGCTTCGCTAATTCTCGAACTCGCTCTGGAGCCGCTTGTCACTCGACTGGAGGAGACGACGCGTCTGAACGTGCAACTCGTGCGGGTATGCGAAGCCACGATGCTGGCTCCTCATCTTGAACTCGACATCATTTTCGGCGCGGTCAAGGGCAAGGGCCGTCTATTCCTGTTCACGCCACTTGACGGCTTAGTACCGCCTGCGTTTCGCGCGCTAGGCGAACTGCTTGCCCAGTTGCCGCGGCAGCTGGGCGGGCTGCCTCCAGAGCTCCCGCTCATTGTTGCAGGAGAGGTCGGCACGCTTCGCCTTCCTGCGGCGCTTCTTCGAAGCGCATGTGTCGGTGATGCATTGTTGCCCGATATTGCGCCGTTCGGCCGCGGCCAGATCACCCTAGCTGTCGGCCAGTTGTGCGCCGAGGCGGATCTTGACGGCGATGAATTAATCTTGCGGGGGCCTTTCCGCCCGCGACCGTGTCCTTTGGAGAGTGCGCATATGACACAACCCGGATCGCAACTGGAGCTTACTAAGGATCTCGACGATGTCGAGATCGTGCTTGTCTTTGAATGCGGCCGCTGGCCTATTTCTCTTGGGGAATTAAGAAGTGCCGGCGAAGGGCATATTTTTGAACTTGGATGGCCGATCGACGGCCCGGTCGACATAGTGGCCAATGGTCAGCGTATCGGGCGTGGCGACATTGTCCGCATCGGAGAAGAGCTGGGCATCAGGCTCCGTGGCGGGTTTGCATGCAATGAGTGAAGCTCAGCCGACAATCCTGGCGCTTCTTGCGGTTACCGCCGGACTCGGTCTGCTGGTTTTAGCAGTTGCCACGACAACGGCCTTTGTAAAGGTATCAATTGTTCTTTTCCTCGTCCGCAATGCGCTCGGGACCCAGACCATACCACCCAATGTGGTGCTGTACGCCGCGGCGATGATCCTCACTATGTTCGTTAGTGCGCCCGTTGCTGAGCAGACCTATGACCGCATGTCGGATCCCAAGCTCCACTATCAGACATTCGACGACTGGGTAAGCGCCGCTAAAGCCGGAAGTGAGCCCTTGCGCGAGCATCTCAAGAAATTCACAAATGAAGAGCAGCGGCGATTTTTCCTATCTTCGACAGAAAAGGTCTGGCCAGAGGAAATGCACGCTGCAGCCACGCCTGATGACTTTGCAATACTTGTACCATCTTTCTTGCTATCAGAATTGAAGCGCGGATTTGAGATAGGATTTCTACTTTATCTGCCTTTTATTGTTATAGATCTGATAGTGACAACTATCTTGATGGCAATGGGTATGTCGATGGTCTCACCAACTGTTATATCTGTTCCGTTCAAGATCTTCTTGTTTGTTGCCATTGATGGTTGGTCAAAATTGATGCATGGGCTTGTGCTGAGTTATACGTTACCGGGAGGCTGATCATCACTGAATCCAGCATCATTACTCTTATGAGCCAATCACTGGTGGTTTTCATGATCTGGATTCTACCGCCGCTCATTGCATCAGTGGTTGTCGGCCTCGTCATCGGCATCCTCCAGGCGGCGACGCAGATCCAGGATGAAAGCTTGCCGCTCACCGTGAAGCTTCTGGTCGTTGTCGCGGTGATTGGGCTGTTTGCTCCTGTGCTAAGCGCCCCGCTCATAGAGCTAGCCGATCAGATCTTCACCGAGTTTCCCGCAATGACACTTAGCTACTAGTCCGCCCCATGGACGCGCCATCGGCCGATATTCAAATTCTGATCCAGACGGCTTTCGAACTCGTCGTTGCGGCAGGTCTTGGGGCAGCCCGCGCGATGGGCATCATGCTGATCTTTCCCGTATTCACACGCTCGCAGATCAGTGGGCTGATCCGGGGCTGTTTGGCTGTTGGCTTCGCACTACCATGCCTGGCACACGTCAGCGGCGGATTGCCGGCGCTGGATCCTGATACGCGCCTGATCCAGCTAACCCTGCTCGGATTCAAGGAAGTTTTTGTCGGTGTACTCCTTGGCACTTTTCTTGGCATTCCGCTTTGGGGCCTTCAGGCTGCCGGGGAGCTTATCGACAACCAACGCGGCATCAGCAGCCCGACCGCTTCGGCCGATCCCGCGACGAACAGTCAGGCTTCCGCGATGGGCGTTTTTCTGGGGATCACTGCGATTGCCATATTCGTCGGATCAGGAGGCCTGGAAACTTTGATCAGTGTCCTGTACCGCAGCTACTTGATCTGGCCGGTGTATCAGTTTCACCCGACACTGAGCGGGCCAGGAGCAATGGAGTTGTTGGGGCTTCTCGACAGCATAATGCGCACGGCATTATTGGTTTCGGGGCCTGTCGTGTTCTTCCTGATACTGATTGATATATCGATGATGCTGCTGCGTCGCTTTGCCCCGCAATTTAAGGCGAGCCAACTGTCTCCGGCAATCAAGAACATTGTCTTTCCAGTTCTCATGGTCACCTACGCTGCCTATCTGGTGGAGAGCATGAAACTGGAGGTCACACGTGCCAACGGCGTGCTGGAGTGGTTCGACAAATTGCTGCCATGAGCGACACAAGTGAAGAGAAGACACACGCCGCCAGCCCGAAGAAGTTAAGTGAAGCGCGCAAAAAAGGACAGCTGCCACGTAGCTCCGATTTCGTCCGCGCGGTCGGGACTTGCGCTGGGCTCGGCTACCTTTGGCTAAGAGGCAGCGTGATCGAGGACAAATGCCGGGAAGCGCTCCTATTAGCCACCAAGTTGCAGAGCCTACCTTTCGATACCGCGGTGCCGCAGGCATTGGTTGTGCTCGTCCAACTCACAGTCGCGGCTGTTGGCCCGCTGCTTGGAACCCTTGTCGCCGCGGTGATTTTGGCCAGCCTGCTAGCCAATGGTGGATTTGTCTTCTCTCTGGAGCCGATGAAGCTCAGCTTTAAGAAAATTGACCCCTTTGAAGGGCTGAAGCGCTTGGGGTCTGCTCGTTCCATGGTCGAAGTCTGCAAGACCATGTTCAAGGTATTGGTTCTCAGCGCAACCTTTTCCATTGTCCTTCTCGGGATGTGGAAGACAATGGTCCCTCTGCCGATCTGCGGCATGGGCTGTGTTGGCCTCATCTTTATGGAGACAAAATTGCTGATGGGAATTGGCGCCGGCGCACTGCTGGTCGGCGGACTGATCGATCTTCTGCTCCAGCGCGCGTTGTATCTGCGCGAAATGCGCATGACCAATACCGAAGTGACGCGCGAGTCGAAGGATCAGCAAGGAGCGCCAGAGTTGAAAGGTGAACAGCGTCGCATCCGCGAGGAGGCGGCCGACGAGCCTGCGCTTGGCGTGCATCGCGCCACGCTGGTCTTAACAGGAAGGGCGGTCCTGATCGGTCTGCGTTACGTTCGCGGTGAAACCGGGGTGCCGTTCTTAGTTTGCCGTGCCGAAGGTGAGCGCGTTTCACATGTGTTGAGCGAGGCGCGGGCACTACGCCTGACGATCGTCCATGACCATGTCTTAGCGCGTCAGCTGATAGGCACTACAAAACTCGGCCACGCGGTTCCTATGCAATATTTCCAGCCTGTCGCGAAAGCATTCTTTGCCGCAGGCTTGGCCTAGTCATGGAAGTCCACGACTGCCCAGTTCAAAACTGACCTGGCTCCATGCTAGTGGCAAATGTCGGCTGGCCATCCGTGCCCCAGTGTCTCTGTCAGGCCAACCGCGCAACCGCGGGCCTGGGGCAATCACTCCCCTCGGATCTGCCACCCAGCAACTACGGCAAGTCCTCCGGGCATGACCTTGCAGCCTCTGCTGGCCGGTGCGTGGCGCAGTCCGAGGTTTTGAGGCCGGCAGTGCGGATTTGATTGGTGCAGCCGTTGGAATGCCCTCGTCAGCTAGTCGTCAACTAAGCGCCCTATGTTGAACAGCCGTGCTAACTTGAGCTCGGTTGCGAAACATAGGAGTACGAATCGTCATGTATGGTCGAATTGGTGGCTCATCCGATAGTTACCGCGCGCATAATGCCGGCGAGCAATCGGATGCAGGAAGCGAAGGGTTCGCGGACACATTTGCCCGAATGCACTTATCCGGATCGGAAGGTAGCGGCGCCTCATCATCGGCGGCTCCCCAAGCATACTCCCTCAATTCCCGACCTCCTGTGGTGGAGATCAACAGGACTTCCTTCAGGAGACAGGTGAGGCAATTTCATGGTGATGAAATCACGCACATCGCCGACAATCCTCAAGAGTATTCGGAGTTCGTATCGTCACGAGCCAGGCGCACCGCGGACGTTGCTCAGCAATATGGCATCCGTCGAGATACGGAGCACGCGCGATATTTCAGTTACCAATTGGGAGACCGGAGTGCCGGACTGCTGAGAATGGAAGGCGGATTCAGCATGAACGAGTTCGAATCGGAAAGTTGGCGGGAACAATTTCCTGGTCGAACTGAGGTCACTTCCATAGTGGATCTTCAAGTCGCCCATCCGCTCGTCGAAAATGCGGGCGATATTCTGCTGGAGCATCAACTTCGGATAGACGGCGACCGACCGTTGCTGAATTGGCGTGCGGCTAATCCGGAAGCACAAGCGCGCGCGCAGACGATGGGGTTTGTTGAAGTGGATCATGGCGACCTGGTGCTTGACCCTACGCAGCATCCCGACAAATGGACGAAGAACAGTGCCGGTGAGTGGCAGCGTGCAGGCAAACCTCCACTCTATCTCCACAAAACCGAGGATAGCGACAGCAGCGATAGCGGGTCCGACGACGATTTCATGTGATTTGTCGACCCGCCGCCGAGCCTTGCAACTGGTGACGGTTGCAAGGCTGTTGGCAGTGAATGCTAATTGTCCGGCGACAGCCCCGCCTTAGCGCCAGCGCCGCCGAGCAATCCAGCCCATCTCCCAGACAATAAACTGCGGATGCGCATCGTGGGTGCTTGCGAGCGGATTGTATTCGGGCCGGAACTCCGCCTCTTGGAACCGAGCTCTCCCGAATCCAATTTTCTCCACCACACCGTTGGGTCGTTGCGATGCGCCGATCCCGATCGGATCGGCTATGCCTGCTCCGCGCTCGCAGGAAGACCTTCCGCCTCGATCTTGGCGGCGCGATCTCGGCGATAAGTTGGATGGGAGGCAAGATACGCCGCCACGTCAACAGCCGGTAACGCGACATCGCAAATCGGCCCTGACGGTAGCCGATCGACTCCAATCGCCGGACCGCAACTCGCGCAGCGGCATTCGCGGTTTGGCCAGGAGAAATGCTCGCTGACTCACAGCGTGGCCGGCCGCATTCTGAGTGCCCTGTCATGCAGCCTGCGCCGACGGGAGCTCGGCACGCGAATGGCGTGGTTGGCGGCCAAGCCCTGAGGTCAACAAGGACTTACAGAAAGCGGGGGTGAGTTTGCCGCGATGAATTATGACCTTCTCGCGACCGGACCTAGCATCGGCTTCCTCTCGCTCTCGATTGTAGCCGCGCTGTTCGTTGGATTTAACGTGGCAAGCGGTGAATTCGGAATCAGCCAGCCCTTCCAAGTTTCTGGCCATGACGGGGCGACTCGTGTGGATGTGCACCCACATCGGGCTCGGCATCGCACCATTGACCAGCATCTTGGGCTGCAGCTTCATCTCAAACAGCTTTCCTGGCTCGCCACGCAGCGCGACCGGTGCCTCCGGCGGCATCAATTCGTCGGCATTGCACAAATGTTCCAGGTATTTTTGCGCCGGAAATGCGTAGGTCTTCATGCAATCAGTCGTAATGCCGGCTTTTCCTTCATTCAATGCGTTGGCCTGTCCCAGCACCATGTTCAGCAACCCTTTGAGCTGGTCTGTGCGTTCGTGCACTTTGGGTAGCTGGGTGGAGGTGAGTAGCAGGCGTACATTACGCCCCTGCAACCCGGCGAGACAGGTTTGCATCTCAATGGCCTGGGCTCGCAGGTACTGGGCCACATCGTCCACGACCTTACCGGCCTCCTCAGGCTTCATCTGGCGCACTTGGGAGACGACGCTTTGCTGACCGGCCAGATCGAACTGCAAAAGTTCGTCCAATCGTTTGAGCCGCTCCGTCAATACCTCCATTGACAACGCGGCGCCCCCGATTGTCGAGCCTGCCCCCGACGAACTCGCAGCCACCTCTTGCGCTCTCACCTGTGTACTCGCAACTTGATCCGAGCGCGCGAGAACCTTGGCTGCTGGCACTGTGCCGGCGTTCGCAGCGACTGGTGTTGATGGCTGCCCGGCGGCAGAAGTCCCGGCGCGAGCTGCCGACTTATGCTTTGACTTCCCTTTCCTTCGCGCTGTAGTGCCTTCTGACACTGCAGCCGTACCAGCAGTGTCAGCCGGTATCGCAGCGCCTGCCCTGGCCGGCATCGCAGCGCCCGCCTGGGCCTGTGGCGCCATGATGGCTGACGGCGGAGACTGCAGGTTCAACAAGTGCATGGCATCGTGCGCAGTGATCCATGCATCGTCCACGATCCGTTCGAACAGTTTCAATGGGAGGCCGGCATCTGGGTAGGTATGGCTTAGCTTGGTATGCACCTCGTGCAACGCCAATCCAAAATCCGAAAGCCGCTCCATGATTTTTTCTACAACCGCGCAATCATGAGCGTTGAGTGTTTTGCCATCATCCATTATGCCCTTCGCCAAAGAGAGGGCGCGAAGAGCTTCTTGAGCGGCGCTTGCCATCAGCTGCACCACTCCATTTCGACCGACGAGGAGTTCCTTCAAATCTGGCTCGAACCTGCTCGCCCGCAGTTCAATCTTGGCCCGCGCAAGACCGATCCGCTCACGGACCAGCCAGATCCTGACACTCAGTACCGAGCCGGCACGCAGCCGCAGTGCGCACCGCTCGGCTTCCCGCATCACGGGCGTTCCACTGGATAGGCTAGCGGTGGCAGCGCAGGCGGATCGCTGCCGTTCGGAGCGCCATGCCTTTTTTTCCCACCACTTAATTGCCGCCGTATGGTGGTTCTCCACATTTAAAATCAACAGCTCCTGCCGGTCCGCCTGGGAGTAGGAGTAGAGTTTATCGACCATACCTGCCGCTTTCTTGGTCTTTTTGTCCAATTTCGTGATCGTCGACAGGCCAAGTTTGTCTACTTCATTCGCGGCGTCGCACACGATCTGGCAACATCTACGCACCTTGTCGTCTGGCATAATTGTCTGCGCCTCAGCCGCAGGCAGGCTAGCGCGGTACTCCAGAATTGCTGAGGCTGCATCGACGACCCCACTGATCAGCTCCACCGCCTCCTCGGGGACGTCGGTTTTCCTGGCCGCAGCCTCGCAATCAGTCAGTTGTTGAACAAGACTGTTCATTCTGAGCTGTGTCGGACTGATATCTTTATTTGACGATGAGCTGGTGCCTTCCACCTGCGCGGTTGATAGTTGGCTACCGACCGGCGCCATGGCTTCGCCCTCAGACATGGAGGGAGAACCGCGCCGCCTTGCGGCTGCGCCACGTGGCGCTACGGTTCCGCGTGGTGGCGCAGCGGCTCCACGTGGCGGTGTGTTCAGGATTTGATCTTCGCCAATCGAGGCGCCTGGCAGACTTTCGCGGGCATCGCCTGGACCGCGCGCAACTGGAAGGGAGGAGGGCCTCCTATCGGCGTCCCCAGAGCGCATCTGCTCCACAACGGAATCGAATGACTGTCCACCTTCTCCCGCAGCAAGACTTGATTGCGAAAGGGAACTGCTCGCCCGCCCCGCGCGGCTGGCTCCAGTTTCAGCCTGCGATTTCCGTGGTCGGCCAATGCCCTTCATATTGCGTCTCCGTAGTAGGCGAGAATGTGCTGCTATTGTGCTGGCGGCTGACGAGACCAGCGGCATCTTTCGGTTAACGTCACGGTCAGCCAGACCCGCGACGGCGTAATGTTCCCGCCAAAGTGCTTCTCAGTAGCAGGCCAAGATTGGCCCGAGCTCACAGGACTTTCGCAACGTTGCCATCGATGTCCTGAGATTATCAGCGCTTCAGTCCGCCGATTTCCAGGAACAGCGAATGAAATCAGACCAACTCGGCTAGCTCCCCTTCCTAGACACGTGCCTGACGATTTTATTGATGCGTCACTCCTCTCGTTCGCCACCGACAAAGTCACACATTTGCTTCAGAGAAGCGTGTGCGTTGCGTATCACGCGGACCATTTCGATCTATAGTTACAAAAAGTGTCGAGACGGGACCTTTGGATCCGAAGGTCAGGCACGGCCGGCCTAGATAGACCGCTTGGCTGACGATTAGCTGACGATGGGAGTTCTCACGAACAGGGCAAGAAAATCCGACCGCTTCAAGCTTTCGATATGGTGAGAAGAGGATCCGCACCGGCCTCCCAAAGCCGGCAGACCATCCCATGTTCGTACGGTCGCCGACCTTCTCGAAGCCAATGAGCTCACCGCGCCGGGCCGTGATGTGCAGGCGAGAGAATGGTGATGCAAAGACCGAGTTCCTGCTCGTTGCGTGCGCCCGTGGAGCCAGCAAGAATACGGTCATTGCGGTCATGCAGCACGTGGACCGTGTCTCCTGTTCGACACCACAGCATCGAGGATGCAAACGAGCTGCTGCGGCTGCCATTCGGTCGCGGCATGCGTGGACGGCGGGATTGGCCGAACAGCCGAGATCGTGGTCGACTGTTCGATGCGAGAGCAACATCCTGCAGAGCATACGTTTTTGCGCTGGCCGGTTTTTGTCAAAAGCCGTCAGGTTCTCGAAAGCTCCCGCCCTTAGCTTGATCGAGGCTAACCTTTAACACGTCGCCGCCAATGGCAAATGCCGGAGTACCTGATGATAGCAGCAATTGGGAGTGGAGTTGGCAACCTCGGGACTTCCTTGATCCGAAAGGGCCATGGGGATTCGAAATCCGAGCATTCTGGTGATGGCAAGCCGGCTGATGGCAATGATGGCAAGCCAGCTGGTGGGAATGATGGCAAGGCAGCTGGCGGGAACGATCGGGCGGATAACCGGACCGTTTCAAATGATCAACTTCAAGACAACTCACAGTCTGCAGCACAAAGTGAAGCCTTCCAAAGTATCCTGCGATCGTTCGCGTTCCAATTCGCGAACGATGCGATGGCTGAGGCCGATGAAGCTTTGGATGACACAGAAGATGCCTGACGCGGGAAATCCGGCGTGAGGTCATACAGGCCGTTATTGACGGCACAACTCCAACAGAAAAAGGAATGATCATGGCTGCAGTTGATAATAATAAAAAATCAGGCAATACCAATACCAGTAGCGCCGGCAATACCGATAAAACTAACAGTGGCACTCCCGGCAATACAAGCGGAGCTGATGCTACTGCTTTTCAGGCGCAAGTGCAGGAACTAACCAATGTTAGCTTGGAGGCGACGAAAAGGAGTGTCCAGTTGCGCACTCTAACGACCAATCTCCAGACCATCAAGAAGGCCGCCGACGAACGCGTTTCGTAATGTCGGAAGCGGGTTTTAGACTGCCCCCTAGCGCGTCTCCTTATTGACGCGACGTAGTCCCGAAATGAGCCGCATGGCAATTGCCATGCGGCTTCTATCCTGTTTGAGAGATGCTCTGTGGATGACGCCGTTTCCCTCCGTTTCGAAGTGCGTTCGGGGCACTATTGCGGTCTGACCGGCAAGACGGATCTTCAAAAGTGTTTAATCGGCAGCGGCTTCGATGCCGATTTGGTCTTTGTCGAGCAGGGACTGGCACCGCATCACCTTCGTGTAACTCTTCTTGGCAAGTCGATCGAACTGGAGGCGCTTGCACCCGGACTCAGTATCGAGGGCAACCGGAATATCGCCGCAGGCCAGTCCGTTGTTGTGCCCCTTCCTGTCGTCCTGCTCGTAGGCGAGATGTCCATTGCTTTGTCCGTGCAGGATGCAGAGCCGCCTGGTTCGACCGGCATACCGCGCCTACCGATCGGTGTGCTCGCCATGGTCATAATCAGCTCACTCGGGATCGGCGCGCTTTCAGGCACGATCTCCTATCTTGGCAATGCAAGTGGATCGAGCCCCAATTCACTTCGGGCTGAAGTCGCGTCCAGAACGATCAGTCACCGCGCTGACAATGAACTTACGGAGGCAGCGGCCCAAGAGCTGCAGGAGGAAGTCGATCGAGCGGGTCTTCTCGACGTCAAGATTGGGTCGGCAAAGGGTGTTGTGACCGCCGAAGGCACCGTCACGTCTGAATCGGTCATCAGTTGGCAGAAGCTTCAGCAATCGTTCGATCGTCGCACCAAGGGTACTCTAACACTGGTGAACGGAGTGCTCATCAAAGAGGAGAAGGCGCCATCCGCAATCGCGGTCGAAGCTGTGTGGCATGGGGTCCAACCATATATTGTCATCGACAGCGAGAAGTATTTTGTCGGCGCCATTTTGGCTGATGGATGGGTGGTCGAACGTATTGAGGACAGCCGTGTGCTGCTGAGCAGGAATGGCCGCATTGCTGCTCTCCAATATTGAAAGCTCGCAGGCCCCATCAAGCAGCACTCTATGGCCAGCCAAACATCCTGTCGCGCTCGGTGCTGACAAGCTGGCTGCGTTGGAAACATTTGCTGCCCAGCCATTTCGCGCCTGCTTGTGGCTCTCATGCAGGGTCACGCGCTGGCCAAGGCTGAGGCGCCTTCGGAGTTCGAAAGCCACGTTTCATGGCGTAACAGCAGAGTAAGTCTCAACCGATTGCAAAGGTGTCTCGATGGCCAACGTCCTGCGTGACTTCATCAAGCGTGCGCCGGCCAGCCCGGATTTAATGGTTGCGTTGATGCTGCTTCTGGCTGTCGCGATGATGGTCATGCCTATCCCGGTCGTGGTGGTCGACGCCCTGATAGGATTCAATATGGGGTTGGCCATACTGCTGATGATGGTTGCCCTGTATGTCAGTACTCCACTTGATTTTTCCTCTTTGCCCGGCGTTATTTTGATTTCCACTGTATTCCGTCTCGCGCTCACGGTCGCAACGACGCGACTGATCCTGGCCGAGGGGGAGGCCGGCAGCATTATTCATACTTTTGGCGATTTCGTCATTTCAGGCAATATCGTGGTGGGTTTCGTCATATTTCTGGTCGTCACCATGGTGCAATTCATGGTCCTCGCGAAGGGTGCCGAACGGGTGGCAGAAGTGGCGGCGCGTTTCACGCTGGATGCTCTGCCGGGCAAGCAAATGGCGGTCGACGCAGAGCTACGCAACGGCCACATCGATGCCAACGAATCCCGCCGGCGGCGCGCCGAATTGGAGAAGGAAAGCCAACTCTATGGCGCGATGGACGGCGCGATGAAATTTGTGAAGGGCGATTCCATCGCCGGGCTGGTGGTTATCTGCATCAACATGCTGGGTGGAATTTCGATCGGCCTGCTCTCCAAGGGCATGTCCTTCGGCGAGGTACTGCATCACTACACTCTGCTGACGATAGGCGATGCATTGATATCGCAGATTCCGGCCCTTCTGCTCTCCATTACTGCGGCGACCATCGTCACCCGTGTGACTGGGACGGCGAGGATCAACCTCGGTACAGAAATGGTCAGTCAGCTCACGGCCAGCACTCGAGCCTTGCGACTGGCGGCCGGCGTCCTGGTTGTAATGGGGTTCGTTCCTGGGTTTCCCCTCCCCGTCTTTCTGATGCTGGCCGCAGTGTTCGCTGCGGTAAGCATTGTCAAGGCTGATGTGCTGGGCGCCGGCACTGCCGATGCGAAAGGTGGAACTGCAGCGGAGCCTAAGCAAGCCGCGCCTGCGAAGGAATTCCCGATCGCATTTTTTCTAGCGCCAGATCTTATGCAGGCGGTCGATCAAGCCGAATTGCAAAAACATATTGGGCGCGTTTCGCTCCTGGTCACAGCCGATCTGGGCATTATCGTTCCTCGCATCCCTGTCTTGGTTGACGAGCAGCTGCCTGAATCGCAATTCCGAATTGATGTCGAGGGCGTGCCAGTCGAACAGGACGCCTTAGATCCAAACCAGATGGCGCTCCGAGCCGATGTAGCGCACGTCGACTCGAGCGGTGTCCCCCTTAGACGTGAGCCGAAAACGGACAGACTCCCGGTTGAACATACCCCTGCAAAGGCCCTTACGGGCGCCGGCACGGAGCATAGGGCTCCCGGCGAACTCCTCGCCTTGCGCGTCCATGCAGCGTTGACCCGCTACGCACCGCGATTGGTGGGCATCCAAGAGACCCGACATTTCCTGGGCCGAATGGAGCAGGAATATTCTGAGCTTGTGAAAGAGGTGCTACGCACGACGCCGATTCCTCGGATTGCCGATGTTCTGCGCCGCCTCCTGGAGGAAGGTATCCCAATCCGCCACACCCGTCTCGTGTTGGAGGCATTGGCCGAATGGAGCGAGCGTGAGCAGAACGTTGCCCTGCTGACGGAATATGTCCGTTCTGGTTTGAAGCGACAGATCTGCCACCGCCATGCCAACACGGAGGGCATCGTGTCCGCCCTGGTCGTCGAGCGCGAGAGCGAGGATGTGATGCGTGGCGCGGTTCGAGATTCGGATGCAGGCCCCTATCTCGCACTGGAGGATCGGCAAAGCGAAGCGATGCTATCACAGATACGTCAGGTCCTTTCGAACGCAGAACCGGGTCAAACCCGCCCTATTCTGTTGACGTCGATGGATGTCCGACGTTTCGTCCGCGGCTTTCTGACGCGAAACGGGGTTGATCTCGCCGTGCTGTCTTATCAAGACCTCGCCTCCGACTTTACAATTCGCCCCGCAGGATCCGTCACACTCCCGCACGGATCGAACAGCGGATTGTTAGAGTAGTCCCACCTTTCCTAACTGAACGCCACGCGCCTCCCCGATAACTGAGAGATAACATGAATAGTAATACAGTTTCTCCATCGCCTATGTTTCTGCGCCGGAACTCACTTCTTTTTGCCGTACTCGCCATTCTGCCTTTGGGCGGTTGCGCCAGCTGGCAAAAGCCGGCTCTTTCCGTGCAGGAGACATCTTCCCCCGAGTTGCTCAGCGCCGATCAAATCGATCCGGCTATGCGCGAACGCATTTTGCGCGAAGTTGGTCAGGATGTTCAAGAGCGGGCTTTGCGGGATGAGGTGAAGCAGCACCCGGACAATGTTGATGCGGCGATACGACTTACAAATGCCTTGGTGGGCCAGAAGCGCCCGCACGAAGCGGTTGAGGTGCTCGACAGCGTCTTGGTTGCAGCCCCAGGAAACGTACGTGCATTGAATGCGAAGGGCGTGATTTTGGACATTGAGGGGCGGCATGACGCGGCACAGGCCCTGTATCGGCGAGCTCTCGAAAACGAGCCAGGCAATCAGATGGTGCAGCATAACTTCAATCTGTCGCTTGCCTTTAACGGCAAGTCCGAACAACCAAGGTTAGCACGATCGCAATAGGTGGGCACAGTGCATGCGCAGCCTGTTCCCCGGCTCGAACACGCGCTCGGCTCCCATCATAGATGGCCCCCTGAAGAGAGCCATATCTATGCAAAACAGTTGCTCCAGATCTGGCCGGCAGAGATCGGCAGGAGAGCCGGATGACATCACGCGGCCACCCGCAAGGCCACCCGCCTCGCTTCGTTGCCAGAGCGCCCTCTCCCTCGCCGGTCACCGTCTCGCAATGCGGCGACCTGGCTTAAGGCGGTCGACCGAGCGCCCGATGCAGTAGCCATGAATACGTAACGCAGCGATGGACCCGCCGGATCGTGTCGCGCTTGTGCTGGCCGTCCCTGCCATTACAGCACGGTGATTGTAGCTGGATCATATTCTAGAGGCATCGATGGTGTGGATGCCTTCGATCCAAACAATCGATTTGTTGAATTCGTCCGCCTGAGGAAATTAGCTGCGGCGATCCGACTTCCGACGCCTGCAGGCGCAAAACCAACAGCGTGAGCGCTGCGGGTCCGGAGGCAGGCTGCAAAGTGCAATCACCAGCGCTGATAAGCGGCAAGTGAAGAATGTATCGCTCGGGCAACTCCTGTGTTGTGCACGGTTGCCCCGCGAGGTGAACTGTAGCAGCTTGGCAGCTCAGCGTTCACGAAAGGAGAAAAGATTTGGGGCCAAGCAAAGACCGGCTTTTTTGATTGTCTTGCTGTATCGCTATGGTGGGGCGGGCGCGACCGCTCCCATAATTCAATACGCTGCCTTTAGCGATGGACGATGACGGGATGCGTCGCCGAGACTTCAATGGTGGAGGAGCAGCGCACCCGTCGATCCATTTGCTTTCAGCGGCAACCGCCACTATGAAGCGACACTTCGCCCAACTGTGTTTCAAGCTGCCCGGAGAAGTTTATGACAGAAGAACCCCACAAGACCGACATCCTCATCGAGCTCACTGCCGATGTTGTATCAGCCTACGTCTCCAACAACCCCGTCCCGGCGGGGGAGCTTCCTGCCCTGATCGCCCAAGTGCACGGGGCTCTAAACGGCACGGCTGGACTCATACCGGCAGAAGAGCCTGTGCCTGTAAAAAAACCTGCTGTCCCGATCAAAAAGTCGATCGAACCGGACTACATCATTAGCCTTGAAGACGGCAAGAAATTCAAATCGCTAAAGCGCCATCTGGCGACGCACTATGGTCTGACCCCAGACGAATATCGCGCCAAATGGGGTCTGCCGTCGGATTATCCCATGGTGGCGCCGAATTACGCCGCTGCGCGCTCCGCCTTGGCCAAGACCATGGGACTCGGCCGCAAACCGAAAGAGCCGGAAGCCCCAGCCACGGCGCCGGCGAAACGGACCCGCAAGAAGGTCGCAGCCTAAATCCGTATCAACAGTCGTTCGGACGCGCAGCAGCCGTTGGCCCAATCTGCGCGGAATCAAAGGGCGGGGATGAGCCCCGCCTTTCCCGTCCAAGAGCCTCATTTCCAGAGTAATTCATGATGGCTCCAGCAATCCCTGCCGCGGCATTAACTTGCATGCTCCGGCCCGGGTTTCGAGCCGTCAATGCGTTCCGGCGATGACGAACCTTGCCAAGGCTTTCCCGGACCGTTAGCCAGCCTTGCTGAGGCTGCCTGCAGAGGACTTTCCCGTGCGGCGATCCTGTTCCACCTCGTAGTTGATCTTCTGGCCCTCATTAAGGGTCGACAGGCCCGCTCGTTCAACAGCGGAAATGTGGACAAAGACATCCTGACCGCCGTTGTCAGGCTGAATAAAACCAAAACCCTTCGTGCTGTTGAACCACTTCACCGTTCCAGTCGCCATATCCATTCCTTTGTAATAAGTCGCAACTTAGGCAGGCCATTCACGCCAGCCTGATTTGTACACGAGACTTTAGGCGCATCAAAATCGGAAAATTGCAAGGCCCACTCGATCGCCTGATCTCCAGCAGCAACTGCAACATATGCGAGGCGCGTGCCAGACGAGGCGTATGCCAGACGTTTCGTCGTGCGCTGTCGCTCGAACGTTGACAGAAACAATGACACACCTTGCAAACTCGGCACATCTTGTGGACGTGCTCGGGTCGCTTCTCGACTGCGATACCCGCTCCTGACCGGGTATCGTCGGCCAAAATGAGAGTTTTTGTCATGTGCCGCCAGACCGAAAGATCAGGCGCGCAGCGACCTGCACATTCAAACCGGAACCCGCGAACCTCGATTAGCTTCTGCCTGCTCCGAAGGGCGGTAGCCTGCTCTGAGGCGGGCCACTGTCGGGTTGAAAACCAACTGTCGGGTTCGGAACCCCAGATTGTCGGCAAGGTACGCGCCGCCCACTGGTTGGCCAAAGGGGCACTGGCTCCTGATCCTGCCGCCATGCTCGCCCGATCTCAACCCGATCAAGACAGGTCTGCTCAAAACTCAAGGCGCGGCTGCGGAAGAAGGCGGCCAAAACTTTCGACGCTCTCTGCGGAACTCTCGGCGATATCTGCCAGCTGTAGGAGCCAAATCAAAAACCATTAATTGCGACAGGTGATTTTATGACATTCATTGCGAAGAGGCCAGAATGAACAGCGGAAGAGAGTAGCAGCTCTCTGGTCGCGGCGAGGTGGATCGTCGACACGATCGGCACCTGGCCCGTGCGGGGATCGCACCGCAGCCAGCACCAGAGCCAGACCTTGACCGCTTGCCTTGCTCAGGCGCCACAACAACGAGTGGCTGGAAGCAGATCCACGTGAACTCAGCGATATCGATCAGACGATGCTTACCCTCATGAAAGCCGATCCCGACGCTGTCCAGCGCCGCGAAATCCTGACCAGCATATGGCGCATCGGATGCCACCGCCTGCACACTCACCATCGACATGCCGGAACTCGGAACCAAAGGCCGCAAGCCTCGCCGGCCTCGGCAAAATGGAGCGGCCGCGCCTTCATCCGGGGCGGCCGGGCCAATGTTCGCCAGGCCCTCTACATGCCCGGCCCTTCGCCCTGCGCTTCAACCCCGACCTCAAGGCAAAATACCAGGCGCTAAAGGCGGCAGGCAAACCCGCAAAGGTCATCATCTTGTTGCGAAAGCTCCTCATCCTAGCAAACGCTCTCCTCAAGGCGCAGCGAAAATGGCCCCTAAAACCCTTGACCGAAACGGATACCTTAGCCTTTCAGGTGAGGCGGGCCGAGATAGACCAACCGCGGGTTTAACTTCGCGAGTTTAAGCTGATTATGCCGATGCAACTCTAGCGCCTGCGCGACCGTTTTAGCTTCCATCAACAAGGCGGCAGGCTGGGAGGAAGTACCCTCCCCTGCCGCGAACAAGCTTTGGACAAAGCCCCACCTTGTCCGTAATGTGATCGGGAGGCCGGGGCGCGGCGGTGCTCAGCGGATGTGACGCGCGAGATCTGCGACCCTACCCATCAGCACTTCCATCGGTCCTCGCTGGAAGATGCGCAGCCAAAGCACCGCAAAAGTGCTGATAACCACAACGAAGCCAAAGAGCGTGGACAGGCTCTCGTCTTTGAAAATGTTTATCTTCATAAGATAGGCTATTCCCGCAATGTGCAGCACATAGGCCGTCAAAGACATCGAGCCGACTGCGATTATTGGCCAGACCAGCTTTCGCAGACGCGGGAGCGCATCCACAGCGAGCATGCAAGCCGCCAAGATGATCATTGCGCAACCGGTGCTGCCCACGATCGAAAGCGTCGTTTCGCTATGAGGTGCGGCTATCCATGACGACTTGACTATAAATGACGACTTGGAAGGCTCAAAAGCGCCGTCAACGTCAGACCACCACAAGGAGGTTTCAGTCAAAGCGCGGGAACTCAGCGCGAGCAAGGATCCCCCATGGCCCAACACGGCCAGCGCGACCCCCGCCAGACCAAGGCGCCAATGCGCTGCTAGCGTATTAAGATTAAGGCGCGCGATGGCCATGCCAGCGATGAGGAAAGGAACCCAGGTCACCGCGGGATAGTAGCCGTTGACCATGAGGTTGAAGACCGGGTCGAGGAGGTTGGGGGCAACCGACAGAAGGGAGGAACGGACTTGCGGGAGAACTAATGCCGTAGCGGCAGCGATCAAGCCCAGCTGATATGCGCTGAGCCGATGGAGCGGCAATACCAACAAGAAGCAAATTCCGTAGTATTCTAGGATGACTTCGACCTGGGTACCGAGGCAGCCCAGGATTGAGCCAAGCGCGAGCAAAACAAGGGCACGAATTGCGACTCTGGCGATGGCCTGTCTACCGGCTATCCCCGACTTCGGCGCCTTGCGACCTGTAATCAGGAGGATTGAAAAACCGGCCAATACGGCAAACAGGGCCGACGGCCGCCCATGGGTTAGTTCCATCAGAAACCCGACTAGTCCTCCTTCGCCGGGGTCGGGACCGAGATGGGCGGCATACATCCCGAAGACAGCCAGGCCCCGAGCGAGGTCGATGCCGACCAGCCGATCTACTACCGACCCATTCCTAGCGTCGGCAACCGGTGCCTTCATTACCATGGTAGATTCCCTTGTTGGGTGTGTGGATCGCGGGAGCCGCGATAGGAGAGCCGGTCGGCTGCTGCCGTCGCCTCGTGAAAGGGTTCAAAACATCGCGCCATCTGGCGCATCGAGCCGGCGACAGAGCTGTTCAGCCATTAGCCTGGGGTAAGAACAACAGATCGGCTCACAAAGCCTGTGTCACGGACCTGAAAAGTGGTGTCGCGGAACCGTCGTTTTTTGCATGATGGCTAAGCCGAGAGATCCACTGCACCGACGAGAGACTCAGCGACGTTAGATATCCGATCAGTACGCCGCGGCTCCGCCGGTGACGATCACCCCGGGTGTCAAGGCCAGGGCGTAAACCTGCCATAATCTGTGGTAGTGCGCCCGCGACCAATCCGTTCGACAAAGCTCGGCGCATGGTCGAGCCAATCATATTCTTCCATGTGGCTGTTGCCTGAAAAACCGAAGACGCCGTTCGCTGGTCCAGCTCCAGACCTCGGCCTGCGTCGGTCATTAGAACCGGCGCGCCTGTTTCCCAAATCAATTTGCTGATGCAGCCGCCGGGGGTCACATTGAGCAAAAGTGCCGAGTTCAGGACGGGTTTCATAGGGGCTCTTCGTTTGGCTTTGTTAACGACCCCTTTCTTGCAAGTTGTAGCTGACAGCAGCCTGAAAGCTCCCCAAATAATTCGCTGCCGCCGGTTCAGCCTATTGTCAGCTTCGACCAATAAGATGGGAGCCTTGCCCTCATACCGGAGCTCGGCAGCATGATGCGAATACTGCTCACTGAAGACGATAAGGACCTTGGAAGTGCTATGCACGATCATTTGGTGGCTGGTGGCCACGCGGTCGACTGGGCCAAGAACCTGTCCGAAGCGCGCGATTATGCAGCTGTGGTCGGCTACGACCTTATTTTGCTCGACGTTCACCTGCCGGACGGCAATGGGATCGACTATCTGCGGGAGCTGATCAAGGAACTTGAATCGGCACCGGTCATCATTCTGACAGCCTGCGATCGGATTTCGCATCGCATCGAGGGCTTCAACGCTGGAGCCGACGACTATTTGGTCAAGCCGTTCGATCTGGGGGAACTCTCAGCGCGTATCCATGCAGTGGCACGTCGCCATGGGCATTTTCCGGAGCCGCAATTTTCGGTTGGGACGCTTTCCATACAGGCAGCCGAGCGACGCCTCTTCCGCGACGGGCAGGAGGTCTACCTGACTTGACGCGGATGGGCGGTGCTCGACTACCGTCTGCCCCAGCCCTGCACGGTCGTTTCAAAAGGGAAGATCGTGGACGCGCTTTTCGGCAGACGGCGCTGATTCATACTCTAAAAGAAAATTCGGCTTCCAGTTGCCTTGGCCATGACTTTCCTTCCCGAGAGATGGGTGACAGTTCATTCCGGATAGATGGGTTACACTTTCGGCCCTTTGCAAGGAGAGCAAGGTGCCTTGGAAGGAGTGTAACGTCATGGAAGAGCGGCTGAAGTTCGTCGCCCGGCTGCTGGACGCGAGAAGATGGCGGTGCTTTGCCGGGAGTTCGATATCTCGCGCAAGACCGGCTACAAGATCCTCACGCGCTACAACGACAGCGGCCTGGAGGGCTGACGGACCGATCGCGGCGGCCCTATCGCCACGCCAATCAGCTTCCGTTTCAAATCGAGAAGCTGATTGTGCGCCTCAAGCAAGACAAGCCGACATGGGGTGCGCCGAAGATACGCGAGCGGCTGGCCCGGCTGTATCCGGATGTGCACCGGCCCGCGATCTCGGCCGTGCATGCCGTGCTCGACCGCCACGGCATGGTCGAGCGCCGCAAGCGCAGGCGCAACAGGGCGACGGGGACACCACTTTCAAACGGCTGTCGCCCTAACGATCTTTGGTGTGCCGACTACAAGGGCGAGTTCGGCAGAGAACACGGCCGGGACAGGGGATCACAAACACTTGACCGTTCCAGACCCTGGCAGTGGCGCATCGATTGACCGTTGGCTCTGTTCGTGGGCACCGAAAATAGGGCCTTCTTGGTCCTCGGCAGAGAATATGGCCCGGACGGGGGATAACAAACACTTGACCGTTCCAGACTCTGGCAGTGGCGCATCGATTGACCGTCGACTCTGTTCGCGAGCGCCGAAAATACGGACGACCCCTATGGTCAAAGTGCACTTCTGACCTGCTAGGCACTGTTCGATAACTGGAGGCACCCGCTACGGTGCCCTCGTATTTAAGACACCTGTCAGTTTCAAGCCTGGACATTGACGCGTGGCGCGGCTGCCATTCGTTGACCGCCACGTCGAATTGCCCGCCAACCAGTGTACAGCCGCCGGTGGTCACATTGAGCAAAAGTGCCGAGATCAGGAGGGGTTTCATAAGGCCTCTTCGTTTGGCTTTGTTAACGACCCCTTTCTTGCAATTGTAGCTGACAGCAGCCTGAAAGCCCCCAGATATTCGCTGGCGCCGGTTCAGCCTACTGTCAGCTTCGATCAATAAGGCAGGAGCCTTGCCCTCATACCGGAGCTCGGCAGCCTGATGCGAATACTGCTCATTGAAGACGACGACGACCTTAGAAGTGCTGTGCACGATCATTTGGTGGCTGGTGGCCACGCGGTCGACTGGGCCGAGGGCCTGTCCGGAGCGCGCGGTCATGCAGCTGTGGCCGGCTACGACGTTATTTTGCTCGACGTTCACCTGCCGGACGGCAATGGCATCGACTATCTGCGGGAGCTGATCAAGGGGCTTGATACAACGCCGGTCATCATTCTGACAGCCCGCGATCGGATTTCGCATCGCATCGAGGGGCTCAACGCTGGCGCCGACGACTATTTGGTCAAGCCGTTCGATCTGGGGGAACTCTCGGCACGCATCCGTGCAGTGGCACGTCGCCAAGGGCATTTTCCGGAGCCGCAATTTTCGGTTGGGACGCTTTCCATACAGGCAGCCGAGCGACGCCTCTTCCGCGACGGGCAGGAGGTCCACCTGTCTGGACGCGAATGGGCGGTGCTCGACTGCCTTCTACGCCGGCCCGGTTCGGTCGTTTCAAAGGGGAGGATCGAGCACGCGCTTTATTCATTCAATTCGGAGTTCGAGAGCAACACAGTGGAGGTTTATGTCAGCCGGCTCCGCAAGAAGATCGGCGGGGATAGAATAGCAACCGTGCGTGGCTCCGGATACAGGCTCGTGGTCACATGACGAACTCGAACAGCATGACGAGAAAGCTGATATCGTGGTTAGGCGGGGCAACGCTCCTGGTTTGGATCGCCGCCCCAACCATTGCTGCGTTCATTTTTTGCAATAATGTAAACGAAAGTTCGGATGACTTGCTCCAGGGGAGCGCAGAGTACAGAGAACCAGAGCTGATCAAGGTCTTGAATGGAAAACACGTTGATCAATACAATAACCACTTGCCAACTTATGAAAAGTACTGGACCTATCGTGAGCAGGTTATTAATAAGTACGGGGTAGTGCTTATTTCTGAACCGGAAGAGGGTCAGCAGCCCTTCCCTGATGCTCCCCTGAGTAACGGCTTTTGGCGAAACGCTGATTACCGCGTCTACACAGAGGAGATCCAAGACGGCGTGTATCATCAGTTGGCCGAACCGCTTGATGGCCGCCGTACCACAATCGCGAAGGGCGCACTTTTTGTCTTCCTTCCGACACTCGTGCTCCTGCCCTTTAGCTTAGCTGTTTGGTGGATCGTGATCCGGCGCTCGCTGCGGCCAATCGAGGTACTGCGACAGCAGATCGGATCGCGCGACGGCGGCAATCTGTCACCAATGGACTTGGGCGATTTCCCGGCAGAGTTGGCTCCAATCGCGGCATCCGTCAATCGGCTTCTCGATCGTCTGCGGGCGGCTCTCGAGGCCGAACGCGAGTTCGCCGCAAACAGTGCGCATGAACTGCGCACGCCGATCGCAGGTTCAATCGCTCAGATGCAGAGATTAGTGGCCGAGCTTCCCAATGGGTCGGCCAAAATGCGTGCGCGCGGCATCGAGCAAGCGCTGTCGAGCCTTGGCCGCCTTGTCGAAAAAGTGCTTCAGCTCGCTCAAGCCGAATCGGGGGTTGGCATGGCGGATCACGCGATCGATCTTGTCCGATCGGTTCGGCTGGAAATCGATGACCTGAGGAAAAAGCCGCAATATGCCGGACGCCTGCATCTTAACGTCGACGGCTGCCCCACTTTGATGCGCAAAGTGGATGTCGATGCGTTTGGGATCCTCCTTCGTAACCTGATCGAGAATGCGCTGATACATGGACTGCCCACTGTTCCGACAACAGTTTCCGTCCAAACTGATGGAACCATCGCTATTGCAAACGCCGGACCGGTGGTGCCCCTCCCCGACCTCGAAGGGCTTACAAAGCGATTTAGTCGTGGTGCTACTCCTGCTGCGGGCTCAGGCCTTGGTCTACATATCGCTAACATGGTTATCCAGCGGATCGGTGGCAGTCTAGAGCTTGCGTCGCCCGCCCGCGGTCGCAATGATGGTTTCGAGGCGATCATACGAATTCCTCAATGACACCGGTGAATTCGACGACAGTTGGACACAGGGCGGATTGCTGGCAAGGCTGCTGACAGGGCGAACTGTACGGCAGTATGTATACGGCGTAGAAATCGTACTTCACACAACGCATTTCGGCCGCGGCAATCAATGCCGCTATCATCGTCTGAGCAGTTCGATCGAAGCGACACGACATGATCGGCAAAATCGAAGGCTCCGCCTCACCGCTCGCTCGATTTCGCCCGGGGAGAAAAAAGGCCATCCGAGAAAGTGCAAGCCGCCGCGCAAAGGCGACGTGTCCAATTGTCTGGGTGCCCCTGTGCGCCGGCCCGATCGGGTTGGCGCAGGTCCAGTAAGGACCCGGACCAACCATTCCATTTAGACGACCGGCAGGTTTTAATCGGCGTCCGGATCGCCGTCCCAAAATGCCCCAAGTATACGGCTAGAAAGGCTGCCAACGATCGAGCTTTGGTCGGAGGCGTGCTTGTCAGCGTCTTGGGTGCTTGACCGGCCTTTGCAATGGCCATCGCCATCGCAAGTATCGTGCGTGGCCAGTGAGACCGCAATTTCATCAGCCTGGAGCCGACCGTATCGGTGCTTTTTTATGATTTAGGGATTTTTCGTTTTCCTCTTGGATCATCACGGGTTTGGAGAGGATCTGGTGTTAAGTGCCATTCGGAGCGCCGGCGAACGGCCCGAAATTAATGTGGTCGAGTGATGAAGCCTCCCGAATGCGTTAAACGAGACCCTTTATGGCGGCCCTGGCTGACAACAGTCTGAAAGCTGCAAGCGGCATGCGAAAATGGGGCGATCCTGAATGACGACAGATGCTATCAACATGAAAGAGGCTCGCCCTGAAAGCTGAGCACGCTTTATGCTCAGGCTGCTGACAAGGCCAAAGCAGCGTAAGTGCGTAGTGAAATCCAAGGTCCACATGGGTCGTCGCGCGTCCCATGCGCCTGGGAAGGCGCCGGCCCGGCCAAGCTTTCCCAGCTCGTCCGCATGATGCTTCGCTGAGCGTCAATGGACGTTGGCGCGAGACCAAGGCGTCGTGCGTTGCAATCCGGACGGTCCAGGGTATCAGGAGTTTCACGGCCTCGGCCCGCTTGGCTGGCCACAGTTGAAGCTCCAACGTACCGGCTGGCACCGGGAAATTGGGCTCTGCGCTGCCTCAACGCTGATGGCACGGTCAATGCTTGCCTACCGATGGGGCCGCCCATGCCGTGATGCTGTCGGTCGACGTTCGCAAACCAGACCCTCGCGAGACCCAGCGAAGGGGCTCGCCGGTACGACGAGGGACCTTACCTCTTTATGCGCGGCATCATTATCGAGGATGACATGTTGCCTTACACGTCGTCCCTCGCGCTCGGGTCTTTGTGGGGCGGATGAAGTCCTGATCGCGGTGGCACTGCTGCATGTTTGCGTAAGACCCATCCAGTCACGATCGCGCTGTCCTTCGATGTCGCGGTGCTGATAGGCGGGCAGATCGGTGTGCGCGGCGCCCGCCAAAGGATCGTCGTCACGCCGGAGGAGGCGAGCGTCATAGCCGGCGCGCCGGCGAAAGGCGCTTTCTGTCGGATGCCCGACAATGTCGGATATCGCAAGTATCAAGGTTGGATCAAACCTTGCGAATCGGGGCTTTCTTACTTGGCACGGGGCATGCTCAGGTATCCGCAAACACCCAATGGATAACGAGCAGACTTCCCATGGCCTCACCATGCCGAAAGTTTCCCGGACGCATCCAAAGATGAGGCTCGCGTCAGGCCCAGCAACACGCTGACGGCTCATGTGGCTCGGCGTCGCGTGCCGATCCACTTTCTCCCAATAGGCGTTCGGGAGACATAGATCCTTCAAAATGAGGAACAGATCACTTTGCCAGGAACGCAGCCCATAACCCCACTCTCCCTACCAGAACTACCAAGCAAGCCCCGCACTCATGGGCTTCGCAGGACGTCCGTTGCGTCCGAGTTGGTCGGCGCGGGGCCGGCTCCGATCCCCGTCGCATGGGAGGACGGCAAGGCGAGGGATTTCGTGCTCGACAACGGCATGGAGGTGGTCGTCATTCCCAACCACCGGGCGCCGATCGTCACCCACATGGTGTGGTACAAGATCGGCAGCGCCGACGAGCCGCCGGGCAAATCCGGCATCGCCCATTTCTTCGAGCATCTGATGTTCAAGGCGACGACCAACCATGCGGGCGGCGAATTCGACCGCGCAGTGTTCGAGATCGGCGGCTCCAACAACGCCTTCACCTCCTCCGACTACACCGCCTTCTATCAGACAGTGGCGCCGTCGGCGCTCGAGCTGATGATGAGCTTCGAGGCCGACCGAATGCGAAACCTCATCCTGACCGACGATGTCGTCAAGACCGAGCGCGATGTGGTCATCGAGGAGCGCCGCTCAAGCACCGACACCAACCCGCAGGACGTTCTCCATGAGGAGATCGACGCGACGCTGTGGCAGAACCACCCCTATCGCATCCCGATCATCGGCTGGATGCAGGAGATCGAGCAGCTGAACCGCGTCGACGCCACCGTCTTCTATGAAAAGTACTACTGGCCCAACAACTCCGTGCTGATCGTGGCCGGCGATGTCGAACCGGACACGGTGCGGGCGCTGGCCGAAAAGACCTATGGCAAGGTGGCGCGCGGACCTGACCTGCCGCCGCGCATCCGGCCGGTTGAGCCCGAGCAGAACACCAGGCGCACCGTCACGCTCTCAGACGCCCGCGTCAGCGTGCCCAGTTTTTCGACGCAGTGGGTGGTGCCGTCCTACCACACCGCCAAGCCGGGCGAGGCCGAAGCGCTCGACCTGCTGGCCGAAATTCTCGGCGGCGGTAACCGCGGCCGGCTCTACCAGGCGCTCGCTGTCCAGCAAGGTATCGCTTCCAGCGCCCGCGTCTATTTCCAGGGCACTATGCTCGACGACACCAAGTTCGCCATCTATGGCGCACCGCGCGGCGATGCCAAGCTGGCTGATCTCGAAGCGGCGGCCGCTGCCGAAGTTGCCCGCATTGCCGAGGATGGTGTCAGCAACGAGGAACTAGGCAAGGCCAAGGACCACTATTTGCTCAATATGATCTTTGCGGAAGACAACCTGGACTGGCTCGCCAGCATCTACGGCTCGACGCTGGCCACCGGCGGTACCGTGAAGGATGTCGAGGAACGGCCGAATCGCATCCGCAAGGTTACCCCCGAGCAAATCAAAGCAGTTGCCGCCCGCTATCTCGCGTTCGACCGTTCGACCACGGGCTATCTCTTGCCCAAGACGGAGAATCAAGAGATGACGCTCGGCGCTCGGCCCCATGCTGCGATGAACATCCAGGAGGTGAAGTCCGAAAAGGGCATCATCGCCTGGCTGGTGGAGGACCACACAGTGGAAATCGTCAACATCGGCTTTGCCTTCAAGGGCGGCACCAAGCAGGACCCGGTCGGGAAGGAGGGGATGGCCAAACTGATGGCCGGCCTGTTCATCGAAGGCGCTGGCCATTACGACAGCGGTGCCTTCCAGGTGAAGCTCGACCATGCCGGCGCCGAAATGAGTTTGGACGCGCAAAGCGACGACATCTACGGATCGATGTGCATGCTTTCCAAAAAGCAGGACGCGGCGTTCGGCCTGCTTCGGCTCGCGCTGAACGCGCCGCGCTTCGAGCAGGGGCCGATCGATCGCGTCCGCGCCGAGATTGTCTCCCGCATCGTCGGCAGCGAGCGAGACCCTAACGCCATCGCTCAGCGCAAATGGCTGCGCGCGATCTATGGCGCGCATCCTTGTTCAAGGCTGGGAGAAGGCACAAAAGAGAGCCTGCCCGGCATCACGCCGTCCGACCTCCGCGCCTTCCACCAGGCCATTTTCGCTCGCGACGGGCTCCATATTGCCGTGGTGGGTGACATTGACGCGAACACGTTGAGGGAAAGGCTTGACCAGCTGTTTGGTGATTTGCCTGAGCAACAAACCCTCGTCCCCGTCTACGATGTCGCGCCGAAACTCGGTCAACTGGTGGAGGAGAACTACGACCTGCCGCAGACTTCGCTGACGTTGGCCTGGCCTGGCGTGAAGCCTAGCGCGCCGGATTTCTACGCGGCCGTGCTGCTGAACGACATCCTTGGCGGCTCATACTTGACTTCCCGCCTTTACGAGGAGGTACGTCAAAAACGCGGCCTTGCCTATCACGTCAGCTCTGAACTAACCCTTGACTCGCTTCTGGTTACGACAGAGACACGCTCGGACTGCGCTGCCCAAACACTGAGCATCGTGCGAGATGTGGTAAAGCAGATGGCGCAGCAAGGACCGACCGGGGCCGAGCTCAAGGCGTCGAAGAAGCACCTGATCGGCGCCTATGCCATCGACCAACTGGGCTCGACCCGCTCGATTGCAGACCGGCTCCTGGATTTGCAGATTCACAAGGCCGACGTCGACTACAACCAGCGTCGCGCCCGCAGCATCGGTCGGGTGACGCTCAAACAGGTCAAGGCGGCGGCCAAAAAGCTGCTTTCGGCCGAGCCCGCCATTTTGGTGGTCGGCCCGCCGCTGGGCGGCAAGGATGAGTAAAGAAACTCATCTCACCTTCCTTCTTCATCGGGGCTTCTCGTGGGAAGAGCGAATGTGGAGGCCCGTGGGCCAAGCAGATCATGCAGACGCGCGGAGTCGTTTTCGCCGACCTTGCGCGGCATTGGCGGTCCGGCGGCCTCTCGCCGAAATGGCGCTCCTCAGCATGTATGCCGCCTTTTTGCAGAATTCAGTCGCATGCCACCAGCAGGCATGGTGGATGAAGCAAACATCCGACTGCTTAATCCATCAATTGATGAACCGCGGGCACTCAAACTAACGAAACTGCTGTCTTTTCATCGGGCTAGCGTGGTCTACCAGCTGCTTTGCCGAGGCCCTACGACGAACCCACTGGTGCAGAATACACACTGACGGCCTGTCGACCTGGATGTTCGCTGCGTTGAGGAGGAATCCGGTATTGCCCCTGTGCCTGCCGATGATCCGCCGTCTGAAATCCCCGCACCTGTTTGGAGCCATCGACCGCCTGCCGGCACTCGGCAGACCAGTTGGCAATAAGACGTTCGAGGTCGTCAATCCGTCGACCGGCGAAGTTTTGGCAGAGCTTCCCGATATGGGCGTGGAGGAGACACGTGCTGCGGTAGACAAGGCCTATGTTGCGCAGTCGGGATGGGCCGCGTTGACGGCCCGAGAACGTAGCGACGTTCTTTGGCGATGGCATCAGCTGATCATCGACCATGCAGGCGATCTCGCCGCGATTCTGACTGCGGAAATGGGCAAGCCGCTTGCCGAAGCCATTTCAGAGGTATCGCATGCGGCGGCGTATCTGCAATGGTATGCCGAGGAGGCCAATCGCGTCTATGGCGAGACGATCTCGGCACCCTCGACAGACCGCCGAATGCTAGTGATCAAGCAGCCCATCGGCGTTGTTGGCACGATCACGCCATGGAATTTCCCGGCCTCCATGGTGGCGCGCAAAATCTCGCCGGCCTTGGCTGCGGGCTGCACAATCGTGCTCAAGCCCGCTGAACAGACGCCGCTCGTGGCTGGCGCAATGTTCGCCCTCGCCCATCAGGCCGGCTTTCCCGATGGCGTGGTCAACCTGATCTATGCGTCCGAAGGTGATCGCGTGGGCCGTGAACTCTGCACCAATTCCAAGATTCGAAAGATCAGCTTCACCGGTTCGACCGAGGTCGGACGGCTGCTGATGCGTCAGTGCTCTGACCAGATCAAGAAGGTCAGCCTTGAACTCGGCGGCAATGCACCTTTCATCATCTTCGATGATGCCGACATTGACGGTGCTGTTGACGGTGCGGTCCAGGCGAAGTTCCGCAATGCCGGCCAGACCTGCGTTTCCGCGAACCGCATTTACGTCCAATCGAGCGTTCACGATGAGTTCGTCAAGAAATTCGTGGAAAGAATCCGGCACTTGTCGGTTGGCGACGGATTCGATGCCGGAGTGGACATCGGACCGCTCATCGACAAGCATGCTCTGGCCAAGATCGAGTCTCACGTCGCAGATGCCATTGCGAAAGGCGGCACAATACGATGCGGGGGCCAGCGTATCGGCAAGAATGGCACGTTTTTCGAACCCACGGTCCTCACCGAGATTTCCAGCGTCATGGCAGTCGCGCAAGAGGAGACATTCGGGCCGCTCGCGCCGATCATTCGCTTCAACGATGCGGATCAGGTCGTGCGCGAGGCCAATGACACGATATACGGCCTCGCCGCATACTTCTATGCCTCAAACCTGAAGCGGGTCTGGCGTGTGGCAGAGGCTCTGGAATATGGCATGGTTGGCATCAACACGGGACGCATGTCCTCGGAGGCGGCACCGTTTGGCGGGATCAAACAATCCGGCATCGGGCGGGAGGGTTCCCGTCATGGCCTCGAGGACTATCTGGAAATGAAATATCTTTGCATGGGCGGGATTTGAAACCTGCTGCACTGTCTCTCCGCCCCACCGGGGGGCGGCCTGCGGTCAATGCCGCCACCTAATTGGAAGTTCCAAACGCCGTTGACCTGAAACACGGATGCCCGGCAGGAGACTGAGCTCGCTGTCGGGCCGGACATGCCTTGGGAGGGCATAAGTCAGCGCTCCTAGGGCCGATGGGCCACTCAGTTCGTGCGCCTTTTGCCGATTGCGTTGCATGTGCCGTGCCAAGCCAAAAAGCATTGATAAACCGCCGATGGATCAGCTTTTGCCCTGTTGCGCATTCTACATTGTGGGATATGCGACAATGCCCAAGCGGTTGAATCGTCGTGTTGCAGAACCCCAGACGGGTCATGACTGCTATTCTTAGGACAGTGCGCAGCAAGCCGCTACTCGCTGCACTCCAGGCACACCATTTCCATAATCAAGCGGTGGGTGCTATGTTGACCGAGCTGTCGACCAGGGAACGGTGTGAGGCCTCAGATCCCTCCATATTGTTGCACCCGCCGGTCCAACAGGACTGCAGGTCCGGCCTCAAAGGATCTTGGCTGCTATGGCGACATTGCGGTGCACGCCGCTTTCCGACCAATGATGTGCGTCCAGGTCGAGGCCGGCCCTAATGAACCACCGCCTTGGCACCCTCGCCCATCTCATTTCGGCATCGACAAGCTAGACCAGAGCGCACTTGCAAGGCGCCATGCAGTCCTGTCGGCGGGCGAACTGTTGGTGACGGGTACAGCTGCGAGCGAACGTTCATCCACCGACGCACAGCGCGGACTGTCGCTTTTCAAATTAGGAAATCTCTGTAGCCACCATTCATGAGCGCGCGGCCACGCGAGACGGCCCGACGGATGCGGTCGCGCAGATGATCGCGAGGATCCGCCCAGTCGGCATGGACGCGCCGTTGACCGATGAGAACTTCGGCGAGCTCGCGATGAGGTGCTCCGGCGAGCGAACCGTCGAGCGCACGAAGAACGAAGGACAAACGAACGCCGCGCTTTTCCGGCGCAAACAAGCGGGGGGGCAACTGTTGCCCTAGACTGAGAGCATTGAGGCACTCCAGTCCCCTCAGTCGATGCTTTAAAAGCACCGCGGGCCAGATGGCTTGCGTATGCAGGCAAACAGGGTGGAGGATATTCGCGCCCGAGACGGCGAGCTGCAGCGCGTGGTCCGCATTGCGAAGAAGAACATGCTGGCTCTTGTCGGGCGCCAGCAGGACGATTGCACGACAGGGCAATGCCGAGAGTTCGAACGGCGGTGTCGGCGACGAGGCAGGCAACCGTTCCGCAATGACCGGCAGCACATGGACGCACCAGAGCGGACACCAGAATACGACCGAAGCGCGGCCACAAGACTCCGCGAAACAGAACACCCCAGCGTGACAGGTCGCCGGCCGACGCGACCATATCGAGAAAGGATTGGAGAGACCAAGTCTTGCAATGCTGGCGCGCAGCGGTCAGATCGCGCTGGAACGCTGGATTGCGGCGTAAGAACTCCCAAGCCCACTCCCGCAGCGTCAGGCCAGCGGTGTAGTCGTATGATCTTTCATCCCGCCAATCGGCCTGATCCGCGCCAGTCAGGAGATTCATGACTGACATCCCCTGCCCGCGCCTGCGTGCGTCGAAACATTATGCCACTTCGCAAAGCATCGGCGAAGGCAGCAGACGTCGAAGACCCCGTTTCGTTGAAGCGTCAGCCATCGCCACTGTCGGCGACAGAAGATGTGCCCAAATTGCCACCAGACCGTCGAACTGGCACAGCGACGGCCAGCGCGACCTGGAATTGATCCCGTAACGGTCATCGGCTCCTGCGTCGCGATCCAGACGTCCCTTGAAGGCGCAGTAGCGCGGCAGTGGATCGCACGCTGCTTGTCGGCAAGTTGTCGTAGCGGCGGCGCCATAGGCACGGTCATCGGAGGGTCTCCTGCGGCAAGCTTTCGCCATTGGAGGCCAATCTCCCCGCTAGGGCAGCCTGTGCAGTTGCACAGGTGAAGCGGATCAATCAGGGGGAGCCATGGCGGAAACTGGATGATGGCGGCTTGAGGAGAGCGGCGTATCGAGGCGGGTGATGAAGCCTGCCAGTACCTCTCAAGGAGAGTGATACGCCATGAACGAGACTATCAACACATTGTTCGCCTTCGTCAGCCCGACGAAATCGATGATACCCTGACGGATGTACTTCGCAGCGGCGCGCGCAAATTGCTTGCGCATGCGATCGAGATGGAGGCCGAGGCGTATGCCAAGGCGGTCGACTGCCTGACGAAAGATCATATTGCGTCGCTGGCGCTCTACGATTTCCCCGCCCAACACTGGGATCATCTGCGAACGTCCAATCCCATCGAAAGCGTCTTTGCAACCGTTCGCTATCGCACGGTGCGTACCAAGGGCTCGCTATCCTCGAAAACCGCCCAGCTGATGGTCTTCAAGCTGTTGGCCGCGGCCAGGAAGTGGCGACGATTGAAAGGACAAAATCAGTTGCCGAAACTCATCGCAGGTGCCAGGTTCCTGGACGGAATCCAGGTCATCGAAACGAAGCCGCAGAGCGCCGCTTGATCAGCCTCGTCACCCAAATTCCAGCATAGCTCCATCGGAACTGCCAGCCTTCCTTGCCGATCAGGCGCATATCAGCGCTGACGATACCGAGGACGGCGATGGCGGTCACCTCCAGGCCGCCGAGTAACGACCCTCAAAACACCGCACTGGTCGAGGCCAGCCTGAACCGGTATCTTGTGCCTGCCCTCGGGAGTCGCTCTATCCACCATGTGATCGACACCGACATTGCTAACATCACCAAGAAGATCGTCGCCGGGGGTCACCCGCAAGCGGCTAACACGGCCTTCTGGTGTATGCGGGCATTTTTCAACTGGTGTCGCAAACCGCCGCAACGGCTCATCCGCGGTTTCCCCGCGAGGGATTGGAAAATCCGGATCCGGCCCCGATCGTCAAGCGCAAGCGAGTGGTGAACGATGCCGAACTGGCGGCTATATGAACGGGCTGTGAGCCCGAACCGGGCGATATCGGCTATTCGTTCGGCTCCATCGTCAAGCTGCTCATTCTGACCGGACAGAGGCGTACGGAAGTTGCCGCGATGCGTTGGTCCTCAACCTTGAAGCCGGAACATGGAACTATCGGGTGACCGCACGAAGAACGAAGAGCCTACGCTTATTCCGCTGTCCACACTGGCGGTGTCGGTCCCCCAGACGGTACCGAAGACCAATGACACGTTTTTTTCCCTGCGAGGGGCAACGAAAGAAGCCACTTCTCAGGCTACGCGAAGGGCAAGAAGGCTCTAGACGGCAAGGTCAATACTGACGGGGTGGCTTTGGAGAACTGGACCCTTCACGATCTGCGCAGGACGCTCGCGACAAATCTCGGCAGGCGGCAGGTATTGCCACACGTCATCGAGCACATACTGAATCACAAGGCGGCGTCCTTGACAGACATTGGCGAAATCTACAATCTCTATAGCAACGTCAAGGAGAAGCGCGAGGTGTTGCAGATGTGGTCAAATCACATCGAATGGCTGATCAAGCAGGCTGCGGATGACGCTCTGGCGGCGTAGCTGCTGGCATGGGCGGAAGATGCGGCGCAACAATCGTCAGAGCCTCATCGAATTGGAGAGCATGCTTGACCAGCAAATGCGCGGCCAATGCTTCGATGGCCGACCAGTGATCGAGTACTAGCCGGGCCGTGCAATCTTCGATCCGCCCCCAATCGGGGCGGCGCGGCATCAGGAACCGCAACTCACCATAGATTCGCTTGGCATCCGCGTAGTCGCTGCTCCCCTCATTCCCATCGGACGCATTCATCGCCATATCGCGCGGGTCCAGATAGCCTTCGAATGCGGATTCTGCAAAAGGACCTGCCAGACACGCAACTATCTCCCGGATCGCATCATCGCGTTCCAAACATCGATCCATATCGTCCTCGAAAATCGGCTTTCGCTTCGAGGTGAATCCTTGCGCTGAATAAAAACCCGCGCCTTCGACAACACCACCGCACTCTCCGTCACCGACGTCGGGGTAAATACTAACACTTGAGAAAGCAGGGAGTTCACGGTCGTCGTCGAACGTCTGACGGTGCAAAACGATGGCGGCCACCGCGTGCCCGGCTTCGTGATGCGCCACAAGCGGCAGATATTGGGAGGCTACATTCATGCGGTGCGGCTCTCAGGTCTAGTTTGCTTTTGCGCATAGGACCGCAATTGTCGTGCCAACTGGGAAAATCGTTTCGGGCAATGCGATCGCTCCGATAGCGTTGCGTCTCCTGTCTGACATTGTTGGGAAGTCGACACGCGCCCGTCGCAATGCGGTCGACCTTCCGCGCGAGTTGGGTGACCCGTGAAGGCGGCCGACCAGGACGATGTTGCGCTGATCGGCGACGAAGGCGCGGCCGGGCGAGATCGCGCATCAGGGGGTGACCGGCGTGTCGGCGAAGTCGAAGTCGTCGATGTCCTTGGCCAGCGGCAACTTGGCGACAGCGAACTGGTATTTGATGGAGCGGGCCTGCTTCTCCGATATCTCGGCCTGCAAGAGATCACCGACAATCCTGGGCGGCTCGTGCCGTCGCTTGATGGCGACGCGCCCATGATCTCGTCATAGGCTCTGCGCATTCCGTAGAGCTTCAGCGCTCCCATCAGTTCCAGTACCTCGGTGCGTTCCATGGCTGTTTGTCCTCCTGAGACTGTCATAGCGGGTGCAGTCGGCGACCGCTCGTGAGCTAGCTTCAGCGCTTGGGGAATGGAAAGGATCGTGCCCGGCGCCGGATCGCGGCTGCGGGCCAGGATGTTGAGGATCACCGGCGCCGACGATGCACCGTGCTCGATGGCTTCCTGACAGGCGGCCTCGACCGCGCTCAATCCGTCGGTCAGCACCCAGGTGAGGATCAACACCATCTGCCGGTCGACGTCATCAACCGCCTTGAGCTGCGCCGCACCTTCTCCATTGCCGACCGCACGACCCAGCCAAGGAACGGCGCGCGCCGTGTGCCAGGGATCGTAGGCGACCTCGTTGCGGCCAAAGGAGCGAACGTGTTCTCCCACGACCACGCCATCCTCTGGCGGATGCGATCCGATCGACATAAGCATGGATCTCGATGGGCCGACCGACGGCACTCGACAGCACCGAGTATTTGTTGTTGTCGAAGCGCACCGTGCAGGTCTTCGACACCGACGGGGGAATGCAATGGAAGCCGTCGAAGCGACCGGCAGCCGCTCCCGCTGCGGCTTGGCCGCATTCGCCGACAGCAGCCGGTCCCGCGTCTCACGCCGAGCTCCCATGCGGGGATAGGGCTGGTGCTTGCGCTCGTAGCGGAACTGCGTCTCCTCAGAACGCAGGACCTTGCGCACCACCTTGCGCGAGATCTTCAGCTCACGGCAGATCGCTTTGATCGACTTCCCCTGGACCAGCGACAGCCGACGTATCTTTGCAATCGTCTCTAAAACCAACATCCAAAACACAAATGCCTCCGATCAAGCCGGAGGCATCTTGATGACCCCATCGTTAAGGGGTCCCGTTTGGACGAAAATCACCCTTTAAACAGGGTCCCCATTCCACGAAAAATCAATGCACTACCTTCCAAAGCTGCGAGAGATCGCCACCGACCGCTTTGAAGGGGCTTTCGGCGGTCTCGTCAGCGAGGTTGTGGCATGAAGAAACATCAATCCACAGCATTGGGCCGAAGCATGCCACGGGCTCATGCCGCGGGAGAGCGGGAAGATATTCTTGAAAGAAGAAGCGGTCTCCGACATCAATACCGACAGGATGGGCAGCTTTCTCACATCACTTGAGGTCGAGCGTGGCAGTTGCGACCCGCAATGCAAGGCTGGCGGCGATGCATGCCTTTGCGCGGTTCCTGATTTCGGAGCACCCCGAATATTAGGATACGCTGCAACTGGTGGTGACACTTCCCTTCAAGAGGGCGCGTGGGTGGCACCTGTCGAATATCTCGATGAGCCCGGAAATCAAGAGCGTCCTGGCGCGTATCGTCCGCCGCACGCCTTCTGGACAGCGGGATTACGCTCTGTTTTCGCTGATGTTCAATACGGATGCACGAGTTCAGGGATCCTGAATCTTCGATTGTGACCTTCGTCTGGTATCGCCCTGTCCCGCCGAGCAAAGCAACGACCGCCCCACACTGCTCACCCGGTTCGGTGTTCCATACTTGCTGCGCACACATGGCTGCGGGCGAAGGAACCACCATGGCGGAAAAAAGCATCCATCATCGCCCTTTGCGGGACACGACGGCCATCCACCTCGTCAAGGCGGGTGTTGACATCGCCACCATCAGTCGATGGCCAGGCCACTCGGGCTGAACTAACGATGCGCTACGCCCAGGCCGGTATCGATATGAAGCGGCAAGCGCTCGAACAAGGCTTCCCCGACGTGATGTCATCGGCAAAAGATCAGACGATCATCGCTTTGATGGCTGGATGTTTGGCTGGCTGCACCGCTTGTAGACGCTCAGTTATGTGGAGTTGTATCGCGGGAAGTCGCGCGTCTTGGGCTTTTGCGGTGTCAGCTCCACATCTCTCCGCAGTGCACGTTGTCACTGTTGAAGAGCCGTTTGTTCAATCTTCGTCCTGGCACGGCAAGGGTTGTCGATATTGTGGGCGTCTTGCGCTTGCCGAGCTTGTCCGAAATCCAGCGCCGGATCAGGCGTGAACACTGTTGCGTAGTTCGTCAGCCAGAGCGCGGAGAACGTCGGCGCTTCCTTCCAGCGCCGTAAAAGCGTAGGGATTGAGGAACTGTCGGCCCCAGAACAGATTGCGATCTGTGCCGGATAGCGTAGCTTCCTCGCTGACACGCGGCCAATTCTCCGCAATGCATCGGAGCTGGCCTTCAACAATCGCAAGAGCTTCCGGCGCGCTGAGCAGGAAGTGATGCGCCGCTTCAAGGCAGGACGCTATCCGGCTCATGCGGTTATTGCCGCTGATGAGCATGGCCTGGCTGGCCTCCTGGCCACTGCGGGCCTGCGGACAAATATCGTACGCAGGCGTGAGGGTGAGCTTAGCGCCGTCCCAGAATGCCGCATGGTTGCGGGCATGATCGTCGGTGTTGCCGCAAAGTATGTTGAAGACAATGCGGCTGAACAACTCGCGCAGAGTTTCCGACGGCGCGGTGAATCGGTGGCGAATGATCTCCGCCAAATCCTGGTAGCTGGCGTAACGCGCCATCATCTCATCGAGCGCGAGCATCGTCAGCGCTGAGACCATGGATTTGCGTTGCCAGCCGCCCGTGACCTTGATCCGGTCGAATCGCTCGACGAGCAACACGTCGTTGCCTGCGGCGCGAACGAGCGAGACGGATGCCGCTCTGATGCCGCACAAGGCGGCAAGCCGCATGGCTATGAATTCTCCTTTGACGACGCTGTAAAGGTCGGCAGACGAGGAAAATTTCGCGACATGCTTGACGGCGTCACCCTCGATCAGCGCCTTTGGCCTTGCGCCGCCGATCGAGCTGCCGTGATGCAGCGCCTGATCTAATTCGGGGGTGAGCGGAATACCTTTCTCTACCCGCTCCGCCGATTGGACAAGCTCTTCGAGAGTGGCATTGGCCAGTGCGCGCGGCTCGTAATGCATTGGCGAAAACTGAAAATCGAGCGCGCCGATGCGGTCCGAGCCTGATTCCAGCAAGAACGTCAGTTCTGAAATATCGAGCCGCGCGATTTCATCGCCCTTCACACCGAATTTGCGGTTTAGGATAACCCGTCGTCCCCAGGCATCAGGGGCAGCATCGCGGATGCATCCCGGCATGGTTAGGCCAGGAAGCAAAGGCAATTCGCCTGCCTTCAGGGGCAGTTCCGGGAGATAAAGCGGGATCGCGCTTCCCAGTTCACGAAAGCTCCTGCCATAGTTGAAGCTGACGAGTCCGTCATGGGCATATAGCCGCCCGGCGACAACCGGCGCGGTCTCGCCCGGCAGCCAGACCCAGACATAGGCTTCGTCGTACTTGGGGACCTTAGAACTCATCGACGATCTGCTTGCCGGCCTTGTAGACGTGCTTCGGCAGCAGCGCGATGCGATCGTCCATGCGGCCTGTGAGGGCTGTGATGCCATTGCCGTCGGCATCGAACAGCTTCACACCGACAATGGCAGCAGCTTCGAACATCAGTCCGATTTCGACTTTGGGATCGCCCTTCTCGATGCGCTGCAGGGTGCTGCGTGAAACACCGATTCTCTCGGCTAACTCCTGTGCGGTTAACCGGTGCTGCATCCGGCCAAGCCGGATGGTCTTACCGAAAAGGCCAAGCGCTTCCATCGCGTAGCGCGAATAGGTGCGTTTATACGTTGCCTTCATTCGGGTCTCTGTGACCTATGCATGATCCATATCGCCTTCTTTCGAACTTTATATAGGTAATGTCACAGAGCGACTGCCAAAGTCAAGACTCCGTATCGCAAGCGTTACCCATCCGAACGAGGAAGGCGGATATTGCCGACGGCTCCTGCACAACCGGCCAGCTCTGCGCGTCTCGGGCGAGGCGGAGATCTGGCGCTGGATCGCGGACAGCCTTGAGACGCCTCGCATGAGTCATTCATGGGCGGTCCCTGGTGCGGGGCCGCGGCGCTCGACTGCTGGCCGACATTCTCGGCGGCGGGACCCGCATCCGGCTACACCAGCACTTTTCGACCGCATACGCGCCCAGCTTCTCTCCGAAATCATTGCCAATGAGCGCGAACCTCATGCGATCGCCGAGCTGGCCTGGCGGCGCGGAATCTACGCACGCATCCGTATTCGAGACCGCCCAAGGGAGGCTGACTAGCGTAACGCCCTCCGATCTAAGCGCCTTCCACAAAGCCGCTTTCGCACGCGACGGGCTGCATGTGGCGGTCGTAGGCGACATAGATGCCAAGCCCTGAGAGTAAGGCTCTACCAGCTGTTCGGCGATTTGCCTCAGAAACTGGCGCTTGCCGGCGCGAACCAGTGGTATCGCGAGGGCGAGCACGCCGAGCGCTTTTCCTCCGCCCTCCACTGACCACAGACCCGCACGCAACGAAGCCGCGCTCGATCTTATCGTGGCGTGGCTAGGTGCAATGTTTGCTCTCGCCATCAGGCCGGCTTTCCCGATGGCGTGGTCAACCTGATCTATGCGTCCGAAGGTGATCGCGTGGGCCGTGAACTCTGCACCAATTCCAAAGATCAGCTTTACCGGTTCGAACGAGGTCGGACGGCTGCTGATGCGTCAGTGCTCTGACCAGATCAAGAAGGTCAGCCTTGAAACCGGCGGCAATGCACCTTTCATCATCTTCGATGATGCCGACATTGACGGTGCTGTTGACGGTGCGGTCCAGGCGAAGTTCCGCAATGCCGGCCAGACCTGCGTTTCCGCGAACCGCATTTACGTCCAATCGAGCGTTCACGATGAGTCCGCCGAGAAATTGTGGAGAAGGTCCGGCACTTATCAGTGGTCCGACGTCTACTCCCGGAGCGAAGCCGTCGCCAACCCAAGATCGAGTCCCACATCGCAGATGATAATTCGATGCGGGGCCGAACGATAAATATGCATGCTTTGGCCACCCCGAGGCAGGGCTCATTGAGATGATCCGACCGCCTTGGAACAAAGATGGGGTAGAGCAGATGAAGCGTTGGCAGCGTGTCTCCATTCGACGCGAGCGCTTAGGATGGGATCACGATCATTCGCATCACGCGCAGCCGCAAGGGCGATGCCATGGCTACTTTGGAATCGTTGAAGTGGTTTGAGCCGGACAGTCACAAATACACCCGTTACGCCGCGGCTCAGGAAACGGGGCGGCGTCCGGCGGTGGAGGTGCTCGCTGACTTAAAAAGGGTGCGGGCAGTCGTTGCGCTTGAGAGCGACGACATTTGGGATCCGGCACGGGGTGACCTGCTGCCAATCGGCAGTTAACAGGGTCCGACAAAAGTGTGCACAACATGCTGCTGAAGTGGCCTCCGGAAGCGCTACCGGAAGTTACGCGTCTTGAACTTGATAGGGTCGATATGGTCATACTGCATCGACGATGTCGCGCCCCTTCGGCATGCCGCGCGGATCGATGCCCGATCCGCCGTGATGAGCCTCGTCCCTCGGCCGTGCGGCAACGGAAACGGCGTCTTGCGGTTTCCCACGCTGGCCAGCCCGGCCGACAGATCGGTCAGCTCGTGGGCGACGAGGTGCACCACCTCCTCTTCCGTCGGATGCGTCCGCGGACGCCGAGCATGGCCGAAGCAAGAAGCACGCGCCGGAATTTCTCGAGAGATCTTGACCCAGACGACGACGTTTGCCGCACCCGTCTCATCCTCCAGAGGAACATGAAGCCTTTGGCCGAGCCCGGCCGCTGCCGGACCAGCACCAGGCCGGCGGCCTCGAGCCAGCTTCTGCCTCGCGCCTGCATAGCATCCTGACAGGTCACGGTGCGGCGCCGGTTAGGCGGCACGCCGATTTTGGCAACGCTAGCCTGTGAACTGAAGAATGAAGGTCGGACTTGCGGCACATCGATTAGGTTCAAATGATAAGTTGCTGCCCGGCGAGGTCGTTTCAGCGCATCTCGACTGGTGGGTCGGCAAGACAATGCGGAACGGAAATGATCGCAGGCGTAAAGGACGGCTTTCGGGGCCGGAAGCTTCAGGCCTGGAACCGGACCCCAGTTTGGCGCAAGCATCGTGGCCTCCGCCCGGTCAGGCATTCACCGGCTCGCGAAATGCCAATTGATTCTGCTTAACCGGGCATACCTAAACGGCCACTTGCGTTCCGATCTCGACCACACGTCCGGTCGGGATCTGGAAATACTCCGTCGCGTCGGCGGCCGTGCGCGCCAAGCCGATGAACAGCTTGTCCTGCCACACCGGCATGCCGGAGTTGGGTGACGCCTTGAGCGAGCGACGCGACAGGAAGAAGGACGTCGTCATGATGTCGAACTTCCAACCCTGCTTGCGGCAGATCGCCAGCGCACGCGGGATGTTAGGCTGTTCCATGTAGCCGAAGGTCAGTGTCACCCGCATGAACAGCTCATTGATCGTTTCCATCTTGATCCGCTCGCTGTCGGGCACCACGGGCTGCTGCGCCGTCACCACAGAGAGGATGACGTTCTGTTCGTGCAGCGCCTTGTAGTGCTTCAGGCTGTGCATCAACGCGGTCGGCGCACTGGCGGGATCGCTGGTCAGGAACACGGCCGTACCGGACACCAGCTGCGGTTTCTTCTTCAACAGATTGCCCGCAAGGAAATCGAGCGGAATCTGGTTCCTGCGCGTCTTGTCAAATAGATACCTGCTGCCTCTTATCCAAGTCCACATGGTCATCACGATCACTGCGGCAATGGCAAGCGAGGCCCAGCCGCCTTCGAATACCTTGACGATGTTAGCTGCAAAGAAGCCGGTATCGATGAAGACGAACACCGCCATTAAGGCTATCGCGACGCCGAGCGGCCATTTCCAGATGCGCGTCATCACAACAAAAAGCAGTATGTTCGTCACCAGCATATTGCCGGTCACCGAAATACCGTAGGCCGAGGCCAGCCGGCTGGATTCGCCGAAGCCGACCACCAGCAGCATCACCACCAGCGCCAGCATCAGGTTGATGCGCGGCAGATAGATCTGGCCCGACTGTTTTTCCGACGTGTGCTGGATGACGAAACGCGGCAGCATGTTGAGCTGTACCGCTTGCCTGGTCAGCGAAAAGGCGCCGGAGATCACCGCCTGGCAGGCGATCACGGTCGCCGCCGTGGCAAGCACGACCATCGGAATAAGCGTCCAGCCCTGGTTCATCTCGAAGAACGGATGACCGACAACGCCGCCATTTGCCAGCACGAAGGCGCCTTGCCCGACATAATTGAGCAACAGACAAGGGAACACGATCGCCAGCCAGGCGAGCACGATCGGCTTGCGGCCGAAATGGCCGAGGTCGGCGTAGAGCGCCTCGGCTCCGGTGACGGCGAGGAAGACTGCACCAACCGTAACGAAGGCGACGTCAGGCGAGTTGACCAGGAACGACACGATGTAATGCGGGCTGATTGCCAGCAGGATTTCCGGGTCGTCCATGATGTGGTTGAGCCCGGAAAGGCCGATGGCCAGGAACCACAGCGCGGTAACGGGTCCGAACACCAATCCTACGCCGCCGGTGCCAAACCGCTGTACCGCAAACACGATCGCCAGGATGGCCAGTGTCAGCGGCACCACATAGGGCTGGAACGTCGGCGTGACGACATTCATACCTTCGACCGCCGACAGTACCGAGATTGCCGGCGTAATGACGGCGTCGCCAAAAAAAAGCGCCGCGCCGACGATGCCGATGCCGATGCCGATGCCGAGGATCACCGCAGAGCAGGTCGGGAAACTGTTGCGCGCCAGCGCCATAAGCGACAGCACTCCGCCCTCGCCTCGATTGTCGGCGCGGAGCACGAACATGATGTATTTGATCGTCACGGTGATCGTCAGGGACCAGATGATCAGCGAGAGTACGCCGAGGATGTCGCCACGGCTGGCGACGTTGCCACCCGCTGATGCATGCAACGCCTCGCGAAATGCATAGATCGGGCTGGTGCCTATATCGCCATAAACGACACCTAGTGCGCCCAACATCAGCGCCTTGGTGCTGTGCTGCTCGACCTCAGAATGGCTCGATTGTTCGACAGGTTCTGCCTCGTTACCAGCATTGGTAAGGGCCATGGACGACACTCCGATAAGCGCGCGGTGCTCTACGCTTGCTGCACTGCAATATCAAGTTCCGTCACGTAATGTCTGCCGTCTCGCCTGTCGTTGCTCGCCTTGGTAGACTCGCCAGCCCGCAGCCCTACCGAGCAGCAATAGCGCCCCGGCAGAACCCTCAATCGCCCAGATCAATGAATGGTTATCGCCCACAGTGCCCCCCCGCGATGCGGCCGATGGCGACCAGGGTGTCGTGGGCGCACAAGGATGGCGCTTTCCTGATGACGCCGTGCTCCAGGTGTGATCGCACCGTTGCTGCGCAAGCCATTTACTTGCTCGTCCCAGCGAGGACCGTGGCCAACTGGAACGCAGGGCCACGCCGCTCACCGGCCGCACTTTGCGGCGCAGATAACGATTCGATCTCCGCGGCGAGATTCTGGTTGAAGAAGCCACCAAGCTTGTCGAAGGACACACGGTCGTAATATCGACATGCCAGTATCCGCAACCCAGAAAAGCTCCTTGGGCTCCGCTGCGCGCGCCACGAACAACCCGATCTTCTCTGCGAAGAGGACGCCGTAATCCTTCAGGTTGAAGCCAAACCGGGGGGCGGCCGTGACGTATGGGCGAAGGGCTAGGAGGCGGGTTCGGTGAGGAACGGCATTGATGTCCACGCCGTCTCCTGGAAAGACAGAGGAATGCGGTGTCACCGACTGGCGCCGGAGGTTGATCCGGTGATTAGGAGGAGCACTCGTTGTCGGATTCTCGACGATGTCGGACATCTGACACAACGCTGCCAGAGCGATCACGTTGTTCCGAAACGATTTTCCCAGTTGGCACGACAATTGCGGTCCTATGCGCAAAAGCACTGCGATGCCGCACCGACTGGAAGAACTCATCAATGATCACGCTTTTCGAACATGTGGGCGCCGCTACCAACACTAAGCGTTCCCGATCAAACGGAAGCCTCTATCCCTTCTTTCTGAAGGCTGTCCGGACATGAACGCATTTGATGTCCGTCCAACGCTGGATGCTCCCGACGACGATCTCTATCTTTGGCTTGAAGATGTGGAAGGCGAGCGGGCACTTGCCTGGGCCGCCGGCCAGTCGGCAAAGACCCTGAAGCACTTCAGTGGAACGCAGTTCGAGCGCGACCGCGCGACTCTGAAGGCAGGCCTGTTCCCTAAGCGGCGTCGCATCTCCCCCGGCCGAGTCGCATGGCTTGAATCCGATATCAGGGCTTGGATGGAAACTAGATCTGAGAGCCGCACCGCATGAATGTAGCCTCCCAATATCTTCTCCCGTCTGTGGCGCATCACGAAGCCGGGCACGCGGTGGCCGCCATCGTTTTGCACCGTCAGATGTTCGACGACGACCGTGAACTCCCTGCTTTCTCAAGTGTTAGTATTTACCCCGACGCCGGTGACGGAGAGTGCGGTGGTTTTGTCGAAGGCACGGTTTTCTATTCAGCGCAAGGATTCACCTCGGAGCTAAAGCCGATTTTCGAGAACGATATGGATCGACATTTCCAACGCGATGAAGCGATCCAAGAGATAGTTGCGTGTCTGGCAGGTCCTTTTGCAGAATCCGCATTCGAAGGCTATCTGGACCCGCGCGATATGGCGATGAATGCGTCCGATGGGAATGAGGGGAGCAGCGACTACGCGGATGCCAAGCGAATCTATGGTGAGTTGCGGTTCCTGATGCCGCGCCGCCCCCGTTGGAGGCGGATCGAAGATCGCACGGCCCGGCTAGTACTCGATCACTGGTCAGCCATCGAAGCATTGGCCGCGCATTTGCTGGTCAAGCATGATCTCCAATTCGATGAGGCTCTGACGATTGTTGCGCCGCATCTTCCGCCCATGCCAGCAGCTACGCCGCCAGAGCGTCATCCGCAGCCTGCTTGATCAGCCATTCGATGTGATTTGACCACATCTGCAACACCTCGCGCTTCTCCTTGACGTTGCTATAGAGATCGTAGATTTCGCCAATGTCTCCGGTGCGGGCTCACAGCCCGTCCATATAGCCGCCAGTCTGCTGCCTTCGAGTGGCCCATGTTGGCCGCGGCCAGGAAGTGGCGACGATTGAAAGGACAAAATCAGTTGCCGAAACTCATCGCAGGTGACGGTCTGGTGGCAATTTGGGCACATCTTGTGTCTCGTCGCCAGTAAACACGGATGCCCGGCAGGAGCTGAGCTCGCTGCCGGCGGAAATCGTAGAGCGCCAGCGACGCATTCTGATCTTTCGTCAGGCAGTCGACCGCCTTGGCATACGCCTCGGCCTCCATCTCGATCGACCTGAACCGGTATCTTGTGCGCCATCCGGACGATCTGGGAAAGCTTGGCCGGGCCGGCGCCTTCCCAGGCGCACGGGAAGCGCGACGACCCATGTGGACCTTGGATTTCACTCCGCACTTACGCTGCTTTGGCCTTGTCAGCAGCCTGAGCATAAAGCGTGCTCAGCTTTCAGGCCGAGCACTCATCCATTGTTGACAGCACCTGTCGTCATTCAGGATCGCCCCATTCTCGCAGGCCGCTTGCAGCTTTCAGGCTGTTGTCAGCCAGGGCCGCCATAAAGGGTCTCGTTAAACAATTCAGGAGGCCGTTCCAATGAACAATCAGTTTGCGAGACTTTTTCGAGGACCAGGTATGCAGGCTTGTTTCAGGACAAAGAACTTTCTGGCGGCAACCACCGCGATGACGACGGTATTCCTGCCGGCTGTGTCTCTCGGGGTGGGTCTGGTAGCATTTCCAACTGGAGAAGCGTTGGCCGACGACCCGATTTCGATCCCGCTGGAGTATGTCGGGGAAGGCCATGACCGCCTGGGCATCTGGGCCAAGATCAACAATGGCAACGCGCAGCGATACGTATTCGACACGGGCTCGGACCAGCTCAACACGCAGATCGGGTCAGAGGTGACCGGGGTCCGCCCGATTGCCGACACGCCTTACGTATATACGTACGGGGACGGAACGTATGGTAATAAGCTTCAGAACGTGGAAATTGATAAATTTACATATGTCGATCCAGATCAAAAGATAACAATCGACGGGCCGTCTGTAAGCGATAAGAAATACCGGGCTGCTCGCATTCTCGATTTTGTCTATACCCATGCGTATTGCAAGGACAACAATCTTAAGTGCACGCCGGGATCCGTGACGGATGGACTTAAAGATATGTATGGTCAGGATCTCCAAGAACCTTATCACGCCGATAAGGAGCAGCGGGCGAAAATGACCGCTGGCAAGATGGCAGACGAAGGCGGCGATTTCGCAGGTACATTCGGGGCCGGCGATTTTCTTGGCAAGACAAGTGTCTGGGGCATGATGGGCAGTGTCACCAGGTCTGGCTACGTGGTCTCCGCCAATGTGAATCCGGATTCCGAGAGCGACCAAACGCCTGGCTGTTCCCCCTGCACGATTGTCAACCTCAATCCAAGCCTCCGGGCCCAATATACTAATGCCATGCCATGGGGAGAACCCGAGGAAAAAGATCAGGATTCTTATCAGAATTTTCCTGGCTCTGGCGCCAATGCCTCGACCGAATACGAAGGCAGCTACAATCTGCAGTACACGGTTAAGGATGGAGCCCCACCAATCACCGACCCCAACAAGACCGCGGTATTGCTCGACACCGGCACACCGGGCGGTGGCAGTCTGGAGATCAGTGATGCGATGCTGAAGCAATTTCAGGATGCGGGCGTCAAACTTAAAAATGTTCGGAGAAATGAGCAACGCGAGATCGTAAGCGCATCGGGCAACATCCCGAGCGTTACAATCGCAGGAACGGATGGCGATCCGGTAAGGCTGGACAATATCGACTTCACCTACACCAGCGGCACGACGGAACAACCCAATGACCAGACCAGTTTTGTTGCCGGTCTTGACTTCTTCAAAAACAGATCGGTCATTTTCGATCTGGAGAAGAAGTATACCGCTTATACGTCACATTTCGTCACTGCCAGCAACTTCTCTACCGATTCATCCGCACCCGAAGGGACCGGTCTGAGCAGGATCACGACGAGCATGGGGAATGAGGGCGGGTTCGGCATAGCGGGTGTCGTCTCCGGCTCCGGATCGCTGACGCTTGATACAAAGACGGTGGTCCGGATGACGAATGTCAACACCTACACCGGCGAGACGAATATTGCTCAGGATGCCTATCTCTCGCTTGCGGGGCTCGGCAACATCCAACGGTCAGCGAAAGTCGTTGCAGACGGCACGTTCGATATCTCCGAACATGGAAATGGCAGCGACTATTGGGGAATCTCCGACGCCTACAACGATGCCCGTATTCGTAGCCTGAGTGGCAGCGGAACGGTCGAACTGGGCAAGCGTACCCTGGTGCTAACGGATTCGAACGACACGTTCGCCGGCAGCATCAACGACCTCGACGTTGATAACAATAATATGGGCGGCAAACTATTCGTTGCCGGTGGCGTGCAAACGCTGAGCGGAAAGAACAATTTTTCCGGCATGACGACGGTCGGTTCCGGCGCGGGATTGCTGCTTGCCGATACAGGTGTGCTTTCCCATGATGCGACCACGTCCGGCTTTCTCGGGAATGACGGGCAGATCGGGGGCACGGCTATCGCAAACAGCGGCGGTGTCGTCGCAGGCGGCGGCACCTACGGTGCGGTCACCATTTCCGAGGGCGGCACGGTCGCTCCTGGCAGTGCGACCGATCCGAGCAGGATCGTCACCACACTGACTGTCACGGGCGATTTCGCGCAGCAGTCCGGATCGATCTATCAGGTCGACCTCGCAAGGTCGTCCGATCTCATCGATGTTGGCGGAGCAGCGGCGATCGACAGCGGCGCGCAGATCGAGCTGCTGCGGCAGGGAACGCTATCGGTCGATGCCCGATATACTCTGCTCTCCGCAGCAGGCGGCGTAAGCGGCACCTATGGCGGGCTGACGGGGGCTCTGGCGACAGACGCGACGCCCTTCGTCGATTTCCAGCTCGTCTACGATGCCAACAATGTCTATCTCGATATCAGCCGCACATCGACGGCGTTTGCCGATGTAGCCAGCACCTTCAATCAACGCTCGGTCGCCGCAGCGGCTCAGGCGCTTGGAAGCGGTAATCCGATCCAGGACAACATCCTGTTCCTGACGGCGCCGGAAGCCCGCAACGCTTTCGATATGCTATCAGGCGAGGTTCATGCTTCCATTCATAGCGGCCTCATCGAGGACAGTCATTCTGTACGCGATGCCGCGAGCGAACGGATCCGTGCGGCGTTCGACGGCGTCGGTGCCTCCAGCGTTCCGGTGATGACTTATGGGCTGGGTGGTCTGGAACTGGCCCCGGCAACGAGTGAGAATTTCGCCGTATGGGGCCGTGGCTTCGGCGCCTGGGGTCATCTCGACAGCGACGGCAATGCCGCCGGTCTCGATCACTCGACAGGCGGCTTTCTGGCTGGCGGTGACGCGGCTGTCGGCGAAAGCTGGCGGCTCGGCCTCATCAGCGGCTACAGCCATACCTCCTTGGAGGCGGACGATCGCGCGTCGTCGGGCTCGAGCGAGAATTACCATCTCGGTCTTTTTGCCGGCACGCAGAACGGCAATCTCGGTTTTCGTTCCGGCCTTGCCTATACCTGGCACAGCATCGAGACCGGCAGGTCCGTGGTCTTTCCAGGCTTCGCCGACAGCCTTTCGGCCGATTACGACGCCGGCACGTTCCAGGCCTTTGGCGAGCTCGGCTACCGTATCAATACGGCTTCGGCTTCCTTCGAGCCCTACGCTAATCTCGCTTATGTGAATTTTGACGCCGATGGCTTCACCGAGAATGGCGGCGCAGCCGCCTTGTCGAGCGGGGATCGCTCGAGCGACACGGCGTTTACCACGCTAGGTCTGCGTGCGTCGACGGTACTGACCCTCGGCACCGTGACTGCTACCGCGCGCGGCGGTCTTGGCTGGCGCCACGCCTTCGGCGACGTCAGGCCGGATACCGCTCTTGCCTTTGCTGGCGGTTCCTCCTTCGCCATCAAGGGCGTGCCGATCGCAAAGAACGCAGCTCTGCTCGAAGCTGGGCTTGACGTAAACATCACCGAGAACGCGACGTTCGGCATCGCCTATCAGGGACAGATCGCCTCGGATGCCCAGACACACGGGTTCAGCGCCAAGCTCGGCGTCCGTTTCTAAATCACCCGCAAAAGAGATTGGTTATGAAGTCAGTGAGTGCATTTTCTTTTACCGTCGTTCTCGGCTCAGCGACGGTGATGTCTGTGTCCGCCGCGCGAACGGACGATGCCTGCTACAACAAGGCACAAAGCCTATGATGACGCAATGTTCAATCGACGACCTGAAGCCAGTCGATGGCGAGCTTGACAAGCTCTACAAGGAGATGGAGACCCGGCTCAAAGAGTCCCGGCGCATGTCCAGGAACTGGTCGAGACCGCGAGGGGCTACAACGCCACCTCGGAGAACACGCGCGACGCCTACCCCAAGGATTGGCGGCATTTTTCCTCCTGGTGCCGGCGCGCTGGCTTCGATCCCCTGCCTCCGGGCTCGAAGGTGATCAGGCTCAATATCAGCGCCTGTGCCTCGGGCACCGCCGCCGGCGATCCGAAGCGTGGCGCCCCTGCCCTTTAGTTTGCGACCATCGAGCGGCGGCTTTCCGGCCTCGCCTGGAACTTTACCCAGCGCGGCCGGCCGTTGGACCGCGCGGAGCGGCATATCTATAAGGTTCTTGCCGGCATTCGCCGCAAGCACGCAAAGCCACCGCGGCAGAAAGAGGCGGTCCTGGCGACGATCTGCTGGCGATGATCGCCACGCTCGGCCACGACCTCAGGGCCTGCGCGACCGCGCTATTTTGCTCCTGGGCTGTGGCGGCGGCCTGCGGCGCTCCGAGATCGTCGGTCTCGACGTCATGCGCGACGACAACAGCGATGGCGCCAGCTGGATCGAGATTTTTGACGGCAAGGGCTGCTGGTCACCCTGCGCGGCAAGACCGGCTGGCGCGAGGTCGAGGTCGGCCGCGGCTCCAGCGACCACACCTACCCCGTAGTCGCGCTCGAGAGCTGGATCCGCTTTGGCCGCATCGCACGTGGACCCCTGTTCCGCCGCATCTTGTCGATCAGGTCGATATAATACGAAAAAGCCGCCGCCATTCGGGACGGGCGTCGGCTATCATGTCCAGCCATTATGCGGCGAGCGGATAGCTTTCGCCGGACCAGGCAGAGAACTTGGCGGCAAAAGCCTTCATCTCGTCGACCGCGAATGTGGTGCGCGGTTGCGAACTCGACTTGCTGGGCGAGAGGGACCTCGCCGAGAAAGGCGCTGACATGAGCGGGATGCTGCTTGGCCAAATCGAGATCCGCAAAGCAATCGGCCAGCGCCGCGTCGTCCAGCTGTACGCTGCAGGGCGCGTTCACGTCGTCAAGACGGATGCCAAATGCTTGCTCATAATGGCCGCAAGGTAATCGTTTCGGGTCGGAGACACAAGTTGCCGCCTCCTTCGCCGTAGAGTGGCCCGATACAATCACGATCGATATTGCCACCTCTTATCGATAGTGATCGCATAGTTCCCTGATTCGACTCTCAACCGCTCATATCAAGCGATTACTTCCATGTATCTGCTGCGCTAGCCCGTCCTGGCCTTGGAGTGTCGCTCCTCACCTCCTCCACCACTCACCAGCCCGATGGGAGTATCGCCCGCCAGCAGCTTCTCCTTGCTGAGCAGCGCGGCAACCTCAATCGCCTCGAAATCGGGCAAATCCCGCAGTGTGTCGAGGCCGAAGTGCAACAGGAAGGTCTTGGTCGTGACGTAGGTGTAAGGCGTGCCAAATTCAGCGGGCAGGCAGACGTTGACCCACAACAATCAAGGGGACGGTGCAGGCCAAGATTGCGGCAGGGCTTGGGCCCCCCACCCTTCTCCTCAGAACTCCGCTGCTTCCAGCTGGCGGCTGAAACTCACAGGCGCAGCCAGCTTGGTCTCTAACAGCATCGATCGCATCATGGTGTCTGCCATGAATCCGTGTGCGTGAAGCGCTCCAGAGCGAAGATGTTGGGCGTCAACCAGGTTCACTCCAATGAGCTTCACTTCTCGAGTTCTGCACAGTGTCCACGACTGGCGCCGGAGGTTGATCCGGTGATTAGGAGGAGCACTCGTTGTCGGATTCTCGACGATGTCGGACATGTGACACAACGCTTCCAGAGCGATCGCATTGTTCCGAAACGATTTTCCCAGTTGGCACGAAGGTTGCGGCCCTATGCGCAAAAGCACTGCGATGCCGCACCGACTGGAAGAACTCATCAATGATCACGCTTTTCGAACATGTGGGCGCCGCTACCGACACTGAGCGTTCCCGAGCCGACGGAAGCCTCTATCCCTTCTTTCTGAAGGCTGTCCGGACATGAACGCATTTGATGTCCGTCCAACGCTTGATGCTCCCGACGACGATCCCTATGTCTGGCTTGAAGATGTAGAGGGCGAGCGGGCACTTGCCTGGGCCGCCGGCCAATCGGCAAGGACTCTGAAGCACTTCGGTGGAACGCAGTTCGAGCGCGACCGCGCGGCTCTGACAGCCATTTTCGACAATCGCGACAATCTTCCCCTGATCGCGCGCCGTAGTCAGTACCTCTACAATTACTGGCGAGATGACGGTAATCCACGCGGACTGTGGCGCCGGACCACCCTTGCCGCCTACATGAAGGCGGATCCCCAATGGGAGCTACTGCTCGATCTGGATGCTCTCGCGGCTAGCGACGGAGAGGACTGGATCTGGGACGGCGCGTCCATCGAGCCGGAGAGACGGGAAAGAGCCGTTCTGCGCCTGTCGCGCGGCGGCAGCGACGCGGTCGTGCATCGCGAATTCGACCTGATTTCTCTGAGCTTTGTCGCCGACGGCTTCAACCTCCCCGAGGCCAAAGGCTACGTTAATTGGCTGGACCCTGACACGCTTCTGCTTTCCAGTGCGCTTGGTAATGGCATGGCCACCCGCTCCGGCTATGCGCGCACAGTTCGACTGTGGAAGCGTGACGCGGATCCCCTCACCACGCCGGCAATCTTCGAGGCCGGGTTCGAAAGCTTCCAAGTGTCTGGTCATTCGGACCGCACCGGCCGCAGCGAGCGCCTTTGGTTCATCGAGCAGCCGGCCTTCTTCGAGAAGATCAGCTGGATCGGCGATAGGAGCGGGCCGAGGAGGCAGATCGATCTTCCTCGCGACGCGTCGTGGCGGGTCTTCGGCGACTGGCTGGCGGTAAGGCCGCGCAAGCCCTGGACGGTGGGAGGCACCACCCATCCCGCCGACGCGCTGATCGTCATCTCGCTTTCCACTTTCCTCGCCGGCGGACGCCGTTTTGAGACCCTGTTTCAACCAGGGGAAAGGCGCTCCATGCAGTCATTCTTCTGGAATGACGGGAAGCTCATTATCTCTTACCTCGTCAATCTCGCACCGCGTTTCGAGATGTTCACTCCCGGCCACCAGGAATGGACGCGCCGAGTCCTGAACACCCTGCCCGCCGAAGGTACTGTCGACGTCTGGTCATTCGATGCGGCAGTTCACGAGACCAATGGAGAGGTCCTGATCTGTGCTCAGGATCCGATCACGCCGCCGCAGCTCTTGCTGTTCGATCTGAATGCCGCGCCGTCTCTCAGCGCTTCAGCAATCCTGAAGCGCAGCCCGGAGAATTTCGATGCATCCGGACTGGTGGTCACGCGCCACGAGGCAGTCTCTATCGATCATGAGCTGATCCCCTATACGCAGGTTGGTCCGGCGAACGGGAACGGAGATGCTCCGATTCACCTTTCCGCTTATGGCGGGTTCGGCGTATCATTCCTGCCCTACTACAACTCCCCGCTGGGCAAGCTGTGGCTCGAGCGCGGTGGCACGTGTGTCGAGGCGAACATCCGCGGCGGCGGCGAGTTCGGCACCCGCTGGCACGAAGCCGGGCGCAGGGAGGGCAAGCGTCTCGCCCACGACGATTTCGCCGCCGTTGCCTCCGACCTCGTGCGAAGGGGCATCACCCTGCCGAGGCGGATTGCCGCCGAGGGTGGCTCAAATGGCGGCCTGCTGATCGCAAACATGCTGACCCGCTATCCTGAGCATTTCGGGGCTCTGTTCTGCACAGCACCGCTTATCGACATGCGTCGCTACACCAAGCTCTTGGCGGGCGCGAGCTGGATCGACGAATATGGCGATCCGGACAAGGTTCACGATTGGGCTTTCCTGAAGGAAATCTCCGCCTATCACGCCGCAGCGCCGGGACAGCCCTATCCGCCTATCCTGATCGCCACCACGAAACGCGACGACCGCGTCCATCCGGGCCATGCGCGCAAGATGGCCGCAAAACTGCAGGCTCTTGGCTATCCCGCTTACTTCTACGAGGCCAGCGCAGGCGGGCACGGCTGCGGCGAGGACAATCGGGAGCAAGCCGCATTCATCAGTCTAGGCACCAATTTTCTCCGCAGCGCAATCGGCTTCAACGATCACCCTCCGGAGACGGCGGAACGCGTTGCAACGCAAGAGGGGCATTTGAGGTCCATCAACAATTCATTCGAGCAGGAGACGAAATAGTGCAGTGCATCCTTTCTGAACATCAAGGAGTGAATCTCATGGCGAGAACGCGAATGGGCGTAGCGCGGGCAACAGCAGCGGCGGTGGCCCTGATCATGGTGGGACAGCAGGCCGTCGCCGCGGAGCCTGCGCAAGCAGAGACCGTCCTGGCGGAGACGGGAGCCTCGGTCACCGAAGCGCCAATCCCTTGGCAGGTCCGCCTGCGGGCGTTGGGCGTCGTTACGAAAGATCTGGGCTACGTTGATACGCTTCCCGGCTCCGGTCTTTCGTATTCGGACACGGTGACGCCGGAACTCGATATCTCGTATTTCTTCACCGACAACATCGCCGCCGAACTCATACTCGGTACCACTTATGCCAACATCGCGGGCCAAGGGACGATCGGAGGGTTGGGCAACATCGGCAAAGTTTGGCTGCTGCCGCCGACACTCACGTTGCAGTACCATTTTACCGATCTCGGCGCGTTCAAGCCTTATGTCGGCGCCGGCGTGAACTACACGATCTTCTACAACCAGGACACTGGCAGCGCTGATGCTCTCAAGGTGAAGAACACGTTCGGCACGGCGCTGCAGGTCGGATTCGACTACATGGTGGACCAGCACTGGGGCCTCAACTTCGACGTGAAGAAGCTTTTCCTGAAGCCGGACTTCGACGTCACGGTGACCGGCGCGAAGCTGACGGGGAAGGCGGAGCTCGATCCCTGGCTGATAGGCGCAGGTGTCACCTACCGCTTTTGAATATCAGAGTGAAGTCTGCTTCCCGACTGCCGGTTTAAATGAAGGGCGCCTCGCGCGCCCTTTTTTACGGTCGACACTGCAGCGCAAGACCTCATGAAGCTATTGTCGGGCGGGGTTCTCTTCCGGCGGACCAAGAAGATGCACTGGCCAACCGGCCTTGCGCCTGAGGTGGAGTGCTTAGAAGCGCTTTGGATCGGGACGGGCTTTGGTATTGTGGGTGGAATGCTTCAGCCAGACCATTTGCCAGCATCGTCTCCCGGACGTCATGTGTGAGCTTCTTTGTCAGCGCAAGGCGAACACGGATCTCCTAGCAGGCCGTTGAAGAAGTGTCCCGTTTGGCCTTGAGGATTGCCTCGTCGCCGTTGTGATAGAAGGTGATGTCGATGGAGCCGTCGTCGAGCAGTTCAGCATGGCCGTCGCCTGTGACCTCGTCCATTTCGTCGAATCCGACCCATGTGAAGAAGACCGTCGACGGGCCGTAGCCGAGTTCGAGGGTTAGATGAGCCAAACGCCAGTGGGGCGTCCTGGGGACGACGCGCGCGAGATTCTGGTCGTGGTGGCCAGCCCAATACGATGTGAGAAGTTGCTGCCGGTGCGGGTACCGGAGGTCGCCGATAGTGACAGCCGATGTTCGACAGCGGCAAGGACATGCTCAGCCGTCAACGCGCCGAGGGCTTGGCCGGGAATGGTGGTGATGGAACCAATCCAGAAAGCGGCGGCTGCCCAGGAGAACGCCTTCGCGGGACTTTGACTCCAGTCCGCACACCCTGCTCAGATAGTCCGAAAAAGAGGTCAGAAGCGGAGCATCCGGATTATTATCTACACTGGGAACAGAAGCATGGAAGCGTTCTGGAGCCACTCGCCGCGCGTTTACCAGTGCCGACACTGCTCCAAGCTGACTATCTGCCATGACCACCTGCCGAACGTAGTCCGTTGATGCCACCGGTACCCTTCGCGGTCTGCTCCAGCGGGAAGATCGGGTCTGATCGACCCTGCTGACCTGTGCGGCGGCCTCTCTCGCTAGGGCGTCCCCCTTCCTGTCGTCCTCCTCCGCCGCTTTCGGCTGCTTTCGGCCCGCCGCCCTCGCCAAGGCGTCGTAGTCGGTAAGCGCGTCCTCCGTCTCCTTTAGGGGCTTCATCGCGTGACTAGAGTTTAGCGCGTGTTTGTAGGCGGCGGACCGAATGGTCGTCGAAATGCCACTCAGCGCCACCGCAAGATGCCCTAGGGCTTCCGCCTCATGATCTGACAGCGGCACGTCACGATTAGAGCCGATTGCCCTGCCTTCTTCCAGTTTCACAATGTTTGTAGTCATTTCCTGCTCCATCGCGTTGACTGAGATACGATGGAGACGGAAGTGGAGAACAAATTTTTACAAGCAACTAAGATGATATTCTCGTCAACGGGACAATAGTGGACGTTGAGGGCGGCGAACAGGGTGGTGGTGCCGTTGCGCTTGTAGTCGTGCCTCATCGTACCGAGCCGCCCCTTCTTCATCGGCAGGCCGGGTGGGTGCGGTCGAGCGCCGGATCTGGCTCTTTTCATCGACCGACAGAACGATGGCATGGGCCGGCGCATCGAGATAGAGGCCGACGACGGCGCGCAACTTGTCGACGAACTTCGGATCATTGGAGAGCTTGAACCTGGCGCCAGCGGTGGGGTGCGAGACCATGCGCCTTCCAGATGCGCCTGACGGCGCTGGCGCTGATTGCGGCGGCTTGCGCCATCATGTCGGCGGTCCAGTGGGTCCTCTCGCCCGGCGGATCGGCAAGCGTCAGTGCCACGACGCGCTCGCCGACATCGGGACCGAGCGGCGGAATGCGCCACTGTCGCGTCTTGTCGCGCAGCAGCCCGTCACAGCCTTCCGCGGCAAAGCGCTCCTGCCAGCGCCAGACGTCGGTCTTCGACTTGCCGATGCGGCGCATGACCTCGCCGGTGCCGACGCCGTCGGCGGGCAAAAGCACTATCTCGGCGCGCCAGACATGCTTTTGCGGGGCGTTGCGATCCCTGATCAGCGCCGTCAGACGGACGCGATCGGCCGACGAAACGGTGAACGATCTTCCTGTGCGCATGCGCCAGACTCGCACGCGCAGGCCAGAAAGGGAATCTCTGATTGGACTCCTATGTCAGGCGGGAACCACTAGACGCCGAGACCGCCGATGCAGACATGTTTGGTGTCGAGATAATCCACGATGCCCTGGAGGCCGCCTTCCTTGCCGAGGCCCGATTCCTTGACGCCGCGGAACGGCACCTCCGGCGTGGTGATCAGGCCTTCATTGACGCCGGTACTTCAGTCCTTCCATCACGCGGAAGGCGCGACCGAGATCGCCGGTGTAGAAGTAGGCCGCGAGGCCGAACTCGGTGTCGTTGGCGAGCGGCGTGCCCGACCTGAGACATGGGTGACGTTTTGTACCGGACACGGATGAAGTGCACCCCTCGGGTGAGCGTTTGCTCGATAATATCCACTGAAGTGAAGCAGTCGGTCTTAATGCTGGAACTCATGCCACCCGACCGACCCGGGAATTCGCAGCAGCGGCGCCGTCGAGTGCAGAACGAATGCCGTCAACCAAGGGGTCGATCTCGCTTTCGGTGATTATATAGGGCGGACAGATTCCAAGCACTTCTCCCATATTGCGGATCATGACGCCGTGCTCGCGGCACCGCCGCTCGACATCGCCGATCCTCAGCTCGGGCGCGAAGACGCGACGGGCGCACGATCCTCGACGATCTGAACCCCCGCGATGAAGCCGCGGCCGCGGGCTTCACCGACAAGCGGATGGTCGCCGAGCGCGTCCGCGAGGGCTCCATGCAAGTGATCGCCGAGACGACGCGCCTGGGTCACGAAATCGATCTCGCTGTAGATCCTGATCGCCTCGGCGGCGACGGCCGCTATCACCGGATGACCGGAGTAGGTGAAACCGTGACCGAACACGCCGACCTTGTGGGCCTCGTCAGCGGCGCATTGATAAATCTTGTCGAGATAATGACGCCGCCAATGGGCAGGTGACCGGATGAAAGCCCCCCGGCGATCGAGAGCATGTCCGGTTCCATCCCAAATGTCTGGCTACCAAACCAGTTCCCGGTGCCTCCGAAGCCGCAGACCACCTCGTCGGACAGCATGAGGATAATTTCTCACTTTCTTGCGAAGATCGGGGGTGTCCACGGTCATTCGTATTACGCGAGATCCGCGAGGCCAAAAACCATCATACCAGAGAGGCGAAACTGCTATCTAGGTGTTTAGATGCAAGAAATTAATCCTGCATTGTTCCCGCACCAGGAACACCCGAGAGGATACCAAGCAGTATTGAACCTTGTTGAAAATGCTCTCGGCGCGCTGGGCGTTATAATTTCTCGAAGGCGATCACAAGGACGTCGCGATAAGCGTACGGCATTTTCAGGTTTTCGGCCACAATCGACGATACATCGTGAAAGGTTTCGCGGTCGTTGCAGATCACAAAATCATTCGGGGAGTTCATTTCGACCTCGCCGAGGAACTCCTTTGAGGCGTCGGTGATCATGCTCATGCCGCCGGTGACGTTGACCCGCCCAATCATATAGCAAGCAATGAAGTCCACCCCGTCCTGGTGAAGGCCCTCGGGTGCCGGTTTGCCATTTACACCATCGCGCGCGACAATCCGGTAGGGATGGATCTTGATATTCCAACGATCATGTCGGGCGGCTTCACATAGAATTCTGCAGAAACCTGTCAGAATCTTTTCTAAGACGGGATGGTCTATAAAGGAGTTTTCAAGGGGCTCGAAGTGGCGCTTGAAGCCGCCATTCAGATGATTGACACTTTTTGATTGTTCGTAGGGGGCGTGGGGTAGGAGCCTAAAGATTCCGTCAGTCGCGTCATATTCAAAAGCGCTATAGCGCCGGTAACGATATGTTCCGCCGTCACGCATGTATTCATCGAGAAGAAGTCGATTCCAATGGTCAGCAAAGTTCTTCCAGGCTGCATCAATTTCGATGCCAAAGCAGGCTTCGGCGCGCTCGCCTTTTGAAAACCACCATCCATTTGTCACCAGACCGTCAGTGCATTGTTGACTGAGGTTGGCCGGCGCCTGGGGTGCGTTGTTTTCCACGGGTGTCTCCCTTTTGGTGACTTGGCGAGGACGGAACGCTTTGGACAACGCTATGTGGGTTGCGGCTTGGTATTCCCAAAGGTCGCGGTCCCTAATGTATCTCGGCGTCCTGGCTCGGATCGACCGAGGTAAAAAGCGTGTGTGATCGACTATGTAGCTGACGCTCCCGCTAACGCCCTCGAGGGCGGATGCAATGGCCCGTTCGCACATCTGGTGAATAGTACTGCCCCATGCACCTGAAACCGCCTCTTGGGACCAGGCTTGCTCAAGCCCTTGCTTCAAAACGATTGATGCCACGTCAAGAGAAGCGGTTTCGAGGTGACGCAGCGCGTCGAAGATAATGGCCGCGGCAGGGGCCTCGCGGACTTCGAGAACCTTTTGGCCGGTTGTGATGTGTTCAAGCCCGACAAAGCGGCCGTGCCCGAATTTGCCGACCGTGTTATTCAGGAACGGGATTGCGTCGACCAATGCAACATCACGGTCATCAATTGACACGAGACTTCCGTCTGCAAACCCGAGTTTGATCTCTACCGGCTGCTCTGCGGGAATGTGGCGCGTCCAAGCAAATGCCTCCTCGGGGATGGAAAAGTTCTCGGGATCTTCCAAAGGCCCCGACTCGAATTCCCGACACCAGAGGTTTTCGTCCGCGCTCCACGTGCGGTCCGCCACAAAAGTCGCTCCACACTTGGACAGGTCGGAGGTCTTCTGTTGTCGGGATATCACAGAGCATTCATACGGACTGCCGAAGTTGCCGGAAAATCCTGAGCGCTTAATGCTATTGTTAAGGCGCGGAAGACTGTTTTGAGAAAGGTTTGCTGTATGAAGAACCAGCCGTGAGTTGATTGACCTAGCATGATTAACAACCAAAGATGCGATTATGGGACGGCTCAACGAACTGCTCAACGGATAGATGCCAAGGTACTTGGCGTGGGCTCGAATGGCTGATTTCACGCCTTGTTCGACAAAGGCATCCCGCCCTTCGAGGCAGACAAAGCGCGCGCCGAACATGGCTGCCGTCCGTTCCAACAAAGGCTGATCGATGCGCGTTCCGACATCCGCTGCGACAGCTTCAATGTTCGCAAAGCCAAGGCTTTGCAGCTTGTAGAGAAGATAGGTGCTGTCGAGACCGCCGCTGAACATGGTTGCAACTGGTGCGGTTCGGTCCGGAAAAGCCTCCAGATCTTCAAAACTCGAAATGCCGCCGATGGCGGGTTTGGTGGAAGCCAAGATGGGGTTCATTTGGATGTCCTGCTCTCAAACCAGATGCCAGCAAACGTCGCAGCGAGGACGAGGCCTGCGCCTATCAAGCTCGGTACTGTCAAAGGCTCATTCAGAAGAAGGTGCGCTAGAACGAAACCAAAAAAAGGTTCTGTTCCCATCAAGAAGCCAACCCGTGTCGGTGTGGATTTTCTCACTGCGGCATTTTGAATGTAGAATGCAGCGAGGGTGCAGAAGAGTGCAAGGAAGGCAACAGCGCCCCAAAACTGAAGGGTGGCCCTCACAACAAGGCCTGAAATTCCGAACTGAGCGACGGCCAAAACGAAAGTAAGTGTTGCCACCGTCGATCCTTGGATGGCCGTCAGGGCTGCAGATGAAATCTGCCGGCCGGCCAGAAGGCGTTTGGTGGAAACGACCATAACCGCTCGCAGAATCGCGGCCCCCAAGACAAGCGCGTCACCCGGGCTGAACCTGCTGATCCCGCCAGTGAGAATGCCGACACCGATGCACGCTATGGCAGCACTTGCCAAAATGCCCGTAGGTGGAAGTCGCCGTGATAGCCCATAGTCGATGCTCGGCGTGAAAATCACACAAAGCGATATGATCAAGGCCGTGTTCATTGCGCTTGTCGATGCAACGCCGTAAGTTTCAGCAATAAAGATGCAAAAAAGTATTGTTCCCAATGCGAAGCCGCGGATGAAATCGCCCCAGGAGACCAATGCGATCTCATGTCTTGCAGCCACTGCCGTAATGATCGTAGTAATCAGGAAGCGATAAAGAACAAGTATCGAAACCGGCGCGTAGAACAGTGCGCCTTTCCCGACCGGATAGCTCGCCCCCCAAACGAATGCGACTCCCAGCAAGGCTAGATCCACCGAGAAAGATGGCGTCCGTGTTTTCCTGACAGGTATTGGAGAACTTTCGAAAACGTCCACCTTCAAAGTTTCCTTTGTGTTAGCCATCCACCCCTGCTGCGAGGGTCAAACAGATCAGGTCGTTCAGCCTCTTGGGCGATCCGTGCCGCGGCGTACTTGTTTTTGGTAACGCAAGTGCCGTGCCGATTCGGAAAACCATTGCTAGACAACAACCTGGTCGCCTTGATAGTTCGGCGGTTCATGTCCATTGTTGTCAGAATGCCGACAATGACTTCAACTGCAGGGATCCTACCGGCAGGGCCTCAAGGCGAACACGCGGCTCCAAGATGCCGACACGATGGCTGGTTCAGCCATGCTTCGACAGTTGCCTGTTTTTTCAGTTCCTTTGCTGTTCGTGCGCTAACCGCAACGCTCCATACTAGTCTCGCGTGGCTGTCCCCGTGGGGTGGGCGGCAGAAAGCGATTAGGCCCGCTGAAAGAGGCGAACCGCATCCGAAGGATCGTAACCAAGAGAAGGACCTGAAGCGAGAGCGAAGGTTGCGGGAGGCCGCGGCGGGCCTAAAAGGCAATGCCGACCGCCCCAGGAAAGGCTGACAAAAACCGCAGCGGCCGACTGTCCAATAGGGTGCGCCGGGCCAGGGCGAGCCAAATGGCAGGGGCTGCCGGGGGACCCTAAGAAAAGCCTGGGTTCACGAGCACCCGGCGCGCGCCATCAGGCGGCCAGCTACTTGGAGGGCGGGTGTATCATGCCTGTTTGTCGGGCCGAACCAGATCCATGTGGCTGACGCCGAGGGCCAATGCCAGTTCATAGATCGTGATAATTGTCGGATTTCTTCGGCCTTTCTCCAAGCCGCTGATGTACTGCTGACTGAACCCGGAAATCTCCGCAAGCTGCTCCTGCGTCAGGCGCTTCCTTTGCCTGATCCTCTGCACATTCCGTCCGACCAACTTGCGCATATCCATGCACGCAAGCCAGCGGATCAGGCGGCTTGAGTTTATCAACTATAATATGTAATCCACATTTAGCAGGCACAGGGCTTCGCGGGTCCATTGGCCGGAGATAGAATTAGCGATGTTGCAGCCCAGATCGAACACGCCGTTCGCCGACGAGGTCCCCTGGTCGGACCGCATTACAGCCTACGACAAGGACCACTTTACAACCTATATGAGGCTCCTGGACGCCTCGGCCGACAACGCCACTGAAGAGGAAATGGCCAAAGTGATCCTCGGCATTGATCCGGCACGCGAACCTGAGCGCGCACGCAACGTTCTTCGCAGTCATCTCGACCGTGCAAACTGGGTGGTGACGAGCGGCTACAAGGATTTGTTCGCCAGTTGACGAAATGGGCGGTGCGGTCGCTTCGCTTCAAGCAACGAAGTCGCGCAACCGCCATGCATCGACGTATCACCACAGCGCGGATGGCCCAGCGCTTCGCTGTCTCATCATTTTGTCCTCCGCTCGCCAATGGCTGCTTCCCAGGAATGGGTGCGGCGGCGAATCATGACAGGAACGGGTCCGCCGTCTGAGCCGCACCGCATCCGAAGGGCCGGATGGACAACCTACTGAAAGCTCACAGCTGGCTAAGGGTTGCGGGACGCCGCGGCGGGCCTAGAAGGATGCGGCGCCACCTGCTGAGAAAGGCACAAAACAGAGCGAATTGCGAGAGTCTAACGACGCGCTAGGAGGCGCAGCGGAATGGTCGAGACGCCAGAGCCAAGAAAATCGGGGCTCGACCCACCGGCACACGGCACGCGCGGTGATGGGCGCGGGCGCCCACTACGTGCGCAGGCTCAACAGAATCTCACACGGATCAGCATCGAGGGCCGCAGTTACGTCGAGAAACTCAATGACATCGAGACGCCGTTCGCCACCCTCATATTTCGCCACGAAAGATTGCGGACGACCAAGCTTCTCAGCCACCTGCGCCTGCGTCAGCCCTTTGACATTGCGCAGTGAGATCAACTGGGCCAGAAACCGCTGGTGGCGGGGAGATCGAAGAGATTTGGGCATTTAGGTGAACCGGCAGGTAGAGACCGGCTCAGCGACTAATCCCCGTTTCGGATTATCCCATTTTGGGATATTCTGCCTTGGATCCAGCGATCAACATGCGAGGTTCGCGGCAGACATGAATCAATCAACGGGAACAGATAGGACTCAAAGCTCAACACTGCTCGACGAAGTCCCTTGGTCTGACCGTCTTACCGCCTACGACAGGGCGCACTTTACCATCTATATGAGGCTCCTGGACGCCTCAGCCGATGAGGCGCCCGAAGAGGAAATGGCCCAACTGATCCTCGGCATTGATCCGGCACTTGAACCGGAGCGCGCCAGGAAGGCGCTTCGTAGTCATCTCGACCGTGCGAACTGGATGGTGACGAGCGGCTACAAGGAATTGTTCGCCAGCTGACAAATTCGCAGTGCTCGGTCATAGAAGCGTTCCTGTGCCATTGGTCAGGCTGATCGGGGCCTGCACCACAGACGCGCCGGCAAAATGGACCCGGTGGCGAGCACAATTCAGTTCCCAGGAAATCGGGGTTTGGCAACTGTCCGAGCGTCTGACGTGATAGAAGGTTCCGCTCTGTCTGGATGGGTATTAGCCCGGAGCAGCACTCCATATCGTACCGGCGCTCGACGAAGGGTCCACCTCTTCGCTTTCAAGCCGCATAACCGATAGCCATCGCCCTAAGTCAAGGGTTAGAGATTACCGGCAGGCAGGTATGCAAGCGGGCCATCCTCGGAAACTATATAACCGCACGACTAGCTGTGAGCTTTCGGGAGGTTGTCCATTCGGACCGGACCGGGGAGACTGGAGTTACCAAGCTTCAGCACTCACCGGAGGGTCCGAATGAACATCCATAAGAATGCCCGTCTCACACCGCTGCGTCGAGAGGAGATGGCGCTGTCGGTGATAGAAGGCGCTTTCTCCAAAGCCCATGCGGCGCGTGTCTACGGCGTGTCGGCCAAGATCGTGGCGCGCTGGGTCGAGCGCTACAAGTCCGAAGGGCGGGCCGGCATGATCGACCGTTCCTCGCGGCCCGCCAATATGCCGCAGGCCACCGCTGCGTTGATCGCCGAGCGCATCATGGCGCTGCGGCGGCAACGTTGGACCGGCAAGCACATCGCCCATGAGGTCGGCGTCTCGCCCGCCACCGTTAGCCGGGTTCTCAAGCGTGCCGGACTGTCGCGGTTGCGGGATATCGAACCGGCCGAGCCGATCCGACGCTACGAGCGCGAGCATCCTGGCGAGATGATCCATATCGATATCAAGAAGCTCGGTCGTTTCGAGCGCATCGGTCATCGCATTACCGGCAAGCGCACCGGCAATGCCAGCTCGCGCGGCAGCAGTTGGGAGTTCGTCCATGTCTGCATCGACGACGCCTCCCGCATCGCCTTCTCGCAGATCCTGCCCGACGAGAAAAAAGAAAGCGCCATCGCCTTCCTCAAGGCGGCGGTGGCCTACTACGCCAGCCTCGGCGTCACGATAGCCCGCGTCATGACCGACAACGGCTCCTGCTACAGATCAAAGGCCTTCGCCAAGGCCTGCCGCGATCTCGGCCTCAAGCACGTCAGGACAAGACCCTATACACCCAAGACCAATGGCAAGGCCGAGCGCTTCATCCAGACAGCACTGCGCGAATGGGCTTATGCCATCGCTTATCCGACTTCAGATCACCGCGCCGCAGAGTTGCCGGTCTGGCTGCACAGATACAATTGGCACCGTCCCCACGGGAGCCTAAAGTCCAAAACACCTATCAGTCGCCTCGCTCTAACCGAGGACAACCTGTTGAGGCTCCACAACTAGCTCGTCAGCGACGACACACCCGCTCGAGCACCCATAGACTATGATCACCGGCGCGGACTGGAAGAATACGGCTGCATCGCCCGAGCCGGCGGAACAGAAGATCTCGGCATCCAGTCAACGCTCGATACAAAGCGCGCGATCGAATGGCCCGAGCACAAGGGGATCAAAAAGCTTCTCAGACAATTGAGGACCCTTCGGACCCCAAAAGGGCTATAGCCTGATTTTGGGTTCGCACGCCTAGCTTCTTCTTGGCATTGTCCAAATGAAAAGCGATCGTGCGTGGCTTGATACCCAAGATGCGGCCGGTCACCCAGGCTGAATTACCCCGCGCTGCCCACCTCAGGCACTCATATTCGCGGGATGTCAGCGAAACCCCATCCACTGTTCGATCGCTCGGCAATTTGCGGCGAACGCAACGATGAAAGCAGGCCGCCATCAGTTGAAGAGCTTGTTCGTACCGCTCAGCGACCCGAAGAAATACTGGACGAGGCTCATCGGCGGCAAAAGTAACCGCAGCGATGCGGCCGCGGAGATCGACAATTGGGATCGTCAAACCGCAGCAGATGCTGAATTGAGCCGCCTCATCGAATAGCTGCTGTTGAGCCGGCGACATTTTATCGCCTCCCAAATTCGATCCCCAGTGAAACGGGCAGCCGCCATTTCGAGCACGCAAGACCACAGGATCGAGTTTCTCATACTGATTTTCCAGATACTGTCTGGTCCAGCGGGGTGGATAGTTTGAAATTAACCTCGGTTTGCCGGAAGGCCGTGCTGGCAAGGAGAGGTAGGCAAAGAAGATTAGGTCAAGTCGTCCGGCCGCCTCAGCCATGGCATCCCGGAAATCTGCCTCATCGATACTCTGTGACAGTCTTTCAAGGAATGTCTCGAAAACAAGTGGCATGTGCCTCGTCATCGTCGCGCTCGATTCTTCCTCTTTCTGCACGCCTTCCGGCTGCGTCGTGTATGTCCCGACAAACGTGATTGAATTCGCGGGCGTCGCTGGGCTGACCGGGCTCCAGAATGCTGCCACACTTTCGATCTTCGTCGGTCATCCCAATCATGCTGGGCTCACCCGATGGGCGTCTGGCAGACGCCTCATGATCTCAACAGCTCAATCAGAGAATCTCCATGCATTAAATCATGACCGCCCCTGCACCGACCAAATCAGGAGAAATCATCCTGCGCTGACCAAAAGCCATCATTGACCCCAGCTTTTGCAGGAATTTGGGTCGGCATTAGCATAACAATTCGGATAGCCGCTCATCCCCCACCCGGGGCGCCGTGATCCGCAAAGAAGTGTTGCGATGCTTTCTTTTCTTTGATAGGCAAATCGTCTCAACAATATTAAAATGCCTTTCCTTGTGAACGGGGTGGCGTGTGAGTATCGTCCTTCTATATACCTGACGTGATAAAATTCACCGCAATGATTATGGCCCGCTGCAATGATGTAAAGGGCACGTCTAAGCTCAATCTGCATCGGAACGTGCAGATGACCTTTACCAGACCCTCGATCCCGCACGGGCCATAATGATACTGATTACGTGGGTCAAAAAGGGCGCCCTGCCGGCGGGGAGGTACACCCGCAGGGCGCGCCGCACAGAGGTCCTGGTCGTTGGGCAACAGGACAGCGGCGGCAGAACTGATTCGGTTACAAATCGTGACTGAAATAGCCCGGAGCATGCTCAAGATCAGATATCTGGAATTCAACAGTTTTGGGTCTGCTCGGCGCAGTAGCGCGCAGGGACATGCCTGCCTCCGGACTCGCTCCTTCGCGATCGCAAAATCATACGGCACCCTCGGCCTTCAGCGCGCGATAGGTGGTATCGACCGACTTTACCGTCGCGTCGACAATGATGTCGATCTCTTTTCGGGTAATGATCAGGGGGGGGGCATAACCGAGGATGTCGCCATGCGGCATGGCCCGTCCGATGACACCATTCTCAAACAGAGCAGCTGCAGTGCGCACCCCGACCTGAAGGTCGGGTTCGAATGGTATCCTTTGTTTTGGGTCCCGCATCATCTCTACGGCCGACAGGATACCCACTCCGCGAACTTCACCAACGATGGGATGTCCCGCCAGCTCGGCCTTCATCCGGTCTTGCCAATACGGTCCAACATCGCGGACATGCTCCAGAATATTTTTTTCTTTAAGCAGTCGAATATTGGCGAGCGCGGCTGCGGCACAAAGCGTGTGCCCCGAATATGTCCAGCCGTGGCCGAGTGCGCCGTGCTTCTCAGTTCCTTGTTCCAAAACCGACCAGACACGGTCGCCAATGATTGACCCGGAGATGGGGAGGTAGGCGGAACTCAAACCCTTTGCGATGGTCACGAAATCCGGACGCATGTTATACAGGTGGGAACCGAACTTCTCGCCGGTTCGCGCGAAGCCACAGACCACTTCATCCGCGATTAGAAGGATATCGTATTTGTCGAGCACCGCTTGAATGGACGTCCAGTACCCTTTGGGGGGCGGCACAATACCTCCTGTCCCAAGTACCGGCTCTCCGATAAAAGCTGCAACCGTTTCCGGTCCTTCGGCCAGGATCAAGGCTTCAAGCTCATCGGCACAGCGCCGGGAGAACGCTTCCTCGCTCTCCTCGACACGCGCCTGGCGGTAATAGTGCGGCGTGGTTGTATGGCGCACCAAATCCAGAGGCAGGTCGAAGAAATTGTGAAAGAAGGGAAGGCCAGTTAGGCTACCCGTGACCAATCCAGACCCGTGATAGCCGCGATTTCGCGAGATGATCTTTTTCTTTTCGGGCCGGCCAAGAATGTTATTATAGTACCAGACCAGCTTGATGTTGGTTTCGTTGGCATCGGAACCGGAGAGGCCGAAATAGACCCTTCGCATGTTCTGACCGAAATACTCGACCACGGCCTCTGCCAACAGGGCGACCGGCTCCGTACCTTGGCTGGCATAGACGTGCGCGAACGGCAATTCGTGTGCTTGCCTGGCAATGGCCTCGGCGATCTCCGTGCATCCATATCCCATGTTGACGCAGTAGAGTCCTCCGAAACCGTCGAGGCTCCTTCGGCCTTCGGTGTCCCAGATATAGACGCCTTCCGCACCGGCCATAATCCTATTTGGCGTTTCGCCTCGGCTGTGCTTGGCCAGATGCGTAGAAGGATGGAAGACGAAGCTTCTATCCTTCTCCCGGAGTTGCTCGGTTCCCAGATTGCTCAAGCGCATGTCCCTCTCCTCGCGATAAATTGGCGGAGGGCACTCGGCCAGCCACCTGTTTAGCAAATAGCATACCGGAAACGTCCCTTGAGTTTCTCGGGAATGCAGGTTATTCGCCGTGAAATTCGCGGGATCGGCCCGAATTGCCGTGAAAACTAAGGCGTCACCTTCGCCTTAGCCGAGGGTCGGGGGCGCGTCCTGCAAACACGAACAGCTTACGACGCGCATGCGCCCAGCATAGTGCCCGATTAGCGGGCGATATTGACGGATGAATAGCGCTCGGGACGCTGTTCCCGCCGGCCGCGCGAGGCACGATAGAGCGCCGGCGGCCATGTTCCGCCGAACTGCCGGTCATCCCTTACATTCTGACGGTCCGGATCGGTCTTGCCCTTCCCAAGGGTGGTAATGAGGTGATCAGGGGCAAAGCACATTCGCCTCGATCAGCAGGCAGCGGGTTCCGTGCCGCGGCACAGGCTCCAACCTGGTTGGCCAGCGCTGAGAGGCTGAGGTCGTGCCCTCGCGCATATTGATAGCTTTGGCGGTGCGGCGGCTGGTGCTCGGCAGACTTCTCGAAGGAGCATAGCCAGAAGGTTCGGCCCGGCAAAGACGCGCGGCGAGAGCTCCTTGCCATTGACATCTTGATTCGCAGCCGACCAGCGCCGCCAAGTTCTATCGTCAGCGTGTTGCCTTTCTTGCGATCGCAAATTCGTGGTTGCTGCGCAGGGCGAGCCGAGCTGCGGCTCGCAGGAGGGGGCGAGCCGACAGAATTGCGCGGCCTGAAAAGCTGCCTCCATCAATGCTGGCCGCTCGTGCAGTCTCGAAACGCTGGATCAAGCCTCAAACATCGAACAGCCGCTCCTTTTCCTCGCGAAACCAGCGCCCTCGCGCGACATGATCTTGTCTGACGATCCGACGCTTCGAGCGGGGCTCCTCTAATAGGTTGCACATGACCTGCAGCTTTCAGCCAAACTCAGCAAATCGGACGTCGTGCTCTTCTTATCATCGCTCGGCAAGCTCGGAACACGCTGGCGGACGTTGCTAAGGCTAGTCGCCGCCAGCGGATGGCGAGGATGTTTGGGCGGCTAAGTGCTTTTAGGTGGCGATTATAAGCCGAGATCGCGATAGGTGCTTTCGCCATAGCTCCTGGCGCCATCGCCACGCTGAGCGTTTGAAAGCCGATGAAATTCGCTCGGCCAATTGGCTAGCGCGTGCTTGATGGCCTTCATCTTGAACGGCACGTGCACAACACATTTGTCCCTGATGATAGGCGGACAGCTCACATCTTGTTGCCGCGAGCCGTTAAGGTTTGCTGCGATTATCGGCAGACCTAGATCAAGAGCCAATTCCATTTCCCAGCGCACGAAGCGAAAAAGGTTTTTCGTCTTCTCACCGATCAGGACAAGTACCTGGCTCGATCCATTCATTCTGTTGCGAAGATTGCGTTTAACATAATCTTCGTCCTGTGCTCGGCTCGTCATATTGTCCAGATCGTGAGCGTTCGCGAATTCAAAACTCACATTCTCGCTGGCGTTCCACCCTTTCATAAAGCGGTATGCCCAAGCGTCTTCATCGCCGTCAAATATTACATAGGTCGGATCGCTGTATGCCATTGTTGTCTCTTAGTTGTTTTGACGAGCAACCCACTGGGTGTGCTCCCGTGAGAAAGCCAGTTCGGCTTCGTTCACCGCGGCGGAGAATGCCTCATCCGAGTTGGCGTCCGTAATAAGGTCGGCAGTCAAGCCGATCTCGTGAGCTGTCAACGTGTAAGCCGATGCCAATTCGTTAAATTTCTTGATCTGGGTCCACCCAATAAGGGAGGCGGCGATGACAATTAGCGGCTCGGTCGGCCAGCCTGGCATCGCGGGGTCAGCGATGCGTACTACGATGAACGAGAATCCCAGAGCGTATGCAAAAATACCAAGGCCCATCCAGACTTTCGCGGACCTCTTGTTCGAGCGCGCCTTCTTCTCGTACCACTTCCGTTGGTCGCAGATTCGTCTCTGCAGATATAGGTCTTTTCTTTCTTTTAGCGGGGAGTCCCTTATCGACATCATCTGGTCGGTTGTTTGGGGGGATGCTGAATCGGTGCCGCTCAACGCGCTACCAAGGTGACGATTGCTATCAAGGATACCTTCCATGAGCTTTCGAAAATCAGCTCTGGCGTCAGCGGCGCGCGCGTCATCGAACGGCTGTGCTCGCATCGCGAAGCGCCAAGTCAATGTCTTCACCGACTCTGCCAGAGCTCGAGCCTGATACCAGACCTGCTCGGGCTTTGTGACCGACCGGAAAATGAGGACTCCCATTGAGCAAAGAAATACCGCAGCATAGACACCGAAATAGGCTTTTGATGGCGACAAGTCCAAAGAGAGCACCGACGCTAAAAAAAGAAGAACGTACTCTGCCCGGATCAGGCGCAGAAACGTCGCCTGCTGCTCGTTGGATGCCACGTCGGCGCTATTATAGAGTCCAGGATATTTCATTTTTGAAGCACACCAGTCTATTTTGTGGCGGTAAATTCTTTAAGCCAGGATTTGGCAAACGTGAGGTTAGCAGTCGAGCTTACAGAGCCTATTCTTGAGCGAGGCGCGGTCCCTCTGTTCATAAACAGGAATGCAGGTCCTGTCCCATCAATGTAAGGGTATAGGCCCAAAAATTCTTGCCCGGAGAATGTTTCCGAAGAATTTTTTGCCACGGGCAGAACCGCTACCGCGGTCCGAAACCCATCGAAAAAGCCAAGCTCCCAAGGCATCCATCTGGATCCTGGAGAATTGTTTGAATGCACATAGATTAGCGTCTTTGACTGCCTCATACGGGTCCGCAGCAACTCGGCGGTGGCCGAGGAGACTTTTGTGCGGTCCAGTTGTGAATCTTCGACCCAATCTACGTAAGCAGTGAACCCAAGCTCCTCGAAAATTCGCTTCACACCGAGAACGATCTCTGCGTCCTTGAAAGAATGTGACAGAAAAACGTCGAATGACGATCTGGCTGTAGCTGCGGCCGTCTCTTCCTTTAGAACGATCGATGCGGCTCTATGTCCTCGACTGGCATTCGCAACTCTTTTCAGCTCTGCCTCGGTCAGTAGCACTATTCAAATCCCCCCATGATCTGTTCGCAATCTATGAACTTGACGCCCATTCGATTAAGCGACCCTTGTCTTGTGAAAACTGGCACCATGCTCTCCAGCCGGTAGCGCAACCTCCACCTTCTCAAAGACCACGTCGGGTGGCAGGAGTGACCGGCCTTGTCACCCACCTACGCGATCCCGGCACAGCCATGCTCCTCGCTTAGAAGGCTGCGGAGACCAGCAATGTCAAACAGGACAGACGATCTCCTAATCTCGAACAGCAACGAACTTAGGACGTAAAAACGCGATCTCCGAATGTCCGCAGGCGTCGAGGGCCGGGTTGGTCGCCAAGGCCGAGCGGGCCAGCTTGCACTCCCGCTACCCGTCGGCTTGCCAAACCCTCGCTGTAGATTTCGCCCCCTACACGGATGCGCTGACCGCGACTAAGCTCAATCGCCACTGATCGCCAATCCAGGGCGAAAGTTCCCCCCTTGAAGTAGCGGTAGAGGCATTTTTCGGCACTTCGCATCTTAGATATGGACGCCTCCTCAACCAGGCACGATCCGGTTTGGCTTCTCGCCGTAACCGTGCTGGGCAAGTGCGTCCGATGGCTGCTTCGATCCTCTCCTGGAATAGATCGGTTCCAGATTGCTCAAGCGCATCGTCCTTGCTCGCGATCAACTGGCGGATAGCGCTCGGCCACCTTTTTCCAGCAATTAGTATACCGCAAATGTCCCTTGAGTTTCGTCGGAATGGGTGCCTTTTGCCGACGAATCTACGGGATCCGTGCCAAACGCCGTTGAAACTTAGCTTTTGGGTTACCGTTGCCTCAGGGCGGACAAAGGTATCGGTGAATTGGACTTCACTGGTTTCGTGACGACAAGGCTATAGTATTGATCAATCCCCAAGCCTGCCTGCAGCAGTCCCTCCATGAAATCCTGATAGGCGGCCATAGAACGAGATGCGACCCGCATCAGATAATCCACGCGCCCCCCAATTGCCCAGCAGTCCAGGATTTCCGGAATGTCTTGGATAGCAGTTTCGAAGTGTCGTTGGTCCTCAAGACGATGACGATCCAGCACGACCTCCACCATCACAAAGATCATGCCGCCGATGAGGGCAGGACTCAGCCGCGCATAAAATCCCTCAATAATCCCCGCGGCCTTGAGTGCTCGGAGCCGCTCCGAACAGGCGGACGCCGAAAGATGAACTCGTTTTGCAAGCTCACTTTTTGAAATCCGACCGTCTGCCTGAATTTCGGAGAGGATCCGCAGGTCCCAACTGTCGAGTTGCACGGGATCGGGTTTCGACTTCATAACCTATGCTCTCAGCGATGACATCGCGTTGTGTGCCGATCAATTCTATCATCAATTGAAACGAGCGAATGTAGCAGTGGAAGGCATCCGTTCCAGGCCCGAGATGTGCCAGAATGGGGTACGAAAATCAGCTGAGGGTGAGCGATCCGCTGAGAAAAGCTGCAGAAGTAATTTGGCTATCGCCCCAACGCCCAACGGGGCAATGGTGCAGCTGGAGAGAATAGTCGGCGGCGGCGGAGACCATGATAAATAGATAACCGATTTTCTTGAATCTCGCTGCCGTACTTGATAGACGCGCGACTGCATTCGACCCTCGATCGCATGGACGGCATACTCAATGCAGTATTCACTCGCACATTCAACTATTAGGGTGAATTGAAGGCCTTGCTTGGCCGGCTCGCCGAGGCGCAGGGCACCGCAAATGCCGCTCGTCTTATGGCTTGCCCGATAATTTGGCGCTCGGGTCTGGCCGAAATCGCCCAACCGGAAAGACTCAAACACCGATGTTGCGTGCGATGCTGTCGGCTGCCATACGCTTACGCCACTCAAGAGGCCCGGAATTGTGAATGGAGTTTCCCTCAACATCGACAGCCATGACGACGGGCATGTCCTGCACATCGAATTCATAGATGGCTTCCATGCCCAGGTCTTCAAAGGCGACAATCCGCGCCGCCTTAATCGACTTTGAAATCAGGTACGCAGCGCCACCCACTGCAGCAAGGTATGGCGTTCTGTGTCTTACAATCGACGCGATGGCCGCCGGTCCCCTCTCCGCTTTGCCCACCATCGCGAAAAGGCCGGTTTCGGCGAGCACCTTGTCCGTAAAATCGTCCAAGCGGCTGGAGGTTGTTGGACCGGCGGGTCCAACGACTTCATTCCTCACTGCCCGGACGGGACCGACGTAGTAGATCACGCGGCCCCTCAGATCGACTGGGAGCGGCTTGCCGGCATCAATCAGTTCGACCATTCGTTTGTGGGCAGCGTCACGGCCCGTCAGCATCTTTCCAGAAAGCAGGAGCGTTTCACCGCAGCGCCACGATGCCGTCTCTTCCTTCGTAAGCGTATCTAAATTGACCCGCCGGACGCCGGCTGGGTTCAATTCGTCGGCTCCGATGTCGGGCCATTCGCGCAAATCGGGCGGCTGGAGGCTGATGGGTCCAGAGCCGTCCAAAGTAAACTTCAGGTGCCGGTTGGCGGCGCATTGCGGGATGAGCGCCACAGGCTTGGACGCTGCATGAGTAGGATAGGTCGCAACCTTGACGTCAACGACTGTCGTCAGACCACCAAGGCCTTGGGCGCCGATACCAAGCGCGTTGATCCGCTCATAAAGCTCAATCCGCAGCCCCTCTTCTGCGCTTGACGCCCCCCTTGCGATCAGTTCCGCCATATCTATGGGCTCGTTCATGGCCTCCTTGGCCAGCAGCATCGCCTTTTCAGCGCTACCACCGATGCCGACAGAGATCAGTCCAGGTGGACACCACCCGCTGCCAAGGGTCGAAACGGTATTGACCACCCAGTCGGAAACGGAGGCGGTGGGATTGAGGGTGGTAAAACGTGCCTTGTTCTCCGACCCGCCGCCTTTCGCGGCGATGGTGATCTCAATCTGGTTACCTTGCACCAGGTCGACATGGACAACTGCCGGTGTGTTGTCGCGGGTGTTGACCCGTCTAGCGAGGGGATCCGCAACGATCGATGCCCGAAGGGGATTGTCCGGATCGAGATAGGCTTGACGTACGCCCTCATTCACAAGATCCGCGAAACTGGCTGTTGACTTAATGCGGGCATCCATGCCGACCTTTGCGAAGACAACCACAAGTCCGGTGTCCTGACAAATCGGGCGCCGCCCAAAGGCCGCCATGCGGGAGTTCAGCAGAATCTGACCTATGGCATTCTTCGCCGACGGGCTCTGTTCTCGCGTGTATGCGTGAGAAAGAGACCGGATATAATCTGGAGGATGATAGTACGAGATGTACTGAAGGGCGTCGGCGACGCTCCTTGTGATGTCGCTACCGGCCATGGTCCGTGTTCTGTTTCCCACCGGATTTTATCCAAATGAACCGAGGCCATTGACCATTTTCAGAATCTGGAAGCTTCGCACCCCCTGCTCGCCGCCTTCATATCCATAGCCGCTTTGTTTGACTCCTCCATAAGGGGCATCAGCGGAAACCCCTTTCAGGTAATTCACACTAACAGCGCCCGCAGAAAGACCGCCCACAAGCCTCTGTTGCGTATCGGCCGCGCCAGTAAACAAGTAGGCGGCCAGACCGTACTCCGTGGCGTTGGCTTCATCGATCGCCTCTTCGATCGTATCGAAAGGAGCCACGGTGAGAATTGGTCCGAACGGCTCTTCATGAAGCACTCTCGCTTCCTTCGGTACGCCAGTCAGGATGGTTGGCGGCCAGTAAAACCCCGGTCGGTCAAGGGGGATGCCACCGGTCTCGATTTGGGCGCCGCCCTCTACCGCATCTTTGGTCAGGCGTTGCATGGCCTCGATTCGCCGCGCGTTTGCCATGGGACCCATCTGCGTTGCAGGGTCATCCGGTGGACCGATCCTGATTTTTCGGACCGCCTCCGTCATCCGGAACAGGAATTCCTCATAGCGGGATCGGGCGACAAGAATCCTGCTGGGCGCATTACAACTCTGGCCCGCGCACTCGAATTTGTATTCCGAAATAGCCGGTATCGCCGTTGCCAGGTCGGCATCTTCGCACACAATAACCGGGGAATGTCCACCGAGCTCAAGGATGCAGCGCTGCAGATTATTCGCGGCCAGTGTGGCCAGCTGTTTCCCAACAGCGGTCGACCCCGTGAACGTCAAGACTTTGACAATTGGCGAACTGAGCAGATGCCGTGATATATGCACAGGAACACCGAACACCAGGTTGACCACGCCTTCCGGTATCCCTGCTTGACGCAAAGATTCCACGACATGGACAGCCACGCTTGGCGTCTCTTCGGCCCCTTTGAGGATCACCGGGCAGCCTGCCGCCAGCGCGGGGGCGAGCTTGCGGGCGATGAGAACGGCTGGATAGTTCCACGGCGTAAAGGCAGCGACGACACCGAGGGCCTCCGGGACGATCATCCTGTTCGGACCCAACGGAATCGGGGTCGACAACTCATCGGCATGCCGGCCATTCCATTCCAGCGTTTCGACTGCGCGCGCGTACTCTCCTGTTGCTTCGGCAATCGTCTTTCCCTGTTCGGACGACAGGTCCCTGGCTGCGGCGCCAGCTTTCTCAGCCAGATTGCTGGCGGCAGAGACGAGGATCTCGCCACGCTCTTTGGCGGGGCGTGAGGACCACGCCTTGCGGCTGCGTTCTGCCGAAGCAAGAGCTTCATCCAAGTCTGGAACCGTAGCCGAGGCCACTGAGGCAAATACCTTCTCCGTCGCCGGGTTGATCACCGGCAAAGTGGCTCGGCTACCACCGGCTCGCCATTTGCCATTAATGAAGAGCTCGTAGCTCCTGGCGTGGGACATCGCGGGCTCCACTTGTGATTCTGGCCATGCGAGCGCCGTTTCAATTTTCGAAGCCGCTGAGCTCGCTTGAGCCAGTTTCATCGCGATGGTCGCAGCGGGTCAAATATCGATTAGTGCCTAAATCCATCTGGAATCCAGATCGATCTGTTCCGACAGGAAGGAAGTCATGCCGTTGTTTACAGATCGATGGTTCTCAGGTCGCGTCAGGAGCCGATGCTACCCAGCCCCGGCTCTCAATCAATTCTCTGGCGACCTTCGGAATGAGCTTGCGGACCGCAGAAACGGCCGCAGAACGCTCATCTTTGGGATTTACAGCAAGCACCACGGAGCGGGTAATTACCGGATCGACTATCTTGACCGTCCGGACCAGCCCTTGAGAGGCTTCTTTCTGAACGGCAGACGGGGCGAGAATAGAATGCGCTTTTCCCTCTACGACCATGTTGATGATCGTTGAGAGCGAGTCCACTTCAAACTTGACGTCCATCGCGCAACCGTGTTGTGCGACGACATCAGCCACCGAACGCCTGACATTGTTGTTGCGCATGGGAACCGCCAGGGGGAATGCATGCAGGTCGGCCAGAGATATCGCATCTTCAAACGGTGGCTCGCCGGACGGAACCACCAGACAAAGGTCTTCGCGCGCTAGCACAGTCATTCGCCCCACACTGTCCGCAGTGCGGTACAGAACCGCCAGATTGAAGCGTCCAGCCGCCATCCATTCCTCTAGCGGTCCCGTCATACCCTCGACCATCTTGAGGGACACCTTGGGCAGTTCGTGTCTTACCGTCTCAAGCAGCGGACCGCTCAGGACGCGAGCAGCTCCAGACGGAATGCCAATAGTCACCTCCCCGGCGGGGGAAGCGGCTGTGTTGGTCAATTCCACCTCGGTAATTCGAATTTCTTTGAGAATCGCCCGCGCCCGCTCCAGGAGTTTGGCTCCTGACGCCGTCACGCTCACGCCGGTCCTGTCGCGTATCAGCAGCTGAGTGCCGAAGCCTTCCTCCAATTGGCGCACATGCAGACTCAGCGCACTCTGGGCGACATTCAGAAAGCCAGCGGCCTTCGTGAAACTGCCTGCTTCGACCACGCCAACAAAGTATCTTAACTGCCTGATTTCCACGGGTACTCTTCCGAGGGCGGACTGCAATGATGTAATCTATCTCGAAATGTGATGGCGCGACAGCAATAATTGCAGAGCGACATGACGCCTAACTGTCGTGTCATCTCAGTGTGGTTTGACCAAAACCGTAACCTATGTGTCCAGAATGGACCCAACCCGCCGAGGCTTCAACCGGCCAACTCGGCGCCCTGATCCATGGAGATGATTTCTCGGACCCTTCGAATAACCGGTAGATCGACCATCTTCCCGTCCAATGTGAACGCGCCTTTGCCTTGCGCCGTCGCATCTTTTTCGCCGCGAGGACACGACGGGTCCCTCGAGTTCTTGTGCGCTTGGTGAAAAGCCCCATCGATGTTTAAATGGATCGCCTGCGGCCCCACGAAGTTATCATTGTCTAAGAATCGCCGATGCTTCCTATCGAGCCGAGACTGCCGCATGGGGAACAGAACGGAAAGGTTCGGCGTCAAAAGCAGGTCGAGTTCTGGGGCACCGCCAACAGCTGCACTGAAGTCTTCAGTACCAAGCGCCATTGCAACCAGCGGCGCTAACAAGATGGGAAAGGAGGTCATTGCTATTGCCGCTGGCGGACTTCGGCCGGCCACCCCATTTCCTCTTCCGAGAGGTGAATTGTCCAACCAACCCTGCTGACTAATGACGAGCATGATCGTATCGTCAACGTGTCACAGAATTGCTTGCAAGCTCACGGCCTCAGCTGGGCCAACGAACATTGAACTCCGTGGACGAAGCCTGGACCCGTCGTCATCCAAGTCAATCCGCGCCTCGATGAGGGGACAGATCCTCAATTGGTTCAGCTGGCTTGCAGTATTGCACCTAGCAGTCACGGCGAGGACTGGGATTTGCGAAGAAGGCATTCTCGCAGTGCGGCCGTACGGTACCTCATTCCTGGCACACTGGATTAGATCGCTGGCGACATTAAGATCAGGTGTGACCGAGGTGAAATTTTATGTCGAAAACCTGAAGGCAGGGCGTCAGGCAGGGCGATTACAGAGATCCTATCGGACATGTCATCGCAGTTTCATCCACCATTGCTCGACCGAGGCGACACTCATCGTCCCATCAACCTAATCCATTGGTCGATCACGCCGTTCACGACCCTTGGCGAAGAAGGAATCAGCAGCCCCTAGGCTCAATTGGAAAGCGGGGCGGGGTCCATACGTATCTTCGTTTCCGGGCACCTCATGCTAATGAAGCCGCGACAACAGGTTGGTTATGCACCCAGGTGCTGGCCAATCCGGCTTGACTGGAAAGTTTCATACCCAGGCCTGGCACAGGCGAGCGTGATGCCGCTCTCGCTATGTTGGACCGCAGACGCCGCGACGGCGCATCGACTGGCGCTGGCGAAGCCTAGGACGCGCCAGTCAAGGACCTGCAAAGAGCAAGATCACGCCGCGCGTTGCCTTCAACGCCCATTTGAGCAGAAAGCAACAAGCCTCGCGTATAGCGATCGATGACCGCACGAAGCGCCATCCGGGCTATGATCTCAGTCAGCACTGCCCTAAGGGGTCAGAGGAGGGTTCGGTCAGTCAAGACCTCAGACGGCATGGCCAAGGTCAAGCTGCGAGGATGTGCCACCGCGGGCGCGGCATAACTTGGCGGGCTACAATTTGGTTCGCTTGCCCAGGCTGCTGGCAGCGCCGGTAGTCGGCCGCGCCGGACTGGCACCTACGTCTGGTCCATGAACGGTTGCTTTAGCAAAACCGAAGTCCTCGCCAAAACTCTTCGCCGACGTGCGACGACCGCGCCGGTGCTCGTTCCGGGGTCGGCAAGACGAAGACAGGCCTACTCTGGATTTATGCCCGCGATGACTGATTAGGGAGGGAGCGGACCGCCGGGCGTCTTATGTCTATGCGCCGGACCGAAAAGGCCCAGCGTGCGATCGCTCATCTCGCAGGCTCTCTACCGGAACTTGCAGGTCGACGGCTATAGCGGGCCATCGCTTGCTGGCCGACGAAAAGCGGCTTCACGCTCGCCTTCTGCCATGCCGCGCCCGATCGAGGCGCTAAGAAGGATCCGCGAACTCTAAAAGATCGAGGATGACATCCGTAGCCGAGGCCAACGAGGCCTTGCTGCACGCAGGCAAAAAGTGCTCAACCATCACGGCACTGGACCCAGGGCGGCTAGAGAAGCTCGGCCAAATCAGTCAGAAGACCAAGCTCACAGCGGCGATCCCCTACACGCTCTCGCGCTGGGAAGCGCCTCTCGCGCATCCTGGACGAGGCCATATCAAGATCGACAGCAACGTGGTCGAACGCTCAATCATACGCAACTCTTTTTGCAGCTCCGGCGGTGGCGCTGAGCACTGGTCAGTCATCGTGTCGCTGGGTGATCGCCGGGATTGGCCGGATAGCCTGAAGCTAAGGCCGTCGAGCCAGACCCTCTGACCTGCCACTGAACTTTCAACCAGTGGCGATTAGCCTCGGCCGTTTCTGTTATGGCGCGGTTTGAGCAACGGGCGGAGGCGCGAAGCCTTCATTGAGTGCAGCGTCGGAGCCGGTTGCGGCGAGGGTTCCGGCGAAGACCGCCGGGGTCAAATAGCGAGCGAGGAATGCGGCCTCACGGTGTTGAACAACACCAGGAAAGAACACCCACAGGACCGAGGAACGCAAGTTTCTTTATCCGTGGCATCCTTGGGCCGGGCGTTGTGTTCACGTTCATGAGGTGATCGAGAACGCCGACCGGGAGGTTTTCCGCTGCAGTCTCTCCCGCCACGCCTCCGATCGGTGGCTGGAAGTTCCGGCCTGGATGTTTGATCGCGGTCTGCACCGCGTGGCGCATTGCCCTGCCCCACATATCGATCCCAGAACGCTTGGCGTCTTGGTGACACTGCTGCAGGACCCGACGGCCAATTCCCACACCCCATCGCAATTGGAGGATTCGGGCGCAGCATCGGGTCCTCACGAAGCGAACCGGGGAGAGGTCCATACCGCGCCAGCCTACGACATATCAGTTCGATCTTCTCCAACCCGCACGACGCGCAGACCGCGCAGATGCCGCCATTCGCTCGCGCAGCCGCCGTAAGGCGCGAGATGCTGGCGCTGATTCCGGGTGCACACGAAGGCTACGTCGGCTGGGAAAGGCGGAAGCGATCCGCAAGATGGTGAGCGACCACGTGCCCACGAGCCGGCATCACGGGGCGCCCAAGCATGGCGACGCTCTGCTCGCCGACCTTGTCCGCTGCCGGCGCTGCGGCCGCGAGCTGACGGTCCGCTACACGGGAACCAAGCACAACATTCCGCGCTATTCCTGCTGGCGTGGTCTGCTTGACAATGGCGAGCCGCGTTGCATCGCCTTCGGTGGACTCGCGTCGATCGAAGGCGTTCATCCTCTGCCGGACGGTCCATGGGTCTTCAGCCGATCAACGCTTGACGAACCGGCGGCTCAGCGCATCGTTCATCGCGCGCGGCAAAACCCAAAATACCCCATGGGATCGCATCCAGATCAGCAAAACCTATTCACTCAAATGACATAGACAGATGAGTGTTATGAACAGGATTTAGGTCCTGCCTCCATTCGGCAGTGGCACTGCGGGCGTGGTCGAGGCCGAAGAACAGGCCATCGTTCAACAGCTCGTCTCGCATTCGGCCGTTGAGGGAATCGCGTAGCCATTTTGCATCGGCTTGCCCGGCGCGGTGTAGTGCCATTCGCTCCTGTTCAGCCGCTGATAACAGGCCAGTCAGTTGTTGCCCACAAGAATCAGGATCTCGTGGGCGCGCCGCACCACTGGCGGATCTATCATTTTGCCATTCAACGAGAATGCGGACAGTCCACGCGTGGCGGCATCATTTGCCGCCGCGACAACTTTATGGGCCCACTCGAGCTCCTGGGCGCTTGGCGAGAAAGCCTCATTGAATATGGCCACCTGTGTCGGATGGATCGCCAAAGCTCCGGCAAAGCCAAGCCGCCGCGCCCGCACCGCGGCCTCACGAAGTTTATGCGTGTCCGAGAACTCGCCGATGCTTCCTATGAAGCCCAGCGGGAGCAAGCCGGCCGCGCGGGCGGCAAACAGAACAGAAAGGTTCGGCGTCAAAAGAAGGTCGAATCCTGGGGCGCCGCCAACAGCGGCGCTGAAGTCTTCAGGGCCAAGCGCCATTGCGACCATCCTTGGATGCGCCGACGCAATGGCCGCAAGCCTTTGCAAGGCGCCCGGGGTCTCAATCTGGGCAAGGAACCGGATGCCTCCCTGCGGAAGATTTCTTTCACGTTCTAGTTCCGAAACCGCATTCGCGATCTCTATAACCCACTCTGCCGAATCCGTCTTCGGAAGAACCAGTGCGTCAACACCCGCCATCACGGCTGCATCGAGATCGGCCGCCAAGGCGCGCAGACCATGATTCACGCGGACCAAAACAGATGCGCCTTTCCGGCCCACCTCTGCCACGCATTCAGGAAGCTGCTGCCGTGACTCTCCTTTCCGATCCTGGGGCACGGAATCCTCCAGGTCGAGAATGACGCCATCTGCGCCCCGCTCATGGGCCGTCTCTACAAAGCGCGGAACGTGAACAGGAACGAAGAGCAGGGATCTCCAGCGCGGTACAGACATCGCGCCTTCAACGGCCGCAAAGGTGTCCTTGATCATGGAGACGCCTTTGCGGCCGATTTTAGCGCGGGCGCTGCCAGTGAGCTTTCTAGGCGGCCGGTGCGCTGAAATGATCCGAGGTACACAGGCATTTTGTAAACCGCGAGCAGTCTCACCTTACTGAAACGCGCGCTCACGCTGACGCGGCTCTTTCGCGCAAAAGCGCCCGCACCTCCTCGCGGACAGCCTCGGTATGAGAGCCAAGAGCCGGGACTGGGCGAAGCGAGGGGAGCTCCGAGTTGAAAATCGCCGCCGGCGCTATCGTCTCGACGGCTCCATCGGGTGTTCCAACCTGCACCCTGCGAATGTGTGGATGCTTTGAAACATCCACCACTTCGTTCAGTCGGCCATATGCCAGGCCGGCCGCCTCGAGCTCCTGCATCGCATCGTGGCAGGATAGTTCAAAAAACCGCTGTTCAATGATCTCATCAAGTTGCGCACGATGAGCGAGGCGCTCCATATTGTCAGCAAAACCAGGTGCGCGTGTGAGCCCGGACTGCTTCAGGAATTTCTCGCAGAAATTCACCCATTCGCGGTCATTCTGAACCGAAAAGATGACCTCTTTGCCGTCGGCACAGCGATAGGCACCATACGGCGCGAGCGACGGGTGTTTCACGCCTGCGCGTACCGTCTGGTAGCCGCTGTAATCATTTTGCAAAACCGGCACGTTCATCCAGTCGGCGACGGCATCAAACAGTGACACCTGGATGCTGGTCCCTTCGCCGGTGACCTCGCGGTGGTACAGTGCCTGAAGAATGGCGCTGTGCGCTGTCATGCCCGCCGAGATATCGCAAACCGAGACCCCTACACGCGCAGGCCCCTGTTGGTTGCCGGTGATAGCGCATAGACCTGTTTCGGCCTGGACGATCAGATCGTAGGCCTTCAAATGGGAATACGGCCCTGACTCCCCGAAACCAGAAATGTCGCAGGTGATCAGCCGCGGATATCGTCGACGCAGATCAGCGGACGCGAACCCCAGTTTTTCTATGCTGCCCGGCTTTAGATTCTGGATGAAGACATCAGCACTGGCAATGAGCGTGTCGAGGACGGCGCGATCCGCCTCCAACCTCAGGTCTAGACAGACCGACTCCTTACCCCGGTTGAGCCAGACGAAGTACGCGCTCTGCCCCCGCACCAGCTTGTCGTAGTTTCGGGCAAAGTCCCCTTCGGGCCTTTCGACCTTGATCACCCGGGCGCCTGCGTCAGCAAGGCGAGACGATGCGTAGGGAGCTGCAACGGCCTGTTCGACCGCCACAACCGTGATGTCCTTGAGACTGTTTAGCATCAGGGCGCTTCCTACGCGGCTTTCAGGTTTTGTGCCCGACGCCGATCAAGCATGGCGAGCAACCGATTTTGTTCGTTGCCTACAATGGAAAGACCTTCGTCGATGCCCATGCCAGGCTTCGCGAGCATCATGTCCGCCTGTGTTGCCACCGAAATGTGAACCGTCGCTCGCGCGGAGAGATCCGTCTCGCTGCAGCTGCCTCCCACATAGGCGTCCACGTTGTTCTCTTTGCACAGAAGCACCGCACGGGCGCTGTCGGCGATCGAGCCCACGTCCGGCGTCTTGATCTGCACGAGATGGGTCGCCTTAGCCTCCGCAAACAGACGCACATCCTCTAAGGTGTTGCAGCGTTCATCGACAACGATGCGCGCACGTGACGCGCGCGCATTCAGAATGCCGACGATCTGCCCGTAATTTTCGACCTGCGCCGGCGTAGACCCGAAGTCGGCTGGCGATTCGATATTCACCGTGAACTCCGGAACCGCGTCAGCAACCTTACTGATGAAGTCGGCGATGCGCTGGACGTCGAGCCCGATCTCCATACCGATCCAGCCGTACACATCGAAATGCAGCACCGGAGAATAGTCTGGTTGGCCGATTTGCTTGACGCGGTGCGCCACCCATTTGACGAAATCCAGAAAGGTTTCTCCCCCAACGCCGAATTTGCTACGCGAGTTGATGAGGCCATGCGGGATCACATCCACCCCCTTCAGGATCATTTTATCGACATTGATTTCGCGCGCATCACCGCTCTGGCAATAAATTGGGACACGACGATGCGGCATGGATAGGCAAAATTCCGAACAAACCACCTCCGCCATGGTACGACGCGCAGCATGGGCAGCAGCGCTTAAAAGGGCTTGGCTGACCCCATATTCGATGCATAGTGGGAGTCGTTTCCCAGTATGGAGATCGAAGACACTGGAGCAGGCTGTCAAAAAGCTGGACGCATCAATGTTTAAGAGCCGCGGGACAACAACACGTGACGTGAGATCCATGATGGCTCCGACGTCAAACAGGGGGTCACGCCCGCCAGCCCCTGAGTATTGCACTCCCATCATATCGCCCCAGGCGACCATATCGTCTTCCAGGACAAGCCCGACGCTTAAGCAAGCTGCCGGAACACGGATATCACGGAAGCCGGGCGTCAATGGCTCGCCGACGTAAACAAAACCGTCCTGGCCAACCCCTGCCCTAATGGCAGCTTGATCGTCATAAAAGAAGGCGCCGTTGCCGGGCGTGAGAATGACGTCTTTGATCTGCACTGAATTATACTCGAGTTTGGCCAAGCTATGAGCTGCGGCCGGATTTGCGCGCTCTGTCCTAAGTTATGCCCCGTTCGGAATCGGTTTTGCCAATATAAAGCCCCGAACGTGCCCATCTCGTTTTAAGATACGATAAAGTTGTTTTACGGGCGTCAGCGGGGACGGCACCGTCCGCCTCCCCTCTTGGTCGCGGTGCGCCGGATCGTCGCCCCTGCTTCCATAACAGAAGCTAGGCGATCAATCCGTCCGGCCAGCTCCCATCTCGGACCGCCACTTTCAACCATGGTTAGTATAAACCAAGCGATCAAGGATCAAGCAATCTTTTTGGCATGATTTTGGAAGACAGGATCAGCCGCTGATCGATCCGAGGAGCTGGCCTATAAGCTCCAGTCGAGGCCAGTGCCTTCATACCGGAGTTACTACAGCTGGCCAAGGCGCGGCTAATCTGTACCTCTAGTTATGCAGCGGCCGCGCAAGGATGGCTACCCCTTCATTGCGGTCGACATGCGCGCCCGATCCTATGGCTAGGACGATTGATGGCCCAGGCGCTCGGATGTCAATGGACGGAGCGGAAACAGAATCCATAGAGTGTAGGATACCTATAAGATCTCCCGACCTCACTTCATCCAACACAGAGCAGCGAGGTTCGAAGATACCCTGCGCGGGCGATTTCAACTCGTCTGATATCAGCGTCTCAAGGGTCTGACTGGACCTTTTGTTACGGAAAGACACGTCCTCGACTTTTCCTTCGACGAGTCCAAGCATAACGAGCGCGTTGCGAACTCCAGCTTCATAAATCGCTAGAGCTTCTGCGCTAACCGTACCACCGCCGAATTCCGCGCAAACGAATACCTTCCCTAGGCTATGTGCCCAACTGTCGAACATCCCAGCCGTGTCGTCATGTTGCCAGAGCAATGTTACGGGCAGCTTAAATGCCGCTGCCATTGCGAGCGTCTTAGCCATGAGATCCGCATCAGCAATTGGATGCGTGATGACCGCCGGGGGAAAATCCCACGTTGGGCCGAAGCTGTGCAGATCGAAAACGATGTCGGCATTTGGCAACAATACGCGTGAAACCGCATCCGCGATTCGTTCCGTAACAGACCCGTCGGCACGGCCCGGAAACACGCGGTTCAGATTCAAACCATCAAGCGGAGTATTGCGGCTCCATGCTTGAACTGCCAATGGATTAAGCACTGGCAGCACGATGATCCTACCACTGGTTTGCGCTTGTGGCAGCCACTCGATAAGCCGCCGCGCGACTAATGGCCCCTCCATTTCATTGCCATGATTCCCACCGGTGATAAGAAGGCGCGGTCCATCGCCCTTATTAAGACTAAAAACCGGAAGCGAGAACTCTTCATGGTCGGCGCCTCCCGGCACAACGAGGTGTCCTCTGCTCACGCCATGCGCATCGAGATCAAACGTAAGATGTGGTGCTTCGTTCATTGCTTAACCTATTGCGGGTGATCTGGCGACTTTGACCGGGCATATGGTCTTGTACACGGCTATTTTTTTCGCCTGGAACTATGCACACGCGGTCACCACTTCGCCAATATAATGTCCGAGACGGCACCATCGCGTTTTCAGATGACCAGGGCTCGCTCTGCTGACCTGTCCCTTGGTTCGTCACCTTGATCCCGGTGCACTAAGGGAGGAGGAAGGTCAAAGTCGCGGTGGGTAGCCGATTTCAGAAATCGCGCGATCAGCCGGTTGACGTTGGCTAGCTGTTCGTTGTTCAGACGGGCGAAGGATCTGTGCGATCCGGTCAGCGCCGTTGACCTCGAATTCCATCCTGGCGCGCAGCAAGAGGATCGGCAGGTCTGAGCTTGCTGGCGAGCAAGGCCGGCCGATCCCAGACATAGTCCGAATCCTTGATCCGCATGTGCCAGATGATAATTGCAAGAGCTTTACTGGTTTCCGTTTTGGACCAGGTGGCCATTTTATCCGCCCGTTGAAGCCCCGAACAGATGCTTGTCGCCAGTCCGTAGGAATAGGTCGGACGCATCATCAGGAAGTGGATCTGCCACGCCAGTTAGGCAGCGGCTTCCTGTAATGTTCGCTGCATGCTCGGTCGAGAACGCCACCAGACGGCATAGAGGACAAGCATCCAGATTAAAGGCAGAAGCATCAAAAGAGAAGCGACTGCAGCAATCGTCGGGTCGATTTGGTGGCGGATATTCTCCAGCATCTTCAAGGGCAACGTCCGCACCGACAGACCGCCGACCAAAGACGTTATGACCGCTTCATCGAATGACTGGAGGAATGCGAACATGGCGCCGCCGATCACTCCCGGCCTGATTAACGGCAGTGTTACGCGAAAAAACGTTTGCAGTGGTCCGGCACGCATACTCTTGGCCGCCTGCTCTAACGTCCGATCGAAGTTGGCCAACGTCGCAGAAACGATCACCACCACAATTCCAACAGCGCCGATACTGTGAGCGAGGGCGATACCACCCTTTGTGCCGATTAGACCAATCTGGATGAGACCCAGATAAGTCGCGATACCGACCACGATAACTGGAAAGGTGATAGGCGTGATTATGATCATTGTCAGCACGCCGCGAAGTCTTGCGCTTATTCGGCTCAATCCGAAAGCAGCAAGTGTTCCCAATAGAGTAGAAATAACAGCTACCTCGACACCAATCTCGACGCTGGTCCAAGCTGCTCCGCTCCAAGATGCATCGCCGAAAAACGAGCGATACCATTGAAGCGACAGGCCCGAAGGCGGAAATTGCAAAAATGCCCCGGAACTGAACGACATGATGACAACGATTATCCCTGGGAATAAAAGAAAGGCCATCACCAAAACGATAAAAACGATCGCGACGACTTTAGGCCATCGCCTTTCCGCCCCAGGCACGTAGCGCCGTCCCGTCCACCGTTTGACACGATAGGGACGCAGAATTTCGCTGAAGTTTCGTTTGATAACAAGAACAATGGGTAGTCGGGACATCGAGCCCTTCGGAGCTCGAGTTTGGCTTTGCTCTTGTTTGCCGGAGAGGTCAAGCCCGACCATGGAAAGCACCACAATGGCAAACCCGAGAAGGATGAAGGACGCAGCGGCAATGCGCGGAATATCGAACGAGCTATTCACCTCGGCCGCAATGAAGGTTGAAAGCATGGCATCGCGCAATCCCCCAAGTGCCGCCGGCGTGATATAGAATCCTAGGCAGAACACAAAAACTAGGAGCGAGCCACTCCGTGCGCCTGGAATGCTAAGGGGGAGAAATACACGCCTGAAAGCGGTGAAAGGTCCCGCTCCCATACTGCGTGCAGCAGCCATCAAGGACCGATCGATCCCCATCATCGCACTAACCAAGGGAAGTATCATCATCGGCAGCATGATGTGGACCATGCCAATATAGACCGCGGTTCGGTTATAGATGAGTTGCAGAGGTCGATCGATCAATCCGACGTCCAGCAAGATGTTGTTGATGACCCCGCGATCCCCAAGAATAACAATCCATGCGTAGGTACGCGCCAGCCCACTGGTCAAATAGGGGATGATCACGAGAGCGATGAGCGTCATGCGCAGAGTCTTGGATGCCGTGACGATCAGATACGCGGTTGGATAGCCTACGATTAAGCAGATGGCAGTTGCGACCAGACTTATTTCTATCGTTTGAAAGAGCACCCGCACATTAGCTGGCTGGGCGAAAAACGCTCCGTAGTATTGGAACGAGAAATCGGGGGCATTGACACTGCTTAGGAAAAGCAAGGTTATAGGGGCACCGAAAACCACAAGCAAAAGCGCGAACGCGGGCGCGGTTAACCCAAGTGGCACCTTGGCCATTCTGCGCAAAAGCTTCATGGATATCCCTTATCAATCGCTTATGGCGAAACGAAGCGAATGTCTGACCGCAGCCACGTGAGGCAAACCTCCTCGCCTGGCTGGAAAACAGGTTGGTCTGCCGCGACATGTTCCCGGACGATGAGAACATTGTTGCCAACGCGAACATGGTATTTTCGCAGAGGGCCGGCAAAAATCATATCGTCGACCGCACCGGCAACATATTGCCGCTGGTCCGTTTGAGCCCACTCCGCAGTCTTCGGAAGTACACTGATGCGCTCTGGCCTTATCATCGCAACGGTGCCGATTTGCGGCGCGTTGCCCCCTCTGGCCAGCAACAAGGCATCCTCGAGAATGTTCGCCTCACCCAGAAATTTAGCGACAAAGCACGATGATGGCCGATCATAGAGGGCCTCTGGTGTATCGATTTGCTCGACACGTCCTGCGCGCATTACAACAATCCGGTCTGACAGAGTAAGCGCCTCCTCCTGGTCATGCGTAACGCACACCGTCGTGATACCGAACTCCTTGTGCAAGCTCTTCATCTCGATCTGCATCTGCTCACGCAGGTTACGGTCGAGTGCGCCAAGCGGTTCATCAAGTAATAGGAAGGGTGGATCGGCAATCAGCGCGCGGGCTAGCGCCACGCGCTGCTGCTGACCGCCACTCAATTGGGATGGCATGCGACCGCCGAATTCCCCTAGATGCACGCGCTCAAGCATACGGGCTACCCGAACCTTCCTCTGATCGGGAGCCATGCCCCGCATTTCGAGAGGGAATTCCAGGTTTCGAGCCACTGTGAGATGCGGGAACAGCGCATAGCTCTGGAACACAATTCCTTGATCGCGCCGGTAGGACGGGACCGAAGCCACTGAATGGCCGGCGATCATAATATCACCCGAACTCGGGGCCTCAAAGCCGGCCAAGAGCATCAGGGTAGTGGTCTTACCCGAGCCGCTCGGGCCGAGAATCGTCAAGAACTCGCCGCGACGCACGGTCAGCGACAGATCCCTGACCGCCGGAACACTCCCGTACATCTTGGTAACACTGCTGAACTGAATTTGTGGCACCGATTGGTTCACATCTGCAGCGTCAACTTCCGAACGGGGGGCGGTATTCATTGCGTGCATGTTCACTGTGGCTCCTCCACCATCGCTGGCGTGCATTAGCAGGCATTTGCCGTACCTTCTGCCGTCGTACCCGATGCCGTGAGCGGAGAGGCTAGTGGGCTACCCCGCTCCCCGTCACATTTTCAGCATCAGTTTCGACTTTAGCCCGGTATGGAGTTACCCCGACCGGACTTTCGCACTTCAACCAACCCTACTGCAGGATCCACTCATTCCACCGCTGGATAAGCATCTCAGTGTTGGAAACACCGCTGGGGCCTACCTCATTGTACCATTTGCCGTTGATGGAAACGCTGCTCTTGATGTAATCTGGGTGGGTAGGGAGCTTGCGCGCAACTTTCTCGGGAAGAAGTTTGAACGCATTGCCGTTGCTTGGTCCCTCAGGAAACAATTGGCAAAATGCTGCCTGACGTTCCGCGCGAGTGGCGAATTCGATAAACTTCTGCGCAGCCTTCGCGTTGGGTGAACCCTTTGGAATGACCCAATAATCCCACTGCAGCTTCGCCTGGTTTCGATTGATCTCCGTCGCGGCGCCCTGATCGATCAACAGTAGAGCTCTTCCGTCATACGATTGAGCGATGTCAACGACCTTATCATGCAACATCTGTTGAATCTCTGATCCGCTGCTCCACCACTTACGGATGTGCGGCTTTATTTTGTCCAAACTGGCAAACACCCGGTCGATATCCATCGGGTAGAGCTTATCGGGAGATACACCGTCCGCTAACAGGGCCTCTTCCCAGGGTCCTTCTGAACCAAACTGGCCGGACACCAAGGTGCGAACGCCGGGAAACTTATCAGCATCCCAGAATTCAGCCCAGTTTGTCGGCCGGGGTTTATCAGCTGGGAATACGTCTGTGCTATATACCATATTATATGAGTAAATCAAATTTGCCACGCCAAACGGTTGCTTGGCAAATTCATAAATTCCGTCTAGCTCTTCTTTCCTGAACAAGGAGTAATCAATTTCTTCAAGAATTCCTTTCTTAGCTGCGACCAAGCCGGACCCTTGCGTAAGCGCCCCGACATCTACCGTGACATTGCCCGATTTTACCATCAACTCGACCTGTCCCATACCCATGTCGTCGGTGATTGGGTTGACCTTGATACCGGTCTCAGCTTCAAATGGCTTAGCGTAAGCCTCAATGTTAGCCTTTCCCCAATCGCCGCCGCCTAGCACTACGTTGATCTGGTTGGGTGTTTGGGCCGCAACGCGGCCCGCAATTGAAGACAGAGCGCCAGCCGCCATGGCGGTCGATGTCGCCTGCAGCAATCGTCGGCGATTTATTTCGTATTTCATGTCGTTACCCTCTTCTTGTGATCTCAGCCTTGATTAGCCAAGGTTGTTTTGCTTGGACAATGTCATGGTGCTAGAGCAGCCTCGGCCAAGTTGACCCAGTATCCAATGCCGTATGGCAGTGCTTCATCGTTAAAGTCGTAGGTTGGATTATGGAGAGCAGCAGTCGATCCATTTCCAAGCAGTATACATGCCCCCGGCCGCGCCTCTAGCATGTACGCGAAGTCCTCTGACCCCAAACTAGGTTTGACTTTGGGGTTCACCGATGAATGGCCGACCAGAGCACGCGCCACCTCTGTTGCCCGACGCGTTTGATCGGGATGATTGACAGTGAGGGGCTCCAGGCGGCGATGCTGAAACTCGACCTTCGCCCCGGAAGCGCGTGCAATATTTTCCGCGCACGCCTCAATCTGTTTTTCAGCGAAGTCGCGCAAAATCGGTGACAGTGTCCTGACTGTTCCGGCAATCTCCGCGCGTTCGGGAATGATGTTGTAAGCTTGTCCGGCGTTCAGCTTTGTGACGGAGATCACCAGGGACTCGGTGGGGTCCGTGTTGCGTGAGACTAGTGTCTGCAAGCCTAAAATGATCTGAGCTGCAACAACGACGGGGTCAATTGTCAGATGGGGAGCGGCCGCGTGACCCCCTCTGCCTTTGACCACAATATCGAACTCGTCGAGCGCGGCAAAAATCGAACCTTCGCAAATGCCGAACGCACCAACCTCCATGCCTGGCCAATTGTGCATGCCAAAGACCTGAGATATCCCGAAACGGTCCATGATCCCCTCCTGGACCATTCTTTGGCCGCCGCGGCCATCTTCCTCGGCAGGTTGGAAGATCAGGGCAACGGACCCTTTGAAGTTCCGGGTCGCGGCGAGGTATTTCGCGGCGCCAAGGAGCATTGCAGTATGCCCGTCGTGACCACACGCGTGCATCTGTCCGGACCTTTTCGACGTCCAAGGTTTGCCTGAAGCTTCGAGTATAGGCAGAGCGTCCATGTCGGCCCGCAACCCGATAGTGGGCCCATCTCCGAGTTGACCTTGGATCAACGCAACCACGCCGGTTTCAGCTATCCTGCACTCGATGTGGTTAATCCCGAAGGAAGCCAGCTTTTCCGCCACAAATGCCGCTGTGTCATTCACCCGATAGTCAAGCTCCGGATTCTCGTGCAGGTACCGGCGCCAAGTCATCGCTTCGATCTCGATCTCCTTGAACCTGTCAACGCCAACCATAGGCACGTTCCCGCATTTGAGTAATTTGGATCAGGCGCCGGTGCGTAATTAATGATCGATGCCACCGGTGTTTTCGTCAAATGCAGTTTGGATATCGTAACCATCTAGAACCGAGATAGCCCCGCGTTCAGGCCTCGGTGTTGGCGCCGGCGACTGCGACCCGATAACAAGCCGTTTGCCCTCAAATGGATAAGCTTCGGCCTTAGAGGACCAGCTGCGAAGTGCTGGCAATCATAAACTCTGGCTCTGCTGGCAACGGCCAATGGCAAAGGTCTGAGTAGGAAGAGCTGTCACCATCGCGACACTCCTCCCCCTCCCACGACCTACTTTCCAGGACTGCATGCGCTTTGCCACTCAATCCGCAAACCGCAGACCCTAGGCGGCGTGGACAAATTCGATGTTAGCAGGGTCGCTTTCCTGCGATCGGGTTGTTAGCATTGGGAATGACACTGGAAGAAGAGAGCGAACGAGCTACGTCGATGCTGATTGGCAAGGTTGTTCGCCGTGTCATGCGCCACCGCGATGGAGAGGTGGTGATCGAGTTTGAGGATGGCAGCCGATTTTTCGCGGATAGCGACAGCCCTCTCGAACTGTCCATCACCTTGGCGGAATAGTATATCCGCCTTACGGAATTTCGGACGTCGATGCGATTGACGTAGCCCAAGAGGATTGATTCAAGGCTGCTTTTTGGAGGCAGGTTTGAGCAGGGGCGATCTCACCGAAGCAGAATGGCGTGTTCTCAAGGGCTTGCTGCCCATCGACCCTGACAAACGCGGCCGAGGTAGACCTCCCAAGCAGAATCGTTCGATCATCAACGGCATTCTCTGGCGGCTCCGCTGCGGCGCTCCATGGCGGGATGTCCCGCCCAAATACGGCAGTTGGAACACCATCTATCGTCGGTTCCGACGCTGGAGCGAGGCCGGGGTCTGGGAGACCGTGGCGGTAATGCTCGCCGAGGTCATGGCGGACAGCGGCCACTACAGCATCGACAGCACCACAGTTCGCGCCCATGTCTCGGCAGCGGGCGGAAAAGGGGGACTCGTGCACCGGACGCCTTCCTTGCGGACAAGGGCTACGATGCCGATACCATTCGCGCCGATCTCGCCGAGCGGAAGATTAAACCCGTCATACCCGGCCGATCAAACCGCCGCGTGAAGATCGAGTATGACCGGGCGCTCTACAAGCAGCGGAACCGAATCGAGCGCATGTTCGGCCACCTCAAAATCAACCGGGCCATTGCCACCCGCTACGATCAATTGGCCAATAGCTTCCTCGGAATGGTCTACCTAGCCACCGCCAGATACTGGCTCAAATTTGTCCACGCCGCCTAGCATCACGCCCGATAAAGTGTTGGCGGGATTTCGCTCAGGAGTTCCGCGCCGCGCTCTGTCACGAGCACGTGTGCGCCGGCACCAAATAGGTAGCCACTTTCGCTGCACAAAATGTTTGGCATGTGCAGGGTCATGCCAGCTCGGAGTGGTTCATTTACATCGGGCTCCAGGCTTAGGTCGCCGCGCTCAGTCCAATTGATGCCAGTTTGGTATCCTGTTCGTTGGCGGAAGACGCCCTTGCGTCCAGATCGCTTCAACACCTCGCCCCCAGCAGCGTGAACGTCCGCCGGCGTAGCACCTGGTCGAATCGAGGAGACAAGGGCCGCAATGACCTCTTCAGCCAAGCCGTGCAAAGATTCGGTTTCGGGATGTTTGCCAAGGACTGCGCATCGAACCATTCCCACTGTATACCCGTGTTTCGAAGCCCCTATCTCCAGAAAGGCAGGTTCGTTGTTGCTGAGAGGATGATGGGTCGCTGGCGCATGGGGCAACTTCACTCGCTCTCCAAACAAAATGGTACCCGGCGCAAGCCCGATATCCCCAGCGGCGTTGCTGGGGTCGTTTGTTACCGCCGCAGCTAGGGCCGCTGCCATTTCGATCTCCGTAATGCCGGGACGAAGCGATTGCTGAAAGGTTCGAATTGCCACGTCAGTGAGTCGAACAGCATCGCGCATACACGCCAACTCAAGTTCTCCTTTCACTGCTGACACTGACGAGACCAGTCGGGTGACGTCAGTAATCTTCAGATCCGGGAGCTGGTCTTGGACTGCGCGCACGTCGGCGGGCGCGAGATTCCAGCAGCCAAGCTCGAAACCGACTCGCTTATTGTCCAGTCCGAGTCGACGCAATACATCGGCGCAGACCCTGCCAAAATCAGGCTGATGTGTATAGGTTTCAATTTCCTCGATGCAGCTATATGAACGTACTGCCTGCTCGTCATATTCTCGGACAACAAATATCGGGACCCGACCCGGCATCAGAATAAGAGGGAAAGGCGCGAAATATCCACCGCTCCCATCGTAGCCGCTGAGATACTTCAAGTGGCCGTGCGCCGTTACTACGATTGCGTCCAAGCCTGCCGTAGCAACCGCATCCAGCACATTGTTTTGCCGGCGCTCATACTCTGATATCGGAAACGGTACACCAGTCAGAGGAATTGCGGAGCGTGTCGTCGCCATATCTCACCTCAATCAGTGTGTCGTGGTTTGGTTGCGCAAAACGCGCGATCGCGTCCATGTTCGAAATTGAACAAAAGCTTCGCCGGCTCATGCGGGGTGACAATCCCCTTTCCTGGCGGCTAGCGTCAAATGCTGTTTTTATATCGGCTGCATCTCGCAGCGAGATGCGCATAGTGCCTTCATCGGCCGCTCAATGCAGGCAACGCTGGTCTCCGACAGCTTTGTTCTCGCCAGAGGATCGCCGACAAAGGCGCCGAGTTGCTCGGCAAGCTCGTCAGCCTCGGCCAGAAGAACCATGCTGACGACCTTGAGCTTGGCAGCGAGTCGGCGCGCCTTCGCATTCTTGCCGGCGAAGCCGCCGACGCCGGGGGAACTGTGCCGGCGCCACGCAACAGCATGTTTGCACTGATGTAAGGCCGCTGCGACACCAGCGACGGCTCTCCGCCGCCACCTCCGCATCTCGCTACCAGATGACACTAATACAAAGACTGCATTTGGCGCATCCGACGTGTAAGAGGATCGTGTCGCGCGAAGTGGTTAAGCTTGGCGGAACCGAATCGGTCGGAGCAATGAGCAAAGCGGCGGGCGCAGATGCGGATGTAGTTTCGCCGAAGACGTTTGCGCCGCTCAGGAATACGACATTTCGCTCAATCTGGTTTAGCCTCTCAAGTCTCTTCCCTTGGCTGGCTGATGCAGACCGTTGCTATCAGCTGGCTAATGGCAACGGTTCCGACCTCCGATCTGATGGTTGCGCTCGAGCAGGCTTCGTCTAACCTGCCCGCTTTCATTTTGTCCATTTTCGCTAGGGGTTCTCGCCGACAACTTCAGCCGTCGAAGAGTCATGTTCGCCGGCCGATGCCTAATGGTAATAGCATCCGCGATGCTACGGCTTCAGTGGTGCTGGGCTTTATCGCCCCGTGGATGATCTTCGGCTTCAGCTTCTTGATCGCAAGTGGTGCCGCGCTCAACGATACCGCCTGGCAGGCTTCTGTTGGCGATATTGTGGACCGACGCGAAGTTCCCGCTGCCGTCACCCTCCTCTCCATTGGCTTCAACACTGCACGGACCGTGGGACCGGCGCTCGCGGCATCATGATTGCGTCGTTCGGACTTATGACGGCTTTCGCTATGTTTACACTCACCTATATGATCCCTTTGGTCACCATATGGCGATGCAAATGGAAGGTTCGCTCCTCACTTCTCCCACGTGAGTCAATGAGGACGGCCATCTATGACAGGCTGCGCTTCACAGCGATGTCATCGGAAATCAAGACGGCGATCGCCCGCGGAACCTTCTTTGGCCTGTCGGGCATCGCCATACTCGCACTGCTGCCATTGGTTGTCCGCGATCAGCTGGGCGAAGGACCGCTCGCCTATGGCACCATCATCGCCGGCTTCGGCACAGGCGCCGTCATGGCTGGCGTCGCCAACAGCCTATTAAGACGGAGCTTGTCAGAAGAGCAACTAATGACGCTGGCATGCGTCGCCTGTGCGGCGTGCTCCCTTTTTCTGGCACTGCCTCTTCCATTGCGAGCGGCGTCCTGTTTCCCCTTCGCGAGGGTCGCGAGGCCGAGCCCGACCCTTTGGAGGAATTCGACGCGCCGGCAGTCGCCCTCAGTCTCAAGCCGAGAAGCGGCCCCATCGTGGTCAAAGTCGAGTACCTCATACTCGTGGAAAATCTAGAAGAATTCCTCGCCATGCGCGGGTGCCGGCATGTACAGAGTCGCGTTGGTGCTCGGCACTGGACTCTCCAGCGCAACCTTCAGGAGCCTGTGCTATGGACGGAGACATTCCGTACGCCGACCTGGACCGACTACCTTCGCCTGAATCATCGCCTTACCGAGGCCGACAAGGAACTGGACGAGAGAATCATCCTCCTCCACAAAGGAAAGCATTCTCCACGAATAACATTGTCAATCGAGCGCCCCACGAGTGCTCCACGCAAGCCTGAGTCATCAACGCCTTTTTTCCCCCGCCATTCAACGAAACGGCCAGCGTGCCACCGCAGGCTGAATGAAGATACATAAGAAGGCACGTCAACTGCTAACCACATCGGGCGGGCAACAAGCATCGCCGCCTTCGGGTATATGACAGACAGAATGTAGCGGACTTGAAAAATGAAAGGCGCTCACCCACCGCCAACATTTCTCGGCTGGTTCCCGGCATTCAAGGTCCTGCGGCTATACGCGAAGGCGGCAAGCCGCGTTGAAGTCGTCGATATTCAGTCGCATCGAAGGACAATGACGTGTTGCCCTGATGCCACTCTCTGCGAGGTTAGCTTGTTTCTCGGATGAGGAGACAGACAATGGTCTGCCCCCTGAAAGGTCCTCCCTGAGGTATGTGTCCATTCTTGAACTCGGCTCGACAATGATAGCGAACCCTGTTGACCGTCGCACTGTCAGTCTCGAATCAAGTGCTCTCCTACAGCAGATGCGATTATCGCCAATGCGTACTGGTAGCGCCCGAAGCGCGCGTTATCGGCAGCCGCCGAGGGCCGTGATGCGGCCGCGATCGAGCCTTGTAGTAACAGACGCGCTCTCCGGTGGTCGGGCCAGCACCTTACCCCTCTTCCCTATGGCCCCAAGGCAGAGCAATTGCCAATGCGGGACATCCCGCTTCTAAGTCTCCTGCAACATTATTGGAGGCCGCGACGGCCCTGCTCGTGACGATCAGGGGTGGTCGCCGCACACCAGCGGGATCATTGCCCCACAAGCGCATCCAGATTCCGGCCGGGCGTTCCGCTGTCAATATCAAAGTCGGCCGGCGGGCGCTAAAGTGTCGATCCTCACCTTGCCGCCAGGTGAGTTCGACCGATATGTTCCTGCTACAATGGTAAGCGGCCTATACTGTCGCATCCTCAACAGTCAGCGGGAGACAGGACGACCCTATGTTCGAGCTCCCTCCGTATGGACTCCTCTGAATATAACAAGGGCTTGTATTCGCCCCGTTGCCAATCGTGATTGAGGTCACGATAATGACTTGAGATCGGAACACCCGACTGACCTGGATTGTTAATAAAGAGACTGTCATCCCATGACCCAACGTCCATGATTATCCGCACTGACGGTCCTTCTGAAACAGAGAATTGGCCGCTTCGGTAACTCGAAAAATTGAGCGTTGAGCTACTTCCGCCGAGGGCTATGGCGCCCAACGACCATTGTTCAGACGTCAGTGCCTGCAGAGGGTGGCGCAAATCAAGCTTATGTATACTGCCCCATGCCCATGAGGCAGAATCGTCGCCAAATCGACATATGCATTCACTCCAGGCAGAAGTTAGGGATTCCATTATGGAATGCTTCAACTTTTCACTAGGCTCTGCCTGTTCGAGCCAAGAGGCTATGGCCGAAGGCTGTAAAGGCACGAGCAGTGCCAACACTTCATCGTCAGCGCTTTCTAAGCGAGCTACTGTCGGGCCAAGGTGTTTGCTAAGCCAAATCTCAAAGAACGCGGCGGCTGGCGAACTCGCATCCAAATGCCGGTCCCAGTTAGAAAATAAGTGCAACGCAGGCATGTTTGCAACCGAACCGAGAAGAGTGTCTAGTTTCGCAAGAATACGAACTGCTATCGGCGAATACACCGAACATTGCAGCGACATGCAGTCCCGCAACGAGATCTTCTCTGATCGTGAGAGAGTTGTATGAAGGGTATCATGTCTGCTGCTGTCAGACCACTCGTAGCCAAAAGCAGGATGCGATCTACTCCATTCCTCCGGAACATTCATTGCGTTGGCAGTGGCGACAAAACCTTTGGCGGGGTTCATCTCGAACGGCCCATCGTCCGGTGACAAATACCCTTCCCATTCGAACCGACCGTCTCCTGGAACCGGAAGCAGGCCGTCCCAATTTCTTCGGACCGGAGCCGCACCTGACGGTTTCCACGCAATTACATTCGACGTGTCCGCATAGATGTGATTAACTGAAGGACAACCCCAGTTTGCTAGACTGGAGGTGTATTCTGAAAATGTCTTAGAGCGCATTACGGCCAAGCTGGCCATGTAAGGTGCCATGCCGGGATCCATCCATACGGTTCTCAGTGCGAAGGCGCGGTCTTTTTCAGCATTTTGGTTTAAAATGGGTCCATGGCGTGTGAACTGAAGCTTTACCTCCTGGTCGGTGTGGGCGCGAACTGGAATTTTCTCGTGTATAGTCTTCACCTGCTCCCAGGCCCCTTTATATAAGTATTTATTTCCCTCACTCTTGGTTTCGTAAACATAAATATCTTCTTGGTCAGCGCCGAAAATAGTCAGACCAAAGGCGGCTGTCCCGTTGTGACCCATGGAGATTCCTGGGATCATAGGCTCTCCAGCGCCAATTACATCGAGCCCGGGCATACTCAGGTGTACAAGATACCTGATGGACGGAAGGACGTGCTTGCGATGCGGGTCTAGAGCAAGGATTGGTCGCTCCGTTGTGGTTTTTGTTGCGGATATGGCCCAGTTGTTTGAGCCCTCTTGGAACACCGTCTGCATGATCTCATCACTCGGTGTTACGCGGGTCCAACGGTCAGCTTCCTGAAGACTTGCTGCAAGTCTTTCCCTCGAGAATGAGACGGGACAGATTGCCAAGCGAAAATCCTGCAGTACTCGATCTGTCATAAAGGCGAGGTCAAGGCCCTCCGCTGGTCGTGGCGCTATCGGAGGTGACAATTCTTGTCTCAACCTGTCGAGGCGGGTACCTCGTTCCACACCTGCCAATGCCATCACCCTGCAGCGCAGAAGCTCCGAAATCGCATTTCGGGTTAGTGAGTGCGTTCGCACGCGAACGACGTCTTCGGGTTTCCAATAGTCGGGAGTGTGACCGAGGAGGCCAAACTCGGGTGGCAAGGCAATCAAACCGTCATGGCAACTGTCTACGTAGGAATTGATCCCCTCGGCAAACGCTGAGCATATCTCTTCGGAATCCGGGCCGTACGCCTGCCATTCTGCACTCATGGCTCCGCGAAATAAAAAGAGACGCGCCGCCCGATCCTGCTCCAAATATCCGGGGCCAAAGTCTCGTGACAGGAGACCGAGACCTCGTTTGCGCGCAATATCAATTTGCCAGAGGCGGTCTCGAGCTGCATTCCAACCCTGCGCGAAAAATAGGTCGTGCAAGTTCTGAGCCTTGATATGAGGAACCCCCCATTTATCAATGTCGATCGTGACCTCACTCTTAAGCTTGTCGGAGCTGTGGCGGTCGAAGGTTATGTTCTTTAACATGTGTTGATCCGTTTGGTTCACCCAAAGATGGTCGGGAATCTGCCAGAGGACGACGTCTGCAGATTGTGGTCGGTTGCGGGCAGAGGGTTGAGGCCGCACTCTTGCAACCTGATCATGTGTGGCGAGCCAATCCTCAGCGCGCCTGGACGCGAACTGGCACGGTGGGCTGCGCACAAGCTCAGCGGGATCCTACTCTCGCGCTTCCGGGAACGAGGCGCTTGCCGAGAACGCTCTGATGTATGTCAGCCAATACGTACGAATACAATATCCGCACATGTTGTCTCGCTGGCCTGAGGCAACGCATTCGATACACAGTAACTCGGTCGAACGGCCTCGTTGAAGGATGGCTCCCTCAATGCGACAAGATCTGGCTGAGAAACAATTTCGTTCTTTCGTGCTGCGGGTTTCTGAAGAAGTCGTGCGGTGTACCCTCTTCGACGATCTCACCTCGATCCATGAAGATTACTCGATCGGCCACGGCGCGCGCAAAGCCCATCTCGTGGGTGACGCATACCATGGTCATGCCGTCGCGTGCGAGTCCGGTCACAGTCTCGAGCACTTCAGCGACCATCTCTGGATCGAGCGAGGAGGTCGGCTCATCGAAGAGCATGACTGCAGGCTCCATACAGAGGGACCGGGCAATTGCGACGCGCTGCTGCTGTCCCCCGGAGAGCTGAGCCGGATATTTGTTCGCCTGTTCGGGAATGCGCACGCGCTCTAGGAATTTAAGCGCGATCTTTCTAGCCTCACCCTCTGGAACGCCCTTTATCCACATCGGCGCCGCCATACAGTTCATCAGCACGGTCATGTGCGGGAAAAGATTAAAGTGCTGAAAAACCATGCCGACGCTTTTGCGAACTTCAGCTACGTTGCGCATTTTGTTATGTAACCTAATCCCAGTGACGGTAATCTCGCCATCCTGGTGCGCTTCGAGCCGATTGACGCAACGGATCAGCGTCGACTTTCCCGAGCCTGAGGGCCCACAGATGACGATACGTTCGCCCTTGCGGACGGTTAGGTTGATGTCAGTTAGTGCTCTGAAGGCACCATACCATTTGGATACATTCTTAGCTTCGATGACTTCGTCGCTCAATATTGCATCTCTCTTGTTCATTGGCGCATCTGTAAGTGCCTTGAAAATGGCCGAACCAACTTAGACGTCTTTTTTAGCTTGACCAATGAATTCACGATCATCGCTTCTTACTTCTGGCAAAATGGTCCTCGATCCGGGATTGGACCAGTTCCAGGCAGGCGGATAAAATCCAATAAATCATTGCCGCTGTTACTAGCATCTCCATAGTATGGAAGGTTGGCTGGCCGAGTGAGTGAGCTAGATACGTCAGCTCCCAAACGCCAAGAACCGAAACGAGAGAGCTGTCTTTGAGCATTGAGATGAACGTGTTTCCCATCGGGGGAATGATAACCGGAAGCGCTTGCGGCAGAATGATTCTGCGCATTGTGAGCGCAAAGCCGAAACCTAATGACCGGGATGCCTCCCACTGGCCGCGATCGATGCTGGCTATGCCCGAACGGAAGATCTCCGTCATGTAGGCACCACTGCATAGCGAAAGCGCCAACACGCCTGCAGGCACGGCATTAATAACGTAACCTACCTGGGGCAAGCCCATGTAGATCAGATAAACCTGCATGAGAAGCGGCAGACCCCGGAAGCATGAAGTGTAGAAGCTGACTATCGCGTAAGCCATGCCGTTGCTTGACAGTTTCGCAATCGCGCCGATTATTGCGATAGCCGACGCAAATAGCAGTGACATCGCTGATACGTAAACTGTAGTAACTACCCCCTGCGTAATTAGAAATGGCAGGTTTGCCCAAATAAATGGCATGCTTAAGTCAAATGCCGCGAAGAGCGAAAGGAACAGTAGCACCAACTCAAACCATACGATCCCGATTTGGATTTTGAGCGGGACAAAACCAATCAGCACGAGGTTGAGGCAGAACATTGCGGCAATTACAAAAGCGATCGCAATGCGACTGTAAAACTTCACTTGTGCGTGATCGCCAATCACGGGCCGTAGGAGTTCGCCCATCGTGGTGCCCGCTACGTTGAAGATAAGAAAAACCGCGAGCACAATTGCAAATATGCAGCCGATAAACCATGGCTTGTGGACGAGCACCTCAGATTCAACTGTATCGTGGTAAAGCATAAGCATTTTCTTCCTAAGAAGAGGCGCCCCCGGGAAGGGGACGCCCACGATTGTGTCATGTTATTTATCGACGCTGAAATCCCCCCCGAACCACTTGACCGAGAGTTTAGCAAGAGTGCCGTCATCCTTCATCTTCTTGACCGCGGCAGCGACCTTGTCGATAAACTCCTTATCGCCACGCTCGATTGTGACAGCGCCCGGGGCGTAGAATAAGGGATCGCCAATAACCTTCAATGGATAGCCAGATTTGATTGCCGCAGCCGCCGTCGTTCCTTCAGTAATGACGCCATCGAGACGAACACCATCGCCGAGGCGCAGGTCGTCAAGCGTAAGAGAGTTAGCACTTGGATAAGCCTTCACTTGGCCCGCTGTAAATTGATATTGTATTGGCTTAGCGCCGATCCATGCCGGTGTGAGCTTGTGATTGGCATACAAATCGCCAAGAGTTCCCGCTCGGACGCCGACGATCTTGCCCTCCAGGTCGGAAGGCTTCGTCGCTTTGCTATCCTTGTGAACGACAGCGACTTCGCCTTCGTAGAAGTACATGGCCGGGAAGGCGAATTTTTTGGCGCGATCGTTGGTCGGCGTCATTTGACCCATGGCCATGTCCCAACGCCCCCCCCACTGGCCTGCCTGAATGATATCCCAGCCCGGGGTCACGAATTTGATCTTCACGCCCAAGTAGTCCGCAATGCCCTTCGCGACCTCTACATCATCACCGTCGAGTTCATGTTGGTCGTTCAAGTGAGACAAGGCTCCCCAGTCGGACCCGACCGCTACCGTCAATGTCTGTGCCGCGAGCACACGATCAAGGACTTCGCCGGCGCAAGCCTTGGCTGACAAAGACATCGACGCAACCGCCATGGAGACTGCAACTACGACCGTCGTTACATGATTGTTCATCTATAGTTCCCTTTTTTCTCGTTCTTATTTTCTTGAAAGCTACCTTCGTCGCCACCGAGAGGAGTGTCTTAGCGGTGCGCCATTGCTCCCTGCTGATTGGACCCATCCCGGTCCGTCATTTAACGAACGACACCTTATCGCTCTGCATTGTTGGCATTCAGCGAAATCGAGTTCGATGATGCAGGTTTCCTGCGAACTACCCTTGGCTTTCGCCGGATCGCTCTGGCGATTTCACAAAGCACGGATACCCTGGCCTCAGAGAGGTCGGCGAACTCGCCAACTCGCTGGACTCCGAAGGCTGCAGATTGCATCGCCACAAGACGTCTTGTTTGGAAGGATCTAAACTGGACTGGCGCGTTGAATTACACCTTGCAGGGCTGACTCTGGTCACGTGGGAACTGCGGTCCAAGCCCCTCTCTCTCCCTAATCTCGACCTCCCTAATCTCGACCTCCCTAATCTCGACGACCTCTTCGCCGGCCGTGTGCGCACCCGCTACTCAACCGTCGGGGCGCTCGAGGAAGAATGCTTCTCTGCCGACATCGTGGTCGGGGCCGTGCTGATCGCCGGTGCTGCCGCGCCAAAGCTCGTCACCCGCGAAATGATGTCCGGCATGAAGAAGGGCTCGGAGCTGGTCGACGTCGCTATTGACCAGGGCGGTTGCTTCGAGACGTCGCATGCGACGACTCAAGCCGAGCCCACCTACGAAGGCGACGGCGTTATCCACTATCGCGTCGCCAACATGCAGAGTCGCCCATGCCATTTCGCGATTTCTTGCCTTGCGAGTTCGCACGTATCCCTCTGGGTCAACATCGTTGATAGACCAGAGAATTTTTGACTCATCGTAGCTCGGACAGCGGAGACGCGTTACAATTGTCAACCCGTTCGGACCCGGTTTAATCGAGATGTACTCGGCATACTGCGCATGATGGCTCATGCCTCTTGTAGCTGGAAGCGTTCGGCAAGTTAGGTCCTACTTGCCACGCGAGAGCGGGGCCGCAAGTATGCGCCGGCCGCAATACAACGCTGATTTGCTGCGTTGTCGAGGACATTTCGCATAGAATGCGCGCCTGCCGCTGCTATGATCATAACATGTTGTGATTTAGTCCAGTCCGAACTCCCGAGGTTGGGTCGCAACTCTCGATAGCCAGCTGGCGCCGGGGGCGCCTAGGCATGAAATTGGATCCCATGTATGACAGAATTCAAACAACGGCAAACCGTCGGTAACGCGTCGGAGAGCGTACTCGAATTCGACGGACAGCAATACCTGGACGGCCGTGCATCGGATCCTCGCGAATTTGGCTGGATGCGCGGTGCGCCGCCGCCGCCAGACAAGCGTGTAACATTCGAGAATGAAACTGTTTGGACCTTTCCTCAGCTTCGCTGGTCGCTATCGCATATGCGTGAGCTGCGGCCCACAGTCCAAGTGTGGCGAGGGCGGGGCGGACCGTCGCAGCTTGAGTGCAGCAACAGGTCTACCGAAATCGATGGGCTCACGTTCGTCGACATGGACGACCGCACCAACCGGTTCGAGGAGGCGCTATTCGACACCTACACCGACGGCATTTTGGTCCTGCATCGGGGGCGGATCATATACGAACGATACTTCGGCGCACTCGCGCCGCACGTACAACATTCGTGTCAGTCAATCACCAAATCGTATGCGGGCACCCTAGCCGCGGCGTTGGTGCATGAGGGCATTCTCGACGACAGGAAGACAATATCGCAGTTTGTGCCGGAATTACGAGGTACAGGGTGGGAAGATGCAACGCTCCGCCAAGTCATGGACATGCAAACTAACGTTGCTTTTACTGAAGATTACACAAGTGTAGACAAGTCATATAGATGCGAATACCTGCGTACCATACGAAAGGAAGGGGCGCACGGCAAATTTGTCTACAAAGGCGTCGATACCAATGTTATGGCTTGGGTTATGTCGCGCGCAACGGGCCGGTCGTTCGCACAACTGTTGGAGGAGCGCTTATGGTTGCCACTGGGCTGCGAAGAAGACGCCTATGTCGAGATCGACCCGACAAACGGTATGCCGAGGGCGCATAGCGGACTCAATGTGACGTTGCGCGACTTGGCGCGTTTCGGCGAGCTGATGCGATGTGAAGGCTCGTGTAATGGCAAGCAACTGGTTCCCGCGAGTGTTGTCTACGACCTTCAAGATCTCGACCACCCCGCCAAGCCGGACCTCCCATTCGGCTATACATACCGAAGCCAATGGTGGGTATCACACGACGAGCTTGATGCTATTGAAGGTCGGGGCCTTTACGGCCAGAACCTGTACATAGCGCCAAAGGCGGAGATGGTGATTGCGCGCTTCGGGTCGCACCCCGCTTGCGACCACATTGATCGGATTAGAAGGCCGCAGATGCAGGCATTGGGGAGGATGCTCCGCGCGTAACTTGATGCACTAGACGGTCACCGCGCTTGTTTAGGAATTTCCTGCAAATTCGCGGTTGAAGAACTGGGGCGCCTACGCCGAATTCCTGCGTTCGGCTAGGGGGCAATTGGCGCAAAAGGCCTGTAGACGCTGCTACGCTTATGAAGTAAATACCAGAAGCCTCGCTTCCCATATGCATAATGCAGACCGATCTGGCTCGCTTTTGCTGAGGAAACAATGATCACCGAACATTGCATATTGATTGGGGCCGTCGCGACTTTGTATTGCGAGAATGGAACCGGTGGACCTATTGTATTCTTGCATGGTGCCGCTTTCGGGCTTATCCGTCAGCTTGACCTGAAACAAAACCCAACCCAAACATCAACGAGACCCAGGATCAGACCGAAAAATGGCCGCCTTCAAATCGGAATGCTGGCCGGAATGAAATCGGAATGACTGGCCGGCTTCAAATCGGAATCGGTGGCCGGCTTCATCGGAATACGCAGGCAATGGTATCGGCATCAGTGGCAGCGCTCTTGCGCTGCTTCTGGACGGTGAGATCGGCGGTTACCTGGGAAAGCCGGGCGACCAGCGCCTTGAGCCGCTGCTGGGCCGCGCTCGGCGGCAGCGTCGGCTGCAGCCGTTTGACCTCGCTATAGCGGGCGATGACGGCGGCGTCGATCCTGTCGGTCTTCTCCAGGAAGCCCATCGCCTCGGCGAATCAGCGTACGCTCCTCGCATTGGCCATGCCGCAGGCTACTCCCAACTCCCACGACAGCAGGAAGGGAAGCCGTTCGTAGCCGCCACTGGCCTCCATGACGACGAGCTCGACACCATTGACCTAACACCAGGCAGCAAGCTCGGCTATGCCTGCCGCATCGTTGCGAAAGCGGCCCGCCGCTCCGCTCGGCACGACATGGGTATCGAGCCAGTCTTTCGAAACATCCACTCCACAGATAGTCTTGTTCACGGTAACCTGCCTTGTGCGTGCGATTGGAGCCAAGCGACTATTCGGTCGTACGTGACGAAGGCGAAGATCCCAGGCTCACCCACGGTTGTGGCCGGAGGGGTGTCGGGCGACTTCGCCTTGCTTCGAACCGGATGGCCATCCGGTTCGAGGCTCAGTCGCTTCCATCGCACAAAGTCCTCTGCGTGCAGATACAAGGGGTTAACCTCGAAGAGTCAGTGTCGGAGAAAATAACGTGCTGATTCATCGGACTTTAGGGCCGAGCTTGTTGGTCGCTCGATAAAAAGCATGATTTTAGGCGGAAGCTGTCCTGCATGCAATTTCAGCACTTGTTTACCCAATTCCTTGTCTGCTTCCGTGAGACGATGGTTCAGGCGAAGGTAGTCGGTCCAGGTCGGCGTGCGGAATGTCTCTATCCATTGCATAGGCTCCTGAAGGTTGCGCTGGAGAGTCCAATGACGAGCGCCGACGCGACTGTGCACATGCCGGCGCGCCCGCATGAGTTCCAGGAATGCTTCGCGATTTTCCTCGGGCACTAGGTACTCGACTTTGACCACGATGGGACCGCTTCTTGGCTTGAGATTGAGGGCGACTGCCGGTGCGTCGAAGTCCTCCAAAGCATCTGGATCGGATTCGCGGCGCTCGCGAAGGGGAAACAGGAGGCCCGTGGCGGCGACCAGCAGAAGGGCTCCAGCGGAGCCCTCCAGTGCCAAGGTCAGTGAATGGTTCTGGGCCACCGTGCCCCACACCCAACTGCCCGCTGCGATGCCGCCATCGATCAATGCATAGTAAATCGAGATGGTGCGCCCCACGACCCAGCGCGGGCTTGCCAGTTGCACGGTCACGCCGACCCCGGACCAGGCGGTGACCCAGCCCGCGCCACCCATGGCGAGTGCAATTGCCGCCACTGCAATCGAAGAAGTCAGCGCAAGCGAAAGGGAGCATGCCGCGCAGGCGACGCATGCGAGCGTCATCAGCCGCTCTTGTGACAAGCTCCGTCTGAACACGCTGTTCGAGATGCCGGCGAAGACGGCGCCTGTCCCGAATCCGGCCATGAGCGTGCCATAGGCGAGCGGTCCGCCTCCCAGCTGGTCGCGGACAACCAGCGGCAGCAGCGCGAGAATGGCGATGCTCGCCAGACCAAAGAGGGTTCCGCGAGTGATCGCCGTCTTAATCTCCGACGACATCGCCGTGAAGCGTAGCCCGTCATAGATCGCCGTCCTCATCGACTCACGTGGGAGAGGTGATGAGCGAACCATCCACTTGCAGCGCCATATGGTTACCAAAGGGACCAGATAGGTAAGACTGGTTACGGCGAAAGCCGTCATCAGCCCAAAAGAGGCAACTACTATGCCACCGAGCGCCGGGCCTACGGTCCGAACAGTGTTGAAGCCAACGGAGAGGAGCGTGACGGCGGCGGGAACGTCGCGTCGGTTCACCATATCGCCAACCGAGGCCTGCCAGGCTGGATCGTGGAGAGCGCCGCCGCATGCGATCAAGAAGCTGAAGCCGAGGATCATCCACGGATCGACAAAGCCCAGCACCACAAAAGCCGTCAGCATCGCAGATGCCAATACCATAAGGCACCGGCCGGCGAACATGACCCGGCGCCGGCTGAAATTATCAGCCAAGGCCCCGGCGAAGACGGATAAGATGAACGCTGGCAGGTTTGAAGAAGCCTGAACCAGCGCGACCATCAGATCGGAAGTCGAAATCGTAGCCATCAGCCAGCTGATGGCAACAGTCTGCATCAACCAGCCGAGCGAGCTGACCTGCGTGGCGAACCAGATTGAACGAAAGCTCGGATTTCTGAGGGGCGCAAATGCTCCTGGCGAATTTGGATCGGCGACTTGGTCCGCAAGACTGCTCATCAATCTAACTCTTGCCTATGAGCCAGTTTTACATTGCTCCGACAGCCAGCAGCCGCCCAACCCGTTGAAGGTCCGAATCGGCCAATGTGCGCAAATAGTTACAACGCCCGGCAGGAGATTGAACTCGCTGCCGGGCCGATGCGCCTTGGGAGGAGGCGTAGTTGGAACCTTTGTGAAGACTTGGAACCAGCCGCATCAGGCCAGCCTACACTTACAATATGAGGATCAGACCACTCCAGGATTTTAGTGCATTGAATGGGTACTCTTCCAGCAATCCTCGCCAACAAATGCAGGAGATCGGCGTCGAGCTCCTAAATCTGCATAATATCGGTGATTCGCGGGCGAGCAGTGCAGTGGGCACATTCTCCAAGCTAAACGCTGAACGGGCTTTTTGCTTCTCAAATCGCCATAACAGGGAGAGATGGGCAAATACTACTTCAATATGCTCCCAAGGACGCTGAGTTGACTGCAGCCTCAGCAGAGCTCTCCGCGTGCCTTTTTGCGGCTCCCCGCGGTGCTCGCGCCCGCCGCGCCTGCAAAGGCTTTCCTCAACAGTCGTTCAGTTCGAGCAGCCTTTGCCAACTCTGACTCAAAAGCTGCCCGACTGGATTGACGGCCTCAGCTTCTTCGGCGGGTCACTGAGGCGATCCGTCTGCTACAACCTGGTGTGGCCAAGGCGCTGTGGTTCGCGCCGACGCTGAACGCGACCGTTGCGACAATGACCGAGCAGTACGACACTGCCATATTGATCGCTGGGAAGCGCGCGAAGGGTAAATTCAACTTGCCCACCACCGCGATCAAATGTGCGCCGGGTAATGGCGCCGCTAACAGGATCGACCACCGGAACCGGTTACCGGCAGAGTCGGTCTGCATCCGGGAATTGCAGGGCCATCCTGTGTATAGGCTTAAATTGCGCTATTCTTCTCTACTGTGACAGGCGGGAGCCGCCGTCGACGGGGATCACTGCGCCCGAGACGTAGAACGCGTCGTCCGAAGCAGGAAGGCGATCACCGCCGCCTGCTCCTCCGGCGAGGAGACGCGCTCGAGCGGATTGGCGCGACCATCAGGCGTTGGTAGCTGCGTACGTGCAGCGCTCGAGTCATGTCGGTGGGGACCACGCCGGGCGCCACCGCATTCACGGTTATACCCTACAGGCCCTGCTCGCCGGCCTGCTGGAGCGTGAGATACGCGATCCCGGCCTTGGCCACCGAATAGCCTACCGTTCCGGGATAGCCCGTAAGCCCGAGGATCGAGCTGACATTAATGATCCGCCCGCCCGGCTGGCGCATCCGCGGCCGCAACTCGCGGGTCAGGCTGATGACTGCACGCAAGTTGATATCGATCAGCGGGAACAAAAGGCATCGTCAGTATCGGCGAGCGACTTCGAACCGCCAATGCCGGCATTGTTCACGAGGACGTCGAGCGTCTCGATCCTTGCGGCATCCAAGGCGGCCAGAACCCGCCCTGCGGCGTCGGGCATGGCCAGATCGCAGACGAGCGCCGTCTGGCCAAGGCCCGCAGCTGTGTCGTGCACTTTATCCAGAACATCCACTAGCAACACCCACGCCTCTTCCGAGCCAAGCCACGCCGCTGTTGCGGCACCGATCCCGCGCGCCGCGCCGGTGACGACGACAGTGTTTCTGACCGGAGCTTAGGCAAGGCTGCCTCCGTCGACCGTAAGCGCGGCGCCGATGGTGAAGCCCGCCGCATCGTCCAGCAGATAGCCGACAGCTGTCGCCACCTCGGACGGCAACCCCATTCGGCCCATCGGATGCGCAGCGATGATCTTCGTCCGGCGCTCGACCTGTGCCGCTTCTCCCCGGGCGAAGGCGACGCCGGCCTCGGCCAACGGCTGGCGATGGTTCCGGGGCAGACACAGTTTGCGCGGATATTTCTGCCGCGTGGTTCAGCGCCAGCGTGCGAGTCATCATCACAACCGCCGCCTTGGTCACCGAATAGATCGGCACGTCCTTCGAGGCCTGCAGACCAGCAGTCGAGCTGAAGAGCACCACCGATCCGCGGCCAAGCTCGCGCATCTGCGGGATGCAGCTTGCAGATTCGCCAAATGGCCCCGACGTTGAAGCTGAACATGGCTTCGTACCCTTCACGTCTATCAGCCGCTTCATCGCACCGTAATGCCAGCGGCCGCGACCAAGCCCTCAACCGGCCGGCCAAAGCTCTCGCGGGCGAGGTCGACCAGCCCTTCCAGCATCGCCGGATCGGTCACGTCGCAGACAACTCAACGGGCACCAGGACAGGCGGCCAGAGTTTGGTCCAGAGCCTCTTGCGACAGGTCAGCCAACACCAAATCCGCTCCACCCGCCGCCAGCAGTTTGGCACTGGCCGGGCCAAGCGCGCCACCCGCCGGTAATCAGCACCGTTTTTCCGGCAAAGGTCGTGTCAATCAAGATTGTAGTCCTCCTCCAAGATAAGAACTCCCACTGTACCCGCTCTGAAAGCGAATACCGGACAGCGGATGATCCGCGTCATTCCAAATCCATTGGTGACCGCCGCAACGGTCGAGGCGCAGGACGGCTTGCGCCGCCCCAAGAACACCGCACTCTACCGGCGTTCCTGTCTGAGAGTTTTCAGAGACATGAGGACGCACGCTCGGCGACCTGATGATGTGTGGCGAACCAAACGTCACCCTTTGCTTTGGCGCGTCGAATTAATTCTTCTACGATCCAGATCCGTGAGCGATATCCAATGACGTGTGGATGCAGAGTCAGCTGAAATAAATCGGCATCTTGATAGGCCCCTTCGAACTCCCGAATAAATACAGAAAGCACGTCGTCGACTGATAAATCTGGCCGTGAAGACCCATCGGGACTCATCCAAAGATAAGTGGCATCGTCTCGAATCCATTCGACCGGTATTTCAATCACTCCCGTGGGTTCCTCGTCTTCCAGCAGCTCATAGCAACTATCATCGGCCATAAGGGATGAGTCGTATGTCAATCCGGTTTCACGTATGATCCGTAGAGTTGCGTCGGAAAAATCCCAGGAAGGCGTTCGAATTCCCGTCGGGCGTTTGGAAGTGATTTTTTCAAGAGTGTCGGCACTCCTCATCATTAAAGAGCGCTCGCTCTCTGCGCTCAGTTCCGAGTTTAGCTCGTGTATCCAGCCGTGCATGCCAATTTCATGGCCTTCATCGACAACTGCGCGTTGCTCGTCTGGATACAACTGAGCGATCACAGCGGGAACGAAAAAACTCGCCGGAACGTCGTACTTTCTCAAGAGTTCCAAAGCCCGAGGCATCCCTCGTCGGCTCCCGTACTGACCCCAGGATAATCTGCTTAGCGATCGCCCTCCCCTGCGCAATTCGTTCGACTCATGATCGACGTCGAACGAGATGGCGAAGGCACAGCGTTTACCGCCGGGCCACATTGGTCTTAGTGCCTTGCCCGCTCTGACTTTGTTGATGCGCCGCCGCCAATGGCTTTCAGGCCATTCCCAGGGATTGAGTGCGGTCGAATTGGCCACCAGTTCCTCCTGAGCAGTGTCTGCATTGAATTCCGCCGAAAACTCAATGAGCGGAACGCGGCACCAGCTCAGCTGGCAGCCCCGCAAGCCGATCAGGCCGTCGCTTGAGTTTGCGCCTTGATTACGACAAGATGGCCCAACTCATTCAGATTTTCTCACTCTCGCGAACAAGCTCATCCATAACCGAGCGCACGGCGCTTTCTGCGATTGCAACAATCTCCTCCGCCTCAGCTTTGGTTGTAACCAGCGGCGGAGCAAAGCCCAAAATGTCCCCGTGCGGCATGGCCCGAGCGATAAGACCACGGTCACGGGCGGCCTTCGAGATTCGCGCACCTACCTTGAGCGCCGGATCGAAACGCTTCCGATTGTCGCGATCGGCAACGAACTCGATTGCGCCCATAAGACCGACGCCCCGCACTTCGCCGACGATCGGCAACTGCGCGAACCTCTCCTGCAACTGCGCCTGGAAAAACGCGCCGACGTCACGCGCATTGCCGGGGAGGTCTTCTTTCTCGACAATATCGAGGACCGCGTTGGCCGCGGCGGCGCCGATCGGATGACCAGAGTAGGTGTAGCCGTGCGAGAATGCCCCGACCTTGTCGGCTCCATCCTCCAGGACTTTATACACCTTCTCACCGACGATTGCCGCTGAAAGCGGGAAGTAGGCCGACGTCAAACCTTTAGCGATCGTGATGAGGTCTGGCTCGATGCCATAGTGCTGTGAGCCGAACATGGAACCGGTGCGGCCGAACCCTGTGATCACTTCATCGGCAATCAGCAGCACATCATGTTTTTTGAGGACCGTCTGTACCGCTTCCCAATAGCCTTCCGGCGGAGGCGTGATACCACCTGTGCCGAGGACGGGCTCGCCAATGAAGGCGCCGACGTTGTCCGGGCCGAGCCGCTCGATCAACTGATCAAGCTCGGCGGCGCGGCGAGCGGAGAATTCGCGCTCGGTTTCGCCCGGGGTTGCGCCCCAGTAATGATGTGGAACACCCGTGTGAACAATCTGCGGAAGTGGCAGGTCCATGTGGTCGTGATAAAAGCTCATGCCCGTCATCGAGCCCGACACGACGCTGCAGCCGTGATAGCCGCGTTCACGGGAGATGATCTTCTTTTTGGTCGGCTTGCCACGCAGGTTGTTGTAGTACCAAACAAGCTTGGCCTGGGTCTCGTTCGCATCCGAGCCGGACATGCCATAGAACACCTTGCTCATCTTGCCCGGCGCCATCTTCACAAGGCGATCGGAGAGGATCGCAAGCTCGTCGGTCGTGTGCGCCGCATAGGAGTGGTAATACGCCAAGCGATAGGCCTGACGCGAGATCGCATCGGCGACTTCCGTGCGGCCATACCCGACATTGACGCAGTATAGGCCGGCAAAGCCATCGATAAATTGGTTGCCATGCGCGTCCTGGATGCGGATCCCCTTCCCTGTCACCACGATCGTTGGGTCGCCGAGCTTGCCAGTGGCGAAATCTTTAAGCTGAGTGAAAGGATGCAAGACCGAGTTGCGGTCCTTTTCGGTGATCTCTTTGATGTTGATGGTCATTGAATGCTTCCTTTCAGGCCGCGATGTTGCCGATGCAGAGGTATTTGGGTTCGAGATATTCGATAAGACCGTGCCTTGAGCCCTCGCGACCAAGGCCGGATTGTTTCCAGCCGCCGAACGGAATGCCCGGCCCCGTAAATTTTGGAGTATTCACGGCAACCATGCCATATTCGAGCCGGTCGGAGAGCCGCATGGCTCGGTTGAGATCTTGGGTATAGACGTAGGCCGCAAGTCCCATCTCGGAATTGTTGGCTCGCGCGACCACCTCCCGTTCGTCGTCGAAGGGCAGGATTGCAGCGACAGGTCCAAACGTTTCGTCCTTCGCAATCACCATGTCATCGGTCACATTAGCAAGCACGGCCGGCGTGACGAAGTTCCCGCCAAGCGAATTGTGCTGTGCGCCTGCTACCATTCGAGCCCCGGCTGCTAGAGCCTCAGAAACCTGGTGCCTGCATTTGTCAGCACCAGACGTCTTTGTCATCGGACCGATGTCGACACCTGGCTCCAATCCGTGCCCGACCTTTAGTTTACTGGTGGCCTCGGCAAATTTTTCCGTAAAATGCTCGTAAATCTCTCGCTGCACATAAATCCGGTTTGCCGCGAGACAGTCCTGACCGGATGTCGCGAACTTGGCTGCCATGCAACCGGCGACCGCAGCGTTGATCGGCGCATCGCCGAAAAGGATGAAAGGAGCATTGCCGCCAAGTTCGAGCGAGACTTTCTTCACTGTCTTCGCGGATTGCTCGAGAAGGATTCTGCCGACCTCGGTGGAGCCCGTAAAAGAGAACGCACGCACGTGGGTATGCAACAACAGCCGTTTGGCAAGTGGCGGAGCTTCGCCCGTGATCACCTGAAACACGCCGGGCGGAATGCCAGCATCCCCGGCAAGGCGGGCAAGCGCGAGGGCCGACAGTGGCGTTTCGGGTGCCGGCTTTACAATCATTGTGCAGCCAGCGGCCAGTGCAGCTCCAGCCTTTCTGGTGATCATTGCCGCTGGGAAGTTCCATGGCGTAATGGCGACAGTCACCCCGATCGGCTGCAAATGCACGGCCAGCCTGCTTGCGGGGAGATGGCTGGGAATCGTTTCGCCGTAAGCCCGCTCCCCTTCCCCTGCAAACCAATCTAAAAAGCCGGCAGCGTATGAAACTTCGCCGCGGGCTTCAGCAATCGGTTTTCCTTGCTCGGCCGTTATGATGACAGCCAGGTCTTCGGCGCTCTCCCGCATGCCTGCCGCCCATTTCCGCAGATATGCACCACGCTGTAACGGAAGCATGTCGCGCCACTTGAGGAACGCTGCTCTTGCGCAATGGACCGCGTCGTCAACGTCGGCGTCTGCGCAAGCCGCAACTTGAGCGATCTCGTCACCGCTGGCAGGATCAAACACGGCAAGAGTATCTGATTTGGAGAGCCAGGCGCCGTTCAGATACGCATCACCACGCAAAAGGTCTGGCCGTTTGAGCCTGCGTAATGCCGTGATTGACGTACCCCTCATCTAAGACTCCAATGGTATGCTGATGCCTTTAGGTTATTGCTGCCACAGCGCCGATCGGCAGCGCAGTTGATGCCCCTTTAGCTGCATTCCTGCAAACAGCAGCCAATTCGCGTAGAATTGGACACGGCTCACAACTTCACTTGCCAGGAGGCTTAGCGACCGCGAGCGAAGGTCGCGCTGGTCGCCGGCGGCGCGGAAAGTAGTTGGTTCCAGCGCCGATCTCCCGATCCCGAGTTCCCGATCTGGCCTCGTGGCATTAAGTTCTCGACCGACACCGATCAGGCGCACTGACGCAGGCGCAACCGCCTCGAATCTTAGACGGAACTCGCCGCAAGGCTACTTTCGTCCGGCACTGTGCAGGGTGACCGCGACCGCTTCAGACACGATGGCATCGCGGACGACTTCATTCGGAAGGAGGTCTTGGGGTCCCGAAATTGAGGTCCCCGCGATAACCCAGACATTCACTTGGTGAAGTGGTGAAGTCGCACGAAACAGCAGAAAAGGATGAAGCGAGCCCCGGGCAAAAGGCGAGCTTCGCTGCCGAGCCATCTATCGGGAACAACGTGTGCTGATGTCGCGACGTGTTGCACGGACGGGGCGGACCATACTCGCGTTCCCACCGGCGCGCAGGGTTGGCAAGAGCCCGCTTCAGGCGCGCGTAAACTCGTCCTCAATGCTCCTCAAAAGCTAAGTCCTCTTGCGTCATCCGCGCATTTGTAGAATGGGGCAACGTTCACGCCGCGCTCGCGTCACAGGTGGCTCATTTCGGCCTACGGATCTTAATCTCCGCTGATGCAGAGAACTCATGTGCTAGGCGAGATTCTCCTGTCCCAGAGGTTGGGCATGCCGCACCTCTCAGACAGCGCCGTCCTTAAGCTAGATCCGTTCATCCGCTCGCCGCAGAAACAAATTTCAACCGGCTTCGAACGGACCCAGTGAGATCGCAAAACGATTTGGGTCACATCCAAATCACCTAGTCCACGACGATCAAGCGGCGATCAACATCTGCCAATCGCTCACCGCCCCTTTCGGTTACAATAAATGATTCAGAGATGGCGGCGCCGAACCCTTCGAGCCTAACCCCCGACTGAAAATGGAAGCACATTCCTGGTTGTAGGATGGTCTTGTCGCCCGCGCGAATACTAACCGTGCGTTCGCCCCATTCCGGCGGGAAGTTGAGTCCGATTGAATAGCCGGAGCGGCCTATCTTGATATACCCGTTCCGCTTGAGGATATCTTGCCACACCGCATTAAGCTCCTCAACGACGGTACCAGGCTTTGCCATCTCGAGCACAGCATCCCCGCCTTCCACTATAACCTCAGCAAGACGCGAGACCTCTGCGGGTGGCTTTCCGATGTGGACGGTGCGGCACAGCGGCGCACAGTAGCGGCGTCGGGTGGCGCCGAACTCCATGAGAACCAGGCCAGAGGTCGGCAAGGGCTCCTCGGTCCAACTGAGGTGCGGAGCGTTCGTTTGTTCGCTAGTCTGGATAAGAGGAGGACCGCTAGAGTCGCCATATTTACCGTCCACCCCTCGTGTCTGGGCCCGGTACACCTCCGCGACGACCTCATGTTGCGGCACTCCAGGCCTTAGGTTAGCGATTGCCGTCTGCATCGTATGCGTTGCAAGGTGGCCCGCTTCTCTCATGTAGACTAGTTCAAGGTCAGATTTTATAAGCCGTGCCCAATTGACTAATTCGCGGCTATCAGAGAATTTTGCATTCGGAAGGCCTTTGACGAGATGTTGATGTGCTCGGGCAGTATAGAAGTGGGCGTTAAGCTCGACACCGATTCGATCAGATCCCCAGCCGCGCGAATTGATAAGCTCGCAAAGATCGTCAAATGGATGTAATTCTGGATGTTGAAGTCTATGATCGGAAAATGAGCTTATATTTTCTCTAGGCAGATCCGTCGTTATATAAGCGGAATTTACATCGACGAAACGTCCGAACCAGAGGGGCATGTCCGACTGGAGATGCACTAAGACCACCTGAGGCACGTAGAACGAATAGCCGTCAAAGCCGGTAAGCCAATACATATTCGCGGGATCCTGGCAGATCAGCAAGTCCAGCCCCGCTCGCTCCATCCGCTGCTTCACGTCATGAACACGACGCCGAAACTCCTCGGGCGGAAATGGCTTCTCATATTTCATCTCGTCGAGTCCTTCAAAACAGGCATTCCTCGAACGGATCAGGCATTCGTCCTGTCCGCATACTTTCTCTTCGTATCACGTCACAAGAGGCTGTTTTCCCCGAGGATTTCTTCTTGTCGCGGAAAATCTGCATTTCCTAGGCACTTGCCGTACGTTATCCGCATATGAGCGCCAAATTTTCGGTGGCTCTGCGTCTCCGGTGGAAGATCATGCCCTCCCTATGGTGAAGACGCACTCTGCCTGTCGCAACAGAATTTCAAGCACGGGCGGCAAGATCTACGTGGGAAGCGCCGACGAGACCAGCGAAGATCGGGACGTTGCGGCCGCCACGCTCATGCAGCATCCGGGGCGTCCGCGGCCCAATGGACGGGGTTTGAGCACCCCCATCAGGCCGGCCACTCCTAATATGTGAGCATGATTCTCTGGTACAAATCAGCAGCCTTGGTCAGTTGATCGATTTCAACGAACTCGTTGTTCGTATGGGCTTGGGCAGTACGCCCGGGTCCGATAATCACACACGGGATCCCAGCCAATGACAGCTGATTTGCATCCGAGCCGCCGGTGGCTCCCTTCTGCTCTCCGGTCCCCGCGACGTGGGCACAAGCCGCTCCTGCGACTGCTGCAATTTTGCTCGACCCGGAACTGATTGGAGGCGGGTCTTCCAATGCGGGAAGCAATGACCGAACATTGATCTTGTCTTCGCCCTGGCGAAGGCCTTCCAGTATGCTTTCTACCTCCGCCAACGCGTCCTGCGGCCGCTCCCCGGGTATGAGACGCCGATCGACCCAGATACGGCATACCGGCGGTACAGTGGTAAGTTCCAAACCTCCTTCGATGAGGCTCACGGTCAGCTGTGATGACCCTACCAATGGGTGCTGCGCCCGAGACACAAGGGATCGATGGTGCTCATCAAGTGCCAATACCACCTTGGCCATGCCCGTGATCGCGTTCACTCCGAGATGAGGCTTCGACGTATGAGCCGGTACACCCTGAACCTCGATTTGCCAGCGGACAGAACCCATGTGAGCTACAACGAGCTCTAATTCGGTGGGTTCACCGACTACCGCACCCTCATAAGCGACACCGGAATCGGCTATAGCGCGGGCGCCAAGTTTGCGGTACTCTTCGTCAATGCTGGCTGCCACAACAACCGTGGCCCGGGGCTGCCGTTCACCAAGTGAGCTAAGCGCAATCAACATAGCTGCAAGTGAGCCTTTTGTGTCGCAGCTACCTCGCCCATATATTCGCCCGTCCCGTTGCTCACCCGAGAATGGATCTGATTCCCACCTATCGATAGGAACGGTATCCATATGAGCAATGAATAGAATACGCCTATCGGGTTCTTTCCCAGGTACCCAGGTCAGGAAATTCGAGCGACCATCGGCCACCTCCTGTATCCCGTAAGCCAGCTTCCGCTCCTTGCAAAAACCCTCGAGGAACTTGGCTACACCTTGCTCTCCACTACCTTTTGGCGACAGCGATGGATTGATGCTCTCGATCTTTATAAGATCTTGGAGAAGTCCGATAGTCTCGGCGCTCTGGGTCGACATGTACTCTCCTGTGTGCATGAACTAGCCGTGTCGCTCTTACTTCGACCAGCTCTTGGCCAGATTGATTACGCGATCGACTTCATCGGCGGTGTTGTAAAGATGCAGGGAAAACCGGAGCATGCCTCTGCGTATTGAGACGATTACCCCGTTCTTCGTGAAATGCTCGTGAAGCGACCGAATGCGGGCGTCGACTGGGCGCCCTTCAACAAGATCGCTGGAATCGCCAACGGCTACGATACTTCCAGTGTGAGCGCCTGGTGGCCCGCCGCAGACCGGAAGCCCGATATCTAAGAGACCAGTGGCCATACGTTTTGCGAGTGAGGTAACGCTCTGGTCGATCGCCTCGGTTCCGATATCAAGTAGCTGGCCCATTGATGCATATGCAGCCAACATGCCAGGGAAGTTGTAATGCCCGATATCAAAGCGGGGCGCGCCAGAGCGCAACTTTACAAAACTAGGTACCGGAGCTGATTCTGGCGCGTTTCCGAAATCTACGCTGAAGCGCGCAAGATAGGCCGGGCTCAGCCGATCGGCCCATTCTTTACGGCAATATAAAAAACCCGATCCATAAAGACCCATCAAACCCTTCACAGTGGACACTGCTACACCGTCTACGCCAAGTCGATTGACGTCGGTGTGGAGTATCCCAACAGATTGCGTCGCGTCCGCCAAAAGAAATGCACCGTAGTGCCTACAGGCTTCGGATATCTGCTCCATGACGGTCCGAAACCCCGGAACCATCGTCACCGTCGCCAAGGCAACAACGCGGGTATGAGAATCAATCGCCTTTACGAATGCATCAGGGGGAATTGAGCCGTTATCCGGCTCTACGACTCGCAACTCGACATTGTAGCGGTCTCTGATCTGAATCCATGGCAAGATATTATTTGCGTGTTCCAATTTTGGGCATAGAACGACGTTGTCTCCATCTCTCCAATCGATCGCATTAGCGATGATGTTGATGCCTTCCGATGCATTCTTGGTAATTGCAATTTCATCGTGATCTGAATTGATAAATTGTGCGAACCTAGCGCGAGTACGCTCGACGTGTTCGAGCATTCTTTCTTCGTCGTTTAGGCCATGCAGCCGATTGTTCAAATGAGGCTCGATTGAAGCCAATGTTGTGCTTGATATGAGGCCCTGGTTCGCGACATCCATGTAGATGGCGTTTGCTGTGGCTGGAAACTCCTTTCGGAGGATGTCCAAGGGAAGCATATGGCTTTCTCTCCTGGGAGTGCGGACGGCGGTTGAGCTACCTTGTTCAGGCGATCGTTCCGGCAAGGGTAAGAATGCCGCCAGACTGGTCTGCGCTGACCTGCCCATTTTACACGGTGCTCGTGCCGACTTTGGTCTAACATTCGGTCTCCCACGCCGCATTCCTGCGCCAAACCGCGATTCACGCAGAGATCGCGAGCCATTCTCGCGGATCACTGAAGCGTCTCGACGGAATGCAGCTGCAACAACTGCCTCACGAGAGATCAATTTGGGTAATTCTCAGACCGCGGATAGGGCTTCTTACCAGTGCTTGGAGCGACGTTAGCCTGACTGAGCCGACGACCTTCTCCTCCAGCCCCACACCCATGCGGATCATAGTTCACTCGCGGCCGACGCGCGAGGGCCGTAAGGCATCCGAAAGCCGGGGCCGGTTCATAGCCTGACTCTCATGGTCTCCGATTTATGCTGCAACGCCGACACCCTTGGTGATGTCGCTCCCTAACACGCTTGCCTCGAACTGATGCGAGCGTGCTGCAACTCATGTTTTCTGCGCCTGAGCAACGAGATCGGTAGGATCTTTTCGACCGGGGATCGCCCCCACCCGATCGAATCTGCCGTTCTTGCGCTGGCCCGCAACTGCTCACCAGCAACGCCCATCGATTCAGCGGCACCCCTCAGATAGTTATACTATGCCGGTATTGTGCGCAGATGGCGAAAGAAACGCCGATTTTCTGCGACTTGGACCGACTTTAGCGCCGAGAGGGCGTTTGGCACTTGCTACATTTTGGACGTACGGACTGGCGGCCTTGGCATTGGCCGATATCATCATGAGCAGAGATTGTGAATGGATCTGGATCGAATTGACCGGAAGATTCTCAACGTCGTGCAGCGCAACAATCGCCTTACGACAGAGGAATTGGGCGAACTTGCCGGACTATCGGCTACCGCTTGTCAGCGGAGATTAAAGCGACTTCGAGACGCTGGCGTCATCGAAGCGGACGTTGCCATAGTTTCACCGGAAGCCGTCGGTCGGCCCCTGCTCCTGCTGGTATCCATCACTCTCGAGCGCGATCGCGCCGATATCATCGATCGTTTCAAGCAGGCAATTCGGCGGACGCCTGAGATCATGAACGCTTACTACGTTACGGGTGAAGCGGATTTTATTATTACGGTCTCTGCTCAGGACATGGCCGAGTACGAGGCGTTTACCCGTCGTTTTTTTTACGAACATCTTGAAGTAAAGGGGTTCAAGACAATCGTTGTAATGGATCGGATCAAGGCGTCGTTTGCTCTGCCAATTGCTGAAGAGTAGCCTTCAAAAGAGCCCGCCCAGGCAACCACCACGCGCCTTCCGCGGGTCGCAGTTGTCCCGCACTTCTGAATGTCGGCTGTCCTATTTTGAATGGTCCCGCATATATACCAGGGCACCTCCTCTCAGCCTGCAGGTGTTATGCGCCAATGACCAAAAAACGATGATATTCTGCGGGACCAAGGCGCCCTTCGCGCAACCAAGCTCTTTGGCACTTGCTACATTCTGGGCGGAGCGGAATTCAGGATTGTCGGTCCCCGGCTAATTGGAGCGGCTTCAGTCGGCGGAATAGCTGGGGTGCCTACGTCGCACAGAGGATGCTGTGCTCCCGGCAGCGCGGAAACGGGTCTCCCGGCTCTCGCAAGGACAAAGCGTGAAATTCGCCTGCAACCGGCAAGAAAGGAAAGTCCCCGTGGCAATTCTCAATAGCGTCGCAGAGTTTCTCCCCGAGATAGTGGCTTGGCGCCGGGACATCCATGCACATCCCGAACTGGGCTTCGACATCCCCCGTACTTCGGCATTTGTCGCCGAGCGCCTGCGCGAATTCGGCTGCGACGCCGTCGCGACCGGCATCGGCAAAACCGGCGTCGTTGGCGTCATCAAGGGCAACGGCGTCGTGAGCGACGGTAACCCAAAGGTTATCGGATTGCGCGCTGACATGGATGCGCTGCCGATCAACGAAGCGACCGATCTGCCCTATGCGTCCAAGAACAAGGGCTTGATGCATGCGTGTGGGCATGACGGCCACACCGCGATGCTGTTGGGTGCCGCGCGCTATCTTGCCGATACTCGGAATTTCGCTGGAACGGCGGTCATGATCTTCCAACCTGCCGAGGAGATCGGTACCGGCGCCGTTGCCATGCTAGATGACGGTTTGATGGAGCGGTTCGGCATCGAGCACATCTACGGAATGCACAATCGTCCGGGCTTGCCGGTAGGTGTCTTCGGAATCCGGCAAGGTCCAGTGATGGCGGCAACTGATAGCATAGAAATTAGCATTGAAGGGCGAGGGGGGCACCCTGGAAGGCCTCATGAATGCATCGATCCGATTCTGGTCGGCGCTCAGCTTGTGACGGCCCTGCAGCATATCCTGGCTCAGAACATTGACCCTGTCGACTCGGCAGGAATTTCGTTCCACCAGTTCCAGTCCGGGCAGAGACTAGTCCCCGTCGTTCCGCAAACAGCGGAGTTGGTGGGCACCATGCGGACGCTAAAGCCGGAGGTGCGCAAGTTCGTGAAGGAGCGGGTGGGCGAAGTGGTCGCCGGCATCGCCCAGATAACCGGCGCGAAGATAGATATTAAATTTCAGAGCTTCGACGCAATTCTCTTCAATGAGGTCCAGCAGACCGACCTTGCGAGAAGCGCGGCCAAGGGCGTGGCCGGTGAAAACAATGTGCTCGAGACGCCACCGGTAATGGGGGGGGAAGATTTCTCCTTCCTGGCGCAGGCGCGGCCGGGTGCTTTCGTCTGGTGCGGGAACGGTGACAGCGCCGGCCTGCATCACCCTGCCTACAATTTCAACGACGAGGCGATTCCTTATGGAACATCGTACTGGATCAAGCTCGTAGAGAACACGTTGGGATCCCGTCCGACGTCTTGATGATCGGTCTGACAAGGGCCGCAGAACGAATGAATAACTGCCGTCTTATGCCAGGCTTGAATGTAGCGGACCTCGTAAAATGAAAACTCGTTCATCCGTGCCAACATCTCTTGAGGGTCTGTCGGCGTGCGAATGCCTGGAACTCTACCGAAGGCGGCAGCTCTCGCCTGTTGAAGTCGTCGATGACTGTCTCAGCCGCATCGACGCCAACAACCCGGCGCTGAACGCATTTTGCCTCGTCGACCACGAAGGGGCCAGGTCTGCTGCCCGGGCCTCGGAGGGTCGATGGATGAAGGGGGAACCAGCCGGAGTACTAGATGGCATTCCGGCCACCATCAAAGACCTCACCTTGACACGAGGCTGGCCGACAAGACGTGGCTCATTGTCCGGCAGCACCGAGGGACCCTGGACTGAAGACGCCCCTGTTCCAGCCCGTATCCGTGAGACCGGTGGCGTTATCCTGGGCAAGACAACCACTCCAGAATTTGGCTGGAAAGGGGTAACAGACAGCCCGGTCTACGGGATCACCCGCAATCCCTGGAATCCTGACCTGACACCAGGCGGGTCGTCGGGAGGGGCGGCAGTTGCGGCTGCGCTCAACCTTGGCTTTCTTCATCAGGGTAGCGACGGCGGGGGATCAATCCGGATACCGGCGAGCTTCACGGGGACCTTCGGCTTCAAGCCAACCTTCGGCATCGTTCCGCAATGGCCAGCTAGCGCCATGACAACGCTGTCTCATTTGGGGCCGGTGACCCGCACCGTTGCGGATGCGATCCTGATGATGAATGTGATTGCACGAAAGGACGCTCGCGATGGCTATGCGGGTCCGGCGTACCTAGGTCTCGACCCCGATCCAGCAAAGACCACCATCAGGGGCCTGCGGATCGGCTACAGTCGGAACCTCGGCTATGTCAAGGTGGCGCGAGATATCCAAAACGTTACCGATAATGCGATCGACCAGCTTCGAGCTCTTGGGGCCGAGGTGGCCGAAGTCAATCCGGGATTTGCGGATCCGGTGGAGGTGTTTTCTACATTCTGGTTCGCTGGCGCCGCCCGTATTGTGTCACGAATGAACAAACAGCAAAGACAATTACTAGATCCTGGCTTTCTGGAAGGTGCCGAACGCGGGCTGAAGATCACCCTTACCGAATTTCAGGAAGCTGAGGCGATGCGGTTCGAGCTCTCCGCTCTGATGGCGAAGTTCCACGAAAATTACGATCTCTTGGTCACACCGACGATGCCTATCGCGCCGTTCCCCGTCGGGCGAAATGTGCCGGATGATAGTTACAAGGGGTGGGTGGACTGGACGCCCTTCACCTACCCTTTCAACTTGACCCAGCAACCAGCAGCATCGATTCCATCGGGCCTGGATGATCAAGGGCTGCCCGTCGGGCTACAACTGGTCGGCGCGCGCTATTCCGACACCTCCGTCCTAGCCGCGGCATATACGATCGAAAGTCGCCTGGGGCTTCCTTCTTTCGCGAGGAGCAGATTCCACGCTGCCACCCCTTAAAACTTGAGACTGCCGCGCTCAAGCACCTGACGGCCTCCAAGCGGTCAAGCCACGGACGCGAATGTCATTCGATAAAGGGGCGCGGCGTCATAGATGGGCAGTCCTGTCCTACGACGGATTGCTGACGTCACCATCGGGGACAATGTACATTCAAATAGGAGTGCGTCAATCTTGGGATGTGCGGCGCGAAGTCGCGACACAGACTGCAACCCGGGGACTCCATTTCGGTAACACTAGCCGGCCGCGTATTACCTTCGATGCCGCCGATGGCTACTCTTGCCCCTGCGGATGAATCCATGCCCAGCAGCTCTTCGCCGCAGTGTCTTGAGTCTGCGGCCAGACGGCGAGCTTTGCGCCGGCCGGAAGCTGCCGGAGGAGCGTGGGCGCCAGTAGCAGGCTCGACATGGCCACGGGAAGTTTGACAGACGTGGCCAGTGCAGCCTGGCACCAGATACTGAAGCCGCAGTCCCTGGTTATCGCGACGGCTCCGCGCTCAACCAACCGCCTGGCAGCTGCAATGTAGGCCGGCTCGAGAGAGGCATCGCCAGGACTGACCCTCTCCGCCAAAGCCCCGGCCGCGGTCTCTATTATAATTGGGAAGTCGAAGTTGCCGGGTTGAAGACCGACCCCGATGCGGTGGCGGAAATTCACCAGGGCGCAAGTCCGATCTCCAGCCTGTGATTTTTGCAACACTGGCCATCCAATGAGGATCCAACTGCCGTCTGATCGTGACAATTCAGCTGCGTCAAATGCCTTTGCCGCCAAGATGGCGCGTATCGTCAGGTTGTGCTGACCAAGCTGGGACGCTCTACGAGCGCAGGAATCCTGCATTCGCCTGACGCTTCCGGCTCGGTTGCAAGGCTCGGGAATAGTAATGACGAAACAGTGGATCAGCACGCCGTAAGCCCAGTGCAAAAAATGCGGGCTTCGTGCCGAACCTTTTTTTGGAACGGCGGGCGCGGATCTCATCATTGAGATTACCGGAAAGCCTGTCCGGACTTTTCCGAAGCCGCACTGTTATCCTGTTCGAGAGCGACGCATCGATGGTTCCTTTCCCCGCCTCATCGACAAGCTCACCCGTGTCCACTTGGCTCATCCACGACGACTTCGGCAACCATGCTCTCTCCGATCAGCAGCGCTTCCACCTCTTCGAAAATCGTCGAGGAGCGCTATCAGAGAAAATCCACCCTGATCACCGCCCAGGTCCCCGTGGCAAGCTGGCACGACCTTATTAACGACAGCACGGTCGCCGACGCTATACACGACCGCTCGTGCACAATGCACACCGCATCGCCCTTCAGGGCGAGAGCATCCGAAGAAAAAAGCCTCGGCCCTCTTGACCGACTCCGAGAACACCGAAATCAATCAGCCCTACAGCAACCAGGCTGCCGAGGACCAACCTCGACGAACTGTCGGACTTTTGTGAAAACGCTGTCCGGGAATTAGCGGAATCGCTGTCCAGCTTTTGAAGCGCGCAATAACACTATGGCCGTCATCGAAATGAGCAAGGCGAAGTGCTGATTGCCGCGTTTGTTCCGGGATTAAGCGCCAGCCTCTCAAGAAGATTTATGCCGACTCGCCATCATTGTTGAAACTGCTGCAGCGCTCGCACGTTGAAGCCGGCCAGGCCGGGCATACGATTATGCGGATCGCCTTCGCCCAACTTCAATTCTGGACGCCAGGGCTCGATGTAAGGGACCGGCGAGCGTCAAAAGACTGCGGATGGGTCGCCGCTCGTCCCCTGGGATACGATCTCTGTCGGATTTTGTCGCGCCTGCGACATAGTGGTTGTGCGGGCCAGTTTAGTACCTGATATGACCGTAAGTTTGATATCAAACTCAAAGCACTGGCCGACGTGCATTTTGCGAGGTTGGCACGGTTTTTGAAGCGATCATTTCGCGTCGGAGCGCTCTCATCCGCCGGTTATCATCTGTTTTGGCATAAACCCTGCATAAGGCTTTATTGATGGTACCGCAACCCAACTCGCCGTCTTTCGAGCTACTTGGGCAAAAAGAGCACCGCCAGCGGAAAGGGTCGGGAACCGGAGAGGGAACCGGGTGGTGGACCTATGTTTGTGGAGGGGGTTGTGAAAAGGGTCAGCCATGGTGCTTCGAGCCTCTTGTACTCGTGCAGGTCGTCAATGTTGATATAGCGGTTGGCCTCCATCCAGTTTTCATTGGTTTCGTGACAGCAGACAAACGTCAAAGGAGATAGCTCATGCGAGTAGCCATCGTAACGAACAGTGATTTCAACGGTGTGATTAACCGGTTCGGTCAGCCTTGTCCGCAGCCGCCGCAGCCTTGGCCGCATAGCGGCACGTTGGAAGATGTGGTGGCGGCACTTCAAGAGGGCGGCCACGAGACGGTAGTGTGTGAAGGCGATAAAGGACTGCTCGCCAGTCTCGAGCGGTTCATGCCACCTGATCCGCAAGGTCGCCCCTCGGGAATGGTCTTCAACTTGGCGGAGGGAATTCAGGGCGAAAAGCGTTACACTCATGTTCCTGCCATGCTTGAGATGGCCGGTGTTCCATACACTGGATGTAGCCCCTTCGGGATTGGGCTGACGGGAGACAAAGTCATTACCAAAATGCTCATCCGCGATCAGGGCGTGCCGACTCCGAACTTTCGCGTGATGCGTCGCGGCACCGAGAACACCGGCGACCTGAGATTCCCAGTGGTAGTGAAGCCGCGGGAGGAGGACTGCAGCTTCGGATTGCAGATCATACATGAACACTCTAAGTTGCGGCAGGCCGTCGAAGTGATCGTCACGCAGCATGCTCAGGATGCGCTAGTGGAGGAATACATCGAGGGGCGGGAAATCTGCGTTGCGTTGCTCGGAAACGGGGAGCCCGAAGTTTTGCCTCTAGTGGAGCAGGACTTCGGTGACCGCGAAACGCGTGTTATGAATTGGGATGCGAAGTACGTGGCGGCCGCAGCGGTGCCCAAGATTTGCCCGGCGAAAATCGAGAGCGGGCTTGAGACGATGTTACGGGATATTTCGGTTGCGACCTTCCGTGCCTGCCACTGCCGGGACTATGCCCGCGTCGATTTCCGGATCGATCGCTCAGGCCAACCGTTTGTCCTAGAGATGAACTCGGTGCCGGCCCTTGGTATACACTCCAGTTATGGCACAGCTGCAACGGCCGGCGGACACAGCTTCGTAAGCTTGATCAATCGCATCCTCAATGTCGCCCACACCCGCTATTTCGGAATCGGCGTCTCATAGTGGATTGATCGGATCAAAAGAGTCCGATTTCGGGATTCCGTTTTGCGGTTTGGCGTGCGAGTTAGATGCATGCGCAATAGCATCCCCCTTCACCGTTTTGGCCAGCGACCGTCAGCGCCTGCAAGCGCTCGTCGCGGCGCCAGGAAGCCCGCAAGCACGTTCGGGGGCCGCATCGTCGCGCTGTGCTTCGAACCACGAAGCCAAAGCATACTTGGACCACCGGCTAGGTCGAGCGAATGAACCGCACCATCAAGGACGCGACGGGCAAGCGTTTCCACTACGACGATCATGACCAACTGCGTCGGCATCTTGCCGACTTTGTTGCGGCCTACAAATTTCGGCCGCAGGCTGAAGGCCCTCAAAGGTCTCACCCTACGAGTTCATCTGCAAGGCATGGGCTTCCCAGCCCGAGCGCTTCACTCTCAATCCGCTCCACCAAATGCCTGGACTTGTCTATTCGGCGTGTTGAAGTCAATCCCATTCAAGCTTCCTAGGCTGACCTGCCGACGCGATTATCCTAGCCTGATTGATGTAACCGCGGCGTCAAACCGAGATACGGCCCCACGTCCTTCGAATTCCTGAAGGGGGCAGGAATATCGACCGTGGCGTTGAAACCCAGTGCAACGATAGGGCCGACGCCCAGCACGGTCATCAACCGCCTGCAAACCGTGTCACCCCTCACGATCGACAACAGTCTTTCGTGTAGCACCGTGAACTGCTCGCAAAGTTTCCGACGGGCGGTGAGCAACGTCTCCATGATGTCTCGAGTTCCGGAATGTCACCGGAAGGGTCCCGGATGCGATCCGCGAATTTGCCGGCCGTCGACAATGCCAACTTTGAGACCGAAGTTACGAAACAGGCCACGGATGTCGTTCTCGATGGCGATGGCCTTTTCCTGAAGCGACTTGAGGGCCGTCAGCAGCGCCCGGCGATTCTGGGTCGTCAGCGTCTTGACAGTAAGACCGTATGTCCGCCTCTGCCGATGAGGTGGCTCGCCCTACACTGCGCGTCCGAGGGTTGCTCGGACGGGCCGAGCCGATCCTCACCACAGGAGGACGAGCCGTGGCGGATTATAGAGAAGCATTTGTCGGAATCGATGTTGCGAAGCTTAAGAACGCTATTGCGATTGCGGAGGCAGGCCGGGAAGGAGAGGTTCGGTTCTTCGGTGAGGTCGACGCGTCGGCGACCAGCATGCGGCGGGTCATAGGCCGGATCGCCAGCCGCTTTGATTACGTGCATTTCTGCTATGAGGCTGGGCCGACCGGGTACGGCCTTTATCGCCTGATCCGGTCGCTCGGGCACGAGTGCACCGTGGTTGCACCATCATTGATACCAAGGAAGCCCGGCGATCGGGTGAAGACGAACCGTCGAGACGCCATTTCCCTTGCCCGACTATTGCGCGCCGGCGAGCTGACCGCGGTGTGGGTTCCCGATGAAGGGCACGAGTCCATACGGGATCTTGTTCGCGCGCGGGCGGGCGCGGTCGAGACGCTGCGGGTCCATCGCCAGCAGGTGAGCGCATTCATGCTCAAGCACGGCCGTAGCTATCCGCGAAAGAAGAGCTGGACGATGCGCTATCTACGCTGGCTTCAGGAACAAGGTTCGATCATCCCGCGCATCAGATCGCACTCCAGGAGATGGTCGAGGCGGTGCGCGTCTCGAAAGAGCGGGTCGAGCGGCTGGAGCGTGTGATCGAAGAGTTCGTCCCGGCCTGGTCGCTGGCACCGATCGTGTGGGCGCTTCAGACATTGCGTGGGGTAGACCTAATTGTCGCCGTGACGTTCGTCACCGAAGTCGGCGACGCCAGCCGGTTCGAAAGCCCACGCCAGCTCATGGGATATCTCGGTCGGGTCCCCGGCGAGCGCTCAACCGGGGAGACAGTCCGGCGCGGCGGCATCACAAAGGCAGGCAACGGTCGGGTTCGCCACATGTTGGTCGAGAGCGCCTGGACCTATCGACATCCGCCCAAGGTCGGGAAGGCGAAGCTATACCGGTTGGAGCAGGCGTCACCGAAGGTGCGTGAGATCGCCTGGAAGGCGCAGTCCCGCCTGACAGCCCGCTACCGCATGCTGAGCGCTCGGGGCAAACGGACAACGGTCGTCTGCACCGCGATCGCCCGTGAACTGGTCGGCTTTATGTGGGCAGTCGCAAGGGAGGCGCGCGTCACCTGATCGCTCGCCGCGATGGCGCACATATCGCGCATGGGCGGAGGCGGGACCACGGCAGGGGAATGCCCGTCAGACGCTTTGTGGCCGGCAAATCGACCGACGCCCGCAGTAAGATAGGAACAGCCCCGGACGCACAATCGGGAATGCGGTAGCCAACCCGCGCATCAGAGCTTGATCACCGACGTCCTTCAGTTCCGCCTCCCCACCCATGCGCGATCATCAGAATGAGCAGCCGTTCCTCGGATCGGGCGACCTCATGCGTTCCAAACCTTGACAGCGGACATCAGAGCGGTGTTTCCGGACCACCTTTCGGGAGTGGTCGCGATCTGTGAGGTTGCCGATCCTGTATTGGGATCGGAGATCGGCTTGTGTCTGGACTTGACCTTACGCTTGACCCGGAGCGGCAGCTTCGGCGTTTCGAGGTGATCAACGGTGCCGGCGGTCGGCGTCACTGGTCGGTGGATGACAAGGCGCGGATCATCGCAGAGACGCTGGAGCCGAATGCGATCATTTCCGAGGTCGCCCGCCGTTATGGTCTCAGGCCGCAGCAGGTCTTCGCCTGGCGCCGCGAAGCGCGCAAACAGGCCGCTTCGGTGCAGCAAGATTCTCCTGCCTTTGTGCCGGCGGTTGTGGCGGCGGCGGAACCTGCAGCCAGCCGTTCACCGAAGCAGCGGAAACGGCAAGCCACCCGAGATGCCGGCATGATCGAGCTTGAGATCGACGGCATCGCGATGCGCGTCGGCCGGGGCGCCGATACCAAGACGGTGGCCGCAGTGATCCGCGCGCTGAAGGCGACGTCGTGATCGGGCCGACGGGTGCGGTCAAGGTCATGGTGGCGACGAAGCCCGTCGACTTCCGCAAGGGTGCGGAGGGATTGGCGGCGCTGGTGCGAGAGACAATGGGGGCCGATCCGTTCAGCGGGGCCGTCTACGTCTTCCGGGCGAAGCGGACTGACCGGATCAAGCTGATCTTCTGGGATGGCACCGGGGTTTGCCTGCTAAGCGTTTGGAGGATGGGGAGTTCCGCTGGCCGAAAGTGCATGACGGCATGATGCGGCTGACGGCCGCGCAGCTCTCGGCGCTACTCGAAGGTCTCGACTGGCGGCGAGTCCATGAGGCGCGCCGGACCCGCGTGCCAGCCCAGGCGGGCTGACCCGCGACGAAGTGAATCAGCCTAGATTCCGCTGTCGCGGGCTGTCGGCGAATATGGTCTGATCCGTTCATGGCGATGACGGCTGACCAGCTTCCCGACGATCCGGACGCGCTGAAGGCGATGGTCCTGGCGCACGACGTCGAGAATGCCCGTCTGATTCAGATCATCAAGGAATTGCAGCGTCACCGCTTCGGCCGGCGTGCCGAGACGCTCCCCGAGGATCAATTGCTGCTGGGGCTCGAAGAGGCGGAGCAGATCGAGGCCGCCGGTGAGGAAGAGAAGGAGCAATCTGCTCCCGCCGAGCGGCAAGCAAAGGCCACGAGGCGCCGGGCCAACCGGGGCGCGCTGCCACCCCATCTGCCGCGCGTGGAGATGGTCGTCGACATCGAGGACCATGCCTGCCCATGCTGCCGCAATGGCTTGCATCGGATCGGCGAGGACGTGAGCGAGCGGCTCGACATCGTTCCGGCGCAGCTGCGTGTAATCGTCGTGCGCCGGCCCAAATATGCCTGCCGCGCCTGCGAGGACGTCGTGGTTCAGGCTTCCGGCGCCGGCCCGGCTGATCGAGGGTGGTCTTCCGACCGAGGCAACGGTCGCCCAGGTGCTGGTCTCAAAATATGCCGATCACCTTCCGCTCTATCGTCAGGCGCAAATCTACGCCCGGCAGGGTATCAATCTCGATCGCTCTACGCTCGCCGACTGGGTCGGCCGCGCCGCCTGGCACCTGCGTCCGGTGCATGAGCGGCTGCTTGGCAAGCTGAAGTCCTCGGCAAAACTCTTCGCCGACGAGACGACCGCGCCGGTGCTCGATCCCGGCCGCGGCAAGACTAAGACAGGTCAACTCTGGGCCTATGCCCGCGATGACCGACGATGGGAGGGGAGCGACCCGCCGGGCGTCGCCTATGTCTATGCGCCGGACCGAAAGGCCGAGCGTCCGATCGCTCATCTCGCAGGCTTCACCGGAATCTTGCAGGTCGACGGCTATGGCGGCTATCGCGTGCTGGCCGACAAAAGCGGCGTCACGCTCGCCTTCTGCTGGGCGCATGTCCGTCGGCGCTTTTATGAACTGGCAGCAGCCGGTCCCGCGCCGATCGCCAGTGACGCGCTGAGACGGATCGCCGAACTCTACAAGATCGAGGATGACATCCGTGGCCGATCGGCCAACGAGCGCCGCGCGATGCGTCAGGACAAAAGCCGCGCCATCGTCGCCGATCTCGAACCCTGGCTGCGTGAGAAGCTCGGCCTGATCAGTCAGAAGACCAAGCTCGCAGAGGCAATCCGCTACACGCTCTCACGCTGGGAAGGCCTCTCGCACTTCCTTGACGACGGCCGCATCGAGATCGACAGCAACACCGTCGAACGCTCGATCCGTCCGATCGCAATCTCGGGGTCATTCTGCCCATGTTGGGCAGGAGGTCGAAGTCCCGTGCGCAGCAATGGATCTGGGCTCCCCGCGCGCGTCGCTTGCTGCACTGCTTGAACTGAACAAGCTCTTGATCCAGCGCCGTTTCCGGCGAGGCTCTCCGGATGGTTTCATCATCGGGGAGACTCAAAATGAGAACCTTGCCGCCACCGACACGATCTCTCGTGATCGTTCGCCAGCTCAGCATGCGCTCGACTCGCACAAGCTAGTCGGGCTGAGCGCAGCGCAACGAACGATCGTGATCGCCCGGCTCGCCAATGTGCTGATGGCCGCCGCCGGTATCGTGACGGAGGAGAGCCGCGATGACGAGCCGTAATCTGATTCCGGCCACCATCCTCAAGCGCAAGGCCGTTGTCTATGTACGTCAGTCCACGCAGGCGCAAGTGCAGCTCAATCTTGAGAGCCAGCGTCGGCAATATGAGCTGGTCGACGTCGCGCGGCGCTGGGGATTCCGCAAGGTTGAGGTGATCGACGAGGACTTGGGACGCACCGCAAGTGGAGCTGTGGAACGTCCCGGTTTCGAACGCCTGGTCGACGATCTGTGCACCGGTCATGTGGGCGCTGTGCTTTGCCTGGAGGCGTCCCGCCTGTCTCGCAACGGACCGGACTGGCATCGGCTGCTCGAGTTGTGCGGCGAAGTCGATGCACGGGTGATCGATCTGGACGGAGTCTACGATCCGGGACTGCCGAACGATCGCCTGCTGCTCGGCATGAAGGGGAGCATAAGCGAGTTCGAACTCGGGGTGCTGCGTGCTCGCATGTACGAAGCTGACCGCGCCAAGGCACAGCGCGGCGAACTGCGCATCTCTGTGCCCTTCGGCTACGTCTGGCACCGGGATTACGGTCTCGGGTTCGATCCCGATATACGCCTGCAGGAGACCATTCGCCTGATATTCGCGCGTTTCCGCGAACTCGGCAGTGCCCGCCAGGTCCTGATCTCGATGATCGACGATGGCGTGCATTTCCCCAGACCCTCCGACGGCAAGAAGATGGTGTCCTTCGCCTGGGTTCCGGTCCGCTACCGCAACGTGATCTCCGTCCTGAAGAACCCGTTCTACGCCGGCGCTTATGTCTATGGTAAGAGCGAGAAGCGCACCGAGATCGTGGATGGCCGCGTCCGCAAGAGCTATGGTCATTACAAGCCGGCCAGCGATTGGGCGGTGGTGCTCAAGGAGCATCACGAAGGCTATATCGGATGGAGCGAGTACGAACGGAACCAGGAACTTCTCGCCGCCAACGCCTATGGCAAAGCCGGCGGCGTCAAGTCGGGCCGCGGCGGTCGCGCGTTGCTCCCGGGTCTTCTCTCCTGTGGTCGATGCGGGCGAAGACTGGTTGTCACGTATGCCGGACGTGGCCAAGGTTACCCGGTCTATCGTTGCGAGAACACCATGATGGCGCAGGCGCGATGCATGTCGTTCAACGGCTTTCGCACCGATGCGGCGGTGGCCCGCGAAGCCTTGGAGGCGGTTGCGCCGATGGCGATCGAGGCGGCGTTGGAGGCTGAACAGATGCAGCTGGAGAGCGAAGCCAGGCGGCGGCAGATGATCGAGATGGACCTGCAGCAGGCACGCTATGAGGCATCGCTCGCCGAGCGCCGCTACGCCGCCTGCGACCCGGAGAACCGGCTTATAGCGGCCCAGCTCGAGAGGAACTGGGAAGCTAGGCTCAGGCGCGTGGAGACCTGCGAGGCCCGGCTCAGTGAAGTCCAGCGTATGGAGCCTGTCGACGCGATCCCTGACTTCACCGGCCTCGCCCAGGATCTCGAAGCCGCCTGGAATGCGCCGGGTGTCGATATGCGGTTCCGTCAGCAACTGCTGCGCGCGCTCATCAAGGACATTGTGGCGGACGTCGATGACGACGCGCGCGATGTGATCCTGACCATCCATTGGCATGGGGGCCAGCATTCCCAGGTAAGGGTTCGCAAGTCCAAATCCGGAGAGCATGGCCAGAGTACGCCTGAGGAGGCTCTGGCGGTCATGCGATCCATGGCAACGCGATGGTCGGATGCCGAAATCGCCGCCACACTCAACCGCATGGGCATGAAGACGGGTCAGGGAAAGACCTGGACGGCGCGACGCGTCCAATCCCTGCGCACGGTGCACAAGATCAGCGGCTATCGGTCTTCCGACAAGAACGGCGAGTGGCTTACCATGTCGGACGCGGCCGCGAAGCTTGGCGTGTCGCACGTCAAAATCCGCCGGTTCGTCAGGGACGGCATATTACCAGCCGAGCAGGTCATGCGCGGCGCGCCCTACCAGATCCGCGCCAGCGACCTTGAAGATGAACGGATCAAGGCCGATTTGGCGCGCAAATCTCCGCGTATCATCAACGACGATAATCAGAAATCGCTGTTTCCCGCCATTTGAAGAGGGGGTGCATAATGAATCAGTCTTCGCGCTCAACCGCAAGAACGCGCTCTTCGCAGGCTCTGACGGCGGCGCCGAACACTGGGCAGTCATCGCCTCGCTGATCGAAACCTGCAAGCTCAATGGTGTCGAACCGCTCGGCTTATCTCGCCGATGTCCTCACCAGGATCGTCAACGGCCACCCCAACAGCCAGATCGACGATCTCCTGCCTTGGGTCTACATCAACAAGCTCGAGCTCAAGGCCGTGGCCCGAGAATACCGCTTACTCTTGACATGCACGGGCCGGAACAGGTTAACCCGCATATCTGCGCGATGCCGCGAGCATGGTTGCGGTCGGTCTTGTTGACCTGTGCCTTGAGAACGCCTTGGAATGACGGGGCTCGATACAGGTCACGTAGTCCGGCTGCCGCCAGACCAACCATTGGGATAAGGGGCCGGCTTCAAGCCTGATCCGGGCGAGATTCCATGCGGGGTTCTTCAATGCGTCAGCAAGATCGTCCGGATGACTAGCAACCTTCATCTCTCGGCAAATTCGGCGCCCTTCTCACGATGCAAACGGTGGTCTCTTTCACGGAGACGTCCAGTCCGGCATAATTTTTCATGCTGCGCTTCCTTTCCTGATGCTTGTGGCTGTTCACACAGACCACGTTTTGTCATCATCTCGAAGCGCAGCACTTCAAAACAACCCGTTCAAGGCGGGGGGCAAAGCCGAATACCACAATCTAAACACCTAGCGATGCTGTTCAAATTCGCCTTGCCGGCATGGGACCCCATCGCTGTCATCACAGGAAGCAGTACGTGGGAGGGGAACTGCTCGCAGTGATGAATCGTGTTCCGAGCCACTACCCATTCAGTTTCGTCCCAGTTGTTACCTCCCGTATTCAGGTTGCGGTCGAACCGCGGGAAGGCCGAACTAGTGATTTCCAGGCGAATTTGATGGCCGGCCGGAAACCAATTACTTGTGGCGTCGAGATCAATCTCGATTTTGCATATAACGCTCGGTTCCATGAAAACAGCCCGATCAAAGCCCTCGCGATAGCGGACGCGCAGTATCCCGTCCACCACGTCAATCGCACGGCCATCGGGATGTACGTCCAACAGTCTGGCCACGAAGTCCGTGTCCGGGGCCGAAGAAGAGACGAAGAGGACCGCCCGGACAAATCCGGTAACCTCCATGCCCTCTGTGAGGGGCGGTGAAGTGAAGCAGAGGACGTCTGGACGAAGCTGGACGTCCTGGTAATCGCGGGGTCCTATAGTAGTTCCACTTGACTTCCCGCCGTCCATCCCCAAGAACGGCGCCGGATCCCCAGGGTCGTAGGTAAACGTGTCAGCCGGCTCGTCGGCACTCGGAGGCTCTACATCAAGAGTCCCGTCGCCTAGACGGGTCGCGGCATTCCCGCCGCTGCGGAGGAACCAGTGCTGCAGTTCCACACCAAGAGGGGGCCATTCTGACGCGGCACGCCACTCGTTGCGACCCATCACGTAGTACTGGACGCGGGGCATTCCCTCGATCCGGTCGGGCTTGTCGTTCAGCCAGCAGTCGAACCAGTCCAGGTAGATCTGCCAGCAATCCAGGCGCGCGTCGCCCAGCTCGCGCTCGCCGATAACCGTCGGGGCTTTGAGACTCTCGGTGCCACAATGCGTGGCTGGCGACAGAATGATATGTTGGTGATCGCGTGCCGCCGGGCTCAATCCGCGAGCACTAAAAACGCGCTGCTGGTGAAGCGCGTCGGCAGCCCCCACGTCGTACCACGAGTTCACGAACAGGGCTGGGACGTCGATGGTCGAGTCCTCGCTAAGCATCCCATTCCGATCCCCCCAGGGATCGCCTGGGTCACGCGAGACCCAGTCCTCCCAGTCAGTCGGCGGTCCCCCAAGGCTCTTAAGCATGTTGACGAGCGGCAGCGACGCGAAAGCCCGCTGATACTCCTCATCGCTTTTCGGTTGCACTCGGGACCGGTCCTTCGCTGCGGTTTGGTGGAACCAGGGGACAAACGCGGCAACCTCCACCGCACCGCCGAGACGGAGATCCCCGTTGCGATATCGCCCTCCGGCAGAGCCGTTCGCGCCGCCCGATCCCTGCGCAATTGCGCATCGGTGGGCTGGATGGCACAACTGCGCCAGCAAAACCTGCGCGATACCAAGCGCCGAGCACCCATATGTGCCCACGCGTCCATTCGACCATGGCTGCTGCGAAATCCAGGACAGCGTGTCATAACCGTCGTCCCTTTCATTCTCCATGAGGGTGAATACGCCGCCGGAATCGAAGACTCCACGAAGCTCCTGCACAAGTACGGCGAAGCCTTGTCCAGCAAACATTCTTGCCACTTTGTGGCGAGGCTCAACCGGACAGCGATAGGGCGTCTTACCGTATTGAGTTCGGATAAGGATTGACCCGAGTTCCCCAGTGTAACCAATAGGCCGATACAGGTCCGTGGCGAGCTCAACGCCGTCCCGCATTGGAACGCGCAAGCCGGTCTGCAAAACCACTTCGTATCGCGGCGTTGGCGGTTTAATCGGGCCTAGTTCATTACACACTTCAGAGTGCCTCCCAGACATTGAGACTGATTCAAGATGGAGTGGCCAATTTCGACGGGTCTCAGCATTCTATCTGCACGGTGGTGTGTTCGTCGCATTCACAGTACAACGATGAACTCTGTGCCGTTGCTAAGTTGTTTGAAAAGAAACTCAACCGTGCTTCTCTAGCAGGTCCGGCACTCAATGATGGCGCGTTGCCACCCCAATTTCCCTATTGCTTAAATCAATGTGACAGCGCGCCTACGCCGCTGTGCAAAACATCAATTGTGAGTCTCACCGCCATTATGTGCCGATCCATGGACCCCCATTCCATGCTGATTGACGCGGGCCGATGGGGCAAGCTGCTTGATGTGAGAAGCGACGGGCTCCCCGACCGATCGCAGCTTGTTATCACCGTTTGTTTGAAATAGTGGAGGTAGGCTAGCCAGGCGGCAAGCTGTTCAAATTCGCCTTGCCGGCATGGGACCCCATCGCTGTCATCACAGGAAGCAGTACGTGGGAGGGGAACTGCTCGCAGTGATGAATCGTGTTCCGAGCCACTACCCATTCAGTTTCGTCCCAGTTGTTACCTCCCGTATTCAGGTTGCGGTCGAACCGCGGGAAGGCCGAACTAGTGATTTCCAGGCGAATTTGATGGCCGGCCGGAAACCAATTACTTGTGGCGTCGAGATCAATCTCGATTTTGCATATAACGCTCGGTTCCATGAAAACAGCCCGATCAAAGCCCTCGCGATAGCGGACGCGCAGTATCCCGTCCACCACGTCAATCGCACGGCCATCGGGATGTACGTCCAACAGTCTGGCCACGAAGTCCGTGTCCGGGGCCGAAGAAGAGACGAAGAGGACCGCCCGGACAAATCCGGTAACCTCCATGCCCTCTGTGAGGGGCGGTGAAGTGAAGCAGAGGACGTCTGGACGAAGCTGGACGTCCTGGTAATCGCGGGGTCCTATAGTAGTTCCACTTGACTTCCCGCCGTCCATCCCCAAGAACGGCGCCGGATCCCCAGGGTCGTAGGTAAACGTGTCAGCCGGCTCGTCGGCACTCGGAGGCTCTACATCAAGAGTCCCGTCGCCTAGACGGGTCGCGGCATTCCCGCCGCTGCGGAGGAACCAGTGCTGCAGTTCCACACCAAGAGGGGGCCATTCTGACGCGGCACGCCACTCGTTGCGACCCATCACGTAGTACTGGACGCGGGGCATTCCCTCGATCCGGTCGGGCTTGTCGTTCAGCCAGCAGTCGAACCAGTCCAGGTAGATCTGCCAGCAATCCAGGCGCGCGTCGCCCAGCTCGCGCTCGCCGATAACCGTCGGGGCTTTGAGACTCTCGGTGCCACAATGCGTGGCTGGCGACAGAATGATATGTTGGTGATCGCGTGCCGCCGGGCTCAATCCGCGAGCACTAAAAACGCGCTGCTGGTGAAGCGCGTCGGCAGCCCCCACGTCGTACCACGAGTTCACGAACAGGGCTGGGACGTCGATGGTCGAGTCCTCGCTAAGCATCCCATTCCGATCCCCCCAGGGATCGCCTGGGTCACGCGAGACCCAGTCCTCCCAGTCAGTCGGCGGTCCCCCAAGGCTCTTAAGCATGTTGACGAGCGGCAGCGACGCGAAAGCCCGCTGATACTCCTCATCGCTTTTCGGTTGCACTCGGGACCGGTCCTTCGCTGCGGTTTGGTGGAACCAGGGGACAAACGCGGCAACCTCCACCGCACCGCCGAGACGGAGATCCCCGTTGCGATATCGCCCTCCGGCAGAGCCGTTCGCGCCGCCCGATCCCTGCGCAATTGCGCATCGGTGGGCTGGATGGCACAACTGCGCCAGCAAAACCTGCGCGATACCAAGCGCCGAGCACCCATATGTGCCCACGCGTCCATTCGACCATGGCTGCTGCGAAATCCAGGACAGCGTGTCATAACCGTCGTCCCTTTCATTCTCCATGAGGGTGAATACGCCGCCGGAATCGAAGACTCCACGAAGCTCCTGCACAAGTACGGCGAAGCCTTGTCCAGCAAACATTCTTGCCACTTTGTGGCGAGGCTCAACCGGACAGCGATAGGGCGTCTTACCGTATTGAGTTCGGATAAGGATTGACCCGAGTTCCCCAGTGTAACCAATAGGCCGATACAGGTCCGTGGCGAGCTCAACGCCGTCCCGCATTGGAACGCGCAAGCCGGTCTGCAAAACCACTTCGTATCGCGGCGTTGGCGGTTTAATCGGGCCTAGTTCATTACACACTTCAGAGTGCCTCCCAGACATTGAGACTGATTCAAGATGGAGTGGCCAATTTCGACGGGTCTCAGCATTCTATCTGCA
>NZ_NSFT01000011.1 GCF_002294725.1 Mesorhizobium sp. WSM4313 | reverse complement strand
TACCGGCCTAGGGGCCGCACCGCCACCATCAAACTCAACCCCAAGGCCAAATCGCCCACCAAGCACAACACACTTCGCGGTCAAAACCCCTCTGCGAGCCTGTTCTCGCTAACTGCGCAACAGGCCCCTTGTGGGAGAAGGTGTCGCCGAAGGCGACGGATGAGGGGTGCTCCAGACGGCACCAGCGTCTCACTCCGCTGGAGCACCCCTCATCCGTCTCGGCGCTACGCGCCGATCCACCTTCTCCCACAAGGGGAGAAGGAAACTGTCATGCAACCATCACGTTCACGTCCTAGACCGCTCGACGGGACCGGCTCGCCGCATCGCCGATGCGCGTTCCTTCCAGGCCGCTCTGCTCGTCAAGAAGGGGATATCGATGAAACATCTCAACCGAACCGTCGCGCTCGGCGCGGCACTTGCCTTGTTCACTTCCCTGACCCCGGCGCTCGCCGACGGCGTCGCTTACGTCAACAAGGGACTCGTCGGCATCGGCCGCATTCCGGCCAACCAGAAGGATAAGTTCGGCGAGACCTTCGGTTCAGGTTCCGGCATGGCGATCGACACCAAATCCTGGACGCGTGAAGGGGCCGCCTACAAGGGTTCGCTCTGGCTGCTGCCGGACCGCGGCTACAATGTCGTCGGAACCACAGATTATCGCCCGCGCCTCAACACCATCTCGGTCGAGCTGGCCCCGACCGCTCCTGGCGCGGCGCCCGCCGCCGGACAGGAACAGTCGGGCGTTAAGGCGACGCTCGCCGACACGATGCTTCTGACCGACGACAAGGGCGCCGACGCCACCGGCCTCGATCCGTTGAACGGCGTGCGCGCCGCCGCCGGCGACATGCCGATGCTGCCTGAGGCCAATGGCAAGCTGGCGCTCGATGACGAAGCGATCGTGCGGCTGCCGGACGGCACGATGTTCATCTCAGACGAATATGGTCCCAACATCTACCGCTTTTCGGCCGAAGGCCGTCTGATGTCGGCGACCCAACCGCCCGCGGCGCTGGTGCCGATGCGCCACGGCAAGCCGAACTTCGCGTCCGACAACCCGGGTCCGGGCGCTGCCGAGCCCGATCCGAAGGATCCCGAAACCGGCCGCCAGAACAACCAGGGCCTCGAAGGCATGTCGATGACGCCGGACGGCAGGTTCCTGATCGCCGTGCTGCAGTCGGCGCCCCGCCAGGACGGCGGCGATTCCGGCTCGACCCGCCAGAACACCCGCGCGCTGGTTTACGACGCTTCCGATCTCGCCCATCTCAAACTGGCGCATGAATATGTCGTGCCGCTGCCGGTATTCAAGGATGCCAAGGGCAAGACCAAGGTGGCCGCTCAGAGCGAGATCGTCGCACTCTCCGACAAGAGCTTTCTGATGCTGGCGCGCGACTCAGGCAACGGCCAGGGCGTTAAGGGCGACGAGTCGCTCTACCGCAAGATCGAGATCGTCGACCTCTCCGCCGCCACCGATATCGCCAACGGCCCGTTCGACGCCGCCGACAAGCCGGTCGCGCCGAAGGGCATGCTCGATGCGTCGGTGACGCCGGCCAAGCTGACGCCGTTCATCGACATCAACGACAAGGGCGAGCTCGGCCGTTTCGGCCTGCACAATGGCGCGCCGAACGACAGGGACAACCTCTCGGAGAAGTGGGAGGCGATGTCGCTGGCGCCGGTGCTCGATCCGAAGCTGCCCGACGACTATTTCCTGTTCGTCGCCAACGACAACGACTTCCTCACCCAGGACGGCTTCCAGGTCGGCGCTTCGTACAAAGCCGAGGACGGCGCCGATGTCGACACCACCTTCCTGGTCTATCAGGTCACACTCCCCGGCCTTTCTGGAAACACCACTCAGTAATGGGAGGCGGTCGGCTGCCCCGGCAGCCGACGCTTTCTGAAGGGATGCATGAGAATCAGGCCTGCGATAGCATCGCGGGCCTGATTCAGTTTCGGCCCCACCACCATGGATAACAACATGGATGACAAACAGCCCACCCGCCGGCGGACTCACGACCTGACCAGCGGCCCAATTCCGCGCACGCTGCTTTTGTTCGCCCTGCCGGTGCTGGGCTCCAACGTGCTGCAGTCGCTCAACGGCTCGATCAACGCGGTCTGGGTCGGCCGCTTCCTCGGCGAGGCGGCGCTGACGGCGACCTCCAACGCCAATCTGGTGCTGTTCCTCATCCTCGGCACCGTCTTCGGCATCGGCATGGCGGCGACCATTCTGGTGGCGCAGTCCGTCGGCGCCCGCGACCTCCCCGAGGCGAAGCGCATTGTCGGCACCAGCGCCACCTTCTTCTTCCTCGTCTCGGTCGTGTTCGCCGTCTGCGGCTGGATCTGGGTCGACGTCATCCTGACCGGGCTCGGCACGCCGGCCGATGCCTTGCCTTTGGCGCGCGCCTATTTGCGCATCATCTTCGTCGCGGTGCCGATGATGAACCTTTTGTCCTTTGTCATGACCGTGCTGCGCGGCGCCGGCGATTCGCGCACGCCGTTCGTCTTCATGGCGCTGGCGGTCGTGCTCGACGTCGTGCTCAATCCGCTGCTGATCCGCGGCATCGGCCCCTTCCCCGAGCTCGGCATTGCCGGTTCGGCAACGTCGACGCTCATAGGCCAGACGGTGAGCGTGATTGCCATCCTGATCGTGCTTTATGTGCGCAAACACCCGCTGCGGCTGGCGGGCAGAGATCTCTCGCTGCTGCGGCCCGATCCGAAATTGCTGCGCATCGTCGTCTTCAAGGGCATTCCGATGGGGCTGCAGATGATCGTCATCTCGGCCGCCGCGCTCACCGTGATGGGTATCGTCAATTCCTACGGCTCCCAGGTCGCCGCCGCTTACGGCATCGCCGCGCAGCTCTGGACCTACATCCAGATGCCGGCTCTGGCGATCGGCGCCGCCGTCTCCTCGATGGCGGCGCAGAATGTCGGCGCCGGGCGCTGGGACCGCATCGGCAGGGTCGCGGCGTCGGGCGTCGGCTTTAACCTGGTGCTGACCGGCGCGCTGGTGGCGCTGCTTTTCGTTTTCGACCGCGCAGTGCTCAGCCTCTTCCTCAGCACCGACAGCGCCGCGATCGACATCGCCGCCCACATCAACAAGGTGGCGTCCTGGTCGTTCATCCTGTTCGGCGTCACGATCGTGCTGTTCGCCACGGTGCGCGCCACCGGCGCTGTCATGCCGCCGCTGATCGTCCTGATCATCTCGGTGTTGATCATTCGCACCGGCTTTGCCTATTCCATGCGCAGCGTCATCGGCCAGGAGGCTCTGTGGTGGAGCTTTCCGGCAGGTTCGATCGCCTCGCTGGCGCTCGCCGCCGCCTATTACCGCTTCGGCCGCTGGCGCACGATGCACATGATCGAGGACCGGCCGGCCGCGGGCGAGCCGCCCGACACGGGCCTCGGCGTGCCGCGCCAGCGCGCGCAGCTCCTGCCGGAGACGCCGAACGGCTAAAATCCGCGACGACAGGAAACGTGAAAATCCGCTACCGCGCGTATTTGGCGCCGAAGCCAAGCGCCACCAGCGAGAAGACGACGATCATGCCGGCAAAGGCCAGGCTTGCGATGGTTGCGTTCGCCAAGCTCGACAGGATGCCGATGCCGATCACCGGCAGCGCGTTGCCGCAGAAGCAACAGATGAAGAAGGCCGAGACCACCTCGGCACGGCGGTCGGCGGGCGCGATCTGATTCACCACTTGCAGGCCGCCGCGATAGCCGAGCGCCGCCGCCACGCCGCAGACCGCCGTCGCAATGATCATCAGGACCATCGAGGCATAGACCTGCGCCGCCACGATCAGCGCCACGGTCGGGATCATCAGCACCAGCGCGGCAAGCATGGTGGAGCGGCTGGAGAGCCATGTGGTGGCGACGATGGTGATGGCCGCCACAATCGACAGCTCGAAGAAAAGCCCGCCGGCTTCGGCATGATTGGTCACATGCAGCTGCTGCGCCAGGATGCTGGGCGCCAGCGCCGCGTAGAAGCCGACCAGTGCCATGGCGCCGAAGCCGGTCACCGCCGGCGCCACGAATTGCGCGCGGATGTTGTCCGGCACCGAAAGCCGCGGCCTCAGCGAGACGTCGGAGAACCGTCCGGGCCTGGAGACGGTTTCCCGCGTGCGCCAGATCAGCAGTGTCACCAGCGCAAGCAGGACGAGATAGACGGCGAATGTCAGCCTGAGCGGCCAGGGCGCATATTGGGCGAGCAGCCCCGACATGAGCGCGCCGGCCCCGAGGCCGACAAAGTTGGTGCTGGTGGCGATGACGGCGGCGCGTGACTTGTCCTTGCCCTCGATCAGCTCGGCCAGCCAGGCGGTGCCCGCCCCCGCGCCGACACCGATGCCGAGCCCGCTGAGAATACGGGCGATGTCGAGCCAGGCGAGGTTTTCGGCGAAGAGGAAAAACAACGCGCTGACCACGGCAACGCCCATCGCCGCTAGCGCGGCGGGGCGGCGGCCGACGACATCCGACAGGCGGCCGAAAAACAGCAACGCCGCCAGATTGCCGACCACATAGACGGCGTAAACCAGCGTCAGCGTGACCTGCGAGAAGCCGAAGGCCTGCTTGTAGATCACATAAAGCGGCGTCAGCGCGGTGCTGCCGGCAAAAAGCGCTGCGATCATGGCGGCGACGACGGCCATTGCGGCGCCGCCGCCAAGCTCATTGTCACGCGTCATGGTTTGAGCGTAGCTGGTCATGGCAACCTCCGGGGGTTGCAAGCCCAACGCCTATATAATGGCGCTGTTCCAGCCACCGAACGTCCTCCTGACAATCCTGACAGGATGGTCTTGTGCGAAATCCTCGCGTAGCTTTTGTCGGCCGACGAGGAGGAACCATGGGCAAGGGACGGGTCGAGGCATTCACCGATGGCGTCGTCGCCATCATCATCACCATCATGGTGCTGGAGCTGAAAGTGCCGCATGGCGAAGATTTCTCAGCGCTTCTGCGGCTGTGGCCGGTCTTCTTCTGCTATGTGCTGTCCTTCATCAATGTCGGCATCTACTGGAACAACCTGCACAACATGTTCCACACCGTGCAGCGGGTCGATGGACGCGTGCTGTGGGCCAACCTGAACCTTTTGTTCTGGCTGTCGCTGATGCCGGTGACCACCGCGTTCATGGGAGAGAACCACTTCGCGCCCGTGCCGGTCGCCGTCTATGGCATCGACCTCGCGCTTTGCGCCGTCGCCTACACCATCCTGGTCCTCAAGCTGCGCCATCTGCACGGCGCCGACACGACCTTCGCCAAGGCCGTCGGCCGTGACAACAAAGGCAAGATCTCGCTGGCGCTCTATATCGCCGCAGTCCTGCTCAGCTTCCTCAACCAGTGGATCAGCGTGGCGATCTATGTGCTTGTAGCGACCATCTGGTTTGTGCCGGACAAGCGCTTCGAACGGTTGGTAGAGAAATAACGCTTACTTCCGCATGGTTTTCAGCTTTTCCGCCGCCGAAGCGGCAAGGTCGGCATAGCGCTCCTCCAGCCTCTCGGCCGCCTTGATGATCGGAAAGTCATGGCCGAATTTCTCCAGCGCCAGCGTTAGCTTCTCGGCGAAATCCGCCTGCTTCTCCAGCGCCGCAAACAGCGTCTTCACCTGCGTCTCGCTGATGTCGGGATTGGCGAGCATCTTCGGCACCTCGCGGCTCATCTGGTCGCCGTTGACGGTTTGCTCCTTCAGGATTCCGATCCAGTCGGTCAAATGCCGAACTCCTTTTTTGGACAACATGCGCGGCGTGCGCTGCGATGGTCAACCCGTTGCGGCCTTCGCCGTCAACCCGTTGCGGCTATTGCCGTAATCACCGGACGAACCGGCCTTGCCCCGGCGGCGCCTGGCGTTAAGTTCGGCCGGACCCGAACAAGGATGGAACTCATGACCAGCGACGCCCAGATCCAGACCGCCCTGCCCGCCTTCGCCTCCGGCAATGTCGCCGTCATCACCGGCGGCGCCAGCGGCATCGGCCTTGCCGCCGCAAAACGGTTCGTGGCAATGGGCATGAAGGTGGTGCTTGCCGACATCGGCGGCATGCGCCTCGACCAGGCGAAGCAGGCGGTCGCCGCGATCGGCGGCGAGGATGCCGTCCTCCCGATCCCGACCGATGTCTCCAGGGCGGAAGACGTCGACCGGCTCGCGGAGCTCGCTTACGGTGCCTTCGGTGCGGTGTCGGTGCTGATGAACAATGCCGGCGTCGGCAACAATCCGGGCAAGCCGTGGGAGAACCGCGACGCCTGGAAGCGGCTGCTGGACATCAATTTCTGGGGCGTCGTGCATGGCGTCGAAGCCTTCGCGCCGCGCATGCTCGCCGCCGGAAAGCCGGGCCTGATCATCAACACCGGGTCCAAGCAGGGCATCACCACGCCGCCCGGCAATCTCGCCTACAACGTCTCCAAGGCCGGCGTGAAGACCTTTACCGAAGGACTGGCGCATGCGCTGCGCAACGAGCCGGGAGCCAAGGTGTCGGCGCATCTGCTGATCCCGGGCTTCACCTATACCGGCCTGACCGAAGGCGCGACGGAAAAGCCCGCCGGCGCCTGGACCGGCGAACAGGTGATCGACTTCATGCTGACATCGCTGATGGAGGACGACTTCTACATACTCTGCCCGGACAACGAAGTGACGCGGCCGATCGACGAAAAGCGAATGGCCTGGGCGATGGGAGACATCATCGAGAACCGCCCTGCCCTGTCGCGCTGGCATCCCGATCACAAGGATGCCTTCGCGGCCTTCATGAACCGCTGACGGCCCTGTCAAGCCGCGGCTTTCTTCTTGGATGCGTTCTTCCCGGCCGCGGTCTTCTTTGTGGCCGCGCCGGCGGTCTTCGGCGCATGCCTGGTACCGTTCTTTCCGGCGATGGCCTTCTTGGCCGCCTTTTCGGCGATCTCGCTGTCATGCCGTTTTGCCGCCGCCTCGCATTTCGAGCGGATCTCCTCCACCTCTGACTCCGTCAGGTGTTCGATTCCGATGAAATGGTTATGGGCGCGGCTGACCCTGATCAGTTCGTCCAGCTTGGCCTGGATCGCCGCGCCATCGCGATTTTGCGTGTTCTGGATCAGGAACACCATCAGAAAGGTGATGATGGTGGTGCCGGTGTTGATGACCAATTGCCAGGTGTCCGAGAACCCGAAGAGCGGTCCACTCAACGCCCATACAACCACGATCGCCACACAGATGGCGAAGGTGGGCGGCAGCCCCGCCAGATGTGCCACCTGGTTAGCTATCCGCGTGAAAACCTTCTCGATCATGCAAGTCCCTCGAACCGTGGATGTGCTGGCATTTGCGAAGAAACAAGCTGCCGCCCGCTCCGGTTCCGCTGGATCGAATTTTGTGCCGACACGTGCACGCAATCGGCTACACGCAGAAAGCGCAGTTTCGCGAAAAAACACCTTATCCGTTTATTTGCAATAGTGCCGGTGCAGGCCGAAAGCCTGTTCCTTCCGCTTCACGGCGGTTTACCTCCTGCCCCTTCCGCTGCGCCACCCCCGCATGGCGGAAGGGGCATTTAGTTCCGAGAGTGGAAGGGGACCGGTCAGACAGCGCCGGTCATGTGCTCGACGGCGTTCCGCCCGTGTCGGTGAGCGTTTCTTGCCAACGATCGAGAAAGGCTTCGATCGGCATGGCCTGCATATCGGGGATTGCGCTCGCCAGTTTCTCGGGCGGCCAGTCCCACCAGGCAAGGGCTTCGACGCGCGACGCGACGGTGGCGGAGAACCGCCGGCGCAGCGGCTTTGCCGGAACGCCTGCGACGATCGTGTAGGGCGCGACGTCATGTGTCACCACCGCATTGGCGCCGATGATCGCGCCGTTGCCGATCGCGACACCCGGCATGATCACCGCGCCGTGTCCGATCCAGACATCATGGCCGATGATGACCGATTTTGCTTGCCGTCGCGCGCGAAAAGCCGTGTCGACGCCCAGCCAGCGAAAATACTCGTTCGGCCGGTAGCTGACCTTGTGCTGTGTCAGCCGCTCGATCGGATGCTCGAGCGCGTTGATGCGGCTGTTCGCAGCGATCGAGCAGAACTTGCCGATCGTCGTGTAGATCGCCTCGCAATGGCGTTCGAAATAGGAAAAGTCGCCGACGCTCACCTCGCGCAGGATCACCCGCTCGCCGATCGAGGCATAGCGGCCGAGCTTGCATGCCTTCAGCTCCGCGGTCGGATGGATGCGCGGCTCGGGATCCTTGAGGACGAGGGTTTCAGGACGATCCATGAGAGGCCTTTACGCCGGCGGTGACGGCCCCGCAAGCGCGGCCTGCCCCCGCCAAGCCTATCGCCTATTGCGGCTTGCCCTTGGTCCACACCACGTTCTGGCCGTAAAGCGGCACGGTCGTGACCGACATCTTCGCCGAGCCGTTCTGCACCTGGCGCGAATGCGACAGATAGATCAGCGTCTCGTTCTTCTTGTCGTAGATGCGGTTCACCACCTGCTTTTTCCAGATCAGGCTGAGGCCCTGCTTGAACACCTCCTCGCCGCCCTCGCCCATGTCGATGTCGCCGATGGTGATCGGCCCGGTCTGGCGGCAGGAGATCGACGAATCGGAAGGATCCTCGAACCAGTTGCCCTTATGCAGCCGGTCGATGATGCTGCGGTCGAAATAGGCGACATGGCAGGTGACGCCGTCGACCTTCGGGTCCTTGATCGCGTCGACCATGATGTCGTTGCCGACCCAGTCGACACCCACTTTACCCACTTCGTCAGCCATGGCCGCGCCGGAGCTCAGGGCAAGACAGGCGGCGAACAAGCCGATCAGTTTTCGCAAGGAAGCCTCCTCGGTTCACGTTTGCCGACGTCAGGTGGGACAGGATCGTGGCGTTTGCAAGCCGATCGGCCCGCCCGGCGGCTTGCGGCAACGCGACATCTTTGCGCGCCCGGCGCCGACCCGCTAAGACTGTCGCCGAACTGGCTTCCAGCCAAAGCAACGGACATTCACTAATGATGCGCTCAATCCTGGTCGGCATTCTCGTCCTGATGGCGGCGGGCATCGGCTGGCTGACATTCGACTGGTACCGGGGCCACTATGGCGGCGAGCCCTTCGGCGCGCCCTTCACGCTGGTCGACCAGAAAGGCGCGCCGATCACCGAAGCCGCCTTCAGGGGACACCCCAGCGTCGTGTTCTTCGGCTTCACCCATTGCCCTGAAGTCTGCCCGACGACACTGTTTGAGCTCGCCGGCTGGCTGAAGACGATGGGCGACAGCGGCAAGGACCTCAACGCCTATTTCGTCACCGTCGATCCCGAACGCGACACGCCGGAGACGATGAACACCTATGTCAGCAACTTCTCCGACCGGATCACCGGCATCACCGGCGATCCGGACAAGGTGCACGCCATGGCCAAGGCCTTCGGTATCTATTGGAAGAAGGTCGACACCGGCGACGGCGACTACACGATGGACCACACGGCCTCGGTGCTGCTGCTCAACGCCAAGGGCGATTTCGCCGGCACCATCGCCTATGGGGAGAGCGCCGACACCGCGATAGCCAAGCTGAAGCGGCTGGCTGCGGGTGGGCAAACCTGATGGGCCAGACTAGGCTCCACTTCACCGCCAACAAGCTCGAGGCCGACCGCATCTTTGCCGCACTGGACGCCGCCTTCGAGGAGGACGGCCTGCCCATCGCCGTGCTGGAGCTCGACGAGGAAAAAGATATCCACGAAGTGTCGCTCTACGCCGATGGCGACGTCGATCCTGTCGAGGTCCGAGTCAGGGATGTCCTCGCCGGTCTCGGCCTGCCGAAGCCTGTCGAGCGTGAGGTCCTTCCCGACGTCGACTGGGTGTCGCGCTCGCTGGAAGGCTTGAAGCCGGTCCGCGCCGGACGCTTCTTCGTCCACGGCTCGCACGACCGGGCCAAGCGTCGCAGCGGCGATCTCGCCATCGAGATCGAGGCGGGCCTTGCCTTCGGCACCGGACACCACGGCACCACCGCCGGCTGCCTCGAAGTTCTGGAGCAGGTGGTGCTGCGCGAGCGGCCGCGCAACGCGCTCGACCTCGGCACCGGCAGCGCCGTGCTTGCGATTGCGCTGGCCAAGCTCGCGCATATCCCGGTGCTGGCGACCGACATCGATCCAGTCGCCGTCCGCGTCGCCGCCGCCAATGCCCGCCTCAACCACGTCAAGGCGCTGGTCGAGACGGTGACGGCGCCCGGCTTCCATCATCCGATCTTCGCCAGGCGCGCACCTTTCGACCTCATCGTCGCCAACATCCTGGCCCGGCCGCTGATGCGGCTCGCGCCCGAAATGGCCAAGCACATCAGGCTCGGCGGCTCGCTGGTGCTCTCCGGCATCCTCGACCGGCAGCGCGACGCGGTGATCTCGGCCTATGTCGGACAGGCTTTCCGCCACGTGCGCACCTTGCATCGCGAGGGCTGGGTGACCATCCACCTCAAGCGCTGAGGCCGGGTTGCATCCAGCCGATCTGGCCCTGCCGAAATCGATTCCGATTTCCGGGGTCATGCGCTACCCTCGCAACAAGCATCGAAGAGAGGCCAAAAATGTTCCAGACCTTTGATTCCGCTGGTGATCCTGCCGTCGGTAAGCCGCGTGTGGCGCAGCTGCGGCAATGGCTGGCCGAGAATGGTTTGGATGGCTTCCTTGTTCCCCGCGCGGACGAGCACCAGGGCGAATATGTCGCCGACCGCTCGGCGCGGCTGAAGTGGCTGACTGGCTTTTCCGGTTCGGCCGGCGTCGCGATCGTGCTGCGCGACCGCGCCTTCATCTTCGTCGACGGCCGCTACACGCTGCAGGTGCGCAATGAGGTCGACCTGTCGATCTTCACCGTCGAAAGCCTTGTCGACAATCCGCCGGCCAGTTGGATCAAGGACAATCTCGGCAAGGGCGCAAGGCTCGGCTTCGACCCCTGGCTGCACACGATCGGCGAGATCAAGGCGCTGAAGGCATCGGCCGAGCAATCCGGCGCGACATTGGTGCCGCTCGACAGGAATCCCGTCGACATCATCTGGACGGATCAGCCGGAACCGCCCCGCGCGGCTGTCGAGATCCATCCGCAAAACCTTGCCGGCGAGCTCGCCAAGGACAAGCTCAAGCGGCTGGCAGGCGCGATCGAAAAGGACGGCGCCACCCATGCGGTGCTGACCGATCCGTCCTCGATCGCCTGGGCTTTCAACATCCGTGGCGGCGACGTGCCGCATACGCCGCTGGCGCTGGGCTTCGCCATCCTCGCCGCCGACGGCAAGCATCAGCTGTTCATGGACCAGCGTAAATTCCCGCGCCAGGTCGCAGCCTATCTCACCCAGCTTGCCGATCCGCATGATCCGGGCGAGTTCGAAGCCGCCATCGTCGCGCTAGCCAAGGACGGCGCCAAGATCGCGCTCGATCCGGTGCTGGCGGCGGAGAAGCTCCGCATGCTGGTCGAGGACAATGGCGGCACGGTCGTCTTGGCGGCCGACCCGGCGCGTATCCCCCGCGCGACCAAGAACCAGGCCGAGATCGCCGGCAGCCGCGCCGCGCATCGCCGCGACGGCGCCGCGGTCGCCAAGTTGCTGTGCTGGCTCGACCGCCAGAAGCCCGGCACGCTGGACGAAATCGCCGTCGTCACCAAGCTTGAGGAGGTGCGCCGGCAGACCGGCGAGGAAACGCAGATGCCGCTGCGCGACGTCTCCTTCGACACGATTTCCGGCGCCGGCCCGAACGGCGCCATCATGCACTACCGCGTCTCGCGCGCCACCAGCCGCAAGCTTGAAAGCGGCGAGCTGTTCCTGCTCGATTCCGGCGGCCAGTATCAGGACGGCACGACCGACATCACCCGCACCGTGCCGATCGGCCAGCCGAGCGAGGAGATGCGCGAGCGCTTCACCCTCGTGCTGAAGGGCATGATCGGCATCTCGACGCTGCGCTTCCCCGCCGGCACGCGCGGTTCGGAGATCGACGCCGTTGCCCGCGTGGCGCTGTGGAAGCATGGCTGCGACTTCGCCCACGGCACCGGCCACGGGGTCGGCTCCTACCTCGCCGTGCATGAAGGGCCGCAGCGCATCGCCCGCACCGGCACAGAAAAGCTGCTTGCCGGCATGATGCTGTCCAACGAACCGGGCTACTACAAGGAAGGCGCCTACGGCATCCGCATCGAGAACCTGCTCCTGGTCACGCCGGCAGAGCAGATCGAGGGCGGCGACATCGCCATGCACGGCTTCGAGACGCTGACGCTGGCGCCGATCGACAAGCGGCTGATCCGCACCGACCTGCTGCATCGGGACGAGTTGCAGTGGCTGGACCGCTATCACGCCCGGGTGCTGTCCGAGATCGGCCCGATGGTCGACGGCGAAACGCTGGCCTGGCTGGAGAAAGCTACCGCGCCGCTGCCCCACGACGCCAAGATTTGATGTGAGCTTCTGTCTCCCGGTTCGACGGCTACGCCATGCACACATCTTCTGTGACTGGCGCGACTGATCAGGCCGAAGCCTTGATTGCCACGTGGTTCCCCCAATCCGTCGCTGCTTCGCAGCGCCACCTTTCCCCCTCCGGAGGGAAAGGAAGGGAGCCTTGCTGGACGAGCGTTGGCGGCAAAAAGCTCGGCGCCTTTCCTCTCCCCCGTCGATCGGGGGAGAGGTGGCTCGGCGAAGCCGAGACGGAGTGGGGGTCGACCAGCGCAGCGTAAGACAATGCATGCGCCAAGCTGCTATGCACGCTATCGTCCAAAAACCAGCCGCTTGGGAAATGTGTGCATCCCCTAGCGCTCCACAGCGAGAAATGCCCAGTTCATCCTCCGAAGCTGCTGCGGAGGACGGGCAGGACAATGAGGGGCAGCGCCAGCCATTCAGGATGGAAAGCTATCCGACGAACTGCCTCGCCAGAATCAGGACAGCGGCCCCAGCCAGAAACATCGCCATCAGGCCGCCGCGCAGCGACACCAGCACAGTGACGATCAGCGCCGCCCATTCGGCCGGCCCGGCATGCAGCAGTTCCGGCGCGACGAGCGTCGTCAGCACCGCGGCCGGCACGGCGTTCAACCCGGCCTCGACGCGCGGATGGATGTTCTCAAAGCGCGAGATGACGAGGTGGCCGCCGACACGGGTCAGATAGGTGGCGACGGCGCCGGCCAGGATGATCCAGAAGGTCGTGCTCATGGCCGCTTGCCCACGCCGCTGTGATGCGGCGGCAGGATCACCGCCAGGACGATGCCGGCGACCGCGCCGATCGAGACATGCCAGGGTGAGCCCACGGTTCGATAGGCGATGATCGAGGCGACGGCGCTGGCGGCGACGACGGGCGCCCAGAGCGGCCGTTTGCGAAAGCCGAGCACCAGGCCCAGGAAATAGATCGGCAAAAGGAAATCGATGCCCAGCGCATGCGTGTCGGGGATCAGCTTGCCGAACACCGCACCCAATCCGCTTTCGATAACCCAGAACACATAGACCGGCAGGCCTAGCCCCAGATACCAGACGAAGCCGACGGGACGGCCGGACTCCGCCCTCGCCTCGGCGATGGCGAATTGCGGATCCGTCAGGATGAAATAGCCGAGCGCCTGCTGCAGCACCGGCCAATGCGCGATGCGCCTGCCGATGCCGGCCGAATAGAGCACGTGGCGAAAGTTCACCGCGAAGATCGACAGCACAATCAGCCATGGCGCGACATGCTGGCCGAACAGTTCGATGCCGACCATCTGGCTGGCGCCGCCATAGATCATGGCGCTCATCAGGAAGGCTTCGAGGACGGAAAACCCATTGTCGACGGCGATCGTGCCGAACAGGATCGCGAACGGCGCGGAGGCGACGACCACCGGCATTGAAAGCCGCACGCCGTCCCAGAAATCGCCGCCCGTTCTGCCTTCAGAGATTGCTTCCGCTGCCATGCGCCGCTCCTCGTGCATGTCGCCCAGAAGTGCGCAGCGGTTCTGGGACAACGACATGCATCAACAAAAGACTTAAAGCGCGTCGCCTGGATTCGTTCAGCGCACGCGCTTTGAGAGCGGCTTGATTTAGAGAGCGTCGCCTCCAATGTCACACCAATTCGCTTGACCCAGCGATCAGCGGAACTGATCGCCGGGTTGCGAAACGTTGGAAATCTTCAGGCAGCTCAGCTGACGAAATAGCGCTGCCACTCGAAGTCCGTGATATGCGAGGCCTGCCAGGCATCGAAGGCCGCCTGCTCGGCGCGGCGGCTTTCGGCGTAGTTGTCGCGGAACGCTTCGCCGAACGCCTCGGCGCAGAAATCGGATGCGGCGAAGGCTTCAATAGAAGCATTCAGCGTGCGCGGCAGCTTCGGCTTGTCGAGATTGGCGAGGTTGCTCGTCACCGGCGCCTCGAGCGGTAAATCCTTCTCGATGCCTTCGCAGCCGGCCGCCAGGATCGCGGCGATCGAGAGATAGGGATTGACGTCGGCGCCAGGCGCCCGGTGCTCGAACCGGCACGCGGCATCGTTTGGCGTGGTGATGGCGCGGATCGGCGCGGTGCGGTTCTCGAAGCCCCAGGCGACGTCTTCCGGCGACCACGCGCCGCGATCGAAGCGGCGGTAGGAGTTGACCGTCGGCCGGAAGAAAATATGGGTCTCCTGCATGCGGTTGAGCACGCCGGCGAGGAATTTCTCGCCGACCGGCGTCAGCCGGTTCGGTCCAGCCGCGAAGGCCGGCTTGCCGTCCCGCCACAGGCTGACATGATGGTGCGCGCCGCAGGCGCTTTCCTTGCCCGGCGGCTGGAAGCGCGTCATGAAGGTCGCCACCAAGCCACGCTCGGCGCACAGCTCGCGCAGATGCAGCTTGGCGCGCATCGCGGCATCCGCCGCCGCCAACGCGCTCTTCGGCGTTAGCGCGTATTCATACATGCCGTAGCCATATTCGGTCACCAGCGAGGCGACGCCGATGTCGATGCTCTTCATGCGCGTAATGAACTCGGCGGCGAAATCCTGGTATTCGCCGCTGCGCACGAGGTCGTAGTTGATCAGCGAATGGCCCCATGGCTTCAGCTCGCGATAGCGGCCGGCGCGCATCAGATCATGGTCGGCGTGGAAAATGCCGAACTCGTATTCGAGCGCGAATTTCGGCTCATAGCCAAGCGCCCGCGCACGCTCCTCGACGCGCGCCAGAACGCCGCGCGGATCATACGGGCAGATCGAGCCGTCCAGCATGTAGGAGCGCGTGATGGCGGAGGCGAATTTCGGCTTCCAGCCATGCTGCACCACTGTGTCCGGATCGATGATACCCTTGATATTAGGAAAGCCGTTCTCCTCATTGGCGCTCGGCGAGGCGAAGGCGACGTCGCCCATCGGCTGGCCGTCGCCATGCGTGACGCAATAGAGGATGGCATTGATCGACTCACCGGCTGTGGAGAGCTTCAGCGGCGCGATCTTGGAGCGTACGACGCCCGAGGTGTCGACCGTATGCACCTCGACGAATTCGACGCCGCGCGATGCAAGCTCGGCCTGCAGCGCCTCGAGCTTCGGCGCATACGCCGCCACCCTGTCCTCAAATTCCACGTTCAACCTCCACCAGGAAAAGCTATTTGGCGCTGCGCCGCAAAAGAAGCGAGAGCAGCTCGTCGAGCTCGTGCCGTCCGCTGATGCCGCTCGGCCGGAACGCCATGCAAAGCACGATGACAACGCCGAGCGCCACGCCCGACAGGCCGAGCAGCTGCGGCATCTGGATACCCGCGACCGTCACGCCGGACTCGATGCTGCGGATGAATTCCAGCCCGATCGAAAGCACGATGACGCCGGTGACCGCCCCAGTCACCGTTGCCATGCCGCCGAGGATCAGCATCGCCAGCGTGTTGAAGATCATCTGGAAATAGAACAGTTTTGGGCTGATCGTGCCGGCGAAATAGGCGTAGAGCACGCCGGCGAGCCCGCAGATCAGCGCCGACAGCACCCATGACATGAGCCGCAGTTTCTTCGCATCGATGCCGAGCGCAGCCGCAGCCTGAGGGCTCTGCGCGCTGGCCCGCAGCTGCAAACCCCAGCGGCTGTCCTTGAACAGTCGCGCCGCCACGATCGCCAGCACCGCGAAGACCAGCATCCACGGCAGGCCGACCACTTTCGGAATGCCGAAGAAAGCCTGGTTGCCCTTGAACAGATTGGTCCAGTTGATGAAAACCGAATGGACGATGATGAGCAGCGCCAGGCTGACGATGGTCGCAGCGACCCCCGACAGCCGGCTGATCACCTTGCCGCTGACCAGCGCCACGATGCCGATCACCAAGAGCGCAATGAGCGCCGACGAAACCGGATCGAGCTCCAGCGTCGCAAAGCCGAACGGCGCGTGGGGGATCGACAGCTTCTTCATGGCAAGCGGCGTCGACAGGATGGCGACGCCATAGGCGCCAAGCCCGACGAAGGCGCTGTGGCCGAGATTGGCGATGTTGGAATTGCCCATGAACACTTGCAGCCCGACCACGACGATCAGGTTCACGAAGGCGCCGAGCGCCAGGAAAGTGTAGTAGGTCGGCGCGAAGTTCAGCACCAGGAGCCCGATCGCCAGCACCGGCAGCGCTGTCACCAGCCCGCCGATCAGCGAGCGGAGGATCGCGTTGCCGGGCTACGCGGTGGCGGCCGGCGCCGCCATCTGTTCGACCGCTTGCGAGAGTTCGGAGCCTGCCACGTCAGATCTCCCGCCCTAAATCTCTTTGTCGCCGAGTTCGATGCGCTGGCCAAGCAGGCCTTCCGGCCGGTAGACAAGCAGCGCGACGATGATGGCGTAGGTGAGCGCGTCCCGGAAGCCCGCATATTCCTGCGGCAGCGCGACGAGCAGGCCGACTTCGATGAAGCCGAGCAGCATGCCGCCGACCGCAGCACCCGGCAGCGAGCCGAAGCCGCCGATGACGCAGGCGACAAAGGCCTTCAGCACCAGGCCGAAGCCGAGATCGGGTGAGACGCTGCCGCGCCGCGCCAGGATGAAGACGGCGGCGATGCCCGCCAGCGCGCCCGAAATCGCAAACGCCGTGGCAATCACCCGGTTTGCCTTGATCCCCATCAGCCGCACGGTGGCGAAGTCGCGCGCGGCAGCGCGAATGGCGAGCCCGAGCGTCGAGCGGTTGAGGAAGAGCACGAGCGCAAGGATGGTCAGGCCCGACACGATCAGTTCCATCACTTGCAGCGAGGAGACGGCGAAGGGGCCGAAGAACCACATCTGGTTCAAGCCGTTGAGGATCGAGACCGACTGCGGCTTTGGCGAGATCAAAAGCATGAAAAGGTTCTGCACCACGATCGACACGCCGAAGGCGGTGAGCAGCCCGGTGGTGGTAGGCGCATAGCGCACCGGCCGGAAGGCGACGCGTTCGAACACCACCGCCGCCAGCGCCGCCATGCCGACGGCAAGCAGCACCGCGACGAAGGGCGAGGTCAGCCCGAGCGCGGCAGCCAGGAACACGCTGTAGGCCGAGACCCCGATGATCTCGCCATGGGCGAAATTCACCAGCCCCATGATCGAGAAGACGACGGCGAGCCCGAGCGCCACCAGGGAATATTCCGCACCGAAGGCGAGCGCGTTGAGGAGTTGCTGCAAGGCGTAATCCATCGCCGCCTACCCGCCGATATAAAGGTTGAACAGGCCGTGCTCGTCGGCGAGTCTGGCCGGCGGTCCGTCATAGCGCAGCGTGCCCGAACTCACGACATAGACGCGGTCGGCGAAGCGCAGCGCCTGTTTGGCGTTCTGCTCGACCACCAGCAGCGTCAGCCCTTGCGCCTTGAGCTCGCCGATGAAATCGAAGATGCGCGCCACGATCTTGGGCGCGAGCCCCAGCGACGGCTCGTCGAGCAGCAGCAGCTTCGGCCGCGACATCAGCGAACGGGCGATCGCCAGCATCTGCTGCTCGCCGCCCGAAAGCGTGCCGGCCGCCTGGCCGAAGCGTTCGGACAGCACCGGGAACAGCGACAGGAACCGCTCGATATCCTGGCGCACGCCGGCGGGGTCGCGCCTTGTCGCGGCTCCAAGCCGCAGGTTCTCGCCGACGCTCAGGTTGGAGAAGATGTGCCGGCCTTCCGGCGTCGCGGTCAGTCCGGCACGGATGCGGTCCTCGGTGCGGACATGCGAGATGTCCTTGCCGTCGAGCACGATGCGCCCTGAAGCTGGCGTCACCAGACCGGTCAGCGCGTTGATGGTCGAGCTCTTGCCGGCGCCGTTGGGCCCGAGCAGGGCGACAAGCTCGCCCTGCCCCACCTCGAGCGACAACTCGCGCACCGCCGTGACGGCGCCATAGCGCACGACAAGCTTCTCAACCTTCAGCACGTGTTCCCGGCCCCGCTTAGTTCAGCGCCGGAACGAAGGTCGGCGGCGTGTCGGTGATCAGCACCCGCTTGCCGTCGGCAAAGCCCATCACCGGCACGGCTTTGACCGGATAGCCCTTCTTCTCGGCGAAGGAGATCGTCGGCGCGGTGGTGCCCGGATAGCCGCCAGGCGCGCGGATCGCCTCGCGTAAGGCGGCGGGGTCGACGGTGCCGGCCTTTTTCGCCGCTTCGTAGCTGATCTGCACCATGTCGGCGCCGAGCGCGTCGAAGATGCCGTTGATCTTGTAGCCGTCGGCCTTGCACTGGGCGAGGAACTTGTCGATCGGGCCGTCGACGCCGGTCGCGCCATGGGTCGCGAACATCACCTTTTCCAGCGACTTCGGATCGCCGACCGTGCCTTCCAGCGACTTGTCGTCGAAGGCATCGCAGCCCGCCACCCACCCCTCGTAGCCGTTGGCGCGCAATTGCCGGATCAGGATGCCGACATCGGGCAGCACTGCGCAGATATGGATCGCGTCCGGCTTCTGCGGCAACGCCTTGATCGAGGCGATCTGCGGGGACCAGTCGGTGGTGCCGTAGGAATAGTTGAACTTGCCGACCACCTTGCCACCGAGATGCTCGAACACCTCGCCGAACCACTCCGGCAGCTTCTCCGAGTAGGACCCGGCATCGGGTGACACCATCAGCGCGACGGTCCGCGCGCCCTTGCCGTAAAGCGCGTTGGCGGTGGCCGAGGCATTGATCGGATCGGGCACGGCGCCGGCGATGAAGTTGTCGAGCCCAGCCTGCTGCATCTCGAGCTGCGTGTTCGGAGCCGAGAACACGGTTGCGCCATAAGGCTGCGCGGTCTGCGCCATCGGGATCAGCGCATCGGGAAACGGCACGCCGGTGATCACCTGCGCGCCGGCATCGAGGAATTTCTGGCCGAGCGAGACCGAAAGCTGCGGATCGGAGCGGTTGTCCTCGATCATCAGCTCGACCTTGGGATCGTTCGCGCTTGCGGCCTTGTTCAGCCTGTCGGCCATGCAGCGCGCGCCCTCGGCCTCGCTATAGGGCGCGTAGGCGCCGGTCATGGCGACCGCAAGCCCGATCTTCAGATCGGCGGCGCCTGCATGCCCGGCCTGCAGCAGTCCCGCGGTCAGCACCGCGGCTCCCAGCAAAATCTTTTCCATTCTACCCTCCTTCCTCTCATTGCGGTTGTTCTTCCGGGCCTTCAGGCCGTCTCTGACTGCCCGACATAGACCTCAATGACGCGCGGATCGCGCCACACGTCTTCCGTCTCGCCCGAGGCGATCACCTGGCCCTGGTCCATCACGCAAAGCCGGTCGCAGAGCCGGTTGATGAAGCGCAGGTCGTGATCGATGACGATGGTCGCGCAGCCGACGTCGCGGCGAATGCCTTCGATGGCGATGGCCAGCGTCTCCGACTCGGCCTCGTTGAGACCGGCGGCCGGTTCGTCGAGCAACAACAGCGACGGCCCAAGCGCCAGCGCGCGTGCGATCTCGAGCCGGCGCTGGCTGCCATAGGGCAGCGTTCCGGCCGGGCTGTCGGCGAAGCCTGCGAGCTCATATTGCTGCAGAAGCTGATCGACGCCGATGCGCATGGCGGCATCGGAGCGCACGGCCCGACAATTGATATGCGCGACCTCGACATTCTGCCGCACAGTCAGGTCCTTGAATAATCTGATGGTCTGGAAGGTGCGGCCAATCCCTGCCCGCGCGCAATGCTCCGGGCTCCGGCCGGTGATCTCTTCGCCCGCGAGGCGCACGCTGCCGCTGTCCGGCTTGAGCACGCCCGAAATGGCGTTGACGAGGGTGGATTTGCCGGCGCCGTTCGGACCAATGAGACCGAGGATCTCGCCCGCCTCGCAGGTCAGCGAGGCGCTGCGCAACGCCTGCACGCCGCCGAATGTCTTGCTGACTGCCCCAACCGACAGCATCGGTCATCTCTCCCATTCCCGGCCGCTGGCTGTTCTCCTGTCGGCCGGTCAAAGGATGCTAGTCCTCCGACTTTTCCATAACAAGTATTTTTTTCCATTCTAGAAAAATTCTTGAGCGGAAGGGCTGAGGCCCGTCGGTCAGACGCCTGCTCCCGGCGGCAGCCCGTCGCGCGGTACCGTGTTCGACATCAGCATGATGACGGGCTCGTCGCCGAGCGCCACATAGGCGTGCTGCATTTCGCCGTCGAACAGGATGCTGTCGCCGGGCTGCAGGACGCTCGGGTCGTAGTGGAGCGTGTGGAGCTGCAGGCTGCCGCTCAGCACATGGATGAACTCCTCACCCGAATGGCTGCGCCAGCCGCCGTTTTCCTCGAAGGTTCTGGCGCGCAGCGTCACGCGCCAGAAAATATTGGTCTTGTCGCGGAAATCGCTGCACAGGACCTCGAATTCCATGGCGTTGCCTTCATGCAGGATGCCGCTGCCGGCGCGCGTGATCGAGCGGCGCGCCTGCGGTCCGGGCTTCGGGCTGAACAGGAAGGAGGCCACCGGCACATGCAGCACGCCGGCGATCATCAGCGCGATGTCGACGGTCAGCCTCGCCTTGCCGTTCTCGAGCTTCGACAGCTGCGAAACGGAAAGGCCGGAGCGCTCACTGAGATCGCGCAAGGTGATGTTCTGCTGCTTGCGCGCGTCGCGGATCTTGCTGCCCACATTGCCTTGCATCGTCCACGCCCTTGGCTGCCGTGTTTCCAATTCGACAAGCTCTAGCGTTCCGATATTTGAGCGTCCAGCCTTCAGACGGCTACGGCTGATTGCGGCCATAGGGATATCGCGATGGTGGCAAAGGCAGCCTCCAGGAGGCGGCTGACGCGTTCGAAAGTTTCCGGATCGGCAAGCAAGTCGTTGCGCAGCTCGAGGTAGAGGCAGGGCCGGCCCTGCTGCAGCCCGTGCCGGTTCAAGGTGTAGCCGACAGCCTGGCGCCAGTCGTAAGGTTCGTTATCGCCGATTCTGAAGCCTGCTTCCGGGCCGTGGGCCCTGAGCGTTTTTAGCACCGAGGCGACGAAGGGCGACTGTTCCCGCCACAGCACGCCGATATCCACATTGCGCTTCACGCCGCCCATCACCGGCGTGAAGGAGTGCACCGAAATCAGCGCCCGCCTGCCGACAGCGGCTTCGATGATTGCCCGTTCAACCGGCGCCCAGGCGACGAGCTTGCGCAGCCTCGCATCCGCCGCGTCCACAGCGAGATTGCCCGGCAGCGGGATGCCGCCGAGGTCGGGACGCATGAAGTCCCACTCCTCGGCGGGGCGGTTATAGTCGAGGAACAGCCGTGAATAGCGCGCGATCACCGCCGGCGCCCGCAGCGTTCGCGAGAGCCGGCGCGTCAGCGCGTCGACGCCGATGTCCACCGCGAAATGCGTGCCGAGATAAGGCTCCGCCAGGCCAAGGTCGCGCCACGGCGCCGGCACGACGTTGCCGGCATGCTCGGCAATCAGAAGATAGGGGCTGGTCGCATCCGGCAGCAATCGTTCCACCCCGGCCCCGGCGAGCGCCGCGACGGCCGCGTCGCCAAGCTTTTCAAGATCGCGCACGGCCGGATGCCGCTGGCGGTCAGGCGATGACGGAGCGGACATGATAAGCCTTCGCCGCCGTCGCCTCGATCAGCCCGGCACGCCCATTGGTGCGGCCGAGGCCGGAATTCTTGATGCCGCCCCAGGGCAGATAGAGGTCGGCGTGATCGCAACGGTTGAGATAGACCGTGCCTGCCTCGACCTCGTCGAGCAAGGCCACGCCACGCTCGACATCGCGCGTCCAGATCGAGGCGCTCAAGCCATAGTCGCTGTCATTCATCAGCCGGATCGCCTCGTCGTCGCCGCCGACGGCCTGAACGCAGGCCACCGGCCCGAACAGCTCGTCGCGCATGATCGGCATGCTGTGGTCGACGCCGGTCAGCACCTCCGGCGCGACATAGGCGGTCCCGAGGCTTGCCGCCTTGCGCGCGCCATCCTGCGGCATCAGGCGCTTCGCCCCTGCTCGCACCGCGCCTTCGGTCAGGTCGCGGATGGTGTCGGCCGCGACCGCGCGCACCACCGGGCCGACCATCGGCTTTTCAGCGATCGGATGGCCGATCGACCACTTCACCGTCTCGGCGACCAGCGCCTCGACGAAACGGTCGTGAATCAGGCGGTCGACATAGATTCGCTCCACCGAGCAGCAGGACTGGCCGGCATTGGAATAGCTGCCCTCTGCGATCAGCGGAACCGCCGCCTCGAGGTCGGCGTCGGAGCGCACATAGGTCGGATCCTTGCCGCCAAGCTCGAGATGGACTTGGGTGAAGGTGCCGGCCGCCGCCGCATGCACGCGCCGGCCGCCATTGACCGAACCGATGAAATTGACGGCGTTGAAGACGCCGGAAGCGATCAGCCGCTCCGCATCCGGATGATCGAGATGCAGGCACTGGAAGACCCCTTCCGGCCCGCCGGCCGCGCGAAAAGCCTCCTCGGCGAGCTCCGCGATCAGCGGCGTCTGCGGCGAATGCTTGAAGATCACCACATTGCCCGCGGCAAGCGGCGACGTGACCAGATAGCCGAGCATGGCGGTCGGGTAATTCCAGGCGCAGATCGAAAGATGTAGGCCGCCGGCCACCGGCTTGGCATAGCGGCGGATGTTCTCGTCCGACGGATAGGGCGTGTCGGCCAGCGTCTCGGGCGCGGCACCGGCAAGCAATTCGCCGATCAGCGCCAGGCGCGGCGTCTCGTCGGCTTGCCACAAGGGCCTGCCGATCTGCCACGCCACCGCCTCGGCCAGCGGAGCGGCGCGCGCCTTCATCTCCTCGCCGAAGCGCAGAAGGATCGCCAGGCGCTCGGCCAGCGGCGTCCGCCGCCAGCCCGGCAGCGCCGCGCGAGCGCGGGCGACGGCCGCCTCGATCGCGGCCCCGTCCGCATAGTTGCGCTTGGCATAGATCGAGCCGTCGACAGGAGAGGTCACCGAGAAGGTCCGCGCGCCGGAATGCAGGGTCATGGTCTTGGAATCCACCCAAAAGGAAGCTGTCAGCCACGGCACGATATCGCGATTTTCTATTTTGGCAAATTTTTTCGAATACGGCTTGATGGATTTTTTGTCGGCCCCTATTGTCCCGCCATCGCGCCTTGGCGCAGAGATAGCGCCGCGCCTTGCAGCAAGAACCGAGGGGGGATGAATGGTCGTCTATGATTTCACGGGCCGGCATGCGGTCGTCACCGGAGCTGGCGGCGGGATGGGCGAAGCGATCGCGCTGGCGCTGCTCGATGCCGGCGCCTCCGTCACCGCCATCGACATCAAGCCGCGTCCGGCCTCCCTCGCCTCGTATGACGACCGGCTCACCTTCGCCCAGGGCGATTTGACCGACGCGGCCTTCGTGGAACGGACCATCGGTGCGGCGGGCCGCGAGCGTGGCGGCATCGACTATCTCGCCAATGTCGCCGGCGTATTGTGGTTCGGCCGCGACAAATCGGCGCTCGAAATGGATCTCGATGTCTGGGATCAGGTCTTCAACATCAACTTGAAATCCTTCGTGCACACCGCACGCGCGGTCGTTCCGCAGATGCGCGCCGGCGGCCGCGGCGGCGCCATGGTGCATTTCTCGACCATTCAATGGTATCGCGGCGACCCGAAGCCTCAGGATGCCTATCAGGCCTCGAAGGCAGGCGTCTGCGCGCTGTCGAAGTCGCTTGCCATGCAGCTTGCCGGCGACGGCATCCGCTCCAACGCGATCTGCCCCGGCATGGCACTAACGCCGCTGCAGGCGCGCTGGGACACCGAAGAAAAGCGCGCCGCCGTGGCGAATTATACGCCGCTCGGCCGCATCGGCACGCCGCAGGACATGGCAAACGCCGCGCTCTTCCTGCTCTCGGACGCCGCGAGCTATATCACCGGCATAGAGCTTGCCGTCGACGGCGGCCTGCTGATGCGGATGTAAGCCCGGCGACAGTCGGAGGCGGCGTCAGGCCGCGACAGCCGTCCCCTGGATCGCCCGGCCCCAGTCGAGCAGCGGCTTGGCGCCAAGCGTGAAGCCGACGAGATCGTCGACCAGCGCCGGCGAATGGATCGTCGCCGGATCGATGTCGTGCCGGACCACGAAATGCCGGTTGCGCACCGCCTGGGCGAGATCCTCGTCACCGAGATCCTCGAAACCGCGCGGCACCCGCTTCAGGCGGTCTTCCGCATCGAGCTCCAGGCCGGCCTTCTTGAGCGATGCGACCATGCCGCGGAACGCGGCCGGCTTGGTCACGATCGCCTTGCGCATCGCCTGCAGCAATTCAGGCGCCGGCTGCCACCAGGCCACACCCGCGAAGCAGCGCTCGAGCCCGATATGCACGTAGAAGACGCCCTGCTCCATCTTGGTGCCGTCGGGCGACAGAATCGCCGAGAGATGCCGATTGTAGGGCCGCTTGTCCTTGGAAAAGCGCACGTCGCGATTGATGCGGAACAGCGATTTCTTGCGGTCGCCGCGCAAGCCGAGCTTGGCCGCCTCGAAACGCTCTGTGAGCGTCTCGACCAGATCGCAGAACGGCCCATGCAGCTCGCTGTCGTAAAGGTCGCGGTTTTCCTGGAACCACTCACGGCTCTGGTGGAAGTCGAGCGCCTTCAGGAACGGAATGGCCTTCGGCCCAAAACCCTTGAACGCGCCAGTCATTAGCCGCCCCTGCCGATGCGCTGCAGCCATGTGTCCTCGTCGATCACCTCGATGCCGAGATCGCTCGCAACTTTCAGCTTCGAGCCGGCGCCGGGACCCGCCACCACCAGGTCTGTCTTGGCCGAAACCGAGCCCGCGACCTTGGCGCCGAGCCGCTCCGCCATCGCCTTGGCTTCGGATCGCGTCATCTTTTCCAGCGAGCCGGTGAACACCACCGTCTTGCCCGAGACTTCGCTGCCGGCCGAGATTTCCATGACGTAGGGTTTCGGATGAACCTGCGCCAGCAATGCGTCCAGCACGTCGTCATTGCGCTCATTGCCGAAGAAGTCGCGCAACGCGTTGATCACCGTATCGCCGATGCCGTTGATCGATGGGAACACGCTGTGCGGATCCTCGGCCTTCGCCGTCTCCTTGCCGATACGGATCAGCTCCTCGATGGTCGAGAATTGGCGGGCAAGCACGGCCGCCGTCGTCTCGCCGATATGGCGGATGCCGAGCGCGAAGATGAAACGGTCGAGCTCCGGCTCGCGGCGCGCGTCGATGGCCGAAAACAACTTGTCGAGACCTTCATAATTACGCTCCTCGACGCTGCGAACATTCTTGCGCGCCTTGCCCGAGGCTTCCTCGCGCAGCCTCGCCTGCTCCTCCCGTCGCTCGGCTAGCGCCCTGGTGACGGCGGGCCTTCGGTCCTTCAGCGTGAAGATATCGGCGGCGGTCTTCACCAGCCCAGAATTGAAGAACAGGTCGATGTTTTCGGCACCGAGGCCTTCGATGTCGAGCGCGCCGCGCGACACGAAGTGACGCAGCCTTTCGACCGCCTGCGCGGCGCAGATCATCTCGCCGGTGCAGCGCCGCCGCGAATCCTCCTTGCCCGTCTTCTCGTTGATCTCGCGCGTCGCCGGCGAGCCGCAGACCGGGCAGGTATGCGGGAATCCATAAGGCACGGCATTGGCCGGCCGCTTGTCGATGACGACGCTGACGATCTGCGGGATGACGTCCCCTGCCCGCTGGATCACCACCATGTCGCCGATGCGCACATCGATGCCGTCGCGGATCGGCTGGCCGTTGCTGTCGAAACCCTTGATGTAGTCTTCATTATGCAGCGTGACATTCTCGACCACCACGCCGCCGACCGTGACCGGCGCAAGCCGCGCCACCGGCGCCAGCGTGCCGGTACGGCCGACCTGGATGTCGATCCTCTCGACGGTCGTCATCGCCTGCTCGGCCGGAAATTTGTGGGCGACCGCCCAGCGCGGCTCGCCGGTGACGAAACCCCAGCGGCGCTGCAGCTCGAGCTGGTCGACCTTGTAGACGACGCCGTCTATGTCGTAGCCGAGCGAGGAGCGCTGCTCCTCGATGCGGTGGTAATGCGCGATCAGGTCGTCGATGGACTTCGCCCGCACCATCAGCGGGCTGACCTTGAAGCCCCATTCCTTGAACTTCTGTACGGAATCGAACTGCGTCGGCGCTGGGTCCGCTGTCGTATAGCCCCAGGCATAGGCGAAGAATTTCAGATTGCGGCTGGCGGTGACCGATGGATCCTTCTGGCGCAGCGACCCTGCAGCCGTGTTGCGCGGATTGACGTAATCCTGGCCGCCGACCGCCGCTGAACGCTGCTTCAAAGCCTCGAATTCGGCATAGGTCATGTAGACCTCGCCGCGGATCTCGATGATTTCCGGCCAGCCCGAACCCTGCAACTTCTTCGGGATGTCGGCAATCGTTTTCAAATTGGCGGTGATGTCCTCGCCGACCGTGCCGTCGCCACGCGTCGCGCCCTGCACGAACACGCCGCTCTCGTAGCGCAACGAGGCCGACAGCCCGTCGATCTTCGGTTCGGCGGTGAAGGCGATGTCGAGGTCCTTGTCGCGGTCGAAGAAACGCCTTCCGCGCTCGATGAAATCGGCGACATCCTGGTCGGTATAGGCCTTGGCGAGGCTCAGCATCGGCACCGCGTGCCGCACCTTGGTAAAGCCCTCCGCGGGCGGGGCGCCGACCCGTCGCGTCGGCGAATCCTCGCGCACGAGATCGGGGAAGCGCTCTTCGATGGCGAGGTTGCGCCGGCGCAGCGCATCATACTCGGCATCGGTGATCGTCGGCGCGTCCTCGGTGTGATAACGCCGGTCATGCTCGGCAATCTCCGCCGCCAGTTGCTTCAGCTCATCCGCGGCTTCGCCTTCGCTCAACGAATCGACGGGTTTTTCCGACATGCATCAGTCCTTGGATTGTGGCGCGCCACTATAAATCAGGATTTGACGGCAGGGAGTGGGCTTGCGCAAAAATCATTGCTGAACAGCACGATGCAGCCATCTGCTGACTCGGATTGGAATCGACGAGGCCCAACCTTCTATGCGGCAGCCGTATTCTCGCGCAGCAACCGCTCCGCTGCCGCGCGCGCTTCGTCGGTGATGGCGGCGCCGGCCAGCATGCGCGCGATTTCTTCCTGGCGCGCCGCGCGGTCCATTTCGGCAATGCCGGTGGCGACGCGGTCCTTGCCGCCGGATTTGGAGATCAGGAAATGCGTGGCGGCGCGTGCCGCAACCTGCGGCGCATGCGTCACGGAAAGCACCTGTACCCGCTTTGACAACCGCGCCAGCCGCTGGCCGATGGCGTCGGCCACCGCGCCGCCGACGCCGGTGTCGATCTCGTCGAACACCAGGGTCGGCGCCGAGCCGCGATCGGCCAGCGCCACCTTCAGCGCCAAAAGGAAGCGCGAGAGCTCGCCACCGGAAGCGACCTTCATCATCGGTCCCGGCCGGGTGCCCGGATTGGTGCGCACCCAGAATTCGACCTGGTCGATGCCTTCTTCCATGCGGCTTTCGGCATCGCTTCCCATCTCGACGATGAACTCGGCCCGTTCGAGCTTGAGCGCCGGCAGTTCCGCCATAACAGCCTTGGTCAGACCCGCCGCCGCCGCATGGCGCAGCGACGACAGCTGCGCCGCGGAAATATCGTAGGCCTCGCGCGCCGCGGCGGCCTGCTTGGCCAGCGCGTGCAGCCGCTCCTCGCCGGCATCGAGGTCGGCAAGATCGGCCACCATCGTGTCGCGCAGCTGCGCCAGATCGTCGACCGCGACACTGTGCTTGCGCGAGGCGGCGCGCAGCGCAAACAGACGCTCTTCCGCCTTCTCCAGACGCTGCGGATCATATTCGGTGGCGCGAAGTGCTGCTTCCACGCCGGACTGCGCGGCGTCGAGCGAGATCATCGCTTCGTCGAGCGATTTCACCACGTCGTCGAGCAGGCCGGGGGCTTCGCTGGACTTGCGCTGCAGCCGCCGCAACAGGCTGGCGAGTTGCGGCAAGGGCGAGGACGGCCCCGACAGCACATCCTGCGCATCATGGATCTCGGCGGCGATCTTTTCGACGCGCATCATCGTCGCGCGCAATTCCGCAAGCTCCGTTTCCTCGCCCGGCTGCGGGTCGAGTCTTGCGAGCTCGGCCACGGAAGCGCGCAGATAATCGGCTTCGCGCGCCGCCGCCTCGACCTTGGCGCGATGCCGGGAAAGCTCCTGCTCGCAGTTTCGCCAGTACCGCCAGGCTTCGCCCGTGCCTCGCACGGCGCCCAGATGGCCGCCGAAACTGTCCAGTAATTCGCGATGCGCGCCGGGATCGACCAGCGCCCGCTCGTCATGCTGGCCATGGATCTCGACCAGCGCGCGGCCGACATCGCGCATCAGGGTGACGCTGGAGGGCTGGTCGTTGACGAAGACGCGGGTGCGGCCATCGGCGGTCTGTACGCGGCGCAGGATGATGTCGCCATCGTCCTCGATGTCGTTTCCGGCGAGCAACGCGCGTGCCGGATGGTTGCGCGGCACATCGAACACCGCGATGACCTGGCCTTGCGCGGCGCCATGGCGGACGAGCGAGGCATCGCCGCGCGCCCCAAGCGCCAGCGACAACGCATCGAGCAGGATGGATTTACCGGCGCCGGTTTCGCCGGTCAGCACCGAAAGCCCAGGCAGGAAGTCGATGTCCAGCTTCTCGATCAGGACGATATCGCGGATCGACAGTCTGGACAGCATCGCAAGCTTCAGGCGCCGGTGATCAGCTTCCCGGCCTTGGAAATCCACGATCCGGCATTTTCGCGGGGTTCAAGCCCGTTGCTCTGCAGGAGCTTGTAGGAATCCTTGTACCACGGGCTGTCCGGATAATTGTGACCAAGCACCGCCGCGGCCGTCTGCGCTTCCGAGGTCAGGCCCATCGCATAATAGGACTCGGTCAGGCGCGCGAGCGCCTCCTCGACATGGCGGGTGTTGGAATAGTTCTCGACCACGGTGCGGAAACGCTTCACGGCGGCGATGTATTCGCGGCGCTCGAGATAGTAGCGGCCGACCTGCATCTCCTTGCCGGCGAGCTGGTCGCTGGCGAAGCGGATCTTGTCCTTGGCGTCGCCGACATATTCGGAGTTCGGCCAGCGCGTCACCAGATCCTGCATGGTCTGGATGGTCTGGCGCGCTTCCTTCTGGTCTTGGGTGACGTCCTTGATCTGCCGATAGTAGGAGAGGCCGATGATGTACTGCGCGTAAGCCGCGTCGTCTGTCGAGGGATAGAGGGTCAGGTAGCGTTTGGCCGAACCGATCGCCTCGTCGTAATTGCCAGCGCGATAATCGGCGAAAGCGCCCATCACCATCGATTTGCGGGCGAATTCCGAATAGGGATGCTGGCGGTCGACCGCGTCGAACTTCTTGCTCGCCTCATCGAGGCGGCCGGCATTCATGTTGGCCAGGCCCTGGTTGTAGAGAACGTCGGCCGGCTCGGTCTGGTCGACATAGGTCGCCAGGTTGACATCCTTCTCGGAGGACATGCAGGCCGACAGCACGAGCGCGGGAGCAACCACCGACAGCGCCAGCAAAACACCCCGACGCGGCGTTACCGATTGACCAACTCGCGAAAAAAACATGTTTGGATTCCGCCCCTTCGGCGTCGTTTCGGTCCCGGGCCGAAGCCATAAACCATTATCCCCTTGCCCGGCAACGCTATGTCCGGCCAATCGCACATTTTTGTGGCAGGCCGACGCGATGATCAAAGCCGCGCGTTTTGACGACCCGGTGATGCAGCCATGCAACACAAGCCTGACCACAAAGCCAGAAAACGGTTAAGAATCAGATCACCCAAGGTGCGTAGACCGGCCGGCTGACAGCGATCATCTCGGCGACGCGGCCGCGCTCTCGGCGCCTCGTCTCGACAATCTCGAAGGCCGTGTGGTCGGAAAGCAGCCGGCGCAACGCAGACGCGTTCATCCGGTGGCCGCCGCGATAGGAACGGAAACAGCCGATGAAGCGCGCGCCGGCCAGCGCCAGATCGCCCATCGCATCGAGCGTCTTGTGACGGGCGAATTCGTTGGGATAGCGCAGCCCGCCGACATTGATGACGCGGTTGTCGTCGCCGATGACAAGCGAGTTTTCGAGCGACGAGCCGAGCGCGTAGCCGGCGGCCCAAAGCCTCTCGACGTCCTTCATGAAGCCGAATGTGCGAGCGCGCGCGATGTCGCGGCGGAAGATGTCGGGATTGATGTCGGAGGCGAATTGCTGGCGGCCGATCGCCGGGCTCTCGAAATCGATCTCGACCTCGAACCGCGTGCCGTCATAGGGGCGGAACTCCGCCCAGGACGCGCCGGCTTCCACGCGCACCGGCTTGACGACACGGATGTAGCGACGCCTCACCGCCAGCGTCTCGATGCCGGCCTGGTCGATGGCCTCGACGAAGGCCATGGCGCTGCCGTCGAGAATGGGGACTTCCGAACCGTCGATCTCGATGATCAAATTGTCTATGCCGAGACCGAACACCGTGGCCATCAGATGCTCGACGGTGCCGATATGATCGCCGGCCGGATCGCCAAGCATGGTGCAGAGATCGGTGGCGCCGACTTCCGCGACCAGGGCGCGGAGCTCCCGGGCTTCGCCGCCATTCGAAAGATGAAAGACGATGCCCGTATCGGCATCGGCCGGCAGGAAGTGAACGGTCACGGTTTTGCCGCTATGGACGCCGATCCCAGCCAGCGTCACGCGCGATTTCACTGTCGTCTGATAGTCGTGCAAGAGTAACCCCATACGCCCTGAATGCCTGCGTCCGCTCCATCGGCCTTGGGTATCTTGCAGTCAGACTGATGGTCTGACGCTCGCGCAAAGGCGGCAAAATAAGCAAGAGCACGCGGCTCTGTATAATCGGCAAGCAGGGCTACTCCCCGAATCCCGGCAAACCGACTTTAGTCCGTGGCGAAGATAATGGCCCGCCCTGGAGACTCCAAATCACGGTTTCTTACCCCGTGTAACCACGGAAACGCATCAGAAACAGCTCGTAAAGCCTTGTTTTAAATGTCTTTTGCAAAAGCAACAGGCAGACGATTTCTCGTCTGCCTGTTAACAACTGTTATATACCGTTAACGATTGGCGGTCCGCCGTATCGATCAGTTGGCCTGACGGCGCAGGAAGGCCGGGATTTCCAGCTGGTCGTCTTCCTGAACCGTGCGGGCCTGCGGCGTCAGCCGGCCCTGGTCGTCGAGCTGGCCGCGGCGCGGCGCATAGAGCGCAGGATCCTGGCTGGCGAGACGGCGCATCTCGGGCGCGGCCTGACGCAGCTTCGGCTCGCGCGGCTGCGCCGGCTGGAGCCGGGCCGGCTCTTCCTCGCGGCGGGTAAGGCCGTTGGTCAGCCGCTTGATCAGCCCCATCGGACCGCTGTTCTCATGGTCCGCCGGCCGGCTCTTGGCTTCGACTTCAGCCCTTACCACCGGCGGAAAGTCTTCCACGCGCGGCATACGCTGCGGCGCCGCGGCCACCGGCTGCGGCATCTCGCGCTGCGGCGCAGGCTGCTGCATGACCTGCTGCGGCACCACCGGCTGCGGCTGCGGCTGCGCAGGCGGGGCTTGGAAGATCTTGCTCTGCGGCCGGAAGTCGTCCATCGGCACGGCGCGCGGCTGCGCCATGGCGGCGGCATTTGCCTCGGCAAGCTGGATCGCCTCCGCGACCGGATCGGCCGCGCGCGGCTCATAGGCCTGCGGCTGAACCGGAGCGGGGCGGATTTCTGCCACCGGAGCCGCCGCCGGGCGGGCGGCCGGCTTCTGCGGCGCGCGGATCGAGATCGGCGCAGCCGCTATTTCGGCCGCCGACTTGTCGATGCCGGTGGCGACGACCGACACGCGGATCACGCCTTCCAGCTCTTCGTCGAAGGTGGCGCCCAGGATGATGTTGGCGTCCTGGTCGACTTCCTCGCGGATGCGGGTCGCGGCCTCGTCCACCTCGAACAGGGTGAGATCGCGGCCGCCGGTGATCGAGATCAGCAGGCCCTTGGCGCCCTTCATCGAGGTCTCGTCGAGCAGCGGGTTGGCGATGGCGGCTTCAGCGGCGGCCATCGCGCGGCCCTCGCCCGAAGCTTCGCCCGTGCCCATCATCGCCTTGCCCATCTCGCGCATCACCGAGCGGACGTCGGCGAAGTCGAGATTGATCAGGCCTTCCTTGACCATCAGGTCGGTGATGCAGGCGACGCCCGAGTAGAGCACCTGGTCGGCCATTGCGAAGGCATCGGCGAAGGTGGTCTTGTCATTGGCCAGCCGGAACAGGTTCTGGTTGGGGATGACGATCAGCGTATCAACACATTTCTGCAGTTCCTCGATGCCCATGTCGGCCGTCTTCATGCGGCGCTGGCCCTCGAAATGGAACGGCTTGGTGACGACGCCGACGGTGAGGATGCCCTTCTCGCGCGCCGCGCGGGCAACGACCGGAGCGGCGCCCGTGCCGGTGCCGCCGCCCATGCCGGCGGTTACGAAGCACATATGGGTGTTGGAGAGATGATCGATGATCTCGTCGATGCACTCTTCCGCCGCCGCGCGGCCGACTTCCGGCTGCGAGCCGGCGCCGAGGCCTTCGGTGACATGCGCGCCGAGCTGGATCAGCCGCTCGGCCTTGGACATCGTCAGCGCCTGCGCGTCGGTGTTGGCCACCACGAACTCGACGCCGCGCAGGCCGGCTGTGATCATGTTGTTCACGGCATTGCCGCCGCCGCCGCCGACACCGAACACGGTGATGCGTGGCTTGAGCTCGGTGATGTCCGGCTTCTGCAGATTGATGGTCATTGTCTCCGTCCTTTGCCTTTCCCGCCGCCTCGCCGCTGCGGCCGCCTATGGGGCTGTCCCCGTCAATTAAAAACTGTCTCTCAACCACTGACTCATGCGATGCAGTTTTCCGCCCGTTCCGGTCATCCTGAAACCGGAAAGTCCTTTCGCCGAATGGCTCTCGAAGCTCGCCATCTGCGGATAGATCATCAGTCCGACCGGGGTCGAGAACGCCGGTCCCTTGGCCGCCTCCGGCAGGCCTGCGACGCCGAGCGGCCGGCCGATGCGCACATTGCGCCCGAGAATGCGGCGCGCCGCTTCCGGCAGGCCGGCGAGCTGGCTTGCGCCGCCGGTGAGCACCACCCGCTTGCCGACGGCATTGCCGTAGCCGGACTTGTTCAGCCGGTCGCGCAGAAGCTCCAGCGTCTCGTCGATACGGGCGCGGATGATGCGCGTCATTACCGAGCGCGGGATCTGCAGCGGCACATCGCCTTCCTCGCCGATCGGCTGGATCGAGACGAGGTCGCGGTCGTCGGCGCTGCCGGGCAGCGCCGAGCCATGCATCACCTTCAGCCGTTCCGCGGCATCGAGCGAGGTCGACAGGCCCTTGGCCATGTCGAGCGTCACATGGTTGCCGCCGATGGCGATCGCGTCGCCATGGACGAACTTGCCCTCCGAGAAGACCGAGATGGTCGTCGTCCCGCCGCCCATGTCGATACAGGCTGCGCCCATTTCGAGCTCGTCGTCGACCAGTGAGGCAAGCCCGCTGGCATAGGGCGTCGCCACCATGCGCTCGACCGACAGATGCGAGCGGTTGATGCAAAGCTCCAGATTTCGCATCGGGGCCGCGTCGCCCGTCAGCACATGCATGTCGACGCCAAGCGCATCGCCCATCATGCCGCGCGGGTCGCGCATGCCGCGCTCGCCGTCGAGCGAGAAACCGACGGGCAGCGAATGGATCACCTCGCGCTCCGCCCTGAGCGCCTGTTTGGCGCCGGCGGCGAGCACGCGCTTGATGTCGACTTCCTCGACCTGATGGCCGCCGAGATTGATCGTCGCTGAGAAGGCTTCGCTCTTCAGCCGGCCAGCCGTCATGTTGACGATGAGGGAATCGACGGTGAGCCCGGCCATGCGCTCGGCCGCATCGACGGCAAGCCGGATGGCATGCTCGGCGCGATCGAGATCGACCACCACGCCGGACTTCACACCTTGCGATTTCTGGTGGCCGATGCCGATCACCTGGATGCGATGCGAACGTCCGCGCAGCAGCTTGCCGTCCTCGTTCGGCTTCAGCTTCGCCACGACGCAGCAAACCTTGCTGGAGCCGACATCGAGCACCGTGAGCGTGCCCGACCGGCGCGAAGAAGCGTCGCTGCCGCCGCCAAGCCAGCTCATATCTTTCTCTCCACCTTGCGCTTGGCCAGGGACTTCGTCTTGTCGCTGAGCGCTGCTTCGCGCTGTGTCGCCGCCTCCGGCGACAGCTCCACGACCAGCCGGTCAGAAAGCCGCATGTCGACGGCGGCGATGTCGCGGGTCAGCAATCCGTTGTCATGGTCGATCTTGACGAGTTCGGCGATCGCCTGGTCCTCGCCGTCTTCCGGCAGCTTGATCGTGATGCCGTTTTCCAGCCTCAGGTCCCAGCGCCGTTCGCCGACCCGAATGTAGCCTTTGACCCGCGCCGCAAGCTCGGGATAGCGGTCGATCTTGGCGAGGAAGGCCGGCGCCATGGCCGGCGCGCCGGTGCCGATGATCAGCGGCAGCAGCACCTGCTTGCCGCCCGAGAACGGCGCGATCACCTCGCCCGACCGCTCGATGACCGAGACCGAGGTGCCCTGCTGCCAAAGCGCGAAGGGTTGGCGCTCCTCTATGCGCACTTCCAGCGTATGCGGGTAGATCTTGCGCACCGCGGCTCCCTCGACCCACGGCAGCGTCGCGATGCGCTCGCGCGCGGCCTCGGCATCGAAGCCGATCAGCGAGGTCCAGCCGTCGAGGCCGAGCCGGTCGAGCACATCGATCTCGGAGGTCTGGCGGTTGCCGACCACCTTGATCTGGTCGACAGCAAAGCCGGTGCGCGCCGTGATGCCTTGCACGATGCTGTCGCCGTAGCCGCCGAGATAGGCGCCGTAGGCGCTGCTCGACGCGATCAGCGCGGCGGAAAGGATCGCCGCCGAAAAGCGCGGCGCCTCATACTCGCCGCCGCACAGGCGCGCCAGCACGCGCATCGGCCGGCGAAGCTGACGCGGCAAAACGAAACGGTCGAATGACAGCGACATGCCGAACAGCGCGAGACCAGCCGCGCCGACGCCATTACCCTGCCCCAACCTCAACGCAGACACGAAGCGTCCTCCACCATCCAACTCAACAAATCGCCGAACGAATGTCCCGCTTGCGCGGCGATTTCAGGCACCAGAGACGTCGGCGTCATGCCCGGCTGAGTGTTGACCTCGAGCCAGACAACCTCGCCGTTTTCGGAGTGGCGATCGTCGTAACGGAAGTCCGATCGGGAGACGCCCCGGCAACCAATGGCAAGATGAGCCTTGAGGGCCAGTGTCTGTATTTTTTGGTAAATATTCGGTGAAATTTTAGCAGGGATTTCGTGTTTTGATCCGCCGGGAACGTATTTTGAATCGTAATCGTAGAAGGAATGCCCGGTCGGGATGATCTCGCAGACGCCGAGCGCCACGTCGCCCATCACCGCGCAGGTCAATTCGCGGCCATGAATGTAGCGCTCGACCATGACGATCTCGCCATATTGCCATTCCGTGGAGCCGATCACCTGCGGCGGATGCGACTGCCCCTCATGCACGATGACCACGCCGAAGCTCGACCCCTCATTGACCGGCTTGACCACATAAGGCGGCTTCATCGGATGCTTGTTCTGGACGGCGAAACGGTTGACCACCTTCGACTCCGCGACCGGAATGCCGGACGCCTTGGCAATCTTCTTGGCCTGTTCCTTGTTCATGGCGAGCGCCGAAGCGAGCACACCCGAATGGGTGTAGGGAATTGCGAGATATTCGAGAATTCCCTGGATGGTGCCGTCCTCGCCGAACGGACCGTGCAGCGCGTTGAAAGCGACATCAGGCTTGAGCTCGGCAAGCACAGACCCGACATCGCGCGAAACATCGACCCGGGTGACCTGATAGCCTTCATTCTCGAGCGCATCCGCACACGCCTTCCCCGAGGACAGAGACACGGGCCGCTCCGAGGAGAATCCACCCAGGAGGACAGCCACATGCTTCTTCTTCATCCCGTCATCCCCTCTCACGCCGGGCCTGCAACCGATATTCCCGCACCGCATTTCCAAACATTGAGTCCGAGCCCTCCGGCAGGTTGCCCCCCAGACGGAAAACGCGGCTTAACGCGTCGAACGACTCAAATCAGGAAACGCTTTAGGGCAGAGAATCAGAGAGTTGATTCGCTGGCAAGTACCTATGATTCCGAGAGATTCACTTTCCGCGAAAACAGCCGCAAAAAGTGAATTGTGAGTCTTTGAGGCAACGGTTCTACGGCTGTTTCAGATCACTGGAACTTCAAGCATCACATGAACTTAAGCCTAAGCTAAAGAAGCTGCCCGAGAAACTCCTGCACCGCATGGCCGGGCCTGAAATTGCCGAGGCGCTTGATCTCCCAGTGCAGCCGGATGCCCGAATTCTCGAGCACCCGCGCCCGCACCGTCTCGCCCAGATATTCGAGATCGTAGCCGGTGGCCGTGCCGGTGTTGATCATGAAGTTGCAATGCATCGGCGACATCTGCGCGCCGCCGATCATCAGCCCGCGGCAGCCGGCCTTGTCGATCTCCTTCCACGCCGAGGTGCCTTCCGGATTCTGGAAGGTCGAGCCGCCGGTCTTCTCCCTGATCGGCTGCACCGTCTCGCGATGGTTCTGCACGGCATCCATTGCCGCCTTGATCGCCGCCTTGTCTTCCGCAAACCCTTCGAAAATGGCCGAGGTGAAGATCAGTCCTGCAGGCGCGGACGAATGGCGATAGGCATAGCCCATATCGGCATTGCTCAGCGTATGGAGATTGCCCCTGCGGTCCAGGGCCCTCACCTCGACGACCCGCTCACGCGTCTCGACGCCGTTGGCGCCGGCATTCATCCTGAGCGCGCCGCCGACAGCGCCAGGAATGCCGTGATAGAAATGGAAGCCGCCAATGCCGGCTTCATACGCGACCGCCGCGAGGCGCTTGTCCGGCGTCGCCGCGCCGGCTTTGATCGTGGTCGGCCCGGTGGTCTCGGCCTCGCCGAAACCCTTGGCCGAGAGCCTGACTACAAAACCCGGAATGCCGCCGTCGCGCACCAGAAGGTTCGAGCCGACGCCGACCACCACGACCGGTATCTCTTCCGGCACCGCGCGCAGGAAGGCCGCGAGGTCCTCCTCGTCGGCCGGCTGGAACAGCGCCTCGGCGAGGCCGCCGGCCCGGAACCAGGTGATCTTGTCCATCTCGGCGTTCGGCGTGATACGGCCACGCAGGCCGGCAAGCTTGTCGCCGAGTTTATCGATCAGGTCCTGGCCGCGCATCATGAGGGCGTCCCACCAAGTTCCTTGGGCAGCGCATAGGCCCATTGCGTGATGTTGCCGGCGCCGAGGAAGACGACGAAATCGCCGGGCTTGGCAAGCTCGCGAATGGCGGGCGCGATTGCTGCCTGACCATCGATATAGCGTGCGTCGCGGTGGCCGCCGGAGCGGATGCGCGACACCAACGCGTCGGAAGTCACGCCTTCGATGGGTTCCTCGCCGGCCGCGTAGACCGGCGCCACCATGACCGTGTCGGCGTCGTTGAAGCAGACCGAGAATTCCTCGAAGAGATCGTGCAGCCGGGTGAAGCGATGCGGCTGCGCGATGGCGATGACACGCCCCTTGGTCGCGCTGCGCGCGGCCTTCAGCACCGCCGCGATCTCGACCGGGTGGTGGCCGTAATCGTCGAACACCTCGACACCGTTCCACGAGCCCGTACGGGTGAAGCGCCGCTTGACGCCCGCGAAGGACGAAAGGCCCTTCTTGATCGCGTCGGCCGAGAGGCCAAGCTCATGCGCCACCGCGATGGCCGCCGTCGCGTTGGAGACGTTATGGCGGCCAGGCATCGGCAGGCGCAGGTCCTTTATCGAGGTCGTGCCCCGCCCCTTGCGATCGCGGATCACGACATCGAATTCGGAGATCGCACCTTGCATGCGGTGGTTGCTGAAGCGCACGTCGGCCTGCGCGTTCTCGCCATAGGTGATGACGCGCCGATCCTCGATGCGGCCGACCAGCGCCTGCACTTCCGGATGGTCGGTGCACATCACGCCGAAACCGTAGAACGGCACGTTCTCGACGAACTGGCGGAACGCCTCGCGCACCTTGTCGAAGCTGCCATAGTGGTCGAGATGCTCGGGATCGATGTTGGTGACGACGGCGATGTCGGCCGGCAGTTTCAGGAAGGTGCCGTCGCTCTCGTCGGCTTCGACCACCATCCACTCGCCGTCGCCCATGCGGGCATTGGTGCCGTAGGCGTTGATGATGCCGCCATTGATGACGGTCGGGTCGAGCCCGCCGGCCTCGAGCAGCGTCGCCACCATCGAGGTGGTCGTCGTCTTGCCATGCGTGCCGCCGATGGCGACCGCCTGGCGGAAACGCATCAGTTCGGCCAGCATCTCGGCGCGGCGGACAATGGGGAGCAACTTCTCCCGCGCGGCCTTGAGCTCCGGGTTGGATTTCTTGATCGCGGTCGAAACAACCACGACTTCGGCATCGCCGACATTCTCGGCCTTGTGACCGACGAAGCATTCGATGCCCTTGTCGCGCAACCGCTGCACATTGGCGCCGTCGGCCTGGTCGGACCCTTGCACCTTGTAGCCCAGATTGTGCAGCACCTCGGCGATGCCGCTCATGCCGATGCCGCCGATGCCGATGAAATGCACAAGGCCGATCGTCTGCGGCATCTTCATGGGCGCGTCCTCCTGTAGTCCGAAACCGTTTTGCCGGACGCAATAGCCTCTGTCAGATCGGCGAGCAACCGCGCCGCGTTCGGTTTCCCGGCCGAGCGGGCGGCGGCGGCCATGGTCGCCAGCCGGTTCGGGTCCTTGACCAGCCCGCCGACCAGCTCGGCGATGCGCGCCGCCGACAGCGTCGACTGCGGATGGAGCTCGGCTCCCCCGGCGGCGGCAAGGGCTGCCGCATTCGCCGCCTGATCGTGGTCGAGCGCGTGCGGATAAGGCACCAGCAGTGCCGGCCGGCCGATGACGGCGATTTCCGAAACCGTCGAGGCGCCAGAACGCGACATCACCAGATGCGCCGCCGCCATGCGCGCCGCCATGTCGGTGAAGAAGGGCGAGACCTGCATGTCGACCCCGAGATCGGCATAGGCGGCCTTCACCCGCGCCACATCCTCGGCGCGCGCCTGCTGGGTGATGACCAGCCGCTTGCGCAGGTCTTGCGGCAGCAGCGCGATCGCCGCCGGCACGGCATCGGAAAAGAACTGCGCGCCCTGACTGCCGCCGAACACCAGGAAGCGGAACGGCTCGCCCTCGTTCGAAACCACGTAAGGCGTTTTCGCCGCATCGAGGACCTGCGGCCTGACCGGATTGCCGGTGGTCACCGTCTTTGCGCCGTCAGCGCTTGCGCCTTCCGGCAGGAAACCGCCGGCAATCGCATCCACGCGGCCGGCAAGCGCCCTGTTGGCGCGGCCCATGACGGCGTTCTGCTCATGGATCAGCGTCGGCACTTTTCGCCTTGTCGCGGCATAGAGCGGCGGCAGCGTCGGATAGCCGCCGAAGCCGACGACAGCCTCCGGCTTGATCCTGGCGATTACACGACCGGCCTCCCGCACGCCCTGCCAGATCTTCCAGAAGGCCGAGAGCATGGCGACCGGGTTCTTCGAACCCAGCGTTGCCGAGGGGATGGTGTGAATGTCGGCTGCCGGGAAATGGCGGGAATAGCGCTCGGCGCGATTGTCGGTGGCAAGATGCACCTTCCAGCCGCGCTCGATCAGCTCATGCGCCAGCGCCTCGGCCGGAAACAGATGTCCGCCCGTTCCGCCGGCCGCAAGCAGGATGACACCCTTCGCCATCCTGCCTCATTCCGCCGGCATTGCGCGCTGCGAAAGGACGAAGCCCATCTGCTTGCGCTTTTCCGGACGCTTGCGCGTCAAGGCGAGCACCATGCCCATCGAGACGGCGATGGCGATCTGCGAGGAGCCGCCATAGGAGATGAAGGGCAGCGTCATGCCCTTGGCCGGCATCAGCTGCAGGTTCACGCACATGTTGATGGCCGATTGCAGGCCGAAGACGGTGACGAGGCCGCCCACCGCATAGCGGGTGAAATCGTCCTGTTCCTTGAGCGCGATGCTCAGGCCGCGCAGCACGATGAAGGCGAAGATCGACATGATGAAGAAGCACATTATGAGGCCGAACTCCTCGCCGGCGACCGAGAAGACGAAGTCGGCGTGGCTGTCGGGGATGACCCGCTTCACCGTGCCCTCGCCCGGGCCGACGCCAAACCAGCCGCCATTGATCAGCGCCTCGCGGCCCATATCGACCTGGAAGGTGTCGCCTTCGCCGGTCATGAACTTGTCGATGCGCGCGGCGACGTGCGGAAACACCGTATAGGCCGCGAACACGCCGCCGACCCCGGCAGCCCCCAGCGCGACGATCCAGAACCAGGGCAGGCCGGCCATGAAGAACATCACGCCCCAGGTGCCCAGCACCAGCATGGTCTGGCCGAGATCGGGCTGAGCCACCAGAAGCGAGATGACCAGCGCCAGCAAAAGCATGGCGAACAGATTGCCGGGAATGTCGGGCTGGCGCCTGTGCTCCGCAAACAGCCAGGCGCAGATGACGACGAAGGCCGGTTTCAGGAACTCGGACGGCTGGATGGAAAGACCGGCGAGCGATACCCAGCGACGCGCCCCCTTCACCTCGACGCCGATGTAGAGCACCGCCACCATCAGCACCAGCATGATGCAGATCATCACCAGCGACATGCGCCTTATCTGCCGCGCCTCCAGGAAAGAGACTGCCAGCATCACGATAAGCGCCGGGATGGTGAAGATGATCTGGCGTGTGGCGAAGTGGAAGCTGTCGAGGCCGATGCGCTCGGCCACCGCCGGGCTTGCGGCGAAAGACAGCACGATGCCCAGTCCCATCAGCGACAGGAATGCCGCCAGGAACCAGCGATCGATCGTCCACCACCAGGTGGCGACAGGACTTTTGTCGAGACGGCTTTGCATCAACGTGGCCCTCCGATGGATTTCACCCCATCAATAGCAGTCGCAGCTTGCCTGAAGGCTTCGCCACGAACTTCGAAATTCTTGAACTGGTCGAAACTGGCGCAAGCCGGCGAAAGCAGCACCACGGCCTCGCCGCCGGTGTCCTTTGCTGCGTCGTTGGCGGCATGCTCGACCGCCGCCGCCAGCGTTCCGGATATTTCGTAGGGTACTGCCTCGCCGAGCGTCGCCGAGAAGGCTGGCGCCGCCTCGCCGATCAGATAGGCCTTGGCGATGCGCGGAAAGAAGCCGCGCAGCGGCTCGATGCCGCCTTCCTTGGGCAGGCCGCCGGCGATCCAGTAGACGCGGTTGAAGCTCGACAGCGCGGGTGCGGCCGCATCGGCATTGGTCGCCTTGGAATCGTTGACGAACAGCACATGGTCCTTGCGGCCGACCTGCTCCATGCGATGCGCCAGTCCGGGGAAGCTTTCGAGCCCGGCCTGGATCTCGCCGAGATCGAGCCCGATCCTCAGGCACGCGGCGACGGCGGCCAGCGCGTTCTGCGCGTTGTGCTGGCCGCGCAACGACCCGATGCCTTCGAGGAAGGCGACGCGGCTGTAGCGGCCGTGCACGGCTTCCATCAGATTGGTGCCGTCGGCGAAATAGCCGTCGGTCAAAGGCAGGCGCTTGGAAATGCGGATGACCTGCCGGCCGGCGCGCTCCAGCCGGTCGGCGATCTGGGCGCACCAGGAATCGTCGACGCCGACGATCGCGGTGTCGCTGCCGGCGACCAGCCTTTCCTTGATCGAGGCGTAGTGCGCCATCGTGCCGTGCCGGTCGAGATGGTCTGGCGTCAGGTTGAGCAGGATGCCGGCGGTCGGATTGATGGAGGGCGCGAGATCGATCTGGTAGGACGAGCACTCTACGACATAGTGCCGCGTCGGCTCGGGCGGATCGAGCGTCATGACGGCACGGCCGATATTGCCGCCCATCTGCGTGTCGCGGCCTGCCGACTTCAGGATATGCGCCGTCAGCGCCGTCGTCGTCGACTTGCCGTTGGTCCCGGTAATCGCGATGAAGGGTGCTGCCGGCGCGTGGCTGTTGCGTTCGCGGCAGAACAGCTCGATATCGCCGATCACCTCGACACCGGCGCCGCGCGCCAGCTCCACCGTCCAATGCGGCTTGGGATGCGTCAGCGGCACCCCCGGCGACAGCACGAAGGCGGCGAAACGCGGCCAGTCGGCCGCGCGCAGATCTCCGGTCGTAATCCCCGCCGCCGCTGCCTTGGCGACGCTGTCCGGATTGTCGTCCCAGGCCAGCACCTCGGCGCCGCCGGCGATCAGCGCATGCGCGGTGGCGATCCCCGAGCCGCCAAGCCCGAAGAGCGAAATGCGTTTGCCTGAAAAGGAAGCAGCGGGGATCAAGCAGCGAGTCCTATCTGAGCTTAAGGGTGGACAGGCCGACCAGCGCCAGGATGACGGCAATGATCCAGAAGCGTATCACTACCTGGCTTTCGGTCCAGCCGAGCTTTTCGAAATGGTGATGGATCGGCGCCATCAGGAAGACGCGCTTGCCGGTCATCTTGAAATAGCCGACCTGGATGATGACCGACAGGATCTCGACCACGAACAGGCCGCCGACGATCACCAGCACGATCTCGTGCTTGGTAGCGACCGCGATGGTGCCGATCAGCCCGCCCATCGCCAGCGAGCCGGTGTCGCCCATGAAGATCGCGGCCGGCGGCGCGTTGAACCAAAGGAAGCCGAGGCCCGCGCCGATCACCGCGCCGAGCACGACGGCGAGCTCGCCGGTGCCGGGAACGAAATGGATCTGCAGATACTCGGCGAACACTGCGTTGCCCGACAAATAGGCGATGACGCCGAAGGACGCCGCCGCGATCATGATCGGCACGATCGCCAGGCCGTCGAGGCCGTCGGTCAGGTTCACCGCATTGCCGGCGCCGACGATCACGAAGCAGGAGAACGGCACGAAGAACCAGCCGAGATTGATCAGGAATTCCTTGGCGAAAGGGAACGTCAGCGACGACGAGAATGGCGCCTGGCCATTGTGCATGATCACCCAGGCCGCGATGGCGGCGATGACGAACTCGATCGCCAGGCGGGCCTTGCCGGAGAAGCCCAGATGCGACTGCTTGGTGACCTTGAGATAGTCGTCGTAGAAGCCGATCGAGCCGAAGCCGACGGTGACCAGCAACACGACCCAGACATAGATGCTGGACAGGTTTGCCCATAAGAGCGACGAACCGATGATGCCGGACAGGATCATCAGCCCGCCCATGGTCGGCGTTCCGGCCTTCTTGAAATGCGTCTGCGGGCCGTCGGCGCGGATCGGCTGGCCCTTGCCTTGCCGCAGACGCAGCGAATTGATGATCGTCGGCCCAAAGATGAAGACGATCAGCGCCGACGTGATCAGCGCGCCGCCTGTACGAAAAGTGATGTAGCGGAAGACGTTGAAGAACGAGATCTTGTCCGCGAAATCGACGAGCAGTGTGAACATGGTCCTTCCGTCCCCCGGAGCCCGACCTAGGCCGGCTTAATGTTTGTGGCTTCCGCCGGAAATTTGCCGAGCAATGCCTCGACCAGCTTTGAAAACCCGATGCCCTTCGACGACTTGACCATCACCACGTCGCCGGGCCTGAGCGCGGCGATCACGATCGGCTTCAGTTCTTCCGCTCCCGATCGATACTCGGTTGCAATGTCTGACGGCAGGGCCTCGGCCAGCGCCTGCATTTCCGGCCCGCCGAGAAAGACGTTGCGCGTGCCCGTGCCGACGATCAGCTTGGCAAGCGCTGCGTGGAGATCTGCCGAATGGCTGCCGAGCTCCAGCATGTCGCCGAGCACGGCGATGCGCCGGCCCTCGCCCGCGACCGGCGTGGCGTTGAGCAGCGCCATTGCCGCCGCCATCGACGCCGGATTGGCGTTGTAGCTCTCGTCGATCAGCGTGATCGGCCCGTTGGGATGATGCAGAATATGGCGCCGGCCCCGCCCGCGCTCGGCCGAAAGATCTGCCAGTGCTGCCGCGACCTTGTCGAGGTCGGCGCCGACCAGCTGCGCGGCGCCCAGCACCGCCAGCACGTTCTGCACGATATGGCGGCCGGGCGCCCCGACACGAGCCGTCAGGTCTTTCTTGCCGATCTTGACGGCGATGTCGGAATGGTCGGCATGAAGCTCGCAGCCGACAAGGCGGAACGCCGAGCGGACATTTTCGCCGAAGCCGAAGACATGCTCGACGCCCGCCTCTTTCGCCATTTTGCCGAGCAGCTTCCAGCGTGGATCGTCGCGGTTGAGCAGCGCGGCGCCACCTGGCTCGATCCCCTCGAAAATCTCGGCCTTGGCCATGGCAATCTCGTCGAGATTCTTGAAGAAGCCGAGATGAGCGGCGGCAATGATCGTCACGATGGCGACATGCGGCCTGACCATCTTGACCAGCGGCCGGATCTCGCCCGGATGGTTCATGCCGATCTCGAAGACGGCATAGTCGCAGTCCTGCGGCATGCGCGCCAGCGTCAGCGGCACGCCCCAATGGTTGTTGAACGACTGCGCAGAAGCGTGCACCTTGCCGACCGCCGACAGCACATGCCGTAACGCTTCCTTGGTGGTCGTCTTGCCGGCCGATCCCGTGACCGCGATGGTCCTGGCCTTCGAGCGGACGCGGGCCGCGACGCCGAGCTTCTCAAGCGCTGCGAGCACGTCCTGCACGACGATCATCGGCGCCGTCAGCCGGCCGAGCGACGGCAGCTTGCCCTCGGCGACGACCAGCACCGCCGCTCCGGCTTTGACCGCCGCTGTCGCGAAATCATGGCCGTCCATCGCTTCGCCCTTGATGGCGAAGAAGGCATTTCCCGGCTCCAGGCTGCGGCTGTCGATCGAAATGCCGGTGATGCCCTCCGGCAGCAAGCCGATCGGCCTGCCGCCCATGGCTTCGACGAGCGCTTCCGACGTCCACAGCAGGTTCATGCGGCACGCTCCTTGAGCGCCTCACGCACTTCCTCATGGTCGGAGAAGTGAAAGGTTTCGGTGCCGACGGTCTGGCCTTCCTCATGTCCCTTGCCGGCGACGATGAGCGTGTCGCCAGCGCGAAGCATCGCCACCGCCTCGTGGATCGCCTTGCGGCGGTCGCCGATCTCGATGGCGCCGGGCGCGGCAGCAAGGATCGCGGCGCGGATGGTCTCGGGCACTTCCGTGCGCGGGTTGTCGTCGGTGACGATGACGACATCGGCGAGCCGGGTCGCGATCTCGCCCATGATCGGCCTTTTTCCCCGGTCGCGGTCGCCGCCGCAGCCGAACACCACGACGACGCGCCCCGTGGTGAAAGGCCGGACCGAGGTCAGCACATTCTCCAGCGCATCGGGCTTGTGGGCGTAGTCGACATAAACGGGAGCGCCGGCCGCGGTGGCGCCGACGAGGTCGAGCCGGCCCGGCGCACCCTTCAATTTCTCCAATGCCGCCAAGGCTTTGCCCGCGGGTGTTCCAGTCGCGATAGCAAGCCCGGCCGAGACCAGCGCGTTGGCGATCTGGAAATCGCCGGCCAAAGGCAGGTCGACCTCGTGCAGCACGCCGTCGGCCACGATTTCGGCGCGCTGGCGATGCCGCTCATGCTCGACCCGCTTCAGCGTCAGGAAATCGCCATGGCGGCCGACGGTCAGCACTTCCAGCCCCGCCGCTTTCGCGGCTTCGATGGTCGGCTCCGACCACGGATCGTCGGCAAAGACGATGGCGGGCGCGCCCTTCGGCAGCAGCGTGTCGAACAGGCGCAGCTTGGCGCGGTGATAATCCTCCACTGTCGGATGGTAATCCATGTGGTCGCGGCCGAGATTGGTGAAAGCGCCGGCCGCCAGCTTCACCCCGTCGAGACGGCGCTGGTCGAGACCGTGGCTCGAGGCTTCCATCGAGGCGTGGGTGACGCCCGCATCCGCCAGCTCCTTGAGCAATCGGTGCAGCGCCACCGGATCGGGCGTCGTCAGCGAGCCATATTCGTTGCGGCCGGGCGCCACCACGCCGGTCGTGCCGATCGAGGCGGCGGCAAAACCCGCCTGCTCCCAGATCTGGCGGGTGAAGGCGGCGACGGATGTCTTGCCGGCGGTGCCGGTGACGGCGACCATGGTCTGCGGCTGGCGTCCGAAGAAGCGCGCCGCGCTGAGCGCCAGCGCCAGGCGCGGATCATCGACGGCAAGGACCGGGATCGACAGGCTGGAGACGCTCGCGCCCTTGCCGGTGACGATCGCCGCGGCGCCGCAGGCCGCGGCGTCGGCCGCATAGGTCGAGCCGTCGGCCTTGCTGCCGGCAAGCGCGAAGAAGACGACGCCGGCCTTGACCGCGCGGGAATCGGAGGAAAGTCCGGTCACCTCCAGGTCGGGGGAAGCTGTTCCCTCGACAGGTAGGATGCCGGCTAGATCTTTTAGATGCATTGAGTCCCGTTCACCGCAACAAAATAGCGCGCAGTTGCCGGCGCGCCCCAAGAATCACTGATAGGAAACCAGCGTTGCACCATTTTCATGGCTGAAATCTGGCTTCACGCCAAGCATGGCCGCAGAACGCCTGATGATATTGCCAGCCATAACTCCCGCATTGTTGGCGGCGACGTCGGTCATCCCGGGCTTTTCCGGATGAGGAGCGTCGGCGATCGTGAACACCAGAAATTGCGGATCGTCCATCGGGAAGGCGGCGACGAAGGTGTTGAAGTTCAACTCCTTGGAGTAGCGGCCGTTGATGACCTTCTCGGCCGTTCCGGTCTTGCCGCCTACACGGTAGCCGGGGGCCCTGGCATTCCTGGCTGAGCCCTTCTCGGCGTTCAGCGTATAGAGATAGCGCATGCCTTCGACAGTCTTGTCGCTGACCACTTTCTTGGCCACCGCCATGGCCTCCTCCTCGCTGCGCACCAGGAATGTCGGCTCGATCAGATAGCCCTGCATCAGCGCCGCGCAGCCGACGGCGGCTTGCAGCGGCGTCGTCGACACGCCGTGACCGAAGGCGATGGTGAACGAGTTGACCTGTTTCCAGACCTTTGGTTCGGTCGGGCGGGCGACCTCCGGCAGTTCGGTCTGCATCCGGTCCAGAATGCCGAGGCGGTGCAGGAATTCGCGGTGCCCATCGATGCCGACCAGCTCGGCCTCCCTGGCCGACCCGATGTTGGACGAAAAGAGAAACACTTCCGGCAGCGACAGCACGCGGTTCTTGCCGTGGAAATCGTGGATGGCCTGATGGCCGACCCGGATCGGATGCGACGCGTCGAAGCGGCTGTTCATTGTGGCCTTGCCGGAATCCAGCGCCATGGCCGAGGTGAAGCTCTTGAAGGTCGAGCCCATCTCGTAGAGCCCGGCCGACATGCGGTTCAGCCGGTCTTTCTCTTGGGCGTTGTAAGGATTGTTCGGGTCGAAATCCGGCACGGAGGCCATGGCGATCACTTCGCCGGTCTTGATGTTCAGCACGACGGCGCCGGCGCCGATGGCGCGATAGCGCTCCAGGCCGGCGGCGATCTCGTCGCGCACCACATGCTGGACGCGCAGATCGATCGAAAGCTTGACCGGCTTGAGATCCTTGGCCACGGCGAGCCCCGACGCCTGCAGGTCGCTCAGCCCCTGCTCGTCGATATACTTCTCCATGCCGGAGATGCCCTGGTTGTCGATGTTGGTGAGGCCGACGATATAGGACGAGGTCTCGCCGCTCGGATAGAAGCGGCGCTTTTCGGTGCGGAAGCCGAGGCCGGGAACGCCCAGCGCCAGGATGTCGGCCTGCTGCTTCGGCGTCAGCTGGCGCTGCAACCAGACGAAGCCGGCGCCGCTCTTGAGCTTGCGATAGGTCTGCTCGTAGTCGATCTCCGGCAGCACGGTCGACAATCTCTCGATCGCTTCGTCGGCGTCTACAATGCGGCGCGGCTCGGCAAACAGCGACGCCGTCTTGATGTCGGTCGCCAGCACCTCGCCATTGCGGTCGACGATATCCGGACGCGATGCAGTGACGCGGTTCTCCGGGCCGCCCGAAAGATCGGGATTCTGCAGCCCGAGATAGACGAGCCGGCCGGCAATGGTTGAATAGATGGTGAAGAACACCGCCATGGTCATGACGATGCGCGTCTTGGCCTTGCCGCCAGTCGCCTTGCGGGCGGCGTCGACGACGATCGAGCCGTCCTCAGCCTGCTTCTTCCGGCGCGTCAGCAGGCTGCCGATCCTTGGAAGGCCAATCATTGAACGGTGCTCCCGGTGACCACCGGATCCTTGCCGTCCGAGGGCTCCTTGCCCGAATTGTCGGCCATGCCGCCAAGCTGCTGCGAGGAGAGGTCTTCGATGGTCACGGGTTTCACGGGAATGTCGTCGAGCCCGCCGATCTGGTGCGCGTTGACCGGTTCGAGCCCGAGCTGGCTCTTATAGACGTCGGCAAGCTTCTGCAGTCGCGACGGCTGAGTGAGCAGGCTCCAATCCGCCTTGAGGAGATCGATGGTCTCTTCCTCGTAGTGGATCTGCGCCTGGATCTTCTGCACCGCCGCCTGTTGCTCTTCGGCTTCGCGCTTCGTTTTGTAGGTCAGCGCCGCGGCCGAGACCATGACGGCGATCAGGACTATGTCGCTGGTACGAAACACGTGCTCACCTCTCCCCCGGCCGCTCGACGGCGGGAAGCTTTGGAAGGCCGAAAATCGAAAAATCGCCGGCGCGCGCCGGCGCCTCGGTGCGGATCGCGGCGCGCAGCCTGGCCGAGCGCGCCCGCGGGTTGGCGTCTAGCTCGGCCTCTCCCGGCGTCACGCCGCCGCCGGCTTTGCGGAAGGTGGCAATGCGCACGGGCGCGTCAGGCATGTGCCGCGAGCCGCTGGCCGCCTCGGAGCGGTCGGCGACGAAGCGCTTGACGATGCGGTCTTCCAGCGAATGGAACGTCACCACGGCTAGCCGTCCGCCGGGTTTCAGCGCCCGCTCGGCAGCCAGCAGCGCCCTTGCGAGCTCGCCAAGCTCGTCATTGACGAATATGCGCAGCGCCTGGAAGACACGCGTTGCCGGATGGATCTTGTCCTTCGGCCCGCGTCCGATATGGGTTTCGATGGCGTCGGCGAGATCGAGCGTGCGTTCGAAGGGCTTCTTCTCGCGACGGCTCTCGATCATGCGCGCGATGCGGCCGGCATGGCGCTCCTCGCCGAGAAAGCCGAAGATGCGGGCAAGGTCGCCCGCCTTGAAGGTGTTGACGACGTCGGCGGCGGACAGACCCGCCTGCGCCATGCGCATGTCGAGTGGCCCGTCGGCGCGAAAGGAAAAGCCCCGCTCCGCCTGGTCGAGTTGCATCGAGGAAACGCCGATATCGAGCACCACGCCGTCGGCGCCCTCGACATGCTCGTCCAGCGTTGAGAACGGTGCCTGGACAAGCCTCAGCCTGCCGCCGGACTGTCGTTCGAGCGCCCTGCCCGCCCCGATCGCGTCCGGGTCGCGGTCGATGGCGACGACGGAGGCGCCGCGCTCGAGGATGGCGCTGGTGTAGCCGCCGGCGCCGAATGTCCCGTCGACGATCGTCTCGCCGGCCTTCGGCGCAAGCGCGTCGATCACCTCGGCAAGGAGGACCGGAATGTGACGGGCCGGTCCGCCAACGGCGTGAGGGTCATCGCCGTGGCCAGCCATCATTCCGATCGCTCCCCGGGCTTCGTCCCCTGCCGAAGCTGCAAAAGCCGGGCCCGCGCCTGCGCCCCATAGGCGGCAAGCCGTCCGGGCTCCCAGATCTGAAAGAAATTGCCGCGGCCGACGAAGGCCACCTCGTTCGAGATGCCCGTATGCTCGCGGATGAAATCGGTCATGGTGATGCGGCCGTCCTGGTCGAGCTTCAGAAATGTCCCGTCGCCATGGCAAAAGAACGACATGTCGTCCGCCGTCTGCAGAAAGGGATCCTCCAGCGCGATCCGCTGCTCGTAGCGGTCGAGCAGATCGAGCCCGCCGACATCCATGGCCGGCAGATCCAGGCAGCGTAGCGCGTAGAGTTCCGAATAGCCGCGTTTTTGCACCACGGCGCGAAAATGCGCCGGAACGGACACCCGCCCCTTCGCATCGATCTTGCTCACCGTGTTTGACAGAAACCGGTCCAATAAACGCTACAGCCGCTGTTGCCGCTGCACCCCTCATGTTGTTCTCCGCGCCCCTGCCGCATTTGCGGCAAATCGCTTCATTCACCGTAGCGAGAACCGACAAACGCGCAGCCGCCGCGGCTGCCCGATTGGCGTACGCTTCACCCTGACGCGGAACGAAAGCTTGATCTGAATGGGATATCATGGGGCACTATGGGCGTCAACGGGAACAGGCGTCACAAACAAACGCGCCACAACCAGAAAGCGCAGGCTGAAGACACGTCTCGTCTTTATCGTCCATTAAGCCTAACGAAGCGTTTAGAGCCCTCTGGCCCAAAAAGACCCAGCTTGCCGCGCACAGCCGGCGCGCATAGCGTCGGTTGAAGTTTTCTGCCCAAAGGATCGAGCCGATGTCCGACACCGCGAAGTCACGCGCCGCAACACTTGCCCATTTGCGCAGCGCCGATTTCGCCAAGGGTGATCCCATTCCCTTGCCGCTGACCATGGCCTCGATCTTCCACGCACCGGGCGACGCGACGGGTTTCGATCAATATGGCCGCTTCAGTAATCCGACCTGGCATGCGGTCGAGCATGCGCTCGGCCATCTGGAAGGGGCGCAATGCATTATTTTTCCGTCGGGAATGGCAGCGATTTCCGCGGCTTTCTTCGCGCTCGTCAAATCGGGCGACCGCATCCTCTTGCCGTCGGACGGTTATCACACGACGCGGGCCTTGGCCGAACGTTTTCTGAAACCGCTCGGCGTCGCTTATGACGTGAGGCCGACGGCAAGCATGCTCGATGGCGGCTTCGCCGGCTACCGGGCGGTTTTCGTTGAAAGTCCGTCGAACCCGCGACTGGACATTTGCGACATCGCCGCCGTCACCAGGGCAGTCCATGCGCAAGGCGGAACCCTGATCGTCGACAACACGACGATGACGCCCTTCGGCCAGCGCCCGCTCGATCTTGGCGCCGACATCGTGGTCTCGGCCGACACCAAGGCGATCAATGGCCATTCGGACGTTCTCTTTGGCCATGTCGCCAGCCGCGATCCCGACATTGTCGCCAGGGTGAAGGATTGGCGCGAGACGGCCGGCGGCATCCCCGGTCCGTTCGAAGCATGGCTGGTGCATCGCGGCCTCGAAACGCTGGAAGTGCGCTTCGATCGCATGTGCTCGTCGGCTGAAACCATCGCGCGGCGGCTGAGGGGTCATCGCGCCGTCAGCGGCCTGCGCTTTCCCGGGCTCGAGGGCGATGCCTCGCACAATCTGGCGCGCGCCCAGATGGAGCGCTTCGGCTTCCTGATTTCGTTCGAGCTGGCCTCCGAAGAACAGGCCGAGGCGTTCATCGACGGTTGCGCGCTGATCGAATCGGCAACGTCCTTCGGCGGCGTGCACACATCGGCCGAGCGGCGCTCGAAACGCGGCGACGCCGTTCCGCCGGGCTTCGTTCGCCTGGCCATCGGCTGCGAGCCGGTCGAGGAGCTTTGGCAGGCGATCGAGGCGTCGCTGGACAAGATCGGCACATAGTCCGCCAACTATATCAGATCGTCGGCCTCAATTTTGCGCCGGCCGTGCAGCACGCGGAGGATTTCGATCGCATCCTCTCCAACGCGGTAAAACGTTAGATATTCGCCAACGATGAGATGGCGAATGCCCGGAGTGATATCGTCGCGTAAGGGACCAGATGACGGATAGATGGCGAGTTGCCAACGGTTTTCGATGCGATCGAGCAGTCGGTCCACTGCGGCTTCGCTATCACGCGCAACATATTGCCAGATGCAATCAAATCCTCTTCGGCGTACGAAGTTCGAACGATGCGCAGCAAGTGTCATACCGCTCCGCCAGACCGAAATCGCTTGCGCGCCTCAGCTTTGATCTCTTCCATAGATTCGAACCGGCCGGGCCCGCTGTCGATCCCCTCCTGCACCAGTTTCCGCAGCTCTTCGACGCTGTAGCCGAACAAGTCGCGCCGCTCCTTCCATTGCCTGAGCGCATCGCGGATCACCTCGCTGGCCGAGGCGTATTCGCCAGCCGCGACGACATCGTCGACCGCGGCCGCCAGTTCCGGTGAAAGCGTGATACTGCGTTTATCGACCTGGCCCATAATGCACTTCTGCTCTTCCGTATGGTACGATTTAATCGCACCAGCTTTAAGGACAGGTTCGACCACGCCGCCGAAGCTGTCTTGCAGAATAATTGAATCGGAAGATACGCCTGTCGGCGTAACCTCCTGATGCCGTTCATCTATCGCTACGAGAAAAATGCCAGCTGGCCTGTAAGCCGGGTTCTGTATGGCCCTCGCCTCGCGGCGAGAACGTGGCGGCCATTCATCTTGGGCGCATGTTGCCACACGCCTCACGCAACCTACCCGGACGGTGGGCCGGAAACAGCCCTCGAAGGTTTCCCCTCGCACCGCCCCTATTCGGTTTTGCTCCCGGTGGGGTTTGCCCTGCCGCTTCTGTTGCCAGTCGCGCGGTGGGCTCTTACCCCACCCTTTCACCCTTGCCGCGGTCGAAGCCGCGGCGGTTTGCTTTCTGTGGCACTTTCCCTGGGGTCGCCCCCGCCGGCCGTTAGCCGGCACCGTGTCTCCATGGAGCCCGGACTTTCCTCACCCGCAACCTTTCGGCACGCGCGGGCGCGGCCGCCCGGCCAGCTGACAAGGGCGTATAAAGGGATTCCCGCCCGAAAACGCAAACGAAAAAGCTGTTGCCGTCGCCCAAATGCGCAGCGGTTTGGGACAACGACGCGCTTGAAACAGACACGCGTCGCCCAAATCCACTTCGGCGGACGAGCTTAGGCCGGCGAACCCAGCGCTGCCATCTGCACCTTCACCTTGCTGCAATAGGCGGCCGAAATCGGATTCATCCGCGTCGCGCCGTGACCGGCATTGTATTTCAGGATCGTGCCGCAGGTGGTGCCACCGCCAAGACCCTGCGCCATGGCGAGGTACTTCATGCCGTATTTGATATTGGTGTCGGGATCGAACAGCCCCTTGGCCGAACCGGTGTAACCCATCATGCGCGCCGTGGCCGGCTTGATCTGCATCAGGCCGATCTCGCCGGCGCTGCCGACCAGATTCGGCCGGTAGTTGCTTTCGATCTTGATGACGGCGCTGGCCAGGGACACCGGCACGCCGTAGCTCGCGGCATAGCGGGCAATGATCGACGAATACTGGCCGCCGCCGGGTGCGGCGGGTGTCGCCAGAGCGATCTTGCCCGCGGGGATCGAGGCTGTCGTGGTGAGATCGATCGTCTTTCTGCCGCGCTTGGCGCGCTTGGCCGTCGATTTCGCCGCCCTGGTCGTGGCGGCCTTCTGCAGCTTAGCCGGGGCTCTCTTGATCTTTGGCGCTTTGTTCGCCGGGGCAGCCTTGGTCGTCGGGGCGACGGCAAGGCCATTGTCTGCCCTAAGGCTTAAGGGGGCGCTGTTTGCCGGACTGAAGGCAAAGCTTATTACTCCGGCAGCAACGGCTGCCGCTACAACGGTCAATTTCTGCATGTAATCCTGTTCTGTTAGAACCGCGCGAAGAACTTCGCGCAGTTGTGTCAATTCAACATCGGAGCATCAGAGGGGCTAGACGTCCAACAACTTGCGGGAGAGGCATTTGGCGGCGGAATTGGCGGCAATGAAGGCGGCGCAATTCACTTTAAGTAACGGGTTGTAATTTAATGACCTTATCGCGACTATTTGGCAGAGGCTGCCGTGACGGAAGTCAGGAGCCTCTGCAGCGTGCGGATCGTCGAATTGTCGGCCACGCCATCCACCAGCCGCCGCCGGAAATGCCGCTGGAACGCCGCCACCGCGATTTCCGTCTGCCGGTCGTAAATACCCGATATCTCAATACCATAGCCATAGAGCGCCAGCATCGACTGCAGCGCCTCGACACCGGAACCGGTGTCGCCGGCCTTCAACGCGGCGCCCGGTTTTATCGGCGCCGCCGGTACGAGGTGGCCGATACCGGCCGCGAACAGCGCCTTCCACGGAAATTTTTCGCCCGGGTCGACCTTGCGGCCCGGCGCCACGTCGGAATGGGCAAGCACCCTTGTCGCTGGGATGGAATAACGGCCCACGATGCCCGCGCACAAACCGATCACGGCATCGATCTGCCGCCTCGGGAAGGCTTTGTAGCCGAGTGAATGCCCGGGATTGACGATCTCGATACCGACCGAACAGGAATTGATGTCGGTGCGCCCCAGCCAGGAGCTCTTGCCGGCATGCCAGGCGCGATCGCTCTCGCGCACCATCTGGATGATGCGGCCATCCTCGTGGACAAGATAATGCGAGGACACTTCACTTGCTGGATCGCACAGCCACGCCTCGGCGCCGGCGCCGGTTGCCATGCCGGTATAGTGCAGCACGATCATGTCGGGTCGCAGCGTCTCGCGGCGCGGACCGAAATTCGGCGACACCCGGACCTCGGCACCTGGCTGATCGGGCAGGAAACCGCTCATGCGTGCCTGAGGCCCCGCTCGATCATTTCATAAGCGGCATTGATCGCCGCGACCCTGGTCGTGGCGATCTTGATGAATTCCTGCGGCAGGCCGCGCGCGATCAACCTGTCGGGGTGATTGTCTGAGATCAGCTTGCGATAGCGTTTCCTGACCTCCTCGAACGGCTTGCCTCGCTCGATGCCCAGGACGGCGTAAGGATCGGCGGCGCCGAGATTGACGTGCCTGGACAGGATCGCCTCGTAATGCATCTCGTCGATCCGGAAGATCTCGGCGATGCGATGCAGGAATTGGCCTTCATGCTCATGAATGAGGCCGTCCGCCTTGGCGATATGGAAGAGACCGTCGAGGATATCTTCCAGCATCATGCAGTTGGCATGGCCGGAACCGCAGAGCTGCGCCATGCGCTGGGCATAAATCTCGAAGCCGGCGACGTCCTGCTTGGCGATGTCGTAAAGCCGCGCCACGTTGCGTGTCTCGCTCGGCGGCACCTCGAAGATTTCCTGGAAGGCGCGCACCTCGTCCTGCGTGACGATGCCGTCGGCCTTGGCCATCTTGGCCGAGAGCGCGATCATGGCCACGGAAAAGGCCACGCGCCGGCGCAGGTCCGGATCGCCGGAAAACACGGTGCGCACAGCTTCAACAACATCCGCGACGCCCGAGGACGCCGATGACGAAACACGAGCGATGAAGTCGCCAAGGCGGTCCCAAATCGACATGTCGGCTTCATAGAGCGAACCGGGCGGTTCTATCAAGCCGGGACGATGCCGCAGTTGACTGGGGATGCGCGGGATCGATAGCGCAAAAAAAGAAGGCCGGCAGTGCCGGCCTTCTTCGGTATTGTGGGACGGCCCTTACTGCGCAGGCGCGGTAGGAGCCGGTTTTGTTGCCGGAGCCGGTTCAGCAGGCTTCGAAGCGTCGGGCGAAGCCGGTTTCATCGGCTGTTCGTTGGCCGGCGGATTGGTGCTCTGGGTGGTGGTATTGTCAGTGCCGGTGCCACTGTCGCTACAAGCCGCGACCCCCAGCAGGGCGAGCGCCGAGACCGACGCCAGAATGAGCTTCTTCATGCTATCTCTCCTTCGACAGACGCTCACATTTCGGTGAGCGGTCGCAGGGGAAATGCATCAGCCAGCTGCCGGTTTCGTAACGTTGCATTTCCACGTGTAACATCAACTTGCGATTGCTGGCGCCGAAATCCCGAACTAACACAACATACGCCCAAAGAGATTATGGATAAGCAGAATGCCGGCAACCGTGGGAACTGGGAAATGGAACTTCTGGATCGACCGCGGCGGCACCTTTACCGACATCATCGGCCGTGATCCGTGGGGCCGGCTGCACCCCCGAAAACTCCTGTCCGAAAATCCCGAGGCGTATGCGGATGCCGCCATCCAGGGCATCCGCGACCTATTGGGCCTGAAAACCGGCGCCGCCATCTCCGCCGACGCGATCGGCGACGTCAAAATGGGCACGACCGTAGCCACCAATGCGCTGCTCGAGCGCAAGGGCGACCGTGTGCTGCTGCTCATCACCAAGGGGTTCCGCGACGCTTTGCGCATCGCCTATCAGGCAAGGCCGGATATCTTCGCCAAGGAGATCATCCTGCCGGAGCAGCTCTACGAGCGGGTGATCGAGATCAATGAACGCGTGCGCGCCGACGGCTGCGTCGAGCGCCTGCTCGACATCGCGGCCTGCCGCCCAGCGATCGAGCAGGCGAAGGCCGACGGCATCGATGCGGTCGCCATCGTCTTCATGCACGCCTGGAAATACCCGGACCACGAAAAGGCCGTGGCGAAAGTCTGCCGCAAGATCGGCTTCAGCCAGATCTCGGTCTCTCACGAGGTCTCTCCGCTCATCAAGCTGGTCGGCCGCGGCGACACCACCGTGGTCGACGCCTATCTGTCGCCGATCCTGTCGCGCTATGTGCAGCGGGTGGCCGGCGAACTGGGCGCCGGACCGCGCCTGATGTTCATGATGTCGTCGGGCGGCCTCACCGCCGCCGACATGTTCCAGGGCAAGGACGCGCTGCTTTCGGGACCGGCGGGTGGCGTCGTCGGCATGGTCGAGACGGCGAAGCTCGCCGGCTTCGAAAAGGTCATCGGCTTCGATATGGGCGGTACGTCGACCGACGTCGCCCACTATGACGGCGAATATGAGCGCGCTTTCGACACCGAGGTCGCCGGCGTTCGCATCCGCGCGCCGATGATGCGCATCCACACCGTCGCCGCCGGCGGCGGCTCGATCCTGCACTATGAGGCGGGCCGCTTCCGCGTCGGCCCGGATTCTGCCGGCGCCAATCCCGGGCCTGCCGCCTACCGGCGCGGCGGCCCGCTCGCCGTCACCGATGCCAATGTCATGCTCGGCAAATTGCAGCCCGATTTCTTTCCTGCGATTTTCGGCGCGGGCCAAGACCAAGCGCTCGACATCGGCACGGTTGGCGAAAAATTCGCGGCGCTTGCCGCCGAAATCGGCGACGGCCGGACGCCCGAGGCGGTCGCCGAAGGCTTTGTCACCATCGCCGTCGAGAACATGGCCAACGCCATCAAGAAGATCTCGGTGCAGCGCGGCTATGACGTCACCGAATATCTTTTGAACTGTTTTGGCGGCGCCGGCGGCCAGCACGCCTGCCTGGTCGCCGATGCGCTCGGCATGGAAGCGGTGCTCATCCATCCCTTCTCCGGCCTTCTCTCGGCTTACGGCATCGGCCTCTCGTCGGTCTTCGCCTCGCGCCAACAGGGTCTACTGCAGCCGCTTGCCGAAGAATCCCGCGCGGCGATCGAGGCACTCATCGCGGCACTGCGCGGCGACGTCATTGCCGAGCTCGGCGAGCAAGGCATTGCCGGGGACGCGGTTTCAACGAGGCCTGTCCTGCATATCCGCTATGACGGCACCGATACGGCGCTGCCGGTGAATTTCGAGCATGGCTCGATCTTCCGCGCCAGAAGCGATTTCGAGGCCGCGCACAAGGCGCAGTTCGGTTTCGTCTATGACGATAAGCCGATCGTCGTCGAGACCGTCGCCGTCGAAGGCATGGAAGCCGCCCGACAGGACAAGGCTGAAGCCCCTGTGCCCGCCGGACCGGCAGGAATTGACCCCAAACCTTTGGAAAGCCGGCGCATCTACACCGAAGGCCGCTGGCACGAGGCCGGCGTCTATCGCCGCGAAGGCCTGCGGCCGTCGCACACGGTCGCCGGGCCCGCGCTTATCATCGAGCCGAACCAGACCATCGTCGTCGAGCCGGGCTGGCGCGCGGAAATCACCGGTCTCAATCACGTTGTGATACGCCGGACAGAAAGAAAGGCGCGTGCCGCGGCACTCGGCACCGAGGCCGATCCGGTGATGCTGGAGGTCTTCAACAACCTCTCCATGTCGATCGCCGAACAGATGGGCGTGACGCTGCAGAACACCGCCTATTCGGTCAACATCAAGGAACGGCTCGACTTCTCCTGCGCCGTGTTCGACCGCCATGGCGCGCTGGTCGCCAACGCGCCGCATATGCCGGTGCATCTGGGCTCAATGGACCGTTCGGTGGAGACAATCATCCGCTTGAACTCCGGCGATATCCATCCCGGCGACGTCTTCGCGCTCAACGCGCCCTATAATGGCGGCACGCATTTGCCCGACATCACCGTAGTGACGCCGGTGTTTGACGACGCCCGCAAGGAAATCCTGTTCTGGGCGGCCTCGCGCGGCCATCACGCCGATGTCGGCGGCACCGCGCCGGGCTCGATGACGCCGCTTGCGACAACGGTCGACGAAGAAGGCGTGCTGTTCGACAATTTCCGCATCGTCGATCGCGGCCGCTTCCGCGAGAAGGAGCTGGAGACGCTGCTGACCGACCATCCTTATCCGGCCCGCAATCCCGCCCAGAACATCGCCGACTTGAAGGCGCAGATCGCCGCCAACGAAAAGGGCGTGGCGGAGCTGCGCAAGATGGTCGCGCATTTCGGCCTCGATGTGGTCGAAGCCTATATGGGCCATGTCCAGGACAATGCCGCCGAAAGCGTGCGCCGCGTGATCGAGCGGCTCCCCGACAGCGCGGCATATGAATATCCCACCGACACCGGCCAGGTGATCAAGGTGAAGATCACCGTCGACCGGCAAAAGCACGAGGCGACGGTCGATTTCACCGGCACCTCGCCTGTCATGAAGAACAATTTCAACGCGCCGGAGCCCGTCGCCCGCGCCGCGGTGCTCTATGCCTTCCGCGTCATGGTCGAGGACATGATCCCGATGAATGCCGGGTGCCTCAGGCCGATCAACATCGTCATTCCGGATGGCTGCATGCTCAAACCGTCCTATCCGGCGGCCGTCGTCGCCGGCAATGTCGAGACCTCGCAGCATGTCACCAACGCGCTGTTCGGCGCGATGGGCGCGATGGCAAACGCCCAAGGGACGATGAACAACCTCACCTTCGGCAACAAGAAATACCAGTATTACGAGACGATCTGCTCCGGCTCGCCGGCCGGCCGGATGAATTCAGGCCGGGGCTTTGCCGGCACGTCCGGCGTCCATACCCATATGACCAATTCGCGCCTCACAGATCCGGAGGTGCTGGAACTGCGCTTCCCCGTCGTGCTGGAAGACTTCCATATCCGCAAGGATTCCGGCGGCAAGGGCAAGTGGAATGCCGGCGACGGCACCAGGCGTACCATCCGCTTCCTCGAAAGGATGGAATGTGCGATCCTGTCCTCGCATCGCAACCGGCCGCCCCAGGGCCTCGACGGCGGCGGTGACGGCGAGGCGGGCTCGACCAAGGTCAGGCGAAATGACGGCTCGGTCGACGTCCTGAAGGCCTGCGACCAGACCACACTCGATGCCGGCGAGGCCGTCATCGTCACCACGCCGACACCCGGAGCGTTCGGAAAAGCGTAAGAACAGCGTCAACAGGCTGTCACCTGCCTGTCATGCCGCTGCGCTACCCGCTTGCGCCAAAGCAAACGGGGAATCACCTTTCCATGTCGGACGTATCCGGAGAACTCGTTTATCGTCGAGGCAAGGAAGTCGGAAAAGCCGTCTACCAGAACCGGGCATTGTCGAAGGACGGCATTTCCGAGCGGCTCTTCGCCTTCCTGTTCTCCGGCCTCGTCTATCCGCAGATCTGGGAAGATCCCGACGTCGACATGGAGGCCATGCAACTCGGCGCCGGCCACCGGGTCGTCACGATCGCCTCGGGCGGCTGCAACATCCTGGCTTACCTGACCCGCACGCCGGCCCGGATCGACGCCGTCGATCTCAACGCCGCGCATGTCGCGCTGAACCGCATGAAGCTGGAAGCGGTGCGCCACCTGCCCTCGCAGGGCGACCTGTTCCGTTTCTTCGGCGCCGCCGGCACCAGCCACAATTCCGATGCCTATGATCGCTTCATCGCGCCGCATCTCGATCCGGTCAGCCGCCATTACTGGGAACGCCGCAACTGGCGCGGCCGCCGCCGCATCTCGGTTTTCGACCGCAACTTCTACCAAACCGGCCTGCTCGGCCTCTTCATCGCCATGGGCCATCGCGTCGCAAAACTGTTCGGCGTCGACCCGGCCGGCATCATGAAGGCCGAGAACATCGGTGAGCAGCGCCGCTTCTTCAACGAGGAGCTGGCGCCGGTCTTCGAAAGGAAGCTCTTGCGCTGGGCAACGTCTCGCAAAGCCTCGCTGTTCGGCCTAGGCATTCCGCCGGCTCAGTACGATTCGCTCATCACCTCCGGCGACGGCACCATGGCGAGCGTGCTCAAGGCGCGGCTGGAAAAGCTCGCTTGCGACTTCCCACTCAAGAACAATTACTTCGCCTGGCAGGCCTTTGCCCGCCGCTATCCGCAGCCCGGCGAGGCGGCGCTGCCTGCTTATCTGGAAGAGCGCAATTACAAGACGATCCGCGACAACATCGATCGCGTCGCCATCCACCACGCCAATCTGATCAAATTCCTGGCCGCCAAGGATGCGGGCAGCGTCGACCGCTTCGTCCTGCTCGACGCGCAGGACTGGATGACCGACGACCTGCTCAACGCGCTGTGGACCGAGATCACCCGCACAGCCTCGGCCGGCGCCCGCGTCATCTTCCGCACCGCGGCCGAACCGAGCCTCCTGCCCGGCCGTGTCTCCAGTTCCTTGCTCGACCAGTGGACCTACGAGGCCGACGCCTCGCGCGAATATTCGGCAAAAGACCGCTCGGCCATCTATGGCGGCTTCCACCTTTATGTGAAGCGTCCCGCATGAGCACGACGGAGCTGCCGGCCAGCCATGCCGAACTGATGGACGGCGTCTACCGCTGGCAGCGTCATATCTACGACCTGACCCGCAAATACTATCTGCTCGGCCGTGACCGTCTGATCGACGGGCTGGACGTGCCGCGGGACGGCACGGTGCTGGAGCTCGGCTGCGGCACCGGCCGCAACATTGCGCTTGCCGCCCGCCGCTATCCGGATGCGCGCTTCTTCGGTTTGGACATCTCGGCCGAGATGCTGGAGACGGCTAGCGCGGCCATTGCTCGCGAAGGCCTGTCCGACAAAGTCAGGCTGTCGCGTGGCGACGCAACCGACTTCGATGCCATGGCGCTCTTCGGCATCGCGCAGTTCGACCGCGTCTTCATCTCCTATTCGCTGTCGATGATCCCCGGCTGGGAAAAGACGGTTTCAGCCGCCCTTGCCGCGCTCGCGCCCGGCGGATCGCTGCATGTCGTCGATTTCGGCCAGCAGGAAGGCCTGCCGCGCTGGTTCCGCGCCCTGCTGCGCGGCTGGCTGCGGAAATTCCATGTCGCACCGCGCGCCTCGCTGCGCGACGTGCTTGAATCGGAATCGCAGCGCACTGGCGCAACCTTCCGCTTCAGAACGCTTTATCGCGGGTACGCCTGGATGGCCGTGATCGGATCCCGCAAATAAAAGAACGCGATCAGTGCACGGCCTTCACCAGCGCGCTGACCATCGCTTGTGGCCGATAGCCAAACTTGCCCGGCGTCAGACCTAGCCTCACCACCACCAACTGCTCGGACGGAATGATCGCCACCGTCTGGCCGTCATGGCCCTCCATCCAATAGGTGTCCTTGGGCAGGCCTGCAGCGACGCCCGCGCCGGGATTTTCCTCATCGCCCGGCCCCTCGATCCAGACCTGGCCTTTGCCATACACCTTTGAGGCCGGTGCGGCCTCGCGCATCCAGTCGACGAAACCAGCGGGCAGGATCTGGTTTCCGTTCCAGACGCCGCCCTGCAGCAGGAACTGGCCGAAGCGCGCCCAATCATGGGCCGTGGCATAGAGATAGGACGAGCCGACGAAGGTGCCTTGCTCGTCAGTCTCGAGCACCGCGCTGTGCATACCGAGCGGCTCAAACAGCGCCGTGCGCGGCCATGCCAGCGCCTTCGCCTTGTCGCCGATCGCGTCCTGCCACAGCCGCGACAGCATCACCGCTGTGCCGCTCGAATAGGAAAACACTTTTCCCACCTCGCCGGCCAGCGGTTGTGCCTCGGCGAAGCGAGCCATGTCCGGCTCGAGATAAAGCATGCGCGTCACGTCGGCGACGTCCCCATAATCCTCGTTGAACGCCAGCCCGCTCGACATCGCCATCATGTCGGCAAGGCTGATGGCGGCGCGGCCGTCGGCCTTCCACGGCTTGAACAGGCCCTTATTGTCGAGCGCCAGCTTTCCGTCCTTGACCAGCGTGCCGACGATCGCGGCATTCACCGTCTTGGTCATCGACCAGCCGAGCAGCGGCGTCTTGGCCGAAAAGCCCTCGCCATAGCGCTCGGCGACGACGCGGCCGTTCTTCACGACCACGATGGCGCGCATGCCAATGCCGGCCATAGCGGCATCGTCGACGATCTTCGCGACTTCGGAGTTCTGCGAAGCATCCACGCGCTCGCCATCGGGCCAGAGCGCGTCGGGCTGCGCCGCCGCCGGCGGCGCGGCACGCAGCGATGTCTGCCTTGCCTTACCGGTGTCGCCGTCCGGAACCGACGCGCAGCCGACGCCATCGCGCTCGACGGCAACACTCTTGCCGAGAACCCAAAGCAAGCCCGCCGAAACCAGTCCCCTTTCCTTGTCGACGGAGACCTTCATCAGCTTGAGCAACGGGTGGCCGGGCGCCTGCACGTCGACGGCAAGGACCTCTTTGGCGTCGCGGCCGGCGATGAAGACATTCGAGCAGACGATTTTGGCCGAGTAGCCGGAGCCAACGCGGATCAGCTCCGGTGGCGCGAAATAGAGCCAGGCGAAGAGTGCCGCCACCGCCAGGATCACAAGCCCAAGCAGCCATTTGATGAACTTCACGACAGCCCGCATCTTTCCCCGCCTTTTGGATTCGCCGGCGCGATTTATGTCATCGATTTGCCGCCATTGCTTCCGCAAAATCGCCGGCATCGTCGAGCGCCGTCAATGGATTATCAACCATGTTCGGCGATCAAATGAGCGACTGTGACGGTCCTGTGGGGAGATCGTCCGGAGGGGGCCCGCGTAAGCGACCGCCATCAATGAAGGACCCATCAGCGGCCGGCTGATCCCGGCTCGGGGGATATCATGCGCCGTCTTGCGGCCATCCTGATGCTTACGTTGCTGGGCGCCTGCTCGACCGTGGAGGACCTCTCACCATTGTCGCCGTCGTCGCAGACGGTTGCTGTGCGCGCGCCCAAATTCGAGGACTCCAAGCCGCATGAGTGGGACAGCGGCGCACCGTGGACCTACGCCATCCACGGCACGGATGTCTCCAAATACCAGACCTCGGTCGACTGGCCGACCGCCAGGGCCAGCGGCATCTCCTTCGCCTTCATCAAGGCGACGGAGGGTGGCGATCGTTTCGACGACTATTTCAACGAGCACTGGGCGCGTACAAAAGCGGCCGGAATTCCGCGCGCCGCCTATCATTTCTTCTATTTCTGCACGCCGGCGGAAACCCAGGCGCGCTGGTTCATCGCCAATGTCCCGCGAGACCCGTCGGCGCTGCCGCCGGTGCTCGACATGGAATGGAACCCGAAATCGCCGACCTGCAGGCTGCGTCCCGATCCGGCCACCGTGCGCAGCGAAATGACCGTCTTCCTCCAAACGGTCGAGCGCTACTACGGCAAGAAGCCGATCATCTACACCTCGGTCGACTTCTTCGACGACAACCAGTTGGCGACCTTCCGCGGCTATCCCTATTGGCTGCGCTCGGTCGCCGGCCATCCGCGCGAGAAATACGGCAGCCACCCCTTCACCTTCTGGCAGTATACCGGCACCGGCATCGTGCCAGGCATGACCGGCAAGTCCGACATCAACGTCTTCAACGGCTCGGAAGCTGCCTGGAAGAAGTGGCTGCGGCAGAACACCCGTTGACATCGGCCGCCGCGCCTGCTTTTCGACACGGCGGGCGGCGAAACATGCAACCGCTGGTAATCTGGAGCGGCGTACTCGTGCGAGTGCCTAGCGAGGCTCCTGAGCTTTGAAATCCTCGCATGCGCCCGTCCGATCCAGTCCGGGGTCGCGATCGGGTCATGCGCCGGTCTCGAAAGGAAAGCGATGCGATTGCGCGTTGAAATCCTGGCGGCGCTCTTCGTCGGCGCGCTTGCGATGCCCGCGGCGGCGCAGGAATGCGGCGGCGATTTCGAGGCTTGGAAACAGGGCGTCGCGGCAGAAGCCAAGGCAGCCGGCGTCGGCGCCGTCGGGCTCGACGCGCTGGAGGACGCCACCATCGACCAGCGGGCGCTGGCGCGCGACCGCGCCCAGGGCGTCTTCACCCAGACTTTCACCGAATTTGCCAACCGCATGATTTCGACCTACCGCCTGAAGCAGGGTGCGGCCAATCTGAAGAAATATGCCGAAATCTTCGACCGCGCCGACAAGGAGTTCGGCGTCCAGCCGGCCATCATCGCTGCTTTCTGGGGGCTGGAGACCGACTTCGGCGCTGTCCAGGGCGACTTCCATACGCTGAATGCGCTGGTGACGCTTTCGCATGATTGCCGCCGCCCTCAGCTGTTTCGGCAGCAATTGGTGCCGCTGCTTACCTTGATCGACCGCGGCGTGCTGCCGGCCGACGTCAAGGGCGCCTGGGCCGGCGAAATCGGCCAGACGCAGATCCTGCCGACCGACTATCTGGCGCGCGGCGTCGACGGCGACGGCGACGGCAAGGTCGATCTGAGGAACAGCGTGCCGGACGTCATCATGACCACGGCCGACAAGATCATGTCGCGCGGCTGGAAGCGCGACCAGCCCTGGGTCCAGGAAGTGCGCGTCCCCGACGAAATGCCATGGGACCAGACCGGCCGCACCAACAAGCTGCCGCTGTCGCAATGGGCGCAGTGGGGCGTCACCGAACCCAACGGCAACCCGCTCATCGACAATGGTCTCAAGGCTGGCCTGGCGCTGCCGATGGGCCGCAAGGGTCCCGCCTTCCTGACCTATGACAATTTCGACGTCTATCTGGAATGGAACCAGTCCTTCACCTACGCGCTGACGGCGGCAGTGCTTGCGAGCCGCCTTGCCGGCGCGCCGCAATTCGATCCGCGCACGCCCGAGCAAGGCCTGAGCGGCGACCAGATGAAGGCGCTGCAGACCAAGCTAGAGGCCAAGGGCTACGACGTCGGCACCGTCGACGGCATCCTGGGCACCAACACGCGCGAAGCGGTCCGCAAGGAGCAGATGCGGCTCGGGTTGCCGGTAGACGGTTGGCCGACGCCCGAGCTTTTGGCGAAATTGTGAGAGCGAATAGCGAATAGAGAGTAGCGAATAGGGTTGGCCGGCGCTTCTTTCGCTTACACACTATTCGCTATTCGCTATTCGCTACTCCCTACTCCTAATCCGCCATCGTCTCCAAACTCGCGAACCCCTGCGGCGCGTCGCCCTCGTCGAACGGCGTCGTCACCTCGACGAATGTGTCGGGGAAGAAGCCGTTGAAGCGGGTTCTCAGCGACAGCGAGTAGGCGCCGATATGGCCGATCTCGATCCAGTCGCCGGTGTCGACCGTTTCCGGCAGCCAGAATGGCCTGGACAGGATATCGACGGAATCGCAGGTCGCGCCGCAGACCTTGAACGGCACGATGGTGTTTTCGTTGCCGTTGCGGGTACGGATCGCGGGATCGGGAATGAAGCGCGCCGGCAGCGTGATCTTGCCGGTCCATGAATCCGACAGCGACGCCCAGATGCCGTCATTGATGTAGAGCCGCTTGCCCTTGCGCAACAGCACACGCACGATCAGCGAGAGACATCGCGCTACGATCACGCGTCCGGGCTCGGCCACCAAGGGCATCTGGTCGAACTGATATTCTTTCAGGTCGCCGGCGAGCCGCGACATCAATTGGCCGAGCGACGGCATCTCGATGTGCCTGCGATTGGGGTCGTGGCCATATTCGGCGGGAAAGCCGCCGCCGACATCGAGCCCCGCAATGTCGAAGGTCAGGCGGTTGCGCACCCAGTCCGCCGAGGCGAGCGCGCGCTCATAGGTATCGGGATCCTCGATCTGGCTGCCGACATGGAAGCAGAGGCCGACCTTGTAGCCGGTGCGGTTCAGCCGCTCGGCAAGCTCGACCGCATTGGCCGGCCCGGCGCCGAACTTCTTCGACAGCTCGTAAGCCGCGTGGCCCTTGGTCTGGATGCGCACGAAGACGGTGAGAGCGCCTGGGTCGATATCGAGCGCACGCACGACCCGCGTCAGCTTGGTGATCTCGTCCTCATGGTCGAGCGAGATCACCCGGATGCCGTATTTTTCAAGCGCCAGCTTGATGTCCGACTGCGCTTTGACCGGGTGCATGTAGAGCATCTCGGCGTCGGGCGAGACGGCGCGCACGGCGGCGAACTCGCCGGGCGAGGCGACATCGAAGGCGCTGACGCCGGCCTCGACCAGCGTCTTGAGAACGATCTGCTCGCCATTGGTCTTGACCGCGTAAGCGGTCTTGCCGGGAAACATGCCCATGAATTGCAGGGCATCCTCCTTCAGCACCTGCGGGCGGAAACAGTAGACCGGGTCGTCGGGACGAAGCGCCAGTGCCGCCTCACGGGCATTTCCGAATCGCTGCATGGACGAATCCTCAGGTCTGGAGCGCGCACAATTAATCCTAGCTAGCCGCCAAAGAAAACAGTTCTGTGTCTTGGCGACCCGGAGCGGTCTGCTGCACATTTTGGCGACGCTAAACCACCGGTCATGTTTCGGGTGGCTCTTGCCGCCGAACCCGATATCCGTTCTTGAGATGCTTTACGGGCCGAGGTTGCGATCGGCCCCGGGGAGGAACAGGACATGTCGATTACGGCCGGCGCCGCGCCGACGCGCGGAGCGATGACGCTCAAGGATTGGGCGCAGCTTCTCCTGCTCGGCGCGATCTGGGGCGGTTCGTTCTTCTTTGCCCGCATCGCCGTTTCCGAGATCCATCCGCTGGCGCTGGTGCTGTTCCGCGTCGCCATCGCCGCGGCGGCACTTCACCTCTATCTGGCAGCCCGCGGCCCTTCGTTCCGGCTCGCCTTCCCGCATGCCGGCCTGTTCTTCCTGCTGGCGCTCACCAACAATGTCGTGCCCTTCTCGCTGATCTTCGCCGGCCAGACGCAGCTCGGCGCCGGCGTCGCTTCGGTGCTCAATGCCACGACGCCGTTCTGGACGCTGATCCTGGCCAATGCGCTCACGACCGACGAGAAGCTGTCCTGGAACAAGTTCGCCGGCATCGCGCTCGGTGTCGCCGGCACCGCGGTGATGATCGGACCCGGCCTGCTTGCCGGGCTTGGCGGACCGGTGTGGGCCAAGTTCGCACTGATCGGCGCTTCGATCTCCTACGCCGTCGCCCTGATGATCGCCCGCCGCTTCAAGGGCGTGCCATCGCCCGTCATCGCCACCGGACAGCTGACCGCATCGACCATCATCATGATCCCGCTCGTGCTGATTGCGTATGGCCCCGCGGGGCTTTTCTCGGTCTCGCCGCCCGTCTGGGCCGCGGTTTTGGGCCTGGCGCTGCTTTCAACCGCCTTTGCTTACATCCTCTATTTCAACCTCGTCGCCTCGGCCGGCGCCACCAATGCCTCGCTGGTCACCCTGGTCGTACCGGTGAGCGCGGTGCTGCTCGGCTTCCTGTTCCTCGGCGAGCGCCTGGCGCTGTTCGAAATCGGCGGCATGACGCTGATCGGACTCGGCCTGGTCACCATAGACGGTCGCCTGTTTGGCCGATGGTAGCGGTGTCATGCCACAGCTCCGCCACAATTTATTCACAACGCCTGAGGCGGCTTTTGCCGAAGAGTTTCAACGGCTAACGATAAATCGGAAGTCGCAAATCCCACAATCATGTCGCATTGCAGCACGTTTTCCGCTTGCCTGTAACCCAAATGACTCTAGATTCCGGCCATAGCTCTGAAGAGGAGGCTATGGCATGGGACTGACGAGGCCGATCAACGCGTTGATGATTTGTGCCGCATTCGCATTCATCGGTGCCCTTATCATAGGTGTTCTTCCCTGACCCGCCAAAACCGGGAAGACCAGTACCGAGGTATAGTCCAAACAGTTCAAAAAGGCCGGGTTCTACCCGGCCTTTCCGTTGCAGCCTGCCCTATGCGGCGGCCGAACCCGCCGCCTCCGTCTCATGCGAGCGGATGCCGATCATGTGGCAGACGGCAAAGACGAGATCGGCGCGGTTCATCGTGTAGAAATGGAAGTCGCCGACGCCGCGCTCGACAAGGTCGAGCACCTGTTCGGCGGCCACGGCGGAGGCCACGAGCGCATGCGTCTGCGGGTCGTTCTCCAGCCCCTCGAAGCGCTCGGCCAGCCAGGCCGGCACCAGCGCCCCGCAGCGCGACGAGAAATTGGCGACCTGGGTGAAATTATGCACCGGCAGTATGCCCGGCACGATCGGGATGTAGATGCCGGCGCGGCGCGCCCGCTCGACATAGCGCTCGTAAAGGTCGTTGTCGAAGAAGAACTGGGTGATCGCCCGCGTCGCGCCATTGTCGGCCTTGCGCTTCAGCATATCGATGTCGGTGGCGAAATCCGGGCTTTCCGGATGCTTTTCCGGATAGGCCGAGACCGAGATGTCGAAATCGCCGGCGTTCTTCAGCGCCCCGACCAGTTCGGCGCCATTGGCATAGCCATCGGGATGCGGACGGTAGCTAGTGCCGACACCTGCCGCCGGATCGCCGCGCAACGCGACGAAACGTTTGACGCCCATATCCGCGAATTCGCGAATGACCGTGTCGACCTGATCGCGCGCGGCATCGACGCAAGTCATGTGCGCCGCCGGCGTCAGCGTCGTCTCGTTCAAGATGCGCTTGACTGTGCGCGCCGTGCGCTCGCGGGTCGAACCGCCAGCGCCGTAGGTCACCGAGACGAATTTCGGCTTGAGCGGCTCCAGCTTTGTAACCGTGTCCCAGAGCCTTGCTTCCATCTCGTCGGTCTTCGGCGGGAAGAATTCGAACGAGACCCGGACCTTGTCGCCGATGTCGGGGCGGCGGGAAAAGCGGAACTGGTTCATCAGGCTGTTTCCCCCATTGGATATGCCTTGGCGGGTAGCGAGTCATTGGATGGATCGGCGATCAGCAGTCGCCGATCGCGGCCGAGCCAGAGCTTGACGGTGAGCCTTGCCTCATTGCCGCCGCGCGGCTCGAATTCCTGGCTGTCCTCGAGATCGAGGCCGGCCTCGGCGAACCAGTCGGACATCTGCCGGTCGGAAAAGCCCAGCCGCATATGGGCGTGCTGGTCGCGTAGGAATTCGAGCGCGTGCGGCGCGAAGTCGACGACGATCAGCCGGCCCGATGGCCTGAGCAGCCGCGCCGCCTCGGCGATGGCGCGCGCGGGATCGTCGAGATAGTGCAGCACCTGGTGGATTGTGACGAGATCGAAGGCGTTGCGCTCGACCGGCGGCGAGAAGATGTCGCCCTGGCGTACCTGCGCATTGGCGATGCCGGCCTTGTCGAGATTGGCGCGCGCCACGCTCAGCATCTCGCGCGACATGTCGATGCCGACGCCGCGCCGGTAGAGCGGCGCGAAGATTTCGAGCAGCCTGCCCGTGCCGGTGCCGAGGTCGAGCATCGACTGGAACGGCCGCTTGCCGACGAGCTTGATGAGTGCCGCTTCCACCGCACGATCCGGCACATGCAGCGAGCGGATATGATCCCAGCTCGCGGCGTTCTCGGAGAAATACTCGGCAGCCCGGTCCTGCCGCTTGCGCTTGACCGCCGCCAGCCGCTCGAGATCTCGCACCACCTGCGGATCGGCCTCGCTTATGGCCGAGACCAGACGCTGGACGAAATCGCGCGAATTATCGATGTCGGTCAGCCTGAAAAAAGCCCAGGACCCTTCCTGATAGCGGCCGATCAGCCCGGCATCGAGCAGCAGCTTGAGGTGCCGCGAGACGCGCGGCTGCGACTGGCCGAGGATCTCGGTGAGGTCGGAGACGGTGAGATCCCCGCGCGAAAGCAGCACCAGGATGCGCAGCCGGCTGGATTCGGCCGCCGCCTTCAATGTATCTACCATTGTGTCGAGCGAGACATGCATGAGCGGGCTCTCGTTGAAAGATATAAAGATATGTTTATGTCGATTTTGATACCCTGGCAAGCGCTATGTCGCTTCCGGACAAGAAAATGGCGCAGCCGCGATCCGCGCCGGCAGGCGGTTTCTGGGCGGGATGAACAGGATGTTTGAGACACGCCAAGGTGAAATGCTTCTTGCGGCCGACCCGGCGCAGTTGCCGCCGGACGGCCATGTGGTCTTCATCGGCCGCATCGTCTCACCATGGACCAGTCGCGAGGATTGCCCCAAGAACATGCGCGCCGCCCGGGAAACCGGGCGACCCGGGACAATCCTGATCGACCAGCCCTATCGCCCGGGGTTGCAAAACCTGGAACGCGCCAGCCACGTCGTCATCCTGTCCTGGCTCCATCACGCGCCGCGGAATCTGATTGTGCAGAAACCGCGCCACGCGGCTGAAGCGAAAGGCGTTTTCTCGCTGCGCTCCCCTGCCCGGCCCAACCCTGTCGGCCTGCATGTAGCGAAGCTCGCCGCGCTCGACATCGAGGCCGGCCGGATCGGGATCGACGCCATCGATGTGCTCGACGGGACACCGGTCATCGACATCAAGCCCTATTACGCTTCCACGGATGCTTTCTCCGAAGCGACGGTCGCCGGGCGAGACGAGAAATGAGCGTCCCCACCGGCCGCCGCCGCGCCATAGCCAAGGCGCTGACCGCGCTTTTGCCGCTCGCGCCCTATGCCGACATGGAAAAGATCCGCGCCGACGCCGGTTCCGTGCATATGAAGACCCTGCCCCCGACGATCGCGGTATGGCTGGCCACCATCGCCCATGTCCGCCATGTCCACACAGATTATGAGAAGTTGCTCGCCGAGGGCTATGACCGGGATTCGGCGCGCTTCTTCGTCATCGGGCGGACCAATGAGGTGCTCACCCGTTGGCGCGCTACACGCCTGCTTCAGGAAGACGACGAGGACGAATAGGCGTCTGCGCCCTCTACGCCGCATCCCGCCAATTAATTCGGGCGCCGCCTCTGGAAAAACGGCGGCGGCGCCGTACATGGGGATAAACGGAGATTCCTCCGTTTACCCCCCGAATTCATCGCCCTCTAGGCAAGGATAGCAGATCATGACTGATAAGGTTTGGTTTATCACCGGATCGTCGAAGGGTTTTGGCCGCGTCTGGGCCGAGGCCGCGCTCGCCCGCGGCGATCGCGTCGCCGCAACCGCGCGCGACGCAGGCACGCTTGCCGATCTCGTGAAGAAATATGGCGACAAGGTTGCTGCCATGCAGCTCGACGTCACCAATAAACAGGCGGTCCACGCCGCGATTGCCGAAGCGCAGAGGCGCTTCGGCCGGCTCGACGTGGTCGTCAACAATGCCGGCTACGGCCATTTCGGCGCCATCGAGGAAGTCACCGAGCAGGAAGCGCGCGACCAGATCGAGACCAACGTCTTCGGCGCGCTTTGGGTGACGCAAGCCGCGCTTCCCATCATGCGGGCGCAACGCTCAGGCCACATCATCCAGATCTCCTCGATCGGCGGCGTCAACGCCTTTGCCTCGCTCGGCCTTTATCACGCCTCAAAATGGGCGCTGGAAGCCTTCAGCCAGTCGCTCAGCCTCGAGGTCGCGGAGTTCGGCATTCACGTGACCTTGGTCGAGCCGGGCGGCTTCTCCACGGACTGGGCCGGGCTGTCGGCCAGGGTCTCCAAGCCATTGGACGCCTATGAGCCGGTCCGCGCAGCGATGGCCGAGCGCCGCAGCCGTTCCGTCGCTGGCGATCCGCAAGCGACCGGCCCGGCGATGCTGGCGATCGTCGATGCCGCCGAGCCGCCGCTCAGGGTCTTCTTCGGCGACGGCGGACTGCCGATGATCCGGCAGGAATATGCCAACCGCATCGCCACTTGGGAGAAATGGGATCACGTCTCGGTAATGGCGCAGGGCGCCAACAAGAACCGCAAGGCGGCCTAACCGCGAACGCCGCGCCGCGAAAGCGGCGCGGCCTCTTTGTTCAGGCCCGATAGATCCACTGCTCGGGCACCCGGATGGAAATCTCTTCGCCAGCTCTTATGACGCCCGGCTTCTCGACCCAGGCGACAAGGCCGCGCAGCCGTTTCGCCTCCTTTGGGAAGAGCAGCGCGGTGACCTCCTGATCCGCTGCGCCGACATGCTCGGCGATCGACTGCCCGGCGAACCGGCACGGCTTGTTCTGGCCGTCGACCTTGAGCGTCACGCCGCCCTTGAAGAACATCAGCGAGCCGGCCGGCAGCATCGAAAGATGCGGCACGCCCTCGACCACAAGATTGGCGCCGATCCACTCCGGTTTGATCTGCTCGAGCCCCATGCGTTGCGCGATGATGGCGAGCTCGTCCGCGGCCACAAGCGACAATTGCCGCTCGTTGCGCATTTCGGTGCCGCGCGGATACCAAGGCTCGCGCCCGCCCGACCGCCGCGTTGCGCCGGCATGGAAATCGCCCTCGATGCCGTCGAAGCCGAGCCGCAGTTCCTCCACCCGTTTTGTCTCGAAATGATCGTGCGGAGCGGCATAGAGCGCCGCCGCCTTTGCCGTCAGCTTGCGGCCGGGCACGATGTCGATTGTCGGTTCGGCCGCTGGAAAAAGCTCTAGGTTCGTTTCCTGCATGCCGCTGGTCTAAAGGCCGCTGAGAAGGCGGTCCAGTCGAAAGCGCTGATGATCCGATCACATCGTTTGATGGCGATCACGACGTTATTACCAGAAAACGCCGCCACGCTGCACACGCGTCGCATTGCCGCCGTGCGGCCGTCATAAACGATGCGCATATCGGGAGGGAGGAGGCCTGATCATGCAGGTCGGACACGCTGTAGCGGCGCTTTGGCTGTTCTGGGTGGTATCCTGGATCCTTGCCGCTGGCTGGGCAGACCCAGCGCAAAAGCGCGCCGATCTCAAGTCGGAGGCGCGTTATCGGGTCCTTTGGCTCGCCGGCACCATCCTGCTGTTCGTGCCGGCGCACGGCTATGCCGGCAGGCTGCGGCTGTGGACGCCGACGCTTGCCGAAGCCTGGATCTGCGTCGCCCTGATCGCCATCGGCATCGCTTTCGCCTGGTGGGCGCGCCTGCATCTCGGCCGCTTGTGGTCGGCAAATGTCACCGCCAAGGCTGATCATCGCGTCGTCGATACCGGCCCCTATGGCCTGGTCCGCCACCCGATCTACACCGGACTGCTGCTGTCCGTCCTGGCGACCATGGCCGTCAAGGGCACGGTCTGGGGCATCGCCGGCGCCGCGCTGTTGCTCGTCGGCGTCGTCGTCAAGGCGCGGTTGGAAGAGAGCTTCCTGCGCGGCGAGCTTGGCCCGGCCTATGACGACTACGCCAGGCGCGTGCCGATGCTGGTGCCCTTCGCGCCGGCTTAAAGCATCCTGAGCAGCGCGCCGCCGATCGAATAGCCGGCGCCGAAGGCGCAGATCAGGCCGAAATCGCCGGCCTTCATGTCGGCATGGTTCTCCGACAGCGCCACGATCGCGCCGGCCCCGGCGGTGTTGCCGAGCCGCTCCAGCACCATCGGCGCGCGGTCATGGTCGACGTCGTGACCGAAGGACAGTTTCAGGATCATCGCATTCATGCGCGCATTGGCCTGATGCAGCCAGAAGCGGCGGATGCCTGCCGGCGTCAGCCCGTGCTCGGCCAGGAACTCGACGATGAATTTCTGGCCGGCGACGGTGACTTCCTTGAACACCTTGTTGCCGACCTGCTTGATGAGGTTGCCTTCCAGGTTGATCATGTAGGGATCGTTCTGGGCGGTGCGCGTGTAATAGCCGAGATTGGTGCGGATGTTGTTCGACATCTGCGTCCAGGTGCGCGTGTCGAGCACCTCGAAACGTCCTGGCCGCTTCTCGCCTTGCGCCAGCCCCTCGACGACCATGGCGACCGAGGCGTCGCCGAAGATGAAATGCGTCTGCCGGTCGCGGAAGTTGAGATGCCCGGTGATGATCTCCGGCGTCGACACCAGGATGCGCTTGTGCGCCCCTGCCCTCACCAGGTTGACCGCGACATGCAGCGCCGCCGCGGCGGAAGAGCAGCCAAGCCCCATGTCGAAGCCGGCGCCCCTGGTTCCCAGCGCCTCCTGCATCTCGATGGCGATGGCCGGATAGGGCCGCTGATGGTGCGAGGCCGAGCAGATCACCAGGTCGATGTCCGACCCGTCGACCCCGGCATGGGCAAGCGCCTTCCTGGCCGAGGCGAGGCCGAACTCCGCCTCCAATGACAACGCGTCGTCTGGCCGCGCCGGAATGCGCGGCGACATGCGGGTCGGGTCGAGGATGCCCTCGCGCTCGATCACATGGCGGCTTCTCACGCCGGAGGCATGGACGATGAAGTCGCTGTCCGATTTCTGCAAAAGCGGCTCGCCGGTGTCGGCGCGGCGCGCATTCTCGGTATCGACCCAGCTGTTGAAGCTTGCGACCAGCTCTTCATTGGTGATGACGGGTTCAGGGATTTCGGCACCGATGCCGCTGATGATGACGCGATGCATGTCCAATCCGTCCGAGGGGGCGCCAAGTTGTGCCGAGGCGAGGCGCTACACTTGTCGCATTTGCCCGGTTTATTCCAGCTTAATTCGACAACCACCGCTGGCATTCAGGTGGTGGATGCTCAAGCGCGCTTGGCCACGATGAAGATGCGCGGGAAGCGCAGCAGCACCTTGCCGGTAGCCGTTTTCGGATAGGCTTTGGCGATCTTGGCGGTGTAGTTGGAGAGAAACAGCTTCTTCTCGTCCGCGTCGAGCGGATCGAGGAAGGGCTTCAGCCCCGTCGCCTCGACCCATTCGACGATCGCCTCGGCATCGGCCAGCGGATGGTTGTAGATGGTGTGCCAGATGTCGAGCCGGTCGGCGAGCGGCGACAGAAGATCGTAGTAGAAGGAAACCGGCGGCAGCGGCCCGCGCGCCGCGCCCTCGAGCTTCGCCGAGAACGGCATCTCGGCCGCCGTATCGCGCATCAACTGGTGCGACGGCTCGCCGAGATTGTCGGGCATCTGGATGGCGAGGGCGCCGCCTGGCGCCAGCAATCCCGTCAGCCGCTGGAACACCGCCGGATGCTCCGGCAGCCATTGGAAGACGGCATTGGCGAAGATGACGTCGACGGCATGCTCGGGCTGCCATCCGGCGGCGTCCGCCAGCTCGAAATTGACATTCGGCAGCCGCGCCCGCGCCTTCTCGATCATGTCGGGCGAAGTATCGAAACCAAGCACCTCGGCGTCCGGCCAGCGCTCGACCAGAAGCTCGGTGGAATTGCCCGGACCGCAGCCGATATCGACGACGCGGCGCGGAAAATCGACCGGCACCTGCGCCACCAGGTCCCGCGCGGGCCGCGTGCGCTCATCCTCGAATTTGAGATATTGGGCGGCGGACCAGTCAGCCATGTGAGAGAACCTTGCTTTGTTCGCCGCCCTTGGGGACTGATCCTACCGCGTCAGGCGCTTGTGGGTCATGCGGTGCGGAGTCGCCGCTTCGGCGCCCAGGCGGCGCAGCTTGTCCTTCTCATATTCCTCGAAATTGCCTTCGAACCATTCGACATGAGCGTCGCCTTCGAAGGCGAGCATGTGGGTGGCCATGCGGTCGAGGAACATGCGGTCGTGGCTGATGATGACGGCGCAGCCGGCATAGGCTTCGAGCGCGTCTTCCAGAGCGCCCAGCGTCTCGGTGTCGAGGTCGTTGGTCGGTTCGTCGAGCAGAAGAACATTGCCGCCGCCTTTCAGCATCTTGGCCAGGTGGACGCGGTTGCGCTGGCCGCCCGACAGGTTGCCGACCTTCTGCTGCTGGTCGCCGCCGCGGAAGTTGAAGGACGAGCAGTAGGCGCGGCTGTTGACCTCGTGCTTGCCGAGCTTGATGACTTCGGCGCCGCCGGAAATCTCTTCCCATACCGTCTTGTTCGCATCGAGCGCGTCGCGGCTCTGGTCGACATAGCCGAGCCGCACCGTCTCGCCCTTGCGGATCGAGCCGGCATCCGGTGTTTCCTGGCCCGTGATCATCTTGAACAGCGTCGTCTTGCCGGCGCCGTTCGGGCCGATGACGCCGACGATGCCGCCCGGCGGCAGCTTGAACGACAGGTTCTCGATCAGGAGCTCGTCGCCGAAGCCCTTGTTGAGGCCTTCGACCTCGATGACGAGATTGCCGAGGCGCTCGCTCGACGGGATGACGATCTGCGTGTCGGTCGGCTTGCGGTTCTGCGACTGCTCGACAAGTTCCTCATAGGCCTTGATACGCGCCTTGGACTTGGTCTGGCGCGCCTTGGGCGAGGACTGGATCCACTCGCGCTCGCGCCAGATCGACTTCTGGCGGGCGTCGTCCTCGCGGCCTTCCTGGATCAGGCGCTTGGCCTTGGCGTCGAGATATTTGGTGTAATTGCCCTCGTAAGGGATGCCGCGGCCGCGATCGAGCTCGAGAATCCAGCCGGTCACGTTGTCCAGGAAGTAGCGGTCGTGGGTGATGATCAGCACCGAGCCCGGATAGTCGCGCAGATGCTTTTCCAGCCATTGCGTGGTCTCGGCGTCGAGATGGTTGGTCGGCTCGTCGAGCAGCAAGAGGTCGGGCTGCTCGAGCAGCAGCCGGCACAGCGCCACGCGGCGGCGCTCGCCGCCCGACAGGTTGGTCACTTCGGAGTCAGGTGGCGGACACTGCAGCGCGTCCATCGCCATCTCGACCTGCTGCTCGAGGTCCCACAGGTTCAGGCGATCCATCTCGTCCTGGAGCTTGGCCGACTCGTCCGCCGTCTCGTCGGAATAATTCATCATCAGCTCGTTATAGCGCTCGATGATGGCGGTCTTCCTGGCGACGCCGTCCATGACGTTCTCGCGCACGGTCTTGGTGTTGTCGAGCTGCGGCTCCTGCGCCAGATAGCCGACGGTGGCGCCCTCGGCCAGCCATGCCTCGCCCTGGAACTCCTTGTCGAGCCCGGCCATGATGCGCAGGATCGTCGACTTGCCCGAGCCGTTGGGGCCGAGAATGCCGATCTTGGCATCCGGATAGAAGGACAGGTGAACGTTATCGAGCACCTTCTTGGTGCCATAGGCCTTCGACAGGCCGGACATGTGATAGATGAACTGGCGAGCCACGCGCGCTTTCCCTGGAAACTGAAGTGTCAAGGTGGATGGGGGTTGGGCGCTATGTAGGCGATGAAGCGTCGAACGGCAATCGCTTTCGGCGCGAAACGCGCCAATCCGCGCGGATTCGCCGGTTTGCGGTGCCCAAATTCACTCAGGGCTTTTTCGCCGCTCTCGCGATCGTGCGAAATCAGAGCTTAACCATTCGCCTTCAAAACGATGTCAGGTTGGGAAATCGCGGCCATGCTGCGGTTTCGGGGAAGGATCGGATCGACGACGTGCTGAACGGTGCCCTGCTCCTTGCCGAAGCGGTTCTCTATTTCGGCGCCATGGTCACGCTTTTCCGTTTCCGGCGCCGCATCGGGCTTGGCGTGTTCATCTGCGCGCTCGGCGTCATGCATTTCCTCGAAACCTACCTTGCCAGCGTCTTCTATGTCGCGCTGCCGTTCGGGCTGGTGTCGCCGGGCTCCGCCGTGCTCTTCTCCGGCAAGCTCGTCATGCTGCTTCTGCTCTACATGAAGGAAGATGCGGCGACGGTTCGCCAGCCGATCTACGGCCTGCTGCTTGGCAACGCCGTGATGATCGGGCTGGTGCTGGTCCTGCGCCTGCACGCGATCGCTCCACTTCCAAGCGGCAAGCTTCCCGACATCGCCTTCATCGACGAGATGGGTTGGCTGATGGTCTGGGGCACCTCGCTGCTCTTCGTCGACTCCATCCTGATCATCCTGCTCTACGAGAAGCTCGGCAGCTATCTGCGCGCTAGGCCATTCATGCGCATCCTCGCATCGGTCGCCTGCGTGCTCACCTTCGATCAGGCCGGCTTCTTCACCGCGCTGCATTTCGTCGCCGGCGCGCCGCTCGAGGTCTTCTTCGGCGGCTGGTTCGCAAAGATGGGCGCCGCGCTTGCCTATAGCGGCATGCTCGTCGCCTATCTGAAATGGGTCGAAGACCACGATGTCGCTGTGCCGCGCGGCCTCTCCGACATTTTCGACGCCCTCACCTATCGCGAACGCTACGAAGCGCTGATCAAATATGTCGGCCGCGACGGCCTCACCGGCCTGCTGCATCGCGGCAGTTTCGATGCCGACGGCGAGTCCGCGGTGTCGTCCGCCATCAGGATGGGCAAGCCGCTCAGCCTGCTCATTGTCGACGTCGACCATTTCAAGTCGATCAACGACAGCTTCGGTCATGCCGAGGGCGACAAGGTGCTGAAATCGATGGCTGCCCTGCTGGCCGAGACCGTCGGCGGCAACGATCAGGTGTTCCGCATCGGCGGCGAGGAATTCGCCGTGCTGACGCAACAGTCGCACGCGCCGGCCAGGCTGCTCGGCGAGACTATCAGGAACGCCACGAAGACCTCGGCGCATACCGGCCGCTACAACATCACCGTGAGTGCCGGCGTCTCCACCGTCAGCGAGACGACGCGCTGTCTTGCCGACATTTTCGCGCTGGCCGACCAGCGCCTCTACAAGGCGAAGTTGAGCGGCCGCGACCGCGTGGTCGGCGAACCTGGCAGCGAGGCTGTCATCCTGCAGGCGGCCTCCCGATCAGCCTGACAAAGAACGGGCTGACCAAAATTCTCGCCTATTGAAAACCGATCGCGTCGACCGTGCCCTTCGGGCAGCCGGCCTTGGCTGTCGGCGCAGACGCCATCAGGAGATCGGCCAGCTTGCTGTCCGGGCCGATCGGACCGGACAGGCCGAGCGTGATCTCGCCGATCATACGCCTGCCGCTCGACGGGTCGACCAGACAGGACACGCGTACGCGATCCCCGGCGCCGGGACCGAAAGCCTGGTTGAAGGCGCCGCGGATCGCATCCGACGTCAGCTGCTTACCGATGTTCTTGTTGAACAGATCGCGCACCGCCGAGGCGTTCACCGCCCGCATCAGGTTCAGCGCGTCGGAGAAATAGTCCTGCTGGTTCTTGCCGTAGCAGGTGCCGTGCTTGATCCATTCGTGGCGCTCGAGCCTGGACGCCGTGCCCGGCATCACCTGGTCGAGCTCGGCACGCGTCTTTGCGTCGAGCTCGACCGGCGGCAGGTCTCCCCAATGCGCCGGATTGTCATTGGCCTTGTCGTTCGCCGAGACCTGGCAATAGAAATTGCCGTTCGGCTGCGGCCACAGCCCATGCAGCGTGAAGTGCGAGGCATCGAACTCGCTCGGGCTCTGTGCCTTGCATTCGGGCTTGCTCGCCTTCGTCTCGCAGAAAGCCGGCTGCCAGCTCAGCGCAAAGACATATTCGGGTTTTCCGGAGGCTGACGGCGACGGTTTGGCCTGGCCGGAAGGCGCCGGCATGGTCGCAGCGCTGCCGCCGCTGACATGACCGCAGCTGATCTTCACCCAGCGCCGCTCTGGGTCGGCGCCCGGCACCTGGATAAGGTAGTGCGTGGGCTCGTCCTTGTTGCCGGCAAGAAGGTCGTAGCTTTTGCCGGCTTCGGTCGAGATGTTGCCGGGGTTCTTGCCGCTTTTGATGGCCTGCGTCGCCGGGCAGGCGCTGTCGGCAACGAACGTGCCGCTCATCTTCACGTCGGCATGCGCCACCCCGGCGCCGGCCAGCGCCAGCACCATCGAACCCCATAATGCCCAAACCCGCATCCCGCTCTCCTGGCGATCATTGAACCGTATTGGATACGTCACACTAGAACAGTCGACGTGTCAGAATTGCGATCTTTTTCGCCGCTCGAAAAAACAATCCCCAGCTGAGCGCTTCCCATTGGCATGTTCGCAAGCGCGCTCATCCTCTTGACGCCGGCAAACGCCGCGCCCAACAGTCGCCGAGGGAGCGACACATGCCATTCGACAGAATGACCAGCCTGGCCTCACCGACCGGGGCCGACCTCAACCTCTATGTGAAACACGCGGAGGCGAAGCCACGCGCCGTGGTCCAGATCAACCATGGACTGGCCGAGCACGCGGCGCGTTATGCCCGCTTTGCCGATTATCTCGCGCCGCGCGGATTCCACGTCTATGCCCACGATCATCGCGGCCATGGCGCGACGAAGGCGTCCGACGCGCCGCTCGGCAAATTCGCCGATAGCGACGGCATCGCCAAGGTGATCGCCGATGTCGACGCCGTTCGCGACCTGATCGCGGCCGAGCATCCCGGCTTGCCGGTGATCGCCTTCGGACATTCGCTGGGCGCCTCGGTGGCGCTGAACTTTGTCCTGCGCCATTCCGGGCGTGTCCATGCCGCCGCGATCTGGAACGGCAATTTCTCGCAGGGCCGGCTCGGGCAACTGGCGCTTGGCATTCTAGGCTGGGAGCGGATGCGGCTCGGCTCCGACGTGCCGTCGCGGCTTCTGCCCAAGCTCACCTTCCAGGCTTGGGGCAAGGCGGTGCCAAATCACCGGACCCTGTTCGACTGGCTGTCGCGCGACCCGGTCGAGGTCGACAAATATATCGCCGACCCGCTCTGCGGCTGGGATGCGTCGGTCTCGATGTGGCGCGACGTAGTCGACATGGCGCTTTACGCCGGCAAGGATTCCAGCTTCACCGGCGTCCGCCGCGATCTCTTCATCAACCTTGTCGGTGGCGAGAAGGACCCTGCGTCGGACTACGGCAAGGCGGTCCATCACCTGGCAACGCGCATGCAGGCAATGGGCTTTTCGAATCTGGTTTCAAAGGTTTACCCGGAAACCCGCCATGAAAGCCTGAACGAGATCAATCGCGATGCCGTCATGAATGATTTCGTCGCTTGGGCGGACAGCGTGCTGAAATCCTGATCCGGCTTGGCCCACTGCAAGGGCCGTGACAGGTGCGGCTGCTGTTGATAGAGCCTGCGTTTCCGACCCCATTACGGTGATCCATGGCCGAACCTCCGCTGAAAGGCATCCGCGTTATCGAGCTCGCCCGCATCCTGGCCGGTCCCTGGGCCGGGCAATTGCTCGCCGATCTCGGCGCCGATGTCATCAAGGTCGAGAGCCCCGATGGCGGCGACGACACCCGCAAATGGGGTCCGCCCTTCGTCATGAGCCATGACGGCGAGAACCTGTCGGCCGCCTATTACCACTCCTGCAATCGCGGCAAGCGTTCCATCGCCGTCGATTTCTCCAAGCCCGAGGGTGCCGAGACGCTGCGCAAGCTGGTCACTACCGCCGACGTGCTGATCGAGAATTTCAAGCTCGGCGGCCTGAAGAAATACGGCCTCGATTACGAGAGCCTGAAGGCGATCAATCCGCGCCTCGTCTATTGCTCGATCACCGGCTTTGGCCAGGACGGTCCCTACGCGCCGCGCGCCGGCTACGATTTCATCATCCAGGCCATGGCCGGCATGATGTCGATCACCGGCGAGCCCGGCCGCGAGCCGCAGAAGGCCGGCGTCGCCATCTCGGATCTCTTTACCGGCCTCTATTCGGTGATCGCCATCCAGGCGGCACTTCGCCACGCCGAAAAGACCGGCGAAGGCCAGCACATCGACATGGCGCTCTACGACAGTCAGATCTCGGCGCTCGGCAACCAGAACCTCAACTATCTGATTTCCGGCAAGTCGCCGGTGCAGATGGGCAATGCGCATATGAACATCGCCCCTTACGAGGTGCTGCCGGTCAGGGACGGCCACATCATCCTGGCGGTCGGCAATGACGGCCAGTTCGGCAAGTTCTGCGCGGCGGTCGGGCTGACCGATCTGCCCGCCAATCCGGATTTCGCCACCAATCCCGCCCGCGTCGCCAATCGCGCCAAGCTGCGCGAGCTGATCATCGCGACGCTGAGCACCTGGGACCGCGATCCGCTGTTGGCGAAGCTCGACGCTGCCGGTGTGCCGGCAAGCCCGATCAACACCATTGGCCAGATGTTCGACGACCCACAGACCATCGCGCGCGGCATGCGGCTCGATCTCGACGACGGCCACGGCAATCGCCTGCCTTCGGTGCGCGCGCCGATGGTGATGTCGGGCACGCCGCTCGTCTATGAACGCCCCTCGCCGCGCCTTGGCGAGCACACGGACGAAATCCTTGCCGAATTGGAGAGAGCAAAATGAAGACCGGCGGACAACTGATCGTCGAGGCGCTGGAAGCGAACGGCACCGACCGCATCTTCTGCGTTCCGGGCGAATCCTATCTCGCCGTCCTCGACGCGCTGCATGACTCTTCGATCCGCACCATCGTCTGCCGCCAGGAAGGGGGTGCTGCGATGATGGCCGACTGCCAGGGAAGGCTGACCGGCAAGCCCGGCATCTGCTTCGTCACCCGCGGCCCCGGCGCCACCAACGCTTCGGCCGGCGTCCACATCGCCATGCAGGATTCTGTGCCGATGATCCTGTTCATCGGCCAGGTCGCCAGCCACGCCAAGGAGCGCGAGGCCTTCCAGGAAGTCGATTACAAGCGCTTCTTCGGCGACATCGCCAAATGGGTGGTCGAGATCGACGACGCCGCGCGCATTCCAGAATTCGTGACCCGTGCCTTCGCCGTCGCAACCTCCGGCCGTCCCGGCCCGGTGGTCATCTCGCTGCCGGAAGACATGCTGACCGACGAGGTCGAGGCGCCGGAAGCGCTCCCGCACACGCCGGTCGAGACGCGTCCCGGTGAAGCCGAGCTCCACGCGCTGGAGATGTTGCTGAGCAACGCCAAGCGGCCGTTCGTCATTCTCGGCGGCACGCGCTGGAACGAGGAAGCGGTGGCGCATATGCGCCAGATCGCCGAGACCTGGTCACTGCCGGTCGGCTGCTCCTTCCGGCGCCAGATGCTGTTCGACCATCTGCATGCGAATTACGCCGGCGATGTCGGCATCGGCATCAATCCCAAGCTGGCGGAGCGGATCAAGCAGGCCGACGTCGTGCTTTTGATCGGCGGCCGCCTGGGCGAGATGCCGTCTTCCGACTACACGCTGCTGAAGAGCCCCTACCCCGATCAGGCACTGGTGCATGTTCATGCCGATGCCGGCGAGCTCGGCCGCGTCTACCGGCCGACGATAGCGATTAACGCGTCGCCCGCCGCTTTTGTCGAGGCTTTCGCCAGGCGCAAGCCAACGGCCAAGCCTGCCTGGGTGGCCGAGACGGAAAAGGCGCACGCCGCCTATCTCGAATGGTCGACGCCGCCGCAGACCGGCCCGGGCGCCGTCCAGATGGGCCCGATCATGGACTACCTCGGAAAGGTTCTGCCGGAAGATGCCATCCTCACCAATGGCGCCGGCAACTATGCCACCTGGGTGCATCGCTTCTACCGCTCGCGCCGCTTCGGCACGCAGGCGGCGCCCACGTCCGGCTCGATGGGCTACGGCACGCCCGCGGCGGTCGCCGCCAAGTCGCTGTTCCCGGATCGCACTGTGGTTGCCTTCGCCGGCGACGGCTGCTTCCTGATGAACGGCCAGGAGTTCGCGACGGCTGTCCAGTATGACCTGCCGATCGTCGTGATCGTCGTCAACAACGGCATTTACGGCACGATCCGCATGCATCAGGAGCGGGAATATCCAAGCCGCGTCGTCGCCACCACCCTCAAGAACCCTGACTTCGCGGCGCTCGCCCGCGCCTATGGCGGCCATGGCGAGACGGTGGAAAAAACCGCCGACTTCGCGCCGGCCTTCGAGCGCGCGCGCGCCAGCGGCAAGCCGGCGATCGTCGAGATCAAGCTCGATCCCGAAGCGATCACGCCGACCCGCACGCTGACGCAGATCCGCAACAAGGCGTAAGGCAGCCTGCTGCCTTTCTGCCGGCTGCACGACAAAAGCGGCGGTGAACCGCCCCTTTTGCGTCTTTACATCGCCTTCTCGATCTGGCCGCGGATCTCACCGTCCTTGTTCTTGGCGGTGTGGACGTTGACGTAGTATTTGCCGGCTTCCAGATCGGCTGCCTGCGCGTCGGTCAACGTCGCCGATCCCTTGATCGGACTCTTCAGCTTCTTGAACGGGATGACCGGGTCCGCGTTTGCGCCCATATCCGCCGGGCCGTGGATGTGGGCGGCCACGGCAGGCCCGCTAAGGCCGGAATATTTGACGTTCCAGCTGAGCTTCTTGCTTGTGGTGTCGAAGGTGAGCGTGGCGGTTCCCTTGCCCTTGGTGGTGACGGGCGGGCTCTGCTGACTGCCGTCGAGCGTCGCCTTGTACTTCACCATCTCGGCCAAGGCCGGCGATGCAAGAAGGAAGGCGGTCGAAACGGCCAAGGCCGAAAGCATCGGCACGGATAGGATGCGCATGAAGAACCTCCGTTGATTGCAGCATCCTTCGCGGCTCCCCGGCGCGCGGATGCGCCAATCAACGGCTGAGCGGCCCGATGTATCCCGGCGCACACGGTTATTTTACCGCGGGGCAACGAGAAAGGGGCGGTCGCCCGCCCCTTTCCGACTTCCGCGCTAGAGCGGAGCTTACTTGATCGCCTTGTCGGTGATCGCGGTCGTGTAGGCGCCGCTCGCTTCCTTGCTGATGATCTTCTGGTCGAGCAGCGCCTTGGCGGTGCGCTCGTAAGCGGCCGGGATCAGCTTGCCGTCGGCATTGTCGACCAGCTTGGCCACTTCCTTCATCATGAACTTCTGGTGGTTCTCATCCTGGCCGCCGGCGTCCACGACGATCTCGGCCGCCTCGTCGGTGTTCTCCGTGGCGTATTTCCAACCCTTCATCGAGGCGCGCACGAAGCGCACCATCTTGTCCTCGAAGGCTGGGTCCTTGAGCTTGTCCTCGAGCGTGTAGAGCCCGTCCTCCAGAAGGTCGTTGCCCATCGCGGAGTAGTTGAACACGACCAGGTCTTCCGGCTTGTAGCCGGCGTCCAGCACCTGACCGTATTCATTATAAGTCATCACCGAGATGCAGTCGGCTTGCTTCTGGATCAGCGGCTGCACGTCAAAACTCTGCTTGAGCACGGTCACGCCGTCGGGGCCGCCATCGGTCTTGAGGCCGATCTTGTTCATCCAGGCGTAGAACGGATATTCGTTGCCGAAGAACCAGACGCCCAGCGTATGACCCTTGAAGTCGGCTTCCGTCTTGATCGGGCCGTTCTTGGGGCAGACCAGTTCCATGCCCGCCTTCTTGAACGGCTGGGCGATGTTGACCAGCATCACGCCTTTGTCGCGGGCCGCGAGCGCGCCGCCCATCCAGTCGACGATGACGTCGGCGCCGCCGCCGGCGATCACCTGCTCGGGCGCAATGTCCGGGCCGCCCGGCTTGATGTCGACGTCGAGACCTTCGGCGTCATAGAAGCCCTTGGCCTTGGCGACATAATAGCCGGCGAACTGGGCCTGCGTGACCCATTTCAATTGCAGTGTCACCTTGTCGGCGGCCATCGCCTGGAAGGCGGCCAGCGACATGGCGCCGGCCAGAGCAGAAATCAGCAGTCTTTTCATCTTATTACCCTCTGAAGTTAGCACCCAAACCCACCGCCCCTATCCACCTCGGACAGAGGGATGCCAAAACGTGACGGCTCTCTCGATGAGAGCGACCACGCCATAAAAGACCGAACCCGCCAGTGCTGCAACTGCGATTTCGGCCCACACCATGTCGATGTTCATCCGCCCGACTTCAGTCGAGATGCGGAATCCCATGCCGACCACTGGCGTTCCGAAGAACTCCGCGACGATGGCGCCGATCAGCGCCAGCGTCGAGTTGATCTTCAGCGCGTTGAAGATGAACGGCATGGCCGCCGGCAGCCTGAGCTTGAGCAGCGTCGGCCAGTAGCCCGATGCATAAGTGCGCATCAGGTCGCGTTCCATATGTCCGGATGCGGCAAGCCCCGCGACGGTGTTCACCAGCATCGGGAAGAAGGTCATGATGATGACCACCGCGGCTTTGGACGGCCAGTCGAAGCCAAACCACATGACCATGATGGGCGCGACACCGATGATCGGCAGCGCCGAAACCATATTGCCGATCGGCAGCAGCCCGCGCCGCAGGAACGGCACGCGGTCGGCGAGGATGGCGACGGTGAAGCCGGCGAGATTGCCGACGATGTAGCCGATGAGCACCGCCTTGAAGATCGTCTGCCGCACATCCGACCCCAGGATCGGCAGAGAGTTGGCGATGCGCGCGCCGATGGCGCTTGGCGGCGGCAAAAGAATGAAGGGGATGCCGGCGCCGCGCGTCACCGCCTCCCAGATGATCAGGATCCAGGCGCCGAAGATCGCCGGGATGATCAGGCGCAGCGCGTTTCTCGCGACGCTCCCGCTCGGACGCAACCAGGAGAGCAAGGCAACGCAGCGCCAGGCCAGCAGCCAGGCCGCGGCAAGCAGCAGGAAATACGGCGCCAGCGCCGTGCCCTCGAAACCGGCTATGCCCTTGATCAAGAGCCAGGCTGCGGCATGGGCGCCGACGAAGAGCACGATGGCCTCGACGATCGGGGTGAGCTTCACCATCGAGACCAGCGCCGCAATGAGCAGCAGCCCGATGATCAGCCCCTTCGCGCCCATATAGGGATAGGCCAGCGTTGCGGCCGGCTCCGCCAGCGCGGCTGCCTCCGGCTTCGTCATTGCGCCAAGCGCAAAGGCGATGAGACAAAGCAGGATTGCCAGCACCGATTGCCATGATGGCTTCAGCCAATTCATGCCGGCCTCCCGCCCATGGCGCGGTCGACCAGGCGTCCGGCGATGCCCACGACCATCACCAGCAGCGCCGCGACGACGGACCCCGCGACCAGCGCCGACCAGATATCGATGGTCTGGCTGTAATAGGCGCCAGCAAGCAGCTTCGCGCCGATGCCGGCGACCGCACCCGTCGGCAATTCGCCGACGATGGCGCCGACGAGGCTTGCCGCCACCGCCACCTTCATCGAGGTGAACAGGAACGGCACCGAAGCCGGTACCCTGAGCTTCCAGAAGGTCTGCGAGGCGCTGGCGTTATACGTATGCATCAGGTCGAGATGCATGATCTCGGGTGAGCGCAGGCCCTTCACCATGCCGACGGCGACCGGAAAGAACGACAGATAGGTCGAGATCAGCGCCTTAGGGATCAGGCCGGTGATGCCGATCGCGGCCAGCACCACGATGATCATCGGCGCCACCGCCAGGATCGGAATGGTCTGCGAAGCAATGATCCACGGCATCAGGCTGCGGTCGAGCGTCGCCACATGCACGATACCCACCGCAATGACGATACCGAGCGCCGTGCCGAAGGCAAACCCGAGCAACGTAGAGGACAGCGTCACCCAGGCGTTGTAGACCAGGCTGCGGTTCGAGGTGACGGACCGCAGGAAGGTATTTTCGAAGAAATTCACCGCCACCTGATGCGGCGCCGGCAGCGTCGGCTTCGGCTGCGCCAGCGTCTTGCCGATGAATTCGACGGCGCCGGGGGTTTCCTTGGCTCTGGCGTCGAGATCGCGCTGGAACGGCGCGTTGAGGATGACGGCGAAGACGTACCAGAGCACCACCACGCCGGCGAGGATGCTGGTGACGGGGATGATTTTCGAGCGGAAGGTGTCCATCTAGCGCTGCCCTTCTCCTCTCCCCCACGGGGAGAGGGTGGCCGGAGCGAAGCGAAGGCCGGGCACGTTCGACTGGAGTGCTGCGGCGCGGGTATTTTTCGTCATCCTAGGGCGGAGCAAGGAGCGAAGCGACGCGGCGCAGACCCTAGGATCCATTCCGTTACTTCTGAGCTCCGCAACGTTCCAGAATACAGCTCCCTGCGCCACGCTCTGCTCGTCGGGTATTCTGAGCCGCTTACGCCCTTCGACCAGCATTACGGAATGGATCCTAGGGTCTGCGCTCCGCTTCGCGTCGCTACGCCCTAGGATGACGAAATCGCGATGGCCGGCTTCCTTAACACGCGGGGTGGCGCGCCTGTTCCGCCCTAGGATGACGAAGGCGCGAGTGGCCGTCCCTTCACCCGGCCGCTGCGCGGCGACCCTCTCCCCGGAGGGGAGAGGAGAGAGCTCATCCTCCCGCCCCTCAATCATCATAGCTATGCCCTGCCCTCAAGCCATCCCGCACCCGTGCGGCGATCGCCAGGAATTCAGGCGTCTCGCGGATGTCGAGCGGCCGCTCTCTCGGCAGCGTCGATTCGATGATGTCGGTGACGCGGCCTGGCCGCGGCGACATCACGACAATGCGCGTCGACAGATAGACCGCCTCGGGTATCGAATGGGTGACGAAGCAGATCGTCTTGTTGGTCCGCGCCCAGAGATCGAGCAGCTGCTCGTTCAGATGGTCGCGCACGATCTCGTCAAGCGCGCCGAACGGCTCGTCCATCAAGAGCAGGTCCGCATCGAAGGCGAGAGCACGCGCGATCGAGGCGCGCTGCTGCATGCCGCCGGAAAGCTGCCAGGGGTATTTCTTCTCGAAGCCGGAAAGGTTGACCAACTCCATCGTGCGCTTGATGCGCTCCGCCTGCTCGACTTGGCTGAGGCCGATGATCTCCAGCGGCAACGCCACGTTGCGCTCGATCGTGCGCCACGGGAACAAGGCCGCCGCCTGGAAGACATAGCCATAGGCGCGTTTCTCGCGCGCCTGCTCCGGCGTCATGCCGTTGACGGAGATCGCCCCGGCGGTCGCCTTCTCCAGATCGGCGATGACGCGCAGCAAGGTGGTCTTGCCGCAGCCGGACGGGCCGATGAAGGAGACGAATTCGCCCTTGCCGATGGTGAGATCGACGTTGGAGAGCGCCTGCACCGGACCGTCATTGGTCTGAAAAGTGAGGCCGAGCTTGCTTGCCGAAACGACGGCTGGCGGCTGTTCGGTCATTGGCTGCAGCCTGCATCTCGCAGCCGCTGCCGCACTGTCCGCAATCCGGTTGATTTTATGATAGCGTTGCTTTCCACTCGTCCTGTCCCACCCGATCGAAGCCGCCCGGAGCCTTGCCGATGTCGCCTAGACCCACCTGTCATCTCGTTCGCCCCGAAAGCACCTATCAGGGCAAGCAGGGGCTGAGCTATTTCGCCGGTATCGCCGCCGAAACCGTCGGTTCCTCCGGCATCTGCATGCATCTTCTCACCATGCCGCCCGGCGCGCGCGCCAAGGCGCACATGCATGAAAGCCACGAGACGGCCATCTACGTGCTCTCCGGCGAAGTCCACACCTGGTACGGCGACCGGCTCGAGCATCACATCGTCGTCAAGGCCGGCGACCTCTTCTACATTCCGGCGGGCGTGCCGCATCTGCCCGCCAACCTGAGCGGCGCCCCATCCTCGGCTGTCATCGCCCGCACCGATCCCAACGAGCAGGAAAGCGTCGTCCTGCTGCCGGAACTGGATGGCCTCGTCGCTTAGGGCATTTTGCAGCCAAGCGGCATCGCTTGGCGTCGCATAAATGCGGCCGGAACGAATACGTCTCACAGGAACGGACGGGATCGCCGTCATTTGCATCGCGCGACTTCGCCCATCACATTGCCGTCCTCGTCGGCCAGCACCAGCTTCTTCGCATTCTTCGCGCTGCGCTTGATGGTGAACTTTACCGGGGCCTGTCCCTCTTCGCCCTCCGCCTCGCACTTTGCCGTCACCACCAGCGATCCATCGGCTTGCGTCTGCTTGTCGCTGAAGGTGCAGGCGCTGCCCGCCGTGATCAGTTCCTTGTCGGTCAGAAGCAGCATCTTGTCGGCGGCCACTTGCTGGCCGTTTCGGTTGATGCAGCCATATTTGTCGCCATAGGGCTTGCTGAGGTCGATGCCGGCGGCAAGAACCTGACCGGCGGCAAGCATCGCGGCCGCCGCGATCGCAAGATGAAGAGCCCGCATGGTCAGACCCCGGTGGCCGGAATGCCGGTTCGCTCGACCTTGCGCGGCGCGGAAATCTCCTTCCAGGTCGACAGCGCCCGGTTGACCGCGGCGTTCGGCTCGCGGGCGACGAACTCGCCATGGCCGGTCTTGGCCTTCACCTCCGCTTCCTCGATCGACAGCTCGCCGCGCGAGAAGACGAAGCGCGGCAGACCGGTCACCTCGACGCCTTCGAAGACGTTGTAATCGATCACCGACTGCTGGTTCTTGGCCGAGATCGTCTTCTTGCGCTTCGGATCCCACACGACGATGTCGGCGTCGGCGCCTTCGACGATCGCGCCCTTCTTCGGATACATGTTGAGGATCTTGGCGATGTTGGTCGAAGTCACCGCGACGAACTCGTTCATCGTCAGCCGCCCGGTGTTGACGCCTCTCGTCCATAGAACCGGCAAGCGGTCCTCGAGGCCGCCGGTGCCGTTCGGGATCTTGGTGAAGTCGCCGATGCCGTTGCGCTTTTGGCTGGTGGTGAAGGAGCAATGGTCGGTCGCCACGACCTGCAGCGAGCCGGCCTGCAAGCCGGCCCACAGCGAATCCTGGTGCCACTTGCTGCGGAAAGGCGGGCTCATCACCCGGCGCGCCGCATGGTCCCAGTCCTTGTTGAAATACTCGGTCTCGTCGAGCGTCAGATGCTGGATCAATGGCTCGCCGTAGACGCGCATGCCCTTCTGGCGGGCACGGCGGATCGCCTCGTGGCTCTGCTCGCAGGAGACATGCACGACATAGAGCGGCACGCCCGCCATGTCGGCGATCATGATGGCGCGGTTTGTCGCCTCGCCCTCCACTTCCGGCGGCCGCGAATAGGCATGTCCCTCCGGACCATTGTTGCCGGCGGCTAAAAGCTTCTGCGAGAGCGCTGCGACCACGTCGCCATTCTCGGCATGGACCAGCGGCAGCGCGCCGAGATCGGCGCAGCGCTGGAACGACGAGTACATCTCGTCGTCATCGACCATCAGCGCGCCCTTATAGGCCATGAAATGCTTGAACGAGGTGATGCCCCGGTCGACGACTTGAGCCATCTCGTCGAACACCTGCTTGCCCCACCAGGTGATCGCCATGTGGAAGGAATAATCGCAGGACGCTTTCGAGGTCTTGTTGTCCCACATCTGCAGCGCTTCCAGCAGCGACTGCTGCGGCGCCGGCAGACAGAAATCGACCACCATGGTCGTGCCGCCGGAGAGCGCCGCGCGGGTGCCGGATTCGAAATCGTCGGCCGAATAAGTGCCCATGAAGGGCATTTCCAGATGGGTGTGCGGATCGATGCCGCCCGGCATGACATAGCAACCCGTGGCGTCGAACTCATGGTCGCCGTGCAGGTTGGAGCCGATGGCGACGATCTTGCCATGCTGCATCAGCACGTCGGCCTTCCAGGTACGGTCGGCGGTAACGATGGTGCCGTTCCGGATGACTTTGGTCATATCTGTTCCCCTGTTCTTTCGCGCTTCTTTGCGAGCGGCGTTGCGAGGTGACTGGTCTAGGCGGTCATTCAACGATTCCAGCTGTCTCGACCACCGCATGGAACAGCACATCGGCGCCCGCCGCCGCCCATTCCTTGGTGATCTCCTCGGCCTCGTTGTGGCTGAGCCCGTCGACGCAGGGGCACATCACCATCGCGGTCGGCGCGACGCGGTTGATCCAGCAGGCGTCGTGGCCGGCGCCGGAAACGATGTTGCGGTGCGTGTAGCCCAGCCTCTCCGCGGCATCGCGGATCGCCTTGACGCAATTCTTGTCGAAGGTGACCGGGTCGAAATGGCCGACCTGCTCGATCTCGTATTTGATATCGAGCGCGTCGCAGATCGTGTCGATGCCCTCGCGGATGCGGCTATCCATGGCATCGAGCACTTCCTTTTCCGGCGAGCGGATGTCGATGGTGAAGACCGTGCGGCCGGCGATGATGTTGCGCGAGTTCGGATAGGCCTGCATGTGGCCGACCGCGCCGACGGCGTCGGGCTGGTAATCCATGGCGATCTCGTGCACCAGCTCGATCACGCGCGCCATGCCGAGCCCGGCATTGCGGCGCTTCGGCATCGGCGTCGAGCCGGTATGCGCTTCCTTGCCGGTCAGAGTCACCTGCAGCCATTTGAGGCCCTGGCCGTGGGTCACGACGCCGATGTCGATGCCCTCGTCCTCGAGGATCGGCCCTTGCTCGATATGCAGTTCGAAGAAGGCGTGGATCTTGCGGTCGCCAACCTTCTCGGTGCCTTTCCAGCCGATGCGTTCGAGCTCCTCGCCGAACTTTTTGCCGTCCTTGTCGACATGCTGGTAGACATCGGCCTGGTCGAGCACGCCGGCGAACACGCCGGACGCCATCATCGCCGGGGCGAAGCGCGCGCCTTCCTCGTTGGTCCAGTTGGTGACGACGATCGGATGCCTGGTCTTGATGCCGAGATCGTTGAGCGAGCGCACGACTTCCAGTCCGCCCAGCACGCCGAGCACGCCGTCATACTTGCCGCCGGTCGGCTGCGTGTCGAGGTGGCTGCCGACATAGACGGGCGGCAGGCTGGGATCGGTGCCCTCGCGGAGGGCAAACATCGTGCCCATCTCGTCGAGGCCCATTTCGAGCCCCGCGGCCTCGCACCAGCGCTTGAACAGATGGCGGCCCTCGCCGTCCTCGTCGGTCACGGTCTGGCGATTGTTGCCGCCGGCAATGCCGGGGCCGATCTTCGCCATCTCCATGATGGAATCCCACAAGCGGTCTGAATTCACTCGCAGATTTTCACCGGGTGCGGCCATTTGCGGTTCCCATTTTCACCAGGGGTCTTGTCGCCCCTTGAGTGGTTTGCATCCTGACCGTATGGTCAGCTTTCAGACTACACAAGCTGACCAAGCGGTCAACGAGAATCTTGGGGGAGACATGAGCGAATCCACCCGTCCCATGCGGCGACAGGACATAAGGCGGGAGAATGAAAAAGCAATTCTGCTCGCCGCCGAAAAGGTGTTTGCGGAAGCCGGGTTCGGCGGCGCCACGATGCAGCTGATCGCCGATCTGGCGGGACTGCCAAAGGCAAATCTCCACTACTATTTCGCCACCAAGGAAGAGCTCTACCGGTCCGTCGTCCAGAACATTTTCGAGATCTGGCTGCAGGCGGCCAATTGCTTCGACGCGGCGCGCGGCCCGGTAGACGGCATCAGCGCCTACATCGACGCCAAGATGGAAATATCGCGTCGCCACCCGGACGGCTCGAAGGTCTGGGCCTCGGAAGTCATGCACGGCGCGCCCGTGCTTCAGGACTATATGGAATCGACGCTGCGCGAATGGACCGACGGTCGCGTCGAGATCATCAGGCGCTGGATCGAGGAGGGCAAGATGGACCCGGTCGACCCGCGTCATCTGCTTTACATGCTCTGGGCCACGACCCAGCATTACGCCGATTTCGGCCACCAGATCGAGACGCTGAACGGCGGCAAGTCGCTCTCCGACCGGCAATGGCGGGAAGCCAAGGAAAACATCAAACGGGTGATCCTGACCGGCATTGGCGCGCAGCCGGCCTGAATCGCACCGAAGGTCGGCGCTGCGGCGTCGACCTCAGCCGGCGGCTTCGCGGACACCCTCCCTCCACGGCAGAGTGTCCGCTCCGGCTTGTCAGTCGATCGACCTCAGCACCTCACGCACATGGTCGATGAGTTCGTTGATCTGGCCCTTGGTGATGATCAGCGGCGGCGACAGCGCGATGATGTCGCCGGTGGTGCGGATCAGCGCGCCGCGTTCGAACGCTTTGACGAAGGCTGAGAAGGCCCGCTTGGTCGGGCTGCCGGCGATCGGCGCCAGCTCGATCGCGCCGATCAGGCCGATGTTGCGGATGTCGATGACATGCGGCTCGCCCTTCAGCGAATGCAGCGCGTCCTCCCAGTAAGGCGCCAGTTCCTCGCCGCGGGTCAAAAGGCCCTCTTCCTTGTAGGTGTCGAGCGTGCCGAGCGCCGCGGCGCAGGCGATCGGATTGCCCGAATAGGTGTAGCCGTGGAAGAACTCGATCATGTGCTCCGGGCCGGTCATGAAGGCGTCGTGGATCTCTTTCTTGACGAACACCGCGCCCATCGGGATGACGCCGTTGGAGACGCCCTTGGCGGTGGTCATGATGTCCGGCGTGACCCCGAAATAGTCCGCCGCGAACGGCGTGCCGAGGCGGCCGAAGCCGGTGATCACTTCATCGAAAATCAACAATATGCCGTGCTTCGTGCAAATTTCCCGAAGCTTCTGCAGATAGCCCTTCGGCGGCAGGATGACGCCGGTGGAGCCGGCGACCGGCTCGACGATGACGGCAGCGATGGTCGAGGCGTCATGCAAGGCGACGAGACGCTCCAGCTCATTGGCGAGCTCCGCGCCATGTTCCGGAACGCCCTTCGAGAAGGCGTTCTTCTCCGGCAAATGCGTATGCGGCAGATGATCGACGCCGCCGAGCAGCGTGCCGAACATCTTGCGGTTGGAGACGATGCCGCCGACCGAGATGCCGCCGAAATTGACGCCGTGATAGCCGCGCTCGCGGCCGATCAGGCGGGTGCGCGAGCCCTCGCCGCGAACGCGGTGATAGGCGATCGCCATCTTGAGCGCGGTGTCCACCGATTCCGATCCGGAATTGGTGAAGAAAACATGGTCCATACCCTTGGGCGCGATATCGACTAGCCGGTTCGCCAGCTCGAACACGATCGGGTGGCCCATCTGGAAAGCCGGCGCGTAGTCGAGCTCGGCGGCCTGGTTCTGGATCGCCTCGGTGATCTTCGGCCGGCAGTGGCCGGCGTTGACGCACCACAGGCCCGCGGTGCCGTCGAGCACCTTGCGGCCGTCGCTGGTGGTGTAGTGCATGTCCTTGGCGGACACGAACATGCGCGGCGCCTGCTTGAACTGGCGGTTTGCCGTGAATGGCATCCAAAATGCGCTGAGATCGTTCGGCGTGACTTTCAGCCGGTTGGACATGACCAGGACTTCCCCTTGTAAGCGTGTTTCGGTGCGGCCAACGCTTGGTCTTCGCTGCGTTTTCGTGCTACGCAAATTTTTGACCGGTTGGACAAACGTTAGCACCGCCTGTCGGCGGTCAAGGGATTACTAGCGGAAATGCGGCATAAAAAGCGCGCTCCACAGCCCAAGGAAAAACTGGTCCAGACAATTGGTCCAGAGAGCTCGCGCGAAGACGGATGACGGCGGCGATGGAAGGCTCCGCTCCCCGCCGCACCCGCATCCAGCAGGAAAAGCGCGAGCTGATCCTGGAAGCCGCGCTCGAAGTCTTCTCCGCCAACGGGTTTCGCGGCTCGACCATCGACCAGATCGCCGAAGCCGCCGGCATGTCGAAGCCCAACCTTCTCTATTACTTCCGCCGCAAGGAGGACATTCACGAGACGTTGATGCAGCGTCTGCTCGACACCTGGCTGGCGCCATTGCGCGAGCTTGACGACATCGGCGATCCGCTGACGGAGCTCAGAAGCTATATCCGCAGGAAGCTGGAGATGGCGCGCGATTTTCCGCGCGAAAGCCGGCTGTTCGCCAACGAGATCCTGCAGGGCGCGCCGCGCATCAAGCCGATGCTGGAGGGCGAGCTGAAGACGCTGGTCGACGAGAAGGCCGCCGTCATCAAGGGCTGGATGCGCGCCGGCAAGATCGCCCGCACCGATCCCTGGCACCTGATCTTCTCGATCTGGGCGACGACGCAGCACTATGCCGATTTCGACGTCCAGGTGCGCGCCGTGCTCGGCGCCGACCGCGGCGGCGACGGCCGCTTCGAGGACGCGGCGCGGTTTCTGGAGCAGCTGTTCCTGGATGGGCTGAAGCCGAAGGGCTAGCGTCTCGCCGGACGGGGCCGTTTTGCCAGCCGGTTGGCTGTTGCTGTCCTTCGAGATTAGCCGAAGCCTCTCAGCTTCGTCATCCACGGGCGGAGCAAGGAGCGAAGCGACGCAGCGCAGACCCGAGGATCCATTCCGTGACCTCGAAGCGACGCGACGATCCAGAATTCTGCACCGCTGGCACCCACGGCAAAAGTAACGGAATGGATCCTCGGGTCTCCGCGTCCGCTTCGCTCCCGCTCCGCCCGTGGATGACGAAGTTGAGGGGCCTGCGACCTACTAACCTCACGCGCTACGACGCTCGGATGGCAGGTCGTCAAGCAGCTTCTTGAGCTTCACCACCGAGTTCTGCTCCGCCAGCGGCGTGTAGACGATCAGCCGCATGTCCGAACCGTCGTCGATCGACAGGCTCATATGCTCGAACGTCATCGCACCGGCGATCGGATGCCGCAGACGCTTCAGGCCGGAGAGTCGGTGCACCACATCGCGCTGCGGCCACCATTCGCGGAACTCGGGGCTTGAGCGCATCATCAACTCGATCAGCCGCTCGAAATCCGGATCGCCGGTGTATTTCGCGCTCTCGGCGCGGAAGGCGGCAAGGGTCGCGCGCGCCAGCTGTTCCCAATCCACCAGCAGATGTCGCCGGTGCGGATCGGTGAAGACGCCATGGATGATGTTGCGGGCGTCGCCCTCCAGCAGGCCGTAATCGCCGAAAATAGCGACGGCCGCATCGTTCCATGCCAGCACGTCCCAGCGCGGGCCGACGACATAGGCGGGCTGCAGGACCAGGCTCTGCAGCATGTGCAGCAGCGGCCCCTCGACCTTGCCCTGCACGATGCGGCGCCGCTCCGGCTGCTGGCGGCCGGCGAGCGTGAACAGATGCCGCTGCTCGGCGGCGTCGAGCCGCAACGCTTCGCAGAGCGCTGAGAGCACCTCGACCGAAGGCCGCACGTCCCTGCCCTGCTCCAGCCATGTGTACCAGGTCGTGCCGACACCGGCGATCATCGCCACTTCCTCACGCCGCAGGCCCGGCGTGCGCCGCCGCGCGCCGCAGGCGATACCGGCGGTATCCGGCGAAAGCCGCTCGCGACGGGAACGCAGGAAGGCGCCGAGCTCGCGCCGGCGATGATCTTCGGGGGAATGGGTAACGGCATCCATACGCCTATTATAGCAGTACCGATACCAGGATAAAGTTTGAACTGTTTGCGGCCCGCGCAATGTCCCATCTTTGCGTTCAGAGCAGCGCAAGGAGGCTCCGGACATGGAACTCAACAATAAAACAATTCTCGTCACCGGCTCGACCGACGGCGTCGGCCGCGTGGTCGCCGAGCGGCTCGGCGCCGGCGGCGCCCGCGTGCTGGTGCATGGCCGCGACGAAAGCCGCGGCAAGACGATCGTAGCCGCCATAGAGGCAAAAGGCGGCAAGGCGGAATTCCTCGCCGCCGACCTCGCTTCGCTTGCCGAAGTGCGCCGTCTCGCCGAAGCGGTGCGCGCAAGGACCGATCGGCTCGAAGTCCTGATCAACAATGCCGGCGTCGGCACCGGCGGCCAGGCCGCGAGCCGGCAGGTCAGCGCCGACGGCTATGAACTGCGCTTCGCCGTCAACTATCTCGCGGGCTTCCTGCTGACGTCGGAGCTCTTGCCGCTCATCAAGGCAAGCGCGCCGGCGCGCATCGTCAATGTCGCCTCGGCCGGCCAGCAGGCGATCGATTTCGACGACATCATGCTGACCCAAGGCTATAGCGGCGTGCGCGCCTATTGCCAGAGCAAGCTGGCGCAGATCCTGTTCACCATCGATCTGGCGGAACAGCTCGACGGCACAGGCATCACGGTCAATGCTCTGCACCCGGCAAGCTACATGGACACAACGATGGTGCGGCAGGCCGGGGTCACGCCATGGAGCTCGGTCGAGACCGGCGCCGACGCCATTCTCAACCTGGCAACATCGCCGGCGCTGGAAAGCCGCAGCGGCCGTTACTTCGACGGCCAGCGGGAGTCGCGCGCCGACGCCCAGGCCTATGACGAGAAAGCCCGCCGCCGGCTGCGCGCGCTTAGCCTCGAGCTGATCGGGCAATCTTCCGCAACATCCAGGGAAAAGCACTCATGAGCGAGACCACCGAACACTGCGTCGTCATCGGCGGCTCGTCCGGCATCGGCCTTGCCACGGCCAAAAGGCTGGTCAGCCCCACGATGAAAGTCACGATCACCGGCCGTAACGAGGAGAAATTGAAGAGCGCCTGGAAGAGCCTCGACGGCACCGTCGGCAAGGCCGCCTTCGACGCCACCAAGCTGGACGAGGTCCGGAATTTCTTCGAGCGCCTCGGACCCTTAGATCACCTGGTTCTCGCCGCCAGCGGCGGCAAGGGCCTGGGACCGTTCGCGACGCTCGACCTCGCCGATATCGGCAGCGGCGTCGACGAAAAGATCCGGCCGCAACTCTCCTGCCTGCAGGCGGCCCTGCCGACCTTGAACAAAGCCGGATCGGTGACTTTCATCTCGGCCGTGTCGGCGCAGATTGCCGCGCCCGGCGTCGCCGGCATCGGCGCCATCAACGGCATGCTTTTGACCGTCGCGCCGATCCTCGCCGTCGAGCTGAAGCCTTTGCGCGTCAATGTCGTGGCGCCCGGCGTCATCGACACGCCCTGGTGGGACTTTTTGCCGGACGACCAGCGGCAGGCGGTGTTTGCCGAATATGCCGGCAAGACGCCGGTCGGCCGCATCGGCCGCGCCGAGGACGTCGCCGAGGCGATCGCCTTCCTGGTCTCGAACAGCTTCATGACCGGTCAGGTGCTGACCTGCGACGGCGGCCTGCGCTTTGCTGCGTGACAATGAGGCGCGCGGATCTCTCATCCGCGCGCCAGGCCGTTCGATCAGGCGGCCCTGGCTGCCGGCATCGGATGAATCGCGTGGAAGGGAATGCACAGCCGGTTCCAGGTGTTGATCATGCCGAGCGCGACCGAGAGCTTGACCAGTTCCTCTTCCGAGAAATGCTCGAGCGTGCGGGCGTAGAGCTCGTCCGATACGCCATTGTCGGCGATCAGCGTCACCGCTTCGGTCCAGGCAAGGGCGGCGCGCTCGCGCTCGGAAAACAGCGGCGATTCCTTCCAGGCCGCGACGAGATAAAGCCGCGTTTCGGTCTCGCCGTCGCGCCTCGCCTCACGGCTGTGCATTTCGACGCAATATGAGCAGCCATTGATCTGCGATGCCCTGAGCTTGATCAGGTGCAGCAGGCTCACTTCCAGCCCGCATTCGTCGACGGCCTTGTTGAGCGCCGACACCGCCTTCATGATTTCCGGCGCCTTGGCAAAGAACTGCAGTCTCTGTTTCATCGTCTTTTCCTTCCGGGTTTTTGGTGGGGTTAGAGGTTCAAATCTGCTTCGGTGAAGCGGATTTCTGGCGCCGCTGGTGACGCTCGACGAAGGCGCAACTCGCGGCATAGGATCGCGGATCGCCTTCGGCCGCGTACTCCGCCACGATGTCGGACAGCTTCACTTCGGCGAGCGCCGCTCGATACGCGCGCTCGGCCTTGAGCATCGCGGCATTGATGCCGCAAGGCTTCACATAGGCCGAGGCGTCGATCTTGACCGGGCCGCGCTGGCGGATCTCGCCGCAACGGAAGGCGGGCTCCCTGCCCTCCACTGCAAGCACAATGTCGAGCAGCGTGATGCGCTCGGCCGCCCGCGCCAGCCTGTAGCCGCCCGCCGGTCCCGGCACCGATTCCAGGATGCGCGCCGCCGTGAGCTGGTTGAGATGCTTGAGCAGATAGCTCGGCGACAGACCAAACGCCTCAGCCAACGCCGCGCCCGGCATCGTGCTGTTGCCATCAACGCTGGCCAGCGTCGCCGCGCAATGGATTGCCGCCTCAACGCCATCGCCCAGTTTCATTATGCTGATCTCCTACTCATGGATATCTTTTATCGTGGATAATTTTTATCTGCAATGGAAAAATGAAGATTGCCCGCAGATTCGCAATGACAGAGTGAGGGAGAATTGGCGCTTCGCGGGACTTGGGTTCCTCGCACCCCGCAAAGCGGGGGAGAGGTGGCCCGGCGAAGCCGGGACGGAGAGGGGGACGCCTTCTGTGAGCTCAGAGTCGGTGAAGAATGAGGTGTTAGCAAGATAAACAGGCGGTCAGGAGCCTGGACTAGTTCCCATCCGTCCCGAAGACCCCTCTCCGTCCCAGCTTCACCGGGCCACCTCTCCCCACTTCGTCTACGGCATGCACACGTTTCCAAGCGGCCTGGCCTTTGGCGATAGCGTGCATGGCAGTTTGGCGCATGCGTTGTCTTATGTAGCGCTGGTCGACCCCCACTCCGTCTCGGCTTCGCCGAGCCACCTCTCCCCCGATCGACGGGGTAGAGGAAGGCGCCAAGCTTTTTGCCGTCAACGCTCGTCCAGCAACGCTCCCTTCCTTTCCCTCCGGGGGGGGAAAGGTGGCGCTGCGAAGCAGCGACGGATTGGGGGAACCACGTCGCAATCAAGGCTCGGCCTGATCAGTCGCGCCAGTCACAGAAGATCTGTGCCCACTACGTGGGGCGAGGAACCAATCCTACTCCGCAGCCACCTTGGCCATCGGATTGTTGGGGTGCGTGGTCCAATTGGCGTAGACCGGCGACACCGGCAAGCCGGTGCGCTGGTCGAGCACGCCGGCGGCCAGCGGCTGCATGGTGATGCAGCCCTCCACCGGACAGACATTGACGCAAAGGTTGCAGCCGACGCATTCGGCTTCGATCACCTCGAAATGCCTGACACCGTCGACCATGCTGGTGATCGCCTGATGCGAGGTGTCCTCGCAGGCGATGTGGCAGCGGCCGCATTTGATGCAGGCATCCTGGTCGATATGCGCCTTGGCGACATAGTTGAGGTTGAGATACTGCCAGTCGGTGACATTGGGCGTGGCACGGCCGATGATGTCGGAGAGCGAGGCGTGACCCTTCTCGTCCATCCAGTTCTCCAGCCCCGCGATCATTTCCTGCACGATCTTGAAGCCATAGGTCATCGCCGCCGTGCAGACCTGCACGTTGCCGGCGCCGAGCGCCATGAATTCGGCGGCGTCGCGCCAGGTGGTGATGCCGCCGATGCCTGAGATCGGCAGGCCATGCGTTTCCGGATCGCGGGCGATCTCGGCCACCATGTTCATGGCGATCGGCTTCACCGCCGGGCCGCAATAGCCGCCATGCGAGCCCTTGCCATCGATGGTCGGCTGCGGCGCGAAACTGTCGAGATCGACGCCGGTGATCGAGTTGATGGTGTTGATCAGCGACACCGCATCGGTGCCGCCGGCATGAGCCGCGCGGGCCGGCTTGCGGATGTCGGTGATGTTGGGCGTCAGCTTGGTGAGGACCGGCATGCGCGTGTACTGTTTGCACCAGCGCACGACCATCTCGATATATTCCGGCACCTGGCCGACCGCCGAGCCCATGCCGCGCTCGCTCATGCCGTGCGGGCAGCCGAAATTGAGCTCGATGCCGTCGGCGCCGGTCTCCTCGACCAGCGGCAGGATCGCCTTCCAGCTCTCCTCCACGCAAGGCACCATGATCGAGGCGATCAGCGCCCGGTCCGGCCAGTTCATCTTGACCTGCTTCATCTCGCGCAGATTGGTTTGCAGGTCGCGGTCGGTGATCAGCTCGATGTTGTTGAGGCCAAGCAGGCGGCGGTCGGCGCCCCAGATAGCACCGTAGCGCGGGCCGTTGACGTTGACGACCGGCGGGCCCTCCTCGCCCAGCGTCTTCCATACCACGCCGCCCCAGCCGGCCTTGAAGGCGCGCTCGACATTGTAGGCCTTGTCGGTCGGCGGCGCCGAGGCCAGCCAGAACGGGTTGGGCGATTTGATGCCGACGAAATTGTTGCGGATGTCTGCCATGCTCATGCCCTCCCGTTAGAGGTCAGCGCCCGGTGGATGCTCTCGGCCGCGTCGCGCCCGTGCGCCACCGCCGAGACAGTCAAATCGTCGCCGCCGAAAATGCAGTCGCCGCCGGCCCAGACTTTTGCCAGCGAGGTGCGGCCTTCGGCATCGACCTTGATGCGGCCGCCTTCGAGCTCGATCTGTTCCGCGCTGCCGTTGAGATGCGCCGGCACGAAGCTCTGGCCGATCGCCTTGAACACCTGGTCGGCATTGAGCCGCAGCGTTTCGCCAGTGCCGATAAGCTTGTCGCCGCTCATGGCGGTGTATTCGAGCTCGATGGCCGACACCTTGCCGTTCTCGGCAATGACGCGCTTCGGCTGCAGCCAGTGGCGGATGGTGACGCCGTTGGCGGCGGCCAGATCCTGCTCGAACTCCGAAGCATTCATATGCTCCTGGCCGCGCCGGTAGCAGATCGTCACCTCTTCCGCGCCAAGCAGCTTCGACTGCACCGCGGCGTCGATTGCCGTCATGCCGCCGCCGATGACGACGACGCGCCGGCCGACCGGCAGGCCGGAAAGATCGCTCGTCTGGCGCAGTTCCGAGATGAATTCCACCGCGTTGGCGACGCCGTCGGCGTCCTCGCCATCGGCGCGCAGCGCGTTGACGCCGCCAAGCCCCATGCCGAGGAAAACCGCATCATAGTTCCGGATCAGGTCGGCAAGCTGGAAGTCGCGGCCGAGCGCCTTGCCGTTCTGGATGTCGATGCCGCCGATCGCGGTGACATAGTCCACTTCCGCCTGGGCGAAATCGTCGACGCTCTTATAGGCGGCGATGCCGTACTCGTTGAGCCCGCCGGCCTTCGGGCGCGCCTCGAGGATCGTCACATCATGGCCGTGGCGGGCAAGCCGATGCGCCGCCGCCAGCCCCGCCGGGCCGGCGCCGACCACGGCGATGCTCTTCCCGGTCGGTTCGGCGCGCTTGTAGAACTGCTTGCCCTCGCCCATGGCGACATCGGTGGCATAGCGCTGCAGCCGGCCGATCTGCACCGGCTTGCCTTCGGCGACCTCGCGCACGCAGGCCTCTTCGCACAGCGTCTCGGTCGGGCAGACGCGGGCGCACATGCCGCCGAGAATATTCTGGTCGAAGATCGTCTTGGCCGAGCCCAGCGGATTGCCCGTCGCGATCTGCCGAATGAATAGCGGGATGTCGATCGACGTCGGGCACGCGTTCATGCAAGGGGCGTCGTAGCAGAAATAGCAGCGATCGGACTCGACCAGCGCCTCGTGATGATCGAGCGGCGGATGCAGGTCGGAAAAATTGTCGGCATATTGCTCGGAAGACAGCCGGCCGCCGGCAATGCCTTCGATGAAATGACCAGTCGCCATTCCAGTTCCCCTTGTTGTCGTTTTGGGGAAGGCTAGCACGTTTTATTTTTTTATCAATTGGTCAATTTTCGGCCAAGCCACTGTATTGTTTGCGCAAAAACATGATGAATGTAGTCATGTTATAGCCGGCTCGGCAACCTTTGCTGTGTCATGGCTTGCGACGCTGTGGCCATGGATGGACCGGATCTCGTCCGCCACCAGTTCCTGCAGCCGCACAGATTGCGGTCATGGATGCCAAAGGTCTCGAGGTGGCTGACGGTGTTGTAGAGATATTCGGCGCCAGAGCCGACATGGCCGCAGGCGCGTGCCAGTATCTTCGCCACGCTTTCCAGCGGCTGCCCGAGCGAAGTGCCCTTGCCGGTCACGCCGACCCAGAAGCCGAGCGCCCGCAAAGACCCTTGCGCCGTTCTTACCGGAACCCAGCGGACCGAGCTGACGCTTTCGTGGTCGTCGATTTCACGCCGCAGCAATCGCTCGATCTGGGCTGGTTTCTCGCCCTCCGGCAAACGATAGATAACCCCGTCGCAGCGCCCGCCCCGTTCCAGCGCCATCATCAATCCAGGCTGCTCGCGGCTGCCGCGCCAGCGCTTTATGTCGAGGCAGAACGAGCGGTGCCAGCCATGCGCGGCCGCGCGCCTTTGCTCGACCGATTCGAAGGCCGGCTTCCAGATCAGCGAGCCATAGGCGAACACCCACAGCGGACCGTCGTCGGCTTCGCCGGACAGGCGCATGGCAAGCGTCCGGAAATCATCATCGCTTAGCTGTGTCCAGCTGCCGTCGGGACCAGGGTCGACCTCGTCGCGATGGCACAAGGCCACGAGCTCAGGCGTGAGTGACATTCGACGCATGAAGACAGCCCCCTCTTTGAGGCCAGCAAAGTCGAAAAGCGCCGGATACGCAAGATCGTGGGCCTAATGCATGTCAGCGAGAAGTGTGCAGCGGTTCTGGGTGACAACGACATGCATCAAGACAAGGACTTAAAGCGCGCCGCCTGAATCCGTTTCAGCGCGACGCGATTTAAGCCGCTTGCCGTCCTCGAATTCTGGCCCAGATGTCGGATTCCTGTCGTCAGGATCGTCCTAGGGCGTGTTGAGATTCAGGTCAGGCCGCGCCGAAACGGGGGTTTTCGAGAACCGGAGCGGAGCGTACTCAAGTACGTGAGCACCGGAAGCGCAGGAAGCCGCCATTTGCAGGCCGGCATCACCTGGACATCAACATACCTTAGGATGGATCGAACAACGATCGCTGCCTGAACCGGTGAGGAGACCGACCATGCCGAAATCCCCGCAACCTTTCTTCTGGTACGAGTTGATGACCACCGACCTCGACGCCGCCGAGGCTTTCTACACCGCCGTTGTCGGCTGGCGGGCCGAGCCTTTCGACAAGGCGCCCGGCATGCCCCGCTACATCGTCGTGAACTCCGCCATGCGCGGCGTCGGCGGGCTGATGACGATGCCGGAAGAGCCCGCCAAGATGGGCATGCCGCCAGCCTGGATGGGCTACATCTACACCAAGGATGTCGACGCCTCGACGCAAGCGCTCAAGGACGCCGGCGGCGCCGTCCACCGCGCGCCGGACGACATTCCGGGCGTCGGCCGCTTCGCCGTCGTCGCGGACCCGCAAGGGGCTTCCTTCATGTTCCTGCAGCCTAATCAGGCCGAGCAGCCGCCGGTGCCGGCGACCACGCCCGGCCATGTCGGTTGGCATGAGCTCTACACATCGGACTGGAAAGCCGCCTTCGATTTCTATTCCAGCCAGTTCGGCTGGGAGAGCGCCGGCCAGTTCGACATGGGCGAGATGGGCATCTACCAGACTTTTGGCGCCGGCCCCGAATCCGGCGGCGGCATCATGAACAAGCCGCCGCAGATCCCGGTTCCCGTCTGGCAGTTCTATTTCAACGTCGACGCCATCGACGCCGCCGCCAAGCGCGTCACCGACAATGGCGGCAAAGTCATCATGGGTCCGATGGACGTGCCGAGCGGCCAGTGGATCATCCAGTGCCAGGACCCGCAAGGCGCGCATTTCGCGCTGCTGGCACCGGTTCGATAATAGCACCACTCGGCGGTCTGGCGCTGGATCATTCCGGCGTCAGTACCGCCAGCTTCAGATCGGCTTTCTTGGCGCCGCTGAGCTGGACGACGGCCGCTCCGCCCTGGAGCTTGGAACGCACGCTTTTGCGAATGCCCGGGCAGGTCTTCACGCCGCTGAAAGCCGCCGATTTCACGATCTTGCCATCCTGCACGACATCGATCCAGGCCTCGTCGGACAGGCTGAACTGCAGCTCGCCTTCAGGCGGCACGGTCACATTTGCCGTCGCGCCGAAGGTGCCGGCTTTCGGTGCACGGTCAGGCGGCACTTCAAAGCTGACCGTGTCGACAGCCGCGAGCGAGAAATCCACCGCTTCGCCGACCGTCAGGGTGGCGCCGGATTGGGCGGCGGGCGCGGCCGGAAACAGGGCCTGCTCACGTTCAACCGGCCATTTGAAGGCGTCGCAGCCGGTATCCGCGGCTGCGGCGAAGCTGGTGCCTGCAAGGATTGCGAATAGGCTGATGGCGACTTTTCTCATGGTTAAGAAACCTGCCTGGTTTGATGCGTCACCCCTAGTCATACAACCATAAGGATACATATGCAACCATAGAGAGAAGAAACATGGGGTTGAAACCATTTCCACTCACCGATTGTTGATGGCAGGCCACGGGAAGTGAGTGGTCCGTCGCCGGGCGATAATCTAAGGCCGAGCGGGATAGAACGGAGTTCTAGATGAAGCTTTTCGAAAGCCTGGCTCGGTACAGCCCGCAGGCGCTGGGTGTGTTGCGCATCATGACCGCCTTGCAGTTCGTCGAACACGGCTCGCAGAAACTGTTCAACTTCCCGGTCAGCGCCGAGCCGCACGTCCTCACCGGGCTGACGACGGCTGCCGGTATTCTCGAATTCGCCGGTGGCATCCTGCTGGCGCTCGGCCTCTTCACCCGCCCGGTCGCTTTCCTCCTGGCCGGCGAAATGGCGATCGCCTATTTCATGGCGCACATGCCGCGCGACTTCTTCCCCGTCAACAACGGCGGCGACTTGGCGATCTCCTTCTGCTTCATCTTCCTCTATCTGATCTTCGCCGGGGCCGGCGCCTTCGCGCTGGATAACCGCCGCAGCGCCTGAAGCATCGAAGGGTGCGCGCCTGGAGGCTTTTTGTTTTGACGCAATTCCGGATCGGAAACCGCTTCGCACTTTTCCTGGAATTGCTCTAGAGCATGATCCCGAAAAGTGGGAACCGGTTTTCGGAAAAGATCATGCTCCAACAAAGAGTTAGAGCAGGATGACGATTCAACGAAACGTCATCCTGCTCTAGCCGCGCATCCGCTCGAAATTGGCGTCGAACAGCGGCGCCGCCTGGATGCGCGCCGCATGGCGCTTGCCGAGGATCTCGATCTCGAAACCGTCCGGTCTGTCGGCGATCTCCTTGGGCACATAACCCATCGCGACCGACTTCTTCGAGTGATGCGCATAGCCGCCCGAGGTGACCCAGCCGCGCACAACGCCGTCATGCCAGATCGCCTCGTCACCGATCACATCGGCATCGGTGGCGTCGACGATGAAGCTGCGCAGCCTGAGCTTGCCGCCGTCTTTGCGCTCGGTAAGTGCTGCTTCCTTGCCGATGAAATCAGCGTCCTTGCCATAGGCGACGAAGCGGTCGAGCCCGGCCTCAAGCGGCCCATAGATCGGCCGGTACTCGCGCGCCCATGAGCCATAGTTCTTCTCGAGTCTCAGCGCATTGAGCGCGCGCGAGCCGAACAGGCCGATGCCTGACGCTTCGCCCGCGGCCAGCAGCGCCTGGTATGCGGCGCGCTGATATTCGGGCGCTACCCAGATCTCGTAGCCGAGATCGCCGGTGTAGCTGACACGGCCTACCAGGCATGGTGCCATGCCGATATCCATCCGCACAACCGCCATGAAAGGGAACGCCGCGTTGGAGACATCGGCGCGGGTGACCTTGGCGAGCACTTCTCTGGCCTTCGGTCCGGCGATCGCAAGGCCGGTGAGCTTCTGTCCCAGCGCCTCGATTTGCACCGAGCCGTCCTTCGGCAGATGCGCCTCGAACCAGCGCATGTGGTATTGCTCGGCGATGCCGGAGCCGGCGATGAACCACTCTGCGTCGTCGATATTGGCCAAAGTGAAATCGCCGATGAGTCTGCCGTCGTCCTTCAGCATCGGCGCCAAGGTCATGCGGCCGCGCTTTGGCAGCCTGCAGGCAAGCATGCGGTCGAGCCAGGCGGCCACGCCCTCGCCGGTCACCTTGTATTTGGCGAAGTTCGAGATCTCCGACAGGCCGACGCCGTCGCGCACCGCCGCGACTTCCTTGGCAACATGGTCGAAGTCGGTCGAGCGCCGCCACGAGAACTCGTCCTTGACGCCGTCCGGCGCATACCAGAGCGGCACTTCGAGCCCATAGGACACGCCCCATTGCGCGCCCTTGGCCGACAGCGTGTCATAGAGAGGCGTCGTCTTCAGCGGCCGCCCGGCCGGCAGTTCCTCATTCGGGAAGCGGATCGAGAAACGACGCGAATAATTCTCGCGCACCTTGGCGTTGGTGTAGGCTATCGTCGCCCAGTCGCCGTAGCGCGCCACATCCATCGCCCAGATGTCGGCGCCCGGATCACCCTCGATCATCCAGTTGGAGAGCGCGAGCCCCACGCCGCCGCCCTGGCTGAATCCGGCCATGACGCCGCAGGCGACCCAGAAGCCCGGCAGGCCGCGCACCGGGCCGACCAGCGGATTGCCGTCCGGCGCAAAGGTGAAGGGGCCGTTGATGATCTGCTTGATGCCGGTTTTCTGGAAGGCGGGGAAATGGCGGAAGCCGACTTCGAGCGACGGCGCGATGCGGTCGATGTCCGGCTCCAGGAGCTCATGGCCGAAATTCCAGGGTGTCTGGAACTCGGACCAGACCTTGTTGGCCTTCTCGTAAGTGCCCATCAGCATGCCGCCGCGCTCCTGGCGCAGATAGAGCTCGCCGTCGAAGTCCACGGCATGAATGATCTCGGTGCCGGTCTTCTTGTTCCAGTCGGCGACCTCCGGCATGTCCTCGGTGATCAGGTACATGTGTTCCATGGCCAGCACCGGCAGCTCGAGCCCGACCATGCGGCCGACCTCGCGCGCCCACAGCCCGCCGGCATTGACGACGTGCTCGGCAATGATATCCCCCTTGTTGGTGATGATCCGCCACAGCCCGTCGGGACGGCGCACGATGTCCTCGACCTTGGTGAAGCGCTCGACCTCGGCCCCCAGTTTCCGCGCCGCCTTGGCATAGGCATGCGTCACGCCGGACGGGTCGAGATGGCCGTCCTCCTTGTTGCGGACGGCGCCGACAAACTGGCTGGGATCGATGAGCGGCATCAGTTCCGCCGCTTCCTTGGCCGAGATCACTTCGAGGTCGATGCCGAGATAGCGGCCCTTGGACACCACGCCGCGCAGCCAGTCGAGCCGCGCTTCGGTCGCCGCTAGTAGCACGCCGCCCGTGAGGTGCACGCCGGTGGCTTGCCCCGACAGTTCCTCGATCTCCTTGTAGAGCGAGATCGTGTATTTCTGCAGCTTGGCGACGTTGGGGTCGCCGTTGATGGTGTGCATGCCGCCGGCCGCGTGCCAGGTCGAGCCGGACGTCAGTTCGTCGCGCTCCAGAAGCACGACGTCGGTCCAGCCATGGCGGGCAAGATGGAACAGCACCGAGCATCCGACGACACCGCCGCCGATGACCACGACCTTTGCATGCGACTTCATGGACTTTTCTCGTTGGTTCAGTAAGTTGAGAGATTGAAATGAATCAGGATGGGAAGCTGTTCCCTCACGGCTCACCCTGCCCGATCGCTTCCTTGCGGCGCGCCATATAGGCTTCGAGCGCCTCGCGCACCGCGGGATCCATGGCCGGCTGGACATATTCCTCCAGCGCCTTCTTCCACAGCCGCGTCGCGCGCGCCGTCGTGTCGAGCGCACCCGCCTCCTGCCAGGCCTCGTAATTCTGCCAGTTGGAAAGCATCGGCTGGTAGAAGGCGGTGGCGTAGCGCTCCAGCGTGTGCGGCTCGCCGAAGAAATGGCCGCCGGTCGGCACCGCGCCGAGCGCCTCGACCGCAAGTTCCGCCTCGTCGACGACGATCGGCCGCAGGAACTCCATCATGTGCTGGATCATCTCGACATCGATGATGAGCTTTTCGAACGACGCCGTCAGCCCACCTTCCTGCCAGCCGGCGGCGTGGTAGACGAGATTGCCGTGGCCGAGCACCGCGCCCCACAGCGCCATCAGCGTCTCGTAGGCGCCCTGCGCATCGGCGGCATTGGAGGCCGAGCCAGGCGTCGTGCGGTAAGGCAATTTGTAACGCCGCGCCAACTGCCCGGAAGCGATGTTGGCCTTGGTGTTCTCCGGCGTGCCGAAGGCGGGCGCGCCCGACTTCATGTCGACATTGGAAGTGAAGGCGCCATACATCACCGGCGCACCCGGACGCACCAGCTGCGTCAGCACGATGCCGAACAGCGCTTCGGCATTCTGCTGCGCCAGCGCGCCGGCCAGCGTTACCGGGCTCATCGCCCCCATCAGCGTGAACGGCGTCACCGCCACCGACTGGCCGTATTCGGCCATCGTCATCAGCCCTTCGGCCATCATCTCGTCGAAGCGGCGCGGCGAGTTGACCGAAATGATGGTGGTGACGCCGGGGTCCTCTCCCATCTGCTCAAGCGTCAGCCCGCGCGCGATCGCCATCATCTCGATGCCGTCTAGCGCCCTGCCCCGCCCGATCGCCGAGACGTGGAAGCATTTGTCGGTCAGCGTCAGATTGGCGAAATAGGTATCCATATGCCTGGTGTTCGCCGGCAGCTCGACCGGGGCGCAGACCTGGTTGCCCAGCATGTGGATGCAGTTGAAATGCTGCGCCAGCCGGACGAGGTCCGAGTAGTCGGCGAGGTTGCCGGCGCGGCGGCCGCGTTCCATGTCATGCACATTGGGCGGCCCGGCGACGAGCGTGAAGTTGATGGTGCTGCCGCCAAGACGGATGGCGTGCTCCGGGTTTCGGGGCGTCAGCGTGTAGGCCGAGCGCGTCGACTTCAGCGCCTCCTCGACCATGCCGCGGTCGACGCGCACATTCATCGAGCCGTGGTCGACCTTGGCGCCGGCGCGCTCGAACAGCGACAGGGCGCGTGCGCTCATCACCTCGATGCCGAAATTCTCCAGTATGTGCATCGATGCCTGGTGGATGGCTTCGATCTGCTCGGCCGACAGCAGCGCCATCGGCGGATAGGGATTCTCCACCCGCCGCGCCGGCAGTTGCGGGATGGCGGCTGGTCCCCGGTTGCTGGTGCGCTCGGCGCCCCGCTTGCGTCTTGGTTCGCTCATGCGCGCATCAGAGCGCCGGCATCGCATGCGAGCTGTCAGAAATTCGCCATTTGCCGGCGCGATTTTAGCCAAGGCGGCATTTTTCAAATTCGAGGAAAAGAATAGCGACACGAGTAGTCGTGATATCGATACTTAGCTTTTCGCGCCTCCCACCCCTCGTTAAGGAAGCGCGCAACACTCCTTTTATGATTTCGGCCTATTCGTCTTCCAATGCGTAGGTCGAGTTTTAGTAAAATTGTCGCTGTCTCGGTGCTGCTGGCGCTTTCGGCCTGCGCGACGGCGCCCAGTCATATCAACAATGTCTGCGCGGTCTTCGACCAGAATGACGGCTGGTTCGACAACTGGCAGTCCGCCGCCGAACGGACCGAGCGGAAATACGGCGTTCCCGTCCCCGTGCTGATGGCGACGGTGCGCAAGGAATCCGGCTTCAAGAGCAATGCCCGGCCGCCGCGCACCAAGCTGCTCGGCTTCATCCCGTGGACGCATGTCTCGAGCGCCACCGGCTACTCGCAGGCGCTCGACGGCACATGGTCGCAATATCAAAGCGAGACCGGCAACTGGGCGGCGCGCCGCACGCGCTTTGCCGACGCCATCGATTTCGTCGGCTGGTACCACTCAAAGACGGCCGACACGTTCGGCGTCGCCCGCAACGACACCTACAATCTCTATCTGGCCTATTATCTCGGCTGGACCGCCTATGGCCGCGGCAACCGCGGCGATGGCGGCGTTCAAAACTACGCGCGCGCCACCGACCAGATGGCGCGCGATTACGCCGCGCAGATGCGGCAGTGCGGCAACTAGTTCCTCAACACGGTGATTTTGAAAGATTGAAGGCTTGTCGGGCAAGGCTATCAACGCAAACGCTGGCGATGAGCTGAGGCTCCTGAACCTCGTCATTCTAGGGCGGAGCAAGGAGCGTAGCGACGCGCGCAGACCCTAGAATCCATTCCGTTACCTAGACCGAAGTGTGCAACGGTGCAGAATTTCTGCCGCCGCGGCGCTTCCATGTCACGGCATGGATCCTCGGGTCTGCGCGCGTCGCTACGCTCCTTGCTCCGCCCGTGGATGACGATCGCGATAGGCGTCTCGGCCAATCGCCAAGGCATGGGCTTTGCCAACGCACACATAGCCAACCGGTCAAAACTTCTATGTTAAGGAACCGGGTCTAGTGCCGCCTTGTCGTGTCCTTCGGCCTTGAGACACCGGTTTCCGAATCCTCGTCGCGCACTTCGTGGCGACGGGCTTTGAGCACCTCGTCGTTCTCCTCGACGCCCTTTCCGATCGCATCGGCCTCCGCGCTGGCGTTTTTGCCGTCGGGACGCTGCGGCGGCGAACCGGCAAAGCCTGGCCCCTCGCCGTGCGGCGCATCATCCGGCACGCCTTCACGCGCGGCATGTTCCTTGTCGAACTTGATGACCGGTTCCATCTTGGCCAGGACATCGTCCGAGAGCCAGCACAGGCTCATATGGCCGTTGCCGAGATTCTTCACCGGCGGCACCTTCGTCTCGCACAGATTGTCGGGCACCAGCCTCTTGTAGCCGCAGCGCGTCTGGAACGGGCAGCCGGTCGGCGGGTTCATCGCCGACGGGATGTCGCCTTCCAGCACGATGTGCTTCTTGACCACGCTGGTGTCGGCGATCGGGATCGCCGACAGCAGCGCCTCGGTATAGGGGTGGTAAGGCGGCGAGAAGATCTGATCGGTCGTGCCTTGCTCGACGATGTAGCCGAGATACATGACGACGACGCGGTCGGCGATGTAGCGCACCACCGACAGATCGTGGCTGATGAACAGCATCGTGGTCTTGTTCTTGCGCTGGATGTCCATCAACAGCTCGGTCACCGCCGCCTGCACCGAGACGTCGAGCGCCGAGACCGGCTCGTCGGCCACCACCACCTTGGCGTCGCCGGCAAAGGCGCGCGCGACGCCGATACGCTGCTTCTGCCCGCCCGACAACTGGCGCGGCTTGCGCGTTTCGAAGGCGCGCGGCAGCTTCACCAGGTCGAGCAGTTCCAGCATCCGCTGGCGCCGCTCGGCGACTGTCCTGCCGACTTTGAACTTCTCCAGCGTGCGGATGATCTGCGAGCCGACCGTGTGGCTGGGGTTCAGCGTGTCGAACGGATTCTGGAACACCATCTGGATCGAAGACACCGTCTCGACATTGCGGCGCTCGATGCCGGTCGACTGGATCTCCTTGTTGCCCAGCGTCACGGTGCCGGAGCTTGCGGTCTCGAGGCCCAACAACACCTTGGCGAGCGTCGACTTGCCGCAGCCGGATTCGCCGACGATCGCGACCGTCTCGGATTCGCGCGCGGTGAACGAGATCGTCTCGTTGGCCTTGACGACGCGGCCTTCGCTGGAGCCGAACACCTCGCTGCCGCCGACCTTGTAGTATTTCTTGAGATCGTCGATCTTGAGCACCGGCGCGCCGGGCTCGACCTTTTCGTTGACCTTCTTGGCACCGGGCGGCAGCGCCTCCCAGTCGATCTCGTTGAACCGCACGCAGCGCGAGAAATGGCCCTCATGGCCCTCGACCGGGATCATCGGGATTTCCGCGGCGTTGCAGACGCCCTCGACGAAATGGTGGCAGCGTGGCCCGAAATTGCAGCCCTTCGGCCGCTCATGCGGCAGCGGCAACTGTCCAGGAATGGAGATCAGCGGCCGCGAGTTCTTGTCGGCGCCAGGCAGCGGGATCGAGCGGAACAGCCCTTGCGTGTAGGGATGGCGCATCCGGTCGAACACGTCTTCGATCTTGCCGGTCTCGACCGCCTCGCCGGAATACATCACCGTGATCTTGTCGCAGGTCTCGAGGATGAGGCCGAGATTGTGCGACACGAAGATCATCGAGGTGCCGAACTTCTCGCCCAGACCCTTGACCAATTCGACGATGCCGGCCTCGACAGTGACGTCGAGCGCGGTGGTCGGCTCGTCGAGCAGAAGCAGCGCCGGTTTCGACAGCAGCGCCATGGCGATGACGATGCGCTGCTGCTGCCCGCCCGACAGCTGGTGCGGATAGGAGCGCATCATGCGCTCCGGGTCGGGCAGCTTCACCGCCCGCACCATCTCCAGGGCGCGGTTGTAGGCCTCTTCCTTCGACACCTTGTCGTGGATTAGCGGCACTTCCATCAGCTGCTGGCCGATCTTCATCGCCGGATTGAGGCTCGCCATCGGCTCCTGGTAGATCATGGCGATCTTGTTGCCGCGGATCGAGCGCAGCTCATCCTCGGAGAGCTCGCCCATGTCCTTGCCCTGGAACTTGATCTTTCCGCCGACGATCTTCCCGATGTTGGAGAGGTCGCGCATGATCCCGAGCGACACGGTCGACTTGCCGCAACCGGACTCGCCGACGATGCCCATCGCCTCGCCGGGCATGACCGTGCAGGAAAAATCCATCACGGCCGGGATCTCGCCCTTGCGGGTGAAGAAGGAGATCGAGAGGTTCTCGATCTCGATGATCGGCTGACTGGTCGCCTTGGCTGGATCTCGAACTGCCTCGTTCATGGGTCGCTCCAATCCTTGGTCCTTGGAAGATGGGGCCGAAAACCCCGCCATCAATCTTTCATCGACTGTTCACGCAGCGAATCCGCCAACAGGTTCAGTCCCAGCACGAACGACATCAGCGCGATGGTCGGCGGCAGCGCCGGGTGGATGAAGGACCGCAAGAGGCGGCTGGCGTCCTTGATCGCTGTGCCCCAATCGGGGCTTTCCGGCGCCAGGCCCAGGCCGAAATAGCCGAGCGTTCCGAGCAGGATCGTCGTGTAGCCGATGCGCAGGCAGGCATCGACGATCAGCGGACCGCGCGCATTGGGCAGGATCTCCCACAGCATGATGTACCAGGGCGATTCACCGCGAGTCTGCGCCGCCGCCACATAGTCGCGCGTCTTGATGTCCATGGTCAGCCCGCGCACGATGCGGAACACGCCCGGGCTGGAGGCGAACACCACCGCAACGAAGATATTGAGCTGGTTGGGATCGATGTGGACGATGCGCAGCGGATCCTTGTCGAAGACGAGGCCCGTATAGATCCAGCCGCCTAGGACCAGCGTGATGCCGAGCAGGATATAGAGCCGGTCCGGCCGGTTCTTGTAGCGAGTCCAGAACAGCACGCAGAAGAAGATGATCGGGAACAGGAAGAACAGCCCCGCCATCCCATAGGGGATCGGCGTGTCCATGATGCCCGGCGTTACCAGCAGGTAGAACAAGAGGATGACCGGGAAGGCCAGCACCAGATTGGCAAGGAACGACAAGAACGTGTCGATCTTGCCGCCATAATAACCGGCCGGCAGGCCGAGCGTGATGCCGACCATCAGCGCGAAGCCGGTGGCGGCCGGCGCGATGATCAGCACGATCTGGCTGCCATAGACCATCCGCGAGAACACGTCGCGGGCAAGCTTGTCGCCGCCGAAATAATAGACGAGCTTCGATGCCGGCTCGATCGCCCCGGGCAGCGTGTCCTTCATCACCGAGACCTGCGCCAGCGGATCGAAGGGCGAGATGGTGGAGGCGAAGATCGCCGTGAACAGCCAGAACAGGCAGATGAAGACGCCGGCAATGCCGACGCCGCTGTCGAAGAGCTGGCCGTAGAGCCCGAGCCGCTTCTTGTAGGTAAAGCTGGCGCCCATCACCAGGATGAGCCCGACCCACACCGGCCAGAACCGCCAGAGCACGCCGATAACCACGTTGAAGGCGCTGATATATTCGGTTTGCATCGGCCCCTGCCCCTACTGAACCCTGATACGCGGATTGAGAAACGCGTAGCCGACGTCGGAAATCAGCTGCGTGATCAGCACGATGAACACCGAGACCAGCGAGCAGCCGAGCAGCAGGTCGATGTCGTTGTTGCCGGCGGCCTCGACCAGCGTGTAGCCGAAACCCTGGTAGCGGAACATCACCTCGACGATGACGACGCCGGTGAGCAGCCATGGGAACTGCAGCATGATGACGGTGAAGGGCGCAATCAGCGCGTTGCGCAACGCATGCTTGATCACCACGCTGCTGAAGGAGAGGCCCTTCAGCCGGGCGGTGCGGATATATTGCTGTGTCATCACCTCGACCATCGAGGCGCGTGTCATGCGCGCGATATAGCCGATGCCGTAGATCGCCAGCGTGATCACCGGCAGCGTGAAATTGTAGAAGGTTATGCCCTGGCTGGCGGACGCCGCCGAGCCGTTCAGCCAACCGAGCCAGGATGCGAAGATGACGGTGAAGATGACGCCCGACACATATTCGGGCGTCGCCGTCGAGGCGATCGAGGCCACCGACAGCACGCGGTCGGTGCGCGAGCCCTCGCGCATGCCGGCGAGAATGCCGATCAGCAGCGAGATCGGCACCATCACCGCCAGCACCCAGAACATCAGCAATCCGGTGGCGCCGAGGGCCGGGAACAGCTTGGCCGCGACCGTCGTCTTGAACTTGGTCGAGCAGCCGAAATCGCCCTGCAGGACGCCGGAGAATTGCGGCTCGGCCGGGTCGTTGCAGAACGAGAAGCGCTGCGTCGTCTTGCCGGTCGCCGGATCGGTGATCGGATGCTTCGGCAGGACACCCAGCCACTGGCCGTAGCGCACAAAGAAGTTCTGCCGGTAGCCATGATTGACCAGCCAGCTTTCGAGCTGGTCGGCTGGCGTATGCATCTCGGTCTGGCTGATCGCCAGTTTCTTCAGATTGGGCTCGAGATTGACGAGGAAGAAAACGACCAGCGTCAGGCAAAGCATCGTGAGCAGTATCGTGCCGATGCGTCTGGCGATGAATGAGAACATGTGCCCCCCTGCCGGCCGGGTTGGGGTCAGATACGTTCAACCCTGTTTCGAAAAGCGGATGACGCCCCGCCGCCGCTGCAGGATATGCAACGGCGACGAAGCTGCAAATACGAGGGGCCGCGGCCCCTCGTATCCATCGCGCTATGGATCATGCCTGCTCGAGCCAGACCTTGCCGAAGTCGTGCTCGTAGGTGGGGTGCATCGAGTGGTTCTTCACCTCGGGCTTGATGTTGATGTAGAGCTTGCGCCAGTAAGGCTGGATGATGATGCCGGAATCCTGCAGGGTCTGCTCGATATCCTTCATCACAACCTTGCGCTTCTCCGCATCGGCGATGCCGAGCGCCTCGTTCACCTTCTTGTCGAAGTCCGGATTGGCGTAGGCCGTCTCGTTCCAAGCTTCACCGGTGCGGTAAGCGATGGCGATCACCTGGATGCCCAGCGGGCGCATGTTCCAGTTGGTTTCCGAGAACGGATACTTCGTCCAGTCGTTCCAGAAGGTCGAGCTCGGCAGCACGGTGCGCTTCACCTTGATGCCGGCTTCGCGCAGCTGGGCGGCGATCGCGTCCGTGGTGTTCTTGTGGTAGTCCTCGTCGTTGCTGATCAGCTCGTGCTCGAAATCGATCGCGCCGGCCTCCGTCAGCATCTGCTTGGCCTTGGCGATGTCGCGCTTGACCTCCGGCAGCTTGACGTATTCCGGATGGATCGGCGCGACGTGGTGGTTTTCGGCCGGCGTGCCGGCATTGCCGTAGCCGAGCTGCAGCACGGTGGCGTTGTCGACGGCAAGCAACATCGCCTGACGAACCTTCTGGTCGTCATAGGGCTTGTGGGTGATGTTGAAGCGCGACACCACGGTGGCAGCCGTCACGACTTCCGAGACCGGAGCGCCGACGTCGGCGATGATCTTGATGTAGTCGGCGGTCGTTTCGTGGTTGGTCTGGACTTCGCCCGACTCGAAGGCCGAGACGGTCGCGGCCGGATCGGTGCCGTAATCGATGAACTCGACGCCATCGAGGAAAGCCTCGCCCTGCCACCACTTGCCGGTCTCGCGGCGCTTGTAGACCACCTTCTGGCCGACGTCGTAGGAGACGAGCTCGAACGGACCGGTGCCGATCGGGCAGCTCTTGAAGTTGGCGCCCTTCTCGTCGAAGGTCTTGTGCACGACCAGCGCCGGATAGTCGCAAAGGTTCGGGATGATGGCGATGTCGGGCTTGGTCAGCTTGAGCTTGACGGTCATGTCGTCGACCTTGACGACGGAGCCTTCGCGCAGCTTCTTGGTCGTGTCGTCGACGAGGCTGCCGAGACGGCCAGGCATCGAGTTGCCTTCCGCGCCCTTGTCCGCCCAGCGGGTGAAATTGTAGATCACGTCGTCGGCGGTGAACTTGTCGCCGTTGTTCCATTCGACGCCCGGCCGCACATGCAGCGTGTATTCGGTGGCGTCGTCATTGATGTCCCAGCTCGCCAGGAGATACGGCGCGAAGGTATATTCCTTCGTGTATTTCACCAGCGGCTCGAGCGCCTGGCGCTCGGCATTTGAGATTTCGGACCAGTCGGCGGTGCGCGGATCCTTCGGATCCTTGATCGACATCGCGACCTTGAGCACGCCGCCCTTCTTGCCCTGCACGTCCTCGGCCCGGGCCGGGGTCGGCGCGGCGAGGCCGAGCATGCCATAGGCCATTGCCGTCGATGCGCCGAAGACGCTGGCCAAAGCCAGAAATTCGCGGCGGTCCACGCCGCCCGATTTGGCTTCTTCGGCCATTTTCAAAATGTGATCGGGAACGCGATCACCATTGCTCTTATAGATTGCCATGACTTACTCCCATTGTTGGCTTTCCGCCTTTTAACATTCCGCATCCAGACCGCGTTGTCAAAAGACGGCGTGGAGCAGGAACATGCGAGGGAATGTGCATCTTTGGCTGCAACCCGGTTCGCGCGATAGCGACAGTCATGACGCAAATTTGTTATCGCGAGGCGGATTTCCCAAAAAATCGTCGCGGGCGATTAATATCAGTACATTTTAACGGATAGCGGCCCCGCCCCCGCGGCGGTCAGTCCGCTGGGGAGGCAGAGAAGCACCGGCGCGGCCTCAATATTCGCGTTCGTAAAAGACGCCGCCCTTTGCTTCGCCGGCGTCGTTGGCCTCGCCGCGCAGCTTCACGCCGCGACCGACATTGAGGTCGATCGTGGCCTTGCCGGAGCCCGGCTTGTCGCCCTTCTGTATGGTCACATAGGTGCGGTCGTTGAGGTACTTGCCGGCCGAAACCGCGGTACCGCCCTTCTCGTCCGTCGTCACGTCGAGATCGTCGATGCCGATCGCGTTGCGCAGGTTGTCGAGCAGCGAGGTCGAGCCGCCGGCGCCTGCCAATTGAGCGGCAGCGTCGGCCAGCTGGGCAATCTGCAGCGGCGAAAGATTCGACATCGAACGGCCGAAGATCAGCTGCGCCAGCACCTCATCCTCCGGCAGCGCCGGAACAGAGGAGAAGTTGAATTTTGGATTGGTCGCCTCGCCGGAAACCACGATTGTCACGGTGGCGCTGCTTGTCGTCGTGGTCGCGGTGAGATTGAGGTAAGGCACCAGCGATCCCTGGAATCCGACCGTACCCTCCGTGAATGTCAGCCGTTTGGCGAGGATCGTCAGCCGCCCGCGCTGCAAGGTGAAGGTGCCGACAGCCTGCGGTGACGATGCCGGGCCGGTTAGCTTGAGCGATCCGCCGAGCTCGGCGTCGACGCCCCTGCCCTGGATGAAAATCTGGTTAGGCGCATTCACTGTCAGATCGAGGGTGAGCCCGCTGCCGCTTTTGCTGCCGCTGGATGTGGCCGGGCGCAACGCCTTGTCCTGTGCCCGCACGGCGCGAGGCGCATTCTTATGCTTGACGTTGAGTTCCGAGAGTGACCCGGGCAGTTTGTCCGGAACGGTGATGACCGTCCTCGCCAGGTTGACGGTGCCGGCGATCACCGGCGCCGAGACGAGCGGCCCCTTGATCGTCAGGTCGCCGCCAAGATTGGCGGTCACCACCCGACCGTCGGTGTAGCGGCCATCGGTGAGCTTGATCGACAGGTCGGCCGGAAAGCCCTGCGCCGGCGTGATGCCCACCGTGCCGCTCGCCGACAGGCTGCCGCGCGTCGACAGCGTTCCGGTCAGGCGGTTGATCCTGGCGACGCCGCCGCCGATCGAAACGTCGGCGGCGATGTCGTTGACCGCCAGGCCGGAACGCGCATCGATAAGGCGCGCGCCCGATGTCGTCACTTTGCCGCTGATCACCGGCGCGGACGCAGGACCGCGCACCTGCACATCGACATTGGCGGTGCCGTTGAGCGCCAAGCCTTGCGCGGCAAGCTTGGCGGCAAGGAAGGAAAACGGCACCTTGCCCTTGAAGTCGAGCGCCAAGGTGGGCGTGCCTGCCGTCGTCACCGTGCCGCCACCCTTGAGGCCGAGGCCGGCGCCATCGCTGATGTCGGCATCGAAAGCGAGCTTGTTGCCGGCGAAGGTTCCCGACGACGACACATTCATGCCGCCGAGGCCGGCGCCGCGCGTCTGCGAGGTCTGCACGCCGGAAGCATCGATGTTGAAGGCGGCCGAGGGGGCCGCCGGCGCGCCGGTGACCTTGACCGTGCCCGAGACCGAGCCGGCCGCGTCGAGACCCGGCGAGAAACTATTGGCGAGCGAGATCGGCACCCGAGCCAGATTGGCGTTGATGTCGAGCGCCTGCGCGACCTTGCCCGTCACCGTCGCCGTGCCGCCGCCGAGGTTCAGCACCAGCCGGTCGAGCGTCGTCACACCGTTGGTTATGGTGATCGTCGAGGTCTGCGCGATCGCGGCCTTGACGCCCTGCACCGTCGCCTGGCCCGATGCGAGCTCGACGGTCGTCGTGCCGTTGGCGACCTTCACGCGGCCGGCGGCTTTGGCCGGAATATTCTTGACGGTGGCGCCGCCTGAAAAGCCGGTCCAGTCGCCGTCGCGCTTGAGGTCGACATCGATGCCGGTGATGGCGGTTCCGCCGGAAGTCACGCTCTCGGCGCGTATCGTGCCGCCAATAACCGGTGCTGCCATGTAATTCGCGATCTGCGCGTCGATGGCGACATTCCTGGCGGAAAGATCGCCGCGCTTGATCTCCGAGGTGTTCGCCTTGACGGCGACATTGGCCCCGTTGGCTGCCTTGGTAAAAGCGATCGTGCCGCGCACATTGCCCTCGGCCTTTTCCAAGGCCAGCGCTGCCAGCGGCCCGATATCGGGCAAGTCGAGCGAAACGGTGCCGACCGGCACGAAGGCATCGTCGAGAGTGAGATCGCCGGCAATCTTGTTCGGACCGAGCGACAGCAAAAGCCCATTGATCGCGCGGCTGCCATTGGTCGTGGCGAGCACCGCGCTGCCTTGCAGATTCTGCCCGGCGACATTGCCGGTGAGTTCAACATTGGCCGCCGGATTGGCGGCATCGGCCTTGCCGCTGGCCGTAAGCTTCAGTCCCGTGATCTCGCGCGCCGCCACGGAAAGCCGGTCGCTGCTCACCGTCATCGACAGGTCCGGCGTGGTGACCGGGCCTTGCGCGTTCAAGACAAAGGCGATGGCGCCCTTGGCGTCTTTCGACAGCCCCGAAACGTCGCTCAACGCGCCTCTGATCCCGGCGGCCAGCTTGCCGTCGGCAAGGCTCGCCTGCCCGTCGGCGCTGAGCGCGCCGGAATTCAGTTTCAGCCCGTCGACATTGACATTGCCATTGGCATCGCGCTTCAGCGAGGCGCTCAACGCAGCGCTCTCGCCAAGCATGCCGCGCACCGCCGCCGGCAAGGCTGAAGAGGCGACATTGGCGTTCATATTGAGGTCGACCGAACCGTCGCCCAGCGATATCCGGCCGGCGACCTGGCTGTTGAGTGCATCGCTTCTCAAGGAGCCGCTGTCGACGGCAACGGCATCGGTCGTCAGGCGGCCATTGACCTTGGCCGTGACCTTGCCGGCGATCAGCGGCGCGATCGTCGGATTGTCGAGGCCGATCCTGTCCACCGACACCGTGCCGGAAACCGGACCAGCCCGCCCCCTGAGGTCGAAGGCGTCCGAATGCAGCGCCAGGATGAGGCCGTCGACCGTCGCCTGGCTGGCGGCAATGGAAGGCAGGATCGCGGACACATCGAGCCGCGCCTGCGTGCTTTCGCCCGCCATCTTTGCCGACAAGGACCGGACGGCGATCTTGACCGGGCTTTGAGCGCTGCCGACCGTCAACGGCAGGCTGGCTCCGGATGAGGTAAGATCGAGAGAGAAATCGCTGGCGCCGTTCGGGTTGAGGGTGCCGGCGGCCTTGCCTGAAATCCCTTCGCCCGACAGCGTGGCGTGGTCCAGGGCGACGCCGCCCGCCAGCGTGTAGCTGCCCGCGGCGTCCAGATCCAGCGGCCCGAGCCCAGCCTGGCGGGTCTGGCTGGTCTCGGCGCCCGCCACCTTCGCGTCGAACTGAATGTCGGGATTGGACGATGGACCCGTGACGTGTGCCGTGCCCTCCAGCGTTCCGGCCCCGTCGAGGCCGGGCACGAAATCATTGGCGAGTGCCAGCGGGAGGTTGGCGAGATTGGCCGTCAGGTCCAGTGCCTCACCGGCACTGCCGGAAACCGTCGCCGAGCCGCCGCCGAGATTGAGCGCGAGCTTCTCGATGGCGGTCACGCCATTGGCGATGGAGAGGCTGGAAGGCTCGACTATGGCCGCCTTGATGCCGCGCACCGTCGCCTCGCCGGAAGCGATTTCCACGCTTGTCGTGCCGTTGGCGATCTTTACCCGGCCGGTGGCGGTGGCCGGAATGCCGGACGCCGTGGCGCCGCCGGTAAAGTCCGTCCAATCGCCGTCGCGCTTCAAATCGATGCCGATGCCGCTGATGACCGTGCCGCCGGAGGTCACGCTATCGGCCTTGATCGTGCCTGAGATCGCCGGCCCTTTCAGATAGTTGGCGATCAGCGCGTTGACGGTGATGGCTTTCGCCGCCAGATCGCCGCGGGCGATCGACGTGCTGGTCGCATTTACGGTGACGGTCGGCGCCTCGCCGTTCTTGGCGAAGGCGATCGTGCCGTTGATATCGCCGGTCGCGCTCTGATTTGCGAGCGCCGCGACCGGTCCGATGTCGGGCACGGCAAGCGTCAGCGTGCCGAGCGGCAGGAACTTGTCGTCGAGCGCGAGATCGCCCGAGACCTTGTTGTCGCCCAGCGCCAGGCTGAGACCCCTGATCGAGCGCTTGCCGTCGGCCGTCACCAGCGAGGCTTCGATGTCCAGCGCCTGCCCCTCGGCGCTGCCCGTCAGCGAGATTTCGGCGGACGGGTTGGCGATGTCGGCCTTGCCCTTGGCAGAGAGTTTGATGTCCTTCACCGTGCGGCCGGCGGCCGTCAGGCTGGCGCTGTCTGCTGAAACGGAGAAATCCGGCGCCCAGCGCGGGCCGCTCGTGGTCAGCGCGAAATTGACCCCGCCGGCAAGCGGCGTGCCGGCGAGCGACGACAGTGGCGAGACATCGCCCAACGTGCCTTTGACGCTGGCCTGGATATCCGATCCTTGCATGCTGCCGGTACCGCTGGCGCTGAGCGAGCCGGAACTGATCTCCAGCGAATTGGCGGCGAACGCGCCTTGCGGATCGCGCGTGGCGGTGGCCGAGAATTTCACCCGCTCGCCAAGCAGCGAGCTGATCTGCGGCGGCAATGCCTTCGAGACGGTGTCGGCATTCATCTTCAGCGTCATCGACAAATCGGCCAACGCCACATTTGCCGTCAGCCCGGCATTGAGCGCATCGCTGCGCAAGGTGCCTTTGTCGATGGTTACGGTCTCGCGGCTGATCGTGCCGGAAAGGTCCGCGGCGAGCTTGCCGGTCACCAGCGGCGCCAGCGTCGCGACGTCGGTCTTCAGGCCGGCGGCCGCGAGCCTTATGGCGACCGGGCCGCTAACGGTCTCGATGTCGAAGCCGTCGGAATGGATCTCGCCCGCAATATTGTTGAGCTGCGTGCCGCCGACGGCGACCGAAGTAAGCGACGTGCCGATATCGATCATCGGCGCCTTGCCGTCGCCGAAGGCGCGCACCGTAGCTTTTTCGACCGCGACCAGGATCGGAACCGCGCTGTTGCCGACATCGACGGTGACCGGCTTGTCCTTGGCGGAGAGCTCGACCGCCAGGTCGCTGGCGCCCTTCGGATCGACATTGCCGGTGGCAGTGCCGTGCACCGCATCGCTCTCTATGATGGCCTGCTCGATATCGATCCCACCCGACGCGGTCGCCGTTCCGGCAAGGTCGAAGCTCGTCTTACCGGCAAACAGAGCCTTTATCTTCTCCGGCAGGAACTCTTCGAACTGGCCGTCGCCCTTGGCCTCGATGCGGTGGCCCTTGTCAGTGAGCTGGTGCCGACCGGTCAGCTGGCTGACGATCCGGCCGTCGACCATGAAGGTGCCAACGCCGCTCCAGTTGGCCAAAGGCCCGCCGCCGGAAACGACGATGTTGACGGGCGGCGCATCCGGCAGCTTGAGCAAATTGGCGATGATGCCGCCGGCCGGTTCCGACGCCTTGAGGTCGAGGTCGAGCTTGTTGTCGGCCGGTGCAAAGTGGATCTTGGCGTCGACATTGCCTTGCTTGCCGTCATGGCGGCTGACGTTGAGCACGCTTTCGATCGCCAGCGGCGACGGATCGGCCTTGAGCGAACCCATGGCGGCCCATTCGGCGATGCCGCTGCCGGCAAGCTCCTGTCCAAGCGCGATCTCCGGCAGGTCGATCTGCTTCACGTCGATCGACACCGGCAGGCTGGACGAGCCACCTTGCGATGGCTGCTGGCTCGGCTGCGGCAGCCGCGCCAGCTCGATGCGCTCGGCGGCTAAGTGATCGGCATCGAAATTCCAGGACAGCAGCGCCGCCGGCGACCAGTCGAGCGCTACCTTGCGCGCCACCATCCAGGGGCCGGCGCGGTCTTCCAGCACGATGTGGTCGACCCTGAGCGCGCCCGACCAGATGCCTTCGATGCCGCTGACCGTCACCTTGCGGTCCTCGTTCGAAGCCATCTTCGATATCAGGCCGGCAAGATTCTGGCGGCCGCCTTCGGTGCCGGTCAGAACGACAAGCGCGCCGATCGCCACCACGAGCAGCACAAGCAGCGCGTAGAGGCAGATACGGACAATGCGCCAGACCATCTTCATCGTCAGAACGCCTGGCCGATGCCGGCATAAATGCCGAAATGCGGATCACCCGGATCGCGGTTGAGCGGCACGGCAGCGTCGATGCGCAACGGCCCGAAGGGAGTAATATAGCGCAGGCCGACGCCGGCGCCGACCTTCACATTCGAGAAATCGGGGAAGGATTTGGTCGAGACCGTGCCGGCATCGACGAAAGGCACGATGCCGATCGTGTCGGTGACGCCGATGCGCATCTCGACCGAGGTTTCGAAGAAGGAGAGACCGCCGATCGGCTGGCCGTTGATATCCTTCGGGCCGATGCCCTGATATGCATAGCCGCGCACAGAGCCGCCGCCGCCGGAATAGAAGCGACGGTCGGCCGGCACGTTCTGCAGCCCGGTGCCGACGATCGAGCCCAGCGTCGCGCGCTCGGCGAGCACGAACCGGCTTGCCGTGTCGAGCGACTGGTAGGTGTAGCCCTCGCCCTTCAGCTTCAGGAACGTCGCGCCGTTCAATATGTCGTAGCTCGGCTCGGCATAGGCTAAGAATCGGAATCCCCTGGTCGGGTTCAGCTTGTTGTCGCGGCTGTCATAGACATATTGCAGCGGCACGCTGGCGATCAGATAGGTATGCTTGCCGAAGGCGTCGGTGATCCTCGAATAATCGAGGTCGAATTCGGCCGACACCCGCTGCTTCTTGTCGAGATCGTAGGAAACGCCGACGTCGCCCTTGACCGAGAAATGGTCATAGGCATCGGGGTGTTCGAACACCGTCTTGATGCCGGTGAAGAATTTCGACGTCGGCCCGAGCACGCCCGGCTTCTCGAACATGACGCCGGCGTTGTAGTTGAGAGCGGAAAGGCTGTTGTTGCCGATGCCGCTGATCGATCCGTCGATGCGTAGCTTCTCCGCCTGGCCGAACAGATTGCGATGCCCCCAATAGCCCTCGAGCCCCAGGCCTTCCGTATTCGAGAAGCTGCCGCCGACGCCGAAATAGCGCGGCTTGCGCTCGCTCACCTGGACGCCGATCGGAATGTTGCCGTTGGCGTCGAGCCTGTCGCCTTCCTTGATCGTCACGCTGTTGAAGACCTCGAGCCCGAGCAGCCGGTCGCGCGCATCGTCGATCTCCTGCGGCGAATATTGCTGGCCACGTTTCAGCCCGGTCATGTATTCGGTGAAGTCGCGATCGACCTTTTCCGTGCCCTCGACCGTCGTGTCGCCATAGCCGGCGACTGGGCCGGCGGCCACCGTCAACGTCACGTCCAGCGTCGAGCTGGTGTGCTCGGCGACGATCTCGCGGTTCGTGACCCTGGCAAGCGGCCTGCCCTCTTCCTTCAGCGCCCGCACGATCAGCAGTTCGGCCTTGAGCACCGCGCCTGAACCGGCATCGCCGCCGGCGATCAGGCCGAAATCGGCTGCCGCCAACCCCGCCGCATCGCCCTTCAGCCGGATGTTGCCAAGCGTGAATTTCGCCCCGGGGGAAACCGTAATGACCACCGGAATGGGCTGTGGCCCTTTGAACTCGGCATCCGGCGGCAATTCGTCGATCGACTTGCCCTCGATCGTGATGGTGACCACGCCTTCGTAGCGGGCATCGGCGTAGAGGGCGGCGACGAGCTGTTCGCGGTCGCCGCGTGCCTTGGCCATCAGGCCGAGCGACCCCGACACCGGATGATCCTCGTCATTTTTCAGCGCCGAGGCGTTTTCGAGCCTCTTGATCAGATCCTTGTCGGCATCAGGCGCATTGATCGTCACCGAGTAGCGCAGCGGATCGACGATGTCGGCATCTTCGTCCTTGGACGAGCCCCAAAGCTTGATGCCGAAAATCTCGAAAGCCGCCGCCTGCCGCACCTCGGCGGTCAGCACGGTCGAGCAGACGAGCGCCAAAAGCAGGGCGCGCGGAAGCCCGCGCCCTGGCGCGATCCCCTTTGACATCTGCGTTTCATGCGCCGGCATTAAGACAACCTAGTCGACAAAACTAAAATTGGAATGAAGTTCCGCAACGTTCGTAAAGGGGCCACAATCCAATTGTCTGAAATAGACCGGGCTTGGAATTCACACCTTTTGCATTTTCGCAAGAATGTGTGATCCGTCTCACAGAGGTTCTGTCGAAATACCGGCCTTTGGCCGGCATGGAAACCGTTCGCGGGTGATAAACCTGCGGCGCTCCGGCGTTGACAAGCCTGCACGAAGCTTGATCATGCCCGGACGCTGGCGATGTCTGGAGGGTGGTATGGCAATGCGCGCGGCTCGTGGTCTCTCTTTGCTTCTTCTCATCTTTTTCGCCCTGGGCGGAGCGGCCTTTGCGGCCGAAGCCCGGAGAATCGTGACGACCGATAATTCCGACTATTTCGGCTTCGACCTGAGATCGGAGCAGAATGTCAGCCTCGACCAGTGCAAGACCGCATGTCTCGGCGATCCCGCCTGCCGCGCCTTCACCTACAACACCAAGGCCAAATGGTGTTTTCTCAAATCCGACTATAACCAGTTGAAATCCTTCACCGGCGCAGTCGCCGGCAAGGTCGCCAATGTCGACGGCGATCCCGATATCGGCGCTCCGCCGGCACTGGCTTTTTTTCCCAACTGGATGGCCGACCAGGCCCAGCAGTTCCGCAACAAGCTGACCGATCCGGCCTATGACAAGCCGACCGAAGGGCTTGCCGCCCTGCAGGCCGCCGCTGAGCAGGCATCGCTTACCGGCGACCATCGTCTTGCCATGCAGAAATACCAGGCCGCGGTCTCGGTGCTGCCCGATGACGGCGCGCTGTGGCTGGCGCTGGCGCGCGAGACGCTTGCCGTGCAGCCGGCGTCGAACACCACTGAACCTTCGACTTTGCCGATGAATGTCACCTCGGCGGCCTTCAACGCCTACAAGCTGGTGCGCACGGCAAAGACTCGTGCCGAGGCGCTGGCGCTGCTTGGCGCCGGCCTCGACAAGCGCGACCTCTACCGGCCCTCGCTGCAGGCCTATGAGGCGAGCCTTGCGCTGGTGAGCTCGCCGGCCGTCCAGGCCGACTATGCCGATCTCAAGGCGCGCAAGGGCTTTCGCGTCGTCGAGCACACTGTCGATGCCGATTCCTCCTCGCCGCGCATCTGCGCCCAGTTTTCCGAGCAACTGGTCAAGACCGGGGTCGATTATTCGCAATTCGTGACGGTGGACAACGCCGCGCCCAAGGCCGTGGAGGCCAAGGACAAGCAGATCTGCGTCGAAGGCCTGGAACACGGCCAGCATTATGACGTGACCTTCCGCGCCGGCCTGCCGTCGGCGATCGGCGAGACGATCGCCGCGCCCGTCGTGCTGTCGATCTACGTCCAGGACCGCGCTCCCTCCGCCCGCTTCACCGGCGACAGCTTCGTGCTGCCGGCCGGGGCGCGCCGCGGCATCCCGGTCGTCACTGTCAACATGAGCGCCGCCAAGATGATGCTCTACCGCATCGGCGATCGTTCGCTGGCGCAGCTCCTGTCCGGTTATCAGTTCCTGCATCAGCTCGACGGCTATGACATTTCCACCATTTCCGACCAAATGGGCTCGCCCGTCTGGTCGGGCACGCTCGAAATCGCCAATGATCTCAATAAGGAGGTTACCACTTCGTTCCCGGTGGATGAGGCGATCCCGCAGCGCAAGCCCGGCGTCTATGTGCTGACCGCGCAGCCGGTCGACGACAAAAGCGACGACTATGGTTCACGCGCCACGCAGTGGTTCGTTGTCTCCGATATCGGCCTTTCCACCTATACCGGCCAGGACGGCCTCAACGTCTTTGCCCGTTCGCTGGGCTCGGCCAAGCCGATCTCCGGCGCCGAATTGACGCTGCTTGCCAGGAACAACGAGATTCTCGGCACGGCGACGACCGACGCCGAGGGTCACGCCGTCTTCAATCCGGGCCTCACCCGCGGCGAGAACGGCATGGTGCCGGCCGTGCTGATGGCCAAGCAGGGCGACAACGACTTCGTCTTCCTCGACATGGGCAAAGCCGGCTTCGACCTGTCGGATCGCGGCGTCGAGGGGCGCGCCTCGCCAGGCGCCCTCGACGTTTATGCCTGGACGGAGCGCGGCATCTACCGCGCCGGCGAGGACGTTCACGTCGCGGCCCTCGCCCGCGACGGCGCGGCAAAAGCGGTTGAGAACCTGCCGCTCACCTTCATCTTCACACGTCCAGACGGGGTCGAGAACCGCCGCATCATCAGCAATGGCGAGTCCGCCGGCGGCCACGCCGTCGACCTGCCGCTGGAGGCCAACGCCATGCGCGGCACCTGGACGGTGTCGATCTACACCGATCCCAAGCAGTCGCCGGTCGCAAGCCAGATGTTCCTGGTGGAAGACTTCGTGCCGGATCGCATCGAATTCGACCTGACCGCCGACAAAAAGGAGATCGCCCAGGGCGAGACCGCCAACGCCACCGTCGACGGCCGCTTCCTCTATGGCGCGCCGGCCGCGGGCCTGGCGCTGGAAGGCGAGCTGACGCTGTCGACCACAAGCACCTGGGACAGCTTCAAGGATTTCACCTTCGGCCTGGCCGACGAGCAGTCGGGCGAGCCGACCGTGACGCCTCTCGCCAACCTTCCGGTGGTCGGCGATGACGGCAAGGCGACTTTCCCGGTGACGATCGACCAGTTGCCGTCGACCACCAAGCTGGTCAACGCCAAGGTCATCGTCCGCATGCGCGAGGCCGGCGGCCGCGCCGTCGAGCGCTCGCTCGACATCGGCGTTCGCCCGCAGCGCGACGTCATCGGCATTCGCCCGGATTTCGAGGGCGATGAGGTGCCGCAGGGCGGCACCGCCAAGTTCAGCATCATTGCCGTCGACCCGAACGGCAAGCGCGAAGACTTGAAGGGCGCGCAGTGGTCGCTGGTCAAGGTCGAGCGCAACTATCAATGGTACCGTTCCAACAATTCGTGGAACTACGAAGCGGTCAGCCTCACCAAGGCCGTCGCCAACGGCGCGGTCGACCTGAAGGCCGATGGCGAGGCGACGGTGTCGCTGCCCGTCGACTGGGGCCGCTACCGGCTCGAGGTCGAGACGGCCGATCCCGACGGTCCGGCGACCAGCTATGAGTTCGACGCTGGCTGGTACGTCGCCTCGACCACCACCGAGACGCCGGACGGCCTGGAGATCGCGCTGGACAAGGACACTTATGCCGCCGGCGAAGTCGCCAAGCTGAAGGTCTCGCCGCATTTTGCCGGCGAGCTTCTGGTCACCATCGGTGCCGAAAAGCTGCTGAAGACCGTCACCGCTTCGGTGCCGGCCGGCGGCAGCACGGTCGACATCCCCGTCGGCGACGACTGGGGCGCCGGCGCCTATGTCACGGCGACCTTGTTCCGGCCCGGCGACGCGCAGGAATCGCGCATGCCGGCTCGCGCCATCGGCATCCAATGGCTGTCGGTCGATCCGGGCTCGAAGAAGCTCGCGGTCAGCCTGACGCCGCCGGAAAAGACCGTGCCGCGCCAGCAGCTGTCGATCCCGGTCGCCGTCAACGGCGCTCAGGCCGGCAGCAATGCCTATGTGATGGTGGCTGCCGTCGATGTTGGCATCCTCAACCTCACCAACTACAAGGCGCCCGATCCCGAGGACTGGTTCTTCGGCCAGCGCATGCTGGGGCTGGAGATCCGCGATCTCTACGGACGCCTGATCGATGGCTCGCTCGGCGCCATGGGCAAGATACGCACCGGCGGTGATGGGGCGAACATGCAGGCACAAGGCAGCCCGCCGACGGAAAAGCTGGTCGCCTTCTTCTCCGGCCCGGTCGAGCTCGATGCCAATGGCAAGGCCCGGGTCGATTTCGACATTCCGCAGTTCAACGGCACCGTGCGCATCATGGCCGTCGCCTGGACCAAGGATGCGGTCGGCCATGCCCAGACCGACGTCATCGTTCGCGATCCGGTGGTGATCACCGCCGGCCTGCCGCGCTTCCTGGCGCCGGGCGATGCGGCGACCATGCGCCTCGACATCGCCGACACCGACGGCCCGGCCGGCGACTATGCGCTCTCGGTCACCACGACCGGCGACCTGTCGACCGGCGACAAGCCACTGCCCGAGAAGCTGACGCTCGCCCAGGGCAAGCGGCAGTCGCTCTCCTTCCCGCTGGTCGCCAAGACCGCGGGCGACGCCTCGGTCACAGTCAAGCTCGCGCATGCCGATGGCACGGAAGTCGAGCAGACGCTCTATTTGCCGGTGCGCCCGGCGCAGCTTCCGGTCACCAACCGCATGGTTGTTGACCTCAAGCCCAATGGCGGCTCGCTGCGCGTCGACAAGGAACTGCTTGCCGCAAGCGTGCTCGACGGCGCTTCGGTCAGCGTCGGCGTCTCGCAGTCGTCCGCGCTCGACGTGCCGTCGCTTCTGATGTCGCTCGACCGCTACCCCTATGGCTGCGCCGAGCAGACCACCAGCCGCGCCATGCCGCTGCTCTATGTCAACGACATGGCCAAGAACATCGGCATGGAGAGCGATCCGGACCTGCATGGCCGCATCCAGGACGCCATCTACAAGGTGCTGTCCTACCAGGCGGCAAGCGGCAGCTTCGGCCTATGGGGCCCCGGCTCCGGCGATCTGTGGCTCGACGCCTATGTCACGGAGTTTCTGACCCGGGCGCGTGAGCAGAAATACGATGTGCCGGCGCTGGCCATGAACCAGGCGCTCAACAACCTGCAGAACGCACTCGGCTACGACCAGGACGTCCAGGACAAGGGCAGCGAGATCGCCTATGCGCTCTACGTGCTCGCCCGCAACAAGAAGGCCTCGATCGGCGACCTACGCTATTATGCCGACACGCAGCTCGAAGCCTTCTCCAGCCCGATGGCCGTCGCCCAGTTGGCGGCAAGCCTGGCGCTCTATGGCGACGCGCAGCGTTCGGAAGCCACCTTCCAGACGGCGCTCAGGCTGGCGAAGTCGGAAACCGACTACGACTACTACCGCTCGGACTACGGCTCGCGGCTGCGTGACGGCGCGGCGATGCTGGCGTTGGCGGCAGAATCGAAGCCGGTGCCGAGCATCATGCCGCAGCTGATCAAGCTGGTGGGAGTGGCACGCGCGGACGCCCGCTGGACGAGCACGCAGGACGAATCCTGGATGCTGCTGGCCGCGCGGGCGCTGAAGGAAGGCAATGATTCCATCACGCTTTCCGTCAACGGCGCGCCGCATTCGGGCGGCTATTCCGACCAGGTCGCCGGCAGCGAGCTTGTCGACAGCCCGCTCACCATCGCCAATACCGGCGCGACGCCGCTGCAGGCGGTGGTGACCGCGGTCGCCGCGCCGGTCGAGCCGCTGCCGGCCGGCGGCGACGGTTTCACCATCGCGCGCACTTACTACAAGCTCGACGGCACCGAGGCCAACGTCACCGAGGCCAAGCAGAACGAGCGCTACGTGATCGTGCTCAAGGTCTATGAGCAGAACAAATGGCCGTCGCGGCTCCTGATCACCGACCTGTTGCCGGCCGGCTTCGAGATCGACAATCCGAGCCTGGTTTCCAGCGCGCAACTATCGAACTTCTCCTGGCTGGCGCAAACCGACGCCGCGCATCTGGAGTTCCGCAACGACCGCTTCGTCGCCGCTTTCAATCCGAACGAAGGCGACGGCGACCGCAACATCACGCTGGCCTATGTCGTGCGCGCCGTGACGCCGGGCACCTACGCCCATCCGGCGGCGACGGTGGAGGACATGTACCGGCCGCAATATTCGGCCCGCACCGCCACCGGCGTGATGGAGGTGAAGGCCGAGTAAGGAGCCGGACGATGGCGCTGCCCCTCATCCGCCTGCCGGCACCTTCTCCCCCTGTAGTGACGGGGAGAAGGGGACCGTCACGATTGTTGGCCACTTTCCTGCAGCGTTGGAAATTGGCGAAAGCCTCTGCGCAGGCCCCTTTCTCCCCGTCACTATACGGGGAGAAATGCCCGGCAGGGCAATGAGGGGCAGCGCCATGCTCTCGAGGAAATTCCTGCGTCGAACAGCCATCGCCGGGATTTCTCTAGCCGGCTTCGCGGCGCTTTCAGTTGCTGCCCTTTGGGAAATCGACCGCGCTTTCCCGCCGCCGCTGCCGGCAAAGCTGACGGTCTCGACGGAGGTGCAGGACCGCGACGGTCAGCTGCTGCGCGCCTTCGCCACGCCGGACGGCTATTGGCGGCTCGAGACCCGCCTCGACCAGGTCGACCGGCAATTCGTTGACATGCTGGTAGCTTACGAAGACAAGCGCTTCTGGGATCACCGCGGCGTCGATGTCCTGGCGCTTTGCCGTGCCGCCGGCCAGCTCGTCACCAGCGGCCATATCGTGTCCGGCGGCTCGACCTTGTCGATGCAGCTTGCAAGGCTGATCGAGCCGCGCGACAGTCGCAGCCTTGCCTCCAAGCTCAAGCAGATGCTGCGCGCCATCCAGATCGAGCGGCGGCTCACCAAGCAGGAAATCCTCGAGCGCTATCTGACGCTGGCGCCTTATGGCGGCAATCTCGAAGGCGTGCGCGCCGCATCGCTCGCTTATTTCGGCAAGGAGCCGAAGCGGCTTACGGTTTCGGAAGCCGCCCTGCTCGTCGCGCTGCCGCAATTGCCGGAGAAGCGCCGGCCCGACCGCAATCTCGGCATTGCTCATACCGCGCGCGACCGCGTGCTCACCCGTATGGTCTCGGCCGGCCTGCTCGGCGAACGCGAAGCCGCGCGCGCCGCGCTGGACGACGTCTCCGGCCTGCGCAGAAAATTGCCGGCGCTGGCCGCGCATGCTTCCTATGCCATGCTGCCCAGGGCCGTGCCAGGCAAGCCGCTGCAGCTCACCATCCGCAAAAGCGTGCAGCAGGGGCTGGAACAGGTGGCACGAGATGCCGCCAGGAAGCTCGGGCCGAAACTTTCCGTCGCCATGGTCATGGCCGATGCGCGCACCGGCGACATTCTGGGCGAGGTCGGCTCGGCCGATTTCTTCGACGCCAGCCGCTCCGGCTGGATCGACATGACCAAGGTCGTGCGCTCACCCGGCTCGACGCTGAAGCCCTTCATCTATGGGCTGGCCTTCGAGCAGGGGCTGGTGGCGCAGGAGATGATCATCGAGGACAGCCCCGCCGATTTCGGCGGCTACCGTCCGAAGAATTTCGACATGGGCTACCAGGGCGATGTCTCGATCCGCCAGGCGCTGCAATTGTCGCTCAACGTGCCGGCGATCCGCGTGCTCGACGCGGTCGGCCCCGCGCGGCTCACCGCGCGCTTCCGCCAGGCGGGCGTCAACCCGATCCTGCCGGTCAACGAAGCGCCGGGCCTGGCGATCGGACTTGGCGGCGTCGGCGTGACCTTGCGCGACCTGGTGCAGCTCTATACAGGGCTCGCCAATGGCGGCAAGATGCATACGCTGCATGACGGCACCGAGCCCGCCAATGCCGAGCGCATCACCGCCACCATTCTCGACGACCAGGCGGCCTGGCAGATCAACGACATCCTGTCCGGGGTGAAGCCGCCGGAAGGCGCCATGCAACGCGGCATCGCCTACAAGACCGGCACCTCTTACGGCTATCGCGATGCCTGGTCCGTCGGCTTCGACGGCCGCTACGTGCTGGGTGTGTGGGTCGGCCGCGCCGATGCCAGCCCTGTCCCCGGTCTGTCGGGCTATGTCTCGGCAGCACCCATCCTGTTCGAAGGCTTCGTCCGTTCCGGTCTTGCCGGCGTGCCGTTGCCAAGCCGTCCGCCGGGCGTCTTCAACCCCAAACGCGAGGAATTGCCGGTGACGCTCGCCCGCTTCGGCGCCGGCGCCGACGGGCTGGTGCAGGCCACCGCCACCGAGCCGGCGCCGACCATCATCTTCCCGCCCAACGGCGCCCGCGTCGACCTCGGCACCAATTCGGCCGATGCCACACCGCTGGTGCTGAAGCTACAGGGCGGCCGGGCGCCGTTCCGATGGCTCGCCAACGGCAAGCCGCTCGCCGGCATCGACCGCCGCCGCACCGCGACCTGGCAACCCGACGGCACCGGCTATTCGACGCTGACGGTGATCGATGCTGGGGGGCGAGCGGCAAGCGTGAAGGTTTTCGTTGAATAGGATGCGGCAAGCGATTCAGGGGATTGCGTTTTTCCATCTTCTGGATGGTGCGAGGCCCCCCTCTCTGGCCTGCCGGCCATCTCCCCCTCAAGGGGGGAGATCAGCAGCTTCGTGGCCTTCGCTAATCTTCAAAGTCGGAAAGGCGGGCCCAGCGCCGAAACTGCCAATCTCCCCCCTTGAGGGGGAGATGCCCGGCAGGGCAGAGAGGGGGGCCTCGCGCCGACTTTTGTCGAGAGCATTCTTCGCGGCGCTTGCGCTAGCAATCGCGAGCCCTCTCTCAGTCCGCGCCGATCCCCTCCCCGCCGGCTTCGTCAGGCTGGCCGAAATCGACCCGACCATTCGCCAGGATATCCGCTACGCCGGCCTGGAAAATTTCCTGCACCGCAAAGCCGACGGCTATGACGCGCCGGTCTGCATCCTGACCACGCAGGCGGCGAAGGCGCTGTCCAGCGTTCAGAAAGCCATGACTGCTAAAGGCCTGACGCTGGTCGTGTTCGACTGCTACCGCCCGGCGCGAGCGGTTGCCGATATGGGCAGGTGGACAAGAGAAGGCGGCCGGCCTGACCCGCATTGGTATCCGACCGCCGAGCGTGGCGATCTCATCGCCAAAGGCTATATCGGCGAGTTCTCCAGCCATTCTCGAGGTTCGACGGTGGACCTTGCCATCGCCGAGCCCGGCAATAAAAGCGCGGTTCATCCGGCCTGCGGTGCGCCGGACGGCGGCACGCTCGACTTCGGCACCGGTTTCGACTGCTTTGACCCAAAGAGCGAAACCGCCAGCGCCTTGATCGACGCCGAAGCCACCGCAAACCGCAAGACGCTGCTGATCGCAATGCGCGCCGCCGGCTTTCGCAACTATGCGCGTGAATGGTGGCACTTCACCCTGGCCAAAGAGCCTTTCCCAAAACAGCGCTTCGATTTCCCGGTTAACGCCAATTGACGCGCCCGGGGTTGTCATCACCCTGACCGCTTCTAATTAGGGCCGGCGGATGAAGCCCTGCGGCCGCCGGCTGAGGAAGTTATTTCCTCAACCGGCCTAAGCTCGGCGAAAAATTGCTTCGAGGAGATGAAAAAGGCAACATTCAATGCATCTAAATTCTATAAACTCGGTAGAGTTCGCAGCAGTTCAACGGAGGCCGGAATGACCAAACCTCATTTCAGGAAACTGCTCGGCGCGCTGGTCGCCACGTCTGTCCAGTTCGGCACGCTCGGTTTCGCGTTTGCCGATACGACCATTCTGAATGTGTCCTATGACCCGACACGTGAGCTCTACAAAGCCTATGATGAGGCGTTTGCCGCGCACTGGAAGGCTGAGACCGGCGAAACAGTCACCATCCAGCAGTCGCATGGCGGTTCCGGCGCGCAGGCCAGGGCGGTGATCGACGGCCTTGACGCCGACGTCGTCACGCTGGCCCTCGAAGGCGACATCAACGCCATCGTCTCGAAGACGAAGAAGATCAACCCGGATTGGCGCTCGAAGTTCGAGAACAACTCGGCACCTTACACCTCGACCATCATCTTCCTGGTGCGCAAGGGCAATCCCAAGGGCATCCACGACTGGAGCGATCTGGTGAAGGACGGCGTCCAGGTGATCACGCCGAACCCGAAGACGTCCGGCGGCGCCCGTTGGAACTATCTTGCCGCCTGGGCCTACGCAAACGCCAATGACGGCAACGATGAAGCCAAGACCAAGGAGTTCGTCGGCAAGCTTTATGCGAATGTTCCGGTCCTCGATACCGGCGCGCGCGGCTCGACGGTGACCTTCGCTCAGAAGGGCCTGGGCGACGTGCTGATCGCCTGGGAGAATGAAGCCTATCTCGCGCTCGACGAATTCGGCGCCGACAATTTCGACATCGTCTACCCGCCGACCTCGATCCTGGCGGAGCCGCCGGTCGCGGTCGTCGACGCCAATGTCGACGCCAAGGGCACGCGCAAGGTCGCGGAGGCCTATCTGGGCTGGCTCTATTCCAAGGAAGCGCAGACCATCATCGCCAAGAACCACTATCGCCCGGCCAAGCCCGACCTGGTGCCGGCCGAGGACCTTGCCAAGCTGCCGGCAATCAAGCTGGTCACCATCGACGACCCGCAATTCGGCGGTTGGAAGAAAGCGCAGCCTTACCATTTCGGCGACGGTGGTATATTCGACCAGATCTACAAACCGGCGCAGTGAGGCCGGACGGCCGGTGAGCCTCGGGCATGCCGGCGGACTGCAACTGCGCAAAGCCATTCTGGTTTGAATAGAAGGGACGATCCAGAACAGCATGACCACAGCACCCGTCAAGGCGGGGTGGCGATTCAAGCAGCCGAGTGTCATTCCGGGTTTCGGACTGACGCTCGGCTTCTCACTTGCCTACCTCACGCTCATCATCCTCATCCCGCTTTCGGGGCTGGTCTGGCGTTCGGCAGCGCTCGGCTGGGCCGATTTCTGGGCGATCGCCGTCGACCGACGCACCCTCAACGCGCTGAAGATAAGCTTCGGCACCGCCTTGCTGGCGGCTGTTGTCAACGTCGTGTTCGGCACCATCGTCGCCTGGGTGCTGGTCCGCTACCGCTTCCCTGGACGCCGCATCGCCGACGCGATGGTCGACCTGCCCTTCGCCCTGCCAACGGCCGTCGCCGGCATCGCGCTCACCACGCTCTATGCGCCGAACGGCTGGATCGGCCAGCTTCTGATGCCGCTCGGCCTCAAGGTCGCCTACACGCCGATCGGCATCGTCGTCGCGCTGGTGTTCATCGGCCTGCCCTTCGTGGTGCGCACCGTACAGCCGATCATGGAAGAGATCGACAAGGAGGTCGAGGAAGCAGCCGCCACGCTCGGCGCCAGCCGTTTCCAGATCATCACCCGCGTGCTTTTCCCAGGCCTGGCGCCGGCGATCATCACCGGCTTTTCGCTCGCCTTCGCGCGCGGCGTCGGCGAATACGGCTCGGTCATCTTCATCGCCGGCAACCTGCCCTTCAAGTCCGAGATCGCGCCGCTTCTCATCGTGATCAGGCTCGAGGAATACAATTACGAGGCGGCGACTGCGATCGCCGCGATCATGCTGGCGCTGTCCTTCGTGATGCTTTTGGTGGTCAATCTCGTCCAGACATGGAGCCGCAAGCGCTATGGCTGATCCCGAGATCAAATCCTACGAGCCGCATCACGAGAGCCAGTCGGCTGCGGTGACCGAAAGCCGGCCCGTCAAGGCCGTGCTGATGGCAATCGCCTTCGCCTTCCTTGCAGTCTTCCTGCTTTTGCCGCTGATCGTCGTCTTTCATGAGGCGCTTGCCAAAGGCATCGGCGCCTACACGGAAGCCCTTTCCAGCCCCGATACGCGCTCCGCCATCCGTCTGACATTGCTTGTGGCGGCGATCTCGGTGCCGCTCAACGTCGTCTTCGGCATCTCTGCCGCCTGGGCCATCGCCAAGTTCGAATTCAAGGGCAAGGCGTTCCTGACCACGTTGATCGACCTGCCCTTCTCGGTCTCGCCGGTCATTTCCGGCCTGGTCTATGTGCTGCTCTTCGGCGCGCAAGGGCTGCTCGGCGCCTGGTTGAAGGCGCATGGCATCGTCATCCTCTTCGCCGTGCCCGGCATCGTGCTGGCCACCATCTTCGTCACCTTCCCCTTCGTCGCCCGCGAGCTCATCCCGCTGATGCAGGAACAGGGCAATGGCGACGAGGAGGCGGCGCTATCGCTGGGCGCCGGCGGCTGGCAGGCGTTCTGGTATGTGACGCTGCCCAACGTCAAATGGGGACTGCTCTACGGCGTGCTTCTGTGCAATGCGCGCGCCATGGGCGAGTTCGGCGCAGTCTCGGTGGTGTCGGGCCACATACGCGGCCTCACCAACACCATGCCGCTGCATGTCGAGATCCTTTATAACGAATACAACGCTGTCGGCGCCTTTGCCGTCGCTTCGCTGCTCGCCGGTCTGGCGCTGGTGACGCTGGTCTTGAAAACGCTTCTCGAGATGCGCTACGGCGCCGAGATCGCCGCGACGCGCGGACACTGAACACAATCTGTCGCCGAAGAGTGCCTGGCAATTTTAGGAACAACGACAGCATCAACGGACTGAGGGATTTGCATGGAAGTTCGCGTCGTCAACGTGCGCAAGGAGTTCGAGCGGTTTCCAGCGCTCCACGACGTATCGCTCGACATCAGGTCTGGCGAGCTCATCGCGCTGCTCGGGCCATCCGGCTCCGGCAAGACGACTCTGCTTCGGCTGATCGCCGGCCTGGAACGGCCGACCAAGGGCGCGATCTTCTTCGGCGACGAGGACGCCTCGCAGAAGTCGATCCAGGAGCGCAATGTCGGCTTTGTCTTCCAGCATTACGCGCTGTTCCGCCACATGACGGTTGCCGACAACATCGGCTTCGGCCTGAAGGTCCGGCACGGCGCCGCAAGGCCGTCGGGGCAGGAAATCCGCCGCCGGGCCCTGGAATTGCTCGATCTCGTCCAGCTGTCGGGCCTGGAGAAACGCTACCCCGCTCAGCTTTCAGGCGGCCAGCGCCAGCGCGTCGCGCTCGCCCGCGCCATGGCGATCGAGCCCAAGGTGCTTTTGCTCGACGAACCGTTCGGCGCGCTCGACGCACAGGTTCGCCGTGAGCTGCGCCGCTGGCTGCGCGAGATCCACGACCGCACCGGCCACACGACCGTCTTCGTCACGCATGACCAGGAAGAAGCGCTGGAGCTTGCCGACCGCGTCGTCGTCATGAGCCAGGGCCGCATCGAGCAGGTCGGCACCGCCGACGATATCTACGACACGCCGAACTCGCCCTTCGTCTACTCCTTCATCGGCGAGTCGAGCTCACTGCCGGTCAAGGTCGAGAACGGCGAGGTGTGGATCGCCGACCGGCCGATCGGACTCTCGGCGCCGCATGCGCCTTCCGGTGAGGCGATCCTCCACTTCCGTCCGCATGACGTCGACCTGGTCGACGGCTGCAGCGGCTGCATCGCCGGCACCGTTGCCGCCAGCCGCCGCGTCGCCGGCACCAGGCGCGTCGAGCTCGAGATCGGCGGTGAGCGCCAGCGCGTCGAGATCGAGCTGCCCGTAGACCATCCTGCGGCGCAGAAGAGCCGGGTGGCTTTCAGGCCGCGACGCTGGAAGCTTTTTCCGGCGTCGTGATCGTCGCGTCGAGCGCTACTCCAACCAGTTCTCGAGCTTCAGCCTGCCGATCCGGCTGAACTCGGCCATGTTGGCTGTCACCAGCGTGGAACCTGACGCGCAGGCGTGAGCAGCGATAAAGAGGTCGTTGTGGCCGATGGTCTCGCCCCTGCCTTCCAGTTCGGCGCGCAGCGCGCCGTACTCGGCATCCGCCGGCACATCGAGCGGCAGCACCGGAATCTCGGCCAGCAGTTCCTCGACCTTCTTGAGCAACTTGGCTGATCCCTTCCTGGCGCAGCCGTACCGCAGTTCCGAAGCGACGACGATGCTGGTGCACACGGCAGCGTCTCCCTCGCGCGCCATGACGCCGGCGGCTTTGCCGCCTGGGTTTCGGATCATGTCGCTAATGATGTTTGTGTCGAGCATGAACCGCATCAAAAAATGTCCTCGGGTCCGACAGGACTATCCTTGATCTCGGGGAAGTCATCCTCAGGACCCAGCGGGGCTTCCTTCGCCCACTGGGCGAGCAGCGCCGTGAGACCTGATTTACGAATGGGCTCGATAACAAGACGGTCGCCCTCGCGGCTGATCAGGACCTTGTCGCCGGGGAGTTCGAACTCGACTGGAATCCGCACCGCCTGGCTGCGGTTGTTGCGGAACAGCTTTGCCTCTTTCGGCGGCGTCGCTGCATGGCGTTGTTGGCTCATCACGGTATTCCCTTGTATATGCCATATGTATATGCCAAGGCGCCGAAGCGCAATCTTTTTGCCTATGGATATCGCTCCACAATGACTCTTGCTGGAAAGAAATACTAACAACCGACTGTTCCGGCGGTGACTTTTTTCACCTGACGCCGTCTAGCCGGCGCGCGTGTCTCGCCGCTCAACAGCGCCACGGCTATCATCGGCCATTGCCATATTTTCCTCGGAGTCCGTTTTCATGAAGCGTCTGTTGCTCGGCATCGCGGCTGTTGCCGGTCTCGTCCTCGCGTCCACCCAAGCCTGGTCGGCCGACAAGCTTTTGAATGCATCCTATGATGTCGGCCGCGAGTTGTTCGCCGACATCAATAAGGCTTTCATCGCCAAGCACCCCGGCGTCACAGTCGATCAGTCGCATGCCGGCACCTCGGCGCAGGCGCGCGCAATCGCCGAAGGTCTTGGCGCCGATGTCGTCACCTTCAACCAGGTCACCGACGTCGACTTCCTGGTCAAGAAGGGATTGATCTCAGCCGATTGGCAGAAGGATTTTCCGGACAACGCCTCGCCCTTCTATTCGCTGCCGTCCTTTCTGGTGCGCGCCGGCAATCCCAAGCACATCAAGGACTGGAACGATCTGGTGCGCGACGACGTGCAGGTGATCTTCCCGAACCCGAAGACATCAGGCAATGCGCGCTACACCTATCTCGCCGCCACCGCCTACGCCAAGGAAGCCTTCAAGGGCGACGACGCCAAGGTGAAGGAGTTCATCACCAAGCTCTTCAGCAACGTGCCGATCTTCGACACCGGCGGCCGCGCCGCCACCACAACTTTCGTTCAGCGCGAGATCGGCGACGTGCTGATCACTTTCGAGTCGGAGACGCGCGGCATTCGCAAGGAGTATGGCGACGACAAGTTCGAGCAGGTCACGCCTTCGGTCAGCCTGCTGGCCGAGTTCCCCGTAGCGGTCGTCGACAAGGTTGCCGACGAGCATGGCAGCCGCGATCTCGCCAAGACCTATCTCGACTTCCTCTATACGCCGGAGGGCCAGGAGATCGCCGCCGGGAACGGCTTGCGTGTCCGCGACGCGACGGTCGCCGCCAAGCACAAGACGGACTTCCCGGATGTCCGGCTGCTGACCGTGGAGGACGTCTTTGGCGGCTGGGACAAGGTGCAGAAAGAGCATTTCGCCGCCGGCGGGCTGCTCGATCAGGCCTACGGCAGCCGTTGAAAGCTCCGCAATCAGGAAGAGCAGGAAAGCCGGCTTTGCCGGCTTTTTTCATGTAAGCGGGGCTGCATGAGTTCGCGGGGAAATCCCAACCCAAATGTGAAAAACGTTACGAAGAATCAACGCGTTTGTGCCTAAGCTGCGGTGCGAATTATTGGGCCAGGCGGCGTCAGGCGGTCAAACTGTCATGATTTGCACACAAACAACCGCCAGATGCAGGCGCATTGGGGTTGATGAACTGAATCGGGCATGCTGACCAAAAAAGGCAAATACGGCCTCAAGGCCCTCGTGCATCTTTCCGGCCTGCCGGCTGGCCAGCTTGCATTCGTCAACGACATCGCCGTCGCCAACAACATCCCGAAGAAATTCCTGGATGCGATCCTGGGCGAATTGCGCAATGCCGGTTTCGTCCAGAGCCGCAAGGGCAAGGAAGGCGGTTATCGCCTTGCCCGTCCCGCTTCCGAGATCAAGATCGGCCATGTCGTGCGCGTGCTCGACGGGCCGCTGGCGCCGATCCCTTGCGCCAGCCGCACGCAATACCAGCGCTGCGAGGATTGCGACGAGGCCACCTGCCAGGTCCGCCACATGATGCTGGAAGTACGCCAGGCAATCGCCGAGGTGCTCGACAACCGCAGCCTCGCCGCCATGCGCGACGCCGACAACGACGATTTCCCGGCGGAGCTCACCTCTCAGATTTGAAGCGACCCGGCCCTGACGGCAGTCCCGTCGGTTGCTTGTCTGCTTTCCACGCAGTAAAGCGGCTGGAGGATGAAACGGGGCTCTGACGCATGAGGCTGCCTTGGCTTGGCAATTCCCGTAAGGCCAGCCGGCAACCATCGTCGAACGACATCTATCACACCGAGATCACGGCCGACGTGCCGGTGCCGGAGCGCGGCGAGTCCGTTCGCTTCTTCAGCCGCAAGGTGGTGCGCCCCGGCAAATTGCGTCGCTTCACCAATCGGGATCCGCGCGAGAGCCTGTTGTCCTGTTTCTATCTCGGCGTCGCGGCGATGCTGCCGGTCTCCTGGTGGAGCTCGATCTGCGGCTGGGTGTCCAGGCTCAGGCGCAAGCGCCACTTCCGCAAGGAGTTTGCCCGTTACGACGTCGCGGTGAAGGCCGTGCTCGGCAATACCGTCGACACGAAAAGCATGTTCGAGGCGCAACTCGCCGCCGTTCACCGCCGGCGGCTGACGCTTGCGGCGCATCTCGTCGCCGGCTGGCGCTGGTCGCCGGCGATACGGCTCGAAGGCCTCGAGGCTCTGCAACAAGCCCTGCGCAACGGGCGCGGCGCCATCGTGTGGTGCGACCAGTTCACGGCGCAGACGATCATGGGCAAGCGCGCCCTGCATGAGGCCGGCGTCGATGCCCATCAGGTGAGCGCACGCTACCACGGCTTCTCGCCGAGCATGTTCGGCCTGCGCGTGATCAACCCGCCGCTGGTCAGGCTCGAGAACCGCTTCCTGAAAAGCCGGATCGTCTTTGAGCGCACCGACGCCTATCAGGTCACCACGCGTATCCAGAAGGTGCTGAAAGAAAACGGCGTGGTGCTGATGACCAACACCGTCTATGCCGGCTCCGCCTTCACCGAGGCCGCCATGGGCGAGCGCGGCTGGACCCACCTCGCCTCGGCGCCGGCAAACTTCGCCGCGCGCGCCGGCGCTGCGCTGTTTCATATGGCGACCATCGAGACGGCGCCCTTTCGCGAGTATAGGGCGATCGTCAAAGAACTGAGCGCGACGCCAGAGGCGCCCGCATCGCCTGCCAAGGACACGGCAGGGAAGAACCTCGTCGTTCAGGCAGGATTTATCCTGTCGAAGCGCGACCGGATGCTGGAGACGCTCAAACTCTGTCCTGAACAGATGATGGCCTGGTCGAGCGCCGTGCGGCTGACCGAGCAGCCAGCCGAAGCCGCGATCGGCAACGACGAAGCCTGATTACCAACTGATCTAGCGGATGATCTCTTGCAGGATTCCCGCTACACTTCGCGTTCCGTCGACCGCTACCGCCTGTTCGTCCGCCGTAGGCTCCTCCAGCGTGGCGAACTGGCTGTCGACCAGGCTGGCGGGCATGAAATGGCCCTTGCGATCGGCGACGCGCCGCCAGGCGGTCTCCCGATCGATCCTGAGATAGAGGAAGACCATACCGGGGCAGAAGCGGCTCAGCCGGTCACGATAACTTCGCTTCAGCGCCGAGCACGCCGCCACCGCCTTCCGCCCATCGGCAACCGAGGTCGCGATACGCTCGCCTATGGCGTCGAGCCAGCCGGCGCGCAACGCATCGGTTAGCGGCTCGCCGCGCGCCATGCGCGCCACGTTCTCCGGCGGATGCAGCAGGTCTCCTTCGATGAAGTCGGCGCCCAGCGCCTTGGCGAGCGCCTCGCCGACGGCGGTCTTGCCGCAGCCGGCAACGCCCATGACGACGATGGCGGGCGCCGTCCGAAGATCGTTCATGCCAGGCTCCGGGGTCTGCGGTCTTGCGCTCGCCTCATTTACCGTCAGCGGCTTGCCGGCGCGCGCCCGTAAAGCAGGAGCATGGCGACGATGACGACGCCATAGATGATCTGCCGCCCCGCTTCCGGCATCTGCATGACCGAGAGGATGGATTGCAGGAGCGTGATCAGGATCACGCCGGCCACCGTGCCGAGATAGGAGCCGCGCCCGCCCAGGATCGATGTGCCGCCCAGGACAACCGCCGCGATCGACGGCAGGAGATAGGCATCGCCCATGGACTGCGCCGCCTTGGATGCATAGCCCGCCAGAAGCACGCCGCCAAAGGCAGACAGCCCGCCGGAGACGGCGAAGGCGATCATCACGATGCGACGCGTGTCGATGCCGGACAGGTAGGCGGCGCGCTCACGGTTGCCGATGCCGTAAACGGCGCGGCCGAAGCTTGTGCGGGTCAGCGCGAAGACCATCGCGGCGCCGATCAGCACCCAGATGATGACGGCATTGGGAACGCCCGGGATGGTGAAACCGGTTGCCAGGTAGCGCATCGCGGCGGTCGCCGAATCCTGTGGCGAGAACCCGCCTGTGTAGACCACCATCAGCCCTTGCGCCACGGCATTGGTGGCTAAAGTAATGATCATCGAGGGGATGCGCAGGTAGGCGACGCCGATGCCGTTGACGATGCCTATCGCCACGCCGCACAGGACGCCGAAGGGGATGGCGAGAGCAACGCCGATCGGCCCGTAGGCCGCGGCCGCGCAGGCCATCATGGCGCCGGCGGCCACGGCCCATGGCACGGAAAGGTCGATCTGGCCAAGCAGGATGACCAGCATCATGCCGGTGGCGATGACGCCGAGGAAAGACGCGACCTTCAACTGCTGCAGGAGATATTCCGGCGATAGGAAGTTGCGCGAATAGAGGCTGCCGAGCAGGAGCAGGACCACGATGCAGGCAAAGGCCGTCAGCACCGCCGGGTCGGCGCGCCGGATGAATTTGGGCACGCGGCCGGCGATGCCGCCCATGATGCCGCCATGCGTCGTTTCGCTCACAGGAACCACTCCAGCCGGTTGCGTACCCGAAACAGCGCGAAGGCGCCAAGGCTGACCGCGATCAACAGGATAACGCCCTGGAACAACGGCTGCCAGAGCGGATCGAAATCGAAGACGAACAGGAGGTCGCCGATGGTGCGAAAGGCAAGCGCGCCGAAGATCGCGCCGATGGCGCTGCCCTTGCCGCCGAACAGCGACACGCCGCCGAGCACGACGGCGGCGATCGAAAACAGCGTATAGGCATTGCCGCTGGCATAGGCCGCCTCGCCCGTATAGGTGAAGAAGGTCAGGAACAGTCCGCCGATCGCCGCAAGCAGGCCGGCAAGCGTATAAGCCAGCAACTTGCCTCTGCGGATCGGCACCCCGGACATGTAGGCCGCCGTCTCCGACGAGCCCGCAGCATAAGCGGCGCGCCCAAGTTCGGAGCGGCTGAACGGCACCCAGACGACAAGCACGATGACGAGCAGCGCCACGAGGCTCGCCGGCACGACGCCGAAGAAACGTCCGGTCAGGAAATCGGCAAGATCCTCGTTGACCGATCCGCCCGGAACGGGGCGCAAAAGCAAGGCCAGGCCGAAATAGACGGCGCCCGTGGCGATGGTGGCCACGATCGGCTGCAGCCGCCCGTAGATGACGATGGCGCCGTTGACCGCCCCGCAGATGAGCCCGGTGCCCAGCACCGCCAGCACGCCGAACGCCGTTTCCAGGCCGGTGCCGACCACCAGCCATGAAGCCATGCAGTTGGTCAGCGTGAAGATCATGCCGACCGACAGATCGATGCCGGCGGTGATCACCACCAATGTCTGCGCCATCGCGACGAAGGCGAGCAGCACGCCCTTGTTGGCGGCCGTCTGCACGACATTGGCGGTGAAGCCGGCCGGATGGTTCGCGCTGTAAATTGCGAACATGACGATGAAGATGCCGAAGGCCAAAAGCGTTCCGCGTTGTTCGGCCAGCCGGTAGCGCCAATCCTTCACGCGTGCTCTCCCTGCCCGATGCGGACGTCATCGCCGTGGATGTTGAGCGCGCTGGCGATAAGCGCGTGCTCGGTGAGCCCCGCGCCGACCAGCTCGCGTTTGACCGCGCCGTCATAGAGCACGAGCACGCGGTCGCAGCAGCCGATCAGCTCGTCATAGTCCGTCGAATAGAACAGGATCGCGGCACCCGCATCCGCCAGCTTGCGCATCAGTTGGTAGAGCTCCTGCTTGGTGCCGACATCGATGCCGCGCGTCGGATCGTTGAGCAGGATGATGCGCGGCTGCCGCATCAGCCATTTGGCGATCACCACCTTCTGCTGGTTGCCGCCGGAAAGCGCGCCGACCGGAATGTCCAGGCCCGCCGTCTTGATCGCCAGCAGCCCGACCATGTCGTCGATCAGGCGCTGTTCGGCGGCGCGGTCGATGATGCCGGCCTTGGACAACCGGTCGAGTGCTGCAAACGACAGGTTCTCGCGCACCGTCATCGGCAGCATCAGTCCTTCGGTCTTGCGATCCTCGGGGATCAGCGCCATGCCGATGCGGCCGTGGCTGGCCGCGGTCGGGCTGGCGATCGAAACCGGCTTGCCATCGATCAGCACCTCGCCGCGCAGGCCGCGCAGCACGCCGAAGAAGGCAAGCAGCAATTCGCGCTGACCCTGCCCGTCGAGACCGCCCAGGCCCACAACCTCCCCTGCCCTGACGCTCAGCGAGATATTGTCCAGCCGGTCGGCCCAGGAGAGATTACGCGCTTCGAGCACCGTCGCAGCGGCCGGAGCGGAAGCGGGTTTCGGCGGGAAGATATGACTATATTCGCGGCCGATCATCAGCTCGACCACCTCATTGTCGCTCTTCGAGCCGGCCGGGTAGCTGGCGACGTTGCGGCCGTTGCGGAACACCGTGCAATGGTCGGCGAGTTCCGCGATCTCGTTCATGCGGTGCGAGATGTAGAGCAGCGCCAGCCCTTCCGAGCGCAGCCGTTTCAACACCTCGAAGACCTTGGCGACGTCCGCCGCCGTCAGCGCCGAGGTCGCCTCGTCGAGGATCAGGATGCGCGGCTTCCGAGCCAGCGCCTTGGCGATCTCCACCATCTGCCGGCGCGACAGCGGCAGGTCCTTGACCAGCGCGCGGGGATGAATGTCGGAAGCGCCGGCGCGTGCCAGCGCTTCCTCAGCGATCTTCCGCTGCGCCTTGCGGTCGATCATGCCGAAACGCTTGGGTGGATTGGAAATGACGATGTTGTCGGCGACGCTGAGTTCCGGAATCAGCGACAGCTCCTGGAAGATGCAGACGATGCCGGCCTGGTTGGCGGCGGCAGGCGAAGCGAAGGTGACCTCGCTTCCGTCCAGTGTCATGCGCCCTTCGTCCGGCGCCACGACGCCGGCCATGACCTTGATCAGCGTCGATTTGCCGGCGCCGTTCTCGCCGAGGATGGCGTGGATGCTGCCGGCGGTGACCGTCAGCTCGGCCTTCTCCAAGGCCCGCACGCCGCCATAACGCTTGGATATGCCTTCCATGCGGAAGAGCGGAGCCGTGCCGTCCATCAGCCCTCCCCGGCCGGTTTTGATTGGGGAGACAGTGCCGCGGGCTCGCCGCGGCACTGTCCAGTCAGACTATTTGTTTTCCTTGGTCTGGCCCATGATTTCCTGCGCGGTGAAATTGATGCCGCAGGTCGGGAAGGAATTGCCGACGAAGAAATTGTCGGACTGGTCGGGGAAGAAATCCTGACCTGCCTTGAAGTTCGGATCCTCGACGATAGCCAAGGGCAGCTTGACCGATTGCGGCACGACATTGCCTTCGAGCGCGGCAATCGCCGTCTTGATGGCAACCGCCACCTGGGCCGGACCGGTACCGGCGGACGAGCATTTCAGCCCGTCGGCCGCATGCGCGGCGCAGAATTTGCGGAAGCCGTTTTCCGTCTCGCCGCCGAACGGCACGAACGGATGCTTGGCGTCGATCATCGCCTGCACGATGCCGGTGTCGCCGCCCTGCCCGGTGATGCCGTCGAACGGGCCGCTGGTGGCGATCGCGTCGGCCGTGGCCTTTTGCGCCACACCGTCATCCCACTTGCCGACCACCTCGGTGACGGCCCACTTCTTGCCGGAACCGTCGAGCACCTCGTGGATGCCAATGTGGCGGTCGGTATCGACCGAAGTGCCGGCGACGCCGCGCACCTCGAGCACCTTGCCGCCGTTCGGCACATGCGCGACCAGCCACTTGCCCCAGAGCTCGCCGAGGCCCTTCTGATCGACATTGACGTTGATCGCGTCCTTGGTGTCGAGGATGTTGTCGAAGGCGACAAGCACGACACCGGCTTCCTTGGCGCGCTTGATGACCGGCCCGAATGCGGTCGGGTTCTGCGCGTTGACGACGATCGCGTCAAAGCCGGAATCGATGAAGTTGTTGATCGCCGAGATCTGCGCCGGCACATCCTCGCCGGTCGACACGACCTTGAATTCCTTGAGCTTCTTGGCGACATCCGGCTGCGCCGCATAGGCCTTGGCCGTCTGGATCATCTGGATGCGCCAGGTGTTGGCGATGTAGCCGTTGGCAAGCGCGATGCGGTATGGACCGTCCTTCTTCGGATACTTGAAAAACTGCGTGTCGGCCGACCACGGCGCGAAGCAGTCCGGCTCGGCCGCGGGCCCCTTGACGACCTCGGGTCCGGCGATCGCCGACGAACTCAGCATGACAAATGCGGTGGCGGCAATGACGCCGCCAACGAGTGACTTGATCATCGATATTCCTCCCAGTTGCAGTTCTGCTTGTTATGAATCTTTGGCGATACCGTCGGCAACCCTCCGGCCAACCAGACACCCACACAGGACGGCCGCGCCGCCCAGATCCTCCTCGTCCCCCTCAGCTCTCTGGCAATTTAGAAAACTATCATATTATACATAATAAACAAGTACGAGCTGTTGCTTATGTATAATAAACAGCCTTCCCGCCTCGCCGAGCCTTTACCGGCATGCAAATGGTAGCGCTACCATCTCAGGCTGTAAAGAATCATCTTAAGGAACCAACAGTACCGCGTCAGCGCCCGGTGCTCTCGCGCCGCATCAGCTCGAAACCGAGATCGACGATCCGCTGTTCCGGCCGGTTTCCGGCGATCGCTGACAGCGCCATGGCGACGGCACGGGTGCCGATTTCATAGCGATGCGTGCGCACGCTTGTGATTGAAGGAAACGACACCTGCATCATGTCGAGATCGTTGAAACCGACAATGCCGATCTGCTTCGGCACGTCGATCGATGCGCGATGGCATTCGAACAGAACGCCAAGCGCGATATCATCATTGTTGCAGAACACGCCGTCCAGCGTCGGCATCTTGGCCAGCGCCTCGCGGAACAACTCGCGCCCGAGCGTCACGCTTGACGGCACCGGCGTTGTGGTGACCAGCCGCGCGTCGAATAGGCCGGCGGCGTCCATCGCGGCGCGGTAGCCGGCAAGGCGCCGCTGCGAACGCGGATCCATCCGCGCGCCGATGAAGCCGATCTTGCGGTATCCGGCTTGCAGCAGGTGTTCGGCGGCGGTCCTGCCGCCGTCGAGATGCGAGAAGCCGACCATCATGTCGACCGGGTCCGGCCCGGTCTCCATCACTTGCACCACCGGGCAGCCGGCATTCTCCAGCAGTCGTCGCGCGCTGGGCGTCTGGTCTATGCCGGCCACGATCAGCGCCGCCGGGCGTTGCGATCCGAAGACCTGCAGCAGCCGCTCTTCCTCGAGGCCTGAATAATGGGTGTTGCCGATCTGGATGCGGAACGGACTGTCGGAAAGACTGTCATAGATGCCGCGCACCACCTCGGCGAAGACGTTGTTGGTCAGCGAAGGCACCAGCACGCCGAACACCTCGGCGCGCGCCGAGGCAAGCGCGCGGGCGTTCGGGTCGGGCACGTAGCCGAGCTCGTCGACCGCGGCCTGTATCTGCCGTCGAAGGTCTTCCGACACCCGCCCGGGCTCACGCAAGGCCCGCGACACGGTGATCGCGCCGACACCGGCCTTGCGCGCCACGTCCGCAATGGTCGGACGGCCGCCGCCACGGCGGGAGCGCGGCTTGGTCAAGGGCGAGCCTCGTGCGTCAAATCCAGCCTGCTGCGCGCTTGCAATGCCATTGACCCTGGTGTCGCCATCTAGCAGGCCTGTACCACATTCCCTGCCCTTGGCGTCGCGCAGCCGCGATTTGTTGTCAAGCTGAGGGCATTTCAGGAGAAGCGCCGGCGCGAGCCGTCAGGCCATGACGACGCCGCTGCGCCTTGCCCTCCAGAACACCACGACCATCATCAGGATGTTGAGCAGGTTCCACCCAATTCCGTTGAGGAACGCGGCCGCGTAAGATCCGGTGAGATCGTAGATCCAGCCCGACATCCAGCCGCCGATAGCCATGCCGAAAATGGTCGCCATGATGACGATGCCAACGCGCTGGCCGGCCTCCTTGGCGGGCATGTATTCGCGCACGATGATCGCATAGCAGGGCACGATGCCCCCTTGCGACAGGCCGAACACCAGCGAGACGACATAGAGCGAGGCAAGACCGTCGAAGGGAATGTAGAAGAACAGCGACAGGCACTGCAGCACCGAACCGATCAGCAAGGTCTTCACCCCGCCGATACGGTCGGCGACGAAGCCGGAAACAAGGCGGCTGACGACTCCGGCGGCCATCATGATCGACAGCATATCGGCGCCGTGGGCGACGCCATAGCCGAGGTCCATGCAATAGGCGACGATATGCACCTGCGGCATCGACATCGCCACGCAACAGCCAAGACCGGCTATGACGAGCAGCGCCTGAAGGGCGGCCGGCGACAATGAGATCGGCTGGACCGGGCGTGCGCCTGGCGAGCCGGCGACGACCACCGGGGCGCGACGTCGCAGCATTATGACCAGCGGCGCCATAGTCACAAGGCAAGCGATGCCGATGGCCACATAGGTGAAGCGCCAACCCTCCGCCTTCATCAGCGGCGGTATGATTGCTGGCCAGACCGTTCCGGCGAGATAGCTGCCCGCCGCCGCCGTAGCCACGGCAACGCCGCGCCGACGATTGAACCAGTGCGAGATGTCGGCGATCAGCGGCCCGAAAATCGCCGATGTCCCCACCCCGATGAGCAAGCCTTGGGCGAGCGTGAATTGCAGGATCGAAGTGGAGAGCGACGCCAGTGCGAAGCCTGCAACCAGGGCCATCGAGGAAACCAGCGCCGGGATCCAGTAACCGACACGGTCGATGGCGCGGCCGACCAGCACATTGCCGGCAGCGAATCCTACCATGGTAGCGGTGTAAGGCATCGAGGCGGCGGCACGATCGACGCCGAACTCGGCCTGCACGGCGGGCAGGACCACGACTACGGCCCACATGCCGACGCCGCCGATCGTCGCCAGCAGCAAGGAGATCCCGAGCCGCGTCCATGCATAGAAGCTATCGATGCCGGCGCTGTTTGCCGCGTTTCCTGGAATTGTCGTCACGGCGTCTCCTGTTCGCGATTTCTTCGAGATCGCGCGTTTGAGCGCACTATCGGCCCATTTCCTGAGCCGAGCAGCGCCACGACAGGCAAATCCGTGGCTCCAGAACCGGGAACCCGCCTCACCTCATGGGGTTTCTCTGAAGGAAGGAGTTTGTCATGACCGCCAAGAAGAAATGGTCGGCCGACGTGACCGAACACAGCGACGCCCTCAATCTCGAGGAGCACGTCTTCGAATCCGATGACGCGAAGAAGATCGCCGCCTCGCTCAAGCGCTCGGCCGAGCACAGCCACCGCCGCAAGGCAGAGCCGTTCCAATCCGCCATGTCGATGTTGAATTTCTACATCAACCGTGCCGGCAAGAATCTGCCTGACGAGCGCAAGAAGGTGTTGGAAAAGGCGAAGGACGAGCTGCGTGTCGCCTTCGGTCGCGAAAAGCAGGATTGAGGGTTGCTGGGAGCGCTAGCACCAGTTCCTCAACGCAGGGATCTGGAAAGATTGCAGGCTTGTCGGGCAAGGCTATCAGCATCCGTTTGGGGTGTTCAGCGCAAACGCTGGCGATGAGCTGAAGCCCCCAACCTCGTCATTCTAGGGCGGAGCTACGCGAAGCGGAGCGCAGACCCGAGGATGACGACCGCGATAGGCGTCTTGGCCAATCGCCAAGGCATGGGATCTGCCAACGCACGCACGGGCAGCGGTCAAAGTTTCTGTGCTGGCGAACTGGTCCGGTACAAGACCTCAGCGCGACTGGATCACTTCGTCGGTATTGGCCAGCAGCTTGCGCACCGCATTGCGCGCCGCGTCCGGCCTTTGCAGGCGGATACTGCGTTCGATCGCCTCATGCAGTTTCTGGGCGTGCTGCAGATTGTCGAGCTCGCGCGTCGTATAGGTGAAGAGATGGTCGAAGGCAGATTCGATCAAGACGCCCAGCGGTACCAGCAGGTCGTTGCCCGAAGCCCTGAGGATGGCAAGGTGGAAGCGCGTGTCGGCCCGGGTGCGCTCCTGCAGGTTGGTCGCCTCGCCCATCTCGCGACAGGCCTGGCTGATCTCGGCCATCTGCTCGCGGGTGCGCCGCATCGCCGCGAAGGCCGTCGCCTCCGGCTCGATGATGTGGCGGAACTCCTGCACGGTCTTGAGGAACACCTCGCGGTCCGGCGAGGTCGCGTACCAGGCGAGCACGTCGCGGTCGAGAAGGTTCCAGCGTTCCTTCGGTTCGACCCAGCTGCCGATCTTCGGTCGCGAGGCCAGAAGGCTCTTTGCCATCAGCATCTTGATCGCCTCGCGCACCGCCGAGCGGCTGACGTCGAAGGTCTCCGACCATTTGGCTTCATTGGGCAGGATGGTGCCCGGCGGATAGTCGCCGCGCACGATCCGAAGGCCGATTTCGCTCGCAAGCGAAGCATGCACGCTGGAGCCCGGGATGCGTGGCGCGTCGGCCCGGCGAACGCCGGCCGGACGCTCCGCGGCCGCTGCCTTTGTCGGCCTTTTTTCTTTGTTCGGCTTCGCGTCCCTCATTGTTCCACAAAATCCCGTTTTCAGAAGCTGTCAAGCACGGCAAGCCCGCTTTGCCGCAACGCGCGAGGATGTGCACAGATCAACCGGCATTTGCCGGCGGCTCACGCCGTCTTGACGTATTTGCGCCAGCTGTGCTGCGGCCGGAAGCCAAGCACATCGCGCGCCTTGCGGTTCGAAAGCAGCGTCTCATATTCGCCGAGTTCGGCCTTGACCGGCACGCCCGGATAAAAGCGCTTCAACAGCTCCGCCGTCGGCAGGTCCGACGAGGTGTCGTCGTTGGCCGCGTTGAACACCTGATAGCCCAGGCCATCCTTCTCGATGGCGCGCAAGGTGATCTGGCCGAGATCGCGCGCATCGATATAGCTCCAGGCGATGCGCTTGCGGAAACCGGGATCAGCGAACCATTTCGGGAATAGCGAATATTCATGCGGCTCGATGACATTGCCGATGCGCAGCGCATAGATGTCGAAGCCGCTGCGCAACGCGAAAGCCCGCGCGGTCTTCTCGTTGACGATCTTCGACAGCGCATAGGAGTCCATCGGGTCGACGTCATAATCCTCGTCGAGCGGGAAATGCGTCGGATTGCGAGGCTCGTTGGCGAAGACAAGACCGTAGGTCGTCTCGCTGGAAGCGATGATAACCTTGCGGATGCCGAGCTTCACCGCCGCCTCGATGACATTGTAGGTGCCCATCGCGTTGATGCGGAACACCTCGTTGTCCGGCGTGATCATGATGCGCGGGATCGCCGCGAAATGCACCACGGCGTCGACCGGCTGCGATCTCAACGACGGGTCGAACTCGTGCAGACCCATATAGCTCGACAGCGCGTTGAAAACCTGGCCGCTGTCGGTGATGTCGGTGACCAAAGTGCGCACCTTCGGATTATCGAGCGGCTTGGTGTCGATGTTGAGCACCTGGCAGCCATGTTCGACCAGATATTCCACGACATGCCGGCCAGCCTTGCCGCTGCCGCCGGTGAACATGATCCGCTTCGTCATTTTGCTCTCCACAATGCTAGGTAATTATGTGTATTGTCAGACAATATGACATTCCGCGATCGCCCGCCACCCGCGATCCGCGGAAACCTTCTGGACAATCGCCCGCCGCGCGGGCGCCCATCACCATGAAAGACAAGGAAGAGACGACATGAGCACCACCGCTGCCCGCGAGAACATCGGTTTCATCGGCCTTGGCCTGATGGGGCACGGCATCGCCAAGAACATCGTCGACAAGGGCTATCCGCTGACCTTCCTCGGTCGCAAGAACCGCAAGCCGGCGGAAGACTTGGCCGGACGCGGCGCCAAGGAAGTTGCCACGTCCAAGGAGGTGGCCGCGGCCTCCGACATCGTCTTCATCTGCGTCACCGGCTCGCGCGAGGTGGAGGCGATCATCCGCGGTCCCGACGGGCTGAAGGAGGGCCTGAAGCAAGGCTCGGTCGTCGTCGATTGCTCGACCTCCGATCCGGTCTCGACAGTGGCCCTGGCCGCCGAACTCAAGGCGCTCGGCGTCGACTATGTCGATGCGCCGCTCAGCCGCACGCCGAAGGAGGCCTGGGAAGGCACGCTCGACGCCATGGTCGGCGCGCCGGACGCCGTGTTCGCCAGGCTGAAGCCGGTGCTCGAGACCTGGGCCGGCCGCATCGTTCATATCGGCGATACCGGCGACGGCCACCGCATGAAGCTGCTCAACAACTTCATCTCGCTGGGCTACGCCGCGATCTATTCCGAGGCGCTGGCGCTGGCCGAGAAGGTCGGCATCTCGCCGCCCCGCTTCGACAGCGTCATTCGCAACGGCCGCATGGATTGCGGCTTCTACCAGACCTTCATGCGCTGGACGCTGGAGGGCGACCGCGACGCCCACAAATTCACCATCGCCAATGCCTTCAAGGACCTGACCTATCTGGAATCGATGGCGGGCGCGGCCGGCATCGCCAATCCTCTGGGCAACGCGACCAAGAATTCCTTTGCGACAGCCTTCGCCGCCGGTCCCACGGAACAGTATGTGCCGATGCTCGCCACGCATATCGGCAAGCTTAACGGCGTCGACCTGATGCCTTCGAAGGACGGCGTGAAGCAGAAGATTTAGGCGGGAGCCGCCCTGCCCTGTTCGACGGCGGGAGCAGGCGCTGGAAAAGATGGGGCGCCCACCGGGCGCCCCTTTTTGTCACTTCTGGATGCAGCCGGCGCCTACTTCTGGATGCAGGTGTCGGCCGTTTCCTTGGTGCATTCGTCGAGGCCGGTGAAGACCGGATCGTCGACCTTTTTGCCGCCGATGAGGTCGATCATCACCGAAGGCGCCTTGTAGCCCATTTCGAACGGCCGCTGGCCGACCAGCGCGGTCACCAAGCCTTCCTTGGCGATCGCCACCTCGTCGCCGATCGTGTCGGCGGCGCCGATGACGAACTCGTTCTTGGCGATCTTGTCGGCCATCGGCTTGAACAGGTCGCGATAAGGCTGCGGCGCGCCGAACAGCGGCCAGCCACCCATGATGCCGAAGGCGTCGAGCTTCGGGTTGGCGGCGAGGATGTCGGTCATCGCCTGCACGCCTTTGGCGCCGTCGTCATTGGTGAACACCGGGCAGCCGGGAGCTTCGGTCCAGCCGCCTTCGCCGGCAAGTGCTGCAAGACCTTCCTTCCCGGTCAGCGCATCGCGCATGCCTTGCGCGCGACGCAGGATGTTGTCGGCCGCCGGATTGCCCTCGATCGTGCAGATCGTGCCGCCATTCGGCTTGGCCTTCTTGATGTACTCGCCGATCTTCTTGCCCATCAGGTAGTTGTCGGTGCCGAGATAGGTCTTGCGAAGGGCGGCGTCTTCCTTGGCAAGGTCGGCGTCGACCGTCATGATCGGGATCGACGGATTGGCGCTCTTGATCGTCTGCGCGATCAGCGGCGCGTTCGACGGCGAGATCGCCATCGCCACCGTGTCTGGCTTGCTCAGCATATCCTGCACGATCTGCGCCTCGCCGGCCTCGTCGGAAGTCGATGCCGGGCCGGTGTAGAAGCATTCATATTCGGAGCTGGCGTTTTCCTTGTTCCACTTCTCGCAGCCCTGATGGATGGCTTCGAAGAACGGATTGTCGAGACCCTTCACAACGATGACGAGCTGTTTCTTGGCCAAAGCCGGCCCGGCGCCCAACGCCATGGCGGCGACGGCGGCAAGCAAAAGTGTTTTCCTCATGTCAGTCCTCCCTTGAAACAGACGGACACCGCGTGCCCGCCACACTGATCAACCCGGATACACAAGAACCACGACGAGCATCTCATGATGTTCGCGCCCCGCGCCGGGCTGATAAGCATTTGCCGATCCGTCCGCCCGAATACCGATGCAGCCGAATCCTTTACCCTCAAACCATCTGCCTGCCTCCGCCGGATAGACGGACGATTGGCAAAGTCTTGTTCCGAAGCTTAGCTAATATCGGCTTTTCGCCAGCGTCAATTGCTATTTGTCCTACAAAACCGATTTTTCGTCGAGTCTCGAAATTAATCGTCAGACAATTGATTGACGCCCCCGTCCGCTTTTGCCTAAATGCGTGGACGCACCGTTCGGGAGGAGATGGACGGGGCGAGACGCAAGCGCCGCCGCCGGGTTCGGTGGCCAGTTGCGCCAACAACGGGGAGGCTTAAGGCTGGTGTCGGTTCTGGAACTCGCCAACATCTCGAAGCATTTCGGCGCCATCCAGGCGGTCAACGATGTATCGTTTTCGCTGGAAGCTGGTGAGGTCGTCGGCCTGATGGGCGACAACGGTGCCGGCAAGTCGACGCTGGTGAAGATGATCGCTGGCAATTTCCACCCGAGCCACGGCACCATGCGGCTGGAGGGCAAGGACCTTGTCATGCACAAGCCGGCGGATGCGCGCCAGCACGGCATCGAGATCGTCCACCAGGACCTTGCGCTCTGCAACAACCTGACCGCCGCGGCCAACGTCTATCTCGGCCGCGAGCTGCGCCGCGGCTTCGGTCCGCTGCGCATTCTCGACTATGGCGCTATGTACAAGCGTGCCGGCCAGCTCTTTGCCGAGCTGAAATCCGAGACGCGGCCGCGCGACCTCGTCAAGCAGATGTCGGGTGGCCAGCGCCAGGCGGTGGCGATTGCCCGCACCATGCTGTCGCAGGCCAAGATCGTGCTGATGGATGAGCCGACGGCGGCGATTTCGGTCAGGCAGGTCGCCGAAGTGCTCAATCTCATCCGCCACCTGCGTGATCAGGGCATCGCCGTGGTGCTGATCAGCCACCGCATGCCCGACGTGTTCGACGTCGCCGACCGTGTTATCGTCATGCGGCGCGGCCGCAAGGTGGCCGACAAGAAAATCGCCTCGAGCTCGCCCGAGGAAGTCACCGGGCTGATCACCGGCGCCATCGAACAGGTTGCGTAGTCGCGTGGATCGGGCGTCCACGCCTCAGGAAAGGTCGATAATGGCAGTCACACTTGACCAGACGATCGCGCAGAAGCAGCACACCTTCCTGTCGCGGCTCTTTGCCAACCAGACTTTCTGGGTGGTGATCGCGGTCATCCTCGCCTGCCTGTTCCTGTCCGTCGCCACCGATTCCTTCGCCACGTCGAAGAACATCTTCAACATCACGCGCAATATCACCTTCGTCGCCATCGTCGCGCTCGGCATGACCTTCGTCATCATTACCGGCGGCATCGACCTTTCGGTCGGCTCGGTGCTTTGCCTGTCCTCGATGGTGCTCGCCGTCACCATGCATGCCGGCTATTCGATCGAGGTGGGCATCCTGGCCTCGATCGCCACCGCGCTTGCGATCGGCGCCTTCAACGGCCTGCTCATCGCCTATCTCGGCTTCCCGCCTTTCGTGGTCACGCTCGGCATGCTGTCGGTGGCGCGCAGCCTTGCCATGGTCGCCTCGAACAACACCGTGGTGTTCCAGTTCGGGCCGGACCACCAGAAGCTTTTGTCATTGGGCGGCGGCGCCTGGGTTTTCGGCATCGCCAATCCGGTGCTCTACATGATCCTCCTGGCGGCGATCACCGGCTTCATCCTGCGCTGGACCAAATTCGGCCGGCACATCTTCGCCATCGGCGGCAATGAGCATGCGGCGACGCTGACCGGCGTTCCCGTCAAGCAGATCAAGGTCGTCGTCTACATGATCTCGGCGCTGTCGGCAGGGCTTGCCGGCATCATCCAGACCGGATGGCTGGGCGCCGTCACCACCAATCTCGGCAACGGCATGGAGCTGCAGGTGATTGCCGCCACCGTCATCGGCGGCGCCAATCTCGCCGGCGGCGTCGGCACCGCGCTCGGCGCCGTCGTCGGCGCCGCCCTCATCGAGGTGATCCGCAACAGCCTTGGCCTGCTCGGCATCAACGCCTTCTGGCAAGGCACCTTCATCGGCGGCGCGATCATCCTGGCGGTTCTGTTCGACCGCATCCGCAATTTCAGGCGTAGCGACTGAAGCGCGCCGCCTCGCCTTCTCCCCTTGTGGGAGAAGGTGGATCGGCGCGATAGCGCCGAGACGGATGAGGGGTGTTCCAGCGGAGTGAGACGCTGGCTTTCCCTGGAGCACCCCTCATCCGTCGCCTTCGGCGACACCTTCTCCCACAAGGGGCCTGTTGCGTAATTGGCTGGTTGTGATTCTCTGAGAGGAAGCTCGGAGGGAATCGCGATGGCTGTGAAGCAGACGGGACAGTTGAGCCTGGCGGAGGCGTTTCTAGGCGACAAGCTTGCGGGCG
>NZ_NSFT01000010.1 GCF_002294725.1 Mesorhizobium sp. WSM4313 | reverse complement strand
ATTCCCGCCCGCCCTCAGAATCGGAAGGCGCAGTCGAGGAACATTCTTCTCCCCGCGCTATTCGGGAGAAGTTTCTCGGGACAACGACATGTCGATAATGGGCTGGATTCTCGGCCGCCGCCTGGCAAATCAGGAACAGTCGCAACGCAAGATCGGCGTGTTCGAGGGCGTGCCGGCAATGGGCCTCGATGGGCTGGGTTCGTCGGCCTATGGGCCGGAAGCGGCGCTTACGATCCTGATTCCGCTCGGCGCAGCGGGTCTCGGCTATATCGGTCCGATCATGGGCGCCATAGTCGGTTTGCTTGCGGTCCTTTATCTTTCCTACCGCCAGACCATCGCCGCTTACCCCGGCAATGGCGGCGCTTATATCGTCTCGCGCGAAAATCTTGGCCGCAATGCCAGCCTGCTCGCCGCCGCCGCGCTGATGGTCGACTACGTGCTCAATGTCGCCGTAGGCATCTCTGCCGGCGTCGGCGCGCTGGTGTCGGCGCTGCCTTCGCTGCATGCCTACACGCTTTGGATCTGCCTGGGGATCCTGCTCTTGGTAACCGTCGTCAACCTGCGCGGCACGCTCGATGCCGGCCGTTTGTTTGCCTTGCCGACCTATCTGTTCGTTGCGAGCTTCCTGGCAATCCTGGCGATCGGCGTCTCGAAGACGCTTGCCTCCGGCGGTCAGCCGGTGCCGGCAATTCCACCGCCGCCCCTGCAGCAGCCATCCGAAACGGCAAGCCTGCTTCTCTTGATGCACGCCTTTGCCAGCGGCTGCACGGCGATGACCGGCGTAGAGGCGGTCAGCAACGGCATGACCGCATTCAAGGATCCGCCCGTCAGGCACGGCCGGCGCACGCTGGCGGCGATCTGTCTGACCCTTGGACTGCTGCTCGGCGGCATCGCCTTCCTGTCGGCACGCTACCGCATCGGTGCGATGGATCAGGAGAAGGACGGCTATCAGAGCGTGCTGTCGCAGCTTGCGCATGCCGTCGTTGGCGACGGGGTCTTCTACTATGTCGCCATCGGTAGCCTGCTTTGCGTTCTGGCGCTTTCGGCCAATACAAGCTTCGTCGATTTCCCGCGCCTTTGCCGCATGGTGGCGGAAGACGGGTATCTTCCCAAGCCCTTCGCCATGGTTGGCCGCCGGCTCGTTTTCTCCATCGGCATCCTTTACCTCGCCTCGTCGACGGGACTGCTGCTGGTCGTGTTCGGCGGCATCACCGACCGTCTGATCCCGCTTTTCGCCATCGGCGCCTTTCTGACGTTCACACTGTCGCAGACCGGGATGGTGATGCACTGGGTAAGGGCGCTTCGCACAAGCAAGGACACGAGCCGGACGGGCAACCAGATGCATCTGGCGATCAACGCGTTCGGCGGCATAGTCACCGCGCTGGCGCTCATCGTGATTGTCGTCGCCAAATTCAGGGAAGGCGCCTGGATCACGGTGATCGTCATCCCGGTTGTGATCCTCCTGCTGCGGCTGGTGAGGCGCTATTACGACCAGCTCGAGGCAAGTCTGCGCGAGCCCGGGAAAGTCGATTTGAGCAGCACCGAGCCCCCTGTCGTTCTTGTCGTGACCCAGCAATGGAACAGGATGGCGGACAAGGCGCTCAGCTTTGCCTTTCACCTGTCCGAAGATGTCATCGCCGTCCATGTGGCGCGGCTGTCGGGTGAAGAGAGCGACGAAGAGCGCGCAATTCGCGGGAGGTGGTCGCAGGATGTGGAAGCGCCGGCGAGGGCGGCTGGCCTGCGCCCGCCACGCCTGCTTCTCCTCAACGCCGACTACCGGCTGATGTACGAGGCGTTATTGAAGGAGATCAAGGCGCTGCGCGGCGAGTTCGACGGCCGCACCATTGCCGTGCTACTCCCAGAGGTCGTGCCGCCCAATTGGTGGCAATATATGCTGCATACGCAGCGCGCTCGCCGATTGCACGCCAAACTGCTCGAGTTCGGCGGATCGGACATCGTGATCATTTCCATGCCTTGGTATATCGAGGAACCGAAGATCTAGGGGACCCGTTGAATGTTGCCGCTCCCTTCGATCACGCCACCTCACCAAAAGTTTGGCCGAGCGATGGAAAACAGGAACGTTCCGATTTCTCAAACATTCTCCCTAGTCTGCACTGCGTAATTCCTACTTGCTGGGGCCGGAACATTGTCATTCAGAGAGCATAATCTGCCGAACCCCAGCACCGAGGAGATCTCCATCGTCAACCTCATTCCTGCCTTGCGGGCTTTTGCGCGGACCTTCTGTCGCGTGCCCGACGATGCCGACGATCTTGTGCAGGAAACGTTGACCAAGGGGCTCTCCAACCTGGACAAATTCGAGCCCGGCACGCGCCTGAAGTCCTGGCTCTTCACCATCATGCGCAACACGCACTACACGCGTGTCAAAGCGGCGGCCAGGGAGGCCCCCGGGCTGCTCGACTGCGCCTCCAGCCGGCCGATTTCGGAACCGTCCCAGGATTGGTCCGTGCAAAGCAGGGAAGTGCATCAAGCTATCCAGAAGCTGCCGTCCCATCAGCGTGAGGTCTTGATGCTGATCGGCGTACTGGGCGTAAGCTACGAAGAAACCGCGGAAATATGCGGGTGCGCCGTTGGCACCGTCAAAAGCCGCCTCAACCGCGCCCGTGCCGGCGTTCTGGAATTCCTCGGAGAAAGCTCGCCGCAAGCGCTGATCGAGCCACGCCGTCAACTTTCGGATAATCATTGGGATACAGAGGGCGCAAGGCGCTAAGCCCGGCCAAATCCTACCGGCGCTGGGCTGCTGTCATGACTTTGGCCTCTCTCATCAACGAGGCCCAATTCAGGCCGAGCAGAGAAACAAGTTCGAGCGCTTGCGCTTCGGTGATGCCCGTCTGCGCGACGAGCCGCCGAACGAGTTCGTCCACTTCCGGAGTTCTGCCAGCCATCGGGATGATCCCCAAGCGGCTACAACGGTTAGTTTATGTTAAGGTTCCACCGATCACGCGACAGCGGGCGATATCGATGCCTTCCCGTCTCCGAGGAATGCCGCATCCTTGCTGGTGACATCTTCAACTGCGCTCACCCGTCATGTCGCCTTTGCGCTTTTCGATCAGAGCGTTCTGCAGTTCGAGCGCAAGCCTTGTCAGCCGGTCAGGGACCTCCTCCCGCTCGATAGCGTTCAGCAGCGATGCGATCTCCTGGTCCAAGCTCTGGATTACCTGGGCGCAAAGGTCGCGCTGACTCCTGTGAGACATGGCATTCTCTTAACAAACAGAGGCCCCTTCAAATCTCACAGAGGCATAGCCGACCGGCCTATGCAAGGCGCTTGCCGCAGGCTGTAGGGTTTCCGGTCCGTTGTCCCCGGATTTCGCGGCAAGAGGTGATCTGGAAACATCAGCTCAATCCTTGGGAAGGCGGTTCGCAGCGTGATCCTGATACTGATCGGATTTGATCCGGTTGCCGTCCAGACCTCGTTGCTCGGTGTGCTGCTTCTTGTCCCGGTTGGACAGTACGTCGTTCTCGCCGACCATGTCCTTTGCAAGCGTCGTCTTGGCTCCGGTTCCGGAACCCTTGCCCTGGCTGCCGCGGCCCATCTGTTTCTTACCGCCGGATGCCATCTGCTTCTCCTGTTCTGCTGGCCTGGAACTGTTCGGTGACCGAACTGCCGCCGGTGCGTTATGTTCCGCCGTCACGACGGACAAGAAAGACCATGCCGTCCCAACTGCCGAACGGCATTTCGCCGTCGACCACGAGGTCCATGCCGCATGCATGAGAAAGACGGCTCATGTCGCCGGAATCGATACCCGGTGATGTCCGATAGGAATAGTTGAGGATCGCTGCCATTCCTCCCCGCCGCAGCACGCGCGCGATCTCGATGAAATGCCGCTCGGCAACCCCGGCGAGCACCAGGTAAGGAAAACTGTCCAGGGCCAGCACGCCGTCAAAGCTTGCATCGGCGAAATCACCGAGATCAAGGCCTGAGGTCAGGTGAAATTCCACATTGGCAAGGCCGGCGCATCGCCGGCGCGCGATTTCGATCATTCGCGACGAGATATCGATGCCGACGACATATCCTGCGTGGGTGCCGAGCGCATATTCGAGACGCCCGATGCCGCAGCCGATGTCGAGTATGTGCTTGTGGGCACCAACGAAGCCCTGCTGTTGCAGCCATGCGACAATCTCGGCGGTGGTGGTCGACAGCCTGTGCTCGTCGCCAAGCGAGGACAACTGGACGCTGGCCGCGGGAGATATGGCGGCCGCCCGATCGAAGCTGCCGGCCAGCCGTTTGACGGTCATGGCGGTCGGTTCGCTATCCGGCCGGTCATGCGACACGCAGGCAGCCGCTCTGCGGACCTTGTCGAAGGCGTCCTCCTTGCCACGAAGCATCGTGGCGACCTCCTCCAGCCAGCATCGCCGGAGAGCATGGCTTGGACGCATGTCCAGCGCGATATCCGCCAGTTGCACCGCGCTGGTCGTCTTGTCGGTGTAAACGGCCAATCTGGCCAGCGCGTTGTCGACGGAAAGGCCGTCCGTCATGCAATCCTCGAGCAGGCGTCTGGCAATCGCGCCGGGTTGGCTCGCGATGTTCACGGCGAGGCGCTCCTGGTCCAGACCTTCTGCGCCGTCCAGCGGTCCTTTGCGCCCCAGCCATATTTGTAACCTTCCCTGCCGCGCAGGAAATCGAACTCCAGCGCGCCCTCGCTGGCGGCTCCGGTGATGGCATGCCCGATCAGAATCGCGCCGGGGCTTTCGTCGGCATAGGCCGGATCGAAACCGCCAAGATAGGCATAGGCCCGGTCGCGGTAATGAAAACCGTAATAGGCGCCGACGACGGCATCGTCGATCTGGATCGTCAAGCATCGCGCCATGCCGTTATCGACAAGCCGCGGCAGGGCCCGGCGATGAAATTCCACAACCGTGTCGGACAGGACGCCACCGCCATGGCCGGTCCAGCGCGCGCCATGCAGTCGGATGAGCCTGTCGAGAAATGTCTGCGGATCGGATTCGCCGCGGCTGACAATGACGGCTCCTCTTCGCCGGGCAGCTCTCTCGGCGCGGCGCAACTGACGCCTCCGTCTCGCCGGAACCGAGCGGGCCAGAGTCCGATCGCCGTCGAGCAACAGCACAGGACAGGCCGCGTGCGCCATCGATCGGCGCTCTTCGGCATTCGGCAGCTCAAGGCTCAGCGATATGGCATCGGCCGAGAGATCGGGCAGAATCCACTGCGACCATTCCAGCGACAGCGCCGCTTCGGCTATGGCGGCCTCAGTCTCGGCCTCCAGTTCCGGCGCGCACAAGATGTCGAGATAGTCGCTCAGCGAAATCCCGATGGGGAGCAGGCGCTGACCGCAACCATGCCTTTCGATATAGAGCGGCGCCAGTCCGGCGAGTTCGTCTCCGCTCCACACGGCAATCGCCGTGAGATCGCCCGGCGCGAACGTACGCCACCAGGGGATGAGCCAGGCAGGAGACTGGAACGGCGTGGCCGAGATGCTCCGCCCCCAGAGTTGCCACCAGCACGGCTCGAGGTCCTCGAACGCCCCTGGATCGCGAATGATCTCGGTGCGCAGACCGCCCATCAGGCGATTCCCAGCAAGGTGCGGCGGGTGCCAAGCTTGGCCAGCGCTTCGTAAGCATCCATGTAGGATGTGACCATGCGCTCAAGCGAGAAGCGGCGGCGCGCCTCGGCCCGGCAGGTCTCATGGTCCAGCGCTCCAGAATGGACGATGGCCTTAGCCATCTCCTCGACGTCATTGACCAGAAATCCGGTTCTGCCATGCTGGACGACGTCGGGAAGGGCGCCATTCGGGAAAGCGATGACCGGCGTGCCGCAGGCAAGCGCCTCCATTGCGACAAGCGAGCTTGTTTCGGCGGCAAGGCTGGGGACGACCAGGCAGCGGGCGGCGTTGAGCAGCCGCCGTTTGGCGCGAAACCCCAGCGGCCCGAGAAAACGCCGCTGCCGATCGAGGCGAGGACGGACTTCGTCGGCGAAATAGCGCAAATGGGTCTCATAGGGATAGATCTGGCCGGCGATCGCCAGGGGAGTGCCGGCGCACTTGGCTGCCTCGATTGCGAGATGGATGCCCTTTTCGGGGCAGATGCGGCTGAGCACCAAAGCGAAATCGCGCCGTAACCGGGGCTTGTTCAGTGCATCGATATCGACGCCGTTCGGAATAGGCTTCGCAAGCCTCGACCCTGCGGGCGCCGTCCTGTGCTGCGCCTCCGAGACCGCGTGTAGCCACAGGTCCTCGCGCGACGGCGCAAGCACTTCGGAGGGATACCAGCCCAGCGGCAGGTGCAACGTCACCAGGGTTGGGCCGTCGGTGGGCAGATAGGCGTCGAAGTCGATACCGTGGAGGTGAACGACGTCGATAGGCCAGCGCGCCCGGGCGGCCGCGATCGCGTCGCGATGCGCCTGCTGGGCCCGGTCCTTAGCCGCCTTGTCGAGCACGCCTGCTTCGGCCGGTGTTTCGACCAGGACGCCGGCCGTCTTTGACCCATGGCAGGCGACGACAACCGACCGGTGGCCTTTCTCAACCAGCGCCCGGTCCAGCGCCGACAGCACCTGCTCGGCGCCGCCGACCGCATCCGGCCCGACAGGCGCGAGGGGGTAGGCGACGTTGAGGACAGTCAGTGTCATCGCCGATCGAGCCGGAATTCACCATGCCGCCGACACGCGCCGCGTTCGTGTCATGTCGTCGCTGATCGCAGGAGCGTAGCGGCGGATCATCGCCGCGCAGAATTCGGCGAATTCCTCGGGCACGTGCGGCGGACTTGTGTGGTGGGGCTGGAGACCGCGATGCTCGGGCGTGAAGCAGAAGGTCACCGTGATGTTGAAGTCGGCGAGCGCTTCCATCTGGCGATCGAACCAGTCCAGCGCATTCGGCCGGAAGCTGTCCGCCCAAGACAGGCCAGTGCGCAGATGCGTCACGCCCAGTCGGTGCATCCAGGCAACGGCATCATCCAGCCGATGGTCCTCGAAATGGAACCACTGTACCAGGCCCATTTGCGGGGTGTGGCGCACGAACTCCTCGAGCGCCGGCTTGGGCGTGCCGTCCTCGCGCAGCAGGCCCATGTAGAAGTGCCTGTAATAGGACGAGCCTTCCGCCTCGCGATGGCGCGTCGTCGCCTCCCATGAACGCGGCAGGTCATAGAGGCTGTACCACTGCACCCGCGGCGCGATGCCAAGCAGCAGCTCGGCCGTGCGGCGCAGACCCCAGAGCTGGATCTCCTCGGCGCCGAAGGTCGATACGCCGACTTCGCTGACCCAGATCGGCAGATCGGTGATGGCGGCGATCTCGCCGAGCTTCTGCGGCCATTCGTCGATTTGCCAGAGATTCCAGTCGAGCGGGAAGCCATGAACCGCGACGGCGTCGACATGGTCGAGCACGCCGAAATCCTTCATGCGTTTCATGAAGCCGGCATCGATCGGCGAAATACCGCCCAGCACCTTTGTGACGGCCGGGTTTTCCCGGTCGATCGCATCGGCGGCCAGGATTGCCATCGAGGCAAAACGGCTCCAGTCCGGATCGAGCTCGGGATCCCAATGCGATTTGTTGTTGGGCTCGTTCCAGATCATCGCGGCTTCAATCATCGGCCTCTCCTTTCGCGGGATAGACGGCGGCGCCGTCGGCCGGATTGCCGGCCGCACGGCAGAAATAGACCTCGTCCTCGGGGTGGAGCACGATTTCGAAGCCGGCGCTGCGCAGCATCGCTTCGGTGCAGGCGCGGTTTGGAATCCACCAGTTGGTCGGGTCGTCCGCATAGCGATGCTCGATGAAGTGCAGTTTCGGAAATTCAGGTTGATCGAAGAGGTCGCGTGTCCAGAAATGGTAGTTCTGTTCGAGCGGCAGGACGTCCCCGCTGCCCCTCTGCATCGACTGGAAGATCATCAGGTCGCCTGCGACATGCGCGCGGATCAGGTCGAGCGCCAGCAGCGGATGGCGCAGGTGGTAGAGCACACCCATGAACAGCACGATGTCGAAGCGCTCGCCAAGCGCCCCGACGTCGTAGACGGACATTTCCCGGAATTCGATATCGCAGCCGGCGATCTCGGCGGCGAAGCGCGCCTGGGCGAGGTAGGCCTGGTCGAAATCGATGCCGAGCACGCGATCGGCGCCGCGCTTCTTCATCTCGATCGAATAGAAGCCGGCGTTGCAGCCGATATCGAGCACGGACATGCCCGAAAGGTCAGTCGGAATGGCATCCGCGAATTTGCGCCATTTGATCAGCGGATAATTGCCGAGGAAATGATCCGGCGCGGTTTCCACGCCCGCAAGCTCCATATTGTGGAACCACGGTCCCAGTGCGTCGATGCGGCGGCGTATTTCCGTGCTGGAATGCAGCATGGCTAAGCTCCTTCGCCTGGAAGGGTTGGCACCGTTGAGAGATCTTGCGATGCGAACATCGGCGGGGTCTCATCTTCAACGACATCGTTGCTTTCGAGCAGCCTGAGCGCCGTGCGATATCCATCGAAAGTGCCGACGTCGACATAGGCCGTTCCGGCCTTGACGCCGTAAGCCTCGCCTCCGGCTGCGAGATAGGCGTTGATCAGCGTGCCGAAATACTCGTCGAAGCCGTCGCGCTGGCGCCACAGTGCCGCGAGCTGGTGGAAGATACGGCCAGGCATCTTGAAGGCGCCCCAGACCCAGTTTGTTGCGGCATCAGCTTGCTTGACCTGGATTTGCTCGACACGTCCGCTCTGATCCAGGACGACGGCGTCGAACAGTTCCGGGCGATCCACCGGAAACATCAGAAAGGACAGCCGGTCGTCGGCCAGCCGGCAGAAGCCGTCCTCGGGGAACCAGATCGTGTCCGGCAGGCCGATCAGGACCGTTTCTTCCGGCGTGACCAGCGGCTCGGCACGGAAGATCGCATCGCACAGTCCGATCGGGGAGGGCTGCGCGACGAAGATTGCTGCGGCGGTGTCATAACCCGCGGCATAATATTCGAGAATGTCCGACTTGCCGGAACCTATGATGAAGCAGATGCGGTCGACGCCGTTTCGGACCATCCGCCGCACCAGATATTCGCTCACCGCGCAGGGGCGCTCGGTCTGCCCGTCCAGCCGGCTGCCGACCGGCAACAGCTCCTTGGAAAAACCCAGCGGCTGAATGCGGCTGCCGCGGCCTGCGGCAGGCACGATCCCCAACATCAGACGGCTTCCTCCATTGCTCCACCTGCCATGGACGCGGCGGCGTTCAAGATGCGATCGAGTTCGGCGGCGCGGTGCGCGGACGTGTGCTCGTCGAGGACGCGTTCACGGGCGCGGCGGCCAAGCGCCTCGATTTCGTTGTCCGACAGGCCAAGCGCGGCGACGACATCGCCGGTAGTGTGTGCCAACAGAATCTCGCTGCCGGGCGTGAAGAAGCTGTCGAGGCCGGCCCAATCGTCGGAGATGATCGCGGCACCGCAGGCAGCTGCCTCGAACAGCCGGCCTGACGGGCACCAGCCCTTGCGAGCCATCGCCTCGCGAGTGACGTTCAGCGTCAGGCGCGAGGAGGAAAAGAAGGCGGGATGATCCGCCGGCGGCAGGTGCCTGACGAAGAAGATATTGCCGCTCCATGGAAAGTCCGCTGGATATTGTGCGCCGCCGATGATGAAGCGGCGGTTCGGCAGTTGGGCCGCTGGAGCTACGAGCAGTCTTTCCACGGCGGCCTGCCGGTCCTCGGCATAGGTTCCGAGATAGGAGAGATCGCCGGCGAACTCGGACCGTGGCGAGGCTGGCCGGTGCCGGTTGGGGTCGACATGTCCGTATAGCGGCAGGACATGGCGCACGCCGAGAATACCCTTCAGCGCATCGATCGCCGGTCCTCCGGTATAGCTCAGGATCAGGTCGAAATCGCGCAGGCCATCCGGCTCGAAATAGGCCGGATAGTCACCTTGCTCGATTCTCGCCAGCGTTACCGGTGTATCGAGATCGTAGAACACCTTCAGCCCGCGACAGCTCTCGTTGGCGAGCCGCGAGGCCCTCACGGCGTCCGGACAATAAGAGGTGACTATGACCACGTCGGCCTGCCGTATCGCGGCCTCAGCCTCATGGCGGATACTCTCCCAGTCCGGGTAGAGAATGATGTTGCAAGCGTCGAGCCGGTCGAGGTCCCTGGCACCGGCGTAATAGGGCGTGTCGCGCTCGAAGAAGCTGATCGACCAGCCAAATGGGGCCAGAGCGCCTATCAGCCCGCGCCAGAGCGTGGCATGGCCGTTGCCCCATGAGGACGTGACGGTGAGACCGAATATGACCATGCGCATCGCCAGCCGCTCCGTCAGGGGAGTTCGTTGAGGCGAATGAGCTTGGAACCCCAGTCGCCATGAACGACTGTGGTGACCGAGGCCGGCGCAATATCGAAGCGGAAGCAGTCGCCGAGCTGCAGGCCGAGAATCGCGCAGACGGCTGCCTTGATGACGTCGGCATGGCTGATAAGGGCGATGCACTGACCCTGCCCATTCTCGCGCAACGCGTCCATCAGGCCGACGATCCTGTGTTGGACATCCAGCATCGTCTCGCCGCTCGGCGTACGGGCGCTCTGGCGCTGGTCGTTCCAAAGCCGCCAGCTTGCATCGCCGTTCAGTTCTTCGAAGGTCTTGCCGGACCACTCGCCGAAGTCGATCTCATCGAGTTCTTTGCGAATCGCGATCTTCTCGACCCCGCAGGCGATCGCGATCGGCTTCGCGGTCTCCAGCGTGCGTTCGCGCGGACTGCTCAAGATGGCGGCGAGCGGCTCGCGCGCCATGCGGCGCGCGAGATGCAGCGCCTGCGCCTGTCCGGCCTCGCCGAGGCGAACGCCTTCGAGCCGCCCGGCCAAGTAGCACCCGACATGATCATGAGCCGCGTGGCGGATGAGAAAGAAAGTCGTGGTCATTCGGCGGCATCGAGCAACGGCTCGTCCCCGCCGGCGATGAAGGCCAATGTGCGCAGGCGCGCCTCGGCGTCGGTGAACTGCTGGGGCGGCGACTTCATGAAGTAGCTGCTGGGGCCTGTGAGCGCGCCGGCAATGCCACGGTCGAGGGCCAGCTTTGCGCAGCGGACGGCGTCTATAACCACGCCCGCGGAATTGGGCGAATCCCAGACCTCCAGCTTGAGCTCGGCATTGAGCGGCACGCCGCCGAAGGTGGTGCCTTCGACCCGTATATAGGCCCATTTGCGGTCAGTCAGCCACGGGACATGGTCACTGGGGCCGACATGGATGTTGCCGGCCTCGAGCGGGACATCGATCTGGCTGGTGACGGATTGCGTCTTGGAAATCTTTTTCGATTCCAACCGCTCGCGCTCAAGCATGTTGAGGAAGTCGGTGTTGCCGCCGAAGTTGAGCTGATAAGTGCGATCGATGCGCACACCGCGCTCCCGGAAGAGATTGGCGAGCAGCCGGTGCACGATTGTTGCGCCGACCTGGCTCTTGATATCGTCGCCGACGAGGGGAAGACCACGCTCCTCGAAGCGCTGGCGCCATTCCGGCCGCGAGGCGATGAAGACAGGAATGCAATTGACGAAGGCGCAGCCGGCCTCAAGCGCGCATTCCGCATAGAAGCGCGTCGCCTGTTCGGAGCCGACCGGAAGATAGGATATCAGCACCTCGACCCCGCTTCGCCGGAGCCGGGCGGTTACGTCTGCGACCGGTTCATTCGACTCTTCGATCTCGTCTCGGAGATATTTGCCGATGCCGTCGAGTGTTGGGCCGCGCTCCACACGGACGCCGGTCGGCGCGACATCAGCAAAACGGAAGGTGTTGTTGGGCGCGGTGTAGATCGCTTCCGCCACATCGCGCCCAACCTTGTTTTTCGCGACATCGAAGGCGCAGACGACCTCAATGTCGTCGACATGATAGCCGCCGAGGTCGGCATGCATCAGCCCGGGGATAGGCTCGTTGCCGTTGGCGTGGCGATAGTAGGAGAGACCTTGCACAAGAGATGACGCGCAATTGCCCACGCCAACGATGCCGATGCGAACTTTCTTCGATGTCACGAAACCGCTGCCTCTTTGCTGAAGGTAAGTTCCTCGCGCCGAACCGGGAGCGACCTCGAATGTTCCTTCGCGCCGCGAAAAATTGCTGAGCCGGATCTCGGATCAAAGAGGCGCCGCTTCGCGTTGGCGGCCAGACAGCGGGATAGGAGCCGCATGATCGTCTTCGGCGACCACAAGCGAACGCGCAGCGCACAACAGCTCAGGGAAGCTGCCTTGGCCGCAGCGGCAGCAATCGGCGATCTGCCCGCCGGTATCGAACGTCACGCCGCCGTGGTCGATCTTTTCGTCAGCGCCTCCGAACTTGTGCAAGGCCTTGCCGATGCGGAATTCGACACCAGGGGTGCCGACTGCAATTCGTCGACACAGAAGCTGGGGTCGGAAATTCTCGTCGAGTTGTCGGAGGAAGTGCTGCGATCCTGGCAACAAGGATTTGTCCGGACCGGAGCGCTCGACCCGTTACTGCTTGCGAAGCTTGCCACCATCGATTGTAGCAGCGAAATAATCACGGGCCCGGCCGAGGGCTACGCGCTTTATGCGCTATATCCGGAAACCTATCTGCTTGCGGCGCTGCAGTCGGGCCTCGACGCAAACACCTGCGTCATCGGGATCCGCGGCATCGGTCTAGGCCTCGCGGCGATGGTCGCCGCCGCGCTGCATGCGCCGCCGCCCGTCAGTGTGCGGCCGATCGGGCACCCGTTTAGCCGCCACATATGCGCCGCGCCCGAGCTCCTTGGCGGCTGGCGCGACAGACCTCATGCCAAATTTGCCATCATTGATGAAGGTCCGGGGCTCTCCGGCAGTTCCTTTCATGCTGTCGTTGCCTGGCTGCGCCGGCAGGGCATCGATCAGGAGCGCATTCATCTGTTCCCGAGCCACCGCGGCGGGCCGGGCGTGCAAGCTTCGGCAGAAATGCAGGCTATTTGGAGCCACTGCTCACGCCATGTCGCGGATTTCGAAGCGGCCTTCGATGGATGCGTCGCGCCGAACCTTCGCCACTGGGTGGCGAACCTGCTCGGCAAGCCCGATGTCGAACTGAGCGAGATTTCCGGCGGCGAATGGCGCAAGCATATTTCCACGCCACCGGAGCATTGGCCTCCGGTGTTTGCCGGCTTTGAGCGGCGAAAATTCATGGCACTGGCGGGCACGGAGCGTTGGTTGGTCAAGTTCGCCGGTCTCGGCGGGACCGGGCAGCACAAGCTGCACACGGCGAGGTCGGTGCACAGGGTCGGTTTTGGAACGCAGCCCGCCGGACTCTGCTACGGCTTCCTGATCGAGCGTTGGACAGAGGTGGACAGGCTGGATCGGACAGAGCTGGACAGGGACCTGCTGGTCGAATGGCTTGGACGCTATCTCGGCTGGCGCGCTGCCGCGTTGCAGACCGAAGAGGCCGGCGCGTCGCTGGATGTGCTTGCGGACATGGCCGTGCAAAACTGCAGGGAAGCCTTGGGGGAAGGGCCGACCGAAACATTAAAGGGTTGGTTCGCCCGCCACTCCTCACATCCCTTCCTGCGGAGGATCGAGATCGACGGACGCCTGCACGCGTGGGAATTTCTGGTTCGGCCGGACGGAACCCTGCTCAAGACGGACGCCGTCGACCATTGCCGCTCGCATGACATTGTCGGCTGTCAGGACATAGCCTGGGACATTGCAGGCGCGACAGTGGAATATCAGCTTTCCGACGCCGAGCTTTCGCGGCTCATCCAAGGCATCGAGGCAGAAATGTCGCGTGCCGTCGATCGTTCTTTGGTGGACTACATGGAGCCCTGTTATCTCGCCTTCCAGCTTGGGCTATGGACGATGGCCGGACAGTCGACACACGGCGATGAGCGGGTAAGGGCCACGCGCGCCGCCGACCGCTACGAAACCGGGCTTTCGCGTTTTATCGAGCGCGCGAGGAGCTGATCAGTCCAGCCTGCGCAGCATGTCCGCTTCCTGCTCCAGAATTGTGGCCACTTCCTCGCGCTGCAGATGTGTCATCATGAGGCTGACGCAACATTCGAGATAGGTGATGGAGGCTCGCCGCAGGAACGCGGCGGTTTCGGCGGCCGCCATCTGGTCGATGTCCTTGATTGGTCGCTTCGGCTGCACAGTTCTTCTCCATGACGGTTGTCATGTCCAACCGCAATCCCGGTCGGTTGTTCCGCTACGGCGAAAGAAGCCACCGCCTCAGAGCTGAAGGTTCCGAACTTTTCCGGCCTCAGTCCTGTTGACCGGAGCGATGGGCTCCATCGCGAGGTCGTCGAGGCTCGAGAAAAAGGCGATGGTTTGCAGCAGGCCTTGCCTGAGAGGCACCTTGGGCGACCAGCCGAGAAGCGCCCTTGCGCGGCCTATGTCGGGCCGCCGGCGGCGCGGGTCGTCCTGCGGCAAGGGCAGGAATTTCACGGGCGATTTGGTGCCGGTCAGTTCCCGAACCAGCCTTGCCAGTTCGAGGATCGAAAACTCGCCGGGATTGCCCAGATTGACCGGCTGTCGCGGATTGGGATCGACATCCATAAGGCGTCGCAATCCTTCGATCATGTCGCTGACATAGCAGAATGACCGGGTTTGCCGGCCGTCGCCGAATATCGTCAGCGGTCGTTTCTCGATCGCTTGCATGATCAGGTTGGACACGATGCGGCCGTCGGCCGGGTCCATTCTGGGACCATAGGTGTTGAAGATGCGGGCGATGCGAATATCGGCCATCTCGGCCCGCAGATAATCGAAGCAGAGCGTCTCCGCGGTGCGCTTGCCTTCATCATAACAGGCGCGCGGCCCTGTGCAGTTGACGTGGCCGACATAGTCCTCGCGCTGTGGGTGCTGTTCCGGATCGCCGTAGACTTCGCTGGTCGACGCCTGCACGAAGCGGGCGCCGTTGCTTGCGGCGAGCTCGAGCAGATTGAGCGTTCCGATCACACAGGTGCGCGTGGTGTGGACCGGATCGGCCTGGTAGCGGGGCGGCGATGCCGCGCAGGCCAGGTTGAAAACGCGGTCGACAGTCTCGCCGAGTTCCAGCGGGACGCAAACGTCCTGCTCGATCAGCCGGAACCGGGCTTGGCCGATCAGCGAGCTGACATTCTCCATTCGGCCGGTAAGAAAGTTGTCGACGCATATGACGCGATACCCTTCGTGAAGCAAGGCCTCGCATAAATGCGAACCGAGGAAACCGGCACCGCCGGCGACAAGCGCCGTCTGTGTCTGCTGAACCCTTCTTGATCGCCGCATCTGCAAAGTCTCCTGTCTGCTATTCATGCTGCACTTTCCACGTTCAGATCGATCGCCGCGCGCGCATGGACAGACTGGGTCAAAGCCTGAACGAATTCACGCGCCCGAGCGCCGCCGGTGTGGCTTGCAAGCACCGCCTCGCGTGCCGAACGGGCCATATCGAGTCTGGCCCGCTCCGATTTGGCTGTGAGGATTTCCTGCACGTCGCCGGCACTGGCTGCGGTCTCGATCGTCGATTCCGGGAAGAAGCTATCGAGACCGGGCCAGCGGTCGCTGATGATCGGTGTGCCGCAGGCAGCGGCCTCGAAGAGCCGCACGCTGGGCGACCATCCGGCCGCGATCATCGACGCGCGCGTAAGGTTCAGCGTGTAACGCTGGCGGCTGTAGAAGGCGGCATGTTCGGCGGGCGGCAGGTGCTCGATCCGCTCGACATTGTCCGGCCAGGCGATATCGGACGGATATTGCGAGCCGGCGACGACGAAGCGGCGCTCCGGCAGGCGCCGCGCCGGCTCCAGCAGCAGCGTTTCGAGGGCGAGCTGCCGGTCGGCGCTGTATGTTCCAAGATAGCCGAGATCCCATTCGATCGCGTCTCTGGTGCGATGGTGTCGCTTTGGATCGACCGAGCAGTAGAGCGGCTCCGTTCGGCGGGCGCCGAACTCCGATCTGAGGCGCTGCAACGTCGGTCCGCCGGTGAAGGAGAAGTAGACGTCGAAATAGGGGATCTGCCTGCGGGCAAGGTAATCGCAATCGTCCTCGGCAACCCGCGCCAGCGTCACCGGCGTGTCGATGTCGTAAAAGCAGAACTGTCCAGTGCACAGCGAAGCGAGGTCGTCGATGATGGCCCTGCCTTCCGGCACGAAGGAGCCTATCACCACCGCGTCGGCCCGCTGCAGCTCCTGCCGGTGATTGCGGGGCAGCTCGGAGACTGTCTGGTAGTAGCGCAAGTCGCAGAAATCGGGATCGCGCAGGTCCCGGTGATGCGCATACCAGGGCACGTCGCGTTCGAGGAAGGTGACGCGATCGCCGAGCTCGTTGAGCGCGCGCAGCAGTCCCCGGAAAGTCGTCGCGTGGCCGTTGCCCCAGGATGAGGATAACGAAAGTCCGAGGAAAACGATGTCGAGCGGTTTCGTCATTCCGCGGCCTCCATTGCCCGGCGCTCGAAATGCGCCTTGAAGATGTCGTCCACCAGCCGGGCTCTTAGCGTGTAGGTATGCTCGGCCAGAACGCGCCGCAGCGCTGCGGCGCCGATCGCCTTCGCCTGTTTCGGGGTCAGCGTGCGCAGGATCTCGGCGACGTCGGCACCGTCCCGCGCGACCAGGATCTCTTTGCCTGGGGTTAGGAACAACTCGACGCCGAGCCAAGCGTCGGTGATTAGGCATGCGCCCGCGCCCGCCGCTTCGAAGACACGTGTGGCGGGCGAAAACCCGTTGGCCGCCATGCTGTCGCGGCTGATGTTGAGCACCGCCTTCGGCGTCACGTTGAAAGCGTTGTGATCGCGCGTACCGACATGGCCGAGCCACGAAACGTTCGCCGGCAAGGGCTTGTCGCCCCAGCCGGATCCGCCGAGCAGGAAGCGTTGGCTGCCAAGCACACGGGCCGGATCGAGGAAGAAGGCGTCGACGCGCGCCTCGCGGTCGGGCAGCCGATTGCCGAGGAAAGCCAGGTCGCAGGCAAAGCGCGGATTCGCGGCGACCGGATGATGTGTCTCAGGATCGAGCGCGTTGTAGATCGGCACGCATTCCGCGGCGCCGAGCGCGCGATAGTCCCAAACCACAGGATCGCCGCCGCCATAGGTCAGCACAAGGCCGATCCTCTTCAACGCCTCATGCAGCGGGTGTTCGGCATGATTGCGCAGCTCGCTTAGGGTCGCCGGCGCATCGACGTCCCAGAACACGGTCAGCGCATCCGGGCGAGCGTTGTCGAGAACCGCATGCAGCAGCGCCTCGTCCTCGAAGCCGACGCCGCTTGCCTTGACCACGACGTCTGCCTGCGCGGCGCGCGAGGCGACCTGCATCAGCGCATGCGCTGTCGGCTCATAGACGACGACGCTGCACCAGTCCGGCGCCTCGATATCGCGATGCTTCTGGCGATCGTAGACATCGGGTTCATAGAAGACGATGTCATAGCCGCGCTTCGACAACGCCTTGAGCAAGCCCCGATAATAGGTGGCCGCGCCGTTCCAGTAGGACGACAGAAGGCTCGATCCGTAAAAGGCGATCTTCATGCAACGGCCTCCCTTGCAGGTTTAATTTCAGCGACCTCGCGATTGCCGCATGCGGCGAGGATGTCGAACAACTCGTCGACGCGGTGCCGGCATGTGTGGCGCGCAAGGATGGTTTCCCGGCCGGACGCAGCCAGCGCCTCCGCACGCTGGCTGTCGTTCAGCACGTCGCGAAGGTGATCCCGCATCTCGGCGCCGTTCCGGGCGAACAGGAAATCCGTGCCGGCACGGAACAGTCCTTCGACATCCGACCATGGCGCCGAGACCAGCGGAATGCCGCAGGCCATCGCCTCGAACATGCGTATGGTCGGAATGCCGGGCAGGCTCTCCCGATAAGGTCGGCGGGGGATGTGCATGGTGACGCGATGCCTGGCGAAGCTCTTCGGCACGTCGGCATTGGCAATCCAGCCATCATAGCGCAGCCCTGCCTCGGCAAGCGCGGCTCGGGCGTCAGTCGGATAGCGCACGCCGTGCACGGTTCCCGACAGCGCGAGAGCGCTCGCCGGCTCGATCAGGAACTCGGCGATCTCGGCGCTGCGTTCGTCGTCGCCCCAATTGCCGATCCAGACGAGGTCGGAGACGGGCTCGACATCCGGGCACGGCTTGAACAGCCGGTCGTCCGCCGCCTCATGCCAGGTGAAGACCCGCTTGCCCCAGCCGGCGCGAAGATAGCTCTCGCGCAGCACCTCGCCGAAGACCAGCACTCCGTCATAATGCTCGAGCTGAAGTGCCGCTATCGCCTGCGTCGCCGATACGGCCCGGTGATGGGTGTCGTGGAACAGGAGCGTGAAATTGCCATAGGCTCGCGCCTGTCCGATGCGCGCGACAAGATCCTTGTCCGTCCATTCGTGAACGATCACGACATCCGCGCCGGCGAGCCAGGCTTCATGGGCGAAGCCAGGGCCATAGGTCAGCGCCATCAGCTCCGGGAAATCCTTGCGGAAACGCTCGACAGCGAAAGGGCCTTGCTCGGCGAGCAGATTCGATCGGCTCCAGCCGTCGGCGGGTTCCAGCGCGACCGCCTCATGTCCGCGCGCGACGAGCTCGCGCATGATGCCGCGCTGGAAATGCGCGTTGCCGTGATTCCAGTCGGAAACGGCGGAGTGGGTGTAAAACAGGAAGCGCATGGTCAAAGCCCTGCCATGGCCGTCGCCGCCCGATCGTAGACCTCTCGCATCCGCGTCGTCTGGGCGCTGAGCGAGAATTTGCGCGCCCTTCGGGCGGCGCGCTGACCGAAATGGCGCCGCAAGCTTTCGTCATGCGAGAGCCTGGCGATGCAGCCGGCAAGCGCGTGGGGATCGCGCGCGTCGAAGAACGTCGCTGCTCCGTCCCAGATCTCGCGGTAGGTCGCGATGTCCGCCAGCACCAGGGGAGTGCCCGCAGAGGCTGCCTCCAGAGCGGCCAGCCCGAAAGGCTCGTAGATGGACGGCGAGACAAACATGCTGGCCCGCGCCATCAATTGCCGAACCTCTGAATGGCTGATCGAGCCGAGCGAGATGCAATTGTCGAAGAACAGGCGCTGTCCGTCCGGGCCTTCCGTTTCGCCTGCGGCGAAAACGGGAGGGCCGCACAAGGCAGCCGCGGCATCGAGCGCCAACCCGTTTTTACCCTCATCCCACCAGCGGGCGGCAGCGAGAACGAAGGACTCGCGATGCGCGCCTGCCGGCCCGGGGAGCGCGCCATTGTGGACGACGCTCAAGCCCGCGATCGGGCCGTAGCAGGCTCCGAGCATGGCGGCATGGCTTCGGCTCGGTGCGACAATGGCTTCGGCGCGGTCGAATCCGGCCCGGTTGCGCTCTCGTTGCCAAGCCCAATCGCCCTCGGGCGCTTGCGCCCGCACTGCATGCAGCCATGTGACCACGCAGGAATGCGATACCGCGACGATCGGACAAGTCAGTTCGAGACCGGCTGCCTGCGCCGGCGCATTGAGGTGTATGAGATTGATTGCATAGTCCGACGCAAGCTCCTGCAATTCGCTGGGCAACCGGTCGAGATCTTTCGTGTCGCGCGTCATCCAATCCGGCGGGCATTTCAGCCAAACCAGCGTGGCGAAGGACCGCGCCTCCCGGGCCTGTTCGGGGGAAGGCTCGGGTCCCAGCCCGGCAAGCACAATGCTGTCGCCGCTGGCCGCCAGCTCTCGCGCCAGATCGAGCGAATAGCGCCAGACTCCGCCGACGGCGTCGGTCGTCATCAGAATGCGCCGCGGACGATGGGTCAGTGATTGCAGCATGAGGACTCCAACTCAGCCAGCGCATGCGGACGCTGGTCCTGGATGTCGCTGAAGGATCGGAAGGAGGCGAGGTAGTGCTCATGCGCTCGCTCCCAGGCAATATCGTCGGGCTCGCCCCAGAGTTCGCGGTAGCTGGGCGAGCTCGGATAGGGATAGAGCGGCACGGGCTCGTTCGCCCAAACGCCGTGATCGATGAGGTGCTTGCGCCAATGGTCCACCAGCGCCGGGTCGTCCTCGACCACGCCGATCAGATTGGCCTGAACGAAAGGCACGTGGCGACGGGCATCGACCAAAAGCGCGGCCAGATCCTCCGTGTCGAGCCGGCATCGCTTGGCGAGCATCGCACGGCCCTCTACGGTCAGGCTTTCAAGGCCGGCTTCGATCGAGACGCAGCCGGCCTCGCCGAGCAGCTTGAGCAGGTCCGGCTTCCACAGGTCGATGCGGGTCTGGACACCGAACTGGATATCGCGGTCGACCAGCGCTTCCAGCAACGCCTTCTGCGGCAGGAAGATTTCATCGATGAAATAGATGTAGCCGACCCCTTGAGCGATCAAACCGTCGATCTCGGCCATGACGGCATCGTGCTTCCTGCGCCGATACGCATCGCGGAAATCGATCTTGGCGCAGAAGCTGCAATTATAGGGGCAGCCGCGCGACGCTTCCACCTCGGCGCCGGCGCCCTTCTGGTGGGCATCGAACCTGTGGTGGTGGTGGCCATGCGCGGCGATCCAGTCGGATGGCCAAGCGAGCGCAGGATGATCGACGAACGGGCTGGCATGGACCCCGCCATTGCACACTGGAAAGTCGTCCTGGAGCCGGGCCGTATGCGCAACCTTGCTCCAGTCGCTATGCTGTGCAAGCTCCGTCACGACCTCCTCGCATTCACCGCGCACGACGACATCGACGCCGAGCTTGCGCAGGGTCGGCGCCGGCGTCGCCGAGCCATGCGGTCCGACCGCCACCGTGCGTCCGCCGCGCCCGGCGAGATGATTGAGGAATTCTGCCGGCACGCGCAGCTCGGGCGGCGCGCAGCGCCAGAACAGATAGGTCGGCGCGGTTGTCACGACGGTCATGTCCGGTGCGAAAGCCGCAACGCTTTTCGCAAGGGCGGCGTTGTCCAGTCCTTGCAGCAAGCCGTCCAGCATCAGCACGTCGTGCCCTTCGGCTTCCAGCATCGCCTTCGAGTAGCCGAGCTCCAGCGGCAGATGCGGCTGGCGGCAGCCGAAATAGATGCTGTGCTCGTATGTCCAATGAGGATTGACCAGCGCTACCTTCATGCGACGTACCTCGTGGCTTCGGGGTGCGGTTGGAGCCGATGCCGAAGCAGCCAGCTGGCGAGATCGCTGACGCCTTCGCGCCATGGGACACGCGCCTGCCAGCCGATCGCTGCTTGCAGCTTGCGCGTGTCGGCGACGAAGAAGGGTTGGTCGCCAACGCGCTCGCGGTCGTGGCGAAGCGCGACGTCGCTGCCCGTCATATCGGCGATCTCCGCCAGCAGCACGCGCAGGCTGACCGCATTGCTCGGGCCGCCGCCCAGGTTGAACGCCTGGCCCTTGAGGGCCTCAATCCTGGTCAACACGCCGCGATAGGCAGCTACGGCATCGGACACATGCAGGATGTCGCGCACCTGCCTGCCGTCGCCGTAAACGGTAATCGGCCGGCCGGACAAGACGCTGAGAAGAAAATGCGCGACCCAGCCCTGGTCCTCTGTGCCGAACTGGCGCGGCCCGTAGATGCAGCTCATGCGCAGCACTGCTGTCGGCAGTCCGTAGGATTTGGAATAGTCGAGCACATACTGATCGGCCGCGCCCTTCGAGCAGCCATAGGGCGTGCAGAAATCAAGGCCTACCTTCTCATCGACCCCGCTCGCACGCACCTTCTCGTCGAGCGGTTCGTAGTGATCATCGGCTTGCCGCACCGCGATCTGGGGTAGGCTGCCATAGACCTTGTTGGTGCTGGCGAAGACTACCGGGGCGCCGGTGCTGCGAGCGGTCTCCAGCACGTTGAACGTGCCTTTGAGGTTGATGTCGAAATCCTGCGCGGGATCGGTCAGGCTGGTCGTCACGGCGGTCTGGGCGGCGAGGTGAAAGATCGCCTTTGCCGGCGCCAGCGCCGCTGCCAGTGCGCCGGCATCGCGTATGTCGACGATTTTGGCGCTCAGCCGGTCGCCGTGCTTTTGCGCCAGCCAGTCGAGATTCTGCTCGACGCCCGGGCGGCTGAGATTGTCGACGACCAGCACGGCCTCGCCGTCGGATAGCAGGCTGTCGGCCAGGTTGGAGCCGATGAAGCCGCTGCCGCCAATGACGGCTATCGGTGCCTTGCGCGGATGCCGGTGGCCCTGGGTCATGAGACCAATCCCCGCTCTTCCAGCTCGCGCCGCATGTCCGCGCCGCGGTCGATAACGACGCTGTTGCGAACCCATGCCGCGAATTCGCCAAGCGAATCTTCCAGTCGATGCTTCGGCTCAAAGCCGAGCAATTCGCGCGCCTTGGAAATGTCGGCGAAGCAGTTGCGTATATCGCCGGAGCGCGCCTTGCCGAGAATTTCGGCGGGGCGCTTCGGAACGCCCATGGCCTTGGCAAGCAGCCGGGCCACCTCGCTGATCGAATAGGCTCGGCCGCTGCCGATGTTAATGGCGTGGCCGGCTGCCTGGCGTTGCTCCAGCGCCAGGCGGAACGCGGTGGCGACATCGCGCACATGGACGAAATCGCGCTTCTGCTCGCCGTCCTCGAAGATCGTCGGCTGTTTGCCATTGGCGAGGCGCGAAGCGAAATTGGCGAGGACCCCGGTATAGGGATTGGAAAGCGCCTGTCCGGCGCCGAACACGTTGAACAGGCGCAGTGCAACGGCATCGACGCCGTAGGCCTGGCCGAAGATCAGCACCGCGCGTTCCTGCGCATATTTGGTCAGCGCGTAGATCGAGGCGAGATCGGGCCGCTTCTCCTCGTCCGTCGGAAGAGGCGACAGTGCTTGGCCGGTCGCCGATACCAAATCCCAGCGGCCCTCCTTTATATCGGCAGGCTTTCGGCGCGCATTGTCGATCCGCTCGCCGTCCGGAGTCTGATAGAGGCCTTCGCCATAGATGCTCATGGAAGACGCCACGATGATCCGCTCGACCGGATGCTTGATCAATGTCTCCAGCAGCACCGCGGTGCCGAGATCGTTCGCGCCGACATAGCGGGCGATCTCGTACATGGACTGGCCGACGCCAACCTCGGCCGCCAGATGGATCACGGCATCGGCGTCGGAAACCGCTTCGGCGACAGCGTCGCGGTCGCGCACGTCGCCCTTGATCAGTTCGGCCCCCGCAGGGAGGTTGATGGCTTCGGCGCCGTGCACCTGATCGACAAGCGCATCGAGCAGGCGCACCTGATAACCATGGTCGGTGAGTTCCTGGGCGACGTGGCGGCCGATGAAGCCGCAACCTCCCGTAACCAATACACGTTTCACGATGACTCCCTTGTGGACTTGGCTTCGGCGCCCCGAACTGCGCGACAAAAGGTTTGTTCCCTGCTTCAACAAAGTTCCCGTCGCAGGAGGTGCCGCAGCTTCGACAGGGAGCAGTTCCATCATCTGGAACATTGCCTGTTGGCTGCCGTTAGGACCGCTCATCGGTCCCCGCTGCAGAAAGGAAAGTCCATGTCCGAGGCCAAGACGACCACCAACCACGACGAAATCCGCAAGTGGGTAGAAGAACGGAATGGCCAGCCGGCTGTCGTTCGCACGAAAGGCAAGGGCGGCATTCTGCGCATCGATTTCGGCGAGCCCGAAGACACGCTCGAGCCAATCGAATGGGACGAATTCTTCCGCATCTTCGACGAGAACGATCTCGCCTTCCTGCATCAGGATAAAGCCGGCAGCGGTGGAACGAGCCGCTTCAACAAATTCGTCGAGCGCAACCAGAAAGGTTGAGAGGCCGAAAACCTGGCGCCGTTGGAGGGAGGAGGCCCGATAATGGCGCGCGGCAGGCGGGGTCAGGCTGCCGCATTTCCGCTGAGCTCAATCGAGCGGCTGTCCGTCGGCCTGGGCGTCGCTCCAAGATCGTAGCCATCCCCGGCGCGGGGTTCCCGAATGGCGTCGGCAGTGGGAACCGCGTGGGCGCTCCGGCTGTTGGATCAGCAAGGAGCAATGATCATGGGACTCTTTTCCGACCTGAACAAGAAGCTGACCGAAAACCTGTACGCCCATGGCAGTTATCTGAGCGATCCGAGCGCCGACCTGCCGCGGCGGGTGGAGGAGACGGTCAACCTTCTGATGCCCTTCGTGCGGCCGGAGGCCCGCGAAACGGTGAAGCTGCAGATCCTCGGCATCATCCACGAGCATATCTATGACGAGGACTGACTGCGGCGATTGCTCGATCCGCCGGAGACGCTAGCCGAGGGACGCTTTCAGCCATTATCCCGAACGCCGGGATCTGCCTTGCTTCTCGGCGTCGCGGAGCAGCCGCACGATAGCGTCCACCGGAGACGGGTCCGTGGTCGGCTGTGCCTTCCAGCGCCATAGATGACGAAACAAACTTCTCAAGCGCGGCATCGCAATACCTCCTTGCGCTATCAAACCTCGAACGGGGAATGATGTTCCTTTCATACCTGGCGGAAGATCGCGGCGAGCAGAAACACAACCGCGGCCAGGACGACCAGCGCCACGATCACCAGCACCGGGCCGTTCCTGCGCGGCTGCAGGCCGGGTGCGTTCTCTGGCGGCCGCATCGCGTTGGCAAAGCTTGCCTGGTTGGTGAAGCTCGGTTTGTGAGGCTCGGCCGGTTTCGCGGAAGTCGGGACATCGCCGGCCTCGGCATCCGTCTCCTGCGGCGCCGCCGCAGGGTCGAACCCAGGGGTCTTGTCCTGCGTCCTGCCGGCCTGGATTTCGCCGCGGGCTTCGGCGGGCGTGCGTTGGTTGGGTGACATTCGGCGCCTCCTTTGTTTTCAAACCTGCTTCCGGCCCCGCTGTTCCAACCGCGCCTTTAAGATGGATATCGATCAGGAAGCTGCCTTGCAGTTCATCGCGAGCGTTGCGGGATGTCGGGCGCTGCTATCCAAGTCGATTCGTGAACTCCGGCGGAACTTTCAGGAGCAGGGGAGCTTTGTATTCCCGACAGGGAGATGAAGAGGCAGGAATGCAAGTTCTCGACACAGCGATACATGCCGGTCCTGGAAACGTGACGGTCGAATTTCTCGGCGAGGGCGGGGAAAAGATCGCTGTCACCATGGTTGTGTCCGACCCGTTGCCCGGCGATGCCGCGCTTGTCGATCGCGCCAAAGAGTTGATGATTCAGTGCGCGGCATTCGGCGGCCGGTCTGCGCAAGGCAGCCAGGACAGGTCCGTGGATGCCGTCCGGCCCGCCGTCGAGAGGCCAATCGACGTGGGCCAGGATCTCTATACATTCGAATATCGCGAGGGTGGCAGTTTGAGGCGGCTTGAAGGGGTGGAATTGCCCAATCTCCAAGCTGTTCATGATGAAGCGTTGCGCTCGGCGATCGATCTTCTCGACGATTCGGCTGCCGAAGCTCGGCGGGAGGGCTGGGCGGTTCGGGTTCGCGGCGGCGACGGCGATGTAATCTTGTCGGTCGATTTCGATGAGGCAAGGCGGGAAAAGGCCGCCGCATTGTGATGGAGGCAAGTCTGTGAAAGATCGGACGATAAAGACCTTTATGCCCCTGCACGCGATTGCCGCCGCACGGGGCGATGGGCTGAGGCCGGAATTTCTTCGCCTGTTCGAGGCCCGCGCGGCCTTGTCAGACCTCGACGCGATCCAGCTCAGCCGGGGCGAGGACGCAGGCTTGGACCAAGCCGGCCCCAATCCTATCGGCAGCTGCGCAGCCGTTTGCGGGCGAAACGTCGTGCGCTTCCCGGGCCGGCGGAGTACAACAAGCCGTTTGCCAGGAGGACGTAAGCGTGCCAGAGGAGATCGTCATGCAAGCGCCCCTGGCACTGATCATTGAAGACGAATATCTGATCGCTTGCGACGTGGCGGACGGCTTAAAGGCGCTCGGTTACGAGGTGGCCTGCGTGGCCTCGGAACGGGCAGCCGCGACCTGGCTGGACGACAACCAGCCCGATCTGGCCATCATCGACATCCAATTGCTCGACGGCCAAAGGGGGACCGCCGCCGCTCGCCTCAAGGAGGCGGGTGTGCCTTTCGTCGTGCATTCGGGCTACGATCCGGCCTTCCAGTCGCCTGTCTTCCATGGCGCGCCTTTTCTGCTGAAGCCTGCGCCGATCCGGCATCTGGTCGAGCTTGCGAGCCGGTTGATAGGCGATCGCACCATGTCGTAGGCCAGGCTTTCTCAGTCCGGCGCATCGCTCTTGCGGAACCGCGACACCGCTTCGATCAAAAGGTTGTAGTCGACCGGCTTCGACAGCTTGGGCTTGTCGCGAAACCGGTCGGGAAGACGGTGACGCTGTCGTAGCCGGTGACAGATATGCAGCACGACAAAGATGGCCGCCGGCAGATCGACCGGAAGGTTGGCGACGATCTGCTTCAACGGCTCGATTCCGCCGGCCGACGCGCCCATGACGATGATGTTGTGGTGGTTGGAGAGGCCTTTGGGACGGGCCATTCCGCTACGAGCGTCCAAACCGGGCTGTAAGAACCGTTCCTGCAATCTGCACGATTCGGTGCCGGCCCAGGCGCGTCGCGATGGATGACGGGAACATAGCGGATGACTGGCAGTTCGGGTTTGCTTCAGACGCCATGCCAGGCGTTTGTCGAAGATCGGTGGGCAACACCTGATCGGCCCCGCGCCTGTTCCTCGCAGGGTGGGCCTCAAGCCCGGCAGGCCTGCCGCGCCGCTGTACAGATGTCGCCGCCAAAACCACAGGAGACAGCAATGAAGCATCAGACCTCATATGAACTTCAATCGGTGGCAGTCGTCGACCGGCTTGGATTGATCCCCCTTGCCACGAGAACGCAGCGGATCGAGCGGTGGGCGGAACTGCTGGACCGCAATCCGCTTAGGTGTCTCTCCGCGCTGACGGGCACCGAATATGTCGATCCAGAGGTTCGCGAACAGGTGCGGGCGGACGGATCGCCGCTCGCGGTTGCTTTCGATGATCCGTTGCTGCGCGCGGCCGGTTTGCGGTCAGATACCTACGGCGAGGCGAAGCGCTTTTTCGAATTGTCCGATTGGCAATTGCATGATGTCGTGTGCAGCTGCCATGCCGGCGCGACGATGCAGGCCAGCTGGGCTGCGGCGCGGGTCCGTCGGATCATAAAAGGCAACCGGATCATTGCCTGGCTCAGAAGCCGCCTGACGCATTGAGAAAGCTGGTCGCCAGGCGAGCGCAGGTCGCCGGCGGCGCGGCTGCCCTCCGATCAGTGCAGCAGACAAGCTCCGCGTAGCCGCGCTACCGTGAGCATGATGGTGTTCAGCCAGTCGGCGATCGATGACCCCTCGGGCCTTTTGTCGATATCTTCAAGCGCCTGCTCCAAAGTGTGCTCGACAAGGCGGTCGGAAGCGCCGGCATCGCACAGCAGCAGACGTGCGGTGAGCCGGAGCTTGGGGAGCAGCGCAACGACGTCCTCCGCCGCGGGCGCCGGCCGCGCGACGGTCACTGGCTCTGCAAAGGGTTCCGGCGGGAACAGCGCATCGACCACGACGGCGCGGTTCGACGACTTGCTCAGGCTGCTCGCGAAACGCAAACGCTCGGGGATGGCGATCTCGTCATACCCGCTGAAGAAGACGAAGGGCACGTTGCGCCGCATCAATTCGTCCGCGACCGGGAAGACGAGGCGACCATGCAGGCTTACATCCAGAATCGCTGCGTCCGCCACTTTTGCATGTCGCCCGGCCTGCTCCACTGTCGCTGCCGGCCCGAGAATGATGGCGCCCATCCCAGCGAAGAAGTTCGCCAGATCGCTGGCCAGCAGCCACTCGTCCTCCGCGATCAAGAGGTGAAGTCCCCTGAGATTTCGCACACGAAGCTCCTTAGTTCATATTCTGACGTTGGTGAGACCTCAGTCACGGGGCATCTCGCGTCGATACCGGCGCGTGTGTCCATGAGGTCACAGGGAAGCTAACGGGTAGAACGCGGCGATGGGTGAACCGTTCCGGCGGTTCGCCGCGCCGGATCTGACAGGCATGGAACCATTCCGCCGGCCGGCGGTTCGACACCCGGCGGGAGTCGGCCGGGACCATGACCCATGACGCCAGGGAAGACAGCGAGCGCCAAAATGCCGCCCGTGTCCGCGAGCTTGCGGAAAGAACGAGAATTCCAAGCGGGTTGGCGCTGGCGCTGATCCTGAATACCGCAACGAGCCGAACGTGCTCGATCGCGAGGCTGCAAAGTTCAGGCGCGACGCGAACGGCGGCAAACAGGGAGCTGCGGCGTGCTGGCCGATCCCATGGTCCTCATCCTGATGTACTTCATCCTGCCGGTCTGGTTGGTTGCGGGCTTTGCCGACTGGCTCTGCCATCGCGCCACCCACATCGAATCGACGACCGGTGCGAAGGAATCGCTCATTCACTTGCTGATGTTCGCCGAGGTTGGAATCCCGCTGCTTGCGGCAATGTTCCTGGAGGTGAACGCTCTGGTCATCGCCGTGATGATCGTCACCTTCTTCATTCACGAAGCGACGGCGATATGGGACGTGCGCTATGCGACCACGGCTCGCACGGTGAGCCCCGTCGAGCAGCACGTGCACAGCTTTCTGGAAATGATTCCGCTGATGGGGCTGGTCATAGTGGTGGCGCTGCATTGGGGCCAGTTCCTGGCGCTATTCGGCGCCGGAACGGAAAGGGCTCGCTTCGACTTGACCTGGAAAGAACAGCAACTGCCGGTGATATACATTGCCGCCGTGATGATCGTGATCGCGCTGTTCGAGCTGCTGCCCTATGTGGAGGAGTTCTTCAGAGGCCTGCGCGCCAACTCGGGCCGGCTGGTGCCTGACAAGGCGAGGCGGCATGAGCCCGGCGAAACGGCGACGCCCTGAGGCTGGCTGTCCTGTCAGCCATTCTGGTCGATAGCGTGCGGCGAGGGCTGCTGGGCGCCGCCGCTCGGGCGGCCGCCGTTTTGGTCAGCCCAAACCCAAATGGCGACCAGAACGATCACCAGAATGCCGAGAGCAATTAGGATACGCATCCGCGGGCCGACGCGCTTCAGCCGCCTGGCCTGTTGGCGGCGGGGTCAGAGCCGGCGCCAACCGCGGGATCGGGCGCCACCGGCCCGCGCTCGACTTCCGAACCTTCCGACTCGATCTCCTGGACGGCTTGATCCCAGTGTTCCTGCTGGCGGCCCTCCGGACGGCCCTCACGCTCCCAGATCTCATGGGCGCGTTGCCTGATGCGTTCTTCCCTGTCCATGCCTGGCTCCTCTCGCACGGCTGAACTGCATTGTCTGCGCCTAATCGCATGCCTGGAGGTTTGTTCCACCGGACCTGAAATGGATTGCCCAGCAGTTGGGAACGCCGCTCTCGCGCCGGGGTTATCTTTCATCCAACCGGAGACAGAGTCATGAAGAACAGTCAGAACCGTCGCGAGACCGGCGCCACGAAATATCCCACCAATACCGATCCGGATCCGAGCGACGAATTTTCCCAGGACGCCGCCGGCAATGAAAGGCCCCATGTCGATCCGGGCCTCAGCCGCAAGCAGGGCGAGGTCGAGGACAAGACCCGTCAATCTGAGGGCCGCAATCCGCCCCGACAGCCGACGCCAAGCGCGGCGACGGAAAAGAGCTCAGGGGCCGGTCGCGCTGTCGCGGAGCATTCCAAGGACGCCAAGGCGCCCAGGAGCGGCCGTCAGCCCGGCGCCTATGTAAAGGAATGAACGGCGGCGCGCCCCCTGGAACATAGCTTTGAATTCTAAGTTCGGTAGCAATCGTCTCCGCCGGTTCCGGCATCGAGGCGGCGAGTAGCCAGGCTCCGAGACCATCCGGTTGCTGTAAAACGGCGGACCGACGATGAACAGAAAAGCCCCCAGCATGCATTTCCGGAAACGAGCGGGCGCGATGACGTGTCGCCCGCCTGTTCAGCCCCGAACGAAGGCTTGGCTGGTTTTGCCGGCAGGCCTCTTGGCAGGTTCTCTTTGTGCCCCGGCATCGGCCGGCGGGCTGGCAGTACGATCCTTCCTGCTGCGCCGGAGTGGATTGCTATCAGGCCCCGCCTTCGGACGTGAAAGAGACGAAATACGGCTACCAACTCTCGACCGGCGAGCTGATCCCCTACAGCGACCACCGCATCAAGCGATCACGCGACGAATATTTTCACGAGTGCAAGCCCGGGGGCGACACCAGTTCTCAGCACTCCTTCTGCCTTTATGTTCCGGACCGCGGGATGTGAGGCGGAGCGGTTAGATCCCAAATCGTGACCAAGGAGGCCCGTCCTCGACACAGGCGGACCTTCTCGGTGTGCGAAAGCTACAGGCGCGAAACGGCTACTTGTTGCAATTCTGCATGTTGGATGTGGTGTTGCCGCTAGCGGTATTGTTGTCGATATCGTTGCCAGCCGCATCCTTGCACCGGTCGCCCATGCCGCCGGACGGTACTGTGGTCGTGCTGTTTGTGGCGTTTGGATCGACCGTGCCGCCATTGCCGTTGTTGTTCATGCCGTTGGTTCCGGTCGTGGTGGCTGTTCCAGACCCGTTGCCACTGGTTCCAGAGCCGCTGGATTGGGCCATTGCGGATGTAGCCAGGACAATTGCGACAGCCGAAGCCGAGAGAAGTCTAATCATGGGGAAGTCTCCTGTTTGATCGCCCGATTGCGATATGTCTCAAACAAGAAATCCCTGTCGATGTTCCAGACTGGCAGGTGCTATTCCATAACTTCTTGTCGATTACACATGAAACCAACAATGCTGCCATATCGAATGCGCGTCATAGAACAACTAGGCTTATCTGTTGTTCGAACTTTCTGCCTCGGGTCGATCCCGGCCGCGATGTTGGAGTCGTTTCACATCGCCTTCGACCGTGTCCCGCCATGGCTCCTTGAAAGTGCCCTTAGAGGTGCCGATGCCGGGATCGTTCCATATCAGCGTCGCTCGGATTTTTTGGATTTTCGGGCACTGGTTTCCCCCAATGACCATTCCTCGTAGCCCAGACTTCACGCGGAACCTCCGCATCGCCGCCAGGATTCGCCGCTCATGTGTGCCGCCGCCGCCGAGATGAACATCGACCATTCGACGGCGCTGGCGGGAAAGGTCGAGTGTCAGAATTCCCGCCTATTCGCCGGCCTCCATCATCGTCTTGGCTGGCTCCTGTGCGACGTTTTCCTCGATCTGGTCGCGGCCCGGAGTCCGAGGCAGCGCCTTGCGGAAGTTCTTGGCGTAATCGGGCGGCATTTTCGGCGGCATCATCGGCTCATAGGCGTCGACGAGCGCTTCTATGATCACCGGCCCGCTGGCGGCGAAAGCCTGGTCGAGCACGCGCTCGACCTCCTCCGCCCGCTCGATGCTGAACCCTTTTCCACCCATCGCCTCGGCGGCCTTGGCAAAATCGATCGGCTGCAGCTCGCAGCCGAATTGGGGATTGCCGAGGAACATCATCTGCTCCCAGGCGATCTGGTTCAGCATGTTGTTCTTGATGACCAGGAGTTTCAGCGGAATGCCATAGCGCACGGCCGTCGAAAACTCGCCCAGTTGCATGGCGAGCCCGCCATCGCCGACGATCGCCGCGACAGGGCGGCCGGGAAAGGCTATGCCGGCGGCGATCGCATAGCTGAGGCCGCAGGACATGGAGGCAAGCGCACCGGAAACGCCAAAGGCTTGCCCCGCGCGGAGATCGACATGACGGGCGGCAAGCTCGGTGTTCTGGCCGGAATCGGTGGCCAGAATCGCATTCTCCGCAAGACGTTCGCCGAAGGCGCGCGCGACGCGTTGTGGCTTGAGAGGATGAGCCAAGTCGTCTTCGGACTGGCGCATCATCTCGCGCCATTTGCGCATCGAGCCTTGCGCCGTCGCCAGGAACTCGCCGTCAGCTTTCTGCTTCAGCCGCTTGTTGAGGGCGCGCAAGGTCTCCGCCGCATCGCCGACCAGACCGGCTTCGACCGGAAAGCGCAGGCCGATGCGCTGCGCATCGCAATCGATCTGGACGCCACGCGCCTTGCCCGGCCGGGGGTAGTACTCGATGTAGGGAAAGGTCGAGCCGACAATGAGGACGGCGTCGCATGTTTCCATCGCCTCCTGCGATGGCAAGGTGCCCAGAATGCCAATGCCGCCAGTGGTGTAAGGATGGTCGTCCGGCAGCACCGCCTTGCCCAGCAGCGCCTTGACGACCGGCGCCTGCAACAGCCGCGCCGATTCTTCAAGCTCGGCTGCCGCGCCAATCGCTCCGCGTCCCGCGAGGATCGCCACGCGCGCTGCGTCGTTGAGAGTGGCCGCGGCCTTGTCCAACTCCCTGTCTTGCGCGACGCAATGAGGAGCGAACATGCCCTGCGGCGTGTGCGCCGGCCGGTTGCGCTTGGATCGCTTGGCCGCGTCGGCGGGCTGTTCCTGGATATCGCTGGCGATTGAAAGATGGGCGACGCCCCTGCGGGCGAGCGCGGTGCGGCAGGCGAGGCTGGCCACGTTCTCCATATGCGCCGCGTCCGAGACCTGGACGTTGTAGACGCTGACGTCGTTGAAGACGCGGGTGAGATCGACATCCTGTTGGGTGAATGTCTCGATCAGGTCATGGAACTGCATGCCGGTAATTGCCAGCACCGGCGCCTGGTCGAGCTTGGCGTCGTAGAGGCCGGTGAGAAGGTGAGTACCGCCGGGCCCCGACGTTGCGAGGCATACGCCGAGCTTGCCTGTCCATTTGGCGTAGGCGCAAGCCATGAAAGCGGCCGATTCCTCATGCCGCACCTGGACGAAGGATATCCTGTCCCGGTTTTTGCGCAGCGCCTCCATGACGCCATTGATGCCGTCGCCGGGCAGGCCGAACACGACTTCGACGTTCCAGGCAATCAGGGTGTCGACGAGGATTTCGGCTGCGTTGGGCATGGCGAGGCTCCGCTGTTGGCTTCCGAACCGGCAAGACCACGGTTGGTTCCCTCGTCGGATCGGGCCGGGCCGGCGGTCACAAGGAACAAACCCGATTGCAAGGGGTTGTGGCGGCCACTGCCATGTGCTGCTCTGAGGAGGATCTGTGGAAGAGCCTGTTTTCTGCGACACGCCGCTGCTGCGGGTCGCCTATGTGAGCGGCGGATCCGTGGACGGAGCGCCCGTGCTGCTCCTTCATGGCTGGCCCGATGATGCAACCACTTTTGCGGACGTGTCGCCATTTCTTCATGCCGCGGGCTTTCGCACCTTCGCGCCATGGCTGCGCGGGTTTGGAGGAACCGTGTTCCACTCCGGCGAAACGATGCGCTCAGGCGAGATCGTCGCCATGGCGCAGGACGCGCTCGACTTTGCCGATGCCATCGGCCTCGAACGGTTCGCGGTTGTCGGCCACGACTGGGGGGCACGCATCGCCTACCTGCTCGCCTCCGTCTTTCCGCAGAGGATAAGATGCTGCGCGGCGCTTTCGCTGGGATGGCAACCCGGCTCGCTTCCGACGCCGCCTTTGGAGCAGGCGAGGGCCTTCTGGTACCAGTGGTTCATGGCGACCGAGCGTGGCGAGCAGTTCGTGCGACAGCACGGCCACTCCTTCGCGCGATTCCAGTGGGACAGCTGGAGCCCGCCACGCTGGTTTGACGACGCGCTGTTTGACCGTGTGGCGAAGTCCTTCAAAAATCCGGACTGGCCGGATGTGACGCTGCATTCCTATCGCGTGCGCTGGGGGGAGGCGGATCCCGATCCGCGCTACGCTGAACTCGCGCGCAAGCAGGTTGAGGCGGAGGTCATCTCGGTGCCGACACTGGTCCTTCATGGCGATGACGACCGCGTCGTTCTGCCGGGTTCGTCCGAAGGCAAGGAGGAGTATTTCTCGGCAAGCTACGAACGTGAGCTTCTGCCGGGCGTCGGCCACTTTCCGACCCGCGAGGCGCCTGAGCAGACCCGAGAGGCGCTGGCGAGCTTCCTGATAAGCTTCGGCAGGCAATAGGCTGCGCCGACGATATTCGGGACAGCTGCCCCGAGAGGAAAGCTCGTCGGTCCAGCAGACTGGCGGGACAGGAACCTTTTTCCCATCAGTGGGTTAGTGGGGCAGGCATTAACCCATGTTAGGGGAACGGCCGTGACACGCAAGGCTCGTCAAGTGCTCAGATCTGGGGAGGAACCCTCCAAGATGACGACGCCGGAGCGTGAGATGAGCGTCGCGTTGGAGGCGCTGAGATGCGAGAATGCACCGTCTCGAATGTTGGCACTGGCGCGTAAGCTCGACGCCGCGATAGCGTTGCGGACGCGCAAAGCCCGCCCGAATTGATTGTCGACCTGGACGTTCCGATCGCAACGATGCGGAACAATCATGGCCGGGAGTTGTTCGTCTCCAAACCTTCCATGAGGCGATCGGATGAAAGGCATAATTCAAAGCCTGATTGCCGAGTTTCTGCCGCGATGGTGGCGCCGAAAATCTCGAGCCCCGGCACCGAGGCAAGCGCCGGTTCGTGCGTTCTCGCGGCTAAAATCGGACAGTTCCCAAGCGACCGGGGCAGGGGAAGAATCGGATGAAGGTCCAAGATAGCCAAGCCAGGGCATGCCCGCTCCGCCGGCTGAAACATTCATCCCGATTGCCGTTCGGCAACATCATTTCAGCGGGCGCGAGGCGACACCGAAAATGCCGAAGAAAGTTTTCCCAGTACCCGACGCCCTGGAAACGTGGAACTTTCTCCGGAACATTTCTGTCGCCTGCCGGTTCGAAAGCCGATCGCCCTCCCTCTAGCGATCCAGGGTCCCATCAGGCCCATGGCCCGTTGCCGCATGCAGGCAGCGGGCCTTCTTCGTCTGGATCGCCGCGTGGCTCCCGAACCGGGCGCAGGGGAACAAGCGGGATATCTTCGGGTTCCTCTGAGATAGCGGGAACTGTCAACCAGGAGGCCGCAATGAGCGAGGCTATGACGACCTCAAATCACGAAGTGATCCGAGCTTGGATCGAGGCGCGCGAGGGCAGGCCTGCCGTCGTCGCCGGGGCGGGGAAGGGCGCGATCCTGCGGGTCGATTTCGGCGCAGGCGACGAAGATCTGAGACCGATCGAATGGGAAGACTTCTTCAAAGTGCTGGACGACGACAATTTGGCGTTCGTCCACCAGGACATGACCGCGGAGGGTACCATCAGCCGCTTCAACAAATTCATCGCGCGCGAATAGGCCTCCAGGAAAGAACGGATATCGCGCTCGAACTGTCACTGAGCCCCCGGCATCTTGCTGGCATCCTGCGGATTCTTCGTGATGCCGGCGGCCGGCGAGGTATCCTGCGGCGCGTTCCCGCCCTGGTTTTGCTCGGGTGCCCGTTTGACTGGCGCTGTTTGCCAGCCTGTGCCGACATAGACGAAGGCCCAATAACAGAGCACCAGGACCACCGCAGCCAATATCAGTGGCAGAAGCACCCGTCTCATGTCGAACTCCTGGCTGGCTTTGCGTCTGTTGTGGCCGCCGACGGCGAGGTTAGGTCGTCCTTCGGCGCGCCGCTTCCCGCTCGACATCCTCAGCCGAATAACTGCCGGCAGCCGGATCGAAGGCTGCCCACCCGCCCGCTTCATATTCGCTGCGGCGGTCGGCGACGTTGACCGACGCGGAGCTGTGAAGGACTTCCCGGGCTTCCGAAGCGAGGTCGTCCTCGACGCGAGCCGTCACCAGCGTGCCGCCGCGGCGGACGCCTTCGGCATAGACATGCGCGTCTTCCTCCGGCACGCCGGCATCGGTCAGGCTGCCGATAATGCCGCCAGCCGCGCCGCCCACAATCGCTCCGGCGACGGCGCCCGCGGCTGTCGACGCCAGCCAGCCGGCCGCGACGACCGGCCCGACGCCCGGTATCGCCATGGCGCCCAGGCCTGTTGCCAAGCCTCCGGCGCCGCCCACGACCGCGCCGATACCGGCGCCGCTGGCGGCATCCTCGGCGGCTGGCGATTGCGTGTTTCGATACCAGCCGCGGGCATTGTTGGCCATGATGCTGATGTCAGATGACGGGACGCCGATGGATTCCAGCACGCCTACCGCGTCAGCGGCGTCGTCATAGTCGTCGAACAGCGCGGTGATCGTTTGCATGTCGGTTCTCCTGTCTATTATTGGCCGGCGAAGACGTTGCCCTGATAGTCGAGTGCAACGGAGGTGCCCTTGCCGTCCTTCGTCGCCTGGCCACGCCAGATGCCCTGCTCGTCCTTGGCGAGCGCTGACACGTCCGCATAGCCGGCATCCTGGATGCGCTTCTTCGCCTGCGCCTCGGTGAAGCTGTTTGCGCCGGGAACCGGAGCGGGTGGTTTGGGTGTCGATGCCGATTTGACCGCCGGCATGCTCGCGCTGGCGCGGGCGATCTTCTCGATCATGTCCTGATGCATTTTCAGTGTCGGCAGGGTTTCCGCCGCGAAAGATTTGAGCGCGGGATTGTCTCCATCCTTGGCGTAGGCCTCGAACAGGCCGACCGCGTCCGCATGTGCCTTGCGCTGCATCTCCACGTAAGGCTGATCCAGCGAGGCTGTCGTGCTCTGCAACCGTTCCAGATCGCTCTTATGCTCCGCATCGGATCGCGTCGGTACCTGCAATTTCTGCTCGGCGGCGATCTTCTGCAGTTTGGCGTTCGCCGCGCCGTGGTCGGTGATCATCCGCTTGGCGAAATCCTTGATCTGCTGATCCCTCGCATTGTCTTGCGCGATCTTGCTGGAATCCACTTCGAACATCCCGCCGATGGCAGCCTTGTCGACGAAGGTCTGCGCGTCGTCGGCCGCGAAGGCCGGAAAGGCAAGCATCAACGCGACGGCCGTCGATGGAACGAGCAACATACGCAAGCTCATGGCTGAAGGCTCCCTGCTGTTTGATGGGGCCCGAACCGCTATTCCCGGCCTTTGTTCCGCGACAGACTTTGTGGCGTTTCAAAAGGCCAAAATGGAATCCGCCAGCTCTGGCCGGGCGGGTTTCTGATCGATCGACCATGGCGAGCCCGGTCAGCGGGCAAGAGAGGAGCCGGTGAATTCGTCGATGAGGATCGGCCCTTTTTTACAACGGAGACGGGCCTTTGCTTCAATCAAGAGCTCGGAGTCGAGGCGAAACCGGCCTTTGCCGCGGAGCTCTGCTCGCGGGTGGAACGAAAGCCGAATCCGGGAATTACCTACAAGCACTGAAGATTACTTGCAGGAGGAACAAATGGGACGAGGTATTCTACTCTGGCTGCTCGGCGTTCCGATTCCGATCATTATCCTTTTGATGCTTTTCGCGCGGTAGGAGCGGACAATGACCAATGCCTTTTCCGCGGTCGACGAAGCCGCGGTCGAAACATCTTCGTCTGCCGTCAATTGGGGACCCATCGTGGCGGGCGCTTTTGCCGCGGCCACTCTGACGCTCGTCCTCATGCTCGTCGGTTCCGGGCTTGGTCTGACGATGATGTCGCCCTGGGGCGGCGCTTCGCTGACGACTTTCGCCGTGTCGACCGCGGTCTGGCTGGTCATAGTGCAGTGGCTGTCATCCGCGCTTGGCGGCTATGTTGCCGGACGGCTTCGCACCAAGTGGGTCAACGTTCATACCGATGAGGTGTATTTCCGCGATACCGCGCACGGGTTCCTGGCCTGGGCGCTTGCCACCTTGCTGGTGGCCACCGTCCTTGGTACGGCGATCTCGGGAATTGTCGGCACTGGCGCCCAGGCGACGACCGGCTTGTTGAGCGGCGCCGCAGCCGGTGCAACTTCGCAGGCCTCGTCGGCGCAGTCGCCATCCGCCAATGATTTGGCTGGATATTTCGTCGACGCGTTGTTCCGGCCGGCCGATAACGCAGCCGCTGCAACACCACCGGCCGGCACGCCGCAGAACAATGCCGATGCCGCTGGGCAGGCAACACGCATACTGGCAATCAGCGCTGCGAACGGCGAAATGAGCGCGAATGACAAGGCATATCTCGCCCGCCTGGTGGCATCGCGGACGGGCCTTCCACAGGCCGATGCGCAGAAGCGGGTGGACGAGGTCCTCGCTAGCGTCGAGGAAGCCAAGAACAAAGCCAAGGCGGCCGCCGACAAGGCCCGCAAGGCAAGCGCCACCACTGCTCTGGTTGGCGCATTGTCGCTGGTGATCGGCGCCTTCATCGCGGCCGTTGCGGGAGTGCTTGGCGGCCGGCAAAGGGACGAGGACGAGGCTCGCTTTTTGAGAAGCAGCTGACGGGTCATCGCGCATAATCTCGAAAGGGCGGCAACCATGTCGCCGACAGCCGTGGTGGTCGTGCTACTGGCCGCCGATGGCCTCAAGCGGGATGGCAGCCGTGAAATTGAGCCCGCTCGGAGCGAGCCGCAAGTCCACCGTCGCTCCGAGTTCGTATGGCAAGGTGCCCTCCAGAACCTCCAAGCCGAAGCCGCGCCGCTCGACGGGTTTGAAATCGTGGGATCCGCTCTCCATCCATTTGAAATGGAGCAGGTCCTCTTCCAGCTGCCATTGGATGTCGATACGGCCCGCGCGGCTAGACAGTGCTCCGTATTTCAGGGCGTTGGTCGCTAACTCGTGGATGGCCAGTCCCATTGTCTCGGCGGCCTTGGGCGCAAGCGTCACGGGCGGACCGTCGATCGTCAGGTTCTCGCCTTCCCGGCCGCCCGCAGCACGCAATTCTTCCGCCACCATCAATGCCAGACTGATACCGATCGACGGGCGGCGTGTGATGGCCGCCTGGACCCGGGCGAAGGCGTTGATGCGGCCTTCCAGATGGGCCGCGGCTTCGTCCAGGGATTCGCTCCTCTCCATCGTGCGCCGCACGATCGAGCGGATGACGGCCAGCGTGTTGCGCACGTGATGCTGCAATTCGGCGAAGCGGGCCTGGTGTTGTTCCTCGCATTCCTTCTGACGCGTGATGTCGTGACCGATGCCCCCGATCTGGGCGACCTTTCCCGCTTCATCGCGCAACGGAAAATCGGCGTTGCGCAGCCAGCGTATCTCATTGTCGGCCGGCCGGCATATCCGGTATTCGAAGGTGACGCTTTCACCGTCGCGAATGCGCTCGATCTGGGCCAGCACATGCTCGCGGTCTTCAGGCAGGACAAGGTCGATCCAGCTGGCGAAGTTGTCGCCGGCCAGAGCCTTTTCACGGCTCATGCCGTAAATGGCGTCGAAAGCCGGGCTCAGATATTCCCACTGCAGCGTCTCGGCGTTGCGAATCCAAAGCACGTCCGAGGCGGCCTCTCCGAAATCCTGCAGGTTCTCCTCGCTTGCGCGCAGCCCGGCTTCGGCACTCGCATGCTCGTGCAGGGCCGTCTGGACCTCGGCCAGGCTGCGTTCAAGCGGCTCTTTGGGCGGACCCTTTGACATCACTCTTCATTGGCATCGAGATGCCTGCCTTCGCGATCGAGATGCAGATAATTGGGATTGAACAGCGCGACGTCCTGCAATGCCTTAAGGTTGGGAATGGTCAGCGTCCTGTCCTTCAGCACGATGAGGTTCGAGGCGCGCAGCTCCTGCAGCGTGCGATTCACATGAACCGTCGACATGCCCAGCGTCTCGCCCAGTTCCGTCTGCGTCAACGGGAACTCGCAACTGCTATTGCTCGTGCAGCCGGCGGCCTCCAGCCGGATGAACAGCTCGCACAATAAATGTGCCATGCGTTCCAGTGCATCGCGCTGCCCGAGGTTGACCGTCCACTCGCGCTGTATCGCCGCTGCGACGAGCGATTCCCACCACAGTGCCTGGGTGATGCGCGGATGCCCGATCATCATCTCGTCGAAGGCCGTGCGCGAAATTTCCGACACCACGACCGGCGTGATGGCGCCGATAGAATGGTCCATTTCCTTCAGGACGAAGACATTCAGATCGCACAGGTCCCCAGGCAGAAAAAATGCGATGATCTGCCTGCGGCCGTCTTGGAGGGTCTTGTAGCGGCAGGCCCAGCCCTCACTGATCAGATTGATGAATTCGGGCTTCTCGCCCTCGTGGATGATATCCTCGCGGGCAGCGAAACGCCGAACCCGTTGCGCCGCTATTCTGAGCAGCATGTCCTTGTCGGCTTGCGAGAGCCGCGTGAACTTCTCGAGCTTCCGGATCAGAGGCCGCCTCATCCTTATCCTTCTTGTCCGTGATACACAGAACGACCGGGCAACGACCTTACCTATGTTAATCTCCATTTGCCGCGGACGACTGCGCGCAGGAAGCGCATATCGACGAGAAAGTCGCCGATGCTCGCGCACCATCCTGGAGACGCGTATTTTCCTGAGCAGGATACCACAGCCGCGATTTTCGCGCTCGGTTTCACGGCTATTGATCCCGTCGCGGCCAGCCACGAGGCCTTGGAAGCGCCTGGTCAAGATCGCGTCGAAATGGGCATGACCGATCTCGACGGCCGGAGCCGCCGATTGATCATGCGTCGTGAGCCAAGCGCTGAGAAGCGGCTGCCGCGCGTGTCCGCCACCGGCTACGACGCAGCCGCGCCCCTCTCGTGTTGCCAATCCCAGCTGGACAAGCCCACTGCCGACCAATCCGGCGCGTCACCCGCTGGACATGGCGCGCCGGCCTTGCGGCCCCTTGAGAGATCCTCGCCGGATTAGACCGACATCAATCGAAGCTGACGGCGTGTCCGTGCTTGACGGCCGACCGCGCGATCATGTTGCTCAATTGAGGAGACTCTATCGAGCAATCCGGCATGACAGTCAGGATGGCCCGCGTGGCCGCGGCCACCGACACCGGCGAGCGGTGCGAGGAACGCGTTTCCATATAGTGCTCGATGAGTTCGTTCAGACGGACAGGATGATATTTGATCACGCCGCACCTCCCTAAGCCGCGCTTTATTTCTCTTGCAGCCAACGAATGCTCCCGGTCTCGCGGTCGCGCATTAACCCATGAGAGGGAGGTGGAAATTCTTTGAAGCGCTACAACGACACGTCTGGAGGCGTTGGCGCTTCGGTCAATCACACTGGCTTTGCGCGCGCATTCCCTTCGCCGGCGGCTTCAGCCAGACGCATCCGCGCCAGGTGATTCCGGCTTAACGGGAACCAAGCGCCTTGGCTTCGCGCTCCAGCGTCGCGCGGTCATTGCCGTGTTTGCGAATAAGCTCCCGGGCTTCGGGCATCGTCAGCTGGAATTTCCGTGCGAAATACGCGACCTCATATTCCTCATCGCCCGATACGCGGTCGCGGTCGCGGAAATCGCGCTTGTTCTTGTCGTCGGCCATCACCGTTCCTCCTGGTTGAAGAACAACGTCCGCCGGTAAACGTTCCGTCGGCCGCTGCACGGAACATGCGGCTCGGTGCGGTTCGGGAGTCCCCCCTCGCACCCGCCGGCGTACCGAGCGCCTGATCGGAGAAACGGCATGGCCATCGCGGGGAGCCGCCTTTTTGCTGGAACGATCCCGCTGGGCTGCTGGCTCAGATCGGGGCGGGCAAAATCTCGGCTCGCCCATGGCGGACCCGGGATGCGTCTGATCTCAGCTCTGGTCGCCAAGCAATATTCTGGCGTCCTCGGCAGCAGCGATGAAAGCCTGGCGTGTGACCCTTGGCGGCTCCTGATTGCGCAACACCGCAAGGCAGGCCTGGATCGCGCGGTGCCGTGTCCTCAAATGAGGCTTGGGCCAATCGTGCAAAAGCACGTCAGCCGCATCCAGCACCGACACGACGACGCGGTCACGGTCGATGCGACCTGGCTGCACCACGACCGGTTTGCGAAAACGTTTGCTGCGATAGCGCATGGCCGCTTTGCCGCTGAAACGGTGATCGGACACGGCATCATCCTTCAATCGGCGTTTGCGACAACAACCTATGTTAAGGCGGCGCGACCGATCGTGGCGCAGACTGCGGCGGCCTTAGTTCCCTCACCGAGGCAGGCCCGGTCTGCGCTCCTGTGTCACCAACGAGGATAAGCAGACCGGGCTTTCAATTGGCTCCGCAATGCCTGCGGAAGGCCTTTAGCGATCCCATTCTCCATGGAAAGCGCGCTTCTTCAGTAAACATGGACGCGACCGCTACGTTCCGTCTCGTCGAGCAAGGGTACGGCCGTGAAACGAGATCGGCTTGACTGTCGCCTCGCAGGGACGGCGGGCGGAACATTTGGCCGCCAACTCGGTTAGCCGGACGACCGACCGCCTCCAACCGGGAAGGAAAAGCCATGTTCGGCATCGATCTGTGGGCCTTCGTCGTGATCGGCGGGCCGATTATTCTCCTGCTCGTGCTCGTTTATGCTCTTTTGACTCGCCGGCACCGAGGACCGGCCGAACGCCGCGAGAGCGATCGTGCAACCGAGCGCCTATACCGCAAGCAAGGGGACTGAGGTGAGGCTCACCCACAGTCGCCGGCGACGGAACCAGCCGGTCAGGTTGCTGTTTACATCCCGGATGAAGATTTGAGCTCGGAGCAACGGTCGATGGCCGATGACGAGTTGCCGGGCGTGCTGGCGACGCTGCCTGTGATCGACGCCAAGGCGGAGCCGACGCTGAAGAGCGCGGAGGCGGAAGCTTTCTATACGCACGCGATCCGCGAGCTCGCCGCCACCGACATTCCTTTTCTGGTTGCCGGGACATATGCGGTGAGCGCCTATACCGGCGTCGTGCGCCAGACCAAGGACCTCGATATCTTCTGCAAGGCAGGCGATTGTCCGCGCATCCTCGCCCATTTCAAGGATATCGGCTACGCCGTCGTGATCGAGGACGATCGCTGGCTGGGGAAGGTCTTCGAAGGTCCGCATTTCTTCGACGTGATCTTTGCTTCCGCCAACGGCACCATGCAGGTCGAGGACCAGTGGCTGGAGCATGCCCGGCAGGTCGAGCTGCTGGGCAGCCGCGTCAGGATCATCGGACCTACGGAACTTATCTGGTCGAAATGCTTCATCCAGGACAGGGGACGGCACGACGGCGCCGATATCGCCCATACCATCCTCAAGGCACATGAGCAGATCGACTGGCAAAGGCTGCTGTCTTATCTCGACATTCACTGGGAGGTGCTGCTGATGCAGTTGCTGAATTTCCGCTGGATCTATCCCAGCGAACGCGACCGCATTCCCGACTGGTTGCTTGACGATCTGCTCGACCGGCTCGCCAGGCAGCGGCAATTGCCTTCACCGAGGATGAAGATCTGCCGCGGTCGACTGCTGTCGCAGGTCGACTACGAGATCGATGTCAAGGAATGGGGCTTTGCCGGTGTCGGCGGCGTTGGAGAATTTCACGATGGCTGAACAAAGCAGGGCAAGCAAAACGAGCGGAAACGGCAAAATCAAAGTCGCCGCGGTGGGCGATCTGCACGTTCAGGAAGATGCCCAGACCTCCCATCGCGACCTGTTCGGCGAGGTTTCGCGCGAAGCCGACGTCCTGGTGCTTACCGGCGACCTCACCAATCTCGGTAAGCCGAAGGAGGCCGAGCTTTTGGCGGAGGATCTCCGGGCCTGCTCGATTCCCGTGGTCGCGGTGCTCGGCAACCACGACTACGAATCTGGTTGCGCCGAGCAGATAGCGGCGACACTTCGCCAGGCCGGCGTTTACCTCCTCGACGGACAGGCGACAGAACTGATGGAAGTTGGCTTTGTCGGCGTCAAAGGTTTTGTTGGCGGGTTCGGCTCGAGGATGCTCGGGTCCTTCGGTGAGCCGGCAATCAAGGCCATGGTGGCCGAGAGCGTCAGCGAGGCGATGCGGCTGGAAAATGCCATGCGGCAAGTCCGCGCCAAGCGGACACTTGTTGTGCTTCACTACGCCCCGATCGTGGAAACGGTCGCTGGCGAGCCGCCTGAAATCTTCCCGTTCCTCGGCTCTTCCCGGCTGGCCGAAACGATCGACCGGTTCAAGGTGAGCGCCGTCGTGCACGGTCACGCGCATCGAGGCACCTTCGAAGGTCAAACTCCCGGCGGCGCGAAAGTCTACAATGTCGCCATGCACGTCGCGAAGCCGACGGGCCGGCCCTATGCGCTGCTCGAGATCTGAGCCGGCCAGCGACTTGGTGACCGGGCTAGACCTCGTCGAACTGGCTGCCTTCCTTGGAAGGGCCCGCGGTGTGGACAGTCCCCAAGGAGCGGATGAAGCGCTCGAAGGCGCACAATGTTTCTCTGTCCGCTCAATGTGCTGAGGCGCTGGGCAGCCCAAGCCTAAGGACCCGCAGGTTAACCTGCCTTGACTTCTACTTTCGCCTCCGCCGCGCCGGCGAGGCGTTCGATCCATTCCTGGTGATAGCGATAGAGCCCACCAGGATGCTTGCGCCCGAGTTCTTCAAGGAACCAAGGCCCCTGTTGCGTTTCCTCGGTCAGCACGTGGCAGCCATCATCCGTGGGAGTGATGACCCAGCCATGGTACGCGCTCGAGCCGGTGTCATCACCATCGACAGTCGTTGCCCACGCAAGTCGGCGGAAGGGCTCGCACTCCGTAACAACCAGGCTCATCGGGAATCCGACGGTCACTCGGCTGTATTGGTCCCGCGCGCCAATTCCCTTTCGCCGCTCAGGATTTTGACCTGGTCTTCAGGAGGAAAGTAGCTCGACCAGTTCTCAGCATCGACCAGCAGCTTCCATACCACTTCTGGGGGCGCTTTCACGTCGATGTCGTTGAGCGCATAGATCGCCGACGTTTTGGGGTCGTGCTTCTCGGGCCAAATCACACGGTCGTACACCGATTACTGCTCCTTCTTGAACAAATCCTGGAAGATGAGCCGGCCCCAGATGCGGCCGCGTGCGTGCACCAGCGCGCCGCCCTCGTTGAGCCTTCCCAGCTTGACCGGTGCGAACCCGAGTTGTTTGGCCAAGGCCGCTACGGGAGCGGTCGCGTCCTCGTCGTCGCTCGACAGGAAGACCACCCGGTGGCCGCCCTCGACGACCGGATCGGCAGCCAGGGTGGCCGCAATGAGGTGATTGAAGCCTTTCACGAACTTGGCGCCGGTGAATGACTTCGCCACGAAGGCGGAGGACGGGAGGCTGTCCAGCTCTTCAGGTACAGGAAACGCATTCATCGCGTCGATGACCGTCTTGCCGTTCCAGCTCGGCAGGCCCTTCGCAACCTCGCGATGCTCCCCGAAAGGGACCGCCAAGATGATTGTGTCGGCCTCGAGTGCTTCCCGCAGCGACTTGGCGACTACCGTGGGTCCAATCGCTCGAGCCTGCGGCGCCAATGCCTCGGGCGGCTGGCGGCTCGCGACGGTCACGCCGATGTTCTTGCGGGCGAAGGCGCGGGCGAGGGCCTGGCCTACCGCACCGAATCCTACAATTGCATAGCTCACAATGCTTCTCCGATCCGTGTTGATATTGGATTTCCCGGCCTTTCAGATCGCCGAGAAGCCGCCGTCGACAGACAGCTCCAGCCCATTCACGAAGCTCGAATCGTCTGACGCCAGAAACAGCGCGGCCGCCGCAATTTCCTCAGGACGCCCCATCTTTCCCCGCGGGATCAGGGACTCGAACATCCGCTTCGCCTCCTCGGTGAGAACTTGGTCCTGCATCGGTGTGGCGATCGGCCCCGGGTGCAGCACGTTCACCCGGATATTCCTGCCCTTCAGCTCGTTGAGCCACCCGCGGGCGAATGCATGCAACGCTGCCTTGCTCGCCGCATACACGCTGTAGCCGGGGAAACCTTTCAGCGAAGCAACTGATCCGGTCATGAAGATAGAGCCGCCATCGTTGAACAGCGGCAACGCCTTTTGCACCGTGAACAGCGTGCCGCGCGTATTCAGGCCGAAGGTCGCATCGAAATGCTGCTCGGTAATCTCGCCCAGCGGGACGGCTTCGCCCATGCCGGCGCTCGCATACAGGACGTCGATCTTGCCCTTTTCCCGTTTCACCGTGTCGAACAGGCGGTCGAGATCGTCGAGATTGGCCGCGTCGCCGCGCACGCCGGTTACGTTCCGGCCAATCGCCTTGACAGCCTCATCGAGCGCCTGTTGTTTCCGACCCGTGATGAAGACATAGGCGCCTTCTTCAACGAACCGCTTGGCGCTCGCCAGCGCCATGCCGCTCGATCCACCCGTGACGACTGCAACCTTACCGTCGAGCTTTCCCATGATTTGTCCTTTCAGGCTCCATCTTTGGTTGTTCGGGGAAGGGCCCCGAGAACTCCGAGATGGGTCCGCCGGCATCGGGCTTTGAGTGCACAAGCGCGCACATCGGTGGTGCGAAATCGATCCGGCTGGACGACTGACGCCAGCCGCGACGATCGGTGTCCGCTGTTCGGAATGGGCCGCGCTTGTCAGCGTGGGCTATGACGATCGCCCGTGCTACTCAAATACGAGATGCTGTTCGATGTATTGGACACATGCTTTGGAAGGCGCACCTCGGCGGTGCTGGATTGCACCATGATCGACTGGGATGACGTTCGCCACTTTCTTGCCGTCGCGCGCGGAGGCTCCGTGCGGGCTGCCGCTGAGCGCCTCGGTGTGAACCACTCGACCGTGCTGCGACGCATCGCCCAGCTCGAGGAACGCCTCGGGGTGCACATGTTCGAAAAGCTGCCTTCGGGCTACCGCCTGACGGCTGCGGGCGAGGAGGTCCTTGAGTTCGCGGACCAGATGGAAGCGTCGTCGCACCTGCTGGAGACGCGCATCTTTGGGCGCGACCAGAGCGTGCGCGGGCTTCTGCGGGTGACGCTGGCGCCGCCCCTCGCAACACACCTGCTCATGCCGGACTTCGCCGAGTTCGCGCGTCTGCATCCAGACATCGAGATGGACATCTTGTCGTCCGGCGAGCTGGCAAATCTGACCAACCGAGAGGCCGACGTCGCGATTCGCGTCGTCTACGACCGCAAAACCCTGCCGCTCAATCTTCACGGCCTGAAGGGGCCGGAGGTGTTCGGCGGCGTCTATATGTCTCGCGATCGGCTGGCCGCGTGGCGTGCGGGCGCGCCTGATCCGATCCGATGGATCGTCATAAGCATTCATGGAATTCCGGATTGGGCGAGCGACGGCGAGGTTCGCACCACCGGGGTTCCATTCAGAACCACGGACGGCGAGGCGCAGATCGTTGCCGTCCGGCAAGGGCTCGGGATGACCACGCTGCCGTGCTTCGTGGGCGATGCCGACCCTCTACTGGTGAGGGTGCCGGGAACCGACCTGCACATGTACGGAACGCTCTGGCTTCTCACGCAGGGGGAGTCCCGCAAGACGAAGCGCGTGCGGCTCTTCACCGAGTTCATGTCCCGCAGGCTTGCCGCGCACGCGCCGCTTCTCGCCGGGCTGTCCATATCGCGCGACTGACGCGCGGCAGGTCGCCGGAGACGCTTGCGCATCTGATGGTTCGGGCGACGGCAGCCTTCAACGCGGGGAACTTTTTGAGCGGCTACGGTCTCTTACGGTTTGACGCTTTTGTCGCCATAGCCGCCCCATGCAGCCGGCGCGCTTGCGGCCTGCGCCGCTTGAGCGGGATTGAGCGCAGCATTCCACTTCGCAGGCCAGCGGTATCTGGATAGGGCTCTATGTGGCGATGAGCTTGGCCAGACGATCCGATGCCTCGGTTCCACTCACTCCAAGGTCGCGAACGCTGCTCATGTGATTGGCACCGGAGAGGGCGGTTTGAGAGACTGCCAGCCCTTGTTTTCGCAGATGCTTCGCAAATGCCTCGGCCTGGCTGTGGAACGGCGGCGTTTCCTCGGCTCCAACAGCAATCTCGACCTCTACGGCGGGATCGAAGCGATGTGTCAGCGGCGACAGGCTGGCGGCCTCCTCGTCCGTTATGGCGATCTCGGCGGCAAGGAAGGAGGTCTGCAGAGGCTTCAGCTCGTACAAGCCGCCAAGCAGCAGCGCGCCTTTAACGCTTGATGATCGGCCGTCATCGTTGAACAGCATCGTCGCCAGATGGGCGCCGGCGGAGTGCCCGCTGACCGTCAGGCGGCCGCAATCGCCGCCATGCTCGGCGATGTGCTCGAGCACCCAACGCTTGGCTCGGCGCACCTGCTCGACGATGGCGGCCATCCTCACCGAGGGCATCAGTGAATAGTCGACGATGATCGCGATCGCGCCCGCCCGCGTCACCGTGTCCGCGACATAGGAATAATCGCGCTTGGAGAACATGCGCCAGTAGCCGCCGTGGATGAACATGTGCACCGGCAGGCGATCGCGTTTTCCCAGGGGAAAGAACAGATCGACGGTTTCGGCGGCGTCCGGTCCGTAGGCGACATCGGCGACGATCGGGATTTTCGCCCGGGTCTCCGCACTGCGGTGAACGATCTCGGCGACGATATCGTCGAACTCCGTAACGTGGTCGCGGATGCGAAAGGGATCCCTGGTCACGCCTGCGCCCTCACATCGTCACGGCGATATATTTGGCTTCCAGGAACTCGCTGATGCCGTGCTTTTGCCCGCCCTCGCGTCCCAGGCCGCTCTGCTTGACGCCGCCGAAGGGAGCCGCAGGGTCGGACATCAGGCCCCGATTCAGCGCTATCATACCCGACTCGATCCTTGATGCCACGCGCATGCCCTTGGCCAGATCGCGCGTATAGATATAGGCCGCCAACCCGTATTCGGTGTCGTTGGCGCGCGCGATGACTTCGGCCTCATCGTCGAAGCGCATGATTGGAGCGACGGGACCGAATATTTCCTCGTGCGCCATCTCCGAATCCGGGGCAACGTCGCAAAGAACCGTCGGCGGGTAGAAAAAGCCCTTGTCATCCGAGGCTGCGCCTCCGCACAGCACCTTTGCACCGCGACGGACCGCGTCTTTGACGAGCCGGTCGATTTTCTCGATGGCTTTGCGAGTGATCATCGGGCCGCATTCGGTCTCGACGTCCGTGCCGGGGCCTACCTTGAGGGCGGCCATGCGCTTGCGCAGTCCCTCCGCGAAAGCATCATGGATACCCGCCTGGACATAAAGCCGGTTGGCGGCAGTGCATGCTTCGCCGGCGTTGCGCATCTTGGCAATCATCGCTCCGTCGAGCGCTGCCTCCAGGTCGGCGTCGTCGAACACGACAAAGGGAGCGTTGCCGCCAAGCTCCATCGAACAGGAGATGACGTGCCTGGCGGCTTCGGCCAGAAGAACGCGCCCAACGCCGGTGGAGCCGGTGAACGAGAGTTTGCGCACTCGCGGGTCGGCGAGCATGGCAGCGGTCAGCGGTCCCGGATTGGACGTGGTGAGAACGTTCACGACACCGGGCGGGACGCCGGCGTCCTCATACAGCGCGGCAAGCGCATAGGCAGTCAGCGGCGTTTCGCTGGCGGGCTTCAGGATCACGGTACAGCCGGCTGCGAGCGCCGGCGCGATCTTGCGTGTGGCCATGGCAGCTGGAAAATTCCATGGCGTGATGAGCACACATATGCCTATCGGCTGGTAGTCGATGACGATGCGGTTTGCGCCGGAAGGCGCAAGGCCGAACTCGCCGCTGATGCGAACCGCTTCCTCGGCGTTCCACCGAAAGAACTCGGCCGCATAAGCGACTTCGCCGCGTGCATCGCGCAGCGCCTTGCCGTTCTCCAACGAAATCAGCACGGCCAACGTCTCCGCCCGCTCGGTCATCAGTTCGAAGCAACGTCTCAGGATCTCCGACCGTTTGCGTGGGGCGGTTTCGCGCCAGGCAGCCGCCGCCTTGGCCGCGGCGTCGACGGCGGCGGCGGCGTCAGCCAGCGTAGCATCGGGAACAGCCGCGATGACGGATTCCGTCGATGGATCGACCACCTCGATAACGCGCCCGTCCGACGAGGGCCGCCATTGCCCGCCGATATAGAGCCCGTGTGAGAACGTGGCATATTCGGAGACGTCCTCCTCATCCAAAAGCCCTGGAGAAGCGTTCATCAGGTGCCTCCTGTTTCACATCAGACTGGCGGGCATATCGCCGTCATAGGCCGCTTGCACCAGCCGTCGCATCGCGGCGGCGTCGAAAGGGCGGGGGTTGTTCTTGATCAGGCGGTCGATGCCAAGCGCCTGCTCGGCGGTCCACTCGATCTTGCCGGCAGGCAAGCCCAGCTCGGCTAGCGTCCGTGTGATGCCGATCGAGCCGAAAAGCCGTGAGACCTCTGCGATGGTCGCGGAAGCCCTGTCCTTGAGTTCAATGTCGGCATGGGGAAGACCGAGTGCTGCACCAACCTCGGCAAACTCGCTGGCGGCGGCGGGCAAGTTGTAGTTCATCACATAGGGAAGCATGGTCGCCACCCCCAACCCATGCGGCGTGTGGGTGAGCGCGCCAACCGGATATTGCACGGCATGGGCGGCGGCCGTCCCGGCCGTGCCGAAGGCGCAGCCGGCCGCCAAGGCGCCCATCATCACATCGGCGCGCGCATCCTCGTCCGCACCGTCCCGGTAGGCCCTTTCCAGGCTGCGGCCAAGAAGCTTGACGGCCAATAGCGCGAAATGGTCGGTGAGAGCGCTCTTGCCCACAAAAACGTGCTGCTGCGGCAGTGTCGGATCGGTTCCGCGTCTCGCCGCCGTAAAGGCTTCGATGGCGTGCGTCAGGGCATCGGCGCCTGCAATTGCCGTGAGCGCGGGCGGGCAAGTCGCGGTCAGCTCCGGGTCGCATAGCGCGACGGCGGCGATGAGGTGAGGACTTGAAATGCCGACCTTCAGCAGGCGCTCCGGATCGGAGATGACGGCTACGGGCGTCACCTCCGAGCCGGTGCCGGCGGTGGTCGGCACGGCAATCAGCGGCAGCGTTGGGCCCGGGACCTTGAACTCGCCATAGTAGTCCTGAAGCCTGCCGCCATGACTGATCAGCAGCGCCGCGCATTTGGCCATGTCGAGGCAGCTTCCGCCACCGATCCCAACGACCATGTCGGGTTTGAAATCCTTCGCCTCGGCAACACAGACCGCGACGCTGTCCCGAGGCACGTCCGGCAGAGTGCGGTCATGGACAAGGATTTCAACCGAGGTATTCCTCAGCGCGGCCATCATCTCGCCGAATATGGCCGTTGCCGCGAAGCGCTCGTCCGTGCAGACGAGCGCGCGCTTGCCATGCCTAGATGCGACCTGCGGCAGCACCTGGCGCTGGCCTTTGCCGAATAAGATTTCACGCGGCAATCGCGCTGCGGCGAACAAGGTCATCGAGCGAGCCCTTCCAGTATGGATCGGCGATCCATCGCTTCCATTTAGGCGTATCCGCTATAAAATCGTATAGGATATAGGATTGAATTGGCCGGAGCATCGTGTTAGTGGTCCTTCCTGTCAAGAGGCAAAAAGATGCAGAACCCCGATGTGAAGCTTGATGATGACGCGCGGCCGACGGGCAGAATCCAGCGCGCAAATAGCCTCGCGGGAGACGTCTACGAGGCGATCTTCCAGCAGCTCATGTCGCTCAAGATCGCGCCGGGGTCCCGCATAACCGTGGACAATCTCGTCCGGGAGCTGGATGTCTCGCATACGCCGATCCGCGAGGCTCTCGGGCGTCTGGAAGGCGAAGGCCTGGTGATCAAGACCCATCTGATCGGCTATCGCGCCGCACCGCAGATCACACGCCGGCGTTTTGACGAGCTTTACGAATTGCGCCTTTTGCTTGAGCCTGCCGCCGCGGCCAAGGCAGCGGCCGGCCTGGACGCTGCCCGGCTGGCGGCCCTGCAAGAGGCGGCGGGGGTCATGACCCGCCGCGAGGGCAGGGACGAGCGCCTTCGCTATTCCAACTTCGCCCGCCAGGATGCGATCTTCCATGACAAGATCATGGAGTTCGCGCAGAACGAGATCATCCGCGAGACGCTGAACCACCAGCACACGCATTTTCACATTTTCCGGCTGATGTACCACTCGCGCGTAACCGAGGAGGCTCTCGACGAGCACGAAGCCATTCTCTCGGCTTTCGCAGCCGGCGATGCGAACGCGGCGCGAAGGGCCATGCGGGTGCACATCGAGAACTCGCGCGACAGGCTCCTGCCTGCGTTCGAATAGGCGGCCGGACGTTCCAAGCGGGTGAAACATGCCCTTTGCTGACATCCACAATCCGATGCCCAAAACCAAGGCGCGCCTTGCACTGCCACGCAACCGAGAGGAAGACCATGCCAGCCAAAAAGATACTGATGCTGACCGGAGAGTTCACCGAGGAATACGAAATCTTCGTCTATCAGCAGGCCATGGAAGCCGTAGGCCACACCATCCATGTCGTGTGCCCCGACAAGAACGCCGGAGACCGGATCAAGACCTCGCTGCACGACTTTGAGGGCGACCAGACCTATACCGAGAAGCCCGGACACTACGCGCTGATCAACAAGACGTTTTCGGAGGCGGAAAGGCAGATCGACCAGTATGATGCGGTCTACTGCGCCGGCGGCCGCGGACCGGAATACATCCGCACCGACAAGCGCGTTCAGGCCATGGTCCGCCACTTCCACGAGACCGGCAAGCCGATCTTCACGATCTGCCACGGCGTGCAGATTCTGATAGCGGTGGATGGTGTCGTGCGCGGCAAGAAGGTCGGTGCGCTGGCGGCCTGCGAGCCGGAGGTCACCCTTGCGGGCGGCACCTATATCGACCTCTCGCCCACCGACGCCTATGTAGACGGCACGATGGTTTCGGCCAAAGGGTGGACCGCACTTGCTGCCTTCATTCGTGAGTGTCTGAAGGTGCTCGGCACGGAAATCCACCATAACTAGCCACTGCCGGCCGCTGCGCTTGAGAAGGCGGGCGACCTGGCACAAATGCAACGGCGGATCCCGGTTTCGGGTCGGATCGCGACGCGTTTCCCGCGGCCCTTTGCAAGGGCCGCGACGTCCTTCGATTCAAGTACGAAGCGCGCCGCGCTTCGCTTCTGCTACCAGCACACGAAGCCGCCATCCACGATAAGATCGATGCCGGTAACGAAAGACGCGGCTCGACTGGCCAGAAACACCGCCGGGCCTATCATCTCCTCGGGTGCCGCGAGGCGACCCATGGGCGTATCGCGCTCGAAGTTCTTCACTTGCTCGGCCACTTCCGGCCTGCGGTTCATCGGGGTCAGTGTGTATCCGGGGCTGAGCACGTTGAGCCGCAGTCCGCGGTCCGACCATTCCATCGCCAGGCTCTTGGTCATGTGAATGACCGCTGCCTTCGACGAGTTGTAGTGCGTCTGGAGGAGACCACGGTTGACGATCGAGCCGGATATGGAGGCCACGTTGATGATCGATCCCTTGCGGCGCGGCAGCATCACGCGAGCCTCGGCCTGGCAGGATAAGAACACACCGCCGACATTGATGCCGTAAAGTTCTTCCCACGTGGCCAGCGGCAAGGTCTCGGCCGCGTGTGCGCCGCCTATACCTGCATTGTTGACGGCAACCGTAAGCGCGCCGAGCTCCCTTTCGATACGCTCGACGGCGGCGGCAAGATCGGTTTCCGACGTCACCGAGCCGGTTATCGCAAGCGCCTTGCGGCCGAGCGCGGTGATCCTCTGCGCCGTCGCCTCGAGCCCTCCCTTCGAGGCGTGACCGAAGCACGCGACGTCGGCACCGGCCTCCGCAAGGCCGACCGCTATCGCCTGACCGATGCCGCTGCCGGCGCCGGTGACCAGCGCGACGTCGCCATCTAGTTTGAACAAGTCCATTGGGGTAGCTCCTTCCTAATTCCTTGATCGCAATCGGGCGAACATACAGGAGTCTTGGTCTCGGCTGCGGTTTTTGTCGCACCCCATCCTTGCTGGTCGCTCAAATGCTGCTGCTGAACGTGGCGGCGATCGATCGACACCTCGAGCGCGAACTGCTCCCCTATCCATGATGCGCATCGCACAAATTTCTGTGTCGAGGAACTCACCGGCCGCGAGTGCGAAACGGGAACTTTTGTTCCACTGGCGATTTTGGCTATGCTGCAGATCCGAATTGCCAGAAGGTCGCTGCCATGACGAAATATTTTGCAATCGCCGCGCTCGTGCTTGCCGCAGCAGCCATGATGGCGGGCCCGGCCGCCGCTGGCGAACAGCATCGCTACCGCGTCGTCAAACAGGAGCGTTATGTTCCAGCCAGCGACGACATCATCGAGACGCTGTTCGGCGGTCCGCGCTATTACGATCAGCAGATGACCACCACGGCGGCGGGCGCCTGCGCGTATCACCGCGTCGGACCGGACGCGAATGCGGTGAACTACATCAACGATAACTATTGCGGGAAGTAGGATTCCCTGGGGGCGGCGTTCCTCGGAGCGTTTTCGACAAGCCTCGACCCTCTTTGCGTTATGGTCTCTGCGAACTTATCGGAGTTCGCCGGGGTGGCTGTGGTTGGCCGGACGTGGCCTCTTTTGAATACCGATCCTCTCGCGGGTCTGCGGGTCATCGCACACAGTCGACCCAGACATTGTATACAATAATGAAGAAAGATGTTGACAATCGACCTCGGCCGGTTTCCCTTACGCTATACGCGCAGCCTACGAGCAAAACACAAAGCGCGATAACCAAGGGGAACTGAAACTATGATCAACCGTCGCTCGACTCTGAAATCAATGGCGCTCGGCGCCGTCTCGACCCTGGCGCTTGCCGCTCTCGGCATTTCGTCCGCGCAGGCTGAAAACAAGGAACTGAAGATCGGCTTCGTCGGCGTTACCAGCGGCCCCGCTGCCGCCTGGGGCACGTCGAATGTGCGCTCGATGCAGACCCGCGCCGCCTGGATCAACGAGACAGGTGGCGTCAAGATCGGCAACGACACCTACAAGATCAATATCGTGACCTTCGACGACCAGAAGGATCCCAAGCGCGCCATCGCCGGCATGGAGAAGATGGCGCAGGAAGGCATCCACTATGTCGTCGGGCCGAATGTCGATGACGGCGCCGCCGCGGTGCGCCCCGTCGCCGAGGCCAACGGCATCATTTATTTTCCCTACGCTTTCCCCAAGGCGCTCTACCAGAAGCCGGCCTCCAATGCGGTGCTCGGGATGATCGCCAACTATCAGTCAGGCCCTGCGATCTACAAATATCTCAAGGAAAACAAAGGCGTGAAGAAGATCGCCTTTGTCGCGGCCAATGAATCCGACCCGCTCAGCCAGCGCGACAGCGGTGTCGAGGCGGCGAAGGCACTTGGACTGGAAGTCGTCGCCCAGAACGACACCTACCAGAATGACACCCGCGACTTCACGCCAGTGCTGACGCCGATCGTCGCCTTGAAGCCCGACCTGCTCGTCCTGTCCGGCGTGGCCCCGGCCAACGCGCCGCTGCTCATCCGCGCCGCCCGCGAGCTCGGCTATGAAGGCCTGATCTCGACGGAAACCGCGCAGGACGCCAAGGTCCTGGAGGAGGGCGCCGGCGAATACGCCAACGGCTTCATCTCCGTCGGCGGCGCCTCCACGCCGGAGATCGCCTCGGACGCGATGAAGGAATTCGTCGCCCGCTACACCAAGATGTTCGGCGAATACAACGACGAGTCAAACACCAAGGTCTATGCGCTCGAATACATCATCGAGACCTTGAAGGCCAATCCGGCGGCCATCAACAACGTCGAGGAATTCAAGAAGACCATGGACACTTTCTCGGCGCCCAATCCCTTCCTGAAGGGCGACGCGAAGCTCAGCTATGTCGGCATGACCTCCTTCGGCCAGAAGCGCCAGCTTTCGGTGCCGATGGTGGTCAATGAATATAAGGACGGCGCTTTCCAGACCTTGTTCGTCGGTTCCGTCGACTAGCGCCACCTTCGAGCGTCATTCCTCCAGCTTGCCGCGGGGTCCGATAGGCCGGACCCCGCGGAAGATCGAAGGTATCCATGGAACAGGTCATCGCCAACGGATTGTATCTCGGTGCCCAATACGCGCTGATCGCGCTGGGCTTGACCCTGATCTTCGCCCTGATGAACGTGCTCAATTTCGCTCACGGGCAGATGTATGTGCTGGGCGGGTTCATCACCTACACTGTCTACGGCCAGCTCGGCCTGCCTTTCGTGGTCGCGCTGCTCGCCTCTGGCGTCACGCTCGCCATCATCGGCGCGCTGATGGAGAAATTCCTCTTCCGCACCGTCATCAGGCGCAGCCATCGCGAGGAGAGCACCATGCTGCTCGCTGCCGCGACGGCCTTTTTCTTCGACGCCGTCATCCTGCTTCTGTTCGGCGAAAAGCAGCGCGGCGTTCCCAAGATAGTCAAGGGCGTCTTCAACGATGCCGGCATCATCATGCCTTACGATCGTATGGTCGTCGGCGTGCTGGCGATCGTCTTCATCGCCGCCTTCGTGCTCTATATGCAGTACAGCCGGGTTGGGCGGGCCATGCGCGCGCTTGCCCAGGATCGCGTCGCGGCCCAGCTGATGGGCGTCCGCGTCGATCGCTATTCGATGATCGGCTTTGCCATGGGCGCAATGCTCGCGGGCGTCGTCGGCGGGCTGCTGGTCACCATCACCGGCGTCAATTCGGGCATTGGCGGGCCGATCTCGATCAAGGCCTTCCTGATGGTGATGATCGGCGGCGCCGGCGTCGTCGGCGGCGCGATCGCTGGCGGCTTCATCCTAGGCATGATGGAGTCGGTCGGCCTCACCGTGCTGCGCGAATATGGCGACATCACCTATCTCGTCATCTTCGCCGCCCTGATGGTGTTCCTGTCGATCCGCCCCAACGGGCTGATGGGCAAGCCGTGGGGTTGATGGCGCAATGACCCGCAATCGCAATATCAAAATCGCATCGGTCGCGGCCTTCCTGGCGATCGTCTTCATCGCCGTGCCGGCCGCGATCTCGGCAAGCGGCCACTTCGACCTCTATTACACGCTGACCTCGGTGGCGTTGCTCAGCATCGCCAGCGCCGGTGTTTGGCTCACCTTCTATATCGGCCGCATCAACATCGGCCAGGGCGCCTACGCGCTGATGGGCGGCTATATCTCGGCCATACTGGTGATGAACTATGGCTGGTCGTTCTGGTTGACCTTGCCGGTGGCCGGACTTTTTTGCGCCGCTGCGAGCGTGCTGATCGGCCTGCCGATCCTGCGGCTGCGTGGCGTCTATTTCGCCATGGTCACGCTGGTGCTGACCGAGGTGGCGCGGCTGCTCGCGCTGGCGCTGCCGATCACCAACGGCGCCAAGGGCATCGTCAGCATCCCGCTGCCCGGCGCGCTGTCGGTCTTCGGCCTGACCATCATTCCGGATTTCGCCACGCTGCAGAATTCGCGGCTTGCCTTCTATCTTCTGGCGGTCACGCTGATGGTGATCTGCTTCGGGGTGATGTACCGGCTGGTCAATTCGCGCATCGGCAAACTTTGCCAGTCGCTGCAGCAGAATGAGGAACTGGCCTCCTCGATCGGCGTCAACATCGCTTATCTGCGCATCATCGCCTACGCCGTGTCGTCCTTCTTCGGCGGCGTGGCCGGCGCCATCTTCGCCGCCATCTCGCAATCGATCTATCCGTCGAGCTTCACGGTCACCGATTCCGTCAACTTCATGCTGAACTGTTTCCTCGGCGGCCTCGGCTATGTGTTCGGGCCGATGCTTGGCACGCTGGTGCTCTATTTCGGCTGGGACCTCTTGTTCCAGACGGGCCAATTCCAACTGCTCATCTATTCCGGCCTGATGATCGTCCTGATGCTGGTGCTGCCCAACGGCCTGCTCAGCCTCGCGGCTTCGATCCGGAAGAAGGCTTGAGCCATGGCCGAAATGCTCGAAGTCTCTGGCATCACCAAGCGCTTCGGCGGTCTGGTCGCTGTCAACAACATTTCCTTCTCGGTGCGCGAGAAGGAAATCCTGTCGGTGATCGGCCCGAACGGCGCCGGCAAGTCGACTTTGTTCAAGCTGATCTCGTCGTTCCTCAAGCCCACGACGGGCGAGGTGCGCCTGAAGGGCGAACGCATCTCAGGCATGGCGCCGCATATCGCCGCCCGCAAGGGCGTCGTGCGCACCTTTCAGGAGACCACCATCTTCAAGAACATGAGCGTGCGCGACAACGTCGTCATCGCGCATCACCTGCGCTCGAAGGCAAGCCTTCTCGGCTTTTTCCTCGGCACCGGCGTGGCGAAGGCCGACGAGGTGGCCTTCGGCGCCTCCGCCGACGAAATCCTGGCGCTGCTCGGCCTCTCCTCGCTTGCCAATGAGACCGCCCGCAACCTGCCGCACGGCCATTTACGGGCGCTGGGCATCGCCATCGGCCTTGCCACCGATCCTTCGATCTTGCTGCTCGACGAGCCCTTCGCCGGCATGAACCACGACGAAACGATGCGCATGGTGGCGATGGTGCGGCGCCTGCGCGATCTCGGCCTCACCATCTTGCTCGTCGAGCACGATATGCCGGCCGTGATGAAAATCTCGGACCGCATCGTGGTCCTCAATTTCGGGCAGAAGATCGCCGAAGGAACGCCGTCGGAAATCCAGGCCAACGAGAAGGTGATCGAAGCCTATCTGGGCAGCGAAGACGAGGCGATCGGCCTATGAACCAGATCCTGAACTTCGCCAATGTCGAGCTTTATTACGATCACGTGTATGCGCTGAAAGGCGTCTCGCTCGAGGTCAACGAGGGCGAGACCGTCGCGCTGATCGGCGCCAACGGCGCCGGCAAGTCGTCGATCCTTCGCGCCATCACCGGCTTGCGCAAGATCAGGTCAGGCGAGATCCATTATGGCGGCAAGCGCATCGACGCCGCCGCCCCCGACGAAATCGTCAAGATGGGTATCGCCATGGTGCCGGAAGGACGCCGCGTCTTCCCCTTCATGTCGGTCAGGGACAACCTCCTGATGGGCGCTTTCACCCGCACCAGCAAATCCGAGATCGCCGCGTCGATGGAGATGGTTCTGGGGCGCTTTCCGCGGCTGAAGGAGCGCTTCTCGCAGGCCGCCGGCACGATGAGCGGCGGCGAACAGCAGATGCTGGTCATCGGCCGCGCGCTGATGGCGAAGCCGAAGCTCCTGCTGCTTGACGAGCCGTCGCTCGGCGTCGCGCCAAAACTCGTCCAGGACATCGCCCGCTCGATCGTCGCCATCAACCGCGATGAGAAGGTCAGCGTGCTGCTGGTTGAGCAGAATTCGCGCATGGCGCTGCGTATCTCGCAGCGCGCTTATGCGCTCACCACCGGCAGCGTCGCGCTGAGCGGCAACTCCGCCGAATTGCTGACCGACGACCGGGTCAAGCGTCTTTATCTCGGCGGCGAGATCTGAGGCTGATTTCAATGCGCATACTCGTCATCAACCCCAACACGACCGCCTCGATGACCGTCAAGATCGGCGAGGCGGCGCAAAGCGTCGCCTCCGCGGGAACCGAAATCCTGGCGGTCAATCCGGCCGACGGTCCGCCAAGCATCGAGGGCTACTTCGACGAGGTCTTCGCCGTGCCGGGCATCATTGCCGAGATGAGCAAGGCGCCGGCGGCCGATGCCTATGTGATTGCCTGTTTCGACGACACCGGGCTCGACGCAGCGCGCTGTGCCAGCGGAGCCCCCGTTATCGGCATCGGCGAGGCGGCGTTCCATATGGCGAGCCTGATCGCCGGCAAGTTCAGCGTCGTCACCACGCTTGCCCGCTCGGTGCCCGCAATCGAGCACAATCTGGCGAAATACGGTCTCGCCTCGCGCTGCGCCAAGGTGCGCTCGTCGGAAGTCGCCGTGCTTGAGCTCGAACGTCCGGGCTCGAATGCAAGGCACAAGATATCGCAGGAGATCGCGCGCGCCATAAGCGAGGATCATGCCGAAGCCATCGTGCTCGGCTGCGCCGGCATGGCCGACCTTGCCAAAAGCCTTTCGGAAGAACATGGCGTTCCGGTGCTCGATGGCGTCGTCTGTGCCGTCACGCTGGCCGAGAGCCTGTGCAAGGTGGGCTTGAGGACATCGAAGATCGGCGGCTATGCCGCGCCGCGCGGCAAACAGTTCGCCGGCATGTTCGCACCGCTGTCGCCCACGGAAGTCGAAGTCGTCTAGTCTAGGCGGCTTCATGCTGGCGGACGGCCGGCCGGCGCCCGGGCAGGTGGGATTGACCGCCGCGCGAGCGATACTAGATTGGACGGGCTGCCGGCGATTTGGGGGGCAGATCGGGCCATTTCGGGCCTGCGCATTGAAAGCATGTTGACGGTACTCAAGGAAGAAGATCGAGACGACAGGCCGGCTGCGCGCTGGTCGCCGATCTATTATGGGCTGAGGGACGCCATCGTCAGCCATCGTCTCGCGCCGGGTACCAAATTGCCGGAAGACGAGTTGGCCTCGATCTATTCGGTGAGCCGCACGGTGGTCCGGTCCGCGCTGCAGGCCCTTGCCCATGACCGGCTGGCACGGCTGGAGCCAAATCGCGGCGCCTTTGTCGCGCAGCCGTCGAAGATCGAGGCCCGGGAGGTGTTCGAGGCGAGGGCGCTGATCGAACCCAAGGTGGCCGCGCTCGCCGCCAGGACGGCGGTGCCGTCCGATATCGTGCAATTGCGGTCACACCTGGAGAAGGAGCACGACGCGCTGCATGCCGGCCGCGACAGCGACGCCATCATGCTGTCGGCGCGCTTCCACGTCGGCATCGCCGAGATCGCCGCGCATTCGGTATTCACCAACTTCGTGCGCGACCTCGTCTCGCACTCCTCGCTGATCATCGCGCTCTACTGGAAGCGCCGCGACGCCACCTGCGAGAAGCACGCCCATCACGCGCTGGTCGACGCGATCGAGGCCGGCGACAGTGCCGACGCCGCGGCCTTGATGAACAGCCATCTGGTCGACCTGCTGTCCGGACTCGACCTTACCGACAAGGTGGAGAAGTCCGACAGCCTGGCGGATCTGCTTCGAGCTTAGAGCGAACGGCGGTTCAGCCGGGTCGCTGACCCGCCGGAGGACCAGTCTAGGCTGCGGCCGCCTGCTTGTAATCCATTCGCTCGAGATCGGCGATGAGGCCGGGTCCGGTCGGCTGCCAGCCGAGATGCGCGCGCGTCCATTCGCTCGACGCTTGCATGTCGAGGCCGGCGAACATGGCAAGCCATCCGAAATGGTCGGCAGCCTCTTCCTGCGACAGCGAGACCACCGGCACGTTGAGACCGGCACCGATCACTTCCGCGATCTCGCGCACCGGGATGCCTTCCTCGGCGACGGCGTTGTAGCGAACGCCGGCTTCCTGCTTATCCAGCGCCAGACGGTATAGCTTCGCGACGTCCAGCACATGCGCCGCCGACCACCGGTTGCGGCCTTCGCCAAGATAGGCGGACACGCCCTTGGCGCGCGTCTGCGCGATCAGCGGTGTGATCAGGCCCTGCTTCACCGTGTCATGCACCTGCGGCAACCGCACCACCGACACCTTGACGCCCTTCTCGGCCATCGCCGCGCCGGTGAGCTCCGACAGGATACGCGGATTGGGATGGTCGGTGTTGAACACGTCTTCTCTCGCCGGCTGTCCGTGCTCGGTGGAACCCATGCCCACACCGGACGTGATGATCAGCAACCGGTCCGAGCCGGCCAGCGCGCCGCCCAGCGCTTCGATGGCGCGCTTGTCCTTCTCGCAATTCGCCGCGAAATTCGAGAAATTGTGGTCGAAGGCGGTGTGGATCACCGCATCCGATTTCGCCGCGCCGTCGCGCAGGCTGTCGAGGTCTTCGAGGTCGCCGCGATGCGGCTCGGCGCCGGCGGCAACAAGCGACCGCGCGCCTGCATCGGAGCGGGTCAGGCCAAGCACCTTATGGCCGGCGGCAAGAAGTTCGGGCACGATCCTGGAACCGATGAAGCCGGTCGCGCCGGTAAGGAATACACGCATGGGAAGGTCTCCTGTGGTTGTTCGGAGGCCTTATTTGCGCTATACACCATTCTGTTAAAGTAGTGATTTTATCATGGTATAATGGCCAACAGGATCCCGATGGCGCTCGAAACGACCAACAAGCTTGGCACTTTCTTGCGAGATCGCCGCATGCGCCTCGATCCCGCCGCCTTCGGCTTCGCCACGGGGCGCCGGCGCACACAAGGTTTGCGCCGCGAGGAGGTGGCGCAGCGCGCCAATATCAGCCCGACCTGGTACACCTGGCTGGAGCAGGGGCGGGGCGGCGCGCCGTCTGCCGACGTGCTCAACCGCATCGCCACCGGGCTGATGCTGACCGAGCCCGAACGTGAGCATTTGTTCATGCTGGGTCTCGGGCGGCCTCCGGAAGTTCGCTATAAAAACGTGGACAGCGTGACGCCGCGACTCCAGCGTGTCCTCGACGCTTTGGACCCCAGCCCGGCGATCATCAAGACCGCGACCTGGGATGTGGTTGCCTGGAACCGTGCGGCGGCCGCGATGCTGACGGACTATTCCAAGCTGCCGCGCGGGCAGCGCAACATCCTGCGCCTGATGTTCGGCAATTCGCGCGTGCGTGACGCGCAGGACGACTGGCAGAGCGTCGCGCGTTTCGTGGTCGGATCCTTCAGAGCCGACGCCGTCCGCGCCGGCGCCGGCGCGGAGGTCACGGAACTGGTCGAGGAGCTTTCCAGGATCAGCCCCGAGTTCGCGGCACTGTGGCGCGACAATGACGTCGTTGCGGCGCATGGCGAGGGCGTGAAGCGTCTGCGGCATCCCGAGATCGGACTGATCGAGCTGGAGTTCTCGGTCTTCGCGGTCGACGGCCGCCCGGAACTCGGCATGATCGTCTACAATCCCGTCACGCAGTCGGATGCGGAACGTATTCGATCACTGATCGCATCTCGCGCCGCAGAATGATGGCCGCCATGCGCGGTGTTCCGCCAAGGTGCGGCGAAGCGGAAAACAGGTCACAAAGGCGACCCGGTTAGGATAATATCCACCGCCCGACTCCTTCGTGGAAGATGTCCTATGACCTTGAATGAGCTTAGTTGGTCGCCCTCTGAAAAGAAAGTTGCCCGCGCCGCATATGACAAGGCCCTTGAGAGGGCACTGGCCAGCATCATGACCGAATTCAAAAGACGGGCGAACGCCGCGACCACACCCTCCGAGATGTGGGAGGTCGAGGACTATCTGAAGGAGCAACGTCGCGATTTGGATCGGACGTTCGACTATCGCTATTCGCAACTGACCGTCGTTTTCGCAACTCTCATCCGGCAAGGATATCTGGACGAGGACTTACTCTCGGGTCTGTCGCAAGAAAAACGCGAGGAGATCCGCAGAATGCTTGCGTGGCACAAGGGATAAGGGTTTAGAAGCGTTACCTTCGCGCCCCCGCACGCCGGATCGCTTGCGGTGGTTGGCCGAAGCTCCTCATGAAGGCGCGGCGCATGCGGCCGGCATCGCCGAAGCCGCTCTGTTCGGTCGAGCGGCTTATTGCCTGGCTCAACCGCCTTCACGGGCCTTCGAAGCGTCAGCTTTGCCGCCGCCTGCCCGAGCGCTTCGGGGGACGTCAGCGCCGCCCGGCTGCCTGATGTGGTCGATGAAAGCGCGCAGCTTGGGCAGCACTTGGTGCCTTTCCGGATAATACAGGAAAACGCCCGGCGTGGTTACCGCGAAGCGGCCGAGCAGCGCCTGCAGTCGCCCGTCGGCGATCGGCGCTTCGGCGATCGGGCCCGGCACCTGTGCCAGCCCGACACCCTGGATCGCCGCGCCGAGCAGCGACGGATAGTCGTGCGCGATGAGCGGTCCCGACACGATTGCCTCGACGGCCTTGTTGCCGTCGACAAAAGACCAGGGCGCGACCGAACCATTCGAGCGGCGCAGGCGCAGGCAGGCGTGGTCGCGCAGGTCCTCGATGCGCTCGGGCGCCGCGCGTTGGCGCAAGTAGTCCGGACTGCCGACGACCGCCATCGGAAAGGAGGGCGTCAGACGGACCGCGACCATGTCGGGCGCGATCAAGTCGCCCATCCGGATGCCGGCGTCGAATCCCTCGGCGGCGAGATCGGCGAGCTCGCCGCTGGCGACGATCTCCAGCTCGATCTCGGGATAGGTCTGGCAGAAGGAGGCGACCATCGGCTCCAGCAGCATCGGCACCACGGCCGGCGGTACCGAGAGGCGCAAGAGCCCCGCCGGCCGCTGGCCCATCCCGCGCGCGATCTCGCTCGCCGCGATCAGTTCCTCGAAGGCGGGCCGTGCGCGGGCGAAGAAGCGCTCGCCGGCTTCGGTAAGGCCGACGCTGCGCGTCGTGCGGATGAACAGCGCGGCACCGATGCGCGCCTCGAGCGTTCGTATCGCCTGGCTGATCGCTGACGGCGTGACGGCAAGCTCGGCCGCTGCCTTGCGGAAATTGCGATGCCTTGCGACGCTCAGGAATGCTTCGACGCCGTCGAGCGCGCCGTGCCTGACTGTGAAGTTCTGCTTCATGACCCATCGACATTATCGTGGATAGTGGTTCGCGGAAAGCGGCCGTATTTCTTCCATGACTTTGGAAGCCTGAAGGGAAGCGGCAATGACCGATGAACTCGATCGCGTGCGCGATCACTATCGCGCGACCGGCTTGACCGGTCGATTGAAGAACGCACTGGCGGTGTTTGGGCCTGAGCAACAGCGGCTGAAGCCCGAACAACTGGCGACCCTCGACCAGTTCCATACCCGCGGGCTGGCCGCGACGGCGGAGCTCGCCGATCTTGCCGCCATCAAGGCCGATATCTCCGTGCTCGACGTCGGATCGGGCGTCGGCGGGCCGGCCAGGTTTCTTGCCGAGACCTATGGCTGCGCGGTGACCGGCGTCGATCTCAGCGAACCCTTCGTCGAAGCCGCGCGCTACCTGACCACGCGCACCGGCCAAGACGACAAAGTGTCGTTCGAAGCCGGCAGCGCGCTGGCGCTGCCTTTCGAAGACCGCCGTTTCGATGCCGCGCTCCTGCAGCATGTGGCGATGAACATCGCCGACCGGCCGTTGCTCTACCGCGAGATCAGGCGCGTGCTGAAACCGGGTGGAAAATTCGCGACCTTCGACGTCGTGCTCAATGGCGGCGATCCGCACTATCCGGTGCCCTGGGCGAAGACGCCGCGCGAAAGCTTCCTGCTGACGGCCGAGGCGACCTGCGAGGCGATCGAAGCCGCCGGCTTCGGCACGCTAGTCCGTCGCGACGACACGGCTGCCGCCAAGGCCTGGTTCGCCGAGCTCCGTGCCTCCGGCCCGCCGCCTTCGCTCAATCTCGGGGTCGTCATGGGGCAGGGTTTCGCCGACTTCGCCACCAATCTCGGGCGCAATCTCATGGAGGGACGGCTGGGCATTCTGACGGCAGTGTTCGAGGCGGTTCCGGCCAAGGCTTGATAGGGGGCGAAGATGTCACCTGCGATGATCTTCAACATCCATCTCGTGCTCGGCTACGTGCCGTGGCTGCTTTGCTTCGCCGCCTATATCTGGCCAAGGCTGAGGTCGATGGAGCCGATAGAGGCGCAGCGCGCCATCGCAACGCTGCACAGCTTCCGCTTCTTCGGGCTCGTCTTCCTCATGCCGGGCGTCGTGGGCCCCGACCTTGCCCCTGCCTTCGCAAGCTTCGCCGCCTATGGCGACTTCGCCACCGGCTTGCTCGCCATGCTGGCGCTATTCACTGTGGCGAGGCCCGCGCTCTTCTGGCCGTTGGTCGTCGCCTTCAACCTTGCGGGCGTGGTGGACCTTGTCGGCGACTACTATCTCGGCACGGTGCTCGACCTTCCTGGCCATGCCGGACAGCTGGGCGCGACCTATGCGATCCCGATCCTCTACGTGCCGCTGCTGATGATCACGCATGTCGCGGCGTTCTATCTGCTGGCGCGTTCCAGGCGCCACCAGATCGCGGCGACTTAATAAACCGGCGTCGCCATATGCTTCGGCGCCGGCCATTCGTTCGTGATCTCGGGCTGCACTGGCCGCTCGAGATAGGTCGACAGCACCACATAGCTGCGCGTCGAGGTCACGCCGGGCGTATCGTAGAGACGGGCCAGCAGGCCCTCCAGCGCGCGCGTATCCTCGGTGCGCACCTTGAGCAGCATGCAGGTGTCGCCGGCGACCGTGTGGATCTCCTCGACCTCCGGATATTTGGAGACCGCCATCAGCTCCGGCGTCTTGCCCCAGCCTCTGGTGTCGATATGCACAAAGGCGAGCAGCGGCTTCTTCACCGCCCTCGGATCGATGATCGCCGATGTGGCGCGGATGGCGCCGCTGCGCTTCAGCCGCTTAACCCGCTCATGCGCCGCCGGCGGCGACAGGCCGACCCGTTCGCCGAGCTCGGCATAGCTAATGGTCGCGTCCTCGACGAGGACGCCTAATATCTTTCGGTCGATAGGGTCGACCTCGCGGGCCGGATACTTGTTCCGCTGAATGTCATCTGTTTCTGTGTCCATATGGAAATTCTCCATTGATGCGGAATTTAATTCGGCCATTATGATGATATGTCGAACAGCAATCAATCAGCAATTATAACCGAAGCGCCCCGCGCGCCGATCCCGGCCACCGCCTATCTGCTGACCGGCTGCATCGCCGTCATCGGTTCCAACTCGCTGGTTCTGGGACCGATCGCGCCCGCCGTCGCGGCGTCGTTCGGCGCCAGCGTGCCAGCGGTGATGACGGCCGCCGCCGCCTTCGGCCTCGGCACGTCGGCCAGCGCGCTCTTCCTTGCCCGCTACATCGACCGGATCGGCGCGCGCCGCATGCTGCAGGGCGCATTGCTGCTGCTGGCCGTCGCGCTGGTCGCCAGCGCCTTGGCGCCGACGGTGACGATGCTGGTGGCCGCCCAGCTGGTTGCCGGCATTGCCGCCGGCGTCGCCATGCCGGCGATCTATGCCAGCTCGGCCGCGATCGCGCCGCCCGGCCGCGAAAGCGGCACCATCGGGGTCGTGCTGACCGGCTGGACGCTTTCCATGGTCGCCGGCGTCTCGCTGTCGGCCGTGATTGCCGATCTTATCCACTGGCGCGCCGTCTTCGCCGCCGTTGCGCTGCTCGCAGGAGCGGCCGTTGCCGGCCTGGCGATGAGCTCGCTGCACGACACCGGGGAAAGCGGCCCTGCGCCGTCGCCGCTCGGCGCGCTCGCCGTTCCCGGCATCCTGCCGCTGCTCATTGCCTGCGGCGCCTTCATGACCGCCTTCTACGGCGTCTACGGCTATCTCGGCGATCATCTCCACCAAGCCCTCGGCGAGCCGGTCAGCGCCAATGGCCTGGCGGCGGTCGCCTACGGTCTCGGCTTCGGCGCGGCCGCCTTGCTCGACGGCGTTATCGATCGCCTCGGCGCCCGTCGCGTCATGCCCTTTGCCTATCTGCTGGTCGCCGCCGTCTATGTCGCGATTGCCCTGGCAAGCGGCGGCTTCGGCCTGCTGATCGCGACGATCGGGGTCTGGGGCCTTGCCAACCATTTCGGGCTGAACGTGCTGGTCATGCGCCTCACCGCGCTCGACCCGTCGCGTCGCGGCACCATCATGGGCTTGAACAGCGCGGTCACCTATCTCGCCGTCACCGTCGGCACGGCAGGCTTCGGCCCGCTCTACACGAGCCTCGGCTTCGCCAATTGCGCGCTGATCGCGGCGGCACTGATGCTGGTGGCGGCGGGCGCAGCGGCGTGGCGGTCAGTCGGTCCTCGGTAACAGGCCTCAGTCTTCGCTTGCGGCCGGAATACTGTTTCGCACTTTTCCTGGAATTGCTCTAAGGCTGGCTTGCGAATCGGAGTCGCAGCCGATGAAGACGAGTCTCGAGATCACCGCCGAACCCTCGCCGCAGGACCTCGCTTTCCTGGGCGGAAGCCTTACCGCTTTCAACGATGCCGATGTCGGAGCGTCAGGCCGAAAGTCGCTCGCGGTTTTCGTGCGCGGAAATACCGGCACCCTCGTTGCCGGTATTTCCGGCTACACCGCCTGGGGCTGGCTCTACGTGCAGTGGCTGTGGGTCGACGAAAGACTGCGCGGAAAAGGCATTGCCGCCGGTATGCTCGACGCGGCCGAACAGGAGGCTACCGCGCGCGGCTGCCACAGCGCCTGGATCGACACTTTCAATCCGATCGCCGAGAAGGTTTACCGGCGCCAGGGCTACCAACCGTTCGGATCGTTGCCTGACTTCCCCATCGGCCACAGCCGTGTCTTCCTGCAGAAGAAGCTGTCGGCCTGATCAGCCCGCCAGTTTTCCGCCGCGCATCGGCTTTGGCGCGCCGGTGGTGCTCGGAAAGCTGATCGGCAGGCCGCGCAGCACGCGCACGGCGAGGAAAGCAAAACACTCTGCTTCGACCGCGTCGCCCTTCCATCCGAGCGTCTCGGCCTGCACCACTTCGACGCCGGCGCGGCTCTCGAGCATTGCCATCATCGTCGGATTGTGACGGCCGCCGCCGCTGACCGCGAGCCGCTTCGGTCGACGCGGCAACAGGTCGAGCGCCTTGCCGACGGCCGAGACGGTGAAGGCGGTCAGCGTCGCAGCGCCGTCCTCGGCGTTCAGCCCTTCGGCCATCGCCGCGGTGAAGTCGAAGCGGTCGAGCGATTTCGGATAGGGCTTCGTCAGGTACGGATGCTGCAAGAGCATGGCGAGCCGTTCCTCGTCGACCTTGCCTGCGGCGGCCAGCCTGCCGTCGCGGTCCATCTCGCCGAGGCCTTTCGACTTGATGAAATCGTTGACCGGCGCATTGGCCGGACCGGTGTCGAAGGCGACGATTGCGTCTTTGCCGTCCCACCATGTGATGTTGCCGACACCGCCGAGATTGAGCACCGCGGTGTCGCCGCCGTCGTCCGCCTCTTTAAGCAACGCGGCATGATAGGCGGCGGCCAAAGGCGCGCCTTGCCCACCGGCCGCGACATCGGCCGAGCGGAAATCATAGGCGACCTTGGTGCCGAGCAGCGAGGCCATCAGCTCGCCATCGCCGAGCTGGCGGGTGCGGCCGATGCGTCCCGGCTGCGGGGCGCGATGCAGCACGGTCTGGCCGTGGAAGCCGACGATGCCGATATCGGCCATGCTCACGCCCTGGCTCTCGACCAGATCCCTGACCGCCGCCGATTGCGCGCGCGTCAGCGCCTCCTCGGCTTCGCGAAAAATCGCCGGCTCCGGCCCTTCGAAATTCCAGGCGCGCGCCTGGCGCAGCGTTTCTTCCAGCAGGGCGCGGATCGATTGCGGATAGGGGGCCAGCGTGTAGGTGCCGGTGTCGGCGATGCGCTCTCCGTCCGTCTTGATCAGCGCCACGTCGATATTGCCGTCGAGCACCGTGCCGGTCATCAGGCCGACGGCCCAGATTGGTTCCATGGTCGTTCCTCGAATCGCCCTTCATTCACGTGTCGGACGGATCGGCGCGGCAGGCAAGTGTCTCGCTACACCCGAGCAGGCGGCGCATAGACCGACGGCTTTTTGCATCGAATGGTGAAAACGGAGCAACGCCGTTCTTGCCTCTCGGCGAAGAAGGCGCGAGGCTGCGAACAAGACCATCGGCTGGGCGACTGCCCGGATGGACTATCGCAAGGAGAAAATGCCATGGCAGCCAACGTCGCAGTGATCGCGGGCGCCGGTTCCGGGTTAAGCGCCTCACTGGCGCGACTTCTCGCCAAGCAGGATTTCCGTGTCGTCCTTGCCGCCCGCAACGTCGACAAACTGGCCGCGCTGGTCAAGGAAACCGGCGCGCAGGCCCTCGAAACAGACGTATCGGACGCAGCCTCCGTGGAGCGCCTCTTCGAGACGGCCGACAAGGCAGGGCCCCTCGAAATTGCCGTCTTCAACGCCAGCGGCCGCACGCGCGGCCCAATCGCCGAACTCGACGCGCAAGCGGTCAAGCAAGCCCTGCTCGTCGGCGCCTATGGTGGCTTCCTTGTCGGCCAGCAGGCGGCGCGCCGGCTTCTTGCACGTGGTTCCGGCTCGATCCTGTTCACCGGCGCCAGCGCAAGCCTGAAAGGGTTCTCCGGCTCCGCCGGTTTCGCCATGCCGAAATTCGGCCTGCGCGGGCTGGCGCAATCGATGGCACGCGAGCTTTCCCCGAAGAACATCCACGTCGCGCATTTCATCATCGACGGTCAGATCGAGCCGGCCGGACAGGCGCCCGAGTCCGACCGGCCGGATCGTCGCCTCTCGCCCGATGCGATCGCCGAGACCTATCTCGCCGTCCATCGCCAGCATCGCAGCGCGTGGAGCTTCGAGGTCGAGCTGAGGCCCTGGGTCGAGACGTTCTGACGATCCCTCGCACGAACCGGGCAACAACACGCCCCGCCGCGGACTCGTTTATTTTAGAAATCATGCATGTCTCCTGATGCCGTTTCAGCCGTCTGCAATGTAAAAAAGCGCAAAACAAAAGATACCTTTACTTAACTTCGGCATGCATACTGCGCATCGGTCAGAATTGTTGTCCGGCTCTCCTGCACGATAGAGAAATGCGCATGCCGCTTACACGTCGCACGCTGTTTGCAGCCGGAGGCGGAGGGCTGCTGCTCGCGCAGGCGCAAGCCCTGGCCACGCCGGCCCAGGCGCAAGACGCTCCCAAACCCATCGTCAGCGACAACAAGCTACGCATCGCCATGCCGGCTTTCGCTTCCGATCCCTTCTTCCCGGCCGACGACTCTGGGGACAGCGGCATCGATATGGACCTGGCGCGTGGCATAGCCGCGGAACTCGGCGTCGAACCGGTGTTCGACCGATCAGCCGGGACCTTCGACGCCATGGTGCAGCAGCTGACGTTCGGCCAGGCGGACCTGGCGATCGGCAAGCTGAGCCGCACCCTCCGGCGCGGCCGCTCGATCCTCTATTCGCGGCCTTACGCCATGCTGCACCAGGGGCTACTGGCGAACCGCGTCAACCTGGCCCGCATCACGCAAGGCAAGCCGCCTGAGCAGATCATCCGCGACTTCTCCGGCGACCTCGGCGTGATCGAAGGCTCGTCCTTCGCCACCTACGCGGCCGCCACGTTTCCGCACGCCACGATCCAGCGCTTCGCCGGCTGGAACATGGTCATCGATGCAATCCGCAACGGCACGATCGACCTCGCCTATCGCGACGATTTCGAGATCAAGAAGCTGATGGTCGACGATCCGTCGATGACGGTGGTCGCACGCTCGATCACGCTGACCGACAAGGTCGACACGATCGCCGTCGGCATCAGTCCGGACAATCCGCATCTGGCGGCCTTCGTCGATCTCTATCTCGATCTCGCGCGAGGCCAGCAGGTCCTCAACACAGACGAGATCATCGCGCGTTATCGCCAGCGGAGCAAAGTCTGACAATGGCCGTCTCGGATGTAGCCGCAGCCATGCCTTTCGATTGGCGCCTGGCGGCAAAGCGCATCCTGCGCTCGCCGGCGACGACGATCATCATGATCCTGGCTGGGATCCTGTGCGGCCTCTATTACCCGGCCTTCGCCCATGCGATCAGCCCCATCGCGCAGGTCTATCTGAATTTCCTCAAGATGGTCGTCCTGCCTTATCTGGTCTCGTCGGTTATCTTCTCCATCACCGCCATGGTCCAGGACCCGAAATCAGTCCGCTATCTCGGCAAAGTCGGCATAGCGGTACTGGTCGTGTCGTTCCTCGCCGTGCTGGTCAGCGGCACATATTCGCTGATCCTCAAGCCCGGCCAGATCGAGAACCCGCAGTCGCGCATCGAGCTCGGCGAGTTCATCAATTCGCAAGGCAGCGTCTCCACCGATCTCGCATTCCCCTTCCAGCCGCCGCCGTCGACCGGGGATCCGAACAGCGGACATTCGATCTTCCTGGATCTGGTGCCGAACAACGTCTTCAACGCGCTGGCCTCGGGCCAGACCATCCAGGTCCTGTTGTTCTGCCTGCTTTTCGGCCTCGCGATGGGCAAGATTCCCCAGCCCTCGTCGCTCAGCCTCTCACAGGCGCTCAACGCGGTGTACAAGGCCTGCACGGTGTTGACCAACTGGTTCGTCTGGGGATTGCCCTTCGCGACCTTCATACTGATCGCCGACCAGACCGCGTCGACCGGCATCAAGCCGCTGATGCTGATGGGCGGCTACCTGCTGGTGATGGGCCTTTCCTGCGTGACATTCCTCGCCGGCGCGTTTGCCGTCATCGCCATACGCTCGCGGCGGAGCTACTGGGCCACGATCAAGACCCTTCAGCCGCTTCTGATGGTGGCCATCACAACGCGCTCCACGGTCGCCTCGCTGCCCTGGGTCATCAACCTTTTGACAGAGCGCCTGAGATTCAACCTGGTGGTCGTCGAGCTGCTCGTGCCCCTCCAGGCTGCGCTTCTGCGGACCGGCCCGGCGCTGGTCTACACCTCGGGCGTCCTGTTCATCGCCCAACTCTACGGCCATCCCCTGGCGATACCGGACCTCTTGCTTGTCGGCGTCGTCTCCGCGCTTCTGGCGCTGACCACAGGCGGCATGGGCAGCCTGCTCATCCTGTCGCAGATGTCCATTGTCTGTGGCTATCTGAAGCTTCCCTTCGAGGCGGCGTTCGTCCTGTTCGTCGCGGTGGACGCGGCCGTGGACACGCTGATGACGCTGTCCAGCGTCTCCACCGTGGCCGCAAGCACGGCAATGATCGCGCCCAGCCACCGGGAAGCGGCGCAGGCCGCTGAAACAGTCGCACAAGAGCTCGAAGCCGAGCCCGCCCGATGATCGACGACGGCATCCGTCCGCAGCTCGGCATCATCGGCGGTCTCGGGCCGCTCGCATCGGCCGACTTCTACTTCAAGCTGACCCGGATGACCGGGGCGCTGCGCGACAACGAGCATGTGCCTTCCGTCATCCTCAGCGTGCCGCAACTGCCCGACAGGACCGAAGCGATCCTGGCTGGTCATGACGGGCCGCTGGCGCCGCTGCAAGCTGCGGTCTCGACGCTCAACGCGCTCGGCGTTGCCTGTATCGCGATGCCCTGCAACACCGCCCATCATTGGTACGACAGGCTGGCGGCGAACTCGCCAGCCGAGATCATCCACATCGGCGACGCGGTGGTGGCGGAGATCCGCCGTGGCCTCGACCGGGGCCGGGTCGCTAACCTCGCAACCCGGGGCACCCTGGTTTCCGGCTTCTATCAGCACAGGATAACGGCGGCGGGGTTCGACCTCTGCCTCCCGCAGGAGGCCGAGTTTCAGGAGCGAGTCGACAGCGCGATCATGCTCGTCAAGGCCGGTTCGATCGCAGAGGCCGCGACCGAGACCGGGCGCGCGCTTCATCTCGCGCAACGGGCCGGCGCCGATGCAGCACTTCTCGGCTGCACCGAATTGTCTGTTGTGGCGGCCAGCCTCGGCGATACGAATGGGCTGGTCGTCATCGACAGCAATGCGGCGTTGGCGCGGGCCAGCCTGCAACGGTTGGGCTATTCTGTACAGGAAGCGCGAGGCCTGCCCACCGTCTCATCGCTGCCGGCAGACCGCCGGCCGTCCTTGCATGTCGCCCGGCGGGCTTCATAGGCGCGCAAGCGTCCACCACCTGACCATCGATATCCGCTTACCAGCAGCCGATGTTCTCCAAGTCACAAAATCTTTGAGAGAATATTTTCCGCCTCTCGTTTGAGAGGAAAAGCGCTTCTTTGCCCAATGAGGCAGCATTGGTGATCCTGAGATCAAGGCTTCGCATCCCGCCAGGCCGCAATGATTTCAGGGACGCAAGGAACGCATCATGTCCGACGCTTCAAATTCTCTCGTTACGACAATCACCAGGCGCGCCGGACTGGCGGCACTTCTCGCCACGACATTGGCCGTCATCGGCCTGACCGCGCCGTCGCCCTCCCTCGCCGAGGACAAGAAGTCGATCAAGGTCGGCATCATCAGCGGCGAGGATGAGGATGTCTGGCGCGTCGTCACCGCCGAGGCGGCCAAGAAAGGGCTGACGATCGAGACCGTCGTCTTCAACGACTACACCCAGCCCAACGAGGCGCTGGAGCGCGGCGAGATCGACGCCAACGCCTTCCAGCACAAGCCCTATCTCGACAACCAGATCAAGACGCAGGGCTATCACATCGTGCCGGTCGGCTATACCGGCGTCTGGCCGATCGGCCTCTATTCGAAGAAGCATGCCAAGGTCGCCGACTTGCCGGAAGGCGCGGTGATCGGCCTGCCGAACGACCCGTCCAACGAAGGGCGCGCGCTGCATGTCCTGGAGCATGAAGGCCTGATCAAGCTCAAGGACGGCACCGGCATCCTGGCGACCACCGCCGACATTGCCGAGAACCCGAAGAAGCTCGAGATCAAGGAGCTCGACGCCGGCATCGTCGGACGCTCGGTGGACGATCTCGACGCTGCCGTCGTCAACACCGACTGGGCGCTGAAGAGCGGCCTCGGCCCTGAAAACCGCATCGCGCAGGAGCCGGTCGCCGACAATCCCTACCGCAACTTCATCGCTGTCAAAGCGGGCAACGAGAACGAGCCCTGGGTGAAGACGCTGGTCGCTTCCTACCAGAACGAAACGGTGAAGGCCGAGTTCGATAAGGTCTACAAGGGCACCGGGATCAGCGCCTATTGATCGGCGCCTGGCTGGCAGAAATAGGCGGCCCGCTGCTGAGCGGGCCGCCGTGCGTTTGCGCGGCACAGAAACGGACATGGAAATGAACCAGCATGTCACGGCCGAACGCGCCGATCCGGTCTACCAGCCAACCGGGCGGGAAGACGTTGTCCGCCTCGTCGGCCTGAAGCGCCGCTTCGGCGCGACGGCGGCGCTGGACGGTGTCTCGCTGACCGTTCAGAAGGGCGAGATCCTCGGGATCATCGGCCGCAGCGGTGCCGGCAAGTCGACGCTGATCCGCTGTCTGAACGGGCTGGAGCGGCCCGATTCCGGCGAGGTCTTCATCGAGGGCCGCGAAATCGGCCGCCTGAGCGAACGCGAGCTGCAGCCGCTGCGCCGCCGCATCGGCATGGTGTTCCAGCACTTCAACCTGCTGTCTGCCAAGACAGTCGAGGAGAATGTCGCGCTGCCGCTCAAGATCGAAGGCCGCCCGCGCGCCGAGCGCTTGGCCCGCGCGGCGGAACTGCTGCAGCTCGTCGGTCTGTCGGAGAAAGCCAAGGCCTATCCGGCGTCGCTGTCGGGCGGACAGAAGCAGCGTGTCGGGATCGCCAGGGCGCTCGCCGCGCGGCCGGCGCTGCTCTTGTCGGACGAGGCGACCTCGGCGCTCGATCCGGAGACGACGCGCTCGATCCTGGCGCTGCTCAAGGACATCAATTCCAGGCTCGGTCTCACAATCCTGCTCATCACCCATGAGATGGAGGTGATCCGTTCGATCGCCGACCGCGTGGCGGTGATCGATGCCGGCCGGATCGTCGAGGAAGGGGCGGTCTGGCAGGTCTTCGCCAATCCGGAATCGGAGATCACCCGCAGCCTGCTCGGCAGCATCCGGCCGCAATTGCCGCCCGAGATCGCCAGCCGATTGATTCCGGGCGAAGGCGCGGAAACGATTCTCCGGATCGATGTGGCCGGCGAGGCAGCGCGCGGTGCTTTGCTTTCCGATCTTGCCGCAGCGGTGCCAGGCCAATTCCGCCTGGTGCAGGGCGGCGTCGATCATGTCCAAGGTCAGCCTGTCGGCACGCTGTTCCTGGCCGTTGCCGGCGCTGAAGCCGCGCATCTTGCGCGGGTGACGACATTCCTGAAGGACCGCGGCGCGCGGGTGGAGGTGCTTGGCCATGTCGCCGGTCCTGTTTGAACTCCTGCTTCGCTCGATCTGGGAAACGGTGCTGATGACCGGCGCGTCCGGTATCATATCGCTCGTCTTCGGCCTGCCGCTCGGCCTTGCCTTGGTCGCCACCGATCGTGGCGGCATTGCGGAGAACATTTGGGTGAACCGCGTTCTCGGCGCCATCATCAATGGCTTCCGCTCGGTGCCGTTCATCATCCTGCTGGTCGCATTGATCCCGGTGACGCGGCTGATCGTCGGCACCTCGATCGGCACCTGGGCGGCGATCGTGCCGTTGTCGATCGCCGCCACGCCCTACTACGCCCGCATCGCCGAAGTGTCGCTGCGCGAGGTCGACCACGGGCTGATCGAGGCGGCGCGCGCCATGGGTGGTAATCGCTGGACGATCATCCGCGAGGTGCTGGTGCCGGAGGCGCTGCCGGGCATCGTCGCCGGCTTCACGGTGACGCTGGTGACGCTGGTCGGCGCCTCGGCCATGGCCGGCGCCATCGGTGCCGGCGGTCTCGGCGACCTGGCCATCCGCTACGGCTACCAACGCTTCGAGACCAGCGTCATGGTCGCCGTGGTCGTCGTTCTCATCGTGCTGGTCTGCGGCATCCAGTGGATCGGCGACCGGCTCGTCGCGCGGCTGGATCATCGCTGACCGGGCGAGCAAGGGCGCCGGCGCGAACGCAATTTGCCGCAAAAGACGGGAATTGAGCGCCGGCTTGCTCCGTTTGCAACGAGATTGAGCGGTGCGTTTCTTCACCCGTGATGATGCTGATGTCATCGTGCCAAGGGGTCGCTAGAGCAATTCCAGGAAAAGTGCGTAGCGGTTTTCCGTTCGGAATTGCGCCAAAACTAAAGAGAGCAATTCCGTGAAAGTGCGCAGCAGTTTTCCGTCCGGGATTGCGAAAAACAAAGAGTTACCGCCAAGAGGAGCCTGTCCATGGCCAGAATAATCCCGGTGCTCGATCTCGATCGCCTGGAGCAGGGCGCATCGGAACTGCGGACATTTCTGTTCGATCTGCGTACCGCCGCGCGCGATGTCGGCTTCTTCTATCTGAGCGGCCACGGCATCACCCAGCCGGAGATCGATGCAGTGCTGGGCGCCGCGCGCCGCTTCTTCGCTTTGCCGGAGGCCGACAAGCTCGACATCGAAATGGTCAAGTCGCCGCAGTTTCGCGGCTATACGCGCGCCGGCGGCGAGCTGACCAAAGGCAAGGCCGACTGGCGCGAGCAGCTCGACATCGGCGTCGAGCGCACGACGATTGCGCAAGGGCCGGGCGTGCCGGCCTGGACGCGGCTGCAGGGTCCGAACCAGTGGCCTGCCGCGCTTCCCGATCTCAAGCCCGCGCTGCTTGCCTGGCAGGCCAAGGCGACCGATGTGGCGATCCGGCTGCTGAAAGCCTTCGCGCTGTCGCTCGACCAGCCGGAGGACGCTTTCGATCCGATCTATCGCGGCGAACCGAACCATCGCATGAAGATCGTGCGCTATCCCGGCCGCAATGCCACCGGCGACGACCAGGGCGTCGGCGCGCATAAGGATGGCGGGTTTCTCACGCTTCTGCTGCAGGACGAGAACAAGGGCCTCCAGGTCGAATATGACGGCAGCTGGGTCGATGTCGACCCGATCCCGCGAACGCTCGTCGTCAACATCGGCGAGTTGCTGGAGCTCGCCTCGAACGGCTATCTCAGGGCAACCGTGCATCGCGTCGTCACGCCGCCGGCCGGCGTCGAACGGATTTCGGTGCCGTTCTTCTTCAGCGCCCGGCTCGATGCCACGATCCCGCTGCTCGACCTGCCGGAGGAGCTCGCGGCCGAAGCGCGCGGCCCGGCCAGCGATCCCGACAATCCGCTCTTCCGCAACGTCGGAACCAATGTGCTGAAAAGCCGGCTGCGGTCGCATCCCGACGTGGCGCGGCGTCACTATGCCGACCTTCTGGAAAAAGCAGCGGCCATCGGCTGACGATTTCGTCGGATTTGAGGGAGATTTTTTCGCGTTTCCCGTCTTTTTTGGAATTCCGTTCGTGGAAAATATGCCGCTTCAGGCCCACATAGGAACCATCGCTCGGTGTTTTCCTCCCATTGCGCCGGGCGATGTTCCCCTCTGAAGGTTATGACCTTCATACTTTGGCCGGGCCGCTTTCGCGCCCGGCCTTTTTCTTATCTGCGTCGGGAATCCGCCGATCAGACCAGCGAAGCGCTCGGCCTGCATTTGGATGTCGATCCCTTCACCGGCTCCGGTCCCGGTCGGCCGCCGCCGGCTCGAATATTTCGCGCTCGAGCCTCAAGCGCGTTTTCCTCGCTATTCCATCCTGACATGAATGCGCGAACCGTTGTGTTACGGTGTTGGTGATGTTCACGGCATCCGCTCGGGGCTGCCGTGAAGTGAAGAGGAGAGTTCGCCACGTCCAGGATCAGCCGCCGCGCCTTGCTCTTTCATTCCGGCTGCGCGGTCGTCGCCTCGACCGTCACAGCAAACGGTCACGGCACGAAGGCGCCGAGGCCTGACCGGCAACCATCCAATGACCTGTTCGCCCTGATTGAGGCGCACAAGGCAGCGTACGCAGCGTTCGGCAAGGCCGTCCACAAAAGGGGCAGCCATAGCCGTGACCACATCGAGGCCGGGCGAGAGGAGGAGAGGGCGCTGCTGGCCATCTGCGCCTATCGGGCGGTCAAGCAAGGCGACCGCCTGGCCAAGGCCCGATACCTTTTGGAGATCGAGGCGCGCGGCGAGCTCGACCTGCCAGAACATATGCAGGCCATTCTGCGCTCTACGGTGTGAAAGGCATGAGACTTCCAGCGCATAGACCGTCGAACCCGCCGCAGTGCTGAAGGTTTCGGGGCTTACGATCATCTGTTCCCGCCGAAGGTGCTGACGCGGTTCGGTGTGATGCAGCGACTGAAACCGGCGTGGACTTAGCTCATCATCTTCGGCAATCCCGCCGCCAGCGCGTCGATGGCCAGCCGCACTTTCAGCGGCAGGTGCGGCGTCTGCAGCCAAAGCGCGTGGCAGTCATAGAGATAGTCGCGTCGCTCAGGCAGCAGGCGGACCAGTGTGCCGCCCTCGATGCGTTGTCGCACCAGCCAGTATGGCAGCCAGGCCAGTCCCATGCCGTCGGTTGCCGCATCGGCGATGGCGTCGAGGTCGTCGAGCCGCAGCCGGCCGGCCGGGACGATCTCGTCGACCGAACCCTCGTCGCGCGTAAACAGCCATGGCTGCAGCACATGGCCGAGCCGCCGGTAGACGATAGCCTGATGGCTGGCGATGTCTTCGGGCTGAAGCGGTCGGCCGAAGCTTTCGATGTAGAACGGCGACGCGCAGACGATCATGCGCTGGCGCGCGACGCGGCGCGCGATGATGCCGGCCCTGTCGTCCAGCGTGCCGGTGCGGATCGCCAGGTCGAAACCGTCTTCGAAGAGATCGGCGAAGCGATCGCTGAGCGACAAGTCCAATTCCAGCGTCGGATAACGCCGTGCCAGCTCGATTAGGATCGGCGTGACGCAATGGCGACCGAAATGCGCCGGCATCGTTACGCGCAGTTTTCCGCGCGGCTCGGACAACTGGTCGGCTGCCAATGCATCGGCCGCTTGCGCTTCGGCCAGCACGATGCGGCAGCGCTCGTAATAAGCGCGCCCGAAGTCGGTCAGGCTCTGCCGGCGCGTGGTGCGGTTGATGAGCCGCATCCCGAGCCGCTCTTCGAGGAAGCGGACATGCTTGCCGACCATCGGCCCCGACAGGTCGAGCGCCGCCGCGGCGGCCGCGAACGAGCCGAGATCGACAGCCTTGACGAAGACCTCCATGCTTTCGAGGCGATCCATATTCAAAACCAAATGTTTCGACTGTTCTGCCTGCGTGGCGATTTATCCGTTCTCGATACCGCTGCATAGTCAATTCCATCGGTTGGGTTCGGAGTTGCAGGCATGGCAAGGGTTGTCCGCTTTCATAGTCACGGCGGTCCCGAGGTGCTTCGCATCGAGGATATGGAGGTTCCGCGGCCAGGCCCCGGCGAGGTGCGGATCCGCGTCAGGGCGTTGGGCTTGAACCGCGCCGAAGCCTTGATGCGCAACGGCTCTTACATCGAGACGCCGACGCTGCCGTCCGGCCTCGGCCTCGAAGCGGCGGGGATCGTCGAGGCGGCGGGAGCCGGCGTGGAAGTCTTCGCATTGGGTGATGCGGTCAGCATCATCCCGCCGCGCTCGATGGCGCGCTGGCCGGCCTATGGCCAGCTCGTGAATTTTCCCGCCGAGCTTGTGGTGAAACATCCGCCATCGCTTTCGTTCGAGGCCGCCGCCGCGACATGGATGCAATATCTCACCGCCTATGGCGCGCTGGTCGATATCGCACGTCTCGGCCCTGACGAGCCTGTCGTCATCACCGCCGCGTCGAGCAGCGTCGGACTGGCCGCCATCCAGATCGCCAACAGAATTGGCGGGGTGCCGATCGCCGTCACCCGAACATCGGCCAAGAAGACGGCGCTGCTCGATGCCGGCGCGGCGCATGTGGTGGCCTTGGCCGAGGAGGATATCGAAGCGAGGCTGAGGAAGATCGCACCGCAAGGCGTTCGCGTCGTTCTCGACGCGGTCGGCGGCCCGATCTTCACGCCGCTTACGGCCGCCATGGCGCGCGGCGGCATTCTCATCGAATATGGCGGCCTCAGCCCCGAGCCGACGCCGTTCCCACTGTTCGATGTCCTGACGAAAACGTTGACGCTGCGCGGCTACCTTGTCCACGAGATCACCGGCGATCCCGCCCGGCTTGAAGCCGCCAAGGCCTTCATCCTCGACGGCCTCGCCGCAGGCGCGCTGAAGCCGGTCATCGCCAGGACGTTTCCGTTCGAGAAGATCGCCGAGGCGCACCGTTTTCTGGAAGCAGGCGAACAGTTCGGCAAGATCGTGGTGACCGTTTGAGGCTCTCTTCAGCCGGAAAAGCGACTATCTGCTTGGCAAGCGGTGCTGCGTCGGGCCAAACTGGTCGTTCCGCATGCGTGCCTCAAGGAGACTTCGAAGATGACCGCCAATGTTTTTTCCGGCTGCATGCCGGCGCTGATGACGCCTTGCACCGATGACCGCCTTCCCGACTTCGACGCGCTGGTGCGCAAGGGACGCGAGCTGATCGCCGCCGGCATGTCGGCCGTCGTCTATTGCGGCTCCATGGGCGACTGGCCGCTGCTGACCGACGCGCAGCGCATGGAAGGCGTCGAGCGCCTGGTGAAGGCCGGCGTTCCGGTGATTGTCGGCACAGGCGCGGTCAACACCGCCAGCGCCGTGGCGCACGCCGCCCACGCGCAAAAGGTCGGCGCGCGGGGCCTGATGGTGATACCGCGCGTGCTCTCGCGCGGGCCGTCGGTGACGGCGCAGCGCCATCATTTCAAGGCGATCCTTGCCGCCGCGCCCGACCTGCCGGCCGTCATCTACAACAGTCCCTATTACGGCTTTGCCACGCGCGCCGATCTCTTCTTCGCGCTGCGCGCCGAGCATCCGAACCTGGTCGGCTTCAAGGAGTTCGGCGGCCCGGCGGATTTGCGCTACGCGGCGGAAAACATAACCAGCCGCGACGACGACGTTGCGCTGATGATCGGCGTCGACACCGCCGTCTTCCACGGCTTCGTCAATTGCGGCGCTTCGGGCGCCATCACCGGCATCGGCAATGTCCTGCCCAAGGAAGTGCTGCATCTGGTGGGCCTCAGCCAGGCGGCGGCGCAAGGCGATGCCGAAGCGCGCCGGCTGGCGCAGGAACTGGACGCGGCACTGGCCGTGCTGTCCTCTTTCGACGAGGGACCGGACCTCGTGCTCTATTTCAAGCACATGATGGTGCTGAAGGGTAATCCCGAATACAGGTTGCACTTCAACGAGACGGACGCGCTGAGCGACAGCCAACGCGGTTATGCCGAGCAGCAGCTCAAGCTCTTCGACACCTGGTATGCCCAGTGGTCGAGGCAGCCCGTCATGGCAAGATACGCGGCCTGAGCCGATCGGTCCGGCGCAAAGTCTCCGGCGATCCAGGGCCTGTTGACAGGCTGCACCCCGTTCGGCCAAGGCCTCAATAGGCCGCGGCCGAGCCGGGTATGGCCTGAAGACGCTCGATGTCCTGACGGGGCGGGGCGCCGAACAGACGCCGATATTCGCGGCTGAACTGGGACGGGCTGTCATAGCCGACCGCGAAACCGGCCGTGCCGGCGTTGGCCCCGTCGGCCAGCATCAGCCTTCGCGCTTCCTGCAGGCGTAGCTGCTTTTGATATTCCAGCGGGGTCATGCGCGTGATCGCCTTGAAGTGAGCATGAAACGACGACGCGCTCATGCCTGACGCCGCGGCAATCTCGTCGATCCGCAATTGCGCCTGGAAGCCGTTCCGAATCGTAGCGATCGCGCGGCTCACCTGGTTCAGGTGGCTGTCCACGGTTCCCATTTGACGAAGCGTTGCGCCATGCGGACCGGTAAGCAGACGGTAGAGGATTTCGCGCTCTATCAGCGGGGCCAGAACATCGATGGTTTCGGGGCGATCGAGCAGCTTCACCAATCGGCTCGCGGCATCGATCAGGTCCGGGTCGCTCGGATAGACCGCAAGCACAGGCAAGTCCTTTTCGCCAGAAGCCCGCCGCTCCGTCACCAGCAGATCGGCAAGTGCCGCGAGGTCGAAGTCGATCTTGCAGCATAGATATGGCGCGGCCGGACTGGCCTCGAGAACATGGCCGACCAGAGGCAGGTCGACCGAAACAAGAAGATAGCTCGATGCATCATAGACCACGCTCTGGTCTGCCAGCGAGACGCGCTTCGATCCTTGGGCGATTATGCAAAGCGAGGCTTCATAGACCGCCGGCACCGGCGCGCTGGGCCGGTCGGCACGAATGAGCGTCAGCCGGGGGATCGCGGTGCTTGAAATGCCGGGACCCCTGGCATGCCGGGCAATCAGCCCGGCCAGTTCGGTGATTTTTTCCATGCCGCATAAATCTGCATGACGCGGAATGTTGCAAGGCTTGTCTGCCTCGTTTGGAGGATTGTGCAAACTCTTTGGACGATCGCGCTACCGGTCTTCGCCTGTGCGGCGCCATTTTCCATCCCGTCACCGCAAGCCAAAAAGGAACGATCATGACGGGACTGAAAGACAAGGTTGTACTCATCACCGGCGCATCGAGCGGCATCGGCGAAGCGACGGTGCGAGAGCTTGCCGCGGCCGGCGCCAGACTGTTCATCGGAGCCCGGCGCGCCGAGCGTCTGAAAGCGCTGGCCGAGGAAATCGGTGAACGCGTCGCCTGGCGCGAGCTCGACGTAACGGATGCCGAGAGCTTCGAGGCTTTCGCCGATGCCGCTCATGCCCAATTCGGGCAGATCGATGCGCTGGTCAACAATGCCGGCGTCATGCCGCTGTCGCCACTTGTCGCGCTGAAGCGCGATGAGTGGGCGCGCATGATAAACGTCAACATCTTCGGCGTGCTGAACGGGATCGCTTCGGTGCTGCCGCGCTTCGTCGCGCAGAAAAACGGTCACGTCGTCAACGTGGCGTCCGTCGGCGCGCATCTCGTGCTGCCCACCGCGGCGGTCTACTGTGGCACGAAATATGCGGTGTGGGCGATCACCGAAGGCCTGCGGCAGGAGCACGACGACATCCGCGCCACGATCATCTCGCCTGGGGTGACAGCGACCGAATTGGGCGACGACATCAGCGACCCGCAGGTGGCAGCGGCGTTGAAAGAGTGGCGGCAAAAGTCACTGAAGCCGGACGCCATTGCCCGCGCGATCCGCTTCGCGCTCGAACAGCCCGACGGCGTCGACGTCAACGAAGTGATCGTGCGCCCGACCGCCGCCAACATGTGAGTGAACGCCAGGGACTGGCAATGAACAGGCCGGAGCTTGTTGCCGGCCTGTTCGCATGCGCGGGTCAGGCGGCCTTGACCTTCAGGTCCTCCTCGCCGCGCACCATCCTGGTCACGCCGGCGAAGTCGAGCTTGCCGGAACCGAGCACCGGCACTTTCGCCACGACGCGCACTTCGGCCGGAACCATCAGGTCCATGGCCCCGTTCGCCTTGGCGAAGGCCAGGAAGTCGGTGCGGGTGGCGTTGGGCGCTTCCGTGATCAGGATCAGCTTCTCGCCCTTGCGCGCGTCGGGCAGCGTGGCGACGGCCGAAAGCGAGCCTTTCCAGAGTTCGCCGGCCAGCGCCTCCACCGCGGCCAGCGAGACCATCTCGCCGCCGATCTTGGCGAAGCGCTTGGCGCGGCCGCGGATCGAGATGAAGCCCGCGTCGTCGACTTTCACGACGTCGCCGGTGTCGTGCCAGCCATCGGCGAGCGGCTCGATCACGCCCGGATTCTCGGTGCGCAGATAGCCGGCCATGACGTTCGGGCCGCGCACGAAAAGCCGGCCGCCTTCGTCGACGCCGGGCACCGGCTCGAGGCGGTATTCCATGCCGGGCATGATTTTACCGACGCTGCCCGACTTGTTGTACATCGGCGTATTGATGGCGATCACCGGCGCGGTTTCGGTCACGCCATAGCCTTCCAGGATGCGCAAGCCGAACTTCTCCATATAGGTCGTGCGCGTGGCGGCCTTGACCGGTTCCGCGCCGGCGAAGCAGTAGCGCACCGAACGGAAGTCGTAAGGGTGTGCCGTGCGGGCATAGCCGGAGAGGAACGTGTCGGTGCCGAAGATGATCGTGGCGTTCGACGCATAGATCAGTTCCGGCACGATGCGGTAGTGCAGCGGCGAGGGGTAGAAATAGACCGGCACGCCGGAGATCAGCGGCAGCACCGTGCCCGCCGTCATGCCGAAGGAGTGGAAGATCGGCAGCACGTTGAACACCTTGTCGCCCGAGTGGAAGTCGATGCGCGAGGCGGCCTGGGCGGCATTGGCCAGGATGTTGCGGTGGGTGAGCACCACGCCCTTCGGCGTGCCTTCCGAGCCCGAGGTGAACAGGATCGCGGCCGGATCGTCCGCCTTGCGCGCCACCCGCGGCGTCGTCTTGCGCAACAGGCCGAGCAGCTTGTCCTTGAGGCCGATCGTGGCCCGCAGGTCGTCGAGCCAAACGATGTCGACCGAACGGCCGATCTCCTCGACCACCGGCCCGAGCTTTGCCTGTTCGACGAAGGCGCGGGAGGTGAGCACGGTCCGCACCTCGGCCGCCTTGCAGGCCGACAGGATGTTCGCTGCACCGGCGGTGAAGTTGATCATCGCCGGAACCTTGCCGGCCGACATCACGCCGAGAAGTGCCGCGCAGGCGCCGTTGGCGTTGGGCAGCATGATGCCCAATGTCTGCTGGCCGGCATAGAGATGCTCGAACTTCTCGCCGAGCACCGCAGCGGCCGTCAGCAGCTTGCCGTAGCTCAGCGACCCGGTAACCGGATCCTGCACGGCGAGCTCCTTCATGCCGCGCTCGTTGGCGGTCTCGATGATCTTCTCCAGCACCGTCTTGCCGATGTCTTGGGTGCGGAAGACCAGGTCCGACATCACCTGGTAGAGCGCAGAGCCGGCCGCGGCGCGACGCTGGCGGCCCTTCAGTTCCTGCGCGACTTCGAGCTTCACCGGCTCCAGTATGGTCACCTTGACCTTCGGGAACAGGCGGCGGCGCACATGCTGCGAGGTCAGTCGCGAGAGGTAGCTCTTCTCCAGCCCCTCGATGCGCACCGGCACCACCATCGAGCCGGTCTTGTCGGCCACCATGGCGGCGCCGTCATAGACCTTCATCAGGCCGCCGGTGACGGTGATGCGTCCCTCCGGGAAAATGACCAGCGGATCGCCGCCCTGCACGACCTTGATCAGCGTGCGCGTCGACATCGGCTTCGCCGGATTGAGCGGCAAAGCGCGAGCAAGCTTCATGAACGGCTTCATCCACCAGGCCTGGGCGATCGTATAGTCGATGGCGAAGACCGGCTCCTCGTCGGTCAGCGTCAGGGCCAGCGGGCCGTCGAGGAAGCTGACATGGTTGAGGGCCAGGATCGGCGCCTTACCGGCCGCCTTGAGGTTTTCGATGCCCTCGATCTCCAAGCGCAGGAAGGCGCGGAAGAGGATAGAGACGAAGTCGCGGAACGGATTGGTCGGCAGATATTTCAGCATCAGCCAGGCGGCGACGGCGTTGGCCGCGACGAGGCCGAACAGGATGCCGGCGATCGAGACACCCGTAGCCTGGATGGCCGCGACGAGAATGCCGCCGACGGTCATGAAGCCCGCATTGACGATGCTGACCGCGGCCACGACGCGGGCGCGGCGCGCTTCCGGCGACCAGGCCTGCACGGCGGCGAAGGTCGGCACCACCAGGAAGGCGGCGGCGATGGCCATGCCGGCGAGGTCGATGGCGACGCGGATGGTGTTCGGGCCGGCGAAGAAGGCGGCAAGCGTCTCGGCCTTGGGCGAAGGCTGCATGCTGCCGATGGTCCAGGCAAGATGCAGGCCGAACAGCGCCAGCAGCGCCGTGCCGACCGGCGCCGGCAGCAGCACCATTCGTCCTTGCGACATCCAGGCGGCGATGGCCGAGCCGATGGCGATCGAGACGGCGAACACCGCAAGATAGGCGGTGACGGCGATCTCGTTGCCGCCGAGCGAATCCTTGATCAGCGTCGGCAGGATCGAAAGCACGATGGCGCCGACCAGCCAGAACCAGGAGGTCATCAGGCCGGCACGCCAGATGCGCGTGTCGGTGCGCAAGTCGGCGACCTGCCGCCAGGTCGAGCGGAAGATGTTCTTGTCGATGGCAAGGTTGGGTGCGGCCGAACCGGTGGACGGGATATAGCGGCTGACGAACCAGCAGCCGACGGCCAGCGCCATCATGACCGGTCCGAACACCCAAACGCCGATGCCATCGGCGGAGACGACGCCGCCGGCGATGGTGCCGCCCAGGATCGCTGCGAAGGTGGCCGACTCGATCCAGGCATTGGCCTTTGGCAGTTCCTTGCGTTCGAGATGATCCGGCAGGATGCCGTATTTGATCGGCCCGAACAGCGCCGAGATGGTGCCGAACATCAACAGCGCCGTCATCAGCACCGGGATCGACGACAGCGCGATGCCGGCGACGGCGACGGCGGCCGCGGCGATCTCGGTGAACTTCAGCCGCCGCGCGATCAGCGCCTTGTCGAAGCGGTCGGCGATCTCGCCGCCAAGCGCCGACAGCAGCAGGAAGGGCGCCATGAAGACAGCCCCCGCCAGCGTCACCAGCGACGCGGCCTGGTCCTTGGCAAGCGTGAAGAGAATGAGGAACACCAGCGTGTTCTTCAGGAAATTGTCATTGAAGGCTGAGAGGAATTGCGTCCAGAAGAGAGGCGCGAAGCGCCGCGACATCATCAGATGGGTGTTCATGGCAATTTCCATTGGGCAAGTCCGGCTGGCAATCCGATTGGACTGAGCGGACACTTGCGCGGTTTGAGCCTTGTTTATCGGGAAGCCGTTAAACTTCGTTACTGCGATTCAATCCAAACCATTTGTTTCTTGTTCTTGGCGCCTGGAATCTGTCGTCCACGATCGGTCTCCAGGCCTTCCAGGCACCTGACTGTTTGCGGGCTTGGCTGTCGGCGAGCATCGATATGATCCTTTCGTTTCAGCGTTAAGCCGGATCGGCGCCGGTCTGTTTCAGGCCGGCTACTTGCCTTGAATGCTGTTCACGAACGCACTATAGCATATCGTGAACGACGTTCAAGAGAAAAATGAACGATGTTCACAAATGGCCTGACCGGTGCTGTCAGGAGAGCAACGGAACGTTAGACAGGTTCTCAAATTTTACGGCGGCTGGAGCTACACCGGCGCGCCGCAAACGGCTATCAATCGTTGCGACGTCATTGCTTCGGGGTGGTGAGAGGCGCGCGGCTTGCAGCTGGATTTGAAGACAATCGAGGCATTGGCCCCCGATCAGGCTTCGCTTGGCGCCGCGGCCAAGCTGACCAAGCGGTCGAACTGGCCCAGGCTTGAAGCACATGAACAGCTTCCGCTCATCTGGGGCGAATGCCAGGGCTCAGGATCCAACCCGTACCGGGTCGCATTCGACACCTCCGATCACGGCTATAAATGCACGTGTCCGTCGCGAAAATTTCCGTGCAAGCACATACTGGCGTTGGCGTGGATCGGTGCCACGGCGCCCGACAGCTTCGCGCGTGTCGACCAGACGCCCGACTGGGTGAACGACTGGCTCGGCCGGCGCCGCAAGCCAGGACAGCCGCCGGCGCAAGCGCCCGCGCGCTCGGAAGGCAAAAGCATCGACGAGGCATCGCGGCCGGAAGAGATCGCTCCTGTTGAGGACGCTGCTGCCGCCGAACGCCGCGAGGCCGCGCAGCGCAAGCGGGCCGAGGACACGCGCAGCGCGGTTTCTGCGGCGCTCGATGAGCTCGACCAATGGATCGCCGACCAGCTTCGGCTCGGTCTCGCCGGTTTTGTCAACGCCAGCAGTGAACGCTGCCGCCGCATCGCGGCGCGTCTTGTCGATCTGAAGGCGACGACGCTCGCCGGGCGCATCGACGAGTTGCCGGCGCGGCTGATGGCGCTGCGTGGCGAGGAGCGCCCGGATGCCGCGATCCGCGAGCTCGGCAAGCTGGTGCTGCTCGGCAAGGCCTGGCGTGCCGCGCCCGATGATGCCGAATTGAAGCGCCTGGTCTCGACGTCGGAGACGCGCGACCAGATCCTCGCCGACCCCGATGCCGTCCAGGTCGAGAGCGACTGGGAGGTGCTTGGCGAAAAGATCGAGACGCGGCGCGACGGCCTTGTGAGCCACGCCACCTGGTTGCTCGATCTCGGGAGTCCAACTCCACGATTTGCACTCCTGCTCGATTTCTTCCCGGCATCAGCGGGGCGGCGCTCCGGCGCTTTTGCCCCCGGGGACCGCTTCAAGGCGAGGCTGGTGTTCTACCCATCCCGCAATCCGCTCAGGGCGCTGGTCGCGGAGCGGCTGGGCGACGCGTCGCCTGGCGCATGGCCCGCATTCGCCGGCGGCGCCGAGACCGATCCGCTCGCCGCTTATTCCGTATTCCAGGACAAAACGCCTTGGCTGTCCGATTGCCCGCTCATCCTGCCGGCCGGCGTGATCGCGCTGGACGAAAGGGACGGCGCCTGGTGGCAGGCGGCGAACGATCCGCATGGCATCGCCTTGCCTGTCGCGGGTTCGGTCAATCAAACCTTGCTCGGTCTCGACCTCGCGGCGACGGCCGCGCTGTGGAACGGCGCGAGGCTCGAGCTTCTGGCTTCGCAAAGCAGCATGGGGAGGCTCGACCTGTCGTGAACGAGCTCGAGCAGGCAGGGCTGGCGAGGCTGCGCGACGGCTGGATTTCCGGCGGCGCCGCTTTCGAATTTGCTCCCGCCGAATGGAAGGAAGTCGCGGCGGCGGCCAACCCGGACGAGCAGGAGCGGCGGCTGCTGGCCATTGCCGCGCAGGCGCTGGATGTCGCGCTTCGCCCGGCGGCGCCGAAAACCTTGAAACGCCGTCCGCCACTGCCATTGCTGGCCTTGCCGATGCTTCCCGAACGGCTGCGGCCGTCGCTGCGTGCCGCACTGAAATATGCAGCCGATGCGCGGCTCAAGACCCGCGTGGCCACGCTCGTCGCCAGCCGAGGCTTCGTGCTGCATCCGATGGACTGGATGCCCGCTGTAACGGATCAGGAAAGCCCTGATGTCTATGCGCCTTGGGTCGACTGGCAGGCAGGCGCCGAAGGCGAAAAACGGTCCGGCCGCGAGCAACTGACGGCGGAAACCTGGGACGACTTCTATCCAGCTGCGCGCCGTATTGCCTTGATCGATTTACGGCGCACCAGGCCTGCCTTGGCGCGGACTCTCATCGAGACCAAAGGGACAAGCGAACCGGCGGAGGTCAGGCTTCCACTTGTCGAACTCATGCGTTTCGGCCTTGGTACCGATGACGTTCCGTTTCTGAAGAGCTTGTCTGCCGATCGCTCCGGCAAAGTGCGCGAAATGGCCGGCCGGCTCCTGGCAAGGTTGGGCGAACGTGGCAATCCAACTGATGGCGGACTGGAAAATCCGATAGCCGAGCTCGCCGCTTTCATCGAGGAAGGCAAATCCGGCTTCATCCGGCGCCGCACCACCTATGCGCCGACAAAAACCAAGTCGCCCGCGCAACAGGCACGTCGCGCCGACTTGTTCGCGTCCTGTTATTTCGGCGATCTCGTCGCTCACTTCGGCAAGACGGAGTCCGATTTCATCGGGGCATGGCAGTTTGGCGTCGATGATAATGCCGACCTCTTTCTCGTTCGAATGGTCTCGGCGTCCGGCGGCGACGCGGCGGTGGCTTGTTTGGCGGACCTGCTCGTCGCCGCTGGCGGCAGGTTGGCGCTTCTCGTCCTCCAGCTCATGTTGCGTTTGGACGGCGGCAGGAAACGTCTCCTGATCAGGCAGATCCTGAATGACGCGCAAAATCTGGCCGCGCTCACCCAGGTCGAAGGCGCGGAAGCAGGCTGGCTGGAATGGGGCGACCTCACAAGCGGCAAGACGCTTTCGGCGCTGCGTGCCGCCGTCTCGGGTGACAACGACATCATGAAACGAAGCGCCGAGCAGTATCTCGAAACCATGGGCTTTCTCGCCACGGCGGCGACGGCGGAAAAATTGATCGGCGAGGTCGTTGCCGCAGGCTTGCCGCCCGCATCCCCATCGCTCGGTCTGCTGCGGCTCAACGCGGCGCTTGCCCAGAACCAATCCCACAGATGATCAAGCTGGAGACGATCGCATGAACGCAGCCATCCGCCTTCCGGTCGAAGAAATCTATGCGTCGGAACTGCAGGCGCTGGCGCGCGGCGACGACCGTCAGAAGCCTGCCGGCTGGAGCCTGTCGCCCAAAGCAGTGCTCACCTATCTGATGGGCGGCAAGGCCAGCGACGGCACGGTGATTTCGCCGAAATATGTCGGCCGCCGGCAACTGATGGAAACGGCGGTCGCCACTTTGGCTACCGACCGGGCGCTGCTTCTGCTCGGCGTTCCCGGGACGGCGAAATCCTGGGTCTCGGAACATCTCGCCGGCGCCATCATGGGAAACTCGACGCTGGTCGTGCAATGCACCGCCGGTACCGACGAGAACCAGATCCGCTATGGCTGGAACTATGCCCAGCTGCTGGCCAAGGGCCCGAGCCAGGAGGCGCTGGTGCCGACCCCGCTCTACCGCGCCATGCAGGACGGCAAGCTCTGTCGCCTGGAAGAGTTGACGCGCATGGGCTCCGACGTCCAGGACACGCTGATCACCGTGCTCTCGGAAAAGATGATGCCGGTGCCGGAATTGAACACTTCGATCTATGCGCAGCGCGGCTTCAACATCATCGCCACGGCCAACAACCGCGACAAGGGCGTCAACGAGCTCTCCTCGGCGCTGAAGCGTCGCTTCAATGTCGTGGTGCTGCCCTTGCCTGAGAACATGAACGAGGAAGTCTCCATCGTCTCCCGGCGCGTCGGCGAGATGGCCGGTGGGCTTGACCTGCCGGTGCCGAAGAATGTCGGCGAGGAGATCGCCCGCGTGCTCACCATCTTCCGTGAGCTGCGCTCGGGCGCCACCGCCGACGGCAAGGTGACGCTGAAGACGCCGTCGGGCTCGCTGTCCACCGCCGAGGCGATCGCCACGATGGTCGGCGGCCTCAGTCAGGCGGCCTGGTTCGACGACGGCAAGCTTCACGCCGCGGGCCTTGCCTCGAGCCTTGTCGGCGCCATCGTCAAGGATCCGGTGCAGGACAAGGTGGTGCTGGAGGAATATCTAGAGACGGTGCTCAAGAAGCGGCCGGACTATGCCGGCTATTACGCGGCGCTCAACGCGGCCATCTGAGCGATGATTGAGGGCGGCATCAGCTATTTCGGCATTCGCCATCACGGGCCGGGCTCCGCCGAGAGCCTGGTCAAGGCGTTGCAGGAATTGCGGCCCGTCGCCGTGCTGATCGAGGGGCCGGTGGATGCCACGCCGCTGCTGCCGCTGCTCGCCAGCCCCGACATGAAGCCGCCGGTGGCGCTGCTCTGCTATCCCGAGGATGATCCCGCGGCAACGAGCTTCTGGCCCTTTGCCGAATTCTCGCCCGAGTACCAGGCGGCGCTGTGGGCCGTAGCCAACAAAGCGGCGCTTCGCTTCATCGACCTGCCGTCGGCGGCGCGGCTGGCCGAGAAGACGACTGAAAGTGCGACGGACGCCGATGGGGCCGAAGCGGAGGCGACGGAAGAGCAGGGCGAGGAGGCCGAACGCATCCGAGATCCGATCGGCACCCTGGCGCGCGCCGCCGGCTACGAGGACGGCGAGAGCTGGTGGTCGGATATCATCGAGCAGAATCCTGCACCCGGCCCGATCTTCGCGGCCATTGCCGACGCGATGACGACGCTGCGCGACGGCGGGGGCGCGATCGGCAACTTCGAGGCGATGCGCGAGGCGCATATGCGTCTCGAGATCGCCGCCGTGCGAAAGGAATTCGACGGACCATTGGCCGTCGTCTGCGGTGCCTGGCACGTGCCGGCCCTTCGGGCGGCGCACACGCAAAAGAGCGACCAGGCGCTGCTCAAGGGCATCGGCCGACGCAAGACCACGATGACCTTCGCGCCATGGACCGGACCGCGCCTGGCGCTGGGCTATGGCTATGGCGCCGGCGTCGTCGCTCCCGGTTGGTGTAAGCATCTGTGGGCGACGCGCGGGCGCGATGATGCCTCGGTCCTTTGGCTGGCGCGGATCGCCGCGGTGCTCAGGGGCAAGGGCCATATGGTGTCCACGGCCTCTCTGATCGAGGCAGAACGCTTGGCTCGCGCGCTCGCCGCCATCCGCGACAGGCCGAAGCCCGGCTTCGAGGAACTGCGCGACGCCTCGGTCTCAGCGCTCTTCAACGGCGAGGCTTTGCTGTGGAAGATGGTCGAGGCCGAGCTGCTGCTCGGCGCCGATGTCGGCGAGATTCCGCCAGACACGCCGCTTGCCCCACTGATCGATGATCTGCAGCGCAACCAGAAGGCGGCCCGGCTGAAGCCCGAGGCCCTTGAGCGGGAACTTTCCGTAGACCTGCGCAGCGAGAGCGGGCTCTTCCGCTCGACATTGCTGCACCGGCTGAATGTGCTTGGCGTCAACTGGGGCAGGCTGACGGATGTCGGCCGCAGTCGCGGCACGTTCCGCGAGCGCTGGATGTTGGCCTGGCAACCGGAATATGCGGTTCGCTTGGTCGAGAACCTGGTCTATGGACCGACCATCGAGAAGGCCGCCAATGGCCGCCTGATCCAGATGATCGGCGCGGCCGCGACACTGGATACGCTTGCCACACTGGTGCAAAACGCGATCACGGCGGGGCTGAGCGAGGCGTCCGTCGTCGGGCTCGCGACGCTGGAGGAAAAGGCGGCGCACAGCAGCGAGTGCCTGGAGCTGCTGGCCTCGGTGCCGCCGCTGGCCGACATCATCCGCTACGGCGAGGCGCGCAAAACCGAGACCGAACGCCTCGCCGGCCTCTTGGAACGGTTGATCATCGAAGGATCGATCGCGCTGCCTTATGCGGCGCGCGACCTCGACGCGCAGGCCGCCGCGGCGTTGATGGCCGCGTTGCGCAAGGCCGACGAGGCGATCAGGCTGGTCGAACCGGACGAGCATGTCCTGGAGGCCTGGCGCAACGGTCTGGCTGCCGTGCTCGATTCATCGCGCTCGACGGCGCTCGTCGCCGGTTGCGCCGCGCATCTGCTCTATGAGCACGGCCGGCTCTCCGCCGAAGCAACCGCCAATCTGCTCGCAAAGCGTCTGTCGCCGGGAACGCCCGTTGCCGATGCCGCGACATTCTTCGAAGGCTTTTTCAGCGGCGCCGGCCAGAGGCTGATATATGACGAGGGGTTGCGCGGCGCCGTCGATGCCTGGTTGGCCTCGCTGGAAGAGGAAGCTTTCGTGGCGCATCTGCCGCTGCTGCGCCGCGTCTTTTCCAACCTCGACAGCATGGAACGCCGGCGCCTGATCGAGGCCGTGCTTGGCAAGAGAGCGAGCCTGCCCACGGGGCGGACGCCGGCACCGGACGGCGGCGAGGCTTGGCGCCGGCATTTTGCCCTTCTTGGAAAGCTGCTCGCAGGGGAGCCCCGCCATGGCTGACGAAGTGACTGGGCCGGAGCTCGATCAGACGCTGGACAATCGGGAGCGTCGCTGGCGGCTGGCGATCGGCGCCGACGAGGAGACATCGTCGGCGCTCTCGGCCGAGGATCGGCGGCTGTCTGCGGCGCTCGACGCGCTCTATGGCGACGGCAGCGGCGACACCGCCGGCGATCCGCGTAAGCGGCGTGGCGGGCTTGGCCGCTCGGCGCCGCGCGTCGCTCAATGGATGGGCGACATCCGCTCCTTCTTCCCCGAGCAGGTCGTGCAGGTCGTGCAGAAGGACGCCTTCGAGCGGCTGAACCTGAAGCAGATGCTGATGGAGCCGGAATTCCTCAAGGCGATCGAGGCCGACGTCAATCTCGTCGCCGACCTGATCTCGCTGCGCTCGGCTATGCCGGACAAGACCAAGGACATCGCGCGCTCGATCATTACCGATATTGTCGCGAAGCTGATGCAACGTCTGGAGCAGAAGACCGCGGAGGCGATCCGTGGCGCGCTCGATAAGTCGCGGCGCACCAACCGCCCGCGCCAGCGCGACATAGACTGGCCGCGCACTATTACGGCGAACCTTCGCCACTACCAGCCGGACCACAAGACCGTCGTGCCGGAAAAGCTGGTCGGCTTCATGCGCCGCCAGCGGCGGCTGGTCGATCTCGACGAGGTAACGCTCTGCGTTGACCAGTCCGGCTCGATGGCAAGCTCGGTCATCTACGCCTCGATTTTTGCCGCCGTGATGGCGTCACTGCCGGTCGTGCGCACCAAGCTCGTATGTTTCGACACCGCCATCGTCGATCTGACGGAAGAGCTCAGCGATCCGGTTGAGGTGCCGTTCGGCGTCCAGCTCGGCGGCGGCACCGATATCAACCAGGCCGTCGCCTATTGCGCCGAGCGCATCGAGCGGCCGACCAAGGCGCATTTCGTCTTGATCACCGATCTCTACGAGGGCGGCAACGGCAAGGAGCTTCTGCAAAGGCTGGCGACGCTGGTGCGGTCGGGCGTCAACGTGGTCGTGCTGCTCGCGCTCACCGACCAGGGCCGTCCCGGCTACGACCCTTCCATGGCCGGCTCGGTCGCGGCGCTGGGCATTCCGGTCTTTGCCTGCACGCCGGATCACTTCCCCGACATGATGGCGGCGGCGCTGCGCCGCGAGGACATCGGCGCCTGGGCAGCAGGGGTCGACATCAAGCTCGTTCGCGCCGACGCGGAAGAGCCAAAAACGGATGCGTGAGGCACTCGCCTGGCTTTAGACTCTATTTGTTCGTGCGCATTTTTTGCCGCGGATTGATGCCGCCGCTGGCCGTTGTGTCGTTCTCGACGTCGCCTTCGGTCGTGTTCTCGCCGAGTTCGAGATCATCGCCTTCCTTGATACTGCCCTTTGACGTTCCGATGCCTGGATTGTTTTCCAGATCGGCGTCGCTCGGTTTGCGCGATTTGAGATGCTTGGTGCTCATAACAGGCTCCTTCCAAGATTTGCTGGATGAGGAACTGATTGGCCGAAGCGAATGTTCCGAGCGCGTTTGGCCGCCGCCCCGTTCCGAGACTCCGACTTCGTCAAAGTCCGAACGGATAGGTTTCGGGTACACCGGTCCTGGCATGCTCCGGCCCAAGCGGCGTCACCGCTTTCGTCTTGTCGAACCAGACGAAGGCGTCGAACTGCCTCGGCAGCGAGGCATCGGCATAGTGGCTGCGCAGTTCGGTTTCCGGCCTGTAGATCACGCCGATGAAGCGCTCCAGCCGCCGCTCCAGCAGGCGATGTCTCAGTGCGGCGTCGCGGTCCATATCGAGCAGGAACCGCGACACCCCGCTGTCGTGGCAGAGCCGTTCGTAGCTGTCCACATGCGAAGGGCGCACCCGCATGACCTGCATCGGATCGTCCCAATCGGAAGCGGCGGCCACGGTTCCGGAATGGGTGCCGAAGCCGATCAGCGCCACTTGGTCGCCGAAGCGCTCGCGGCAGAGCTGGCCGATGTTCAACTCCTGCCTGATCGTTCCCATCTCGGTGAAACGGGCATCGCCGATATGCGAGTTGTGGGCCCAGACGACGGCCTTTGACTCCGAGCCGCGCGCATCCAGTAGATGCTCCAGCGTCTCGAACATGTGCGTGTCGCGGAGATTCCAGGATTCCGCCCCGCCGTAATACATGATGCGATAGTAGCGTTCAGCGGCTGCGATCAGCCTTGCGTTCTGCGTGGCATCGAGAAAGTCGGCGCCGTCTTGTCGAGCGTAGTCGAGCTGTCTTGCAAGCAGCTCCTGACATTGCTCCAGCACGGCTTGTTCGCATTTGCGATAGCCGGCGGTGAGCACGGCGCGCCCGTATGTGGAAGGCTCTTTCTGCCACGGGGTCAGGCAGCCATAGCGTTGCCGCGCAGCGGCGGCGGCTTCCGGATCGACCTGGTCGAGATAGCGCAGGACGGCCGCAATCGACGCGCTCATATTGTAGATGTCGAGACCGTAAAAGCCGGCCCGGCGGTTTACATCGTCGAGGCCTCCATTGTGATCCCGCATCCAGCCGACGAATGCGTCGACATCGGTGTTGCGCCACATCCATGTGGGAAAGCGCTGGAACGGCGGCTCTGCGGCCGCGCGCGGCGGCCGATGGCGTACATGGCGGTCAATGGCCGCAGCATCCGGCCAGTCCGCTTCAACCGCGACGATGCTGAAGCCATGCTTTTCGATGAGCCGACGCGTGATCGCGCCGCGCGCCTTGTAGAATTCGGAGGTGCCGTGACTGGCCTCGCCGAGAAGGACAACACGCCGGTCCGCGAAGCGGTCGAACAGATCGCCGAAGGCCGGGTCTTCGAAATCCCGCAGCGGCTCGGCGGCGGCCGCGATCATCTCCGGCAGGCTTCTTTCGCGCGGCTGCGGCGTGACCACAGCCGGTCGATCGGCTCCATATCGAGGCCGTTCCGCCCAGCCTTGTTCGCCGATGAGCGGAACGAACTGCACGCCACCGAGGTCTTCCTCCTCGTAGGTCGTTGCGCCGGTTCGGGTGACCTTCAGCAGCCGCTGGTCGTCGACCTCCTTGCCGACGGGGATCACCAGACGGCCACCGACATCGAGCTGTTCCTGAAGCGCCAGCGGCGCGCCGGGACCGGCTGCGGCCACCAATATGGCATCGAACGGAGCGGCGTCGCTCCATCCCTTGGTGCCGTCGCCGGCGCGAACCTCGATATTGTCGTAACCGAGGCGTTCGAACCGCTGCCGGGCGATTTCGGCGAGCATCGCATGGCGCTCTATCGTGTAAACGCGGGCCGCAACACGACTCATCACCGCCGCCGCGTAGCCCGAGCCCGTCCCAACCTCGAGAACGCGGTCGCCAGGATCGATCTCAGCGGCTTCGATCATGTAGGCGACCATGAAGGGTTGCGAGATCGTCTGACCCTTGCCGATCGGCAGAGGGGTGTCCTCATAGGCGAATTCCTCGAAATCGGGGTCGACAAAGACCTCGCGTGGAACCTCCCGCATGGCCTCCAGGACCCGGCGGTCATGAATTCCACGCTGGGCGATCTGGACATCGACCATCCGGCCGCGCGTCAGAGAAAGTTCGGCCATCAATGCCTACCGATCATGGACAAGTACCATCTTGCCCAGAACCATCTGCGGGCGGGAAAGTTTCATGTCCGGGACGATTTCAAGCATCCTCCGTTACGACACTAGAACGGCTTCTCGCTGATCACCTCGAAGCGCTCGACCGCGCAATGCTCGCCGACAAGCGTCAGCACGTCGGTCGAAGGTGGAATAGCGTCCGGCTGCTTCCACAGAATATTGAAGGAATAAACAAAGCGCTCACGGTCTGCGTCGTGCTCCATGCCGACGAAGCGGGCACTGTAGCCAAGCGGCCGTACCATTTCCTGGAGGTCGGGCGGCGCGTTTTTCGGCCAGGAGACCGAAAGGATTGCCTTGTGATCGCGCCGGATCTTGAGGTCGACCCATTTCAGCGCCTGCAGTGTCACCAGCGTCAGCACGGTTGCGATCGCGCCGAGGCCGTACTGACCGCCGCCGAAGGCAAGGCCGATCATGGTCATGATCCACATCGTGGCGGCGGTGGTGACGCCGGTGACCAGATCGCCGCGCCGCAAGATAGCGCCGCCGCCGATGAAGCCGACACCGGTGAGCACGCCGAGGGCAAGACGCATCACATCCATGCGCACGAAGGAGTCCGGTCCTTTGCCCGAGACACCGAGCAGCATGTTGGCCTGGACCATTGCGACGCAGGCCGCAAGGCCGACCAGGATGGTCGTCCGCAACCCGGCGGAATGACCGCGGGCCTCGCGGTTCAGGCCAATGAGGAAGCCTGCAAGCACCGTGACCAGCAGCCGCGCGACGAGGTCCGGCCAGGTCGGATGAAGCGGCATGTCGCAGCAAAGCGGCGTGAGCATGGTCCGTCGGGGCAGCCTAAGCGCGCCCTCCGTTGCGTCTGGAATGCTCAACTAGGCTTGGCCGCGGATGGTTCCCTGGCCGCTACTCCATCATGCGCGAATCGCCCTCACCGGACGGCAATGCTCAGCACCAGCGCCAGCACGACGATACCGACCAGTCCGGCGATGAAGATGATGCGACGGGCGCGCGTGCGCAGGATGATTTCGCCCTGTCGCGCGTCCTGCCCCGAAACACCGGACCTTCGCTGTCGCGGTCCTTGCTCATGGTTGTCTCCTTCCCTGTGAGCGGGCACGGGAGGCGTCAGAGCAGGAACCGTTTTGGCCGGCATGAAGTTCCGCCACGCGGATGCTGAGGCGAGGGCAGGGCCGGCTACCGCGACCGGCCGAAAACCGGCCGCGGGAAAGTTGGCTCAGCCGAATTTCGGGTCGAGGCTGCCCGATTTGTAGCGCTTGGCCATGTCGGCCAGCGGGATCGGCTTGATCTTCGAGGCGTTGCCGGCGGTGCCGAACTGCTCGAAGCGCTCCTTGCAGAGCTTCTTCATCGCGGCCATGGCCGGCGTCAGATATTTGCGCGGATCGAACTCGCTGGGGTTCTCGGTCAGCACCTTGCGGATCGCGCCGGTCAGCGCCATGCGGTTGTCGGTGTCGATGTTGATCTTGCGCACGCCATGCTTGATGCCGCGCTGGATCTCCTCCACCGGCACGCCCCAGGTCGGCTTCATCTGGCCGCCATATTTGTTGATGATCTCCTGCAGTTCCTCCGGCACCGACGACGAGCCGTGCATGACCAGATGCATGTTGGGCAGGCGGCGATGGATCTCCTCGATCACGTTCATCGCCAGCACCGCGCCGTCCGGCTTGCGCGAGAATTTATAGGCGCCGTGGCTGGTGCCCATGGCGACGGCCAGCGCGTCGACATGCGTGTCGCGCACGAACTGCTCGGCCTGCACCGGATCGGTCAGCAACTGGTCGTGGCTGATCGCGCCCTCGACGCCGTGGCCGTCTTCCTGCTCGCCGCCGCCGCTCTCCAGAGAGCCAAGCACGCCGATCTCGCCTTCCACCGAGACGCCGCCCCAATGCGCCATGTCGACGACGCGCCGCGTGATGCCGGAATTATAGGCGTAGTCGGCCGGCGACTTGCCGTCCTCCTTCAGGGAGCCGTCCATCATCACCGAGGTGAAGCCGTACTGGATCGCGGTGACGCAGGTCGCTTCGTTGTTGCCGTGGTCGAGATGCATGCAGACCGGGATGTCGGGATGGATCTCGACCAGCGCGTCGATCAGCTTGGCCAGCACCACGTCATTGGCATAGGCGCGCGCGCCGCGGCTGGCCTGCAGGATGACCGGCGACTTGGTCTCCTCCGCCGCCTCCATGATGGCGAGGCCCTGTTCCATATTGTTCATGTTGAAGGCAGGCACGCCATAGCCATGTTCGGCGGCATGGTCGAGCAATTGTCTCAGTGTGATGCGAGCCAACGAATAGTCTCCCGTATCTGGTTCGAGCCCGTGTTTGAAAAGGCCGTCCGGGCGTCGGGCGGCCCCGTTGCTTCTGGCCGGATTTCGGAGCTACCGCAACCTTTCGGAGCCTTTTCGGCCGCAATTCTTGTTGCAGGGCTGAAATCCGGCCGCGGCCGGGCCTAAAGCGCGTTGCGCTGAAACGGATTCAGGCCCCACGCTTTAGGTTTTTGCTTTCATGCGGCGATGCGTGAGCGCGCGGCGAGGATCTCGACGCAGGCCTTCGCCGCTTCCTTGCCCTTCACGGCGAAATGCTCGTGGAAGAAGCGATGCTGCTCGGCGCTGTCATGGTAGTTGTGCGGCGTCAGCACCGCCGAAAGCACCGGCACGCCGGTCGCAAGCTGCACATTCATCATGCCGTCAATGACGGCGCTCGCCACGAAGTCGTGCCGGTAGATGCCGCCATTGACGACGAAGGCGGTGCCGAGGATCGCGGCGTAGCGGCCGGTCTCGGCAAGCGTCTTGGCGTGCAGCGGGATCTCATAGGCGCCCGGTACGTCGAAGACCTCGACGGCAAAGCCGCCGAGCGCGGCAAGCTCCGTCTCGAAGGCCGTCACGCATTGGTCGACGATATCGGCATGCCAGCGCGCCCGGATGACGGCGACACGACGGGCAGTATGGCCTTTGGGGAAATGCTGATTCATGGGGTCCTTCCTCTGTTTCGAACCAGAATCAGGACGCACGACGCAAAAACCACGGCCCGCGCCAGCGAGCCATCTTGCGTACGTTCTCTTCCATCCGGACTTTAACCGTCGGCTCCGGAATCACACCGGATCTGCTGACCCTTCCGATAGGTTGGAAGGCGCTCGCGGGCTTGAGCGATCGAAATCGCCCTTACCGCCGGTGGGGACTTTCACCCCGCCCTGAGAACATTAACGCAGGTTTTATGAGAGAGCAGGGCAATAGTGTCAACTGGCGATGACATCGCGGTCGTCATCCTAGGGCGGAGCAAGGAGCGAAGCGACGCGCGCAGACCCTAGGATCCATGCCGTGGCGCTAAGGCGTTGCAACGGTTACAGAATTCTGCACCGTTGCGCTCGATGACGGAGGTCACGGCATGGATTCTCGGGTCAAGCCCGAGAATGACGACGTGCTGGGGAGATCAGCTAATCACCCCCGTTCCGGAAACATCGCCTTCAGCCCCTCGCGCGAGGCCTTCGCCACGCCGCGCTCGGTGATCAGCCCGGTCACCAGCCGCGCCGGCGTCACGTCGAATGCCGGATTGGCCGCCGGTGTCGCATCCGGTGAGACGCGCACCTGCGCGACCTTTCCGTCGGCCGTCTTCCCCCAGACCAGCGAAACCTCGTCGCCCGAGCGCTCCTCGATCGGGATTTCCTTCAGCCCGTCGGCCACTGTCCAGTCGATGGTGGGCGAGGGGAGCGCGACATAGAAGGGCACGTCATTGTCGGCGGCGGCCAAAGCCTTCAGATAGGTGCCGATCTTGTTGCAGACGTCGCCATTGGCCGTGGTGCGGTCGGTGCCGACGATCACCATGTCGATGTCGCCGCGCTGCATCAGGTGGCCTCCGGCATTGTCGACGATCAGCGTGTGCGGTACACCGTGTCCCGCCATTTCCCAGGCGGTGAGCTGGGCGCCCTGGTTGCGCGGCCTCGTCTCGTCGACATAGACATGCACCGGAATGCCGGCCTCGGTCGCCAGGTAGATCGGCGCGGTGGCGGTGCCGTAATCGACCGTCGCCAGCCAACCGGCATTGCAGTGGGTGAGTATGTTGACGCTCTCGCCCGGCTTCTTCTTCGCCGCGATCTGCCTGATGATCGCAAGCCCGTTCTCGCCGATGGCGCGGTTCAGCCCGACATCCTCATCGGCGATCTCCGCGGCCCGCCTGTAGGCCGCTTCGGCACGCTCTGCAGGCGCGAACGGCTTGAGGTGCCGGCGCATCTCGTCCAACGCCCAGCGCAGATTGATGGCCGTCGGCCGTGTCCTGTGCAGCGTCTCCCACACCGCGTCGAGCGCTTCGTCCGACGGGTCGTCCATCATCTGGATGGCGACGCCATAGGCGGCGGTGACGCCGATCAGCGGCGCGCCGCGCACCCACATGTCGCGGATCGCGGTGGCGATGCCGGCGACACTTCCGATCTTTTCGATGCGGAACTCATGCGGCAGCCAGCGCTGGTCGATGATCTCGACCGAGCGCTTGTCGTCGCTGAGCCAGATGGTGCGATAGTGGCGTTCGCCGACGTTCAAAGGCTCTTCTCCTGTTCGATCAGCGCGGCCAGCTTGTTGACCTCGTCGATGCTGTGGATCTGGCGGCGGTTGACGGCGATATGGCGGCCGAAGCGCAAAGCCTTGGCTTCACATCTGGCGCGCAGGTCTTGATCGGCAATGGTCTCGAAATCGGCATTGTGGGCGAGACCCAGGATGCGCCGGTGCACCTCGATGCCGGCAAAGCCCAGCAGGTCGGTCCAGATCAAATGCAGCGTATGGTCGAGCGCCTGCTCGGACCCGAGCAGGTCGCCCTGATCCTCGAACAGGCTCCGCTGGTAGAGCATGCCGCTGCGCTCGGTCCGCCACAGATGCGAGAACTCGGCGCGGAAGGTCGCCCAGGTCTCAGCCGTGACGCCGAGCAGATAGGCGCGCATGGAGTCGCGGCTACCTTTCTCCTCGTGGCCGCGCTGCGAGAAGAAGGCCATCCAGAAATTGGCAAGCAGCATCCCGACGTCGAAGGCGATCGGGCCGTAGAAGGCGAATTCCGGATCGATCATCCGGGTTTCGCTGTCTGTCACCATGATCGAGCCTGAATGCAGGTCGCCATGCAGCAGCGTCTCGGCATTGGCGGCGAATAGATGCTTCAGCCGCTGCGCCTCGACCTTGAGATCGCGGTCGGCGCGCAGCTCGGCGACCAGGCCGTCGAGCTGCGGCGAGGTATGCCGGTTCATCTTGGCGTCGAAATAGGGGTCGGAGAACACCAGGTTCTCGGTGATGTCGCACAGCTCGACATTGTCGGCGAACAGCGCAAGATCGGCCTTGCGCTCCTTGGCTGCCATCGACAGGTCGGAGCCGCGGAACAGCGTGCGCGCCATGAACAGGCCGATGTCGCGTGCGATGTTCGGCAGCTCGCGGCCGTCGATCAGCGCCCGCCTGAGGATGATGTGCGGCGGCGCCAGATACTCCATCACGATCAGCGCCTGGGTCTCGTCGAAATGGTAGATCGCCGGTACCGAGCCCGGCGCACGGCGCTCCTGCCGGGTCAGCGCATGATATTCGAAGAAGGAGCGTTTTAAGGGCAGCGGCCAGCTGTCGCCGACCAGCCGCACATAGGGCAGCGCCTGCTTGACCACCGCGGCGCCTTGATCGCCTTCGACGATGAAGACCAGGTTGAGATTGCCGTCGCCGACCTCGCGTACCTTCCAGCGACTAGTGTCCTTGCCGATGCGCTCGGTGAGGGCCGCGGTCTCGCCAAGGCGCTCCGGCAGCGTTTCCACCGACAATGCTTCGAACTTCCCGGTCATGCTCTCCCTCCTGCGCGTGGTTTCCGACGATAGCGGAGCCACAGCGGCGGGGCCAAGCTAGGAAGCGCTCTGGCAAATGTCAATCGTGTTGACAATTGCCGAATGAGCCCATAGCGTCACGATCCGGGAGGAATGGATGGGCGCAGATGCCGTGTTCCATGTGGAGGGCCTGAGGAAATCCTTCGGCCAGAACGAGGTGCTTGGTGGCATCTCGCTCGACCTCTTTGCGGGCGAGGTGACCGTGCTCATGGGCGCCAACGGCGCCGGCAAATCCACCCTGGTCAAGATCGTCAGCGGCGTCTACGAACACGGCGCAGGCTCGATGCGGCTTGCCGGCAAGGCCTTCGACCCGCAGACACCCGCCGAAGCCATCCGCGCCGGTGTCGTCACCGTGCACCAGAACATCAATGACGGCGTCGTCGCCGACCTCGACGTCGCCACCAATCTGACGCTCGACCGGCTAAGCGGCAAAGGCGCGTCGTTGCTTTTCAAGCCTGCCGATGTCCGCGCCGAGGCGAGAGCCGTCGCCGACCGCATGGGACTTGCCATCGACCTCAAGGCGCGCGTCAGCGACTTGTCGTTGGCGGATCGGCAGATGGTGGCCATCGCCCGGGCCATGGCGCATCGGCCTAAGGTCCTGATCCTCGACGAGCCGACCTCTTCGCTATCGAGCGCCGAGGCCGATCGGTTGTTTTCGCTCATTGATCGGCTGCGCGGCCAGGGCGTCGCCATCCTCTATATCTCGCACCGGATGTCCGACATCAGGCGACTGGCCGACCGCATCGTGTCGATGCGCGACGGCGTGGTCTCCGGCATTTTCGACCGGAAGCCGCTCGACTATGAGGGCGCGGTCAACGCCATGCTCGGCCGCAAGATCCATCTCGACAGGGTGGTTGCCAGAAGCTCGGCCCGAGCCGTCTTCTCCGCCGAAGGGTTGCGGCTGGCGCAAGGATCGAGACCGATTTCGATGACGCTCGGCGCCGGCGAGGTGGTGGCGATCACCGGCCTGGTCGGCGTCGGCAAGACGGCTTTGGCGGAAACGCTGTTCGGCGTGCGCAGGCCGCTTGCCGGCACCATGCACATGGACGGCAAGCCCTACGCGCCGGGCTCGGCGCGCGAGGCGATCGCCGCCGGCGTCTTCCTGGTCGCCAAGGACCGCGCCGCGAGCGGCATCGTTGGCGGCTTCAACATCGAACGCAACATCAGCCTGCCGTTCCTCAAGCGCATGTCGGGCTTCGGCGTCATGAGGAAGCGCGCCGAGCGCATCGCCGCCCGCCGCCAGATCGACGAGCTAGGTATCGTCTGCCGCTCGGAGAAGGACGAGCTGTCGGCGCTCTCCGGCGGCAACCAGCAGAAGGTGATGGTGGCGCGCTGGATGTCGCAGGCCTCGCGCCTCTTCATCCTCGACGAGCCTTTCCAGGGTGTCGACATTTCGGCGCGTCGCGACATCGCCGCCAAGCTGAGAGCCAGCGCCGACGGCCGCGCGACGCTCGTCTTCGTCACCGAGATCGACGAGGCGCTGGAGACCGCCGACCGCATCCTGGTGATGTCGGAACACACGATCGTCGGCGAGCACCGCAACGATGACATCGATCTCGACCGGCTGCTGGCGGAAGTGGCCGGCGGACCGCTTCACAGCGCGGCGTGAGATCGCAGGATGACGAGACCCGGAGTGCAGGCATGAGTTCCAGTTTGGCGGAGAGGGCAACAGCGCGGGAGCGTTCGATGACATTGCGTGACTACGCCATCCGCTACGGCTTCATCGTGCTGCTGGTCGGGTTGATCGCCTATTTCGCTGTTGCCGCCGACGGTTTCGCCTCGCCGCAGAGCGCTGTCTTCATCTTCCAGTCGGTGGCCATCACCGGCGTGCTGGCGCTCGGCGTCACGGCGACGCTGGTCGTCGGTGGCTTCGACCTCTCGATCGGCTCGGTCGCGACCAGCGCCATGATGGCGGCGTCTTACGCGATGGTGGTGCTGGAGCAGAACGCCATCGTCGCCGTCATCGCCTGCCTGGTCATCGGCGTCATCGTCGGCCTGATCAATGGTTGGCTGATCGTCTATATGCGCGTGCCCGATCTTCTGGCCACGCTCGGCATGATGTTCCTGCTGCTCGGCCTGCAGCGCATCCCGACGGAGGGCCGCTCGATCGCCACCGGCATGACCATGCCCGACGGGTCGGTCGCCAACGGCAAGTTCTCCGAGGCGTTCCTGGCGCTCGGCCGCCACCGCATCGACTTCTTCGTCCCGAACCTGATCCCGGTCTCGGTTGTCGTGCTCGTCGTGCTCGCGCTGCTGATCTGGTTCTTCCTCGAATACACCCGCTTCGGCCGCATGATGTATGCGGTCGGCTCAAACGAGAGGGCGGCCGAACTCGCCGGCGCGCCTGTCAAGGCATACAAAATCTGGGCCTATGTCATTTCGGGAGTTTTTGCCTCGATCGGCGGGATTTTGCTCGCCGCCCGGCTTGGACGCGGCGACATCGCCTCGGGTAATAATCTCTTGCTCGACGCAGTCGCGGCGGCGCTCATCGGCTACGCTGTGCTTGGCGCCGCCAAGCCAAACGCCTTCGGCACCGCCGTCGGCGCGGTGTTCGTCGGCGTCCTGCTGCAAGGCCTGACGATGATGAACGCGCCTTACTATACGCAGGATTTCGTCAAGGGCGCGGTGCTTGTCGTCGCCCTTGTCTTCACCTTCGCCCTTTCCGGCAGGGGCAAGAGATAGTTTCGACCGGGGCATAACAAATGGAGGAAAACGAAGTGAGCATTACAAGAAGACTTTTGGGGAAGGCGGCACTCGGCCTCGCCGGCGCGGCGCTGCTGATGCAGGGAACGGCCCTTGCCGCGGACCGTCCGGCGCCGTTCGACAAGCCGGGCGTCAAGATCGCGCTGGTGCGCTATCTGTCGACCGGCGACTTCTTCCAGGCCTATCTCTCCGGCGTCGAGGCGCAAGCCAAGGCGCTCGGCGTCGACCTGCGCGTGCTGGACAGCCGCCAGGACGCAGCACTCCAGGCCGACATGGTCGACCAGGCGATCGCGCTCGGCGTGCAGGGCATCATCATCCAGCACGGTCTGACGGAATCGATGAAGGACGCCGCCCAGCGCGCCGTCGACGCCGGCATCAAGGTCGTCGCCTTCGACGTCAATGTCGAGAACCCGAAGATCCCGCAGGTCGAGCAGTCCGACCGCGACCTGGCGAAGCTCGCGCTCGAGCAGGCGGTCAAGGACAATGGCGAGAGCTGGAAGGCCGGCTATGTCTATGTCGCCGGCATCGCTCCGCTCGACCGCCGCAACGAGACCTGGGTCGACGTGAAGAAGAAGTACTCGGGCATCAACGAGGTCGCCATGTTCGGCACGCTCGACAACCCGATCGCCAACTCCGTCGCCAACCAGGCGCGCTCGGTGCTGCAGGCGCATCCCGACATCAACGTGATGTTCGCCCCCTATGACGAGTTCGCCAAGGGTGTGAAGATCGCCGTCGACGAGGCCGGGCTGAACAAGAAGATCAAGATCTATTCGGCCGACATCTCGACCTCGGACATCGCCGCCATGCGCGAGCCGGACAGCGCCTGGGCGGCGACCGCCGCCACCAACCCCGCCGTCGTCGGTCAGGTCTCGGTGCGCGCGCTGGCGCAGCTGCTTGCCGGCGAGGATCCCGGCCACAACGTCATCGTGCCGCCGACGCTGATCACCCAGAAGGAGCTGATCGACAAGGACATCAAGAACATGGAAGACCTGTCGGCCAAGCTGCCGCAGTTCGCCCATGCCGATGTCGCGATGCCGGCCTGGATGCCGAACCCGAACGCTAAGTAAGGTTCGGACGGTCGCAAATGAAGAGAGCGGTCCAACGGGCCGCTCTCTGCCCTTCAGCCGGCCCAAGGCGGTTTTATCGCTGCCAGAAGGGCAGCTTGGCGATCTCCGCCTCGACCTCTTTTCTCGTCAGCCCGATGTCGTCAATCAGATGCGGATTGTCCGTCGCCATGCGCTTGAGCTCGAAGCGGAAATAGGCCTGCTTGCGCCGCTCGGCGATAAGGCTGCGCAAGGCCGCCAGGCTGAAGCGCCCGCGCCTTGAGTGCATTGCCGGTGCCGCCGCCAGACACGTAGAGGGCGTGAAGCTATCGTTCATTGCAACCTCCATCGAATGAGGGTTCGAAAACCCTCGACCTGATTGAGATTGCAGTGTGCCGCAGCCGGCCGGCGGCGTAATTAAGCCGTCCCAAATAGTTCTCAAAACTTCCAAATCGGCTAGAGCGGTTCACCGTTTCACGAAAACGGCGAACCGCTCTATCCCTTTGTTTTTACGCAATTCCGGACGGAAAACCGCTTCACACTTTTCCTGGAATTGCTCTATAGATCGCCGCATGCAGGGATCGCGCTTCGCTTTCGGACCGTTCGTGCTTGATCCGGGCGCGGGAACGCTGCTCCGGGGCGATGTTCCCGTCGCCGCCAGCCATCGCGGGCTGAAGCTGCTGGAGGCGCTCGTCGTGCGTCCGGGCGAAATCCTGGCCAAAGCCGAGCTGATGGATGCGGCCTGGCCTGGCATGGCAGTCGAGGAAGGCAATCTCACCGTCCAGATCGCGCAGCTCAGGAAGCTGCTTGGTCCGGCGACCGGTGGCGGTGAATGGATCGCCACGGTGCCGCGCGTCGGCTACCGCTTCACCGGCACCGTCGAACGGCCCGATGCCCCACGCAAACCCTTGCCGCTGCCCGACAAGCCGTCGATTGCCGTGCTGCCCTTCGTCAATCTGAGCAGCGATCCCGAGCAGGACTCTTTCGCCGACGGCCTGACCGAAGACCTGATCACCGATCTCTCCCGGATACCGGGCCTCTTTGTCATCGCGCGCAACTCGGTCTTTGCCTACAAGGGCAAGGCCATGGATGTGCGCGCCATCGCCGGGGAGCTCGGCGTGCGATACCTGGTGGAAGGCAGCGCCAGACGCGCCGTGGGGCGGGTGCGCATCAATGCCCAGCTGATCGATGCGCTGAGCGGCGAGCATCTCTGGGCGGAGCGTTTCGATCGCAGCCTTGAGGACATTTTCGCCGTCCAGGACGAGGCGACGGCCAAGATCGTCGAGGCGCTGCTCGGGCGGCTGCGTGCATTGCCGGAGCGCAACCGGCCGAAGAGCCTCGAAGCCTATGATCTCGTCGTGCGGGCGCGAAAACTGTTCGACGAGTCGCCGCAGATGGCGCGCGAAGCGCATCTGATGCTGACGCGCGCGGTCTCGCTCGATCCGGACTACGCCGAAGCCTATCGCTGGCTCGCCATGAACCATTGGATGGGCTGGGTGCATTGGGGCGAGCCGTTCGAGCCCGCCCGCAGCACGGCCCTGGAACTGGCGCGCAAGGCGGTGGCGATCGATCCCAACGATGCCGGTTGCCGCTGGGTCTTGGCGAACCTTCTTGCCTATGAACGCGATTTCGAACGGTCCGAGGCGGAATTCGCCAAGGCGATCGAGCTCGATCCGAACGAGGCCGACATTTGGGCGACATTGTCCGATATCGACGTGCTGGGCGGACGGATAAGCGAGGGCCTGGAGCACATCCGCAAGGCCTTCCGGCTCAACCCCTTTCCGCCGAGCTGGTACTATCTGACGCTCGGCCAAGCACAGTATGCGGCCCGTGACTACGAAGCCGCCGTCGAAACGCTGCGCCGCGACGAGACCTACCGCACAAGCTCGCGCCGCTTTCTGGCGGCAAGCCTGGCGCAGCTCGGCCGTCTCGACGAGGCGCGCACCGAGGTCGCGCTGTTCCTCGTCGGCAATCCGCATTTCTCCACGCAGCGCTGGGTCGAGACGGAGCCGTTCCGCGACGACGCGATGCTTGAGCATTTCGTCGACGGCTTCCGCAAGGCCGGCCTGCCGGAGTGATGTGGCGACATGGCCAATTGGCCGCTGCCGGGATTTCGTATCCTCAGGTCTTTTTCACCGGCCGGCGCGCGCCAGCCCATGCGCCACCAGACGGTCGATGACCTCCGGATAGCTGACGCCGCTCGCCGCCATGGCCTTGGCGTACATGCTGATGTTGGTGAAGCCGGGAATGGTGTTGAGTTCGTTGATCAGGAAGTTCATGTCCGGCATCAAGAAGAAGTCGACGCGGGCCATGCCGTCGCAGCCGAGCGCCCTGAACGCCCTTGCAGCCGCGTCGCGCATGGCATCCTCGACCTTCTGCGGCAGCTCGGCTGGCACGATCAGTGCCGCGCCATTCTCGTCGATATATTTGGCGTTGTAGTTGTAGAAACCGTGGCTCTCCGCAGGCACGATCTCGCCCGGCCGTGAGACGAAGAGTTCGCCCGCGGAGCTCTCCAGCACGCTGTATTCGATCTCTCGGCCACGGACGAATTCCTCCGCCAGCAGCTTGCGGTCATGTTGGAATGCTTCCGCCAGCGCGTGGTCGAATTCCTGGCTGGCATTGACCTTCGCGACGCCGACCGACGAGCCCTGCCGCGCCGGCTTGATGAACAGCGGCAGGCCGAGCTGGTCTTCCAGTTCGGCGAGCGGAGGCGCGGCACCTTCATTGATCGTCACCGAGCGCGCCACAGGAAGTCCGGCCGCCTTCAGCAGTCGCTTGGCGATGTCCTTGTCGAGCGCCGTGGCGGAGCCGAGGATGCCGCAGCCGGCGAGCGGCACGCGTGCCACCTCGGCCACGCCCTGCACCGCGCCGTCCTCGCCATGCAGGCCGTGCAGGACCGGAAACAGGATATCGATGGGAGGCAGGTCGTGGGGCACACCGCCGGCAGGGATCGCCAGCACCCGTCCATGGCCGCCCGGCACCAGGCAGAGTTGCGTGCCGGTCGAGGGCGTCGCCAGCGCGACGCCCTCGACGCGGCTCAGCAGCCATTGCCCTTCGCGGGTGACGAAGATCGGCACGGCATCGTATTTCGCCGGGTTTAAGGCAGCCATGACGTTGGTTGCTGAAAGCAGCGACACTTCATGCTCGGCGGAGCGCCCGCCAAAGAGCACGCCAATACGAAGTCTTTTCGCCGCCATCTGGAGCTCCACCAATGATCAAGGTTGGAGCCGCATGCGAAACACGAGGCACCCCTTAAACTGGTTGAGCAATACGCGAAGGATTGGTGTGGATTTTGACGGGTTCGAGCAGTTCTTCAGCAGAAGCGCGGTAGGCCTTCAGTTCGGAACGGCGTCAAAACAGGGACGATGGAGCGTTCTTCGTTTTCACGAAACGAAGAACGCTCCAACGCATGCCCACATGTTCAGCGCAGTGCCGCCGCGATGTTGCCGCCGTCCACCGTCGTCACATCCGCCGTGGTGCGCTCGGCCAGCGCCTGGTGCAGGAAGGCCTGCGCGACGTCGTCGGCCGTCACTTCCTGTCCCAGCAGATTGCCGGACATGTATTCTTTTTCGGACACGCCGCGCGCGCCGGAACGGCTGGCGATCATCGCGTCGGTCAAGAGACCCGAACGGATGCGGTCGGCGTTGACCGCGTTGGAGCGGATGCCATAGGCGCCGTAGTCAAGCGCATACTGCCGCGACAGGAACAATGTCGCGGCTTTCGGAATGCCGTATGCGCCGAATTTCGGGCCGGGATTGATCGCCTGCTTGGAGGTGTTGAACAGCAGCACGCCGCCCGTACCCTGTTCCAGCATGATGCGTACCGCATTCTGCGCCGCCGACTGGTGGGCGAAGAAATTGAGCTCGAAGCTTTTGCGCAAAGTGGCGTCGTCGAGCTCGCCGATGCGGCCTTCCCAGGCAGCGCCGGCATTCGAGACCAGGATGTCGAGGCCGCCATAGACCGAGACTGCCTTGTCGAAGGCAGCGCGCATTTCGGCCGGCTTGGTGATGTCGGCGCCGACGCCGATCGAGTTGTTGCCGGCTGCCTTCGCCGCCTCCGCTGCCTTGGCCGGATCGAGATCGACGATCACGGCATGCGCGCCATTGGCCGCGAACAGTTTTGCCGTCGCGGCCCCGATGGCGCCGGCGCCGCCGGTGATCAGCACCACCTGGCCGGTCAGCGGCTTCGGCTTGTTCGAAGCGAGCTTGGCCTGCTCCAGCGACCAGTATTCGAGCGGGAAGAGGTCGGCCTTGGAGAGTGGATGGAAATTGCCGATCGCTTCCGCGCCGCGCACCGCCTCGATCCACATCTCGCCGACATCCGACGCGATCTTGGCATCCTTCAGCGTGCGGCCATGGCCGAACATGCCGAGGCCCGGCACCAGCGTCAGGCGCGGCATCGGGTCGAGCATGGTGCGCTTGACATTGTCCAGCGCGTCATTGGTCTCGAAATAGGCGGTGTAGTCCTTGACGAAGGCATCGACATGGCTGCGGACGGCGGCCTTGTAGTCGCCGAGCTTGTCCATGTCGGGCGCCGGTACCGCCATTGGTCCGGTCTTGATACGGATCGATAGGTCCGGCGTCGATACCCCGCGCCCGGCCAGCTCGGCGATCTTGGCGGAATTGATGAAGTCGACGATCGCGTCCGAGGTGCGGAAGTCGCTGATCATGCGGTCGAAGCGGCCTTCGCCGCGCGCTACGGCAACGGCGCCGCGCAGCGTCGGCGCGATGTCGCTGGGCTTGGCGAGCTTTGCCGGCAATGCTGCCTTGGCCGTCTGCGGCTTGCCGTTCTTGGCCACATAATCCTCGGCCACAGTCACATAGTGGATCATGCGGCCATAGGCCTGCCTGGCGTCGTCGCCGAAGGTGAAGATGCCGTGCTTGTCGAGAATAAGGCCTTCGACGCTGGGATCGGCGTCGAAGATTTCCGCCGCAGCCTTGGCGAGGTCGAAGCCCGGCTTGATGTAGGGCACGTAACCCATCTTGTCGCCGAACACCTTTTTCACCAATGCCTTGCTGTCTTCCTGGTCTACGATGGCGAGGATCGCTGTCGAATGCGTGTGGTCGACGAACTTGTGCGGCAGGAAGGCATGAAGCAGCGTTTCGACCGACGGGTTGGGCGAGGACGGATCGATGAGGTTGGAGCGCTGCAGCGCCACCATGTCCTCGTCGGAGAGCTTGTCCAAAGAGCGCGCCTTGAGCAGCGCGCCCATCTTCACCGCCGGCAGGCCTTGCGGCTCGATGACCGCCATGTCCCAGCCGCTGCCCTTGACGCAGAGCACGTCCCATTCGTCGCCGACGAGATCGGTGGCTTTGGTCTTGCAGGAGGTGTTGCCGCCGCCATGCAGCACCAGGCGCGGCTCGCCGCCGAGCAGGCGGGTCGTGTAGACGCGCAGCGCAAGGTCGCGGCCGACGCCCTTCCTGGCATAGTCGGCAACCATCTTTTCCGCGTCGGCGTCATTCCAAAGGTTCTGCATGTCGATACGTCCGATTCCGTCTTTTCTTGCTCATGAACAGAAGGCCGCGACGTCGTGATGACAGAAGCGGCGAGGGTGGTTTTCTACGAGGCCTTTTTCGTTGCCGCGCCGGCGTGCTGAAGCAGGCGCTCGGCCATATGCGCGCCGACCACCAGATGCGTGCACAGCCCGCCGGCGATGGCCGCAAGCAGCGGCTCGAACTTGGTGTCTTCCTGCACCACCATCAGCCGCTTCTCGATAGCGCGCAGCGAGGCGAGCTCGGCGGAGATGACGCGCCTATTGTAGCTGCAGTCGAGCACCTCGCCGCCGGCGTCGATGATCTGTCCGGCGATGACGCCGGCCGCACCCTGGCGCCGCAACGTTTCCATCTCGGCCGCCGACAGCGCGCCGCATTTCACCAGATGGCTGTCGGCGTCGACCGCGCCGACGGAATAGAGCGCCAGATTGCAATCGGCGATGCCGGCCAGCTGGTCGCGGATCACCGGCTCGGCACGCAAACCTTGCGCCAGGCCTTCCGTCGACAGCACCAGCGGCGCGTAGAAGTTGAGGCCCTTGGCATTCAGTCGTCGCGCGATCTCCATCGTGCACTGGTCGGGCCGGTAGGAATAGGGCGCGCCGAGATTGCCGCAGAGCTGCACCACGGTGACGTCCTGCAGGTCGGCATAGGACATGATGTCGGCGATGGTGTAGACGGTGCGGCCCCAGGCGACGCCGATGCGGTCGCCTTTCTTCACCAGCTCGAGAAAGACGCTCGCCGCCAGCACGGCGATATCGGTCGATGGATCGGCGAGGTAGCCATTTTCCGGCGCGATCCAGACGGCGTCGAGATCGAACGCATCTTCCAGCCGTCGCGCCATGACGTCGTCGGTGAAGAGCTGCGTCGAGGTCGAGATGTTGACGATGCCGGTCTCGCGCGCCTTGCGCAGATACATGGCGACCGAGGCGCGAGAAATGTTGAGCTGGCTCGCCACTTCGTCCTGACGCAGGCCATGCGCATAGTAAAGCCAGGCGGCCTTGTGGATGAGCTGTTCTGCCGGTCTGATCGCCATGCCGCCTCCTCGGCTGACATTAGTCACGGCTCTCGACAAAAGTCAAATTTGCCTGCGCGAGCTGCGATCGTCTCGCGGCGCGGCCCAATCTGGATTGCCGTTCCACCAAGCCGGCGCAGCATAGCATTTTCAGCCGTGGAAGGGGGATAGCGTGACGGCCGGCCTAAGGTTAGAAAGCTCGAAAAGAACATCGGGGAGAACGGGATGGCCAATCCTTACGAACAGGATCTCGACAGGAACGCTGCCAACCACCAGCCGCTGACGCCGCTCACCTATCTTGAGCGCGCGGCCAAGACCTATCCCGACCACATCGCCATCATTCATGGCAACCAGCGCATCACCTATCGCGATTTCTGGCGCCGGTCGCTGAAGCTTGCCTCAGCGCTCGCGAAGCACGGCCTCGGCAAGGGCGATACGGTGACGGTGATGTTGTCCAACACGCCGCCGATGCTGGAAGCCCATTTCGGCGTGCCGATGGTGAAGGCGGTGCTGCATTCGCTGAACACCCGCCTCGACGCCGCCGTCATCGCGTTCCAGCTCGACCATGCCGACAGCAAGGTGCTGATCGTCGACCGCGAGTTCTCGGGCGTCGTCAAGGACGCGCTGGCCTTGGCCAAGGTGAAGCCATTGGTCATCGACTATGACGATCCGGACTATGCCGCCGACGCGCCCTATCCGAAGGGCGAACGGATCGGCTCAGCTGATTACGAGGAGTTCGTCGCCGCCGGCGACGAGACCTTTGTCTGGTCGATGCCCGATGACGAGTGGGACGCCATCTCGCTCAACTACACCTCCGGCACCACGGGCAATCCGAAGGGCGTCGTCTATCACCATCGCGGCGCGGCGCTTATGGCCTACACCAACACCATCCATGCCGGCATGGCCAAGCACGCGGTCTATCTCTGGACGCTGCCGATGTTCCACTGCAACGGCTGGTGCTTCCCCTGGACTTTGGCCGTGCAGGCCGGCACCCATGTCTGCCTGCGCTGGGTGCGGGCAAAGCCGATATACGACGCCATCGCCGACCATGGCGTCACCCATCTGTGCGGCGCGCCGATCGTGATGTCGGTGCTGATCAACGCGAAGGACGAGGACAAGCGGCAGTTCGCGCAGACCGTCACCTTCAACACCGCCGCAGCGCCCCCGCCGGAGGCCGTGCTGTCCGGCATGGCCGATGCCGGCTTCGCTGTCACCCATCTCTATGGCCTGACGGAGACCTACGGCCCGGCGGTCGTCAACGAATGGCACAATGAGTGGGACGCGCTGGAGAAGGGACCGAGGGCGGCGAAGAAGGCGCGCCAGGGCGTGCGCTATGCCTCGCTCGAGGGGCTGACGGTGATGGACCCTCAGACGATGGTCGAGACGCCGGCCGACGGCGAGACGATCGGCGAGGTCATGTTCCGCGGCAACATCGTCATGAAGGGCTATCTGAAGAACCGGAAGGCCACCGACGAAGCCTTCGCCGGCGGCTGGTTCCATTCCGGCGATCTCGGCGTCATGCACCCGGACGGCTACATCCAGCTCAAGGACCGCTCCAAGGACATCATCATCTCGGGCGGTGAGAACATCTCCTCCATCGAGGTCGAGGACGCGCTCTACAAGCATCCGTCGGTCGCCTCCTGCGGTGTGGTAGCACGCGCGGACGAAAAATGGGGCGAGGTGCCGGTCGCCTATGTCGAGCTGAAGCCCGGCAAGAGCGCGACCGAGGCCGAGATCATCGAGCACTGCCGAGGGCTGCTTGCCCGTTTCAAGGTGCCGAAGGCGGTGGTGTTTGCCGAAATCCCGAAGACCTCGACAGGGAAGATTCAGAAGTTCCGGCTACGGGAGATGGCGAAGGGGGTGTGAGCGCAGCCCCCAGCGTTGGCAACTAGCATTTGGCCCCTGCGCGGTCGTCATCCACGGGCGAAGCAAGGAGCGTAGCGACGCGCGCAGACCCGAGGATCCATTCCGTGACATCAGTCGAAGAACGAAGCCGGATCAAGAAGTTACGCTGATATCCGCCCAACAATCGCTGACGGCTATTCTCGACCCGTTGGAGCACGGCCGCATGGTCACGGAATGGATCCTAGGGTTTCCGCGACGTCGCTTCGCGACTGCTCCACCCTAGGATGACGACCTCACAGGTGCCGGCGAAAATTGTCGGGTCGCCAGCCACCGATCTCGCAACTGTCACCATCTGTCACCAAATTATACGCGTACGTCGATTCCGCGTTGACTCGTCGCTGCTTTCGTTTTACGACTGACGAAAATTGAAATTCGTCACTCGTCAAACGAAAGCGCGATGTCCGAAGCCGCCAACATCGTGGCAGACCCCGCCAGACAGGAGAATGTGACCCGCATTCTCGACTGCGCCGAGCGCCTGTTCCGCCATTACGGTTACGGCAAGACCAATGTCGCCGACATCGCCCGCGAGCTCGGCATGTCGCCGGCCAACATCTACCGCTTCTTTGCCTCCAAGGTCGAAATCCACCAGGCCGTCTGTGGCCGCATGCTCGGCGCCAGCTACAAGATGGCCTACGAGATCATGCATCTGCCGATCAGCGCCGAGGAACGGCTGCGCCGCTACATCCATGCCCAGTACAAGATGACGCTGGAGGTCATGCTCGACCAGGAGAAGGTGCACGAGATGGTCATCGTCGCGCTCGAGCGCGACTGGGGCGTCATCGATGCGCATGTGAACAGAATCCACGACCTCTATGCCGAGGTGATCCGCGAGGGCATCGAGGCAGGCGAGTTCAGGCAGCAGGATCCTGAAACCGCCGCGCGCTGCTTCGGCGCCGCCACCGTCATTCTGTGCCACCCGCAGATGGTGGCGCAGTGCCTTGCCAAGACCAACCGGGCAATGCCCGACGAACTTATCGACTACGCCATCAGAGCCTTGAAATAGAAGCCGTCCGCCGCGTGCGGTCGGCAGATCATCTCCAGTTCGGGAGTGCTAAAGTGTCTTTGCCCAGTTTCATCCTCCGCAAGCTGCCGGCCGCCGGCCTTCCCGCCATCGGCGTCGTCGTCGCCGCGCTTGCCCTTGCCGGCTGCAGCCAGGAAAAGGCCGAGGTCGTTCAGGAAGTCGTCCGGCCGGTCAAGGTGGTCGAGATCGGCGAGGCGCGGACCACTCGCCAGCTCGAATATTCCGGTTCGGTGCGCGCCCGCATCGAGATGAATCTCGGCTTCCGCATCGCCGGCAAGGTCACCGAGCGTCTGGTCGATATCGGCCAGCATGTGAATGAAGGCGATGTGCTCGCCCGCGTCGACCCGTCCGACTACGAGCTGTCGGTGAAGAGCGCGCAGGCCAGCCTGGACGCCGCCGAACGCCAGGTCGAAACAGTCGATCTCGCCAGGAAGCGCGCCGAGCAGCTCTATGCCAAGAACTTCGCGCCGAAGTCGCAGCTCGATCAGGCGCGGCTGGCCTACGACCAGGCCGTGGCGACGCGCGATGCCGCCCGCTCGACGCTGGCCCAGGCGCAGAACCAGGTCCATTACACCGATCTCAAGGCCAGCCAGGCCGGCATCGTCACCGCCATCTCTGCCGATGTCGGCCAGGTGGTCGGCGCCGGCACGCCGGTCATGACGGTCGCGGTGGACGGCGAGAAGGAAGTTTCGATCGCGGTGCCGGAGATGGATATTGCAGGGTTCAAGCCCGGCAAGGAAGTCAAGGCAAGCTTCTGGTCGGACGAAGGGCTGACGCTTGACGGCAAGGTCCGCGAGGTCGCCGGCAGCGCCGATCCGCAGTCGCGTACCTTCGCTGTCCGGGTTTCGCTGCCCAACGATCCGCGCGTGCTGCTCGGCATGACGGCCAATGTCGAGGCAACCGTCGGCAGCAAGGCGCAGCTCGTGTCGATCCCGCTGACTGCGATGACCGAGAAGGATGGCAAGCAGATCGTCTGGACGGTCGACCGCGCCTCCGAAACAGTCCATCCGCGCCCGATCAAGGTCGCCAACTTCACTGCCGACGGTGTCGCCGTGGCGGACGGCCTCAAACAGGGCGACGTCGTGGTGGCGGCCGGCACACAGTTCATGACCGAGAACCTGAAGGTCAAGCTTGCAAGCGACGCCCAGCAATCCGCCTCGGCGGAGGACGACGCCGCGACCACCAGCAGCCTGCACTGATGCTTGTCGCCCAAAAGTGCGAAGCGGTTTTGGGACAACAACATGCATCGAACTAGAACCTGAAGTCAGGCGTAACGAACGCCTTTCCCGCTCTCGCTGCTTGCGCCGCGGGCCGGGGAAAGCATGGGTTCCGGGCGGCGAACGCCCCGATCGTGAGATGCCGGCATGTTGGCTCCCCCGCAGCAGTGCCGCGTCGAGCGCGATTTGCGAGCTCTCTCCGCTTGAGGGGTCTCGCCGCCCGGAAGCCCACCGAACTGGAAGCGGCATGCCAAGCGAGCGTGCCTTGCCGATCAATTGGACTGGACGTGTGCCATGACCACCAGCGACAGCAGCACTGAAAAACGGCCCTTCAATCTTTCGCGTTGGGCGATCGGACATCCAAGCATCGCGCGCTTCCTGTTCGGGCTGATCATCCTTGCCGGCGCGCTCGGCCTGATGCGCATGGGCCAGAAGGAAGACCCCGACTTCACCTTCCGCGTCATGGTGGTGCAGGCGATCTGGCCCGGCGCCTCGATCCAGGACATGGAGGATCAGGTCGTCAACAAGATCGAGCGCAAGCTGCAGGAAACGCCGCACCTCGATTTCGTCCGTTCCTACACCCGCGCCGGCAGCGCCATCATCACCTTGCAGGTCAAGGGCGACACCAACACCGAGGAAGTGAAGGACGCCTTCTACCAGGTGCGCAAGAAGGTCGGCGACATCTCCAATGAATTGCCCCAGGGGCTGCTCGGCCCCTATTTCAACGACGAGTTCGGCGACACCTTCATCACGCTCCACTCGATCAGCGGCGACGGCTTCACCTATCCGGAGCTGAAGAAGTTCGCCATCCAGGCGCGCGACATGCTGTTGACGACGCCGGGCGTCGAGAAGGCCGTCATCATCGGCGACCAGCCTGAGAAGATCTATATCGATGTCTCGTCCAAGGCGCTGGCCGAGCGCGGCCTGACCATCCTTGACCTGCAGAACGCCGTGAAAGGGCAGAACGCCGTCGATCCGGCGGGCTCGGTCGACACCGGCCTGCGCTCGGTGCGCATCTCGGTCGAGGGCGATGTCACCAAGGCCGCGGATATCCGCGAGCTCAGGCTGCGTTCGGGCAACCAGGTGACGCGCCTCGGCGACATCGCCACGGTCTCTTCCGGCCTCCAGGATCCTTACGACAACAAATACCTCTTCAACGGCCATCAGAGCGTCCAGCTCGGCGTCGTCATGGCCAAGGGTTTTAACGTCAGGGATGTCGGCAAGGATGTCGAGGCGACCTATCAGCGTTTCGAGGCAGGGCTGCCCTATGGCGTGTCGGTCGATCAGATCTCCGACCAGCCCCAGGTCGTCAAGGACGCGGTGAGCGAGTTCATGGAGGCGCTCGGCGAGGCGCTGCTCATCGTGCTTGCAGTCTCGCTGCTGTCGATCGGTTGGCGCTCGGGCCTGGTGATAGCCATAGCCATCCCGCTCGTCTTGGCCGCCACCTTCGCCATCATGTACGAGATCGGCATCGACCTGCAGCGCATCTCGCTCGGCGCGCTCATCATTGCGCTCGGCCTTTTGGTCGACGACGCCATGATCGTCGTCGAGATGATGGAGCGAAAGCTGGAGGAGGGACTGGTCAAGATCGAGGCGGCAAGCTTCGCCTACACCTCGACCGCTTTCCCGATGCTGACCGGCACGCTGATCACCACGGCTGGCTTCATCCCGGTCGGCTTCGCCGCCTCCACCGCCGGCGAATATGTCCGCACGCTGTTCTATGTCGTCGGCATCGCGCTGGTCGTGTCGTGGTTCGTCGCGGTCTATTTCACGCCGTGGCTGGGCTACATGATCCTCAAGCAGCGCAAGCATGCCGGCACTCATCACGATGTCTTCGATACCGGCTTCTATCGCCGGCTGCGCGCGACGGTCACCTGGGCCGTGCGCCACCGCATCATCGTTTTGGTGATGACGCTGGTTACTTTTGCCACCAGCCTGTGGGCCTTCCAGTTCATCCCGCAGAACTTCTTTCCGCAATCCTCGCGCCCGGAAATCCTGGTCGACCTGTGGCTGCCGGAAGGCACCTCGATCAAGGATGTCGAAAACCAGGCCAAGTCGTTTGAAAGCAAGATGGCGGACGATCCGGACAAGCGCTTCATCGCCACCTATATCGGCGAAGGCGCGCCGCGGTTCTTCCTGCCGCTCGATCAGCAGCTCCGTAACCCGAACTTCGCCCAACTGCTGGTCATGGCCAAGGACGAGCCGGCGCGCGAGCGGCTGATCGTCAAGATGCGCAAGATCCTGGCGCAGGACTTCCCCTCGATCCGCGGCAAGGTCGACCGCCTCTTCCTCGGTCCGCCGACCGGCTGGCCGGTGCAGATGCGCGTCATGGGCCCGGACCGCAAGGAGGTGCGCCGTATCGCCGATGAGGTGAAGGCGAGATTCCAGGCCAATCCGCTGCTCGGCGCCATCCACGACGACTGGCTGGAACCGGTGCCGGCGATGAAGCTGGTGATCGACCAGGATCGTGCCCGCGCCCTCGGGTTGACCTCGCAGCGCATCCGCCAGATGCTGCAGGCCACCATGTCCGGCGCGCCGCTAGACGACTTCCGCGACGGAGAGGAGACGGTCTCGATCGTCGCCCGCGAGCCGGAGGCGACCCGTCACCTGCTCTCTTCGGTCGACTCGGTCTATATCCCGACCGACTTCGGCGGATCGGTGCCGCTCTCGCAAGTGGCCAAGGTCGTGCCGGTGATGGAGCAGGGCGTCGAATGGCGGCGCGACCGCCTGCCGACGATCAGCGTGCGCGCCACGCTGCCGGACGGCGTGCAGTCCAACGACGTCATCACCAAGATGTACAACGACATGAAGGACCTGCGCGCCGGTCTTGCACCCGGCTACAACGTCGAGATCCAGGGCGGCGCCGAGGACTCGGCCGAAAGCCAGGCCTCGATCGCCGCCAAGGCGCCGATCATGCTCGCCGTCATCGTCGTGCTCCTTATGGTGCAGCTGCAGCATTTCGGCAAGTCGATGCTGGTGCTGGCCACGGGACCGCTCGGCATCATCGGCGCCGCCGCGGCGCTGCTGATCAGCGGCGCGCCGTTCGGCTTCGTCGCCATCCTCGGCGTCATCGCGCTGCTCGGCATCATCATGCGCAACTCGATCATCCTGGTCGATCAGATAGACCAGGATATCGCCGCCGGCATGGAGCGATCGGAAGCGATCGTGGGTGCAGCCGTGCGCCGCTTCCGGCCGATCATGTTGACGGCGCTGACCGCGGTCCTGGCGCTGATCCCGATCTCGCGCGGCGTTTTCTGGGGGCCGCTGGCCTACGCCATGATGGGCGGCATCCTCGTCGCCACCGTGCTCACCATCCTGGTGCTGCCGGCCGGCTACGCCCTGTTCTTCGGCCGCGCGCCGAAGAAGGCCAAGACCGACGAGCAGGCGCCCGAGCCGGAGAACGTCGAAGGCATCGAAAGACCGCAGCTGGCCTTGGCTGCGGAATAAAAGGTGGCAACCTTGGATCATCCGCCATCGGCGAAAGCCGGTGGCGGATGATCCGCGTCAAGGTCTGCGGAGCGGAAAAATGCGCTGTGCAACGCTTCCGCAAAACGGAATTCTTTCTCAGCAACGCCATAAAGGTTCGACGCTGCGCGAGAATCTCGGCCTGAAGCATCCAGAAAATCGGCTCTTTGTAAGCGAGGCGGTCCGAAAGGCCGGCTGATGCCGGGACGGGGCGATCGGCAAAAAAGAAAGGGCGCGCCGAGGCGCGCCCGTCTGTTTTCAAGGCTGCCGCGTCAGATGACGAACACCCAATTGGCGATCAGCATCACCACCACGCCGGCGATCAGCGTCAGGTAAGGCAGCATGCCCGCCTTCTTGACCGAGAGGTCGGCTCCCGCCATGCCGAGGTCTGCCAGCATGTGTTCGGGGAACTTGCCCTTGTCCTGGATGTAGTGGCGGAAGCAGAACACCGGGATGATCAAGGCAGCGGTGATCAGGCCCGCCCACAGTGCCATCGGGTTCCACACCTTGGCGCCGGCGCCCATGAAGATGGCGTTCACATAGGCGAAGATCGCGCCGATGCCGAGTAGCCAGGTCGGCGCCTTCCACGGGCGGTTGATGTGGCCGTTGTCGATGCGATGGATCCAGCCGGCATTGAGGTTGAGGAAGTTGAAGATGATGTAGCCGCAATTCGACACCGCGAGGATGAAGAAGAAGCTCGTCGCGTCGGCCGAGGCGATGGCCAGCACGATCAGGTTGAAGCAGAGGTCGGTCCACATCGCCCGCGTCGGCGCGCCATGCTCGTTGACGTGGCTGAGATAGCGCGGCAGCCAGCCGTCGACCGAACCCTGGTAGAGCGTGCGCGAGGAGCCGGCCATCGCCGTCATGATGCAGAGCACCAGGGCCAGGATCATCAGCATGACCAGCAGACTGTGGATGATCTTGCCGCCGCCGACCATGCCGGCCAGCGCGTCGGCGACGCCCGAGCCGTCGACGATCGGCGTCGCCAGCATGCCGTTCAGGCCGAGCACGCCCTGGAAGGTGAAGGGCACCAGGATGAACAGAAGCATGCAGAGCAGGCCGGAATAGAAGATCGCCTTGAACGTGTCGGTGCCGGGGTTCTTGAACTCCGACGTGTAGCAGACGGCCGTCTCGAAGCCGTAGGTCGACCATGCCGCGATGAACATGCCGCCAAGCACCAGCGTCCAGCCGGCGATGTTCCACGAACCCGGGTCGGGCGCGTAGGCGGCCGCCAACGGCACCAGCGGCGAGAAGTTCGCCCAGTCGATCTGGCCGGTGAAGATCGGCACGACGCCGACGATCAGCATCGGGATGATCACCAGAAGGCCGATATATTTCTGCACATTGGCCGTGCCGAGGATGCCGCGATGCTGGATCGCGAAGATGATCAGCATCAGCACCGCGCCGATGAAGAAGGTGGCGTTGAAGGTGAAGGACACTGGACCCAGCGTATGGCTGAACAGCGACCAGGTGCGGATCGCGGGCGTGGCGGCAGCCGCCACCGCGGCGATGGCGTCGGCGGGCGCCGTTCCGGCATGCGCGGCGATGTAGGCGACGACTTCCGGCGATGTCTCGGTGAAGGCCGGGATCGGCGCCAGCGCGTTGAGGATGTATGCGGCGGCGATCGAGCAGCCGAGCGACAGCACCGGCGACCAGGCGAACCAGTTGCACCACACCGATAGCGGCGCGATGAACTTGGAATAGCGCAGCCATGCCGTGGCGCCGTAGATCGAGGCACCGCCGGATTTGTTCGGGAACAGGCCGGCGATCTCGGCATAGGTGAAGGATTGCAGGAAACCCATGATCATGGACACCGTCCAGATCAGGAAAGCCAGTGTTCCGGTCGTGCCGGCAATGCCGCCGATCGAGAACAGGACCAGCGCTGGAACGCCGCTTGCCACCCAGAAGGCGCCACGCCAGTCGATATGCCTGAGCAGCTTGCTTTCGACAGGCTGCTCGAGGGCCGTGCTTATAGTGCTCATATCTTGTGTCTTCCCCTTTTTGTTGTTCCCCGCCAGCGATGCTTCGGCTCTTGCGAAGCTTGCTCCCCGGCAAATCGGCGTCGGTCTGTCGTGTTTCCACTCAGTCGTATTTTTTTCTTAAGAGTGAAGATTGATCCGACGCGCTTTCGCGTCAAGCGTTTTGTGGATGTCATGCACATCGCGCTTGCGAAACATGCTCTTTCCTTCTCCCCTTTGTGGGAGAAGGTGGATCGGCGCGTAGCGCCGAGACGGATGAGGGGTGTTCCAGCGAAGTGAGCGGCTGGTGTCTTCTGGAAGACCCCTCATCCGACCGAACTTCGCTCGGCCACCTACTCCCACAACGGAAGAAGGCAGAGTTGCCGCTATCAGGAACGCGGCTTGGTCTTCTGCGGATCGTAATGGGCGAAGGCGACAACCCGCGCCGGCAGCCGCTTGGCGTGGCCGTCGAGCTTGCCGATCTCGACCTCCGTGCCGATCTCGGCGTGAGTGACGTCGAGCCGTGCCAGCGCGATGGTCTTGCCGAGCACCGGCGAGCGCATGCCGGAGGTGACGACGCCGATCTGGGCGCGGCCGACATGGACGCAGTCGCCGTGGCCGACGGCGACATTGGCATCGATATCGAGACCGACGAGCTTGTGCTGCGGATGCTCCTTGCGCCGGATCAGAGCGTCGCGGCCGATGAAGTCGTCGGCCTTGGTCTTGAGTGGCACGGTGAAGCCAATGCCGGCCTCGAAAGGATCGGTCTGGTCAGAGAATTCGTAACCGGCGAAGATCAGTCCCGCCTCGATGCGCACCATATCGAGCGCCTGGAGGCCCATCGGCTTCAGCCCGTGCGGCTGGCCGGCCTCCCAGACGGCGTCGAACACTTTTTCGGCGTCGCGCGGATGGCACCAGATCTCGTAGCCGAGCTCGCCGGTGTAGCCGGTGCGCGAGATGACGACGGGCACGCCATTACCGCCGCCGATGCGCGCGACGGCGAAGCGGAACCATTCGAGCTCGCCGATCGATGGCTGCACCGGCGAGGTCCAGACCACTTCCTTCAATATGTTGCGGCTCTTCGGACCTTGCACGGCGATGTTGTGCATCTGGTCGGTGGAGGAGCGCACCAGCACGTTGAGGCCGAGTTTTTTCGCCGTCTCGCGCAGCCATTCGCCGGAAAGATCGTCGCCGCCGACCCAGCGAAAATTATCCTTGCCGAGCCTGAGCAACGTCCCGTCGTCGATCATGCCGCCATGCTCGTAACACATAGCGGTATAGACGACCTGGCCGACCCCAAGCTTCTTGACGTCGCGGGTCAGCGTGTATTGCAGCAGCGCTTCGGCATCCGGACCGGTGACCTCGAATTTGCGCAGCGGCGACAGGTCCATGATCACCGCGGCCTGCCGGCAGGCCCAGTATTCGGCGATGGGGCCTTCCTTGGCGAAGGAATTGGCGAGCCAATAGCCGCGATATTCGACGAAGTCGCGCGTGTGCTTGGCAAAGCTCGAATGAAAGGCTGTCTCGCGGGTCATTTTCGGTTCCGAGTCGGGCTTCATGCGTCTGGCGATCGCTCGCGAGAATTTGTGCTGGCCTGAATAGGCGCGCACATGGATGTCGGTGAGGTCCCAGCCATTGGCGGGCGTGGTGTCGTCCGGGCAGGCCGAGGAGACGCAGACGATGTCGGTCAGGGCGCGCAAGAGCACATAGTCGCCGGGTCGCGACCACGGCTCGTCCGACACCATCACGCCATGCGCGTCGATCGCCGTGTTGAAGAAGAAATTGATCGCCATCCAGCCGGCGCGGGGCGTCACGCCCTTGTCCGACAGCGCCTTGTTGAAATTCTCCGAGCAGTTGGTGTGTCCGGGATAGCCGATGTCGTCGTAATATTTGGCGGCGCAGGCAAGCGCGAAGGCGTCGTGCCGGCCGCATGTGTCCTGCACCACCTCGACCAGCGGCTCCATGTCCTGGTCGTAATATTTCGAATGCAGGCCCGGCATCGGATAGGCCGAGCCCATCAGCGTGCGGGTCGTCGTCACGTCGAGCGGCAGGTCGCGGCCCTTGTCCAGCTTGCGCGCCGAAAAGCACTGGAAGTCGGTGCATTGCCGGCCATCGACATCGATGATCTGCAGATAGTCGCCGGCCTTGACGAAATAGACCTCGGCGGTCGCCGACTTCACCCGAAGATCAAGCACCGGATCGGCGAGCGGATCGGGAAGCTGCGACCTCGTCTTCAGCCGGATCGTGGCGCGCCGCACCAGGACGGTGAGCGGCGTCGCAGTGTTGTGGCCGTCGACCAGCATCGGCCCGCCGGGCGCCGCGATCAGCAGCGCGCCCCCGCGCTGGATGGCAAAGCTCTGCTCCGTGCCGGCGGGCGTGGCGCCGCCGAAAACGCGCACGCCTTTCGGCTGGTCGAGTTGCACCTGCCGCCGCTCGAGGCTGAGACGCAGCGCCGAGAGGCTGTCGTCGCCATCGGCGAGCAGCGCCTTGATGCCGGCGGCGTTGCTGTTCGACCGTTCGCCGAAAATGCCGGGATCCGTCGCGCCTGATTTGTCCCAGGCCAGCAGCTCGCAAGGCTGGCCGCCTTCGACATTGCTCACGCTGACGCTGTCGCCGGCCTCGACGTCGATCAGCGCCGCGCCATTGCCCTGGACGGTATAGCGCTCCATCCCCGGCGGCAGGCTGATCTGGCCGGGCCTAAGGATCAGGCTCGGCTTGGGCGGCCCGGACAGGACGGCGGGGTAGGGCGACTGGCTCATCTCAAACCCTCCTCCGAGCGAGAAACAAGTTTGCCTGTGTGTAAAATTATTTTCGCTGAGAGAATAGCAGGGGGAATGCGTTTGGCAAGGCGGGACTTCCCTTCTCCCCTTGTGGGAGAAGGTGGATCGGCGCGATAGCGCCGAGACGGATGAGGGGTGTTCCAGCGGAGTGAGACGCTGGCTTTCCCTGGAGCACCCCTCATCCGTCGCCTTCGGCGACACCTTCTCCCACAAGGGGAGAAGGGGTGGTGCTGCGCTACGCCAGTTCCTCGGAATGGCCGACCGTCACGCCATATTCCGCGGCCGAGTCCAGAATAGTGTGCCACAGGCTCTCCGCAAAAGTCGCGAACACCAGCAGGTTGAACACCGCCTGTCCATCCGCCAGATCCTTGCCGCGCCATAGCGTGACGCTGGTGTGATCCATCGACGTCGCGGCCGCCGCGCCCACGCCGAAAACATCGGGGTGCAGGTCGATCGAAGACAGCTTGGCGAGCATCGTGCGCGCCTTGTCGCCGGAGATGCTGATCAGCGCCCGCGCATGCGACTGGTCGGACAACAAAGCCGAACCGGCAAAGACAGAGCCAAGCGCCTCAATCGAATGCCTGCCGCCCTTGGACAGCACCAGGAATTGCTCCGGCCCCGACCAGATCAGCGTCGCGTCGGCAGTATCGACCGCCTTAGGCGTTTCCGGCGCCGCCATGCCGACGCGCGCCTGCGCGGCCTTCGCCATCTCGCCGGCCTTGCCGCGCCGCGCCATTACCTGGACGAGATCGAAATTGCGGATCTCCGTCAGCGACACGCCGGCGTCGCCTTGCGCGCCGTAGGAGCCGGCAATCAGCGCGCGGTCGAGCGGGCTGCGGACGTCCCAGGAAAACTCAGCCACGCTGGCGCCCTCCATCCGGATCGTAGAAGACGGAATTGCAGAGCTCGACATCGTAGTCCTCGCCGCGCAGCGGATCATGCGCGCGCACGATCTCGCCGATGCGCTCGCGGCCGCGCTCGACGAGGCCGAGACCGATCCACTGGTCGAGCACCGGCGAGAAACAGACCGAAGTGACATAGCCCTGGTCGTTGTCGGGGCCGGGGGTCTCGCCCTTTGGAATGATGTGCGCGCCGGAGCGCAGGCGGCGCGCCTTGTCGGTCGGCTTGATGCCGACGACCACCTGCCGGTTCGGCGCGACCAGCGCCTCGCGGCCGGCCATGACGCGGCCGATGAAATCCTTCTTGGTCGACATCATCTTGCCGAGGCCGAGATCGCCCGCCGTGGTGGTGCCGTTGAGTTCCGGCCCGGCGACATGGCCTTTTTCGATGCGCATCACGCCGAGCGCCTCGGTGCCGTAAGGCGTCACGCCGAACGGTTTTCCCGCAATCATCAGATTGCGCGCCATCGCCTCGCCGTAGCGCGCCGGCACCGAAATCTCGAACGCCATCTCGCCGGAGAAGGAGATGCGGAACAGCCTTGCCTTCAGGCCGCCGCGCAGCTTGACCTCGCGCGCGCCCATGAACGGGAAACCTTCGTTCGACAGGTCCTCGACCGGATCGACGATCTCTTTCAGCAGATCGCGGGTCTTAGGTCCGGCGATCGAGAACTGCGCCCATTGGTCGGAGACCGAGGTCAGCTGCACGTCGAGCTCGGGGAACAGAACCTGGCGGCAGAATTCCAGGTGCTGCATCACCAGTCCGGCCTTGGCCGTCGTGGTGGTGAGGAAGTAATGATCCTCGGCCAGCCGCGAGGTCGTGCCGTCGTCATAGACGATGCCGTCCTCGCGCAGCATCAGCCCGTAGCGAGCCTTGCCGACGGCGAGGCTGGAGAAGGCATTGATGTAGACGCGGTCGAGGAAGGCGCCGGCGTCGGGCCCGTGCACGTCGATCTTGCCGAGCGTCGAGACGTCGCAGAAGCCGACGCCGCTGCGCACCGCCTTGACCTCGCGGGTGACCGATTCCAGCCAGTCCTTCTCGCCGGCGCGCGGATACCACTGCGCGCGCTTCCACAGCCCGGTGTCGACAAAGACCGCGCCCTGTTCGGCCGCCCAGTGATGCGAGGGCGTCAGCCGCGCCGCATGGAAATTCTCGTCGCGGTGATGGCCGGCGAAGGCGCCGATGGCGACCGGCACGTAAGGCGGCCGGTAGATCGTCGTGCCGGTCTCGGGGATCGACTTGCCGCTGACCGCCGCCATGATGGCGAGGCCGGCGACATTCGAGGTCTTGCCCTGGTCGGTCGCCATGCCGAGCGTCGTGTAGCGCTTCAGATGCTCGACCGATTGAAAACCCTCGCGCTGCGCCAGCTCGACATCGGAAGCGGTGACGTCATGCTGCTGGTCGACGAAGGCCTTGCCCTTGCCGGCGACATGCCAGAGCGGTGTGATCGAAAAGGCCTCGTCGTCGGCGACTGGCATCGATCCGATGTTGCCGCTGCGTCCGGCGTCGCGGGCCGCGGCAGCGCCGGCTTCGAACCCCTCGCACAGGCAGGCGCCAAGTCCGAACGCGCCATTGGCCGCGCCCGCCGCCACCATGCCGGGCGGCGCGCCATCCGGCACGAAGGCGGCAATATCGTCGCGCCATTTCGGCCTGCCGCGGTGGTAGGAGGTGAGGCCGACCGCGGGGTTCCAGCCGCCAGAGACGGCAAGCCCATTCGCCTCGACCTCGGCGCGCGCGCCGCCGGCCAGCGAGACGGAAATCTTGCGCACGCCACCCTTGCCGCCGTCGATGCCGGCGACAGCGCCGTGCAGCACCGGAAAGCCGCCTTTGCTTGCAAGCGAGCGGTGGGCCGCAGAAACGTCCGGCCGCGCATCGATCACCGCCGCAACCTGCAGTCCGGCCGCGATCGCCGTTTCGGCGGTGCGCCAGCCATCCTCATTGTTGGTGAACAGCGCGATGCGCCGCGCCGGCGTGGCCGCATAGCGGTTGATGTAGCTGCGCATGGCCGACGCCATCATCACGCCCGGCGTGTCGTTGCCGGCAAAGACGATCGGGCGTTCGATTGCGCCGGCCGCGACGACGCAGCGCTTGGCCACGATCCGCCATAGCCGCTGGCGCACCTGATGCTCGGGCGGCACCGGCAGGTGGTCGTTGACACGCTCGATCGCGCCATAGGTGCCGCCGTCATAGACGCCGAACAAAGTCGTGCGCGTCATGATGCGCACATCCGGCATCGCCGTCAGTTCGGCAACCGCGCGCGCAACCCATTCGGCGGCCGGCAATCCGTCGATCATGCCGCCGTCGGCGAGCAGGCGCCCGCCGAGGACGAAATCCTCCTCGCACAGGATGACGCGCGCGCCGCAGCGCGCGGCGGCAAGAGCCGCCGCCAGACCTGCCGGGCCGGAACCCGCGATCACCACATCGCAATGCGCCCAGGCCTTGTCATAATGGTCGGGATCGGAAACCTGGGCAGCGCGGCCAAGGCCCGCGGCGCGCCGAATTGCCGGCTCGTAGATCGCTTCCCAGAACTTCGCCGGCCACATGAAGGTCTTGTAGTAGAAGCCGGCGACGAAGATCGGCGCGAACAGCTGGTTGACCGACATCACGTCGAAATGGAGCGACGGCCAGCGGTTCTGGCTGGCGGCTTCGAGCCCTTCATAGAGCTCGACGGTTGTCGCCTTGGTGTTTGCCTCACGCCTTGCGCCGCTGCGCAGCTCTACCAGCGCGTTCGGCTCTTCCGACCCGGCGGTGAGAATTCCGCGCGGGCGGTGATATTTGAACGAGCGGCCGACGAGCTTGACGCCGTTGGCAACCAGCGCGGAAGCCAGCGTGTCACCCTTGAAGCCCGAGAACGTCTTGCCGTCGAAGCGAAAGCTGAGCGGTAGCGAGCGGTCGATCAGACCGCCATTATTCAGCCGGTTTGCCTGATCGCCGCGCATCACGCACCAACCTTGGCGGCGCCGGCCCCCGCCGCCGGCTCAACGGCCGAAATCTCATGCGTCAGCGTGTTGCGCGTGACCTTCAGCCAGGCCCGGCACCCGCCACCATGGTACCAGTGCTCGGTCATCGGGCCGGCAACATTGTCGCGCAGATAGACGTAATCGTAGACCGCATCTTCGCCGGCATCGGCCGCGGGGCGTTTCGGCTTGGCATCGCCGAGATAGGTGAACTCGCCGAGTTCGCGTTCGCCGCAGAAGGGACAGACTATGCGCATGGCTGGGTCTTCAATGCATGATGCCAAAAAGTGTGAAGCGGTTTTTGGATAACATCATGCTCTATCCCTAATGCAGGTTCGGTTGGGCGCCCTGGCCCTTCTCGTCGATCATGGCGCCGCGCTGGAAACGGTCGAGGCGGAAAAGCGCGGCTTCCTTGTGCGATTGATCGCGGGCGATGAGATGGGCGAAGACGAAACCGGAGCCGGGCGTCGCCTTGAAGCCGCCATAGCACCAGCCGGCATTGATGTAGAGGCCGTCGACCGGGCTCTTGTCGATGATCGGCGAGCCGTCCATCGACATGTCCATGATGCCGCCCCACTGGCGCAAAAGCCGCACGCGGCCGATCATCGGGATCAGCGCCATACCGCCCTCGCAGACATCCTCCACGACCGGCAGATTGCCGCGCTGGGCATAGGAATTGTAGCCGTCGATATCGCCGCCGAAGACCAGCCCGCCCTTGTCCGACTGGCTGACATAGAAGTGTCCGGCGCCGAAGGTCATGACCCCGGGGATCAGCGGCTTGATCGCTTCGGAGACGAAGGCCTGCAGCACATGGCTTTCGATCGGCAGGCGAAGACCTGCCATAGCCGCGACCCGTGACGAGGAGCCGGCCACTGCCATGCCGACCTTGCCGGCGCCGATCTTGCCGCGCGATGTCTCAACACCGGTCACCTTGCCGTTGGCGTCGCGCGTGAAGCCGGTAACCTCGCAATTCTGGATGATGTCGACGCCGAGTTCGCTCGCCGCATGCGCGTAGCCCCACACCACGGCGTCATGCCGCGCCGTGCCGCCGCGCCGCTGCAGCAGTCCGCCTTGCACGGGGAAACGCGCATTGTCGAAATTCAGGAACGGCAGCATTTTGCGCAGCGCCGCCTGGTCGAGCAGTTCCGCATCGATGCCGTTGATGCGCATGGTGTTGCCGCGCCGGGCGAAAGCATCGCGCTGCGCGTCGGAGTGATAGAGGTTGAGCACGCCGCGCTGGCTGACCATCGCGTTATAGTTGAGGTCCTGCTCCATCCGCTCCCACAGCTTCATCGACAATTCGTAGAAGCCGGTGTTGCCGGGAAGGCCGTAATTGGAGCGGATGATGGTGGTGTTGCGGCCGGCATTGCCGGAGCCGATCCACCCCTTTTCCAGCACCGCGACATTGCGGATACCGAACTCGCTGGCGAGAAACCAGGCGGTGGCGAGCCCGTGGCCGCCGCCGCCGATGATGATCACGTCATAGCGGTCCTTGGGCGCAGCATCGCGCCAGGTCGGCTGCCAGTTCTTGTGGCCGGAAAGGGCGGCGCGGGCGAGCGAGAAGATCGAATATTTCATCAGTTCATTCCGAGGTCGCTCGCACCGCTAGAGCATGATGCCGAAAAGTGTGAAGCGGTTTTCGGACGACATCATGCTCCACTACGGGACGGTCAGATATCCAGCGTGTGGTCGCGCTCCCACTGCGTGAAGTGGGAAGCATAGGAATTCCATTCCTGCTGCTTCAGCTTTAGATATGCCGACGAGAATTCCTCACCCAGCGCCGCCTTGAGCGATTTGTCCTTGTCGAACTCGCGCAGCGCGTCGAGCAGGTTGAGCGGCAGTTTCGGCGCATCCGTCACCGTGTGGCCGAGCTGGTACATGTCGATGTCGTAGCGCTTGCCGGGATCGGCTTTCGAGCGGATGCCGTCCAGGCCGGCGGCGATGATGACGGCCTGCAGGAGGTAGGGATTGGCGGCGCCGTCCGGCAGGCGCAATTCGAAGCGGCCGGGTCCCGGCACGCGCACCATATGCGTGCGGTTGTTGCCGGTCCAGGTCACCGTGTTCGGCGCCCAGGTCGCGCCCGAAATGGTGCGCGGCGCGTTGATGCGCTTGTAGGAATTCACCGTCGGGTTGGTGATAGCGGCAAGTGCCGAGGCATGCTTCATGATGCCGCCGAGGAAGTTCCTGCCCTTGGCGGACAGGCCGAGCTCTTCCGAATTGTCGGCAAAGACATTGGTCTTGCCGGTCTCGTCCCACACCGAGATATGCGCATGGCAGCCATTGCCGGTCAGGCCCTGGAAGGGCTTGGGCATGAACGTCGCGCGCAGGCCATGCTTTTCGGCGATCGACTTGACCATGAACTTGAAGAAGGAGTGCTTGTCGGCGGTCGCCAGCGCGTGATCGAAGGTCCAGTTCATCTCGAACTGACCGTTGGCGTCCTCGTGGTCGTTCTGGTACGGGCCCCAGCCCAACGCCAGCATGTGGTCGCAGATCTCGGCGATGACGTCGTAGCGCCGCATCACCGCCTGCTGGTCGTAGCAGGGTTTCGACGCTGTATCGTACTCGTCGGAGATCGCCTTGCCATCAGGCGAGATCAGGAAGAACTCGGCCTCGACGCCGGTCTTGACATGCATGCCGTCGCGGGCGGCTTCGTCGATCAGCCGCTTCAGCGTGTTGCGCGGCGCCTGGTTCACCTCCTTGTCGTCCATGATGCAGTTGGCGGCTACCCAGGCGACGTCCTTCTTCCACGGCAGTTGGATGACCGAAGCCGGATCCGGCACCGCCAGCATGTCGGGATGCGCCGGCGTCAGGTCGAGCCATGTGGCGAAGCCGGCAAATCCTGCACCGTCCTTCTGCATGTCGGCGATCGCCTGCGCCGGCACCAGCTTGGCACGCTGCCCGCTGAACAGGTCGGTGTAGGAGATCATGAAATATTTGACGCCGTTCTCCTTGGCGAATGCGGCGAGATCGTTCCCCATTATGTAGTTCCTCGCTTATGTGTCTTGGAAGTTTGTCCTAGAAGCCGTTCTTTCCCGGTATCCAGCTGGTGCCGGCCAAAGGCACGCCGGCCATGGCGGCGGCTTCGATCGAGAGCGCGACGAGATCCTCGGGCTCGAGATTGTGCAGGCTGTTCTTGCCGCAGGCGCGTGCGATGGTCTGCGCTTCGAGCGTCATCACCTTGAGGTAGTTCGCCAGCCGCCGTCCGGCCGCGATCGGGTCGACCCGTTTCATCAATTCGGGGTCCTGCGTGGTGATGCCGGCGGGGTCGCGGCCCTCGTGCCAGTCGTCATAGGCGCCGGCCGTTGTGCCGAGCGCACTGTACTCCGCCTCCCAGCGGGGATCGTTGTCACCCAGCGCGACCAGTGCCGCCGTGCCGATCGAGACGGCGTCGACGCCCAGCGCCAGCGCCTTGGCGACATCGGCGCCGTTGCGGATGCCGCCCGAGACGATGAGCTGCACCTTGCGATGCATGCCGAGGTCTTGCAGCGCCTGTACCGCCGGCCGGATGCAGGCAAGCGTCGGCTGGCCGACATTCTCGATGAACACTTCCTGGGTGGCAGCGGTGCCGCCCTGCATGCCGTCAACCACCACGACATCGGCGCCGGCCTTCACCGCGAGCGCGGTGTCGTAATAGGGCCGCGCGCCGCCGACCTTGACGTAGATCGGCTTTTCCCAGTCGGTGATCTCGCGCAGCTCGAGGATCTTGATCTCGAGATCGTCCGGCCCCGTCCAATCGGGATGGCGCGAGGCCGAGCGCTGGTCGATGCCCTTGGGCAGCGTGCGCATCTCGGCGACGCGGTCGGAGATCTTCTGTCCGAGCAGCATGCCGCCGCCGCCGGGCTTGGCGCCCTGGCCGACGACCACTTCGATGGCGTCGGCGCGGCGCAGGTCGCGCGGATTCATGCCGTAGCGCGAGGGCAGGTACTGATAGACCAGCGTCTTGGAATGACCGCGTTCTTCCTCGGTCATGCCGCCGTCACCGGTGGTGGTCGAGGTGCCGGAGAGCGTGGCGCCGCGCCCCAAGGCTTCCTTAGCCGGCCCGGACAGCGAGCCAAAGCTCATGCCGGCGATGGTGATCGGGATCTTCAGCTCGATCGGCTTCCTGGCGTGGCGCGAGCCGAGCACTACCGAGGTGTCGCAGCGCTCGCGATAGCCTTCGAGCGGATAGCGCGAGATCGAGGCGCCGAGGAAAAGCAGGTCGTCGAAATGCGGCAGCTTGCGCTTGGCGCCGGCGCCGCGGATATCATAGATGCCGGTCGCGGCCGCGCGGCGGATTTCGGAAAGCGTGTAATCGTCGAAGGTCGCGGATTTGCGCGGCGTCGTCGGCGGGTTGCGGTAGGTCATCTTGCCTCAATACGCGTCGGCGTTATCGATGTTGAAATTGTAGAGTTTGCGGGCCGAGCCGTAGCGCTTGAACTCCGAGGCCTTGACGCCGGTCACGCCGGCCTTGTCGAGCAGGGCCTGCAGCAATTCGATATGCTCGGACCGCATCTCCTTGGCGATGCAGTCGGCGCCGAGGCTCTCCACCTTGCCGCGCACGAAGAGCCGCGCCTCGTAGATGGAATCGCCCAGCGCGTCGCCGGCATCGCCCAGCACCACGAGGTTGCCGGACTGCGCCATGAAGGCCGACATGTGGCCGATATTGCCGTGCACGACGATGTCGATGCCTTTCATCGAAATGCCGCAGCGCGACGAGGCATTGCCCTCGATGACCAGCAAGCCGCCGCGGCCGGTGGCGCCGGCATACTGGCTGGCGTCGCCCTTGATGACGATCGAGCCCGACATCATGTTCTCGCCGACACCGGGGCCGGCCGAGCCATGCACGGTGATCGCCGCGCCGTCATTCATGCCGGCGCAGTAATAGCCGACGCTGCCGCGTACATCGATACTGACGGGCTGATCGACGCCGACCGCCACCGAATGGCTGCCCTTGGGGTTGAGCACTTCCCATGCGGTCTCGTTCGAGCCGGGCGTGAGCTTGTGCAGCGCCTGGTTCAACTCGCGCAGCGAATGCACGGATAGGTCAAAGACGCGTGACGCCTGATTGTGGGCATGGCCTGGCTCGCGCTCGGCTTTCGACATTGGGGTTGCCGGCATGAGCTCAATGCTCCCAGAAATAAACGGTTGCGGGCTCGGGCTCCCAGACCCGCGCATTGTCGATGCCGGGAAGCTTGGTCAGCGCGCGATATTCGGAGCCGAAGGCGACATACTGGTCGGTCTCGGCCATCACGGCCGGCTTGCAGGCGATCGGATCGCGCACCACACCGAAGCCATTCTTGGTGCCGACGACGAAGGTGAAGAAGCCGTCGAGGTCAGAGAGCGCGCCTTCCAGCGCCTCGCCGAGATTCTTGCCATGCGCCATCCGGTTGGACAGATAGGCAGCCGCCACCTCGGTGTCGTTCTCGGTCTCGAAGGTCATGCCGTCGCGAATCAGCTCGCGGCGTACATTGTTGTGGTTGGAGAGCGAGCCATTGTGCACCAGGCACTGGTCGGCGCCGGTCGAGAAAGGATGCGCGCCCATCGTCGTCACCGCCGATTCCGTTGCCATGCGGGTGTGGCCGATACCGTGCGTGCCGGTCATCGCGCGCACGTCGAAACGGTCGACGACCGCTTCGGGCAGGCCGACTTCCTTGTAGATCTCGACTGCTTCGCCGGCGCCCATGATGCGGATGTCGGGCCGGAGCGTCTGCAGCGCCTCGCGCGCGGCGTCGACCTTGTCCGGCGTGGTCCGGATCACCGCATGCGTGGACTTGACCGCGACGCTGACCGGCGCGCTGATCGCCTTGGCGAGCTCGGCGTCGAGGCCGCGGAAATCGCGATCGGGCTTCGGCGACTGCACGGTGATCTTGGCTTCATTGCCGGTGGCTGCGCCATAGATGGCGATGCCGGCACTGTCCGGTCCGCGGTCGCTGAGCGACACCAGCATCTCCGACAGCATGGCGCCGAGCTTCGGCTCCAGCGCCTTGTCCTTCAAGAAAAGTCCGACGATTCCGCACATGCCAGCCTCCAACGTTTTTTGGCTCTCAGATGATGTACCCAATGAGTAAGCCGAATTCAATTGGTATGAAAAAAATTTTCCTGTGATTACATATTGGACGGGGCATTGCCCTCGGCACTATCGCCGCCCGGACGCGCATTGTGAACCCAGATCGCATGGCGGATGCGCGCGATCCTATAGGCGTCGAGGATCGAGAGGGCATAGATCAGGAAACCCCCGGCATGGCGGCCGATGAAGCCGGCGTCGACCGGCGCCAGCTTGGTGGTTATCCAGCCAAGGATCACCATGAAGAACAGGAATTGCAGCCCGCGCGCCGGCACGCCGAGCATGACATGGCCGCTTGCCGGCAAGATTATCGCGGCCCCGAGCACGAGATAGGGATTCGCGGGAGCAGGGGTGGCGGTTTCGTCGCTCATGCGGCCCGTCTTTCGCGCCGGTTGATGGCTTGGCGAAGCGTCGAGGCTGCCTCGAGCAGCCGTTCGATCAAGGCCGGATCGATCCCGGCATCGCCGAACGCCGCCTGCCGGAACACACCGTAGCGAGCGCGCTCGGCCTCGGCCAGCAGCCAGACGATGCGCACGCCCTTCGGCGTTATCAGCAATTCCTTGGCGCGGCTTTCGGCAAAGATGTCTGTATGCGCGGCGATCAGATCCTGCGGGAAGGCGACGCCTCTGCGGTCCGTCCTGAGCACCGCGTCGGCGGGAAGGCCGAGCACCTTCGGCAGCGTGTGCGGCAGATGGTCGAAATTGGAAAATGTCGTCGCCGAATTCGGCCGCATCATCATGTCGAACGTGCCCGGCACCGCGACCGGCTCGGTGATCGAAACGCTGAGCCAGCGCGTCGGCAGCTTTCGTGTCGCCAGCGTGTCGACGATGGTCCGCACCTGGACGCGCTGACCGTTCCAGGAACCGGCCCAGGTGACGACACCGGCTGTGCCATCGGAAATGTCGGCGGCGTCCGGAACGATGCTGCGGACGCTCGCCATATGGGCGGCCAAGGCCGCCTTCGCCCTGTTGCGGCTGGCGCGCGCCAGCCAGACAATATGAGCGGCGACGCCCAGTGCGATCGCCCCGGTAAGCAATACTGACGTCAGCTCGGACATTTCGATACGCCACGGCCCGCCATCGAACGGCGGGCCCTTACTCCACTCAATAACCCTGCGGCTTCGGCCACGGCATGGAGAACTGGTCGCCGCGCCGCACGAACTTGTAGCGGTAGAAGTGGAACCACAGCGAGATCAGGAAATAGAAGACGGTCATCGCGATCAACTGAGAGCCGAAGCCGAGGAAGATGGCGAAGAAAGTCACCATGCACAGGCAGAAGAGCACGATCGCCGGCAGTGGGTGGAAGGGGTGCGTGTAGCCGCGGCGGATCGAACCCAGCGGCCACTTCTTGCGGAACATCATGATGTTGATGCTCATGAAGGTGTATTGCAGCACGCCCGACAGGATCGAGAAGGTGATCGCCTGGTTGAGATCAGCGATGAAGGCGAAGGCCAGCGCGATCGGCAGCAGGAAGAGGATCGAGCGATAGGGCGTGCGATATTTCGGATGCACTGCCGAGAACCAGCTCGGCAGGTAGCGGTCGCGGCCGAGCGAGAACCAGGCGCGCGCCGCGTCGTTGATGCAGCCATTGGCCGAGGCGAGCGCTGCCAGCAGCGTCGCGATGAAGAGCAGGTTTTCCAGCAGCGGGCTGCCCGTCAGCTTGCCGGCGTCCCACAGCGGATAATAGGTGATGCCGAGATATTCCCAGGGCATCAGCGAGGCGCAGACATACCAGGTCATCGCGGCGGCGATCAGAAGCGTGATCATGCCGGCCATGGTGCCGTAAGGCAGCGAGCGCGCCGGCGAGCGCACTTCCTCGGCTGCCTGCGTCGTGCCCTCTATGCCGAGATAATACCAGATGCCGAATTGGAAGGCGGCAATGACGCCGATCCAGCCATAGGGCAGGGCGTTGCCGGGGGTGACCAGCTCGTTGAGCTTCAGCACCGCGCCTTGCGTCCAAGGGCTGACGGAGAAGAACAGGATCACGATCGAGACATAGGCGATCGCGGTGATGACGAAGTTGACGTTGAGCGTCATCAGCACGCCGCGATAGTTGAGCCAGGCGAGCACGACGATGGTGGCGGCGATGAAGGAGTTGTGCGTCAGCCCCTCGACGCCGGCCTTGGCGACGATGGTGTCGCCGAGCAGGATCGCGTCCGACACTTCCAGCATGGTGTAGGCGAACACCAGGAACAGTGCGACGTTGAAGGCCATCAGCGGCCCGACGATATGCTTGGCCTGAGCATACTGGCCGCCGGCGGCGGCGACGGTGGACGTCACCTCCGAATCGATCATGGCGACCGAGGTGTAGAGCAGCCCGACGACCCAGCAGACGATCAGCGCGGCGAGCGCGCCGCCCTTGTCGGCGGAGAAATTCCAGCCGGTGAACTCGCCGACCAGCACGATGCCGACGCCCAGCGCCCACACATGCGCCGGGCCGAGCACCCGAAGCAGCGAGACCCTGTCGCCGTGGATTGTCGTCGTTTGTGCCGTTTCAACCGCAGCCGTCATGTCAGTCCCCACTCAGATCCGGTGTTTTTCGGAAACGGCTTCAAGCTCGCCTTCACGGGAAGACGTCAAAGTCTCCTCGGAATAGGTCGTATCGACCTTGAACCAGTCGTAGAGCATCCACGCCGCAAGCACGACCGAGATGCCCCAGCAAACGTAAGACAGTCCCATCCACATGATGTCTTCCCCGGTCTCTTTGTCGTCGAAAGTCTCTTTGTCGTCGAAGTCTATTTGTCGTCGAACTTCTCGTTGATGACCTCGCGATATTCCTTATCGGAGGCGCGGAACAGGAAGACGAAATACGCGATCAGCACGATCGCCATGATGATCAGCGTCGGCCAGTCGATGATGTAGTGGAAGCGGTTCTGGATGATGTCGTGCGCCGTCTCCGGCGTGTAGCCCAGCTTCTCCCAGATCGAGGCCATGGTCGCGTTCTGGCCGAGCGCGTCCCAGGTCTTGGCATCGAGCGGGTCGATCGACTTCGCCGCCCCGGCAAAGCCGAGTTTCAGCGGCAGCCAGAGCGCCACGAAGATTGCGACCACCACGACCGCGATGTCGAGGATCTGTCCGGCCTTGCTCTGCTCCGGCGGGGTGTAGCGAGCCATGGTTTCTCCCTTCACGATTGGCGGTTGCGGGCGGCGTCGGCGTTCTTGATGTCGAGCCCGTAGATGAAGTCCTTGTCTTCCTTGTAGTGGTTGAGCATGGCGAGGATCGCGGCGGTGTTGAAGATCAGCACCGCGGCGGCTGCAACCGCCACCACGAGCTTGATGCCGCTATGCGGAATGTATGGCCACGTCATCAGGAGGACGAAGAGGATCGTTGCCCACAGGCATACGATCAGGAGCACGGACCCACGCACGTCGGAACGGTACAGCGCTTCGATGCGCTGCTGCATGTCGGACATCGGTTTTCCCCTTCTGGCGACGTCCGGCCACACAACCGACCGGGCGTCCACTCTTTCAACAGAGTGAAATTTTTTTCATAAATTCCGCTCGATTCCCGAAATTGTCAAGCCGGATTTACGCATCGTAAACCGTTTGTCATCGGGCAAGAAATTTGCCTGACAATGAAATTATTTGCTTCAAGGGGATTGCAGGGCTTCGCCGTTTGCGGTCAATATTCGACCAAGCTCCGCCACCAAGCAGGAGCAGGGAACAGCAACGACTTAAATCGCACGGAGGACGATCGGATGACGGCATCCTGGAGATTCTCGACCCTGGCGGATCGCCATCGCGCGCTCGGCTCGAAACTCGAGGACTGGAGCGGCATGGGCACCGCCTGGACCTACGACAAGGACGCCGACGAGGAATATGTCGCGATCCGCACCAAGGCCGGGCTCATGGACGTCTCCGGTCTGAAGAAGGTTCACATCACCGGACCGCACGCCTCGCATCTTATCGACCTCGCCACGACGCGCGACGTCGAAAAGATCTATCCCGGCAAGTCGGCCTATGCCTGCATGCTGAACGAGGCCGGCAAATTCACCGACGACTGCATTCTCTACCGCATCAGCCCGAACTCGTGGATGGTCGTGCACGGCTCCGGCACCGGCCATGAGGAGCTGCAGCGGGCGGCGATGGGCCGCGATGTCTCGCTGCGCTTCGACGACAATCTGCACGACCTTTCGCTGCAAGGCCCGACCGCGGTCGACTATCTTGCCAAGCATGTGCCGGGCATCCGCGACCTCAACTATTTCCATCACATGCAGACGCAGCTCTTCGGCTTTCCGGTGATGATCTCGCGCACCGGCTACACCGGCGAGCGCGGCTACGAGATCTTCTGCCGCGGCCAGAATGCCGGCACGATCTGGGACAGGATCCTCGAGGAGGGCAAGAGCGCCGGCATCATTCCGTGCCGCTTCACCACGCTCGATATGCTGCGCGTCGAGAGCTATCTACTCTTCTACCCTTACGACAATTCCCAAAAGTATCCGTTCGAGAACGAAGGCCCCGGCGACACGCTGTGGGAGCTCGGCCTCGACTTCACCGTCAGCCCCGGCAAGACCGGCTTCCGCGGCGCGGAGGAGCATTATCGGCTGAAGGGCAAGGAGCGCTTCAAGATCTACGGCGTGCTGCTCGACGGCAAGGAACCGGCGGACGAGGGCGCGCCCGTCTACCGCGACGGCAGACAAGTCGGCGTGGTGACCTGCGCCATGTATTCGCCGCTGGTCGAGAAATCGATGGGCATCGCGCGCCTCGATGTCGACTGCGCCGTCAAGGACACCAAGCTCGAGATTCGCAACAGGAGCGGCTCGATCAAAGCAACGGCGCAGCCCTTGCCGTTCGACGATCCCAAAAAGACCAAGCGCACGGCAAAAGGTTGAGGCATCATCAGCGGGAGGGCTTTCGGGGCACGAAGGAAAGAATGGCAGCCAAGACGATCATCAGCCGGCCCGTTTACGGAACGCTCTCTCCGCGGCCCGGCAAGCATCATCTCTTCATCGCCGACGCGGAAGGCGCGCTCGCGATAACCAACATGGCCGGCAAGGCGCCGTCCGGCTTTTTCGACGGCGCGGAAATCGTCTTTATTCCGGGGCCTGAGGGCAAGCACGTGGCAGCTCTCGAAGCGCTGAAGCCGATGCAACTTCACATCGCGCCGTCTTTCGCCAGCCTGTTGCCGCGGCTGAAGCAGACGCTGACCAACGCCCATATGGGCCTGCGCCTTTATCTTGCCGGCACCGAAGGCCTGATCGGCCAGGCCATGCAGGTGGCGCTCGAAGCCGGCATCGACCACACCTCCATTGAGACCGAGCATCGCGGCTCGCTGGCGCGCCGCGTGCAATGCGTGCACTGCAAGGGCATCACCGAGAACGTGACGACGCAGCCGGCTACCTGCTCGCATTGCGGCCTGCTGCTTCTGGTGCGCGATCACTATTCGCGGCGTCTCGCCGCGTTCCAGGGCGTGTGCATCAACGCCGAGGATCGCTCAGAGAGTCCTCCGATCGAGGAGGTCTTCCGATGAGCACCGGCACCACCAAGCTCGACGTCGTCGTCAGCGACGTCGTCCCGGTCAACGAGCTGGTCACCCGCTTTCACTTCCGCCGCCGCGACGGCGAGCTGCTGCCGACTTTTTCCGGCGGCGCCCATGTCGTGGTCGAGATGCGTGACGGCGACCGCACCAGGCTCAACCCCTATTCGCTGATGGGCTCGCCGCTCGACACACGCGAATACACGATCTCGGTGCGCCGAGACGATGCCGGCCGCGGCGGCTCGCTGTTCATGCACCGGCAGGTCAAGCCCGGCCAGGAGATGGTGATCAGCTATCCGGTCAATCTGTTCTCGCTGGATCTCCGGGCGAAGAAGCACCTGATGCTGGCCGGCGGCATCGGCATCACGCCTTTCATGGCGCAGACGTCGCAGCTGGCAGGCGCCAGCGGCAATTTCGAATTGCACTACACCTGCCGCACGGCTTCGCTGGGCACCTATGCCGATGTCTTGCAGCAGCGCTATGGCAACCGGGTCAGGCTCTACCACGACGACCGCGAGGAGCACATCGACCTCGACCGGCTCTTGTCCTCGCAGCCGCTCGGCACGCATCTCTATGTCTGCGGCCCGGCCGGCATGATCAACTGGGTGCGTGACCGCGCGGCTAACCTCGGATGGCCGCCGGAGACCGTGCATTTCGAGCATTTCGCGGCACCCCAGCCCGGCGCGCCGTTCGACGTGACCTTGGCCGTCAGCGGCAAGACGATCCGCGTCGGCGAGCAGCAGAGCCTGCTCGAGGCAATCGAAGCCGCCGGCGTCGACCCGCCTTATCTCTGCCGCGGCGGCGTTTGCGGCCAGTGCGAGACCAATGTGATCTCCTCCGACGGCAAGTTCATCCACAACGATCACTGGCTGAGCGAGGAAGACCACCGTTCCGGCTGCAAGATCATGCCTTGCGTCTCGCGCTTCGAGGGCAAGTCGCTGGTCCTGGAAAGATAGGAGGCGTCAATGGGCATCACCTTTCGCAAGGAAACGTTTCGCGACGATTTCACCTTTAAGAACAGCCCGGAGCACATCCGGCGCTTTCCCTTCCCGTTCAACGAAGACTCCTACATGTACGCGGTCAACATCGAGCCGCATGTGGTCGGGCCGAAAGGCAGCGTGCTCGAGAACCTGATCGACGTCGACGAGCACTATGTCGCCGAGATGCAGGACCGCGCGCTGGTGCTGGCCGAGGATCCGCTGCGCTGCCAGTCGCTGGCGCATATGACGCTTGCCGGCTGGGACCTGCTCGAGCTTCTGATGGAGCAGCAGGCGCTCGGCTATCCCGAGCACTTCACACTGGAGCGAAACGGCGATCGCTGGCGCTGGATCAACCGGCCGCTCGGCATCGACGACACCTTCACCTTCGGCGACACCTCGACGCTGCCCTACGGGCCGATGGAGTACATCACCCGCCAGAGCCAGGGCGATTTCTGCATTCTCGACCAGCGCGACGGCAATCTGTGGATGGATGCCGGCATGGTCACCACCCAGGCCGACTGGTCGCTCGACTTCGACATCGGCATGAACTTCTTCGAATGGCACGCGCCGGTGCCGCTGGCGCATGAGAAGGGCATTTTCACCCGCGCGCTGAAGTTCCTCACCAACATCCAGCAGGGCAAGCCGGCAAGGCGTCTCAACTGGACGATGACCATCAATCCGCGCCTCGACACCAGTCCCGAGAATTATCACAAATGGGGCCCGGACCGCGCCACGGTCACGCCCGAAAATGTCGGCCAGAAGGTGCATCTGCGCGTCGAGCTGCAAAGCTTCTGGCGGCTGCCGCGTTCAAACGCCATCGTCTTCCCGATCCGTTGCTATCTGATCAAGATGGACGAGCTGGTCACACAGCCGAAATGGGCGCGCCGCCTGCACCGCGTCATCCGCGACCTGCCGGAAGAGCTCGCCACCTATAAGGGCTTGACACGATATAGGCCGACGCTGGTGGAATGGCTGTCGAAGCTTGACGACGGCAGCCCGACGTCACCAGGATTCGGGCCGGATTAGAAGCTGCCAATCTCCCCCCTTGTGGGGGAGATGCCCGGCAGGGCAGAGGGGGGCGCGAAGGAACGCCAGCCGTGCCTGCCTCGGGCGAAACACCAACAACGACGACCCGAAGGTCGCAACCGCAACGATTGATACGTCGGCGGGACAGCGCCCTCCTCTGGCCTGCCGGCCATCTCCCCCACGAGGGGGGAGATCAGCCAATCACCCCGCGCTGTTTTGCGGATAGCAGATAATCGACAGATAGCGCATCGGCAGGCGCGTCAACTCTTCCGGGCCGTGCGGCGCGTCGGCGTCGAAGAACAAGCTGTCGCCCGGTTTCATCGGATAGAGATTGTTGCCGTGCCGGTAAACGACCTCGCCTTCGAGCATGTAGAGGAATTCCATGCCCGCATGCTGGAAGGTCGGGAACACGTCCGAATTCTCGGTCAGCGTGATCAGATAGGGCTCGACGACGACGCCGCTGGTGTTGGCGCCGATATGTCCGAGCAGGTTGTATTGATGGCCGGCGCGGGTGCCGCGGCGCTCGACATCGACGCCTTCGCCGGCCTTGACGAAAACGGCGCTGTGCTCTTCCTCGAAGCGTCGGAAGAAGGCGGTCACCGGAACGCCCAGCGCCCGCGACAGCGCCTGCAATGTCGTCAGCGACGGCGAGGTGATGCCGTTTTCGATCTTCGACAGCATGCCGAGCGAAATGTCGGTGGCGGTGGCGAGATCGGCGACGGTGATGCCGAGCTTCTTGCGGAACGCCCGCACCTCGTGGCCGATCGCCACTTCCAGCACTTTTTCGCGCGTGTCGCGGATGGCGTGCGGATTCTGCGTCAACGGGGCGCGTATCGTGCGCCCGGCGGCCGAAACGCGCTTTAGCGGCGCCTTGCCCTTCGCTGCCGCATCGGTGGACCTGGTGCCGGAATTCTTGTTCGCCATGTCGCCCCGACTCTCGCGGATTTATTTCACTCAAGGTGAACATATTCGGTGGCGATACAAGAGCGCAACCGCGACAGCAAGCCGCTGGATGTTGCAGGGCACGCCTGATTCAACGCGACGCGCCGCCTTCGCGCAGAAAAACCGTTTCAGGCAAACGCCGTCGCCGCAGATGTTTGTTGACAGCACCAAAGACCCAATTACTGTCACTGTCAGTGAAATTTGTTTCGTGGGAGCAATTCCAGGAAAAGTGGTCGAACGGTTTTCCGCCCGGAATTGCGTCAAGAAAAAAGTCGAAATCAAAAGGAGGAGGCCCGCAATGAAATCTCGTGTCGCCGTCATCGGAGCCGGACCGTCAGGCCTGGCCCAGCTAAGGGCCTTCAAGTCGGCCGCCGACAAGGGCGCCGAGATCCCGGAAATCGTCTGCTTCGAGAAGCAGAGCGACTGGGGAGGCCTATGGAACTACACCTGGCGCACCGGCCTCGACGAGCATGGCGACCCGGTGCACGGCTCGATGTACCGCTATCTCTGGTCGAACGGCCCAAAGGAATGCCTCGAATTCGCCGACTACACCTTCGAGGAACATTTTGGCCGGCCGATCGCCTCCTATCCGCCGCGGGCCGTGCTGTGGGACTACATCAAGGGCCGCGTCGAGAAATCCGGCCTGCGCGAATGGGTGCGCTTCAACAGCCCGGTGCGCATGGTGACCTATTCCGACGAGACCGAGAAGTTCACCGTCACCGCACATGATCGCACCAACGACGTGACCTACTCGGAGGAATTCGACAACGTCGTGGTCGCTTCAGGCCATTTCTCGGTGCCCAACGTGCCTTTCTTCGAAGGTTTCCCCACCTTCAACGGCCGCATCCTGCACAGCCACGATTTCCGCGACGCCATGGAATTCAAGGGCAAGGACATCTTGATCATCGGCCGCTCCTATTCGGCCGAGGACATCGGTTCGCAATGCTACAAATACGGCGCCCAATCGATCACCTCCAGCTACCGCTCCAAGCCGATGGGTTTCAAATGGCCGGAGAACTGGAAGGAGGTGCCGCTGCTGCAGAAGGTCGTCGGCAAGACGGCGCATTTCAAGGACGGCACGACCAAGGATGTCGATGCCATCATCCTTTGCACCGGCTATCTGCATTCCTTCCCCTTCCTCACCGACGACCTCAAGCTCAAGACCGCCAACCGCATGTGGCCGCTCGATCTCTATGAAGGCGTGGTCTGGGAGAAGAACCCGAAGCTTTTTTACATCGGCATGCAGGACCAGTTCTACACCTTCAACATGTTCGACGCGCAGGCCTGGTATGCGCGCGACGTGATGCTTGGCCGCATCAAGCTGCCCTCCGCCGAAGCGATGGCCGAGCACGGCGCCAAGTGGCGGGCGCGCGAGGAGACGCTGGAGGACGCCGAGCAGATGATCTGGTTCCAGGGCGACTACACCAAGGAGCTGATGGACCAGACCGACTATCCGGGCTTCGACGTCGAGGCGGTCAACCGCACCTTCATGGAGTGGGAGCACCACAAGATGGAAAACATCATGACCTTCCGCGACAACGCCTACCGCTCGCTGATGACCGGCACCATGTCGCCGCTCCATCATACGCCCTGGCTGCAGGCGCTGGACGATTCCATGGAAAGCTATCTCGAGATGAAAGGCGTGGCGGCCGAGTAGCACGGCGCGCTGGCGCCAATGTTCTCATACTCGACCCGCCTGATCTTCATCTTCAGCCGATCTCGAAGAACGGCTTGCCGAGCAGGCCAGGATCCACGTCGATGCCAAGGCCGGGTCCGTCGGGAACGCCCATATGGCTGCCGGTCACCGGCGGCGCGTTCCTGGCCGTACGCACCGTCACCCATTCGTGGAAGGCGATAGCGTGCAGCCGGCGCTCCTGCGGCGTCGACAGCGACAGATGCGCCATGGCGGCGGTGTCGATCTCGGCGCCGCCGGTGTCCTCGACCGTGATCATGAAACCGAGATCGACCGCGACGTCGCGGATCAGGCGGGTCTGCGTTACGCCGCCCAGTCGCGAGATCTTCAGCGTCAGCCCGTCGGCGGCGCCGCGGCGGTGGATCTCCAGCATCTCGCCCAGCGAGGTGACGGATTCGTCGAGCACCATCGGCTTGTCGAGCATGCGGCGCACCGACATGTTCTCCTCGATCGTCGTGCATGGCTGCTCGAACGTGTAGTCGATGCCGCGCGTGGCGTCGGCGAACTGGCGCGCCTGGTAAGGCGTCCAGCCGGCATTGGCGTCACAGAAGATCACCGTGCCCTTCGGCACGGCGGCGGCCACCGCCGAGACCCGCTCGATGTCGTCGCGCACATTGCCACCGACCTTGACCTGCAGGCGCCGGCAGCCTTCGGCGATGATCCTTTTGGCAAGCGCCGCCATCTGATCGAGCGTGCCGTGGGTGACGACCCGGTAAGTCTCGGCCATCTCGCTCTCGCGGCCGCCAAGCATGGTCACCAGCGGCACGCCGGCGGCGCGGGCGGCAAGATCCCAGCACGCCATGTCGAGCGCCGACTTGATGTAGGGGTGGCCCTTGAACGCCGTGTCCATCAGCCGGCCGATGCCGGCAAGGCCGCGTGGATCCTGGCCGATGAGATGCGGCGCGATCTCTGGCACGCCCGCGCGTGTGCCTGCGGGAAACGCGGCCGAGTAGAAATTGCCAAGCGGCGCCATCTCGCCCCAGCCGGTGTCGCCGCTGTCCGACGTGATGGCGACGATCACCGCGTCGAAGCAGTCGGCGATCCGCCCCTTGGACATGCGGTAGGGTCCGTCCACGAAGGGCTGCACGACATGATAGGCCTTGATGCTCTTGATCTTCACGTTTGTGTCCGTTGCAGGTCAGGTCATATTCCGGTGAACCGGCTGCAAGACAATCAGGTTGTCGACAATCCAACAAGGGACCGTCCGTAGAAGATTGTTCCTTTCCGCGTCGGAATTGCCTGACCCCAAATAGTAAACGGCGCCCTCGACGTGGGTATCGAGGGCGCCGTCGGACCGGAAACTGATGGGGGTTATCAGCTGGCCGGTTTCGGTTGCGGCAAGGGAGAAACCGGCATTCCGGGTCCGATCTTCTGCAAATTGCCCGTGATCACCTGGTCGGTCTCCGAGATGCCGGAGGTCACGGAAATCAGGTCGCCGTCGGTGGGCCCAAGCGACACCAGCTTCTGGTCGACGGTGTTGCCCTTGCCGATGACATAGAGGTATTTGCCGAGCTGGCTGGAACCCAGCGCCACCTGCGGCACCATCAGCGTGTTGGGCTGTTCCTTCACATGCAGCCGCACCCGTACATACTGTCCAGGCAACAGCGTGAACTTGGCGTTGCCAATCGTGGCGCGCGCCGTGATCGTGCCGGTCGAATGGTCGATCGTGTTGTCGATGAAGGTCAGCTCGCCCTTCTGGCTGGGCACCGTCTCGCCGGGCAGGAGCACGTCGACGGCGATCGGACCGGCGGCCTTCGCCTGCTCGATCTGCACCAAATCGCTCTCGCTCGGATTGAAGGTCACGTAGATCGGGTCGAGCTGCACCAGCGTGTTGAGCACCGTGCCGGCGACACTGACCAGCGTGCCGACCGAAGCCTGGTTCCGGCCGATGCGTCCCGAGAACGGCGCCTTGATCTCGGCATAGCCGAGATTGAGCTCGGCCGTCCGCACCGCCGCCTGGTCGACGGCAAGGGCGGCCTGGGCCGCGCGCAGATTGCTGGTGCGCTGGTCGAAGCTGTCCTTGTCCAGATAGCCGGCCTTGGCAAGGTCGGTGCCGCGGCCGAGATTGGATTTTGCATAGTCGAGCGTCGCGCTATCGCGCTGCACCTGCGCCTTCGCCTGCTCCAGCGCAGCCTGATAGTCGTCGGGCGCGATACGGTAGAGCAGGTCGCCCTGCTTGACGTCGCTGCCGTCGGCCGCCGTCTGCTCCTGCAGATAGCCCGGCACGCGCGCCTGCAGCGTGATGCTGCGGATCGACTCCACCCGCGCGGCGTAGTCGAGATAGATCGGCAGCGTCTTCTTCACGACATTCACCACCGGCACCGGCATCACGAAGGCCGCCGGCGCTGGCGCAGCACCCGCTGCGCCGCCGCTCAAATTGCCCATGTCGAGAAAGTGCACGCTGGCCACCGAGATCGCGCCGAGCGCGACGGCCGTTCCCAAAGCGATTTTCCATCTACGCATAATTGATCTCCAATCTTATTCGGCCGCCTGGGCGAGCGGCTGAAGCGCCGGCTCGGCGGTCGGTTCAATTTCGTCTTGCTGAGGCGCATCGTCGTGCGCCTTGGCAGGTTCCCTTTCGCCACGTTCGCGCAACTGCTCGATCACGGCGTAGAAGACAGGCACGAAGACCAGCGACAGGATCGTCGCCGCCACCATGCCGCCGAAGACGGTGGTGCCGATCGATTGCCGGCTGGCGGCGCCGGCGCCCGTCGCGAACATCAGCGGCAGCACGCCGAGGATGAAGGCGAAGGCGGTCATCAGGATCGGCCGCAGCCTCAGCCGTGCCGCTTCCATCGCCGCTTCGACGATGGTGAGACCCTCCTCGCGCCGGCGTCTGGCGAACTCGACGATCAGGATCGCGTTCTTCGCCGCCAGGCCGATCAGCATGACGAAGCCGATCTGCGAGTAGACGTCGATCTGCATGCCGCGCAGCATCAGCACGATGAAAGCGCCGAACAAAGCGAGCGGCACGGCCAGCAGCACCATGAAAGGCATCGCCCAGCTTTCATACTGCGCCGCCAGGATCAGGAACACGAAGACGATCGCCAGCCCGAACACGACAGAGGCGATCGATCCGGCCTTGAGCTCCTGGAAAGTGATGCCGGTCCATTCGTAGCCGAAGTCGCGCGGCAGCACATTCGCCGCCGCCCGCTCCATGGCCGCGACCGCCTGTCCGGACGAGAAGCCGGGGGCAGCACCGCCATTGATAAGGGCAGACGCGTTGTTGTTGTAATGCGGCACGGTCTCCGGCCCGACGATCGGCACCAGTCTGCCCAGCGTGCTCAGCGGCACCATGCCGCCCGACGCGTTGCGCACATAGAGCCGCGAGATGTCGGTGGCGTCGGCGCGCGCGTCCTTGTCGGCCTGGATGGTCACGCGGAAGGTGCGGCCAAACAGGTTGAAGTCGTTGACGTAGAGCGAGCCGAGATAGATCTGCAGCGTGTTGAAGACGTCCGGCAGGTTGAGGCCGAGCAGCTTCGCCTTGCTGCGGTCGAGGTCGTAGTTGAACTGCGGCGTCGAGGTCGAGAAGGATGAGAACAGCTGCTGCGGGTTGAGCTCCGGCTGCTTGCGCGCCTCGGCGAGCAGCGCCTGCGTGACGTCGTTCAGCGCCGCGCTGCCGCGCCCGGACAAATCCTCGACCTGGAACTCGAAGCCGCCGGTGGTGCCGATGCCCGGGATCGAAGGCGGATCGAAGGAGAGCGCGAACGCATCCGGCATCTGCAGAAGCTTGCCGCGCACCTGCTCGACCAGTTTCGAGGCGCTCTGGTCAGGACCGCGTTCGTCCCATGGTTTCAGGATCGCGAACTCCACCGCCGAATTCGACTGCGCGGCGCTGGTCAGGAAGTTCAGGCCGCTGATCGAGCCGACGATGTCGACGCCGGGCGTCGATTGCAGGATGTCGCGCGCCTTCTGCGCCACCGCGTCGGTGCGTTCGAGCGAAGCGCCGTCGGGCAGCTGGATGACGACGAAGAAATAGCCCTGGTCTTCCACGGGAAGGAAGGTCGAAGGCAGTTTCTGCCAGACGAAATAGGTGGCGACGAGGCCGGCCGCGAACAGGCCAAGCATGATCCAGCGCAGCTTGATCAGAATGCGCACCCCATGCGCATAGGCATGCGACAGCCAGTCGAAGCCGGCGTTGAACCAGCGGAACAGCACGAACTGCGTCTCGCCGCGATGACGCAGGAAGGCAGCGCTCAGCGCCGGCGAGAGCGTCAGCGAGTTGAAGGCGGAGATGCCGACGGAGATCGCCACGGTCAGCGCGAACTGGTTATAGAGCCGGCCCGAGACGCCCGGGATGAAGGCAACGGGAACGAACACCGCCATCAGCACCGCCGTGGTGGCGATGATCGGACCGGTCACCTCGGCCATCGCTGCGCGCGTAGCGGCCAGCGGCTTGAGTCCTGCCTCGAGCTGACGTTCGACATTCTCGACCACGACGATCGCGTCGTCGACGACGAGGCCGATCGCCAGCACCATGCCGAGCAGCGAGAGCATGTTGAGCGAAAAGCCCAGCATGTACATCACCGCCAGCGTCGCGATCAGCGAGACGGGAATGGCGATGGTCGGGATGATGGTGGTGCGCCAGCTCTGGAGGAAGATGAACACCACGGCGACGACCAGCACCAGCGCTTCGCCGAGCGTGATCAGCACGTCGTGCATCGAGGCCGACACGAAGCGCGTGGTATCGTAATGCATGGCGTAGCTGACGCCCTTCGGGAAGCGCTTCGACAGCTCCTGCATCTTGTCCTTGACCCGCTGCTGCAGGTCGAGGGCATTGGAGCCCGGCATCTGGTAGACGGCCAAAACCACGGTCGGGTCCTTGCCGAAGAAGGCGGAGGAAGAATATTGCAGCGCGCCGAGCTCGATGCGGGCGACGTCGCGCAGCCGCACAAGCGAGCCGTTCTGCGAATTGGCGCGCACGACGATGTCGCCGAATTCCTTCGGGTCGCTAAGGCGGCCCACCGCATTGACCTGCATCTCGAAGGCGGTGCCAGCGGGCGCCGGCGACTGGCCGATCTTGCCGGCCGCCACCTGCACGTTCTGTTCGGCGATGGCGTTCTGCACGTCGACAGCGGTGATGCCGAGATTGGCAAGCTTGTCCGGATCGAGCCAGACGCGCATCGAATAGCGGCGCTCGCCGAAGATCTGCACGTCGCCGACGCCCGGCAGGCGCTTCAGCGGGTCGACCACCTGTAGATAGGCGAGGTTGCTCAGCGCCACCGGATCGACCGAACCGTCGGGCGAGGTGAGGTCGACGATCAGCACGAAATTGGGGTTCTGCTTCTTGATCGTCACGCCGCCCTGGTTGACGATGGCCGGCAGGGAGGATGCCGCTTGGCTGACGCGGTTCTGCACGTCGACCGCCGCCGTGCTCAGCGGATAGCCGACGTCGAAGGTGATGGTGATGGTCGAAGAGCCGTCATTCGAGCTCGTCGACGACATGTAGGTCATGCCTTGCACGCCGTTGATCTGCTGCTCGAGCGGGGTGGTGACCGTATCGGCCACGACCTGGGCGCTGGCGCCCGGATAGTGCGCGCTGACCACGACCTGCGGGGGCGTGATGTCCGGAAACTGCGAGACGGGCAAGAGGAAATAGGCGATCGCACCGGCGAGCACCATGATGATGGCGATCGCCGACGCGAAGATCGGGCGGTGGATGAAGAAGTTCACCATGATGCGGACGCCTCGCCGAACGGATTTGCGAAATGGCGCAGGCGCCGGGCCCGGCCCGAGCCGGAATCCTGCAGGAAGGATGGCGGGATGTTGCCCGGCGCCTGGTCAGCCGCGCGCTGGCGCAGCATCCGTTCGAAGGCTTTGGGGTCGATCCCGTCCGCCTTCATCACCAGCCGGATCATCGGATCCCGGATGGCTTCGTCGATCGTCAGGTCTTTGCGCTTTTGCATAGGAGTGGCTCCTTGCTCGGTCCGCATCGCTTGATCACGAACCGCTTTTTCTCGTTCTTCACCGGCCAAAGCCGCATGACAGGCAGGTTTTGCGTCCTATCTCACTCTGGCAGGGCTATCGGAGGGCCTTGTCGTTTGACGGCGAGTGATATAGGTGTTACCAGTAAGTAACATGCTGGAAGTTACAGACCGGTAACACCCTAGTCAAGAGGTGGCGACGGTTTTTTTGGAAACGACGAAAGGAGAGCATGATGACTGACGGCGTTGCGGAGCGTTCCCGTCCCCGGGACCGAATCCTGGAGACGGCGCAGGACATGTTCCACAAGCACGGCATCAAGGGTGTGGGCGTCGACGCCATCACCGAGGCTGCCGGCACCAACAAGATGACGCTTTACCGTCACTTCGAGTCCAAGGACGAATTGATTGTCGAATGCCTGCGCGCAACGGCGGCAAAGGCTTCGAGGATCTGGGACGAGGTCGAGGCTAAGCATCCCGGCGACAAGCTCGCCCAGTTGCATGCTTGGGTGCAAAAGGCTTCGGAGCTGCTCAGCGCCGACAGCCGCGGCTGCGACATGGCCAATGCCGCCGTCGAGCTCACCGAGACCGATCACCCGGCAAGGCGCGTCATCAAGGAACTGAAGGAAGCCCAGCGCGAGAAGCTGGTCGCGCTTTGCCGCGATGCCGGCATCGGCCAGGCCGAGCTTCTCGCCGACACGCTGTCGCTGCTGCTCGAAGGCGCGCGCGTCTCGATGCAGAGCGTCGGCGCCGAAGGTCCGAGCGCGCAATTCGTGCGCATGGCCGAAAGCCTGATCGCCTCGTTCCGGGCGCGCTGATCTCTTCGCCTCGTCCTGATTCTGTTATGCTGTTCCGGAAACGGGCGCTAGACGATGGGTCAGGCAAGTTTTCCGGAGATGTATGAGCGCTGGCTCGTGGGTCCTCTCTTCCGCCCCTGGGCCGAAGTGACCTTCGAAGACCTGAAGCTGTCTCCAGGCCATCGTGTGCTGGACATCGCCTGCGGCACGGGAATAGTTGCCCGGGTTGCCAGGGAACGGCTCGGTGCCGCCGGATATGTCCTCGGCATCGACATCAATCCGGATATGCTTGCTGTCGCGCGCACCGTGGCGCCAGACATCGATTGGCGCGTAGGCAATGCCGGTGCACTGCCCCTCCATGACGGAGAGCAGTTCGATTTGATCGTCTGTCAACAAGGGCTGCAGTTCTTTCCCGATAAGTCCGCTGCGGCGGCGGAGATGCGGCGAGCACTGGCGCAGGGCGGCCGGCTGGCCGTTGCCACGTGGCGCCCCGATGAGGAAATCCCCTTCTTTCGGGATCTCCGCCGCGTCGCCGAGCGCCTCCTCGGCCCAGTGGTGGACCTGCGCCACAGCTTTGGGAATGCGGCGCCGATCGAGGTGCTGCTCCGGGACGCCGGCTTCCACGACGTCCGATCAAGGACAATATCGCGCAGGATACGCTTTGAGGACGGGGCGCCTCTCCTGCGGTTGAACACGATGGCCCTGGTCGGCATGAGCGCCGCCGGCAAGGCAATGGCCGATCAGGAACGCAAGCACGTCGTGGAGGACATCATGAGCGGGAGCGCGCCCGTGCTGCAGTCTTATGCGGATGGATCGGGAGTCGCTTTCGAACTCAGCTCCAATCTGGTGACGGCGAAAGGCTAGGCGCGTATCTGCTCAGCATTGGGTAGCTTCCCTCCGCCTTTGGCACGCAAAGAAAAAGCCCGCTGCCGGGAGGAGGTGGCAGCGGGCTCGATTTCGAATACGGCACGGGAGGAGGTGTACCGCACTCAGCGTCGGCATCACATCTGGGAGGAGGAGACGGCCGACACCCAGATAAATACGAGGTGCCTAACGATTCGGCAATTGCGAAACCTGCATAGCAGCTGTGCAGAATTGCGGGATCAATCGTCAGACAAATAAGCGAGTGGCCGCCCGCGCTACTGCACCGGCACGTTTTCCTTGAAGATCAGCCGCGGCTCAATGAATTTCTTCGTCAGATACGGCGCCGACGAGGCGATCGAGCCGAGCAGGCGGATCACCGATTGTTCCGCGATCAGCCGCGCATTCTGGTCGATGACAACGTCGGCGAGATCGTCGACGAGATAGCGCCGTGTTTCCTTGGTCAGGTCGTGACAGATGAAGACCGGCTTCTTGCGCGGCTTGACCTCGAGCAAGGCCCTGGCCACGCCGGACCGTCCGGCGCCGACGCAATAGATGCCGAGCAGCTCCGGTTCGTTGTGCAGCGCCTTGACGGTCGCGCGGTAGCTGGCGTCCGGATCGTCATTGCTCTCGGCGGCGCTTGAGACCGTGAGGTCGGGAAACTCTTCGGCGAGCACCGAACGAAAGCCCATCTCGCGCTCCTCGTGGCCGCGATAGGAGCGCGAGCCGACCACCATCGCCAGATGTCCGGTACGGCCGCCAAGGAAGCGACCCATCAGCAGCGCCGCGGTGCGGCCTGCCACGCGGTTATCGATGCCGACATAGGCCGAGCGGGGCGCGGCCGGCACGTCGGAAATCAGCGTGACCAGTCGGATCCCGGCATCGACCAGCTCGCGCAGGATGTTGCGCGTGCGCGGATGATCGACAGCGATCACGCCGACGCCATTGGCCTTGAGCGACAGATTCTCCACAGCGCTCTGCAGCGCGCCCGGTGAAATGCCGGCAAGGTTGTGGATGCGGCAGGAGGCGACCAGGGGCAGACGCTGGGCATAATCCTCGATGTGATGGGCGAGATCGGCCATGAAGGCGTTGGATCCGATCGGCAGGAAGAATTCGAGATGCGCCGGCTTCGACGGCAGCACGACCTGGTCGAGCGTCGGCAGATAACCGAGCTGCTTGGCCGCTTCCAGCACGCGCTGCCGATTGGCCGCGCTTGCACCCGGGCGGTTGTTGAGCACCCGATCGACGGTCGCGGTCGACAGGCCGCAGCTCCGGGCGATATCGGCTACGGTGGCTTTCATTGGTCCAGTCATAGGCGCCGATGCAATCCTGTGCCAGCGGCGGGCGTGAAGCGGCTGCCGGCCGCCGTCGGCCGCCGGTCAGCAGTCAGCCATGCGATTGCCGGCCGTCGGAAATCGCGTCGCGGATTTCCTTGTCCGACATGCCGGTGATGACGCGCTCGACCTCTGCGACCGTGGTCTTCTTCGGATCGATGTCGTCGGCCACCACCTTGCCCCGGCGCATCACCACGATGCGGTCGACCACCTGGAAGACGTGATGGATGTTATGCGCGATGAAGATGCAGGAATGGCCGGAATCGCGGGCGCTGCGTACGAAACTCAAGACCCCTTGAGTCTCGGCGACGCCGAGATTGTTGGTCGGTTCGTCGAGGATGATGAGATCGCTGTCGAAATGCATGGCGCGCGCGATCGCCACCGCTTGGCGCTCGCCGCCCGACAGCGAGCCGATCGGTGTTGTCGGCGGGATGTTCTTGGTGATGCCGACCTGCTTGAGCAGGTCGCGCGCTACCGTGTTCATTGCGTCCTGGTCCATGCGGTTCAGGAAGCGCGGCGCCTTGATCGGCTCGCGCCCGAGGAACAGGTTGCGCGCGATCGACAGCTGCGTGACCAGCGCCGAATCCTGATAGATCGTCTCGATGCCGTGGGCAATGGCATCGCTGGTGCTGCGCAGCGTGACCTTCCTGCCGCGGATGAAGATGTCGCCGCTGGTCAGCGGCACGGCGCCCGACAGCACCTTGATCAGCGTCGACTTGCCGGCGCCGTTGTCGCCGAGCAGGCCAACGATCTCCTTTTCATTGACGTGGAAATTGGCGTCCACCAGCGCCTGCACGCGCCCGTAGGACTTGCGGATATTTTCCATGCGGATGAGCGGTTCGGCCATCGTCCTAAGTTCCCGCCTGGTGCCGGCGTTCGAGCCATGAATGCAGCGCCATCATCCCGAGAATGATCGCGCCGATGAAGATATTGTAGGCGAGCCCCGGCACGCCGATCAGCACGATGCCGTTGCGCATCACGCGCAGGATCAGGATGCCAAGCACCGTGCCGATGATGGTGCCGCGCCCGCCGGTCAGCGCCGTGCCGCCGATCACCACCATGGCGATGACCTCGAGCTCGTAGCCGGTGCCGCTGTTGGGGTTGGCCGCGGAGGTGCGCAGCGAGGAGATCACGCCGGCGAGCGAGGCCATCACCGCCGACAGGATGAACAGGCCGACCTTGACGCGGCTGACGTTGACGCCGCGCGCGCGGGCTGCGTTTGGATTGCCGCCGGCGGCCTGGATCCAGTTGCCGGTGCGGCTCTGCGTCAGCACATAGCCGAGCACGATCGCGGCGCCGATGAACCAGAACAGCGAGGCGTAGATGCGGAAAGGTCCGACATAGAAGTCGCCGACCAGGATGTTCGCCAGCCAACTGCCTTCCGCGCTCCAGGTGCGCTGCGGAAAGCCGTCGGTGATGAACAGCGCCGAGCCGCGCACGACCAGCAGCATGCCGAGCGTCACCAGGAAGGACGGGATCTTGAGCTGGGTAACGAACCAGCCATTCACCAGCCCGATCAGGGCAGCGACGATCAGCGCGATCAGCAGGCCCATTTCCAGCGAAGTGACGCCGCTGTTGTAGAGCGTCCACATCAGCACCGGCGAGAAGCCGAACAGCGAGCCGACCGAAAGATCGAACTCGCCGGATGTCATCAGCAAGGTCATTGCCAGCGCGATCAGGCCGAGCTCGACGGTGAAGGCCAGGATGTTCGAGATATTCTGCGGCGACAGGAAGTCGGGATTGATGCCCCAGAAGACGACGAGCTCGACGATAAGCAGCACCAGCGGACCGAATTCCGCTCGAGCGATGAAACTTTGAATGAAGGAACGGTTTTCCATTGAGCCCGCGGCGTGAATGATTGGCTAAGCCCGCTCCGATCAGGCAGGGCTCGACGGTACAGGAAAGCGGCCGCGGCCCGAAAGCCGCGACCGTGGATGTCAGGGATTATTTGCCGGACAGGATCTTGTCGTAGACGCCGGCGGTGTCTTTCTCATAGAGCGCGCCGGTGATGACGTTGAAGCCCGGAGGAATGCCGCTGGCGGCCATGTTGGCCAGCGAAAGCGCCACATAGCTGGTCGCCTGCGGGTCCTGCCACTGCCCGGCATTGACGTATCCGTTCAGCACTTCCTGCGTGGTGTCGAGCGAGTTGCCCCAGCCGACGACCGGGATTTCGCCCGGCTTGACGCCGGCCTGGTCGAAGACGCGCTTGATCGAGCCGGTGACGAGGTCGCCGAGGCCGATGATCGCCTTCACCTTGCCCTTGTGAGCGGTGAGATAGTCGACCATGCGGTTGATCACTTCGGCCTGGTCGAGCGTCGCTTCGGTCACCTCATAGGTGATGCCGGCCGGTTCGAACACGCTCTTGATGCCTTCCTCTTCCTGCACGCCATAGGTGGCGCCGGGAACCTCGACTGGCATCCAGACGAAATCGCCCTTCTTCACCAGGCCTTTGTCGACCAGATATTGCGCCCAGTGCTTGCCGAAGGTGACGTTGTCGCCGCCGACATAGGCGTTGAAGTTGGCCTTCGGATCGGGCGTGTTGAAGTTGATGATCGGGATGTTGGCCGCGCGCGCTTCCTTGACGATCTCGACAAGGCTGCCCGGATCGGGGCTAGTGGTGACGATGCCGTCTGCCTTGGCTGAGATGGCGGCACGGACGGCCTCCTGCTGCGAGGCGACATCGCCATTGTGGAACGAGGTGTTCACCTTGTTGCCGGTGTCGCTCGCCCATTGCTTGGCGCCGGCCAGGAAGTAGGTCCAGACCGGATCGGCCGGGCCGCCATGCGAAATCCAGTAGAACGTCTTGGCCTCGGCCATCGCCGGAATGGCGATAGCCGCGATCAAGCCAAGCACGAGCAGTCTTAGCCGCGAAAGCATTCGATTTCCTCCCATGTTGAACTCTCCTCCTGGATCGGCGCGATGCGACCTTGGCCGCATCTCCTGCCCGCGCCGACCGGAACGTCTAGAGCATTCTCTTTTTCAGGCAGTGGCAAGCCTCCATCGCCAATGGATGTTGGCACAGGCGCGCGCGCCATCAGCAATCCCATCAGATTGCATCAGCAGCGGTGATATTCGTTGGGCAAGCAGCGCCATCGACCATCCGCTGCACGGATTGGCCTCAAAGCAACCGCCCTTCCGGTGCGGCGTTAGATCAGGCCCGCCTTGGCCAAGTCGCGCATCAGATGGCTGGCGCCGTAGGTCCAGTGCGGGCAGTCCGGCGACAGCCTTACGCGGTTGACCAGAGCGCCGAGCTTTTCCGACGAGATGGTGACGATGTCGCCGACCTTGTGCGTAAAACCCTTGCCCTTCTCGCCGCGATCCTTCGAAGGCACGAACATGGTGCCGAGATAGAGCGCCAGTCCGTCCGGGTATTGGTGATGCGGGCCCATCGCCGCCTTGACCAGTTCTTCCGGCGAGCGGCTGATCTCGGCCATCGAGCTCGCGCCCTCCAGCGAGAAGCCGTCCTCGCCCTCGACGCTGAGCCGCACCGTGGCGCGCTTCACGTCCGTGATGGAGAAGGTTTCGTCGAAGAGGCGGATGAACGGCCCGAGCGAGGCCGAAGCATTGTTGTCTTTGGCCTTGCCGAGCAGCAGCGCCGAGCGCCCTTCGACGTCGCGCAGATTGACGTCGTTGCCGAGCGTGGCGCCGACGATGCGGCCCGAGCTGTCGGCGATCATGGCGATCTCGGGCTCCGGATTGTTCCAGGTGGAGACCGGATGCAGGCCGACATCGGCGCCGAAGCCGACGGAAGCCATCGGCTGGCACTTGGTGAAGATCTCGGCGTCCGGGCCGATGCCCACTTCGAGATATTGCGACCAGGCGCCGCGCGAGATCAGCTTGGCCTTGATCTCCATCGCTTCCGGCGAGCCGGGCTTGAGCTTCGACAAATCGTGGCCGATCAGTCCGGCGATGTCGGCGCGGATGGCGTCGGCCTTTTCGGCCGAGCCGCGCGCCTGTTCCTCAATGACGCGCTCGAGCAGGCTGACGACGAAGGTGACGCCGGAGGCCTTCACCGCCTGCAGGTCGACGGGCGACAGCAGGATCGGCTTCCCGGCGTCACGTTTGGCCTCGAAGCTGTTCGCCGCGATTTCTTCCAGCGCGCCGATCGCCTTGCCCTTGGCCGAGCGCAGATAGTCAGCCGGATCCTTCAACTCGCAAAGATCGCGCACCGTAGGCGCCGCGCTCGAGGTAATGTCGATCACCTCGCCGTCCCGCACCGTCACCACCAGCGGATGGGAAGCGGCGCTGGTCTTGGCGCGGCCGACGAAAATTCCATCGGCGGGCAAGCGGGTCGGATCGGTCATGGCATCATTCCTCTCAATTTTTCGCGCGCGGCACTTTTCCCCGATTTCGCGGAAACGTCTATCCCGCCAGCCGCAACATTTATGACCATGCATATGCTGTCACACAGCCACGGCCGAACTGGCCCATCGAAGCGCTCTTTCAAATGTATGAAATTGGCAATAGGATTTTCACGAAGTTCCAGCGCGTAGGTGATCCTCTTGGCCGAAGCCTTTTCCGATCCGATCTGGCGAAAGCCCCAGGCGGCTACGGCGTTTCAGTCTGAGCTTTCGGCCGACGGCACGCTGGACGCGGTCATCGTCGGCGGCGGCATCATGGGGCTGTCGACCGCGCTCCATGCGGCGCGCGCGGGCCGTTCCGTTCAGGTGCTGGATGCCGGCGCGATCGGGCAGGGCGCTTCAGGCCTCAATGGCGGCCAGGTCATTCCCGGCCTCAAATACGATCCGGAATGGCTGATCGAACACTTCGGCAAGGAACGCGGCGAAGCCCTGGTCGCGTTCGCCGCCTCGACGGCCGATGCCGTGTTCGACGTGATCCGCGACGAGAAGCTGGCGGTGCCGTTCACGCGCAATGGCTGGATCCAGGCCGCGCACACCAAGACCGCGCTGAAGGCAGCGGCGAACCGGGATCGCCAGTGGCGCTCGCGCGGCGCCGACGTCAAATTGCTTGACCAGGCCGAGATCGCAGCCATGACCGGCGCCAAAGGCTATCTCGGCGGCTGGCTGGACCGCCGCGCCGGCGTCATCGATCCGCTGTCCTACACGCTCGAGCTCGCCCGCGTCGCCGCGATCGCTGGCGCCCGAATCGCTGAGCAGCAGCGGGTTGTGAAGCTCCGCAAGGAAGCCGGCGCATGGCGGGTCTCGACACAAGGCGGCGCCGAATTGCGGGCCAAGTCGGTCGTGCTCGCCACCAACGCCTATACGGACGGGCTATTGCCTGGTCTTGCCCAGACGATCGTACCGCTGCATTCCTTCCAGATCGCCACCGCGCCGCTTCCGGCCGAGCTTGCTGCAAGTATCCTGCCGGGTGGTCAGGCCGTTTCCGATTCCCGTCGCATCCTGGTCTACTACCGCCGGACTCCCGATGGCCGGATGGTGCTGGGCGGTCGCGGCCGCATGGCGCTGCCTTCAAGCGCTGCCGATTGGGCGCATTGCGAACGCGCGCTCACCCGCCTCTATCCGGCGCTTGCCGGCATCGCCATCGAAAAGCGTTGGTTCGGCCGCGTGGCGCTGACGCCGAATCACCTGCCGCATCTACATGAACCGGAAAAAGGCCTGCTCGCGGTCGTCGGCTGCCAAGGCAGGGGCGTCGGCCTGATGAGCGCGCTGGGCAAGCGCATGGCAAACTACCTTGCAAGCGGCGACGTGAGGCAGTTGCCGTTTCCGCTGTCGCCGATCAAGCCGATCCCGTTCCACGCTTTCCGCCAGGTCGGCGTCGCCGCGGCAATCACCTGGTACCGCATGCTCGACGCGTTCGAACGCTGACGCCGAATGCGTGCAGCGCACAAGCGAATCTGCTTGACAGTTTCATGAATATGAAAAAGCATCAGGCGATTTCAATAATCCGATGGAGCCAATAGGCACTTCGATGTCGACCATCGCCGGAACACGGCCCTTGCCGGAAAACCGCATCTCGCCGGTCTTCCGTTTCGCCATGCTGCTGCCGGGTGGGCTGGTCACCTTCTTTCTGATCCTGTTCGCGCTTGGCCTGGTGGTCTTTCTCGCCTTCAGGGGCAATGACGGCTCGCTGCTCGGCGTCGGGCTGACAGCGGAGAACTTCGTCACCGTCGCCACCGATCCGCTCTATTGGACGGTGACGCTGCGCTCGCTGGTCATCGCCGGCCTGGTGACGCTCGCCACCGTCGTCACCGCCTATCCGGTCGCCTATTATCTCGCCTTTCATGCCGGGCGGCGCCGCAACCTGCTGCTCTTCCTGGTCACGCTGCCGTTCTGGACCAGCTATCTTTTGCGCGTCTTCGCCTGGAAGATCGTGCTTGCCTATAATGGCGTTCTGAACTCGGCCTTCATCGAGACAGGCCTTTGGAAGGAGCCGACGCTCGCCTTCCTCAACACGCCGGCCGCGGTCGTGGTGACACTCGCCCACGCCTATGCGCCTTTCGCCATCCTGCCGATCTACGTGGCGCTGGACACGATCCCCAAATCGCTGCTCGAAGCAGCCTCCGATCTTGGCGCGCGGCCCTTCACCAGCTTCCGCCGCGTCGTGCTCCCAAATTCGATGCCGGGCGTTCTGGCGGCGGCGCTCGTCGTCTTCGTCCCGACGGTCGGCGACTATGTCACGCCGGCCATGGTCGGCGGTCCGGCCAGCACCATGATCGGCACGCTGATCCAGTCGCAATTCGGCAAAGCCAATGACTGGCCGTTCGGCGCCGCGCTCTCGGTCTGCGTCATGCTGGTCATCCTCTGCGTGGTGCTGGTCGCGCGCGGCGCCGACCGCCGGTTCGGCAGCCGCACATGAGCGCCCGGGCAGACATCAATAGCGACGGCCGCTGGCTCGGCGTCTACGTGCTTGGCTATCTCGTCTTCCTCTATCTGCCGGTGCTCTTGATCCCGCTGTTTTCCTTCAACAACTCGATCCAGGCGGCGTTTCCGTTGCAGGGTTTCACGCTCGAATGGTACCGGACGCTCTATGGCAATCCGGCGCTCTCCGACGCCTTGGCCAATAGCCTGGTCATCGGCGTCATCGCCGCCTTCGGCGCGACGCTCTGCGGCATCACCGTCTCCTATATGGACCTCTATGGCCGCTCGCCGCTCGCCGCCACGATCAGCGCCATCGCTCGCCTGCCGATCCTGATCCCCGGCGTCATCGTCGGCATCTCGCTTTTGATCCTGGTCAACCTCATCGGGCTCGGCCCATCGCGCGTTTCGATCGTGCTCAGCCATATCCTGGTCGCGCTGCCGACTACCGTGGTGGTGATGCGCAGCCGCTTCGCCGCTATCCCGAAGACGATCCGCGAAGCCGCGCTCGATCTCGGCGCCTCCGATTGGACGACGTTCCGGCGCGTGATGCTGCCGCTGAGTGCGCCCGCCGTGCTGTCGGCCTTCATGTTGTCTTTCCTGATTTCCTTCGACGAGTTCATCGTCGTCTTTTTCCTCGCCGGCACCGAGCCGACGCTGCCGCTCTACATCTGGAGCCAGCTGCGCTTCCCGCGCTCGCTGCCGACCGTGATGGCGCTCGGCACGGTGATCCTCACTGTCTCCTTCATCATCGCGGGCACAGCCGAAATCCTTCGCCATCGCGGCCTCGGCGCTGCGCGCCGCAATCCAGCCTGAACCACAACAAAGAAGAGGAGAACGAAAATGACAGTCCACCTGAAATCGCTCACCGGACAAAAAGCCCGGGCCGGTCTTGCCGCACTGGCGCTCGCGCTGTCCTCGACGGTCGCTCTGGCCGCCGACAAGCTGCAATATTTCACCTGGTCTGGCTACGAATTGCCCGACTTCAACAAGAGCTTCCTTGCCGCGCATCCCGATGGCGTCGAGGCGACGATCTTCGGCGATGATGACGACGCCTTCACCAAGGTCAAGGCCGGCTTCAGGCCCGACATCGCGCATCCCTGCTACGACAAGGTGGCGCGCTGGAACAAGGAAGGCCTGCTGCAGCCGATCGACACCAAGCGCATCAAGAACTGGGATTCGATCTTCCCGGTGTTCAAGAACCTGCCCGACTTGCAGGCCGGCGACGGCAAGGTGTGGATGGTGCCGTGGGATTGGGGCAACACCTCGATCCTCTACCGCACCGACCTGGTGAAGAACCCCGAGGCGAGCTGGAATCTTCTGTGGGACAAGCACTATGCCGGCCGCATGGCGACCATCGACGCCGTGCACGACACGCCGATCGTCGCGGCCCTGCTGGCGGGTGTGAACCCCTTCGACATGACGCCGGACCAGATGGACAAGGTGGCGGCAAAACTGCGCGAGCAGCGGCCGCTGCTGTCGAGCTACACCACCGACATGACCTCGGTCGAGCAGGCGCTGGCCAGCGGCCAATTGGTCGCCGCCATGACCTGGAACGCGTCCGCCACCTCGCTGAAGAAGCAGGGCGTGCCGGTCGAGTTCATGAAGCCGAAAGAAGGCATGCTGACCTGGGCCTGCGGCTTCGTCATGCTCAAGGACGCCAAGAACGTCGATCTCGCCTATGACTTCATCAACAGCCGCCTCGACGCCGACTCGGGGAAATTCCTGATCCAGTCCTATGGCTACGGCAGCTCGCTCTCGACCGCGTTCGCCGGCGTGTCGAAGGAGGAGTTAGAGAAACTGCAGCTGCCGGCGGATCCGGACGTGATGCTGAAGAGCACCATCTTCACCGGCCCGATGAAGCAGAATGACGATATGGCGAAGATGTTCGAGAAGGTGAAGGCCGGGGGATGACCAGCTCCCCCTTCTCCCCTTGTGGGAGAAGGTGGCCGCGAAGCGGCCGGATGAGGGGTGCTCCAGGGAACACAGACGTCTCACTTCGCTGGGACACCCCTCATCCGTCTCGGCGCTATCGCGCCGATCCACCTTCTCCCACAGGGGGAGAAGGGGGAGCCTGGCGGCGCTGCACCACACCGGGGAAAGACAACAAGGACCAACGCATGGACATTCTTGACGAAGCGGCGGCAAAGCCGAAAGACGATGCCGATATCCGCGTCGGCCGCCGCGTGCGGGCGCTCAGGCTAGAGCGCAAGCTGTCGCTGGCCGAGCTCGCGGCCAAGGCCGGCATCTCCATCGGTGCGCTCAGCCAGATCGAGCGCGGCATGTCCTCGCTACGCGTCAAGGTGATCTGGCCGCTGGCCGCGGCGCTCGACATCGAGCCGTCGGCGCTGATCGCCGACGGCAGCGAAGCGGTCAACGATCTCTATTGCGTGCGCGCCGACAAGCGACGGCAGATTCCGGTCAAATCCGAAGGTATCGCCAAGGCGCTGCTGTCGCCCCCTGCCGCCACGCTTACCGGCATGCTGGTCACGGTCGAGGCCGGCGGCGGCACGGCGGAAGCCTACGCCCATGCCGGTCACGAATTCGGCTTCGTCATGACCGGCGAGGTCGAGCTGGTGGTCGATGCGACCACCTATGTGCTGAAAGCCGGCGACAGCTTTGCCTTCAAGAGCACGCTGCTGCATGCCTTCCGCAATCCCGGCGCCGAGCGCTGCCAGATCCTGTGGGTCAACACGACAAAACCGTCCGAGGTGCGCGATGGCGCCTGAACCACTCGTTCGGTTGCATAAGGTTTCGAAGGTTTTTCCAGGTGGCGTGGTCGGCCTTGACGTCGTTGATCTGGATATCGCCCCCGGCGAATTCCTGACCTTGCTCGGCCCTTCCGGCTGCGGCAAGACGACGAGCCTGCGGGTCATCGCCGGCTTCGAAAGCCCGACCGGCGGCAATGTCCTGCTCGACGGCCGCGACATCACTGGCCTCAGGCCCTTCGAACGCCCGGTCAACACCGTCTTCCAGGACTATGCGCTGTTCCCGCATATGGATGTCGCGGCCAATGTCGGCTTCGGCCTGTCGCTGCGCAAGCTCACCGGCGCCGAGCAGGCCAAACGCGTCCGCGACGCGCTCGACATGGTGGGGCTCGCCGACAAGCTGCGCGCACGCGTTTCGGAACTGTCCGGCGGCCAGCGCCAGCGCGTGGCGCTTGCACGCGCCATCGTCTGCGAACCGCGCGTGCTTCTGCTCGACGAGCCGCTGTCGGCGCTCGATGCGCATCTGCGCGAGCAGATGCAGGTCGAATTGAAGCGGCTGCAGTCGCGGCTGGGCACCACCTTCGTCATGGTCACGCACGACCAGACCGAGGCGCTGTCGATCTCCGACCGCATCGTCGTCATGAACAAGGGCCGCATTGAGCAGATCGCGCCGCCGGCCACGCTTTACGACCGGCCTGCGACACGCTTCGTCGCCTCCTTCATCGGCACCATGAATCTGTTGCGCTCGCGCTTTGTCGGCCGCGACGGCGAGCGCCTGCGCTTTGCCGCCGGCGACCTGCCGCTGGAAGCGATCTCAGACAGCGGCGAGACGCCGGCCGCCGGCGACACGCGAACCATCGGCGTGCGGCCGGAAGATCTCCTGGTTGTCGGTGAAGCCGGCGAAGGCACCGCGCCGGCGCGCGTCAGTGGCGTCGTCTTCCATGGCCGCACGCTGCGCCTGCATGCCGAGCTCGGACAGGGGACTTCGATCGTCATCGATGCCCCACGCCGCGCCGACGGTACTCAATTCAGCGTCGGCGACGTAGCCCATGTCAGCCTGCGGCGCGGCGCCAATTGCCCAATGCTTTCCGCCTGATGGAACGGGCCTAGACTCACGACGCTTTGGCGAAGAATCCCTGATAGTCGGACTTGGCCTGCAGCAGGCGCAGAATGTTCTCGCGCGAGCCGCGCACATGCGCGCGGGCGCGCTCGCCGGCCAAGGCGACATCGCCGGCGCAGATCGCGTCGACGATGCCGGCATGTTCCTCGCGGGTGAGCTTCCATTCGTCCAGCCACAGAAGCTCGGTCCACACATATTGCTGGCATTTGTCGAGGATGCCGCAAAGCATGCCATGCAGCATCTCATTGCCGCTGATTTCGGCGATCACCCGGTGCAGGTCGATGCCGACCTGGAGCTCCTCGAATTTCTCCCGCGTGCTGCGATCCGGGATCGCCGCCAGCCGCTCGCATTCGGCGAGCATCTCGCGCAGCCGCGCCTTGTCGGCGGCGGTGGCGTTGGCCGCCGCCAGCTCGGTCGCGCGCCCGTCGAGCAATTCGCGGATGTCGAAAGCCTCGCGGAACATGGTCAGGTTGAATTCGGCCACGACATAGCCCTGGCGCGGGCGCCCGATCACCAGGCCGTCGCGCTCCAGACGGTTGAAGGCCTCGCGCACCGGTGTGCGGCTCACCTTCAGGCGCTCGGCGATTTCGTTTTCCGTCACGCGGCCGCCCGGCGGGATTTGGCCGGTGATGATCAACGCCTTCAGCGCCTCGAACACCGAGTCGCGCAGCGTGTTCTTTCTTTCCTTCAAGCGCCCCGCCTCCAACGGTCAGTCATGGAATCGCAGTCTAGTGCCTTTTAGCGCCTGCTTGAACAGATCCTGTCTCGGCGCAACCGCTCCGAAACTGCCCTGCTTCTGCACACCAAAAAACCCGATACCCCGTGTTGACATCGGCTTCCGGCGAATTACACTCAAAATTGTATACAAATTCGCATACCAAATCAACGATAACGGGAACACCGGTTGGAGAAGCGAAAATGACGAAGAGACTCTGTATTCAAGGCTTGGCCGTCGCCGGCCTGCTGGCCACGGTCGCTGTTCCGGCCTCGGCCGCCGACACCATCACCGTCGCCTCATGGGGCGGCACCTATCAGGAAGCAGAGACCAAGGCGTTCTTCGATCCGACGGCCAAGGAACTCGGCATCACCATCAAGCAGGACACCACCAACGGCCTCGACGACGTGCGGCTGCAGGTCACCGGCAATGCCGTCAAATGGGACATCACCGAACTCGGCGCCGACGAATGCGCGCGCGGCTCCAAGGAAGGCCTGTTCGAGAAGCTCGACTACAACGTTATCGACAAGAGCGGCATCAACCCGAAGCTTGTCCACGATGATTGGGTCGGCATTTCCTACACGTCGGTGGTTTTGATCTATCGCACCGATGTTTTCGGCGACAAAGGTCCGAAGACCTGGGCCGATTTCTGGAATGTCGAGAAATTCCCTGGGCGCCGCGCGCTCTCCGGCAGCCAGGCGACGGAGACGCTGAGCGTCGCCGCTTTAGCCAAGGGCATTCCAATCGACAAGGTCTATCCGGTCGACATCGACGGCGCGCTGCAATCCGTCGACAAGGTCAAGGGCCATATCGATGCCTGGTGGACCTCCGGCGCGCAGGCCATGCAGCTCGTCAAAGACGGCGAGGTCGACATGGCGAGCATCTGGAACGGCCGCGCCGGCACGCTGAAGAAGCAAGGCGCGCCGGTCAGCTTCTCCTTCGATCAGGGCGTGCTCACCGCCGACTGCATGGTCATCCCGAAGGGTTCGAAGAACAAGGACATCGCCATGAAGGCGCTGGCCAAGTTCGTCAGCCCCGACCTCCAGGCCAACCTGCCCCTCTATGTCGACAATGGCCCGGCCAACGAGAAGGCTTTCGAGACGGGCAAGATTCCGCCGGAGCGGATCAAGGACATCAATTCCGCGCCGGAGAACGTCAAGAAACAGGTGCTGCAGGATCCCGCCTTCTGGCGCGATACCCTCGTCGAGGCGACCGAGAAATTCAACAACCTGATCCAGCAATAACGACATCGGAGCGGCGTCCACGAGGCGCCGCTTCGCATCGTTTCGCGAAAAATGATCCGGAGTTGAAGGAGATGCTCTTGTCTCTCGCGCAGTCCGCGCTTCCCATCGGCATCAGCGGTATCGAGAAGCGCTTCGGTGCTGTCTCCATCCTCAGCGATCTCAGCCTCGATGTGGCGGCGGGCGAATTCCTGACGCTGCTCGGGCCGTCCGGCTCGGGAAAGACGACGCTCTTGATGATCCTGGCCGGCTTCGTGCGGGCCAATGCCGGCTCCATCAAGGTCGGCGGCGAGGAGATCATCACCATGCCGCCGCACAAGCGCAACATCGGCATGGTGTTCCAGAACTATGCGTTGTTTCCGCATATGAACGTCTTCCACAACATCGCCTTTCCGCTGAAGCAGCGCCGCGTGTCGACGGCCGAAACGGCCGAGCGTGTCGAGAGGGCGCTGGACCTTGTGCAACTGAAAGGCCTCGGCGAGCGCCGTGTCGACCAGCTCTCCGGCGGCCAGCGCCAGCGTGTGGCCTTGGCCCGCGCCATTGTCTTCGAGCCGCGCATCGTTTTGATGGACGAGCCGCTGTCCGCGCTCGACAAGAGCCTGCGGGAGCATATGCAGATCGAGCTGCGCAACCTGCACCGCCGGCTCGGCATGACGACGGTCTACGTCACGCACGACCAGCGCGAGGCGATCACCATGTCGGACCGCGTCGCCGTCATGAATGCGGGGCGCATCGAGCAGATCGATCAGCCCGAGATCCTCTACGCCAGGCCAAAAACGAAGTTCGTTGCCGGCTTCATCGGCGAATCCAGCTTCATTCCGGTCGAATGCCGCAATGGCGGCGTCTGGCATGAAGGCAACAAGCTGCGCATGAAGGACCCAATGCCGTCTTCGGGCCGGCATCTGATGGTGGTGCGGCCGGAGAAGCTGCGCCTGATCGCTGGCGAACAGACTGGCGAGATCAATGCGCTGCCGGCAACGGTCGGCGATGTTATCTACCAGGGCGACAGCTTCGTCTGCTATGCGACGCTCAAGGACGGCCGGCAGGTGATTTTGCGCGACTATTGCCGCTCCGACGTGCTGGCGAGACTGCCGGCGCCGGGCGAGCCGATAACGCTCGGCATCGATGCGCAGGACGTTGTGCTGGTGGCGGACCAATGAGTACCGCGTCCGTAAGCCTCGACCACGCCGGGCGGCCCAATGGCGCGCTCAATACCGATGCCTTGCGCGCCGACGCACGGCGGGAATCGCGAGGCCTGTTCGCGCTTTTGTCCCCCGGACTGCTTCTGGTCTTCGCCGTTATCATCGTGCCGATCGGCTGGCTGTTCTGGCTTTCGCTGTTCGACGAGAGCGGCCAGCTCAGCGCCGCCAATTATGCGCGCTTCTTCGAGCAGGCCTCCTACATCAAGACCTTCGTCACCACCTTCAAGGTGGCCTTCGTCGTCACCGGCGCTTGCGTGCTCTTCGGCTATCCGCTGGCCTATATGCTGTCGCAACTGCCGCGCCGCGCCGCCGGGGTCTGCCTGATCTTCGTCATCCTGCCGTTCTGGACCTCGGTGCTGGTGCGCACCTATGCCTGGCTCGTCATCCTGCAGCGCAAGGGGCTGGTCAACACATGGCTGATGGATCTCGGCGTCATTGGCCAGCCGCTGCCGCTCGCCAACAATTTCGCCGGCGTCGTCATCGGCATGACCCACATCATGCTGCCCTTCCTGGTGCTGCCGCTCTACGCCTCGATGAAGACCATCGACGTCGACTGCTTGCGCGCGGGTATGAATCTCGGCGCCAGCCCGGCCGCCACTTTCCGGCAGGTCTTCTTCCCGCTGTCGCTGCCCGGCCTGGCCTCGGGCGTGGTCATCGTCTTCGTGCTGTGCCTCGGCTTCTTCGTCACGCCGGCGCTGATGGGTGGCGGCAAGGTCATCATGTGGGCGATGCGCATGGAGCAGACCACCAGCCTCTATTCCAATTGGGGCGCGGGCGCCGCCCTCGGAGTCGTGCTGCTCGCCGTCACGCTGGCACTGCTTGGCCTCTTCCACTGGCTGCTCGGCACCCGCGCCACCGGTGTGTGGAGCGAGCGATGAGTATGGAAAATGCCCTGCCCATCTCGCATCGGCAACGCCTGTGGCTCTACGCGCTCGGCGGCCTTGTCATGCTGTTCCTGATCGCCCCGTCGGTGATCATCGTCATCATGTCCTTTTCCGGCTCGTCGCTCTTAGAGTTCCCGCCGCAGGAATGGTCGCTGCGCTGGTATGAAAGCTATTTCGGCTCGGTCGAATGGCGCGACGCCACCGTCGTATCGGTCAAGGTTGCCGTGATGACGGCGATCGTCGCAACGCTGCTCGGCACCGCCGCCGCCTACGCCATCTACGCCCGCACACTGCGGCTGACCGGAGCGATCAACGCGCTGCTCACGGCATCGCTGATCATCCCTGTCATCCTGATCGGCATTGGCACCTTTTTCCTCTATGCCCGCATCGGCCTCAACAACACACTGACCGGCTTGGTCATCGCGCACACAGTGCAGGCGCTGCCGCTGGTCGTGCTGACAGTCCTTTCGGGGCTGCGGTCCTACGACATGAACCAGGAGATGGTGGCGCGCAGCCTCGGGGCCGGCCGCTTCTCGGCCTTCTTCCAGGTGACGATGCCGCAGATACGCTTCTCGATCGTCTCCGGCGCGCTGTTTGCCTTCATCACCTCCTTCGACGAGGTGGTGGTGTCGCTGTTCATCTCCGGCGGCGAGACCACGACGCTGACGCGGCGCATGTTCAATGCGCTGCGCGATCAGATCGATCCGACGATCGCCGCCATTTCGACTTGCCTGATCGTGCTATCGATCGTCTTGTTGTCCGCTGCCCAGCTTTTCGGCCGCGGACGTTGATACAAGGATACCCAGACCCGCATGCGTGATTTCCAGTTTCCCGGCCGCTCCCCGGTCCGCGCCACCGAGGCGATGGCCGCGACCTCGCATCCGCTCGCTACGCTCGCGGCCATCGACATGCTGCGCTCCGGCGGCAATGCGATGGACGCCGCGGTCTGCGCGGCCGCGGTTCAGGCTGTGGTCGAGCCGCAATCGACCGGCATCGGCGGCGACTGCTTTGTCCTCTATTGCCCGAAGGGCGACGGCAACGTGCTTGCCTTTAACGGCTCGGGCCGTGCACCCAAGGCCGCGACGGTCGACTGGTATCTGGACAAAGGATTCAGCGAGCTTCCGAAGCAGGGTCCGCACGCGGTCACCATCCCAGGCGCCGTCGACGCCTGGTGTCGGCTGCTGGAGGATCATGGCCGCAAGGGTTTGGCCGACGCGCTCGCTCCGGCCATCCGTTACGCGGAAGAAGGCTATGTCGTGCACGACCGCGTCGCCTTCGACTGGAGGGATCCCGAGACCGACCTGACGGCCGACGAGGTGGCCACACGCATCTTCCTGCCGGGTGACAAGCCGCCGAAGGCCGGCGATGTTCATCGCCAGCCCGAGCTGGCGGAGACGCTGCGCATCATCGCGAAGAAGGGCCGCGCCGGTTTCTACGAAGGCGCGGTCGCGGACGATCTGGTCGGACGGCTTCGCGCGCTCGGCGGCCTGCATACGCTCGACGATTTCGCCGCCACCAAGGGCGATTACCGGACTCCGGTCAGCACCTCCTATCGCGGCTACGACATCCACCAGATGCCTCCCAACAACCAGGGCCTGACCGCGCTTCTGATGCTGAACCTGCTCTCGGGCTTCGAACTGGGCAGGCTCGATCCGGACGGCGCCGCGCGGCTGCACCTCGAGATCGAGGCGGGCCGACTCGCCTATCAGGATCGCGATGCCTTTTTCGCCGACCAGGATCATGTCGATGTCCCGGTCAAGGCGCTGCTTTCCAGCGCCTATGCCGACAGCCTGCGCGCCGCGATCGATCCCGAACGCGCCATGACCGATCTGCCGCGTCTCGATCTTCCCGGCAGCGACACGGTCTATATCAGCGTCGTCGACCGCGACCGCAACGCGGTGAGCTTCATCAACTCGACCTATTATTCGTTCGGCAGCGGCGTTGTCGGCCCGAAGACCGGAGTCGTGCTGCAGAACCGCGGTTCCAGCTTCCGCCTCGATCCGAAGCACCCGAATGTGATAGCGCCCGGCAAGCGGCCGATGCACACGATCATGCCGGGCATGATGACGAAGGATGGCCGCGCCCTCATGCCTTTCGGCGTCATGGGTGGCGGCTACCAGCCCTTCGGCCATGTGCATCTTTTGACCAACATGATCGACTTCGGCATGGATCCGCAGCAGGCGATTGATGCGGCCCGCGTCTTCTATAACCACGACGTCGTCGAGACCGAGCGAAGCGTGCATCCAGAGGCCATCGAAGGCCTGCGCCGGCGTGGACATCGCATTGTGGGGCCCGACCACCCGCTGGGCGGCGGTCAGGCGGTGCTGATCGACTGGGAAAAGGGCACGCTGACCGGCGCGTCCGATCCGCGCAAGGACGGCCTGGCGCTCGGATATTGAGCGGCGCTTTGCTGGACATAAGCCGATCGTTCGAAACATAGTCTGGAACCATGACAAACAGCGAAAACGCCAACGATCTCGCCCATCGCCTTGCCCCCGGCGCTGACGACGCGCCGGCCATCGTCGCACCCGAACGGGCAGCACTCTCGCATGGCGGGCTGCGCCGCCTAATCCATGAGACCGTTACTCGGCTCAACGCGCTCGGCATCGGCCGCGGCGACCGCGTCGCCATCGTACTGCCGAACGGCCCGGAAATGGCCACGGCCTTCATCGCGGTGGCGGCGGCTGCGTCCACCGCCCCGCTCAACCCGGCCTACCGGGCCGACGAGCTCGATTTTTATCTCAGCGATATCGGCGTCAAGGCGATCCTCGTGGGCAAAGAGGAGGCAGGCTTCTCGGTCGAAGTTGCCGGGCGCCTCGGCATCCCGGTGCTGCGGCTGGTCGTGCCGGAGGGCGCGCCGTCCGGAACCTTCACGATCGAGGGTGAGCCGGTTGGATCGCCGGTCTCGTCTGGCTTCGCCGCGGAAAGCGATGTTGCGCTGCTGCTCCACACCTCCGGCACGACGTCGCGTCCGAAACTGGTGCCGCTCAGCCACGCCAACCTTGCGGCGTCGGCTGCGCATATCGGCGCGACGCTCGGCCTGACGCCGGCCGACCGCTGCCTCAACATCATGCCGCTGTTCCACATCCATGGGCTGATCGCCGCCGTGCTGTCCTCGCTCGCCGCCGGCGGCAGCGTCTTCTGCACGCCGGGCTTCAACGCGCTGCGTTTCTTCCAGTGGCTCTCTGAGGCCAAGCCCAGCTGGTACACCGCCGTGCCCACCATGCATCAGGCGATCCTGCCGCGCGCCGCCCGCAATCCCGAGCAGCTTGCCGAGGCGAAGCTGCGCTTCATCCGCTCGTCGTCCGCTTCGCTGCCGGCGCAAGTGATGGCCGAGCTGGAATCCACCTTCGGCTGCCCGGTGATCGAGGCTTACGGCATGACGGAGGCCGCGCACCAGATGGCGTCCAACCGTTTGCCGCCGGGCGTGCGCAAGCCCGGCAGCGTCGGCGCGTCGGCCGGGCCGGAGGTTGCCGTCATGGCGCCGGACGGGCGATTGCTCAAGCCCGGAGAGGTCGGCGAGATCGTCATTCGCGGACCGAACGTCACGGCAGGCTACGAGAAGAACCCGGATGCCAATGCCAGCGCCTTCGCCCATGGCTGGTTCCACACCGGCGACCAGGGCGTGCTTGACGAGGATAGCTATCTGCGCGTCACGGGCCGGCTGAAGGAGATCATCAACCGCGGCGGCGAGAAGATCTCGCCGCTCGAGGTCGACGGCGTTTTGATGGATCACCCGGCGGTGGCGCAGGTCGTCACCTTCGCCATGCCGCATGACAAGCTGGGCGAAGAGGTGGCGGCGGCCGTCGTGCTGCGCGAAGGCGAGAGGGCCAGCGAGGCCGATATCCGTGGCTTTGCATCGACCCGGCTCGCTGATTTCAAGGTGCCGCGCAAGGTGGTGATCCTCGACGAGATCCCGAAAGGCGCGACGGGCAAGCTGCAGCGCATCGGGCTGGCGGCCAAGCTCGGACTCGGCTGATGCGCGTTACAGTCTTTGGCGCCGGCGCGATCGGCGGCTACCTCGCCGCGAAGCTGGCGATCTCCGGTTCTGTCGATCTGTCGATTGTGGCGCGCGGCGCGCATCTCGAAGCCATCAAGGCCGGCGGCCTGCGCCTGATCGAGGACGGCAAGGAAACCGTGGCGCAGGTGAGGGCGGCGGCACGCGCCGAGGAACTCGGCGTGCAGGACTATGTCGTGCTGGCGCTGAAGGCGCATTCGCTGGCCCCGGCGCTGGACGAGATCGCGCCGCTGTTGGGCGAGGGGACAGTCGTCGTCACCATGCAGAACGGCGTGCCCTGGTGGTACTTCTACAAGGCGGGTGGCGCTCTCGAAGGCACGCGGCTGGACGCGGTCGATCCGGGCGGAGCGATCTGGCAGCGCATCAGGCCCGAGCGCGTCATCGGCTCCGTCGTCTATCCCGCTGTCGAGGTCGATGCGCCGGGCCTGATCCGTCATGTCGAAGGCAGGCGCTTTTCGCTGGGCGAGCCTTCGGGCGAGAAGAGCGAGCGGGCAACCGCGCTTGCGCGCGAAATGGTCAAGGCCGGGCTGCAGGCGCCGGTGCGCGAGGACATCCGCACGGAGATCTGGGTGAAACTCTGGGGCAATCTCTCCTTCAATCCGATCTCGGCGCTGACCGGCAGCACGCTTGCGGCCATCGTCGCCGACGAAGCCACACGCGCCGTCGCCCGCGCCATGATGCTGGAAGCGCAGGCGATCGGTGAGCGCCTCGGCGTGCGTTTCCTCATCCCGGTCGACCGGCGCATCAAGGGCGCCGGCGATGTCGGCCAGCACAAGACCTCGATGCTGCAGGATCTCGAGCGCGGCCGTCCGATGGAAATCGACGCGCTGGTCACCGCGGTGCAGGAGCTCGGCCGCCTGACCGGCCAACCGACGCCGACCATCGACAGCGTGCAGGCGCTGGTGCGGCGGCTTGCGATCGAGCGCGGGTGTTATTGACTTCATAGACGTGAAGACCATTCGCCCTTGACTCTTGCCAATGTTCATGTTTTGTTCTCATGAAGAGCTTAACAGGAGCGTTCTCAGCCGAACGAGTACAGATGTCTCGGCAGCAAGAGTTTGATTTCGGCATTCCGATTCCTCCACTGCAGCCGAGGCGGCCGGACCGGGTGTTCTTCGCGCTGTTTTTGCAGGCCAAGGATCGTGCCGCGTTTTGGTCGTTGCAGAAACATCTGTGCGATCTCAACGGGATAACCGGGACGCTGCTGCTGAAAGAGCGATTTCACATCACTCAACAGCATGTGGGCGACTACAAAAGACTTAGATCGAAAATCGAATTCGCGGCCAAGCGGGCCGGCCGAATGGTTGAAATGCCGGCGTTTGAAGTCACGTTTAGCCATGCTGTAAGTTTTCCCGGCCGCCCGGCGGCAAAAGGCAGGCCGCCGTCGCGTCCGTTCGTGCTTTTGGCAGACGATGGGCCGGTCTGCGAACTCAGCCGGTTGATTGGCACCGCCATGAAAGCAAATGGTCTCAAATCGGCGGATCACTTCGTCCCGCATATGACGATTGCCTATGACGAGAAATTCGTCCCCAGGCAGCCGATCGAGCCAATCGGCTTTGTAGCAAGGGAGTTCGTCCTCATTCACAGCCTGCGCGGCCTGACGATCTACAAGGATATGAGCCGCTGGCCGCTGACGGCCGCGTCATCCTGACACGAATTGTCACCTGCGGAGCGCCGCACCGCTGGCAGATGAACCATCGGTACCTACTTGATATGTTGTCCAAACCGGGAGGAAATCATGAACACTGCGGAAATTGCCAAGGATTTCACCGAGCTCCTCAAGAAGGGCGACAGCCACGGTGCCGCCGCGAAATACAATGCCGATGACATCGTCAGCCACGAAGCCATGGAAGGTCCGATGGCCGTGTGCAACGGCAAGGAAGCCGTCAAGCAGAAGGGCGAGTGGTGGGAGGCCAACCATGAGGTTCACGGCGGCTCGGTCGAGGGGCCTTACGTCAATGGCGACCAGTTCGCCTTGCGCTTCAGCTTCGACGTGACGCCCAAATCCACCGGCGAACGCGTCAAGATGGACGAGGTTGGCCTCTACACGGTCAAGAACGGCAAGATCAGCGAAGAGCGGTTCTACTATTGAGCCTTGCTGGGCTCTGAATGTCCTTCGTGCCGCGATTTAAAAAATCAGGCATGACGGCCTCGGATGATGTCCAGGCCGCCATGTCTGCTTCTCAAATCGTCTTCACGTAATCCGCAAGCTGGTCGGCCACCGTGCCCCAGCCGTCGAAGAAACCCATCTCCTCGTGGCTGTTGCGGGTCGCCTCGTCGCGATGGATGGCGGTGGCGGTGTAGCGCGTGCCCTTGCCCTCGGGCGTCAGCGTGATGATCGCGGTGATGAAGGGCTCGCCGGACGGCCGGTAGCCCGGCAGCAGCGCGTCGGTCCACACCAGCCGCTCGTTCGGCACTATCTCGAGATAGCAGCAATGGCGGTCGTTGACCTCCTTGCCGTCGGGCGATTGCATGCGCGTGCGGAACAGACCGCCGGGCCTGAGGTCGATCTCGCAGTCGGTGATGATCCATGGCTTCGGCGTGAACCACTGCTTCACATGCTCCGGCCTCGTCCAGGCGCGCCACAGGAGTTCGCGCGGCGCGTCGAGAAAGCGCTCCAGCGTCAGGTCCAGTTTCGGGTTCGGCTTGAACGGATAGCTCACTTTTCACTCTCCTTGAGGCTCATCACATAGGCGTCGAACTGGTCGAGGCGGCGCTCCCACAGCGCGCGCTGTTCGGCGAGCCAGTTTTCCGCCAGCTTCAGCGGCTCGGGCGAAAGGCTGTAGGTCCTGACCCGACCGGACTTTTGCGATTGCACCAGCCCGCAACCTTCCAGCACCTTTAGGTGCTCGACGAAGGAGGGGAGCGTCATGCCGAACGGCTCCGCCAGCTCGCTGACTGAGGCGGGACTCCTGTTCAGCCGCTCCACGACACGCCGGCGTGTCGGATCGGCCAGCGCGCGAAATATGCCGTCGATCGGCGGCGGGTTTGGGCTGACGGCCTGCAGGCTCATGGCTGTTCCTTCCGAGACCGCCTGGCGGTCAGGTGATCCTTGCAAGAAAATACTTAGGAAAAAACCTTAGTATTGGCAAGAGCCAATCGCACCGGCGTAAAGCGCTGGCAAAGCCTATAGGGCCGGCCTAGGCTTCTGCCGGATTCGAAAATCTCATCCGACAGAGGCTGCCTTGACCATCACCATGTATGGCATCACCACTTGCGACACGATCAAGAAGGCGCGCGTCTGGCTGGAAAGCCATGACGTGCCGTATCGCTTTCATGACTACCGGGCAGAGGGGATCGAGGCCGACAGGCTCAGCGGTTGGATCGGCAAGGTCGGCTGGCAAAAGCTGCTCAACAAGGGCAGCACGACCTTTCGCGAGCTTCCGGAGAAGGACAAGACCGGGCTGGACGAGAAGAAGGCGAAGCAGCTGATGCTCGCCAAGCCGACGATGATCAAGCGCCCGGTGCTGGAGGTGGGGAATGACGTTATCGTTGGCTTCAAGCCGGATGTTTACGAGGAGGCGGTGAAGTAAAGGCGGGACGCCGAAGCTCCCAATCTCCCTTGCGGGGGAGATGGCCGGCAGGCCAGAGAGGGGTGTGAAGGAACGCGGCGTTGGCCAACGTGGCGACGCGAAGCTGCCTCGGGTATGCGGTTGATGTTTGAGAGGCTGGAGGGACAGCACCCCCCTCTGCCCTGCCGGGCATCTCCCCCGCAAGGGGGGAAATCAGATGTCGCCGTCGCTTTCGCCGATCGCCAACGTAGCGGGATACATCACGCCCCGCGCAAATAGTCCGCCAGCGCCACCGCATTGTTATGCGCTTCGTCATGCGCGCCGTAGAGCAGCGTCACCTTGCCCTCACGCAGCAGGCCACGCAGCTGCGCTACCGCTTCCTTGTTGGCGTCGAGCTCGGCCCGATACCGCTTCTGGAATTCCGGCCAGCGCTCCGGCTCGTGCCCGAACCATTTGCGCAGCGCGTCGCTCGGCGCGATGTCCTTCAGCCAAAGCGTCAGTTCGGCGTCCTTCTTGCTGACGCCGCGCGGCCAGATGCGGTCGACCAGCACCCGCTGGCCGTCGGCTTTCGCCGGCGGCTCATAGACACGCTTCACCGCAATGTCGAAGCCCACTTATGCCTCCTTTGCCAAGCCCCGGCAAAGTATGCAGCGGCTGGGCTCGGCGACTTCGCCGTGGCCGTCCGTTCGGAATTGCGCCAACAAAGTACCGTTATGCCCACTCGCCCTTGCGCATCACCGGCACGCGGCCGCCATCCTTGGCCACGCCGTCAATGTCGATTTTGTCGGAGCCGATCATCCAGTCGATGTGGATGAAGCTCTTGTTGCCGCCGCGCTCCGCGATCTCGTCCTGGCTCAGCGACGCGCCGTTGACGAAGCATTTCGAATAGCACTGCCCGAGCGCGATATGGCAGGCGGCGTTCTCGTCGAACAGCGTGTTGAAGAACAACAGCCCACTCCGCGAGATCGGCGAGGAATGCGGCACCAGCGCCACTTCGCCGAGACGGCGCGCGCCCTCGTCGGTGTCGAGCACCTTCTGCAGCACATCCTCGCCCTTCGAGGCCTTGGCCTCGACGATCCGCCCACCCTCGAAGCGCACCGAGATCTCGTCGATCAGCGTGCCCTGATAGGAGAGCGGCTTGGTCGAGGAGACATGGCCCTCGACGCGCCTTGCATGCGGCGTGGTGAAGACCTCCTCGGTCGGGATGTTCGGATTGCAGGTGATGCCGTTCTTCGCCGTCGAAGCGCCGCCCATCCATTCATGGCCGTCCGCCAGCCCGACGGTCAGGTCGGTGCCCGGTCCGGTGAAATGCAGCGCGTGGAAACTGTGCTCGTTGAGCCACTTCGTGCGCTCGGCCAAGGCGGCGTTATGCGCCTTCCAGTTGCCGATCGGGTCCTCGACGTCGACCCGCGAGGCCGAGAAGATGGCGTCGGCAAGCTTCACCACCGCGACGTCGTCCGACTCACCCGGAAACACCTGTTTTGCCCAGGCAAGATCGGGATAGGCGACGATGTTCCAGTTGATGTCGAAGCCGGTGATCTTCTCCAGCGCCGGCTGGTAGGCCATCGAGTTCGCCTTGTTGGCACGCGCCACCTTGGCTGGATCCTGTGTCGACAGCAGCGACGGGTCTTCGCCGCGCACCGCAAGCCGCGCCGCATTGTTGGAGAAGGCCTTCGCCATGCCTTCGTAGAGCCAGCCGGCGGCGCGGTCGAAACCGGCATCCGCACCGTAGCGGAAGCGCGCCAGCGTGATCTCGTCGTCGTTGAAGATCGGCGTCACCAGCCCGGCGCCCGCCTTGTAGGCGTGCTCGACGATGCGGCGGGTCAGCGGCAGCGCTGCGATCGAGGAGGTCAGCACCAGGTCCTGTCCGGGCTGCAATTGCAGTCCGACCTTGACGGCGACTTCCGCCAGCCTGTCGAGCTTCACCGGGTCGATGCTTGCCGAAACGCCGCGCGAATGTGTGGTCATGATCCTGCCTGCCGTTATGTTGGGGTTCTCATCCTTACATAGACCGCTGCGATTGACCTTTCCACCGCGATCGACTGGGCCTGCTCTCAAGCATGACGGACCGCATTATTGAAAAGTGCGGAGCGGTTAGGCGGCGCTGTCCAGCGCCCGGAACTGCGCCATGGTCGCCTCGATCTCCTCGCGGATCCAGGCCTTGAAGTCGCGCACCTTGCGGCTTTCGCTCTTGGTGGCCGAGGTCACCAGCCAGTAACCCAGACCGCTCTCGGCCCTGATCCCGAAGGGCGCAACCAGCCGGCCGTCGGCCAGCGCGTCGGCGGTCAGCAACTGCCAGGCGAGCATCACGCCATGGCCGGCGATCGCCGATTCCAGGCAAAGCATCGGATCGGTGAAGCGAGCCCCTTTCTGGAAGGTGACTGGCTCGACGCCGGCCGCCTCGAACCAGCCGTCCCAGCTGAACATCGCCCGCTCGTCGGTGATGGCGCAGGTCTGCGCCAGATCGCCGATCGACTTCAGCCTGGCCGCGATCGAGGGCGCGCAGACCGGAAACACTTCCTGGGCAAGCAGGAGCTCGGCGCGCCCGCCCGGCCATTTGCCGTCGCCGAGCCGGATTGCGATATCGATGTCGGACCGGTCGAGATCGGCGACCCTGGCCGAGGCGTCGATGCGCAAAAGCACATTCGGATGTCGCGCGAAATGCCGCGACAGCCGCGGCAGCAGCCATTTCGAGGCGAAGGCCGGCGCCACCGAGACGACCAGCGTGCACTCGTTGGCCTCGTCGGCCAGCGCTACGGCTTGCGCGAGCTCGCGGAAGCCGGCGCTGAGTCGCGTCGTGAAGGCGGCGCCAAATTCGGTCGGCACGAGCCCGCCCGGCGTCCGTTCGAACAGCGCCTGGCCCAGCTGCTTTTCCGTGCGCTTGACCTGCTGGCTGACGGCACTGACCGAGACGTTCAACTCGGCCGCCGCGCCCGCCAGCGATCCCAGCCGGGCGACGGTTTCCACGGCGCGCAGGCCGTTGAGATGGACGCGGTTCAGCATAGCCATCCAGTTTTTCTAAAGTGAACGGACCGAAATCTCAATTGAAACCCGACAGGAAACGGCAGAATTTACCTGAAACAGCCTTGAGCCATGAGGTGGCCCGATGAAGATTTTATCTTTGCTGAAAGGGCTTTGCGGCACCGAGGCGAGGCCGCCCGAGGACGGTGAGATCGCGCGCTGGATCATCGATCCGCTGTCGCATCCGATGCTCGACACCATGTCGGAGCGCGAGCTCGGCGACATGCCCTTCCGGCTGACGGCCCGCCGCACAGCTTACGAGACCGGCTGCCGTTGAAGTCACGTTGCCGCAGCGGCGGAAACCAAAAGACAAACTAATGTGACCATTGTGCATAGCGTTGCCGGCGTCAGCGCTGCCCCTCATTGCCCTGCCGGGCATTTCTCCCCGTATAGAGACGGGGAGAAAGACGCTGTCATCGCCGCTTTCGCTAATTTTCAACGCTGTAGGATAATCGCCAGCGTTGCGGCCGGTTTCCTTCTCCCCGTCACTATACGGGGAGAAGGTGCCCGAAGGGCGGATGAGGGGCAGCGCTGACGCAGAAAGTTTCGCGCCAGTCCGATGCGATCGGTCCTTTCTACGATCGTGACACTGGCCCAACGCAAGCGCATTGTTTCACCTGCACATGCAATTATTGTGCACTGCAATGAACGCCTCGCCATCTCCCTTGCGGCTTGCTCTCGCCGGCATGGTCGCGCTTGCCGTCGCCATGGGCATCGGCCGCTTCGTCTACACGCCGATCCTGCCGGGCATGATGGAGGGACTTGGCCTGACGCCAGCCGATGCCGGTTGGATCGCTTCCGCCAATTATCTCGGCTACCTCATCGGCGCGCTTGCCGCGGCCGGTGGCTGGGCGCATGGCCGCGAGCGCATGCTGATGTTCGCCGGCCTCGCCGCCAGCGCCGTGCTCGCGGCCCTCATGGGGTTCAACGAGACGATGGCCGCCTTCCTCGTCATCCGCTTCCTGGCCGGCCTCGCCAGTGCCTTCGTCATGGTGTTCATGGCCTCGATCGTCTTCAGCCATCTGGCTGAGGCTGGCCGCGGCGATTTGCAGGCGCTGCATTTCGGCGGCGTGGGCCTCGGCATTGCCGCGTCCTCGGCGCTGCTGGCGGTCCTCGTCTCCGAACATGCGGGCTGGGCCGCCGGCTGGCTCTGGTCCGGAGCGCTTTCGGCGCTTGGCCTGCTTGTCGTCGCGCTGCTCGCCGGCTCGACCATGCCGGCCAATGTCGCCAGCGGGCGCGAGCCGGCGCTGCCGAAGGACGGGTCCCTGGTGAAGTTGATCGTCGCCTATGGGCTGTTCGGCTTCGGCTATGTGGTGACCGCCACTTTCCTGGTCGCCATCGTCCGCCAGGGCGGCGGCGGGCGCGTCTTCGAGGCGACTGTCTGGATGGTCGCCGGCCTCGCTGGCTTTCCCTCGACTTGGGCGTGGGAGAAGCTCGCCGGCCGGCTAGGGCTCTATGCCACTTATGCCGCGAGTTGCCTGGTCGAGGTGGTCGGCGTCACCGCCAGCGTCGTCGTCAAGGGCGCCGCCGGACCGCTGATCGCCGGCGTCCTGCTCGGCGGCACCTTCATCGCCATCACGGCGCTGGGCCTACAGATGGGCAGGCAGCTCGCGCCGCGGGCGCCGCGCCGCATCTTCGCGGTGATGACGGCGGCCTTCGGCCTTGGCCAGATCGTCGGCCCGATCGCCGCCGGCCTGCTCGCCCAGGCTTCGGGCAATTACATGCTTGCTTCGATCATGGCAGCGTCGGCGCTGCTTGCCTCCGGCGTCATTGCTTGGTCGGCTGCGCCAAAATCGCCATGATTTGCGGTTTGTTCGATGCCGGGCGTCGGGCACGGGCATTTTCTTTCCCCCTAATGTGTGACTTTATGCCCGCCGAACTGCAATGCCGCTGATTTGCGGTCAGACCGAGGAAACCCGCCACAGTGTTCGTATCCTTCTTCCCGCAGCCGAAGCTTTTCTTCACCTCGGCCGCCGTCTGGAGCCTTGCCGCGATCTTGTTCTGGTTCTTCGGCGGCGAGCAGTTGGGCGCCGTCTTCGGCCTGCCACCCGTGGCGGCCGGTTCGCCGCCGATCATCGGCATCGCGGTGCTGTGGTCGAAGCCGTTTCTGTGGTTCTACATGTACTTCGTGGCCTGCGTGGCGATCTTCTACGCCTTCTGGAGCTGGTACGCCCCGCACCCGTGGCAGAACTGGTCGATCCTGATGACCGCCGTCATCCTGTTCTTCATCTACTTCAACGTTCAGGTCTCGGTTGCGGTCAACAACTGGTATGGCCCGTTCTTCGATTATGTTCAGGGCTTGATGTCGGGAACGACGGCCTCGACCGACATCGAATTCTACAAGGGGTTGGCCGATTTCTCCTGGCTCGCGCTGGTCGGCATGAACGTGCAGGTGGTCAACGCCTTCATCGTCAGCCATTGGATCTTCCGCTGGCGCACCGCGATGAACGATTACTTCATGGCCAACTGGGGCCGGCTGCGCCACATCGAGGGCGCCTCGCAGCGTATCCAGGAAGACACGATGCGCTTCTCGCAGATCATGGAAGATCTCGGCTCGACTTTCGTTCAGTCGATCATGACATTGATCGCCTTTCTGCCGGTCTTGATTCAACTGCAGGCCCACATCACCGAATTGCCGATCATCGGCACGGTCCCGCAGCCGCTGGTCGTCGCCGCATTGGGCTGGTGTCTGTTCGGAACGATTTCCGTCATGGTGGCGGGTCTCAAGCTGCCGGGCCTGCAGTTCCGCAACCAGCGCGTCGAGGCAGCCTATCGCAAGGAACTTGTCTACGGCGAGGATCATCCCGATCGGGCGCAGCCGGCGACGACGACACAATTATTCGCCAATGTCCGCCGCAATTATTTCAAGCTATATTTCCACTACATCTATTTCAACGTCGTTCGTTACACCTACCTGCAAGCCGACAACATTTTTTCGTTGCTCATCCTTGGGCCCTCGCTGGTTGCGCATAAGATCACGTTCGGCGCCCTGAACCAGATATCGAACGCGTTCGGCAAGGTGACGAATTCGCTGCAGTTCCTGTTGAATTCGTGGTCGACGATTGTTGAACTGCAGTCGGTGCACAAACGTTTGCGAGCTTTCGAAGCGACGCTGCAGGGTGAGCAACTGCCGATTATCGATCAGCACTATCTAGAGCGCGAGCAAGCTGGCATGCGTCCCGAAGATCAGCCGGCAGGCTAGAGCGCGGCCGGTCCAGTTAGCCGCCCGCTGTCGCCTGTGCCTGGCCGGCGCGTTGGCGCGCGACATAATCGCGGAAACTGATGCACTCGACATCGGCCTTCACGCAGACCTCGCCGGCGAAGCGCTCCAGCGCGTTCCAGTAGGCGCCGTCGTTCATCAGGGTGAAGTGGAAGCCGAGCTCCAGCGGCAGGCGCTTGCCGTTGTACTGAGCCTCGAAAGCGGCGCGGAACGCCTGATAGGCGCGCTCGGTGAATGCGTCCGCCTCGGCCGGCTTTTCGGTGCCGCCCGAATGGCGGACATAAAGATTGTAATCCATGGCGACGACCGGCTTGGCCTTGTCTCCCTCCGGGATAAGCGGCAGGGCGAAGCGGGTTGTGCCATTCAGGGTTGGCGGCACGACCGGGCCGCTCGAGACGCCGCTCGCGTCGTATTCAAAGCCGGCCTCGGGCAGCGCTTCGTAAAGCGCCTTGCCGGTGGACAGATAGGGCGCGCGAAAACCGGTTACGGTATGGCGGGCGAAATCGCGCCAGCCGGCTGGCTCCTGGATGCCGTTGATCGCATAGGCGTTCTCGAAAATGCGCCGCGCGGAGGCGAATTCGGCCAGCCAGTTGGCCTTGCTCCAGGCCTTGCCGTCGAAATGGCCGCAGGCATGGCTGCCGATGTCGTGGCCCTCGGCCGCGGCCAGCCGGACCTGCTCAAGCCGGTCGGCGACATCCTGCTTTGAGGCGCCGAAGCCGACATTGGATTTGCCGGCGGCCTTGCCGGGGCCGGCATAGTGCAGCCGCGTCTCGGGAGAGAGCAGGAAGACGCAGGACAGGAAATAGGTGAAATGCGCGCCCGTGCGCTTTGCCAGCGCCCGGCTGCGCTGCCATTGCGAGATATCGCGGGCGGCGTCGAAAGAGATCAGCACGACCTGCTTGGCCGGCGAAACGGTTGGCGATTTCGGCGGATCGGCGAAGGCGGCATTGGCTGAGGCGAGCGAGGCAAGACTGATCGCAAGGACGCGGTACGAACGAAGCATTGACAACCTTCTGGCGGGGACGTCTCCGGCCGATCGGAAGCCGGCTACCGCGCAAATGTGGCGCGGTTGCGTTCAGGTATGGACTGTGGGCGCCCGGCATTCTCAGCCGATTTTCCGGTCCGCCCCCTTCCATGCCGACGAAATTTCGCTAAAACGCGGGCTCAAGAAGCGCCCCCTCCTGGGGCCGCAATGGTTTTGATTGATGTCGGACGACAGTTTTATCCGCGAAGTCAACGAAGAGATTCGTCGCGAGCAGGCGCAGAAGCTATGGGACCGTTTCGGCCCGGCCATTCTCGGCCTTGCCATCCTGATCGTGCTCGGCACCGCCGCTGTCGTCGGCTACCGCTATTGGGACGAAACCCGCGCCAACCGCTCGGGCGACGCCTTCTCGGCGGCCCTCAAGCTCGCCAATGACGGCAAGAACGACGAAGCGATCGCCGCTCTCGACCAACTGGAGAAGGACGGCTACGGCGCCTATCCGCTGCTCGCCCGCATGCGCGCCGCGACCGTCAAGGCCAACAAGGGCGACGTCGATGGCGCGGTCAAGGATTTCGACGAGGTCGCCGCCGACAACGCCATTCCTGCCGGCATTCGCGATATTGCGCGGCTGAGGGCGGCGCTCCTGCTCGTCGACCACGGCTCCTACGCCGATGTCTCCAGCCGCATCGAGGCGCTTACCGCCGACACCAATCCGTTGCGCCATTCGGCGCGCGAGGCGCTTGGCCTTGCCGCCTGGAAGGACGGCAAGTCGGCGGACGCGCTCAAACTGTTCGACCAGATCTCTTCGGATGAAGCCGCCCCGCGCAATGTGCGCCAGCGCGCGCAGCTGATGTCCGAGCTGATCCGCGGGTCGGGCAACGTGTCGTGATCCTGGATGGGCTTCAAAGTCGCCATCATCGGCCGGCCTAACGTCGGCAAATCGACTCTTTTCAATCGGCTGGTCGGAAAGAAGCTGGCGCTTGTCGACGACACGCCTGGTGTAACGCGCGACCGCCGTGTCCATGCGGCAAAACTCTACGATCTCCATTTCGATGTCATCGACACCGCCGGCTTCGAGGACGCAGCGGCTTCGACGCTTCCCGGCCGCATGCGCCAGCAGACCGAGATCGCCATTCGCGAAGCCGACCTCATCTTCTTCACCGTCGATGCCAAGTCGGGCCTGATGCCCGACGACCGCACCTTCGCCGAGGTGGTGCGCAAATCGGGCAAGCCGGTGGTGCTCGTCGCCAACAAGGCAGAGGCGCGTGGCGCTCAAGGGGGCATGCTGGAAGCCTGGGAGCTCGGCCTCGGCGAGCCGATCCCGATCTCGGCCGAGCACGGCCAGGGCATGCCGGATCTGCGCGACGCCGTAATTGAAGCGCTCGGCCAGGAACGCGCTTTCGGCGAGGATGAGGAAGACGAAGCCGGCGAGATCGCCGCCAGCGAGGTTCTGATCGGCGAGGACATCGCCGACCCGGATGCTGAAGCGCCCTATGACGACACCAAGCCGCTGCGCATCGCCGTCGTCGGCCGCCCGAACGCCGGCAAGTCGACGCTGATCAATGCGCTGATCGGCGAGGAGCGGCTGCTCACCGGTCCGGAAGCCGGCATTACCCGCGATTCGATCTCGGTCGACTGGGACTGGCGTGGCCGCAGGATAAAGCTGTTCGACACGGCCGGCATGCGCCGCAAATCCAGGATCCATGAAAAGCTGGAAGTGCTCTCGGTGCAGGATGGCCTGCGCGCCATCCGCTTCGCCGAGATCGTCATCATCATGCTCGACGCCACCATCCCGTTCGAGAAGCAGGATCTGCAGATCGCCGACCTCATCATCCGCGAGGGCAGGGCGCCGGTGATCGCCTTCAACAAATGGGACCTGATCAACAATCCGCAGGAGCTGCTGGCCGAGCTGCGCGAAAAGACCGAGCGGCTCCTGCCGCAGGTGCGCGGCATCCAGGCGGTGACGGTCTCGGCCGAGACCGGGCGCGGCCTCGACCGGCTGATGGAAAGCGTCATCAAGACGCACAAGGTCTGGAACAGCCGTGTCTCCACCGGCAAGCTCAACCGCTGGCTGGAAGGCATCCTCGCGCATCACCCGCCGCCCGCCGTCGCCGGCCGCCGGCTGAAGATCAAATACGTCACCCAGGCAAAAACCCGCCCGCCGGGCTTCGTCGTCTCCTGCTCGCGCCCGGACGCCATGCCGCAATCCTACGTCCGCTATTTGACCAACAGCCTGCGCGAGGCCTTCGACATGCCAGGCGTGCCGATCCGCATGGCGCTGCGCACCTCGGACAATCCGTTTGCGGGCAGGGCGAAGAAGCGGTGACTTCTGGGAAAGCGCCGACGCTGATCCCTCGTCATCCACGGGCGAAGCAAGGAGCGAAGCGACGCGCATAGACCCGAGGATCCATTCCGTGACTTAGAAGCGCCGCGACGGTTCAGAATTCTGCTCCGCTGCATTCCTCGCGCGAAGTAACGGAATGGATTCTAGGGTCTGCGCTGCGTCGCTCCGCTCCTTGCTTCGCCCTAGAATGACGATGTCGAAAGGCGTCGGCTAAGACGCTAAGCGACCTCCCGCAGTCCATCGCCGGTTCGCGTCCCCTCCGGCAGCGTCTCCAGCGCCGCCTGCAGCAATATCTCCGCCAGCCGCGCTGCCACCGGGTCGAGCTCGGCGTCCTTCCGGTGCAGGTGCAGCGCCATCGTCGGCAGGGCAGGAAGCCCGAGCACGCCCGGCGCGATTGCCCTGACATTGGCCGGCAGGCCGATATCAGTGCGGATCGTCAGGCCGAGGCCTGCCGCCACCGCCGCCCAGATGCCGCCGAGGCAAGGACTCGAGAAGGACATGCGCCAGGGCATGCCCGCGCGATCGAGTGTCTCGGTCGCCACGGTTCTGAGCAGGCACGGCGCCTCGAACACCACCAGCGGCAGCGGCTCGCCATTGCGCGGACCAGCCTCGATCGGCTTGGCCGGGCCTATCCAGCGCGCCGGCACGTCGGCGACATGGCGGCTATAGGGCAGGGCCATGCCGTCATGCCAGGCAAGCGCGATGTCGAGATTACCTGACAGGACACGCTCGGCAAGGTCGTGGCTGCGGCCGATCCGTGCTTCGATGCGGACCTTGGGATGAGTGCGGGCGAAGCGGCCGAGCACGTCGGGCAGCACGGCCTCGCCGAAATCCTCCTGCAGGCCGAGCCGTACCCAGCCTTCCAGCTCGACGTCGCGGATAGCGGAGGCCGCCTCGTCGTTGAGTTCGATCAGCCGCCGCGCATAGCCGAGCATCGTCTCGCCGGCTTCGGTGAGCGCCAGGCCGCGCCCTGCCTTGCGGAAGACCGGCGTGTCCGCCTGCTCCTCCAGCTTCTTCAGTTGCGCGCTGACCGCGGATGTCGAGCGGCCAAGCCGTTCGGCCGCCTTGGCGAAGCTGCCCAGCTCCATGCCGGTGACGAAGGTTCTGAGGACATCGAGGTCGAACGTGACGCGGCGCATCGGGATCGTCCTGATTTTCAGGATTGTTGGTGAAAAACTTCCTGATTTTATGGATGAAGCTATGGCGCTACATCCGGTCCGTCAAGCCGTCAGCCGGCCATCACAGGAATGGAGCCATGTCCGCCATCGTCACACGAAATGTCTGCCAGCCGCCCGCGGGAGACATTGCCAGCGCCTCAGCCCGCCGCGCTTTCGGCCCCAACCATCGCTGGAAGGTGCTGGGCATCGGCGTCGCCGCCAATGCCGGCTTCTCCGCCACCTTCTCTGGCATCCCGGCGACTGCGGTGGTGATGCGCCAGGGTTACCACCTCGACAATGCCTCGCTGGGTCTCGCGCTCGGCCTTCTCGGCCTCGGCGTCGCGCTCAGCGAATTGCCTTGGGGCGTGCTCACCGATCGCTGGGGCGACCGCCGCGTGCTCCTGACCGGGCTCGGGGCGACGGCCGCATGGCTTTTCATCATGGCGCTGCTTGTCGTGCCGACGAAAATGGCCGTTCCCGGCGTCGCGCTGCTGTCGGCCAGCCTGCTCGTCGCCGGCCTGCTCGGCGGCAGCGTCAACGGCTCCAGCGGCCGCGCCATCATGGGCTGGTTCGGCGACGGCGAGCGCGGCTTCGCCATGAGCATCAGGCAGACGGCGGTGCCGCTCGGCGGCGGGCTGGGCGCGCTTGTCCTGCCGTCGCTGGCGTTGAGTTTGGGCTTCACGGCGGTCTTCGGCCTGCTTGCAGCCGTCTCCGCGCTCTCGGCCTGGTTTGCCTGGCGCTGGCTGTACGAGCCGCCGGCGGAAAGCGGCGGTCACGCCGCCGCAGCGGCAAGCGGCCCGGCGCCCTTGCGCAACATCGAGGTGTGGCGCATGTCGACCGCCATCGGCCTGCTCTGCTTTCCGCAGGTCGCGGTGCTGACCTTCGCCTCGGTCTTCCTGCATGACTTTGCGGGCATGGGCACCTTGGTGACCAGCGCGAGCCTCGCCGCCGTGCAGACCGGCGCCATGGCGATGCGCGTATGGAGCGGCCGTTTCACCGACCGCCACGGCAACCGCCGCCCATTCCTGAAACTCTGCAGCGCGCTGAGCGCATTTGCCTTCCTGGCGCTGTGGCTGCTGGTGATCGGCGCTGCCGGCGCGCCGTCGCTGCTGCCGTTGCTTCCGCTGATGGTCGTCGTTGCCGGCATATTCGTTTCTGCCTGGCACGGCGTCGCCTATACCGAGCTTGCCACGCTTGCCGGCGCCGGCCATGTCGGCACCGCGCTCAGCCTGGCCAACAGTTTTGTGTTCATCGGCTTCTGCCTGGTGCCGATCGCCATTCCATGGCTGCTGGTGGTCTTCGCATGGCCGGGCGTGTGGCTCGCGGCCGCGATCTGCGCGGCGCTCGCGTGGCCCATCTTCCTGCGCCCCGCCTGATTCACCCAAACTGATGCACCCACCCAGGGCTGATTCTTCATCGGCCCGCTGTGGAAATTGCGAGCCGGCGTTCCTCAAACATGAAAAGAACATGATCGATGTCGTTAACCCCGCATCAAGGTTAATGCTTCATTTTGACTCTCCGGGGTCAGTAGCGTTCTGGAGAGTTCCGTGCATCGACGCGTTTCATTGCGGCTTGCCGCCGCCGCCGTTGCGAAAAAACGTTCCTTTCTTCCTCCTTTGGTGCTTGGGCTCGGTATTTGGATCGGCTTCCCGTCGGCCGTCGCCTACCAGGATATGGCAAGCCTGATCTCCGGCCTGGAATCGTCCGACACCCGCTGGAACGCCTATATCGAGAAATCCGCCGCCGGCTCGGTGCATGCGGCCGAAATGCCGTTTGTCGATTCCGTCACCACCGGCTCGCTCTCCGGTTCCGGCGTGAATTTGCCGGGGGTGGGCACCGTCGCCTTCCGCGGCAAGGGCAGCGCCGTGGGCGTGACGCCCGATGAGGATCGTGTCGTACGCGCCGACAAGAAGGGCCGCATCGTCAAGGTGTCGCCGGTCGCGCCGCCCAAGAATTTCAGCGCCGGCTCGATTTTCGAGCGCACCTCCTCGCTGCTGCGTCCCGCGATGGACAGCGGCCTGAAGCTCACCTTCGCCAAGCCGGGCATCAAGGGCAAGGAAGTCCAGATCGCCCAGGCCTTCCATCTTCGCGAGGACAAGAGGCCTGATCCGGCGCTGCCGGCGGCACTTGTCGCTCTCGTCAACAACGACAAGCCGGACATCCTTGCCACGGCCTATGCCCAGTCCGCGCCCGACTACGCCAAGGCTTCGCCCTTCGAGGCGCTGCTGCAGGACGATCCCAACGATGGCCGCTTCATTCCGCCGATGGGCAAGGGCGACCATGCCTGGCTGCAGACCCCCCTGCCGGCAAGTGTCTTTTCCAAGCCCGAGCAGGCCTGCCTTGCCAAGGGCATCTATTTCGAGGCGCGCAGCGAGCCGGTCCGCGGCCAGGCGGCGGTGGCGCAGGTGATCCTCAACCGCGTCCGCAATCCGACCTATCCGAAGACGATCTGCGGCGTCGTCTACCAGAACGACAACTGGTTCAACCGCTGCCAGTTCTCCTTTGCCTGCGACGGCAGGAAGAAGACAATCACCGACCTGGCCTCCTACAAGACCGCCCAGGAGGTTGCCATGGCGGTGACCGCCGGCAAGATATTCATTCCCGAGGTCGGTTCTTCGACGCATTACTACGCCAATTACGTCCATCCCGGCTGGGCGCGGGCCATGCACAAGATGACCAGGATCGGCCTGCATATCTTCTACCGCACCTATGGCGGCGGCTGGAGCTGAGCCGCTAAAGCATGTCTCCCGAAAGTGGTAAGCGGTTCGGGAAGACACGCGCGAAATCAAAAACTGAAGCGCGTGGAGCGAATCTGAAGGATCGCGACGCGCTTAGGCGGCTCAAACTGAGCCGCCCAAACACCGCCCCGGCTATCCTTCCTTCGACGCCCGGCAATGCCTGGGCGGACGCGCCTTGTCGCGCGGATTCGCGCCGTTACCTCACGCAGGCGTGAAGGGCACGATGTCGCACCTCGATAAACCATTGATTTAACTGCTAAAAATCCATCGCTCGGAAGTTTGGCCCGTGGCTTGACGGGGGCGGACCCTCTAACTATGTTGCCGGCGACTTTAGAAGCGGACGGACGGCAATCGTCTGCCCGGGCAGGGGGGTTGCGATGGCCGACAAAACCGGGCCAGACGGAACCGGAGAAACCGGCCGCGGCAGGCAGCCAGAAGCCACCATCCGCGACGACGAACTTGAGCGCCGCCGGCGCGACCTCGAAGCATCGCTTGCGACGAGACGCACGGACCGGTCCGAGGGGAAAGACGAAGCGAAAGCTGCGACCGGTTACGGTCAGGCGCTGAAGCTGTCCAGCGAGTTCATCGCCGGAGTGGTGGTCGGTGTCGGCTTGGGCTGGATCATCGACCGTCTGGCGGGAATAGCGCCCTGGGGTCTGATCGTCGGCCTGTTGCTGGGCTTTGGCGCAGGCATACTCAATGTCCTGCGCTCGGCGGGACTGGCATCGGAATTCGGCCAGGGCGGCAAGCCGCGCGAGCCGAGAGAATGAAGTGAGGCGCCGCAGGGCGCTAAAGTGAACTTAAAAGCCGTTTATGGCTTTGACGGGGATTTAAAGTGGCTGCTGACAAGGTCGATCCGATCCACCAGTTCCAGATCCATCCGATCATCCCGCTGCATATCGGCGGCTACGACGTATCTTTCACCAACTCCTCTTTGTTCATGGTCGTGACGATCGTCCTGGCCTCCGCCTTCCTCTATATGAGCACCGCCAGCCGGGCCTTGATTCCCGGTCGCCTGCAGTCGGTGTCCGAAATGGCCTACGAATTCGTCGGCAACATGCTTCGCGATGCCGCGGGCAAGCAGGGCATGCAGTTCTTCCCGCTGGTGTTCTCGCTGTTCATGTTCGTGCTGGTCGCCAACCTGATCGGCCTGTTCCCTTATTTCTTCACCGTTACCAGCCACATCATCGTCACCTTCACGCTGGCGATCCTGGTCATCGGCACGGTCCTCGTCTACGGCTTCGCCAAGCACGGCTTCGGCTTCCTCAAGCTGTTCGTGCCGCATGGCGTGCCGGGCTATCTTCTGCCGCTGGTGGTGGCGATCGAAATCATCTCCTTCGTCTCGAGGCCCGTCAGCCTCTCGGTTCGTCTTTTCGCCAATATGCTGGCCGGCCACATCACGCTGAAAGTGTTCTCGGGCTTCGTCGTCAGCCTGAGCGCGTTTGGCGCCGTCGGTATCGCCGGCTCGGTGCTGCCGCTTGCCATGGCGGTCGCGCTCTCGGCGCTCGAGCTGCTGGTCGCCTTCCTGCAGGCCTATGTGTTCGCGGTGCTGACCTGCATGTATCTGAACGACGCCCTGCACCCGAGCCACTGATTTTCACCGGCGCCCCGGCGCCAGCTTACCCAACGTACCAACTTCAACGAACAGAGAAACCACAGGAGTTTTGAAATGGACGCAACTGCAGCAGCTGCTATCGGCGCTGGTATCGCCTGCATCGGCATGGGCGGCGCGGGCATCGGCCTCGGCAACATCTTCGGCAGCTACCTCTCGGGTGCGCTCCGCAACCCGTCGGCTGCCGACGGCCAGTTCGGCCGCCTGATCTTCGGCTTCGCGGTGACCGAAGCTCTGGGCATCTTCTCGCTCCTGATCGCTCTGCTCCTGGTCTTCAAGTAAGAGCCGGCGCTGACGAAAGGGGCCGCATGGTGCGGCCCGTTCTAGGGACAGGGGAATGAGATGTTCGTGACATCTGCCTATGCGCAAGAAGCAGCGCCGGCCGCGGCCGAGGGCGATACGCATGCCGGCACTGCTGTGCCTGCCGCGGAGCATGAAGCGTTCCCGCCGTTCGATGCCAAAACCTTCCCGTCGCAGATCCTGTGGCTGGTCATCACCTTCGGGCTCTTCTACCTGTTCCTGAAGCGGGTTGTGATGCCGCGTCTTGGCGGCATCATCGATGTCCGCAACGACCGCATCACCCAGGACCTCGACCATGCCGCAAGGCTGAAGGGCGAGGCGGACGCCGCGGTTGCTGCCTATGAGCAGGAACTGGCGGAAGCCAAGGTCAACGCCAACAAGATCGGCCAGCAGGCGAACGACGCCGCCAAGGCGCAAGCCGAGGGCACGCGCAAGAAGCTCGAGGCCGAGCTTGAGAAGAAGCTTGGCGAGGCCGAGGCGAGCATCGCCTCGATCAAGGCCAAGGCGATGAAGGAAGTCGGCACTATCGCCGAGGACACGACCTCGGCCATCGTCGAGGCGCTTGTCGGCGGCAAGGCCGACAAGGCCGAAATCGCGGCCGCGGTCAAATCCGCGAGCCGGTGAGGAGCGGGATCATGGACGCCACATCACTCGCCACGCTCTGGGCCACCATCGCCCTGATCATCTTCCTCGGCGCCGTCATCTATCTGAGGGTGCCGGGCATGCTTGCCAAGTCGCTCGACGCCCGCGCGGCCAAGATCAGCAGCGAGCTCGAAGAGGCACGGCGCCTGCGCGAGGAGGCCCAGCAGCTGCTGCGCCAGTATCAGCAGAAGCGCAAGGAAGCCGAGAAGGAGGCCGCCGACATCGTCGCTGCCGCCAAACGCGAGGCTGACTTGCTTGCCTCCGAGGCGGCCAAGAAGACCGAGGACTATGTCGCCCGGCGCACCGCGCTTGCCGAGCAGAAGATCAGCCAGGCCGAGCGCGAGGCGGTCAGCGAAGTGCGCGCCACCGCCGTCGACATCGCCGTCGAAGCCGCCCGCACGCTGCTCGCCGCCAAGGTCGACGTCAAGACCGGCGCGGATCTGTTCAAGTCGGCGCTCAATGATGTGAAGGCCAAGCTGAACTGAGCTGACTTCGAAACTTCGAACTCAAAAGCTGCCTGGGCAACCCGGCGGCTTTTTTGTTTGGAAGGAGCGCGGCGCCGAAGCTGCCAATCTCCCCCACAAGGGGCTACGCTATGCACACATTTCCGAGCAGCTGGTCTTGGCGATAGCGTGCATGGCAGCTTGGCGCATGCATTTGTCTTATGTAGCGCAGGTCGACCCCCACTTCGTCTCGGCTCCGCCGAGCCACCTCTCCCCGATCGACGGGGGTAGAGGAAGGCGCCAAGCTTTTTGCCGTCAATGCTCGTCCAGCAACGCTCCCTTCCTTTCCCTCCGCAGGGGGAAAGGTGGCGCTGCGAAGCAGCGACGGATTGGGGGAACCACCCGGCAATCAAGCCTCAGGTCGATCAGTCACGCCACTGACAGAGGATGTCCGCAAGCCGTAACCACATTGGGGGAGATCAGCTAACTACTCCAGCCCGGCGAGGCTCTCTTCCTCTTCCGCCATCTCAACCCCACCCAACCGGAACGGCGCGAACGAGGCCCGGTGGAGCCGTGCCACCGGCCCATGCGCCTCGATCGCGGTGCGGTGGCGGACCGTCGCGTAACCCATATGCACTTCGAAGCCGTAGTGCTCGTGATGTCCGCCGCAGCCGCACATCATGCGGTCGCGCATCACCTTGGCGACGATCGAGGCGGCGGCGATCGATTGCGAGCGCTGGTCGCCCTTGATGAGCGCGCGGGCTTCGCAGGCGAGACCTGGCGGTATGTCGCGGCCGTCGGCCAGGGCGAGCTTCGGCCGCAAGGACAGGCCGGCGGCGGCGCGGCACATCGCTTCGAGGCTGGCTTTCAAAATGTTGCTGTTGTCGATGCCTTCGGCGCTGATCGAAGCCATCGAGATGCTGAGCGCCGAGCCGAGAATCTTGAGAAACAGCGCCTCGCGCTGCAAATGGGTGAGGCGCTTGGAATCGTCGAGCCCTTCGGGAATGTTGGCGGGGTTGAGCACCACCGCGGCGGCCACCACCGGACCGGCGAGCGGACCGCGGCCGGCCTCGTCCATGCCGGCGACCGGCCACAGCCCGTCGGCTATCGCTTTCGTCTCGATCGAGAAGTCGGGCTTCTCGACCATTTCAAAGAGAAGCGGAGAATCGGAACGCGCGCGAGCCATGGTGCGGCGAGGTTCGCATCGGCTCCGATTCTCCGCAAGTCCTTCCGGGTCGGATGGGGCGTCGGACCGGGAAGGCACCGTCTCACAGCCGGGGGACAGGGGCCGGACGGGATTTCGAAACAAATGGCAATTCCAGACCGAAAATCGCTTTGCCTGGAAGTGCTTAGCGCCGGTCGTCATGGCCGGCGCTGGCGTCAAAGCAGCATCAGCTGCTCGCCGGCACTGGCGCCTGCGACGAATTGGTCGGTGCGAAGCTGCCGCCGCTCGACATTGAGGCCGAGCCGCTTGGCGGCGATCTCGAAGCGCCGGCCGATCTGCCAGGCATAGGGACCGGCGCCCTTCATGCGCTTGCCCCATTCGGAATCGTAATCCTTGCCGTCGCGCATCGAGCGGATAAGCGACATCACATGCCGGTAGCGGTCGGGATAATGGCGCAACAGCCAGTCCTTGAAGATCGGCGCCACTTCGAGCGGCAGGCGCAGGATGACATAGCCGGCCTCCCGCGCGCCGGCGGCTCTAGCCGAATCGAGGATGCGCTCCATCTCCGGATCGGTAAGCCCCGGAATAATCGGCGCCACCATGACCGATGCCGGGATGCCGGCGTCCGAAAGCTGCCTGATCGCCTCCAGCCGCTTCGTCGGGGTCGAGGCGCGGGGTTCCATCGTTCTCGCCAGCATGCGGTCGAGCGTCGTCACCGACAGCGCCACCTTGGCAAGGCCGCGCTCGGCCATGCGCGACAGGATGTCGATGTCGCGTGTCACCAGCGCCGACTTGGTGACGATGCCGACCGGATGGCCGCGCGCTTCCAGCACTTCCAGGATCTCGCGCATGATGCGGTATTGCTTCTCGATCGGCTGGTAGGGATCGGTATTGGTGCCGATAGCGATCGTGCGCGGCTGGTAGCCCGGTTTTGACAATTCCCTGTCCAGCATGCGCGCGGCATCCGGCTTGGCGAACAGCTTCGATTCGAAATCGAGCCCCGGCGACAGGCCCATGAAGGCATGCGTCGGCCTGGCGAAGCAGTAGACGCAGCCATGCTCGCAGCCGCGATAGGGGTTGATCGAACGGTCGAAGGAGATGTCAGGCGACTCGTTGCGCGTGATGATGGTGCGCGGCTTTTCGACCTGCACTTCCGTCTTGAACGGCGGCAGTTCCTCCAGCGAGTTCCAGCCGTCGTCGAACACATGCCGGCTGATCGGCTCGAACCGGCCGGACGGATTGATCCCGGCCGAGCGGCCGCGATTTCGATCGGGCCGCACGCGCATGCCGCTCTGCTCGATCATCACGTTTGCCATCTCGGCTCGGCCTGCTCCGAAAGCGGCAATGTCGGCTCGCACGATCTGTTCCATTTTCGCCCTCTCCCAGGGACTGTCGGCAGGCTGTCGAATCGCTCTGTTCATGAAACTATTCCTATTTCACCGAAGAGAACAAAGCAAGAACTTTTTCGCTTGAAGCGCACAACTGGCGCATCGCCGCACTTTCCGCTATTCGGCTAAAATGCTCAGCGTCCTTATCGAAACCCGCAACGACGAAGAGGGGCTTGCCCGTACGCTCGCCTCGCTGGTCGGCGGCGCGGTTGAAGGCGTCGTGCGCGACGTGATCGTCTGCGATCAAGGCTCGACCGATCAGACGCACCGGGTGGCCGAGCATGCCGGCTGCCACTATGCGACCGGCGGGATCGGCGCCGGTATCGGCCAGGCCAAGGGCGACTGGCTGCTCCTGCTCGAGCCAGGGGCGCGGCTCGCCGAGGGCTGGATCGACGAAGTCGTGGCGCACACGGCGAAACAGACCATGCCGGCGCGCTTTTCACGCGCCCGCGCCAACCGTGCGCCTTTCCTGGCCAGGGTGTTCTCGAGCAATCGTGCGCTGGCCGAGGGGCTTGTCATCAGCAAGCGTCAGGCCTCGGCTCTGGCAAAGAGCGCGCGCAGCGCCGAAGCCCTGGCGCGCGGCCTGGCGACCAGAAGGCTGAACGCCGAAATCTGGATCGCGCCGCCGAAATGATGCCCCGCCGGGCCGGCCGGGCGCCTTAACTGAGCTTTACGAGGTGGGCTTGCCGCCGCGCCTGAGATGCTCGTCCAGCCGCGGCATGATCTCGACGAAGTTGCAGGGCATGTGCCGATAGTCGAGCTGCGCCTTGATGATGCCGTCCCAGGCGTCCTTGCAGGCGCCGGGCGAGCCCGGCAGCACGAAGACGAAGGTGGCGTTGACGACGCCGCCGGTTGCCCGGCTCTGGATCGTCGACGTGCCGATCTTGTCGTAGGAGATGCGGTGGAAGACTTCCGAAAAGCCGTCCATGCGCTTTTCGAAGATCGGCTCCAGCGCCTCCGGCGTCACGTCGCGGCCGGTGAAGCCGGTGCCGCCGGTGGTGATCACGACATCGATGTTTTCGTCCTTCGACCAGCCGAGCACCTTGTCGCGGATCTTTTCGCGGTCGTCGGTGACAATATCGCGCGCGGCGAGCGTATGGCCGGCTTCCGCGATGCGATCCGCCAGCGTCTGTCCGGATTTGTCGTCGGCGAGGCCGCGCGTGTCGGAGACGGTAAGCACGGCGATGCGCACCGGAATGAAGGGCCGGCTTTCGTCAAGCTTCGCCATCGCTCACCTCCATGCTGCGCGTCGCGGCAACGAACCAGTCGGGGTGGCGGGCGCGGATCTCGATCGCCGCGCGTTTTGCAACATTGCCGGTCTCGAACAGGCCGAAACAGGTGGCGCCCGAGCCGGACATGCGCGCGAACGCGGCGTCGGCACGCTTGAGCGCCTTGAGCGCCTCGCCGATCGCCGGCTGGATCGAACGGGCGGCGGGCTCGAGATCGTTGCGCGTCGTCTCCAGCCAGTTGCGGATCGTGTGGAAATCGAGGCGCTTCGGCAGCGGCGGCAGCCTCTCGTTATCGCGGCTGGAGAGCGCCTTGAACACGTCCGGCGTCGAGACCGCGATGCCCGGATTGACCAGCACCAGCCCAAGCGCAGGAAAGGCGGATAGCGGCGAGACTTGATCGCCGATACCGCGTGCGATCAGCGGCTTTGATTCGAGGCACATCGGCAGGTCGGCACCGAGCGAAAGCCCGATCCGGGCCAGCGAATTGTCGTCGATATCGAGCTTCCAGAGCCGCGCCAGGCCATTAAGCGCGGCCGCCGCGTCGCTCGAGCCGCCGCCGACTCCGGAGGCGATGGGCAGGTTCTTCTCCAGCCGGATGGCGACCGGCGATCCCTGTTGCATGCCGGCTTCCCGGCGCAAGGCATCGCGCGCCTTCACCACCAGATTGTCGCCGTCGAGCGGCAGCCCGGCGGCATAACGGCCGGATACCGAGAATTCATCCTCTTCCGCCGGCTCGATCTCGAGCCGGTCGCCGAAGCGGGTGAAGACGGCAAGGCTGTCGATGAGATGGTAGCCGTCGGCGCGCTGTCCGATGACATGCAGCGCCAGGTTGATCTTGGCAGGCGCAAGCCACGTCCGGACCTCTGTGCCGGGCTCCAGGATGTCGGCTGCTGGCGAGATGGGATCAGTCCTTGGCGAGACGATATTCGCCGGTCTTGGGGTCCTTGACCAGCGTGCCCGTCGTGCCGTTCGCCGCCTGTCTTTCTGTACGCCGGATCTTGGCCGTCACGCGTTCGGCCTCACGCACGAAAGCGCGGTAGCCAAAGTAAGCGGCGGCGCCGACAACGGCGAAGAAAATGATCTGCGGCATCTCTAAAACTCCTCCCGCGTCCTCGCGGCAAGGCCGGCCGAATGGGTCGGTCAAGCGGCCATGCTAGCCGCATTCATGGCTTTTTCAAAGCCCGAAGCGCGCCCACAGCGCGCGCTCTTCCGCCGCATCGAGGACGCCGCTGGCGGCGGCCGCCGCGATATCCGGCGCCGAAACGCGCGAGCCGAACAGGCCGAAACGGCCGAACAGACCGCGCGGCGCGGTGATCAGCTTGAGCTGCGTCTTCTCGCCGAAACGGGTCTTGAGCACGCTACGCATATCGCCCAGCGCATCGACAAGGCCGAGCTCGAGACCGCGCTTGGCGGTCCAGAACAGGCCGGTGAACAGGTCCGGGTCGTCCTTGAGCTTGCTGCCGCGCCGTTCCTTGACGAGGTCGATGAAGGTCTCGTGCACTTCGAGCTGCAGCGCCTTCAGCCGTTCGACGTCCTCCTCCTTCTCGGGCTTGAACGGATCGAGCACGGCCTTGTTCTGGCCGGCGGTGTGGACGCGCCGCTCGACGCCGATCTTCTTCATCAGCTCCGGGAAGCCGAAAGAGGCCGAGACCACGCCGATCGAGCCGACGATCGAGGACGGGTCGGCGAAGATCTCGTCGCCGGCAACCGCGATCATGTAGCCGCCCGAGGCCGCCACGTCCTCGACGAAGACCAGCACCTTCTTGTTCTTTTCCGCCGCCAGGTCGCGGATGCGCTTGAAGATCAATCGCGACTGCACCGCCGAGCCGCCCGGCGAATTGATCGAGATGGCGACCGCCGGCGCGTCGAAGCCGAACGCCTTTTCGATCAGGCCGGCCGTCGAGGCGAGCGACAGGCTCGGCCGGAACTGGCCTCCGCCGGCCATGATGGGGCCTTGCAGCCGGATGACCGGAATGGTGACGACTGTCGAGCGCCAGGATTTCGGCAGCAGGCGGTTGAAAAGGCGTTTCACGAACGATTGTCTCCGGACAAAAGGCAAAGGAGCAAGATGAGATCAGGTCGGTTGGTCTGTTTCACGGTCGCGGCATCATCCTGCTTGGGCATGTAAGGAACTCGCCGGCCAACGGCAATGCCGCATCGCCGGCCAGTGCATGTCGCGCAAAAGTGTGCAGCGGTTTTGCGAAAAAGACATGCATAAAACAAAAACTTGAAGCGCGTCGCTAGAATCCATTTCAACGCGACGCGCTTCAAGGATCAATCGCCGAACAGCGATGCCAGGCCGTTATTGATCATTTCCGTCCGCTCCGCCGGCCCGTTGCCGGACGGCCCGTGCAAGATGAGCGGCGGGCGGATCGACAATTTTCCGCGCGCGCCGAGCACCGCCCTGACGACGATGCGGATCGCCGCCGCATCCGGCCGCGGATGCACGCACAGCAACTCGGCATCGCCGAAGCGTCCCTCGATCGCGTCCAGGATGGCAACCAACTGCTCGGGCCGCGCGATAACGGCCAGCCCGCCGCGCGGCCTGGCGACGGCGGCGGCGCTCCTGATCCAGCGCTCGAACAGGCCGTCCTCGGCCACATGCGCCTCTCTGCGCAACGCGTCGGGCGTCGAGCGATCCTCGGCCGCGTTGAACGGCGGGTTCATGATGACGAAGTCGAAGGAGTTGCCGGCAAGCCCGGCCTCGGTCCGCGCCCGGCCGGTCAGCGTCACGTCGGCGGTCAGCACCGAGGCGCGGTCGCCGAGATGGCCATTGCCGGGATGCGAAAGCGTGGCAGTGGCGAACCCGGCCATTTCGGCGGAGCGCTCGACGAGCACGGCCTGCGCCGCCGGACAGCGCGACAACACGGCAAGGGCGGCGGCGCCGGCGCCCGCGCCGAAATCGGCGAGCCGGCCGGAAAAGCCGGACGGCACGGCGGCCGCCAGCATCATGGCGTCCATGCCGGCGCGATGACCGCCGCGGCTCGGCTGCACCAGCCAGAAGCGCCCGCGATGGAAGGCATCGATCGTGTGCGCCGGCGTATCCGGGACGGGGGCGGTGCTGGCTCCCATTATTTTTTGCGGATCTCGTTCTCGATGCCGGCATCCTTGAGGATGCGCCGTGCGGCATCGACCTTTTCGGCGTCGACCATCACGCGCCGCGGCAGGATGCCGAGCGAACCGTCGAGCACGCTCATATTCTGGTCGGCGACGAAACAGGCGATGCCGGCATCGCGCATCAGCGATTCGACAAAGGAGATGACGACGGCGTCGTTGGTGCGGACAAGCTCGATCATGAAACGAAAATCGCAGGTTGTGGCGTTCGTGTAAACGTGCGCGTGGACACTCCGTCGGCGGAGCCGCGCTAATTCGCCTCTTGCCGTGTCCGGTTGCGCCGCCCTAGAGTCGGCGAGGGACCAAGGGTGCGTCAGATTGACGGGAGTTGTCGTGGTGGGTGTCGTTCTCAACATCGAAGGCAAGCGGGAACCCGCTTCCATCAAGGATTTGATCGATCTGACAGCCGCCGATATGGGGCGGGTCAACGAGCTGATCCTGTCCAAGGCCGGCTCCGACGTCGAGATGATCCCGGAGATCGCCAATCATCTGATCTCCTCCGGCGGCAAGCGGCTCAGGCCCATGCTCACGCTCGCCGCCGCGCAGATGTTCGGCTATTCCGGTGAAGGCCATATCAAGCTCGCCACGGCGGTCGAGTTCATGCACACGGCGACGCTGCTGCATGACGACGTGGTCGACGAGAGCGCGCTGCGCCGCGGCAAGAAGACGGCTCGCATGATCTGGGGCAACCAGGCGAGCGTGCTCGTCGGCGATTTCCTGCTCGGCCAGGCCTTTCGCATGATGGTCGAGGTCGGCTCGCTGGAAGCGCTGGACATCCTGTCGGCCGCAGCCTCCATCATCGCCGAGGGCGAGGTCATGCAGCTTGCCGCCGCCAAGAACCTCGAGACCACCGAGGACGAGCATTTCGCCGTCATCAAGGCTAAGACGGCGGCGCTGTTCTCGGCCGCCGCCGAAGTCGGGCCGGTCATCGCCCAGGCCTCGCGCACCGATCGCGCCGCGCTTCGCTCGTACGGCATGAATCTCGGCCTTGCCTTCCAGCTCATCGACGACGCGCTGGACTATGGCGGCTCGAGCAAGGATCTCGGCAAGAATGTCGGCGACGATTTCCGCGAGGGCAAGGTGACGCTGCCGGTGATCCTCGCCTACCGGCGCGGCACCAAGGCCGAGCGCACCTTCTGGAAGCGCGCCATCGAGGACAACGTCGCCGACGATGCCGGGCTTGAAAAGGCTATCGGCCTGATGGCCCGCCACGGCGCCATCGCCGATACGATCGGCCGCGCCCGCCATTTCGGCGAGATCGCCCGCGACGCGCTGGCGCCGCTGGAGGCGACGCCGCAGAAGTCGGCTTTGATCGACGTGATCGATTTCTGCATCAGCCGCGTCAACTGAGCCCGCGGATTCGGCTCATTTGCGTCCGCCGGGCAGGGCGCCTGTGAATCCCGCGCCGGCCGTCTCGACAAGGAGCGGTCCGGCAAATTATCTATAAAACATGGCCAGCAAAGAAGACACGATCGCCGTCCGCATCAGCAAGGAACTGGCGGATCGCATCATTTCGGGTGCGATCGAGCCTGGATCGCGGCTGCGCCAGGACCATGTCGCCGAGGAATTCAACACCAGTCATGTCCCGGTGCGCGAGGCTTTCCGGCGCCTGGAGGCTCAAGGGTTGGCGATCGGCGAGCCGCGCCGCGGCGTGCGCGTCGCCTCTTTCGATCTCGGCGAGGTCAGGGAGGTGGCGGAGATGCGGGCGGCGCTCGAAGTGCTGGCGCTGCGCCATGCCGTGCCGCATTTGACGGCGTCGATCCTCGATCAAGCCGAGGAGGCGACCAAGGCCGGCGACAAATCCCGCGACGTGCGCTCCTGGGAAGAGGCCAATCGCACCTTCCATCGGCTGATCCTGGCGCCCTGCAACATGCCGCGCCTGCTCTCCACCATCGACGACCTGCATGCCGCGAGCGCGCGCTTCCTGTTCGCGGCCTGGCGCTCGGAATGGGAAATCCGCACCGACCAGGATCACCGGGCGATCCTGAGCGCCCTGAGACAAGGCAATACCGAATCGGCCGCCGCGACACTCGGGCGGCACGTGCAATGGATCGGCCAGAAGCCGGTCAAGACCGCTTCCGGCAAGACCCGCGACGCCTTCGCCATCGTGGGGTAGCGGACGCCGTCGCATCGCGGTCGGCGTCGACATCACGCTTCGGCACAATCCGTTACGACCCAGATCGCCTGTATCCGCCATCTGTTCGCAAGCCGTGTCGCAGCCGGACTTGCCATCTCCGCGAAAATATGGATTCGATAATAGATGAAGTCGAAAAATTATCTATAATTCCACGCCAACCAAGGAAGACACCGTGACCAACGCAGCCGTTTCGACGTACAAGCCCTCCTTCAGCCCGTTGCGGCTGCACAGCCGTTCGCTCGCCTGGCAGATCGGCGCCGTGATCCTCGGTTCGCTGTTCCTGGCGCTGTCGTCCTATATCGAGGTGCCGATGGTGCCGGTTCCGGTCACCATGCAGACCTTCGCCGTCACACTGGTCGGCGCGCTTTATGGCTGGCGCTTCGGTGCGCTGACCATCGCCGCCTGGCTCGTCGAGGGCGCGGCAGGGTTTCCGGTGCTGGCGGGCGGAGCGGCCGGAATACAACATTTCGTTGGCCCGACCGGTGGCTATCTCTTCGCTTTCCCGGTCGTCGGCGCTGTCGTCGGCTGGCTGGCCGAACGCGGCTGGAACGGGAACCGCGTCATGCTTGCCTTCGCTGCCATGCTCATCGGCAACCTGCTCTGCCTGGTTCTGGGCACCGCCTGGCTTGCCGTCATGATCGGCGCTGAAAAGGCCATCACCTTCGGCTTCGTGCCCTTCATCGTCGGCGGCCTGCTCAAGTCGGCGCTGGGCGCGGCGACGCTGAAGCTCTTTTCCACCTATCGTGCGGAGCAAGGCGACCGCTCGTCCGGGACGCGATGACCGTCAAGCTGCGCGCCCATCATCTGCTCTGCCTGCTGACCTATGTCGGCAAGGGCTACTCGCCGGCCTTCACCGCCAATTACGACAAGGTGGTGAAGCGGCTGGGCGAGGGCGAGGCGGTGGTGATCGTTGCCGGTCCGGACGATGTCTGCGCCCCGCTGCTCGGCGAGCCGGAGCCGCATTGCCTGCGTGAGAGCGCCGCCGAGCGGGACCGGATAGCGGCGCGCGATGTCGGCGCTCTCCTCGGGCGGCCGATCCAGGCCGGAGACCGGTTGGTGCTGGACGCCCACAAACTGGCGGGGATGCGCAAGGCTTTTTCCGCCGGCCTGACGCGCCAGGCGTGCTCCGGCTGCGAATGGTCCGGCCTGTGCGATACGGTTGCCGCCAGCGGATTCAGCGATACCTATCTGTAGGCAATCCGATGCCGCATATGGGCGTCCCGGGCCTCCGCGCGGGATTTTCGCTGGCGCGGCATCGTTTTTTAAGCCGGATGATTGCATTGTGATTCGCCCGGCAATTGAAGCCTGACCCCAAAAAGGCCATGCTTTGACCGGAAAAGAGCGAGTCTGTGGGCGGTCCGCCAAGGGCGGGATCGCATCTGGCTGAAAGGGATACGATGCGGCAAGGACGTGCGCGCTGGCTGACGAGGCTGGCATTTTTGACCGGTGTGGCGCTTTGGGTGCTGCCGGTCCAGGCCAAGGAAGAGGCCCGACCGCTCCAGATCACGTCTTTCTCGGGCGCCTATCTCGCGGCTCATATCGCCGAAAGCGACAACGATCTCGACGATGCGATCGCCTATTACAAGCAGGCGCTGGCCTTTGCGCCGAACGACAAGGAATTGCAGCAGAGCCTGATGCTGGCTCTGGTCGCGCAAGGCCGCTTCGAGGAATCGCTGGTCTATGCCGACAAGCTGAAGGAAGTGCCGGACGTCGAGCGCTTCTCGCGCCTGGCTCTGGCCATCGATTCCTTCCACAAGAAGGACTACGCCAAGGCGCAGTACTGGCTGAAGCTCTCGCTGGAATCCGATCTCGACCGGCTGCTCTCGGGCGTCATGGACGGCTGGGCCAAGGAAGGTGCCGGCAACGCGTCCGAGGCCATGGACTCCATCGACAAGCTCAAGGGCCCGGACTGGTTCGGCCTGTTCAAATCGTTCCACCGCGCGCTGATCGCCGACGCCGCCGGCCTGAACGACAAGGCCGAGGAACTTTACGCCTCCACCATGGCCGATACCGCGGCCGGCGGCTCCGCGCCCGAAACCTGGATGCGCAACGCCCAGGCCTATGCCTCGTTCCTGGTCCGCAAGGGCGACGAGTCGAAGGCGCTGGCGGTGTTGAACCAGGCCGAGGCCTTCGCGCCGGGCAAGCTCGAAATCACCACGCTGCGCGACCGCATCAGCAAGGGCGACAAGATCGAGCCGCTCGTCACCGGTCCGGCCGACGGCGCATCCGAAATCCTGCTTGACCTTGCCACCGCGCTCAACCGCGGCGGCGGCGAGCCTTTCGTGCGGCTCTATCTGCAATATGCCCTGGCGCTGAAGCCGGACAGCGACGCAGCCCTTGTGCAGCTTGCCGCCGTGGCCGAGCAGTTGAAGGACGGCGAAGGCGCCGTCTCGCTCTACCGCCGCATTCCGGCGTCCTCGCCGCTGAAGGAGCTCTCCGACCTGCAGATCGGCCTCAACCTTGCCGATCTCGACAAGCATGACGAGGCGATTTCGCATCTCAAGGCCTATCTCGACCGGCATCCGGACGACATGCGCGCCTATCTGGCGCTTGGCGGCGTCTATGGCTCGAAGGAAGATTTCCGCTCGGCCGCCAGTCTCTACGACAAGGCTGTCGAGCAGCTGAAGACGCCGACCGCCGCCAACTGGAACATCTTCTACCAGCGCGGCATCGCCTATGAGCGGCTGAAGGAATGGCCGAAGGCGGAACCCAATTTCCGCAAGGCGCTGGAGCTGCAGCCCGACCAGCCGCAGGTCATGAACTATCTCGGCTATTCCTGGGTCGACATGAACATGAACCTCAAGGAAGGCCTGGCGATGATCCAGAAGGCCGTGGATCTGCGGCCGAACGACGGCTACATCGTCGATTCGCTGGGCTGGGCCTATTTCCGCATGGGCCGCTTCGACGACGCCGTGCGCGAGATGGAGCGCGCCGTCTCGCTGAAGCCCGAGGATCCGGTCCTCAACGATCATCTCGGCGATGCCTACTGGCGCGTCGGCCGCAAGCTCGAGGCCACCTATCAGTGGACGCAGGCACGCGACCTGAAGCCCGAGCCGGATGTGCTCGCCACTTTGCAGCAGAAGCTGCTCAAGGGCCTGCCGCCGATCGAATCCAACACCGCGCAGGAAACCCCCAAAGTGAAGCCGGAGCCGACGCCCGCGCCGAAAGGCTGAGCGCTTTTCGTCAACATTGAAGAATGCGGGGCTCATCGAGCCCCGTTTTCGTTTCGGCTCGGCGTCTGCCGAGCTCGGGCCTTGGCAGGTGGAGATTGGCCGAAACGGCCACCCCGTCGTCATCCACGGGCGGAGCAAGGAGCGAAGCGACGCGCGCAGACCCGAGGATCCATTCCGTGACTTCCGAGCGCTGTCGCGGTGCAGAATTCTGCTCCGCTGCACTCCGCGGCTCAGGTCACGGAATGGATTCCAGGGTCTCCGCGACGCCGCTTCGCAGCTGCTCCGCCCTGGAATGACGAGGTTGGAAGGCTTCAACCAATCTCAGCGGTTGTCGTGGAAATGACCGGTGACAATCTTGCGCCGACAAACAGCTGCCTTTCCCTGTGTCGAGGAAACTAGAACATTTTTCTATAGACGACGAACCCCGACTTCTCGCCGATCTTGTCGTAGAGCTGCATCGCGGTGTGGTTCGTCTCATGCGTCAGCCAGTAGACGCGGTTCGCGCCCGCTTGCCTGGCGCGTTCATACACACCTTCGATCAGCGCCCGGCCGACGCCCTGGCCGCGCGCGGCCTGTGTGGTGAAGAGGTCCTGCAGATAGCAGCTCGGCGCGATCGATGTGGTCGAGCGATGATAGAGATAGTGGACGAGGCCGAGAAGCTTGCCCTCCTGCTCGGCCACCAGCGCATGCACCGGCTCATAGGCATCGAAGAAACGCGACCATGTCATCTGCGTGATCTCGCCGGCAAGCGCCGTCGGCCCGGAGCGTCCGTAAAACGCGTTGTAGCCGTCCCACAGTGGCAGCCACTGCTCGTAATCCTGCCTTGTGACGGGTCGGACGGTGAGTTGACCGGACATAGCGAAACCTCTGTCGTTGAGCTGGAACGGAGCAAACGGCGACCGCCGCTCGACGGCAATGGGCCAACCGCGGCAAAGCTTTCCGCCTTGCCGGGCGCGAGCCACCGCCTTGACGCTCGGCGGCCCGGCAACTAGGGAAGCGTCATCCCGCGCTTTCCGAGGCCGCCGTGACCATCGAGATTCCCGCCCATATGCATCCCAGCCGCTCCTTCCAGGGGCTGATCCTGACCTTGCACAATTACTGGGCGGACTATGGTTGCGTCATCCTGCAGCCCTACGACATGGAGGTCGGCGCCGGCACCTTCCATCCGGCCACCACCTTGCGCGCGCTGGGCCCGCTGCGCTGGAACGCGGCCTATGTGCAGCCCTCGCGCCGCCCGAAGGATGGCCGCTACGGCGAGAACCCGAACCGCCTGCAGCACTATTACCAATACCAGGTGATCCTGAAGCCCAATCCGCCGAACCTGCAGGAGCTCTATCTCGGCTCGCTGAAAGCAATCGGCGTCGATCCGCTGCTGCACGACATTCGCTTCGTCGAGGACGACTGGGAAAGCCCGACGCTGGGCGCCTGGGGGCTCGGCTGGGAGTGCTGGTGCGACGGCATGGAAGTCTCGCAGTTCACCTACTTCCAGCAGGTCTGCGGCATCGAATGCGCGCCGGTGGCCGGCGAGCTGACCTACGGGCTGGAGCGGCTCGCCATGTATGTGCAGGGCGTCGACAATGTCTACGATCTGAATTTCAACGGCCGCGAGGGCGCCGAGAAGGTCACTTACGGCGACGTCTTCCTGCAGGCAGAGCAGGAATATTCGCGCCACAATTTCGAATTCGCCAATACCGCGATGCTGCTGAGGCACTTCGAGGACGCCGAGGCCGAGTGCAAGGCGCTGCTCGATGCCGGCACGCCCAAGCCAAGCGACAATCTGGCGATGCACCGCATGGTCTTCCCAGCCTACGACCAGTGCATCAAGGCAAGCCATGTCTTCAACCTGCTCGACGCGCGCGGCGTGATCTCCGTCACCGAGCGCCAGAGCTATATCCTGCGCGTGCGCAATCTGGCCAAGGCTTGCGGCGAGGCGTTCCTCAAGACGCGGGCGGGCGGGCTGGCGGCGGCCTAAGCCGAGACGGCTTTCGCCGCCGCGACGGCAGCGCCGGCCGGCAATACGATCTGCGCCGATGCGCCGTCGATCGTGCGCATGGCCTGCCTGATCCCAGGCATCGTGATGGTGCCATGCGCCTGGGCGGCGAAGCAGGCGCTGAGCGCCAGGATCTGCAGGGTTCTCGATGCCGTCTTCATCGCCGTTCAGCCAATAGGTCTCTGCCTGAGCGTTTGTCGCTTCAGCGCAGCGTTCGGTTCATGGGAAGTTCTGCTCCAAGGACGGGTGGGCCGGCGCCAACCCGACAGCGGGTCGAAAAATTCCGCGAAATCGGTCGAAGAGGCGATCTGCTGGCGGGGTGACAGCGGGCGGCCGAGTTGCTATCTCCCGCCCATTCGTTTCGGCGCTTCGCGCCGACCCTCCCCATCAAGGGGAGGGTGGGGAGCTTAACTATGCCCGACCTGCTCTTGGAACTCCGCTCCGAGGAAATTCCCGCCCGCATGCAGCGCAAGGCGGCCGGCGACCTCAGGAAGATGCTGACCGACGGTCTGGTCGAGGCGGGTCTCACCTATGAGGCGGCGCGCGAATATTGGACGCCGCGGCGTCTGGCGCTCGACATCCGTGGCCTGACCGCGCGCTCGAAGGACATCCGCGAGGAGATCAAGGGTCCTTCGACCACGGCGCCCGAGCAGGCGGTGCAGGGCTTCCTTCGCAAGGCCGGGCTTTCCTCGATCGGGGAGGCGCATGTCCATTCCGACCCGAAGAAGGGCGACTTCTACGTCGCGCACATCTCCAAGCCGGGCAGGGCGGCCGAAGAGATCATCGCCGAACTGGTGCCAGGCATCATCAAAAGCTTTCCCTGGCCGAAATCGATGCGCTGGGGGCCGGCCTCGGCGAAACCCGGCTCGCTGCGCTGGGTGCGGCCGCTGCAGTCGATCGTCTGCACCTTCGGCCCGGAGACCGAGGAGCCGGTGATCGTCGATTTCGAGATCGACGGCATCCGCGCCGGCAACGTCACCTATGGCCATCGCTTCCACGCGCCGGGCGCGATCACCGTGCGCCGCTTCGACGATTATGTGGCGAAGCTCGAGGCGGCCAAGGTCGTGCTCGATGCCGACCGGCGCAAGGAGATCATCCTGGCCGACGCCCGCAACATCGCCTTCGCCAACGGCCTCGACCTGGTCGAGGACGAGGGCCTGCTGGAGGAAGTCTCCGGCCTGGTGGAATGGCCGGTCGTGCTGATGGGCGAGTTCGAGCAGGATTTCCTCACCATTCCGGGCGAGGTCATCCGCCTCACCATCCGCGCCAACCAGAAGTGTTTCGTGACGTCGCGCCCGATCTCCCCGCTGGAGGGGGAGATGTCGGGGAAGCCGACAGAGGGGACTCAGCGCGAGGCCCCCCTCTCTGCCCTGCCGGGCATCTCCCCCTCAAGGGGGGAGATTGGCCAATCGCCGCTTTCGAACCGCTTCGTGCTGGTCGCCAACATCGAGGCGAGCGACGGCGGCAAGGAGATCGCCTACGGCAACGGCAAGGTGGTGCGCGCCCGCCTGTCCGATGCGCTCTATTTCTGGCGGACCGATCAAGGCGATTTGCCCGACCTCGACCAGCTGAACGAATCGGCGGCGAAGTTCGACCTGGATTTGAAGAAGCCGCTCGACCAGCGCATGGCGCGCCTCGATCATCTCAACGTGACTTTTCACGCGAAGCTGGGCACGCAAGGCGCGCGCGTTGAGCGTATCAAGCGGTTGGCTGAGGAACTGGCGCCGACGGTCGCCTCCGGCGACATCTCCCCCTCGAGGGGGGAGATTACCGCGCTCGCAAGCCGTGCCGCCGTGCTTGCCAAGGCGGACCTGCAAACCGAAGTGGTCGGCGAGTTCCCCGAGCTGCAAGGCGCCATGGGCCGCAAATATGCGCTGCTGCAGGGCGAGCATCCGTCGGTCGCCGCGGCCGCCGAGGAGCACTACAAACCGCAAGGCCCATCCGACCGCGTGCCGACAGATCCGGTCTCGGTTGCCGTCGCGCTCGCCGACAAGCTCGACACGCTCACCGGCTTCTGGGCGATCGATGAAAAGCCCACGGGCAGCAAGGATCCGTTCGCGCTGCGACGTGCGGCTCTTGGCGTGGTCAGAATACTCGTCGAGAACCGGATTCGTCTGGCGCTGACGTCTGTTTTCGCCAAGGCCTTTGCAAACTTCAAAGGCGGCGCGGACCAGTCGTCCGACCTCCTTGCCTTCTTCCACGACCGTCTGAAAGTCTATCTGCGTGAAAGCGGTGCACGGCATGACTTGATCGATGCCGTGCTGTCAGCGGGCTCGCGCCCAATCTCCCCCACAAGGGGGGAGATTGGGCAATCGCCGAACGACGACCTCCTGCAGATCGTGCGCCGCGTCGAGGCGCTCGGCTCCTTGCTCGACACCGAGGAGGGCAAGAACCTGCTTGCCGGAACCAAGCGCGCCGCCAACATCCTGGCCGCCGAGGAGAAGAAGAAAACGGCAATCGCCGAGACCGTTGAGCCGGCGCTGTTCCGCGAGGAGGCGGAAAAGAAGCTTTTTGCCGCGGTGAATCAGGCCGAGAAGGAAGCCGGCCAAGCAATTCAAAACGAAGATTTTTCTGCTGCCATGCTGGCGCTTAGCGTGTTGCGCGAACCGGTTGATTCATTCTTTGAGCGTGTTCTCGTGAATGATGAGGACCAGGCCGTGCGCGCCAACCGTCTGGCGCTGCTCGCCCGCATCCGCGCCGCCACCGATCAGGTCGCGGATTTTTCAAAAATCGTCGGCTGACGGCTCGGAAAACCGCACATTCGAGCTTGCCCGCATCGGCTAGGATGCCGGCAGGCTTGAACAATTCGGCGCTCGAAATTTAATGCGCCGGAGCCGGCTTACAGTCATATGACGATGACCTCCGCATGGGACAAAGGTGCATGTCGTCCAGAAGCGCTGAGCGGTCCTGGGGCAACGACATGCATCAACCAAAGACCTAAGGCGCGTTGCCCGAAATCGTTTCGTGGGGCGCGCCGTAAGACATTCCCAAAACACGGAGGCATGCCATGAATTCCGTTGACGATATCGACCTGAATGAAGAGACCCCGGCCGCCGCCGCGGCGATCGAATCCGCTTCCGAAAACCTTCTCGACCACGCTGCCGCCGCGGCGGTCGAATCCGCCGATCCGTCCGAAGACGACGAGGAAGACGGCGACGAGGAAACCACTGCCTCGGCCGACGACGAGTCGGACGACCAAGATGAAGGCGACGAAGACGGCGACGACGAAGACGCCGACGAAGAAGCCAAAGCCTCGGGCGACGATGAGTCCGACGACGAGGATGAAGATGGCGACGATGATGAGGACGAAGCCGATGAGGATGAGTCCGACGATGACGACAGGGAAGAAGCGGCCTGAGCCGTCTCCTCTCGTCTGAACCATCAGGGGCGGCGCGTCGCGCGTCGCCCTTTTTCCTCGGTGCGGCTCTTGTCGGTCTTCCAGGAAGATTGACCCGTTAATCCTCCACTATGCTGACCCGCACACCGTCCGAATAGAGATCGACCTCGATCAACGGCTCGCCATTGACGATGGCGCGCCTTGTGGCGCTGCTCATGGCGCCGCCGCGTTCCAGCATGCGCTGCAGGTCGGCGCGCGAGCCGTCGCTGCGGAACCAGGCATCACCCTGGTCGTCGCTGTCGCGCTGGTGGAATTTATGCCAGTTGGCGCGGTCCTGCCGCACCATCTGCGCCGCGCTGCCGAGCGGGTAGCCGTCGCTGGCGCGGTGATCGCGGTCGGAAATCCGCGCCGTGTAAGAGCCAAGCATGTCGTCGGCCCGTGCCGTACCCGTGCCCAGTGTCGTCGTCGCCAACAGTGCGGCAACGGTCATTGCTTTCGAAACAGTCATGAAACCCCCTTTTTTTGAAATGCCGGCGCAATCGTGCCCGATCCGATCACGGGAATCGGACAAGTTAAGCGCCTAGCATGCCAAGGCCGGATCCAGTGTGATCTACATCGCCTTGCCGACGCGCGGCACCGACGGGGCGCCTTGCGGCTGCGCGCCGCCGCCCGACGCATTGGCCGTCGCGGCCGGCTGTCCGCCGGTTCCGCTGTTGCCGTTCGAAGCGGACGCTGTGCCGTTCACGGGCGTTGCCGGCGTGGTGCCGTTTGCCGGCGCGGCGGCGGTAGTGTTTGCCGGTGCTGTGGGCTTGGCCGCCGCGGGCGTTTCGAAAGCGCCGCCGACAATGCCGCCGCGAATGATCATCGGGGCCTGCTGGCGCCCGGACTTCGCGGGGATTGCCGCGACCTTTTCGTCGGTGACGGCGGGCACAGGCTCGCCAAGCGCTATCATCGACGGCGCCGAGGCCGCGGACAGCTTGGTCGGGTCGATCGCATTCAGCCTGATAACCGAAGGCGTCGAGGTCGAGGGTGCCACCACGACGATTGACGAGGCATGTGCCGCGCCGTTCATCGCCAGAAGGCTGATCCCGAACGCTCCAAGCAAACGCATCACAACAACTCCCAAGCCCGCAACCACATCGAACTCGCACCTTAGGGCCGGCACATTGAAGCCGGCTTGCGCGGAAACCTAACATTTTAGGGATTGATAAATCGCCAATGCCCGCACTTGCCCGATGCAAGCGGCCGTATTACGGGACCGGCATGTTCAGGACTGGTGACGGATTTGGCTGAGATACTGGCGGTCGGCGAGGCTCTGGAGCAAGCATTGGCGCTGCTCGAAGGTGGCGACGTGGTCGCCATCCCGACCGAGACGGTTTACGGCCTGGCCGGCGATGCCACCAATGGCGTTGCCGTGGCGCGCATCTTCGAGGCCAAGGGACGGCCGCGCTTCAACCCGCTGATCGCCCATGTCGCCGATCGCGCGATGGCGGACCGTATCGCCGGCTTCGATCCGCTCTCGGCAAAACTGGCCGAAGCCTTTTGGCCCGGCCCGCTGACGCTGGTGCTGCCGCAGCGCGGCGGCAACGGCATCCACCCGCTCGTCACTGCGGGGCTGGACACCATCGCGCTGCGCATGCCGCGCGGGGTCGGCGGCGAGCTGATTGCCCGGCTCGGCAGGCCGCTCGCCGCTCCCAGCGCCAATTCCTCCGGAAGGATCAGCGGCACGACAGCGCAAGCGGTCGCCGCCGATCTCGGCGACAGGATCAGGCTGGTCGTCGATGGCGGCGCGACGCCCGTAGGCCTGGAATCGACTATTCTCAAGGTCGAGAACGGCAAGTTGCGGCTGCTGCGGCCCGGCGGCATCGGCGCCGAGGAGATCGAGGCGGTGGCCGGCGCGAAATTGTCGCGCGGCGCTGGCGGCATCGAGGCGCCGGGCATGCTCGCCTCGCATTACGCGCCGGCCGCCGCGATGCGGCTCAACGTCGGAAAAATTGCCGAAGGCGAGGCGTTGCTTGCGTTCGGCCGCAACCGCGCCGAGGGCTGGGAACGGGCCGTTGCGCTGCGCAATCTCTCTGAAAGGGGCGACCTGCGCGAAGCGGCAAGCAACCTCTTTGCCTATATGCAGGCGCTCGACCGTGTCGGCGCCGCGACCATCGCCGTCGAGCCGATCCCGTTCGAGGGCCTGGGCGAGGCGATCAATGACCGGCTCGCCCGCGCCGCCGCGCCGCGTGATAAGCCGGCCTGAGTCTATCTCTTTGTTCTGACGCAATTCCGGACGGAAACCGCTTCGCACTTTTCCTGGAATTGCTCTAGTCTCGCCGCCCATGAACGATCAGCCCTTGGACCTCGATCCCGCCCTCATCGACCGCTTCGCGGCAATCGTCGGCGACAAATATGCATTGCGCGATCAGGCCGACATCGCGCCTTACATCACCGAGCGGCGCGGCCTTTGGCACGGCCGCACATCACTGGTGCTGAGACCCGGCAGCGTTGAGGAAGTGAGCCGCATCATGCGACTTGCGACCGAGACCGGAACGCCGATCGTGCCGCAAAGCGGCAATACAGGCCTGGTCGGCGCCCAGGTGCCGGACAAATCCGGCCGCGACATCGTGGTCTCGCTGTCGCGACTGAACCGCATCCGCGAGATCGATGTCCTGTCGAACACGGTAACGGTCGAGGCCGGCGTCATCCTGCAGACGCTGCAGGAGGCGGCCGACGCCGCCGATCGGCTGTTTCCGCTCTCGCTCGCCGCGCAAGGGTCGTGCCAGATCGGCGGCAATCTCTCCTCCAACGCCGGCGGCACCGGTGTGCTTGCCTATGGCAATGCGCGCGAGCTCTGCCTCGGCGTCGAAGTGGTGCTGCCGACCGGCGAGGTGTTCGACGATCTGCGCAAGCTGAAGAAGGACAACACCGGCTACGATCTGAAGAACCTCTTCGTCGGCGCCGAAGGGACGCTCGGCGTCATCACCGCCGCGGTGATGAAATTGTTCCCGAAGCCGAAGGGCAGGGAGGTGGCCTTTGCCGGCCTGCCATCGTCGCCGAAAGATGCGCTTTCGCTGTTCACCCTGGCGATGGATCGCGCCGGCGCATCGCTCACCGCTTTCGAGCTGATCGGCAAAAGGCCATACGATTTCACGCTCAAGCACGGGCAAGGCATCACGCGGCCGCTGGCCGACGACTGGCCGTGGTATGTGCTGATGCAGGTCTCTTCCGGCCGCTCCGAGGAAGACGGCAGGGCGCTGATCGAAGAAGTCCTGGCCGAGGCTCTCGATCAGGGCGTCGTCGGCGACGCGGTAGTATCGGCAAGCCTTGCCCAAGGCGACGCCTTCTGGAATTTCCGCGAGACGCTTCCCGAATGCCAGAAGCCCGAAGGCGCTTCGATCAAGCACGACATTTCGGTGCCGATCGCCTCGATCCCGGAGTTCATTGAAAAGGCGGCCGGCGTGGTGGAGGGAGTCTGCCCCGGCGCGCGCGTCGTCTGCTTCGGCCACATGGGCGACGGCAACCTGCACTACAACACCTCGCGTCCCGTGGATTGGCAGGACGAGGCGTTCCTCGAACTCTACCACCCTATGAACCAGGCCGTGCACGATGTCGTGCGCTCCTTCCATGGCTCGATCTCGGCCGAGCACGGCATCGGCCAATTGAAGCGCGACGAGCTGATCGCCACGGCGCCGCCGATGGCGATCGAACTGATGCGCCGCGTGAAGGCGGCCATCGATCCGGCCGGCATCATGAATCCCGGTAAGGTTATCTGATCCTTCCTCGATCCGCCGGCCGGTCGCATTCCGATAACCATCGGCTCAGATCAGCAAAATTTAACCGACTTTCTTAAGCGCGCCGGTAAGAAGCGAGCGCTAATGTTTCTTCCCATAACGAGGCCGGAAAAACCGGCCCTGAGAGAACCGGAAAAACGGCCCTCAGGACTAACAGGGAAGACATCGATGAACACTGGACTGAAGCCAGTCTGGGCCGGGCGCAACATGCGTCTCGACCCATTTCGCCTGCCGCAGATGGTGAGCTATGCCACCCGCGACGACTATGGCGATGTGACCTTCACCATCGACCAGCGCGGCGCCGTCATCCGCCGTGTGCTGGAGATGAGCGGCGTGCCGGCGATCATCGCGCTGCCCCCCAATGCGTTCCGCGGCGTCGCCGCGCGCGCCATGGAGGATCCCGACGGCAACGTGACCGTGACGCTCGAGCTCCTCCACAATGATCCGATGCTGTCTGTGCCGCTCCTGGTCGCCGACGACCTCGACGACGTCGCCGCCGACTGGCGCGCCTGGGCCGATGCCTATCGCCTGCCGATGCTGCTGATCGAGGCCGACGGCATTGCCCGCACCCTGGAAGAATCGCTCGGCGCCGCCATCAAGGCCCTGCCGCCGCAGGAGCGCCGCAAAGGCCGCGTCTCCACCACGCGCCGCCCGCGCTTCCTCGCCCGCCGCAAGGCCGGCAATCTGGGCCTGAGGCTGGTCATCGACGGCCAGGAGATTATCGCAAGGGAGTAGTGCGATTCCACCTTCTCCCCTTGTGGGAGAAGGTGTCGCCGAAGGCGACGGATGAGGGGTGCTCCAGGGAATGCCTACGCCTCACTCCGCTGGAACACCCCTCATCCGTCTCGGCGCTGCGCGCCGATCCACCTTCTCCCACAAGGGGCCTGTTGCGCAGTTAGCGAGAACAGGCTCGCAGAGGGGTTTTGACCGCGAAGTGTGTTGTGCTTGGTGGGCGATTTGGCCTTGGGGTTGAGTTTGATGGTGGCGGTGCGGCCCCTAGGCCGGTA
>NZ_NSFT01000001.1 GCF_002294725.1 Mesorhizobium sp. WSM4313 | reverse complement strand
ATGGCAAAAGGTAAATTCGAGCGCACCAAGCCGCATGTGAACATTGGCACGATCGGTCACGTCGATCATGGCAAGACGTCGCTGACGGCGGCGATCACGAAGTATTTTGGCGAATACAAGCGCTATGACCAGATTGACGCGGCACCTGAAGAGAAGGCGCGCGGCATCACGATCTCGACGGCGCATGTCGAGTATGAGACGGCCAACCGTCACTATGCCCATGTCGACTGCCCCGGCCACGCCGACTATGTGAAGAACATGATCACGGGTGCGGCGCAGATGGACGGCGCGATCCTGGTGGTTTCGGCCGCCGACGGCCCGATGCCGCAGACCCGCGAGCACATCCTGCTTGCCCGCCAGGTCGGCGTTCCCTCGATCGTGGTGTTCCTGAACAAGGTCGACCAGGTCGACGACGCCGAGTTGCTCGAGCTGGTCGAGCTTGAGGTTCGCGAGCTCCTGTCGAAGAACGAGTTCCCCGGCGACGACATTCCGATCGTCAAGGGTTCGGCGCTGGCTGCGTTGGAAGATTCCAACAAGACCATCGGCGAGGACGCCATCCGCGAGCTGATGGCGCAGGTCGACGCCTATATCCCGACGCCGGTTCGTCCGCTGGACAAGCCGTTCCTGATGCCGATCGAGGACGTGTTCTCGATCTCGGGCCGCGGCACGGTTGTGACCGGCCGCGTCGAGCGCGGCGTGGTCAAGGTCGGCGAGGAGCTGGAGATCGTCGGCATCCGTCCGACCACCAAGACGACCTGCACGGGCGTTGAGATGTTCCGCAAGCTGCTCGACCAGGGCCAGGCCGGCGACAACATCGGCGCGCTGCTGCGCGGCGTCGACCGTGAAGGCGTCGAGCGCGGCCAGGTTCTGGCCAAGCCCGGCACGGTCAAGCCGCACAAGAAGTTCGTGGCCGAAGCCTACATCCTGACCAAGGACGAGGGCGGCCGTCACACGCCGTTCTTCACCAACTACCGTCCGCAGTTCTACTTCCGCACGACGGACGTGACGGGCATCGTGACGCTGCCGGCCGGCACCGAGATGGTGATGCCCGGCGACAACATCACCGTCGACGTCGAGCTGATCGTGCCGATCGCGATGGAAGAGAAGCTGCGCTTCGCCATCCGTGAAGGCGGCCGCACCGTCGGTGCCGGCATCGTCGTCACCATCAAAGAGTAATCGGTCCGGCTTTCGCCGGTTCGACAAGGAAAGGGCGGTCTTCGGGCCGCCCTTTTGTTTGAAGCAGTGCTGCCAGGCCCTTTTCAATTCTGTTGCAACCACCGGCGCCGCAACTAGTATGGTTGCACCGAGGGGCTTGCCAGACGTGGTTTCCACATTCCATTCAAAGACCATGCGGTGTTGGCGCGGGCTGCTTCGGCTGGGATTGGCCGCCGCGATGGGGCTGGCCGCCTTCGGCGCCGGCGCAAAGGAAGAGCCGCCGGACTACGGTCCGACCATGCGCTTCGTCGTGGTGCGCAGCAGCGCGCCGGGCTGCGAGCCGAACTGCCCGGAATGGATTTCTGCCGAAGGCACGATCGAGGCCGGCACGCCGGCGCTACTGAAACGCCTGCTGAAGACGCTCGGCGGGCGGCAATTGCCCATCGTCGTCAATTCTCCCGGCGGCAATGTCGATGCCGCGCTGCAGCTTGGCCGCATGGTCCGCAAGAACAAGCTCGATATCGCGGTCGGCATCACGGAATTTTCCGGCTGCTCGCCGGGGACGAAAAATTGCCGGGACAATGACGGCAAGGGTCAGCCCTATTCCGGCGTCGCTTACGACAGCGGTGCGATGTGCAATTCGGCCTGTCCGCTGATGTTTGCCGGCGGCATCCACCGCGTCGTCGGCGAATGGGCCTATCTCGGCGTCCATCAGATCACCACCACCTACCAGCGCGAAAAACTGCTCTACCGCACCACCTACCGGGTTGTGAACGGCAAGAAGAAGATCATCGGCACCAAGATCGTCAGCCGCAAGAATGCCGGCAGCTACAAGACCTATGAGATGAGCAAGGCGATCGAGAAGCGGCTGTCGGCCTATTTGAAGGAGATGGGCGTCGAGCAGGGCGTGCTGGCCGTGATGAAGGCCACACCTGCCAGTGACATCAGGCAGATCGAGCCCGATGACATGCTGGAGATGAAGCTCGTGACCAGCCTCGATTCGCTCGATCTGCTGACCGAGAGAACCATTTGCCAGCGCCATCCGGCACCGGCGAATTGTCGCGAGATTCCCGCGAACGGCGCGCCCGTCGCGGTCGCGGCAGTAGAGGCCGGACCTTCTTATACAGCGCCGGCGCCGCCGCCGACACCGCAAGCCCACGAACAGCAGATGCGTTTCGTTCTTGTTCGCGGCAGCAACCCGCTCTGCAATCCCGATTGTCCGGAATGGATTTCGGCGGAAGGCACGATCGCCGCAGATACGGCCGACAAGCTGCGCCAACTGCTCGACACGATCCGTGAGCGCCGGTTGCCGGTCGTAATCAACTCGCCGGGTGGAGATGTGCAGGCTGCGCTCGCCGCGGGCAGGCTGATCCGCGAGCACGGCTTGGATATCGCGGTCGCCCGAACGGATTTTCTCGACTGCGATCCGGGCGCCGTGGGGTGCGTCGCGGCCGACGGTCTCCATGCCGGGCTCACCATAGATGCCGGCGCCGAATGCGACGCCGCCTGCGCGGTGATGGTCGCCGGCGGCGTCCGGCGCCTCGTTGGCGCCGGTGCGCGCTTCCTCGTGCATTCCATGGGCATGGAAGACAAGGTCAGGGCCTATCTCGACGAGATGGCGGTCGGCTCGGGCTTTTTCGCCGCCATGCAGTCGGCCGAATATGCAAAGCACAGGGAACTCAGCCGGGACGAACTGAAGACATTCGGGCTGACGACCGGACCGCAATCGGTGGACGCGCTGACGGGCGCCACCATTTGCGGATCCGCACCCAGGCCGGACAATTGCCGGGCTCTTCCGTCCGCCGATGCCGAGGCGAAGGCGCCGGCGAAGCTGTAGATCAGGATGACGTTTCGGTGAATCGCCATCCTGATCTAACTCTTTGTTGGAGCATGATCTTCTCCGAAAACCGGTTTCCACTTTTTGCATTCGCTGACCTTCGGTTCGGGATCATGCTCTAGCTGCGCACTGGCCATCGAGGCAGGTTGAGCGGGGCAGGGCGCTGCCGCTATCTTGCTGTATGCACAGGGAGGAGCGGCGATGAGCGAGGACATCCCGACTTTGTACGAATGGGCCGGCGGCAGCGAGGCGCTGAACCGGCTGACCCGGACCTTTTATGACAAGGTGGCGGCAGATCCGGTCGTCGGGCCGGTGTTCAGGATGATGTCGCCGGATCACCCGATGCATGTCGCCGCCTTCATCGGCGAGGTCTTCGGCGGCCCGAAGACCTACAGCGAGAAGCATGGCGGCCATCGCGAGATGGTGATGCATCATCTCGGCAAGCATCTGACCGAGGAGCAGCGCCGCCGCTGGATCAATCTCCTTGCCGACGCGGCGGATGAGGTCGGCCTGCCCGATGACCCCGAGTTCCGCTCGGCCTTCATGGGTTATGTCGAGTGGGGATCGCGGCTGGCGAAGATGAACTCGAATCTGGGCGAAACCTGCGATCCCGAGACCGAGCCGATGCCCGCCTGGGGCTGGGGCGTGCCGGGCGGGCCATACAAGCCGCCGGCCGGCAAGTCGTAGGCGCGGGGGTTGTTTGGCGAACGCGATCGGTCGCCGGCGGTAATGGAATCCAGATTTCCGGCAAAGGGTTTCAAAACCACTGCAGAGTGCTCTTTACAGAGCGCACGGAAGCTTTTAGGAAGCGCCTGCGCCGAACAAGCGCATGCACGGGCATAGCTCAGTTGGTAGAGCGGCGGTCTCCAAAACCGCAGGTCGTAGGTTCGAGCCCTGCTGCCCGTGCCATTCCTTCAAGAGGGCAGGCATCCGGCAACCGCCCTCTCGATAGCCGAAATCTGCCTTTTCTTCCGCGCGTCTGCCGGCCCTTGAGGTCATCTACCTGCCGGCCCGTGTCGCGGGCCTGTGAATGGCAAAATCGTTGCGCCTTAAGACCAACGATGTAAGGTTTCGTCCCTAGCGCTTGACTGCAACCGCCGTTCTTAGGCCGTCGAGCAGGGATGTAACTCTCCCCTTTCTTGACGCAACGTAGGTGGTGGGTCTTGATAGCCAAGGGCGCAAAGAGCGACACCTCTTTCTGGTGGGAGGACAAAAATGCATCCCCTGGTCATCGACGCGAAGCCTCAACCTATTTCGATTGATCTTGCTAACGCCGCAGTTCTCGTCGTGGACATGCAGAATGACTTCGGCTCGCAAGGTGGAATGTTCGACAGAGCGGGAATCGATATCTCCGGGATTCAGCGGGCTGTCGGCCCTACGGCCAGAGTAATAGCTGCCGCTCGCGATTTGAGAGTGCCGGTTATCTATCTGAAGATGGGGTATTATTCCGACCTCTCGGACCTCGGAACATCGGACGCCCCCAATCGTCTCCGACATCTCCAGATCTTTGGGGTCGGTGAGAGCATGATGGCCCCGGATGGCAGCGAGAGCCGGATTCTGATCCGCGACACCTGGGGAACGGATATTGTTAACGACCTCAAGCCAGAGGCAGGGGATGTGGTCGTCTACAAAACGCGGTTCAGCGGTTTCTACGAGACCGAACTCGATTCTGTTCTGAAAACCGCAGGTATCAAACACCTCATCGTGACAGGATGCACGACCAGCGTGTGCGTGGAATCGACAATTCGGGATGCCTTCTTCAGGGACTACCACTGCATACTGCTGACGGATTGCACCAGCGAGCCCATCGCCTGGGACGCATCAAGGAGCAATCATGAAGCCTCGATCACGCTCGTGCAGATACTCTTTGGATGGACATCGACGTCCGACGATTTCCTTAAGGCGATCGAGGAGCGAGTTCAGGGACGTCTTGAACTAGCCAAATGAGCTGACGAGGCGGCGCATCGCCACGATCCGCGCCTTCTCTTCCGGTAGCCACGTCGTCGACCCGAACCTGTCAAGATCTCCAGCCGACGGACCGGTTCCTCGCTCCTGGATTTAGGCTTAATCTCTGAAATCGTCATATGCGAGACCTTCAAGGCTCCGCAGCGGCCGCTCCGGCGTTGAAAATCGGCGGACGACTTGCCATATGGCAGGAATTGGGGCATAAGCCCCGTATAGCCGGGACGGGACGACTGGATGGTTCCGAGGCGGCGTTGAGACATAAAGCGGACCCTTGCCACTTGCGTGGATTAAGAATCGGTTTTATGTAGACAAGACAGACACGCGACGCGTGGAGCTGGGAAGCCGGCTTTACGCGTCTGATTTGCGTGGGTGAAATAGCGGCGCTGATTCGCGCCGCATGGAGCCCAGGCGTCCCGGTCAGCGGGATCATCCAGGAGGCCCGGCCAACGGGTCTCGAAAACAGGCGGCGCATGGCTTCGAAAACCACTAATCCCTTCACCTTTCTGCAGCAGGTTCGCGCGGAGACGGCCAAGGTGACATGGCCTTCGCGGCGCGAAACCATGATCTCGACCGTGATGGTCCTGATATTCGCGGTGATCGCGATGCTGTTCTTCTTCGCTGCCGATATTCTGATGGGCTATGCGATCGAGTGGATCCTGGGTCTCGGGCATTAATTCGGCGGATTACGGAGAGGTCGTGAAATGACTGCGCGGTGGTATATCGTCCACGCCTATTCGAACTTCGAGAAGAAGGTCGCCGAGGACATCGAGAACAAGGCCAAGCAGAAGGGCTTGGCCGGGGACATTGAGCAGATCGTGGTCCCGACCGAGAAGGTCGTCGAGATCCGTCGCGGCCGCAAGGTCGATGCCGAGCGCAAGTTCTTCCCGGGCTACGTGCTCTTGAAGGCAAATCTGACCGACGCCGTGTTCTCGCTGGTCAAGAACACGCCGAAGGTCACCGGCTTCCTGGGCGACTCCAAGCCCGTGCCGATCACCGAGACCGAGGCGCAGCGCATCCTGAACCAGGTCCAGGAAGGCGTCGAGCGGCCGAAACCTTCGGTCACCTTCGAGATCGGCGAGGCGATCCGCGTTTCGGACGGTCCGTTCGCGTCGTTCAACGGCGTCGTCCAGGAGGTGGACGAGGAGCGGGCCCGCCTCAAGGTGGAAGTTTCGATCTTCGGGCGCGCTGTGCCCGTCGATCTGGAGTTCGGGCAGGTCGAAAAGGGCTGATCCGCATACCAGCGCCCGAAAGGGCGTCGGGATACCGCGCCGCAAGGCGTCGGGAGGCGGCGTGAACAGACGTCGCATGAACGGGTGGGAGGCGAAGGCGGCATAGCCGGCCGTCGGAACCGCACCACCAGACTGCAACCGCCGCGTTTCCCGAGTAACGGGGCCGGCATGAGAAAAGGCAGGAATAGAGATGGCTAAGAAAGTTGCAGGCCAGCTCAAGCTCCAGGTTGCCGCGGGCTCGGCCACGCCGTCGCCCCCGATCGGCCCGGCGCTTGGTCAGCGCGGCATCAACATCATGGAATTCTGCAAGGCGTTCAACGCGCAGACCCAGGAGCTCGAGAAGGGATCGCCGATCCCCGTCGTCATCACCTACTACCAGGACAAGTCGTTTACCTTCGTCATGAAGACGCCGCCGGTGAGCTACTTCCTGAAGAAGGCCGCCAACCTGAAGTCGGGCTCCAAGGAGCCGGGCAAGGTCAAGGCCGGCACGATCAGCCGCGACAAGGTGCGCGCGATCGCCGAGCAGAAGATGAAGGACCTGAACGCAAACGACGTCGAGGCGGCCATGCGCATGGTCGAAGGTTCCGCCCGCTCGATGGGCCTGGAAGTGGTGGGCTAAGATCATGGCAAAGATTGCAAAGCGTGTTGCCAAGAGCCGCGAAGGCATCGATCCGAACAAGGCTTACGCCCTCAACGAGGCGCTGCAGCTGCTCAAGGACCGGTCCAAGGTGAAGTTCGACGAGACCGTCGAGATCTCGATGAACCTCGGCGTCGATCCGCGCCATGCCGACCAGATGGTCCGCGGCGTGGTCAACCTGCCGAACGGCACCGGCCGCTCGGTGCGCGTCGCCGTGTTTGCGCGTGGCGACAAGGCTGAGGAAGCCAAGGCCGCCGGCGCCGATATCGTCGGCGCCGAGGACCTTGTCGACATCGTCCAGAAGGGCACGATCGATTTCGATCGCTGCATCGCCACGCCGGACATGATGCCGCTGGTCGGTCGTCTGGGTAAGGTTCTCGGCCCGCGCGGCATGATGCCGAACCCGAAGGTCGGCACTGTGACCACCGATGTGGCCGCGGCCGTCAAGGCTTCGAAAGGCGGCGCCGTCGAGTTCCGCGTCGAGAAGGCCGGCATCGTCCAGGCCGGCGTCGGCAAGGTCTCGTTCGACGTCAAGGCGCTGGAAGAGAATGTCCGCGCCTTCGCCGACGCGGTGACCAAGGCCAAGCCCGCGGGCGCCAAGGGCAACTACGTCAAGAAGGTGTCGGTCACCTCGACGATGGGCCCTGGCCTCAAGCTCGACATCGCGACGCTTGCCGCGTCGTAAGTGTCGGCCGATCGGGTAAGGCCGATCGCAAGGGCATGATCCTGAAAAGCGGGAACATGCTCCAGCAAGAAAGAATTCCGGACCGCCGATCCGTCGGCGGCCCGGTATCCCGGAAGCCGAAAGGTTTCCGGATATCCTGTCCGAGATTGCAGGCGGCCCAAAAGCCTTAATTCGATTGGGCCTGCATGAGACGGGTGAAGACCCGACAAAGGAGCCAAGCTCCAATGAAAGGTTCGAACCGTGTTTGCCTTTTGTCTGCGCACTATCCGGCGTGCCGGCTGGTGTGGCGAAAGGGGGCAGGATCCTCGAGCGTCGTTCGGGAGATCCGTTACTGGATGGCCCGGCCGGCAAAAGGCAACCGACGCCTGACCTCGTCAATGGGGCAGGGGTCAACTGGAGATAGGCAGTGGACAGAGCGGAAAAACGCGAACTCGTCACGGGCCTGAATGATGCGTTTTCAAGCGCTGGTTCAGTCGTCGTGGCCCACTACGCCGGTATCACCGTCGCGCAAATGAACGACCTTCGGTCGAAGATGCGCGCCGCCGGTGGCACCGTCAAAGTCGCGAAGAACCGTCTCGCCAAGATCGCTCTTCAGGGCACGGACTCCGCATCGATCATCGATCTGTTCAAGGGACAGACGCTGGTCGCTTATTCGGAGGATCCGATTGCGGCGCCGAAGGTCGCGTCCGATTTCGCCAAGGGGAATGACAAGTTGATCATTCTCGGTGGCGCGATGGGTGCGACCTCGCTCGACGCCGACGGTGTGAAGGCACTCGCCACACTACCGTCGCTCGACGAGCTGCGCGCCAAGCTGGTTGGCATGATCGCCACGCCGGCTACCCGGATCGCCCAGATCGTCAATGCGCCCGCGGCTTCGGTCGCGCGTGTCATCGGCGCTTACGCCCGGAAGGACGAGGCGGCATGAGGCCGTTCCTCGCTGTCAACAACACACGTTCGAACCTAGTGAAGGAATACAAAAATGGCTGATCTTGCAAAGATCGTAGACGACCTTTCGAAGCTGACCGTCCTCGAGGCGGCCGAGCTGTCGAAGCTCCTGGAAGAGAAGTGGGGCGTTTCGGCCGCTGCTCCGGTGGCGGTTGCCGCTGCCGGCGGCGCTGGTGCCGCTGCCGCTGCTCCGGCTGAAGAGAAGACGGAATTCGACGTCGTTCTCGCCGATGCCGGCGCCCAGAAGATCAACGTCATCAAGGAAGTCCGCGCCATCACCGGCCTTGGCCTCAAGGAAGCCAAGGACCTGGTCGAAGCGGCTCCGAAGCCGGTCAAGGAAGGCGTTTCCAAGGCCGACGCCGACAAGTTCAAGGCTCAGCTGGAAGCAGCTGGCGCCAAGGTCGAGCTGAAGTAAGCCTGTTAGGCGAGGGCGGACGGTCTCGCGCCGTCCGCCCCCTCCCTTGGACTGAGGGAGGGTTCTGTCACGCGAGGCGTTTGAAAACCTCTTTCCTGAGGGCCGAAAAGCGGCCTTCCGGAAACGGGTTTTCTCCCGTTTTAGCCGGTAGCCGCCAAGCGATTGGCCCAAGAAATTGGCAGGGGCGGCCGGAAAACAGATAGGGGCAGCCGCCGAGGCAGCCCGTTGGTGCAAGGCGAGCCGCGGCGAGGTTCGTCCCGAGTTTATAGCTAAGGAGCGACGATGGCCCAGACCCAGACTTTCAATGGCCGCAGACGCGTACGCAAGTTCTTCGGAAAGATCCCGGAAGTTGCGGAGATGCCGAACCTCATCGAGGTCCAGAAGGCATCCTATGACCAATTCCTGATGGTGGACGAGCCCAAGGGCGGCCGTCCGGACGAAGGACTGCAGGCCGTTTTCAAGTCGGTCTTCCCGATCTCCGACTTTTCCGGCTCCTCGATGCTGGAGTTCGTGAAGTACGAGTTCGAGGCACCGAAATTCGACGTTGACGAGTGCCGTCAGCGCGACCTGACCTATGCGGCGCCGCTGAAGGTGACGCTGCGCCTCATCGTATTCGATATCGACGAGGATACCGGCGCCAAGTCGATCAAGGACATCAAGGAGCAGGACGTCTACATGGGCGACATGCCGCTCATGACGTCGAACGGCACCTTCATCGTCAACGGCACCGAGCGCGTCATCGTCTCGCAGATGCACCGTTCGCCGGGCGTCTTCTTCGACCATGACAAGGGCAAGTCGCACTCGTCGGGCAAGCTTCTGTTTGCCGCGCGCGTCATTCCCTATCGCGGTTCGTGGCTCGACATCGAGTTCGACTCCAAGGACGTCGTGCACGCCCGCATTGACCGCCGCCGCAAGATCCCGGTGACGTCGCTGCTGATGGCGCTCGGCATGGACGGCGAGGAGATCCTGTCGACCTTCTACAACAAAATCACCTATAAGCGCGCCGGCGACCACTGGCGGATTCCGTTCAACGTCGAGCGTTTCCGCGGCCTCAAGGCCGTCGGCGACCTGGTCGACGCCGACACCGGCGAGATCGTGGTCGAGCAAGGCAAGAAGATCACCGCCCGCCAGGCACGTCAGCTCGGCGAGAAGGGTCTCAAGGCCATCAAGGCGACCGACGAGGACCTGCTTGGCAACTACCTTGCCGAGGACATCGTCAACTACGGCACCGGCGAGATCTTCCTCGAAGCCGGCGACGAGATCGACGACAAGACCCTGAAGGTGCTGCTCAGCACCGGCGAGGACGAAATCCAGATCCTGGACATCGACCACGTCAATGTCGGCGCCTACATCCGCAACACGCTCAACGTCGACAAGAACGAGAGCCGCCAGGACGCGCTGTTCGACATCTACCGTGTCATGCGCCCGGGCGAGCCGCCGACGCTCGAGACGGCCGAAGCCATGTTCAACTCGCTGTTCTTCGACAGCGAGCGCTACGACCTGTCGGCCGTAGGCCGCGTCAAGATGAACATGCGCCTCGAGCTCAAGGCCGAGGACACCGTGCGCGTCCTGCGCAAGGAAGATATCCTGGCCGTGGTCAAGACGCTGGTCGAGCTGCGTGACGGCAAGGGCGAGATCGACGACATCGACAATCTCGGCAACCGCCGCGTGCGTTCGGTCGGCGAGTTGATGGAGAACCAGTACCGCGTCGGCCTGCTGCGCATGGAGCGCGCGATCAAGGAACGCATGTCCTCGATCGAGATCGACACGGTCATGCCGCAGGACCTGATCAACGCCAAGCCGGCGGCCGCCGCCGTGCGCGAGTTCTTCGGTTCCTCGCAGCTGTCGCAGTTCATGGACCAGACCAATCCGCTGTCGGAGATCACCCACAAGCGTCGCCTGTCGGCGCTTGGACCGGGCGGTCTGACCCGCGAGCGGGCCGGCTTCGAGGTGCGTGACGTGCATCCGACGCATTACGGCCGCATCTGCCCGATCGAGACGCCGGAAGGCCCGAATATCGGTCTGATCAACTCTTTGGCCACTTTTGCGCGCGTCAACAAGTACGGCTTCATCGAAAGCCCGTACCGCAAGATCGTGGGCGGCAAGCTGACCAACGAGGTTGTCTACCTGTCGGCGATGGAAGAGGCCAAGCACTATGTCGCGCAGGCCAACGCCGAGCTCGACAAGAACGGCAGTTTCGTCGACGAGTTCGTCATTTGCCGTAATGCCGGCGAAGTGATGATGGCGCCTCGCGAGAACGTCGATCTGATGGACGTTTCGCCGAAGCAGATGGTGTCGGTCGCTGCGGCGCTCATCCCGTTCCTCGAGAACGACGATGCCAACCGCGCGCTGATGGGCTCGAACATGCAGCGTCAGGCCGTGCCGCTGGTGCGCGCTGAAGCGCCGTTCGTCGGCACCGGCATGGAGCCGGTCGTCGCCCGCGACTCGGGCGCTGCCATCGGCGCCCGCCGCGGCGGCGTGGTCGACCAGGTGGACGCCACCCGTATCGTCATCCGCGCCACGGAAGATCTCGATCCCGGCAAGTCCGGCGTCGATATCTACCGGCTGATGAAGTTCCAGCGTTCGAACCAGAACACCTGCATCAACCAGCGTCCGCTGGTGCGCATGGGCGACCGCGTCAACAAGGGCGACATCATTGCCGACGGTCCGTCGACCGAGCTCGGCGATCTGGCGCTCGGCCGCAACGTGCTGGTCGCGTTCATGCCGTGGAACGGCTACAATTACGAGGACTCGATCCTGCTCTCCGAGCGCATCGTGGCCGACGACGTCTTCACCTCGATCCACATCGAGGAGTTCGAGGTCATGGCGCGCGACACCAAGCTCGGGCCGGAGGAAATCACGCGCGACATTCCGAACGTTTCGGAAGAGGCGCTGAAGAACCTCGACGAGGCCGGCATCGTCTATATCGGTGCTGAAGTGCAGCCGGGCGACATCCTGGTCGGCAAGATCACGCCGAAGGGCGAAAGCCCGATGACGCCGGAAGAAAAGCTCCTGCGCGCCATCTTCGGCGAAAAGGCCTCGGACGTTCGCGACACCTCCATGCGCATGCCTCCGGGCACCTTCGGCACGGTCGTCGAAGTGCGCGTCTTCAACCGCCACGGCGTGGAGAAGGACGAGCGCGCGATGGCGATCGAGCGCGAGGAGATCGAGCGTCTGGCCAAGGACCGCGACGACGAGCAGGCGATCCTTGACCGCAACGTCTATGCGCGTCTTTCCGACGTGCTGGTCGGCAAGGAGGCGATCGCCGGACCGAAGGGCTTCAAGAAGGGCTCGAAGCTGTCGAAGGACACGCTCGACGAGTATCCGCGTTCGCAGTGGTGGCAGTTCGCCGTGGAGAACGAGAAGCTCCAGGGCGAGCTCGAGGCTCTGCGCGGCCAGTATGACGAGTCCAAGAAGGCGCTCGAGCAGCGCTTCATGGACAAGGTCGAGAAGGTGCAGCGCGGCGACGAAATGCCTCCGGGCGTCATGAAGATGGTCAAGGTCTTCGTGGCGGTGAAGCGCAAGATGCAGCCGGGCGACAAGATGGCCGGCCGTCACGGCAACAAGGGTGTCGTGTCGCGCATCGTTCCGGTCGAGGACATGCCTTTCCTCGAGGACGGAACGCATGCCGATATCGTGCTCAACCCGCTGGGTGTGCCGAGCCGCATGAATGTCGGCCAGATCCTGGAAACGCATCTGGGCTGGGCTTGCGCCGGCATGGGCAGGAAGATCGGCGAGCTGATCGACGCGTACAAGGGTGGCGGCGACATCAAGCCGCTGCGCAAGACGCTGGAAAGCTTCATGCCGGCCAATGACCGCAACGAGCCGATCCGCGAGTATGACGACGAGAGCATCGTTCGCCTGAGCGAGCAGATGCGCCGCGGCGTCTCGATCGCGACACCGGTGTTCGACGGCGCGCATGAGGCCGACATCAACACCATGCTGGAGCAGGCTGGCCTGCACACCAGCGGTCAGTCGCAGCTCTATGACGGCCGCACCGGCGAGCCGTTCGATCGCAAGGTGACGATGGGCTATATCTATATGCTCAAGCTGCATCACCTGGTGGACGACAAGATCCACGCGCGTTCGATCGGTCCGTACTCGCTCGTCACCCAGCAGCCGCTGGGCGGCAAGGCGCAGTTCGGCGGCCAGCGCTTCGGCGAAATGGAAGTCTGGGCGCTCGAAGCCTACGGCGCGGCCTACACGCTGCAGGAAATGCTGACGGTGAAGTCGGACGACGTCGCCGGCCGCACCAAGGTCTACGAGGCGATCGTGCGCGGCGACGACACGTTCGAGGCGGGCATCCCCGAGAGCTTCAACGTTCTCGTCAAGGAAATGCGCTCGCTCGGCCTCAATGTGGAGCTGGAGAACACCCAGGTCGAAGAGACCCCGACGCGTCTGCCCGACGCGGCCGAGTAAGGCACCGGCGCGCGCCGCGTCATAAGCGCGGCGCGCCCTGAGCATGATCCCGAGAAGCGGTCACCGGTTTTCGGCCGAGACCATGCTCAACCAAGAAGTCTTCGGCCGGTTCGACCGGCCAGTCTGCGGACATTTCGTCCGCGATCGATGCAAGGGGTTATCGAGGACCCCGAAAAGGAGAACGGCATGAACCAAGAGGTCATGAATCTCTTCAACCCGCAGGCGCCTGCGCAGGTGTTCGATTCCATCCGGATCTCGCTTGCCAGCCCAGAGAAGATTCTGTCCTGGTCGTTCGGCGAGATCAAGAAGCCGGAGACCATCAACTACCGCACCTTCAAGCCGGAGCGTGACGGCCTGTTCTGCGCGCGCATTTTTGGTCCGATCAAGGACTATGAGTGCCTGTGCGGCAAGTACAAGCGCATGAAGTACAAGGGCGTCATCTGCGAAAAGTGCGGCGTCGAAGTCACGCTGTCGCGCGTTCGCCGCGAGCGCATGGGCCATATCGAGCTCGCCGCGCCCGTCGCCCATATCTGGTTCCTGAAGTCGCTGCCTTCGCGCATCGGCACGCTGCTCGACATGACGCTCAAGGATATCGAGCGCGTGCTCTACTTCGAGAACTACATCGTTACCGAGCCGGGCCTCACCGCGCTGAAGGAGAACCAGCTCCTCAGCGAGGAAGAGTACATGATTGCCGTCGACGAGTACGGCGAGGACTCTTTCACCGCCATGATCGGCGCCGAGGCCATTCATGACCTTCTGGCCGGCATGGACCTGGAGAAGATTGCCGGCGACCTGCGTTCGGAGCTGGCCTCGACCACGTCCGAGCTCAAGCAGAAGAAATACCTGAAGCGGCTCAAGGTCGTCGAGAACTTCATGGAATCCGGCAACCGTCCGGAATGGATGATCATGAAGGTGGTTCCGGTGATCCCGCCGGACCTGCGCCCGCTTGTCCCGCTGGACGGCGGCCGCTTCGCCACGTCGGACCTCAACGACCTCTACCGCCGCGTCATCAACCGCAACAACCGCCTGAAGCGGCTGATCGAGCTGCGCGCGCCCGGCATCATCGTGCGCAACGAAAAGCGCATGCTGCAGGAAGCCGTCGATGCGCTGTTCGACAACGGCCGTCGCGGCCGCGTCATCACCGGCGCCAACAAGCGTCCGCTGAAGTCGCTGTCCGACATGCTGAAGGGCAAGCAGGGCCGGTTCCGCCAGAACCTGCTCGGCAAGCGCGTCGACTATTCCGGCCGCTCGGTCATCGTGACCGGTCCGGAGCTCAAGCTGCATCAGTGCGGCCTGCCGAAGAAGATGGCGCTGGAGCTCTTCAAGCCCTTCATCTACGCCCGCCTCGACGCCAAGGGTTTCTCCTCGACCGTCAAGCAGGCGAAGAAGCTGGTTGAGAAGGAGCGTCCGGAGGTTTGGGATATCCTCGACGAGGTCATCCGCGAGCATCCGGTGCTCTTGAACCGGGCGCCGACGCTGCACCGCCTCGGCATCCAGGCGTTCGAGCCGATCTTGATCGAAGGCAAGGCGATCCAGCTGCACCCGCTGGTCTGCACCGCCTTCAACGCCGACTTCGACGGCGACCAGATGGCGGTCCATGTGCCGCTGTCCCTGGAAGCGCAGCTTGAAGCCCGCGTGCTGATGATGTCGACCAACAACATCCTGCACCCGGCCTCCGGCGCGCCGATCATCGTGCCGTCGCAGGACATGGTTCTCGGTCTCTACTATCTCTCGATCGTCAACCAGAACGAGCCGGGCGAAGGCATGATGTTTGCCGACATGGGCGAGCTCCAGCATGCGCTGGAGACCAAGGCCGTGACGCTGCACGCCAAGATCAAGGGCCGCTTCCGCAGCGTCGACGCGGAAGGCAACGTCGTGTCGAAGATCTACGACACCACGCCTGGCCGCATGATCATCGGCGAGCTTCTGCCGAAGAACGTCAACGTGCCGTATGAGACCGCCAACCAGGAGATGACCAAGAAGAACATCTCCAAGATGATCGACACCGTCTACCGCCACTGCGGTCAGAAGGAGACGGTCATCTTCTGCGACCGCATCATGGCGCTCGGCTTTGCGCACGCCTGCCGTGCCGGCATTTCGTTCGGCAAGGACGACATGCTCATCCCGGACACCAAGCTGAAGCTCGTTTCCGACACCGAGGCGTTGGCCAAGGAATACGAGCAGCAGTACAATGACGGCCTGATCACGCAGGGCGAGAAGTACAACAAGGTCGTCGACGCCTGGGCCAAGTGCTCGGAGAAGGTCGCCGACGAGATGATGGCGCGCATCAAGGCGGTGGAGTTCGAGGACAACGGGCGTCAGAAGCCGATGAACTCGATCTACATGATGTCGCATTCGGGTGCGCGCGGTTCGCCCACCCAGATGCGTCAGCTCGCCGGCATGCGTGGCCTGATGGCCAAGCCCTCGGGTGAGATCATCGAGACGCCGATCATCTCGAACTTCAAGGAAGGCCTCACCGTGCTCGAGTATTTCAACTCGACCCACGGCGCCCGCAAGGGTCTGGCCGACACCGCCTTGAAGACGGCGAACTCGGGTTACCTCACCCGCCGCCTCGTCGACGTGGCGCAGGACTGCATCGTCAACTCCGTGGATTGCGGCACCGACAAGGGCCTCACCATGCAGCCGATCGTCGATGCCGGTCAGATCGTTGCCTCGGTCGGCCAGCGCGTGCTGGGCCGCACTTCGCTCGACGACATCAATCATCCGGTCACCGGCGATCTGCTGGTCAAGGCCGGAACGTTGATGGACGAGCGCGATGTGGAGCAGATCGAGAAGGCCGGCGTGCAGTCGGTCCGCATCCGTTCGGCGCTGACCTGCGAGGTCAGGACCGGTGTGTGCGCGGTCTGCTACGGTCGCGACCTGGCCCGCGGTACCCCCGTCAACCAGGGCGAGGCCGTCGGCGTCATCGCGGCGCAGTCGATCGGCGAGCCGGGCACCCAGCTCACCATGCGTACCTTCCACATGGGCGGCACGGCGCAGGTGGTGGATTCCTCGTTCCTTGAAGCCTCCTATGAGGGCAAGGTGCAGATCCGCAACCGCAACGTGGTCCGCAACTCGGAAGGCCAGCAGATGGTCATGGGCCGCAACATGGCGGTGCTCATCCTCGATGAGACCGGCAAGGAGCGCGCCACGCACCGCGTCGCCTATGGTTCGCGTATTTTCGTGGACGATGGCGACAAGGTGAAGCGCGGCCAGCGTATCGCCGAGTGGGATCCCTATACCCGCCCGATCCTCACCGAAATCGAGGGCAGGGTGGCGTTCGAGGATCTGGTCGACGGCATCTCCGTGCAGGAAACGGCCGACGAGTCGACCGGCATCACCAAGCGCGAGGTCATCGACTGGCGTTCGACGCCGCGCGGCAACGACCTGAAGCCCGCGATCGCCATCCAGGACGCCAAGGGCAAGGTCGGCAAGCTGTCGAAGGGCGGCGATGCACGCTTCCTGCTCTCGGTCGAGGCCATCCTCTCGGTCGAGCCGGGCGCACATGTGAAGCCTGGCGACGTGCTGGCGCGTATCCCGATGGAAAGCGCCAAGACCAAGGACATCACCGGTGGTCTGCCGCGCGTTGCGGAACTGTTCGAGGCTCGCCGTCCGAAGGATCACGCCATCATCGCCGAGATCGATGGCACGATCCGATTCGGCCGCGACTACAAGAACAAGCGTCGCATCATCATCGAGCCGCATGACTCGACGCTCGAGCCGGTGGAGTACCTGATCCCGAAGGGCAAGCCGTTCCACCTCCAGGACGGCGACGTCATCGAGAAGGGCGACTACATCCTCGACGGCAATCCGGCGCCGCACGACATCCTGGCGATCAAGGGCGTGGAGGCGCTTGCCTCCTATCTCGTCAACGAGATCCAGGAGGTTTACCGTCTGCAGGGCGTGTCGATCAACGACAAGCACATCGAGGTGATCGTTCGCCAGATGCTGCAGAAGGTCGAGATCACCACGCAGGGCGATTCGACCTACATCCCGGGAGACCACGTCGATGTGATCGAACTGGAGGAGGTCAACGAGCGCCTGATCGAGGACGGCAAGAAGCCGGCCGAAGGTCAGCCGGTGCTGCTTGGCATCACCAAGGCCTCGCTGCAGACGCCGTCCTTCATCTCGGCCGCCTCCTTCCAGGAGACGACCAGGGTGCTCACCGAGGCTGCGGTTGCCGGCAAGACCGACATGCTGCAGGGCCTGAAGGAAAACGTCATCGTCGGCCGTCTGATCCCGGCCGGCACGGGCGGCACGATGAGCCAGATAAGGCGCATCGCCACCTCGCGCGACGAGCTCATCATCGACGAGCGCCGCAAGGCCTCCGGTGTAGAGGTCGCCGAGCCGATGCTGACCGACATGGTCAACGCCGCGCAGTAAGGCGATGAAATGAGAAAACAAGAAAAGGGGCCCGCGCGGCCCCTTTTCGCATTTTGGCTTGATGCAACGAGGAAGAGCTATGAGCAGCAAGACCTGGACGGCTGTCGACGACTACATCGTTTCCTCCCTTTTCGAAGCGGACCCCGTGCTGGATGCCACACTGGCGGCCAACCGCGACCATGGCCTGCCGGCGATCGACGTCTCGGCCGCGCAGGGCAAACTGCTGTCGCTGCTGGTGCGTATTCGCGGCGCCAAGAAGGTGCTGGAGGTCGGCACGCTTGGCGGCTACTCGACCATCTGGATGGCAAGGGGATTGCCGGCGGACGGCAAGGTGGTGACGCTGGAGCTCGATCCGCACCACGCCAAGGTCGCGCGTTCGAACTTCGAGCGGGCAGGGGTTTCAGACAAGATCGACCTGCGGGTCGGTCCAGCGCTGCAATCGCTTGCCGCGCTGGCAGGCGAAAATGCCGGTCCGTTCGACCTGATCTTCATCGACGCCGACAAGCCGAACAACCCGAATTATCTCGACTGGGCGATGAAACTCTCGCGCTCAGGCACGGTCATCGTCTGCGACAACGTCATCCGCGACGGCGCGGTCGTGAAAAGGAACAGCGGCGACGCCAATGTCGAAGGCGCTCGCGCCGCTTTTTCGTTCATCGGCGGCGAGAAGCGGCTGGACGGCACCGCCATCCAGACCGTCGGCGCCAAGGGCTATGACGGATTTACCATCGCGATCGTAGAATGAGGATGCCCTAATCGAAGAACGCCTCGACCACATTGCGCTTGCCCAGCATGAACGCATCGGCGACGTGCTGCAGCGGCGCGAGGTCGACATCGGACGTTCCTGCTCGAACAATCTCGGCGAAGCGCTTGTAAAGCATCGGATATTCGGCCTCCGGCTCGTCATGGATCATGCGCCCGTCGACGGCGAGCTTGGCGCCGCCGCCGGACAGCACCATTCTGCCCTTGTCGGTCTCGGCGACGATGTCCCAGCTTTGCGGGCCGGTCTGCAGCCAGTCGAGCTCCATCGTCACTGGCAAGCCGGTCGACGTGCGGAAGGCGACATGCGCCGCGACCGGTGCTGCGCGATTCTCGGGGAAATCGAGCACGGCCGAGGTGATGAACATCGCAGGCAAGATGTGTGTGGCGATCGACAGCGCGTTGATGCCGGGATCGAACACACCGAAGCCGCCCGGCTCCCAGATCCATTCCTGGTTCGGATGCCAGCGCCGCACGTCTTCCTTCCAGTTGATGGCGGCCGAAGTCAGTCTGGCCGACGCAAGGAAAGCGCGCGCGGCCTCCACCGCCGGCGCGTAGCGCGAATGCCAGCTGGCAAAGAGCGAGACGCCGTTCCTATCGGCAAGCGCCTTGAGGTGCTCGACTTCGCTCACCGTGGCGCCCGGCGGCTTTTCGAGGAACACGTGCTTCCTCGCTTCCAGCGCGGTGCGCGCGGCGTCGTAACGGAACTGCGGCGGCATGCAGAGCGAGACCGCCTCGAGGCTGGGCTCGGACGCCAGCATCGCTTCGATGCTGGGATAGTTCGCAATGCCGTCCACCTTGCCGTGGCGGCTGGCCGCCGCTGTCAGTTGATAGTTGCCGTCCTTGGCGACCGCCGGCAGGTGCTGATCGCGGACGATCTTTCCCACGCCGACGATGCCGAGCTTGATGGGATTGCTGGTCATGGGAACTCCAAGGAATGAAAGGGTGTGTCTAGGCAGGGCAGGTTTGTCCGGCGAGTCCGGCAAATATGACGCTGGCCGCGCTTTTCAGATCGGCTCTTCAAAGGTGACGATCGAAACCTCGCCCTCCAATGCGCCTTGATAGGCCGACAGATGCGGCTCGTCGTCGGGCTCGCCCTCCATGTCGCCGATCTGGTCGAGCTCGGCCTCGGCGTAACCTTCGGCGGCAAGCGATTCGAGCGCGCGGCGCACGGCAGAATCATCGTCGGGCGCCACAAGCATCACATGAACGCCTTCCGGCTTGCCGCCTTTCTTCTTCCAGACCCGTCCGGTGATGATCGTGACCGGCCGTTCTTCATTGTCGTTCACGGGCTGATTCCTCGTTTTCCCCGAGATTGTCCGATGCAAGCCGCCTTTTGGCACGAAGCCGGGCCACAGGACAGCGCAAAGCCGGTCACTTTCTTCCTCGCTCTTGAAAAAAGACGCAAGAAAATTACATGCGTTTTCCGCATGGCTGCCCAGCCTCGGATTGGGCGCAATATTTGGCGTTCCGGGGTTGACGGTTAGAAGGCTTGCGAGTAGAAGCCGCCCTGTCAGAACCGATGTGAGGCTCTCCTGTCCGAAGCGACACGCTTTGGAGTTTGCCTCAAACAGGGTTCGTTTTACGAGCGAAAAGACATTTCCGGCGCGCATGAAGCGGCTTCCGCTTCCTCTGCAATTTGTTCGGGCAGGACCGCGAGACGCGGTGTGTTGCCCGAATTTGCGTATGGAAATGACGCTTTGAGCGGCCCCCTGACAGGGCAGACACGGAATTGAGAGACAAGAGGGTTTAATGCCTACCGTCAACCAGCTGATCCGCAAGCCGCGCCTGGCGCCGGTGAAGCGCAACAAGGTCCCGGCCATGCAGCAGAACCCGCAGAAGCGGGGCGTCTGCACGCGCGTCTACACCACGACGCCGAAGAAGCCGAACTCGGCGCTGCGCAAGGTGGCCAAGATTCGCCTGACCAACGGTTTTGAAGTGATCGGCTACATCCCCGGCGAAGGTCACAACCTGCAGGAACACTCGGTGGTCATGATCCGCGGCGGTCGCGTCAAGGATCTGCCGGGCGTCCGCTACCACATCATCCGCGGCGTGCTCGACACGCAGGGTGTGAAGAACCGCAAGCAGCGTCGTTCGAAATACGGCGCCAAGCGTCCGAAGTAAGGGTTTCCCATGTCCCGTCGTCACAGTGCAGAAAAGCGTGAGATCAATCCGGACCCCAAGTTCGGCGATCTGATCGTCACCAAGTTCATGAACGCCGTCATGTATGACGGCAAGAAGTCGGTTGCCGAGACCATCGTCTACGGCGCGCTGGACCAGGTCCAGGCCAAGACCAAGCAGGAGCCGGTCACCGTCTTCCATCAGGCGCTCGACAATGTCGCGCCGCATGTGGAAGTGCGCTCGCGTCGTGTCGGCGGCGCCACCTATCAGGTTCCGGTCGATGTGCGCCCCGAGCGTCGTCAGGCGCTGGCCATCCGCTGGTTGATCGCCGCCGCGCGCAACCGCAACGAGACCACCATGGTCGACCGCCTCTCGGGCGAGCTGATGGACGCGGCCAACAACCGCGGCACGGCCGTCAAGAAGCGTGAAGACACCCACAAGATGGCGGAAGCCAACCGCGCCTTCGCGCACTACCGCTGGTAAAGCGCGAACGAGACTGAGAGGCACCTCCCATGGCCCGCGAATACAAGATCGAAGACTACCGCAATTTCGGTATCATGGCGCATATCGACGCCGGCAAGACGACGACGACCGAGCGCGTCCTCTATTATACGGGCAAGTCGCACAAGATCGGCGAAGTCCATGACGGCGCTGCCACCATGGATTGGATGGAGCAGGAGCAGGAACGCGGCATCACCATCACTTCGGCCGCGACCACGACCTTCTGGAAGGGTCGCGACGGCAAGATGCGCCGCTTCAACATCATCGACACCCCCGGACACGTCGACTTCACCATCGAAGTCGAGCGTTCGCTGCGCGTGCTCGACGGCGCCATCGCGCTGCTCGATGCCAACGCCGGCGTGGAGCCCCAGACCGAGACCGTGTGGCGCCAGGCCGACAAGTACCACGTGCCGCGCATGATCTTCTGCAACAAGATGGACAAGATCGGCGCCGACTTCTACCGCTCCGAGGAAATGATCGGTTCGCGCCTCGGCGCGCAGGCCGTCGTCATGCAGCTGCCGATCGGCGCCGAGACCGAGTTCAAGGGCGTCGTCGACCTCGTCGAGATGAACGCGCTCGTCTGGCGTGACGAGACCCTGGGCGCTGCCTGGGATGTCGTCGAGATCCCGGCCGACCTCAAGGACAAGGCCGAGCAGTACCGCGAGAAGATGATCGAAGCCGCCGTCGAGATGGACGAGACCGCGCTGGAGAATTACCTCGAAGGCAAGATGCCGTCGAATGACGAGATCCGCGCGCTGATCCGCAAGGGCACCATCGCGGTCAAGTTCTTCCCGATGTTCTGCGGTTCGGCCTTCAAGAACAAGGGCGTGCAGCCGCTGCTCGACGCCGTTGTCGAATACCTGCCGTCGCCGATCGACGTGCCGGCCATCAAGGGCGTCGATGCCAAGACCGACGCCGAGATCGAGCGTCATGCCGATGACAACGAGCCGCTGTCGATGCTGGCGTTCAAGATCATGAACGACCCGTTCGTCGGCTCGCTGACCTTTGCCCGCATCTATTCGGGCAAGCTCACCAAGGGCACCTCGCTCGACAACACGGTGAAGGGCAAGAAGGAGCGCATCGGCCGCATGCTGCAGATGCATGCGAACTCGCGCGCCGACATCGAGGAAGCCTATGCCGGCGACATCGTCGCCCTGGCTGGCCTCAAGGACACGACCACCGGCGACACGCTCTGCGATCCGCTGCATCCGGTCATCCTGGAGCGCATGGAATTCCCCGATCCGGTCATCCAGATCGCCATCGAGCCGAAGACCAAGAACGACCAGGAAAAGATGGGCCTCGCGCTGCATCGCCTGGCGGCTGAGGATCCGTCCTTCCGCGTCAAGACCGACGAGGAAAGCGGCCAGACCATCATCGCCGGCATGGGCGAGCTGCATCTCGACATCATCGTCGACCGCATGCGCCGCGAGTTCAAGGTCGAAGCCAATGTCGGCGCCCCGCAGGTGGCCTATCGCGAGACGATCACCCGCACGCACGAGCAGGATTACACGCACAAGAAGCAGACCGGCGGTACCGGCCAGTTCGCCCGCGTCAAGATCATCTTCGAGCCGAACACCGAGAGCGAAGAGTTCGTGTTCGAGTCCAAGATCGTCGGCGGTGCGGTTCCGAAGGAATACATCCCGGGCGTCGAGAAGGGCATCAACAGCGTCATGGGTTCCGGCCCGTTCGCCGGCTTCCCGATGATCGGTGTCAAGGCCACGCTGGTCGATGGCGCCTTCCACGACGTCGACTCCTCGGTGCTGGCGTTCGAAATCGCCTCCCGCGCCTGCTTCAAGGAAGCCGCTCCGCGCCTCGGCGTGCAGCTTCTGGAGCCGATCATGAAGGTCGAGGTCGTGACGCCGGAAGATTACGTCGGCGGCGTCATCGGCGATCTCAACGGCCGTCGTGGCCAGATCCAGGGTCAGGAAGCACGCGGCGTTGCCGTCGTCATCAATGCGATGGTGCCTTTGGCCAACATGTTCAAATACGTCGACAATCTGCGTTCGATGTCGCAGGGCCGCGCCCAGTACACGATGCAGTTCGACCACTACGAGCCGGTTCCGACCGCGGTCGCCCAGGAAGTTCAGAAGAAATACGCGTAACTCGAGCGGGTTGCACGAGACCTTAATTCAAGGCCCGCACGGGCAAGCAGGATTGGAGAGATCACATGGCAAAAGGTAAATTCGAGCGCACCAAGCCGCATGTGAACATTGGCACGATCGGTCACGTCGATCATGGCAAGACGTCGCTGACGGCGGCGATCACGAAGTATTTTGGCGAATACAAGCGCTATGACCAGATTGACGCGGCACCTGAAGAGAAGGCGCGCGGCATCACGATCTCGACGGCGCATGTCGAGTATGAGACGGCCAACCGTCACTATGCCCATGTCGACTGCCCCGGCCACGCCGACTATGTGAAGAACATGATCACGGGTGCGGCGCAGATGGACGGCGCGATCCTGGTGGTTTCGGCCGCCGACGGCCCGATGCCGCAGACCCGCGAGCACATCCTGCTTGCCCGCCAGGTCGGCGTTCCCTCGATCGTGGTGTTCCTGAACAAGGTCGACCAGGTCGACGACGCCGAGTTGCTCGAGCTGGTCGAGCTTGAGGTTCGCGAGCTCCTGTCGAAGAACGAGTTCCCCGGCGACGACATTCCGATCGTCAAGGGCTCGGCGCTGGCTGCGCTGGAAGATTCCAACAAGACCATCGGCGAGGACGCCATCCGCGAGCTGATGGCGCAGGTCGACGCCTATATCCCGACGCCGGTTCGTCCGCTGGACAAGCCGTTCCTGATGCCGATCGAGGACGTGTTCTCGATCTCGGGCCGCGGCACGGTTGTGACCGGCCGCGTCGAGCGCGGCGTGGTCAAGGTCGGCGAGGAGCTGGAGATCGTCGGCATCCGTCCGACCACCAAGACGACCTGCACGGGCGTTGAGATGTTCCGCAAGCTGCTCGACCAGGGCCAGGCCGGCGACAACATCGGCGCGCTGCTGCGCGGCGTCGACCGTGAAGGCGTGGAGCGCGGCCAGGTTCTGGCCAAGCCCGGCACGGTCAAGCCGCACAAGAAGTTCGTGGCCGAAGCCTACATCCTGACCAAGGACGAGGGCGGCCGTCACACGCCGTTCTTCACCAACTACCGTCCGCAGTTCTACTTCCGCACGACGGACGTGACGGGCATCGTGACGCTGCCGGCCGGCACCGAGATGGTGATGCCCGGCGACAACATCACCGTCGACGTCGAGCTGATCGTGCCGATCGCGATGGAAGAGAAGCTGCGCTTCGCCATCCGTGAAGGCGGCCGCACCGTCGGTGCCGGCATCGTCGTCACCATCAAAGAGTAATTTGGACTGAAACCGATCTGTCGCGGGCGCGGGAGCTGCCCGCGCCGCGCCAGAACAAGGAATTGACGCATGAACGGACAGAATATCCGCATCCGCCTTAAGGCGTTTGACCACCGGGTGCTCGACGCCTCGACGCGCGAAATCGTGTCGACCGCCAAGCGCACCGGCGCCAACGTCCGCGGCCCAATCCCGCTGCCGACGCGGATCGAAAAATTCACGGTCAACCGGTCGCCCCACGTCGACAAGAAGAGCCGCGAACAGTTCGAGATGCGCACGCACAAGCGGCTGCTCGACATCGTCGATCCGACCCCGCAGACAGTCGATGCTTTGATGAAGCTCGATCTGGCCGCCGGTGTCGACGTCGAGATCAAGCTCTAAGGGAATGAGAGAGCGGTAAGGGGCGGTGCCCCTGGCCCGGAACTCTAAAGGAATTGAACCGATGCGTTCAGGTGTGATTGCAAAGAAGGTGGGAATGACCCGCATCTATAACGATGCCGGCGAACACGTTCCCGTCACCGTTCTCCAGATGGAGAACTGCCAGGTCGTGGCCCAGCGCACGCAGGAGAAGAACGGCTACACCGCCGTCCAGCTCGGCGTTGGCCTTGCCAAGGTGAAGAACACGTCGAAGGCGATGCGCGGCCATTTCGCCGCCGCTTCCGTCGAGCCGAAGGCCAAGGTCGCCGAGTTTCGCGTCTCCGCCGACAACATGATCGACGTCGGCGCCGAGCTGACCGTCGAGCATTTCGTCGCCGGCCAGAAGGTGGACGTCACCGGCACCTCGACCGGGAAGGGTTTTCAGGGCGTGATCAAGCGGCACCACATGGGCGGTGGCCGCGCCACGCATGGTAACTCGGTCTCGCACCGCACGCACGGCTCGACCGGCCAGCGCCAGGACCCCGGCAAGGTGTTCAAGGGCAAGAAGATGGCCGGCCACATGGGCGACACCCGCGTCACCACGCAGAATGTCGAGGTCGTCTCGACCGATGCCGATCGCGGCCTGATCCTGATCCGCGGCGCGGTGCCCGGCGTCAAGGGCGCCTGGATCCTGGTTCGCGACGCCGCCAAGGTTGCGCTGCCGGCCAATGCGCCGAAGCCGGCCGCGATCCGCGCCGCTGCCGCCAAGAACGAAGCCCCGGCCACTGAGGGAGCCGAATAATGGATCTCAAGATCACAACGCTGGGCGGCAAGGACGCCGGCAAGGTGGAACTCTCCGAGGAGATTTTCGGCCTTGACCCGCGCGAGGACATCCTGCAGCGCGTCGTGCGCTGGCAGCTCGCCAAGAAGCAGCAGGGCACGCACAAGGCCAAGGGCCGCGCCGAAATCGCGCGCACCGGCGCCAAGATGTACAAGCAGAAGGGTACGGGCCGCGCCCGTCACCACTCGGCCCGCGCTCCGCAGTTCCGCGGCGGCGGCAAGGCACACGGCCCGGTCGTTCGCAGCCATGAGCACGAGCTGCCGAAGAAGGTCCGTGCGCTTGGCCTCAAGCACGCTCTCTCGGCCAAGGCCAAGAGCGCTTCGCTGATCATCGTCGACGAGCTGAAGCTCACCGAAGCCAAGACCAAGGCGCTGGTGGCGAATTTCGAGACGCTGGGGCTGACCAACGCCCTGGTCATCGGCGGCGCCGAGCTTGACCAGAACTTCAAGCTGGCCGCGACCAACATTCCGAACATCGACGTGCTGCCCATCCAAGGCATCAACGTCTACGACATTCTGCGCCGCGGCACGCTGGTCCTTTCGAAGGCCGCGGTCGAGGCTCTCGAGGAGCGCTTTAAATGACCGACCTTCGTCACTACGACGTGATCGTCTCGCCGGCGATCACCGAAAAGTCGACCATGGCTTCCGAGCAGAACCAGGTCGTCTTCAACGTCGCCAAGAAGGCGTCGAAGCCGGAAATCAAGGCTGCCGTGGAGGCTCTCTTCGGCGTCAAGGTGACGGCTGTGAACACGCTCGTCCGCAAGGGCAAGATCAAGCGCTTCCGCGGCACCGTTGGCCGCCAGGGCGACGTCAAGAAGGCGGTTGTGACGCTGGCCGACGGCCAGTCGATCGACGTCGCGACGGGTCTCTGAGCAAGGCCGCGAGGACAGGACAATGGCACTTAAGAAATTCAACCCGGTAACGCCGAGCACCCGCCAGCTGGTCATCGTCGACCGCTCGGGCCTCTACAAGGGCAAGCCCATCAAGGGCCTGACCGAAGGCCTGACCAAGTCGGGCGGCCGCAACAACTACGGCCGCATCACGGCCCGCTTCATCGGCGGCGGTCACAAGCGTTCGTACCGCATCATCGACTTCAAGCGTAAGAAGTACGACGTCGTCGGCACGGTCGAGCGCATCGAATACGATCCGAACCGCACCGCCTTCATCGCGCTGATCAAGTATGACGACGGCGAGCTGTCCTACATCCTGGCCCCGCAGCGTCTTGCTGCCGGCGACAAGATCGTGGCTGGCGAAGCGGTCGACGTGAAGCCGGGCAACGCGATGCCGCTGGCCTCGATGCCGGTCGGCACGATCGTCCACAACATCGAGCTGAAGCCGGGCAAGGGCGGCCAGGTCGCCCGTTCGGCTGGCGGTTACGCTCAGCTCGTCGGCCGCGACCAGGGCATGGCGATCCTGCGCCTCAACTCGGGCGAGCAGCGTGTCGTGCACGGCTCCTGCATGGCCACCGTCGGCGCCGTGTCGAACCCCGACCACGGCAACATCAACGACGGCAAGGCCGGTCGCACCGTGTGGCGCGGCAAGCGTCCGCACAATCGCGGCGTGGCCATGAACCCGGTCGACCATCCGCATGGCGGCGGCGAAGGCCGCACCTCGGGTGGCCGTCATCCGGTTTCGCCCTGGGGCAAGCCGACCAAGGGCAAGAAGACGCGGTCCAACAAGGCGACCGACAAGTTCATCCTGCGCTCGCGTCATCAGCGCAAGAGCTAAGAAGAGGTAACGCCAAGTGACTCGTTCGATTTGGAAAGGCCCCTTTATCGACGGCTACCTTCTCAAGAAGGTGGACAAGGTTCGTGAAGGTGGTCGCAATGAGGTGATCAAGATGTGGAGCCGTCGCTCCACCATCCTGCCGCAGTTCGTCGGCTTCACCTTCGGTGTCTACAACGGCCAGAAGCACGTTCCCGTCTCGGTGAACGAGGACATGGTCGGCCACAAGTTCGGTGAATTCGCTCCGACCCGGACCTATTACGGTCACGGCGCGGATAAGAAGGCGAAGAGGAAATAATCATGGGCAAGGCCAAAGCTCCGCGCAGGCTTGCTGATAACGAGGCGCGTGCCGTTCTGCGCACGATCCGCATCAGCCCGCAGAAGCTCAACCTGGTTGCCGCGCTGATCCGCGGCAAGAAGGTCGCGACAGCGCTTTCCGACCTCGAATTCTCGGCCAAGCGGATTTCCGGCACGGTCAAGAAGACGCTGGAGTCGGCGATCGCCAATGCGGAAAACAATCACGACCTCGACGTCGACGCTCTGATCGTGGCGGAAGCCTATGTCGGCAAGTCGATCGTCATGAAGCGCTTCCACGCTCGTGGCCGCGGCCGCGCCAGCCGTATCGAAAAGCCGTTCTCGCACCTCACGATCGTCGTTCGTGAAGTCGAGGAAAAAGGGGAGGCCGCATAATGGGCCAGAAAGTCAATCCGATCGGGCTGCGTCTCGGCATCAACCGTACCTGGGATTCGCGCTGGTTCGCGAACACCGGCGAATACGGCCAACTGCTGCACGAGGACCTCAAGATCCGCAAGTATCTTGAGAAGGAACTCAAGCAGGCCGCGATCTCGAAGGTCGTGATCGAGCGTCCGCACAAGAAGTGCCGCGTCACCATCCACGCCGCGCGTCCGGGCCTCATCATCGGCAAGAAGGGCGCCGACATCGAGAAGCTTCGCAAGAAGCTGACCGAGATGACGAAGTCCGAAACGCACCTCAACATCGTTGAAGTGCGCAAGCCGGAAATCGACGCCACGCTGGTCGCCCAGTCGATCGCCCAGCAGCTCGAGCGCCGCATCGCGTTCCGCCGCGCCATGAAGCGTGCCGTTCAGTCGGCCATGCGTCTCGGCGCCGAAGGCATCCGCATCAACTGCTCTGGCCGTCTCGGCGGCGCCGAGATCGCGCGCATGGAGTGGTACCGCGAAGGCCGCGTGCCGCTGCATACGCTGCGCGCCGACGTCGACTACGGCACGGCCGAGGCGAACACGGCCTACGGCATCTGCGGCGTCAAGGTGTGGGTGTTCAAGGGCGAGATCCTCGAGCATGACCCTATGGCTTCCGAGCGCCGTGCAACCGAAGGCGATGCCGCGCATGGCGGCGGCGGTGCTGGCGGTGAGCGCGAACGCGGCCGCCGTCGCGAGAACGCCTGAGACATTTGAGAATTTGGAGTTAGAACGATGCTGCAGCCAAAGCGCACAAAGTTCCGCAAGCAGTTCAAGGGCCGTATCCACGGTGCCGCCAAGGGCGGCACCAATCTGGATTTCGGCGGTTTCGGGCTGAAGGCGCTTGAGCCGAACCGCGTCACCGCGCGCGAGATCGAGGCGGCCCGCCGCGCGATCACGCGCGAGATGAAGCGCGCCGGCCGCGTCTGGATCCGGGTGTTCCCGGACCTGCCGGTCACCTCGAAGCCGACCGAAGTCCGCATGGGTAAGGGCAAGGGCGCCGTCGACTACTGGGCGGCGCGCGTCAAGCCCGGCCGTATCATGTTCGAGATCGACGGCGTCAGCGAGGAGACCGCTCGTGAAGCGCTGCGTCTCGGCGCCGCCAAGCTCTCGGTCAAGACGCGCTTCGTGCAGCGCATCGCAGAATAAGGACAGGCGATCATGAAAGCCGAAGACATCCGGACCAAGACCCAGGATCAACTGACCGACGACCTGGCCGCTCTCAAGAAGGAGCAGTTCAACCTGCGCTTCCAGAAGGCCACCGGCCAGCTCGAAAAGACCGCGCGCGTGAAGCAGGTCCGCAAGGACATCGCGCGCATCAAGACCATCGCCGCGGAAAAAGCCGCGGCCAAGAAGGGTTAAGACCATGCCAAAGCGCATCCTGCAGGGCACCGTCGTCAGCGACAAGAACGAGAAGACGGTCGTGGTCAAGGTCGAGCGTCGCTTCACGCATCCCGTGATGAAGAAGACCGTGCGCATGACCAAGAAGTACAAGGCGCACGACGAGAACAACGCCCACAAGGTCGGCGACCAGGTGTTCATCCAGGAATCGAAGCCGATTTCCAAGGACAAACGCTGGGTTGTCGTCTCTTCGGATCAGGCTTGATCCGGGCGAACGAACCGAATTTTGGACAGACCGGGGAAGGGTGAAGAACCCGTCCCGTTAGAAAAGAAGAAGGCGGCCAGTCATGATTCAGATGCAAACAAACCTCGACGTCGCGGATAATTCCGGCGCCCGTCGTGTCATGTGCATCAAGGTGCTGGGCGGCTCGAAGCGGAAATACGCCTCCGTCGGCGACATCATCGTGGTGTCGATCAAGGAAGCCATTCCGCGCGGCCGCGTTAAGAAGGGCGATGTGATGAAGGCGGTCGTGGTTCGCACGGCCAAGGACATCCGCCGCCCGGACGGCAGCGTGATCCGTTTCGACAAGAACGCGGCCGTTCTCGTCGACAATAAGAAAGAGCCGATCGGCACCCGTATCTTCGGACCGGTTCCGCGCGAATTGCGCGCCAAGAACCACATGAAGATCATCTCGCTCGCGCCTGAAGTGCTGTAAGGAGCCGGACCAATGCAAAAGATCAAAAAAGGCGACAAGGTCGTCGTGCTTGCCGGCAAGGACAAGGGCCGTTCGGGCGAAGTCCTGTCGGTGCAGCCGAAGGAAGACACCGCGGTCGTCCGCGGCGTGAACCTCATTCGCCGTCACCAGAAGCAGACCCAGTCGCAAGAGGCCGGGATCATCACCAAGGAAGCGCCGATCCACCTGTCGAATATCGCGCTGGCCGACCCCAAGGACGGCAAGCCGACCCGCGTCGGCTTCACCATCCAGAAGGATGGCAAGAAGGTGCGCGTCGCCAAGCGTTCGGGAGAAGTCATCAATGGCTAAGGCTGAAACCAAGCAGGCAACTGCCAAGAACGAGCCGCGCCTCAAGAAGGTCTACAACGAGACCATCCGCAAGGCGATGCAGGAGCAGTTCGGCTACGACAATGACATGCAGGTTCCGCGCATCGACAAGATCGTGCTGAACATGGGTGTCGGCGAAGCAACCGCAGACTCCAAGAAGCCCTCGGTCGCGGCCGAGGATCTCGCGCTGATCGCCGGCCAGAAGGCCGTCGTCACCCGCGCCCGCAACTCGATTGCCGGCTTCAAGGTGCGCGAGAACATGCCGATCGGCGCCAAGGTCACGCTGCGCAAGGAACGCATGTACGAGTTCCTCGACCGCCTCGTGAACATCGCGCTGCCGCGCGTTCGCGACTTCCGCGGGCTGAACCCGAAGAGCTTTGACGGCCGTGGCAACTACGCCATGGGCATCAAGGAACACATCGTGTTCCCGGAGATCAACTACGACAAGGTTGATCAGGTCTGGGGCATGGACGTCATCGTTTGTACGACGGCGAAGACGGACGACGAGGCAAGAGCGCTGCTCAAGGCCTTCAACTTCCCCTTCCGCCAGTAACGGCAGCGAAAAAGGAAACATCTGAAATGGCAAAGACCAGCTCAGTCGAGAAGAACAACCGGCGCCGCAAGCTCGCCGACCAGTACGCCGCCAAGCGCACGGCGCTCAAGGCCATCATCATGGATCAGTCCAAGCCGATGGAAGAGCGTTTCCGCGCCCAGTTGAAGCTTTCGGCGCTGCCGCGCAACTCGGCCAAGATCCGCATCCGCAATCGCTGCGAGGTGACGGGCCGTCCGCGCGCCTACTATCGCAAGCTGAAGCTTTCGCGTATCGCGCTTCGCGATCTGGGCAATACCGGCCAGATCCCGGGCCTGGTCAAGTCGAGCTGGTAAGGAGACACTGAGATGTCATTGAGCGATCCTCTCGGCGATATGCTGACCCGCATCCGCAACGCCTATGGCCGCAAGAAGTCGAGCGTTTCGACCCCGGCCTCGCGTCTGCGTGCCCGCGTCCTCGAAGTGCTGAAGTCGGAAGGCTATATCCGCGACTACAGTCAGACCGACTTCGAAAACGGCAAGTCGGAAATCGAGATCGAGCTGAAATATTTCGACGGCGCCCCGGTTGTGCGCGAGATCGAGCGCGTCTCGAAGCCTGGCCGTCGCGTCTATGTCTCGGCCAAGTCGATCCCGCACGTCGCCAACGGCCTCGGCATCGCCATCCTTTCGACGCCGAAGGGCGTCATGGCCGACCATGAAGCGCGCGAGCAGAATGTCGGCGGCGAAATCCTCTGCCAGATCTTCTGATCGGCCAAGAGATTGATGAATGGGCTTCGGTTCTCGGGATCGCGCCCGGGAACTGGAACCTGAAACGAAAGAAGTGACGAGGACAACAAAATGTCTCGTATCGGAAAGAAACCCGTTTCGCTGCCGCAAGGCGTGACCGCGTCCGTCAACGGCCAGACCGTGACGGCGAAGGGCCCCAAGGGCGAGCTGAAGTTCGTGGTGAACGACGAAGTGCTGGTGAAGATGGAGAACAACGAGATCTCCGTCGAGCCGCGCGACCAGACCAAGACCGCCCGCTCGAAGTGGGGCATGTCGCGCACGCAGATCGTCAACATCCTGCAGGGCGTGAAGGACGGCTTCGAGAAGAAGCTCGAGATCACCGGCGTCGGCTATCGCGCGGCGTTGCAGGGCAAGAACCTGCAGCTGGCGCTCGGCTTCAGCCACGACGTGGTCTATCAGACGCCGCAGGGCATCACCATCACGGTGCCGAAGCCGACCGAAATCACGGTCTCGGGCATCGACAAGCAGCAGGTCGGCCAGGTCGCCGCCGAGATCCGCGAATATCGCGGTCCCGAGCCCTATAAGGGCAAGGGCGTGCGCTATGCCGACGAGCGCATCGTGCGCAAGGAAGGCAAGAAGAAGTAATAGGCCTGGCCCCGAGAAGTTGCAGACTTTTCGAAAAAGGGCCAAGCCGCAGAAGTGTAACGCCGCGGGGAGCGGCCGCGGGAGGCTTGGCCTACCGCACAGGGTTGCCCCCGTTTTCTGAAGGCAAGGAACTGACATTATGGCAAGCCCCAAAGAAACCATCCAGCGCCGCGCACAGCGCGTGCGCCGCCAGCTGAAGAAGGTCGCCGGCGAGCGTCCGCGGCTTTCGGTGCACCGCACCTCGAAGAACATCTACGTCCAGGTGATCGACGACGCCAACGGCCACACGCTGGCCGCCGCCTCGACGCTGGAGAAGGACCTCAAGGGTTCGCTCAAGACCGGCGCCGACACCGCAGCCGCGGCCGCGGTCGGCAAGCTGATCGCCGAGCGTGCCGCCAAGGCCGGCGTCAAGGAAGTCGTCTTCGACCGCGGCCCGTACATCTATCACGGCCGCGTCAAGGCGCTGGCCGAGGCTGCCCGCGAAGGCGGTCTCAGCTTCTGATTTTTCGCCGCTGACGACCCAAAGGCGGCGTCAGTAATTAGCAACCCGTGCTTCCGGAAAAGAACAAGGAACAGGATATGGCACAGGAACGTAGAGAAGGCGGCCGCGGCCGCGAGCGCGAAGAGCGTGACGACGGCATGGTGGACAAGCTCGTCCACATCAACCGCGTCGCCAAGGTGGTGAAGGGCGGCCGTCGTTTCGGTTTTGCCGCTCTCGTCGTCGTCGGCGACCAGAAGGGCCGCGTCGGCTTCGGCCACGGCAAGGCGCGCGAAGTGCCGGAAGCGATCCGCAAGGCGACCGAGTCGGCCAAGCGCGACATGATCTTCGTGCCGCTGCGTTCGGGCCGCACGCTGCATCACGACGTCGAGGGCCGCTGGGGCGCCGGACGCGTTCTGCTGCGCGCCGCCAAGCAAGGTACCGGCATCATCGCCGGCGGTCCGATGCGCGCCGTCTTCGAGACGCTCGGCATGCATGACGTGGTCGCCAAGTCGATGGGTTCGTCGAACCCCTACAACATGGTTCGCGCCACCTTCGACGCGCTGAAGAGCCAGATGCATCCGAAGGATGTGGCTGCCGCGCGCGGCATCAAGTACTCGACCCTTCAGGCCCGCCGCGGCACCGCCGTTGCGGCTGAAGAATAGTCGACGCTGACCAGGGATTTCGACCATGGCCAAGAAAGCTACCAAGACCATCACCGTCGAGCAGATCGGCTCTCCGATCCGCCGGCCGAAGGAGCAGCGCGCGACGCTGGTCGGCCTCGGCCTGAACAAGATGCACAAGCGGCGCACGCTGGAAGATACCCCTTCGGTGCGCGGCATGATCGCCGCCGTCCAGCACCTCGTCCGCGTCGTGGACGAGGCCTGAACGGAAGGGCAGGAGAAGAAACATGAAACTCAACGATCTGCGTGACAAGGACGGCGCGACGCACTCCAAGAAGCGTCTCGGCCGCGGCATCGGTTCCGGTTCGGGCAAGACCGCCGGTCGCGGCGTCAAGGGCCAGAAGGCCCGCTCTGGCGTTGCCATCAACGGCTTCGAGGGTGGCCAGATGCCGCTCTACCGGCGCCTGCCGAAGCGTGGCTTCAACAACATCTTCGCCAAGAGCTTCACGGTCGTGTCGCTGGCCCGCATCCAGGCTGCTGTCGACGCCAAGAAGCTCGACGCCAAGGCGACCGTGACGGCCGAGGCCCTGGTTGCCGCCGGCGTCATCCGCCGCGCCAAGGACGGCGTGCGCGTGCTCTCCGACGGCGAACTCAAGGCCAAGCTGTCCTTCGACGTCGCTGGCGCCTCCAAGGCTGCGATCGAGAAGATCGAGAAGGCCGGCGGTTCGGTGAAGCTGCCGGAAGCGGCCGCCGCCGAGTAACGGCGATTTGAAGCGCGGCCGACCGGGATGACTTCGCATATTCCGTCGAACCGCGCTTTGACCGGATGAATTGGGCGGCCGCGTCAACGCGGCCGCTTGCATGTTTACGGTCCCGAGCTTATCTCGTGAGCTTCGGTGACACGGGCCGCCTGAGCTGCGGCATCGAGCGCGACGTAGAAATCAAAGAAGTAGAGCATGATGTCGTCCGAAAACCGCTCCACATTTTTCGGCATCGTGCTCTAGCGGAGAATCAGGCATGGCCTCGGCTGCTGAACAACTAGCCTCCAATCTGAATTTCGCGGCCTTCGCCAAGGCCGAGGATCTCAAGAAGCGCATCTGGTTCACCATCGGCGCGCTGCTCGTCTACCGCCTCGGCACTTATATCCCGCTTCCCGGCATCAACCCCGATGCTTTCGCCCAGGCCTTCTCCTCGCAGAGCAAGGGCGTGCTCGGCATGTTCAACATGTTCGCCGGCGGCGCCGTGCAGCGCATGGCGATCTTCGCGCTGGGCATCATGCCCTACATCTCCGCCTCCATCATCATGCAGCTGATGACCTCGGTCATCCCGTCGCTGGAAACGCTGAAGAAGGAAGGCGAGCAGGGCCGCAAGATCATCAACCAGTACACGCGCTACGGCACCGTGCTCCTGGCGCTGATCCAGGCCTACGGCATTTCGATCGGCCTCGAGGGCGGCAACGGCATCGTCAACGATCCCGGCATGTTCTTCCGCATCTCGACGGTCGTCACGCTCGTCGGCGGCACCATGTTCCTGATGTGGCTCGGCGAGCAGATCACCGCGCGCGGCATCGGCAACGGCATTTCGCTGATCATCTTCTCCGGCATCGTCGCGGGCCTGCCGCGCGCGATCTCCGGCACGCTGGAACTCGGCCGTACCGGCGCGCTGTCGACGGGCCTCATCCTCGCGATCATCGTGCTGGCCATCATCGTCATTGCGCTCATCGTCTTCTTCGAACGCGCGCAGCGGCGCCTGCTCATCCAGTATCCGAAGCGCCAGGTCGGCAATCGCATGTTCCAGGGCGATACCTCGCATTTGCCGCTGAAGCTCAACACCTCCGGCGTCATCCCGCCGATCTTCGCGTCCTCGCTGCTGCTTCTGCCGGCGACCGTGGCGGGCTTCTCGCAGGCGACCAACCTGCCGGCCTGGGCAAGCACGATCCTCGCCTCGCTCGGCCACGGCCAGCCGCTCTACATGATCTTCTATGCGGGCATGATCATCTTCTTCGCCTTCTTCTACACGGCGATCGTCTTCAACCCGAAGGACACGGCCGACCAGCTCAAGAAGCACTCCGGCTTCATCCCGGGTTATCGGCCGGGCGAGCGCACCGCCGACTATATCGACTATGTTCTGACGCGCATTACCGTCATCGGCGCCATTTACCTGGTGCTGGTCTGTCTGCTGCCGGAGTTCCTGATTTCGGCGACTGGCGTACCTTTCTACCTCGGTGGCACATCGCTTCTGATCGTGGTCAGTGTCACGCTCGATACGGTGGCGCAGATTCAGGGTCACCTGATCGCGCACCAGTATGAGGGCCTGATCAAGAAGTCGAAGTTGCGCGGGGGGAAGAGGAGCAGATGAGGCTGATTTTGCTTGGGCCGCCAGGAGCGGGCAAGGGGACGCAAGCACAAAGACTGGTTGAAAAACACGGCATCCCCCAGCTCTCGACGGGTGACATGCTGCGTGCCGCCGTCCAGGCCGGAACCGAGGTCGGCAAGCGTGCCAAGGCGGTGATGGATGCCGGTGAGCTGGTCTCGGATGCGATCGTCAACGCCATCGTCGCCGAGCGTATCGATCAGCCGGATTGCGCCAAGGGATTCATCCTCGACGGCTATCCGCGCACGCTGGTCCAGGCCGACGCGGTCGAGGCCATGCTTGCCGAACGCGGCATAGCGCTCGACACCGTCATAGAGCTCGTCGTCGACGACAAGGCGCTGGTTGGCCGAATCGTCAAACGCGCCGAGGACGCCAAGGCCGCCGGCCAGCCTGTGCGCAAGGACGACAACCCGGAGGTGTTCGAGGAACGCCTGCGCGAATACTACAAGAAGACGGCGCCGCTGACCGGCTACTACTACGCCAAGGGCAAGCTCAAGACTGTCGACGGCATGGCCAGTATCGATGCCGTGACCGCCGAGATCGGCAAGGTGCTCGCGGCCGCGGTGAAGTAGACCGGGCCGACAACTAAAGATAGCGCTTGGCGACAATTAACGATTGCGCTTGACTGGAGTGGGCCGTTGGGGTATGGCGGCCCGTCTTCCTATCAGGCATGGACTTTGCTTGCCCTTGCGGGCAAGGCATCCGCTTTGAACCAGGAAACTCCCGCAAGGGCCGGCCTCCACCGGACGCGGGGCAACTTCGACAGCGCCGGCTCGTCCGGCCCAAATGGAGAAAGAGAAGAAAATGGCTCGTATAGCCGGCGTCAACATTCCGACCAACAAGCGCGTCGTCATCGCGCTTCAGTACATTCACGGCATCGGCAAGAAGTTTGCCCAGGAGATCGTCGACAAGGTCGGCATCCCGGCGGACCGCCGCGTCAACCAGCTGACCGACGCGGAAGTGCTGCAGATCCGCGAGACGATCGACCGCGACTACCAGGTCGAAGGCGACCTGCGCCGCGAAGTCTCGATGAACATCAAGCGGCTCATGGATCTTGGCTGCTACCGCGGCCTGCGTCACCGTCGCTCGCTGCCGGTCCGCGGCCAGCGCACGCATACCAACGCCCGCACCCGCAAGGGCCCGGCCAAGGCGATCGCCGGCAAGAAGAAGTAATTGAGCGAATAGCGAGTAGCGGTTAGCGACTAGGGGACCCTATTCGCTATTCCCTACTCACTACTCGCTTTTCCAAGGTGGAGCCGCTGGCATTACGGCGGTGTAGAGATCAACTGAAAGGAATACCATGGCCAAGGAAGCCGCTCGTGTTCGCCGTCGCGAACGCAAGAACATTTCGTCGGGCGTTGCCCACGTCAATTCGACCTTCAACAACACCATGATCACCATCACCGACGCGCAGGGCAATTCGATCGCCTGGTCGTCGGCCGGTGCCCAGGGTTTCAAGGGTTCGCGCAAGTCGACCCCGTTCGCAGCCCAGATGGCTGCCGAGGACGTCGCCAAGAAGGCGCAGGAACACGGCATGCGCATGCTCGAGGTCGAGGTCTGCGGACCCGGCTCCGGTCGTGAATCGGCGCTCCGCGCGCTGCAGGCGGCGGGCTTCACCATCACCTCGATCCGTGACGTGACGCCGATCCCGCACAATGGCTGCCGCCCGCGCAAGAAGCGCCGCGTCTGATTTTTAAACGCCGCGCGAACGCCAAGGCGTTCCTCCGCGGTTTTCCGTGTCGCCCGCCACGATTGGATGGTGGCGGGGCAAAGGAAGGAAGACTTTTATGATCCAGAAAAACTGGCAGGAACTGATCAAGCCGAACAAGATCGAGTTCTCGTCGAAGAAGAAGACGCTGACCACGCTGGTGGCCGAGCCGCTCGAACGCGGCTTTGGCCTGACGCTGGGCAACGCGCTGCGGCGCGTGCTTCTGTCTTCGCTGCGCGGCGCGGCTGTGACCGCCGTGCAGATCGACGGCGTACTGCATGAATTCTCGTCCATCGCCGGCGTGCGCGAGGACGTGACCGACATCGTGCTCAACATCAAGGAAATCGCCATCCGCATGGAAGGCGATGGCCCCAAGCGCATGGTCGTGCGCAAGCAGGGCCCGGGCGCCGTGCTCGCCGGCGACATCCAGACGGTCGGCGACGTCGAGATCCTCAACCCCGACCACGTGATCTGCACGCTGGACGAGGGTGCCGAGATCCGCATGGAGTTCACCGTCGACACCGGCAAGGGCTATGTGCCGGCCGAGCGCAACCGCGCCGAGGACGCGCCGATCGGGCTGATCCCGGTCGACAGCCTCTATTCGCCGGTCAAGAAGGTCTCCTACAAGGTCGAGAATACCCGCGAGGGCCAGGTTCTCGACTATGACAAGCTGACCATGACGATCGAGACCAACGGCTCGATCTCGGGCGAGGACGCGGTCGCTTTCGCTGCCCGCATCCTGCAGGACCAGCTTGGCCTGTTCGTCAACTTCGACGAGCCGCAGAAGGAAGTCGCCACCGAGGCCGTCACCGAGCTCGCCTTCAACCCGGCGCTGCTCAAGAAGGTCGACGAGCTCGAGCTTTCGGTGCGTTCGGCCAACTGCCTGAAGAACGACAACATCGTCTACATCGGCGACCTGATCCAGAAGACCGAAGCCGAGATGCTGCGCACCCCGAACTTCGGCCGCAAGTCGCTGAACGAGATCAAGGAAGTGCTGGCGGCCATGGGCCTCCATCTCGGCATGGAAGTGCCGGACTGGCCGCCGGAAAACATCGAAGACCTCGCCAAGCGTTACGAAGACCAATATTGAGCATGAATTCCAAGGATCGGCGGCGAGAGTCGCTCGATCCGACGGTCATGCGGAAAACCATCAGAGGCCGTGGCCTCTTGAACAACTGAAGAAGGAAAAGAGCCATGCGCCACGGTTTCAAAGGCCGTCGTTTCGCCCGCAGCATCAGCCACCGCAAGTCGATGTTCGCCAATCTCGCCGTGTCGCTGATCGAGCACGAGCAGATCGTCACCACCTTGCCGAAGGCGAAGGACCTGCGTCCGATCGTCGAGAAGCTCGTGACGCTCGGCAAGCGCGGCGACCTGCACGCCCGCCGCCAGGTGATCGCGCAGATCGGCAATGAAGGCGTCGTCAAGCGTCTGTTCGAGACCATCGCCCCGCGCTACGCCACCCGCAATGGCGGCTATCTGCGCATCATGAAGGCGGGCTTCCGCAAGGGCGACAACGCCGCGATGGCGGTGATCGAATTCGTCGATCGCGATACCTCGGCCAAGGGCGCCGCCGACCGCGCCCGCATCGAGGCTGAGAGCGCCAACGAGGAAGCCGCGGCCGCCTGAGGCCGCTGTTTCGTCAATGACTTCGAGGGGCCCACGGGCCCCTTTTGCATTTGGAGCAGGTTTGAGCGGGTGAGCGGAATTTCACGCCCAGGCTCAAGCTTTTGCGCGACAAGTGTCGCATTTGTGTGCATTAGCCTTTCATTCTGCACATTCGTCGAGACAATGGCGCCCTATCTGGAGGGATTCGAGAATGCACCTCAAACGACTGTTTCTTGTTGCCGCGCTGGCGGTCTTTGCCGCGGCACCGGCCGCAAGACAGGCTTTTGCCGAGGACGCCGCCAAGCCGGCCGACCCGGGCCTCTCCGACGTGCTGACCGATCTGTTGCATGGCGTCGAAGGCGAGAACGGCACGTCCGGCCCCGACAAGCGCGTGCCGTTCGGCCGCGAGGAGGTGCAGCTCTCCTTCGCGCCGCTGGTCAAGCAGACGGCGCCGGCCGTCGTCAATGTCTATGCCTCGCAGACCGCAAAGGTGACGTCGCCCTTCGAAGGCGATCCCTTCTTCGAGGAGTTCTTCGGCCGTGCCCAGCCGCGCGCCCAGTCCTCGCTGGGCTCCGGCGTGCTGGTCGATCCGAGCGGCGTGATCGTCACCAACTTCCACGTCATCAAGGACGCCGACGAGGTGAAGGTCGCAACCGCCGACGGACGCGAGTTCACCTCAAAGGTCATGCTCAAGGACGAGACGCTCGATCTCGCGGTGCTCAAGATCTCGGCCGACAAGCCGTTTCCGGTGATCGCCATCGGCGATTCCGACGCGCTTGAGGTCGGCGACCTTGTGCTCGCCATCGGCAATCCGTTCGGTGTCGGCCAGACCACCACCAGCGGCATTGTCTCGGCGCTCGCCCGCAGCCATATCGGCGTTTCGGATTCGGGCTATTTCATCCAGACCGATGCCGCCATCAATCCCGGAAACTCCGGCGGCGCGCTGATCAACATGGGCGGCCAGCTGGTCGGCATCAACACGGCCATCTACAGCCGCAGCGGCGGTTCGATCGGCATCGGCTTCGCCATTCCTTCGAACATGGTGCGCGCCTTCGCCGACGCCGCCAAGGCCGGGCTCGATTTCTTCGAGCGTCCCTATATCGGAGCGGAATTCGAACTGGTGACGCCGCAGATCGCAGAGTCGCTCGGCATGGAGAAACCCACCGGCGCATTGGTGTCGTCCGTGGACGCCACCGGGCCTGCCGGCAAGGCCGGCCTGAAGCCTGGCGACGTCATCCTGTCGCTCAACAACACGCCGGTCGAAAGCATCGAGGCGCTCGACTACCGCATGGCGACGCTGTCGATCGGCACCAAGGCGACCTTCGCCGTGCTGAGCAAGGGGCAGCAGGCGACGTTGGAGATTCCGCTGGAGCGCGCGCCGGAAGGCGCCAAGCCCAGCGAGGTCACCTTGCGTGGCCGCAGTCCCTTTTCCGGCGCCAAGGTGGCGGAACTGTCGCCCAGGCTTGCCCAGCGGCTTGGCCTGCGCACCGATCTCAAGGGCGTCACCGTCATCGATATCAGCCGCGATTCGCCGGCCGCCGATTTCGGTTTCCAGCCGGGCGATATCGTGCGCGAGGTGAACGGCACCACCATCGAGACCGCGGCGACACTGGCGCAGGTTGCCCAGCAGGACACGCGCTGGTGGCGCTTTACCGTCGAGCGCGGCGGGCAGATACTGCGCCAGGTGTTGCGTTATTGAGGCGATCTGCCCATTTAGAGCATGATCATGATCCCGAACCGAAGGCCGGCGTAGCAAAAAGTGAGAACCGGCGTTCGGATAAGATGGTGCTCGCAAAAGAGCGGAATCGCGTTTCAACCAAAAGACTTGCATGGCAGATCTGTTCAGTTCCGATGAGCCGGAAAAGGCGCCGCCCGGGCGGCCGCTGGCCGATCGGTTGCGCCCAAAAAACCTCGGCGAGGTCATCGGGCAAGAGCATCTGACCGGACCTGACGGCGCGCTGACCAGGCTGATCGATTCGGGCTCACTCGGCTCGATGATCTTCTGGGGTCCCCCCGGCACCGGCAAGACGACAGTGGCGCGGCTGCTCGCCGGTGAGACCAACCTTGCCTTCGAGCAGATCTCGGCCGTGTTTTCCGGTGTCGCGGACCTCAAGAAAGTGTTCGAGGCGGCGAAGCTCAGGCGCGCCAACGGCCGCCAGACGCTGCTCTTCGTCGACGAGATCCATCGCTTCAACCGCGCCCAGCAGGACGGTTTTTTGCCGGTGATGGAAGACGGCACGGTGGTGCTGGTCGGCGCCACGACGGAGAACCCGTCCTTTGAGCTCAATGCAGCGCTTCTGTCGCGCGCGCGTGTGCTGGTGTTCCGCTCGCTGGGCGAGGACAGCATCGCCAAGCTTCTGGCCCGGGCGGAAGAGACCGAGGGCAGGGCGCTGCCACTCGACGAAGAGGCGCGCGCGATGCTGATCCGCATGGCGGATGGCGACGGCCGCGCCTCGCTGACGCTGGCCGAGGAAGTCTGGCGCGCCGCCAAGAAAGGCGAGGTGTTCGGCCCGGAAGGCCTGCAACGCGTCATCCAGCGCCGAGCGCCGATCTACGACAAGGGCCAGGACGGCCATTACAATCTGATCTCGGCGTTGCATAAATCGGTGCGCGGCTCCGATCCGGATGCGGCGCTCTACTATCTTGCCCGCATGTTCGATGCCGGCGAGGATCCGCTCTATCTTGGCCGCCGGCTGGTGCGCATGGCGATAGAGGATATCGGGCTCGCCGATCCTCAGGCGCTTGTCGTCGCCAATGCGGCCAAGGACGCCTATGACTATCTTGGCTCGCCCGAGGGCGAGCTCGCCTTCGCCCAGGCCGCCGTTTATCTCGCCACGGCGCCGAAATCGAACGCGGTCTACACTGCCTTCAAGGCCGCGACCGCGGCAGCCAAGGAGTTCGGCTCGCTGCTGCCGCCCAAGCATATCCTCAACGCGCCGACCAAGCTGATGAAGCAGGAGGATTACGGCGCCGGCTATCGCTACGACCATGACGAGCCGGAGGCGTTTTCAGGCCAGGACTATTTTCCGGAGAAGATGGGCCGGCGCACTTTCTACGATCCGCCGGAACGCGGTTTCGAGCGCGATATCCGCAAGCGGCTGGAATACTGGGCGAAGCTGCGCAGCGAACGGAACAGCTGAGTTGCGCGGCCCGGCGGTCGGCCCGCTTCGACGCGAAGCCGCGTTGTGGTGGACCACACCTGCTGCGGCATTGTGCCGGGAAACAAAAAATCCTATCAAGACGCACGGCTGGCGGGGGTCGCCGTGATGTTGTCCCATGGAACAGGATCGCGCTCCCGCGCGAATGACAATGACAAAGCAAACCGTCAAGACGCTCCGCAAGGCCGCCATCGCCGTCGTAGTTCTCGCGCTCGCCTTCTACTTCATCCCAATCCTGACCACCATCTGGGTCGTTTGCGGCCTGATCGATGTCATGCGCAACGACCAGAAGAACCAGAACCTGTTCGAGCGCTACTTCCTCGGCAACGGCCTGTTCACCTGGCTGTTGTCGCCGTTCAATCTGATCGTCGACCTTCTCAGCTACCGCAACCCCGGCGTCTGGAAGCCCGAGCAGTTCCCCGAGGATTATCAGCGCGAGATCAACGAGGTGCTGGGCGTCTTCAAGGCGCGCAAGGACGAGATCATCGCCGATATCGATGCCAATTTCGGCGCCGGCCGCCGCGGCATGTATGTCTACCAGTGGTACGGCAAGCACAAGATCGACAACGTCCCCGAATTCAACAAGGACTACAAATACATCAAGACGATCGCGGTATCCGTTTTCAGCAAGCGCGAATCGACGTCCTGGCATTTCGGTCCGCTCAGGCTCAGCCTGCGCATCCTCTACAATCTGATACCGGTGAAGGCCGAGATCTTCGTCCAGTGCGGCAGCAAGAAGAACTACTGGTATGACAATCCCCTGTTTATCTTCGACGACACGCTGTTCCACCGCTCGGTCAACGAATATGACGGCCGCCGCTACTGCGTCTTCGTCGACATCATCCGCCCGTCTCCGTTTCCGAGGCTGATCGCGGGCCTTCTCGCCATCGTCTCCGTCAGCGTGGAGCGTATCAATTCGGTCTTCTACAAGAACTGGAAGATGATCGGCTCGTCGAAGCCGAAGGCGGCCGCCAACTGACCACGGCGGAACCTCGCCTCGATCCGCCTTAAACCAACGTCCAATGGCGCGGACGAACCGCGACCTTTAGGATTCCAGCGCGGCTCCAGGACACGCGTAGCGTTTTTCGTCGGGAATTGCGCAAGATCAATACGCGTTCCGGCCGGCGTTCTATCGAAAGCTGACCCGCAACTGGTAGCGGAATAGTCTACCGAGCATGATGGCGGAGCGGCAGGAGGTTCCGCTCACCGGGAGGATTAAGTTGATCGGACGGCAACCAGCCGTGCACGCGGACCAGGTCCAGGCCTCGGTCGCCAAGAGCGATGCAGCCCATTCGGCGGTCGTCGCCTCGTGGCGGCGATCCCTCCAATTGCACGGCCTGGATCCCGCAGCACGCACGGCGCCGCGGCGACTGACCGAAGGCGAGCTCGGGCTCACGAGGCAGCGCATGGAGCGGCTGATCCGCGCGGCCGAACCCAGCCTCAATCGGCTCTACCTCGCCGTGGGCGGCGTCGGCTGCTGCGTCATGCTGGCGGATCGCGACGGCATCCCGGTCGAGCGACGGGGCGCCGTCGCGGACGACGAGACATTCGATGAATGGGGCCTGTGGACCGGCACCGTCTGGAGCGAGGACAGCGAAGGCACCAACGGCATCGGCACCTGCATCGCCGACCAGCGCGCTCTGACCATCCACCGCGATCAGCATTTCTTCTCCCGCAACACGCTGCTGAGCTGCACCACGGCGCCGGTCTATGATCATGAAGGCAATCTGGCGGCGGCGCTCGATGTCTCGTCCTGCCGGTCGGACCTGACCGAGGGCTTTGTGCAGCTCATCGCGGTTGCCGTGGGCGACGCCGCGCGCCGGATCGAAGCGGAAAATTTCCGCATGGTGTTTTCGGATGCCCGCATCTTGCTCGCACCCGTCACCGAGCGCAGCGCCGGTGCGCTGATAGCGGTCGATTCGGATGATCTTGTGATCGGCGCGACGCGCTCTGCCCGTCTTGGTCTCGGCATAACGCGGGAGGCGCTGGCCAGAGGACTGCTTGCCACCGATATTCTCGGCGACTGCGCAAAGACCGCTGAGGATTTGGACGATGCCGAGCGCGGTGTGGTTCAGCGGGCGCTGGCGCGCGCCGGCGGCAACGTCTCGGCCGCCGCGCAGAACCTCGGCATCTCCCGCGCCACCCTGCATCGCAAGCTCGCCCGCTTCGACATTCGCCGCCCGCATTGATTGCAGACCGGACTGTCGCAGTTCTGCGACAGTCGGGCGCCACGATCATCCAGCCCCGGGCTGACAAGCCAGTGCCGATCCGCAACCCTTCCTCCCATAGCGCCGCATCCCGCGGCGTGCTCATTGGGAGGCAGTGATGAACAAGGTGGAATTCTCGCGTACGGCCAAGGTTCCTTTCGCCAAGCGCTACGACAACTTTATCGGCGGCAAATGGGCGGCGCCGCTCTCCGGCAGATATTTCGACAACATCTCGCCGGTCACCGGCCGGCCGCTCTGCGAAATTGCCCGGTCGGACGCAAATGACATCGAGGCCGCGCTTGATGCCGCCCACAAGGCCAAGGACGCCTGGGGCAAGACCAGCCCCGCGGCTCGCGCGCTGATCCTCAACCGCATCGCCGATCGCATGGAAGACAATCTCGACCTGCTGGCGCTCGCCGAGACCTGGGACAATGGCAAGCCGATCCGCGAGACGACCGCCGCCGACCTGCCTCTGGCCATCGACCATTTCCGCTATTTCGCCGGCGTGCTGCGCAGCCAGGAAGGCTCGATCTCCGAAATCGACCACGACACCGTCGCCTACCATTTCCATGAGCCGCTCGGTGTTGTCGGCCAGATCATTCCGTGGAACTTCCCGCTGCTGATGGCGGTGTGGAAGCTGGCGCCGGCGCTCGCCGCCGGCAATTGCGTGGTGCTGAAGCCCGCCGAGCAGACACCCGCCACGATCATGCTGTGGGCCGACCTCATCGGTGACCTCTTGCCAGAAGGCGTGCTCAACATCGTCAACGGCTTCGGCCTTGAGGCCGGCAAGCCGCTCGCCTCGTCGAACCGCATCGCCAAGATCGCCTTCACCGGCGAGACGACCACGGGCCGCCTGATCTCGCAATATGCCAGCCACAACCTCATTCCGGTGACGCTCGAGCTTGGCGGCAAGTCGCCCAACATCTTCTTCCAGGATGTGACGGCCGAAGACGACGATTTCTTCGACAAGGCGATCGAGGGCTTCGTCATGTTCGCGCTCAACCAGGGCGAGGTCTGCACGTGCCCCAGCCGCGCGCTGGTGCATGAGAAGATCTACGACAAGTTCATCGAGCGCGCGCTGAAGCGTGTCGAGGCGATCGTCCAGGGCGATCCGCTCGATCCCGCCACCATGATCGGCGCGCAGGCCTCGAGCGAGCAGCTGGAAAAGATCCTGTCCTACTTCGACATCGGCCGCCAGGAAGGCGCCGAAGTTCTGACCGGTGGAGAGCAGAACCATCTGCCGGGCGATCTCGCCGGCGGCTACTACGTCAAGCCGACCGTGTTCAAGGGTAACAACAAGATGCGCATCTTCCAGGAGGAGATCTTTGGACCCGTCGTGTCCGTGACGACCTTCAAGGACGATGACGAGGCGCTGTCGATCGCCAACGACACCCTCTACGGCCTCGGCGCCGGCATCTGGAGCCGCGAGGCGAACCGCTGCTACCGCTTCGGCCGCGCCATCCAGGCCGGGCGTGTCTGGACCAACTGCTATCACGCCTATCCGGCGCATGCCGCCTTCGGCGGCTACAAGCAATCCGGCATCGGCCGCGAGACGCACAAGATGATGCTCGACCACTATCAGCAGACGAAGAACATGCTGGTCAGCTACAGCCCGAAGAAGCTCGGCTTCTTCTGATCCTCCCAGGGCGAAGAGGAGGGCGCGGCCCACCCGCGTCCTCCCATCAGTCGAGGAGGATTTGATGGACAAGCCTTCATTGAGCAAGGTGTCGGCCACGCCGGAGGCCGAGGCGCTGCTTGCCGAGATCATCGCCGATCACGGCCCGGTTCTGTTCCATCAGTCCGGCGGCTGCTGCGACGGCTCTTCGCCGATGTGCTACCCGCGTGGCGAGTTCATGATCGGCGACAATGACGTGAAATTGGGCGAAATCGGCGATACGCCGGTCTATATCAGCGCCTCTCAATATGAGGCGTGGAAGCACACCGATCTCATCATCGATGTGGTGAAGGGCAGGGGCGGGATGTTCTCGCTCGACAATGGCCGCGAGAAGCGCTTTCTGACGCGCTCGACCGTCTGCGCGGTGCTTACGCCTTCGGGCAATTGATCAGACGACGTTTGGGGTAATTATCGCGCTTTGTTGGGCCTTTGGCTCGCAACCTGTCCGCCTTAGTGCTATGGCGCCGCTTTCGAATGGAAAAGCAAAGTCATGGCAGGTGTTGAACAGATCACGGTTGAGGCCGGTGAGGCGGGCATGCGGCTCGACCGCTGGTTCAAGGTCCATTATCCGGGCCTCGGCTTCGGCCATCTGCAGAAGTTGCTTCGGTCGGGGCAGATCCGGGTCGATGGCGGCCGGGTGAAGGCCGACACGCGTGTGGAGCCCGGCCAGTCTGTCCGCGTTCCGCCGCTCGACGTCGATAAGAAGGGCGATGCGCCGCTCACCGGCCACTCGATCCGCAACCAGGGCGATGCCGACGTGCTCGCCAAGATGCTTCTGCATGAGGACTCGAAAGTCTTCGTCTTCAACAAGCCGGCGGGGCTCGCCGTGCAGGGCGGCTCCGGCGTCACCCGCAATGTCGACGACATGCTGGAGGCCTGGCGCAACAAGAAGGGCGAGAAGCCACGCCTCGTCCACCGCCTCGACCGTGACACGTCCGGCGTGCTGGTGGTCGCCCGCACCCGTCTTGCGGCGATGAAGCTGTCGGAGGCGTTCCGCGCGCGCGAGACCAAGAAAACCTACTGGGCGCTGGTCAAGGGCGTGCCGCCCAAGCGCGAGGACAAGATCTCGACCTGGCTGATCAAGGAGCCGACGGAAGATGGCGACCGCGTGCGCGTGGCTGCGCATGGCGAGAAGGGCGCCGACCACGCCGTCTCCTACTACCGTGTCATCGAGCAGGCGGCGCAGACGATGACCTGGCTGGAGATGGAGCCCTATACCGGCCGCACGCACCAGCTTCGCGTTCACGCCGCCTACATAGGTTGCCCGATCATCGGCGACCCAAAATATTTCGAGGCCGATACCAACTGGGATTTCCCGGGCGGCATTCAAAACCGCCTGCACCTGCATGCGCGCCGCATCATCATCCCGCATCCGGACCACGGCGTCATCGACGTCACGGCGCCGATGCCGCCGCATATGCGCCAGAGCTGGAACCTGATCGGCTTCGACGACCAGAGCGCGGAAGACTGACTTGGCTGTCGCCCCCGCATTGGACAGACGCGATGCAGTCGATATGGCCGCAGCCGCCATTATGGTCGGGCTGACCTTTTCCTGGGGGCTGAACTATGTCGCCGCCAAGGTGTCATACTCCGGCTACGACCCTGTCTTCGTCTCGATCGCACGTTCGCTCATCGGGGGAGCCTGCGTGTTCGCCTGGTGCCGGCTGCGCGGCATCAAGCTCTTCGAAGCGGATCGGACGCTGGCCGCCGGTATCGTCGTCGGCGTGCTCTTCGGCGTCGAGTTCCTGTGTCTCTATATCGGCCTCGAATACACGACCGTTGCCCGCAACACGCTCCTGGTCAACACCATGCCGTTCTGGGTGCTGATCGGCGGACATTTCCTGCTTGGCGAGCGTATCAATGCGCGCAAGCTCGGTGGCCTTGTTCTCGCCTTCTGCGGCCTGGCGGCGGTCTTCTCCGACGGCATCACTGCCGGCAGCGGCGCGACACTGACCGGCGATCTGCTCAGTCTCGGCTCGGGCATTCTCTGGGCAGCGACAAGCATCGTCATCAAACGATCGAGGCTGGTCGAGACGCGCGCGGAGAAACTGCTGCTCTATCAGCTGGCCGGCGCCGCCGTCGTCGGCCTGCTGGTGATGCCTTTCGCCGGTCCGCCCATCCGCGCGCTTGCCGTCCTGCCGACACTGGCGCTGCTGTTCCAGTCTTTCTATATCGTCGCCTTCACCTATGTGTTGTGGTTCTGGCTGCTCACGCGCTATCCGGCGGCCGGCTTGTCGAGTTTCGCCTTTCTGTCGCCGGTGTTCGGCGTCCTTTGCGGCGCGGTGCTGTTGGGCGAGCTGCCGACGACCAGGATTTTCCTGGCGCTCGGCCTGATTGCCGCCGGGCTGATCATCGTCAATCGCCCGGCGCGCAGACAACCCACACCATAGATCAGCTCGCGGAACGGCAAGCTGCCCTATCGATTTATGTTGACGCGATTGCGGACGCAAAACCGCTTCACACTTTTCCTCAAATTGCTTTAAGGAGTTCGGCATGCGCGACATCCTCGAAGACCTCGAAGCCGGTAAGCTGCTTTCGGATCCCGATCCTGTGCGCCGCGCCCAGATCCAGATGAAGACGCCGCTGCCGAAGCGTTTCTACAAGGCTGTTTCGGTGGCTCCTGTCGAGAATGGCTTTGCCGTTCATCTGGACGGCCGCCCCGTGCGCACGCCGGGCAAGGTTGTGATGGTGCTGCCGACCGAAAAGGCTGCAGCACTTGTGGCCGCTGAATTCAGCGCGCAAGGCGAAGTCATTGATCCCGTGACAATGCCTATCATGCGGCTGGTGAACACCGCCATCGACGGCGTCGCCTCCGATCCGCAGGCGGTGCTCGAAGATATCCTGCGCTTCGCCTCGTCCGATCTTCTTTGCTACCGCGCCGACGGCCCGCAAGGCCTGGTCGATCGCCAGAACAAGCATTGGGACCCGGTGCTGGACTGGGCGCGCGGCCATCTCGGCGCACGCTTCAACCTTGCCGAAGGCGTCGTCCATGTCGAGCAGCCCCGCGAGACCATCGCCGTTCTCGGCGCGCATCTTGGCCAGCGCTCGGAACCGCTGCGGCTGGCCGCCATCCATGTCATGACCGCGCTGACCGGTTCGGCGCTGCTCGCGCTGGCTGTCGATTTCGGCGAGCTCGACGCCGAGGAAGCCTGGGCGGCCGGCCATGTCGACGAGGACTGGCAGATCGAGCATTGGGGCCAGGATGCTGAGGCCCTGGCGCGCCGCTCGGCGCGCAAGCGCGACATGATGGCGGCGGTCAGCCTGCTCGAGGCGCTGCAGGGCTAAAGTAACTTCAGGAACGCCGCACAACGGGTTCCGTTCAGAATACCGCTTGGCCACTGACAGCTATCCGGCAACCGATCCTATGCTATTATTCGCCGCGCAATCGGGGGGCGGCAATGTCAGACTTTCGGAATGCGGTAACCTCAATGCCGGGCAGGGAGCGCCTGGCTAAAGCGCCCCATGGCGCAAAAGTTGTAATCCATGCCACTGCCGCCGAGACGAACGGCGCATTCGGGATGTGGGAAACTTTCACCCCACCCGGGAAAGGCCCGGCCTCTCACACTCACACCCGAGAGACCGAGGTTTTTCGGGTGATACGCGGGATCTATCGTTTCCAATGTGGTGACGAGGAATTCGATGCCCCTCCAGGCGCCGTCGTTGTTTTGCCTCCTCACGTGCGTCACAGTTGGCGAAACATTGGCGACGAGCCCGGGCAGATGTTCGCAATAGTGACGCCGGGTGGCTTCGAGCAACTCTTCATGGAGATAGAGGCCTCTGGCGCCGACGCGCCCGACGAGATCGCATTGATTGAAGCACGCCTTGGGATAATCAACGACGAGACGGTGGCGATCAATCGCTGACGCTTGGCCATGCATCTTGAGAAACGCTTCCTTTCCAAGAAGACACATTCGATCGGCGATATTTGCGGCCCGGTGCCGGAAATGATCCGCTCCAAGTGCTGCACTCAGCTTTCGCAGCGCACCTAATACCAAAGTCATAATCCCATCGTCGCGGTGCCTTTCGCCCGCCCTTTCTGTCATTTTTCCTTCGTTGGCTGCGTTTTTGAGTCCGCGTTCGCAGGAGCGCGGACGGTGGCGCGCAGCCATCGAGGACAGACGGGATCTCACGGGAGGATATATCAATGGCAATGGCTTCGACCGCCGGCGGAACCAGCCGCGGCATGACGCGGGAGGAGAAGAAGGTCATCTTCGCCTCCTCGCTCGGTACCGTTTTCGAGTGGTATGATTTCTATCTCTACGGCTCGCTGGCCGCCTTCATCGGCTCGACCTTCTTCAGCCCGGCGATTCCCGAAGCGACGCGCAACATCTTCGCGCTGCTGGCCTTTGCCGCCGGCTTCCTTGTGCGTCCGTTCGGCGCGCTCGTGTTTGGCCGCATCGGCGATCTCGTCGGCCGCAAATACACCTTCCTCGTCACTATGACGATCATGGGCCTGTCCACCTTCCTGGTGGGCCTGCTGCCCGGCTATGCCAGCTGGGGCATCGCGGCGCCCGTGATCCTGATCGGGCTGCGCATGCTGCAGGGCCTTGCGCTTGGCGGCGAGTATGGCGGTGCCGCGACCTACGTCGCCGAACACGCGCCGGACGACCGACGCGGCTACTACACATCCTGGATCCAGACCACGGCGACGCTCGGCCTGTTCCTGTCGCTGATCGTCATCCTGATCGTCCAGGGCTCGCTCAGCAAGGAGACCTACGCCAGTTGGGGTTGGCGCATCCCCTTCATCGTCTCGTTCCTGCTGCTCGCCATCTCGATCTGGATCCGGCTGTCGCTTTCGGAGTCGCCGACCTTCCAGCGCATGAAGGAGGAAGGTAAGGGCTCCAAGGCGCCGTTAACGGAAGCTTTCGGTCAGTGGAAGAACGCCAAGATCGCCCTTCTGGCGCTGCTCGGCCTTACCGCCGGCCAGGCCGTGATCTGGTACAACGGGCAGTTCTACGCCCTGTTCTTCCTGCAGAACGTGCTGAAGGTCGACGCATGGTCGGTCAACGTCATGATCGCTATCGCGCTGGCCGTCGGCTCGATCTTCTTCGTCGTGTTCGGCTGGCTGTCGGACAAGATCGGCCGTAAGCCCATCATCATGGCAGGCCTTGCGTTGGGCATCGTCTGCACCTTCCCGCTGTTCAAGGCTCTGACCTGGGCCGCCAATCCGGCTCTGGCCACCGCGCAGCAGAACACCCGCGCGACGGTGACGGCGGCGCCCGGCGACTGCAAGTTCCAGTTCAATCCTGTCGGCACGGCGAAGTTCACGACGTCCTGTGATATCGCGACGTCGTTCCTGACCAAGAACTCGGTGCCTTACGACGTCGTTGCGACGGCAGCGCCCGGCACGGCTGCCACGGTCAAGATCGGCAACGAGACGGTGGCGTCCTATGATGCCGTTGCCGCTGGCGATCAGGCCAAGGCCAAGGAGGCGGCCTTCCAGAAAGCGGTGAACATGGCGCTGCGGGACGGCGGCTATCCGCTGAAGCGCGCCGCGGCCAAGGTTCCGGACCAGAAGCTCGACGCCTTCATCGCGGCGAATCCCGAACTCAAGCTCGATGCCGCGGCCATCCGCGGCGGCGAAAAGGCGACGGTTCCGGTCGACAAGGCGATCGCCGACAAGCTGCTGACCAAGGACGAGGCGGCTGGTGCGCCGGAAGTCACCGTCTACAACATCCCGGGCGGCGGTCCGTTCGCCATGACTGCCGATCCGGCAGCCATCAACTGGCCGCTGACGATCGGCATCCTGTTCATCCTGGTGCTGTTCGTCACCATGGTCTATGGACCGATCGCCGCGATCCTGGTCGAGATGTTCCCGACCCGCATCCGCTACACCGGCATGTCGCTGCCTTACCACATCGGCAATGGCTGGTTCGGCGGTCTGCTGCCGGCAACGGTGTTCGCGCTCAGCGCCTACAAGGGCGATATCTACTACGGTCTCTGGTACCCGGTTATCATCGCGGCAATGTCGCTTATCATCGGCATGATCTTCGTCAGGGATACGCTCGGCACAGACCTGCACGCCAAGGAATGACCCCGGGTCATCCCGCTCAAACAGAAAGCCCGGCGTGAGCGATCACGCCGGGTTTTTTCATGCCCAATTGGAAGAAAGCGGTCAGCTCTTGCGCTGCTGGTTCTCTTCCTCGATCGCCGCTTCGTGGTACCAGCCGTCGAAGTCGGCGTGCGCGCCGCGAAGCGCTGCAAGTTCTGCCGCGAATTTGGCCTTGGCGCCTAAATTTGAGGCAGACTTGCGTGCTGCGAGCGGGAACAGCAGGACTTTTGCCGACGGCCGCGATGGCGTAACTTGCATTGCCGATCTCCTCGCCTTTTCAGGAGCGTACCGATTCACCTTCCCATCAAAATATGTCCTGCGATTCCTTTAGGCAATATGCTTACAAAAAGATCAGTAAATGCCTATTTTATAAGCAAAACCGGCACCTGAACGATCCAGTCGCATTGCTGAGACGGCTCAACAAAATCAAAGCGTTGCCATGGCCATTTTGCCGCACCCCGCGAAGGCCGAGTGGCATACGAATTGCTTTTTGACCGTCGGCAGGCCGGCTCGAGCCGGCCGAGCGTCGCCACCATTTGGCGGTGATCAAGCAACGAGAGGCTCTAGAATGACCAAATACAAGCTCGAGTATATCTGGCTCGACGGCTACACACCGGTCCCCAATCTGCGCGGCAAGACCCAGATCAAGGAATTCGCCGAGTTCCCGACGCTCGAGCAGTTGCCGCTATGGGGCTTCGATGGTTCCTCCACGAACCAGGCCGAGGGCCGCAGCTCCGATTGCGTGCTGAAGCCGGTCGCGCTTTATCCGGACCCGGCCCGCACCAACGGCATTCTGGTCATGTGCGAAGTCATGATGCCCGATGGCGTCACTCCGCATGAATCCAACAGCCGCGCGACCATCCTCGACGACGAGGATGCCTGGTTCGGCTTCGAGCAGGAATATTTCTTCTACAAGGACGGCCGTCCGCTTGGCTTCCCCGAGAGCGGCTACCCGGCCCCGCAAGGTCCGTATTACACCGGCGTTGGCTACAAGAACGTCGGCGATGTCGCCCGCCAGATCGTCGAGGAACATCTCGACCTTTGCCTCGCCGCCGGCATCAACCATGAAGGCATCAACGCCGAAGTGGCCAAGGGCCAGTGGGAATTCCAGATTTTCGGCAAGGGCTCCAAGAAGGCCGCCGACCAGATCTGGATGGCGCGCTACCTGCTGCTGCGTCTGACCGAAAAATACGGCATCGACATCGAGTTCCACTGCAAGCCGCTCGGCGACACCGACTGGAACGGCTCGGGCATGCACTGCAACTTCTCGACCAAGTACATGCGTGAAGTCGGCGGCAAGGCCTATTTCGAGGCGCTGATGGCGCAGTTCGACAAGAACCTGATGGATCATATCGCGGTCTACGGCCCGGACAACGACAAGCGCCTGACCGGCAAGCACGAAACCGCGCCGTGGAACAAGTTCTCCTACGGTGTCGCCGACCGCGGCGCTTCGATCCGCGTGCCGCACTCCTTCGTCAAGAACGACTACAAGGGCTACCTGGAAGACCGTCGCCCGAACTCGCAGGGCGACCCCTACCAGATCGCCTCGCAGGTGCTGAAGACGATCTCGCAGGTTTCGACCGCCGCGGTTTCGGCCGCCGCCTGATTCCTCGCTTGCCAGGGCGCAGGCCCCTGGCGCGATGGGCACGCTAGAAAAGCCCCAGCGGAAACCCGCTGGGGCTTTTTGCATGGGAGAGCCGGCAATACAGGCCAGTCTGCCGCCACCGTCAGGCGGCAATCACGCACGCGATTTGAGCGCTGCCACCATCTTGGCGTGCGGCAGGGCGGGCGTGCGGTTCCCGTCGTTGTTGACCAAGGCGAGGAAGATGTCGCCGGAGAAATGCGAGCAGCCGGCGGTGCCGGTGCGCGAGCCCGGCCGGCACGCGCCGCGCCGGCTCGAAAGCCCGTCTTCAGAAATGAAAAGCCCTTGGAAGGGAGTGCCTTCCAAGGGCAGAATTTTCTATCCGATCAGAAGTTTAGACCGAATAGTACATGTCGTACTCGACCGGGTGCGGGGTCATTTCGAAGCGCATGACCTCGGCCATCTTGAGCTCGATATAGCTGTCGATCTGATCGTCGTCGAAGACGCCGCCGGCTTTCAGGAAGCCGCGGTCCTTGTCGAGGTTCTGCAGGGCTTCGCGCAGCGAGCCGCAGACGGTCGGGATCTTCTTCAGCTCCTTCGGCGGCAGGTCGTAGAGATCCTTGTCCATCGGCTGTCCGGGGTGGATCTTGTTCTTGATGCCATCGAGGCCGGCCATCAACATAGCGGCGAAACCGAGATAGGGGTTCGCGCCCGGATCGGGGAAGCGGACCTCGACGCGCTTCGACTTTGGCGAGTTGCCGAACGGAATGCGGCAGGAAGCCGAGCGGTTGCGCGCCGAATAGGCGAGCAGCACCGGCGCCTCATAGCCCGGCACCAGACGCTTGTAGGAGTTGGTCAGCGGGTTGGTGAAGGCGTTGATCGCCTTGGCGTGCTTGATGATGCCGCCGATGTAATAGAGGCAGCTCTCCGACAGGCCGGCATATTCGTTGCCGGCGAAGGTCGGCTTGCCGCCCTTCCAGATCGACTGGTGGACGTGCATGCCCGAGCCGTTGTCGCCGAACACCGGCTTCGGCATGAAGGTGGCTGTCTTGCCGTAGGCGTTGGCGACCTGGTGCACGACATACTTGTAGATCAGCATCTTGTCGGCGTTGCGCACCAGCGTGTCGAACTTGATGCCGAGCTCGTGCTGCGCGGCGGCGACCTCGTGGTGGTGCTTTTCGACGCGCACGCCCATTTCGGCGAGCACGGTCAGCATCTCGGAACGCATGTCCTGGCAGGAATCGATCGGCGGCACCGGGAAATAGCCGCCCTTGATGCGCGGACGGTGGCCGAGATTGCCGGTCTCGTAGTCGGTGTCGTCGTTGGAGGGCAGTTCGGTCGAGTCGAGACGGAAGCCGGTGTTGTAGGGATCGGCCTTGTACTTGACGTCGTCGAACACGAAGAACTCGGCCTCGGGACCGACATAGATGGTGTCGCCGATGCCTTCCGCCTTCATGTAGGCCTCGGCCTTCTTGGCGGTGCCGCGCGGATCGCGGTTATAAGCCTCGCCTGAAATCGGATCGAGGATGTCGCACAGGATGACCATGGTCGACTGGGCGAAGAACGGATCCATATGGACGGTATCCGTGTCCGGCATCAGCACCATGTCGGACTCGTTGATCGCCTTCCAGCCGGCGATCGAGGAGCCGTCGAACATGACGCCGTCGGCGAACATGTCTTCCTCCACCTCGACGACATCCATCGTCACATGTTGCAGCTTGCCCCGCGGATCGGTGAAGCGCAGGTCGACGAATTTCACGTCGTTGTCCTTGATCTGCTTCATGATGTCTTTGGCTGTCGTCATGTCATTTCTTCCCTGTGTGATGACGTCCGGAAAATGGATTGTAGGTTTTGGTCAGATGGCGTCGATGCCGGTCTCGCCTGTGCGGATGCGCACGACTTCCTCTATGTTGGAGACGAAGATTTTTCCATCGCCGATGCGGCCGGTCTGCGCCGCCTTGCGGATGGCCTCGATGGCTCCTTCGACAGCCTCGTCGCCAAGCACCACCTCGATCTTCACCTTGGGCAGGAAATCGACGACATATTCGGCGCCGCGATAGAGCTCGGTATGGCCCTTCTGACGGCCGAAACCCTTGGCTTCGGTGACGGTGATGCCTTGCAGTCCGGCCTCCTGAAGCGCTTCCTTCACTTCGTCCAGCTTGAATGGCTTGATGATCGCTTCGATCTTTTTCATGTAAAAAGTGGCCTCCACTGCCAAGAAGACGGGTTGTGTGCCCCGCTTGCGCCTTCATCAAGCACGAAGCGTGCCAATCCTGAGGAGCGCAGACGGTGAGGGGCGTTTTCGCGCCCATGCCGCGTCCGGATGCAAATTCGCGTCATCGGCTGCATCGGATGCGTCATGGACGCCCAAACCGTATACATCGCTCCTCCTCGCGTCTGCGCAAAAAATGGGCAGACAGCGCAATTTGCAGGCTGAACTCCTCCCGGATGCGACCGCATTTGCAAGACAATGCGCGGTCACTGGTTTGCTTCGAACCGAAAACTGGACAATGCTTGATCGCATGGAGATCGGCAATCCCATGCGCAATGAACTTCTATCGCCGGCCGAAATGGCCGAGGCCGACAGGCTGACAATCGCGGCCGGACCGCTCGACGGCTATCGCTTGATGCTACGCGCGGGCGAGGCGGTCGCGGCCGTCGTGCTGGCGCGCTATCCTGGCGCGAAGAAGGTGCACGTGCTGTGCGGCCCGGGCAACAATGGCGGCGACGGCTACGTCGTGGCGCGGCTGCTGGCCGAGGCCGGCGTCGATGTGGCCCTGTGGGCGTCGGGCGAACCGAAGGCAGGCAGCGACGCCGCGCTCGCGGCGGCTGATTGCGCTCTGGAGCGGCACCCGCTTTCAGCCTTCACCGCGGAAGCTGGATCGCTGGTTGTCGACGCCATCTATGGTGCGGGCCTGTCGAAGCCTCTCGCCGGCGACGCCAAAGACGCGGTCGACGCCGTTACCAGGCTGAACCTGCCGGTTGTCGCGATCGACCTGCCTTCGGGCGTTTCCGGCGAGAGCGGCGAAATCCTCGGCTCGGCATTTCGCGCGGCGCTCACGGTGACCTTTGCGCGGAAAAAGCCTGGGCACCTGCTTCTGCCTGGCCGTGGGCGATGCGGCGAGATCGTGTTGGCCAACATCGGCATTTGTGACGAGATCATCGATTCGGTCGCGCCGCGAGCCTTCGAGAACCGGCCAGGGCTCTGGATCGCGAACTTCCCCGCGCCGGCCGTCGATACGCATAAGTACAAGCGCGGCCATGCAAGCGTCTTTTCAGGCGGACCATCCGCGACGGGTGCGGCGCGCCTCGCAGCGCTTGCGGCCGCAAGAAGCGGGGCAGGGGCCGTCACCGTGCTGTCGCCGGCTAACGCCATGCAGGTCAACGCAGCGCATCTGACCTCGATCATGCTGCGCAAGGTCGACGCGATCGAGGATGTGCATGATCTTATCGGCGATCGCCGGCCGTCCGCCTTCGTTCTCGGCCCCGCCTTCGGCATCGGTGACAAGGCGCGCGATTTCGCGCTCGCCGTGCTCGCCAAAAACCGGCAGGACGGCGGCGTTGAGGGTCTCGTGCTCGACGCCGACGGCATCACCTCTTTCCGCAATGCGGCCTCGACGCTGTTCGAGGCGGCCGCCAGACCGGACGCGCCGGCGTTGATCATGACGCCGCATGAGGGTGAGTTCGGCAGGTTGTTTGCCGACATTGCCGGCAACAAGGCCTTGTCGAAGCTGGCCAAGGCACGCGAAGCCGCGCAGCGCGCCAACGCCGTGATCGTCTACAAGGGCGCCGACAGCGTGGTCGCCTCGCCGGAGGGCCGCGCCGCGATCAATAGCAATGGCGCGCCATGGCTCGCCACCGCCGGGTCGGGCGACGTGCTGGCGGGCATCATTGCCGGGCTCCTGGCGCAAGGCATGCCGGCCTTCGAAGCGGCTTGCGCCGCGGTCTGGATCCATGCCGAAGCCGGCAGCCGCTTTGGGCCGGGTTTGATTGCGGAAGACCTGCCTCTGGCCATGGTGCCGGTTCTTCGCGAACTGGCGCAGAGCGCTGTCCTATGAAGCGGCTGGGGCTGCTCGTTGCCGTCCTGGCCGCTTTCATTGCCCAGCCGGCGCGCGCCACCGATCATCCGGTTGCCATCATCGACGACCCACGCGTGCTCGCCGCACTAGATGCCGGGGGATATGGCTTCGCCGACCTCTTCGGCGTCGACGGCAGCGACGATCTGAAATCCCTCTATGATGAGGCACCAGCCTATCACGCCATCGTCGACACAGTGGCCGGCGATGTCGCCGCGTTGCGCACCGAGATGAAGGCCGGCGGCCGCTCTCTCTACGAAGTGACCGACGGCAATGTCGGCCGCATCATCGACATGCGCTGGCTGAAGACGAATGCGGCGCGCTTCCGCCTTGTCGGCGTCGTCAACCGGCTCGACCGACGCGATTTCGCAACGCTTGGCAACGAGACGAGCTGCGGCGAGGTGCGGTTCGTTTATCGCCTGGCCTACAGCTTCAAGAAGAACGGCAAGCAACTGGCCTCGCGCCTGCCGTTCAACTTCAGCGCCATATACCGCGTCGCTCAAGATGTCGACGGTGGCTGTGTGGGCGCTGCCGGCCGCTGGACGCCGCAGCTCGACGAAACGGTCGATGCCGGCTGGTTAACCGGCGGGCCGCTCGAAAAGACCTCGCTGTCCTTCAAGCAGATCGAGCTCAACGCGCAGGTGGTGCGCTTTCCTTCCGGCCAGGAAACCGAGTTCGGCGGGCAGGCCGCTTACCTGATGCGCATCTTCAGCATCGATGGTTCGAGGGTCGGTGAGAAGCCGCTGGAAAATACGCCGGACACGGCCCGGCTTGCCGAGGACGCCGATCTGAAAGCGCGGCTTGCCGACTATGTCCGCGTCAATGCCGCTGCGGTCGATCTCGGCGTATACGAAATCCCGGACGAATTCCTCGCCCGAAAAGTCGTCTCCTGGTCGACTTTCGGCAGCGCAAGGCAAGCCAATCATCCGTTCACGCCGCTGTTCGACCCAAAGGAGTTCGCCGGGCTCGACTATTCGAAGTTTACCTTGGCGCGCACGCCGGACGCTTTGGTCGAGCGGCTCGACAACGGTGCCTGCCAGGGTTGCCATCAGGCGGGCTCGACCGCCGGCTTCCATTTCATCGGTCTCGACGACGCCACAACCTCGCCGCTCAACCGTATCGAAGTCGGCATCTCGCCGCATCTCCACGCCGATATCCCGCGCCGCGAAGCGTGGCTCAAGGCGACGGCCGAAGCCAGGGAGCCCAATCGTTTTCGTCCGCTCTCCTTTGCGCCGCCCGCCGCCTGGAAGGATGCGGGCGAGCCCGCCTATACGCCGGCCGAAACGGCAATGCCATGCCTGATGCCGGATGACGCAAGCCGCTTCGGCAGCACCTGGCAATGCGGCGCCGGCACGGTCTGCACACCGATCGCCACCGCTTCGGGGGTGAGAACCAAACTGGCGCAATGCCTGCGGCCGAAAGACAGTCCCGCGATGTTTTCGGGCCATCCTTGCCTCACCGGCTCGATCGCCAGCAACGTGACGCAGCCGTTCAACGATCGCTACAAGATCACCGGCCAATTCGCTGCTTTCGCGCCGGCGATCTCGCGCATTGCCTATACCTGCCGGCCGCCGAAGATCGGCGTTCCGGGAGGCTTCGCGTATCGCGCTTGCGATGACAAGGATCGCGCCTTCTCCGCTTTCAAGCCCGGCAAGCCGATGCCGAGCGAGATCTGCGGCCTGGTCGGCGGCAAGAAGTTCGACACCTGCGTGGCCACCAACAATTTCGGCCAGTGTCTCGGCGGCTCGGTCAACCGCGGCAACCGCCCAGCCTGCTCGGCTGACCATTTCTGCCGCGAGGATTATATGTGCCAGTCGCTGCCGCCGGACACACCGGGCGCCGCCAGGGTCAGGGGCATCGGCTTCTGCTCGCCGACCTATTTCATCTTCCAGATGCGCATCGATAATCACGCCACGCCTTGGGCGACCACGGCGCGCGCGAGCATGGGCGCGGGTTTCGGGGTGGCAGCCGAGGAATAGGTCAGGTGAATTGCGGCGCGTTTTTTCGGATCGCCGCCGCAAGCGCCTCGCGAACCCTGTCCTCGGACACCGCGCGCGTGTTCTCCACCCAGCCTGGCGTCGAAATCGGCGGCTCGAGAAAAATCACCTGTTCGTTCACCGGACCGTGCATATAGGCTCGGTTCAAACCGTATATGAGCACACAAGGGCCGCCCAGCGCCCCAGCAGCGTGGGAGATGCCGCCATCGACTCCGAGAAAAATGGTCGAGGCCGCGATCTGGCACATGGCTTCTGCTATATCGGGCGTCGAGGTAAAATCGAGCGCCTCGGGCAAACAAGCCCTGATTTCCGCCGCAGCCTGCCGCTCGCGCGGCCCGCCGATCAGCCAAACCGACCAGCCGCGGGCAACATGGTCGCGCGCGATCGAGACGAAGCGCTCCATCGGCCATGAGCGTTTGTTGGCAAAGTCCGACGTGTAGAGGGCAATCGCCGGCTTCGCAGGGTCGATCCCGTTGCGCCGACGCCAACCGGCAAGCTCTTCGGCGGAAACAACCAGCTGCGGAGCCGGCAATGGTCCGTCCTCGGCAGGCCTTTTGCCGAGACGCGCGATTGCACAAACCTGGTCTGCCACCCGCGTCTTGCGCGGGCCGAATGCAAGCATCGATTTCAGCCAACCGGCGGGCAGTCGATTGATGATGCCGAACTGGAACTCGCGCGGATAGCCGATGCGCTCCGGTATTCCGGCCAGCCATGGCACCAGGCAAGCCTTGGTGCTGCTGGTGAGCATATAGGCCGCCTGGTAATTCTCCCGGCGGATTTCGCGTGCCAGACCAGCCCGCTCTTTCAGCCCTGGCTTCCAGTGCTTCTCGGCTATCCAGGCCTTGCGAACATGCGGCATCAGCCGCGCCAGCGGCGCGGCGACCCTTGAAGTGATGATGTCGATCGGCTGCCCCGGGAATCTCTCGGCGATGATCCGGATGGCCGAGTGGCAGCGGATGAAATCACCGATCGCCGGCAGGCAGAAGATCAGGATGGGGCGCAATGCGCGATACTCTTTCGGTCCGGAACGGTCAGCGCTGCTAAGAAACCCCTGCGTGATGTCTCACGGAAGCGCTTCGCCATCAAGAATACGGTGGTAGAGCTCGATATAGGCTTTTGCGGCCTTTTGGATCGGGAACCGGTCTGCCGCGGATTCGCGGCATCTTTGCGCCGACAAACCGTCGATTTCACCGAAACCGCGCGCGAACTCCTCATCCGTGTCGAAGAAACGGCCGGTATCGGCATCGACGGTTTCGGGCAGCGCGCCGCGTGCCGTAGTCAAGACCGGCGTGCCGCACAGCATGGATTCGACCGGCGCGTTGCCGAAAGGCTCCTCCCAGGAAATCGGATTCAGAAAGGCCTTGGTCTCGCCCAGCAATCGCACCTTCGGTTCGCCGTCGACCATGCCGTGATAGCGGAAGCGCGGCGACAGGCTCTTGAAGAACACGCCCTCGCGTCGCGTCTTGCTGCGGCCAAGCAGCTTCCAGCGCGAGCCGCCGGCGATATCGAGCTTGAAATCATACTTTTTCGCGAGGTCCACCGCCCGATTGAGGCCCTTTCCGGCCCGCGCGATGGCCGCCATGAAGAACAAATGATCGTTCTTCAACCGCGCCGGCCGATAGGCGTCCACCGGAAAGCCATTGTAGACGAAGGTCTTGCGGCCGTGCAGCTCGGCATGGCGGGCGCTGATGAAGCTCCAGTTCGGCTGCGGCCTGGGGTAATCCGGCAGATGGCCGCGCTCGGTATTGAGCGTCGGAAAAGGAACTTCGACCTTCCAGGCATGGAGATGGACAATATCAGTGTCCTTGGGAACAGCCGCGCGGCATTCGTCATTGGTCACCGCGTGGCGGACCTCGCACATCGGATGCGACGATCCCGGGCCGGCAATCAATGTCACCTGATGCCCCATCTTGACCATTTCCGTAGTCAGCCATTCGACCTGCCGCTGGATGCCGCCATAGCCTTTGCACGGAATAAGGCCCTGGGCCGCAAGTGTTATTCGCATTTCGTATCCGCGCTCATGTTAGCGGTTGTCCTTTCGGCTGGCGGGAGGTCTTTCACAAAGGAATGTTGTCGTGCTTCTTCCAGGGGTTCTGCATATCCTTGTTGCGCAGCATGCGCAGCGCCCGCGCGATGCGACGCCGGGTCGAGTGTGGCATGATCACCTCGTCGACATAGCCGCGTTCGGCGGCGACGAAAGGCGACAGGAAGCGGTCCTCGTAAGTCTTTGTATGAGCGGCGATTTTCTCCGGATCGCCGATGTCCTTGCGATAGATGATCTCGACCGCGCCCCTGGCGCCCATCACCGCGATCTGCGCCGTCGGCCAGGCATAATTCATGTCGCCGCGCAGATGCTTCGAGGCCATCACGTCATAGGCCCCGCCATAAGCCTTGCGGGTGATGACGGTGATCTTCGGCACGGTCGCCTCGGCATAGGCGAAGAGCAGTTTGGCGCCATGCTTAATTAGCCCGCCATATTCCTGCGCGGTGCCCGGCAGGAAGCCTGGCACGTCGACGAAGGTGACGATGGGAATTGAAAAACAATCGCAGAAGCGCACGAAGCGCGCGGCCTTGCGGCTGGCGTCGGAATCGAGCACGCCGGCCAGCACCATCGGCTGGTTGGCGACGAAACCGACCGTGCGGCCCTCGACGCGGCCGAAGCCGGTGACGATGTTCTTGGCGAAACTCTGCTGGATCTCGAAGAAGTCGCCTTCGTCCGCGACCTTCAGGATCAGTTCCTTGATGTCGTAGGGCTTGTTGGCATTGTCGGGGATCAGCCGGTCGAGCGACAGGTCGTGATCCGTCACCGACTGGTAGCACTCTATCTCGGGAATCTCGGCTGTGTTCGACGCTGGCAAAAGATCGACCAGCCGGCGCATTTGCAGCAGCGCCTCGACGTCATTGTCATAGGCGCCATCGGCGATGGAGGATTTGGTGGTGTGCACGCTTGCGCCGCCGAGGCTTTCCGCGGTCACCGTCTCGTTGGTCACGGTCTTCACCACGTCCGGTCCGGTGACGAACATGTAGGAGGTGTCGCGCACCATGAAGATGAAATCGGTCATGGCGGGCGAGTAGACGTCGCCGCCGGCGCAGGGACCCATGATCAGCGAGATTTGCGGGATGACGCCGGATGCCAGCACATTGCGCTGGAATATCTCGGCATAGCCGCCAAGCGCCGCCACGCCCTCCTGGATACGCGCGCCGCCGGCGTCGTAGAGGCCGATGATCGGCGCGCGATTGCGCAGCGCCATCTCCTGGACCTTGATGACCTTTTCGGCATGCGCTTCCGACAGCGAGCCGCCGAACACGGTGAAATCCTTGGCAAAGATATAGACCGGGCGCCCATTGACGGTGCCCCAGCCGGTGACGACGCCATCGCCGGCGATCTTGGTCTTCTCCATGCCGAAATCGGTCGAACGATGCTCGACATACATGTCGAACTCTTCGAACGAGCCCTCGTCGAGGAATATCTCGATACGCTCGCGCGCAGTGAGCTTGCCCTTCTTGTGCTGCGCCTCGATGCGGTCCTTGCCGCCGCCCTTGCGGGCAATCTCGCGGCGACGCTCGAGTTCCTTCAGCACGTCTTTCATTGCTAGTCCTCAAAACCAATAGATAATTTGTGGTAATCGCGCCGGCAGGGGAGCGCAAGAACCCCTGTTTTGCTGCACCGCAACATGACGCCCTTGCATTTCGGGACAAACTCAGCCATATGCAGCTGCATAGGCGCTTGGGCCGGGAATCATCCGGCCTTCTCGACGAATGAGACTGGTTGCGTCTGTTTTCCCTCTTTCCGGCAAATCGGCCCTGGTCGATCGGCAAGCTGGCGAAAAAGCCCCGAGGCATGATGCTTGCGGGCACGACAGCGCAGCCGCGCGGACGGAACCGTCCGCCGCCTTGTCGTTCCATGACAATTTATCCGACGGCAGGTTGCGCCTTGCCGCCATTGATGTTTGCGGCCACAAGGCCGCGTGAAAGAAGATTATTTTGACCAACGAAAACACAGCGGAACTGAACGGTTTCGCGGCACTTGGGATTTCCGGCGCGCTGCTCAAGGCGACCCATGCCGCCGGCTTCACCGATCCGAAGCCGATCCAGATGCAGGCGATCCCGCCGCAGCTCGAGGGGCGCGATATTTTCGGTATCGCCCAGACCGGTTCGGGCAAGACGGCGGCCTTCGCGCTGCCGATTCTCTCGAAGATCATCGGCCTCGGCACCAAGCGCCGGCCGAAGACGACGCGGGCGCTCATCCTGGCGCCGACGCGCGAGCTAGCCGTGCAGATCGAGGACACCATCAAGATCCTCGCCAAGGGTGCGCATGTCTCGACCGCGCTGGTGCTTGGCGGCGTCTCGCGCTTCAGCCAGGTGAAGAAGGTTGCGCCCGGCGTCGACATTCTGATCGCCACGCCCGGCCGCCTGACCGACCTGGTGCGTGAGGACGACCTCATCCTTGCCGACACCAAATGGCTGGTGCTCGACGAGGGCGACCGCATGCTCGACATGGGCTTCATCAACGACGTCAAGCGTATCGCCAAGGCGACTGCGCCGGACCGCCAGACGGCACTGTTCTCGGCCACCATGCCCGATGAGATCGCGGAGCTTGCCAAGGGCCTGCTGAAGAACCCCGTCCGTATCGAAGTCTCGCCGCAAAGCACCGCCGCGGTCGAGATCGTGCAGAGCTTGGTGCTCGCCCGCACCAAGCAGAAGCGCCAGGTGCTGTCAAAGATGCTGGCCGACGAGGCGATGCGTTCGGTGATCGTGTTCTCGCGCACCAAGCATGGTGCCGACCGCGTCACCAAGGACCTTGCCCGTGACGGTTTCGAGGCGGCCGTGATCCACGGCAACAAGTCGCAGAACGCGCGCCAGAAGGCGCTCAACGATTTCCGCGACGGCTCGGTTCGCATCCTGGTCGCGACCGATATCGCGGCGCGCGGCATCGACGTGCCCGGCATCAGCCATGTCGTGAATTTCGACTTGCCCGACGAAGCGGAGAGCTATGTCCATCGTATCGGCCGCACCGGCCGCAACGGCAGGGACGGTATTGCGATCACGCTGTGCGATCCTTCGGAAAACGCCAAGCTGCGGCAGGTCGAGCGCATCATCCGCATGAAGCTGCCGGTCGTGGCCGACCATCTCGGCAGCCCGGATCCGCAGCGCGACCCCAGGGAAAAGACCGAGCGTCATTTCGAACCGGCCAATGACCGCGAGCATCACGGCGCCCGTCGCGATGGCCGCCGCCCGGGCAACGGTGGCGACAACAAGCGTTTCGGCGGCAAGCCTCATGGCGAGCGCGCTCCGAAGCCGCAGGGCGAACGCCTGGCCGCGGCCAAGCCGAATGGCTCGAGCAAGCCCGACGGCTTCAAGCGCTTCAAGGGCAACAACAAGCGCCGCTTTGGCGGCAAGCGTCCGGCGAACCGGGCCGCCTGAGCCTAGAGCCGGATGATTTCAGGTCGAGTCGAGCTGAAATCTGAATCCGGCTCTAAATCAAAGACATAGAGCATGATGTCGTCCGAAAACCGCTCCACACTTTTCGGCATCATGCTCTAGCAGAACCACGCGAACAGGAACGGCCGGAGCGATGCTTCGGCCGTTTTCCATTTCACTGGCCTGATTTCACTGGCCTGATTGCTGCTGCATCAACGCCTTCACCCACACCACGATACGCTGGGTGAGGAAGGCTGTGGTCTGCGGCGACAGCACATCGCCGGCGATGACGTGATTGTCCGGATCGCCGGTGTCGTCGACCGGCACCAGCTCATGCGGCGCACCCCAGCGCCCAGCTATCTCGCGCGTCCGGTCGGGCCGCACCACCTTGTCGGAATCCGAGAAGATGAACAGGGCAGGGATTTTCGCCTTCTCGACCGGCGCCTCATAGGCGAGATTGGTGAGCGCCGCCATCGGCAGCACCGACCTCATGGGATATTTGGTGGTCCAGAATTTCTCGTGCAGCGCGTTGCGGGCAGGGAAACTGCGCTCCTTGCCACCGACAAGCTCGGCGATCTGCCGGCCCCAGGGCAGTGTGAGAACCTCGGCGCCGGAGGCCTTGACGCCGAAATTCGGCGATATGAATGCGATAGCAGCGACACCGTCCGATGCATCCGGCCGGGTTGCAGCCCATGCTGCGAGCGAGCCGCCGGTCGAGGTCCCGATGACGATCACCTTGTCACCGATGGCACGGCCGATGGCCAAAGCTTCCTCATAGTCGTTGATCCAGGCATTGACGCTGCCTTGCGCCATGGCCCCGCCGTCCTGGCCGTGGCCGGTCAGGCGCGTGTAGAAGAGGTTGGCCTCCAATTCATTCGCAATGTCGTCCGGCAAGGGGCGGACCTCGCCCTTCGAGGCGGAAAAGCCATGGATATAGACGATGGCCAAGGGGGTCTTGGCATGGACCATCGGGTTCGCCCAGATGATCTCCTTGTCGAGGCCGTCGCGGATGTTGGGCACGGCAGCCTCTTCGCGCGCCAGATAGGCCTGCGGATCGTCGCCGATCGCCGACGGATTGAACCGGATTGTGGTGTCGACCGGCACGCGTGGACCGAGGAAGAAAACGGCTATCAGGACGACTGCAAGGCCAAGCACCGTCAGCACGATCCGCCGCCCCATTACAGTCTCCAAGCAATGATTCTCAACCTATGGCCGTACCCGCCGGCAGGCAATCGCCGTTTCGCCGGTTTATGCCGCCTTGTCGCGGGATGGGTTCTTGTCGCCAGGCAGCCTGCGATCGAAATGCAATGGCCGTCCCCACCAGTGGGTGGTGAGCCCGATGACGAAGCGGCCGATCGGCCGCGGCAACAGGCCGAGCACCTTCAACGGCAAGCTTATGTGGTAGGGGAAGGTGACTTCGAAGCCGCCCTTCCGGATGCCGCGAGCCATGCGGCGCGACGCGCGATGCACAGGCATGAGGCCCGGCATCGGCAGCTTGTTCTTTTCCGTCAGCGGCGTATCGACGAAGCCTGGGTTGATGACCTGGATGCGGATATTCATCTTGTCGAAATCGTATTTCAGCGACTCCGCCAGGATGTTGATCGCGGCCTTGGTGCCGCCATAGGCCGCCGTGGTCGGCCAGCCGGAATAAGCGGTGACCGATCCCACCAGAACGATATGGCCGCGTCCGCGCACGCGCATATGCTCGACGACAGGCACCACGCCGTTGACGATGCCGAAATAGTTCACGGCGAAGGAGCGGTGGAAATCGCGCACAACCAGATTCTCGCCGGGGGTGGCGATGTAGTTGCCGGCGTTGAAGACAGCAAGCACGATGGGGCCCATCTGCTCCTCGATTGCGGCGGCCGTACGCGCCATGCCCTGCTCGTCGGTGACGTCGCAGGGAAAGGATTTCACATGTCCGGACATCTGCGCCGTTTCGACGACCAGCGTGTCGGCCGGATCTTCGGGCAGAGAGGTCACAGCGACGGCATAGCCTTGATTGGCAAGATCCTTGGCCAACGCGCGGCCAAGCCCGCTGCTGCCGCCCGTGATCCAGGCGACACCGTCCTTCGGATTGGCCCGGTAGAGTGTCATGCGATGTCCTGCGAATGTTCGGGCTTGCTGTAGCGGCGAAGAAATCGAATGAAAAGAGCGCTTTTGCGCTTGGCGCTGAAATGATCGCAAGCATTGCAGCGTCCAGAATGCGACTGGACCAGACAAAATCTTACCTTGAAACCGGGGCGTCCGGTTTTTAGGGTCTCGCCGCACACATAAAGGAATCCCGCATGCCCCGTTCTGTGATCGAAGCGATCGGCAACACGCCCCTGATCCGGCTCAACAAGGCTTCGGAAGCGACTGGCTGTGAGATCCTCGGCAAGGCCGAGTTCATGAATCCGGGGCAATCGGTGAAGGATCGGGCCGGCCTGTTCATCATCCGCGATGCCGAGCAGCGCGGACTGCTCAAGCCTGGCGGCCTCATCGTGGAAGGCACTGCCGGCAACACCGGTATCGGCTTGACGCTGGTGGCCAAGGCGCTTGGCTACCGCACCGTCATCGTCATCCCCGACACGCAGAGCCAGGAAAAGAAGGACACGATCAAGATCCTGGGCGCGGAGCTGATCGAAGTGCCGGCGGTGCCCTACAAAAACGCCAACAATTACATAAAACTGTCCGGCCGCCTTGCCGAGCAACTGGCGCGCTCGGAGCCGAACGGCGCGATCTGGGCCAACCAGTTCGACAATGTCGCCAACCGCGACGGCCATGTCCGCACGACTGCCCAGGAGATATGGGCCCAGACCGGCGGCAAGATCGATGGCTTCGTCTCGGCCGTCGGCTCCGGCGGCACGCTTGCGGGTGTCGCGCTCGGGCTCAAGGGCAAGAGCAAGGACGTCAAGATCGCGCTCGCCGACCCGCTGGGTGCCGCCCTCTACAGTTTCTACACCAGCGGCGAGCTGAAATCCGATGGCAGCTCGATCACCGAAGGTATTGGCCAGGGCCGCATCACCGCCAATCTGGAAGACTTCACGCCGGATTTCTCCTACCAGATCCCGGACGAGGAAGCTTTGCCGATTATCTTCGACCTGATCCAGGAAGAGGGGCTCTGCGTCGGCGGCTCGACCGGCATCAACATCGCCGGAGCCGTCCGGCTGGCGCGCGAGCTCGGACCAGGCCACACCATCGTGACGATCCTTGCCGACTACGGCACGCGCTACCAGGCCAAGCTCTTCAATCCGGAGTTCCTGCGCGGCAAGAACCTTCCAGTGCCGGGCTGGATGGAAGAAAAAGCCGATATTTCAGTGCCGTTCGAAAAGGTGGCATGATGGCGTACAAAACCGAGGCGCAGTTTCGCGACGACGCCTATCAGAAGACGGCGGAGGCCGAGGTCGTCGCGATCAACGATCGTGGCGGCATCCTTCTCGATCGGACAGTCTTTTATGCAACATCCGGCGGGCAGCCGGGCGACACCGGGACGTTTGAGCGCGCCGATGGCGGCCGCATCGCGATCGCCGCCACCATCACCGGCGAGACCAAGGACGAGATCGTCCATGTGCCGGCGCCGGAGCAGGCGCTGCCAGCGGTCGGCGAAAAGCTGAAACTCCTGATCGACTGGGAGCGGCGGCACCTCCTGATGCGCATGCACTCCGCCTGTCACCTGCTGACTGTCGTTTGCCCTTTCCCAATCACCGGGGCAGCGGTCGCAGAGGACGACAGCCGCGTCGACTTCGACATTCCCGACGCCGGCTTCACCAAGGAGGATGTGACGGCGAGGCTGATGGAGCTGGTGCGCGCCGATCATCCGATCTTCACCCGGCTGATCACCGACGAGGAACTCGCCGCCAATCCTGGCCTGGTCAAATCGAAGAACGTCCGCCCACCGGTCGGCACCGGCAAGATCCGCCTGGTCTGCATCGGCGAGGACGGCTCGATCGACAGCCAGCCATGCGGCGGAACGCATGTGAGGTCGACCGGCGAGATTGGCGAGATTCATATCGGCAAAATCGAGAAGAAAGGCCGCGAGAACCGGCGCTTCCGCATCCGATTCGGACCGATGCCGGCGAACTGACGTTAAAGCTAGGCGGGGCAGGAGAATAAAATGGCGCAGGACAGTCCCTTCATCGTCGACGCCGATTGGCTGGAAAAGCGACTTGGCGAGCCGGGTCTCACCATCATCGACGCCTCCTGGTACCTGCCGGCGCAAAAGCGCGACGCCCGCGCCGAATACGATGCCGCCCACATTCCCGGAGCGCGCTTCCTCGACCAGGACGCAGTTTCCGATCCGGATTCGAAACTGCCGCACACATTGGCATCGCAGCAGCACTTCGCCCAATATGTCGGCGCCATGGGCGTTTCGGCTGACGACACCATCGTCGTCTATGACGGGCCCGGCCTGTTCTCGGCACCGCGCGCCTGGTGGATGTTCCGCGTCATGGGCGTGTTCCAGGTCTACATCCTGAACGGCGGCATCGATCGCTGGAAGGCCGAGGGGCGACCTGTGACGGCCGAGCCGACAAAAATCGCGCCGAGTGTCTTTTATGCCGATTTCGATGCCGGACGTGTTGTCGGCCTCGACGAGATGCGCAGGATCGTCGGCAGCCATGAGAGCCAGATCGCCGACGCGCGCTCGGCCGGCCGCTTTGCCGGAACCGATCCGGAGCCGCGTCCGGGCGTCCGTTCGGGCCATATGCCGGGTGCGCGTAATGTTCCGGTCACGGCGCTAGCCGAGAATGGCGAGCTGCTGCCCAAGGACCGTCTGCGCAAGGTGATCGAAGATGCCGGCATCGACCTCTCGAAGCCCGTTGTCACGTCCTGCGGCTCGGGCATCACGGCAGCGGCGATCACGCTGGCGCTGGAGACGCTCGGCCACACCGACAACCGGCTTTACGATGGATCCTGGACTGAGTGGGGCGGTCTCAGCGACACACCAGTGGTGACGGGGAAAGAATGATGGAAAACGGCGCGCTGCAGGATATCGAAGTCACGGTCACATTCCTGGAGATGCACGCGGCTCCGGCGGTTTCGCCGCCGATCCCTTACAATCGCCAGATCGCGCTGCTGAAGACGAAAGATATCCCGCTCCATTTCTACCGCTATCTGATGGATCGCGTCGGGCGCAAATGGCATTGGGTCAACGTGCTGAGGCTAAGCGACGAGGAGCTTGCCGCCGGCTTGCACCGCGAGGACCGCGACATCCGCGTGCTCTATCTCGACGGCGCTCCCGCCGGCTTCTTCGACCTGAAGCCGCATCTGCCTGACGAGGTGGAGCTCGCCTATTTCGGCATGATGGAGCATGCGCATGGTCAGGGCATCGGTCGCTGGTTCCTCGGCGCCGCGATCTCGGCCGCCTGGGCGCATGGGCCAAGGCGCGTCACCGTGCAGACCTGTACCCTCGACCATCCGGCGGCTCTGCCGCTCTACCAGAAGCTCGGCTTCACGCCGGTGGCGCAGAAGAAAGAGGTCGTGCATCCGCTGACCTTCGCCGAGCGCTCGGCCAGCGTCATGCGAGACTAGAGCAATTCCAGGACTAGTGAGAAACGGTTCCGCCAGTCAGGAATCGGGTGGGAGGCACTATCGCCAAGGCATAGCTTCCGGAGATCGACACCGGAGATCTGCCATGAGCATCCAGTTCAAAGCCTTGCCGACCGAAGCCGTGCGCGCGTTGCAGCGGGGAGGGCCCGATGCCTACGGCCGCACCCCGGAGCACCGCATCTCCGACGGCGACGGCGTGCCTTGCAGGCATTGCCTCAGGAACGTCGCCGAGGGTGACGGCTATCTGATCGTTGCCTACCGCCCGTTTCCGGAACTGCAGCCCTATGCAGAAACCGGCCCAATCTTCCTGCATGCCCAGGAATGCGAGCGCGCAGCCGAAGGGGATGCGCTGCCGGAGATGCTCGAAAGCAGCGACTATATCGTCAGGGGCTACGGCAGGGACGATCGCATCGTTTATGGCAGCGGCGCCGTCACGCCGACCGGCCAGATTGCCGCCCGCGCGCGGACGCTGTTTGGGCGCGACGACATCGCCTACATCCATGTCCGCTCGGCCCGCAACAATTGCTATCAATGCCGCATCGAGCGGGCATGACCAAAAAAGAAGCCCGCCGATGGTCGGGCGGGCCGTTGGAGGGTCTGACAGAAGCTGTCGGGCCAGTGCCGTCCGGGCCGGACTTGCCCGACCCGGCAAGCAGCTCAGACCGCCAGTAACGGTCCGTCTCTAGGCAGCTTTCTCGTCGAGCGAATGTGAAGCATTTCACACAAGGCCGCATAATGGCGGAAGAACGAAAAGAAGCGCATTTTCAAGACCGTCGTATTATCGTCGTACTACTGCGCTAAAACGCAGCGGTTGCGATGTGTCGACCGCGGATGGACCGGCGGCAGATCGCGACAGTCGAGGAAGCGGGGCTTTTTGCTCCGCTTTTTTGTTGACCGGATTTTTCGACGGAAGCGCAGTTTCCGCGCAAGAAAAAGCCCGCCGGAATGACCCGGCGGGCGACTGAAGGAAATCGTTGCGAATGATCAGGCGGCAAGGACCGCCTTCGGTTCGACCATTTCGTAGCCGAGCGCCTCAGCGACGGCGCGGTTGGTGATCTTGCCCTTATGAACATTGAGGCCGTTACGCAAATGGTGGTCGTCGACCAGCGCCTTGAGGCCCTTGTCGGCGAGCTGCAGGCCATAGTGCAGCGTCGCGTTGTTGAGCGCGTGCGCCGAAGTGACCGGCACGGCGCCAGGCATGTTTGCGACGCAATAGTGGATCACGCCGTCGACCTCATAGGTCGGATCGGCGTGTGTCGTGGCATGCGAGGTCTCGAAGCAACCGCCTTGGTCGATCGCGACGTCGACCAGCACCGAGCCCTTCTTCATGCCGGAAAGCATTTCGCGGGTGACGAGCTTGGGCGCGGCGGCGCCCGGGATCAGCACGGCGCCGATGACGATGTCGGCCGAGAAGCATTCTTCCTCCAGCGCTTCGACGGTCGAGTAGCGCGTATGGACGCGGCCGCCGAAGATGTCGTCGAGCTGGCGCAGACGCGGGATCGAGCGGTCGATAATGGTGACGTCGGCGCCGAGGCCGACAGCCATCTTGGCCGCATGCAGGCCGACGACGCCGCCGCCGAGCACGGTGACCTTGCCGGGCAGCACGCCGGGCACACCGCCGAGCAGCACGCCGCGGCCGCCATTGGCCTTCTGCAGCGCAGTCGCGCCGGCCTGGATCGACAGGCGGCCGGCGACTTCCGACATCGGCGCGAGCAGCGGCAGGCCGCCGCGGTCGTCGGTCACGGTCTCATAGGCGATCGCGGTGACGCCCGAGCCAAGAAGACCCTTGGTCTGCTCCGGATCCGGAGCCAGATGGAGATAGGTGTAGAGGATTTGGCCGTCGCGCAGCTGGACCCATTCGTTTGGCTGCGGTTCCTTGACCTTGACGATCATGTCGGACTTGGCGAACACGTCGGCGGCCGTCTTGGCGATAGTGGCGCCGGCGGCGCGATAGGCGTTGTCGTCGGCGCCGATGCCGGCGCCAGCACCGGTCTCGACCAGCACTTCATGGCCATGCGCGACATATTCGCGGACCGAGCCCGGCGTCAGGCCGACGCGATATTCATGGTTCTTGATTTCCTTGGGGCAGCCGACACGCATTTTTCTTCTCCCTGTCCGCGCCCTTCAGGGGGCGCTCTCACTGTCGCTCGTGCATGTCACCGGGTCGAAAATGCGGAGGGTGGACACGCAGTAACCGCAGTCAACCACGAATCGCTCCGTATGTGTTTGCGAATGCACTTGCGGCAACGGTCGCTCTTCGATAATCGTTGCGCAAAACGACTGGAAATTCGCAGGAACCACGAAAAATGCGGCTCGACAGGATTGATATCGCCATTCTGGAGACTTTGCAGAAGGATGGCCGGATCCCAAATGCGGCGCTTGCCGAGAAGGTCGGCCTTTCCCAATCGGCCTGTTCACGCAGGCTCGACAATCTGGAGAAGTCCGGAACCATCCGCGGCTACCACGCGCGGCTGTCCAATTCCGCGCTCGGCCACCAGATGACGGCGATCGTGCACATATCGCTGTCGGGGCAATTCGAAAAGACGCTGTCGGATTTCGAGGCGGCGATCAAGCGCTGCCCGAACGTGCTCTCCTGCCATCTGATGTCGGGCGAATACGACTACATCCTGCGCATCGCGGCGAAGGATCTCGTCGACTATGAGCGCATCCACAAGGAATGGCTGTCAGCCATGCCGCACGTCACCAAGATCAACTCGTCCTTCGCGCTGCGCGAGATCGTCGATCGCACGGCGGTCGGGCTGCGGCCTGAGATGGCTTAAACCGCTGCGGCTTCGGTCACCACAGTAGTCATTGGGATATCGTGCGGCTGCGGGTAGATGGTCGGAATGCGCTGCAATTCGTAGCCGACGCCGATCACCAGCGGCCTGAACGGCATTGCGGCAAGCGTGCGATCGTAAAAGCCGCCGCCATAACCCAGCCGATAGTTGCCTGGATCGATGCCGACGATAGGCGAGATCACGATGTCGGGAAGCACCGGGTCGCCCTCGGCCGGGATCGGAATGTTCCACACGCCCTTTTCCAGCCGGTCGCCCTGTTTGTAGGCGCGAAACACCAGCGGCTGCCCCTTCTCGATGACGACGGGCAGCGCGGTGCGCCCACCGCGCTCGTTGATCGAGGCCATCCAGCCACGCAGATCCGGCTCACCGCGAAACGGCCAGTAGAGGCTGACCATCCGGCCGGCTATGTCGCCGATCAACGCGTCGAGGCCTTCCGCGATGCGTGCCGACATCGCGGCGCGCGCATCGGCTGAAACGGCGAGGCGCCCGGTGATGAGCCGCTCACGCTCGGCCTTGCGCCATCTCCGAACATCCGTCCAGTCGGAGAGCGGTTCCCGGTATTCCGGGTCGAGTTCGTGCATGAAACAGGGCGGTGAGGCGTATTGGGCCGGGCCTTCGTCGTCGTGTTTGTCAGCCATGCTTGGCTCCTGTCGTTTTGTTTCACGCTATACTCGCACCTGTGCGACCGCATGTGCATTCACGACGCCGCACGACGACTCCCGGGCATGACCGTTGCCATGCGCAATATTGTTGCAGTGCACAAAAATACTTACATCATCGGCAGGATTGCACTTTGGCGAGGTGGAATGAAATGAGCGAAACCGAGCATAAAGTCGTTGTCGTCGGCGCCGGCTTCGGCGGTCTCGAACTCACGCGCGCGCTGGCGGGAGCTCCGGTGCGCATCACCATGATCGACAAGCGCAACCACCATCTCTTCCAACCGCTGCTTTACCAGGTGGCGACGACGTCGCTGGCGACCTCGGAAGTCGCCTGGCCGATCCGCCATCTTCTGCGCAGGCGCAAGGACGTGACAACGCTTCTCGGCAATGTCACCGGCGTCGACCGCGCCGGCAAGCGCGTGCTGCTCGAGGACGGCGGCTCGATCCCCTATGACACGCTGGTGCTCGCCACCGGCGCCCGCCACGCCTATTTCGGCCATGACGAATGGGAGCCGTTCGCGCCGGGTCTGAAGACGCTTGAGGATGCCACGACGATCCGGCGCCGTATCCTGCTCGCTTTCGAGCAGGCCGAGCGCGAAACCGATCCGGCCAAGCGCCAGGCGCTGCTGACTCTGGCCATCGTCGGCGGCGGGCCGACCGGTGTCGAGCTCGCCGGTACCATTGTCGAGCTCGCGCATGACACGTTGCGCGGCGAGTTCCGCAACATCGACCCAAGCCAGGCGCGCGTCGTGCTGATCGAAGCCGGCGACCGGATCCTGGCCAATTTCGCGCCGCAGCTTTCCGACTATGCCCGCAAGGCGCTGGAACGGCTGGGCGTCACCGTCGAGCTCGGGCGTCCGGTCACGCACCTCGATGCCGAAGGTGTCGTCTTCGGCGACACGCGCTTGCCGGCAAGGACGATCATCTGGGCGGCTGGCGTTGCCGCTTCGCCGGCGGCCGAATGGCTGGGAGCGCCGGCCGACCGGGCGGGCAGGGTAGTCGTCGAACCCGACCTCACGGTGCCGGGCAGTCCCGACATTTTCGTCATCGGCGACACCGCGCATGTGCTGCGGCCGGATGGGAAGCCGGTGCCGGGTGTGGCGCCCTCCGCCAAGCAGGAGGGCAAGCATGTTGCCGCGACGATCAAGGCGCGGCTCGCAGGCGACACGGCGATGCGTCCTTTCCAATACCGTCATGACGGCGATCTGGCGACGATCGGCAAGCGCGCCGCGGCAATCGATTTCGGCTGGATCAAGCTCACCGGCTGGCTCGCCTGGTGGCTCTGGGGCATAGCGCACATCTATTTCCTGATCGATTTCCGCAACCGCCTGGCGGTCTCGCTTAGCTGGCTATGGATATACTTTACGGGCCAGCGCAGCGCGCGCCTGATCACGCAAGGCGACGACGACAAAAGCTGATTCCCAGGCCGCCGCCTGCGGGCAGCGGAGATGCTTGATGGCCGATCGCGGTTTCATTCCGTCGCCTCAAGAGGGTGGCTTCGCACTCTGCGGCTAGGCCCTCTTGCGCAGGCGCCGTTGGCCGAAAGCGCCAGGCAAAAAGCGGTTAACTGGAACGACTGCCGTCGCTCCCCCCTCTGGTTCAGGCCGTCCGCATGGGATAGTTTTAGCCATGCGTTATGTGATCGTCATCGCCTCCATCACCTTCTTCCTGTTCTGGGACGGACTCTACAATCGCGGCCACTACCTCGATGTGACCGTGCGGGAAGTCTCGCGCATCGTGCGCTATGTTACCGGGTAAGGTCTCGCCGGTTTCGCATCGCGGGCGCGACATCGTTGCCGGTTGACGCCTGGGAATTGCTCCCACAAAAACGCCGCTGAAGCGAAGACCAGGGAGGCTGGCTTGATCCGGCACATCGTTTTCTTCAGCGTGCGGCGCAAGGAAGATGTCGAGACTGTGCGCTCGGGCCTGCTGGCGCTCGGCAAGATTCCGCACTCGAAGCATTTCGAGGTGACGCTCAATACCAAGGTCGATCAGTTCTCCAATGCGATCGATGTCGTCGTCTATGCCGAGTTCGAGGACGAGGCGGCGCTTGCCGCTTACAAGGCGCATCCGATCTATGCGGATACGACCAGCAAAGTGAAGCCGCTGCGCGAACTGCGCTATTCTGCGGATGTAGTGGCCGCTGCCTGAGCGGCAAAGCCGCGGCCGACCGTTCGGTGCACTTGAACAGCCGGCCGGAATGGGGCACACCGCGCCGGCATGATCGAAAGCTCCGCCCATCCGCTCGACCATCTCGTGCTGCCGACACGGAGCCTCGATGCCGCGCGGTCGCGTCTGGCCTCGCTCGGCTTTGTCGTCGCCCCCACGGGCATCCACCCGTTCGGCACGGAGAATGCCTGCGTCTTTTTCGCCGACGGCACTTATCTGGAGCCGCTTGCCGTCGGCAACGAACAGATGGCGGACCGCGCCATAGGCGAGGGCAATGTCTTCGTCGCGCGCGACCGCCTTTACCGTCAGACCCTCGGCGATGAAGGCTTTTCCGCTGTCGTGTTCGCAACCGCCAATGCCGATGCCGATCATGCACGCTATGTCGAGGCCGGCCTTTCCGCCGGCGAGATGCTGAGCTTCTCGCGCGCCTTTACCGACGCGAACGGCAAAAGCGATACCGCTTCCTTCAGGCTGGCATTCATATCGGAAAGGGAGGCCGATGAAGCCTTCCTCTTTGCCTGCCAGCGCATCAATGCGCCGAAAATCGATCGCACTGCCCTGCAGGCGCACGCCAATGGCGTGACGGGTATTCTCGAAATCATCGCCGTCAGCGACAGGCCTGACGCCCAGATCGGATTGATCGCGACCGCTGCCGAAGCCGATGCTGGCGCCGGCGACGCGGTGCGGCTGCCGAATGCAGTCCTCAGCGTTCTGTCGTCCGAAGACTATGCCTCGCGCTTTGGCCTGACGGTCGCGCCGTCGCCGGATCTGCTCTTCACGGCCATTGCCTTCTCGATCCGCGACAAGGCCGCTGTGAGGCGCCTGCTTGCGGACAACGCAGTCCGATACAACATGAGCGGCAACGATATCGTCGTGCCGCCGGCGCCCGGCCAGGGCGCCGCCTTCATCTTCCGGGAGATCCCATGAGCAAGCCCTTGGCGCCCAATTCATCGGTAACCGTCGGCAAGGTCGTCTTCGCCAACAATGCGCCGCTGTCGCTAATCGCCGGCCCGTGCCAGCTTGAATCGCGCCAGCACGCTTTCGACATGGCCGGCGCGCTGAAGGAACTGACGGAACGGCTGGGAATCGGCCTCGTCTACAAGACCAGCTACGACAAGGCCAACCGCACCTCGCTGTCGGCGACCCGCGGCGCGGGACTCGATGCGGCGATGCCGATCTTCGACGATCTGCGCAAGGAGTTTGGCCTTCCTGTGCTGACTGATGTCCACAACGAGGAGCAATGCGCGATAGTAGCCCCCCATGTCGATGTCCTGCAGATCCCCGCCTTCCTGTCGCGCCAGACTGACATGCTGGTCGCCGCCGCCAGGACCGGCAAGGTCATCAACGTGAAGAAGGGGCAGTTCCTCGCGCCGTGGGACATGAAGAACGTCGTCGCCAAGATCACCGGCTCCGGCAACCCGAATGTGCTCACCACCGAGCGCGGCGTCTCGTTCGGCTACAACACGCTGGTCTCGGACATGCGCGCTCTGCCGGTCATGGCCGAGATCGGCGCCCCGGTGATTTTCGATGCCACCCATTCCGTGCAGCAGCCGGGCGGACAGGGCGGCTCCTCCGGCGGCGAACGGCGCTTTGTCGCGACGCTCGCGCGCGCGGCCGTTGCCGTCGGTGTTGCCGGCGTCTTCATCGAAACCCATCAGGACCCGGACAATTCGACGTCTTCGGATGGCCCCAACATGCTGCCTCTCAAGGACATGCCGGCGTTGTTGGAAAAGCTCATGGCCTTTGATCGGATTGCCAAGGGCCACTGATTGCAGCGGCGGACCTCGATCCGGCGCCGGTTTGTGGTGAGCGGGGGCTGCCTCACCGACCGCCGAGCAAATCGTCGGGAACCTTAGCGCGCTCCTCTCATTGTCGGTGCAGGCATTCAACGAGAGGAGCACCATCATGACCACTCCGTCCGGGCATACCGAAGCCATTGCCGCCTCGCGCGTCATCGGCACGTCGGTCTATAACACCGAAGGCAAGAGCATCGGCAGCATCGAGGACGTGATGCTCGACAAGATGTCGAATGGCATTATGTTCGCCGTGATCGGCTTCGGCGGCTTTCTCGGCATGGGCGAGAAATACCACGCCGTTCCGTGGGCGACGCTCGACTATGACGAGGACAGAGGCGGCTACGTCGTGCCGTTCACCAAGGAACAGCTTCAGGCCGCGCCCGCCTATTCGATCGACGAGCTGACCGGCGCTGACGGCGAAGCCGCCCGCGATGCTTCATTCCAGTATTACCATGTGAAGCCCTATTGGCATTGATCGCAGATCGGCAAGCTGGGAATCGAAAGGCCCCCGACACAAAGCCGGGGGCCTTTGACGTTTAGCTACTCCGCCGCGTTGAGAGTCGATAGCTCTACCGAGCTCTGCTGGGGTTTCTGATCGTCGCATGACGTCAGGAACGCTGCCGCGATCAGGAACAAACTCACGATACCGCTCAACTGGGACATGGCGAAACTCCTCCTGTTTCGCCCCGCGCGAACGCGACCATAGATGAGATGGTCACACAGCGCGCATGACTTATGATGACAGAAAATTGCGCTTCGTGAATCACGCCCGCGGCAATAAATGCGGGCCCGCCGATTGCCTTTTGCTCTGCTTTGGCTAAGAGGGGCGCGACGCTTCAATCGATCAATCGGGGACATCGCAAATGACCGCCATCATCGACATTGTCGGGCGTGAAATCCTGGACAGCCGTGGCAATCCGACCGTCGAGGTCGACGTGGTGCTGGAGGACGGCTCCATGGGCCGCGCCGCTGTGCCGTCGGGCGCATCGACCGGCGCGCATGAGGCGGTCGAAGTCCGGGACGGCGGGCCGCGCTATCTCGGCAAGGGCGTGCAGCGCGCCGTCGAAGCGGTGAACGGCGAGCTGTTCGAGGCGATCGGCGGCATGGAAGCCGAGAACCAGATCCATATCGACCAGACGATGATCGAGCTCGACGGCACGCCGAACAAGAGCCGCCTTGGCGCCAACGCCATCCTGGGCGTATCGCTGGCGGTCGCCAAGGCCGCGGCGGAAGCCGCGGGCCTGCCGCTCTACCGCTATGTCGGCGGCACTAAGGTGCACATCCTGCCGGTGCCGATGATGAACATCATCAACGGCGGCGCACATGCCGACAACCCGATCGACTTCCAGGAGTTCATGATCCTGCCGATCGGCGCGCCGACGCTGCGCGACGGCGTGCGCTGGGGCTCGGAGATTTTCCACACGCTCAGGAAGAAGCTGAAGGACGCCGGCCACAACACCAATGTCGGCGACGAGGGCGGCTTCGCTCCCAACCTGAAGAGCGCGCCTTCGGCGCTCGATTTCATCATGGAATCGATCGAGAAGGCAGGCTTCAAGCCCGGCGAGGACGTCGCCCTCGGTCTCGATTGCGCGGCGACCGAGTTCTTCAAGGACGGCAATTACGTCTATGAGGGCGAGAAGAAGACCCGCGATCCGAAGGCGCAAGCCAAGTACCTTGCCAAGCTCGCTGCCGATTATCCGATCATCACCATCGAGGACGGCCTTGCCGAGGACGATTGGGAAGGCTGGAAGATCCTGACCGACCTGATCGGCAGGAAGACCCAGCTCGTCGGCGACGATCTCTTCGTCACCAACACGGCGCGGCTGCGCGACGGTATCCGCATGGGCGTCGCCAATTCGATCCTGGTCAAGGTCAACCAGATCGGCTCGCTGACCGAGACGCTCGACGCCGTCGAGACCGCGCACAAGGCCGGCTACACCGCCGTCATGTCGCATCGCTCGGGCGAGACCGAGGATTCGACCATCGCCGACCTCGCCGTCGCCACCAATTGCGGGCAGATCAAGACCGGCTCCCTGTCGCGTTCGGACCGCATGGCCAAATACAACCAGCTCATCCGCATCGAGGAAGAGCTCGGCAAGCAGGCGCGTTACGCCGGCAAGTCGGTGGTCAAGGGCTGATCCGGCCTGTTCGAACAGTCTGGAAAGGGCGGGTTATTCCCGCCCTTTTTCGTTTCCGGCGATCCCGCAACAGGTCGTCCGTAACCGTCCATTAAGCACAATCGGGCGAAATACGACTCATGGTCGCTTGCGTACGCGGCCGCGAGGGTTCGGGTCATGTGGACACGTCAGCACAAGCAGAGAAACACCGGCAGGCTGATCATTCCCTCGCTTTGCGTGCTCTTCCTGGCCTATTTCGGCTTCCATGCCTATCACGGCGAATTCGGCATCTATTCCAAATATCGGCTGCAGGCCCGTGCGGTTGAATTGCAGGCCCAGCTTGACGCCGTGAAGGCGCGCCGGATCGACTTCGAGCGCCGTGTCCAGCTGATGCATGAGGGTACGCTGGAGAAGGATATGCTTGACGAGCAGGCCCGAAAGGCGCTCAATCTGTCCCATCCGGACGAAATCACCATTATGCTGCCTACCTCGACGAAATAACCGAATTTCGGTTAATCGCCTTTATTTTCAATGATTCTAATCGCTTAGATGCATGCCAGCCATGCGTTTTTCAGCATGGCGCAATGCATCCTTGCATGTTAGCTTTCCGCAATCGGTGGGGAGACGATCGATCTCCCTGAATGTCCGCGAAGAGACGCCAACAGGGAGTGACGCATGGCCACCGCCGCCAAAAAAGCGCCCGCAAAATCCAGATCCGACAAACAGCCCAATCTGTCAGCGCCCAAACCGGCGGATTTCACCAAGGAAGAAGAGCTTTCCGCCTACCGTCACATGCTTTTGATCCGCCGCTTCGAGGAGAAGGCGGGCCAGCTCTACGGCATGGGCTTCATTGGCGGCTTCTGCCATCTCTATATCGGCCAGGAGGCCGTCGTCACCGGCATGAAGATGGCGCTGGTCGAAGGCGACCAGATGATCACCGCCTATCGCGACCATGGCCACATGCTGGCGATGGAGCTGTCGCCGCGCGGCGTCATGGCCGAGCTCACCGGCCGCCGTGGTGGCCTGTCGAAGGGCAAGGGCGGCTCGATGCACATGTTCTCCAAGGAGAAGCATTTCTATGGCGGCCACGGCATTGTCGGCGCGCAGGTGTCGCTCGGCACCGGTCTCGCCTTCGCCAACCGCTACCGCGACAACAAGAATGTCTCGCTGACCTATTTCGGCGATGGCGCCGCCAACCAGGGCCAGGTCTATGAAAGCTTCAACATGGCCTCGCTGTGGAAGCTGCCGGTGATCTACATTATCGAGAACAACCGCTACGCCATGGGCACGTCCGTGTCGCGTTCGTCGGCCGAGACCGACTTCTCGCATCGCGGCGCTTCCTTCAAGATTCCCGGCATCCAGGTCGACGGCATGGACGTCCGCGCGGTGAAGTCGGCGGCCGATCTCGCGACCGAATGGTGCCGTGCCGGAAACGGTCCGCTCATCCTCGAGATGCAGACCTACCGCTATCGAGGCCATTCGATGTCCGACCCGGCAAAATACCGCTCCAAGGAGGAGGTGCAGAAGATGCGCTCCGAGCATGACCCGATCGAGCAGGTCCGGGTGCGGCTGCTCGACAAGAAGTGGGCAAGCGAGGACGAGCTCAAGGCCATCGACAAGGAAGTCCGCGACATCGTCGCCGACGCCGCCGAATTCGCCCAGAACGACGCCGAGCCGGATCCGTCCGAGCTCTGGACCGACATCGTACTCTAAGGAGAGGGCAAGGACATGCCGATCGAAATTCTCATGCCCGCGCTGTCGCCGACGATGGAAGAGGGCAATCTTTCCAAATGGCTGAAGAACGAAGGCGACAAGGTCGTCGCCGGTGACGTGATCGCCGAGATCGAGACCGACAAGGCGACGATGGAGGTCGAAGCTGTCGACGAAGGCACGCTGGCCAAGATCGTGGTTCCCGCCGGCAGCGAAGGCGTCAAGGTCAACGCGGTCATCGCCGTGCTTGCCGTCGACGGCGAGGACGTCGACAAGGCCGGCGAGGGCATCGGCGAAGAAGAGCCCGCCAAGGCTGAAAAAGCCGCGCCGGCCCCGGCGCAAGCTTCGGCCAAAAGCGAGGCGTCTGCCGCTGTCGCCGCCGCGCCGAAGGCGGAGATCGCCGCCGATCCGGATATTCCAGCCGGCACCGAGATGGTTTCCACCACGGTGCGCGAAGCGCTTCGTGACGCCATGGCCGAGGAGATGCGCCGCGACGGCGATGTCTTCGTCATGGGCGAGGAAGTCGCCGAGTACCAAGGCGCCTACAAGATCACGCAGGGCCTGCTGCAGGAATTCGGGCCGAGGCGCGTCGTCGACACGCCGATCACCGAGCATGGCTTTGCCGGTGTCGGCGTCGGCGCCGCGATGGCGGGGCTGAAGCCGATCGTCGAGTTCATGACCTTCAACTTCGCCATGCAGGCGATCGACCAGATCATCAACTCGGCCGCCAAGACGCTCTATATGTCCGGCGGCCAGATGGGCGCGCCGATCGTGTTCCGTGGTCCCAACGGTGCGGCGGCCCGCGTCGCCGCCCAGCACTCGCAATGCTATGCCGCCTGGTACAGCCATATCCCCGGCCTGAAGGTGGTGATGCCCTATACGGCTGCCGACGCCAAGGGCCTGCTCAAGGCCGCGATCCGCGACCCGAACCCGGTCATCTTCCTGGAGAACGAGATCCTCTACGGCCATTCCTTCGACGTGCCGAAGCTCGACGACTTCGTGCTGCCGATCGGCAAGGCGCGTATCCACAAGCAGGGCAAGGACGTCACCCTCGTCTCCTTCGGCATCGGCATGACCTATGCGCTCAAGGCGGAAGCCGAGTTGCGCGGCATGGGCATCGACGCCGAGATCATCGATTTGAGAACCATCCGCCCGCTCGACTTCGACACGATCATCGCCTCGGTGAAGAAGACCAACCGTCTCGTGGTGGTGGAAGAAGGTTTTCCGCAGAACTCGGTCGGCGATCACATCGCCAACCAGGTCTCGCAGCGCGCCTTCGATTTCCTCGATGCGCCGGTGATCACCATTGCCGGCAAGGACGTTCCCATGCCTTACGCGGCGAACCTCGAGAAGCTGGCGCTGCCCAACGTCGGCGAAGTCGTCGAGGCCGTCAAAGCCGTCACTTATCGCTGAGCCGGTCGGGAGGACATCATGCCAATCAACATCACCATGCCGGCGCTCTCTCCGACCATGGAAGAGGGCAATCTGTCAAAATGGCTGGTCAAGGAAGGCGATAAGGTTTCGCCGGGCGATGTGATCGCCGAGATCGAGACCGACAAGGCGACGATGGAGGTCGAAGCCGTCGATGAAGGCACAATCGCCAAGCTGGTGGTTCCGGCCGGCACCGAAGGCGTCAAGGTCAACGCGCTGATCGCCATCCTGGCCGGTGAAGGCGAGGATGCCGCGGCCGCTGTCAAGAGCGGCGGCGGCGCCGCGCCCAAGGCCGAAGCGCCGAAAGCGGATGCCCCGAAGGCCGAGCCGCCCAAGGAAGCGCCCAAGCCGGCAGCAGCCGCCGCGACGCCCGCGCCGGCGAAGGCCGAGCCTGCTCCCGTCGCCAACGGCCACGCCCCCGGCGATCGCGTCTTCGCATCGCCGCTGGCCCGCCGCATCGCCAAGGATGCCGGCGTCGACGTAACGGCGCTGACTGGCTCCGGTCCGCATGGCCGCGTGGTGAAGGTCGATGTCGAGGCGGCGATCGCTTCCGGTGGCGCTCCGGCTGCGAAGGCGCCCGCCGGCGCCCCATCCGCTCCGGCGCCCGCGCCGAAACCGATGTCGGACGACCAGGTGCTGAAGCTGTTCGCCGAAGGCTCCTACGAGCTCGTGCCGCACGACAACATGCGCAAGACCATCGCGCGCCGCCTGGTCGAGGCGAAGTCCACCATCCCGCATTTCTATTTGACGCTCGATTGCGAGCTCGATGCGCTGCTTGCGCTGCGCACGCAGCTCAATGCCGCAGCCCCGATGCGGAAGACCGAGAAGGGCGAGGCGCCAGCCTATAAGCTCTCGGTCAACGACATGGTGATCAAGGCCATGGCGATGGCGCTGATGGCGGTGCCGGACGCCAATGCCTCCTGGACCGACAACGCCATGGTCAAGCACAAGCACGCCGATGTCGGCGTTGCCGTCTCGATCCCCGGCGGCCTGATCACGCCGATCATCCGGCATGCAGACGAAAAGACGCTGTCGGTCATCTCCAACGAGATGAAGGACCTGGCCAGCCGCGCCAGGAGCCGCAAGCTGAAGCCGGAAGAATATCAGGGCGGCACGACGGCGGTGTCCAATCTCGGCATGTTCGGCGTCAAGGACTTTGCCGCCGTCATCAACCCGCCGCATGCGACGATTCTGGCGGTCGGCGCCGGGGAGGAACGGGCGGTGGTCAAGAAGGGCGAGATCAGAATAGCCACCGTGATGTCGGTGACCTTGTCGACCGATCACCGCGCCGTCGACGGCGCGCTCGGCGCCGAGCTGCTCGGCGCCTTCAAGCGCTTGATCGAAAACCCGATGGGCATGCTGGTGTAAGAAGGGAAAAGGCGGTGCGGAAATTCTTCACCAGCCTTTTCACCCTGATTATTTTTAATCCCGACGGCGAGCTCTTCGCATGCCGGCGCGGCAGGCGCTCGCAGCCAGCTTTCGGCAAGGGTGGGGCAATCGCATGAAGACAATTCTCTGTTATGGCGACTCGCTGACCTGGGGCTATGACGCCGCCAATCTCGGCCGCCATGCGCTCGAGGACCGCTGGCCGAGCGTGCTTGGGGCTGAACTCGGCAACGATGTCGAAGTCATCGCCGAAGGCCTCAACGGCCGCACCACGGCCTTCGACGACCATCTGGCCGGCGCCGATCGCAACGGCGCCCGCATTCTGCCGACGATCCTGACCAGCCATGCGCCGCTCGATCTCGTTATCATCATGCTCGGCGCCAACGACATGAAGCCTTGGATTCACGGCAATCCGGTCGCAGCCAAGCAAGGCGTGCAGCGGCTGATCGATATCGTGCGCGGCCATGACTATCCGTTCGATTGGCCAGCGCCGCAGATCCTCATTGTCGCGCCGCCTGTCGTGACACGCACCGACAATGCCGAGTTCAAGGAAATGTTCGCCGGCGGCGACGACGCTTCCAAGCGTCTTGCGCCGCAGTATTCCTTGCTGGCCGACGAGGCCGGCTGCGGCTTCTTCGACGCCGGCACGGTCGCAACCACCACGCCGCTCGACGGCGTCCATCTCGATGCCGAGAACATGCGAAACATCGGCAAGGCTCTGGCGCCGCTCGTGCGCGTCATGCTCTCGCTCTAACCCTCAGAAAGATCAGGGAGAAAACCCGTGGCTGAATCCTACGACGTCATCATCATCGGCTCAGGCCCCGGCGGCTATGTCACGGCGGTGCGTTCCGCCCAGCTCGGCTTCAAGACGGCAATCGTCGAGCGCGAGCATCTTGGCGGCATCTGCCTGAATTGGGGCTGCATTCCGACCAAGGCGCTGCTGCGCTCGGCCGAGATCATGCATTATTCGGATCATCTGAAGGATTACGGGCTTAAGCTTGAAGGCGGTAAAATTATGCCCGACACCGCTGCCGTGGTCGACCGCTCGCGAAAAGTCTCGCTCAGGCTGAACACCGGTGTCGGCTTCCTGATGAAGAAGAACAAGGTCGATGTCATCTGGGGCGAGGCCAAGCTTTCCAAAGCCCCAGCCGGTGACAAACCGGGCGAGGTCGTCGTCTCAAAGACCGCGAAGAAGGCGATGGAGCCGCAGCCGCCGGTGCCGAAAGGCGTCAAGGGCGAGGGCACCTACACGGCCAAGCACATCATCCTGGCGACGGGCGCCAGGCCGCGCGCGCTGCCCGGCATCGAGCCGGACGGCAAGCTGATCTGGACCTATTTCGAGGCCATGGTGCCGAAGGAAATGCCGAAATCGCTGTTGGTGATGGGTTCGGGTGCCATCGGCATCGAATTCGCCTCGTTCTACCGCACCATGGGCGCCGATGTGACGGTGGTCGAGCTGCTGCCGGCGGTAATGCCGGTCGAGGACGCCGAGGTCTCGAAATTCGCGCAAAAACAGTTCGAGAAGCAGGGCATGAAGATCCTCCTCGAGGCCAAGGTGACCAAGGTTGAAAAGGGCGCCAATTCGGTCACCGCGCATGTCGAGATGAAGGACGGCAAGGTCGAGAAGATCACCGCCGACCGCATGATCTCGGCCGTCGGCGTGCAGGGCAACATCGAGAATCTCGGCCTTGAAGCGCTTGGCGTGAAGACGGATCGCGGCTGCGTGGTCGTCGACGGCTACGGCAAGACCAATGTGCCCGGCATCTACGCCATCGGCGACGTCGCCGGCCCGCCTATGCTCGCCCACAAGGCCGAGCATGAGGGCGTTGTCTGCGTCGAGAAGATAGCCAATTTCCCGGGCGTGCACCCCATCGACAAGCTGAAGATCCCCGGCTGCACCTATTGCAGCCCGCAGGTCGCGTCCGTCGGCCTGACCGAAGCGAAGGCCAAGGCGGAAGGCAAGGATATCCGCGTCGGCCGCTTCCCTTTCAGCGCCAACGGCAAGGCCATCGCGCTCGGCGAGGACCAGGGCTTCGTCAAGACCATCTTCGACAAGAAGACCGGCCAGCTGCTCGGCGCGCACATGGTCGGCGCCGAGGTGACTGAGCTCATCCAGGGTTTTGTCGTGGCGATGAACCTGGAGACCACCGAGGAAGAGCTGATGCACACGATCTTCCCGCATCCGACACTGTCGGAGATGATGAAGGAGAGCGTGCTCGACGCCTATGGCCGCGCTTTGAACGCCTGATGAGCAACCAATCGGTGATAAGTCACCAACCGGTGATCGACGGCCAATCCGTGCTAACGTTGTCGGGCGAGACTCACACGCGGCAGCCGGAGAAAGCTGACGGCAAGGCGGTTCGTATCCGGATGCATTTTCACCTGATCGAGGAGGAATTAGCACATGCATATGAATGGCGTCGGCTGGATCGCAGCCATCATTGTCGGCGGCCTGGCGGGTTGGCTGGCCGAGATGGTCATGAAGAGCAACACTGGTATCTTCATGAACATCATCATGGGGATTGTCGGTGCCATAGTGCTGAACGCGATCCTGCAGGCCCTCAACATCCAGTCATTCGGCGTCGGCTGGGTCGCCTATCTGATCACCGGCTTCATCGGTGCCTGCCTGCTGATCTTCGTCGGACGGCTCGTGCGTCGCTGACCCAAAGCCACCGTTATGCGAAAATGGCCGTGGCGGCACGCGCTGCCGCGGCCTTTTTCTTTGTCCCGAAAAGTCCTAGATGACGCAAGGCAGGCGGCTGGCGAAATCGCGGCCGCGAAGGGTTTGAGATGGTCACAGTCGTAGACACGATCGCCAACCGGCCGCGCCCGCGGCATCCCGAGAAGGCGCACAGGCCCGACCAGGAGGTGCTGCGCAAGCCCGACTGGATCCGCGTCAAAGCGCCGGTTTCGAAGGGCTATGCCGAAACGCGCGAGATCGTGAAGTCGCACAAGCTGGTAACGGTGTGCGAGGAAGCCGGCTGCCCGAATATCGGCGAATGCTGGGACAAGAAGCACGCCACCTTCATGATCATGGGCGAGATCTGCACGCGTGCCTGCGCCTTCTGCAATGTCGCGACCGGCATCCCGACCGCGCTCGATCCGGATGAGCCGGCGCGCGTGGCGCATGCCGTCAAGCAGATGGGATTGAGCCATGTCGTCATCACCTCCGTCGACCGCGACGATCTTGCCGACGGCGGCGCGCAGCACTTCGCCGACGTCATCCGCGCTATCCGCAAGGCAACGCCTTCGACGACGATCGAGATCCTGACACCCGACTTCCTGCGCAAGGACGGCGCGCTGGAGATCGTCGTTGCCGCCAAGCCCGACGTCTTCAACCACAATCTCGAAACCGTGCCGTCGAATTATCTGACGGTTCGCCCCGGCGCGCGTTATTTCCATTCGATCCGGCTTTTGCAGCGGGTCAAGGAACTCGACCCCTCGATCTTCACCAAATCCGGCATCATGGTCGGCCTCGGCGAGGAGCGGAACGAAGTGCTGCAGTTGATGGACGATCTGCGCTCTGCCAATGTCGACTTCATGACCATCGGCCAGTATCTGCAACCTTCGAAGAAGCACCATCCGGTGATCCGCTTCATCCCGCCGGACGAGTTCAAGTCCTACGAGACCATCGGCAAGACCAAGGGTTTCCTGTTGATGGCGTCGAGCCCGCTGACGCGCTCCTCGCACCATGCCGGCGAGGATTTCGCCAGGCTGCGCGCTGCGCGCGAGGCGCAGCTCGCGAAGGCCAGCTGACCTTCAATGCCGAAATTCGAGGCGACACGCCGCGTCGCGCATTCACCCGACGAGATGTTCGCGCTGGTGGCGGATATCGAGGCTTACCCGCAATTCCTGCCGCTCTGTGAATCGCTCACCGTGCGCTCGCGCAAGGAGCGTGACGGCCGCACTATCCTGGTTGCCGACATGAGCATCGGCTACAAGGCGATCCGCGAGACCTTCACGACCCAGGTGCTGCTGAAGCCCGACGAGAAAGCGATCGACGTCAAATACATAGACGGCCCGTTTAAATATCTCAGCAATATCTGGCGCTTCGATCCCGCGACCAGCGGCTGCGAGGTGCATTTCTTCATCGACTACGAGTTCAAGAGCCGCATCCTCGGCGCCGTGATGGGCACGATGTTCGACCGCGCCTTCCGCATGTTCTCGGAAGCCTTCGAGAAACGGGCAAACGTGATTTACGGTGTAAAGCCCGCCTAACGTTCGCCCAGCGCGCGCAAGCCGAGTTGCAGCGCGTGCCTCACCGTCTCGTGCCGGATGAATTCGCGGCCCTTGTGACCGAACAGCTGCCGCTCAGCGATTACCGGTTGTCCGGCAAGCGCTATCCCGAACCAGACAAGGCCGACCGGCTTGTCGGCCGAGCCGCCGCTGGGGCCGGCAATGCCGGTGACGGCGAGCGCCAGGCTTGCCTGCGAATGCGTCAGCGCCCCCGCCGCCATTTCCAGCACCGTCTCGCGCGAGACCGCACCATACGCGTCGAGCGTGGCGGCGGAGATGCCGAGCATCTCCATCTTTGCTTCGTTGGAATAAGTGACGAAGCCGCGATCGACCACGGCGGAAGACCCGGCGATATCGGTGAGCGCCGCGATGATCAGGCCGCCGGTGCAGCTTTCGGCCGTCGCCAGCATAACACCGCGCTGCTGGCAGGCCTGGAGCAGCGCATTTGCGAGTTCGGCGTTGCTCATGCCGGCACCTCGCCCGGATAGACGACACTGGCGGTGGCGATCGCGGCGATACCTTCGCCGCGCCCGACGAAGCCGAGCTTCTCGTTGGTTGTCGCCTTGATCGAAATGCGCTCGGGCGCGATGCCGAGCATGGCTGCGAGCGCTTGCGTCATCGCCGCGCGATGCGGCCCGACGCGCGGCGCCTCGCAGATCAGTGTGATGTCGGCATTGGCGATACGGCCGCCGCGCTCGCGCACCAGCTTCGCCGCGTGCTCGACGAATATCTTCGAGGCAGCACCCTTCCATTGCGGATCGGACGGTGGGAAATGCGTGCCGATATCGCCGGCGCCGCAGGTGGCGAGCAACGCATCGGTCAGCGCATGCAGCCCGACATCGGCGTCCGAATGCCCGGAGAGTTTGCGATCATAGGGAATGGAGACGCCGCAGAGCGTTACATGGTCGCCGGGCTCGAACGCGTGCACGTCATAGCCGTTGCCGGTGCGAATATCCGGGAAGCGCTGCTGCGCGCTCGAAAGCCGCTGGTCGGCCAATGCGATGTCCCTTGCCCAGGTGAGTTTGACATTGTCCGGCGATCCGGGAACGATCTTGACCGGTATCTGTGCCCATTCGGCGATCGCCGCGTCGTCGGTGAACTCCGTCTTGCCCAGATGATGCGCCTTCTCATGCGCGGCGAGCAGCGGCCAGAACGGAAAGCCCTGCGGCGTCTGCGCGGCATGAAGGCCGGCTCTCGACACCGTCTCGTCGATCATGCCGGCGGCCGATTCCCGCTTCAGCGTGTCGGCGACAGGCAGCGCCGGCAACGCGCCCTGGCGCTCGCCGATGGCTTCGATGGTGCGGTCGATCAGCCCGGCGTCGACGAAGGGTCGCACGGCGTCATGCACCAGCACTTTTGCCGGTGCCTGGTCCCTCAGCGCCAGGAGGCCGAGCCGGACGGACGCCTGGCGCGAAGGGCCGCCGATCACGGCGACAAGACGGTCGCCATGCGCTTCGGCCGCGCGTTCGAAGAGTTCGGCATCGTCGGCATGGATGGCCACGACCACGGGACCGATCATCGGATGGGAGAGGAAGATATCCAGCGTATGCGCGATAACGGCACGGCCGCCGATGCGCTGATATTGCTTCGGACCGTCCGCCTGTCCGGCGCGCGCGCCACGGCCGGCGGCAACGATCACCACTCCGATCCCGCCGTTCAGGCCTGTCGCTTGCTTTTCACTTGCCTCGCTCATTCCGATCGGTCCTAGTCGGGGTGATGGCCGAAGGCCAGCTTTTTCCAAAATGCGCCTTAATGTGACGTCATTGCGCGTTGCACAATGCCACACTTCTGGCTAGAGAATGTGCAACGATCGAACATGCTTGGTTTTTGTGCATGGCTGAACTGACCAAATTGGCATCGCCTCTTGATGTCGGCGGCGTGAAAATCCGTAATCGGGTTTTCCTGGCGCCGATGTCGGGCATCACCGACGAGCCGTTCCGGCAGCGCGCGCACGCGCATGGCGCGGGATTGGTCGTTTCGGAAATGGTGGCGAGCGGCGAACTGGCCAAGGGCAGGGCAGGCTGCGACCTTCGCATCCGTCATTCCGGTCTGCCGGTGCATATGGTGCAGCTTGCCGGCCGCGAGGCCGCGCACATGGCTGAGGGCGCGCGAATCGCGACGGGCGAGGGCGCCGATATCATCGACATCAATATGGGCTGCCCGGCGAAGAAGGTGACCGGCGGCTATGCCGGCTCGGCGCTGATGCGCGACCTCGACCATGCGCTGTCGCTAATCGAGGCGGTGGTCGGCGCCGTTTCGGTGCCGGTGACCGTCAAAATGCGGCTCGGCTGGGACGAAAGCGCGCTCAACGCGCCGATGCTGGCGCGCCGCGCCGAACAGGCCGGCGTCAGCATGGTGACCGTGCATGGCCGCACGCGCTGCCAGTTCTATCAGGGCAAGGCCGACTGGCGCGCCATCGCCCGCGTCAAGCAAGCCGTCTCGATCCCGGTCGTGGCCAATGGCGATGTCGGCTCGCCGGAAGAGGCGGCGACAATCCTCGAACAGTCCGGCGCCGACGCGGTGATGATCGGTCGCGCGCATTACGGCGCGCCGTGGATTGCAGGAAGCATCGCCTCAATTGCCGGTGGTGTATCTGCGCCCGGCATTCCGCACATGCCGCAGGCGCTCGCCGACTATGTCGTGTCGCATTACGAGGACATGCTCTCGCTCTACGGCGCCGAAAGCGGCCTGCGTCAGGCGCGCAAGCATCTCGGCTGGTATCTCGACCGTCACGCTTCCGATGTCTCAGCCGAGCAGCGCAAAGCCATTCTCACGTCCTTCAAGCCGGGTGAAGTCGTTGCCGAACTGGGCCGCGTCTTCGCCGATGGCGCGCACCCGGCCAGCCTGAGGAGCGCGGCATGAAGGCGGACGTGCCACACCAGGCCGATATGGCGGATGCCGCCAACATCGTGCTCAACACCATCCGCCGCCCGGTGATCATGGTCGATCCGGACGGCTTCATCACATTCGCCAACGCCGATGCCGAGGACTTCTTCCGCTCCAGCGCGAATATGCTCGCCCGCAACACGCTGTCCAAGCTGGTGCCCTTCGGGAGTCCGTTGCTGACGCTGGTCGACCAGGTGCGCGAACGCCGCGCGCCGGTCAACGAATACCGCGTCGACGTCTCGTCGCCGCGCCTCGGCATCGAAAAGATGGTCGATCTCTATGTCGCGCCGGTGCCGGAATTTCCGGGCTCGGTCGTCGTCATGTTCCAGGAACGGTCGATGGCCGACAAGATCGACCGCCAGATGACGCATCGCGGCGCAGCGCGCTCCGTCACCGGTCTTGCCGCGATGCTGGCGCATGAAATCAAGAACCCGCTCTCCGGCATCCGCGGCGCCGCCCAGTTGCTCGAGCTTTCCGCCTCCGATGAAGATCGCGCGCTGACCCGCCTGATCACCGACGAGACCGACCGCATCGTCTCACTGGTCGACCGCATGGAAGTGTTCTCCGATGAGCGGCCGATCGAACGCTATCCGGTCAACATCCATGTCGTGCTCGACCATGTGAAGGCGATTGCCAAGAACGGTTTTGCAAGACGGATCAAGATCTTGGAGGAATATGATCCATCATTGCCTCCGGTCTTCGCCAACCGCGATCAACTGGTCCAGGTCTTCCTCAACCTGGTCAAGAACGCCGCCGAGGCGATCGGCGCCGACCCGCAAGGCGAGATCGCGCTGTCGACGGCCTTCCGCCCAGGCATCCGCGTCTCGGTACCCGGAACGCAGGACCGGGTGTCGTTGCCGCTGGAATTCTGCGTGCATGACAACGGTCCAGGCGTTTCCGAGGACATCCTGCCGATCCTGTTCGATCCGTTCATCACCACCAAGCCGAACGGCTCCGGACTTGGCCTTGCGCTGGTCGCCAAGATCGTCGGCGAGCATGGCGGCATCATCGAATGCGATTCGACGCCGCGCGGGACGACGTTTCGCATCCTGCTTCCAGCCTGGAAGGAGGCCGCACCAAGCGCCGGCGATGAAGCTGAAGGAGACCGCACATGACCGCTCGCGGCAATATTCTCGTCGCCGATGACGATGCGGCCATCCGCACCGTGCTCAACCAGGCACTGTCACGCGTCGGCCACGAGGTGCGCGTGACCTCCAATGCCTCGACGCTGTGGCGTTGGGTTGCGGCGGGCGAGGGCGATCTCGTCATCACCGACGTGGTGATGCCCGACGAAAACGCCTTCGACATGCTGCCGCGCATCAAGAAGGCGCGGCCCGAGCTGCCGGTCATCGTCATGAGCGCCCAGAACACGTTCATGACCGCCATCCGCGCCTCCGAGACCGGCGCCTACGAATATCTGCCGAAGCCGTTCGACCTGACGGAGCTGCTCAACATCGTCAGCCGGGCGCTGGCCGAGCCGAAGCGGCCGAAGCTCGATGGCCGCGCGGAAGACCAGCCGGAGACGATGCCGCTGGTCGGCCGATCCGCCGCCATGCAGGACATCTACCGCATGCTGGCGCGCATGATGCAGACCGACCTCACGGTCATGATCAGCGGCGAGTCCGGCACCGGCAAGGAGCTGGTGGCGCGCGCGCTGCACGAATATGGCCGCCGTCGCGGCGGCCCGTTCGTGGCCATCAACATGGCGGCGATCCCGCGCGACCTGATCGAATCGGAATTGTTCGGCCACGAGAAGGGCGCCTTCACCGGGGCACAGAACCGCTCCAGCGGCCGGTTCGAACAGGCCGAGGGCGGCACGCTGTTCCTCGACGAGATCGGCGACATGCCGATGGAAGCGCAGACCCGGCTGCTGCGCGTGCTGCAGCAGGGCGAATACACCACTGTCGGCGGCCGCACGCCGATCAAGACCGACGTCCGTATCGTCGCGGCCACAAACAAGGACCTGCGCACGCTCATCAACCAGGGCCTGTTCCGCGAGGACCTGTTCTATCGTCTCAACGTCGTGCCGCTCAGGCTGCCGGCGCTGCGCGAGCGTTCCGAGGACATTCCCGACCTGGTGCGGCATTTCTTCAAGCAGGGCGCCAGCGAGGGCCTGCAGACCAAGCGCATATCCTCCGGCGGCATCGAGCTTATGAAACGCTATCCCTGGCCGGGCAATGTGCGCGAGCTTGAAAACCTGGTGCGCCGGCTGGCCGCCCTCTACTCGCAGGACGAGATTTCATCGGAAATCATAGAATCGGAGCTGAAAACCGGCGAAAGGCCGGTCGTGCCGGACGGCGGCGCGCTCATCCCCGACGATCTGTCGATCGGCCAGGCTGTCGAGCATTTCCTGCAGCGCTACTTCGCCTCCTTCGCCGGCGAATTGCCGCCGGCCGGGCTCTACCAGCGCATTCTTGCCGAGGTCGAGTATCCGCTGGTGCTGGCTTCGATGACGGCGACGCGCGGCAACCAGATCAAGGCGGCGGAGCTTTTGGGGCTCAACCGCAACACGCTGCGCAAGAAGATCCGCGAGCTCGGCGTCAACGTCTACAAATCAGCCAGGCAGCCGTAACGTCACCTCGTCCCGCCGGTGAATTTTGTCTGGGAAAGATTATCTTCCCGGCCACACTTGTTGCATAATCGCCACAATGCGTTGCATACATCCGACGCGATGACCGACTCTGTACCGCGACATGGCAGCTGAGGCTCCGACCCTGACCCAACCGCTTTTCAACCAGACCGGCACGCGTGACGGGCGACGGTTGCTGGCGTTGCCCGGCGTGGTCGCCATTGCCGGCGCGGTGATCACGGCGGCCATATCGTTTGCGATCCTGGTCGGCGCAACGCCGATCGCGCCGACCGCTGACGCGACCTGGGCCCTGATCGCGGCCAATGCCGTCTTTGTGCTGTTCCTCATCGCCTTGATCGCCCGCGAGGTGCGTCGCATCGTTCTGGCACGGCGCCACGGCAGGGCTGCCTCGCGGCTGCATGTGCGCATCGTCGCCATGTTCGCACTGGTTGCCGCCATTCCGGCCATCATGGTGGCGATCATCGCCTCGATCACGCTCGACATCGGCCTCGACCGCTGGTTCGAAATCCGCACCAAGACGATCGTCAACTCGTCGCTGTCGATCGCCGACGCCTATGTGCAGGAGAACGCGCGTAACCTGCAGGGCACGACATTGTCGATGGCATACGATCTCGATGCCTCGCGCACGCTTTACGGTCTCGACAAGGGCGGTTTCCTCGATCTGTTGAACAAGGAGGCCGTCGGGCGCGGCCTGGCGCATGCGGCCCTTATCAAGCCGGACGGCTCGTTCGTCATGAACGCCAAGACCGACGCCGACTTCCCCATGCCCGAGCCGCCCTCGGGCGCTGTCGACACCGCGGCCGAGGGCAAGCCGGTGCTGATAGAACCGCGCACCCGCAACATCATGGGCGCCATTATCAAGCTGCGCGAGATCGAAGGGCTTTACCTCTACACGATCCGGCTGGTTGATCCCGACGTGATCAAGGCGCGCCAGATCGTCAGGGGCAACACCGACGAATACCGCAACCTGGAAGACAACCGCCGGACCTCGCAGGTCGCCTTCGCGTTGCCTTATCTGTCGCTCACGCTGATCATCACACTTTCGGCGATCTGGACTGGCATCGCGGTCGCAGACCGGATCGTGCGGCCGATCCGCCAGCTGATCGGCGCCGCCGACGAGGTGGCGACCGGCAATCTCGACGTTGCCGTTCCAGTGCGCCAGTCCGATGGCGACGTCGCCTCGCTCGGCGAGACCTTCAACAACATGATCCTGGAGCTCAAATCGCAACGCAACGAGCTGCTCTCGGCCAAGGATCTGATCGACGAGCGCCGGCGTTTCTCCGAGGCGGTGCTTGCCGGCGTCACTGCCGGCGTCATCGGCGTCGACCCCTACGGCATCATCACCATCGTCAATCGCTCGGCCGAGACCATGCTGACGATTTCGGCGAATGCGGCGCTCGGCCAGAACCTTTCGACAGTCCTGCCGCTTGTCGGTCGCGTGTTCGAGATCGGGCGGCAGTCCGGCAAGCCGGTCTATCGCGAGCAGGTGACCTTCTTCCGCACCGGTCTGGAGCGCACCTTCAATGTCCAGGTAACGGTCGAATCCGGCGACGACGGCGAAGAAGAGAAATCCTATGTGGTGACGGTCGACGACATCACCGATCTCGTCCAGGCGCAGCGTTCGTCGGCCTGGGCCGATGTGGCGCGGCGCATCGCGCATGAGATCAAGAACCCGCTGACGCCGATCCAGCTTTCGGCCGAGCGCATCAGGCGCCGCTACGGCAAGGTCATCACCGAGGATCGCGAGGTGTTCGACCAGTGCACCGACACCATCATCCGCCAGGTCGAGGACATCGGCCGCATGGTCGACGAATTCTCGGCCTTCGCCCGCATGCCGAAGCCGGAGATGAAGGCGATCGACCTTCGTGAGTCGTTGCGCGAGGCGTCTTTCCTGGTCGAGGTCAGCCGCTCGGACATTGCCTTCCAGCGCGATTTCGGCAGTGAGCCGTTGAAAGGCACTTTCGACAGCCGCCTGATGGCTCAGGCCTTCGGCAACGTCATCAAGAACGCGGCCGAGGCGATCGACGGACTTGATGCGCAGGACCGTTCGGGCGGCACAATCCGGATTCAGGCTGGACGGCAAGATGGCGCCATACGAATCGACGTTATCGATAACGGCAAGGGGCTGCCGCGCGAGAATCGTCAAAGGCTTCTCGAGCCCTATATGACGACGCGCGAGAAGGGCACCGGGCTTGGCCTCGCTATCGTCAAAAAGATCGTGGAGGACCATGGCGGCCGTCTCGAATTGCACGACGCGCCAGCGGATTTTCATGGCGGCCGGGGCGCGATGATCTCGATCATCCTGCCCCCGGCCACGATCGTAGCCGCGCCGCCACGCGGTGAAGGTCGAAGCGAACACGAACGAGAAACTGAAAAGGTCGGTAATGGCGTCTGACATTCTCATCGTCGATGACGAGGAAGACATCCGCGAACTTGTCGCCGGTATATTGAGCGACGAGGGTCACGAAACCCGCACGGCCCATGATGCCGACAGCGCGCTTGCGGCGATTGCCGATCGCGCGCCGCGGCTGATTTTCCTCGATATCTGGCTGCAGGGCTCGCGCCTCGATGGCCTGGCGCTGCTCGACGAGATCAAGACCATGCATCCGAACATGCCGGTGGTCATGATCTCCGGCCACGGCAACATCGAAACGGCGGTGTCGGCCATCCGGCGCGGCGCGTATGATTTCATCGAGAAGCCGTTCAAGGCCGATCGCCTCATCCTGATCGCCGAGCGCGCCCTGGAAACGTCCAAGCTGCGGCGCGAGGTCTCCGACCTCAAGCAGCGCAGCGGCGAGACTTTCGACCTGATCGGCATGTCGTCGGCGATGAGCCAGCTGCGGCAGACCATCGAGCGCGTCGCGCCGACCAACAGCCGCGTCATGATCATCGGCCCCTCCGGCTCAGGCAAGGAACTGACGGCGCGGGCCATCCACACGCTGTCGTCGCGCAAGTCCGGTCCCTTCGTCACGCTGAGCGCGGCCACCATCACGCCCGAGCGCATGGAGATCGAGCTGTTCGGTACCGAATCGAACGGCACCGAGCGCAAGGTCGGCGCGCTGGAGGAGGCGCATCGCGGCATCCTCTACATCGACGAAGTCGCCGATATGCCGCGCGAAACGCAAAACAAGATCCTGCGCGTGCTGGTCGAGCAGCAATTCGAGCGGGTAGGCGGCACCAAGCGCGTCAAGGTCGATGTCCGCATCATTTCCTCGACCTCGCAGAACCTCGAAGCAATGATCGCCGACGGCCGCTTCCGCGAGGATCTTTACCATCGCCTGGCGGTGGTTCCGGTCATAGTGCCGGGGCTCGCTGAGCGGCGCGAGGACATTCCCTACCTCGTCGACAACTTCATGAAGCAGATCGCGCGCCAGGCCGGCATAAGGCCGCGCCGCATCGGCGACGATGCGCTGGCCGTGCTGCAGGCGCACAACTGGCCGGGCAACGTTCGCCAATTGCGTAACAATGTCGAGCGGCTGATGATCCTGGCGCGTGGCGAAGACGCCGATGCGCCGATCACCGCCGACCTTCTGCCGTCCGAGATCGGCGACGTCATGCCGCGTACGCCCAACCAGTCGGACCAGCACATCATGGCGCTGCCGCTGCGCGAGGCCCGCGAGCAATTCGAGAAGGACTACCTGATCGCCCAGATCAACCGCTTCGGCGGCAATATCTCGAAGACCGCCGAGTTCATCGGCATGGAACGATCGGCACTTCACCGCAAGCTGAAGTCGCTGGGTGTGTAGCGAGCCCTTGGCCCACGCGATTGTTCATTACGGCAGGGGCGGAATCGCCTAAGAAAGCCGGACATTTTCCTGAGGATGCCCATGCCGCGCATTGCCTATGTCAACGGGCGCTATGTCGTCCATGCTCAAGCCAGCGTCCACATCGAGGATCGCGGCTACCAGTTCGCGGACGGGGTCTATGAGGTCTGCGAGGTGGCGCGCGGCCATATCGTCGACATGCCGCGCCATCTTGCCAGGCTCAAGCGCTCGCTGAAGGAACTGTCCATCGCCTGGCCGGTCTCGGAAAGCGTCCTGCCGATGCTGTTGCGCGAAGTGGTCAATCGCAACGGCGTGGTCGACGGCCTTGTCTATGTGCAGGTGACCCGCGGCGTCGCCAGCCGCGAGTTCGTGTTTCCGCCCGCGGGCACAAGGCCTTCCCTGGTCATAACCGCCAGGAAAGCCGATCCGGCCGCGAGCGCGAAGCGGGTGGAGACCGGCATCAAGGTCATCACCGTCCCGGAGAATCGCTGGGACCGCGTCGACATCAAGAGCACCGGCCTCTTGCCCAATGTGCTCGCCAAGCAGAAGGCCAAGGAAGCCGGCGCCCAGGAAGCGTGGTTCGTCGACACCGACGGCAACGTCAAGGAAGGCGGCTCGTCCAACGCCTGGATCGTCACCCGGGACGGCGTCCTTGTGACCCGGCCGGCCGAGCATGGCATCCTGCGCGGCATCACTCGTACGACGCTTTTCGATGTCGCCGCCAAGCTTGGCCTCAAGATCGAGGAACGCGGGTTTTCGGTCGCCGAAGCCAAGGCGGCAAGGGAAGCATTCATCAGTTCGGCGACCACAATCGCCATGCCGGTGGTCGAAATCGACGGGGCGCCGGTCGCAAATGGCCATCCCGGTTCGATGACACTTTCGTTGCGGCAGGCCTTTTTTCACGTTGCGGAAAAAAGTCCAGCCTGATAACCGCACAACTGGAAGTAACCTCAACTATCTCATTCTGCTTGCCATTGTGTCGGCAAGAGGGGGTTTGCGCGCTTGACAGGTGCCTCGTAATTTGGCGCATTGGCCCGTAAACCGAAGGGGATCGGCGAAAGACAAGAAAAATGGCGGAACGATCGCAAAACCTTCAGGACCTGTTCCTGAATTCAGTTCGCAAGAGCAAAAATCCACTTACCATCTTCCTCATCAACGGCGTGAAGCTGACCGGGGTCGTCACGTCGTTCGACAATTTTTGTGTGTTGTTGCGGCGCGACGGGCACTCCCAGCTCGTCTACAAGCACGCTATTTCCACGATCATGCCGAGCCAGCCGGTTCAGATGTTCGATGGCGAGGAAAGCCAGGGCGCCTGATTGGCACGTGATAAGGACGCGGACCGCAGCGTTCGCGGAAAACAAGGACATCAACTCGGGCCGGAATCCAAGGATCCGACCCGCGCAGTTGTCATTGTGCCGGTGCTTACCCGGCAGCCCCGCGGCGACGACGAGTCGAGCCGTCCGCGCCTGAGCCGTTCGCCGGATGCACGCCACGACGAAGCGGTCGGGCTTGCCAGCGCCATCGATCTCAACCCGGTTCACACCGCGGTGGTGACGGTTGCCGATCCGCGGCCGGCCACCCTGCTCGGCAGCGGCAAGGTGGCCGAGTTCGCAGATATCGTGAAGGAGCGCAAGGCGGAGCTGGTCATCGTCGACCATCCGCTGACGCCGGTGCAGCAGCGCAATCTCGAAAAGGAACTGAACGCCAAGGTGCTCGACCGCACCGGGCTCATTCTCGAGATATTCGGCGAGCGGGCGCGCACCAAGGAAGGCACGCTGCAGGTCGAGCTTGCGCATCTCAACTATCAGAAGGGTCGTCTGGTGCGGAGCTGGACCCACCTCGAGCGGCAGCGCGGCGGCGCCGGCTTCCTCGGCGGTCCGGGCGAAACCCAGATCGAATCCGATAGGCGCATCCTGCAGGACAAGATCACCAAGCTGAAGCACGAGCTGGAGACGGTTCGGCGCACGCGCGACCTGCACCGCGCCAAGCGCAAGAAGGTGCCGTTCCCGGTCGTAGCGATCGTCGGCTACACCAATGCCGGCAAGTCGACGCTGTTCAACCGGCTTACCGGGGCAGGGGTGCTGGCCGAGGACATGCTCTTCGCAACGCTCGATCCGACGCTGCGGCGCGTGCGGCTACCGCACGGCACGCCGGTTATCCTGTCGGACACGGTGGGCTTTATTTCCGACCTGCCGACGCATCTGGTGGCGGCCTTCCGGGCAACGCTGGAGGAAGTCGTCGAGGCGGATCTGGTGCTGCATCTGCGCGACATCTCCGATCCGGACACCGCCGCCCAGGCCGAGGACGTCGAACGCATCCTCGGCGATCTCGGCGTCGACGCTGCCGATGCGAACCGCGTGATCGAGGTCTGGAACAAGGTCGACCTGCTCGACGAAGGCAATCGCGAGCGACTGCTTGCCGAGAGCGCCAGCGGCAAGGCGCCGCCGATCGCGATATCGGCCGTCACCGGCGAAGGAATCGACGCGCTGAAAGCGCTCATCGAGACGCGCGTGTCGGGCGAGCTGGAAAAGATGACGGTGACGTTGAGCCCCGCCCAGCTTGGCCAGGTCGACTGGCTCTACCGCAACGGCGACGTCGTTTCGCGCACCGACAATGAAGACGGCAGCGTCACGCTCTCGCTGACAGCCACGCACAGCGCCAGGCAAGAGATAGAGAACCGCCTGCATCGCAAGAGCGGCAGCTAACCGGCTGTTTATTTGGTGCTTTTGGCCTGCTGCCAGAGCGCCTCCATCTCGTCGAGCGTTGCCTTCTCCAGCGACTTGCCCGAGGCCTCCAGAGCCCGCTCGACATAGTGGAATCGCGAACGGAACTTTTCGTTGGTGCCGCTGAGCGCGGCTTCGGAATCGAGCTTGAGGTGGCGGCCGAGATTGACGATAGCAAACAGCATGTCGCCGAACTCGTCCTTGATAGGTGCGGCGTCACCGGTGGCGAGCGCCTCGCGCAATTCGGCGATCTCTTCCTCTATCTTGTCGAGGATGGGAGCTGCCTCGCTCCAGTCGAAGCCGACGCGTGCCGCCTTTTCCTGCAGTTTCAGGGCACGCGTCAGGGCAGGGAGCGCTACCGGCACGCTGTCGAGATAGCCCTTGCCGTGATCCTCCGGGTCGAGACCACGGGCGATGCGGGCATCGCGCTTCTCGGTTTTTTCAACCGTCTTGATCTTCTCCCACATGCCCTTGGCCATGCCGGCGCTGCGCGCCTTCTCGTCGCCGAAGACGTGCGGATGGCGGCGGATCATCTTGGTGGTGATGGCCTCGACGACATCGCCGAAAGCGAACTCGCCGATCTCCTCAGCCATCTGCGCGTGATAGACGACCTGAAGCAGCAGATCGCCCAGTTCCTCGCGCAGATCGTCGAGATCGCCGCGCGCGATCGCGTCGGCCACTTCATAGGCTTCTTCGATCGTGTAGGGCGCGATGGTAGCGAAATTCTGCTCGATATCCCAAGGGCAGCCGGTCTTCGGCGCCCGCAGCGCCGCCATGATCTCGATCAGGCGTGAAATGTCCTTGGAGGGCTTCATGAATTGAGCCTATCCCGCGGCCTGCGTCCGACCAATCCTGGCCGGACACCGAAACGAGTTGTCCACAGCCTCAGTCAAGCACTGAGACGATCGCCTTGGCGAGATCGTCCATGCCGTCCTCCGGCAGGCCGGCCACATTGATGCGGCTGTCGCCAACCATATAGACGGCGTGCTCGGCACGCAGGCGTTCGACCTGCGCCTCAGTCAACCCAAGCCTCGAAAACATGCCGCGATGGCTGGCGACGAAATCGAAGCGGTCGGAATTGGATTGCCGGCGCAACGCTTCGGCGAACGCGACACGCAGCCGAAGCATGCGCAGCCGCATCTCCTCGAGCTCCGTCTCCCAGTCCTTTTTCAGGCCGGCGTCTTCGAGCACCATCCGCACCGCCGCCGCGCCGTGATCCGGCGGCATCGAATACAGCGCGCGCGCCGCCGCCAGCATCTGGCTCATCGCCACATCTGCCTGCGCGCCGTCCTTGGCCATGATCATCGCCGCGCCCACGCGGTCGCGATAGACGGCGAAATTCTTCGAGCAGCTCGAGGCGACGACCATTTCCGGCACCTTGCCGGCCAGCAGCCGCAGACCGGCGGCGTCGGCATCGAGGCCTTCGCCAAAGCCCTGATAGGCGATGTCGACGAAAGGCAGCAAGCCGCGCTCCAAAAGCACATCGGCGACCTTGGCCCACTGCGCGATATCGAGGTTGGCGCCGGTCGGGTTGTGACAGCAGCCATGCAGGAGCACGACATCGCCGCTGTTGGCAACTTTCAGCGCCGCTAGCATCTCGTCGAAGCGGACAGCGCCCGATCTGGCATCGAAATAGGGATAGTCGCGAACCTGCAGACCAGCGGCGCGCATCACCGGCAGATGGTTCGGCCAGGTCGGATCGGACAGCCAAACCGTCGCGCCGGGGCGCGTGCGCTGCACGAGCTCGGCCACCAGCCTGAGCGCGCCCGATCCGCCCGGCGCCTGTGCCGCGCGGATGCGCGAATGGTCGGCCTTCTCGCCAAAGGCGAGCTTGATCATGGCGGCGTTGAAGCCGGTGTCGCCGGCAAGGCCGAGATAGGTTTTGGTGTCCTGGCTCGCCAGCAGCCGCTTCTCGGCCTCGCGCACCGCGCGCATCACCGGCGTCTTGCCGTCGATATCCTTGTAGACGCCGACGCCGAGGTCGACTTTGCCGGGCCGTGGGTCGTTGCGATAAAGGCCGATCAAGGCAAGGATCTTGTCGGCGGGCGCGGGCTGCAGGGTCTCGAACATCGAAAAGGACTCCAATGGCGGCGGAGTGATACGCAAATCGATCCTGTCGCGCCAGCGGTTTCCGCTGTGGCGGCGACACGAAAAGAAATGTCGGGCAGGGGATTAAAACCCCTACATGCTCCGTAAACAGGGCATGAAACGGTCGATGGCACGCTTCGATATCGTCGGGCAGTTGGGTTCGCTGCGGCGCTATGCGCGCTCGCTGACGCGCGACAGCACTGAGGCCGAGGATCTCGTCCATGACGCGCTGGTGCGCGCCTATGAGCGGCGCGCGACCTTTCGGTCAAGCGGCAATCTGCGCGCCTGGCTGCTGGCGATCGTGCACAACGTCTTCATCGACCGCATGCGCTCGCGCCGCTCCGAGGCGGCGCGCATCGAACAGGCCGGCCTTGTCGCCGACCAGAGCGTGCCGGCGTCGCAGGACCATTCGGTTCGCCTGTCGCAGGTCCGGGAAGCGTTTCTTTCGCTGCCGGAGGAACAGCGCTCCGCGCTGCACCTCGTCGCCATCGAAGGGCTTTCCTATCAGCAGGCCGCCGAAGCCGTCGGCGTGCCGCTCGGAACGCTGATGTCGCGCATCGGCCGCGCGCGTGCCGCGCTGCGCGAGATGGAAGAGGGCGCGGCGCCGAAGGCCAGGCCTCATCTCAGGATCGTGGGAGACGATCAATGACCGCTATTGTCGACCCCGTGACCGATGCCGATCTCGACGCCTATGTCGACGATCAGCTGGATGTCGCCCGCCGCATCGAGGTCGAGGCGCACCTCGCCGCGCGCCCGGAAGTGGCCGCGCGCGTGATGTCCGATCTGAGGACGCGCGACGAACTGCGCGTCGCGCTTGCCGGCCCTGTCGGCAGGGCGCGTCCGGCCACGACAGAAGCGGCGCGCCGGCTGGAAAGAGGCCTTGCCAGGGGACGCATGCTTGCCGTGCTGCAGCGTGCGGCGGCCGCGGCCGTCCTGGTCGCGGCAGGCTGGCTTGCCAACGGCGCCTTCGGGCCGATCGCCGTGACCAAGGTGGTCGCCTCGACGCAGCCGCCGGCCTATGTCGAGGATGCGGTCCGGGCGCACAGGACGACCTTGGTGCGCGAGACGATGCCGTCGCAGCAAGAGGCTCCGGGCTACGATCCCGACGAGATTCGCGCCGCCACCGCGATCGTCATGCCGTCGCTGCCTGACGACTGGAAGATTCGCGACGTCCAGGTCTATCCCTCGCAATTCGGGCCGAGCGTCGAGGTAGCGGTCGACACCAAGGACCTCGGTCTTGTCTCGTTGTTCGCCATCAGGCCGGGCAGGTTCGATGTGGTGAAGCCGACGATCGCGCCCTCCGACGACATCTCAACCGCGTATTTCCAGATCGGCGAGGTCGCCTATGCGGTGGTCGGACGCGGCGACGCCGGCAGCCTCGACCGTGCCGCCGAGAAACTCGCCAGAACTCTCTATTGAAAACAAACCCTCTACCGATAACCAAGGAGCAACCGAATGAACAGCCCCAATCTGGGATACCGAATGGGCACCGGCGTCCAGGCCGGAGCCGTCTATGACGAGGGCCTGCGCAAGCACATGCTGCGCGTCTACAATTATATGGGCCTCGGTCTCGTTGTTACCGGCCTCGTCGCCTTCTTCGTGGCCTCGACGCCGGCGCTTTATGTACCGATCTTCTCCAGCCCGCTGAAATGGGTGGTGATGCTGGCGCCGCTCGCCTTCGTCATGCTGTTCTCGTTCAGGATGCAGACCATGTCGGCCGCGAGCGCGCAGGCGATGTTCTGGGCCTTCTGCGCCGTCATGGGCCTGTCGCTCGCCTCGGTATTCCTGGTCTTCACCTCGACCAGCATCGCGCGCACCTTCTTCATCGCCGCCACGATGTTCGGCGCCACCAGCCTCTACGGCTACACGACCAGGCGCGACCTGACGCAGTTCTCGTCCTTCCTGATCATGGGCCTGATCGGCGTGGTCATCGCCAGCCTGGTCAACCTGTTCCTCGGCTCGACCGCGCTGCAGTTCGCCATCTCGGTGATCGGCATCGCCGTCTTCATCGGCCTGACCGCCTGGGACACGCAGACGATCAAGGAGCAATATGCCGAGAACTTCGATGCGGAATCGCAGCAGAAGCTTGCCGTCTTCGGCGCCTTCTCGCTCTATCTGAACTTCATCAACATCTTCCAGCTGCTGCTGAATTTCACCGGCGAGCGCGAATAGGCCGGACCGCAGCAGGCAACACTGCTGACCTCGCCACGGCCGGAGGGAAACCTCCGGCCACTTTTTTGTCGACTGCGCACCAAGCGTTGACGACCAAGGGGCGATCTGCCTGCCGCGCTTGAGTTCACGCGCGGCCTTTTGCTAGCCTGCCGGCCAAACCTGCCAGCCGCGAGGACGCAATGGACCAGCTGACGCTTCACGCTGACGGCATTTCGGCGACCATCGTCGGGCAGGGGGCCGAACTGGTCTCGCTGCGCGATGGCGAAGGCACCGAGCTTCTGTGGCAGGCAGGCCCCGCCTGGCGTCGTCATTCGCCCGTGCTGTTCCCAATCGTCGGCCGGCTCAAAGGCGATCAGCTGCGGCATCGCGGCCAAATCTATCCGATGACGCAGCACGGCTTTGCCCGCGACCGGCGCTTTGCCTGGGCGGAGCAGGGGCCGGCCTCCTGCACATTGGTCCTGACGGACGACGCCGAGACGCGAACGCACTATCCCTTCGCCTTTCGTCTCGCCATCAGCTACGAGTTGAAACCACGGCAACTCGGCGTGACCTTCGAGATCGCCAATACCGGCGACGAGCCTCTGCCCGCCTCGATCGGCGCGCATCCGGCGTTCAACTGGCCGCTGCTCCCGGAGCTGCCGAAGGAAGCCTATCGGGTGACCTTCGCCGAAAATGAGCCGGCGCCGATCCGCCGCCTGAAGGACGGCCTGTTGTTGCCGGCGCCGCAGCCGACGCCCATCGAGGGCAGGACGCTGCCGCTATCCGAAAGACTGTTCGACGACGATGCCGTCATCCTCGACAAGCCGGTGAGCAAGAGCGTGCGCTACGCCGCCGGCCGCGGGCCGGCGATCGAGATGTCGTGGCAGGGATTCAATGAGCTGGGCATCTGGTCCAAGCCTGGCGGCGCGCCCTTCCTGTGCATCGAGCACTGGCACGGCATCGCCAGCGCCATCAATTTCGACGGCGAATTCGCCGACAAGCCGGGCGTCATGCTGATCGAGCCGGCCGGCCGGCGCGTGCTGAGTTACCGGATCGGCCTCAGCCGGGAACCGTAGGGCATGGCATACGCCATCAAGACCCAAATCCAGGACCCAGCGGCGGAGAGATTCGTGTTCGCCGCCCAGAAAACCATGTATGGCGGCAAGCGCATCGCCGAGGGCGACGTCATCTTCCTGTTCGCCAGCGAGAACGAAGGCGGGCAGGGGCTTGTCGCGCGCGGCATCGTGACGTCCTCCGAGGCCACCCCCAAGCGTCCGGATATCGAACGGCAGACGCCGCGCGTCAGCGTTGCCGTCCGCCGGACCGCCTTGGCGACGAAACGTTTGGGTCGCGATGAGCTCAAGCGCTTCAAGGATTGGAAGGACGGCCGGCCCGAGACCGAGCTCAACTTCAAATTCTACCGTCAGGCGACCAACAAGATCGTTGGTATTTCAGACGAGGCATCGGCGTTTCTGAACAGCTTTTTCTAGACCACCCGATCGCATCTTAGCCGGTCTGCCGGACAATGGCGCCGATCACGTTGACAAGAAGCCGCGACGCGGTGATGGCCGACAGACCGTCAATGTCGGCGGGAGGATAAAGCTCGACAAGGTCGAATCCCGCAATCCTCGCCCGCTTGCCGAGGCCCGCGATCAGGTCAATCGCCTGCGTGTAGGTGAGGCCGCCGGGCGTGCGCGCCGCGACGCCGGGCATGATCGAGGGATCGAGGCAGTCGCAGTCGAAAGTGACGACGACATGCGCGTCTTCCGGAATATGCCGCAAAGCGGCTTCGACTCCCTGGGCGTGAACCTCGCGGGCCGTGACGAAGCGGCTGCCGTAGCGCCGCGCCGCTTCAATTTCGCCGATGCGTGCGCTGCCGACGCTGCGCAGGCCGACCTGCACCATGCCGGCGACATGCGCCATCTCGCTCGCCCGGCGCATCGGGCTCGAGTAGCCGTAGCGTTCGCCATGCACCTCGTCGCGCCAGTCGATATGGGCGTCGATCTGCAGGATCCAGATTGGCCCGTGATCAGCAAAGCCGGCGAGGAAGGGAATGACGACGGAATCATCGCCGCCAAGCAGGATCGGTACGGCGGGCAAGGACAGAGCTTCGCGTGTCTTCGCCTCGATGCGGGCCCGGTTGTCGGCGTTGTCATGCATGGTGGTCGCGATGTCGCCGCTATCGATGCAGCAGACCGGCCCGCCATGGAACAGCGGGCCGCCGAGGTCGAAATCCCAGTGCTCCACCAGCGGAATGTCATCTTGGCTTGCGGCTCGGATGGCGCCGGCGGCCGAGGCATGGCCGCTGCTGTCCTGGCCGCGATAGGTGCTTCCATGACCCGCCCCGAAGATCACGGCTCGCGGCATGCGCCCGTCGGCGAGGCGACCGGGAAAGCCGAGAAAGGAAGGCGAAGCGGTCATTTTCTGGAGGCTTTCATTGTTGCGCCGCGGCGCTATGGCAGCTCGGGGGGCAGGTAATTGCTTCGGCCCGGAGTTTTGCGACAATTCGCATCTCGCGCAACACAGTGGGTTATAGCAACGAAAAGCGTTCTGATGCCGGGGGTTTGTGCTTTGCTCCCTGCCGCCATCTCGCCTGCGGTGGCCGGGGAAAAACTATGCGCTTCGGACAAGATGCGCTTGCCGAATGCCTGAAATATCCTGGCGACGTTTCTCGGTGTTTTTTAGGACGGCAAGCCACGAACCAAATCTATCTCTTTCAGCGGATCGCCGCCGTCGATGAAAAGCCTGCCATGCGGCTGCAGCGCCGCCTTGATCCGCGTCAGGGCCGCACGGTTGGCCTCGGGGTGACGCCCGTCGAGCGCGCCGACCCGCATGGCGAAGGCGATGTCAAAAAGAGCCTCGTCAGCATTCAATGCGAAGTCTTCGATTGCCGCATGCCTGAAATCGAGGCAGCCCCGAGCCATCTCATCAGCCGATCGCGCCCGCGCCAATCGGATTGCCTTCTCCGAGCGGTCGATGGCCAGAATGAAGCCGCCGTCGATGCGGCGAGCGACATCGCGAGCGGCAACGCCGGGACCGCATCCGATCTCCAGGACGCGAAGTCCCGGCTTCAATGGAAGCGCTTCGACGAAGGCGGATATCCGATCTGAGATTCCGGCAGCCATGAAAATAAATTATCCAACCTGGCCTGCGCCAGGCAAGCGAGAGACGACGCCGAGCGGAAATGGACTGACAGGGCAGCAGCCAGAACTTTGATGCCGGACAATGTAGTCCTCAGGGTCCGCCGCGTTCTGGTCGGCCAGACCTCAAGGACTGTTCTATTGCCGTTTCAGGAAGTCGACCATCAACGACGCAGCTTGGTTGGCATGCGTTTCCAGCAGGAAATGAGGCCCGTCGAGAATATGTGCTTCCATCCTCGGCAGGGCCTGCATCCATGACAGCGTCTCTGTCAGGTCGAAGAACGCGTCATGCCGGCCCCACAGCATCAGGGCGCGTGGCTGCCTGCGCCGCAGATAGTCGGCAATCGCGTCGAAGCGAGCGACGTAATTGCCATAGTCCGCAATGAGCGCGCGCTGCGTCTCCATGCCTCCGGGTCGCTGCATCACGCGCCAGTCTTCCTCCCAGTTCTCGTCCGGAATTTGTGCGGCCACATCGTCGGGAACACCTGCCACATACTGGTCTCGCGTGCCCTCGAAGGTCAGATGCGCGGTGGCTTTCGCTTCGTTGTCTGGGTTCGGATTGGCCCAAAAGTCCTGCGTCGCCTTCCAGGATGGCCCCATTCCGCTCCGATGCGCGTTGGCGTTCTGGATGATCAAGCCCAACACCGCATCGGGAGCCTGCATGGCTGTCCGCAGCCCGACCGGCGCGCCAAAGTCATGAAGGTAGATGTAGCGGGGGCCGACCGAGAGGTGGCCGAGCAACTCCGAGACCGCATCGGCAAAACCATCGAAGGACGGCTCTGGCAGAGCATCCGACATGCCGAACCCCGGCATGTCGGGAGCAACCACATAAGCCACCTTCGACAATGCGGGAATGACGTGGCGAAAGGTCCTGGAGGAACTCGGAAAACCGTGAAGAAGCAGCAGAGCCGGTTTGGAGCGCTCTCCAGCCGTGAGGAAAGACAATTCCGTGCCGCTTGCCAACTCAAGCCGTGAACGCATGCAAAAGTCCTCAAACCGCTCAACCAGGCCAACGCGAGGTCCGGGGTTGAGTTCCGAGCACTTGCTGCCACAACGAAGGACGACTCCTGTGCGTACCCGTCAAGGCGCAACAGCTCCGTGCGGCTGGCGAGCAGGGCTGTGTGACATCACGCTGTCGGCATCTCCGTTGCCATATCGGAAAGTCGCATAAGATAGATTATGGAACTGAGGCGTGGCGGGCACGTCCAGGAATTGCTGCGGCTTTCCCTGCCGGCGACAAGCTCCGCGGCAGCGCTTCGGCTTCGAGACCGCAGCGAAGCTTTCGACGGACGAACTGCAGCCCCGACTGAACAGCTGTCTCTATCGCTCTGACTCGTAAGGAATTTCGATCGCCATGCCGTCATAGGCCGGCACGACATGCTCCGGCGTCTCGGCCATCACGACGGCGTAGTCGAGCGGCACATGCATATGGGTCAGCACGGCGTTCCTCGGCGTCAGCTTTTCGATCCATTCCAGCGCCTGGCCAAGCGACAGATGACTGGGATGGGTGTTGTACTGCAGCGCATCGATGACCAGCGTGTCGAGGCCGCGCAAACGCTCAACGGTGGCGTCTGGGAAGCCGCTGATATCAGGGCAATAGGCAAGCCCGCCGATGCGGAAGCCGAGCGAGACGATGTCGCCATGGAACTGCGGCAGCGGCTCGAGGGTGAGGGGACCCCCCTCGCCTTCGATCACGACCGGCCTGGCGTGATCGATGATGTGAGCCTTGACGATCGGCGGATAGGAACTGCCTGGCGGCGTCTCGAAGCAATAGCCGAACGCCTGGCGCAGCCGCAGCATGGTCGGCTCGTCGGCATGGATGTCGATACGATGGCGTTGCTCGAGCACATAGCCGCGCAGATCGTCGATGCCGTGGATGTGGTCGGCATGCGGATGCGTGTAGACGACCGCATCGATGCGCTTGACGGAGGCCAGCAGCATCTGCTCGCGGAAATCCGGCCCGGTGTCGATGACGACCGTGGTGCGCGCGCCATTGGCGGCAATCCGCTCGACCAGCGCGGCCGTGCGCATGCGCCGGTTCTTCGGGTTCTTGGGGTCGCAATTGCCCCAATCTCCAGTGATGCGCGGCGTGCCGGGCGATGAGCCGCAGCCAAGAACGGTAAAGCGCAGCCGGTCGCTCATGCCTCAGCCCGCAGCCGTTTCGGGACGCGGCATCTTGGTGAACAGCCTGAAGAAGTTCCCGGTGGTGATATCGGCGATCTCGGCCTCGCTGACGCCGATGGTCTCGGCGAGCACCTTGGCCGTGTTCGCGACATAGGCCGGTTCGTTGCGTTTGCCGCGATGTGGGACCGGCGCAAGGTAGGGCGCGTCGGTTTCGACCAGCAGCCGGTCGCGGGGGACGTCGGCGGCGATGGCGCGCAGTTCGGAGGAGTTCTTGAAGGTAAGGATGCCGGAGAAGGAGACATAGCCGCCCAGCGCCACGCCGACTTCAGCCAGCCTGCGTCCCGACGAAAAACAGTGCAGGATAAAGGGGAAGGCGCCCTTCCCTGTTTCGTCCTCGAGGATCGACGCCATGTCGTCGTCGGCATCGCGTGCATGGATGACCAGCGGCAGGCCGGTGCGGCGCGCGGCCGCGATATGGGTGCGAAAGCCTTGCGCCTGCGCATCGCGCGGCGCCTTGTCATAGTAATAATCGAGCCCGGCCTCGCCGATCGCCACCACCTTGGGATGGCCGGAAAGCCGCACCAGCTCGTCAGTGGTGACGTCGAGCTCTTCCGCCGCATTGTGCGGATGGGTGCCGACCGAGCAATAGACCTCATTGAAAGATTCAGCAATTTCAAGGACCTGCTGAAATCGCTTAACCCGCGTCGAGATCGTCACCATGCGGCCGATTCCGGCGGCGAGAGCGCGGGCGACGACAGCCGTCCGCTCCTCGGCGAAGTCCGGGAAGTCGAGATGGCAATGGCTGTCGACCAGCATCAGCTATTGCCATCCTGCTCGACATAGCGCGGAAATACGCCCTCCGGCGCCGGCAAGGCAGTGCCTGGCTCCAGCGCGTGGTTGGCATGGACGTGCTCGAAAGCGCGGCTGTCAGCGGGCACGGCCAACAGGTCGAGCAGCTTGGCCGCCGATCCGGGAATGAAAGGCTGGCAAAGCAGCGTCACCCGGCGCACCAGCTCGGCCGTCGTCCACAGCACGGTTTCCATGCGCTCCGGATTGGTCTTGCGCAGCGCCCACGGCTCCTGAGAGGCGAAATAGCGGTCGGCTTCGGCAACAACGCCGAAGATCGCCGCCAGCGCCAGATGGATGCCCTGCTCCGCCATCGCCCGACGAGAAACGGCCAGCGCTTCGACCGCCTCGTCGAGGATCGCCGTGTCGGCCTCGGTAAGGTCGCCGCGCGCCGGCACCTTGCCGCCGCAGTTCTTGGCAATCATCGACAGCGAGCGCTGCGCCAGATTGCCGAGGCCGTTGGCAAGATCGGCATTGGTGCGGTTGACGATCGCCTCATGGCTGTAATTGCCGTCCTGGCCGAACGGCACCTCGCGCAGGAAGAAATAGCGCACCTGGTCGACACCGTAGTGCTCGACCATGGTGAACGGGTCGATGACGTTGCCGACCGACTTCGACATCTTCTCGCCCCGGTTGAACAGGAAGCCATGGCCGAAGACGCGCTTCGGCAACGGGATTCCCGCCGACATCAGGAAGGCCGGCCAATAGACGGCGTGGAAGCGCACGATGTCCTTGCCGATGATGTGCGCATCGGCAGGCCAAAACCGCCATTTCTCATCGTTTTCATTGGGATAGCCGACGCCGGTGATGTAATTGGTCAAGGCGTCGACCCATACATACATCACGTGCTTTTCGTCGCCCGGCACCGGCACGCCCCAGTCGAAAGTGGTGCGCGAGACCGACAGATCCTTCAGCCCCGATTTGACGAAGCTCATCACCTCGTTGCGGCGCTCGGCCGGACCGATGAAATCGGGCCGGCTCTCGTAAAGCGCGATCAGCCTGTCCTGGTAGGCCGAAAGCCGGAAGAAATAGCTCTCTTCCTCGACCCATTCCACCGGCGTTCCCTGCGGCCCGTAGCGGACATTGTCGGGGCGAACCTCGGTCTCCTCCTCGCCGTAATAGGCTTCGTCGCGCACCGAATACCAGCCGGCATAGCCGCCCTTGTAGATGTCGCCATTGGCCGCCATCGCCTTCCAGATCGCCTGGGAGGATGCATAATGCCGCTCCTCGGTGGTGCGGATGAAATCGTCGTTGGAAGCGTTGAGCGCGGTGGCCATGCGCCTGAACTCGGCCGAGTTGCGGTCGGCGAGCTCGCGCGCCGTGATGTCTTCCTTGCGGGCCGTCTGCAGCATCTTGATGCCGTGTTCGTCGGTGCCGGTCAGGAAGAAGACTTGCCTGCCGTCGAGGCGCTGGAAGCGGGCAAGCGCGTCGGTGGCAATCAGCTCATAGGCATGGCCGATATGCGGCTTGCCGTTCGGGTAGGAGATCGCGGTCGTGATGTAGAATGTGTCGCGTGACATGAATGAACCGTCATGAATGTCTGAATGTGAGTTGTGGCGGTGGATATCGCATCGGGACGTCGATTGCCATCCCGAGGCCAATGCATGCCGCCCAAAACTGGGCCAACGGCATGCATCGAACGAGCCGTCACATTCGCATCGCAGAATTCAGGCGGTCGATCATCGTCAGGGCGTGCTGCTTCTTGTCGAGGTTGTAGGTCTCAGCCTCAGATATCGTGTTCAGCGCCTCGTGCCAAGCCTCGGACAGGGTTTTGGCCCGGGCGAGATCGCCGGCCAGCGCCGCTTCGCTGGCGGCGGCCGAAAGCAGGTCGAGCGCGCGGCGGTTGAAGATGTCGAACTGGATCGCCTGGTCGCGTCCCGCCACGGCCTCGGCCAGACGGTGGGCGCCGGCAATATCGGGCCTCCTGGCCGCCACCAGCGTGTCGAGCGCGCCGGCGATCTCCAGCCCGCCATATTGGGTGAGCAGGATCGCGTTGCGGGCGCTGCCCCCTGCCCGCTCGGCGAGCGCCGCGCGCGCGCCCGGATCGTCCGGCGGCGGCGGCTCGACATTCTCCAGCACCGCCATCAGTTCGTCGGCGGCCAAAGGCGCCAGCCGCACCATCTGGCAGCGCGAGCGGATCGTCGGCAACAGGCTGCCCGGCGCATGCACCACCAGAATGAACAGGGTGCGCGCCGGCGGCTCTTCGAGATTCTTGAGCAAGGCATTTGCGGCGTTGGTGTTCATGTCGTCGGCCGGATCGACGATGACGACGCGGTAGCTGCCGTCATGCGAGGTCATCGACAGGAAGCGGCTGACCTTGCGGATCTCGTCGACGGTCAGCACCGTCTTGAAGCTCTTGGTCTTGTCATTGGCCGGACGGGTGAGGTGCAGCACCGAAGGATGCGCGCCGGTGGCGATCTGGCGAAACAGCGAGGAGGCCGGATCGGGAACGGCAAGCGTGTCGGGCGCCGTCTTGAAATCCGGATATCTCAGAAGATGATGCGCCATGTGGAACGCCAGCGTCGCCTTGCCGATACCTTGGGGCCCGGCGAAAATCAGCGCATGCGGCAGCTTGCCGGTGCGGTAGGCGCTGGCAAGCATCCCTGCCGCCGTCGCGTGGCCGATCAGCCGCGGCGTTTCGGCGGGCTCGGGCACGCCGTCCAGCGTGTCGTGCTGTTCGGGGGCGATGCGTTCGAAGATCATGCCGGCGCCGTCTCAATCCTTTGCGCCGGCATCCGCTCTTCCAGCGCTGCGAAGACGGCGGCGGTGACGACGTTCTCCACCGTATCGGGATCGGCGGAAGCGTCGATGACGATGCAGCGCTCCGGCTCCGCCGCGGCGATGGCCAGGAAAGCCTCGCGCCGCCGCCGGTGGATGGCCAGGGTCTCCTTCTCGAAGCGGTCGGCGGTATCACCGGCGCCGCGCCGCGCGGCGGCCCGTTTCAGGCCCTCAGCGGGATCGATGTCGAAGATCAGGGTCATGTCGGGCATCATGCCGTTGATGGCCACCGCCTCCAGCGCCTTCATGAAATCGGCATCGAGCCCGCCGGTGACGCCCTGGTAGACGCGAGAGGAATCGATGAAACGGTCGCACAGCACGATCGAGCCGCGCTCGACCGCCGGCCGGATGACCTGCTCGACATGGTCGGAGCGCGCGGCGGCGAACAGGATCGCCTCCATCTTCGGGCCGAACGGCTCGGCCGCCCCGGACAGAAGCACATGCCTTACGGCTTCGGCGCCGGGCGATCCACCCGGTTCGCGGCTGACCAGGACCTCGTATTTCTTGGCGCGCATGCGCCGCGCCAGCCGCTCGATCTGCGTCGACTTGCCTGCTCCTTCGCCGCCCTCGAAGGTGATGAAAAATCCGCTCGCCAATCGAGATTGCCTCTGCTCGCGCTGGCCGCTGTCATAGCTCCCGTCCGACAAAAGGTCCACGAACTTGCCCGATCACAAATGTTTCTGACGCAGCCAGCCGACAGCGAGTTCCTTGGCCGCGTCCAACGCGCGCTGCGGCACCGTGCCCACCTTCACCGATTCTGCGGCATAGAGCGGCGTCTGCTGGCTCAGCGTCTCGCCTATCCAAACGCGCAATTCCCCGACCGGTTGCCCCTCCTCGACCGGCGCCGACACCGGACCCTGGTAGACGATCCTGACGGTCAGCTTGTCGCGGTTGGCTATCGGCAGAAAGATGTCCACGGGGCCTTTGGCTTTCAAGGCCAGGCCGGACTTGGCGCCGCCGAAAACCTGTGCTTCTCCGACCACCTCGTCCTTGGCGAAGATCTCGGTCTTCTGGAATGACCGCGAGCCCCATTCGAGCAGCTTGCGCGCCTCTTCGGAGCGCTCGCGGTCATTGGCCAATCCGCTGAGCGCGGCGATCACACGCGTGCCGTTGTGACTGACGGTGCCGACCAAGCCGAAGCCCGCCTGCTCGCTGGCACCTGCCACGAAGCCATCGGCCTCGATGCCCATGGCGATCAGCGGATTGCGGTTCCTCTGCGAGATCTTATTCCAGGTGAAGTCCGGCTGGCCGTAATAGTGGAAGAACTCCGGATAGTCGCGCCACAGATGCAGTGCCAGCATCGTCAGCTCCCGTACCGTCGTCTGCTGCCCGTCGGCCGGCAGGCCTGTCGAATTGACGAAGGTCGATTTCGAGAGGCCGAGCTGGCGGGCGCGATCCGTCATCTGCGCGGCGAAATTCGCTTCCGAGCCCGCCATTCCCTCGGCGAGCACGATGCAGCCGTCATTGGCGGCCTGCACGGTGACGCCCTGGATCAGATCCTCGACGCGGACCTCGGATTTGAGCTTGGCGAACATGGTCGAGGTACCGGACGGCGCGCCGCCGGTGCGCCAGGCGTTTTCGCTGACGACGAAAGTGTCGTCGAGCGTGATCCGCTTCGACTTGATGGCGTTGAAGACCATTTCCATCGTCATCAGCTTGGCCATTGAGGCCGGCGGGATTGGCTTGTCGGGGTCCTTGGCGAAGAGCACCGTGCCGGTGTCGGCATCGATCATGAACGCCTGCGCCGCCTTGGTCTCGAAGAGCTGCGCGCTCGCCGGGGCGGCGCAAAGCAACACCAGCGCCAATCCCAGAAGGCTGGCGAAAGGCAGAAAAATGCGGAACTGCATGAAATGTCGACCCGATCTGAGCAACCCGGAAAGCGCAGAGCCACTCCAGAATGCGCAAAGACTACCCCACGGCCAAGCTATCAGGGTTTTTCCGGCCGGATCAACGGGCAGCGCGAATTTGATCAGTTACGCACAACAAGCGCGTCCGGCGCGCCATGCGACCAGGCTGCCTGGAGCAGGTCGTCGACGCTGCCATGGCCGTCTGGATAGACATTGACCGCATACCAGTCATTGCCGTCGAGCTCGGTGCGCTGGATCTCGGTCCGGCCGAACGGCTCGAGCGCTGCGGCCACACGCTTTGCCTTCGCGGCCTCGTCGAAGGAACCGGCGGCGACATAGTCGGACGCAGGCGTCTGTAGCTCTCGGTTCGATTTCTTCCATGAACGCAGGATATCGGCCGGCGACATGCCGCCGGAATCGAGCGCGGCAAAGACATCGGCGCGCTCTACCCGCTCATCCGCGTAAGACAGGGAGGCCATGGCGAAGGGCGAGTTCGGCGGAAGCGTGAAATCCGGCCGTTCCGGCACGATTGGACCGAAATCCGGCAGCGCGACATCGCTGGCGCCCTGGACGGCGAATGCGGCCGGCTGCACGGCCGGCTGATCCGAAAGCCCCGGCTGCGCTGCAAAGGCCCGCCCCGAATTGGTCAACTCGCCCGGAAACGGCGCGGCGGCCGGAGACGCCGCGACCGGCACGCTCGGCGACGGGCCGTTCATGGCCACCATCACGCCGGTCGGCAGGCCGTCCGAAGGATCCGGCCGGTTGTTGCCGGGATGATAGGAGGCCACCAGATACTGGTCGTCATTGCCGTCGAGCGGCGCGCGGCCGACATACTCCACTTTCACCCTGGCCGTGCCGACCTTGGCATAATCGAGCATCTGCGCCGCGCGTTCGGAAACGTCGATGATGCGGCCTTCGTGATAGGGGCCGCGGTCGTTAACGCGAACGATCACCGAGCTGCCGGTCTCCAGATTGGTGACGCGGGCATAGCTCGGCAGCGGCATCGTCGGATGCGCTGCCGTAAGATGCGTCATGTCATAGACTTCGCCATTGGCGGTCAGGCGGCCATGAAACGCATCGCCGTACCAGGAAGCCAGGCCGACCTTGGCGTAGCCCTTGTCTTCCTTGGGATAGTACCACTTGCCGCGCACCTGATAGGGCTTGCCGAGCTGGTCGCGGCCGCCGCCGCGCCGCATGAACTGGACACGCGGGCTCGCCTTCACGCCATATTCGGATTCGGCGAAATATTCCTTGGAGCGGGCCTTCTTGTAGACCATTCCCTTCGGTTCGGGTTGCGAGGCGCAGGCAGCCAGCAGCAGGCCCGAAAGGGCGCACAGGGCGAAAGCGGAAGCGCGACGAAGACGCGGGCGCGTCAGGGTCTGCATGTCTCGATTGTCCCCTACCGTGCTGTCACCAGACGGGGCCAGAAGTCGCCCGCCAGGCCAACACCTTGATCCCCAATCCCTTTTGCACAGGAATTGCTTATCACGATGTTAATCGATTATGGCCACAACAGGGCGAGATTGTGGCATATGCCCGTCCATACGCCCTGCAAGCTGCTATCACAGGCTTTGCCGGCGGCATCAACGCCGACGGAAGGGATTATCGGCACGCTAAGTTCGCGATCAGCCGACAAATCCGTTATGACGGCGGTGGCGGTGGTGGTTCGGACGAAACCTGCTGCGCCGTCGCGCGCGACAGGATCTCGCGCTTCGTCAGGATCGGCTTCTCATAGCTCTTCTTCACGATTTCCCCCTGCTTGAATATTAGCAATCCGAGATTGACCGACCTTTCGCCGAATTGTCAATGCAGCTCCGGTCCATGGAATGCTCGCGGTTCTCGAGGCTCCCACCGAGCGGTTCCTCGCGCCTGATTGGTTCCTTGCGATTGACGGTCTTTGCGCGACGCACTAGAGCATGGCTCGCAGTCGTACCGGCATGGCAATCGCTGCCAACGGGACCATGATGGAGGGATGGCCGAGCGGTTTAAGGCACCGGTCTTGAAAACCGGCGTGGGCGCAAGTTCACCGTGGGTTCGAATCCCACTCCCTCCGCCAGATGCTGTTGCCGGCTTTCGAGCGAATCTCGGCCTCTCCGCGCTTCTCACCGGTTCAGCTTGAACCAACATCAGCGCCATAGCTCTGCAAGCTGTCGCCGAACTTGCCGTCGAAGGCTGCGAACATGGAGGTGTTCGAACCCCATTTGGACCGAAGCGGTTCCTGAACGCCGAGGCATGACGGTCAACCGTTGGTAAAGTACCGTTTATTTGATTTATCGGACAAAATATGCTGCTTGTCGCGCCCATGAAAAAGCTCTGCCTGACGGTTCTGGCGTCGCTGACGCCGGTCTTCCCGGCCAAGGCGATGGACAATGCGTTGCGCGCCGGCCTGATGAAACTCGATCCGCAGACTCGCCTCGAGCAGCGCTGCGACGCCGAGGTGCTCGACCGGATCAGCCACGACGATCGCAACTACAAGGCCGACCGCGTCGTGGCCTACGCCTTCGCCACGCCGCAGATGAGCGCCGATGCCATCAAGAGCTCGGGCGCCGCCTTCCGCAGCAATGGCCAATGGTACCGGCTGAAGTTCAAATGCCAGACCGCGCCGGACCATATGCAAGTGCTGCAGTTCCGCTACAAGATCGGCGACGAAATCCCGGAATCCGACTGGGCCAAATATAATCTCTACGACTAGAGCAATTCCAGGAAAAGTGCGTAGCGGTTTCCCGTCCGGAATTGCGTCAAAACAAAGAGATAGAGCGGTTCGCCGTTTCCGTGAAACGGTGAAACGCTCTGGTTTTCGGCCTCGCCAGCTTGCCGGCGATCACCCTAGATCCTTGGGGACTTGCGCTGCCGGCCTTGTTTTCCGGCGATGTCCAACCCTGCGTCTTGACGCCGATGGACCGTGCCTTTAGGCCCGTCCCGGTAAAGGGCTACGCTCATTTCAGGCAAGGATTTCTAGTCGATGGAAATATTCACTGCCGCAGGCCTTTCGGCTCTTCTCCAAGTCGTTGCAATCGATCTCGCGCTTGCCGGCGACAACGCAATTGTGATCGGCCTCGCGGCAGCCGGCCTTCCCGTCGATCAGCGCAAGCGCGCCATCCTGGTCGGCATCGCGGCGGCCACCGTCCTGCGCATCGTCTTTGCCTTGATCACGCAATGGCTGCTGAGCATCGGCCCGATGCTGCTCATCGCCGGCGGGCTCCTGCTTCTGTGGGTATGCTGGAAGATGTGGCGCGAGCTGCGCGTCAGCCACGAGGATGAGCGCGACGCGACAGAAGCGCTGTCGAACGGCGATTATAACAAGGACGGCAAAATCGCCGGCAAAGGCCCGCGCAAGACCTTCTCGCAGGCTGCCTGGCAGATCGTCATCGCCGACGTCTCGATGTCGCTCGACAACGTGCTCGCCGTCGCCGGCGCAGCCATGAAGCATCCCACGGTGCTGATTATCGGACTGGTCCTTTCGATCGCGCTGATGGGCTTTGCCGCATCCTTCGTCGCGCGCCTGCTGCACAAATACCGCTGGATCGCCTATGTCGGCCTGCTGATCATCCTCTATGTCGCGGTGAACATGCTTCTGGGAGGCGCCGTGCAGCAATTTCCCGACCATTTTGCTTTCCTGGCGCCCTGGTTCGGATCGGACGGCCACTGACGCTCTTTCAAGGCGAGCATCTGCCGCCTCGCCCCTTGTCATGGCCGGCTGGCAGGTTTGCTTCTGTGCCGAAGCGTGCTATTGCGCCGCGCGAAATGGCTCAAAGCCGCGCGCCGTAGATCGATCTTCGGAGCCTGAAGCTCCTCGATCTCGCCCTCATCTCTTGGAAAACAAATTTATGTCCGCCCCACGCGTCAGTTTCGTCAGTCTTGGATGCCCGAAGGCGCTCGTCGATTCCGAGCGCATCATCACGCGGCTGCGCGCCGAGGGCTACGAGATCGCACGCAAGCATGACGGCGCCGACCTCGTCGTCGTCAACACTTGCGGCTTTCTCGATTCCGCCCGCGACGAATCGCTCAGCGCCATCGGCTCCGCGCTTTCCGAAAACGGCCGCGTCATCGTCACCGGCTGCCTCGGCGCCGAGCCGGAGGTCATCCGCGAAAAGCATCCCAACGTGTTGGCGATCACCGGCCCGCAGGCCTATGAAAGCGTGATGGCGGCGGTGCACGAGGCGGCGCCGCCCAGCCACGATCCCTATGTCGACCTGTTGCCGCCGCAGGGCGTGAAGCTGACGCCGCGCCACTACGCCTATCTGAAGATTTCCGAGGGCTGCAACAACCGCTGCACCTTCTGCATCATCCCGGCGTTGCGCGGCGATCTCGTCTCGCGCCCGGCCGCGGACGTGCTGCGCGAAGCCGAAAAGCTCGCCAAGGCCGGCGTCAAGGAGATCCTGGTCATCTCGCAGGACACCAGCGCATACGGCATTGATATCAAGTACCAGACGTCGATGTTTGGCGATCGCGAGGTGCGGGCGAAATTCCTCGACCTCGCCGAGGAGCTCGGCAAGCTCGGCATCTGGATACGCATGCATTATGTGTACCCCTACCCGCACGTCGCCGATGTCATTCCGCTGATGGCGGAGGGAAAGATCCTCCCCTATCTCGACATTCCCTTCCAGCACGCCTCGCCGCAGGTGCTGAAGAACATGCGCCGGCCCGCACATGGCGAAAAGACGCTGGACCGCATCCGCGGCTGGCGCGAGGTCTGCCCGGATCTCGCCATCCGCTCGACTTTCATCGTCGGCTTCCCCGGCGAGACCGAGGACGATTTCGAGATGCTGCTCGACTGGCTGGACGAAGCCAGAATCGACCGCGCCGGCTGTTTCAAATATGAGCCGGTCAAGGGCGCGCGCTCCAACGATCTCGGACTGGAGCAGGTGCCGCAGGAGGTCAAGGAAGCGCGCTGGCACCGCTTCATGCAGCGCCAACAGAAGATCTCGGCAACGCAGCTCGCCAAGAAAGTCGGAAAGCGCCTGCCGGTGCTGATCGACGAGGCGCATGGCACATCCGGCAAAGGCCGCACCAAATACGACGCGCCGGAGATCGACGGCTCCGTGCACATCCAGTCGCGGCGGCCGCTGCGCGCCGGCGAGATCGTCACCGTCAAGATCGACCGCGCCGATGCTTACGACCTTTACGGCTCGGCGGTCTGACAGCCCACGCGTACCCACGCAGCTTAAAAAAGGGCGCCTGGGGCGCCCTTTTTCGTTTCGGTTCAGCGATTTGCCGCTTACTGCGGCAGCTTGTCGTCGATGCCCTTGACGTAGAAATTCATGCCGAGCAGCGTGCCGTCGTCGGCGACCTCGCCGTCCTTCAGCCAGGGCGAACCATCCTGCTTGGAGACAGGTCCGGTGAAGGGGTTCCAGCCGCCGGCGATCTTCTTCTCGGTCGCCTCGGCCATCGCCTTCACGTCGTCAGGCATGTTGGTGTAGGGGGCGAGCTTGACGGCGCCGTCCTTGATGCCGAGCCAGACATTGTCAGGCTTCCAGGTGCCGTCGAGCGCCGCCTGGACGCGGCTGATGTAATACGGGCCCCATTCGTCGGTCAGCGAGGTCAGCTGCGCGTGCGGTGCAAACTTGATCATGTCGGATGACTGGCCGAAGCCGTGCAGCTTGCGCTCCTCCGCGACCTGCAGAGCGGCGGTCGAGTCGGTGTGCTGGACGATGATATCGGCGCCCTGGTCGAACAGCGCCTTGGCGGCGTCGGCTTCCTTGCCGGGATCGAACCAGGAATTCACCCACACAATCTTCACCTTGAAGTCGGGATTGACCGACTGCGCGCCGAGCATGAAGGAATTGATGCCCATCACCACTTCCGGGATCGGGAAGGAAACGATGTAGCCGGCGAGGCCCTTCTTCGATTCCTTGGCCGCGATCTGGCCGAGCACATAGCGGCCTTCATAGAAGCGGGCGTTGTAGATGCCGAGATTGTCGCCGGTCTTGAAGCCGGTAGCATGCTCGAACATCACCTTGGGAAACTTCTTGGCGACCTTCACTTCTGCATCCATGAAGCCGAAGGAGGTGCCGAAGATGATCTTGCACTTCTCGCGCGCCAGGCGTTCGAAAGCGCGGTCGGCGTCGGGACCCTCCGAGACGTTTTCGAGATAGGCGGTCTCGACCTTGTCGCCGAGCGCCTTCTCGACTTCGAGCCGGCCTTGGTCGTGCTGATAGGAGTAGCCGAAGTCGCCGATCGGACCCGTGTAGACCCAGCAGGCCTTGAGCTTGTCGGCGGCCTGGGCGGTTGCCGCCAGGGACATGGCCGCGGCCGTGGTCATCAACGCAATAAGCAGTTTTTTCATTGTGTTACCTCTCTGAGTTAAGCCTTGGAGCTTCCCGTCTTTTTGTTGTTGTCAACGATCCGGAACAAATGGCTGCCCCAACGAAGCCGGCGTGTTCATCATCGTCAGCCGCTTGTTGCGCGAGATTAGAACGAGAACCACGATGGTTGCCAGATAGGGCAGCGAAGAAAGAAACTGCGAAGGCACCGGAATGCCAAAAGCCTGTGCATGAAGCTGGCCGATCCATACCGCGCCGAAGATATAGGCCCCGGCCAGCACCCGCCACGGACGCCAGGAAGCGAACACCACCAGCGCCAGCGCGATCCAGCCGCGGCCCGCGCTCATGTTCTCCACCCATTGCGGCGTGTAGACCAGCGACAGGTGCCCGCCGGCAAGGCCGGCGCAGGCGCCGCCGAAGATCACTGCGAGATAGCGGTAGCGGATGACCTTGATGCCGAGCGCATGCGCCGAGGTATGGCTGTCGCCGATCGAGCGCAGCGTCAGGCCCGTGCGCGTCTTGAACAGGAACCACATCACCGCCGCGGTCAGCGCGATCGAGATGTAGAAGACCGGGTCCTGGCCGAAGACCAGCTTGCCGACCACCGGGATCGAGCTGATCCCCGGGATGTCCAAATTAGGCAATCTCACACCCGGCTGGCCGACGAAGCTGGTGCCAATCATGCCGGAGAGACCGAGGCCGAGCAGCGTCAGCGACAGGCCGGTCGCCACCTGGTTGGTCGCGAGCGACAGCGTCATGACGGCGAACAGCAGCGAGAACAGCGCGCCGACGATGATAGCCGCGAGCAGGCCGATCCACGGCGACCCGGTGAGATAGCCGGCGCCGAAGCCGCCGACGGCGCCCATGATCATCATACCCTCGACGCCGAGATTGAGCACGCCCGAGCGCTCGACAACCAGCTCGCCGATCGCCGCGATCAGAAGCGGCGTCGCCGCGGTCGCGATGGTCAAAAGGATGTTGATGGTGATGTCCATCAGCGGGCCTCCCCGAGCTTGGGCGCTGCTTCGAGCTGCGCCGCGCCCTTCGACTTCGTCAGCGCCATGCCGATCAGGCGGATGCGGTAGTGGATGAGCGTGTCGCAGCCGAGCACGAAGAACAGAAGCATGCCCTGGAAGACGCGCGCCACCTTGTCGGAGATGCCGAGCGCGCTCTGCACCGCCTCGCCGCCGAGATAGGTCAGCGCCAGCACCAGGCCCGCCGCGACGATGCCCAGCGGATTGAGGCGCCCAAGGAAGGCGACGATGATGGCGGTGAAGCCGTAGCCGGGCGAGATCACCGGCTGCAACTGGCCGATGGCGCCGGAGACTTCCGAGATGCCTGCCAGACCGGCCAGCGCCCCGGACAGAAGGAAGGCGAAGAACACCATCTTGTTGAAGCCGAAGCCGGCAAAGCGCCCTGCCCTTGGGCTTGAACCCAGCACGCGGACCTCGAACCCTTTCAGCATGCGGCTCATCATCAGCCAGATTGCTACCGCGGCGACCAGCGCGAAGACGAAACCCCAATTGGCGCGGCCGGCATCCGGCATCAACTCAGGCAGCACGGCGGAATCGCCGAACTGGATGGTTTGCGGGAAGCCGTGGCCTTGCGGATCGCGCCAGGGGCCGCGCACCAGCCAGTCGAGGAAAAGCTGCGCGACATAGACCAGCATCAGGCTGGTGAGGATCTCATTGGTGCTGAAGCGCGTCTTCAGAAGCGCCGGGATCGATGCGTAGAAGGCGCCGCCGAACATGCCCAGCAAAAGCATCAGCGGGATCACCAGCGGGCCTTCGAATTGCGGGAACAGCACCGGGATGATCGAGCCGAAGATCGCGCCGAAAATGAACTGGCCTTCGGCGCCGATGTTCCAGATGTTGGCCTTGTAGCAGACCGACAGGCCGACCGCGATCAGGATCAGCGGCGCTGCCTTGATCGCGAGCTCATGCAACTGCCAGACCTGGCTGATCGGCTCGACGAAATAGATCTCGAAGGCGTTGAGCGGATTGACGCCGAGCAGCGCAAACATGATGGCGCCGGCAATGATCGTCAGCGCGAAGGCGATGAAAGGCGACAGCATCGAGAACAGCGCCGAGCGCTGCGGGCGTTTGACAAGTTCGATGCGCATCATGCGACCTCCAAGCTGTGTTCGGCATGGCCGGGCTCGGCGCCGCCCATCAACAGGCCGACCTTCTCGAAAGTTGCCTCGGCAATCGGCAGCGGCGTCGACAATTCGCCGTTGTGCATGACGGCGATTGCGTCCGACAGCTCGAACAATTCGTCGAGGTCCTGGCTGATGACCAAGACAGCGGAGCCGCTGCGGGCAAGCTCGATCAGGGCCTGGCGGATATGAGCGGCAGCACCGGCGTCGACGCCCCAGGTCGGCTGGTTGACGATCATGACGCTCGGCTTGCGGTCGAGCTCGCGGCCGACAATGAATTTCTGCAGATTGCCGCCCGACAATGCGGCGGCCTCCGGATCGGGCGCGCTCTTGCGCACGTCCATGGCTTTAATGATGCGCTGGGCAGCGCTGTAAACCGCGCCGTTCTTCACCGTGCCGCCCGAACCGACGAAAGCCTTGCCGTCGGTGGCGTGACGAGACAGAAGCAGGTTCTCCGAAAGCTTCATGCGGGGTGCTGCGCCATGGCCGAGACGCTCTTCCGGCACGAAGGCGGCTCCCATCAGCCGCCGGCCGGTGATCGAAAGGCCGCCGGCGTCCTTGCCGCGAATGCGCACGGAACCGGTATCCTGCTGCAGCACTTCGCCGGAGACGGATTCGAAGAACTCGCCCTGGCCGTTGCCGGCCACACCCGCGATGCCGATCACTTCGCCGGCACGTACGGTGAGATTGATGTTCCTCAGTGGGATGGCGAACGGCGTCGCCGGCTTGCGGCTGAGGCTGCGGATTTCCAGCAGCGCCGGCGCCGTTTCGATGCCTTCCGCCGGCGCACGCACCACCGCCTTCACCTCGCTTCCGACCATCATGCGGGCAAGCGATGCGGCCGTCTCCTCACGTGGATTGCAGTGGCCGACGACCTTGCCGTGGCGAAGCACCGTGGCGCGGTCGCAGATGCGTTTGACCTCTTCCAGCCGGTGCGAGATGTAGAGGATCGATTTGCCTTCCGAGCGCAGGCGCTCCAGCGTCTCGAACAGCTTGTCGGCCTCCTGCGGCGTCAGCACCGAGGTGGGCTCGTCGAGGATGATGAGCTGCGGCGTCTGCAGGAGGCAGCGGATGATCTCGATGCGCTGGCGTTCGCCGACGGAAAGATCTCCGACCAGCGAGTCCGGATCGAGCGGCAGGCCGTAGCTGTAGGACAATGCCCTCGCCTTCGCCGCGATGCTGCTGATCGGCGAGCCGTCATTGAGCGAAAGCGCGATGTTCTCGGCCGCCGTCAGCGCTTCAAACAGCGAGAAATGCTGGAACACCATGCCGATGCCGAGCTTCTTGGCCGCGCCCGGGCTGGTAATCTTGACCGGCTTGCCGTCCCAGAAGATCTCGCCTGAGTTCGGCTCGAGCGATCCGAACAGCATCTTGACCAGCGTCGACTTGCCGGCGCCGTTCTCGCCGAGCAGCGCGTGGATCTCGCCTTTTGCGATGTTGAGATCGATGTGATCGCACGCCGTCAGCGTGCCGAATATCTTGGTTAGGCCGCGAACCTCGAGCAGGTTCGCCCTGTCATGATTTGCACTCACAGTGCCTCCCATCCGGCTTCCCAGATATGTTCTGTGTTCCCGAAAGCATGGTATGCGCGGCCGGCTCCAGTCGGAAAGCAGCACCCGACTTGAAAGAGCTTCAAGAATTTCAGCGGAAACTCAAGGGCTAAGATAGATCTCTTGAGAACAACGGCAAAATCCGCATCCCTTTTCAGGCAAGCCGTGCCTTCGGGCTCGGCAAGCCGCTGAAAAACAAGGCAGCCCGAAAGAGCACCGTGCCGAAGGGTGTAAAGCGGTTTTCCGTCCGGAATTTGCGATAGAGCGGTACGCCGCTTCCGTGAAGCGCTTTAGGGAATGAGGACGGTCGTTCCCGTCGTCTTGCGGGCCTCGAGATCCGCTTGCGCCTTTGCAGCATCCTTCAGCGCATAGCGCTGGTTGATCTTGATCTCGACGGCGCCGCTCTTGACCACGTCGAAAAGCGCTTCGGCCGACTTCACCAGATCCTCGCGCCTGGCATTGTAGACGAAGAGCGTCGGCCGGGTCGCATAGAGCGAGCCTTTCTGCGCCAGCAGCGATATCGAGAAAGGCGGGATCGGCCCCGACGACTGGCCGAAGCTGACGAACATGCCGAGCGGCCGCAGGCAATCGAGCGATGCCGGAAAAGTGTCGGCGCCGACGGAATCGTAGACGACGTCGCATTTCTTCCCGCCCGTCAGCGCCTCGACGCCGGCGACGAAATCCTGCTCTTTGTAGTTGATGACGTGATCGAACCCATGCGCCCGCGCAAGTTCGATCTTGTCGGCGGAACTCGCGGTGCCGATCACGGTCGCGCCGAGATGCTTTGCCCATTGCCCGAGGATCAGGCCGACGCCGCCTGCGGCTGCATGGTAGAGGATCGTGTCGCCCGCCTTGACGGGAAAGGTGCGGCGCAAGAGGTATTCGGCCGTCATGCCCTTCAGCATCATCGCCGCCGCTTGCTCGTCGCCGATACCGTCCGGCACTTTAACCACACGGTCGGCCGCGATCACCCGTTGCTCAGCGTAAGCCCCGACATTGACGGCATAGGCGATGCGGTCGCCGGGCTTCAGCCAGTCGACGCCGGGGCCGAGCGCCAGCACGACGCCCGCTGCCTCGCCGCCTGGGATCAGCGGAAAACCGCCAAGTGGCGGATAAAGCCCGGAGCGATAGTAGACGTCGATGAAGTTGAGGCCGATTGCCGTGTGCCCGACCAGGATCTGACCTTCTCCCGGCTGGCCGGGGTCGGCGTCTTCATAGGCCAGGACTTCGGGGCCGCCATGGGCGTGGATGCGGATTGCCTTAGACATCGCTCAACTCTCTGAAGGGTAAGTGCACAAATCTGGAAACATGATTGCGAAAGGGAGAACCGATTTTCGGAAAATCATGCGCCGATATACAGCTAGGGCCAGGATGACCATTCAGCCAAAAATATCCTGATCCAGGATCAGGACTTCTTGGCGCCCAGATTGGGAAACATCTGCATGATGCCTCCGATGCAGGCGAGATAGAGGCCGGTGATCGTGATGCCGATCTTGGTGAAGTTGCTGACCTGCTCTCCCAGCACGCCGATCTTGTCATAGAAGGCGGCAAGTGCTGCCTGCGCCAGCGCCAGCGCGCCAAAGGCGCACCACAAAAGCGTCATAAAGAGGTTGACCGGCCTCAGCCGCACCACACGCACCGGATGAATGAAGTTGATCGGCACGAAGGTCAAAATGCCGGCAACCACCACCACGGCGAAAGACACCCATTGCCCAGGCTCAATGACGAAGAGCGTGAACACCACCATATTCCAGACGACGGGAAACCCTTTGAAGAAGTTCTCCTTCGTCTTCATGCCGGTGTCGGCATAGTAGATCGCGCTGGAGACGACGATGATGGCCGCCGACAGGAAGGACAGATTCTCGCCCATGAAGCCGCGCTGATAGAGCGCGAAGGCCGGGATGAGCACGTAAGTGACGTAGTCGATAATGTTGTCGAGGAGTTCGCCCGACCATGTCGGCAGGATTTCCTTGACCTCGAGCTTCCTGGCGATCGGACCGTCGATACCATCGACGAACAGCGCCAGCCCCAGCCACCAGAACATCGCCGTCCAGCGTTGCTCGCTCGCCGCGACCAGCGACAGGAAGGCAAGGAACGATCCCGACGCAGTGAGCAGATGCACGGAGAACGCGCGCGCCTGCGGCCACGTCACCTTCTTCTTCGGCAATGGGATCCGTTGCGCGATCTTCTTTGCTGCCTTGCCGGCCCTTGTGTTCTTGCTCACGGTCCCCGCCAGTCCAGCTTGCAGATTTCGGCCGAGCGGCCGGCGAAATTCCAGTTGCGGCCGAAGGCGCGCATCTTGCTCTTGTCGGACTTCGCCACGATGATTTCCGGCGCGATCCAATATTCCGAATTGGCGATCACCGTATCTTTCTCACGGTCCTTGCCGGGAATGGGCGTCACTGCGCCGTCGATAATCTTGGGAATCTGGAAAACGCGCGTCTTGTCGCGCGTCTCGTAGGTGATCGGCACCTGCTCGACGCCGAGGAATTTCCCGACGAGGATCGACAACAGCGAGGTGGTGCCGCCGGCCTTGCCGGTGAAGATCTTGGTTAGCGCCTTCGCCGCATAGATCGAGGCGCGCTTGTCGATGAACAGGCCGGCCGTCCAGTTGCCGCGGCTCATATAGCCGGGAATTTCCATGATCAGGCCGAGATTGAGGCCCGACAATTCGACCTCGCCGAAATGGCCCGCATCGATGCGGAAGCCTGCCCATGTCTGGCAATAGCCCTCGGTCGGCGGATGGCTGCCAAGCGACAGCACGCAGGGACAGAAAACCGTGCAATTGCAAGAGAGTACCAGCTCCCCTTTCATTGCCCAGCTTTGGTCGGTCATCGAATTCTCCCTCACGCCGAAACTAATAGCAGGGCAGCCGCCCACACAAGCAGTATCGCACCGGCAACACGGCTGGCCACCCTGCCGGCGGTCTGTCTTTCGATCAGCGTGAACAGGCCGATCAGTGCCATCCAGAAGACGTTCATCGCCCCGACCGCAAACATCACCAGCATCAGCGCCCAGCAGCAACCGAGGCACCAGACGCCCTGTTCCAGGCCGAGCCGGAAGATGCGGCCTGGTTTCGCGCTCCACCTGGCGAACAGGATCGAGAACGGATTGCGGCACTTTTCCAGGCATGCCTGTTTCAGGCCGCTGAATTGATAGAGGCCGGCGACAAGCAGCGCGATAGCGCCGGCAAGCCCGACGGCGGGGTCGAGCATCCGGCCGGAACCGGCAAATGCGTACACCGCGAGCGTCAGCACGCTGAAACCCACGGATGCGCCGAGCCATGTGGCGAGGTATCCGGCGACAAGCACCAACGGATGAACGACTGGTTCGCCTTTGATCCTCGCCGTGTCGGCGATTTCGCAATAGGTGCGGATCAGCGGCGCCGCCGAAGGCAACATCGTCGCCACGGCCATCAGGAACCACATCAGCACAAGCGCCGCCGCTTGCAGGCCGGCCAGGCCGGCAAGCGGCGCCGGCGCGAGGCAAAGAGCGAAGAACCGGTCGAGAAAATCCGGCAACGGCAGGCCCGGCAGATTTTTCAGCAGCATATCGCCGGGGGCGCCGACGGGGTTGCCTTCAGCGCCGCGTATCGCCATTGCGCCGAGAAGCAACCACGCAAGGGCGATGCCGATACCGATCGTGAGCATGACTGCGAGGCGCGGGCTGCGCGCCACGCCAGCCGTGGCGCGGCCGGCGCGGTCGAGATGGCTGAAATCATGCTGCTCGCCGCTCATGGCAATCGAATGGGCTGAATCGCCGCGTTGATCAAGCCGGCCAATCTGCCCTATATCCGGACAAAGGCCCGACGGGTCGCCTCGCATTGTGGAAGCCTGGCGTGGAGCACAACGACAAAGCCCGCATCCTGGTTGCCGGCAGCGGTCCGGCCGGCTTGATCGCCGCGCTCGGCTTCGCCGAGGCCGGCTTCGAAGTGACGCTGGTCGGCCCTGAGGCCAACACCGCCGACGGCCGCACCACCGCCCTCATGAACCCCGCCCTGAAAGTCCTTGAACGACTGGGCATCCTTGGCGAACTGAGGCCGCAGGCCGCGGCGCTCAAGGTGATGCGCATCGTCGATGCCACAAGGCGGCTGATCCGAAGCCCAACCGTGACCTTTCGCGCCAGCGAGATCGGCGAGGAACAATTCGGGCTCAACCTGCCGAACAAGGCCCTGATCACCATTCTTGCCAAGGCGGTTTCAGCTCATCATCGCATTCACTGGCTGAAATCCACCGTCGAGTCATGGCGCCTGGACGCCGATCGGGCGCATGCCCGGCTGGCCGACGGCAGCGAACTCTCAGCATCGCTTGCTGTCGCCGCCGACGGACGCCTGTCGCTGGCGCGGGAAGCCGCCGGCATTCGCGCCTTTGCGCGTCCCTATCCGCAGTCGGCGCTTGTGCTCAATTTCGGCCACCGCAGCGAGCACGGCTTCGTTTCAACCGAGTTCCATACCGAGACAGGGCCGTTCACGCAGGTGCCGCTGCCCGGCAGGCGCTCGAGCCTTGTGTGGGTGGTGAGGCCGGAGACCGCGCGGGAGCTTGCCGCGCTCGACGATGCAACCTTGTCGGGGCGTATCGAGGAGCAGATGCAATCGATGCTTGGCCGGGTCTCTGTCGAGCCGGGCCGCCAGATCTATCCTTTGTCGGCCGCCTCGCCCGGTCGCTTCGCGCAAAACCGCGTAGCCCTGGTCGGCGAGGCAGCGCATGTGTTTCCGCCGATCGGCGCGCAAGGCCTCAACCTCGGCATCAGGGACATCGACGATCTGATTGGAATCGCGAGTGAAAACAGCAATGATCCAGGATCGCGCCGAAGCCTTGCCGCCTATGACACGAGGCGCCGGCCTGACATTTGGGCGCGCAGCGGCGCCGTGAACCTGCTCAACATGTCGCTCTTGTCCGACATGCTGCCGGCGCAGCTGGCGCGCAGCGCCGGCCTTAGTGCGCTTGGCGGCTTCGCGCCGCTGCGCGCCTTCTTCATGCGCGAGGGGCTGCGGCCGGGCAGCGGCTTTCGCGCCATTGCCGGCGGCCTAAGAAAAGAGGTCGGCCGGTAGTATTCCAAGGCCGATGATGCCGGAATTTTTTCGCTCAGGCGGGAAAACTCCCGCGCGGGCTAACCCGTTGCTTCAGCCAAGATCAAGCAGTTGGCTATTGAACTGCGGCCGCGTCTGCGCCAAATAGGCACCAGCCGAAAGTCGGGGTCGATTTTTGGTCCGGTGATGTGTAAATTCAAGGCCTTAGGCGCCTTGCGCGCAGCCACGACAGGCGCCTCGGACCCTAAGTGGTGAATGTGATGAAAACGGCCAAATTCTCGATCGGGCAAGTGGTTCGCCACAGGCTGTTTCCATTCCGCGGCGTGATCTTTGACGTCGATCCCGAATTCGCCAACACAGAGGAATGGTACGAGGCTATTCCGGCTGACGTGCGTCCGCGCAAGGACCAGCCTTTCTACCATCTTCTGGCGGAAAATTCGGAGACTGAGTACATCGCCTATGTGTCCGAGCAGAACCTGCTCGAGGACCGGTCGGGCGAGCCGGTGCGGCATCCGCAGATCGGCGAGATGTTCGACAAGCTGCCGGACGGCCGCTACGAGCCGAAGCGCCAGTCTAAGCACTGAAGCGCTAACGAACGTCGCCCAGGGCGCGCGGCGCGGGACAAAAAAAAGCGGGGCATTTGCCCCGCTTTTGTTTCCGAGAAACGCGCTTGCGCGATCAGTTTGCGGTCTTGGCCTTGTCCTGCTCGTCCTTGAGCTTCTTGGCGAAGTCCTGATTGTTCTTGGCGACGAAGTCCTGCAGCTTTTTCTGCCGGTCCTCGATGTCCGACTGCTGCAGCGGCGGGCCGTCATAGGCGCCGCTGAAGCCGGTGAGCGCGATCTTGATCGGATTCGGCTGGTTCTGGAAGTTGATCGAGGTGAGCGTGATGCCCTGCCCCTTCTTGAAGGAAGCGACGAGCTGGTCGCTCAGCGGCACTTCCGCCACGCAACGATCCGGGAAACAGATCACATAGTCCAGCTTCTGCGCCTTGCCGGCATCGATCTGCAGCGCAATTCCGGGAGGCACGAGGCGGCCGGTCGGCACCGTGACCTGGAAGACCTTGCGGTTCACCTTGCCCTTGAGCTCGATCAGGCTGACGCCGGTGACGAGCTGGCCGTTGCCGGCCGTGACGATGTTCTGCACATTGCAAATGTCAACGTCTTCCTGCTTGGTGCAGGCCTTGAACCAGCCCTGCGGGATCTGCGGCTGCTGTTGGGCCGAGGCGGTGAAAAGCCCGGCGCCCAGAACGCCGACCACGCCTGCGGCCAGCACCGAAAGGCGGTACGCGTTGATCGTCATATGGTGCACTTTCCTCTCAAATGATCCCGGGGACCGGCTTCTTCGTGCCGTGTGGTCCAGCTACCTGTTGCCCAAATGAGGCAACAGGATGACTTCGGAGCGCGTGTTACACTGCCAGCGACATCGAATCCAGCCCGGTTTCCGCGATTTCTTCGCGGTTCGATGTCCAGGGCAAGCGTCGATCGGCGCTGGAGCGGCGGAACCCGATTCCCATTGGCGCGCCGATTCAATCGGATAGCGAAATGCTCTAGGGTGCATGGCGAATCACAAAGCCGTCCGGCAAGGAGACGGTCATGGACCGCGTTCTCGTCCGGCTGATCGCCGCGACCTCGTTTCTGGCTCTTTCGCTCCTTCCTGCACAGTCGGAGCCGAAGCACGGCTTAGCCATGCAAGGCGAGCCGGCGCTGCCGCCCGACTACCAGCATTTCGACTACGTCAATCCGGACGCGCCGAAAGGCGGCAGCGTCACTTATTGCGTCGTCGGCTCCTTCGACAACCTCAATCCCTTTATCCTGAAAAGCCTGCGCACCACAGCGCGCGGGATGATCGATACGGTTTACGGCAATCTCGTCTTCGAGCCGCTGATGCAGCGAAACTATGACGAGCCCTTCAGCCTCTACGGGCTGCTTGCCGATAGCGCCGATATGGACCCGGAGCGAAAGAGCATCGAGTTCCATCTGAACCCCAATGCAAAATGGTCGGACGGCCAGCCGGTGACGCCGGAGGACGTGCTGTTCACCTACGACGTCTTCGCCGCGAAGGGCCGCCCGCCCTACAGCGACCGCATGAGCATGATCGCCAAGCTGGAGAAGACCGGCGAGCACAGCGTGAAGTTCACCTTCAACGACAAGGCCAATCGCGAATTCCCGCTGATCGTCGCGTTGACGCCGATCGTCCCCAAGCACGCCTTCGACAAGGACACGTTCGACAAGACCACGCTGAAGCCGCTGATCGGCAGCGGCCCCTACACCGTGGACAAGGTGCTGCCGGGGCAGCGTATCGTCTTCAAGCGGAATCCGCATTACTGGGGCAAAGACATTCCGTCGAAGCGCGGCTTCGACAATTTCGATCAGGTCACGATCGAGTATTTTCTCAACGCCAACGCCAAGACGGAAGCATTCAAGAAAGGAATTTGCGCTCTCGATGACGAGACCGATCCGGTCAAGCGTGAGCGCGACATCGACTTTCCAGCCTTCCGAAAGGGTGATGTGAAGGAAGAATATTTCACCACCGGCATTCCCCCGGTTGTGACCGGCTTTCTGTTCAACACCCGGCTGCCCAAATTCGCCGATTCCGTCGTCCGCCGCGCGCTCGGCATGCTCTACGATTTCGAATGGACGAACAAGAATCTGTTCGGCGGCAAGTTCAACCGCACCATGAGCTATTGGCAGAATTCCGAGCTTTCGGCGCTCGGCCACCCTGCGGACGATCGCGAAAAGGCGCTGCTCGCGCCCTACCCCGGCCGCGTGCCGCCGGACGTGATGGACGGCACCTGGCGCCCACCCGTGACGGATGGTTCAGGCCAGGACCGCAAGGTGCTCAAAACCGCCTTCGAATTGCTGAAGAGCGCCGGCTTCCATGTGCAGGACGGCAAGATGCTCGACGCGCAAGGAAACCCGTTCGGCTTCGAGATCCTGACCTCGTCGCAGGACGAAGAGCGGCTGGCGGCCGTCTATCAGCGCACACTGGAAAAGATCGGTATCGACGTCGGCATCCGCACCCTCGACGGCGACCAGATCCAGTCGCGCAAGCAGCGCTTCGACTTCGAGGTTCTGATCGGGACGAGCGGCTTCAGCAATTCGCTGTCGCCCGGCAGCGAGCAGGTCGGCCGCTGGGGATCGGTCGCCGCGAAAACGGAAGGATCGTTCAACCTCGCCGGCGTCGCCGATCCGGCGATCGACGACGCGATCGACGCGATGCTGAACGCCCGCACCAAAGAAGACTATGTCGCCGCGGTGCGCGTGCTCGACCGGCTGCTGATCTCAGGCAGCTACATGGTGCCGATGCAGTACAACACGCAGCAATGGGTCGCTTACTGGAGCTATCTGGAACATCCGCAAAAGACCCCCATATTCGGCTACCAGCTGCCGACCTGGTGGCGAAAGCCCAACTGAGGCAGGCCCGACCGGCTGAGACCAAACAGGAGACGAGCATGAGCGCCAAGAACACCATCACCGTCGACGTGGTGTCCGATGTCGTCTGCCCCTGGTGCTTCATCGGCCAGAGGCGGCTGGACAAGGCCATCGCTTCTGCAAGCGACATCGACGTGCGCGTGCGCTGGCGGCCATTCCAGCTCGATCCGACCATCCCGCCAGCCGGCATGGATCGCCGCCAATACATGCTCGGCAAGTTCGGCAGCGAGGAGCGTATCCATCAGATCCACGCGCGCATCGAGCCGCTCGGCGAAGCCGAGGGCATCAGCTTTGCCTTTGGCGCCATCAAGGTCGCGCCGAACACCCTCGACGCGCACCGCGTCATCCGCTGGGCGGGCGCAGCCGGCGAGGACGTGCAGAACCGGCTGGTGCGCCGCCTCTTCCAGCTGAATTTCGAGGAAGGCGTGAATATCGGCGACCATGCGGTGTTGGTTACGGCCGCCGGCGAGGCCGGCATGGATGCGTCGGTGGTCGAGACGCTGCTGCCGACCGACGCCGACGTTGAGGCCGTCCGCAACGAGATCGCCACCGCTTCGCGCATGGGCATCACCGGCGTGCCCTGCTTCCTGCTCGAAGGCAAATATGCCGTGATGGGCGCGCAGGATGCCGACACGCTTGCCGACGCCATCCGCCAGGTGGCCCAGGCCAAGGCGCGCGGCGAGCTCGAAACCGCGAACTGAATGTTCCGTCAGCGCGATCCGTAGCCGCCGACCTGACCGCCACGCGCTTTCCTGAAAATTGTGCTCCTGTTTTCGCGGTCGCTTTGGCTTTGCTCAGGAAGAAGCTGTTGCCGTAGCCAAGCTTGGTCAGCTCGCCGCAACAGCCGTGATCGCCGGGAGGGCCATGTCCGTTTCGGCAGCGGCGAGATCGTCTTCGACAGATACGACGCTGCCGACAAGACCATTTCCGGCCATTTCAGCGCCTCCGGAAAGGACGAATCGGGTAAACCCTGAGTAGCCCACGGGCGGCAAATTTTCGGTCATTCCGGTCACCGCCAGTAGTCATCGCGGCCTGCGGACACCTCTTTTTCATTCACAAACCCGTGTTTTCCACTTCCCTTAGGGAAGGTTGCCGCCGGCTGGCAAAAACAGCTCTAGCAAACTGAAATACAAGACGAAATCGCTGCGAGTAGCGATCGCCCGGCGCAGCCTTTCTGTTGCCCTGATGCCACGGCGAGTAACCCTGTTCACATTCGTTGGCAGAAAATTAATGGAAAATGATCAATTGGTGTTACCCTGTGTAACAAAACTAAGAAAGGTTTGGGCGGGATCGTGACTGGGGTCGGTAGACCGCAACGAACAGTACCGGAGCAAACATCCAACGAGGCGAAGACCTCGTCGCTGACGCCGGTATCGTCGATGCGCACATTCTGGGGGCTGATGCGAGCCTACTGGTTCTCCGACCGGTGGAAGGAAGCCTGGACCCTCACATTCGTCATCGCGCTGCTGACGGCGTTGTCCAGCAAGGCTGGCGTCTGGTTCGCCTTGGCACTGGGCGAGTTGGGCAATTCGATCGCCTTCCTCCACGACGCCGCCAACACCCACCCGTTGCAGACCATTCTGACCAATGCCGGCATATTGGTGCTGCTGGTCGTGCTGAAGGATGCCGGCTTCACCGGCGTGCGCAATCTCGTTTCAACGACCTTGCACCGCAAATGGCGGGGCTGGCTGAACAGCCAGTTCAACCAGGCGCTGCTCGACGGCAACCATACCCATTTTCATGCGCAGCACGGTTCGGCGGCCGGCGGCATCGTCGCTCCGGACAACATCGACCAGCGCATCCAGGAATCGATCAAGGACATGACCGGCGGCGCCATCGGGCTTGCCATGGGCGTGCTGGGTGTCGCGACTTCGCTCTATTTCATCGGCGAGAACCTGATCGGGTCCTCCGTCGAGGTCAAGGGCCTGGAATTCCTCGGCGGCTACGGCACCGCGGTGCTGGCTTTCCTCGCCGTCGCCATCTACGTGCCGCTGAACACCTGGATCGCCGTCAAGCTCGGGCGGCTGCTCGAGCGGCTCAACGTGCGCATGCAGCAGGCCGAGGGCAGCTACCGCAGCGAACTGACGACATTCCTGCGCCGCAGCTTTCACGTCGCCGCCTCGCATGGCGAGGGCGTGCAAAAGTCGATGCATGACAGGCTCTATGTCGACATCGACAAGACGTGGGGGCGACTCAATATCGTCAACACCAGCTACACGTCGTTCGAGCTGATCTACAATTTCGTCGGCGCCCGAATCGTTGCCTACGCCCCGGGCCTCGTGTCGTTCATCCACAACCGTCTCGACTACAAAGGCTACATCACCGGCTCCGAAATGGTCGCCCAGTTGATCAGCCAGTGCTCGTGGTTCATCCATGTGATGCCGGCGATCGCGACGCTCAGGGCCAACAGCCAGCGCGTCACCGAGCTCGCCGACGCCATCGAGAACGTCCAGCACCCGCGCGAATTCTATCAGCAGACCGGCCGCTCCGACTTCGGCTACGCCACCCAGAACCCGGTGTTCGGCCTGACCATCCAGAAGCTCGAGCTGGCGCATCAGGGCGAGGACGCGACGCCTTTCCTCAGCGCCGCCAATCTGCGCTTCCGCCGCGGCGAATGGACCTTCCTCAAGGGCGAATCCGGCTGCGGCAAGACTTCGCTGATCAAGGCGATCAACGGCCTGTGGCCATATGGCCGCGGCACCATCGTCTTCCCGGAGGGCGTGACGAGCTTCTACGCCGCTCAGGAGGTCAAGCTGCAGCAGGTCTCGCTGAAGCAGCTCGTCTGCCTGCCGGGTTCAGAGAGCGATCACAGCGACACGCAGGTTGCCGCGGCCCTGCACAAGGCCGGCCTCGGCGACTTCATCGGGCAGCTGGCCGACGAGAGCCGCGAGGGCAAGATCTGGGACCAGGTGCTTTCGGGCGGCCAGAAGCAGAAGCTGGTGGTCGCGCGCATCATCCTGCAGCAGCCGGGACTTCTGTTCCTCGACGAAGCGACCGGCGCGCTCGATCCCGAAGGTAAGATCGCCTTCCACCAGGCGATCAAGGACAATTGCCCGAACGTCACCGTCATCAGCGTCATGCACGAGGCGGTGGCGCCGCGCTCGCTGTCCGGCGAGGAGTTCTACCACAGCGTGGTATCGATCGCCGACGGCGTCGCCACCAAGAAGCCGCTTGCGCCCAGCTTGCCGCGCGAGCTCACGACCATTCTCGCCCAGCCCCGGCCGGTCGAGGAAAAGTGGCTGCGCTTCCGCCGGCTGAAGCAGAAATAGCAGTCATACCAAGCATTTGACCGGCGACGGTGGCCCGGCTCGGGCTGCCTTCGATCACAGTCTCGCGATCCGGCGTCCCCGCATCGATTTTCAGCGCTCTTCGCGATTGACTCGGCAAAAACCGCTCCTATGTTGCGCCCGCTCGCCAAATTCAAACTCGAACCCCGCGAGCAGAAAGGTCAGCCCGCCATGCCTGGCGACAGTCACAGTCGAACGCAACCGCCGTCCGCCCTGACGTGACCTGACGGCTCACGTCCTGCCGGACGGCAAGGAGTGAGCCATGAACGAATTCGCACCCGTACTGGACGACGAAGCAATCGCCGTCGCCCGTGTTTTTGCCAACGATCACGTCGCCGACGTCGTTGAAGCCCTCAACCATGAATCCCGCGAGATGGCGATCGAGCTGCTCTGCGCCGTGCCGTTCGAGCGGCTGGTCGACATTTTCGACCAGCCGGAGCTCGAAGCAGCACCCGAGCTTGCCGAGGCCCTGCCGCGCTCGAAGGCGAGCAAGCTCCTGACTGCCATGTCGGTCGACCGGGCCGCCGACATCCTGCGCGAGCTGGACGAGCCGGCCCGCTCGGAGCTACTCGGCGCCTTGGCGCCCCCGCTGCGCGCGACGCTGCTGTCCATTCTGGGATATCCGGAAGGCAGCGCCGCCTCGATCATGACGACGGAATTCGTCAGCGTGCCTTCCGACTGGACCGTTGGGCGCACGCTCGACTACATCCGCAAGGTCGAGCGCAGCCGCGAAACCATCTACGCCATCTACATCGTCGACTCGGAGACGCATCTCCTGCTGCGGGCGACCGGATTGCGCCGGCTGATCACCGGCAATCCGGAGGATTCGATCCTGTCGGTGGCGCCCGATCGCATGCCGGTGACGGTGACGCCGCTCACCGATCGCGAGACCCTGGCGCAGACAATCTCCAAATACGACCTGCTCGCCTTGCCTGTCGTCGACCACGGCAAGCTCCTCGGCATCGTCACCATCGACGATATCATCGACACGATGATCGAGGAGACGACCGAGGATGTGCACCGCTTCGGCGGCATGGAGGCGCTGGACGAGCCCTATATGAAGATGAGCTTCCTCGCCATGATCCAGAAGCGCGCCGGCTGGCTTTGCGCGCTGTTCCTCAGCGAGATGCTGACGGCCAACGCCATGCAGAGCTACGAAGGCGAGCTGGAGAAGGCGATCGTGCTGACGCTGTTCATCCCGCTGATCATGAGCTCCGGCGGCAACTCCGGCTCGCAGGCGACCTCGCTCGTCATCCGCGCGCTGGCGCTGCGCGAGATCGGGCTGCGCGACTGGTGGCGGGTGGCCTTGCGCGAGCTGCCGACCGGCCTTGTGCTCGGCTCGATCCTCGGCATCGTCGGCATCTGCCGCATCGCGCTCTGCCAGTATTTCGGCTTCTACGACTACGGCCCGCACTGGATGCTGATCGCGGCGACGGTAGGAGCGGCGCTCGTCGGCATCGTCACCTTCGGCTCGCTGTCGGGATCGATGCTGCCCTTCGCGCTGAAGCGCATCGGCTTCGACCCGGCGAGCGCTTCGGCGCCGTTCGTCGCCACGCTGGTCGATGTCACCGGGCTGGTCATCTACTTCTCGGTGGCGCTGATGATCCTGCGCGGCACGCTTCTGTAGAAGCATCTTGACGGCCACCGGCATCGCCGGCGGCCGTCGCATCCCACGATCCGGTCAGACCCGTTCGCCGTTCTTCACGCGATAGGTCGGCTTGTACATCGTCACCAGCTCCTCGGCCGCGGTCGGATGCACGGCCATGGTGCGGTCGAAGTCCTCCTTGGTCAGGCCAGCCTTCAGCGGAATGCCGAGAAGCTGCGCCATCTCGCCGGCATCGGGGCCCAGAATATGGGCGCCGATCACCTTCCTGGATGCGCCGTCGACCACCAGCTTGATCAGCGTCTTCTCGTCGCGGCCGGACAGCGTGTGGCGCATCGGACGGAAGGATGCGCGGTAGATCTCGACGTCGGGGAAGCGCTTGATCGCGTCGTCTTCCGACAGGCCGACAGTGCCGATTTCCGGCTGCGAGAATACAGCCGTCGGAATGGTGTCGTGGTCCGGCGCTGTCGGGTTGTCCTTGAAGGCCGTCTCGACGAAGCACATCGCCTCGTGGATCGCCACCGGCGTGAGTTGCACGCGATGCGTGACATCGCCGATCGCCCAGATGTTATCGACATTGGTGCGCGAATATTTGTCCACGACGATCGCGCCCGTCTTGCCGAGTTCGACGCCGACGCCTTCCAGGCCCATATTCTCGGTATTGGGGAGACGTCCGATCGCCAGCATCACCTGGTCGACCGTCAGCGTTTGGCCGGAAGACAGCAGCACGTCCAGCTTGCCCTCCGGTGTCTTGCGCACCGATTCCGAAACCGCGTGGCAAAGAATCCTGATGCCTTTCCTCTCCATTGTCTCGTGCAGCGAGCGGCGCAGATCCATGTCGAAGCGGCTCAGAATCTCCTGGCCGCGATAGACCAGCGTGGTGTCGACGCCCAGGCCGTGGAAGATGTTGGCGAATTCGACGGCGATGTAGCCGCCGCCCTCGATCATGATCGCCTTCGGCAGCTCCTTGAGATCGAAGGCCTCGTTGGAGAAGATGCAATATTCATGGCCTGGCAGCGCCGGATGCGGCGCCGGACGCCCGCCGGTGGCGATCAGGATCTGGTCGGCGCTGACCGTGCGGTCCTCGGCAACCAGATAGAGGCTGTGCGTGTCGACGAGCACTGCGCGTGAATGAAAGGTCTCGCCGCCGGAGCCTTCGACATTCTTCTTGTAGATCGCTTCGAGCCGCGCGATCTCCTTGTCCTTGTTGGCGACCAGCGTCGGCCAGTCGAAGCTCGCCTCGGGCACCGTCCAGCCATAGCCGGCGGCATCGGCGAAATGCTCGGGAAATTGCGAAGCATAGACATAGAGCTTCTTCGGCACGCAGCCGCGAAGGACGCAGGTGCCGCCGAAGCGGTATTCCTCAGCGATGGCCACGCGCTTGCCGAGAGCCGCCGCCACCCGGGCCGCCCTTACCCCGCCGGAGCCGCCGCCGATGACGAACAGATCATAGTCATAAGCGGCCATCGCTTGGGCTCCTGCGAATGAGAAAGACGGGGCTCAGAGGTAGGCTGCCGAGCGGCAAAAGAAAAGCCCGGGCAAACCCGGGCTTTGTGGTCCAGCCGCTGTCGGCGGATTGACAGCGATCAGTTCTGCGAATCGTCAGCCGGAGCCGAATTGTCCGCCGGAGCGGAACCATCGGCGGGCGCGGTGGCGGCCGGAGCCGGCGCTGCCGGCGCCTTGGCCTTGGCGGCGGCCGCAAGCGTCTCGCCGACCTGCTGGGCGAGATCGCGGGCAACGCCATTTTGCCAGATGTCGGCAGCCTTGACGAGGTCGCGCGTCACCGCGGGGCCGCTATCCAGCAGCTTCTTGCCGGCCTCGGAGCTGTAGAAGGCGGCGATATCGTTGAGGTCCTTCTCGGAGAACACCTTAGCATAGGCCATGGCCGCCTCCTTTTCCAGGTCGGCGCGCCGCGAGGCCATGCCAAGCGCCTTCTCGGTCACGGTCTTGCCGATCAGTTCCTGCATGTCGGGGTTTTTCTGGATGAGCTGCGATTCCAGCGCGCCGGCCGCCTGCGGCAGGATGTTGTCGAACGAGTCCGTGGCATGGATCGCCGCGACAGCCGCGCGCGCGGCCTTCAGATGCGATTCGCTGATGTCCTGAGCAAACACCGGTGACGACAGCGCAAGGACGGCCGAGGCCGCCAGAAGCGTCGAAAAGCGGCGAACTCGTTTAGGCAAAATCATAGTCGGTAGAACTCCCTGGTTTCAGGCTGCATGGACGGTTTCGATACCGTCGCCGCCGGCGATGATGGCCGTTGACGCCAGCCCGATGAATAGACCGTGCTCGACAACGCCTGGAACGGCGAAGAGAGCATTCGACAGCGCTCTTGTATCCGGAATGCGGCCAAAAGATGCATCGAGGATAAAGTGGCCGCCGTCTGTAACAAATGGCTGGCTTCCCGTCATCCTCAATGTAACCGGGCCGGAAAGGCCTAGCCCTGCCGCGGCGGCGCGTACCGCGATCTCGGTGGCGCGCAGGCCGAATTTGTTGACCTCGATCGGCAGCGGGAACCGGCCGAGGGTTCCGACCATCTTGGATTTGTCGGCAATCACGATCATGCGCTCGGACGCCGCCGCGACGATCTTCTCGCGCAGCAGCGCGCCGCCGCCGCCCTTGATCAGGGTCAGCTCAGGGTCGACCTCGTCGGCGCCGTCGATGGTGAGGTCGAGCTCGGGTGTTTCTTCCAGTGTAGACAGCGGCACGCCGAGCTCGCGGCAGAGTGCTGCGGTGCGCTCGGAAGTCGGCACGCCAATGACCTTGAGGCCGGTCGCAACCTTCTCGGCCAGCAGCCGCACGAATTCTTCCGCCGTGGTGCCGGTGCCGATGCCAAGCCGCATGCCGCTGCCGACATGGGCGAGCGCTGCCCGCGCGGCCTCGACCTTCAACTGCCTTGCATCCATGGGAAGCCCCGATTTCGCCGGTTTCGCGCGCCTCCTAGCATTTTTGCCTGTCCCGTCAAAGGCTCGCCCTCAAAGGCTCTGTGGACCGATCGAGGCTTCTTGCTTGAACTTGGGCCAGCCTGTATCGGCTGCGGCAACGCAATTGCCGCAGGATCCACCCATGACTCGCCCGATCATCGTCTTCGACCTGGATGGAACGCTGATCGACACCGCGCCCGACCTGCTCGACAGCCTCAACCACAGCCTGGCGGCGAGCGACCTCGCCGCTGTCGACGAAGCCGGCTTCAGACGCTTCGTCGGCCATGGCGGCCGCGTCATGATCGAACGCGCGCATGCTGCGCAGAACAAGGCGCTGATGGCGGAGGAGCACGACCGGCTGCTGAAGCTGTTCCTCGACCATTACACGTTGAACATTCCCGGCAAGTCGCGCCCCTATCCCGGCGTCGTCGCCGCGCTCGACCGTTTCCAGGCCGCCGGCTATCTGATGGCGGTCTGCACCAATAAATACGAAGCGAATTCCGCGACGCTGATCGGCGCGCTTGGTATGTCAAACTATTTTGCCGCGATCTGCGGCCAGGACACGTTCGCCTTCCGCAAACCCGATCCGCGCCATCTCACCGAGACAATCAGGCTGGCCGGCGGCGATGCGGAGAACGCCTTGATGATCGGCGATTCGCAGACCGACATCGACACCGCCAAGGCAGCTGGCATTCCGGTGGTCGCGGTCGATTTTGGCTACACCGACCGCCATGTGCGCGAATTCGAGCCAACTCTGGTGATCTCGCATTTCGACACGCTGACGCCGCAACTGGCCGAGCGGTTGATCGCGGCGGCACGCTGAGCGGGACTCGGATCGGACGGTTGACAAACCGGAAACTGGTCCGAGCGAGAAGCTTGGCACATCGCCTTGACTTCGCGCACCCGCCTCCCTTATATCGCGGCTCGCTTCGGTCTTCGGGCCTAAGGCGGGCGATTAGCTCAGCGGGAGAGCACACCCTTCACACGGGTGGGGTCGCAGGTTCAATCCCTGCATCGCCCACCATTTCCCTTGGTTTTCCACAGTTCTTATGACGACCTCCGCGCAAATGCGCGTAGGGAATGGAGCTTATGCGGCTCGAATTGGGCACAGTCGGTTTCGGGGGATGCCGCCCGGTGCCGTCCGAGCGCATCAAGAGGAGATTGCGGGGGAAACGTCAGCGACATGGGGGATATCGCTATCTCGCGCCGTGAATTCGTACCTGGCCTCGAAGCAGCTCGCGGCGTCGCCGCGCTGATGGTCGCGCTCTTTCATTGCGGTCAGGCGACATATTATGATGCGACGCGGCAAGCGGTCTCTTTGGTGCAGGGCTCGTATCGAAGCCAAAGCTACCTTGATGCGGCTTTCCGCATCGCCGGGAACGGCCACGGCGCCGTCGTATTTTTCTTTGTCCTGAGCGGCTTCGTTCTCATGATGATGCTCAGTCGGCAGACGGATGACCTCAAGGCCAGCGCCGGCCCATTTTTCATAGGACGCGTTCTGCGCATCTACCCTGCCATCTTTTCAACCATCGCGATCTTCGTCGGACTGTTTCTGCTGACCGGCATGTCGCTTGGGCCGGCTGAGGTCTACACGACCAGGAATGTGATGGCCAATGCGCTGTTGCTACGTACCGACATCAACGGCGTGATGTGGTCGCTCCAAACCGAAATGATCGCGGCCCCACTGATTTTTTTGCTCTATTGGTCCTGGCGGCGATGGGGCGCTGTCGCTCTGGTTCTGCCCGCCCTCATCTTGCTCGGCCTGTCATTCAGCGGGCAGTGGTCTGGAACGCCCGGAAAGGGCGTTTCGTTAGGGAACCTCTACTCCTTCGTGTCCGGAATGATCGCTTGTGCCTATGGAAGGAAGATAGTCGCTCGCCTTCCTCGTCCGGCCCTGTCGCTCGCCCTCGCGGTCGCCGGGTTCGCACTCTCGCGCCCCTTGCTTGGATGGTGGTCCAACTGGTCCGTGATTTTCGAGACGGCTTTCGCGGGTTTTATCTCGGCGTTGATCGCCTATGGCGTTCCGTTGCGGAAAGGTCGTCTGATGGCTGTGGCCAGGTATTTCGGCCGCATCTCTTTCAGCTTCTACTTGTTGCACCCATTGGTGCTGATCGCTCTTTGGAACATGCCTGAGCTACTCGCAAAGGCCGTCAATGCAGGAGTTTCTCCTATCACACTGGCACTCGCCTCGTTTGCCTTTTCGGTCCTCGTCATCACTCCGCTGGCTCACATGCAGCATACGGCAGTCGAACGTCCAGGCGTTCGATTGGGCCACGCAATGGCATGGCGCCTCCGCTCGAAGCTTCAGCCCGCCGCCGTCCAGCGTGGGTGAACACAGAAGGTCTCAGATTCAATCCACGCACCGTCTATTCGACCTGCTTGGATGGCCCGACAACCGGATTCTAGATCAGCCCTCTGCGCACATTCATATGCGTCACCGCTGTCACCAGAACGGCGCCGGTCATGAAATAGAGCGTGGCGATGATGTGTCCTTGATGGAAATGCAGCCCGGCAAACAGCAGGGCCGTGACCACGGCAAGGAAGGCGATGACGCGGGAGAATGCATCGGGCATGGGGCGACCTTGTGCAATGTGTTGAGTGGCCGCCCTCATTCAGCCGCTCGCTCCATAAATCGGTTTTCGATTTTTCGCAATCGGCTTTGAGGCCGGACTGATCGGCGCCTGCCGCGCGGCGGCGTTCCGGTGGTCCTAAACCAGATCCACTTCCACCCACAGTCCGCCCGGCCCGCGTGCCGCATCGCGGGGGGCGCTGCGCACCGCCTGGATCGAACCGGACGGCGCGGCAAAGGCCGGCTTGCCGTTCTTGTCCGCCAGCCACGGATCATCGGCGCGGATGACGCGGCCCTTGGCCTTCGTCTCGAGCGCGGTCAGGATGCCGTCATAGGGCATCTCGCCCCAGTGCACTTTCAGCGCATCGACCTTGTTGGTCGGGATGAAGGCCGACAGGTCCGAGCTCGTCAGCAGATCGAAACCCTGTTTCTGCGGCGTGGCGTTCTGGCTGCCGTGATGCGCGACCTTGAGATAGACGGTGCGCGCCAGAAGATCGGCCGATGTGACGGTGCCCTGCCCCACCGGCCATTTCAGGTCCTTCCAGCTTAGCCAGTTGCCGATCTGGGCGTCGCCGGGGAACAGCAACACCCGGCCGCTATCGATGAACTCGAAGGCAAGCACCAGGCTGGTGTTGTTGACGCCGCGGTCGAGCTGCAAGGCCAGATCAGCGGCGATCCCCATCCAGTCGGCGTCGATGCGCCGCCAGGACTGGTCGCGGTCTTCCATGGATGCCGCGGCCGAAACCGGCCCGGAATAATGCTTGCGCACATAGGCGGCGATATCGATGGCCGGGTCGCTCCCCTTGTCGCCGGCGAGCGCCGCGGAGAGCGGCGTGCCGACATTGCGCTCGAACGGACTGAGCTCGTCGACGTAACCGGCATCGGCCGCCTCGTTGATCTTGAGGCCGCTCGCCAGCGCCCGCGCGTACGGACCGCCGCTGGCCAGCGGAAACATCTCGCTCGCCTTTTCCTCGAGGCGAAGCGCCGCCTTGTCGCGCGGCGGACCGAGCACATAGACGCGCAGGTTGGGCAATGCGTCGATCGTCACTGGCGGCCCGCCAGGCTCGAAATAGGTCGGCGACGGTTTTTGCGACAGCTTTGCCGCTGAGTCGCGGGCCGAGCGCACCCGCTCGCCGGCGGCACCGAACTGGAAGCCGAGCACTGACTGCAGGCCATCGCGCACCCCGGCCATGTAAGAACTGAGCCCCTGCATTCCGTCGAGCTTCTGGCCCACGCCCTGCAAGGCCGCCAGCGCCTGGCCCTTGAACTTGTCGATCTCCACCGCCTCGGCGTCGGCGGGATTTTCGGTCCACGCCATCCAGACATCGCCGACGATGAAATCCTTGAAGAGGTCCTTCGCGGTCAGGAAGCCGGAGACATGATCCCAGTGTTCGTGGGTGACGACGAGGATGTCGATCTTGCCGCCGGTCTCCTTCTTGAGGTCGGCGACGATGTCGGAGACCAGCGCCGAGCCACTCTTGATCGAGACATGAATGCCGCAATCGATGAGAATGCGGAACGGCTTGCCGTCCGGCTTCTTGAACGTCAGCAAGTGGCAGTCGCCGATGCCTTGGCAGTAGTGCCTGACAGTAATGCCCGATGCCGGCGTCGCCGCGGGAGCCGATTTTGCCGGCCTTGTTCTTGCCGCCGGTTTTCTAGACATGGTCGTCGTCTCCGTCGCTGGCATGCAACAACGCAAAAGGCTCCGATACTTCGCCGCCGAAATAGAGCGCTCGCAGCGGCGAGAGATAGTTGGCCGCCATCGTCCCGGCCTGACGCTTCTGCCGGTCCGCGCTGCCGGTGTTCTTGATGATCGAGTAGCGGATTTCCTCGAAGCCATCGCGCGGATCAATGATGATCGTGGCGCCGCCGCGGAACCAGAAGAAGCTGTCGCCCTTGGCCATGCCTTGCGGCATCGCCGTGCCGTCCAGCGCAACCGGAATGCGCTGCTGGATCACGGCCACCACCTCGACGCGGAACGAGCCGTCCGGCTCGACGCGGCGCGTCGGGCGCACGCTGTAGATGTCGAACGTCGTCTCGCCTTTCTTGGGCGCATGCTTGACCGTGCCGTCCTCATTGTAGCGCGGCAGGTCGGGCAGCAGGCCGAACTGCTTGTAGAGGTCCGGATCGGAGGCGAAGGCCTTATGCATCGCCTTCCACAGCGCATAGCGGTTCTTGTCGTTGAGCGCGAAGATCTCGGCCCGCTTCAATTTCTGGTTCCAGCCGAGGTCGATCTTGCCGAGCAGGCCTTTCAGCCAGACCGGCGACGGATCCTCCGGCGCGCTCCAGGCGAGCGTCTCCTCCGAGATGGTGCGAACGTCGCGCGGCAACAGCTTCCATTTGCGGAAGGATTCCAGGAAGGCGAGGCGATAGTGGAGCGGATCGTCGGGATAGGCGTCGCGGTCGGCAGTGATAAGGGCGCGCAGATACTCGCCGAAGGTGATGTCGACGGAAGGGCAATAGTCGAGCGCGCGGATGCACACGGTCAGCATCTGCGTGGCGGTCCTGGCGACCTCGTCGGTGAGGCGCTCGACCAGGCTCGGATGCAAGGTGCCCGCCGGCAGGATGCCGGAGCCGCCGGTGGCAAGCTGGATCAGGTCGTCGGTCCGTCGGTCGGCGATGGCAAGAAAGGCCTGGTAGACAGCGAAAACCAGGATCGAGCCACGATCATGCGCCTCAAAGGTCTTGTCGTAGTCGAGGTCGGCCATGCCGGCGCCGCCATATTCGCGCAACGGCCCAGCCCGGCCGCTGCCTTCGCCGAACTGCTTGGCGATACCGGAAAGCAGCGAGGCGGCCGACAATTCCCCCCTCGCCTTGCCGATCTCGAAGCCGACCAGTTCCTTCAGCGTGAAATGCTGGAACAGCGCGACGATATCGGCAAAGGCCTCGTGGAAGGCCGGCACATCCGGGTTGGACGCTTCCTGGAAGCGACGATGCAGCCCGTCGAGCAGCGCATGCGACATCTCATGCGCGACGATGTCGCTGGACAAGCACGAGAACACCGTCGTTCCGGGTGTGGTGACGTCGCCCTGATTGCTGGTCGCCGGGAAATAGCCGAACAGCAGCGCCTTCTTTTCCGGGCTGTAATAAGCATTCTCGGCACGCAACGCATGCGGATAGATGCGCAGGCGCGGCACGTAATGCGCCTTCACAGTCATGTCGCCGGCGCGGCCGGGAGCCTCGGCGTAATGCGGCGCCCACAACGCCCGCCGGCCAAGAGCGCGCTCGAAATGGCCGATCGTGGTCATGGCCACCGCGTAGACCATCTGCTGGTGGAATTTCGGATTGCCCTCCGAAGGCGGCAGGCCGTCCTGCGCCAGCAGCACCTTGTCGTTGAGGTCGACCGGATCGTAGACGCGGTCGGACGCGGGGTCGACATCGACCACCTCGAGATATTCGCCTATCGGACCGGGCAGCAGCGGCTTGTCGGTCTCAGGCTCGTCGTCCCACGGCACCGAAAGCGTCGCCTGGTAGACCGAAACCGAATCCAGTCGCTTGGCGACCGACGGGTCGAGCGCGTAGATGCGCAGGCGCCGTTGCGGCGGCGGCAGCGGCCGCGGCTTGCGCCTGATGGCCGGTGCCGGGCCCATGACTGGCGCCGGAACCGCGACGCTGGCGCCTGGCCGGCCCAGCCATCCTTCCAGAAAGGCCTTCAACGGCTTCGACGGATTGCCCTGGTCGAGCGCCGCCTCCAGGTAGCGGTTGCGCGCCGCGGCCGAAACCTTGTCCGGATCGCCATCCGGGTCGGCGATCGCCTGGTCGACTGCCGCCGTGGTTTGCGCCATCTGCATCAGTTCCAGCGCGAACATCGTTCGCTGCCGAAGCGTCGCCGGTGGTGGCGCCGCCAACGAATTCCCTCCGGTCAAAAGGTCCAGCCAGCTCCACGTATAGGTGGCTCGAGCGAGCTTGGTCAGGCTGTTTGCCGCCGGCGGAGGGAAGCCCAGCGCATCGAAGGCCCGCAAGACGCCCTGCCCGATCTTCTCCTTCGTCTCCGCCGCATTCATCTTGGCCGTCGACTTCAAGGCTTTCGCGAACAAGGCCTTGCGTACGGCTTCGACACGCATCCAGGGCTGAGGGTAATTCTTCACCACGTCCCAGTGCTCGGCGAGCCAGAGAGCGGCCGCGGCCGCGACCTGCGGGGTCGCGGCGGAGGTGCCGCTGCCGTCCATGTCGACCACCTTGCGACAATCGATCTCGGCCCAGGGCACATTCGGCGTGTAGGCGCCGAGCGCCGTATCCATCTTCGACGGCGGCCCGTAACTGCCCTGCATGGTGCCGAAGGAGAGCCCGGCATAGGCGCGCCCGTCGCCCATCACGCCGCAGGCCGCAAGCACCCGGTTGTAGCGCGCAGGATAGACGATGCTGCGTGGCGTGATGGTGAAATTGTTGCCGGCCGCCGTGACCATGACCACACCGTGGTCGTAGGCAAGGTTGACCGCGTCGACCAGCGCCTGCGAGGCGAGGCCGCCCATGCTCATCGACAATACCTGCGCGCCCTGCTTGCGCGCATAGTCGATGCCTTGCACCATGGTGCCGGTGGTCAGCCGCACCACCCAGTCGGCGATACGCACCGGCAGGATTTTCGCCAGTGGCGCGCCGCCGACGAAATCTTTGAAGCCCGGCCAGTGCGGCGAGGAGCCGTCGAGCTTGTTGCCGGCAAGCAGGCTGAGCGTGCCGGTTCCATGGCCGCGATTGCTGGTCAGCGTGCCGGCCGGAGCGTGGTCGGTCGCGTTGTTCGGACCCGTCCCGTCGTCGACGAAATTGCGCTGCTGCGCTGTAAGAAGCGCGGCGGGAATGGTCTGATGGCCTGGATCGAAACCGGTATCGAGATGGGCGATGGTGATGTTGGCCTGCTTGGCGCCCACCTTCTCGCGCGCCGCCGCGAACTGGCTGAAGTCCGGCGCGGCATTCCAGGCGATGCGCCCCGCGACCACCGCCTGTCCGCCCTGCGGGTCCTGATCGTCGAATGCACAGACCGGAGCTGCGCTTGCCGCCATGCCGCGATCGCCGCCGCTGTCCTTATAATCCCACTGCTGCACGATATCGGGCTCGATTGCGAGCACCTCGGCTCCCGCGGCCGCCAGCGCCGGGTTCCGGGCGACAAGATCGTGGGCATGGTCCCAGGGGTTGTCTGTATCGGCGGCGTCCGTGGCCAACCGCAACCAGGTGGCGCCGCGATCCCCGGCCGCGGCCGTGCCGGCGCTTGCGTCGGCAGGCAGAGAGAGGATCGGCTCGGCTTCGATGCCGCCAATCCGGCGCGGCCCGCCGCGGACCGAGAGCCCCGCGCCGTCGCCGCGAACCTTTACAAGGAGTCCCTTCGCGGCTGCCATGGCCTGCCCCTCCCCAAAATGAACCATGCGGCCGACCGTCACCTGTAGTCAAGACAAGGTTCCAGCCATACTTCGGTTGATCTATTTGCCGACTAGGCAATCATGCCGGTTGCAAAGCAAAGACCATACACTTCTAAAATAACCATCGGTCCGCCAGATGCGTATATCTGTGAGCGCCTTCACATACGCTGAACAGGGCTTGCGCTCAGATGTTGTAACGGCGGCATCGACGGCCCGAGCTGACTACGGCGTCCGAAGCTGCTGCCGGACTGCGATATGGATGCGGTTCTCGAGGAGAAATTTCGATCACCTAGCCATTTTCAGGTTTGCTGTCTGCGCGCATGGGCACCTCCCACCCAAGCGCGCGGATGGCGTTTCCAAGATCGGCCCGCAACCGCCAGTGCGCCCGGTCTCCTTACAGTTTGCCGGCTTATCCAATTTCGGCGTGTGACGCGTGACACGGAACGTCTGTCCGCCACCTGCCGATTTCGGTCAGCCACCACAGAAGGAGACGACGCTTTGATCGAGCACGCACTTATCCTACAATTTCCGTCTAACGAGAGGCGGAATCGTATCATGGCTACAAATGGCGCGGACGACAGGAACCTGCCGCGCCTGGCGCGCATCGACCCGAGCCACTTCGATCTGTTGTTCGGCGGCTGCAAGCTTGAGCGCTATGCCGCCGGCCAGCATTTATTCGTCCAGGAGGACGCTTCCGACCGCATCTACGGCGTGATGAGCGGCACCGTCGAGATTTCGATCTATTCGCCCGGTGGGCAAAAGCTGGTTGCCAATATCGAGCTGTCGCGCAGCCTCGTAGGCGAGATCGGAGCCCTGGATGGGCGCCCGCGCACGGCGACCGCCATCTGCCTAACGGCATGCGAGCTGGTTTCGCTGAGCCGGACACAACTCTTTGATCGCATTGAGAAAAACCCGTCTCTGGCCCGCGCGATGATCGAATTGCTGTGCACGCGGCTGCGCTGGGTCAGCGGCGAGCTGGGCGACCAGGCCTTTTTCGGTATCGAGGCCAGGCTGGCAAAGCGGCTGGTGTTCCTGAGCGGCGTGATGGCAGACGCTGCCGGCTGGATTCCGATTTCGCAGTCGGAGCTCGGCGAATTCCTCGGCGCTACGCGCGAATCCGTCAACAAGACGCTGAACGACTGGCGCAGCCGGCACATGATCGCCATCAAGCGCGGCGGCCTGCGCATCACCAACGCCGCCGCGCTGAACCAGATCGCCGAATCGCAGGACGACGACTGAGCGAGCTCGACGCCTTCGCCGTAGCTTGCTCGGCGCCCTCGCCATAGTCCGCTCGGAAGCTTCGCCATTGCTCTGCCGGTTCGTCGCTTTCGAGAAACAACGAACTGCTTTCAGCGCACCCGGTCAGAGTCGCGAGATAAGATAGCGCAGCGCCGACCGGCTCGGCATGAAGAAATAGCCGCCGCCTTTCGTGGTGACGAACTGCGGCACATCCTTGAGCACCGTGACCTTTTCCCAGGATGGGATCGAGAACCGGCCGCCGCCGCCCCGCGCGCCGATCGTCGGATCGGTCTCGCCGACAAGACCCTGGAACGAGTTCGACGAGACCCAGGTTTGCTGGATGAATTCGTACTGACGCTCGATATCGGCATTGAGGCACATGAACAGGAGGCCCTTCTCGGTCTTCCCGCCCTTGCCCTTCTTCTCATAGGTGCGGCCGACGCGCAGGATGCGGTGGCGCTTGCCGATCCTGATCTGCGTCTCGCGGTCCTCGCCAAGCGAATCGCGCGGGTTGGACCGGCGTATGTGGGAGCCGAGCGGACAGGCATGCCCCTGCGGATCCTCTGCGCCCAGCGCGAAATCATTGTCGATGCCACGGCCCGGGCGTCCGTTCGGATTGCGCACCAGCGAACTGCCGTCCTGCCAGCGACCGAGCATCTTTGCCGCCACCCAATGCGGTGTGATGGCGGCGTCGCCAGTCTCGTATGCTGCCTGCGTCGCGGCCTTCCTGCAATAATCGTCGAACAGTTCGACATGCTGCTCGAACTGGCGCAGGACGAGGAAGGTGCCGTTGCGGCCGAAATCGCGCGGCGGAGGCGGCTGCCCCGGTATCTGACGGTTGCGCCGCACCTGCGACAGGATGCCGGTTCGGTCCAGCGCCGCGTCCACCGACGGCGAAGCCGGGTAGAAGCCGTGCTCGTCGCGGTAGCCGAACAGGAACTCGCCCGGTGCCAGCAAATGCATCGGCGCGGCTCCCTTGGCGGCGCGCGACGTGCCCCGAACGATCGGTTGCGAGATGCCGTCCACAAAGCCGAAATGCTCGACCGCCCGCTTGCCGTCGCGCCGAACCATCAGCGGCAGTTCGGCGGCCACGGACATCCCCGCGCCTGTCGTCTGTCGCTTCATGGCCGCGATCTCCGCCTTCAACGCGGCCGGCGTCCCGGCATAGCAGACGATGACGACGTCGACAGGATTTTTGGGCGAGCCCCACTGCCATTTGTCGGGGGCGTCGGGACCGGTGTCGTTGAGGATGCGGCTGCGCTCGGGCGTTCCCATGCCTTGGCGAAAAGCGACAGGAAACGTGTCCAGCGGCTCGTCATCGACGCCGCCCTCGAGCCCCAGCCGGCGCAGTCCGTTGGGGCCGAACGCCACGGTCATGGCGCGGCCGGCAGGCACGCCGTCGCCGAAACTGGTTTTGTCGATGACGGAATCGAGCCACGCCTTGCGCTTCCTTGCCGGCAATCCTTCCGGCACCCCGATCGCAAGCATGTGTGCATAGCCGAGCGCGCCGAACGGACCGAAGAAGATCGACTGGATTTCTCCGGATTCCAGTTCTTCGAGCGGCGCGGACGGCGGTTCAGCCAGGCTGGTCGCGTCCGCCGGCCGTGCTTGCGGGCGCGGCAGCGAACCGAACAGGCTCAGCCAGTCGCGCGCCTCGTTGCCGGTGGCCGATGCGATGCCGCGCCTGATCCTGGAGTTGATGCGGATGCGCGGTGTGTTGAGATGCGGATAGGCGCTGTACCAAAACAGCGTCGGCACCTGCTGGCGCCGCGCCCAGCGTTTGAAACGATCGCCGTCGCGCGCGCCGTCGAGGAACAGCCAGCGCGTGCGCGGATAGCCTTCGGTGTTGCTCCACACGCCGGTCAGGCCGGCCGAAGCCTTGGCGATGAAATCCTCCAGATAACTTTCCCAGCTGCCGCCGTAATTGGAGAAGAATACCAGTCTGTCGGTGCCGGGCAGCAGCACCCAGCGGGCGAAATGAATGGTGTTAATGGTGGCGAGGAAACCAGGCCTGAACACTTTCTGCGCCGATATCGAGATGAGATAGAAAGAGAGCCGCAGCGCCAGCCGCCGCAAGATCCCGGGCTTCATCGTCGAAATCGCCGTCAAATTGTTCTGCGCGGCGTGGTCCTCCTTGGCGAGGATCTTTTCGAGGGCGCTCACATCGACAGGCGTGTTCGCCGGCCGGTCCTTGTCCTCGAGCCGCCGCAGCGCCAGGAAGCAAAGGCCGACCAAAAGGACGAGGATAGCCAGCAGACCGAGCACCGTCAGCAGAAGCGCGGCGCCGGCGATAGCGATATTGGCGAAGGTGACGCCATGCGGGTTCCCGAACACGAGCACATAAGTCATACGCCAAAAGGCGAGAACGACGATCGCGACGGTGGCGAACATCGCCGGCGTCAAAAGCGTCGTTGTCAGCGCGCGCGACCAGTGGCCGGGCGGCCTTTCCAGCAGGCTTTCGGCTGGCTCGAACGCCCAACCGAATTGCCCGAGGCAGCGGACATGCCGGCGCGCCTCGGCCAGCACGTCCATCGCGTTGCCGGCGCCCACGCGCGGCTTTTCGGCGATCTCGCGCACGCTGTCGGCCAGCCGCGCCTCGGCAAGGATGCGGCGTACGGAATGGCCAGGCGTGCCGGAAAAAACCAGCCCGGCCGCGCTGCCGAAGGAGGGCGATATCTTGATTTGGTTCTTCTTCAGGAAGTCCTCCAGCGAGCCGCCATCCGGTAGGCCGCAGACATCCCTGAAGATCGGCCGCAGCCGATACCCGATCGATTGCGCAAGGGCAGCAATGACGTCGTCGGTGCTGCCGTCGCCGGAGATTTCGAACACCAGCGCGCCGGTCTCGACCCCCGTCTTCTTGTCCCTGCCTGTGGGAGCGACGGCCAAGCTGGTGAAATGTATGGTGGCGACCTTGTCGAGTGCGGCGCTGATCTCGCCAATCGCGGGATTGCCGAGGTCGGCGACCTTGTCGCGCACCGCATCGAGCGGCACGGCGCGGGTGATCGGGCAGACAACCGTCACCATCGACTGGTCGGCGGTGCGGCAAAGCGGCGGGCGCTCGAAATCGACCTTGAGGCTTGCCGGATAGGCGCCGACATTGACCATCTTGCCGGCCCTGCCCTGCGCGCGGGCGAGCTTCGGTTTGCCGAACAGCGCGCGGATGCATTCGCCGATCTGGATGCGGGCGATCTCGGCGCCGATGCACAGATGGATGCCGTAACCGAAAACCATGTAGTCGCGATACGGGCGCGACGTATCGAACTCGTTCGGCCGCTGCACGATCTCCGGATCGAACATTGCTGAAAGCGTCGCCGGCATGACCACCGTTCCGGCCTTGACCAGGCGCTCGCGGCGCGTGCCCTTGCCGATGACCGCGTCACGCCTGGTATAGCGCCAGGGCCCGATCCAGATCGGCTTGAAGCGCATGGCTTCCATGATCGCCCGGTCGAGCTTGTCGGTGTCGCCGGCCGCGATGGCCTCATCCACAGCCTGCCGCGCATCGGATCGCGACAGGATCACATCCAGGCAATTGCTGCCGGCAAGCACATTCGTCGGCACAAAGCCCGCGACCATGCCGAGCATGATGGAATGAATGTCGGGCAAGGACAGGCGCCCTTGGTCCATCAGCGCGACGAGGCGGGCAAGCGGCCGGTCGTCTTTGCCCGCTTTCTCCCTGACCGCGGCGATCGATCGGTTTATGACCTTGATCAGCCGATCGCCTCCGACCACGGCAAGCTGGCGCGTGGTGGGACTTGCCGTCGGATCGGAAAAGAACAGCGCGCTGAGCGCGATCGACCAGTCGGCGAACTCGGTTTCGTCGTCGATCTCGAGGCCGAAATAATCGCGGCAGATGCGAACCGGCACGATCTTCATCAATCCGGCGATGGCATCGAAGCCGGGGCTGGCGCGGGTCATGATATCGTGCGAATGGCGCTCGGCGATCGGCCTGACGGCGGCTTCGACCTCCGCCGGCGGGAACGCGCTCAGCACCGCCGATTTCATCTGCCGGTATGCGGCGCCGTCCTGCATGCCGAGAATGAAATTCGAGCCCCGGGCGAGTTCGGCCATTTCCGGCCCGTAAGGCGTTTCGAACTCGTCGCCCCGCTCCAATATGTCGCGAACGTCCGCGCCCTTGGTGACGAGCAGGAAATTGCCGAAGCCGAGATTCGGCCAGAAACGGCGCAGCAGCGCCAGCAGCCAGCGCGGATCGCTGAGAAGAAAGCCGGCGATGCGGGAAGCAAAGCCGCTCTTGGAACGCAGCCGGTTGATGTCGAACGGTGGCATTTCGGCGAGCGGACGCTGGCTCTTCTGAGCGGCGCGGACGGCGGCGAAGTATTTCAAAGTGATCATCGCATTCAAGCCCCCGGCTATCCACGTCAATACGATGCCGGCATTGTCTGGCCTAGGTTTGCATCGGTCCGGCGTATGTGAATTCGTTCACAGTCATTTGTTGTCGGCCCCGGCGATCATGCGGCAGACTTGGCCTGATCGAAATTGCCGATCAGGAAATTGTTCTTGGCTGGGTCCACGAATGGTATCCAGCGTATCCTCTGCTCGGAAAAATCGGGGTGCCTGGTCATGAAAATCGCGAGTTCATGCGCCGCCTCGTCGCGCCGACCGCTTCTCATCAGGGCGCCTATCTTCAGGAATCTTGCGTAGAAGTAACCTGGCGACAGGTTGAGCGAGCGCTCGGCGGTGGCGATCGCGGCCTGCCAGTCCTCGACGAAGCAATAGGCCGCGGCCAGTTCCCCCAGATTATGGAAGCGATAGAGGTCGAACGGGCTCAATCGGTCAGTGTCGAGGAAGAAGGGGATCGCGCTGGTCGCATCGCCAAGCAAAAGGTGTGCGCTGCCCATGGCCGAGCGGGCGAAGGCGAAGCTCGGATTGATGTGGATCGCTTCGGCAAGATGCTCGGCCGCCAATGCCGGCTGGCCGCGCATGATGTCGGCTGCGCCGAGATAGGCATGCGGACGCGCATCGAGGCTGTCCATCAGCAGCGCCTTGCGCGCAAGCGTCTCGACTTTCTCCAGATCGTCGCTGTCGCCGAAGCGCAGCCATGCCCTCCAGAAATACCACCATGCGAGCTCGTTGAGCACGGCGCTCGAATTCGGATCTTCCTGGTAGGCCTTGTCGAAGAAGTCGAGCGCGATTTCGGTATCGCGACGTGTCCGCCTGTTCATGTGCCAGCGGCCGCGCCTGACCAGTTGCCAGGTCTCGAGGCTTTCCCATGGCACCTGGAACGTGCGCGCCTGCTCGGCGCGGTCGACCTCCTTGTCGAGTATGGAAACGATCTCGCTGCCGATCTGGTCGCGCAGGCTGAAGATGTCGACGAGATCGCGGTCGAAACGTTGCGACCAGACCAGGCGCCCGTTCGAGGTATCGGCGAGCGACGTGTTAAGGCGGATCTGCCTGTTGGAGCGCGCCAACGTGCCGCTGACGATGTAGCGGGCGCCCAGCGCGTTGCCGATGAGCCTTGTGCCGAGGCTGTCATCGCGAAACTGGAAGCTCGATCCCTTGGCGATGACCGATAGCCAGCGCGTGTTGGAAAGACCGTAGATGATGTCCTCGGCGATACCGTCGGCCATATAGCCGACATCGGGTTCGCTGCCATTGCCCTGGAACGGCAGCACGGCGATTGCCGGGGGGCCCTTGGCGATCGCCCTGGAATGACCGGGCGTGGCGGGAATGGAAGCGAAGGAAGCGGTGGCGGCAGGGCCGTTGCCGCCGCGACCGGCGATCAGGACCCGCACCGGCAGGGCGATGTTCTTCAGGCTGAACTCGCCGAGATCGGTGAAGACGGCCGCCGTCTTGTCCTTCACGTGATGCCACGTCGTCGCCGAGATGGCGACGCCGTCATGCGGCGCGAATTCCTGAAGCCTGGCCGCGATATTCACGTCGTCGCCGTAGAGACGGCCCTCCCGGACGATGACGTCGCCGGTGTTGATCCCGGCGCGAAAAGGCATGCGCATGTCCTCGGCGACCGCGGCATTCAGCGCCACGATCCGGGCCTGGAAATCGAAGGCTGCCCGCAAGGCTTCGATTGGATTGCCGAATTCGGCCATGATGCTGTCGCCAGCATCGCCGAACGTGCGCCCGCCAAATGCGCCGCAACTGTCGGCGATGATGTCGCGCCTTTCCTCGAAGGCGGCAACAGCCAACTCGTCATCGATGCCCATAAGCCTCGAGAATCCTACGGCGTCGATTGAAATGATTGTCGCAAGCTGACGGGTATAGTTCCGTTCAGCCATGATTGAGCCCCCAGTCCCGCTGCAGTCCAGAACGGGCGACCTGCGCTCAAAGAAACGCGTCGCCAGCTGCCGACGGAAATCCTCGGCAGGCCCGGCGCACTGTTGCCACCCTCTTATGACCAGAATTCTATCAGGGTCTTGCCGAAAGCTCTACCACGAACAGCTAATATGGCGAATTCACCCTCCGGCGCATGGTCAGTGGTTCATTACATCAGGAGACACATCCAAAGCGCGACTTTACCAATTGTAATTATTACATTTTCTCCGCCAGGCAATATCGGCCGGCTCCTGCGGCCGCATCGAGGCATGCGCCGCAAAAGTCGGTTACTGCGGCGCTGCGGAACCAACCTGCCTGCGCGCGAGTTTCTGACGGCACTGACGCCGACGAGATTTGAGGGCTCTCATGCGCACTGTTGTTTCAGCAACCGGTATCGCTTTCCTGCTTATCAGTGGACAAGCCTTTGCGGCGGACGACCAGCCACTGCCGTCGCAAAATGCCAAGAAGCTCTCGGAGATCGTCGCCAAGGTCGAGCACCGCACCGACTTCCGCTATGTGAAGGAGGTCGAATGGGATAGCGACGGCTATACCATCACCTACTACACGACGGACAAGGCCAAGGTCCAAATCACCTACGATCCCCTGACCGGCGAACCCAAATAGGCCGCGTCCGCCTGCGGCCATTCCGCCCGGCCTACTAGGGGCAAATGGACCCCTGCCCGATCCCCGGCATCTGTGCGTTAGAGCATTATCCCGACAAGTGGGAACCGTTTTTCAGAGAAGATCGTCTCCAACAAGAGTTAGATCGGATGGCGATTCAACGAAACATCATCCTGATCTTGCGCCTGAATGCTCATGTGCCGCGTTCCCACGCGACGGACCGCCCTTGCATCGTCACAGCTTTGGTGGCTGACTGCCCGCCATGATTGCGGGCACGGGGGTGCATGGCAATGGTTGGCTACGTCCTGAAGCGCATCCTGATGGTGCTTGTCGGCTATCTGGTCGCGGTGCTGGTCGGGTTGATCGCCGTGGTGGTGATCTACGCGATATTGAGTTCGCTGCCCAATGCTCCGGGTTACTTCGAGCTTATGGCGTTCACGCCGGTCGCCGCGCTGGTGGTGCCGCCGCTCGGCATGTTCATCTACTTTCTGACGATCGTCCTGACGGGTATGCAGACGCTGGTCTTTGCAATGATCGCCGAGTTCTTTTCGCTGCGGAGCTTCTGGCTGCATATGCTGTTCGGCGCCGCTGCCGCGGCAGCCGGTTTCATGCTGATCTGGCCGGACGCCGCCAATGATCCGGAACGCTGGGCGGACATGGGCATCATCGCCGGCAGCGGCCTGGTGGCCGGCCTGATCTATTGGCTGATCGCCGGGCGCAACGCCGGCTTGCGCCGGCCGTTGATCAAAGCAATTCCAGGAAAAGTGTGAAGCGGTCAGCGGCTTCGCCGTATCCTTCCGTCCGAAATTGCTTGAGAGTAAAAAGCGCTCAGCTTGACGGCGTGCGCACCGCTTCGGTCGCGTCGAGCGCCTGCATCAGCTTGGAATCGCGGCCATAGACGTCGTCGAAATACTCGACCTTGCCGGACATGTCCGGCCATGCGGTGAAATAGGCGACATAGACCGGAATGACGCGCGTGACATTCTCGGTCGAATGGCCGTGCTTCAGCTTCTCGGCGATATCGTCGACCGTGGTGCCCAGCACGGCGGCGGCCATGCCGCGCGGATCCTGTAGCCGCACGCAGCCATGGCTGAGCGCGCGCATGTCGCGCTCGAAGAACGACTTCTGCGGCGTGTCGTGCATGTAGATGGCATGCTTGTTGGGGAAGAGGATCTTCAACTCGCCCAGCGCATTGGCCTCGCTCGGCTGCTGACGCACGCTGAACGGAATGTTGGCGCCATAGGCACCCCAATCGACCGCCGCCGATGGGATGCGCTTGCCGCGACTATCCGTCACCTCATAGCCGGCGCGGTCGAGATAGCCCGGATCGCCGCGCAGTCTCGGCAGCATCTCGTTGACAATGATCGACTGCGGCACGCCCCAATAAGGATGGAAGTCGACCTGCTTGATCTGATTGTAGAAGAAGGCGGTCTGGTTGGTGACCCGGCCGATGACCGCGCGGGTCTTCAGCTTCTCCTCGCCATTGTCGATATAGCTGGCGGTGAAGGCGGGCTGGTTGATGAAGACGCGCGGACTGCCGAGATCAGACGGCATCCAGCGCAGTTCCTCGAGCGCGACCTTGACCTTCTCGACCTTGTCCGCCTTTGAGGCGCCGGCCAGTGAAGCCACCGTGCGCGGGCCGATGACGCCGTCGCCCTTCATGCCGGCGCGCTGCTGTACCGCCTTGATCACCGGCACCAGCTCGGGATCATAGAGCTCGCTATTGCCGAGCCTCGCGAGCACTTCGCCATAGCTGCCACCCATCTCGTCATCGAGATTACGGGAAATAAGCGTCAACAATTTCGGCAATTCCGGACTGCTTTCGCCGGGCTTGAGCAGGAGCTTGGGATCGACGACGATCTCGTTTTCCTCGCTCGCCTCGAGCGCTTCCAGCTCGACGCGCAGCGCCTGGTATTCGGCATTCTGCGGGTGGCGCGATTCGAGATAGGTGCGGACCTCCTGGGTATGCGCCAGCGTCTTCAGCACGCCTTCAAGATCGATCGGCTTGGCCGGGAAATCGTAATAGCCGGTCATCCGGTTGGGATCGACGCGGCCGCTCTGGGCATCATGGGCATAGCGCAGCACGCGCGCCGACAGCGCCATCTCGAAGCGGACCAGTTCCTTGGTCCGCTCTTCCGGTGTGGCGGCGGAATTGGCGGCTGCCGGGACATTGACGGAGTAGTCGGCCGGCGTCAGGCCATAACTCGCCGCCTCCCCCAGGACGCGCACTGCATCCTGCGCCCGGCTGTTGGGGGTATTGTCGCTCACCCAGATGAAATCCGGATTGGCCGAATAATAGGCGATCAGCGCCTTGGCGATATCCGGCTCGGCAAACAGCTCATAGTCGCTCAAACCAGCAGCGGCATCGCGGAAGCTGTTGCTCGTCACCGACGGGACAAAGGCGGCGTCCTGAGCGGTCGCGGCCTGCGGTGCCGGCAGCAGCGATTTGAAATCGACCCGCACAAGCTTGTCGGCCCTGTAGGTGTTATAGGTCGGGCTACTGATCCTGACGCCGCCACCATCCTCTCCGGCCGGCCGCACCTTGCGCGGCTTTGGCGGCGGCGGAAACTCGCCTTGCGGGCTGTGCCGGATGCCGCCGCCGAACAGCATGTCGAACAGCCCTTGCGCGCTTGCCGACTGCTGCCCGAGGGCAAGAGTCGCCGCGACCGCGATCGGCAGGACGGCTTTTTTGTTTCCGAGGATTTTCATGCTTCACCCGCACCGGTTGAAACCGGTTCCCGTTCCACGCCGCTGGACGGTCCCGCCCTCCGCAAGGCGGATGTATGACGTGACTATACCGATTCATACTGATTTCGTTAAGCTTCCATAAATTTTCGGAGCCGTGTTGCAGAACGGTTTCACATCCTTGTGAGACCTAAAACGAGCTGGCCGTTCCAAGTGTTCCGACACCCGGGACAATCAGGCGTGGCGTTGCCGATAGGCGAAAAAGTCACATAGGTACGCGGGCAGCGTTTCGAGTGGACTGTCGTCAAGCAGGAATCACCGGCGGATTCGACGGCCGCTCTGTGCGGCACGGCCAAGACGTGACAAACCACGGTCTTTGTGATCGAAATTTCGGCGGCCTCGAACCACGGCCTGGAGGATGTGCAGTGAAGAAGGGATATCGCCAGCTTCTCGACGAGGCGAATGCCGAGATCGAGGTCGTGTCGCCTGAGGAGGCAGCGGGGCTGCTGGAGGATGAGGACACGATCTTCGTCGATCTGCGCGACCCGCGCGAGGTCGAACGTGACGGCAAGATCCCCGGCGCCAAGCATGTAACGCGCGGCATGCTGGAATTCTGGATCGATCCCGAAAGCCCGTATCACAAGCCGTTCTTCGCCAGCGGCAAGACCTTCGTCTTCTTCTGCGCCGGAGGCTGGCGCTCGGCTTTAGCCACCAAGACGGCGCAGGACATGGGCCTGACGCCGGTCAAGCATATCCTCGGCGGCTATACCGCCTGGAAAGCAGCGGGCCTGCCCGTAGAGCCGGGGCAGAAAAAGAAGGCGGACTGATAGGCGATTAGTGCAGGGCCGTTTCCCGCTGCCCAGTCACAAAGCCGACCGCGCGCGCGACGACGTCCCTGTCGGTGAGGATACGCCGGTGGCCAAGCCCCTCGGCCCAATGCAGGTGGACATGTTCGCCGGCGCCCGCATAACGCTTCGCATGATCGGCATGGACTTCGCGATCGTCCGGCGCGTGGATGATCAGCGTCGGCACCGACGCCTCCGCAAGCTGGCGGTCGCCGGTGAATTCGCTGAGCGGACGCCCGGAGAGGTATCTCACCCTGTCCGCCATGGCGACGCGCGAGCGCGGCCCGACATTCATCATATCGCTGAAGTCGTCGAAGATTGCAGGCAGCGAGCTCGGCGCCGCAATCAGCACCAGCTTTTGCGCCGCAAGCGACGGCATGCCCTTGACCGATGCGGCAACGGCATTGGCGGCAATCGCGCCGCCGAAGGAATGGCCGACGACGGCGGCAAAGGGGCCGAACCATTCGCCGGCGACCCGCGCCGCGTCCACGGCAGTCACCATGTTGAGATGGCGGCCGAGCGAATGGCCATGCCCAGGCAGGTCGAGCGAAACAACCTTGTAGCCGGCGCCGCGAAACCCTTCGATCAGGGCGCGCATATATTCGGTACGCGAGCGCCAGCCATGAATGACGAGCACCGTGCCGCGCGACTCGCTGCCCGGCTCCGGCCGGAATTCATGCACTGCGACGCAATCGGTCCTGGTTTTCAGCCTGTGATGGCGCGCCTCGGCCATGAAGGCTGAGGCACGCTCGACGGCTCGGCGTTCGCCGTCGCTCAAGGTCTTGACGTTTGGTGTGCGGCAAAACAATTCGAAGGCGGCACGGCCGCTAAGACGCGGCGCAACATGCTCGGCCGCGCCGAAAACGCCCCGGATGACCTTCATTCCAAATGATGCCATATTGGCAGTCCATCCATTCGTTCAAGCATGAACATAATAGTTCAAAGATGAACATTAAGCAAGAGCTACCCTGGGACAACCCTCGCTTTCGCAACTGGGTTGCGGTGGCGCGCGCCTGCCATGTGCTGGAGCGCACGCTGGCGGTTAAGCTCGGCCCGCTCGACCTTAAGCCGGCGCAGCTCGACGTGCTGATGAACCTCTACCGCCACCCCGGCATGTCGCAGCACGACCTTGCCCGCAAGCTGCTCGTCGGCCGCTCCAACATCACCATGCTGTTGCCGCAGCTCGAGGCCCGCGGGTTGCTGCGTCGCGAAGGCGACGAGAAGGACAAGCGGGTGCTGCGGCTGAACCTCACCGAGGCGGGCGAGGCCCTGCTGATGAAGGCCCTGAAGGTTCACATGGCCCTGATCGAGAAGGCGATGAGCCAGTCGACGCCGGAGCAGTGCGACATGATCGGCGAGCAAATGCGCAAGATCGCCGACGTGCTGAAGGAAGCCTGAGCGCGGGTTTGATGCGACTACCTCAGGTGTGCTGAGATTTCGGTCAGGCCGAATCGAAAATGGCGGGATTCCGAGAACCGGAGCGGAGCGTACCTAAAGTACGTGAGCACCGGAAGCGCAGGGACCCGCCATTTGCAGGCCGGCCTCACCGAAATATCGGCGCACCTGTCACCACATCGTCTTCTTCGCTCTTTCCGGCCATTCCTCGTCGTACTTCTGGCCGTCGATGTTCTTGCGGCTGGTGATCTCGAGAATCCTGCCGGGTGTCGGCAGCGATTTCGGATCAACATGCCTGGCCGGGTTCCAGAGCTCGGAACGCACGATGGCGCGGGCGCATTGGAAATAGACCGTGTCGACATCGATGACAGTGACCGAGCGGGCCGGCTTGCCGTCGACCGTGAAAGATGCGCAAAGCCCGGCATCGGTCGTGATGTGAGCGCGGCCGTTGATGCGCAGCGTGGTGCCCGAGCCCGGCACCAGAAAGAGCAGCCCGACGCGCGGATCGCGAATGATGTTCTTCAGCGAATCGGCGCGATTGTTGCCGCGCCTGTCGGGCATCATCAGAGTCTTGTCATCAACAATGCGCACGAAGCCGGCGAGATCGCCGCGCGGGGAGCAGTCGAGGCCCTCGGGCCCGCTCGTCGCCAGCGCCACGAAGGGCGAGGCCTCGATGAAGGCGGCATATTCGGGAATCACATGGTCGAGTTCCTTGACGACCGAAGCCTCGCCCGGCAGGCCGTAGAGGACCTCGAGCTGTTCGACGGATGTGATGCGCGACACTTTTTTCGCCTCCTGACCTTTTGCCGGCGCTACTCCATGTCCATGACATCTTGACGACAGCCGACATTGGATTGCCACGCGCCGGGCTAGCGATCCCGGCTCAGTCCCTTCTCGGCCAACTCGGTAAGATAGGCGTTCCAGCGTTCGTCCTTTTCGTGGCCAAGCGTATGCAGATAGTTCCAGGTGAAGATGCCGGTGTCGTGGAAATCGTCGAAGGTGATGCGCACCGCATAATTGCCAACCGGCTCGATCTTGAGGATCGCGACATTGCGCTTGCCGGGCACCGTCACGCGCTGCTCAGGCGAATGGCCCTGCACTTCCGCCGACGGCGAAGCCACGCGCAAAAACTCCGCAGGCAATTCGAACGGTTGATGGCCCGGAAAGGTCACCGTCAGCAGCTTGCGGTCCTTCGAGACCCTGAGTTCCTTTGGCGCGGTCATGACTGTCCTGTCTAGAGCCGGATTATTTCAGGTCTGTTCGACCTGAAATCTGAATCCGTCACTAAGTCAAAGAGATAGAACATGATGTCGTCCGAAAAACCGCTTCACACTTTTCAGCATCATGCTCTGGGTTGCCCCCTTTCCTAAGCCGCTTCACCAGATCCGGAAAGACCGGTGCCAATGCATGTCGCCCAGAAGTGGGCAGCGGTTCTGAGACAAACGACATGCATCCGACAAAGACTTTTAGCCAGCCGACACGCGATGTCGGCCGGGGAATGTTACCAAAGATCAAGACCGTCTATCTTGAATGCGGCATTGGATCGTATCACATAGCTGTATATAACGGTGCCGCTCAGGCCATGGGAAACGTTTGCAAATGGACATGATCGACCCCTTCGGTCGCACCATCAGCTATCTGCGCGTGTCGGTCACCGACCGCTGCGATTTTCGCTGTACCTATTGCATGGCCGAGGACATGACCTTCTTGCCCAAGAAGGATCTGTTGTCGCTCGAGGAGCTTGACCGGCTCTGCACCGTTTTCATCGAAAAGGGCGTTAGGAAGCTGCGGCTGACCGGCGGCGAGCCGCTGGTTCGCAAGAACATCATGCATCTGGTGCGCCAGCTGTCGCGGCATCTGGAGAGCGGCGCCCTGGAAGAGCTGACGCTGACCACCAACGGCTCGCAGCTGTCGCGCTTCGCCGCCGAGCTCGCCGATTGCGGCGTCAAGCGCATCAACGTCTCGCTCGACACGCTCGATGCCGAGAAATTCCACCAGATCACCCGCTGGGGCAATCTCGGCAAGGTGATGGAGGGCATCGATGCCGCGCAGAAGGCCGGGTTGAAGATCAAGCTCAATGCGGTTGCGCTGCGCGACTTCAACGACGCCGAAATCCCCGAGCTGATGCGCTGGGCGCATGGCCGCGGCATGGATCTCACCCTCATCGAGACGATGCCGATGGGCGAGATCGAGGCCGACCGCACCGACCAGTATCTGCCGCTGTCGCTGCTGCGCGCCTCGCTGGAGCGCCAGTTCACGCTCTCCGATATTCCTTACAAGACCGGCGGCCCGGCCCGCTATGTCCATGTCACGGAGACCGGCGGCCGGCTCGGCTTCATCACGCCGATGACGCATAATTTCTGCGAAAGCTGCAACCGCGTGCGGCTGACCTGCACCGGCACGCTCTATATGTGCCTTGGCCAGGAGGACGCCGCCGACCTCAGGGCGCCGTTGCGCGCCACCGAAGGCAACGAGCTGCTCGGCGAGGCGATCGACGAAGCCATCGGCCGCAAGCCCAAGGGCCATGATTTCGTCATCGACCGCCGCACCAGCCGCCCATCGGTATCTCGGCATATGAGCGTCACCGGCGGCTGATTTTTTCTGCGATTTGGTGCAGGATCACCTTCGGTCATCGACCAAAGGGGGATCATGAAACGTCCGCAGCGCATCGGTTGGTCGTCGGTAGCGGCCATCTTGTCCCTGTCGACAGTCATGGCGGCGACCGCGATGGCCAAGCCCTTCACCTATGTGAATGCGCGGTTCGGCCAGTCCTGCACTTTTCCCGACGACATCTTCAACAAGCCGATGCCCGAGCCGGAAAATGGCGACGGACAGCAATGGCTTAGCGCCGACGGCGCCAGCCTGACCTGTTCCGGCATCTACAACATCGACAACGACACGCCGCAAGCTTTCGTCGTCCAGGAGAAAGCCAGCACCGAACCGGGTTACAAGATCACCTACAGCAAGACCGGCAAGAATTGGGCGGTGCTCTCCGGCACCAAGGACGGCAACATTTTTTACGAACGGCGCCTGTTCGGAAAGGACGACGTCATTCGCACCGTCTGGATCGAATACCCTGCCGCGCTCAAGTCAAAATACGACCCTTTGGTCGGCTCCATCGCCAAGACCCTGCGCGGCCCTTGAGGTCAGACTGGCCGCACTGAAAATAAAGCGCTGGCGTCGCCTTCCGGCCGATTTACCGCCGACCTTTTCCAGCCTAGCCTTCGCGCGCGATTATCGCTCTAGGGGGAGTGCACATGCGCACATTCATGCTTTCACTTGCAATGCTTGGGATTGCTTCCGTATCGGCCGCGGCTCAGTCGATCGGCGGCACCTACACCGTCGCCGGCACCAACTTCGATGGCTCGAAATATGACGGCGAGGCAACCATCACGCTGACCAGCGACACGACCTGCACGATCCACTGGGAAACCGGCGGCTCGACCTCGGACGGCATCTGCATGCGTAACGACAATGCATTTTCCGCCGGCTACGCGATGGGTAAGGAGATCGGTCTCGTCGTCTACAAGATCGAGAAGGACGGCTCCCTGCACGGGCTGTGGACCATCGCCGGCCAGAACGGCAACGGCACCGAGGTGCTGACGCCGAAGTAAGCGTTCCAAAGCTCGGCAAATCGATCTCACGGGCGACGCAGAAATTCGTGGCCCATTTCTTTGCCGTTGCTGTTTTCCGGCTGCCTGCTAGACGGCTGAATTAAAATAGTCCGGAAACGCCCTTGCCTCTCTCGCCAAATCTGCGCGGCGCGCTGTTCATGATCGTGGCCATGGTCGGCTTCACCTTGAACGACGCGATCACCAAATTCTCGTCGGAATCGATGAACATGGCGCAGGTCATGCTGGTGCGGGGCGCCTTCGCGTCCTTGTTCGTCGGCCTGCTCGCCTGGCGGCGCGGCGCGCTTGCCAATCCGGCGGCCATGCTGCAGCCGATGGTGGCGACGCGCGTCGCGGGCGAAGCCGGCGCCACGGTATCGTTTCTGATCGCGCTTGCGCATTTGCCGATCGCCAACGTCTCGGCCGTGCTGCAGGCGCTGCCGCTGGCGGTGACCATGGGCGCGGCGCTGTTCTTCGGCGAAGGCGTCGGCTGGCGGCGCTGGCTTGCCATTGCCATCGGCTTCACCGGCGTGCTGATCATCGTGCGGCCGGGCTTCGAGGGCTTCAGCGTCTACTCGCTGCTGGCATTGACAAGCGTCGCCTGCTGCGCGGTGCGCGATCTCGCCACCAAGCGGATCCCCGACGCGATCCCGACCATGCTGGTGTCGGCGGCGACCGCGCTTGCCATGACGGTGCTGGGCGCGCTGCTTTTGTCGCCGATGGGCGGCTGGACGCCGATGAGCGGCCGGGCGACCACGCTTCTGGCGCTGGCGGCAGTACTGGTGCTCATCGGCTATCAGTTCATCATCATGGCGATGCGCTCGGGCGACATCTCCTTCATCGCCCCGTTCCGCTACACCGCGCTATTGTGGTCGATCCTGCTCGGCCTCGTCATTTTCGGCGATATCCCCGATGCGCCGATGACTGTCGGCGCCGCCATCATCATCGGCTCGGGCCTCTATGCGCTCTACCGCGAGCGCGTCGTCGGCCGGCAGCAACCTGCCGCCGAAAGCGCTGGACCCGACATGGCACCGGACGGCATATAGGCGCAATGGACCGAAGTGTTGCGGGGATCATTCTGGCCGGAGGCCAGTCGCGCCGGATGGGCGGCGGCGACAAGCCGCTCCTTTCATTGGGCAAAGCCAGGCTGATCGACCATGTCGCCACGCGACTGAGGCCGCAGGTCGCCACACTGGGGCTCAACGCGAACGGCGATCCGGCGCGATTTGCCGGCATGGGCCTGCCGGTGATCCAAGATACGATGCCGGGCCATGCCGGCCCGCTCGCAGGCATTCTCACCGGCCTCGAATGGGCGACGACGCAAACAAGCTGCCGGTGGCTGGTGAGCGCCGCCGGTGACACGCCGTTCTTTCCCGACAACCTCGTCGAGCGCCTGGTGGTGGCAGCGCTCGATCGGCCCGGCACGATCGCCGTCGCCAGCTCGGACGGCAGATGGCACCCGACCTTCGCGCTCTGGCCGCTCGGCCTGCGCGACGCCTTGCGTCATTTCCTGGTCGACGAGGACGACCGACGGGTTTCCGCCTTCATGGAGCGGCACGGCCATGTCGAGGTCGAGTTCCCCATGATCGAGGCTCGCGGCAAAAAGATCGATCCGTTCTTCAACATCAACACACCGGACGACCTTGCGGCGGCGGAGCGTCTGTTGCAAAGCCTCGGGCCATGAGACGCGTATTCGGCATCACCGGCTGGAAGAACTCCGGCAAGACGACCCTGACGGAAAAGCTGGTCACAGAGCTGGTGGCGCGCGGCTGGACGGTGTCGACGGTGAAGCACGCGCACCATGACTTCGACATCGACAAGCCGGGCGCCGACTCCTTCCGCCACCGCCAGGCGGGCGCGACGGAAGTCGCCATCGTCTCCGGCCGGCGCTGGGCGCTGATGCACGAATTGCGCGAGGAGAACGAGCCGACGCTGGACGACATTCTGGCGCGGCTGTCGCCCTCGGACATCGTGCTGGTCGAAGGTTACAAGCGCGAAGCGCATAAGAAGATCGAGGCAAGGCGGCTTGAAGCCAAGGATCGGACGCCGCTTTCGGCCAACGATCCCAACATTGTCGCGGTCGCCGCCGACTTCACGGTCGAAGGCGAAGACCTGCCGGTTTTCGACCTCGACGACACGAAATCGATAGCCGACTTCATCGAGCGCAGCACAGGTCTCGTGGCTCAGACCAAGTAACGCAGCGGCACGTCCTGATTGTCGTTTGCCGTTGATTTGCAGTTGCTTTTTTCTCGCAAAGAGTGGGAGTATCCGCCCCAGCGGGCGGTCGGGAAACGACCGACCACAAGAGCCGCACGGGACAGCGGCCATGACAATATGAGAGGATTATCATGCGTATTGCACTGCGTATCGCGCTTGCCGCTTCGGCCGCGCTGCTGACACTCGGCGTCGCCCAGGCTCAGGAAAAGACCCTCAGGATCGGCACCGAAGGCGCATACCCGCCCTTCAACAACCTGACCTCGGACGGCCAGCTGGTCGGCTTCGACATCGATATCGCCAAGGCGCTCTGCGACGAGATGAAGGTGAAGTGCACCTTCGTCGCGCAGGATTGGGACGGCATCATCCCCGCGCTTCAGGCCGGCAAGTTCGACGCCATCGTCGCCTCGATGTCGATCACGCCCGAGCGCCAGGAAAAGGTCGACTTCACCCACAAATACTACAACACCCCCTCGGCCATCGCCGTGCCGAAGGATTCACCACTCAAAGGCGTGACCAAGGAAGACCTCGCCGGCAAGACCATCGGCGTCGCCACCACCACCACGCACTACAACTATGCTTCGAAGACCTACACGGACAGCACCATCAAGGGCTATCCGAGCAGCCCGGAGGAGCAGGCAGACCTCGCCAATGGCCGTCTCGACGCCATCGAGGACGACATCGTCGTGCTGCAGCAGTGGCTGGATTCGCCGGACGGCGCCTGCTGCAAGATCCTCGGCCAGCCCTCGCCGCAGCCGGTCGAAATCTTCGGACCGGGCGCCGGCATCGCCGTGCGCAAGGGCGAGACCGATCTGGTCAACAAGCTGAATGAAGCGATCGACACCATCCGAAAGAACGGAAAGTACAAGGAAATCAACGACAAATACTTCAAGTTCGACGTCTATGGCGCCGAGTCCTGATCGATAAGCCAAGGGCGGTGAGGCATCCCTCGCCGCCCTTAAATCCTTCCGGGATCGCCACGGAGACACGACCCGTCAATGCCGGCCCAAAGCATTTGGACACTTCTCAGCTGGGGACCGGAGGGCTGGAGTGACGACATTGCCTCTGGCGTTCTGGTCACCATCGCGCTGGCGCTCGCCACACTGCCGATCGGCCTAGTGATCGGCTTTTTCATCGCCTTTGCCAAGCAGCATGAAGAGCCGTCGCTCCGTCTTGCCGGCAACATCTACACCACGGTCTTTCGCGGCCTGCCGGAACTGGTGACGCTGTTCCTGTTCTTCTTCGGCATGCCGCTTCTGCTGCAATATCTCGTCCGGCTGTTCAATCCGGACGCAACTATCGACGTCAACAGCTTCGTCGCCGGCATGATCGTGCTGGCGCTGATCTTTTCCTCTTATGCCAGCGAGGTCTTCCTCTCCGCGTTCCGCGCCATTGCGAAAGGCCAATATGAGGGTGGCTACGCCATTGGCCTGTCGACATGGCAGACGATGCGGCTGGTGATCCTGCCGCAGCTGATACGTATCGCTTTTCCGGGCCTCGAAAATTGCTGGCTGAGCCTGCTCAAGGACACCTCGCTGGTTTCGGTCGTCAATCTCGCGGAGACCCTGCGCCAGTCCGGCGTGGCGGCGCGCGTCACCAAGCATTCCTTCCTCTTCTACAGCGTCGCGGCGCTGATCTTCCTGGCGCTGGCCGTCCTGTCGTCGATCGCCACGAGCTACATCCTGCGCTACCTCGGACGGAGGGAAGCGCAATGAGCGTCAGCCAGGCCATCGTCATCGACAAGCCGCCGCCGCAAGCGCGCGGCTGGCCGCGGGTCCGCATCCTCGGCTACGCGCTGGTCGGCATCTGGATGCTGTTCGGCGCCGGCATCGTCGCCTATCTGGTGTATGCCTGGAACGCCGAATTCTTCGCCAGATATGCTCCCGCCTATCTGCAGGGCCTGGGGACCACCCTATCGCTGGTGAGCATTTCGATGGTCGTTGGCGCGCTCCTGTCGCTGCCGGTCGCCTATGGCCGCATGTCGAAGAACCCGACCCTGTCCGCGCTTGCCTATTGCTACGTCTATTTCTTCCGCGGCACGCCGCTGCTCGTGCAGACCTACCTGGTCTATTACGGCATCGGCTCGTTCCGGCCTGAGCTTGAGACGGTCGGGCTGTGGTGGTTCTTTCGCGAGGCCTTCTATTGCGGCGTCTTTGCCTTCTCGCTCAACACCGCCGCCTATCAGGCCGAGATCCTGCGCGGCGCCATCGAAAGCGTGGCGCGCGGCCAATGGGAAGGTGCGGCCTCGCTCGGACTGCACAGATTGCAGACGCTGCGCAAGGTGATCATGCCCCAGGCGATCATTGTCGCGCTCAGGCCCTATGGCAACGAGCTCATCCTGATGATCAAGGCCTCCGCGATCGTCGCCATCATCACCGTCTACGACCTGATGGGCAATGCCAAGCTCGCTTATGCGAAATCCTTCGACATCCAGGCCTATATCTGGGTGGCGATCGTCTATCTGGTGATGGTCGAGATCCTGCGCCACGGCGTCGAATGGATCGAGCGCCGCATCACCGTCCATCTGCATCGATAGATTGCGGCCCGGCCGCCTGCACCAGTCGATGCAGCGCTGCGTGCCTTGACGAATTTTTCGCATGGCCTAGACCTTCCGCCACTGGAAACTGTGTTTTGTTGGAAGGCAGGTCTATGGCATCGGTTGCATTTCTCGGTCTTGGCGTCATGGGCTATCCGATGGCCGGGCACCTCAGGAACAAAGGCGGCCATGACGTCACCGTCTACAACCGCACCAAGGCAAAGGCCGAGCGGTGGGTGGCCGAGCATGGCGGCAAACTGGGGTTGACGCCGGCCGAGGCAGCCGAAGGCAAGGAATTCGTCTTCTCCTGCGTCGGCAACGACGATGATTTGCGCTCCGTCACGACCGGTGCGAACGGCGCCTTCGCCGCGATGAAGAAGGGCGCCATCTTCATCGACAACACCACCGCCTCGGCCGAGGTAGCGCGCGAGCTTGACGACGCCGCGCGCAAGGCGGGCTTCTCCTTCCTCGACGCGCCGGTGTCAGGCGGCCAGGCCGGCGCCGAGAACGGCGTGCTGACCGTCATGGTCGGCGGCGATGAGGCCGCCTTCGACAAGGCCAGGCCCGTCATCGACGCCTACGCCCGCATGGTCGGCCTGATGGGATCGGCTGGCGCAGGCCAGTTGACTAAGATGATCAACCAGATCGCCATCGCCGGCCTCGTCCAGGGCCTGGCCGAAGGCATCCATTTCGGCAAGAAGGCCGGCCTCGACATCGAGAAGGTCATCGAGGTGATCTCCAAGGGTGCTGCCGGCTCCTGGCAGATGGAAAACCGCCACAAGACAATGAATGCCGGCAAATACGATTTCGGCTTCGCCGTCGATTGGATGCGCAAGGATCTCGGCATCTGCCTGGCGGAGGCCAATCGCAACGGCGCCAAGCTGCCGGTGACCGCCCTGGTGGACCAGTTCTACAAGGATGTGCAGGACATGGGTGGCGAGCGCTGGGACACGTCATCGCTGCTGGCGCGCCTGGAAAGATAGGTGACGATGCCCCAGCCCGATCCGAGCTGGAGCGCCGACGACATCGTCGCTCATTTGCGTTCGGTCGGCACCGAGGACAATCGGGCGGGCATGGCGCGCTTCGGCATCAACACCGCCAGCGCGCTCGGCGTCGGCAATTCACAATTGCGGCCGCTGGCGCGCAAGCTGAAGAAGAACCACGAGCGGTCGCTGCAGCTCTGGAACAGCGGCATCCGCGAAGCGCGGCTGATGGCCGCCTTCACCGGCGAGCCGAAGAAGGTCGATATCGATCAATGCCGGCGCTGGGCCGCGGATTTCGACAGCTGGGAGATCGTCGACACCGTAGCGGACCTGTTTGCCGAGACGCCATTCTGGCGCGAATTGATCGACGAGTTCGCTGGAGACGAACGCGAATTCGTTCGCCGCACCGCCTTTGCCATGTTGGCCTGGAGCGCGGTGCATCTCAAGAAAGAGCCGGACACGACCTTCCTGGCCTATCTGCCGCTGATCGAGAAGCATGCCGGCGATCCGCGCAATTTCGTCCGCAAGGCGGTCAATTGGGCGCTGCGGCAAATCGGCAAACGGTCGATGAGCCTGCACGCCCCTGCCCTTGCGCTGGCGGAAAGATTAGCGGCGTCGCCGGACAAGACGGCGCGCTGGATCGGCAAGGATGCGGTGAAGGAACTGACGGATGCCAGACAGCTCGAAAGGCTCGCAGCCGCAAAAGCTTGACCTTGCTGGGATTCGGTTCGTCGGGGTGACGCCAGAGACACGTGCCGACTTCGAAAACCTGTTCGAGCAGCCCGGCGCACCGAAATATTGCTGGTGCATGGCCTGGCGCCATTCCACCCGCGAACACATTCAGAACGATGAGAAGAAGCGCATGATGATGGCGCTCATCGACAAAGGCACCCCGGTCGGCATCATCGCTGAGATGGACGGCAGGCCGGTCGGCTGGTGCTCGGTCGCGCCACGCGAGACCTACCGGAAACTTTCAAAGCAGCAGGACGACACCGAAACCGGCATCTGGTCGATCGTCTGCTTCTATGTGCCCAGGGCCCTGCGCGGCGGCGGGCTGGCCTCCGCTTTGCTTGACGCTGCGATCGACCATGCCTTCAGCAAAGGCGCACATACAATCGAGGCCTATCCCGTCGACGAGGCCGCCCCGAGCTACCGCTTCATGGGATTTCGCGACATGTTTACTACAAGGGGCTTCCATGAGACCGGCACCGCCGGTACGCGACGGCATGTGATGCGGCTGGATCGGTGAGCCCGGATCGGTCACGACGCTTTTACTCGATTCAGCAAATGGACTGGCGGAGAATGGAGCGATCATGAGCAAGCGTTTCAAGTCATGCGCGGCGCTGGCGGCTGCGCTCCTCCTCGCAGCCACTGGAGCCGGTGCTGCGGGCGATGTCGCGCATATTGTCTGGAAGGATCTGCGCCCCGCGATGCAAGCGATAGCCGAAGACGCGAACCTGCCGATGATCGCGGCAAAACTGCCTGACCACGGCGAGACCTTGTCGCTCAATCTGCAGGACAAGACGATACAATTAGCCGGATATGCATTGCCGGTCGATCGTGACGGCGACCTCGTCTACCAGTTCCTGCTGGTGCCCTGGACGGGCGCGTGCAGCCACATGCCGACGCCGCCGCCCAATCAGATCGTGCTGGTGACGCCGGCGCATCCCTACAAGATGAAAGAGGCCTACGAGCCGGTCGCAGTCACCGGCGTGCTGAAGCCCGGCATGGAGAAAAGCCAGCTTTTCATCCTCGATGGCGTCTCGATGGTCCAGTCGGGCTACACGGTGCGAAAGGCCGAGGTGGCGAGCGTCGACAGCGTGCCGGACACGGTCACCCTGCCGGTCAACTCGCCGTGGAATTTTCTGAACAAAAAGAAGAATTAGGGCCGATCGGCGCAACCAGCGTCACGCCGCGTTCGCGCCCGATTCCTTGTCCAGCACCATGTAATCGAGCGGAATTTCCGTCGTGTACTTGATCTGCTCCATGGCGAAGGAGGACGAGACGTCACGGATCTCGATCTTGGCAATCAGCCGCTTGTAGAAGGCATCGTAAGCGGCGATGTCGGGCACCACCACGCGCAGCAAGTAATCGACGTCTCCGCTCATGCGGTAGAACTCGACCACTTCCGGGAATTCCTGGATGACCTCGGAGAAGCGCCGCAGCCATTCATGGCTGTGCGAATTGGTGCGGATCGACACGAAGACGGTAACGCGCACATTGACCTTCTCATGATCGAGGATGGCGACGCGACGCTTGATGACGCCTTCCTCCTCGAGCTTCTGGATGCGCCGCCAGCATGGCGTCGTCGACAGGCCGACTTTCTTGGCGACATCGGCGACCGCGAGCGTCGCGTCCTCCTGCAAGAGGCGGAGAATTTTTCTATCGAGGCGATCCATGGGAGGCTCCAGGGGAATAGTTTGGCTATAATCCCTTTTACCGGAGCCTTTCACAAGAAAGAAATTCTGCCGATGGCGGTAAATGCGAGTGATTTCTTGCAGAATGGCTAATCAATACGATAGCGGATTTCCGACCTGAGAAAGGGCAGCAAATCCATTTCAAACCAGGGATTCTTCTTCAGCCAGCCGGTGTTTCGCCAGGACGGATGCGGCAGCGGCAGCACTTTCGGCATGGCCGGTCCATCCCATATGGCGCGCCAGTTCCTGACCGTCTCGGTCAGCGACAGCAGCCGTGCCGTGCCCATATGCCATGCCTGCGCATAGCCGCCGATGGTCAGCACCAGGTCGATCTGCGGCATCAGCGCCATCAGGTCCGAGCGCCAGGCCGGCGCGCATTCGCGACGCGGCGGCAGGTCGCTGCCCTTGGCGTCCTGTCCAGGAAAACAAAAGCCCATCGGCACGATAGCGAATTTTTCAGCGTCGTAGAACTCATCGCTGCTGACGCCGAGCCAGTTTCGCAGCCGGTCTCCCGAGGCATCGGTGAAGGGCATGCCCGACGCATGCACTTTTGTCCCCGGCGCCTGGCCGGCAAGCAGGACCCGCGCTGTGGAGGACGGCTGCAGCACCGGCCGCGGCGCATGCGGCAAAGGCCGGCCAAGCGGCTGGTCGACGCAGATGCGGCAGGCCCGCACCCTTTCGGTGAGGCGCTGCAGCGCTTGTCTCGTATCGGGCAGATTATCCAATTTCTGTCGCTCAGGCTGCCGCGCTTGGCCGGCTTGCAAGTGCCGCATACCAGCGCAGCACGTTCGTGCATTCTTCCGGCACTTTGATACGCGCTGGTTTCATGAAGTCGATGGCGATCATGCCGGTGATGTCGGCGACCGAATAGGCATCGCCGGCGGCGAATTCGCGATCCGCCAGTTCGTCGTCGAGCAGGTGCAGGAATTCGATCACCTTCGGTTTGTTGGCCTCGCCCCATTCCGGAACTTGCGGCACTTCCCATTCCTTCATCGCCGGATGGATGTGCCGGAAAGCGGCGGCGACGCTGCTCATCAGGTTCAATTCCAAGCGTCTTTGCCACATCTCGACCTTTGCCTTGCCGAGCGCACCCGTGCCGAACAAAGCGGGCTCGGGATGCAATTCCTCGAAATAGCGGCAAATGGCGATCGATTCGGTGATGATGGTGCCGTCGTCGAGCTCGAGCACCGGCAGGCGCCGCAGCGGATTGCGCTTAGCCACCTGCTCGCCGCGATGCTCCAGCGCGCCCATGTCGACAGGCACCAGCGGCACCGTCAGCCCCTTCTCGGCGAGGAAGACGCGCACGCGCCGGGGATTGGGGGCGCGGCCGCCATCGAACAGCTTCATTCCATCCTCCAGCTTCTCCACCTGATCATAAGGCGCTGGTCAGCGCATCACCAGAAGCGAACAAATTCGCGCAACGCATCGCCGAACGAGGCCAGCACGCCGTGCTTTCGCTCTACCGGCGCACCGTGATGGCTGTCGCGCCAGTCCTGCGGCTCCGCGAAGGTGCCTGCCCAGATGCCGGCCTTGGCCGCTCTCGCCACTGCTTCCTCGGTCTCGAAGTCGCCGAACGCAACCGCCCATCCGGCCTGCACCTGGGCCTGGTTTAGGTCGGTATCACCTGCCTTGCAATCGCCGAGCAGGCGGCCGTAGCGATCGCGCCGCCAGCCGCTGCAGAGAACAGGCCTGCCGGCGATCAGGCGCACCAGCGACTGCCGCGCCAGCTTGCCGCAGGGATAGTCGGCGCCGGCCTTTTGGCAGGTCTGCTGATACTCCGGAGCGTCGATGCCGCGCATGCGGATGCGCTCGGCCCCGAGCGTGATCGAATCGCCGTCATTGACGATCGCCGTGCCTTGCTCCTGGCGCCTCTCGAAGCGGTCGAGGCGTGCCGCCACCAGGATGAGCAAACCAAGCAGAAGGACGGCAAGTCCGTAGTCCAGCAGCTTGCGCCAGTGGCTGCGCGGCCGGCTCGCCACATAGCGTCGGCGCGGTCCTCGCGGCCCGAAACGGCTCATATGGCAAACAGTCTCTTAATCATTCGAACGTAGCTTAACGAACCGGAAGTCGCTGCGCGCAGAAATTGAAGTCTGTATGCCTTTGCAACGCTCGAACACAGCGGATAAGTTTATTGTGGACCGCCGTAAACCGCACCGCAACAGCGATGTGGCGCGCGCGGTGCGCAAGACGCGCGACCGCCTTTCGCAGCAGGCGGGCAGCCTCGATTTCGACCGTGAACTGCTGAAGCTGCATGCGCGCGCCATGGTGGTCAGCGCGGTCGCGATCCCCTTGCTCGTGCTCGCCGTGGCAGCCATCGGCCGGCTGGCGGGCCTGGACAGCCAGATCGCCATCTGGGCCCTGTCGACGCTGCTTTGCTACACGATCGTCGCTTTCATGGCGCGTCGCGTGGAGCGGACCGAGGCGGCCGAACTCGACCCGGTGCAGACACGTCGCGACTTCCTGATCGGCCATTTCCTCTGCGGCCTTGGGTGGGCGTGGTTCGCCTGGTTCGGCTGCGCCACATGCCAGATCGACCAGTTCCATGTGGCCAAGGCCATGGTGCTGCTGATCGCAATGGCGACGACCGCCGTGATGGCCTCCTCGCTTGGCGGCGCGCTGTTCGCGACCTTTGCCATTCCCGTTGCCGTTTATGTCTACACCGTTATGCGCCTGTGGACGCCGATCGAAGCCACGATGGCGGCCTTGCTCATCGCAGCGCTTCCCTTCTTCGGTTACGTCGCGCGTCATCTCAACCAGGCTTCGTTGATGGTGCTGTCCTTCCGCTCGGAGAAGGACGCGCTGATCGCCGAGCTGGAGACGGCGAAATCGATGTCGGACGAGGCGAGGCGGCGGGCCGAGGACGCCAATCTGGCGAAATCGCGTTTCCTCGCCTCGATGAGCCACGAGCTCAGGACGCCGCTCAACGCCATCCTTGGCTTCTCCGAAGTGATGGCCAATGAAGTGCTGGGGCCGATGAACAATCCGACCTACCGCGACTATGCCCATGACGTGCACGAGTCCGGCCAGCACCTGCTCGACCTGATCAACGAGATCCTCGACCTGTCGCGCATCGAGGCCGGCCGCTACCAGCTCAACGAGGAGCCGGTCGTGCTGGTGACCATCGTCGAGGACTGCTGCCATATGATGGAGCTGCGCGCCCGCAACAAGGACATCCGCATCATCCAGGAGTTCGAGGAGACCTTGCCGCGTCTCTTCGCCGACGAGCGCGCCGTCAGGCAGATCACGCTCAATCTTCTGTCCAATTCGATCAAGTTCACCCCATCCGGCGGCGAAGTGCGCGTGCGTGTCGGCTGGACGGCCGGCGGCGGCCAGTACATCTCGGTCAAGGACAACGGCCCGGGCATACCGGAAGAAGAAATCCCGGTGGTGCTTTCCGCCTTCGGCCAGGGCTCGATCGCCATCAAGAGCGCCGAGCAGGGAACCGGCCTCGGCCTGCCGATCGTGCAGGGGCTGCTTGCCATGCATGGCGGCGAGTTCGAGCTTCATTCCAAGCTGCGCGAAGGCACCGAGGCGATCGCCATCTTCCCGTTGAGCCGGGTGATGGAGGAATTGCCGGCCTTGCCGACCAAGACGGTCGCCGCGCGCGGACGCCGCTGATTCGCCGGGCGCTAAAGCCGCACAGCCAGCGCCATGCCCGAGCTGGTCAGTGCCGCGGCCTTGACGATACCGGCGGCGAGAGCAGCCCCTACCCCTTCGCCATGGCTGATCCCGAAATCAAGCAGCGGCCGCAATCCGAGCCTTTCGGTGGCCTTGGCGTGGCCTGGCTCCGGCGTCAGGCCGGCAAGCAGGCAATGATCGAGCGAGCCTGGATTGGCGGCATAAAGGACGGCGGCCGCCGCTGTTGCCGCGAATCCGTCGAGCAGGACGGGAATCTTCTCCATGCGCGCCGCGAGAATGGCGCCGCAGATGGCCGCGAATTCGCGCCCCCCGACCCTGCGCAAAACCTCGAGCGGATCTCCCAGACCCGGGCCATGGAATGCCAGCGCCCGATCGACGACCTCGGCCTTGCGTGCGATCATCGCCGCATCGGCGCCTGAACCCGACCCGACCCAGTCGGCTCCTTCGCCGCCGAACAGGGCGGCGCAAAGCGTGGCGGCGATCGTCGAATTGCCGACCCCGAGATCGCCCAGGCAAAGGAGGTCGGCGCCACCGGCGACCGCTTCCATGCCGAAGGCCATGGTTGCGGCGCAGCCGCGTTCATCGAGCGCGGCCGCCTCGGTGATGTCGCCCGTGGGGATATCCAAGGCGAGGTCGAAGACTTTCAGGCCGAGATCGTTGGCGATGCAGACCTGGTTGATCGCGGCCCCGCCAGCGGCGCAGAGTTCGACTTCATTTGCGGTTGCCGCCACCGGCCGCGGCGAGATGCCGTGCCTGACGGCGCCGTGATTGCCGGCGAAGATCGCCACCAGGGGCCGATTGATCGCCGGCGGCGCGCGCCCGCTCCAGGCAGCAATCCAGGCCGCGATGTCCTCGACGCGGCCGAGCGATTCCTTCGGCTTTTCGGCTTTGGCGAAAAGCGCCCGGACGCGGGCGCTCGCCGCATCGTCGGCCGGCGGCAGGGCCGCCAGAAGGTTTCGGAAATCGTCGAAAGGCTTAGCAGGCATTATGTCAGTCGCAGTTCGTTGCGGAAGTCGCAGGCGGCATAGCCGCCTTCTCCATCCGGCACAACTGCCTGGCGATGCCGCGAACGCGTCGCCTTGCGGCGCAATGCGGAGGGCTTGCATTGCTCCGGCGGTTGCACCATGTGGAATAAAGGCAAGAGAACAGCATGACCGCCATCGAATCTCCCTGCATCCTGGTCTGTTCGATCGATATGAAAACCGGCTTCTGCTTTGGTTGCGGCCGCACACGCGACGAGATTTCCGCCTGGCTCGCGATGACCCCTGAAACGCGCCGGGCGGTGATGGCCGAACTGCCCGCGCGGCTCGAAACGGTCGAGCGGCGGCCGCGCCGCGAAACCCGGCGTACCCGCATGGCGCGCGAGCGCGGCGTTCTGTGAGAAGAAACCGATGAACCGGTTGTTCTGGATCGTCATGGCGGTGATCGGCGTCGGGGTCGTGCTGCTCATGCTCAACAATTCGGCCGGCCGCACTTTCGGCATGAACAACAATGATTTCGGCCGGCTTATCTGGGTCGGCGTCCTAGTGATGGTGATCGGTGCGAGCCTGCTCCGCTCCGGCCGACCGCTGGGCGACATGGCGCGCAATCTGGGCGTCTGGGCGGCATTCGTGCTCGTGCTGATCGCCGGCTACCAGTATCGCTACGAGTTGCAGGATGTGGCGAGCCGCGTCACCGCCGGCTTTGTCCCGGGCAGTCCGTTGGCTTTAGGCGTGGAGAATGGCCGCCCGACCGTCACGCTCGACAAAGCCGACAACGGCCATTTCGAAGCCCGCATCCTGGTCAACGGCACGCCGGTGCGCGCGGTGGTCGACACCGGCGCAACCAGCACGGTGCTGACGTCCGAAGATGCTCAAGCCGCGGGCTTCAACCCAGCGGCGCTCAGCTACAGCGTGGATGTCGCCACGGCCAATGGCAGGGCGCGCGCTGCCACGGTCAGGACCGACGAGGTAGCGATCGGCGGCATCGTGCGCAAGGACATGTCGGTGATGGTCGCCGCTCCCGGCATGCTTGACCAAAGCCTGCTCGGCATGAACTTCATCGGCTCATTATCGGGTTTTGACGTACGCGGCGACCGCATGATCCTGCGAGACTGATGCGTGTCGCGCGGCAGTATGCGGCGCGACACGCATTAGCCGACAGTCAGGCTGCCTCGGCTTCTGCCGCCGCGAAATCGATTGCCAAAAACGCGGTCTTCAGCACCTCCGGCCCGGCGCCAGGTTTGTTCGCGTCGGTGGAGAGGATCTGCCGGAAGCGGCGCGCGCCGGGCAAGCCGTGGAACAGTCCGACCATATGGCGGGTAATGTGGCCGAGCCGCCCGCCCCGCTCGATATGGCGCGCGGCATAGCCGGCCATGGCATCGATCAGCGCCGAATAATCGAAGGCGGCAGGCGTCTCGCCATAGAAGGCGGCATCGACACCGGTCAGGATCCCCGGCGTATGATAGGCCGCGCGGCCGAGCATCACGCCGTCGACATGGGAAAGATGCGCCGACGCCTCGGCGAGCGACTGGATGCCGCCGTTGATGCCGATGAATTCGTCCGGCTTTCTGGCCTTCAGCCAATAGACGCGCGGGTAATCGAGCGGCGGGATCTCGCGGTTTTCTTTGGGGCTCAGCCCTTCCAGCCAAGCCTTGCGGGCGTGCACCCAGAGCGCGTCGGCGCCGGCGGCGAGCACGCCGTCGGCGAGCGTATCGAGCGCAGGCTCTGGATCTTGATCGTCGACGCCGATGCGGCATTTGACCGTGACGGGTATTTTCACCGCGGCCTTCATCGCCGCGACGCACTCGGCGACCAAAACCGGCGTCTTCATCAGACAGGCACCGAACGTCCCCGACTGGACGCGATCGGACGGACAGCCGACATTGAGGTTGATCTCGTCATAGCCGAAGGCTTCGCCGATCCGCGCTGCCTCGGCGAGCTTTGCGATATCCGATCCGCCAAGTTGCAGCGCAACCGGATGCTCGACAGCGTCGAAGCCGAGCAGTCGCTCGCGCGCGCCATGGATGACCGCATCCGCCACCACCATCTCGGTGTAAAGCAGCGCGCGGCGCGTCAGCTGACGGTGGAAGAACCGGCAATGCCGGTCCGTCCAGTCCATCATTGGTGCTATGGCGAGCGTCGTCTGCATAAGCCTATTCAATGCTGTTTGCCCCTGTCATAATCAAATCTGTCAGCGCAATATACCGCATTCTCTTTTATTTTCAGATACTTCGATGAACAGGGACATAAGTCCCATTTCGAGAGGGACCATTTTCCCCAGTCACATAGTTATTAAAAAATCAATAGTCCAGTTTTAATTTTCCACAAATAAGAGTAAACATTAGCTGCTCATAATATGAGCAGTGGAGGCGTGCAGGCAGTCATGCCTGTTGGGGAGGGGCGGTTAGTATGCCCTCATCATTTATCTTCGGCGCCCGCCGTGGGCGGATTGCCGATGCGCACAGGACGCATCCCCCCAGCAATGTCTGACGGGGCAAGGAGCGGAGGATCAGCGGCGGCTCCTCCCAACCCCCTCTACCCCTCCTGAGAGTCAATTCACCACTCCAGTTTTCTTTAACGATGGCGCGTAGCGCTGGCCTGGCCAGCGGATGCGCGTCCGTGCGGCCGGTTGCCAGCGTTGGGGCTGAAATCGCGCTGCCGCATTGAAACCAGGGAGAATTTCCAATGGCACTCGATATCACAGCTCAAGACATCATCATCGACGAGACCACCGGCCCGCAGGATGACGACATCAACCCGGCCCTTCCGCCGCACAGCACCAACGACACGCTTACCTATCTCTTGGGCCTCGATGGTCCGGGAGGGCTGGCCTCACCCGAGGTCGCCTTCCAGAGCGACTTCGTGATCGCCACGGCGAGCGCCGGCGAAACCATCACTTCGGTCATTCTCACGCAGAATGCCTCCGGAACCCCATTCTCCACCACCGCCGGCGTCAATAGCGGCATTAAGACGGTTGATGGCAATTATGTCTGGCTGTTCCAAGACGCTACTCATCCGAACGTCGTGATCGGCGTCATCGGTACCTCCGACGCGAACGCTGCGCCCGCTGCGAGCGGGCCGCTTGCCTTCTCGTTTGCGTTGATGAACACCGCCACCACCGGTCATTTCGACCTGTACACGGTCCAATATGTGCCGTTGTTCAATCCGATCGCGACCGATCCGGACGACCGCATCGATCTGACCAATAAGGTGTTCGCGTCGGTCGCTGGGACCAGCGTGGTCGGTTTCTCAGGCCAGAATGCCGCTCCCGGCAACCACGATTTCTACGTGATTAATTCGCCGGATGACGCTTCCAAGCAGATTTTGGTGACAGGGTTCTTGGGGACCTCCAACGCCACCGCCAACGTGAGTACACAGGGCTTCGGCGTCAACAACCAGAGCATCAACCCGACCGAAACGCTGCAGGTCGATTTCGTGACCGGCGGCAACCTCGCCGCGGGCACCGCTTCCCAAATCCAGTACGGCAGCCATCTCGAAAATATCACGCAGGCGGGATTCACCATCAACCAGATCACGCCATCCAATCCGAATTTGCGGGTGGACATCAAGATCAGCGCTTTCAACGTTGATAACAATGAGCAGGGCTTGAACTTCTATGACGGCAGCCCGACCCACGCCGCGCCCATCACCAGCCTCTCATTGACCGGACAATCAGGGTACGCCTCCGCCATCACGGCCAATGGCACTTACCCCACGGGTAGCGGCAACATTACCGTTAGCGGGATGGGCACTGGGGTCGTTACCATCACCGGGCTCGATAACATCACCACCGTCAACATCACCACCAGCAGCCCGATGGATCGTCTGACGGTTTCGGGGGTCGATGCAAACGAGGGGTGCGACATCACCGAGTTCCATTTCAACACGACGACAACCAACGCCTACACCGAACAGGTTGGCTCGTTCATCAACTTCGACGACGATGGGCCGGCGCTTTCGATCACGGCAGCGCCGGTGGTTGGCGCCGCCGAGGTGGTCGAGGCGAGCGGGGTTGCCGGTCAGAGCCAGGCGACGATCACGCCGCCGACCTTCAACGCGAGCGCGGTCGATGGCTACACCACGAATGTGACCTACGCGCTGGCTCTGGCGGGCGGAACGGCGACCGGGCTGCTGACCACGGTCGGCAACCATGCGATCACGCTGGTGGCCGACTCGGCCACCCAGATCTCGGGCATGTACGACAGCGACGGCGACACCACGCTCGATGCGACGGCGTTCAGGGTGACGCTGTCCGGCACGACGGTGACGCTGACCTCGCTGGTTGCCCTTGAGCACTCGAACGCGCCGCAAGGCGTGGGCGAGGACAACACCCTCGACCTCAACGGCCTGATCAACGTGACGGCGACCGTGACAGTGACCGACGGCGACCAGGACGTGGTTTCGCAGCAAAGCTCGAGCTCGGGCCTGTCGCTGACCTTCGACGACACCGATCCGACAATCACGGCACCGTTCGACGCTGATCCCGTTACTGCTGGCATCCAAACCCCGGAGCAACTTGGCAACACCGTGGGAGCGTCGGCCAGTGGGACCTTTGGATACGACATGACGGACAAGCACACGGCCGCGGAGTATACTGCGGGTGTTAGCGACTTCGCCGACCAGGATAGTGTGCTTCCCGGCATCCAGCTCAGCCTTGGTGGCAACCTCACAGGCCTTGTCCCCAACACGCAGACGCCGTTCATTAGCTCGTCCGCGACGCTCCAGTCGGAAGACGCCACCCAGGCAACGTTCAACTGGCAAATCTCGTACGACAGCGACCCGAATACGGCTGGCGACCAAACGGCCACGGCGGGCGGTACCCTAGTCTTCAACAAGACTGCTGACACCTACACCATCACCTTGAACGACGCGGTGGAGGGCTTCACCAAAGACATCCTGCACACCAGTGAGCTTCTATCCAAGGAGCCCACGAGCAATGTCGGCCACCCGAACATTGTGGTGGAGAAGCTCTTCGAGGCGGACAGCACTCCCGAAACGACCGACCGGGACTTCTTCGTGCAGTTCACGGCGAACTCGGTCACCAACACCATCAAGTTCGGTCTTAACTCCACCGGCGACAGCGACAACGCGACACCCACCGACACCGCGTGGAACCCTGGCGATCTGGTCACCAACAACCACGAGGACTGGGTGTCTGCCACCCAGAGCACGAACGGGGTCGCTGGCGACACCATCCAGAAAGGCGAATTGCTGACGCTGCGGTTCTTCGACACCAGCCTTGGCATCGGCACCGAGAGCATCACCCCGAGCCAGACGGCCGCCGACATGGCTATCAAGTTCGACGGGATCGGCACCAGTGAGGACCTGATGGTCATCCTTCAACTCGTCAGCAGCACGGACAGCAGCGTGCATACCACCAAGGCGATCTACATCGAGAACGCCGACATCTACAAAATGGGGCAGGTGCCTACCGCATACGCAGCCGACTTCCCACTCGATAACAACGACGGCCTCATCATCATCGAGAGGAACGACTACAATGGTGTCGGCGAGAACTGGGTGATCCAGGGTGCACAGATCATGCAGTCCGGTAACGGGATCATCGGTCCCGATAACCCGAACCTGGCCGGCTTTCAGGAGACGCCGACGGCGATCGACCTGAACCGGGCGACGGGCTCAGCAGGCGGTAGCTCTCAGACCGCACTGGTGAACTGGGACGCGACCGACAACGACGTGCTGAAGATCGTGGACCTCGGCTTCACCTCGACGCAGACCACGACACCGGACGCGCACCTCGACTTCGGCGTCCAGATAGCGGACGCGGACGGCGATACGACAGCGGTGCAGCACATTCTGGTCGACATCGCCTGACGCCTGACCTTACGGGGGCAGCCGATGCTGCCCCCGTAACGACACCGGCCCAGGCGCCAATTCAACGCCGGGGCCGGGCACTGACAAACGGCATCGAAGCGGGGGGTATCCGTGATGCAGCCAAGGCCGCAATTCCAGGAAGTGATGCATCTGGCCCGCCATCAGGTGCCCGCCCTCCTTCTCTTCAGCCTGCTTACCAATCTCCTCCTGCTCGCCAGCACCGTCTACATGCTGCAGATCTACGACAGGGTGCTGTCGAGCGGGTCGATCGACACGTTGCTATGGCTTACCCTTGCCGTCATCGGCGCCATCGCCGTCTATGGCCTGCTGGAACACGCCCGCCGGATGATGCTCGGGCATATCAGCCAGTGGCTGGACGACCAGCTCAGCGTTCCGGTGATCGAACGCGCCATGGAGGCGCGCCTGGCCGGCAGCAACCTCGAAACCGGCCTGAAGGACGTGGGCGATCTGCGCGGCTTCATTGCCGGCGATGGCATACTGACTTTCCTCGACGCGCCCTGGACGCCGGTCTTCCTGGCGTTCATGTGGTTTCTGCATCCGGCATTGGGTGTAGTCGGCCTTGCCGGCGCCGTGCTCCTGTTCTGCGCCGCGCTCGCCAACGATTTCCTCACCCGCCGCAAAGGCCAGGATGCGGCAGCGGGACTGCGTCGCAGCCAGGCCGCCGTCGGTCAATTCATCGATGGCGCCGAGACATTGCGCTCGCTCGGCATGTCCGAGCCGGCACTGCGGCGGTGGGAGCAAAACCAGCAATCGCTGATCGACATCCAGACCCGGATTTTACAGCGCACCACCATCATCGGCAGCCTGTCGCGTTCGCTGCGTCTCGCCCTTCAGGTGGCCGTGCTGGGGCTCGGCGCCTATCTCGTCCTGCGTCGCGAGCTGACACCCGGCTCGATGATCGCGGCTTCCATCCTGCTCAGCCGCGCGCTGGCGCCGATAGAGCGCTCGATAGGCGCCTGGCGCAGTCTGGTCAGCGCGCGGACCGCGCGCCGCAACCTGATGAAGCTTTTCGCCGAGACCAGGTCGATGCAAACAGTCGGCGTCAGCCTGCCCCGCCCGCAAGGCCGGCTGAAGCTCGAAAACCTGCATTATTGTGCGCCAGGGACGTCGCAGGCGCTGCTGAACGCGATAGGCTTCGGCGTCGAACCCGGCCAGACCTGCGGCGTGATTGGCCCATCCGGCTCGGGCAAGACCACGCTCTGCCGTCTCATTGTCGGCACGCTGCGGCCCTCGCTCGGCCACGTCCGGCTGGATGGCGCGGAGGTCTGGAACTGGCCTGCGGAGGAACTCGGTCAGCATATCGGCTATCTGCCGCAGCAGGTCGAGCTGTTCCCTGGAACGATCGCCGAGAACATCGCCCGCCTGCGTGACGTCGACAGCGAAGCGGTCATAGCCGCGGCTCAACTCGCCGGCATCCACGAGATGATCCTGCGGCTGCCGAGCGGCTATCGCACCGAAGTCGGACCGCATGGGGCCCGGATATCGCGCGGCCAGCGCCAGCGCATCGCGCTGGCCCGGGCGCTATTCGGTGACCCGCCGCTGATCGTCCTCGATGAGCCGAACACCGGCCTCGACGGCGAAGGCGAAGTGGCGCTGTTCAACGTGCTCCAGCAGCTCAAGGAGCGGGGCCGCACGGTAGTCATCATCAGCCATCAGACCAATCTTCTGCGCACTGCCGATCATATCGCCCTCATCCGCGACGGATCCCTTTCGATGTTCGGCACGCGCGACGAGGTGCTCGGCGCGCTGGCAGGCCAGTCCAGGCACATCCCGGTGCCGGCGGCCATACGGGACAAGATCGCCGCCAATGCGCCAGCAAACCGGAAGGCAGGGGAGTGAGCCATGGGCGGTGATCGATTTGGCGACTTCTCGACGATGCTGGACAGGCTGATGGATAGCTTGGGCGCGTTGGCGGACAGACTGTCCATTTCCGCAGGCGATCTGGTCGCCGCGGCATCGATTTCGTTCAGCGGCCTGAACCAGCCGACGCGCGTCACGATGATTGCGGCCGCCGGCGTGCTCGTCCTGCTGCTGGTTTCAGGCTTGGTCCGGCGGCGGTCACCTGCCCTCCGCGCCAGCGGCCGCGACCTGAACCAACGGACGCGGCCAGCGCGCATGCTGGGCTATGTGTCGGTGATCGTCTTCGTGGGCGGCACCGCCGCGTGGTCAAGCGTCGCCCTTCTGGCAAGCGCCGTCGTCGCCAACGGCGTTGTCAGCCCCGAGGGCTATCGCAAGACCGTCCAGCATCTGGAGGGCGGCATCATCGGCGCGATCCACGTAAAGGAAGGCGACAAGGTGAGCGCCGGCCAGGTGCTGATCAGCCTGAAGACGACCGACGCCCAAGGTCGCTATGACGAGTTGCAAGGCCACTATATCCGACTGCTGGCGACCGAAGCGCGCCTGGTCGCGGAGCTTGCCGGGCAGGACCGTATCACCTTCCCCAAGGAGCTGACATCGATCGACAGCGAGACGGCGCGAAAGGTGGTCGCCGAGGAACAGGCGCTGCTCGACAGCCGCCTGGCGACCCGTGCGGGGCGCACGCAAATCCTCAACAAGCGCATCGCGCAAATCCAGGAGCAAAGTACAGGATCGAGGGAGGTGATTGCCGCCGAGGCCGAGCAGCTCAGGCTGATCGACCAGGAGATCGCCTCAGCGCAGGAAATGTACAAACAGGGACTGGAGCGGCTGCCGCGGATACTGGCGCTGCAGCGGTCCCAGGCCGAGATCCGCGCCAATCAGGCGTCGAACCGCGCGCAAGTGGCACATAACGACCAGCAGATCGGCGAGACCGAGTTCCAGCTCCTCAACCTGCGCCAACAAGACAGCGAGAGCGCCAATGAGGATCTCGCAAAAGTGCGAGGGGACCTGGCTGAACTGCGCAGCCAATTACCTTCGCGCCAGGATGTGCTGGCCAGGACCGACATTGTCGCACCAATCGCCGGAACGGTGATGAACCTGCGCATAACGACCGAATCGGGCGTGATCGCAAGCGGCCAGGCGCTGCTTGATATCGTTCCCAACGAGCCCAATCTGGTCATCGATTCACGCATCAAACCGGCGGATATCGACGTGGTACATCCTGACATGCCGGCTCGCGTGGTGTTGTCGGCCTATCCGAGCCGGCATCTGCCGCAAATCCATGGCCTGCTCACATCGGTGTCGGCCGACCGGCTGACGGACGAAAAGACCGGCGAGCCTTATTTCCTCGCCAAGGTCAAAGTCGACACCGCCGATCTCGCAGAGCTGCATGACGTGCACTTGTCGCCCGGCATGCCGGCGGAGGTCATGATCCTGACGGGAGAGCACACTTTGCTCGACTATATGCTGGCCCCGGTGCAGGCTTCGCTCACACGCTCTTTCAAGGAAAACTGAGCCGACGACAGCACAGCGACGTCGACCATAAGCCGACGCCTCATCGTCGCATCTGTCACCGCAGCCGCGGGGGCGTGACGGCGCTAGCGCCTCAGGGCGTGGACATTGTCCATCGATGCGCCGCCCAGCGGCAGCGCCATGTCGTCGTCGAGCAGCCGGGTGATGCGGGCAAAGCCGACAAAGGCTTTGCGCGCTTCCTCGGCCGACATCTTGCCCGACAGTGCCGCCGCACAGCAATTCAGGGCGCATTGATAAACCGGGCCGCGCCGTCCCGTTGGCCACTTCCGCAGGAACACCATCGCCTCGGAGACGCTATCGACTTCCTCCACAGGGTATCCCTGCCCACGCGCAATTCGCACTGGGGTAAAGAAATGCAAGCGATCCATAATTATCCTCCCGGTCGACCGCAGCGCAGTCGAACCGCAATAAACGCACGTCCCGCGAATCGGTTCCAAACAAATTTGGTTGCCGATGGAAAAAGTTCGAAACGCGGGCCCGCGCCTGACATGCGCGAAAATCAATTGGCGACTCAGCCAATGCAGGCCTGGAGCCGCCGGATAACGGCGATTCTCATTGAATATCTTTAAGGCGAAAGCCGGCAAATGGGTTGCTTGCCGGTTACTCTGCGTCAGGCTTAACCTCCGCGGTCACCGCGTGAGGGCGCGTTTTGCAAAAAGGGGAACACTTGCAATGACCATCCAAGGCGCATCGCCTGACCTCTACAATGAGGATCTGGCTCCCGCAACGGTCAGGAACTGGGGACCGTTTTCGATCTTCAACGTCTGGACCTCTGACGTCCATAGCCTCTGGGGCTACTACCTGGCGGCAAGCCTGTTTCTGTTCTGCGGCGGCTTCGTCAACTTCATCATCGCCATCGGCATCGGCTCGCTGATCATCTATGCGCTGATGAATATGGTCGGCTATGCCGGCGTGAAGACCGGCGTGCCCTACCCCGTGCTTGCCCGCGCCTCCTTCGGCATCTGGGGCGCCAACGTCCCGGCGCTGGTGCGGGCGATCGTCGCCTGCTTCTGGTACGGCGCCCAGACGGCCGCGGCGTCGGGCGCGATCGTGGCGCTGCTGACGCGCCTGCAATGGTTCGACGAGTTCAACAAGAGCTCGCACCTTCTGGGACACTCGACGCTGGAGGTGATCTGCTTCGTCATCATCTGGGCGCTGCAGTTGCTGATCATCCAGAAGGGCATGGAGACCGTCCGTCGCTTCCAGGATTGGGCCGGCCCGGCCGTGTGGATCATGATGCTGATCCTGGCCATCTATCTTTGCGTGAAGTCCGGCACTTTCGCCTTCACCAGCGACATCCCGATGGATGTGCTGCTGGACAAGACCAAGGACGCCGGCGTTCCGGGCGAGCCGGGATCCTGGACCGCGCTGTTCGCGGTGGCGGCGATCTGGGTGACCTATTTCTCGGCTCTCTACCTCAACTTCTGCGATTTCGCCCGTTACGCGCCGGACAATGCAGCGCTGCGCAAGGGCAACATCTGGGGCTTGCCGGTCAACCTCATCCTGTTCTCGCTGGTCGCCGGCGTCACCACGATCGCCGCCTATGACGTCTACCATGAGGTGCTGCTCCATCCCGACCAGATCTCGGCCAAGTTCGACAGCTGGTTCCTGGCGGCGCTTGCCGCGCTGACCTTCGCGGTGGCGACGCTGGGCATCAACGTCGTGGCGAACTTCGTCTCGCCGGCGTTCGATTTCTCCAACGTCTTCCCGCGCCAGATCGACTTCAAGAAGGGCGGCTACATCGCGGCGCTGATCGCGCTGGTGCTCTATCCCTTCGCGCCATGGGAAGGCAGTGCGGCTTCCTTCGTCAACGTCATCGGCGCGACGATGGGACCGATCTTCGGCGTGATGATGGTCGACTACTACCTGATCCGCAAAAGCGAAGTCGACGTCGAAGCACTCTATCGCGAAGACGGCGAGTTCCGTTTCCAGAGCGGGTGGCATGTCAACGCCTTCATCGCTGCCGGCATCGGCGCCATCTTCTCCTCGATCCTGCCCAACTTCACCAACTGGCTGCCGTCCTGGTGGGGCGTCTATGGCTGGTTCTTCGGCGTGGCGATCGCCGGCGCCGTCTACTACGTGCTGCGCACCATGGCGCTTGGCGCCGGGGCAAGGACCGCCAAGGCCTGAAACAAGGCAGTAGGCAGTAGGGCTTAGGCAATAGAGAATGCCACCCTACTGCCTACTGCCTACTGCCTACTGCCTACCAACTCCGCCAGACGGCGCACCGTGTTCCAGTTGCGCGACGTGCCGATGCCGAGGCGCTTGTGATTGGCGGCGGCAAGCAGCCGCGAGCTCGGCCGCTCGCGCGAGAAGACAAGCCAGATATCGCCGTCGACCAGGAATACTTTTTCGTCGGCTGCGGCATAGGCCTGGAGTGCCTCGACGGTGTCCGCCGGCAGCGGCTCGCGCATCACGCGCACCGCAACCTGATCGGCCGCGTCCGCTGATTCGCCCGGAAACGGATTGGCGGCGGCAAGCTTCAGCCAGTCCTCGGCACCGCGCACGATGATGTCGACATGCCGGCCGAAGCTTTTCTCGAACGCCCTTTCCAGCCGGCGCTCGAACTTTGAAAGCTCGCCTGTGCGCGCCTCGAACACCAGATTGCCTGTCGCCACCAGCGTGCGGACGTTTTTCAGCCCGAGGCTTTCCGCCATGGCCTTCAGGTCGGACATGACCACCCGCCGCCCCTCACCCAGGATGATGCTGTAGAGCAGCGCGACATAAGTTTGCATTACGGTCCGCATAGCTGGCACGCAGGCCGGAGCCAAGGCGTGCTGAGATTCAGGTCAGGCCGAGTCGAAAATGGTGGTTTCCGAGAACCGGAGCGGAGCGTACTTTTCGTACGTGAGCACCGGAAGCGCAGGAAGCCGCCATTTGCAGGCCGGCCTCACCTGAATATCAGCACACCTAGACGAGCCGCGACTGATCCACTGCAGCCGAGATAAAGCTGGCGAACAGCGGATGCGGGTCGAGCGGCCGGCTCTTCAGTTCGGGGTGATACTGCACGCCGATGAACCATGGGTGGTCAGGATATTCGACCGTCTCCGGCAGCACGCCGTCGGGCGACATGCCGGCAAACACCAGGCCGCAATCCTCGAGCCGCTGCTTGTAGTCGACGTTGACTTCGTAGCGATGCCGGTGGCGCTCGGAAATCTGCGTGTCGCCGTAGATATCCGCTATCTTCGAGCCCTTGGCGAGCTCGGCCTGATAGGCGCCAAGCCGCATCGTGCCGCCGAGATCGCCTGCGGCCTTGCGCTTCTCAAGCATATTGCCCTTCAGCCACTCGGTCATAAGGCCGACGACGGGCTCGTCGGTGGGGCCGAACTCGGTCGACGACGCATGGTCGACACCCGCCAGCGAGCGGGCCGCCTCGATGCAGGCCATCTGCATGCCGAAGCAGATGCCGAAGTAAGGCACCTTGCGCTCGCGGGCGAACTTTGCCGCCAGGATCTTGCCTTCCGAACCGCGCTCGCCGAAGCCGCCGGGAACGAGGATGCCATGCACCTTCTCCAGCCACGGCGCCGGGTCTTCCTTCTCGAAGATCTCGCTTTCGATCCAGTCGAGCTTGACCTTGACGCGATTGGCGAGGCCGCCATGCGACAGCGCCTCAATCAGCGATTTATAGGCATCCTTGAGGCCGGTGTATTTGCCGACGATGGCGATCGTCACCTCGCCTTCCGGATTGTGGATGTGGTTGGAAAGCTTCTGCCACGGCTCCATGCGGGGCTTCGGCGCCGGGTCGATACCGAAGGCCGCCAGCACTTCCGAATCGAGGCCCTCCTGGTGATAGGCCAAAGGCACGTCATAGATATGCGGCACGTCCAGCGCCTGGATGACGGCGCTTTCGCGCACGTTGCAGAACAGCGAAAGTTTCCGGCGCTCCTCCTTCGGGATCGGCCGGTCGGCGCGCACCAAAAGGATGTCGGGCGCGATGCCGATGCCGCGCAGTTCCTTGACCGAATGCTGCGTCGGCTTGGTCTTCAGTTCGCCGGCCGTCGGGATGTAGGGCATCAGGGTCAGATGCACATAGACGGCGTTGTTGCGCGGCAGGTCGTTGCCGAGCTGTCGGATCGCTTCCAGGAACGGCATCGCCTCGATGTCGCCGACCGTGCCGCCGATTTCGCACAGCACAAAATCGTAGTCGTCATTGCCGTCCAGTACAAAATGCTTGATCTCGTCGGTGACGTGCGGGATCACCTGCACGGTCGCGCCGAGATAGTCGCCGCGCCGCTCGCGCTCGATGATGTTCTTGTAGATGCGGCCGGTAGTGATGTTGTCCTGCTGGTTCGCCGAGCGCCCGGTGAATCGCTCGTAATGGCCGAGATCGAGGTCGGTCTCGGCGCCGTCATCGGTCACGAACACTTCGCCGTGCTGATACGGCGACATCGTCCCGGGATCGACATTGAGATAAGGATCGAGCTTTTTGATCCGCGCGCGATAGCCTCGCGCTTGCAGAAGAGCCCCAAGAGCTGCTGCGGCGATGCCTTTTCCGAGTGAGGAAACCACGCCGCCTGTGATGAATACATATCGCGCCATGGGAGTCATCGCTTAACGCGGCCTGATTGATTCCGCCAGAGAAAAAACCGCCGCGAAGGCTTTTTCCCAAAATGGCACCTAGGCCCGCACGGGCTTGGATTCAGTCAAAACAAAAGGGCCGGCGATGCCGGCCCTTTCGGCAGTTTGACGGAAAGCCTTAGATAATAACAACCTTCGTGCCGATCTTGACGCGGCTGTAGAGGTCCATGACGTGCTCGTTGATCATGCGGAAGCAGCCATTGGAGGCGCTGGTTCCGATCGACTGCGGCGCGATTGTGCCGTGGATTCGCAGATGCGTGTCCTTCTTGCCGTCATAGAGATAGATGGCACGCGCGCCGAGCGGGTTCTCGCCGCCGCCGGGCATGCCGTCCTTGTACTGGCCGTAATGCTTCGGCTCGCGCTTCTGCATGTCGAGCGTCGGTATCCAGCGCGGCCATTCCTGCTTGTCGCCGACGGCTACCGTGCCCTTGAACTGCAGGCCTTCGCGGCCGACCGCGATGGCATAGCGGCGTGCCGTGGAAAACGACTCGACGAGGTAGAGGCGGCGCGCGCTGGTGTCGATGACGATGGTGCCCGGCTCATAACCGGTGAACGTGACGTCCTGCGGCACGAATTCCGGCTTCACCTTGAACGGCCGCTTGGCAGCCTTCTTGGCCAGCGCCGAATCAAGCGCACGGGTCTCGGGCAGGTAGCTGATCGAAGTCGCCTGGGCGCCGCCGAAGAGGCCGGCAAACAGCCCGCCGCTGCTCGTCTGCTTCTGGCCGGGCTGCTCACTGCGCAACTCGCCATTGTTGCCGGTAGCGGTGATGTTCATGACCTCAGCCGGGATAGGCTCCTCGGCCTTGACCGGCATGATCTGCGCGACCGGGTCCAGCGGCGCGATGATCTTGGTGGTCTTCTTGGCCGGCTTGGCGTCGGCGACCTCAGCCGGCGCGGCAGTGCCCTTCTTGGCGAGCCATTCCTGGCGCGCCGCGTCAGCCTTGGCCTTGGCGGCCTCGCGCATCGCCATCTTGCGAGCCTCGAGCGCCTTATCGTTTGCCGCCTGTTTGTCGGCAGCGATCTTGGCCTCAAGCTTGCCGATCTGCGCGAGATCGTCCGAGGTCGGATTTTTCTTCTTCTTGAGAAGCCTCAGCTGCGATGCGTCGCTCTTGGCGGCGGCAACGGGAATGGCGTCGGTTTTCTCTACCGACGGGGAGGAGACCTTAGTTGCCGGTCCGGCAAGGGCCGCGGAACCCATGCCGAGGACGGCACAGACTCCCAAAATGATGAAGCTGCGAAGCTGCATGGCGAAGATCCGATCGTTCAATGCGTGTTGCCCACGGCGTCGCCCGGCGTCCCCCAAGGACGCCAAAAGTGCCGCGCGCAATCTATAATCGATTAGCTGTCATCGCCTCAAGCTGAGGCAGGCGCCACGCCCGGTTGAATCTTCGTGATCGGGCGCGCATTTGCCGCGACTGTGTTCAAAGAACAACAGATCGCGGCAGTGCTTGTCCGGCTACTGGTTCGGAACCTGAGGGGTGACCGGCAAGGTGACGCCGTTGGTCGCCGGCGCGGTGCTCGGATTCGCGGGCGCCGGAGCAGGCGTTGTGGCCGGAGCCGGCGCTGTGGCGCCGTTGGCAAGCGGCGTGGTGCTCGTCGCACCGCCAGCCGGAGCCGCGGGAGCAGAGCCGCCGGCCGGGGCTGCGGGCTGCGAGCTGCCCACCGGTCCGTTCGATCCCGGCAGCTGGTTGAGCACGCCGTTGCCCTGGCTGGACGTTGCCGGGCGGTCGAGGATGTCGATCGGCTTTTCGCCGTAGCGGGCAAGGATCGACAGCGCCAGCGACGTCACGAAGAAGGCTGCCGCCAAGATCGCGGTGGCGCGCGTCAACGCGTTGGCGGCGCCACGAGCGGTCATGAAACCGGAACCGCCGCCGATGCCCAGGCCGCCGCCTTCGGAGCGCTGCAGCAGCACCACGCCGACGAGGGCGAGCACGACCATGAGGTGGACGACGATCAGTACGGTTTCCATAATTTATCCTGGCGAGGCCTTGCGCGAGCGCGCATACGACCGATGATTTGGAGGCGGCTCCTTACAATGCTTTGGCGGCATTTCCAAGCCCGTGGCCGGGAATATGGGAACCAATGCGGCCATTACAACGATTTAGCCCACGCGAGCCCGGGAGACGGCTAGGGTGTGTTGAGATTCAGGTCAGGCCGAGCCGAGAACGGTGGTTTCCGAGAACCGGAGCGGAGCGTACTAAAGTACGTGAGCACCGGAAGCGCAGGAAACCATCGTTCGCAGGCCGGCATCACCTGAATATCAACGCAGGCTAAGCCATGTTCATATAAGCTTCCGCTATGGCCAGGAAGTCGGCTGCCTTCAGGCTGGCGCCGCCGACCAGCGCGCCGTCGACATTGTCGACGCCGAGCAGTTCCACCGCGTTGGAAGGCTTGACCGAGCCGCCGTAAAGAATGCGCGTCCTGGCCGCGGCATCGCCGAGCAGCGCGGTCAGCTTGCCCCGGATATGCGCATGCGCCTCGGCGACATCGGCGGCGGTCGGCGTCAGGCCGGTGCCGATCGCCCAGACCGGCTCGTAGGCGATGATGGTGTTGGCGGCGGTGGCGCTCGCCGGCACGGAACCGTCAAGCTGGCGCGACAGGACATCAAGCGTGGCGCCCGCCTCCCGCTCGGCGCGCGTCTCGCCGATGCAGATGATGGCCACCAGCCCTGCCCGCCAGGCCGCCGACGCCTTGGCATGGACTATTGCATCGTCGTCGCCGAACAGCTCGCGGCGCTCGGAATGACCGACGATGACGTGGCTTGCGCCGGCATCCTTGAGCATCTCGGCCGAAATCTCGCCCGTGAAGGCGCCGCTCTCCTTGGGATGGCAATCCTCTCCACCGGCACGCACCGGCGTGCGCGACAGGATCTCGGCGGCGCGCTGCAGCAAGGTCGCCGGCACGCACACGACCGCTTCGGTCTCCGCGTCGAGCCCGCTCATGAACCCGTTGCCTATCGACCGCAGCTCGTTGAGCGAGGCGCTGGTGCCGTTCATTTTCCAGTTGCCGGCGACAAGCGGGCGGATTCCAGGGGTCATGGGGCGCGTTCTCCGAGCGACATTAAGCAGCGCCCTCACTACCAAAATCAGGTCACAAAGCAATCGACAGTGGACCGGAAGGGCGCTATTGCGCTTGTTTCAGACTCGGCGCACGCGAAAATGCGCAAAAATCGGAAGTATGCATGCTTGGTATATTGAGAAGCGCGGCAGGCACCTGGGTCGCGAAGGCGTTGCTGTCCTTGCTGGTGGTGAGTTTCCTCGCCTGGGGCGCGACCACGCGCATGGTGGGTGGCGTGCTGGGCGGCCATCACGCGGTGATCACGGCCGGCGGCACGGAGGTCTCGATCAACGAGTACCGCCTCGCTTACGACCGCCAGCTCAGCCTTCTGTCGCAGCAATATGGCCAGCGCGTCACCCACGAACAGGCCAAGCTGCTCGGTGTCGACAATCAGGTGCTGGCGCAGCTCGTTTCGGGCGCCGTGCTCGACGAACAGGCGCGCAAGCTGGGGCTCGGCCTCTCCAAGGATCGGTTGGCCGAACTGACGCGCGAGGATCCGGCCTTCAAGGGCCCCGGCGGCCAATTCGATCGCCGCACCTTCGAGTATCTGCTGCGCCAGCTCGGCATGCGGCCCGAGGACTATCTCAGGAATCGCTCGCAGGTGGCCGTGCGCCAGCAGATCGTCGAGGCGATCTCCGACGGCCTCAAGGTGCCGCAGACCTTCCTGAAGGCGGTCTCTCTCTATCGCGGCGAGGATCGCACGATCGACTATGTCGTGCTGCCCAAGACGCTGGTGCAGCCGATCGAGGCGCCGTCCGACAGCGCCCTCAAAACCTATTTCGACGCCAACAAGAAGAACTATGCCGCGCCGGAATACCGCAAGTTCTCCTATGTCCGGCTGGAGCCGCAGGACATCATGGATCCGTCCGCGGTGACAGACCAGCAGATCAGCGAGGACTACAACAAGAACATCGCGCGCTACACGACGCCCGAGATGCGCACCATCGAGCAGCTGGTGTTCAAGACGCCGGATGCGGCCAAGGCCGCGTTGGATTCGCTGAAGGCTGGCGCTACCTTCGACAAGCTCGTCACCGCCGAAGGCAAGACGCAGGCCGACACGCTGCTCGGCACGCTGGCCAAGGACAAGATCGCCGACAAGGCGGTGGCCGATGCCGCCTTCTCGCTCAATGCCAACGAGGTGAGCCAGGTCGTCCAGGGCGCCTTCGGTCCCGTGCTCTTGCGCGTCACCGAGATCAAGCCGCAGGTGGTCAAGCCGCTTTCGGAAGTGTCCGGCCAGATCCGCAAGGACCTGGCGCTTGGCGAGGCAAGCCGCATCCTGCTCGATGTGCATGACAGCTACGAGGACACCCGCGCCTCGGGCGCCTCGCTGGCCCAGGCCGCCGAGAAGTTGAAGCTCAAGGTCGTCACCATCGACGCCATCGACCGTACCGGCCAGCGGCCGGACGGCACGATCGTCAACGACCTGCCGGAATCGGTCGAGCTGATCAAGTCGGTGTTCGCGGCGGAGCCCAATACCGAGAACGAAGGCCTGACGACTGCCGGCAACGGTTTCGTCTTCTACGAAGTGCAGTCGGTCACGCCGGCGCGCGACCGCACGCTGGATGAGGTCCGCAAGAAGGTCGTCGCCGACTGGACGGAGGCCGAGACCAACAAGCGGCTCGACGCCAAGGCTCAGGAGCTGGAGAAGCGCCTCAAGGCAGGCACCGCGCTCGACGTCATCGCCGGCGAGCTCAAGCTTGACAAGCAGACCAAGCGCGGCCTGAAGCGCGAAGCCGACGATGCCGATTTCGGCAAGGAAGGCGCCGCGGCCATGTTCGGCGTCGGCGAAGGCGGTACCGGTTTGATCCCCTCGCCCACCGGCGACGGCCAGATCCTGTTCAAGGTCGCCGAGGTCTTCGAGCCGGCAGGCGCCGATGGCAGCGCGGTGCCGGACGACGCGCAGAAATCCTTCGGCGCCGGCATGTCCGACGATCTGCTCGACCAGCTGGTGGCGCAGTTGCAGTCGCAATATGACGTTCGCATCGATCCGAACGCGGTTTCGCAAGCACAGACACGATGAGCGCTCTCAAGACACACATAGCCAAGGTCGCATCGGGCACCGCGCTTTCCTTCGAGGAGGCGCGCGAGGCGTTCGACATCATCATGTCGGGCGACGCGACGCCCGGCCAGATCGGCGGCTTCCTGATGGCGCTGCGCGTGCGCGGCGAGACGGTGGGCGAGATTTCCGGCGCGGTCGCCACGATGCGCGCCAAGATGCTGCGCGTCGAGGCGCCGCAAGGCGCCATCGACATCGTCGGCACCGGCGGCGACAATTCGCATTCGGTCAACATCTCGACCGCTTCGGCCTTCGTCATTGCCGCGGCCGGCGTGCCGGTCGCCAAGCATGGCAATCGCGGCCTGTCCTCGCTGACCGGCTCCGCCGATGTGCTGACGGCGCTGGGCGTTAGAATAGACATCCCGCCGGAGACGATCGGACGCTGCATCCATGAGGCCGGCGTCGGCTTCATGTTCGCGCCGGCGCATCATCCGGCGATGAAGCATGTCGGGCCGACCCGCGTCGAGCTCGGCACGCGCACCATCTTCAACCTGCTCGGACCGCTGTCGAACCCTGCCGGCGTCAGCCGCCAGATGGTCGGCGTCTTCCTGCCGGAGTGGATCATGCCCGTGGCCGAGACGCTCAAGGCGCTGGGCGCCGATCACGCCTGGGTCGTCCATGGCGACGGCTATGACGAGATCACCACCACCGGCGAAACCCAGGTGGCGGAGCTCGCCGGCGGCGAGATTCGCAGCTTTACCTTGACGCCGGAAGCCGTTGGCTTGAAGCGGCACACAAAGGAAGAGCTGCGCGGCGGCGACGCGGCCTACAACGCCAAGGAATTGCGCGATATGCTTGGCGGAGCCGCCGGCGCCTATCGCGATACGGTGCTGATGAATGCCGGCGCCGGGCTGGTTGTGGCCGGCAAGGTGACGACGCTGGCCGACGGCATCGCGGCGGCGGCGCAAGCGATCGACAGCGGCCGCGCGCTTGCGGTGCTCGACAAGCTCATCGAGATTTCGAACGGATAGATCCCTTGTCCGATATCCTGCGCAAGATCGAAGCCTACAAGCGTGAAGAGATCGCCGCGGCGAAGCTCGCCGTGTCGTTCGCCGACATCAAGACGAAGGCCAGGGACGCCGAGCCGCCGCGCGGCTTCCTTGCCGCGCTGGAAGCCAAGCGCCGAGACGGCGGCTTCGCTTTGATCGCCGAAATCAAGAAGGCCAGCCCTTCCAGGGGCCTGATCCGCGCCGATTTCGATCCGCCGTCATTGGCACAGGCCTACCAGCAAGGTGGCGCCGCCTGCCTTTCGGTGCTTACGGACGCCCCGTCTTTCCAGGGCGCTCCCGAATTCCTGACAGCCGCTCGGGCAGCGGTGCGCCTGCCGGCTCTGCGCAAGGATTTCCTGTTCGATCCCTACCAGGTCTACGAAGCACGCGCCTGGGGCGCCGACGCGATCCTGATCATCATGGCGAGCGTCGACGACGCGCTTGCCAGGGACCTTGAAGCGACCGCCTTCGAGCTCGGCATGGACGCTCTGGTCGAGGTGCACGACGAAAACGAAATGCAACGCGCGCTTCGCCTTTCGTCGCGGCTGATCGGCATCAACAACCGCGATCTCAGAACCTTTGAAACCAGCCTCGACGTCTCGGAGCGGCTGGCGGCCATGGTGCCGGCGGATCGGCTGCTGGTCAGTGAAAGCGGCATCTTCACGCATCAGGATTGCCGCCGGCTGGAGAAGAGCAAGATCGGCACCTTCCTGGTCGGCGAGAGCCTGATGCGGCAGGCCGACGTGGCCGCCGCCACGCAACTGCTGCTCACCGGCAAGGCGCGTGCCGAGGCCGTTTGAGGATGGCCTCCCTTACTCATCTTGGCGCTAAAGGCGAAGCCAATATGGTCGACGTCGGCGACAAGGCCGAGACGACGCGCACGGCAGTCGCTGAAGGGTTTGTCTCCATGCAGCCGGAAACGCTGGAGATGATCCTGGCCGGCGACGCCAAGAAAGGCGACGTATTGGGGACTGCCCGTATCGCCGGCATCATGGCCGCAAAGAAGACGCACGAACTGATCCCGCTCTGCCATCCGCTGCTTCTGACCAAAGTTGGCGTCGAGATCGAGCCGGACCATTCCTTGCCAGGTCTCAAGGTCACCGCGCTCGCCCGCGTCACCGGCAAGACGGGCGTGGAGATGGAGGCGCTGACCGCCGCTTCAGTCGCCTGCCTCACCATCTACGACATGGCCAAGGCAGCGGACCGCGGGATGGTGATTTCCGGCGTCCGGCTGGTCGAGAAGACCGGCGGCAAATCAGGCGACTACAAGGCGGGTTCATAATGGCCTTGCTTCCGGTCACCGAGGCGCTCGAACGCCTGCTGGACGGCGTGACGGATCTGCCGGGCGAGCGCGTTCCGCTGGCTGACGCGGCGGGTCGCGTGCTGGCCGAGCCGGTGGTCGCGCTGCGCACGCAGCCACCTTTCGATGCCTCCGCGATGGACGGCTATGCCGCGCGCTTCTCCGATGTCGCCTCGGCCCCGGCGCTACTCGAGGTCATCGGCGTGGCGCCTGCCGGGCGCGGTTTCTCCGGAACCGTCGGGGAAGGCCAGGCCGTGCGCATCTTCACCGGGGCGCCGTTGCCGGAGGGCGCCGACACGGTCGTCATCCAGGAAAACGTCCGCGATCTCGGCAATGGCAGGATCGAAGTGACGGAGCCGACCGCGGAAGGACGCAATGTGCGTCGCCGCGGGCTCGACTTCGGCCAGGGCGACGTGCTGCTCGAAAAGGGCCGCGTTCTCGATGCGGCGGCCCTTTCGCTGGCGGCCTCGGCCAACCACCCAGCCCTGAACGTCGTGCGCCGGCCGCTGGTCGCGATCATCGCCACCGGCGATGAATTGCTGCCCCCGGGCAGCGCGCTCGGCCCCGACCAGATCATTTCGTCCAATGCCTACGGCGTTGGAGCCGCCGCCCAGTCGGTCGGCGCGCTCGCGCTCGATCTCGGCATCGCCGCCGACCGCCAGGAGGCGATTGCCGCGCTGGTCCGGAAAGCGGTCGAGGCGGACGCCGATGTCATCGTCACGCTCGGCGGCGCCTCGGTCGGCGACCACGACCTCGTCCATAGCGTGCTGACCGGCGAAGGCATGCAGCTCGATTTCTGGAAGATTGCCATGCGCCCCGGCAAACCACTGATGTTTGGCCGGCTTGGCCATATCCGCTGCATCGGCCTGCCCGGCAATCCGGTGGCAAGCATTGTCTGCTCGCAACTCTTCCTGAAACCGCTGCTTGCCCGGCTCGGTGGCCGCGATCACCATCAGGATATGCGAACGGCCCGGCTTGGCACCGCGATGCGGGCCAACGACCTTAGGCAGGACTATGTGCGCGCCGTCGTGCGCGAGGACGCCGGCACCTTGGTCGCGACGCCTTTCGGAATCCAGGACTCCTCGATGCTGCGGATGCTCGCCGACGCCAACGGCCTGATCGTGCGCGAGCCCTTTGCGCCGGCGGCGGAAGCCGGCGCTGAATGCAGCGTGCTCATGCTGCGCTAGGCGTCGACGAAGTCGATCCTGATACGTCGACGAAGTCGATCGTAGCCCTTATTCGTCCACCAGCGTACGGGTCAGGGGATGATCCGGGTCGGCGAGGCCATCGACAATGTTGAAATGATGTCGGTCCGGCTCGACCACTGAACGGGTGGAGGCGCCGAGCCCGGTCCAGATGTTGGCGAGCAACGCGCTCTGGCGCAGGAATTCCGCACGCTCGCCGCCGCCGGCCCAGCAGGTGATGCAGGCTCCCTGTCGAGGCCGCAACAATGCCGGGCTTTCGCTCCGCGCTTCCGGCTCGTCGATGTTCAGGGTCTCGTTCAGCGCTGTGAACATCAGCGGCCGAAGGTCGTGCAGGCCTGAAATCGAAACGACCTGGCGTATGCGCCGCGCCACATCGGATGATAGCGGTGAGACCGTGGTCACCATTCGGCTGGCGAGATGCCCGCCGGCCGAGTGCCCGGTCAGCATCAGCGGACCATCGACCATGGCCGCCGCCTTCTCGATCGCTGCCGCGGCCTCGCCGACTATGCCGCTGATCCTGGTCTGCGGGCACAGCGTGTAGGAGGGCATGGCGACGGCAAAGCCGCGGCCGAGCGCGCCTCCAGCCAGATGCGACCAGGAGCTCTTGTCCGACTCCATCCAATAGCCGCCGTGGATGAACACGACGAGCCCCCTTGGCGCCGCAGACGGGAGAAACAGGTCGAAGCGCTTGCGCGGCGCTTCGCCGTAGACAACATCGAGCCGCGCCCTGCCCTCTGACAGCAGCCTTTCGCGAAACGCCCGCGCCGGCCGATCCCACGCAGCCGGCCAGCGGTCGCCGCCCGCGATATTGGCGCCATTTGCATAGGCGTCATCCCAGTCGACAATACGATGTCCCAGCAACGGTGTCTCCGCGATCAGGTCATTTGTTCGGCATCGCCGATTCAAAGTCAGGTAACGGTTGTTTTGACGGCAAAGCGTGCGTCTTGCCAGATGCCAGTGCGCAGGATGTCCTCCAGCACCTCGACCGCATCCCAGACATCGCGGTAGCCGACATAGAGCGGCGTGAAGCCGAAACGAATGGTGGATGGCGCGCGGAAATCGCCGATCACGCCGCGCTCGATCAAGGCACGCATCACCTGGTAGCCATGCGGATGTGCGAACGACACCTGGCTGCCGCGCTCGGCGCCTGAGCGCGGGCTCTCCAGCTCAAGACCGAAGCCGCCGCATCTGGCTTCGACAAGCCGGATGAACAGGTCCGTCAATGCGGCGCTTTTTCTCCGCACGGCCCTGATGTCGACATCGTTCCACATATCCAGCGCCCCTTTCAGCGCGCGCATCGACAGCACCGGTTGCGTTCCGCACAGGAACCGCCGGATGCCCGTGCCCGCGGCGTAGCCCTGCTCGAACGCGAAAGGCCGGGCATGGCCCCACCAGCCGCTGAGCGGCTGGCGAATGTCGCGGTGATGGCGGCTCGCGGCGTAGATGAAGGCTGGCGAGCCCGGCCCGCCATTGAGATACTTGTAGGTGCAGCCAATGGCGAAATCGGCATTAGAGCCGTCGAGATCCACCGGCAGCGCACCCGCCGTGTGGCAGAGGTCCCACGCGATCAGCGCGCCGGCTTCATGAGCCTTGCGGGTGAGCGCCGCCATGTCGCGCAGCCGGCCGGATTTGTAGTTGACGTGGTTGACCAAGATGACCGCGACGCGATGGTCAACCAGTTCCTCAATCGTCGGGGCATCGGTGCCTTCGAGCCGCAGCACCGTGCCGAGCCGCCTCGATGCGACGCTTTCCGCCATGTAGAGGTCGGTCGGAAAGCTGTCGCCCTCGGCAACGATCACCGAACGCTCGGGCCGCATTGCAAGTGCCGCATGCAGGACCTTGTAGATGTTGATCGAAGTCGTGTCGCAAACGACCGTCTGGCCGGGTTTCGCGCCGATCAGCCGTCCTAGCTGGTCACCCAGCTCGATGGGCATATCGAACCAGCCGGCGGTGTTCCAGGCGCGGATGAGATCCCGCGCCCATTCCTGCCTCGCGGCAGTCTCGATCTCGCTGAAGGCGTCTACCGAAGCAGCGCCCAGCGAATTGCCGTCGAGGTATATGACGTCTTCCGGCAAGACGAAGCGATCGCGCATGGCGCGCAGCGGATCCGCGGCATCCATCGCCTCGACTTCGGCGAGATCAGGAATTCCCCTCATTGTGCTGCCGCCTCCATTTCGATCTGGCCAAGGGGGTTGTCTCACCACCGTCGGCGACAGGGCAAGAACCTTTGGTCCTATGTTAGCTGGTCCATAGACGGCGAAGACTGCGGATCGGAACTTCGCCAAGGTTGGCATTTTGGGTTCGTTTCGTTCACGGTGCCACGCGCTTACGGTAGAGCCGACGTGATCCCAACCACGGCTTCGTGATCGTGGCGGGTTGTATTTCAGCGTAAGGGGAACTCCAAAATCGAGCGAAATCAATGCCGCTGCCCCAGGAGGGGCAGCCGGCCGTCACCGGATGCGACATTGTTTCGGCAGCCTTAACAAATTCACTAAACTTTAAACGGTTGCGGAACACAACTGGAACAGATAGTGTTTGTTCTGGGTTTGTTTTTCTGATTCTGGTTTCAGAACCCGTGGGGGCCGCCGATGCTGACGCGCAAACAACATGAACTCCTGATGTTCATCCATGAACGCCTGAAGGAGAGCGGGATTCCTCCATCATTCGATGAGATGAAGGAGGCGCTCGACCTTGCCTCCAAGTCCGGCATCCACCGGCTGATCACTGCGCTGGAGGAACGCGGCTTCATTCGCCGGCTGCCGAACCGGGCGCGCGCGCTGGAAGTGCTGCGCCTACCCGACTCGATCGCGCCTGGCCTGAATGCCGCGAAGAAGTTTTCGCCGAGCATCATCCAGGGCGGCCAAGGCAATCTCAGTCGCCAGGTCAAGCCGACGACGCCATCGCGCACCCCGACGCCAAGCAATGACGACGAGGCCGCGGCGGCCGTATCCATTCCGGTGATGGGCCGCATCGCCGCCGGCGTGCCGATTGACGCTATCCAGCACCAGACGCATTCGATCTCGGTGCCGCCGGACATGATCATGGGCGGCGAGCATTACGCGTTGGAGGTCAAGGGCGACTCGATGATCGAGGCCGGCATCTTCGACGGCGACACCGTCATCATCCGCAATGCCAACACCGCAAGCCCGGGCGAGATCGTGGTGGCGCTGGTCGACGATGAGGAGGCGACGCTTAAGCGTTTCCGCCGCAAGGGTGCCTCGATCGCGCTCGAGGCCGCCAACCCGGCCTATGAGACCCGGATCTTCGGACCGGATCGGGTCAAGGTTCAGGGCAAGCTCGTCGGACTTATCCGCCGCTACTGAGCAGAACTGCCCGGCCTTCTTCGCCCGGACGACAATCTATTGGGCCGGTGCGGCGGCTGGTTTTTCCGGCTGCTTATAGGGCGCCAGTCCCCTCGCCTCGCGCGTGTATTTCCGCTGCTCGTGCCAGGGTCGGTATGGTTCTACGACCGCGTAGCGGACGGTTGGCCGCGCGGTTGCCGATTGCGGATCGAAGAAAACGGCGGCGCTGCCGTCGCGCGCCAGCTGCCGCTTGGTGACGACGAGCACACGCGGATCGCGGCACGGGTTATAGGCCGTGGCGTCGTTGATGACGATGAGGTCGGCGAAGCCGCAGGCCGGCCGGGCGGTGTCGCGGGTCTCGGCGAGCGCGACGATCGCGCCGGAAGGATGCCGGCCGATGCAGAGATCGCCGCTGCAATAGAAGGGCGAGCCGGGCGGCAGGTCGACGGGATCGGCAATGTCCAGCGTATCTTTGGCGAACCTTTCCGGCGGCACGATCTCCTCGGCTTTCAGCGCCCGTTTCCAGTTGTCGGTGGTGAACTCGTTGGAGCGTTCGCGATTGACGGCAAGCTCGCCGCCGCCGATCGGCATCGCCACCAGATGCGCATCCTCCGAGATAAGCACGTCCGGTGTGCGGACGTGCGGAATGGCCAGCAGCGCAGCGAGAGCGAAAGGTACGGCGGCAAGCCTCAGCCAAGTGGTAGCCATGGTCGCGATGACCAGCGCGACCGTCGCCAGCAGCACCGACTGGATCGAGATCAGCCCCACGGCGTCGACCGGTGAGCGCTCGGAAATCCATGCCGAAATGGCGATCATCGCCGTCAGGCCTTTGCCCATGACAAAGAGGAAGGGACCGTCTAAGCCGAAGGGCATGGCCAGCGCGCTCAGCACGGCGAACGGCATGACGACCAATGAGACGATCGGCATGACCGCCAGATTGGCCAGCAGGCTGAGCGGCGACACCCGCTGGAAGTGCCAGATGGCAAACAACAATGTTGCGCTGCCCGCGATGAGCGACGTCACGGCGGCGCCACCCGCTCCAATCGCCAGTTTTCGCGATAGGAACCCGAGAAACGAAGGCTTTGCCGGCGGCGCGGTCGTTTTGCCGGCGCGATAGTCGGCAAAGCCGGCATAGGCGCCGACCAGGGCGGCGGTGGCGGCGAAGGACATCTGGAAGCTCGGGCCGACCACTTCATGCGGCGAGACCAGGATGACGGCGATGCCAGAGATCGCCAGGTTGCGCATGGTCAGCGCCGCGCGGTCGAAAAGCACGGCGACCAGCATCACGCCAAGCATGATGAAGCTTCGCTCGGCCGCCACCACGATGCCGGAGATCACGAGATAGGCGGCGATCGACGCCAGCGCGATGCCAGCGGCATATTTCTTCACCGGCCGGCGCGACGAGAAGTCCGGAAACAGCGCGAAGGCGCCGCGCAAAAGCACCATGATCGTGCCGGCGACCAGCGCCATATGCACGCCGGAGATCGAAATGATGTGGTAGATGCCGGTCCGTCGCATCGACTCGTTGATGGCTTCCGGAATGCCAGCACGAACGCCGACGATCAGCGCCGCCGCGATCTCGCCCTCGGAACCGCCGATGCTGCTCCTGATGTGGTCGGCAATCCCCTCGCGAGCCTTTTCTATGGCCGATGCCACGCGCGCGCCAAACGGCACCTCCGTTGGCGCACTCGGGGTCGGCGCGACAAGTTTCGGATCGCCCAGGAAAAAGCCGCTGGCGCCTATGCCGGCAAAATAGCTGTCGAAGGAAAAGTCGTAGCTGTCCGGCCGAACAGGACCTGTCGGCGGCAGCAGCTTGGCATAGCCGGTCAGCATCGACCCGGCCGACATGTCGGACGGAATCCTGCGCGCCGACAGCCTGATGCGGTCCGGCGCGTAGCGCAGCTTCGGACGCTCCGTGGATATCAGATCTATGGTGAGCCGGACACGGCCGTTGGCCATCGCCTCGGCGGTGACGAGGCGGCCCGTCAGCCGTGTCTGGATTTCGGAACCCAGCATCGGGGTCGCCATCCGCCAGGTCTCCACCTTGGCCGCAAGAAAGCCCAAGGCGCAGAAAAACGCCGCCATGAAGACAAGGTGCGTTCTGTGCCGGGAACGCGAGACCGCCGCGCAGACCGCCATCAGGGCGACCGCCGCAAGCGGCCTGTAGAGGTCCGGCTCGGCGCTAAGCGAGAAGTAACAGATCACGCCGGCTGCCAGGAACACCGGCACCAGCAGAAAGCCGACGCCGCGGTCGAGCTCGGTGGTGGCCGCCGTGCCAATGCTTCGCCGCAGAGCAGGAAGCGAAGCGCGGCCAAGCTGTCTGCGGATCCGGCCGTCGTTGGCTGTCGGCGATGCTGGTGGTAACGTGCCGCCGCCAGTCGGCAGAAGCCCGGCTGGCGGACGCGGCGCCGGAAGCGAAAGCGGCGTTCCCTCTTCGGGCACGGCATGAGGAAACATCAGGCGTTCGCTGACGCCTGCTGTCGTTCCCCCACCCTCCTCCGCGTCCCGGCCACGTCCAGCCATCGGGTCTGCCCCTTGCGCCCCAGACCGCCTATGCTACATGAACGCCGGTCGCGTGGAAGTCTGCGCGAAACATGCATTTTTCAGCGCTTCCTCGAGAGTTCCATGTCCGACAAGGCCGTCACCCGTTTTGCCCCCTCGCCTACAGGCTACCTGCATATCGGCGGAGCGCGCACGGCGCTGTTCAACTGGCTCTATGCTAAGCACACCGGCGGCACGATGCTGCTGCGCATCGAGGATACCGATCGCGAGCGCTCCACCGAAGCCGCCACGGCTGCCATTCTCGACGGGCTGACCTGGCTTGGCCTCTCCTGGGATGGCGAAGCCGTCTCGCAGTTCGAGCGCGTGCCGCGTCATCGCGAGGTGGCGGAGCAGCTCGTGCGCATGGGCAAGGCCTATTACAGCTACGAGACGCCGGCGGAGCTGGAGGCGATGCGCGAGGCCGCACGTGCCAAAGGCCTGCCGCCGCGTTACAACGGCCATTGGCGCGACCGCGGCCCCTCCGAGGCGCCGGCAGGCGTCAAGGGCGCAATCCGCATCAAGGCGCCGACCGAGGGCCTGACGATCGTCAACGACCGCGTGCAGGGCGAGGTGCGCTTCCCCAACAAGGATCTCGACGACTTCATCATCCTGCGCTCCGATGGCGTCCCGACCTACATGCATGCCGTCGTCGTCGACGATCACGACATGGGCGTCACCCACATCATCCGCGGCGACGATCACCTGACCAATGCCGCGCGCCAGACGGTGATCTACAACGCCATGGGCTGGGATGTGCCGTCGATGTCGCACATCCCGCTGATCCACGGCGCCGACGGCGCCAAGCTGTCGAAGCGGCACGGCGCGCTCGGCGTCGAGGCATATCGCGCCATGGGCTACCTGCCCGAGGCTCTGCTCAACTATCTGGCCAGGCTCGGCTGGAGCCATGGCGACGACGAGGTGATGTCGATTAAGGACATGATCGCCTGGTTCGACATCAGCGACGTCAACAAGGGCGCGGCCCGCTTCGACTTCGCCAAACTCGAGGCGCTGAACGGCGTCCATATGCGCAAGATGGACGACCGGGCGCTGTTCGACATCCTCGTCGCCACCTTGCCTTATCTCGAAGGCGGCCCGGCGCTCGCGGCAAAGCTCGATGACAGGCGAAAGGCGCAACTGCTTGCCGCCATGCCCGGCCTCAAGGAGCGGGCGAAAACTCTTGTGGAACTGGTCGACGGCGCGGCGTTCCTGTTCGTCGAGCGACCGTTGCCGTTGGACGAGAAGGCGGCGGGCTTGCTCAACGCGGATGCGCGCGCGATTCTGCGCGGCGCGCATGGTGCATTGTCTTCTGTTCAGGGCGACTGGAACGCCGCCTCGGCCGAGGCTTCGATCCGCGACTTCGCGCAGGCCGGCGGGCACAAGCTGGGCGCCGTGGCGCAGCCCCTGAGAGCCGCGCTGACCGGCCGCAGCACCTCGCCAGGCGTGTTCGACGTGCTTGCCGTGCTGGGCCGCGAGGAAAGCCTTGCGCGCATTGGAGATCAAATCGATTAGGAGCGAACTGGCCCAAGAAGATTGGCATTGAAAGGTGTGTTTCGCAGTGCAACATTGGGCTTGGCCCAATCTGGCACGCACCTCCTAAAATGCGGTGGCGAGTTCGCGCATTCCGGTGACTTCGACGTGTCGTTTGCAGGAATTGCCTTGCCGGCATGAGGAACAAAAGGAGTTGAGAATGAGCGAAGCTGCGACAAAACCGGAACCGGGCAGCAAAAAGCGCGAGTCGGCCGCCAGGCTCGAGCTCGCCGGCAAGACGCACGAATTAAAGGTGCGAAGCGGGACGGTCGGGCCGGACGTCATCGACATCGGTTCGCTCTACAGCACCACCGGCGCCTTTACTTACGATCCCGGTTTCACCTCAACCGCAAGCTGCGAATCGGGGATCACCTTCATCGACGGCGATGCCGGCATCCTGCTGCATCGCGGTTTCCCGATCGATCAGCTGGCCGAGCATGGCGACTTCCTCGAGGTCTGCTATTTGCTGCTCTACGGCGAGTTGCCGACCAAGGCGCAAAAGGACGACTTCGATTATCGCGTGACGCGCCACACGATGGTGCATGAGCAGATGTCACGCTTCTTCACCGGCTTCCGCCGCGACGCGCATCCGATGGCGGTGATGTGCGGCGTGGTCGGCGCGCTGTCGGCCTTCTATCACGACTCGACCGACATCTCGGACCCGTATCAGCGCATGGTCGCCTCGATGCGCCTCATCGCCAAGATGCCGACGATCGCGGCGATGGCCTATAAGTACCATATCGGCCAACCCTTCATTTACCCGAAGAACGATCTCGGCTTCGCGGCCAACTTCCTGCACATGTGCTTTGCCGTGCCGTGCGAGGAATACAAGATCAATCCGGTGCTGGCGCGCGCCATGGACCGCATCTTCATCCTGCACGCCGACCACGAGCAGAACGCTTCGACCTCGACCGTGCGCCTGGCCGGCTCGTCGGGCGCCAATCCCTTCGCCTGCATCGCCGCCGGCATCGCCTGCCTGTGGGGTCCGGCGCATGGCGGCGCCAACGAAGCGGCCCTCAACATGCTGGGCGAGATCGGCCATGTCGATCACATCCCCGAGTTCATCGCCCGCGCCAAGGACAAGAACGACCCGTTCCGGCTGATGGGCTTCGGGCACCGCGTCTACAAGAACTATGATCCGCGCGCCAAGATCATGCAGAAGACCGCGCATGAGGTGCTGGGCGAGCTCGGCATCAAGGACGATCCTCTGCTCGACATCGCGATGGAGCTGGAAAAGATCGCGCTGACCGACGAGTATTTCATCGAAAAGAAGCTCTACCCGAACGTCGACTTCTATTCCGGCATCACGCTGAAGGCGCTGGGCTTCCCCACCACCATGTTCACCGTGCTGTTCGCGGTCGCCCGCACCGTCGGCTGGATCGCGCAGTGGAAGGAAATGATCGAGGATCCGCACCAGAAGATCGGCCGGCCGCGCCAGCTCTACACCGGCGCTACGGAACGCGATTACGTGCCGATTGCCAAAAGGTAATTGAGCGAATAGCGAAATAGCGAGTAGCGAATAGGGGAAACGGGCGAAGCCGACACAGCCCTATTCGCTATTCGCTACTCCCTATTCGCTCTCCTTATGCACCCCATCACCACCTCGGCGGCGATCTCGCCCGAGGGTCGCTCGGTCGCCATGCGCCGGGCAATCTCGGCAAAGCCCGCCTTTTGCCAGGCGCGCATGCCGGTGTCGGCAAACAGGGCTTCCAGCTGCCGCGCCAGGTTCTCCGGCCGGACATACTGATCGTAGAATTCCGGCACCAGCGCGCGGTCGGATATCAAATTGGGCAGCAGCGCCGACCACGTCGTCACCAAATGCTGCAGAAGCTGGCGCGCGATCGGGTCGAGCTTGTAGCAGGAAACCATCGGAACGCCCGCGAGCGCCAGTTCCAGCGAAACCGTCCCAGAGGCGATCAACGCTGCATCGGCCTTGCCGAAGGCCTGCCATTTGCGCTCCGGCTCGGTGATGATTTCCGGCTTGTCGTCCCAACTCGCGATCGAGGCCTTCACCAGCTCGGCGACATGCGGCACCGTCGGCAACAGCAAGCGCAGGCGGTGGCCGCGCTGGCGCAGCGCCGACATCGCCTTGCCGAAGGGTTCGATCAGCCGCCGCACCTCGCCGCGGCGCGAGCCGGGCAGCACCAGCACCGTCTTGACGCGGTCGTCGGCGAGATCGCGCGGCTGGCTCTGCGCCTTGGCGGCGCCAAGCACGCCCGGATCCTGCGTCAACCGGTGGCCGACATAAGTGCCCGGCGGTCCGCCAAGACGAGCGAGCGCCTTCACCTCGAACGGAAGGATACAGAGGATGTGATCGACATAGGGCTTCATCGCCACCGCCCTGCCCGGCCGCCAGGCCCATACGCTCGGGCAGACATAATGGACGATCGGAATGGCCGGTGCCGTTGCGCGGACCTTCTTTGCGACACGAAGCGAAAAGTCCGGACTGTCGATGGTGATCAGGCAGTCGGGCCGCTCGGCTGCGATCATCGCCGCCGTCTGGCTGATGCGGCGCATCAGCCGCGGCAGGTCGCGCAGCACCGCGCTGAAGCCCATCAGCGCGATCTCGCCGCCGTCGAAGAGCGGGATCAGCCCCAGTTGCTGCAGGTGGCGGCCGCCAATGCCGACGAGTTGCACCTTGCGGCCGGTCGTGCGTTCGAGCGCCCGCACGATGTCGGCGCCAAGCAGATCGCCGGATTCCTCGCCGGCGACGATCGCGAGCTTGAGCGGCTTGTCAGCGACCATTAGCCGGCTCCTTATTGGCCGCCTCCATGGCGGGTAGGCCGACGATGAACAGGCCGAGAGCATTGGCGCGCGCCAGCGTTTCCGGACCTTCGAGAATTAGGGAGTGGCCGGCTTCCAGCGCAATGCCGGCCAGCCCCGCGGCATGTGCGGCGTCGATCGTATGCGGGCCGATGGAGGGCAAGTCGGCGCGCAGCTCCTGCCCAGGCTTGGCGCATTTGACCAGCACGCCGCGCGCCTTGCCGGCCAGCCTGCCGTGGCCGCGCAATTCCCGCGTTCTGTCGAGCAGGCCGGCAGTGCCCTCAATGCCTTCCAGCGCGATGGCTCGACCTCCGATCGCAATCGCCGCCTGGCCGATATCGAGCGCGCCAATGGCTTTGGCGGCGGCGCGCCCGGCTTTGATGTCGCGCCAGTCCGATTGATTTGGATGAGCCGCCGTCAACGTGCCTTCGCCGGCCGTCAGTTCAGGAACGACCTCATGCGCGCCGACCACCGCAATGCCCCGATCTTCAAGGCTTCGGGTCAACACCTTCAGCAAGCCGTCGTCGCCGCGTCTCAGCGCTCTGATCACGGAAGGTATTATGGCCAGCAAACCAAGTGTCGGTCGAATCTTGCTCAAACGCGGCCTGCGCTTGATTTCGCCGGCAAGAACGAGATGCGTGATCCCATTGCGCTTCAACAAGGGAAGCAGCAAGCCGATATCTTCCAGTGCCAGCGTCTGCCGCTCGTAGGCGGAAAAGTCCGCCTCGCGGTCGACCTCACCCTCAGCGATGATCACGAAGGGCACAAAACCTTGCTTGAGCAGACCATCGGCAACCTCGACGGGCAGGCTGCCCCCACCGGCGATGATGCCGACCCTGGAGCCCGGCGCGAGTACGAGCCCTGCCTTGGCCGGCTCAGCCCTCGTCATCGCCGCTGTCGTCGTCGCCGTCGCCCTTGAGCGATGGGACGGCAAAGTGCCGTTTGCCGCGACTTGTGATGAAATCGATGATCTTCATGGCCGTTGGCGACCCGGCGAACTCGGCCTTGGCGAGTTCCACATTCTCACCGACGGTGCGGGAACGATCGAAGATCGTCCTATAAGCCTTGCGCAGCAGGTAGATTTCGGAACGCGGCAGGCCGGAGCGCTTGAGACCTATGATGTTCAGGCCACGCAGCTTGGCGCGGTTGCCGGCGGCGATGGCATAAGGAATGACGTCGCCAACGACCGCCGCGCAGCCGCCGATGAAAACATTGTCGCCGAGGCGCACGAATTGATGAACGGCGGTCAGGCCGCCGATATAGACGTTGTCGCCGATCTCGCAATGTCCGCCCAGCGTCGCGCCATTGGCGAAGGTGGCATTCTTGCCGACGACGCAATCGTGGGCGATGTGGGCGTAGGCTAGGAAGTTGCCGTTGTCGCCGACAGTCGTCTCGCCACGGCTGGTGTCGGTGCCGACATGCATTGTGACGCCTTCACGAATGGTGCAGTTCGCTCCGATGACCAGAGTGGTGCGACCGCCCTTGTGCTTGGTGTTTTGCGGCGGCGCGCCTAGCGTCGCCATTGGATAGACCTTTGTCCCGGCCCCGATGGACGTGGCGCCCATCACCGACACATGGCTGACCAGTTCGACGCGGTCGCCGAGGATCGAATCGGCGCTGACATGGCAGAAGGGTCCGATGCGGACGCCTTCGCCGAGCTTGGCTCCTTCTTCGACGACCGAGGAAGGATGAATGGATGCCGCGACTTTCATGAGCATTTCGAACCGTCAGCCGGTAACCATCATGGCCGAAACCTCGGCTTCGGCGGCTTTCGCGCCGTCAACCATCGCCTCGCAGGCGAATTTCAGCAGGTTGCCGCGTTTCTTGATCTTCTTGACGTGGATCCTGAGCTGATCGCCTGGAACGACCGGCTTGCGGAATTTCGCGTTGTCGATGGTCATGAAATAAACCAGCGACGGCTTCTCGGTGTTGAGGCTGCGAATGCAGATCGCGCCCGCGGTCTGGGCCATGGCCTCGATGATGAGCACGCCGGGCATGACCGGCTGCTGGGGAAAATGGCCCTGGAAATGCGGCTCGTTGATGGTCACGTTCTTGATGCCGACAGCGGACTCGTCGCCGTCTATGTCGACGATGCGATCGATCAGCAGGAACGGATAGCGGTGCGGCAGGAGCTTCATAAGCCCCATGATGTCGACCGCGTCGAGTGAAGTTGCCACCGTATCAGCCATTTCCGTCGCCTTGCTTGCGCGTCCTGGCCATCCTGCGCAGCATCGCTATCTCGCGCATGGCTTCCGCCATGGGTTGCGCCGGGTAACCTCCCCAGACCTCGCCTGCCGGCACGTTGTTCATGAATCCACTTCTCGCAGCAAGCTTGGCTCCTGGCCCGATGGTCAGATGATCGGCGAGGCCGACACCGCCGCCCATGGTGACATTGTCGCCGACGACGACGGAACCGGAAATACCCGAAAGCCCAGCTATAATGCAATTGCGGCCGATGCGAACATTGTGGGCGATCTGCACCAGATTGTCGATCTTGGTGCCCTGGCCGATGACGGTGTCGGACATCGCGCCGCGGTCGACAGTCGAATTGGAGCCGATCTCGACATCGTCCTGAATGATGACGCGGCCGATCTGCGGCACGCGTTCAGGCCCTTTGGCGCCGCCAACGAAGCCGAAACCATCCTGGCCGATCCTGGCGCCGCCATGGATGATGACGCGGTTGCCGATAAGCGCATATTGAATGCTGACGCCGGGGCCGATGAAGCCGTCGCGGCCGATCTGGCAGGAACGGCCGACAACGACGTGGGGCGCAACGACCGTGCCGCTGCCGACGGATACGCCGGGACCGATCACGGCGCCCGCCTCTACGATCGCCCCGTCCTCGATGTGCGCGGATGGATCGATAAACGCGTGGGGCGATATGCCGGTTTCTCCGGTCAATGGCCCCGGAGTGGCAGCCTGCGGAAACAATAGGCGCCCGACCATCGCGAAAGCTTGCTGCGGGCGCGGATGCATCAGCACCGCGATGCCCGGCGGCGCCTTGCTGGCGAAATCGGCGGGGCATAGCACCGCGGCCGCCCTGAGCGACGGCATCAACGCGAAATTGCGCTTGCCGTCGACAAAGACGAGCGCGCCGTTGCCACCCTCGTTGGCGGGAGCCAGCGCCTCGATGGCAATTTCGGCCTGATCGGAATCGAACAGGCTGGCGCCGGTCAGATTCGCGACCTCGCCAGCCGTGTACCGGCGTGAAGGCGCGAAGAACACCGGATCGGTCATTCCAGAAGTAATATCCAGCTGGGTTGGATCGGTCCACTCCGGGCCGTCATCCGGCCCGGAATCATCGCAACCACAAAGTTAGAAGCGGGTCGCGATACCGAAGTTGAATTCCTGCACGTCGTCGGTCGACTCTTTCTTGACCGGGATCGCATAGTCGATGCGGATCGGGCCGAACGGCGAAGCCCACATCAGGCCGATACCGACTGAGGCGCGTAGCTTCATGTCCGTCGATTCCTGCGCAACCGAAGTAATCTTGGTTCCGTAAAGCGTTGCCGCATCGGCAAACACGGCACCACGCAAGCCGAAGCTTTCTGGAATGACAGGCAGCGGGAACTGCGCTTCGGCCGACGCATTGAAATAGGTCGTGCCGCCGAGATGATCGCCCGTGAGCGGATCCACAGGGCCGATGCCGCCATACTCAAAGCCGCGGATCATGCGATCGTTGCTTTGGAACTGGTCGAAGATACGCAGACCGTTGTCGCCATAGCCCGCAATGTAGCCTGCGCCGCCAGAAACGAGGCCGACAAGGTCGAGCTGCTCCGACAACGTCTGATACACGCTTGCACGCCCGGTCACTTTGACCCACTTAGCATCGCCGCCGAGACCAGCAACTTCGGTTACACCAGTGACGTAGAGACCCTCATGCGGGTTCTTCATGTCATCGATGGTGTTGTAGACCAAGCCCAAACTGACCGATGACTTTAGCCAAGGGCTCTCGCCGACACCCTCAATAATGGCCGGAGAGATCGTGCATGGGCTGCCAGGAACATACACGCCGCCTGTCAGACAGTTATCAGCAATCGAATACTTCTCTTGCGAGATATTGTACGCCAGCTGCGTCGAAACGTTGTCGGTGATCGGCAGGCCGAAGCGGATCGTCGCGCCGGTTGTGTCTGTGTCGTAGTGATCGTATTCGCGGGTGGACTTGTAAATATCGAAGCCCGCCGCAATACGCCGGCCGAGGAAGTAAGGCTCGGTGAACGAAATGGCATAGTCGCGCGAATGCCTGCCGCCGCCGGCCGACAGCTTGATGTACTGGCCGCGCCCGAGGAAGTTACGCTCGGTGATCGAGCCTTCGATCGACGGGCCGGGCGTGTCGCCGCCAGTCGAATAACCAGCGCCGATCGAGAATTCGCCGGTCGACTTCTCGACCACGGTGACCACCAGCACGACCTGGTCCGGCGCCGAGCCGGGGACGGTCGAAATGTCGACAGACTGGAAATAATCAAGGGCTTCCAGCCGCTTCTTCGCGCGCTGGATGAGAACCTGGTTGAAGGCATCGCCTTCACTGACGTCGAATTCGCGACGGATGACATAGTCGCGCGTGCGGTCGTTGCCGCGGATTTCGATGCGCTCGACATAGGCCTTGGTGCCCTGGTCGATGGTGTAGACAACCGAAATGGTGTGGTTCTCGAAATTGCGGTCGCCGCGCGGCGTCACCTGGGCGAAGGCGTAGCCCGAACCCGCGACCTTCTCGGTCAACGCGACGATCGAATCCTCGACGTCCTTGGCATTGTAGACGTCGCCCTTGTGGGTTTCGACCGCCGATTCCAGCGACTTCGAATCGACTTCCGGGATAGTGCTTTCCACGCTGACGTCGCCGAACGTATAGCGATCGCCTTCCTGCACGGTGATGGTGACCGTGTATTTGTTGGTGGCGTCGTCAAGCTCGCCGACGGCCGAGACGACCTGGAAGTCGGCATAGCCGTGATTGTAGTAGAAGCGGCGCAGCAGCTCCTGGTCGGCGCGCAGCTTGTCCTCGTCATAGACGTCGTCGCGCAGCACGAAGGACAGCCAGGACGAGCGCTTGGTGTTGATGACGTCCGACAGGCGGCGGCTGGAATAAGCGTGGTTGCCGACGAAGTTGATCGCCGCGATCTGGGTGCGGCCGCCTTCGTTGATGTTGAAGACAACGTTCACGCGATTGTCGCCGAGATCCATGACCTGCGTGGTCACCGCGGCGTCGTCGCGGCCAATGCGCTTGTAAGCCGTCTTGATCGCCTCGACATCGGCGTCCAGCGCCTGCTGCGAGAAGGTTGCACGCGGCTTCAGCTGGATACCCATCTGAAGCGCGTTGTCCTTGATCTTCTTGTTGCCCTGGAACAGGACCTGGTTGACGACCTTGTATTCGGAAACCTTGACGACCAGGCTCGAACCGACCTGGTTGATCTGAACGTCCGAGAACAGACCTGTGCCGAATAGCGCCTTGACGGCGTCGTCGATATCGGAGCTGGAGAAAGGCTTGCCCGGCTTGATCGAAATGTAATTGCGGATGGTTTCCGCATCGACGCGCTGGTTGCCGCTGACCTCGACACGCGAGATGACCGCGGCCTCGGCCACCGACGTGGCGGCGAACTGCACTGCGAGCGCGCCTGGCACGACCAGAGCGGCGGACAAAGCCGCCGCGGAAGCGGCGCTCAGAAACTTGGATGCTGCCTTCATCGGGCTTTTGTACCTTTTTCTCGTAGTCCCCACGGCGAGAAAACCGGACGTGCGGTATTTTCCCTTACCGTATTAACCGGATTTTCCCTACACGCAAGGCTCCCGGTTAATTTGTATTTACTTAACCGTACCGCGTGGCTTTCGCGTCACGCATATCCCAACGCATGGTAAACGGCATCTCAATATGACCGAAGCTGAAGCCAAATTTCTTCATGATTTCAGCATCCAAACAGATCGTTCCAAAATACGAAGCCCATGAATCCGAGCACCAGGAACAACCCGGTCCGGTAGGCCATCTCCATCGTTCGCTCCGAAACGGGCCGCCTGATGACGGCCTCCACGCCGTAGAACAACAGGTGGCCGCCGTCGAGGGGGGGAATCGGCAGCAGATTGAGAAATCCTATTCCGACTGACAGAAATGCAACAAGCTGCACCAGCCACTCGAAGCCGAGCTTGGCTGCCTGGCCCGACATCTTCGCGATCTTGATCGGACCGCCCAACTGGCATTTGTCCTCGCGTCCAAGCGCAAAGCGCTGCAGGAATTGGCCGGTGCGCTCGATCACGTGCCCGGTTTCCTCGACCGCCGCCACCACGGCGCCGGCCGGCGTGTAGGAGATCAGGCGCGGCTGGCCGAGTTCGGCGTTGTTGACGACGCCGATGACCGCGACCTTGACCTTGTTGCCCAGTGCATCCTGCTGCTCCATGGGCTCCGGCGCGGCCGTAACGTCGATTTCCTTGCCGTCGCGCAGCATGGTGAAGGTGATGGCGTCGCCAGCCCGGCCTGAAACCAGCCGCTGCACGTCGGCGAAGGTCTCTACCTTGCTGCCATCGACTTTGACGAATCGGTCGCCTGGCTGGATTCCGGCTTTTTCCGCCGGGCTGCCGGCGGTCACCTCGGCCACCATCGGCTCCAGGACCGGACGGCCATAGAGGGAAAACAGCACCGCAAACACGGCGATCGTCAGCAGGAAATTGAATAGCGGCCCGGCAACGACGGTAGCAGCGCGCTTCCAGATTGGTTGGGTGTGGAAGGCGACCTCGCGCTCAGCCTCTGTCAGCGATTCGATCTCCTCCGTGCTCGGCTGGCTCGAAGTCGCATTCATGTCGCCGACGAATTTGACGTAGCCGCCAAGCGGAATGGCGCAAAGCTTCCAGCGCGTTCCGCGGCGGTCGTAAAAACCGAAGAGCTCGGGGCCGAAGCCGATGGAAAAAGCCTTCACGCCGATGCCGCACCAGCGGCCGATCAGATAGTGGCCCATCTCGTGGACGAACACGACGACGGTCAGCACGAACAAAAACGGCACGAGCGTGCCAAGAACGAAGCCTTGTGTACTGAAAACCGCGTGAAAGATGTCGTTCAAGTCATGCCCTCAAATTCGCCCGCGAGCGACATTCCACCGCGACTGTGGCATCAATCCGGGCGAATCGGTGGCGCGCGCCATTTTTCGCCTTACTGCTGTGTCGTTCAGTTTGGAAAAAGCCCCAATGCCGGATGCTCGGCGCCCGCCGCGACCCAGCCCATGACGTACAGTGCGAACGCGGCCGCGACAAGCCCGTCCACCCTGTCCATGACGCCGCCATGGCCGGGAATGAGATTGCTCGAATCCTTGGCGCCGTGCCGGCGCTTGACCCATGATTCGAACAGGTCGCCGGCTTGCGAAACGATCGACAGAGCAAGCGCCGCGAGGCCAAGCTGAACGAGATTGCCGGCGCCGGCCGCGATTGCGAGCAAAACTCCGGCGATAACGCCGCCGATGGCGCCGCCTAGCGCGCCGCTCTGCGTCTTGCCGGGCGAGATTGACGGCGCGAGCTTCGGGCCGCCGACCGCGCGGCCGACGAAATAGGCAGCTATGTCGGTTGCCCAGACCACGGCGAACAGGAAGAGAATCGCAATCAGCCCGGAATGATTGTCGTCACGGAGATAGGCGAGCGAAAAGCCGGATAGTGCTGCGTAGGCCACCCCCGAGGCTTCCCACGGCGCGGCCCCCTTGGTCCGAGCGACAATGGCCGCGACCGCCACCAGGATCGCGACGAGGAGCAGCAGCCACAAGGCCGGCAGGCCGGCGATCAGGGCCCCGACGAAGATCAGAATCAGTGCTTCGGGCAGGAAGCCGAGCGCCGCGCCGTTCCCGGCGCGCGCCATGCGCGTCCATTCATAGAAGATCAGCGCCGCTATTGCGGCGCAGAACAGCCGGAACGGCAATCCGCCGAGCCAGGTGAGCGCAAGCGTCAGAGCCGCCATCACGATTGCCGAGATGACGCGCTGCTGGAGGTTGCTCATGGGTGCGGCGCCTAAAGCGCGACATCGCGGGCGGCGAGCCCGCCAAAGCGTCGTTCACGGCCGGCAAAGTCGCGCAAGGCGTCGGCCAGGTGCTCGCGGCTGAAGTCCGGCCAATAGCAAGGCAGGAAAACGAGCTCGCTATAGGCAGCCTGCCAGAGAAGGAAGTTCGACAGCCTGAGCTCGCCGCTGGTCCTGATCACCAGCTCGGGATCGGGAATGCCCTTTGTGTCGAGCGATGTGGCAAAGCTTTCCGCCGTGATCGCCTCGCTCGTCATGTCGCCGCGCGCGACGGCCTCCGCCAGCTTGCGCGCTGTGCGCACGATCTCGTCGCGGCCGCCGTAATTGAAGGCGATGACCAATGTCAGCGCCTCATTGCCGGCGGTCAGCGATTCGGCCTCCTGCAGCAGCCCCCGGATATCGGGCTGCAGCCCCTCTTTGTCGCCGATCACCCTCACCCGCACGCCGTTCTGATGCAGTTCGGCAAGATCGCGGCGGATGAACAGCTTCAAAAGTCCCATGAGGTCGCTGACCTCGGATTTCGGCCGCGACCAGTTCTCGGAGGAAAAGGCGTAGACGGTCAGGTAGGAGATGCCGAGCTCGGGTGCGGCGCGCACCGTCTTGCGCAGGGCCTCGACGCCGGCGCGGTGTCCGGCAAGGCGCGGCAGGCCGCGCGCCTTGGCCCAGCGTCCGTTTCCATCCATGATGATCGCGACATGCGCGGGGGTTGCCATGGTCTCGCTTTCGAGCCGGAAAACCCCGACCCTAAACCTGCATGATTTCAGCTTCCTTATCGGAAAGCAGGTGATCGATGGTGCTGATCATCTCGTCGGTCAGCTTCTGGACCTGGTCGGACCGCTTACGCTGATCGTCCTCGCTGATGGTGCCGTCCTTCTCAGCCTTCTTGAGGAAATCCATGCCGTCGCGGCGGACATGGCGCACCGCGACGCGTGCGTTCTCGGCATAGCCATGCGAGATCTTGACCAGTTCTTTGCGGCGCTGCTCATTGAGTTCGGGCAGCGGGATCCTGAGATTGGTGCCGTCGACGATCGGATTGAAGCCCAGATTGGCTTCGCGGATAGCGCGGTCGACCGCGCTGACCATCGACTTGTCCCAAACCGAGACCGAAATCATGCGCGGCTCCGGCACCGTCACGTTGGCCACCTGGTTGATCGGCATCGTCGTGCCGTAGGCCTGGACCTGGACGGCGTCGAGCAGGTTGCTGGAGGCTCGGCCGGTGCGCAGCGACGCCAGGTCGTGCTTGAAGGCGGCGATCGCCCCGTCCATGCGTCGCTTCAGGTCTTCGAACTCGCCACTCATGATCATCTCCTCGACCCGTTCGCCGGGTTCACTGCTTATGCCGTCGTGCCGTCCGCGGTACCGTTCAACGGATGCCGGCCTCGCTTATTTGTCCGCGACGACCGTGCAATGGCCGCCGCCCCTTAGAATATCGCCGAAACCACCTTTTTCGTGGATCGAATAGACGATTATCGGAATGTTGTTTTCACGCGCAAGTGCAATCGCGGCTGTGTCCATGATCGCAAGCCCGCGTTTGATGACTTCGGCGTGGCTGATGCGGTCGAAACGGACCGCGTTCGGGTCCTTCTTGGGGTCGGCCGAATAGACCCCGTCGACCTGCGTGCCCTTGAACAGCGCATCGGCGCCGATCTCGGCGGCGCGCAGGGCCGCGGCCGAATCGGTGGTGAAGAACGGATTGCCGGTGCCGCCGGCGAATATGACCACCTTGCCCTGGTTCATATAGGCTGTCGCCTGGCGTTGGGAAAAGCTCTCGCAAAGTTCCGGCATGGCGATCGCCGAAAGCACGACGGCATCGACGCCGATCTTGTTGAGCGAGGTGCGCAGCGCCAGCGAGTTGATGACGGTCGCGAGCATGCCCATGTGATCGCCGGTGACCCGGTCGCCGCCTTTGGAAGCTACAGCCACGCCCCGAAAAATGTTGCCGCCGCCGATGACGACACCCACTTCGACGCCCAGCGCGCGCGCCTCGGCAATGTCGGCGGCGATGCGGTCGACAACGGAGACATCGATGCCGAAATGCTGCTCGCCCATCAACGCTTCGCCGGAAGCCTTCAGCACGACACGTCGATAGAGGGGCTTCACCGTCATCTCATTCCTCGAATATCTCGGCGCGACAATTTTGGAGGCAAAAACCGCCCCCGCTTCGTCCGGCGATGCTGTCATGACGGGTTGACCCGATACACGAAGGGCGCGGCGATGTCACGCCGCGCCCTCGTGCAAAATTCCAGGCTTTTTCGGTCAGTTGCCGCCTCTTTGATCAACGGCTGGAGACGCTGACCGCCTCGCCTTCGATCATGACCGCGGGCGAATAACCGGCCGGCTTGTCGCCGGTCACGGCGCCGCCGGTCACCCGGACCTGGACCTCGGAGCCGAAATAGGAATGCGGGAACGGCGCAGGCATGGCGCTGACCTTTTCCAGCCGCGCGCGAAGCTCGGCGGGAATCGAAAAATCGAGCGCGCCGAGATTGTCCTGCAGCTGAGTGAGCTTCGTCGCTCCAAGGATGACGGAAGCGATGCCTGGCTGCGTCGCCGCCCAGTTGAGCGCAACCTGGGCCATGCTGCGGCCGAGCTCGGCCGCCACCTTCTCGAGTTCCGCCACGATCCCCCAGTTGCGGTCGCTGAACTTCTGGAAGCCGGGATGCGTGGTGTTGCGGAAACCGTCGAGCCGCCCAGCCCTTCCGGCTTGCGTCGGCTTGTATTTGCCGCTGAGGAGCCCGCTGGCCAGCGGGCTCCACACCATGATGCCGGCGCCATGACGGGTGCCGAAAGGCACATATTCATGTTCGATGGCGCGCTCGGCGAGCGAATATTCGAGCTGCAGCGCCGAGACCGGCTCGTAGCCGCGCAGTTCGGCGATCGCCTGGGCGCGGCCGGCATACCAGGCCGGCACGTCGGAGAGGCCGATATGGCGCACCTTGCCGGCGCGAACGAGGTCGTCCAGCGTGCGCAGCACCTCCTCGGCCGGAGTAATCCTGTCCCAGACATGCAGAAGATAAAGGTCGATATAGTCAGTGCCGAGCCGTTTCAGCGAGGCGTCCAGGGCCCGCATGATGTTCTTGCGGCCGTTGCCGCCGGCATTCGGATTGCCGGCCTCGGAATTCATGGTGAATTTTGTGGCGATCACCGCCTTATCGCGCAGGCCGCGCTCGGCGACGAACTCGCCGAGCCAGGTCTCGGCGGTACCGCCGGTATAGAGGTCGGCCGTGTCGAAGAAGTTGCCGCCCGCTTCGACATAGGCGTCGAAGATCGCGCGGGCTGTGTCCCTGTCCGCGCCCCAGCCCCATTCGGTGCCGAAGGTCATGGTGCCGAGCGCCAGCCGGCTGACGCGCAGGCCGCTGTTGCCAAGCGTGTAGTAGGTCATGGTCATGGGTGGTCTCCCGATTCTGAACTGAATTCCTGCCGGTCACTGGCCGGGGGTGGCCCTGACCCAGGGATTGCCGCGCTCATGCGTCATGCGGAAGGTGAAGCCGTCGACCTTCCAGCCGGAGGCCGAGCGCGTCAGGTGGTGCTCGTAGGTGCCCCAGACTTCCCAGAGCGGATCGCCATTGCCTTCCATCCGGTTCCAGGCATAGCCATTGGAGCGGACAGTCGCGGCATCGGCTTCGAGCACGACCTGATGGTTGGTGCGCAGATGCAGGCTGGTCTTGCTGCCCTTGAGGTTGCCCGCCCAGGCGCCGATCAGGTCGTCGGACGCGATGTTGGCCGCGGGCTGGCCGGACAGGCTGCTGAAATCGGCGGTGACACGCTCGGCGAAATAGCTGCGCGCCAGCTTCCAGTCCTGTGCATCCACCGCGCGGTCGATGGCGTCGGCGATGCGGATGACGGCGCGCTCGTCGGCAAGGGCCTGCCAGCCGGCCGGTTCGGCACCGCCGGCACCGACCGGCGCCAGCACCATTCCTGCGGCAAAAGTTACATGTCTCAACGCGTTCATTTGGTCTCTCCTTGGCCATCAGCCCCGCCGCCGATGTGTTGAAGCCAATATGAGCCGGCTCAGGCGCATCGATAAGATTGCATTGTTCGCAAAGACTGTGCGATACCATTCATGAATGGATCGCGATCTGCTCACACACCTTCCGGTCATTGTCGCCGTGGCCCGGCGCGGCGGCTTCGCGCTTGCCGCGGCTGAGCTGGGCATGAGCCCGTCTGCCGTCAGCCATGCGGTGCGGCTGGTGGAGGAGCGCATCGGCCAGCCGCTCTTTGCGCGCACGACGCGCAGCGTCTCGCTGACCGAGGCAGGCAAAGCGCTGGTGGAGACTGCGGGCCCTGCCCTGCAGGACATCGCCGAGCGGATGGACCGCATTCGAGGCGTGAAGGGAAGGCCCGCCGGCCTGCTCAGGATCAACGCCTCCAACATAGCGATCCCCCTGGCGGTGACGCCGGTGGTCGCGGCGATGGCGGAACGCTATCCCGACGTGACGGTCGAGATCGTTGCCGATCAGGGACTTATCGATATCGTCGGGGAAGGGTTTGACGCCGGCATCCGGCTGGGTGAAATGATCGCGCAGGACATGGTCACCGTCAGGATGACGCCACCGTTCAAAGCCGTGATCGTTGCTTCTCCCGCCTATGTCGCAAAGCACGGCCGTCCGCGCGACGTGGCCGATCTCGCCAATCACAACTGCATCGGGTACCGGCTGGTTCGGTCAGGCGCGCTTTACCGCTGGGACCTGAACGACAACGGCAAGGATGTCGTTGTCGAGACGCGCGGCACGACCGTCGTCACGGATTCGCTTGGCGCTATCGATCTGGCGCTGGCCGGCGTCGGGCTCGCCTACGCCTTCGAGCCGCTGGTGCGCGCCGACCTGGCAGCCGGCCGCCTCGTCCAGATCCTGCCGAAGACAGCGATCGAAGAGCCCGGGCTCTTCCTTTATTTCCCGCGCCGCGCGTCGATGGCGCCGAAGCTCAGGGCCTTTATCGATACCGCACAAGAAATCGGCCGGGCGTCCATGCGGACACCCGGCCGAGTCGCCTGAGCTCGTGAGCTCGTCACCTTAAGGAAACGCCGCACGCTCCCCTCGGATCGGAGCTATTTCTTGACCGCGGCCGCGACTTCCGCCGCGAAATCGGTCGTTTCCTTCTCGATGCCTTCGCCCAGCGCGAAGCGCAGATAGGAAGTGATCTTCGCCGGAGCGCCGATCTCCTTCTCGGCATCCTTCAGCGCCTTCTCGACGGTGATGTCGGGATTGAGCACGAAGGCCTGCTTCAAAAGCACCACCTCTTCGTAGAACTTGCGCAGACGGCCCTCGACCATCTTCTCGATGATGGCTTCCGGCTTGCCCGACTGGCGCGCCTGGTCGGAGAAGATCGCCTTCTCGCGCTCGATAAGCGCCGGGTCGACCTCTTCGGCCGTCAGCGCCACCGGGTTGGTGGCGGCGACGTGCATGGCAACCTGGCGGGCAAAGGCGTTCGCGGCATGCTCGTTGCCGGTGGTCTCGATCGCGACCAGCACGCCGAGCTTGCCCAGCCCATCGGCAACCGCATTGTGGACATAGGTCGCCACCACGCCATGCGGCACGGTAAGCTTGGCCGAACGGCGGAAATTGATGTTCTCGCCGATGGTGCCGACCGCGTCCTTGACGGTCTCGGTGACCGTCTTGTCGGAGCCTGGATACTTGGCGGCGGCAACCGCTTCGGTTACGCCATAGGCGAGCGCGACCTTCGCGACATTGCGGACCAGTTGCTGGAACTGCTCGTTGCGGGCGACGAAGTCGGTCTCGGAATTGACCTCGGCGATGGCCGCTTCACGCACGCCGGCGTCGACGCCGATCAGGCCCTCGGCGGCAGTGCGCCCGGCCTTCTTGTCGGCCTTGGAGATACCCTTCTTGCGCAGCCAGTCGACGGCCGCTTCCATGTCGCCGTTGGTCTCGTTCAACGCCGCCTTGCAGTCCATCATGCCCGCGCCGGTCAAGTCGCGGAGTTCTTTGACCTGTGCAGCCGAAATGCTCATTGTCGCCTCTTTGTCTCAAATGCGCCGACGCACCAACCGGGACTCGGGTGATGCGCTCGGCAAAAGCGCTTTAGCGCGCCAACTTATTGGAAAGATGAAGGCCGGGATCCGGCCTTCCTTATCAAGCTTCCGGAGCTTCTGCGGCCGGAGCGTCGAGCGCCGGCTCGACCGGAGCCTCCGCCGAAGCGCCGATGTCGACGCCGAGCGCGCCCTGCTGACGGGCGATGCCGTCGATGGCGGCCTTGGCGATCAGGTCGCAATAGAGCTGGATCGCGCGGGCCGCGTCGTCATTGCCGGGGATCGGGAAGTCGATCTTGTCCGGGTCGCAGTTCGAATCGATGATGGCCACGACCGGAATGCCGAGGCGCTTGGCCTCGAGGATGGCGATCGCTTCCTTGTTGGTGTCGATGACGAACATCAGGTCCGGCGTCGAGCCCATGTCCTTGATGCCGCCGAGAGCCTTGTTGAGCTTCTCGCGCTCGCGGTCGAGGTTCAGGCGCTCCTTCTTGGTGAGGCCCTGGGCCTCGCCGGAGAGCGTCTCGTCGAGCTTGCGCAGGCGCTGGATCGAGTTCGAGATCGTCTTCCAGTTGGTGAGCATGCCGCCCAGCCAACGCGAATTGACATAGTACTGGGCCGAACGCTGCGCCGCGTCGGCGACGATGTCGGACGCCTGGCGCTTGGTGCCGACGAACAGCACGCGGCCGCCCTTGGCGACGGTGTCGGACACCTGCTTCAGGGCCTGGTGCAGCAGCGGCACCGTCTGCGACAGGTCGATGATGTGGATGTTGTTGCGGGCGCCATAGATATAAGGCGCCATCTTCGGGTTCCAGCGGTGGGTCTGGTGGCCGAAGTGAACACCAGCTTCCAAAAGCTGGCGCATGCTGAAATCTGGCAGAGCCATTCTTTAGTTCCTTTCCGGTTGGCCTCCACGGACACAGGCATTTCGGACTTATGTCCTGATGCCACCGGAGGTCTCAGCCGGATTTCTCCCGGGCAGACACCAAAGTCCGTGTGTGGAATGAGCGCGCATATAGAGGGGAAGCGTCACAAACGCAAGCTGGGTATCACTTCGCGCATCAACGTGCGGCAATCAGCGCACCGGTACCGATCATCGCGCCGCCAGCGAGCCTGTTCATGAGGCGCATGCGCTTCGGGGTCTTGAACCATCCGGCTGCCCGCCCCGCCATCGCGGCATAGAGACCCATGGTGACGATATTGACGCTGACCACGACAAGGACCACGAGCAGGCCATCGGCGAAGGTCATGGTGTCAAGGTTGAGGATCAGCGGCATGATGGAGGCGTGGAACAGAATCGCCTTCGGATTGCCGAGCGCAATGGACGCGCCGAGAAAGAAGGACCGCGACAGCCGCGCCTGTGTCTGACGAGAGTCGTCTGGTTTCTGGGCGGCCGCCCGCCACATCCTGATGCCGAGAAAGACCAGGTAAGCGGCGCCGGCGTATTTCAGCAAAAGAAAAATCCACTCGAAGGTCTGGGCCAACGCCACCAACCCGAGCAACGCCAGGGTGACCAGGACGGCGTCGCCCGCGGCGACCCCCATGCCGGCTATGAAAGCCCGCGAGAACCCACGCGACAGACCATTGGTAATCACCGCGAACATCGCCGGTCCAGGCGTGGCGGCGGCCAATGAGATCGCGACGCAATAAGCCAGGAACGCCGTCATCGTCATCGTCTTACCTTCCCATTCGGAACCCGCACGCGGCGGAAGATCGCCACGATGTCCTCGCGGGTGCATTCGATCGCCCCAAGCCTGACCGCGCGATCACGCTCGAAGCCAGTGATATCGTAATGCGGCGCCGATGTCTTGGGTGGCCCCTGATAGGACGAACGCTTAAGGCCCAGCTCGGCTGCAAAGCGATGGAGTTCGTCGGTGTTATCGGCGAGCAGATGGCACCAGCGGTGGCCGGCCCATTTCCAGATCGCCGCATCGACATAGACTGCCATCAAGCCCACCGCATTCGGTGAGCCTCACGCATGGTATTCGGAGGCCAAGCCTGCAAGCCGGGCCGGCTGCCGTCAGCAATTGCTATTTCGACGCCGGGCAAGGCTTGGTCTGATCGAACAGCGACAGGTTCACCAGCTTGCCGGTCATCGAGAATTCGCCATAGTCCATGACGAGGTCGCGGGTGATGCCGTTCTCGTGCAGCTTGAAGCTGATCCGGTATTCGGGCACCTCTTCGCCTTTGTTGTCGGTATCGTCGAAATAGGCGATGTCGACCGGCCAGTATTTGTCGGTCGCGAGCTTGGCCAGCGCCGGCGCCTCCGGGTCGGATTTCTGGACATCGGTCTTCTTACCGACGATGACGGTGGTGGTCATCACCTTGTTGGCGTCCTCGGAGCCGTCGAACAGATTGGTCTGGTAGAAATTCTCGCCCTTTTCGGCCTTGCCGATCAGCTCGACCAGATGCTGGGTCGGGAACTGCGTCGCTGCAAGCTCGAGGCTGTTCTTCTCAGGCTTGTCGATCTCGACTTTGAGGCCCTTCTGCTCCCGGGTCGCGGTGCCTTTCACTTCCTTGTCGAGGTTCTGGTCGGTGAAGGATTTCGTCACGAACGAAAACGTTTTGCCTTCGGCATCCTCGAACGTGGTCGTCTGCTGGTCCGTCAGCTTCGTGCCGTCGGCGGTGGCAATCTGAGTGACGAAGCGGAATTTCACTGTATAGCCTTCGCAGGCGGAACCATTGAACTCATAGACCATGCGGCCGGTGATGCCGGTAATGCCTGAGCGATCGGAGGCCTTGTTGAGCGTGAGATCGTAGACGGCGCGATGCGCCTGCAGCGCGGGCACCGCAAGGGCCGGCGCCATCGGGAGCATCGCCGAGAAACAGGCGGCGGCGAGAAAAAGGCGCGTTGCGCGCATGCGTTGCTCCGATCGTCGCGGCCGCGAGGCAGACCGCAGGGAAAGATAGTCCAGCTTAAAAAAAGTCATGGCGGAAGCGAGGCAAAAATAGCAATTTCGGCCCGGCCAACGCGGCGTCTTCCAGCAATAGGGAAAACCAATGAGCGAAACAATCGAAAAGCGGCTAAGCGATCTTGGCGTCACCCTCCCGGCCGCCGCCGCGCCCGCCGCCAACTACGTGCCCTATTGCCGCACCGGCAACACGCTGTTCACCGCCGGCCAGTTGCCGCTGAAGGACGGCAAGCTGCAGGCAAGCGGGTTGCTCGGCCGCGACATCGACACCGCTGCAGGCAAGGAAGGCGCGAAATTCTGCGCCATCAACCTCCTGGCGCAGGCCAAGGCCGCAGTGGGCGATCTCGAAAAGATCCGGCGCCTAGTCAAGATCACCGTCTTCGTCGCCTCCGCGCCGGATTTCGTCGAGCAGCATCTTGTCGCCAACGGCGCCTCCGACTTCCTGGTCGCCGCACTCGGCGAGCGCGGCAAGCATGCCCGCTCCGCCGTCGGCACCGCCTCGCTGCCGCTCAACGCCGCGGTCGAGATCGAAGCGATCTTCGAAGTCGAGTGAGGCTCAACATGACCGATCTGTCCTGGCTGATTGCGCAGCCCGTCGCGCATCGCGGCTTCCACGACATGAACAAGACGCGCTGGGAAAACACGCTGTCGGCTTTCGCCGCGGCGGCCGAGCGCGGCTATGCCATCGAATGCGACGTGCATCTCTCGTCCGACGGCGTCCCGGTCATCATCCATGACGGCGATCTGAAACGGCTGACCGGCCAGGATGGCTTCGTCTGGCAACGCACCGCGGCCGAACTGGCGACGCTCAAGGTCGGCGGCACCAAGGACCACGTGCCGACGCTCGAGGAGGCGCTCGACCTGATCGACGGCCGTGTGCCGCTGGTGGTCGAGCTGAAAGGCGTTCCCGGCCACGATGCGGGGCTGGTGGCCAGGGTCGGCCGGCTGCTCAAGCGCTACAACGGCAAGGTGGCGATCATGTCGTTCGACCACTGGCTGATCCGCGACTTCGCCAAGGACGCCCCCGGCATCCCCGGCGGGCTGACCGCCTATGGCAGGGACAACCAGCTGATCGAGGCGCATTTCGCCATGCTCGCGCACGATCTCGCCTTCACCTCCTACGCTGCCGGCGACCTGCCCAACCCCTTCGTCAGCTTCGTGCGCGAAAGGCTGAAGATGCCGGTCATTACCTGGACCGTGCATGACCAGCCGGCGGTCGACCTCACCTTCAAATATGCCGACCAGATGACCTTCGAGGGTTTCGATCCCGGCCTGGTGAGAGTTGGCTGAGCCGAGTGCCTCAAACGTGACTTGTAGCTGCCCCTGCGAAGCTTAAATAAGCCCCATGGATCAGGGCGACGAAGACGATGGACGGGCAGCGAATGCGGATTATGCGATCCGCATCGCGGCGGGTATCGGCGCCTTCACCTGCGAGGAATGGAACGGCTTTGCCGGAACCACGCGCGGCGATCAAGAAAACATCTACAACCCGCTGGTTTCATTCGCTTTTCTAAGCGCTCTGGAAGATTCAGGCTGCGCCGTCCGGCGCACTGGCTGGCAGGGTCATCACTTGCGGCTGGAAACCCCGCAAGGCAGGCTTCTCGGCGCCGTCCCTTGTTACCTCAAATCGCACAGCCAGGGCGAATATGTCTTCGACCACGGCTGGTCGGACGCCTTCGAGCGCGCCGGCGGCCGCTATTATCCCAAGTTGCAATGCTCGGTGCCGTTTTCACCAGTCACCGGCCCTCGCCTGCTGGTCGGCAAAGCCGAGAATGAAAGTGCGGTGAAGGCAGGACTGGCGGAAGGCCTGAAGCTGGTGACCGAAAAGCTCGGCGTCTCTTCGGCGCATGTCACCTTCGCAACCGAGCCGGATGTGGCGACGCTGGAGGCGGCGGGCTTCCTGCATCGCACCGACCAGCAGTTCCATTTCTTCAACGAAGGCTTTTCGACCTATGACGACTTCCTCGCCACGCTTGCCTCGCGCAAGCGCAAGGCAATGAAGAAGGAGCGCCGGGAAGCGGTTGCCGACGGCATCTCGATCGACTGGCTGACCGGCAAGGACATCACCGAAAGCGCCTGGGACGATTTCTTCGCCTTCTACATGGATACCGGCGGCAGGAAATGGGGCCGGCCCTATCTCAACCGACAGTTCTTCTCGCTGATCGGCGAGCGCATGGCCGACGACATCCTCCTGGTGATGGCAAAGCGGAACGGCCGCTACATTGCCGGCGCCATCAACTTCATCGGCTCCGACGCGCTCTACGGACGCAACTGGGGCTGCATCGAGGATCACCCCTTCCTGCATTTCGAGGTCTGCTACCATCAGGCGATCGATTTCGCCATCGAGCGCAAGCTCAAGGTGGTGGAGGCAGGCGCGCAGGGCGAGCACAAGCTGGCGCGCGGCTACCGGCCGGTGACCATGCATTCGGCGCACTACTTCTCGCATCCCGGCTTGCGCAACGCCGTCGCCGACTATCTCAGGCGCGAGCGCCGCGAGGTCGAGCGCATGGCCGAATATCTCGAAGAGCACACGCCCTTCCGCAAGGATCTTGGGGAATAGCCGGCCTCACCGCGCGCCATGCCGCTGCGATGAAACATGAAAACAGAGACTTAAAGCGCGTCGCCCGAATCCATTCCTTACGACGCGCTTTAGCGATCTCGCCTGAGCGCCTTGCCGCCCGTCGGCGGCTTCGCTACACCGGACGGTGAATGCAATTGGGAGTGTCACCCCATGGCCGAAGCCTATGATCCCGGCAATATCTTTGCGAAAATCCTGCGCGGCGAGATTCCATCGCACCGCGTCTACGAGGACGATGCGGTCGTCGCCTTCATGGATGTGATGCCGCAAGGCATGGGCCACACACTGGTGATGCCCAAGGCGCCGTCCCGCAACATGCTCGACGCCGATCCGGCAACGCTCGGTCCGCTGTTCGCGGTCGTCCAGAAGGTGGCCGTGGCAGTGAAAAAGGCCTTCGACGCCGACGGCGTCACCCTCATGCAGTTCAACGAACCGGCCTCCGGGCAGACCGTCTATCATCTCCATGTCCACGTCGTGCCACGCTTCGAAGGCGTGCCGTTGAAGCCGCATTCCGGCCAGATGGAGAAGCCCGAAGTGCTGGCCGAGCACGCCGGCAAGATCCGCGCGGCGCTGGGAAGCTGACCCAGCCTTCGACCCCAGTGACTGCGCGCTGACCGCTCAAAAGAAAAGAGCCCCATTGCCGGGGCTCTTTGCATTTCAAATGAAGGCCGATCAGCCCTTGCGCGGCAGTTGCGGCACAAGGCTGCGTTTGTTGCCGTCCTTGCCCTTCGGCTCCGGCTTCTGCGCCACGGCCTTCTTGGGCGCCGGCTTCTTGGCCACCGCCTTCTTCGGCTTCGGCGAGTCTTCCGGCTCTTCCTTCTTCGGCTGCACGGGCGACTCGTCGGCGAGCGATTCGAGCTTCAGGCCGGACTCGCCGGTTTCCTTCTTCTCGACGGTGACGCGCACCGTGCCGCCCTTCTTGAGCTTGCCAAACAGCACCTCGTCGGCCAGGGGCTTCTTGATGTGCTCCTGGATGACGCGGCCGAGCGGACGCGCGCCCATGCGCTCGTCATAGCCCTTATCGGCCAGCCAGGCGATCGCGTCCGGCGACAGGTCGAAGGTGACGCCCCGCTCGGAGAGCTGGGCCTCAAGCTGCATGACGAACTTCTGCACCACCTGATGGATAACCGGCACCGGCAGCGAACCGAACGGGATGATCGCGTCCAGGCGGTTGCGGAACTCCGGCGTGAAGAGCCGGTTGATCGCCTCGACGTCGTCGCCCTCGCGCTTGGTCGAGCCGAAGCCGATCGCCGCACGCTGCGCGTCCGAGGCGCCCGCATTGGTGGTCATGATCAAGATCACGTTGCGGAAGTCGATCTGCTTGCCGTTGTGATCCGTCAGTTTGCCGTGGTCCATCACCTGCAACAGGATGTTGAACAGGTCCGGATGCGCCTTTTCGACCTCATCGAGCAACAGCACGCAATGCGGATGCTGGTCGACGCCGTCGGTGAGCAGGCCGCCCTGGTCGAAGCCGACATAGCCGGGAGGCGCGCCGATCAGCCGCGAGACGGTGTGGCGTTCCATGTATTCCGACATGTCGAACCGGATCAGCTCGACGCCGAGCGAGGCGGCAAGTTGCTTGGCGACTTCCGTCTTGCCGACGCCGGTCGGGCCTGAGAACAGGTAGGAGCCGATCGGCTTCTCCGGTTCGCGCAGGCCGGCGCGCGCCAGCTTGATCGCCGAGGTCAGCGCCGTGATGGCCGTATCCTGGCCGTATACGACGCGCTTCAGCTCGATATCGAGCCCCTGCAGCACCTTTTCATCATCCGCCGATACCGTCTTCGGCGGGATGCGCGCCATGGTGGCGATTGTCGCCTCGATCTCCTTGATGCCGATCGTCTTCTTGCGCTTGGCTTCCGGCACCAGCATCTGCGAGGCGCCGGTTTCGTCGATCACGTCGATCGCCTTGTCCGGCAGCTTGCGGTCGTTGATGTAGCGCGCTGACAGCTCGACCGAGGCCTTGATCGCTTCGCTCGTGTAGCGGACCTTGTGGAACTCCTCGAAATAGGGCTTCAGGCCCTTCATGATCTCGATGGCGTCCTCGATGGTCGGCTCGTTGACATCGATCTTCTGGAAGCGCCGCACCAGCGCGCGGTCCTTCTCGAAGAACTGGCGGAACTCCTTGTAGGTGGTCGAGCCGATGCAGCGGATAGCGCCGGACGACAGCGCCGGCTTCAGAAGGTTCGATGCATCCATGGCGCCGCCCGAGGTGGCGCCGGCCCCGATCACCGTGTGGATCTCGTCGATGAACAGCACCGCGCCCGGATAGTCCTCGAGCTCCTTGACGACCTGCTTCAGCCGCTCCTCGAAGTCGCCGCGATAGCGGGTGCCGGCCAACAGCGTGCCCATGTCGAGCGCGAAGATGGTGGCGTCCTGCAGCACTTCCGGCACATCGCCCTCGACGATGCGCTTGGCGAGGCCCTCGGCGATCGCCGTCTTGCCGACGCCCGGATCGCCGACATAGAGCGGGTTGTTCTTGGAACGGCGGCACAGCACCTGGATGGTGCGGTTGATCTCGCTGTCGCGGCCGATCAGCGGATCGATCTTGCCGGCGCGCGCCTTGTTGTTGAGGTTGACGCAGTAGGCCGTCAGCGCGTCCTGCTGCTTCTTCTTGCCGCCCTCTTCCTGCGGTTCGGCGCCGTTCTGGCCGCCCTGCTCGTCCTCGGCGCCGCGCGGCGTGCGCGATTCCGAAGCGCCTGGGCGCTTGGCAATGCCATGCGAGATGTAATTGACCGCGTCGTAGCGGGTCATCTGCTGTTCCTGCAGGAAATAGGCAGCGTGGCTCTCGCGCTCGGCGAAGATGGCGACGAGCACGTTGGCGCCGGACACTTCCTCGCGGCCGGATGACTGCACATGGATCACGGCGCGCTGAATGACGCGCTGGAAACCTGCCGTCGGCTTCGAATCCTCGTCATAACCGGTGACGAGGTTGTCGAGCTCGGTGTCGATATAGGTGAGAACCGTATGCTTGAGCTCGTCGAGATCGACGTTGCAGGCGCGCATGACGGCGGCCGCTTCGGTGTCGTCGATCAGGGCGAGCAGCAAATGTTCGAGCGTTGCATACTCATGATGCCGCTCGTTAGCGAATGTCAGCGCCTGATGTAGCGCCTTTTCCAGGCCTTGGGAGAAAGCCGGCATGTTACCTCACTTCTTCTCCATCACGCATTGCAGCGGATGCTGATTCTGTCGGGCGAAATCCATGACCTGGGACACTTTGGTCTCGGCCACCTCGAATGTGTAGATGCCGCACTCGCCCACTCCATGATTGTGAACATGAAGCATGATGCGTGTGGCGGCTTCGCGGTCCTTTTGGAAAAAACGCTCCAGGACGTGAACGACGAACTCCATCGGGGTGTAGTCGTCGTTCAGAATGAGGACCCGGTAGAGACTGGGCTTCTTGGTCTTGGTTTTGGTGCGCGTGATGACAGCGGTGCCGCGACCGGGATCGTTGCGGTCTCCGTCACTTTGCATTCGCACCACGCCTGCCGTGGCAGTCAAACCGATCGTCACGTAGTCCAGCCTTTTCGAATCCTCATGCGAGTTCAACATGTAGGTTCTCGATGGACGATTTTAAGCCCTTCTGTTTAGCTGACAATATGGCTAGGTGGGCAAACTGCAGCGAATTTCTCAATCGTGAATGCGGCAAGGTGCGTCAGGTTGCGATCACGCATGAAAAAACCCGGCCGCGTTTTCGCGACCGGGTCCTTTTGATTGGCCCGCTGGCCGTGTCCGGTGTGATCGGGCGAAATTACTTCGCCTTGGCGACCACCGATTCGAAGGGCTTGTACGCTTCCTTGGCGAGTTCGGCATAGAGATTGCCGATCTTGCTGGCCTCAGCCACGAAGCTCTCATAGCTCTGCTTAGCGTAATCGGTCTGGATCTCGACGGCCTTCTCGATCGACTTGGCTGCGAACAGCTTCTCGAAGGCGGCGGTGCCGGCTTCGAAGCTCTTCTTGGTGTATTCGCCGGCTTCGGTGGCGATCGCCTGCGCGCCCTTGGTGAGCGAGGCGAAGCTCTTCAGCCCGGTGTCGGCAAATTCCTTGCCGTATTTCGTGAAGTCCTCATAGGTCTGGGTCATTTCATACTTCCCTTTGGTTGAAACGCCCTTTTTGCCCCGGGCGCCCTTGTGCAATGCACCTCAATATATTGTGCGATGCACAAAAGTCAAGAATCCCTTGATATGCAGGGCGTCCAGCGCCGGCAGCCGGTAAAATTCGATTAAAGAGAAGCTCGATTTGCCGAAAAATGGTGAACGCGGCGGTTACCATAAACGGATTGGTAACGCTGGGCGCGATAGCTTGGCTGGAAGTGAGGCCGGCACTCCCTTTGCCGCCTCCGGGGCAACGAAAATTCAGGGTAAGTAACGGTGCGTCAGGCGTTGTCGGGGCTAGTCTCCAAATCTTTCTCCCTCAGGGCAATTATGATCGCCGCGCTCGCGATGACGGTTGTCGTCGCCGACGTAGCGTCAGCAATGGCAGCAAGAGCCTCGGCCATCGTCGTGGACGCCAAGACCGGCAAGGTGCTCTACTCCGCTGACGCCAATGGCCGGCGCTATCCCGCCTCGCTTACCAAGATGATGACGCTCTACCTCACCTTCGAAGCGCTGGCGAAGGGCAGGATCAGCAAGAACACCCCGGTTCCGTTTTCCGCTCATGCCGCCGCCGAGGCGCCGACCAAGCTCGGAGTGCGCGCCGGCGGCTCGGTTCCGGTCGAGACCGCGATCCTGTCGATCGTGACGAAATCAGCCAACGACTCGGCGACCGCGCTTGGCGAGATGCTTGGCGGCAGCGAAGACAATTTCGCCCGCATGATGACGGCCAAGGCGCGCCAGCTAGGCATGAACGGCACCGTCTTCCGCAACGCCAACGGCCTACCCGACCCCGGCCAGTTCACCACGGCTCGCGACATGGCGATGCTGGGCATCGCGCTCCGCGAGCATTATCCGCAATATTACGGTTATTTCTCGCAGCGCTCGTTTCTATATGGCCGTCAGCGCATCAACGGCCATAACCGTCTGCTCGGCCGCATCAAGGGCGTCGACGGCATCAAGACCGGCTACACCCGCGCGTCAGGCTACAACCTCGTCTCCTCCGTTGCCGATGGCGACCGTCGCCTCGTCGCCGTGGTGATGGGCGGCGCTTCCGGCCGCAGCCGCGACAACCAGATGGCCGCGCTGATCAACACTTATCTGCCGCGCGCCTCGACGCGCGGCGGCGGCGATCTCATCGCCAAGGGCAACGACAATCCGATCAAGACCTTGGCCAAGGTCTTTTTGCCCAAGCATGACGCGCCGACTCCGGACGCCAAGCCGGCTACGGATGACGCTGTCGTCGCCTCAGCCGACGATGACGTCCAGGACGACAGCCAACAGGTCGCCGAAGAGACGAAACCGGTGATCCAGATCAAGAAGGTGAAGACGGTTGCCGTGGCCGCGATGGCGCCGCCCGCCAAAACCGAGGAAGCCTCGGCCCAGGTCGTCACCGCTTATGCCGACCCATCGCCCGCAGCACCGGCGATCGATCCGGTCAAGACGTCGTCAGTGCCCTCCGGCTGGGTCGTTCAGGTTGCATCGTCGCCGACGAAAACCGGAGCCCAGGCGCTGCTCGAAAAGACGAGCAAGCAGGCGCCGAGGGTCCTGGCGGACGCATCGGGCTTCACGGTCGCTTTCGACAAGGACGGCACCACCTACTACCGCGCCCGTTTCGGCGGCTTCGGCTCGAAGGACGCCGCCTGGAAGGCCTGCGACGCCCTGAAGCGCAAGAAAATCTCGTGCTACGCCGTCGAGCAATAGGCGGCTGTTGAAATCTCCGGGAAAGTACCCGCGTCGAAGGAGACTAATCGTGATTGGAGAGCAGGACGTCCTTGGCTTCATTGATCCGCGCCGCCAGGACAGACGTGCCGCCGACATCGGCGTTCAGGCGCTGCATCAGGCGGCGGTGCGCCTTGCGGATATCCGCCGCGGCAGCCCCCGCTTCAAGACCAAGGACCTTGTAGGCCTCCTCCTTAGTCATGGAGCCCGCACCTGGCGCAACACCCAGCCCTTCGCCACCGTGCGGCTGCGCGTCCTTGCGCCAGACGGGAAAACGGCCGTCAAGATACGTCTCTAGGAGCTGGCGGCTCTCCATGTCCGGGCTGAGCTCCCCGTGAAGCTGGCGCAGGTCCGTCAGCCCCATTGCGCCCAGCATCTTGCCTTCATAACGCCCGGCCAGGACGAGCCCCTCGAGCTTGCCGCTGTCGTGGTCGAGGTCCATTTCGAGCGCGGCAGTGCGCACCGTCGAATGTTTGGAAGCGGCGGCGCGCGCCGGAGGCCGCCTCGTGCGTATCCAGCCGACCCAGGCCAGTGCCGCGAGCAAAAGCAGTCCGCCGATAAGGCTGCGGCCAAAGATCAGCATGGGCGCCCCGACCAAGCCCAGAAAAGCCGGTCCAAGCGATCTCAGACTATCGGCCATCCTTGCGGGATCAGCGCGCACAAAGAGCATGGCGGCGCCGAAAAGCACCACAAGCACCGCTGCCAAAGCGAGGATCACACCCATCGATTAGCACCGCCATACGGATGACCGAGCATAACAAATAGGATGGGACCAAGGTCCGGCGCTTGCAAGTCCCACATCGAACGAGCCGAAGGGCCAGCGGCGGGCTTGCCGGCCGGCGCGGCGCTACAGCAGGCCAAGTTCGGCGAGTTCGAGCCTGAGCTTCGGCGGCATTTCGGCGAGTGCCGCCCTGCCCTTGCCGAGATCGGCCGGCGCATCGGCGGGCTTGAGATAACGCCAGCCCTGGAAGGCGCGGCGCGGCTGCCAGTCGGTGCGCACCACCTCAGGATCGAGCACCAGATGACAACGGCCGATGCCCTCGCCGTCGACGAAGGGCCGGATCTCGGTGATCAGTTGCCGGCACTGCACGCTGCCCTTGATCACCCAATAGAGCGAGCCGCCGTCGGTGATCTCATCGCCGCGCGTCGGCACCATGCGGGTGGTGTGCCAGTGCTCGGCCGGCTCGCCCGCACGGCGCCGCTCGTCGAGGCGGAAGGCGATCCACTCTTCGAGGTCCTCGACGCTGTCGCAACCGACGCACAGTTTGATAAGATTGAGTGACATGCCCCAAGATTTAGCCGCAAGGGTTGACGCGTCAACGCCTTGAGCGACTTCTCCACAGGGCCAGCCTGGGGTCTCGATAAGACCTCAGCACTCCACCACATTGACCGCGAGGCCGCCGAGGCTGGTTTCCTTGTATTTCTCGTTCATGTCGAGGCCGGTTTGGCGCATGGTCTCGATCGCGGCGTCGAGCGGTACGAAATGCGTGCCGTCGCCCTTGATGGCCAAGGAGGCCGCCGTCACTGCCTTCACCGCCCCCAGCGCGTTGCGCTCGATGCAGGGCACCTGCACAAGGCCTCCGACAGGATCGCATGTCATGCCGAGATGATGCTCGAGCGCGATCTCGGCGGCGTTCTCCACCTGCTCGGGCGTGCCGCCCATGACGGCGCACAGCCCGGCGGCGGCCATCGCCGAAGCGGAACCCACCTCGCCCTGGCAACCGACCTCGGCGCCCGAGATTGAGGCGTTGGACTTGATGATGCCGCCGACGGCGGCGGCCGTCAGCAGGAAGTCGCGGATGCTCGGCTGGTCGGCTTCGGGATGGAAATGCAGCCAGTAGCGCAGCACTGCCGGCAGCGTGCCGGCAGCGCCATTGGTCGGCGCCGTAACCACGCGACCGCCGGCGGCGTTCTCCTCGTTGACAGCCATGGCGTAGATCGAAAGCCAATCATTGGCGAGCAACGGATTTGGCCTGTTCTGCTGCCACTGTTCCTGCAATTTGTCGTGCAGCTGCCGCGCGCGGCGGCGCACCTTCAACCCGCCCGGCATGATGCCGTCCTGCGACAAGCCGCGATCGATGCAGCCCTTCATCGCGCCCCAGATCGCGTCGAGGCCTTCGTCGAGCTCCTCGCGCGACATATGCATTTCCTCGTTGGCGCGCTTCATCTCGGCGATCGAAAGCCCGCTCTTGGCCGCCATGGCCAGCATTTCGGCGGCGTTCTTGAAGGGGTACGGTACCTTCTTGCCCTCGGTCGTCACCGAGCCCTTTGCCTTCATGCGCTGCAGCTCTTCCTCGGAAACGACGAAGCCGCCGCCGATCGAATAATAGATGCGCTTGAGCAGCAGCCGGTCGGACGCATCATAGGCATAGAAGGCCATGCCGTTGGCATGGCCGGCCAGCGGCGTCTTGCGGTCGAGCACGAGGTCCTTGGCGGGATCGAAGCGGTATGTCGGATGCCCGGGCGGCGAAACCCGCTTCTCCGCGCCGATGCGGGCGACGATGCCGTCGGCTTCGTCCGGATCGACCGTCTGCGGTGTCTGGCCGGCCAAGCCGAGGATGACGGCGCGGTCGGAGCCGTGGCCGATGCCGGTATAGGCAAGCGAGCCGTGCAGGCTGGCGCCGATGCGGTCAACCTTGACGCCGGCGGGCCGGGGCCAGTCGCCGGCCAGGATCTCGTCGAGGAAGCGGCGCGCGGCCGTCATCGGCCCCATGGTGTGCGAGCTCGATGGGCCGATGCCGATCTTGAACAGGTCGAAAACCGAAAGGAACACTGGGGCGTCGTCTCCTGAGGACCGCTCAAGGCTTACATATAGGAATTCCCCGCGATGTTTCCGCTGTTTTGCATGGCGCGGCGCTGCGGCTGCCGACCTTGTTTGCTCCGCCAGCGACATCGCTTGCCGCCTGTCGAAGTGCTGGCGCCGCTTGTGTTAAAAGCAGTGGATGGGCGACTCACTTCATCTTTCGACGGCCGATCTGGCGGCGCTGGCTTTCTTCCTGGTCGTCTGGGTTGCGCACACGCTCGCCTCGGACGGCAAGCTGGTCCGTCGCATGTCGCTGACCACGGCAATGAACGCCCAGCGCGAGGCCTGGATGCGCAATATGGCCGAGCGCGAGATCCGCATCGTCGACACCGCCATCATGGGCGGCCTGCAGCAAGGCACCGCCTTCTTCGCTTCGTCTTCTCTGATCGCGCTCGGCGGCTGCTTTGCCCTGCTCGGCGCCTCTGACCGCGTGCTTGAGGTTCTGGCCGACCTGCCCTTCGGCGCGGCCTCGTCACGCGAAGCCTTCCAGACCAAGGTGTTCGGCCTGGTGCTTGTCCTGGCCTTCGCCTTCTTCAAATTCGGCTGGGCCTACCGCCTGTTCAACTATTGCTCGATCCTGATCGGCGCGGTGCCGACCCCGCATGGCCCGGCTTCGCGCAACCCGGTCAGCGAAACGGCGGTGTGGCGAGCGACGCGCATGAACGTGCTTGCCGGCAAGCACTTCAACTCCGGATTGCGCGCCGTCTTCTTCTCGATCGGCTATCTCGGCTGGTTCGTCGACCCGGTCGTCTTCGTGATATCGACGCTGGTGCTTCTGGCCGTGCTGGTGCGGCGCCAGTTCTTCTCGGCGGCGCGGCAAGCCGTGCTCGGTCAGCCGCCCGGCCCGGGAAAGAACTGATCGATCTTGCCGGACAGCCTGTAGGCGAAAAGCCCGATCCATTCGCGCAATGCGATGGTGGTCGCCTGCACCGAATCCACCGGATTGTCGCGGTAGAGGCCGACGCCTTCCCTGCCCGAGGTGCGATAGTCGACCGGCCACGGAACGGTCACAAAACCCGCCTTGTCGAACAGCGCCTTGGCGCGCGGCATGTGGAAAGCCGAGGTCACCAGCAGCCAGGTCTCGCCCGGCTTCGGCTCGACCAATTTTCGCGAGAACACCGCATTCTCGTAAGTGTTGCGGGATTTATCCTCTAGGATCAGGCGATCGGCGGAAACGCCTAAGGCGCCGAGCAGCCGCGGCGCCGTGTCGGCGTCGCCCTCGCCGTCGAGAAAAAGCGAGCCGTTGCCGCCCGATACGACGACCTTCGCTTGCGGAAAGCGCCTCGCAAGGATCGCTGTCTCCACCATGCGGTCGCCGCTGCTGTTCAGCTCGTAACCGCCGCGCGCCAGATTGATGGCGCCCTCGAAGCCGCCGCCAAGCACGACGATGCCCTCGACCTTCTCGGGCAATGGCGGCTTGGGGAAGCGTTCTTCGAGCGGATTGAGCATCATCGCGCCGACCGACGTCCAGGCCGAAAGGACCAGGATCGCGATGCCGAGCACACTGCCCGCGGCCGCCAGCCGCCGGCGCCCGAGCATCGCTGCCAGCAGGCCGGCAAGCAACAGGAAGATCGCCAGGTTGATCGGTTGGATGAAGAACCAGAGAATCTTGGAAAGATAGTAGAACATGCATCGCCCCTTGTCAGATGAGGGACGACGCTACCACCACTTCTCCGGCTGGAACCTGCCCGCGGCCTGCTCGATGACGTTGGCCGTCTGGAACAGCGTTTCCTCGTCGAACGGGCGGCCGATCAGCTGCAGGCCGAGCGGCAGGCCCTTGCCGTCGAGGCCGGCCGGCACCGAAATGCCGGGAAGGCCGGCCATGTTCACCGTCACGGTGAAGATGTCATTGAGATACATCTTGACCGGATCGGAGGCCATGTCCTCGTCGGCGATGCCGAAGGCGGCCGACGGCGTCGCTGGCGTCAGGATCACATCGACGCCGGCGGCAAAGACGTTCTCGAAGTCGCGCTTGATCAGCGTGCGCACCTTCTGCGCCTGCAGATAGTAGGCGTCGTAATAGCCCGCCGACAGCACATAGGTGCCGATCATGATGCGGCGCTTGACCTCGCGGCCGAAACCGGCGGCGCGGGTCTTCTCATACATGTCGACGATATCCTTGCCGGGCACGCGCAGGCCGTAGCGCACGCCGTCATAGCGGGCGAGGTTCGACGAAGCTTCGGCAGGAGCCACGATATAGTAGGCCGGCAAGGCGTATTTGGTGTGCGGTAGCGAGATGTCGACGATTTCCGCGCCGGCGTCCTTCAGCCATGCGATGCCTTTCTGCCAGAGCGCCTCGATGTCTTCCGGCATGCCTTCGACACGATACTCCTTCGGAATGCCGACCTTCATGCCCTTGATCGGCTTGCCGATCGCCGCCTCATAGTCCGGCACCGGACGGTCGACCGAGGTCGTGTCTTTCGGGTCGACGGAGGCCATCGACTTCAGCAGGATCGCGGCGTCGCGCACATCGCGCGCAATCGGCCCGGCCTGGTCGAGCGAGGAAGCGAAGGCGACGATGCCCCAGCGCGAGCAGCGCCCGTAAGTCGGTTTGATGCCGACCGTGCCAGTCAAGGCGGCTGGCTGGCGGATCGAGCCGCCGGTATCGGTGGCGGTGGCGCCGGCGCAAAGGAAGGCGGCCACCGACGAAGCCGACCCGCCCGACGAGCCGCCCGGTACCAGCTGGGCGTTGTCCAAGGTCCGCGCCGTCTTCGTGCCGCCGGCGGACACAAAGCCGCCATCGCCCTGATGCGTCGTTGGCATGACCACCGTTTCGACACGCGAGCGACGCCACGGATTGATCACCGGGCCGTAATAGGAGGTCTCGTTGGACGAGCCCATGGCGAACTCGTCCATGTTGAGCTTGCCGAGCATGATGGCGCCGTCGGCCCACAGATTGGTCGTCACGGTCGACTCGTAGCGCGGCTTGAAGCCGTCCAGCACGTGGCTGCAGGCCTGGGTGTGGATGCCTTCGGTGGCGAACAGGTCCTTGATGCCGAGCGGAATGCCTTCCAGCGCGCCGCCCTCGCCCGTGGCCAACTTGGCATCGGAAGCCTTGGCCATGTCGCGCGCCTTGTCGGCGGTCACAGTCACATAGGCATTGAGCACCGGATTGGCGCGCTCGATCGCCGCGAGATAGGCCTCGGTGATCTCGGCCGCGGTGATCTCCTTGCCGCGCAGCTTGGCGCGGGCCTCGGAAATGGTGAGATGTGTGAGATCGGTCATCAGGCAAAGCTCTTTTCGTAAAACACCGACCACTCGGAATCGGGATAATCCAGCACCGGTCCGCAACGCGAGAATCCGGCGCGCTCATAGACGGTCCAGGCGGCGGGGTGCCGATCGCCGGTTTCAAGGACCAGGCGCTTCAGCCCTTCCTGCCGGGCCAGCGCCTCGACACGTGCGACGATCTCGGCGCCGATCTTGCGGCCGCGATGCGAAGGCCGCGTGTACATACGCTTGACCTCGCCGACCGTATCGTCATGGCGTTTGAGCGCGCCGCAGCCGACGGCAAGGCCGTTGTCGCGGGCGATGAACACCGTCGTACTCTCGTCGGCCATCTGCTCGACGGTGAGATGATAGCAGTGCTCGGGCGGCGTCAGTTCGAGCAGCGCGGCGTTGAGTTCGGCGACCAGCGCGCGCACGTCGTCCTGCAAAGGCGTCTCGACGGCGATCTCGACAGCCACGCTCTACTCCACCACCTTCGGAACGAGGAAGAAGTTCTCGTCCGTCGCCGGCGCGTTGGCGACGATGTCGGCGGCCTTGTTGCCGTCGGTGACGGCATCCTGGCGCTTCTTCATCTCCATCGGCGTGACCGAGGTCATCGGCTCGACGCCGGAAACATCGACCTCGTTCAACTGCTCGACGAAGCCGAGAATGGCGTTCAATTCGCCGGTCATGCGCTCGGCGTCCTCCTCGCTCACCGCTATGCGGGCAAGGTGCGCGACGCGCTTCACGGTCTGAAGATCAACGGACATGTTCTATCGCCTCGGGAAAACCAGTTCGGGCTATAGCGGCGCCGCGCTCAGCGTGCAACACGGATCATGCCGGTTCGATCGCCACGCGGTCGCTCCCTGGGCGCTTACGCGGCAATGCCACGCCCTCGCAGTGATAATGGCTGCCACGGTTTGCCGGCCTGTCTGCAGCGTATCTTTTCCTGGCTTGGGAGCAGAGCCCTTCCGACACAAAGAAACCTACATCGTGATCGCCTTGCCGATGTCCGGCAGCGCCACCTTTACGCCCGAGCCTTCCATGCCGGCGACGAACTTGTCGGCGGTCTGGTCGATCATCGAGAAGGTGCCGAAATGGCAGGGAACGACCGTATCGAAGCCGAAGAAGCGGCGGCAGGCAAGGGCCGCCACAGCGCCGCCCATGGTGAAGCGGTCGCCGATCGGCACGATGCCGATCTTCGGTTCGTGCAATTCGTTGATAAGCCCCATGTCGGAGAAGATGTCGGTGTCGCCCATATGGTAGAGCGTCTTGTCCTCGGGGAAGTGCAGGACAAGCCCGCCCGGATTGCCGAGATAGGTGTTCGTGCCGCCTTCGCCGCCGAAGGAGGACGAGTGCAGCGCCTGGACGAAGGTCGTGGTGAAAGGGCCGCAATCGACGGTGCCGCCGATATTGCCTGGATTGATCTTGTCGCCGCTGACGCCCTGGCCGACGAGATACATGCAGATCTCGAAATTGGCGACCAGCATGGCGCCGCTTTTCTTCAGCACTTCGACCGCGCCGCTGACATGGTCGTTATGGCCATGGCTCAGGAGCACGTGGGTCACGCCTTCCGCCGGCCCTTCCCAGCCGCCCGTCCAAGATGGATTGCCGACCAGATAGGGGTCGATGAGAATGGTGGCGTCCTTGGTCTCGACGCGGAATGCCGAATGCCCGTACCAGGTCAGTTTCATGAACGTTTTCCTCGATTTCTCCGTTGCCGGAAGATAGAACGCTAGTCGCAAATTGAAAGTGGCGCCCTCCTCCTACACGTCAAAAGGATGTGACGCCTGGATGTCAGAGGAAGCCGTTGGGCATTATTTCAATCGAGGAACTGCCGGCGCGGCTTGCCGGCGGCAAGACGCTCGCCGGGCTCGATCTCGGCGACAAGACGATCGGTGTGGCGGTTTCCGACCGCGGGCTGTCCTTCGCCCATCCGCGCCCAGTCATCCTACGTAAGAAATTTTCGCTGGATGCCGCCCAACTGCTCGCTCAGCTCGACAAGGACAATGTCGGCGCCGTCGTGCTCGGCCTCCCGGTCAACATGGACGGCTCGGAAGGGCCCCGAGCGCAAAAATCCCGCGCCTTCGTCCGCAACATGGCGCCGCTTTCCGACCTGCCCTTCGTGCTGTGGGACGAGCGGCTGTCGACGGTCGCGGCGGAACGGACACTGATCGAGATGGATTTCTCGCGCAAAAAGCGCGCCGGCAAGATCGATTCGGCGGCCGCCGCCTTTATTCTGCAGGGAGCGTTGGACCGGCTTCAGTCGCTGAGCCGAGCCGATCGGGACTGATATCGCCGTGCCGGCGCTGTCTGATCCATTCGGCGATGTTGTGTCGGCGCCGGAAGGCCCAAAGCCCCATGAGCAGGAAAAAGTCGAAAACGCAGGTCCGCGCCACCATGCCCGGAATGATCGCCGGATCGACGCCGAGCATCTGGCCGTAGAGCTGGAAAGCGAAATCGTGCACCTGTCGGCTCAGCATCGCATAGCCGAAATTCATGTCGTTGGCCGACAGGAAGAACCATCCCCAAAAGATGGCCATCGGAGCAGCCCAGAGCGTGAATATCGTGCGCATCAGCGCCTGCCTCCAGGCTTGTTTTCCGGGCGGCCGGATATGCGGGAAAGAAGCGAGCTGTGCGCGGCTCCCATCGCCATGCGCGAGGCGACGCGTATATCACCCTCGGGCAAGTGCATTGCTGCAAAGGTGGAGCGGCGTTCAGCCAGCATGGCGATGTAGGAGGCAAGCAGCGCCGTCATCTGGATGGCGACGATCATGAACAGGCCGTCTATGCCTTGCGCCACGCCGCCGATGAGGATCAGCGAAAGCAGGAAAGATGCCGAGATGAAGGCGATCCGGGCCACGCTCTCGCCCGCGTCCGGCCTTGCCGCCGCGTTCAGCAGCGTTTCGACGAAGGCCCAGCAGAACAACACCGCGACGATCAACAACGCGATCGAAAGCGGTGCGACCACGGCCGCATTTTCAAAATGCGGAAACCGGTTGCCCCGGACGGAAAGGCCGAGCACGCCAAGAGCCGTCGCTATGCCGCGGCTGCCGTCCATGCAGACATAGGCAAGCAGGGCGAAAACCACCGCCCAATGCAAGGCCAGAACTGAGCTCAACACGTGCCGCATACGTTTCCCGCTGGCGGAGTTCGGGGAGGTCATGGTTAACCCTTCCCTACTCCAGCAAAGCGGAGAGTGGGCTTTGCATCGGCTCGCTGCAACGGAAACCATTTGTTAAGGTTAACAGCTGTCCACAGATCGGCAATCTGCCTTTAATGCATGTCGCCCAAAAGTGCGCAGCGGTTCTGGGCGACATGCATCACAACAACGACTTGAAGCGCGTCGCCCAAATCCGTTTCGACGCGATGCGCTCTACGGTATGATGCCGAAAAAGCGTGAAGCGGTTGTCGGAGGACGTGATGCTCAATCTCTTGATTTAGAGATTTAGAGGCGGATCAGGTCACCGGTGGATAGAGCGTGTCGATGATCATGCGCGCGTCGTGGCGCGAATCGAGCATGCCGTAGGTGGTGCGCCACTGGCCGCCGAGCCGCGTTTCGACGAACGCGTCGGCGATCCGCCCTGCTCCCAGTCGGCGCAGCTCCGCCGCCGCGGCCGAAAGCGCCAGCTGTTCGGTGAGCAGGCGCGCCGAGCCCTGGTCGGTCGCGGCGACCTGCATGGCGGCCTTCAGCACGCCGATGGTGCCCCGCCCGCCGGTGCCGAGATCGCGGTCGATGCCGGTCAGCACCTCCTCAAACAGGCCGGGCGCGCGGCCGAGCACGCGCAGCACGTCGAGCGCCATGACATTGCCAGAGCCCTCCCAGATCGCGTTGACCGGCGCCTCCCGGTAATAGCGGGCAAGCGGCGCTTCCTCGACATAGCCGTTGCCGCCAAGGCATTCCATCGCCTCGTAAAGCAGCTGCGGCGCGATCTTGCAGACCCAGTATTTGACGACTGGCGTCATGGCCCGGGCAAAGGCCGCCTCGCCGCGGTCGCTTGCCGCCTCGTCGAAAGAGCGCGCCAGACGGAATGACAGCGCCGTGGCCGCGGCGACGTCGAGCGCCATGTCGGCCAGAACCCGCTGCATCAGCGGCTGGTCGATCAGGTTGGAGCCGAACACCTGGCGATAACGCGTGTGATGGACGGCCTCGGCAAGGCCTGCCCGCATCAGCGCCGACGAAGCGACCGCGCAGTCGAGCCTGGTCAGCGTCACCATATCCATGATCGTCTTCACGCCTGCGCCCGGGTCGCCGACCATCTCGCCGATCGCATTGACAAACTCCACCTCCGACGAGGCGTTCGAGCGGTTGCCGAGCTTGTCCTTCAGCCGCTGGAAGCGGAACCCGTTGCCGGAACCGTCGCCCAGGATGCGCGGCACGAGGAAGCAGGACAGCCCCTCCGGAACCTGCCCGAGCACCAGGAAGGCATCCGACATCGGCGCCGACATGAACCATTTATGGCCGGTCAACCGGTAAAAACCACTACCGGTGCGCTCCGCCCTGGTGGTGTTGGCGCGCACATCGGTGCCGCCCTGCTTCTCGGTCATGCCCATGCCGAGCGTCAGCCCGGTCTTCTGCACCGGAGGCTTCTGCGCCTGGTCGTATTTGCGCGTCGTCACGCGCGGCGCCCATTCGCGGAAAAGCTTCGGGCTTGCCATCAAGGCCGCCAGCGAAGCGCTGGTCATGGTGATGGGGCAAAGATGCCCCGTCTCGAGCTCCGCGGTCAGGTAGAAGCGTGCCGCCCTCACCTGATGGCGGCGGCCGATCTCGGCGTCGCCGTTTTCCCATACCGAAGAATGAAGGCCGCCGGCGATCGCGCGGCGCATCAAGGCATGATAGGCCGGATGATATTCGACAAGATCGAGGCGGCGGCCCTGGCGGTCATGGGTGCGCAATTTCGGCGTGTCGGTGTTGGCGAGGCGGGCGAGTTCCTGCGCTTCCTGCGTCATCACGAACCGGCCAAGCCCGTCGAGATCCTTGCGCACGGGGTCGGAAAAACGCTCGGCCAGCTGGATGAGCAACGGATCGCCCCGCCATGCATTGCCGCCTGCCAATGGCGGCGGCTGGTTGATCACCTCGTCGGTCACGCCCAATCCTTCAGTTGCCCAATCCTTCAGTTGGCCGAGAGGTTCTTACCATTTCCAAGCCCGCGGTCGCGAATCCGAAGCCACTGGGGCCTTATAGCCCAAGCCACGGAAGGCGCGCGACGAAAATACCGGGGAGAACGCCCGCGATCCAAAGCTGGCGCTTGCGGCAGGCCGGACCGCACCCTATAGCAGCGCCTTGAGATGACCGACGCTTCGTCCCTGCCGCTCTTCCCCCACCGCCATCTTCTGGGCATCCGCGATCTTTCCCCCGCCGATATCGAGCTGTTGCTCGATCGGGCCGACCAGGCCGTGGCGATCTCGCGGCAATCGGAAAAGAAGACCTCGACGCTGCGCGGCCGCACCCAAATCAACCTGTTCTACGAGGCATCGACCCGCACGCAATCCTCCTTCGAGCTCGCCGGCAAGCGTCTCGGAGCCGACGTCATGAACATGTCGGTGGCAAGCTCCTCGGTGAAGAAGGGCGAGACGCTGATCGATACAGCCATAACCCTCAACGCCATGCGCCCCGACATCCTGATCATCCGCCACCAATCGGCTGGCGCGGCTGCCCTGCTCGCCCAGAAAGTCGGCTGCTCGGTGGTCAATGCCGGCGACGGCGCGCACGAGCACCCGACGCAGGCGCTGCTCGATGCGCTGACCATCCGCCGTGCCAAGGGGCCGCTGTCGAAGCTGATCGTGGCGATCTGCGGCGACATCCTGCATTCGCGCGTCGCCCGCTCCAACATCATGCTTCTGAACGCGCTCGGCGCGCAGGTGCGCGTCGTCGCGCCCTCGACATTGCTGCCCTCCGGCATCGACAGGATGGGGGTGATCGTGTCGCGCTCGATGGCCGAAGGCCTGAAGGATGCCGACGTGGTCATGATGCTGCGCCTGCAGCGCGAGCGCATGGAAGGCGCTTTCGTGCCGTCGATCCGCGAATATTTCCGCTATTTCGGCCTTGATGCCGAGAAGCTGAAAGCTGCCAAGGACGATGCGCTGGTCATGCATCCCGGCCCCATGAACCGCGGCGTCGAGATCGCCTCCGAGATCGCCGACGGACCGCAAAGCGTCATCCAGGAACAGGTGGAGATGGGGGTCGCCGTGCGCATGGCGGTGATGGAAGCTCTGCTTGATCCGCGCCGCAACCATGAGGGGCGCGGCGCATGAGCATGACCGTCTTCAGCAAGGCGCACATTGTCGACCCCTCGCGCGGCGTGGACGAGATCGGCAGCGTCATAGTCGACGGCCGCAAAATCGTCGCTGCCGGGAAAGCCGCGTTGAACCAGGGCGTGCCGGAAGGCGCCGCCGTCGTCGACTGCGCCGGCAAGACGATCATTCCGGGCCTTGTCGACGCGCGTGTCTTCATCGGCGAACCAGGCGGCGAGCATCGCGAAACCATCGCTTCGGCAAGCGTCGCCGCGGCGGCGGGCGGCGTCACCTCAATCGTCATGATGCCGGACACCGATCCGGTGATCGACAATGTGGCGCTGGTCGAGTTCGTGCTGCGCACGGCACGCGACACCGCTAGCGTCAACATCTTCCCGTCGGCAGCGATCACCAAGGGTCTCGAAGGCCGCGAGATGACCGAGTTCGGCCTGCTGCGCGAGGCTGGCGCCGTCGCCTACACCGATGGCCGCCACACGATCGCCAATGCGCTGGTGATGCGCCGCGCGCTGACCTACGCCCGCGATTTCGGCGGCGTCATCGCGCACGAAACGCAGGACGCCGATCTCGCCTCGTCCGGCGTGATGAACGAAGGGCTCTATGCGAGCTGGCTCGGCCTGTCGGGCATTCCGCGCGAAGCGGAGCTGATCCCGCTTGAACGCGACCTGGCGCTGGCCCGGCTGACCGGCGGCGCCTATCACGCGGCAAAAATCTCGTCGGCGATGGCGGCCGGCGCGGTAAACCGTGCCAAGACCGAGGGCGCCAATGTCACAGCCGGCGTCGCCATCCATAATCTGTCGCTCAACGAGAACGATGTCGGCGAATACCGCACCTTCTTCCGGCTGACCCCGCCCTTGCGCGCCGAGGACGACCGGCTGGCGATGATCGAGGCGATCAAGGACGGCACGATCGACATCATCGTCTCCTCGCACGATCCGCAGGACGTCGACACCAAGCGCCTGCCCTTCGCCGACGCCGCTGCCGGCGCCATCGGGCTGGAGACGTTGCTGGGCGCGGCGCTTCGGCTTTACCACAATGGCGACGTGCCGCTGTTGAGGCTGATCGAGACGCTGTCCACGGCGCCGGCCAGACTGTTCGGCCTGCCGGGCGGCACGCTGAAGCCGGGGGCGCCGGCCGATCTCGCGGTCGTCGATCTGGACGCGCCGTGGATCGTCAGCGAGAGCGGTCTGCGCTCACGCTCCAAGAACACCTGTTTCGAGGGCGCGCGTCTGCAGGGCACGGTCCTGCAAACGGTGGTGGCGGGCCGCACGGTGTTTTCCGCATAAGCCACCGCATCGCTTGAGCCCTGCTCAGCCTGCCCGGCATAGACTTGCTTGGCGAACCCTCCCGACTCTACCATTATGATAAATTCACGCCCAAGCAGGGCCAGCACTTGCAAACTATGGTTGCATAGCGCACAGTGTATCAATCATTGGGCGAGCAACCGGGCAGCAGGAAATATGGGGGAAACAATGGGTTACGTGATCGCGCTCGTCTTCGGCTATCTGCTCGGCTCGATCCCGTTCGGGCTTCTGATCACCCGTGCGGCCGGGCTCGGCGATGTCCGCCAGATCGGCTCCGGCAACATCGGCGCGACCAATGTGCTGAGGACGGGTAACAAGGGCCTTGCTGCCGCCACTCTGCTGCTCGATGCACTGAAAGGCACTGCCGCGGTGCTGATCGCCAGGCATTTTTCGCCGGACTACGGACTGTTGGCCGGTTTCGGTGCCTTTCTCGGCCACCTCTTCCCGGTCTGGCTCGGCTTCAAGGGCGGCAAGGGTGTCGCCACCTATCTCGGCGTGCTGCTTGGCCTTGCCTGGCAAGGCATGCTTGTCTTCGCCGTCGTCTGGCTCGCAATGGCCTTCCTGTTCCGCTATTCCTCTTTGGCGGCATTGGCGGCCGCGGTGGTCGTGCCGATCGCGCTCTATGTCACAAGCACGCCGCAGATCGCGGGCCTGTTCGCGCTGATGAGCCTGATCGTCATCGTCAAGCATCGAGCAAACATCTCGCGGCTGCTCGCCGGCACCGAGGGCAAGATCGGGGCGAAGGGATGAGCGCCCTGGCTGCCGCCCCGCGTCTCAGCGATCGGCAGCGGCTTGCCTGGCTTCGCCTGATCCGCACGCCCAATGTCGGCCCGGCCTCGTTTCGCGAGCTGATCAACCGCTTCGGCTCGGCCGAAGCCGCACTTGAAATGCTGCCGGAGCTGATGATCTCCGGCGGCGCCAATCGCATCGTCCGCATCCCCTCCATCGCCGAAGCCGAAGCCGAGCTGGAGGCCGCGCGGCGCGCCGGCGCCCGCTTCGTCGGCATCGGCGAGGCCGATTATCCGCCCCTATTGAAGACTCTCGACAACCCGCCGCCGTTGCTGGCGGTAAAAGGCGAAGGCGCGGTCTTCCGCTTGCCGGCGGTGGCGGTTGTCGGCGCTCGCAATGCCTCGCTGGCCGGCATCAAGATGGCGCGCATGCTGGCGGCCGATCTCGGCCGCGACGGCTACGCCATCGTTTCCGGCCTGGCGCGCGGCATCGACACGGCCGCCCACAAAGGCAGCGTTTCGACCGGCACAGTCGGCGTGCTGGCCGGCGGGCTCGATGTCCCCTACCCGCTTGAAAATGCCGGCCTTTGCGATGAGATCGCCGATCGCGGCGGCGCCATCGTTTCCGAGATGCCCTTCGGGTGGCAGCCGCGCGCGCAGGATTTCCCACGCCGCAACCGCCTGGTCGCAGGGATGGCGCTCGGACTGGTGGTGGTTGAGGCGGCGCAGCGCTCCGGCTCGCTGATCAGCGCGCGCCTGGCCAATGAAATGGGCCGGCTGGTCTTCGCCGTGCCGGGCTCGCCGCTCGATCCGCGCGCTGCCGGCTGCAACGCGCTGCTCAAGGACGGCGTCACGCTGGTCACTGAAGCCGCCGATATCCTTAGCGCGCTGGCGCCGCTTGCCGGCATCCGGCTTCCAAGAACCGCCCCACTTGCCGAGGCGCCCGACATATCAGCCATGCCGCCGCCAGGCGAAAACGACCGCGCCGATGTGTTGGAAGCGCTCGGGCCTACGCCGACAGGCATAGACGAGATCATCCGCCACACGGGACTGAGCGCCGCGCAGATTGCCATGGTGCTCCTGGAGCTCGACCTTGCCGGACGGCTCGAGCGCCACGCCGGCGGAAACGTGTCGCTGATCGCGTGACCGGGCGCGTTTGCCCGCAACGCTGATTTCCTTACCGGAACAGATATTTCGACACTTCCGGATTACCGCGGCGCCACATCACATTGTCGAGGAAATAGTGGTGCACATTGATGAAGATCAGCACGATGAAGAAGAACAGCGACGAACCGAGCACCTGTTTGTCGTAGGGAACCAGGGCGGTCAGCAAGAACGGGATCAGCCAGAAGCCGAGATAGCCAAGCGCGCCGCCACCGATGATGAATCCCAGCACACGCAACCGATAGCGGGGCCCGAGCACGGATAGTATCTTCGGCTCCGGATCCCGCGCGGCATCCAAGACGTCACGCTCGACATTGGTCTGATAGCGCCACACCACGGCCAGATATTGCAGCGAGTGCAGCGCCGGCACCACGAGCAGCCAGAGCGGGTTAATCCTGGCGATCAGGATCCAGAGATAGAGCGAGGCGACATAGGCCACGATGCCGTTGTAAGGCAGTCCGCGGCCATTCCTTCGCCAGCGGTTGACCAGCATGAAAAGCGTGGCCGCCGTCGATCCGACGGCCGCCAGCACGGCAATGTCGGTGATCCAGGACGGCGCCGCGAAGGTGTAATATTGAAGGCCGTAATACTGCCCCTGCGTCACGGCCGTATTCGTCTGCAGCCAGGCCAGGATCCAAACCGCATAGCTGTTGACGAGCAGCACCTTCTTGTCCCGGTCGTCGAAGAATTTGCGCTTCAGGACGGCGTCGACCATCAGCATGCCGTAGCCTTGCTTGACGTAGTGCCAGCCGACGAAGAAGAACATCGCGTTGGCCGCAAAGCCGAGCAGCCGCGTGTTCGACGTCGCCGCGCCATAGGCAAAGAACAGGGTCATGACCACTGGCACGATGACGCCGGCGAAAATGTAGCGGAGCTGCAGGCTTCTGTCGTAGCCCTCGCCACGCGCCTTGCGGCCGAAATTGCGGTAGAAAATCTGGTAGGAGTGGGCGAAATGCGGATAGTTCACCAGATAGGCCACGACGACCATCGTCGCGGCCAATGAGCCTTCATACTCGCGCGGCACCAGGAACAGCAGTGGCAGGATCAGAAACGCGCTGCCGCCGAGCATGAGGAAATCGGCGACCGGGCCGAAAAGATATCTGCCCGGCGGCGTCGCCGCCTTGGGCGCCTGTGCATCTACCGAAAGGTCAAGTGCCATCCTGGAGCCTCCCTCGGAGGCGCCGAGTTTAACCACGGCCCCATCCAGGGACAAGGCAACGCGGCAGGATCTCTCTTGCCTTCGGGCAAGTCACCCCATTACGCTGAGGCGGTCGAAGCGAAGTTCATCAGCCGCTTTCTGGCCTCCGCCACTCGCTTCTTCTCCGACCTTATGCGGTCGCACAGCGCGAGATTGATCCCGACGCCACATTCTTCATCCAGCATTTCTTTTGCATGATTGAGCGAAGTTTCTGCGCGCTTGACGCGCAGCCTGGCCCTGGCCAGCTCCAAGTTCAGTACGTCCACTGTATCCGCATCCCAGATTGCGGTCCCTTCAACAGGGAAACAGCCGCGCGCAAGCTTTTGTTCCGATTGCCGGAGACGCAGACGACATGTCCCGCTTCGATCGCCCGGATATGGAAGCTCGGTAGGCTTGCTCTGGCATCTATTTGGTGTGGAAAATTTGGTGAGCGCGATGGGCTTCGAACCCATGACCTACTGATTAAAAGTCAGGGAAAAATCACTCACCGGCAGGCCGAGATTGACCGTCACCTTGCCCTCATCGACGCGGGTGACATCGCCTATCAGCTCGATCGGCTGGCCGTGCTTCACCTTCGATATCCGGTCTACGATGGAATGCGGCTGGCCGTAAGATGGGATAGACACGCTCACCCGACCTTCAGTGAACTCGCTTGCGCACGGTCGCGCCGATGGCGACCTCATCGCCGATGTTGAAGCTGCCCTTTGCCATGCCACGATGAGTCTGGCGCGGCCAAGGCCTTCGTCAAGAGATTGCTAATGTTCGATAGCCCGCCGCTGGTGTGCCCCCACACCTAGCGACGGGCTAAGGATGGCCGGCGCCTCTCTTTTTTGGAGATTGCCTAAGCGGGCGCCGGCCTGGCAAACCGTGGTCCGCCGCAATATGCAATATAGCTAAAACATCTGCGATCGACATGGTGTGATCGCGGAAGCTTGGGAGGGCAGTTCACGAATCATGCGATGACGCGGGAGCAGTGGAAGGGCTGGACGCCGAGCCCATGACCCTTAGCCGCGACTTATGCAACATCGGCGGCATGCGCAACTGTGATCTGACCGAGCGGCCCGGCAAGGGGTTCACGCCTTGGAAAAAAGGCACCGGCGAGGCCGATGTCGACAAGGTCTGGTGCGCTGCCAGGTGCCTGCATTTCCCCAAGCTTAATGTGTCGTGCTGGTTTGATAGCTCCGAGCTTGTCGGGATCGAGCATTGGGGACGCCGCGGCGACAAGTGGACGATGAAGAACAAGCCGTCCGACTGCAGCCGTGCCTGAAGTCTATCGGCTGACCGCGAAGCGCGAGCAGCAGGAGGCTCGTGCAGGAGGCCACAGAGAGGCGCCAGGACGCGCGGAGCGATCAGCCGGCGTAGGACAGCGGAAAGGGCGAATACGTTTCCTGGCCTTGTAGGCAACGGCAGCGTCTTGTCATATGCCGCCAACTTGTCACTAGTCACCCCTCAGCAATTGGATTGCGGACACGTCCCGCCAATTGATCAAAAACTCTCCTTCGGGCGAGTCAACGCTTACAAAATCGTCGCCGTTGTGAAGGTAAACGTCTCCGCCGGGACTCCATGTTCGCCAAAGGCTCGGCTGCGGTATTTCAATTTGGGATATGTGGCCAACGCCGACAACGGCGCCGAAGTCCGCCATCATAACTTCATAAAGCCTCTGGGCCTTGTGGATTGCCTCGAGGGCCTGCTTTGCTGCTGCTTTCGCGGCGGCATTCGCCATAAGTCCGGATATGAAGGACAGCGCTGCCGCTTCCGTCACGAAGGCTGGGCCCGGTGCACCGAGTACACCCAAAGATGTGCTGGATCTCGGTCCTAACGCGTTGCGTGCCTGCGCCCGCAAGGTTTGGATTTCCGTGACCTTGGCCTCAGGATAGAGTTTGACGCCAGTGGCACGTATTAACTTCCCCGACCCAAGAGTGATGCTCATCGTGTGGAGCTTCGGGGCATTCTCGCGAAGCCTCGTCAGGGACAACTGGATTCGCCTATTGATTTCGCGGTTCATCTTCGAGAATGCGGGTTCGGCGCTGTTGCCATAGAACACAACCCCGTCCTTGCCCGAGATGGGCGTCTGGCGCGCCTTGATCTGCAGGTGCCCTTCACTCAACGGGCCGGCTTGCTGATGCAGAGTTTCCAGTACATCCGTGATAGGAATATTGACCGTCACCTTCCCGGCTTTGCAGACAAGCACACGATCGTCCAATAGTTCGATCGATGAATCCTTCCCCTCGGCAATCATCTCCCCTCACTCCGCCAAATTTCCCAACGATGAAGATCATCTTGACGGCGGCGAAACGCAAGCTTCGTCCCGGAAGGCCGCGGCATGACCGAGATCGAGGTCGATGGCATCGGCACCTATCGTCTGCCAACGAATGGCAATACGCGCCTTGGCCGTCTACGGGGCGAGAAACGGCATACTGCGGTTGGCTTTGGGCTGCCGCATGACGGTGCGCCAGTTCGCCAAGCTGCCACCAGACAGGCAGCAGGCGGTCCATAGGGCCTATCTGACCCTGATGTCGCAACCGGAGCCAGAGCCGGCCGACAACGACGCTATGGCGCTTCCCCGCGGCCGCTGGTCGACCGATCTCAAGATCAAGGTTGGGTGCTGGCAGATGCACATGAAGGCGACGCCGCCGCATGGGCATTTCGGCCGTGGGTCGAGAAGCAGCCGGGCTATCCCGGTCGATGTCGCTGCAATGCATGGCGCTTGCGCGGACCTATCAGGAGCACAGGCATGCGGCATTGGGCGCAACCTTGGGCCCTGCGGGTCGTTACTAATTCTCCGCGTGGCTGAAGACGACAGCGCCGTTGTCCCTGCGAACTTCGACCGACAATACTCCATCGTCACCCTTGCGGGCCGGGAACATTGAGATTGCGTGGTCCTTCGCCATCTTCTCAGCGTCAAAGGTCACCTTGTCGATGACGCCTTGTCTATCATACCAGATGACAGTGTAGGCCATTGTTGCTCCCATGCTTGCGACCAAGCATAGCACCAGCCTGCCGAGAAACCACAACCGCCGGCACGCGGCAAGCGCGTCGGCGCTGTACGACAGCGGCCAGCAAGAATGCGCGCTGGCTGGACTGTGTGCTTGGAAGTTTGATCACATCCCGCTTACCGGGTTTGCGGTATGTCACTTTTTAATTGAAGGGGCGCCGCTGATCGCCCTTTTGCCTCAGCGCTTCTTCGGCTTCGGCGTGATCTCCTCGATCGGCACCTTGCCACCAATCCCATTTGCAGGCGGCGCGTTCGCGTCTGAACAAGCAGGGTTTGACGATTCGCACCGAGGAAGCCTATCGCCCACGCCGCCATAACGCTCCACGAGTTTTGCGAATCCGTAGGCGAAGGCGAAGAGAAGCGCCAAGACAACCGCTATTCGGACTGCCATAAAAGATTATAGCAGGACCTCGCTCCGGATTTGATCAGCTACAGGTAGAATGGAAGCACTTAATTAGCCGCCCCATCCTAGCCGTCTTCCGCAGCGTCACGCCAGCGCCGCCGCGCCTGGGACATGCTGGAGGCTATGTCAGCCACCAAGCATTGATCATTCCGCATGCGAAACGATAGCCCGCTGCCGAGACGTGGCGGACTTACAGTTTGAGAGCGGCCTTGGTCAGTTCAATGGACTGGGCGACATAAGCGAGATACTCGGCCAAAAACTCATCCGAGATGTCCACGCGCTTTTTGCCCCAAGCAAACTGCTTATCCTTCCCCGACAGGCCATAGTGCACCAGCCTTGTAGAGCTGCCCTCCGTGACTGGTTCGGGCGCATACCTCCCGGCGCCAAAGAGACGGTCATCCAGATGCTCGAAATGGTTGCGAGCGTCCTTGTAATCTTCGAAATTTCTGGTAGCGGCAAACGCAGCGACGTCGCCGCCTAGCATCTCCGCGACGATCGCTAGGCCATCGTTCATTCGGTCAAGCGAGATGAAAAAGAAGTGCAGTTGAGCAAGGGCTTGGGGAAAGTCCTTCGCCCGCCAGGCGGCGAAGATGAGGTCATGCTGCCGAGAAAGCGCCTCTCGGTATTTCTCGATCAGCTCGATTCCATGGTCGAGCTTCCCTGATGGATCTGCCTTAGAAGCAGCAAAAAACCATTCTGGCGACATGAGCCTTCTCCATGATCGTCGCTGTTGCTGCAGATGGCATTCGCCAATTGCCGAAACGTTGCCGGCTGCTTAGGTGGCCGGGCTTTTCTCTGCGTGCTTGGCAGCTTTGATACCGCGATCGATTCTAGCTGTAAGAACAAACATGAAGTTCCCGAGCGCCTCAGCAAACTCAACAGACTGCCTTGCTTCGTCAGCCGAAACGTGCGGTTTCTTCTCGTCGGCATGCCTTGGGCGGTTGGAGCCAAGCCTGACTGAATGCGCCCACTTCGCCATCCCGTCGGTCAGCAGGTTCTGATTCAGCGCCTCGTCGATGCGCGCATAGAGGCCGCCGTCATTCAGGCCATGTGCCTTAAGCATCGCGTCGACAGCGCTGCCTGCCATTACTGCCGCCGCATCCGGCGCATGAAGGGTCTCGAAGCCTTGTTGAAGGAAGGTCCTCGCCGGTGCTGGGATGTCTTCGTGTGCGGCCTTCGCAGCGGGAAAGATGGCGATCGCTTCCATTCTGCCGGTGTTGTCCAACCTCATTTGCAACGTAATGACGCCAGAGCAGGAATTGCAACGGAACGATGCCCAGTGCTCTTCACCCGCGTTTCGCCATTTGTCCGACCACACGCGATTTACATTCGGCTTCGCAACAGCGCAGTGCGGGCAGCGACTTAGGTCCTGCAATTTTTCATTTGGAATCAATCCGCCGCTGGACGCGTGCGCGGCCGTTGAATATGCCACCGTTTAGACAATCTCCCCTGCCCCGCGCGCCGCCGAACCTGTTAGCCAATGGATAGCCCGCGCACCAACTCATCTCGATACCCTGGCACTTGACCAGCTAACCTCATGAAATATATGGTATAATTTGGTGAGCGCGATGGGATTCGAACCCATGACCTACTGATTAAAAGTCAGTTGCTCTACCGGCTGAGCTACGCGCTCCCGTGGGCTCGGAACGCCGCCCTCGAAATTGCGCGGAACATAGGGAGAGTGCCGCGGCCGGTCAACCGGAAAAAGACGGGCTTCCAAGGCGGATTTCTTGAACGGATTCGAAGGGACGCCGCGGTGAACGGCTTTCGATGCCTGCGCCAATGGCCCGGCCTGGGGCTGCTTCAGAAAGCCCTACAATAACAATGGGCTGACACAATGGGCTGATGCTGGAACGGGAACCATTGCAATTCGGGCCCGTTTCGCAAAACAGGACGTCCCCATCAACCATCGAGGAGAAGATCAATGAACAAGATCGCATCCGGCCTGTTGGCAACCGCTCTCTCGGCGTCGTTCCTCGCGGCGGAGATGGTGCCGGTCAACGCTCAGCCAGCTTATGTACCGCAACCCCAGGGCCTGTCGTCAGATCTTCAGACCGTGCAGTATCGGGACTGGAGAAGGCACCGCAGCTTCAACCGCGATTTCTCGCGTCGTGGTGACGCCGTCTACTGGAACGGCCATCGCGGCTATCGCGAGTATCGCCGCGGCTATCGCCGGCATGGCGACTATTGGTTTCCGCTGGCAGCTTTCGCCACCGGCGCGCTGATCACCGGCGCCATCGTCAACAGCGAGAACAACCGCGTCTATCGCGGCAACGCGCACGTGCAGTGGTGCTACGACCGCTACCGCTCCTATCGCGCCTCGGACAACACCTTCCAGCCTAACAACGGCCCGCGTCAGCAGTGCGTTTCGCCCTACTGACGGCCTCCAGTCAGTACCCAGGGCCGTTGACTGAGCCCGTGCCTCGAGAGGCACGGGCTCTCTCGTTCCGATGTTAGCGAGAGCTCAGCGTCCTGCGCACCGCATCGCGCCATCCGGCCAGTTTCGCACCGCGCGTTGCGGCGTCCATCTGCGGCTCGAAGCACCGCTCCAGCGCCCAGCTCTTGGCGAATTCTTTCGCTTTCGGCCAGACACCGGCCTTCGACCCGGCAAGCCAGGCCGCGCCCAGCGCCGTCGTCTCCAGTATCGTTGGACGGTCGACCGGTGCGTCGAGAATGTCGGCGAGCCGCTGCATGGTCCAGTCGGATGCCACCATGCCGCCGTCGACCCGAAGCACCGTCTTGGCCGAGGCGCCTTTCCAGTCCTTGCGCATGGCGTCGAGCAGGTCGCGCGTCTGGAAGGCGACCGATTCGAGTGCCGCGCGGGCGAACTCGGCCGGGCCCGAATTGCGCGTCAACCCGAAGATCGCGCCGCGCGCATCCGCGTCCCAATGCGGCGCGCCGAGGCCGACGAAGGCCGGCACCAGATAGACCTGTTGCGCAGGGTCAGCGGCCGCAGCCAATACTCCGCTCTGCTCGGCCTTGCCGATCACCTTGATGCCGTCGCGCAACCACTGCACGGCTGCGCCCGCGATGAAGATCGAGCCTTCCAGCGCGTAGGTTGTCTTGCCGTTGAGCCGATAGGCGATGGTGGTCAAAAGCCGGTTCTTCGAACGCACCAGATCGGCGCCGGTGTTGAGCAGCGCGAAGCAGCCGGTGCCATAGGTCGATTTCATCATGCCGGGCTCGAAACAGGCCTGGCCGATGGTCGCCGCATGCTGGTCGCCGGCCACCCCGAGGATCCGCATCTCGGCCCCGAAAAGGCTCTTCTCGGTGACACCGAAATCGTCGGCGCAGTCCTTCACCTCAGGCAGGATCGCGGCCGGGATCTTCAGGATCGAGAGCAGCTCGTCGTCCCAGACATTCTTCTCGATGTTGTAGACCAGCGTGCGCGAGGCATTTGTCGCGTCGGTTGCGTGCATTTGGCCGCCGGTCAGCCGCCAGATGAGAAAGCTGTCGATGGTGCCGGCGAGCAACTCGCTCTTCTCGGCGCGCTTTCTGGCACCCTTCACCTTGTCGAGCATCCAGGAGATCTTGGTGCCGGAGAAATACGGATCGAGCAGCAGGCCGGTCTTCTTCGTGAATGTCTTCTCCAGTCCCTGCTTCTTCAGCTTCTGGCAGAGCGGCGCGGTGCGCCTGTCCTGCCAGACGATCGCGTTATGGATCGGCTTGCCGGTCGCCCTGTCCCAGATGACGACGGTCTCGCGCTGGTTGGTGATGCCGATCGCGGCTATATCCGAAGCCGTGCGGGCGGCGGCCTTCAAGGCCGCTTTCACCGTGGCGAGAACGCTTGCCCAGATGTCTTCCGGGTCATGTTCGACCCAGCCGGAAGCCGGATAATGCTGCGCGAATTCCTGCTGGCCGGTGCCGGCGACTTTCATCTTGTCGTCGAACAGTATCGCCCTGGTCGAGGTCGTTCCCTGATCGATGGCCAGCACAAAACCGCTCATTCCGCATCCCTCCGCTTTTCATGCAACAGGGGAGACGGCAAAGCCGCCTCCCCTGCACTTCCGACATGGGCAAGCACGCCCGCGTCATGCAGTTACTGCTGCTGCCAGCTCTTCACCAGTTCGTCGTAGTTGATGGTGACCGGCTTTTCCTTTTCGTTCTCGATCTTCAACTGAGGAGCGAGATTGCCTTTCTTGACCGCGTCGGCGTTCCAGTAGGCAAGATCGTGCTCTTCGGCCATCTTCGGGCCGATGTCGCCCTGGACGCCCGACTTCTCGATGCGGCTCATGACTTTTTCCTGCTCGGCGCAGAGCGAGTCCATCGCTTCCTGGGCCGACTTCGCGCCGGAAGAGGCATCGCCGATCGCTTGCCACCAGAGCTGCGCCAGCTTCGGATAATCAGGCACGTTGGTGCCGGTCGGCGACCACTGGACGCGGGCCGGCGAGCGATAGAACTCGATCAGGCCGCCGAGCTTCGGAGCGCGCTCGGTGAAGCTCTTGTCGTGGATCGTGCTCTCGCGGATGAAGGTCAAGCCGACATGGCTCTTCTTCACGTCGACCGTCTTCGAGGTGACGAACTGCGCGTAGAGCCAGGCGGCCTTGGCGCGATCGTCAGGCGTCGACTTCATCAGTGTCCAGGAACCCACGTCCTGGTAACCGAGCTTCATGCCGTCCTTCCAGTAGACGCCGTGCGGCGACGGCGCCATGCGCCACTTCGGCGTGCCGTCGTCGTTCAGCACCGCCTTGGCGCCGGCGTCGACCATCGAAGCGGTGAAGGCGGTGTACCAGAAGATCTGCTGCGCGACCCCGCCCTGCGCCGGCACCGGGCCGGATTCGGAGAAGGTCATGCCCTGGGCTTCCGCCGGAGCGTAGGCCTTCAGCCAGTCGAGATATTTCTGGATCGAGTAGACCGCGGCCGGGCCGTTGGTATCGCCGCCACGCGCCGTGCAGGAGCCGACAGGACGCGATTTCTCGTCGACCTTGATGCCCCATTCGTCGACGGGCAGGCCGTTCGGAATGCCCTTGTCGCCATTGCCGGCCATGGACAGCCAGGCGTCCGTGAACCGCCAGCCGAGCGACGGGTCCTTCTTGCCGTAGTCCATATGGCCGTAGACCTTCTTGCCGTCGATCTCGCGGCCGGTGAAGAACTGGGCGATGTCCTCATAAGCCGACCAGTTGACGGGAACGCCTAGGTCGTAGCCGTATTTGGCCTTGAAGTCGGCTTTGTTCTTCTCGTCGTTGAACCAGTCGTAGCGGAACCAGTAGAGGTTCGCGAACTGCTGGTCGGGGAGCTGATAGAGCTTCTTGTCGGGCGCCGTCGTGAACGAGGTGCCGATGAAGTCCTTCAGGTCGAGGTTCGGATTGGTGACGTCCTTGCCCTCGTTCGCCATCCAGTCGGTCAGGTTGCGCACCTGCTGGTAGCGCCAATGCGTGCCGATCAGGTCGGAGTCGTTGACCCAGCCGTCATAGAGGTTCTGGCCGGTCTGCATCTGGGTCTGGATCTTCTCGACGACGTCGCCTTCCTGGATGACGTCATGTGTGACCTTGATGCCGGTGATGGCGGAGAAGGCCGGTGCCAGCACCTGTGACTCGTATTGGTGCGTGGCGATGGTTTCCGAAACGACCTTGATGTCCATGCCGGCGAACGGCTTGGCTGCGTCGATGAACCACTGCATTTCCTTTTCCTGGTCGGCGCGTGAAAGCGTCGACAGGTCGCCTATCTCCTTGTCGAGAAAGGCTTTTGCCTCGTCCATACCGGCATAGGCATGGCCCGCTCCCAGCAAAAGGACAAGGGCTGTCGTCGATGTTAGAAATTGCCGTCGCATGTGTCTCCTCCAGTCTTAAGTTGCAAGTGCGATCCGGGGCGGCCGCCAGCACGCGGCCGATCCGGCTATTCCCCCTCTATACGTATCGGAACACGCCAACGGCGTAGACCACGGAGAGAGCGAGAGCCCACCACAGGTTGGGTCCAACCAGACCCAGCCAAGCGAGATGGATAAATGCGCTGCCAAGCAGCGACAGGAACAAACGATCGCCGCGCGTCGTCTCGAAGCGCAGCACCCCGATGCGCGGATGACCGCCGGGCGAGGCATATTCCCAGACGCCCATGCCAAAGAGCATCAGCACAATGACGATGAAGAAGGCGGCCGTCGGCCACGTCCACGCCATCCAGGAGAAGTCGAGATTCATGGCTTTAGACCCTCCCCAGGGCAAAGCCCTTGGCGATATAATTTCGCACGAACCAGATAACCAAGGCGCCGGGGATCAGCGTCAGCACGCCGGCGGCGGCGAGCAGACCCCAATCCATGCCGGCGGCAGAGACCGTGCGGGTCATGGTGGCGGCGATCGGCTTGGCGTCCGTCGTGGTCAGCGTGCGCGCGATCAAGAGCTCCACCCACGAGAACATGAAGCAGAAGAAGCAGGCGACGCCGATGCCGCTCGCGATCAGCGGCATGAAAATCTTCAGAAAGAAGCGCGGGAAGGAATAGCCGTCGATATAGGCGGTCTCGTCGATCTCCTTTGGCACGCCGGACATGAAGCCTTCGAGAATCCACACCGCGAGCGGCACGTTGAACAGGCAGTGCGCCAGCGCCACGGCAATATGAGTGTCGATCAGGCCGAACGCTGAATAGAGCTGGAAGAACGGCAGCGCGAACACCGCGGGCGGCGCCATGCGGTTGGTCAAAAGCCAGAAGAACAAATGCTTGTCGCCGAGGAAGCGGTAACGCGAGAAGGCATAGGCCGCCGGCAGCGCCACCGCCACCGATATCACCATGTTCATCACCACATAGGTGATCGAATTGATATAGCCCGAATACCACGAAGGGTCGGTGAAGATGGTGCGATAGTTCGCCAATGTCGGATTATGCGGGAACAGCGTCAGCGACGACACGATCTCCGCATTGGTCTTGAAGCTCATGTTGATCAGCCAGTAGATCGGCAGCAGGATAACGACGATGTAGACCGTCGGCACGATCCACCACCAGCGCGATTCCTCGCCGCGGCGGCGCATCAGCTTCGCCACCTCGTCCTGCGACAGCGTGCTGCCCACTTCGGTGACCGCCGTCTCGCTCACGCGCGTCGTTTCGTTGGCACCCGCCATCTCAGCGCTCCGCGTCGTAGTTGGTCATCACGGTGTAGAACACCCACGATAACAACAGGATGATCAGGAAGTAGACCAGCGACATCGCCGCCGCCGGGCCGAGGTCGAACTGGCCGAGCGCCGTCTTGACCAAGTCAATCGACAGGAAGGTGGTCGAATTGCCGGGACCGCCGCCGGTGACGACGAAGGGCTCGGTATAGATCATGAAACTGTCCATGAAACGCAACAGCACGGCGATCAGCAACACGCGCTGCATCTTGGGCAGCTGGATGTAGCGGAACACCGCCCAGCGCGACGCGCCGTCGATCTTGGCCGCCTGGTAGAAGGCGTCGGGAATCGAGACCAGGCCGGCATAGCAAAGCAGCACGACCAGGCTGGTCCAGTGCCAGACATCCATAATGATGACGGTTACCCAGGCATCGATCGGATCCTGGACGTAGTTGTAGTCGATACCGAGCGCATTGATGTAATAGCCGAGCAGGCCGATGTCGTTGCGGCCGAACACCTGCCAGATCGTGCCGACAACGTTCCACGGAATGAGCAGCGGCAGCGCCATCAGCACCAGACAGACCGGCACGCCCCAGCCCTTCTTCGGCATGTTGAGCGCGATGAAGATGCCGAGCGGCACCTCGATCGCCAGGATGATGAAGGAGAAGATCAGGTTGCGCACCATCGCTTCCCAGAAGCGGTCGGAGTGCAGCAGGTCCTCGAACCATTCCGTGCCGGCCCAGAAGAAGACGTTGTTGCCGAACGTGTCCTGCACCGAATAGTTGACGACCGTCATCAGCGGGATGACGGCCGAGAACGCCACCAGCACCAGCACCGGCAGGACAAGGAACCAGGCCTTGTTGTTCCAGGTCTTATCCATCTATGCCCCCATTTCGACGCGCCAGGAATCGGCATAGATGTTGATGCCGGCCGGATCGAAGCGGACTTTCGGTTCGGCCGGCACCTCGTCGTCCTCGCCGATCACCGCGGCGATCTCCCTGCCCTCGAGATTGGCGCGCACGACCTTGTGGCGACCGACGTCCTCGATCTTGCTGACCTGCACCGCCATGCCCTCGCGGCCGAGCCGCACATATTCGGGACGAATGCCGAGTTCGACGGCCCCGGCTTCGGCCTTGGGCACGCCCGGCAATTCGATGCGCTGGGCACCGAGCTTCGCCGTCCTGCCTTCCAGCGCAACCGGCAGCACGTTCATGCCCGGCGAGCCGATGAAATAACCGACGAAGGTGTGGCGCGGACGCTCGAAAAGTTCGGCAGGCGTGCCGATCTGCACGATCTCGCCGTCATACATGACCACGACGCGGTCGGCGAAAGTCAGCGCTTCGGTCTGGTCATGTGTGACATAAACCATGGTGTAGCCGAAGCGGCGGTGCAGTTGCTTCAACTGCGAGCGCAGCACCCACTTCATATGCGGGTCGATCACCGTCAGCGGTTCGTCGAACAGAATGGCGTTGACGTCGGAACGCACCAGGCCCCGTCCAAGCGAGATCTTCTGCTTCTGGTCTGCGGTGAGCCGGCGCGCCTTCCTGTTCGCCATCGATGCGAGATCGATCATGTCGAGCGTCTCGCGCACCTTGCGGTCGACATCGGCTTCCGGCACGCGCCGGTTGCGCAGCGGGAAGGCCAGATTGTCGTAGACGGTCATGGTGTCGTAAATGACCGGGAACTGGAACACCTGCGCGATATTGCGCTCCTGCGTCGACAGCCTGGTCACGTCCCGGCCATTGAACAGCAACTTCCCGTGCGAGGGGTGCAGCAGTCCCGAAATGATGTTGAGCAAGGTAGTTTTACCGCAGCCCGAAGGCCCGAGCAGCGCGTAGGCGCCGCCATCCTCGAAAGTGTGGTGCACTTCCTTCAGAGCGAAGTCGGAATCGTTCTGTGGGTTGGGCAGGTAGGAGTGGCGGATGTGGTTGACCTCGATGCGCGCCATCGTTTTCTCCTCAGGCCGCCAGCTTCGACGCCGTCACGGCGCGGCCGTTATGGTCGAATACCATGATGTGGCGCGGATCGATGAACACCTCGACCTCGTCGTCCGTCTCGAAATCGAGAATACCATGCGCAAGCATCACCCAGCGCGCATCGGCGAAATCGAGATGGACGAAGCTTTCCGAGCCGGTGATCTCCGTGATGGTGACCTTGGCCCGCACCGGCACGGCGCCGGCGTTCGGCCGCTCCAGCGACAAATGATGCGGCTGGAAGCCGATCGTGTAGCTGGCGTCCGCAATGCCGGCGAGTTCCGTCGGCACCGGCAGCTTTACGCCGCCTTCGAGCAGGAAATCCGGCCCCTTCTTGGAGAGCACGATGGTGTTGAGCGGCGGATCGGCGAAGGTCCGCGCCGTCACCAGGTCGATGGGCTTGCGGAACACTTCGACCGTCGGGCCAAATTGCGTGACGCGGCCTTCCGAAAGCGTTGCCGTGTTGCCGCCGAGCAAAAGCGCCTCGTGCGGCTCGGTCGTGGCATAAACGAAGATCGTGCCGGCCGCGGCGAAGATCTTCGGCAATTCGGCCCGCAATTCCTCGCGCAGCTTGTAGTCGAGATTGGCCAAAGGCTCGTCGAGCAACACCAGACTGGCATTCTTGACGATGGCGCGGGCAAGCGCAGTGCGTTGCTGCTGTCCGCCGGACAGGCTGAGCGGCGTGCGCTCGAGATAGGGCGTCAGCTTCAAGAGCGCCGCGGCGTTGCGCACCTCCTTGTCGATCATGGCCTGCTCGACGCCGGCGACCCGCAGCGGCGAGGCGATGTTCTCGTAGACGGTCATCGCCGGGTAATTGATGAACTGCTGGTAGACCATGGCGACGTTGCGCTTCTGCACCTTCTGTCCGGTGACGTCCTTGCCGTCGAACCAGACCGAGCCCGAAGTCGGCACGTCGAGGCCCGCCATCAGCCGCATCAGGCTGGTCTTGCCGGAGAGCGTCGGCCCAAGCAGGACGTTCAGCGAGCCGTGCTGAAGCGTCAGCGACACGTCGCGGATGTGCTCCTGCGCGCCGACGGTCTTCGTCACGTTCCTCAATTCCAGCATCACGCCTCCTCCCAGGCCTTGCGCATCAGCGGCCGATCCTTATTCCGCCGCCGCGACATGGCGGCTGCTCAGTCCGCGCATGAATTCTTCCAATGCCGCCGTCTGCTCGCGGCTGAAATGCAGGCCGCGCTTGGTGCGGCGCCACAACACGTCCTCGGCGGTGACCGCCCATTCATTTTCGGCCAGATAGCGAACTTCCGCCTCGAAAAGGTCGGCGCCGAAATTGCGGCCGAGATCGGCATTCGACTTGGCGAGCCCGAGCAGCCTTTCCGCCCGCGTGCCGTAGAGCCGGGTGAAGCGGCGCGCCAGCCGCTGGTCGAGGAACGGATAGGCGCTCTTCAGCCTGGCAACCTGGGCATCGAAGCCGGTCGCCGCGAAATCGCCGCCGGGCAGCGGCGCATCATGCGTCCACGGCCTGCCGCGCTTGCCGAGAAAACCTTCGATCTTCTCCAACATCGATTCGGCCAGCCGGCGGAAGGTGGTGATCTTGCCGCCGAAGGCGTTGAGCAAGGGGGCAGAACCCTCCCCGCCATCGGCCTTCAGCACATAATCGCGCGTTGCTTCCTGCGCCTTCGAAGCGCCGTCGTCATAGAGCGGGCGCACCGCCGAATAGGTCCAGACGATATCGGACCGCTTCACCGGCTGCGCGAAATATTCGCTTGCCGCCGCGCACAGATAGTCGATCTCGGCGTCAGAGATCTTCACCTCATGCGGATCGCCCGGATAGTCGCGATCGGTGGTGCCGATCAGCGTGAATTCTTCCTCGTAAGGAATGGCGAAGATGATGCGGCCATCCTTGTTCTGGAAGAAATAGGCGCGCGGATCGTCGAACTTCTTTCCGACTACGATATGGCTGCCCTGGACGAGGCGGACATTGTGGACGTCGTTCTGGCCGACGGCGGTCGAGAGCACGTGATCGACCCAGGGGCCGGCAGCGTTGACGAGAAGCCGCGCGCGAACTTCTTCGGTATCACCGGTGAGCACATTCTGCACTTTCACGGCCCAAAGCGCACCGTCGCGCCGCGCGCTGACGACTTTTGTGCGGGTGCGGATAATGGCACCCCGATCGGCGGCGTCACGCGCGTTCAGCGCCACCAGGCGCGCGTCGTTGACCCAACCGTCCGAATACTCGAAAGCCTTGCGGAACAACGGCTTGAGCGGCTTGCCTGCCGGATCGCGGGCCATGTCCAGCGTCTTCGTCGCCGGCAGCAGCTTGCGCCCGCCGATATGATCGTAAAGGAACAATCCCAACCGGATCAGCCAGGCGGGCCTGAGGCCCTTGGCATAGGGCAGCACGAAGCGCATCGGCCAGATGATGTGCGGCGCGTTCTTCCACAGAACCTCGCGCTCCATCAGCGCTTCGCGCACCAGCCGGAATTCATAGAATTCGAGATAACGCAGGCCGCCATGGATGAGCTTGGTCGAACCGGAGGAGGTCCCGCTTGCGAGATCGTTCATCTCGGCGAGGTAAACTGAAAATCCGCGGCCAACAGCGTCGCGGGCGATGCCGCAGCCATTGATGCCGCCGCCGATGACGAAAATGTCATGGATCGGATATGCGTCCAAAGATTCCTCCAACGATTTCGCATTGCACCATTTTTGTGTTTTACGAAACCGTGACGGAATTATTTCGAACTCAAAGCGAATGTCAAACGAAATATCGCAGTCGGCTGAGCAAGCCGTCGAGGCGTGCCTTATTCGAACGCTGTCTCGATCAGCCGGACTTCGGTTTCCTCGCAAATCTTGCGAATCGACGGGATCTCGCAACGATCGGTGATGAAGGTATTCACCTGCGAAAGATGGCCAATCCGGACCGGCGCGGTGCGTTCGAATTTCGTCCGGTCGGAAACCAGGATGACGTGGCGGGCATTTGCGATGATGGCCTGCGCAACCTTCACCTCGCGGAAATCGAAGTCGAGCAGCGCGCCGTCATGATCGATCGCCGAGGCGCCGATGACGGCGTAGTCGACCTTGAACTGGCGGATGAAATCGACGGCTGCCTCGCCGACAATGCCGCCGTCGGAACCGCGCACAACGCCGCCGGCGATCACCACCTCGATCGTGGGATAGATGCGCATCCTATTGGCAACATTGATATTATTGGTGATGACCATAAGCCCGTTATGGTCGAGCAGCGCCTTGCTGACGGCTTCGGTGGTGGTGCCGATATTGATGAACAGCGAGGCATTGTCAGGGATCAGCCGCGCCGCCGCGCTGCCGATCGCCTCCTTCTCGTCGGCGGCAATCTTGCGGCGTGCCTCGTACTCCATGTTCTCGATGCCGGACGGGAACAGCGCACCGCCATGGATACGGGTCAGCAGGCGCTGATCGCACAGATCGTTGAGGTCCTTGCGGATGGTCTGCGGCGTCACGTTGAAATGCGTCGCCAGGTCATCGACCAGCACCCGGCCATGGTCTTTCGCCCTCTGGATGATCTCGGCATGGCGTGGCGAAAGAAACATTGCGCGTCCTCCATTTTCGTTTTTCCCGTCTATATCGGAAAACGAAAGCGAAGAAAAGGTATAAGCCGGCTAACGAAAATCACCTGATTAAAAAAGGCAAACCAGTGTGGAACAGGTCTGCTGCCTCAGGATACGCGCCGCGCAATCTCGGTTATGACGTCGAACGCCGCATCGACATCTGCCGCCGTCGACTCGAACTGCCCCGCCTGAAAGCGGATCGCCACGCGCCCATCTACCCGCGTTTGAGTCAGGTAAATGCGGCCGTCGGTGTTGATGGCGTCGACGAGGCGGAGGTTGTGCTCGTCAGGGTCGGCGCCTGCCACCGTGCGGTGCCGGAACGAGAACAGCGAAAGCATTGGCTCGCTGACGAGCTCGAAATCCTCTTCCCCGGCAAGGCGCGCGGCAAGCCCTGCGCTCCAGGCGACATGGTTGCGGATCATGGTGCGCAGGCCCTCGAGGCCATGGGCGCGCAGCAGGAACCAAAGTTTCAGGGCGCGGAAGCGGCGGCCGAGTGGCACCGACCATTCCGAATAGTTGATGATGCCGTCATGACCCAGCGTCTTCAGAAACTCCGGCTTGATGGCCAGCGTGCGCACCAGATCTTCCGGCTGGCGCACGAACTGGATCGAGCAATCGAACTGCGCACCGAGCCACTTGTGCGGATTGAAGACAATGGAATCGGCGCCTTCGACGCCGGCCCAGAAATGCCGGTATTCCGGGCAGATCATCGCCGACCCTGCCCAGGCGGCGTCGACATGGAGGTAAAGCCCGTGCCGCCGAGCGACCGCGGCCACCGCCGCGATGCCATCCGTGCCGCCGGTGCTGGTGCCGCCGACGCAGGCGATGATGCCGGCTGGCAGCAGGCCGGCCTTGCGATCGGCAACGATCGTGGCCTCGAGCGCGGCCGTGTCCATGGCGCGAAAACGTCCGGCGACCGGGATGCGGACAAGGTTGTCCTCGCCGATGCCGGAGACCCAGATGGCTCGGTCGATCGAGGTATGGACCTGGTCGGAGGAATAGACGCGTAGCTTCGCCTGCCCGGCCAGCCCCTTTTTGTTGCCCTGCCAGTCAAGCGCCCGCTCGCGCATGGTGAGCACCGCCGCAAGCGTCGCCGAGGAAGCCGAATCCTGGATGACGCCGGAAAAGCCCTCGGGCAGGCCGAGCGCCTGGCGCATCCAGTCGACGATGCGCGTTTCGAGTTCGGTCGCCGCCGGCGAGGTCTGCCACAGCATGCATTGCGCGGCCATCGCCGAGACCAGATATTCGGCCACCACCGAAACCGGCGCTGCATTGGCGGGAAAATAGGCGAAGAAGCGCGGATGCTGCCAATGCGTCATGCCCGGCACGATCTTTTCTTCGAAGTCGGCGAAGATCCTGTCCATCGGCTCCGGCATTTCCGGCGGCGACGCCTCGATGCTTCTGAAAATCTCGCCCGGCGCGATCGCCGGCCGCACCGGACGGTCGCGCAGGTTGGCGCGATATTCGGCGCCCCAGTCGGCGGCGCGCCTCGACCAATCGCGGAATTCGTCGCTGTCCATATTTTCCCTCCCCAGCGGCCGTCGAAGATACCGGCCGGTCGAACCGCTCTCGCAAAGCCCTATCCCGGAAAGTCCGGCAGATTTGAAAAAGCGATTTTCAGCGCGTTGGACCAGCCGTCCGATATGGTGCGGTAGTAAGGATCATCATGGCCGATCCGTCGGTTCAGCCCCACACTGAGCGCATCCTGTTCCAGGAACAGCAGATCGAGCGGCAGCCCGACCGAGAGGTTGGATTTCAGCGTCGAATCGAACGACACCAGAAGCAGCTTCACCGTTTCGGCCAGGCTCATTGCCCGATCATAGGCACGGATGATGATCGGCTTGCCGTATTTCGTCTCGCCGATCTGGAAGAAAGGCGTGTCGTCGGTCGACTCGATGAAATTGCCTTCCGGATAGATCATGAAGAGTCTGGGCGGGCTGCCCTTGATCTGGCCACCGAGGATGAAGGAGGCATTGAAGTAGGAATCCGCCTTGTCGCCATTCGGCGAGGCATGCTCTATTACTTCCTTCACTGTATCGCCGACCAGCCGCACCGTCTGGTACATGGAGGGAGTTTCGAGCAGCTTCGGATGACGGTCGCTGACCGCCTTGTTACGCTCGTCGAGCAGGCTGACAACGGCCTGCGTCGTGGCAAGGTTGCCCGCCGACATCAGCACGATGACGCGCTCGCCGGGCTGTTCCCACACATGCATCTTCTTGAAGGTCGAGATCGAATCCATGCCGGCATTGGTGCGCGTGTCCGACATGAACACGAGCCCGCTATCGATCTTGAGGCCGACGCAATAGGTCATGATTGCTCTTCTGCTAGCGATTCCGGCGCAGATTACTGCTCTACCGTAACGGTGACGGCAAGCTTCTCTTGTGCCTGCCCCAGCAGTATCCCCGACACCGGCGAGGCATCGCGATAGTCACGCCCCGTCGCCACCCGCACATAACGTTCGTCGGGAGAGATACCGTTCGCCGGGTCGAAGGCAACCCATCCGAGCCCCACGACATAGGCCTCGGCCCAGGCATGGCTTGCCGCCTGCTCGACGGCCGCATCCATCATCAGGTAGCCGCTGACATAGCGTGCGGGAAAGCCCAGGGCGACTGCGGCGGCGATGAAGATGTGGCTGTGGTCCTGGCAGACACCGGACTTCAACGCGAGCGCCTCCTCCGCCGGCGTCACGACGCTGGTCGTGCCCGGCCTGTAGGCGACGCGTTCGCCGATAGCGCCCATCAGCCGATGCAGTCGCTCGATCTCGGTGCCCTGGCCCAGCGTGCCGGCCAGTTCACGTATGCCCTCGCCGGCGGCGGTGAGTGGCGTCTGCTGTCCGAATAGCCAGAGCGGAGCAAAGCCTTGATGCGGACCCGTCACGCCCGCCGTATCATGCGTGGTCACGTCTCCGGCTGCCTCGACGGTGATCGAATTCTGGCCGCTCTCGGCGCTCACCAGCCGCGTCTCGTTGCCGAAATGGTCGATGAAACGCACCTCCTCACGCGCGCCTTCGACCTTGATCGCCCAGGAGCCGATGGTCTGCGTGCGCCCGCTGGAAGGCCAAAGGCGCAGCCGCTGCAGCAGATACTGCACCGGCTGATCGTAGCGGTACTCGGTACGATGGGTGATCTTGAGCCGCATAACGCTCGCCTCGGCTGTGCTCAATAGAACCGGTAGTCCTGGGCGATCTCGTCGCCCAGCCTGGTGTTGTCGCGAATGAACTCGGCCAGGAACTCGTGCAGGCCATGATCGAATATGTCCTTGATCGACCCCCTCTTGAGCAGCGCCTGGATCTTCTCGGCCGTGCCATGGCAGGCATGGCGTTCACCGTAATCGTCGGCGAGGAATTTCAAATGCTCGCCGAGGAAGCGGTAGCAGAAAGTCAGCGAGCGCGGCATGCGCACGTTGAGGATCAGATAGTCGGCGATATTCGTCGGCTTGTAGTCGGCTTCATAAACCCAGCGATAGGAACGGTGCGCCGACACCGAGCGCAGGATCGATTCCCACTGATAGTTGTCGAGCGTCGAGCCGACCCAGGACAGCGACGGCAGCAGCACATAATATTTCACGTCGAGGATGCGCGCCGTGTTGTCGGCGCGTTCGACATAGGTGCCGAGCTGCGAGAAATCGAAAATTTCGTTGCGTAGCATGGTACCGTAGAATGAACCGCGGATCAGCGCCGTCTCGCGCTTGATTGCATCGAGCACCGTCGGCAGGTCGCGTTCGTCGATCGGCCTTGCCAGCATGCGTTTCAGCGACATCCAGGCTTCGTTGATGCTTTCCCAGGTCTCGCGGGTCAGCGCCGTGCGCACCATGCGGGCATTGTTGCGCGCCGTCTCGATCGACGACATCGTGCTCGACGGGTTCGAGGTGTCGCGCAGCAAGAAGTCCGAGACGTTGGCGGCGGTATAGTCCTGGTACTTTTGGCTGAAGGCGATGTCCGAGCCGGCGCTGAGCAGGACCGAGTTCCATTCCTCCGAAGCGCTCTGGGTGCGCGTCAACGCCATGCGTAGGCCGGCATCGACCAGGCGCGCCATGTTTTCGGCCCGCTCGATATAGCGGTTCATCCAGTAGAGACCGTTTGCGGTGCGGCCCAAAAGCATATCAGCTTGCTCCGGTATCGAGCGAATAGCGAATAGCGAGTAGCGAATAGGGAGAAAAAGACTTCATGACTTTTGCTGCAGGCTCCGGATCATCGAACGTAGCATCTTTCCTATTTCGTCAGTTTGGCCAAGCAAGCTGGCGACCTTCGCTTCGACCATCAGCCCAACCTCTCCGCACAGGATGAGATGTGTCTCCAACTCTTTCAGAGAGCCCTGCGCTACCCGAAGAAATTGAATGAAAGCTCCCGTATTTTCTCTTCCGTGACCTTCCGCAACATTCGCTGCGATGGAAGCCGCCGAGCGTCTTATCTGAGAGGTCATTCCGTACGCTTCGCTGTTTGGAAAAGCTTTCGTGGCCGAATAGCAATCCACGGCCAACCTCAAAGCCGCCTTCCAAACAATCAGATCTCTGTAGGAATTGATTGCCGTCGTATCCCCCTTTTCCCTACTCGCTATTCGCTACTCTCTATTCGCTCTTAATCATCCAGCACCCACGTATCCTTCGTCCCGCCCCCCTGTGAGGAATTGACCACCAAGGACCCCTCCTTGAGCGCGACGCGCGTCAAGCCGCCGGGCACGATCTGGATACGATCCGAAACCAGCACGTACGGCCGAAGATCGACATGGCGCGGCGACAGGCCCTTTTCGGTCAGGATCGGGCAGGTCGACAGCGCCAGCGTCGGCTGGGCGATGTAGTTCGAGGGCTTCGCCTGCAGCTTTTGTGCAAAGTCCTGGCATTCCTTCTTGGTCGCCGCCGGGCCGACCAGCATGCCGTAGCCGCCAGAGCCGTGCACTTCCTTGATCACGAGCTCGTGGATGTGCTCGAGCACATATTTGAGGCTGTCCGGTTCCGAGCAGCGCCAGGTCGGGATGTTGCCGAGGATCGCCTTGCGGCCGGTGTAGAATTCGACGATCTCCGGCATGTAGGAATAGATCGCCTTGTCGTCGGCGATGCCGGTTCCCGGCGCGTTGGCGATGGTGATGTTGCCGGCGCGATAGACATCCATGATGCCGGGCACGCCGAGCGCAGAATCCGGCCGGAAGGTCAGCGGATCGAGGAAGTTGTCGTCGACGCGCCGGTAGAGCACGTCGATCTGCTTGTAGCCTTCGGTCGTGCGCATCGCCACATGGCCGTCGACGACACGCAGGTCCTGCCCTTCGACGAGTTGCACGCCCATCTGGTCGGCAAGGAACGCATGCTCGAAATAGGCCGAGTTGTACGAGCCCGGCGTCAGCACCGCAATGGTCGGCGCACCCTTGCTGCTTTGCGGCCGCACCGCGGCCAGCGACTGGCGCAGGAGTTGCGGGTAGTTCTCGACCGGCCGAACCTTGATCTTCTGGAACAGCTCCGGAAAGAGCTGCATCATCGTCTCGCGGTTCTCCAGCATGTAGGAGACGCCCGACGGCGTGCGGGCATTGTCCTCCAGCACGTAGAACTCGTTCTCCGAGATGCGGACGATATCGACGCCGATAATGTGGGTGTAGACGCCGGCCGGCGGCCTGATCCCGATCATCTCGGGCAGGAAGGCCTCATTCCTGGCGATCAGGTCCTTGGGTACCCGCCCGGCGCGCAGGATCTCCTGGCGATGATAGATGTCGTCGAGAAAGGCGTTCAGCGCCTGCACGCGCTGCTCGATGCCTTGCGTCAGCCGGCGCCATTCCTGGCCGGAGAGGATGCGCGGGACGATGTCGAAAGGGATCAGCCGCTCGGAAGCTTCCTGCTCGCCATAGACGGCAAAGGTAATGCCGGTCTTGCGGAAGACGCGCTCGGCATCCTGCATTTTCTGGGTAAGCCTGGCTGGGTCCTGCTCCTTCAGCCAGCGATCGTAAGCCTCATAAGGTCTTCTCAATCCGGAAACTTCCGGAAGCATTTCGTCGAACGCTGCCAATCGCGTACTCCCCTCTGAGACCATTTCACTGGCCTCGCCGGAGAAAATCAAGCGCAATCGGAGATTTAGGAAGCCGCGGCGGCCACTCTATGCAAATTGCCTAAAATCAAGGCACGGACAGCAAGGCTGGGTCAGCTCCTGCTTCCCGGCGGGGCACAGACAGGCCCGGTCAGAACGCCCGGAAGGTCACAATGGTGAAGGTGTCCTTGATTCCAGGCAGAATCTGCACCCGCTCGTTGACGAAATGGCCAACGTCTTCCTCGTCGTCGATATAGAATTTGGCAAGCAGGTCGTAATTGCCCGCGGTCGAGTAGATCTCGGAGGCGATCTCGGCATCGGCGAGCGCGCTGGCGACCTCATAGGACTTGCCCAGGTCGCACTTGATCTGCACGAAAAATGCCTTCATTGCCCGGTCCTGCCAGCCTGCTTCATGAATAAGCGGCCCTTGTGGCAGACTGCTGCCCGGCTTTCAAGCTTCCCGCGCCGCGCACCTCGAAGAGTACCTGATCCCGCTTCCCGACGCTGAAATGGTGAAATCTTCGCATCCCGGTGAAACCACGCCATGGCGCGATGCGTATGTTAGATTGCATTCGCCAAAGCGAATTCCGGGGAGGCAGGCCATGCGCCGCGCTTTGTTCGCACTTGCTCTTGTTCCGATGTTGATAGCCTCGTTTGCTTTTGCCGGCGAGGCCGAGATCAAGGCCGCGCAGACCGGACCCGGCTCGATCATCCAGCAGGTGCTGATCGTCGGGCCCGACGGCAAGGATTATGAGGCGGTCTATACGCTGCAGCAACGAGCGGACGGCAGCTTCAAGATCACTGGCTGCAGCCTGCGCGCCTCGACTTCGGTCAGTACCTGAGCCCGCCCCGCATGACCGCTCAATCTCGGCGGCTATACAGTGTCCAGCCCAGACCGGAGAGGCCCCAGAAGGTCGAGGCTCCGGCTCGTTCGTAGGCAAGCGCGCAATCGAAATCCACGCGCTCCGGCTGTTTTTGGGTATCGCCTTCGAGAATCAGCCAGTCCGCGCGCCCGGCGCAAATCTTGTCCTGGGTGACGAGCGATGCCTGACGGCCGATGCGCGCAGCGAAATAATCGACCACCATGCCGGTGCGGAAATCGGCGTTGGTGGCATATGTGGCGGCGCCGCTCTTTGTCATCTCGTCCACCATCCCGGAATAGGAACCGCGCCCATGCTCATAGAAATGGGCCAGCAACGCCGCGTTGCCGCCCGCCACAAGAACGAGCATCCCGGCGGCAAAAAGCCTTCTCTTACCGCCGGCGTCGAAGCCGCGTCCGATCAAGTCTCCGGCCCAAAGCAGCAACAAGGTTCCGCTGACAATGAAATAGCGTGGGAATTCAACATTCGGCAGATGCGCCGCCGCCATCAGGGCGGGCAGCCCGACGATGCCGATGGCATAAAGGCTGGCCCGGCGATCGCGCGAGACGCCTGCATGTGCCAAGACCAGGATGCAGGTCACCGCGACGCACGTCCAGTCGCCGATCCAGTCCGGCAGGCCGAAAAGATATCGGATCATTCCGCCATAACCGGCGGCGAATTTCTCGAGCGAGAAAGAGGAAAAACCGCCGATATTGAAGCTGAACAATCGCGCGCCTACAAGCATTGCCGCGGCAAGCGGAAGCACGGCAAGGAAAGCAGGCAGAAAGGCCTGGACGACCTCCTTGTTGACGACAATCAGACTGCGGCTGCCTCGCCAGCTCAGCCACGCCGTCCAGGCCGTTAGCACCACCACCGTTTCGACCATTGTCAGGTGGGAAAGGAAGCCAAGCAGAATTGCGACAGCAAGAGCGACGCCGTACGCACCCCGCTTGTCGAACCAGCGCTCCAGAAGAGCCACCGCAACGAGTGTGAACAGCGCCAGGCCGGCATAGCCACGCGCCTCCGAGCCGTAGTGAACCATCGGATAGCTCAACGCAAACAGCAACGCCGACCCAATCATTGCCCAACGTCCGCGCGATATCGCCGCGGCTGCAATGACGGTGCATCCGCTGAGCGTTATCGAGAAGCCGCGCTGGACCAGCGGCGCGGCATCGGGCCCGACGACATACTGGTATATCGAGTTGAGAAAGTGATTGTTGTCGTGGTTCACACGCCAGAATATCTGGTCGATCGACGTCAGCGGCTTCAGCAGCGTAATGCTCCAGATCTCGTCGTGCCAGAGATCCCCGCGCGCGCCGAGCAGGCGCAAGATAAGGCCGACAAGCACGACCCCTGAAATTACAAGTAATAGACTGTAACTACATTGCTGGGTCGCCGCCGAACCCGACCGGTAAACATCAGCGCTTGTTACTTTATGGTCGACGATCGACGCGTCCATCTTTACCAAAGTCGTGCCGCCCCTTGCCTCGATATGGCAAGGCATACTTACTCTTGATCTGATTTATGAAAGGTTTTCCGACGCTTCCCCGATCAAAGGACCGGGATATCGCCCCGCGCCCAGCCTTCGGTAATCTCGGCGGCGCGCGCTTCGAAAGCCTGCGCCCCGATGGCTGCTCGGACGTCCTGCATCAGCCTCTGATAATAAGACAGGTTGTTCCAGGTGAGCAGCATGGCGCCGAGCGCTTCCTGCGAGCGCACCAGGTGATGCAGGTAGGCGCGCGAATAATCGCGCGCGGCCGGGCAGTCGCTTTCCTCGTCGAGCGGGCGCGGATCGTCGGCATGGCGGGCGTTCCTGAGATTGACCTTGCCGCGGCGCGTGTAGGCAAGGCCATGGCGGCCGGCGCGGGTCGGCATCACGCAGTCGAACATGTCGATGCCGCGCGCCACCGATTTCAGGATATCGTCCGGCGTGCCGACGCCCATCAGGTAGCGCGGTCTGTCGGCCGGCAGCTCCGGGCAGGTGATGTCGAGCATCTCCAGCATCACCGGCTGCGGCTCGCCGACCGCGAGCCCACCGACCGCATAGCCTTTCAGATCCATCGCTTTCAGCGCCTGGGCGGAGCGCACGCGCAAGGCCGCGCTGTCGCCGCCCTGGACGATGCCGAACATCGCCTTGCCTGGCTGGTCGCCGAACGCCGCCTTGCAGCGCTCTGCCCAGCGCAGCGACAATTCCATGGCGCGCTCGATCTCCTCGGGCTTGGCCGGCAGCGCCGTGCATTCATCGAGCTGCATCTGGATGTCGGAATCGAGCAGTCCCTGGATTTCGATCGATCGCTCCGGCGACATCTCGTAGGGCGCGCCGTCGATATGCGAGCGGAAGGTGACGCCCTGTTCGGTCAGCTTCCTGAGCTTCGACAGCGACATGACCTGAAAGCCGCCGCTGTCGGTCAGGATCGGATGCGGCCAGCGCGCGAACTCATGCAGGCCGCCGAGTCTGGCCACGCGCTCGGCGCCTGGTCGCAGCATCAGATGGTAGGTGTTGCCGAGGATGATGTCGGCGCCGACCCCGCGCACCTGGTCCATATACATGGTCTTGACGGTGCCGCCGGTGCCGACCGGCATGAAGGCCGGCGTGCGGATCTCGCCGCGCGGCATCGAGACCAGGCCGCGCCGCGCCTTGCCATCGGTGGCAAGCACCTCGAATGAAAAAGTCTCAGCCATTGAACTCCTTGTCGTGCTCCGGCGCGCCGGGCGCCTGCTCGTCGAGCGACTGCCGGTAGCGGATGCAGCCGCGCATGAATTTCGGCCATGGCGGCACGGCAATCGCCGGCTCGGTCCTTTCCGGCAAAAGCTCCCAGAGGTCAGGATGATGCCAGCACAGATCATGCCCCGTCGCGTCGCGATGTGCGCGGATACCGGCGCGCAGTTTCTTCACCTGCGCGATCAGCGTATCGCGGTCCATGCTGTCGAGGTCATCGTCCATTGCTCGTCTCCGCACGAAAAAGCAGGCTTGCGTCTCCATAGGAGTAGAACCTGTAGCGGTTCTCGATTGCATGCGCATAGGCCGAGCGCATCATCTCCAGCCCGCTGAAGGCCGAGACCAGCATGAACAGCGTCGAGCGCGGCAGATGGAAATTGGTCATCAGCATGTCGGCCGTACGGAAGCGATAGCCGGGCGTGATGAAGATGTCGGTGGGTCCGGACCAGGGCTCGACCCTGCCGTCGTCGCGCGCCGCGCTCTCCAAGAGCCGCAGCGATGTCGTGCCGACGCAGATGATCCGCCCTCGCCGCGCCTTGGCCGCGTTGAGCGCCGCCGCCGTCTCCGGGCTTACCGAGCCGGTCTCGGCATGCATCTTGTGGTCGGTCGTGTCGTCGGCCTTCACCGGTAGAAAAGTGCCGGCGCCGACATGCAGCGTGACGAAGCGGCGCTCGATGCCGTTGGCGTCGAGCGCCGCGAACAGCTCCGGGGTGAAATGCAGGCCGGCGGTAGGCGCGGCCACCGCGCCTTCCTCGCGCGCATAGATCGTCTGATAATCGGCGCGGTCGCGCTCGTCGTCCTCGCGCTTCGACGCAATGTAGGGCGGCAGCGGGATATGCCCGACGGCATGCAGCGCCTCGTCGAGAAAGGCGCCCGACAGATCGAAGCCGAGCAGCGCTTCGCCGCCCTCGCCTTTTTCAAGCACCGTGGCGTCGAGCCGGCCCAGAAAGCAGGAACTGCCGTCATGGCCGAACTGGATGCGGTCGCCGGCGGCGATGCGCTTTCCCGGTCGCATGAAGGCCAGCCAGCGGTCGGGGCCGGTGCGCATGTGCAGCGTCGCCTCGACCTGCGCCGCCGCTTCGCCGCGCAGCCTGATGCCCTTCAATTGCGCCGGGATGACCTTGGTGTCGTTGAACACCAGCACGTCGCCGGCCTTGAGCAGCGCCGGCAGGTCCCGGACCGTCCGGTCCTCGAAACCGGTGTCCGGCCTCACCACCAGCAGCCGAGCGCTGTCGCGCGGCTCGGCCGGCCTGAGCGCGATGCGGTCTTCGGGAAGATCGAAATCGAAGAGGTCCACTTTCATGCCTGCGGCAATAACCCGATCGCCGCGCTCTCGCCACCGTCTTGTTGCCGCGCTTTGCGAGCAATTGCCGTCGAACGAAACAGCCGACGCTCAGGTCAGCCGCACCAGCAGCGCTCCGGCCAAGAGCAGCACAGCGCCGGCGACGCGGCCAAGCGAGATTTCGCGCACCGCCACGCCAAGGAAGCCGGCGCGGTCGATCAGCATGCCGGCGATCAGCTGGCCGGCGACGAGGAAGGCCATCAGCGCCGCAGCGCCGATGCGTGGCGTGAGGATCGTCGACAGCGTCACATAGAAGCCACCGAGCATGCCGCCGGCGACGAACAGCCAGGGCGCCGGCGCCTTCCAGTCGAGCGAGATGCCCTGCAGCTTCACCACCGAGATCGAGATGATGCCGAGCACGATGGCACCGGACAGGAAGGAAAAGGCGGCGGCCGCGACCGGAAGGCCGAGGCCCTTAGCCAATTGCGAATTGATCGGCGCCTGGATGGCGATGAAGGCGCCGGACAGGATGCCGAGCAGGGACCAGACAGCGCCCATCATCGTTCCGCCTTTACTTGACGTCTGCCGCGACTTTCAGCGACACGATCTTGTCGGGATCCTGCACCGGCTCGCCGCGCTTGATCTTGTCGACATTCTCCATGCCTTCGATGACCTGGCCCCAAACCGTGTACTGGCGGTTGAGGAAGGCCGCGTCGTCGAAGCAGATGAAGAACTGCGAGTTCGCCGAGTTCGGGTTCTGGGCCCTAGCCATCGAGCAGGCGCCGCGGCCGTGATTGGCGTTGGAGAACTCGGCCTTGAGGTCTGGCTTGTCGGAGCCGCCCATGCCCGCGCGCGACGGCGCATAGGTGGGCTTGCTCGAATTGCCGAACTTGACGTCGCCGGTCTGCGCCATGAAGCCGTCGATGACGCGATGGAACACCACGCCGTCATAGGCCCCTTCACGCGCCAGTTCCTTGATGCGGGCGACGTGCCCGGGCGCCAATTCAGGGTACATTTCGATGACGACCGGGCCCTTGGTCGTTTCCATGATGAGCGCGTTCTCGCGGTCCTTGATCTCAGCCATGTCGGAAATTCCTTTGAAAATTGAGGGGGTTACTTGCTGTCGGCGGCGATGCGAACCTTGATCATGCGGTCGGGGTCGGTGACCGTGCCGTTGTCGGCCTCGTCGCCCTTCTTGATCTTGTCGACGATATCCATGCCGCCGACCACCTTGCCGACGATGGTGTACTGGCCGTCGAGGTTCGGCGCCGGCGCGAACATGATGAAGAATTGCGAGTTGGCCGAGTTCGGGTCCTGCGAACGGGCCATGCCGACCACGCCGCGCGCGAACTGCTCGCTCTGCGAAAACTCGGCCGGCAGGTCGGGAAGATCGGAGCCGCCGGTGCCGACGGCTTCGGGGTTGAACCCCTTCTTCATGTTGCCGAATTTGACGTCGCCCGTCTGCGCCATGAAGCCGTCGATGACGCGGTGGAAGGCGACGTTGTCGTAGGCGCCGTCGCGCACCAGCTTCTTGATCTGCGCGACATGCTTGGGCGCCAGATCGGGACGCAACGCGATGGTCACGTCGCCGTCCTTGAGCGTGATGATCATTGTGTTTTCCTTGTCGGCGGCGACGGCCGGCAAGGACGCCGCGAAAAGGCCGGCAACCACGACAAGGAACGAAGCGAGCTTCTTCAGCTGCATGGGTATCTCCGGGAAAACCTATTTGGTGAACTTGGCGGCGAGCGCGCCGGCAACGGCCGCAGGCACGAACGGGCGGATATCGCCGCCCATCGACGCAATCTGGCGCACAAGTGTGGCGGTAATGGTGCGCACCGAAGGGCTGGCGGGCAGAAAAACCGTCTGCAATTCGGGCGCCATCGTCTCGTTCATGCCGGCCATCTGCATTTCGTAATCGAGGTCGGTGCCGTCGCGCAGCCCCCGGATCATGATCGAGGCGCCGTGCTTGCGGGCCGCGTCGATGACCAGCCCGTCGAAGGACACGACCTTGATACGATCGCTGTCGCGACCGAATTCGACCTTGGTTGCGGCCTCGATCAACTCCACGCGTTCCTCGAAGGAAAACAACGGCTTCTTGCCCGGATGAATGCCGATCGCCGCGTAGACGGTGTCGGCCACCGCCAGCGACGCTTTCAGCACATCGAGATGGCCATTGGTCAGCGGGTCGAAAGAGCCGGCGTAAAGGGCGGTGCGTTCCGTCATGGCAGGCTTCTAGCGACCCTCTCGGACAAAGGCAAATCTCATTAATTGCATTGCCGTGAACCTTTTCGCGCCGATGAACGACAGATGAATGCGGCAATCACGAACATTTCACGCAGCGTTCACTAGGTTGCCGCTTCAAGAGGTGAAACCAAATCCCCACCTCATCGTTGTACGCCCAGGAGAACACGCAAATGCTGATCTACATGCTTGCCACTGCAATGACCATTGTGATGCTGATCGCGACTGCATTCGGGTTGCATCAGGAAGCAGCGCGGGTGCGCGTCAAGGCCAATACCAAGCGGCTCGATGGTTTCGCCCATCGCAACGTCTACCGTCGCCACTGATCATGATCGCACCGGCCCAGAGAGGCCGGTGAAGCTTGAACCTATTCGCCTTCGCCCATGCCCTCGGTGCCGGTCTCGCTTGAAGCCACGTCTTCGGCCTCTTCGTCCGACTGCGGTTCCGAAATCCGCTCCACCGATACAACCTTCTCGCCTTCGGCCGTGTTGAAGATCGTCACGCCCTTAGTGGCCCGGCTGGCGAAGCGTATGCCGTTGACCGGCACGCGGATGACCGTGCCGCCGTCCGAAACCAGCATGATCTGATCGTCATTGCCGACCGGGAACGTCGCGACCAGCCGGCCGATCTCGGCTACCTTCGACACATCGGTGGCGCGGATACCTTTGCCGCCGCGGCCCGTCAGCCGGAAATCGTAGGACGACGAGCGCTTGCCGTAGCCATATTCGGTCACCGTGAGCACAAGCTTCTCATGCGCCTTGAGGAACTCGTAGCGCTCCTCGGAAAGCTCGGCTTCCTCGCCGATTTCCTCATTGGTGAGCGCGATCTCCTCCTCCTCGCCGGCTCCGCCGGCGGCAAGCCTGCGCTCCGCCGCGGCGCGCTTCAGATAGGCCGCGCGCTCTGCGGGCGACGCATCGACGTTCTCGATGATGGACATCGAGATGATGCGGTCGGTCTCGGCCATGGTTATGCCGCGCACGCCGACGGAATTGCGGCTCTGGAACACACGCACATCGGAGACCCGGAAACGGATGCACTGGCCGGAATTCGCTGTCAGAAGCACATCGTCATTGTCGGTGCAGGTCTCGACGCCGAGGATCTCGTCGCCCTCTTCCTCCAGCTTCATGGCGATCTTGCCATTGCGGTTGACCTGGACGAAGTCGGACAGCTTGTTGCGGCGCACGGTGCCACGCGTGGTCGCGAACATCACATCGAGCTCGCCCCAGCTGGTTTCGTCCTCCGGCAGCGGCATGATCGTCGTGATGCGCTCGCCCTGCTCGAGCGGCAGCATGTTGATCAGCGCCTTGCCGCGCGATTGCGGGTTACCGATCGGCAGCCGCCAGACCTTTTCCTTGTAGACGATGCCGCGCGATGAGAAGAACAGCACCGGCGTGTGCGTGTTGGCGACGAACAGGCGGGTGACGAAATCCTCTTCCTTGGTCGACATGCCGGAGCGGCCTTTGCCGCCACGGCGCTGCGCCCGGTAGAGTGACAGCGGCACGCGCTTGATGTAGCCGGAATGGCTGACGGTGACGACCATGTCCTCGCGCTGGATCAGGTCCTCGTCTTCCATATCCGAACCGCCGTCGGTCAGCTCGGTGCGGCGCGGTGTGCCGAACTCGTCGCGGACCGCGACCAGCTCGTGCTTGACGATCTGCTGGATGCGCGCGCGCGATGACAAAATATCAAGGAAATCGACGATTTCAGCGCCGATCTGGTTCAATTCGTCGGCGATCTCGTCGCGGCCGAGCGCGGTCAGGCGCTGCAGGCGCAGGTCAAGAATGGCGCGCGCCTGTTCCTCGGACAGATTATAGGTGCCGTCCTCGTTGATGCGATGGCGCGGATCGTCGATCAGCTGGATCAGCGGAGCGACGTCGTGTGACGGCCAGCGCCGCTCCATCAACTGCTCGCGCGCCGTCTGCGGATCCGGCGCGGTGCGGATCAGCTTGATCACCTCGTCGATATTAGCGACCGCAATCGCCAGCCCGACCAACACATGCGCCCGCTCGCGCGCCTTGCGCAGCAGATATTTCGTGCGACGGCTGACGACTTCCTCGCGGAAGCCGACAAAGGCCTTCAGCATGTCGATCAGCGTCAGCACTTCCGGCTTGCCGCCGTTGAGCGCCACCATATTGGCGCCGAACGAGGTTTGCAGCGGCGTGAAACGGTAGAGCTGATTGAGGACAACGTCGGCTACGGCGTCGCGCTTCAACTCCACGACGACGCGGTAGCCCTGGCGGTCGCTCTCGTCGCGGATGTCGGAAATGCCCTCGATGCGCTTGTCGCGCACCAGCTCGGCCATCTTCTCGATCATCGAGGCCTTGTTCACCTGATAAGGAATCTCGGTGACGACGATGGATTCGCGGTCATTGCCGCGCTGCTCGATCTCGACGCGGCCGCGCATGACGATCGAACCGCGGCCCGTCGAATAGGCATTGTAGATGCCCGAACGGCCAAGCACGATGCCGCCGGTTGGGAAATCCGGACCGGGCACGATCTCCATCAGCGCCGTCAGGTCGATCGCCGGATTGTCGATAAGAGCGATGACGCCGTTACAGACTTCGACGAGATTGTGCGGTGGAATGTTGGTGGCCATGCCGACGGCGATACCGCCGGAGCCGTTGACCAGAAGGTTCGGGAAACGGGCCGGCAGTACCTTGGGCTCGCTGCCGGACGCATCATAAGTATCCTGAAAATCGACGGTTTCCTTGTCGATGTCCTCCAAGAGCTCATGCGCGACCTTGGTGAGCCTGGACTCGGTGTAGCGCATCGCCGCCGGCGGATCGCCGTCGATCGAGCCGAAATTGCCCTGACCGTCGATCAGCGGCACGCGCAGCGACCAGTCCTGCGCCATGCGCACCAGCGCGTCATAGATCGAGGCATCGCCATGCGGATGGTATTTACCCATCACGTCGGCGACCGGGCGGGCCGATTTCACATATTTGCGGTTCCAGTGGTAGCCGCTCTCATGCGAGGCATAGAGGATGCGGCGATGCACCGGCTTCAGGCCGTCGCGCACGTCGGGCAGCGCACGGCTGACGATCACGCTCATGGCGTAATCGAGATAGGAGCGCTGCATCTCCTCGATGATCGAAATCGGCTCGATGCCGGTGGGGCCGCCGTCCGGCCCGCGCGGTGTCTTCTGGTCGGTCAAATCAGGTCACAATCCAGTCGGGAATCACTCACCGCTTATATAGGAAGCCTCGCCGAAACTCCAATGTTGGCCGGACTTTTCCAGAGACAATTTTGATGGCAATTTCAAATGGATATCGCTGATTGCGACGATATGGCCAAGGTCGATTTCGCTTCAGCCGGCGTCAGCGCCCTCAGGTCCGTCTGGCGCGATAGGCGCCGGGAGCTTGTCCCATCTCGCGCCGGAACCGGCGGTTGAAGGTCGACAGATCGTTAAAGCCGGCATCGAAGGCGATCGCCGAGATCGCCGCGCCCGAGCTGCGCAGACGCACCGCGGCGCGGTGCAGCCTCGTCCTCAGCAGGAACTGATAGGGCGTCATGCCGGCAACCTGCCGGAACGTGCGCAGGAAGTGAAACGGGCTTGTCGCCACGCCGGCGGCGAGCTTGGTAAGCGACAATGGTCGATCGGCGTTGAGCTCGATCAGCCGCACCGCCTCGGCAACGCGCTTCTGGTCGCGGCGGCTGGGCGCCCGGCCAGCTGTGGAAGTGTCGGCCGCAGCCGTCGCGACCGCCCCGGCCATGCGCAGGCCGAGTTCCTCGAATGCGTCGCCGTCGCCCGCTTCCCGTGCCGCTTCCGCCTCGGCCAGCAGAGGCGCCAGCGCCGGCAAGGGCGGCAGGCGTGGATGGGTAAAGCCGAGCCGTTTCACATCCGGCAGGTCGGCCAGGACGCGCTCCAGATAGGCCGGCGAAAAATGGAAGGAGAGGCAGCGGTCGCCGGCGCCGTGCTCATGCCCGCATTCATAGCACGCGCCGGGATTGCCGAGCAGGATGGCGCCCGGCGCCAGCATCGCCGTCCCCTGGCGCGTGCGGTAGCGGAACGCGCCCCTGGTCACGGCGGCGACGCAAAAGCTGCAATGCTCTTCCTCGAACGGCTTGTCGCCGGCGATGGCCGTGCACACCACGTCGGACACCTGCCAGCCATGTCCGGAAGCCAGAGTCTTCTGCGCGGTCGTCATGGCTGAAAGATAGCAATTTTTCCCAAGCGCAGAACCCTGCCATACCGCTATTGCTGGCCCTCTCCTGACAAACGAGGCAGCAACAATGACCGATCCCTTTGCCGAGGCCCTGCACAGCGACGGCCCAAAACCGGACCTTGCCGAAAAGCTGAAACTCTATGGCCGCTTCATCGGCGCATGGACGTTCGATGCCACACGCATTCTCGAGGATGGCACAACGCTCACGGGTCGCGGCGAAGTGCATTTCGGCTGGGTTCTCGAAGGCCGCGCCGTGCAGGACGTCTGGATCTTGCCCGCGCGGAACACCGAGGCCCAGACTTCGCTCGGAGCATGGACCTTCTACGGCACCACATTGCGTGTCTACGATCCGGGCGCCGACGCCTGGCACATCTTCTGGAGCGATCCGCGCAACCAGTATTACAGCCGCCAAGTCGGCCACGCCGAGGACGGCACGATCGTCCAGGTCGGTACCGACGGCACCGGCGCGTCTGTGCGCTGGAGCTTTTCACGCATTACCGAAAACTCGTTTCGCTGGCTCGGCGAGCGCTCGCATGATGGCGGCGCGACCTGGCGCATGGAGGTCGAGTTTCTGGCTCGTCGCCTAAATGAACCTCAATAGCGATCGAAAGCCGCAAGGAATTGAAAGTAGCGATCCTTCGCGCCTGCTTTCGCAGCTTCGCACACCATTTCCTTCCCGCTTTCCAGCGCCACGGCTTTGCTCTACCAATTGCAAACCTGGGCTTCGCCCGGCGGGAGGGGACCAGCGATGCCGAGTTTCGACAGCCTGTTCAACGCCTTCGTCACCATCCTGGTGACCATCGACCCGCCGGGACTGGCGCCGCTGTTCCTTGCCGTGACGCGCGGCATGAATCGTGACGAGCGCCAGCAGGTTTCGGTCCGCGCCTCGGTGATCGGCTTCCTGGTCATGGCGCTGTTTGCGATTGCCGGCGCCTCGATCCTGTCGGTGTTCGGCATAACGCTGCCGGCCTTTCGCGTCGCCGGCGGCTTCCTCTTGTTCTTCATCGCCTTCGAAATGGTGTTCGAGCGCCGCCAGGACCGTAAGGAGAAGATCGGCGACGTCGCCGTCACCAAGGACATGATTCACAACATAGCCGCCTTCCCGCTGGCAATCCCGCTGATCGCCGGTCCGGGCGCCATCTCGGCAACCGTGCTGCTGTCGGGCTCCTTCCAGGGTTTTGGCGCACAGGCCGCGCTGGTCGGCATCATAGCGATCTGTCTGGTGATCACCTTTCTGGTTTTCGTGCTGTCCGAGCGTATCGACCGCATCCTCGGCCAGACCGGCCGCTCGATCCTGACCCGTCTGCTCGGCGTCATCCTCGCGGCGCTAGCCGTTCAGTTCGTGGCGGACGGCATCAAGGCGCTGATGGCCGCTTGAACAAGTATCGTACTGCCTACTGCCTACTGCCTACTGCCTACTGCCTCACTTCGCCGCCGTCTCGACCACCTCGAAATCATGCGTGATGGTCGCCGTCTTGGCCATCATGGCTGAAGCCGAGCAGTATTTTTCGATCGACAGATCGATCGCGCGTTTCACTTTGTCGTGCGACAGGGCTCTGCCCTTGACGATGAAATGCATGTGGATGTGGGTGAACACCTTTGGATCGGCTTCGGCTCGGTCGGCGTCGAGCTCGACCACGCAATCCTCGACCGCCTCCCGGCCCTTCTCGAGGATGTGCACGACATCATAGGCCGAGCAGCCGCCGGTGCCGATCAGCACCAGTTCCATCGGGCTCGGTCCCGGCGTCTTGCCTTCCGGCCTGTGCGCCGTGCCCAGCACGACCTTGTGGCCGCTGCCGGACTCGCCGACGAAGGTGCGTTCCTCGACCCATTTGATGCGTGCTTTCACGTTGACCTTCCTTGAGAAATTGCCGTCCGCCAAGGCGTGTTGATATTCAGGTCAGGCCGGCCTCACCTGAATATCAACACGCCTTACTGGCCGAACACAACGGCGTGCATGATCCGGCCGGGCAGCAGCGTGAAGATGCCGGCGCCGACCAGCGCGAACAGATAGAGCTTGATCATGGCGCCGCGATGCGCTGTTACCTTATGCGTGTGGGCATACCAAGCCGCCAGCGGCACGGTGACCAGCACCAGGATCGACAACAGATGGATCGGGCTGAACGGACCGACGAGCCGGATCTGCTGGATCCAGAAGCTCGATATGGCGATGACCAGCATCAACGCCACCCAGCTGTAGCCCAGCACACGATGACGCACAGTACCTTTCGGCAGCGCTAGCTGGGCGCCGCCGATGGCCAAAGCGGCGAAGGCCGCGAATGCATGCCATGGAATGGGAGGCGGCGCCGACAGAAGCGGTCCGAGCGACATCACGCCTTCCCCTTAGACGGCCGTTTCGAGACGCTTAGAACGGGATCTCGTCGTCCAGCTCGCGTGACGAGCCGCCGCCACCGCCGCCCCTGGAGCCGCCACTGCCGCGGTTGAAGCTTTCATTCGGGCTGGACTGGCCGAAATCCGATCCTCGGCTGTTGCCGCCGCCGGAATAATTGCCGACCTGGCCGCCGCCGCCCTCGCCGCGCGCGTCGAGCATCTGCAACTCGCCTCGGAATTTCTGCAGCACGACTTCGGTGGTGTATTTGTCGGCACCGGTCTGGTCCTGCCATTTGCGGGTCTGCAGCTGACCCTCGACATAGACCTTCATGCCCTTCTTCAAATACTGCTCGGCCACCTTGGCGAGCTGGTCGTTGAAAATGACGACGTTATGCCACTCGGTTTTTTCCTTACGCTCGCCCGAGTTCTTGTCGCGCCAGCTTTCCGACGTGGCGATGCGAATGTTGACGACCGGATCACCGGAATTCAGGCGGCGGATTTCGGGATCCGCTCCGAGATTGCCGACCAGAATGACCTTGTTGACGCTACCCGCCATCTTACTTCTCCGCGCTCATCCGAAACAAATTTCAAGTCGCTCACCTTATAGCCTGCGGGTCGTCGCCGCCCGCAAAAGGCTGGCTTTTCCCACAAGGTTTTTGTTCTCTTTTCGTTCTAGTCATAGCTGCACTTTCTGTCAAGGAATGTCAGCAAAGGCAGGAGTGGACGTGCATTTTGATATGGCGATCAAATAGAAGCTTGCCAAATCGATAAGTATCGACTTATGCTTCTGTCATGATCGAAGCAGAGATTTTCCGCGCTCTGGCCGACCCGACGCGACGCGCGGTTTACGAGCGGCTGACCGCTGGCGAGATGAGCGTGAGCGAGCTGCGCGCCGGCATGAGGGTGTCCCAGCCGGCGGTCTCGCAGCACCTTGCCGTATTGCGCGGCGCCGGCCTGGTGGTCGAGCGGCGCGCCGGCCGCAACGCATATTATCGCGCCGATCCGCAAGGGCTCGACCCGCTGCTCGGCTGGATCGAACGCTACCGCGCCTTCTGGCCGGAACGCATCGAGAAGTTGAAGACGGTTCTGAAGGGAATGGACCAATGACGGCAACCGAAAACCCGATTGTCAACGAAGCGCCGCTCAGCTTCGAATGCGACCTCCCTGAGCCGCCGGAAAAGGTCTGGCGGGCGCTGACCGAGCCGGAACTGCTCGCCGCCTGGATGATGCCGAACGACATCAAGCCGGAAGCCGGCAGCCGCTTCGCCTTTGCCGGACCGGATGCGCCGATCGAATGCGAGGTGCTCGAGGCCGAGCCCGGCAGGCTGCTGCGCTATTCCTGGCGCGAAAGACCTGGTGCTGACGACGGCGGGCTTCCACCCTTCGACAGTGTCGTCACCTTCACGCTTGCCGGCACGGCCTCGGGCGGCACACATCTCAGCATCGTGCATGACGGCTTCGTGCCGGTCGCACAGCCTCTTATCGCTGTTTCCGGGGCCGGCTGCGGGCTTTCGCTCGACGCGCGCAAGAACCCGACCGCCGCCAATGCGCCCTGCATGATGCTGCGCGCGGCCTGATCAAAAAGAGGACCGAGGAAACCCGTCATGAGCATTGCCAATCTGGTGCCGATGGTCATCGAGCAATCGAGCCGCGGCGAGCGTTCCTTCGACATTTTTTCGCGGCTGCTGCGCGAGCGCATCGTCTTCATCAACGGCGAGATCAACGACAACGTCTCGGCGCTGGTCTGCGCGCAGCTTCTGTCGCTGGAGTCCGACCACCCCGACAAGGAGATCTCGCTCTACATCAACTCGCCGGGCGGCATGGTGACCAGTGGCTTCGCCATCTACGACACGATGCAGTACATCTCCTGCCCGGTGTCCACGGTCTGCATGGGCTTTGCCGCCTCGATGGGCTCCTTCCTGCTGATGGCCGGCGCGCCGGGGCGGCGGATCGCGCTGCCCAACACAAGGATCGTGCTGCATCAGCCGCTGGGCGGCTTTCAGGGCCAGGCCTCAGACATCCAGCGCCATGCCGAGGACATCGTGCGTACCAAGCAGCATATGACCGAGCTCTACGCCAAGCATTGCGGCCGGACCTACGAGGAGGTCGAGCGCACGCTCGATCGCGATTACTTCATGAGCGCCGCGGAAGCCAAGACTTGGGGCCTTGTCGACCACGTCTACGACACGCGCAAGAAAGCGGCCTGACGTTGCGGGCAGGCGCGCGGCAAATTGATCGCCGCGCGTCTGGCATTGCCCTAGCCGCGTCCCTATAGTCCGCGCATGGTCGATCCGTTCCAATCCAGGCACTTGTGCGTTGCCCTCGCCGCGCTTGCCGGCGCGCTGGTGGCCGGCGCCGCCCTTGCCGACGACAGTTCGGCGCAGAAACTGCCTGGCGTCAGCGGCGACTACCGCATCGCCAAGCCGGCGCCGCAGCCGGAACCAGACGCGCTACCGGCCGGCAGCGACGGTTCCTTCAAGATCGGCGACACCGATGTCAGGATCGGTGGCAGCATAACGATCGATATGGCCACGGGCGGCGCTCGGATCCCGAACCATTGATTGCGAGCGGGTCAAACGCGAACACCACAAAATGTAAGCCCCGCCACTGCTTCCGCAGGTGGACGGGGCTTTCATGGATCTGATAATCCAATTTTAGCCGGGAGTGGACTGCCGGCGTTCTGTTTCGGATGCAACGCGGCGTTCAGCCGACGATCCGACTATCGTCTCTGATTGTTAAGAATCGGCAAGTCACGGTTTGTCGGGCCGGCGTTTCAAGTCTGCCCTGGCACTTATGCCCGCCGCGGCTCCATCTCAGTGTGGAGCCTCAAGGGACTGTCCGGTGGCGTCATGCTCCGCTCCTGGGTCCGTTGCGACAATGTCGTTCGAAGCGCAAATCGCTATCGCCTGCGGCGTCTCGCAGACCGCCTATTGGGCGGCGAGGCCATCGAAAGACGGCCGGCTTCGTTGACGCGTTTGAGACTGCTCCCCTGGGCCCGGGACGTCAACCGTTGAATAGTCGGTTACCGAAAAATGTGATCGTCTGGAGGTTACGTGCAGGTAAGTCGAGTGCTTCGGCACACCCAACGGCGCGTAGCTCGGCCGCGATTGTTTCCACAACGCTTGGACAATTGTTCTCACAACGTTTGAGCGATTGTTTCCACAACGCTTTGTCAGGAGCGTGTTCGACCTTTGTTCTTTCCGCTTGCCCGGTCGCGCGAAAGACGGTTAAACCCATGATCGGCTTGTCCCGTCGAGATTGTGGCGTCTCTCGACGTGGCGGTGAAAATACCTACATAGGGGATGGCCGGGACAATCCCGCCAATCCAGCAAATTCCAGATCTGAGGCGGCGACCGGCGATGGCCGACCATAAATACCTTTCCATTCGCGGGGCGCGCGAACACAATCTCAAGAACGTGGATCTCGACCTGCCGCGCGACAGCCTGATCGTCATGACCGGATTGTCGGGATCCGGCAAGTCGTCGCTTGCCTTCGACACCATCTATGCCGAGGGCCAGCGCCGCTACGTCGAAAGCCTGTCGGCCTATGCCCGCCAGTTCCTCGAGATGATGCAGAAGCCGGACGTCGACCAGATCGACGGCCTGTCGCCCGCCATCTCGATCGAGCAGAAGACCACATCGCGCAACCCGCGCTCGACCGTCGGCACCGTCACCGAAATCTACGACTACATGCGCCTGCTGTTCGCGCGTGTCGGCATCCCCTATTCGCCGGCCACCGGCCTGCCGATCGAAAGCCAGACGGTTTCGCAGATGGTCGACCGCGTGCTGGCGCTGGACGAGGGCACGCGCCTGTTCCTGCTGGCCCCGATTGTGCGCGGCCGCAAGGGCGAGTACCGCAAGGAACTGCTGGAACTGCAGAAGAAGGGCTTCCAGCGCGTCAAGGTCGACGGCGTCTTCTACGAGATCGCCGACGTGCCGGCGCTCGACAAGAAATACAAGCACGACATCGACGTCGTCGTCGACCGCATCGTCGTGCGCGGCGATCTGGCCACGCGTCTCGCGGACTCGATCGAGACAGCGCTGAAGCTTGCCGAAGGTCTTGCCGTGGCCGAATTCGCCGACAAGCCGCTCGACGCCAGCCAGACCGGCGAGGATTCGGTCAACAAGTCGAAGAACGAGACGCATGAGCGCATCCTGTTCTCGGAGAAATTCGCCTGCCCGGTGTCTGGCTTCACCATTCCGGAGATCGAGCCCAGGCTGTTCTCCTTCAACAACCCGTTCGGCGCCTGCCCGACCTGCGACGGCCTCGGCAGCCAGCGCGCCATCGATCCCAACCTCGTCGTGCCGGACGAGAACGTGTCGCTGCGCGACGGCGCCATCAGCCCGTGGGCGAAATCGACCTCGCCCTATTACGCGCAGACGCTGGAAGCGCTGGGCAAGGTCTATGGTTTCAAGCTCGGCGACAAGTTCAAGGATCTGAGCGCCGAGGCCAAAGAAGCCGTGTTGCGCGGCACGGGCGAGCGCGAGATCACCTTCCAGTATGATGACGGCCTGCGCTCCTACAAGACGACCAAGACCTTCGAGGGCGTCATCCCCAATCTCGACCGACGCTGGAAGGAAACTGAATCCGCCTGGATGCGCGAGGAGATCGAGCGCTTCATGTCGGCCACCCCCTGCCCCGCCTGCAACGGCTACCGTCTGAAGCCGGAAGCGCTGGCGGTGAAGATCGGCGGCAAGCATATCGGCGAAGTCACCGAGATGTCGATCCGCAAGGCCGACCAGTGGTTCACCGACCTGCCGGCGCAGTTGAATGACAAGCAGAACGAGATCGCGGTCCGCGTGCTGAAGGAAATCCGCGAGCGGCTGCGCTTCCTCAACGATGTCGGCCTCGACTATCTGACCTTGTCGCGCAATTCCGGCACGCTGTCGGGCGGCGAGAGCCAGCGCATCCGGCTCGCTTCGCAGATCGGCTCCGGCCTCACCGGCGTGCTCTATGTGCTGGACGAGCCGTCGATCGGCCTGCATCAGCGCGACAATGCGCGCCTGCTCGATACGCTGAAGCACCTCCGCGACATCGGCAACACGGTGATCGTCGTCGAGCATGACGAGGACGCCATCCTGCATGCCGACTATGTCGTCGACATCGGCCCGGCGGCCGGCATCCATGGCGGCCAGATCATCGCGCAAGGCACGCCGCAGCAGATCATGGCCACACCTGCCTCGATCACCGGCAAATATTTGTCGGGCGAGCTCGAAGTGGCAACGCCCGCAGTGCGGCGCGAGGCGAAGAAGAACCGGCGCATCAAGGTGGTCGGCGCGCGCGGCAACAATCTGAAGAATGTGACGGCGGAAATCCCGCTTGGCACCTTCACCGCGGTCACCGGCGTGTCCGGCGGCGGCAAATCGACCTTCCTGATCGAGACGCTGTTCAAGGCGGCCTCGCGCCGCATCATGGGCTCGCGCGAGCATCCGGCCGAGCACGACCGCATCGAGGGCCTGGAATTCCTCGACAAGGTCATCGACATCGACCAGTCGCCGATCGGCCGCACGCCGCGCTCCAACCCCGCGACTTATACCGGCGCCTTCACGCCGATCCGCGACTGGTTCGCCGGCCTCCCCGAAGCCAAGGCGCGCGGCTATCAGCCGGGCCGCTTCTCCTTCAACGTCAAGGGCGGCCGCTGCGAGGCCTGCCAGGGCGACGGCGTCATCAAGATCGAGATGCACTTCCTGCCCGATGTCTATGTTACCTGCGACGTCTGCCACGGCAAGCGCTACAACCGCGAGACGCTCGACGTGCTGTTCAAGGGCAAGTCGATCGCCGACGTGCTCGACATGACGGTCGAGGAGGGCGTCGACTTCTTCTCGGCGGTGCCCGGTGTACGCGACAAGCTGGAGACGCTGAAGCAGGTCGGCCTCGGCTATATCCATATTGGCCAGCAGGCGACGACGCTCTCGGGCGGCGAGGCGCAGCGCATCAAGCTTGCCAAGGAATTGTCGCGCAAGGCGACCGGCAAGACGCTCTACATCCTCGACGAGCCGACCACCGGCCTGCATTTCCACGACGTCGCCAAGCTGCTCGAAGTGCTGCACGAGCTGGTCGACCAGGGCAACACGGTGGTGGTGATCGAGCACAATCTCGAAGTGATCAAGACCGCCGACTGGGTGCTGGACCTCGGCCCCGAAGGCGGCGACGGCGGCGGCGAGCTGGTGGCGTCCGGCACGCCGGAAGCGATCGTGCGCGAGAAGCGCAGCTACACAGGCCAGTTCCTCAAGGAGCTGCTGGAGCGGCGCCCCGGAGGCAAACGCGAAGCGGCGGAGTGAGCGCGCATTTCGTCGGAAGGGCGCTTGAATGACAATTAGAAGAGCGCTTTCCGGTGATCTTCCGGCCGTTGCCGCGGTGACGACGGCCGCCTATGCGCCCTACACCGCTCTGTTCGGCGCCCCGCCGATTCCGGTGACGGAAGACTACGCGCCGCGCATCGAGCGCGGCGAGGTCTGGCTGCTCGAAGAGGACGGAGGACTGGCCGGGCTGATCGTCCTCGAACGGCATCCCGACCACGCCATGATCTTCAGCGTCGCCGTCGCGCCGGCCTTCCAAGGTAAAAAACTCGGCATCAAACTGCTCAACTTCGCCGACGAGCAGGCGCGGTTGTGGGCCGTACCGGAGGTGCGGCTTTACACCAATTCGCGGATGGAGCGGAACATCGCGCTCTATTCCGCCTACGGCTATCGGGAAACGGGTCGCCGCGCCAACCCACACCGGCCAGGATGGACCCTGGTCGACATGATGAAGTCGGTCGACCGAGCCGCCTGATCACATTTGAACAGAGGAGGACGATAATGAGCCAAGGAAAAATCCGCTCCGGCATGGGCGGCTGGACTTTCGAGCCTTGGGACACCTCCTTCTACCCGGACAAGCTCGCCAAGGCCAAGCAACTCCACTACGCCAGCCGGCAGGTCCCGACCATCGAGGTCAACGGCACTTATTATTCCAGCTTCAAGGAACCGACTTTCGCCAAGTGGGCCAACGAAGCGCCGGAGGGTTTCGTCTTCTCGCTCAAAGGCAACCGCTTCGTCACCAACCGGAGGGTGCTCGGCGAGGCCGGCGAATCGATGATGCGCTTCCTGGGCTCCGGCGTTGCCGCGCTCGGCGAAAAGCTCGGCCCGATTCTGTGGCAGTTCGCGCCGACCAAGAAATTCGACGCGGACGATTTCGAAGCCTTCCTGAAGCTGCTGCCCGAGAAGCAGGACGGTGTGCCTCTGCGTCACGCGCTGGAGGTGCGCCACGACAGCTTCGTCGTGCCGGAGTTTCCAGCGCTCGCCCGAAAATACAACGCCGCGATCGTCTATGCCGATCACGCAAAATATCCGGCGATCGCCGATGTAACCGGCGACTTCGTCTATGCGCGGCTGCAGACCGGCAGCGACGACAACCCCGACTGCTACACGCCGAAAGGCCTCGACGAATGGGCGGGACGCGTGAAGACATGGGCGCAAGGCAAGCAGCCCGCCGACCTGCCGCGCGCCGATCCCAAGACCGATGCGCCGGTCAAGCCGCGCGACGTGTTTGTCTACTTCATCACCGAGGGCAAGGTGCGCGCCCCTTTCGGCGCCATGGCGCTGATGAAGCGGGTGACCGATTGAAGGGGCGAGCTCCGTCGGAACTTGCGGGGCATCTTGACCGTTTTGCCTTTCTCGCCGGGAGCCGGTTTTCACAGCGGTTGAGCTTTCGCGGAACCACGGCCCAGGCACCGGTATCGGGGAGCCCAAAGAAAGCGAGGTGATATGGCCGTCATCCTCATCGGGGCATTGCTCATTGTCGCCGGCATCGTGTACATGGCCGGCGCGGTCCTCAGGCGCGGGAAACTTAGCGATCCGGCAGCTGCAGCCTCGGATCGCCCGGTGCCAAACCTTACAACGCCTGGCCCGACGCTTGAGCCACGCCGGCGCGGCCTCGGTTTCCTCGGCCTGTCGCAGAACTGGCCGGGTCTGCTGATGATGGGAGTCGGCATCATCCTGCTGTTGTTGGTGGCGGTCCTCTGACGCCGCGGAATTATGGCATCTTCACTGCCTATCGTAACGTAATCGATACTTCCTTACTGCACTAATGGACCTACGTCAGGTTGCGGAAGCCCGGCGGCGGCAAGGACGGGTGCATGCTGCTCGACTACAACTCATTGCTTCTGGCCGTCGGCTTCTCCGCCGCCTGCCTCAGCCTCACCCTGTTCGGAACCTGGCTGACCGCCCGTTCCGACAGGTTCCTGCTGACCTGGGCGACCAGCGTGCTGGTGGTGGTGGCGGAGGTTTTTGTCTATGACGCCTATATCGATGCGCCCGGAACAGCCCTCGGCATCCTGGCGCTGGCGCTGCTGCTGTTCGGCTTCTCGGTGATGCTGGGCGCCGCCCACCAGTTCCGGACCGGCCGCTCGCCGCTGCCGCGCATCACGCTTGGCACTGCCATCTCCTTTGCGCTGGCGTTACCGCCAATGGCGCTCGGCTATGACGGTCTGGGCTTCATGCTTGAGAATTTCCTTGCCGCGCTGCTCCTATTCGGCACCGCGCATGAATATTGGAAGGGTCGCGAGGAGGCACCGGCGCAACTCGTGGGCGTGGCGCTGCTCTATTCTTTGACCGCTGTTTCCTTCGTGCTTTGCGCGGCCGTGCTGGCTTGGGACGGCAAGCTCATCCTCGGCCACGCGCCGAGCAACTGGGCGGAGGATCTGAGCTTGGTCATCGTCATCGCCTCGATGACCGGCATCGGCGCGCTGTCGCTGGCGCTCAACCAGGGGCGGCTCGCGCGCCACCACAAGTATGAGGCCGAAACCGACGTGCTGACCGGGCTGCTCAACCGTCGCGCGTTGTTCGACCTGCACGGCAAGACGCCGGTCAGCGCTTTCACGGCGGTGGTGGTGTTCGACCTCGACGGCTTCAAGGCGATCAACGACCAATTCGGCCACGCCGCCGGCGACGAGGTGCTGAAGGTCTTTGCCCAAGTGCTTTCCGCCGACCTTCGCCCGGACGACTCCGTCGCCCGCATGGGTGGCGAGGAATTTGCCATGGTGTTGAAGCGCACTTTGCCCGAGACAGCCGAGGCGACGGCCGAACGCGTCCGGGCCGCGTTCGCCGCGCGCACGGTCGAGACCGAGACCGGACCGCTGCGCTGCACGGTCAGCGCGGGCTTCGCATTTGGCAGCAGGGATGGCATGAGCTTCGACAAAGTGCTCAGCGCCGCCGACAAGGCGCTCTATGCCGCCAAGCGCGGCGGCCGCAACTGCGTCCTGGATTTTCGCCGCGCCGGTTGAGTTTAGCGCCGCGTGCAAACTCTCAATGGTGTGAGATCACTTCGTTGAAGGCGTCGAGGTCGACGTAGAAAACCTTGGTGATCTCATCCAGGAGATGATCTTCGTCATAGCCTTGCGACATCAGGATGTTGATCGCGGTCATGATGTCGACGCGCTCGGTGAGGCGCCGCTTTTGGTAGTCCTCGACAAAACGTTCCATCGCCGTCCCCTGGCAAGATTCTTTTTGGACGCATTGACCGACAATCACTGCGGGGAAAGCTAGGTGGATTGGCTTGCGTGGAACTTGCGGACGGAGTCCGCGCCTTCCCCCTCATTCGCAACTGATACGGAAAGCGGCCGACTCACCAGGACCAAGAAAAGACTAGCATGCGGTATTCAACGCGCCAGAGCTCGGCCTGGCCAGCGGAGAGAAATGGTGGGGTTGCTGCCGCCTCGCGATGTCGACCGAAGTCGAGCAAACGATTCTAGACTGTCAGAAACTTCCGCACATCCGCCCGGTCGAGGTCTTCTGCAGGACCGGTATGCACGATCTGGCCCCGATCCATGATGTTGACCTCGTCGGCAAGTTCCCGGCAGAAGTCGAGATATTGCTCGACCAGAAGCACGGCAATCCCCGCCTGGTCGCGGAGATACCGGATGGCGCGGCCGATATCCTTGATGATGGACGGCTGGATACCTTCGGTCGGCTCATCGAGCACCAGGAGCTTGGGCCGCATCACCAGCGCGCGGCCGATGGCAAGTTGCTGCTGCTGGCCGCCGGAGAGATCGCCGCCGCGGCGGCCGAGCATCTGCTTCAAGACCGGAAACAGCTCGAAGACATAGGCCGGAATGTTGCGGTCGGCGCGCCTCAACGGCGCGAAGCCGGACTCCAGGTTTTCGCGCACCGTGAGCAGCGGAAAGACTTCCCTGCCCTGCGGCACGAATGCGATGCCCGACCGGGCGCGATCATACGCCGCGCTCCGGTCGAGCGCCTTCCCCTCGAAGGCAACGCTTCCGCTCGTCAGCCGGTGATGGCCGACGATCGATCTCATCAAACTTGTCTTGCCGACGCCATTGCGGCCGAGCACGCAGGTGATCTTGCCGGCGTCGGCTTTCAGCGAAACGCCACGGAGCGCTTGGGCAGCGCCGTAATGCAGCGTGGCATTGGAGACCTCGAGCATGGTCAGCCCCTTCTCCAGCGCTTCAGGAAAGCGAAATCGAAACGGTGGAAGGGAACCCGCCAGACCATGCTCACCGCCCCAGATAGACTTCGACGACGCGCTCGTCGGCCGAAACGAAATCGAGCGTGCCTTCCGACAGCACCGAGCCCTCGTGCAGGCAGGTGACCTTGATGCCGAGCTCGCGCACGAAATGCATGTCGTGCTCGACGACGATCACCGAATGGTCGCGGGCGATGTCCTTGAGCAGACGCGCGGTCTCCTCGGTTTCCGCATCGGTCATGCCGGCGACAGGCTCGTCGACGAGCAAAAGCTTTGGGTCCTGCGCCAGGAGCATGCCGATCTCCAGCCACTGCTTCTGGCCATGGCTGAGATTGGCGGCGAGCTCGCCGCGCTTGTCGCCGAGACGGATGATGCCGAGGATATCGTCGATGCGCCGCGTCTCGGCCGCCGAACGGCGATGGAACAGCGCGGGAAAGATCGAGCGCGGCCCTTTTAGCGCCAGCATGAGATTGTCCTCGACGCTGTGGCTCTCGAAGACGGTCGGCTTTTGGAACTTGCGGCCAATGCCCATCATGGCGATCTCGGCCTCGTCATGCCGCGTGAGATCCACCTCGCCGTCGAAGAACACCTCGCCCTCGTCCGGCCGCGTCTTGCCGGTGACGATGTCCATCATCGTTGTCTTGCCGGCGCCGTTGGGCCCGATGATCGCGCGCATTTCGCCCTTGTCGAGCACCAGCGACAGGTTGTTGATAGCGCGAAAGCCATCGAAGGAAACCGAGACGCCGTCGAGATAAAGGATGGTGTTCGACTTGCTCATGATCGTTCACTCCGCCGGCTGCGGCTCGGCGCCGGTGGCAGACCAGGCGCCGGGCGTCGTCGCCGCCGAGCGCACGATCTTCGGCTCCGGCGCCTGCGGATCGGCGCCGGCCTCCGCCGCAAGCGAAGCTGACCGCAGCGCCTTGGCCTGGCTGCGCCAGGCATCCCACATGCCGACGATGCCCTTGGGCAAAAGCAGCGTGACGGCGACGAACAGGCCGCCCAGGGCGAACAGCCAGAATTCCGGCAGCACGCCGGTGAACCAGGATTTGCCGGCGTTGACCAGCAGCGCGCCGAGGATCGGGCCAACAATGGTGCCGCGCCCGCCGACAGCGGTCCAGATCACCACCTCGATCGAGTTGGACGGCTCGAATTCGCCGGGATTGATGATGCCGACCTGCGGCACGTAAAGCGCGCCGGCGATGCCGGCCATGATAGCCGAGACCGTGAAGGCGAACAGCTTGACGTTCTCCGCCCGCCAGCCGAGGAAACGGGTGCGGCTTTCGGCGTCGCGCACCGCCATCAGGAGCTTGCCGTATTTGGAGCGCACGATCGCAGCGGTAACGAAGACGGCGAGCGCCAGCGTCACGGCGCTAGCCGCAAACAGCGCCGAGCGCGTGGCGTCGGCCTGGACGCTGAAGCCGAGTATATCCTTGAAATCGGTCAGGCCGTTGTTGCCGCCAAAACCCATGTCGTTGCGGAAGAAGGCGAGCAGCAGCGCATATGTCATCGCCTGGGTGATGATCGAAAGATAGACGCCGGTGACACGGCTGCGGAAGGCGAACCAGCCGAAGACGAAGGCGAGCAGGCCGGGCACGGCCAGCACCATGAGCGCCGCGAACCAGAAATGATCGAAGCCGTACCAGAACCAGGGCAGCTGCTTGTAGTTCAGGAACACCATGAAGTCCGGCAGGATCGGATTGCCGTAGACGCCGCGCGAGCCGATCTGGCGCATCAGATACATGCCCATCGCATAGCCGCCAAGCGCGAAGAAGGCGCCGTGGCCGAGCGAAAGAATGCCGCAATAGCCCCAGACCAGGTCGAGCGCCAGCGCCAGCAGCGCGTAGCAGAGATATTTGCCAATCAGCGCCACGATGTAAGGCGGGATGTAGAAGGCGCTTTGCGGCGAGACCGCCAGGTCGAGCAGGGGCACGATGATGGCGGCGGCCAGCAGGACGAAGATGGCAATGCCGATGCGGCGATCGGCGGAAAGGAAGCGCTGCGCGATCATGCTTCCACTGCCCTGCCCTTCAGCGCGAACAAGCCGCGCGGGCGCTTCTGGATGAACAGGATGATCAGCACCAGAACGACGATCTTGCCGAGCACCGCGCCGGCATAGGGCTCGAGGAACTTGTTGACGATGCCGAGCGAGAAGGCGCCGACCAGCGTCCCCCACAGATTGCCGACGCCGCCGAAGACCACGACCATGAAACTGTCGATGATGTAGCCGCGGCCGAGATTGGGCGAGACATTGTCGATCTGGCTGAGCGCCACGCCCGCGATCCCGGCGATGCCCGAGCCCAACGCAAAGGTCAGCGCGTCGACCCATGGCGTCCTGATGCCCATCGAGGCAGCCATGCGGCGGTTGGCGGTGACGGCGCGCATCTGCAGCCCCCAGGGCGTGCGCTTCATGACGTAGAGCAACACACCGAACACGGCGAGCGCGAACGCCAGGATCCACAGCCGGTTCCAGGTGATGGCCAGCTGGCCGACATCGAACGAACCCGACATCCAGGACGGATTGCCGACCTCCTGGTTGGTCGGCCCGAAGATGGTGCGCACCGCCTGCTGCAGGACCAGCGAGACGCCCCAGGTGGCCAGAAGCGTTTCGAGCGGGCGGCCATAGAGGAAGCGGATGATGCCGCGTTCGATTGCAAGGCCGACCAGCCCCGCGACAAGGAAGGCGAGCGGCAGCGCGATCACCAGCGACCAGTCGAACAGGCCCGGAAACGAGGTGCGGATAACTTGCTGGACGACGAAGGTGGTGTAGGCGCCAAGCATCACCATCTCGCCATGCGCCATGTTGATGACGCCCATGACGCCGAAGGTGATGGCAAGCCCGATCGCCGCAAGCAGCAGCACCGATCCCAGCGAAATGCCGTACCAGATGTTCTGGCCCGCATCCCACAAAGCCAGCTTGGAGTTGATCTTGCCGATCGCGGCGGCTGCCGCCTCCTTGACCGCGCCCTCGGCGTTCGCCTCAACTGAGGTGAGCAGCGAGAGCGCGTCGCGATCACCACGCGCGGCGACGACCGAGATCGCCGCGAGCTTATCGGCTTCGGGCTTGTCGGAAACCAGAACCGATGCCGCGCGCGCCTGCTCGAACAGGGCCTTGACGCCGGGATCGATTTCGGCGGCGATTGCGGCATCCAGCGGCCCGATGTTCGCCGCATCGGGCGTCTTGAACATCGTCATTGCCGCGGCAAGACGCACGCTTGCGTCCTTGGCGCGCAAGGTCAGCGTGCCCAGCGCGTCGCGGATGACACGACGCAGCCCGTTATTGACCTTGATCTTGGTGAGGTCGGCCTTGGCCGCTTCGGCGGCGTTCTCGCCGCTCAGCGGATCGAGCAGCTCGATGCTGTCGCCGCTCTCCTTGCCGACAAAAACCTGGGAATCGGCCTTGCGGATGTAGAGATTGCCGTCGGCCAGCGCCGAAAGCGGCCGCTCGACGGCGGGATCGCCGCTCGCGGCAAGCTCGCGCACGACGGCCTCGGTAGCCGAGAAGCCGGTTGCAGCTGCGAATTTGCCGATCGATGCGCGAAGGTCGGCCTCAGCCGCCTTCGACGGCGTCAGTCCAGCCATCGTCAGCAGCAACATCAGACCGATTGCGCGCAGCAGCAGCATCGTCGTTTTCAAGCAGCTTTCTCAAACAATTCCAGGAAAAGTGTGAAGCGGTTTTCCGTCCGGAATTGCGCAAAACTAGGTTTCAGGGATCTTGCCCGGGCGGGTCAGGAACCTGCCCGGGCGGCGGTCTCGGATCGCGGGGCCACTCCGCGATCCGACAGACCTGGGATCACGGACCGGGATTAATTGGTGCCCTTGCCGCCGCACTTTCCGGTGGCGACGTTGAAGTTGCCGCAGGACAGAGGCGCGCGCCAATCGGAGATCAGGTCCTTGGAATCCGGCAGGTAGTCGGACCATTCGTCGCCCATGACGAGGCCGGGCGTTTGCGAAACGGTCTCGAACTGGCCGTCGGCCTGGATCTCGCCGATCAGCACCGGCTTGGTGATGTGGTGGTTGGGCATCATCGTCGAATAGCCGCCGGTCAGGTTCGGCACCGAAACGCCGACCATGGCGTCGATGACCTTGTCCGGATCGGTGGTGCCGGCCTTCTCGACCGCCTTCACCCACATGTTGAAGCCGATATAGTGGGCTTCCATCGGGTCGTTGGTGGTGCGCTTGTCGTTCTTGATGAACTTGTGCCAGTCGTCGATGAACTTCTTGTTCGCCGGCGTGTCGATGCTTTCGAAGTAGTTCCAGGCGGCGAGATGGCCGACCAGCGGCCCGGTGTCGAGACCGGCCAATTCTTCCTCGCCGACCGAGAAGGCCATGACCGGAATGTCCTCGGCCTTGACGCCCTGGTTGCCGAGCTCCTTATAGAACGGCACGTTGGCGTCGCCGTTGACGGTTGACACCACGGCCGTCTTCTTGCCGGCCGAGCCGAATTTCTTGATCGCCGAAACCTCGGTCTGCCAGTCCGAGAAGCCGAACGGCGTGTAGTTGACCATGATGTCCTCGGCCGGCACGCCCTTCGACTTGAGATAGGCTTCGAGGATCTTGTTGGTGGTGCGCGGATAGACGTAGTCGGTGCCTTCGAGCACCCAGCGCTTCACCGAGCCGCCATCGGCGCTCATCAGATAGTCCACGGCCGGAATAGCCTGCTGGTTCGGCGCCGCACCGGTGTAGAAGACGTTGCGCTCGCTCTCCTCGCCCTCATACTGGACGGGATAGAACAGGATGTTGTCGAGTTCCGAGAACACCGGCAGAACCGATTTGCGCGACACCGAGGTCCAGCAGCCGAACACGGCCGCGACCTTGTCCTTCGAGATCAGCTCGCGCGCCTTTTCGGCGAAGAGCGGCCAGTTGGACGCCGGATCGACCACCACGGCTTCCAGTTTCTTGCCGAGCAGGCCGCCCTTGGCGTTTTGCTCGTCGATCAGCATCAGCATGACGTCTTTCAGCGTCGTCTCCGAAATTGCCATGGTCCCCGACAGCGAATGGAGAATACCGACCTTGATCGTGTCTTCAGCCGCCTTGGCGGAAGCTGAAGCCAGCAGACCAGCCGCGACGACGCCGGCGGACAGGATTTTTGTTATTTTCGCGAAGTTACCCCTCATATGACACACTCCCAAGCTGGTTGTTTTGCATCGCAATATTAGCGGGTGCAAGCGACGTGCCAGATAGGAATGCGCTGAACTGATTTTCGCGATAATGCAGTGATTACAGTCGGTTATATGATAGTCGCGCAACTGTCGCCTCTACTGCAACGCGGCAGGATTGAGAAAAGTTTACGCACCTCTGCCTAGATTTTGCCCAAATTGTGAAAATGCCTATGATTTCACCACAAAGGCAAGGATAGCTTTGTCGGCCCTGTTGCGGGCTCATGGCGAAATGGGGCAAGGTCGCCGTGCAAACGAGCGACGTCATGGCCCTGCGAACAATCCTGGCTTTCCTGCTTCTTGTGTCCGCCGCCGGCGGCGCCCGCGCCGATTTTGCCGACGGCAAGCTGCCGGACGGCGTCTATCACTGCGAGGTCTACCTGCTCGGCCTGTTCCTCAACCTGGGCGACATCACCATCAAGGGCAGCCTCTATAGCGGCCCGGTGACCTTCGGCGCCGCGCCGCCGCCTTACAATTACCAGATGAATCCCAATGGCGAGATCACCTGGCTCGGTCCGCTCGGCGGCTACACCAGCGGCGGCAATTCGGTCTCGATGACCCAGGCGACCTTGGATGACCCGAGCGGTCCCTCGTTCGACATCATCATGAAACAGCAGGACGGCGCCTTCACAGCCTCGACCTGCACCAAAAGATAGCCCGCATAAAAAAGGCGCGGAACCCGTTTGGGTCCCGCGCCAGCAGGCAGTTGGAGGTCAGATCGTTTTCGCCGACATCTGGGCGGCGATGTAGTCAGCCTGGCGGATCGCCAGCGTCACGATGGTCAGCGTCGGGTTCTCCGCCGCACCCGTGGTGAACTGGCTGCCGTCTGAGATGAACAGGTTCTTGATATCGTGCGACTGGCCGTGCTTGTTGACGACGCCGTCCTCCGGCTTTTCGCTCATCCGGTTGGTGCCGAGATTGTGGGTCGACGGATAAGGCGGCGTCGGGAAGGTCCTGGTCGCGCCGACCGCGGCATAGAGCGCCTGACCCTGGCTGTAGGCATGGTTGCGCATGGCCTCGTCGTTCGGATGATCGTCGAAATGGACGTCGGCGATCGGCATGCCGTGCTCGTCCTTCTCGTCCTTGTGCAGCGTGATGCGGTTCTCTTCGCGCGGCATGTCCTCGCCGACGATCCACAGGCCCGCCATATGGTCGTAATGGTCGAGCGCCGTGGTGAAGGAGCGGCCCCAGCCGCCGGGGTTGAGAAAGGCCGCCATGAACGGCAGGCCGAGCGACAGCGTCTCCATCTCATAGCCGCCGACGAAGCCACGCGACGGATCGTGGCGCGCCTCGTCGCGGATGATGCCGGCCATGGTGGTGCCGCGATACATATGCACCGGCTTGTCGAAGATGGCATAGACCGAGCCGGTGGTGTGGCGCATGTAGTTCTTGCCTACCTGTCCCGACGAGTTGGCGAGCCCGTGCGGGAATTTCGATGATTCCGAGTTGAGCAGCAGGCGCGGACTCTCGATCGAATTGCCGGCGACGGCGACGATGCGGGCTTTCTGCTCCTGCAGCTTGCCGTCCTTGTCGGCATAGACGACGCCAGTCACCTTGCCGGAGGCGTCATGATTGATCTTGATTGCCATCGAGTTCGGCCGCACCTCCAGATGCCCGGTCGCCTCGCCCTTCGGGATCTCGGTGTAGAGCGTCGACCATTTGGCGCCCCATTTGCAGCCCTGGAAGCAGAAACCGGTCTGCTGGCAGGAATTGCGGTCGTCGCGCTCCACCGAATTGATGGCCATGTTGCCGGTGTGGCATTCCTTGTAGCCGAGCTTGTCGGCGCCGGCCTTGAGCACCTTGAAATTGTTGTTGCCCGGCAGCCGCGGCCAATTGTTGGTGCCGGTGACACCCATCTTGGCTTCGGCCTTGGCGTAATAGGGTGCCATCTCGGCCAGCGTCACCGGCCAGTCGAGGAGGTTGGCGCCCTTGACCTTGCCGTAGGTCGTGGCCGCCTTGAACTCGTGCTCCTGGAAGCGCAGCGAGGCACCGGCCCAGTGCGTGGTCGAGCCGCCGACCGACTTGACGATCCAGGCCGGCAGGTTCGGAAAATCCTTGGCCACGCGCCAGTCGCCGGAAGTGGTGCGCTTGTCCTTCCAGGCGAGCTGGGCGAACGACTCCCACTCGTCGTTGATGAAGTCCTCATATTCGTGGCGTGCGCCCGCCTCGAGGATGACGACGTCGATGCCTTTCTGGGCGAGCTCGTTTCCGAGCGTGCCGCCGCCCGCGCCCGAGCCGATGATGACGACCACGCCGTCATTGTTGAGATCAAATTGTGCTGCCATGGTTTCCTCCCATGAAATCTGTCGAAAAGCGGTTCGTGGCAGAGCGACTCAGAGCCACTCGATGTCGTTGAAGCCGCGCGCGATGTAGCCGCCCTTGGAGTAGGACTCGCCCTCGTAGCCGAAGATCGGCCACACCTCCTTCTGGTTGTAGAGGCTGACGACAAGACCGCCGCGCACCGCCTGGAAGAACGGCGTCTTCTCGATACCGGTGAGCAGCGCCACCCTCTGCTCTTCCCAGCCAAGCCCGCGATATCCGCCCTTGCCAGCCTTCTTGTCGAGCTCGGCGATGCCTTTCTCGATCAGCTCCTTGTGGGCAGGGTCCTTGGCGGCCGTCTCGTCATGGCCCTTGACGGCAATGGCGTAATATTTGTCCGGCACCTGGTCGTGCGGGTAGATGTCGCGCGCCACCTGGATCAGCGTCGCCATCGTTTCGGGCTTCAGCGCCGAGGTTTCGAGACCCCAGGCGTGTTCGGGGCTGATGACGGCGCTGCCGGAGATGATGAGCAGCGCGCCCGCGCCGCCACGTTTCAGAAGCTCGCGCCTAGATAGTCCGGCCTTTCTCTCATAACCCGGTTTCTTCTCGTAGACTGTAACCATGATTTCCTCCCTGCTTGCTGTTCGCACCCCTGAGAGTGCTGTTGCTGGCGCCGCGCCTCTCCGCGGCGTATCCCCTATTGGAAGCGCCCTCCCCGCTGCAGGACCTCGATCTTGTAGCCGTCGGGATCCTCGATGAAGAAGAAGCGGGCGATCAGCGCCCCGTCGTGATTGAACTCGACGATCTTTTTCGGGTTGAGACCGAGCGCGCCGATCCGGTCGTGCTCGCTGTCGAGATCGGCGACCGAGACGGCGAGATGGCCGTAGCCGTTGCCAAGCGCGTAGGGCTCGGTACGTCCCTTGTTCACGGTCAGCTCCACCTCGAAAGGCGAACTCTCATTGCTGAGATAGACGAGCGTGAAGGTCTCGAAATCGAGCCGCTGGGCGACCTCGAGGCCGAAGGCCTTGTTGTAGAAGTCGACGGAGCGCGCTTCGTCGAGAACCCTGATCATGGAATGGATCGTCTTCGCCAAATCGGACTCCGTGAGCTCTCATGCTTTCGAAGCCGATTATGCGCGCCGGCGAAAAATGGTGGTGGCAGCCGATTACCACGCGTGGAGCAGGAAAACGGCTAGTGTCGCTCCAATTCTAAGGACGAAAGTCCGATTGCCGTCGGCGGCTATCGGATCGAAAATGACCAACGCAGGCAGTGTTCAAAAAAGGCGCCAGCCAACCCAATCGGCGCCCAAGACAAACAACAACGGGAGGTACCGATGTGCAGAGTCTTCGCCGGGCAGGACCCGGAAGGCTACCGGCAGATCAACAGGTCGATCCGCATCGACGGCCATTCGACCAGCATCCAGCTCGAAGCGACATTCTGGGGTCTTCTTGACGAGATCGCCGACAGCCAGGGACTGACGACGCCGAAATTCATCTCGAAGCTCTATGACGAGGCGATCGAGATCAACGGCCAGATCCCGAACTTCGCTTCCATGCTGCGCACGACCTGCGCGCTCTATTTGCGCGGCCATCGGCCCAGCGCCGAAGACCAGGCCGCATTGAAGCAGGAAGCCGCCTAACTGCTCTCGACTGCGACTTCGAGCGCCAGCCGGGTCATGTCGGTGAAAAGCGCCTGGCGCTCCGAATCGTCGATCAGCTCGCCAGTGGCGACATGGTCGACGACGGTCAGCAGCGACAGCGCTCGAGCGCCGAACTGCGCCGCAATCCGATAGAGCGCGCTGGTTTCCATATCGACGGCCAACGCCCCCAGCGCCATCGGCTCGTCAAACCGAGCGCGGCCATCGGGATGGTGGAAGACGTCGCTGCAGATCGTCAGTCCGGCGCTGCAGGCGATACCGAGATCGGCGGCGCATTGCAGCGCCCGCGCATGCAGCGCCGGGTCCGGCCCCGCCGGCTGGTAAAGCCCGAACACTTGCCCGCTGATTGCACTCTCGGCCCGCACCTCGCTGGAGATGACGACGCCGCGCAAAGGCACGTCTTCCGACAAGCCGCCGCATGTGCCGGTGCGGATCAGCGTTTTGACGCCGTAATACTCCATCAGCTCAAAGGCATAAATCAGGAAAGACGGCGCCCCTATCCCGGTCGCCTGGATGCTGACCGGCTTGCCGCGGAACCGGCCGGTGAAGCCCAGCGCGCCCCTTCGGCGGTTCACGCAGCGCGGCGCCTCGAGAAACATCTCCGCCATCCATTGCGCGCGCTCGGGATCGCCCGGCAACAGCACCGTTTCGGCATAGTCCCTCCGGCCCGCCTCGATATGCGGCGTCACGCGCTACCACCCCTGATAGACCCATCCGGCGACCATCATGGCAGGACTGCCGCAATGCGCAAGCTCTGGCTTATTTAGAGCAATCCAAGGAAGCCTTGAACGCCCTAGGATTCCAGCACGTCCTTGACGATCGTCGCCAGTTGCTTGAGCGAGAACGGTTTCGGCAGGAAACCGAAATGCGCCTCGGCCGGCAGGTTCTTCGCAAACGCGTCCTCGGCATAGCCCGAAACGAACACGAACTTGATGTCCGGCTGGCGTTTGCGCAGCTCGCCGAGCAATGTCGGCCCGTCCATCTCCGGCATCACCACGTCGGACACCACGATATCGACCTTGCCGCCGAGCGCCTCGAACACTTCAAGCGCCTCGACGCCGGACGACGCCTCGTGCACGGTATAGCCGCGCGAGGTCAGCGCCCTGACGCCGCCCATGCGCACGGCATCTTCGTCCTCGACCAGAAGCACCGTGGCGGAGCCGGAAAGATCTTTTGCGGTATCGGCGGTCTTGGCCGGAGCAGTCGCCGCTGTCGACGGCGCCTCGCCAGGCTCGGCCTGCTTCTTCACCTCGGCGATGTGGCGCGGCAGGAAGATACGGAACACCGTGCCCTTGCCGACTTCGGAATCGCAGAAGATGAAGCCGCCGGTCTGCTTGATGATGCCGTAGACCATCGACAGGCCGAGGCCGGTGCCCTTGCCCACTTCTTTGGTCGTGAAGAAGGGCTCGAAAATCTTCTTCAGCACGTCTGGCTCAATGCCGCTGCCGGTGTCCTCGACGTCGACGAGCACATAGTCGGCCGGCGTCAATTCGCGGTAGGCGAAGGATTTGCACTCGTCGGCGGTGACGTTGCGGGTGCGCACGGTGAGATCGCCGCCGCTCGGCATGGCGTCGCGCGCATTGACGGCGAGATTGACCACCACCTGCTCGAACTGGCCGATATCGACCTTGACCGGCCACAGGTCGCGTCCGTGGTCGATCTTAAGCTTGATGTCGTTGCCGACGAGGCGCGCTAGCAGCATTCTGAGATCGGCCAGAACATCGGTCAGGTTGAGCACTTCCGGCCGCAGCGTCTGCTTGCGCGAGAAGGCGAGCAATTGCCGCACGAGCGAGGCCGCCCGGTTGGCGTTCTGCTTGATGTTCATGATGTCGGGGAAGGACGGGTCCGACGGCCGGTGGTTGGTCAAGAGAAGGTCGGACGCCATGATGATGGCGGTCAGCACGTTGTTGAAGTCGTGCGCGATACCGCCGGCGAGCTGGCCGACCGCCTGCATCTTCTGGCTCTGCGCCATCTGGCCCTCGAGCGCCTTCTGCTCGGTGGTCTCGACCGCGTAGACGATCGCCGCCTCCTCGGCGCCTTCGCTGCCCGCGCTGTCGGCGACGGCATTGACGTAGAAGCGGATGTGGCGCTCCTCATTGCCGGGCAGGACGGAATCGATCGGCTCGATATTGGCCTGCCGCTGCCGCGCCTTCTCGAAGGCGGCGGCGAATGCCGGCCGGTCGCGTTCGTGAACGATCGTTTCGAAGCGCACCCGCCGGTCGACGGCGTCGCGGTCGACCACGGACGAAAACAGCTGTAGGAACGGCGCGTTGGTGCGCAGGATGCGTCCGCTCGCATCGACGCCGGCAATGGCCATCGGCGTCGAGTTGAAGAAGCGGGTGAAGCGAACCTCGGAGGCCCGCAGCTCCGCGGAAGCGTCCTCGCCCTGGGTGCGGTTGAGCACGATCGTGCGGGTCGGGCCGTTCACGCCTTCGCGGCTTGCCGAAACCCGGTGCATGAAGCGCACCGGCAGCGCCTGGCCGCTCATCGTGGTGAGGTCGAGGTCGATGACCGCGTTGCGGGTGGTACCGGGGTCGGCCTTGACCGAGCGGACCAGCGCCATGCCGTCGCCGGCGATGATTTCCGGCAGCGTGATAGCGCCCGGCGTGAAGGAGGCAAGGTCGATGCCCAGCCACTCGGCGAGCGTGGCGTTGATATAGGTGACGCGGCCCTCCTGATCGGCCGAGAAGAACCCGGCCGGGGCATGGTCGAGATGGTCGATGGCCTTTTGCAGGTCCAGGAAGAAACGTTCCTGCTCCGCCCGTTCCTGCGAGATGTCGGCCAGCTGCCAGGCCAGCATCGGCAATCTTTGCCCGGGCATGCTGAAGGCGCGGGCGCGAGCGCGGTACCAGCGCGCGCCCGGCTCAGCGCCTGGTTTGATCGACTGCGCCAGCCGGAACTCGCCGTCGCCAGCCTGGCCGTCGCGCAGGCCCGACGCCAGCCGGTAGATCGTCATCGAGGCCTCGGGGACATCCGACAACAGCCCTTCGACGGTCTTGAGATCGGCGGCCGAGGCAGCGCCCGTCATGTCTGCATAGGCGCGGTTGGCGTAGACGACGCGGCCCTTGGTGTCGGTGACCAGCAGGCCCTGCGACATGGAGTCGACGAAGGCTTTTGACAATTCGTCGCCGGTCGACCGCGGCGCGATCTGGACGAAGCCGATCGCGGTCGCGAACAGGAAACCGACGCCGATCATGGCGAGCACGCCGAGCATGCCGAGCAGGAAAGGATCGCCGAGGCGCTCGCGGAAAAGTCCGAAGACGATCGCGGCGCCGGTCAAGACGACGATGAAGACGATGAGCCTGGTGACGGCGCCCGGACGCGTGTTCTGGTCGACGATCGGTACCGGATAGAAATCGCCGCGCGCTTCCTTGGCCATGTTCCCCCTGCTCGTGATTCCGGTGTCCGACGGGCACGGACGGCCGGTTGAATCACATTCTCCTGTAGCGGAAAAGGCCTCGGCGGCAAATGTCCGATAAAATCAACGATTCATGTTTCAAACTGTTCACGATGGGTGATGTGAACTTGCGGTCGCTGGTCCCAACGGTCTAGTGTTCCCTGACTTCAAAGATGGCGATTGGGGTGCACCGATGCAGTGGCTGGATAATGTAGCGGGCCCGGGTTATGTCGCTGCAATCCTGTGGACGGTAGCGGCTCTTATCATGCTGGTTGTCGTCCTGCTCGCCATCAAGGTGGTCCGCAACCTGACGTTCGGCACCTTCGTCGCCGGCGGCAGGAACCGCAAGACGCGGCTTGCCGTGATGGATGCCACCGCGGTCGACAGCCATCGCCGGCTTGTCTTGGTGCGTCGCGACGACATCGAGCATCTGATCCTGATCGGCGGGCCGACCGATGTCGTGGTCGAGCGCGACATCAGGCTGGCGGCGCTGCGCCGCCCGGCATTGACGGGCGACACCGGTCAGCAGCAGACAGGAGTTGCGCAACGCCCGCGCGCGCCGCAACCCGCGCCCGCGCCCGCACCCGCCAGGCCGGCGCCGCCGCCTGCCGCCCAGCCGACTGCCGTCGCACGTCCGCGCGCACCGGCGCCCGCACCCGCACCCGCGCCCAAGCCGGCGGCGCCGAGCCAGCCGACGGCGAAGGTTATGCCGCTGCCGGGCTACGGAACGGCGAACGGCAGCACCCGATATGCGCCGCCGCCCCCAAACGATTCCATCGACGACACGCTGATGCACGAGCTCGAGACCTCTCTCGACGAGACGCATTCCCAGCCGGCACCCAGCAAGCCGGCGGCCAAGCCTTCGCTCGATGACGAGATGACCAAGCTGCTTGGCGAGTTGGGCAGCCACAAGCGCTGACCGGCCACCGGCGCAAGCGAGCCTTTCGCGCCTTTGTCGGCAAAGACAATGGGAGCGCTGAAAACAAAAATGGCCGGAATTCCGACCATTTTTGATGTTCCTGCCTGTTGGATCGCGTCAGTCGTCGCGATAGACCTTCTCGCGGCGTTCATGGCGCTCCTGCGCCTCGATCGATAACGTCGCGATCGGACGCGCATCGAGCCGCTTCAGCGCGATCGGCTCGCCGGTCTCCTCGCAATAGCCGTAGGTGCCTTCGTCGATGCGCTGGAGCGCGGAGTCGATTTTCGAGATGAGCTTGCGTTGGCGATCGCGGGCGCGCAATTCGATGGCACGATCGGTTTCGGAGGAGGCGCGATCGGCTAGGTCGGGATGATTGGCGTTTTCCTGCTGCAGGATTTCTAGGGTTTCGCGCGCTTCGCGCAGAATGTCGTTCTTCCAGGTGATAAGCTTTTGACGGAAGTACGATTTTTGCCGTTCGTTCATGAACGGCTCGTCTTCGGAGGGTACGTAATTGGCGGTAACGATATCGTTCATTCGACTCACCCAACAACCCCAAAATTTGGCGCCTATATATTCGGGGAAAAGAGCCTGCACAAGCGCTATCGGCAACAGTTTCACGCAATTGTTAGTCTTGCATCGGCAACTCCGGCGACAATGTTGTTCAACGGCAGAAAACGAATTCGCACCTGATTCGTTGCAGTTGCGGGCCGACCATTGTGCATGACATCGTTCTGGTGACTAATCGCGCTTTGTCACGAAGGCAGCACCATGGTGGTCCGGTTGAGCAGACTTTATCTGTTGCGGCATGCCAAAGCCGGCTGGGCGCTGCCCGGCATGCGTGATTTCGACCGCCCGCTCGACGAATCGGGCATGGCCGATGCCGAAGCGATCGGAGAGGCCATGCGGGCCCGCAACTATGTGCCGGACGTCACTCTTTGCTCCAGCGCCAAGCGGGCCAGGCAGACGCTGGAAGGCCTGGCGGGGCGCACCGACACCGGCCGGGTGCTGTTCTTCGACACGCTCTATAGCGAGGATGCGGCCGGCTATCTGGAGATCATCCGCAAAAATCGGGACGCTGGCCAGCTTCTGGTGATCGGCCACAACCCCATGACCGAAGATCTGGCCATGGCGGTGTCCGGAAATGGCGAGCAGACGGCGCGCGGCATGATGAATCACGGTTTTCCGACCTCCGGCCTTGCCGTGGTGCGCTTTCCCGGCAACCTTGCCGAAGCGGCCCAGGGCAACGGCTATCTCGAAGCTTTTCTCACGCCGGCCGACCTCTGAGGCCATTTCAAACGCGCGGTGCAGGGCCTATATCGGGCGCTGACGCGCAACCAGAGGCCTGATTTGGCATCATCGCTGACCAGTTTTACCGACGAGGCGAGGATTGCGCTCGACACGTTGTCGGGCCGCGCCGCCGGGCTCTTCTCTCCGTCAATGCGCCTTGGCGTCACCGGCCTGTCGCGCGCCGGCAAGACGGTGTTCATCTCCGCCCTCGTCCACAATCTCATCCATGGCGGTCGCCTGCCGCTGTTCGAGGCGCAGAAATCCGGCCGCATCGCCCGCGCCTTCCTTGAAGAGCAGCCGGACGATGCCGTTCCGCGGTTCCAATATGAAGACCATGTCGCGGCTTTGGTGAACGAGCGGGTCTGGCCCGACTCGACCCGCGCGATCTCCGAGCTCCGGCTCACCATCGAATATGAGTCGGCTTCCGGCTGGAACCGGTTGTTTTCAGCCGGAAAACTATCTGTCGACATCGTCGACTATCCCGGCGAATGGCTGCTCGACCTGCCGCTGCTCGGCAAATCCTTCGCCGATTTTTCGCGCGAGGCGCTCGAGTTGGCCGTCCTGCCCGTCCGCTGCGACCTGTCGCAGGCCTGGCGTGAGTTGGCCTCCACCATCGATCCCGATGCCGACGCCGACGAGATGACCGCCCGGCGATTGGCCGAAAGCTTTGCCGCCTATCTCAAGGCGTGCAAGCTCGACGACCGCGCGCTGTCGACGCTGCCGCCAGGCCGTTTCCTGATGCCGGGCGATCTCGAAGGCTCGCCGGCGCTCACCTTCGCGCCGCTGATGACACTGTCGCAAGGCCGGCCGCGCTCCGGATCCCTGCGGGCGATGATGGAGCGCCGCTACGAGGCCTATAAGACGCATGTCGTCAAACCGTTCTTTCGCGAGCACATCGCCCGCCTCGACCGGCAGATCGTGCTGATCGACGCCATGCAGGCGCTCAATGCCGGCCCGGCCGCGATGGCCGATCTGGAGCGCGCGGTAACCGAGATCCTGTCCTGCTTCCGGCCCGGACGGGGCAATTTCCTGACCGACTTCTTCTCGCGCCGCATCGACCGCATCCTGGTGGCCGCGACCAAGGCGGACCATTTGCACCACGAAAGCCATGACCGGCTGCAGGCGATCGTGCGCCGGCTGACCGACCGGGCCGTCGCGCGGGCGAATTTCAGCGGCGCCGCCGTCGATGTCGTCGCCATGGCCGCCGTTCGCTCGACCCGCGAAGGCACGGTGAAGCAGGGGCGAGAGACGCTCCCCGTCATCATCGGCACGCCGCTGAAAAGCGAGAGGATCAACGGCGAGACATTCGACGGAAAGGCCGAAACCGCCATATTCCCGGGCGATTTGCCGGAAAAGGTCGACGCGGTGTTCGACGTTTCCGGATCGCCGGCGGACAACGCCGAACCGGCGATCCGCTTCGTGCGTTTCCGCCCGCCGCAGCTTGAACGCACCGCCGAAGGCGTCACGCTGTCCTTGCCGCATATCCGGCTCGACCGAGCGCTGCAGTTCCTGATCGGAGATCATCTGGCATGACCGCGCCCCGCAAACCGGCGGCCTTCCGTATCGAGCCTGAGACCGAGGCGCCGCCGCAACCACAGCGAAATAGCGCCGCCGAGGAGCCGCCGGCGCGCAGGCCACGTGCCGCGAGAGCCGATATAGCAGTCGTGATCCCCTCGGAAGTCGACGTCTTCGATGAGCCGGATATCGAGGCTGCGGTTCCGCCGCCGGCGACGGCGCCGAGAAAGCGTTCGCTGCTTTCCCGGCTGTTCTTCGGCGCTCTCGGCGTGCTCGTCTCGCTGGCGGTCGGCCTGTGGGCCGACCAGCTGATTCGTGACCTGTTCGCGCGCGCCGAATGGCTCGGCTGGCTGGCGGCCGGCATGGCGGCGATCGCGCTGCTCTCGCTGCTCGTCATTCTGATCCGCGAATTCCTCGCCATCGCCCGCCTTGCCGAAGTCGAAAAGATGCAGAAACGGGCCCTGGATGCCGTGGCGCGCGACGACCCGAAGGCGGCGCGCGCCTTGGTCGACGAGCTCTCGGCTTTCGTCGCCGCAAAACCCGAGACCGCCGCCGGCCGCCGTTCGCTGGCCGAATTGCGCGGCGAGATCATCGACGGCGCCAATCTGGTGCGGCTGGCCGAGACCGAAATCCTGTCGCCTCTCGATGCGAGCGCCAAGATCCTGATTTTGGAGGCCGCGAAGCGCGTGTCGCTGATAACGGCGGTCAGCCCTCGCGCGCTGGTCGACATCGCCTATGTCGTGTTCGAGGCCGGGCGGCTGATCCGGCGCCTGTCCGAGCTCTATGGCGGCCGCCCAGGCACGCTCGGCTTCTTCCGGCTGGCGCGCGGCGTGCTCGCGCATCTGGCGGTGACCGGCTCGATCGCGGTTGGCGACAGTTTCGTGCAGCAGATCGTCGGCCATGGGCTTGCCGCAAAACTCTCGGCAAAACTCGGCGAAGGCGTCGTCAACGGCATGATGACGGCGCGCATCGGCATCGCGGCGATGGAAACGGCACGCCCCTTGCCGTTCATCGCCGTGAAGCGCCCGGGCCTCGGCGATTTCCTCTCGGCGCTGACGTCGTTCGCGGCACGAAAGAACGGCCAGGACGACCGATAAGGTAAACGCGCGACCCATCGCGGGTGACGAAGCATTAACCAATCTTCTGCATGGTCGGTCCGGTCCCAAGAATAGACTCTTTCGTGCCGGGTGTCGTCGATGAGAAGCGTGATCCTGTCCTGCGTCCTGCCTGCCGCCATTGCGATCGTCGCGCCGCTCGGCCTCGTCGAAAAGGCCCTTGGCGCAGAGCCGGACAAGCAGTTTTTCCGCTCCGTCGAAGGCAGATGGGTCGGCCCCGGCGAGATCATCGCCGGCAAGTACAAAGGCACCAAATTCACTTGCGATTTCAATGGCTCGACGCCCGCCAGCAAGCTCGGCATGACGCTTGACGGCGGCTGCAGGGTCGGCGTGTTCACGCAAAAGATGTCCGCCAGCGTCGAGCGCAAGGGCCGCGATGGCTATCGGGGCACCTTCATGGGCGGCTCGACCGAAAGCGGCATGGACATTGTCGGCGGCAATGTCGTCGACGCCCAGAAGGTCGTTTTCACCATCAACCGCAAGCAGTTGAACGGCGTCATGCAGGCGCGTGTCCCCGACGGCAATTCGATGACCGTGACGGTGGCCGTGCGCGTCGACAATCAACTGGTGCCGGTGATCGGCATGAGTCTGAAGCGGGTCGATTCGGTCGAAGTCGGCGCCATCGCCAAGAACTGATCCGGCGCGGTTCCGGCAGTCCGCGTCCGCCACCCGCTACAAGACGGTTCAGGTCAAAGTGGGGAAGTGGCAGGCCACTTTGCGACCCGGACGATATTCTTTCAGTTCCGGCCGCTCAGAACGGCACCGGTCCGCCGCGATCGGGCATCGCGGATGGAAGCGGCATCCGGACGGAGGCTTCAGCGGGCTCGGCACGTCGCCGGTGAGGATGATGCGCTTGCGCGCGCCCGCAGGCGTCGTCTCGACGATGGGAACCGCCGAGATCAGTGCCTGGCTGTAGGGATGGGCGGGTGTCGCAAAGACCTCTTCCGCCGGGCACTCCTCGACGATAGAGCCGAGATACATGACCGCGATGCGCGTCGAGACCTGGCGCACCACAGAGAGATCGTGGGCGATGAAGATATAGGTGAGCTTCAGCTTCTCCTGCAGATCGGCGAGCAGGTTGACGATCTGGGCCTGCACCGACACGTCGAGCGCGGAGACCGGCTCGTCCAGCACGACAAGGTCGGGGTTCAGCGCGATCGCCCGCGCGATGCCGACGCGCTGGCGCTGGCCGCCGGAGAATTCGTGCGGATAGCGCATCATATGGTCCGGCAACAGCCCGACCAGCTCGAACAGCTCCGCCACGCGCGCGGTGATCTCACGCGCCGAAACCTTGCCGTGGATGCGCAGCGGCTCGGCGACGAGGTCGCCGACGCGCCGGCGCGGATTGAGCGAGGCCGAGGGATCCTGGAAGACCATTTGCAAACGCCGCCGCAGCGGCCTGAGCTCGGATAGCGATTTCGAGGTGATGTCGTCGCCTTCGAACAGAAGTTTGCCGTCGGTGATGTCGTAGAGCCGAACCAGGCAGCGCGCCAGCGTGGACTTGCCGCATCCGGATTCGCCGACAAGGCCGACAGTCTCGCCGCGCCGCACGCTCAGCGAGACGTTGTCCACCGCGTGGACGGTCCGCCTGCCCTCGGCGGAAAAGCGGCTGCCGATCGAAAAGCGTTTTGCCAGCGAACGCGTCTCGAGGATCGGTCGGTCTGTGTCTGTCATCAACTCGCTCATGCCTGTGCCACCCGAAAGCAGGCGGCTGCATGCGCGCTCGCGCCGAGACCCGGCTTGCGGGCCTCGCAGGGCTCGTAGCGGACCGGACAGCGCGGTCCGAAGGCGCAGCCTTCCGGCAGCCGCAGCAAGGAAGGCGGCGAGCCGGGGATCGCCGGCAGGCGGCGCGGTTTCTCGCCGGTCAGCGGCGGGATCGAGCCAAGCAGCGCGCGCGTATAAGGGTGTCGCGGATCGGAAAACAGCTCAGTGCGGGTGCCGCGCTCCACCACGCGGCCGGCATACATGACCATCACCCGGTCGGCGAGCTCGGAGACCACGCCCATGTCGTGCGTTATGAAGACAACCGCCGACTTGTGCTTCGCCCGCAATTTGCGCACGAGGTCGAGAATGCCGGCCTGCACGGTGACGTCGAGCGCGGTGGTCGGCTCGTCCGCGACCAGCAGTGCCGGATCGCAGGACAAGGCCATCGCGATCACCGCGCGCTGCCGCATGCCGCCGGAAAGCTGGTGCGGATAGCGCGACATCGCCTCGTGCGGATTGGGGAAATTCACCTCAGCCAACAGCTGCTCGACGCGCTCCATCGCCTTCGGCTTGCTGACGCCACGATGCGCCCGGATCTGCTCGGCGATCTGCCAGCCGATCGTGTAGACCGGCGTCAGCGCCGTCATCGGGTCCTGGAAGATCATGGCGATCTCGTTGCCGCGCAAACGACGAAGCTCGCGCGGCGGCAGGCCCACCAATTCGCGGCCTTTGTAACGGATCGAGCCTTCGATGGTGGCGTTCGGGTCGGTGATAAGCCCCATCACGGCAAGCAGCGACACCGTCTTGCCGGAGCCGGATTCGCCGACGACGCCGAGGATCTCGCTTTCCTCGAGATCGAAGGAAACGCCGTCGATGGCCCGTACCGGCCCGTCATGGGTGCGGAAGGACACTTTGAGATCGCGCACCGACAATATCATGATGCCCTCAGGCGCGGATCGAGAAGGATGTAGACGAAATCGACGACCGCGTTGGCGATCACCACGAACATGGACGCATACATGACCGTCGCCATGATCATCGGCAGATCGAGATTCTGCAGCGCGTCATAGGTGAGCTTACCGATGCCATGCAGGCCGAACACGACCTCGGTCAGCAAGGCCGAGCCGCCCACCAGCGCGCCGAAGTCGAGGCCGAACAGGGTGACGAAGGCGATGAGCGAGGTGCGCAGCGCATGGCGAAACAGGATGCGGGTCTCCGACAGGCCCTTGGCCCGGGCGGTGCGGATATAATCTTCCTGCATGGATTCGATGATGGCCGCGCGCAGCACGCGCCCGTAAATGCCGATATAGAGGATGGCCAGCGTGATCCATGGGATGACCAGCGTCAGGAACCAGCCCTTGGGATCGTCGGAAAAGTTCTTGTAGCCGAGCGGCGGCACCCAGGAGAACGCCCAGCTGTCGTGATAACGGCTCTGGGTCATCAGGTTCATCACCTCGCCCAGCCAGTAGACCGGCATGGAAATGCCGAGCAGGCCCAAAGCCATCAGGAGCTTGTCCAGCCAGCTGTCTCGGGTGGCCGCGGCGACGATGCCGATGATGATGGAGACGACCACCCACAGGACCGCGGCGCCGAACACCAGCGAAAGCGTGACGGGGATGGAATCCATGACGGCAGGCACGACCTTCCAGCCGCGGTTGACGAAGGAGGTCAGGTCGCCGGTGACGAAGATCTTCTCCATCATGCGCGTGTATTGCACGTAGAGCGGCTGGTCGAAGCCGAAGCTGTGGCGAACCGCGGCCAGCACTTCCGGCGAAGCGTTGCGGCCGGCGATGCGCGCGGCGGGATCGGCGCCGGGCGTGGCGAAGAAGATCAGGAAGACGATGACCGAGATGCCGAACATCACGAACAGCATCTGACCGAAACGGCGCAGGATCGCATAAAACATCAGTCGCGCCCCAGCCGGACCTTGGAGCGCGGGTCGAGCGCATCGCGCAGGCCGTCGCCGAAGACGTTGAGCGCCATGACGGAAACGGCGATCGCCAGACCGGGCACCAGCGCCACCAGTGGCCTTGTGTAGAGCAGCGCCTGCCCGTCCTGGATGATGGTGCCCCAGCTCGCGGCCGGCGGCTGCACGCCGATCGACAGGAACGACAGCGCCGATTCCGTCAGCATGTTCAGCGCCATCATCAGCGGCACGAACACGATGAGGGTGGTGGTGATGTTGGGCAGGATGTCGCGCCACAGGATGCGCCAGCCCGGCACGCCCAGATTGATCGCGGCGAACACGAACTCGCTGTGGCGCAGCGCCAGGACCTGGCCGCGTATCGGCCGCGCCACATAGGGTATATAGACGATGCCTATGATGATGATGGGCAGCCATAGACTGCCAGATTGGATCTCGATCGGTCCGATCGCGATGCCTTGCGCGATGGTGACGATGGAAAGCGAGATCGCCAGCAGATAGATCGGAAACGCCCAGAGCACGTCGAGCAAGCGCGACAGCACCGTGTCGGTGATGCCGCCGAAATAGCCCGCGATCAGTCCTGCCATCGTGCCGACGATCAGCGTGAAGATGGTGGCTGCACCGGAGATCAGCAGCGAGTTCAGGCCGCCATAGAGCAACCTTGCCATGACGTCGCGCCCCTGGCTGTCGGCGCCTAGGAAATAATTGCCGAGCCGCCAGGTCGGACCGATCGGCGTGTAGCCAAGCCCCAGTCCCTCGGTCGACTGTTCCATCACCGGAACGTCGGCGCCGTCGATCTGGATGACGGCGTCGAGCGTCGAGGCGAACGGGTCCGTGCCCGCCCATTTTGCATAAAGCGGCGCGCTGAAACAGGCGAGAACGATGATGAGGAACACAGCCAGGGACGCCATGGCGGCCCTGTCCGTTGCCAGCTTCGCAAACGCGACGGCCCAGGGCCCTCGCGTCTTGCGCGGCATGGCGGCGACTTGGCTGGACACGGTATGTGATTCCGCGGTTCGTTACTGCACCCAGGCCCCTTACTGCACCCAGGACTGGGTGATAATCCAGTTGAACTGCGGGTTGAACTTGAAATTGCCGATGCGCTTGCTGACGAAATCAAGCCGCTTCGGCGTGAACAGCCCGACCGCCGGTGCCTTGTCGGTGACCTGCTTGTCGATTGCCGCCCACAATTTGTCGGCCGCCTTCTGATCGGTCACGCCGAGGTCCAGCGCCTTCTGCATCTGGGCGTCGATATCCTTGTCGCAGAAGCCGGAAATGTTGATCGAGGCGTCCGAACCTTCGCGATAGGAAGCGCAGCTGAACAGGATGTTCAGGAAGTCCGACGCCGCCGGATAGTCCTTGTACCATTGGGTGACGGACATCTGCACTTTGTTGTTGGTGTTCTGGATATAGGTGAACTGCAGATTGGACGAGATCGGCTTGACGTCGGCGACGTAGCCAATGTTGGTCAGCACGCTCTGCAGATAGACGCCGATGGAACGCGAAATGGCGGTGTCCTCGACGATGATGGTCACCTTCTGGCCCTTGGTGCCCGATTCCTCGACGAGCTGCTTGGCCTTGTCGACATCCGGAGCCGACCATTTGGCGCCCGGGTTCTTGGTGAAGGGGCAATAGTCCTCATGCCCGGGGAAGTCCGGCGGCAGGACCTGGCAGACCGGCGAAGCCAGCACCTTGCCGCCGAACAGCTTGACCAGCGTGTTGCGGTCGACCGCATAGGCGACGGCCTGGCGCGCCTTTTCATTGTCGAATGGGGCCATGCGGGTGTTCAGCGGCGCGTACCACCAGGCCGAAAGCGGCGAGATATGCAGCTGGTCCATGGACTTGCTGCCGAGTTCGCCGAGGCGGTCGCTGGGCAGGGCGTCGAACATCCAGTCCGCTTCGCCGTTCTGGATCGCCGTGACGGCGGCCTCTTCCGAAAGGCCGAAATCATACTGCACGACATCCGGATAGCCGTCCGGCTGAGCTTCCTCGCTCCACTGCTTGAAATTGGGGTTGCGGGAAACCGTCATGCCTTTGTTGGGATCGAAAGCCGAGATCATGTAGGGGCCGGTGCTGGGGATCGGCTTGGAGCCCATATCCTCCGCCGGCGTGTCCGCGGGCAGGATCACAGCATGCGGCAAGGCGAGCTTGTAGAGGATCTCGGCGTCCGGCTTGGTGAGATTGAGGGTGATCGTGCCGGCCGCCTCGTCGGCGACAACGCCGCCTTCCAGCGTGCAGCTCTTGGTGTCGGCCAGGCATTTGTCGGCGCCGACAATGCCGGCATAGAAGGTGCCTGACGTCGGCCCGGAAATCTTGAAGATGCGCTGGAAGGAGGCGACGACGTCCTTCACGCCGAGGTCCTGGCCGTTGGAGAACTTGATGCCCTTGCGCAGCTTGAAGGTGAAGGTCTTGCCGTCATCGCTGACCGTGGGCAGTGCCTCGGCCAGATCGGGAACGATGGAGAAACCCTCGACGCCCTCGGCTTTGCGGAAGGCGACAAGGCCGTCATAGATCGGCTGGTACATCTGCCAGCCCTGGTCCGTGTAGTTGATGTGCGGATCGAGCGTTCCTGCCGCCGATCGGGCTAGCAGGCGAATGGTGCCGCCCCGGTGCTCCTTGAGATATTCGGCCTGTGCCGGAGCGAGCCACGAGCCGGCCAGCAATGCGGCGGCCGACGCCGCCAAAAGCAGTTTCTTCATGTCGTCATTCCCCTTTTCTGTTGTCGTTGTCGTCCAGGAAGTCTCCCACCACACGCATGCAGAGTTCCTGCTCCTCGACATGCGGCATGTGGCTGGAATGCTCGAATATCTGCCAGCGCGATCCCTTGATGCCGTCTTTGAAGGGCTGCACGGTCGCGGGTGTGGCTTCGTCGTGCCGGCCGGAGATGAGGAGTGTCGGAACCTCGATGGCCGGCAGGCGGTCGATGACGCTCCAGCTCTTCAGCGTGCCGATAACGTGGAATTCGTTCGGGCCGTTCATCACATTGTAGACGGTCGGATTGCGCACGATCTGGGCGAAGGTTTCCGTCACCTCGGGCGGGAACGGCACGACCCGGCAGACATGCCGTTCGTAGAACCGCATCGTCGCTTCCTGGTAGGCCGGATCGTCCGTCGTGCCGGCCTGCTCGTGCTTCGTCAGCGTCTCCTGCACGTCCCTGGGCAGGTCGGCGCGCAGCCGGTTGGCCTCCTCGACCCAAAGCTTCATGGACGCCGGCGAGTTGGCGATGGTCAGCGACTTGAGGCCCTTCGGCCTGGTCACGCCGTATTCGGCGCCCAGCATGCCGCCCCAACTTTGCCCCAGCACATGGAAGCCGCCGCGGATGCCGAGATGGTCTACGAGATTTTCCAGTTCGTCGATGAAGAGTTGGGGCGTCCAGAAATCGGCACCTTTTTCCGGCAGCAAGGTGGAATTGCCGCAGCCCAACTGGTCGTAGTGGATGACGGCGCGGCCGCCTCGGGCAAGAAGCTTATAGGCATCGACGTAATTATGGGCAGCACCCGGCCCGCCATGCAGGATCACGACTGGGGCCTTGCCGGCATCGAGCGCGCCGCTGACCCGGTACCAGGTTTCATAGGCGCCGAACCCGGCCCGCCCTTCTTTGCTGACGATCTCGGACGGCATCCCGGCTCCCCGCGTGGTTGAAGACATCTCGTTGCCGCCTAGTTCGCCGTCCGGCCGGACTGCACCCATTCTTCCAGCATCTGCACGCCGAAGGCCGTGGCGCCCTGCCGGCCCAGCGGCCGGTCCTTGTCGGCCATTTCCTTGCCGGCTATGTCGAGATGCACCCAGGGGCGGTCCTCGGTGAAATTGCGCAGGAAGGCCGCGGCATAGGGCGCGTCGCCGTCTTCCATGTCCTTGGCGTGGTGACGGATGTCGGCGAAGGGCGATTGCAGCCCCTCGTCATAGGCCCGGTCGAGCGGCAGTTGCCAGAACCGCTCGCCGACCTTTTCCCCCGCCGCGATCATGCGCGAGGCGATGGTGTCGTCGGTGCTGAAAAGTCCGGCGAAGACCGAGCCGAGGCCCCGCATCACCGAATAGGTCAGCGTCGCCAGATCGACGATCACCGAGGGATTGAAGCGCGAAGCGGCATAATAGAGGCAGTCGGCCAGGATCAGCCGGCCTTCCGCATCCGTGTCGAACACTTCCACGGTCTGGCCCGACGCCGTCGTGATGATGTCGCGCGGCTTGAGCGCGGTGCCGGACGGCATGTTCTCGGCAATGCCGAGCACGCCGACGGCATGCACCGGGCTGCCTTGCCGGGCGAGCGCGATCAGCAGCCCGACAACGGCGGCCGCGCCGCCCATGTCGGCCTTCATGTCGAACATCTGCTCGCCGCGTTTTATGCACAGGCCGCCGGAATCGAAGCAGACGCCCTTGCCGACGAAAGCCAGCGGCTGCGCGGGAGCGCCCTTGCCGCGATAGCGCAGAACCGCGACGCGCGGCGGTCGCGCCGAGCCGGAGCCGACGGCCAGGATCGCATTCATGCCGAGTTCCTTCAGCCGTGCCACATCGAGGATCTCGATATCGATGCCGGCCTCGCGCAGCGGCTCCAGGTGATCGTGGAAATTGTCGGGATGGAGATGGTTCGGCGGCAGGTTGACCAGCGTGCGCGCATATTCGACGCCGTCCGCGATGGCATTGACCCGTGCCAGCGCCGCCTTCAGCTCCGGGCCGGCCGCGCCGATCAATTGCACCCGCAAAGTGCGGTCGGCGCCTGCTCCCGGACGCCGGTTGCGCAGGTCGAAACGATAGCGCCGCAGCCGCATGCCGAGCGCGACCCGCGCCAGGACTTCCGCTGCGGGCAGGTCGACGCCGGCGAGCGGGTCCAGCATGAGGGTGGCTGCGCATTCGCTCTTGCCTTCCAGATGCGCTGCAAGCAGACCGCCGGCGCGCGCCAGCGAAAGCGGGGTTACGGCCTCGGCCTTGCCCAAAGCCAGCACCACCACGCGCCGGGCCGACATCGCCTTGGGGGCGATAACATCGACACAGGCGCCGGACTTCTCAAGCGCGGCCGGCTCGGAACACGCTCGGGACAAGATCCCGTCCATTTCAGCATCGAGCGCCGCTGCCCGGAGCCCAAAACCGTTTTGAGCGGTTTGCAGGATCACGACGACCGAGGTTTCCGCGGAAATCTCCTCCGCCGCTTCAAAGACCGGCGCCGGCGACTGAGGCATAGAAGCTCATTCTCCCATTCTTGGCGCCCCGCCGAGGCTCAGCTGGCGTCATACGCAAAGCTTCGCCGGTCCCCGGCGGAAGCCGGTCATACCGGTTTCCGCCGCTGGTGGAATGGCATCGGAGTGCCCAAACAATCGTTTTCGGATGGCGACTTGGTCGCTCTTGTCTTTTGGGTATCCCCGAACCGGCCAAGCGATCAAACGCCAATTTTGCCCAAGTCGATTGACAAAAACTCAACTGACATTTCATGATCGGCCAATGGCCCTGCCCTCACTCAATGGCATGCGCGCTTTCGAGGCCGCCGCGCGTCTCGGCAGCATCAAGGATGCAGCGGAAGAGTTGCATTTGACGCCCTCGGCCGTCAGCCGCCACATCCGCGCGCTCGAGAAGAACCTTGGCCAGGAGCTGTTCGAACGCGGCTTTCGCCAGATCACACCGACCATCAGGGGCTCATATTATGCGCGCGGCCTCTCCGAAGCATTCGAGGCTATCTGGCGCGCCACCGATGATGTCAGCTTCGTCCATGGTCACGGCAGGACCCAGCGGGTCAGGGTTCTCTGCGTGCCGGCGGTTTTGAACCTTTGGCTGGCGGACCGGCTGCCGAATTTCCGCAAGCTGCATCCGTCCGTGAACCTGGAGATCTCGACGTCGGGCAAGCGCGCCAACTTCGATTTGGCCATTGTCGACGAGTTCGTCTACAAGGCCGGCCCGGCCCTGACGCTGCTGATCCCGCTCGTTCTGACGCCGGTCTGCGCGCCGTCGCTGCTTGAGGGACCGGTGCCGCTCAGAACGCCCGCCGATCTGGTCAATCATCACCTCATCCACGAATGCGAGAGCATGCGCTGGCGGCGCTGGCTGGAACAGGAAGGCGTTCTGGACGCCACGCCGAAATCCAGCACGACGCTCGATGACTGCACCTTGATCATGCGCGAGGTGATAAACGGCGCGGGGATCGCTTTGGCCGACACCATGATGGCCCAAGACCTTTTGCAGCAAGGCAAGCTTGTCGCCCCGTTCAGCGCCCGCCACACCTATCCCGCCGGAATCTACCTGCACCAGCGCCGCAGCATCGGAAACAAGCCAGGCACCGGCCTGTTCCAGGATTGGCTGCTCGCCGAGATCGCCGACCATAAGCGCACGATGGGTATCGCATAGCGCGTCTCCTCCGAAGCGCCGCGCAAGAAAAAGGCGGCGACCGACCGGCCACCGCCTTCGCATTGTCGACGGCTGGGCTCAACCCTTGATGGTGGCGGTCAGCTCGTCATAGGCCTTGCAGGCTTCGTCGAGCGTCGTGGCGCCCTGATATTTCGTCGTCACAGCCTGCACCTTGGCGGTCAGATCGGCCGCCTTGCTCGGATCCTTGGTGACGGCTTCCTGGAGCGCGGCAGCCATGTCCTGCGCCTTCTTGGCGGCGATTTCCTGCGTGCATTCCGGCCCCTTGGAGCAAGCCGAACCGGCCAACGCCGCAACACCCACGGCAACGAGCAAAAACTTCTTCATGTCAATCATCTCCTCAAAAAAGGCAGCCGCCCATCGCCGCTGCCTCCACTGGCCGAAGCCGAACGTGCCATAACCTCCGATTGTGGCGTGAAGCAACGACCGGGCCGCATAAACTTGTGTAATCAGGTTGCAACGTCGCGGCGTCCGTGTTGGGGCCGCCCGATGCATGTCGCCCAAAGCGCGCAGCGGTTTTGAGTCGACGACAGGCATAAAGCAACAAGCTAAAGCGCGTCGTACGAGGCCATTCAGACGCGACGGCTTTAGAGCAATCCCAGGAAATGTGCGAAACGGTTTTCAGCCCCGAAAACAAAGAGATAGTGCGTCTCACCGTTTTCGTGAAACGATGAGACGCTCCATGTCAGGCGGAGCAAAGTTCACCCGCGAGGCTGTAGCAGCGCCAGCACGACGGTCAATGCGGCAAGGACGGCGGTAAGGGTCAAAGGTCCCGTGGCGCCATGGGTATCCACGACATAGCCGCCGACAACCGCGCCGATGGTGATGGCAACCTGGAAGGAGACGACCATCAGGCTACCCGCAGCTTCCAGCGCATCAGGTGCCGCGCGGGACAGATTGGTCGGCAGCACGACCGGCGCCATGCCGAAGGCCAAGCCCCAAAGCGTGACGAATGTGAACGCGACGCCAATGTGCACGCCCCAAAGCACCAATGCCAGCGCCGCAAACGCCATCAATGCGGCGTTGCCCGCGAGCGCCATGCGGATATTGGCGTCGGCCATACGGCCGCCGGCGACGTTGCCGATCACAGCCGCGATGCCAAATCCGAGCAGGGCCAGGGCAATTGGCCCGGTGGCGAGGAGCGTCACGTGTTCGAGGAAGGGGCGCACATAAACAGAGCCGGCAAAATGCCCCGTCATCAGCAAAAGAATGGCAAGCATACCGAGTTGGATGCCGCGCCGCTGTGTCAGCCGAAATACGTCAGCCAGACTATTGCTGGCCGTCGCAGGCAAGGTCGGTAGGCTCAGCAATTGCAGCAGCATGGCAATCACTGCCAACCCCGCCGTCAAGGCCATGGCGCTGCGCCATCCCAGCCAGTCGCTGATCAACGCCCCCATTGACGGGGCGGCGATGGTGGCGAGCGAGACGCCGAGGGTGACGATGCCCATGCCCCGACCTGTCGCATTGGCGCCGACCAGCCTGGCCACGACGGCAACCGAGAGTGCCCAGAATGCGCTGAGAGCGATTCCGAGCCCGGCCCTGCCCAGGAGCAACAGCCAGAAATTGGGCGCTAGCGCGGCAAGGAGGTTGGAACCGACCGCCAAGGCGCTGAGGCCAACCAACACCGTCTTGCGGTTCAATCGTCCGATGAGAACATTGCTCAACATGGCCGTCACGGCGCCGACCGAAGCCGTGGCGGTGACGACCTGTCCGGCGGTTCCTTCGCTGATGCCGAGGTCCCGCGCCATCGGCGTCAGCAGGCCTGCCGGCAGGAATTCGGCTGATACCAGGGCAAAGCTGGTGGCCGCCAATGAAATGACCGCAAACCAGGTGGCTGCGTTCCACGGGGCTGGCGCGGCGTCATCGAGGTCTATCGCCGCGTCTTCAAGCTGTAATGTTGTGTCTGTCACTGAAAGATCTCCAAAGTCTGGAGGTCTTCAATAGACGAGTCTTCTCGGATGATATGTACCTTATAATCCGAAATTCATGTCCGTTCGTCCGGGAATTGTGCGGCGCACAACGCCTGGCGAGACATTGGTGATGCGTTTGAACGCGCGCGCGAAGGATGCTTCGCTATCATAGCCCAAACGGGTAGCGACCTCGGCAACCGACAGGCCGTTTTGCCCGAGCAACTCGCGGGCAAGCTGCATCCGCAGACGGGCGAGATAGTGGGCAGCGCCCTCCCCTAACACAGCGCTGAAGCGCTCGGCGAAAATCGAGCGCGATTGGCCTGCCAGGGCGGCAAGGCTTTCCAGGGTCCAGTTATGGCCGGGGTCTCGATGCATGGCTGCCAGAGCGCGGCCGATATGGGGGTCGCGGATGGCTGCAAGCCAGCCCGTGGTCGAAGCTCCAGTGCAATTGACCCAGCAGCGGATAAGCCGGGCGGTCAGCAAGTCCGCCATACGGGACAGAATCGTGGCGCTGCCCATCTGCGGTTGCGCGGCCTCCGCCGTCATAGCCGCCAGCAAAGGACGGACGACCGGATCGTTGCCGGCCACATCGCACCCCTTGATAATAGATGGCATCAACGTGATCAGTGGATTGAGCGCACAGACGCCCAGGGCCATGGAGCCGCAGAAAAGGGTGCTTGTCGCGCCCGTCCCTTCCCGCACCACCTCACAGACATTGCTCCCCAACTTGGTAACCTGGCAACTCTCGAGCGAGTCGTCGACAACGTCCGGCGCACTAGCCAGCCGATGGGCGATGCCTTGCGGCAACAGCACCAGATCGCCATCGCGCAACTCCTGCCAGCCTTCCGCTTCGGTATAAATCCAGCATGGACCCTGGCCGACAAAGTGAAAGCGAAGCAGCTTCTGTTGCGGAAAGGCGATGCTCCATGGATGCCGGAGCTCGCAGCGGCCATAGTTGACCCCACTCAAGCGAAAGTCCTGTAGGACTTCGCTGAGCGCATCCATCGGAATATGCAGAGGCGGGCGGGACGAATAGTCAGGCATTCGGCTACTGTATATGCCGAACGTCCGGCAGGCAAGCGGAGGCCGCTTCAACGGCACCCTACCCTTCAAGTCAGTCCGCCCGCCCTTGCCTCTCGCTCCCGGGGCATGCAAGGAGTGCTTCGAGCAACGGGACGACAGGCATGGCAGTTGAAGCGTCGAGCAGCGATCTGGTGCAGGTGGTGGCGCTGCTCGCCGCGGGCGTCGTCGCCGTGCCGATCTTCAAGCGCATGGGGCTGGGCTCGATCCTCGGCTACCTCGCCGCCGGCGTGGTCATCGGTCCGTTCGGCCTGCGCATCTTTTCTGAATCGGAAGCGATCCTCCACGTCGCCGAGCTCGGCGTCGTCATGTTCCTGTTCATCATCGGGCTGGAGATGCAGCCGTCGCGGCTCTGGGGTCTGCGTCGCGAGATTTTTGGCCTGGGTGCCTTGCAGGTCGGCGTCTGCGCAGTCCTGCTCACTCTCGTCGGACTGGCCGGAGGCTTTCCCATCGCGCAGTCCTTCGTCGCCGGCGCCGGCTTCATCCTGACCTCGACGGCGATCGTCATGCAGTTGCTCGAAGAGCGCGGTGAGATCGCCACGCCGAAAGGCCAGCGCATCGTCTCCATCCTGCTGCTCGAAGACCTGATGATCGTGCCGCTGCTCGCGCTTATCGCATTCCTCGCGCCGGGCGGCGCCGAAACCAGCCTTTCGGAGCGGCTGACCGAAGTTGGGATCGGCATCGCCGCGATCGTGGGACTGGTCGTGGCCGGCCGTTACCTGCTCAATCCGCTCTTCCGCATCCTGGCCGATGCCCGCGCCCGCGAGGTCATGACCGCCGCGGCGCTGCTGGTGGTGCTGGGATCGGCCTTGGCCATGCAGCTCTCCGGCCTGTCGATGGCGATGGGCGCCTTCCTCGCTGGCGTGCTGTTGTCGGAATCGACCTTCCGCCACCAGCTCGAAGCCGATATCGAGCCGTTCCGCGGCATCCTGCTCGGCCTGTTCTTCCTCGCCGTCGGCATGTCGCTCGACCTTGGCGTCGTAGCCCAGAACTGGCGGCTCATCGCCATCTATGTCGTCGCCTACATGGTCATGAAGGCATTCGGCATCTACGTCGTCGCGCGCATTCTGAAAAGCGGCCATCGCGAGGCGCTCGAACGCGCCGTCTTCATGGCGCAGGGCGGCGAGTTCGCCTTCGTGCTCTATTCGTCCGCTGCCGCGGTCGGCATCATCGACGGCCAGGCCAACGCCACGCTGACCGCCATCGTCATCATCTCGATGGTGCTGACACCGCTCGCGATCTTGGCGCTGCGTTACCTCACCCCGCGCGACGAGCAGTCCCTCGACGGCGTCGACATCGCCGACGGCCTCACCGGCAGCGTGCTCATCATCGGCTTCGGCCGCTTCGGCCAGATCGCCAGCCAGCCGCTTTTGCTGCGCGGGATGGACGTCTCGATCATCGACAACGAGGTGGAGATGATCCAGGCGGCGGCCGATTTCGGCTTCAAGGTCTATTACGGCGACGGCACGAGGCTGGACATCCTGCATGCGGCTGGCGCCGGGCGCGCCCGCGCGGTGCTGATCTGCGTCGACAAGCCCGACGCCGCCGTGCGCATCGCGCAGCTTATCAAGGCCGAATTTCCACTGGTCACCATCCTGGCGCGCGCCTTCGACCGCGGCACCGCGCTGCAGCTCGTGCGCGCCGGCGTCGACTATCAGCTGCGCGAGACCTTCGAATCGGCGCTGGTCTTCGGCGGCTCCGCGCTGGAGGCGCTTGGCGTCGATCCCGAGGAGGTCGCCGAAGTCATTGAGGATGTGCGACGCCGCGACGAAGCGCGCTTCGAGACGCAATTGGCCGAGGGCGTGCGCGCCGGCCAGCGTTTCCTCAAGGGCAATATCGGCACGCCGATCCCGACGCCGCTCACGCAGCCACGCCGCGCCGGCCGCGCGCTGAACCAGGAAACCGCCGTCGTGCTGAACCAGGCAGAGACCAAGAACTGAGAGGCAAATATGGCAGAGCTTGATCCGCGAGCGCTTTCGGTCATCGCATTCTGGCGCGACGCCGGCGAGGACGCCTGGTTCGAAAAGAGCGACGCCTTCGACGCCGATTTCCGCGGCCGCTTTCTCGAGCTGCATTACGCCGCTGCGCGGCGCGAATGCGACGACTGGAATGGGCATGCCGAAGGATCGCTGGCGTTGATGATCCTGCTCGATCAGTTCCCGCGCAACTGCTTCCGCGGCACCGGCCACATGTACGCGACCGATCCGCTCGCCAGATACTTCGCCGACAGGGCGATCGCCGCCGGTCAGGACCTCGAGCTGGAAGAACTGTTTCGCGTCTTCCTCTATCTGCCGTTCGAGCATTCCGAAGTGCTGGCGGATCAGGAACGGTCGGTGGAACTCACCGCCGAGCGAGCGCCGGACTATCTTAAATACGCCAATGAACATCTGGAGATCGTCCAGCGCTTCGGTCGCTTTCCGCACCGCAACCGCATGCTCGGCCGTGCGACGACGGCCGAGGAGCAGGCATTTTTGGACGGCGGCGGGTTTTCCGGCTGACCGGCCGGCTTCGGAGCAATTCCAGGAAAAGTGTGGGCGGTTTTCCGTCCGGAATTGCGACAATGCAAAATCAGCCGAGCCACCATTCGCGGCCCGAAGGCAGCCGCTCGATGCCGGACGTATCGAGGGCTTCGAGCCGTTCCGACACGCTCCTGCCGCCGACCGAAAGCCCTGGCGCGATCTCGGCCAGCGGCGCCAGCACGAAGGCGCGCTCCAGCATGCGCGGATGCGGCACTTCGAGCCCGGTCTCGTGGATCACCCGCTCGCCGAACACCAGGATGTCGATATCGATGAGGCGCGGCCCCCAGCGCTCCTCGCGCACGCGCTTCAGCCGCTTCTCGACATCGAGGCAAAGCTCAAGCAGCGCGCGTGGCGAAAGCGCCGTCTCGATCGCGGCGGCGGCATTGAGGAAATCGGGCTGGTCGAGCTTGCCCCAAGGAGGCGTGCGGTAGAGCGACGAGACGGCGGTGACGCGCGTCGCGTCGTCGCCGTCCAGCATGCGCAATGCCGCGCCCATGGACTTCGCCGGCTCGCCGAGATTGCCGCCGAGACTGAGGTAGACGGCGCTATTCTGGCCAGACAACGGTCACCTCGACATGATCGAGCACGCCCGGCACCGGGGCGTTCGGCTTGCGCACGGTGATCGCGGCTTTCCTGATCTGCGAGAATCGCGCTGTCAGCGCCTTCGCCACCTCCAGCGCCAGCGCCTCGATCAGGAAGCGGCGATGTCCGGTCACGATCTTTTCGATAACCGAGAAGGCGACGCCATAATTGACGGTGTCTTCGATGGAATCCTCAGTCAGCGGCCGGCTGGGCTCGACCGTCAGCTCGGCATCGACGTAGAAACGCTGGCCAAGCGTCTCCTCCTCGTCCAGCACGCCGTGGCGGGCGAAGAAGGCGCAGTTCTTCATGCGGATGAGGTACATGATCAGTGTCCGGAAGGAAGCTCGGTTTCGCGTTGAAGCATAGCATCGGTGACCGCCAGCGCATCCACGTTGATTGCGACATCGTGGACGCGAAACAGGTCGGCTCCCTTCAAGCGCAGGATGACACTGGTGGCCGCCGTGCCGGCAGCCCGTTCCGCGGGATCGCGCCCGGTGGCGGTGCCGATGAAGCGCTTGCGCGAGGTTCCGGCCATCAACGGGTAGCCGAGCGCCTGAAGCTCGGAAAAACGCGCCATCAGGTCGAGGTTTTCCTCCGCCGTTTCCTTGGCGAAGCCGAAGCCGGCATCGAGCACGATCTGGCTGTCGGCGACATTGCCGGCGCGCGCGATCTCCAGCGATTTGCGCAGGAACAGGAACTCGTCCTCGATCACGTCGGGCAGCTTCTGCCGTTCGCGCCCGGTATGCATGATGACGAGCCCGGCGCCTGTCTCGGCCGCGACGCGCGCGATGCCCGGCTCACGTTGCAGCCCCCAGACGTCGTTGACGATATGGGCGCCGGCGGCGACGCCAAGCCGCGCGGTGTCCTCGCGATAGGTGTCGACCGAGATCAGCGCCTCGCCGGAAGCGGCGAGCGCCGCGATGACCGGCAGCACGCGCGCCTGTTCTTCCTCGGCGGAGATCGGGGCGAAACCGGGCCGCGTCGATTCCCCGCCGACGTCGATGATCGCCGCGCCCTGCTTCACCATGCGGTGCGCCTGCTCCAGCGCCTTCTCGGGCGCGATGAACAGGCCGCCGTCCGAAAAGCTGTCGGGCGTCACGTTGAGGATGCCGGCGACGACCGCCTTCGGACCGAGGTCGAGATAGCGTCCATGCGCCAGCTGCCATCGCCTTGTCGTCATTGTCCATCAACCATGCGTGATCCGCGCGAAATCAATTCCGTTGCGCTGGCGACGGCCCTAAAGCAAGGTGCGTGAAGAGGCAATATGATGAACCGCTCCCTGCTCTGCGCCCTGATGCTCTCGCTCACTGCCCTGCCGGCGGGCGCGGCCAGTCTGGTCAAGACCTACAGCTATTTCAGCGTCGGCGGCCGCACGCTCGACGATATCCAGAACCAGCTGTCGAGAAACGGCCCCGAGGTGAAGAGCACCGGCTCGCGGCATCCCGGCGCCACCCAAATGGCCTTCACCACCCGCATCAGCTACGCGCAGAGCGCCGGGTCCTGCCGCATTGCCGACGCGGCCGTCACCTTGAAGGTCAAGGTGATCCTCCCCGAATGGCGGCGCCCGCGCAAATCCGATCCCGGCGTCAGGCTGGTCTGGGATACGCTCTCGGCCGACATCAAGCGGCATGAGGAGCGCCATGTCGAGATCGCCAAGAACCATGCGCGCCTGCTCGAGGATGCGCTGAAGGCACTCCCGCCGCAAAAGACCTGCGAGCAGGCGAAGCTCAACGCCGCCGCGGTCCAGGCAGCCGAGCTCGCCAGGCACGATCAGGACCAGGTCCGCTTCGATCGCGTCGAAAGCGTCAATTTCGAAAGCCGTATCCTTCGGCTGATGCGCTACCGGATGGAGCGTGTCGAAGCCGGCCAGCTGCCGCCGCCTTGACTTGAGAGCCGAGCCCTGTCCGGGGCCAATTTCGCCCAAGCATGGTGCCAGACCGGGAAAACTTTCGAAGGACGGTCGAAATCGGTCTATATCGAACGACATATAGCGGGTTCCAAACGCTCGAGCCGCTATCCACGATGAGAAATGACAGGCGTGAGCGGCCAGAGCCGCCTTGCGCGCCAAGCACCAGCCTTTGAAAGAATGACGCATGGACCAGACCGTCGAGAACCAGGCGATGGCGCCGAAAGCCGCGCCGATGATGAGCGAGAGCGAGAAGAATGCCATCATCGGCGGCGTGCTGTTGTCGATGCTGCTGGCGGCCCTTGATCAGACCATCGTAGCCCCTGCCCTGCCGACGATCGCCGGCGCGCTCGGCCATGCCGAATATCTGCCGTGGATCGTCACCGGCTATCTTCTGACCGCGACCGCGATGGCGCCGCTCTACGGCAAGATTTCCGATGTCTACGGGCGCCGCCCTGTCATCTACGCCGCCATCCTCGTCTTCCTGCTCGGGTCGCTGGTCAGCGCGCTCGCTCCCAACATGCTGGTGCTGGTCATCGGCCGCGCCATCCAGGGCGCCGGCGGCGGCGGTCTCTTCGCGCTGGCCCAGACGGTCATCGGCGACCTCGTGCCGCCGCGCGAGCGCGCCCGCTATGCGGCCTGGATCGCAGGCACATGGGCGGTCGCCAGCGTCGCCGGCCCGCTGCTCGGCGGCGTGTTTGCCGAGCATCTGCACTGGTCGCTGATCTTCTGGATCAACCTGCCTATCGGCTTCCTGGCCATGGCCATCATCAACAACCCGTTGAAGAAGCTGCCGGTCGCGGCCAAGAACCATCGCATCGACGGCTTGGGCGCCGTGCTGCTGGTTATCGCCACAACGCTTCTGCTCCTGGCGCTCAGCTGGGGCGGCAGTGCCTATCCCTGGTTTTCCCGCGAAATCCTTGGGCTGGTTGCCTGCTCGGCGGTGTTCTGGGCCTTCTTCGCGCTCAGGCTGCTCAAGGCGGCCGAGCCTTTGATCTCGCTCGAGGTCTTGAGCAACCCGATCGTGCTCGCCGGCACACTGTCGATGTTCCTCCTGCAGGCCGCAAATATCGGCGCGTCGGTATACCTGCCGGTCTATCTGCAATCGGTCGTCGGGCTTTCGGTCAGCGAATCCGGCACCGCGATGCTTGGCCTCCTGCTCGGCACGGTCGCCGGCGCGACCTTCAGCGGCCGCACGATCCCGCGCTTTGTCCACTACAAGCGCATCGCGATGATCGGCGTCGGGCTGGCCATCGTCTGCATTGGCGTGCTCAGTGCCATTGCGGAACACGCCTCGCTGCTCGAGGTGGAAATCCTGACGACTCTGATCGGCCTTGGCAGCGGAACGACATTCCCGGTTGCCACCGTCTCGGTCCAGAATGCCGTCGATCGCGCGCATCTCGGTGTCGCGACGGGCGTTCTGACCTTCCTGCGCACGCTGGGCGGCGCGCTCGGCGTGGCCATGCTCGGCGCCGTCGCGCTCGGCTACGGCCTGCCACTGTCCTCAGAAGGCTCGCACACGCATATCCAACCGGCATCGGCGTTGCCGTTCGTGATGATATTCGTCGCCGCCGGAGCAACGCTCGTTCTGGCCCTGATCACGCTGGCCCTGATGCCCGAAAAGGAACTGCGCGGCCACGACGAGCAAACCGCGCCCGCTCTTGCGGAGTAGATCGCTTGAAGGTGTGTTGAGATTCAGGTCAGGCCGAGTCGAGAAGGGCAGTTTCCGAGAACCGGAGCGGAGCGTACTTGAAGTACGTGAGCACCGGAAGCGCAGCAAGCTGCCCTTCGCAGTCCGGCATCACCTGAATATCAATACGCCTCAATCATGCACGCCGAGCTTCTTCTGCAGGCTGGTCGACGAGGTCGTGTACTGAAAGACGATGCGCTCGCCCGGGCTGACGATCCGCTTGGCGGCCTGCGCCATCAGCGCCACCTCATGGAAGCCTGACAGGATCAGCTTGAGCTTGCCTGGATACCAGTTGATGTCGCCGACGGCAAAGATGCCCGGGATCGACGTCTGGAACTTCTCGGTGTCCACCGGGATCAGGTTCTCGTTGAGGTTAAGGCCCCATTCGGCTATCGGCCCGAGCTTCATGGTGAGGCCGAAGAACGGCAGCATGCGGGTGCACGGCACCTCGACGTCGCCATCCGGACCGCCCTTGATGGTCGCCGATAACAGCTGGCCGTCGGCGCCGGCAAGGCCGCTGACCTGGCCGACCAGGAATTCGAGCTGCTTCATCTCCTGCATGGCATACATTTTGTTGACGCTGTCGGGCGCGGCCCGGAATTCCGGGCGGCGATGCACCAGCGTCACGCTTTTGGCGATCGGCTGCAGGTTGAGTGTCCAATCGAGCGCCGAATCGCCGCCGCCGACGATGACGAGATCGTGGCCGCGAAATTCCTCCATGCGCCGGACCGAATAGAAGACGCTCTTGCCTTCGTACTCCTCAATGCCCGGAATGGGCGGACGCTTGGGCTGGAACGAGCCGCCGCCGGCGGCGATCACCACCACCTTGGCCTCGAACAATTCACCTTCATCGGTGGCGACGCGGAAACTGCCGTCCTCCAGCTTTTCAAGGCTCGACACCATGCGGTTGAAGGTGAAGTCCGGCTTGAACGGATGGATCTGCTCCATGAGCTTGTCGACCAGGCCTTGCGCGGAGATCGTCGGCCAGCCGGGAATGTCGTAGATCGGCTTTTCAGGATAGAGCTCGGCGCATTGGCCGCCGGGACGATCGAGAATGTCGATCAGATGGCATTTCATGTCGAGCAGACCGAGCTCGAACACGGCGAACAGGCCGATCGGCCCTGCCCCGACAATGAGAACGTCCGTTTTGATGGTATCGGTCATGCGCTGCGCCCTGATTGGGAATGCGGCGAGACTGCATGAGCTATGGGCCGCTGCCAAGCTGCCGGCGCGAAAGAATATTGGGAAGCTGCCAAGGTGTGTCGAGATTCAGGTTGGGCCGAGTCGGAGTCGAAGACGGGCGCGAAGCGACCAAACTGGGTGACTTCCGAGAACCGGCCAACGCCGGCCGTAGCTTATTTTAACCGCCACGCCATTCGTGGGTGCTTCGGCCGGCAAAGGCCGGAAGCGCAGGAAGTCGCCATTTGCAGGCCGGCCTCACCTGAATATCGACGCGCCTTAACCCTGGCGCGCGGGGACCCGAACCACCAGCCCGTCCAGCGCGTCGCGCACCTTGATCTGGCATGAGAGGCGCGAGTTCGGCTGGACCTCGTAGGCGAAGTCCAGCATGTCCTCCTCCATCGCCTCCGGCTCGCCGACCTCCGCTGTCCATGCTTCGTCGACATAGACATGGCAGGTCGCGCAGGCACAGGCGCCGCCGCATTCGGCTTCGATGCCGGGCACCGCGTTGCGGATTGCATTTTCCATCACCGTCGAGCCGTTTTCGGCTTCCACGTCAAATCGGGTCCCGTCATGGGCGATGTAAGTCAGCTTGGTCATTAAGTCACCTGAGGAGTCGCAGCCGAGATAATCACTCTGCCGGACAAGTCAACTGCGGCGCGAAAGCGCCACGAAATGACGTTTTTCAGAAAGGCGGGATACTAGCGGCTGATGCCGGCGATGAAGTCGCGCACTTCCTCGATCAGCGTGCTGAGCCGCCTGAGCGCCCGGACGTCTTCCGGCTGGGTTTCGATGATCGCCGCGCAGTCGGCCACCGCAAAGGCGCCGATGCCGCGCGCCGAGCCCTTCAGGCCATGCGCCAGAAGCACCCTTTGCCTCGCGTCGGCATCCGCGATCTGGTCACGGACCGACAGCGACTGGTGCACGAACAGCGCCAGCACCTCGCGTTCGAGGTCGCGGTCGCCCATTGTCTGGCGTGCCAGATGGCCGAGATCCACCGGTCGGGCTCCAGCCGTTCCGGAGGCGTCGCCCCCCGGCATGGAAAACGCAATACCACTTTCGCCACGCATACGCACTGCAACTCCATCAAGCGGGCAGACGGGCCCACGAAAATAGGCGCTCCCGGTCGCCAACGGGTTAACGACTGCAGAGGAAAAATGTTGTCACGGAGGCAGCCGGATCACGTCTCCGTTAACCTTATATTTAAAGTTTTACGTATCGCCCGGAATGCATGTTTTCTTTACCCCGGTGTGTCATTACGATACGAAGGTCCATTTTTCAGCCTCCTGCGCGGGATAGACAAGCCAGAATCGGGCCAGAATCAGGCCAAAATCATAAGTCCCGCGGCAGCTAGTACAGGGTAGCGAAGGCATGGCTAAGAAACCAACGACGACGAAGTCTCTCGAGAATGACGTGGCCGCGGAACTGGAAAAGGCGCTTGACCTTGACCTTAACGGCGACGAAGGCGGCCTCGACATGGCGGCGTCGATGGAGGATCTCGAGGCGCAGATTTCGGCGGCGGCCGACGAGCTGGCGCGCGAAGGGCGCAGCCACAGGACGGAGCCGGCAAACAATCCCCAGCCTGCCAACCCCCAGCCTACCAACCCCCAGCCTCCCAGGGCGTCCGCGGCCAAGCCGGCCGAGTTGCGCCCGGTCGAGCCGCGCAATGGGCAGCCGTCCGGCTTCACGCCTCCCGCCGGCTTCACGCCCGCCAACGACGACCGCCAGAAGGACTACAAGACGCTGCTGCACAGCCTCAACCGCCGTGCGTCGAGCACCGTCTACTGGGTGATCGCCTTTATCTCGCTGGCCTGGATCGCCGGCGCCGGCGGCCTAGCCAACCTGTTGTTCGGCCCCGGCATCTGGAAGATCCGCACCTTCGACCAGTTCTTCGCCCGTCCCGAGCTGATCGGCCTGGCGGTTGCCGCGATCGTTCCGGTCATCCTGTTCTGGGCTTTCGCCGCCATGATCCGGCGCGCGCAGGAAATGCGCCTCGCCGCGCAATCCATGACCGAGGTCGCCTTCCGCCTGGCGGAGCCCGAAAACCTCGCCCAGGACCGTGTCATGATGATCGGCCAGGCCGTTCGCCGCGAGGTGGCGGCCATGGGCGAAGGCATCGAGCGCACCCTGGCCCGCGCGGTCGAGCTCGAAACGCTTGTCCACGGCGAAGTCAGCCAGCTCGAACGCTCCTATTCCGAGAACGAGGCCCGCATCCGTTCGCTGGTCGACGGTCTCGGCAGCGAGCGCGAGGCGGTCGTCACCCATGCCGAGCGCGTGCGCGCCTCCATCGCCAGCGCTCACGAGACGCTGCGCGACGAGATCGGCTCGGCAAGCGACATCATCCGCGACTCGATCCTCAACGCGTCGACCAAGCTGTCGATGACGATCAACAATTCCGGCGACACGCTGATCGACCGCATCAATGAAAGCTCGACGTCGATCTTCGATTCCGTGGAATCGCGCCTGGACAACATCACGGACCGTCTTTCGACCTCCGGCGAGGCTTTCGCGAGCCTCCTCGACACCCGTATCGCCAAGCTCACCGACACCACGGACGGCCTGACACGCTCGCTAACCGACCTGCTCGACGACCGCACCAACGGCATGGTCTCGCTACTCGGCGGCGCGGCGCGTACCTTGAATTCGGAGTTCGAGACGAGCCTCAGCGGCATCGAGCGGACCCTGGCCGAACGCGGTCAGGCGCTGATCAGCGAATTCCAGACCCGCGCCGAGGCGCTCGACACCGGTACGCAGAAACTCAACGCCGCCCTCGAAGCCCGCGCCCGCCAGATCAACGAGACGCTGGTCGAGCGCGCCCGCGAGATCGCGCACACCTTCGCCGAGAGCAAGGACCAACTGTCGTCGATGATCGACCAGGGCAAGACGCAGATCGGCGCCGACATGGCGGACATCATCTCGTCGACCTCTTCCATGCTCGAAGCCCGCGCCACCGACTTCGCCGGACGCATGGAAGCGGCCCGGCATGTCGTGTCGCGCTCATTCGATTCCGACATCCAGCGGCTGGCCGATGCCCGTGTCGGCATCGAGGAAGCCGTCGAGAACCACAGCCGCGCGCTTTCGGAGAGCCGCGAGCGCATGGCGGCCGCCATGCAGGAGGACCTGGCGAAATTCGCCGAAGGCCGCGTGGCAATCGATGCCGCCGTCACCAACCAGGTGCAGAAGCTGGCAGAAGGCCGCAGCCTGATCTCGCGCGCGCTGGAAGAAGACCTGCGCAAGGTCAACGAGTCGCGCGCTGCCATCGATGCGTCGCTGGGCAGCCATCTGGAGCAGCTCGAAGAAGGCCGCAACCGCCTGTCCCAGGTCTTGAACGAAGACTCCGGCAGGCTCGTCCAAGCCCGTACTATGATTGACGAAATGGTCGCCGGCCATGTCGGGAAGCTGGCCGAAGGCCGCAACATCCTGGCGCGCGCCCTGGAGGCCGATCTCAACAAGCTGCAGGACAGCCGCGCCTCCATCGACGGCCTTGTCGCCGGTCAGGTCGAGAAGATCGCCGAGGGCCGCGCGGTGCTCGCCAAAGCGCTCGAGACCGACATCATCGGCATCCGTGGCCTGATCGAGACCCACTCGACCAAGCTCGCCGAGGACCGCGGCGAGCTCAGCCGCGCCCTTGAAAGCGATCTGAGCGGCATCCGCGGCCTGATCGACAGCCACGCCGGCAAGCTCGCCGAGGACCGCAGCCTGCTGTCGCACACGCTGGAAGCCGACCTCGCCAAGCTCGCCGAAAGCCGCGCCTCGATCGACGGCCTTGTCGCCGGCCAGGTCGAGAAGCTCGCCGAAGGCCGCGACATCCTCAAGCGTGCCCTGGAAGCCGACCTCAACGCCATCAAGGGTGCCATCGCGGGACATTCGGACAAGGTGCTGGAAGATCGCTCACAGCTTTCGAAAGCGCTTGAAACCGACCTGCAGGCCGTCAGCGGCGTCATCGCCGACCATCAAAACAGGCTCGTTCAGGACCGTTCCGTGCTGTCGAAGTCGCTGGAGGACGATCTCGCCAAGCTGGCGGAGAGCCGCTCCAGCATCGACGGGCTGGTCGCCGGCCAGGTCGAGAAGCTCGCCGAAGGCCGCGACATCCTCAAGCGCGCGCTGGAGGCCGACCTCAACACAATCCAGGGCGCGATCGTCGATCATTCGCAGAAGATCACCGATCACCGCGCCGAGCTTTCGCGTGCGCTGGAGACCGATATGGCTAATGCCAGCGGCCTCATGCAGACCCATGCCGACCAACTGTCGCAGAACCGGGCGACGCTGTCCAAGGCGCTCGAGGACGATCTTGCCAAGCTCGCCGAGAGCCGCGCCGGCATCGACGGCCTGGTCTCCGGCCAGGTCGAGAAGCTCGCGGAAGGCCGCGACATCCTCAAGCGTGCGCTGGAAGCCGACCTCGCCAAGCTCGCCGAAAGCCGTTCCTCGATCGACGGCCTGGTCGCCGGCCAGGTCGAGAAGCTCGCCGAAGGCCGCGATATCCTTAGGCGCGCCCTCGAAGCGGACCTTCAGAAGCTGACGGAAAGCCGCTCGAAGATCGACGACGTCATCGCCGGCCATGTCGGCAAGCTGTCCGAGGGCCGCAACATGCTGGCCAAGGCCCTCGAGGACGATCTCGTCAAGCTTGCCGATGCGCGCAAGGACGTCGACCGTTCGGTTTCCGGCCATATTGACCAGATCGCTGCCCGAAGCAGCGATATCTCGGCGGCGATTGCCGCCGATGTCGAGAAGATCGAGCAGGCCTTCAGCCGGCAGACCGGTGTCATCGAGGAGCGCGCCGGCACCATGGAGCGTGCGCTGTCGACCGGCGTCGACAATGTCCGCGGCGTGCTGGAAAAGACCGCTGTGTTCGTGGCGGGCGCGCTGCGCGACAAGGTCATGGAGATCACCAGCACCCTGCACGAGCAGGCCGGTGCGGCTTTCAGCGACGCCGACCGCAAGATCGCCGAACGCGCCGAGCAGACGTCCGCCGCGCTGCTTGCCAGAGCCGAGGACATCGCGCAGGCTTTCGAGGCGGCGGACCGCCGCCTGCACGAGCGCGCTCAGGATACGTCCAACATGCTGATGGCGCGCGCCGACGACGCCTCCAACTCGCTCATGGCCCGCGCCGAGGAAACCGCCGACAAGCTGGCCGCACGCGCCGGCGACATCGCCAACACCTTCGATGCAGCCGACCAGAAGCTGGTTGCCCGCGCCGTCGAGACGGCGCAGTCGCTGGCCGCCCGTGCTGGCGACATCCTGCGCAACTTCGAGGGCGCCGACGAGCGGCTTTCGATGCGCATCAGCGAATCGGCCGAAGCGCTGGCCGCCCGCGCCTCGGACCTCGGCCGCATCTTCGACAGCGCCGACCAGCATCTGATCTCGCGTATTGCCGAGGGCTCGGAGGCACTGTCGTCGCGGGCGTCCGAAATTGCACGTATCTTCGACGACGCCGACAGCCGTCTGGTGTCGCGTATCGCCTCGAGCACCTCGACCATCGGCGAGCATGCCGACACGATCGTCGGCGCCTTCGCGGCGACCGAACAGCGCGTCGCCGACCGTGCCCGCCAGACCGGGCAGGAGCTTGCCGTGCATGCCCGCGAGATCGAGCAGGCGCTGGCCGGAGCCGACGAACGGCTGGCCGCAAGCGCCTCGGCCGCGGCCGCACGTGTTGAGGACCAGGTGGCGAGCGTGGAAAACCGCCTCGCCTACAGCGCCGAGACCATGGGCCAGAAGCTCAACGAGCAGGTCTCCAGCGCCGAGGCCCAGCTCATCTCGCGCGCCAATGTCATCGCCGAGACCTTCACGGCGGTCGGCCAGCATATCGGCCAGAGCACCAACGAGGCCGCGCGCACGATCGGCGCCAACACCCGCGAGCTCAACACCATGCTCGCGGCGCGTTCGGCAGAGATGGCGAAAATCCTCGACGAGACGGCCAAACCGCTGGTCGAGCGCTTCGCCCAGGGCGGCTCCGAGCTGCAGCGCAGCATGGAAGAGGTCACCGAGCGGGCGGCCGAGAAGCTGCGCAGCGAGAACACGAACCTCGTCAACGCTCTCGCCAGCCGCACGGCCGAGACGCTGTCGGCCGTCGAAGGCGCCCGCTCGTCGCTTGCCGACAGCGTGGCCGATCTTATCGGCCGCATGACGACCTCCAGCGCGCAACTCGGGCAATTGATCGACCAGGCTGCCGTCAATCTCGGCCAGGTCGAGGAGCGGCTCTCCGGCAGCACGCAGAGCTTCGCCACGACCACGGAGAAGGCCGCCCAGACTTTCGCCAGTTCGGCGCGTCTGGTCGATTCCAACACGACACGGCTCACCGACCTGTCCTCGGCGACGCTGCGCGAGGTGGCCTCGATCGCGACCAAGTTCGACGAACACAGCCGGTTGCTCTCCAGCGCCTCGAATTTGCTCAGCTCCGCGCAAAGCAATCTTGAGCACACGCTGGAGCGTCAGTCCTCGCTGGAAGACCTCGCCGTCGGCCTGGTCAAGAAGTCGGAAGACCTCGAGAAGGTGATGCGCTCCTTCGAAAACCTCGTCGGCCAGACGATGCAGACTGCGGAGGGCCGCACGATGGAATCGGCGGAAAAGATCCGCGCCGCCATGGCCGACGTCGTCGATTCGGCGACACGCCGCTTTGCTGACGCGACCGAAGAGATGCGTCGCACCGCAGGCTCGATCAAGAGCGAGCTCGACCTTACCCGCGCCGAGCTGAAGAAGGGCGTGATCGAGATGCCGGAGGAGGCTAAGGAATCGACCTCGGCCATTCGTCGCGCTGTCGCAGAGCAAATCAATGCGCTCAAGGAACTGTCGGATATCGTTGCGAAATCCGGTCGCAGCGGCAGCAGCGAACAAGGCGAGCCACGCGGCCTGCGCCCTGCTCCGCAGGCGCCGGCCCGAGCCGCCGAACCGCCGCTGCGCCGTCCCCCGGCCCCGCAGCCACAGCAGCAATCGCAACCAACGGCCCGCGCTCCGCAGGCGCCGCTCGCGGAGACCACGCTGCGCGGCACGCTCGATCTTGAACGCCCCGCCGAGGCGCCGCGCCGCGATCCGAACGGCAAGCCCGCGCAGGGCGGATGGGTGCGCGACCTCCTGACCAATGCGTCGCGTGAGGAAGAGCTGCGGCCGGCAACGCCGGCGGAAGCGCCGCGCGCGACGCCTGCCCAGCGCTCGCCGCTGCATGTCATGGAGTCGCTCAACTCGCTCTCCGTCGACATCGCGCGGGCCATCGACCATGACGCCTCAATCGAGCTCTGGAACCGCTACCGGCGGGGCGAGCGCGACGTCTTCACCCGTCGCCTCTACACGCTGAAGGGCCAGCAGACCTTCGACGAGATCCGCCGCAAGTATCAGGCCGAGGCGGAATTCCGCGCCGCGGTCGACCGTTACTGCGAGGATTTCGAGAAGCTGCTCAAGGATGTCTCGCGCAACGACCGCGACAACATCATGGCGCAGACCTATCTGACGTCCGACACGGGCAAGGTCTACACGATGCTGGCCCATGCCAGCGGCCGGCTGCAGTGAGCGGCCGACAAGTCTGACAAAAAAGGCGGGCCTCGGCCCGCCTTTTTCTTTTGTCCGTTGATCGATGGAATTGGTTTCCCGGCGCCTTGGCGCCCGCTGTCAGATCGTCGAATCCGTCCAGCGGACGATGTCTGCCGCCGCCTGGCCGAAGGCGCTGTCCAGCGCGCCGACATAAGCCGCATTTCCGCCGCCTGAGACCGGGGCGCTCGCGGTGAAGTTCTTCGAGGCGCGCACCTCGCCGTTGCGGTCGTTCAGGATGCGCACGAACAGATCGACATCGGCATGCTCGCCGCCATTGACGCGCACCTCGAAGGAGCGCACCTCGACGATGATCTGGTAGTCGATGGCCAGTCCCTCGCCCGGCTTTCCGACACCGGCAAAGCTGCCGGAGCGCTGGAAGGTTTCGGCCAGCCTCGCCTGCACGATCAGCGGCAGCCGGTCCGCCCATTGCGCGCCCTTGAGGAACTGGATCGACCGGTCGGAAGGCCTGATGACGATGTTCTGGCTGTCCAGCGCCTTGAGCGCCGACGGCTGGGCGATCAGGATCTGGCGACGGCTGTGGGCACGCACATCGAGCGACGGCGCGGACAATTCAAACGTGTCGAGCGGCGTCGGCTTGCCGCCCAGTGCCGCGCAGCCGGCAACCGCAAGCACCAGCAACGCTGCGGCGGACGATCTCAAACTACCCGCAACCACCCCGATCGACTTCACGCGTGATCCCCGCTGTCCCCGGATCTTACGATCAACCCGCATTTGCGGTTCATTTCTTGACGGTCACGGCGGCCGAAGTCAACGCCGTGCCCTTCCATCGAATTGCCGGACCTCGCCGGCGCCGCCGGACAGAATGCGCTGCGGGTTACGGCTGAGATCGGTCACCGCTTCCTCGATGCGGTTGATCGAGCGCCGGCTGTCCTGCACCAGCCCCTCGACGTTCTGCAGGCCCTGGCCGGAGAAGCGCGACAGGTTGTCGACGATTGTGCCGAGGCGGGAGTTCAGCGTGTCGGCCACCTGCTTGAATGATTTCAACGTCGCCCTGGCATCGGCCATGACGCCGTTGGCCTCGCCGGAGCCGAGGAGCTTGTCGACCTTGACCAGGATGCCGTCGACGCGCACCGAAGCGTCGTTGAGCCGCTGCGCGAGCTGGCGGGCGTCCTTGATGGTCTCGTTGATGTCGTCGGAACGGTTGGCGATCTTGTCGGTGACCTTGGCGATGTCGGACGCCGCCTTGTCGGCGTTGGCGCTGGCCTTCTGGATGTTGGCCAAAGCGGCCTTGACGTCGGCGGGATCGATGCCGTCGAGCACGCTGTTGACCTTGGCCAATGTCCCTTGCGTCTGCTTGGCGAAATCGTTGATCGAGCCGACCGCCGTGTTGACGTTGTCGATGACGGTATCGAACTGCTTCGAGGTCTCTTTCAGGTTCGTCGTCACCGTGTCGACATTGGCCACGATGCTCTTGATCTGGTCCTTGTCGACGGAATTGAGCAGGCCTTCGGCGGCCTTCAGCGTGCTGTCGAGCCGGCCCGAGACATTCTTCAGCTGATCCGAAAGCGAGCTCACCGCCGACAGGAACTTGTCGATGCCGTCGGAATTCTTGGCCAGCGCGTCCGAGAAGGTCTCGACGTTCTTGACCGTCTGCGTCAGCGGGCCGCGAACGTCCTTGGTGAAGCCTTCGAGCTCGCCAAGCACCTTGTCGGCGCGGGTAAAGATGTTCTGCGCCGTCTGCAAAAGGTTGGTGACCGCGGACGGATTGGCGACGATTTCGGCGACCTTGCCTTCCTTCTCCGCTTCGTCGAGCAGCCTGGTCTCCTTCGGATCGGCGCCCTTGAGCTCGATATTGGCCTGGCCGCTGAGGCCGGTCAGTCCGATATCGGCCTGCGTCGATTTGGTGATCGGCGTCCAACGGGCGACTTCGGTGTCGGCGATGGCGACGGTCGGATCGTCGCCGTCGATATAAACGTTCTTCACGTCACCCACCCTGACGCCGTTGAACAGCACAAGGCTGCCGCGGCTGAGGCCGGAGGCCGAGCCCGGGATGCGCACGCGCAGCATCGCCGTTTCGCCCCTGTCGCCGATGGCGGCCGTCCAATAGACGAAGGCAAAGGCCGCCAGGATCGCGCCAAGCGTGAAGATGCCGACAATTATGTAGTTGGCTCTTGTTTCCATCGCCCCACTTATGGCTATGCGCGCGCCGCAAGATCAAGTTGCCGGGCGCGTTTTCCGCGGAAATAGGATTTCACCCACGGCTCGTCGCTCTTCAGCATGTCGTCGATCGTGCCTTCGACCAGAACCTTCTTCTTGCCGAGCACCGCCACGTGATCGCAAGCGGTGAACAGCGTGTCGAGATCATGCGTAACCATGTAGACCGTCAGATCCATCGTGTCGCGCAGCTTGACGACAAGCTCGTCGAACTCAGCGGCGCTGATCGGGTCGAGCCCCGAGGTCGGCTCGTCGAGAAAGACGATGTCGGGATCGAGCGCCAGGGCGCGCGCCAGCGCCGCGCGCTTGATCATGCCGCCGGACAGCTCGGACGGGAATTTCAGCGCGGCGTCGGGCGGCAATCCGACCAGCTCGATCTTGAGCAAGGCCAGTTCGTCCATCAGCGCCTTGGGCAGGTCGAGATATTCGCGCATCGGCACCTGCACGTTTTCCATCACCGTCAGCGCTGAAAACAGCGCGCCATGCTGGAAAAGAACGCCAAGCCGCATGTCGATGCGCAGGCGATCGGCGTCGCTGGCCTTGTCGACGTCGACGCCGAACAGGCTGATCGTCCCCGATTGCTTCGGCATCAGCCCCAATATGGTGCGCAACAGCACCGACTTGCCGGCGCCCGAAGCGCCGACGAAGCCGAGGATTTCCCCACGCTTGATATCGAGGGAGAGCTTGTCGAGGATCACCTTGTCGTCGATCGCGACGGTAACGTCGCGAACCGAAAGCACGATTTCGTCGTCATTCGTGTCCTGCGCGGCCGTGGCGCCGTTGCCGTTCGCCATCTCAGAACCCGATCGCTGCGTAGAACATGGCGAAAAGCCCGTCGAGGATGATGACGACGAAGATCGACTTCACCACCGACGCGGTCACGTGCAGGCCGAGCGATTCGGCGCTGCCGCCGACCTTCATGCCCTCGACCGACGCGATGATGCCGATGATGAGGGCCATGAACGGCGCCTTGATCAGGCCGGCAAAGATGGTGCTGAGGTCGATGGCGACGCGCAGCCTGTCGATGAACGCGGCCGGCGGGATATCGGAATAGAGCCAGGCGGCAACGATGCCGCCGCCAAGCGCTGCAAAATTGGCAATGATCGTGAGGCATGGCAGCCCGATCACCAGCGCGACGAGCCGCGGAAAGACCAGCACGCCGATCGGATTGAGGCCGATCACCTTCAGCGCGTCGACCTCCTCGCGCATTTTCATCGAGCCGATCTCGGCGGTGATGGCGCTGCCCGAACGGCCGGCGAGCATGATCGCCGTCATCAGCACGCCGAGTTCACGCAGGATCAGCACGCCGACGAGGTCGACGACGAAGATGTTGGCGCCGAAATAGCTGAGCTGGTAGGCGCCCTGCTGAGCGACGATGGCGCCGACAATGGCCGACATCAGCACCACCACCGGTATCGCGCCGACGCCCATGCGATCGATCTGGTTGAAGATCGCGGCCGGGTTGACCGCGTGGCCGCGGCCGAGCTTCATCTGCGCGCCGCGGATCGTGGCGCCGAGGATGTTCATGGAGGCGAAGAAATCGTCGCGCATCTCATAGACACGCCGGCCAACCAGCTCCAGCGCGCGCAGGATGATGTTGGGCGGCCCGGACGGATCCGATTCGGGCTCCCGGCGAACCGCATCGCCGACCGCGCCGAGCAGGATCGAAGCGATCTCGCTCTGCCCCTGCAAATGGACCTCGACGCCTTTCTTCTCGAAGGCGCTGGCCAACCGGTCGATAAGCCATGCGCCGGCGGTGTCCATCTTTTCGATGTGGGAAAGGTCGAGCATCAGCTGTTTTGCGCCGCTTCTCTGCTCGATCTTGCGCATGTCGGCATCGACCAGCGCCACGGTGCGCGTCGTCCACACGCCGGAAAAGGCGCAGCCCAGCACGCCCCCTTCCTCGCCCACGGCAATGCGAGGCCGGTGCTCGGCGTCCTTGGCCTCGCCGCTTGCGTCGCGTTTGCGGATGGTCAACATGGCGTCCTGTTTAGCGTGACCGGACTGGCGTGTCGATTTGCCGGCAGACCGGTGTCGCACAGCCGGAGAAGAAAATTATGGCGCGTGTCATTTCGGTCGAAATGGAGCGATTCCCGATCGCCGGCACCTTCACCATCTCACGCGGATCCAAAACCGAGGCCGAAGTCATCACCGTAACGATCGCTGACGGGGGACGTTCCGGGCGCGGCGAGTGCGTGCCGTACAGGCGCTACGGCGAGACCATGGAGGGGGTGCGCGCGGCCATCGAGGCCATGCGCGATCCGGTCGTCTCCGGCATCGACCGGACCGCCTTACTCTCAGCCATGCCCGCGGGCGCCGCACGAAACGCCATCGACTGCGCCCTTTGGGACCTGGAAGCCAAGCTGACCGGAACGCCGGTGGCGGCGGCCATCGGGGCGCTTCCGACGAGGCCACTGGAAACCGCCTACACACTGTCGCTCGCCGAACCGGACGCCATGGCGGCGCAAGCACGCGCCAATGCCGCGCGTCCCCTGCTCAAGGTCAAGATCGGCGGCGACGACGACATGGCAAGGATCCGCGCGGTGACGGAAGCCGCTCCCGAAAGCCGTATCATCCTGGATGCCAACGAGGGCTGGACCGACGAAAATGTCGAGGCGAACCTCAGCTTCGCCGCGCAGCACGGCGTCGCGCTTGTCGAACAGCCGCTGCCGGCGGGCAAAGACGACATCCTGCGCCGGATCGCGCATCCGGTGCCGGTCTGCGCCGACGAAAGCGTGCATGCGGCAAAGGACCTCGATGCGCTGGCCGGGCTCTATGACGCCGTCAACATCAAGCTCGACAAATCCGGCGGCCTGACCGAAGCGTTGAAGTTGCGCGACCGCGCGCGCGAACTCGGCTTCGGCATCATGGTGGGCTGCATGGTCGGCACCTCGCTCGCCATGGCCCCGGCGGTGCTGCTCGCGCAGGACGCCGACTTCGTCGACCTCGACGGTCCGCTGCTGCTGGCACGAGATCGCGAGCCCGGTCTCGTCTACCGGGGATCGCTGGTTTCACCCCCCGACAGGGTGCTTTGGGGCTGAACGGGAAGCTAGGCTTATCAGCACCATGCCGACGACCGCGATCGGGATCATCGCCCAGAAACCGTCGACGCCCAAACGGTCATAGAGCGGGCCTGAAGCAAGCGTCACCGCCGCCATGAAGAAGCCGTTGAAGAAATAGGCGATGCCTTGCGCGGCGCCCGTGCGCTCCTCGGAAACCGTTTCGCCGATCATCTTCTGCAGGCCGATCAACACCATCGCCACCGATACCGAATGCAGCGTCTGGACGCCGAAGAAGCCGGCGACGCCCAGACCGAGCGGCCAGACCAGCGGAAAGGCGATCCAGCGCACGATCGAACCGATGCCGGCGATCACCATCACCCTGGCGACCGAGATGGAAGCAAAAATACGATTGAAAAACAGAAACATGCAGACTTCCGACACCACGCCCCAGGCCCATAGCAGGCCAACGACGGAATTGCCGATTCCGATCGATTTCCAGTAGATCGAGACGAAGCCGTAGAGGAAGGCATGGCTGGCGGTGATGATGCCGACGCCAAGCGTGAAATAGAGGAAATAGGCGTTGAACAGGCTCGGCGCCTTGTGCTGGATCTCGGTCGCCGACAGCGGCGAGGCCTTGCGCGGCCGCCCCATGCGCGGCGACAGCAGCGCCGCGACCAGGGCCGCGCCGAGCGCAATGAAGATGATGACCGGGACCGCCTGCGGACCCGTGGCCGCCAGGATGAACCCGCCGACGACATTGGCGCACAGATACGAGATCGAGCCCCATTTGCGCATTGCCGTGTAGTTCGAGCCGAAACGGCGCACGCCCGAAAGCGCCAGCGAATCGGCCATCGGCGAATGTGGCGTCCAGACGATCGTCAAAAGCAGCGACACGGCGAGCACGACGGCATAGGTGGCCGGCAGGAAATAGCCGGCAGAGATGACCATGGAGGCCGCAACCACCGCGATATAGACATCGGCGCGATCGCGGGCCCGGTCGGCAAGCGCTGTCAGCATCGGCGTCGTCAACACGCGCAGGAACATCGGCGCGGCCAGGATGACCGCAATCTGCTCGGCATGAAAACCTTTCGCCTGCAGCCAGAGCGGAAAGTAAGGCAGATGCGTGCCTTGCGAGACGAACAAGGTCGCGAAGATCAGGCTCATGCGCAGTTCGAAATGGCTCGGCTTGACAAGCTGTTCGGGCGATAGCAGCGGCAGCGACATGAATCGATCCAATTTCGCTGCATTCGACTCCCATGCAACGTGTCTCGATCCCTAACATGCGGCAAAGCGCGACGGAACCGGCTGGACCAATCGATCGAGAGCTAGGCTGTTGAAGGACGGGGCCTTCGAGCGAGCGCTGCGCCAGCGCGAAGGCAGCAGGCTGAGCCGGGGAAAGGCGGCCGGGCTCAAGCCGCCTGAGCCGCCCTGCCCTTGAGGTCGATGATATCGACCGGCACCAGCGCTTCATTGCCGGTCGAGACCTCGGGCAACACATGCGCCCAGGTCAGGATTTCCATGCGGCCGTCGAAATGCTCGACCACCGCCGTGCAGCTTTCCACCCAGTCGCCGGTGTTGATGTACTGCACATCGCCGTAGTTCTCGATTGCGGCGTGATGGATGTGGCCGCAGATCACGCCGTCGACATGCGAGCGCCGCGCCTCTTCCGAAAGCACGGTCTGGAACGAGCCGATGAAGTTCACCGCCTTCTTCACCTTGACCTTGGCCCATGACGAGAACGACCAGTAAGGCAGGCCGAGCAGGTGGCGCAGCTTGGTCACGACACGGTTGACCAGCATTGCCGCGTCATAGGCATAGTCGCCGAGATAGGCCAGCCAGCGCTGGTTGTGCACCACCGTGTCGAACTGGTCGCCATGGATGACCAGCAGGCGCCGGCCGTCGGCGGTCTCGTGGATGGCGCGGTCGGCGACGACGATGCCGCCGAAATGCACGCCCTGGAACTGGCGGGCGAATTCGTCGTGATTGCCGGCGATATAGGTGATCGAGGCTCCCTTGCGCGCCTTGCGCAGCAGCTTCTGCACCACGTCGTTGTGGCTCTGCGGCCAGTGCCAGTTGCGCCGCAGCCGCCAGCCGTCGACGATGTCGCCGACCAGATAGATGATCTCGGCGTCGTGATGACGCAGGAAGTCGATCAGGAAATCGGCCTTGGCCGCTTTCGAGCCGAGATGCACGTCGGAAATGAACAGGGCGCGAAAAGTGCGGGGCTCTGGGTCTGACATCACGATTTTACCCTTTGCTTTCGCGTGCCTATGCGCCGATTCATGCAACAACCGTATGACGGTTGCGGTTGGTCCAGCCCAGGCGCTAGCTTGCGCGCAACACAATCAGGAGAAAATCGTCATGGATCTCGGCATTCGCGGCAAGAAGGCCATCGTCTGCGCCTCGAGCAAGGGACTGGGGCGAGGCTGCGCCATGGCGCTTGCCGAAGCCGGCGTCGACCTCGTCGTCAACGGCCGCAACGCCCAACTCGTGGCCAAGACCGCCAAGGAGATCCGCGACCGGTTCGGCGTCGATGTCATCGAAGTTGCCGGCGACGTGTCGAAGCCCGAGGTGCAGAAAGCGATGCTCGCCGCCTGCCCTGATCCCGACATTCTGGTCAACAACAATGGCGGCCCGCCGCTGCGCGATTTTCGCGAGCTCGACCGCACCAAGATCCTCGAGGGTGTGACGCAGAACATGGTCACGCCGATCGAGCTCATCCAGGCGGTTATCGACGGCATGGCCAAGCGCGGCTTCGGCCGCATCGTCAACATCACCTCCCTGTCGGTCTATGTTCCGATCCCCGGTCTCGACCTGTCGTCCGGCGCGCGCGCCGGCCTGACCTCGTTCCTCGCCGGCGTGGCGCGCACGGTCATAGACCGCAACGTCACTATCAACAGCCTGCTGCCCGGCAAGCTCGACACCGACCGGCTGCGCGGCCCGCACGAGGCCGGCACTCCGGAAGACCCGGCCGCGGCGGCCGCGCGCAAGGCTCGCATCAGCGCCGACGTGCCGGCAAAACGTCTCGGCACGCCGGAGGAATTCGGCCAGATCTGCGCCTTCCTCTGCTCGGTCCATGCCGGCTACCTCACCGGCCAGAACATCCCGGTCGACGGCGGCCTCTACGTCAGCGCGTTCTGACCGCCGCCGATCCGAAGGCTTGAGGCTCACACCCCAAGTATCTGGAATCGATTGATTATTTTTGCTCCGGCATTGTGAAGGGCGGAGCCCGCTATTTGCCGTCGCGAAAACTCTCCGGCACATGCTAAAAGGCTCCAAATCAGGAACAGAGGGAGGGCCGGATGGACGGCGAGAACAAGAAAACGGCCCGGTCGGACCTCGACGAGGCCGCCCTCTTCTTCCACAAGCACCCGACGCCGGGAAAGCTCGAGATCCAGGCGACGAAGCCGCTCGGCAACCAGCGCGACCTGGCGCTTGCCTATTCGCCGGGCGTGGCCGCGCCCTGCCTCGAGATCCGTGACGATCCCGCCACCGCCGCCGACTACACCGCCCGCGCCAATCTCGTCGGCGTGGTCTCCAACGGCTCCGCCGTGCTGGGGCTCGGCAATATCGGCCCGCTCGCCTCCAAGCCGGTGATGGAAGGCAAGGCGGTGCTGTTCAAGAAGTTCGCCGGCATCGACGTCTTCGACATCGAGATCGACGCGCCGGAGATCGAGCGCATGGTCGAGACGGTGGCAGCGCTCGAGCCGACCTTCGGCGGCATCAACCTGGAGGACATCAAAGCGCCGGAATGTTTCGAGGTCGAGGAGAGGCTGAAGGCCCGCATGGGCATTCCGGTCTTCCACGACGACCAGCACGGCACCGCGATCATCGTCGCCGCGGCGGTGCTCAACGGGCTGGAACTGGCCGGCAAGGCGATTTCCGACATCAAGATCGTCACCTCCGGCGCGGGTGCTGCAGCACTTGCCTGCCTCAACCTTTTGGTCTCGCTCGGCGCGAAGGTGGAAAACATCTGGGTCACCGACCGGTTCGGCGTCGCCCACAAGGGTCGCGTCGAAGAGATGGATCGCTGGAAAGATCCCTATGTGAAGGATACCGAGGCGCGCACGCTGGCCGACGTCATCTCCGGCGCCGACGTCTTTCTCGGCCTTTCCGCCGCTGGCGTGCTGAAGCCGGAGCTTTTGCAGCATATGGCGCCGAAACCGCTGATCCTGGCCTTGGCCAACCCCAATCCCGAGATCATGCCGGAAGTGGCGCGTGCCGCACGGCCGGACGCCATGATCTGCACCGGGCGCTCGGATTTTCCCAATCAAGTCAACAACGTGCTGTGCTTTCCTTACATCTTCCGCGGCGCGCTCGATTGCGGCGCCAGCGCCATCAACGAGGAGATGAAGATGGCGGCGGTGCGGGCGATCGCCGCCCTTGCCCGCGAGGAGCCTTCGGATGTCGCGGCGCGCGCCTATTCCAGCGAGACGCCGATTTTCGGCCCCGATTTCCTGATCCCCTCGCCCTTCGATCCGCGCCTTATCCTGCGTATCGCGCCGGCGGTGGCGAAGGCTGCCTGCGACACCGGCGTCGCGACGCGGCCGATCGCCGACTTCACCGCCTATATCGACAAGCTCAACCGCTTCGTCTTCCGCTCCGGCCTGGTGATGAAGCCGGTGTTCTCCTCCGCCAAAACCTCGAGCGCCAAGCGTGTCATCTATGCCGACGGCGAGGACGAGCGTGTGCTGCGCGCCGCGCAGGTGGTGCTGGAGGAAGGCATCGCCGAGCCGATCCTGATCGGCCGTCCGCATGTCGTGGAGGTCCGCCTGAAGCGTTACGGCCTGCGCATCCGTCCGGGCGTCGATTTCGGCCTGATAAACCCGGAAGACGATCCGCGTTACCGCCACTATGTCGACCTCCTGATCGAGCTTGCCGGCCGCCGCGGCATCACGACGGAAGCCGCCCGCACCATGGTGCGCACCAACAATACGGTGATCGCCGCTCTTGCGCTGAAGCGCGGCGACGCGGATGCCATGATTTGCGGGCTCGAAGGCCGCTTCGAGCGGCATCTGCGCAACGTCACGCTGATCATCGGGCCTCGCGCCGGCATCAAGGACCGCGACCTGTCGACATTGTCGATGCTGATCTCGCAGCGCGGCATCATCTTCCTCACCGACACGCATGTCTCGGTCGATCCCACAGCGGAAGAAATCGCCGAAATGACTGTGCTCGCGGCCGAGGAAATCCAGCGCTTCGGCATCGAGCCGAAGGCAGCGCTTCTGTCGCATTCGGATTTTGGCTCACGCGATTCACCCGGCGCGCTGAAGATGCGCCAGGCCGCGGCGATCCTGGCTCGCATCGCCCCGGAACTCCAGTGCGATGGCGAGATGCATGCCGACTCCGCTCTTTCAGAACATCTGCGCCAGCGCGTCTACCCGCATTCGCGGCTGAAAGGCGAAGCCAATCTGCTGGTCTTCCCGAATCTCGATTCGGCCAACATCACGCTGACGGCGCTGCGCGCCATGATGGACGCGCTGCATGTCGGGCCGATCCTGCTCGGCACCGACAAGCCCGCGCATATATTGACGCCGTCCGTAACCTCGCGCGGCGTCGTCAACATGACCGCGCTTGCGGTGGTCGAGGCGGCGCACAAGGCGCAGGCCCTCGTCGACTTGAACTGAGGTTGGCGCGACGAGCGCAATTTTGCCGGGTTGCAGACTAAGGGAACAGTAACCACGAACGCGGTAGCCTTCCGGCACGGGCAATCGGGATTCCACGAGAATGAAGGGGCTGAAGCTGATGCATCTTGCGACGCTGCTTGCAGCGCTTGCAGGCTCAGCTGTCGCCGCCGCTGAAACCCAGGCCGCCTCTCGCATATGCAGGCAACTCGAAGCCGAACTCGCCGCGACGCGCGGCGGTGGCGGAGGCCCCGGCATCGTGCGCAGATATGACGATGCCATCCAGCGCCAGAGCGAGCAGCTTGCCAAGGCCCGCGGCCGGGCAAGCGACGCCGGTTGCGGCTTCACGCTGTTTTCGCGCAATGTCAGCCAATGCGCCGCGATCAACGCCTCGATAGAGCGGATGAATGCCAATCTCGACACATTGCAGGCCAAGCGCGAGCGGCTGGCCGCCGGCGGCACGCGGCGCGACCGCAGTCGCATCCTCGCGGCGCTCGATGCCAATGGCTGCCGTGACGACGAGATCGCACCGCGTCGCGCCCCGCTGCGGGAGGCGGCCCGCGACAATGGCGGCGGCAATCTATTCGAGCAGCTTTTCGGCCGCCAGGACCAGCAGCTCGAAACGCCCGATGCCACCGGTATGCCGGACTCGGCGGACGTGCCGTCCGATGATCCGAGCGTGCGCAACATTCGCCGCGTCATCAACCAGCCGGACGGCATGGACCTGCCCCGGCTGGGCGGCGAGTTCCACACGATGTGCGTGCGCACCTGCGACGGCTATTTCTTCCCGATGTCGAATGCCGCTTCCATCGGTGATTTCGAGCGCGACCAGAAGAATTGCGAGTCGAGCTGCCCAGGTACCGAGATGCAGGTCTTCTATTCGCGCGGAATGGACGACGATTCTGGCTCGATGACCTCGTCGGCGACAGGTCAACCCTATAGCGAGCTGCCGACCGCCTATCTCTACAAACAGGCCAATTACTCGCGCCCGCCCACCTGCGGCTGCAAGGCGCAGGCCGGCAATTTCACGATCATCGGCGGCAACCCGCCCAATCCCGAACAGTCGCAGCCGAAGGGCGAAGCAGCGCGCTTCATACCGATGCCGGCGTCCAAGCCCGATCCGGGCGCCGATCCGGAAACGCTCGCCAATGCCGAAGGCGGGCTCGACGTAGATGAGATCAGGCGGCTGACCACCAAAGTGCCGGTGTCGCCGGTCTCGGCGCTGCCGCCCGATCAGCGCAAGGTCAGGGTCGTCGGGCCAGCGTTCCTTCCCGACCCATCAGCGGCAATAGATCTGAAAGCTCGGGCCCTGAAGTCCGCCCGGTAAGGGCCAGCCTCAGCGGCATGAACAACGGCTTGCCCTTACGCCCGGTGGCTTCCTTGATCTTGCCGGTCCAGTCCTTCCACACCGTGCCGTTCCACGGCTCCTCGGGGAGAACGTCGAACGCCTGATTGAGGAAATCGCGGTCTTCGCCGGAAAATTCCGCCGGCTCCTGGGGACCCTCGCTCAGGATACGCCACCACGCGACCGCGTCCGACAGACGGTCGAGATTGCCGCGCACGGCAAGCCAGAACGGCTCGGCCTTGTCGCCGGAAATGCCCAGCACCATCAGCCGGTCGCGCGCTTCCTCGAACGACATGCGATGCATCAGCGTGCGGTTGAGCACGAAGAGCTCGTCCGGGTCGAATTTGGAGGCGGACTTGGACGTCGCAGCCGGGTCAAAATGGCCGGCGAGCTCGTTAAGATCATGCGCGGCGGTGACATTTTCCGACGTGCCGACAAGCACAGCCAGCGAAGCGACGGCCATCGGCTCGATGCCGTCCTCGCGCAGGCTTTCGATCGACAGCGCGCCGGTGCGCTTCGACAACCCCTCGCCCGACACTGTGGTGAGCAAATTGTGGTGGCCGAAGATCGGCGGCTCGGCGCCCAGCGCCTTGAAGATGGCGATCTGCACGCCGGTGTTGGTGACATGGTCGTCGCCGCGGATGACATGGCTCACACCCATCTCGATATCGTCGACCACCGAGGGCAGCGTGTAGAGATAGGTGCCGTCCTCGCGCACCAGGACAGGATCCGAAAGCGAGGCGAGGTCGACCGTCTCCTCGCCGCGCACCAGGTCGTTCCAGCGCACCTCGGTGCGCTCGGGCTGCAGCGGGTCGTTGGTGTAGTTGGGCAGCAGGAAGCGCCAATGCGGCCGGCGGCCATCCGACTGGTACTCCGCCACCTGCTCCGGCGTCAGCGTCAGCGCTTCGCGGCCATAGACCGGCGGCAGGCCGCGCGTGCGGCGCACCTTGCGGCGCAGGTCGAGCTCTTCCGGCGTCTCGTAGCAGGCATAAAGCACCCGCGCCGCCTTCAGCCGCTCGACCGCCGCGTCATAAATCTCGAAGCGGCGCGATTGGTATTCGGTGACATCCGGGAAGATGCCCAGCCAATGCAGGTCGTAAAGAATGGAATCGGCGTATTCCTGCGTCGAGCGGGCAATGTCGGTGTCGTCGAAACGCTGTATGAAACGACCCTTGTTGTTCATGGCGAAAAGCCAGTTGAACAGCGCGGTGCGCGCATTGCCGATATGGATGCGGCCGGTCGGCGATGGGGCAAAACGTACGGTAACTGTCATGAGCGGGGCGTAGCGGATGCTTTTGGTGTTGACAAGGCGCGCCCCCGCGCGAACGCAACAGATAGTGCAAGCCAGCTAAAATGAAAAGCCATCGGCCCGACACGGCTTCCGGCCTGGCCGGTCGCCGCGTCAAGCGCCTGCAAAGCCGGGCTTCTTATGTCCCCGTTATCCACATATGTGACACACAAGATGTTGGGGTCATAAAAGCTACGCAAACGAATCCTTGACGGGTTGGAACGAGTCGCTTTTTATAGGCCATGCGCTCCTGTAGCGGGCGCGACCGGAGAGTTCTGAGGCCGGTCTTTTTTCCCGGATTTTGTGCGTTTTGCCCGGATTTCCGCCTGTTCACGAGGCCGGCGGAAGCGTTGGGATCGTTAGGGCTTGGGTGGGCGAAAGGGAGAATTGTCGGCCTGGAAAAAATGTTCTGTTAACACTATATTTAGTGTTTGCAGGCAGGCTCGACGCTAGATAGTGTGAACCTCCCTCTGCGGAGGGAATCGACAAAAGTTTCAGTTCGAGGGACCCGCGGGTCGGCCGGCAACCTGGGTAAGCGCCTGGAAGGGCGTTTGCTTGTCTGCATGGCAGCGCCCGCGACGAGGAGAGTGTCGGCGTCGCCCGCGATGCCGACAAAGCGCTTTTCGCCATGTGGGGCAGCAATCCCTTGGGAAAGGCGCTATATATAGACACAAAGGAACGGGACCAATGCGCATCGAGCGTCGCTTCACCAAGCCAGATCAGTCCGCCTATGCAGAGATCGAATTTCGCAAGGCTTTGTCGGAGATCAAGAATCCCGACGGCTCGGTGGTGTTCCGCCTGGACAATATCGATGTGCCGGCGCAGTTCAGCCAGGTCGCGGCCGACATCCTGGCCCAAAAATATTTCCGCAAGGCCGGCGTGCCGGCGCGCCTGAAGAAGGTCGAGGAGAACGACGTCCCCTCCTTTCTGTGGCGTTCGGTTGCCGACGAGGCCGAGCTCGCCAAGCTGCCCGAGGCCGAGCGCTATGGTTCGGAAACCGACGCCCGCCAGGTTTTCGATCGCCTCGCCGGCACATGGACCTACTGGGGATACAAAGGCGGCTACTTCAAATCCGAGGATGACGCGCGCGCCTTCCGCGATGAGCTCGCCTATATGCTCGCCACCCAGCGCGTCGCGCCGAACTCGCCGCAATGGTTCAACACCGGCCTGCACTGGGCCTATGGCATTGACGGCCCGAGCCAGGGCCACTTCTATGTCGATCCCTTTACCGGCAAGCTGACCAAGTCGAAGTCCTCCTACGAGCACCCGCAGCCGCATGCCTGCTTCATCCAGGGCGTGCAGGACGACCTCGTCAACGAGGGCGGCATCATGGACCTGTGGGTGCGCGAGGCGCGCCTGTTCAAATACGGCTCCGGCACCGGCTCGAACTTCTCGATGCTGCGCGGTGAGGGCGAAAAACTTTCCGGCGGCGGCCGCTCGTCCGGCCTGATGAGCTTCCTCAAGATCGGCGACCGCGCGGCGGGCGCCATCAAGTCGGGCGGCACGACCCGCCGCGCGGCGAAAATGGTCATAGTCGACGCCGACCACCCGGATATCGAGGACTTCATCGACTGGAAGGTCAATGAGGAGCAGAAGGTCGCCTCGCTGGTGACCGGTTCCAAGATCGTCAAGAAGCATCTCGAAGCCATCATGAAGGCCTGCGTCAATTGCGAAGGCCATGGCGACGATTGCTTCGACCCGGCGCTGAACACCGCGCTGAAGCGCGAGATCAAGGCGGCCAAGAAGGACGCCGTGCCGGAGAACTATATCTACCGCGTCATCCAGTTCGCCCGCCAGGGCTACACCTCGATGTCGTTCAAGACCTACGACACCGACTGGGATTCGGACGCCTATCTCACCGTCTCCGGCCAGAACTCCAACAATTCGGTGTCGCTGAAGGACAATTTCCTGCGCGCCGTCGAGGCCGATGGCGACTGGCAGCTCACCGCCCGCAAGGACGGCAAGGTGCTGAAGACGCTGAAGGCGCGCGACCTGTGGGAAAAGATCGGCTACGCCGCCTGGGCTTCCGCCGATCCGGGCCTGCACTTCAACACGACGATGAACGACTGGCACACCTGCGCCTCCGCCGGTGCGATCCGGGCTTCCAACCCGTGCTCGGAATACATGTTCCTCGACGACACGGCTTGCAATCTCGCCTCGATCAACCTTTTGCCCTACCGCCGCGAAGACGGCACGATCGACATCGCCGCTTACGAGCACACCGTTCGGCTGTGGACCATCGTGCTCGAAATCTCGGTGATGATGGCGCAGTTCCCGTCCAAGGAGATCGCCAAGCTCTCTTACGAATACCGCACGCTCGGCCTCGGCTACGCCAATATCGGCGGCCTGCTGATGACCTCGGGCATTCCCTACGACTCCGACGAGGGCCGCGCCATCTGCGCCGCGCTCACCGCCATCATGACCGGCGTCGCCTACTCGACCTCGGCCGAAATGGCCGCCGAGCTCGGCGCCTTCCCGGACTATGACCGCAACGCCCAGAACATGCTGCGCGTCATGCGCAATCATCGCCGCGCCGCTTACGGCGACAAGGACGGCTACGAGAAGCTCGCCGTCAACCCGGTGCCGCTGGTCGCCTCCGACCTGAAGCAGCAGGCGCTGGCCGAGCATGCCCGCGCCGCATGGGACCGCGCCATCGAGCTCGGCGCGGAGCATGGCTACCGCAATGCGCAGGCAACCGTCATCGCGCCGACCGGCACGATCGGCCTCGTCATGGATTGCGACACAACCGGCATCGAGCCCGATTTCGCGCTGGTGAAGTTCAAGAAGCTCGCCGGCGGCGGCTATTTCAAGATCATCAACCGCGCCGTGCCGGAAGCGCTGCGCACGCTGGGCTATTCCGAGAGCCAGATCGCCGAGATCGAGGCCTATGCGGTCGGCCACGGCAACCTCAACCAGGCGCCCGGCATCAACCCCTCCTCGCTGAAGGCCAAGGGTTTTAGCGATGAGAAGATCGCGGCGCTGAATGCAGCGCTGAAGTCGGCCTTCGACATCAAGTTCGTATTCAACCAGTGGACGCTCGGCGCCGACTGGGTGAAGGAGACGCTCGGCTTCACCGACGAGCAGCTCGGCGACATCTCCTTCGAGATGCTGCCGGCTCTCGGCTTCTCGAAGAAGGACATCGACGCCGCCAACATCCATGTCTGCGGTGCGATGACCTTGGAAGGCGCGCCCTTCCTCAAGGCCGAGCATCTGCCCGTGTTCGATTGCGCCAGCCCCTGCGGCAAGATCGGCAAGCGCTCGCTCTCGATCAACAGCCACATCCTGATGATGGCGGCGGCGCAGCCTTTCATCTCGGGCGCCATCTCCAAGACCATCAACATGCCGAACGAGGCGACGGTCGAGGACGCCAAGAACGCCTATATGCTGTCATGGAAGCTGGCGCTGAAAGCCAACGCGCTTTATCGCGACGGCTCGAAACTGTCGCAGCCGCTCAACGCCTCGCTGCTCGTCGATGACGACGAGGACGAGGACGAGGCGGTCGAACAGCTGATCGCGGCACCCGCCGCGCAGCGTGCCGTGCAGGTGACGGAAAAGATCGTCGAGCGCGTTATCGAGCGGCTTTACCGCGACCGCGAGAAACTGCCGAACCGCCGCAAGGGCTACACCCAGAAGGCAGTCGTCGGCGGCCACAAGGTGTATCTCCGCACCGGCGAGTTCGACGACGGCCGCCTGGGCGAGATCTTCATCGACATGCATAAGGAGGGCGCCGCCTTCCGCGCGATGATGAACAACTTCGCCATCGCGATCTCGCTCGGCCTGCAGTACGGCGTGCCGCTCGATGAATATGTCGAGGCCTTCACCTTCACCAAGTTCGAGCCGGCCGGCATGGTGCAGGGCAACGACGCCATCAAGAACGCGACGTCGATCCTCGACTACGTGTTCCGTGAGCTCGCGGTCTCTTATCTCGGCCGCCACGACCTCGCCCATGTCGACCAGTCGGACTTCGACAAGACCGCGCTTGGCCGCGGCATCACCGAAGGCAAGGCGACGCCCTTCTCCAAGGGCCTCTATCGCGGCGCCTCGCCGGTGAAGCTGGTGTCAGCTGCGGGTTCAGACCCGAAGGGTTTCGGCGGCTCGGGGCCATCGACCGCCCCTGCCCGCGCGGCGCCCACCGCCTTCTCAGGCTCCAACGTGCTGGCGCTGAAGCCGGCAAGCGACGAGGCCATCGCCTACAAGCGCGACTATGAAGAGCGCGCCCGGGAATTGGCCGAGGATATGGTGGAAGAAGAGGTCGAAGCCGCCGGCGGCGCCGAGGCGCTGTTCACCGACGCTGCCGCCAATGAGGCGGCCGAAGCGAAAAAGCTCGCCGCGACCAGGCGCCAGCAGTCGCTGCTCCAGGGCTACACCGGCAACGAATGCTCCGAGTGCCACAACTTCACCATGGTGCGGAACGGCACCTGCGAGAAGTGCGACACGTGTGGAAGCACGAGCGGGTGCAGCTGAGAGCTTAGATGCCGCCTCGGCTTACAGTCCGCGAAGTTATTCGCATGCTGGAGGCCGACGGCTGGTATTTGGTTGCAACCAAAGGCAGCCATCGCCAATATAAGCATAAGACCAAAGCCGTCTGAAGAGGTTGCACCAGGAACGTTGAACAGCATCCTCAAGCAGTCCGGCCTGAAGGAGTGATGGTATGCGCTACGCCGTGGTGATCGAAAAAGCCGGAAATAACTTTTCTGCATATGTGCCCGACCTGCCAGGCTGCATCGCTACCGGAGCGACGGTAGCTGAGGTGGAAACCGAAATCCGTGATGCGATCCGCTTCCACATCGAAGGTTTGCGTGCAGACGGGCTGGATGTGCCGAAAGGCGTCAGCCTGGCGGAGTATGTAGAGGCGTAGCGTCTGGCGCCACGGCATTAGGGTAGAGGCATAACATGCCACAGGCCAGGCAAGATTAGCTTTTCGGAAATCGGGGCCTTGCTCGCTTACCCTTAAGGTCAATCTTAGTTTGGATTACTCATATACCCCAAGAGATTTTCTCTATGTCCCCCATGACGTTTGGCGCACATATGAGGACGCATGCAAGATTCTTCCTGTCAGCCCAGCTGGCTCGGCTGTCATTTCAAGACGCTGCCTCGAAGACCTATTGCTGTCGCTTGGTCACACCCAAAGAAGTCTAGCCAAACAGATTAGGTCAGCTACCAAAACCGATCGCCCAGGGGGAATGGCGGGAACTTATACAGCCTATGCCGATATGATCAGGTGCATTGGCAATCTTGCAGCACACCCTTTCATGACGAGCAACGGACTTCGGTCCTTCGAAGTCGAATATGAAGACGCTCATTGGTGTCTAGAAATGATCGAGGAATTATTCGACTTTTTTTATGAAAAACCTGAGGCCTTTGAGACGCGCACAATGGAGCTACAAGGGAGATTGATGAGACTGCACCGTCCCTGACGAACCGCGGCGCAGGCCGACCGCCACCATGACCGCCGAGTGTTCCGCCATACCGTGATCGACCACATCACCATCGAAGTGAGCGACCTCGACAAAAGCAAGCTCTTCTACGAGCAGGCTTTCGCGCCTCTGGGCTATCGCCTCTCCTTCGGCAAGGAAGGCGTGTTCTGGGCCTTTGATGTCGGCGACGGCTGCCTGTTCGAGATCCAGAGCACGGACGAGAAGCCGCCGCTCACCCGTCTTCATGTCGCCTTCCGAGTAAGGAGCAAGGCGGAGGTCGAGGCGTTCTATCGGGCGGCGCTCGATGCCGGCGCGGCGGACAATGGGGCGCCCGGACCGCGTCCGGATTATACGGAGCATTACTACGCCTGCTTCGTGCTTGATCCCGACGGCTACAACATCGAGGCGATGATCAACGGGGGGTAGGTGGCGATGCCCCTTCTGCTTCGTCATTCGAGGGCGGAGCAAGGAGCGAAGCGACGCGCGCAGACCCTGAAATCCATTCCGTTACATCGACGCGTTGCAACGGTTCAGAATTCTGCTCCGTTTGCACACTTCGCCGAGGTCTCGGCATGGATTCTCGGGTCAAGCCCGAGAATGACGACCGCGCGGGGCCGAGGCATGAGCGCTCTTCTCCTTCTCCCCTTGTGGGAGAAGGTGGATCGGCGCGCAGCGCCGAGACGGATGAGGGGTGTTCCAGCGGAGTGAGAGGCTGGCGATCTTGCTGCGGCGCCCCCGAACCGGCAAGGCTTCCATCAAGCTGGAACACCCATCATCCGGCCGCTTCGCGGCCACCTTCTCCCGCAGGGGGAGAAGGAGAAGAGCGCTCAATCCTTGAACGCGATTCCGTATTTCGCCGCCTGTTCCTTCGGCATATCCGCCAGCGCCTGGCGCACCGTGTAGCCGCCATAGACGTCGCCGCCGTTGCGGATCATCCAGTCCTCGACGTCGGCCTCGGCCACCGTCATGCGATCGCCCATCTTGTACTGGTTGCCATTGACCGGCTTGTCGGCCAGCAGGCCGACGAAGCGGCCGTCGCTGAAAGCCACAAGCTGCATCCAGATATGCTCGGTGGCGCCGTTCTGGGTCAGCGGAAATTTCACGGTGTAGGTGCCAGGCGTGCGTGCGGCTATCAGTTCATGGAAGCGCGGCAGCGTCGAATGGCCCTTGGCCTTGGCGCCCTGCATCGCCGCGTCGGTGGTGGAGTAGGCGACCACATTGTCCTTGGGCTCGCTGCCCCGCATGTGCGAATTGAAAAATCCGTAGCCGACGGCGGCTACCAAAGCGGCAGTAACAATCAGTTTGCGCATCGAAACCTCTCCGAAATGCGATCACGGACACGTTACCGGAAGCCCGTTGCCGCACCTCTAAGAGACAGGGTGAGCGCATGGTTAGCGAAATGCCGAAATTGCCATCGACCTCACCGGCCGACGCCCGCGCGTGAGGCGCCGGTGCTTCCCCTCCTCCCCTTATGGGAGAATGCGGGTCGGCGCGCAGCGCCGAGACGGATGAGGGGATTCCAGCGGAGTGAGATGCTGGCGATCATCAGTCGTTTGCGAAGGTCTGCATCAAGCTGGAGCACCCCTCATCCGGCCGCTGCGCGGCCACCTTCTCCCGCAAGGGGAGAAGGGAAAACTCCGCCTTAATCCGCGTCGGCTATCATCTGCCCGCCGCCCAGCCAGGCGCGCCATTGGCGCTCGTCGCCATGGAAGACGTTGAGGTCGATGCGGCCGCTGACGCCACGCGACAGGCCGGAACCGGAATATTGCCAGAACAGCCACCTGCGGCCCGGATAGACTTTTGACGGATGCGCCGCCACCGCGCGCAGCCAGAACGGGTAATCCAGGAAGGCGCCGCGTAGATTGTCGCGATAGAAATCGGGGCTGGTGTAGATGATGGGCCGCTGGCCGTAGTGGCGCTCCAGCTTGTCCATGAACACCTGCATCTTCTCTAGCACCTTGTCGCGCGACGGCTTGCGTCTGCACGAAGAGTCGCCGTTCCACTCGACGTCGATGACCGGCGGCAGCGCGCCATCGACCTTCGGCACGTTGCGGATGAACCAGTCAGCCTGCTCGCCGGCGGTGCGGCACCAGTAGAAGAAATGATAGGCACCGCGCTTCAGCCCGGCGGCATCCGCGTTGCGCCAGTTCTTCATGAACATCGGGTCGAGATGGTCGCCGCCGTCGGTCGCCTTGATATAGGCGAAATTGGCGCCCTGGGCGCGCAGCTTTTCCCAGTTGATGTTGCCCTGCCAGCGCGAGACGTCGACGCCGTGCACGGCCAGATGACGCGGCGAAGAGCGGCCGAAATTGATCGGCTTGGCGTCGCGGAACGCATAGCGGGTGACCGGGCTGGCGAGCATGGCGGGCGCGGCGCGCGACAGCCGCTTCGGCGGCGAGACGAGCGCCGCCTCCTGCACCGGCGGCTCGACGCTGTCCGGCAGATCGGCCGCCGGGAAGTTCACCGTCTCCTCCTCGGCCAGACCGAAGGGGCGCGAGTTCTCGTCGCCGGGGCGAGCGTTCTCGTCGTCGGGGATCGCATTGTTTTCGTCGAGCAACGGCGCCGGCGGCTTGATGCGCGCGGCGCCCGACATCGATGCGGTCTCGACGGTTCTTTCGGCGACGGCAGTCCTCGCGCCCTTCGACACCGGCGCGCTTGGCCGCACGACCGAGCTCGTCGTCTCATTGGACGGCATCTGCAAGGCATCGACGCCGGACGTAGACGAGCAGCCGCCGAGCCAAAGCGATGCGAGCACGAAACTGACGACGCCGAAAATCCGCATCTTGACCTGTACGCTAAACAAAACAGACCGAAGGCAGGGACAGCGCCGCCGGAAACCCCATTCCTAATGAGAAATTACCAACAAAGTTTGAATCAAAATTTACCTTTGGCGCTACCGAATGATTCGGAGTGGCGCCGAAGCGGTTCTCGGCTAGCGCCTGAACACGCCGATCATCGGCCCCAGATTCCAGAAATCGTCGTTGCGGCCGATCCCGGGCGCATAGAGGCTCGAGATCGAGCCATCGAGGAAGAGCGCGTTCGGGCAGCCGAGCCGGTCGCGGAACAGCCGCGCGAATTCATGGAAGGTCACGACATCGTTCGAGATCGCGAAGACCGCGACCCCGTCGGCGCGCACGCCGACGCCATCGCGGATCTTGCGCGAGGTGCCGTCGTAACGGAATTTCGGATGCAGCTTGCCGTCGATGACCAGCATCGGCCCGGATTGCGTGGCATAGTCGACGCGCGGCGGGCGCTTCAGATAATCCTTGGTCGCGCGAACCCCGGCCTTGCCGGCGCTGACATAGAAGATGCCGTTGGGCTGCATGGAGAAATTGCCGGTGCCCGATCCCGTCTTCGCCGGCGTGACCTGCTCGCCGCGCTCGACATAGAGGCCGACCGGCGCGAGGTTCGGATGATACATGCCGGCATTGATGCCGAAGAGCATGGTGCGCCCCGTCGCCTGCTGCGCGCTTTGCAGATTGTGCAGCGATCGGTAGGGATCGCCGTCCTTGTTCTTCCAGAACAGCTCGATGAAAAAACGCTTCGGGTCGGCTTCGCAGACCAGATAGGTCGCGCTCTCAAAAACCTGGTTGCGGCAGGGCGGCAGCGCCGCCAGCCATTGGCCGAGGCCTATGCCGGCGCCAATTGCCGCCGGCGCCGCCGATTTCACCAGCGTCGCAAGCAATGGCACGGATTGCAGCAGAGTCCCAAGATCCATCAGCGCACCCGGGCGTCGGCGTCGATATAGCGGAGTGGGCCGAGACCTCTAGATAAGCCAGCCGGTCGCGACGCCGATCAGCAGCACCACGCCGAGCAGGCCGCGATAGATGACGAACGGCCAGGCGGAGAAGCGCTCGAGCACGCGCATCAGCCCCCAGATCGCGAAGAAAGCCGAGATCGAGGCGACGACAAGGCCGACGGCCAGGATCGACCAACCATGCCCATCGAGATGCACCTTGTGCAGTTCATAGAGCTCCTTGAGGCCGGCCAGTGCGATGGCCGGCAGGCCGAGCAGGAAGGAAAGGCGCGCCGCCTCCGGCCGGGCGAAACCCAGCCCCATCGCCGCCGTCAGCGTCGAGCCCGAGCGCGAAACGCCGGGAATAAGCGCGCCGACCTGGGCGACGCCCACAAGCAGCGCGTCGAGGATCGATGCCTGGCGCAGCATCAGCTTGTGGCTGGCGAAGATCTCGGCGAGCGCCAAAAGGATCGCCATGGCGATACAGGCCCAGCCGATGACGGCGAGCCCCCGCAGCGGCGAGTTGCAGGCGTTGAGCACGCCGGAAAGCGCGAGGCCCACAATGACGATCGGGACGGTGGCAAGCACGATGCTGATCGCCAGGCGGAAATAGCGGTCGCCGAAATTGCGCCGCGAGATCGCCGCAACCGAACCGAACAGCACGTCCCTGACATCGCTCCAGAAATAGCTGACCACCGCCGCCAACGCCGCCAGCTGCATAGCGGCCGAGAAGGCCGAGCCGGGGTCCTGCCAGCCGAGCACGGCCGGCACGATGCGCATATGCGCCGTGGACGAAATCGGCAGCAATTCGGTGATGCCTTGCACGATGCCGAGAAATGCCACCTTGGCATAACCCAGGCCGACAAAGCCGGTATCCAACCCTTGCGTGCAGACGTCTGTCATCCCGGTCCTTTCCCCGTGCCCCAATCGTTCTTGGGGGCAAAAAGTGAATCGTCATTCGAAAAGCCTGGAGGACAGGCTTAGCCTCACGATAGCGTGATTCCAACTCACGGATTTGTAAGGTGCCGCTAATCCTGCTTGACAACTGGCACCGCCATATTATTCTCCGCTAATCTTACACTGTAAGGCAAATCGGAGGAGCATCACAATGTCGACCGCCGCCCTGTCGGAATTGGAGCCGGTCACGCCGCCGGAAACGCATGCTGCCGAAATTGCGATCGAGGAGGTGTCGCGTGATACCAGCCGCGCCATCGAGCGCGCCGAGGTCGCTGCCTGGCTCGATCTCTACGAAGCGGCGCCTGCGGATTTCGCTGCGCGGCACGGGCTTTCGATCGCAAGCGACGGCGACCTTGTGTGGACCACCTGCACGACGATCCCGTTCATTCATTTCAACTGCGTGAAGAATATCGGCGTCGATGGGCCGGCGACGGAAGAACAGGTCGACGCGCTGCTCGCGCACTACCGCGCGGCCGGCGTCATGCGGCCTTGGTTCTATACCAACCCGCATACCGAGCCATCGCGGCTGAGATGCTGGCTGGAAGCGCGCGGGATGCAGCAGCAAGGCGGCTGGGAGCGCATCTATCGCGACGCGACGCCGCTGGCGGACGAACCGCTTTTCCCGAGCGACCCGCTGATCCCGGTTGACGATCTGGTGATCGAGGAGGTCACGCCCAGGACAGCTTCGGAATGGGCATCTTTCATCGATGCCAAATACAGGCTCCCCACCTCGCCCTGGCTGATGGCGCTTGTCGATCGCAAGGGCTGGCATCATTACATGCTGAAACGCAGGGGCGCGGTCGCCGCCGTGCGCTCGCTCTTCATCTCAGACGGGGCCGCCTGGACCGGCATCGACGCGCCGGTACCGGGCATCATGGCGCCAAGCTTCGATCTTGACGCCATGCTTGGCGAAAGGCTGGTCCGCGACGGCATAGCCGCCGGTGCGAAATTGTTTGTCGCCGATATCGAGGCGCCGCGCCCCGACCGCGACGGGCCGGCCTATCGCAACTACGACCGGCTCGGCTTCAAGCTCGCCTATTTGCGTAGCCATTACAGTTACTTGCCCGCGAATTCGAGCTGACCAATTTCCCTGGAGTTGCCTCAGCGGTACAACCACTGCTTCAGGCAGCTTCTTGCCACCACATGCGCCGGCGGCACCGAAGCCTGATCGATGCGGGAATCATCGCTTGCCCTGTCGCGAGCCTTTTCCAGAAGCAGGCGAAGCTCGGCCGGGCGCACGCGGTCGCGCGCCATCACGAGTTGGACCATCGGGTCGTTCAAAAGCTCGTCCAGGGTGTTGATGCTCTCGCTCATCCGTCGCCTCCTCGATGCCTTCCCGCATAGCGCGTAGATAGGCAGCCAAAGATGGCCCGCCAATGACGCTTTGCCGGCTATGTCGTGAATCGAAGATGAAATTTTTGTGCAGGCCTTCTTCCTTCTCCCCTTGTGGGAGAAGGTGGATCGGCGCGCAAGCGCCGAGACGGATGAGGGGTATTCCAGCGGAGTGAGACGCTGGTATTCTCTGGAACACCCCTCATCCGACCGAGCTTCGCTCGGCCACCTTCTCCCACCAGGGGAGAAGGAAGAAGCTACGCTGGCGGCGCGCCTTCATATTGCGGCAGGCCATCGTCGAGCATCACCCAGGGCTGCTTCGAGGCGGTCCAGAAATGCATGTCGGGCTTGAACAGCGACGGGTCATCGAGCGAGCCGGAGGTGATGCCGAGAATGCCCCTGGAATCGCGGCGTGAAAACAAAGTCGTGCCGCAAACCGGACAGAAGCCGCGCTTGAGGTCAGGCGTGGAATTGATCGTCGCCACCGGTCCTTCGATGGTCACATCGTCGATGCGAAACAGAAGTCGCGCATTGAAGGCGGCGCCGATCGCTCTCTGGCAGATGCGGCAATGGCAGATGCGTTCGTTGATCGGCTCGGCCTCGGCCCTGTAGCGCACCGCGCCGCAAAGGCATCCGCCCTCATACTTGGTCATCACCAGACACCTGCCTCGAGGAAATGCCGGGCACCCTAGTGGCCGGCATGGCAGGGTCAATCAAAAAACATTGATGGGATACGATCGCTTGAGCTGATGCCGCTGGCCGGCTGCCTCAGGCGGCCAGCGGCCAGGATTCATTCGCTGACGATCTCGTCCCAGGTCTTCACCTTGGTGACACCGTCGAGGAACGGTAGCGTGCTGGCGACCAGTTCCGGCGCGAAGAACACGTCGTAATGCGTGCGGTTGGGGATGATCGCCAGCCGGTTCTGCGACAGGTGCTCGCGCATCCAGCCGGCGTCCCTCAATCCGCCGCCGAGCATCTGGAAGAACTTGATCTCGTGCTCGGGCTTGTACATGTCGCTGTCGCCGTAGACGAGCATGACGGGCATCTTCAGCTTCGGCACGTCGGCCGAGAAATCATAGTCCTTGCGCATGAAGGCGCCGAGCGCATCGAGCAGTTTTGGGAAATCCTCGGGCTTCGGCGCCACGGCGACATAGGATTTGTACATCGGCGTGTCCTTCATGAACTCGGCGGCCGCCGCGCTCACCTGCGCCTGCTGCGGACGCATCTCGTCATAGAAGCCGTTGGCGGCGTAGCCGGTCGACACCATGACCAGCCGACGCACCGCCTCCGGATGCTGAACGGCCATGCGGAAGGCGACGCCGCCGCCAAGCGAATAGCCCATGACGTCGACCTTGTCGTAGCCGAGCGCCTTGACGATGGCCGCCATGTCGTCGCCCATCGTCTCAAGGCCGAAAGGCCGTTCGCCGAGCGCGGTGCGGCCATGTCCCTGCAGGTCGACGGCGATCACCGTGCGATGTTCGGCAAATTTCGGCAGGATCGGCGCGAACATGTCACTCGAACCCAGGCCGCCATGCAAAAGAAGCAGCGGCTCGCCCTTGCCGTAGACGGCGTAGTAGTAGTTCACGCCGTCGATCGGCAGCAGGCCGGATTTTTCCGGCTTCAAGAGAGCTTTGGTTTCACTGGTCATGACAGGCTTGGTCTCCTCGGATTGTGCGCTCGGCGAGGCTATGAGGGTCATTGCCGAAGCAAGGATGGCGAAAAACAGGGTCTTGGGCATTTCAGTCTCCTCTCCGCTTGCGTTGCCTCAAGGACGCGGTGGGAGAACCCAAGCCGACATGGCCCGCTAAATAATTCGAGGGAGAGTGGAAGCGCCTCGGCAGGCGACTCCAAAGAAGAAGGATCAGTGGCGCTTGGCCTGCACTAGATAAGCGTCGATCATGGTCTCGCCGAGCCACTTCGCGGCTTCGAGCCTATGCAGCCCCTCGACCAGGATGTGGCGCTTGCCGTCGTGTCGCACCTGTATCGGGGTCTTCATGCCGTTTTCGAGAATATCCTCGGCAAGATGGCGCACCGTCTCGGGATGCAGCGTCTTGCGCCGCGCCGTCGGCACGTAGATGTCGTCGACCTTGACCTTTTGCACACGCAGCATGTCGGCTCCTCGGCGAGAATGTCGCCTCAGCATGAATAGTTGGTTTGCCGGCGGCGGCCAAGCGCGAGCGCGCTGGCCCGATGCTTTCCATTTGACGCTTGGCCAGCCGATGGTCTCAATGACGGCCTCGTGATCTCAGGTGTTCCTTGACGCAACTGCCCAGTGAATTCCCCGATTTCGGGCTGACGCCCGAGCAGCGCCGCGAGGCGGTGCGCGGCCACTATTACGAATGGCCGGGAATGGATGGCCCGAGCGGCGAGATCTGGTGCTACAGCGACCGGTTTTCCTATCGCCCCGGCGAGACGGTAACGCTCTTCGTCAGCGCGTCGGCGCCGCAATTCAGCCTTGCCGTCATCCGTGACGGCGAGAGCGAAACAAAAGTTTTCGAGGGAGCGGGCCTGTCGGCGCGCTGGCAGGATACGCCCGACCAATGCTCGGTCGAAGGCTGCAACTGGGAGGCTTCGTTCGAATTCCGCGTCGGCGTCGACTGGCCGTCCGGCGCCTATCGCGTGACGCTGTCGGCCGAAGGCCGCGACGGGACGCCAATCCACAGCCATCATCTCTTCATCGTCACACCCCTGCCCGGCCGCAAGCCCGGCCGCCTGCTGCAGGTCGCCGCGACCGGTACCTGGCTCGCCTACAACACGTGGGGTGGCTCGAACCACTATCAGGGCATAACCGGACCGAACCGCGATCAATACGCCACGACGGTCTCGACGCAGCGACCCTGGTGCCGCGGCTTCGTGGTACTGCCTAAGGACGCGCCGCGCGTGCCGCTGGAAGTCGCGGTGCCGCCGAAGACCGTGCCACGCTATCCGCATATGGAGTGGGCCTTCGCCACTGGACATTCGAAGAAATATGCCTCTTCGGGCTGGGCGAGCTATGACAGCCATTTCTTTCGCTTCGCCGAGCGCGCCGGCTATCAGGTCGATCTCGCCAGCCAGCACGAGCTCCATTTCTCGCCCGAAATCCTCGACGGCTACGACTGCGTCGTCTTCGTCGGCCACGACGAATACTGGACCTGGGAGATGCGCGACGCCGTCGACAATTATGTCGAGCGCGGCGGGCATGCGGCGCGCTTCGCCGGCAATTTCATGTGGCAGACGAGGCTGGAGAACCAAGGCCGCCGCCAGGTCTGCTACAAATACAAGGCACGCGCGGAAGACCCCGCCTATCGCGGCGGCGACGTCACCCGCGCAACCAATTCCTGGGAAGCGCCTGAGATCGGCCGTCCAGGCAGCGCCACCTTCGGCCTCAATGCGACCCGAGGCGTCTATGCCGGCTGGGGCGGCTGCGCGCCGCGGGGCGTGCGTGGCTTCCCGGTCTACCGGCCCGAGCACTGGGCCTTTGCCGGCACCGGCATCTATTACGGCGACCTGCTCGGCGCCGACAGTCATGTCTACGGCTATGAAGTCGACGGCCTCGATTTCGAGATCCGTGGCGGCCTGCCCTACCCGACCGCGACCAGCGGCGCGCCGGACGGCTTGCAGGTGCTGGCGGTCGGCATGGCGAGCCAGGTCGAGGAAAGCGCCGACATCCCGGTCGAGGACCAGTTCCTCACCGACGAGGATGGCCGCTTCACCGCCGAGACGTTGTTCGGCGAGGCGAGCGACGCCAATCTCGACAAGGTCAAGCGCGGCAACGGCATGATCGTCAATTTCCCGCGCGGCAAAGGCGAGGTCTTCCACGCCGGAAGCTGCGAATGGGTCGCCGGCCTGCTAAGGCAGGACGCGATGGTCGAACGCGTGACCAAAAATGTTCTCGACCGCTATCTCGGAAAGTCCTGACATGTCGAAACTGGAAGTCCAGCCCGTAGCAGAGGCCGAAGCGCGGCCGCCGTCGCACCTGTTCTATTTGTCCAGCCTGCGCCGGCCGCTCGTCGACCGCGCCGAGGGCATCTATTTCTGGACGAAGGACGGCCGCCGCTACATCGACGGCTCGAGCGGGCCGATGGTCGCCAATATCGGCCACTCCAACCGCAACGTGCTCGACGCCATGAAGCGGCAGATGGACAAGACCACCTTCGCCTACCGGTTGCATTTCGAAAATGAGCCGGCCGAGGAGCTTGCGCGCGCCCTGGCCGGCAAGCTGCCCGAAGGCATGGACCGCATCTTCTTCGTTTCGGGCGGCTCGGAAGCGACCGAATCCTGCATCAAGCTCGCCCGCCAATGGGCGGTCGCCACCGGCCAGCCCAAGCGCTGGAAGGTGATCACCCGCTTCCCCTCCTATCATGGCGGCACGCTGGGCTCGCTTTCCATCACCGGCGACGATGCGCTCGCCGAAACCTTCACGCCGATGATGAGGGTGATGCCGACAGTGCCTGCGCCCACAGCCTGGCGCGACCGCGACAACCTTTCGTTGGAACAGCGCGGTATCCGCTACGCCGACATGCTGGAGGAGAAGATTCTCGCCGAAGGGCCGGAAAGCGTTTTGGCCTTCATCATGGAGCCGGTCGGCGGTGCCGCGACCGCAGCCCTTGTCGCGCCCGACAGCTACTATCCGCGCATCCGCGAAATCTGCGACCGCTACGGCATTCTTCTGATTCATGACGAAGTGATGAGCGGCGCCGGCAGGACAGGCAAGTTCCTCGGCGGCGACCACTGGAACTGCAGGCCCGACATCGTCGCCCTCTCGAAGGGGCTGGGCTCGGGTTACGCGCCGCTCGGCGCCCTCGCCGCGCCGATGCGCCTGGTCGAGCCGCTGCTGGCCTCCGGCGGTTTCCAGCACGGCCATACCTATGCCGGCAATCCGCTGGCCTGCGCCGCCGGCCTCGCCGTGCTCGGCGAGATGGACCGGCTCGACCTCATCGCCAACGCCGCCGCGATGGGCGAGGTGCTGATGGCAGAGTTGAAGGGCTTGCAAAAGCGCTTCCCCTTCATCGCCGACGTGCGCGGCAAGGGCCTGCTCACCGGCGCCGAAATGGTCGCCGATCCCGAGACTTTGAGGCCCATCGATCCGGCCAGCAAGGCGACGCAGCGCCTGCTCGACCACGCCTATGCGCGCGGCCTGATCATCTATGGCCGCAAGGTCAAGGGCGGCGTCGACGGCGACAATTTCATGGTGGCGCCGCCGATGATCATCACCAGAGACCAGATCGGCGAGATGATTTCCATCATCGGCGATTCGCTGGAGGCTCTGGCGGAGGAACTCGATCTGCCGGTGGAGGGATAGTGGCGTTTTGAGGCAAAGCCAATCTGAGATGCTTGCGATCCTTCGCACCCCCCTCTGGCCTTCCGGCCATCTCCCCCGCAAGGGGGGAGATCAGCTGTGTTTTTCGATTTCGCCAATTTTCAGCGTTGCAGAATTGGCGGCAACGCCAAAGCTGCCAATCTCCCCCCTTGCGGGGGAGATGTCCGGCAGGACAGAGGGGGGTGCCTTGGCGCTGCACTCTCAATGAGCAACCCTTCGCAAGCCGTCACCCTCCGCCCCGGCACCATTGATGATGTCGAAACCATCCATGCCGCCCTGCTGCGCCTCGGTACCGATATCGGCGCGCATCAGGAAATCACTTCGACGCCCGAGGACCTGCGCCGCTACGGCTTCGGCGCCAAACCCGCCTTCTCGACCCTGATCGCCGAGATCGACGGCGAATTTGCCGGGCTTTGCCTGTATTTTCCGATCTTCTCGACCTGGATGGGCCGTCCCGGCGTCTATGTGCAGGACCTTTATGTCGACGATCGCTTCCGCGGCCGCCGCATCGGTGAAAAACTGCTCAGACGCGTGGCGAAGGAGTGCCGCGCGGCGGGCGGTGGCTATCTGAGACTGTCCGTCGATACCGACAATGAGACGGCCAAGGCCTTCTACGAAAGACTGGGCATCGGCCGGTCGAGCTACGAGCAGGTGCAGAAAATCGTCGGCGATGCCTTTTTCGCCTTTGCCGATACGCCGGAGGAATGACGATGAAAGCCTTCTATGCCGAGGAGCAGAAGCGCCATGACCCGAAAGCTTTCCTCTCCAGCGGCGCGCAGCAGCCCAACCCGGAAAAGCCGGAGCGGATTGAACGATTGTTAGCCGGCGCAAGATTGGCCGGCTTGACGGTCGAACGTCCAGGCAATCATGGACTTGGCCCGATCGCCGCGGTGCATACGCCTGAATATCTCGATTTTCTCGAGCACATTTTTGCGCGCTGGCAGCGCATCGAAGGCGCCTCGGCGGAAGTCATCCCAAACATCCATCCGATCGCCCGCGCCGGCTCCTACCCGGCCTCGGCTGTCGGCCAGGCCGGCTACCACATGGCCGACACCGCCTGCCCGATCTCGGCCGAGACCTGGAACAGCGCGCTGTGGAGCGCCTGGAGCGCGGTGGAAGCCGCTGAAGCGGTGATGGCCGGCGCGCCCTCTGCCTATGCGCTTTGCCGTCCGCCCGGCCATCATGCTTTCGCCGATGTCGCCGGCGGCTTCTGCTTCATCAACAATTCGGCGGTCGCGGCGCAGGTGCTGCGCAAGAACGCCGCCCGCGTCGCCATCCTCGATGTCGACCTGCATCACGGCAACGGCACGCAAGGCATCTTCTATGCCCGCCCCGACGTGCTCACCGTCTCGCTGCACGCCGATCCGGTGCGCTTCTACCCGTTCTTCTGGGGGCATGCAGACGAGCGCGGCGAAGGTCCCGGCCTCGGCTACAATCTCAACCTGCCGCTGCCGCGCAAGTCCGGCGACGCGGCCTTTCTCGAAGCGCTGGCGACGGCCTTCCAGCGCATCCGCGCCTTCGCGCCGGAAGCGCTGGTCGTGGCGCTCGGCCTCGACGCTTTCGAGGGCGACCCGTTCGGCGGCCTGTCGGTGACGACGCAAGGCTTCTCGCGCATCGGCGAAGCGATCGCCGGACTCGGCCTGCCGACGGTCATTGTCCAGGAAGGCGGCTATCTCTGCGATGCGCTCGGCGACAACCTCACCGCATTCCTCACCGGCTTCGGCGGCAAGCAGGGCTAGAAGCAATTCCAGGAAAAGTGTGTAGCGGTTTTCCGTCCGGAATTGCGTAAAGCTAAAAAACTAGGAGCGCTGCTGCCGCAGCATCGCGATCACGCGGTGCACGCTCTCCAGCGTCTCCTCGATCTCGGCCGCCGTATTGTAATGCGCGATGCCGATGCGCACGACGCCCTGCTCGGCGGGTATGCCGAGCTGGTGGACGACCTCCCACGCATAATTGTGACCTGACCAGACGAAGATGTTCTCGGCGTTCATCTGCCGCACGATCGTTTCCGGCGCGATGCCTTCGACGGTGAAGGAAACGGTCGGCACCCGCTCGGCGAGGCGTTCCGGATCGATGATGCCGTGGATCACCAGCCCCTCGATGCTGGACAGGCCTTCGATCAGTTGCCGGGCAAGCCTGTTCTCGTAAGCGATCGAGACCTCGAACGCCTTGGCGATCCGTTGCCGGCGCGACCCGCTCTCGCCGGTGGCAGCGCCGAGATCGGCGAAATAGTCGATTGCCGCCGTCAACCCGGCCATCAGCTCGATCTGCGGCGTGCCAAGCTCGAACCGCTCGGGCAGGACATTCGAAGAGCAGCGGCATTTGTAAGGCTGGAGCGCGTCGATCACGTCGCGCCGGCCCCACAATATGCCCATATGCGGCCCGAAGAATTTATAGGCCGAGCAGATCAGGAAATCGCAGCCGAGCGCCTGCACGTCGACCAGCCCGTGCGGCGCGAATTGCACGGCATCGACATAAACCAGCGCGCCGGCCTGTTTAGCTGCCGCCGTCAGCGCCTTCACCTGGTTGATCGAGCCGGTGAGATTGGAGGCATAGTTCAGCGCGACAAGCCGCGTCCTTTCCGAAAGCAGTCCCTTGAGCGCCGCCTCCTCCACCTGCCAGCTCCACTCGTCGAACGGCAGGAAGCGCACGACCAGGCCGAGATCCTCGGCAAGCTGCAGCCAGGGCGAGACATTGCCCTCATGGTCCATGCGCGTGACGATGATCTCGTCGCCAGGTTTCATCGTCCGACCAAGCGTGCGCGACATGTGGTAGGTCAGCGTCGTCATGTTGGCGCCGATGACGATCTCCTCGACGCTCGGTGCGTTCAGGAAATCGGCCATCGCGGCATGCGCAGCGTCGACCACTTTTTGGGCCGCGACCGTCGTTTCAAAGAAACCACCGAGATTGGCATTGGTCGTCAGCAGGCAGCGGGATACTGCGTCGGCCACCGCTTGTGGCACCTGTGTGCCGGCGGGATTGTCCAGATAGATGCGGCGACGCCCGTCATCGGTCAGCGAAAGCGCCGGAAACTTGCCGCGTACGGCTTCGATCGGAAATTCTGCCATCGTCTCCATCCCTTTGTTTTTTCTCGCTTAAGGGCACGGATTGCCGACACGTTGGTGGATGGCGTCGACCGCTTTCTGCATCTCATCCGTCCAAGCGACATCGACCGAGGACAGCGCCGTCCCAAGCTGCGCGATCGTGGTCGCGCCGACGATGTTCGCGGTCACGAAGGGCCGGCTCGCCACATAGGCGTTGGCGAAAAGCGCCGGCTCCATGCCGAAGGAACGTGCCAGCTCATTGTACTGAAGCAGCACCTCCGCCGCGTTCGGCGTCTCGTAGCGCTGGCCTCGATTGAACAGCTGCGAGCGCGAGCCCTGCGGTCGCGCGCCATGATCGTATTTTCCGGTGAGATAACCCTGCGCCAACGGCGAATAGGGAAGAAACGCGATCTCCTCGCGCTCGCAGACCTCGGCAAGGTTCACCTCGAAGGTGCGGTTGACGAGGTTGTAGGCGTTCTGCAGCGAGGCGACGCGCGGGCCGGAGCCCTTCTCGGCTTCGAAGACGAAGCGCATGACACCCCAGGAGCTTTCGTTCGATAGGCCGAGATGGCGGATCTTGCCGGCTTTCACCAGGTCCTGGAAGACGGCGAGCGTCTCGGCAATCGGTGTTTCGTCTGCGGGCGCGGCTGCGGCATCGGCCCGGCGCGCCACCGCTCCGATCCGCGTCGGGTTCGAACCCCACGGAATGTCCCGGTCCGGCCAGTGGATCTGGTAGAGGTCGATATAGTCGGTGCCGAGCTTGGCCAGCGATTTCTCGACCGCGTCGAAAATGTCGGCGCGCACCAGCTTCGACGGACGATCGCCGCGGAACCATGCGTTGGCCGTGCGGCCGACCACCTTCGAGGCAAGGATGACCTTGTCGCGGTTTCGATTGGCCTTCATCCAGCTGCCGATGATCCTCTCGGTTCGCCCTTGCGTCTCCGCCTTGGGCGGGATCGGGTAAAGCTCGGCCGTGTCGATGAAATTCACCCCGCGCGAAAACGCCAGATCCATCTGCGCATGGCCTTCCGCCTCGCTGTTCTGCTGACCCCAGGTCATCGATCCGAGACAGATTTGCGAAACAAGAAGATCGGTCCGACCGAGGCGGCGCTTATGCATGGAATTCTCCGGCGGGAGGTTTGCGCGGACAGCGCGGGGAGGAAGTTGAACATAGAGCAAAACGCTTGCGTTTTGCAAAGTCGCCCAGTTTCGAGATTGGCCGAAGCGTCAGTCAGTTCGTTACTCTAGGGCGGAGCAAGGAGCGAAGCGACGCGCGCAGACCCTAGAATCCATTCCGTTACCCTAAAGCGTTCCAACGATTACAGAATTCTGCACCGTTGCACTCTACGTTGAAGGTCACGGAATGGATCCTTGGGTCCGCGCTCCGCTTCGCGTCGCTACGCCCAAGGATGACGAATATTGGAGAGGCTCCAGCCAATTTCGATGGCTTGCGATGGGTCGCCGAAGCGAACAGTCGAAGTCTCTGATGAAGGGAACTACCGCCTGGCCCCGGCCAGCGCCCGCCGCTTGGCTTCGTCGATCAGCATGTTGGCAACCTGCATACGGATCATGGCACGCTGGCGCAGATGCGGCGCGAGCCGGTCCGGATGGTTGGCGAAGGCGAAGTTACGGCGGATGCGGCCGAAATCGGGGTTCTTGGCGGGACGGTCGAGGCCGAGCTCGCCTGCGATCGCTTCGGGATCGATCGGCGGCAGCTTCTCCTCCGGCCAGTGCTCTTCGCCGGCAAGCGTCAGTTTCGCCTGATCGAGAAGTGCCGCGAACTCGGCAGCAAGGTCGGCGCCTTGCTCGCGATATTCGGCGGCGACGCTCTCGCCGGCGACCTTGATGCGGCCGGAATGCAGTTCATCGGCCACGGACAGATAATCAAACGGGATGGACGGTCGGGCGCCCTCGTCCTCGCCCTTCTCCGAGGCGACGATCAGGTCGTCGAGCAACGAAGCGAAATCGAGCTTGTTCCCGGTGCCGATCTCAACCTCCCTGTCGTGACGGCATGCAGTGATGCCGCCAAACATAGGGAGCTCTCGTTAAGAATGAATTCTGGCGATATTGACAATTGGCGGCTTTTCCGCCCGCCAAGACGGCATCGGACAATAAAAAGCCGGACTGCTCATTCGGGCAGTCCGGCAAGGTCGCCAGGAGTGGCGAGGAAAAAGCCAGCCATGTGCCGGCCCGATTGCCTACGGTCGAGCCTGCCGAAAAGTTTCACGGAAAATCGACTGTGACGGAAAAATTTGGTGCAGCATGGCAGCCATGCAAATGCTGCACTGCACAATTTTTAACAAATCGCCTATATAGTGATGTCGGGAGGACCAACAGGGGCAACTGAGTCATGGGGTTCTTCACTGAAATGTTCGCCCGGCCGAGGCCGCAGGAACACCAGCGTTACCGCTCGGCGCTCGCACTTCTGAACGCGATGAGCAATGCCGACCGCGCCGATATCGGCATCAAGCCGGCGGATTTTCCGCGCATCGCGCGCGAAATGTCGATACGCTGAGGCCGCGCTGAACCAACGAGGTTTCCCGGAGTGCTGGGAAACCTCTAAACCACTCCAAAGTCAGCGATTTCCCAGAAAAGTCTGCTTGCCGAGCGGCACGCCGTTGTGGCGCAGAATGTCGTAGGCCGTGGTGACGTGGAAGTAGAAATTCGGCATCGCCAGGTGCAGCAGATATTGCAGGCCGGGCAGAGTGGTTTCACGCCCTCCCAGTCTCACTTCGACGGTCCGGTCCTCGGAGCCTTCCAGGTCAGCCACGGAGAAAGTCGCCAGATGATCGAGCGTCTTGGCGATCCGGGCCTGCAGCTCGGCGAAGCTCGCTTCATTGTCTTCGTATTTCGGCACCTCGCGGCCGGCAAGCCGCGACGGCGCGCCCTTTGCGTGGTCGGTGGCGATCTGGATCTGCCTGGCCAGCGCGAACATGTCGGGTGCCAACCGCGCGGTGAGGAACACCTGCGGATCGATCTTGCGCTCGCCGGCATTCTGCTCCGCCGCCGTCAAGACGCTGGCCAGCGCCTTCAGCCTTGCGGCAAACACGCCGACCGATATGTCGTACATGGAAATGGTCACGGGTAACCTCCGACGCGGCCCCAGCGCCGCGGGCCGTGAACTAGCGCCTCCCGCCACGATTCTTCAAGCGGTCCTGCCCACGGCGTCACCACGCCGCCGCAATCGCCGTGGTAGTATTTTCGTTACCGAGCGGAGGATTCGATGAAAAGAGCCACTTTCGCAGCGACCGTCTTTTTCTCACTGGCCGGCTTCACGCAGTCCGCACCCGCGGCGGATGCACCCTATATCGATGACCGATCTAGCGCCGAAGCGGTTGTCCGTTCGCTCTATAGCGCCATCAACCGCCACGAATTCGCCCGCGCCTGGGGCTATTTCGGCGATACGAAGCCGGCAAAGGATTTCAACGCCTTCGTCAAGGGTTACGACGGCACCGGCAGCGTCGAAGTCAAGACCGGCGCTGTCTCGGAGGACGGTGCTGCCGGCAGCATCTACTACAGCGTTCCGGTCGCCATCCAGGCGACCGACAAGAAGGGCGAGGCCAAGGTTTTCGCCGGCTGCTACACGGTCCGCCAAGTCAACGCGCAGATCCAGGAGCCGCCCTTCCAGCCGATCTTCATCGACAAGGGCGCGTTGAAGCCGTCGACCGAGGATTTCGACAGCGCCGTGCCGGCAAGCTGCGGCGACGGTCCGCCGCCGCCGAAGAAGGATGAGGCGCTGGAGCAGGCCAAAAAAGCCTTCCTCGCCACCTATGGAGGACAATGCGACAAGCAGGATCCTGACGGCAAGCCGATCGGCGAGCCAGAGGCTCATTCCATCCACTATAAGGACAAGGACGCCCAGCCCAGCGACCCGGAGCGCGAGACGCGGCTGTTCCGCTTCTTCTGCTCGATGGCCGCCTACAACGAGACGGCGGTCTACTACATCACCGACGACGTCGATGGCGTCTCACAGTTGCAGTTCACCGAGCCGGACCTCGACATCCGCTACGAGAACAACAACAGCGAAGGCAAGGTCGAATCGATCCATATCATCGGGTTCAAGACCAGCGGCTGGGCGACCAATTCGGACTACGACGACAACACCAAAACCATCACCACATCGAACAAATGGCGTGGCGTGGGGGATGCCTCGTCATCGGGAACCTACCTTTTCCGCAACGGCGATTTCTCGCTCGTCCAGTATGACGTCGATGCATCCTATGACGGCGAGCAAAATCCGCAGACGGTCATCGACTACAACACGGCGCCTTGAGGCGCTGCAGCGCAATCACGGCGCTTTCGTCAGCATCCAGTTCAGCGTGCCGCGCCAGTCGACCATGCGGATCGGCGTGCCGTGCGTGCCGGTCTCGAAGCGTACGAAGCGGGTCGGATAAGCCTTCCTGGCCAGAATCGAACGGAAGAAGGCTTCCTGCTTCTCCACCGGGAAGACCACGTCATGGCTGCCCTGTCCGAAAAACACCGGTACGCGGCGCTTGAAGGCGGGGCTGGTGAGAAAGCTGTCGTCCCACAGCGATCCGAGCAACAGCAGCCCATTGATGCGGCCGCCCGTGTCCTTGCGCGCGGCGAGCTTCCAGCAGATGATCCCGCCCATCGAGCCGCAGGCGACGAAGATCTTCGCGCTCGGCGATGTCTCGGCATAGTGGTCGATGAGCGCCGCGACCTGCGCCGCGCCCTTGTCGCCGAAATCGGGGAAATCGGGCGAAAGATAGAGCCCGTTGTTGGCGGCCATCAGGTTCTTGATGCGATTGAAATTGCCGCCGAAGGTGAAGTCGTCCACGCCTTGCTTGCGGCTGCCGCCTTGCCCGTGCAGATAGAGCACAATGATGGACGCGCCTTCCGTCCTGCCGACCGCGACATGTCTGATATCGCCGGCATCGGTCTTCAGCATCAGGTCCTGCTGCACCTTGCGCACCCCGGGATCGGTGTATTGCGCATGCACGCGCTTTTCCGGCACCTCGTCGCGCTGATTTATGTCGCGCATCTCGCGATAGTCGAGGACGGTGTAGGCGCCGTTGTCGCTCGTCGACAGTGTCGCCGGATAAGCGAACAGATCGTCCTTGAACGATTTCAGCGAAAGCGTTTGCCCCTCGGCGACCGAGAGGGACAGCGCCGTCGCGGCGATCAGGGCGAAGAAACGTCGATAACGCAAAGTCATGCCGAGAGGCATGCGAAATTCGGCTCCGCTTTGTCAATCCTGCAGAACGCCACCCGCCCCTTCCAGCGCCTCGCGCGTGTCGACATCGATCGAGGCGCCCTGCCCGATCTCGACATCGATGACGTCGAGACCCTCGGCCTCGACCAGATGCCGCGCGCCGGTGTCGCCCTCGAGCTGCGCGACGGCCGCGAAAAGCGAGCGCGGCAAAAGCACCGGATTGCCGCGCTTGCCTTGGTGCGAAGCGCGCACCACGGAGCGGCCGTCGGAGCTGCGGAACGCGTCGATCAGGCTATCGAGGTCCCCCGACGAAACGCCCGGCATGTCGCCAAGCACGATCATGGCGCCGGCCGCGTCGGGCGCGACCTTCGCGATACCCGCCTTCAACGACGAAGCGAGGCCATCGGCGAAATCCGGATTGTCCGCGAATGTCACGCCAAGACCCCCAAGCGCAGAGCGCACGCGCTCGCGCTGATGGCCAGTGACGACGACGGTGGCGGCGGCCTTCGAGGCCAGCGCGCGGGAGGCGGTACGGCGCACCAGCGGCTCGCCGTCGAACAGCGCCAAAAGCTTGTTCGGCCCGCCCATGCGGCTCGAGCGGCCGGCGGCCAGAAGCACGATATCGACTTTCATCGCCGACCTTGCCGGCTGCGGCGCCGGCTCGCGTGGCTGCGGCCTGGTCGGAATTTCCATCAAAAGCCCGCCGACGCCCATACCGGCAATATCGCCCGCTGTCACCTCGAGCCCGGCAACCAGCCGATCGAGCACCCAGTCGAAGCCATTTTCCTTCGGGCTGCGCGCGCATCCGGGCGCGCCGACGATGCGCTTGCCGTCGAGCGTTCCGAGCACCAGCAGATTGCCGGGGTCGACCGGCATGCCCGCGCGGACGACGGTACCGCCGGCACACTCGATCGCGGCCGGCACGACATCGGCGAAGTCGCTCATCGCCGAGGCGCCGAAGATCACCACCATGTCGTTGTCGCGCGCCAGCTGGGTTGCGGCCGCGGCGACCGGCGCCACGTCGTGCGGCGTGCGCCGCTCGGCCGTAAGTCGGCCGCCGAAACGCGCCAGGCGCGCCTCGGTGACGCGCAGCGTCTTGTCGAGCACGCTCGGCTTGACGCCGGGAAGCATCGTCTGGATGACGCCGACAGTTATGGGGCGATAGGCATTGACGGCAAATATCTCGCGGCCGGCGCAGATCCTCACCACGCTGTCCACCAGGCTTTCGGCGACGGCAAAGGGGATGATCTTGACCGTCGCCACCATCTGCCCCTTCTCGACCGGCGCATGCTGCGCCAGCGTCGCGATGGTGATGGCTGGATCGACGGCATTGATGGCGTCGATCATCGCGGCGTCGACGGTAAAGACGCCTGAGGCTTCCGCATGCAAATTCACCCGCCCGGTCGCGGCCGGCTTGACCTCGACGTTGCGGTGACGCATGGCGGCGGCGATCCTATCGGCAGCGGCATCCTCGTCGAGATCATCCTCGGCAAGCACCGCGGCGACGACTTCGCCGACGCCCGCCGCCTTGAGCGCCGCGATATCGTCTCGGCTCAATCGGTGCGCCTTGCGGAAGCGTTTTTCGCCGGCGGTGGTCGCATGCGCCAGCACCGCCCCTTCCGCCTCGTCGATCGGAACCGGTCCGAATTTCACGCCACGGCGCCTTTTGCTTCGAGACCGCGCGAGCGGAAGGCGTGGATCGTCTGCGCAAGGACGGCGACGGCGATCTCGGCCGGACTGGCAGCACCGATATCGAGGCCGATCGGCGCGTGGATGCGGGCGATCTGGTCGGCACCGGCGCCGAGCGCCAGCAGGCGTTCGACACGCTTGGCGTGGGTTTTGCGGCTGCCCAACGCCCCGACATAGAAGCATTGCGCGTCGAGCGCCGCCTTCAGCGCGAAATCGTCGATCTTCGGATCGTGGGTGACGGCGGCAAGGGCGGTATAGCTGTCGAGTGGCGCGCGTTTCAGCACATCCTGTGGCCATTCGGCATGCAGCGCGACGTCGGGGAACCGTTCCGGGGTCGCAAACGCGGTGCGCGGATCGATGATCTCGACCGGATAGCCGGCGATCCTGGCCATCGGCGCCAGCGCCTGGCTGATATGCACGGCGCCGATCACCACCAGACGCGGACGCGGCAGATGCGCGTTGAGAAAGAACGTCCGCCCTTCCGCCTCCACCGACTGCGAATTGCCGGTGCGGAACGCATTGGCGATCGCCGCGCCGAGATCGCCTGCGACATGGTCGCCCTCGCGCACGATGCGGTCGCGGCCGTCGCCGAGGTCGGTGACAAGCACCGCGGCGCGGCGAGCGCGGCGTTCTTCGTTGAGCGTCTTCAGGACGTAGGGATCCATCTGTGATCAGCCCAGCCTTTCAACATAGACCTTGATACGTCCGCCGCAGGAAAGGCCCACCTGCCATGCAGTCTCGTCGGCGACGCCGAATTCCAGCATCCTGGCCTTGCCCGAGCCGATGACGTCCATCGCCTCGGTCACCACGGCGCCCTCGACGCAGCCGCCGGAGACCGAGCCATGGAAATTGCCCTCGGCGTCAATGACCAGATGGCTGCCGACCGGGCGAGGCGCCGAACCCCAGGTCTCGACCACGGTCGCGATGGCGACATCCTTGCCGTCCTTCATCCAGTCTTCCGCGATGATCAGGGGATCGCGGGCCTCGTCGAGATAAATGCTCTCATCCATCGTCGCTTCTCGCAAAGTCTGTTTTTCAAGGAAAACCTTGGTCGTCCCTACGGTAAACGTTGGTTTCCCGCCAAGGAAACATATGGCTACGCGGCCTGCCTCCCGCCAGCTTGCCAGCGGCGCGGGTCGACCGAAGTCGCCGGCCGCTGGTCGAGCGAGGCGCAAAGATCGGCCAGCGCGTCGAGATTGTGCACTGCCCGGAACTCGTCGACATAGGGCAGCATCGCCTTCACGCCACGGGCGCGGGCCTCAAAACCGTCGAAGCGCAACAGCGGATTGAGCCAGATCAGCCGCCGGCAGGATTTTTGCAACCGCTCCATCTCCTGCGAAAGGCCGGCGACGTCGTCGCGCTCCAGTCCGTCGGTGATGAGAAGCACCACGGCACCCTGCCCCAGCACGCGCCGCGACCACAGCCGGTTGAACTCGGCAAGCGTGTCGCCGATGCGGGTGCCGCCCGACCAGTCCTTCACCGCCGTCGAGCATTCGGCCAACGCCTCGTCGGGATCGCGATGGCGCATCTGGCGGGTCAGGTTGGTCAACCGCGTGCCGAAAACGAAGGCGTGCACGCGCCGGCGCTTCTCCGTCAGCGCATGCAGGAAATGCAGGAAGATGCGCGTATACTGGCTCATCGAGCCGGAAATGTCGGCCAGAACGACCAGCGGCGGATGCGCTTCGCGCGGAGACCGGAATTTCGGCAGGATAAGCTCGCCGCCGGTGCGCGCGGCCGAGCGCATCATGGCGCGCGGATCGATGCGACCCCCTTGCGCGTCCGCCCTGAAGCGCCGCGTGCGGATCAGATCGAAGGGCAGGCGCAAGGCCGCGATCGCCTTTTTGGCTTCGGCCATCTCCGCCGCATCCATCTGGGCAAAATCCTTGCTGCGCAGCACCTCGTTGCCGGAAAAGGTGAGGCGCGCATCGACCTCGATCTCCGGCACTTCCCGGACCGGTTGATTCTTCCGATGGCCTTCGAACATCGCCTGGCTGACGCGGTTCTCCGCCGCCCGCGGCTTCTGCTTTTCGCGATCGTCCGGCGCGACCGGCGAGAACATCGCCAGCAGCTTCTCGATCAGCTCGCGCGATTTCCAGAACAGGCGGAAGGCCTCGTCGAAGACAGGATGATCCTCGCGCCGCGAGACGAGCACTGCATGCAGCGTCCAGTAGAAATCCTCGCGCGAGCCGATGCCGGCGGCAAGCACCGCCTCGATGGCGTCCTTCACGGAAGCCGGACCGACGCGCATGCCTGCCTTGCGCAACGCACGCGCGAAATAGACGATGTTGTCGGCGATGCGCCCATCGGCGAGCGCCTCTTTGGGTTCCGGACGCGGCACAGGCATCGCGCCTACTCCGCCGCCGACAGCTCGGCCTTCACCTCATTGAGGATGCGCCGGCCCTCGCCCTCTCCGATACGGGCGATATCGTCCTGATATTTCAAAAGCACGCCGATCGTGTCCGATACGGTCTCCGGATCGAGCGCCACCTTGTCGAGCTCGGTCAGCGCGCCGGCCCAATCGATGGTTTCGGCGACCCCGGGTGCCTTGAACAGTTCGACCTGGCGCAGCTTCTGGATGAAGGACACGACCTCCGCCGACAGCCGGCGGTTCGCCTGCGGCACCTTGCGCCGCACGATCTCCAGCTCGCGCTCGGCATTCGGATAATCGACCCAATGATAGAGACAGCGACGCTTCAGCGCGTCGTGGATCTCGCGTGTGCGGTTGGTGGTGATGATGACGATCGGCGGCTCTTCCGCCTTGATCGTGCCCAGTTCCGGGACGGTCACCTGGAAGTCCGACAGGATCTCGAGCAGGAACGCCTCGAAAGCTTCGTCGGTGCGATCGAGCTCGTCGATCAGGAACACTGGCGCGGCACCCGCCTTGCCGGTCAGCGCGTCGAGCACCGGGCGGCGGATCAGGTATTTTTCGGAAAAGACGTTGCGCTCCATGTCGGAGCGGACGACCTTGCCCGCCGCCTCCTCCATGCGGATCTCGATCATCTGCGCGGCGTAATTCCACTCATAGACGGCCGAGGAGACGTCGAGCCCTTCATAGCATTGCAGGCGGATGAGCCGGCGGCGGAGCGTGTCGGCCAGCACTTTGGCGATCTCGGTCTTGCCGACGCCCGCCTCGCCTTCGAGGAACAAGGGCCGCTTCATGCGCAGTGAAAGAAACAGCACCGTCGCCAGCGAACGGTCCGCGACATAATCCGCGCCTGTCAAAAGATCGAGCGTTTCGTCGATCGTTTTCGGCGCGGGGCGCGGCGCGGTCATCTTGTCTCCGTGGATCCCGCTTGCACGTTCAAAGAAAATGATAGCCGCGGTTGTGGTAGATCAGCGGCCGCAAATTATCGCCGATGCGCAGGCCTGTCACCTTGCCAAAAAGCACACGGTGGGTGGCAAGGTCCTTGCTATCGATGATCTCGCAGTCGAACACGGCCAGCGCGCCTTTCAGCGTCGGGGCGCCAGTCGAGATCACATCCCATTCAGCAAGCGCGAAGCGCTCCTCCACCGGCAGGCCGGTGATGCCGGAAAAGGCGACCGATACGGCTTCCTGGTCCGATGCGAGGGTGTTGAGCGCGAACTTGCCGTTCTTGATGAAAGCTTCGTTCTTGGCGTTCTCGCGGTTGAGGCAGACCAGCACCGTCGGCGGGGTGTCCGAGACCGAACAGGCGGCGATCACCGTCGCGCCCCTTTTGCCGCCGGGCCCGTCGGTCGTCACCACATGCACATGGCCGGCAAAATGCGCCATCGCATCGCGATAATGCTGCGGCCCGATATCATTGATCTTCAGCACCCGATGTCCACCTGTCGAAACCAGTTCGTTATATATGGCGGCATATTGCACGCCACAAGTTGCATAGCATGGGCGAAGTGCTTGACCGCAATCCGCAAATTCGCGTGTTGCGCAGCGCTTAGCCAGCCTTTAGGCATTTCCTGGAACAGTGTCGGGACTGTATTCCCGGCATGGAGGATCTCTTAGCCCGAATGCGTCTTCTCACGACGACATCAGCCGTGCTGCTCTGGTTGTCGCTGGCCGCGAGCGCCGACGCTGAGACGCTGGTCGGCGTTGCCGCGCCGCTTTCCGGCTCATCGGCGATCCTCGGCAAGCAGATCGAGGCCGGCGCCGGCCTTGCGGCGGAAGCGAACGGCATCGCGATCAAGGCCGTGGACGATGCCTGCACCGCCGATGGCGGCGCCGCAGCAGCGAAGGAATTCGTCGACGCCAAGGTCAATGTCGTGGTGGGCTTTCTCTGCACCGACGCGATCGAGGCGGCGCTGCCGATCCTGAAGGATGCCAACATCCCGGTCATCACGGTCGGCGTGCGCACCGAAAGCCTGACCGACCGGCGCGCCAAGACCGGCTGGCCGGTCTACCGGCTCGGCCCGCGCGGCGACGATGAGCGCAATGCGGTCGCCGCCAAGCTAATCCAGCTCTGGCGCGACGACCTGTTCGCCATCGTCGATGACGGCACCATCTATGGCCGCGAGATGGCCGAGACCTTTCGCGCCGCAGCCGAGCAGGCTGCCTTGAAGCCGGTCTTCACCGACACGTTCCGGCCGCAGCTCGACAACCAGATCGGGCTGATCGGCCGGTTGAAGAAGGCCGGCGCGACCAAGGTGTTCGCCGGCGGCGACGGCGAGGATATAGCCATCATGGGCCGCGACGCCGCCCAGCTCGATGCCGGCATCACCTTTGCCGGCGGCGAAAACCTGCGCACGCCGCAGGGCGATGTGCCCTATGCCGTCGGCACGCTGATGATCGCCCCGCCGGAATGGTCGGAGATCGCCGATCCCAAGGTGGTGCAGGGTTTCGCAGCGAAGAACATCGTGCCGGACGGCTACACGCTTCCGGCCTATGCCGCGGTCGAGGTCGCCAAGGCCGCGCTGGCCGGTGCGGAAAACACTGGGCAGCCGCTCGGCGAAGCGTTGACCGGCCGTGATTTTGCGACCGCGATCGGCACCGTCCGCTTCGACGACAAGGGCGATCTCAGCCAGAACCCGTTCCGCCTCTTCCGCTTCGACGGCATGCATTTCGTGCCGCTGGAGGACAAGTGATGTTCCGCACCGGTCCGCGCAATCTGATCACCGACGTTGCCGGCCTTCGCGTCGGCAATGCCGCCGAAGCCAGGCTCAAATCCGGCGTCACGGCGGTGCTGTGCGACGAGCCCGCCGTGGCCGGCGTGCAGGTGCTGGGCGGCGCACCGGGCACGCGCGAGACCGACCTGCTCGAGCCGCAGAATTCGATCGCGATGATCCACGCCGTCGTTCTGTCCGGCGGCTCCGCCTTCGGCCTTGACGCCGCCTCGGGCGTACAGGCGGCGCTGCGCGAAAAGAACATCGGTGTCGAGGTCGGCGGCTTCCGTGTGCCGATCGTGCCGGCCGCGATCCTGTTCGACCTGCGCAATGGCGGTGACAAGGATTGGGGCCGTCACCCGCCCTATCGCGAGCTCGGCTATGAGGCCGTGCAGACGGCAGCAGTCGATTTCGCGGTCGGCACGGCGGGCGCCGGCACCGGCGCCCTGACCTCCGGCCTCAAAGGCGGGCTGGGCTCCGCCTCGACCGCGCTCGATAGCGGCGTCACCGTCGGCGCGCTCGCCGCCGTCAATCCGACCGGCTCGGTGACGGTCGGCCGCAGCCGCCATTTCTGGGCGGCGCCCTTCGAGATCGGCGACGAGTTCGGCGGCCTCGGCTACCCAGCCCCATTGCCCGAAGACGCCAGGAAGATCCTGCTGAAATATCGCGACAGGCAAATGGGCGGCGAGGCCGAAGGCGGCAGCACCACCATCGCCGTCATCGCCACGGACGCCGTCCTGACCAAGGCCGCGGCCAAGCGACTGGCGATTTCGGCGCATGACGGCTTCGCACGCGCCATCTGGCCAACGCACACGCCGGCCGACGGCGATCTCGTCTTTGCCCTGGCGACCGGCAGGAGCGGCATCGAGCTCGGCGCCGATGCCGCGATCGACCTGTTCGCAGCCGCCGGCGCCACCATGGCGCGCGCGATCAGCCGCGGCGTCCATGCGGCGACGCCGGCCGACGGCGACTTGTTTCCGGTTTGGTCGTCGCGTTGACGGCCGATCAAGTCGGATCAGATTTTTCTTCCTCGAAGGTGACCGCGACATCCGAATTCGCGGAGAGCCATACCTTCTGGCCGTCGATCTCCGCGACCAGGGCAAGCGAAATGTAGTGGTGATGGTTCTTGTGCGAGCCCATGCCGCTGTCGGCCTTGGTCAGCTTGATCCGATCACCCTCGACTTTGTCGACGGTGCCGATATGGACGCCGTCGGCGCCGATCACTTCCATGTGTCCGCATATCTTGCTGATGTCGGTGCTCATGCTGGTTCTCCGCTGGATGGCGATTTGCCCTTTCGGATGCGAGACGGCCGACAATAACAAATGAACGCCGGATTGGATGCATCGCACGGCGCGCCTCGTTCATCGTGGCGTGATAAGCATGACGCTGATGAGACAGATGACAAACCGTCTTGCAGCGCTCGTCGCGGTCAGTACCTGGTTTGCGCGGCAGCGGCGTTGAGCATTGGGCCTGGCTCTGTTAGGACGCGGCCGACGCTTCTCCCAGGCAGGACTTAGAAAACGGATGATCCCTCGCTATTCCCGGCCGGAAATGGTCGCCATCTGGTCGCCCGAAACCCGCTTCCGCATCTGGTTCGAGATCGAGGCGCATGCCTGCGATGCGCTGGCCGAGCTGGGTGTCATTCCGAAGGAAGCGGCGAAGACGATCTGGGAAAAAGGCGGCGCGGCCAAATTCGACGTCGCCAAGATCGACGAGATCGAACGCGTCACCAAGCATGACGTCATCGCTTTCCTGACCCATCTCGCCGAATTCGTCGGACCGGATGCCCGCTTCATCCACCAGGGCATGACCTCGTCGGACGTGCTCGACACCTGCCTTGCGGTGCAGCTGACCCGGGCCAGCGACATCCTGCTTGCCGATATCGACGCCTTGCTCGCGGCGCTGAAGCGCCGCGCCTTCGAGCACAAGGACACCGTCACCATCGGCCGCAGCCACGGTATCCATGCCGAGCCGACCACCTTTGGCGTCAAGCTGGCGCAGGCCTATGCCGAGTTCTCGCGCTGCCGCGAACGGCTGGTGCACGCGCGCGAAGACATCGCCACCTGCGCCATTTCCGGCGCGGTCGGCACCTTCGCCAACATCGAGCCTTATGTCGAAGAGCATGTGGCGGCAAAGCTTGGCCTGAAGCCGGAGCCGGTGTCGACCCAGGTGATCCCGCGCGACCGCCACGCCATGTTCTTCGCCACGCTTGGCGTCATCGCCTCGTCGGTCGAACGCCTCGCCATAGAGATCCGCCATCTGCAGCGCACCGAAGTGCTGGAAGCGGAAGAGTATTTCTCGCCGGGCCAGAAGGGCTCGTCGGCTATGCCGCACAAGCGCAACCCGGTGCTGACCGAAAACCTCACCGGCCTTGCCCGGATGGTGCGCGCCTACGCCATGCCGGCGATGGAAGACGTGGCGCTCTGGCACGAGCGCGACATTTCGCATTCCTCGGTCGAGCGCATGATCGGGCCGGATGCGACGGTAACGCTGGATTTCGCGCTGTCGCGCCTGACCGGCGTCGTCGACAAGCTGCTCGTCTACCCCGAGAACATGGAGAAGAACCTCAACAAGTTCCGCGGTCTGGTGCACTCGCAGCGCGTGCTGCTGGCACTGACCCAGGCCGGCCTGTCACGCGAGGACGCCTACCGCCTGGTGCAGCGCAACGCCATGAAAGTGTGGGAACACGGCGCCGATTTCCTGGAGGAACTGCTTGCCGACAAGGACGTGACGGCGGCGCTGCGCGAAGCCGAGATCCGCGAGAAATTCGATCTCGGCTATCATACCAAGCATGTCGACACGATCTTCAAGCGGGTGTTCGGGGAAGTTTGAGGCCGAACAAAGGCGCGCGCTGGCGCCAGGCTGGAACACCCCCTCATCCGTCTTGTCGCTTCGCGACAAACCACCTTCTCCCACAACAACAAGGGGAGAAGGGGGAATGTGGCGCCCGCGCCTCAGCTAATCACCAACGCCGCGATTGGCGCCGGCTCCGGCGCGGTTTTCCCTTCTCCCCCTGTGGGAGAAGGTGGATCGGCGCGCTAGCGCCGAGACGGATGAGGGGTGCTCCAGCTTGACGCAGGCGTCGCTCAAGCCTTCCCAGGCACCGTCCTGATCACCGTGCCCCAGGGATCCTCACGGCTCGTCTCCTCCTTCACATTGTCCGAGCGCATCTCGACCCAGGCGAGGCCCGAGCGCGACGGATCGCGGCGGCCGGCGCCGGCGCTCTGCCAGGCATTGGCGCCGATATGGTGGTGGTAATGGCCGGACGACAGGAACACCGCCTGGCCGCCATATTTGGCGACGGTGTCGAAGCCGAACTGGTCATGCCACCAGGCCTCCGCGTCCTCCGGCCGACCGACGCGCAGATGCACATGGCCGACAATGGTGTTTTCCGGCGCGCCCTGCCAGCCGGCATCGCCCGCCGGCACGCTGCCCACCACCGCCTGCAGGTTCAGCCGCTCGGTCGCCATGGCAATTCTGTCGCCGTTCCATTTCCAGTCCTGCGGGCGGCGATCGGCATAGATCTCTATGCCGTTGCCTTCCGGATCGGTGAGATAGAGCGCCTCGCTGACCAGATGGTCGGAGGCGCCCTCGATGCCGATGCGATTGGCGGCGGCGTGGCTGATCCAGCGGCCAAGGTCCACACGCGACGGCAAAAGGAAAGCGGTGTGAAAAAGGCCGGCGCTACGCGGATCGTCGGTCTTGGCCGACGAATCCTGTTCGAGCACCAGCAATGGCCGATTGGCTGCGCCGAGCGTGATCGCGCCGTCGGCGCGGCTCAGTTCCTGCAGGCCGACGACGGCGCGGTAATAGGCCGCCAGGCTTTCGGCATCGCGCGCCTTTAGCCCGACACGCGACACGCTGACCGGGGTGGTCGCGGCAAAAGGCAGTTCGCTCATCAAACTCTCCGTTCGGGCAGCGCTAATCCCAGCATGGGATTGTCGTGGCCGCCAGCCATTGTTCCTTTGTTCCTCTCCAAATCGTCGATTGCGATCGTTCACACAAGAGAGCAAGAATCGAACAAGTTGTTCACAATTGTGATCGCTCCGAATTTTTCGATAGGGTTGCAGCCAAGAAGGCCGCTCGCTACATCCGCGCCATGAAAGTCAAAGACGCAGATATCCTGATCGTGCCGGGCTACACCAATTCCGGCCCCGAGCACTGGCAGACCCGCTGGCAATCGAAACTGTCGACGGCGCGCCGGGTCGAGCAGGCGGAATGGACCAAACCCGTGCGTGAGGACTGGACGGCGAGCGTGGCCAACGCCGTCAACGAGGCCGAGCGGCCCGTGGTGCTTGTTGCGCACTCGCTGGGCGTGACGGCGGCGGTGCAGGCCCTCCCGCAATTCAAGAAGCCGGTCGCCGGCGCCTTCTTCGTCGCGCCGCCCGACGTCTCCAATCCGGAAATCAGGCCAAGGCATCTGATGACCTTCGGCCCCTATTCGCGCGATCCCCTGCCTTTTCCGTCCATCGTGATCGCCAGCCGCAACGATCCATTCTGCGCCTTCGCAGTCGCCGAGGACATTGCCGCCGCCTGGGGATCGCTCTTCATCGATGCCGGCGAGGCCGGCCATCTCAACCACGACGCCGGCTTCGGCCCGTGGCCGGAGGGTTCGATGACTTTCGCCAAATTCCTGACGGAGTTGAAGGAGCCGTAACGCCGGCTTCAGGAGCCGATCGAATCCCGCATGCTCTTCAGCAGCGTTTTCGCGCCGAGCGAGATCAGCGTGTGGTCCGAGCCCATGGCGAGCAGCCGAAAACCCATCGACACGACACGCCCGGCAATCGCCGGTTCGATGACATAGATCGCGGCATGCTTGCCGGCCTTGCGGGTCCGCTCGGCGATCGACGCGACCGTCTCCATCATGCTTTCCAGCGTCGAATTGATGGTGGTGCCGTTCGACCAGGCGATCGAGAAATCCGACGGACCGACGAAGATGCCGTCGATGCCGGGCGTATCCAAAATACCGTCCAGCGCCTCGAGGGCAGCCCGCGTCTCGACCATGGCAAAAGCCATGGTGCGCTGGTTCGTGTCGCGCAGCCATTCGGCATGGTCGCCCTTGCCATGGCGCGGGAAAGCATAGGTCGGGCCCCAGGAGCGTTCGCCCAGCGGCGGATATTTCATCGCGGCGGCGAATTGCCTTGCATCGGCCACGGAGTTCACCATCGGCGCGATCACCGCCTCGGCGCCGAAATCGAGCGCGCGGCTTGCCATGTCGAAGCGTCCGACCGGAATGCGCACCAGCGCCGGCTTGTTGGCGGCGAGCACCGGCACCAAGCCGCGCAGCACGCTGTCCTCATGATGTCCGCCATGCTGCATGTCGAGCGTGACGGCGTCAAAGCCCTGCTTGGCGATGATTTCGACCGTCAGCGCGTCCGGCACGCCCGACCAGGCAGTGAACAGCGTTTCGTCGGCGGCCAGGCGGGACTTGAGCGACATCGAAAGTTTCCTTGTGAACAATCCGCAGTTTTGGCCGGAAACGACGCGAAGGCAAAGAAAAACCGCCCGGCTTGGCCGGGCGGTCGATTGGTCCAGTCAGAGCAATTCCAGGAAAAGTGTGTAACGCTTAGGTTCGGCGACTTCGCCGTAACCTTCCGTCCGGAATTGCGTAAAAACAAAGAGATAGAGAATGATGCCGAAAAGCGCGAAGCGGTTCTCGGACGACACCATGTCCGCACAGCCTCAGCTGTTCTTGATCTCCTCGATCGCCTGCGCCATCAGCTCGTCCATGGTGCGGCGGATCTGATGGTCGGACTGGGCGACGCCGGCCGCGTCAAAATCCGTGCGTATCTTGCGGAAAACATCGTGGTCGCCCGCTTCCTCGATATCGGAGACCACCACTTCCTTGGCATAGGCTTCGGCATCGGCGCCGGATTTGCCCAGTTTCTCGGCGGCCCAAAGGCCAAGCGCCTTGTTGCGGCGCGCCGCGGCCTTGAAGCGAAGCTCCTCGTCGAAGGCGAATTTGCGCTCAAAACCCTCTTCGCGGTCTTTCATGCTGCTCATAACGTCCCTCCGATCAATCCGATTCGCTTGGCGGTGAATATGTGTGGTGGGCAAGCACAAACCAAAAGGCCGCGGGCCGGTCAATATGCTTCGTCGCATGCTGCGCTGCGGCATTTCAGTCCCGAAAGCGGTTGATTCGCGGGATTTGCCGATTGAGCAAACAAGACGATTGCGATAACACCGGCATTGAACGCCGCCTTCGCCATACTAATTTAGGCAGACGGGCAGGAACCGGTCACTCGCCGCTTGCCCGCAGATCCAGAGAAAAAATCAAATGAAAAATCGCCGCCGCATTTACGAAGGCAAGGCCAAGATCCTCTATGAGGGCCCTGAGCCGGGGACGCTGATCCAGTTTTTCAAGGACGATGCCACCGCTTTCAACAAGAAGAAGCATGAAGTGGTCGATGGCAAGGGCGTGCTCAACAACCGCATTTCCGAGCACATCTTCAACCACTTGAACCGGATGGGCATCCCCACCCATTTCATCCGCCGGCTCAACATGCGCGAGCAGTTGATCAAGGAAGTCGAGATCATCCCGCTCGAGGTCGTGGTTCGCAATGTCGCCGCCGGCTCGCTATCCAAGCGCCTCGGCATCGAGGAAGGCACGGTGCTGCCGCGCTCGATCATCGAATTCTACTACAAGGCCGACGCGCTCGACGACCCGATGGTGTCGGAAGAGCACATCACCGCCTTCGGCTGGGCAAGCCCCCAGGAAATCGACGACATCATGGCTTTGGCCATCCGCGTCAACGACTTCCTGTCCGGCCTGTTCCTCGGCGTCGGCATCCAGCTGGTCGACTTCAAGATCGAATGCGGCCGCCTGTTCGAGGGCGACATGATGCGCATCGTCGTCGCCGACGAGATCTCGCCGGATTCCTGCAGGCTGTGGGACGTCGCCACCCAGGACAAGCTCGACAAGGACCGTTTCCGCCGCGACATGGGCGGTCTGGTCGAAGCCTATCAGGAAGTTGCCCGCCGTCTCGGCATCATCAACGAGAACGAGCCGCCGCGCCCCACGGGCCCCGTGCTCGTCGCCTCTTCCGAGGCGCCCAAGGGCCTGAAGCACTGAACATTGACGGGCCTGCCGGACAATGGCAGGCCTTTCCCAAACGACGATCTGCCCAGGAGCATCGATGAAAGCCCGTATCACCGTGACCCTCAAGAACGGCGTCCTCGACCCGCAGGGCAAGGCGATCGAGCACGCGCTCTCCGGGCTGGGCTTCGACGGCGTCGGCCAAGTGCGGCAGGGCAAGGTGTTCGACATCGAACTCGCCGGAACCGACAAGGCCAAGGCCGAAGCCGACCTAAAGGCCATGTGCGACAAGCTTCTGGCGAACACGGTTATCGAAAACTACGCGGTGGAGATCGCCTGACAATGAAATCAGCCGTCGTCCTTCTGCCTGGCCTCAACCGCGACCGCGACATGATCGCGGCGCTGACCAAGATTTCCGGCCAGGCGCCGGCGACCGTCTGGCAGACCGACACAGAAATCCCCGATGTCGACCTGATCGCTATCCCGGGCGGCTTCTCCTTCGGCGACTATCTGCGCTGCGGCGCCATCGCGGCGCGCATGCCGGTGATGCGAGCGGTCGCCGAAAAGGCGGCCAAGGGCGTGACCGTTATCGGCGTCTGCAACGGCTTCCAGATTCTGGTCGAGGCGGGACTGCTGCCCGGCGCCCTGATGCGCAACGCCTCGCTGAAATTCGTCTGCCGGCAGGTGAAGCTCGAGATCGCCAACGCCAACACCATGTTCACCCGCGGCTACCAGCCCGGACAGGTGATCCGCTCGCCGGTGGCGCATCATGACGGCAACTATTTCGCCGATGCCGAGACGCTTGCCCGGCTCGAAGGCGAAGGCCAGGTGGTGTTCCGCTATGCGGAAAACACCAACCCCAACGGCTCGATCAACGACATTGCCGGCATCGTCAACGACAAGGGCAATGTGCTCGGCCTGATGCCGCATCCGGAAAACCTGATCGAGGCGGCGCATGGCGGCGAGGACGGACGGGCGCTTTTCCAAAGCGCGCTCGGCATCGCTGCCTGATCCTTTAACATCCTATCGGAACGCGGGGGCGGACTGACCATGAGACTGACGATTGCTCGCCTTGCTCTCCTGGCCGCCACCGGGCTTGCCTTGGCTTCTTGCCAGTCCAGCCCCAAGACCACGCCGGTTCCCTCAGGCAAGAGCGCCTCGCTGCTCGCCATGGAACAGGTTGCCATCGCTGCGCACAAATGCTGGATCGCCAGCAAGGACCCGGCCTTCAAGCCCTACCAGATGGCCAATGAGCTCAATTCCTACAGCGGCACGCCGCGCTTCCTGCTGGTGCCCGCCAAGCATTATGGCGGCAAGCCGCTGCTGGTCGTGCAGGCGCAGGGCAGTTCCAACCGCGTCGACGCCTTTGGCCCGCTGATGAACGAGCCGCTCGGCGCGCGCATCAGTTCCGATATCGCCCGCTGGCAGGCCGGCAATCCGTCCTGCGCGGCTGCCGCCTGAAGTTGTGATGGCCCGGTTCCTGCAGACCGCGGGATTGGCTGTCGGGCTGATTGCGCTTGTTCTGCAATTCGCCATCACTATCCCGGCATCGATGGCCGCAGGCCGCGGCCTGCTCAGCTCGATCGTCTTCTATTTCAGCTTCTTCACCGTCCTGACCAACATCGCCGCTGTGATGGTGCACGCCTCGCTGCTGTCACCCGCCGGCTATGCCTGGTTCCCGGCCTTTGCCGGACCGCGGACGCGGACTGGCGTCGCCGTGGCCATAACTTTGGTTTTCATCGTCTACACCACAGTCCTGGCGAAGCTCTGGCAGCCGCGGGGTTTGTTCCTGCTCTGCGACGTCCTCTTGCACTATGTGACGCCGGCGCTGTTCGTGCTGTGGTGGCTGGTGGCGGGCGCCGATGGCAGGCGGCAGTGGAGCGAGATCGCCTGGTGGATGATCTATCCGGTCGCCTATCTCGCCTACGCGCTGGTACGCGCGCCCTTCGCCGGCGAAGTACCCTACCCATTCCTCGACGTCGCCAAGAACGGCGCCGCCAACGTTGCCGTTTCGGCGCTTGGCGTCACGGCCCTGTTCATCGCATTGAGCGTGCTCGCCGTGCTTGTCGATCACGGTATCGGCCGGTTGCGAAGAAAGCCCGTAACCCGAAGATAGACCATCATTCCCAAAATGGCCTGATGCCTTCGCGATGGGCGTCGCAGCGCGAGACGCCGATATCCTTGAGCTGCTCGTCCGTCATCTCCATGAGCGCGAGGCGGCCGCGCCTGCGCTCCAGCATCCGGTCGATCTGCCTTACGAGGGAACGGAGCACAACCGCCGTGCGGCCGACGAAGCCACGATGGGCCAAGGGATCGACCTGCGCGCCAGAAATCGGGCGAGCATAGCGAATTGTCTCGATTGTATCCATTGTCATTCTGCCTTGTTCCGATTGTACCTTCCCAATCGCGAGATTGATATGAATTGACTCATCGCGCGGTGCAATATAGAAAATTGTCACCATGACAAATTGGCTCCCCGATCTTTCCTCTGGCTCCGGTCCGCTCTATCAGCGCCTTGCTGACAGCATTGAGTCAGATATCGACAAGGGCGTTATCGACGCCGGTGCAAAACTGCCGCCGCAACGCGACCTCGCCTACGACATCGGCACGACCGTCGGCACCATCGGCAGGGCCTATCAGCTGCTGCGCGAGCGCGGTCTGGTCAGCGGCGAGGTCGGCCGCGGCACCTATGTGCTCGGCCAGCGCGCCGCAGACCCGAAGCCGGATTTGGAACCGGCCATCCAGGGCACGCGCCCCATCGACGCGCCGAGCGGCAAGCTGCGCTTCGACAGCACCGCCGCGCCCGATGTCGGCCAGGGCGCGGTGATAGCCGACATGCTGGCACGCACGGCGCAGGAGCATCCGCACGACATTTCGAGCTATACGCGGGATTTTCCCGAACGCTGGTATGAGGCAGGCAGCCGCTGGCTGGCGCGCAATGCCTTCCGCCCCTCGCTCGATTCGATCGTGCCGACGCTGGGCACCCATGCTGCGGTCATGGCGGCGATCGCGGCGCTGACCATGCCCGGCGACTACGTGGTCTTCGAGCACCTAACCTATTCGCAGATCGCGCGCAGCGCCGGGCTGATCGGCCGCCGCACGGCGCTGGTTTTGACTGATGAGGGCGGTATCGACCCGGATGATTTCGAGCGCGTCTGCGCTCAGAAACATCCAAAGCTGATGTTCCTGATGCCGACCGCTAAGAACCCGACGCTGGTGACGTTGTCGGCGGAGCGGCGGCAGGCGATCGCCAAGATCGCGCGTGAGTACAATGTCGCGCTGATCGAGGACGATCTTTACGGCGAACTCACCGACGACCCGACACCGCTGCTGGCCGAATACGCGCCCGAGCGCACGATCGTCGCCGGCGGCCTGTCAAAGTCGGTCGCGGCAGGCGTGCGCGGCGGCTGGCTTTCCTGCCCACCGGCCTATCGCCACCGCATCCGTGTCGCGCACAAGATGATGACCGGCGGCCTGCCCTTTCTGCTGGCCGAGGTCGGCACGAGGCTGGTGATGTCGGGCCAGGCGGGCGAGATCCGCAAGCGCTGCATTGGCGAAATCCAGGCGCGCCTCGCCATCGTGCGCGAAGTGCTGGCGGGTTTTGATTTCAAGGCGCGGGACAACGTGCCCTTCGTCTGGCTGACCTTGCCGGACCCGTGGCTGTCCGGCACTTTCAAGAACGCCTGCCTGGCGCAAGGCGTGCTCATCGACGACGAGGACGAGTTCAAGGCCGGCCGCTCCGAGCAGGTCTTTCACGGCGTGCGCTTTGGCGTGTCGCAGCCGCGGCAAAGCTCGGATGTCGCCGGCGGCGTCGCCGTCATCCGCCGCCTGCTCGACGAAGGCCGCGCCGGCTACGACAGTTTTTCCTGATCAAGCTGGCGAGCTCTAGGCCCTGGCCTCCGCCGGCAGGGGCCGTTTTCCGGCTTTTTTCGTCATCCGGTGGGGGTGTATCGCGCGAAAGCTTGCGATAAGAGGAGACTCAAAGAACTCCCCTCTTCCACGGACAAAACTCGCCGCTCATGACCATTTCCAATTCCGTGCCGATCACTCCCGAGCTCGTCGCCGCGCATGGGCTGAAGCCGGACGAATACCAGCGCATCCTCGATCTGGTCGGCCGCGAGCCAAGCTTCACCGAGCTCGGCATCTTCTCGGCGATGTGGAACGAGCACTGCTCCTACAAGTCCTCCAAGAAATGGCTGCGCACGCTGCCGACCAGCGGTCCGCAGGTCATCCAGGGTCCAGGCGAGAATGCCGGCGTGGTCGACATCGGCGACGGTGACTGCGTCGTCTTCAAGATGGAGAGCCACAACCACCCCTCTTACATCGAACCTTATCAGGGTGCCGCGACCGGCGTCGGCGGCATCCTGCGCGACGTCTTCACAATGGGCGCCAGGCCGGTGGCGGCAATGAACGCGCTTCGCTTCGGCGCGCCGGATCATCCCAAGACCCGGCACCTTGTCGCGGGCGTGGTTTCGGGCGTCGGCGGCTACGGCAATTCCTTCGGCGTGCCGACCGTCGGCGGCGAAGTCAATTTCGATGCTCGCTACAACGGCAACATTCTGGTCAATGCCTTCGCGGCGGGTCTTGCCAAGACCAACGCCATCTTCCTGTCGCAGGCCAAGGGCGTCGGCCTGCCGGTCGTCTATCTCGGCGCCAAGACCGGGCGCGACGGCGTCGGCGGCGCCACCATGGCCTCGGCCGAATTCGACGACAAGATCGAGGAGAAGCGTCCGACCGTGCAGGTCGGAGATCCCTTCACCGAAAAATGCCTGCTGGAGGCCTGTCTCGAGCTGATGGCGTCGGGCGCCGTCATCGCCATCCAGGACATGGGTGCGGCCGGCCTCACCTGCTCGGCGGTCGAGATGGGCGCCAAGGGCGACCTCGGCATCGAGCTCGACCTTGACAAGGTGCCGGTGCGCGAGGAGCGCATGAGCGCCTATGAGATGATGCTGTCGGAAAGCCAGGAGCGCATGCTGATGGTGCTGCGCCCCGAGAAGGAAGAGGAAGCCGAGGCGATCTTCCGCAAATGGGGCCTCGACTTCGCCATCGTCGGCAAGACCACCGATGACCTGCGCTTCCGCGTCATCCACCAGGGTGACGAGGTCGCCAATCTGCCGATCAAGGAACTGGGCGACGAGGCGCCGGAATATGACCGCCCCTGGATCGAGGCGAAGAAACCAACGCCGCTTGCCGCGAACGACGCGCCGAAGGCCGATGTCGCCGACGCGCTGCTCAAGATGCTGGGGGGGCCGGATCTCTCCTCGCGCCGCTGGGTGTGGGAGCAGTATGACACGCTGATCCAGGGCAATTCGCTACAGCTTCCAGGCGGCGATGCCGGCGTCGTGCGCGTCGAAGGTCACCCGACCAAGGCGCTGGCCTTCTCCTCCGACGTCACGCCGCGCTACTGCGAGGCCGATCCTTACGAAGGCGGCAAGCAGGCCGTGGCCGAATGCTGGCGCAACCTGACGGCAACGGGCGCCCTGCCGCTTGCTGCCACCGACAATCTCAATTTCGGCAATCCCGAGCGGCCGGAGATCATGGGCCAGCTCGTCGGCGCCATCAAAGGCATCGGCGATGCCTGCCGCGCGCTCGGCTTCCCGATCGTGTCGGGCAATGTCTCGCTCTACAACGAAACCAATGGCCGCGGCATCCTGCCGACCCCGACGATCGGCGGCGTCGGCCTCATCGCCGACTGGTCGAAGATGGCGCGCATCGGCTTTGCCGCCGAGGGCCAGATGATCGTGCTGGTCGGCGCGCCGCCGACATGGGGCAGCCATCTCGGCCAGTCCGCCTATATGCGTGACATCCATGGCCGCGCCGACGGTCCGCCGCCGCCCGTCGACCTCGCGCATGAGAAGCGCGTCGGCGACCATGTGCGCTCGCTGATTGCTTCCGGCATTGTGACCGCCGCGCACGACGTCTCGGACGGCGGCCTGGCGATAGCGCTGGCCGAAATGGCGATGGCCTCCGGCATCGGCGCCACCATCCCCGGCCTCACCGGCACCGACCCGATTCCGGTCTGGTTCGGCGAGGACCAGGGCCGCTATCTGCTGACGCTGTCGATCGACCCGCAAAGCGGCGAATGGGACAGGATCCGCGAGGAGCAGAGCAAGCTCGGCATCTTCGCGCCCTGGATCGGCACCACCGGCGGACGTGAATTGAAGCTGGGTGACGCACGGCCGATCCCGGTCAGTGAATTGACCGCCGCCCATGAGGGCTGGTTCCCGCGCTTCATGGATCAGGCCAGTTGACCAGAAGCATGTCTCCCGAAAGTGTGCAGCGGTTTCGGGAAAAAGACATGCTTACGACAAAAACAAAAGGCTTAACTCATGTCGCATAAATCCTTTTTTATGCGACATGAATTAACCGCCAGGGCGCTGGTCGCAGTCGTCTTCTGGCCGTCTCTGTTCTTCTTCTGGTTTCTCGGACCGTTCGTCCTGTTCCTGCTGTCGACGACCTCGAGCGAGGTCTGCCAGCGGCTGGAAACCCGCGCCGAGTTCCTGGCGGCGGCAAACGGCACGCTGCCGATGCTCATCGTGCAGACCCTGATCTACGCAGTTCCAATCGCCTGCCTCGTGCTGTGGAACAGGCTTTCTCCGGAGCCGGCGCGGGCAAGGCACATCGCAACCTGCATCAAGCTCTTTGCCGTCGCCGCCGTGGTCGCGGCGGTTTGGGACTATGGCTCGTCCTTGATCTGCGACGGCTACGGTCAGGCCTTCTTCTCAACCGCATGGCGGATGACGAGCTATCTTCCCATCATCGGCCTGCTGGTCAACGCCCCGCTCTACGTGCTGGTCTTCAGCCTCGGTCGCGCCTATTCGACGCGCGATGACATCAGCGAGGACGGCGTGGTTCATCCGAGCCAGGATAATTCCTAGGCTTCCTCCTGCGACGGAACGGCTTCAATCCCGGCTGGAAAGGTTCTAGGCTCACCCCGAGTCACACCACACAGCCTGCCCGCTTGAAACAGGATTTTGCCATGGCAATGGATGCCCACGACATCGAAAAACTGATCAAGGAAGGCATTCCCGACGCCAAGGTGACGATCCGCGACCTGGCCGGCGACGGCGATCATTATGCGGCCGAAGTGGTGGCCGAGAGTTTCCGGGGCAAAAGCCGCGTCCAGCAGCACCAGATGGTCTATGACGCGCTGAAGGGCAAGATGGGCGGTGTCCTGCATGCTCTGGCGCTGCAGACCAGCGTTCCCGACTAGTGCTTGAAATCTGACGGCTCGTATTGGAGTTGTAGGTCCCTTAGCGCGGAAATTTGCCGGGGATGACCAATTTTTTGAGTCCTTCGCGAATCCCCGTGTAGGCCTTTTCGTTGCGTTGAACCATGAGCGCGATGGCCGCCTCGGATGCCTTGTCAGGGTGACCTGAATCAAAGGGAGGAGACGGGTCGTACTCGATCCCGAGTTGGATGGCTTGCGCGACCTCCGGTCCAGCAAGTTCGGCGACGATGCGGAATGCGAAGTCAATCCCCGAAGTGACGCCGCCCGAGGTGAAGACATTGCCGTCGCGCACTACCCGCCCCTTTTCGTGACTGGCGCCGACCAAGGGGAGCAGATCGACGTAGGCCCAATGTGTCGCAGCCCTACGTCCCTTCAACAACCCGGCTGCACCAAGAAGAAAGGCGCCCATGCAAACGGAGGTTACATATTCTGCCTGCTCGCCCTGGCGGCGAATGAAGTCGACCGTCTCGAAATCGGCGAGAGCTTCCACAACGCCTGCGCCACCGGGCAGGCAAATCAGGTCTAGCGGGGGACAGCTCTGAAACGTGCAGGTGGGCATGATGCCGAGACCGCGGTCGCTCGAAACCGGTAGCATGGTCTTCGCGACAACGTGGGTTCTCGATTGAGGGAACTTGCTGGCGGCAGAGATCGAGGCAGGCGTTCCAAGCCGGCTCAAGACTTCAAACGGGCCAGTAAAGTCGAGTTGCGTGATTCCAGGGAAGATCACGAGGCCGATATCGAAACCGGACATGCCGCATTCGCCTCCAAATGCCCACACGCCGGCTTGGCGCAGTGGAGATCATCGCGCTTGGTGAAGATATGCGCAACGGGTCACAGCTCCGAGGGGGCAGATCTGGGCCGGGAGACGTCTTCCGCGTCGGGCACCAAGCTCAGATTCATCACTACGAATCCACCGTCACTCGGTTTGGCCCAAACCGCGCCGACTTTTGCGCCATTGGGCCAGCGTCACGGCTAACGTCTTGTTTCAGCCAACCTATGGGTTTATTTGAAGGACATGCTTCGAGCCTGACTCCCACAGGCATGAAAGGATTGTTCATGACCGGCATCAACGACTACATCGATAATGAAGTGAAGAGCAACGACGTCGTGCTCTTCATGAAGGGCACACCCGGCTTCCCGCAATGCGGGTTCTCCGGACAGGTGGTGCAGATCCTCGATTATATCGGGGCCGACTACAAAGGCGTCAACGTGCTCGACTCTGCCGAATTGCGCCAGGGCATCAAGGATTATTCCAACTGGCCGACCATCCCGCAGCTCTATGTGAAGGGCGAATTCGTCGGCGGTTGCGACATCGTGCGCGAGATGTTCCAAGCCGGTGAATTGCAGGACTTTCTGGTCGAAAAGGGCGTCAGCGTCAAAGGCGCCGCCTGATCGGATTGCGTCGGCGACCGGCCGGCGGACACTAGCTTCCGGGGCTGCCCCCACCTCGGCATTGTAGTTCTCGGATTCGAGAACGAGACGAATGGATGCGCCGGTAATCCGGCGCATGTTCGTTTGAAGAATCGGATTTCGCGGTGGACAAGCAGGCAGCAGCGCAGCAATCGGCAACAAGCTTGCCCATTCCGCGCTGGGAATTCATCGCGCTCTGCGCGGCGCTCATGGCGCTCAACTCCCTGGCCATCGACATCATGCTGCCGGCGCTTCAGCAGATCGGCGCCTCGCTCGGCGTCGAGAGCGAGAACCATCGCCAATATGTCATCACCGCCTATATGCTTGGCTTCGGCGGCGGACAGCTTTTCTTCGGACCCATTTCGGATCGCTTCGGGCGCCGTGCGCCGTTGGTCTTCGGCCTGGTCGTCTATGTCGCCGCCGCGGGTGCCGCCGCCGTCGCGCCGAGTTTCGCCCTGTTGCTCACCTGCCGCCTGATACAAGGCTTCGGCGCGGCGGCGACCCGCGTCATCGCCGTCTCGATCGTGCGCGACACGTTCGAAGGGCGGCGCATGGCCGAGGTGATGTCCCTGATCTTCATGGTGTTCATGGCAATTCCGGTGGTCGCGCCCGGCATCGGCCAGTTCGTCATGCTGTTTGCCAGTTGGCACTGGATTTTCGTGACCATGGCCATCGGTGCGCTGGTCGTGTCGACGTGGGCTCTGTTGCGCCTGCCCGAGACGCTGCATCCGGAATATCGCCGGCCGCTGACGGTAAGCTCCGTCGCCGGCGGCTTCCGCATCGTGCTCACCAACCGGCTCACGCTTTGCTACGCCTTTGCCAGCACCTTCATCTTCGCGGCCATGTTCGGCTTCATCAGCTCGGCCCAGCAGATCTATATCGACATCTTCCATGTCGGCGAATTGTTCCCGCTGATTTTTGCCGGCGTCGCCGGCGTGCTGGCTTTCTCGAACTATCTGAATTCGCGGCTGGTCGGACAGATCGGCATGCGCCGCCTATCGCAAGGCGCGCTGCTTGTCTTCCTGTGCATCAGCCTTGCCTGGCTCGTCGTCTCGCTCGAAATGAAAATGCCGCTCTGGCTCTTCATCGCGTTTTTTGCCGGCGCGATGCTGCCATTCGGCGGACTTGGCGCGAATTTCAACGCTTTGGCCATGGAGCCGCTCGGCGAGCTCGCCGGCACCGCCGCGTCCATCCTGGGCTTCATGCAGACCTTCCTCGGCGCCATCATCGGCGCGCTGATCGGCCAGGCCTATAACGGCACGGTGACGCCTCTGGCCGCCGGCTTCTGCACCGTCTCGGTCGCGGCTCTGCTGATGATCCTGATCGCCGAGCGGGGCAGGATGTTCCAGCCTCACAATCCCCCTGTTTCGGGGCACATCACCGATCTGCATTAAATGCTGTATGGCCGGCAGCTTTGCCGGCCAGAGCCGGCACGGCCCCTATTCCGCCCAGAGCTCGCGTCGCAACTCGTCCCAGCTTTGCTTGTCCGGCGCCACCAGCAGGCCGCCATCGACATGCGAGGGAAGGTAGGCGCTGCCGTCGACGCGCGCGACATGGCCGCCGGCTTCCTGGTGGATCAGCGCCCCGGCGAGATGGTCCCAGGGCATCAGCTTGTTGTAGAGCACGAAATGGGCGTGGCCGCTGGCCAGAAGCCGGTATTCATGCGCCGCGCAGCGATAGGCGAATTGCGACAGCGTCTTGGTCTGGTTGCGGGCGAGCCGCGAGCGTTCGGGTTCTTGAAGAAACTGCCAGGAAACGGAACCGGTCATCTGCGACATCGGCACCGGCGCCGCGACGCGAACCTTCTCCAGCGCGCCATGCGCATGGCGGATATGGCTGCCGGCGCCCTTGGTCCCGATCAGCCAGTCCTTGCCGACCGGGTCATGGATGATGCCGGCGACGGTCTCGCCATTGACGACGACGCCGGCCATGACACCGAACAGCGGCACGCCGGAAGCGAAATTGAAAGTGCCGTCGACCGGATCGATAACGAAGGCAAGCGCAGCATCGCCAAGGCCGGACAGCAGCGCCGGGTTATCGGAGCAGGCTTCCTCGCCGACCACTATGGCGTCGGGGAAGCGCTCGCGCAGCCTAGCGGTGATCAGCCTCTCGGCGTTGACGTCCGCCTCAGTGACGAGGTCGGCGGCGGATGTCTTCTGGCGCACGTCGCCCTCGCCCAGCCGGCGGAAGCGCGGCATGATTTCGGCGTTTGCGGCACCGGCGAGAAGCTCGGCCAGCCAGTCGATCGCGTTATCGTCAAATCGCATCGGAAATGTCTTGTCCCGGGTTTGCGTCGAGCCCCGCGAAGTCGAACAGCTTCCTGTCCAGGAGATGCGAGGGCCTTACATTGGCCATGGCGCGGATCATCGTGTCCTTGCGGCCCGGCATGCGCTTCTCGATGTCGTCGAGCATCGCCTTCATGGCATTGCGCTGCAGCCCTTCCTGGCTGCCGCAGAGGTCGCACGGGATGATCGGGAATTTCATCGCGTTGGCGAATTTTTCGAGGTCGGCCTCGGCGCTATAGGCGAGCGGCCGCAGCACCATGACGTCGCCTTCGTCATTGAGGAGCTTGGGCGGCATTGCGGCGAGACGCCCGCCATGGAACAGGTTCATGAAGAAGGTTTCGAGGATGTCCTCTCGGTGATGGCCAAGCACTAGCGCCGAACACCCTTCCTCGCGCGCGATGCGGTACAGATGGCCGCGCCGCAACCGCGAGCAAAGCGAGCAATAGGTGCTGCCCTGCGGCAGCTTGTCGGTCACCACCGAATAGGTGTCCTGGTATTCGATGCGGTGGGCGATGCCGTTGGCGTTGAGATAGTCGGGCAGGATGTGCTTCGGGAAATTCGGCTGGCCCTGGTCGAGATTGCAGGCGAGCAGATCGACCGGCAGCAGGCCGCGCCATTTGAGGTCGAGCAAAAGGGCCAGCAGGCCGTAGGAATCCTTGCCGCCCGACAGCGCCACCAGCCAGCGTTCGCCCGGCTTCACCATGGCGAAATCCTCGATCGCCTGGCGGGTGAGCCTCAACAGCCGCTTGCGCAGCTTGTTGAACTCGACCGAGGACGGCACGTCGCGGAACAGCGGGTGGAAACCGCCGTCGGTCTCATCGTCGATCGCCTCGAGGGATTTGACATCTGGCAGCATATTCATGGCGCCGGCCCCATGGTTCTGTTGGCGCCCGGCTTAGCGGACCTGACCGCCAAAGAAAAGGCCGCCTCGAAAGGCGGCCTTGGATGCACCGGCTGATTGATGTCGATCAGCGCGAGTAGAATTCGACGACCAGGTTCGGTTCCATCTGCACGGCGAACGGAACGTCCGAAAGGCCGGGAACGCGAGCGAAGGTCGCGGTCATCTTGTTGTGGTCGGCTTCGATGTAATCCGGCACGTCGCGCTCGGCGAGAGCGACCGATTCCAGCACAATCACGAGCTGCTTCGACTTCTCGCGCACCTCGACGACGTCGCCCGGCTTGCAGCGATACGAGCCGATGTTCGTGCGCTTGCCGTTGACGTTGACATGGCCGTGGTTGACGAACTGACGGGCGGCGAAGATGGTCGGCACGAACTTGGCGCGGTAGACCACCGCGTCGAGACGCGACTCGAGCAGGCCGATCAGGTTCTCGGAGGTATCGCCCTTGCGGCGGTTGGCCTCTTCATAGACCTTGCGGAACTGCTTTTCCGAAACGTCGCCATAGTGACCCTTCAGCTTCTGCTTGGCGCGCAGCTGCAGGCCGAAATCGGAAAGCTTGCCCTTGCGGCGCTGGCCGTGCTGGCCGGGACCGTATTCACGCTTGTTGACCGGGGACTTCGGACGGCCCCAGATATTTTCGCCGAGACGGCGGTCGATCTTGTATTTCGCGGATTCGCGCTTGCTCATCGCATTCCCTTTCAAAACAATATACCCGGAACCCCATGGCTCCGGGCGAAGGAAACGCGCCCTCCTCTGGCCTCCGTTTTCGAGACCTGACAGGGTTTTCCACGCAAAGCGACGGAAAACCCACGGGACACGTCAAAAGAAACCACCGGGCGTCGCCACCCGGTGTTGGTGGGCCTGTTAAACAGAGATTTAACCGGTGTCAAGCTTACGGCTGGCAGCGCGGGTCGCAACCCGATAATTTCCCGCGTGGCGTGCGGTGCCGGTTGTGGCGAAGGCCGTCGGCAGCAGAGCGGCTTGTGCTTCCAAGGAGCTGCCCTGCTCTGCCATCTTAATTAAGGGACTGGAGCAGAGGAGTCCGAATTCCCATGAAGAAGTTCTTCCTTACCCTGACCGGGGCCGCTATATTGGCGGGATCTATGGCGGTTATGACCCCGGAACCTGCCATGGCCAGGCATTGGAGCGGCCACAGGCAGATATGCCGCGTCGTGGTGACGAAAAGAGTGGTCTGGCGCCACGGCCATCGCCACGTCATCCGTTACAAGACCAAACGCTGCTGGTGGCGCCGCTAGCTCATCTTGCGCCAAAAGGGGTTGACGGAGGCCTGCGGCCGACGCCGCAGGCCTTTCACTCGATCTACGACTTCTTGCTGGGCAGACTTTTGCGCTTGGTCTCGGCGAACTCCTCGAGCTGCTTTTCGCTCATCGATTCATACATTTCGCGCGAAGCGCCCTTGAGCTCGCTCTTCTTCGTCTCCCCGCGCTTGGCGGACAGCGCTGCGCCGGCGGCCTTTTGCTGGGCTTGCGATTTGGCGGGCATGGCGGTTTCTCCCTTTGCTGTGAGAAGAAACGCCGGGCTGAAGCGGCAGTTCCAGCGGCTACGGCCCGGCCCGTGGGCCTGCTTGAGTTGGCGATTAGGCTGCCGACCTTGGCGATATCCTGGCAAGCCTTCCCGCGCCCGGAATGCCAGTGTAGGACGGTTGCATGAAATCCCTGAACGATCCCTCACAGGCGCTTTCCACCGGCCTTGCGAAAATCCGCGCAGAATTCCACGTGCCGGATGGATTTCCGCCTGCGGTTATGGCCGCGGCTGAGGCGGCGGCAAAGCGTGTGCCCGACCAGCATGCCGACCGGACGGCAATGCCCTTCGTCACGCTCGATCCGGCGAGTTCCACCGATCTCGACCAGGCCTTCTCGATCGAAGCCAGCGGCGGCGATCTTCTCTTGCACTATGCCATTGCCGACGTGGCCTGGTTCGTCGAGGACGGCGATACGATTGATACCGAAGCCTGGAACCGAGGCGAGACGCTTTACTTGCCGGACGGCAAGGCCGGGCTCTACCCGCCGGTGCTCGCCGAGGCGGCGGCGAGCCTGTTGCCCGATGGACCGCGTCCTGCGGTCGTCTTCACGATCCGGGTTGCCGGAGACGGTGCGGTGAAGCTGGACAGCGCGGAGCGCGCCATCATCCAAAGCCGCGCCAAGCTCGCCTATGACAGCGTGCGGGCCGACGACGTTCCGGCCGGCTTCGCGGAACTGGCGCGGCGTATGGCGGCAAACGAACAACGCCGCGGCGCTTCGCGCGTCGATCCGCCCGAGCAGGAGGTGGAAAGGCTCGCCGACGGCACGTTCCGGCTTTCGTTCAGGCCGCTGCTGCAATCCGAGCAGGACAATGCAGCACTTTCGCTGGCCGCCAATATGGCGATTGCCGATGCCATGCTGGCCCACAAGACCGGCTTGTTCCGGGTGATGTCGGGGCCGGACGCCTCCAAGGTGCAACGGCTGCGCAACGCGGCACAGGCGCTCGGCCTGTCCTGGTCGGCCTCCACCAGCTTGCGCGACTATCAACGCACGCTCGATCCGGCCGACCCGAAACAGGCGGCGCTAATGCTGGAAATCCGCCGCGCAGGCAACGGCGCGTCCTACCAACCCTATCAGGAGGGCATCGTCCCCTGGCATGAGGCGATGGCCGCGACCTATGCCCACGCCACCGCGCCGCTCAGGCGGCTGGCCGACCGCTACGTCCTGCGCTGCGCGCTGGCGATCGCCAATGGCCAGCCCGTGCCGCAGGCCGTCACTGACGCCTTCGCCAGATTGCCGAAGGTGATGGGGCGCGCGGATGCCCGCGCCTCGCAGATCAGCCACGCGGCAATCGACCTTGCCGAGGCGGTGATGCTCAAGGGACATGAGGGCGAGACGTTCGAGGCCGTCGTCACCGACTTCGTCGACCGTGGCGTGCGCGTGCAGCTTGCCGACATGCCGGTGGTTGCCAGCGTGAAAGCCTCCGGGCTCAGGCAGGGCGACGGCCTGACGCTAAGGCTGGTTTCGGCCGATCCGGATCAACGCAGCATCGTCTTCGAGCCCGCCACCCCGCCTTGAGCACTAAGGTGCGGTCAGTCCAAAGCCCTGGATGAGCCGCCTCGTGGCGAAATCCACCTTGCCCGAGGTGAAGACGGCAAGATCGGGCTCACTTACGCCGGATGTGTCCCCAACGGGTTCAAGCAGCGACATGGCGCGCCGCGCGATCGCTTCGGCCGGATCGATCCAGTCGACCGGCCAAGGCGCGGTCTTGCGCATGCGGTTGGCGAGAAACGGGTAGTGCGTGCAGGCAAGCACGACGATGTCGGTGCGGTTGCCGTCGCGCTCGATGAAGCAGGGCGCAATTTCGGCGCACACGGCTTCTTCGTCGACGAAACCCTGGCGCATATAGATCTCGGCGAGCCCCGCCAGCCGATCGCTGCCGACCAGGCGCACATGGCATTTCTGCGCCCACTTGCTGATCAGGTCGCGCGTGTATTGGCGCTTCACCGTGCCCGGCGTCGCCAGCACCGATACCAGGCCGGAGCGGGTGCGTTCGGCCGCCGGCTTGATCGCCGGAACGGTGCCGACAAAGGGATGGCCGGGGAATTTGTCGCGTAGCGCATCGATCACCAGCGTTGAGGCGGTGTTGCAGGCAATGACCGAAATCGCCGGCTGGAGCCGGTCGAGCAATTTGCCGAACAGCGCAAGGATGTGTTCCTTGAGCGCCGGCTCTTCCCAGGCGCCATAGGGAAACGCCGCGTCGTCGGCGACATAGACGAAGCGGCGGTCGGGCATCAGCACGCGCGCCTCGCGCAGCACGGTCAGCCCGCCGACGCCGGAATCGAACATCAGGATCGGGCGCTGGCTTGATCGATCGCTCATTGTCATCCGGTTATGAGAAACGACAGGCCCGGAATTGGACCGACGCGCTTCTATCGCGAATGATCGTGGTCTTGAAGAGGCGAATGCGAGCAGCTTTTGCGCAGTCGCTAGAACATGATGCCGAAAAGTGCGAAGCGGTTTTGGGACGACATCATGCCCTATCTCTAAAATCACTCATATGCCGCGCTTGCCGAAACCGGCCGGCCGCGGTCTGCCGAAAGGCTGCGGCGCGGGCGGAATGTGAGCGGCTGAAGCGGCAACCGCGGCGCGTGGAGCGGCCGGCACAGCGGTGCGGGCAGCGCGCGTCGTTGCCGGCAGCGGGCCATCGAAGTCGAAGACATCGGTCAATTCATCGATGTTGCTGCCCGCGACGGGCTTCGCCCACCAAATCGTGCACCAGAGGCCGAATACCGAAAGCCCAAGCAGGTTCAGCCCGCCCGGAATGCTCTCGGGGTCGCCGAATTTGACGACCAGCAGCACGCCTGCCTGCAGAAGGGCATAGACGGACGAAAGGGCGATGTAGGCCCACAGGATCCAGCGGCGCCCGTTGGCGTCGCGGGTGCGGCGCGAGGCGATGTTGCCGCGAAGCGCGACGAAGATGAGAGAGGCGATGAGGACCGCGCCTGCCATGCCTTGGCGCGACGGACCCGGCCCTGAATTGAGCAGCCCTTCGAAACCGATCGTGCTGACAATGCAGATGACGATCACCACGGTTTCGGTTACGGCGAGACCGAGAGAGTAAAGGAAAAAGCGCAGTCGACCAATATTGGACGTAAACATGTGCCACCCCCACTATTGCAGCAAGGATGGCATATAATCGAATAAAATTCGGTTACTTCAAATGCTCGCAGCTTACCGATCTTAACCTTCTTCGTCTTTGGCGCGACTGCGCGCGCCGGCCGGCAACCGTCTCGGATCGTCGCCGGGCGAGCCATCGCCGCGCGGCATGGCCGGCGAGAACCTGTCGAGCGACGAGATGATGCCGCGCAGCACCTTGAGCTCGGGCTCGGCGAAGCCCGCGCGCGTCAGCACCGCGCGCAGATTGTCGACCATCTTCGGCTTCTTTTCTTCCGGGCGAAAATAGCCGCGCGCTTCCAGCGCGTTTTCCAGGTAGGCGAACAGGCTGTGCAGCTGCTCCTTGGGCGCCGGTACCAGCTCCGGCCCGGAGAAGTTGGTCTGCGTCTCGTCGGCGAGGCCGGACTTCATCCATTCATAGGACATGAGCAGCACCGCCTGGGCGATGTTGAGCGAGGAAAAGCCGGGATCGACCGGAAAGGTGACGATCTCGTCGGCGAGCCCGACCTCGTCATTGTAAAGGCCGAAGCGCTCGCGGCCGAACAGGATACCGGTGCGCAGCCCGGCCTCGCTGCGCGCCCTTAGCGCCCTGCCTGCTTCCACCGGACCGCGCACCGGCTTGAAGCCGTCGCGCTCGCGCGCTGTCGTGGCGAAGACGAAGTTCAGGTCGGCGACCGCCGAGGGCAGATCGTCGAACACCCTGGTGGCGTCGATGACATGGTCGGCGCGGCTGGCGGCCGCGCGCGCCTTCTCGCTCGGCCAGCCGTCGCGCGGGTTGACCAGCCTGAGCTCGGACAAGCCGAAATTCGCCATGGCCCTCGCGACCATGCCGATATTCTCGCCGAGCTGTGGCTCGACCAGGATGATCGCCGGTCCGGTCTTGGTTGTGTCTTCGATGGCTGGCATGGGTTGTGGGTAACCGGGGTTTGCGGCGTTTCGGCGTCCCCTGCCACATCCGGACCGGAAAATGAAGCATTCACAACAGCGGCACCCGTCTGCCCCGGCGCGGATCGCGGTTTGCGCGCTGAAAAAGCCTTTGATATACGCTCCGCATCCCCGGCCGAAGCCATGCGGGCAAGGCCGTCCAGACCCCCCAGCAACGAGGCATTCTTTCCATGGCGAAGATCAAGGTGGCGAACCCGGTCGTCGAGCTCGACGGCGACGAGATGACCCGCATCATCTGGCAGTTCATCAAGGACAAGCTGATCCACCCCTATCTCGACCTGAAGCTGGAATATTACGATCTCGGCATCGAGCACCGCGACGCCACCAACGATCAGGTGACGATCGATTCGGCCAATGCCATCAAGAAATGGGGCGTCGGCGTGAAATGCGCGACGATCACCCCCGACGAGGCGCGCGTCGAGGAATTCAAGCTGAAGAAGATGTGGAAGTCGCCCAACGGCACCATCCGCAACATTCTCGGCGGCACCATCTTCCGCGAGCCGATCATCATGAAGAACGTGCCGCGCCTGGTGCCGGGCTGGACCAAGCCGATCGTCGTCGGCCGTCATGCCTTCGGCGACCAGTACCGCGCCACCGACTTCCGCTTCCCCGGCAAAGGCAAGCTGACGATCAAGTTCGTCGGCGAGGACGGCCAGGTCATCGAGCATGACGTCTATGACGCGCCGGGCGGCGGCGTGGCCATGGCCATGTACAATCTCGACGAGTCGATCCGTGAGTTTGCCCGCGCCTCGCTGAACTACGGCTTGCTGCGCAATTTCCCGGTCTATCTGTCGACCAAGAACACCATCCTCAAGGCCTATGACGGCCGCTTCAAGGATATCTTCCAGGAGGTCTACGAGAAGGAGTTCGAGGCCGAGTTCAAGGCAAGGAAACTCTGGTACGAGCACCGCCTGATCGACGACATGGTCGCTTCCAGCCTGAAATGGTCGGGCGGCTATGTCTGGGCCTGCAAGAACTATGACGGCGACGTGCAGTCCGACACCGTGGCGCAAGGCTTCGGCTCGCTCGGCCTGATGACCTCGGTGCTGATGACGCCGGACGGCAAGACGGTGGAGGCGGAAGCCGCGCACGGCACCGTGACGCGCCACTACCGCCAGCATCAGAAGGGCGAGGAAACCTCGACCAATTCGATCGCCTCGATCTTCGCCTGGACGCGCGGCCTCGCCCACCGCGCCAAGCTCGACGACAATGCCGAGCTCAAGCGCTTCGCCGAGACGCTGGAAAAGGTCTGCATCCAGACCGTCGAGAGCGGTTTCATGACAAAGGACCTGTCGCTGCTGATCGGTCCCGACCAGCCCTGGCTCTCGACCACCGGCTTCCTCGACAAGATCGACGAGAATTTGCAGAAAGCGATGGGGTAAACCCACATTCGGCATACCGAAGGCTCCGGAAGGAGCCTTCTTTTTTTGGAGGGGAGCGCTGATCGATGGCCAAGCCAATTCTCTACGGCGCGGACTACAGCGTCTATGTGCGCATCGCACGGATGACGCTGGAGGAGAAAGGCGTCGGCTACGAGCTCGTGCCGCTCGACATCTTCGCCGCCGAAGGCATCCCGGCCTGGTATCTGGAACATCACCCTTTCGGCCGCATCCCGGCCTTCGAGCACGACGGTTTTCGACTGTTCGAGACCGGCGCGATCACGCGCTATGTCGACGAAGCCTTCGACGGCCCGGCCTTGCAGCCGGCCGACGCGCGCGGCCGCGCCAGGATGGTCCAGATCAGCGGCATGCTCGACGCCTATGGTTATCATGCCATGGTCTGGGACGTCGCCGTCGAGCGGCTGGAGAAGGCAGCGCCGGATGAGGCGCTGATTGCCGGCGGGCTGAGCCAGGCTGAGACGGTGCTCAAGGTTCTGACATCGCTGAAGGCGAAAGGGCCGTGGCTGCTAGGCGAGCAACTGACACTGGCCGACCTGCACGCGGCACCGATCGTCGCCTATTTCGTCAAGGTCGCGGAAGGACGCGATTTGTTGGCGCGGTTTGCGGATATGCGCGATTGGTATGCGCGGATAGCCGGACGGCCGAGCTTTATGCGGACGGAAAAGGCTGGCTGATAAGAATCAGGACGGTCGAGGGACAGCGCCCCCCTCTGTCCTGCCGGACATCTCCCCCACTTGGGGGGAGATCGGACGGCGCACCGGCTTTCGCCAATCTCCCACGTTGAAATACAACCACGCAGAAAAAGGCGAGTGGCTGACGCAGCTAATCTCCCCCTTGTGGGGGAGATGTCCGGCAGGACAGAGGGGGGCGCTGTCCCGCCAAGCGTGCGGTAAATTCAAACCCACTCGTTCAAGCCGCCTCCAGCGCCGCCTTCACCGCCGCGATCGCGTCGTTGGCCCTGGAGGCGTCGGGGCCGCCGGCCTGCGCCATGTCGGGCCGGCCGCCGCCGCCTTGACCGCCAAGCGCGGCGGACGCGACGCGCACGAGATCGACGGCGCTGAAGCGGCCGGTCAAATCGTCGGTGACGCCGACGACCACGCTCGCCTTGTTGTCCTCGCCGGCGCCGACAAAGACGACCACGCCGGAGCCGAGCGTCTTCTTGCCGGCATCCGCCAGCGGTTTCAGGTCCTTCGGCGCCACGCCGCTGACCGCCTTGCCGAGGAAGCCGACGCCGGCGACGGTCTCGTTGGCGGGCGGAGCATCGGATACGGCCGGGCCGGCGCCAAGCGCCAGCTTCTTGCGCGCCTCGGTGAGTTCCTTTTCGAGCTTCTTGCGTTCCTCAAGCAATGTTTCGACGCGAGCCGGCACATCGGCCGGCGCGATCTTCAAGGTCGCCGCCGCGGCTTTCAGCCGCCTGTCCTGCTCGTCGAGATGCCTGCGCGCCGCCTCGCCGGTCAGCGCCTCGATGCGGCGCACGCCGGCCGCCACCGCGCTATCCGACAGGATGCGCACCAGACCGATATCGCCGGTCGATTTCACATGCGTGCCGCCGCAAAGCTCGACGGAATAAGGCCGGTTTGCCTTGGCGCCATGCAGGCCGGTGCCCATCGACACGACACGCACCTCGTCGCCGTATTTCTCGCCGAACAGCGCCATGGCGCCCTCGGCGATCGCGTCGTCGACCGACATCAGCCGCGTCGTCACCGGGCTGTTCTGCACGACGATCTCGTTGGCCATGCGCTCGACCTCTTCGAGCTCGTCGGCCGAGATCGGCTTGTTGTGCGAGATGTCGAAGCGCAGCCTTTCGGGCGCAACCAGCGAGCCCTTCTGCGCGACATGGGTGCCCAGCACCTCGCGTAGCGCCTCGTGAATGAGATGCGTCGCGGAGTGGTTGGCGCGCAGCTTCGAGCGGCGAGAGTGGTCGACCTTGAGCTCGACAGCCACGCCCGTCTTGACCGTTCCTTTGGCCACCTTGCCCAGGTGCACGAACAGGCCGTCGGCCTTTTTCTGCGTATCGGAGATCTCGATCGAGAAGCCCTCGCCGGAAATCACGCCGGTGTCGCCCATCTGGCCCCCGGATTCGCCGTAGAACGGCGTCTGGTTGACGACCACGGCGACCGCATCGCCCTGGCTCGCGCTGTCGATGGTCTTGCCGTCCTTGACCAGGGCCTGGACGATGCCTTCGGCCTGCTCGGTCTCATAGCCGAGGAACTCGGTCGCGCCCGTCTTTTCCCGCACGGAGAACCAGACGGTTTCGGTCGCGGCTTCGCCCGAGCCAGCCCAATGCGCGCGGGCCTCGGCCTTCTGCCGCTCCATCGCGTCGGTGAAGCCGGCGATATCGACCGAGATGCTGCGCTGGCGCAGCGCATCCTGCGTCAGATCGAGCGGGAAGCCGTAGGTGTCGTAGAGCTTGAAAGCGGTCTCGCCGTCCAGCATATCGCCGGCTTTGAGCGTCTCGGTCGCGTCCGAAAGCAGGCCGAGGCCGCGCACCAGCGTCTTGCGGAAGCGTGTTTCCTCGAGCTTCAGCGTCTCGGTGATCAGCGCCTCGCCGCGCACCAGCTCGGGATAGGCCTGGCCCATCTCGCGCACCAGCGCCGGCACCAGCTGCCACATCAGCGGATCCTTGGCGCCGAGCAGCTGCGCGTGGCGCATGGCGCGGCGCATGATGCGGCGCAGCACATAGCCGCGCCCCTCGTTGGAAGGCAGCACGCCGTCGGCCACCAGGAAAGAGGACGAGCGCAGGTGGTCCGCGATGACGCGGAAGGATGCTGCATTCTCCTGGTTGTGGCCGTGCCCGAGCGCCGAGCACGTCGCGTCGATCAAATGCTTGAACAGGTCGGTCTCGAAGACGCTTTCGACGCCCTGCAGGATGGAGGCCATGCGCTCCAGGCCCATGCCGGTGTCGATCGAGGGACGCGGCAGGTCGATGCGCTCTTCCTTCGTCACCTGCTCATACTGCATGAACACCAGGTTCCAGAATTCCAGGAAACGGTCGCCGTCCTCTTCCGGGCTGCCGGGCGGGCCGCCCCAAATATGCTCGCCGCGGTCGATGAAGATTTCCGAACACGGCCCGCATGGGCCGGTGTCGCCCATCGCCCAGAAATTGTCGGAGGTCGGGATGCGGATGATGCGGTCGTCGGAGAAGCCGGCGATCTTCTTCCAATAACCCGCCGCCTCGTCGTCGGTGTGATAGACGGTGACCAAGAGCTTGTCTTTCGGCAGACCGAATTCCTTGGTGATCAGGTTCCAGGCAAGCTCGATCGCGCGCTCCTTGAAATAGTCGCCGAACGAGAAATTGCCGAGCATCTCGAAGAAGGTGAGATGGCGCGCCGTGTAGCCGACATTGTCGAGATCGTTGTGCTTGCCGCCGGCGCGCACGCTCTTCTGCGCGGTCGCGGCGCGCGAATAGGGACGCTTCTCCAGGCCGGTGAAGACGTTCTTGAACTGCACCATGCCGGCGTTGGTGAACATCAGCGTCGGATCGTTGCGCGGCACCAGTGGGCTGGAGGCGACGATCTCGTGGCCCTCCTTGCGGAAGTAGTCGAGGAATGTCGCCCGGATATCGTTCACGCCACTCATTGCGTACTGCCTTTTCGCGAGAACCGCCGGCGTTGCCGGCGGCTGATGGGCTTTTGTTTCAGAAGATAGATGGGCCTTTTAGCGATAGCTCTTCACCCTGTCCAGAAACACGGAGTAATGCATGTCGCCCAGAAGTGCGCAGCGGTTCTGGCACAACGACATGCATCAAAACAAAGACCTAAAGCGCGTCGCCTGGACCCGTTTCAGCGCGACGCGCTTTGGGCCAATCTTCGCAGGAGCGGCGGCTCAGCATCGCCCGCAAAACGCAAAACCGCCGGCGCGAAGGCCGGCGGTTCGGGTACGCAGTACTCAAGAACTCGATTACATAAGCACAAGCCGATAAACCAGGATTGTGGCCGAACTCCGGCTAAGCCAACCAACTGCTCTCGGGCGCCCTCGGACCACGCGGACCCCAAAATCCCCGGGGCACGCCCTTTACAAGGCGCCGGCCTCGTCCTCGAAACCGTCGTCGCCGCCTTCGGAGCCGCCATTCTCGAGGAATTTCTCGGCGATCAGCCCGGCATTCTGGCGCAACGCAAGCTCGACCTCACGCGCCGTGTCGGGATTGTCGCGCAGGAACAGTTTTGCGTTCTCGCGACCCTGGCCGAGGCGCTGGGAATTGTAGGAGAACCAGGCGCCCGACTTCTCGATGACGCCGGCCTTGACGCCGAGATCGATCAGCTCGCCTGTCTTCGACACGCCCTCGCCATACATGATGTCGAACTCGACCACCTTGAAGGGCGGGGCCAGCTTGTTCTTCACCACCTTGACGCGGGTCTGGTTGCCGACGACCTCGTCACGGTCCTTGACCGAGCCGATGCGGCGGATGTCGAGGCGCACCGAGGCGTAGAATTTCAGCGCGTTGCCGCCGGTGGTCGTCTCGGGCGAGCCGAACATGACGCCGATCTTCATGCGGATCTGGTTGATGAAGATGACCATGGTGTTGGAACGCGAGATCGAGGCGGTCAGCTTGCGCAGCGCCTGGCTCATCAGGCGAGCCTGAAGACCGGGCAGCGAATCGCCCATCTCGCCTTCGATTTCAGCGCGCGGCGTCAGTGCCGCCACCGAGTCGACGACCAGCACGTCGATGGCGCCCGAACGCACCAGCGTGTCGCAGATCTCCAGCGCCTGCTCGCCGGTGTCGGGCTGCGAGATCAAAAGGTTTTCGAGGTCGACGCCAAGCTTGCGGGCATAGACCGGATCGAGCGCGTGCTCGGCATCGACGAAGGCGCAGATACCGCCCTTCTTCTGGGCTTCCGCCACCGTGTGCAGCGCCAGCGTCGTCTTGCCCGAGCTTTCCGGCCCGTAGATCTCGATGATGCGGCCGCGCGGCAGGCCGCCGACGCCGAGCGCGATGTCGAGGCCGAGCGAGCCGGTCGGCACGGTTTCGATCTCGACCACCTGCTCGTTGGCGCCGAGCCGCATGATCGAGCCCTTGCCGAACGCGCGCTCGATTTGCGACAGCGCCGCGTCCAGAGCCTTTGATTTGTCCACTGCCTTATCCTCTACAAGCCGCAAAGAATTCTGAGCCATGATACATCACCCCTTGGTCGTCAATGAAGGCCGGACAATCCGTGATCCCTGCTTGTTTTGTACCTTTTTTGTTCTCATTTGGCAAGAGGCAACAAATATCTGAAAAATAATCAATATCTGGATTTGTTCTATTTTTGTCTCACCAGGGCTAGTGCGGAGTGCAACCACGGGTCCAGAAGAGATTTCGATACCCGGCCGTCCGAATCGCGACCCCGATTGCAGGGCGACGCGCAGAAACCTAGTGTGCGCGGCCGCACGATCAACGAAAGTCATCGACCCGAAATGCCGACATCCCCAACAATCCTGGCGCTTGGCGGCGCCCATATCGACCGGCGCGGCCAGGTCTCGGGCGTCTATGTGCCCGCGGCTTCGAATCCCGGCATCATGCGCGAGGACGTCGGCGGCGTGGTTTTCAACGCGCTGCGCAGCGTGGTGAAGCGCGGCGTGTCGGCCTCGCTGATCTCGGTGCGTGGCGGTGACGCTGCGGCGGACACAGTCGCCTCGGCGATCGACGACGCCGGGATAACCGACCTTTCGGTGGTGTTCCTCGACCGCACGACGCCGAGCTACACGGCGCTGATCGATGCCGAAGGCGAGTTGATCGTCGGGCTGGCCGACATGGCGCTCTACGACCTAGCCTTCCCCAAACAAATAAGGCGCGCCAAGGTGCGCGAGGCGATCGCCGCCGCCGACGCCATCCTGTGCGACGCCAACCTGCCGACGGCGGCGCTGGAGCGCCTGGTGGCGTTGGCCGGCGACCGGCCGGTCTTCGCCATCGCCGTCTCGCCGGCCAAGGTCGTTCGCCTGGCGCCGCTGCTCGACGATCTGTCGCTGCTCTTCATGAACCTTCGCGAGGCCGCCGCGCTGGTCGGCGCCGAGCCATACGGCAAGACCCTTGTCGACGCGCTCAGGCGGGTTGGCCTGAATGCCGGCGTGGTCACGTCCGGCAGCGCTCCGGTGCTGGGCTTCGACGATACCGGCATCTTCGAGATCGACCCGCCCGCGCCGCGCAAGGTGGCCGACGTGACCGGCGCCGGCGACGCCTTGACCGGCGCAACCGTCGCCGCCTTGCTGCGCGGCCTGCCGCTGCGCGCAGCACTACGCGAAGGCCTTGCCGCGGCGATGCTCGCCATAGAGAGCCCGCAGGCCGTGCCGTCCTTCACGATCGCCACCTTCACGCAGGCGCTTGCCCTTGTGCCGGAGCCGCGGGAAGTGGCATAGGGCCACCACTGCCGAAGCAATCCCTTCGGATCGGAGACAGCCATGACGCCTGACACCGCCCGCCCCTTCGTCGATATCCATCCGCCGGTGGCCGAGGCGCTTGCCGCCGGCCGGCCCGTGGTGGCGCTGGAAAGCACCATCATCACCCACGGCATGCCCTACCCCGACAATGGCGCCATGGCGGCCAAGGTCGAGCAGATCATCATCGACTGCGGCGCGGTACCGGCGACGATCGCCGTGGTCGAGGGCCGCATCAAGATCGGCCTCTCCGACGGCGAGCGCGAATCGCTTGCCATGACGGGCGATGCCATGAAGCTGTCGCGCGCCGATCTCGGCTTCGCGGTCGCTCAAACGCGCACAGGCGGCACCACGGTTGCGGCGACCATGATCACCGCGCATATGGCCGGCATAAAAGTGTTCGCCACCGGCGGCATTGGCGGCGTCCACAAGGGCGCTGAGAAAAGCTTCGATATCTCGGCCGACCTCGACGAGCTGGCGCGCACGCCGGTCATCGTCGTCTCGGCCGGCGCCAAGGCGATTCTCGACATCGAAAAGACGCTGGAAGTGCTGGAAACGCGCGGCGTGCCGGTTATCGGCCATGGCTGCGAGACGATGCCCGCCTTCTGGTCGAGGCAGTCGCCCTTCCGCGCTCCGCTGACCCTTCATGCGCCGGAAGATATCGCGCATTTCTACCGCACGCGTCAGGCGCTGGGCTTGGGCGGCGGCATCCTCGTCGCCAATCCGGTGCCGCAGAGCGACGAAATCCCGGTCGCGGAGATGGACGGCTACATCCAGGCCGCGCAAAAGGCGGCCGAGGCGCTCAACGTCACCGGCAAGGCGGTGACGCCGTTCCTTTTGTCGAAAATCCTTGAGCTGACCGGCGGCCGCAGCCTCAAGACCAACATCGCGCTGGTCGAGAACAATGCGCGGCTGGCGGCGGAGATCGCCAAGGCGTTGTAGAGCGTTCAGGTTGCGGCAGCCCGGCCAACTGCAATGGCCGAGTTCCTTCACACCCCCTCTGTGCCGCCACCATTTCTAACTTTCACTTCCCCGCCCTTCGTCCCGCTTCATAAGCCCGCCGCGCCCACACTGCCATTTCGTCCGGATCGTCGAAGGCCTCGTCGGGAACGCTCCAATAGGGCATCGCCACCTCCTTGCCGTGGCGCGAGCCGGTATAGGTCCATTGCTTGCAGCCGGCGGCTTCGAAGTCGGGAATTGTTTCCTCGTCCGCCTTGAGCATCAGCTCGTCGCGCACGACGACCGCGACGATGACGCCATCGCAATAGATGCCCTTGCCGCCGAACAGTTTTCGGATGGCGATCGGTCCAAGGCTTTCGAACAGTTCTTCAAGACGCGCATTGTCCATGCTGCGATCATCTCATCCGTCACCGGCCTTGTCATCGCCGCAACCAAAAGCATGCTGACAGGTTGGAATCTGAAAACGGAGTTCCCGCCATGCCTGTCCTGCTCAAAGGCTCCTGCCGCTGCGGCGCCGTCCGCTTCGAGGTGGAGAGCCGCACCCCGGTGCCCTTCATGCTCTGCTACTGCTCGATCTGCCGCAAGCAGCAAGGCGGCGGCGGTTTCGCCATCAATCTCGGCGCCGACTACGAGACGATGAACATAAGGGGCAAGCGCAGCCTCGGCGTCTACCGGGCCGAGATCGAGGATGACGAACATCCGCATTGCGAGGTCTCGACCGGCGAGCGCAATTTCTGCCGGAAATGCGGCGCAGCACTCTGGCTCTACGACCCGACGTGGCCGGACCTCGTTCACCCCTTCGCTTCGGCGATCGACACCGACCTGCCGAAACCGCCGGAAAAGGTGCATCTGATGCTGAAATACAAGGCGAACTGGGTCGAGCCGGTCGTCGGCAAGAACGACAAGGTATTCGAGATCTATCCGGAGGAATCGATCGCCGACTGGCACAAGCGGACCGGGATGTGGGTTGATTAGGCAATTCCGGCAAACTGCGCAGCGGTTTTCCGCCCGGAATTGCATCAAGACAACCGTCTGGCGACAGGAGACCGAAATGAACCTCACGACGCACAAGAAATTCAAAGGCGATCGTTTGATGCCTTGGGGCAAGGGCACGGTGGTCTCGGACGCGAAGGGATATGTTTTCCTGTCCGGCAACACCGCTACCGTCGACGACTACGATCCGTCGAAACACCAGGGCGGCGCTGTCGGCGACGCGGCAACGCAGTGGCGCGAAATCCTGGCGAACATCAAGTCGGACCTGGAGGAACTTGGCAGCTCACTCGACCACCTGGTCAAGGTGACGTTCTACGTCAAAGGGCCTTTTCCGTCCGGCGGCGTCCTCAGCTCACCCAACTTTCGTCTGGACGTGCTGGACGAATTCTTTGCCGAACATTGCCCGAAGCACTGCAGCTACAACAACCCGCCGCCATCGGAGGTGATCGGCGTGGCCGCCCTGGCACAGCCTGACCTCGTCGTCGAGCTTGTGGTCATCGCCGCGCTGCCGGACTGAGTGGAAGCGCTGGCGGGCCTGGTCAGGCCGAGGCGCGTGCCTCGGCAAGCGCCTTGAGGTCGGCAGGCTTCAGCTCGACGGATTCGCCGCAGCCGCAGGCCGAGCTCTGGTTCGGATTCTTGAAGGTGAAGCCGGTGCGCAGCGTCGTTTGCTCGAAATCCATCTCGGTTCCGAACAGGAAAAGTGCCGCCTCCGGCGCGACATAGACATGCGCGCCGTCGCGTTCGATATGGTCGTCCTTGGGATTCGGCTCGGTCACAAGATCGACCGTATACTCCATGCCGGCGCAACCGCCCTTCTTGATGCCGAGCCGGATGCCATGCGCGGTATCGCGCGCAGCCACGATCTCGCGCACGCGGTCGGCGGCCTTGTCGGTCATGGTGATGACGGCGAAGCGTCCCATATTTTTTCCTTCTCCATTCCATGCAGGTTCAAGGCCTGCCGAATGATTCTCACCTAAAATGGTGAAGTTTTACGACTGGCGCAAGGCTATCGGCCTCAATACCACCCGACCGCGACCTGCGCTTCTTCCGACATGCGGTCGGGCGTCCATGGCGGATCGAACACCATGGCGACCTCGACACCGGACACGCCCTCGACGGCGCCGACGGCGTTCTCGACCCAGCCAGGCATCTCGCCGGCCACCGGGCAGCCCGGCGCGGTCAGCGTCATATCGATCTTGACCGAACGGTCGTCCTCGATGTCGATCTTGTAGACGAGGCCGAGCTCATAGATGTCGGCCGGAATTTCCGGGTCGTAGACGGTCTTCAGAGCCGAAACGATGTCGTCGGTCAGCCGCGCCAGCTCGTCGGCGGGGATCGCCGAGGCCGAAACGATGCCGTTCGCGGCCGTTTCCGGCGCTTTTTCCGCGGTGGTGCTCACGTCGTCCATCCTCGTCACCCGAAGAACTTTCGCGCCTTTTCCAGCGCCTCGGCCAAAGCATCGACTTCGGCCCTGGTATTATACATGCCGAACGATGCCCTGCATGTGGAGGTGACGCCGAAGCGTTTCAACAGCGGCTGGGCGCAATGCGTTCCGGCCCGGACCGCGACACCTTGCCGATCGATCACCATCGACACGTCATGCGCATGGATACCCTGCAATTCAAACGAGATGATGGCGCCCTTGCCGGGCGCGTCGCCGAAGATGCGCAGCGAGTTGATCGCCCGCAGCCGCTCATGCGCGTAAGCCTTGAGGTCCGCCTCATGCGCGGCGATCCGCTCACGGCCGACCTTCTCCATATAGTCGAGCGCGGCGCCCAGGCCGATCGCCTGGACGATCGGCGGCGTGCCGGCCTCGAAGCGGTGCGGCGGCTCGTTGTAGGTGACGATGTCTTCCGTCACCTCCTCGATCATTTCGCCGCCGCCCATGAAAGGCCGCATCTCTTCCAGCCTGTCCTTCTTGCCGTAGAGCACGCCGATGCCCGACGGGCCATAGACCTTGTGGCCGGTGAAGACGAAGAAATCGCAGTCGAGGTCCTGCACATCGATCGGCATGTGCACCGCGCTCTGGCTGCCGTCGACGAGGACAGGAATTCCGCGCGCATGCGCGATGCGCACGATCTCCTTGATCGGCGTCACCGTGCCCAGCGCATTGGACATATGGGTGATGGCGACCAGCTTGGTGCGGTTGCTCAGGCGCTTTTCGAATTCCTCGATGTGGAAGGCGCCGAGATCGTCGACCGGCACCCAGACCAGCTTCGCGCCCTGGCGCTCGCGGATGAAATGCCAGGGCACGATGTTGGAGTGATGCTCCATGATCGACAGCACGATCTCGTCGCCCTCGCCGATCCGCGGCATGCCCCAGCCATAGGCGACGGTGTTGATCGCCGATGTAGTGTTGGAGGTGAAGACGATGTTGTCGGTGCTCGGCGCATTGAGAAACCGCCGCACCGACTTGCGCGCATTCTCATAGGCGTCGGTCGCGGCGTTCGACAGGAAATGCAGGCCGCGATGCACGTTGGCGTATTCCTGGGAATAGGCATGCTGGATGGTGTCGAGCACCACCTGCGGCTTCTGCGCCGAGGCGCCGTTGTCGAGATAGACCAGCGGCTTGCCATAGATCTGGCGCGACAGGATCGGGAAGTCGCGGCGGATCGCCTCGACGTCGTATGGTGTGGTTTCGATCTTCTGGTCCATCTCGAAGTCCTTGTCGGCCGAAGCCGCGATCCTTCCAACACCCCTCATCCGTCTTGGCGCTTCGCGCCAATCCAACTTCTCCCACAAGGGGAGAAGGTGAGGCGCTAGCCGTGCGTCGAAAACCAGCCGTCGAGCCGCGCTTCCAGCGCTTCGACCAGCGCCTCGTCGTCCAGTTCCTCGATCACTTCGGCGACGAATGCCTTCACCAGGAGACCCCGCGCCGACTTCTCGTCAATGCCGCGCGCCATCAGGTAGAACAGATGGTCGTGGTCGATCTCGGTGACGGTGGCGCCATGGCCGCAGACGACGTCGTCGGCGAAGATCTCCAGCTCCGGCTTGGTCGAGAACTCGCCGTCATCCGACAGAAGCAGCGTGTTGCAGGCCATCTTGGCGTTGGTCTTCTGGGCGTATTGATGCACATTGATGCGGCCCTGGAAGACGCCGCGCGCCTTGCCAGTCACCACGTTGCGGATCACTTCGGTCGACGTCGTGTGCGGCACGGCGTGGTCGAGCACCATAGTCACATCGGTGTGGGTGTCGCCGGCGAGAAGATTAATGCCGCGCAATTTGAAGTCGGCGCCCTCGCCTGTCGTCCTGACCACGACCTCCTGGCGCACGAGCCTGCCGCCGGCGTTCATGACGAACAGCGTCAGCTTCGCGTCCTTGCCGATATGCGCCTTGAACTGGGCGAGATGCGTGGCCGTGTCCGGCTGCTCCTGCACGATGAGCCAGGTCACCTCGGCGCCGTCGCCGATCACGAGCTGGCTGACCGAAGAGACGAGCGCCTCGTCGCCCTCGCCTGCCTGACGCTCGACGACAATCGCCTTGGCGCCGGCGCCGACACGCGCCAGCAGCCGCACATGCGACTGGCCGCCGGCCTGCAGGTTCTGCAATTCGACCGGCTTTTCCAGCTCGGCGCCGTCGGCAATATCGACGAAATAGCCGTCGGCGACGAAAGCCGTGTTCAGCGCGCCGATCGCGTCGTCGCTGCCATAGGGATCGAGGCCGGGCGCGACGCTGCCGTCGGTCAGCTTCTCCGACAGGCGCTGCACCGTCACGCCGTCGATCTCCGGCAGCTTCATCTGCGAGACGCCGTTCAGCACCGGCAGCACGGCCGAGCCTTCAAGAACGGGCGCAAGCGCCTTGACGACGGCGCCGGCCTCGAAAGCCGGCACCGACGTCAGCAGCCGGCGCAGGTCCGTATAATGCCAGGATTCGACGCGGCGCGTCGGCAGGCCGTGCTTGATCGCCTCGATCGCATCGTCGCGCTTGACCATCACCGCGCCGTCGCCGGGCAGCAGCGACAGCCGTTCGCCGAAGGCGTCGATCAGCGCCGTCTCGGCCAAGGTCCGCTGGGGCTGTGCATGCATGTTCATGACTTTTGCCTCGACCGCTCCCATCTCACGCGGCTTGCCCGATCACGCCGGCATAACCATTGGCCTCGAGATCGAGCGCCAGCGACTTGTCGCCCGACTTTATCACCTGGCCCCTGTAGAGCACGTGCACCGTATCAGGCACGATGTGCTCGAGCAGGCGCTGGTAGTGGGTGATGAGGACGATGGCCCGGTCCGGCGAGCGCAGTGCGTTGACGCCGTCCGAGACGATCTTCAGCGCGTCGATGTCGAGGCCGGAATCGGTCTCGTCGAGCACGCAGAGTTTTGGCTCGAGCAGCTTCATCTGCAGGATCTCGGCGCGCTTCTTCTCGCCACCGGAGAAGCCGACATTGAGCGGTCTTTTCAGCATGTTCATATCCATGCTGAGCGAGGCGGCCGCTTCCTTCACGCGCTTCAGGAATTCCGGCACCTTCAGCGGCTCCTCGCCGCGCGCCTTGCGCTGCTCGTTCATCGCGACCTTCAGGAATTCCATGGTCGCCACGCCCGGTATCTCCATGGGATACTGGAAGGCGAGGAAGATGCCGGCAGTAGCGCGCTCGGCCGGATCCATTTCGAGGATCGACTGGCCGTTATAGAGGATGTCGCCCTCGGTGACTTCATAGTCCTCGCGGCCGGCGAGAATATAGGACAGCGTCGACTTGCCCGAACCGTTCGGCCCCATGATGGCGGCGACCTCGCCGGCTTTCACCGAGAGATTCAGCCCACGAATGATCTCGGTGCCATCATCGACGATGCGGGCGTGCAAATTCTTGATCTCAAGCATGATTTCTTCCTAAATGTCTTTTGCGGTCAGCCGACCGAACCCTCTAGGCTGATGCCGATCAGCTTCTGCGCCTCGACGGCGAACTCCATCGGCAGCTGCTGGATGACGTCCTTGACGAAGCCGTTGACGATCAGCGCGATCGCCTCTTCCTCGGGGATGCCGCGCTGCATGACGTAGAACTTCTGGTCCTCGGAGATCTTCGAGGTCGTCGCCTCGTGCTCGAACTGCGCCGTCGAATTCTTGGCTTCCATGTAGGGCACGGTGTGCGCGCCGCACTGGTCGCCGATCAGCAGCGAGTCGCAATTGGTGAAGTTGCGCGCGTTGGTCGCCTTGCGATGCGCCGAAACCTGGCCGCGATAGGTATTCTGCGAGAAGCCGGCGGCGATGCCCTTGGAGATGATGCGGCTCGACGTGTTCTTGCCGAGATGGATCATCTTGGTGCCGCTATCGACCTGCTGATAACCGTTCGACACCGCGATCGAATAGAATTCGCCGCTGGAATCGTCGCCGCGCAGGATGCAGCTCGGATATTTCCAGGTGATCGCCGAACCGGTCTCGACCTGCGTCCACGAGATCTTCGAGCGGTCGCCGCGGCAGTCGCCGCGCTTGGTGACGAAATTGTAGATGCCGCCCTTGCCCTCGGCGTCGCCGGGGTACCAATTCTGCACCGTAGAATATTTGATCTCGGCATCGTCGAGCGCGATCAGCTCGACCACCGCGGCGTGCAGCTGGTTCTCGTCGCGCTGCGGCGCCGTGCAGCCTTCGAGATAGGAGACGTAAGCCCCCTCCTCGGCGATGATCAGCGTGCGCTCGAACTGGCCGGTGTTCTTCTCGTTGATGCGGAAATAGGTCGATAGCTCCATCGGGCAGCGAACGCCCTTGGGCACGAAGACGAACGAGCCGTCGGTGAACACTGCCGAATTCAGCGTCGCGTAGAAATTGTCCGAGGTCGGCACGACCGAGCCCAGATATTTCTTCACCAGTTCCGGGTGCTCGCGGATCGCTTCCGAGATCGAGCAGAAGATGACGCCCGCCTGCGCCAGTTCCTTCTTGAAGGTGGTGACCACCGAAACGGAATCGAACACGGCATCGACCGCGACGCGGCCCGATTTATAGACGTTATCGCTGGCGTCCTCGAGCTCCGAGGCATCGGTCTTCTGCACGCCGGCCAGGATTTCCTGCTCCTTGAGTGGAATGCCGAGCTTCTCGTAGACCTTGAGCAATTCGGGGTCGACCTCGCTCAGCGACTTCGGCCCCGGCGTGCTCTTCGGCGCGGCGTAGTAGTGGATGTCCTGGAAATCGATCTTCGGGTAGTGGACGCGCGCCCAGGTCGGCTCTTCCAGCGTCAGCCAACGGCGATACGCCCCCAGACGCCATTCCAGCATCCAGTCCGGCTCATCCTTCTTGGCCGAAATGAAGCGAATGATGTCTTCGCTAAGGCCCTTGGGGGCCTTGTCCATCTCGATCTCTGTCTGGAATCCATATTTATACTGGTCGACGTCGATCTTTCGAACCCGATCGATCGTCTCCTGCACAGCAGGCATAAGCGTTCTCCATCCACGCCGGGGTCAAGGCCCGGCAGTTTTCAAACTATGGCACCGCCGAAATCGCGTCCCAGGGAGGGACTCGCGGCGGAGTAAGTTTCATATAGTGCGTGTCCGCCGGAAATTCACCCGGCCAGGACAAAACGCACGGCTCTACCAGGCCCTAAAGCCTGAATTCTTGTTCAGGCAGCGGAAATCCGAGAACCGCAAGGCGTTTCTCGCTCCGATGCTCCGCCGTCAGGCGGCTTCTTCCTTGCCCGCGCGGCGGGCGACGATGCCGGCCAGTGCCGCCCGAAACGCCGCGATATCGTCGGCGCCGGTCGCACGGCCGATCGAGACGCGCAAGGCGCCCAGGCTGTCGCCATGCCCCATCGCCTTCAGCACATGGCTTGGCCCGACCTTTCCCGACGAGCAGGCTGAACCCGCAGACAGCGCGACGCCGGCGAGATCGAAAGCGATCTGCGCCGTTTCGGCTTTGACGCCGGGAATAGCGAAGAATGTCGTGTTGGCAAGCCTGGGAGCGCCATTTCCGAAGATTTCCGCGTCCGGCGCGAGGTCGCGCACGATCGCCTCGACCTCGTCGCGCCGGCTCGCGATGGCGTCCATGTCGGTGAGACCGGCCAGCGCGGCACGCGCCGCGGCGCCGAAACCGGCGATCCCGGCGACGTTTTCCGTGCCGGCGCGGTGGCTCTTCTCCTGGCCGCCGCCATTGATCAGCGGGCGCGGCATCATCAGGTCGGATGCGGCCACGATCGCGCCGACGCCCTTCGGGCCGCCGATCTTGTGCGAGGACAGGATCAGATAATCGGCATAAGGAATTGACATATCGAGCGGAATCCGCCCGGCAGCCTGCACGGTGTCGACGACCAGCACCCCGCCGGCGGCCTTGACGATCTCGCCGATGCGCCCGATCGGCTGGATAACGCCGGTCTCGTTGTTGGCGGCGTGGATCGCCACCAGCGGCAGGCCAGCGGCCTTGTCATGCGCGCCGAGCGCGGCGGCCAACGCCTCGAGATCGGCAATGCCGTTCGGGTCGACGCCGATCTTCGTCACCTGCGCCGGCGCGAAGCGTCCACCATTCAGTATGCAGGGATGGTCGGCTTCGTAGACGAAGAGATGGCTCATGCGGATCGATCCGCGTCCCATCTGCCAGTCGGGCGTAAGCAGCGTCGAGGCGGCTTCGGTGGCGCCGGAGGTGAAGACGATATGCTCGGGCTTGGCGTTGACCAGCCGCGCCACGTCGCGGCGCGCGTCCTCGACCAGCCGGCGCGAGGCGCGCCCTTCCGTGTGGACCGATGACGGGTTGGCGGCATCGAGCGCGGCGACCATCGCTGCCCGCGCTTCTGCAATGAGCGGCGCGCTGGCGTTGTAGTCGAGATAGGCGCGGATTGCGGCCATTTTCGCTCAGTTCGTCCTTCCGGCGACTATCCCGCGAGGATAGCGCGTTATTTCCTTGAAATTGCAAGGCAAGCCGTCCTATTTACCCGGCTTGCGGCGCGGGCTGCCGGACCATCGGGTCTCGGCCTCCCAGTTTTGAACAATTCTAAACTAGCTTCTAGGAACACGCTCGCCCGGCGTCAAGACCACAGAAGATGTGGGGCCGCGGGTGAGTCGGGATCAGGAAAGTTCCGGGCGAGCGCATTCATATGCCATGTGGAGTATTTTATGCCTGAGGTCATTTTCGCCGGTCCGGCTGGTCGCCTGGAGGGACGTTATCAGCCCTCGAAGGAAAAGAGCGCCCCGATCGCCATCGTGCTGCATCCGCACCCGCAATTCGGCGGCACGATGAACAACAAGATCGTCTACGACCTCTTCTACATGTTCCAGAAGCGCGATTTCACCACGCTGCGTTTCAATTTCCGCGGCATCGGCCGCAGCCAGGGCGAGTTCGACCATGGTACCGGCGAATTGTCGGACGCGGCCGCCGCGCTCGACTGGGTGCAGTCGCTGCATCCGGATTCGAAGAGCTGCTGGGTCGCCGGCTATTCCTTCGGCGCATGGATCGGCATGCAGCTCCTGATGCGCCGGCCCGAGATCGAGGGTTTTATTTCGGTCGCGCCGCAGCCCAACACCTACGACTTCTCGTTCCTGGCGCCCTGTCCGTCGTCCGGCCTCATCATCCATGGCGATGCCGATAAGGTGGCGCCGCCGAAGGATGTGCAGGGCCTGGTCGACAAGCTGCACACGCAAAAGGGCATCACCATCACGCAGAAGACGATCCCAGGCGCCAACCATTTCTTCGCCAACGATTCCGAGCTGCTGATCCAGGAGTGCGCCGACTATCTCGACCGTCGCCTGGCGGGCGAGCTGGCCGATCCGAGGCCGAAGCGGCTGCGCTGAGCGCGGAAGGCCGCCAGTCAGGGCGTCTTAAGGGATCTGGGTTTGGTCGACTCCGGCCTCGACCGTATCGGCTGTCGAAGCCCTGCCTCTTGGCGCGCGGGACGGTACCAACCGGAACGTCCGCTTGCACACCGGCAGCTTCGAACCGGTCTGGCCGAAGATGAAGCCGAGCCGGGCAAACACCAGCCCCGATAGCACCGCGAACGCCAGTCCGAGCCCGAAGCCCGCGACCGTGTCGCTGGGATAGTGCGCGCCGACGAAGATGCGTGTCGAAGCGATGCAGGCCGTGACCGCCAGCGCGATGTACCAGCGCCGCGGGAACAACAGCAGCAGGATGCCGAAGACGGCGCCCATCGTCGTGGCATGGCCGGACGGGAAACCGGCAAAGCGCGCGTCCATGGCAAAAGGATGCAGCGACAGGACGCCGAAACTGTCGAAATAGAGCGGCCGAGCGCGGCCGATTCCGTATTTCAGCACGTTGACCGCAAGACCGGATAGGCCGACGGCGCAAAGCACCAGGAACGCGAAACACGTCCAGTTGTAGACGATCATCCGGGCCTGCCGGGACAGGCCGCGCCAATCCGTCAGATTGGCGGCGACGAGGCAGAGTACCGCTGGAATGAGATACCAGCCGCCGAGGCCGAACTGCGTGAAGAAATCGGTGAAGCGCGCAAAGCCGGAGGACCATTCGCCGCGCATCTCGCCCGCGCTGATATCGAGGCGCAGGAAAGTCGCAACGGTGAGCAATATCCAGGCTATGAGCCAGACGCTCCACAGAATTCGCGGATAGCGTGCCGGCCGCACGGCAAAGCGTCGCTTCACGATCGACATCGTGTCGCGGAAATTGCCGAGCGAGCGGTGGTAGAGGGCAAGGGGCGGCGCGTCGGACATGGCTGGGCGCTTATAGGGACATTCGATGCCCGACGCTATTCATCACGGCGCCACCCGGTAAAGCCCGAGCGACAGCTTGTCTCCCGACGAATAGTTGATGCCGTCGATCTCGGTCAGTCGCGTCGCCGACTTGCCCTTGGCGGTCAGCACGTCGGCAAGCTTCTGCTCGTCCTTGATCGGCGCCAGCCCAAGCGCGCAGGACGGATCGTTGAGCAGATGCCGCGCCACCCCCTCGACATCGGTGAGCACGGTCTTGGTGCCGACCAGGAAGACCAGGCTCGGCTCCTGGAATTTCGCCGAGGCGAGTACCGTGGTGTCGCACAGCCGGTTGGCGTCGACGGCGGTCTTGACGGCGGGGCTGAGCCAGATCGGTCTCAGCGACGGCGCAATGACGCCGAACAGCAGGCTGAAGGTGATGCCGGCGCCGACGGCGATAGCGGCGATGCGCGGAAGCGGCACCTGCAGCTGCCTGGGGAAAGCAAGATAGCCGGTGACCAGAGCGGCGATCGCCGCCGGCATGCTCCACCAGGAGAAGGTCTTGGCGAGGTAAAGCGGCGCGCCGACGCAGACCACGGCAAGGCCGATCGCCACCACGGCAAGGCCGAAGGCCGTCGCCCACCACAGCCATGTCTGCCAGCGCTTCAGTGGCGCGTTGGCCTTGTCCGCCGGCAAGGTGAGCAGCCAGCCGACCAGAAGCGCCATGCCCGGATAGGCCGGCATGACATAATGCGGCAGCTTGGTCGGGATCGTCTCGAACACCAGCCAGAACGGGATGTACCAGGCCAGGCAGAAGCGCAGGCGCGGATCGTCCCAAAACCGGTTGATGGCCTGGAGCCCGGCGCCGACCGCAATCAGCCCGAAGGGCCACATGAACAGCGAATAAGTCAGCATATAGAAGCCGGGCGGCAGGCCGTGCGATTCCTCGCCCTGCGCCACCTTGTTCAGCATGTCCTTGCCGACCGCTTCCTGGAAGAAGGCCCCGCCGCTCTTCCAGGTGATGAGGATAAGCCACGGCAGCACGATCGCCAGCACGATCAGGACGCCACGCACCAGCTTCATCTTGAGGAGCCAGCGCCAGTCGCGGTCGAAGGCAAAGAGTGCGCCGGCGGTCAGCAGCGACAAAAGCGGTGAAACCGGGCCCTTGATGAGGATGCCGAAGCCTTGCGCGATCCAGAAAATCCACGGCAGATGCCCGGGAACCGGATCGTTGCGCTTGGCTGCCCAATACACCTGCGCCAGCGCGCCTTGCGCCATCACGCAGCAGGCGAGAAGCATGGCATCAGTCTTGGCGTCGCGCCCCTCGAAGCCGGTGGCGAAGATCGCCGCCATCATCAGGCCGGCGGCCAGCCCGGCATTGGCGCCGAAGAGTTTTGTCCCGGTCCAGCCGATGCCGACGACAGCGAGCGCGATGCCCAGCATCGAGACCAGGCGATAGACCCAGATGGGCGCCGCGGCCCCCTCGCCGCTCAGCGCGACCGCCGCCGACTGCAGCCAATAGATGCCGATCGGCTTCTTGTAGCGCGTGACATCCTGCAGGCGGATATCGACATAGTCGCCCGTCTCGACCATCTGCTTGGTCGACTGGACGAAACGGGATTCATCGCGGTCGACCGGCGGCAGGCTTGCCAGCCCGCTGACGGTCATGACGATGCTGAACAGAAAGAGGATGAGGGTGTTCCTGTTCATCGCGGGAGCTTTTCCGATCTGAAACTGCGGGATGGCCCCGTCGCGGTGCATGGCGCCGTGTCTTTGCGCGGCGCCTCATTACGCCAGCAAAAAGGGCGAAGCAAGGACGCGCCGCGCCGTATGCGATTCCAAGCAAAACCGGAAACCACTTTTGCTGATCGCGTGTTTGTTGGTTGAAGCGCGATCGGACGCAAAACCGGAAACCACTTTTGCTGATCGCGCTTGGATGCTAAACGCGCGCCTTCATATCAAGCATGGCCAAGCGCCCGGCGACCTCCAGGAAGAAAAAATGTCCGCCTTCAAATCCGATTTCCTGCGCATCATGAGCGAGCGCGGCTTCATCCATCAGATTTCGGATGAATCCGCCCTCGACCAGCTCTTCGCCAAGGAAACGGTGAGCGCCTATATCGGCTTCGACGCCACCGCCAAGAGCCTTCACGCCGGGTCGCTGATCCAGATCATGATGCTGCATTGGCTGCAGCAGACCGGCCACCGGCCGATCGCGCTGATGGGCGGCGGCACCTCGATGATCGGCGACCCGTCCTTCAAGGACGAGGCGCGCAAGCTGCTCACCCCGCAGGACATCGACGACAATCTCGTCGGCATCCGCCGCAATTTCGCGCCTTACCTGAAATTCGGCAGCGGCCCGGGCGACGCGGTCATGGTCAACAACGCCGACTGGCTGATGCAGATCAACTACGTCAATTTCCTGCGCGATGTCGGCCGGCATTTCTCCGTCAACCGCATGCTTGCCTTCGATAGCGTGAAGCTGAGACTCGACCGCGAGCAGTCGCTGTCCTTCCTCGAATTCAACTACATGATCCTGCAGGCCTACGACTTCGTCGAGCTCTACAAACGCGTCGGCTGCCGGCTGCAGATGGGCGGTTCGGACCAGTGGGGCAATATCGTCAACGGCATCGATCTCGGCCACCGCATGGAGGGCGTGCAGCTCTTCGCCATGACCACGCCGCTGCTCACCACCTCCTCCGGCGCCAAGATGGGCAAGTCCGCCTCGGGCGCGGTCTGGCTCGATGGCGACATGCTCTCGCCTTACGAATTCTGGCAGTACTGGCGCAACACCGAGGACGCCGATGTCGGGCGCTTCCTGAAGCTCTACACGACCCTGCCGCTCGACGAGGTGGCGCGCCTTGAAAAGCTCGGCGGCTCGGAGATCAACGAGGCGAAGAAGATCCTCGCCACCGAGATCACCGCCATGCTTCATGGCCGCGAGGCGGCCGAGACCGCAAGCGAGACGGCGCGCAAGACTTTCGAGGAAGGCGCGCTCGCAGACACTCTGCCCAGCATCGAAGTAGCCAAATCGGACCTCGAAGCCGGCATCGGGATCCTGGCGCTGTTCGTAAGCGCCGGGCTGGCCGGCTCGAACGGCGAGGCGCGCCGGCACATCCAGGGCGGCGCGGTGCGCGTCAACGACCAGCCGCTGACCGACGACCGGCGCGTCGTCACGCTTCAGGATCTCGGCCCGGAAGGCCTCGTGAAGCTTTCGCTCGGCAAGAAGAAACACGTGCTGGTGCGGCCGAACTGATCGGCCGAACCTTACTGCGCAGTTTGGGACGGTTGCTGCCTGTACTCGAAGATCGAGCGGAATATGCCTGGCGCGACCACCGATAGCGGATTGATGTTGAGCGTCGGCTTGTTGGCGTTGCCGCGCAAACGGTAGGTGACGCCGATCAGGCCGCGGTCGCGTCCGTTGCCCAGCAACGGCCCGAACAGCGGCAGTTCGCCGAAGATGCGGTTGAGGCCATAGACCGGCATGAAGGTGCCGGTCATGTCCATGTTGTTGTTTGGATCGTAAAGCGTGCCCTGGAAGGTCGTACCGATGCGCGGGCCGCGCAGCAGGCCGTTCGCCAGTTTCAGATAGCCGGAGCCCTTGTCGATCTCGGCAAAGCCACGCTCGAACTGCACCCTGGACGTGTCGATGTTGCTTTTGACGGCTTGGTTCAGGCTGCGTGTATCGCCAGCCGGCGTCGTCGACACGATCGAGGCCAGCTTGGGCTCGTTGACGACATAGAAGTTGCGGGCATCCACCTGTCCCTTCATCGGCCCGTCGCCGGCGCCCGAGAGCGACAGCGTGATCGCGCCGCCTTCCATATGCTCGTAGACATTGAGGAAACGCAGGATCGCGCCGGCATCGGCAGACTTCACCCTGAGCACGCGGCCGCCTTCGCTGGTGGTGTTGTTGATCGTGATCGCGGCGCCCGAGCTTGCCGCGGCGGTGACGTTTAGCCCATTCACCCGCGATCCGGCGGCGCTGTATTCGAGCTTGAGGTTGGAGAGCACCTCGTCATGAAAACCGGTCAGCGATGTCACATCGGCGCTCACCGAGATCGCGTCGCTGCCGGCGCCCTTCGTGGCTGTATCGACATCCGAGGTGAACTGTTTGATCAGCGAGCGGGCGTCGAGCGACGCGCCGCTGACATCGACAGCGTAGCTCTTGCCTGAACGCTTGACCGAAACGGCGATGTCGTCGCCTCTGTTCAACGCGACTTTGCTGAAGCGGGCCGCGGACAGCGAGCCGTTGACCAGCGTCACATTGCCGTCGATCGAGAAGCTTTTTCCGTCGAGAGCGAAATCGGTCAATGTGGTGGTGCTGCCGGACTTCGCCATGTCGAAAGCGACCTTGGCGGGAATGCCGGCGCCCTTGCTCCAGCCCGCCCACGGAATGTCGAGCCTGGCATTGGTCAGGTCCGCCGAAACCTGCTGGGCGCCCTCGCCGCTCTTGTCGATCGCCACCTTGATGGTTCCCGACAGCAGGGCCGACAGTCCAGGCATGCTGGCGTTGCGCGTCTTGTCGTCGAGGACCAGCGTAACCTTGCGGCTTCGCGCCGGCCCGTCGTCGGCGAGCGGCTCGACGAGATCGAGGTCGGCCGGAATGCCGTTGAGCTTGGCCTCGGCGGAAATCACCGCCTGCTTTGGCCCGACGGTGATCGAGCCATCGGCGTCGGTCACGGTCTGGTCCTCGAAAGGCTTCGCCAGCGACAGGTCCCGATAATCGAGCGAAACCAGCCAATCTAGCTTCGAGGTGTCCATGCCCTTGGTCAGCGGAATGTCCGCTCTGACATGGCCGGTGACGGTGCCGGACAGGTCTTCCGGGGCCAGTCCGACATGGCGCATGGCATTGATCGGCTCATAGGAGGCCAGTTCGGCGATCGCCGGCGCCTCGCCCGCCACGTCGATGTCGAGCCCCCCGATCACAATCGGTCGGTTTGCATTCTTGACCGTCAGCGTGCCGCCGCTTGCCGCCACGGTGCGGCCGCTCGGCATATAGACGCTGCCCGAGGAGAGCGCGATATCGACATCGTTACCATGGAACGCAACCGCGCCGACGGCGTCGCGGACCGGCGGGATGCGCCCGGCGGTATCGAAGCGCGATCCTTCGATCTGGAAACGGCCGAATACTTCATCGCCGGTAAGCGGCACGCCGTTGCCGAGGCGCCCCGGCGCGACCTGGAACTGCAGATTGGCGTCGGTCACCGTGCCGCCGAACAAGTTGCCCAGCACCCAAAGCCGCGCGTTGCGGGCCGAGAACCACGGCCACAATTGCTTGACATGCGAGACTGGCATGTCATGCACGTTGAGCGACAGCGATACCCCTGGCGGGCCGTGGTCGATGAAGGCGACGGTGGCCGCGCCCAGTACCTCGCCCGGTCCGCCGGAGCGCACGCCGATCTGCTCGGCAACGAGCTTGCGGCTCTTCGGCTGGTAGACACCGGCGATACGGGCCAGGAACTGAAGCGCCGGTTCCTGCGATTCCGAAGGCGCCAGCGTCGAGCCGTCGCTGGTGAGATCATAGCGGTAGGCGGGCTCCTCCCCCGCAGCTGCCGGCTTCGGCCCGATCGATCCGGCAAAGTTGAAGCTGGAGCGGCTGCTCCTGATCAGCAGCCGGTCGACCGAGATCTTGTTTGAACCGGCCACCAGCGTGGCATCGGCTTCGACATCGGTCGGTAGCAGCCCGCGCTCGCCCAGGTCGAGCACCGAACCGTTGAGGGAGAGCGAAGCCGCGAGGCGCGACGGGTTGTCGCCCGACGCTTCCGAGCCCGAAAGCTTCAATGCGATCGAACCCAGCTTGGCGCCATCGGCCGGGGCGGCCTCGGTCGAACTGCCCTTGCCGGGGGCGCCTTCTATCTCGAGATTGGCGTCCAGCGACGAAATGCGCCTTGCCGTCGCATCGCGCGTCGCCGAGGCGGTCAAAGTCGCGTGCCGGCCATCGACATCGGCATCGTAGGAAACCTGCATGCGTCCCGCGCCTGTCTGCGCGACGGTCGCCGAGGCGATGGTCACGCGCTTGACCGGTCCGGCGTCCGGCAGCTTGAACTCGACATTGCGCAGATCGATCTGCCGCATCGAGTCCTCGCGCACGGCATCAAGCGCGCCGTTGACGCCTGAAAACACCGCCGCCGACACTTTCTCCGGGTCGACAAGGCCATCCGCGTTGCGCAGCGCCGCCGTCCAGTCGCTGCCTCCGGAGGGCATGGCCCCCACCACGATATGGGCATCGGAAAATCTGGCGCTCGTCAGCCGGACGTCGCCCGAAAGCAGCGGCAGAAGGCGCATGCCGAAACGTACGCGTCCGATATCGGCCATCGGCTTGCCGTCGGCCGTCTTCAGGCTGACATCGTTCACCTGCAGGGCGACGAAGCTCGACCCGTCGAGCGTCAGCCGAGCCGGGCCGACGGCGACGTTGACATCGATGCCGGCCAGCTTCTCGATGGCTGTCTCCGCCTCAGTCCGCAGGCGCTCCGTGCCGATGCCGGAGGCGCCGAGGACATAGACACCCGCCGCCGCCAGAAGCATGAGCGCGCAAAACCCGGCAAACACCCGGCCGAGGACGCGGAAACGCCGCCGCACGGCTGCCCGGCCGAGCGGCGGCACGCTGCACGCGGACGGAAGCCTCGCCAGGTCGGTGATCTCGTCACGCCTGAACCTGATCTTCTCGTGCTGCGGTTCTTCCTGATCCAAGCAATATTCCGTTGTGACGAACTCGTCGTGGACGAATCCCCGCCTCACGTTATATCGATGATTTCCCGCGCGTAACCGCAAACAAGGGCATCGATATGGCTGACCTCGAGGTGGGCGACGCAGCGCCGCAATTCGATCTTCCGCGTGACGGCGGCGGCTCTCTCAGCCTCGCGGCGTTCCTGGGCAAGCCAGTTGTACTTTACTTCTATCCGCAGGACGACACCACAAGCTGCACCGCCGAGGCCATCAGCTTCTCGCAGTTGAAGCCGGAGTTCGAGAAGGCCGGTGCCGTGGTGATCGGGCTGTCGCCTGATAGCGCGAAGAAACACGACAAATTCAAGGCGAAGCACGATCTCACGGTCGATCTCATCGCCGACGAGGAGCGCAAAGTGATCGAGGCCTATCATTTGTGGGTCGAGAAGACGATGTACGGGCGCAAATATATGGGCGTCGAGCGCGCCACCTTCCTGATCGGCAAGGACGGGCGGATCGCCCGCGTCTGGCGCAAGGTTCGCGTCAAAGGCCATGCCGAGGCCGTGCTGGAAGCCGTTCGCGCGCTCTGAGCGTCGCCAAAGCCCGCCAAAGCAATCGACAACTACTCGTCAGATGCCTCGGTCTTCAGCTGCCGCCGCGTCCTCCAGGATTTCGAACGATGGCTCACCTGATCGGCCAGCGCGGCAAGATGGCCACGCAAGCCGCGCGCGCCCATCATGGACGACAGCGTGACTGATTGCGTGGCAAAGCGCCGCTTGAAATCCTCGCCGCCGCAGAGAAAATCAATCGTGGCAAGGCCGCGGTCGAACGACCATTGGATATAGTCCATCATCAGTACCATACCCGGCGAGGCGCGCTCGTATTCGGGATCATAGGTGGTGACGAAGGCCATCATCGTGCCGTGCTGCTCGAAATTGATCGAGACGGCGACGATCGTGTCGTCAAGCTCCAGCACGAAGATGCGCAACAGCCCGAGGTCGGCCAGCACCGAAATAAGCGCGGCGAGAACCGGCGAGCCCTTGTCGAACAGATCCGAGGCACGACCATGGCGAGCGAGCCAGAGGCGCTTCAGCGTCGCGACGCGCTCGAGCACCGGTTCGCGCGGGTCCTCCGCATCCAGCAGCCGGAAACGCAATGCACCGCTTTCTTCCATGAACTTGCGGCCGCGACGATAATTCTGCCGGCCCTTCTTGGACAACGTCTCGAACCATTCCGCGCCACCCTGCCAGGAGCCAGCAACACGATAGCTAAGTTCAGTGCGGTGGTTGGGCCGAAGCGCCTTGCCATGAGCCGGTTCCAGCAGGGCATGAACACCGGCATCCGGTAGCAGTCGGTTGAGATAGATCAGGTCGAAGCCACCCTGGTTAAAAACATACTGCCAGAGGCGGAAGATCGCCCGCGGGTCGCTGTCAGGTGCAACCAGCGCGTCGCCATAGTCACTGTGATCCTTCGCCGCCCATTCGAGTACGCGGATGCCGGAACGCCTGAAGGTCGCGAGCGCTATCACGCCATCGAGCCGGTCGCCGTTCCAGGCAAGCCCAATCCTGAGCGCGCGCCGCTCCGGCTGCGGGGTGGTGCGCCACCAGGCCGCGATCCAATCCGGGTGCTGGAAGACAAGCCCGCCAGCCCGGTGCCAGAGCGCGCTCCAGGCCGGTGCGATCTCGGCAAGGCGCGCCGCCGTTGTCACGACTTCGAAGGTGCGTGTCCGCGGGATTGCGAGAACAACGGGAGCGTTCATGGGCGTGTCCCCTCCGAGGCTCGCGAGGTGCGTGACCGTGGCTTTCGGGGCCGGATGCGCCTGGCGATATGTCCCCACATCCGCCTCAACGGCATGAGGTAAAGGCCTGCGAGCGACTGATAGTCGCGCACATCGCGATCGACCAGTCCGAACTTGAAGTCCTCGTCAGGCCTCGGCACACACAATGTTCCGAAGAGCCGGTCCCAGAACGAGAAGAGCAGCCCGAAGTTCTTGTCGTAGTGGCGCGGATCGACGCTGTGATGCAACTGATGCCAGTGAGGACACAGGATCAAATTGTTGAGCGGGCCGAACGAGATCTTGAAATGCGTGTGCCTGACGAAATCCATCATCAGGATGTTACGCATGACATACACGTTGACGCCAAAAACGGTCAGTTCGACAAGGTTCAGCGAAATCAGCGACCAGATGCCGAAGCAGAGCCCCACGACGATGCCGTCCCAAGCTCGGTTCATCAACTCGTCGAGCGGATGGACCCGGTCCTTGGTGATCCCGACCATCACCTCGGCCGAGTGATGCACCTTGTGCAGTTCCCAAAGCAGCGGATAGCGATGCTGGGCGACATGATAGAGGTAATAGGAAATGTCGTAGGCCAGGAGCATGCTGACGGTGAAGATCAGAACCGTCACCGGCCCTGCCGGCCCCTGGGTCAGAGGCGGCTGGAAGTGGAACAGTGTCGAAAACAACCAGTTGGTCCCGTACCCCACCACCGTGACGAAGACGATTCCGGCGGGCAGCATCAGGAAAGGCATCAGGGCCTTCTTCGTGATCCAGAACAGCAGGTCGGCCTTCGCGGAAGGATGGGTGATGACCTCACGCGGGATGGCGAACTCGAAAAACTCCTTCCAGCTCTTCTCCTCGACCGCGCGCCAATAGGCCACAAGCGCGCTGACAAAGGCAGTCAGCAGCAAAAGCCCGGTCGCCAGCAGACTGGTGCCCGAAATCTTGTCGAGGATCTTGCCAACCAGATCGCCCAGCATTCCCACCGCCACGTTGAATCCCAAATACCAACACGCCTTTACTCGAAAAACGTCAACTAAACGCAATCGAAGACAGTTAAGAAACCCGAGCCTTACTCTGCGAGCTACAGGCTGCTCCTGGCAGAACTTTAGTGCTCATCGCCAACGCGACATGGCGTCCGCGTCCTGAAGATTTTCGCGCAACCTCGTGCCCGCACTGCGTGCATCCGGCGCCGCGCGGTCGACACGGCAAGCCTTTGTTAACCCTAATAATGTGTAATCAGGCTTGTCGTTGGTCCGTAACGAAAGCTTGGTCCCCGTGAAACCAACCGGTCAGTCAGCTGTCTTCGGCAGGCGTAAGGAACCGCACACGGTCATCATCGCCCGGGGCGACGAGATCAGGCATTTCACCATCCGCCCCTGGCTCGCCGCCTTCATCGGCTCGGCTCTGGCGGCGATCGCCATCGGCTATCTGCTCGCGACTTCCTATCTGGTGCTGCGCGACGACCTGATCGGCGCCACGACGGCAAGGCAGGCGCGCATGCAGCAGGCCTATGAGGACCGCATCTCGGCCCTTCGTGCCCAGGTCGACCGCATCACCAGCCGCCAGCTTCTCGATCAGCAGCTGATGGAGACCAAGGTCAGCGAGCTCTTGGCCAGGCAGACCCAGCTCAGCGAGCGGCACGGACGGCTCGGGCCGATCCTCGAGCGCGCCGAGAACGAGGTCGGCGACACGCCCGCGACGGGCTCAATGGCACCCAAGCCCGACGAGCACGCCGAGGTCACCGGCAGCCTTTCGCAGGCGCCGACCTATTCCGTCGCATCCTTGGACGCCGGCGATACAAGGCCCTTCTCGCTCTGGTCGACACGGTCCGATCCGCTTGACGGCGAAACGGCGGCCGATCGCGCCGACAAGCTGTTCGTCTCGATCAATGCTTCGTTGAAGGCCATCGAGGGCCAGCAGCTTTCGCGCATCGCCACGCTTGCCGACAACGCCTACAAGAATGCCGATGCCATAGCGCAGGCACTGGAAGCGGCCGGCCTGCCGGTCGACGGCGAACTGAACAAGAGCGATGTCGGCGGCCCGCTGGTTCCGCTTGATCCCACCATGGGTTTCGACAGCAAGGTCAAGGAGTTGGACGAGGCGCTCGATGCGCTCGACCAGATCAAGAAAGAGGCGCGCAAGCTGCCGCTCGCCAATCCCGCCCCGGGTCGCACGGTGACCAGCCCCTTCGGCGTGCGCACCGATCCGATCCTGGGCAGCGCCGCCCTGCATACGGGAATGGATTTCAGGGCGCCGATCGGCATGCCGGCCAAGGTCACCGCCGCCGGCGTAGTCACAAGAGCCGGCTGGGCCGGCGGCTACGGCCGCATGGTCGAGGTCGACCACGGCAACGGCTTTGCCACACGCTACGGACATCTGAGCGAGATCGATGTGAGTGTCGGCCAGAAGCTCGCCGCCGGCGACGTCATCGGCAAGACCGGCAGCAGCGGCCGCTCGACGGGTCCGCACCTGCACTATGAAGTGCGCCACGATGGCGAAGCGGTCGACCCGCTGCGCTTCCTCACCGTTGGCAAGAAGGTCGCGCAGTACCTTTGACCGGCTGATCCAAACCGGCGCCGTGTCCGATCTCGATCATCCGATCGACAATCCCGGCATCGATATCGGCCGCGGCTCGCGCCGGCCAGTCAGGCTTTGACATGGATATCCCGCGGGAATCTCGTCAGCGTCTCGTTGCCGGTATCGGTCACCAGAATGGTCTCGCTGATCTCGATACCCCAGCCATCCATCCACATGCCCAGGATGGAATGAACGACATTGCCGGGTTGGAGCACCGTCTTGTCGCCCGGTCTCAGGCTGATCGTATGCTCGCCCCAATCCGGCGGATAGGCGACGCCGATGGAATAGCCGATACGCGATTCCTTCTTCAGCCCGTGGCGCTCTATGACCTTGCGCCAGGCAGCTTCGACCGCTTCGGCGGTCGTTCCCGGACGTGCGGTTTCGAGCACCGCATCCATGCCCTCGATCACTGCCTTTGCTGTGTCTGCGACGCGAGCCGGCGTCTTGCCGAGTTGCATCGTCCTGGCGAGCCCCGCCGCATAGCGACGGCAGACGCCGGCAAGCTCGAGCGCGATCGTTTCGTCCTTCCCGAACCGCCGGTCGCTCCACATGATGTGCGGCGCGGACGCGTTTTCGCCGCCGAGGATCGTCGGCGGCAGCGCCGTGATGTCGCCGGCGAAATCCAGGCTGCCGGCGATCTGCGCCGCCTGGATGGAAGCAATCGCGTCGCATTCACGCACGCCCGGCGCGATAACTTCGAATGCTCGCGCGACGGCTGCTTCGGCCAGCATCGAGGCCTTGCGCAGATAGGCGATTTCCGGCGCCGATTTCACCGCGCGGATCCAGTTCACGAGCAGGTCGGCGTCGTGCCATTTCGCATTGGGCAATCCGGCGACGAGCCGCGCATGTGCCTTCGGCGAAAAATAATAGGCTTCGAGCTCGACGCCGATATGGCGGCTGCCCCAGCCTTTGGCGACGATCCACGCCGCGATCCAGTCCATGGGATGCCGATCGGCGCGCTGAACATGGTCTTCCGGAAATCCGACCACGTTTTCCGGCTTCATCCAGGCCGTCAGCAACCCGCCGGCCGCATCCATGGCGCGGCCGATCCAGACCGGCTCGGCGTCCTCGATCGGCACGAGCACCACCTGGGGCGTGTAGAACGACCAGCCGTCATAACCGGTGATGTAGTGCTGGTTGGCGACGTCGTTGACGATCAGGAGCTCGATGCCGCCCTTTGCCATCTCGGCGCGGATTCTTGCGAGCCGCCGCTGGTACTCTTCGCGGGCAAAAGGCAGCTCAATCATCTTTTCTCCTCATCGGGATCGATCTGGGCGGGACGAAGCCCTGTCGTCCACCATTGCGGTGGTTTTGACCGGCGACAATCGGCCAGGACGATGCATGGGCAGGGCCTAGCAGAACGGGGAGCGATTGACTCGAAGCAAGTTGTAGGATGATATGTATCACCCGATATCCAGACATGAACCTTCATGACCGTTCATCGCCTCTCGCCGGAAATCCTCAGCGCCATGGAAGGTGCCGTCGGCCGAAACGGCATTGCCGTCGAGCCGGCTGGAATGGCGAAATATCTGGGCGACTGGGCGGGCGACTATCAGGGTGACGCTCTTGCCGTGCTGCGACCTGGTTCGGTAGCCGAGGTGCAGGCGCTGATGCGCCTGTGCAATGAGCTCGGACTCGGCGTCGTTCCACAGGGCGGCAACACCGGCCTGGTCTCAGGCGCGATCGACAGCAAAGGCGGCGGCCTGGTTGTCTTAAGCCTGGAGCGGCTGAACGCCATCCGGCAGATCGATGCGGATAATTTCACGCTGCGTGCTGATGCAGGCTGCGTGCTGCAGACGATCAAGGACGCCTGCGAGGCGCGGGATTGCCTTTTCCCGCTCGCGCTCGGTGCGCAAGGCAGTTGCCAGATCGGCGGCAATGCGGCCACCAACGCCGGCGGCGTCAACGTGCTGCGCTACGGCATGGCGCGCGACCTGATCCTGGGCCTCGAAGTGGTGCTGGCGGATGGCGAGCTGTGGAGCGGCTTCTCCGGTCTGCGCAAGAACAACAGCGGCTATGATTTGAAGCAGCTTTTCATCGGCTCGGAAGGCACGCTGGGCATCATCACCGGTGTCGAGGTCAAGCTGTTTCCGAAGCCGGCCAAGACAGAGACCGCCTATCTCGGCCTGGCCTCGTTCGAAGCGGCCGTCACGCTCTTCAACCGGGCACGCCGCGACTGTTCGGACCTGATCTCCGCTTTCGAGATCATCGGCGCCGAATGCATCGAGCTTGCCCGGCTGGTCGACCCCACAACGAGAGCGCCGGTCCCGGCACCCGTCCAGGTGCTGATCGAATTGTCGTCCAGCGCCGCCATCGATCTCAACGGCCTGCTGGCCGGGTTCCTCGGCGATGCGGTGGAGAGCGGCCTGGTGACCGACGCGGTTCTCGCCGCGAGCACCGCGCAGGCCAGGAGATTTTGGGCGATCCGCGAAGGCCTGGTCGAAGGCCAGGCCAAGCGCGGCTATCATGTGCGCACCGACCTGTCGGTGAAGATTTCCGACATCCCGGCCCTGATCAAGCAGGCCCGCCGCTTCGTCGCAAACGATCATCCCGGCTGGCTTCCCCTCGCCTACGGCCACGCCGGCGACGGCAACATCCATTTCAACGTGCTGCCGCCGGCCGAACTTGCCGGGCACGAGGCTCGTGCGCGTGGTGCCGAGGTCGTCGCCGGGCTCTATGAAATCGCCGCCGGCCTCGGCGGCTCGATCAGCGCGGAGCACGGCATCGGCCGCAGCCGCCGCAAGGAGTTCTGGGCCGGACTATCACCGACGCATCGCCGCATGGTCGCGGCGCTGAAGAATGCCCTCGACCCCAAGGGCCTGATGAATCCCGGCTGTCTGTTGCCCCCGACGGAGACTTTTCCATGAAGCAGAGACTGGCGGCCATCGGCACCGTCGAGACATTGCCGCATCGGGTAGCGGCCTTCCTCAGCCGCGAGATCGAATCCGGCGAATTGAACCCCGGCGCGCGCCTGCCGACCGAGCAGGAACTGTCCGAAAAATTCGGCGTCAGCCGCAACGTGGTGCGTGAGGCGATCGCCCAGCTCAGGGCCGACGGTATGATTGAGGCGCGGCAAGGCATCGGCGCTTTCGTGCTGGCGCCCGAGCAGCGAGCGGCGATCCGCATCGACCGCGAGGCGCTCAAGGACACGCACAACATGGAGCGGCTGTTCGAGCTGCGCTGCATCCTCGAGGCCGAATCGGCAGCGCTTGCCGCGGCGCGGCGCAATCAGGTCCATCTCGATTCGATCAAGGCTGCGCTCGACCGCATGGGCGGCGAGGAGCGTTGGGAAGAAGGCAGCATCGACGCCGATCTGCTCTTCCACCGCGAGATCGCGCGCGCCACCGGCAACAGCTACATCCACACCTTCATCTCGTTCGTCTGCGAGCAGATCCGCCACTCGATCCACTACGCGCGCATGACCAATCCGCTGCACGATCTCGTCGAGATCAATGTCGGCGAGCATGTGCGTATCTATGAGGCTCTGGTGGCGGGCGATCCGGCGGCGGCGGAAGCGGCGATGCGGGCGCATATCGTTGGCGCCGCCAACCGCGTCGGCGTCAAGCTGCCGCTTTCGAAAGCCAACGGAGCGAAATAGCCATGCCGGCGAGCATTACCCGCATCTCCGATGTCTGCCTTCTGGTCGAAAACATCGAAAGGACGGTCGACTTCTACGTTGGAAAGCTCGGCTTCCGCCTGCGCCGCCGCGCCGAAGGCTTTGCCGATTTCCATGGCGAGGGCGTGACGCTCGCCGCTTGGGAGCTCGACCACATCAACCGGCATACCGGCGTGTCCAACCTGAGATCGCCGCGCCACGCGCACAAGGTCTGCGTCGCCGTGCAGCTCGACACGCCGGCCGATATCGACCGGCTGTATGGCGAACTTAGCGCCAAGGGCGTGCCCTTCTACGGCCCGCCCGACAACTACGTCTGGAACGCGCGCTGCGCCTATTTCACGGACCCGGACGACACGCTTTGGGAGCTTTACGCCTGGCTCGACGGCGGCCCTGGCGACTACCACGACGAACAGCCGTAGACGACGCCGAGCCGAAGGGAACGGCGCCTGGAGAAGAGACGAGAAAAGTCTGCAACAGGAGCGAAAAATGAGTGGGAACAGGAACTTCGAATTGAATCGCCGCGCTTTCGTGAAAGGCGGCATGGCTGCCGTGGCGGCCGTATCTGCCGGCATGCAGCTGGTGCTGACGCCCGGCGCCAAGGCCGCCGGCAAGGTCGTCATCCAGTATGACTGGCTGATGTCCAACGGCCAGATCGGCGATATCGCGGCCGTCGCCAATGGCTACTTCAAGGACGCCGGGCTCGAGGTCGAGTTCAGCCCCGGCGGTCCGAATGCGTCGACCGTGCCGCCGGTGATCTCGGGCGCCGCGCAGCTTGGCCAGTTCTCGGAAACGCCGCAGCTCTATTCGGCCCGCGCCAGCGGCGTGCCGATCAAGATCATCGCCTGCGGCTTCCGCACCGGTCCTTATGCATTGACGTCCAAGCCCGCAAAACCGATCCGCGGCGTGGCCGATCTCAAGGGCAAGAAGATCGGCATCCAGCCGACGGCGCGCTTCGTCATCGACGAGATCCTGGCCAAGAACGGCATCGATCCGTCGGAGGTGACCATCGTCAATGTCGGCTTCGACAAGGCGCCGCTGGTTCGCGGCGATGTCGACGCGATCGGCGGCTGGATTACCAACACGCAGGCGCTCAGCGTCGTCGGCGACGACCGCATCGACCTCTTGACGCGTGACCTCGGGCTGAGCTCCTACGCCGATGTCTATTTCGCGACCGACGCGGCAATCGAAAAGGATCCTGAGACGCTGGCGAAGTTCATCGGCGCCGTCGGCAAAGGCTGGGGCTGGGTCCACGCCAACCCGCAGGAGGCGGTCAAGAAGATGGTCGCCGCTTATCCCGAAATGGATCTCGGCTGGGAGGAAAAGACCGTCAATCTGGTGCTGAAACTCTCCTTCGACGGCGCAACCGCCAAGGATGGCTGGGGTACGTTCGACCCGGCCTCGATCGAGGAGCAATTGGCGCTGCTCGACAAGGTTGGCCAGTATCCGAACGGCCGCCCGGCGACCGCCGATGTCTACACCACCAAGATACTCGAACTCTCGGCCGCCGACCGGCCCAAGCTCGACGCGCCCGCCGCGTGATGCCGGACGCGATCGAAGCGCGACAGCTGGATGTCGGCTATGGCGGCGGCCGGAAGACAGCCGTCAAAGTGCTCGCCGGCCTTGACCTCACCGTCGCGGCCGGTTCCTTCCTGTCGATCCTGGGGCCGTCCGGCTGCGGCAAGTCGACCTTGCTCAGAGTGGTGGCCGACCTGCTCGACCCGCTTGGCGGCTCGATCAGCGTGCTGGGCGAAACGCCGCATACGGTGCGCTCGCGCCGCGATGTCGGCTTCGTGTTCCAGGATTCGACCCTCCTTCCCTGGCGCACGGTGCGCGACAATGTGCGCCTGCCGCTCGGCGTCGGTCAGGGCAGCCTGACGCGCAAGATCGAGGATCGCAGCACGGAACTGCTGGAATTGATGGGGCTCGGCGGCCTCAGTGAGCGCCTGCCGCATCAGCTCTCCGGCGGCCAGCGCCAACGCGTGGCGATCGCGCGTGCCTTGCTCGGTGAGCCCAAGTTGCTTTTGATGGACGAACCCTTCGGCGCGCTCGACGAGATCACGCGCGACCGGTTGAACGACGAACTGCTGGCGCTTTGGCGGCGCAGCGGCACGACTATCCTTTTTGTCACGCATTCGATCGCCGAAGCCGCCTATCTCGGCGAGCGCGTCATCGTGCTGGCCGCCAATCCTGGGCGCGTGGTCAAGGACCTCGACATGCGGCCCTTCAAGCAGGAGGGCAACCGCTGCAAGCGCGAGGATCCGGCGATCGTCGCCGCCATGGCCGACCTGCGCGTGGCGCTGGAGCGCGCATCGTGAGACAGGCGCCGCTCTCCCCGCAAATGACGGTCGCGCTTCCCATCCTGGGCGCGGCTTCGATCCTGCTTGCCTGGCAATATCTTTTGCCGTTGCTCGGCGTGCCGGCCTATATCGTGCCGACGCCGACAGCGATCTTCGGCGTGTTCCAAAAGAATTTTGCGCTCCTCATCGACAATCTGAGGCCGACGCTGATCGAGGCGCTGGCCGGCTTCGTCATCGGCAATCTCGCCGCCGTGCTGCTCGCCGTGCTCTTCGTCCACAGCCGCGTCCTGCAAGCCGCCTATTTCCCGATCGTGCTCTTCTTCAACACCATTCCGATCCTGGCGCTGTCGCCGATCATCATCCTGATCTTCGGACTCGGCATGACGCCGAAGATCGTGATTGCCGCGGTAATCTGCTTCTTCCCGACACTGGTGAACATGATCCGCGGCCTCGATTCGGCGAGCGACAACGAGCACGAGCTGTTCCGCGTGCTGTCAGCGACACACTCGGAGATTTTCTGGAGCCTGCGTCTGCCCCGTGCCCTGCCGATGCTGTTCTCTTCGCTGAGGATCGCGTCGGCCACCGCCGTGATCGGCGCCATCGTCGGCGAGTGGATCGGCTCGGACAAAGGGCTCGGCGCGCTGATCATCCAGGCGACCTTCAACTATCAGTCCGATCGGCTTTATGCGGCGATCGTGCTGTCGTCGTCGCTGTCGATCGCGTTGTTTTGCCTCGTCGTCCTGACCGAGCGGCGAATCATCAAATATTGAGCAAGACGGCGACCCCCGCGCCGTGTGCTCACGCATCGAGATAGGAACATCCTCCCGAGCAGGCATTCATCGCGCATTTATTCGGCCTGCGGTAGGATGCCGGCGTGCAACCAAACCGGGAGACAATTCGTGTCAAAAGCTTTTCACGTCTCGATCCGAACGATGCTGGCCTTCATATGTCTGGCCGGGCTGGTCGCCGTGGCGTCCGCCCTTTTCCCCGCCTCCGCCTCGGCGCAGCAACTGCGGCGATGCGCCAATGAAGGCGGCATATGCCGCTTGCCCTACCCCACCCAAGTGATCTACGGCGCCCGAGGCCGAACCACCGCACGGTTTTTCGACCGTCGGGCTGTGCCCTGCTCGAACCGCCTGTTTGGCGACCCTGCTCCCGGCCGCGAAAAGGCCTGTTATTTCGTGGCGCGAGGTGGCGGCGGCTATGGCGATGACGACGACTACGGGGACGACGATTACGGCTCACGCCCCTACCGTGGCGAATGGGTCGCCTGCGCCAGAGAGGGTGAGTTCTGCGATTTCAGCGGCCGCGCGATGGTCAGATACGGCGCACGCGGCCAGTACACGCAGGATGTTTTCAGGAACGGCGTCAGATGCGGCAACGACGCCTTTGGCGATGACCCTGCTCCTGGCGCTCACAAGCGCTGCTACGTCAGGCAGTAGCCGCGCCTGAACCCGGCGCGCAATAAGGTGGCGGCCTCAGCAAGGGCCGTCGCCGCATTCTGCTTCAGCTTGTCCGGCAGGCTGGTGGGCGATGACGGGCTCGAACCGCCGACATCTTCGGTGTAAACGAAGCGCTCTACCAACTGAGCTAATCGCCCGCTTGAGCGCGGACCTTTAAGCAGTTAGGGCCGCATTCGCAAGGCTAAATGAACAGACGGCGCACCCGTCGGGGCGCGGATTTCCCCAGCCTCGGCGCCGCTGTCAAAAAACCTTCTCCTGATTGCTGTAATGCTTGAATGCCGCGCTTGACACCCGCAGGCGAACCCCTTATCCACCGCCCCAACGACGAACACGCCTGACACGTGCTCGTCAAGTGCGCGGGTGTAGCTCAGTCGGTTAGAGTGCCGGCCTGTCACGCCGGAGGTCGCGGGTTCGAGCCCCGTCACTCGCGCCATTTAACTTCCTGACACAGGTATATTTTCCGAAATGGCTCCTGACACTTGGGGGAAGCGTCGGACCGTGTCGGCGCATCTTGCAGGCAGCCGAATGAGAGTGCTTCGCCGGCTCTCCTTGGTCTTTATATCAGCATCTGCTAAAATTTATTTTCGCAGGTGCCGTAATGCGAGCCAACGTTCCGCGCTTTCCCGGCAGTGATGTCGACCCGAGGCGTGATTGCACGCGGGCCAACGCTGGAACTACCGATTGATTCTGCTCGCAGACGGAGGGCCCGCAACACAGGGAGGACACGATGGTCAGGCCAAGCAAGCGGGTGATAGCGGCTTTGTGGGTTCTTTGGCTTTTAAACCTGCCCGCCCAGGCAAGCAGCCTGGGCGATCTTGTCAAACATGGCGATCTCTCGGGGGTGGCTTCTGCCTTGGACAAAGGCGCTGCTGTCAACGAAGTTGACGGTGTTACGGCGCTCTATATCGCCTGCGAGGGCGGGAATGTGGAAATAGCAAAACTTCTGATCGATCGTGGGGCGGACGTTAACATGCCCGTCAGCTGGCAAAGAACGCCACTCTACGCGGCCAACAAGGGTGGCTATTCTGACGTCGTGAAGCTGCTGCTCGATAACGGCGCCGATCCAAATCAGGTGGCGAAATCGCAAACCCCGCTGCACGTGGCTGCCGAGAAAGGCTGTCTTCATTGCGTGGTCCATCTTGTGGATGCGGGAGCAGACGTCAACGCGCTGACGTCGAATGGAAACCCACCCATACATTTGGCCAAGCTTAGCGGTCACGAAGACGTCGTGGCTTACTTGCGCGCTCACGGCGCGGGACAACCGCCCATCGCGCCTATTTCGGCGCGACTTGCATCGGCAAACGCCGAATCGGGCAAAAGAATTTTCGACGAAACGTGCGGGGCCTGTCATCTTTCAGCGCCGAATCGCAAGATTCCCAAACGCGTCAATCTCTGGGGCGTGGTAGGGAGACCGAAAGCAGCACAAAGCGACGTCCCGTATTCGTCGGCTCTAAGGGAAGCTGGCGGCACATGGACTTTTGAAGATCTCAATTCCTTTATCTCAAACCCGGCATTCGCATTGCCTGGAACAGACATGATTTTCCCGGGCCTGCGAGACGAGAACCAGCGAGCAAACCTGATCGCTTACCTACGGACCTTGAGCGACAGGCCGTTGCCGCTTCCCGAGAATTGATTGCTCCTGCGGCGCGACTGCGCTTCGGGGAGGCCCGCGCCCTCCTGGCTGAAGAAGACCGGCCGATTGTCGTCGTCGCAGAGCTGGTCGGTATCCAACGTTGGCAAATTTCAGGCGTCAATTCAAAGCGTTGAAGGGGCCTCCGCGCGAATGCCGCAGCAGATTTGCCGTCTGAGATCCTTGATCCCGGAACCATTCCAATCTTGTCCCGTTCAGCCAACGGGCGAAAAGACGGGAGAGATAAGATGGCTGTGAGATGTCGGATTTCCATCGACGATGAGAGGGATGTCGACGAGCTCGCCTTCCAGGAATTGCCGCGGGTTGGCGAAAGCGTGTCGATACCGGTCGAAGGGTCGAGCAGGGACCTTCGTGTGCTTCGTGTCGTGCATATGCCCGGCGGCGAGAAAGGCGCAACGACGATGCTGGAGCTGACCAGCAGGATTCTTTAGCGCTGCCCCCTCGGAATCATTCGCCCAGCACAACCCCGGAAGCGACGATCTGGGCCGTCCGTTCGGTGAGCTTCTGGCGCTTTACCAGCGTGGGCTTTTCGTAAGGCTTTTTCATCCTACCATTCCAAATCGGCGCGCAGACAGGACGATGAACGCGCTCGCCTCAGTTGCGTTCCGCAATAAGGGGCCGCTAAAAAGCCGCAAAAAATGGAAGGCGGGAGGTCTCAGGCCCTGGCGAGCAGCGCCTCGACCTCCTGCGATGTCGGCATGGAAGGCGCAGTGCCGGGGCGGGTCACCGAGATGCCGGCGACCGCGCAGGCAAAGCGCACGGCCTCCAGCGGCTCAACGCCTTTTGCCAGGGCGGCCGCGAGACCGCCGTTGAACGCGTCACCCGCTCCCGTCGTCTCGATCACCGGACCGGCATTGACCGCGTCGACATACTCCGAACGGTTCTTGGTGTGGAGCAAAGCGCCCTTCTCGCCGAGCGTCACGATGACTGCGCCGACACCCTTGGCCAGCAGCGCGTCGGCGGCGCGGCGGGCGTCGTCGATCGAGGAAACCTTGATGCCGGTCAGCCCTTCGGCCTCCGTCTCGTTGGGTGTGACATAGTCGCAGAGCGCGTATACGCGGTCGGGCAGGCTGGCGGCGGGGGCGGGGTTGAGGATGGTCGTCACCCCTGCCCCGCGCGCGATCTCGAGCGCCTTCAATGCTGCGCCGATCGGCTGTTCGAGTTGGGTGACGAAGACGCCGGCGGACCGGATCAGGTCGGCATGCGCCTCGATGTCGGCAGGCGAGATCAGCATCGCCGCGCCCGGGCTGACGATGATGGCGTTGTTGCCGCTGCCTTCCTCGACAAAGATGTAGGCCGCGCCCGTATAGCTGTCCGGCGTGTCGATGACGGCGCTTTTCACACCTGCGTCCTTCCAGGTCTGCTTCGCCATGTCGGCGAAGGCATCGACTCCGAGCCTGGTCAGGAAGGTGATGTCGGCGCCGAGCTTGCCGGCGGCCACCGCCTGGTTCGAGCCCTTGCCGCCCGGGCCGAGCTTGAAGGAGTTGCCGAGGATCGTCTCGCCCAGGCGCGGCTGGCGATCGGCGCGATAGGCGGTGTCGGCGACGAACACGCCCAGGATTACAACGGGCTTCATGACGACGGGCTTGCCGATAGCCATGTCCTTACTCCGCGTCCGGCGGCACGACGCCCTTGCGGAAGGCAAAGCAGCCATAGAAGCGGCGCTCGCCGGTCTGGATCACGCAATAGGCTTTCTTGGAGCGCTCGTAGAAGGCGTAGCGTTCGATCGAGATCATCGGCCAGGGCTTGCCCTCGGCCGCGTCGATCTCCTTCTGCACTTCCTTCTGCACCGGCGGGATTTCGTTCGGCTTGCCGACGATCTCCATGCGCGCTGCTGCATCGTCGACGAAAGTATCCAGCGGATAGAGCGACAGCACCGCCTTCACCACCTCTGCCGCCGTCGCATCGATGCGCAACAGCTTGCCGAGCACCGTCTGCCTGGCCACCGAATCGGACGGGAAATTGGTGTCGGCGATGATCAGGTCGTCGCCATGGCCCATCGCCCGCAGCGCCTGGAGCACATCTGCATTGAGCAGCGGATTGATCCCTTTGAGCATGGTTTCCTCTTGAAGGGTTGATGCGGTCAGAGACGCTTGCCGGTCCCGGCGTCGAAGAGGTGGACCTGGTCAAGGCGCGGTCTGAGCTTGAGCGTGTCGCCCGGCTTGAAGTCGTGCCGCTCGCGGAACAGCGCCACCATCTCGCCCTCGCCGAACCGTACGAACACCAGCGTCTCCGAGCCTGTCGGTTCGACCACCGAAATCGTGGATGCGACGCCGTCGGGATGAATTTCCAGGTGCTCGGGGCGCACGCCATAGACGACGGCCTGGCCGTCCGCCGCGGCGATATTGGTCGGCATCGGAAACGCCGAGCCTGCAATGTCGACCACGGGCTTTTCGCCCTTTTTCACTGTGCCCTTGAGCAGGTTCATCGCCGGCGAGCCGATGAAGCCGGCGACGAACAGATTGGCCGGCCGGTCGAACAGTTCTAGCGGCGCGCCGACCTGCTCGATACGGCCGTCGCGCATCACCACGATCTTGTCGGCCATGGTCATGGCCTCGATCTGGTCGTGGGTGACGTAGATGGTTGTCGTCTTCAGCCGCTGGTGCAGCTCCTTGATTTCGGTGCGCATCTGCACGCGCAGCTTGGCGTCGAGGTTGGAAAGCGGCTCGTCGAACAGGAACACCTGCGGATTGCGCACGATGGCGCGGCCCATGGCGACGCGCTGGCGCTGGCCGCCCGAAAGCTGGCGCGGATAACGCTTGAGATAAGGCGCAAGGTCGAGGATATCGGCGGCGCGCTTGACCCGTTCGGCGACGATAGCCGGATCCGTGCCGCGCAGCTTCAGCGCGAAAGCCATGTTCTGCTCCACCGTCTTGTGCGGATAGAGCGCATAGTTCTGGAACACCATGGCGATGTCGCGCTTCGCCGGCGGCAGGTTGTTGACGACGCGGTCGCCGATAGAGATCGTGCCGCCGGAAACGGTCTCCAGCCCGGCCACCATCCTCAAGAGCGTGGACTTGCCGCACCCCGACGGACCGACCAGCACGACGAACTGTCCGTCGGCGATATCGACGCTGACTTCATGCAGGACCTTGACGGTTCCGAACGCCTTGGCCACACTGCTGATCGCGACTTGAGCCATCGTCTCCCCTTTATCGTTTGCGGTGAAGCTAGCCATTGCGAACGGCAACGGCAAGTCGGTATCTTATAGATAAAAAGCCAATCTTGTTGACAAGGTAATCGATTACGCGAATAGTGGCGAGTGCCAATCCGAGAGCAGGCCTGTTATCCTGAAATCGGAGATCCGGGGACGCAGGGTGGGGCCCCACGTCCGGTATGATCGAGGAGAACCGAGAGGCGTTTCGACGTCTGAGAGATTGGCACTTCAATTCAAGCATTGTTGTTCTGGGAGGAACCTGTAGATGAGAGTCGATCTGTACGAAAAACTGATGCGCGCCGGCGCAAGCCGCCGCGATGTGCTGAAGGGTGCGGCCAGCATGGCCGCAATCGCCGCCGCCTCCGGCGCCGGGCTCGGAGCACTGACGAAGCCTGCGGCCGCCGACGACAGTCTGCGCGCGAAAATCCTGCAGATCCCGGGCGTCGGCAAAGGCCAGCCGACGGATGCCGACTTCCAGAAGGTCGGCGAGCTCTGCCTCGAAGCGACCAAGGCCAATGTCAAGGAAGGCGAGTTTGCCGGTGTCGAGCTCACCTTTATGGGCCTCAACAACCAGAACCTCCACAACGTGCTGTTCCGCGGCTTCCTGAAGCCGTGGGAGGCCTATACGGGCGCCAAGATCAGCTGGATCGACCTTGCTCAGGCCGACTACAACGCCCGTCTGCAGCAGTCTATCGCAACCAAGACCGTCGATTTCGACATCATCGAGATGGGCGCGCCTTTCGAAGGCGATGTCTGCGGCAAGGGCCTTACCTCCGAGATGCCCGATTGGGTCAAGAAGCAGATCGATTTCGACGACCTCGTCAACTACCTGAAGCCGCCGGTCGGCACCTGGGACGGCAAGCAGTATCGCGTGACGATCGATGGCGACGCGCACAATTTCAACTACCGCACCGACGTGTTCGCGGATGCCGATCTCGCCAAAGCCTGGAAGGAAAGCGGCGCCACGACCGAATGGGGCGTGCCGAAGACCTGGCAGGAAGTGCAGGCCGTCACCAAGTTCCTCAAGGGCAAGCAGTTCAAGGGCCAGGACATCTATGGCTATCTGGACGCGCCCAAGCCCTGGGGCGGCTTCGGCTTCTATTTCCTCGGCAGCCGCGCCACCGCTTACGCCAAGCATCCCGATGACAAGGCCTGGCTGTTCGACGCCGACACGATGAAGCCGCGCATCAACAACCCGGCCTGGGTGCGCGCCATCCAGGACGTCATCGACGCCCTGCCGTCCGAACCCGCCGACCAGATCAATGCCGATCCGAACACCACTGCCTTCCAGCAGTTCCTGGCCGGCACCGGCTCGATGATCCCCTGGTGGGGCGACGTCGGCTCGAATGTGAAGACCAATGACTCGTCGGTCATCGGCGATGTCACCGGCTTCTCGATCCTGCCCGGCTCCGACGACGTCTACAATTCCAAGACCGGCAAGTGGGAAAAGCTCGCCAGCGGGCCGAACTATGCGCCGAACTGCGCCTATCTCGGCTGGGGCGTCTATGTCATGGCCCGCGTCGATTCCGACGAGAAGAAGAAGAAGGCCGCGTGGTCGGCCGCCGCTCATCTCGGCGGCAAGGACCTGTCGATCTGGACGGCGATGTATCCGTCGGGCTTCCAGCCCTACCGCAACTCCCATTTCAACGTTCCCGAATGGGTGGCCGCCGGCTATGACGAGGCCTTCATCACCTCCTATCTGAAGTCGGAAGGCGATTCCTACAACCACCCGAACGCGGCGATCGAGCCGCGCATCCCCGGCATCTTCCAGTACTATTCCGCCGCCGAGGACATCCTGGCCAACACCTTTGCCGGCAAGATGAAGGCGCAGGAAGGCGCCGACGCCATCGCCGCGGCCTGGGAAAAGCTGACCGACCAGATCGGCCGCGAGAACCAGATCAAGCTCTACAAAGCCTCGCTCGGCATGTAGGCTGGCTTATGAGACGTCGCGGCCCGGTGGCACATCGTCACCGGGCCGCATTTTTACCGGCTCGGCCGGTTTGATGCGTTTGAGCAATTCCAGGAAAAGTGTGAGCGGTTTTCCGTCCGGAATTGCGTAAAACAAAGAGATAGAGCGGTTCGCCGTTTCCGTGAAACGGTGAAGCGCTCTAGAAGGCGAGAGGCGTGGCTGAACAGACTTCGACCGTGAATGCGTGGCCGGCACATCCGGCCGACCTGATCCCGGCAGGCCGCAAGCGCCTCGGCTGGGGCCTGCTGGCCATTGCAACCCTTGGCCTGCTGGCGATCATCGTCGTGCAGATCCTCTACAAGGCCGAGATGTCCACGGTCGGTTTCGACACATGGCGTCCTGTGGTCTACGCCTACATCTTGTGGGGCGCAGCGCTTGGCGCCTGGCAGGTGCTGACGCGCGGCGAGGACGGGCAGCGCGCGCTGTTCCTTTTGCCGGCCCTGCTCTTCACCATCGCCATGGTGATCTTCCCGACGCTGTTCGGCTTCTACATCGCGCTGACCGACTGGAATCTCAGCTCTTTCAGCGGACGCAGGTTCAACGGCCTCGACAATTTCTGGCAGATGCTGGCCGACCCCTATTACCGCAACGCACTGTTGAACATGGTGCTCTATGTGCTTGCGGTGCTGGTCGAATATGTCATCGCCTTCGGCCTAGCGCTCCTGCTCAATGCGCAGATCCGCGCCCGCAAATTCTTCCGCGTCGTCTTCCTGCTGCCGCTGATGCTGTCGCCGGTCGCGGTGTCCTGGATGGTCGGCAAGTCGCTGATGGAGTACCGGTTCGGACCGGCGGCGACGCTGGCGCGTCATCTCGGCTGGGACAATCCCGCCTTCTTCTCCGATCCGATCACTGCCCGCATCTCGATCATGATGCTCGACGCCTGGACCTTCATCCCGTTCATGATGATCATGCTGCTGGCCGGCCTGCAGGCCATGTCGCGCGAGGTGCTGGAAGCCGCCCGCGTCGATGGCGCGACCGCATGGCAGACATTCTGGCAGGTGACCTTTCCGCTGATGCTGCCGGTATCGGTGACAGCCGTGATCCTGCGCATCATCTTCAAGCTAAAGCTTGCCGACATCATCATCACCCTGACCTCCGGCGGCCCTGGCGGCGCCACCGATTCCGTGTCGAGTTTCATCTATCGCGAGTACCGCGACCGCTCGAATGTCGGCTACGGCACCATGCTGGCCATGGCCTATCTGGTCATCATCGTCGTGTTCGTGACCTGGCTGCTGAAATTCGCCAGTCGCTTCGTGCGCAACGTCAACTGAGCGGCATCATGAGCGTCCAGACCACCGACTACACCGTTTCCGAAATCCGCTCGCCGGCGGCCTTCATCGCCAGCCGCGTCTTCATCTATGGCGCGCTTGCCTTTTGGGCATTCGTCTGCCTGTTCCCGATCTATTGGACGATCACCACTTCGTTCAAATCGGCGGTCGACGTCACGCAAGGTCATCTCATTCCCTTCGTCGACTTCACGCCTGACTGGAAGGGCTGGCGCTCGCTCGGCCTGTCGCCGGACTCGATCTCCCAGACCTCGACCGTGCGCGACGAATTCCTCAAACGCTTCATGAACTCGGTCATCACCTCGGTCGGCGCATCGAGCCTCGCCATCATCATCGGCAGCCTCGCCGCCTATGGCCTTGTCCGCTACCGCTACAAGTTCGCCTGGTTCAAGAACGAGGACATCTCCTTCTTCTTCCTGTCGCAGTTGATCCTGCCGCCGGTCGTTCTGGCGCTCCCCTTCCTGGTGCTCTACCGCGAAGTGGCCCTCCTTGATACGCGCATCGGGCTCGTGCTCCTCTACACGCTGATGGTGCTGCCGATCGTCATCTGGATCATGCGCGACCAGTTCAACTCGATACCCGTTGAATTGGAGGAGGCAGCCCTTGTCGACGGGCTGTCGATCTGGGGCGCCTTTTTCCGCATCGTCATGCCGATCGCGCTGCCCGGCATGGTCGCCGCCTTCATCCTGGCGATGGTGCTGTGCTGGAACGAGTATTTCTTCGCCGCCCTTCTGACATCGACCGATGCCAAGACCATCCCAGTTATGGTGGCGAGCCAGACCGGCTCGCAAGGCATCAACTGGTGGTCGATGGCGGCCTTGGCCACCGCCGCAATCACGCCGCTGGCCATCATCGGCATCGCGCTCGAGCGCTATCTGATCATGGGCATGACGGCCGGCTCGGTGAAGTAAGCGGGGCGCCTTTCCTTCTCCCCTTGTGGGAGAAGGTGGATCGGCGCGTTGGCGCCGAGACGGATGAGGGGTGCTCCAGCGGAGTGAGGCGTCTGCGTTCCCTGGAACACCCCTCATCCGTCTCGGCGACCCCTTCTCCCACAAGGAAGAATCACGCCTATCGCACCAGAATCGACCGCAAATGGTCGAGGATCATCGCGACGCCGATCTTGCCGAGGCCCGCCGAGGCTTCCACGGCACTTTTCGTGTACCAGCCGGTGTTGTCGGCCAAATGCTTCTCGTCCACCGCCTCCGGGCATAGCGCCAGCATCAGCGAGGTTTCGCCGATGCCGGCATGGTCGAACGGATATTTGCCGTTCATCGCGGCCGGCATCAGCGGATGCACCTGGACCCAGTTGAAGACATTCTCGCCCTGCGCATGGCCGGCATAGTAATCGGCCATCGCGTTCGAGCCCCACCAGCCCTCGCCGCGCTCCTTTTCGAGGAAGCGGAAGATTGCCTGCCGGCCGGCGGTCTTGAAGGCGAGATCGGTCGGCATGCCGGCCGCGAAATTCTCGGTCTGATGATGAATGATGGCGTGAATGTTGCGGAAGCCGACGCGCAGCAGCCCATAGAACAACTCCTCCGCGAAAGGCGAAAGCGCCGGGCCGCCGACCTGCACCGAGCCGCTGCCTTCCGGCGCCGCCACCGCATAGCTTGCCGCGCCGTAATAGAAGGGCGGCAGGATGACGATGTCCCTTTCCTTCTCGATCAGTTCGACCGTCTTGATCACCGCCAGCGTGTCCATGCCGACCGCCATGTGCTCGCCGTGATATTCGAGCACGCCGAGCGGCAGCACCACCGGCCAGTTCTCCTCGATCGCCTTGCGGATCTGGTGCGGCAGCATCAGTTCGTAGCGCATCTCCTTACTCCATGTTGGTGTGCCTGGCGCGCATCGCTTCCGGCGTCGCATTGGTCAGCGCCTGGAGCTTCAGCACCATGATTTCGAACAGAAGAAACAGCGCGCCTTCGAACAGCGAGCCCATCGGCAGCACCGAGCTTCTTGCCTCGCCCTGGTCGCTGGCCATCGTCTGCGCCGGGATGACGAGCGTGAAGTCGGCGAGCTTGGCGGCGCTGCTTGCCGGTTCTGCGGTCAAGAGCAGCACCTTCGCGCCGGCCTCGCGGGCAACCCGCATCAAGGTCAGCACCGTGGTGGTCTCGCCGGGACCTGAGCTCGCCAGGAACACATCCCCTTGCCCCAACGGCGGCGTGGTCATGTCGCCGACAACCGAGACCGGCAGGCCGAGATGGTAGAGCCGCATGGCGAAGCCCTTGACCTGCAGCGCCTCGCGGCCGCAACCATAGACGGCGATCCTGCCGGCGCCGGCAAGCATTTTGCAGGCGGCGTCGATGCGAGCTTCATCCGTGCGCGCCAGCACCGCGCCAAGCTCGTCCAGCGCGGTCGCGAACACCTCTGATCCGGCTTTGATCATGACGGCTCACCTTGCCTGCCGGGCGTCGCTTGCCTCTATGGAATTGCGGCTCGCGACCACGAAAGGCTTGTTTTTGTTCATGCTACCATTGCGAAAATCGCTGTCCAACGAGCCTCGGCACTTTTGCTGGGCCACGAGCGTGATAGTGTCATGTCAGACAAATCACTCCGGGACATCGTCAGACATGAAGACACGGCACTTCGACCGCATCGGCAATGGCGGCATCACCTTCACCGAGCTCGGCTTCGGCACCGCGCCGCTCGGCAATCTCTATCGCGCCATCTCCGACGAGGACGCCAATGCCACCTTGGAAGCGGCATGGGCGACCGGCTGCCGCTACTATGATACGGCGCCGCTCTATGGCCTCGGCCTGTCGGAAACCCGCCTCAACCCGTTTCTGCGCGGCAGGAAGCGCGACGACTATGTGCTGTCGAGCAAGGTCGGGCGCATCATGCGCGTCGCCCCGCCGGACCAGCGCACCGGCATTGGCAAGTTCTTCGAGACGCCGTCGCGCCGGGAAGTCTACGACTACTCCTATGATGGCGTCATGCGCTCCTTCGAGGCCTCGCTGGAACGCCTCGGGGTCGACCGTGTCGACATCCTCTTCGTCCACGACGTCGACATCTTTACCCACGGCAGCAAGGAAGCCTCCGATGCCCGCATCGAGGAGTTCATGTCGTCTGGCTATTACGGGCTGCTTTCGCTGCGCGACCAGGGCGTGATCAAGGCCTTTGGCGGCGGCATCAACGAGTGGCAGGTGGCACAGACCCTCGCCGAACGCGGCGATTTCGACCTGTTTCTGCTCGCCGGCCGCTACACGCTGCTCGAGCAGGAGGCGCTTGCCACCTTCCTGCCGCTTTGCCAGAAGCGCGGCATCGGCATCGTGCTGGGCGGCCCCTACAATTCCGGCGTGCTGGCGACCGGCCCGAAGCCCGGAGCCTTCTACAATTACAGCGAGGCGCCGAAGGAGATCCTGGATCGCGTGGCGCGCATCGAAGCCGTCTGCAAGCGCCACAACGTGCGCCTGATCGAGGCGGCGCTGCAGTTCCCGCTGCAGCATCCTTCGGTAGTGTCGGTGATCCCTGGCGGCCAGCGGCCGGCCGAAGTTGAAAGCAACCGCGCCCTGCTCGACACCAAAATACCTGCGGCGCTGTGGGCGGATTTGAAACAGGAAGGCCTGATGCGCGCCGACGCGCCAACGGCCTGAAACGGCCTGCGAACAGCCATAAAAAAGAAAAGCCGGGCTTGCCCGGCTTTTCTGTTCTTAAAAGAAAAAGGTCTTAGTTGACCGCGTCCTTGAGGCCCTTGCCGGCCGAGAACTTCGGCACGGTGCGCGCCGGAATCTTCACTTCCGCGCCGGTCTGCGGGTTGCGGCCGGTCGAAGCAGCGCGTTTTGACACGGTGAAATTTCCGAAGCCGACAAGCCGGACATCGCCGCCCTTCTTCAGTTCGCCAGTGATCACGGAGAACACCGCATCGACAGCGGACTGCGCATCAGCCTTCGAAATGCTTGCGGAGTCGGCGACGGCGGACACCAGTTCGTTCTTGTTCATAAAAATTCCCTTCCATGAGAAAACCGGAACTACGACTCATCCGGCAGGAGACGGACTTTAGAAAGAAGCGCTCCGGAACCCAAGCCGAAAACCGCGGAATTCCGGGCTTTTTTCCACTTTTTCGTGGCTTTTCACACGAAAAGAGCCGGGCTTGAAAGCCCGGCTCTCTCTTTGTGCGCTGCAATATTAGCAAATGCTAATGAGCAAGCGACTTTCCAGCATCGTCGCCGCTGTCGACCGGAGCCGGCGCATTGACCGGTTCGACCCACTCGATCGGCTCCGGCATCCTGGTCAGCGCGTGCGCGAGCACCTCGCCGACCCGCGAGACCGGGACGATCTCCATGCCGTTCTTCACATTGTCCGGAATCTCCGCCAGATCCTTGACGTTCTCTTCCGGGATCAGCACCTTCTTGATGCCGCCGCGCAGCGCCGCGAGCAGCTTCTCCTTCAGGCCGCCAATCGGCAGAATACGGCCGCGCAGCGTGATTTCGCCGGTCATCGCCACATCGGCGCGGACCGGAATACCCGTCAGCACCGACACGATGGCCGTGGCCATGGCCGCACCGGCAGACGGGCCGTCCTTCGGCGTGGCACCCTCCGGCAAATGCACGTGGATGTCGCGCTTGTCGAACAGCGGCGGCTCGATGCCGAAATCAATGGCGCGCGAGCGGACGTAGGACGCCGCCGCCGAGATCGATTCCTTCATCACGTCGCGCAGATTGCCGGTCACCGTCATGCGGCCCTTGCCGGGCATCATGACGCCTTCGACCGTCAGCAGCTCGCCGCCGACTTCCGTCCAGGCAAGACCCGTGACCACGCCGACCTGATCGTCGGCCTCGATCTGGCCGAAGCGGAAGCGCGGCACGCCGAGATAATCGGCGAGGTTGTCCGCCGTGATCTTCACCGTCTTCTTCTTGGTCCGCAGGATCTCGGTCACCGCCTTACGGCCGAGCTTCATCAGCTCGCGCTCCAGGCTGCGCACGCCGGCTTCCCGCGTGTAGGTCTGGATGATGCCGCGGATCGCGTCCTCGCCGACCGAGAATTCGTTCGGCTGCAGGGCATGGTCGCGGATCACCTTGGGCATCAGGTGACGCTTGGCGATCTCGATCTTCTCGTCCTCGGTGTAACCGGCGATACGGATGATCTCCATGCGGTCCATCAGAGGCGCAGGGATGTTCAGCGTGTTCGCGGTCGTCACGAACATCACGCTCGACAGGTCGTATTCGACCTCGAGGTAATGATCCATGAACGTCGAGTTCTGCTCCGGATCGAGCACTTCCAACAGGGCCGACGACGGATCGCCGCGGAAGTCCTGGCCCATCTTGTCGATCTCGTCGAGCAGGAAGAGCGGGTTGGACTTCTTGGCCTTCTTCATCGACTGGATGACCTTGCCGGGCATCGAGCCGATATAGGTCCGCCTATGGCCACGGATCTCGGCCTCGTCGCGCACGCCGCCGAGCGCCATGCGGATGAACTCGCGGCCGGTGGCCTTGGCGATCGACTTGCCGAGCGAGGTCTTGCCGACGCCGGGCGGGCCGACGAGGCACAGGATCGGCCCCTTCAGCTTCTTCTGGCGGCTCTGCACGGCGAGATACTCGACGATGCGTTCCTTGACCTTGTCGAGGCCGAAGTGATCGGCATCGAGCACGTCCTGCGCAAAGGCGAGGTCCTGCTTGACCTTGGAGTTCTTGCCCCACGGGATCGACAAGAGCCAATCGAGATAGTTGCGCACGACCGTCGATTCAGCCGACATCGGCGACATCGAGCGCAGCTTCTTCAACTCGGCCTCCGCCTTTTCGCGGGCCTCCTTGGAGAGCTTGGTCTTCTTGATGCGCGCCTCGATCTCGGCGGCCTCGTCGCGGCCGTCCTCGCCCTCGCCGAGCTCCTTCTGGATCGCCTTCATCTGCTCGTTGAGGTAGTACTCGCGCTGCGTCTTCTCCATCTGGCGCTTGACGCGCGAACGGATGCGCTTTTCCACCTGGAGCACGGAGATTTCGGCTTCCATGAAGCCCATCGCCTTCTCCAGACGCTCCTTGACGGAAAGCGTTGCAAGCATCTCCTGCTTCTCGGGGATCTTGATGGCGAGATGCGATGCAACCGTATCGGCGAGCTTGGAATAGTCGTCGATCTGGCTGGCGGCACCCACCACTTCGGGCGAGATCTTTTTGTTCAGCTTCACGTAATTCTCGAAGTCGGTGACGACCGAGCGGGCAAGCGCCTCGATTTCAACCTCTTCCTCTTCCGGCTCGGCGAGCGCCGTGGCGCGGGCCTCATGGAAATCGGCACGGTCGGTGAACGAGACGATCTTGGCGCGCGAGGCGCCCTCGACCAGCACCTTCACGGTGCCGTCGGGAAGCTTCAAAAGCTGCAGCACATTGGCGAGCGTGCCGATGTCGAAAATCGCACCGGGCTCAGGATCGTCGTCGGCTGCATTCATCTGGGTGGCAAGCAGGATCTGTTTTTCCTGACCCATCACCTCTTCCAGCGCCTTGATCGACTTTTCACGGCCCACGAAGAGCGGAACGATCATATGCGGGAACACGACGATATCGCGCAGTGGGAGGACTGCGAAAACGCCGTCGCCGGAAGCCTTGGATATCTTGGCCATTGTCCAACCTTTCATGTCGCGGCCGCTTATTTTAGCCAACCGCGAATCTCATATTAACGACCGAGCGTCGTTCCGCCTACCACCGTTTGTGACGGGAATTTTACAGCACAGAATTCGGCGCCTCGGCCTTCTGCTGTTAGGTGGATGTAACCGAGGCAAAGATCAAGGGTTAACACGGTCGTTCGAGCCCTTCCACTGCTCGCCTCCCCGCCCTTGACAGCAAAACGGCGCCACGCGGGCGCCGTTCCATGAAAATTGTCGGGCGCAGTGCCATTTCAGGCGCTGACATTGCCCTTCTTTTCCTTCTGCTCGGAGTAGATGTAGAGCGGCCGGGCGTTGCCGGACACCACCTCTTCCGAAATCACCACCTCGCGCACGCCTTCCAGCGCCGGAAGCTCGAACATGGTGTCGAGCAGGATCGCTTCCATGATGGAGCGCAGGCCGCGCGCGCCGGTCTTGCGCTCGATGGCGCGCTTGGCGATCGCCGACAGCGCGTTCTCGTGGAACGTCAAGTCGACATTCTCCATCTCGAACAGCCGCTGATATTGCTTGACCAGCGCGTTCTTCGGTTCGGTCAGGATCTGGATCAGCGCCGGCTCGTCGAGGTCTTCCAGCGTCGCCAGGACCGGCAGACGACCTACGAATTCCGGGATCAGGCCGAATTTCAGGAGATCCTCCGGCTCGACCTGGCGGAACAGGTCGCCGGTGCGCCGATCCTCGGGCGATGCCACGGTGGCGCCGAAGCCGATCGAGGTCTTGCGGCCGCGATCCGAGATGATCTTGTCCAGCCCCGCGAAGGCGCCGCCGCAGATGAACAGGATGTTGGCGGTGTCGACCTGCAGGAATTCCTGCTGCGGATGCTTGCGGCCGCCCTGCGGCGGCACGGAGGCGACCGTGCCCTCCATGATCTTCAGGAGCGCCTGCTGCACGCCCTCGCCCGACACGTCGCGGGTGATCGAGGGATTATCCGACTTGCGCGAGATCTTGTCGATTTCGTCGATATAGACGATGCCGCGCTGCGCCCGCTCGACATTGTAGTCGGCCGACTGCAACAGCTTCAGGATGATGTTCTCGACGTCCTCGCCGACATAGCCGGCCTCGGTCAGCGTCGTTGCGTCGGCCATGGTGAACGGCACGTCGATGATGCGGGCGAGCGTCTGCGCGAGAAGCGTCTTGCCGCAGCCGGTCGGGCCGATCAGAAGGATATTGGACTTGGCCAGCTCGACGTCGTTGTTCTTGCCGGCATGCGCCAGGCGCTTGTAGTGGTTGTGAACCGCCACCGACAGCACGCGCTTGGCATAGGGTTGGCCGATGACGTAGTCGTCGAGGACCTTGAGGATTTCCTGCGGTGTCGGCACGCCTTCGCGCGACTTCACCATCGAGGTCTTGTTCTCCTCGCGGATGATGTCCATGCACAGCTCGACGCATTCGTCGCAGATAAAGACCGTCGGCCCCGCGATCAGCTTGCGGACCTCGTGCTGGCTCTTGCCGCAAAACGAGCAGTAGAGGGTGTTCTTTGAATCACCGCCGCCGTTGCTGACCTTGCTCATTTTTCTGTCCTTTCACCGACGCCCGCCGACCGTCTGGCTTTGAGTGACGTCTTCACCAATCTATCGCGGGAATCCGCCACCGCCAGTGTCCCGGCTCACACAGCGCATTCCGTACGAAACACAAATCAGAAAACGCGGCAATGATTCGCAGCAACCCCACGCAAAGCTAAGCCGTCGAAAATCAACATAGCCTTAACGTAGGCAATCCCAACGCCTGAGGGAACAGCCAAATGTGGCCGAAATGCCGCAAGACCCGCCAAAACCGCGTTATGCTGCCATTTGCCGTCGAGGTCAGGCTGAAGCGGTGGCTGTCTCGACCGCCTCGCGGCTGGAAATGACCTTGTCGATCAGGCCGAAGTCCCTGGCCTCGTCCGCGGTCATGAAATGGTCGCGGTCGAGCGTCTTCTCGATCTCGTCATAGCTCTTGCCGGTATGCTTGACATAGACCTCGTTCAAGCGGCGCTTCAGCTTGATGATGTCCTGCGCATGACGTTCGATGTCCGAGGCTTGGCCCTGGAAGCCGCCGGACGGCTGATGGACCATGATCCGGGCGTTCGGCGTGGCAAAACGCATGTCCTTGTGGCCGGCGGTCAGAAGCAGCGAACCCATCGAGGCGGCCTGGCCGATGCAGAGCGTCGACACCGCCGGCTTGATGAACTGCATCGTGTCGTAGATCGCCATGCCCGAGGTGACGACGCCGCCCGGCGAATTGATATAGAGGTTGATTTCCTTCTTGGGGTTCTCCGCCTCGAGGAACAAAAGCTGTGCACAAACCAGCGTCGCCATCCCGTCCTCGACCGGACCGGTGATGAAGATGATGCGTTCCTTCAAGAGGCGCGAGAAAATGTCATAGGCACGCTCGCCGCGGTTGGTCTGCTCGACCACCATCGGAACGAGGTTCATGTAGGTTTCAACGGGGTTCTTCATGGACTACCCTTGTAGGAGATGGATTCCGGCACCTTGATATATCAGCAATCGCGCGGAATCGTTCTGGATTGGTTACGACCTAAATAGGATGCGGGCTCACCCTAGCGCAAGGCCGCCTCTCCTAGCCATCTGGTTAAGCCGAATCAAGCGCGGTAGGCCCGCGGAGCACGGGCGCGCTCTGGCCTGATGAGACGGGCCAGTCCCGGCCGGCCCCGTAATGCGCTCGCAAGGTAGCCATTCCTTAACCACGACGCTTAACGAAAAGCCTTGAAATCGCTGTCCGCCCGCGGAGCTTCCGTTACAGTCCTGCATTGTGAAGACATCCTTTTTCAACGGGGGAATGTCATGATCCGCAAAAGCTCCGCATCGCTGGCGGCAGTCGCGATGCTTGCCAGCGTCTGTGAAACCGCCGCAGGCGGCCGCGCGCTCGAATGCTACGAGCCGATCCACAGGCCGGCACTTTACGATACCCTCTACGAGGACGTGATGCTGAACCCTGGCGGACAGGTGGTCGACTACGACGCGCCGATTTACGGCACCTATCAAGGCGTGGAGCAGATCGCGCCGCCGCGCGTCACCTACGAGACCGCGCCGGCGGTCACACGCACGGTCTACCACACTGTCAAGGTCGACGATGGCGGCTATGCCTGGGAATGGCGCGTCATCCATGGCCGCAAGGTGCTGTGCAAGGTATGGCGAAAGGCCCGCTATGCGCGCGTCGCCGAGACGGTCGTGGTCCAGCCGGAGCGCGTCCGGCGCGTCGTTCAGCCGGCGGAATATGAAGCGGTTGCCCACGAAGTGCTGGTGCGGCCGCAACAAGTCCGCATCCGGGAAATCCCGCCGTCTTACGGGACGGTAGCGCGTAGGGTGGTGGTGCGGGAAAGTTCGACCAGCTGGCGGCGCGTACACATTCTGCGGCACTGCCAGGATTAGGCGGTACTCCGCCTGAGGATTGCAGCAGGCCGGGCGGCAGTGTCGCGCGCGCCGGCCGGAGCTGTCGCCGGCTCAGGCGAGGTCGATGTCGAGGATCGCCATCGAGAAATTGTAGTCGCCGTCGTCCTCGTCCTTGAAGACGATGCCGAGGAATTCGTCGCCGACATAGACTTCGGCCGAGTCTTCCTTGCGCGGACGCGCCTTCACCTGCAGCTTGGGATTCTGGAAGACGCGCTTGAAATAGGCGTCCAGCTTTCTGATTTCGTCAGGCTTCAAAAGACTTCTCCGAAATGTCGGCTTAATTCATGGGAACGCGCTTCTGACACGCCGACGATGGCGATGTAAAGGCAAGCCGACAGGATAACACGTGACAACCGGCACTTGAAAACCGTGGCCGGATTCCGGTCACCAAGCGGGCTGACAGTCTCAGATGTCGAAGCTGACCACGTGGTCCATGCTCTGCGACGGCAGGAGCTGGTCCATCTGTCGCGAGGGCTGGTCGCAGCCGGTTTCCCCCACGACCCGCGCCGGCACGCCGGCGACCGTCTTGTTGTGCGGCACGGGCGACAGCACCACCGAACCGGCGGCAATCTTCGAGCAATGACCGACCTCGATATTGCCGAGAATCTTGGCGCCGGCGCCGATCAGCACGCCGCGGCGGATCTTCGGATGACGGTCGCCATTGGCCTTGCCGGTGCCGCCCAGCGTCACGCCGTGCAGGATCGACACGTCATCCTCGATGACCGCCGTCTCGCCGACGACCAGCCCGGTGGCGTGATCGATAAAGATACCCTTGCCGATGCGAGCGGCCGGGTTGATATCGGTCTGGAACACCGACGACGACCTGCTCTGCAGGTAGAGCGCGAAGTCCCGGCGGCCATGGTTCCACAGCCAGTGCGCCAGACGATGCGTCTGGATGGCGTGAAAACCTTTGAAATAGAGCACCGGCATGATGAAACGGTCGCAGGCCGGGTCGCGATCGTAATAGGCCTGGATGTCGACGCGCACCGTCGTGCTCCAGTCAGGATCGTCGTCCAGCATGGCTTTGAAGGTCTGGCGGATGAGATCAGAGCCGATATCCTGGTGGTCGAGGCGCTCGGCAAGCCGGTGGATCACCGCTTCTTCCAGGCTCTCCTGGTTGAGGATCGTCGAATAGAGGAAGGCCGCCAGCAACGGATCGCGGTTCACCGCCTCCATCGCTTCGTCGCGGATCGACCGCCAGATCGGATCGACCGGCTGCACCCTGCTGGGGCGGGCAATCGTAATGCTGTTCATCGACGCTCTCCGGCCTTCCTCATTCTCCGGCGGCACATATAGGCCACATCATAGCACGGTTGAACTCAATTTTCCTTAGTGCTTTGTCAAATGGACCTGGTTCACGCAAATTCAAGCGGCGATGGAAAACGAACCCTTGATCGGGAGCGCATTCGAAATCGCCTCGATTGTCGTCTCCCCAAACGTAGGAAACGGTCACAGTCCGGCGTCAGACCTCACTGCGGCAATGCCGTTCCGGCCTGTTCCGCCACCATGTAAGCGGCGTACCAGTCGGGCCAGTTCTTGTCGTACTGTCCGCCAGCGCGTTTCTCATGTTCGCCGTGTGCCGCCGCGGCCCGCCGCAGCGCGGCCGCAAGTTCCGGGGATGAAGTGAACGTCGTGTCACCCGCATCGACGCGCCCGGGCAAGCGCTGGGTGATCTCCTGCAGCAGCCAGCCATTGCCGTCCGGATCGCTGAATGTGACGAACGAGGAATAGCTGCGCCCCTCCGGATGCCGGCCTTTGATCGGCGGCTGGCCGGGGCCGTTGCGGTGGAAGATGTCGCTTGCCTCGACGCCACGCGCCACGAGTTCAGCCCGGGCCGCTTCAATATCGGACACGATCAGATAAAGCACTTTCGCCGAACCAGGCGCGGCCGATGTGAGGCCCGTGCCGAAATGGATCGAACATGGCGAACCCGGCGGCGTGAACTGCACGACTCGGAACGCGTCGCCGACCACGAAGTCAGCATCGAGCCTCCAGCCCAAGCCGGCATAGAAGCCCTTGGCTCGATCGACATCGGCAACCGGGATGACGACCGCCTCCAATTTCATGTCGATCGTGCCAGGTTTCGTCCCGCCGGTCATGTCACGCTCCTTGGGTTCGATCTCGGCAGCTTCCCTCCGTCGCGCATTTTGGTCAATCGGATACATATGCTCTTGAAGCCGGCGGCGACTTGCGTTGTCCTGCCAGCGTTAGCCGCCCGGAAAAATTCGTCATGGAAAAAGAGACGCTGATCGATGTTGCGCTGAAAGCCGAGCTTTGCGCCCTCTATCAGGCCGGGGACCGGCACTATCACAACCTCGCCCATATCGAGGCCATGCTGGCGCTGGCTGAAGAATACCGAGACCTGCTCGACGACCCGGGCGCCATCGAAGCGGCGATCTGGTTTCATGACGCGATCTATGACAGCCGCGCCAAGGACAATGAGGCAAAAAGCGCAGACCTGGCCGAGAAAAAGCTTGCCGGGCGCGTCGATCCTCATCGCCTCGCCCGCATAGCGGCGATGATCAACGCCACCGCCACCCATCAATTGCCGCCTTTGCGCGACGAGGGCGCGCTCAACGATGCGGCCCTTTTGCTCGACATGGATCTGGCGATCCTCGGCGCCGGACCGGCGGTGTTCGATGCTTATGAGAAGGCGGTCCGGCTGGAATATGGCTGGGTGGAGGAGCCGATGTGGCACGCCGGCCGCTCGGCCGTCCTGAAGAGTTTCCTCGCCCGTCCGCACATTTTCCATACGACCGAGTTCCGGGATCGGTTCGAGGCGCAGGCCAGGGAAAATCTCAGCCATTCATTGCAGGCCCTGCAAGACCAGCCCTGATAGGCCCATACTCACGCAGGGCTTTGCCTCTATGCCCAAATTCAAGGCCCTGCGATCGCTATCGAACGTGAACCGCTCTGGGATGGCCGCCACCATGGAAAACAGCTTCCACCAACCCGTCGACGCAGCGCAGGTGCCGCGCTTTGCCGGGCTTTCCACTTTCATGCGGCTGCCAGCCGTGCCGGGCGCGAAGGGGCTCGACATCGCCCTTGTCGGAATTCCATGGGACGGCGGCACGACCAACCGGGCCGGCGCCCGCCACGGTCCGCGCGAAATCAGGAACCAGTCGAGCCTGATGCGCCGGGTCCACCATGTCTCGGGAACCGAACCGTTCTCCATCGCCAATATTGCCGATGTCGGCGACGTCTCGGTCAACCCGATCAACCTGCTCGATGGGTTGAAGCGCATCGAGGACGGCATTGCGGCGATCGTAGCGGACGGTGCCCTGCCGCTCGCCGCGGGCGGCGACCACCCGACGACGCTGCCGGTGCTGCGCGCCGTGGCCCGCAAGGCGCCTGTCGGCATGGTTCACTTCGATGCGCATTCCGACACCAATGACCGCTATTTCGGCGACAATCCCTACACGCACGGAACGCCTTTCCGCCGCGCGATCGAGGAGGGGCTGCTCGACCCGAAGCGGATTGTCCAGATCGGGATCAGAGGCTCGATCTATGAACCGGGCGAACACGATTGGGCGACCGCTCAGGGCGTGCGTATCATCTATATGGAAGAATTCGTCCGGCGCGGCGTCGCTTCGGTCATGCAGGAAGCGCGCGATCTAGTCGGCAACAGCCCGACCTATGTGACGTTCGACATCGATTGCATCGACCCGTCCATGGCTCCCGGCACCGGCACGCCGGAGATCGGCGGTTTCACGACACGCGAGGCGCAGGAGTTGGTTCGATTGTTGGACGGATTGAATTTCGTCGGCGCCGATGTCGTCGAGGTCGCGCCTCCGTTCGACGTCGGCGGCATGACGGCGCTGGCCGGCGCGACGATGATGTTCGAGCTGCTGTGCGTCATGGCGAGGTCCCTCGCCGACAGGAGGGCGCAGGGCTAGCGCGACGAGCAGATCGACCATTTGTCAGCCCAGCAGCGCCGCGCTCAGAGCGGGTTTTCGGCGTAGAACTCGAGCACGCGCTGCTTGAAGCTCTTGTCGCCGACGGCAAGCATGTGGTCGCGTCCCTCGATGTGAAAGGCCCTGGCGTTAGGCATGAGGGCGGCAAGCTCGTCCGGCGAGCCGCCGATGTCATCTTTGGTGCCGACGGCGATCAGTGTCGGCTGGGCGATGCGGGCCATGTCATCCTCGCTCAGCAACTCGCGCGACTTTGCGATGCAAGCCGCAAGCGCACGACGGTCGCTGCGCGTCTGATCTGCGAAAGCACGAAAGGAGCGGCCGCGCGGATGGGTGGTGGCGGCGGGATCCTCCGCCAGCAGGGCCGCCGCGATCGGATCCCAGTCGCCAACGCCGTCGATCATGCCGATGCCGAGGCCGCCGAACACCAGCGTCGCCACCTTCTGCGGATCGGAGAGCGCCAGGAAAGCCGAAACGCGCGCGCCCATCGAATAACCCATGACATGCGCGCGCTCGATGCCGAGATTATCAAGCAGCGCGGCCGCATCGGACGCCATCTTGGCCGGTGTGTAATCGGCCTCGTCATAGCTCTTCGACGACGAGCCATGGCCGCGATGGTCGAAAGCGATCGCCCGGTAGCCGGCGTCATTCAGCGTCTTGAACCAGCCCGGCGAGACCCAGTTGACGTAGTGGCTCGAGGCAAAGCCATGGATCATCAGCACCGGGTCGCCCTGCCCCGAGGCCGGCTGGCGATCGAGATAGGCAAGTTCGAAACCGTCATGGGCAAAGAACTGCATCGGCAGATTTGCTTTTCAGTTGGCGCCAGTACCGATAGCCGGGTGGCGCAACAGATCGCCTTCCTTGATGCCGTCCCTGGCGGCTGTGCCGGCCTTGAGCTCAAGCACGAAGCGCACGGGTTGTCCCGGCGAGATGATCGCCTCGGATTCGGGCTCGCCGCGCTTGATGGCTTTGATCCTGCCATCCTCACCGATGAAGATCAGGTCGAGCGCCATCGGCGTGTTCTTCATCCAGAAGTCCACCTCGTCCGTTCTTTCAAAGACGAACAACATGCCGTGATCGTCTGCCATGGTCTGGCGAAACATCAGTCCCGCCTCGCGTTCGGCGGAGGTATCGGCGATCTCGATGGAGAAGGAATGCTCGCCCGAACCGGTCGACACCACAAGCGGCGTCCGGTCGATCGGCAGCAGCATCGCATCCGCCGAACTTGGCTTCGCAGCGATGAAACAGGCGGCGAAAACGATCGCGGCGCAGAATATGCCCGCAGTCAGCCAATTGCGATGAACCATGCGTACCTCGTCCAGACGCTCGTCCTAACCCATGATCCGGACAAGTGGAACCGGTTTTCGGACAAGATGGTCGCGCCGCGGCAAAGGGGCTTTTCGAGTTGCGTCGAGAAGCCCTCAATGCGAGACCGACAAGGTACCCATATCGGGGTGGATTTCGGCGGCCATAAGGCCTTTGTCGCCGCGTCCGAAGCGAACGAGCACGACTTGGCCGGGCCGGAGCTCGGTTATGCCGTAGCGCCGCAGCGTCTCCATGTGGACGAAGATGTCTTCCGTCCCCTCGCCTCGCGTCAGGAAGCCGAAACCCTTGGTGCGGTTGAACCACTTGACCAAGGCTCGCTCTAGGCCGCTCTCCGGGTTGACGGTGACGTGTGTGCGCTGTTCCTGCTCTGCCGGGTGGACGGCCGTCGAAGCATCCATGGAAAGGACGCGGAAAGCCTGCAAGCCGCGCTCGCCCTGTTTTACCAGGCAGACGACCCGCGCGCCCTCGAGCGCCGTCTGGAAACCGTCCCTTCGAAGACATGTCACATGGAGGAGAATATCACCCGAGACGCCGTCGTCCGGAAGAATGAAGCCGTAGCCCTTGGCCACGTCGAACCATTTGATAGCGCCGGCGATTTCGACAAGCTCGGCGGAGTCGCCGCCATTGTCCCGTTGCAAGGCGTCGTCAAGGCTTCCGTCCCGCCTCGTGAAAGAGGCTTTTTCCCCCATAAGAATGCCCCCTTTTTTCCAACTGAACTGCAACTGATTCTTGCCAAGAGATTAACACTGCGGCTTCCGGGGTGTGCAAGGGCTGACGTGCCTTTTTTCACCGTTCAGCACCGGAAAGGCTGAAATGTCCTTTGCCGGCGCTTCCGGAAGCCGAAATCGCAGGGCCTGAAGTCGACCGTGCCGCCGCTATTGTCGGACGATTGCCCTTTCCCAGGACGGCTCCTATGGTGCGTTCCAACCCCAACACTTTGAGGAAGCCGCCATGCGCTATCTGCACACAATGGTCCGCGTCGCCGACATCGACCAGTCGCTCGATTTCTACTGCAACAAGCTCGGCCTCAAGGAGGTGCGCCGCTACGAGAACGAGCAGGGCCGCTACACGTTGATCTTCCTCGCCGCGCCGGAAGACGAGCAAAGCGGCATCCATGAGAAGGCGCCGCTGATCGAATTGACCTACAATTGGGACCCGGAGGACTATAAGGGCGGCCGCAATTTCGGCCACCTCGCCTATGAGGTCGACGACATCTACGCAACCTGCCAGAAGCTGATGGACAATGGCGTGACCATCAATCGTCCGCCGCGCGACGGCAACATGGCTTTTGTCCGCTCGCCGGACGGCATCTCGATCGAGCTGCTGCAGAAAGGCCCGGCCAAGGCGAAGGCCGAACCATGGGCCTCGATGCCGAACACGGGCGTCTGGTAAATCCACCCCGATTTGACCGGGGGCAGCTAGCGTTTCGCCCGGTGCTGCCTATCTATCCGCAATTGGCGCCAGCCTCATTCAGGCTGGCGTCTCTTCATCCGCCAGGAGAATTTCATGCTGACCAGCCGCGCCGATGTCGCCACCGAACATGCCAGCCGCTACCTGCAGCAGCTCTGCAAGCACTGGTCGCATAAATTCCCGGTCGAGTTCGACCCGCAGCACGGCGCCATCCAACTCTCGATCGGCCGCACCGTGATGGATGCCGACGATCAGGCGCTGCACATCGCTGTGGCCGCCGACGATGAAGCGTCGCTGGAGCGGCTGGAGAGCGTGGTCGCCGACCATATCAAGCGCTTCGCCTTTCGCGAGGAACTAAGCTTCGATTGGCAAAAGGCTGCCTGAGCCGGAGCAATTCCGGGAAAAGTGCCTCGGACAGTCAGCCGCCGGCCTTGCCGGCCATGTCGAGCAGGGCCAGCACGCTGCGCCAGTTGCGCGCCGTGCCCGGCACCTTCAAGGTACGCGGGATGAGGTTGGCGAACACCGATTTGCCGAGCCCGTCCGGCGCATGGAGGTAAAGCACGTCGCCCTTGATCTCGAAGCGCTCGGGGCCGGAGCATTTGTCGGCGAGCCGCTTCGTCTCCTCGGCGGTCGGCTCCCGTTCCAGCGCATAAACGTGCAGCTTGGTCGGCTCGCCGGCGACCTCGGGATAGGGATTGTCCTTCACCAGCCGCTCGAACCAGCCGGCATCGCGCACCATGATGCGCGAATGAAAACCCCACGTCTTCTCGAAGGCAGCCTCGATCTCCTTGGTCAGCGCCGCCGCGTCCCCCTTCTTCGCCCGGAACACGACATTGCCGCTCTGCACATAAGTCGCGACATCGCTGAAGCCGAGACTTTCGAAGAAGGCTTTGAGCTCCGCCATTTTGACGATGCGGTTGCCGCCGACATTGATGCCGGAAAATAGCGCGACGAAAACAGGGCCCTTCATATGATGAACCCCGCCAGCGTCTCGTTGTCGGTGATATCCTGATATTGCACGCCTTCGGCGTCGAAATTGGCTTTCAGCAGGTCGAAATTGCGCCGGTCCTTGGTCTCGATGCCGATCAGCACCGAGCCGAAATTGCGCGCCGACTTTTTCAAATACTCGAAGCGGGCGATGTCGTCGTCGGGACCGAGCATTTCGAGGAAATCGCGCAGCGCGCCCGGCCGTTGCGGGAAGCGGATGATGAAATACTTCTTCAACCCCTCGAAGCGCAGCGCCCGCTCCTTCACGTCCGGCAGCCGCTCGAAATCGAAATTGCCGCCGGAGACGACGGCGACAATGGTCTTGCCCCTGATCTCCTTTCGCGAAAAATCCTTGAGCGCGTCGATCGCCAGCGCGCCGGCCGGCTCCAGCACGACGCCTTCGACATTGAGCATCTCGATCATGGTGGCGCAGAGCCGGTTCTCCGGAACCAGCTGCACGGCATCGGCGGTGAAGTCCTTGAGATGGCGCAGCGGCTCGCGGCCGATCTCGGCCACCGCGGCGCCGTCGACGAAATTATCGACCTTGGCGAGCTTGATCCGCTTGCCGCCGGCAAGGCTTTCACGCAGGCTCGGCGCGCCCGCCGGCTCGCAGAACACGAAACGCGGGTCGCGATTCTGGTCGGCGAAATAGTGGGTCACACCGGCGGCAAGGCCGCCGCCGCCCACCGGCAGCATGACGATGTCGGGCACGCGCCCGCCCGGCATCTGGGCCGCGATCTCGTAGGCAACCGTCGCCTGGCCCTCGATAATGTCCTTGTGGTCGAAGGGCGGCACCATATGCGCGCCGGCGGTTTCGGTGAATTCGAAGGCGGCGCGGTAGCAATCGTCGAAGAAGTCGCCGACCAGCCTGATCTCGACGAAATCGCCGCCGAACAGCCGCGTCTTGTCGATCTTCTGCTGTGGCGTCGTCACCGGCATGAACACGACGCCCTTCTTGCCGAAATGGCGGCAGACGAAGGCAAAGCCTTGGGCGTGATTGCCTGCCGAGGCGCAGACGAACAGCTCGGCATTATTGCCGGCGGCGAGCGCCTTGCGGAAGAAGTTGAACGCGCCCCTGATCTTGTAGGAGCGCACCGGCGTCAGATCCTCACGCTTCAAAAGGATGCGCGCGCCTGTCTTCTTGGACAGGTAATCGTTCTCCTGCAGCGGCGTTTCCGGAAAGATTTCGCGGATCGCCTCGGCGGCAGCGGCGACGCGAGAAGAGAAGCTGTTCAACAGAAGTCCCTCATTTGGTCTCGGCGGTACGCCAGGACAGCCATATCCCGCGCCTGCAATCTTCCTGCCGCCGTTTTGGCTTTCGCGCAACAGTGCGATGGCCGTCGCCCGACGCTGGGCCAATTTCCGCTGGACACGACTTACTTTAGCCGCACTTCGGCTGTCCGGGAGATTTCCGCGGAGGTGGACGGCCAATCGTGGCCGGAGTGGAATGCCAGTGAAAGTGTCGACGTGCGGTTGAAGACAATTCTGATCATTGCCTTTGCCCTGCTGATAGCAGGCTGCGCGGGCCAGCAGACGCAGGAAATCCTGGGCAGCGTCGTCGTGCCGACGACGGCGACCGAGATCGCCGGCAACCACTCGATCTTCATCGCCACGACCCGCAAGCGCTCCGACGACCCGAACAAGGTTTTTGACGGCGAACGCTCGGCGACCCTCAACTATGCGCGTGTCAACGTCACCGTTCCCCCCATTCACCAGACTGGCCAGATCGAGCGCCGTTCGCGCGGCAAGTCGAACGACCCGACGAAATATTTCATGGCCTCCGAAGTCATCGGCTACGACACGCAGCCGAAATTCGCCAGCGCCCTCAACACCGACATCGACGCCCGCGGCGGCCGCGTCATGGTTTTCGTCCACGGCTACAACACCGGCTTCGACGACGCCGTCTACCGGCTGACCCAGATCGTCCACGATTCCGGCTATCCGGGCACGCCGGTGCTGTTTTCCTGGGCCTCCGGCGCCAAGACAACTGACTATGTCTATGACAAGGAAAGCGCCGCCGCCGCCCGCGACCAGCTGGAGGTGACGCTGCGGATGCTGGCGCAGACCGGCGCCCGGCGCATCGACATTGTCGCCCATTCGATGGGAACCTGGGTGACGATGGAGACGCTGCGCCAGCTTGCCATCACCGGCGACCGCGATCTCGGCGGCAAGCTCGGCGACGTTGTGCTCGCCTCGCCCGACATCGATGTCGACGTCTTCAAGAGCCAGATGCGCCGCTACGGCAAGCCGGACAAGCCCTTCATCCTGCTCCTGTCGGACGACGACCGGGCGCTGCGGCTCTCCGGCCTGATCGCCGGCGCGCGGCCGCGCGTCGGCGACTATCGGGATGCCGCAGATCTCGCCTCCTATGGCGTCACGGTGGTCGACCTCTCCAAGATCAAGGGCGTCGACAGTTTCAACCACACCAAATTCGCCGACAATCCGATGATGGTGCAGATGATCGGACAGCGGCTGCGCGAGGACGATGGCTTTGCCAGCGATCGTGATGTGACGGACCGCATCCGTCAGCTGGCTGCGCAGTAACCGTATCGGTGCGGGTTCCGCGCCGCAGGGACTTTGAACTGGACCCGGCCGCTCTCTGGCTTTATCGCAGTAGCAAGAGATGTTGCCGCCCTTGGGGGACCCCGGGTGATTGCGCATGTGAAGATCGTTGTCGGCCTTGCCTTCACGCTCGCCCTCGCCGGCTGCGCCGGTCCCACGCATGATCTTCTCAACCGCAAAACAGTTACAGCGCCTGGCTCCGACATCGCCGCCACGCATGAGATCTTCGTCGCCACCACCCGCCAGCAGGCGACCAAGGATCCGCGCCAGGTCTTCGACGGCGACCGTTCGCTGACCACCAGCTACGCCCGCGTCGACGTCACCGTGCCGAAGATCCACCAGGTCGGCGCGATCGAGCGCGCCAAGGGCTCGGCAGACTCCAATCCGGCCAAGCAGTTCACCGCCACCGATGTCGTCCACTATGGCGACGCGCGGCAATTCGCCAAGGCGGTCGGCGCCGACATTTCCATGCGCGGCGACCGTGCCCTGGTGTTCGTGCACGGCTTCAACAACGGTTTCGACGACGGCATCTACCGCATCACGCAGATAGCGCATGACACCAAATATCCCGGAACGCCGGTGCTGTTCTCATGGGCATCGAGCGCCAAGGCGACCGGCTACATCTATGACAAGGACAGTTCGACCGCCGCGCGCGACGATCTCGAGGCGACGCTGCGGATGCTTGCCAAGACACGCGTCAAGAGCATCGACATCATCGCCCATTCGATGGGCACCTGGCTGACGATGGAGGCGCTGCGCCAGCTCGCCATCACCGGCGACCGCGATCTCGGCGGCAAGCTCGGCTATGTCATCCTCGCCTCGCCCGACATCGACGTCGATGTCTTCAAGAAGCAGATGATCCGCTACGGCAAGCCCGACAAGCCCTTCGCCATCCTGCTTTCGGGCGACGACCGTGCGCTGAAGCTGTCGAGCTTCATTTCCGGCGACAAGCCGCGCGTCGGCGACTACGGCAACGCCGCCGATCTTGCCGATTACGGCGTGACGGTCGTCGACCTGACCCACGCCAAGGGCGGCGACGGCCTGAACCACGCCAAATTCGCCGATAACCCGATCCTGGTGCAATTGCTGGGCAACCGGCTGCGCACACCGGCCGGGCTTGCGTCGGACGAGCCCGACCCGACGCAGCTCAACGATATCGGCCAAGGCCTCGGCAAGGCGGTCGGCTCGGTCGCCGAGGTCGTCATCACCACGCCGTTCCGTGTGTTGACCATCGCTACCGGCGGATAGCTGGCACTCAAATAAAAAGATCGACCTTCTGGAACGTCGTCACGTCGACCAGGCCGACGTCTGAGATCCTGAGCTCCGGAATGACCACGAGCGCCAGCAGCGAGTGCTGCATATAGGCGTTGTTGAGCGAGCAGCCGACCTTGCGCATCGCCTCGGTCAGTTGATCGGCCTTGGCCGCGACGATCTCGGCGCGTTCGTCCGACATCAGGCCGGCGATCGGCATCTCGACCAGCGCCAGTTCCTTGCCCTCGGAATAAAGCACGACGCCGCCGCCCACCTCGCTCAGCCGGTTGACGGCCAAGGCCATATCCCCCTTGTTGGTGCCGACGACGATTATGTGATGCGCGTCATGCGCCACGCTGGACGCCATTGCGCAGTCTTTCACATAGCCGAAGCCGGAGACGAAGGCGTTGGTGACGCCGCCTGTACCGCGATGCCGCTCGACCAGGGCGATCTGGCAGATGTCGTTGCGGCGATCCATGGCGACCAACTCGTCCTCGACCGCCAGATCGGCTTCCAGAGCCCGCGTCGGCGCCTGGTTCTCGATCACGCCGATCACCCGCGCCCGCACCTCGTTGGCGCCCGCCGGCGCGGAAATGTCAAAATCCTTCGCCGCGAGCTTCTTGCCGAGCTTGACCGTGTTCTTTGCGGATTGCGGATAGTCATAGGCGGGGATGTCGATCTCGAGCTTGCCGGCCTTGGCCAGCCGGACGCCGCGGCCATAGACCTCGTCGATGGTCATTCGGGCAAGGTCCGAAACGATCAGCAGATCGGCCAGCCGTCCGGGCGCGATGGAGCCGATTTCGCGCTCCAGCCTGAAATGCTGCGCCGTGTTGAGCGTCGCCATCTGGATCGCCGTCACCGGCTTCAGTCCCTGGCTGATAGCATGCCGCACCACGCGATCCATATGGCCTTCATGCACCAGCGTGCCGGAATGGCTGTCATCGGTGCACAGGATGAAGTTGCGCGGGTCGATGCCGTCTTCGGTCACCGCCTTGATCTGCGCTGCGACGTCGTACCAGGCCGATCCCAGCCTCAGCATTGCCTTCATGCCCTGGCGCACCCGCGCGATCGCGTCCTCCGCGCGCGTGCCTTCATGGTCGTCCTCCGCTCCGCCGGCGACATAGCCGTGGAAGGGCAGGCCGAGATCGGGCGATGCATAATGCCCGCCCACCGTCTTGCCGGCCCTGACCGTCTCGGCGATCTCGCCCGACATCACCGGATCGTTGGCAGCGACGCCGGGGAAATTCATCACCTCGCCAAGCCCGATGATATTTTCCCAGGTCATGGCCTCGGCGACGTCGGCGACCGTCAATTCGGCGCCGGCATGCTCCAGCCCCGGCGCCGACGGCACGCAGGACGGCATCTGCACATGCACGTTGATCGGCATCGCGACCGCCTCGTCATGCATCAGGCGCACGCCCGGCAGTCCAAGCACATTGGCGATCTCGTGCGGATCGATGAACATCGAGGTCGTGCCGTGCGGGATGACCGCGCGGCAGAACTCCGTCACCGTCACCATGCCGCTTTCGACATGCATATGCGCGTCGCAAAGGCCGGGCACCAGATAGCGCCCGCCGGCATCGACGACCTTCGTCCCCTGCCCGATGGCATGGCTGGCGTTCGGCCCGCAATAGGCGAAGCGGCCGGCTGCGATCGCGATATCGGTGCCGGGGATGATCTCGCCCGAATGGACGTTCACCCAGCGACCGTTGCGGATGACCAGATCGGCCGGCTTTCGGCCCATCGCGACGTCGACCAGATGTGTCGCCACTTCCGTCCACGGCTTTGGCTTTGCGGCGCTGGTCGGCTTGGCGTTCGTCATGGGCTTGAGTCCTCTGCGTAGGTTACTTTGGCAAATGTCGGCGTCCGGAGCCAGAGCGTCAGGTCGTAAACCACTGTTGCAGAGATGCAATTCCGTTTCGCGGCGAATGGGGCTAGTCTACTTCGAGGAGTCGTTCGAAACCGCCATTTCGGAGCGATCGATGCGTCGACTGACGCTTGCCAGTGCCGGTTTTCTTGTCCTGCTGTCCGGCTCCGCTTGGGCGGCGGATCTGGGGGCTGATCTGCCGATGACCGCAGCCGGCTTCGACTGGACCGGCTATTACGCCGGCCTGCAGGCCGGCTATGGCTGGGGCCGCTCCGACATCAGCGGCAACGATGGCGGTCCGTTTTCGGTCAAGCCCGACATCGACGGCGGTTTCGTCGGCGGCCATGTCGCGGGGCTCTGGCAGTTCGACCAGGCTGTGATCGGCGCCGAGGCCGATCTTAACTACGCCTCGATCGACGGCACCGCCGAGGCCGGCCCGGCAAACACATTCGGCACCGACATCAAATGGTTCGGATCGATCGATGCCAAGGCCGGCTACGCCACGGATCGCGTGCTGATCTACGGCATCGGCGGCGTCGCTTTCGCTGGCATCGAGACCTCGCAGGCAGCAGGCACGGCCTTTGCCCAAACCCACACCAGCACCGGCTGGACGCTCGGCGCCGGCGTCGACTATGCCTTCACCAACAATGTCGTCGTCGGCGCGCAATACCGCTACTACGATTTCGGCAAGGAGCATTTCGATGCGCCGGACACCTTCGCCGACCGCGACCAGGACGTGAAGCTGCAGACGCTGGGCGTGAATTTCAGCTATAAATTCTAGGGTTTGCGCCACCGCGACGATGCGCAACACCCCTCTCGCATGTCTTGAAAATTCAGGGTGGCCGGCGCCCGCAGGGGGCGGGGGAATGGGTAGGGGCCTGATAGACGCCGGCCTCGGCGGATCGATCCGCCACGGCGCAAACATTAGCGGTCCCATGGCAGGCCGTAATAGCGTGATCGCGCCACTTTCCCACCGCCCTGCCCCGCCTAGCGGACATGCTTGGCTGAACGGTCAAGACCGGTCCGAAGCCATCTTTCCTTCAGGCATGGCCTCGAGGCACTCCTCCAGCCGCCGCAGCCGGGCCTTTTGCCAGCGCAACGTGTGCGCGACCTCGTGCAGGTTCCATTTGGCCTTCGAATTGGCGGCTTCGATCAGCCCTCGTTCGAGCCGACCGATCTCCCTGCGCAGCTGCCGCGCCTCCTCCTCCCGCAGTCCCCTGATCCAGCCTGGCCCACGCATGGTTCCACCATCAAAGCCGGCCATAGACTCGCACATAAAGGCTAATGGGATCAGTTCGGAGAAGTTGGCATTTTAAATATCACTAATATTAAATCTGCACTTGAGACCGGGCCGGACGGCGGCACAAAGCGCGGCCGATCCGAAACATGGCTTGACGGCTCATATCTGGCATCTGAAAAGGGCTCGCCTGCGGACGTGGCGGAATTGGTAGACGCAAGGGACTTAAAATCCCTCGATCTCTGATCGTACGGGTTCGATTCCCGTCGTCCGCACCACCCTTCGCTCGAGTCCTCCGAAGCCTTGGCGAAGGAGGAGCTTCGGATGGCAGGCCACCTCCAACCGCAATCGGCTCAACCTTTCATCGGGTTGAGCTTCAAATGCTGAATCAGAATAATCGTCTTGGCATCGACGATGCGGCCGTCGGCGATGCCGGCCAGCGCCTCGTCCAAGGGCATTTCCAGAACCTCGATGTCCTCGCCTTCTTCCGGCGCACCGCCGCCGTCGGAAATACGGTCGGCCGGCGAATAGCGCGCGGTGAAGAACCAGAGCCGCTCCGTCACGCTGCCCGGGCTCATGAACGGCGAAAACAGCCGCTCGACATCCTTCAGGTGATAACCCAGTTCCTCTTCCGCTTCCTTGCGGATGGCGGTTTCGGGATCGTTCTCGTCGAGCAAGCCGGCGCAAGCCTCGATCAGCGGCTCGTGGTGGCCTACGGCGTAAGCCGGGAAGCGGAATTGACGCACCAGGAGGACGGTCGAGCGCTGCGGATCGAAGGGCAGGATCACGGCGCCGTCGCCGCGATCGTAGGTCTGGCGGGTCTGCGTCTCCCATCGCCCGTCGCGGCGGCGATAGTCGAGCACTGTCTTCTTCAGCACCGCCCAGTCGTCCGAAAGGACCTCCTGCGAACGGATGCGAATGCGATCTTCCATGACGACCTCCGTATTGGTCGCAAAGGCGTAGCGGTGAAAGGTGTCGCAGGCAATCCAGGAAACCGACTGGCCTGGTATCCGACTGGCCTCGAAACCGATTGGTCCAGCGGGGGAGTCTCACCGGCTCGTGTCTGGCGCGTCGCGTCGCGACTGCCTAGATAGCGGTATCTCTCCAGGAGCCCGTTTCACATGACGTCATCGCTTTTCCAGCCGATCACCCTCGGCGGCCTCACCTTCCCCAACCGCATCGCGGTTGCCCCCATGTGCCAGTACTCGGCCGAGGACGGCTCGGCCAGCGATTGGCATCTCCATCACTGGATGAACTTGGCAATGTCGGGCGCCGGCATGGTGACCGTCGAGATGACCGATGTCGAGCGACGCGGGCGCATCTCGCATGGCTGCCTCGGCCTTTATTCGGACGACAACGAGGCGGCCGCGAAGCGTACGCTCGACGCCGCCAGGCGCGTCGCCGCGCCCGCCACGAAATTCGGTGTCCAGCTTGCCCATGCCGGCCGCAAGGCCTCCAACCGCAAACCCTGGGAAGGCGGCGGTCCGCTGCAGCCGGGCGAAGATCCCTGGCAGACGGTTTCTGCCTCGGCCATCGCCTACGACACGGGCTGGAACGTGCCGCATGCGTTGGAGGAGGACGAGATCCTGGAGCTCATTGCACGTTTTGCGCAATCGGCCGTGCGCGCCGAACGGGCCGGCTTCGACTTTGCCGAACTGCACGCCGCGCATGGCTATCTGATCTTCCAGTTCCTCTCGCCGCTCTCCAACCAGCGTACCGACCGTTGGGGCGGGTCGCTGGAAAACCGCATGCGCTTCGCTCTCGAAATCGCCAGGGCGGTGAAAAAGGCCGTCCCGTCCATGATGCTGGGGGCGCGCCTTTCGGTTAAGGAATGGGTCGAAGGCGGTTTCGACATCGAGGACGCAATCGAGGTGGCCAAAGCGCTGAAGGCCGAGGGCATCGCCTATATCTGCTGCTCCAGCGGCGGCAATTCGCCCCTGCAGCAGGTGCCGCCCGGTCCCGGCTACCAGGTGCATCTGGCGGAGGCCGTGCGCAACGGCGCCGGCATTCCGACGCGCGCCGTGGGGCTGATCGATGATCCGAGCCAGGCCGAGGCGATCGTCGCCGACGGCCGTGCCGACATGGTGGCGCTGGCGCGCGCATTCCTCGCCGACCCGCGCTGGGGCTGGCGCGCGGCCGCCGCCTTCGGCGAGGAAATCCATCCCGCGCCGCAGCTGGCACGTTCGGTGACGACGATGCGGCATTGGATGAAGGCCGCCGGCTAAAGCAATTCCAGGGAAAGTGTGACACGGTCAGCCTCGGCGGCTTCGCCGTGGCTTTCCGTCCGAATTGCGTCACAACAAAATCGGAAATCGGCCGGGTCCTGAGACGTTTGGGCGCAGGATCCTCGCCACAACTGCAACCAATTTGGCCGCTTTACGTTGGCGGCCATGATGGACAACAAACCCTTTGAAAAGCCGGTGGTGGTCGAGCTCGGCCATGTCGGCAAATACCGCCAGATAAGCAGCACCCGCGAGGCCGCCGAGTGCCTGATGACCGTTTGGCCGCTCAATCGCGGCGATCGCCATCGTTATGCTCTCGACACTTGCCTCAAAGCGCTGGAAGGTTATCGTTCGACAGCGGACGCGCGTCGCGCCCTTGTCGAGGCAGCCAGGGAATCGGAAGTTCTGGTTCCCGAAGACAGGCTGCCCGACGGAAAGCTGCACTGAGCACGCTTCTTAACCGGAGGATTCCATGGCGAAGCTGACTTACAAGATCGTCGAGCATGATGGCGGCTGGGCCTACAAGGTCGGCTCGACATTTTCCGAGACTTTCCGCACGCACCAGGAGGCGCTGCGCGCCGCCGAGATCGCCTCGTCCGAACAGCAGGTTGCCGGTACCACCGACGGCATCCAATATGAGGACGCCGAAGGCACGTGGCACGACGAACTCGCCGACGGCCGCGACCGCCCGCAAACCGAAGTCTCCGACTAGGCGAGTTGGAACCGCCCGCGACCGGCGAAGCCGGAAGGCCTCGCACCGGCCGCTGGTGGCTATGCGGCACTACTTACCGCAGTAGTTATCGTTGACGTTCTGTTGCGAGTTGGCATCCGGACCGGGTGTGTTGTGGGCGCACGGCCCCATGCCACCGGTATGGCCATAGGTGGTCAGCCCGGAGCCGCCATTGATGCTGCCTGTGATATAAGGATCTACCTGCTGGCTCGTGTCGGGACGATGATCGCGGTGCCACCACCACCAGTCATCGGATGACTGCGCCATGGCTGCGCCACCCATGGCCAGCACCAGCGCCGAAGCTGCAATGAGTCTTGTAATCATTGGATTCTCCATTCTCTTGATCGCCAAAAAAACGGGCGCCAAGGCCCTGGCGACACCAACGAAACCCTGGGTTGGGTGCGAAGGTTCCTCTGGAAATTCCGGGTAGGACAGAATGTCCGACACATTTGCGTGACGCTGCGTGAAGAGCCGCGAGCCCCCCGCCAAGGTCAATTGCGGTCAATGCGCGAAAGCGCGCGCGGCGATACGCTGGACGAAGGCGACGACCCGTTCAGGGTCCGTAAATTGCGGCATGTGGCCCAGGCCTTCGATCCGCTCAAAGTCGAGGCCGTCGATCTTGTCCAGCATCGGTTGGCCATGGACCGCCTCGCCGATCACCTGGTCGCCGGTGCCGAACAGAATGCCTGCCGGCATCGCAATTTCGCGGTAAGACCGTTCGATTTCGCCAAGATCCCGTTCCACGGCCACGACGTCGGTGGACGTGGCGAAATAGTGGGACGGACGCAGCACAAGCCATCCGCCGCCGCCGATGATGTAGTCTGCCGGAACCGCTTGCGGCGCGAAAATGAACTGCAGCGTCGGCTGCGCGTAACGGAGGCTGAGCGGTATCGCCACCGTATAGGCCAGGACACGGCGCAGCAGCCGTGACGGAACATAGAGCAGGTCAAATCCCTGACGCCCCCTCGCTTCCTGATGCGTCAGCGGCGAGAGCAGCGCGATGCCGGAAATCGCTGTCGGATGGCCGGTCGCCAGCGCAAGCGCGATGGCCCCGCCGAGCGAATGGCCGACGACCAAAGGCCGCTCCAGACGCAATTCCTCGATGAAGCGCCGCACGATATCAGCCTGCTCGGGCAGCCGGCCGGTGGCCCCGCTCGCCCGAACTGAATAGCCCGAGCCCGGCCGGTCGAGGGCGATCAGCCGGTAGCCAGGACCGAAGCGGCCGAACAGCGTCTGGCGGAAGTGGTGGAGTTGAGCGCCCAGCCCGTGCACAAAGACGATCGGCCTGCCGTCGCCCTCTTCCACATAGTGGATGCGGTTGCCGTCGATCTCGACGAATTTGCCGCAAGCCGGCACCAGTCTTTCGGCCTTTGCCGCAATCCGCCAGGTCGCAACTGTCACGGCCAGCACGGCAAGCGCCGCCGCGACGAGCAAGCCGACGAGCAACCACAGGACAAAAGACATCAGCATGTTTTCACCCCAGGCGACCGACCGCACCATATCCGCAACGGCCGCCGCCACAAGCACTGATCCGGCTTTCGCATTGCGGCCGGCCGCGGGCCGCGTTATCTCAGGCGACCTTTGCTGCCGGAGCCCGCCATGCCTGAAATCGTCACCGCCGCCATGCTCGTCATCGGCGACGAAATCCTCTCCGGCCGCACCAAGGACAAGAACATCGGCCATCTCGCCGATATCATGACGGCGATCGGCATCGACCTGAAGGAAGTGCGCATCGTCCTTGACGAGGAAGACGAGATCGTTGCGGCGGTGAATGCCGTGCGCGCCCGCTACACCTACGTCTTTACCACCGGCGGCATCGGCCCGACGCATGACGACATCACCGCCGACTCCGTCGCCAAGGCCTTTGGCGTGCCTTGCGAATACGACGCCAAGGCCTATGCGCTGCTCCAAGCAAGCTATGCCGGGCGCGGCATTGAGTTCACCGAAGCGCGCAAGCGCATGGCGCGCATGCCGCGCGGCGCCGACCATATCGACAATCCCGTCTCGGTCGCGCCGGGCTTCCGCATCGGCAACGTCCATGTCATGGCCGGCGTGCCGTCGATCTTCCAGGCCATGCTCGACAATGTGGTGCCGACGCTCAAGGCAGGCACCAAAATGTTGTCGGCCACGGTGCACTGCCCCTTCGGCGAGGGCCTGATCGGCGGGCCGCTGGCCGAGATCCAGAAGGCGCATCCAGGCACCATCATCGGCTCCTATCCCAAATATGGCGACGGCAAGTTCTGGACGGAGCTCGTTGTCCGCGCCCGCAGCGAGGAAGCGCTCGAGGCCGCGCGCAAGGACGTCGAGGCGATGGTGGCGGGCTTGGCCGAGGCAGGCTGATCCGCGGCTGGAACCAGTCAATGCGCTGAGGCGTTCCCTTGCCGCGCAGATGCGCGGGGTAAACAAATGAGGGACCAGCCATGCGCTTCAAGACGATCGTCGCCATTTTGCAGAACGAACAGGACGCCGAGCGCGTGCTCGATTGCGCCCTTCCGCTTGCCGAAAGATTCGAGAGCCATCTCGTCGGCATCCATGCCGAGGCGCTTCCCGTGCCCTACACATCGGCCACGGGCTTTCCCGACACCGAATTCCTGCAGGTCTCGGCCGAGATGAACAAGGAGCGCGCCGACAAATTGCAGGCCTATTTCCTGAAGCGGATCGAGGAATCCGGCCTCTCCTTCGAATGGCGAAGCCTGGAGAGCTTTTCCGGCGACAGCGCGCTGACCGGCATATCGAGCGTGCGCGCCGCCGATCTGATCATCGCCGCGCAGCGTGACACCGGCGGCGACCCGAGCGCCGATGTCGACACGCTGGTCTACGATGCCGGCCGGCCGGTGCTGGTCGTGCCGCATGACGGCCCGCTGGTGACAACCTTCAGGCGTGTGTTGCTGGCCTGGAACGGCAGCAAGGAAGCGGCCCGCGCGGCCTTCGACGCCCTGCCCTTCATTGCCGAGGCCGACAAGACCGACATTCTCGTCATCGATCCGCCCGAGAGCCTGGACGAATCCCCCGAGGCGGCCGGCGCCGAGATCGCGGCCGCCCTGTCGCGCCACGGCGCCAATGTCAGCGTCTCGGTGCAGAAGTCGGATGGCTCGGCGATCGACGACATCATCCAGTCGAGGATGGTCGAGTCCGGCACCGATCTGCTCGTGCTCGGCGCCTACAGCCACTCCTGGCTGCGCCAGCTCCTGTTCGGCGGCGTTACCCGCACGGTACTGCGCAGCACGAATGTAGCCGCTTTCCTGTCGCGGTGACGCCGGAGCAGTTCTGGGAAAAAGCGTGACACCGTTCTTCGTCCGCGATGATATCTCAGTCGCGCTCTACAAACGGAGGTCCCCCGGTCTCCCGCGGAAGGTCGTCGGAAATTCAGTCGAGGGTTGTCTCACCTGCGATGGTCAAACATCATCCGGGGACGTCCATCCGCTGTCCCTTGCCAAGAGCAAGGCTTTCCAGCTAATTCCGCCTGCATTCCATTGTTTCTGCGCGCTGATGGCGCGCGCTTGCGGAGTGCGCGAACATGTCCCTTCCCGAAAAAGCCTTTCCCGTCTCCTGGGACCAGTTCCACCGCGACGCCCGCGCGCTTTCCTGGCGGCTGTCCGGCGCCAACAAGGGACAATGGAAGGCGATCGTCTGCATCACGCGTGGCGGCCTTGTGCCCGCCGCCATCATCGCGCGCGAGCTCGGCATACGCGTCATCGAGACGGTGTGCGTCGCCTCCTATCATGACTACACCAGCCAGGGTCAGCTGCAGGTCCTGAAGGAGATTTCGCCTCCGTTGCTCGCCGATGACGGAGCCGGCGTGCTGATCATCGACGACCTGACCGATACCGGCAAGACGGCCGGCATAGTGCGCGCGATGATGCCGAAGGCGCATTTCGCGACGGTCTATGCCAAGCCGAAGGGCCGTCCGCTGGTCGACACATTCGTCACTGAGGTCAGTCAGGACACCTGGATCTACTTCCCGTGGGACATGGGCTTCACTTACCAGAAGCCGATCGCGGACGATCACGCCGGCTGAACGGCCATCTTATTTTCCAGAGAATCTGCCTTAAACTTGGGTCGTGTAGTCGTGCCAAGGAGCACGACTACTTTGCAGGATTGACTTTTTCTGGTGAGATTTTCCGACGGAGTGAAGTTTTTTACTTTTAAAGCTCATAATTCGCCGTAAGATTCGTAAGGTGGCAAACGATTCTGGAGGCTGGGGCAGCTTCTTACCATGTTGACGAGACCGAGGACGCACAACCAGATGGCCGAAAGAGTCCGGCGGCTCTTCGGCGTTGCGCCTTGTCGCCTGCAGGTTGCCGCCTTGCCTTGGCGCGAGAGTGAGAACGGCGTCGAGATCATGCTGATCACCAGCCGCGACACCGGTCGCTGGGTGCTGCCCAAGGGTTGGCCCGAAGCCAGGGAACCGCTTTGCGAAGCCGCCGCTCGCGAAGCAGGCGAGGAAGCCGGACTGCGCGGCTCCATATCGCATGTTGAAGCCGGCCGCTATTTCTACGCCAAAGTCCTCGCCTCCGGCGAGGAAGTGCCTTGCGAGGTACTGGTCTTTCCGCTGCATGTCGACCGCGTCGCGGACCGCTGGAAAGAGAAGCGCGCGCGAACGCGTAAATGGGTTGGCCCGAACGAAGCCATCCGGATGGTCAACGAACCCGACCTTTGCCAGATCATTGCCGGCTTCTGCGCCGCGCCGCGCAAGTTCGCCTGACCCGCTCAGGCAAGGCCAAAATCGTCGGAACTGAGCCGGGTCCAACGATCGCCCATCAACCCGCCGATGAAAATGTCGCCGGAGCGGACCGCTTCGATGACCTCGGCGATGCGCGAGCGGACCATCGTGCCCCCGGCATAGCGGAAGAAGACGTCCTTGTGGCCGAAGAGTTGCGGCATGAACCGGTTCTGCGTCTGCCCGGCGATGCCGACGCAGCCCATCTCCCGCGCAGCCGCGATGAGGCCGTCCAGTGTCGCTCCCCAATGGGATCCGGATGCCTGGATTTGCAATAGGTTCGCGATGCCGCCGGCCTGGCCGTAGAAGGCGTGGCAGCCCAGCATCCTGCCCGTTTCGTCGTAAGTCCCGCCGAAATGAAGTGGCCCGTCGGCCCGCTTCTCGGCCGCCCGCGCGAGCAGCCGCGGCAACTCCTCGCCCCTCCAACTCGGCCGAAGGGAGTAATCGGTCATGAGGGCAGACAGTCGCTCGGCAAATTGGGCCGCATCGATCGGCTCCCAGTGGATCCGTTGGGATGACGAATGCTGGGCCGATGGCTCGAACCTTCTTCTTGCAAGAGCATCGAACGCTCTCGCGCAAGGATCGAGCGCCAGGCGAGGCAGCCCGGGCCATTTACGGCGCAGCACGGCGGCGGCCATGGCGCCCGGCCGGAAAATACAGGTCCACTCCAGGCAATGCACCGGCAGCAGCTGATACTTCATCGGACGCGCGAACGCCAAGGATGTCCGGTTGGCGGAATCGGTCAGGTACAGGTCGAATTCACCCTGATGCAGGGCACGCAGCAATTGCGGGCCGGCCCAACCGTGGTCGATGCTGGAGTCGGTCATGAAGGGACCGATGATGGCCGCGCTCAATGCCCTTCCATTGAGTTCATAGCGGGCTTTCAGAACGCCCATGAAGCCACCCAAGCGGCCCTGCGGGTTGATCTGGACAAGAGCCTTGCTCTCATCCCCGTCCAGGTAAAGCCCCCTCATATAGTCCGCCGTCTGCGCGATCGCGTGATCGCGCTGGCGGCGACGATGGCGAAACTTCATCAGGAACAGCGCGGCGACCTGCTCGAGATCCTCGGCGGTTAAAGGCCGAACCGAGCCATGCTGGGATTCCAGTGGCGCAACCACCTGTCCCGGACTCGCGGAAACAAGATTCATCGTGATTGCCTATACGAAAGCGCTAAAGGCGGTCGTGCTTCTCAAAGGAAATCTCCGCCTGGTCGGCTTCCTGCAAAAAAATCCTATAGGCCTTCTTCTGCCATATCTGATTTTCTTTTCTGTAAATACATTAAAATCATTGTTTGAATGTGCGTGAATAGCTAAAATCTAAAATATAATTTCCTAAAAATTTCAATATATATAAAGTAATTTGAAAAACATATTGAACCCCTCTAACCGTATGACGGGAGAGCGGTTGCAACCGTGTTGCGGCTGATGGCGCCCGGCGGAGGCCGGGCGCCGTCCTTTCCTCAGGCGACGAGGCCCTGGGTCAGCTCGAGCGCCTGACGCTCGAACAGCCGCCGGTAGATGCCGCCGTTCAGCCGGATCAGCTCGTCATGCGAACCTTCCTCGGCAATACGCCCGCGATCGAAGACCAGCAGCCGGTCGAGCGCGCGCACCGTCGAGAGCCGGTGCGCGATCACCAGGGTCGTGCGCCCGACCATCAATCGCTCCATCGCCTTCTGAATCAGCACTTCCGATTCCGAATCAAGGCTCGATGTCGCCTCGTCCAGGATCAGAATGCGCGCGTCGGCCAGGAAGGCGCGGGCGATCGCCACACGTTGACGCTCGCCGCCCGACAACTTCACGCCACGCTCGCCGACCAGGGTTCCATAGCCCTTGGGCAGGCTGGTGATGAAATCATGCGCGCTCGCGAGTTTGGCCGCATGCTCGATCTCGGCCTGGCTTGCGCCGGGCCTGGCATAGGCGATGTTTTCGGCGAGCGACCGGTGGAACAGGATCGGCTCCTGCTGAACGATGGCGATCTGGCTGCGCAACGAAGCCTGCTCGACCTGCGAGATGTCCTGCCCGTCGATCAGTATCCGCCCGGCACTCACATCATAAAGCCGCTGGATCAGCTTGACGAAGGTCGTCTTGCCCGAGCCCGAATGCCCGACCAGTCCGATGCGCTCGCCGGCCGCGATATCGACCGAGAAATCGCGGTAGAGCGGCAGAAGGTGGGTGCCGTAGTGGAACGTCACCTTGTCGAAGGCGATGTGCCCGTCGCTGATCCGGATCGGCCGAGCGCCGGGCCGGTCCTCGATGCCGAGCGGCTCGGACTGGAAGTCGACCAGTTCCTCCATGTCGTTGATCGAGCGCTGCAGGTTGCGGATATGCGTGCCGATGTCGCGCAGATATCCCTGCAGCACGAAAAACGAGGTCAGCACGAAAGCAACGTCGCCGGCGCTCGCCTGGCCCCAGGCCCACAACATCAGGGCAAGACCGATCACCGCCGCCCGCATCAGCAGCAGCAGCACCCCTTGTGTGGTGCCGTTGGCAGTGCCGCGCATCCAGGTGCGGCCGGTGCGCAGGCGCCATTTGGCGACAACGCGCGCCAGCCGCGCTTCCTCGCGTGCCTCCGCGCCGAAGCCCTTGACGACGGCGTTGCAGCTCACCGCGTCGGCCAGCGAACCGCCCAGCCGCGTGTCCCAGCTGTTGGCGAGCCGTGCGGCAGGCGCGACATAGCCGAGCGACAGCATAGCCGTGACGGCGATGAACAGCACCGAACCGGCGGCCACCACGGCCCCCATCAACGGCCAGAACCAGCCGAGCAGCAGCGTCGAGCCGACGAGCATGACGACCGACGGCAGCAGCGCGATCAGTATCGTGTCGTTGAGCAGGTCCAGCGCCCACATGCCGCGCGTTATTTTGCGCACCGTCGATCCGGCAAAGCTGTTGGCGTGCCAGTCCGTCGAGAAGCGCTGCACCCGATGGAAGGCATCGGCCGCGATGTCCGACATCATCTTCAGCGTCAACTCGACGATGCAGAGGAACGCGACATTGCGCAGCACGACACCGGCCAGCGCCAGCGCGATCAAGGTCGAGAACGCCGTCATCGCCGCATTCCAGGCGACTGCGTCAGTTCCGGCGCCGCTGGCGACGGCATCGACCAGGCGGCCGGAATAGAAGGGTGTCAGCACGTCGGCGAGCGTCGAGAGCAGGAAGGCGCCCATGATGAGCGAAAGCCGCCATGGCTGGCGGCGCCAGTGGCTGAACGTAAAGCCAAGCACGCTGCGAAAGGCGCTTGCGCGCAGGTCGATCTTGAAACGAGCCATGATGTCATACGGGCGCAAACGAGCCCGGTCCCGGTAAAAATCGAATTGGAAAACCCGCGTCCGCGCGTTGCGGCGACCCTGAAAGCGGGAGGTTCAGTATGGTAAGGCCGCCTGCCCTGAGGCGGCGACCGGCAGCGGCAAATGCCTGATCCCCGTCTGGCTCTCCGAGAAACCTTCGGGGCGCCGGCGCCGACCTAGGCCTCGCGGCCTCGCATAACGATGTCAAATCCTGCCATACGGTCCTCCCGGAAGGGAATCGCGGAAAGGTTGTTATAGGCAGGCATCAGCCGATCGCCAAGTCGGCCCGTCGCGAAAACAACATCTGGTCCAAGCACTGCGACGAATTTGCAACAACGGCGGGTTGTGGCCAGGCCTCAGGCAGCGGGTGAGCGATCCAGTCGCATGTAGCGCCCTTCCGCCCGGAACCCGAACTTCTGGTAGAGGCTGTGAGCGTCGCTGGTCGTGAGGCTCCAATGAGAAACCGTCTTCATATCGGGATGATCGAGGAGTGCCTGCACAAGCCGTTTGCCGATGCCATGCCCACGACGCTCCGGCCAGACGATGACGTCGGCAAGATAGGCAAAGACCGTGTAGTCGGTGATCGCGCGGGCGAATCCGACCTGCCTGCCGTCGAGATAGGCGCCGACGCAGAGCGAGTTGTCGAAGGCGCGGCGGTTGGCTTCGTCGGTTCTGGACGCACCCCAATAGCTTTGCATGAGCAGATCGGAGGTCGCCCGGAAATCGATCCGCGAAAGGTCGAAACTGATTTCAACATCCTGCATGCGCGGCGCAATCTCGCGGACTAGCCGCGATCCCGGAACCGGTTGGTGATCGGGTAGCGGCGGTCGCGGCCGAAATTCTTCTTGGTAATCTTCACGCCAGGCGCCGCCTGCCGGCGCTTGTATTCGGCGATATAGAGCAGATGCTCGACACGCGTCACCGTCGCCCGGTCGTGGCCACGCGCGACGATGTCGTCGACGCTCATCTCGTTCTCCACCAGGCATTCCAGGATGTCGTCCAGCACCGGATAGGGCGGCAGCGAATCCTGGTCGGTCTGGTTCTCGCGCAGCTCCGCCGACGGTGCCTTGTCGATGATGTTGTTCGGGATTACCTCGCCCGACGGTCCGAGCGCACCTGGCGGCACATGGTTGTTGCGCCAGCGCGACAGCGCGTAGACCTGCATCTTGTAGAGATCCTTGATCGGGTTGAAGCCGCCATTCATGTCGCCGTAGAGCGTGGCGTAGCCGACCGACATCTCGCTCTTGTTGCCCGTGGTGACCACCATCGAGCCGAACTTGTTGGAGATTGCCATCAGGATCGTGCCGCGGGCGCGGCTCTGCAGGTTCTCCTCGGTGATACCTTCCTGGGTACCCTCGAAGAGCTGGGTCAGCGCGTGCCTGAAGCCTTCGACCGGCTCGGAGATCGGCACGATATCATAGCGGCAGCCAAGCGCGCGAGCGCAGTCCTCGGCGTCCTTCAGCGAATCCTTCGACGTATAGCGATAGGGCATCATGACGGTGCGCAACCGCTCTTCGCCCAGCGCATCGACGGCCAAAGCGGCGCAGATCGCCGAGTCGATGCCGCCGGAGAGGCCGAGCACCACGTTCTTGAAGCCGTTCTTGTTGACGTAGTCGCGCAGACCCAGCATGCAGGCCCGGTAGTCGGCCTCTTCACGCTCGGGGATCTTCGACATCGGGCCTTCCGAGCAGACCCAGCTGTCTCCCTTTCTTTTCCAGGTGGTGACGGCGACCGCCTCCTCGAACTGGCTCATCTGGAAGGCCAGCGTCTTGTCGGCCCCGATGGCGAACGAGGCGCCGTCGAAGATCAGCTCGTCCTGGCCGCCGAGCTGGTTGGCATAGATCATCGGCAGGCCGGTCTCGATGACCTGGCGGATGACGACCTGGTGGCGAACGTCGATCTTGGCGCGATAGTAGGGGGAGCCGTTCGGCACCAGCAGGATCTCGGCGCCGCTTTCGGCAAGCGTCTCGCACACGGCGATGTCGCCCCAGATGTCCTCGCAGATCGGAATGCCGATGCGCACGCCGCGGAAGTTGACCGGACCCTGCAGTTCCGGCCCGGCCTGGAAGACGCGCTTCTCGTCGAACTCGCCATAATTCGGCAGGTCGAGCTTGTAGCGCTCGGCGATGATCTTGCCGCCGTCGGCGAAGACGATCGAGTTATGCGTGCCGGTCCGGCGCTTCAGCGGCGTGCCGACGATGACGCCCGGCCCGCCATCGGCCGTGTCCTCGGCGAGGTCCTGCGCCGCCTTCTCGCAAGCCTTCAGGAAGGAAGGCTTCAGCACCAAATCTTCCGGCGGATAGCCGGCGAGGAAGAGCTCGGTGTAGAGCACCAAATCGGCGCCCTGGCGCGCCGCGTCCGCCCTCGCCTCGCGCGCTTTTGCCAGATTGCCGGCGACGTCGCCGACGGTCGGGTTAAGCTGGGCGACGGCAATGCGCAGGATATCGGGAGCGGTCTTGGTCATGGTACGGATTTAGCGTGGCTGAAATCGCCCCGCAATGGCGTTTGGTTGTGCCACTTGGGATCGATCGAAGATCGTATCCTGACTAATCGGCGGAGCCGATTATGTCCCTGATCGATTGAGGACCGTATCCTGACTAATCGGCGGAGCCGATTATGTCCTTGATCGATTGAGGATCGTATCCTGACTGATCGGCGGCGCCGGCAGAGCCGACTATCTCCCTGATCGACGGACGTCGATCGATCCCAACCACCTAGTCGCCCATATATTCGCGCAGCGCCTCTGCCGAGCGGTTCTCGCCGATCGACATCGCTAGGATGCGCGAGATGTGGCGGCGCGGCAGGCCGATCTCGGCCGACCATTGGTTGATCTGCGCCTGGATCTTGTCGAGGTCCCGCTTCGAGGTCGGGTTTTCGGCGATGTCGAGGCCGGCATCGCGCAATGCCGCCGCCATGTCGGTAGAGACGACAAACGTGTCCCATTCGAGCCAGCGCAGGAAATACTGGCCGGTGTTGCCGCCGAGCCGGCTGCCATGCTTGGCGAGATACGCGGTCAGGCCGACCTGGTCGTCCGCGGGCCAGGAGGCGATGAATTTGCCGAAGCTGCCATTCTCCTTCGAGACGCGATCGACGAAGGCGGCATTGTCGCGCACCGACTTGATCTTCTGCGGATTGCGCACGATGCGGCTGTCGGATGCAAGCTCGTGCCAGAAGTCGTCCGGCTGGAACAGAAGCCGCTTCGGCTCGAAGCCGAGAAACGCTTCCTCGAAACCTGGCCATTTCTGCTCGATGACCCGCCACACGAAGCCGGCGGCGAAAATGCGCTCGGCCATGGTGGAGAGGATGCGGTCGTCGGGGATCTTTGCAACCGCCATATTATCGGGCGCGGGGCCAAGCAACTGCGCCAGCACGGCCTCTCCGCCCTTGCGCTTTGCCGCCCGTGAATGGATTTTCTGGAAATCGAGCATCATTGTCCCCGCTTGTTCGCCGCAATCTATCACTTCACGTCCGGCCCGGCAGCCTCTACCTCTATCGACGCCCGGCCGAAGGAGAGGACAAATGAACAAGATCGTCGAAGACATGGCGAACCGTCTGCTCAAGCGAGACGGTTTCGGTCCGCTCGAGAGCCGGGTGCTCCAGTCGACGCTCGAGCGCACCACCATCACCCGCGACACCAACAAGGCCGTGGCCTTCCACGAGACCTATGGCGACCGTATTGCCGACACCATCGCCAGGATCGGCGGCTCCTGGTCCTTCATCCTGAGCTTCCTGGCCTTTCTTGTTGTCTGGACTGCCGGCAACGCCTGGCTGCTCACCCGCGACGCCTTCGACCCCTACCCTTTCATCTTCCTCAACCTTGTTCTGTCGATGCTGGCGGCGATCCAGGCGCCGGTGATCATGATGTCGCAGAACCGCCAGACCGAGCGCGACCGCATCGACGCCGCCCATGACTACGAGGTCAATCTGAAGGCCGAGATCGAGATCATGGCCCTGCATGAAAAACTCGACGAGCTTCGCCATAGCGAGATCATCGGCATGCGTGACGAAATCCTGCGCATGGCCGAGCAGATCAGGCGCATTGACGAAAAACTGTCCGCGCGGCCCGCAACGGAATGAGCGAGACCATCCACCGCCTCATCGAGCAATACGGGCTGATCGCGGTCTTCCTGGGTTGCGTGGCTGAAGGCGAAAGCGCGGCGATCCTGGGCGGCTTCTTCGCTCATCAGCATGTTTTCGTGCTCTGGCAAACTTTCTTTGCCGCCTTCCTCGGCGCCTTCGCCGGCGACACGTTCTTCTTCACCCTGGGGCGCAGCTTCGCCGAACATCGCTATGTGAGACTGTTGCGCAGGCGTCCGGGCTTCAGCCGAGCCTATCGCCTGCTCAACACCCATCCCAACATTTTCGTGCTGACCAACCGCTATATCTACGGCATGCGCCTGGTCGGCGGCGTCGCCGCCGGCCTGTCGACCGTGTCCATGCCGCGTTTCGTCATCCTGAATGCCATCTCGTCCGCGGTCTGGTCGGCCCTGTTCAGTGGCATCGGCTATGTCTTCGGCCTGGGCGCGGAGGAAATCGTGGGCCAGGCGTTTGCTCGCCATCAGCGCCTGCTCGTCGCCCTCGGCGTCGGCATCGTTATCGCCGTGGTCGCCTGGTTGGTAGGCCATCACTTCGCGAAGCGCGAACGCGCCAGGGAAGACCAGGCAGGATCTTGATCAATCCGCGAGGATCAGATCGGCGCGCCGACAAGGCGTTCGATGAGGGCGATGCCCCAGACGCCGCCGGCGATCACGATCGAAATCAGCACGGCCAGCGAACCGCAGTCCTTGGCAAGTTGGATGTCGATGTGGAATTCGCGCGAGATTGCGTCGCAAGCCGCCTCGATGCCGGTGTTGAGCACTTCGACCATGATCAGGAGCAGCACAGCACCGATCAGCAGGGCATAGCCGCGCCAGGAAACCGAGATGAACCATCCGGCCGGCAAGGCGAGCGCCAGCAACAGCAATTCCTGCTGGAACGCCTTTTCGTGGGCGGCCAACTTGCGGAAGGCCCGCACTGAATTGATGAAAGCATCGATCAGCCGCTGCATTCCTCTGCCCCTTTGCGAGTCACCGGCAGGGGATATCGCAATGGTGGGATCAAGGGAATAAGGCAGCCGCTGCAAAATTCATCCGCCCGCGACCTTTATCGACGGTGCCGATTTCTCGAACTGCGGCAACCCGTCCTCGATCGAATAATAATCGCCCTTGTCGCCGACGAAGAGGTGGCATTCGCCCCGAAGCCCGCTCGGTTCCTCGAATGAACCAGCCATAACCGAAACATATGCATCGCCTTTCGGCTTCCAAAACAGCACCGAGCCGCATGTCTTGCAAAAGCCACGCTTGGCGAAGTCGGATGCCTCATACCAGGTGAGATTTTCCATGCCTTCGATAACGATGTCGGCGTCCGCTACATTGGTTGCGGCGTAGAAATGGCCGCTCTGCTTGCGGCATTGTGAACAATGGCAATAAATCACGCCGCGTAGCGGGCCCTTCGTTCTGAAACGCACCGCCCCGCACAGGCACGATCCGCTATGATTGTCGTCCATTCCGGCCTCCTTCGACGTCGTCTGCACCGTTCATTGCCGGATGTAGAATTTCAGTTTTGAGATGACCGGGCACCGGAAAATGCGACACCGAAGCGACGCGTTTCAGAAGCTGCCCCTGCACCGCTTTGCACCCTATGGTAGCAAGGACAAGGAGGAAATGCAGGCCATTAAGGAAACTTTAGCAGGACTGCATTTATGATTCCCACAAGCGATGGTCGTGTTGGGGACGCGCCGTCGCAATTCTGATTCAAATCCCCGCGTGAGCGAACGCCGGCGGTGGCAGGTCTCCGGTCGCACTGAAGGGGCAGTGAACAGACATGAAGCCGGCAGCCATTCCGACCGACAGGAATACCGACATCGCCAGCACCGTCGTGACGACGATGCGACAGCTCGGCGTGCTTGGCCTGCCGCGTAACTATGAAATCTTCTACGAGGCGCTCAGCAGCAGCAATCGCGAACTCAGCCTTGCCGTCGTCTCGTTGAGCAACCGCCCAACCCAGGAAGATCTCGACCGCATCGGACGGAGCTTCTTCCCGCAGCACCACGGCCCCGCCATTGTCGAGCACGCCCGTGAAGTGGTCGCCAAGGAGCTCGAGGACATCGCCGCGCTGTTGCGCAGCGAGCGCTCGCATATCGAGAAGTACGGCCGCATCCTCGACGAGACCTCGAGCGGCCTGAGCAATCGCAGCCTGCTTTCGCAAGAACTCCTGCAGAAGATCGCAGGCGCGATGTCGGCCGCCACCAGCTCGACGATCGACCATGGCCGTCAGATCGCCAGCACGCTCAGCGAAAAGACAGCCGAGCTTGAAAGCGTCAAGTCGAAGCTCGAGGAATACAAGCGGCTCGCCGACACCGACCCGCTTACGCAGCTGTGGAACCGCCGCGCCTTCGACAAGGAGATCACCCGGATCTACAACAGCAACCGCGGCATATTGTTCAACGCCTTGATCCTTGCCGATATCGATCATTTCAAGGACATAAACGATCGCTATGGCCACCCGGTCGGCGACAGGATCCTGCAGATCATCGCCGAGATCTTCCAGTCCAGCGTGCGTGCCGACATATTTGTCGCGCGCACCGGCGGCGAGGAGTTCGCGCTTATCGTCGAAGGCGCCAGCGAGGAAGCCACATACGAGATCGCCGAGCGCATCCGCGCGCTCGTCGAGCAGACCCCGTTCACCGGCAGCCAGACCGGCATGAACTACGGCACCGTTACCGTATCGATGGGCATCTGCATGGCATCGGAGGCGGAAAACCCCGAGGATCTCTACACCAAGGCCGACCAGGCGCTTTACCGCTCCAAGGTCGGCGGCCGCAACCGTGTGACAAAGCACTCGGCCACGGTCAGCCGGGCTGGCAAAAGCTGGCTGCTTTACAAGAAAGACTGACACACCTCTTTCCAGACGAATTTTTGTGGATTATATTTTCCACAGAAATGAAAGGGTGCGCTTATGCAACGTCCAGTCGCGGCTGCGACGGCGGCCGAAAATGCCGTCATTACCAAGGCCACGCTGCGCGCGGCCGACCTGCTCGATATCACCGCCAGGACGCTTGCCTTGGTCATCGGCGTGTCGGAAGCAACGGTCTCGCGCATGCGCCGGCAGGAATTCCTGCTTGAACGCGGCACCAAGCCGTTCGAATTGGCGGTGCTGTTCGTGCGCCTGTTCCGCTCGCTCGACGCCATCGTCGGCGGCGACGAGACAGTCGCCCGGGCGTGGCTGAAGAATCCCAACACCACGCTCGACGGCACGCCGCTCGAAAAAATCCTGACGATTGCCGGACTTGTCGATGTCATTGCCTACCTGGACTCCCGGCGCGCTCTCGTCTGAGGCCGTCCGGCTCGAAGGCAAGTACTGGCGGATGGTCGAGGCGCAGCACCGCGTCTCGACCCTTAAGCTCATCGACACGCTCGACGAGCAGGCGCTGCTTGAGGATCTCATCGAGGACACCAAGCCGCGGATCCCGCTTGAGTGCCGCCATCTCCACTATCTGTTGGCGACGCCTTTTCGCTACGGCTCCGTCTATCCGTACGGCTCCCGCTTCCGCCGCGCCGGCAAGACGAAAGGCGTCTACTACGCTGCCGAGACGGTGCTGACGGCGGTGGCGGAGATGGCCTTCTACCGCTTGCTGTTTTTTGCGGAGTCGCCGGCGACGCAATGGCCGAGCGACGCGGCGGAATACACCGCCTTCGCCGCCGCGATAAAATGCGACCGCGCAGTCGACCTGGCACGGCCGCCGCTCGATCGCGACGAGAAGGCCTGGACGCACGCCACCGACTACACCGCCTGCCAGGCGATCGCCGACGTCGCGCGTGAGGCCGAGCTGCAGGCGATCCGCTATCGCTCGGCGCGCGATCCCAAGGGCGTCAATATCGCGCTGTTGACGTGCAAGGGCTTTGCCAAGGCAAAACCGCTGGAGCCGCAGACCTGGCGCATCCGGATCGGCTCTTTCGGCCTTCAGGCGATCTGCGAATTCCCGGACAAGCGGCTGGAATTCTCACGCACCGCCTTTGCCGATCCCCGATTGGCCGGCATGCGCTGGGAGCGGGCCACCTGATATCGGCGATGAGCAGTATTGAGATTCAGCCGAGCAGAAGATCGTCATTCGCAGGCCGACCTCTCCTGAATATCGATACAGTTTAGGCCAGGATGTTGACGGCACGCGCCGCCACCAGCGCTATGGTCAGGAGCGAGATCATCGCTTCGGCCATCATCAGGAGCTTCGCGCGCTGCGTGAGCGGCAAGGTGTCGGTCGGCGAGAACGCCGTGGCATTGGTAAAAGCCAGGAAGACATAGTCGACGAAGCCCGGCAGCCAGCCCTGTATCTCGCGATCTGGTAGCGTCATTTGCGGAAACAGGAAGTCTGCCTGCGCGCGCTTGACCAGCCCGCAGGTCGGCGGGCCTCCCCGGTCAGTGCTCCAGAACCACAGCGCAAAGACAATCACATTGGTGACCCAGATGTTGAGCGCGTCGACGAGCAGCGTCGTGCCGGCCCCGGCATGCCCTTCCAGCAACGCCCGCACCAGGAAGGCCAGCGACCCGCAATTCATGATGCTGATGACGCCGGTCATCACCAATGCTGCGCGGCGGATATAGAGGCGCAATCGGCCGATCGCGTACCAATGCTCATGGTCGACGGCGTTGCGCGTCGCCATTTGCGTCCAGGCCGTCGCGATCGACAGGGGCGCCAGCAGCGCCGCCTCCACTGTGGGGGCCAGCCAGCGCGGACCGAACGACAGGTTGTTGATGACCAGAAGCTGCAGGCAGATGACGACGAGAACCGCGGCGCGCGCCGACCAGAAATCGAGGCCCCGGTGATGGATGACGGCATGCTGATGGCGCATGGAGGAACCTGTATTGCTAAAACCGCGGCGCTACGGACGGGCTCCGGCAATGATCGGCCGGCCGGTCCTGCCCGAAGCGCCGGCGACGGGTTCCATCGCAATCTTGGTTTTACAATGTTGCGGAAGAATACTTTTTCGTAAGCTTTTGCTATCGGACTGTTCAGCAATCCATCGGTATGATTTTAGGCCCGTATGTCGAGAACCAGTGAATCCGTGCATGTCTGGCCCGCCGCGGCTGCGGCGGAAGACGATCTGTCTTCCATCTGGAACGGTCTGGTCCGGCATCCATGGCGGTTACTGGCGCTTTTGTGCCTGATCCAGATCGCCTGCTGGACCGTCATGCCCGCGCTCGTCAACGTTGGGCCGCCGCGCGACGTCGTCGAGGGTTTCATGTGGGGACGCGAATGGGTGCTGCTGACCTACAAGCACCCGCAACTCCCCTGCTGGCTGCTCGAGATCAGCCACCTGCTCACCGGCTCGTTCCGCTGGCCGCAATATATGCTGTCGCAGTTGATGATCTCGACGACTTTCGTCCTGGTCTACCTTCTCGCGCGCGACATCATGGGCCCGACCCGGGCGATCGCCGCCGTGCTCTTGATGCCGTCGATCTATTTCTTCGGCTGGCCGACCCCGCAATTCAACCATGATTACGCGCAAATGCCGTTCTGGGCCGCAATCTCATGGTTGCTGTGGCGCTCGGCGCGCGACGGCCGTCCAGGCTGGTGGCTCGCCCTCGGCCTCGTCTCGGGCATCGGGCTCTACGCAAAGTTCTCGACGGCTCTGCTACTGGTGTTCGGTGGTATCTGGATTTTGTACGACGCCCGCGCTCGAAGCCGGCTTGCCACCCCATGGCCATGGCTCGGTCTTGCGGTTTTTCTGGGCCTCGCGGCGCCGCTGGCAATTGCGCTTTTCCGCCTCGATTTCCTGCCGCTGACCTATGCGGAGCATCGCAACGCCTGGGTGCTCGCTAACCGCGCACGGCTCTACTATATCGGCGTTCAGCTTGCAGGGCTTGCCGCTCTTCCCGCCGTTCTTGCTATTTCCGGCCTGCTGCGACGGCGGCCCGACCCGGCACGAGACCGCTTACCGGCCCGCCGTGCCCCCGAGCGGCGCGCGATTGTCTACCTGGCATGGATGGGCCTGGGGCCGGCGCTCCTGATCATGGCCGCCTCGCTGTTTACCGGCACCGGCGAGTCCTGGGGCGCGACGATGTACAATTTGGTCGGCACCCTCGCGGTTGCACTCTTGGGACAGCGCCTGGGCGCGGCCGAGTTGCGCCGACTGACGCTGCTGGCACTGCTATGCGTGGTCGGCGTATCGAGCGCCTATGCGATTACACGCTGGACCGGTTGCAACGTCCTCGGTCGCCTGCAGCCGATGTGCTGGCCGGCACGATCGATCTCGCAGACGGCCGAAGCGATCTGGCATGAGACGGTACCAGGGCCACTGGGCATCGTCGGCGGCGAGGACGGCGTGGCCCAGCTTGCCGGGCTGGAAGCTGTGGACCAGCCCTCTATCTTCACGGCTCTCGACAGGCGCCTTGCCCCCTGGATCACGGACCAGCGCCTGCGGGATCAGGGCCTGCTGCTGGTGTGGCCGACCGGTTGGAGGCTCTCCCCGCAACAGCAGGCCTGGATCGCCGGCCTGCCGGTCAAGACCGTGCCATTCGACTGGTCGCTCAAGGCACCGCCGCTGGAGATCAGCTTTGCCGTCATTCAGCCCGGCAGGACCAATTTCCCGGGCGATCCGCCCGGACCGCCCGATCCGGAATGACCCGCGACTTGACGTTTATCAGCCCGACGTCAAAAGGCGACGGCATCGCCGCCAGCGCCTCCAATGACGGGCGTCAAGCCTCTGTTCAGGCGTTGGCGGCCTGCTTGTGCTGGACCGGATGGCTCTTCTTGAGCAGGTCCGAGACCAGGAAGGCGAGCTCGATCGCCTGATCGGCGTTGAGGCGCGGGTCGCAATGGGTGTGATAGCGGTCCTGCAGGTCTTCCGCCGTGATGGCGCGGGCGCCGCCCGTGCATTCGGTGACGTTCTTGCCGGTCATCTCTATATGGATGCCGCCCGGATGCGTGCCTTCCGCGCGATGAACTTCGAAGAAGGTCTGCACTTCCTTGAGGATGCGGTCGAACGGCCGCGTCTTGTAGCCGGCCGCCTCGATCGTGTTGCCATGCATCGGATCCGACGACCAGACAACGTTGCGGCCTTCCTTCTTAACTGCCCGCACCAGCTTCGGCAGATGCTCGGCGACCTTGTCGGAGCCGAAGCGCGCGATCAGCGTCAGACGGCCTGGCTCGTTTTCGGGATTGAGCAGGTCGATCAATTCCATCAGGCCGTCCGGCGTCAGCGACGGCCCGCATTTCAGGCCGAGCGGATTCTTGATGCCGCGGCAATATTCGATATGCGCGTGATCGGGCTGGCGGGTGCGATCGCCGATCCAGATCATGTGGCCCGAGGTCGCGTACCAGTCGCCGGAGGTCGAATCGACGCGCGTCAGCGCTTCCTCATAGCCGAGCAGCAGCGCCTCGTGGCTCGTGTAGAAATCCGTCTCGCGCAGCGCGAAATTGGTCTCCGACGTGATGCCCACCGCGCGCATGAAATCCATCGTCTCGGTGATGCGGTTGGCGAGCGATTCGTATTTTTCTCCCTGCGGGCTGTCGGCAACGAAGCCCAGCATCCAGCGATGCACGTTCTCAAGGCTGGCATAGCCACCCTGCGCGAAGGCGCGCAGAAGGTTGAGCGTCGCGGCGGACTGGCGGTACGCCATCTCCTGGCGCGCCGGATCCGGAATGCGCGAGGAGGCGTCGAATTCGATGCCGTTGATGATGTCGCCGCGGTAGCTCGGCAGCGTCACGCCGGCTTTCGTCTCGTTGTCGGACGAGCGCGGCTTGGCGAACTGGCCGGCGACGCGGCCGACCTTCACCACCGGCTGCGCGCCGGCGAAGGTAAGCACCACCGACATCTGCAGGAAGACGCGGAAGAAGTCGCGGATGTTGTCGGCGCCATGTTCGGCGAAGCTCTCGGCGCAATCGCCGCCCTGGAGCAGGAAGGCTTCTCCGGCTGCCACGGCCGCCAGCTGCTTCTTCAGCTTGCGCGCCTCGCCGGCAAAGACCAGCGGCGGATAGGTCGCAAGCCGCGCTTCCGTGGCTTGCAAAGCCCCAAGGTCCGGGTAGGCCGGGACCTGCTTGATCGGCTTTGCTCTCCACGAATTCGGCGACCATTTCGTCATCGCTGCACCCAACGCCCTTCCAGAGCAACTCCAGGAAAGTGTAACGGCTTTCCGTCCGGAATTGCGTCAAACAAACCGGCGAGCGTGCTTGCCCGCCATTCCAGCCTCGATACGAGGTCGCGGCTCCTTACACGAAGCCGACTGCCTATTCTAGCCGGGTTTTTCAGTGGTGGCGAATGCGTTGAGCTGCTCGGCTTCCAATGTAGACGCCGTTACGCGGCCTTGTCGACGAGCCGCGCCAGTTGCGTCATCACCACGGCCGAGCCGGCGAGCCGCTTCTCCGCGTTCGGCCAGTCGCGGATGAAAACGACGCTATGGTCGGCCCTGATCTTGGCCAGCGATCCCTGCTCGCCGATGAACTTGACCAGCCCGACCGGATTGGGGAACTCGCGCTTGCGGAAATGAATGACGACGCCCTTGGGCCCGGCATCGAGCTTCTCGACATTGGCCCTGCGGCAGAGCGCCTTGATGAAGACGATCTTCAACAGGTGCGTCACCTCTTCCGGCAAAGGCCCGAAACGGTCGATCAGCTCGGCGCCGAAGCCGTCGATCTCCTCGGTTGTTTCGAGGTCGCCCAGGCGTCTGTAGAGCGCCATGCGGAGCTGCAGGTCGGGCACATAGCTTTCCGGGATCATCACCGCGGTGCCGACGGCGATCTGCGGCGACCAGCCGCCGTCCTGCGCCTCGCCGGTATCCTTCACCTCGGCCACCGCCTCTTCCAGCATCTGCTGGTAGAGCTCGAAGCCGACCTCCTTGATATGGCCGGACTGCTCTTCGCCCAGGAGATTGCCGGCGCCACGGATGTCGAGGTCGTGGCTGGCGAGCTGGAACCCTGCGCCGAGCGTGTCGAGCGACTGCAGCACCTTCAGCCTGCGCTCGGCCGTATCGGTGAGCTTGCGACTCGCCGGCAGCGTGAACAGCGCGTAGGCGCGCACCTTCGAACGGCCGACGCGGCCGCGCAACTGGTAGAGCTGCGCGAGGCCGAACATGTCGGCGCGGTGGATGATCAGCGTGTTTGCGGTCGGGATATCGAGCCCGGATTCGACGATGGTGGTCGACAGGAGCACGTCATACTGACCGTCGTAGAAAGCGTTCATGATGTCGTCGAGCTCGCCCGGCGGCATCTGGCCATGCGCCACCGCCACTTTCAGCTCCGGCACGGATTCCCTCAGGAAATCATGGATTTCGGCCAGGTCGCTGATACGCGGCACGACATAGAAGGAATGGCCGCCGCGATAGCGCTCGCGCAGCAGCGTCTCGCGTATGACCAGCGGATCGAAGGGTGAGATGAAGGTGCGCACCGCCATGCGGTCGACCGGCGGCGTGGCGATCAGCGAGAGCTCGCGAACGCCGGTCAGCGCCAGTTGCAGCGTGCGCGGGATCGGCGTCGCCGACAGCGTCAGCACATGCACGTCGGACTTGAGATCCTTCAGCCGCTCCTTGTGCTTGACGCCGAAATGCTGCTCCTCGTCGATGATCAGCAGGCCGAGGCGCTTGAACGAGATCGAGCTGCCGAGCAGCGCGTGCGTGCCGACGACGATGTCGACCGTGCCTTCGGCGATGCCCTTCTTGGTCTCCGCCAATTCTTTTGAACCAACCAGGCGCGACGCCTGCGCAATGCGGATCGGCAGGCCCGAAAAGCGCTGCGAGAAGGTTTTGAAGTGCTGCCGCGACAACAACGTCGTCGGCACCACGACCGCGACCTGGAACCCTTCCATGGCCGCGATGAAGGCGGCGCGCAACGCAACTTCCGTCTTGCCGAAGCCGACGTCGCCGCAGATCAGCCGGTCCATCGGTTTGCCGGCGCCGAGATCGTCCAGGACGGAATCGATCGCCGTCTGCTGGTCGTCGGTCTCCTCATAGGGGAAACGCGCGGCGAACTCGCCATAAAGCCCTTCCGCCGGGATCATGGAGGGCGCGGCGCGCATCTGCCGCTCGGCGGCGATGCGGATCAATTGCCCGGCCATGTCGAGCAGGCGCCGCTTCAGCCGTGCCTTGCGCGCCTGCCAGGCGCCGCCGCCCAGCTTGTCGAGCGTCGCCTCAGTCGAATCCGAGCCATAGCGCGACAGAAGCTCGATGTTTTCCACCGGCAGGAACAGGCGATCGTCGCCGGCGTAGTGCATTTCGAGACAGTCATGCGGCGCGCCGAGCGCTTCGATGGTGCGCAAGCCGATGAAGCGGCCTATGCCATGGTCGGCATGGACGACGATGTCTCCTGCCGACAGCGACGAGGCTTCGGCTATGAAATCGGAGGCCTTCTTCTTGCGCTTGGAACGCCGAATGAGCCTGTCGCCGAGGATGTCCTGCTCGGCGACGACGACCAGATCGTCGGTCTCAAAGCCGGATTCGAGCGGCAGCACGGCAAGGCCCGCCTGCCCCGGCTCTAGCTTTTCGACCTCGGCCAGCGTCGCGACAGGTTTCAGATTACTGAGATGGTGCTCCGCGAGAATTTGCCCGAGCCGGTCGAGCGAGCCTTCAGTCCAGCCAGCGACGACGACGCGGCGACGCGCCGCGCGCTCGTCGGCAATGTGCTTCACGACGACGTCGAAGACGTTGATGTTGGGATCGGCGCGCTCCTCGGCAAAGCTACGGCCTTGCCGCGAGCCGCCATGGAAGACTTTTTTGCCGCCGACGTCGGGGGCGTCGAAGACGGTGAAGTCTATGTCCTCGCGCGGTCCGAGCGACGCCTTGAGGTTTTCGGGCGAGAGATACAGCAGATCTGGCGCCACCGGCTTGTAAGGGACGGCATCCTTGAGCGCGCTGTCGGCCTGCTTCCGGCGTGCCTCATAGTGGTCGAGGATCAGCGTGTGGCGCTCGGCCAAGGCCTCATGTGCCAGATGGTCGAACACGACGGGCGCATCCGGCAGATAGTCGAACACGGTCGCCAGCCGCTCGTAGAAGAACGGCAGCCAGTGCTCCATGCCGGCGAAGCGGCGGCCTTCGCTGACCGCAGCGTAGAGCGCGTCATCGCGCGACGGCGCGCCGAAGGCCTCGATATAGGAGCGGCGAAAGCGGCTGATCGTTTCCGGTGTCAGCGCCACCTCGCTCATCGCTTGCAGCGACATCGACTTGCGCTGCCCGGTGGTGCGCTGCGTCGCGACGTCGAAGACGCGGATCGATTCCAGCGTGTCGCCGAAGAAGTCGAGCCTGAGCGCCTCGCTCCAGCCGGGCGCGAAAAGGTCGAGGATGCCGCCGCGCACCGCGAATTCACCAAGCCCGCGAACGGTCGGCACGCGCTCGAAGCCGGACGTCTCCAGCCGCGCGATCAGCGCGTTCATGTCGATCTGGTTTCCCGGCTTGGCGTGGAAAGTCTGAGCTTCGATCAGCTCGGCCGGCGGGATGCGCTGCAGCAACGCATTGGCGGTGGTGAGGATCACCGCGCGATGCGGTTTCTTGGCCAGCGCGATCATGGCCGAAAGCGCGTCGAGCCGACGCGCCGCGGCATCTGCGCCGGGGGAAACGCGGTCGTAAGGCAGGCAGTCCCAGGCCGGCAGCTCCAGCACCGGTAGGCTGGGCGCGGCAAAGGCGAGCGCCTCGATGATCGCCGGCAGCCGCTGGCCGTCGCGCGCGACGAACAGCAGCGGCTTGTCGGGCGCGATCTCCTGCGCCGTCCGCACCAGGGCGAAAGCTTCGTAGCCGTCGGCGACGCCGTCGACGATGAACTGGCCGGCGCGGCCCTTGGGCAGGCCAATGGAAGGAATGAGGGTCATGGATATGCGTTTTTCAAAATGTCATGGTCCGGCGCGACGCCAGGATCTTCCGCAGAACCGCGCAGTCGATATCGGGCGGAACCGGGCGCTCGCCGGTGACCATCGGGAAAAATTCAGTGTCGGGAATTTCGAGAAGTCTCTCATATTGGTCGATTTCATCGCCGGTCAAGGCGCCGATCTCGGCGTCGGCGAAGGAACCGAGGATCAGGTCCATCTCGCGCATGCCGCGATGCCAGGAGCGGAACAGGAGCTTGCGGCGGCGCGCGTCCAGCCCATCGCTTGATCGCTGTGTTCCGGTCATGGCGCCGCATCCCTGTCCAAAGCGGCGCATATAGCGTGGATAGAGAGCGGTGTCAGCCTTTGCGCTGCCCTCGTCGCGACATAAGCTGACACGATGCGTCCCACCGTCCTCGATCCCTTGTTCGTTCCGATCACTTCGCTTGCTGGCGTCGGCCCAAAGGTCGGATTGCTGATCGAGCGTGTCGTGCCGGCCGACCTCGGCGATCGCGCTGGGCGCGCGGCCGACCTTCTGTTCGTGCTGCCCAACACCGTCATCGACCGCCGCAACCGGCCCGGCATCGCGCTGTCGGCCGAGGGCCAGATCGTCACGCTCGAGGTGCGCGTCGACCGCCATCAGCCGCCGCCGCGCGGCAACAGGTCGGTGCCGTACAGAGTTTATGCCCATGACGACACCGGCGAGGTCGCACTGACCTTCTTCCATGCCCATGCCGCCTATTTGCAGAAAATGCTTCCCGAGGGCGAGCGTGTGGTGATCTCGGGCCGCATGGAGTGGTTCAACGGCCGCCCGACGATGGTCCATCCCGATCACATCGCGCCGATCGACGAGGCCGAGGGTCTACCGTTGGTCGAGCCGGTCTATCCGCTCACCGCCGGCCTCTCGGCAAAGGTGCTGCGCCGCGCCATCGGACAGGCGCTTGGCCGCCTGCCGGAACTGCCGGAGTGGCAGGACGACGCCTTTATGCGCCGCCACACCTTCCCGACCTTCGGCGACGCGCTCGCCCGCATCCACTATCCGAAGGACCCGATCGACGTTGCCGTCGAAGGCTCGGCCTGGCGCCGTCTTGCTTACGACGAATTGCTCGCCGGGCAGGTTTCGTTGGCGCTGGTCCGTTCCAGAATTCGCCGTCTTTCGGGCCGGCCGCTTACCGGCGACGGCCGCATCGTCGAGAAGCTGCGCGCCGCCCTGCCCTACAGGCTCACGCCCAGCCAGGAATTCGCGCTTGGCGAGATCAACGCCGATCTCGCCGATCCCGAACGCATGCTGCGCCTGCTGCAGGGCGATGTCGGCTCAGGCAAGACGGTGGTGGCGCTGCTCGCCATGGCGCGCGCGGTCGAGGCCGGCGGCCAGGCGGCGCTGATGGCGCCGACCGAGATCCTGGCGCGCCAGCATCTGGCGACGATCGCGCCGCTGGCGGAAAAGGTCGGCCTGCGCCTCGCTATCCTGACCGGGCGCGAGAAGGGCCGCGAGCGTGCCGAGACGCTTGCCGGTCTTGCCGGCGGCGAAATCGACATCGTCGTCGGCACGCATGCGCTGTTCCAGGAAAGCGTGACGTTTCACAACTTGGTGCTTGCCGTCGTCGACGAGCAGCACCGCTTCGGCGTTCATCAGCGCCTCGCCATCACCGCCAAGGGCGATGCACCCGATATGCTGGTGATGACGGCGACGCCCATTCCGCGCACGCTGGTGCTGACCGCCTTCGGCGACATGGACGTCTCGAAACTGACCGAGAAGCCGGCCGGCCGGCAGCCGATCCGTACCGTCACCTTGCCGATGGAGCGGCTGGATGAGCTGGTCGGCCGCATGCTTGACGCCGTCGCCGATGGCCAAAAGATCTACTGGATCTGCCCGCTGGTCGAGGAATCCGAAGAGATCAAGCTGATGTCGGCGGAGGATCGTTTCGCTTCGCTGAAACCGCTCTTCGGCGACCGGATCGGCCTGGTGCACGGTCGCATGAAGGGTGCGGAGAAAGACGAGGCGATGCGCGCCTTCAAGCAGGGCGAAACGCGCATCCTCATCGCCACCACCGTGATAGAGGTCGGCGTCGACGTGCCCGACGCCACGATCATGGTGATCGAGCATGCCGAACGCTTCGGCCTTGCCCAGTTGCACCAGCTGCGCGGCCGGGTCGGGCGCGGCGACAAGCCCTCCTCCTGCGTCCTGCTCTACAAGGAGCCGCTCGGCGAGACGGCCAAACGCCGGCTCTCGGTGATGCGCGAGACCGAGGACGGCTTCAAGATCGCCGAGGAGGACCTGAAACTGCGCGGCGAAGGTGAGTTGCTGGGCACCCGCCAGTCCGGCACACCAGGCTTCCAGGTGGCGCGCCTCGAGTTCCATGCCGATCTGCTCGAAGCCGCGCGCGACGACGCACGCCTGATCCTGTCGCGCGACCCGGAATTGCAGTCCGAACGCGGCGGGGCGCTGCGGCTGCTGCTTTACCTGTTCGGCCGCGACGAGGCGGTGCGGTTGCTGCGCGCCGGCTGAGCGGCGCCGATCGCCGGGTTGGCGAGGCCGCCTTCGACGGGCTCGCCATTCAGCGTCACCAGCTTGGCCTTGACCTCCGGCGCCACCATGCCGGCCGAGACGATCAGCTTGGCGCCGTCCTCGATCGACATGTCGAGCGGCACGATCTCGGACTTGTGCACATACATCAGGAAACCGGTGGTTGGATTGGGCGTGCAGGGCATGAACACCGCAATCAGCGGATCGCCTTCCTGATCGAGCTTCTGGTTGATCTCGGTTTCCTTGTCGCTGGCGACGAAGACCAGCGACCAGACGCCCTTTCTCGGATATTCGACCAACCCGACCTGGCGGAACATGTCGCCCTTGTTCGACAGCACCGTCTCGAAAATCTGCTTCAGCGAACCATAGATGCCGCGCACCAGCGGCATGCGGCCAAGCAGCCGCTCGCCGAAATTGACAATGGCGCGGCCGACGATGTTGGCGGTCAGGAAGCCGATCAGCGTGATCAGCACCAGCGCCACGATCAGCCCGAAGCCCGGAACCGGGAACGGCAGATAGGTATCGGGATTGTAGCGGGCTGGAATATAGGGTTTTACCCAGGAATCGACCCAGCCGATGAGCGACCAGGCGATATAGACCGTGATCGCCAGCGGCGCGCAGACGATGAAGCCCGTCAGGAAATAATTCCTCAGCCGGGTCATGCCAGAGGTCTTCAGGGCGTCGGACATGGATTCACCACGGCGCAGGTTGCAACGCTGAGATTAGTGAACCGCGAGCCGGAATATAGGGTTTTACCCAGGAATCGACCCAGCCGATAAGCGACCAGGCGATATAGACCGTGATCGCCAGCGGCGCGCAGACGATGAAGCCCGTCAGGAAATAATTCCTCAACCGGGTCATGCCAGAGGTCTTCAGGGCGTCGGACATGGGTTCACCGCGGCGCAGGTTGCAACGCTGAGATTAGTGAACCGCGAGCCGGTTTGGAACTGCGAAGTTTTTAAGGGTGCCCTCCATCAACCGGCTTTCAGCATTCCAAATGGAAGCTGCTCCGTTCGCGATTGGCCGCAACACCCCTCCCTCGTCATCCACGGGCGGAGCGGGAGCGAAGCGGACGCGCAGACCCGAGGATCCATTCCGTGACGCCGACCAAAAAATGCCACCCGTCAGAATAGTCCCCTAACCATCAATCCGTTATCGTTCACGCATGACCGGCTATGTCTATATGACAGCAAGCAAGAAGCGCGGCACCATCTACACTGGTGTGACGAACGATCTTGGCCGTCGGATGCCGGAGCACAGGTCCGGCGAAGGCTCGCGCTTTACCGGGCGCTACGGCGTACAACGCCTGGTCTGGTACGAGGAGTATTTCGACATCCGCGATGCGATCCAGCGTGAAAAGTCGCTGAAACGCTGGCCTCGCCAGTGGTAGATCGAACTGATCGAAAAGGCCAATCCCGAGTGGTTCGAGCTGTTCCGCGGTATCGGGTGGTAGTGCCTAATTCTGCACCGCTTTGATCCGCCGCAAACGTCACGGAATGGATCCTCGGGTCTGCGCAGGAGCTTCGCTCCTGCTCCGCCCGTGGATGACGAAAGAAGGCTGTTGGCCGTCGCACTTCGAAGTACTGTCACTAACCGAGGAACCCATGACGCAATCCACAATCCGGCGGTAGTGACGGTGCTACTCCACCGTCACCGACTTCGCCAGATTGCGCGGCTGGTCGACGTCGGTGCCCATGAAGACGGCGGTGAAATAGGCCAGCATCTGGATCGGCAGCGCGTAGATGATTGGCGAGATGATCTCCGGCACTTCGGGCAGGATGATCGTCTCCATCGTCTTGATGCCGGCCTGCGCCGCGCCCTTCTTGTCGGTGATCAGGATGATCTTGCCGCCACGCGCCGCCACTTCCTGCATGTTCGACACGGTCTTTTCGAAGATGCGGTCATGCGGCGCAATGACGATCACCGGCATGTTCTCGTCGATCAGCGCGATCGGCCCGTGCTTCAGCTCGCCGCCGGCATAGCCTTCGGCGTGGATGTAGGAGATTTCCTTGAGCTTCAGCGCGCCTTCCATGGCCAGCGGAAAATTGGTGTCGCGGCCGAGATAGAGCACGTCCTTGTAGCGCGACAGCTCGCGCGAGATGCGCTCGATCTGCTCGTCAAGCTTCAGCACCCGGGTGGCGTAGCGCGGCGCCTCGGAAAGCTCGCGCACCAGCTGCTTTTCCTCATCGCGCGAGATCGTGCCGCGCGCCACGCCCGCGCGGACCGCGAGCGCAGCCAAGACGGATAGCTGGCAGGTAAAAGCCTTGGTCGAGGCGACGCCGATCTCCGGCCCGGCCAGCGTCGGCAGCACGACGTCGGATTCGCGCGCCATGGTCGATTCCCGCACATTGACGACAGCGCCGATTTTCATGCCGGCCTTGCGGCAATAGCGCAGCGAAGCAAGCGTGTCGGCGGTCTCGCCCGACTGCGAGATGAAGAACGCCGCGTCATTGGCCGAAAGCGGCATCTCGCGGTAGCGGAACTCGGAGGCGACGTCGATGTCGATCGGCAGCCGTGCATAGCGCTCGAACCAGTATTTGCTGATCAGCCCGGCGAGATAGGCGGTGCCGCAGGCCGAAAGCGCCAGACGGCCGATCTTGGCGAAGTCGAAAGGCAGGTCGAGCGGCTTCGACACCCCCGATGCGAAATCCAAATAATGCGCCAGCGTGTGCGAGATCACCTCCGGCTGCTCATGGATTTCCTTTTCCATGAAATGGCGGCGGTTTCCCTTGTCGACCATGAAGCTGGTCGACAGTGACTGCTGGCGCTTGCGGTCGACCTGTCTGCCGTCGATGTCGTAGATGGTCACGCTTTCGCGACGCACGACCGCCCAGTCGCCGTCCTCGAGATAGGTGACCGCATTGGTAAAAGGCGCCAGCGCAATGGCGTCGGAGCCCAAAAACATCTCGCCCTCGCCATGGCCGACGGCCAAAGGCGGTCCGTTGCGGGCGCCGACGATCAGGTCCTCGTCGCCCTTGAACATGATTGCCAGGGCAAAGGCGCCGGAAAGCCGCTTCAGCGCCGCATGAGCGGCTTCCACCGGCTTCAGCCCCTTGGCGAGCTCGCGCGCCACCAGATGCGCGACAACCTCGGTGTCGGTCTGCGAAGAGAAAGAGTAGCCGTCGCGGGTGAGTTCGTCGCGCAGCTCGGCGAAATTCTCGATGATGCCGTTGTGGACAATGGCGACGCCCTCGGAAAAATGCGGATGCGCATTGGTCTCGTTGGGCACGCCATGCGTCGCCCAGCGTGTGTGGCCGATGCCGATCGTGCCGTCCAGCGGCTCGTCCTTCAGCCGGCGTTCGAGATTGACCAGCTTGCCCTCGGCGCGGCGGCGGCCGAGCTCGCCCCTTTCGATGGTGGCGACGCCGGCCGAGTCGTAGCCGCGATATTCAAGCCGCTTCAGCGCATCGACGATGAGCGGCGCGACTTGGCTTCGGCCAACAATTCCAACGATACCGCACATGGCGATTGCCCCCGATTCCCAGCAGAAAACCCAGCGCTATCTATGGATTGCCGGCCTGCCGTAAAAGTCACTTTGCGTTTCGTTCCATGTCACCGGGAACGGTTTTGTACCATTGGACATTCTCAGAACGCCCTTGCAATCCGGTTACCGCAAACGCTCGTCTTGTCGCTTAGACGGTTTGGCGGCGTTCATCACCATGTAAACATTTGTGGCCGGAGCATGTCATCGTTCGAACGACGAACGCCACGCCACAGTTGGCAAAGGCCCGTACGGCGAACGCTCCTTGGGGCCTTGCCTCGGCTCGAATTGGGCAGTTTATTCGACCAATGAGCAAAGCGACGCATACCGTGACGCTGTGGCGGCCGGTCGGACCGCAGGAGTTGACGCTGATCAAGGCTTTGGGCATGCGCGAATTTCCGCCGCGCCTGCCCGATCAGGCGATTTTCTATCCGGTGCTCACTGAAGCCTATGCTGTCCAGATCGCCCGCGACTGGAACGTGCAGGCGAGCGGTTCCGGCTTCGTCACGCGGTTTGAGGTCCTGAAAAGCTTTCTCGACGGCTACCGCGTCGAGCACGCCGGCAGCAGGGCGCATCTCGAATATTGGATACCCGCCGAAGACCTGTCTCAATTCAACAAGGCAATCGTCGGCGAGATCGTGGTAACGGCTGCTTTCGGCAAAATCACCGAAAGCACCACCTGAAACGCTATTCCGCCGCAGCCTTCTTCTTCGCCGCGGCGGCGGAAGCAAAGCGTTCGCGCAATTCCTTGCCCTTGCCCGGAATCGTCTTCTGGCGCGCGCGGCCGAAGGCCAGCGCGTCGTCGGGCACGCTTTCGGTGATCACGCTGCCGGAAGCGATGTACCCGCCCTTGCCGATCGAGACCGGCGCCACCAGCGAGGAATTCGAGCCGACAAAGGCGCCCTCGCCGATATCGGTGAAGAATTTCGAGTAGCCGTCATAATTGCAGGTGATGGTGCCGGCGCCGATATTGGCCGCGGCACCCACGCGTGCATCGCCGATATAGGTCAGGTGGTTGACCTTGGCGCCCTCCTCGATCGTCGCCTGCTTGACCTCGCAGAAATTGCCGACCTTTGCCTTGTTTCGAAGATCCGCGCCGGGCCGCAGCCGGGCGAACGGCCCGACATCGCAATTTGAGGCGATCGTTGCGCCCTCGATATGGCTGAAAGCATGGATCTTGGCGCCCGATGCGATCTTGACGCCCGGCCCGAACCAGACATTCGGCTCGACGATCGTATCGGTGCCGATCTCGGTGTCGTGCGAGAAATAGACGGTTTCGGGCGCGATCAGCGTAACTCCGGACAGCATCGCCTCGCGCCGACGGCGCGCCTGCCAAATCGCTTCCGCCTCGGCGAGCTCGGCCCGGTTGTTGATGCCGAGCGCGCTTTCGAAACTCGCTTCCGTTGCCACTACGTCGAGCCCTTCCGCGCCGGCGATCTCGACGATGTCGGTGAGGTAGAATTCGCCCTTGGCGTTCTTGTTGCCGACCTTGTCGAGCAGCCGCAGCGCATGCTTGCCCGCCACCGCCATCATGCCGGCATTGCAGAAGCCGATCTTTTTCTCTTCCTCCGAGCAGTCCTTCTCCTCGCGGATGGCAATGAGATGACCGCCTTTTTCGATCAACCGGCCGTAGCCGGCCGGGCTTGGCGGACGGAAGCCGATGACCGCGACGGCGGCACCCTCCGCCAGCTTCTGCCGCGCGGCGGCCAGCGCCTGCGCATCGATTAGCGGCGTGTCGCCGAACATCACGAGAATATCGTCATAGCCCTTTGATATCGCTTCGCGCGCGGCGAGGACCGCATGCCCGGTGCCAAGCCGCTTCTCCTGCACGAAGGTCTCCGCCTTCGGCGCGAATTTCTGCACCGCCTTGCGCATCTCGTCTGCGCCGTGGCCGATCACCAGCGCCACACCGGTCGCGCCGGCGGCCTCAGCGGCTTTCACGACGTGAGCCACCATCGGCAGGCCGGCAATGGCATGCAGCACCTTGGGCATCGCGCTTTTCATGCGCGTGCCTTCGCCGGCGGCGAGGATAACGGACAGGCAGGTTCTCTGGCTCATGGATGGGCAACCGTATGAAAAAGGTTTGAATCAACGCATATTAACAGCGTAGGCCATGCTGCACCAATGCGGTTAAATTCCGGTGAGATGGCAAAGCCAAGTCTCCAAGTGCGAACGTCGGGTGTGATGACCGATACAAAAGCACCGCCACGGTGGCGTCAGCCGGTTACATAGGTCAGGAAATATCCCCGGCCTGCTGGGGGTGCTGCGTCGCAAGCGGGATAGCGAAATCTCGTGAAGGCAAGGCCGAGCTGCGTTTTCCGTTCCATATCGGCGAGGGGCGGAGACTGGGAGAGATGGATACCATGCGCGTGGCGCGTCTGGAAGTTGGCGGGACATGGACGCGGAGCGGCACGCGTGCAGGCGCTTGGCCGAGCGGTGCGATGACCGTGCGGCGCCACCTCGCTGCGATCCTGGCTTGCGACGTGGTCGGTTATTCGCGCCTGATGGAGCGCGACGAGCGCTGCACGCACGAGCGGCTGAAGATCTACCGCAAGGACCTCCTCGAACCGCTGGTCTCCGAGCATCAGGGTCGGATCGTCAAGCTCACCGGCGACGGCATGCTGTGCGAATTCGCGAGCGTTGTCAACGCGGTGACCTCGGCGATGGCGATCCAGCGGACCCTGGCAGAACGCGAGGCGGAGACCCCCGAGGAAGAGAGGATTCGCTTCCGCATCGGCGTCAATCTCGGCGACGTGGTTTGCGAGGAGGACGGCGACCTCTACGGCGACGGGGTCAACATCGCCGCCCGCCTCGAAAGCGTCGCCGATCCCGGCACCGTTGTCGTCTCGGGCACCGCCTACGACCACCTTCAGGGCAAGCTCGACTGCGGCTTCACGCCGCTCGGCGAGCTGCGCCTCAAGAACATCGAGCGGCCCGTGCGCGCCTACCGCGTCGAGTCCGACGCCAGCGCTGCCCCGCCTCCCCTGCCCGAGAAACCCTCGATCGCGGTTCTGCCTTTCACCAACATGAGCGGCGACCCCGATCAGGAATACTTCGCCGACGGGCTGGTGGAGGACATCATCACGGGATTGAGCCGAGTGAACTCCTTCTTCGTGATCGCCCGCAACTCGTCCTTCACCTACAAGGGCCGGGCGGTGGACCTGCGCCAGGTCGGGCGCGAGCTGGGCGTCCGCTACGTGCTCGAAGGCAGCATCCGCAGGGCAGGATCGCGGGTGCGTATCAGTGGGCAGTTGGTGGACGCGATCAGCGGACACCATGTCTGGGCCGACCGCTTCGAGGGCGATATGTGCGACATCTTCGACCTGCAGGACAAGGTGACCGAGAGCGTCGTCGGCGCTGTCGAGCCGAGCATCCGGCTGGAGGAAATCAAGCAGGCGCGCATGAAGCCGACTGACTACATGAGCGCCTACGACCTCTACCTTCGCGCGCTGCCGCGCTTCTACAGCATGACGCGCGAAGGCTTTGCCGACGTGCGTCGGCTCACCAACGAGGCGCTTAGCATCGACCCCGGCTTCAACTTGGCGAAGGCACTCGGCGCCTATATCCGCAGCATATCCGTGAGCCAGTGCTGGCACGAGCCCGAGGATACCCGGGTCGCCACGCGCATGGCGCGCGAGGTACTGGCGGAAGCGCGCGACGACCCCACGAGCCTGCGCTTCGCCGCGCAGGTGATCGCCTACAGCGCGAAGGAATACGAGATGGCGCTGGCCACGATCGAACGATCCCTGCTGCTCAATCCCAATTCGGCGCAGGGCCATACGAGCTGCGGTTGGGTCAACGCACATTCCGGCCGCCCGCTCGTCGCGATCGAGCACTTTCACAGGGCAATGCGGCTGAGCCCGGTCGACCCCGAGAAGGGCATCGCGCTCTCGGGCATCGGGATGAGCTACCTGATGCTCGAGCGCTACGAGGAAGCGCTGGCATGGGGAGAACGCGCGCTGCAGGAGATGCCGAACTACGGCTCCTCGCACCGGGTGGTGATTATGGCGCTGGTCAAACTCAACCGGCTGGAGGAGGCGCGGGCGGTGGCGCGGCGGCTGATGGAGGCGTTCCCGACCTACACGCTCACCCTGCAGAGACAGATCAACCCATGGCAGGACAAGGTGTTCGGCGAGCGTTACGTCGAGGCGCTAGGCATCTCCGGCGTGCCGGAGTGATCGTCGCGGCGGAAATTCCGGTGAGACGGCGGAGCAGGTGACTCGATGGGTTGTCTGAACATAGTGGTCGCCCCAGGTCTCCATAGCAAATTATGGAACACGAGATAGAGGGCACAGGACCCTTCGATGCTGATCTCTACAACGGGTTCACAGCTCGACTCTCTGCCAGCAACTAAACTACCCCAGCCTTCCCAGCACCGGGAAATTCTCCAAGAGCCAATAGGACGCGCTCTGCACGCCGCCAGTGAGGAAAAACACGCCGGCGACGACCAGCAGCGCGCCGATCGCTTTCTCGACACGGCCGAGATGGACGCGGAATTTGCCGAGGAAGCGCATGAAGGCGCCGGAAAACAGCGCCGCGATCAGGAACGGGATACCGAGGCCCAGCGAATAGGCGGCAAGCAGCAGCGCGCCCTCGCCAACGGTCTCGCGCCCGCCGGCCAAAGTCAGGATCGGCCCCAGCACCGGGCCGATGCAAGGCGTCCAGCCGAAGGCGAAGGCCAGCCCCATGACATAGGCCGCGATCATGCTGGCCGGCTTGCCCTGCGACTGGAAGCGCGCCTCGCGCGACAAAAGCGGAATGCGCAGGATGCCAAGGAAGTTCAGGCCCATGATGATGATCAGCACGCCCGCCGCCATCGCCAGCGGTTCCTGCCAGACGCGCAGCAGGCGGCCGATGGTCGAGGCGCCGGCCCCAAGCGCCACGAAGACGGTGGAAAAGCCGAGCACGAAGGCCACGGAAGCATAAAGCAGCGCGCCGCGCGCGCCCTCCTTCGCCGTGACGCTCTGATTGCCGCGGAAATCGTCGACGGAAACGCCGGCCATGTAGCAGAGATAGGGCGGCACCAGCGGCAGCACGCATGGCGACAGGAAAGAGATCGCCCCTGCCCCGACCGCGCTGACATAGCCGATGTCCAATGCCATCCAATGAGTCCGATTGTGCTAGCGACGATATAGCGATGCGGGCACGCCCCTGCCAATCACCATTGTGTGGCAAGTCGCCGCTTCGCCGCAGGAAGAAACAGGCAAACGCGTTGACCGAACAAGCGCGCGATAGCCGCCCGCCCGGTTCGAGGCGCGCATACATCCATCCCCAAAAAATGTGATCTTTGCCATACACTCTAAGAGTGTATCGTCCGCGGCCGCTTCCCAAATTGGCCGCTTCCCCTTGACCGATGGCAAAAGCACGGCCATGTGAGCGACGAAAAGAGTGGGATTTCGTCGTGCGTCGCGGAGTTCTTCCGCCACCTCACAGCTGATTAAGAGACCTCATGGACGTCGTCGTCGTCGAATCGCCGGCCAAGGCGAAGACAATCAACAAATATTTGGGCAAGAACTATAAGGTTCTGGCCTCGTTCGGCCATGTCCGCGATCTGCCGGCCAAGGACGGCTCGGTGCGGCCCGACGAGGACTTCGCCATGTCCTGGTCGGTCGACACCGCGTCCGGCAAGCGCCTTGCCGACATTGCCAAGGCGGTCAAGGATGCCGACGGGCTGATCCTCGCCACCGACCCGGATCGCGAGGGCGAGGCGATTTCCTGGCATGTGCTGGAAGTCCTGAAGCAGAAGCGCGCGCTGAAGGACAAGCCAGTCAGCCGCGTCGTCTTCAACGCCATCACCAAGGCCTCGGTGCTCGATGCGATGGCCCATCCGCGCCAGATCGACGCGCCGCTGGTCGACGCCTATCTCGCCCGCCGCGCGCTCGATTATCTCGTCGGCTTCACGCTGTCGCCGGTGCTGTGGCGCAAGCTGCCGGGCGCCCGCTCCGCCGGCCGCGTCCAGTCGGTGGCGTTGCGCCTGGTCTGCGACCGCGAATCCGAGATCGAGCGCTTCATCCGCGAGGAATATTGGCAGATTGCAGCCATCCTCGGCACGCCGCGCAACGACAGTTTCGAGGCGCGGCTGACCGCGTTTGCCGGCAAGAAGCTGCAAAAACTCGACATCGCCAACAAGGCTCAGGCCGACGACATCAAGGCGATGCTCGAAGGCGCGACCTTCAAGGCATTGTCGGTCGAGGCCAAGCCGACAAAACGCAATCCCGGCCCGCCCTTCACCACCTCGACGCTGCAGCAGGCCGCCTCGTCAGGCCTCGGTTTCTCGGCCACGCGCACCATGCAGGTCGCGCAAAAACTCTATGAAGGCATGGACATCGGCGGCGAGACTGCCGGCCTCATCACCTATATGCGTACCGACGGCGTGCAGATGGCGCCTGAGGCGATCGAGGCTGCCCGCAGCGCCATAGTCAGCGAGTTCGGCGCCAAATACCTGCCGGAGAAGCCGCGTTTCTACACCACCAAGGCCAAGAACGCCCAGGAAGCCCACGAGGCGATCCGCCCGACCGATTTCAAGCGCACGCCGGCTTCCGTTCGGCAATATCTCGATGCCGACCAAGCCCGGCTTTACGAGCTGATCTGGAAGCGCGCCATCGCCAGCCAGATGCAGCCGGCCGAGATCGAACGCACCACGGTCGAGATCGAGGCGGTCAACGGCGCCCGCACCGCGGAGCTGCGCGCGATCGGCTCGGTCGTCCGCTTCGATGGCTTCATCGCCGCCTATACCGACCAGAGGGACGAGGACGCGGAGGACGAGGAGAGCCGCCGCCTGCCCGAGATCCGCTCCGGCGAGCAGCTTGCCCGTCAGGCGATCAACGCGACCCAGCACACCACCGAGCCGCCGCCGCGCTACTCCGAGGCGTCGCTGATCAAGAAGCTGGAAGAGCTGGGCATCGGCCGTCCCTCGACCTACACCGCGATCCTGAAGACACTCGAGGACCGCGACTACGTCACCATCGACCGTCGCAAGCTCGTGCCGCAGGCCAAGGGCCGGCTGCTCTCGGCCTTCCTCGAAAGCTTCTTCGAGCGTTATGTCGAATATGACTTCACCGCTTCGCTCGAGGAGAAGCTCGACGAGATTTCCGACGGCAAGCTCGCCTGGAAGGACGTGCTGCGCGACTTCTGGAAGGATTTCTCCGGCGCCGTCGACGACATCAAGGAACTGCGCGTCGCCGACGTGCTCGATGCGCTCAACGAAGAGCTCGCGCCGCTGGTCTTCCCGGAGCGCGAGGACGGCTCCAATCCGCGCATCTGCCCGAAATGCGGCACCGGCAATCTGTCGCTGAAGCTCGGCAAGTTCGGCGCTTTCGTCGGTTGCTCGAACTATCCTGAATGCTCCTACACCCGCCAGCTCGGCGACGCCGCCAATCCCAATGGCGAGAACGGCAATGGCGAGGACGGTGTCAAGCTGCTCGGAAAGGATCCTTACACCGCCGAGGAAATTACCCTGCGCAGCGGCCGTTTCGGCCCCTATATCCAGCGCGGCGAGGGCAAGGAGGCCAAGCGCTCCAGCCTGCCCAAGGGCTGGACGCCCGACTCGATCGACCACGAGAAGGCGCTGGCGCTGCTGGGTCTGCCGCGCGATGTGGGAAAACATCCCGAAACCGGCAAGATGATCTCGGCTGGCCTCGGACGCTACGGCCCGTTCGTGCTGCATGACGGCACCTATGCCAATCTGGAAAGCATCGAGGACGTGTTCTCGATCGGCCTGAACCGCGCCGTTTCGGTGATCGCCGAGAAGCAGCAGAAGGGCAAGGGTGGCCGCAACGGCGCCACGCCGGCGGCGCTCAAGGAATTGGGCGATCATCCCGACGGCGGCGGCAAGATCGTCGTTCGCGACGGCAAATATGGTCCGTACGTCAACTACGGCAAGGTCAATGCGACGCTGCCAAAAGGCAAGGACCCGCAATCGGTGACGATGGAAGAAGCGCTCGCCCTGATTGCCGAGAAGGAAGCCAAGGGCGGAGGCGGCAAAAAGCCCTTCCGCCGGGCGGCGAAGAAGGGGTAGCAGGACGTGGCGCGCAGGATCTCCGGAAGAAGCCACGGCGATCCGCGCAACGCCGACACCAGGGCCAAGGTCAAGGACGACTATCGTCCGTCACGTGACGAGGTTCTGCGCTACATCGCCGAAAATCCCGATCGCTCCGGCAAGCGCGAGATCGCCAAGGCCTTCGCGCTGCGCGGCGAGGACCGCATCTGGCTGAAAGACCTGTTGCGAGACCTGCAGGATGAAGGCCTCCTCAACAAGGAGCGCAAGCGCCTCACCCGTGCGGGCGCCGTGCCTCATGTCGCGGTGCTCGACATTTTTGGCCGCGACGATGACGGCGTGCTTCTGGCGAATCCGAGCGAATATACCGGCGCCGGCTCGCCCCCCGTCATTGCCATCCGCATCTCGCGCGCCGCCGGAGGCCCGGTCCCCGGCATTGGCGACCGCGTGCTTGCCAAGACTTTCCCGACCGACGATCCGTCAGGCCCTGCCTATACCGGGCGGGTGATGAAGATCTTCGAGAAGCGCAGCGACGCCGTGCTCGGCGTCTTCCGCGTGCTGAAGGATGGGACGTTCCGCATCGAGCCGGTCGAACGGCGCCAGCCGGAACTGATCGTCGACAAGGAATTCCAGAACGGCGCCAGGAATGGCGATCTGGTGGAGGTGGAGCCGGCGCGGGCAGCCCGTTACGGACTGCCCCGGGCAAAGGTGCTGGCGGTGCTCGGCTCGCTGAGCAGCGAGAAGGCGGTCTCGATGATCGCCATCCACGCCCACGACATTCCTCATGTCTTTCCTGCGGACGTGATTGCCGAGGCCGAAGCGGTGAAGCCGGCGACGCTCGATCACCGCGAGGACTGGCGCAGTCTGCCGCTGGTGACCATCGATCCGGCCGATGCCAAGGACCATGACGACGCGGTCTTCGCCACGCCCGACACGGACGAGAAGAATCCCGGCGGCGTTATCATCACCGTGGCGATCGCCGATGTCGCAGCCTATGTCCGCTACGGCACGCCGCTCGACCGCGAAGCCCTGAAGCGCGGCAATTCGGTCTATTTTCCGGACCGCGTCGTGCCGATGCTTCCTGAACGCATCTCCAACGATCTCTGCTCGCTGCGCGAGGGCGAAGACAGGCCGGCAATCGCCGTGCGCATGACCTTCTCTTCGGAAGGCCGCAAACTCAGGCATTCCTTCCACCGCGTCATGATGAAGTCGGCCGCCAAGCTCGCCTACCCGCAGGCGCAGGCCGCGATCGACGGCGCGCCCGACGACAAGACACGGCCGATCCTCGACAGCGCTTTGAAGCCGTTATGGGACGCCTACGCCGTGCTCAGGCGCGGCCGCCAGTCCCGCCAGCCGCTTGAGCTCGATCTGCCCGAGCGCAAGATCCTGCTGAAGCCTGACGGCACGGTCGACCGCGTCGTCGTGCCGGAGCGCCTCGACGCGCATAAGCTCATCGAGGAATTCATGATCCAGGCCAATGTCGCGGCCGCCGAGACATTGGAGGGCAAGAAAGAGCCGCTCGTCTACCGCATCCATGACGCGCCGTCGCTCGCCAAGCAGGAATCGCTGCGCGAGTTCCTGGCAACGCTCAGCCTGTCCTTGGCGCGCGGCGCGCAGATGCGGCCGAGCCAGTTCAACGGCATTCTGGAGCGGGTGCGCGGCGCCGACAACGAGGCGCTGGTCAACGAAGTGGTGCTGCGCTCGCAGAGCCAGGCGGAGTACTCGCCGAAGAACATCGGCCATTTCGGCCTCAACCTCAGGCGCTACGCCCATTTCACCTCGCCGATCCGCCGCTACGCCGATCTGATCGTGCACCGCGGGCTGATCGCGGCGCTTGGCCTCGGGCCCGGCGGCTTGGCGCAGCAGGAGGCGGACCGGCTGGAAGAGGTCGCCGCGCTGATCTCGGCGACCGAGCGTCGAGCCATGGCGGCCGAGCGCGATACGGTCGACCGGCTGATTGCCGCCTATCTCGCCGAGCGCGTCAACGACACGTTCGACGCGCGCATCTCCGGCGTCACCAAGGCGGGACTCTTTGTCCAATTGCCGCAGTATGGCGCCGACGGCTTTATTCCGGTGTCAACTCTGGGCGGCGACTACTATATCTACGACGAAACCGCCCGATCGCTGTTCGGGGAACGCACCGGCAAGGGCTATCAGCTTGCCGATCGTGTCGAAGTTCGGCTGGTCGAGGTCGCGCCAATGGCCGGTGCGATGCGTTTCGAGATGCTGACCGACCCGAAGCCCCTGCCCGGCTCGAGGCGGTCGTTCCACAAGGCCAAGGGCCGCGCCCGCGCGTCGCAATCGCGTTCGGGACCGCGCGGCAGGAGACGATAATGCCAGGTAACTTCCAAGTGCAAGAACAGGTCTTCGGCGGCGAGCATCATTCGGGCCGCGTCGCGCGTCCGCTGTGGACGGCGATCAAGCGCGGGATACTCGGCCGCTGCCCGCATTGCGGCAAGGGAAAGCTGTTCCGCGCTTTCGTGAAGCCCGTGGACAAGTGCGAGGTCTGCGGCGAGGAACTGCACCACCATCGCGCGGACGACCTGCCTGCCTACCTGGTCATCGTCATCGTCGGTCACATCGTCGTTGGCGGCTTCATGGCCGTCGAGGCCGCGTCGACGCTGTCGACCTGGCAGCACGCGCTGATCTGGGTTCCGCTGACCATTATTCTGGCCGTCGCACTGCTGCAGCCGGTCAAGGGAGCTGTCATCGGCCTGCAATGGGCGCTTTATATGCACGGCTTCGGCGACGAGAAGGGCGAATTCGAGAGCCATTGATAAGCCAGGTCGCACCGCGGTCGGCCCTGGTGCAAAGGCCGCGACGCGCAAGCCACTTTCGCATCAAGGAAGTTTCCGCTAGGTCGAGCGCATGGAAGGAATGACCAAGGCGGATGTCGACAAGCTCGATAAGGCCCTGGCCGTGCGCAGCGGCCGGGCGCTGCGTCCGCGTGATGCCGCGACCCTCATTCTGCTCGATCGCCGGGACAAGGACGTCTTGGTGCTGATGGGCCGGCGTCATGCCGGGCACGCCTTCATGCCCGGAAAATTCGTCTTCCCCGGCGGCCGCACCGATCCCGCCGACAGCCGCGTTCCCGTCGCTGCCCCTCTGGGTGGTGAGGAAGAAGGCAAGCTGGCCGCAGGCCCCGGCCGTGCCAGCGCGGCGCGGGCCCGCGCAATCGCCCTGTCGGCGATTCGCGAGACCTATGAGGAAGCCGGCCTGCTGATCGGCCGCAAGGGCACCTTCTCGACCGCAAAGCGCGACTGGCAGGGTTTCGCCGAACACGGCGTGATCCCCTCGCTGGACGCGCTCCGCTTCGTCGCCCGCGCCATCACTCCGCCCAATCGCGTGCGCCGTTTCGACACGCGTTTTTTCAGCGCCTGGCGCCACGACGTTGCCGTGGAATTGCCCGGCGGCGGTCCGACGAACGAACTCGAAGAACTCGTCTGGCTGCCGCTTGCCGATGCCCGCAAGGCCGACATCCCCGACATCACCGGCATGGTCCTGGAAGAACTGGAAAGTCGGCTTGCCGAAGATCCATTGTTGCGGCCGGGGGGCGCCGTGCCGTTCTTCCGGCTCGTCCGCAACCGCTTCGTCCGCGAAGTCCTTTAGAAGCAGAGCATTTTGATCTCATGACGGTCGATACCCAACAACAGGGCGACGAACGCGTACACTGGCTGCCGATGGTCGCGGCGATCTCCTCGATCAGCGTCGTCGGCATCGCCATCGGCCTCGGCATGCCGCTGCTCAGCGTCATTCTGGAAAGCCGCGGCCATTCGGCTTCGATGATCGGCCTCAACACCGCTGTCGCCGGCCTCGCCTCGATCGCCGGCGCGCCTTTGGCCACGCCGCTCGCCATGCGGCTCGGCGTCGCCTGGACCATGCTGTTGATGATTGCCATCGGCGCGCTCGCCTTCGTCGGTTTCCATTTCGCGCCGGATTTCTGGATGTGGTTTCCGCTCCGCGTCGCCCTGCACATCTCGCTGACGGTGCTGTTCATCCTTTCGGAATTCTGGATCAGCACCTCGGCCCCGCCGAACCGGCGCGGCCTTGTGCTTGGCATCTACGCCACCGTTTTGTCACTCGGCTTTGCCGCCGGACCCTGGCTGTTCGCCCATCTCGGCAGTTCGGGCTTCCTGCCGTTCGGCGTCACCATAGCGCTGGTGACGCTTGCCGCCATTCCGGTGCTTGCCGCCCGCAACGAGAGCCCGAGTATCGTCGCCGACAGCGAAACCAGCCACTTCCTGCGCTACATCTGGCTGGTGCCGACCGCGACCTTCGCCGTGCTTGTTTTCGGCGCCGTCGAGACCGGCGGTTTCTCGCTCTTCCCCGTCTATGGCAGCCGTATCGGCTATTCGGAAGCCGACGCCGCGCTGCTTCTGACAATGATCGGGCTCGGCAATGTGCTTCTGCAGATCCCGATCGGCATGATCAGCGACCGCGTTTCCGACCGCCGCTACCTGCTACTGGCCTGCGCCACGGTCGGGCTCATCGGCACGGTCTTCATGCCGTTCTTCGCACAGAACTGGCATCTGATGGCGGCCCTCCTGTTCGTCTGGGGCGGCGTCGTCGCCGCCATGTACACGATCGGCCTTGCCCATCTCGGCTCGCAGCTGTCCGGCCATGAGCTGGCATCCGCCAATGCTGCCTTCGTGCTTTGCTATGGCGTCGGCATGGTGCTGGGTCCGCAGGCGATCGGCATCGGCATGGATGCCTTCGGCCCATCCGGCTTCGGCTGGTCGCTGGCCTTCTTCTTCGCCGCCTATATGGCTTTGATCTTGGTCAGGCTGGTGCGCAAGATTCTCTAGGCAATGCCGCTGAAGCGTCGGGCATCCTGACATCACCGTGTCAGCAGCACCCCTGCTATACCTGTCTCCAGCGCGAGGTAGGAGAATTGCGATGGTCGACAGCGGCTTTGAAACCAAATCCCTCAGGATGGAACTGCTTCTGCTCGTCACATTCCAGGCGCCGGCCGCCGATGTCGAGCGCATCATGGAGGCCGTGGTGGCGATCACGCCGCTGCGCATGGGCAAGTATGACGCCAACGCCTATCAGTCGGCGCAAGGCATCGAGCGCTACCGGCCGCTCGAAGGCGCCGCGGCCGGCGCTGAGACCGAACTGCGCCGGCGACCCGGCACCGTCGAAGTGTCGTTCGAGATCGCCGACGACCAGGCGCTCGCCGCCCGTGTCGTCGAGGTGATATTCCAGGCCCATCCCTATCAGGAGCCCGTCATCCGCATCCAGCCGCTGCTCGCCAGCCGTTCCAAGGGTCTTGACGACCGTGCCAATCCCAACCGCTGGTGGAACACCACGGGCGACTGGAAAAAGGCGGGGCAATTGGTCGAGCATAACGCTTGAGACGTGGACACTGGCCATGTCGAAATGAGGCGAAGAAGGCGCTCGGGCTTGACTTTCCAGGCGCGTTCTTTATGTGTCGCGCCAAGTTTCCCGCGTCCGGGTGTTTTCCCCGTGCTTCAGCGGCCAAAACTCCACGAACATTAACGGACGAAAATCATGGCCAAAGCCGCAAACATCAAGATCAAGCTTCTGTCGACCGCCGACACCGGGTTCTTCTACGTCACCAGCAAGAACAGCCGTACCAAGACGGACAAGCTCTCGTTCCGCAAGTACGATCCGGTCGCCAAGAAGCACGTCGAATTCAAGGAAACCAAGATCAAGTAATCTGGCTATCCCGAGAAATCGAAACGCCGCCCTCTGGGCGGCGTTTTTGTTTTAGGAAGGACCGGACGACAAAGGAGCCGTGCCACGATCAAGCACGGGGGTTCCGATGTCGGTTTTGAGAAAAGGGGGCCGGTCGGCGGTTGGCAGCGGTACGAGGAGGCCACTATGTGCCAGCGCCGGCCGGCCGACCCCACGGACCCAGGAGATGCGGCGGACCTGAGCATCATGGGGTATTTTTGGATCGAGCCGGCTACTCTACCCTCGCGCCAGCCTCGTCTTCTGTCTATGCGTCGCAGATTTGCGCAAGACCTCATAAAAATCAACCATTTCTTAACCACCGCTCACGAATCGCTTGGGTTAAGGTAAATTCGTAACCCTGTTGCAGCGCTGGAGAATCGTCGCCTTTATGCCGAGCATGTCTCCCGAAAGTGGAAACCGGTTTCAGGATAAAGACAGGCGCGTGCGGGGTCTGAAAGATCGCGACGCGTTTTAGGCAGCCTTGGCGACCACCCTGTTGCGGCCGCCGCTTTTGGCCTCATAGAGCGCCAGGTCGGCGCGCTTCATCAGCGCGGCGACGCTGTCGGTCCCTTTCAGGAGCGACGACACGCCGACACTGACCGTGACCTCGATCGCCTTGCCGTCGGCACCGATGGCAAAAGCTGCCTGCGCGATCTCGGCGCGAATGCGTTCGGCCACCTTCTCGGCGACCGCGCCGTCGGTGTCCGGCATAACCACGACGAACTCCTCGCCGCCGAAGCGGCAGGCGAGATCGATGCCGCGCACATTCTTGCGCAGCCGCCGGGCGAACTCGCGCAGAACGTCGTCACCGCCGTCATGGCCATGGGTATCGTTGATCGACTTGAAGCGATCGAGATCGGTGATCATCACCGACAAGGGCCGCCGCCGCGCCACGGCGCGATCGAACAGTGTCTGCAGATGGCTGTCGAGGTAGCGGCGGTTGTGCAGCCCGGTCAGCCCGTCGATGACCGCCATCTCGATCGTCTGGGCGACGCTGGCGCGCAACTGATCGTTGTAGCGCTTGCGCCGCACCTGTGTGCGCAGGCGCGCCGTCAGCTCGTGCTGGTCGATCGGCCGGATCAGGTAGTCATTGATGCCAAGTTCCAGGCCACGCAGGATGCGGCCCTCCTCGCCCTCGTCGGCGAGCAGCATGATCGGCAGGAAGCGGGTGCGGTCGAGCGAACGCAGCTGCGAGCAGAGTCTCAGCGCATCGAAGTCGGAGAAGGCAGTCGAGATCAGCACGCATTCATACGCCGTCTCGGCCGCCTGGAAGAACCCCGCATTCGGGTCGGTCGCGACATCGAGCTCGGCGGTGTTGCGCAGCATCTTCTGGATGCGTTCGACGGAAGTTTTGCGCTCGTCGATGAGCAGCACCCGCGGCTTTGCGTCTTCGGTCGCGAAATCGCGGCTCAGAAGTTCCTCGATGCCGATATTGCGCGTGGTCGAGGCGCGCAGCCTGAGCTCGTCGGTCAGCGACTTCAGCCTGACCAGGCTCTTGACGCGTGTCATCAACTGCAGGTCGTTGACGGGCTTGGTCAGGAAATCGTCTGCGCCCGCCTCGAGGCCGCGTACCCGGTCCGACACCTGGTCGAGCGCGGTGATCATGACGACAGGGATATGCGAGGTCGCCGGATCGCTCTTCAGGCGCTTGCAGACCTCGAACCCATCCATGTCCGGCATCATCACATCGAGCAGCACGACGTCGACCTTGCCGTTCTCGCAGGTCTCGATCGCATCCGGGCCGTTATTGGCCGTCAGCACCTCGAAATACTCGGCAAGCAGCCGAACCTCCAGCAGCCGCACATTGGCGGGGATATCGTCGACGACGAGGATCCGCGCGGTCATCTCAAAACTCCGGTTCTGCTGGTCTCGGGCATCAGGCGTCGCCCAGATAGGATTTGATCGTCTCGATGAAGCGCGGCACCGAGATCGGCTTGGAAATATAGGCCTCGCAGCCGCCCTGGCGGATGCGCTCCTCATCGCCCTTCATGGCGAAGGCGGTGACGGCGATAACGGGGATCGAATGCAATTCGTCGTCTTCCTTCAGCCATTTGGTCACTTCCAGGCCGGACACTTCCGGCAGTTGGATGTCCATCAGGATGAGGTCCGGCCGGTGCTGGCGCGCGAGGTCGAGCGCCTCCAGGCCATTGCGCGTGCGAACCGTTTCGTAACCGCTGGCTTCGATGAGGTCCCGAAAGAGCTTCATGTTAAGCTCATTGTCCTCGACGATCATCACCTTCTTAGCCATCAGTTTCCCGTCCCGACCGCCCTCGAAGCCGAAGGCCGTCGCAATGCGTCCCCTTCGGACCGCACCCAACCCATTTCCACTCTAGCCCAATATGATTGACGAAACGGAAACCGGAGGTTGGAAAGCTGCACCAATTCCACCTTCGGACGTTGCATGGGAAAGAGCGGAGGCTTGCCGCAAGCGACGCTTGCCGTTACTGCGGAAGGAGACTCGAAAAAATCCACCATTGCAAAGGTAACGATGGCGAACGCACCGTCAATGCGCGAGGAAGCGGAAACCATTGCCGTCAAGGCCCTGGCCTTCGTCGCCGCCGACCCGGAGCTTCTGCCCCGCTTTCTGGCGATCACGGGCATCGAGGCGAACTCGATCCGCAGGGCCGCAGCTGAGCCGGGCTTCCTTGCCGGCGTTCTGCAATTCATCCTGGCGCACGAGCCGACGCTTCTGCGCTTCGCCGAGGAAACCGGCACGCCGCCAGCCGCCGTCGGCAAGGCATTGCGCGCCCTTCCGCTCGGCGACGACGATCACGAGCGCTCGACATGAGCGACGATCCCGAGACGGCGCGGCAGATCGAAGAGCTTGCCGCGGATGACCGGCCGCTGCTGGTGCTCGACGTCGACGATGTCGTGCTCGAATTCGTCCGGCCCTTCCCGCATTTCCTGAAAACGCGCGGCTTCGGGCTGACGCTGGCTTCCTTCCGCCTCACCGGCAACATCGCCGAGACGGTGAGCGGGCGGCTGATCGAGCAGCCGGAAGTGACGGCGCTGCTCGGCGATTTCTTCGACGCCCAGGCGGACTGGCAAAGCATCGCAGAGGGTGCGGCGGACGCGCTGGCGATGCTCGGCCGAAGCGCCGAGATCGTCCTGCTGACCGCCATGCCGCACAAGCACCGCGCCGTGCGCCGTGCGCATCTCGATGCGCTGGGGCTCAATTACCCGCTGCTGACGACGGAAATGGCCAAGGGACCCGCCATCGCGAAACTGCGCGGCGTCGGGGGCCGGCCCGTCGCCTTCGTCGACGACCAGCCTTCCAACCTGGTTTCGGCGCGCAACTCCGTGGCAGATGCCCATCTCTTCCATTTGATGGCTGACAACTCGCTGCGCGCCTTCCTGCCGCCGACGCCGGAAGACATTATCTCGGTCGACGACTGGTGCGATGCGACGCCAAAGATCGCGGCCGCGCTCGGGCTTTAACCCAAGCACTCAGGGCTTCAGCTTCGCTCCGGCCCCACCATTGTCGCCGCCGTCCGAATCGTCTCCGCCGGTGGAATCATCCGTTCCGTCCGCGCCGTCATCGCCTGAGTTGTCATCCTGACCGGCGCTGTCGTCCTGGGCGGCGTCCGGTCCCTTCAGCATCGCGCCGTTGACCGTGACTGATCCATCGGCCTTGGTGTTGATCGTCCACTCCAGCCGGCCGTCCGGCAGCGTCTTGCCAAAGCCTTTGACGGCTAGGGCAAAGGGGAACGCCTGCGCCATCTGCTCATCGCTTTTGGCGGCTTCCTTCAAGGCATCGACGATCTTGTCATAGCCGGCGACATCGACGGTCACGCTCGCATCGGGTTTCTCGCCGGGAAAGGTCATCTCGCCTTCCAGCGCGACTTCGATGGCGCCGTTCTTCACCGTGCTGTGCCCGATCACGACCTTCGGATTCTTGGCCTTGAAATCGGCGACCAAAGCTTTGCCGAACTCGTCCGACAGCGGCGGATTCTTATTGAGATCAAAGCCTTCGATCGCCTTTTTCGCCATCGTATCGAGATCGATATTGGCGCCGCCGAAATGCAGGTCGATGTCGGTGGGCAGCAATGGGGCGGTCCATTCCGGCAGGGTCTGATGCGGGATCGTCAGACCGGCAGCCTTGATCGCGTAATCGACCTTGCCGTTCTGGGAGATGCCGTCCATGCCGAATGCGGTCCTGAATTGCGTGGCGCCGAACTTGCCGACAGGGCTGTCGACCTCGAAATTCTTGAAGCCGTAATTGCCGTCGACCCTTTCCCAAATGGGCAGCGCGGCCAGCATGAGCGATTTGAGCTCGGCCTGGTTGGCCTTGAGCTTGGCTTCGTCCTCATTGGCCACGGCAAAGGCAAGCAGGTCGAGCAGCGGCTTCGTCCGCACGCCCTTGCCGTTTGCGTCCACCGAAAGTTCCGGCGTCTTCAAGGTGAGCGGAAAATTCATCCCGCTGTCGGGATCGTTCACCTTGATCATCTCGACGAAGTCCGAGACTTTCTGCGTGGCCGTGAAGTCGACGCCGCCATTGGCGGATTTGGTCGCGGTAACGGTGGCGGTGCCGGCGCCAGTCGAGACATCTGCCTGCTGCTTGGCTTGCCGCGACGTCATGGTCATTCCGGCCAATGAGCTGGTCGCGCTGGTGAAGGCGGCGAGGGCCGGATCGTAGACGCTGGTCAGCTTGCCGTCCTTGATCGTGAACTCCATGCTCTGACGGCCTTCCGGTCCTTCGAACTCGAAGGATGCGCCTTGCGAGAAATTCGACGAGACGTCCCAGGATCCGTCGCTGCGCGGCTTCACCATCAGCGCGTATGGCGCCATGTTGAATTTCAGGAGCTTCTGTTCCGGCAGCGCATTGACGAGCGCCTTGACGTCAAGCGCAATCTTGTAGGCGTCGCCCTCGACCGAAACCTTGAGCACGCCCTTGTCGAACGCCTGCTTGCCGAAATAGCGCGCCAGATTGTCGGAAAGATCTTTGGCGCCTTGATTGTCGACGGTCTGGGCAAAAGCCGGCGCGCTGAGCGCAAGGGCAAAGGCAAATGGCAAAATACGCTTCACGTCAGTTCTCCGTGATTTCGGAAGACGAAATATTCATGCTTCTGGTAGGCAAGAAGCGTAACAGCCGCAAGACGCCGACTGTAGGCCAAAAGCTCATTCGGCTAAAGCGCTAGGCGCATCAGCGCCCAAAGCACAAGGCGCATCAGTACCTAAAGCACAAGGCGCATCAGCGGCCGGCCGGGCTTGCGCTCCACCAGCCTCTCGAAGCCGGCCTTCTCGAACACCCGCGACGAGCCGACGAAAAGCCCGATCGAGCGCGAATCGCGCGACAGGTCGATCGGGCAGGCTTCCAGCAGCCTCGCGCCGTTCTCGCGGGCGAAGGCGATGCCGCCCTCGACGAGGCGATGCGTGATGCCTCGTCCCCTCGCCCTGGCGCGGACGAAGAAGCAGGAGATCGCCCAGACGGCCGGGTCGCCGGCATCGGCGGGATCGACCGGGGCCGAGCCCCTGCCCTGATTGTTCCACTCGGGGATGTCGGCGCGCGGGCCGACCTGCATCCAGCCGGCGGCCTTGCCGTCCTCGAGCGCCAAGAGCCCCGGCGGCGGGCCCGTCTCGATTCGCGCCTTGATGAAATCCTTGTTCCGCTCCTTGTCGCTGGCGCGGCGCTCCGCCGGCGACAACCGGAAATGCGTGCACCAGCAGCCGTAGCAGGCACCCTGCTTGCCGAACAGGTCCTCGAAATCGGGCCAGCGCTCAGGAGTCAGCGGTGCGATGGTCGTGCTCATGCGATCTCCCCAGGCCAAGCTTGTTGCCGGCCCTGCGCTGTCGTACCATTGCGTTTGTTCTCTTTATGTTCGCAGCGATGGCGGCTCCTGTCAACAATCCCGAACACGGTTTTTGCCGTGACTGCTTGGCGCTCCAGCGCTCGGAGACGCGCCGCTGCGATCGCTGCGGCAGCCCGCGCCTTGTCCGCCATGCCGAGCTCTACCAGCTCAAGATCGCCCATATCGATTGCGACGCCTTCTACGCGGCGATCGAAAAGCGTGACAATCCCGCGCTGAAGGACAGGCCTGTCATCATCGGCGGCGGCCGGCGCGGCGTCGTCTCCACCGCCTGCTACATCGCCCGCATTCAGGGCGTTCGATCGGCCATGCCGATGTTCAAGGCGCTCGAACTGTGCCCCGAAGCGGTGGTGATCCCGCCCGACATGGAAAAATATGTCGGTGTCGGCCGCCAGGTGCGCGCGTTGATGCAGGCGCTGACGCCGCAGGTCGAGCCGCTGTCGATCGACGAGGCCTTTCTCGACCTCGCCGGCACCGAGCGGCTGCACGGCATGCCGCCGGCGCTGGTGCTTGGGCGCTTTGCGCAGACGGTGGAAAAGGAGCTCGGCATCACCGTTTCGGCGGGCCTCTCCTACTGCAAGTTCCTGGCGAAAATTGCCTCGGACTTCCGCAAGCCGCGCGGCTTTTCCGTGATCGGCGAAGCCGAGGCGCCAAGCTTCCTCGCCGCGCAGCCGGTGACGATGATCTGGGGTGTCGGCAAGGCGCTGGCCGCGACGCTGGAGCGCGACGGCATCCGCATGATCGGGCAGCTGCAGCGCATGGAGCGCGGCGACCTGATGCGCCGCTATGGCGTGATGGGCGACCGGCTCTACCGCCTGTCGCGAGGCGAGGACGACCGCCCGGTCGATCCGGACGGCGATGCCAAGAGCGTCTCGGCCGAAACCACCTTCGACAACGACATCGGAGCCCTGGCGGAGCTGGTGCCGGTGCTGCGCGGGCTGTCGGAAAAGGTCTCGGCCCGGCTGAAAAAATCCGGCATCGCCGGCCGCACCGTGGTGCTGAAGCTGAAGACGCAGGATTTCAAGACCCGCACCCGTAACCGCCAGCTCGGCGACCCGACGCGACTGGCCGACCGCATTTTCCAGACCGGGCTCGACCTGTTGCGCCGCGAGGCCGACGGCACAAAATTCCGCCTGCTCGGAATCGGCGTCAGCGACCTCTCCGACGACCAAAAGGCCGATCCGCCGGATCTGGTCGACGTGCAGTCGCGCAAGCGCGCGCTTGCCGAAGGCGCGATGGACACGCTGCGCGACAAGTTCGGCAGGAAAGCCGTCGAGACCGGCTATACATTCGGCAAGGGCCGCGCCGCCAATCCGCCCGAGCCGCTGGAAGATTGAAGGGTCAGGTCCGCTTGAGGTCGATCCGGCTCGTCACCACCATCTTGCCGGTTGCCGGATCCATGTCAGTCACCGTCATGCGCATGTTGTCCGGCCCGATCTTTTCCACGGTCAGCTCCGCATTGCGGTCGCCATTGACGACTTTCGCCCAGTGGATGTCGAGGTTGATTGCGTCGCCCTTGCGGCTTCCGCTGAGCCCGGCAGGTCCGCTGCGCGAACCTATGTAAGTGCCAGTGTAGCTCGCCCCGTCGACCTTCAGGTCGGCGCGGATTTCCCGCGACATGATCAACAACGCACGACAGGTGCCGTCAAGCGAGAGCGAGTCCGCCGTCGCGTCCGAAGTGAAGTTGCAGTTGATGTTCATCACCGGCGTGTTCGTTCTGATCCTGACCGTCCCCTTGCCGGCGAACTTCCCCTGCAGCGATCGCAGGAAGGCCGCCTCGTCGGCATGCGCGCCCGTCGCGCAGAAAAGACAGGCGGCGGCCAGCAAAGCGGCGGTCGATTTCATCAAGACGTTTCCCTCTCGCGATCATGCGCCCTCCGACGGAAGGCGTGGACTTAACGGATGCCCAGGCGCCAGGTTCCGCCGCCGCGATGACGGTTTTTTGACGCCCGCTCCGCTGGCCCAGTGGAATGACGCCACTAACGGTTGCGGCCCGGGTCCGGGCTTGCGACATAGGGCTCAAATGGCGCCCGCTCCCTCGATCCCAAAAGCCGCGTTCTGGATGGCTCTGTCAATCGCCTCGATGCTGGCGATGTCGGTTGCCGGCCGCGAGACGACGGCCGAGCTCAACGTCTTCCAGGTGCTGGAGCTGCGCTCGGTGATCGGTTTCTTCATCCTTTTGCCGCTGGTGATGATGAGCGGCGGTTTTGCCGCGATGCGCAGTGAGCGCCCGTTCGCCCATATCGCCCGCAACATGATCCACTATACCGGCCAGGCCGCCTGGCTCTACGCGCTGACGCTCATTCCGCTCGCCGTGCTGATCTCGATCGAGTTCACCACGCCGATCTGGACGGCGATCCTGGCGGTCAGCTTTCTGGGGGAAAGACTGTCCCGGTCGAAGCTCACGGCGATCGTGCTTGGCCTGATCGGCGTGCTCGTCATCGTGCGCCCCAGCGCCGGCTCGATGGATCCCGGCCACCTCGTCGTCTTGGGCGCCGCGGTCTGCTTCGGCATCTCGATGGTGCTGGTCAAGTCGATGACCAAAACCGAAAGCGTGGTGCGCATCATCTTCTGGATGCTGATCATCCAGTCGGCGGTTGGCCTGATCCCGGCTCTCTACAGCTGGCACAACCCTTCGCCAGGGCTCTGGCCATGGATCTTCGTCATCGCCTTCACCGGCATGTCGTCGCATTTCTGCCTGGCCCGCGCGCTCGTCCATGCCGATGCCACGATCATCTCGCCGATGGACTTCCTGCGCGTGCCGCTGACGGCGTTGGTAGGCTGGCTGCTCTACCATGAGCACATCGACGTCTTCACCGCCGGCGGCGCGGCTCTGATTCTCGCCGGCAATTTGCTCAACCTGCAGAAGAAGACGCCGCGGGTGGCAGAGGCGGAGGCGGCAACGCCCTGAGCTCGGGTGTGTTGAGATTCAGGTCAGGCCAAGCCGAAAATGGTGGCTTTCGAGAACCGGAGCGGAGCGGACATTCGGGTCCGTGAGCACCGGAAGCGCAGAAAACCAGCATTTGCAGGCTGGCATCACCTGAATTTCAACACAACCTAGACCAGCTCCACGTCCACCACGCCCTGCACCGCGCGCATGGCGGAGGCGATCTGCGGCGAGACGCGATAATTACCCAGGCCGATCTCAATCTCGCCCTGTGCCTCTCCCTTGAGAACGATGATGCTGACTTGACTGTCGCCACGCTGTTTGAGCTGCGATTGAATGATCGACGATGGTCCATCATCCCTGACAAAGATGCGCAGCGCTTTCTGGATGCGGCTGGCTTCATCGTCCAGTGATTGCACCGAGTTGATGCGCAGGTTCACACCCTCAGGCCTGTCTTCGGCCGCAACCATAATCACCACCGAACTGCCGGGCTCCAGCATGTCGCGATACTGCGCCAGGCCTTCGGAAAACAGTACGGCCTCATACTGTCCCGTCGTGTCGGAAAACTGCACGACGCCCATCTTGTTACCCGTACGGGTCTTGCGCTCCTGCTTGGAGGTGACCGTGCCGGCGAGGCGCCCGGCGGCGGCGCCGCGTTTGACCGCAGCCGAGAATTCCGCCCAGTTCTGCACCCGCATCTTCTGCAGCGCGGACTTGTACTCATCGAGCGGATGCGCTGAAAGATAGAAGCCGACGATCTGGAATTCACGGTGCAGCTTGTCGGCAGCAAGCCACGGATCGGTCGCCGGCAGGTTGAGAGCCTGCGACTGGCTCCCAAGCGAAGCGCCGAAAATGTCGGCCTGGCCGGAGATGGCGTTTTGCTGCGCCAGCGAGGCAAGGCCCATCATCCGCTCGACGCCGGCCATCATCTGCGCGCGGTCGTGGCCGAAGCAATCCAGCGCGCCCGCCATGATCAGGCTTTCGAAGACGCGCTTGCCGACGATCTTGGGATCGACCCGCTCGCAGAAATCGGCAAGGTTCTTGAACGGCTTCTCGCCGCGTTTCTCGACGATGTGCTCGACCGCCGCGTCGCCGACGCCTTTCAGCGCCGCCAGCGAATAGAAGATCTTGTTCTCGCCGACCTCGAAGGGACGGAAGCTCGACATCACCGACGGCGGCACCACCTCGATGCCGAGGCGCATGGCGTCCTGGCGGAAATCGGCCAGCTTGTCGGTATTGCTCATGTCGAGCGTCATCGACGCGGCGAGGAACTCGACCGGGTAATGCGCCTTGAGATAGGCGGTCTGGTAGGAAACGACCGCGTAGGCGGCGGCGTGCGACTTGTTGAAGCCGTAGTCGGCGAACTTGGCCAGGAGGTCGAAGATGAAATCGGCCTGCGGCTTTGAGACGCCGCGCTCGACCGCGCCGGTGACGAAGCGCTCGCGCTGCTTGTCCATCTCGGCGCGGATCTTCTTGCCCATAGCGCGGCGCAGGAGGTCGGCTTCGCCGAGCGAATAGCCGGAAAGCTCCTGCGCGATCTGCATCACCTGTTCCTGGTAAACGATGACGCCTTGGGTCTCCTTCACCAGATGGTCGATCTTGGGATGGATCGAGGCCATCTCCTCCTCGCCATGCTTTCTGGCGTTGTAGGTCGGGATATTCTCCATCGGGCCGGGCCGATAGAGCGCCACCAGCGCGATGATGTCCTCGATGCAGTCCGGCCGCATGCCGATCAGCGCCTTGCGCATGCCGGCACTTTCAACCTGGAACACGCCGACCACCTCGCCGCGCGACAGCATCGCGTAGGTGTCGGGGTCGTCGAGCGGTATCTTGGCGAGATCGATGTCGACGCCGCGCCGCCTTATCAGCTTCACTGCCGTTTCCAGCACCGTCAGCGTCTTCAGGCCGAGGAAGTCGAACTTCACCAGCCCCGCCTGCTCGACATATTTCATGTTGAACTGGGTGACCGGCATGTCCGAGCGCGGATCGCGGTACATCGGCACCAGCTCGGACAGCGGGCGGTCGCCGATGACGATGCCCGCGGCATGCGTCGAAGCATGGCGGTAGAGGCCTTCGAGCTTCTGCGCCGTGTCGAGCAGCGTCTGCACGATCGGCTCCTTCTCCGCCTCCTCGGCGAAACGCGGCTCGTTGGCGATGGCATCCGCCAGCTTGACCGGGTTGGCCGGGTTCTGCGGCACCATCTTGGAGAGCTTGTCGACCTGGCCGTAAGGCATCTGCAGCACGCGGCCGACATCGCGCAGCACCGCGCGCGCCTGCAGCGTTCCGAAGGTGATGATCTGCCCGACCTGGTCGCGGCCGTATTTCTGCTGGACGTAGCGGATGACCTCCTCGCGCCGGTCCTGGCAGAAGTCGATGTCGAAGTCCGGCATCGACACCCGGTCCGGATTGAGGAAGCGCTCGAACAGCAACGAAAAACGCAGCGGGTCGATGTCGGTGATGGTGGTCGAATAGGCGACCAGCGAGCCGGCGCCCGAACCGCGCCCCGGCCCGACGGGAATGCCTTGCGCCTTCGCCCATTTGATGAAGTCGGCAACGATCAGGAAGTAGCCCGGGAACTTCATCTTCTCGATGATGCCGAGCTCGAATTCGAGCCGCTCGCGATATTGCTCCACCGTGTAGCCCGGCGTCGGCCCGTGCGCGGCCAGCCGCGCCTCCAGGCCTTCGCGCGCCTGCCGGGCAAGCTCGGCCGCCTCCGCCTTCTCGGCTGCGTCCTTGTCGGCAGCGTCGGCGCCGGTGAAGCGCGGCAGGATCGGGCTGCGGGTCTTCGGATAGTAGGAGCAGCGCATCGCGATCTCGACCGTGTTGTCGATCGCTTCGGGCAAGTCGGAAAAGAGGCGCGCCATCTCGGCCTGGCCGCGCAGGAAATTGTCAGGCGAAAGCCGCCGGCGGTTGTCGGCGGCAACCACCGAGCCTTCGGCAATCGCAATCAGCGCGTCATGCGCCTCGTAGTCCTCGCGTTTGGAGAAGAAGGCCTCGTTGGTTGCGACCAGGGGCAGGTCATGCGTATAGGCAAGATCGACGGTCGATTTCTCGACCATGCGGTCGTAGCCGGCGACCCGCTCCAGCTCGACATAAAGCCTGTCACCGAACAGGCCTTTGAGGAACAGCAGCCGCTGTTCGGCGAGGTCGCGCCGGTCCGCTTTGAGCGCACTGCCGATCGGACCGCGCGGCCCGCCGGTCAGACAGATCAGCCCGTCGCACCGATCTTCCAGCATAGCGCTGGTCAGATGCACCGGCTCGCCTGGCGGCGTCTCCAGATAGCCCTTGCTGATCAGCCGCACGAGATTGCTGTAGCCGTCCTCACTGGCGGCGATCAGAACGACCGGCGACATGTCCGGGCCGTGGCGGCGGCGGTCGCGCTGGCCGTCGCTCACCTCGCCGGAAAAGGCCAGATCGATCTGGCAGCCGATGATCGGCTGGATACCTTCCTTGACCGCCTTCTGGGCGAATTCGAGCGCGCCGAACAGGTTATTGGTATCGGTGACCGCGATCGCCGGCGCCTCGTCCTTGACCGCATGGCCGACGATCGCGCCAAGCTGAAGCGCGCCTTCGAGCAGCGAATAGGCCGAATGCACGCGCAGATGGATGAACCTACGCGCCGGCGTTTCGGGCCGGCTGGCCTTCACTGCCGCTTCGCGCTGCAAAGGATCGCGTGGAAGTCGTTCATCCGCCATGTTTTTTCACGCTGTGCCAAGACTCATCGGTGCAGATGTATTGTCCCGGACGGGGCCATGCCAGTCCAGCACAATCGACCGCGACACAGGCTTGCGTCCCGCACCGCCCTTTGTCAGGCAAACTCCATGATCACCGCATCGACCGCCAGGCTGTCGCCGGGCTTCGCGTTGAGCTTGGCTATCGTGAGGTCGCGTTCGGCGCGCAGCACGTTTTCCATCTTCATCGCCTCGACCACGGCCAGCGTCTCGCCGGCCTTGACTTCCTGCCCCTCCGCCACGGCGATCGAGACGACGAGACCAGGCATCGGGCAAAGCAGCATCTTCGAGGTGTCGGGCGGCAGCTTCTCCGGCATCAGCCTTTCGAGCTCAGCGATCCGCGGCAGCATGGCGCGTGCCGTCACCGACATGCCTTTCCAGGCGATGCGCAAACCGTTCAGCGTCGGACGGATCTGCGCCACGACCTTGTCGGCGCCCACCATGCCCTGCCAGATCGCGTCGCCCGGCCGCCAGTCCGAGGCGACGGTCAGCGGCTTGCCGCCGTTGATCGACAAAGCGACCTCCATCGGGATGGAAATCATGCCATCGACGATCTCGACCGGCAGATAGTCAGCGCCGATCTTCACCACCCAATCGCGCTTGAGATGTCCGGAATGCGGCGCCAGCCGGCCGCTGAGGCGGTCGAGCCTGTCGCGGCGCAGCAGTTCGATCGCCGTTGCGACGGCGGCGAATACCGCCCTCTCCTCGCCATCCGGCGCGACCGGCGCAAAACCGTCCGGATATTCCTCGGCGATGAAGCCTGTCGACAGCCGCCCCTCGCGCCAGCGCGGATGCTGCATCAACGCCGAAAGGAACGGGATGTTATGCTCGATGCCGTCGACGATGAACCTGTCCAGCGCCTCTGACATGGCGTCGATGGCTTCCAGCCTTGTCGGCGCCCAGGTGCAGAGCTTGGCCACCATCGGGTCATAGAACATCGAGATTTCCGAGCCTTCGGTGACGCCGGTGTCGTTGCGGATGACGGTGCCGCCGAACGTGCCCTCCTCCGGCGGTCGATAGCGCGTTAGCCGGCCGATCGACGGCAGGAAATTGCGGAAGGGATCCTCCGCGTAAAGGCGGCTCTCCACCGCCCAGCCGTTGAGCTTCACGTCGCTCTGCTTGATGCCGAGCTTCTCGCCGGCGGCAACGCGGATCATCTGTTCGACCAGGTCGATGCCGGTGACCAGCTCGGTCACCGGGTGCTCGACCTGCAATCGCGTATTCATCTCAAGGAAATAGAAATTCTTGTCCTTGTCGACGATGAACTCGACGGTGCCGGCGCTCTGGTAGTCGACGGCCTTGGCCAGGGCCACCGCCTGCTCGCCCATCGCCTTTCTGGTCTTGGCATCGAGGAACGGCGACGGCGCTTCTTCCACCACTTTCTGGTTGCGGCGCTGGATCGAGCATTCGCGCTCCCCAAGGTAGACTGCCGCGCCATGCGCGTCGGCCAGCACCTGGATTTCGATATGGCGGGGATCGACGACGAACTTCTCGATGAAGACGCGGTCGTCGCCGAAGGAGCTTTTCGCTTCCGAACGCGCACGCTCGAAGCCGTCGCGCACCTCCGATTTGCTCCAGGCGATGCGCATGCCCTTGCCGCCGCCGCCGGCCGAGGCCTTGATCATGACCGGATAGCCGATCTCGCCGGCGATCCTTTCGGCATGGTCGGCGTCTTCGATGACGCCCAGCCATCCGGGCACGGTCGAGACCTTGGCCTGGCTGGCGAACTTCTTCGATTCGATCTTGTCGCCCATGGCCTTGATGGCCTTGGGCTTCGGCCCAATGAAGACGATGCCTTGCTTCTCCAGCGCCTCGCAGAAAGAGGCGCGCTCCGACAGAAAGCCATAGCCCGGATGCACGGCTTCGGCGCCGGTCTCCTTGCAGGCGGCGATGATCTTCTCAGGCAACAGATAGCTCTGTGCCGCCGGCGAAGGTCCGATATGCACCGCTTCGTCGGCCATCTCGACGTGCACGGCATCGCGGTCGGCATCCGAATAGACCGCGACGGTGGCAATCCCCATCTTGCGCGCGGTCTTGATCACGCGGCAGGCGATCTCGCCGCGATTGGCGATCAGGATTTTCTTGAACATTCGGATGTCGTCCTCCGGCGAAGCGGTCCAGTTCTATGGACAATCCCGCCATGTCTCAAGTGGCCGGCCGGTGCGCATCCGACTTGCTCGAATTGCGACTGCCGCGGCGAAAAACGTCGCAAGGGAAGTTGGCCGCCAGCAAGGAAAGCGATAAGGTGGTCGATGGGCTCGGAGAAACAAACGGCGGGCAGAGATTTCGTCCCGCCAGGCGGGAACGACGGCCTGCCGTAACCTGAAACTTACTGATTGCCTTGGGAGGAAACGCCTGATGAAAACGCGTGCCGCAGTCGCCGTCGCCGCCGGAAAGCCGCTGGAGATCATGGAGGTCGACCTCGAGGGGCCGCGCGAAGGCGAAGTGCTGGTCGAGGTCAAGGCGACCGGCATCTGCCATACCGACGAGTTCACGCTGTCGGGCGCCGATCCGGAAGGGCTGTTTCCGGCCATCCTCGGCCATGAGGGCGCCGGCGTGGTCGTCGATGTCGGCAAGGGCGTGACCTCGGTCAAGAAGGGCGACCATGTCATCCCGCTCTACACGCCCGAATGCCGGCAGTGCCCGTCGTGTCTGTCGCGGAAGACAAACCTCTGCACCGCCATCCGCGCCACGCAGGGACAGGGCCTGATGCCCGACGGCACCTCGCGCTTCTCGATGGGCAAGGACAAGCTGTTTCATTACATGGGCTGCTCGACCTTCTCCAACTTCACCGTGCTGCCCGAGATCGCGGTGGCCAAGGTCAATCCCGACGCTCCCTTCGACAAGATCTGCTACATCGGCTGCGGGGTCACCACCGGCATCGGCGCGGTCATCAACACCGCCAAGGTCGAGCAAGGCGCAACCGCCGTGGTCTTCGGCCTCGGCGGCATTGGCTTGAATGTCATCCAGGGTCTTCGCCTTGCCGGCGCCGACATGATCATCGGCGTCGATGTCAACAACGACAAGAAGGCCTGGGGCGAGAAGTTCGGCATGACGCATTTCGTCAATCCGAAGGAGATCGACGGCGACATCGTGCCTTACCTGGTCAACCTGACCAAGCGCGGCGCCGACCAGATCGGCGGCGCCGACTACACCTTCGACTGCACCGGCAACACCAAGGTGATGCGCCAGGCCCTGGAAGCCTCGCATCGCGGCTGGGGCAAGTCGGTCATCATCGGCGTCGCCGGCGCCGGCCAGGAGATCTCGACAAGGCCTTTCCAGCTGGTCACCGGCCGCACCTGGATGGGCACCGCCTTCGGCGGCGCGCGCGGCCGCACCGATGTGCCGAGGATCGTCGACTGGTACATGGAGAAAAAGATCCAGATCGATCCGATGATCACGCATACGTTGAAGCTCGAGGACATCAACAAGGGCTTCGACCTGATGCATGAGGGCAAGTCGATTCGCAGCGTCGTGGTTTACTGAGGAAAACAAGCCGCCGACCTATGGCCAGCGACTGAAGTTGCACAGGTTCAACAAGGGAGGACTCAATGCCTGAAAAACTGCATCCGAAGATCGACAACGGCTTGCCGAGGGAGAGCGCGAGCTTTGCCGGCGGCACGCTGGTCTGCGCCTGCACCAGCAATCCGGTGAAGGTGAAAGTCAAGGGCCAGATCGCCCACAACCATGCCTGCGGCTGCACCAAATGCTGGAAGCCGGACGGCGCTATCTTCTCGGTCGTGGCCGTTGCCGGCACTGGCGATGTCACCGTCACCGAGAATGGCGACAAGCTGAAGGTGGTCGATCCCGCCGCGCTGATCCAGCGCCATGCCTGCACCGGCTGCGGCGTCCACATGTACGGCCCGGTCGAGCGCGACCATCCCTTCAAGGGCCTGTCCTTCATCCATCCCGAGCGCTTCGAGGAGGATGGCTGGTCGCCGCCGGGCTTCGCCGCCTTCGTCTCCTCGATCATCGAATCCGGCGTCGACCCGAGCCGCATGGCCGGCATCCGCGGCCAGCTGAAGTCGATCGGGCTTGAGCCCTATGACTGCCTCAATCCCGGCCTGATGGACTATATGGCCACCTGGACCGCCAAGAGGTCCGGAGCCTTGGCGGCCTGACAATTGCGAAATTTCATGCGAAGGGGCCGGCCTATTGTCGGCCCTTTCGTTCATTTGGAGATAAGGTTGCCTGCCCCAATCATTTATGTCGACGCGGATGCCTGTCCGGTCAAGGCCGAGGTCGAGAAGGTCGCGGAGCGCCACGGCGTCGTCGTCACCTATGTCTCCAATGGCGGCCTGCGGCCGTCGCGCGATCCGATGATCCGCAACGTCGCCGTCTCCAAAGGCGCGGATGCGGCCGACGACTGGATCGCCGAGAACGCCAGGGCCAACGACGTCGTGATAACGGCCGACATTCCGCTTGCCGCGCGCACGGTGGCGCTCGGTGCGCATGTGCTCGGCCCCACCGGCCGCCCCTTCACCCCGGAAACCATCGGCATGGCGGTGGCGATGCGCGATCTCAAGCAGCATCTGCGCGAGACCGGCGAAAGCCGGGGCTTCAATGCCTCCTTCACACCGAAGGACCGTTCGCAGTTTCTGGGCGAGCTCGACCGCATCTTGCGGCGCGCGCTCAAATCCGTCACACCGGACTGATCCAACGTCTTCAAGGGCCTCGGGCCATGGGTGACGATCTCAAGACGCCGATGCATCGGCACATGCAGTTCGCCCTCGCCGCGGCCATCGGTATCGTGGCACTGCTGCTTGCCTTGTTGCTGCGCTGGCCGCTCCCCTACTCGATCGGCGCCAATGTGTTCTTTGCAAGCTATATCGCCCTGGTGCTGACCCTGATGCCGAGCCTTACCGGCCGCTATCTCCGAAAGAATGCGCGCGCGACCGACCTGCCCGTGCTGCTGATCTTTGCCGTCACGCTCTTTGTCGTCGGCGCGGCCATCGTCTCGCTGTTCCTGCTGATCAACCGCAAGGATGCCGCGCATCCGCTGCAACTCGCCTTCGCCATATTGTCGATCCCGCTCGGCTGGTTCACAATCCACGCCATGGCGTCGCTGCACTACGCGCACGTCTATTGGAAGGATGGCGACGGGATCGACGAGAAAACCCACAAGAAGATGCCGGTCGGCGGCCTCGATTTTCCGGGCGGCAAAAGGCCGGAAGGCTGGGATTTCCTCTATTTCGCGACGGTCATCGGCATGACGGCGCAGACGGCGGACACGGCCGTCACCACCTCGCAAATGCGGCTGGTCGTGCTTGTTCATTCGATCCTGACCTTTTTCTTCAACACGGTGATCGTCGCGGCGGCAGTCAATCTCGCGGTCAGCCTGGGCTCTCCGTAATAAATCCGTGATCGCATGAAACATTGCCTTGTGCGGCGACGTATTGAGGGGGAGACAATGACCTGAGAAGCCGCTTGCTTGAGGCGGCCGGAGGCAAGATGGACACTGTTGCCAACAACCATTCCGCCGTCGAGGCGGAAGGCAAGGACACGACCCTCATCTACCGGCAATCGCGCTGGACGCGATTGACCCACTGGATTTGGGCTTTCTCGCTGTTCTTCATGCTGCTTTCCGGCCTGCAGATCTTCAACGCGCGGCCGCAGCTCTATGTCGGCAAGCAGTCCGGCTTCGAGTTCAACAACACGATCCTCCAGATCGGCGCCGAAAACACCGCCAACGGTCAGCGCGGCTTCACTGAAATCTTCGGCCATCGCTTCGACACAACCGGCGTGCTCGGCTGGTCGGGTCCCCCGGGACAAGAGACGCCCCGCGCCTTCCCTTCCTGGGCCACGATCCCGTCCTATTACGATCTCGGCACGGCCCGCGTCGTGCACTTCTTTTTTGCCTGGATCCTGACCACGACCCTGCTCATCTGGCTGATCGCCAGCCTGGTCAACGGCCATATCCGTCGCGATCTTGCCCCTCGCGTGTCAGACCTGCGCAAGCTGCCGCGCGACATCGTCGATCATGCGAAGCTGAAGTTCCACCACACGCGCGAATACAACACGCTGCAGAAAATGGCCTATGGCGGCGTGCTCTTCGTGCTTTTGCCGCTGATGATCGTCACAGGCCTCGCAATGTCGCCGAGCATGAATTCGGTGCTGCCCTGGCTCAACGAAATCCTCGGCGGCAGGCAGACGGCGCGCACCATCCACTTCACCGCCATGGTGCTGCTCGTGCTTTTCTTCGTCGTCCACATCCTGATGATCCTCGCCGCCGGCCCGATCAACGAGCTGCGTTCGATCATCACCGGCTGGTACCGCACCGACCCGCCTGCGAAGCACGTTGAGCCGACCGAGAGGAGCGCCTGACATGGCAAAATTCCAGATCAGCCGCCGCAAATTCCTCACCTCCGCCAGCCTCGGCCTGTCCGGCATCGCGCTGTCTGGTTGCGACGTATTCGACAGCGGCCTCGGCATCGGCGGCGGCCTGCGCAGCTTCCTCGAAAACGCCAATAGCCTGACCTGGCGCGCGCAGCGCCTGCTTGCCGGGCGGGACGCGCTGGCGCCGGAATTCACCGAGGCCGATATCCGCCAGCCGCAACGGCCGAACGGCGTTACAGCGCCGGACGACGACACCTACAAGGGCCTGCTCGCCAACAATTTCGCAGACTGGCGCCTCGAGGTTTCAGGCCTCGTAGAGAAGCCGCTTTCGCTGACCCGCGAGCAGCTTCAGAACATGCCGAGCCGCACGCAGATCACCCGCCACGACTGTGTCGAAGGCTGGAGTTGCATCGCCAAATGGACCGGCACGCCATTGTCGCTGGTGCTGGACCAGGCCGTGGTCAAGCCGCAGGCCCGCTATGTCATGTTCCACTGCCTCGACACGATCGAGCAAAGCCTGTCCGGCGACATAAAATATTACGGCACCATCGACCTGATCGACGCCCGCCACCCGCAGACGATTCTTGCCTACGGCCTGAACGGCAAGCCCCTGCCGGTCGAGAACGGCGCGCCGCTGCGCGTGCGGGTCGAGCGCCAGCTCGGCTACAAGATGCCGAAATACATCTACAAGATCGAGCTGGTCGACAGTTTCGCCAATGTCGGCGGCGGCCGCGGCGGCTACTGGGAGGACAATGGCTACGACTGGTATGGCGGGATTTGATGGCCCCTCGCCTGCAGGCCGAGCATAGTCTAGCAGCCGCCGAGCTTGGTGCCATCGAGGAGCGTCTCGACAACGACAACCGGCGGCTGACCGGTCGTGGCGACGACCGTGCTCTGGTCTTTGCGCTGCGGGATGAGCAAGGCCGCGCCGTCGGGGTCGCCGCCGGGTATTCCTGGGCGAGCATTGCCGAGCTCACGCTGATGTGGGTCGACGAAGCCTATCGAGGCCTTGGCCTCGGCAGGAAGCTGCTCGATGCCTTCGTCGCGGAAGCCGCCGCTCGCGGCTCGCTGCGGATATGGGTTTCGACCCACGACTTCCAGGCGCCGGGCCTTTACGAAAAGGCCGGCTTCGAGCGCATGGCCGAATTGACCGGCTGGCCCGAAGGCCATTCCAACATCATTCTTTGCAAGACGATTGCAGGAAACGCCTAAGCCACTTTCTCAAGCAGCGGCTTCAGCGTCGGATGGATTTCCGGCGCCGCGTGCTTGATCAGCGTCAGCAGCGCGCGCTCGTTGTCGCGCAGCGGCCGCCGGCCGCCGCCGACACGCTTGGCAAGCCATTCGGCCTCGCTGGCGTCGATCGTCTCGGCGCGGCGAGCAAGCGCTTCAGCAGCCCGGTTCCTGGCTTCCCATTCGGCCTCGATATCACCGGGCGAATGATAGGCTTCGAGGATCGCCGCGAAACCACCCGACACCATCCGGCTGAAGAAGCCGCCAAGCGTCGGCGCTGCCTCGTCGAGGAAGTTCTCGTGGCGCAGCGCCACTTCCCGCGTCGGCGGCTCGTAGCCGGTCGAGCACATGATGTGGTTGGCGATCGCCTTGACGAAGAGGTCGCTCCAGGACGGATCGTTGTCGGCTGCCGCGGTCCGGTCGTTGATCCTGAACAGGACCTCCGCCTCGGCCTTGCTGATGGCGATGTTGCCGTCGCCGCCATAGGCATAGAGGATGCGCCGCAGCAGATCGACCTCGGCCTTGGCGATATGGCCCGGAACCAGGCTGCCGCCATGCATCAGCGGACCCTTGCCGTCGATTACCGCATGCGCGACCTGTTCCAGCACATAGGCCGAGAGCTCGCTGGGGGAGGACCTCGCTTCCTCCAGCACATGCACCAGCAGTTCAAGCTCGGTGCGGCCGTCGACCATGCCGTCGCGCGAGACGGTGCGGACAAGCCAGTCGGCATTCTGCTCGGAGATATAGCCCTCCGGCTTTTCCTGGTGGACGATGTAGTCGGTCACCGCCTCGACGAAGAACGGCGCCCATTCGCCGCATTTGTCGCGCGCCGTCTGGTCGAGCGCGAACAGCGCCTCCGCCTCGCCGCGACTCACCACGCCGTCGGCGAAGACCTCGCGCCGCAGCATCGTCACGTCTTCGACCGTGATCTTGTTCTTCGAGATCAGCCCCGCCACTGGAGCGCTCATGATCAATTCGCCCATTTGCCGTCCCTGCCGTCGCCCGTTGCCGGCGAACTGAGTGCGTTACCCCGCCAAGCTTTATCAGCATTATCTTGAGAAACCGGCAAACGGCGTGGTTAGCGAAGCCTTGTCGGCCAATCCATGTCGCTGAAAAGCAGGGCGCGCTTAAAATGTCGCTGGGAGGTGACAAGGTGTCGCCGACGGGCTATGGATGACACGTCGAGGACTTAGGTGACTGAGTCCTACCTGTTTGCGGGAGAGAGCAGCGCAAGCTGTCGCCGAAGGGGAAATCGCCCGAAATCTCTCAGGCAAAAGAACCGTGGACGGGAAAGACAACTCTGGAAAGTCGGGAATCTTCCCGCGCCGAAGGTGTAAGCGCTGCCGACAGAGTTACGGGGCGCGAGTCTCTCAGGCTTCAGACAGAGGGGCACGACTAGGCCGCCAATGGCGGTCGATAGCCGTGCGACTCTGGAGAAGACATGACAGGCCAAGACACCAGACACCTCCCCCTTGAGGATTTGCATCAGGCCGCGGGCGGGCGTTTCGGCGCCTTCGCCGGCTGGTCGATGCCGCTCACCTACCCACCCGGCGTGATGAAGGAGCATCTTCACACGCGCGAGCATGCCGGCCTGTTCGACATCTCGCATATGAAGCTGTTCGAGGTCTCCGGTCCGGGGGCCATCGCTTTGTTGAACCGCGCCTGTCCGCTCGATGCCGGCGCGCTGGAAATCTCGCAGTCCAAATACACCTTCTTCCTCAACGAGGCTGCCGGCATCATCGACGACCTCATCGTGACTCGCCTAGGCGATGACCGGTTCATGGTGGTGGCCAATGCCGGCAACGCGGTGGAGGACGAGAAGCATCTGCGCGCGCTTGCTGCCGGTTTCGATGCCAGGGTCGATCCGCTCGACCGCGTCTTCCTGGCGGTCCAGGGGCCGGACGCCTGGGCAGCTTTGGCGCGGGCCGGCATCGAGACCGGCTCGCTGCTCTTCATGCATGGGGTCGAGCCCCGGCAAAACTGGTTCATGAGCCGCTCCGGCTACACCGGCGAGGACGGATTCGAGATCGGCCTGCCGGAAGCGGACGCGCGGGATCTGGTCGCGAAGCTGCTGGGGGACGAGCGCGTGCAGTGGATCGGCCTTGCCGCCCGCGACAGCCTGCGGCTCGAGGCCGGGCTTTGCCTGCACGGCCAGGACCTGACGCCGGAAATCGACCCGGCAAGCGCCGGACTGATGTGGGCGATTCCCAAGGATATCCGCGCCTCGGGTCATTTCATCGGCGCCGACGCGCTGCGCTCGATCATCGAGCGCGGGCCGTCGCAGAAGCGCGTCGGCCTGAAGCCCGATGGACGCCAGCCGGTGCGCTCGGGCGCCGCATTGATCGACGCCGACGGCCATCCGGCCGGTCATGTCGCTTCGGGCGGCTTCGGCCCCTCGGCGGGCCACCCGGTCGCCATGGGCTATGTCAACACCGCGCTGGCCAAGGCCGGCACGAAGCTCTTTGCCGATGTCCGCGGGACGAAAATCCCGGTCGACGTCACGCCCCTGCCCTTCACCCCACATCGCTACCGCAAAGGATGATTTTCAGATGGCAAAGACCTATTTCACGGAAGACCATGAGTGGCTGCGCGTCGACGGCGGCGTCGCTACGGTCGGCATCACCGACTATGCGCAGGAACAGCTCGGCGATCTCGTTTTCGTCGAGCTGCCGGAAATCGGCCGCAAGCTCGCCAAGGGCGATACCGCCGTGGTGGTCGAGTCCGTCAAGGCGGCCTCGGACGTTTACGCGCCGGTCGACGGCGAGATCACCGAAGCCAACGCCTCTTTGTCGGCCGACCCCTCGCTGGTCAATTCGGCAGCGACCGGCGACGGCTGGCTCTGGAAGATGAGGCTGGCCAACGAAAGCCAGCTCGACAGCCTCATGGATGAAGCCGCCTACAAAGCCCATATTGGCTGATATCAGGATCCTGGAAATGACCGCAGCACCTATTCCCTTCTCGGCCCGCCACATCGGCCCAGGCGTCAACGACGTCAGGGCAATGCTCGCCGTCATCGGCGTTCCATCCGTCGAAACGTTGATCAGCCAGGCCGTGCCGAGATCGATCCGCCTCGACCTGCCGCTCAATCTGCCCGCTCCGGCGAGCGAAGCCGAAGCGCTGGCCGAATTGTCGGCGATCATGGCGAAGAACACGGTGCTGAAGAGCTTCATCGGCGCCGGCTATCACGGCGTCTTCGTGCCGCCGGTCATCCAGCGCAACCTGTTCGAGAACCCGGCCTGGTACACGGCCTACACCCCCTACCAGGCTGAGATAAGCCAGGGCCGGCTGGAGATGCTGTTCAACTTCCAGACCCTGGTCGCCGAGCTCACCGGCCTGCCGGTGGCGTCGGCCTCGCTGCTCGATGAAGCGACCGCCGTCGCCGAAGCCGTCGGCATTGCGCTGCGCCACCACCGCGACAAGCGCACCAAGGTGGCGCTTGCCGGCACGCCGCATCCGCAGACGCTGGACGTCGTGCGCACCCGCGCCGAGCCGCTCGACATTGAGGTCGACGGCGAGACGATCGACGACAACACCGCCGCCCTGCTCGTCTCCTGGCCGGACACGTTCGGCGTCTATGGCGACCACAAGGCGGCGATCGAGAAGGCCCGCGCCGCCGGCGCGCTGGTCGTCTTCATCGCCGATCCGCTGGCGCTGACGCTGACGGATGCGCCGGCGAAGCTCGGCGCCGACATCGCCGTTGGTCCGATGCAGCGCTTCGGCGTGCCGATGGGCTTCGGCGGCCCGCACGCCGCCTATTGCGCCGTCTCCGACAAGCTGACCCGCCTGATGCCAGGCCGCCTTGTCGGCCAGTCGACAGATACCAAGGGCCGCCCGGGCTACAGGCTGGCGCTGCAGACGCGCGAGCAGCATATCCGCCGCGACAAGGCCACCTCGAACATCTGCACCGCACAGGCGCTGCTGGCCAACATGGCCACCGCCTATGCGATTTGGCACGGCCCAGCCGGCCTGCAGGCAATTGCCGGGCAGATCCACGCGTTGGCCGGCCGCCTCGCCTCGGGCCTCAAAGCAGCCGGCGTTTCGGTGCTCGGCGCGAGGCGCTTCGATACGGTCACGGCCGAGGTGAAGGGCAAGGCCGCTTCGATCGCGCAAGCCGCCGAGAAGACCGGCCGGCTGTTGCGGGTCATCGATGCCGACCATGTCAGCATCGCCTTCGACGAGACCTCGACGGAAGCCGATCTCGAGGCGATCGCTGCCCTGTTTGGCGCCAAGCCCGGCGCGGCTGAAGGCAGCTCCATGCCGGGCAAGCCGCGCGGCAAGGAATTCCTCACCCAGCCGGTCTTCCACGACAATCATTCCGAAACCGAGATGATGCGCTTCCTGCGCAGGCTGGCCGACAAGGACCTGGCGCTCGACCGCACGATGATCCCGCTCGGTTCCTGCACCATGAAGCTCAACGCCGCCGCCGAGATGATGCCGGTGAGCTGGCCGAGCGTCGCCAATCTGCATCCCTTCGCGCCGGCCGGCCATTCGGCGGGCTATCGCAAAATGGCCGCCGACCTGGAGGCATGGCTGTCGGAAATCACCGGCTTCGACGCCGTCAGCCTGCAGCCCAATGCCGGCAGCCAAGGCGAATATGCCGGCCTGCTCGCCATTCGCGCCTATCACCGCGCGCGCGGCGAAGGCCACCGCACCATCTGCCTGATCCCGTCTTCCGCGCATGGCACCAATCCGGCAAGCGCCGCGATGGCCGGCATGAGCGTCGTCGTCGTGCGTTGCCTGGACGACGGCAATATCGACATGGACGATCTGCGCGCCAAGGCCAATGAGCATTCCAAGAACCTCGCGGCGCTGATGTTCACCTACCCTTCGACGCATGGCGTCTACGAGGAAGGCGCGCGTCATCTGTGCGCGCTGATCCACGAGCATGGCGGCCAGGTCTATTTCGACGGCGCCAACCTCAACGCCCTGGTCGGCCTCGCCCGTCCCGGCGACATCGGCGTCGACGTCTGCCACATGAACCTGCACAAGACCTTCTGCATCCCGCATGGCGGCGGCGGCCCGGGCGTCGGTCCGATCGGCGTCAGGGCGCATCTGAAACCCTATTTGCCGGGCCATGTCACCGAAGGCTCGGCGCATGCCGTGGCGGCGGCGCCCTTCGGCAGCGCCTCCATCCTGCCGATCACCTGGATGTATATCCGCATGATGGGCGGCACCGGCCTGAAGCAAGCGACGGAGACGGCGATCGTTTCGGCCAACTATGTGGCGACACGGCTCGCGCCGCACTACCCGCTGCTTTACAAAGGCAGAAGCGACCGCATCGCCCATGAGTGCATCCTCGACACGCGCGTTCTCAAGGAGAGCGCCGGCGTCAGCGTCGACGACATCGCCAAGCGCCTGATCGACTATGGCTTCCATGCGCCGACGATGTCGTTCCCGGTTGCCGGCACGCTGATGGTCGAGCCGACCGAGTCCGAGCCCAAGCGTGAGCTCGACCGGTTTTGCGAGGCGATGATCGCCATCGCCGCCGAGGCGGCGAAAGTGGCGAAGGGCGAGTGGCCGTCCAGCGACAACCCGCTGGTCAACGCCCCGCACACCGCGGCGGAAGCGCTTGCCGGTGAATGGAAGCATCCCTATTCGCGACTGGAGGCGGCCTATCCGGCGGGCGACGCCGATCTGGCGGCGAAATATTGGCCGCCGGTCTCGCGCATCGACAACGTCGCCGGCGACCGCAACCTGGTCTGCTCCTGTCCGCCGCTGTCGGAATATCTCGGCGCGGCCGAGTAGCGTCTGCTCAGGCAGACTTCAGGGCCGGCCCGGCATCGGGCTGGCCCGCTCCGTCCTGAACGACGACACGGTTGCGCCCGGCACGCTTGGCCGCATAAAGCGCGGCGTCGGCCTGCGCCAGCACCTCATGGAGCGGACGGCCCGCGATCGACCCGAAACCCATGCCGCCGCTGACACTGCTGCGCAGCGGCCCGCGATGGGTCGCGACGACCTCGGTGCCGAAAGCGACGCCGATCCGGCTTGCAATGTCATGCGCTTTTTCCGGTGTGACGCGCGACATGACGAGCGCGAATTCCTCGCCGCCCAGCCGGAACGCGTCGATCCCTGTCCTGCCATATTTCCTGATCACCGCCGCGAAGCGGCAAAGAACTTGGTCGCCAACGGGATGACCGAAGACGTCGTTGGTCATCTTGAAATGGTCGAGATCGAACATGGCGATCGCCATGAACGGACCGAAGCTGCGCTCGCCGTAAAGCTCGGTGAGCGCCCTGCGGTTCATCAGGCCGGTCAGCGGATCGGTCATGGTTTCGGCCTTGAGCTCGATCTGCGCCTGTAGATGGTGCAGTGAAAGCGTCAGCGCGCCGAGGCCGGTCATGCAGGCGACCGCGACAACGGAGTTCAATCGCTCCGCCCAATTGTCGGGCGCGGCGCCGAGAACCCATTGCTCTTGCGTCAGCAACGCCAGGCCGCACAGCACGAAGGACAAGCCGCAGGCGCCGCTGAGGAACGAAACGACGAGCAATATCCGGCGGTCGTGATCCCCCTTCATCCAGAACATCGCCCCGATCGCCGCAAGCAACGCCGTCACGGCCGCATAGGTGATCTGAAAGCCGATGCCGTCGAAACCGAGAAAGGTGAAGATCGCGCAGGCAGCCATCGCGGCCAGCGTCGGCACGATGGCGCGGCGGTAGTCGCGAAAGCCGAGATACTGCATCGCCGACAGGCAGAGGACCAGGAAACCCAGGGTCAGCAGCGCGAGCACGACCTGGCACAGCCAGGGATCGGCATTCTTGGTATAGCGCCAGAACGCGACGACATGGGCGACGAGCACGAGGATGCCGCAGGCGACCGTGAGCACGAAGCGCGCCCTCGGTGTGGCGAGCCAGATCGCAAACATAGTGATGCTGAGGCAGGTACCCGACAGCGCCGCCGCGAGCAGGAGCGAACTGAAATCCAACATCCTGAAGAACTGCCTCTAGCGGGTGCCCGTCGCTCCTCAATGTAGACTGGCGGCGCCCGGCGCAAACCGTTTTCGGCGGACACCCAACGCTACCTCGACACAGGGTTTACAAAGCGTCGACATGTGAGGCGAAATCCCATGACGGCACACGGAATACGCGAAGCGGGAGCAGGATCAGCCCTTGTCGAGCAGCGCCAGATTGGCATCGACCACTGTCTGATCGGCCATGCCGGCCTTGGCCTCGAGCAGCAGCGCGCGCGCTTTTTTCTTGTTGCCGCGCAGAAGCTGCGAATAGCCCATATTGTTGACGATCTGCGGCTTGCGCCCGGCGACCTTCAACAGCTGCATATAGGCGCGATCGGCGAAGTCGAAGCGGCCAAGCTCGTCATAGGATGCGGCAAGCCCCATCCAGGCCTCGGCATTGTCGGACTTGAGCTCGACCGCCTTGCGGAAATGCTGTTCGGCAAGGCCGAAATTCGCCTCGCGGAACTGCGCCTTGCCTTCAACGAGGTCGTTGGCGCTGACGTCCTTGGCCACCGGCTGGATCGCCGTGGTCTTGGTCGTGTCGACATCGTTGTTCGTCGTGCAGCCGGTAATCATCAAGACGGCCGCCAATGCCGCCGCTGCCCTGGGAAGTCTCTGACGCATGCCCCTGCCCCATCGCCCGATTTGCCGGGTCGTTCTTCAGGAAAAACGATACAGGACAGCGATTAAGCTTCGGTGCCGAAATGCAGATAAAATTCGGTTGCGCGCCAAGGATGCGTTAACCACGGCTATGTCCTGGATTCAGGTAAGGCCGAGTCGAAAATGGCAGATTCCGAGAACCGGGGCGGAGCGCAGGAAGCTGCCGTTTGCAAACCGGCCTCAGCTGAATACTCAACGCGCGGTCAGCTTCACAATGATCGGAATGATGGCGATCATCAGCACCACCGGCAGGATACAGACCGTCACCGGGACCGACATCTTGGCCGGCAGGGCATGCGCCTTCTCCTCGGCCAGCGACATGCGCTTGTGCCGCATTTCGTCGGAAAAGACACGCAGCGAGCCCGACAGGCTGGTGCCGAGTTCCTTGGATTGCTGCAGCAGCGTCGCGAAGGAGCGAACCTCGTCGAGGCTGAGGCGGTCGGCAAGCGCCTTCAGCGCGTCGTCGAGGCTGCGCCCGGCCCGCAACTCCAGCGACACCAGGATCAGGTTCTGGCTGAGCGACGGATAGGTCCTGGCAAGCTCTCTGGAGACCCGCTCGATGCCGGCCTCCATGCTCATGCCGGCATCGGAGCAGACGATCATCAAATCCATGAAATCGGGAAAGCCGTTGCGGTATTCGCGCATCTTTTCCCGAATTTTCTGCATCAGCACCAGGCCAGGCAGGAAATAGCCGCCGGCAGCCGACAGGATAATGAAGGTCCAGCGGCTGGTCATGGTCGACTCGGCGCTTGCCGCCCAGTGATTGACCAGGAATGCGCCGAGCGCCGCGCCGACCAGCGCGGCGAAACGGATGAGGAAGAACATGCCGACGGCGCGCGGTTCCATGTAGCCGGCCTGGATGAGCTTCAAGCGCAGCCGCGCGACATTTTCCGGATCGCTCTTGGCGTAGAACTCCTGTGCCCGTTTCACCGCCTTCTCGCGCACGGCATTGGTGCTCTTCTTGGGCGCGGGCTCCGCCTGCTCGGCCGGTTGCAATGTCTCCACCTTCAGCCGGCGCTTGACCTCGCCGCGATCGCCCTTAGCGAGCACCAGCGGCCAGGCGACGGCGCCGCCGCCCAGCACAAGGAGCAGCACGGCGAACGGCACCAGCGAGGTCGGCGCGAGCGAGGCGAGGAAGCGGATCACGTCTTCCATCTCAGAACCTGAAATTCGACATCTTGAACATGATGGCGTTGCCGAGCAGCAGCCAGATGATGGAGCCGCCCATCATGTACCAGGTCTTCGGCACGTCCCAGACATCCTGATAGAACTGCGGCATCAGCACCATGATGGCGGTGAACAGAAGCACTGGCACCGCGGTCAGGATGTAAGCCGACATGCGCCCTTCCGTCGAAATGGCGCGCACCTTGCGGCGCAGCTTGCCGCGGTCGCGGATCGTCGCCGACAGGCCATCGAGGATCTCGCGCAGATTGCCGCCCGAACTGCTCTGGATCGAGACCGCCGTGACGAACAGCGGCAAGTCCTCATGCCCCACCCGGTCGAAAAGATTGTTCAACGCCGAGACCAGGTCGGAGCCGTAGGTCACCTCGTCGGCCACGACGCCGAACTCGGTGCCGATCGGATCGGCCATCTCGCGCGACACCATGGCAATCGCCACCGGCACCGGATGGCCTGCCTTCAGCCCGCGCGTGATCAATTCAAGCGCCTCAGGCAGTTGCATCCCGAAACGCTTGTGCCGGCGCTTGCGCATCCAGCGCAATGCCATGACCGGCAACACCGGCAACAGCAAGAGAAGCAGGATAAGGCCGAACAGGAGCGGCAAGCCTTTCCAGATCGCCACGAGCGCCAGGGCGAGAGCGATCCCCGATGTGATCGTCAGGAATTTCGGCAGCGGCGTGCTTATGCCGGACTGCGTGCGCAGGGCGCGGAAGCGGTCGAGAGAAAAGATGGAGGTACCGCCGTCGATCCCGCGTTCCTTGCGCAGTTGGATCAGCACCTGCTCCTGGCTGATCTTGTTCTCCGCGAGCTTCATGCGGCGGTTGATGGCCGTGCGCTTGTCGCTGCGCCCGGCATAGAGCAGATAAAGGCCCTCGGCGATCATGATGCCGGTGAGCGCCGCCGCGGCGTAGACTACGTAGACCGGGCTGAATCCCTCGAACACCGGCCTAGTCCTGCGGCCGGCCGGGTTCGAAATACTTGCCCGGGAATTCGATGCCCATGTTGCGCAGATCCTCGAGGAAGCGCGGGCGGATGCCGGTCGCCTCGAAGTGGCCGAGGATCTTTCCGTCCGCCTCCATGCCGGTGCGCACGAAACGGAATATCTCCTGCATCTGGATGACGTCGCCTTCCATGCCGGTCACTTCGGCGACGCTGGTCACCTTGCGCTTGCCGTCGGAAAGGCGCGTCAGCTGGACGATGATGTCGATGGCGCTGGAGATCTGGCTGCGGATCGACTGCACGGTCATCGGCATGCCGGTCATCCCGAGCATCTGTTCCAGACGCGAGATGGCATCGCGCGGCGTGTTGGCATGGATGGTGGCCATCGAGCCTTCATGGCCGGTGTTCATCGCCTGCAGCATGTCGAAGGCTTCCTCGCCGCGACATTCGCCGAGGATGACGCGGTCGGGGCGCATGCGCAGCGCGTTCTTGACCAGGTCGCGCTGCTTCAATTCGCCCTGGCCCTCGATGTTGGCCGGACGCGTCTCCATGCGCGCGACATGCGGCTGCTGCAATTGCAGCTCGGCCGCGTCCTCGATGGTGATCAGGCGCTCGTCTTCCGGAATGAAGGCCGACAAAGCATTGAGCATCGTCGTCTTGCCCGTGCCGGTGCCGCCGGAGATGATCGTGGTCTTGCGGGCATGCACCGCCGCCGCCAGCACCTCGGCCATGTTCTGGGTGATGGCGCCGAATTCGACGAGCTTGTGCAGGCCGAGCTTGTTCTTGGAGAACTTGCGGATCGACACCAGCGGGCCGTCGACGCCGACGGGGCGGATCGCCGCGTTGAAGCGCGAGCCGTCGAGCATCCGGGCGTCGACCATGGGCTGAGATTCATCGACGCGGCGGCCGACCGCCGCGACGATTTTATTAATGATTCTAAGCAGATGCGCCTCGTCCTTGAACGGGATGTGGACCTGCTGCAGCTTGCCGCGCTTTTCGACGAAGCAGTTCTGGTGGCCATTGATCAGGATATCGTTGATCTCGGGATCCTTGAGCAGCGGCTCCAGCGGGCCGAGGCCAACCATCTCGTCGACGATGTCGTCGACCAGGGCGTCGAGCTCGGCATTGTTGATTGCCATCCGCTCCTGGCGCGTCTTTTCCGAGACGAAATCATGCACCTGCCGGCGCATTTCATCCCGGGGCAGCCGCTCCAGCGCCACGAGGTTGATCTCCTCGAGCAGCATGCGATGGATGCGCACGCGTGCGTCCAGCACCTTGTTGGCGCTCTTTGCGGGGGCTGCCTCAGGCCTGGGCGGCGCCGGTTTGCGGGTCGTCGGGATGGTCACTGCATTGTGCGTGACCGGCGCGGGTTCGGGCGCCCGCTGCGGGCGGACGTCGCGGCTCTGCAGGTTGGAGAAGCGGCTGGTCATCCTGCCTTCCTCTTCAGCAAGCCCTTGCCCAGGCCGAACAGCGACCTCGACTTGGCGATCGTCTGGACGGCCTCCTCGGGCAGGATGATCTTCTTCAGGTCGTTGACGACATTGGCGTTGGGGTCGATGGCGTGCAGCGGTACGCCGCGGTCGACCGCCTCGCGCACCAGCCGGTAATTGTTGGAGATGCCGCCGACGAAATGCTCGCCGAGTATCTCCTGAACGTCGGCCTGCTTGATGCCGTTGTCGAACATCTTCTGCTCGAAGCGGTTGACGATGACGTTGGGCTTCACTTCCTTGCCGGCGGTCTCATACACGGCCTGGATGAGACGCTGCGTATGGCGCAGGCAGGGCACCGTCATCTCGGCGACGATATAGAGCTTGTTGGAACCCAGCAGCACCGTCTCGGTCCAGGGGAACCAGGTGCGCGGCATGTCGATGACGACATTGTCGAAATAGGCCGCCACGAGGTCGAGCATGCGCACCACGACATCGGTCTTGAACGAGCGCATGTCCGAGGGTCGCGTCGGCGCGGCAAGCACGCACAGCCCGCTCGCATGCTTGGACAGCATCACGTCGAGCAGTTGCCGGTCGAGGCGCTCCGGCTGGTTCTCGATTTCGGTGATGTCGAAGCGCGGTTCGAGGTCGAGATATTCGGCGCAGGCGCCCTGCTGGAAATTGAGGTCGACGACGCAGGTCGAGGCGCCCCGCATCACCGAATGATGCAGCTGGAAGGCCGTCTGCAAGGCGAGCGTGGTGGTGCCGACGCCGCCGGCTGCCGGCATGAACGTATAGATATGCGATTCGGTATTCTCTTCTCGCCCCGGTCCTTGCAGCGCACGGATGACGGAACGCACGAGGTCGGCCGTGGTGATCGGCTTGACCAGGAAATCGGCGACCTTGAGCTGCACCAGGATGCGTACCGCCGCCGCGTTGAATTCCTGGGTGACGACGACCACCGGAACGCTGCCTTCCAGCCGCCGCATGACACGCTGCAGCGACTCGATTTCCTCGAGCTTGGCTGCATCCATGTCGACGATGACCGTGCCGAAGTCCGCCTCGAGGATCTCGCCGCGCAGTTCGTTGACGCTCTTTTCCAGCGTCAGAAGCTCGATGACCTCGGAGGCCGCAAAAGCCGTCCGCGTGTCCTGCAAGAACGTCCTGTCCGTCGAAACGAGCAGGATCTTCTTGGTCTTGCTGCCAGATGCCATCCTCGCCAGCCCATCAATTCGATGTTGTTGATGATGTCGTCGGTGACGACACGGAGCTGGCCTTCGCACCGACGCCAGCGCTCTCGGAACCCGGACGCTGGGCCGGCACCAGAAGCCTTGTGTTCTGCACGCCGTACTTCCAGGGATCGACCATCTGCATGGCAGTGTTGGATGCCTGCGCGTTGCCGGCCGCCAAGGTCACCCCTTCGGCGCGTACATAGTCGTCGCTGGTGCAACCGCCGGCGAAACCGGCGAGCAGCAGAGCGATGCAAACGGGGATGCGCATGCCTTAATCCTTTGGCAGATCGAGAAAGTGGCCGGACGTGGCGGCAGCCACCGGGCGGGCGGCGCTGCCGTCAGCCAGCGCCACCGGACGCTTTGACGCCGAGGCGTTCACTTCTTCGGTGTTGTTCAGGAAATAGTCGGCGGGACTTGCCGGCTGGGTGCCGTCGGTCGGCTCGACCATCTTCTTCGAGGGATCGACCGGCTTGACCAGGTAGGGCGTGACGATGATCACCAGATCGGTCTCGCGCCGCTGATAGGACTTCGAGGAAAACAGCGGGCCGAGCACCGGCAGCTTGCCGATCCCCGGCACCCGCGATGTCGTGATGTCGTTCTGCGACTGCAGGAGGCCGGCGATCATGAAGCTCTGGCCGTTCTTGAGGTCGACCGATGTCCTGGCGCGGCGCACGATGAAAGCCGGAATGGAAATGCCGCTGCTGACCTGGATGGAAGCGGACGGGTCGATCGAGGACACTTCCGGCGCGATGTCGAGGCTGACCAGCCCGTCCTTCAGCACCGTCGGCGTGAAATCGAGGCCTACGCCGTACTTCTTGTAGGTGACGCTGATCTTGCCATTGTCTTCGGAAACCGGGATCGGGAATTCGCCGCCGGCAAGGAAGCTCGCCGTCTGGCCCGAACGCGCGATTAGGTTCGGCTCCGCCAGCCGTCGCGCCAGGCCGCGTTCCTCCAGCGCTTTGATGGCGATATCGATGGAAACGCCGTTCGACAGCAGGCTGCCGATGATCTCGCCTGTTCCGGCCCCCGTCAGGTTTCCCCCATCCGGGTTCAGCACGACTTTGCGGTTGCCAATGCCGTAGGCGAAATTGGCGGCGTATTTGGCGCCGAGGTCCTGGCCGGCCTGGCGGTTGATCTCGACGAATCGGACATTGAGCTGAACCTGCTGCGAGGACGAGATGTTGACCGAGTTGATGACTTCCTCATTGCCGGAAAAGCGTGACGCAATCTTGCTGGCTTTGTCGGCGGCGACCGCATCGTCGGCTTCGCCCGACAGCACGACGCGCCCGTTCGCCGAGCCGACCTTGATCTTGGCGTCGGGAACGCTGGCGCGGATGGTGCTGGCAAGCTGGTCGGTGTCCAGCGTCACCTCGATGTCGATGGTGCCGACAAGCTGCTTGTTCTGGTCGAACAGGGCAATGCCGGTGGTACCCAGGTTGTTGCCGAGCACATAGAAGGATTTGTCGGTCAGCGGGTTGACGTTGGCGATCTCCGGATCGCCGATGACGATCTGGTAGAAGGCGGCGCTCGTCATGATCGTCTTCGGCTTGCCCTTGGCGACCTTGATCGAGGCGTTCTTGTTCGCCGAGACATAGACGACGTCATTGCCCGCCCTTGCCGGCGCGGCGACGGCAAGCACTGTCGCCGCCAGCGCAATCACGCCGAGAAGACGCCATCCCCCGGTCGTCCGAAATGTATCAAACCCGAACATCTTGCCCCGTCCCCGCCGGTCCCCACCGGCTATTGCTGCAGTTCCTGCGGCGGTTGCCGCGAAGGAACCTTGTATTCCTCGACCTTGTCGCCGCGCGTCACGATCACCGTCTTGAATTTCGGCTCGTCCTGGTCCTTCGTCACCGCATTGACGAGCGAGGCGGCGCTCGCCTGCGCATTTGCGGCAACCGAGCCGCCGAAGGACGAGATGGTCGTAAGCCCGCCATTGCTGGCAGTTGCGTCGGCGGCCGACCGCAGCGACAACGACAGCGTGCCGACGGTGCGGGCAAGCGCCACTTTCTGCGCCCCTTCGTTGGTCACCTCGATGGTCACCGAATTGGCGACTTGCGGCTCGGTCTTGCGTTCGTCGGCGCCCTGCCCGACCGAAAGCACCTTGACGTCGGCAACGACGACCTCGGACGTGACGGTCGAGCCGGCGGCCCCTTGAGCATTCTTGGACACTTCCTGGATATCCCCAGCGTCGCGCGTCAGCACGACGTCGACGCGGTCTCCCGGCGTGATGAAGCCGCCGACACCGGCGATCTCGTCGGTGCGGATGGTGACGGCCCGCATTCCCGCCGACAGCATGTTGGAAAGCGTGGCGCGGCCGTTCGGTCCCGACAGCTTGGTGAGCAGCACCGGTTCGTTGACCTCGATCGGCGACAGCACGACCCGGCTGCCGTCCGCAAGCAGCTTGTCGATCGTCGGGAAAGCGCCCTGCGGCAGCGAATCCTGCGGCCACGGAATCTCGGCGAGTTGCGGCCGTCCAAGCTCCATGCCGTAGCGCAGCGGCGCTTGCGCCACCACGATGGTCTTGAACTCGACCTTGGGCTGCTGCGGCGCCACGACGACCTTGACCTCGGCCTGAGCCTTCGCCTGGCTCTTGACCCAGAAATCCGCCGCAAAGATCGAGATCGCGCCGAAAACGGCGGCGATGCCGATCATGGTTATGGCCTTGCCCCTCACAGTGGAACCCCTGACGCCCGTGGTCTTTTGTTAGTTGGGTCTCACGCTAGGCGTTAATGTTAAAGAATCAGGAATCCCGCGACCCGCCGATCGCCCTATTTCGGCCGGCTTGGTTATCGAATGGTTTTGGAATAAGAGACAGTTTTATCCCTGAACGGAACAGGAACTCGTTCGCCCGCCAAAAGCGTGGCAGTATCGAGGAATGATTCGCATTACCGGACGCTAGGCCCAGCATGGACGACAGCAACGACCTCTTCGGCAAGATGGAAAAGCCGGCACAGCCGGTGCGCGCGCCCTCGCGGCCCGCCGATCCGCTGGTGCAGGCCGCGAAGCGTTCGACCGCCGCCCGCGACGGCAGCGAGGGCTACAGCGCCGCCGATATCGAGGTGCTGGAAGGGCTCGAGCCGGTGCGGCGCCGTCCGGGCATGTATATCGGCGGCACCGACGACAAGGCCATGCATCACTTGTTCGCCGAGGTCATCGACAATTCGATGGACGAAGCGGTGGCCGGCCACGCCACCTTCATTGACGTCGAGCTTTCCGCCGACGGCTTCCTGACCGTCACCGACAACGGCCGCGGCATCCCGGTCGATCCGCATCCGAAATTCAAGAAGCCGGCGCTCGAAGTCATCATGACCACGCTGCATTCGGGCGGCAAGTTCGACTCCAAGGTTTACGAGACCTCCGGCGGCTTGCACGGCGTCGGCGTCTCGGTCGTCAATGCGCTGTCCGACCACCTCGAGGTCGAGGTCGCGCGGGGTCGTCAGCTCTACCGGCAGCGTTTTTCGCGCGGCGTCCCGGTCAGTGGATTGGAGCATCTCGGCGAGGTCCACAACCGCCGCGGCACGAAGACCCGTTTCCATCCTGACGAGCAGATTTTCGGCAAGGGCGCCGCCTTCGAACCGGCGCGCCTTTACCGCATGACGCGCTCGAAGGCCTATCTGTTCGGCGGCGTCGAGATCCGCTGGACCTGCGATCCGTCGCTGATCAAGGACAAGGATCAGACGCCGGCAAAGGCCGAGTTCCATTTCCCCGGCGGCCTCAAGGACTATCTCAAGGCGACGCTGGGCGACGAATTCCAGGTCACGCGCGAGGTTTTCGCCGGGAAGAGCGACAAGCAGGGCGGCCACGGTTCGCTCGAATGGGCCGTCACCTGGTTCGGCGGCGATGGTTTCCTCAACTCTTACTGCAACACCATTCCGACCCCCGAGGGCGGCACGCATGAGGCAGGCTTCCGCAACGTGCTGACGCGCGGACTGCGCGCTTACGCCGACCTCATCGGCAACAAGCGCGCTTCGATCATCACCACCGATGACGTGATGATCTCGGCCGCCGGCATGCTGTCGGTGTTCATCCGCGAGCCGGAATTCGTCGGCCAGACCAAAGACAGGCTGGCGACGATCGAGGCAATGCGCATCGTCGAAAACGCCCTTCGCGACCCGTTCGACCACTGGCTGGCAGACAATCCGCAGGAAGCCTCCAAGCTTCTGGACTGGGTCATCGCGCGCGCCGACGAACGCGTGCGGCGCCGCCAGGAAAAGGAAGTCTCCCGCAAGAGCGCGGTGCGCAAGCTGCGCCTTCCGGGCAAGCTTGCCGACTGCACGCAGAACGCCGCCGCGGGCGCCGAGATCTTCATCGTCGAGGGCGACTCGGCCGGCGGCTCGGCCAAGCAGGCGCGCGACCGCGCCAGCCAGGCAGTGTTGCCGCTGCGCGGCAAGATCCTCAACGTCGCCTCCGCCGGCAACGACAAGCTTGCCGCCAACCAGCAGATTTCCGATCTCATCCAGGCGCTCGGCTGCGGCACGCGTTCGAAATATCGCGACGAGGATCTGCGCTACGACCGCGTGATCATCATGACCGACGCCGACGTCGACGGCGCGCACATCGCTTCGTTGCTGATCACCTTCTTCTATCAGGAGATGCCGAACCTGATCCGCGGCGGCCACCTCTACATGGCCGTGCCGCCGCTCTATTCGATCCGGCAAGGCGGCAAGGTCGGCTACGCCCGCGACGATGCGCACAAGGACGAACTGCTGCGCACCGAGTTCACCGGGCGCGGCAAGGTCGAGATCGGCCGCTTCAAGGGCCTGGGCGAGATGATGGCCTCGCAGCTCAAGGAGACCACGATGGATCCGAGGAAGCGCACGCTTTTGAGGGTCGACGTGATCGACGCCGAGCAGGCCACCAAGGATGCCGTCGACGCGCTGATGGGCACCAAGCCCGAGGCGCGCTTCCGCTTCATCCAGGAGCGCGCCGAATTCGCAGAGGCGGACGTGCTGGATATCTGATCGCCTGCCGGTCCATAACAGGCTCCGGCACGGAGAACCGGTGTGACCTGGACGCGGTTTAAAGAGCTTGTCGAGAGGCCCTTAAGCGGTCTGACGCAGCCGACCCGTTCGGACTGGATTTTTGCCCTGCGCACGGTTTCGGCCGGACTGGTCGCGCTGCTTGCCGCCTATGCGCTGAAGCTCGATCATCCGCAATGGGCGATGATGACGGTGTTCATCGTCGCGCAGCCGGTCGCCGGCATGGTGCTGGCAAAGGGCTTCTACCGGCTGCTCGGCACGCTGGCCGGCGGTCTCGCCGCAGTCGGCATCACTTCACTGTTCGGCGCCGACCCGTGGCTGCTTGTCACCGTGCTGGCGCTCTGGATCGGCGTCTGCACGCTGGTCTCGTCGCTGTTGCGCAATCCGGAAGCCTATGGCGCCGCGCTTGCCGGCTACACGGCGATGATCATCAGCCTGCCGGCCCTCGGACAACCGCATATTGTCGTCGACCTCGCCGTCGCGCGTTGCGCGGAGATCGTGCTCGGCATCGTCTGCGCCGGCGTCACCAGCCGGTTGATCCTGCCAAAGCTCGCGGCCGACGCTATCATTTCCAGGTTGAAGCGCAGCATCCTCGACCTTGCCGAATATGCCGGCGGCGCCTTTTCCGGCGGCGACCCGGCGAGCCTCGCCGCGCTCCAGCGCAAGCTGATCGCCGATGCCCAGACGCTCGCCGAGATGCGCACCTATGCGCGGCTGGAAGCGCCGAGCTTCGCCACCCGCGCCCATCCGGTGCGGCGCACGATCGGTCAGCTTCTGTGGGCGCTTTCGGCGGCGCGCGCATTGCACAGCCACCGCAGGCCGAAGAACGCAGCGCTCATTCCCATGCGCAGCGAATTGAAAGCCTTCGTCGCTGAACTGGCGGCGACGCCCGGCGCGCTCGATGACACAGGGCCATGGGTGGCAAGGCTCGGCGCGATCGCGAGCAGGGCCAGGGAGATGCCCGAACTGCCCAACGATATCGGTCCCAACGATAACGGCGAAGACAAAGTTGGGACCATCACCCGCCTGACCATCGCCGGCGATTTCGCCGAGGCGCTGAAACAGGTGATGCGCGGCCTTGACGCGCTTCGGTCGCCCGTCTCCCGGACATCGAGTGAGCGGGGCCAGCCGGCGTTGGTCGTCCATCGCGATTACCAGGCCGCATGGCGCAATGCCGTGCGCGCGGCGCTGGCGACGTTGCTCGTGGCGATTTTTTGGCTGACGACCAGATGGTCGGAAGCCGCCGGCACCGTCATCCTGGTCGCCGTCGTCTCCAGCCTGTTCGCATCGCGCCCAGATCCCGTGCAGTCCGCCTGGGGTTTTTTCACCGGCACGCTGATCGCGCTGCCTTTTGCCTTCCTTGTCGGCCAGGTCGCGCTGCCGGCGCTGCCGGGCTTCGGCTGGTTCACCCTCTTCGTCGTGCCGATCCTGGTGCCCGCGGCGCTCGGCATGGCCAATCCGCGCCATGTCGGCGTCGCCACCGCCTTCGCCATCAACTTCCTCGCCTTCCTCAGCCCGCATCAGCAGATGATCTACGACCCCGGGCCGTTCTTCGCCGGCTCGGCCTCGATCCTGGTCGGCATCCTGATTGCCATCGGCGTCTTCATTGTCGTGCTGCCCGCCGATCCCTGGGTCACCGTGGAGCGCATCTCGCAGGCGATGCGCGAGGACCTGGCCCGGCTTTGCCTGCATGAGCGCATTCCCCGCCGTTCGGCCTTCGAAAGCCTCGCCTATGACCGGATCAATCAGTTGATGCCGCAGGTCCAGCGGACGGGCCGCAAGGGCGATCCCATTCTCGGCGGAAGCATCGCGGCCGTCACCGTCGGACTGGAAGTGCTGCGGCTGCGCCACGCGCAACTGAACTCCGCCGTTCCGCATGAAACAGTCGAGTCCATCGGCAATTTCCTGCGCGCCCTGGCGCGCGAATTGCTGTTTCGGCAACCGGGCGAGCCGCAGACCGCGACCATCGCGGTGGCGAGGCAATACGCGGCCAGCATCGCCCAACGCAGCGATCGGCTCGAAATACTGCAGATCGCCGCCTCGCTGCGCATCATTGCCGCGGCGATGGAAGATTACCCGGATTTCTTTGCGAAGGGTCGCGCTTAACCGCCTCGGGACGTGTCTGGTTTGGGCCTTCCCGAGAATGGGTCCTTGCTGGACTGGTCGACACCTTTTAGGTTGGACACATGGCGCTCAAACGGATGGACAACGTCGGAATCGTCGTCGATGACCTCGACAGCACGGTTGATTTCTTTCGCGAGCTCGGCCTTGAACTCGAAGGGCGTGCCACGATCGAAGGAGAATGGGCCGGGCGTGTCACCGGGCTCCGCGACCAGCACGTCGAGATCGCCATGATGCGCACGCCCGACGGCCACAGCCGACTCGAGCTGTCCCGCTTCATCAAGCCGCCCGTCATCGCGGATCACCGCAATGCCCCGGTGAACGCATTGGGCTATCTCCGGATCATGTTCGCCGTGGACGACATCGACGACACGCTGGAGAGGCTCCGCAAGCGCGGCGCTGAGCTCGTCGGCGAAGTCGTCCGGTATAAGGACGCGTATCGGCTTTGCTACATCCGCGGGCCTGAAGGGCTTCTCATCGGCCTCGCCCAGGAACTCAGCTGAGACCTGATTGTGATCCGCTCAGGCGGCGGCGATGGCCAGCGCGTGTCCACGCGCGTTTTCGCGCAGCGCGTCGAGATGGATCGACTTCACCAGCCCGGCAAGATCGCCCTCGGCCGATTGGCCGCCGAGTTCCTTCAGCATCAGCCAGCTCACTTCCTGCACGCCGGCGACACGCCGGCCATTGGCGACCTCGCGCCAGACTTTCAGCGCCCTCAGGATGATGCCATGCGTGGCCGGCGCAAGCCCGGCGCTGCGGAACAGCGCCTGCAGCGCAACGTCGTGCCCGCCGGCGAGAAGTGCCGTCACCCGTTGCTCGGATTGTCGGGCTAAGGCCACCAGCGTCGAGCCGAAGAAGTCCACCTTGCCATGCGCGATGGTGCGGATGATGAAACCGGCGGTGAGGTCGCCGCGCAGCCGCAAATGCTCGATCAGCGCCGCATGCTCCTCCATGCGCGTTCCCTCGATCAGCGTCACCGAGGCTTTCACGCAGGCATCACGCATGACGCGATCGGCTCGCGCCGCCCCCATCATCGCCAGCACCAGCGGCGAACCTTTCAAGGTCTCGCCGAGCTTGACCAGCAACATGTGCCGGCAGTCGGCCGGCAGGCGCCGATCGGCAATCAGCGCCTCGCGCACCAGTGGCAGGTGGCCGTGCCGCTCGGCCATGCGGCGGAAGCTCAGCGAAGCGATCTCGGCGCCGCTGTTGCCGATCAGCGCGGCGCAGGCTTCCGGTTCGCCGATCTCGGCGATCGCCGCCGCCAGCGACATCGAGACGACCGGACGGTTGGCGATCAGCTTCTGCGTCACCTTCTGGCCGCAGGCGACGCGCTCGACCAGATCGGCATCGGTAAGCAGCGGCGAACGCGCGAGCACCAGCGCCGCCACTTCCGGCTGGTCGGCGGCCAAGGCGCTGATCACCTGCGGCGGCGCGTGATGGCTCATCGACAGCGCCTCGGCAAGCGCCAGGCGCACCTTGGACGAAGCGTCGTCCAGAAGCAGCGTCAGCGCCGCCTCGGCGGCACAGCGATCCTCGAACGGCAGATCGGAGTTGATATAGGCGCGCGCCAGCGCGCTCGCGGCGGCGGCACGCTCGGAAACCCTTGCCGTATCAATCCATTTTAGAAAATGCGAAACAACCATACCGACCAGCTGCGCCCTTGCCGGAAAGGTCCCGGCCCCGTTGTGAACGGTAGGCTGCAAATGGTTTACGAACGGTTCACCATGTTTCTTAACCGGCTTGATGGGGGCGCAGCCAACGCCTATCAAGCAAGGACATTGGAGGAAATCGAACCATGGCCGGGCTTTATCTGGAAGAGTTTGTCGTCGGCCATGTCTTCCGCCACACGCTGCGCAAGACTGTGACCGAGAGCGACAACATGCTGTTTTCGGCGATGACGCTCAACCCGCAGCCCTTGCACATCGATTTCGACTTTGCCGCGAAAACCGAATGGGGCAAGCCGCTGGTGAATTCGCTGTTCACGCTCGGTCTGATGATCGGCATCTCGGTGAACGACATCACCGTCGGCACCACGGTCGCCAATCTCGGCATGAAGGAAACGGTGTTCCCGCACCCCGTCTTCCACGGCGACACCATCCGGGTCGAGACGACGGTTGTCTCCGTGCGCGACTCCAAGTCGAAACCCGATCGCGGCATCGTTGAGTTCGAGCACCGCGCCTACAATCAGAACGACATTCTTGTCGCCAAATGCACCAGGCAGGCGATGATGCTGAGGAAGGCGGCCTGATGCGCTCGCTGCTGTTCGTGCCCGGCGATTCCGAGCGCAAGCTGGAAAAGGGATTCGAGGCCGGCGCCGACGTGGTTATCGTCGATCTCGAGGATTCCGTTGCCGCCGCCAGCAAGGCGGCGGCGCGCGCGACCTCGGCCGGTTTCATCTCGAGCCAAAGAGACCGGACGGGTTCGGCCATCTATGTGCGGGTCAACGATCTTTCCACCGGCCTGACCGACGACGATCTTGCGGCGCTCGTCGTGGCGAAGCCCGACGGCATCATGCTGCCGAAGTCGAACAGCGGGCAAGACGTCCAGCAGCTGGCGGCAAAGCTGCGAGTGCACGAGGCCGAGAACGGGCTTCCGGACGGCGCCATAAGAATCCTGCCGATCATCACCGAGACCGCGGCGGGCGTGCTGGCGGCGGCGAGCTATGCCGGCGCAAGCGCGCGGCTTGCCGGCCTGACCTGGGGCGCGGAGGATTTGTCCGCGGCGATCGGCGCGCGCGCGACCCGCGACGAGAGCGGCCGCTACACCGACGTGTTTCGTCTGGCGCGGACCATGACCATTCTGGCGGCCGGCGCGGCCGAAGTCGCCGCCATCGACACCGTCTTTCCCGATTTCCGCGATATGGCCGCCCTTGGGAAGGAATGCCGCGAGGCCGAGCGCGACGGCTTCACCGGCAAGATGGCGATCCATCCGGCGCAGGTGCCAGTCATCAATGCCGCCTTCACGCCGTCCGCCGAAGCGGTCGCGCGATCGCGGGCGATCGTCGATGCCTTCGCGGCGGCGGGAAATCCGGGCGTCGTCGGCATCGACGGCAAGATGTACGACAGGCCGCATTTGCGTCTGGCCGAGCGTTTATTGGCCCGCGCCAGGGCGGCGGGCAGCCTTGCCTGAGGTTACCAGACCATCGGGATCAGCTTGTAGCGCACGCGGGCAGCATAAACGTCATAGCCCTGCAGGCCGGTTCGCAACGTCTTTTCCTCGATGAAGGTGCGGATGCCGAGCAGGACGATGAAGACAAGCACCGACGCCAGTCCCCACCAGGAACCAAGCAGCAGCGCCGTGCCGGCGAAATAAAGTATGGCGCCGGCATACATCGGATGGCGGACATAGCGGACATAACTGTATGGGCCGGTCGTGATCACCTTCTGCCCGCGCTCGTCCTGGATCTTCACGACAGGTGCAGCGAAGCTGTTTTCCAGCATAGTGAGATAGCAGATCCAGATACCTACGAGCAGGACCAGCACGCCGACCACCCGCACCCAGACGGGAGCTGCCGACCAGCCGAAACGGAAGTCGAGCCCCATCAGGGCCAGCCAGGCGAAGATGCCGAGCAGCAATATGCTCAGCAAGATCTTGTCGGCCGTGGTCTGGGTCTTCTGGATCGGCGGGCGGAGACGCTCATTCATCAGGCCTGGATCGCGCCGGGCGAGCGCCACGCCCATCGTAAGGCTCAGCCCGACCATCACGACTATGTACACCCAAGCTCCGGTCCAGTGCAGCGTGCCGGCCGACAGAAACAGCAGCACGCCCATGATGCCGAACCATACGAATGTCTGGAAAACCAATCTCGAGATCATGATCAACCTTCCGTGACGTCCCCCACCACTATTGGCCGCCCGCTGCCGCCGTTCCTCCGAAAACCCGCAAAAGCACCTAACCGGCCCAGGGACCGGCGTAATCGCCATAGAGCTTTGCCGGATCGGGCCGCGGCCGCTCCGGCGCCGGTCCCTGATAGGAGCCGATATGGACGAAGCCGATGACACGCTCCTGCGGCGACAGCCCGAGGATCGCCCTGCCCTCCGGAACGTCGGAATACCAGTTGCTGATCATGTTGGTGCCATAGCCCAGCGCGTTCGCCGCGATCATCAGGTTCATCGCCGCCATGCCGCCCGACAGGAACATCTCCCATTGCGGGATCTTCGGGTTCTCCTTCGGCACCGACACGACGCCGATCACCAGTGGCGCGCGCGAGAAGCGTGCCAGTTCCTGGTTGCGCCGGCCTTCCGGCAGCGGTCCCTCGCGCTGTTCGGCAAGCGCCGCCAGCTTCTTGCCGATCTCGATGCGCGCCTCGCCGCGATAAAGGATGAACCGCCATGGCTCGAGCCGGCCGTGGTCGGGAACGCGCGAGGCGGCTGCGATCATCGTCGCGATCTCGGCATCGCTCGGCGCCGGCTCCTTGAGGTCGGGGATCGGCGCAGAATTGCGGGTGAGCAGAAAGTCGATGATCGGCGACGCCATGGGCGCAAGTCTCCTGAAGGCATTCGATTTTGAGCTGAAGCACGCCATCGGGAGGTCGGGCGGCTCGGGCGGTGGCGTTTTGCGCCTGATAAGAAGCCGCCGCGCCGGGCGGCGCGCTTCTAGGCCTTGAAATTGCCACCGCCTTGGGCTTCAACGCAAGGCATGTTTGAGGGGATCTTGCGCCTTTTCGTGATCGCACTCGTCGCTGCGTTGTTCGCGGTGCCGGTTTCCTTCGCGCTGGCCCAGAACGCCAACGACATCGGCGACATCAAGCTTCCAGGCATTTCGAGCTACGCAACGCCGAAGGCCGGGACGCCGCTGGCGCTCGGCAACGGCGGCGCCATCACGCTGTCGGCGCAGTTGACCGACAAGGGCGCCGACATCACCCGCGGCATCGTCTGGCGGGTTTTCAGGCCGCAGCCCGCCAGTGATGGCAAACTGCCGATGGTAGCATCCGCCCATGGCGGCACAGCCGTGTTCCAGCTCGACCCCGGCAGCTATCTTGTCCATGCCTCCTACGGACGCGCCGGCGCCACCAAACGCATCACGGTCGGCAAGGAGGCAAAGCGCGAAAGCCTTGTGCTCGACGCCGGCGGCCTGAAGCTCGACGCGGTGACGTCGGGCGGCGCGCCCATCCCGCCGAAGAAATTGCGCTTCTCGATCTATGAAGGCCAAGCCGCGGCCAATGGCGACCGGGCGCTGATCGCCCCCGACGTCGCGCCGAACACCGTTGTGCGGCTGAACGCCGGCACCTACCACGTCGTCTCCACCTACGGCGCGGTCAACGCCGTGATCCGCTCCGACATCCGCGTCGAGGCCGGCAAGCTGACGGAGGCGACCGTCGAGCACCGCGCCGCCGAGATGACGATGAAGCTGGTGCGCGAGCCCGGCGGCGAGGCCATCGCCGACACGTCCTGGTCGCTGCTCAACGAGAGCGGCGATCCGATCAAGGAAGCGGTCGGCGCCTTCGCCTCGATGGTGCTGGCCGAAGGCCAATACACCATCATCGCCAAGAACCGCGACCGTATCTACCAGAAGGATTTCACGGTCGTTGCCGGCCAGAACCAGGAAATCGAGGTCGTGGCCAACGAATCCTCAGCCATCGACCCCGAGGAAGGCGCGGACTGATCGGGCTGATCAGGCCGCCTTGCGCATCCGCTTCGGCAGGAACGGCACGCGGCCACGCTGCGCGGAAGGCGTCGCCAGATCGAAGACCGCGCGATAGAGGCGATCGAGCAGCGCCTTGCGGTCGCGCAGCGGCTCGAGTTCGCTCCATCTCAGCACGTCGCCGATGCGCACCTCGATCGCCTTGCCCGACAGTCGGGCGAATTCGCGGATAAGCAAGGAGGTGCGCAGCGTCAGCGACGCCTTGCCGATGAACTTCGCCACGCGGTTGTCGCGCTCGGCCATGTTCATCGGGCCGCTGACGAGATGGAACAGGCGGCCGTTCTGGCCGGAGAAATGCATCGGAATGACCGAGGCCTTGGCGTCCTGGACGAGCTTGGCCGGGAACATCTTCCACGGCAGGTCGATGGCGCGGCCGAAACCCTTCGGCGCCGTGGCTACGCCGCCGGCCGGGAACACGACGATGGTGACGCCTTCCTTCAACAGCCGCACCGCTTCATGGCGCACCGCCATGTTGTTCTTCAACGCTTCCTTGGTCTCGGAAAAATCGATCGGCAGCGAATAGGGCTCCATCTCGCGGATCCTGAGCAGATCCTTGTGGATCATGACCCGGAACGGCCGGCCGAGCTGCTCGGCCAGCGACAGCACCGCAATGCCGTCGCCGATGCCGAAGGGATGGTTTGCGACGATGACCAGCGGCGTGTCCGGCAGCGCTGGCGGCGGCCATTGCACAGCGTTGCGGACCTTGACGTCGATCAATTCCAGCATGCGGCTGAATACGCGGTCGCCTGTCGGCACAACCTGGCGACGCCAGAAATCGTAGAGCACGGCGAAGCGGTCGCGCCCCGACAGGCCCTCGACCGAATGGATGAACCAGCGCGTCAGCACCGGTTGATGCGGGTTGGCGTAGGAAAGCTCGGGAAACCGTCTTTCCCGCAGTTTCAACTTGAGCATGGCGGCTCGTTACAAGGCTGGCGTGACAGGCATATGAAAATGGCGGTGGACACGCCACCGCCATTCAAGGAAGCGCTGGTAAGTCAGGCTGCGCGACGCTTGCGGTCGGGCGAGACCGCCTCGTCGGTGAGAGACTTCACGGCATCCTCGAGCTTCAGCGATTCCTGGTCGCGGGAGCCAAGCCGGCGGACATTGACGGTTTCCTCTTCCGCCTCGCGCCTGCCGCAGACGAGGATAACCGGCACCTTGGCGAGCGAATGCTCGCGCACCTTATAGTTGATCTTCTCGTTGCGCAGGTCGGCTTCGGCGAGCAGCCCCGCGGCCTTCAGCCGCTCGACCACATTCAAGGCGTACTCGTCCGCATCCGAGGTGATCGTCGCCACCACCACCTGCAGCGGTGCGAACCACAGCGGGAAATGGCCGGAATAGTTCTCGATCAGGATGCCGAGGAAGCGCTCCATCGAGCCGCAGACGGCGCGATGCACCATCACCGGCTGCTTCTTCTCCGAATCCGAGCCGATATAGAAGGCACCGAAGCGCTCCGGCAGGTTGAAGTCGACCTGCGTGGTGCCGCATTGCCATTCGCGGCCGATGGCGTCCTTCAGCACATATTCGAATTTCGGCCCGTAGAAGGCGCCCTCGCCCGGATTGATCGAGGTCTTGATGCGGTTGCCGGAGCGCGTGCGGATCGTCTCCAGCACATTGCTCATGATCGCCTCGGCATGGTCCCAGGCCTCGTCGGTGCCGACGCGCTTGTCCGGCCGCGTCGACAGCTTCACGCTGACCTCCTCGAAGCCGAAATCGGCATAGGTGGACAGGATCAGGTCGTTGATGCGCAGGCACTCGGCCGCCAGTTGCTCCTCGGTGCAGAAGATATGGGCGTCATCTTGCGTGAAGCCGCGCACGCGCATCAGCCCGTGCAGCGCGCCCGACGGCTCGTAGCGATGCACATTGCCGAACTCCGCAAGCTTTACGGGCAGTTCGCGGTATGACTTCAACCCATGCTTGAAGATCTGCACATGGCCCGGACAATTCATCGGCTTCAGCGCGAAGACGCGGTCATCGTCGGTGTCGTCGCCGGCGACCGTGACCTTGAACATCGCATCACGGTACCAGCCCCAGTGTCCCGACGTCTCCCACAGGCTCTTGTCCAGCACCTGCGGCGCGTTGACTTCCTGATAGCCGTGCTCGTCGAGGCGGCGGCGCATGTAGTTGATCAGGTTCTGCACCATCTTCCAGCCCTTGGCGTGCCAGAAGACGACGCCCGGTCCCTCTTCCTGGAAATGGAACAGGTCCATCTCGCGGCCGAGCTTGCGGTGGTCGCGCTTCTCGGCCTCTTCCAGCAGGGTCTGGTAGGCATCGAGCTGCGCCTGGTCGGCAAAGGCTGTGCCGTAGATGCGCGTCAGCATCGGATTGTTCGAGTCGCCGCGCCAATAGGCGCCCGCCACCTTCATGAGCTTGAAGGCATTGCCGATCTGCCCGGTCGAGGCCATATGCGGACCGCGGCACAGGTCGAACCAGTCGCCCTGTGCGTAGATTTTGAGGTCCTGGTCCTCCGGAATCGCGTCGATCAGCTCAAGCTTGTAGCGCTCGCCCTTTTCGGCGAAGACCTTCTTCGCCTTCTCGCGCGACCACACTTCCTTGGTGAACGGCTTGTTGCGCTGGATGATCTCGCGCATCTTCTTTTCGATCACCGGAAAATCGTCCGGCGTGAACGGCTCGTTCCTGGCAAAGTCATAATAGAACCCGTTCTCGATAACCGGCCCGATCGTCACCTGCGTTCCCGGCCACAGCTCCTGCACGGCCTCTGCCAGCACATGCGCCGCATCGTGGCGGATGAGCTCCAGCGCGCGCGGATCCTCGCGGGTGATGATCTCGACCTTGCCGGACGTGCCGAGCGGATCGGAAAGATCGCGAACGATGCCGTCGAGGCTATAGGCGACAGCCTTCTTGGCCAGCGACTTGGAGATTGACTCGGCAAGGCCGGCGCCGGTCAGCGCTGCGTCGTAGTCGCGGACCGAACCATCGGGAAATGTCAGGGAAACGGAATTCGGCATCAGGATTCTCCTATCCAGTCCCGCAAACGAGCGCGGGTGGTGAAATGCATGTCGCAGGATGCGTGCGGCTTGCAGAGGGTTAGCCGGAGGCGTCCGGCGCGGCAGTCTTTTATGAGGAGTTTCCGCCGACGTAAAGCCGCAACCCGTTCTATTTGATGAGGTCGGGCAAATCCTTCAGGAACGCCGCCCGCGTCGCGAGACCCTTCGGCTCTCCGGTACGCTTGGCATCGACGACCAGCCTTGCAAAGACGATGCGCCGGCTCCCCTTCTCGGCCCAGCCGACGAACCAGCCGAGCGAGCGCTTGCCGTCCTGGCCGAGCCTGGTGCTGCCCGTCTTGCCTTGTACCGTCCAGTCCCCTGCCGCGAAGGTCGGCAGGATCGCCCTGGTCATCTCATGCGCCTTCGCTGACACCGGCATCTTGCCGGCGAGCAGCTGGCGCAGAAACGCCGTCTGCTCGACCGGCGATATTTCGAGCGAGGAATTGATCCAGCATTGCGTCAGCCCGTTGTCCTTGCCGGCATCGCCCGAGACATCCTTGTTGCCATAGCCGAATTTCGCCACATAACCGGCGAACTTCTCGGCGCCGAGATGCCGCGTGATCTCGCGCGAATACCAGACGATGGAATCGCGCTCCCAGATCGTCGGATCGACGGTCTTCTGGTCGCGCTTCGCCGCCTTGAACTCCGGCTTGTACTCCCAGCTCGGCGTATGCTCGTCGCTCAGGATGCCGGCATCGTAGCCGATCAGCGCCAGGGGCACCTTGAAGGTAGAAGCCGGGCTGACGCGCTGCTCGCAGACGCCGTCCTGGTAAAGTGTTGCGCCGCTTTGCTGGTCCTGGATCAGCGTGCAGTGGATGTCGCCGAGCGGCGCCGATTGCGCCCGCACCGGCAAGCCCAGCATCCAGGCCAGCAGGAAAAGGACGATGGCGAAAATGAAAGGATAGCGGTCCATCTGGCGCATGGCGAAGTCACTCCGGTATGAGATTACAGGAGCGGCTTAGCGAGACGACTTGTCTCGATTTTGTCTCAAATTCGCAGTGTTCGTGCAGCTTCGCGTTAACCCTACCGGATCGTTAAAATCCGCGTCGCGCGGGACGGCGAAGCGATCAGATTTCGGGCTCGCTGTGCCTTTTGCCGATCCGCCAATAGCGCCAGGGCATGAACCAGACATAGCGCTGGGCAAGCACCTCCGGCACGCGGTCGATGCCATGCGTCCCAAACGGCCCGCAGCGCAGCACCCGGAACAGTCCCATCCAGCCGCCCGCCCACAGGCCATGGCGGGCAATCGCCTCATGGGCATATTCGGAGCAGGTCGGCAGGTGCCGGCAGCTGTTGCCGACGAAGCCTGAGAGCGTCAGTTGATAGAGGCGCACGAGCGACGTGCCCAGGACGCGCCCGGGCGTCTTGCGCCAAGGTCCCGGCCAATTGCGTCCATGTTGGATCGGCCGGGTGCCGTGCGTATGTCCGGAATGGTCGCCCATCGCTCCGCAGCCTGTTTCACTGCGCGATAGATGTGGGCTTCGGTGCTGAAACGCAATGCTTTTGCCGTCAGGGTCTGGAGCGCCGGACGGGATGGCCGTTGTCCCATGGGCGATGGTGGTGGGGAAGATCCCGACAATTATGGTGATGTCCCCCGCGCGCGACTTCGGCATGCCATTGGAAGGTCGCTATCCGTATCACGTCGCTGAAAATGGCCAGGAACTCGTTCATGGCAGGTCTCCTTTGAAACGGATTAGACTGCCGCTGGCCTTGCCTCTCAAACGAGTATAATTTCCGCGTCGGATAACTTGAGGTTATGGGACATGAAGCGTGGCCGGCTGCCGCTGACGGCGCTCAGGAGCTTCGAGACGGCCGGCCGGCATTTGAGCTTCAGCCGGGCGGCCGAGGAGCTTTACGTCTCGCAGGCCGCGATCAGCCGGCAGATACGCGAGCTCGAGACCTTTTTGGGCAGACCGCTGTTTCTGCGCCTTCATCGCCGCGTCGAACTGACGGATGCGGGGCAAAGGCTACTCGAGCGATTGGTCAGAAGCTTCGACGACATCGACCGCGTGCTTTCGGAGCTCACGGCCTCGCCGGCGCAGGCGATTGTCCGCGTCAGCGTCGAACCCTCCCTTGCCGCCATATGGCTGCTGCCTCGGCTCAATCGCTTTCGCCAGTTGCGGCCCGATATCGATGTGTCCCTCGAAGTCGATCCACGGCCGATCGAGTTCCGCAGCGATCAGCCCGAGCTCGCCTTGCGTTTTAGCGCCCACGCCACGTCATGGCCGCGTAGCGAGGCCGAGCGCCTGGCCTCGACTGTCGATTCACCGGTCCTGTCGCCGGCGCTGCTCGCCTCCGGCCCTCCGCTGGAAAAGCCGATCGACCTTCGCCATTACACGCTGCTGCATGAGGAAAACCGCCAAGGTTGGGCGCGCTGGTTCCAGGCCGCCGGCGTGCCCGCCGACGCAGTGCCCGCGCGTGGCCCGATGCTGGCCGATGTCTCGCTTTCGAAACAGGCTGCCCTGCTTGGCCATGGCGTGGCGCTCGGCGATCTTTTGCAGATCGGCGAGGACCTTGCGTCAGGCGCTTTGATCAAGCCGTTCGATATCGATGTCGCTTCCGGTGCCTATTGGCTGGTGGCCAGGAGCCTACGGAATCTGCCGGAACCCGCCAAGGCATTTGCGGACTGGATACGAGGCGAGTTCGCCGCGAACAGGGGAGCGGCCTGACCGCTGCGCTCAAGCCGCCTGTTCGGCGCGCTTCTTCTCGATCTGGCCGATCGCGTCGACCACCGCGTCGAAGGTCAGCATGGTCGAGGCATGGCGCGCCTTGTAGTCGCGCACCGGCTCCAGATATTTGAGGTCGGCGAAACGGCCTTCCGGCGGCGCGCCGTTCTCCTTCAGCATCTTCAGCATGGTTTCGCGCACGGTGCGCAATTCGTCGGCGCTGGCGCCGACCACATGCTGGGCCATGATCGAGGACGAGGCCTGGCCGAGCGCGCAGGCCTTCACGTCATGGGCGAAATCGGTCACCACGTCGCCGTCCATTTTGAGGTCGACGGTGACGGTCGAGCCGCACAATTTGGAATGCGCCCTGGCCGTCGCGTCGGCATCGTCGAGCCGGCCGATCCGCCCTATATTCCCGGCGAAACCGAGAATTTTCGCATTGTAGACGTCGTCGATCATATTTTTCCAATCCGTCGGCGCCAAGCGAACAGGCTTTGCCGCTCTCGCGTCTTCCTTTCGCGCCGCTCGAACCATATATAATGGTCGCAGTCGGGCATCGACAAGGCGACGAAAAAGCCGTTGTCCCTGCTCATCTGTTCACGCCGCTTGCGGGATGGAAATGGGCGATTTTCACCCAAAAGGTCGTGGTCCGTTCAACTCGTTCCACCTTTGAGTGGGACTACGGGAGACGCCTTTATGGATGCCGTCATCAAGAAAATCATGCCCCCGTCCGAATATTTGGAAAAGCCCGTCACCGACCGGCCGAGCGAAGCCGAGGTCGAAGCCGCCGTGCGCACGCTTTTGCGCTGGACCGGCGACAATCCGGACCGCGAAGGCCTGATCGACACGCCCAAGCGCGTCACCAAAGCCTTCCGCGAAATGTTCAACGGCTATGACATGTGCCCGGCCGACGAGCTTGGCCGCACCTTCGAGGAAGTCGCCGGCTATGACGATCTCGTCATCGTCAGGAACATAAAATTCCATTCGCATTGCGAGCATCACATGGTGCCGATCATCGGCAAGGCGCATGTCGGCTATCTGCCTGACGGCAAGGTCGTCGGCCTGTCGAAGATCGCGCGCGTCGTCGACATCTTCGCGCACCGCCTGCAGACGCAGGAGGCCATGACCGCGCAGATCGCAGGCGTCATCCAGGACGTGCTCAACCCGCGCGGCGTCGCCGTTATGCTCGAGGCCGAGCATATGTGCATGGCCATGCGCGGTATCCGCAAGCAGGACTCGACCACGCTGACCTCCACATTCACCGGTGTCTTCAAGGACACGCCGGAGGAGCAGGTCCGCTTCGTCACCATGGTGCGCGCCGGCGGCTGATCGCCGGCCGTCGCCGGCCTCTAGAAAGAAAGAGCGACCGGCGATGTCGGCACTGCAATTCCTCAAAGCCCCATCCGACAAGAAAGCCTTGGAGGAAGGCTCCGTCCTTTCTCCGCGCTTCGATGCGGCCGGCCTCGTCACGGTCGTCGTCACCGATGCCGGCGACGGCATGCTCTTGATGGTCGCACATATGAACGCCGAGGCGCTGGCGCTTACGCTTGAGACCGGCATTGCTCATTACTGGTCGCGCTCGCGCAAAGCGCTGTGGAAGAAGGGCGCGACCTCGGGGAATTTCCAGCAGGTCGTCGAGATGCGCACGGATTGTGACCAAGACGCGATATGGTTGCGCGTCAAAGTGTTGGGCCACGACGCAACCTGCCACACCGGACGGCGTTCTTGTTTTTATCGGACGGTGGGGCTCAGCGACGGCAAGGCGGTGCTTGTCGGCGATGGCAGCAAGCCGCTGTTCGATGCGAACCAGACGTATCGGAAGCCGGTGTGAACCATTCGATATTCACAAACCATTCAGATTCACTATTCTCAAATATCCTTTTGGTAGAAGGGATATGGGACAAGGGAGATCATGATGCTCGAATGGGCGTCATTGCGCAGCAGACCTGACGTTCGGGAGGCCAATGGCCCGGCATCGTCCGGCGGCGCGTCTGACCCGACCTCTCAGAAGAAAATCGGCATTTCGCTGGCGCTCGGCGGCGGTTGCGCCAGGGGCTGGGCCCATATCGGTGTGCTGCGCGCGCTCGACGAGGCCGGCATCGAAGTATCGATGATTGCCGGCACCTCGATCGGCGCGCTGGTCGGCGGCTGCTACCTTGCCGGCAAGCTGGACGAGCTGGAGGAGTTTGCCCGAAGCCTGACCAAGCGGCGCATCTTCGGCCTTCTTGATCTCAATCTGCGCGGCAGCGGCCTGTTCGGCGGCATGAAGCTCGACGCGCGGCTGCGCGAGCATCTGGCCGGCGTCCGCTTCGAGAACTTGTCGAAGCCCTTTGTCGCCGTCACTTCGGAAATTCGCACCGGCCATGAGATCTGGCTGTCGAATGGCTCGCTGATCACCGCCATGCGCGCCTCCTACGCGCTGCCCGGCGTTTTCGAGCCGGTGAACTGCAACGGCCGCATCCTGGTCGACGGCGCGCTGGTCAATCCGGTGCCTGTGTCGGTCTGCCGCGCCTATGAGCAGCCGCTCGTGGTCGCCGTCAACCTGCACTACGACCTGTTCGGCCGCGCCGCCGTGATAAAGCACAGCGCCGGCGAACTGGTCGTGGAGAATGACGCGCCGAGACTCGGCCAGGTTAATCCCCAGTCACACCAGACGCGCCTTGGCATCACCGGCGTCATGGTTGAGGCTTTCAACATCATTCAGGACCGGATTTCGCGGGCCAGGCTCGCCGGCGATCCGCCGGATATGTCGCTGCAGCCCAAACTCAGCCATATCGGCCTGACGGAATTCCATCGCGCCGACGAGGCGATCAGCCTCGGCTATCAGGCGACGAAGTCCCAGATCAACGAACTGACCCGGCTGCAGTCCGTCCTGGTGTGAATTCCGCTACTTCCTCTACACAGTGATTTGGAAAGATTCCGGGCTTGTCGGGCAAGTCTATCAATGTCCGTTGCCATAGTCAGCGCAAACGCTGGCCATGAGCTGAAGGCTCCTGAACCTCGTCATTCCAGGGCGGAGCAAGGAGCGAAGCGACGCGCGCAGACCCTGGAATCCATGCCGTTATCTGGACCGAGGTGTGCAACGGTGCAGAATTCTGGACCGCCGCGGCGCTTCGAGGCCACGGCATGGATCCTCGGGTCTGCGCGCGTCGCTTCGCTCCTTGCTCCGCCCGTGGATGACGACCGCGATAGGCGTCTCGGCTAATCGCCAAGGCATGGGATCTGCCAACGCACACTAACCAGCCGGTCAAAACCTCTGTGTCAAGGTACTACTGTACTGCGTCGTTAAGCGAGTGCCGCATCGCTGATGCGAAACTGCACCGTGCGGTTGCCGTTCCAGTAATTGCCCGACAACGAACCGGCGATATGCACGGTCCTGCCCCTGTTTTTAAACAGGAATTCGCCGAGCGCCGTGTCGACGGCACGGAACGCAATGGCTTGGATGTTGCCGCCGCTTTGCGACTGCAGGTCCACCCGAATGTGATTGGTGCCGATCGCGCGCGCATCGGTCAGCCGGTGGCGCGGCAGCACGAACACCGGCGCGATGTGCCCGGCCCCGAACGGCCCGGCTTTCTCCAGCGCGTCGAGCAGCGCGATCGTGGCGCCCTCGGCGGCCAAGGCGCCGTCGATCGCCAGGCTCTCCTCGTTCTGCAGGCGAAACACGTCGGCTGCGGCGCGCTGCTCAAAAAAGGCGCGCAGTTCGCCGAGCTTGGAGCGCTCGACGGTGACGCCTGCAGCCATCGCGTGGCCACCGCCCTTGACGATCAGCCCGGCCTCGGCAGCCTCGCGCACCAGCCGGCCGAGATCGAAGCCGGTCACCGAGCGGCCGGAGCCCGTGCCGATGCCGGTCGAGTTGAAGGCGATGGCGAAGGCCGGCCGGCGCGCATGATCCTTGAGCCGCGAGGCGATCAGCCCGACGATGCCCGGATGCCAGCTGTTGCTGGCGGTGACGATGACTGCCGGGCCGTTGCCGCCCGCAAGTTCCGCATCGGCCTCGGCGCGCGCCTGCGCCAGCATCTCCTGTTCCATCTGCTGCCGTTCCTGGTTCAGCCGGTCCAGCGTCTCGGCAATGCCTGCCGCCTCGACGGGATCGTCGGTGGCCAGAAGCCGGCTGCCGAGCGCGGCATCGCCGATGCGGCCGCCGGCATTGATGCGCGGGCCGATCAGGAATGACAGATGGAAGGTGTTGATCGGCTCGCCGATGCGCGAGACCCGCGCCAGCGCCGCCAGCCCCTCATTCTTCTGCTGGCGCAACACCTGCAGCCCCTTGATGACGAAGGCGCGGTTGACGCCGGTGAGCGGGACCACGTCACAGACCGTCGCCAGCGCCACCAGATCGAGCATCGAAAGCAAATCGACCGGCGCGGCGTCCGGCAGCCTCGCGCGCAGCACTTTGGCCGTCTGCACCAGGCACAGGAAGACGACGCCGGCCGCGCACAGATGTCCCTGCCCCGACAGGTCGTCCTCGCGATTGGGATTGACCACGGCGTCCGCCGCCGGCAACGGACCGCCGACCTGGTGATGATCGAGCACCACGACATCGGCGCCGGCTTGCCTGGCCGCGTCGATCGACGTCGCGCTGTTGGTGCCGCAGTCGACGGTGACGATCAGCTTCGCGCCGCGCGAGATCAAGTCCCGCATCGCTTCCGGATTGGGCCCGTAGCCTTCGAAGATGCGGTCCGGGATGTAGATTTCGGACGGTACGGAAAAATGCGTGAGAAAGCGTTTTAACAGCGCAGACGAGGCCGCGCCGTCGACATCATAATCGCCGAAGATCGCCACTTTTTCGTGGGCGACGACCGCATCGGCCAGCCTCGCCGCCGCTTTCTCCATATCGGTCAGCGATGCTGGATTCGGCAGAAGCTCGCGAATGGTCGGATCGAGGAAGCGCGCGGTCTGCTCCACGCTGACGCCGCGCCCGGCAAGCACTCGCGCCACGATGTCGGGCACGCCATGGCCCTGCGCCATGGCCAAGGCGGCCATGTCCTGGCGCTCGGTCAGCCGGTGTTCCCACGAAACACCGGTCGCCGACTGCCTGACATCGAGGAAGAACCGTTTCTCGCCCGTCATGCGACGCGCCGTCTGCACATCATCATTGCGCAGATATCAATATGCGACGGCCGGAGCAATTGCGGGGAAGCGGGCAAACCGGGAAAGGTGTGGAACGTTTTCCTCGAATTGCGGCAAAACGCCCGGACGAAGCGAAATCAGAACTTATCCAGATCCTGGTGACGCGCCTTGATCTCGCGCACCGTGCGCGAGGACGACCGCAGCACGATGGTGTGCGTGGTGATGAAAGTGCGGCCGAACTTCACCCCGTCGAGCAAATTGCCGTCGGTGACGCCGGTCGCCGCGAACAGCACGTCGCCCCGCGCCATGTCCTGGGCGCGATAGATCCGCTTCGGGTCGGAAATGCCCATTTGGTGCGCGCGCGCCACCTTCTCCGGCGTGTCGAGGATCAGCCGGCCCTGCATCTGTCCGCCGGTGCAGCGAAGTGCGGCCGCCGCCAGCACGCCCTCCGGCGCGCCGCCGGTGCCGAGATAGATGTCGATGCCGGTCTCGTCCGGATCAGTGGTGTGGATGACGCCCGCGACATCGCCGTCGCCGATCAGCCGGATCGCCGCACCCGTGGCGCGCACGGCGTCGATCAGCTTGGCGTGACGCGGCCGGTCGAGGATGCAGGCGGTGATATCGGAGACGCCCACGCCCTTGGCTTTGGCCAGATTGGCGAGGTTTTCGGCCGGCGAGGCGTCGATGTCGATCAGACCTTCGGGATAGCCGGGGCCGATGGCGATCTTGTCCATATAGACATCGGGCGCGAACAGCAGGCTGCCCTTTTCCGCAATCGCGATTACGGCAAGCGCGTTGGGCAGGTTCTTGGCGCAGATCGTCGTGCCCTCGAGCGGATCGAGCGCGATGTCGACGGCCGGACCCTTGCCGGTGCCGACCTCCTCGCCGATATAGAGCATCGGCGCCTCGTCGCGCTCGCCCTCGCCGATCACCACCGTGCCTTTGATGGCCAGCCGGTTGAGCTCCTGGCGCATGGCGTCGACCGCCACCTGATCGGCAGCCTTCTCATCGCCGCGCCCGCGCAGCCTTGCCGCCGCGACCGCCGCCCGCTCGGTCACACGCACGACTTCCATCGTAAGGATCCGGTCGAGACCGGCGGCGATGTCCTGGGCTATGTTCATGGACAGAAATTCCTCGTGAAACTCAACCTCCCGCCAGAGGTGGGCTTCTTCTGACAAAGCTCCATGACAACGGCAAGACTTGCCGGGTCATTTTTCGAAATGACAGCAAAATCAATCGATTGAAGAAGGAACCGGACTTGGCTTATTCTGCCCGCTCGATGCGGATCACCTGCGGCTTGTCGGTCAGATGACCGTCCTTGGTGATGCCTTCGACGGCCTTGCGCACCGCCGCTTCCGTCGTCTCGTGGGTAACGAGGATGACCGTCTTCTGCGCCTGCGTTTCCGCGCCGGCCGCCTGCTGGACGATCGATTCCAGCGAGATGTCGTTGTCGGCCATGCGTTTGGCGATGGCCGCGAAGACGCCCGTGCGGTCATGCACGGTCAACCGGATGAAATAGCCGCCGGCATGGCTGCGCATCTGCGCTTTCTTGTAAGGCTTCAATTCCTTCGCCGGCCAGCCGAAGACCGGGCCATGCTGGAAGCCCGGTCGGCTCTTGGCGATGTCGGCGATGTCGCCGACGACCGCCGAGGCGGTGGCATTGCCGCCCGCGCCAGGACCCGAGAGCAAGAGCTCGCCCAGAATATCGGTCTCGATCGCCACCGCGTTTGTGACGCCATGCACCTGCGCGATGACCGACGCCGTCGGCACCATGGTCGGATGGACACGCTGCTCTATGCCGCTATCGGTGCGCTGCGCGACGCCGAGCAGCTTGATGCGGTAGCCGAGATCGCCCGCCGCGCGGATGTCGGCTTGGGTGATGTTGGCGATGCCTTCCATATAGATGTCGCCGGCGGCGATCTTCGTCCCAAACGCAAGGCTGGTCAGGATCGACAATTTGTGCGCCGTGTCATGGCCTTCGATGTCGAAGGTCGGATCGGCTTCGGCGTAGCCCAGCCGCTGCGCGTCCTTCAGGCAGACGTCGAAGGAGATGCCTTCGGCTTCCATGCGCGTCAGGATGTAGTTGCACGTGCCGTTGAGAATGCCGAAGACGCGGGTCACCGCGTTGCCCGCCATTGCCTCTCGCATCGTCTTGATGACCGGGATGCCGCCGGCCACCGCCGCCTCGTAGTTGAGCAGCACACCCTTCTTCTCGGCGATCTCGGCAAGCGCCACGCCATGCTTGGCAAGCAGCGCCTTGTTGGCGGTCACGACATGGCGCCCAGCCTCGAGCGCCGCTTTCACCGAGAGCCGCGCCGGCCCCTCGTCACCGCCGATCAGCTCGACGAAGACGTCGATATCGGCCTTTTCGGCCAGCTTGACCGGATCATCGAACCATTTGGCGACGCCAAGATCGATACCTCGGTCGCGTTTCGGATCGCGGGCCGAAACGGCGGTCACGACGATGTCGCGACCGCACTGCCGGGTAAGCTCGGCCGCCTTGTCGCGCAGCACGCGCGCCACCGAGGCGCCCACCGTGCCAAGGCCGGCAATTCCAACACGCAATGCTTCAGCCATGTCCGGCGAGGCCCCTCAATTTGCAAAAAATGTCAGGTGCAAAAAATGTCAGGCAACTCAACGGTGAGCGGCTAAAGGCACCACATTGTTGGGCTGCTTCGCGGTGGTCGCGAGGAACTTCTTGATGTTGCGCGCGGCCTGGCGGATCCGGTGCTCGTTCTCGACCAGCGCCAGGCGCACATAGTCGTCGCCATGCTCGCCGAAGCCGACGCCCGGCGCCACCGCGACATCCGCATGCTCGATGAGCAGCTTGGAGAATTCCAGCGAGCCGAGATGGCGGAACGGCTCCGGGATCGGCGCCCAGGCGAACATCGAGGCCGCCGGCGCGGGAATGGTCCAGCCGGCGCGGCCGAAGGAGTCGACCATTACGTCGCGCCGCTTGTGGTAGACCTCGCGCACCTCCTCGATATCGGCGCCGTCGCCGTTGAGCGCATGCGCCGCCGCGACCTGGATCGGCGTGAAGGCGCCGTAGTCGAGGTAGGATTTCACCCGCGTCAGCGCCGAAATCAGCCGCTCGTTGCCGACCGCGAAGCCCATGCGCCACCCGGGCATGGAAAAGGTCTTCGACATCGAGGTGAACTCGACGCAGACATCCATCGCGCCCGGCACCTGCAGCACCGATGGCGGCGGATTGCCGTCGAAATAGATTTCCGAATAGGCGAGATCCGACAGGATGATGATGTCGTTCTTCTTCGCGAAGGCCACCACGTCCTTGTAGAAATCGAGCGAGGCGACAAGCGCCGTCGGGTTAGACGGATAATTGAGGATCAGCGCCAGCGGCTTGGGGATCGAATGGCGGATGCCGCGCTCGACCGCCGGGATGAAGCCGTCATCGGGCTCCACCTGCAGCGAGCGGATCACCCCGCCCGACATGATGAAGCCGAAGGCGTGGATCGGATAGGTCGGGTTGGGGCACAGGATGACGTCGCCGGGCGCGGTGATCGCCTGCGCCATGTTGGCGAAGCCCTCCTTCGAGCCCAGCGTCGCCACCACTTGCGTATCGGGATTGAGCTTCACGCCGAAGCGGCGCTGATAATAATTGGCCTGGGCGCGGCGCAGGCCCGGAATGCCGCGCGAAGCGGAGTAGCGATGCGTGCGCGGATCGCGCACTACTTCGCACAATTTGTCGACGATGGCTTTCGGCGTCGGCAGGTCCGGATTGCCCATGCCAAGGTCGATGATGTCGGCGCCGCGCGAACGGGCGCTGGCCTTCAGCCGGTTGACCTGCTCGAACACGTAAGGCGGAAGCCGGCGGACCTTGTGAAATTCTTCCATTTCAGTTCCAGACCATCAGAGTTTCGGCGCGCGATATAGACCTAATTGCAGCTAGGGTCGAGGGCGGGGTCGCATTTGCCCTCGATCTGCTTCAGCGTGTCGGCGCCATGCGTCTTGGCCAAAGTATTGAGCGCGGCCGAATTCGCCGGCGCCTTGACGCCGCTGCCCTTGGCAATCTGCATCTGCTCCTCGGCCTTGAGCTGGGCGAGGTTCGCCGCGGTCTCTTCCTTGGTGAGCTGCTTGGCGGCCACCTGCGGCGGGATGTTGAGGTTCGGATAGGAACCGGTGTCCTTAGGACCTTCGGTCAGCGCCGTCGGCGCATTGTTCGTGCTGGTGCTCGTGCAGCCGGCAGCGGGCAGCAGCATGCCGACCAGCCCCGCCATCAGCGCCATGCGGCAAATCGAACCCGGCTTGAGAAAAAAAGTCCCGCCAACATTAATCGTCATATTGTTTTCCTGGCAGCCGGGTTAGAGCGAATTGGACCCGGTCAGATGTCCCATGGTAATATGTCAAGAAAACGCTCCGGGAGGAACCCCGCGAACCATGTCCAAACCTGACGATTCGGACAAAGCGGAAAATGGCGGACCTTCGGCCATCGAGCAATATCTGGTGAAGGATCCCGAGCGCTTCGCCCTGAACATGGCGCGCATGGTCGAGCAGGCTGGCAAGGCGGCTTCCGCCTGGGCGGAACCGCGCGAGAAAGGCGAAGTGCGCGACCGTGTCGCCGAACCCGTCGTCGACATGGTCAAGACCTTCTCAAAGCTTTCGGAATACTGGCTGGGCGACCCGCAACGCGCGCTCGAAGCGCAGACGCGGCTGTTTGCCGGCTACATGACCGTTTGGGCGAACGCCATCCAGAAGGTCAATCCCAACGCCGAAGCGCCACAGGACGCGGTTCAGCCCGAGCGCGGCGACAAGCGCTTCCAGGACCCCGAATGGGGCCGCAACGCCTTCTTCGACTTCCTCAAGCAGGCCTATCTCGTCACCTCGCGCTGGGCGAACGAGCTTGTCGAGCATGCCGAGGGCCTGGATGAGCACACCCGCCACAAGGCGAGCTTCTACGTCAAGCAGGTGTCGAACGCGGTCGCCCCGTCGAACTTCATCCTGACCAATCCCGAGCTGTTCCGCGAGACCATGGCCTCGAACGGCGAGAACCTGGTGCGCGGCATGAAGATGCTGGCCGAGGACATCGCCGCGGGCCGGGGCGACCTGAAGCTGCGCCAGGCCGATTACACGCCCTTCGAGATCGGCAAGAACATCGCCACCACGCCCGGCAAGGTCATTGGCCGCAGCGATGTCGCCGAGATTATCCAATACGACCCGGTAACCGAGACGGTGCTGAGACGGCCGCTGCTGATCTGCCCGCCATGGATCAACAAATTCTATATTCTCGACCTCAACCCGCAAAAGTCCTTCATCCGCTGGGCGATCGAGCAGGGCCACACCGTCTTCGTCATCTCCTGGATCAATCCCGACGAGCGTCACGGGGCCAAGGGCTGGGAGGCCTATATCCGCGAAGGCCTGCAATTCGGCCTCGACATGGTGGAGAAGGCGACCGGCGAAAAGGAAGTCAACGCCATCGGTTACTGCGTCGGCGGCACGCTCCTGGCTGCCGCGCTGGCGCTGTTGGCGCAGGAAGGCGACCACCGCATCAGATCGGCCACCTTCTTCGCCACCCAGGTGGACTTCACCTATGCCGGCGACCTCAAGGTGTTCGTCGACGAGGACCAGGTCGCCGCGGTCGAGCGCTCGATGAACGAAAAGGGCTATCTCGACGGCACCAAGATGGCCACCGCCTTCAACATGCTGCGCTCGGGCGACCTGATCTGGCCCTATGTCGTCAACAACTACATGCGCGGCAAGGAGCCCCTGCCCTTCGACCTGCTCTACTGGAATTCCGATTCCACGCGCATGGCGGCGGCCAATCACTCATTCTACCTGCGCAATTGCTATCTCGAGAACAATCTCTCGCGCGGCACAATGGAGCTTGCCGGGCGCACGGTCTCTCTGGCCGACATCACCATCCCCGTCTACAACCTGGCCACGAAGGAAGACCACATCGCGCCGGCGCTTTCGGTGTTCCTCGGATCGCAGTTTTTCGGCGGCGACGTCGAGTATGTAATGGCGGGTTCCGGTCACATCGCGGGCGTCGTCAACCCGCCTACCGCCAGGAAATATCAGTACTGGACCGGCGGCAAGCCGGTGGGCGACTTCAGCGCGTGGCTTGCCGCGGCGCACGAGCATCCTGGTTCATGGTGGACGCACTGGCAACACTGGATCGAGGCCCAGGACGACATTCGCGTCCCCGCCCGCAAACCCGGCAAGCGTATGAAAACCTTGGGAGATGCGCCGGGCACTTATGTCAAGGTGCGTGTGTAACGGGCTGTAATGTGTGGTGAGTTGACGGGCCGCCAAAACAGGGCGAAATGGTGGCGTCAATCGTTCGGCGGCCTCAAATCACCTTCCGACGCAGAATAATTCCGAGGCTTGCAGATTCGACACACGTCCCGTTTCCGGTTGGGAACAGGAGGGTTATCGCGGCGCGGTACTGGAGTGGCGCGGCGATGACGAACCGACCGGATATCGAGGGAGAATTTGTTTTGAAATCAGCAGGTTGGCGTCTTGCACGAAGGGGAAGCTGCAGCATTGCGGCAGCGCTTTTCTCCGTGCTCCTGGCCTCCTGCACATCGACCGGCGACCCGACGATGTCGGTCGTTTCGCCCGCCTACAATTCAACCGCCGGCGAAATGAGCGCGACATCCAGCGCCAAGACTGCGACCTCGGCCGATTCGTCCTTGCAGGCATCGGCGCCGGCCGAAGCGACGTCGACCGTGATGAGCGAGGGCGATGCGCCTTTGCCCGAGAAGGTCGCCTATGTGCCGGAGACGCGGCCGGACGGCACCTTCCCCATCGCCATTCCTGCCGGCGCCCAGGCCATTGCCGGGAGCACGCCGCAACCGCTGGTTCAGCAGGCGCAAACGGCGGAACAGACGCTAGCCGTCGCCAAGCAGGTCGCCGCCGGCGATGCCGCCACCGTCGCGTCGAAGGCGCAGGCGACCACGCAGGCCATGAGCAACGGCGTCTATGTGACCGCGGCCGAGCCGGCGCAGCCGCAGATCGCCGCGCCGAAGAAGAGCCTGTTCGCCTCACTGTTCAGCACCACGCCGGCTTCGGCCGCCCCCGCCCCCCTAATCAACAATGCGCGCTCCGGCGACCAGCCCGCCGCGCAGGCCAAGACCACGCCGCCGCCGGCCAAGCCGATCGTGACGCTGGCCTCGGCGACCCCGGCCGAAAAGCCGGTGCAACTGGCCTCGCTCGACAACCCGAGCAATCACATCACGGGCGCTGACGCTCTTCCCGGCGTGCGCCAGACGGCGCTGTTCGAGATCAAGCGCAAATCCGGCATCGACGACGAGAGCGACGTCGACCTCAACGAGGACGAAGGCGGCGGCGGTTCCTACCAGGTGGCGTCGGCCGCCGGCTTGGCCAGGCTCGCGCCCAACGGTCTTTTGAAGCAGAACGAAAGCGTCGACGTCGCCTGCCTCAAGCCGTCGCTGGTACGGGTGCTGAAGACGATCGAGGGTCATTTCGGCCGCAAGATGATCGTCACCTCCGGCTATCGCGATCCCTCGCGTAACCGCCGCGCCAACGGTGCCAAGAACTCGCTGCACATGTATTGCGCCGCCGCCGACATCCAGTTGCCCGGCGTGTCGAAATGGGAACTGGCGAGCTACGTCCGCTCGATGCCCGGCCGCGGCGGCGTCGGCACTTATTGCCACACCGAATCCGTCCATATCGACGTCGGCCCCGAGCGCGACTGGAACTGGCGCTGCCGTCGCCGCAGCGGCGGTGGCGAGGACGACTGATACGTTCGGCCTGGTCTGGAGGGGATCGCGAGGGGCGTTGCGGCCAATCTCCAAGGTGCATTGTCAGGTGGAGTGGGAAACCATTTGGCGCTTCGGCCAAGCGCCCCTTTGTGCCGCCTTGAAAAAAGTTGTCGCATGTGGCGGCAGATGGGTTGCCGGTTGGCAACAACGCAATTATAAGCCGCTTCGTCTGAGCGCGCCCATCGTCTAGCGGTTAGGACACCGCCCTTTCACGGCGGTAACAGGGGTTCGATTCCCCTTGGGCGTACCAGTCGTTTCAAGTACTTCGCGACGCTTATGCCGACTCTGTCCAATCTTTGGCCATATCGGGCTCGAAATCCGGCTTGGTCCGGTGTCGCGTTGACGGTTCGTTAACGTTACGTTACCCTCTCATCAGCTGTTGCTAAAGAAGGGGTAACGCTATGAAAACGGCAATCGTTTGTGCGGCTCTCGTTCTCGCGGCGTCAAGTGCCGCTGTGGCCCACGACAAGAAGCCAACGCTCACTGCCCAAAAGACATGTGCAGGGCTGTCGATCAAGGCGACTGCAGCGGCCAAACTTGACTGTACTGCGACCGGAACCGCCAATTCACCACAGACCGAGGTTGGCAGTTCCAAGCCCCGCCTTGGCTACGAGACGAGCCGTCCCGAAGTGTTCTCTTTCGGACTTTAGTTACTGGCGTGCCCGCCACCGTGAGGCGTCGGGCCGCTCAAAGATCGGTGGTGCAGATTGTGGTTTAGTTGATTGCCGAATGCGTCTCGCCGGTCAGGCGCCGCGCCTCCTGACGGCCGAACGTCTCTGCCGCCATGGTTTTCATCGTCTCCGCAGTCACAATGAATTTCGCCACGCAAACGCGTTCCTGGCTCCCATCACAGGCGCGCTGGTTAACGAAGTAAGACACCCGGAACAGATTGGCTGCCATCGAGACCCTCGCTGCCACCACCACCGCCGCCCGTCAGTAACGCTCTCCGCACTTATGAGCTTAGTTCAAGCCAGCCCCGTCATGTGGACGAGCCGAAAAACCCCATGGCCGATCGCGAGCATGAATTCACCATGGTTGGCGGCCAAATCCCAGCCGAAGAACGCAGCCCAACAAAAGAGCACCAAAGTAAAGCGCATTAGCGAATTCTAATGTGCGATAGTTGACCAAACCTTTACGCAATGACCGCATTCCGGCGCCTGGAAATCGGTGGAAAAGGTATAGAAACCTATATCAATGCATAGATGCTAATTTAGCCTCGCTTTAGCCGACTCTACCCACCCCTACCGAGTCGGCTAAGGCCCGGCGGTTCACCCAACGCAAACCCCAACGCGGAACTGTCGGGCCGCTCTATGGCTAAGGCGTCCACCCCTTACGCTGCTCTGGCCGCGACCACGTAAGTGGACGCAGAGGCAAGCGAGCCCGCAATGAACGAAGAAAAACGTCAGGAGCCCATAGCTCAGTTCCTTGAGAAAATGGCCGAGAAATGCCGTGTCGGCGGCTGTATCGACAGCAAGCGCTCGTACATCTGGACTGTTGCCAGCCATAAGCGTGACCTCTACATCGCCCAAGCGGCAACTGGCCGTTCACTCAAGATCAGTTTGCACGCGAGTGGCCGCTTTAGGGACGCTTTCGAAGACGGATTTCACCGGGGTCTAGTCGAGCTAGGAATCGTCGATCCCGCTGCAAATCGGGCTATTACCGTCTGGGATCGGCCTGATGGGAATGGCAGGCTGCACAGTTAGCCGTGTCGATCCTGCTTCCTGCAATCTATTTCAATATCGACTTCAAACAATCGGACTTCACTAAAGCGACCACCCTCTTTCAAGTCGAACCCGGCAATGCCGGCATCTTCATGTCTGAATGCTTCACAGATAAACTTGAGGGAATTCTGGCGAAGGTTGGCACGCCAGTCTGGTCCGCGGACCTTGGGGATGCTGGAACGTTCTCTATCGTCGTCCGTCAGCGGACATTCGACCCTATCACCTCGCTGCCAATGCCCGTGACTTTGCCAAATCGGGCAATCTTCGACCCTGATCAAGTGCCGATCGAAGAAACCCCGGTGAAAACGGGATTCCGCGCGTTGCTGTATAATGACCCGGTCGCGGAAGGCGCGCTGCGTGTGTTGGATGTGGGCGGAGTCACCCTCAGCAAGCCAGCACGCCTGGCCACCTAAGCAGCCGGGTCAATTGCGACACATGTCGGGTTCTCACTAGACTAGGCATCAAGCTCAAGCCTTCGCTGTTTTGCATCTCGACAAGAACTTTGCGATCCGCGGCTCGATGGGCACTCGATAAAAGGCCCTCATATTTGATATCGGCCGCCGGAATCTGTTAGAGTTCGGCTCGACATAAAAAGCGAAATCCGACATGTGATCGTGATTAAATATCGTGCAGTAAATTACCTGCCCGACTACAGCAAAACCTCTTTTTCAGCAAATCCGCCGCTCACGAACTCACGCAATAGCTGATCATTCTTTGCGTTCAGCGTGACTGTAAGTTCGTCGCCAGCACCAATGGCCGTCGAGAGCTTCCAGGGTTGTGGCAGCGTTGACAATCAGGTTGCGCAGCGCGCGGCGGCGCAGGCCGAGCGCGCCGGAGCGCCGTTATCTCGGTCTCGATGTCGCGGATCAGCCGGTCCAGTTCCACCGCGTCCTGGTTCACCTCCTCGCGCACCAGGCGGATGGCGCTGTCGGCGATGCGGTCGAGCTCGTGAAGATCGCTCAGCCATTTTTCGCACTCCCTCAAGAAACTCGTCTCTGAGCCGCCAAGGACGCGCAGTTAGCTATCGCGCAGTTAGTTATCTAGCCGCGCCCAGAGGCGGGCCTGTGAAGGTCAGACCGAAACGCGCCCCGATTGCCGCGATCTGATCCATGTCATTCGGGATTCGGCACTTGTGTTTGGCCATCTCCACGAAGAAGCCTTCGAAGCCGCCGGGCGTCATGATGGTGAGCATTCTGGCGGGTCGATCGCCGATCACCCGAAATGCATGCTCGATTCCGCGCGCAACGTGCACGACACAGCCCGGGCCGACCATGCGCGTTTGACCGTTCATCCAGAACTCTACTTCGCCGGACTGGATCTGGAAGGTCTCGTCCTCGTTATTGTGGATGTGGCGCGGAGGACCGTAACCGGGCTGATCGAGGCTTTCGAACATTCCGAGCCGCGAGGCCGTTTGCTCCGCCGTGAGGCAAATCCGGTAGGACGTGCCAAGCCACTGGACGCTGTAGGGTACCGACGCAGCCACCGAAACCTCCCGCGATCCGACGCCATTTTCGATGCTGCGAAGTTGCCAGAACCGATTTCATAATTGAAATCGATAGCTACTATAAAATATATTCGGCGAATGAATTTATCGAGCTTCGACCTCAATCTCCTGCGGGTGCTCGACGCGCTGCTGCGCGAGCAATCGACCGTAAAGGCCGGAGAACGCATCGGCCTGTCGCAACCGGCGATATCGGCCAGCTTGGGACGACTTCGGAATTTTCTCGGCGATCCGCTGTTCGTGCGCCAGGGACAGCACATCGTGCCGACACAATACGCCCGGAACCTCGAGCTTCCGCTTCGCCGCATCCTCGATGAACTGTCGGCGCTGCTTGCCGGGCCTGGCAGCTTCAATCCGGCCGAAGCCGAGCAAAGCTTCAAGATCGCAGGTTCGGATTTCTTTGCCGAGATGCTGATGCCTGCCCTGGCCAATGCAATCTCCGGGCTTGCTCCCAAAATACTGATCCAACTGGTGGATCTTGTGCCCGACGACTATGTCGGCACGCTCGAAAACCACGGTATCGACCTTGCCCTCGTTCCCAAGGTCGATTTCCCCAGTTGGATCGACTATCTTCCTGCCTTCCGGTCGACATTCGTGACGATCGCCCGCGCTGGGCACCCAAGACTCGAGCGGGCGAAGGTGAGCCCCGGAGACGTCATTCCGATCGACCTTTTCTGCGACCTCGGCCACGTCGTCTTCTCGCCCGAGGGCAAGCTCAAGGCCATGGGCGACGCGGCGCTGGCCCGGATGGGGCGCGAACGGCGGGTGGCCATGACGATGCCGGTGTTCGGCGGCGTCTGTAGCGCAGTGGCGGGAGGCGATCTGGTCGCTCTCGTTCCGGAACAGCTCGCGCGCAAGGTAGCATCTCGCTTGGGGCTGGCGATCTACAGTCCGCCCATGCCGATCGATCCTGCCCTCATCTGCATCGTCTGGCACAAACGCAATACAACCGATCCTACGCACCGATGGCTGCGGGAAATCGTGTTGAAGCTGCTCTCGCAACTGAGCGCCGGCGAAGCCGGCAGCAGCGCCCATAAACCACGCCCGGTCTGAATGGCGGGCCAGCGTCGTGCCTTGTCGGTAACAAGACAGGACGCAAGCGGAAACGCGCTGTTAACGCCGTTCGCGGACGACAGGAGCCGTCCTCGACCCGAAAGTGTAAAATTCCCTCCGCTCTCAGCCGTGGAGGCGGGAATGAAGATGCTTCGGACAGCGCTCTTATGCGCGGCAATGACCGGCCTGGCAGGCGTGCCGCTCGTTCACGCAGACGATCAGCCTGCCCAGCCGAATAGCCAAGCAACGCCGCAGCCGCCAGCAGTCCATTGCCAGGGGCAAAATTGTCTTCCTCCGGCCGACGATCCCGTGCTGGACTGCAAGGGCCCGGATTGCACGCCGGCCCCGGCAACTGATCAGACGCCGAGCCCGGAAATTCAACCGGAGATTCAAAAGGTCAAGTAAGCCGTATCGGCCAGTGTCTGAGGCTTCCGTGAAAGCCGGGAGAACTCACAGGCCTTCGGTCAATCCGGAACCATTGGAGCCGGCTCTTCGCACCGGTAAAGCAGTGTCGGACCGGGCGTTGGCGAAATTTGCAGCAGCAATGAGCATGGCTGCCGCGCAAAGCATAGGCTTGCGTCCGGGCATGGTGGCGTCCTGGCAAAAACATCGTATCGCCAAATTCGCATCTTTGCGATGTCCATCTCCGTGTTGACGGCTCGAGCAAATCTCCGTGAGTGATGGCCCGTAAGCGATATCCCACTATATTACAGCGTGGTTGAGGTAATGAGATGTCAGGCGCCTACGATCTCGGAACCAATCTGGTCCGCCGTATCTATGAAAAGCGCATAGATGCACCGGCCATTCTTGATGCCGGCACGCATTTTCCCAATGCCGCGAAGTTCACCGCCGCCTGGCGCGATATCCGCGATGAGGCGCTGGCGGCGAAGCTGAACAAGGCGCCGCGCTTCCACGACATCATGCCGGAACAGGCCAATATCTCGGCCAATGACGGTCTCGACTGGCGCATGTTCGTGCTCAAGGCCTATGACATGACGATCCCGGCGAACCTCACGCGCATGCCGGTCCTGAGCCGGCTGCTTTCGGAGTGCCCCGAGGTCAAATCGGCCGCCGTCTCGTTCCTCGCCCCGCGCAAGCACATCCCGCCGCATCGCGGACCCTTTCGCGGCATCATGCGGTTCCATCTCGGCCTGGTCATCCCCAAGCAGCCGGACGGCCGTCCGGCAACGATCATGATGATCAATCATGAGGAAAGGCGCATCGCCGACGGCGAATGCTTGCTGTGGGATGACACGTTCGAGCACGAAGTGATGAACAATTCGGATCAGCCCCGCGTCGCTCTCCTGCTCGACGTGTGGCGTCCGCAAATGCCCCTGGATATGGAAATCCTGTCGCGCGTGATCGTGCGCGGCGTGCAGGTGGGAATGCGCTATCGGGGCGTGTCGTTCGGCGGCTGAACCGATCGAAATCTACGCTCTCGCCTCGCGATACGTCCCTGCCCCGCTGCGACGCTTGCCGGGAAACATCGCGTCCCTCGCCAGCAATCCGCTGACGCCGCAGAAGGCTGCGAACGCGCGGCAGGCCTCCTCGGCGCTGGTCACATCGACCGTCGCCCCGAAGCAGGCATTGAACGCGGCTTCGTAGACCTTGCCTTGGCGGCGCTTCGGCCAATCCTGCAGGAAATCGAGCGCCTGCTCGACGCTGTAGATTTCCTCGATCGGCAGGCCGGGCGCGGGCGTGATGCGCACCGGCACCTCGAATTGCAATCTGTCCATCCCCTGTCTCCCGAACTGGCGTAGCCGGAGCAACGCCGTTCGTTCTGAAAAGTTGCTTTTGCGGCCTTCTGACTCGCAAATGTGACCTCAGTGCGGTGAAGAACCGGTTCGCCGGTGCGGCGGATCCGGGTCAGTCCGCATCGATGCCGGCTGCATTGCCAATGCCGGATTTCCACCGTACTGCCGGCCATCGCAGCCCCTTGTCCCTCTTCCACGCCCTTGCCGCTATTGGTTAGCCGGGTCGGTCTCCGCATCATAGGCCATGCGGGTAACTACCATCAGCACATAAGCGGACGGCAGCGCGAAGATGGCGCCGAGCACGATCGCCGCCGTTCCTTCCATGCGAAGGGTGGCGGCAATGGCCCAGTAGACGGTGCCGATGCAGATTGCCGCCTGGACCGCCAGAAAGCAGGCCGCCGCGACCGCGCAGGTGAGTGTCTTGAATGTCTTGATGCGTTGCATTGAACGGAATCCGAACTGACGCGCACGCGACCGGCGGACGACCGGCGGCCGTCACCGGATCGCGGCGCTAAGGAATTTTTGGTTTGAATGCCGCGCCTAGCGGCTAAGGCTTCACGCGGCCGGCGGCGCGCGCGGTTGGTTGGTGCGCGAAGCGGTAGCGCTTGCCGATACGGGCGTGGCGCTAATCTCGGACGGCAACGCCCGGCCGATAACCAGGAAATCGGATGCATGGGCGAGCGCGCCGGAATTGCCGCCGACGAGCTTTGTCGCGAGCGGCCGGCTGGCCCGGATCTCAAGCGCCTGCGCCTTGCCGGTCGTTCTGAGCAGCGCGATCGTATCGCCCTGACGAACGGCGCTGATGCTGGAACCGCCCGAGAACGGGGTCGCGGACGCGGAGATTTCGGCCTGAGCGAAGCCCAGCAGCGCGAGCATCAGCAGCGCCATCAGGCCCGCAAAAGCGGTCCTGGCCGGCAGCAGCATCGATCTTTCGCGTTCAGGCGCCGTCAAGTCAGTCTCCGGATTCCAAGGCCCGACCTAGCTCATGGGATGGCCGAAGGAAAGCCGCAATGGAGGCCGCAATCGCACTTCGTCCTTGAACCTTGCGGCTTCCGGTGCCAAATCTGGAGCAGATTTTTCGCGTTCGGCTCCTTTGAAGCCTACGCCGGCAAACGGACAAAATGGTTACCTATCTCGACGCCTCCACGGCTCCCCCTCGAAATACCGGTCAGATCCGCCTCTATGGCGAGGACGGCTTCGCCGGCATGCGCAAGGCCTGCGACCTCACCGCGCGCTGCCTCGACGAGCTTGTGCCGCTTGTGAAGCCCGGCGTGACCACGGAAACGATCGACCGCTTCGTCTTCGAATTCGGCATGGACCACGGCGCGCTGCCGGCGACGCTCAATTATCGCGGCTACACCAAATCGTCCTGCACCTCGATCAACCATGTCGTCTGCCACGGCATCCCCGATAACAAGCCGCTCAAGGAAGGCGACATCGTCAACATCGACGTCACCTATATCCTCGATGGCTGGCATGGCGATTCCTCGCGCATGTATCCGGTGGGCACGATCAAGCGCGCCGCCGAGCGCTTGCTCGAAGTGACCTATGAGTGCCTGATGCGCGGCATAGCCGCGATCAAGCCCGGCGCCCGCACCGGCGCCATTGGCGCCGCGATCCAGACCTATGCCGAGGCCGAGCGCTGCTCGGTGGTGCGCGACTTCTGCGGCCACGGCGTCGGCCAGCTTTTTCACGACGCGCCCAACATCCTGCATTACGGCACCGTCAATGAAGGCGTCGAGATGCGGCCGGGCATGATCTTTACCGTCGAGCCGATGATCAATCTCGGCCGGCCGCATGTGAAGGTGCTGTCGGACGGCTGGACGGCAGTCACGCGCGACCGCTCGCTGTCGGCGCAGTATGAGCATACGATCGGCGTCACCGACACAGGCTGCGAGATCTTCACGCTGTCGCCGAAAAAGCTCGACCGCCCCGGCCTGCCGGCGTAGCACTTCGACCTAAGCCCGAGGGGAGCGGGCGGACCATGGGCAAAGTCGAGGACGAGCGGGCATTCTTTTCCGAAGGCTGGATTGAACCGCCTAAGGCAGTGCAAAAGAAGGCGGCACCTACCGAGAAACCGCATTATCACGGCCATCGCGACCGCCTGCGCGAGCGCTTTGTCGCCGGCGGACCGGACGCCCTGCCCGACTATGAACTGCTCGAGCTGCTACTCTTCCGGCTGATCCCGCGCGTCGACACCAAGCCCATCGCCAAGGCGCTCATCGCCCGCTTCGGCTCGCTGGCCGAGGTGCTCGGCGCGCCGGCATCCCTGCTTGAAGAAGTCAAAGGCATCGGACCGGTCGTTGCGGCCGATCTCAAGGTCATCGCCGCGACGGCCCAGCGCATGGCGCGCGGCGAGGTGCGCGGCCGCGAAGTCCTGTCCAACTGGACGCAATTGCTCGACTATTGCCGCTCCGCCATGGCCTTCGAGAACCGCGAGCAGTTCCGTATCCTGTTCCTCGACAAGAAGAACGGGCTGATCGCCGACGAGGTACAGCAGACCGGCACCGTCGACCACACGCCGGTCTATCCGCGCGAGGTGGTCAAGCGCGCGCTCGAGCTCTCAGCCAGCGCCGTCATCCTGGTGCACAACCATCCTTCTGGCGACCCTACACCTTCCCGCGCGGACATCGAGATGACCAAGCAGATCATCGATACGGCCAAGCCGCTCGGCATCGCCGTGCACGACCACATCATCATCGGCCGCAAGGGCAACGCCTCGATGAAGGGTTTGCTGCTGATCTGAGGCGTTTGCCCGGCATTTCGGGATTGCCGGGACATCGTCGCCTCATCAGATAGTCGGCTCTGGAATTTCAGCAGGAAATCAAGCATGATGGCACTTGGTATCTTCCTGGGATGCTTCGCGCTCCCGTGAAATACCGGGAGGACGGGACATGGCCATTGTGCTTGTACTCGTTTTGATCGTTGTGGGCTCGGTGCTGTTCCACCTCCTGAGCCCATGGTGGTGGACGCCCATCGCCTCGAACTGGGACTACATCGACAACACCATCACCATCAGCTTTTGGATCACCGGCATCGTCTTTGCCGCTGTCGTGCTCTTTATGGCTTATTGCGTCTTCCGCTTCCGGCATCGGGAAGGCAATCGCGCGGCATATCAACCGGAGAACAGGCGGCTCGAATCGTGGCTGATGATCGCAACGGCGGCCGGTGTCACCGCCTTGCTGGTTCCCGGCCTCTTCGTCTGGAGCCGCTTCGTCAACGTTCCCGGCGAGGCCGCCGATATCGAGGTTGTCGCCCAGCAATGGCAATGGAGCTTCCGTCTGCCCGGCAAGGACGGCAAGCTCGGCACCTCCGACACCCGCATCGTCTCGGCTGAAAACCCGCTCGGCATCGTACCCGGCGACCCGAACGGCCAGGACGACGTCGTGGTCGAGGCGGCGGACCTGCACCTGCCGGTCGGCAAGCCGGTCAAGGTGCTGTTGCGCTCGATCGACGTGCTGCACGATTTCTACATCCCGGAATTCCGCGCCAAGATGGATATGATCCCGGGATCGGTGACGTATTTCTGGTTCACGCCGACGCGGACCGGAACCTTCCAGGTCTTGTGCGCCGAGCTGTGCGGCCAGGGACATCCGCTGATGCATGGCGTGGTCATGGTCGATACCGAGCAGGACTATCTGGCCTGGCTCGGCCAGCAACAGACCTTTGCGCAATTGTCCGCGCCCCAGCAAACGGGCGCGGCGACCCAACCGTCGGAAAAGACGATGGCGTCCAGTTTGGACGTCGCGGCAAAACTCGAAACGCTCGAGGCCCGCTGAACAGGGCGCGGAGGTGCTCCCATGGTCGACGTCACACCCGCAGATGCCGTTCCACCCGCCGAAGTCGCGGAGATGGAACTCTACCATCCGCACAGCTGGTGGACGAAATACGTCTTTTCACAGGACGCCAAGGTCATAGCAGTCCAGTATTCGGCGACGGCCATGGCTATAGGCCTCGTCGCGCTGATGCTGTCCTGGCTGATGCGCCTGCAGCTCGGCTTCCCCGGCACGTTCGATTTCATCACTCCGGAGGCCTACTATCAGTTCATCACCATGCACGGCATGATCATGGTGATCTATTTGCTCACCGCGCTCTTCCTTGGCGGCTTCGGCAATTACCTCATTCCGCTGATGGTCGGCGCCCGCGACATGGTCTTTCCCTATGTCAACATGCTGAGCTATTGGGTCTATCTGCTCGCCGTGCTGGTCCTGGTGTCGAGCTTCTTCGCGCCGGGCGGGCCGACAGGCGCCGGCTGGACGCTCTACCCGCCGCAGGCGATCATGACCGGCACGCCGGGCGGTCAGGACTGGGGCATCATCCTGATGCTCTCTTCGCTCATCCTGTTCATCATCGGCTTTACCATGGGTGGCCTGAACTATGTGGTGACGGTGCTGCAAGGCCGCACCCGCGGCATGACCTTGATGCGCCTGCCGCTCACCGTCTGGGGCATCTTCACCGCCACGGTCATGGCGCTTCTGGCCTTCCCGGCACTGTTCGTTGCTTGTGTGATGATGCTGCTCGACCGTCTGCTCGGCACTTCCTTCTTCATGCCGGCAATCGTCGAGATGGGCGAGCAACTTCAGCATAATGGCGGCAGCCCGATCCTGTTCCAGCATCTGTTCTGGTTCTTCGGCCACCCGGAAGTCTACATCGTGGCGCTGCCGGCCTTCGGCATCGTGTCCGACCTGATCAGCACACATGCGCGCAAGAACATCTTCGGCTATCGCATGATGGTCTGGGCCATCATCGCCATCGGCGCGCTGAGCTTCGTGGTCTGGGCGCACCACATGTATGTCAGCGGCATGAATCCTTATTTCGGCTTCTTCTTTGCCACCACGACGTTGATCATTGCGGTGCCGACCGCGATCAAGGTCTATAACTGGGTGCTGACGTTGTGGCGCGGCGACATCCATCTCACCATACCGATGCTGTTCGCGCTCGCCTTCATCGTCACCTTCGTCAATGGCGGCCTGACGGGCTTGTTCCTCGGCAACGTCGTCGTCGACGTGCCGCTGTCGGACACGATGTTCGTCGTCGCACATTTCCACATGGTCATGGGCGTCGCGCCGATCCTGGTGATCTTCGGCGCGATCTATCACTGGTATCCGAAGGTCACCGGACGGATGCTGGACGAGACACTCGGCCGCTTCCATTTCTGGATCACCTTCCTCGGCGCCTACCTGATCTTCTTCCCCATGCACTATCTCGGCCTGATGGGGGTTCCGCGGCGCTACGCCGAACTCACCGACATGAATATCATGACGGAATCGGCCCACCATCTGAACTCGTTCATCAGTATCATGGCCTTCATCGTCGGCTTCGCCCAGATGGTGTTCCTGTTCAACCTGATCTGGAGCATTCGCCATGGCCGTGAGGCCGGCGGCAATCCGTGGCGGGCAACGACGCTCGAATGGCAAACGCCTGAGACGCCGCCGGCGCACGGCAATTTCGGCAAGGAACTGCCGATCGTCTATCGTTGGGCCTACGACTACAGCGTGCCGGGCGCCAAGGAGGACTTCATCCCGCAGAACGTGCCGGGCTCCTTCGGCCCCTCCAGGGAGCCGGCATGAGCGTCATCCTGGTCTTCATGTTGGTGATCGCCGGCTTTGCCGGTTGGTGGCTTTCGCACCAGCGGTTGACAGCCAAGCCGTGGCTGGAGCAAGGCGTGGCCGGGGACGTCGTCGGCTTCGACCGGTCTTCCCTGCCCACCGCCAAGATCGGCCTCGGCGTCTTCCTCGCCGTCGTCGGCTGCCTGTTTTCGCTGTTCACCAGCGCCTATTTCATGCGCATGGGCCTGTCGGACTGGCGGCCGCTGCCGCTGCCGCGCCTGCTTTGGCTCAACACCGGCGTGCTGGCGCTGAGCAGCGTCGCGCTGCAATGTGCGGTGGTCGCCGCGCGCAGAGGCCAGGTGGACATGGTAAGGCTCGGTCTTGCAACGGCGGGGTTGACCGCCCTCGCCTTCCTCGCCGGCCAGTTGATTGCATGGCGGCAGCTGACCGAGGACGGCTACCTGTTGGCCTCCAACCCGGCCAACAGCTTCTTCTATCTGATCACGGCGATGCATGGCCTGCACATACTGGGCGGGCTGGTCGGCCTTGGCAGGACGAGCGCCGGCGCCTGGAACGGAACGCGGCGGGAGCGGCTGCGCCTCAGCGTCGAGCTGTGCGCCATGTATTGGCATTTCCTGCTTTTCGTCTGGCTGTGCATCTTCGCCGTCCTGGCCGGTTGGGCGGCGACGTTCGTGAGCATTTGCCAACGGCTGCTGACCTAGGAGACTGGCGATGGCCGAGACCACACTGACGCATACCAGCCAGATGGATCGCCCCCAGGGCTTGCGCGGGATCGCCGCCGACTGGGCCTCGGATCAGCGCGCGTTCAAGAACGTGTCTTGGGGCAAGGCCATGATGTGGATCTTCCTGCTCAGCGACACCTTCATTTTCGGTTGCTTCCTGCTTTCCTATATGACGGCGCGGATCTCCACGCGCGTGCCGTGGCCGAATCCAAGCGAGGTCTTCGCCTTGCGCATCGGCGGCTCGGAGATCCCGCTGATCCTGATCGCCATCATGACATTCGTTCTCATCTCGAGCAGCGGAACCATGGCCATGGCGGTCAATTTCGGCTATCGCCGCGATCGGCGCAAAACCGCGATCCTGATGCTTTTGACCGCCGCGCTCGGCGCGACCTTCGTCGGCATGCAGGCCTTCGAATGGACCAAGCTGATCACCGAAGGGGTCCGGCCGTGGGGCAATCCCTGGGGAGCCGCGCAATTCGGCTCGTGCTTTTTCATGATCACCGGCTTCCACGGCACGCACGTCACGATCGGGGTGATCTTCCTGATCATCGTGGCGAGAAAAGTCTGGCGTGGTGACTTCGACACCGGCCGGCCCGGCTTTTTCACCAGCCGCAGGGGCCGCTACGAGAACGTCGAGATCATGGGGCTCTATTGGCACTTCGTCGACCTGGTCTGGGTGTTCATTTTCGCCTTCTTCTATCTGTGGTGAGAGGCAGGTTCTGTTGAGAGGAAGACATGGCTGAAGCAACCGCAAACGGTCTCGGACAACACGCACTGCATCCCGCCCATGATGCGGCGATCGTCGCCAAGGCGGAGACGCATCAGGAGCACCCGATCAAGCTCTATCTGGTCGTCTGGGCGTGGTTGTTCATTCTCAGCACCTGCTCCTATCTGGTCGACTATTTCGGCCTCCACGGCTATCTCAGGTGGTCGCTGATCCTGATCTTCATGATGCTCAAGGCAGGACTGATCGTCGCCGTCTTCATGCACATGGCCTGGGAGCGGCTGGCGATGATGTATGCAATCATCCTGCCCCCGATACTGGTGCTGGTTTTCGTGGCGATGATGGTCTTCGAGGCCGACTATACGCTGCTGACTCGTATCGCGTTTTTCGGGCCTGGCCCCTGACACCCGATGCGGGGTCCAGCCGCAGCATGACGGGCCGGGGACGGCCGGTTCCGATGCCTTGAAACAACAGGCCGCCGGCCCATTTTGGTTTGGCGTATGCGCCGTGAACTCAAGCAAAGGACGCGGACAATGACGATAGCGAACAGACTGAGAAACTTTATCGACCGCAAGGGCATCTCCTACGATACCGTGGGGCATCATCGAACTGCCACCAGCAGGCAGGCCGCCATTGCCGCGCACGTGCCCGGCAGCATCATGGCGAAGTCCGTGGTCGTTCACCACGAACTCGGTTATGCGCTAGCCGTGGTGCCAAGCACCCACAGAATCGAACTCGGCAAGCTGCAGGACGTCATGGACAAACGCCTCGGCCTCGCTTCCGAAGACGAAGTGGTATCGCTCTTTGACGATTGCGACGTCGGCGCCATACCGCCGATCGGTGCGGCTTATGATGTGCCGGTCATTCTGGACGAAAGCCTGCGTGATGCCGCCGATATCTATTTCGAGGGCGGCGACCACAAGACGCTTGTGCATGTCAGCGGCAAGGATTTCCGCAACCTGACGACGGACGCGCGCCAGGCGCGGTTCAGCTATCCGGCCTTCTGACGCACCGAGGCTCCCGCCGCTGCGTCACGGCAGGGCCTGATTGCTTCGACGGTCTGGGGCAGCCGGCGGCTCTACGACCTTGCGGCAAACATGCCAGGGTCGAGGAGCACGACCGCCAGTCGTCCAGGGCTGCTTTTTCGGGATTCTCAAGATGCGAAGGTGAACGTCATGGACACGCGGACGCTTCTCATACTCGGCCTTGGCATAGCTATTCTGCTGCTATTGGGTTTTTTTGCGCTCCCGGCGTGACGGTGCTGGGCGCGATATTCATCTGCGCAACTGCCGGCGTCTTCCTTCCGGATAAGCAGGCGACCATCAAAAGAGTCTGGACGGCGGTGTTTATTTGGAAAACTGCTTCAGGTAGGCGATGACGTTGGCTATGTCCTGATCGTTCTTGAGGCCGGGAAACGCCATCTTCGTCCCTTTGACCATCGCCTTGGGGTCGTGAAGATATTTTGTCAGCGTAGGCTCGTCCCATTTGATGCCGGATTTTCCGGCCTCGATCATGGCCGTGGAATAGGTGAAACCGGGATGCGTGCCCGCGGTGCGCCCGATGACGCCGTGCAGAGACGGGCCGACCTTATTCTGGTCCTGGTCGACAATGTGGCAGACCTTGCACTTGGTGAACACCTTCTCGCCTGCGGCGGCGTCTTGCGCCTGCGACGGACTTGCAAAGAAGGTCGTAGCTGACAAGACGATGAAAAGCGCGGTTACGCGCATGGCACTTCCTCCCTGATCGTCATTTACGTCGGACGGCCTGCGCCACGCTGGCGTATCCCGCATGGCGGGCGACCGCGTCTCTTCAGTGGAATTGCGGCACCTACATACCACAGAATCGAACCAATGGGCAAAAATTGCCGGCCTGCGAAGGCTTAGGCCATGCGCCGAGGACTAACTGCCCAAAAAGCGGTCCAAGCCTTCTGAACGGCGACGATCAGGGCGGGTCGGTCTTGCAGCTTGCCGCGATCTGCCCGATCACGTCCGAAAGGCCCGCAAGCTCGAAATCGGCCTCGCCGCGTCCCGACAAAAGGCCGAAGCGCCACGACAGCGTCAGCCGGTTCGCTGAAGCCAGACGCTTGATGCCGTCGTCTCCATCCCTGACCAGTGTTCTGCCGCGCGGGCCGACCGACCAGCTTTCATCGGTTTTGCCGCCGCCGTCGACCGCGACGGAGATGGTGATCTTGCGGCTGGCGGAGACAGCATCGTTGAGCTGGAGCCACTCGCTCCAGCGTGGTTCGCCGTCGCGCCGGCAAGCCAATATCAGCACAGGGCTGTAGCCCAACGCTCCGCCGCCGGTGATCAGCTTGTTGCTGGCGTGGAGCGACGCCGTGATCTGACCATCATTGCCGGCGCCAACGCTCCAGTTGCCGAGAGCCGGCTCGGCCCGGGCGACACCGGCGGCTGCAGCAAACATGAGCGCCGCGGCGACGACCACGTCTCTCATCGTGAATCCCAGCCTCACCAATGCCTCCAAACACCCGCGAATGCGATGAAGCGCAGATAATGTTCAACCGTTGGTATCGCCAGCGGCAGGCCTTCAAGACAAGTTGTCTGTGTTGCCGCGCCGCCACAATAAAGTAGCTCCTAATGAAAAAGGCCGCCCGGAGGCGGCCTTTCCAAATCGCGGTGTTGAAACCTATTACTCGGCTTCCTTGGCGGCTTTTTTCTTTGGCGCGGCCTTCTTCTTCGGCTCTTCCGCCTCGTCGGTGGCTTCGCCTGCCTTTGCTTCGCCAGCCTTTGCGTCGCTTGCCTTGGCTTCGGCCTTCTTCGAGGAAGCCTTCTTGGCCGGCTTCGCCTTAGTCGCGGTTTCGGCCTCTTCGTCGTCGGCCATCAGCTCGTCCTTGCCGACCTTGACGTCGTTGACCGAGATCTGGCCAAGCAGATAGTCGACCACCTTCTCCTCGAACATCGGCGCGCGCAGCGCGTTGATGGCTTCCGGGTTGCTGCGATAATACTCGAAGGCTTCCTGCTGCTGGTTGGCCGGGAAGCGGCGCACCTGCTCGAACAGGCCGCGCTGCAGTTCCTCGTCCGACACGGTGACGCCGGCCTTCTCGCCGATCTCGGCCAGGACCAGACCGAGGCGCACGCGGCGCTCGGCAAGGCGCATATATTCGGCACGCGCTTCTTCTTCCGTCGTCTCTTCGTCGGCGAAAGTGCGGCCGGCGGCTTCCAGGTCGCGGTTGACCTGGCCCCAGATGTTGTTGAACTCGGCCTCGACGAGCTTCGACGGCGCCTCGAAGGAGTAGGATGCGTCGAGCTGGTCGAGCAACTGGCGCTTCACCTTCTGGCGGGTCATGGAGCCGAACTGGTTCTCGATCTGGCCGCGCACGATCTCGCGCAGGCGCTCGAGCGACTCCAGGCCGAGATTCTTGGCCGTCTCGTCATTGATCTCGAGCGCGCCGGGCGCCGACACTTCCTTGACGGTGACGTCGAAGGTGGCTTCCTTGCCGGCCAGATGCGCCGCCTGGTAGTTTTCGGGGAAAGTGACGGTGACCTGCTTCTCGTCGCCGGCCTTCGTTCCGATCAGCTGCTCCTCGAAGCCCGGGATGAACTCTTTGGAGCCGAGCACCAGCGGCTGGTCGGTGCCGGCGCCGCCGGCGAAGGCCTCGCCGCCGATCTTGCCGACATAGTCGATGGTCACACGGTCGCCCTCGGCGGCCTCGCCGGTCTTCGGCTCGTAGCTGCGCGCCGATTCAGCGACGCGTTTGACCTGATCCTCGACTTCCGCGTCCGGCACGTCATAGACCTGGCGCGTCACCTTGATGTCGGAGAAATCCTTGATCTCGATCGGCGGGATGACTTCGTAATTGAGGCTGAATTCGAAATCGGCGCCGCCGGCCAGGATCTTCTCGGCCTCCTTCTCGTCCTCGGTCATGATCACTTCGGGCTGCATGGCGGCTTTTTCGCCGCGCCCCGAGATGATCGAACGGGTCGAGTCATTAAGGATCTCGTTGACGACCTCGGCCATGAACGACTTGCCGTACACCTTGCGCAGGTGCTGCACCGGCACTTTGCCCGGGCGGAAGCCGTTGATGCGCACCTTGCCGCGGGCATCGGTCAGCCGCGCCATCAGCTTGGCTTCCATGTCACCGGCCGGCACGGTGATCTTGATCTCGCGCTTGAGACCGGAGTTGAGCGTTTCGGTGACCTGCATCCTAGAACCTTTGTTTTCAACAATGAGACTGCCGAACGGTTTTAGCCGTTTACAGCCTGCCGGTATGATCTTGCCGGAAATGGCTTTTGGGACGGAACCTGGCGATTTGACCGCGAATGCGGCTCAAATTCTCCTGAACTGCGCCTTGCCGGATGCGAATAAGTCTTTGTTTTTCCTACGACTTTTGACATCTTGCAGAAGCGGAAACTCACTTTCCGTCACATTCGACACGCCTTTTGTCACAGGCTAGGCTAATTTTCAACTATCTTCGCTCCAATGCATGCCGCCCAAAAGTGCGCAGCGGTTTTGGGAGAACGGCATGCATCAAGACTAGGCCTGAAGCGCGTCACCCGAGCCGTTTCGACATGACGCGCTTTAGCCGGATAAGCATGACTTGAGCCTCGACATTGACAGAATGATGGCTACATGGGATTGCCGGGGAAAGCGGATGTGGCGGAATTGGTAGACGCCCTGGATTTAGGTTCCAGTGCCGAAAGGCGTGGGGGTTCGAGTCCCTTCATCCGCACCATCTTCGCTCTTTGAGCTTCGGACGGCAGGACCACCACCTGAGGCTCGAAGAGCCGAAGGTGTCTCCGAAGTCTTGGCGAAGGAGGACCGCAGCTATCTCCTGGCGGCGCAAGCAAGGCCCTCACGCTCTCGGAGACCATCCCGCTTTGCGCATCCGATGCACTTGAAATAGCCCTTTAACAGGTTCTTACTTGCAACAGGCGGGTCGGGGCTCTGTCAGATTGTGCGTGTAACTTCTCTAGTTCTGGGGCTTGGGTCAGCTCTCGCGGCGGCGTCTCAGGTTGAGGCTTTGGAGTACACTCCGGCTTCTCTTCCGGGTCAGCTGCCAATGCTCATTGTCTCCGGTGAGTTTAGCGCCAATGAGTCCTTGAACGGCTTCAGCCGCGCGGTTGCGAGCAGCGGGGCCAAGGTGATTGTATTCAACTCCCCTGGTGGCAATGTCGGCGGTGCTATTCGGTTGGGGCGTATGATCCGCGCAGCAGGGTTGGATACGCTTCAGGTTGGCCAATTGCAGTGCGCTTCAGCCTGCTCACTGGCCTTCCTGGGTGGCATCCACCGTGTTGCCGAACCAAGTTCCATCGGCATTCACCGGGCGTTTCTCAAACCGGCTGACGGGATGTCCACCGAAGAAGCGAAGGCCCGCGTCCAGCTCGGAACGGCTGCAATCACGTCTTATGTGGTCGAGATGGGAGTGGACCCCAAGCTGATAGAATTGGCTTCGAGCTATGGCAAGCATGACATAAGATATCTATCGGCCAGCGAAATGGCTGACTTGCATGTGACCAATGCCGCAGCGAACCAATCGCCGGCAGATATTTCACAGGTGTTAACGAGGCCAAATCCTGCGCCCGTGTCCGCTCCTGCACTCGACGCCAGGCAACTGCCGGAAAGCATTGCGGTCGCCTTCGTCAGGGATCTCATCGAGCATCATGGCGACAACGACGATTTCGCTCTTGCCCAAGTTCAGGCATCCTACGCTCCCAAGGTCGATTATTATGGCAAGCTGACGAAGTTGAGGTCGATCATTCAGGACAAGAGAAACTATTACCGGCGATGGCCTGAACGCGGATATAGCGTCCGCAATGACAGCATCGTGGTCAACTGCACCAACGATCGCTGCATGGTCTCGGGCGTCTACGACTGGGTTGTGCGCAGTCCCTCGATACACAAGCAGGAAAAAGGCGTGGCAAACTTTAGCTACACGATTTCGATCGGTCCCTATCCCAAAATTATCGCAGAGACAGGGAGTGTCCAGCGATAAGCGGGACCACCGTTAGCGCGGACACAGACGTCAAGCACCTATACGCTCAATAAAGCGGCTCCTCGAACAGCGTCTTGTCGCCGTCCATCAGCGCCTTGATCTGTGCCGTGCCGTCGGAGGCGAGCGCGAGCTTGATGCCGAACGGCCGCACGCGCATGTCGTCCTGGATCGCCATTCCTTCGCCTTCCGGCAGATAGAAGCGGTCGATCCCGTAGTCGGGCGCGATCGTCGCTTCCGGATCGCTGAGGCCCCAGCCTCCCCCGACATGGCCGGCAATGTCTGCTTCGTCCGCGCCGGCCGGGACCGGCGCTTTGCCGAACCACGCCGCGGTCGGCTGCCAATAGCCGTCGGAGCCCTTCTTCAGCCGCACCACGATCGCTGTGTCGTCGCTGGAGAACTTGCCTTGCGGAAGGTTGACGATCAGCTTCACCGGGATGCGCGAAATGTTGTTGTTGAGCGAGATATAGTCACCTCGCAGGAGGTCGCGCGGATCGACGGGTTGGACTTTCAAGAGGACTTCCTTGCCGTTGCGCAGGATCGCGGCCCGGCCGGCTATGATCCAGCTGAGAAAGCCGATCTGGACGAGCGCCAGCACCAACGCCGAGATGATGAGCTTCTTGCCGGTCATGCTGCTGCTCCTGTCTCGGCGGGCGCTCTCATGCGCTTCTCGATACGGATGATGATCAGCGCCAGTACGCCGAGCAGCACGGCAGCCGCCAGGAAGAAGCCGGCCGTATCCAGCATCGAAAGCAAGGTGACGCTATAGATAATTGCGAGTTCGAAGGCGAAGCCGGCATAGGCCAGCCAGCGCAGGCCCCTGCTCTCGCGGCCGGCCAACATGATCGCCACCACGATGCCGGCAAGCGCTATGATCGAGGCGAGGGCGAAACCGCTGTTATAGGTGCTTTCATCCGCCAGCTCGAACTGGATCATCGCCATGCCGGTCAGGAAGCCGAGCAAGGCGTGCAAGGACAGCCGGCCGCCCAGCTGCAGGATCCTGTCGATCGGATCGCCGGCAAAGACCGAGGCGGCAAAGAGCAGCACTGACGCGATGGCCAGCGACATCGCCACCGGCAGCGCGTCGTGATCCGTCGCCAGCAAGATCAGATACAGAATGACAGACAGGACGATGAGGTGGCGCGCTGCCCGGCTGCGCGTCCAGGACGAAATGGCGAACAGGACCATCGCCATGACGATGAAGAGATGAGGAATTTCCGCGCGCCAGTAGAAGCCGAACCCCTTGAGGACCAGCCAGGCATCGGCAATGCCGACTGCAGCCACCGTCAGCGGGTTCGAACGCAGCGCTACTGCCGCCAGCGCCGTGCCGGCACACCATGTCACCAGCGCCGAGGCCTCGTCGCCCGAAAGATGGTACATCTGGCCGATCAGCGCGATCGATCCGCCGAAGGCGGCGGCTGCAACGATCCACAGCGCCTCGCCGATCGCGGCATGGTCGCGCGTCTTCAGCACCGCGCCGCCGACATAGCCGGCCAGGATGACGGCGAAAAGCGCCGCCACACGAACGACACGCGGAATGGCCTCCCAGTTGGCGGCGACGAAAATCAGGATCGCTGCGCCGAGCAGAAGCGCCGCCATCATCGCCAGGATCGAGCCGAAACTCAGCGACGCGCGCTCGTTGGCAGCGACGTCGCGCGTCAATGCCTCCGCCGTGGCGGGATCGATCAGCCCTCTCTCCCGCCAGCGGGCGATATCCGCCCTTAGCCGTGTCGTATAGCTCGCCATGCTTTCCCCCAAAGCCTGGTCATTTCCTCAACCGGGGCAGCCAAACCGTTGACGCGGCGGCACTTTCCGATTCGGCCTTCTTTGCGACGCAGGCGTGAACGGCCGTTAATGTTGCATTGCACAATTTGCATTGCTGCCATGCGCCAACGGCACTTTTAAACCGATATGATCCCACCTACTTTCTGTTCGTACACAAACGGAATGATCCGAAGTAAAGACGAAACGAGAACTACCATGAACCTGATCCGCAACTACCGCAACTGGCGCCGCTACCGGGACACCGTCTCCGAGCTGAACCGCCTGTCGAACCGTGAACTGACCGACCTCGGCATCAGCCGCAGCGACATCCACTACGTCGCCCGCAAGGCGGTCTAATCCGCTTCGGACCGCAAATGGTCCGAACCAGTTTTGAAGAGAGTTAAGACAATGAACCTGATCCGCAGCTATCGTAACTGGCGCGTCTATCGCGACACCGTTGCTGAGCTGGGTCGGCTTTCGAACCGCCAGCTCCACGATCTCGGCATCGTTCGCGACGAGATCAAGATGGTCGCCCGCAAGGCGATCTAAGCAAGGCATTTCGCCAGGGTCGACCTCCTCCCCGACCCTGACGGATACGGCCAACCCTCACCTCCTCCCGAGGGTTGACCACCAAAACGGCGCCCGCCGGACCTCCTCCCCCGGCGGGCGTTGTTCCCGAAGCGAACGCAGTTCGTCTTCGAAGGCTTCGCCCCTTCTCAAAGGCGAAAAGAATTTTCGTCCTCAAGGGCGATAAGGAATTTCGTCAAAGCCGACCTCCTCCCCGGCAATGACGAATGAAGGTCGATCTTCACCTCCTCCCGAGGATCGACCCCAAAAACGACACCCGCCGGACCTCCTCCCCCGGCGGGTGTTGTTGTTTCTGGCGCAGGCACCGGCCTCGTGCGTTGTCAGCTGGCAATTGCAATCGCGTCCCCAAGCTATTATTCCGGCGCTCATGAGCAAAAATCCCGTACACGTCATCGGCGGCGGCCTCGCCGGCTCCGAAGCCGCATGGCAAATTGCGCAAGCCGGCGTTCCGGTCGTGCTGCATGAAATGCGCCCCGTACGCGGCACCGACGCGCACAAGACCGACGGCCTGGCCGAGTTGGTCTGCTCCAACTCCTTCCGCTCCGACGATGCCGAAAACAACGCCGTCGGGCTGCTGCACGCCGAAATGCGGCTTGCCGGCTCGCTGGTCATGAGTGCCGGCGATGCGAACCAGGTGCCGGCCGGCGGCGCGCTGGCCGTCGACCGCGACGGCTTTTCCCACGCGGTCACCGTGAAGATCGAGGCGCATCCGCTGATCACCATCCAGCGCGAGGAAGTGCCTGGGCTGCCGCCCGAGGATTGGGACCAGGCGATCATCGCCACCGGCCCGCTGACGGCGCCTTCGCTGGCGCAGTCGATCGCCGAAGCTACCGGCGCCGATGCGCTCGCCTTTTTCGACGCGATTGCGCCGATCGTGCATTTCGACACGATCGACATGAACACAGCCTGGTTCCAGTCGCGCTACGACAAGGTCGGTCCAGGCGGCACCGGCAAGGACTACATCAACTGCCCGATGGACAAGGAGCAGTATCTCGCCTTCGTCCAGGCGCTGCTCGATGGCCAAAAGACCGAGTTCAAGGAGTGGGAAGGCACGCCCTATTTCGACGGCTGCCTGCCGATCGAGGTGATGGCCGAGCGCGGTGTCGAGACCCTGCGCTACGGGCCGATGAAGCCGATGGGGCTGACCAACGTCCACAATCCGTCGGTCAAGGCCTATGCGGTGGTGCAGCTCCGGCAAGACAATGCGCTGGGCACGCTCTACAACATGGTCGGCTTCCAGACCAAGCTGAAGCATGCCGAGCAGGTGCGCATCTTCCGCACCATCCCCGGGCTTGAAAACGCGGACTTTGCGCGTCTCGGCGGCCTGCACCGCAACACCTACATCAACTCGCCGACGCTGCTCGATCCTTCGCTGCAGCTGAAATCGCGCCCCGGCCTGCGCTTTGCCGGCCAGATCACCGGCTGCGAAGGCTATGTCGAAAGCGCGGCGATCGGCCTGCTCGCCGGCCGCTTCGCCGCTGCTGAGCGCCTCGGCCAGGCGCTATCGCTGCCGCCTGCGACCACCGCATTCGGCGCGCTGCTCAACCACATCACCGGCGGCCACATCGTCTCCGACGACGAGCCCGGCAAGCGCTCCTTCCAGCCGATGAACGTCAATTTCGGCCTGTTCCCGCCGGTGGAAGCGCCGAAGGCCGAAGGCAAGCGCCTGCGCGGCAAGGACAAGACCGTAGCCAAGCGCCACGCCATCACCTCGCGCGCTTTGGTAGATTGCCGGCAATGGCTGGGGCTGCCGGCGCGGGCGGAAGCGGCGGAGTAGGGTTGGATATCGGCTTGGACGCTCCATATAAAGTAGGATATCATCCCACTCACAATCCTATGTGAGGTGAGCCATGGAATCCGCCGAGAAACTGTCCGTCACCGTTACGCCGGCCATGGCGCGCCTGATCCGCGAAAAGGTCGAGGACGGCTCCTACGGCTCGGCCAGCGAAGTTATCCGCGCCGCGCTCCGCGCCTTCCAGCGCGAGGAGCAAGAGCATGCCGAGCGCATGGCCTCGATCCGCGCGCGCGTGAAGGCCTCGATCGAGGACAAGAGACCCGCCGTCCCGCTCGATGAAGCAATCGACCGGGTGAAGAACCGAATTTCACAGCTGGCGCAAGGCCATGATGATCCAGCGCCTCGTCGTCGTTCTTAGCGAAAACGCGATCTCCGATCTCGAAGCGATTGGCAGCTACATCCTTGAGAAAGGCGGCAGCGAAAACGTCGCCAATGGCTTCATGGATCGGGTTAGAGAGCGCTGCCGAAGCATCGGCAACGCACCTCGCGGCGGCCGCTCGCGCGATGACATCGCGCCCGGACTGCGAACCGTCCCTTTCGAACATTCCGCGGTCATCACCTATGTTGTCGAAAGCGATGTCGTTCTCATACTCAACATCTTCTACGGCGGCCGCGACTACGAGACATTGATGCGCGACGGTGGTTCTGGCGATCCATCCTAAGGCGTTGATTACTCCGCCGCCTCCGCCCTTGCGCCCGGCAACCCCGGCTTGCCCGCTTCTCCCGGATTCCTCCGCACATAAGCCGCCTTTAGCGTCTCGGACGTATCGCGCGAGCCGTCATGGCTCCAGCCTGGCGGCTGGATGAGATAGTTGACGCGCTGACCGAGCGTCAGGCCCGGCGCCAGCGCATCCTTGAACATGCCGATCCATTCGTGGAAGGCCACCTTCAGCGGATTGAAGGTGCCGATGTTCTTGACGATGCCGTAGCGCGGCCGGTCCTCCTCCAATTCCTCGACGAAGGTGCCGAACATGCGATCCCAGACGATCAGCGTGCCGGCATAATTGGCGTCGAGATAGCGCGGATTGGTGGCGTGGTGGACGCGGTGGTGCGAAGGCGTGTTGAAGATGAATTCGAACCAGCCCCACATCTTGCCGATCGTCTCGGTGTGGATCCAGAACTGCCAGACCAGGTTGAAGCCGAAGACGAAGGCTATCACCGCAGGATGGAAGCCGAGCAGCACCAGAGGCGCCTGCAGGATGAAGGTGAAGGTGAACAGCCCTGTCCAGCTTTGTCTCAGCGCCGTCGAGAGATTGTAGTGCTGGCTGGAATGATGGTTAACGTGCTCGGCCCACACCCATCGCACCCGGTGCGCGATGCGGTGATAGATATAGTAGCGCAGGTCGTCGAGCAGGAAGGCGGCGACGAATACCCAGATCGACAGGCCGAGATTGAAGAAGCGGAATTGCCACAGCCACAGCAGCGCCCAGTAAGACACGACGCCGAGCAGCAAGCCTGCGACGACATTGCCGGTCCCCATCATCAGGCTGGTCAGCGTGTCGCGCGTTTCGAACGATCCCCTGGCGCGGCTGGTGCGCACCAGCCAGAGCTCGATCAGGATCGCCGCGACGAAGAACGGGATCGCAAGCTGGGTGACCTGCGGGAAATTATACTCGTCCATCACGCCGCCTCCCGGATCCGATCATGGCTTTGCAATGCCGCCGCCACGGCCAGCGCGCCGGCTTCGTCGGCAAAAGCAAACCGCCCACCTTTCCAGGTGAAATCATTGAGCCGCAGCGAGACCACATTGCCTTCCCTGGTCAGCGCCAGAATGTCGTGGGGCGTGACGATGCGCGTCAGAAAACAATCGCCTATGCTCCGGACGATGCCGCAGCGCTGCGGGCCAAGATCGAGAAACGCGGCATGGCTGTCGGCTGTCAGCCGTATTGAACCCGGTCTTTCGTCGGGAAAATCCTCGGCAAAGCGTGCGAGCGCATGATCGGCGCCGGCAAGCGTCGCGGTCGTCGTGCCACCGGTGAAATGCACGGCCGCGACCGACAGCGCGATGCCGAACACGACAAGGACGACCAGGACTGGCAGGCTCATGGAAAGACGGCTCCTCCGGCGGCCCGCATTTCTTCGACGCGAGTCCACATGGACGGAATCCCTAGCACGGTTGACGTTTACGTCAAAGGGGGCGTCCAGCCCCGCATCGCATGACGCAAGAGCAGCCAGTGCCGGCGCAAGGTTGAGAGCGTTGCCGTCGCACTGAGCGGCGACCTGCCCGTCTTCTCCATCCTGCCGAGATAGGCATCGGTCAGCGCTAGCGGCAGGAAGGCGGGCCGCAGCGCAACGGGAAGCGCTGGCGCACCTTTCTCGAAGGCGTTGAGATGCTCGCGCGCCAGCGCAATCATCGCCGCAACCGCGCGCTCGGCGGCTGCCCCGCCTTCGCCTTTGACGAACTCTTCCGGCGTCGTGCCGGCCGCCGAAAGGATGTCGGCGGGCACAAAACACTGTCCGCGCCGACGATGGAGCGGCAGAAGCAACAACAGGCCGGTGATCGCCTGCGCGCAGCCGGCCCTGCCCGCCAGTTCGGCAAAGCCGGGCGCCGCGGCGGGATCGAGCACCATGGCCGCAAGCTGGATCAGCGCCGCGGCCGTCTCGCCGCAATAGCCCTCGAGATCGGTCCGCGACGGCATCGGGTCGTCATAGAGATCGAAGATGCGCGTCTCGAGCATGTTGTCGAAAGCAGCCTTCGGCAACCGGCAGGCGGCGATCGTCGCGCGCAGCGCATCGGCGGTCGGGTGGCCTGTCTCGGCATCCCCTTCGGCCGAAATGACGTCTCGCCACCATTGCAGCCTGACCTCGCCCGGCAGCGGCTCATGGATGCGATCGCGCACGCCGGCGATCTCGGCATTGAAGGCGTAGAGCGCGAGCAGCGCGTCGCGCTTGTCGGCCGGCGCGTAAAGCGCCGACAGATACCGGTCATGGTCGACGGCGCGCACCGCACCCATGACGATGTCGCCATTCTTGATGATCTTGGACGTGCCGGCGGCCATTCAATCGACGGCGATCAGCGCCGCGGCCACGGCGCGGTCTTCGGCGAGCAGCACATTGTAGGTCCGCACCGCCGCTCCCGTCGACATCGGGTCCGCCGAGATCCCGGCCTCCTTTAGCGCGGCTCGCAGCGCCGCCGGCAGCGGCCGCAGTTCCTTGCCCATCCCGACCAGCAGGATCTCGACTTTGCCGGCCTCGGCGAACAGCTTGTCGAAATCCGTGGCCTTCAGCGCCAGCGGATCAGCGGGCTCCCAGCCATGGATGCCCGACGGCAGGACGAGCAGCGATCCGCGATGCGACATATCGGCAAAGCGAAAGCCGCCATTGCCATAGGCCTCGATCGACGCCTTGCCGGGGAAATGCGCCTCGCGGATGATGATGCCTTTGGCCATGGCTCTAGAACATGATGCCGAAACGGCGTCAGGTCGCCACCGCCTTGCCGTTCACCGGCTCCTCAGCCGAGGCCTGCGGCCTCAGCTTGAAGAGGATCAGCAGCGGCGCGGCGATGAAGATCGACGAATAGGTGCCGAACACCACGCCGAACAGCATCGCCAGCGTGAAGGAGCGGATCACCTCGCCGCCGAACAGCACCAGTGCCAACAGCGCCAGCGACGTGGTGACGGAGGTCAGCGTGGTTCTGGACAGCGTCTCGTTGATGGCATTGTTCAAGAGCTGCGGCAGCGGCATTTTCTTGTATTTTCGCAGATCCTCACGAACGCGGTCATAGACCACGATGGTGTCGTTCAGCGAATAGCCGATGATGGTCAGGATGGCCGCCAGCGACGACTGGTTGAACTCCAGCCCTGTCAAGACGAAGAAGCCGATCGTCATCACCACATCGTGCACCGTGGCCACGATGGCGCCGACGGCGAACTGCCATTCGAAGCGGAACCAGACATAGAGCAGGATGCCCGCCAGCGCGATCAGCATGGCGATCGTGCCCTGCTTGGCCAGCTCGCCTGAGACCGTCGGTCCCACCACTTCGACGCGGCGGAAATCATATTGGTCCTGCAACTCGCCCCGCACCTTGTCGATGACGGTCTGCTCGGCATTCTCGCCGGCGTCCTGCGTGCCGACACGGATCAGCACGTCGTTCGGCGCGCCGAACTGTTGCACCTGGATCTCGCCGATATTGAGCTCGGAGAGCCTGTTGCGGATGTCGCCGAGATCGGCATCGCCCTTCTTGGACTGCACCTCGATTATCGAGCCGCCTTTGAAGTCGATGCCGTAGTTGATGCCAAGTGTCAGGAACCCGACGACCGACAGGATCGACAACGTGCTGGAGAGAGCGAAGGTCCAGCGGCGGATGCCCATGAACGGGATCTTCGTGCCTGGCGGAATGAAGGTGACCGGCGCGCGCGGCAGTTCCTTCGGCCGGGCGCGGCGCAGCCAGATCGACACCAGCATGCGGGTGAAGGTGAAGGCCGTGAAGACCGTGGTCAGAATGCCGATCGCGTAGGTGATCGCAAAGCCCTTGACTGGCCCTGTGCCCAGCCAGAACAGCACCACGGTGGCGATCAGCGAGGTGACGTTGGAATCGATGATAGTCGCCAGCGCCTTGGAGAAGCCGGTGTCGATCGCCTGGATCACCGAACGGCCGTTGCGCCGCTCTTCGCGGATGCGCTCATAGATCAGGACGTTGGAGTCCACCGCCATGCCGATGGTGAGCACGATACCGGCGATGCCGGGCAAGGTCAGCGTGGCGCCGAGCAGCGACAGCGCGCCGACGATCATTGCCACGTGCACGGCCAGAGCGATGTTGGCCAGGAAACCGAGGAACCCATAGGCGACGAACATGAAGGCGACGACGAGGATTGAGCCGATCACGCCAGCCACCTTGCCGGCGTGGATGGAGTCCTGACCAAGGCCCGGGCCGACCGTACGCTCTTCGATGATCGTCAATTTGGCCGGCAGGGCGCCGGCGCGCAGCAAGACGGCGAGGTCGTTGGCGCTCTCGGTCGTGAAATTGCCGGAGATCTGGCCACTGCCGCCAAGGATCGGCTCGCGGATCACCGGTGCCGAAATCACCTGGTTGTCGAGCACGATGGCGAACGGCTTGCCGACATTCTGTTGGGTCGCCTGACCGAACCTGGTCGCCCCGCGGGAATTGAAGGTGAACGAAACCACCGGCTCATTGGTCTGTGAATTATACGTCGGCGTCGCATTCGACAGGTCTTCGCCCGAGACGATAACGCGGTTCTCGACGAGGTAAGGAACCGGAGGGTCGTCCTGCGAATAAAGGACCGAGTCGCCAGCCGGCGGGCGATTCTTCATCGCGTCCTGGACCGGCACCGATGTGTCAACCATCTGGAACGTCAGCTTGGCGGTCTGGCCGATAATGTCCTTGAGCCTTTGCGGGTTCTGGAGCCCGGGCACCTGGACAAGGATGCGATCGTCGCCCTGCCGTTGCACGATCGGCTCGGTCGTGCCAAGCGCGTTGACGCGTCGCTCCACCACCTCGATCGCCTGCGAGAGAGCGGTCGTGGTGCGGTATTTGATGCCCGCATCCGTGACGGTGAACTTCAACAGCCCAGGCTCGGAATCGTCCAGCGCCATCGACTGCACGGAACCGCCGGCAAACAGGCCGGCGGTCACCGGATTGGTTATCGGCTTCAGCGCTGTCTTGGCGGCTTCGACCTGGCTCGCATCGTTGATGCGCACCTGCACGGTTCGGCCTGTTCCGCCAAGGCCGGTATATTGGATCTTGGCGTCGCGCAGCAGCGTCCTGATCTCGTCACGCGTCGTCTGCAGCTGATCCTTGACCAGGTCATTCTGATCCATCTGCAGCAGGATGTGCGAGCCGCCCTGAAGATCGAGGCCCAGCGTCATCTGCCGCTTCGGCACCCAGCTCGGCAATTGCGCCAGCATGCTTGCCGGGAAAAGGTTGGGCGCGGCGAGGATCACTGTGACGGCCACCGCGAGCCAGATCAGGATCATCTTCAGGCGCGAGAAATAGAGCATTCGTTTTATCCGTTCAGGCGTACAAGCGGCAGCGTTCCGCCATCGAGGTTAGGATTACTTCTTGGCGTTCTGGTTCGCCACCGGCTCGCCCTTGACGCGCACGTCCGAAATCGTGGAGCGCAGCGCCGTCACCTTGGTTCCGCCGCCAAGGTCGATCTCCAGCTCGTTGTCGTCGATCACCTTGGTCACCTTGCCGACGAAGCCGCCGCCGGTCACCACCGTGTCGCCGCGGCGCACCGCCGACAGCATTTCCTGGCGCTTCTTCAACTGCGCGCGCTGCGGCCGGATGATCAGAAAATACATGATCACGAAAATCAGGACAAACGGCAAAATCGAGATCAACATGTCTGGCGAGGCGCCGACGCCCTGGGCGTATGCCGGTGTAACGAACATCAAGAAACTCCTGGATGGTGAAATACCGCTGCGGCGGCCCCGCGAAATTTGGCCGGAATATAGTCGGTAAACTTGCCAATGCAACTGCGCTGCGAAGCCGATCCGCTGCTTTTCCAGCCGTTTGCGGCGTGCTAGAGCGTCGCAGCGGAAGCGGCTTCGAGGCCACCGAAAAGATCATGCTCCAACAAAAGCTTGGAGCTGGTTCTTGCAGCGATGTCATGGAAGCTGCTCCCACACGCTGAAATACCTAAACAAAAAGACCTGATATGACCGACAGCCTGGACGCATTGAACAAGAAACTCGATCGCCTGATCGAGGCAGTCGCTCGCCTCGCTCCGCCGCCGGTTCCTCAGACCGATCTCGGTGTTGCCGACTGCTTCGTGTGGCAGGCAGACCCTGGCTTCCTGGAACCGGTGCGCAAGGTCAACCGCGTCGACATCGGCCTGATCCGCGGCGTCGACCGCGTGCGCGACATCCTGCTCGACAACACCGAGCGTTTCGCGTCCGGTTATGCGGCCAACAACGTGCTTTTGTGGGGCGCGCGCGGCATGGGGAAATCGTCCCTGGTCAAGGCCGTGCATGCCACGGTGAACGCATCCGACAAGCTCGAGCGGCCGCTGAGGCTGATTGAAATCCACCGCGAGGACATCGACACACTGCCCAAGCTGATGGGTCTCCTGAAGGCGGCCCCCTGGCGCTTCATCCTGTTTTGCGACGACCTTTCCTTCGATCACGACGACACGTCGTACAAGTCGCTGAAGGCGGCGCTCGAAGGAGGCGTCGAGGGCCGGCCCGGCAACGTCATCTTCTACGCCACGTCCAACCGGCGGCATCTGCTGCCGCGCGACATGATCGACAATGAGCGCTCCACCGCCATCAACCCTTCGGAAGCGGTCGAGGAAAAGGTCTCGCTTTCCGACCGTTTCGGCCTGTGGCTCGGTTTCCACAAATGCTCGCAGGACGAATATCTCGACATGATCGACGGCTATGTCCGCTACCACGATCTGGCGATCGACCCCGAGCAGCTGCGCGCCGAGGCGCTGGAATGGGCAACCACGCGCGGCAGCCGTTCCGGCCGCGTCGCCTGGCAATTCACGCAGGACCTCGCCGGCAGGCTCGGCAAGCCGCTCAAGGATTGAAACGTTAATGTCACTTGGGCGAGATCGTCCGTCGCAAGTCGCGCGGCGTCTGGCCGATTTCGCGGCGCATCCAATGCGCCAGATGTGACTGATGCGCGAAGCCCGTCAATGCTGCCACCTCGCTCGTGCTCAGATCGCCTTGCTTGAGCAGAACGCGCGCCCTTTCCACGCGGCGTCGCAGCACGTAGCGATGCAGGGTGACGCCCGTCGCCACCTTGAACCACGTCCGCAAGTGCGAGCTGCTCGCGCCGGCAACCCGGCTCAGCCGGTCAATCGAAAGCGGCTCGTGGAGAGCGGTCTCTATGTGTTCCAGAACCCGCTTGAGCTGCGCATCCGACAACCGGTTCACTCGAACCGTGTCCGGCCTATCGAGACCGAGCAGCCTCACCGCAAGGGCGGCGCCGATGCTGTCGGCAAACAAAGGGCCGCTCGGCGCGCCGGCATTGAGGTCGCTCTGCAGCGCTCGGGCAAGATGTTCGATGCGCTGGTCACGAAGCAAATGGCGCGTGTCGAGCCGCGACGCTCGCACCCTGCCGCCAAGTTCTGCGGCGACCCTTTCCATCAAAGCCGGCTGCAAGACGATCTCAATCGTCTCGAACGGGGTTTCGGCCTCGAAGCCGCCCTCCTCCCCAGCCGGCACCAGGTCGATATCGCCGGCGCGCCTGACGAAATATCGCCCAACCTGGTTGCAGTAGGAGCGCGTTGCCGCGCTTGCATGCACCATGATGCGATGGTGTGGCGCCCGGGACAGGCGATGGACGCCTGCTTCAACACGGCGGGAGACCATTGCTACGTCGGACGAGGATCGGGCCGGCTCGAATTGCGAAGGCATGCTCTCTCGATTCATGGCGGAACCTGTCCAAGATTTGGCAATTCCCGCGCGATTTTCAACGCCGTGAACTCGTACTCAGGCCTCTCCATCAAGCTTGGAAGAGAGGTTGCAATGAGTTTCTATGTTGTTGTCGGCGCGGGCCCCGTTGGGCGCGAGACGGCTCGTCGTCTTGGCGAAGAAGGACACGATGTCGTGCTCACAAGCCGAAGCGTCGGTTCGAACGCGTTGCCGAATGTGCGGACGATACGGGCTGACGCCACGGACGCCGCGGAGCTGTCACGCGTTTGCCGAGGCGCCGATGCCATTTTCATGTGCGCCATGGCCACATATCATCGGTGGCCCACCGACTTTTTCCCAATAATCGACGGCACCGTGCGCGCGGCGGAAGCCGTCGGCGCGAAGCTCGTCGTGCTTGGCAACCTCTATGGTTATGGGGGAAATGCCGACCGTCCGCTTCGCTCCGACATGTCTCTAGACCCGACTTCGAAGAAGGGAACCGCCAGGACCATCATGTGGCAGCGGGCGGTCCGCGCCAGTGTGCCGGCGATCGAAGTGCGGTCCAGCGACTATCTCGGACATGGCGCGATCAGCTACTTCTCGCTGGTCGCGCTGCCTTCCATTATCGAAGGCAAGCCCACCGCCTTCATTGGGGACCTCGACGCAACTCATGCCTGGGCCTTCACCAAGGACGTCGCGAGCACGCTTGTTGCGGCCTCCCGCTACACGGGTGAATGGGGACGGGCGTTTCATGTTCCTTCGCAATACGCCTCGCCCCGCGAGCTTATCCGGAAAACCGCGGCAATGCTCGGACACGAGATCCCAGAGACACGCTCCTATTCCGTCCCCGAGATGGAAGCCCTTGGCATGCATGAGCTCGTCGAGATGCGGTACCTCTTCGAGAGCCCCTTGCTGGTTGATAGCTCCGACGCGGAGACACTTCTTGGCGTGAAGGCCAGCAGCCTTGAAGAGATGATCGCCGATACGCTCCGTGATCATCTCTGAACCTTGCGGGCAGGCATGTTGCACGGATCTGAAAAAGCCCGCTCCTTGCGGAGCGGGCTGAAGACGGCGGGCCGGACTGGAGGTCAGGCGGCCCGCAAACGGTTCTTGTTCTATTCGAGGTAGCCGCTCGGATCGACCGGGGCCGAGTTCTTGCGCACTTCGAAGTGCAGCTTGGGCGAGTCGGTGGTGCCGCTCATGCCGGAGAGCGCGATTTCCTGGCCGCGCTTGACCTTCTGGCCGCGCTGCACCTCGATCGAGCTTGCATGGCCATAGACGGTGACCAGGCCGTTCTCGTGCCGCACCAGCACGGTGTTGCCGAATTCCTTGAGGCCGTCGCCGGCATAGATGACGACGCCGTTCTCGGCCGCCTTGATCGGCGTTCCTTCGGGCACCGCGATGTCGACGCCGTCCTTGCCGGAACCGAAGCCGGAGATCACGCGGCCGCGCACCGGCCAGCGCATCTTGCCGATCCCGGTCGCGTCGGGCGCCACCGCATCGTCGTCCTCGGCCTGCTGGATGACCTTGGCGTCCTTCTTCGGCGGCGTATAGGAGGCGAGCGTCTCGGTGGTCTTGGCCGCCGGCGGCGTCGTTGCCGTCGTCACCGGATCGACCGCCGGCTTGGTGGCCGCGGGCTTTGCCGCGGCAACGGCGACCGTGCCGCTGGCCGGAACCTTGAGCGTCTGGCCGATCTTGAGCAGGCCGTCCTGCATGCCGTTGGCCTTCTTCAGCGCCACGACGCCGACGCCGGTCTTCCTGGCGATCGACGACAGCGAGTCGCCCTGCTGTACCGTGTAGGAGCCGCCGGCGCCGGCCGGCTTGGCCTCAGCCATCTGCGCCGCTGGCTTGGGGTCCTTCGAGCCGCTGGCCGCGGCCGACGTATCGACCTGAGCGGCCGACTTGCCGTCTTTGATTTTCGGCTGCTGCGGCAGCACCGCGACCTTCTCCGGCGCGCCGGCAGGCTGCTTCGGCGTATTCACCGGCTTGCCATCGGCGACTTTCGGCTCCTTGCTGGAATAGGCATAGGCGGGAATGACGATCTTCTGGCCGCTGCGGATGCCCTTCTTCGGATCGATCCCGTTGACCTTGGCGATGGCATCGGCAGGCACGTGATAGTGCTGCGCCAGGCCCGAAAGCGTCTCGCCGTCCCTGACCACGATTTCGGTCGCATGCGGGGCAGCACTGGCGTTGCGCACGGCGTCGGGCTCGGCCGTCTTGAACGGCTTGGCCGGCGCGACGGTGTTGGTGGTCGTCCTGTCGACATGCGGTGCGGGGGCAAGCGCGGGAGCTGGAGCAAGGGCGGGGGCTGACGCTGTGCGCATCGGCCTGGCCGGCGCGGCAGGCTGCGAGGGCGGCGGCAGCTGCTGCGCCGTGACCGGATCGAGGCTCGAGCGGCTCACCGACTGGGTGTGGGTGCCGTCGACCGGCGCCGGCGCGACCGCGTCGCCCGGATAGGGCTGGTCGACATTCTGCTTGTTTATGATGGCGCGCTGATTGTTGGTGGACGACGTGAACACGTCGTCGACACCGTTGAAGCGCATCGACTGGGAACTGCACCCGGCCGCCGCGCCGGCAATCATCAGGACAGCGCAACCGCGCGCCAGATTACGTCTGTTTGCCTTCAAGTGATTGAATTGCATCGCACTAACCCGCACAGACCCGGTACAAACTGGTCACGATTAAAGCGCGTTAATGTTACTGGGCGGTTAACCCATTAGAATCCGACAAAAATTTTCTTAAAACATTGGCGGAAATTTTGGCGAGGGCTGTGAGGCCCTTAAATCACCATCGCGACGCTACGCAGGATCGGCTGCAGCCTGACCATGCCGATGTCCTCGCGCTCGAAGCGGCTGCCGACCTTGGTGAGCTTGGCCAGCACCTGCTCGCCCTCTTCCGGACCGATCGGCGCGATGACGATGCCGCCGCTCGACAGCTGGTCGAGCAGGAAGCGCGGCAGGCTGTCGAAGGCGGCCCAGGCGACGATACGGTCGAACGGTCCTTCATTGGGCAGGCCGTTGGAACCGTCGGCCTGGCGGACGATGACATTGCTGATGGCCAGCGCCTCGAAGCGCTGCTTTGCCTGCTCGGCCAGCGTCTTGTAGCGGTCGACGGTGATGACGCGCGCCGCAAGCCTCGACATGACGGCGGCCGTGTAGCCCGAACCGGTGCCGATCTCGAGCACGCGGTTGCCCGGCTCGATATGGAGCGCGGCGATCACCGCCGCCTGCAGATCGGCGCCCTCGATCGCCTCGCCGCATTCGATCGGCAGCATGCCGTCCGTCCAGGCGACCGCATGGAACTGCGCCGGCAGGAAACCACGCCGCGGCGTCGCCTCGAAGGCGGCGACCAGCGCCTTGGGCGCCGCGCCCCTGCCCCGCAGCCTGAGCAGGAAAGCGGCAAAACCTTCGCGGTCGTCGATGCCCGTATTCATGCCAAAACCGTGTTCATGCCAAAACCCTATTTTATGACAGCGCCTTGGTCAGTTGGTCGCGGAGCTCATGCGCGGTGAGGTCGAGCTGCAGCGGCGTCACCGACACCAGCCGGTTGCGCAGCGCATGGAGATCCGTGCCCTTTTTGCCTTCGACCGGCTCGCGGCCGAAGCGCAGCCAGTAGTAAGGCAGGCCGCGCCCGTCGCGCCGCTCGTCGACCCAAAGGCTGTGCACCAGCTTGCCCTGCGCGGTGACGACGGTCCCCTCCACTTCGTCGGGCGCGCAGTTCGGGAAATTGACGTTGAGCAGCACACCGTCCGGCAACGGCGTTTCCACCAGCCGCTTGAGCAGCGCCGGCGCCAACGCCTCGGTCGTCTCGTAAGGCACGACGCGGTCCTCGCCGACATAGGAATAGGCCTGGCTGACCGCGATCGAACGCACGCCGAGCAGCGCGCCTTCCATGGCACCCGCCACGGTGCCCGAATAGGTGACGTCGTCGGCGATGTTGGCGCCGGAATTGACGCCGGACAGGATCAGGTCCGGCGGTCCGGGCAGGATTTTTTTCGTGCCCATGATGACGCAGTCGGTCGGCGTGCCGCGCACGGCATAATGCTTCTCGCCGATCTTGCGCAGCCTGAGCGGCTCCGAGATCGACAGCGAATGCGCGTAGCCGGACTGGTCCTGCTCGGGCGCGACCACCCAGACATCGTCCGACAGCGTGCGGGCGATGCGTTCGAGCGACGCCAGCCCCTCGGCGTGGATGCCGTCGTCATTGGTCAGGAGAATGCGCATCAAATCACTTCGCTTCGATCTTCGCGAGACCACCCATGTAAGGCCGCAGCACTTCAGGAATGGTTACGCTGCCATCCTCATTCTGGTAGTTTTCGATGACGGCTATAAGAGCGCGGCCGACCGCGGTGCCCGAGCCGTTCAACGTATGGACGAAGCGATTGCCCTTGCCGTCCTTGTCCTTGTAGCGGGCATCCATGCGCCTGGCCTGGAAATCGCCGCAGACCGAGCAGGACGAGATTTCGCGATAGGCGTTCTGCCCCGGCAGCCAGACCTCGATGTCGTAGGTCTTGCGCGCGCCGAAACCCATGTCGCCGGTGCAAAGCGTGACGGTGCGGAACGGCAGGCCGAGCCGCTTCAGCACTTCCTCGGCGCATTCAGTCATTCGCTCATGCTCGGCGAGCGAGCTTTCCTGGTCGGTGATCGAGACCAGCTCTACCTTGTAGAACTGGTGCTGGCGCAGCATGCCGCGCGTATCGCGGCCGGCCGAGCCGGCTTCCGAGCGGAAGCATGGCGTCAGCGCGGTGTAGCGCAGCGGCAGCTTTTCATGCGCGGTGATCTCTTCTCGCACGAGATTGGTGAGCGGCACTTCGGCCGTCGGAATGAGCCCAAGCCGACTGTCGCCATGCGGCGTGAAGAACAGGTCGAGTTCGAATTTCGGCAGCTGATTGGTACCGAACAATACCTCGTCGCGCACCATCAGCGGCGGGATGATCTCTTCATAACCGTGCTCTGTCGTGTGCAGGTCGATCATGAACTGGCCTAGCGCCCGCTCCATGCGCGCCAGCTGGCTCTTCAGCACCGTGAACCGCGAGCCGGACAATTTCGCCGCCCGCTCGAAATCCATCATGCCGAGCGCTTCGCCTATCTCGAAATGCTCCTTCACCCAATTCGGACGCGTCGGCACCTCGCCGACGATGCGCTTGACGACATTATCGTGCTCGTCCTTGCCGACCGGCACATCGTCATGCGGCACGTTGGGCAGAACCGCCAGCGCGTCGTCCAGCGCCTTGTCGAGTTCGCGCTCGCGCGCCTCGCCATTCTGGATGAACGCCTTAATCTCGCTGACCTCGCCCTTGAGCTTCTCGGCGAGCGCCGAATCGCCTGAACGCATGGCGTTGCCGATCTCCTTCGAGGCGGCATTGCGGCGTTCCTGCTTGACCTGCAATTCGCTGAGATGCGAACGCCGCGCTTCGTCCTTGGCGACCAGGTCGTCGACCGTGGACTGCGCTTCATCCGCCGGCCACGAGCGCTTCACCAGCGCTTCGACAAGGGCCTTGGGGTTGTCGCGAATCCATTTGATGTCAAGCATGGTCGATCCTCAAAGCAATGCATGTCGCCCACAAGTGTGTCGCGGTTTTGGGATAACGACATGCATCAAAACCAAGACTTAAAGCGCGCCGCTTGAATCCGTTTCAGCGCGACGCGCCTTAAGGATCGAGGGGGTAAACCGCATCCGCCATCGATGCAAGACGGCGGGCAGAACGACAGCCGCGATTTTCCCGGGTTGACCGCTTTCGTCTAGGCGTGTTGAGATTCAGGTCAGGCCGAGCCGAGAACGGTGGTTTCCGAGAACCGGAGCGGAGCGTACTTGAAGTACGTGAGCACCGGAAGCGCAGGAAACCATCGTTCGCAGGCCGGCATCACCTGAATATCAACGCAGCCTAGGCCGATGGCGCATCCGGCGTGTTGCTCGCGGCAGAGCTCCCCGCCTCCGCCTGCTCGCGCGCCAGGCGGTCGCGCGCCTGGCTGCGCTCGATCATGCGCGAGGACCAGATGGCGACCTCATAGAGAATGATGGTCGGTATGGCGAGGCCGCACTGGCTCATCGGATCGGGCGGCGTCAGCACGGCGGCAACGACGAAGGAAAGCACGATCGCCCATTTGCGCTTCTCGGCCAGCGCCTGCGACGACAATATGCCGACGCGCGTCAAAAGGCTGGTCACCACCGGCAGCTGGAACACCAGGCCGAAGGAAAAGATCAGCGTCATGATCAGGCTGAGATATTCCGACACCTTCGGCAGCAGTGAAATCTGCACCTGGTCGTTGGTGCCGGTCTGCTGCATGGCCAGGAAGAACCACATGACCATCGGGGTGAAGAAGAAATAGACCAGCGAGGCGCCCATCAGGAACAGGATCGGCGAGGCGATCAGGAACGGCAGGAAGGCGCTGCGCTCGTTCTTGTAGAGGCCGGGGGCGATGAACTTGTAGATCTGCGTGGCGATCAGCGGGAAGGCGATCACCATGCCGCCGAACATGGCAAGCTTCACCTGGGTGAAGAAGAACTCCTGCGGCGCGGTATAAATCAGCTCGACCTTGTGCGGGTCGAGACCTGCCCATTGCGTCGCCCATTTGAACGGGATGACCAGAAGGTTGAACAGCCGCTTGGCGAAGAAGAAGCAGACGAGAAAGGCGACGAAAAAGCCACCCAGCGACCAGATCAGGCGGCGGCGCAGCTCGACGAGATGCTCGATCAGCGGCGCCGACGATTTCTCGATTTCTTCCCGCTCCTTGTCCGAAACGCTCACTTGGTGCCGCCCGTCATCTTCTTGCCGTCGGTTGCCCTCTTCGCGGCCGGCTTCTTCACCGCGGCAGGCTTTGCCCCAGCCTTCGGCGCTGCCTTCGTTGCAGGCGCTGCGGCTTTGGCCGGCGCTTTCGCTGCCGGCGCCTTTGATGCCGCTGCCGTTTTCGCCGCGGCGCCGGCGGTCCTTGCCTTGGCGGTCACCGCCTTTTTCGCCGGCTTGGCCGGCACGGCGGCGTCAGAAACCGGTGCGGTGACGGAGGCGTCGGTCATGGCCGGGAAGGCTGGAGCGGCAGACGCAGCCTCGGGTCCACCGACGCGAGGCAGGTCCGTCGCACCGTTCTTGAGCGGCTCGGCGCCCTGCGGCGTCTCCGCTGCCGGTGCCGCCGGATCGGCGGCCGGCTTGGGCTTCATCATCGTATCGACGCCGGCGCGCACATCGGCCGCGGCTTGCTCGAACGGATTGAGCTGCTTGCGCACCTCGTTCATCGGATTGAGGCCGCGAAGACTATCGATCGAGCTCTTCACATCGTCGAGCTCGGCTTCCTTCAGCGCTTCGTTGAACTGCTTCTGGAAGTCGCCGGCCATGGCGCGCAATTTCGCCGCGGTGCGGCCGAAGGTGCGCAGCATGTTGGGCAAATCCTTCGGCCCGACGACCACGATCATGACGACCGCGATCACCAGCAGCTCGCTCCAACCGACTTCGAACATGACAATCTATTCCGACGGGTGCCTGCTGCCCAAAAATGCGAAGCGGTTTTGGGACAACGGCATGCTCAAAGCAACAACGAAGATCAGCTCTTGCTGACCTTTTCCTTGGCCGGCGAAACAGTCTCGTCAGCGCGATGTTCGACGGTACGCTTGTCGTCGGCGTCGTCGTCGGCCATGCCCTTCTTGAAGCTCTTGATGCCCTTGGCCATGTCGCCCATCAGTTCCGGGATCTTGCCGCGGCCGAACACCAGAAGCACGATGACCAGCACGATCATCCAGTGCCAAATCGAAAATGAACCCATAACAATCTCTCTCGAATGGTTTCCCTCGGCGATGATCTATGCGTTTTCGCTCAAGGATTCAAACACAACCGCTACGAAGTTGATAAAATGGCTAGCGGATGTCACGCACTTTCGGCGTGAGCGGCTTGCTACGAATCCGCGCAGCCTCTGCTAATAGACCATTCGCGGCGATTTGATGATCACTCGTCGGTGACGCGCGGCGTCAGCAGGCCGAGTTCCTCGAGGTCGATATCCGTCAGCGCGTCCTCGTCTTCGGCGAGCGCGTCCGGATCGGCCGGCGGCACCGGCATCGAGAAATTCGCCGGCATGCGCGTCGAGAGCAGGCCAGCGCCCTTCAGCTCTTCCATGCCGGGCAGATCGCGGATCTCCTCCAGCGCGAAATGATCGAGGAAAGCGTCGGTGGTGCCGTAGGTCACCGGCCGTCCGGGCGTGCGGCGGCGCCCGCGCATCCTGACCCACTCCGTTTCCAGCAGCGTATCGAGCGTGCCCTTCGACGTTTCAACCCCCCTGATGTCCTCGATCTCGGCGCGCGTCACCGGCTGGTGATAGGCGATGATCGCCAGCACTTCGAGCGCCGCGCGCGAGAGCTTCCTTTGCTGCACGGAGTCCCGGCTCATCAGGAAAGCCAGGTCGCCGGCGGTGCGGAAGGCCCAGGCATCGCCGACCCGTACCAGGTTGACGCCGCGCTTGGCATAGATTTCCTGCAGATCCGCCATTGCGGCGGCAATGTTGACGCCTTCCGGCAGGCGCGCGGCAAGCTGCTTTTCGCTGACCGGCTCGGCACTGGCGAATATGATCGCCTCGGCCATGCGCACGGCTTCCGACAATTGCAGCCGCTCGGCCGGGTTTTCGATGGAACCCTGCTCGGCCATCTCGTCTTCCGGTTCGTCCTCGACCTTGAACGGGATGACCGACGCGTTGGCGCGTTCGCTCATGATACCACCTCGACTGCCCTTACCCCTTGCGCGCGGCCGCGCAGATAGATCGGCGCGAACACCTGATCCTGCCGAACTTCCAATTTGCCCTCGCGCACCATCTCGAGCGTCGCCGCGAAGGAACTGGCCATCGCCGTGCGCTTCTCTTCCGGCGCCGCCAGATATTCGATCAGGAAGCTGTCGAGCGTCGTCCAGTCGCCGACCGAGCCGATCAGCCGCGCCAGCACCTCGCGTGCATCCTTGAGCGACCACACGGCGCGCCGGGCGATCGTCACATTGTTGATCGCCTGCCGCTGGCGCTGCTGCGCATAGGCGGTGAGCAGATCGTAGAGCGAAGCCGAAAAGCTGTTGCGCTTCTCGACAATGACCATTTCCGGCATGCCGCGCGCAAAGACGTCGCGCCCAAGACGGTTGCGGTTCACCAGCCGCGCCGAGGCGTCGCGCATGGCTTCAAGGCGCTTCAGCCGGAATTGCAGCACCGCCGCCAGTTCCTCGCCGCTTTCGCCCTCCTCGCCCGGCTGTTTCGGGATCAAGAGCTTCGACTTCAGGAAGGCCAGCCACGCCGCCATCACCAGATAGTCGGCGGCAAGCTCTAACCTAAGCGCCCGCACTTTTTCGACGAAGGCCAGATATTGCTCCGCGAGCGCCAGGATAGAAATGCGCGCCAGATCGACCTTTTGGTTGCGGGCAAGATGCAAAAGAAGATCGAGCGGGCCTTCGAACCCCGCCACGTCGACGACCAGCGACGGGTCGCCGGTCAGGCGTGAATCGTCGTTCTCGGCCCACAGGCGGTCCATCGGTGCGGCCTTCGCGGCCTTGCCTTCCAATGTCTCCGCCACTTGCCCTTCGTCCCTTCGGTTCAGGCCACCGCTTCGAAATAGGTGGCGAATTCTGCGCGTATGGCCGTTTCATCGGCGACGTCGCGATCCTTTATATAGGTCAGCGCCCGCTCGGCGCGCTGCAAAGACTTGCCTGACAGCGCCGTCGTGCGCGACGCGATCCCTGACATCTCCTCGAAAACGCCGTTGCAGTGAAGGACGAGATCGCAGCCGGCCGCAAGGATCGAGGCCGCCTTTGTCGGGAAATCCCCAGAAAGTGCCTTCATCGACGTGTCGTCGCTCATCAGCAGCCCGTCGAAGCCGATCTCGCCGCGGATCACCTGATCCACGACCTTGGCGGACGTCGTCGCCGGATTGTCGGGGTCGACCGCGCTGTAGACGACATGCGCCGTCATCGCCATCGGCAGCTCGTTCAACGCCTTGAACGGGGCAAAATCATGCCGTCTGAGTTCATCGAGCGGCGTATCGACGGTCGGCAGCGCGAAATGCGTGTCGGCAAAGGCGCGGCCATGGCCGGGAATATGCTTCATCACCGGCAGCACGCCGCCCGACATCAGCCCCTCGGCCGAGGCCCGGCCAAGCTCGATCGCAGCATTGGGCTCCTTGCCATAGGCGCGCGCGCCGATGACGTCGCTGGCGCCTTCGACGGGCACATCGAGCACCGGCAGGCAGTCGGCGGTGATGCCGAGGCGCGAGAGATCGAAGGCATGCAGCCGCGCCATCAGCCAGGCGGCGCGGCGGCCTGCCTCGCGATCATCGCGCCACAATGCGCCAAGTGCGCCGCCGGCCGGGTAGTTCGGCGCCAGCGGCGGGCGCAGGCGCTGCACCCTGCCGCCTTCCTGGTCGATGAAGACCGGAGCGTCCGGGCGACCGACGCAGTCGCGCATCGAGGCGACGAGGTCGCGGATCTGCCCGGCCTCGCCGATGTTGCGCGCAAACAGGATGAAGCCCCAGGGACGTTCGTCCCGATAGAAATGGATTTCGTCCTCTGTGAGGGATTTCCCGGCGCAGCCGAGGATCATGGATTTTGATTCGCTCATGCCCGGAAGCTTAAGGCTTTGAGCGAGCAAAGGGAATCACCCCTGCCCTCGGACCAGCCAAAGCCCGCAACCGTCCACAACGAAAAGCCGGCGCGGCCTTTCGGCGGCGCCGGCTTTGATAGGCTTGATTTAATCAGCGCGATACGAAGCAGTTGCCGCCGGCCGCCTTGTAGCTGGTGCAAAGGCTGATCGCATCGTTGCGCGACTGGGCCGCAACGCGGACGCGGTAGAAGGTACCCTTGCCCGCGACCTCGGCCTTGACGATGTTGGCCGTGCGGCCGGACAGCACGCCGCCATAGCGGCGCTGCAGGTCCTGATAGGTCGACTGCGCGCTTTCGACCGTCGGCTGCGATGCGATCTGCATCGACCACGAGCCGCCGCCGGCGGCCGCCGCCGGATCGATCGAAGCGACCTGGTCCGGCTTGACCTCGCCGACGATATCGACCGGCTGGTCGGACGGACGCGCCGGCGCCACCGGCGCCACTGCCGGCGTGTTGGCCGACTGCGCCTTGGCTTCAGTCTTCTTCGCGGGTTTCACCGGCTTGACGGCCGGCGCATCGGCCTGGTCCGTAACGGCCTGGCCCGCGTCGGAAGCCACGGTTCCCGTCTGCTGGCCGTCGGAGGCCGGCGCGACATGTTGCGGCGCCGGATCGCTCGGTTCGGCCGCGGCGACCTTCGGCGCAGCGGCTGGAGCCGGGTCCTCGCGCGGCACCAGCGAGCCGTCGGGTTTCACCATCATCGTCTTCACCTTGCGCGGCGCGACGGCGACGACATCGTTGTTGGCGGTGTTCTCGGCATCCTGCTGCAGCACCTGGGCGATGCGGTCTTCCGACTTCGGCGCCGGTGCCGCCGGCTGCGCGCTTGCCGGCGCGGTAGGCTGCGCGCTTGCGGGCGCGGCAGGTTGCGTGCTTGCGGGCACAGCCGCTTGCTCGACGCCGGGCAATGCTGTGCCTGGATCGCCGGCGGCGTCAGTGCCGGCCGCGGCGCCATTGTCGTTGGGCGAAAGGTCGACCACACGGCTCTGCGGCGGTTCCTTCGATGCCAGGTCCACAGGCTGCTCGGTGGTGTTCACCAGCTTCTGCTGCACCGGCTCGGCCGGCTTGGCCGCGCCGCCGCCCTTGGCGACCGCGTCGTAAACCTTGTTGTCCTGGTTCGGCACCACCGTGCCGCCCGGATTTTCGGGCTTCACCTTGATCGGCGAATTGTCGGCCTTGACGATCACCGGGGCCGCGCCGCCGCCTTTGCCGCCGAAGGAGAAGGCCAGCGCGCCAAGGCCGCCGAAAACCACCACTGCGCCGACGAGCGCCGCGATCATCACGCCGCGCCTGCGCGACTGCGCCGACGAGCGCTCGGCAAGCCCGGGGATCGCCATCGCTTCTTCGAGCTCGGGATCATAGTCGAGTTCATCGGCGGCGAATTCGTCCGCCTGCGAAACCGGCCGGCTGCCGGGCAAATCATCGGCATCGTAATCATTCGCGGCGGCAAGCGCAGCCGGGGTCACCGGAGCCGCCGGAGCCTCGGCACGCAAGTCGCGACGATCATAGCCATTGAAGCCGGCATTATAGGATTCGTCGTCATAGCTGCGGCTCTGTGTCGGCGCCGACGCGATCTCCGTCGCGTTCATGTCGGTGAGCAGACTGGCGAATTCCGCATCGAGATCGTCATATGCGGGTGCCGCCGGCTGGTCCTCTTCGAAGCTGAGCTCCGGAATGTCGAGGTCGTCCGCGAGCGCGACCACGCGCTCCGGCACGTCGACCGTCTCGACGTCGGGCATGTCATCATGCTCGTGGGGGTGTTGTGGAGGCACGGGCGCCTGCGCCGGCTTGGCGTAGGCGGAATAATCCGTAGCCAGTTCGCTGCGGTAGGCCGGCGCCGACACCTGCATTGGCGCTGAAGGTGCGGTCATCTGCACCGGCGCCGAGGCTGCCGGCTGCGCAGCAAACGAAGCCTGCACCGGCGGAGCGGCGGTCGGGGTCGAGCGACTCCACGACCTTGCCGGCTCGGCGTTCGTAGAATGCAGCCAATCGGACGAATTTGCCTTCGCCCGGGCGGCCTCCTGCTCGGCTTCGATACTCCGGGCGAAAGCGGCGCCGAATTCGTCGTCATCAAAATCGACCGCGGGCTCTGCCTTGGCCGAGGTTGCGAAATCCTGGTGATCGAGCTCGCTGGCGAGCAGGTCGTCCAGGTCGCTTTCGACCGGCAGATCGCCCTGGCCGCTCTGCGACGGCTGCTGCTCGTCGAGATTCCAGTCGAGATCGTCGGTCTCGGTCTTCTCGCTTTCGTAGCTCGCAGGTTGCACAACCAGCCGGGGCGCCGGAGCAGGCTCCCTGACAGCCGGCATCGGCCGCGCGGTCATGGCGCCAAGCAGCGCATTGAGCTCGTCTTCCAGGCTGCGCTCGCTGGCGGCCGGTTTCACGGGCTCAACGGCGGCGCTCGGCGGAACCGGAGCGGCGACGACGGGAGCCGCCGCCTCGGCGACGGTCGGCTGCAGCGCGGCAACAGGCTCGACGGCCGGAGCTTGCGGCTCCTCGTTCAACGCATCGCGAAAGCTCAGCTCGAAATCGTCATCGAGGGTCAGCGCGGCGGCAGGTTCGGGCGCGGCAAGCTCCGGCTCGGCGGCGGCCGTCTCGGCCGACGCCTCGACAGCCGGCGCAGACTCTTCGTCAAGCGACAGCTCAGGCTCTTGAAGATCCTGACCCTGGCCGAGATCCATATCCTGGCCGAGATTGATATCGACATCGGTCATCGCCTGATCGAAATGACCGGCAAAATCGTCCTCGGAAATCAGCGGGGCGGCTGCGTGAGCTTCGACCGGCTCGGCGGCCTGCGCATGCTGCTCCGGCTCGTGGCTCTCAAACGACAGCTCGTCTTCGAGCGACATCTGGACCGCGTTGTCGAAATCGGCGTCGAACGCCGCCTCGCTCGCGGCCTGCATGGCCTCGACGGCGTCCTGGCGCGCGTCAGCCGGCTCTTGATCGTCGAGGTTGGCGAGCTCTTGATCGTCGAGATTGGCAGGCTCGTGATGGTCGAGCTGGAAATCCTGGTCCAGCGAAGCCGCCATTTCCCGGTCGATCGCAAGATCATCTTCGACCGGCGAGACATCGAGCGAACTGGCGACCGCCTTGTCGAAATCGTCGTCGAAAGCGACTTCCGGCTCGGAAGCTTCTTCTGGCACCGGCGCGAAATGCGCCTCAGATCCAAAATGCGCCTCTGGCGCGACTTCCGGTTCGGGCGCCGCCTGCGGCTGCGGCGCAAAATCCGGCTCCGGCGCACGGGCCACGGCGAAGTCGGCATAATCCGCCGCGTCGTCGAATACGAAATCCTGCTCGAAGGAAGCGGTAAGCTCGTCGTCATTCGCGGCGGCGCTGGCAGCCTCGAAGGCCGGCTCTTTGCTGATCTGATGCAGTGCAGCCTGCTGAGCGACCGGCGCGCTTTCCTCGACGGTGTCGAACTCGCCCATCAACTCCTTCTCGAGGTCGATGTCGAAATCGTCAGCCTCCACGGCCTGATTGGCCTTTTCGGCCGCGGGGGCCGGCTGCCGCACCGGCTGGCGCGGATCGAAACCCATGATCCGGGTCAGTTCAGCGAACGGATCATCGTCGGCGATGTCGTTGTGGTCGGCTACTTTCAGCGGGGTTCTGTCTGCCATTATTGTTCCCGAACTCGCACACAGTCGGACGCCATGGACGTCGCGCAGGGTTGGCCCTTACCAGCGCAATGTGGGCAAAAGGTGACAGGTTTTTTAGTTAAACCTAACGCATTTCGATGGGCGCGTCTGCCCCGATCAGCGTCAGGCCGGAAGTCAAAACATCCGAAACAGCCTGCACCAGCCCTAGTCTGGCATAAGTTGATTCTCGGTCGTTAACCTTAACAAAACGTAAGTCCTGGTTGTCGTTGCCGCGATTCCACTGTGCATGGAAGCTGGAAGCCAGATCGTAGAGGTAGAATGCCAGCCGGTGCGGCTCCAGCGAAAGCGCCGCGGATTCGATCAGCCGAGGATATTCGGCCAGCTTCCGGATCAGCGCGATCTCGCCCTCGTCGGCCAGCGCAGCCACCGAGGCCGCGAGCCGGTTGCGATCGAAGTTCGCCTCGCCGAGCTGCTCGCTCGCCTGCCTGAAAACGGAATGGCAGCGCGCCGACGCGTACTGCACGTAGAACACCGGATTGTCCTTCGACTGCTCGGTGACCTTGGCGAAGTCGAAATCGAGCGGCGCGTCGTTCTTGCGGTAAAGCATCATGAAGCGGATCGGGTCGCGGCCGACCTCTTCCACGACCTCGCGCAGCGTGATGAAATCGCCGGACCGTTTCGACATGCGGACCGGCTCGCCGTCGCGGAACAGTTTTACGAGTTGGCAAAGCAGCACGGTGAGCTTGACGGCATCGCCGGCAACCGCGCGCGCCAGCGCCTCGAGCCGCTTCACATAGCCGCCATGGTCGGCGCCGAGCACATAGATCAGGTCGACGAAGCCGCGATCGACCTTGTCCTTGAGATAGGCGACGTCGGCGGCGAAATAGGTGAACGAGCCGTCCGACTTGACCAGGGCCCGGTCCATGTCGTCGCCGACCGCGGTCGAGCGGAACAGCGTCTGCTCGCGGTCTTCCCAGTCGTCCGGCTTCTCGCCCTTGGGCGGCGGCAGCTTGCCTTTGTAGATGTGACCCTTCAGCGTCAGGTCGGCGATCGCCGCCCGGATCTTCTTGGCGTTGTCGGCATGCAGCGTGCGCTCGGAGAAGAACACGTCGTGATGCACGTTGAGCAGCGCCAGATCCTCGCGGATCATCGCCATCATCGCGTCGACTGTGCGGTCCTTGACGATCGCCAGCGCCTCCTCTTCCGGCATCTGCAGCAGGCCGCGGTCGAATTCCTTGGCTAGCGCCTGGCCGACGGGGACCAGATAGTCGCCCGGATAGAGACCGGACGGGATCTCGCCGATATCGTCGCCGAGCGCTTCACGATAGCGCAGCAACGCCGAGCGGCCGAGCACGTCGATCTGCGAGCCGGCGTCATTGATGACGTATTCCTTGGTCACGTCGTAGCCGGCGAAGGCCATCAGATTGGCCAAAGCATCGCCGACCACGGCGCCGCGGCAATGACCGACATGCATGGGGCCGGTCGGATTGGCCGAGACATATTCGACATTGGCCTTGCGGCCGCCGCCGACGGTCGAGCGGCCATAATTGCGCCCCTCGCCGAGTAACGCCGCCAGGTGCGTGTGCCAGAAGCCGTCCTTCAGCCTGAGATTGACGAAGCCCGGCCCGGCGATCTCGGCCGAGGCAACATCAGCATCGCCCCGTAGCGCTTCGGCCAGTTTCTCGGCAAGCGCGCGCGGGTTCTGTCCGGTGGGCTTGGCCAGCACCATCGCCGCGTTGGTCGCGAGGTCGCCATGGCTGGCGTCACGCGGCGGCTCGACCGCGACACGCGACAGGTCGGGCGCGGCCCCATCCTTGTCTTTCAGGTCAAGGGCTTCGACGGCTTTTATGATCCGCGCGTTGAAATCGGCGAAGATATTCATCGGAAGTGCTCTGGGCTTTAAGAGGCGACCGGCTCGGTGGCCGGCAAAATCGAGGCTCGCCCTAGCTCAAATCGGGCGTATGGTCAAACAGACGCCGATGTTCCTTGAGTGCATAGGTGTCAGTCATGCCGGCCAGGAAGTCGGCGACGCTGCGCGCCTTGATGCGGTCCTCGGCCCGGTCGAGCCCTTCGCGCCAGCCGTCGGGCATGGCGCGCGGATCGGCGAAATAGACGTCGAACAGCTCGCGCACGATCTGTTCGGCATCGGCCCGCACGCGCATAACCTCCGCATGCCGGTATAGATGCTTGTAGAGAAAGGCCTTCAATTCCTTTTCGGCCGCCGCCATGCTGGCCGAGAAGGTCACCAAGGTCTCGCCGGCCGCGCGTACCGCGTCGGCGCTGTCCGGGTTCAGGCGCTCGATATTGGCGATGGTCGATGCGATGACATCCTCGACCATCAGCGTGATCTGCCGGCGCATCAGCTCGTGGCCGGTGCGAACATCGTCGAGCTGAGGATATTTGGCACGCACGCTGTTCAGGATCGAGCCGGGCAGACCGACCTCTCCAAGCATATCCAGCGTCAGCAGGCCGGCGCGCAAGCCGTCGTCGATGTCATGGGCGTTGTAGGCAATGTCGTCGGCGATCGCCGCACACTGAGCCTCGATGCCGGCGAAGCGGTCGAGCTCGAGGTCGTGCAGCTCCGAATAGTCGCGGATCGCCTGCGGCACCGGGCCCTTGAGCCCCTTCCCGCTCGCGTCGGTCAGCGGGCCATTGTGCTTGACCAGCCCCTCCAGCGTTTCCCAGGTGAGGTTCAGCCCGTCGAATTCGGCATAGCGCCGCTCGAGCCGCGTCACGATACGCAGCGACTGGGCGTTGTGATCGAAGCCGCCCCAGGTCGCCATCTTCTCGTTGAGCGCGTCCTCGCCCGTATGCCCGAAGGGCGTATGGCCGAAATCATGCACCAGCGCCACGGCTTCGGCGAGATCCTCGTCGCCGCGCAATGCCCGTGCCAGCGCGCGGGCGATCTGCGCCACCTCGATCGAATGCGTCAGCCGCGTGCGGTAGTGGTCGCCCTCATGCGCGACGAACACCTGCGTCTTGTGCTTCAGCCGGCGAAAGGCGGTGGAATGGATGATGCGGTCGCGGTCGCGCTGGAACGGTGTGCGGGTCGGGCTTTCCGGCTCGTCGAACAGGCGGCCGCGCGAGCGCGCCGGATCGCTCGCATAGACGGCGCGCGGCCGGTCGCCGAACCCGATGTCGCCGAGAGCATCCTTGCCCTGCCGCTCGTCCATTGATCCACCAGTTGACTTGGCCCCGCCCGCTTCATACCTATCATGTGAAACCGAAAGCAAGGTGACGCCGATGGGCGCGGATGCCAAGACTGCCATGAAGGTCGAGATGACCGATGCCGCGGCGAAGCGGATCGCCAGGATTGTTTCCGGCGAACCGGGCAAGACGGCGCTGCGCGTTTCCGTCGAAGGCGGCGGCTGCTCCGGCTTTTCCTACAAGTTCGATTTGGTAGGCGACCGCAACGATGACGATGTCGCCATCGAGAAGGACGGCGCAACCATCCTGATCGACGACCTGTCGCTGGTCTATATGGGCGGCTCAGTGATCGACTTCGTCGACGATCTGATGGGCCAGTCCTTCCAGATCAGGAACCCGAACGCGGTCGCCTCCTGCGGCTGCGGCACGAGCTTTTCCATATAGTCCGATGCCTGCCATCGGCGCGGTCCGTCAGGTCGCGCTCTCGGCTGGCCGCGATCTCGATGCGACGCTTGCTTTCTGGCGTGACGTGCTTGGTCTGAACGTGCACGCCCGCTACGACCCGCCCGGTATTGCCTTCATTATGGCCGGTGACGTGCGCCTCCTCTTCACCGACGGCGTCCCGGCCGGCACCGTCTATTTCGACATCGCCGGCCTCGAAGCCTTCCACGCCGAGGCGAAAGCCGCGGGCATTCCCTTCACCGCGCCGCCGACGCTCGTCCACCGCGACACCGAGGGGCGGTTCGGCCCGGCGGGGGAAAGCGAATGGATGGCCTTCCTAAAGGACCCCGCAGGCAATACGATCGGCCTCGTCGAACGCCTGCCGCCCGAAGAGCATTGAGGTCCTCATGAAGATCGTCACCTGGAACATCAACGGCGTTCGCGCCCGCATCGGCAACCTCACCCATTGGCTGACCGAAAGCGCGCCGGACATCGTGTGCCTGCAGGAGATCAAGACTGTCGACGACCAGTTCCCGCGCGCCGAGATCGAGGCGCTGGGCTACAATGTCGAGACCAACGGCCAGAAGAGTTTTAACGGCGTCGCTCTTCTGTCGAAGCTTCCCTTCGACGAGGTCAATCGCGGCCTGCCGGGCGACGATGCGGATGATCATGCCCGCTTCATCGAAGGCGTTTTTTCCACCGACCAGGGCGCCTTGCGCGTCGCTTCGCTCTATCTGCCGAACGGCAATCCGGTCGACGATGAACGGAAGTTTTCCTACAAGCTCGCCTGGATGGCGCGACTGGAGCGTTGGGCGCAGGAGCGGCTGCGGCTCGAGGAAGCGCTGGTGCTGGCCGGTGACTACAACGTCATTCCCGAACCCGCCGATGCCCGGTTTCCCGAAAATTGGCTGGGCGACGCGCTGTTCCAGCCACAGACGAGGCAGGCCTTTCGCCGGCTGAAGAATCTCGGCTTCACCGAAGCGGTGCGCGCCGTGACCGACTCGGCCGGCGTCTACACCTTCTGGGATTATCAGGCCGGCGCCTGGCAGAAAAACAACGGCATCCGCATCGACCACCTGCTGCTCTCGCCCGAAGCCGCCAACCGCTTCTCGTCGGCCTCGGTGGAAAAGCACGTCCGCGCCTGGGAAAAGCCGTCCGACCACGTGCCGGTCGCCATCGACCTCAGCCTGCAGCCCGCCTGAGACGTTGCCAGGCACCCTGACCCAGTATCGCCACAAATCCCGTCTTTGATGCGGCTTGCTGTGGGGGTTGAATGGCGATCCGATTTCTTTTCTGGCCAGCCGGCCTTGCCTTGGCGCTTGCCGCGCCGGCGCCGTTGCTGGCGGCGCCAACCTGTCTTGCCAACGGCAAATCCTTCAACGTCGGCGAGACGGCGTGCCTGACGCTGGCCGGCGAGAGTTACCTCGCCCGCTGCGACATGGTTCTCAACAACACGTCCTGGACCAGGATCAAGGACGAATGTCCGGGCGAAGCGCCAAAGCCGCACCCGACATCGCTTTCGACCCCGACGCCCGGCCAGACGCCGACGGAGCCGACCGAGAACTGAGGCTTCGTTGATCTCCCCGCCATCCAGGTTACGCTATGCACACATCTTCTGAGACTGGCGCGACTGATCAGGCCGAGGCTTGATTGCCAGGTGGTTCCCCCAATCCGTCGCTGCTTCGCAGCGCCACCTTCCCCCCTCCGGAGGGAAAGGAAAGGAGCCTTGCCGGACGAGCGTTGACGACAAAAAGCTTGGCGCCTTCCTCTACCCCGTCGATCGGGGGAGAGGTGTCTCGGCGAAGCCGAGACGGAGTGGGGGGTCGACCAGCGCTACATTAGCCAATGCATGCGCCAAGCTGCCATGCACGCTATCGCCAACCTGCGCTTACTGGTCGCCGTTGTTGCCCTTGGTCAGGATATCGTCGGCGAGCGAGATCGCGGTCCGGCGATCGGCCTCGCCGGCCGCGGCGAAAGCCTCTTCCTGCATGTTGCGGATCCAGGGCTGGTCGGCCGCCGGAGCCCGCGCCAGCGCCGCGGTCATCATCGCCAGGCCGCGCACGACCTTGCCGCTCTGGAACAGTAGATTGCCGAGCGTCGCCTGCGCGCCGGCATGGCCCTTCTCGGCCGCGAGCTGCAGCCAGCGGCCTGCCTGCTTGACGCTGGCCTTCACGCCACCCTCGCCCTTGAGGAACATCTGGCCGATCTCGAACTGGGCGTTTGGATTGCGGTAGTTGGCGGCGGCGCGCATGTAATATTCCTGCGCCGCGACGTCGTTTTCCTCGACCGGGGTGCCGGGAATGCCCTTGCGAAGATAGTCGCCGAGCGCCACCAGCGCGTCCGACACATAGCTCTCTTCCGGCGAGCCGGGCTCGACATCCTGATCGACGATTTCCGAGAAGAACTTGAAAGCGGCGTAATCGTCGCGCGTCACGCCGTCGCCTTCGGCATACATGCGCGCAAGCTTCCAGGTGGCGCCGATCTGGCCGTTCTCGGCGGCGTATTTATAGGCCTCGACCGCCTGATCCTTATGGCCGCTCTTGTAGGCGGAGAACCCGAACTGGAACACCGCCCAGGGGCTCGACTGCGGCTTCACGCCGGTCTTGTCGTCGAACACCTTGTCGTCGAAGGCCATGGCCTGCCCGACGGCGCCCAAGGTCGCCAGAGCGACCAGTGCCGAAAAGACAGACGACCTCAACACCTCAGATGTCCGCATAGCAGTGCGTTTCTTTGGCGGCGCCCGGATGGGTCACCGCGCCGTCGCGGGCCGACCCTACGGCCTGCGCATATTTCCAAATCGCGCCGGACTGATAGTCGGTCTCGCGCGCCTTCCAATTCTTTGCCCGGATCGCCAGTTCGGCGTCCGACAAGGCCACCTCGATCGTGCCTTTCACGGCGTCGATCGAGATCACGTCGCCGTCCTGGATCAGCCCGATCGGCCCGCCGACCGCCGCTTCCGGCCCGACATGGCCGATGCAGAAGCCGCGCGTGGCGCCGGAGAAGCGCCCATCGGTGATCAGCGCCACCTTGCCGCCCATGCCCTGGCCGTAGAGCGCCGCCGTCGTCGACAGCATCTCGCGCATGCCCGGACCGCCGCGCGGCCCCTCGTAGCGAATGACGAGAACCTCGCCTTCCCGGTAGTTGCGCTGCGTGACCGCCTCGAAGCACTCTTCTTCCGAATCGAAGCAGCGCGCCCGACCGGAGAATTTCAGTTCCGACATGCCCGCGACCTTCACGATCGCGCCTTCGGGGGCAAGGTTGCCCTTCAAGCCCACAACGCCGCCTGTCTTGGTGATTGGCCGATTGGCGGGACGCACAACATCCTGGCTTTCATTCCAGGAAACGTGCTCCATATTTTCGGCCAAAGTGCGGCCAGTGACCGTCAAGCAGTCGCCATGCAGATAGCCGTGGTCGAGCAGCGTCTTCATCAGAAGCGGAATGCCGCCGGCCTCGAACATATCCTTGGCGACATATTTGCCGCCCGGCTTGAGGTCGGCGATATAGGGCGTCTTCTCGAAGATGGCCGCCACGTCGAACAGGTCGAACTTGATGCCGGCCTCATGCGCAATCGCCGGCAGGTGCAGCGCCGCGTTGGTCGAGCCGCCGGTGGCCGACACCACGGTCGCCGCGTTCTCCAGCGCCTTGCGCGTGACGATGTCGCGCGGCCGGATGTTCCTGGCTATCAGTTCCATGACCTTTTCGCCCGAGGCGAAATTGAAACGGTCGCGCATCTCGTATGGCGCCGGCGCGCCGCAGGAATAGGGCAGCGCCAGGCCGATCGCTTCGGCGACAGTCGCCATGGTGTTGGCGGTGAACTGGGCGCCGCAGGAACCGGCGGAAGGACAGGCCGCCTGCTCGATCTCGAGCAATTCGGCGTCGCTGATCGATCCGACCGAATGCTGGCCGACCGCCTCGAACACGTCCTGCACGGTGATCTGCCGGCCGCGATAGCTGCCGGGCAGGATCGAGCCGCCATAGATGAAGATCGACGGCACGTTGAGGCGCACCATCGCCATCATCATGCCGGGCAGCGACTTGTCGCAGCCGGCGAGCCCGACCAGCGCATCGTAGCAATGGCCGCGCATGGTGAGCTCGACCGAATCGGCGATGACCTCGCGCGACACCAGCGACGACTTCATGCCCTGGTGACCCATGGCGATGCCGTCGGTGACGGTAATGGTGCAGAACTCGCGCGGCGTGCCGTTGGCGGCCGCAACGCCCTTCTTGACCACTTGCGCCTGGCGCATCAGCGAGATGTTGCAGGGAGCCGCCTCGTTCCAGCAACTGGCGACGCCGACCAAAGGCTGCGCGATCTCGGCCGCCGACAGCCCCATGGCATAGAGATACGAACGATGCGGCGCCCGCGCCGGACCTTCGGTCACGTAGCGGCTGGGCAGCTTGGCCTTGGAGATTGCCTTGGCGTCCATCATCGTCCTTGCCGCACACCCCGCGGCCGGTCCCATCGCCGCGCCAACCTGGCACGCATCCCGGGACATATCTCGGGTGCTCCGGGTTTATGGCGGGAAATGGGCAGTCCCCTCTCTCTGACTTCTACAGCAGGGGTTGTTCATAAACTGTTGCTGAAACGTCACAATCGTATCGGGCGCCGGATGCGCGGCGAATCTGCCGTAGCGAGTTGAGCACTGAAAATTACGATCGCTGTCATCAACGAAAAGGGCCGGGCAATGCCCGGCCCTTTTCCGTTCAAATTTAGGCAGTTACCACTTGACCTTGAAGGATCCTGAAATGGCCGACACGAGGTCGTTGCCGAAGTCGGCGGTATAGTCCGTGCCGTAGGTAACGCCGTCAGAACCAACGACCGAGTGGATATGCCCGCTGGTTAGCACGCCCAAGGCGCCGCCTAGACGGACTTCCACATTCTGAGTCGGCGTATAAGCCACGCCAGCGCTGAGCGTCCAGGTATCTGTCTGAGCGCTGAGACCGGTAGTCGTGCCGCGATCCCAAGTGATCCCTGCAGCCCCACTCCATTGATCGTTGAACTTGTGGCCGATGCCTGCGGCAACCGTCCAGCCATCACGATAGAGCAAGTCGAGAGATGTAAGCCGAGTAGGACTGGTCGTGGTGCAAACTGCCACGCCCGTCGGGCAGAAAGGAATGCTCTGCAGCACGCTCCAATCCACCCATTTGATGGACCCAAAGGCCAACCAGCCGGGAGCTATGCCGGACTGCAGCTTGAGCTCCACTGACTGCGGGACCTCCGAGGAACCGCTGACATCGGTGACCCTGCCCAAAAATGGGTTTAACGGATTGATGAACCCTGGAACCTGGGTCAGATCAAGCGTTCCGCTTAGATCATCGAGCTTGACAGCCGAATTATAAACCAGGCTGGCACGCAGCGCGATGTCCGGAATCTCATAAGCTACGCCAGCGCGCCATCCCCATCCGTCTCCCTCAAGATCAAGACGTCCGATGCCCGTACCGAATATTGCCGGAATGGGAGCAACCAGCTGTTCCTTGAAGCCCGAAACATCCTCGTGGAACACGCCGCCAATGAAGCGAAACTGGCCCTTGCCGAGGTCCATTTTGTACGAGCAGGTCGCACCAAAGGCTTCGCTCTTTACCTGCGTATTGACGTTCCCTTGTGCACCCGCCCAGTTGGCGCCCGGATTGCTGGAAGCACCGATCGGTTGGGAGTAGTCCCCCAAGCAATCGATCGGACCCATGCCAACCTTGATACCCACGCTCGGCACCCAATAGCTTTCAGTGTCGCGGGCTGTGCTCGATCTACCCAGTGCATTGAGATTGCCGTCAGAAGGATCCGCATCCTTCACATTCTTGAGGTCGCGTTGCGGCATCACATAGGTGCCGGTGACCTCGCCCGTGACCTGTGCCGGATCGAAAAGCAGATCGATGTCGTACCAGCCACGCTCCAGACCGCCGGCATGGGCCGGGACGGCTGCGGCACCAATCAAAGCGATCGAAAAGCACCCTGCCCCCAGCAGCGCTTTGACCCGCAAAATGTTCATGGAAATCCCTCCCCAAAATACAAGTGGCTCAAGCTAGAACCAATTCGGGTTAATGACGCAACAACGATCTCGGGAGCTGTACATGTACATCTTGACAGCACCTATTTTTGCCATGGTCATCGACGCCGCAATCGGCGCCTAAGTCGCGCGAACCGGCGTCAAAGGATCGAAAAAATCCGGGGAAACTGCCAAAAACGGGGCAAAAACAGCCGGTTTTGGGGCTGACGGCCCTCATTGTTACATTATGGCAACAATGGGGCGCAAACTTTCCGTTTACGTCAAAATTAACGTAGCGGCAGCCGCCATCTTCGAGGCAGCTAACGTACCGGAAAGCGCCTTCGGAGCGGCGGCGAATCTTGCCGTTCAGCCGGCGTCGCGGACCCTGGTCAAAGCCACCGAAAGCTTCTCCTGCGCCTCGCGATATTCGGCGAGTTTCTCGCGCTCTGCCTCGACCACTTCTTCAGGTGCGTTGGCGACGAACTTTTCGTTTGAAAGCTTCTTGTGCAGGCGGGCGATTTCCTCGGTGACCTTCGCCAGTTCCTTCTGCAGCCGCGCGGCCTCGGCCTGGAGATCGATCAGGCTGCCGAGCGGCAGGCTTACCGTCGCCTCGTTGATCACGATCTGCGCCGAACCTTGCGGCGGCGCATCGCCGAGCGCGATATCGCCGACACGCGCCAGCCGCTTGATCGCCTGCGCGTGGCGCTCCAGCCGCTCCTGTGTCAGCGTGTTGGCGCCGATTACCGTCAGCGGCGCGATTGCCGCCGGCGGCACATTCATCTCCGAGCGCACCGAGCGGACGCCCGAGACGACATCGACCAGCCAATTGATGTCGGCGGCGGCCTCCTCATCCTCGAAATCGGGCGACGGCCATGCGGCGTGGCAAAGCAGCGACGAGCGCTCCTTGCCCTCGCCCGCGGTCTGCGCCCACAATTCCTCGGTCATGAACGGCATCATCGGATGCAGGAGCTTGTAGATTTCGTCCAGCACGAAGGCGACGCAGGCCCGGCTCTCGGCCTTGGCGGCCTCGTCGGTGCCCATGAACACCGGCTTCAACAGTTCCAGGTACCAGTCGCAGAACAGGTTCCAGACGAAGCGGTAGGCAGCGCCCGCCGCTTCATTGAAACGATAGCTGGTGATGCCTTCAGTGACGGCGCGCGCCGCCCGCGTCAGCTCGGTCAGGATCCAGCGGTTGACCGGCAGCTTGGCGTCGTTCAGCCAGAACTCGTCGTTGCGCGCGACGTCGTTCATCTCGGCGAAGCGCGTCGCGTTCCACAGCTTGGTGCCGAAATTGCGGTAGCCGGCGATGCGCGCCGGATCGAGCTTCACGTCGCGGCCTTGCGCCGCCATGACGGTCAGCGTGAAGCGCAGCGCATCGGCGCCATATTCGTCGATCAGGTCGAGCGGATCGATGACGTTGCCTTTCGACTTCGACATCTTCTGCCCGTTCTTGTCGCGCACCAGCGCGTGTACATAGACGGTGTGGAACGGCTCCTCGTCCATGAAGTGCAGGCCCATCATCATCATGCGGGCGACCCAGAAGAAGATGATGTCGAAGCCGGTCACCAGCACGTCGGTCTGGTAATAGGTCTTGAGCACCGGCGTCTGGTCGGGCCAGCCGAGCGTCGAGAACGGCCACAGCGCCGACGAGAACCAGGTGTCGAGCACGTCCTCGTCGCGGGTCAGTATCTCGCCGGGCTGGAAGTTCTCGAGCTTGTCCTCGACCCAGGCCTTCCACGGTCCTTCCAGCGCCAGGTAATATTCAATGGCGGCAGCGAGCGCCTCTTCCTCGGTCTTCTCGACGAAGACGTGCCCGTCCGGTCCGTACCAGGCCGGGATCTGGTGACCCCACCAGAGCTGGCGCGAGATGCACCAGGGCTGGATGTTCTCCATCCAGTCGAAATAGGTCTTTTCCCAGTTCTTCGGCACGAAGTTGGTGCGGCCCTCGCGCACCGAGGCGATCGCCGGCTTGGCAAGCTCGGCGGCGTTGACATACCACTGGTCGGTCAGGAACGGCTCGATCGGCACACCGCCGCGGTCGCCATGCGGCACGGTGTGCCGGTGCGGCTCTACCTTTTCCAGGAAGCCGCCGGCTTCCATCAGCTCGACGATCTTCTTGCGGGCGGCGAAGCGGTCGAGCCCATCCAGCTCGTCCCAAACAGCCTGGCGCTCCGGTGTCACATCGAGACCGGCGAGGAAATCCTCATTGTCCTTCAGCTTGATGGCCGCATCGACCGTCAGGACGTTGATCGCCGGCAGCTTGTGGCGCTTGCCGACCTCGAAGTCGTTGAAGTCATGCGCCGGCGTGATCTTGACCGCACCGGAGCCTTTTTCAGGATCGGAATATTCGTCGGCGACGATCGGTATCTTGCGGCCGACGATCGGCAGCACGACGTTGCGTCCGACCAGACCGGAGAAGCGCTCGTCATCGGGATGCACGGCCACGGCCGTGTCGCCGAGCATCGTCTCGGGACGCGTCGTGGCGACCGTGATGAAGGTCTTCGGGTTCTCAGGGTCGAACGCCTCGCCGTCGATCGGATAGCGGAAGTGCCAGAGATTGCCGTTCACCTCGTGCTGCTCGACCTCGAGGTCGGAAATGGCGGTGAGCAGCTTCGGGTCCCAGTTCACAAGGCGCTTGTCCTTGTAGATAAGGCCTTCCTTGTAGAGGGTGACGAAGACTTCGAGCACGGCCTTGGACAGGCCTTCGTCCATGGTGAAGCGTTCTCTGCTCCAGTCGGCCGAAGCGCCGAGCCGCTTCAGCTGGTTGAAGATCGCGCCGCCGGATTCGGCCTTCCACTCCCAAACCTTCTCGATGAACTCTTCGCGCGTCAGATCGCGGCGGTGGATCTGCTTTTCCATGAGCTGACGCTCGACCACCATCTGCGTGGCGATGCCGGCGTGATCCATGCCGGGCTGCCAGAGCACGTTCTTGCCGCGCATGCGCTCGAAGCGCACCAGAATGTCCTGCAGCGTGTTGTTGAGCGCATGGCCCATGTGCAGCGAGCCGGTGACGTTCGGCGGCGGGATGACGATGGTGAAGGCTTCGGCCCCTTCCTCCGCGCCGGCGCCGGCCCGGAAGGCGTCTGCCTCTTCCCAGATTTTGGCGATCTTCGGCTCGACGGCTTTGGCGTCGTAGGTCTTATCAAGCATGGAGGAGGTCCGAACTGTCGGGAACAAGCGTCCGGTGTAAATCGGAAGGTCTTGGCCGAGTCAACCGCGAGCGCAGCGATCGCTCCCACACATAGGTCTGCCGCGGCCAGCGGCAATGCCGGCTAAAGCCAGGACAGACGCGTTCATCCAGGCACCTTAAACAAAAGCGCCGCCCCAAGGCGGCGCTTGTCAGCCTGCATGTTGCTGCGGTTACTGCGCCCCGCGCGCCACGCGCTCGATCTCCTCGCGTACCAGCCTTTCGACCAGCGTCGGCAGGTTGTTGTCGAGCCAATCCTGCAGCATCGGCCGCAGCATCTCCTCGGCCATCTCATCGAAGCTTTTCTTGCCGCGGCTGGCAAAAGCATCGGAAAGCTCGCCAAAGGCCGCGGCGACCTGCCGGCCCGTATGCTCGGAAAGGATAGCGGGCCGAGCCGGCTGCGCCTCCGGTTCGGGGGCCCGGGACGCGCCTACAGGCGCGGAATCTTCGAACTCCGGCTCTTCCTTCTCGACCTCGGCCTTCGGCGCGGCTTCCGAGGCCCGGACGGCCGGTCTCGCGGTGACCGTGCTGCCGCCGACCGCCGCTATTTCGCGCCGCCAGTCGGCGACAATGGTCTCGGCCGTCTGCGGCGCATTTGCCACGGCTGGCTTGCCTGCGGCCGCTTGCGCGCCCGGCGCAGTGCTCTCAAGCTCAACTGTCGGCGCAGCCGTAGGCGCAGTCTTCACCGGCTCGGCGCGGGCGGCGCGCGGCAGCACTGGATCGGTCGCCGCAAGCTGCGCCTGGACCTCCGCCAGCGTCGGCGGCTTGCGGACGTCGGCATGCAATTCGGAACGAAAGGCATCAACCTCGACAGCCGGCGCGCCAGCCGCGGCCGGCTCCAGATTCTGGCGCAGCTCGCCGGCCTCGGCCGGTTGCTTGCGCCCGGTGTCGCTGTCTTCGATGATCCTTCGGATGGAAGCCAGTATCTCTTCCATGGAAGGTTCGCGCTGCGCGCTGCTTGCCGTCGCCATCGTCACATCCGCCGCCCTAGTGACCTGTCCAAGAACTTGACCTGTTCCAGAACCGACCGTTCAAGAACTTGACCCGCCCAAGAATTCCGTCCTGCCCGGGCCGGAATTCGAATCAATGGAAACAGCGTAACCGACCGATCGTCATCCGAGAATCCCCAATCTGGGGACACGTTGGATTTCAACAGATTAGGCGGCGCGCAGCCGAATGAGTCTCCCGGAAAGACAAACGCCGCGCGTCCATCGGACACGCGGCGCTCGCAGGAAGCATGCTGTCGGCAATCAGCGCCCGTCGGGCGTGCGCAATCCGATCCACTTGTCCTTGACGGCGTTGTAGTGCTCTTCCGGTCGGTATTTGGCGACTGCCAGGCCAAGACGGTCGACCGACAGCCGGCCCATCGCCGACAGGATGGCATAGCTCGCCACCACCACGTCGCGCTCGGAACTGGCCTGGTTGATCTTGGCAGTGATGACCGCGTTCTGCGCGTTCAACACGTCCAGCGTCGTGCGCTGGCCGACATTGCGCTCCTCGATGACGCCGTTGAGCGCCAGTTGCGCGGCATCGATCACCTGCCTGTTGGCATCCACGCTCTGGCGCGCGGCGACATATTGCGTCCAGGCCGAGACCACGGCCTGGCGCACCTGGTCGCGGCTGACATCGACCTGGATGCGCGCCTCGCCCAGTGATTCCTTGCTCTGCCGCACCAGCGCCGAGGTCCGGCCACCCGAATAGATCGGAATGGTGAGCGAAGCGCCGATATTGGCCGATGTCGAACTACCGTTAGGACTGGTGATGGAACTGGGAACGGTGTGGGTGTAGTTGTCCGAAACGCCGGCGGAAGCCGTAAGCTGCGGCAGCAGTGCGCCTTCCGACGACTTCACCGCAAAAGCCGCGGCATCGACGAGGTGCTGTGTGGCAAGAATGGCGGGATGTTCGGCGGAAGCGATGGCCAAGGCGGAATCGACGCTACCCGGCAGCAGCTTGCCAAGCGGCGAGGCTGCCTTGAGCTTGCCCGGCTCGTCGCCGACGATCTGGTGATAGGTGGCGGCGCTCGCCAGCGCCGTCGCGCGGGCGGCGCTCAGCTGCGCCACGGCCGTCGCGCGCGAGGCATCGGCCTGGGCCACGTCGGTGCGGGTGCCCTCGCCGACCTCGAAGCGCGAGCGGGCGGCGCGCGCCTGCTCGGTCAGGAACTGCAGGTTTTGCTCGGTCAACGCCGCGACCTGGCGGTCGCGAATCACGTCCATATAGGCGCTCGCCGCATTGAACAGGATATTCTCTTCGGTGTTGCGCAGGCTTTCGACCGAGGCCTTCACCTGCGATTCGGCGGCGGCGACATTGTTCTTGGTCTGAAACCCGTCGAACAGCGTCTGGTTGATCTGCACTCCGAAGCTGCCCGTCGTTAATCTCCGGCTGGTGCCAAAGCCATGTATGTTGGTGTAGTCGATGTTAGCCGAACCGGTGACTGTCGGGCGCCAGCCCGACTTGGCGATGGCCACGCCCTCATCGGTGACGCGAACGCCGGCGCGGGCCGCGTTGAGCTGTGAATTGTACTGATAGGCTTTGGCGAGCGCGCCCGTGATGGTTTCGGCGGAGGCGGCCAGCGGCGAAAGCGCGGTGGCCGAAACAAGGATAGCTACTAAAATACTCTTGCGTAGAGGCGGCACGTTATATCCCTCATTCGTTTTGCATGGGAACCACGCCACGCCAACCTACCCTTACGGATCGGCCAGCGCCGCGTTGTTTATCGTTCCCCCGCTGACGGCCTCCCAAAAACACCCGGTTAACCAAATCAGCAACGATTGTCAGGCGCAAGCGATCATGACAGCGCCTTCGCTGCAAGGCAAAAACGCTCAGAATTCAAATGCGTGAGCACGTTCGAAGCCCGGTAGTGGCTTAATTGCCGCATTAAAGGCACGCCTTCCGGTTACAACCCCCCCTGCCTTGACAAACAGCCGGGCCACGCCAGAGTTGCCACGCCCTTCGACCGCAACCAGGCGTCCATCTTCCGCGAGCTGGTCAAGCAATGCCTGCGGCACTTCCTCGACGCTGCCGCCGATGAAGATGACATTGTAGGGCCCTTTGGCGGCCTGCCCTTGGGGCAGCGGCCCGGTAACGACCGTGACGTTTTGGCAGCCAAGGCTGGAAAGTGTTGATTTCGCGGCCTCCGCCAGCGCTGCATCGCTCTCCAGCGCGACGACGGAACGCGCGAGCCTGGACAGCAACGCGGCGGAATAGCCGGTGCCGCAACCGACATCGAGCACCGAATCGCTCGCGTCGATCTCGGCCAGCTGCAAAAGCTTGGCGAGCGGCGACGGCTCCATCAGGTAGCGTGCGCCGCTGCCATTGGCGCCCTCGGAAATGCGGATGTCTTCGTCGATATAGGCCAGATCCTGCTGTCCGGCGCCGACAAAGGCCTCGCGCGGAACGCTCAGCATCGCTTCGATGAGCGGCGCGCTGGTCACGTCTGTGGTGCGGATCTGGCCGTCGACCATTTTCACGCGGCGTTCGGAGAAATCAGCGTTCATGTCCCAACAATCCGCTCCCCGCGCCAGGCGCGCGGCCAAAACTTCAACCGGAACCCCGCTCCGGCGCGATTGCGCTGGAGCCCGCAAGCATCTGGAGGCCTCGCCCGGAATCGAACCGGGGTGCAAGGATTTGCAGTCCTCTGCGTAACCACTCCGCCACGAGGCCTCGCAATGCTCCCGGCGTTCCGAGCGAACTCATTATGTTGGCGCTCAAAGGTCGTCAAGCGCTCGCGCGTCATTCCCGGCGCTTTCGCATCGAGCGCCAAAGTGGTGATTACCAATCGGTTTCATGGGTCCGGAATCACTGCGGCGGAGGCCGCCCCGTGCTCTCAGTCGGGCCGCCGCCGGCGTTCCCACCAGACGACGAAACGCCGCCGGTGGCGTCGGATCATCGCGAATTCATAGGATAGAACCAAGAGACCGAGCGGAATCATCCAGAAACCGAGAATCGGCAGAAAGCCCAGAAGCCCGCCGAGCGTAAGCAGCATGCCGATCGCGATTCGCCAGCCGCGCGAGCGCGGCATGGTGAACTCGCGGCCGAAGATCGAAATCTTCCGCGCCGGGGCGTTGTCATCATCCGCTGCGGTCATTCAAGCCAAATCCCATCTGCTGCCTAAGCCATATCAAGACGACAACCAGCCGCCTTGTTCCGCGCCGGTGTGAAGCCCTTCATATGTGGGCGCGCCGAACGATGGCACAAATAGCCGCATCAAAAACTGGAGAAAAATTGCGAAATGCTTCTTTGCAAAGCCGAAAGGTGTTTGCTATAGGCTGCGCCACTCACGTCAGAGCCTCCGTTCCCCGGTAGCTCAGTGGTAGAGCAACCGGCTGTTAACCGGTTGGTCGCTGGTTCGAATCCGGCCCGGGGAGCCAAGTTCCACTCGGAACGCCTTGTATCTCGACGTTTTCAAAGCCCGGCCTTTCCCCAGCGGTCCACATTCCGGCACGCTCGAGGTTCAACCTCAAGGTAATGTCCGTCAAGCGCATCCACGACTGTACCGAAACCGTCTGATTGTTGTCCGTTTCCAGATGCTGGCGATGCAGAATTGAGGGCAGGCGCCCGCCAAAAAAACCCGCCGCCATGGCAAGCCAGCGGGTTTTAAACGGCGGCCGCATCCATGCGGAATCGACCGCCTCAACCCGTCACCCGAGCGCATTGGGATCATTCCCTAGCGGGAGAACGGTGTGATGTGCTCATAGAGGGGAGGCTTCAGCCTCCCATCTTCTTGGCCATCGCGCAGAAGTCCGCGTGCGCCTTGTTGATGGTTGCGTCGCCGCAGTCTTTCAAAATCGCTGTACGCTCATCCGGCTTCATGGCCATCCAGGCAGTCTTGAAATCCGCCTCGGTTCTCAATGTTTTCATGCCAGCGTCGGTGAAGAACGGCGACATCTTGGCCGGGTCGTCGAGCGCGGACGTGCCGGTGCTACTACCGGCCATCGCGGCACTACCCATCATTGCGAGCGCAACTGCGCTCATGCAGAGCATCTTGATTTTCATTTGAATATCCTCCGGTTAGGTCCCAATGAAATGTGACCGCGACGAAAGAACGCGCAGTCATTCGAGACGTTCCCACGCGTTGCAAACAACCAAGGCGGTTGCGCCCGAATTACAGTGACGGTGCAGCCTCACATTGCTCCAGGAGCGCTGGCTCTGATCATTAGCCACCGTAATTCCGCCAAATCTGAAGCCTGGCATCTCGATTGCTCACCAATTGAACTAACGCAGACAACGACGTTAGGCCCAACGGAATGGGCATTCAGTCCAAATTGCTGGTCTTCACGAGGCCAAATAACCTTGCGAAGGAAAGGCAGGGGCAAATGGCCTGGAAACGAGCGATTGCTGTCAAAGACTGGTCTTGCGCCATGAGTGACGAGATTGGCCGCGTGGTCTTGGCCATAAACTCGACCGAAGGTGAAACGACCTACGTTCTGATGACAACCTTCCAGGCGGCGAAAATGGCTCAGGAGCTGCGGTCGCCGAAGATGGTCCCCCGATACGACATGTAGCCAGTCCAGCGGGGTTCCTAACGCATGATTGTTGAATTCGCAGGTCCGGCTGGGTCAGGCAAAACGACATTTGCGCATGCGCTTTATGAACAGTTGCGGGCTCACGGACACCCTGCACGAATTGTTCTCACTGACCGGCGGGTTGTTCACCGATCCATGCTGGACCCCGGCGGCATTGTCACTGCGATGTGTCGAGTCGCTCGCGCGGCTGCACGCTCGATTGGCATGGCCTGTCGCCCATCCGCAAATGCCGTCGACTTCAGAATTCGCGCAAACCTGGTGCACACACTGCCTCCCAGAAACGTGATCTGGCGCATCAGGCTAAGTCAATACGTTCTCCGCCTTGCCCGCGCATGGCGCCAATCTGCCGCGAGCGAGGAAATTCTTATTTTCGACGAAGCCTTCGTTCAGGCGGTTTCGATGCTCGCCTGCTTCAGTGGAACAGCAGATGAGACGTGCCTTGCACACGCGCTGGATTTCATCCCGGAGTCGGACGTGGTGGTTAGAATCGACGCCTGCGAGCAACTTCTCATCGAGCGGCTTGACCGGAGACAGAAGAGCCACACCTTTGCCGAGCGTTTGTTCGAAACCGGATTGGACAAAAGGCTTCAGTCGGCCACCGTCGTGGCGCGCGTATGCGGCTTGCTGACGGCACGCGGCCGGTCGATCATTGACGTCGACGCCAACAATCAACGTGCACTAACGCTGGCGATCGACGAAATCGAAGAGGAAATCTTGGCGAGGTACAAACGCAGCTTGCACTCAGCAGCCTATCCGCCAATCCCGTTGGATTGAGTGGCGGCCTACAACGGACTTCCATTCACCGTCGGCGAAGACGGCTGCAGCCGCCAAACGTCTACACCCGCACGGGCAGTTCGGTCACCGTAGTTCCAGGAACAACCGTCGATTTATTGGCAAGGCGGGTCTTGGTTCCCACTGGCTGGCTAGGCATCCTCCATTCGTATGGCAAGAATCTTGGGTCGGGCTGATAGGCTCGATCTCAGCCGGAGCGTTGCGAGCCTTGCTGGTCAGGCCCGGCCTGACTGGTTCTACCCCGCCAGCCTTGCCGGGCCGCTTCGCCGAGGTGACGGCCCGCTGTCGTCGCCGGCTAGGCCTCGTCCTCTTCGATCCCAATGCTGTCCCGATCGCCACGGACCTTGTTCCGATCCTAGCCGTTGGTTTTGTTGGGCGGCAGCATTTTCGGATTTCGCGTTGCTTGTCCTTGCGCGGTTTGGGACCGGGCAGATCGCGCGATGATTTAGGGTCGATTGAGCTTATCCCCGCGGTCGAACAGAATGCCAACGGTAGGCGGGCCCGAATGTCCTGTTGTGGGATGCAGCCGCCTGACTTGTAAGCGTTCGTCGCTGCTTGCCAGGGCCGGCGGCGCCGGCGCGAGGCTAGCAAGCCAGGTGGCTTGGGAGCGCGGCGGTTCGCCGTCGATGTCCGTCGTCGCCTTCATTCAACAGTTCCAGCAGCGCGGTACAATCGATCAGATCGTGAAACTGGGCGCTTGGGTCAAGCCGAAGGCAGGAGCCGTAAGATCGCAGGCTTCGCAGCCCCTGCATTTTTTGCAGCCTCGCCCGACGTTCCGCTTCTCCCGGCAATGGCCGAGTTGAGCTTTTGTCCTTTTCCATCGGAGACTGCATGAGCAGCCCCTCCCTGACGTTTCGGTCGCAGCGACGATCCTATTACTCGCGCAGCGACGCTGCCATCATCCATTTGCAGGCCAATGCCTCCGGCGGGACTGAGGTGAACCCGGCATCCGGCGACAGGAACCTTTGCGGAAAACACCCGTTGACCCTGCTGCGAGAGGGGTCGACGATATCTGGGATCCGTTGCCTTGGACGCAAAAACTGACAGAAAAGAGCGCGAAACCGCTCCCGCCGAAGAATCGCGTGCTCAGCCGCGGTCGGATCGGCAGCAACGCCCGCCGGGCGACGACAAGCGCGTCGAAGACAGACCCGTAGAAGACAAGCGCGACGACGAGCAGGCGCAAGACAGGCAGGCGAATGACGGTTCGCCCGACGGCAACAAGCCCGGTCTCATCAAACGCCACCCCTACATAGCGACGCTCATCGCGATCCTCGTCTTGTTGGTCGTCGCGGCGGTGGTGATCTGGTGGATCAACGCACGGCACTATGAATGGACCGACGACGCCTTCATCGACGCGCGAACGGTAACGGTCGGCGCGGAAATTGCCGGGCGCATCACCGACGTTGCCGTGACCGACAACCAGCCGGTCGAGGCCGGCGCCGTGCTTCTGCGCATCGACGACAGCGACTACCAGGCCTCGCTCAAACAGGCACAAGCCGGCGTGGAGGCGGCGCAGGCCGAGATCGCCAATGTCCAGGCCCAGACCCAGGCGCAGAACGCCAAGATCGATGTCGCCGGAAAGCAGGTGGCCCAGGCGCAGGCCGCGTTCGAATTCGCCAAATCCGAGGACCAGCGCAACCGTGAGCTGCTCGCCAAGGGCACGGCAACGCAACAACAGGCACAACAGGCCGCTTCGACCTTGCGCCAGGATCAGGCAGCGCTCGATGCCGCCAACGCCAACATCGAGGCGGCGAAAAGCCAGGTTGCGGTTCTGCAGGCACAAGGCAAGAGCGCCGAGGCCAAGCTTCGGCAGGCTGAAGCCACCGAGGATCAGGCCAGGACCACTCTCGCCCGCACGATGATCACGGCGCCCGTGGCGGGCCATGCCACCAACATCACGGCGGCGAAAGGCACCTATGCGCAGCCCGGCCAGGTGCTGATGATGTTCGTGCCCAAGGACGTCTGGGTGAAAGCGAATTTCAAGGAGACGCAGCTCGACCTGATGCGGCCGGGCCAGCCCGTCGACATCGCCATCGATGCCTATCCGGAAAAGACCTTCCATGGCCATGTCGACAGCGTCCAGGCCGGCAGCGGCACGGCGTTCAGCCTGCTCCCGGCCGAAAACGCCACCGGCAATTTCGTCAAGGTGGTGCAGCGCGTGCCGGTCAAGATCGTCTTCGACCAGCCGCCCGGCGTCTATCTCGGTCCCGGCATGTCTGTGGTGCCGACGGTCAAGCTCAGATGAGCGATGCCGCAACAGTCCAGGGCGACCAAAGCCGGTCGGCGGCCGGCGGGCGTAATCCCTGGCTCATCGCGATCGTCGTCTCGATCGCCACCTTCATGCTGGTGCTCGACACCTCGATCGCCAATGTCGCGCTGCGCAACATTGCCGGCAGCCTGGCCGCCGGCATGGATGAAAGCACATGGGTGATCACCACCTATCTCGTCGCCAACTCCGTCATCATCCCGGTCAGCGGCTGGCTCGCCAGCGTCATCGGCCGCAAGCGCTATTACATGATCTGCGTGGCCACGTTCACGCTCGCATCGCTGCTGTGCGGGCTGGCCCCCAATCTGCCGACGCTGATCGCCTTCCGCATCCTGCAGGGACTCGGCGGCGGCGGCATGGCGCCGAGCGAGCAGTCGATCCTCGCCGACACTTTTCCGCCGGAGAAGCGCTCCCAGGCTTTTGCCCTCTATGGCATTGCGGTCATCGTTGCGCCAACGGTCGGCCCGACCATCGGCGGCTGGCTGACGGACAATTTCTCGTGGCATTGGATCTTCTTCATCAATGTGCCGTTCGGCATCATGTCGCTGGCGCTCGTGCAATGGCTGGTGATCGAGCCCGACATTCTCGAGCGCGAGCGCCGCGAGCGGCTGAGCAAGGGGCTGAAGGTCGACTGGATCGGCTTCATCCTGGTGGCGATGGCGCTCGGTTGCCTCGAAGTCTTTCTCGATGAGGGCCAGCGCAACGACTGGTTCGCCTCGACCTTCATCACCATCTTCGCCGTGATCTCGGCGGTGTCGTTCCTGCTGCTTGTTCCTTGGGAGTGGACGAGGCGCGATCCGATCGTCGACATCCGCCTGCTTTTCAGCCGTCAGTTCGGCATGTCGTTCCTGGTCATGATGGCGGTGGGCGCGGTGCTCTTCAGCACCACCCAGCTTTTGCCGCAGCTGCAGCAGACGACCTTCGACTACACCGCCACCCTATCCGGCCTGTCGATGATGCCGGGCGGCATCGCCATGCTGATGCTGATGCCGATTTCGGGCTTTGCCGCCGGTATCGTTCAGCCGCGCTATCTCATCATGCTGGGCATGTCGGTGGTCGCGGTCGCGCTCTGGCACACGACTTCGCTGACACCCGATGCCAGCTTCGGTTTCTTCGCCTATGCGCGCGTCTATATGATGATCGGCCTGCCGTTCCTGTTCATCCCGATCTCGACCGCCGCCTATATCGGCCTGCCGCCGCAGAAGACCGATCAGGCGTCCTCGCTGATCAATGTCGCGCGCAACCTCGGCGGCAGCATCGGCGTGTCGCTGTCCAACACGGTGATTGCCCAGAACGCCCAGTTCCATCAGTCGGTGCTGGTCAGCCACACTGCACAGTCGAGCGACACCTATCAGCAGACGCTTCGCCAGGTAACCGACCATTTCGTCGCCGAAGGCTCGCCGCTGGCCGAGGCCAGGCAACAGGCCGTGGGTTGGATCGGCCAGGAGATCGGCCGCCAGGCTTCGCTGCTCGCCTACGTCGATGTCTTCTTCTATTGCGCGGTAGCGACGGCGCTGCTCGTGCCGCTCGCCCTGCTGTTGCGGCCGCCGAGGCCCGGGGCAGCCAAACGGCAGGACAGTCCCGCCGTGTGACAGAGCCGCTTGCAAAAGGATGCTTGTGCGTCAATGTCGGGCGATGGTGCGGCAAATTTGGAGGGGACTATGCGCAACATCACAATATCGGCACTGCTGGCGATAGCCGCCGTCTACGCGACCGCGGCCAACGCTTTGGGCAGCGGCAACACGCCGGTCGTGGTGACGCCGCTGGCGGCGAAGACGACGACCGCATCGGGCCAGCCGATCACGCTGCCGCAAAAGAATGTCGAGGTTCAAGTCTCGTCATACCAGATAGCCCCCGGCGCTACCCTGCCGGTGCACAAGCACCCCTTCCCGCGCTATGCCTATGTCGAGCAAGGCACGCTCAGGGTCGCCAATGTCGAGACCGGTGCCGCCAACACCTACAAGACCGGCGACTTCATCGTCGAGATGATCGGCCAGTGGCACCAGGCCACCAATATCGGCACCGATCCGGTAAAGCTGCTGGTGATCGATCAGGTCGAGCAAGGCGCCAAGAACACGATCCTGAAACAGTAGCCGGCGAGAGGCCCGCTTCGGAGCGGGCGCCCTCCTCCCACCTTATCCCCAAGCGCCCACGGGTTGCCGCGTGGTGGCGTTCAGGCGGTTGAACGCATTGATCAGCGCGATCTGGATCACCAGGGCGGCGAGCGCCTTGTCGTCATAGTGGCGCGCCGCTTCGTCCCAGACGTCGTCCGGCACCGCATCGGAACGGTCGGCCATGCGCGTCGCTGCCTCTGCAAGCGCAAGCGCCGCGCGTTCGGCTGCGGTGAAATAAGGCGTCTCCCGCCATGCCGACACGGCGAAGATCCGCTCGTCCTTCTCGCCGGCCTTCTTCAATTCACGCGCATGCATGTCGACGCAGACGGCACAGGCATTGATCTGGCTGGCACGCAGATGAACGAGCTTGCGCGTCACATAAGGCAAGCCGCCGGCTTCGGTCGACTTGTCGAGCGCCAGCAGCGCCTGCAGCGCGCCGGGAATGAGCATCACCGGGTTCTTCAATCTTGCTTCCATCGTCGGTCTCCTTCAGACGTTTTTCTGCGAGCCCTGGATGCAGACGCATCAGGGGACTTGCACCACATGCCGGCGCAAATGTCGGGATCAGCCCGGCCGAGCGGCAACCTGCTCAAGCCGCTCCAGGATGCGCGGCCAACCGCTTCCCATGCCTTTGTAGCCAGGCTCGTCCTGCGGCCTGAAGCCGGATTGCTCCATCCGTACCCGGGTGGCATCGCCTTCTGGCGTCAACGACCATGTTACCACCGTCTTCAGGCCACTGTCGGACTCGCTGCCGTCGCCCCAGCTGTAGGCGAGCAGCCTTGGCGGTTCGACCCTCAGCACCACACAGTTCGTCACGCCCGACCAGCCGGGCACGGGCTTTGCGCGAAAGGTGAAGCGATGGCCTTCGACCGGCGCGAAGTCGTTCTCCATCAGCCATTCGGCAACGAGATGCGGAAACGTCAGCGCACGCCAAATCTTGTCGGCGCCGTGTGGAATGAGCCGCTCGACAACGATCGATTTGGTTTCATCCTTCGTCGGGTCTTTGGCGATACCGTCCATGGCATCCTCCTCGTCCAATTGTTCCAACAATTTCAGCAAAGCCGCGAGACAGCGCTTCCAGTGACGGCTGGCGCGTCGATAGCTCTGCGCATCACGCGGCCTGAAGCCCGATTGTTCCACGCGCAGATGGGTGCCGGTTTCGGTCGGCGTCAGCGTCCAGGTGACGACAGTCCTCAGGCCGGTCTTTGTGCGATCCTCTTCACCATCTCCAGGCGGCACGCCGTCCTTCCCATTACATCAATAACTCACCAGCTATGGGTCATATATAACCTGACAGTTATGAATGTCAACGGCATTCTGCACCAAGCCCCGATAATCACCGCCGGACCCTGGATCGATCGTTGCGGCTTTCGCGGCAATCGCCGCGATGCTAGGGCTGGCGATCTGTTGAAATATGGATGGACATTGGTGACCCACGCCCGACTCCCCCTGATCGAAATTTGCGTCGAAGGCATTGACGGGCTGCTCGCCGCGCAGGCCGCCGGCGCCGACCGGGTCGAGCTCTGCGCCAGCCTGATCGAAGGCGGCATCACACCGAGCCTGGGCACGGTGCGCGCCGCGCTCGAAAGCGCGACCATCCCCTTCCATGTCATCGTGCGACCGCGCGGCGGCGATTTCCTTTACAGCGAGGCCGAATACCGCTCGATGCTCACCGATGTCGAAGCGCTGCGCGAGCTGGGCGTCGCCGGGGTCGTCGTCGGATGCCTGACCGCCGACGGCGCCATCGACGAGGCGCGCATGAGCGCACTGGTTGAGGCTGCCGGCCCGCTCAACGTCACCTGTCACCGCGCCTTCGACATGACGCGCGATCCGGCCGAGGCGCTCGAAGCCTTGATCCGCTGCAAGGTCGGCCGCGTGCTGACCAGCGGCCAGCGCGACACGGCGGTCGAAGGCGTCGGGCTTCTGGCGGAACTCGTTCGCCAGGCCGGCTCGCGCATCATCATACTCGGCTGTGGCGCACTCGCCCCCGACACGATCGGCGAGGTCCGCAGGCGTACGGGACTGACCGAGATGCATTTTGCAGCACTTGCGGACGTGCCGAGCGCCATGCGCTACCGCAACCCGAATGTCGGCATGGGCGGTAACGGCGTCGACCGCGAATACCGCAACACGGTGACCGACCAAGCCAAGGTGGCGGCGATGATCGCGGCCGCGAGAGGCTGATGGCGCAAGTGATGAGCAAGGAATTGCTGCCGATCGAACGCGTCTCGCCCGCCGACGAGCCCGCCATCCTCGCGCTCAACAACGAGCATGCGGCGGAGCTGTCCTGGCTCGAGCCGGAACGGCTTTCCTTCCTGCTCGGCGAGGCTTTCTACACCCGCCGGATCGGCGCGCTCGAAGCTTTCATCTTAGGCTTCGACCAGGACGCAAGCTACGACAGTCCGAACTTCCTCTGGTTCCGCGAGCGCTATCCGCGCTTTGTCTATGTCGACCGCGTCGTCGTAGCGGCAGACGCTCGCGGCCGTGGCCACGCCCGACGGCTTTACGAGGATCTGTTCGAGCATGCCCGGCGCGCCGGCCACGCGATCGTCACCTGCGAGGTCAACGCCGATCCGCCCAATCCGGCCTCCGACGCCCTCCACGCAGCGCTCGGCTTCGCCGAAGTCGGCGATGCGGTGATCCACGGCGGCAAGAAGTCGGTCCGCTATTGGGCGAAGCCCATCGTCGCCTGAAGATGCCTCCGAAGCCGCTGGCAAGGAAAACAAGCCGCAGCTAATATGGCCGTTCCGCTGGTTGGGGGCGACGTCATGGCGAGCAATGTCTTCCGCTTCGACGAAAGCTGGGACATCCCTGAAGGCACGCCGCAGGAAGTTTGGGACGTGCTGTCGGACGCCCAGCTTCTGCCGCTCTGGTGGGGCGATGCCTACAAGGAGATCGAGCCGCTCGACAGGAAGGGCAAGGGCGTCGTCGGTGCGCGCGCCAAAGCGAGAGCGCGCGGCGCCCTGCCCTATGAGCTGAACTTCATCATCGAGGCCGCCGAGCTCGACCCCGGCCGGCTGGTGGTGGTGAAGACCTTCGGCGATTTCGACGGCCTGTGGCGGGCGGAGCTGTCGCCGTCCGGAGCAGGCACCCATGTCGATCTGGTTTGGCAGGTCACGGTCGAGAGGCCGATCCTCAAACTTCTGGCGCCGATTCTGAGATCAGCCTTCGCCTGGAACCATCGCTGGACCACGCCGCGCGGCGAAGCCGGGCTCCGCCGCTACCTCGCCGCGCAACGAGCGACGAAACCTGCTTGATCACCAGTTTCGGTTGAGCCAGCCGCGGGCGGGTTTCTCGACCATGTAGTAGCTCGCGAGCGCGCAGGCGAACACGGCCGCCAGCATCGGGATTGTCGCGCTGCCGCGCTCATCGACGAATTTGTAGAAAGGCTGCTGCCAGAGATAAAGCGAATAGGACCAGAGCCCCAGCATCACCATCGGCCGCGACGACAACGGCCCCGTCAGGTAGCCGCCCGCGAAGTCGAGCGTGTTGACGGCGAGCGCCAGCAGCGGCACGCCGACAAGATAATGGATCGTGGTCGGCACCGGATCGAGGAACAGCAACACGCCGCCAACCGCCGCCGCAAGCGCCACATGTTGGTTTTGCAGGAAAGCCGGCAGGCGCCCGTCGGCCTTGAGCAGGCAGATCGCCGCCGACAGCAGGATCGAGGCGATATGCACGTCGCTCCGCCAGTAACTGGTCTCATAGCCCATGCCGAGAATGCCGTACGAAATAGCGCCGTTGGTCATTGCCAGCAGCGCCAGCACCACCAGCAGCCGCACGACATTCGCCCGACCGGTAACCACCACGCTGATCAGCGCCAGCAGGATATAGGAATGCTCCTCGACGCAGAGCGACCAGATGTGGTCGAGCGCGCCGGCGCGGGTGATCAGGACGCCGGCGTAATTATAGGTGAAGGTCAGCGCCGTCAGCGCCGCTTTCCACTTGAAGGCGATGAAGGTTCCGGTCAGGCCGATCATGGCGGCAATCACGAACATTAGCAGCGCTGGATAGATGCGCGAGAAGCGGCGCTTGAAGAATTTCTTCAGCGGAAAGCGCTCGATGAACAGGATTTCGCCCATCAGCCGGCCACTCAGCACGAAGAAGAACTCGACGCCGAGCACGCCGAGATTGAGCCCTGGGACCGGAAAGAAATGGCCGACCAGCACCATGGCGATCGACAAGCCTCGCCAACCGTCGAGATAGGCCAGTCTTGCTCTGGCTTCCCTGTCGGTCGCGGCCCGCGGCAGGACAACGGACGCTGCGGAGATGTCGGTCATACCGTGCCTTCGCGACTCGAGGTCCGCATGCGAAACATTGCCCGCAGCCTGGACCATCTGGTATTCCCGCCGGATTTATTTTGCAGTGCGGGATAACTTTGTGCAAGTGCGAAGCCGCAATTCGACAGGCGTTTGCGCCTAAACCGTTGCCGCAGCGAAAGAAAAAGGGGCCGCGAGGCCCCTTCTTTCATGCATGGCGTCGCCGTTCAGGCGTTGGCTGCGGCCACGGCGCGCTTGGCCATCACCGCGATCAAATTGGCGCGGTAATCGGCGGAAGCATGGATATCGCTCATCAGCCCCTTTGCCGACACTTTGAGGTTGCCGAGCGCCGCGACATCGAAATTCTTCGCCAGCGCTGCCTCGATTTCCTTGGAGCGGAAGACGCCGTCCTCGCCGGCGCCTGTCACTGCCGCCCTCACCCCGTCCTTGCCCTTGGTCACGAACACGCCGACGATGGCGTAGCGCGAAGCCGGGTTGCGGAATTTCTGGTAGGCCGCCTTGGCGGGAGCGGTAAAGCTCACCGCCGTGACGATCTCGCCGTCCTTCAGCGCTGTCTCGAACAGGCCCTTGAAGAACTTGTCCGCCGCGATCTCGCGCTTGTTGGTGACGATCGTCGCGCCCAGCGCCAGCAATGCCGCCGGATAGTCGGCCGCCGGATCGTTGTTGGCGATCGAGCCGCCGATCGTGCCCTTGTAACGCACCGCCGGGTCGCCGATCAGCGATGCCATATGTGCAAGCGCCGGGCAGGCCTTCCTCAGCTTCTCGTCGGTGGAGACGTCGTAATGCGTCGTCGCGGCACCTATGGTCACGGCCTTGCCGGACACCTTGATGCCCTGCAGGTCCTTCAGCCGCGAGACGTCGACGAGGTCCGACGGTGCCGCGAGCCGCGTCTTCATCGCCGGGATCAGCGTCATGCCGCCGGAGAGCAGCTTGGCGTCGCCGTTCTTCAGCAGCCTTGCGGCGTCGGCGACGGAGGAAGCGCGATGGTAGTTGACGGAATACATGTCTCTTTTCTCCCTTCGGGGAAAAAGCGAATAGGGAGTAGCGAATAGCGAGTAGGATTACTTATTCGCCGCATCGCTCTCCTCTTCCCTGTTCGCTACTCCCTATTCGCTATTCGCTTTTCAATGCTTCGCCCGAATGGCCGACCAAACCGTGGCGGGCGACGCCGGCATGGCGATGTCGACGACGCCGAGCGCATCCGTGATGGCGTTGATGACCGCCGGCGGCGAACCGATGGCGCCGGCCTCGCCGCAGCCTTTGACGCCGAGCGGATTGCCCGGGCATGGCGTGTTCGACGTCGAGACCTTGAAGGACGGCAGGTCGGCCGCGCGCGGCATGGTGTAGTCCATGTAGCTTGCCGTCAGGAGTTGGCCGCTGGCGTCGTAATGCGCGCCTTCCAGCAACGCCTGGCCGACGCCCTGAGCGATGCCGCCATGCACCTGCCCTTCGACGATCATCGGATTGATGATGTTGCCGAAATCGTCGGCCGCGACGAACTGGATGATCTCCGTCATACCGGTTTCCGGATCGATCTCGACCTCGCAGATGTAGCAGCCGGCCGGGAAGGTGAAGTTGGACGGATCGTAGAAGGCCGTCTCCTTTAGCCCGGGCTCCATGCCCGCCGGCAAATTGTGGGCGGTGTAGGAGGCAAGCGCCACCTGGAACCAGGGCAGGCTCTTGTCGGTGCCCGCGACCTTGACCTCGCCATTCTCGATGACGATGTCGCCCTCGTCCGCCTCCAGCAGATGCGCGGCGATCTTCTTGGCCTTGGCCTCGACCTTGTCGAGCGCCTTGACGATGGCCGACATGCCGACGGCGCCGGAACGCGAGCCGTAGGTGCCCATGCCCATCTGCACCTTGTCCGTGTCGCCATGCACGATCGAGACGGAGTCGATCGGCACGCCGAAGCGCTGGGTGACCAGTTGCGCGAATGTCGTCTCATGGCCCTGGCCATGGCTGTGCGAGCCGGTGAGCACCTCGATCGTGCCGGCGGCATTGACGCGCACCTCCGCCGATTCCCAGAGGCCGACGCCGGCGCCGAGCGAGCCGACCGCCGATGACGGCGCCAGGCCGCAGGCCTCGATATAGCAGCTCATGCCGATGCCGCGCAGCTTGCCCCGGTTGGCGGCGTCGGCGCGGCGCTTGGTGAAGCCGGCATAGTCGGCGGCTTTCATCGCCGCATCGAGCGAAGCGTTATAATCGCCGGCGTCATAGTTCATGATCACCGGCGTCTGGTGCGGGAAGGACGTGATGAAGTTGCGGCGTCGGAGTTCCGCCGGCGACACGCCGAGCTCGCGCGCCGCGGTCTCCATCGTGCGCTCGAGCACATAGGTGGCCTCCGGCCGCCCTGCCCCGCGATAGGCATCGACGGGCGCCGTGTTGGTGTAGACGGCGCGCACATTGGCGTGGATCGCCGGGATGTTGTACTGGCCCGACAGCAGCGTCGCGTAGAGATAGGTCGGCACGCAGGACGAGAACAGCGACATATAGGCGCCGAGATTGGCTATCGTATCGACCTTGAGGGCGGTGATGCGGTTGTCCTTGTCGAAGGCCATTTCTACCGTCGAGACATGGTCGCGGCCATGCGCGTCCGACAGGAAGCTCTCGGTGCGGTCGGCCACCCATTTCACGGGAACGCCGGTCTTCTTCGATGCCCACAGGCAGACGATCTCTTCCGGATAGATGTAGATCTTGGAGCCGAAGCCGCCGCCGACATCGGGCGCGATCACGCGCAGCTTGTTTTCCGGCGCGACATTGTAGAAGGCGCTCATCACCAGTCGCGCGACATGCGGGTTTTGCGACGTCGTCCAGCAGGTATAGTGGTCTTCCGCTTTGTCGTAGTGCCCGAGCGCCGCGCGCGGCTCCATCGCATTCGGCACCAGCCGGTTGTTGACGATCTTCATGCGCGTGACATGGGCCGCGGACTTGATCGCCGCGTCGGTCGCCTTAGCGTCGCCGAGCTCCCAGTCGAAGATCAGATTGTTCTCGGCCTCGGCATGGATCTGCGGCGCGCCGGGTTGGATCGCCTTCGTGGCATCGACCACGGCCTTCAGTTCCTTATAGGTGATCTCGACCGCTTCGGCCGCATCGCGCGCCTGGCCCTTGGTTTCGGCGACGACGACCACCACGGCGTCGCCGACATAGCGCACCTTGTCGACAGCGAGCGGCGACCACGCGCCCATCTTCATCGGCGTTCCGTCCTTGGAATGGATCATCCAGCCGCAGATCAGATTGCCGATGCCGTCGGCCTTGAGCTCCTTGCCCGTCAGGACGCCGACGACGCCCGGCATGGCCTGCGCCTTCTTAACGTCGATTTTCTTGATCTGCGCATGCGCGTGCGGGCTGCGCACGAATACCGCATGCTTCATCCCGGGGACCACCATGTCGTCGACATAGCGGCCGCCGCCGGTGATGAACCTCTTGTCTTCCTTGCGCGCCACGCGGGCGCCGACGCCTTCGATACCCATTGCGGAAATTCCTCCGGAATTTAGGGGAGTAGTGAGTAGCGAATAGTGAGTAGGAAAAGATTGGAGTACGGGTCGGTCACAGAGACGCCGACCATTCGCTACTCACTATTCGCCACTCACTACTCACTCATCTCACGCTGCCTGCTTCGCCTTGCCCTTGGCGCCCTTCGACATCGCCGCCGATGCGGCGAGGATCGCCTTCACGATGTTGTGGTAGCCCGTGCAGCGGCAGATATTGCCGTCGAGCTCGGCGCGCACGATCGCTTCGTCGAGGCCTTGCGGGTGGCGCGCGATCATATCGGTCGCGGCCATGATCATGCCCGGCGTGCAGAAGCCGCATTGCAGCCCGTGATGCTCCTTGAACGCGGCCTGAACCGGATGCAGCTCGGCACCGTCGGCCAGCCCTTCGATGGTGACGATGCTCGAGCCCGAAGCCTGAACGGCGAGCATGGTGCAGGACTTCACCGCCCGGCCGTCGACATGCACGACGCAGGCGCCGCATTGCGAGGTATCGCAGCCGACATGCGTTCCGGTGAGGCCGAGATGTTCTCGCAGGAAATGCACCAGCAACGTTCGGTCTTCGGTACTACCGCTGACCCGTTTCCCATTCACAGTCAACGACACGTCCGACATGCAGCCTCCCTGGGTATTAACCTTGGTCCTCGCCCTGCCGATGCCGTGCCTGTGCTTCGGCAGCGCGCTATTTGCGTACCGTACAACGGGCAAAACAGTGCTGCCAGCGCTGCGCCCCTTGTACTTTCGGTCATGGCCGACAAGCTGTTGAGCATGCCGCCCGGCCCATTGCCAAATCAGGGATTGAGGGCAAAGATGCCCTCGACGCGAAGCGTGCCTGACACGCATAAGAAAAGACACGCATAATCAGCGTTGGAGGAAATTGCGGAGAAGGCGGCTGGCCAGTTCTAGCACACGCTACGCATCGGGCCTTTCGGCGCTCACCACGGATGAGCCCGACCCGAATGTTTTTGCTCGGGCCATCGCGGCCGAAGCCGCAATCGTCGACGCCGGCTTCGCGCTTTTGTTCTTCTCCCAGAGCCTGGTCGACGCGGCAGCGCTCGCGCAGGCGTTGAAGGCACACGCGCCGTCGCTTGCCTATGCCGGCTGCTCGACCGCCGGCGAGATCACGCCGCAGGGGCTGGAGGAAGGACATGTCCTTGCCCTGCTTCTGCCGTCGGCATCGTTTTCGACCGTCGCCACCATGGTCGAGAACCTCTCCTCGTCGGGCATGGACCGGATCACCGGCGAGGTCGCCTCGCTGCGGCGCCTGCTGCGCGGACGCGCCGGCCAGGACCGGGCCAAGAACATATTCGCGCTCTGCTTCATCGACGGACTGTCCTATGCGGAGGAAGCGGTGACCTCGGCCATCCACTGGGGACTGGACGACATTCCGCTGATTGGCGGCTCGGCCGGCGACGACCTGAAATTCGAGACGACCAGGCTGATCGCCAACGGCACGGTCGCGTCCGACAGCGCCATCGTCGTGCTGGTCGCGACCGAGATCCCTTTCCACGTCTTCAAGACCGATAATTTCATTCCGACCGACGAGAAGCTGGTGGTGACGGCGTCCGACCCGGACCATCGTGTCGTGCGCGAGTTCAATGCCACCAACGCAGCGGAAGAATATGCCGCCTCCGTCGGCATCGTCCCGCAGACGCTGACGCCGCTGAGTTTTGCCTCGCACCCCGTGGTGGTGAAGGTCGGCGGCGAATATTATTGCCGCTCGATCCAGCGCATGCATCCAGACGGCTCGCTGTCCTTTTTCTGCGCCATCGACGACGGCGTGGTGCTTTCCATAGCTCAGCCCAAGAACATGGTCGAAGCGACGCGCACCGCTCTCCAGGACGTCGAGCATCGGCTTGGCGGCATCGACATGATCCTCGGTTTCGACTGCGTGCTGCGCCGGCTCGACGCGCGCAACCGCCAGGTTTTTCGCGATATCTCCGAGCTCTATCGGACCAATAAGGTGATCGGCTTCGGCACCTATGGCGAGCAGTATCGCTCGATGCACCTCAACCAGACCTTTACCGGCATCGCCTTCGGCGAGCGCCAGGCGGCCGAGTGAGCGCCGATGCCGCTTCGCGACATCGACGACCTCGAAAAGCTGAAGAAGATCAACGCCGCGCTGGTCAGCCGCGTCGAGCGCTCGATGGACCAGCAGGGCAACGCCTTCTCGCTGTTCCAGACCGCGATCTCGCTGGAAAACCGGGTGCGCAACCGCACCGAGGAACTGCACGCGACGCTGCGCCGGCTCGAGCAGTCGAACATAGACCTCAGCGCGGCGAAGGAGAGCGCCGAGCTGGCGAACCTCTCCAAGACCAGGTTCCTGGCCGCAGCCAGCCACGATGTGCTGCAGCCGCTGAATGCCGCGCATCTGTCGGTCTCGGCGCTGGCAGAGGTCCAGGCCAGCGATGAAGGCAGGAAGCTGGTGCGCCAGGTCGAGCGCTCGCTGGAGACGATGGAAGACCTGCTGCGCACGCTGCTCGACATCTCCAAGCTCGACGCCGGCGTGGTGCAGCCCGAGATCGGCGACGTCAGCCTGGAAGCGCTGTTCTCCTCGCTGCGCTCGGACTTTCTTCCCGGGGCGGAAAAGAAAGGCCTGTCGCTTAAATTCCGGCCCGTCAATGTCGCGGTGCGTTCCGACCGCACGCTGCTCAGGCGTATCCTGCAGAACATCCTCTCCAACGCGCTGCGCTACACCCGCTCCGGCGGTGTGCTGGTCGGCACAAGACATCGCGGCGACACCATCCGCATCGACGTCGCCGACACTGGCTGCGGCATCCCCGAGGACCAGCGCGAGGCGGTGTTCGAGGAATTCCACCGCGGCACGTCCACACTTGCCGACGCCGGGCTCGCCGGCGGGCTCGGGCTCGGCCTCGCGATAGTGCGCCGCATGGCGGCCGCCCTCGGCCACCCGGTGACCTTTTCCTCCAAGGTCGGGCGCGGCACCATCTTCCATATCGACGTGCCGGTCGGCATGGCCGCGGCCGAACCGGCGATGGCCGCCGCCGACATGGAGCGGCCGCGCGGCTACGGCCTGTTCGGCACCAAGGTGCTCCTGGTCGAGAACGACGCCGACGTGCTCTCGGCAATGACCTCGCTGCTCGAGCGCTGGCAATGCCTGGTGCGCGCCGCGACCTCGACCGACGATGCGCTCGACCTGCTCGGCGACACCGCTTGGGTGCCCGACATCATCATCGCCGACCAGCATCTCGACGGCGGCGACCTCGGCACGTCAACGATAGCCGAAGTGCGCGACTATCTCGGCCGGACCGTGCCGGCGCTGATCGTCACCGCCGACGGCTCCGAACCCGTCGCCAAAGCCGCCCGCGCCGCCGGCATAGAGCTGATGCGCAAGCCGCTGAAGCCGGCGCAACTACGCGCGCTGCTGGCGCATTTGCTGGCTTAGAAATACCGCCTCAAAATCCCGCCTGATCCCGAAACAGTTCCGCATTGTCGAGCTTCGACACCTCGATCACCGCTTGCGTGCGGCTGTAGACGTTGAGCTTGCGCAAAATCTCCGAGACATGCGCCTTCACCGTGGTTTCGCCCACCTGCAGCTCGTAGGCGATCTGCTTGTTGAGCATGCCCTGGCGCAGCATCTGCAGGACCCTCAGCTGCTGCGGCGTCAGCTTGGCCAGACGCTGCACCATGTCGGCGCGGTCGGTGCTGTCGGGCTCCGGCGGCTGGCTCTCATAATTTTCCGGCACGTAGACAGCGCCATCCATCACCGAGCGGATGGCAGCGGCGAGATCGCTCTTCCGGGCCGATTTCGGGATGAAGCCGGCCGCGCCATAGGACAGCGCCTCGGAGATGATTTTCGGCTCCTCATAGCCCGACACGATCACCACCGGCAGCCGCGGATAGCGGGTCCTGAGCTGCAGCAGGCCCTCGAAGCCATGCACGTCGGGCATGCTGAGATCGAGCAGCGCGAGGTCGAACGGCTTGGCATCGGCGAGGAGCTCGATCGCTTCCGCGATCGAACGCGCCTCGACCGTGTCGACGTCCGGATAGGCCATCTGCACGGCACTGTGCAGCGCCTCGCGGAACAGCGGGTGGTCGTCGATGATCAGAAAGCGGGCGCGGTCGCTGACGGTGGTCATTGCACGGGTTCAGGCATCGGTTCGATTTCGGCCGGTACAGGATAGTCCTGTGACCATGGCCAGATTATTGGCAAATAGTATACGCCAAATGATACGGCGCATTGTCGCTGACGACAGGCCGATGTGCCGGGACGCCCCCAGTCTTGCCCGCCCGGCAAAATCGGCGGAAGGTGGGCACGATTCACGCCAACACAGAGAAGAACCATGCCAGAATTCGTCCTTCCGCCGCCGGCGATCGCCTCGGTTGCCGTCGCAGGCTCGGCGGAGCGGTTTGCCGTGCGCCGCATCTTCTGCGTCGGCCGCAATTACGCTGCGCATGCGCGCGAGCTCGGCAATGACGAGCGCGACCCGCCCTTCTTCTTCACCAAGCCGGCCGACGCGGTGGTCGACAGCGGCGCCGAGATCCCCTACCCGCCGCTGACCTCGAACCTGCACCACGAGATCGAGCTTGTCGTCGCTATCGGCAAGGCCGGCGTCCATATTCCGCGCACCGATGCACTCGCCCACGTCTGGGGCTACGGCGTCGGCGTCGACCTGACCCGCCGCGACCTGCAGGATCAGGCGAAGAAGGCGGCGCGTCCCTGGGACTGGTCGAAGGCCTTCGACCACTCCGCGCCTTGCGGTCCGCTGGTTGCGGCCGCGAAATCGGGACATCCGCAGAAAGGCCGCATCTGGCTCGCCGTCAACGGCGCGGTGAAGCAGGACGGCGACCTTGCCGAGCTGATCTGGCCGATCGCCGACATCGTCTCGATCTGCAGCGAGGCGGTCGAGCTCAAGCCGGGCGACCTGATCTTCACCGGCACTCCGGCGGGCGTCGGCGCGGTCCAGGCCGGCGACAGGATCACCGGCGGCGTCGACGGCATCGGCGAGATCGAGGTCACCATCGGGCAGCCGAGGCGATGAGCGACCTCGTCCTCCACAATTACTACCGCTCCTCCACCTCCTACCGGGTGCGGATCGCGCTGGCGATGAAGGGGCTGGAGTATACCTATGTGCCGCATCATCTGCGCCATGGCGAGCATCTCGAGCCAGCCTATCTCGCCGTCAATCCGCAAGGGCTGGTGCCGGCGCTGGTGCTGCACGGCGGCAGGCTTTTGACGCAATCGCTGGCGATCATCGAATATCTCGACGAGATCCAGCCGGAGCCGCCGCTGCTGCCGAAGGATGCGCTGGGTCGGGCACGAGTGCGGATGCTGGCGCAGATGATCGCCTGCGACATTCATCCCGTGAACAATCTGCGCGTGCTGACCTCGCTGCGCAGTTTGTTCGGCGCCGGCGACGAGGACGTCGTCAACTGGTTCCGGCACTGGGTGAACGAAGGCTTCCAGCCGCTTGAAAAGATTCTCGCCTCCTCGCCTGAGACCGGCACCTTCTGCCACGGCGATGCGCCTGGCCTTGCCGACATCTGCCTTGCCGCGCAGGTCGCCAACAATGCCCGCTTCGGCGTCGACATGGCGCCCTATCCGGTGATTGCGCGCATCAACGCCGCCTGCATGGCGCTGCCGGCGTTCCAGAAGGCCGCGCCGCAGAACCAGATCGATGCCGAGTAGCCCGGCTTAGCGCCCTACCTTGGCGTCAGCGTCCAAAATGCAAGCGCCATCACTGGCAGAATCGATTTCCGGTCGACCGCTCGCGGAATCGGCTATCGTCATCTCAAAACGTGGGAGTTTGCCGATGAAAGCCGTCGTGTTCGAGAAATTCGGCGAGGCGCCGACGATGCAGACCGTGCCCGATCCGAAGCCCGCCCCAGACGGCGTGGTCATCAAGGTCGAGGCTACCGGCCTGTGCCGCAGCGACTGGCACGGCTGGATGGGCCATGATGACGGCATCACGCTGCCGCACGTCCCCGGACATGAACTGGCTGGCGTCGTCGTCGCCGCCGGCAAGCAGGTCGGCCGCTGGAAGGCCGGCGATCGCGTCACGGTCCCCTTCGCCGTCGGCTGCGGCCGCTGCTTCGAATGCACTTCGGGCAACCATCAGGTCTGCGAGCATCAGACACAGCCGGGCTTCACCGGCTGGGGCTCATTCGCCGAATATGTCGGCATCGAGCATGCCGACACCAACCTCGTGCGCCTGCCGGAGGAGATGGAATTCGCCACCGCAGCCAGCCTGGGCTGCCGCTTCGTCACTTCGTTCCGCGCCATCGTCGACCAGGGCCGGGTGACGCCGGGCGAATGGGTGGCGGTGCATGGCTGCGGCGGCGTCGGCCTCTCGGCGATCATGATCGCCAGCGCCATGGGCGCCAATGTGATCGCCATCGACCTCACCGACGAGAAGCTGGAATTCGCTAAAAAGATCGGCGCGGTCGCGACCATCAATGCCTCGACGACGCCGAACGTCGTCAAGGCCGTCAAGCAGATCACCAATGGCGGCGCGCATATGTCGATGGACGCGCTCGGCCACCCGACCACCTCGTTCAACTCGATCGCCAATCTGCGCCGCCGCGGCCGTCATGTTCAGGTCGGCTTGATGCTGGGCGAGCATGCCCGGCCGCAGGTGCCGATGGACAAGGTGATCGCCTTCGAGCTCGAAATCCTCGGCAGCCACGGCATGCAGGCCTACCGCTACAACGCGATGATGGAGATGATCCGCACCGGCAAGCTGAAGCCCGAATTGCTGGTCGGCAAGAAGATCAGCCTCGAGAAAGCGCCCGCCGCGCTGATGGCGATGGGCGGCTTCGAGGGCATCGGCATCGGGGTGGTGACGAAGTTCTGAGCAATTCCAGGAAAAGTGTGAAACGGTTTTCCGTCCGGAATAGCGTCAAAACAAATCCGTAGGCGCTTTACCGCGCGAACTTCTTCGCCCCGAACACGCAGGCCACCACGCCGAGCGTCACGACCACCATCAGCGGGCTGACTTGCTCATGCAACAGACTCGCCGCCAGCGCCAGGCCGAAGAAGGGCTGCAGCAGCTGCAGCTGCCCGACGGCGGCGATGCCGCCTTGTGCCAGGCCGCGATACCAGAACACGAAACCGATCAGCATGCTGAACAGCGAGACATAGCCGAGACCGATCCAGGCGGCCGAACCGATGGCGGCGAAGGATGGCGGCAGTGTCGCGAAGCTCAACGCCAGCGTCACCGGCAGCGACAGCGCCAAGGCCCAGCAGATCACCTGCCAGCCGCCGAGCTTGCGCGACAGCTTGGCGCCTTCCGCATAGCCCAGACCGCAGACGATGATGGCGCCGAGCATCAGGCCGTCGCCGACCGGCGACGCGGTCACGCCTTGCGCCAGAGCGAAGCCCGCCACTAAAGCGCTTCCCAGGCACGAGAACAGCCAGAAAGCCGGGCGCGGACGGTCGCCGCCGCGCAGCACGCCGAAGATCGCAGTCGCCAGCGGCAGCAGGCCGACGAAGATGATGGAATGCGCCGAGGTGACATGTTTCAGCGCCAGCGCCGTCAGCAACGGGAAGCCGACCACGACACCCAGCGCCACGACGACGAGCGAGATCAAGTCGCTGCGCTCCGGACGCTTCTCGCGAAACAGCAGCAGCATCGCAATCCCGAGCAGACCTGCAATCGCCGCCCGGGCCGCCGTCAGGAAGGTCGGGTCGAAATCCATCACCGCCACCCGCGTCGCCGGCAGCGACCCGCTGAAGATCAGCACCCCAATGAAGCCGCTGAGCCAGCCGTCGAAACTCTTTTCCATGATCCGCTCCGTTTGCGCTTCCGTACCGGCGCGGGCCATGGTGTTGCCAGATACAATGGAGTACAATTCTACAAAACTGTAATGGTCTACTGAGAAGTACAGATGGACGCATCAGGCCCAAATGCCAGTGGCGCCACCCTCGTCGAAACCGTCATGACGGCAATCCGCCAGCGGATCGCGGCGCGCACGCTGACGCCCGGAGCCCGCCTGCCGTCGATACGGGCCATGGCCAGATCCATGCAGGTTTCAAAATCGACCGTGGTCGAAGCCTATGAGCGCCTTGCGGCGGAAGGCACGATCCGTTCGCGGCCTGGCTCCGGCTTCTACGCCGCCGGCCAGCTCGCACCATTGTCGCTCGCCGAGATCGGCCCACGGCTGGACCGAGCCGTCGACCCGCTCTGGGTGTCGCGGCAATCGCTCGAAGCCGGCGAGGAGATGCTGAAACCCGGCTGCGGCTGGCTGCCGGCGTCCTGGATGCCGCAGGCCGCCTTGCGCCGGGCGCTGCGCAGCGCAGCCCGCGCGGACGACGTGACGCTTGCGGACTATGGCACGCCGCTCGGTCTGCCGCCGCTGCGCCAATTGCTGGCAAGGCGCATGGCCGAGCATGGCATCGAGGTCTCGCCGGACCAGATTATGCTGACCGACTGCGGCACCCAGGCGATCGATCTTTTGTGCCGCTTCCTGATCGAGCCCGGCGATGCGGTCCTGGTCGACGACCCCTGCTACTTCAACTTCCATGCGCTGCTGCGCGCGCATCAGGCCAAGGTTGTCGGCGTGCCTTACACGCCTTCGGGGCCGGACATCGAGCTATTCGCCGAGGCGATCGCCGAGCACCGGCCGCGCCTCTACATCACCAATTCTGGCATCCACAACCCGACCGGCGCGATCCTGTCGCCGGTCACCGCGCATCGGCTTTTGAAGCTCGCCTACCAGGCGGATCTCACCATCGTCGAGGACGATATCTTCGCCGACTTCGAGCACAGCCACGCCCCAAGGCTCGCGGCCTTCGACGGGCTGCAGCGCGTGGTGCAGATCGGCTCCTTCTCCAAGACGCTGTCGGCCTCGGTGCGCTGCGGGTTCATCGCCGCGCCACCCGACTGGATGGAGGGCTTGACCGATCTCAAGATCGCTACGACATTCGGCGGCACCCGGCTGACGGCCGAACTGGTGCTGACCCTGTTGAAGGACGGAAGCTATCGCAAGCATATCGAGCAGTTGCGCACGCGCCTGTCGCGCGCCATGGCCGAGACAGCCGGCAGGCTGAAGGCGATGGGTATCGTGCCTTGGATCGACCAGCCTGCAGGCATGTTTCTCTGGTGCCGCCTGCCCGACGGCATCGAGGCCGCCGACGTCGCACGCCATGCGCTTTCGGATAATCTCGTGCTGGCGCCCGGCAACGCCTTCAGCCTCTCGCACACCGCCGCCCGCTTCATGCGCTTCAACGTGGCCCAGTGTGCCGACGAACGCATTTTCCAGGTGCTCGAAAAGGCGATAGCCGTGTCTCGTCGCAAGGCCGCGTAGTCCAGTCTCGGCAGGCCTTACGCCCCTGCCCGCTTGCGGCGCTCATACATCATCACCAGCGTTTCGGCGGTCAGCGCCGGCTTCTGCTCGCCTTCGATCTCGACGGTGTTGGCCGCCTTCATCAGATACTGGCCGGGACCGCGGTCCTCCATGGAAAGCAGCGTGGTGCGCAGCCTGATCCGCGCGCCGGCCTTGACCGGCGCCAGGAAGCGCACCTTGTCGAAGCCGTAGTTGAAGGCGGCCTGGGTGTTTTCCGGCACGATGCCCATCTCCAGCGCCAGCGCGCCGATGATCGACAAGGTCAGGTAGCCATGCGCGATCGTGGTGCGGAACGGGCTCTGCCGTTTCGCCCTTTCCGGATCGACATGGATCCACTGGTGGTCGCCCGTGCATTCGGCGAACTGGTCGATGCGCTGCTGGTCGACCGTCGTCCAGTCGGACACGCCGAGCTCCTGCCCGGACATCGTGCGCAACTGCTCGAAGGTCGGCGGCGTTCTCGGCCGTGTTTCCGTCATTCCGGCTTTCCCATCACTCTTGCCTGTCTCCCGACCATGAAGCGGCGGCCTCTGTCAATTCGCCGCCCCGCGATTTTCGCCGGTAGAGTTGATGCTTTGGGGCAGGCCGAGAACGCTCGGACACCTGCGCCGGTTGCATCGCATGTCGGTCAGTGATGGGGTCCGAAATCGCCAGGTAGCCTATTTCTTTTCGTAGCCGGCGCGGATTTCCGCCATCGCATCCCGGATCCGGTCGCGCAGGATCTCGACCGATTCGGTGCTGGATTTGCGCACAAGGTCGGCCACTTCGCTGGCATTCTTCAGCGTCGTCTCGAACGACCTGCGGGCAAACTCCGCCTGCTTGCTCATCAGGTCCTGCGGATTGCCGGGCGTCTGATAGTTCTGCGCCATCCGCGTGATCTCATGCATGGCATTCTGGACCATCTCATGCTGCCTCGCCAGCACCGAGGATGCGCCGGCCGCACTTGCCCTCGCCGATTTTTCCAGGGCTTCGAGGTTTTTGCGGTGATGGTCGAGGATCGCCTGGACGTCGACATTCGGCAGCTTGAGGTCGCGGCCGAACCTGCTGAACATGTCGAGGAACGAGTCCGGTTCCGGTTGTCTTGCCATGCCCTGCCTCCCTGCCGGCCGCCATGCGGCGCCCTTGAAGGAGAATAGTGCTCCTTGGGCCAGCGTCAATTGACGAGGAACAGCCGCTCCGCCGTATGGAGCGCCAGCCCGGCAAGCCCGCCGACGATCATGCCGTTGAAGCGGATATATTGCAGGTCCCTGCCGATATTGGTCTCGATCAGCCGCGTCAGCTGCGCCAGGTCCCAGCGCTTGACCTGGTCGGCGATGAATGTCGACACCCCGCTCTTCTGGCTTTCCACGAACGAAGCCAGCGCCACGACAAAACCCTGGTTCATGTCGGCCCTGATCTGGGCGTCGTCGGCCAGATGCCTGCCGACCTCGACGAACATGTTGGCGAGGTGCTCGCGGATCGTCGAATTCGGCGCATTGACGTCCTGCTCGATGAACAGGCGCAGGCTCGTCCACGCATCGCCGGCCAGCGCCCGCACTTCCGGACGGCCGAGGAAATCGCGCTTCAGCTTCTCGGCGCGCCTTGCATATTGTTTCGAGGTCCTGAGCCGCTCGATGAAGCCAAGCACGAAACCGTCGAATTCGGCACGCATCGGATGGTTGGGATCGGCCCGCACCTCGTCGAGCAGCGAGCCTGCCGAAGCGACGATCTTCTTCAGAAGATAGGCGTCGGCGCGAAACAGGTTGAACAGCGACGGCAGTTCCTCGCGGATCTTTTCACGCATCGTCGCCAGGGCCTGCTCGTCGTTGAGGAAACGCCCGACGACCCGGATAAACTCGTCGAAAAGCTTCTGGTGGCGGCGATCGTCGGTCAGCGCTGACAAAAGATCGGCCGCGAGCGGCGCCAGGGGCACCTTCTCGATCTGCTCCAGCATGCGGCTGGTGACGAAGTCACGGAGACCTGATTGTTCCACCGCCGTCAATGTCTGTGGCACCAGGCGTACGACGAACCGCGACAGATCGGAGGCGCGTTCGGCGTCGGCCAGCCAGTCGGCGACCAAAGCGGCGAAATCGACCTCGGCAAGCTTCTCGCGCACCGGCTCCGGCGCCAGGAAATTGGCCTCGATAAAGCGGCCGAGATTGTCGGCGATGCGGTGCTGGTTCTCCGGAATGATGGCCGTGTGCGGGATCGGCAGCCCGAGCGGCCGCCGGAACAGCGCCACCACGGCATACCAGTCGGCGAGGCCGCCGATGGTCGCCGCCTCGGCGAAGGCCGCGACGAAGCCGAGCCACGGATGGCCGCCCTCGAAGGATTTGGCGAGCGCAAAGACGAGGATGCACAGCGCGAGCGCCGCGGCGGCGACGAACTTGGTCCGCCGCAACGCCGAGAGCTTAGCCTTGGCATCGGCGTCGAATCGAACCGGCGCGAGGGCCGAAGCTGACTGTGGCATGGAGAGGCCGTTTCCTGTTTGCACCCGCTTCTATCTAGTGGCTGCGCCGGCAAAACGCTCGTTCGAAGCGCGGGAGCACCAATCTGCGCCGGCATGCACAAAAAGTTGACACGATTATTCAGCTATGTGCCGGTCCAGTCTGGAATTGTTCCAAACTATGGGCCATATTCGGCTTCAAGCTAATATTTCGCGAGGATATCATGCGGCTCACGCGCCAGACCAATTATGCGATGCGCATTCTGATGTACTGCGCCGCTAACACCGAAAGGCTGAGCCGCATCCCCGAGATCGCCGCCGCCTATTCGGTGTCCGAGCTGTTCCTCTTCAAGATCCTGCAGCCGCTGGTCGAGGCCGGCCTGGTCGAGACCGTGCGCGGCCGCAACGGCGGGGTGCGGCTCGGCCGCGCGGCGGAACAGATCAACCTGTTCGATGTCGTGCGCATCACCGAAGAGAGTTTCGCCATGGCCGAATGCTTCGAGAACGACGCAGCCGAATGCCCGCTGGTCGACAGCTGCGCCCTGAATTCGGCGCTGCGCGAGGCGCTCAACGCCTTCTTCGCCGTGCTTTCCCGCTACACGATCGCCGATCTCGTCGCCGCGCGCCCGAATGTGCGCAGCCTGCTCGGCATTGACCTTCTGGAGCAGCGCGCGCCCGCGGCGTGATCGGGCGCTTGCGGCCTGGTTCTCGAGGAAGGCTCGTCAACTTCGTCATCCACGGGCAGAGCGGGAGCGAAGCGGACGCGGCGACCCGAGGATCCATTCCGTTACATCGAACAAAGAATACAGCGATCCAGAAGAGGCACTGGCTCTTTAGGGTCGCTATTTCTGCATCGTCGCGGCGCACGAAGGTCACGGAATGGATTCTAGGGTCTGCGCGCGTCGCTGCGCTCCTTGCTCCGCCCTAGAATGACGAAGTCATGAGCGATGGCGCCCCTCTCGCCGCCAAGCCTACGCCGCCGATTGCGGCAACACGAACGGCATGTTGGCGGCAGGCAGCGCGCCGACCTTCAGCCTGCAGTCGAACACACTCTCGATCAGCTCGTCATTGAGTACGTCCGCCGGCGACCCCGCGGCCGCCAGCTGGCCGCCATGCAGCACAAAAATTCGGTTGGCATACATGGCCGTCAGATTGAGGTCGTGCAGGATCGCTACCACGCCGCCGCCGCGCCGGGCAAAATCGCGCGCGGTGTCCATGATGATGAGCTGGTGCTTGATGTCGAGGCTGGAGACCGGCTCGTCGAGGAACAGATAGCGCGGCCGCCCTTCGAGCACCGGCGCCCACACCTGGCAGAGCACGCGGGCAAGCTGCACGCGCTGCTGCTCGCCCCCGGAAAGCTCCTGGTAGAAGCGGCCGACAAAGCCGTCGAGATCCACCCGCGCCAGCGCCCGCTCGGGCAAACGCGCATCCTCGCCGGGCAGCACGCCGGATCGACCGCCGATCAGGCCGAGGCGAACGATCTCGCGCACGGTGAACGGGAAGGACAGCGTCGTGGCCTGCGGCAGCACCGCGCGCAGCGTGGCTGCCTCGACCGGCTTCATGACCGACAGATCGCGGCCGTTGAGGGTGACGGTGCCGGTATAGGCGAGCTCGCGCGTCAGCGCCTTGAGCAAAGTCGTCTTGCCGGATCCGTTTGGCCCGACGAGGGCTGTTACTTCGCCGGGCCGCGCCGCGAAATCGACATGAGAGACGATGCGCTTGCCGCCGATCGCCACCGTGATGTCGCGCGCTTCGATCATGGCGAACTCATAGATCAACGACGCCGCGCTTGCGCAGCAGGATCCAAAGGAAGAACGGCGCGCCGGCGACCGCGGTGACGATGCCGATCGGCAGTTCGGCCGGCGCGACGATGGTGCGGGCGACCGCGTCGGCGATGAGAAGCAGCGATGCGCCGAGCAGGGCCGAGGCCGGCAGCAAATAGCGGTTGTCCGGCCCGATCGCGAGCCGCAGCACATGTGGCACGACGATGCCGATGAAACCGATGCCGCCGCTGACCGCGACCGAAGCGCCGACCGCCGCCGACACGCCGACGATGGCCGTGTATTTCAGCCGCTGCACCGGAATGCCGAGATGACCCGCGGTCGCTTCGCCCAGCGCCAGCGCGTTGAGGCCGCGCGACAGGAACGGCATCGCCGATAGCGCCAACAAGATCACCGGCCCGATGGTGCCGATCTTCGGCCATGTCGCGCCAGCCAGCGAGCCGAGCTGCCAGAAGGTAAGGTCGCGCAGCTGCCGGTCGTCGGCCATGAAGATGAGGATGCCCGTCAGCGCCATGGCAAGAGCGCTGATGGCGATGCCGGCAAGCAGCATCGTGGCGACCGACGTCCTCCCCTGGCGCGTGGCGATGGCGTAAAGCAGCAATGTCACCGCGAGCCCGCCGAAGAATGCCGCGAGCGGTAAAGCGAGCGTGCCCAGCGCAAGCGTGACGGGCGCAAGCCAGGTCGTGCCGACCACGATGATCGCCACCGCACCGAGACTGGAGCCGGCGGAGACGCCGATCAGGCCGGGATCGGCAAGCGGGTTGCGGAACAGCCCCTGCATCACCGCGCCGCAAACAGCCAGCGCCGAGCCAATCAGCACGCCGAGCAGCACGCGCGGCATGCGGATGTCATAGACGATCAGCCGGTCGCGCGCCGCAAGCGCCGCGTCGGCAGGCATGGTGCTCGTAAACCAATCGCGGATGACGCGGACTGCGGAGGCGTCGGAGGCGCCCGATGTCAGCGACAGGAATACGGAAAGGGCCAGCGCCAGGCACAAGAGCGCTATGACGAACCTTGCCCGGGCCGAGCGGTCGCCATCGGCCGCCATCACCCTACCCGCCCCGGCAATGGAATGTTCGGCCATCGCCACTCAGTCCGCGACCTGGTTGCCATAAAGCGAAACGGCAAGATCGTGGATGGCTTCGGCGGTGCGCGGCCCGAAGCCGAGCAGGTAGCCGCCCCCCATGCTGATCATCTTGCGGTCGGCGCCCGCCGGCGTTGAAGCGACGGCCGGGTTGGCGAACAGCTCCTCTTCCGAGATCGGCGGTCCGCCGCCCTTCATCGTCAGGATGACGTCCGGCCTGGCGCTGACGATCGCCTCGTCGGTCATCGACTTGTAGCCGGAAAAACCCTCGACCGCATTGACCGCGCCGGCTAGCTTGACGATGCCGTCGGCCGCCGTGTCGCTGCCGGCGGCAAGGATCTTGCCGCCCTGCGTCGACAGCACGAACAGCACGCGCTTGCGATCTTTGATCGCAGCCGTCTGCTTTTCGGCCGCCGTCAGCTTCGCGTCCGTCTCGGCGGCGAGCTTCTCCGCCTTGGCCTCGACCCCTAGCGCTTTTCCCACGACGCGGATCTTTTCGAGAATGCCCTCATGATTGTAGTGGTCCGGCACCTCGATGAAAGGCACGCTCGACTTCTTCAGCACGTCGACCGCCTCCTTCGGGCCGCTGCCCTGCAGCGCCAGGATCCCGGTCGGATTGACAGACAGGACACCCTCGGGCGACAGCGCGCGCATATAGCCGACATCCGGCAGCTTCGCCGCCGCCTCGGGATAGCTGCTGGTCGAGTCGCGGGCAACGAGGCGGCCTTCCTCGCCGAGCGCATAGACGATCTCGGTGATCGAGCCGCCTATGGAGACGATCCGCGAGCTGTCCGAAAAGACTGTCATGCCTTCGTCCGCCTTGGCCGGCAGCAGGGCGACGGCAAGCAGGACGCCGAGCATCGGCGCGAGCGCTGCCCGGAAACTGAGAGCAAAGCGCATTGGGTGCTACCTCCTCACGCAGCGGTCGGATTGGAAATGCGGGGCAGGTTCTCGGCGAGAAAACGCCAGTCTTCCCGCTCGCCTTCGCCTTCATGGCGCTTGCCGAAGAACTGGATGATCATGCCGCCATTGGCGTCATAGGCCTCCAGCGAGGTGACATGGCCGTCCTTGGTGGGTTTGCGCACCGCCCAGACTTCGCGGATGTGGTCGGTCCTCAGATGCAGATGGAAAGTCTCGTCGAGCACGTTGAGCCACGGACCCATCGGCTTGACCGACTTGATCGGGCCGGAATGGATCTGGATGCAGCCGCGGTTGCCGACGAAGCACATGATCGGCATCTCGCTTGCCGCAGCGTGGTGGAACATGGCGATGACCGCATCATTGTCGAGCAGCCAGGCATAGTCCTGGCCCACCATGCGCACGGCCTCGCGGCGGCTGAGCTTCAACGTCTTCAGCATGCCGAAGAACTGATGCACGTCGGTAAGCCGGCTCCAGCGGTCGCGCAGATCGCCGATCGAGGCAGCCGCGCCCTGCTCTTCATCCTCTCCTTTCGCGGCGCTTGGAAGGATCGCGACGGTCGGTTCCTGGTTCGACGATTCGAGGCTCGCCACCAATTTCTGGTAAGCGTAGAGATTGGATGCGGGCCTCAGATGCACCTTGTGCACTGCCTCGCCCGCCGCGTCGAAGAACTGCAGGCTGCGGCGGATCTCGCCGCCGTCGCGCTTTTCGACGGCAAAGCCATGCGCCCAGGCCTTCGGGAAGATGCGCAGGTCGATGTTCTCGCCAAGCACCATGGCGTTGTGGTTGCCGGTGACGACCTTGTCGTAGACGCCGATCTTCTCGTGCACAGCGCTTTCGTTCCGGGTCAGCGCCATCACCTCGCCGACCGCCTCGAGGCCGGTCAAAAGGTCGTTGACACGCGGCTCGACACGGACAGTGCCGAAGCCGCAGTGCGCTGCAACCAGTTCCGCTTCCGAAATGCTCAATTGCGCCGAGAGATCGCGCTCCCGCATTTTCGGATTTTCTTCTCGCGCCCGCCGGATTTCCTCCGGCGACGGCTTAACGCGCTGGTCCATTTCGTCCACCCGTAATGTCTGATGTCTGCTCGCCCGCCGGTTCCGATCACTTGTTGAGGATCAGCTTGCCCTGGCGGGTGATCTTCAGGCGGTAGAGAGCGCCATGATGCTCGATGCCGATCTCGTGCTCGCCCTGGAACAGCGTGTTGCTGGAGAGCGTCCTCACCGCCAACGGTACCCTTTCGTAATGCATCTGCGTGTCTTCCGGGCGGCGGACGCGATAGCGGAAATCGTTGGGATTGTGCGTGTTCATCGGGTCGGTCCTTTCCTCTGACGGCCACCTTGGCCGCAGCCTCATAAAATGCCGATTCAATTCTTGACTCTAATAGTCATGTTTACTAGTCGTGCATTACCGGAGTAAATGAGTCAAGATTTAAGACGCCGGATGTGATCAAAAATGCGAGCGAGCCATCGGCCAGCCAGCTGCGAGCCTGAAATCTGGAGTTGGGGCAATGGGGTTGGCGACTTGGGGACGGACAGGCCTTGCAGGCAATAGTGCGGGGCCGGGCTTTCGATCGATTGCAAAGACAATCGCCGCATTGATGGCCGGAGCGGCGGCGATCGCGCTCAGCGCGCCCGCCGCGCAAGCGCAGCAAGCCGCGCAGCCGGCCAACCAGCAGCAGTCCGGTCAGAAAAAGAACGCTGACGAGAAGGCCGCGACCGAAGGGACGCTTCTCGACAAGATCCTCGTCATCAGCCGCACGGGCGAAACGGCGATCCAGTCGCTGGCCTCGGCCAGCCATGTCGACCAGGAGCAGCTCGACCGCCGCATGGCGACGACGCCGAACGAGATGCTGCTCGGCGTGCCCGGTGTCACCGTGCAGGCCGACGCGCGCCGCGTCAGCTCCAGCATCAACATCCGCGGATTGCAGGATTTCGGCCGTGTCGCGGTGATCGTCGACGGCGCAAGGCAGGACTTTCAGCGCTCTGACCACGGCACGCAGTCGACCTTCTATGTCGATCCCGAGCTGATCAAATCCGTCGACGTCATCCGCGGCCCGACCGCCAACACCTATGGCTCCGGCGCCATCGGCGGCGTCGTCTTCTTCGACACCAAGGACGCGGCCGATTTCCTCAAGCCGGATGAGACTTGGGCCGGCTCGCTGACCGGACGCTATGAGAGCAACGGCAAGGGCTGGACCACCAGCGCGACCGGCGCTTACCGGATCAACGAGAACTGGGATGTTCTCGGCAACATCGTCTACCGCGACTACGGCGACTACAAGAACGGCGGCGGCGACACCGTTGCCGGCACCGGTTTCGATGTGCTGAGCGGCCTGGTCAAGACCACCATACGCCCGACCGAAAACAGCGAATTGAAGCTCGGCTGGGTCGGCTCCAAGGACGGTTGGACGGAAACCAGCGGCGGCGTGCCGGCGAATGACGTCGACCTCAAGTCGAACACTTTCACAGCTCGCTACAACATCACCGACGATGCCAGGAGCTGGCTCGACCTCCACATCAACGCCTCCTACAACAGAACCAATCTCGACCTGACGACGCTTACCGCGCAGAACCGCTTCGATCCGGTCACCGGCCTGCCCGTGCTGCTGCCCGCCGGCTCGCTGTCGACCTTCGATGTCGGCACGACCGGCATCGACATCTGGAACACGTCGCGCTTCGAGACGGCGAGCGTCGCCCACGAACTGACCTATGGCGGTGACTGGGTCGGCGACGACGTCGATACCGGCGGCACGGCCGGCGGCGACTCCTTCTACACGCCGTCGGGCAAGCGCAACGTCTCCGGCGCCTACATCCAGGACAAGCTGACTTGGGAGTGGCTCGAGGTCATTGGCGGCCTGCGCTACGACCATTACAGTCTGAAGGACGACACGAATGAGATCTCCGGCGACCGAGTATCGCCACGCATTACGGTCGGCGTCTCGCCCTTCGAAAGCGCAGGTCTGGCCGGCCTGCAGTTCTACGGGACTTATGCGGAAGGCTATCGCTCGCCCTCGCTGACCGAGACGCTGATCAGCGGCAATCATCCGGCCGGCGTCAGCTTCCCATTCCTGCCCAACCCGAACCTGAAGCCGGAGACGGGCAAGACGGTCGAGTTCGGCGTCAATTACAAGCAGAACGACATCATCGAGGGCGGCGACGCGCTGCGGCTCAAGGCAGCCTACTTCCACAACAATGTCGACGATTACATCGACGGCGTGACGCTCTCGCCCTTCGATCCGACCAGCGGTTGCCCGTTCGGCCCGGGCATTCCGATCTGCTTCCAGTACCAGAACTTCGCCAAGGCCAAGATCAATGGCTTCGAGCTGGAAAGCGTCTACGAGGCCGGCTGGGGCTATGCCGGCCTGTCGGCCTCCATCATCGACGGCCACACCATCTCCTATGAAGGCGAGCGCGCCGACCTCGCGACCATCCCCTCCTCGCAGGTGACGGCCCAGCTCGGCCTGCGCTTCCTCCAGGACAAGCTGACCGTCGGCGGCGAGGTCCAGTACAACGGCAAGCCCAAGGGCAATCCGGTTGCCAAGGATTTTACGCTGGTCAACGCCTTCGCCAGCTACCGGGCGACTGATAATCTCAAGCTCGACGTTCGCGCCGACAATCTGTTCGACGTCAAATACACCAACTCGCTCAACGGAAGCACGACCGCCGTCCTCTATGAGCCCGGCGTCACGCTGAAGCTCGCGGCAACGATGCGCTTTGGAGGCTGAGGAATGCTTGACAGCATCGCTTCGTCTGCCGACCTCGGCGCTGGCGATGTCGCTCGGCCTGACGCCGGCGTGGGCCCAGTCCGCGTCGGCTCCGGGTCGAGGCGCTTTCGGCGTATAAGCATGGGATTGCATCCGGCCATTCCGCATGGCGCCGTGGCATGGCCTGCCTCCGGTCCACCGCCATGGGCGGCAACCGATCTTGATTTGACAATTCCTTGTCACGTGCGGCAGGTCTCGGCGCGAGCCATGCAGGACATCAATCACCCTACCGATGCAGGCAGTGAACCGGCGATCAAGCCGGACGCGCCGCTCATGCAGACGCGGCAATCCGCGGGAGACCGCAGATGGGCAGTGGCGATCATCGCCTCCGGCCTGCTCCATGGCGCCGCCGCGGCGGCGTTTCTGATCGCACCCGCGGGGACATTCGATCCTGCGGACGCGATCAGGGCCGAGGGCGCCGACCAGTCCGGCACCAACGTCATCGGCAGCGCCTTGGACGACCAGGCGTCCGGCGCGGTGGATGTTACCCTAGTGCCGGATCCGCAACCGGCAAAACGCCAGTCTGTCCAGCCCGTTCCGCCGGTCGAGGCGCCGCAGCCGGTAAACGAGCAATTGGCGCGCCAGCCTCCGCCGGAAGCCGTCAACGAGCCGGCCTCTACACCAGATATCCTGGCGGCCGCCGCACCGCGCCAGGATGATCAGAGCGTCCCCACGGGCAGCAAGCCGACGCCCGCGATCGAGCCGCAAAGCACACAAGCGCCCCCTGCCGAGCCTGAGCAATCGCCGGTCCCGAGCGCGACATCGAGCGCATCAGCCGCGCCGGCGGGGCCAAGCGAAACCGTTGAACCGCGAGGTACGGCGGATGGCGATACGCGCGACGCGCCGGTCGTCGCCAGCAAGGGCAAGAAACAGGCCGCCGGCAATGCTCTGGAATCCCGCTACAGTGGTGAAATCCAGAAGAAGCTTGCCCGCGCCAACCGTCGCGTTTCCAAATCGATCCAAGCCAAGGCTCGCAACAATGCCAGGGTGGTTTTCGTCGTCGCGGCCGATGGCAGCGTCAGCGACCTGCAGCTCGCAGAAAGTTCAGGGTCCGCCGAGCTCGATCAATTCGCTTTGACTCTGGTGCGCAAACAGGCACCGTTCCCTCCCATTCCACCCGAGACCGGAAAATCGAGCTGGGTGTTCAAGGCGCGGATCGGCCCTTTTTAAAACCTTCGCCATCCCAAGAATTCGTCCATGTCGAAAGGAAGCCGATGTACATCGCCATGAACCGCTTCAAGGTCCAGAACGGCTCGGAAGAAGCATTCGAGAATGTCTGGAAGAACCGCGATTCAAGCCTCTCCGAAATGCAGGGCTTCAGGGAATTCCACCTGCTGCGCGGGCCGGTCAACGAGACCGAGGGCTATACGCTGTTTGCCTCGCACACGGTCTGGGCAAGCCAGGAGGATTTCGTCGCCTGGACGAAATCGGAGAACTTCCGCGCCGCCCATCGCAATGCCGGCGGCTCGAAGGTGCACTATCTGGGCCACCCGCAGTTCGAAGGATTCTCGGTCGTCGAAGGCGCTTGAACATGCCTTTGCCAACGAGACTGTTTCGCGCCAGCTAGTTTCTCGACACAGGGATTCTCAAAGTTGTCGGCGGGTCAATCTCGTCATCCACGGGCGAAGCAGCCGCGAAGCGGCGTCGCGGAGACCCGAGGATCCATTCCGTGACCTTTATCGAAGGGTGCAGCGGAGCAGAATTCTGCACCGCGGCGGCGCTCGAACGTTACGGAATGGATCCTCGGGTCTACGCGCGTCGCTTCGCTCCTTGCTCCGCCCGTGGATGACGATCGCGATGAGCGTTCCGGCCAATCGCCAAGGCATGTAACTGCCTAAGCAGACATAGCCGACTGGCCAAAATCGCCGTACTGGGAACTATGCTGCGGCGAGCAAACTGGCGTTCCCGCCCGCCGCCGTGGTGTCGACGCAGACCGCGCGTTCATGCGCGTAGGCCGCCGGGTTGAGCACCTCGCTGACCAGCGGGACGATCGGCCCGGAGCGCTCGGCAATCACCTTGCGCACGATGCGCGCCGCCTCCGGCGTGCCGGAGAAGGCGACGACATCGACGCGCAGCGAACGCGCCTCGACCGGATCGGGCCGGCCGTCGATCGCCGCCAGCGGCAGGCCCTTGCCGGTCAGCGCCGATAGCGCCGCCGGCGCGCCCGGCGCCACGGCCAGCACGGCATTGCCGGCCGCAAGCGCCTGGATCGTCTGGGCAAGCAGCGTCTCGGCATCCGGACCGAGGCACAGCACTCGGCCACGCGGTGCCAGCGACAGCGTGTTGGCCTCGCCGGTCGGCCCGGGCAGGTCGACCTGGCCGAAATCGAGGCTGGCAGCTGCGGCGATCGCCGCCGCGCCCTTGCCGCGCAGATGCTTCCTCAGGATCGCCACGCGGTCCGGCCGCGTCGACCAGCCGCCCAGCGCCGGATCCGGCAGATTGTCGGCAAGCTCGGTCGCGGTCACCTTGTGGCCTTCCCCAAGCTCGGTGCCGGCCTCAGCCCCCTTGCGGAAGCGGCGCAGATAATGCGGTCCGCCGGCCTTCGGGCCGGTGCCTGAAAGCCCCTCGCCGCCGAAGGGCTGCGAACCGACGACGGCGCCGATCTGGTTGCGGTTGACATAGATGTTGCCGGCATGGATGCCATCGACAAAATGCTGGACACGCCCCTCGATGCGCGTGTGCAGCCCGAAGGTCAGGCCGTAGCCCTTGCGGTTGATGGCGGCGATCACCGCGTCGATCTCGTCGGCGTCGAAGGTCGCGACATGCAGCACCGGGCCGAACACCTCGCGCTCCATCTCCTCGATACCTTTGACCCGGAAGACATGCGGCGCGACGAAACGGCCGCTTGTCGGCGCTTCCAATCTCGCGATCAGCCTGCCTTCCAGCCCCTTCTTCTTGCAATAGTCGCTGATCGACGCTTGCGCCTCATCATCGATTACGGGGCCGACGTCGGTCGAAATCGCCCAGGGATTGCCGACATTGAGCGCTTCCATCGCGCCCTTCAGCATCTCCAGCATTTTCTTCTCGACGTCCTTCTGGACATAGAGAACGCGCAGCGCCGAGCAGCGCTGGCCGGCGCTCTGGAAGGCCGAGGCGAGGATGTCGCGCACCGCCTGTTCCGGCAGCGCGGTGGAATCGACGATCATTGCATTCAAGCCGCCCGTTTCGGCAATCAGCATGGCGTCCGGCGCAGCGGTCTCGGCCAGTTGCCTCTCGATCAGCTTGGCGACCTCGGTCGAGCCGGTGAAGCAGACGCCGGCAATGCGCGGATCGGCCGTCAGTGGCGCACCGACCGAGGCGCCATCGCCCGGCAAAAGCTGAATGACGTCTTCCGGCACGCCGGCCTCGCGAAGCATTTCCACGGCGCGGAAGGCGATCAGCGGCGTCTGCTCGGCCGGCTTCGCGATCACCGAATTGCCGGTGACCAAAGCTGCCGCGATCTGGCCGGTGAAGATCGCCAGCGGGAAATTCCACGGCGAGATGCAGACGATCGCGCCGCGCGCTTGCGTGCCAGCTTCGGCGTTGGCCGCCTCGGCCGCGTAATAGCGCAGAAAGTCGACCGCTTCGCGCACTTCGGCGACGCCGTCGGCCAGCGACTTGCCGGCCTCGCGGGTGGCGAGAGCGAAGAACTCGACCGCATTGGCCTCGTAGAGGTCGGCGGCGCGATTGAGGATCGCGGCGCGCTCGGCAACCGGACGCTTCGCCCAGGCGGGTTGCGCGTCGACGGCGATGCGCACGGCGGTCGCCACCTGCTTGGCTGCCGCCTCATGCACCGTGCCGACGATCTCGTCGGGCTTGGCAGGATTGACGATCTGGCGCGGCTGGCCGTAGCCGGCGGCGCGCGTGACCGGCTTGGCGTGCCAGCGATCCGTTCCGGCGAACGCCGCCCGCGCCTTCTCGATAGCCGCGAGCGTCACCGGATCGGTGATGTCGAAGCCCTTGGAATTGCGGCGCCCGGCGCCGAAGATCGCGGCCGGGCGCGCGATCGCCGGATTGGCGGCCGGCCCCTGCGTCTCGACCACCGCGAGCGGATCGCGCGCGATCTCCTCGGGCTCGACCTCCTCGTCGGTCAACTGGTGAACGAAGGAGGAGTTGGCGCCGTTTTCCAGCAGACGGCGCACCAGATAGGCGAGAAGGTCCGAATGCGCGCCGACCGGCGCATAGATGCGACAGCGCGTGCCCTCGGCCTGCCGCACCGTCTCGTGCAGCGCCTCGCCCATGCCGTGCAGGCGCTGGAACTCGAAGCTGTCGCGGTCCTTTGCCATCGATAGGATGGCGGCAACCGTGTGCGCGTTATGTGTGGCGAATTGCGGATAGATGCGGTCGGTCATCGACAGCAGCTTCTTCGCGCAGGCGAGATACGAAACATCGGTGTTGGCCTTACGGGTGAAGACCGGATAGCCGGACAGGCCGAGCGTCTGCGCCCGCTTGATCTCGGTGTCCCAATAGGCGCCCTTCACCAGCCGCACCATGATTTTGCGATCGTATTTCCTGGCAAGCGCATAGAGCCAGTCGATGGCGAAAGCCGCCCGCGGGCCATAGGCCTGGACAACGACGCCGAAACCGTCCCAGCCGGCAAGTTCCGGCTCTGCCAGCACGCGTTCGATGACGTCGAGCGACAGGTCAAGCCGGTCGGCCTCCTCGGCATCGATGTTGAGGCCCATGCGCGAAGGCCGGGCGGCAAGCGCCAACGACAGAAGCCGCTCGGCCATCACCGGCAGCATCGTCTCGCGCTGCGCCACCTCGTAGCGTGGATGCAGCGCCGAGAGCTTGACCGAAATGCCGTGATTGTAGCGGATGTCGGGACCGTTCGACCCAGCGTCGAGCGAGGAGATCGCGTCGGCATAGGCGCGGTGGTAGCGCAGCGCGTCGGCTTCGGTGCGGGCCGCCTCGCCCAACATGTCGAAGGAATAGAGATAACCCTTCTGCGTCATCGGCCGGCCGCGCTTGACGGCCTCGGCGATGGTGCGGCCAAGCACGAACTGCTCGCCCATCTCGCGCATTGCCGCGGCGACCGCCTTGCGGATCACCGGCTCGCCAAGCCTGCGCACCATGGCGCGCAGCGTGCCTTCGATGCCGCCCTCGCCTTCGTCGAGCACTCGGCCGGTCAGCATCAGCGCCCAGGTCGAGGCGTTGACGAAGATGGAGCTCGAGCCGCCCGAATGCGCCGACCAGTCATGCGGCGCGATCTTGTCGGCGATGAGATCGTCCATCGTCTCGGCATCGGGCACGCGCAGCAGCGCTTCGGCCAGGCACATCAGCGCCACGCCTTCCTTGGTCGACAGGCCGTAGGCCGAGAGGAAGACCTCCATCAGCCTGGGATCGGTCGAGCCGCGCACCGCACGCACCAGATCGGCCGCGCGCACCGAGATCGCCTTGCGCTCTTCGGCTGACAAGCCCGCCGCCGCCGATAGGCGCTTCACCGCCTCGTCTTCGTCGGGCAAATAATTGGCGCGGATCTGCTGGCGGATGGCGTCGAGCGGCATGTCGGGGTCCATGAAAGCGAGCGTGAGCGAACGGTCTGGCGGTCGCCGGACCGAATGGCGCAAGCTAGCACAGCTGCGGATTCCAGTCGGTCCAAAGAAATCGACATGACAGACTGATCGATCTAACATATAGCGACTAGTTCCATCATTTCGACTGCAATTTTGATGACCGAAGACCAATTGGACCGCATTGACCGCAACATCCTGTCCGCGCTCGGGCGCGACGGTCGGCTTTCGATGTCTGAACTCGCTTTGAAGGTGGGCTTATCGAAGACGCCGGTGCAGGCGCGCGTGAAGCGGCTGGAGAAGGACGGCTACATAAGAGGCTATCGCGCGGTCATCGACCGCGAGCGCATGGGCGAAGGCCATGTCGCCTTCGTCCAGGTGAAGCTATCGGACACGCGCTCGGCAGCGCTCGACGCCTTCAACCGCGCCGTTCAGGGCGTGCCGGAGATCGAGCAATGCCACATGATGGCGTCGAGCTTCGATTATCTGCTGAAGGTCCGCACCACCGACATCGCCGCCTACCGCCGGGTGCTCGGCGAGCGCATCTCCGCCCTGCCCCACGTCGCCCAGACGTCGACCTTCGTGGCGATGGAGACGGTGAAGGATCGCTAACCTACTCGGACAAGGTCTTGAGGAACGCCACCAGCGCGGCCCGCTCGCGCTCGGATAGGTCGAGCGGGTGCACTTCGGAGACGCCTTCCACGCTGGGCGGCGCCTTCGAATAATGCGCCACCACCTCATCGAGTGTCGCGAACTGCCCGGCATGCATATAGGGCGGCCGGTAAGCCGCGCCCCTGAGCGACGGCGTCTTGTAGGCGCGCATGATCTGCGGACCGTCCTTGACCATGAAACGCAGCTCGCGGCAGGCGCTCTCGTCGCCGTCGCGGAACTTGCCGAAGCAGTTGAAAGGATCGGCCCCGACCTGCGCCACCGCATCGACGCGCCCGCGGTCAGGCGGCAGGCCGTCGACCGGCGGCACGCCGGTGTTGTGGAAGGAGTTGTCGGTGAAGCGCGGGCCGTTGTGGCAGGTCATGCAATTGGCCTTGCCGATGAACAGCTTCAGCCCAAGGACTTCCTCCGGCGAGAACGCCGCATTCCCTTCCGGCTTGGCTCCCGTGGCCAGATCGATGGCGAAACGGTCGAAGCGCGTCTGCTCAGGCTCGATCGATCGCTCGAAGGCGGCGATCGCCTTGCCGATATTGGCGAAGACGCGGTTGACGTCGTCTTGCTGGCCGGCGGGCATGGCGTTCCACGCCGTCTTCTCGGCATCGCTGCCGAGTGGGGTGGCATTGGCCGGCACGCTGGAAAGGTCCGGCAGCGGTCCGAAAATGCGCTCATAGCGCTCGCCGAACCGCTTCTTGATGTAATGCGCGAAGGCGGCCCGGTTGCCGGCCTGCTCGAGCGGGTTTTCAAGCGGCGTCAGCGCCTGCGCCCACAGGCTGTCGCGCCTGCCGTCCCAGAAGAACCATGGATCGCGCGCCACGCCCGCCAGCGGCATCGTGCGGCGGTTGGTGTGGCCGACGCCGACCGCCTGCGGCAGGTCGTCCTGGAACTGACGGTCGATCTTGTGGCAGGTCGAGCAGGACACCGTGCCGTCGCGGCTCATGCCGGCATCGAAGAACAGCGTCGAGCCGAGCGCGGCAGCCGCCGGCACATCCGCATACTGGTTCGTGGTGTCGACTTTGAGCGAGGGCAGCGTGTTCAGCGCCAGCGACGCGATGGTCTTCTTCTCGGCGTCGCTGAACTGCGGCTCGCCGCAGCCGCCCAGCAAGGCGAGAGCGGCTAAGGCCGAGAGGCTCGCAACGCTGATCAGCCGCCTCATCGCCCGCTCACAACACGATGTTGAAGACGACGGAATCGGAGCCCGCCGCCGCCGAGATACCGAAGTGCAGCTGCCACCAGCCGCTCATCGTGAACTTCACGCCATCGATGCGGTAGCGCCCCTGGCCCAAATAGTCGGTCGCCTGCGGACTGGTCGGCAGGCCGTGATCGTGCCGCGGCATCCCGCCGGAAACGGTGATGGCGGCTCCCTCCACCGGCGCGCCGGCGGCGGTCTTCAGCGTCAGCAGCCAGGACTGCAGCTCGCCCTGCCGGACCACGCCGCGCTCCGGCTCGAAGCTCGCGACGAACAGGCCGTTCGCCGTCTTCTTCGAGCGCGACAGGTCCGGTCCGGGCGCCGATTGCGGCAGCGTCAGATAGACTGCGGCCACGATGCCGACCAGCAGCACGGCCAGACCGAGACCCGCAAGAATGTAACGCCATATCGATACCAAGCCCGTTCCTCTTCGGCTGCTAACGTCGCGGGCCGCTTGTCGCGTCCCGCCCTGCCTGTGGGAAATCGCTTCTGGCGCAAAATTCGCCGGTAGCCAAGCATGGCGCTGCCGGCCGCAAAAAGCTACAGCAACAAGATGTTAGGAAGGGATAAGCCCGCATGGTCAATGGTATCGCATCGATCGGCGAATGTATGCTGGAACTGTCAGGCCAGGCCGGCCCGAACTGGCGGATGGGTTTTGCCGGCGATACCTTCAACACGCTCTGGGCGTTGCACGCCTTGAGCCCGGATCGGCCCGCGACCTATGTGACGGCCTTCGGCGACGATCCCTTCTCGCACGACCAGATCGCTTTCTTTGCCGAGAACGGCATCGGCATAGGCAACAGCCCGGTCATTGCCGGCGCGCGCCCCGGCCTTTACGCCATAACGCTGACAGGAGCCGAGCGCGCCTTCACCTACTGGCGAAGCGACGCAGCCGCGCGCCAGCTCGCCTCGGATCCGACAGCACTGGCAAAAAGCCTTGAAAATCAGGCGCTTGTCTATTTTTCCGGAATCACCCTGGCAATTCTGGACGCGGCGGCGCGCCAAACCCTCCTCTCGGCCGTGGCGACTGCCCGCAAGGCCGGCTCGCTCGTCGCCTTCGACCCGAATTACCGGCCGCGTCTGTGGCCGAGCCGCGAAGCGGCGCAGGCCGCGATCCTGAAAGCGCTTGCGGTGGCCGACATTGCGCTGCCGACTTTTCCGGACGAGCAGATGCTGTTCGGCGATGAGACCCCGGAGGTCACAGCCAAGCGCCTGCGCAAGCTAACCGGCGAGGTCGTGGTCAAGAATGGCGAGCAGCCGGCCCTGATTGCGCTGAACGGCGCTTCACAAGCTGTCGACGCGGTGCATGTGGCTGCCCCCGTCGATACCACGGGGGCCGGCGATTCCTTCAACGGCGGCTATCTCGCCGCCCGGCTTGCCGGCCACGCGCCTGCCGACGCGACACGCCGGGCGCACAAAGTCGCCGCCGCGGTGGTGCAGGTTCGCGGTGCGCTGGCGCCGTTTGAGACCTTGCGGATCGCCTTCGACAGTTAAGCGCTATCGAAGCTTGGGTGGACTTCACTTCAATATTGGAAAACTTTAGGGCAAGCGGAACCGATATTCCGTCACCTGATGATAGATCTGCCCGGGCCACAGCGTCGCCTGCGGGAAATAAGGCCGGTTCGGCGCATCCGGCCAGGTCTGCGCTTCGAGGCAGAGGCCTGAAAACGCCTTGTAGCGGCGGCCGTCGAGCCCCGGCGATGTCGGCGCGACGAACTGACCGCTATAGAGCTGCAGTCCCGGTTCGGTGGTCCACACTTCCATCTCGACGCCGGAATTGGCGCCTTGCACCCAGGCAGCCTGGTGCAGCGGCCCGCGGCTGGAGGCCAGGCAGTAATTCAGGTCATAGCGAAGCTGCTCGCCTTCCATTTCCATGCGCAGCGCCCGCGCCTGCCGGAAATCGAAAGGCGTGCCGTCGACCGGCTTCACCACGCCGGTCGGGATCATCTCGTCATCGACCGGCGTGTAGGCGCCGGCGTTGAGCATCAGCCGGTGGTCAAGGATATCGCCAGACCCGCCATCGTCGAGATTGAAATAGGAATGCTGCGCGAGGTTGCAGAGCGTCGGCTCCTCGCAGGTCGCGGTCAGCTCCATGCTGAGCGTGCCCGGGATCTTCAGCCGATACGTGCAGGTGACGTCGAGCGCGCCGGGAAAGCCCATCGCGCCGTCCGGATCGTGCAGCGTCAGCGTCACGAAATCGCGGCCATGCAGCGAGACGGTCCATGGCCGGCGGAAATAGCCTTCCGATCCGCCATGCAGCGTGTGCTTGCCGAGAAAATTCTGCTCGGTCTGGAAGCGGTTGCCGGCGATGGTGAAGCGGCCGCCGCCGATGCGGTTGGCGAAGCGGCCGACGACGGCGCCAAAGAAGGCGCGGTCGGTCTCGTAGGGCTCGAATCGGTCGTAGCCCAGCACCAGCGGCGCGTCATGGCCGCTCAGCCTGAGGTCCTGAATGATGGCGCCGAGCCCGATGATGTTGGCCGTGATGCCGCCGCCGCGGATGGTGAAGCGGCGCACGGCCTCGCCCGCCTGCGTCGTGCCGAAGACCTCGCCGTCTTTCATCGCCATGCCCGAAATGTCATTACCGATCCGTGGATTTAGGCCGGCTTCGTATCATCCGGCAAGCGCAGGCTAAAGCAATTCCAGGAAAAGTGCGCAGCGGCTTTGCGCCAAGACAAGGCGATAGAGCAGTCCACCGTTGTCTGAAACGGTGGACTGCTGGGCGCGCCTGCCCCTGTTCCGGGGATCGATATCAGAGCCCGAGGCCGCCGAAGCAGGCATATTTGGTGTCGAGGTAGTCCTCGATGCCCTGATGCCCGCCTTCGCGGCCGAGACCGGATTCCTTGACCCCGCCGAACGGCGCCTCGGGCGTGGTGATCAGGCCTTCATTGACGCCGACCATGCCGTATTTCAGGCCTTCCATGACGCGGAAGGCGCGGCCGAGATCGCCGGTGTAGAAATAGGCGGCAAGGCCGAACTCGGTGTCGTTGGCCAGCGCGATCGCCTCTTCCTCGGTCTCGAACTTGAACACAGGCGCGATCGGCCCAAAAATCTCTTCCTTCATGAAGCGCATGTTCGGCGTGGCGCCGGAGATCACCGTCGGCTGGAAGAACGAACCGCCGAGCGCATGGCGCTTGCCGCCGGCGACGACCTTGCCACCCTTCGACGTCGCATCGGCGATGAATTCCTCGACCTTCTCGACCGCTTTCTCGTCGATCAGCGGCCCCTGCTGCACGCCTTCCTCGAGGCCCGAGCCGACCTTGAGATTGTTGCTGGCGGCAGCCAGCTTCTCGACGAACTTGTCATAGATGCCGGCCTGCACCAGGAAGCGGTTGGTGCACACGCAGGTCTGGCCGGAATTGCGGTATTTGGCCGTGATGGCGCCGGCGACGGCGCGATCGACATCGGCGTCGTCGAAGACCAGGAACGGCGCGTTGCCGCCAAGCTCCATCGACACTTTCTTGACCGTCGAGGCCGACTTCTGGATCAAGATCTTGCCGACCTCGGTCGAGCCGGTGAAGGTGATCTTCTTGACCAGCGGGTTGGCGCAGATCTCGTCGCCGATCTCGCCGGCCGAACCGGTGACGACATTGACGACCCCCTTCGGAAAGCCGACTTCCTCGACAAGCGCGCCCCAGGCGAGGCCCGAATAAGGCGTCTGCGAGGCGGGCTTGACCACCGCGGTGCAGCCGGCGGCCAAAGCCGGGCCGATCTTGCGGGCAAGCATCGAGGACGGGAAATTCCACGGCGTGATGGCTGCAATGACGCCCACCGGCTCCTTGGTCACCAGGATACGGCGGTCGCCCCATGGCGACGGAACGATGTCGCCATAGACGCGGCGGCCTTCCTCGGCGAACCAGAGGATATAGCTGGCGGCCGAGCCGATCTCGCCTTTGGATTCGGTCAGCGACTTGCCCTGCTCGATGGTCAAGAGCTCGGCCAGCACGTCCTGATTATCCATCATCGCGTCATGCAGCTTGCGCAGCAGCTTCGAGCGCTCGAGCGCGGTGGTCTTGCGCCAGCTCTTGAAGGCTTCCTCTGCGGCCTCGATGGCGCGGCGGGTCTCGGCCTTGCCGGCCTTAGGCACGGTGCCGATCTTGAGGCCCGTCGCCGGATTGTTGACGTCGATGGTCTGGCCGCTGTCGGCCTGCACCCATTCACCATTGATGAGGTTGGCCTGGCGCATGAAATGGCTGGTTTTCTGAAGCATGGTCTGGCCTCCGTTCGGCGCGCTGATCGGCCGTTTTTCTGGATATCCGTTGAAGCGTGCTTCAAGAGCCGCACGCCGGCGCATTGCTCTTACCTAGGGAAAGGCGGGCAAGCAATCACAAGATGGCATATAGGGGTTGGGCCAGCAAAAGCGAGCCGCCTTCAGCGGCTCTATCCGAAGACGTGGATCACCACCGTCAGCCAGAACGACGTGGTTACCACCGCGCTTGCGGTGGCAAGCGTCATCTGGTTCGAGGCCAGCGCCTGGCCGGTGTTGAACTGGACGGCGATCAGATAGGAGTTGATGCCCGAAGGCAGCGCCGCAACGACCACCGCGACCTTGGCCGTCAGCGGCGGCAGGCCGAGCAGCCAGACGAAGGCCAGCACCAGCGCCGGCATCACGAACAGTTTCAGCACCGACAGCGCCAGCGCCGGCCTGATATTGCCGGAGATGCCGAAGCGGCGCAGGCTGAGCCCCATGGCGAACAGCGCCACCGGACCGGCCGTGTCCGCGAGCGTATTGACCAACCGTTCGACCAGGTCCGGCAGCGGCGCGCCGGTGAGGCGCCAGGCGAGCCCCACCAGGATGCCGATGATCAGCGGATTGAGGAACAGGCGCCTGAGGAAGTTTTTGACGACGCGCAGCGGATGCACCGTCTCGCCGCTGCCGCGCCCGAACATCTCGAACAGCACGATCGAGGCCATCATCATGATTGGCAGGTGGACCGAGACCAGCAGCGACAGCACCTCAAAGCCGCTGGCGCCGAATATGCCGAGGACGAAGGGCGCGCCGAGCAGCACCACATTGGAATAAGCCGAGGACACGCCGCCGACGATGCCGGCGCGTGCATCTCGCTTGAAAACGCGCGTCATCATCAGATGGCCCGTGGTCCAGGTGATGGCGGCGGCCGCAAAATAGGCGCCCCACAGCGACCAGGGCGTTACGCCATGGAAATCCGATTTGACCATGGTCCGGAAGAGCAGCAGTGGCATCGCCACGCTGACGGCGAATTCCGAAATGCCCTCCCCGCTCGCCGGCTTCAGATAGAAGGTGAGCCCGGTCAGATAGCCGAGCGCCACAAGGCTGAAGACGAAGAGGACGGTTTCGGTAAGCGGCGTCATTTCTTGGGCGGAGACATTTTTCCCGTGATAGGCGGGCCTTGACTGCGGCGCAATCGCACCGAACGGAACGGCGCTCCATTTGCTCTGCTGCCCCGCTGCTTGTCTTTCAGCCTGCTTTGCGGTCCCTATATGCCAATCACCACCTTGCCTTTGCGGGCTGCCATAGGATTTCCGATGCTGCGACTTGCCCTGGCGCTCTTCCTGCTTGCCGTTCCCACCCTGGCCCACGCGACCGATGCGGGCTGGGCGTTGCTGCGCGACGGCGGCCATGTCGTTCTGCTTCGCCATGCCTTCGTCACCGGAGCTGCCGACCCGGCCAATTTCGACATCGACAATTGCGCCACGCAGCTCAACCTGTCGGAGCGCGGCAAGCAGCAGGCAAGCCGCATCGGCGCGCTGTTCGCGGCGCGCTCGGCGCCGATCGATCACGTACTCTCCAGCCGCTACTGCCGCTGCCTCGATACTGCCCGCATCGCTTTCGAATCCGAGCCGCAGCCTTTCGCGCCGCTCGATCTGCTCAAAACGGACCCGGCCGAAAAGGCCGCGCAAATGGCCGCGATCATGAAGGAGATCCGTGGCTATTCCGGCTCCGATAATCTGGTGCTGGTCACGCATGTGGAAAACATCGAGGCGCTCACCGGCGTAGCGCCGCGCGAGGGCGAGGCCGTGGTGGTGGCGCCGGACGGTGATGGTCTCAAGGTGCTGGGACGCGTGACTTTTTGAGTCAGGCCGGACTGGCCACCCCATTCTTCGACAGCCAGGCGTTGATGCCTATCTTCCAGCTTTCGATCATATCGACGAAGGCGTCCTCCGTCAGCTCTGACAGATATGATTGTCCGGTCTCGCCCAGAGCCGTGAACGTATAGGCAATCGACGCCTGCGTGCTCTCGCCGCCAGTGTCTCGGCAGGTCACCTCGACAAATCCGAAACGCGATCCCGGTGTCACCCTTGCATAACGCACGCGATGCTCGCTAGGCTGCCAGTTGGTGCAGGCCCACAGCGTAGTCTCGTCGCCGTGGCTCGTCCGGAAGACCATCCCCTCCTGTGTTTCGCCGCCGCGCGGATGGAGGAATTCGGGATCCCAGCCCTCGACCCACAAGGTCTCTCCGATCGGCGTGAACAAGGGGAAGACGCGATCGATGGGGCCGGCAAGGTCGATGCTGTGGCAGCGCTCAAGATGGTTCGTCATTTGCTTTCTCCGTCGTTTCCACCAGCCGGTGGCTGTCGGCCGCGCCGAGTTCCAAGCCGTAGATGCGCTTCAACTGCCCGATCGTTTCGAGCGTCCCGGGCGAAAACGGCGTTTGCCCCTCGAAGGCATGCAGCACGATGCCTTCGATCAGATCGCCAAGACTGATGTCTTGATGCTCGGCCAAAGCCTTGAGCACCTTCACCAGCCGCTTTTCCAGCCGCACACCGGTCTGCACACGTTCTATCATCATGCGTTAGATGTACCATGGTACATTGGTACATTCAAACCTAGGATGTGATCGGCGCCACTGTTGCCGAAACGGCACAGTCGCAAGAAGCCGCAAATCCGCCGCGACAATGCCGCTTGCGACAACCCGTCGCAGGGTCTATAGGCGCGCTCCCGGTCACGAAAACCGAAGCGAGCACAACGGTTGGAGCTTTCGTCTCCGCCCGCGCAGCCGGCTCTGCCGCGCTGTGTACGGCGCCGTTTCGGGTGTTGGGATCGCCGATGTAGCTCAGAGGTTAGAGCGCCGGATTTAGGTCCGGAGGTCGAGGGTTCGAGTCCCTTCATCAGCACCACGGATAGCTCAGGTTGGGTAGAGCATCAGATTTGTCATCTGACTGTCGAAGGTTCGAATCCTTCTCATTGGCCTCGAAAGCCAGCACCCTACACGGTGTTATTCGAAAAACGGTCCGGGGACCGGAATGCGAGGATTTCACAGACGGCAAGGTTTCGGCCTCGCCGGGCGGCGACGTCCTGCGCCATCGGCTCGCGGCCAGGCCCGCGGTGACGATCAAGGCGCGACGCGGCCGGCAAAGGAAGCTTCGGCTTCCGGCGCCCGCTTCGTCGCCCCGCGATCCGCTCCCGAAGGCCCGCCGCGGATCGATGCCACCGGTCCCCGGATCATTCGTGCCCAGGACAGTACGACGACGTGAAACGAGAAACGAAAGGATGATCGACGCATGACGTGACGCCTCACATGGGGCCATGCCCGACAGGAGTAAGACAATGAAGACCATTCTCGAAAAGCTTCTTGGACGCCAGCGCGTCCTCGTGAAGGAAAATGAACGTGCCGTCGCCCTCTACAAGGGTGAGATCCGGGCGATCCTGATGCCGGGCGAGCATTGGCTCGCCAACCGGCGCGGCAACCTGGAAATCTCCAGGCACGACCTGAAGAACCCGGAATTCGTTTCGGCTTACGAGAAGGCGTTGTTCGACAAGCTCCCGGATGTGGCCGCGCGTCACCTCACCGTCATCCGCACCGGGCGTACCGACGTCGCCGTCGTCGAGCGCGACGGCGCCTTGCATGCCGTGCTCAACCCGGATCGCAAGCTCGTGCTGTGGACGGATGCCGGCCCGTGGAAGGTCACGCCCGTCGACACGGCGGCCGATCTCGCCGTCGATCCGGCCTTGATGCGCCGGATCGGCCAGGCCCGGAAGACGGAACATGTGTTCCTCTATCCGGTCGTGGACGGCCAGGTCGGGTTGCTGTTCGTGGATGGCGTCTACACCCGCACGCTTGCCGCGGGTGTGCACGCCTTCTGGAATGTCGGGCGCATGGTCCAGGTGAAGGTCGTCGACGTCAAGCGCCAGTCGCTCGATGTCGCCGGGCAGGAAATGCTGACCAAGGATCGCGTGACGATCCGCGTCAACATCGCCGCCGAATACCGGGTCGTCGATCCGGTGACGGCGGTGAGCGCGGTGAAGGACTTCTCCGAAGCCCTCTACCGCGCCCTGCAGTATGCCTTCCGCAAGACGCTTGGCGCGCTCACGCTCGACCAGATCCTCGACAAGAAGGTCACGGTCGACGAGGACGCGGCTGCCAAGGTGCGCGACGACATGGCCGTGATCGGCGTCGAGGTCAGCGATATCGCTCTCAAGGATGTGATCCTGCCGGGCGACATGCGCGAGATCCTCAACCAGGTGGTTTCGGCCGAGAAGCAGGCCGAGGCCAACGTCATCCGCCGCCGCGAGGAGACGAACGCCACCCGTTCGCTGCTCAACACGGCCAAGGTGATGGCCGAGAACCCGGTGATGCTGCGACTGAAGGAGCTCGAGGCTCTCGAGGCCATCGCCGGCAAGGTCGAGCGGCTCACCGTCCACAACGGGACGGGCGGGTTGCTCAACGACCTGGTCAAGCTCCGCGACTGATGCATGTCGCCCAAAGTGGTTCCGGCTTTGGGAAGACGGATGCGACACAAAGCTGACGCAGCGTCAAATGGGAGGGGGCCGCCGGGCAGGCCGGCGGCCCTTCTTGCGCTCCCAAAGCCCACATCCCATCTGCCCCGGCGCGTCAGGCCTTTTCCTGCCGGGAAAAACCGATTAGACAGCGCCCAAACAAAGATGCGGACAGATTCCGCCCGCAACCGAAGGAAGAGCCCTTGTCCACCACGTTCGAGAAAGTCGCCAAGATCATTGCCGACACCAGCGAGATCGATATCGACACCATCACGCCCGAGAGCCACACGATCGACGATCTCGGCATCGACAGCCTCGATTTCCTCGACATCGTCTTTGCCATCGACAAGGAATTCGGTATCAAGGTGCCGCTCGAGAAGTGGACGCAGGAGGTCAACGACGGCAAGGCCTCGACCGACGACTACTTCGTCATGAAGAACCTGTGCGCCAAGATCGACGCGCTGGTCGCGGCCAAGGCCGCCTGAGCCGGCTCGGGCGCGGTCTTGACGCGCCCCGCCAGCTGACCCACAACAGCCGCCCATGAGTTCTCACGACGTCGTCATCACCGGCATCGGCCTGGTCTCTTCGCTTGGAGAGGGTCCTGATGCGCATTGGCAGAAGCTCACCCGACCGGGCCTTGAGCCGGTGCTCGATGCGGCGCGCTTCGCGCCCTATACCATCCATCCCCTGCCCGAGATCGACTGGAACCTGCAGATCGCCAAGCGCGGCGACCAGCGCCAGATGGAAACCTGGCAGCGTCTCGGCACCTACACCGCCGGCCTGGCGCTCGACGATGCCGGCATCAAGGGCAATGACGAGCTTTGCGCCACCATGGACATGGTGGTGGCGGCCGGCGGCGGCGAGCGCGACGAAGCCGTCGATGCCGCAATCCTTGCGGCCTCCGAGAGCCGCAACGACCGCGACGTGCTGCTCAACGAGAAGCTGACCACGGAACTGCGGCCGACTTTGTTCCTCGCCCAGCTCTCCAATCTGCTCGCCGGCAACATCTCGATCGTCCACAAGGTCACCGGTTCGTCGCGCACCTTCATGGGCGAGGAAGGCGCCGGCGTCTCGGCCGTCGAGACGGCGGCCGCGCGCATCCGCTCGGGACAGTCGACCCATGTTCTGGTCGGCGGCGCCTTCCAGACCGAGCATTCCGACATGCTGCTCGGCTACGAGCTTGCCGGCTACCTGCATCGCGGCCCGTGGAAACCGGTCTGGCAACGCCAGGGCTCAGAAGGCGGCGGCGTGGTAACGGGCTCCGGCGGCGCCTTCCTGGTGCTCGAGCAGCGCGAGCACGCAAAAAACCGCGGCCGCAAGATATACGCCGAGCTTGGCCATGTCGTCTCCGGCCGCGCCAGGCGCCGGCAAGGCGAGTTGAATTCAGAGATTGCTGCGCTGCTGAAGCAGGCCGCCCTTCCCGACGGGGATCTGCTCACGATTTCCGCCGCCTCCGGCGCCCATGCCGCCACCGCGGCCGAAAAGGCCGTTCTCGATGCCAACCCGGCTTTGGCCGTGCGCGCCTTCTCGACGCTGACCGGCCATATGAAGGAGGCTCAATTCCCCTTTGCGGTTGCGCTCGCGGCAATGGCCGTCGATCGCGGGGCCGGTTATCCTGCCTTCGATGCCACGGTGGAGCGCTCATTCGAAGGCGCACCCAATTCCGTCCTTGCAACCGCGATCGGCTATCACCAATTCGAGGGCCTGGGGCTGGTTAAAGCCCCTTAGATCGGTTTTTCGCAATTCCCGGGCGGAAAACCGCTAAACACTTTTCCTGGAATTGCTGGATAACGAGGCAGACAAAGCATGGCCAATCTTCGCGACCACATGGGCAGGCCGATCGTCGCCGTTACCGGCATCGGCGTGGTGACCTCGCTCGGCGTCGGCAAGGCCGACAATTGGGCGGCGCTGACCTCGGGCAGATCCGGCATCCATCCGATCACCCGCTTTCCGGTCGACCACCTCAACACCCGCATTTCCGGCATGGTCGACTTCCTGCCGTCGAGCTCGAAGGGCGCCAGCCACCTCACCTACGAACTGGCCGAGACGGCGGCCCAGGAGGCCGTCTCGGAAGCTGGTCTGGAATCCGGCGATTTCGGCGGCCCGCTGTTCCTGGCCTCGCCGCCGGTCGAGCTCGACTGGATCGACCGCTTCTCGCTCTATAATTCCGACAAGCAGGACGCCGGTGCCGAAAGGTTGCTGCGCGTGGCGCGCGGGCTGAAGGAGCTGGATGTCTTCGAGACCACGCAGTTCGGCTCGATCGCCGATCGCCTGGCCGACCGCTTCGGCACGCGTGGCCTGCCGATCACCCTGTCGACCGCCTGCGCCTCGGGCGCCACCGCCATCCAGCTTGGGGTCGAGGCGATCCGGCGCGGCGAGTGCGACAAGGCGCTGTCGATCGGCGCCGACGGCTCGGCCACCGCCGAAGCGCTGATCCGCTTCTCGCTGCTCTCGGCCCTTTCCACCCACAATGATATCCCCGAAAAGGCCTCAAAGCCCTTCTCCAAGGATCGCGACGGCTTCGTGCTGGCTGAAGGCTCCGGCGCGCTGGTGCTGGAATCGCTAGAAGGCGCCCTTGCGCGCGGCGCGACGATCCTCGGCATCATGCGCGGCTGCGGCGAAAAGGCCGACGATTTTCACCGCACCCGCTCCAAGCCCGACGGCTCGCCGGCGATCGCGGCGGTGCGCGCCGCTCTTGCCGATGCGGGCCTTGGCGAAGACGAGATCGACTACGTCAATGCTCACGGCACCTCGACGCCCGAGAACGACAAGATGGAGCACCTGTCGCTGTCCACCGTCTTCGGCGAGCGCATCGGCTCGATGCCGATCTCGTCGAACAAGTCGATGATCGGCCACACCCTGTCGGCCGCCGGCGCGGTGGAGGCCGCCTTCTCGCTGATGACCATGCGCGAAAGCGTCATCCCGCCGACGATCAATTACGACAATCCCGATCCGGCCATCGTGCTCGACGTCGTGCCGAACAAGAAGCGCAACGCCGAAGTGGGCACGGTTTTGTCGAATTCCTTCGGCTTCGGCGGCCAGAACACCTGCCTTGTCATGGCGCGGGAACCGGTCTAAGCGGACTTTTCCGCTCTTACAGACCCGACAGGCCACATGCGCGCATTGCAACTTATCGAGGACCGCCGCCTTGAAACGGTGGACCTGCCGCCTCCCCCGCCGCCTTCGCTGGGCGAAGTGACGCTCCGCATCAAGGCGGTGGCGCTCAACCATATCGACGTCTGGGGTTGGCGCGGCATGGCGTTTGCCAAGCGCAAGCTGCCGCTGGTCGTCGGCGCCGAGGCCGCCGGCGAGGTCGAGGCGGTCGGCCCCGGCGTGTCCAACCTGCAGCCTGGACAATTAGTCTCGATCTATGGCGCGCGCACCTGCGGGCTCTGCCGCGCCTGCCGCGAAGGCCGCGACAATCTGTGCGAGCATGTTTCCGGCGTCCATGGCTTCCATCTCGACGGCTTTGCCCAGGAAAAGATCAACCTGCCGGCGCGTCTTCTGGTGCCCGCGCCTCCCGGCGTCACCGAGATCGGCGCGGCGGTCGCGCCTGTCACTTTCGGCACGGTCGAGCACATGCTGTTCGACAACGCCAGGCTGGAACCGGGCGAAACCGTCCTCGTCCATGCCGGCGGCTCCGGCATCGGCTCCGCTGCCATCCAGCTCGCAAAGAAGATGGGCTGCACTGTCATCACCACGGTCGGCTCGAACGACAAGATCGACAAGGCCAAGGCGCTTGGCGCCGACCATGTTATCAACTACCGCGAGGATCGTTTCGAAGGCGTTGTGCGCAAGCTGACCAGGAAGAAGGGTGTCGATGTGGTGTTTGAGCATGTCGGTGCCGACACCTTCGCCGGTTCCATGCTGTGCTTGAAGCGCGGCGGCCGTCTCGTCACCTGCGGCTCGACCTCGGGCGTGTCGACGCAAGTCAACCTGATGCAGCTCTTCCAGCAGCAGCTGAAGCTGCTCGGCTCCTTCGGCTGCCGCATGGAGAACATGGCCAATGCCATGCAGAAGATGGCGGCCGGCCTCGTTGCGCCGGTCATCGATACCGAAGTCGGCTTCGACGACATCGACGCCGCGCTGAAGCGCATGGAAGGCCGCGACGTCTTCGGCAAGATCATCCTGCGCGTTTCCTAAGAGCAGGATGGTCGGCAAGGTGTTCAGGAAAGCCCGCCGGGACTTCATGTTCCGATACGGCCGGCGGCTGCGCCAGCTGGAGCATTGGCTGGTCGCCAAGCTCGCCATCGTATTGCTCTCGCTGCTGCGGCTTCTGCCGCCGGACAGCGCGCTCAACTTCGCCGACCGTGTCGCCCGCCGCATCGGCCCGATGGTCGGGCGCCATCGCGTCGCGGTCAACAATCTGCGCCTTGCCTATCCGCAAAAGAGCGACGCCGAGATCGAAGCCATCGCGCGCGACATGTGGGGCAACATGGCCCGCCTTGCCGCCGAATACATCTTCCTCGACGCGCTGTTCGACTTCGATCCGAACGCTTCGAAGCCGGGCCGGGTCGAGGTAGGCGGCGTCGAGCATTTCCACGAGATCGCCGGCGAGAAGAAGCCGCATATCCTGTTCACCGGCCATCTCGGCAATTTCGAGTTGCTGCCGGTGGCCGCGGCCACCTTCGGCATGAACATCACGGCGCTGTTTCGCCCGCCGAACAATCCCTATCTCGCCGACTACATCCACTCGACGCGCCGCTCCTCGATGGGCGCCCTGCTGCCCTCCGCCGCTGGCGCGTCGTTCGCGCTTGCCGCCATCCTCGAAAAGGGCGGCAATATAGGCGTGCTGGTCGATCAGAAATTCTCGGGCGGCGTAGACACGACCTTCTTCGGCCGCCCATGCCAGAGCAACCCGATGCTCGGCATGCTGGCCCGCCACTATGACTGCGATGTCTATCCCGCCCGCTGCGTCAGGCTGCCGGGCAACCGCTTCCGCCTGGAAATCGAGGACAGATTGACCTTGCCGCGCACCGAAGGCGGTAGCGTCGACGTCAGCGCCACCACCCAGCTGCTCACCGATGTGGTCGAGCGCTGGGTGCGTGAGGACCCCGGCCAGTGGATGTGGTTCCACAAGCGCTGGGAAATCAGCGACCGCCGCCGCAAGCGCCGACAGTCGAAGGCGACAGTCGGCCTGTAACCGGTCGGCCCGCCGACCAGGCTCAGTTGGTGACGACGATCCGCGTGTTGCCGTAACCGACTTCCTTGACCATCGAATAGAAGGTCGCGGCGTTGGACGGATGCAGGCGCACGCAGCCATGCGAGGCCGGGCGCCCGAGATTTCTTACCGACCCGGTGCCGTGAATGGCGTATCCGCCGTGGAAGAACACCGAATAGGGCATCGGCGAGTTGTCATACTTGCGCGAATACCACATCCGGGCGGTCCATTGCGGCCGGTAGCTGCCGCGCGGCGTGAAGTAGCCCTTGCGCGCGGTCGACACGCTCCAGCGATAAACCACCTGGCCGTATTTGCTGACGGTCATGGTCTGTGACGAGACGTCGATATTGGCCACCAGCGCAGCCGCCCGGCTTGCGATGGACATGCCGAACAACGCGGTTGCCAGCACGGTTGCCATGAGAACGAACTTTTTCATGCGATCAAACCCCTTTGATTGCCCCCTGCCGTTCGCGCGGTTCTTCCATCTTTTCGCCGGCAGATGCGTTAAGTACCACACACTCCTTGACGAATCCGCCAATGCAATGCGGTGAATTTGAACGATTTTCGCGGTATAGTTGCTGCCGCACCACGCACCCTCTGAAGTTTAGGCGAGGCGTTGGTCCATGCTTCGGTCGTTGTGTGGCAATGAGCGACTGGTCGCTTGCAAAAGTGCTGCGTTCCTTCTTCAATCCGCCGGATGAATGAACGACTTCTCAAGGCGGTCGAGGATCGGGCCGACGACCTCGTTGCGCTGACCGCCGACCTGATCCGCTTTCCGACCGTAAACCCGCCGGGCGAAGCCTACCGGCCATGCGCCGAGTTTCTCGGCGCGCGCCTGAAGAAACTCGGCTTCGAGACCGAGTTTATTCGTGCCGAAGGCGCGCCAGGCGACAGCGACCGCTACCCGCGCGTCAACGTCATTGCCCGTTTCGAGGGCAGCTCGCCCGGTCCCTGCGTGCATTTCAACTCGCACATCGACGTGGTCGAGGCCGGCGACGGCTGGACCGTCGATCCCTTCGCCGGCGTGGTGAAGGACGGCAAGGTCTATGGGCGCGGTGCCTGCGACATGAAGGGCGGCCTGGCTGCCTCCGTCATCGCCGTCGAAGCCTTCGTGGAAGTCTATCCCGATTTCCCCGGCGCTATCGAGATATCAGGCACGGCGGACGAGGAATCAGGCGGTTTCGGCGGCGTCGCCCATCTGGCGAGGCTCGGCTATTTCTCGAAGCCGAAAGTCGACCACGTCATCATCCCCGAGCCGCTGAACAAGGATCGCATCTGCCTTGGCCATCGGGGCGTGTGGTGGGCCGAGATCGAGACCAAGGGCGAGATCGCGCATGGCTCGATGCCATTCCTCGGCGACAATGCGGTGCGCCATATGGGCGCCGTCCTGCAGGCCTTCGAGGACGAGCTGTTCCCGGCCCTCGACCGCAAGATGACGCGCATGCCGGTGGTTCCGGAAGGCGCCAGGCGCTCGACCATGAACATCAATTCCATTCATGGCGGCCAGACCGAGGATTTCCGGCCGGGGCTTCCCTCGCCCAACGTGCCCGATTGGTGTCGGCTCACCATCGACCGGCGTTTTCTGCTCGAAGAGGACATCGCTGCCGTCAAAGGCGAAGTCACGGGCATCCTCGAACGGCTGAAACGCGAGCGTGAGAAATTCGACTACGAGATCCGCGATCTGATGGAGGTGCTGCCGCTGATGACGGAGCGCGACGCGCCGGTGGTGAAGGCCGTCGCCAAAGGCATCATGGCGGTGTTCGACCGCGAACCGGACTATGTGATCTCGCCCGGCACCTACGATCAGAAGCATGTCGCGCGCATCGGCCATCTCTATGACTGCATCGCTTATGGCCCGGGCATTCTCGACCTCGCCCACCGGCCGGACGAATGGGTCGGCATCGCCGACATGGTGGAATCGGCCAAGGTGATGGCTATCGGCCTCAATGTGCTCTTGCGCGGTACAACCGGCTGATCCGGAAAAACATTCCGCCTGGCGCCGCCCGGCAGCACGAAACGCAATTTACTCGCAGGCCAAATCACGCTTCTATCCGCCAGCTTGAGCGCATTTTGAGCAAATGGGAGTTCAGCGATGAAATTGTGGAAGACCATCCTGGCCGCGGCCATGCTGTCGCTTGCCGCCGCCACGTCGGCCTTTGCCGCACGCACCGATCTCACGCTCGGCATTGTGCTCGAGCCGCCGCATCTCGATCCGACCGCCGGTGCGGCCGCGGCCATCGGCGAAGTCACCTATGCCAACGTCTTTGAAGGGCTGACACGCATTGACGACAACGGCCAGGTTCAGTCAGGTCTCGCCGAGAGCTGGGCCGTCTCTGACGACGGCAAGGTCTACACGTTCAAGCTGCATTCGGGCGTGAAGTTCCACGATGGCTCGGCCTTCAGCGCCGACGACGTGAAGTTCTCGCTGGACCGGGCGCGCGCCAAGGATTCGCTCAATCCGCAAAAGCAGCTCTTTGCCCACATCACCGATGTCACGGCGGTCGATCCGGCGACCGTCAAGGTCAGTCTCGATGGACCGCAGGGCAGTTTCCTCAGCGACATGGGCCAGGTTGCGGCGGTGATCGTGGCGAAGGCATCGGCTAACGGCAACAAGGACAAGCCGATCGGCACCGGTCCGTTCAAGCTCGATCATTGGGCCAAGGGTTCCGAGATCACGCTGGTCAAGAATCCGGACTACTGGGGTACGCCCGCCGCGCTCGACAAGGCGACGTTCCGTATCGTGCCCGACGCGGCCGCGGCTGTCCCCGCATTGCTCTCGGGCGACATCCAGGCTTTCGCCAACATGCCCGCACAAGACGCGCTCGAGCAACTTCAGTCCGATCCGCGCTTCAGCGTCGTGATCGGCTCGACCGAGGGCGAGACGATCCTGTCGATCAACAACAAGAAGCCGCCCTTCGACAAGCTTGCGGTGCGGCAGGCGCTCGCCTCCGCGATCGATCGCAGTGCCGTCATCGCCGCGGCCTCGAACGGTCTTGGAAAGCCGATCGGCTCTCATTTCTCGCCAGGCGATGCGGGCTATGTCGATCTCACCGGCGTTTATCCGCACGACATCGCCAAGGCCAAGGAATATCTGAAGGAAGCAGGGCTGGAGAACGGCTTTTCGGCCACGATCAAGCTGCCGCCCGTACCCTACGCACGCGACGGCGGCCAGGTGATTCAGTCCCAACTGAAGGACATCGGGGTCAATCTGCAGATCATTCCGGTCGAATGGGCGGAGTGGCTGAGCCAGGTCTTCACCAACAAGGACTACGACCTGACGATTGTTTCCCATGTCGAGCCAAACGACATCGATATCTATTCGCGGCCCGGCTACTATTTCCAGTATGACAACCCGAAGTTCAACGATGTCATCAAGGAGCTCGGCACCACGGTCGACAAGGACAAGCGGCTGGAGCTGCTGGGCGAGGCGCAGAAGATTCTCGCGCACGACGTGCCCGCCGTCTACCTGTTCGAGCTGCCCAAGATTGGCGTCTGGGATGCCAAGCTGCAGGGCATGTGGACGAACTGGTCGATCGAGGCTGACGATCTGACCAAGGTGAAGTGGACGGATTGAGGCCGGCGCGATCGCCCGATCGCCTCCCATGACCGCCTATCTCCTGAAACGCATCATCATCGCCGCCCTCACCCTGGTGCTGGCCTCGATCGTGGTGTTCGCGGTCATGGAGATCCTGCCCGGCGACCCGGCGCGCCTGATGCTGGGCCTCAATGCCAGCGCCGATCAGGTCGAGGTGCTGCGCAACCAGATGGGGCTGAACGCGCCGCTGGTGCTGCGCTATCTCCACTGGGCGGGAGGCTTGCTCAGCCTCGATTTCGGCCGCTCATACACCTATTCAGTGCCCGTCATCGACCTGGTGCGCGAACGCATCGTCGTCTCCCTGCCGCTGGCGCTGATCGCGCTGGCGCTCTCGACCATCATCGCCATTCCGATCGGCGTGTTCTCCGCCAGCCGCCAGGGCCGCGCGGGCGACACGCTCGTCATGGGCGCGGCCCAGCTCGGCGTCGCGGTGCCGAATTTCTGGTTCGCGCTGATGCTGATCTACCTGTTTGCCGTCTGGCTCCGGCTGGTGCCGGCCGGCGGTTTCCCAGGCTGGAGCGCCGGCATCTGGACGGCGCTGAAATCCCTGCTGTTGCCCGCCGTCGCACTCGCGCTGCCGCAGGCGGCGATTCTCGGACGCGTCGCCCGCTCGGCGCTGATCGAAGTGCTCAACGAGGACTATATCCGCACCGCGCGCGCCAAGGGCCTGCCCTACCGCGCCGTGCTCTGGCGCCACGCGCTGCGCAACGCCATGATCCCGGTGCTCACCATCCTCGGCCTGCAATTCGCCTTCCTGCTTGCCGGCACCATCATCATCGAGAATGTCTTCTACCTGCCAGGCCTCGGCCGGTTGATCTTCCAGGCGATCACCCAGCGCGACCTGATCGTGGTCGAGGGCATCGTCATGCTGCTGGTCGCCGCCGTGATCCTCATCAACCTCCTCGTCGATTTCTCCTACGCCATCGTCGACCCACGCCTAAGAGCAATTCCAGGAAAAGTGCGTAGCGGTTTTCCGTCCGGAATTGCGCCAAAACAAATACTGAGAGCGGTTCAGCGATTCCGCGAAACGCGGAACCGCTCGAGAGGCCGGCAATGACCCTGCGCGTCGACCTGCCCGAAGAAACGCTTGCCGGCGTGCTGGCCAAGGCCTTCGGCAACCGCTCCTTCCTGATCGGCTTGATCATCACGCTGCTGGTTGTGGCCGTCGCGCTCCTCTCCTTTGTCTGGACGCCTTACGACGTCACCAGGCTGGTGATCGCCGACAAGACGCAGGCGCCCTCCTGGGCGCACTGGTTCGGCACCGACCATTTCGGCCGCGACATCCTGTCGATGATCATGGTCGGTGCCCGCAATTCGATCGCCGTGGCGCTGGTCGCGGTCGGCATCGGCATGGGCATCGGCGTGCCGCTAGGCGCCGTCGCCGCGGCGCGCGGCGGGATAGTCGACGAGGCGCTGATGCGCCTCAACGACCTGGTCTTTGCCTTTCCGGCGCTGCTTTCGGCAATCATGATCACCGCGATCTTCGGCCCGGGCGCCGTCAACGCCATCATCGCCATCGGCATCTTCAATATCCCTGTCTTCGCGCGTGTCGCCCGCGCGGGCGCGCTGGCCATCTGGCCCCGCGAATTCATCCTTGCCGCGCGCGCCGCCGGCAAGGGCATGACACAGATCACCGTCGAGCACATCCTGCCCAACATCGCGACGCTGCTGCTGGTCCAGGGCACGATCCAGTTCGCGCTGGGCATCCTCGCCGAAGCCGGGCTTTCCTATGTCGGCCTCGGCGCCCAGCCGCCTATGCCGAGCTGGGGCCGCATGCTGTTTGACGCGCAGACGCGCATGGTGACCGCGCCCTGGATGGCGATCTTCCCCGGCATGGCGATCGTCATCACCGTGCTTGGGTTGAACCTGCTCGGCGACGGCATTGCCGACATCCTCGATCCGAAATCGCGGCGGCGCCGATGAACCTGCTCGAGATCGAAAACCTGTCGCTTTCGATCGGCGATACGCCGATCCTGAAAGGCGTCGAGCTGACAATCGCACCGGGCGAGGTCGTCGGCCTCGTCGGCGAATCCGGCTCCGGCAAGTCGATGACGGCGCTGACAATCATGCGGCTGCTGCCGCATCTGGCCCGCGCCGAGGGCCGCGTCGCCTTCGACGGCATCGACATCCTCGGCGCGAGCGAGGACCAGATGTGCGCCTTGCGCGGCGACGATATCGGCATGGTCTTCCAGGAGCCGATGACGGCGCTCAACCCGGTCAAGACGATCGGCGAACAGGTCGCCGAAGGCATCCGCTGGCACACCAAAGCGAGCCGCGCCGAGGCCGAGGAGCGCGCGCGAAAAATCCTCGACCGCGTCGGCCTGCCCGAGGCCAAATTCCCGCTGTCGCGCTACCCGCACGAACTGTCCGGCGGCCAGCGCCAGCGCGTCGTCATCGCGATCGCCTGCGCGCTGAAACCGAAGCTGCTGATCGCCGACGAGCCGACGACGGCGCTCGACGTGGTGCTGCAGGCGCAGATTCTTGATCTTTTGCGCGACCTGGTCAGCGAGAACCGCATGGGGTTGCTGCTCATCTCGCACGACCTCGCCGTGGTGACCGAGATGGCCGATCGCCTGATCATCCTGCGCAACGGCGAAGTGATGGAAGCCGGCGACACCGCCCGGACCTTGTCGGAGCAACAGCATCCCTACACGCGCGAGCTGGCGCTGGCCTCCACGCACGTGCCGGCGCGCCCGAAACCGCACCTTGCCGGATCGGCAAAACCCTTGCTCGAAGTCGAAGGCGTCGGCCGGGACTATCCGGGACGGCGCAAATCGCTGTTCCGGCCGGCGCAACCGATCCGTGCCGTCGACGATGTCTCGCTCACCATCGAGCCCGCGCAATCGGTGGCGCTCGTCGGCCGCTCGGGCTGCGGCAAGTCTACGCTTGCCCGCATGATCCTCGCCTTGGACAAGCCGACGGCGGGCACGATCCGCTTTCGCGGCGAGCCCATCACCGGCAAGCCGGAGTCGACACTGAAGCCGGCCCGGCGCGATATGCAGGTCGTGTTCCAGGATCCTTACGGCTCTTTCGACCCACGCCAGAAGGTCGAGAAGCTGGTGGCCGAGCCGCTGCATCTTCTGGAAAAGCCGCCGGCAAAGGCCGAGCGCCGCGAGATGGTCGCGCATGCGCTGCAGGAAGTCGGCCTTAGCCAGCGCGACATGGACAAATACCCGCATGAATTCTCCGGCGGCCAACGCCAGCGCCTGTCGATCGCCCGCGCCATCATCACCCGTCCGAAGCTGGTGGTGGCCGACGAGCCGGTATCGGCGCTGGACGTCTCGATCCGCGCCCAGATTCTCGACCTTTTCGCCGAGCTCAACCAGAAGCTCGGCATCGCCTATCTCTTCATCACCCATGACCTGACGGTCGCCCGCGCCATGGCGGACGAGGTGCTGGTCATGCATGAAGGCAAGATCGTCGAACGCGGCCGGGCGGCCGAGGTGCTCGACCATCCGCGCTCAGAGGCGGCGCAGGCGCTGGTCGCAGCGGCACCCGACCTTCACCGCGCTATCGCGCGCAAAATGCAGGAACAGGGGTAGTTCAGCTCTCCGGCTTCACCAAATCGACGGGGCTGATGTCGAGCAGGTCGAGCGTGCGGCGCAGCAGCTTCACCTCGCTCTCCGCCAGCTTGGAATCGGCCTTGGCGATCTCGGCCATGTGGCGCGCAAGCAGCTTTCGGCGCTCGACATCGAGGTCGCGGAACAGTGCAATCGCCTGCGAGCCGTTGGTCTCGTAGCCATAATCGTTGAGATATTCGATGACACTGTCGATGCTGGCCTCCGGAATGCCGAAGGCTTCCTTGCAGATATGCCGGAAGACGACCATCTCGCTCTCCGAGACCGAGCCGTCGGCCAGGATCATGCGGAACAGCATCAGCAATTCCGCCGACAGCACAGGGTCGTCCGCCACCTTGCGCACACCCGGGTCACCGTCGAAGATCGAACGTATCTGGTCGAGCAGCGCCATCGCCACCAAGCTCCCTTTGCGAGTCTGATCTGATTGTTAGCTTGGAATCGCTCTTGCGCAAACGGGGCGAGCGTGATGGAAGCTGCGGCTCCCTCTCTCGCCTCACTCCCAGCCCGATGATCGACCTTACCCTGCAGTCCGTCTTCATACTCACTGCCGCCGCTTTTGCGGCGGGTTTTGTCGACTCGATCGCCGGCGGCGGCGGGCTGATCACCATCCCGGCGCTGCTGCTTGCCGGCTTTTCGCCGGTCGCAGCCCTTGGCACCAACAAATTGCAGGGCATGTTCGGGTCCGGCTCGGCTACCATCCATTACGCCGCCAAGGGTCAGGTCGACCTGCGCCGCCAGCTGGCGTCCGCCGCGCTGGCGCTTGCCGGCGGCGCGGTCGGGGCGCTTTTGGCGACCGTCGTGCCGGGCGATTTCCTGCGTGCCCTGCTGCCGCTGCTGCTGATCGCCATCGCGCTCTATTTCGCACTGAAGCCGAACATGGGCGACGTCGACCGCGCGGAGCGGCTGTCGCCCTTCCTGTTCGGACTGAGCGTCCCGCCGCTGATCGGCTTCTATGACGGGCTCTTCGGTCCGGGCGCCGGTTCCTTCTACATGCTCGCCTTCGTCACCCTTGCCGGCTACGGCGTGCTCAAGGCGACGGCGCACACCAAGCTGCTCAATTTCGCGTCCAACATCGGCGGCTTCGTCGTTTTCGCCGCCGTCGGAGTCATCGACTGGAAGATCGGCCTGATGATGGGCGTGGCGCAGTTCATCGGCGCCCGTGTCGGCGCAAGCCTGGCTATCCGCACCGGCGCGAAGCTGATCAAGCCGCTGCTGGTGGTCGTGTGCGTGGCGCTCGCGATCAAGCTCTTGGCCGACCCCGCCAATCCCTTACGCCAACTGTTTGGTGTGTGAGGCCTCCTGCTGGTAGAGTTCTAGTGTTGCGAATCATGTTGGAGGGACCAGACATGAATCTCAGTGCGCCCACCCAGATCGTGTTCATTATTTCGTTGGTTATCGCCGTCATCGGCCTTCTCGCCGCGCTTGGCGTTCTTGCATTCATTCCGCTTGCGTCCGTTTGGATCATGCTTATCGCCTACATCGTGCTCGCCGCCGGCTGTTTGATGCGCGGCACCTGAGCACAGCATTCTCAGGCAACTCGGAGCGCCCGGCCCTGCCGGGCGCTTTTGATTTTCGAAGGGGTGTTCTGCTAGGGCTCGGATCATGTCCGACGAGCCAGAGCGCCATCGCCAGGATAATCGCTCTCCCGCCCTCCATTTCGAGATGGTGCGGCGCAAGCCCGCCGCCTCGCTTGCGGGCGTCGTCACGGATGACCGTGCCGCTGGTGATCAGCTTCGCCGAAGCCTTCGCCATCGGGCTCGGCCACAGCCCGGGTGACAACGATCGCTACGCCAGCTTCGCCGCCGGCCTCTATGCCGGGCCGGTCATGATCGAATCCTTTGGCGGCGCCTGCTGCGTTCAGGTCAATTTCACCCCGCTTGGCGCCAGGCAGTTCTTCGGCCTGCCGATGAGCGAGTTGCGCGATCGCATGGTCGGGTTGGACGATGCGCTGGGCTTTGACGGCATCGCATTGCGCGAACGGCTCGGCGAGGCATCGGATTGGAACGCGCGCTTCGACATTGCCGAGGGATTCATTACCAGCCGCCTTGTCGAGGCGAATGCGCTTTCACCGGAAATCGCCTGGGCCTACAGGGCGGTCATTGCGTCAGGCGGCCGCACCCGCATTTCGACGCTCGCCGGCGAGATCGGCTGGAGCCGCAAGCATCTGGCGGCGAGATTCACCGACGCGATCGGCATCGGCCCGAAGACATTGTCGCGCATCGTACGCTTCAATCGCGCGCTGTCCCTGTCGAAGCGGCAGGACGATGACTGGGCCGGCATCGCCGCCGATTGCGGCTACGCCGACCAGGCGCATCTGGTGCGCGAGTTCCGTCAGTTGGCCGGCGAAACGCCGACCGGTCTCGCGGCGTCGATGTAGGCCTGACCCAGGTAACATTTCTTCAAGACGCCGAGACCGCCTTTGCACAGACTGGCATTCATCAACCGACCAGGGAGATTGTCATGCCGACAGCAAACGAAGCACCCCGTCTATACCCGGCTCTGCGCTACAGGAACGCCGCCAAGATGATCGACTGGCTCAGCGAGGCCTTCGGCTTCGAACTGCGCGCCCGCTATGGCGAGGGCGACATTGTCCACCATGCCGAGCTCACCTTCGGGTCCTCAATGATCATGCTGGGTACGGCGCGCGACGACGATTACGGCAAGATGGTCGGCGAGCCCGGCGGCGGCGGCAAGTCGATCTACATCGCCGTCGATGACGCCGACGCCGCCTATGCGCGTGCCAAGAAGGCCGGCGCGAAAATCATCCAGGAACTGGTCGACCGCGACTATGGCAGCCGCGAGTTCATCTGCCTCGACCTGGAAGGCAATGTCTGGTCCTTCGGCACCTATTGGCCGAAGGTGGAGGAGAAGGCGTGAACCTCAGCGCGCGATGGCAAAAATCGCGTCGCAGTCGAGATGCCTCTCCAGCTCGGCCGCGACCTCGTCCAGCGCCTTCTCGACATCCGCGCGATAGTCGATACCGGCTCCCCTGACGCCAAGGCCCTCCAGGTATGCGGCGCGAAAAGCGTCGGCGGAAAACAGTCCGTGCAGATAGGTGCCAATCACCTTGCCGTCCGCGGAGACCGCGCCGTCCTCGACGCCGTTGAGGATCGTCGAGGGCCGCGCCGTGTCCGGGCCGGTGGTGCGGCCGAGATGGATCTCGTAGCCTTCGAGCGGCAGGCCGAACTGCACTGACTGCGCGCTTGAATTGCGCACAGTCTTCTCAGGCTCCATCACCGTTTCGATGTTGAGCAAGCCAAGACCTTCGGCCTCAGTGACGCTGCCTTCGATGCCGTCGGGATCGCGCACCATGCGGCCGAGCATCTGATAGCCGCCGCAGATGCCGACGACATGGCCGCCGCGCTTGCGATGGGCGAGGAGATCGCGATCCCAGCCGTTCTCGCGGAATTTCAGGAGATCGCCGATCGTCGATTTGGAGCCGGGGATGACCACCAACCCGGCATCTTCCGGCAGCTTCTTGCCCGGCGGCACGAACACCACCTCGACCTGCGGCTCGGCTTTCAGCGGATCGAGATCGTCGAAATTGGCGATGCGCGCCAGCATCGGCACCGCCACCTTCAGCGCCCGCTTCTCGCCGGAAGCGAGGCGTTCGAGCACCACCGAATCCTCGGACGGCAGCCGCCCGGCCGCCTTCAGCCACGGCACGACGCCGAAGCAGCGCCAGCCGGTGAATTTTTCGATCGCGCTGATCCCGTCGTCGAACAACGAGACATCGCCGCGGAACTTATTGATGAGATAGCCGGCGATCATGCGCCGGTCTTCCTCCGGCAGGATCAGATGCGTGCCGGCCACGGACGCAATCACGCCGCCGCGGTCGATGTCGCCGACCAAGATCACCGGCACATTGGCGCGCGTGGCAAAGCCCATATTGGCGATGTCGCGGCTTCTGAGATTGATCTCGGCGGGCGAGCCCGCGCCCTCGACGACGACCAGGTCCGCGCCCGCGCCGACCTTCGCCCAGGAATCCAGCACAGCGTCCATCAGTCCGGCTTTCATCGCCTGGTAGTCGCGCGCCCGCGCCTCGCCAAAAACCTTGCCCTGAACCACCACCTGCGAGCCGCTATCGCTCTGCGGCTTGAGCAGCACCGGGTTCATGTGCACGGTCGGCCTCACCCCGCAGGCCAGCGCCTGCAGCCATTGCCCGCGGCCGATCTCGCCTTCGCCGGTTGTGGCGTCGCCCGGGATGTCGGCAACGGCGGCATTGTTCGACATGTTCTGCGGCTTGAATGGCCTGACCTTCAGCCCGCGATTCTTCGCAGCACGGCAAAGCCCCGCCACCAGCACGGTCTTGCCGACATCCGAGCCGGTGCCCTGCAGCATGATCGCTTTCGCCATCAGCCCCTGCCCCCTGAGCCAATGGTCGATTTCTGTGCCAGCGGCCCGCCGCGCCAGAGATAGAACGCCATCAGCGGTTCCTTGCCCGTGCGCATGGCATGGCTGACATTGGAAGCATGGTGAATGACCTCGCCGGCGTCGCGCGTATGAAAGTTCTCCTCGCCCATCCGCCACTCCGTGCCGCCGGTCAGCGGGATATAGATCTCCTCGGCGAGGTGATGATGGTCGGGATAGACGATGTCAGGCCCGAGGATCAGCAGGCCAGCCGCGACCTCGTCATTGACGAAATGCCCGCGCGTGCCGAACACTTCCAGCCAGCCGTAATTGTCGACAAAACTCTGCCCGAAATCGGCGGCGCTGTAGGTCTGCCCCCAGCGCAACTCGTCCCGATGGTCGGCAACAAATCGCGTCAATGGCCTGGCGTCGGCCGGAACCAACTCGGCGATGCGATCGAGATGGCTAAGGCAGCCAAGCGCACGCGGCTCGAGAGAACGCGCAGGCATGTCCCAGCCGATGCGCGCGACTTCATCCGTCACCAGATCGTTGTCGGCGCCGGCGAGATAGGCGCGGAATCGCTCCAGCAACTCATCGAAAATTGTCGGCACGCAAGAACTCCGTTCGTCATTCCATGCACAGCCGGTTCTCAACGGCCCGGGTTGCGCGGCGGCATCATTGGTCTAGATTGAACGGCGCGCAAAGCCAAAAACGACAGGCCAGAAGGCCTGAACGACAGGGAGCACGCCATGGACGCGGCAGTCGATGCGGGCACTGGCCAATTCGAGCTCAACGAGGAACAGCGCGCCATCCAGGAGATGGCCCGAGCCTTCGCGGCGGACCGCGTCGCGCCCAATGCACTCGACTGGGACAAGGCAAAGCACTTCCCCGCCGATGTGATCCGCGAGACCGGGCCGCTCGGCCTCGGCGGCATCTATGTGCGCGACGATGTCGGCGGCTCGGCGCTGGGGCGGCTGGATGCCGTGCTGATCTTCGAGGCGCTTGCCCACGCCGATCCGGCATTCTCCTCTTTCATTTCCATCCACAACATGGCGGCCTCGATGATCGACCGCTTCGGCAGCGACGAGCAGCGCCAGCGCTTCCTGCCGAAACTGACCTCTATGGAGTGGCTGGCGAGCTATTGCCTGACCGAGCCCGGTTCGGGCTCGGATGCCGCCGCGCTGAAGACGCGCGCGGTCAGGAGTGGCGGCGACTACGTGCTCAACGGCGCCAAGCAGTTCATCTCCGGCGCCGGCGACAGCGACCTCTATGTCGTGATGGCGCGCACCGGTGGCGATGGCCCGAAAGGCATTTCGACCTTCGTCGTGCCCAAGGATGCGGCCGGCCTTTCGTTCGGCGCCAACGAGCACAAGATGGGCTGGCACATGCAGTCGACCCGCCAGGTCATCTTCGAGGATTGCAAGGTGCCGGCCGACAACCTGCTCGCCGCGGAAGGCGCCGGCTTCGGCATCGCCATGGCCGGCCTCGACGGCGGCCGGCTCAACATCGCCGCCTGTTCGCTTGGCGGCGCGCAGTCGGCGCTCGACAAGGCGCTAGCCTATACCGCCGAGCGCGAGGCCTTCGGCTCCAAGATCAACCAGTTCCAAGCGCTGCAGTTCAGGCTGGCCGACATGGAGACGGAACTGCAGGCGGCCCGCATCTTCCTCTACGCCGCCGCTTCCAAGCTCGACCGCAAGGCGCCCGACGCCGGCAAATGGTCGGCGATGGCCAAGCGCTTCGTCACCGATATCGGTTTCGACATCGCCAACCAGGCGCTGCAGCTGCACGGCGGCTATGGCTATCTGCACGACTACGGCATCGAGAAGCTCGTGCGGGATCTCCGCGTCCACCAGATCCTCGAAGGCACCAACGAGATCATGCGCGTCATCATCGCGCGCTCGTTGATTGGGCGCTGACGCAAAATCGGGAGAAAACGATGGCAACCATCGCCTTCATCGGCCTCGGTAATATGGGCAATCCCATGGCCGCCAACCTCGTAAAGGCGGGTCATACGGTGCTGGGCTTCGACCTCGTGCCCGAGAACCTAGCCACTGCCAAGGAACACGGCGTCACCGTCATGGCGAACGCCGTCGCGGCGGTGAAGGACGCTGACGTCGTCATCACCATGCTGCCGGCCGGCAAGCATGTGCTGTCGGTTTATGAGGACATCGCGCCCAAGGCCAGGAAAGGCGGGCTGTTCATCGATTCCTCGACCATCGATGTCGAATCGGCGCGCAAGGCGCATGCCATTGCCGCGAAGCATGGTCATCCGTCGATCGACGCACCCGTCTCCGGCGGCACGGGCGGCGCCGCTGCCGGCACACTCACCTTCATGGCCGGTGGCTCGGATCAGGCGTTTGCCGCCGCCGAGCCGATCCTGAAGCCGATGGCCGGGCGCGTCGTTCATTGCGGCGGCGACGGCGCAGGCCAGGCGGCCAAGATCTGCAACAACATGATTCTAGGCATCTCGATGATCGGCGTCGCCGAAGCCTTCGTGCTGGCCGAAAAGCTCGGCCTGTCGCACCAGGCGCTGTACGATGTCGCCTCGACCTCGTCGGGCCAATGCTGGTCGCTCACCACCTATTGCCCGGTGCCCGGCCCTGTTCCGGCCTCGCCGGCCAACCGCGACTACAAGCCCGGCTTTGCCGCTGCGCTCATGCTGAAGGACCTGAAATTGTCGCAGGAAGCCGCGCAGAACGCAGGCGCCGCGACTCCGCTCGGCGCCGAAGCCACGCAGCTCTATGCCTTGTTCAATGCGCAAGGCCACGCCGGCGCCGATTTTTCCGGCATTATTAATTTCCTGCGCGGAAATCCGGCGTAAGTCTCTGCTTTTGAAGGGTTATTTCTAAGATTTTCCGGTGCGAAGCCGGCAAATTTAGATTTGCTTAAGGTCTTGCTAACGCACCGGTAACGATGTGCCTTTAAAACGGACTGCGAGGCGGACATCGCGTCTGCCCGGCGCTCCGGATCAGGTCTCGCGTACCGGAGCCCGTAAATTTCGCAAGTATTCTCGTAGCGAAATGCCATGTGTATCTGGCAAAGCCGCGTTCCCGCAGGGACGCGGTTTTTGCGTTTCGGAGACGCCCTCTACGAGCCTTTCAGGAATGGACCGGGCGCTTAGAGCAATTCCAGGAAAAGTGTAAGCGGTTTTCCGCCCGGAATTGCGTCAAAACAAGGAGATAGGGCATTTCGCTGTTTCCGTGAAACGGTGAAATGCTCTAGCCAGGAGCGCCCGGAGAATATCCGCTTAGCGCTTGCGCAAATCGGCGTCAGCGAGATCGAGCGCCCTGGCGATGCGTTCGCAAGCCATGTCGATCGTGTCGCGCGTCCAGATCAGCGGCGGCGAGAGAATCATAGTGTCGCCGGTGGCCCGCAGCATCATGCCCTGCGCGATCGCGTGGTCGCGCACGACGACCGCCGCACTTCCCGATGGCAAATAACGTTCCTTGGTCGCCTTGTCCTTGACGATCTCGATCGCGCCCATCAGGCCGATCGAGCGCACCTCGCCGACCAGCCTGTGCCTGGCGATCCGCTCCTGCAGCGCCTGCGCGAAATAGGGACCGGTGTCGTTCTTGACGCGCTCGACCAGGCCTTCCTTCTCGATGATCTCGAGGTTCTTGAGCGCCACCGCGCAAGCCACCGGATGACCGGAATAGGTGTAGCCATGGTAGAACTCGCCGCCTTTCTCGACCAGCGCCTTGGCGATGCGGTCGCCGACCAGCAGCGCCGAGAGCGGCTGGTAGCCCGAGGTCAGCGCCTTGGCGGTGGTGATGGTGTCGGGCTCGATCCCGAACGTCTGCGCCGCGAACCATTCGCCGGTGCGACCATAGCCGGTGATCACCTCGTCCAGCATCAAAAGCACATCGTATTTGCGGCAGATGCGCTCCACTTCCGGCCAATAGCTCATCGGCGGGATCTTCACGCCGCCCGCGCCCATCACCGGCTCGCCGATGAAGGCGGCGACCTTGTCGGCGCCGGCTTCGAGGATCGCGTCCTCGACCGCCTTGGCCGCGCGGATGCCGAAATCATGGTCGCTTTCGCCGGGCAACGCGAGCTCATAGGCATAGGGCATCATCACATGGACGATGTTGGGCACCGCGCCGCCGAGTTGCTTGTGCATCGGCTCCATGCCGCCCAGCGACGTGCCGGCGACGGTCGAGCCGTGATAGGCCGACTTGCGCGAGATGACGCGGTTCTTCTCGGGCTTGCCTTCAAGCGCCCAATAGTGGCGCACGAGCCTGAGCGCCGTGTCGTTGGCCTCCGACCCGGACGAACCGTAGAAGACCTGGCTGACATGCGTCGGCGCCAGCTCCGCCAGCTTCTTCGACAACAGCACCGGCGTCGGCGTCGAGCATTTGAAGAAGGAGTTGTAGTAAGGCAGCTCCTTCATCTGCGCGTAGGCAGCCTCAGCCAGCTCATCGCGGCCATAGCCGACATTGACGCACCACAGGCCCGCCATGCCGTCGAGGATTTCGGTGCCGTCGGCATCGTAGATGAACGGGCCGTTGGCATGGGTGATGATGCGCGAGCCCGTCTCGCGCAGCTCCTTATGGTCGGTGAAGGGGTGCAGGTGATGCGCGGCATCGATCTGCTGAAGCTGCTTCAGCGAATAATTCTGATAGGTCATGGATTTGATCTTTCCTCTTGAATCAATCCGGCAGCGGCCGGGGCGGATTCGTCAGAGGAAACGGGGCGGCGAATAGCCGATGCGGGCGCACAGCCGCAACAGCTCGGCGCGCAGCGTGCGCGGTGACGGCGTCACCGCGACCCCGAAGGCGCCTGATGTGCTGAAGCGGATCATGGCAGCAGCTTATGCCGTCTGAGGCCTAGAATTCAAGCCATGCCTATGAGGCAGGCTTACCCAGCGCCCGTTGCAGGAAAACATAGCGCATCGCCGTCTGCGCCGCCTGCGGCCGACGGTCGCCGCGCCCGCCATGGCCGCCTTCGGTCTCCTCGAAGAACAGCGTCCTGCCGTGACCTGCCTCCTGCAGCCGCGCCGCCATCTTGCGCGCATGTCCGGGATGGACGCGGTCGTCGGCGGTGGACGTCATCAGGAGCACCGGCGGATAGGCGACATCGGCCGCGACATGGTGGTAGGGCGAATAGGCGCCGAGCCAGGCCGCCTCCTCCGGCTTCGACGGATCGCCATATTCGGCGATCCACGAGGCGCCGGGGGGCAGGTCGGTGTAGCGCAGCATATCGAGCAGCGGCACGTCGATGATGACGGCGCCGAACAATTCCGGCCGCTGGGTCAACGACGTGCCGGTGAGCAGGCCGCCATTGGAACCGCCCTGGATGCCAAGCTGCGCCGCCGTGGTGATGCCGCGCCGGACCACGTCCTCGGCCACGGCCGCGAAATCGTCGAAAGCGTTCTGGCGCTTGCCCTTCAGCGCCGCCTGATGCCAGGCCGGACCGAACTCGCCGCCGCCGCGGATATTGGCCTGGACATAGGTATTGCCCCTGTCCAGCCAGAGCCTGCCGCGAATGCCGGCATAGCCGGGCAGCAGCGGCACTTCAAAGCCCCCATAGCCGTATAGCAGCGTCGGCACCGGTCCTTTCTGGTCGCGCCGCCGCACCACGAAATACGGGATCATCGTGCCGGCCTTCGAGCGCGCCTCGAACTGCTCCGAGATATAAGGCGAGGCGTCGAAGCGGGCCGGCTGCGACTTCACCGTTTGAAGCGTCTCGCCATTGTCATCCGACCAGATGATCGAGCTCGGCGTCAGGAAATCGGTGAAGGAGAAGGAGACGCTCGACCCGAAATGCTCGACATGGCTGATGCCGACATTGCCGTTGTCGGGCAGCGCTATCCGCTTCAGCGACCAGCCTTCTGCGGCGCGGTCGCAGGCGATGATCTTGCCGCGCACATTGTCCATCAGGTTGATGAACAGCCGGTCCTGCGTCCTGGCGAGGCCGGCGATCGAAACGCGGTGCGCCGGCTCGAGCACGGTCTGGAACGGACCGAAGGCACCGTTCTCGATCCAGCCATCGAAATCGACCGAATAGAGCCCGTCGGGCAGGCAGCGCGTGCCGTCCGGCGCCGTCCAGGGGCTGCGCACGCCGAAGATCAGTTGGCCCTTGAAGACCACGGTGTCCGTGGCGTCGTCGGGCAGCGGGATGCGCCGGTTCTCGCCCGAAGCCAGCCGCAGGAAACTGTGCGAAGTGAAGAAGTCGAGCGTCTTGCCGAGCAGCACGTGCCGCTTGTCGCCGTCATATTCGACGCCGCCGCCGACCGCGAGATGTTGTTTCTCGCCTTCGAGGATCGGCGTGGCGTCCTCGAGCTTGGCGCCGCGCCGCCACAGCTTGATCACGCGCGGGTAGCCGGACTGCGTCTTGTCGTCTTCCTCGAAAGCGGCGGAGACGATCACGGTATTTTCGTCCAGCCAGGAAAAGCCCGACTTCGAAGCGGGCGCGCGAAACCCGTCCTCGACGAAGGATTTCGTCACGATGTCGAATTCGCGCATCTCACTGGCATCGCCGCCATCGGGCGACATGTAGAGCAGGCAGCGGTTGAAATCGGGATAGAGCCGGCTCGCCCCGCCGAACACCCACTTCACGCCTTCCTTCGCGGAAAGCTGATCGAAGTCGATGATCGTCTCCCAGTCGGGCTTGTCGGTCTTATAGGACGCGACCGTCGTGCGCCGCCAGAGACCCAGCGCATTGGTCTTGTCCTGCCAGAAATTATAGACATAGCCGGCAAGCGCAGCCCCGACTGGGATATTGTCCTCGGCCGTCATCAGGTCGAGCGCGATCTCGAAGGTCGCCTGGTAGGAAGGATCGCCCTGCAATTCGGCGACCGTCAGCGCATTCTGGCGATGAACCCACTCCAGCGCTTCCTTGCCGTTGCGATCCTCAAGCCAGAGGTAGGGATCGTCGGCGGTCAATTCGAGCTGGGTTTTGGTCATCGTGCTGGTCACAGGTCTCCATCCGGCGGCCCCGCCTACATCGCGTTCGCTGCCTTGATATTCAAGAGCCATTCGGGGCCGGTCATAAAACGCGCCGTCGAACAACTGTCGCCGCCGCCAGCGCCGCGCAGATGGCGCCAAGCGTGACCGGCAGGCCGGCGGCGCCAATGACATCCATGACGCCGCCAGTGAGCGGCGGCACGACGATGCCGCCAAAACCCCACATCAGCGAGAAGGCGGCATTGCCGGCAACCAGCGCCGACCCGGTGAAGCGCTCGCCGAGCTCGATGATCGACATCGTGTAGATGCCGTAGGAAACGGCGCCCCAGATAAAGACGCAAGCCCAGATCAGCGGCGTCTCGATCAGCGCCGGCAAAGCCACGCATCCAAGGACGGTCACCGCCACGCAGCCGAACCGCACCAGGCGCGCCGTCAGCCTTTCGGCGAGCAGGCCGAGCGGCACCTGCATGGCGATGTTGCCGGCGATCATCACGGAAAGCAGCGCCGACATGCGCGCTTCGGGAATGCCGTGATGCGTCCCATAGACCGGCAGCAGCGCCAGTATCGCCTGCTCGAACCCGGCCGCGACGATCACGGCCGACATAAGCAGCCAGGCCATTGGTATGAAGCCCAGCACCGAAACCTTGTTCTCGGTCTCGTCGACCTTCGGCAGCCTTTTCACCACCACGGCCAGGCAGCCGCCGCAGAAGAGGAAGGCAAGAATGCCGACAAGGAAAGGCGGCCAGCCTTCGGTGCCGACGCCGAGCAGGCAAAGCGGCCCGGCCGCGAAGCCCGCCGAGATGATGGTTGAATAGATGCCCATGACGCGGCCGCGCCGCGCCGGCGGCGCCAGAGCGATCACCCAGATTTCGCTCAAGACATAGAGCGGATTGGTCACCACGCCGATCAGGAAGCGCAGTGGGAACCACAGATAGACATTTTGCGTCCAGCCGATCAGCGCCAGTACCAGCGCCGAAAGCGCCGCGCAGGTCAGCGCGGTCCGCCCTGCCCCGAACTGGCGCGCCAATCCCGGGATCAGCGGCGAGGACAGGATGAAGCCGACCGGCGTCATCGCCGCCGACAGTCCGATCATCGCCGGCGAAATGCCTTGCCGCTGCAGGATGAAGCTGAGCAGCGGATAGGAAAGTCCTTGCGCTATGGCGAAGACGGAAACCGTCGCGATCACGCCGGTGATCGCGGCCCACTGCACCGTCTCGTCGCTTTCCGAGCCCGCCAGCGCCATCAATGCCGCTCCAATCGTTCGGAGCCTTAGCCGCTACCGGCGACAGCCGTAAGGGCCAACGGCGGCTAAAGCGCATGCTCCAGCCAGTCCCTGTCAGGAGCGCTGGCGCTGCCAGGATCAGCACAAGGTAGCGGCACCCAGCAACGTATCGAGCCCGACGATGACGGCAGGCAGCCGAGCGGCCGATCGCCTTCAGCCGCCTCCCCTTCCGTCATGTCGCTTCCCTCGCCCTAGTGGTCGCCGCCTCCTCACCGGCTGCATTGTTGCCAGTCCATTATGCCGGCCAAATTCGCATCCTCACGAGGCTTCTCATGACTGCCGCCCTTCATCCTGCCGAGCCGGCACTGGCAACCGATCGCGCCCGCCGTGGCGGCCGCGCGGGAAAGCGCGCCGGCGGTTCGGCCGCCTTCGAGCAGCCCGCCTTCCGGCAATTGAAGAACCCGCTGACGCCGACCAGGCTGGTGTCCGATGACGAATTGGAATCAATCCACCTCGCCTCACTGCGCGTGCTGAGGGAAATCGGCGTCGACGTTCTGCACGACGAGGCCCGCCGCATCATGAAGGCGCATGGCGCGGACGTGCGCGAAGGCTCGGAGCGCGTGCGCTTCGACAGCGACATGATCCTCGAGCTTGTCTCGCACTGCCCGTCGGAATTCACCCTGCATGCCCGCAACCCGGCGCATAATCTGCGCTTCGGCGGCAACAACGTCATCCTGTCGATGATGGCTTCGGCGCCGAACTGCTCCGACCTCGACCGCGGCCGCAGGCCCGGCAACCAGGCCGATTACCGCAACTTCCTGCGCCTTGCGCAGATGCACAACATCCTGCACTCCACCGGCGGCTATCCGGTCGAGCCGATCGATATCCATCCGTCGGTGCGGCACCTGGAATGCATTCGCGACCTGGCCATGCTGACCGACAAGGTCTTCCACATCTATTCACTCGGCAAGGAACGCAACGTCGACGGCATCGAGATCACTCGCATCGCGCGCGGCATCACCCGCGAGCAGCTGATGCAGGAACCGTCGGTCTTCACCATCATCAACACCAATTCGCCGCTCAAGCTCGACGTGCCGATGATGGAAGGCATCATCCAGATGTCGAGCATGGGCCAGGCCGTGATCGTCACGCCCTTCACGCTGTCCGGCGCCATGGCGCCCGTCACCGTCGCCGGCGCGCTGGTGCAGCAGAACGCCGAGGCGCTCTCGGGCATTGCCTTCGCGCAGATGGTCAAGAAAGGCGCGCCGGTCGGCTATGGCGGCTTCACCTCCAATGTCGACATGAAGTCCGGCGCGCCGGCCTTCGGCACGCCCGAATATATGAAGGCGCAGCTCGTCGGCGGCCAGCTCGCCCGTCGCTACAACATCCCCTACCGCACCTCCAACACTTGCGCCGCCAACACGGTCGACGCGCAGGCTGCCTATGAGAGCGTGTTCTCGCTCTGGGGCGCCATCCAGGGCGGCGGCAATCTGATGATGCACGGCGCCGGCTGGCTGGAAGGCGGCCTGCGCTGCTCCTATGAAAAGACCATCCTCGACATCGACCTTCTGCAGATGGTGGCCGAATTCCTCACCCCGCTCGACCTCTCCGAGGACGCGCTCGGCTTCGACGCCATCCAGTCGGTCGGCCCCGGCGGCCATTTCTTCGGCACCCAGCATACGCAGGAGCGCTACAAGACCGCCTTCTACTCGCCGATCGTCTCCGATTGGCGCAACTTCGAGACCTGGACCGAGGCGGGCTCGCCGACGGCGATGGAGCGGACCAACAAGGTCTGGAAGGAGCGCCTTGCCTCCTACGAGGAGCCCTATATGGATCCGGCCATCCGCGAGGAGCTCAACGACTTCGTCGAGAAACGCCGCGCCGAAGGCGGCGCGCCGACGGATTTCTGACCATCTGTGTTGAGGATGAATAGTCGACCCCCACTCCGTCGAGCTTCGCTCGACACCTCTCCCCCGATCGACGGGGGAGAGGAAAGGCGCGCGGCGATTCCAGCTGGCTCCCTTCCTCTCCCTCCGGAGGGGGGAGAGGTGGCGCCGCGAAGCGGCGACGGAGTGGGGGAAGGCGCTGTTCAAACGCGAAGCCGTCGCAAACAGGGCACGACCCAGCAAGCCGGAAATCAAACGGATTTGGTGCACAGTCGACCCCCACTCCGTCGAGCTTCGCTCGACACCTCTCCCCCGATCGACGGGGGAGAGGAAAGGCGCGAGGCGATTCCAGCTGGCTCCTTTCCTCTCCCTCCGGAGGGGGGAGAGGTGGCGCCGCGAAGCGGCGACGGAGTGGGGGAAGGCGCTGCTCAAACGCGAAGCCGTCGCAAACAAGGCACAACCAAGCGAGCCCGAAACCTGCGGCAAGCCGGCAATCAAGCGGAAGCCTTGCATTGGCTTGAACTGAAGTCACGCAAGCTCGGCGGCTATCGCTTTACGCGCCAGTTTTCCATCGGACCGTTCTTCGCCGACTTCGCTTGCCGCGAGCGTCGGCTCGTCGTCGAGGTCGATGGATCCCAACACGCCGACAGTTCATATGACCGCCGCCGCGACCACTTCATGCAGGCTCAGGGCTACTCGATCCTGCGCTTCTGGAACCATGACGTCCTGAAACATCGTGCTTCCGTCTGTGAAACCATCCTCGCCGCGCTCGACGGCAGGCTGGCCGAAAACATCGCGGCATCCGATCTCCGCTTTGTTTTCACACCTCGATCCCTCGATTCAGCATTTTCAAACACGGATCTATCTGCATGAAATCCCACGTAAAAGCGGTTGTCATCGGCGGCGGCGTCGTCGGCTGTTCGGTGCTCTATCACCTCGCCAAGGCCGGCTGGACCGACATCATGCTGATCGAGCGCTCGGAGCTGACCTCCGGCTCGTCCTGGCATGCGGCGGGCGGCTTCCACACGCTGAACGGCGACCCGAACGTCGCCAAGCTGCAGGCCTATACGGTCCAGCTCTATAAAGAGATCGAGGAACTCTCCGGCCAGTCCTGCTCGCTGCATCTGACCGGCGGCGTGATGATGGCCGATACGCCCGAGCGCATGGACTTCCTGCGGCTGGCTCATGCCAAGGGCCGCTATCTCGGCATGGATACCGAGCTGATCACGCCCTCGGAAGCCAAGGCGATGTTCCCGCTAATGGACGAGACGAACTTCGTCGGCGCCATGTGGGATCCGGTCGAAGGCCATCTCGACCCTTCGGGCACCACCATCGCCTATTCCAAGGCGGCGAAAAAGCTCGGCGCCGAGATCGTGCTGCGCAACCGCGTCGTCGACCTGACGCAGCAGCCGGACGGCACCTGGAACGTCGTCACCGAGCAGGGCACGGTCCATGCCGAGCACGTCGTCAATTGCGGCGGCCTGTGGGCGCGCGAGATCGGCCGCATGGTCGGCCTCGAGCTGCCGGTGCTGGCGATGGAGCATATGTATCTGCTCACCGAGCCGATGCCGGAGGTCGAGGAATTCAACAAGTCGACCGGCCGCGAGATGATCGGCGTGCTCGACTTCAAGGGCGAGATCTACACCCGCCAGGAGCGCAACGGCGTCCTGCTCGGCACCTACGAGAAGGCCTGCAAGCCGTGGTCGCCGGTCAACACGCCATGGGATTTCGGCCATGAGTTGCTGCAGCCCGACATCGACCGCATCGCTCCGTCGCTGGAAATCGGCTTCAAGCATTTCCCCGGCATCGAGAAGGCCGGCATCAAGCAGATCATCAATGGCCCCTTCACCTTCGCGCTCGATGGCAATCCGCTGGTCGGCCCGGTGCAGGGCCTGACCAATTTCTGGTGCGCCTGCGCCGTCATGGCCGGGTTCAGCCAGGGCGGCGGCGTCGGCCTGGCGCTGTCGAACTGGATGGTACATGGCGATCCGGGTTTCGACGTCTGGGGCATGGACGTCGCCCGCTTCGGCGAATGGGCGAGCCTGCGCTACACCAACGCCAAGGTGCGCGAGAACTATTCGCGGCGCTTCTCGATCCGCTTCCCGAACGAGGAGCTGCCGGCCGCCCGTCCCGCGCAGACCACGCCGCTTTACGACACCATGCTCGCCAACAACGCCGTCATGGGCGATTCGTGGGGCCTGGAAACGCCGCTCTGGTTCGCGCCGAAGGGCACCGAGCCGAAGGACATCGTCTCCTTCCACCGCTCCAACGATTTCGGCCCGATCGGCGAGGAAGTGCGCGCCACGCGCGATAGGGTCGGCGTCACCGAGATCGCCAACTTCGCCAAATACGAGGTGTCCGGTCCGGGCGCGGAAGATTTCCTCAACCGGCTGATGACCAACCGCATGCCGAAGGTCGGCCGTATCGTGCTGACCCCGATGGTCAACGAATTCGGCAAGCTGATCGGCGACTTCACCATCGCCAAGGCCGGCCCAAGGAATGGAGAAGACCGCTTCATGATCTGGGGCTCGTCCGCAGCGCAGAAATATCACATGCGCTGGTTCGAGAAGCACCTGCCGAAGGATGGCTCGGTGCGCATCCACCGCTTCGACCAGACGCTGGTCGGTCTCTCGATCGCCGGGCCGAAATCGCGCGACCTGCTGCAGAAGCTCGTCGATGTCGACGTCTCGACAAAGGTCTTCCGCTTCATGGACTTCCGCGAGATGGCCGTTGGCGGCGCGCCCTGCATGGTCAACCGCATCACCTACACCGGCGATCTCGGCTACGAGATCTGGATGGCGCCCGCCTATCAACGCCTCGTCTACAAGGCGATCAAGGAAGCCGGCGCGGAATTCGGCATCGTCGATTTCGGCATGCGTGCGCTGCTCTCCATGCGCCTGGAAAAGAATTTTCCGACCTGGTTCCGTGAATTGCGTCCGATCTACGGACCGTTCGAAGGCTCGATGGACCGCTTCATCAAGCTGGAGAAGAACGACTTCATCGGCCGCGAGGCGTCCGCCAAGGAGCATGCCGAAGGGCCGAAGCTGCGCCGGGTCTCCTTCATCGTCGACGCTGCCGATGCCGACGTGATGGGCGACGAGCCGATCTGGGCCAAGGTCGGCAAGGACTACGGCACGGTCGAGAAGCCGCATGGCTACGGCGCGCCGCGCTTCGACACATCAGGCAAGGAAGTGCGCGGCTCGAAGGCCGCCGAAGGCGCTTCGGCCGTGCGCGGCATCGTCGACGGCGAATGGCGCGTCGTCGGTTGGGTGACCTCGGGCGGCTACGCGCATTACGTGCAGAAGTCGATGGCGCAGGGCTATGTGCCGGCCGCCCTTGCCGAGGACGAAAGCGCCGGCCTGTTCGAGATCGAGATTCTCGGCCACCGCCGCCCCGCCCGCATCAATGTTGAGCCGCCTTTCGACCCGAGCGGCGAGAAGATGCGAACCTGAGGCCCCACGAATTGTTGGATTGCGTTGGTAGCTATGGCATGGTCCGAGCCCACTACCGGCGCATCAGCATGAGAAGACCGTCCCCTTGCGGCAACTAGAGAAATGGACCGATTGGCTCTGCGATGAACGGGTCGGTCCATTCAGCGCGGCGGTTGCGTCGGTCCTCCTCTACTGCCTGACCCAGATCGTCATGATGGCCCTGCTGTCCCATGTTGCAGGCACGGGCGTCGGTGTCGACGATGCAGAGCAATTGACGGAAATGCGATTCCTGGCCGCCGGCTACGGCAGCTCGCAGCCGCCTCTATACACCTGGCTGGCGACGCTTGCGGCCTCGCTGGTCGGAACCAGCGTCCTTGCCTTCAAGATCGTCAAATACGGCCTGCTGGCCGCGGGGCTGGTCGCCTATTTCACCGCTATACGCCGCCTCGGCTACTCGAGCCGCGCCGCGGCGGCCGGCATGTTCGGATTGCTGCTGTTTCCTCAGATCTTCTGGGAGATGCAGCACGCCCTCACCCACTCGGTCGCCATATTCTGTTTCACCTCGGTGCTGCTTCTGGCGCTGGTCGAGGTGGAGAAGCGGCGATCGGCCGTTGCCTATGCGTTTTTCGGCCTGGCGACGGCGGCCGCGATGCTGTCGAAATACAACATCGTCATCTTCCTTGCCGCCCTGTTCCTGGCATCTCTCTCGGTTCGCGAAACGCGTGAGGCGATCTTCGACCGCCGTTTCGCAATCAGCGTGGCGGTGGCGGTCCTTGCCTGCCTGCCGACGCTTTATTGGAGCCTGACACATCTGGAAGACCTGCTCGCGCACCAAGGGGGCCTAGGCGTCGCCGAAGGCGGCAGCGTTGCGAAAACGGCGCTTCTCGGCATCCGCAGACTGGTCAACGCGATCGTCAATTTCGCTGGACTGCCGGTCGTGATTTTTGCCGTCGCCTACGCCCTGGCGACAAGAAAACGGACGGATCCGCCTCAGCCGGTACGGTGGCCGGAAAAGCTGTTGTGGCGGGCGATCGTACTTGGTTTTGTGGTCATGGTCACAGTCGTGTTGGCGGCCGGCATCACCCAGTTTCGCGACCGCTGGATGCTACCGATCTTCATCCTCTTGCCCGCGGCGCTCGCCATGCGCTTCGACGCCATGGGCCAGAAAGGCCGAAAGACGCAAGCCACCATTGTCTTCGTCAGCGCTCTCCTTGCCATATTGGTGCTGCCGCTGAGCTGGTACATGCATCTGCACGGCGGCGACAGCCGCGGCAGCATCGTGCGCATGGATTACCGCTCGCTTTACGACCAGATCAACGCCGATGGACCGGTCAAGACCGTGGTCTCGAGCTGGTTCTGGGTCGGCAATCTGCGCCTGGTCGATGCCGACCTCATCGCGCTCGATGACGAGACGCCGGACTTCGCCAGGTCGATCCGCGAGCCGGCGGTGCTCGTGCTTACCGATGACAGGGAATCGTCCTCGGAGGTTTTCGAGGAGTTGGCGAAGGTCGGCTACGTGATGGACACCATCCACCGCACAATTGAAGTGCCGCAGGCACTCGGCTTTCCGCCCCGCAAGGTCACGATTACCAGACTGCGCAAGAAGCCCGCGCAGTAAGCTTCAGGTGGGACGAATGGACAAGCTAGGCTTCGGCCGCCATCGCAAGATCATGCCCTTCGAGCCAAGCTCGGTCGAAGCGCTGCGCGAGGCCTCGCGTGAAAAGGCGGCCTCGCTCAACCAGCATCTGCTGGGCTACGGCGCGACTACCGAAGCCGAGTGGGCGACGGCGGGCGTCGCCGCGCCGGACTTGGCCGAAATGCGCAGATACCGGCTGGACCGCATCCGCGCCGAGCTGAAACGCCGCGACTATGCCGGCGCCCTGCTCTACGACCCGGTCAACATCCGCTACGCGACGGACTCGACCAACATGCAGCTCTGGGTCGCGCACAATTCGACACGCCACTGTTTCGTCGCCGCGGAAGGGCCGGTGGTGCTGTTCGACTATTTCTCCTGCGAGCACCTGTCCGACCATTCGGGCGTCGTCGACGAGGTGCGCCCTGCGGTATCGTGGATATATCTCTACAGCGGCGAGCTCACCGAGCAGAAAGTCCGGCGCTGGGGTGCCGGTATCGCCGAGCTCGTTGCCGAGCATGGCGGCGGCAACCGCCGCATTGCCGTCGACCGCATCAATCCGGAAGGCGTTGAGGAACTCGCCCGCCGCGGCATCGCGATAGGCAATGGCGAGGCGGTGATGGAGAATGCGCGCCTCATCAAATCGCCGGACGAGATCCTCGCCATGCGCCGCGCCATCGTCGCCTGCGAGGCGGCGATTGGCGAGATGGAGACAGCGCTGAAGCCCGGCATCTCCGAAAACGAGCTCTGGGCGGAACTGCATCGCGGCAACATCGCGCGCGGCGGCGAATGGATCGAAACGCGGCTTTTGTCATCGGGACCGCGCACCAATCCCTGGTTCCAGGAATGCTCCTCGCGCGTCATCGAGGATGGCGACCTCGTCGCCTTCGACACGGACCTGATCGGACCCTACGGGTTCTGCGCCGATCTTTCGCGCACATGGCTTTGCGGCGACGGAAAGCCGTCGAACGAGCAGCACGACCTCTTCCGCATCGCCGCCGGTCAGATCGCTCATAACACCGAACTGATGCGGCCGGGCATCTCCTTTCGCGATCTCGTCGAGCGCTCGGCGGTGCCGCCGGACGACTGCTATCCGACGCGCTACGGCGTGCTCTATCATGGGGTCGGCCTGGCGGACGAATATCCGACGCTGCCGCATGCCGGCGACTGGACCGACGACACGCCGGACGGCGTGCTCGAACCCGGCATGGTGCTTTGCGTCGAAAGCTATATCGGCAGGCTTGGCGGGCGCGAAGGCGTCAAGATCGAGGAGCAGATCCTGATCACCGAAACCGGCAACGAGAAGCTTTCAGCCTACAAGCTGGACGAGCGGCTGCTCTGATCCGCCTTCGATAGCCGCGACGGCGTCGCGCATCGCGGCAACGATCTTTTCCGGCGTCGTTCGGGCGGTGATATAGGGCAGGCCCTTGCGCCGCGCCGTCCAGCCGACCACCTTCACGCCTCTCGCCGCCGGCTCGAAACGTTGCGCCAGCGCCCAGCTTTCGCAGTCGATGGCCGCGACGTCGGCCCTGCCTTCCGCGACGGCCACGATCGACGACCGGTGGCCGCCGCTTTCGCCGCGCGAGGCGAAGATGTCCAGGCTTTCGCCCATCGCCTCCAGGTCGCGCTGCAGGCCGATCAGCCCGGACATCGAATCCGGATTGTTGAAGGTGAAGCGCCTGCCACGGAGAAGGTCGATCGGGATGAGGGCCTTGCCGTCCACGGGCGAGGCAATCCCCGGTCCGCCATCCGCCGGCATCACCAGCGCGCTGGAATAGAGCTCTCCCTGCCCGCCCTCGAACGCATCGTAGCTCGGCTGCGCAATCACCTGCACATGCCGCGCAAGGCCGAGTTCCATCGGCCCCCAGCAGGTTTGCCCGAAGAGCAGCGCCGGGCTCAGCCAGAGCTGGTGAAAGTCCAACTCTTCCGGGGGCAGCGTCGCCGGGTCGGGCGCAATCGGCTTGCCGGCGCCGTCGAGTATCCCGCCGGGAACCCCTGGCAGCTCGCGATTGCTGCGCACGACCGCCTCCGGCGCATCGATGCCCCTTTGCCGGAAAGCGTCACGGAGCCGCGCCCATTGCGCGTCGACCTCGCCCCGCGCTTCGGACCAATCATACATAGGCAGGGCCGCAACGAACTTGCTCATGTCGAATAGCTTTCAAAAGCAAGCGGCCTTCGGCGCCTGCGTTCCGCCGCGAAAAAAGGGGCGGGATAGTCGAATTACTCCTTCGGCGGCTCGGCGGGAACCGGCGCCGTGCCAAGTCCGCTGACATTGCGCGCCCTGACGCGCGGCTTGAAGGCGCGGCCCGGTTCCGGCGTGCGCCGCAGCACCGGATGGACGATCGGCTCCTTGGCCCTGAACGCATGGGCTTTCAGCATCGCAAAATAGTTCGGATAGGCATAACCGTTGTTCATCCGCAGCCATTCCCCGCGGCGCTCGCGAAAGAGCTTCGGCAGCCGGTACCAGGCAATGGTCGGGCTCTTGTGATGAACGAAATGCAGATTGTTGTTCAGGAACAGGAAGGAGAGCGGCGAGCGCTCGACGATCACCGTTCGCCCCTCCGGATGCTCCGACCACTGGTGCTCGGCATAGGTGCGGATCGAGATCAGCGACTGGCCGAGCCACACCGGCACCAGGATATAGAGCCACAGCGGGATGCCGAAGCCGAACGTGACGATCGGCGCCACAACCGCGAGGCCGACGGCATGCAGCGCCCAGGCCTTGCGGATCGCTTCGTCGCCGGCAAGGATCTGCTTGGCATCGTCGATGAAGAAACCGACAGAGGACAACCACGGACCGAGGACGAGGCGGCCAACCATGGTGTTGTTGATCTTGAGCAGAAGCTTCATTGTCGGCGGCAGGCCCTCATGCATCCAGAGCGCCTGATAGTAGCTCTCCGGATCGTCGAGCGGATCGGTCAGGCGCTCGTCTGCATGATGGCGAAGGTGGATAGTCTTGAAGCGGCGGAACGGCCAGACCATGCCGATGGGCAGGAAGACGAAGGCTTCATTGATCCTGGCGTTGCGGGTCGGATGACCGTGCAGCACTTCGTGCATGATCGACGATTGCAGAGCCAGGATAAAGGGCAGGACGGCAAGCGCCAGAAGCGGATGGGATGGCCAGACAAGGAAACCGGTGGCGAGCCATGCGCCGTAGCAGAAGAGTGTGAGGGAGACTGTCGGCCATTCGACAGCCGGTGTGCTGCTACGTCTCTTTTTCGTGCCGGTATTCACGCTTGCCATGCTCTCGACCACTGCCCTCAGTCGCCGGAACCAACTCGATTCCTGACAACATTGTGTCAGTAGCCTGCCGTTACATCAACGCGACAATGCGCACAAACCGTTGCGAATGCGCATTTTTGGCGGCATATGTTATACATTGTAAACAAACATCGGGATTCATTTCCGCCTGAACCCCGTTCAGAACGGCTCCGGCGCAAATTTTTCCTCTCCGACACGGAAGCAGCGTGATGGACAAGCGCGATCTGTCGACGACCTTTCGGGAGCGCCTGAAATTGCTCTTGACACGGTCCGACCTGAACCAGTCGGCCTTTGCGACGGCGGTCGGCATCGACCGTTCGGCGCTGTCGCAGCTCCTCTCCGGCGCCTCGACTCGCCTGCGCCGCGCCGAGACCCTCCTCAACATCGCCGCCGAGTTCAAAGTGTCGCTCGACTGGCTGCTGGGCCTGAGCCAGGACGAAGGGGTCACCGGCGAAATCAGAGAAAGCCTGGAGATCGAGGAGGCGCCCGACGGCTTCGACCGTACGCTTTTGGCCAAATGGCATGCCGAGGCGGCCGGCACCAAGATCCGCTATGTGCCCGCCGGCATTCCCGACCTTCTGCGGACCGAGGCACTGGTGGAATATGAGGCCGGCATTGCCAACAAGAGCCGTGAGGCGCAGGCAGGCGAAACGCAATATCGCATCGACTACAACCGTCGGCCGGAGACCGACATGGAAGTCTGCATGCCGCGCCACACGCTGGAGATCTTCGCGCGCGGCCTCGGTGTCTGGGATCGTTTCCCCGAGGCCGAACGGCGCAAGCAATTGCTGCACATGGCGGCGCTGCTTGACGACCTTTATCCGACCTTTCGCCTGTTCCTCTATGACGGCCGCATTCGCTATTCGATCCCCTATACGATCTTTGGCCCCTATCGCGCCGCGATCTATGTCGGCGACATGTATATCGTGTTGAGCGCCACTCAGCCGATCCGCACGCTCACCAGCCATTTCGACAACCTGATCCGGGCCGCCGACATCAACGCGCACGAGGCCGCGAGCTTTGCGCAAAAGCTGGCCGCAATGTCCTTCCCATCAGGCTCTGCCTGATCGCGCGCATCGATATCATCTTGGCTGCCCCTGATCGTTCCAGCGAAACCCGTGGCCTTTCGCGGCCGCAAATTCGTTGACTGGACATAAAGACTTCTTTATATCGTTATTTAAATTTGAACGCGAAAGCCATTCCACGCAGGAAATTCAGGGCCATGACCGCGACCAACCCGATTGACGCACTGCTTGCCGAAAAAGGCGTGCTTTTGGCCGATGGCGCCACCGGCACCAATCTGTTCGCGATGGGTCTTGAGGCCGGGGAAGCGCCTGAGCTGCTCAATGAGACGGCGCCCGAGACCATCGCCAGCCTGCATCAGAACTTTGTCGACGCCGGCGCCGATATCATTCTCACCAACTCCTTCGGCGGCACTCGCCACAGGCTGAAGCTGCATCACGCGCAGGATCGCGTCCACGAGCTGAACAAGCGCGCCGCCGAGATTGCCCGCTCCGTCGCCGACAAGGCCGGCCGCAAGGTGATCGTCGCCGGCTCCGTCGGCCCGACCGGCGAATTGCTGGTGCCGCTTGGCGCCATGACCTATGACGAGGCGGTCGAGGCCTTCGCCGAACAGATCGAGGGCTTGAAGGCCGGCGGCGCCGAAGTCGCCTGGATCGAGACCATGTCGGCGCCGGACGAGATCCGCGCCGCGGCTGAGGCCGCCATCCGGGTCGGCCTGCCCTATACCTACACCGGTTCCTTCGACACGGCCGGCCGCACCATGATGGGCCTGCTGCCGAAGGATATCCACGCCGTCGCCGATGGCCTGTCGCAGGCCCCTCTCGGCGTCGGCGCCAATTGCGGCGTCGGCGCTTCCGATATCCTGGCGTCGCTGCTCGACATGACCGAGGCGAAGCCCGATGCGACCGTGATCGTCAAGGGCAATTGCGGCATTCCGGAGTTCCGCGGCGCGGAGATCCACTATTCCGGCACGCCGGAGCTGATGTCCGATTATGTGCGGCTGGCGGTCGATGCCGGCGCCAAGATTGTCGGCGGCTGCTGCGGCACCTCGTTCGCGCACCTTGCTGCCATGCGCAAGGCGCTGGACGCGCACACCAAGTCGACCCGCCCGACCGTCGAGACGATCGTCGAGCGCATCGGCCCGATGCGCAACAAGGCGGCGACGGCAAACACCGCCGAGACCAGCGAAGCCCGCCGCGAGCGCCGGCGCAGCCGCGCCTGATACGTTTTCTACTTGCTGTTTTCAGCGTAGCGCGACAGCGCAGTATTGAGATCGGTGCCGGCACTGCCCTGGTTGTCGGCGCCCATCGTCATCAGGGCGCTCGATGCGCCGGGGTCGCTGATCTGCTCAAGCATCGAGCGAAAACGGTCGTTGTTGAGGGCCGAAAGCGCTGTGTTGCGCGCCGCGTCGACATCGTTCCTGATTCGCGCGGCTTCCGCTGAAGCAGCGGACGGTCCGCGCACCGGGGCATTGGCCGTCGTCGAGTTCACGTTCCCCCTTGTCGTGATATGCACTGCTGATCCCTCAAACCCTTGTCAGCACCGACTAACAGAAGCTCGTTGCGGCGAGGTTCCGGAAAAGCCGTGCAATTTAACGATCGAAAAAAGGCCGGCAGGATCTGTCCCGCCGGCCTTTCCTTCAATCCGCAATGGCCTACTTGTTGCCGCCCAGCGATGAGGCCAGCCGCACCAGCGACAGGAACTCCGCCCGATAGCCGAATGGATCGGCGCCGCGCGCGGCATTGGCGATCTCTGCGATGCGGTCATAGCTGAAATTCGCGGTCTGATCCTCGTCGCGCAGCTTCTGCCCGAAGGCCGCGACGGCAACCGAAAAACGTTGGTCGGCGCCGGCCGCATCGAAGGACGAGACCTCATTGGCGGCGGTCACCGGCGTGGTGATGAGCTTCGAGACGTTCTCGTCCGGCAGCTTGTAGCGGATCTTGACGAAGGCATATTCGCCGGCATTGGCGACGCCGCCATTGTCGACCTTGGCCTGGCCGTAGCGCAGCGGATCGACCTGCTCGCCACCGCTGCCTTTAGGCGTGATCTCATAGACCGCGGTCACCGAATGGCCCGAGCCGATATCGCCGGCATCGACGCGGTCATTGTTGAAATCCTCGCGCTTCAGCGCGCGGGTCTCATAACCGACGAGACGGTATTCGGAGACCGTGGCTGGGTTGAACTCGACCTGAATCTTGACGTCTTTGGCGATGGTGAACAGCGTCGAGGAGGCATCCTCGACCAGCACCTTCTCGGCTTCGGCCAGCGTGTCGATATAGGCCGCCGTGCCATTGCCGTTCTGCGCGATGATCTGCATCATCTGGTCGTTCAGATTGCCGCGGCCGAAGCCGAACACCGAGAGGAACACGCCCGTCTTGCGCTCCTTCTCGATCAGCCGCTTGAGGTCGTCGTCATCGGTCTGGCCGACATTGAAGTCGCCGTCGGTGGCAAGCATCACACGGTTGACGCCGTCCTTGACGAAGGATTGCTGCGCAAGCTTGTAGGCCTCGCGGATGCCTTCTTCGCCGGCCGTCGAGCCGCCGGGCGCCAGATTGTTGATTGCCGCAAGGATCTTCTGCTTTTCCGCCCCCTTGGTCGGCATCAGCACCGTGCCGGCATTGCCGGCATAGGTGACGATCGAGACGGTGTCGTCTGGCTTCAGCTTGCTCACCAACAAGCGGAAGGCGGATTTCAGCAGCGGCAGCTTGTCGGGCTCGTCCATCGAGCCCGAGACGTCGATCAGGAAGACCAGATTGGCCTTCGGCTGCTCAGCCGGCTTAACGTCGAAACCCTTGATCGCGACATGCATGAGCTTGGTATGCTCGTTCCACGGCGTCGGCATGACGGTGACGGTCGAGTTGAACGGCGTCTTGGTCGAATCCGGTCCCTTCCAGTCATAGGGGAAGTAGTTGATCATCTCCTCGACGCGGACCGTGTCCGGTTCGGGCAGACTGCCTTCCTTGAGCGAGCGCCGCACGAACGAATAGGAGGCGGTATCGACGTCGATCGAGAAAGTCGAGACCGGATCCTGGGCTGTTTCATGCACCGGATTGGTTTTGAAATTCTCGACGCGATCGCGGTTTTCCTCCTGCGGCTGCAGTTGGTCGACCGGCATGGGCGCGGGCTGCACCATCAGCTTGGAATCGGCGACGGCGGGCGGAGACGCCGGAACGGCGGGCGGAGACGCCGGAACGGCGGCCGCGCCGCCTGCCGGCGCCTTGTCGGCCCGCTCAGCCTCATCGACGCTAGGCGGTGTCATCGACATGATCACTCTGTTTGACGACCCGTCCTTGTCGCCGGCCGCGAGCTGGCCGCTCTCCGCCGGCGCAGGCTGCAGGGCGCGCTTGCTCTCCGGCGCAGCCTCCTGCTTGAGCAGGCCGTCGACCTCTGTCGCCGGCTTCGGCGCCGCCACTTGTGAATTGGCCCGAGTCTCGGCGTCGGCGTCTGTCTTCTTCTCCTTGGCCGGCGCCGCTGCCAGCGGCTCGTTAATCGCGGGCTGTTCCAGCGCAGGCTTCTGCGCCGCCGGCTTGTCGGCCAAGGTCTCGGTGACCGTGCCGTTGCCGCCGACGACGGGCGGGTGGTCCTTCAGCATCTCGAAAGCGGCATAGCCGGCGATAGGCAGCGCGACCAGCGCGGTGATGGCCGGTGTGGCGATGAGTTTCCGTTGCATGATGTCTCTCCAGAGCATTCTTGCTCGCTCCGTGAGACGAAGGCCTGCGAACGTTCCTTGGCGAACAGGCGAGATTTTTTCGTCGAGGTCAAAAGCCTGCATCGCGGCGGCGAACGCGCGCGCCTTCGCCTCGCCGTCCGGCGCCGGTACCGCGATATCGCGCAGCCTTTCGAGTTCGTTGTCGTCGACCATGGTCACACTTCCCCGGCTGAGCGCATCAGCAGCTTCAGCCGTTTCTTCGCTTCATGGATGTGCCAGGACACTGTCGTCTCCGAGATCGCCATGATCTCGCCCGCCGCCGCGTGGTTGAGACCTTCGCCATAGACCAGCAGCACCGCGTCGCGTTGCTTGTCGGGCAGCATCCGCACCGCCGCCCACAGCGCCTCGGCCGGATCGTCGATCTCCGCCGACGCGTCGCCCGCGATCAGCGCATAGGCGCCGTAGGCATCGGTTTTGGCGGTGTCGCGGGCGCGCTTGCGCATCATGTCGCGCGAAGCGTTCAGCGTCATGGCATAGAGCCATGTCGTGAAGGCGCCGCTGCCCTGATAATCGCGGATCGCGCGGCCGAGCCGCACGCAGACGTCCTGGGCGATGTCCTCGGCGTCGGCTTTGCGGCCGCACCAGCGAAAGGCGGCGCGATAGACGAAGCCGTAATGCCTTTCGAGCAATCTGCCGAAAGCACCCCTGTCTCCGCCCCTCGCCCGCCCGATCAGTTCGGCATCGGAGGCTTCGCCGTCGTCCAGCATCATCGCCATCATTTGCCTGTTGGACGAAGGCTAATGGCCAATCCTTGGGGCGATGGAAAGATTTTTTTGCGGAGGCGCATTTCCTTCTGCCCGTTCACGGGGAGAAGGTGCCCGAAGGGCGGATGAGGGGCAGCGCGAACATTCGAAGGCTCGCGCTGCACGACGCCCCCTCCGCGATCTGCGAAAGAAGGCTAACCCAGCGTCTCTTTGAAAAACGTCGTCAGCCGCTTCCAATGCCTCTCGGCGCCCGCCTCGTCATAGACGCTGTGGTCCTTGACGCACCAGCCGTGGTCGACGCCGACATAGTTTTCGATGACGTGGTCAACCTCTGCCACCCTGAGCGCCTCTGCCAGCCGCGCCGACTGCTCCGGCGGGAAGCTGCGGTCGACGCCGGCGACGCCGACATAGACGCGCGCCTTGATCGAGGACGCCTTGCGGTGCGGGCTGTCGGCCGCGTCGCTGGCGAGATTGCCGCCATGGAAGCTTGCCGCGGCAACGATCCGGTCCGGATAGCTCGCCGCCGCGTTTAGCGCCCGCGCGCCGCCCATGCAGTAGCCGACGACGCCAGTCGGTCCGGCGATCCCCTCGGCGGCCAGAGCATCGAGGAACGCGCTGCCGTCGCGGATGGTCATGCCCTGCGTCGTGCCGCCGCTCAGCATCAACAGCAGGGCCTTGGTCTTTTCCTCGGCAAAGGCGGTTTTGGGATCGAACGGACCATAGGGCGCATAGCGGTAGAAGAGATCGGGCACCAGCACGGCATAGCCATGCTCCGCGAGGCGCTCGGCCATCTGGTCGAGCGCCGGGCGCGGACCGAAAATATCCATATAGAGTATGACGCCAGCCTTGGCCGGCGCGGCTGGACGAAACAGCCGTGCCTTCGCCGTGCCGTCCAGGGTCTTGATCTTGATGTCCTGCTTCGTCATTGCGCGCTCCGCCGGTTGCCAGGCGATAGATATCCGCACCGCCCGGCAGGGCAAGCCGCAACCTCTCGATCGCGGTCAAGTTTCCGTGCGGTTCGGAAGAATGCCTACAGTCCGGCGAACGCCGCCATATGGAAAGCCTGGACATCGGCCGGATAGCGATACTCAGCGCCGTAAGGACAGGCGTTGCGGTCGAGGCAGCCGCCGGCGCGGCAGGGCGCACCATCCGTGCCACGCACATGCACCAGGCACGCCCCGTGCGCAAAGCCATCCACCGAATATGCGCCGACCGGGCAGCATTTCAGGCAGGGTTTTTCGACGCATGCGTCGCAAAGGTGAATCGGCTGATGAGCTTCCGGAAGAGAAATCTCGTCCTCGAACAGCAATGCGGCGCGATAGGCATGCCAAAGTCCATAGGTCGGATGCATGAGGATGCCGAGCGGCGACGGCTTCAGCCCTTCGGCCCGCATCGCCCACTTCTGGAACGGCAGATAGGGCCGGTCCGAAGGCGACACCGCGCGGGCGCCGAATTCTTTCGCCACCGCGCCGATCACCTCGCGCGACCAACTGTCGAGTGGGTTGGCGATGTCCCTCGCCTGTCGTTCCCGCCAGCGCTGGAAATGCGGCCAGGGCGCCGCGCCCGCCTGTCCGACAAGCAGCACGGATTTGGCCGGCGCGCCGGAAGGCCCGGCTGGCGCCACCTCATCGTCACCGAAGCTGAAACCGCCGCGGAGAATCAGGCCGTTGGCCGCGAGTGCGGCCGCAATCTCCTCGACCGTGCCGCGGAAAAAAGTCATCCCTTCCGGTCCGGGTCGGAGAACGCGCTCCGCCAGACTTCCTTGTGGATGATGTCGGCCACTTTAGCCCGGCCTGACTCGGGCTCCTTTCACGTGAAGGCGTCGGCCATCGAGCCCTTCTTCCTGGCGATGAAGTCCTTCAGCGCCTCGTCGATGGCCGGATCGAGATGCGGCGCCTCGTAGCTTTCCAGCCAGCGGCGTGCGAGCTCGTTGGCGCGCTGCGGGGCGGTCTTCTCGCCTTCGGCCAGCCACTGCTCGTAGGAATTGTTGTCGGCGATGCTGGAACGGTAGAAGGCCGTCTGGAAATTCGCCTGCGTGTGGTCGCAGCCGAGATAGTGGCTGCCCGGACCGACCTGGCGGATGGCGTCCATCGCCTGGCCGTTTTCCGACAGGTCGACACCTTCGGCAAACTTCTGCTGCATGCCGAGCTGGTCGATATCCATCATGAATTTTTCGTAGCAGGACGCGAGACCGCCCTCGAGCCAGCCAGCCGAATGCAGGACGAAATTGGTGCCGGCAAGGATCGTCGAGTTGAGCGTGTTGGCGCTCTCATAGGCTGCCTGCGCGTCCGGGACCTTCGAGGCGCAGAGGGAGCCGCCGGTGCGGAACGGCAGGCCGAGCCGGCGCGCGAGCTGCGCGGCGCCGTAGGAAACCAGCGACGGCTCCGGCGTGCCGAAGGTCGGCGCGCCGGACTGCATCGAGATCGACGAGGCGAAGGTGCCGAACAGCACCGGCGCGCCAGGCCTGATCAGCTGGGTGAACGAAGCGCCGGCGAGCACTTCGGCCAGCACCTGCGTCAGCGTGCCGGCGACGGTTACCGGGCTCATCGCGCCGGCCAGGATGAACGGCGTGACGATGCAGGCCTGGTTATGGCGCGAATAGACTTTCAGCGCGCCTAGCATGGTCTCGTCGAACACCATCGGCGAGTTGGCGTTGATCAGGCTGGTCAGCACCGTGTTGTTCTCGACGAAGTCGTCGCCGAACACGAGCTTGGCCATCGCCACCGTGTCCTCGGCCCGTTCCGGAGCCGTCACCGAGCCCATGAACGGTTTATCCGAATACCGGATATGCGAGTAGATCATGTCGAGGTGGCGCTTGTTGACCGGCACGTCCACCGGCTCGCACACCGTGCCGCCCGAATGGTGGATCGAGGGCGCCATATAGGCGAGCTTCACGAAATTCTGGAAATCCTCGATCGTCGCGTAGCGGCGGTTGCCGTCGAGGTCGCGCACGAAGGGCGGGCCGTAGACCGGTGCGAATACGGTCGCGTTGCCGCCTATCTGCACCGAGCGCTCCGGGTTGCGCGCATGCTGGGTGTAGATCGAAGGCGCGGTCTTCAACAGCGAGCGGCAAAGACCTTTCGGAAAATGCACGCGCTCGCCCTTGACGTCGGCGCCCGCTTCCTTCCAAAGCGCCAGCGCCTCGGCGTCGTCGCGGAAAATGATGCCGATTTCTTCCAGCACAGTGTCGGTATTCTTCTCGATCAGCGCCAGGCCTTCCTCGTTGAGGACCTCGTAGACATTGATCTTGCGCTTGATATAGGTGAGCTGTGTGCCCGGACCGCCGCCCGAGCGCGCCGCGCGCCGGGCCGCCGCGCCGCCGCTGGCACCGCGCCCGCGCCGTGCGTTTGACGCTTCCTGGTCGACTGCCGCGTTCTCGCTCATGATCGTGCTTCCTATAAAACCTGGTCTGGATTGGCTCGCGGCCCGTAACCGCCGCTTCTCGCCGGATCGTAACCATGCACCCTATTGGAAACGGCCCGCCAGCGCCAACGCCTGTCGCAAAATCGACAAGAAAAGCGCCAACTTTCCAGTCGCTTTCCTTTTGCGGGAAGTCGCAAATCAGCTATGGCTAGCTTGCCCTCGCGGGTTAGGTATTGGCGCATTGATTTTTAGGCTGCCGCAGTCATTCCGAGCAGCAAGGAGCCCGAGAAAATGTCCGACGACGAGATCATCCTTTCCGAGCTTTCCGACGACGAGCTCGTGCAGCAGATGCACGACGACCTGTATGACGGCCTGAAGGAAGAGATCGAGGAAGGCACCAACATCCTTCTCGAGCGCGGCTGGGCGCCTTACAAGGTGCTGACCGAGGCGCTGGTCGAAGGCATGCGCATCGTCGGCGAGGATTTTCGCGACGGCATCCTGTTCGTGCCGGAAGTGCTGCTCTCCGCCAACGCGATGAAGGCCGGCATGGCCATCCTGCGCCCCTTGCTCGCCGCCACCGGCGCGCCGAAGCAGGGCAAGATGGTGATCGGCACCGTCAAGGGCGACATCCACGACATCGGCAAGAACCTGGTCGGCATGATGATGGAAGGCGCCGGCTTCGACGTCATCGACCTCGGCATCAACAACGCCGTCGAGAAATACCTGGACGCCATCGAGCAGCACCAGCCCGACATCATCGGCATGTCGGCGCTGCTCACCACCACCATGCCCTATATGAAGGTCGTGATCGACACGATGAAGGAAAAGGGCATCCGCGACGACTATGTCGTGCTGGTCGGCGGCGCGCCGCTCAACGAGGAATTCGGCAAGGCCGTCGGCGCCGACGCCTATTGCCGCGATGCTGCGGTGGCGGTCGAGACCGCCAAGGACTTCATGAAGCGCAAGCACAACGTTCGCGCTTCCGCCTGACCCAAGGCATCAGGATGGATCGACAAGAAAAGCCGCGCCTTGCAGCGCGGCTTTTTTGTACCAGATGATAGGCGAGGCTGCCGATCAGTTGACGGTGTCTTTGACCGCCCTTGCCGTCGATTTGACGTCCTTGCCGACGCCCCGGATGGTGTTGGCGCAGGCCGTGAGTGCAAGCGCGCAGGCCAGGATGGCGATCGGCGCGATGCGTAACAGTTTCATGGACGGTGTCTCCCTCGACAGATATTAAGCCCCGCAGCGAAAGCCGGCTCGACTTGGTCAAGACGCAAAAAACGGAACCGAATCAAACAGACAGGCTGCTCGTCATCGCCTGCGGGATGATTGCGCGCGAAGTTTTGGCCGTCAAGCAACAGCTAAAGCTCGACCATCTCGATCTGACCTGCCTGCCGGCCGAGTTCCATTTCTATCCGGACCGCATCGCGCCGGCGATGGACAAGGCGATCGAGAAGGCCAAGGCGGAAGGCTACCGGCACATCTTCGTCGGCTATGCCGATTGCGGCACCGGCGGCCTACTCGATCGCGTCATCCAGAAGCACGGCGTCGAGCGAATGGCCGGGCCGCACTGCTTTGCCTTCTACCAGGGCATGGACGCCTACGCCAAGGTCGCCGACGACGACATGATGTCGTTCTACATGACTGATTTCCTCTGCCGCCAGTTCGAGGCCTTCTTCATCAAGCCGCTCGGCCTCGACCGGCATCCCGAGCTGATCAAGGATTATTTCGGCAATTACGAGAAGCTGATCTATCTCGCCCAGACCGACGATCCGGAGCTCGACAAGGTCGCCGAGAAAGCCGCCGCCATGCTTGGCCTCGCCTATGAGCGCCGCTCGACCGGCTATGGCGACCTGACCGGCGAGCTGGCGCGGACGGCACAGGGCGCCGCCCGAGACGGCTAGCCGTCACGCCTGTTCCAGCGCTGCAAGCACATCGGCGAAGCTGGTCCTGCAGACGAAGCCCAGCCGCTCCCTCGCCCGCGACGGATCGTAGACGCGGTCGATCGAGGAAAACATCGTCCAGCCCTTCCTCGCATAGAGCCTCGAATAATCCGGGAAATAGCGCGCGACGACCGTCGGCGCGTCGGCGATCAGCTCGGCGCAATCCTGCGGCCGGAACGGCGTCGGCGCCGAGATGATGAAGATGTCGAAGCCAAGGCTCGGCGCCTTCTCCAGGGCCGCCACATGGGCTTCCGCCGCATCCTCCACCGTCAGTCGCCGGAACAGCAACTCGTTGGCCTTGGTGTTGGCATCGGACTGCTCGATGGCATGCGCCATGTCGTCCGCCTCGGGAAAGAAGCGTGCCGTGCGCAGCACCACCACCGGCAGTCCATGCTCGATATGGTAGAGGCGACAGAGATGCTCGGCCGAGAGTTTCGTCACGCCATAGATGTTGCGCGGCTCAGGCGACATCTCTTCCGTCAGCCAGGCGGCCCTACGCGCGCCGCCCTGGAAGCCGGCGCGGATTGCCTGCGAGATCATGAGCGATGTCGTCGAGGTGAAGACGAAGCGTTGCACGCCGCAGGCCACGGCAGCATCGAGCAGATTGAGCGTGCCTTGCACGTTCGTGGCGATAAAGGCCGTGTTCTCATGATGCTCGATATTCGGCTTGTGCAGCGCCCCACTGTGAATGATGGCTTCGATGCTGTTCTCGCGGACGGTCTTCAGGACAAGATCGCGATCCGCGATCGAGCCGACGACTTGCGTGCGCGCCGAGGCAACCGGATCGAGACCGACCACCTCATGGCCGAGCGCTTCAAGCCTCGGCTTGAGCATGCCGCCCAACCAGCCGGACGATCCCGTGAGCAAGATTCGCATCGATCAACCGCCATTTTCTAGAGCATGATGCCGAAAAGTGTGGAGCGGTTTTCGGACGACATCATGCTCTATCTCTTTGATTTGGAGCCGGATTCAGATTTCAGGTCGACCCGACCTGAAATCATCCGGCTCTGGCTCACGCTGTAAAGCACGGATGACAGGTGAGCGCGAACCGGTAAGTTGTGCGCCAGCGATAGAAAGAACTTTGTTCCAGCAATTGATTTGAGGAAACACGTTCATGATGCCTCGCCTGTTCCTTACCGCCCTCGGTCTCGTAGCCCTCACTTTGCCGTCCCTTGCCGACGGCGAGGTGCAGAAGCTGATCACGGCAGCCGACAAGGCGCGGTTGGACAAATATGGCGATACGCGCAAGGCGGCTCTCGAGGCGGCAAAAGCCGGCGATCCGTCCGAGGTCAAGCAGTTGGACGAACTGCTCGCCAGGCCCCTCGTCGCCTTCTCCGACAAGGATCTCACCGGCAACTGGAAGTGCCGCACCATCAAGGTGGGCGGCCTGAGCCCGCTCATCATCTATGGCTGGTTCAAGTGCAAGGTGACCGACGACGGCTCCGGTTGGCGCCTCGCCAAGATCAGCGGTTCGCAGCGCACCGCCGGCCGCTTCTTCGACGACGGCGAGAAACGCGCCATCTATCTCGGCTCGTTCTCGGTCAATGATGACAAGGCCAAGCCCTATGGCAGCGGTCTCGAAAGCGACCAGGTCGGCTACGCCTTCCGCAACAGCGCCAGCGAATGGCGCATCGAATTCCCCGCGCCCTATTACGAATCGAAGCTCGACATCATGGAATTCAAGCGCTGAACCCGTCCTCTGCTGCCTCGTTGAAACGGCGCCGTCACACCAAGGATTAACCTGCTCCGCATAGCATGCGCGCAATTTCAAGCGGGTGGGTGCCGTGGCAGCGTCGGACTCGAATACGCGACCGATCGTGGTCGTCACCGAAGGTGGCCCGCATATCTGGGCCATCGTCAATGCGATTGCCGACCGCGTCGGTCCCGTCAGCGTCATCCTCGAATCCGCCGAATCCAAAAAGCGCCTGCTCATCCGCCGTGCGCGACGTCAGGGCTGGATCTCGGCCATAGGCCAGCTCGGCACCATGGTGCTGACCAGGCTCGGCAAGCGGTTCCTCGCCGGTCATGCCGAGAGGCTGATCGCCGAGGAGAAGCTCGACACTGAACCGCGGCAAGGTCAGGTGATCATCCATGTGCCATCCGCCAACGGGCCCGAATGCCTCGAGGCGGTCGCCAGGATCAATCCGGGCGTGGTGCTGCTTGCCGGCTGCAGGCTGTTGTCGAAGGAAACGCTGGCAAGAATGCCTTGCCCGGTGCTCAACTACCATGCCGGCACCGCGCCGAAATATCGCGGCATGAATGGCGGCTACTGGGCGCTGGCCTGCGGCGATCAAGGGAATTTCGGCACCACCGTTCACCTGGTCGATGCCGGCGTCGACACCGGCGGCGTGCTGAAGCAGGTGCGCGGCAGGCCCAAGACCGGCGATACGATCGCCAGCTACGCGCTGCGGCAGGCAGCCTTTTCGCGCGATATCTGCGTCGAGGCGGTCGGCAATGCGCTGGCCGGCAGACTGGAAACGATCGATACGGGCCTGCCATCGAAGCAATGGTATCACCCGACGATCTGGTTCTATCTCTGGACCGGCCTGACCAAGCGCGTCTGGTGATCAGTCGCAACGGATTTCAGCATTCGCTTTGCGCCATCGCCAGCGTCGCTTTTGAAGGCGCGCGCGTCGTCCCATAACAAGCGGCTCAACCACGCATGCGGCAATGCTCCATGACTTCGAGGAGTTGAGAATTCATGGCCGATCTGATCGTCGTCTACTGGCGCGACATCCCAGCCCAGGTCATCGTCAAGAAGGGCCGGCAGAACGCCAAGCGCGAATTGCCGCTGCGCTTCACTGAGGCGATAGACATGTGCGCCATGCGCACCGGCGCCGGCGGCACCGACGACTATCTGGCGGAATGGCGCAAGGCCGACCCGGTTCCGGTCGGCGACGACATCGAGGCCGAGGTCGAGAAGGCCTATCAGGAACTCGACACGAAATATGACCGCGAGCGGCTGGTCGCTCTGGTCAAGGCTGGCGGGAAAGAAAATGTCTGAGCAACACCCGGCGGTCACCCAGGCCACCTTGGTCAAGAAGGCAGCGCCGAAATCCGACTACAAGCCTGCCGACGTGTCGCCGCAGCGGCGCGTCCAGCGCACTTTTGCCGTCAGACTCTGGTCCATCCGGCACTCGCGGTTGCTCGAATGGTTCTACGGCCGGTTCGCCGACGCCTTCCTGCTCCTGCACCCTCTGTGGAAGGGCATCGGCTACAGCCGGGTCGAAGCCCCGGTGAAATTCATCGAGAAGCGCGTCAAGGGCTTCATGTTCGACTGCCGCATGTGCGGCCAGTGCGTGCTCTCCTCCACCGGCATGTCGTGTCCGATGAATTGCCCGAAGCAGCTTCGCAACGGCCCTTGCGGCGGCGTGCGCGCCAACGGCAATTGCGAAGTCGAGCCGGACATGCCTTGCGTCTGGGTCAAGGCCTGGGAAGGCTCGCGCAACATGGTGCATGGCGACAAGATCCTGACCGTGCAGAAGCCGGTCGATCAGTCGCTGCGCGAAACCTCGGCCTGGCTCCGCGTGACCGCGCAGGCCGCCGCCGCGCGCGAAGCGGCCAAGAATCCCGGAGCTTCGGCATGACCATCCGCCAGATCGACGAGAACCCGGCCGGCATCCACCTGCCGCTCGAGCCCCTGCCCGGCCACACGTCGCGCGGCCGGCTGGAGCGCGTGCTGCGCCGCGGCGAGTTCGCGGTAACGACCGAGCTCAACCCGCCAGACAGCGCCGATCCGGAAGACGTCTATAACCGCGCCAAGATCTTCGACGGCTGGGTCGACGCCATCAACGCGGTCGATGCCTCGGGCGCGAACTGCCACATGTCCTCGGTCGGCATCTGTGCGCTGCTCACCCGCATGGGCTATGCGCCGATCATGCAGATCGCCTGCCGCGACAAGAACCGCATCGCCATCCAGGGTGACGTGCTGGGCGGCGCCGCGATGGGCGTCGCCAATATGCTCTGCCTCACCGGCGACGGCGTGCAGGCCGGCGATCAGCCCGGCGCCAAGCCGGTATTCGACCTCGATTCCATGTCGCTGCTCGAAACCATCCGCATCATGCGCGACAATGGCAAGTTCCTGTCCGGCCGCAAGCTGACGACGCCACCGCAGGTCTTCCTCGGTTGCGCGGTCAATCCCTTCGCACCGCCCTACGACTTCCGCCCGATCCACCTCGGCAAGAAGATCGCCGCCGGCGCGCAGTTCGCGCAGACGCAGTATTGCTTCGACGTGCCGATGTTCAGAACCTTCATGCAGAAGGCGCGCGACCTCGGCCACACCGAAAAGCTCTTCCTGCTCTGCGGTGTCGGCCCGCTCGCCTCCGCCAAGACCGCGAAATGGATCCGCTCCAACGTGCCGGGCATCCACATCCCCGATGCGGTTATCAAGCGGCTGGAGGGCGCGCAGGATCAGAAGAAGGAAGGCAAGCAGCTCTGCATCGACATCATCAACGAGGTGAAGGAAATCCCGGGCGTCGCCGGCATCCATGTGATGGCCTATCGCCAAGAAGAATATGTCGCCGAGATCGTCGATGAATCCGGCGTGCTGAAAGGCCGCCAGCCTTGGAAGCGGGAGATCCGCCGCGACGACCAGCTGGTCGCCGACCGGCTCGACCACCTGCTGCATGACGAGATTACCGAAACCCAGGTGGATATGGTGAAGACCGCGCATTGATGTATGTCGCCCCAAAGTGGGAACCGGTTTGGGCAACGACACACATGAACCTAGAGCCTAAGAGCGCGGACGGCACGCATTCACTTGAACCAAATCAGATAACGATATAAAGAAGTCTTTATATCCCGACGGAGAGATCGCATGACCCGCACCATCGTCGCCTCGGCGACCCGAGAAATCGTCATCGGCTTCGATCAGCCCTTCTGCGTGATCGGCGAGCGCATCAACCCGACCGGCCGCAAGAAGCTGGCCGCCGAAATGGTGGCCGGCAATTTCGAGACCGTCATCAAGGATGCGCTGGAACAGGCCGCCTGCGGCGCCACTATGCTCGACGTCAATGCCGGCGTCACCGCCGTCGACCCCAATGCGACCGAGCCGGCGCTTCTGGTGCAGACGCTGGAGATCGTGCAGGGCCTGGTCGACCTGCCGCTGTCGATCGATAGCTCGGTCAGCGCCGCGATCGAAGCCGCGCTGAAGGTCGCCAAGGGCCGCCCCCTGGTCAACTCCGTCACCGGCGAGGAAGAAAAGCTCGAGGCCATCCTGCCGCTGGTCAAGAAATACAACGTTCCGGTCGTCGCCATCTCCAACGACGAGACCGGCATCTCGATGGACCCGGACGTCCGCTTCGCCGTCGCCAAGAAGATCGTCGAGCGCTGCGCCGATTTCGGCATCCCGGCGCATGACGTCGTCGTCGACCCGCTGGTGATGCCGATCGGCGCGCTGGGCGATGCCGGCCGCCAGGTGTTCGCGCTGCTGCGCCGGTTGCGCGAAGAGCTCAAGGTCAACACCACTTGCGGCCTCTCCAACATCTCCTTCGGGCTGCCGCACCGCCACGGCATCAACGCCGCTTTCATCCCGATGGTGATCGGCGCCGGCATGACCTCGGCAATCATGAACCCGGTCCGTCCGCAGGAAATGGAAGCCGTGCGCGGCGCCAATGTGCTGAACGGCACCGACGAGAACTGCACCAACTGGATCCGCACCTACAAGGATTATAAGCCGGCCGAAGGCGGCCAAGCGGTTGCGGCTCCGACGGCCGTCAATGCGCCGGGCGAAGGTAACGGCAATGGCGGCCGGCGCCGCGGCGGCCGCGAAGCCCGCATGGCCAGAGGATAAGCGCGCAATCGTGAGCCGCACCGCAAGCAAGGCTGGTCCGATCGCATCGTGGATGCGGCCGGACAGCTCTGCTTTGCGTTCAGGCCACGCCCAATATGGCGTCGAACAACGCCATTCCCGCCCACGATCCGAAAATGCCTGTAACGCCGCCGACGATGAGATCATCATCATAGGCGGGCCAGAACGCGTGCAGCAGCAGCGCGCCGACGATCGCGCCGAGGATCCCGGTGGCGAGATATTGCGGGTTGCGCAGCCACGAGCCCTTGATCACGCGCACAACGGTGAACGCGGTGAAGATGGCGGAGAGCAGCAGATCCGACATGGTTGGCCCCTGGACCAACGGACTCTCCGCCCAATAGTAAAACGATCCGTTAAACGGCATCGGCGATTGCCATCGAGACACGTGCCAGCATGAATCCTCCCCCCAACATCACCGATCCGCTCGTGCTGTTCATGCCGTCCGGCAAGCGCGGCCGGTTCCCGATCGGAACGCTGGTGCTCGATGCCGCGCGCCAGCTCGGCGTCTATGTCGAAAGCGTTTGCGGCGGCCGCGCCACCTGCGGCCGCTGCCAGATCGAAGTGCAGGAAGGCAATTTCGCCAAGCACAAGATCGTCTCGTCCAACGACCACATCTCGCCCAAGGGCGCCAAGGAAGAGCGCTACGAACGCGTGCGCGGCCTGCCCGAGCGGCGTCGCCTCTCCTGCTCGACGCAGATCCTCGGCGACCTCGTCATCGACGTGCCGCAGGACACGGTCATCAACGCCCAGACCATCCGCAAGGACGCAGATACCAGGGTGATCGCCCGCGATACGGCGATCCGCATGTGCTATGTCGAGATCGAAGAACCCGACATGCACAAGCCCCTCGGCGACCTCGACCGATTGAAAATCGCCCTGATGAAGGACTGGGGTTTCAAGAACCTCGAATTCGACTTCTATCTCATGCCGCAGGTGCAGGGCATTCTGCGCAAGGGCAACTGGACCGCCACCGCCGCCATCCACAAGGACGCCGACAGCGACATCGCGCGCGTCATCGCACTGTGGCCCGGCCTGAAGAACGAGGCATACGGCCTTGCCTGCGACATCGGCTCGACCACCATTGCCATGCATCTGGTGTCGCTGCTGTCGGGTCGCGTTGCTGCGTCCTCCGGCACGTCCAATCCGCAGATCCGCTTCGGCGAGGATCTGATGAGCCGCGTCTCCTATGTGATGATGAACCCGGACGGTCGCGAAGGCATGACGGTCGCCGTGCGTGAGGCGATCTCCGGCCTCGTCGACAAGGTCTGCGCCGAAGGCAATGTCCAGCGCAACGACATCCTGGATTCCGTCTTTGTCGGCAATCCGATCATGCATCATCTGTTCCTCGGTATCGATCCGACCGAGTTGGGCGGCGCGCCTTTCGCGCTTGCCGTCTCCGGCGCGGTGCGCATCAAGGCCTCCGACATCGGCCTGAAGCTCAACCAGGGCGCGCGCCTCTATATGCTGCCTTGCATTGCCGGCCATGTCGGCGCCGACGCGGCCGCCGTCACCCTGTCGGAAGGCCCGCATCGCCAGGACGAGATGATGCTGATCGTCGACGTCGGCACCAATGCCGAGATCGTGCTCGGCAACTCCACGCGCGTGGTGGCAGCCTCCTCCCCGACCGGCCCGGCTTTCGAAGGCGCGGAGATCTCCGGCGGCCAGCGCGCGGCGCCTGGCGCCATCGAGCGCGTTCGCATCGATCCCGAAACGCTGGAACCGAAATATCGGGTCATCGGCTCGGAACTGTGGTCCGATCAGCCGGGCTTCACCGACAGCGTGCAGGCCACCGGCGTCACCGGCATCTGCGGCTCCGGCATCATCGAAGTGGTGGCGGAGATGTATCTCGCCGGCATCATCTCGGAGGATGGCGTCGTCGACGGATCGCTCGGCCTGCGCTCGCCGCGCATCGTGCCCAACGGCCGCACCTTCTCCTACGTGCTGAAGGAGGGCGAGCCCAAGATCACCATCACCCAGAACGACGTGCGCGCCATCCAGCTTGCCAAGGCGGCGCTCTATGCCGGCACCAAGCTTCTGATGGAAAAGCAGCACACCGACCATGTCGACCGCATCCATTTCGCCGGTGCCTTCGGCTCTTTCATCGATCCGAAATACGCCATGGTGCTCGGCCTGATCCCGGATTGCGACTTGGACAAGGTCCAGGCCGTCGGTAACGCCGCCGGCGCCGGCGCGCGCATGGCGCTGCTCAATCGCGGTTACCGGCGCGAGATCGAGGAGACGGTGAGCAGGATCGAGAAGATCGAGACGGCGCTTGAGCCGAAATTCCAGGAGCACTTCGTCTACGCCATGGCGCTGCCGAACAAGGTCGACCCCTTCCCGAAACTGGCGGCCGCGGTGAAGCTGCCGCCGCGCAAGGCGATGAGCGAGGACGGCACCGCCGGTGACGCTACCCCACGCCGGCGTTCACGCGAGGAGCGTGCTGCACGGCGCGGTCGGGACTAACGTTTCAGTTCATTCCGCTGCCCCCGCGGCCGCGGCATTGACTGCCTTGACGGCGCCCTTGGGACGTTGCGGATGCAGCAGCCTGATCAATGGCTTTTCGACGATCAGATATAGCATCGCCGAGAGCGCCAGCGTGGCGACCAGGATCGTCGCCGGCTGCATCGCTGCCGGCAGGCCGGTCCTCAGGACGACGCCAGTCGTCAGGACGCCGACCACGACATGCCACAAATAAATCGAATAGGACGCATCGCCGAGAAATGTGGGCAAGGCAGCCGGCTTGAACGGCCGCGACCGTTCGGCAAAAACCGCACCCGCCACGATCAATGCGGCCGGGAGTCCCCAGCGCAAGGCCCGCGGCAAATCGGCATCGAATAGTAGGCCGGCCGCAAGCAGAAGAAATCCCGCGCCAGCCATCGCCAGTCCCACCCCGAGCGGCAGCCTGGCGCCCTGGAGCCACATGCGCCCCACAAAGACGCCGGCCGCGAACTCGATCACGACGGGATCGGTGAAGGCATGCGCATATCCGGCCGGAAGGACGAAATGCAGCGCGACGATGGCGACAAGCGCGCCGGTGAGAACGCCGAACCGCCACCGCTCGCCCAGGAACAGGACAAGCGCGAAAACGAGATAGAACATCATTTCATAGCAGAGCGTCCAACCTTGTATGACGATGGGATGCAGCGCGTTCTCCTGCAGAACCGGCAGGAAAAACAGCGAACCAGCGAAATTCGGGACGCTGAAGAAATGGCCGTAGAAGAACTGCGGCTTGATCAGGATGCCGGCCGCGGTCAGCAGCGTGACGATCCAATAGAGAGGCACGATGCGGGTGATCCGGCGCCCCATGAAGCGCCAAGGATCAGCCGGCCTGCCGGCGGTCGTCGTCACCCACATGATGAAGCCGCTGATGACGAAGAAGACGTCGACGCCGGCCGCCCCGACGTTGAACGGACCGCCGAACTGCTCGCTGACATGAAAGAAGACCACCGCGCAGGCGGCGAGGCCGCGCAGATATTGGACACTATGGATGCTCGTCACGATGCCTTGATCCGATCGCATCATGCTGCGATGCACACGCCCCACGCCGCATTGCACAATAACAATGCAGCTGCTCGCCTCTGTCAACCGCCGATGGCAGCTATCGGATCGAAACGGGCCCGCCGGCATGGTCAATTCATTTGTATGCAAATGTTTCCGGATTCGCGCGATCCGGAAACCAAAACGCTGTTTTCGCGAAATCGATCCGATACATGCGGGACGCATTTAACGCGCATCGAACGGCGGCCGACGTGCATGTCGCCCAAAAGTGTTTTTGGGAAACGACATGCATGAAAGCAGATCCTCGGCTGCCGCTGGTTCTTCAAAGGGAGATGAAAATGTCGATGTACGATAATCTCAGCCGCTTCGGTGTCACCATCCGGCAGGCTCATGCCAGGAACAAGGCGATCCGCGCGCTGAACAGCCTGCCTGCGCATGTCCAGAAGGATATCGGCTGGCCGGCCTCGCCGCCGAGCGACCCTCAGGCAGCCCTTCATGCGCTGCTTCTGGGCACGCCGCGCTGATGACCTTCGCCGATAAATGCAAGCTGCTCGGCAAGCGCCTGGGCCGCGACGCGGCCTCGGCGAACGTCGACAACAGACTGCGCGCGGCGCTGCTGTCGAAGCGGCGCTAGAGCAATTCCAGGAAAGTGCGCAGCGGTTAGGCTCGGCAATTCGCCGTAGCCTTCCGCCCGAAATCGCGCAAACAAAGAACCGGCACCATCCGATCACGCCGATGTGCCAGCGTGATCCTTGACATTTTTAACTGAGGTACAATCTTCGCAGAGCGGGGGAATTCTCTTAGTCGGCTCTGCCGAAGCGCGTGTATCTGCATGCCCAGTTTGAAAAGCCATCTCATTTCGTTCGTTCTCAGGCACAGCCGCAAGAAGGCGTTTTCCAGTCCCGAGAACCTGCAGCGCTGGATCGCCTACGCCCGCAAGACCGAGGACTATCATCCGCCTGCCTTGCTCAGGGCACGGCTGGACATCACCGAGACCGAGATCGACGGCTTTCCCGTCTATGAGATCGCGCCGAAGGCGGGCGAAAGCCGGCGCATCCTCTACATGCATGGCGGCGCCTATGTCTTTCAGATCACGTCCTACCATTGGGGGCTGATCGCCGAAATGGCCGAGCGTCTCGGTTTCGGCATCACCGTGCCGGTCTATCCCATCGCGCCGGAGCACAATTTCCATGACATGTTCGGCATGGTCGGCAACGTCTACCGGCGCATGCTCGAAGAGACTGAGGCGCAAGACATCGTCTTCATGGGCGATTCCGCCGGCGGCAACATGGCCGTTGTGCTGACCATGATGGCCGCCGAGGAGGGGCTGCCGGCACCGTCGCGCCATGTGCTGATCTCGCCCGGTCTCGACGTTTCGCTTGCAAATCCCGAAGTCTTCGAGGCCGAGCGGCAGGATCCGTGGCTGGGTATTGCGGGTGGGCTGGAAGCGGTGCGGCTCTACAGCGCCGGTTTCGACCGCACCGACTGGCACATCAGCCCGCTCTACGGCAACCTGTCCGTGCTGCCCAAGACGCTGCTGCTGACCGGTTCACGCGACATGCTGACGCCAGATAATCTCATCTTCGCCGAACGCGCGCGCGCTGCCGGGGTCGAGGTCGACCTGGTCTACGAGGAAGGCATGTTCCACGTCTGGCCGCTGATCGAGATGCCCGAGGCGCGCCGCGCTCGCGACAGCATCGTCGACTTTCTCAGCGTTCCGGCGCCAGCCCGAGCCCGCGCTCGACTCAGAACGAAAGCAGCTTTTGCAGCCCGCTCCGCGCCCGCGGCCGAATAGCTCAGAACTTGCCGGTTTCCCGGAACACTTCGAACGTCGCCCGGATATGGTCGGCCACGGCCTTCACCGGCGCGCTCGCATCAGGCGCCACCACCATGGCAAGATTGTAGGTGCCGATCTCGGGCATGCCGTCCTTGGCGCCCAGCGAGACCATGTCGTCGCCGAGGAAGGACTTCGGCAGCGGCGCCACCGCGAGGTCGGCCATGATCGCGGCGCGCTGGCCGGCCGTGTGTGCGCTCATATAGGCGATGCGGTAGTTGCGGCCCTCGCGCCCGAGCGCTTCGAGCGCTCCCGCCCGCCAGGCGCAGCCTTCTTCCCACAGCGACACCGGCAGCGGTTCGCGCAGATGCGCGCAGCCGCCCTTGGCGCCCGCCCACACGATCGGCTCGGTCAAAAGCACCTCCGCGCCGATCGCGCTGGTCTTGTAGGAATTGGTGAGCAGCGTGATGTCGAGCGCGCGATCGTCCATGCGGCGCCGCAGATTGATGCTCTGGTCGATGGTGACGTCGACGGCGATCGAGGGATGCGATTGGGCAAAACGCTTCAGCACATGCGGCAGCACGCGCTCGCCATAGTCGTCCGGGGAACCGAGCCGCACCACGCCGACAATGTCGGGAATGATGAACTTCGACACCACCTCGCGGTTGATCGACAACAGCCGGCGCGCATAGCCGAGCAGCATCTCGCCATCCGTGGTCAGCGTCACCGAACGCGCGTCGCGCGCGAAGACGGAACGGCCGAGGATATCCTCCAGCTTCTTGATCTGCATGGAGACGGCCGACGGCGTGCGGAACACCGCATTGGCGGCGGTGGTAAAGCTGCCGGTCTCGGCAATCGCCACGAAGGTGCGCAGCACATCGAGGTCAAGCAGCGGCAAGGGATGATTAAGCGGGGCGTTCATGGCAGTCTGCCTTCAATTTTTCTGATGCAATCGATCATTCCATTTCGTTTGATTGAACATCACTCCAGGCGCATAGTCAACTCGATCGATACAGGATGCTGCCAAAAGCAGCCATGAAACGACCCTGACACAGTCCTGCAATCGACGTGAAATGAAGCTGAAACAGACCTGACTTAACGCAGTGACGGGCGCCTCCCTGCCCGCATAGAGGAGAAAGAAATGTCTATCCTGTCGTCCATCGGTCGGCTTGCGACCGAATTCAGCGCGGCCCGCGCCCGCTACCAGACCGAACGCGCGATCCATGCCCTGCCGATCGAACTGCAGAAGGATATCGGCTGGCCGGAAGCCGCCGATGCCAAGACCGGCTTGCGCCTCGGTGTTGGAAGCTGGGCCGGAGCGAAGTAATCAAGTGTGTATGGAGTTCTGAAGGCCTGCCGGATCAGCTCGGCAGGCCTTCGTTTGTTTAGAGCCTTTTTATTTGCATTCAAATGACTTTTCCAGCCATGCGGCCGCTGCATGACGCATATGAACAAGTCGCATAGCGGGTTAATTTTCGAATTAAGCCGCTGTAAATTATCGGAAATTTTGAGCACACCGCCTAAAAAAGTCACAAATGATGTCGCTTTTCATAACAAGCGCTTCGCTTTTGCGATTTAGTTTTTGCTGAAGCGAGCCTATATCCACGCCAGCAAACGAGCTGCCCCACTCCATCAAGCGAAGGCGACCCGTCTGAGCAACCGAATGGAGATGATGATGAAGCTTTTTGCCCGCCTGTTCACCCGCCGCAAAATGAACCTGACGACCGCTCTCGAGCGTCAGCGTCTCGCCAAGACCATGCCCGGCCAGACCGGCGCCATGAATGCTGCCCGTCTCGGCTTCGTCGCCTGAGGCAATCGGCATCCAAAGCTGAATTCAACGCCGCCCGGTTGAACCGAGGCGGCGTTTTCATGTGCGTTGACGTTGCATTGCCCGGGCGATGGAGCTTTATGCCCAGCTGAATTGCCCATTTGCGACCCATGTCGCAAATTTAATCTTCACTTAGCCGCCTACCCGATTGACAGGAATGATTTTTCCTGATGTCGCTATGCTGTTCGCGACATCCTGTTCGCGTCATGGCTGCGTGAGGTTTCCCGTGAATGCCGTAAAGCATCCGATCAAGAGATCGTTTGTATTCTTCCTCATTCCCGATTTCACCATGATCGCCTTTGCGACGGCGCTCGATCCGCTGCGCTCGGCCAACCGGATGCTCGGCTACGAAGCCTATCGTTGGCGGCTGGCCAGCATCGACGGCAAACCGGTGCGCGCTTCGAACGGCGTCGAATGCGCCGTCAACACCTCGCTCGAGGAAGAGCGCAAGAAGATGGCCGGGCCGGATCGGCCGAACATGGCGATCGTCTGCAGCGGCATCAATGTCGAGCGCTACCACAACAAATCGGCCTTCGCCTGGCTGCGCGAGGAGTATAATCGCGGCGTCGCCGTCGGCGGCCTGTGCACCGGCGCGCATATCCTGGCCGCCGCCGGCCTCTTGTCCAACAAGCGTTGCGCCATCCATTGGGAAAACCTGCCGGGCTTTTCCGAGGCATTCCCGAAGGCCAATGTCTTTGCCGACCTCTTCGAGGTCGACCAGAACGTCTATACCTGCGCCGGCGGCACCGCCGCGCTCGACATGATGCTGAAGCTGATCGGCGACGATTTCGACGAAAGCCTCGTCAACCGCGTCTGCGAGCAGGTGCTGACCGACCGCGTGCGCAGCCCGACCGATCGCCAGCGCCTGCCGCTGCGCGCCCGCCTCGGCGTTCAGAATTCCAAGGTGCTCACCATCATCGAGCTGATGGAAGCCAACCTTGCCGAACCGCTGTCGCTGATCGAGATCGCCGACCATGTCGATCTTTCCCGCCGGCAGATCGAGCGCCTGTTCCGCACCGAGATGGGCCGCTCGCCTGCTCGCTACTATCTGGAGATCCGACTCGACCGCGCCAGGCACCTGCTCATCCAGTCGTCGCTGCCGGTGGTCGAAGTGGCGGTGGCCTGCGGCTTCGTCTCCGCCTCGCATTTCTCCAAATGCTACCGCGAGCTCTACGCCCGCTCGCCGCAGCAGGAGCGCGTCGACCGCAAGCAGTTGCTGGCAGCTTAAGGAGGCAGAGGCGAAGTCGTCTAGGCGGACTGCGTCTGCGCGGTCCGCATCGCTTCGATGCGGATGTCTTCGGTGAGCTGCGCCTTCAGCGCGGAAAATTCCGGGCTGGTCTTCAGCGTGTAGTGCCGCGGATGCGGCAGGTCGACCGGGACATCCGACTTGATGCGGCCGGGCCGTGCGCTCATCACGATCACCCGCGACGCCATGAAGATCGCCTCCTCGATGTCGTGGGTGACAAACAGCACCGTCTTCTTGCGCCGCTCCCAGATACCGAGCAGCAGTTCCTGCATCAGTCCGCGCGTCTGGTTGTCCAGCGCGCCGAACGGCTCGTCGAGCAGCAGGATCGCGGGATCGTTGGCCAAGGCGCGCGCGATCGCCGTGCGCTGCTGCATGCCGCCCGACAGCTGCTTCGGCCAATGGTTCTCGAAACCCTTCAGACCGACGAGATCGATATAGGAGGCGACGACTTCGTTGCGCTCACGCTCGGGCCTGCCTTGCTCGCGCAGGCCGAAACCGATGTTCTCGGCGACCGTCAGCCAGGGAAACAGCGTGTAGGACTGGAACACCATGCCGCGGTCCGGCCCCGGCCTTGTGACCGCCTTGCCGTCGAGCAGCACGCGGCCGGTGCTCGGCGCCTCCAGCCCGGCGACGATCCTCAGCAGCGTCGACTTCCCGCAGCCCGACGGTCCCAGGATAGTGATGAAATCATTCGCCGAGACAGACAGCTCAACCGGCTGCAGCGCCTGCACCGGCACCCCGCCCCTGACCCCGGCAAAGGTCCGCGAGACGCCTTCGATCAGAAGCTTGCTCACGCCAGGCTCCATGGATAGAGCCAGCGGTTGAGCGCCTTGAAGGCGAAATCGGACAACAGCCCGATCAGCCCGATGACGATAATGCCGAAGATGATCTGACCCGTCGCCAGCCGCGACTGGCTGTTGATGATCATGTAGCCGATGCCAGACGAGGAGCCGATCAGCTCGGCGACGATGACATAGGTCCAGGCCCAGCCGAGCACCAGCCGCAGCGTTTCGGCAATCTCCGGCGCGTTGGCCGGCATGATGACGCGCTTGACGATGCCATTGTCGGTCGCCCCCAGCGTGTAGGCGGCTTCGACAAGATCCCGCCTCGTGCCGCCGACCTTGACCGCGATGATCAGGATGATTTGGAACACCGAGCCGACGAAGATAACCAGGAGCTTTTCGAGTTCCCCGATGCCGGCCCACAGGATGAGCAGCGGAATGAAGGCCGACGCCGGCAGGTAGCGCGCAAAGGACACGAACGGTTCGAGGAAGGCTTCGACCGGCTTCCAGGCGCCCATGGCGATGCCGATCGGCACCGCGACGATCGACGCCAGCACGAAGCCGCCGAAGACGCGCCAGATAGTGATCAGGATATCGAGCCAGAACCGGTCTTCGACGAGCAGCCGCCAGCCATCCTTCAGCATCGACAGCGGATCGGCAAGAAAGATCCGGTTCACATGGCCGCCGAGCGTGATCCACGCCCAGAACGCCACGAACAGGACAAAGAAGGCGACGCCGAGCACGGTTCGCGTGCCCGGCGCAACGGGATGCAAGGGGCGCAGCATCAGGAAAAGTCCTTGAGAGAAAGGATCGGCGGCGTGACACCGCCGATCGGGCGACAGGCGATCAGTCGGCGATCGCGCTGGTGTCGGCAAGCGTCGACACATCCGGCGCTTCCTTGATCAGCCCCATCTGCAGCAGCAGCTCTGCCGCGGTCTTGGAAAAGTCCTGAAAATCCTTGGTGAAGAACTGCTTGTTCTCGGCCTTGTCGGCCCATTTCAGGTACTTGGCCGAGTCCTCGAACTCCTTGGCTGACTGCTTCACGTCGGCTCCCATGATCTCGTAGGATTTCTGCGGATCCTTCTTGATCATGTCGAGCGCGTCGAAATAGCTGTCGGCGAGCGCCTTGGCGGCATCGGGATTGGCCTTGAGGAAGTCCGGCGTGCAGCCGACGGTATCCATCACCATCGGATAATCGAGCGTGGTCGCCAGGATGTGGCCTTGGTCGGCCTTGTCGCGCACGGCTGAGATGAAGGGCTCGTAGGTGACGGCGGCATCGTTCTGGCCGGCGAGGAAGGCTTGCGCCGCCGCGTCCGGCTCCAGGTTGACGACTGTCACGTCCTTGGTCGACATGCCGTTCTTGTTGAGCACCCAGGCGAGCAGGAAATAGGGCGAGGTTCCAGGCGCGGACGAGGCGACGTTCTTGCCCTTGAGATCGGCGACGGTCTTGATGTCGTTGCGCACGACGATGCCGTCGGCGCCATAGGATTTGTCGAGCTGGAAGATCTGCTTGGTGGTGACGCCGCTGGCGTTCCACACCATCCAGGTCTCGACCGTGGTTGCCGCGCATTGCAGGTCGCCGCTGGCGATGGCCAGCGGACGGCTCGCCTGCGGCACTTTCTTGAGTGTGACGTTGAGCCCGTGCTTTTCGAAAAGCCCGGCCTGCTTGGCCAAGGTCAGGGGCGCGAAGCCGGTCCAGCCGCTGATGCCGATGGTGAGCGACGTCGCCGCCATCGCCGGCGCGCTGAGCACGGCGGCCGCCGTCAGCGCCGCCGCGAAAATGGTGGTTCTTACCATTGTGGTTCCCCTTTTTGCGGTGAGCGCGAATTGTCTCACAGACCCCAAAAGGCTTGTCAATGAAGCAGAAGCCGCACTCGACGATGGTCCAATCCGACGCCCGCCGGCGGACCTTGTTGAGGGGCTTCTCGATTGCTCACGGCGTGCCCCAGCCGCGGTTGCGCCACATTTTCTCGCCCGCCAGGCAATCCGCGGCCGGCCCGTCGTCGGCGAGCACGACCGGCGGATGCGCCGCCTCTTGCGCCGCCCATTGCAGCGAAGCGGGACCGGCAAGCTCGAGCACCAGCTTGCGGCGGATCGCTTCGGGAAACTGCGTCCAGTCATTGACCGGGATCATGAAGGCGCCCGGTCCTCCGATGACGCAGTCGCTGTAATAGCGGTCGAGGTTCTCAACGTCGAAGGCGCCGCTGAAACCGCCGCGCGTCATCAACGGCAGCCCGTTGATGGTGATGCCTTGCCTGACCACCTCGTCGCGCGTGAGGTCGACCGGCGCGCCCTGATTGTTGGGCCCGTCGCCGGAGATGTCGATGACGCGCTTGGTTCCCTGGAATCCGCTCTCGGGGAACAGGTCACTGCCGAAGCTCAGCGCGCCGGAAATCGAGGTCCGCCGAGCGCTGTCGGGCGGACGGGCATCGAGTTGCGCCACCACCTTCTCGGCATCGGCGCGATTGGCGATCACCGTCCACGGCACGATGACGCGCTGCCAGGTCGTGCCTGCCCACTCGACATAGGTTATCGCGATCTTGCCGTAGGCGCCGTCGGCGATGGCCTTCAGCACATTGTCATGCGTCAGCGCCGCGGCATAACCATGACGCTGGATCTCAAGCTCGGCCGGCGACATCGAGAGCGAAACATCGACCGCCAGCACCAGTTCGACATCGACGGGCTCGGCGGGAGAAGCTGCCGGTGTCAGCCAGAGCGCCAGCGCCAGCGCGGCACTGCCTGAAAAAATATGCCTTGCACGGGCATAAGCAGACATGGAGCAAGGTTAGGCGAAAATCGCCGCGCGCAAAAGCCGGGAATCCAGGCATCGGATTCCGCCGCCGCGGGACCGCTCAAAAATACCGCGCGAGATTCGAACGGATGCGTTCCAGGACGCTGTCACCGGAAAGGTCGGGCACGAATTTCGCGCCCGTGATCGCTTCATAGGCCTGGATATAGACCGCCGAGGCCTGGTTGACGATCTCGTCGGGAATTTTGGGGATCGGATCCGTGTAGGGATCGCAGCGCGCCGACACCCACGACCGGATGAAATCCTTGTCGAAACTCTGCGGCCGCCCGCCGCTTTCGAACGCCTCATCGTAGCTCGCCGCGATCCAGTAGCGGCTGCTGTCGGGCGTGTGGATTTCGTCCGCCAGCACGATGGCGCCGTCCGGCGCGGTGCCGAATTCATATTTGGTGTCGGCCAGGATCAGGCCGCGTTCGGCGGCGCGCTGCTGGCCGCGGGCGAACAGCTGCTGCGCATAACGCGATACGGTGTCCCACTGCGCCTGCGTGAGCAGCCCCTGTTCGATGATCTCGGCTTCCGACAGCGGCTCGTCATGGCCGCCGCTGGCGGCCTTGCTGGTCGGGGTGATGATTGCTTGCGGCAGCTTTTCATTGTCGCGCAGCCCATCGGGAAAGGTGTGACCGTAGAAGCTCCGTTCGCCCTTCCTGTATTTGGTCAGGATCGAGGTGCTGGTGGTCCCCGCCAGATAGCCGCGCACCACGATCTCGACCGGCAGCATGTCGAGCCGCCTGCCAACCACGACATTGGGATCGGGATATTCCAGCACGTGATTGGGACAGATGTCGGCTGTTTCCTCGAACCAGTAGCGCGCCGTCTGGGTGAGGACCTGCCCCTTGAACGGGATCGAGGCCAGGATCGTGTCGAACGCGCTCAGACGATCGGTGGCGATGATGATGCGGCGCCCGTCCGGCAGATCGTAGTTTTCGCGCACCTTGCCATTGTAGCGGTTGGGCAGTTCGGGAATGAAGGCGTCGGACAGGATGCGCATGGGGCGTGTGGCTTTCGCGGGCTCTGATGGGCCACATAAGCTGTTGGCCTGGCGCACATCAAGCCAGGCATGAAGGCCTTCCGAGGGAAGGCCAATGCTTTCCGATCAGTTGCCGCTATCGCGCCGGTCGTCAGCTCCGCGGCTTGAGGTTCTCCGGGTCGTAGAGCGGCTTGTAGCCGACACCGGCCACCTCGACCGGATAGGTCTCGCCGAAATATTCCACGTTGAGCTTGCGGCCTTCCTGACAATAGTCCCAGGGCAGATAGGCGAGCGCGATGTTCTTGCCGATGGTCGGGCCGTAGGCGACCGAAGTGGTGAAGGAGCGGCGGCCGAGCTCGTCGACCAGCGTCTCGCCGGTGGCGGGATCGAGGACCGGCATGGTGCCGACCGGATATCGCGCGACGCCCTTGGCGTCCTTGTTGTCGGTCATTACCAGCGTGCACAGCATCGCCGGCTGATGCTCGCGGGCGCGATACTCCAGATGCTTGGCCTTGCCGCAGAAGTCGTTGTCCTTGACCTTCGGGCGGGCGAGGTCGGCCTCAAGCAGATTGTACTCGGTAAGCAGATCGGCGTTCTGCAGCCGCAGGCTCTTTTCCATGCGGCGCGTGTTGGCATAGGTCTCGACACCGAACGGCATGACGCCGGTGGAGCGCAGCGCGTCCCAGACGGCGAGCCCATCCTCGTAGCGCATATGCAATTCCCAGCCCTGCTCGCCGACATAGGAGATGCGGAAGGCGGTGACGTCCTTGCCGCCGATGCGGATCGGCTTGATTGCCGCGAACGGGAAATTCTCCGGCGTCAGCCCGTTCGGATCCTCGACCACTTTCTGCAGGGTCGTGCGCGCATTCGGTCCCCAGATGCCGATGGTGACGTATTTCTCCGTCACGTCGGTGACGGTGACGTCGAAGCCTTTGTCCTGCGCGGTGCGCTGCATGTAGCGGAAGTCGCGCGGGCCGGCGTCGGCGCCGTCGATCACGCGGCAGCGATCGGCCATGCGGATCACCGTGAAGTCAGCACGCACCATGCCCTCCTCGTCGAGGAAGTGGGTGTAGATGCCCTTGCCGATATTGTTGTCGCCGCCGATCTTGGCCGCGCACAGCCATTCCAGCAACGCGACATGGTCGGGCCCTTCGATGTCATACATCGAGAAATGCGACAGGTTGACGATGCCGCAATCATCGCTCATCGCCAGGTGCTCGGCGTTCGAGACGCGCCAGAAATGGCGATTGTCCCACTCGTTCTCGCGCACCGGCACGCGGTTGCCATACTTCTCGAGGAGATGCTCGTTGGCCGCGTAGCCATGGGCGCGCTCCCAGCCGCCCAACTCCATGAAATAGCCGCCGAGTTCCTTCTCGCGCTCATAGAACGGCGAGCGGCGGATGTTGCGGCCCTTGGAGAAGGGCTCGCGCGGATGCACCGCCGGATTGTAGACTTTCATCGCCGTCTCGGTGCAGCGGTCCCAGATGAACTGTTCCTTGGTCTGGTGCGGATAGAAGCGCGAATAGTCGATCGCGTGATGGTCGATCGAGGTACGGCCGTCGGTCATCCAGTCAGCGATCAGCTTGCCCATGCCCGGGCCGTCCTTGACCCAGATGGCGACGGCATACCACAGCCCCCTCACCTTCTGGCTTTCGCCCATCGACGGACCGCCATCGGTGGTCACCTGCAGCAGGCCGTTGAAGGAATGGCCTTCGTTATATCCGAGCTCACCGAGGATCGGCGTCAGCTCCATGGCGCGCTCCAGGGGCGCCATGATCTGCTCCATGTCGAGGTCGCGCTGCGACGGCGAGAGCCGCGCCTGGTCTTTTTCGAGAAGATCGCGCGGATGGCACAGACGCGGATTGGTCTCCTCGTAATAACCCCATTCGATCTGGCCGCCCTCGGCGGTCTTCGGGTCGCCGGTGTCGCGCATATAGGCAGAGTTGCCCTGGTCGCGCAGCAGCGGCCAGCCGATCTCCTTGCCGGTGCCGGCGAACTCGTTGTAGGGGCCGAAGAATGTCAGCGGATGGTCGATCGGCATGACCGGCAGGTCCTCGCCAACCAGCGCCGCGGTGAGCCGGCCCCAAATGCCGGTGCAGACCACGACATAGTCGGCCTCGATCGTGCCGCGTTCCGTCACCACAGCCTTGATGCGGCCGTTCTCGACGACCAGCTCCTTGGCCGAGGTGTTCGCGAAAGCCTGGAGCTTGCCGGCCGCGACACCTTGGTCGACAAGCTTGCCGGCAACCGTCTGCGAGCGCGGGATGACGAGGCCGGCATCCGGATCCCACAGCCCGCCTTGCACCAGATGTTCCTCGATCAGCGGGAATTTTTCCTTGATCTCGGCCGGCTCGATCAGCCGCGCGCGGGTGCCGAAGGATTTTGCCGAGGCGATCTTGCGCTTGATCTCGTCCATGCGGGCGTCGTCGCCGACACGCGCCACTTCGAGGCCGCCGACGCGGGCGTAGTGGCCCATCTTCTCGTAGAAATCGATCGAGTAGAGCGTCGTCCAGCAGGACAGGAAGTCGTGGCTGGTCGTGTAGCAGAAGTCCGAGGCGTGCGCCGTCGAGCCGATATCGGTCGGGATGCCCGACTTGTCGATGCCGACGATGTCGTCCCAGCCGCGCTCGATCAGATGATGCGCGACCGAAGCGCCGACGATACCGCCCAGGCCGACGATGACGACCTTCGCCTTTTTCGGAAACTCTGCCATTGCCCGCGACTCCGGAATGATGGACGGGCGCGTTTGCGCGCCCTTCGAATGGCGCACAATATGCAGAGGACGCGGATTGAGCTACCGCCTGTTTGCGACACGCCGCAGGTACGGCGCGACCCGGCGCGCAAGCGCAACACCGGATGCGGTGACGCTCAGGCGAATGCCCAAACGTCCTCTGCCTGGAAGCCGACCTGGTAGCCCGCGGTCTTCAGTTTTACCACGACCTGGCCGATCTCGGCCGCAGGCAGCGCGCCGACCTCGATCTTGATCATGCCCGGACGATAGCGGCCAAGGTCAAGCTGTTCGAACACCATCCAGTCGGCGCCTTCGCAGTCGACCAGGAAAGCGTCAATGTGGGTGATGCCATTGCGGTCGAGCAAAGTCTGCAAGGTTTCGGACGGCACCTCGATATCCTTCAAGTGCGGCGCGAACTTGTTGAAATTGCCGTCGGCCTCGCCCCAGGCGTTCTTGCCCGACATCAGATTGGTGTCGGTGACCGACGAGCAGCCGATGAACTCGATCGGCAGCGTGCCGGCTTCAAGCGCCGCGGCATCGAATGTATGGACCGTGATCGTGCCCTTGGTCCTGGTCACCGCCACCGGCTCTATGACGAAGCGGCTGGCATCCGGATAATTGGCGCGCAGCCGCTTCTGATTGTACGGGATCGGCTCGACCAGCATCGCGCACGCTCCGGGGATCCGGTGCAGCCAGGGTGTTACGTCGTCGAACAGCGCGCCGTCGCAGGCGCCGACATTGACCATCTGGAACGGCCGGCCGTTGCCGCCGAACCGTGCCTTAAGCGCCGCCTTGGCGAGGAATTTCGTGCCATGCAGAGAGGGGCCGCGATCGAGCAGGCCGGCCGGAAGGCCGAGCGACAGAAGAACGCGCGCGAGACTGGAAAGCGAGTTCATGACTTGTCTCCGGGAATGACCTGCAGCGCGGCGCGGTGCCTGCCCTGGCTTGCCGATGCCCACAGCGCCATCAGCGGCGCGGCAAGCAGCAGGAAGGGCGGCAGAAGATTGGGGAAGTAGATGCGGCTGTCGTGGATCGGGAAGACGGCGAATTTCGCCAGCACGCCGAGCACAAGCGCCGCCAGCAGGATGCCGGCGCGGCGGTCGAGCCGGAAACCGGCGCGGCTCAAGCCGTACCATCCGGCCAGTGCCAGAACCGACACGCCGACCCAGCTGTTGACGTTGATGGCACGCACCACCGAGGCGGCGAAGGCCTTGAGATAGGCCGTCACCGAGAACGGCGGTTCGAACCCGTCCATCTTGTAATGCTGCTCGATGCGGGAGAACCAAAGATGCGGCCACCAGCCGGGATGCTGGGCCCAATGCGAAATGACGAAATAAGCAATGAAGGAGGCCGCGAAGCCTGCCAGCGCGCCCCATGCCCTCTCACGGAAAGCGACGAGCAGCGCCGCAAAAATGGCGAGGAAGACGATGTTGTCGGGTCTGGCTAGGAAAGCAAGGAACAGCAGGACCGCCGTCGCCGCCTCGCGCTTGCGCACATAGGCGAAGACACCGCCGAGGAATAGTGCCGAGCACAGAAGGTCCGGCGTCGAGGCCCGCGCCGCATCGCCGAAATCGGCCATGATCAGCAAGGCGCCGACGACAGGCGCCAGCGCCAGCGCGTCCGCGGCGCGCAGCCAAGCGAGCGTAATGGCGCCGAACAGAAGCACGGAAACCACCTGCACCAGCCGCATCGCCTCGACCGGCGAGACGACATGGCTGAGGCCGGAAAGAATTTCGGCATAGAGGAACTTGATCCGGTACATGCCGAGCAGCGAATGGAAATCGGCGGCATTCTGCGCCATATGGCTGCGGAAGCCGGCGCCGTCGTCGGTCAGCGCCTTGTAATCGCCGGCCGCCACGCCGGCCTTGACCGTGCCGTAGGCATAGTCGTGCAGAGCCTGCGGATCGGGATAGGCGCCTTCCTCGGCGATCGCCAGATAGGGCAGCATGTCCCAGTTGGCGTCGGGCATGAACCAGGCGGTTGCGGCGGTCAGCAGGATATAGAGCGAAAACGCAATCGCCCCGATCGTTGCGGCCCACCGCGCATAAATCCCCTCGCCCCACGCCAGGCCGGCGCCGGTCAATCGTTCCAGCGGATTGGTCGGAGCGGACGGCCTGGTCAGCATCCTCGGCGGCCTCTATTTACCGACCTGGCTTTTCACGAAGTCCTTCACGATCGCCACGATGCCGCGCGACAACAGGCTGTCGAAGGCGTCGACGAAGCGGTCGACATGCTCGGACTGGCAGATAAGCGGCGGCTCGAGCCGGATGACGTTGCGGTTGTATTCTGTGAAGGCGACGAGCACGTCATAGTCGCGCAACAGCAGCGAGCCGACGAAGCCCGACAGCGAGCCTTTTAGCTTGTCGTCAAGCACGCTCACCACCGGTCTGAGCACCATCGGCAGGGTCTGCGAGAAGTCGTGGAACTCAAGCCCGATCATAAAACCCTTGCCGCGCACGTCCTTGATGATCTTCGGGTATTTTTCCTTCAGCGCCTGCAGCCGCTGCAGAAGGTAGTCGCCCGTCGAAGCGGCGTTGTCGATCAGCCCTTCGTCATAGAGCACGTTGACGCCCTCGATCGCGGTGACGCAGGCCTCGCCCATGCCGCCGAAAGTCGCCATGGCGTGGATCATCGCCGTCTTCGGCGTGCCATAGGCCTTCATGTAGATGTCGCGCCTGGCGATCATCGCCCCGACCGCCGCCTTGCCGGCGCCCAGCGATTTCGCCAGCGCCGTCACATCCGGCACCACGCCGTAATGCTCGAAAGCATAGAAGCGGCCCGAGCGGCCATAGCCGCACTGCACTTCGTCGGCGACCCACAGAACGCCATAGCGGTCGCAAAGCGCGCGCAGCTTCTGCCAGTACTCCGTGGGCGCCTGGATGATGCCGCCGCCGCCCTGGATGGTTTCCAGCACGATGACGCCGATCTCCGGATTGCTCTTGAACAGCCGCTCGACCGCGTCGATGTCGGCGAAAGGAACGCGCACGACATTGTCTGCGACCTTGAAATCGGCGCGGTAGAGCTGGCCGTCGGTGATCGCCAGCACGCCCTTGGTCTTGCCGTGGAAGGAATTCTCGGCATAGACGATTTTCGGCCGCTTCGGGCCCGCGGCGCGCTCGGCGAGCTTCACCGCCGCTTCCATGGCCTCAGAACCCGACGAGCCCAGGAACACCATGTCGAGATCGCCGGGCGAGCACTTGGCGATGTTGTGCGCAAGCGCTGCCGCATATTGCGACATGAAGGCGATGGCGATCTCCTGGCGCTTCTCCTCCTGGAATTTCTTCCGGGCTTCCAAAATGCGCGGGTGGTTGTGGCCGAAGGCCAGCGAGCCGAAGCCGCCGAAGAAATCGAGGATCCTGCGGCCGTTCTGGTCGATATAGAACATGCCCTCGGCGTGCTCGATCTTGACCTTGTGAAAGCCGAGCAGCTTCATGAAATGCAGCTGTCCAGGGTTGAGATGAGCCTTGAACAGGTCGGTGATGCGGGCGACGTCCATCGCCTTGGCCTGCTCGACGCTGATCAGATCGGGCTTGGCGATTGCTGTGGGCGAAAGCGCCGGCGCGTCGACCAGCGTGCGTGTTCCGGTATGTTCCGGCTTGGCCATGACGGTCATCTGAAAAATCTCCCCTTCGCGCTCTATTCGGCGGGAACCTGTCTGGTGGCGACGGCGTGGCCGTCCATCTTGGCGCGATATTCGTTGTAGGCGGCGATCAGCATGTCCTCGTCGCGATATTGCGGCACCCAGCCAAGCTGACGCTCGGCCTTGGAAACATCGAGCACGCATTCCTCGTCCGCGATCAGATACTGTTCCGGATCCATGATCGGCATGTTCAACCAGTCGAGCAGGTCGAGCGTGCGCTTGACCGCCCAGCCGGGCGTCGGCAGCAGGATCGACTTGGAGCCGGCATGGCGGATCAGATCGCCGAGCAGTTTTTTGACTGGCGGCGGATTGAGCGAGCCCAGATTGTAGGCCTCGTTCGGCACGCCGGCTTTCCAGGCCGCGCGGGCGGCTTCGGCGCAATCGAACACCGAGATGAACTGGTAGGGGTTCCGGCCCGAACCGATCATCGGCACCGGCAGGTTCCAGTCGATCAGCTTGAAAAGCTTTTCCAGGATGCCAAGACGGCCGGGCCCGATGATCAGGCGCGGCCTGAACAGCGAGATCGACATGCCGCGCTTGCGCCATTCGGCGGCAAGCTCCTCGGTCTTGAGCTTCGACAGCCCGTACTCGCCGAGCGGCGCCACCGGATGATCTTCGGTCATCGGCAGCATAACCGTGTGGCCGTAGATCATGTCGGTCGTATAGTGGACGAGCCTCTGCGCGCCGGCCCTGTCCATCGCCTGGATGATATTCTCGGTGCCGTGGAAATTCACCGGGAAGAAGAAATCGTGCCGCTTGGCGCGCACCTGGATCGGCGACAGCATCTTCGCCGATAGATTGTAGACGATGTCGTCGGTCCTGAGGCCGACCGCCGCGACCGAGACCGGATCGGTGACGTCGCAGGTGACGAAACGCATGGAGCGGTAATGCGGCAGGTCGCTCTTGACGATATCGGCGACGACGACGGTCTCGCCATCGGCGGCGAGCTTGGGGGCAAGGTGGCGGCCGACGAAGCCGTCGCCGCCGAAAATCACATGTCTCATCGAACGATCTCGCTTATGCCGATCTTGTCGGGATTGATGGATGCTGTCTGGTCCTCATGCCCGCGCCCACCCATTTCCCGGCCACTTTGCGCGATCAGCACCGTGCCGACGCAGATGCAGGCGATGCCGGCGATGCGCCAGCCATTGAGGTCCTCGCGGAAGACGAAATAGGCGAAAATCGCCACGGCGACATAAGCGAGGCTGAGGAACGGATAGGCGAAGCTGAGCTCGACCTTGGACAGCACGTAGAGATGCGATGCCATCGAGATGACGAAGGTGCACAGGCCGAGGAACACCCAGGGGCTGAACACGATCTGCAAGAGCTTGACGAGCGGATTGACGCCCTCGAAGGAGACCGGCCCCATCGACATCATGCCCTGCTTCAGCATCAGCTGCGCTGCGGCATTGGTCATGACCGTGAAGATAATGAATATTATGTATTTCATTGTTGCCACCCCGCCTCTTGGGCGGTCCTATTACAAATCCACAAAGATTTCGTGAAGCTTCGACGATGCTTTGAGTAAATCACGGTATAACCTTTCATTCACCATGATTTATCTGACCTTTATCTATTCTTCGGCTTCAAAAACACCTTTCGTTGCATCCAGTCTTTTTGCCGTCCGTATCCAGAAGCTCGACAGAAAAGCAGGGTCGCGAAGCGCCTCCAGCTGCTGCCATTGCGGGAACGACGCGGCGAATGTCTCAGGTCCCATGCGGGCGTCCTTGTAGGGGTTCACCGCGCCGCCCGCCTCGACTGCGATGCGGTCGAGTTCGGCGAGCAGCCGCAACGTCCTTTCGCCCCGGTTGGGGAAATCGAGCGTCAGCGTGTAGCCGGGCCCCGGGAACGACAGCAGCGCCGGCGAGCGGACATCGCCGAAGCGTTTGAGCACTGTGAGGAACGACCCCTGCCCTGCCCGCCTTGCGGCGTCGAGCAGCACGGGCACGATGCGGCGTGCATTCGCCTCCGGCACCACGCTTTGGTGCTGGAAAAGCCCGCGCGGCCCGTAGAGCCGGTTCCAGTCGCGGACCCCGTCGAGCGGAAAGAAGAAGCCTTGATAGCCTGCCTGGTGCGGAGCCTGGGACTTGCCCTTCTTCCAGCGGTAGGCCGCGTTGAAGACGGTGAGGAAGGGCCGATTGAGGACATTGAATGGTAGCTGCACCGGCACGGAGAACCGGCTGCCGGCGCGCGCCGCCGCGTGCGAGCCGTGTTCGGCATGGTTGCCCGTGAACAACAGCCCGCGACCGTGCCCATGTCCGCTGGCAAGCTGATCGATCCAGGCGACGGCATATTCGTTGGCCTGGTCGGCAGCCTCGGCAAGATCGAAGAATTCGCCGAGATCGCGAAACCGCGTCGCCCTTTCCACTATGTCGAGCGAGGGCACCCGCATCAGCTTGATCGATGCCGACAGGATAAGCCCGGTCAGCCCCATGCCGCCGATCGTCGCTCCGAACAATCGGACATTGTCGGTCTGCGAGCAGCGATAGGTCCGGCCGTCGGACCGAAGCAGCGTCAAAGCCTCGACATGGCAGCCGAAGGTGCCGCGCCGATGATGGTTCTTGCCGTGGACGTCGTTGGCGATCGCGCCGCCCAGCGTCACGAACTGGGTACCTGGAACCACGGCCGGAAAGAAGCCGTAGGGCGCGGCATGAGCGATGATATCGCAAAGCAGCGTGCCGGCATCGGCCTCGAGCACGCCGGTCTCGGCGTTGAAGGAACGGATGCGGTTGAGCGGCCGCATGTCGACCACCATGCCGGCATCGTTCTGGCAACTGTCGCCGTAGGAGCGGCCATTGCCGTATCCGAGCAGCGACCCGGTCTTCGCCTCGCCGCGCTTAAGCAGGGCGATCGCCTCGTCCGCCGGGATCGCCTTGCGCGCCGGCGGCGTCGCCAGTCCGAAGCTGGCGAAGCGCTCGTGCCTCATCACCAGCCTCCGGCGACGAGGAAGACCGCGCCGATGGCGACGACGATCTGGCTGCGCCAGTCGCGGATGATGAAGACGACCGGGTCGTCATGCATCTCGTCGCGGCGGGCGAGGATCCAGACACGCATCGTCAGGTAAAGCACGATCGGCGCCAGCGGCCATATCAGCCAGGGATGCGGATAGAGCTCGCGCACCGCCGGGCTGTCCATATAGAGCGCCAGGACCAGCGCCGAGGAGAAAGCCGACGCCATGCCTGCCTGGGCGACGATCTCCTGGTCCTCGGTGCGATAGCCGCGGCCGGCGATGCGCTCGCCGGGCGGGATGGCCGTGGTGCGCAACTCGACGAAGCGCTTCACCAGCGCCAGCGACAGGAAGAAGAAGATCGAGAAGGCAAGCAGCCAGAAGGACACGTCGACGCCGGTGGCGGCCGCGCCCGCCAGCACGCGGATCGTGTAGAGGCCCGCGAGCGTCAGCACATCGATCAGAAGCATGCGCTTGAACGACAGCGAATAGGCGGTGGTGACGACCAGATAGCCGGCAAGCACGCCAAGGAATTCGATCGGAAGGAAGAGGCCGGCGGCGATGCCGATCGCAAGCAGCGCGGCGATCGCGCCGAGACCGAATGGGATCGACAATGCGCCGCTGGCGAAAGGCCGGTTGCGCTTGGTCGGATGCTTGCGGTCGAGCGCCAAGTCGAAGAAGTCGTTGAGGATATAGATGGCGGACGCCGCGGCGCTGAAAGAAACGAACGCCAGCAGGCACTCCCAGATCATGTTCGGGTTGAAATATTCGTGCGACAGCACCATCGGCACGGCGATCAGCGCGTTCTTCAGCCACTGATGCATGCGCAGCATCTTGACGTAGGTCCTCAGCGCCGGCCTCGGTGCGGGCATGGCATCGGTTTGATGCGCCGCCTGCCAGCGCCGGGCGCTGCGGTCGGGCGCCACCACGAGCGCGTTGCGCGCTGCATCGAACACTTTGAGGTCGTGGCGGCTGTTGCCGGCATAGTCGAAGCCCGCATCGCCATAGGCGGCGACAAGTGCCGCGCATTTCCTGCCGGAGGTCATGTTGTGCGGACCGTCGGTCGCCAGCACATGATCGAAAATGCCGAGATGCGCCGCGATCGCCTCCGCGAATTTGCGCGGCGTTCCCGTCGCCAGCACGATCTTGCGACCCTCCCGATGCTCGGCGCGCAGCCGGTCAAGCAGATCCTGGCGGTAAGGCAGCGAGGCCGGGTCAATGTCGATGCGGCCGGCGATTTCCTGCTTCAGCCGGGCCGGCCCGCCGATCAGCCAGAGTGGCAGGAGAAAGACATAGAGCGGGTTCTTCTTGAGCAGGATGAACAGGCCTTCCCACAGAAGGTCCGTTGCGATCAGCGTACCGTCGAGATCGACCGCAAGCGGAATTGCGTTCCTGTCCGACCTCGCGTCCATTGCCCTGCCCCGATCGAGCGCGGATCCCAAAACTCCGATCACGGAAAGATCACGCGCCAACTCAACCCACGCCGTATGCCGGCGTCCTCGGGTCGGATATAGCGGGTCATGACGCAGCGAACGTTAAAACGTCCGGTTGCAGAGCATTGTCCTACCGGTTTTTCGCCATCGTCGTTAAGTGTCGGCTACCGGAAACGATAAAAGGCCGGACATCGGTCCGGCCTTTGCCAATCCTGCGGCGCCACTCTCTGTGGCGAGAGTTACTTGATGCGGGCCGCGCCGCCCGAGATTTCGACCGTTTCCGAGCCGGTCAGGGCTTCGAGGTCACCATTGGGCAGAGTGACGAAGCAGCCGCTCGAGCAGAACTCCACCGTCTCGCCGGCGGCAAGCGTCAGCTCGCTCTTGGCGCCGCCTTCGGTCACGACCAGGGTCCGCGTCTGAGCGTCCCTGTTGATCGCGCTGGCGGCGAAAGCCGAACCGCCCAGGGCCAGCAAAGCGATGGCGGCAACGACAGACTTCCACATTGCAATTCCGGTGTTTCGCACACCGCCTCTGTTCAAATTTGCAAGGCATTCTCGCCCTTTGCATCGAAGCTTATATGAGATGTTACCTGAACCGCAACTGAATGCCGCATTCATGCCACAATCGGTTTCGGCGCCGGATGAACGCAGCGTGTGGCCATTTGCAGGCCGGCCTCACCTGAATATCAACGCACCTCAGCCGGGGTCCGGCTTGCGGCCCTTGCGCTTCATCTTGGCCAGCCGTTCCCGCTCGGCCGCGGCTTCCGCCTCCAGCCTCTCGCGCTCCGCGAATTCGGCTTCGATCTTGTCGTCGTCGATCGGCCAGGCTTCGTGCTTCTTGCTCTCGACCACGGCGCGCGGCGTCGAGGGTATCTCGATCTGCTCCTGCTCGAAGATATCGAAGATGGCGAAGCGGATATCGTTCTGGACGACGCTGCCATTCATGATGTCGGCGACGAACACGCGGATCTCGAATTCGAGCGCGGCCGCCCCGAAATTCGCGAACAGAACGAATGGCTCCGGATTCTTCAGCACCATCGGATGGGCGCGCGCAATATCCATCAGGACGGCATGGACGCGTTTGACGTCGCTGCCATAGGCAACGCCGACCTTGATGTCGATGCGCCCGAGCTTGTTGCGATGCGTCCAGTTGCCGACCGCATTGTTGATGAGGTTCGAGTTGGGCAGGATCACCGCCTGCCGCTGGAAGGTCTCTATCTCGGTGGCACGCACGCTGATCTTCCGCACCGTGCCGCTGACGTCGCCCGCCACGATCCAGTCGCCGACCTTGAACGGCCGCTCGGCAAGCAGGATCAGGCCCGAAACGAAATTCGAGACGACGTTCTGCAGGCCGAAGCCGATACCCAGCGAAAGCGCGCCGGCAACCAGCGCCAGATTGGAAAGATCGATGCCCGCCGCCGAGATGCCGACCAGGCCGGCGACCGCCACGCCGGCATAGCCGACGCCGAGCCGGATCGAGTTGCGCACGCCGGCATCGACCTTGCCGCGCGCCATCACCGATCCGTCCAGCCAGCCCTGGAACCAGCGCGTCAGGAAATAGCCGATGACGAATACGACGATGCCGCTGAGGATGCCGAGAAAGGAGATGGTCACCGAACCGATCGTGACGCCGGTTGCCAGCTTGTAGGCCCAGGCCTCGATATCGCCGGGCTGAAAGCCCCACATCAACAGGATCAGCGGCAGGAACACCACCACGATCATGAGGTTGATGGCGATGCTGACCACCAGGCCGAGCTGGTCGAGGGCGGTATCCTCGTAGCTGGAGTTTTCCGAAAGCCATCGCCCGACCGAAGTGTCGGCGAAGCCGCCCTCCTCTCCGATCGCGCGTGCCGACAGGAAGCCGATATAGGCCGTCACCAGCACCGTGCCGGTCACCACGACCTGGAACGAGACGAAAAGCGCCAGGCCGATATAGCCAAGCAGCGCCGCCGCGATGGTGAACAGCCCGAGCCCGATGGCGATGAAACGAAGCCAGGCCGGCCAGGGGCGCCATGAGCCGTCGGCCGCCCTGAACGGCCGCAGCAACCCCATCAGCACAAGGATGACGCCGACGATGATGCTGGCGACAACGCCCCTCGCGATCGTCAGCGAAAGTGGCGAACCCATCTTCTCGTTGACGACCGAGAGGAAGTAATTGAACCCGAGTACCAGCGCCATGGCGGTCGTCAGTCCGACGAGCCAGCGCGCGGAACCGGTCGCGACCGGGATCAGGCGCCAATTGGGCAGGCGCGGCTCTAGCGCAGCGTTGGTCAGCCGGTTGACGCAGAACACCATGGCGATCACCGTCAGCAAGGCATTGAGGAACGTGCCGATATCGCCGCGCAGCACATTGTAATAGTTGAAGAAGAACACGGCCGAGGCGAAGAAGACGCCGAGCGCCAGGGTCGGCAGCAGCGTCGACCAGAACGCCACCGACAGCCGGCTGAGATAGGAAGGATCCTCCACGGTCGGGTCGGCCTCGAATATCCGGCCGAACAGGCGCCGGCCGCCGATCAAAAGCACCGCCGCCAGCGCCAGCGCCATAAGCGTCGCCGCGAGGATCGCCTGGAACTTGAACCGGACCGCGAAGCTCGCCCACGACGACACCGCCTTGTAAAGGCCCGTGAACTGGTCATGCGCGTCGGAAAAGGCCTGCGGGCTCAGTGCGTCCGTCAAGTCGTAGTGCTTGGTGATGACGCTGCGGAAAAGCTCGCTGCGCATGACGGCGATCTTGTCGACCAAGCCGTTGACGCGAATCGACAGGTTTTGCGCGCTGGCGACGACTGCGTTGATCTGAGCTTTTTCCGTGGCGAGCGCGCTGCGTTCGTTGCTCACGATCACCGGCTCCGGGGGTTGCCCCTGCGCCGGCGGCTGGCCGAGAACCTCCGCGCGATTGTTGATGTCGGTGAGGCGCTGCCGGAATGCCAGGGCGCTGTTCAGCGCCGCCCGCGAGATATCCTCGAGCTGCAACCGGATGTCGACGAGCCCCGCATCGTCCTGGTCAGGATCGCCCAGTTTCTTTTCCAGGCCGTCGGTCCTTGCCGTCAGGTCCTGGATGGCCTTGGTCTGGTCGGCGATGAGTTGTGACGAGCCATGGCCGATCGCCTGCGCCGACGCGTCCAGCGCCGGCTGCGCGAAGGCAGCGACGATGACAACCAGAACCAGGCGCAGCAGGCGGAAGAACATGATTTTGTTGGCGACTCGCGGCCGAAAAATTCTCGAAATTTCCGCCCTTGATAAAGACCGGCATATCGGGCGGCAAGCCGTCCCGATCGTGCCGGCGATAGTCGGCCTGTCGAAAAGCGATGGCGCAATCTTGGCTTTGCGCTTCCCGCCTGCTCTATAGTCTGCCGCCTCGCATCATAAGGACGATAGGAAGAATGGCGGAATATTCAGCCTTCTCGCTGCTCAAGAACGCGCTGACCGGCAACAAGGATTGGAAGCCCGCCTGGCGTAAGCCGGACCCCAAGGCTTCCTATGACGTGATCGTCATCGGCGGCGGCGGCCATGGTCTTTCGACCGCCTATTATCTCGCCAAGGAACACGGCATCACCAACGTCGCGGTGCTGGAAAAGGGCTGGCTCGGCTCCGGCAATGTCGGCCGCAACACCACGGCGGTGCGCTCCAACTATCTCCTGCCGCAGAACACCCGCTTCTACGAACATTCGATGAAGCTGTGGGAGAATCTCTCGCACGACCTCAACTACAACGTTATGTTCTCGCAGCGCGGCTGCCTGAACCTCGCGCACACGCCAGCCCAGCTCGATGACTATGCCAGGCGCGGCAATGCCATGCGCCATCTCGGCGTCGACGCCGAACTGATGAGCGTCGACCGTATCAAGCGGCTTGTCCCGGCGCTGGATGTCTCAGGGTCGGCGCGCTTTCCCGTCCTTGGCGGGCTGATGCAGCCGCGCGCCGGCACGGCCCGGCACGACGCGGTCGCCTGGGGCTATGCGCGCGGCGCCGACCGGCGCGGCGTCGATATTATCGAGAATTGCGAGGTCACCGGCTTCCTGCGCGACGGCGACCGCATCACTGGCGTTTCGACGACGCGCGGCGAAATCCGCGCCAAGAAGGTCGCGCTTGCGGTTGCCGGCAGCACCGGCCGCGTCATGCAGCTTGCCGGCATCTCGCACATGCCGATCGAAAGCCATGTGCTGCAGGCCTTCGTCTCGGAATCGCTGAAGCCTGTCGTCGACACCGTTCTCACCTTCGGCATGGGCCATTTCTACATCTCGCAATCCGACAAGGGCGGCCTGGTCTTTGGCGGCGACCTCGACGGCTACAACAGCTACGCCCAGCGCGGCAGCCTGCCAATCGTCGACGAGGTGATGAGCGAGATGGTGGCGCTGTTTCCCGGCCTGGCGCGCGTGCGCATGCTGCGCTCCTGGGGCGGGCTGTGCGACATGACGATGGACGGCTCGCCGATCATCGCCGCCGGTCCGCTGCCGGGCATGTATCTCAATTGCGGCTGGTGCTATGGCGGCTTCAAGGCGACGCCGGCCTCCGGCTGGTGCTTTGCCTACACCATTGCCAAGGACGAGCCGCACGAGTTCAACGCGCCCTTCACGCTCGACCGTTTCTACCGCGGCCTGGTCATCGACGACAAAGGCCAGGGCGCGACGCCCAGATTGCACTAGGGTTTGGATTGAAAAATGCTAATCACCTGTCCCTATTGCGGCCCGCGCGACGTTATCGAATTCACCTACCAGGGCGACGGCAACCGCGAGCGGCCGCAGCCCGCCTCGCAGGACCTCGACGCCTGGAACGCCTATGTCTACGACCGGCTGAATCCGGCCGGTGACCACAACGAGATCTGGCAGCATTCCGGCGGTTGCCGCGCGCATCTCAGGGTCGTGCGCAACACAATCACGCACGAAATCCTCAGCACCGCATTCGCCCGTGGCGGCCACAAGACGGAGAGCCGCTCGTGAGCCCGCGCCGCACCGAGACCGGCGGCCGGATCGACCGGCTGCGCACCATCCGCTTCACCTTCGACGGCGCGCCTTACACCGGGCATGCCGGCGACACGCTGGCCTCGGCGCTGCTCGCCAATGGCGTGACGCTGTTCGGCCGCTCCTTCAAATATCACCGCCCGCGCGGCCTGCTCGCCGCCGGCGTCGAGGAGCCGAACGCGCTGGTGACAGTGCTGCGCGGCGAGGTGCGCGAGCCCAACATCGCGGCCACCATGGTCGAGATCTATGACGGGCTCGTCGCCGTCAGCCAGAACCGTACCCCCGCGCTCGCCTGGGATATCGGCGCTCTCAACCAGCTCGGCGGCAAGCTCCTGTCGGCCGGCTTCTACTACAAGACCTTCATGGGGCCGGTGATCGGCCCGCTGAAGGGCACGCGCTTCTGGATGTTCTGCGAGCATTTCATCCGTCGCGCCGCCGGCCTTGGCAAGGCTGGCACCGCTCCCGATCCGTCTCGCTACGAGCGCATGAACGCCTTTTGCGACGTGCTGGTCGTCGGCTCCGGTCCGGCCGGCCTGATGGCGGCGAAAGCCGCCGCCGACCAGGGCGCCCGCGTCATCCTCGCCGATCTCGAAGCCCATTTTGGCGGCTCCGCCAACTGGTCGGGCGAAACCATCGACGGCATGCCTGCCGCCGAATGGGCCCAGCGCACGGTCGCGCAGCTCGGAGGCAACGACAATGTGCGGCTTTTGCCGCGCACGACGGTGTGGGGCTATTACGACGGCAACACGCTGGCCGCCCTCGAACGGGTGACCGATCATAAGGAGGCGCCAGCCAAGGGCGAGCCGCGCCAGCGCTACTGGGCGATCCGCGCCGGCACGGTGGTGCTCGCCACCGGTTCCTTCGAGCGGCCGCTGGTGTTTCCGGGCAATGACCGTCCCGGCGTCATGCTGGCGCATGCGGCGGAACGTTACGTCAATGAATATGGCGTGCTGCCGGGACAGCGCATCGCGCTCTTCACCAACAATGACAGCGCCTACCGCTCGGCCGTTGCGTTAAAGAAGGCCGGCGCGACCATTGTTGCCATCGTCGATGTCCGCGCCGACGTCTCGAACGACATGCGCCGGCTCGCCGGCGAGGCCGAGGCCGAGCTGCTGGACGGCCACGCCGTGGTTGCGACCGAGGGCGGCAAGGCCCTCACCGGTCTCAAGGTGCAGCGCTTCGACGCCATAAGCGGTGCGCTCAGCGGCGATGCCCGCAGCATCCATGCCGACAGCCTTTTGATGTCGGGCGGCTGGTCGCCGACCATTCATCTCGCCAGCCAGGCGGGCGCCAAGGCTGAATGGGACCCGGCCAGGCAGGCGTTCCTGCCGCCCAAGCCGACGCAGCGCTGGATCGGCGCAGGCGCCTTCACCGGCAGCTTCTCCACCGCCGAAGCCATCGCCGAGGGCCGCGCGGCCGGCGTTTCGGCCGCCGGCGGAACGGCGGCGCCCGCAGCCCTGCCGATCGTCGAAGCCGCCCCCGGCGATCCAGATCCAGCGCCGGTCTTCGAGATCAAGGCCAAGGGCAAGAGCTTCGTCGACTTCCAGCACGATGTCACCGCCGAGGACGTGCGGCTGGCGCATCGCGAAGGCTTCGTATCGGTCGAGCACCTGAAGCGCTACACCACGCTCGGCATGGCGACCGACCAGGGCAAGAACTCCAATGTGCCTGGCCTTGCGATCATGGCCGAGGCGCTCGGCAAGCCGATCCCCGAAGTCGGCACGACGCGCTTTCGCCCGCCTTACACGGCGGTTTCGATCGGCTCCCTTGCTGCCGAGCGTTTCGGCGACCTCAAGCCCGAGCGGCTGACGCCGATGCATGACTGGCACATCGCCAATGGCGCGACCATGTATTCGGCCGGCCTATGGTACCGGCCGATGATCTACGGCCTTCCCGGCGAGACGGTCGAGCAGGCCTATGTCCGCGAGGCCAGGGCGACGCGCGAAAGCGCCGGCATCGTCGATGTCTCGACGCTGGGCAAGATCGCCGTGCAGGGGCCGGACGCGGCCGAGTTCCTCGACCGCGTCTACACCAACATGTTCTCCACTTTGGCCGTCGGCAAGGCACGCTACGGCTTGATGCTGCGCGAGGACGGGCTTGCCTTCGACGACGGCACCACTTGGCGGCTTGGCGAGCAGGAATTCCTGATGACCACCACCACGGCCAATGCCGGCAAGGTGATGCAGCATCTGGAATATTTCCTCGACGTCATCTGGCCGGAGCTGAAGGTCACCGTGACCTCCGTCACCGACGAATGGGCGGGTGCGGCGATCGGCGGACCGAACGCGCGCGCCATCCTTGCGGCTTGCGTAAAAGATACCGCTGTCGACAACGCTACGCTGCCCTTCATGGGTATCGTCCATGGCCGCATCGCCGGCGTGCCGGTGATGATCTGCCGGCTGTCCTTCTCCGGCGAAATGGCATTCGAGGTCTATTCCGGGGCCGGCTACGGCACCCATGTCTGGGAAGCCTTGATCGAGGCCGGCCAGCCTTTCGGCCTGGTCACCTACGGGCTAGAGGCGCTGGGCACGATGCGCATCGAGAAAGGCCATGTCACCGGCGCCGAAATCGACGGCCGCACCACCGCGCGCGACCTCCATCTCGACTGGATGCTGTCGAAGAAGAAGCCCTTCATCGGCTCGGCCATGATGGACCGCGAAGGCCTGATCGCCCCCGACCGGCTCGAGCTGGTCGGCCTGATCGCCCTCGACAACCGGCCGCTCAACGGCGGCGGCCATATCGTCGAGGAACTGGACGAGGACAATCCGCACGACTCGCTCGGCCACATCACCGCCTGCTGCTATTCGCCGGCGCTGGGCAAATACATTGCGCTTGCGCTGGTCAAGGGCGGCAAGGCGCGCCATGGAACGCGCGCCTTCGTCTCAGATCCGTTGCGCAACCGGTTTGGGCCGGTCGAGATCGTCTCCAACCATTTCTACGATCCGGACGGGAGCCGCATGCATGGCTGAGCAGCCTTTGCCCGAACGCCAATCGCCGCTCGAGCCGGATTATCATCCAGGTTCGCACGGCAATTTCGAACATGGCGTCGATGTCATTCTGTCCGAGATGCGACCGGGCACGATCCTGCAGCTCGCCGCCTGGCCGGGTGAAGAGAAGCAGCTGATCGAAATTATCGGCAAGGTCACCGGTCTCGCTCTGCCCGATGGCGCCGGCGGGGGTGTGAGCAGCGGTGCGCGTGCCGGCTTCGGCTTCGCGCCGGGAAAATTCACCGTGGTGGACGAGGCCGAAGGCCTGGCTGCGGCTTTCGCCGGCGCCATCACGCCGGCCATCGGCACGCTGACAGACCTTTCGCATGGCCGCACCGCGATCCGCATCGCCGGTCCGAAGGCTGAATGGGTGATGGCGAAGTTCTTCGCTATCGACTTCGCCTTGCCGGCCTTCCCGCTCGGCGCCGGACGTTCGACCAACCATCACGACATCTTCGCCCAGATCCAGCGCAGCGGCCCAGACCAGTTCGACATCTACGTCTTCCGCTCCTTCGCGCGCTCCTTCTGGAAGGCCTTGTGCCACGCCTCGGAGGAAGTCGGTTACGAAGTGCAATAGCCCGCTCGGGCGTTGCTGGCTTTAGCATTGGTCCAGGCGGCGTCTGGCATTATCGACGGCTACAACTGCTGCTTGAGCGCTGGGCCAGCACGCGCGATAGGTAAGGAATCACGGGCGTTTGCCAGGGCAAACGTCCGCACCGGCAACCAGTTCGACCATACCCTTCCATGACTGTTGAGACTTCGGCGACGGCCACGACCCGCTTTGCTCCGGCGGAGGGTCCGTCGATGCTGTTGCCGGCAACCGTCGCTTGCGGCGTGTTCATGACCAGTCTCGACCAGAACGTCGTGGTCACCGCGCTGCCCGGCATCGGCGAGAGCCTCGACCGGCCGCCAAGCCAGCTTGGCCTTTTGATCACCGTCTATGTCGCCAGCCTCATCGTCACCATGCCGCTCGGCGGCTGGCTGGCCGACCGTTTTGGGCTGCGCAATGTCTATTGCTTCGCGCTGCTCGTCTTCGCCGGCGCCTCGGCCTTGTGCGGCCTTTCGGAAAACATCTGGATGCTGGTCGGCTCGCGCGCCCTGCAAGGCTGCGGCGGCGCGCTGATGGGCACGCTTGGTCAGGTCGTGATCCTGTCGAGCTTCCCGCGCGACCGCACGCTGAAGATCAACATGTACATTTCGCTCGCCGGCCAATCCGGGCCGCTGGTCGGGCCGCTCGTCGGTGGCGCGCTCACCACTTACGTCTCCTGGCGCTGGATCTTCTACATCAACATCCCGATCGCGCTGACCGCGGCGCTGCTGGCCGCCTCCCTGTTTCCGACGACGACCAAGCCGGTGCGCACGCCGTTCGATTTGCCAGGCTTCCTGCTCGTCGGCTGCGGCATGACGCTGCTGGTCTTCGGCATGGATTCGGTCGCTGCGAAAGATGTGGCCGCAAGCAGCATGGCGCTTGAGCTCGGCCTGGCGATCGTCATCCTGACGGTTGCCGCCTTCTACTGCCTGCGCGCGCGCAATCCGCTGCTCGACCTCAATCTCTTGCGCATCCGCACCTTCCGCATCTCCTTCCTGACGGGCGGCGGCCTCGACACCATCGGGCTGAGCTCGGTGGTCTTCCTCTTGCCGCTGATGTTCCAGCTCGGCTTCGGCATGAGCGCCGTGCAGGCGGGATCGCTGACCTTCGTGGCCGCGATCGGGTCGTTGATCATGCGCTTCTTTATGCCGCGCCTTTTGAACCGTTTCGGCTTCAAGCGCGTGCTGGTCACCAATACGCCGATCGTCGCTTTGCTGGTCGCGGGCTTCGCCTTGATGCAGGAGAGCCTGCCGGCATGGATCGTGCTTGCCTATATTTTCGTCTTCGGCGTCTTCCGCTCGGTGCAATGGGCCTCGACCGGCAATCTCTCCTATTCGGACATCGCGCCGGAGCAGCTCGCGCGCTTCAGCGCGCTCTATTACATCCTGTGGCAGCTGGCGGTGGCGATCAGCGTCGGCCTCGCGGCCGCGCTGCTGGCGCTGCTTGCCGGCGGCGGCAAGGCCGGCATCAACGACTACCGCATCCTGTTCGTCATAGAAGGATTGATCACCCTTTGCGCGCTGTCGGCCTATCTGAGGCTGACGCCGCAGGATGGCGCCCGTGTCAGCGGCCATGGCGCGCATATGAGCACCGACTGACGCCTCAGCCGACGCTACTTCGCGAACGTCACCCAGTCCTCGAGCGGCGCGCGGTCGGTGCGAAACTCGTTCTCCGGCTTGGATGTGTCCTCATAGCCCAACGCCATGCCGCAGACGACGATCTCTTCGTCGGGAATATCGAGCACCGGCCTGATCTGACGGTGATAGGGCGCAAAGGCCGCCTGCGGGCAGGTATGCAGTCCCCTGCCTCGCGCCGCGACCATGATGTTCTGCAGGAACATGCCGTAGTCGATCCACGACCCTTGGTTCAGCCTCCGGTCGATCGTGAAGATCATGCCGACCGGAGCGTCGAAGAAAATGAAATTGCGGTCGTGTTGGGCGCGCATCCTGTCGACCTCGCGGCGGCCGATGCCCAGCACGCCATAGAGCCCGAAGCCGTTGGCGCGGCGGCGGGTGAGATATGGTTCGAAGAACTGGTCGGGATAGTAGCGGTACTCGTCCCACTCCGCCTTTTCGGCACGGATGCCGGAATTGAGGATGGCATCGCTGATGCGCTGCTTGACCTCGCCCTTGGTCACATAGACGCGCCAGGGCTGCATGTTGGTGCCCGACGGCGCGCGCGCGGCGACCGCCAGGATCGCGCGGATCGTGTCGTCATCGACCATATCGGGCAGAAACGCGCGCACCGACCGGCGCGACAGGATCGCATCGTCGACGATCGCCGCGTCCATGGCGATTCGGCTATTCTTCTCCAGCATGGGCCGTCCCTTCGCGCATGGCCGGAACTGCAACCGGTTCCATGGCGACCATCCGCAGACACTAAACTGTATTGGTCCCCGACCGGACGTCCCCACTCGCCGTTCGTGATCGTGGCTTTGCCTCAACCTCAAAAATCGCGCAAGTAAATCTTGCGGGGTATGAAAATCCCCTTGATTTTTTCATGACTTTACCGCTTCATGAAATTTACATAGATTTTTTCACGAGATACGCTTGAGCTCGACTACTGCCAGATCGGAGCAGGACAATGGCGACCGGCTGCTGGCCGGCGACATCCGTGCGCTTCGCAAGGCGCGCGGCCTCACACTGGCCGAGATCGCCCTCAAGCTCGGTCGGTCGGTCGGCTGGGTCAGCCAGGTCGAGCGCGGCCTCTCGGTTCCCTCGCTGGGTGACTTGCGGGCATTCGCCAGCCTCTTCGATGTTCCGATCAGCCTGTTCTTCAGCCATGACGCGCCTGTCGAGCAGGAACGCGGCGTGGTCGTGCGCGCCGGCAGCCGCCGTTCGCTTGGCACAAGCGAATCCGGCCTGGTGGAGGAGCTTCTGTCGCCCGATCTCGGCGGTAGCTTCGAGATGCTGCGCTCGGTGTTCGCGCCGGGCGCGGAGCTGGAAACAGAAACGCGCCGCCCGACGGAAGAAGCGGGCTATGTCGCGTCGGGCACATTCGAGATCGAGATCGACGGCGTCTGGCATCGTCTCGGCGAAGGCGACTCGTTCCGCTTCGAGGGCAAGCCGTTCCGCTGGCGCAATCCCGGCGCCGAGCCGGCAGTGGTCATCTGGGTGGTTTCGCCACCGGTATACTGACAATGCATGTCAACCAAAAGTGCGAAGCGGTTTTGGGATAACGACATGCATCAAAAACAAAAATCGAAGCGCGAAGCGCTGAGACTCTGGAGGAAGAAATGGCCGGTTTGCCGACCACGGCACGCGTGGTGATCATCGGAGGCGGCGTCGTCGGCACCTCCTCGCTCTATCACCTCTGCAAGGCGGGCTGGACCGATTGCGTGCTTCTGGAAAAAAACGAGCTGACCTCAGGCTCGACCTGGCATGCCGCCGGCAACGTGCCGACCTTCTCCTCGTCCTGGTCGCTGATGAACATGCAGCGCTACTCGACCGAGCTTTACCGGGGTCTGGCCGAAGCGGTCGATTATCCGATGAACTACCATGTAACCGGCTCGCTCCGGCTCGCCCATACCAAGGAGCGCATGCAGGAATTCCAGCGCGCCAAGGGCATGGGCCGCTACCAGGGAATGGATATCGACGTCGTCGGCCTCGACGAGATCAAGCGCCGCTATCCCTTCATCGAGACGCATGAGTTGAAGGGCGCGCTCTATGATCCGAGCGACGGCGACATCGACCCGGCTCAGCTGACCCAGGCGCTGGCCAAAGGCGCGCGTGACATGGGCGCCAAGATCATCCGCTTCTGCCCGGTCACCGGCGTGCGCCGCGAGAACGGCGAATGGGTGATCGCCACCCCGCAAGGCGAGATCCGCTGCGAGATCGTCATCAATGCGGCCGGCTACCGCGCCGCCGAAGTCGGCAAGATGTTTGGGCGCGACGTGCCGATGATGGTGATGAGTCATCAGTACATATTGTTCGAGGAAATCCCCGAGCTTGCCGCGTGGACGAAGGAACAGGGCCACAAGCTGCCGCTGCTGCGCGACGTCGACACGTCCTATTACTTGCGCCAGGAAAAGAGCGGCATGAATCTCGGCCCCTATGAGCGCAATTGCCGCGCGCATTGGGCGACCCACAACGATCCGATGCCGGAGGATTTCTCCTTCCAGCTCTTCCCCGACGATCTCGACCGCCTCGAGCATTACCTGGCCGACGCCGTCGCCCGCGTGCCGATCCTCGGCACCGCCGGCCTCTCCAAGGTGATCAACGGCCCGATTCCTTACGCGCCGGACGGCAATCCGCTGATCGGGCCGATGCCCGGCGTGCCGAACGCCTTCGAGGCCTGCGTCTTCACCTTCGGCATCGCGCAAGGCGGCGGCGCCGGCAAGGTGCTGGCCGAATGGGTCACCGAAGGCCAGACCGAATGGGATATGTGGTCCTGCGATCCGCGCCGTTTCACCAGCTTCGCCTCGGCGCCCGACTATTGCGTCGCCAAGGGCATGGAAATCTACGGCAACGAATACGCCATCCAGTTCCCGCGCCATGCCTGGCCGGAGGGGCGCGACCGCAAGCTGTCGCCGCTGCATGATCGCATCAAGGCGCTGGGCGGCCAGTTCGACGCCTATAATGGCTGGGAGCGCGCGACTTGGTACGCACAACCCGGCGATGATACTTCCGAAGAGTCTACCCTCACCTTCCGCCGCGACGGCCCGTGGCAGCAGCGCGTGCGCGAGGAATGCCTTGCCGTGCGCGACGCCGCCGGTATCCTCGACCTGCCCGGCTTCTCGCGTTTCAACCTCGAAGGTCCGGGCGCGGCCGATTGGCTGGCCTTGCAGGTCACCGGCCTTGTGCCGAAACCCGGTCGCATCGGCCTCGTCTATTTCGCCGACGACAAGGGCCGCATCGTCACCGAAATGTCGGTGGTGCGCCATGGCGAGGATCAGATGACGCTGATCACTGCCGCGGTGGCGCAGTGGCACGATTTCGAATGGCTGCAGTCGCGCATGCCCGCCGATGCGGCCTTCACGCTGACCGACCGTACGGAGGAATTTTCGACGCAGATTCTGACCGGCCCGAATTCGCGAAAAATCCTGGCCGAAGTCTGCGACGCCGACCTGACGCTGCCCTGGCTGACGCATCAGGAAACAACCATTGCCGGGCGCTGGGCGAAGCTGGTGCGCGTCTCCTTCGCCGGCGAGCTCGGCTGGGAGATCCACACCAAGGTCGCAGACACGGCGACCGTCTTCGACGCCGTCTGGGCCGCCGGCCGGAAGCACGGGCTGAAACCCTTCGGCATGTATGCGCTGGATTCGCTGCGGCTGGAAAAAGGCTACCGCACCTGGAAGGGCGACCTCTCGACCGACTATTCGATCCTGCAGGGCGGCCTGGAGCGCTTCGTCAAATGGGACAAGCCAGACTTCCGCGGCAAGGCGGCTCTCCTCAACGAGAAGCAGCAGGGCGTGAAGAAGCGCTTCGTCACTTTGGTTGTCGAGAACCCCGGCGACTGCGACGCACCCTATATGTCGACGCTCTGGCATGAGGGCACGATCGTCGGCGAGACGACGTCGGGCGGCTGGGGCCACCGCGTCGGCAAGTCGATCGTGCTCGGCATGCTGCGCACGGATCTCACGGAGCCGGGCACGGCGGTCGAGGTCGAGATTTTTGGCGATCGCTTCAAGGCCATCGTCCAGAACGACGAGCCGCTGTGGGATCCGAAGAATGAGAGGTTGAGAGCCTGATGCCGAAGCCATCAAAACGCATTACCGGTATCGTGCCTTCCGGCAAGGACGGCTGGGAGGTCCATTTCGCCGCCTGGAATCGCAAGCAGGCCGGCGAAGACATCATTGTGCTCTCGGTCGGCGACCATGATTTCGACACGCCGTCGGAAACCATCGAAGCCTGCGTGAGCGCCGTGCGCGGCAGCAACCATCACTACACGCCGCTGCCCGGCCTGCCGCGCCTGCGCAAGGCGATGGCCGCCGCCGCGACCGTTTGCGCCGGCATCCTCACGGAACCCGACGAGGTCATCGCCACGCCTGGCGGCCAGGCAGCGCTTTACGCCGCCGTGCAGGGCGTGCTCGACCCAGGCGACCACGCCATTGTAGTCGCGCCTTACTACGCCACCTACCCCAACACCTTCAGCGCCGCGGGCGCCAGCTTCACGGTGGTCGAGACACCGGCCGAAGATGGATTTCAACCTCGCGCAGACATGATCCGCGCCGCGCTCAAGCCCAACACCCGCGCCATCCTGATCAACACGCCGAACAACCCGACCGGTGCCGTCTATTCGCGCGAACGGCTCGAACGGCTGGCCGAAATCTGCAAGGAGCACGATCTCTGGCTGCTGTCGGACGAGGTCTACTGGACGCTCGGCGGCGGCGAGCACATCTCGCCGCGCTCGCTGCCCGGTATGGCCGAGCGCACCCTGGTCATCAACTCCATGTCGAAGAGCCACGGCATGACCGGCTGGCGCATGGGCTGGCTGACCGGGCCGAAAGCGATGATCGCGCTGATGACCGACCTCAATCTGGTCACGACCTACGGCCTGCCAGCCTTCATCTCCATCGCTTGCGCCGAGGCGCTTGAAAACCACTATGGCGTGAAGGATATCGCCGAGCGTTACGCCGCGCGGCGCGCGATCTTCCTCGATGCCATACGCGGAGCCAACGAAGTCACCGTGCGCGGCTCCGAAGGCGGCATGTACATCATGCTCGATGTCTCCGCGGTCGAACCCGACGACGAGAAATTCGCCTGGGCGCTGCTCGACGAGGAAAAGGTCGGCGTGATGCCCGGATCGAGCTTCGGCGAAGCCGCCGCCGGCCACATCCGCATCAGCCTCTGCCAGCCCGAATCCATCCTCAAGGAAGCAGCGCTTCGCGTTCGCCGCTTCGCTTCCAACTATCGCCGCGAGGCCGCATGACCAAGACCATCCCGGCCAAAGCCCGCGCGGTAATCATCGGCGGCGGCGTCTCCGGCTGCTCGGTCGCCTATCATCTGGCTAAGCTCGGCTGGACCGACATCGTGCTCTTGGAGCGCAAGCAGCTCACCTCAGGCACCACCTGGCATGCGGCCGGGCTGATCGGCCAGTTGCGCGGCTCCCAGAACATGACGCGGCTGGCGAAATATTCGGCCGATCTCTACGTCAAGCTCGAGGCTGAGACCGATGTCGGCACCGGCATGCGCCAGGTCGGCTCGATCACTGTCGCGCTGACCGAGGAGCGCAAGCACGAGATCTATAGGCAGGCTTCACTCGCCCGCGCCTTCGATGTCGACGTGCGCGAGATTTCGCCGCCCGAGGTCAAGGAGATGTACCCGCATCTCAACGTCTCGGATGTGGTTGGCGCCGTGCATTTGCCGCTCGACGGCCAGTGCGATCCCGCCAACATCGCCATGGCGCTGGCCAAGGGCGCGCGCCAGCGCGGTGCGACGATCATCGAGAATATGAAGGTCACCAAGGTCCATACCAAGAACGGTCGAGTCTGCGGCGTCTCCTGGGCGCAGGGCCAGGAGCAAGGCACGATCGAGACCGACATCGTCGTCAACTGCGCCGGCATGTGGGCGCGCGAGTTGGGTCGGCAGAACGGCGTTACCATCCCGCTGCATGCCTGCGAGCATTTCTATCTCGTCACCGAGCCGATCCCCGGCCTCTCCCGCCTGCCGGTGCTGCGCGTGCCGGACGAGTGCGCCTACTACAAGGAGGACGCCGGCAAGATGATGCTCGGCGCCTTCGAGCCGGTGGCGAAGCCCTGGGGCATGGACGGCATCCGCGAGGATTTCTGCTTCGACCAGTTGCCCGAGGACATGGACCATTTCGAGCCCATCCTCGAAATGGGCGTTAACCGCATGCCGATGCTGGGCACCGCCGGCATCCATACCTTCTTCAACGGCCCGGAGAGTTTCACGCCGGACGACCGCTATTATCTCGGCGAGGCGCCGGAGCTTTCCGGCTACTGGATGGCGACGGGCTATAACTCGATCGGCATCGTCTCCTCCGGCGGCGCCGGCATGGCGCTGGCGCAATGGATCAATGACGGCGAGGCGCCCTTCGACCTGTGGGAGGTCGATATCCGCCGCGCCCAGCCTTTCCAGAAGAACCGCCGCTACCTCAAGGAGCGCGTCTCCGAAACGCTCGGCCTGCTCTATGCCGACCATTTCCCCTATCGCCAGATGGCGACCTCGCGCGGCGTGCGCCGCTCGCCCTTGCACGAGCACCTGAAGGCGCGCGGCGCCGTCTTCGGCGAGGTGGCGGGCTGGGAGCGCGCCAACTGGTTCGCGCGCGAAGGCCAGGAGCGCGAATACCGCTATTCCTGGAAGCGGCAGAACTGGTTCGACAACCAGCGCGAGGAACATCTCGCGGTGCGCAACGGCGTCGGCCTGTTCGACATGACTTCCTTCGGCAAGATCCGCGTCGAGGGTCGCGATGCCTGCGCCTTCCTGCAGCGGCTCTGCGCCAACGACATGGACGTGGCGCCGGGCAAGATCGTCTACACGCAGATGCTCAACCAGCGCGGCGGCATCGAGAGCGACCTCACCGTGACGCGGCTTTCGGATACGGCCTATTTCCTGGTCGTGCCGGGTGCCACGCTGCAGCGCGACTTCGCCTGGCTGAGAAAGCATGTCGCCGACGAGTTCGTCGTCATCACCGACGTCACCGCCGCCGAAGCCGTGATCTGCGTCATGGGTCCGGAGGCGCGAAAACTGATCCAGAAGGTCAGCCCGAACGATTTTTCCAACGAGACTAATCCGTTCGGCACTTTCCAGGAGATCGAGATCGGGATGGGTCTCGCCCGCGCCCACCGGGTCACCTATGTCGGCGAGCTTGGCTGGGAATTCTATGTCTCGACCGAGCAGGCCGCCCATGTCTTTGAGGAGATCACCGAAGCCGGCGCCGATGTCGGCCTGAAACTCTGCGGCCTGCATACGCTGGATTCCTGCCGCATTGAAAAGGCCTTCCGCCATTTCGGCCACGACATCACCGACGAGGACAATGTGCTGGAGGCGGGCCTCGGCTTTGCGGTGAAGACGAGCAAAGCCGGTTTCATCGGCCGCGAGGCGGTGCTCAGGAAGAAGGAAGCCGGCCTGTCACGCCGGCTGGTGCAGTTTCGCCTGAAGGACGCGCAGCCCCTGCTCTTCCACAACGAGGCCATCCTGCGCGACGGCAAGATCGTCGGCCCGATCACATCAGGCAATTACGGCCACCATCTCGGCGGCGCGATCGGGCTTGGCTATGTGCCTTGCCAAGGCGAGAGCGAGGCGGATGTGCTGGGCTCATCCTATGAGGTGGAGATCGCCGGCGAGCGTTTCACGGCGGAAGCCTCGCTGAAGCCGATGTATGATCCGAAGGCGGAACGGGTGAGGATGTAGCTTTCCTCTCGCGGCTTCGGGCAGGATTGCCCGCAGGCGTGACCAAGAGTCGCTATTACTTGTCCGGCATGGTTGACGGCTAACGCCGCCGGCGTGTAACGAAGCTTCACAGGCCGTGCTTCGCCCAAACAGCACGGACTTCCTCGTCGGTTGCAAATTCACCACGCGCAGCCTGCGCTCGGGACATTGCGAGCGAGGCTTTTTCCTCTCGGCTCAGTTGGTGAATAGGTTCGTCCCCCACTTCACCCGCGAGGCGCAAGAGGACACGTGCGTACTCGTCCTGCAATTCAGGAGGCAAGGTGCGAACACGTTGGACTGCATGCTCGAAAAGCTTGGTCATGCCCTTATTATGCACTTCATTTCCGCATAAAAAAAGGCGTTCGCCACAATCCCGCAGGATAGCTGAAGGCCCCCTAAAACCGCTCAAGCGTCCTGCGGACTTTGACCAGAAACCCCGCCCTGCTCTTCGGTGTCGAGGCATCCATCAAATAGTGCGCCAGGAAAAACGTCTTGCAGCGCGTGGCGCATAGCGCCCGCATGCCGCGTAAAATCGTCTTGCGTCCCGGCTGGCCGACGACCACGCTCCACCAGGTCGGCGCGCCGCAGGTGGTGATGACGCCGACCTTGGTGACGTGCCGCATCAGCGACGTGATCCGCCCCTTGCCGGCTGGTAGCTTGAAGGCGATGTCGGTCGCCCACACGCGGTCGAACCAGCCCTTCAGCATCGCCGGCAACCCGTACCACCAGGTCGGATAGATGAAGAGGATCGCCTGCGCCCATTGCAGATGTTCGAAATGCGGCGTCAGCGCAGGATCTTCCGGCGCGCGATCATTGTAGAAGCGCCGCTCCTCGCAACTCATCACAGGGTCGAAATTCTCGGCATAGAGGTCGAGCAGCCGCACGTCCCAGCCACGTCCTTTCAGCACCTCCACCGCCAGGTCGCGGATCGCCGCGCAATAGCTTTCCGGCACCGGATGGCAATAGACCACCAGCACGCGCATCAGAAGGCGTCCATCGTCGCCGCGACCTTCGCCATGAAGACTTTGCGCGTCTCCTCGGTGGAGAGGTTCATCGAATAATGCGCGAGATAGGAGACAGGAGCGCCTGGCTTGATGGTCGCCCGCAGCATGCGCTTGACGATCTTGCGCGGCGGATCGCCCATCAGCATGGCGCGAAAGCGGCTGCCGCCATAGGTGGTGATGGCCGCGAGCTTGCGGATGTTGTGCAATGTCGGCTGCACTTTGCCGTCGACCAGCTTGAACGACACGCCGGGCAGGAAGACGCGGTCGAAAAAACCTTTCAGGATCGCCGGATAGCCATAGTTCCAGACCGGAAACGACAGCACCAGCGCTTCGGCATTCTTCAGCCTTTCGACATAGCCGGCGACCGCGTCGTCCGGCCCGCGCGGCTCGTGGTAGCCGAGCCGCTCGGCGCGTGTCAGCCTTGGATCGAAATCCTCGGCATAGAGGTCGCAGTCGTCGACCGCATGCCCCGACGCGGCGAGCCGCTCGACGATCGTCTCGTGCAGGCCGGCGTTGAAGCTGGTCTCCACCGGATGAGCGTAGAGCACGAGGATTTTCATCACCCCGCCTTCTGCAATCCCTTGAACAGAAACGTGCGGCCGGAGCGATAATCATAGTCCGGGTTTTCCCAGGCGATCATCTTGCCGGGATTGAGCAGCCCTTGCGGATCGGTCTGGCGCTTGAAGGCAAGCTGGAACTCGTCGGTCTGCTTCATGCCGCCCTCTTCCAGCGTGTAGCGGTGCGGGTTGAAGATCGGGCAGCCATTCTCCTCATGCAGGCGGATGATTTCGTTGAGCCGCGCCTCGGTGGTGAACTTGACCAGCGGCAGGCCGAAGCAGGTGATGTTGCCGTCGAGCCGCACGAATTCCAGATGCGAGAACACCTCGCCCGTGAACATCGCGTCCATCTTCTCGACCAGCGCCAGCTGGTTGGGGAACGGATAGAGCGACTGCAGATAGGTGATCGACGGGTCGACGCGCAGTGCGCGCAGGGTCGTGTGGTTCCAGGCAAGCTCATAGGCCGGCGGCAGGCCCTTCTTGTCCTCGTCCGTCGCGGTCGCCGCATTGAAGATGACCTCGCCGCCGGCGCGCCGGGTGAAGGCCAGGAAGGCGTCGAGCCCATGCTTCGCGACCATGACGACGCAAATGCTTTGCCCCTCGCGCAGGAATTTCTGGTGCCGCTTGAAATAGAGCTGCGGCACGGGTGCGGCGATCGGCGTGATCAGCTTGGTCAGGATGCCGTCCTGGCAGGCAAGCGCGTTGCCGTAGCGGGCTGCACCCATGAATTTGTCGAAGCCGACGATAACGTCGATCCAATCATAGGCGGCGGTCAGCGGCATCTCGACCTCGGTGATAATGCCGTTGGTGCCATAGGCATGCGTCACCTTGTGCAGGTCCTCGCCGGTGAGCTCGAGCGCCTTGGGCTCGGCCTCCATGGTGACGACGCGCAGCCGCAGCACATTGCCGAAATCGCGCAAGCCGCCGAAATTGATCGAGCCGACGCCGCCCGAACCGCCAGCGATGAAGCCGCCGATCGAGGCGGTGTTGTAGGTCGAGGGCGAGAGCCTCAGCTCCTGTCCGGAATGCGCCCGCGTCGCCTTGTCGATGTCGGCCAGCACCGCGCCCGGCCCGGTCACCACCCGCCCCGGCGCGATCGTCTTGATCTCGTTCATCTCGGCGAGGTTCAGCACCACGCCGCCCGACAGCGGCATCGCCTGCCCATAATTGCCGGTGCCGCTGCCGCGCGGCGTCACCGGAACGCCGTGCCTGTGGCATGCGGCAAGCGCGCGGATGACTTCATCTTCGTTCTTCGGCGTGACGATCAGGTCGCCTTTGATGTGATCGAGTTGCGCCTTCAGCACCGGGCTGTACCAGTAGAAGTCGCGGCTCTTCTGCTGGACGATGGCCGGATGGTCGTCGAGCTTGATCCCGTCGAGATCGCGCTTCAGCGCTGCGATATCCATCATCACACCATCAGTTCGTCGAGTTCGGCATAGTCGGGCAATTGGCGTTCGATCGCCCTGCCGTCGCGCACCACGATGCGATCCGATTCGGGCCGCGACAGCAATTCGGTCCAGCTGCGCCCCCTGAAGACGATGAAATCGGCTGAGCCGCCGACGGCAAGCGTACCGGCGCCGTCGAGCCGCATCACCTCGGCCGGCGTTGCCGCCACCGCCTTCGGCCAGTCGCCTACCGGATGGTCGAAATGCAGGATGCGCGTCGCCATGCGGTAGACTTCGAGCATATCGAGATCGCCATAGGCGTAGAACGGATCGCGCGTATTGTCGGAGGCCACCGCAACCTTGATGCCGCGCGCCTTCATCTCGTGCAGCAGCGTCACGCCGCGCCAGCGCGGGGTGGTGCCGTTGCTGCGGCGGTCCTGCAGATAGAGATTGCACATCGGCAGCGACACCACGGCAAGCCGCGCCTTCGCCACCTTGTCCAGCGTATCGAGCACCTCCAGGTCCGGCTGGCGCGACAGCGAGCAGCAATGGCCGACCAGGATGTTGCCCTCGAAACCGTTCCACAGCGACGCCTCGGCGATCTTCTTCAACGAGATGGCCGCGATATCGTCGGTCTCGTCGGCATGGAAATCGAGATCGAGCCCATGCTCGATCGCCTGGGCGAACACCTGGTCGAGCAGTTCCTCGAGGTCGGGCACCATATAGGTGACGACGCCGAGCACGCCCTTGGCCGCGGCGACGCGCTTCGCCAGTCGCTCGAACCAGGCCTTGTCACGCACGCCTTCAATGCCGAGCAGGCAAGCCGCCTGCAGGTCGATGCGCCCGCGCCATCTCTCTCGCATCGTTTCGAACACCGGCCAGGAGATCTCCTCCTGCGGCGGCACGCTGTCGAGATGCGTGCGCATGGCCTTGGTGCCATGCGCGTAGGCCGAGCGCAGCGAGAAATCCATGCGGCGCGCGACATCCTCGGCGCTCCAGCGCGCGGCGCGGTCGGCGCCGGTGGCATTGAGCGCGCCCATGAAGGTGCCGTCCGGATTGGGTTTCCGCGGCCAGATATGGCCCTTGTCGATGTGGGTGTGGCAATCGACGAAACACGGCAGCACGATACGGCCGGCAAGGTCGATCGCGTCGGACTGCGCCTTCGATTCGGCATGGGCGACGATGCTCGCGATCTTGCCGTCGGCGACGGCCAGTTCAGCCAGCGCGAAACCGTCCACGTCGAACGGTTCTATAAGGCCGGGCGTCAGCGACCGGTGAACACGGGCATTGGCAAGCCGGTAGGAACCAGAGGTAGGGATCAAGATCTGGTCCTCTTCGCGATTTTCCCGGCTACCACCTTAGCGCTCCTGCTTCAGCGCGCTCTCGTGCCAGCGGCGCAGGATGAGATGCGACACCAGCGACAGCACCAGGAAGATCAGGATGCCGGTGAGCGAGATCAGGATCAGCGCCGCGAACAGGCGCGGCGCATTGAGCCGGTAGCCGGCCTCGATGATGCGGGACGCGAGCCCGGACGACTGCCCCTGCGCGCCGGCGACGAATTCCGCCACCACGGCGCCGATCAGCGACAGGCCGCCGGCGATCTTCAGCCCGCCGAGAAAATAAGGCATCGCCGCCGGCAGGCGCAGATATCGCAATTGCTGCCAGCGCGTCGCGCCGTTGAGCTTGAACAGGTCCCGCAGATTGCGGTCGACCGAGTTCAGGCCGAGAGTCGTGTTCGACAGGATCGGGAAGAAGGCGACGATCCAGGCGCAGAGCAGCAGTTTGATGGTCTGGTTGTCCACATAGATGTTGATCAAGGGGAAGATGGCGACGATCGGCGTCACCTGCAGCACGATGGCGAAGGGGAAGAACGACATCTCCACCCATTTCGACTGCGCGAACAGCACCGCCAGCCCGACGCCGCCGATGACGGCGAGAGCCAAGCTGAGGAAGGTGATCCTGAGCGTCACCAAGAGCGAGGAGAAGAGCAGGCCGGCGTCGCTGTGCAGCGTCTGCAGCACCACGCCCGGCCGCGGCAGGATATATTGCGGGATCGCGTTCCAGACGCAGATGCGGTCCCACAGCACGATCGCCAGCGTCATGATCGCCAGCGGCAGCACCCATTTGCCGATGCGCTCCAGCCGCTCCTGGCGGGCGCGGCGCGCCTCTTCGGGATCGAGCGTCAGGACATTGTTTTCAATGGCCGTCATGATGCGATCCGGCGGTTGAGTTGATGGCGTCGACCAGCACGCCCGAGGCCTGCCGGCAAAGCGCGGCATAGCCCGGCGAGGTGCGGAACGCCTCGTCACGCGGATAGGGCGCGTTGATGGGGAGTTCGCCATGGACGCGGCCCGGCCGCGCGGCCATGACGACGACGCGGCTGGACAGGAACACGCTCTCGAACACGCTGTGGGTGACAAAGATGACGGTGAAGCGCTCGTCCTGCCAAAGTTCCAGAAGGTCGTTGTTGAGCTTGAAGCGGGTGATCTCGTCGAGCGCCGCGAAAGGCTCGTCCATCAGAAGGATGCGCGGCTTGGTCACCATGGCCCGCGCGATCGAGACGCGCATCTTCATGCCGCCGGAAAGCTCGCGCGGCACAGCGTTCTCGAAGCCGGTGAGATGGACGCGCGACAGCACCTCCATCACGGCGGGTTCCGCCTTGGCGCGCGACACCCCCTTCAGCCTCAGCGGCAACCAGACATTGTCGAAGACGCTGGCCCAGGGCAGCAGCGTCGGCTCCTGGAAGACGAAGCCGATGTTCGAGCGGTCGATCGAGCCGCGCCAGTCAAGCTGGCCGGAGGTCGGCGTCGAGAGACCCGCGATCAACCTGAGCGCGGTCGACTTGCCGCAGCCCGAGGGGCCGAGCAGGCTCAGGAAATCGCCTTCGCGGATCGCCAGGTCGACCTTGCTCAGCGCCGTCACGCCGTTGGAAAAGACCTTGCCGACATTGCGCAATGCCAGCAGCATCGGGGCCTCCCCGGATGCCGCCGGCGTCCCAGCCACTTTTTCCTGGATCATCTCAGGCCGGCCGCCTTACTTCTTCAGCTCCAGCCCGACACCCTTGTTGATGAAGGCCAGCGTGTAAGCCTTCTTGATGTCAAGGCCCGGCTGCGCGACCTTGGCCTTGACCATCTTGTCGTAAAAACTCTGGATGCGGGCTTCGGTCATCGCGCCGATGCCGAGCTTTTCCGAATCGCCCGAATCGACAACGCCGAACTTCTTCATCTGCTCGATCGAGAAGGCGATCTGCTCATCCGTCATGTCCGGATTGTCCTTCTTGATCATCTCGTTGGCGGCCTTGTTGTCGCCATAGAGGTATTTGTACCAGCCCTTGGCCGAGCCATCGACGAAGCATTGGACCACCTCCGGCCGCTTGTCGATCGTATCCTGCATCACCTCGATGGTGGTCGCATACGTATCCCAGCCATAGTCGGCGAGCAGGAACTGGTTCGGCGTGAAGCCGCCCTGCTTCTGCACGGCAAACGGCTCGGACGTCACATAGCCCTGCTGGATCGACTTCTTGTTGGCGATGAAGGGCGCCGGATTGAATGTGTAGGGCACGCGCTTGGCGGCATCGAAACCGAGATCGGTGACCATCCACTGGAAGAAGGTCTGCGCGCCTTCGTCGCCCATGATGTACTGGTCGGCGTTCTTGAGGTCCTCCCACTTGTCCAGCCCCTCTCCCGGATGGGACATGATGACTTGCGGATCCTTCTGGAAGTCGGACGCAACGACACGCATCGGAATGCCCTGCTGCACGGCGTCGAAGGCCGAGAGCAGGTTGCCGCCCATATAGAAATCGATCTTGCCGGCTAGCAGCATCGGCCGGCCGCTGACCTGCGGGCCGCCCTGCATGATGGTGACATCAAGGCCGCAGGCGGCATAGGTGCCGTCGGCGATCGCCTGGTAGTAGCCGCCATGCTCCGGCTCGGCCAGCCAGTTGGTGCCGAACGTCACCTTCTCGTTTGCGGCCGCGCCCAGCGTGCCCGCAGCCAGCAGGGCGACGGCGCCCGCCAGGATCTTTCCTTGTCCGATCATAAACTCACCCTCTCTTGGCTCCGGCGCGCAACGCGCTGGGCTCGACACCATTGATTCAAGAAGCAAGACACATGCCACCGCCAGGGCCGCCTGCTCGTGCGGCAGTCGTTGCCGAGACCGGACGGGTCATGCCGTACGCGAGGCATCGTGCCTATTTTTTGGACGCCTGTCCATAATCGCTCCTGGCGGCGTCCACGGCATCTTGAATGTTTCATGAATCCGCCACTAGGCTGTCGGCCGACAGGAGAATGCCATGCTCAAATACCTCGCCCCCAAGTCGATCAAGCCGCCTTTCGCCCGCTACAGCCACGGCGTCGAAATACCGGCCGGAAAGCGTCTGGTGCTGTGCTCGGGTCAATTGGGCATCGGCCCAGACGACGCCGTGCCGGAGGATGCCGGCGCGCAGACGGAGCTCTGCTTCAAGAACATCGCCGCGATTCTGAGCGAGGCCGGGCTGACCTTGAACGACATCGTGCGCATCAACGCCTTCGTCATCGGCCGCGAGCACCTGCAGGCCTATATGGATGTCCGCAACCGGCTCTTTTCCGATCCGGCGCCGGCCTCCACGCTGATGATCGTCTCCGGCTTCGCCCGCCCGGAATTCAAGGTCGAGGTCGAAGCTCTGGCAGCGGGCTAGCTGTTTCCGGGGATAGGCTCTAGACCTTCAGGCCGGACAGCAGACCAATCGGGAGACGAAAAGTGACGACAAGACGCGTGTGGTGGGGCGATTACCGGACGACCGAATACGCCTCGATCGACGCCGAAGCGACCATCGCCGTGCTGCCGGTGGCGGCGATCGAGCAGCATGGGCCTCACCTTCCGGTCTCGACCGACACCTCGATCATGGCGGGCATGCTGGAGACGGTGATCGCGCGCCTGCCCGACGATCTCGACATCCGCATCCTGCCGGTGCAGGCTGTCGGCAAGTCGAACGAGCATCTGCATGCGCCGGGAACGCTCACCTTGCCCGCCGCCACCTTGGTCGACGCCTGGACCGAACTTGGCCTGTCGGTCGCCCGCGCCGGGGTGAGGAAGCTGATCATCGTCAATTCGCATGGCGGTAATGAAGAGATCATGGGCATCATTTCGCGCGAATTACGCGTGCGCGCCAAAATGCTGTCGGTGAAGACGAGCTGGCAGCGTTTCGGCCGCCCGGCCGGAATGTACACCGAGCTCGAGGACCGTCACGGCATCCATGGCGGCGATGTCGAGACCTCGCTGATGCTGCACTTCCGGCCCGACCTCGTCGACATGAGCAAGGCGGAGAATTTCGTCTCCAATGTCGGGCGCGCCGAAAAGGAATTCGCCCTGCTGCGCCACACCGGCACGCATGCCTTCGCCTGGGTTGCCAGCGACCTCAATCCGAACGGCGTGGTCGGCGACGCCTCCATCGCCACGGCTGAGAAGGGCCGGCTGACGGCGGAAATGCAGGCCGACGGTTTTATCAACCTGGTCCGGGATGTGCGCAAGGCGAAGCTTGCCGAGTGGCTGTCGTAGCGGCTGGTCGGCTTTGACTTAGGCGTCGATCCCCAGTTCGAAGGGTATCCCTTCGAACGCGTCGGCGCCGCGCCCGATGGCCTCGATCGCCGCGATCATGCGGCCGTCGCGCTCAAGCAGCGTGTCGGCGACGGCGATCAGCCGCGGATTGGGCGTAGCCGTCGGCGAGAGAAAGCGCAGCGTTCGGGCGAGCTCCATCTCGTCACGCTTGGGCGCCAGCGCCGCGGCGATGATGTAGGCCGACGCCGTCGAGCGGCTGACGCCGGCATAGCAATGCACCACCAGCGGCTTTACCCGGTCCCAGCGATAGGCGAAATCGAGCAAGGCCCGCACATGCTCCTCGCCGGGCATTGTCATGCCTTCCTGCGCGACAGCGATGTCGTGCATGACCAGATGCAAGTGGTTCTCCGCCAGGATCGAGGCCGGGCGGACCACTTCGGTGCCTGCGGCGAGCAGCGACAACAACCGCTGCGCACCGGTCCTTGTCACGGCCTCGTCGACCTTCGACAGCGAACAGACGTGGATCATTGCCCGAACTCCTTTGGCGCATCCTTGCGCCGCGCAGCCCGCGTGGCAAGGGCGCCTTCGAGGCGTTGCCATTCCGCTTCATTGCCCGGCAAACCGACACGCAGCACCTGAGGCCGCTCGTCAAAATGGCGGACCAGCACGCCGCTCGAGCCAAGTGCCGAAAAAAGGCCTGCGGCCTCGGGAAACGACAGATAGCGGAACAGGCTGGTGCCGCCGGCGACCGGAACATCGAATCGGCCAAGCAGCGCGTCGAGCCGCCCGGCATCCTGCGCCAGGCATTGCCGCATACGGGCCTGCCACGCCGCATCCGACAAGGCGCGGATGCCATATTCGAGCGCCGGGCCGGCCACCGCCCAGGGCCCGAGCTGCACATCCAGCCGCTCGGCCGTCAGCGGATCCGCCAGCGCGAAGCCGAGCCGAATACCGGCGAGGCCGAAAAACTTGCCGAAGGAGCGCAGCACGACGATGCCCCCCTTCCCGACATCGCCGGCCAGGCTTTGCTCAGTCGGGCCTACATCCATGAAAGCTTCGTCGACGACCAGCAGCCCGCCCTTGGCGCGAAGTCGCGCCGCGAGCTTGAGCAGGCGCGCCTTTTCGATCACCCGCCCGTCCGGATTGTTGGGATTGACCAGCACCGCAAGGTCCGCCTCGGCCAGCGCGTCGAAATCGCTGACCTCCGCGACCGCATGGCCGGCGATAGCCGCCGCCCGGGCATGTTCGGCATAGGTTGGGCCGAGCACCAGCGCCTTGCCGGGCCGCAGCAGCGAAGCGACGCGCGGCAGGAGAATCTGCGTGCCGGGCGCCGCCGCCACATGCGCCGCCGACGGCGCGCCATAGGCCCTGGCCGCAATTTCGGCCAATTCGCGCAGTTGTCCTGCCTCCGGCAATCGGGACAGCGCTGTGGCGGGCAGGTCGAAAAGCGGATAGGAGTGCGGATTGATACCTGTCGAGAGGTCCACGAAAGGTTTTGGCGCATGAGGAAAAAGCGCGTTTGCCCGGCCAAGGCTGCCGCCATGATCAACCGCTGCAATCGCTCCGCTTAGAAGTTTCATGTCCGTCCTGATCGCTTTCCTATCACTCGCCATCGAACGCGCCCTCGGCTACCCGGACTGGCTGTTCGGCGCCATCGGCCATCCGGTCACCTGGATCGGCAGGCTGATATCCTTTCTCGATCGCCGGCTCAACCACGCTACGGATTCCGACGAATTGCGTCGCCGCCGCGGCGTCCAGGCCTTGCTCGTCATTCTGCTGGTGCCCGGCCTGATCGGCCTGGCGCTGCATGTCCTGCTCTGGATGATGTTCCCCACGGGCCTCGTCATCGCCGCCATCCTCGGTTCCTCGCTGCTGTCGCAGAAGAGCCTCGCGGAGCATGTCGAGGACGTCGCCGATGCGTTGGAGACCGGCGGCCTGACCCTCGGCCGCATCGCCGTATCGCGCATTGTCGGCCGCGATCCGGAAAAGCTCGACAAGGGCGGTGTCGCGCGTGCCGCGATCGAAAGCCTGGCCGAGAATTTTTCGGACGGCATTGTTGCGCCCGCCTTCTGGACCGGCATCGGCGGACTGGGCGGAGGTGCTGCCTACAAAGCCGCCAACACCGCCGATTCGATGATCGGCCACCGCACGCCGAAATACGAAGCCTTCGGCCGTGCTGCCGCCCGTTTCGACGATCTGGTCAACCTGCCCGCATCGCGGCTGACCGGCCTGCTCATCGTGCTGGCGGCCTTTCTCGTCCCGGGCGCCGATCCGCACTCCGCCTGGCATGTCATGCGCCGCGACGCGAGGAAGCACCGTTCGCCCAATGCCGGCTGGCCGGAGGCGGCGATGGCCGGCGCGCTGGGGCTGTCCCTCGCCGGACCGCGCAGCTATGGCGGCGAAGTCGTCGAGGATGCCTTCATGGGCGAAGGCGGCCGCCGCGAGGCCGAAAGCACCGACATCCGCCAGGCGCTCAAGCTCTATCGCGTAGCCGACTGGCTGCTGCTCGGCCTATTCGCGGTCGTCTCGGCGATCGTGATCTACCTGACCATCTTGATCGGCGGCTAAAACTCAATTCCCTGCTGCGCCTTCACGCCGGCGGCGAAATGGTGCTTGGTCAGCCCCATCTCGGTGACGAGATCGGCCGCCTCGACAAGCAGCGGCTTGGCGTTGCGGCCGGTGACGATCACATGCAGGTCGCCCCGGCGCGCCTTCAGCGCCGCGACCACCTTTTCCAGGTCGAGATAGTCGTAGCGCAGCGCGATGTTGAGCTCGTCGAGCACCACGAGGCTCATCGAGGGATCGGCCATCAGCTCCAATGCCTTGGCCCAGGCGGCTTCGGCGGCGGCGATGTCGCGCTTCAGGTCCTGCGTCTCCCAGGTAAAACCCTCGCCCATCGCATGCCACACGACTCGGTCGCCGAAGGCCGCGAAAGCATCCTTCTCGCCGGTATGCCATTTGCCCTTGATGAACTGCACGACGCCGACGCGCTTGCCATAGCCCAGCATTCTCAGCGCCAAGCCGAAGGCGGCCGTGGTCTTGCCCTTGCCCGGCCCGGTGTTGACGATCAGCAGCCCCTTTTCAACCGTCTTGCCGGCCACTTCGGCATCCTGCACCGCCTTGCGCTTGGCCATCTTGGCGCGGTGGCGCTCGGCGTCCTTGTCGTCAATGGTCTTGTCTTCGATTTCGGCCATGTCACTTCACCTTGAGTGGCAATCCCGCCACCATCATGAGAACGCTGTCGGCAGCGGCCGCCACCTGCTGGTTGAGCCGGCCCGCGGCGTCGCGGAACCGGCGCGCCAGCGCGTTGTCGGGCACGATGCCCAATCCGACTTCGTTGGAGACCACGAACCACGGCCCGCGCGGCCGCGACAGCGCATCCTTGAGCCCCCGGCATTCGGCCTGGACGTCATGTTCGGCCAGCATGTGGTTGGTGAGCCACAATGTCAGGCAATCGATCAGCACAGGTTGGTGGGTCGGCAAAGCCTCGATGGCGCCCACCAAATCGAGCGGCGCATCGACGGTGACCCAGCCTTCGCCGCGCCGCGACCGATGCAGCGCGATGCGCTCGCGCATTTCGTCGTCATAGGCCTGCGCCGTGGCAATGTAGGTCCAGGGCGATGGATGGGCGGTTGTCAGCGCCTCGGCATGCGTGCTCTTGCCCGAACGGGCACCGCCCAGGATGAAGGTCAGCTTCCCATCGGAAGCTCTATTGCCGCTCGCGGCTGTCGCGCCGGTCATTCTTGCCTTCCAGGTTGGAATCGTGTCGCGGCCCAGAGGCCGACGGTGCGCGACCTTAGGCAGAAGCGCGACCACCGGCAAACCCAATTCCGCCACCGCCCGGCGCGACTGCGCCACGACTTGCGGTGCTACGAGCCGGCAATCCGCGCCGCGACCAGCTGCTGCAGCCGCCACAAACGCGTATCGTGGATGCCGCGCTGCTCAAGATTCTTCACCGTGTTGTAGAGATAGTCGGCGCCCGAGCCCCAATGGCCGCAGGAGGTCGCCAGCCTTTCGACAACCGCTTCCTCGCTTAATGGACCGGCATAGGTGGTGCCCTGGCGGTTGATGACGAAGGCCAGCGCCCGCAGCGGGCCGCCATCGCTCGTCATATCGAGCAGGCGCGGATGATAGCTGGTCGGCTTCAGTGTCACCTCTCGCCGCAGGATCTTGTCGAGTTGCTCGCGCCTGTCGCCGTCGCCGAGCCGAAAGGCGACGCCCTTGCATTGTCCGCCACGGTCCAGCGCCATCATCAGGCCCGGACTTTCCTTGGTGCCGCGCCAACGCGTCATGTTCATGCAGAAGGATCTGTGCCAGCCGCGCAGCAGGGCCACGCGCTCCTCGACATGCTCGATCTCGGGCTTCCAGATCAGAGAGCCGTAGCCAAACAGCCAGAGCGGTTCGTTGGCCAGCAGTTGAGCCTCCAGCTCACGCGTCATCGCCACATAGTCGCTGTCATCCAGATGCGCCGCATCGGGATCCGGTCCCGCATCCTCGACCGCGCGGAAGCAGCGAGCGACCAGTTCCTCGGTAAGCGACATGGTTCTTGGCAGCATGCGCGCGACCTTAAGGTTCCTGCGCGACCGAAACTATGCGGCCGCCTCGCGGTTGACAACTCCTTGGCCCGGGTGTCGGCTGCTGCCAGCCACGGAGTAGCCGATGCAGCCCGATCCGAGCGAGCGCGCCCCCTACAACGGCCTGACCACCCTCCAGCCGACCTTGCCGTCCGCCGCCTATTGGGACGCCGACGAGTATCGGCACGATCTGGAGGCGATCTGGTATCGAAACTGGTTGATGGTCTGCCGCGAGGCCGATCTCGCGGAACCCCTCGCCTTCCGCACGGTGCGCATCGGCACCCAGGAGATCGTCGTGCTGCGTGACGAGACTGGCGCCTTGCGCGCCTTCCACAACACCTGCCGGCATCGCGGCTCGCAGCTTTGCCAGGAAAGCGCGGGGCGGCTGAAGGCCAGGCTGCTGACCTGCCCCTACCACGCATGGTCCTATTCGCTGCGCGGCGATCTCGTGCGCGTGCCGTCGAAATCGCTGCCCGAAGGCTTCGACAAGGCCGATTATCCGCTCTACCGCGTGGCGCTCTCGGTGTGGCGCGGTTTCGTCTTCGTCAACCTCGCCGAGCATCCCGACGGCTCGGCGGAAAGCGCCTTTGACCGCGCCTCCGGCGATCTTTCCAACTGGCCGCTGGAAAGCCTCGTCACCGGCCACCGGCTCACCAGGGTGATGAACTGCAACTGGAAGGTCTTCTGGGAGAACTTCAACGAATGCCTGCACTGCCCGGGCGTGCACAAGGATCTGTCGCGGCTGGTGCCGATCTATGGCCGCGGCCTGATGGCCAGGCATGACGATCCCGAATGGGCGCGCCACGCCGACAATGACGCCCCGGAATTCTCCGGCCGGCTGCGCCCCGGCGCCGAAACCTGGTCCAAGGACGGCCATGTCCATGGCCCTGTCTTTTCCGGCCTGACGCCGGCCGAGCGCGCCGCCGGCCAGACCTACGCCACCTCGCTGCCGTCGATGTTCATCGTCGGCCATGTCGATTATATGCGCACCGTGCGGCTGGCCCCGCTCGGTCCCGAGCAGACCGAGCTCACCGCCGAATGGCTGTTCGCCCCGGAAGCGTTGGCTGAGACCGATGTCGAAAACATCGTCGCCTTCGGCACCCAGGTGCTCGAAGAAGACGCCGTGATCTGCGAGATCAACCAGAAGGGGCTGCGCTCGATGCGCTATCAGGCCGGCGTGCTGATGCCGGAGGAATACGATCTGCACCGCTTCCACGACTGGGTGCGCGGTCGTCACGCAGCGTTCAAAACGCCTTCGGCAGGTAGCGCCAGGTGACGAAGCCGCAGAAGGCGGCCAGGATGCCGAGCGTGACGAACACCGAGCCCAGCCCGAAGAAGGCGAGCACCACCGAATAGACGAGCGGCGGCGTCAGCTCGGAGAAATCGAGATAGGTGCGGTAGACCGCCGCCATCTGCGCCTTCTCGTAAGCGCGCACCGAGCGCATGAACGCGGTAGAGCCGAGCGCATCGAGCGCGATGGTGAACAAGGCGCCGCAAAGCAGCAGCGCGCCGGTGAGCAACGGCGCCGCCTCGCCGATTCCGCCCGCGGCAAACAACATGGCCGACATGGCGAAATAGGCGAAGGTCATGACCTTGCGCCCGCCGAAGCGTTTGCCGGCCCTGCCCCAGAAGATCGCCACGAACAGGAGCGCGTTGCCGGCAGAAACCAGCAAGCCGCCGGCGAGCTCGCCCTGGCCGGTGATCACCATGAACAGCGGGCCATAGACGAAGAACGTCGTCCAGAAGCAGGAGCGGCCGAAGGCGATCAGCCAGGCAAGCCTGAGCCTTGGCTGTTTCACGAAGCGGCCGATATTGGCGAGCGGATTGGCAGGACGCGACTTGCCGGGCCGGATCGACTGGTTGTCACTCAGCCGGTAGAACCAGAACAGGCAAAGCAGCGCCAACGCAAACACCACGACCGCGCCATGCGCGGCATAGATGCCGAAATGCGTGTAGAGGAAGATGCCGAGCGTCGGCCCGCCGGTCCAGGCGAACATCGACCAGGCCATGCGCAGCGATTCCGCCTGCATGAAGTCGGTCTTGCGGATGTGATCCATGATGTAGAGGTTGAGCGTGATCGACAGTGCGCTCGCCCCCATCACGCGGCAGAGCATGCCGGCAATCTGTCCGGGCAGCGTGTGGGTGACGAAGAAGGCGGAGCCGATCGCCAGCAGCATGCAGCCGGCGGTGTAGACCCAGCGCCGCGCGAAGCGGCGGATGAGCACCGGCATGAACAGCGTGACCGAAAGGCCCATCAGGGATACGATCGTGTAGAGGATCGAGACGATCCGCTCATTGTGCAGGATCTCGTAGGCCTGGATCGGGATCACGCTGGAGATCGTGGCGCGGGCGAAGGATTCAACCGCATAGAGCGAGGCGAAGGTGCGCGCGTCCGCCGGCCGCAAAGCCGGAAGCCAGATCGGATGGCGCACATGGGTGGACATCGGCCCTCCGAAAGGTGAATCCCGCGCCCGAATCTGGCCGGGCCAGCTGCCGGCCAGTAGCAGGAAACCGACTCCGAGAGGCCGAAAAGCGAAGCTTGCCAAAGGCTTTCCAGCTCTGGCCTAAAGCGAAATTTCATGGCTGCCATGAACCGCATTGATGGCCGCCTGCTTCTGTCGTCCACTTGAACCGTGATAGTCGTTTGGCACGACTGAATCGGATCGAGATGATGAGCCTTCAAACGACGAGCGGCCTTGTTCAGGACGCGCCAAAGCACGGCCGCATCCAGGCCATCGACATCCTGCGCGGCATCGCGCTGATCGCGATGGCGAGCTACCACTTCACCTGGGACCTCGAAAACTTCGGCTACACCGCGCCCGCCCTCACCGCCTTCGGCTGGTGGAAATTCTACGCGCGCTGCATTGCCTCGACTTTCCTGTTTCTGGTCGGCGTCAGCCTCTTCCTCGCCCACGGCCGTCAGATCCGTTGGCCAGGCTTCTGGAAGCGCTTTGCCATGGTGGCCATCGCAGCGGCCGCCATCTCGGCAGTCACCTACATCGTCACCCCGGACGGGTTCATCTTCTTCGGCATCCTGCATGAGATCGCGCTGGCGAGCCTGCTCGGCCTCGCCTTTCTAAGGCTGCCCTGGCTGGTGACGGCGATCATCGCCGCGGCGGTCATTGCCGCCCCTTACTATCTGCGGTCGGAGTTCTTCGACCATCCGGCGCTGTGGTGGGTGGGCCTTTCCGCCACCAACCCGCGTTCCAACGACTACGTGCCGCTTTTCCCGTGGTTCGGCGCCGTGCTTGCGGGCATCGCCGCGGTCAAGCTAGCTTCCGCCACAGGCCTGCTCGCTCTTCTGGGGACATGGCTGCCCGGCCGCTGGTCTAAGCCGCTGACCTTCATCGGCCGGCACAGCCTCGCCTTTTACCTCATCCACCAGCCGCTTCTGTTCGGCTCGGTGTGGCTGTTCTCGCAGGTAATGCCGGCAGTCCCTCAGGATAGGGAAGCCGGCTTCCTGCCGGCTTGCCAGGCGCAGTGCGAACAACAGCGGGACAGCAAGTTCTGTACGAGCTATTGTGGCTGCATGCTGGACACGCTGAAGGGCGAAGGGTCACTCGACAAGCTCTACGCCAACGATCAGTCCAGCGTCTGGAAATCGCATCTGGCCGACATGGCGGAGACCTGCACCGCCGCGACGCAGGACCAGATGGAGGGAGGGCAGCAATGACGGGCATCACAAAGCCCAGACACGGGATCATTCCCTGGCCGCCGGTGATCTATGTCGTGGCGATTGCGGCGAGCATCGTCCTCGGCATGCTCTACCCGCTGCCCTGGATCGGCGACATTCTCGGCGATCTCCTGTTCGGCGTCGGTTGGGTGGCGCTGTTCGGCGTCGCCATGCTCTGGGTCACGGCTATCCGCGTGATGATGCGGGCCAAAACGACATTCGACCCCAACGCCGAGCCCGATCATCTGGTGACGTCGGGCCCCTTCGGCATCACCCGCAACCCGATGTATCTCGCCAACACGCTGCTGCTGATCGGCGTCGCCTTCATCACCGGCATCGCCTGGTTCCTGCTCTTCGCCTTCCTGGCCGCCTTCGCGACGCAGAAACTGGCGATCGAGAAGGAAGAAAAGATCCTGGCGGAGAAGTTCGGCAAGAAATACCGCGATTATGCAAAAAGGGTGCGGCGCTGGATTTGAGGTTGCTTCCGCAATGACGGCTGCCTGGTGCGATCAGACTGCACACCTAGGCGATCAGCAACCGCGCACCTCGGCGATTTGGCAGGAGCATCCGCAACTTCGTCATTCTAGGGCGGAGCAAGGAGCGAAGCGACGCGCGCAGACCCTGGAATCCATGCCGTTACCTATACGCGTTGCAACGGTGCAGAGAGCCTACGTTCTGCACCGTTTTCGCCCTTCGGCGAAGGTAACGGAATGGATCCTCGGGTCTTCGCTCCGCTTCGCGTCGCTACGCCCAAGGATGACGAAGGTTCGGAACGCTTCGGCTAATCACCAAGGTCCGCTATGACAGGTGCCATCAGGTATTCACGCCCAGCTCGGCCAGCCGCTCCACGCAGGACTCCTCGGCCTGGTCCAACTCGGTCAGCGTCTCTTCCAGGTCACGCCTTTTCTGGCGCAGGTCCTCGCGCTTCTCCTCGATGCGCTTGATCATCAGCTTGAGCTGGCCGACCTCGCCGGGCGGCTCCTTGTACATCTGAATGATCTCGCGGATCTCGTTGATCGAGAAGCCGAGCCTTTTTCCCCGCATGATCTGGCGGATGAGATGCCGGTCGGAAGGCCGAAACAGCCGCGTGCGGCCGCGCCTTACCGGCTGCACCAGCCCCTCGTCCTCGTAAAAACGCAATGTCCGCGTTGACACGTCGAACTCGCGCGTCAGCTCGGTGATCGTGTAATATTCCCGCATTCCCGCTCCCAAGCCCGGGCATCGCGCTTGAAGCGTCGCCCTTCCCTCCGATGATACCCATCCAGCGCCGGAATCGGCACGTGACCCCGCGGCAACCCTCGCACGGCACTTACGTAAAAGTCAATTAACGGCGCTTCATTGCTTTAGCGAATGCTGAACCACCAGGTAGCCAAGCCAAGGAAAGCAAAGAAGCCGACGACGTCGGTGACGGTGGTGACGAAGACGGCGGAGGCCACGGCCGGGTCGATCTTGAAACGGTCAAGCAGCAGGGGGATGAGAATCCCTGCCAAGGCGGCCGCGAACATGTTGATGATCATCGCCGCCGCGATGATGCCGCCCAGATTGGGATCGCGGAACCAGAAACCGGCAACCATGCCGATGAGCACGGCAAACACCACCCCGTTGACGAAACCGACACCGAGCTCGCGGCGGATGATGCGGGCGGCGTTGTAGATATCGAGGTCCCTGGTCGCCAGCGCGCGCACGGTGACGGTCATGGTCTGCGAGCCGGCATTGCCGCCCATCCCGGCGACGATCGGCATCAGCACCGCCAGCGCCACCACATGCTCGATGGTGCGGTCGAACAGGCCGATGACCGAAGCCGCGAGGAAGGCGGTCACAAGGTTGACCAGCAGCCAGGGCACGCGCGAGCGCGAGGTGGCGAGCACCGTGTCGGACAGTTCTTCATCGCCGACGCCGCCCATGCGCAAAAGGTCTTCTTCCGCCTCTTCCTGGATGACGTCGACCACGTCGTCGATGGTGAGCACGCCGACCAGCCGCCCGTTCTCGTCGACCACGGCGGCGGAGAGCAAATTGTACTGCTCGAACTCGCGCGCCGCCTCTTCCTGGTCCATCGTGGCCGAGATCGCATGCAGTGTCTCATGCATGACGTCCTCGACCTTGACCGCCCGCTTGTTGCGCAGGATCTGGTCGAGATCGATGGCGCCGAGCAGCTTGAAGCTAGGGTCGATGACGAAGATCTGGCTGAAGCGCTCGGGCAGGTTTCTGTCCTCGCGCATGTAGTCGATGGTCTGGCCGATGGTCCAGAACGGCGGCACGGCGACAAACTCCGTCTGCATGCGCCGGCCGGCGGTCTCTTCCGGATAGTCGAGCGCGCGCCTGAGCCTGATGCGCTCGGTGAAAGGCAGTTGCGACAGGATTTCGTCCTGGTCTTCCTTCTCTAAGTCCTCGAGGATGTAGACCGCGTCGTCGGAATCCAGCTCCTGCACCGCCTGCGCGATCTGCGCATTGGGCAGATTGTCGACGATGTCGAGGCGGATCGCCTCGTCGACTTCGGTCAGCGCGGAGAAGTCGAAATCGGAACCGAGCAACTCCACGAGCGCGCGGCGCTGTTCGGGATGAAGCGCCTCCAGCACGTCGCCGAGCTCCGACTGGTGCAGGTCATCGACCTCGCGCTTAAGGGTGATCGTGTCGCGGTCGGCGATCGCCGCGCCGATCTGGGCAAGGAAGGAGGCGCGCACCGCGCCGTCCTCGCCATAGATGTCGGCGTGGCGCTCCTCGGCGGGCGCGGCGTCGGTCGTCTGTGTGTCCTGGCCTTCCACCAGCGCCTCCCGCAACGAGGAATCCCCAAACGAGGTCTAGTGCATGATCCCGAAAAGGGGAAACCGCTTTTCGGAAAATCCAAACCCTGTGCGGCAGATAGCGCGGCAATAGGATTCGTCTTGGAAAGATGTCGCTCTAGCGCGTGGAATAGCCAAGGAAATGTGACGGTCGCCTTCGCCTCGCAACCTCCCGGAAGTAGCGTGGAGCGCAGCCGCAGGTGTGGCAATGGCTTCAGCGGGCGCGACAGCGCATGTCGCTGGGGAAAGAGCACCCCTTCCCTATTGAGGCAGAATTGTCATGATGCATGATCCAGCAGGATCAGCGCATCGCCAATCGCTCCGAGGACAACGCTGGCCTTGAACATCAAGTCCGCAAAGACGAACGAGGGCAATGCCGAGCGGCGCGTTCGCGTGGTCGTTGCCGAGCGCAATCCTTTCGTCGTTTCGGCTCTACGCGAGATGCTGGAATGCGACGGCCGTTTCGATTTGCTCGGTGTCGTGCACAGCGGCGCGCAATTCCTGGAACTGGCCGCCGCCACGACATTCGATGTCGCCGTCGTCGGCTGGAAGCTCGCCGACATGGACGGCGCCGATGTGCTTACGGAAGTCCAGAGTCGCGAGCTTGGCGTTCGCATCGCGATCTTCTCAAACGACCACGACATCGGCATCCTGAAGCAATGCGTGCGCCTGGGCGCTCAAGGGTACTGCTTCCAGTTCGACGATCCGCCGGTCATCTTCGAGACGATCCTGGCGGTCGCCCACGGGCGCATCTGCATTCCCTATATCGATATCAACAAGGTCAACGACACACCGTTGTCCAGGCTCACCGTGCGCGAGCGCGAGTTGCTGGCGGTGCTTTCCGACGGCTGGACCAATTTGCAGATCGCAACGCGGACCGGGATTTCCGAGAACACGGTGAAGTATCACCTGAAGAATCTCTACGACAAGCTGGACGTCCGCAACCGCGCCATGGCCGTCGCGCTCTATTCGAGCGAAAAACGCCGCACTTCCAAATCGCCTATCGGGTAGGCCGACCGGGTAGGATCATCCCACCCGCAAGGGCCAACAACTTACCCGGCAAGGTGTTGTTGCAAGGCCTCATCGAAACGAAACTGCCTCCACTATCCCAACGATCGGAGGAGTTTCGCGCATGGCTGGGTTCACGCATCTTTTCATCCCGGGGCCCACCAACATTCCCGAACAGGTCCGGCAAGCCATGAACCTCCCAATGGAGGATATGCGCGCCTCCTCCTTCCCCAACCTGACGCTACCGCTGTTCGAGGACATCAAAAAGGTCTTCAAGAACGAGACCGGCCGCGTCTTCATCTACCCCTCCTCGGGCACCGGCGCCTGGGAGGCGGCGATGACCAATGTGCTCAGCCCCGGCGACAGGGTGTTGATGTCGCGCTTCGGCCAATTCTCCCATCTGTGGGTCGACATGGCCGAGCGGCTCGGCTTCGATGTCGATGTCATCGATTGCGAATGGGGCACTGGCGTCCCGCTCGAGCTCTATGCCGAGAAGCTTCGGGCCGACAAGGCGCACCGCATCAAGGCTGTCTTTTGCACCCAGAACGAGACCGCGACCGGCGTCACCAGCGACGTCGCCGGCTGCCGCGCCGCGCTCGACGCGGCGAACCATCCTGCCCTTCTCTTCGTCGACGGCGTTTCCTCGATCGGCTCGATCGACTTCCGCCAGGAGGAATGGGGCGTCGATTGCGCCGTCAGCGGTTCGCAGAAAGGCTTCATGCTGCCGGCCGGCCTCGGCTTCCTGTCGGTCAGCAAGAAGGCGCTTGCCGCTTCGCGGGTAGCGACACACCGGCACTGCTACTTTTCCTTTGAGGACATGATCCGCGCCAATGACGCGGGCTATTTCCCCTATACGCCGGCCACCCAGTTGCTGCGCGGCCTGCGCGCTTCGCTCGACCTGATTGCCGAGGAAGGGTTGGAGAACATCTTCGCCCGCCACCATCGCCTAGCCGAGGGCGTGCGCAAGGCCGTCGACGCCTGGGGCCTGAAGCTCTGCGCCAAGACACCGCAATGGCACTCCGACACGGTCAGCGCCATCCTGGTGCCGGAAGGCATCGACAGCGCCAATGTCGTCAAGCGCGCCTACCAGCAATACAACACCTCCCTCGGCGGCGGCCTCAACAAGGTGGCCGGCAAAGTCTTCCGCATTGGCCATCTCGGCTGGCTGAACGAGGTGATGGTGCTGGCCTCGCTGTCGGCGGCCGAAATGGCGCTGCTCGATTGCGGCGTGCGCCTGGCGCCCGGCTCGGGCGTGGCGGCGGCAATCGAGCATTTCCGCCGCACGGCCGACGTGCCTGTCGCCAGAGCGGCGTGAGGAGCGCACCATGAGCCACACCATCAACCATCTGAAGAAGCTGAGGCTGCAGCGCAGCGAGCTCGCCGTGCCGGGCTCCAGCCCGGAGATGATCGACAAGGCGGCCAACAGCGCCGCCGACTTCGTCTTCCTCGACATCGAGGATGCGGTGGCGCCGCCCGACAAGGAGCGCGCCCGCAAGAATATCATCCAGGCACTGAACGACATCGACTGGCGCGCCAAGGGCAAGACCGTCTCGGTGCGCATCAACGGCCTCGACACGCATTACATGTACCGCGACGTCGTCGACGTCATGGAGCAGGCCGGCGACCGGCTGGACACGATCCTGGTGCCGAAGGTCGGCGTGCCGGCCGACCTCTATATGGTCGAGGCCATGGTCAATCAGATCGAGATGGCCAAGGGTTTCAAGACCCGTGTCGGCCTCGAGGCATTGATCGAGACGGCGCTTGGCATGGCCAATGTCGAGGCGATCGCCGCCACGCCCGGGCGGCTGGAAGCCATGCATTTCGGCGTCGCCGACTATGCCGCGTCCAACAAGGCGCGCACCGTCAACATCGGCGGCCTCAATCCCGACTATCCCGGCGACCAGTGGCATTTCGCCCTGTCGCGCATGACGGTCGCCTGCCGCGCCTATGGCCTGCGCGCGATCGACGGTCCATTCGGCGATTTCTCCGATCCGGAGGGCTACAACGCGGCCGCGAGGCGTGCCGCGGCGCTCGGCATCGAAGGCAAATGGGCGATCCACCCTTCGCAGATCGCCTTGGCCAACGATGTGTTCTCGCCGCCGGAGAAAGAAGTCACGCGGGCCAGGCGTATCCTCGAGGTGCTGAAGGAGGCCGAGGCGCTCGGCAAGGGCGCGGCGGCGCTCGACGGCAAGATGATCGACGCGGCGTCGGAGCGCATGGCGCGCAACGTGCTGGTGGTGAGCGAGGCGATCGAGCGCGCCGGCCAGGCGCATAGCGCGGCGCACTAAAAATTACTGGGAGGACATGATGGACATCCACGAATACCAGGCCAAGGAACTGCTTGCCCGCCACGGCGTGCATGTGCCGCGCGGCGGCCTCGCCTACAGCCCCGAACAGGCGACCTATCGTGCCAGGGAGATCGGCGGCGCCAAATGGGTGCTGAAGGCGCAGGTTCACTCCGGCGCGCGCGGCAAGGCCGGCGGCATCAAGCTCTGCTCGAACGACGAGGAGATCTCCAACGCGGCAGAAGCCATGCTCGGGCGCAAGCTGGTGACCCAGCAGACCGGCCCCCGCGGCAAGCTGATCTCGCGCCTTTATCTCGAGGAGGCCGTCGACATCGCGCAGGAGCTCTATCTCGGCTTCGTCCTCGACCGCAAGGAAGAGCGGGTCATGATCGTGGCGTCGGCCGCCGGCGGCATGGAGATCGAAGAAATCTCCGAGAGAAAACCTGATTCCATCATCCGCGCCACCGTCGATCCGGGCGTCGGCATGCAGGGCTTCCAGGCGCGCGAGATCGCCTTCGGCCTCGGGCTCGAGAGCAACCTGATCGGCAAGGCGACCGAAACCATCCTCGGCTGCTACCAGGTGTTCCGCGACTACGACGCCTCGATGCTGGAGATCAATCCGCTGGTGGTGACGCGCGACGGCAGCCTCGTCGCGCTCGACGCCAAGATGTCGTTCGACGAGAACGCGCTGTTTCGCCGCCCGGAAATTTCCGAGCTGCGCGACAAGAGCCAGGAAGATCCGCGCGAGACTTTCGCCAGCGACCGCGGCCTCTCCTATGTCGGGCTCGACGGCAATATCGGCTGCATCATCAACGGTGCTGGCCTCGCCATGGCGACGATGGACATGATCAAGATCGCCGGCGGCGAGCCGGCCAACTTCCTCGACATCGGCGGCGGCGCCTCGCCCGAGCGTGTTGCGAAATCCTTCCGCGCCGTGCTCGGCGACAAGAATGTCGAGACCATCCTGGTCAACATCTTCGCGGGCATCAACCGCTGCGACTGGGTGGCGGAAGGCGTCATCAAGGCGATCCGCGAGGTCGGCGTCGACGTCCCTCTGGTGGTGCGCCTTTCCGGCACCAAGGTCGAGGAAGGCCGCAAGATCCTGGCCGATTCCGGTGAGGCGGTGATCGTCGCCGACACGCTGGCCGAAGCCGCCGAAAAGGCCGTCGCCGCCTGGCGCGAAGCCGCCAAGAACAAAAAAGCAGCCTGAGGGAGGTCGAGAAATGGCAATCCTGCTCAACCGCAGCACGCGCGTCATCGTGCAAGGTTTCACCGGCAAGATCGGCAGCTTCCATGCCGACGACATGAAGCGCTACGGCACCAAGCTGGTCGGCGGCGTCACCCCCGGCAAGGGCGGCCAGACGCATCTCGGCCTGCCCGTCTTCAACACTGTCAAGGGCGCCGTGCGCGAGACCCGCGCCGAGGCGAGCATCGTCTTCGTGCCGCCGCCCTTCGCCGCCGATTCGATCATGGAAGCCGCCGACGCCGGCATCAAGCTTTGCGTCTGCATCACCGACGGCATCCCCTCGCAGGACATGATGCAGGTCAAGCGCTACATGCGCCGCTACCGCTTCGAGGACCGCATGCGCCTCGTCGGACCGAACTGCGCCGGCGTCATCACGCCCGGACAGGCGCTGATGGGCATCATGCCGGGCAGCATCTATCTGCCGGGACGCGTTGGCATCGTCGGCCGTTCCGGCACGCTGGGCTACGAGGCGGCCTCGCAGATGAAGGCGCTGGGCATCGGCGTGTCGACCAGCGTCGGCATCGGCGGCGATCCGATCAACGGCTCGTCCTTCAAGGACATCCTGCAGCTCTTCGAGCGCGACGACGACACCGACGCCGTGGTGATGATCGGCGAGATCGGCGGCCCGCAGGAAGCCGAAGCCGCGATCTGGGCGCGCGATAACATGAGGAAGCCGCTGATCGCCTACATCGCCGGCCTCTCAGCCCCGAAGGGCCGCCGCATGGGCCATGCTGGCGCGATCATCTCCGCCTTCGGCGAGTCGGCGCAGGAAAAGGTCGAGATCCTCAAGGAAGCGGGCGTCGTGATCGTGCCGACCCCCGCCTCCTTCGGCGAAGTTGTGGCCGATACGCTGGCGCGGACGAAAAAGGCTGCTTGACGGCCGACCAGGCGAGAATCGCGACAGGATGTGAAGCCTGTTTCGGGCCGGCCTCCTCGACGGTCGTCGGCCCGTGCGCTCGGCGCTGCCCTATGAAGGGCAATCCCAGGAAACGTGCGCTGCGGCCGTCCGGGAATTGCCTGAAAACAACTGCTTAGCAGCGCGGCGGCAAATCGTCTGACGATCGGGAAAGCGGCTTTGGAACAGAGCAAACCCATCAAGTTTCGTGAGGACGAGCGCAGCCTGCTGTTGCGCCTGCTGCTTCAGGTCGCAAGCGCGCGTGAGCCCGAGATCGCCGCGGTCCTGAACGGACGCAGGTCACTCGTCTCGCTGGCTCCCGAGCAGCGCATCCCGGCGCTCCAGGCGAGCGGCGTGTGGTTCCAGTTGCTGACCATTGTCGACGAGTTGCTTGCCATGCGGGCGCGGCGCGAGCTTGAGCAAGGCGCGGGCGCCGACGAAGTGCCTGGGTCGTTCGCCAGCGTGATTGCCGAGATGGCGGCGAACGGCCACTCGGCGGCGGAAGCCCAGGCGGCGCTCGACGAACTTTGCGTCGGCCCGACCATGACCGCGCATCCGACGGAGGCCAAACGCGTCACGGTGCTGGAAATCCACCGCCGCATCTATCGCAAGCTGACCGAGCTCGATCAGCCGCGCTGGGCGCCGCGCGAACGCGATCTCCTGGTCGCCGACTTGGAAAGCGAGATCGAGCTTTTGTGGATGACCGGCGAGTTGCGGCTGGAGCGGCCGACGGTCGAGCGCGAGATCGCCTGGGGACTGCATTTCTTCCGCGAAGTCATCTTCGAGGCAACGCCACAGCTCTATGGCAAGCTTCAGAGCGCCTGCGAGCGCCACTATCCGGGAGAGCCGATCCGAATTCCTTCCTTCATGCGCTATGCCTCCTGGATCGGTGGCGACCGCGACGGCAATCCGAATGTGACAGCCGAAGTCACCGCCTACGCCATGGCCGAATACCGCAACACCGCCATAGGCTGGTATCTGGCGCAGTTGCAGCGGCTGGTGTCGGTGCTCAGCGCCAGCACGAACGTCATCGAGCTGCCGGCCGGCTTCAGGCCGGTGCTGCAGACAGCGCTGGATAAGAGTGGAGAGGCGCAAGAGATAGCCGCCCGCAACCCTGACGAACCGCTGCGCCAGTTCGCTTCGGCCCTGCTGGCCCGGCTGGTCGCCACGCGTGACGGCGGCAAGGCGGCCTACCCCTCGGCGGAGGCGTTTCGCGCCGATCTCAACGCCCTCTCATCAGTCCTCGAAGCGATCGGCGGCCGCGCGGTCGCCAGGCGTTTCGTCCAGCCGCTCATTTGGCAGGTCGGAAGCTTCGGCTTCCGCACCGTCTCGCTCGACATCCGGCAGAACTCCACGGTCGTCAACCGCGTGCTGGCCGAGCTGTTTGCGCTGATAGACGCCGCCGATCCGATCGCCGCCGGCACGCCGCAATGGTCGGCGCGCATCCGCGCGGCGCTCAGCCAGGGCGAGCGGCTGGAGATCGAGGCAAGCCAAATCTCGCCGGAGGCAGGTGAACTGCTGTCGACATTCGCTGTCATCCGCGAACAAATATCCAGCGCGGATGCCGATGCGGTCGGCTCTTTCGTCCTCAGCATGACCCGCTCGGCCGACGATCTGCTCGCGGTCTATCTGCTGGCGCAATATTGCGGGCTCTCCACCGCGCCCGGCGGCGACGGCACGATCAGGCTGCGGATCGTGCCGTTGTTCGAGACCATCGCCGACCTGCAGGCAGCCCCTGCCATCCTGAACGAACTGCTCGGCGTCTCGCTGGTGCGGCGCACGGTGCGCGATTTCGGCGCGCGCCAGGAAATCATGCTCGGCTATTCGGATTCCAACAAGGACGGCGGCTTCCTGGCTTCCAATTGGGAACTGGCAAAGGCGCAGAAGCGCCTCGCCGCGATCGGGCGCAAGCACAAGGTCAGGATCGGTTTCTTTCACGGCCGCGGCGGCTCCGTCAGCCGGGGCGGCGCGCCGACCGGCCGCGCGATCGCGGCGCAGCCGCAGGGCACCGTAGCCGGATCCATGCGGGTGACCGAGCAGGGCGAGGTCGTTTCGTCGAAATTCGCCAATCGCGGCACCGGCCTCAACCAGCTTGAGGTTCTCGCCGCCGCCGTGCTAGCGCACGGGATCCGATCGCCCGGCGATGCCAGGCAAAAGGAATCGCCGGAGTTCGACGAAGCGCTGGAAGCGCTCGCCGGCATGTCGCAGGCGTCCTATGCCGGATTGATGGCCGAGCCGGGCTTCCTGGATTATTTCAATCAGGCGAGCCCGGTTGCCGAACTGGCGCTCTTGAAAATGGGCTCACGGCCGGATCGCCGTTTCGGCGCCAGCGGCATTGCCGACCTGCGCGCCATTCCATGGGTGTTCGCCTGGAGCCAGAACCGACATCTCTTGACCGGCTGGTACGGCATCGGCAGCGCGCTGAGCGCGTTCGTCACGGTGCGCGGCGAGGCCGGGCGCGAGCTTCTGACCCGCATGTTCGAGCACTCGCGCTTTTTCCGCCTGATCGTCGACGAGGCCGAAAAGACGCTCTACCAGTCCGACATGGAGATTGCACGGCTCTATGCCGACCTGGTGTCCGACAGCGATGCGGCGGCAAGAATCCACGCCCGCATCGCGGCCGAATACGAGCTGACGCGACGCCTGATCGGCGACCTTACGGGAGGCGACCTTTCCGCGCGCTTTCCGATGTTCAAAAGGCGTTTCGACAATCTGCGCCGGCAGATGCACGACATCCACCGGCTGCAGGTCAATCTGCTGCGCGAAGTTCGGGCAGGCACAGGCGCAGATCAAAGGCGGGCGACCGACGCCCTGCTCGTCTCGATCAACTGCATCTCGGCCGGTCTGGGGTGGACGGGATAGGCTCGGTTTGCCCGTTGCCGGAATCACCTCGCGTCAAGCATCAGCGGCGGTGCGGTCTCATGGCCCGCCGCCGCTTCACTTTGGTCTACCGCCGGGAGCGACGAGAACGATCGCTCGCCGATGCCAAATTCGACAGGCTTTTGGGGAGAATGGTGCGGTCGAGAAGACTCGAACTTCCACGGGTTGCCCCACAGCGACCTCAACGCTGCGCGTCTACCAATTCCGCCACGACCGCACGTGGTAGGAGCCGGAACCGACCGGCCCGGGGCCTGTAGCAAATCGTTTCCGGCGAAACAAGTGCGCCGAGCGGAATATTCGCGAATGCGTATCGCCCACAAGTGCGCAGAGGTTTTGGGAGGACGACGTGCATCAGGCAAAGCGGCTGGCACAAGCCTCCGCGGCTCGGCTTCACACTGGCGGAACTGGACGTTTTGGCCGATTGCCGCCATATGAGAGGAGCATCGAGAAAGTTCCATGACAGAACGCAGCCAGATCGCCACGTCGTTCCTTCCTTTGCCTGGTTCGGCGCCGGTGGAATGGGTGATCGAGCCTGGCCTGACCTCTTATCCGGACGCGCTGGCCTTCATGGAAGCGCGCGCCGAGGCGATCCGCAGCGGTGCTGCCGGCGAGATGGTCTGGCTGGTCGAGCATCCGCCGCTCTACACCGCCGGCACCAGCGCGCGAATCAATGACCTGATCGATCCCAACCGGTTTCCAGTTTTTGCCGCCGGGCGCGGCGGCGAATATACCTATCACGGTCCTGGCCAGCGCGTGGCCTATGTGATGCTCGACCTGAAGCGCCGGCGCGAGGATGTGCGCGCCTTCGTCGCGGCGCTCGAGCAATGGATCATCGCCACGCTCGCCGCCTTCAACGTGCGCGGCGAGCGGCGCGAGGACCGCGTCGGCGTCTGGGTGGTGCGGCCGGACCGGCCCGCCCTGCCGGACGGCACGCCCGCCGAAGACAAGATCGCGGCCATCGGCATCCGGCTGCGGCGCTGGGTGAGCTTCCACGGCATCGCCATCAATGTCGAGCCGGACCTCGGCCATTTCAGCGGCATCGTGCCCTGCGGCGTCTCGGATCATGGCGTGACCAGCCTCGTCGATCTTGGCCTCCCCGTCACCATGGCCGACCTCGACCTCGCGCTGAAAGCTGCGTTCGAGGATGTGTTCGGACCTGCCGCCGTTCCGGCTGTAGAGCCTGCTCGCAAGGCTAGCTAAGCCGCTCCGCCTAGGGTGTGTCGATATTCAGGTCAGGCCGAGTCGAAAATGGCGGGTTCCGAGAACCGGAGCGGAGCGTACTTTTCGTACGTGAGCACCGGAAGCGCAGGAAGCCGCCATTTGCAGACCGGCCTCACCTGAATATCGACACACCCTACATGAGCTGCGCCGAGGCCCACAGCATGCCGTAGCCATGGATGACAAAGACGGCGAGCAGCGCGCCGGCCATGGCCAGCTGGTCGAAGGGCCGGATCGGCTTCAGCTCATGGCGCGGCTTGACGCCGCTGCCCACTGTGATCAGGCTCAGCATCGCGAATACCGCGCCGGCGATCAGCAGGAAGCTCGGCGAGAAACCAGCCCGCCAGCCGAGCGACAGAAGCGCCAAGAGCAGCAGGAAGGACGCCAGCGCAAGTGCGGCCGGCCCCGGGCAGATCTGGCGCAGCACTTGGCCGCCGTCGAATTTCCACACCGGCACCAGATTGGCGATGTTGAACAGCGACGCGCAGCCGGCAAGCGTGGCCAAAAGCATGGCGGCCAACCGATGTCCTTCGCCATTGGCGAAGCCGCTGGCGGCGATCAGCACCGGCACCAGGAAGGCGGAGAAGCCGGCGCCCATAAGCGCCACGAAGGCGACCTCGAAGCGGCTGTCATAGGGCCTGCCGCCGATGGCGATGCCGCCCAGCAGCGGAATGAAGATCATCCGCGCGCGGCGATGCCCCGTCAGGCGGAAGGCGGCCATATGGCCAAGCTCGTGCAGGGCGACCACCGAGGTGAGGATCGCCGCCAGCGCCAGGCCGCCAAGATTGAGCCCGAAGAACGGCCACAGGATCAGGGCCGAAAGCACGGCGAAGCCGACCTGGCTCAGCGGATGCTCGAACCAGCCGCCCCTGCGATAAGTGCCCGTCGCCGCCCAGACGTCGAGCTTGCGCAATTCGCGACGCGTGGCGAAGAAGCGGAAGATCAGGAACGCGACACCGCGATAGCGATCGGTCTGGCTGAGCGTCACCCGCGTGGCATCACCTTCCGGTACGAGCTCGGCGGTCTCGCGATAGTTCGCCCAGAACGAGGGATCGAGCGCCGTGTCCTCGAGGACCGTCATCGAGAAGCAGCTTCCCTCCACCACATCCTCGAGCCGCGCCTTGCGGTCGATCGGCCGGCCGTCCCGTCCTTCCCACGAGAGCCGGATCAGCGCCGTCCCTTCGCTATCCAGGGGCTCGGCGGCAAGGATTTCGCCCGACCAGCCGGCGTCGCCGCCGAACGGCCACAGCGCCTGCCAAAGGCAATTGCGGTCGGCCTTGATCACGCGGCTGACCGTCACCGTGCGCAGTCCGAGCGGCACGGTCATCAAAAGAAAGATCAGTCCGAGATTGCCGGCCACGAGCGTGACCGTGACGATGACCGACACTGCCTTGGCTCCCTGTCTTGAGGGAGCAGCCTAGCGGCGACGCGGCCAAGAAAGGCTTAACAGCGGGCGGGCTCTTGTCCGTCCCGCGGGTGGGCTCTTGCCCGTTCCAGGTGGTCTCCCCATCCCGACATGGGCGGGCTCCTGCCCGCCCCAACGACGGGCAGTCATCTGCCCGTCCCGTACGGCGGCGAAACCGCCTGATCACATGGCGCCGATCCAGATCGCCATGGAAACGAGAAAGGTGCTCATGCAAACCAGTGAAATGACGTCCTGAACAAGATCGCTCATAACTCTCTCCTGTTGTTGCTTTGTTCGTAATTTGTTCTAATTTTGTTCGAATGTCAACGACCGTCGGAGGCGTGCCAGATTGATTTCGGGCGATCCGTTTGGGCAGGGTTAAGGAAAGGTTGAGGGCCTTGCTCCGCGGGCACACCGCAGCCGTTTGCGATTAGCCAACACGCCGATGGCTTCGTCATTCTAGGGCGGAGCAAGGAGCGAAGCGACGCGCGCAGACCCTAGAATCCATTCCGTGAGATTGATGCTTCGCTACGGTGCGGAACAAGGCTTCTAAAAGCCCCTCTGCCCCCTCTGCGGCGTCGCATTCTTCGGCAGAGGTAACGGAATGGATCCTAGGGTCTTCGCTCCGCTTCGCGGAGCTTCGCCCTAGGATGACGACATTGGCCTAGAGCGGCACCACCTTCCCCTCGGCCAACGTCACGCGCCGGTCCATGCGCGAGGCCAGCTCGTGGTTATGGGTGGCGATCAGCGCCGCGAGGCCCGACTGCCTGACCAGCGCCTCCAGCGCATCGAACACATAGGAGGCGGTGACCGGATCGAGATTGCCGGTCGGCTCGTCGGCCAGGAGCACCAGCGGCGCGTTGGCAACGGCGCGGGCAATGGCGACGCGCTGCTGCTCGCCGCCGGAAAGCTCGGCCGGCCGGTGCTGCGCGCGCTTGCCGATCTGCATATAGTCGAGGAGCTGCGCCGCCCGCTCGGATGCTTCCTTGCGGCCGAGCCCCTTGATCAGCTGCGGCATCATGATGTTCTCGAGCGCGGAGAACTCCGGCAGCAAATGATGGAATTGATAGACGAAGCCGACGTCGTTGCGGCGGATCGCGGTGCGCTCCTCGTCCGACAGCCGTCCGCACGCACGGCCGGCGAGGATCACATCGCCCGCATCGGGCCGCTCCAATAGCCCCGCCGTGTGCAAAAGGGTGGACTTGCCGGTGCCCGACGGCGCCACCAGCGCCACCATCTCGCCGCGCCTGAGCGAAAAGTCGGCGCCGTTCAAAATGGTGAGCTTGCGCGGCCCTTGGACGTAGTGCCGCTCGACGCCCTTCAACTCGATAATGGCCTCGGCCATCATTCGTACCTCAAGGCTTCGACGGGATCGAGCCGGGCGGCCCGCCAGGCCGGGAACACCGTCGCGAGGAACGACAGGCCAAGCGCCATGATGACGACATAGGTCGTCTCGCGCGGATCCATCTTCGCCGGCAGCTGGCTGAGGAAATAGAGCTCGGGATTGAACAGGATCCTGCCGGTCATCCAGGAGAAGAACTGGCGGATCGATTCGATGTTGAGGCAGATGACGACGCCGAGCAGCACGCCGGCGATCGTGCCGGTGACGCCGATCGCCGCGCCCGTCATCAGGAAGATGCGCAGGATCGCGCCGCGCGAGGCGCCCATCGTGCGCAGGATGGCGATGTCGTGGCCCTTGTCCTTCACCAGCATGATGAGGCCGGAAATGATGTTGAGCGCCGCCACCAGCACGATCAGCGTGAGAATCATGAACATGACGTTGCGCTCGACCTGCAGCGCCGAGAAGAAGGTCTCGTTGCGCTGGCGCCAGTCGACGAGGTCAACCGGCCGCTGCGTCGCCTGCTCGACCAGCGGCTTCAGCGCGTCGACATTGTCGGGATTGTCGACATAGATCTCGATGGTCTGGGCTCGCCCGTCCATGTTGAAATAGAGCTGCGCTTCCGAGAACGGCATGTAGACGATCGAGCTGTCATATTCCGACATGCCGACCTCGAAGATCGCCGCCACCTTGTAGCCCTTCATGCGCGGCGTGGTGCCGAGCGGCGTCACATCGCCGTCCGGCGAGATCAGCGTGATGGTGTCGCCGAGCACTAGCCCGAGGCTTTCGGCCATGCGCTTGCCGATCGCCACGCCGTCGCCGGTGTCGAAGCCGTCGAGCGTGCCCTGCTTGATGTTGCTGGCGACGATCGAAATCTTGCCGAGGTCCTCGCCGCGGATGCCGCGTACCAGGGCGCCCGTGCCGCCGCCGACATTGCCTTGCGCCAGGACCTGGCCGTCGATCAGCGGGATGGCGTATTTGACGCCCGAAACACCGTTGATGCGGCTCGCCACCTGGGCGTAGTCCTCCAGCGGCGAATCGAGCGGCTGCACGATGAGATGGCCGTTGACGCCGAGGATGCGGGTCAGCAATTCGGCGCGGAAACCGTTCATCACGGCCATGACGACGATCAACGTCGCGACTCCGAGCATGATGCCGAGAAAGGAGATCGAGGCGATGACCGAGATCACCGTCTCCTTGCGGCGCGATCGCAGATAGCGCCACGCCACCATGCGCTCGAAGCCGGAGAAAGCGCCCGCCGCTGACCTGGCCGCTGCCGCCGCCTCGTTCATGCGGCGATACCCAGGCGTTTCTTGGCTTCGGCGATCGGCAGCGTCTCGCGCTCGCCCGACCTGCGGTTCTTGATCTCGACCTCGCCGGCGGCCACGCCGCGCGGGCCGACGATCACCTGCCACGGCAGGCCGATCAGATCGGCGGTGGCGAACTTGCCGCCCGGCCGCTGGTCGGTATCGTCATAAAGCACGTCCTTGCCCGCCGAAGTCAGCGCCGTGTAGAGCTCGGCGCAGACGCGGTCGCATTCGCCATCGCCGACCTTCATGTTGATCAGGCCGATATCGAAGGGCGCCACCGCTTCCGGCCAGATGATGCCGTTCTCGTCATGGCTGGCCTCGATGATCGCCGCGACCAGGCGCGACGGACCGATGCCATAGGAGCCGCCCGAGGCGTAATGGTCCTTGCCGTCGGGGCCGGTCACCTTGGCGTTCATCGGCTTGGAGTATTTCTCGCCGAAGTGGAAGATATGGCCGACCTCGATGCCGCGCGCCGAGACCTGCTCGCTTGGCGGAACGTTCGCCCAGGCCGCCTCGTCATGCATCTCGTCGGTGGCGGCATAAGGCGTCGTCCACTTCTTCACGATATCGCCGATCTCGGCGTCGTTGGAGAAGTTGGTGCCGGCGCCCGGCACGTCGAGCGTCAGATAAGCGCGGTCGCAGAACACCTGGCTCTCACCGGTCTCGGCCAGGATGATGAACTCATGGCTGAGATCGCCGCCGATCGGACCGGTGTCGGCGCGCATCGGAATGGCCTGCAGGCCCATACGTGTAAACGTCCTGAGGTAAGAGACGAACATGCGGTTGTAGGCGGCCTTGGCGCCCTCGAAATCGAGGTCGAAGGAATAGGCGTCCTTCATCAGGAACTCTCTGCTGCGCATGACGCCGAAGCGAGGGCGCACCTCGTCGCGGAACTTCCATTGGATGTGGTAGAGGTTGAGCGGCAGGTCCTTGTAGGACTTCACATAGGCGCGAAAAATCTCGGTGACCATCTCTTCGTTCGTCGGCCCGTAGAGCATGTCGCGGTCCTGGCGGTCCTTGATGCGCAGCATCTCCTTGCCGTAGTCGTTGTAACGGCCGCTTTCGCGCCAAAGATCCGCCGACTGGATGGTCGGCATCAAGATTTCCAGCGCGCCGGCGCGGTTCTGTTCCTCGCGGATGATCTGGCAGACTTTGTCCAGCACGCGCTTGCCGAGCGGTAGCCACGAAAAGCTGCCCTGCCCCTGCTGGCGGATCATGCCTGCGCGCAGCATCAGCCGATGCGAGACGATCTCGGCCTCGCGGGGATTTTCTTTGAGAATGGGCAGGAAATAGCGCGACAAACGCATGGACTGGTCCGTGAGTGAAAATGGCGGCGCGGGGAATCGGCGCAACCGAGGCTGCTTGCCCGGGCTTCATAGCCATTTCATGGCCGAATGGAAACCCGAGTGCCCCAAAGTATCGGGCCTTCTGCACCTTACCAAAAAGGCGATTTTGGCTGCAAAGTGCCGCAAATGGCTATTTGATCGATTCACAAGCAAGCCCTGCCGCACTATTGTGCAGTGCAGCACGATATTGCCTGTTTCGAGGCAAAATTCTTCGTGACATTTTCACCTGCCTTGGTCTAGTGTGCGCCGATAACCGAGAGGGCGGAGAAAAATCTGCTCTCCTACGCGGTCAAAGTCTTGGGAGGATGCGATCTAGGCGCGGTAACTCGCTGCCGCCGGACACCGGAAACGGATCGGACGCGTTTAAATTGCAAGGCCTTGTGCCTTGCATTTTTTTTGTGCAATCATCTGCTTAGCGCGATCATCTGCCAAACAGCGTCAGCCATGGTTAGCCGTCGAATTCGGAAGCCGGCTTCCGAATTCAACCTTGGCGCGCGTATGCTGCTTAATACTTGCGGAGACTGTATCTTCAGCGTCAGTGATGGGCATTCGGACTAAAGTCCGGCATGATCCGCATGATATCGTCGAAGCTGAATCCCAGGCCCATCGTCAGGCCGTAGAGAATGCCCATCACGACCACCGTCACGATCGTCGCGCGGGCGAAGGCGCGCAGCATGTGCGGGCCGCGCGGTGCGCTGGAAACGGTGCCAAGCGTGACATCCTGGTCGTCGTCCTGGGTGCGCAGGCTGAACGGCAGAACGACGAACAGCACCAGCCACCAGGTGACGAAGAACAGCGCGGCGAACAGGATCCAGTTCATGCCTGCTCCAGTTCGACCAGCGTGCCGAAGAAATCCTTGGGATGCAGGAACAGCACCGGCTTGCCATGCGCGCCGATCTTCGGATTGCCGTCGCCAAGCACACGCGCGCCGCTTTGCTTCAAATGATCGCGAGCGGCCAGGATATCGTCCACCTCATAGCAGACGTGATGCATGCCGCCCGAAGGGTTCTTCTCGAGGAACGCGGCGATGGGCGATGCCTCGCCCAGTGGTTCCAGCAACTCGATCTTGGTGTTGCCGACGTCGATGAACGCCACGCTCACACCATGCTCCGGCAGCGCCTGCGGCTCGCCCACGCGCGCGCCCAGCGTATCGCGATAGGCGGCCATTGCCGCGGCCAGATCCGGCACGGCAAGCGCGACATGGTTCAGGCGTCCAAGCATAAAGCGCTCCGCTTTTAGGGGAGTAAGGGAGTAGGGCAGTAAGGGAGTAGGGAAAAAATCTCGGCGTATACAAATCTATCGCCCTTTCCCTACTGCCCTACTGCCTTACTCCCCTACTCCCTTGTTCGTCACCGCGTGACGAACACCGTCACCAGCGGCTTCTTGCCCCAGGCTTCGTTGGCGGCGCCGCGCACTGCGCGGCGCACCGCCTCCTGCACCAGGTCGAGGTCTTTTCGGCGCTGACGCGGAATGGAGTCCACCGCGCCGATTGCCGCATCGAGCATCAGATCCTCCAGCGTCTCGCCGCGGGCATCCGCTTCGGCGACGCCGATCGCCACCAGGTCGGGGTCGCCGGCAAGCTCATATTTGTCGTCGAGCACGACATTGACCGCGACATGCCCGGCGAATGAAAGCTTGCGGCGGTCGCGTATGCCCATCGCCTGGTCGGTGCCGATCAGCGAGCCATCCTTGTAGAGCCGCCCGAACGGCACCTGGTCGATGATCGTCGCCGGCCCTGGCCAGAGCCTCAGCATGTCGCCGTCGCGCACCTGCGCCACCTGGCCGATGCCCGACATCGACATCAGCGAGCCCTGCGCCACCAGATGGGCCGCCTCGCCATGCACGGGAACGCCGATCTGCGGCCGCACCCATTCATACATTTTGCGCAATTCGCTGCGGCGCGGGTGGCCGGAGACATGCACCAGCGCATCGCCGTCCTCGATGATCTTCATGCCGAGATCAATCAGCCGGTTCTTGATCTCGAGAATTCCCTTTTCGTTGCCGGGAATGGTGCGCGAGGAAAACACCACCGTGTCGCCGGCCGTCAGCGCCACCGACTTCATCTCGTCGCGTGAAAGCTTTGCCAGCGCCGCCAGCGGCTCGCCCTGGCTGCCGGTGCAGATGATCACCAGGTTCTCGCGCGGGATATAGCCATAGTCCTCCTCGGCGATGAACTCCGGCAGCCCGTCCATGTAGCCGAGCTCGCCCGCCACATCGATAACGCGCTTCAGCGATCGGCCGAGCACAAGGCATTGCCGGCCGGCATCGCGTGCCGCCTTGGCGATCGAGACGATACGCCCGACATTGGAGGAGAAGGTCGTGACCGCGACGCGCCCCTTCGCGCTCTCAATGACGCCCTTGAGGCCTTCCCCGACAGCGACTTCCGACGGCGACTCCCCTTCCCTCAGCGCGTTGGTGGAATCGCAGATCAGCGCCAGCACGCCCTTGTCGCCATAGGCGCGGAAGCGTGCCTCGTCGGTCTTCGGGCCGATCGTCGGCGCCGGGTCTATCTTCCAGTCGCCGGTGTGGATGACGATCCCGGCGGGCGTGGTGATCGCCAGCGACATCGGCTCGGGAATCGAATGCGCCACGGGAATGGCCTCGATCTCGAAAGGTCCGATGGTGAATTTCTCGCCGGCCCGGTAGATCGACGCCGGGATCTTCGGCGCGCCCTGCTCGCCCTGTCGCTTGGCCTCGAGCAGCCCGGCGGTGAACGGCGTCATCCAGACCGGGACTTTAAGCTTCGGCCAGATATCGAGCAGCGCCCCGTAATGATCCTCATGCGCATGGGTGATGACGATGCCGCGTAGGCCGTCGATATTCTCCTCGATGAAGCGCGTATCGGGCAGGATGAGATCAACGCCGGGATGTGCCGAGTCCGGAAAGGTGACGCCGACATCGACGATGATCCATTCGCGCGCGTCGGCAGGCCCATAGCCGTAAAGGGCGAAGTTCATGCCGATCTCGCCGACGCCGCCCAGCGGCGCGAAGACGAGCTCGGCGTTTTCCTTATTCGCCATCAATTCTTTCCTTCCTGGCCGCTTTGGCCAAGCCGTTGGCGCAAACCCGGGAAAAGCGTGTCACGGCTTTCCGTACGGAATTGCACAAAAACAAAATTATACCCGGGCCGAGGCGACCGCGCCGAAATGCACGTCGCCGGCCGCGATCGTCAAAACCGATCCCTCATCGTCGCGGATCACGAAACGGCAGTCCTCGTCAATGGTTTCGAAGACGCCGCGCACCACATTGCCGTCAATTCTGACAGCAACCTCACCGCCGAGCCCTGCCGCGCGGGCAAGCCAGCGCTTTCTGATGGCATCGAGCCCGCGCCCGTCATCCCACAGCCTGGCATTCTCGCTCCAGGCATCCGAAAGCGCCAGGAACAGCGTTTCGGCATCGCAAGTGGCGCCCAGCGCCCGCAGCGACGTCGCCGGATAAGGCAAATCTTCGGGGTAAGCCACGACATTGACGCCGATGCCGATAGCGACGGCAAAGCGGCCGCCCTCGAGCATCGCCGATTCCAACAGGATGCCGGCAAGCTTGGCGCCCGAAGCCAGCACGTCATTCGGCCATTTCAATTCGAAGCGGTTGCGGCCCCGGCTTGCGCCATCCAAGGCGACGGCGATCCGGCCCTTCGGCACGACGGCGTCGAGCGCGTCGGCCAGCGCCAGCCCGGCGACGAAGCCGAGCGTCGCGGCCAGCCGAAGCTCGCCGCCGGGAACCAGGAGCAGCGTCGCCGCGAGATTGCCCTCCGGCGTCGCCCAGGCACGGCCACGCCGGCCGCGGCCGCTCTCCTGCTTCTTCGAAACGACCCAGAGTTTGCCGGGATCGCCAGCGCGCGCGTGTTCCAGCGCCAGCGCATTGGTCGAGCCGACGCTGTCATGCGCCTCGAGCCGGAACCCCTCTGACGCCGCGGTTGGAGCCAGCCGAAATGCCATCCCGTCAGAAGAAGGTCTTGGCGGCGGCTTCGGCATAGCTGCCGATCGGCCCGCCGATCAGCACGTAGAACAGCACGAAGGCGCCGCTGGCGCCGAGCACGAGGCGCAGCTCGCTGGCCATCGGCACGAAGCCGCCGACCGGCTCGTCGAACCACATGATCTTGATGATGCGCAGGTAATAATAGGCGCCCACCACCGAGGCCAGCACGCCGATGATCGCCAGCGCGTAGAGATGCGCGTTGATGGCGGCGAGGAACACGTACCACTTCCCCCAGAAGCCGGCGAGCGGCGGAATGCCGGCCAGCGAGAACATCAGGACGGTGAGGATGGTGGCCATGATCGGATTGGTCGAGGCGAGACCGGAAAGATCGCTGATCTGCTCGACATTGCCTTCCTTGCGCCGCATGGCCAGGATGAAGGCAAAGGTGCCGAGCGTCATCACCAGATAGATCAGCATGTAGATGGCGACGCCGCGCACGCCGGCCTGGCTGTTGGCGGCAAGGCCGACCAGCGCATAGCCCATATGGCCGATCGAGGAATAGGCCATCAGGCGCTTGATGTTGGTCTGGCCGATGGCCGCGAAGGCGCCAAGCGCCATCGAAGCGATCGAGATGAAGACGACGATCTGCTGCCAGTCCGAGGCGATCGGCTTGAAGGCGCCCATGGTGACGCGCACGATCAGCGCCATCGCCGCCATCTTCGGGGCGGCTGCCAGGAACGCGGTGATCGGCGTCGGCGCCCCCTCATAGACATCCGGCGTCCACATATGGAACGGCACGGCCGAGATCTTGAAGGCGAGGCCTGCCAACACGAACACCAGGCCGAAGACGAGGCCGAGCTGGCGCTCGCCGCTGCCAAGAGCCGTCGCGATTTCCTGGAAGCCGGTATTGCCGGTGTAGCCGTAAACGAGGCTGATGCCGTAGAGCAGCATGCCCGACGACAGCGCGCCGAGGACGAAGTATTTCAGGCCGGCTTCGGTCGAGCGCAGATTGTCGCGGTTGATCGCCGCCAGCACATAGATCGCCAGCGACTGCAGCTCGAGCCCGAGATAGAGCCCGATCATGCCGTTGGCCGAAATCATCAACATCATGCCGAGCGTGCAGAGCAACACCAGAACCGGGAATTCGAACTTGTCGAAATGCTCCTGGCGCGCAAAGCGCATCGACATGACCAGCGTCACCGCCGATCCGATCAGCGCCAGCATCTTCATGAAGGCGCTGAAGGCATCCTGCACGAAGGCGCCGCCATAAGCAGCGCCTTGCGTGCCGGAGAAGCCAAGCCACAGTCCGGCCACCACCAGCACGAGGACGGCCAGGCCGGTCACGGTCATGGTGTTGTTGGAGCGCGAATAGGCCCCGATCATCAGGAGCGCCAGCGCGCCCACGGCGAGGATCAGTTCCGGCGTCGAGAGCGAAAAGCTGGAGAGAAGGTCCGGCGTCATGGTCTATTCCCCAGTCAGTTCGCCGCCGCGGTCTGCGCGGAATTGATGGATGCGGTGACGTTGGTGACGAGCGTCTTGACCGACTGGGCCGTCGCGTCGAACACCGGCGCCGGGTAGACGCCGAAGAAGATGACCAGCACCACCAGCGGGTAGACGATCGCCTTCTCGCGCGGCGAAAGGTCGAGCAGGTTTTTCAGGCTGTCCTTGCTCAGCGCGCCGAAGATCACCCGGCGATAGAGCCACAGTGCGTAGGCCGCCGACAGGATGACGCCGGTGGCGGCGAAGAACGCCACCCAGGTGTTGACCTTGAACACGCCGAGCATGGTCAGGAACTCGCCGATGAAGCCGCTGGTGCCGGGAAGGCCGACATTGGCCATGGTGAAGATCATGAACACGGTGGCGTATTTCGGCATGTTGTTGACCAGGCCGCCATAGGCGTCGATCTCGCGCGTATGCATACGGTCGTAGATGACGCCGACGCACAGGAACAGCGCGCCCGAGACGAGGCCGTGGCTGAGCATCTGGAAGATCGCGCCCTGCACGCCTTCCTGGTTCATAGCGAAGATGCCCATGGTGACGAAGCCCATATGGGCGACCGACGAATAGGCGATCAGCTTCTTCATGTCCTCCTGCATCAGCGCCACCAGCGAGGTGTAGATGATGGCCACGACAGAGAGCGTGAACACCAGCGGCGCGAACATCGCGGACGCTTCCGGGAACATCGGCAGCGAGAAGCGCAGGAAGCCATACCCGCCCATCTTCAGGAGGATGCCCGCCAGGATGACGGAGCCCGCGGTCGGCGCCTCGACATGCGCGTCCGGCAGCCAGGTATGCACCGGCCACATCGGCATCTTCACCGCGAAGGAGGCGAAGAAGGCGAGCCACAGCCAAGTCTGCATGTTGGCCGGGAAATTATGCGTCAGAAGCGTCGGAATGTCGGTGGTGCCCGACTGGAAGAACATCGCCATGATGGCGAGCAGCATCAGCACCGAGCCGGCGAGCGTGTAGAGGAAGAACTTGAACGAGGCATAGACGCGCCGCTTGCCGCCCCAGACGCCGATGATGATGAACATCGGAATCAGGCCAGCCTCGAAGAAGACGTAGAACAGCACGATGTCGAGCGCGCAGAACACGCCGATCATCAGCGTCTCGAGGATCAGGAAGGCGATCATATAGGCCTTGACCCGCTTCTCGATCGCATCCCAGGAGGCCAGTATGCAAAGCGGCATCAGGAAGGTGGTCAGGATGACGAACAGCATCGAGATGCCGTCGACGCCCATGTGGTAGGAAATGCCCGAATCCAGCCAGGCGTGCTTCTCGACGAACTGGAAGCCGGCCTGCGAATTGTCGAAGCCCGTCCAGATGAACAGCGAGATCACGAAGGTGAACGCCGTCGTGATGAAGGCGATGGCGCGGATGTTGCGGCGCGCGTTTTCGCTGTCGTCGCTGATGAATAGGATGAGCAGAACACCAACCAGCGGCAGGAAGGTGACCAGCGAGAGGATTGGCCAGTCGGTCATCAGAGCATCATCCAGGTGACGAGAGCGGCCACGCCGATCAGCATGGCGAAGGCATAGTGATAGAGATAGCCGGTCTGCAGCTTGACGACCCTGTTGGTGACGTCGACGACGCGCGCCGAGATGCCGTCGGGGCCGAGGCCGTCGATGACGGCGCCGTCTCCGGTCTTCCACAGGAACCTGCCGAGGCGCTTCGCCGGCCGCACGAACAGGAAGTCGTAGAGCTCGTCGAAATACCACTTGTTGAGCAGGAACGCATAAAGCAGGCGATGATTGGCGGCGACGCTTCGGGGAAGTTCCGGCGAGCGGATATAGAATTTCCAGGCCACCGCGAGGCCGATCAGCATGGCGACGAACGGGGCGAGCTCTACCCAGAGCGGCAATTCGTGGATCTCATGCAGGATGTGGTTTTCCGGCAGCGTGAACAGCGAAGCCTTCCAGAATTCGGCGTAACCCTCGCCGATGAAGGCGCCGTGGAAGATGATACCGGCAAACAGCGCGCCGGCGGCCAGCACATAGAGCGGCACCAGCATCACCGGCGGCGATTCGTGGACATGGTGCATGACCTCGTGGCTGGCGCGCGGCTCGCCGTGGAAGGTCATGAAGATCAGCCGCCAGGAATAGAAGCTGGTGAAGCAGGCGGCGACCACCAGCAGGATAAAGGCGAAGCCGGCGACCGCATTGTGGCTGGCGAAGGAGGTCGCGATGATGGCGTCCTTGGAGAAGAAGCCGGCGGTGCCGATCACCGTTGCCGGAATGCCGACGCCGGTCAGCGCCAGCGTGCCGACGATCATCATCCAGTAGGTCGCCGGGATGAGCCTGCGCAGGCCGCCCATCTTGCGCATGTCCTGCTCGTCGGATACGGCATGGATGACCGAGCCGGAGCCGAGGAACAGCAGCGCCTTGAAGAAGGCGTGCGTGAAAAGGTGGAAGATCGCCGCGCCATAAGCGCCGACGCCTAGCGCCACGAACATGTAGCCGAGCTGCGAGCAGGTCGAATAGGCGATGACGCGCTTGATGTCGTTCTGGACGAGGCCGACGGTCGCCGCGAAGAAGGCGGTGAATGCGCCGATGAAAGTGACGACGGTCAGCGCCGAATGCGACAGCTCGAACAGCGGCGAAAGCCTCGCCAGCATGAACACGCCGGCGGTCACCATGGTCGCCGCGTGGATGAGCGCGGAGACCGGCGTCGGGCCTTCCATCGCGTCCGGCAGCCAAGTGTGCAGCGGCACCTGCGCCGACTTGCCCATGGCGCCCATGAAGAGCAGCAGGCAGACCACCGTCAGCGCCGTCTGTTTGTCGAGCGCTTGGCCGAGGAAAGTGAGCATGGCAGCACCCGCCGGCGCGCCTTCGGCCGGCAGGAAGGATGCGGCATTGGCGAACACGGTACTCAGATTGACCGAGCCGAACAGCACGAACACGCCGAAGATGCCGAGCGCGAAGCCGAAGTCGCCGACGCGGTTGACGACGAAAGCCTTGATGGCGGCGGCATTGGCCGACGGCTTCTTGTACCAGAAGCCGATCAGCAGATACGAGGCGAGACCGACGCCCTCCCAGCCGAAGAACATCTGGATGAGGTTGTCGGCCGTCACCAGCATCAGCATCGCGAAGGTGAACAGCGACAGATAGGCGAAGAAACGCGGCCGGTTCGGATCGTAGTGCATGTAGCCGATCGAGTAGATATGGACCAGCGCCGACACGGTGTTGACGACGACCAGCATAACCACCGTCAGCGTGTCGATCCTGAGCGCCCAGGAGGCGTCGATGCCGCCCGACTGGATCCAGCGCAGCACCGGCACGGTGAACACTTCGCCATGGCCGAAGCCGACGGTGAAGAAGGCAACCCACGACAGCACCGCCGCGATCACCAGGAAGCCGGAGGTGATGTATTCGGAAGCCTTGGCGCCGAGCGAATTGCCGAACAGGCCGACAATCAGGAAGCCGAGCAGCGGAAGGAAGACGATAGCCTGATACATGATGGTTCCCGTCAACCCTTCATCGCGCTCACGTCTTCGACCGCGATCGAGCCGCGGTTGCGGAAGAAGACGACAAGAATGGCAAGTCCGATCGCGGCTTCAGCGGCTGCGACCGTCAGCACGAACAGGGCAAAGACCTGTCCGACAAGGTCATGCAGCGCCGCCGAGAAAGCGACGAAGTTGATGTTGACCGCAAGCAGGATGAGCTCGATCGACATCAGGATGACGATGATGTTGCGGCGGTTCAGGAAGATGCCGAACACGCCGAGCGTGAACAGGATCGCCGATACCGTCAGGTAGTGTGCAATGCCGACGACCATCTCAGATGCCCTCGCCCGATTTGACCTTGCGGATTTCTATGCCCGTCGCCGGCGTGCGGGCGACCTGCGCGGCGATCGACTGCCGCTTGACGCCTTCCTTATGGCGCAGCGTCAAGACGATGGCGCCGATCATGGCGACCAGCAGCACAAGGCCGGAAATCTGGAAATAATAGAGGTAGTCCGTGTAGAGGATGTCGCCGAGCGCCGCCGTGTTGGAGCGCGTGGCGAGATCCGGCGTCGCCTTGGCGACCGTCGAGGCGAGCTGCGGCGCAAATGTGTAGCCGCCGAGCACGACGATCAGCTCCGCCGCCAGGATCAGCCCGACCAGCGCGCCGATCGGCGCGTATTGCAGCGCGCCCTCTTTCATCTCGGCGAAGTCGACGTCGAGCATCATGACGACGAACAGGAACAGCACCATAACCGCGCCGACATAGACGACCAGCAGGATCATCGCCAGGAACTCGGCGCCGGTCAGCATGAACAGACCCGCGGCGTTGAAGAAGGTGAGGATCAGGAAGAGCACCGAATGCACGGGGTTGCGCGACGAAATGACCATGAAGGCCGACGCCACGGCGATAAAGGCGAAGAGGTAGAAAAAGGCCGCCTCTAGTCCACTCAGCATGGGTTCCCCCGGGTTCCAAATTCCGACTCCGACCCGCCTCCGGTTCGAAACCGCGTGTTCCTTAGACGGACGACGTTGCGCCGTCCACTTTCTTGTTCTTTCTCCCCGTTTACAGGGAGAAGGTGGCCCGAAGGGCCGGATGAGGGGTACGCCAAGTTTCCAGAAGCTGGCGCGGCCCCTCATCTGCCTGCCGGCGTCTTCTCCCCGTAAACGGGGAGAAGCACGCTAATCACCTATACGGCGCATCCAGCGCGATGTTGCGCGCCAGCTCCCGCTCCCAGCGATCGCCGTTCGCGAGCAGCTTTTCCTTGTTGTAGTAGAGCTCCTCGCGCGTCTCGGTCGCGAATTCGAAATTGGGCCCTTCGACGATGGCGTCGACCGGGCAGGCTTCCTGGCAGAAGCCGCAATAGATGCACTTCACCATGTCGATGTCGTAGCGCACGGTGCGGCGCGTGCCGTCATTGCGGCGCGGGCCGGCCTCGATGGTGATGGCCTGCGCCGGACAGATCGCCTCGCAAAGCTTGCAGGCGATGCAGCGTTCCTCGCCGTTCGGATAGCGGCGCAGCGCATGCTCGCCGCGGAAGCGTGGGCTGATCGGCCCCTTCTCATGCGGATAGTTGATCGTTTCCTTCGGCGCGAAGAATTGGCGCATCGACAGGAAGAAGGCGCTGACGAAATCCTTCAGCAGCAGCGATTTTGCGGCCTGGGCCAGAGCGGACATCACGCAAACCCCGTGATCTTGAGGAAGGCCGCGGTGGCCACGACCATGAACAGCGAAATCGGCAGGAACACCTTCCAGCCCAGCCGCATCAGCTGGTCGTAGCGGTAGCGCGGCACAAAAGCCTTCACCATCGAGAACATGAAGAACATCAGGCAGATCTTCAGCACGAACCAGATCACCCCAGGTATCCAGGTGAAGGGCGCGAAGTTGAACGGCGGCAGCCAGCCGCCGAGGAACAGGATGGTCGCCAGCGCGCACATCAGCACGACGGCGACATACTCGCCGAGGAAGAACAGCAGGAACGGCGTCGACGAATATTCGACCATGTGGCCGGCGACGAGTTCCGATTCCGCTTCCACCAGGTCGAAGGGCGGGCGGTTCGTCTCGGCAAGCGCGGAAATGAAGAACACCACGAACATCGGCAACAGCGACAGCCAGTGCCAGTCGAGGAAGGTGTTGGGCAGGCCGAGCCGCGTGCCGAGACCGTCCTGCTGCGACATGACGATGTCGGAGAGGTTGAGCGAGCCGACGGTGAGCAGCACGGTGACGATGACGAAGCCGATCGAGACTTCGTAGGACACCATCTGCGCGGCCGAGCGCAGCGCGCCGAGGAACGGGTACTTCGAGTTTGATGCCCAGCCGCCCATGATCACGCCATAGACCTCGAGCGAGGAGATGGCGAAAACATAAAGGATGCCGACATTGATGTTGGCGATCGCCCAGCCCTCATTGACCGGAATGACCGCCCAGGCCGAAATCGCCAGCACCGCCGAGACCAGCGGCGCCAGAAGGAACACGCCCTTGTTGGCGCCCGACGGGATCACCGGCTCTTTGAAGACGAATTTCAGAAGGTCGGCAAAGGCCTGCAGCGTTCCCCACGGACCGACGACGTTCGGCCCGCGCCGCAATTGCACCGCCGCCCAGATCTTGCGGTCGGCATAAAGCAGATAGGCGACGCCGATCAGAAGCACGACGATCAGCACGACCGACTTCAACAGGATCAGCAGCGTCGGCAGCACATAGAAGGAAAAGAAGGTGTCCATGCTTATTCCGCCGCCTGCTTGAAGCCGCTCTTGGCCAGCGCCGAGCATTCGGCCATCACGGCCGACGCCCGCGCGATCGGGTTGGTCAGATAAAAGTCCTTCACCGGCGAGGTGAAGGTTCCCTTGTTAAGCCGGCCGCCAAGCTTCGCCACCTTGGCGATGTCGTCGCCGCTGCCCGCCTGCACCTGATCGATGCGAGCGAGATGCGGGAATTCGCCATAGAGCTTGGCACGCAGCTGCGCTAGCGAATCGAAGGGCAGCTTCTTGCCGAGCACGTCGGAGAGCGCCCGCAGGATCGCCCAGTCCTCGCGCGCCTCGCCAGGGGCGAAGCCGGCGCGGTTGGTCTGCTGCACGCGGCCTTCCGTGTTGACATAGGTGCCCGACTTCTCGGTGTAGGCCGCGGCCGGCAGGATGACATTGGCGCGGTGCGCGCCGGCATCGCCATGCGTGCCGATATAGACGACGAATGCGCCGCCGGTCTTGGCCATGTCGATCTCGTCGGCGCCGAGCAGGAAGAGCACATCGGTCTCGCCCAGTATGCCGGCGACGTTCTTGCCGCCCTCGCCCGGCACGAAGCCGACATCGAGGCCGCCGACTCTTGCCGCTGCGTTGTGCAGCACCGCAAAGCCGTTCCACTCGGCCGTGACCGCGTTGACGGCGGCCGCGAGCCTGGCTGCCTGGCCGAGCACCGCTGCGCCGTCGGTGCGCGCCAGCGCGCCCTGGCCCACGATGATCAGCGGATGCGTGGCCTTGCTCAGCACCTCGAAGAACCTGCCGTTGCCGTCGGCAAGGTCCTTGAGCGATTCCGGGCCGGCGCCGATCAGCTCATAGTCGTAGCGTGTGTCGCCGATCTCGCCGATGACGCCGACCGGCAGATTGCCGACGCGCCAGCGCTTGCGGATGCGAGCGTTGAGCACCGAGGCCTCGAAGCGCGGATTGGCGCCGATGATCAGCACCGTATCGGCCTGCTCGATGCCTTCGATGGTCGGGTTGAAGATATAGCTGGCGCGGCCGAGCGACGGATCGAGCGCTGCGCCATCCTGGCGGCAGTCGATGTTCTTCGAGCCGAGCGCGGCCATCAGCAGCTTCAGCGCGTAGATTTCCTCGACCGCGGCGAGATCGCCGGCGATGGCGCCGATCCGCTCGGGCGCGGTCTTTGCAACCTCGTCCTTGATCGCGGCGAAGGCTTCCCCCCAGCTTGCCGAAACGAGCCTGCCATTCTTGCGCACGTAAGGGCGGTCTAGGCGCTGCGTGCGCAGGCCGTCCCAGATGAAGCGGGTCTTGTCGGAGATCCACTCCTCGTTCACCGCCTCGTTGACGCGCGGCAGGATGCGCATCACCTCGCGACCGCGGCTGTCGACGCGGATCGCCGAGCCGACTGCGTCCATGACGTCGATCGATTCCGTCTTGGTCAGTTCCCACGGCCGCGCCTGGAAGGCGAACGGCTTCGAGGTCAGTGCGCCGACCGGGCACAGATCGATGACGTTGCCCTGCAGCTCCGACGTCATCGCCTGTTCGAGGTAGGTGGTGATCTCGGCATCCTCGCCGCGGCCGATCAGGCCGAGCTCGGAAATGCCAGCGACCTCGGTGGTGAAGCGGACGCAGCGCGTGCAATGGATGCAGCGGTTCATCACCGTCTTGACCAGCGGGCCTATATACTTGTCCTCGACCGCGCGCTTGTTCTCATGATAGCGCGAGGAATCGACGCCGAAGGCCATCGCCTGGTCCTGCAGGTCGCATTCGCCGCCCTGGTCGCAGATCGGGCAATCGAGCGGATGATTGATCAACAGGAATTCCATCACGCCTTCGCGGGCCTTCTTGACCATCGGCGTGTTGGTGAAGATTTCCGGCGGCTCGCCGTTCGGGCCGGGACGCAGGTCGCGCACGCCCATGGCACAGGAGGCCTGCGGCTTGGGCGGACCGCCCTTCACCTCGATAAGGCACATGCGGCAATTGCCGGCGATCGACAGCCGCTCGTGGAAGCAGAAGCGCGGCACTTCCGCGCCGGCGTCCTCGGCCGCCTGCAGCAGCGTGTAATGGTCGGGTACCGTGATCTCTTTCCCGTCGACCTTTAGCTTTGCCATTCGCCTCAAACCTCTGCGGATGTCCCGCAATCTATCCTTCCGGGCGCGAACGAAGCCGCGCCCGGCATTTCAATTCACTTCTTCGCGGCGAGCGCCGCGGCCTGGGCAGTCCAGTTGTCGCGGCCGATGCGGCCGGCGAGCGACAGGTAATCTTCCACCCAGGCGATCTCTTCCGACGTCCAGGCGGCGATCTGGCCATAGGTCCAGATGCCGAGACCGTTGAGCACCTTTTCCAGCTTCGGTCCGATACCCGAAATCGCCTTCAGGTCCGACGGCTTCGCCGGCTTATCGACGGCCTTAGGCTGCCTGAAATCCTCGGGCATCAGCCCCGTTGCGGCCGGTTGGGCGACAATATCGGCCCCGGTCGCGTCGAGCGCCTTCTCGGTCGCGTTCGCCGCTATATCGGTCACATCCTGGGCGAAGGTCTGAGCCCTGGCGATCAACGTCTCGGTCGCCTTGCGCGCCTTGGAGGCGTTGGCGGCCGCTTCGTGCTGCGCCTCGAGATCGTCGAGGAAAGGCTGGAACATGCGCTGCGAAGCCTCCAGCGCGCCGGTGAACGCGCCCATCCACATGCCGACGGCGTGGTTGGCCAGACCGATGCTGAGCGCCGACATCGCGGCGGCACCCGCGACTGGATGCGCCAGAAGGTTGACGGCGCTGGCCATCTCCTTCGGCATCATCTTGGTCAGGTCCTGGTTCATCTTCTCGAGTTGGTCCAAATCAGGCACGAACGGATAGGGTATCGAATACGGCGCCATAGAGATCTCCTGGTCGTTTCTTCGTATGCCCGCCCCAGTTTTTCAGTCTTCGGGCCAAGCCCGTATTTCGTAGTCTTATTCCGCCGCCACCATCACCGGCTCGACCCGGTGCGCGTTGCGCGAAAACTCGTCGATGCGGCGTTCCACCTCGCCGCGAAAATGCCGCATCAGGCCCTGGATCGGCCAGGCAGCCGCGTCGCCCAGCGCGCAAATCGTGTGGCCCTCGACCTGCTTGGTGACGTCGAGCAGCATGTCGATCTCGCGCTTCTGCGCCTCGCCGCGCACCAGCCGCTCCATCACCCGCCACATCCAGCCGGTGCCTTCGCGGCACGGCGTGCACTGGCCGCAGCTCTCATGCTTGTAGAAGTAGGACAGCCTGGCGATCGCCTTCACGATATCCGTCGACTTGTCCATGACGATGACGGCCGCCGTGCCGAGCCCGGATTTCAGGTCGCGCAGCGCGTCGAAATCCATCGGCGCATCGATGATCTGCTCGGCCGGCACCAGCGGCACTGAAGCGCCGCCCGGAATGACCGCGAGCAGATTGTCCCAGCCGCCGCGGATGCCGCCGCAATGCGTCTCGATCAGCTCGCGGAACGGGATCGACATCGCTTCTTCGAAAGTGCACGGATTGTTGACGTGGCCGGACACGCAGAACAGCTTGGTGCCGGCATTGTTCGGGCGACCGAAGGACGAGAACCAGGCGGCGCCCCGGCGCAGAATGGTCGGCGCCACCGCGATCGATTCGACGTTGTTGACGGTGGTCGGGCAGCCATAGAGGCCGACATTGGCCGGGAATGGCGGCTTCAGCCGCGGCTGGCCCTTCTTGCCTTCCAGGCTTTCGAGCAGCGCCGTCTCCTCGCCGCAGATATAGGCGCCGGCGCCATGATGCATGTAGATGTCGAAGTCGTAGCCGGATGTGTTGTTCTTGCCGATCAGCTTGGCCGCGTAAGCCTCGTCGATGGCGCGCTGCAGCGCCTCACGCTCGCGGATGAACTCGCCGCGCACATAGATGTAGGCGGCGATCGCGCCCATCGCGAAGCCGGCGACCAGCGCGCCTTCGACCAGCGTGTGCGGATCGTTGCGCAGGATATCGCGGTCCTTGCAGGTGCCCGGCTCGGATTCGTCGGCATTGATGACGAGATAGCTCGGCCGTCCGTCGCTCTGCTTGGGCATGAACGACCATTTCAATCCGGTCGGGAAGCCGGCGCCGCCGCGCCCGCGCAGGCCCGACGCCTTCATCTCGTTGATGATCCAGTCGCGGCCTTTGGCGACGAGGCCTGGCGTATCGTCCCAGATGCCGCGCGACTGCGCGCCGGCCAGCGACTTGTCGAACAGGCCGTAGATGTTGGTGAAGATGCGGTCTTTGTCCTGAAGCATTTGTCGTCCCTCAGACCGGCTTCTTGCCGAAGACGCGGATGTATTCGGCGACGCCGCCCTTGGCGAGCGCCTTGGCCTGCTTCACCCAGTCGTCGCGCTCGATGCGGCCGCGGAAATTGAGATAGCCGTCGACCCATTCGCGCTCGGCCTTCTTCCAGGCGGCGACCTGCGCGAAGGTGTAGATGCCCAGCGAATGCAGGGTGCCTTCGATCTTCGGGCCGACGCCCGAGATCAGCTTGAGATCGTCGACCGTTGCCGGGCGCTCGATGCCGTTCGGCCGGTTCTTGTCGTCGAGCGAAGGCTTCGTCGTCTTGGCGACAGGCTGCTTGGTTTCCGGCGCCTTGAAAGCGGTGGCCGGCTCGGCCTTGGTCTTCGGCCCGCTGCGCGGCTTTGAAACCGCCTCGACTTCCGGAGCGGCCTGGTTGGCGTTGGCGGCCGAGTGGCGCGGCGCCCTGACGCTGGCGCCGTTCTCAGTGGCCGGGGCGACCTTGACCGGCGACGGCGTGTTGAGCGCCGGGCTGGTTTCAGCCGCATGGGTCTTCGGCTTGCTGGATTTTGACGGTCCAACCGGGCCAGAGGCGGCCGGAGCTGGCGCCGAGCTTGCCGGCGCAGCGGGTGCCGGGGCTGCAGCGGAAGCTGCAGGCGGCGCCGATGCGAGAGCTTCCTTGGCGGCTTTCGCCGCCGCCCTGGCTTCCTTGTCGCGCGTCGACTTCAGGATCGCCTTTTCGCTGGTCAGCGTCGTCAGCCCGGTCGCCGGCTCGGACCCGTGGCGGCCGTTCTGCGGACCAGGCTTCACCTCGGCGCCCTTGCCGGCGTCGTAGAGATCGATGATCTCAGCCAGCCGCTCAGGCGTCAGGTCCTCGAAAGTGTCCTTGAAGATCATGACCATCGGTGCGTTGACGCAGGCGCCGAGGCATTCGACCTCCTCCCACGACAGCGTGCCCTTGTCGTTGGTATGGAACTGGTCGTGATGGATTTTCGAACGGCACACATCCATCAGCGCTTCCGAGCCGCGCAGCATGCAGGGCGTGGTGCCGCAGACCTGGATATGCGCGCGCGTGCCGACCGGATTGAGCTGGTACTGCGTGTAGAAGGTCGCGACTTCGAGGCCACGGATGCGCGGCATGCCGAGCATGTCGGAGATCGTCTCGATCGCCGCCTTGGTGACCCAGCCTTCCTGCTCCTGCGCGATCATCAGCAACGGGATGATCGCCGACTGCTCGCGCCCCTTCGGGTATTTGGCGATCCACTGCTGGGCGGCCGCCGCGTTCGCCTCGTTGAAGGCGAAGGTGGCAGGCTGGAGGCTGGCTTCTGCAAGACGGCGGACTGACATTTAGCGATCGACCTCACCAAACACGATGTCGAGGGAGCCAAGCACGGCGGTGACGTCGGCCAGCATGTGGCCGCGGCACAGGAAATCCATGGCTTGCAGATGCGCGAAACCGGGCGCGCGCAGCTTGCAGCGATAGGGCTTGTTGGTGCCGTCGGAGACCAGGTAGACGCCAAATTCGCCCTTCGGTGCCTCGACGGCCGCATAGACCTCGCCGGCCGGCACGCGGTAGCCCTCGGTATAGAGCTTGAAGTGATGGATTAGCGCTTCCATCGAGCGCTTCATCGCGGCGCGCTTCGGCGGCACGACCTTGCCGTCGAGGTTCGACACGGGGCCGGCGCTTTCCTTGCCGAGCAGCAGATCGACGCACTGGCGCATGATCTTCGCCGACTGGCGCATCTCTTCCATGCGCACAAGGTAACGGTCGTAGCAGTCGCCGTTCTTGCCGATCGGGATGTCGAAATCCATCTCGGAATAGCATTCATAGGGCTGCGATTTGCGCAGGTCCCAGGCGGCGCCCGAGCCGCGCACCATCACGCCAGAAAAGCCCCACGCCCAGGCGTCGGCCAGCGACACCGTGCCGATATCGACATTGCGCTGCTTGAAGATGCGGTTACCGGTCAAGAGCGCGTCGAGATCGTCGATCGACTTCAGGAACGGGTCGATCCACTTGCCGATGTCCTCGACGAGCTTCTGCGGCAGGTCCTGGTGCACGCCGCCCGGCCGGAAATAGGCCGCATGCATGCGCGAACCGCTAGCGCGCTCATAGAACACCATCAGCTTTTCGCGCTCGACGAAGCCCCACAGCGGCGGCGTCAGCGCGCCGACGTCCATGGCCTGCGTCGTCACATTCAAGATGTGCGACATGATGCGGCCCATCTCGGAATAGAGCACGCGGATCAGCTGACCGCGCTTCGGCACCTCGATGCCGAGCAGGCGCTCGGCCGCGAGCGCAAATGCATGCTCCTGGTTCATCGGCGCGCAATAATCGAGCCGGTCGAGATAAGGCACGGCCTGCAGATAGGTCTTGGCCTCGATCAGCTTCTCGGTGCCGCGATGCAGCAGACCGATATGCGGATCGACGCGGTCGACCACCTCGCCGTCCAGCTCCAGCACCAGGCGCAAAACGCCATGCGCCGCAGGATGCTGCGGGCCGAAGTTGATGTTGAAGTTGCGGACGGAGGTTTCAGCCATGGGTCGCCCTACTGTTTCGCCTTCTCATCCCCGGGAAGCACGTAATCCGTTCCTTCCCACGGGCTCAAGAAGTCGAAATTTCTGAATTCCTGCTTCAATTCCACCGGCTCGTAGATGACCCGCTTGGCCTCGTCGTCGTAGCGAACCTCGACGAAACCGGTCAGCGGGAAATCCTTGCGCAGCGGATGCCCCTCGAAACCATAGTCGGTGAGAATGCGGCGCAGGTCCGGATGGCCCGAGAACAGCACACCGTAAAGGTCGTAGGTCTCGCGCTCGAACCAGTCGGCACCCGGATAGACGCCGGTCAGCGACGGCACCAGCGTCTCCTCGTCGGCCTGGACCTTGAGCCGGATGCGCACATTCTGCTTCGGCGACAGGAGGTGATAGACGACATCGAAGCGCCTGGCGCGCGACGGGTAGTCCGCTCCGCAGACATCGATGATCGAGATGAACTGGCAGCGCGGATCGTCGCGCAGGAAGGTCGCGACCTCGATCAGGTTGCCCGGTTCAACCGAAACCGTCAGCTCACCATAGGCAAGCACGGCTTCGCCAATGCGGCCGGAGAGCTTCTCGCCGAGATAGGTGGAGAGTTCGTTCAACGCCAGGGTCATCGGCTCACCGTTCGATCGTGCCGGTGCGGCGGATCTTCTTCTGCAGAAGGAGAATGCCGTAGAGCAGCGCCTCCGCGCTCGGCGGGCAGCCGGGCACATAAATGTCGACCGGCACGACGCGGTCGCAGCCGCGCACCACCGAATAGGAATAGTGGTAGTAGCCGCCGCCATTGGCGCAGGAGCCCATCGAGATGACGTAGCGCGGCTCCGGCATCTGGTCGTAGACCTTGCGCAGCGCCGGCGCCATCTTGTTGGTCAGCGTGCCGGCGACGATCATAATGTCGGACTGGCGCGGCGACGCGCGCGGGGCGACGCCGAAACGCTCCGAGTCATAGCGCGGCATCGAGGTGTGGATCATCTCGACCGCGCAGCAGGCGAGGCCGAAGGTCATGAACATCAGCGAGCCGCTGCGCGCCCAGGTGATCAGCGCCTCGGTCGAGGTGACGAGAAAACCCTTGTCGGCCAGCTCATTGTTGATTTCGAGGAAGAAGGGATCGTCCTCCCCCACCGGCCTGCCGGTGTTGGGGTCGATGATGCCCTTGGGCTTCGGCGCGACGAGGGCGCCTGAACTGTCGTTCAATCCCATTCCAGCGCTCCTTTTTTCCATTCATAGGCAAAGCCGATGGTCAACACCGCCAGGAACACCATCATCGACCAGAAGCCGAGCATGCCAAGCTTCGAGAAGGACACCGCCCACGGGAACAGGAAGGCGACCTCGAGATCGAAGATGATGAACAGGATCGACACCAGGTAGAAGCGGATGTCGAACTTCATGCGGGCGTCGTCGAACGAGTTGAACCCGCATTCATAGGCGGAAAGCTTTTCCGGGTCGGGATTGCGGTAGGCCACAAGGAACGGAGCGATGATGAGCGCCAGACCGACGATCATCGCCACGGCGATGAACAGCACGATAGGCAGGTACGAACTTAGGAGTGCGCTCATGCGGCGACTTTCCTTCGGCGGGGGCAGTTCATTTTGATTACAGCAACGAACTCTAATGCGGAAGCGTGACAGATTAACCGCTGAACCGTTTTAAGGGGCCCATGCTGCAACGCGGCGAGGGTTAGCGCAGCGGTTTCGGTGACGCAAGTCAAACGTTGTTCAAATCGCGGCTCTGGACGCCTTATCGGAAGAAACTGGTCCGATCCGCTCCTGTTTGATTTCCTTCAGTTTTTACTCCAGTTTTCTCTCCTGACATATCTACCGCCATTTGCCTGCTAGCATGACAGGAATCACCGGCTAAAAATCCAACGGACGATCGGGGCAAGGACACCTGATGAAGGACAAGATTTCGCTGGCCATGGCGAGGCGCGTCGCGCTCGGCGCGCAAGGGTTCAACGACCCTAGGCCCAGTGGTGTTCCGGATCGCCGCCACCTTGCGCGGGTACTTTCGCGAACCGGCCTTCTGCAGATCGATTCCGTGAGCGCGGTGGTGCGCGCGCATTACATGCCGCTCTATTCGCGCCTCGGCCCCTACCCGCTTACGCTGCTCGACAATGCCGCGGTCACCCGCAAGCGCGCCGTTTTCGAATACTGGGCGCATGAGGCATCGTTCCTGCCCGTCGAGACCTATCCTTTGATGCGCTGGCGCATGCAGCGCGCCGAGCAGGGCGACGAGATGTATCTCGGCCTGGCGAAATGGGGCCGTGAACGCAAGGAAATGATCGACGAGATATATAGAGAGGTCGCCGATCGCGGTCCGATCGCCGCGTCCGACATCGAAGGCCACAAGGGCAATGGCGGCTGGTGGGGCTGGAGCGAGGCCAAGCACGCTTTCGAATGGCTGTTCTGGGCCGGGCGCATCACCACCGCCTACCGCCGCGGCTTCGAACGCTATTACGACCTGCCCGAGCGCGTTTTGCCGCAGGCGGTCCTCGACCTGCCCGTACCCTCGGTCGAGGACGCGCATCGCGAATTGCTGCGCATTTCCGCCCGCGCCCATGGCATCGCCACCTATGGCGACCTTCGCGACTATTTTCGTCTCGCGCCGGGCGACACGAAGGATCGTATCGAGGACCTGGTCGAAGCCGGCGAATTGCTGCCGGTGAAGGTCGAAGGTTGGGACAAGACCGCCTATCTCCACAAGGACGCCCGTTTCCCGCGCCGGATAGAAGCGCGCGCCCTGCTCGCCCCCTTCGATCCCGTCGTCTTCGAACGCACCAGGACGGAGAAACTCTTCGATTTCCGCTACCGCATCGAGATCTACACGCCGGCCGAGAAACGCCAATATGGCTACTACGTGCTGCCCTTCCTGCTCGGCGATCGGATCGTCGCCCGCGTCGATCTGAAAGCTGACCGCCCGGCCAGCATCTTGCGCGTCCACGCCGCCTACGCCGAGGCCGGCGCCCCACCCGAAACGGCCGCCCAGCTCTTCGACGAGTTGAAGCAGATGCAGGCCTGGCTCGGCCTGGAGGCGATCGAAGTGACGCCGGCCGGCGACCTCGGACCGGCGCTGGCCGACATCGCGGTGTCGTAGCTGCGCGTTGACAGGGACCTAGCCGTAAGCCTAAATCCTGACCCAGACGGTCTTCTCCCGGCAAAGGGAGGAGCCAAGAGGGAATGCGGTGCGGGCCAACACCCAAATCCGCGGCTGTCCCCGCAACTGTAAGCGACGAGCCTCTGCCGAAAACCACTGGGATGTTCCCGGGAAGGCGGCATTCAGGGTGACGACCCGCGAGCCAGGAGACCTGCCGTCTGAGACTTTAAGTATCCGAATGCCCGGCGGGTTTTCCGGGCAAGGAGCATGGTTTTGGATCGCAACGGCAGTTTCCCGGCAAACAGTGCGGACATTCCGTCCGAGCCCGATGCTTTGGCTGGCGTCACCGTCATCGTCTGCTCATCCTGCCGCGACGAGACCGGGTCGGATGCGCATCCGCGCGCCGGCGCGCTGCTTGCCGAAGACACGTGTCGGGCTGCTTGCGGCGAAAAGATCGACATCCGTACCGTCGAATGCCTCGGCAACTGCAAGCGCCGGCTAAGCGCCGCGCTGCTGCGCGACGGCTGCTGGAGCTACGTCTTCGGCGATCTGAACACGACCAGCGGCGCCGATCTCGTCGCCGGCGCAAAGCTCTTCGCCACCTCGACCGATGGTCTCATCCCCTGGCGCGGCCGGCCCGATTCCCTCAAGCGCGGCCTGGTTGCCCGCATCCCTCCTCTCGACATGCTGAAGGACTGACCATGAACGCATCCGTTTCCCGCGTGCCCTGCACCGTCGTCACCGGCTTCCTCGGCGCCGGCAAGACGACGCTGATCCGCAACCTGCTCGAAAACGCCAAGGGCAAGCGACTGGCGATCATCGTCAACGAGTTCGGCGATGTCGGCATCGATGGCGAGATCCTGAAGGGCTGCGGCGTCGACACCTGCCCGGAGGAAAACATCGTAGAGCTCGCCAATGGCTGCATCTGCTGCACCGTCGCCGACGATTTCGTGCCGGCGCTCGACCAGATCCTGTCGCTCAACCCCAAGGTCGATCACATCCTGATCGAAACCTCGGGCCTCGCTCTGCCGAAGCCGCTGGTGCAGGCGTTCCAGTGGCCGAGCGTGAAGAGCCGCGTCACGGTCGATGGCGTCATCGCCGTGGTCGACGGCCCGGCGCTCGCCGACGGCCGCGTCGCTTCCGATGTAGATGCCCTGCAGGCGCAGCGTGCGGCGGACGATTCCCTCGACCATGACGATCCGGTCGAAGAGGTGTTCGAGGACCAGATCGCCTGCGCCGACCTGATCATCCTGTCGAAAAGCGACCTGATGGATGCGGCAGGCTCCGCCCGCGCCAACGCCGTCATCGGCGAGCATGTCGCGCGCGCGGTCAAGGTCGTGCCGACAGCACAGGGCAAGGTCGATTCGGCCGTGCTGCTCGGCCTTGGCCTTGCGGTGGAGGACGACATCGAGAACCGCAAGACCCATCACGACGACGAGCTCGACCACGAGCACGACGATTTCGATTCCTTCGTCATCGATATCCCCTCGATCGCCAATCCCGACGAACTGGCCAAGCGCGTCGCCCTTGCCGCCGAGCAGGAAAACGTGCTGCGCGTCAAAGGTTTCGTCGAGGTCGGCGGCAAGCCGATGCGGCTCCTGCTGCAGGCCGTCGGCCCGCGCGTCAACCACTATTACGACCGCGCATGGACGGCCGAGGACGATCGCCGCTCGAGGCTCGTCGTCATCGGCCTCAAGGGGCTGAACCGCCCGGCGATCGAGCGTATCCTCGCCGGCTGAGGCAATCCGGACCGCGATGCACATCCTCGCCACCACATCCGCATCGCTCGACGATCTCGCCGAGCCGATCGACCTCAGGCAGACGCCTGCGGATGTGGTGGCGCTGTCCTTCACCGACAGCGATCTCGCCGGCCTGGTCACGGCCTGGAAGACGGATGCGGCGCGGCTGCCGTCGATGCGGCTTGCGGCGCTGCGCGACCTTCGCCACCCGATGTCGGTGGACCTGTGGATCGACAGCGTCGCCCGCCACGCCAAGGTCGTCCTGGTGCGCATCCTCGGCGGCTACGACTGGTGGCGCTACGGCTGCGACCAGCTCGCGGCGCTGGCGCGAGAACGCGGCATGAAGCTGGCGCTGCTGCCCGGCGAAAGCCATGACGAGGACCAGCGGCTGATCGAAGCCTCGACCCTGCCGCGCGCCGAATTGGACGCCCTGCTCGGTTATTTCCGCGAAGGCGGCCCGGCGAATATGAGCGCGCTGGTGCAAAGGCTGGCAAGGCTCGCCGGGTCGGATGCGGCCGTGGCCGAACCGGTCAGCGTGCCGAAGGCGGGATATTATCAGCCGGGAGTTGGTGTCGTCGAGAAGCCGAATCTTTTAGAGGCGGAACTCGACGTCGACAATTTCGCCGTCATCCCCATCCTCTTCTACCGCTCGATGCTGCTTGCCGCCGACGTGGCGCCGATCGACGCACTCGTTGACGCCCTGTGTTCGCAAGGCCTAGCGCCTGTGCCGATCTTCGTCTCCAGCCTCAAAGACGCGGCATCCCTGGCCTTCGTCGAAACCGCCCTCACCTCCCTGAACCCCTCCGCCATCGTCACCGCCACCGCCTTCGCCTCCGGCGCGGAACCCGGTGCCGAGACCCTCTTCGACCGCGCCGGTGTGCCCGTCTTCCAGGTCATCGTCGCCACGACGAGGCGCGAGGTCTGGCAAAAGAACCAGCGCGGCCTGGCTCCTGCCGACCTTGCCATGCATGTGGTGCTGCCCGAGCTCGACGGCCGCATCCTGGCCGGCGCGATCTCGTTCAAGGGCGAGGTCGAGACCGATGCGGCGCTCGCCTTCCGCGCCTTCACCAACCGGTCCGAGCCGGACCGCGTCGCGCAGGTCGCCAAGCGGATCGCGGCGTTTATCCGCCTGCAGCGGACGGAGCGGGCCGAGCGCAAGCTCGCGATCCTGATCCCTGATTATCCGAGCGCGCCCGGACGTACAGGTTATGCCGTCGGGCTGGATGTGCCTTCAAGCGTGCTCGCCATGCTGCATGACCTGAAGGAACAGGGCTATGCGGTTGAGGGGATTCCGCAATCGCCGCGCGCGTTGCTGGATGCGCTGGAGGTAGGTGGGCACGGCCTTACGTTGACGGATTACGTTGCCTTTTCAGCGGAACTGCCGAGGGAAGCGCGAGCTTCAGTTGAGGCGACATGGGGCAAGGCAAAGGGGATAGGTTCGCGCGAGGCACCCCCCTCTGTCCTGCCGGACATCTCCCCCGCAAGGGGGGAGATTGATCTGTCGCCACCGCTTTCGCCAATTGTCGGAGTTGCAAGAATGGCGCCTTCGGCGGAACTGCCGATCTCCCCCCTTGCGGGGGAGATGTCCGGCAGGACAGAGGGGGGTGTTCAAGCGCCGATCTCGGCAACCTTCCCCTTCCGCGCCGCGACCTTCGGCAACGTCACCGTGGCGCTGGCCCCCGACCGCGGCCGCTCGGCCGACCGCCGCGCCGACTATCACGACCCGACGCGGCCCCCGCGCCACGAGCTGATCGCTTTCGGCCTCTGGCTGCAAAAATCGCTCGGCGTGCATGCCATCGTCCATGTTGGCGCACACGGCACGCTGGAATGGTTGCCGGGCAAAACCGTCGCGCTGTCCGAAACCTGCTTCCCCGAGATCGTCACCGGGTCGCTGCCCGTCATCTATCCCTTCATCGTCTCCAATCCGGGCGAGGCGGCGCAGGCCAAGCGCCGCATTTCGGCCGTCACCCTCGGCCATCTGCCGCCGCCGCTGACCGGCGCCGGCCTGGACGAGGCGCAACAGAAACTCGAGCGGTTGGTCGACGAATATGCGCAGGCCGACGGCCTCGACCGCCGCCGCCGCGACCGTCTGGCCAAATTGATTGTCGAGACGGCGCAAAAGACTGGCCTTGCTTCCGAAGCCGGCGTTGCCGGCACAGACGCTCCGGACGAAGCGCTGCGCCGCATCGACGCCTGGCTCTGCGACCTCAAGGATTTCGCCGTCAAGGACGGGCTGCATGTCTATGGCCGCGCACCGGAAGACGAAGCCGACCCGCTGCGCCGGCAAAGCGCGGCGGCTGAAAAAGCAGCCCTGCTTGCCGCGCTCGATGGCCGCCACATCAAGGCCGGCCCTGCCGGCGCCCCGGCGCGCGGTCGCTCCGATGTGCTCCCCACCGGCCGCAACCTCTTCACCTCCGATCCGCGCACCATGCCGACGCCGACCGCCTATGACCTCGGCCAGGCGGCGGCGGAAGAAGTGGTGCGCAGCTATATGCAGAGCCATGGCGACTGGCCGCGCTCGCTGGTCATCGACCTTTGGGGCTCCGCCTCCCTGCGCACCGGCGGCGAGGAGATCGCGCAAGGCCTGGCGCTGATGGGCTGCCGGCCGCAATGGGATGCCGCCACCGGCCGCGTCACTGGCATCGAGGTGCTGCCGCCGGCTACGCTCGGCCGCCCGCGCGTCGACGTCACCTGGCGCATTTCCGGCCTGTTCCGCGACATGTTCCCGACCCAGATCGCGCTGATCGACGCCGCCGCCAATGCGGTCGCCAGCCGCGACGAAGACGACACGGAAAACCCTCTCGCTGCGGCGACCCGCGCGGAGGGCAAGGTCGGCGCGCGCATTTTCGGGACCTCGCCCGGCACCTATGGCGCCGGCGTCGAGGACTTGCTGTCGCGCGGCGAATGGGGCGCGCGCGAAGAGATCGGCCGCGCCTATCTCGAGGCCACGTCGCACGCCTATGGCGGCGCCGACGGCGAGGGGATTTCTGCGCCCGGCGCTTTCGAAGGCCGCATCGCCGAAGCCGATCTTCTCGTCCACACCGGCGACGATCCGGGCCGCGACATCCTCGAAGGCTCGGCCGACGTCGCCTTCATCGGCGGCTTTTCGGCCGCCCTTGCAGCGCTCGGCAGGAATGCCGACGTCATCGTGCTAGACACGACCGACCCGAAAAAGCCGAAGCCGCGTTCGATCGGCGAAGCGGTATCGCGCGTGGTCCGCGCCCGCGCCGTCAACCCGCGCTTCATCGCCGGCCAGATGCGCCACGGCCCGCGCGGCGCCTCCGAATTCGCCGAGACGGTCGACCGTCTGGTCGGCTTCGCGGAGACTACCCATGCCATTTCGGGCGCGCTGATCGAGGCGGTGCATGACGCCTATGTTGGCGACCCGGAAGTTCGCGCCTTCATCCTGCGCGAGAATCCGGCGGCGGCGAAGGTCATCGCCGAGCGGCTTCTCTCCGCGCGACGTCGCGGCCTGTGGCACCCGCTGCGCAATTCCATCGACGACGATCTCGCGGCCTTGATCGCCGGGGCCCAGGCAGGTGGAGTGGCGGCATGAACGCGTTTTCGCGCCGTGGCGCTTGCCCTGCTCTAAGCGCGCCGATGCAGACCGGCGACGGGCTGCTGGTGCGGCTCAACCCGGTCGCAGGAGGGCTCGCACCCAAGTCGCTCATCGAACTCGGTGAATCCGCTTTGCGCCACGGCAACGGCATCATGGAAGTGACCGCGCGCGGCAGCCTGCAGATCCGCGGTTTGACGGCCGAAAGCGCCCGGCTGCTGGCGGACGAAGTAGATGCGCTCGGCATCGCGGTGCGCAGTGGCGTTCCGGTCGAGACCGGACCGCTGGCGGGAATCGATCCAGAAGAGATCGTCGATCCGCGCCCGTTGGCAGAGCGAATCAGCGCGGCGATCGAGGAAGCCGGGCTGACGACAAGGCTGGGGCCGAAGGTGTCGGTGGTTGTCGACGGCGGCGGACAGCTGACGATGGATGCGGTGACGGGCGATGTGCGGCTGAAGGCAGTGCAGGCTGCGGCGGGCATCTGGTGGAGCGTGTCGATTGCCGGCGACGGGCGGAGCGCGAAGCCGCTCGCGGCGGTCGATGCGGATGCTGGGCGTGACATTACAGTTGCTGCACTCCGGATGGTCTCGGAAAAGGGCCGGGAGGCGCATACCCGCGATTTGTCGGAGCGGCAGTTGGCCTCTCTCGCCAGCTGGCATTCCTTCGCGCCCCCCTCTGTCCTGCCGGACATCTCCCCCACAAGGGGGGAGATTGAGCCGTCGCCGCCGGTTTCGCCAATCGCCAAGATCGAGCCCAGCAGCAAGGTTGCAGGCAGGGCGCCATCGGCGGAGCTGCCAATCTCCCCCCTTGTGGGGGAGATGTCCGGCAGGACAGAGGGGGGCGCCGTAGAGCGCCCTCGCTTGCCGATTGGCTTTTTCGAAATGAACGCCGACCACGCCCTAGGCATCGCCCTGCCCTACGGCAGCATGCCGGCGCAAAACCTCATCGATCTCGCCACCCAAGCCGCGAACCTCGGCGCCTCCGAAGTCCGCCTCGCCCCAGGGCGAGCCCTGCTCTTCCTCGGTCTCTCCGCCCCCTCCACGCTCCAATCCTCCGCCGCCGCTCTCGGCTTTGTCACCGACCCCGCCGATCCGCGCACCCGCATCGCCGCCTGCCCCGGCACGCCGGCCTGCGCGTCCGGCCGCATCGCCACCCGTGCCATCGCCGAAACGATCGCAAAAGAAAGCGCGGACCTTCTCGACGCCTCGCTGTCGCTCCACATCTCCGGCTGCGCCAAGGGCTGCGCGCATCCCGGCACCGCTGCGCTCACCCTGGTCGGCGACGAAAACGGAGCCGGACTTGTCGTGGACGGGACGGCAAAGGCCCTTCCTGCCGCGTACAGGCCGGGCTATGACGCCGCGCGCGGGGTCGCCGGCATTCTTGCCGCGATCCGCGACGCACGACATCAGGGCGAAACCGCCGCCGCCTGCCTGAAAAGACTTGGCGCGGCCGGCATCGCCGAACTCTATCGACGGAACCAGTGAATGGCCGCCTACGACTATATCCATGACGGAACGGCGATCTACGAGCGCTCTTTCGCCATCATCCGCGCCGAGGCGGATCTGTCGCGCTTCTCGGAGGCGGAAGCCGATGTCGCGATTCGCATGATCCATGCCTGCGGCCAGGTTGAAGCCGCCACCCATTTCGTCTTCTCGAATAATTTCGTTGCCGCCGCCCGGACCGCGCTCGCCGCCGGCGCGCCGATCTTCTGCGATGCCGAGATGGTGGCGCATGGCGTCACCCGCGCCCGTCTGCCGGCCGGCAACGATGTGATATGCACGCTGCGCGACCCGCGCACGCACGACATCGCCAGGCAAATCGGCAACACCCGCTCGGCCGCGGCGATCGACCTCTGGGGCGAGCGCATGGCCGGCTCTGTCGTCGCCATCGGCAACGCGCCGACCGCGCTCTTCTATCTGCTTGAGAAGCTGCGCGACGGCGCGCCGAGGCCGGCCGCGATCATCGGCATGCCTGTGGGCTTCGTGGGTGCTGCCGAATCCAAGGATGCGCTGGCCGAAAATTCCTACGGCGTGCCTTATGCCATCGTGCGCGGCAGGCTGGGCGGCAGCGCCATGACCGCCGCCGCGCTCAACTCTCTGGCGAGGCCCGGCCTGTGAACGCGATCGTGAAAGGCCGTCTGGTCGGCGTCGGCACCGGCCCTGGAGATCCGGAGCTTCTGACACTGAAGGCGGCGCGCGCGTTGGCAGAGGCGGACGTCGTCGCCTATTTCGCCAAGCGCGGCAACAACAGCAATGCGCGTGCCATCGTCGAGGCGCGCTTCCGGCCGGACATGATCGAACTGCCGCTGCTCTATCCGGTGACGACGGAGATCGACAAGGATCACGACGACTATCGCGCGCAGATCGCCGATTTCTACGAGCAATCGGCCGAACAGGTGGCCGAGCATCTCGGCGCCGGCAGGATGGTGGCGGTGCTGTCGGAGGGCGATCCGCTCTTCTACGGCTCCTACATGCATCTGCATGTGCGGCTTGCGCACCGCTTCCCGACGGAAGTCATCCCGGGCATCACCGCCATGTCCGGCTGTTGGTCCGCCACCGGCCTGCCGATCGTCCAGGGCGACGACGTGCTGAGTGTGCTGCCCGGCACGATGAGCGAGTTCGAGCTGACCCGCCGCCTCGCCGACACCGATGCGGCCGTCATCATGAAGGTCGGCCGCAACCTGCCAAAAATCCGCCGCGCGCTGGAAGCGACCGGCAAGCTGGCGAAGGCCGTCTATGTCGAGCGCGGCACCATGCCGGGCAGCGTCTCGATGCGGCTTGCCAAAAAGCCGGACGACAAGGCGCCCTATTTCGCCATCGTGCTGGTTGCCGGCTGGTCGGCTCGCCCAGGGACCAAGCCGTGAGCGGCCGCCTTACCGTCATCGGTCTCGGACCCGGCAATGCCGACCAGGTCACGCCGCAGGCTGCCAATGCCGTCGCCGAGGCTTCCTTCTTCTATGGCTACAAGCCCTATCTCGACCGGCTGGAACTGCGGCCGGACCAGACCCGCATCGCCTCCGACAACCGCGAGGAACTCGCCCGCTCCAACGAAGCGCTGGCCAAGGCCGCAGAAGGCCACAATGTCGCTGTCGTTTCCGGCGGCGATCCCGGCGTTTTCGCCATGGCCGCGGCCGTCTGCGAGGCGATCGAAGCCGGCCCTGAAGAATGGCGTGCCATCGACATTTCGGTTGTCCCGGGCGTTACCGCCATGCTTGCCGTCGCCGCCCGCATCGGCGCGCCGCTCGGCCATGATTTCTGCGCCATCTCGCTCTCCGACAATCTGAAGCCGTGGGAGCTGATCGAGCTGCGCCTGCTGGCGGCGGCCGGCGCCGGCTTCGTCATCGCGCTCTACAATCCGATCAGCAAGGCTCGCCCTTGGCAGCTCGGCCGCGCCTTCGAATGCCTGAAGGCGATCCTGCCCGGCACCACGCCGGTGATCTTCGGCCGCGCCGCCGGCCGGCCCGACGAGCGAATCGAAATCTCTCTGCTGGCGGATGCCGACGCGTCAAAGGCCGACATGGCGACCTGCATCATCATCGGCTCGCCGGAAACCCGCATCATCAAGCGCGGCGAAAAACCAGCGCTGGTCTACACCCCGCGTTCTGCAACGGGGTCGAAATGATGATCGACCTTTGCCGCCAGCGCATCGACGGTCTCGGTCGAAGGAACGTCCGGCAAACGCGGTCGGCGGATCATGATCACTTCGATACCAAGCGCCCGCGCAGCGGCGATCTTGCCATAGGTCGCCTCGCCGCCGCTGTTCTTGGAAACGACGGCATCAATGCCGTATTTTTCGAGCAACGCCCTTTCGTCCGCTTCCGGAAACGGTCCACGCGCCAGGAGGTAAAGCGCATCGGGCACGCCAAGCTTCGGCTCGACCGGGTCGACGCTGCGGATCAGGTAGCGGTGCTGCGGAGCGACTTCGAAGGCGCCGGCCTCCTGACGGCCGATCGCCAGGAAAACGCGGCGCGGCGCCTCGCCAAGCGCCTTCGCCGCCTCAGTGACGCTGTCGACCAGCGTCCAGCGATCACCGGCCACGGGCTCCCATCCAGGACGCCGCAGCGCAAGGACCGGCACGCCAGCCTGCGCAGCCGCTTCGGCGGCATTGGCCGAAATACGCACGGCGTATGGATGCGTGGCGTCGATCAGCAGATCGACGTGTTCTTCGCGAAGATAGGCAGCCAGCCCATCTGCGCCGCCAAAGCCGCCGACACGCACCGGCACGCCTTGCGCGACCGGGCTTTCAGTGCGACCGGCCAGCGACAGCGTGACCGAAAAATCGTCGCGACGGGCGAGCTTCCCGGCCAATTGCCGGGCTTCCGTCGTTCCGCCGAGGATCAGGATATGGTGGGTCATCATGCCTGCTAAGGGTCCGCGCGCCGCCCAGCCAGCCTCAAAATGGCTCACCATCGTCGGCATCGGCGAGGACGGTGTAGCGGGTCTCGGCGACGAGGCCAAGCAGCGGATTGCCGAGGCTGAGATCGTCTTCGGCGGCAAGCGGCATCTCGGCCTTGTCGCGTCGCTGGCCAAGGGCGAAGCGCGCCCGTGGCCGACGCCCTTCGATGCCGAAATGCGCGACGTGCTGGCGGTCGCGGGCAAAAAAATCTGCGTGCTCGCGTCCGGCGACCCGTTTTTCCATGGTGTCGGCGCCACGCTGGCCCGCAAGGTCAAGCCGGATCAAATGCTCGTCCTGCCGGCGCCCTCGTCTCTGTCGCTGGCCGCGTCCCGTCTCGGCTGGGCATTGCAGGACGTGGAGACCATCTCGCTGCACGGCCATTCGATCGATCTGATCCGGCCCCTGCTCCATTCCGGCGCGCGCATCCTGGCGCTCACCTCCGACGCCGACGCGCCGGCGGCTATCGCTGCACTGCTCGACGAGCTCGGTTTTGGCCCTTCGCGACTGACGGTCCTCGAAGCACTCGGTGGGCAGGATGAGGCACGCCGCACCGCTCGCGCCGAAGCCTTCGATCTCGAAAGCGTCAATCCGCTCAACGTGCTGGCGATTGAAATTGAATCAACACCGGATGCCCGCGTCCTGCCTCTGACCGTCGGCCTTGCCGATCACCTGTTCGAACATGACGGCCAGATCACCAAGCGCGAGATCCGCGCCATCACGCTGTCGGCACTGGCACCACGGCGCGGCGAGCTGCTGTGGGACATCGGCGCCGGTTCCGGCTCGATCGGCATCGAGTGGATGCTGGCTCATTCCTCTATGCGCGCCATCGCCATCGAAGCCAATAGCGAGCGCGCCGCCCGCATCCACCGCAACGCCGCCCATTGCGGCGTGCCCGGCCTCGTCGTGATCGAAGGAGCCGCGCCGAAGGCGCTGGCAAAATTGGAGACGCCCGATGCCATCTTCATCGGCGGCGGCGGCAGCGATGCCGGGGTGCTGGACAAGGCGATCAAGGCGCTGCGTCCCGGCGGCCGGCTGGTCGCCAATGCGGTGACGCTGGAGATGGAGGCGCTGCTGCTCGACCAGCACAACAGGCGTGGCGGCGATCTCACCCGCATCGCGCTGTCGCGCGCGGCGCCTGTCGGCTCGATGCAGGCGTGGCGACCGGCCATGCCGGTCACGCAGTGGAGCTGGGTCAAGCTATGATGGTCGCGGGCATCGGCAGCCGCAAAGGCGTGACGGCGGGCGACGTTCGCGCCGCGGTCGAGACCGCGCTCGAAGCGCACGGGTTGGCGATGACGGCGCTTTCCGCGCTGGCGACAGGCGAAATCAAGCGCGACGAGCCGGCGATCTTCCTTGCCGGCCGAGACCTCGACCTCCCCGTGCTCGTCATCTCCGACGCCGCGCTGCGATCCGTCTCGTCCGGCACGGTCAGTCGCTCCGAAGCGTCGCAGGCCCAGGCCGGCACGCCTTCTGTCTCGGAAGCCTCGGCTCTGGCCGCGGCCGGAAAAGGTGCGAGACTGCTTGGACCGCGCATCGTGCTCGGTCCGGTGACTTGCGCCATCGCTCTTGGCGGAGGCGCCGCATGACCGTCCATTTCATCGGCGCCGGCCCGGGCGCCGCCGATCTCATCACCTTGCGCGGCGCCCGGCTCCTGGCCAGTTGCCCGGTCTGCCTCTATGCCGGCTCGATCGTCGCGCCGGAGCTGCTAGAGCATTGCGCGCCAGGCACCAAATTGATCGACACTGCGCCGATGTCGCTTGAGGAGATCGAGGCCGAATATGTCGCCGCGCACAAGGTCGGCCACGACGTCTCGCGCCTGCATTCCGGCGATCTTTCGGTGTGGAGCGCGGTGGCCGAACAGATCAGGCGCCTGGAAAAGCACGGCATCCCCTACTCGCTGACCCCAGGCGTGCCCTCTTTCGCGGCAGCGGCGGCAGCACTTCGCCGCGAGCTCACCATTCCCGAGCTCGCGCAAAGCCTGGTGCTGACCCGCGTCTCCGGCCGCGCCTCGAAAATGCCGCCGGGCGAGACGCTGGCCGGCTTCGGCCGCACCGGCGCCACGCTTGCCATTCATCTCGCCATCCATGCCATCGACCGCATCGTGGCGGATCTGACCCCGCTTTACGGCGCCGAATGTCCGGTCGCGGTCGTCTTCCGCGCCTCCTGGCCAGACGAGCGCATCCTGACCGGCACGCTGGGCACCATCGAAGCGCAACTGGCGGAGAGCCCGATGGAACGCACCGCGATCATCTTCGTCGGCAGCGCTCTCGCCGCGCAGGATTTCGGCGAAAGCTCACTGTACGACGCCCACTACCAGCGGCGTTTTCGCGGACGGGACGGATTGTGAACGGCAGCGCCAATACGAACGGACGGGCTAATGTGGAGCAGGCGCTGGCGCGGCTGAACTTCAAGCCGCGCGAGCTTGAGCCAGGCCATGTCTGGCTGGCAGGCGCCGGCCCCGGCGACCCCGGCTGCCTGACGCTGGAGGTGCTGGCGGCACTTGGGCAATGCGATGCGCTGGTCTATGACGCGCTGGTCTCGCCCGACGTCGTGGCGGTCGCTCAAGGCGCCGAGCTCTTCTACGCCGGAAAACGCGGCGGCCAGCCCTCGATGAAGCAGGACGACATCAACGCGCTTCTTGTGCGGCTGGCGCGCGAAGGCCGCCGAGTCGTGCGCCTGAAGGGCGGCGACCCCTATATTTTCGGCCGCGGCGGCGAAGAAGCTCTGGCGCTCGCCGGCGAAGAAATTCCGTTCCGGGTGCTCTCCGGCCTGACCTCCGGCCTCAGCGCGCTGGCTGCCACCGGCATTCCCACCACCATGCGCGGCATCAACAAGGCGGTCATTCTCGCCACCGGCCACGCCGCCGGCACCGATGACGACATCGACTGGACCGCGATCGCCCGCACCGGACAGCCGGTCGTCGTCTATATGGGCATGGCCAATTTGCCGGTGATCGCGGCAAAGCTGCTCGAGGGCGGCCTCGCGCCATCGACCCCGGCCGCCGTGATCGTGGCGGCAACCACGCCGCAGGAGCGCATCGTCGTCGCCACGCTCGCCAACATCGCTGACGAGGCCGCGGCCGCCGGGCTCGCTTCGCCGGCGCTGATCGTTGTCGGCGGCATCGTCGCCATGCGCGCGGCACTGACGGGCGGCGCATGACGGCGCGCGCAATCATCGTCGGCGCGCCGCGCTCCGGCTCGGGCAAGACCAGCGTCACCATCGGCCTGTTGCGTGCGCTTGCGCGGCGCGGGCTGAAAGTGCGCGGCGCGAAGTCCGGACCAGACTATATCGACCCGGGCTTCCACGCCGCCGCGACCGGCCTGTCAGGCGTCAACCTCGACAGCTGGGCGATGTCGCCTTCTCTCCTCAATGCGCTAGCGGCCGAAGCCGCGGACGACGCCGAATACATTATCCTTGAAAGCGCGATGGGCCTGTTCGACGGCATCCCCGCGCCGCAAGGCCGCTCCGGCTCGGCTGCCGATCTCGCCCGCCTCTACGGCCTGCCTGTACTTCTGGTGCTCGACGTTTCCGGGCAGTCGACCACGGCGGCGGCAGTGGCCAAGGGGTTTGCCACCTACGATCCGGACGTGCGCATGGCCGGTGTCATTCTCAACCGGCTCGGCAGCGAACGCCATCGCCGCCTGTCCGGCGACGCCATCGAGGCGATCGGCCTGCCCGTGGTCGGCGCCATCCTGCGCGATCCGACGCTCAACCTGCCGGAGCGGCATCTCGGCCTCGTCCAGGCCGGCGAATACGAGAACCTGATGGCGCATCTCGACCGGCTGGCCGACATGGTCGAGAAGTCGCTCGACATCGACGCCATCCTGGCGCTGGCCACCCCGCTGGAACCGGCGACCGGCGATTTTGGCGATGCCTTGCGGCCGCCCGGGCAGCGCATCGCGCTCGCCGAGGACGCCGCCTTCACCTTCCTCTATCCGCATGTCGCCTCGCATTGGCGCAAGGCAGGCGCCGAGATCGTGTCTTTCTCGCCGCTTGCCGACGAGGCGCCCTCGCCCGACTGCGATGTCTGCTGGCTGCCCGGCGGCTATCCCGAGCTGCATGCCGGCAAGCTCGCAGCCGCGACCAACTTCCAGGCAGGAATGGCGCGCTTTGCGGCGGCAAAGCCGGTTCACGGCGAGTGCGGCGGCTTCATGGTGCTGGGCGAAGTGCTGGAAGACGCGGAGGGCGAGAGCCACAAGATGCTTGGCCTGCTTGGCCATTCGACCAGCTTCGCCAAACGCAAGATGAATCTCGGCTATCGCGAGGCGCGGCTGCGCGCCGCCTGTCCGTTGGGACCGGAGGGCACGCTGATCCGCGGTCACGAATTCCACTACGCACAGATGACGGGCACCGGCAATGACGAGCCCTTGGCCGATCTCGCCGACGGCCAGGGCAATCCGCTCGGCGCCTCCGGCTACCGGCGCGGCCATGTCAGCGGCACCTTCTTCCATGCCATTGCGAGGGGCGCATGAGCGGCCCTTCCGCGCCCCGGCAAGTGCTTGACCATATCGGCCTCAGCCTCGTCTTCTTCACCAGATTGAGATTGCCCTCAAGCGATTTCGGCGGCCGCAGCCTCGCGGATGCGATCTGGGCGGCGCCCTTCGCCGGTCTCGCGGTGGCGATCATCGGCGCGCTCGTCTACGCCATCGCCTACAGTTTGGGTCTTGCCAGCGGCCCAGCTGCGGCGCTCACCCTCGCCGCGACGATGCTCGTCACCGGCTGCCTGCACGAGGACGGGCTTTCCGATATCGCCGACGGCTTTTGGGGCGGCAGGACGCGCGACAGGAAACTGGAGATCATGCGCGACAGCCGCATCGGCGCCTATGGCGCGGCCGCGCTTGGGCTGTCACTGCTCATCCGCTGGAGCGCTCTTTCCGAACTCGCCGGTCCAGGCCACGTATTCCTGGCGCTGCTTGCCGCGCATGCCGGCTCGCGCGGCCTGTTCGGCGCCTTTATGCATCTTCTGCCGCCGGCCCGCAGCGACGGTCTGTCGGCGGGTGCAGGCACCGTCACCACCGAGACCGCCGTCATAGGTGCTGCGCTTGGTGCCGTGGCGCTGCTGGCGCTCGGCCTTGGCGGCACGATCGCGGCGCTGATCCTGCTCGGCCTGGTCTTCATGGCGTTCCGCGCGCTTTGCCTCAGCCAGATCGGCGGGCAGACCGGCGACACGATCGGCGCGCTGCAGCAGCTCGGCGAGATCGCCGTGCTGCTCGTCGCTTCCATCTGCCTTTCCTGATTCACTTTCGGAGACCTTGCCCCCATGAGCTTCAAATCCCTCGAAGACCTTCGCGCCGCCTGCCTCGACCTCCCGTCCGGCAGCGATGCGGCCGCCAGCGCCGTCGCGAGGCGCCAGGACACGCTGACCAAGCCGCAGGGCAGTCTCGGCCGGCTGGAAGCGATCGCCGCCTGGCTCGGCCGCTGGCAGGCGCGCGACATGCCGAAGCTCGACCATGTGAAGGTTGTCGTCTTCGCCGGCAATCACGGCGTCACCGCGCAGGGCGTGTCGGCCTATCCTTCGGAAGTCACGGTACAGATGGTGGCGAATTTCGCCGGCGGCGGCGCGGCCATCAACCAGCTTGCCCGCATTGCCGGTGCCAAGCTCGACGTCATCCCGCTCGATCTCGACCATCCGACCGGTGATTTCACGATAGTGCCGGCGATGGACGAAAAGGCGTTCCTCGCCGCCGTCTCGGCAGGCTACGACACGGTGACCAAGGATCTCGACCTCGTCTGCTTCGGCGAGATGGGCATCGGCAACACCACGCCGGCGGCGGCGATCTCGACGGCGCTTTTCGGCGGCGGCGCGGAAAAATGGACCGGCCGCGGCACCGGCGTCGACGATGCCGGGCTGCTGCGCAAGGTCGTGGCCATCGAGGCCGGCCTCAAGCGCCATGCCGATGCGCTCTCCGATCCCCTGAAGATCGCTGCCGCCCTTGGCGGGCGCGAGCTGGCAGCAATCCTCGGCGCCACACTCGCCGCGCGCAAAAACAACGTGCCGGTGCTGCTTGACGGCTTCGTCTGCACCGCAGCCGCAGCACCTTTGGCGAGGCTGCATCCGACCGGCCTCGCCCACACCATCGCCGCCCATGTCTCGGCCGAAGCCGGCCACCGCCGCCTGCTCGAGGCGCTCGGCCTGCCGCCGCTGCTCGATCTCGGCATGCGGCTCGGCGAAGGCTCCGGCGCCTGCCTTGCCGTCAACATCGTGCGTTCGGCACTGGAATGCCACGCGAAGATGGCGAGCTTTGCCGAGGCCGGCGTTTCTGAAAAGTGAGGGGATTGGTCGCCCTTGCGCAATTTCCGTTTCTGCAAATCGGCTTAATATTATCTAAATTTAGCGGATTTGACGGCTGCACTGATCCGACGCCGGATCATTTAAAGATCCTCTTACCAACAATTGCAAATGATTTGTGATCATCCTCACAGATCAAACTCTGACGCCATGCCAAATCATACCTCGTTATTACCCCAGATTTGAGGTTTCTTCAGAAAAGGAGGAAGGCATGGCTCGTTCAATTAGAGTACTCTACCGGGGAATGAAAGGTACAATTCGTCAGAACTTCAATTGGAACCCGATCAACCTAGACTCGGTGGTGATCATAACAGCAGCGGAATTTATACCTGCCTTCGGTGGCTTTGGTGGCGGACCGAAGACGCTTGGGCGCCCAAATCTTGGCTCAGCTAATATTTATGTGACCAATGTTGGCCCCCACGGCGTGGCCGGCGGGGAAGCAGGAGGCGTTGAATTCCTTCTTCATGTCGACTGGGACAACCCATTGGACATCGTTGCGACCATCACCGTTCTGGATGACATCGAGGAATTCTTCCAGGCGTAGCGGACATTTTCCGTGCGCTAGTGCGGCATTGGCACTTGCGGCTTGATCCTGCGATCGCCGGTTGGGCATCAATCGTCATGAGAGCTGTCTGACGGGCGATCGTTGCAGGTCTTGAGCTTTAACAGCTCAATCCGCCGCGAAGGCGGGCTAAAAAGGAGAAATACCATCGGAAAAAATGGTGGGTGTGCACAGGATCGAACTGTGGACCCGCTGATTAAGAGTCAGCGGTTTTGCGGTGACAACCGCGAACAAGCGCTAAAATGCGCTTGCCTCAAGCGACTGTTCTACCATAGAAATTAGCGCATGTTAGCCTGGTGTTAGCCGATGTCACTGGGCCGAGTTGTTAGCCCATGGTTAGCCCGGAGCCAATTCGATGCGCAGAAAAACCCTCTCGGATGCAGGCGTGGCGGACCTCAAAGCAAGGGCCGCTCGCTACACTTTCCCCGACCCTGAATTGCGCGGCCATTACGTCCGCGTGATGCCATCCGGCGCCAAGTCGTTCGTTGCCGTTTCCAGAGACCCGAATGGCAAGCAGGTATGGGCGACCATCGGCGCCGCCGACATGATGGGCATTGATAAGGCCAGGGACGATGCTAGGGAGGCGATCAAGCGCATCCGGGCTGGACTGCCGGCGATCGAGCCGAAGGCCGCTGTAGACACCTTCCGGACCGTTGCCGAGAACTACATGAAGCGCCACGTCGCTGCGAAGGGCCTGCGCTCGGAGCGGGAGATACAGCGCTGCCTCGATGTCTACATTTTCCCGACCTGGGAAGATCGAGAGTTCACCGGTATTCGCCGCGGCGACGTCGCCAAGCTGCTAGACGAGATCGAGGACGGCAACGGCGGCAGGCAGGCCGATATGGTGTTGGCGATCGTGCGGGGTATCTGCAACTGGTATGCAGCCCGCAATGAGTCCTACCTGTCCCCTATCGTGCGCGGCATGCGTCGATCTACGCCCGTTAAGCGCGAGCGCGTTCTGACCGACGACGAGATTCGGGCAATCTGGAAGCATGCCGGCCAGGCTGGAACCTTTGGCGACATCCTCAAGATTGCTCTGACCACTGCGCAGCGTCGGGAAAAGATCCTCACCATGCAGTGGGATGACGTTTCGGTGGACGGCATTTGGCACGTTCCCGGCGCCGACCGGGAGAAAGGCACTGGAGGCGAGCTAAAGCTTCCAGGCCTGGCGCTCGACATCATCCGCGCCCGCAAGCGCGTCGGCGAAAACCCTTACGTGTTCGCCGGCCGCACCAAGGGCAGCTTTTTCAGCGGCGTTTCGAAGGCCAAGACTGATTTTGATCAACATGTGCCGATCCCGCATTGGACGGTGCACGATTTGAGGCGAACGGCGCGGTCCCTGATGGCGAGGGCCGGCGTGGACAGCGACACGGCCGAGCGCGTCATGGGACACGTCATCGATGGCGTGGAAGGGGTCTATAACCGCCACAAGTATACCGATGAGAAGGCAAGCGCCCTCACCCGGCTCGCTGGGCTCTTGAAAACGATCCTCCACCCGCCGGCCAAGAACGTCCTGCCGATGAAGCGGAGGGCGAGAAAATGATCGGTGAGCCCGTCGATGCGCTGGCGTTCGCGCGCAGCGTCATACATCGCTACCAAATCGAAGAGATCGACGTCGCCTTTGGCATCAGGGTCAATTGGCTGAGGAAGGCCGGCAACAGGCGCTTTGTCGTCGAGTTGGTCAAACAGTTTTGTCAGTGGCGTGTGGAGAACCTGATGCACATCGTCGACCTGGCAAGGGCTGGTTGGGGTGTGGCTGATGAAGCCTTGCGGAGCCTCATGCTCGAGTATCAGAACCGCGGCGAAGTGATGCCCACGTATCTCGCCGCCTACAGCATGGAAATCATCAGCGGCCGCATCCCAAAAATTCGCGGCAAGCAGAAGGCTGATTATTTCCTGCGCGACATGGCAGTGCTTTGCACCATCATTATGGTGATGGAGAAATTCGAGCTCGCCGCTACAAGCCGAGACGGGAAAAACATCTGCGCCTGTCTGGTGGTGGCTGATGCGATGGCGGCCGAAAACCAGGCGATCGGCTACAAGGCGGTGGCTGAAATCTGGCGTAAGTACGGACACGCAGCAGCGCGCGATGTGCCCGGCCAAGCCGTGCTAAAATAAACCTAGAAACATACAGCACCCTGCCCGACTAAAGGCGCTGTAATTGGTCGTCTCGCAACTAAACACAGCGAGGCACCCAATGACTGCACGACTTCTACGCTTTGCCGATCTCGCCGAGCGCGGCATCGTTCGCAACTGGCCGCAACTGCGGCGACTCGTCGAGAAGAACGGCTTTCCCCCGGGTCGGATGCTTGGCGAAAACTCCCGCTTCTGGACCGAGATCGAGATCGACGAATGGCTAGCCGCTCGTCCCCTCGCCGGCCATCGCGAGGAGGCCGCCTGATGCAGACCGACCTCGATCCCGATGAGGCGGTGACGCTTGCGGCCGAATGGCTGCGCAAGCACCGCAACGACCCGCGCGACCGCGCCATCGTGCCCGACCTGAAAACCCGCTTCGGCATCAGTGCTAGCCAGGCTTGCGAGGCAATTCGGCTCTCTCGGCAGGGAGGCGCCGATGTCCGATGAAGCGAAAAGCCCGGCCGCCAGGGCAAGCGGCACGGGCTCATCAGGAGTTGTCACAGGGGCGAACCTAGACGGGTATCAAAATACCGCAGGCGTGCGCTTGCCGCAACTCTCGAACAGTTTGGCCGACCTCGCCGAGCGCGTCCGCGAATTGTCCGCCGCGGCGGACATGGCCGAGCGCTCGAGTATCATCAAGGCGATGGACGCGGGCCAAATGCTCGTCAACGCAAAGGCGGCCTGCCAGCATGGCGACTGGTTGCCATTTCTCGACCGCGCCGGCATCAATGAGCGGCGCGCGCGCCGACTGATACAGCTTGCCCGGTCCGGGCTCGAATCGGACACCGTGTCCGATTTGGGAGGCTTCGGCGCCGCCCTGGCCTTCACGTCAAAATGGCAGTTGCCGAGCTTCAACAAGGCGCTGTTCATCTATGACCCCGAAGACGGCGAGACGCCAGTCGGTCGCGGCGTGGCCTACGTCTGGGAAGACCACCAGCACCGCGGCTACTACCACGCCGGCATGATCATCACCGGCAATGACGGTGAGGAAGAGTGCATAGCATCGAGGCGGCCGATGCTGCCTTTCACGGACGACACCGGCGGCCGGCCTATCAACATACTCGTCTATTTTCTGACCCGCCGCTTTACTCTCCCGATCGCAGATTGGCAGTTCGGTTCCGTCGACCGTCAGATCCCTGCGATAGTCCTCGCGCCGTTCATCACCCCGAACACTTTCAGCGAGGTGGCGCTATGAGGTATCGCAAGGTCGATACGCGCGTCTGGAACGACGCGAAGTTCCGGGCTCTGGCCGACGACGACAAGCTCGTTTTTCTCCTCTTGCTGACGCATCCAGGGATGACGGCTCTGGGTGCGCTCCCGAGCCATGCCAATGGCCTCGCCCACATGCTGAAATGGTCACCGAAACGGTTCGGCGAAGCGTTGGGCGGAGTGCTCGAAAACGGTCTCGCGGAGTACGATGAAGATGAGGGTTTGATCTGCCTTCCCAACTTCCTCAAATACAACCCTCCTGAGAACCCGAATGTCGTGAAGGCATGGGTCTCTTGTGCCGACATGCTGCCCGAGTGCGATCTGAAAAGCAGAACACTTTCAAGGGCATATAAGTCACTACTGAGTCGGCCGAAATCATTTGCGGAAGCGTTTGTGCAACAGTTCGGCAAACCGTTACCGCAAATGCTGCCTAACCGTATGCCAAATCAGGAGCAGGAACCTGAGCCGGAACAGGAGCAGGAGCCTGAACCTAAAGATTCTGCTCCGGAAAGAAAGAACTTGGCGCATACGCGCGAGAGAGAGCAGCCCAATGTCATGTTGATGAGCATGGCCGAGGTGAAGGAACATTTGCAGGAGACGGGCGCACTCGCCGACGACGAGTTCGGAGGCTTGTGATGACAGCTTGCTCAGTCGAGATCCATCGCCTGACCTACGTCGATCGAGGTCTCATAACCGTCGATCCAATCGAGGTAGGCATGCGTCCCAAAGGGATAGGGGTTGTCGTTCCTTTCCATCCCCGTGCGAGCGGCGAAGACGCCTCTTTGAAAGGCTCTCGAAACGGTCGGCTTGGTGATGTTTGCGTTATGCCGGCCATAGAACAGCGATCGTCCAAAATTGATCAGTTCAGTCGGGTTCGGGATCACGAGACAGCCTCCCTACGCTGGTTTGATCCACAGGCAGATGAAACATCTGCTGGCAGCGTCGGTTCCGTCACGGTTAGCTACAGGCTGTCACTGACGTGTCGGCCGGTCTGCCGCGGTTGCCTCGATCAACTTGTCGACCGCTCGGCTCCAAATTTCGCACGATGGCAAATTAAAATCCCGGGAGGGCTAATTCCATGAAGCGAGGAAGAAAACCCCTTCCTGGCCGCCTGCGTCTTGTAGAAGGCACCTATCGACCCGATCGGCATGGGCCGACTCCCGCGAACCTGCCAGAGCAAGGACCGCTGCCCAAGCCGAAATGGATGCGCGGCAAGGCCGCCGTCGCCTGGGAAAGGTACATCGAGCCCTCTGGCTGGCTAGATCAATTCAGGGAGGCTGCGGCGATCGCTTTCTGCCTGCTCTGGGCTGAATTCCAGATGGCGCCTCGCCAGTTCGGCGCGGCAAAGCATAGCCAGATGCGCGGCTATCTCAGCGACCTTGGACTGATGGGGAATCGGCAGTGATGGGCGGGGGAACCAGACTTCGCCGGCCGACTGTCAGCACCCGACCGCTGGGCACCGCGGCTGAGCAAAATCTGTATAAAAAAAGTTACGCTCAAAATCCGTTTTCTTACGGTTTAGCTCAAGAACCTTGCCCAGCGGTCGGCGGCCTTTCGCAGGCTGAAAAGCGGACCTCCCCGCCCTGGGGGTGTGCATGACCGCGGCCGCTTCCTTTGCGCTCACTGCCGCCGCTATTGCCACCATCCTGGCCATCGTCGCTGGGATGCTGCCATGTTGAGCGTTCGGCAATGCCAGCATTGCAGCGGCAGCCTGGCCGGCAAGCGGGCCGATGCGAAGTTCTGTTCGGCGGCCTGCAGGGTGAACTCGCATCGACAGGAAGTCGGCCGCGTCGACGCGATCTCGGCCGAGGTCGTCATCGATCGACAGATGCGCGACGCGCTCATCGAGATCGGCGAACTGAACATGCAAGACGAGCACGACCCGCAACTGGTGCGCCAGGCCTTCGCCCGCATGTGCCAGGAGCTTGCCCGCAAATATGCGTAACAGGATCGCCGGTTACGGCTAGCGGCTCTGGGTTAGACTCACTGCAATCAACCTTGGAGCGCTAGATGCTTGCCCGCCTGAAAGCTGCCGCCGAACCCGACGCTGCCTACTTCAGGGCCGCGCTGAGGCTTCCGCGACCGACCCCCGAATACCTCGCCGCTGAACAGGAAGCGCGCGCCGCGGCGGCCGAACACCGGAGCCTTACCACACGTCGGGAAACCCTGAAGCTTGAAAGTGGCGTCGACAACCCCGGCCGCGACAAACTTCCTGAGCAGACGCTTCGCACCCTGCTCAAAGATCTAGCGATGGAAACGGGCACAGCCGAAGTTCGCGATCGCGAAGCGCGCGCCGAGTTCGAGCGGCAGATGGTTGTCTATGGCGAGCACGTTCGCGCCAGCCTCGCCGCCGACATCGAAAGCCTAAGCGCCAAGATCACCAAGCACCTCGTCGAGGTTCTGGAACTGCTGGACGTTGCCGCGGCGCTCGGTGCCGAAGCGCAACAAGCGCGCGTCGATCTGCCGGGCATCGTCAAGGATGCCGCTATCGCCAGGCGGATGTTCGAGACCGTCGTCGTCAACTCCATTCGCAAAATGATCGGAGCGAGACGTTGACAGAGCCCGATCTCCTCAACCGTCTGGCCACGCTCGAGGCGCAAGTCGCGGAATTCTTACCGGCACCGTTAGAGCGCCGTAGCAACCCGTTCGAGCCGGGCGATTGTCTAATGGCGAGGGTCAGGGCCAAGGCCGAAATTGATCGTGACAAAGCCCCTATATCCGTTATCGAGATGGCTGAGATCCGCGTTATCGGGGAAGTAGACGACGCCATGGCCATGAGCGTGCACGACCAGCTCGAAGCGGCACGCCTTTGCCAATGCATCAACGTGCAGATCGACACACAGGGCGGAGACTTCGCCGCGGCCATGCGGATCTACCGCGCCATTCGGTGGCACCCAGGCATGAGGCGCGCCAAGCTCGGCAAGCGGTGCATGAGCGCTGGTGTGTTGATCTCGATGGCCGCCGACTATCGCGTGGCCGCAGCCGACACCCAATATTTGATGCACCTCACTGCCGACAATCCCGACCCTAATAAAGACCGCTGGACGCTGCTCCGTCACCTCGAGGCAATGCGCGTCCTGCGCAAGCGTGACAGCGAATACCTGAACACGATCGCGGACAGGTCCGGCGCCGATCTGGCCGAACTGGCCATTGAGGCGGCCAAGGACGAATGCCAAACGCTCGAATGGTGCCTGGCTCACGGTCTCATCCATGAGGTGGCGAAATGACCAAGCATCGACAAGTGGCACTGAAAGGCTCGCTGCCGCCCAAGAAAATCCACAAGGTCAATCTTGACGAGACCGAAGCCGAACGTCGTGCCCGCTGGAAGCGCGAAGCCGAGCAGCATCGCTACAGCTATTCCGTGTGGAAAAGCTGGAAGGGTGCGCGATGAGCAAGGGCGTCAAGCCGGTCAAGGCTATCGTCGCGGATCAGCGTGCCGCCGATCTCGCAAAGATCGATGCCGAGATCGAACGACTGGAAAAGCTGGTGGCCCAAAAAAAATCGACGTTCGATGCCGACCAGCGCCAGCACGCACTGGACCAGGACGTCGACCGCCAGCAGCGCCTCAAAGGCGAGATCGGCGACATAAACGAATTGCTTGGCAAGCAGAGGGAGCGGCGCTTCAAGACCGAACTCGGCGAGGTAGAACCTCCGAAGGCCGCGCCAACCGCAAAACAGCATCGACCGTGGAACATCGATGAGAAAGTTCTGAAGGCTGGCAAGCCCGCTTACCCCGGCATCTTGCGCGGCAGCCAGGCCGATAACGGCATCTTTTCCGAAGCCTACTTCGCAACGAAGCTCTTTTGGGAAGCGACTGTAGCGGATCATTTCCGCAAGGGTGATTTGCCCGCCGATGCTGTAGTCAATCTGGACCTCGCGGCATCCATCCAAGGCGAAGTTGTAGCCAACTTCTATTGGTACTCAGAACGCTGCGCGGCCATCGAAGCCCGCCTCGATCAACTCGAACAGCAGACAGCCGAGCTTGAGAAGTCGGGCATACGCTACGGCGGCATTCACCAGCGCGCCAACAGCTACAAGCGCGGCACTATCGTCACGTATGGCGGTTCCGGCTGGATTGCTCTGAAGGATGCTGATGTCGGCGTAACGCCCGGCGAAAGCCCGGACATCTGGCAGCTAGCCATCAAAGCAGGCAAAGACGGAAGGGACCGGACATGACGCCTGAAGCCGAACGGGAAATCGCACGCGTCGCAGCAGAGGCAGGCGTCCCGGCAAGCTCGCTTCGCCGGAAGGTGGTCGAAGCCATCGATGCGGCTGAGAGTGACATGTCGAAAGGCATGCCGTTGCTGATGGACGAGGACGAATTCAGCCGACTTCACGGCATCGCCTACGCCGCGTCGCTTCAGGCAATCGGCGGCGCCAAAGGTCAGCAGGTCGACGAGCTCGCATCCAAGGTGTTCAGGTTGCTCGCCGCATCAGTCGGCCGCAACAATGCCAGCCATGCCGACCGACGTGGGGCACTGCGCCTAGTGAAGGATTGATCACGATGCCCGTGGAACAGCGTGATCAATTGGTCCTCGCCTGTGGCCGTCGCCAACCCTCCGGGGGGCCATGGCGTCCGAGATCGGCAAAATGGGAGCGGAACCGCTCCGGGCTCATGCGCGCAATTTTTTTCTGCCGTTTGATTTTTCGGCATTCGTTGGCTGTTTTTGAGGGCGACTGATGGCTCGCACGACTGCAAAGTCGCAGAAAACCAGCATTTCGCCGTCTCTCAGATGGATGAATGCAGCGCAGAAACGCGATTTTTCCGCTCTTTTGGCGCTCGAAAACGGCTGGAAAGGCTTCCTGACCGACGTCGAATTGCAGCGGTTCGGCGATCTGATCGACCTCCGCGGCAGGATTCTGGGCATGCGAAGGCTGATGCGCTCTGCGATGCGCGCCAAGGACGTTGGCCTGGTCATTTCGTTGAACAGCCAGATCAACGCCACCGTCGACAAAGCGCATCGTCTCGAGGAATCGCTCCGCCTTCCGCACAAGCAGAAAACCGCTGAAGAAAACCGCGCGGCGGCACGGAGGGCAGCATAAAATGGCCTTCATAGCCCCACTTGCTGGCGCCGCGGTCGGCGGCGGTCTGCTTGGTTCGATCGTCACCACTGCGGTCGGCGTCGGCATCAACCTCGCCATCGCCTATTTCTTCCCGCAGAAGATCAAGGGTCCGCGCGCCGAAAGCCTCAAAGCCCAGACATCGCAATATGGCGAGCAGTTAGCGCGCTGGCATGGCGCCATCCGAACCGCCGGTGCCGTGATCTGGCTCAAGGGCGATCACGTCGACGAACATGTCAAGACGGAAAGGCAGGGCAAGGCGCTCGGGCCGGAGGTCACGACATACAGCTACACCGCAACCTTCGCCGTCGCCTTCGCTTGGAATGGTCCCGCCACCGCGATCACCCGTATCTGGGCCGACGACAAGCTGATCTTCGATGTTTCATTCGAAGCGCTGCAGAACGCCATCTCGAATGGCGGCAAGGGCATCGGCGTCGCCAAGGGCGCCTCGATCACGCTCTATCTGGGCACCGATACCCAGAAGCCCGATCCTTTGATCGAGGCCGATCGCGGTGCTGGCATGGTCCCGGCATGGCCGGGCATCGTCTATGTCGTGATCAAGAACCTGCCGCTTGACGAGTTCGGCATCCGGGTTCCGAATATCGAGGCGGAAATCCTGCAAGGGGCGTTACTGGCCACGGCAAGCATTGATGGTTTCTCTGCTCGTGCGAGTGTCTGGAGCATCGATACGAACGGCGATTATATCGCCTCGAATAACAACGGTGTCCTGACCATCAGTCGTCTGCCTTCGGGCACGGCAACCCTCGACACCGCCACCATTCCCTATCTTGGGTCTGTGCATATCAGCGATCGGCTCGATGTCGCGGTCGCCGGGGGTTCCGGCGATTCCATCGGGTTCTATGATGCCGCAACAGGTGCCTTCAGGCAGGAGGTCTCAGGGCTCGGCGGCGCCAGTCCCTTGGAAGCGCTGATCGATGACGTCAGCTTCGGTGGCGTCACCTATATGCTGGTTTGGATGGTCGGATCGAAGCTCGCGTTGCTGTCGAATACCGGCACCGGCTGGAATTATGTCTGGACCGAGACCACCACGCACAACCCGCTTTTCTATCTGCAGACGCTCTCTGTCGGTCCCGACTACGCTTATGCGCTGAGAGGCGGAATTGCCACCACCAGCAAGGTTGTCAACCTCATCAGATGGGATGTCACCAGCGGTGTGTTGTCGGACACCGACGTGACGTTAAGCGCGCTCTCCGGCCATGCCGTGGCGTGCTTTTATGATGAGGAAAGCGACAGCGTCATCGTTCTGGACCAGAACGGCAGCCTTTATGTCTACTCCGCCGATCTTTCGACGCTGCTGCGGTCCAACACCTCGACAGGTGTCGGAACCTTGGCCGATCAGGCCATGCCGACCCTGTCGAAGCGGATGAAATCGGGTTCCGATCTCATCGCGATCAAATCGTTCATCGGCAACGACATCAGGGAATTCCGGGTCTCCGATCTGGCGCTAGTCAACACCTATGATGCTGGCACGTCGACCTGGCTGCTCAAACTGAACAGCGACCTCAACAATTACGCCGTCAACCAGACATGGCAGGCGCTGCTCATCCTGCCGAGTGGAGCGTCTGCTCCCGTCATGTGGTTCCTGCCGCGCGCCCAGAGCCAGAAGGTTGCGCTTAAGGATGTGATCGAGGCGGAATGCACCCTGGCCGGTCTGCCTTGTGATGTTTCGCAGATCACCGCCGAACTCTTCAAAGGAGATTGCTGATGTCTGGCATTTTCTCAGCCCTCACACCCGATACGATCATCGTGCTGACCGACGGCGCCGTCTACGATAACACCGGCGTGTTGTTGGAGATCAAGCGAAAGGTCACCGTCTCGGAACGCCTGCCATTGGCGGTCGCCTTCCGCGGCAATCTCGACTTCGGCGAAACCGTCGCGCGCAGGATCATCGGCGATGCCGAAGCGGTCGGCTTCGACCAGATGCTTCGTGACATCGCAGTGGTGTTGCTCGATTTCCCCGCGTCACCACACCTCGAAGTGCTGATCGCCGGCATCTCCGAGACCGCCGGACCGATGCACAGGGTGTTCCGGAACAAGCATGTCGGATGCGAAGTGGATAAGCCGTTCAGCCTGAACGATCCCGGCCTCGTGCACATGGGCTTTGGCTCCGACGGGCGCGCCATCAGCTTGGCGGCGATGGGCATCCCGGCACGGCAGGGCCAATCTCTGGAGACATGGCTCACCCGCTACGGCGTGGACCTCTTCGAGTATTTCCGGGACATCCCTGTTCCGATCGATCCGGCCGACGAGAACACCGATCGACAATATCTGATCGGCGGCATCTGCGACATGACGGTGGTGACGCGTGGTCGCGTCTCGATCACGACACTTCACAGATGGCCCGACAAGATCGGCGAGAAGATCGATCCGCACTATCAGCTTTCTAAGATGCTGGAGGTGGCGTGATGAGGAAAAACACGAAGGAATCAGCGATATGACCACTTCCAATCGCCTCAGCATCACCGAGCTCGACGCGACGCAGAATAATCGCTCGGTGACTGTCAACGAGGCAATCGCCAAACTGGAGGCCGGAGCTATGTTCTTCCCGGCCGTCCAGGTCTCGCTTAATACTCCGCCGGGATCGCCGGCCGAAGGCGATCTGTATGTCGTCGGAACGGCTGGCTCGGGTGCCTGGAGCGGCCACAACAACGGCGTTGCCGTGTACTATAACAGCTCGTGGTTTTTCTTCTCGCCAATTGAAGGCATGTTCGCCTGGGATCAGACCTCGAATTCCTTGAAATATTATGATGGCTCGGCATGGAGCACGTTCACTCTTGGCGGTGGCGGGTTGACAGCGACCACCATAGAAACTCTGACCGGAACCGATACCGCAAAAGCGGTGACGCCTGATGCCCTCGCCGCGCTCTGGGAGAAGGGCGCCAACGTTGCCAGTTCCGGCGCGATCTCGCTCGGCGAAGGCGGTTTGTTCCACATCACCGGCACGACCACAGTCACGGATATCGACTGGGCGACCGCCAAGGATGGGCGGGTTGCCATTCTCATTTTCGACGGCGTCCTGACGCTCACCCACAATGCAACGACGCTGAAACTGCCTGGCGGGGCCAACATAACTACGGCGGCCGGCGATAGGGCGATCTTCGTTCAGGACAATTCGGATAATGTGATCTGCATCGCCTACATCCGCGCCGATGGAACGCAGCTTATCAGCACGCCATACGACGTGATGATGTTCTGCCCGGGCGTCACGGCCAATAGCGCGGTGATGACGCGCATCGTCGTTCCCCGTGCCGTCACCTTCCCGTCCGGCCTCTCCGGCAGCTATGCCAGCGCGACTGTTGCGGCAACGGCGGCGACCACGCTCACCATCAAGCAGAACGGGGCGAGCATCGGCACGATCAATTTCGCCTTGGGCGCGACGACAGCGACATTCACGTTCGCGAGCCCAGTCACGACCTCGGCGGGCGACGTGATCACGGTCACGAACCAGGCAACGGCCGATGCGACGCTTGCAAACATCAGCATCACGCTTGTCGGGAGCCGGTAAGTGGCACTTTCGCTCGACGGTCACGCAGGTACAAGCACGCCGACGTCCGCAACGTCGGCTTCGGTAACGCTGACGACTACCAATTCGGACGATATTATTGTTGCTCTCATTTCCCTGTTTTCGAGCAATACGGCTAACACGTTCGGTAATTCACCCAGCATCATCAAAGTCGTCGGCGGCGGTCTGACTTGGGCGCTGCGCGCCAGAACAAGATTGGTATCAACCATAAGTTCTTTTCCGCTGATCGTCGATGAGTGGGTCGCGCATGCGCCATCTCCGCTCACGGCTCAGACGATCACGGCAACCATGGGCGGCAGCGGCGTTACCAACTATATTGACCTGGACGTTTTCGGCGTCTCTGGTGCCGATATAGATGCCGTCTTCGACACCAATTCGTCACTGCCGGCCGTGGTCGCTGTTGCAGGAAGCGGCGGTTCATCGTCGCACACGGTCACAGGAATATCGACGACGAATTCAAGTACATTCGAGATTGCAGCGCTCGCAACGGCAGTCGGCGGGACCGGAACCCCCGCTGCAGATTCCGGCTTTACCGTGATCGACAACCTCTGGGCCAACGCCAGCTGGGACGGCCTGCAGTCGGAATACAAAATAAATTCGGCAGCACTCTCCAGCGTTAGCCAGAATGTGTTTTCCAGTGTCTCCAGCATCAGCACCAACTACGTCGGCTTCGTCGATGCCATCGTGGCGGCCGGGGCCGCGCGGCTGGGCCCCAAAGTTGTAAATTCTGGCGGCGGCGTGGTGGCAAACGCTGCCTCCATTACGCCATCGCTGCCCGGTTCACGCGTGAACGGCAATCTCCTTCTCGCCTATTGCTCGATCACATCGGCAACGGCCACGGCGGTATGGCCCGCTGGCTGGAATGTGATCGAGAACTGGACGATCGGCACCCAGAATGGCTCCAAAGCCTGGCGCTACGTCGACGGAACAGAAACTGATCCGACTATCACATGGACCGGCAGTACCGGGTCTATGGCGCAAGTTATCCAGATCAGTGGGGTTGACCAGAGCAATCCGATCGGCGCTTCATCCCATAATTCAGCGTCGAGCGCGTCGGTCACATGCGCAACGATCACGACATCGCGAGCAAATAGTCTGGTTGTGAACTATCTCGACGTGGGCGAGGTGTTGTCGCCATTGGCACCCTATCCATATCGACCGAGATCATCCGGCGGCGCGATATCACCCGCGACCGGCTGCTGGCAGATTAGCGATGAGTTTCTGGCTACGTCAGGGACTGTTAGCGACAGCGTGAATATGTCGCTCTTTGCTTCGTGCCAATGGCTGAATTTCACGACGGAAATTCTCGCGACTGCCCCCGTCGTGCCTACGCAGCAACCGCAAATCATTTGCTGCACCTAATGGATGACTATGCATCGGGTGCAGGCTTGACGGAGGCGACCACGACATTCCCGCGATCCTGACTTTGCGGAAGACTCCTATCGCCTTGCCTTCCGCCAGCCGGCCGCCTGTGCCTCCGCCTCGCCGCAGAACCAGCGCTCGCCCTTGCTCGGGGTGATGATCCTCGAGTTGTAGTATCTCTGGCTTGGCAGGTGGTAGATCCGATTACCAGTGTTGTTCGAGATGTCGCCTTTGATGTTGCAGCCAAAGCCAAGCAAACTGGGACCAGCGGTTGCACTCAGCGAGATATGGTTCAAAGCGTACTGAGCCACACAAGCAGAGGTTGCAGCGACCATCACGCAAAGCAGCACAACAGTGGTGGAAATTACTGGCCGTCGCGCCCCTGCCTTGGCAAGCGCAAGTCGCCCCTGCCCATCAAGCCAGCGGATCTGCGCCCACCGCACGCGCCGGAAGCGGCGTATATTATTGCCACTCATAGGGGTGGAGCTTTATCGGACCGGCGGCCAAATACGCCACAGAAGGGCGTCACGTCGGTCCCGTACACTACCATCTGGCCTACAAGCTGATCCTTGCCCACGCCCCTCACTCCCCAGGGCGCAGAATGCGTCCGAAGCGGCTGGGAGTCCAGATCGCGTTCAGAGGTGCTGATTTCAGCCCGCACAACGCCAATTGCCAGCCCCGTGGCGATGCTTTCAGCGTCACCCTTGACCTCTCCTCGACGTCATGGTCCTTTTGGCATGCCTTACAAGGCCAACAACAACAATAAGGAGGGAAACAACCCCCATGGCGAAGAAATCCAGGCTAGCAAGAATCCGTGACGAACTCATCGAACAGCAGGGCGGCCTCTGCTGCTGGTGCCATCAGCCTTTCACGGCAACCGGGCCTAAACAAGCGACGTTAGAGCACCTGAAGCCAAAGATGCGCAACGGCACGAATTCGCGGGAGAATTTGGCTGCGGCCCACCTTCACTGCAATCAGCATCGCGGTCACCAGATGAACATGGCCAAGTTGCAGAAAGAAAAGGCAGCGAAGGCGGTAGAGGCTTGCGAATAAGTCGCGGCTTATGCATCATCCGCCGTTACAGGGGGCGGCATGACCGAGATCGAGATCGAGGGCGTCGGCGTCTATCGACTGCCAAACGAATGGCAATACGCGCGCCTCGGCCGCATGCGGGGCGAGAAGCGCCATACCGCGGTCCTGGCCTTTGGATGCGGCATGACGGTGCACCAGTTCGCTAAGCTGCCGCCAGACAGGCAGCAGGCGGTGCACAGGGCCTATCTGACCCTCATGGCGCCACCGGAGCCCGAGCCGGGCGACAACGACGCTGTGGCGCTTCCTGGTGGCCGCTGGTCGACGGATCTCAAGATCAGGGTAGGGTGCTGGTTGATGCACATCAAGGCGACGCTGCCACATGGGCATTTCGGGCCGTGGGTCGAGAAGCAGAAGCGCCTCAGCCGCGGCATGGCTCTACAGTGCATGGCGCTGGCCAGGGAAGCCCGCCAGAGGGCGATCGAGGCACGGGCGGCGTAGGACAGCGAAGAAGGGAAACGCGCGCTGGCGAGGCTGCCATATGGCCTTAGAAACAAGAAACCCCACCGGGCTTGGTGTCGCCGTGGTGGGGTTCGCCTCTCTCGAGGTCTTGAGGCTCAACGGCATTCGCCGCGAGCGATCGGCCTCAATATGGGGCTTCTGGGGTTAATGTCAATTTACCGAAAGCCGAGGCCGCAAAGAATTCCGTGCTTCACGCGCTCAAAATCCTCGTCGGACACCTTGATCGTCAGATACTTACGCTTGCCCTCATGGTCGCGACCGGTGCGAAACAAATCTAGGCGATTGAACGACACCGTGGCTACCATGTCGCATTTCACCCAGCCGACGACCGAATCAAAAGGCGCAGGCAGAGGTTCCAGGAAGTCGAGCTTGACGACGTAGTGCACGTTGTGGGTCGGCGCGGTCAAAGAGATCGGCACAACACTGCAGAGGCCGTCACGGTGTGGAAGCCTCGGCGAAATCACTATCGCCGGCCGCCGCTTCACCATCTCAGGCTCGCAGAAACCGCCCATAGCATAATCGCAAAGTACGAGCGTCTTTGGACCAACAGGATATCGAATCGCCATACTTTAGACGATCCGCAAGGACTTGCTTGAGATCAAGCGAGGAAGGTCGCTCTTCCCGCTTTTCACAGCTAACCAGCAATCAGGGCAATCCAGACGACCGTCCGGCTCATCATGGCTTCCGCAGCCTCACACCAGCGCCGCCGCCGTTTTCTGGGATGAACTCGACGCCGGCGGACTCGAGGGCCGCGCGCATCTTGTCCACGCTGCTGACCCGAGCATCCTGGCCTGCTTCGAACCTATTGACCGTATTGCCTCCGACGCCTGCCGCCTTGGCAAGGTCGAGGGTGCTCCAATTGAGGGCTGCACGCCCCATGCGGCATTGAACTGGCTTCATGTGGTGCTTTTATCACCATAAGCCATTGACAGCAAATCGGTGATAACAATATGCTTAATGGTGTAAATATCACCATTTGGAGCACCACCATGCCGAACACCCGTATTCCGGCCGCCGGCGAAGCTATGCCCGGCGCCGAGGGAATGCACATCATCACCGGACGATTTTCCCGCCGGCTCATCCTGGCCGGGATTGCCTCACTGCCTGCCACTGGTGGCGCTGTGGCGGCACCGCGCGCTGTTCCCGTCAAAGATCCGCTGATCGATGCGATCGCCGCCTTACGCGCCGGCCTTGAAGATTTCAATCGGAACGCCCCGGAGGATGACGATGAAGCGGAGGCCTACGCAGAGGTGTCGTATGGGCCGCCGATGGCCGTCATCGAGGAATGGGAGCGGCCGGCGGCATCAAGGCAGGGTGCCATCGAGGCCCTGCGGCTTGTCCTGGACGAGATGAGCTCGTTTGCTGCCTCGCCGACGGTGCCGCCGCTGGTTGCCGCGGCGCTGGCCTATCTTGAAGGGATGCCGTCATGAACGCGCTGCCATTCGGGATGCCCGCCGGCATGGATCCGCGCACCTGGCGGCAGGCGATCGAGGCACGCGTTAACGAGCTGCTCGACCAGTCCATGGCGCTGATCACCGCGCTGGACCTCATGGAAGCCGATTGCGACCTGGAGGACGACGCCGATGCTGAGCCCTATCTATCTGGCTGGTCTGGCGACAATGACGATCGCGAGCAGGATAACAGCGATGACGAAGACGACGGCACCGCAGAACCGACGCTCGGCGCTCCAAACTTCAACTACAATCAAGAGCATTGGGCCGACGGCGCCGCTGGTGATCATGAGCGCGAGGTGGATGACGATCGCGAGCATGACGAGGCAGAAGCCGGCATCGCCGACGCGGACGCGCTGGCGAATTTCTGTGTACTGGTGCCGGTATGAGCACGCTCGACCTGCTGTCAGCGGCGACAGAGCCCAGGGAAGACATGATCGTCATCCCGTTCCACCACGCCTACCGCAACAATTTCGGCATGATCCCTCTTCGGGCGGACGAGGGGTTGATGTTGGTTTCGCATTGGCACTACGACCGTGAGCGATACCCCCACGGTTCTTGCATCCAATAAGCACTGATCATTCCGCACGCGAAACGGTGGCCCGGAGGTTTCGGCTTCCGGGCCCTCAAGGCTCCAAGGGCACCTCGTACCCGCATTCGCGGCACTTGAACAAATCGTTTTTGCCGCCGCTCTCTTGATTGCTCAATGGCTCCTTCTTTGCTCGCAATATCCAGCAGTGCGGGCATTGTGGCGTCTCGTCAATGACGGGCTGATATCTATGAATACGGGCCGCCGCAGAGGCAGCGTGATCCACGTCGGATTTTAGCTTTGCCCCAGTTTCATCGTGAAGGGCGAGCTTGCGACGTAATGCTGCGGCCCGCCTTTCCTCGGCGAAAGCCAACTCGCCGGCCTCGTGCGTGAGCGTCTCCCTAAAACCGACCATCAAACCCTCCCGTCGCGTCCATTCCCGTGGACCTACCGATAGTCGCAGGGTCGACGCAGATTGCAAGAAAGAGGATTCTCTTGGGCATGCGGAGGCGATGTCAGCCACCAAGCATTGAAACCACATGTGCGGACTGGAGGCGCTCGCTGCGGCAACGTAGCGGGCACTTCGGCTTCCGGGGCCTATTTCTTGGCCGGTGCTTGCTGAGAGTCCAGATGCACGCGCAAGGCTATCTGAAGCAGAATTGCAAGGGCCAACATGCGCGGCGGCGGGGGCGGCATGGTCATGCTCCCCCTAACAAATGTTAAGCGTCGATGTTCCCGGATAAGGTCAACCTTGGTTAATTCGCCGTGCCGCTGCCTCACGGTGGCGGGCTACTTTGCACCTAAAGGCTCGGCGATCTCAAACCAAATGATCTCGCCAGAGCCGGTACGCGTCAGATACCAGCTCTTGGCCGTTTGCCGATCAAGCAATATCGTCGTAGGCTGCGATTGGTTGGGATTCAGATAGGTCGCAATCGAACCTTCGGAGACCTGGTAGCGAGGTTCGCTGTTTGAGCAACCACCGAGACTGCTGAGCAGTCCGACGATCCAAACCGCCTTAAGCGCCTTCATTTCAGATCCCTCCCCGATCACGAAATTGTTAGCCGCCGGTTAGCCGAGCCGAAAAATCCGGTTCAACTGTTTCAGATACGAAACGATATCCGATTGATTTTTAAGAGAAATTTGGTGGGTGTGCACAGGATCGAACTGTGGACCCGCTGATTAAGAGTCAGCTGCTCTACCAACTGAGCTACACACCCACACCGCCGGAAAACTCAGCGTCGGCGGCGCATATAGCCGCCGCTTTCGGCTGTGTCTAGGCCCTGCCGGATCATTTCCCGACAAATCGACACGGCATGATCGCGAAAAGTGGATTCCGGTTTTTCGGGAAAAGATCATGCCTGCCAAAAAAGCCCGCAGGTGTCACACAAATAGCTTGCCTTCAGCCACCTTGACCGCGTGGCCGCCAATGCGCGCGGAGGCCAGTTTCCCGCCATCGACATTGAGCTCGAGCCGGATGCGCGACGGCCGGCCCATTTCCAGCCCCTGCTCGATCCAGAGCTGCGAGATGCCGTCGGTCGGGGCGTCGAAATGCATGATGGCGCCGGCAAAGGCGGCCGCGGCCGAACCGGTCGCCGGGTCCTCATAGGAAGGCGTGCCGGGCACGATCATGCGGGCATGGAAGGCGCTGTCGTGATGCACCGTCTCGCGGCAATAGACATAGGGGCTGGCGAAGGCCCATTCGCTCTTGCGCGGCGCCAATTCCGACCACGCCTGGTTGTCGAGCCGGATCTTGGCCGCCTCCTCCAGGCCGGCAACGGGAATCGTCACATAAGGCACGCCGGCCGACCAGAAGGCGACGCGGTGATTCTCAAAGCCGATCTCGTGCGGGGCAAGGCCGAGCGCCGCGCCGATCGCGTCCGGGTCAGCCTTGAGCTCCAGCGGTTCCGGCAGTTTCGCCAAGTCGAACTCAGCGAATGTCGAGCCATCATGCTTGCTCACCGCGCAACGCACCGGCCCGATATTCTCCTCCAGCACGAAAATGCCGGCGGCCTCGCCAGCGAGTTCGGCCAGCGCGATCGCCGAGCCGACCGTCGGATGCCCCGCGAAAGGCATCTCATAGTCGGGCGTGAAGATGCGTATGCGGTTGCGATGCTTCGGATTGTCGGGAGGCAGCACGAACACTGTCTCAGACAGATTGAATTCACGTGCGATCGCCTGCATGCCGGCAGTGTCGAGCCCGTCGCTGTCCAGCACCACCGCAAGCGGATTTCCAGCCAGCCTTTCGGTGGTAAACACATCGTAAAGCAAGTAATTGCGCGCCATGGAGAAAACCTTTCGCCTCGCCCCGAATTTCTGCCTCAATCCAAACATGAGGGAAATTTAATTTGAAATTCGAACCTTAAGGCCTGATTTGTGGACGGATAGGGACATCCATTTTCAGCATAGGGGTCCGGCGTGGACCAGCTTGTCAATCCGGCAAACGCGGAATCCGGTACTTCCATAGAGACAGCGCTCGGGCTCGACCGCAAGGGCGTAAGCCGCAAGCGTCGCCGCTTCTGGTTCTACGCGCTGCTGACGATAGCGATAATCACGGCCGGCATTGCCCTCTATCGGTCGTATGCCGCAGCACCTCCCAGGATCGAATACACCGCCGTGCCCGCGGCGGTCGCCGACCTCACTGTCGCGGTATCGGCCACCGGTACGCTGCAGCCGCTGACCCAGGTCGACATCTCCAGCGAGCTTTCCGGCATCGTCCGCTCGGTCGCGGCCAATGAAAACCAGCAGGTCAAGAAGGGCGACGTGCTGGCGACGCTCGACACCGCCAAGCTCGAAGTCCAGATCGAGCGCGCCACCGCCTCCGCCAAGGCGGCGGCGGCCGCCGTCGAGAACGCCAAGGTTACCTTGCAGGAAAACGAGAACGCGGTTGTGCGCGCCAGCGCGCTGACCAAGCGCGGCATGGCGACGGACCAGTCGCTCGAAGCGGCGACGGCGACGCGCGACCGCTCGAAGGCGGCGCTCGACAGCGCCGAAGCCAATCTCGCCATCGCCCAGGCAGATCTCAAGGCGCAGCAGACCGATCTCGCCAAGAGCACCATCTATGCGCCGATCGACGGCATCGTGCTGACGCGCTCGGTCGATCCCGGCCAGACCGTCGCGTCCTCCCTGCAGGCGCCGGTGCTCTTCGTCATCGCCGCCGACCTTCGCAACATGGAATTGCAGGCCGCGGTCGACGAGGCCGATATCGGCCAGGTCAAGCCAGGCCAGCATGCCCGATTCACCGTCGACGCGTTCGCGGACCGACCCTTCGACGCAGAGATCCGCGACATCTCCTACGCCTCGGTCACCACCGACGGCGTTGTCACCTACAATGCCCGCCTCGAAGTCGACAATGGCGAGCTTCTCTTGCGGCCCGGTATGACGGCCACGGTCTCGGTGGTGACCCGGCAGGCCAAAAGCGTGCTTACCGTCCCGTCGACCGCCTTCCGCTATCGCCCGATGCAACAGCAGGCACGCGGCTGGAGCCTTAGCGACCTCTTCACCGGCCGCATGGGCCGCCCGAACCGCCAAGCCGAGGCAACGAAGGCGCCGACCGACGGCTCGCGCACGCTTTATGTGCTGGAGAACGGCCGACCGCACCCGGTCAACGTCAGGATCGGCTCGACCGACGGCGAGTTGACCGAGATCACGTCCGGCCTCGATGAGGGCGCTGAGGTCATCACCGGCGCACAGCAGCGGAGCTGACGAAATGTCGGCTCCCCTGCTCATCACCTTCGACAAGGTCTGGAAGAGCTATGGCGAGGGCGAGGCTCGCGTGCACGCGCTGGCCGGCGTCGATCTCGCCATTCGGCGCGGCGAATTCGTCGCCATCATGGGTCCCTCCGGCTCGGGCAAATCGACCGCGATGAATATCATCGGCTGCCTCGATACGCCGACAGCCGGAACCTACTCTTTCACGGGCATCGATGCGGGACGGCTCGACCGCAACCGCCGCGCGCTTTTGCGCAACCTCTATGTCGGCTTCGTCTTCCAGGGCTACAATCTCCTGCCGCGCACCACCGCGGCAGAAAATGTCGAGCTGCCGCTGATCTATCGCGGCGTCGCCGCGCGCGAGCGCCGCGATCTCGCCATGCAGGCGCTGGCCGAGGTCGGGCTTGTCGGGCGCGAGCATCACACGCCGGCCGAGCTTTCGGGCGGCCAGCAGCAGCGCGTGGCGATCGCCCGCGCCATCGTCACCAGGCCGACGCTGCTGGTCGCCGACGAACCGACCGGCAATCTCGACACCGCGCGTACGCATGAAATCATGGAGTTGATGACCAGGCTCAATGCCGAGCTCGGTCTCTCCATTGTCATGGTCACCCATGAGGCCGACGTCGCCGGCTATGCCGGCCGCACAATCCGCTTCCTCGACGGCCATGTCGCCTCCGATACTTTGAAAGCGGAGGAAGCAGCATGATCTGGGAAACTGTCCGCCTCTCGCTGCGCTCGATCCGCCGCAATGTGTTGCGCTCCTTCCTGACATTGCTTGGCATCGTCATCGGCGTCGCCGCCGTCATCGCCATGCTCACCATCGGCTCCGGCACGACGGAGAAGGTCAAGGCCGATATTTCCAAGCTCGGCAGCAACCTGCTCGTCGTCCGCGCCGGCCGGCCGGCAGGACCCGGCGGACCGGGAGGGCTCGACCAGGCGGTGCGGCCGCTGGCCGAAAAGGATGTCATGGCGCTCGTCGCGCATCTGAGCGGCGCCCGCGCGATTTCACCGGCCTCGCAAAAGCAGGTCCGCGTCATCTTCGGCACCGAAAGCCTGACTTCGGGCGTGACCGGCACCGACAGCGCCTATCTCGACGCCCGCGACTGGAAACTGGTCTCCGGGCGGCCGTTCAGCGATTCCGAAACGCGCGCCGGCGCCGGTGTGTGCCTGATCGGCGAAACCGTGCGACAGCAATTCTTCGGCGCCGGCGATCCGGAGGGCGAGATCATCCGTGTCAACCGCACCTCCTGCAAGATCATCGGCCTGCTCGAGCCCAAGGGCTATACCGGCTTCGGCCAGGACCAGGACAATGTCGTGCTGATGCCGCTGCACGCCTATCAGCGACGCATCGCCGGCAACCGCGACATCGACAACATCTATATCGCCGCCGACGACCGCACGCCGACCGGTGAGCTGCAGCCGCGCGTGGAGGACATTTTGCGCGACACGCGCCGTATCACGCCGGATCGCGATCCCGATTTCGCCATCCGCGACATGACCCAGATCGCCGATGCGATGACCAGCGCCACCACCACCATGACCGGCATGCTGGGCGCCGTCGCCGGCGTCAGCCTCCTGGTCGGCGGCATCGGCATCATGAACATCATGCTGGTCTCGGTCACCGAGCGCACGCGCGAGATCGGCATCAGGCTGGCCATCGGCGCGCACGAAAAGCACATCCTCATCCAGTTCCTGGTCGAGGCGACGGTGCTGTCGCTCTTTGGCGGCATCATCGGCATCCTGATCGGCCTGTCGCTGGCCGGCATGGCCTCGATGGCGCTGACGATACCCTTCGCGCCAAGCCCCGCCGTCATCCTGCTCGCCGTCGGCTTCTCGGCGCTGATCGGCATGGTGTTCGGCTTCTTCCCGGCGCTGCGCGGCGCAAGGCTCGACCCGATCGACGCGCTGCGGCACGAATAATCAGAGGCAGCGTTCTGCGCCTGTGCGCCGATCTTGCGGTGACGCAGCGCGGAGAGAGCGGCTGGGTGCTGCTAACGGCCGCCGCCGAAATGCCACTCGACCAGCGGCTTCATGTGCGGCATCAAGCCATCGGGCAGATCGCCGGCGTGGCGGATGATCACCGGCCCCTCGATCTCCGGCTCGGTCTCGGCGGCGACGAAGGCGGTGATGCGCCGCGCCAGCTCGTCGGCCGGTTCGGCCACGTGGTAGCGGCGGAAGATCACCGTGCCGCTTGCCGTCGATAGCGCGTGATAGCGCTGTCCGCGCTCGGCCGTCGAAAGGTCCAGCCCGGTCTCCTCCCTCACCTCCCGGATCATGTTGAAGTCGACATCGACGAGCCCGTCGCGGAAATCGATCGGCTCGAAGGAGCCGGCAGCGAAATAGACGCGGCCGGCATTGACCGTGTGCGGCCCCATGCGGATCGCCACCAGCGCATTGTCGCCGGCAACCAGCACGGCATGCGCGTAGGCGTGCTCGGCGCCGGAATTCTCGCGCCGCCTGCGCCACAGCAGGAACGTCGAATAGTTCACCGCATGGCAGCGGCCGACGAGGCGGCCGTCGCGGTAGGCAAGCTCGGAAAGCAGCACCACGGCGCCGTCGAACAATGCCGGATTGGCGGCGATCTCCTGCCGCCAGTTCTCGGCGATGGCTGCCGCATTGCTCAGCGCGAAGGGATGCGGGCCGGGATCGAGGCGGACATCGACCGCATCGACCGGAAGGATGACGTTGCGTGGCAGGTCGAAACTCAACAGTGTCACGCCATGTTCAGTGTGATCGCCACCGGGCAATGGTCCGACGCTTTCGGCCTGTCCCAGCCCGCGCGCGGGAAACGTTCGACATCCTGTCCGGGCGGAAAGATGGTGCGCCAGGGCTGGCCGTTGCGGATGATGTCGGGAACGGCGGTGGCGTTCTTCGCGGCCAGCGCCTTCGACAGCAGGATATAGTCGAGTTGGCAAAGGTGCCGCTCTTCCGGGCCGCGCGTATGGTAGAAGCTCCAGCGGTCCATCTCCGGACGCCGCTCGACAACATTCTCGCAAAAGCCGCCGGCGGTGAGCACATCGATCGAGGACCGGGCTTCGTCTATGACCTCGAAATGGTAGCCGTCGATCGCGTCGCCATCGATCTTCACGCGCTGCCGGTAATCATTCATGTCGCCGCAGATGGCCCAGCGTTTGTCGGCGGCATGGTCCTTGCCGAAACGCTCCTCGACGATGCGGCGCACCGCTTGCGCTTCCGCGATGCGCAGCGGCATCGACGCCTGGCGGCCATCCAGCCCGTTGCGCGGCGGCCCCATCGATTTGAAATGCACCAGATAGAGCGTTAACGGCACGCCGCCGACCCTCAGGTCGATCTCCAGGCAGTCGCGGCGAAAGACACGCTCATTGGCGAGATAGCCGAGCGCGGCGAGCTCCGGCGTGAACAGGCCGAACTGTTCGAAGGTGACATAGGCATGGCTGGTCATGCGCACGAAGTCGATCGGCTGCCCTTGCGCCGTTTCGTTGCGCATCATCACCGCGACATCGATGCCGCGCGTATCGTTGCCGGCGGTGGTGTATTTCTGCCGGTAGCCCTGGCCGATCATCTTGAACAGATAGCCATATTCGAAAGCCTTCAGCGCCTCGATATTGTCGACCTCCTGCATGCAGATGATGTCGGCGCGGGTGGCTGCTATGGCGAGCGCCGTCAGCTGGCGCGTGTCGTCGGACTGGGCGATGGCACGGGCCTGCTCGAGAAACCGGTATTCGGCCTCGCTCTGGATATCGAACAGCGCCAGCGTGCGGTCTTCATTGAGCTGGTTGCGATAGCCCGAGAAATCGAACCTGCTCATCAGGTTCTCGACGTTGAAGGTGGCAAGCCGAAGCGACATGGCCGTGACCTTTGCCCGCAAGCGGGGACGAAAACAAGAGCCAGGCGCGATACTCGTTATGGTTGATGGAACCTTTCCGTTCATCTTCCGTTCAGACGGAAAGTTCCAACAATGGGCCTCTTCCCGGGGTGTGCTGGGCGTGGGGCCTTTGCTCCTTGGAGAGTGAAATGAAACCGCTTTTCTCTTCCCTTCGATCCGGGCTCCTGGCCCTCGGTTTCGTTGCCGGCGTGACGGCGCCGTCGGTGGCCGGCCCAATCCTGCAACCCGATCTGTCGACCGCAACCAGCACGGCGGCAACCATCATACCCATCCGCGACAGCTGGGCCGGCGGCAACGACCGGCGGGGGATGTATGACTGGCGCTGGCGGCGCGGTGGCGACTGGCGGGGCCGGGATTTCAGATGGCGCGGCGACGACTTCCGCTCTCGTCATTTCTCCCGCAACTGGGATGGGGATGGCGACTGGCGCTGGCGGCATCATCGCCATCATCGGCGTTTCGACAATGGTGACGCCGCCCTTCTGGGGCTTGGGCTAGGCCTGGGCCTGGGTAGCCTCGCCTACAACAACTACTACGATCCATATTATTACGACCCTTACCCGCGCTACGTTCAGCCGCGGCGCATCTACCGGACCGAGCGGCTTTCCAGGGCCCATGTCCAATGGTGCTACGACCGCTACCGGTCCTATCGGGCCTGGGACAACACGTTCCAGCCCAACTACGGCCCGCGCCGGCAGTGCATCTCGCCCTATATCTGAGCCCTTCGGCAGGAAGGATGAGACGGCGCCCTTCGCGGCGCCGTTTTATTTTGCCGAACCTGTGTCCGCCATCGGCCGATAACCCTAAATTCATCGGCGGCGGCTATTCAATATGACGATTCGCGCGAACGGGGTGCGAGACGTGCACGCCATGGCCGAAAACGAACACAGAAACCAACACAGGCAACGCGTGCTCAAAGGCGCGGCGATCCTGACCGGCATCAACAATTCCGAGGTCAGATGCACGGTGCGCAACATGCATGCTAACGGCGCAGAGTTGAAAGTGCCGATCGATGCGCGCGTGCCGGACGAATTCCTTCTCTATGTGCCGATCGACGGCATCGGCTACAGGGCGGTGGTCCGTTGGCGCCGCGAGGACCGCATCGGCGTCGAGTTCACCGGCACCGAGCCCAAGCCGCACTGGCACTACGGCTAGATCCCGGACCCGACCAGCTTGCTTGGCAAAGAAAGGGCCGGCGGATCGCTCCGCCGGCCTTTGGGATGCAACGGTGAAATCGAAGATCAGTTCTTCGCCTTGTCGACCAGCTTGTTCTTGGCGATCGCCCGCGCGACCGCAGGGCAAGCCCGAGGACGCGCAGGCAAAAAGACGTGGATCGCCTTAGTTCTTCGCCTTGTCGACCAGCTTGTTCTTGGCGATCACCCGCGCGACCGCAGGGCGAAGCCCGAGGACGCGCAGGCAAAAAGACGTGGATCGCCTTAGTTCTTCGCCTTGTCGACCAGCTTGTTCTTGGCGATCCACGGCATCATCGCGCGGAGCTTAGAGCCCACCTCTTCGATCTGGTGGCTGTCGTTGCCACGGCGGATGCCCTTGAAGCGCGACAGGCCGGCGCGATATTCCTGCATCCATTCCGAGGTGAACTTGCCGGTCTGGATGTCCTTCAGGATGCGCTTCATCTCGGCTTTGGTGTCGGCGGTGATGATGCGCGGACCCGAGACATATTCGCCCCATTCGGCGGTGTTCGAGATCGAGTAGTTCATGTTGGCGATGCCGCCTTCATAGATCAGGTCGACGATCAGCTTCACCTCGTGCAGGCACTCGAAATAGGCCATTTCCGGCGCGTAGCCGGCTTCCACCAGCGTCTCGAAACCAGCGCGGATCAACTCGACCAGACCGCCGCACAGCACCACCTGCTCGCCGAACAGGTCGGTCTCGCATTCCTCGCGGAAATTGGTCTCGATGATGCCCGAACGGCCGCCGCCGACGCCGCAGGCGTAGGAGAGCGCGAGGTCGAGTGCGTTGCCCGAAGCGTCCTGGTTGACGGCCACCAGGCACGGCACGCCGCCGCCCTTCTGGTATTCGCCGCGCACCGTGTGGCCCGGGCCCTTCGGCGCGATCATGACGACGTCGACCGAGGCCTTCGGCTCGATCAGGCCGAAATGCACGTTGAGGCCGTGCGCGAAGGCGATCGCGGCGCCGTCGCGGATGTTCGGCGCGATCTCGTTTTTGTAGATGTCGGCCTGCAATTCGTCGGGCGTCGCCATCATCATCAGGTCGGCCCATTTGGCAGCGTCGGCCACGCTCATCACCTTGAGCCCGTCGGCCTCGACCTTCTTGGCGGTCGCCGAGCCGGCCTTCAGGCCGATGGCGATCTCCTTGACGCCGGAATCCTTGAGGTTGAGCGCGTGCGCCCGGCCCTGGCTGCCATAGCCGATGATGGCGACCTTCTTGCCCTTGATCAGATTGAGATCGGCGTCACGATCGTAATAGACACGCATTGTGGTCTTCCTTCCCGTTTGAAGATCAGAGGGCCTGCGGCCCGGTTTTTGCTCCGAAAAGAGCGAGAAACTGTTGCGTCGCGCGGCGGGCATCGCCGCCGATCGTCGCCCCAGTCAATTCCACCCGATCGCCGAGCAGCAGACGTATCTGCACGTCCCGGCCGACCAAGCCGAAAAAGGTCCGGAACGCCGTCTCGGCGTCCTCGAAATCGAGCAGTCCTGCCTGGCGTCCGGCTTCGAGCACAGGCTTCAGGCGCTTCGCCAAGGCAAAGCGGCCGTTCTGCAGCACGACGGCGCCGAGATCGTCCTTGCCCGAGCCGGCATGGCTGACCGCGACACGGTTGAGCGCGATCGAGGTGTCGCTGGAAATCACCTTGAGCCAGTCTGATGCGAAGCGTTCGAGGCTCGCGGTGAGCGAAGCAAGGTCGAGCCCTTCGCGATCGACCGGCGCCACGCGCACTTTGGACGCCTGCCACTGCACTGTAGCCGTCAGCAGCCCGTCACGGTCTCCGAACCACTTGTATAGCGTCTCCTTGGAGCAGCTTGCCCGCCGCGCCACCGCAGTCATGGTCAGGTTGTCGCCCTCCTCGACCAGCAGACGAAGCGCCGCATCCAGAACGGCCTGCTGGCGCTCGGTGAGCGTCTCGCTGTTGTCGATGTCGGCGCCTGCCTGCAGCACGTTCTGTCCTGTTTTTCCGGTCGCTCGGATGCGTACCGTACGTTACGGTTCGGCTTATTGCGCATTCCGGTTTCGGATGCAAGGGGCCGCGGCGAAAAACGATCCGGCAGAACAGCGAAGGGCTCGCCCGCTAATCGCTTATCGGGGGATCACGCAGCCGTCCGAGAAGGCTAGCCAATGTCTTCAGATCCTGGGCTGAAAGCCTGTCGCCCATTTGGTCCGCGATCGAAGCGCCATAGACAGCCCAGATGCGGCGGCGCATGTCCCGACCGCTTGGCGTGATGCGCACGGTCTGGCCCCGGCCGTCATCGGAGACCGGCAGCTTTTCGACCAGGCCATTCGCTTCCAGCCGGGCCAGCAGCCTTGAAACGCCGTACTGTGCCAACAGAACGCGATCGATCAGCTCGAACGGCCGCAGCCCTCCCTCGCCCGCTTCCGCCAGCTCGTGCAGCACGTCATACCAGCCTAGCGGCGGCAGCCCGCTGGCCTTCAGCGCGTCCTCGGTCTTTTCGACCAGTTGGCGCGAGACGCGCATGAGGCGCGCCCAGGCGGTGACGGCTTCGGGCGATGGGGATTTCTTCGTCATCGGCGCAGCCTAGCGGATAGATGCAATTGCATCAAGCTTGACGATCGATGCAAATGCATTCATATAGATGCAAACGCATCGATATGGAGTTCTCCGATGAAACATGAAATCTGCAAGATCGCCGATATCCCGCAAACCGGCAGCCTGATGGCGCCGTTCTTCGGCCGCGAGATACATGTCTGGCGCAGCGGCGAGCGCATCCGCGCCGCGGCCAATGTCTGCCTGCATTTCGGCGGGCCGCTGGAATGCAAGGACGGCTCACTTGTCTGCCAATGGCATGGCGCGAAATTCGACATGACAAGCGGCGAGCGCCTGGAAGGCCCGGCGCCGAAGGGCTCCCGCCTGATGTTCCTGTCGACCCGCGTCGAAGACGGCGCGCTGAACTATGTCTGGGGGGAATGAGATGACCGCCAGGCTCACCCTCGTCAGCCATCACCTCTGCCCCTACGTCCAGCGCGCCGCGATCTCGCTTGCCGAGAAAGGCGTGCCGTTCGAACGGGTCGATGTCGACCTTGCCAACAAGCCCGACTGGTTCAAGGCGGTCTCGCCGCTCGGCAAGGTGCCGCTGCTGCGCGTCCGGCATGGCGACGCGCAGGAAGTCATTTTCGAATCCGCCGTCATCCTCGAATTTCTCGAGGAGACGGAGGCCAATCCGTTGCACGCTGCCGATCCGCTGCTGCGGGCCAGGCATCGCGCCTGGATCGAATTCGGCTCGGCGATCCTCAATGCCATCGGCCGCTTCTATTCCGCTGCCGATGAAGCCGCTTTCCTCCGTGAAAGCAGAGGCTTGTCCGGGATGTTCGCGCGTGTGGAAGCAGAACTCGCGGCAAGGCAAAGCGGTCCGTGGTTCGCCGGGGATCGTTTCTCGCTGGTCGACGCCGTCTACGGACCGGTCTTCCGCTATTTCGACACGTTCGACCGCATCGGCGACTTCGGCATTCTGGACGGCAAGCCGCTCGTCCAAGCCTGGCGCGAGGCGTTGAGCGAACGGAAATCGGTGAAGGAAGCCGTCAGCCCGGACTATCCGTGGCGGCTGCACGCCTTCCTGCGGGCAAAGGGGTCTTACCTGTCCGAGATCATCCGGCTGCAGGCCATTGCAACTCCGCAAGCCCGATCCGCCTGAACGGGTCGATTACCGTACCGGCGACCATGGCCGCAAGGAGTTGCGGCCCTGGCGGAACTCTCGCCAGCGCCGCGACCACACGGTCGCGGACAAAGGGCAAGGCCACGGAGTCCGACTGGTAGAAGGGTGTCAGCGACAGGGACAGCGCCTGGAACATGCGCACATGCCAGCGTCTTGCCTTCGCGTAGGTGTCGAGCGCGTCGTCGACTCCCCTCGCGTGCTCCAGCGTGTGGCTGAGCGCCGCGGCGTCGAGCAGCGCCATGTTCGCGCCTTGCCCGAGCTGCGGGCTGGTCGAATGCGCGGCATCGCCGATGACGGCAAGCCGCCGGCCGGCTGGCAATGTCATCGTATGGTGGCCATAGCGGGCGAGCGAGAGCTGCTCGAAACTGTCGATCTGGCTGGTGAAAGCCTCGCACTCTGGCCACACAGAGACTACCCTCGCCTTCCAGGCATAGAGGCCCTTCGCCTTTATCTGTTCGGCATCGGCCGGCTTGAGGCTCCAGAAGAAAGCCGCCATGTCTTGCGCGCCAGGCTCGGGCCGGCCGATGGGCAGCACGCCGACCATTATGCTTGCCTTGTCGTAGCGCTGCAGCAGCGCGCTTCTGTCAAAGCCGTCCCGCCAGCCGAGCGACGCCCAGAATGCGCCATAGGCGAGCGGCCGTGGCATGGCGTTATCGCCGAGATATGACCGCAGTTTCGAGCGCGCGCCGCTGGCATCGACAATGAGGTCGAACGGCCCGAGCCGCCTGCCGTTGCCGCAGACCAGCGTCGCGCGCTCGCCGACTTCCAGCGTTTCGACCTCGACATCGGTTTCGATGGCGATCGCTTTGCGCAAGGCGGCGCGGTAGAGCACCCCGAACAGCGCCGCCCGATGCACGGCGAGGCCGAAGCGGCGGCCTCGCCGCGCGTCATAGCGGACTTCGAGCACCGTGCGCCCGCTGCCGGCGTCAGTGCCGTGCAGCCGCTCGATGCGGCTGCCAAGTGAAAGGATCTCATCGAGCAGGCTGAGATCGGCGAGCACTGTCAGCCCGGTCGGCTGCAGGATGAGGCCTGAGCCGACAGGTCTCGGCGCGTCGAAACGCTCGAAAACGGTGACCTTGTGTCCGGCCCGCTTGAGGTAAAGCGCTGCCGCCAGCCCGGCCGGACCAGCGCCGGCAATCGCGATCTCGTAAGACTTGCCCATCGTCCCCCAACCCGACCCTGCGGGGACAATCCCGCTTGGAACGCGCCGGATCAATCGGGCGCTTTGACGCTTGTGTCGAGAGATCAGCCCTGGGCGGTGTCGAAGGCGGCGCGCGCATCGCGCACCGCGTCATGATTGAGTTCGGCCCATTGAACGAGCTGTTGCAGAGGCAGGAACATCGAACGTCCAAGATCGGTCAGGCTGTATTCGACGCTCGGCGGCTTGGTCGGGAACACCTCGCGGTGCACGTAGCCGTCCCGCTGCAGATCATGGAGCGTCTGCGTCAGCATGCGCTGCGAGATGTCGGGAACCAGCCGGCGCAGCTCGCCAAAGCGATAGGGCTTCTCGGCCAGTGCCATCACCAGCAGCGAGCTCCATTTGCCGCTGATGCCCTGGATCACGTCGCGGACCGGACAATCGGCGAAATTGGCGCCGTTCGTCATGGCCTTGTAGACCTCGAGCTTGGCTTTCAGATTGAAGATCTTGCTGTCCATCACGACATCCGCTGATCGAAACTAAAGCATGTCTCCCGAAAGCGGGAACCGGTTTCGGAATAAAGACATGCGTAAAATCAAACCTAAAGCGCATGGAGCGAATCTGAAAGATCGCGACGCGCTTTAGGCCGGCCGGGGTGGTTCCCTGGCAGTGCCTACCTCCCGAAAAACTGCCTTCTTTACGGCCTGCGGTCAATTCCTATTTTAGCGCTGGTCTCTTTTTGAGACCACCGATCAGACCCGCCATTGGCATTTTCAAGGGATACCCGATGACCGAAACCCTTCTCGTAACCGGTGCTTCCGGCCATCTTGGCCGCGCCGTCATCAATCATCTGCTTGGCGAACGGGAAGTCGCGCCAGCCAATATCATCGCCACTACACGCAACCCGGAAAATCTCGCCGATCTGGCTGCGCGGGGCGTCGCTGTGAGAGCCGCCGACTTCGACGATAAGGCTTCGCTGGAAGCAGCGTTCACGGGCGCCGACCGGGTGCTTGTCATCTCGACCGGCGAGCTCGACCTGAAAAGCGACCGGCGCCTGAAGCAGCACCAGGCAGCGGTGGCCGCCGCCAAGGCGGCCAAGGTCTCGCACCTGCTCTATACCTCGATGCCCAATCCGGAGCCCGGCTCGCCGGTGCTGTTTGCCGGCGACCATTACGGCACCGAAGAGGCGATCAAGGCGAGCGGCATCCCCTACACCATCTTCCGCAACGGCTGGTACCAGGAGAACCTGTTCATGTCGCTGCCGCACGCCATTTCGTCGGGCAAGTGGTACAGCTCGGCCGCCGACGGGCGCATCGCTCACGGCGCGCGCGACGATATGGCGGCCGCCATCGCCGCCGGCCTCGCATCCGACTCCAAGGAAAGCCACATCTACACGCTGACCGGCCCGCAGGCCTATACCACGAATGAAATTGCGGCGCTGGTAAGCGAAGTGACCGGCAAGCCGCTGGAGGTCATCCAACTGCCGGACGAGGCGCTGACCGAAGGGGTGAAAGCGGCGGGCGTTCCCGAGGACTTCGCCCGCATCATCGTCTCCTTCGATGCCAACACCCGCGCCGGCCGCATAGGCGAGGTGACCGATGCGGTCGAGAAGCTCTCAGGCCGCAAGCCGCGGACGCTGAAGCAGTTCCTCGAAGCGAACAAGGCCGCATTGCTCGGCTGAAGTCTGGCGCGCCTGGGAGGTCGTCCCCCCGGCGCGCTTCACTTCGACTTCTTGGGCATCCGAGCCGGATCGGGCTTTCACCGGTCGCGACAAGCGCGCCTTTCCGAGATGCGATGTCCAGCCGCGGCAGGCATCGCCCAGCCTCAGATCGCGACCTGCGTGCCAATCTCCACCACCCGTCCGGTGGGAATCTGGAAATACTCGGTCGCGTCCGACGCGGTCTTCGCCAGGCCGATGAACAGCCGATCCTGCCAGATCGGCATGCCGGAATTGGGCGAGGCCTTAAGCGAGCGCCGCGACAGGAAGAACGACGTCGTCATGATGTCGAACTTCCAGCCCTGCTTGCGGCAGATGGCCAAGGCGCGCGGAATGTTCGGCTGCTCCATGTAGCCGAAGGTCAGCGTCACGCGCATGAAAAGCTCGTTGACCGTCTCCAGCTTGACGCGCTCGCTGTCGGGCACCACAGGCTGCGGCGCCGTCACCACCGACAGGATGACGTTCTTTTCGTGCAGCACCTTGTAGTGCTTGAGACTGTGCATCAGCGCCGTCGGCGCGCTCAGCGGATCGCTGGTCAGGAACACGGCGGTGCCCGAGACCAGCTGCGGCTTCTTCTTCAACAGGTTTCCCGCCAGGAAATCGAGCGGGATCTCGTTGCGCCGCGTCTTGTCGAAGAGGTAGCGACTGCCGCGCACCCAGGTCCACATGCCCAGGATGATGGCGAAGGCGACCGCGAGAGAGGCCCAGCCCCCCTCGAACACCTTGACGATGTTGGAGGCGAAGAAGCCTATGTCGATCAGGGCGAACACCGCCGTCAGGCCGATCGCCGGCCAGATATTCCACTTCCAGATGCGTGTCATGACGATGAACAGCAGCGTCGTCGTCACCAGCATGTTGCCTGTGACGGAAATGCCATAGGCCGAGGCGAGCCTGCTGGATTCGCCGAAGCCAACCACCAATAGCATCACCACCAGCGCCAGGAGCATGTTGACGCGCGGCATATAAACCTGGCCGGACTGCTTCTCCGACGTATGCAGGATTTCAAGCCGCGGCAGCATGTTGAGCTGCACCGCCTGCCTAGTCAGCGAATAGGCTCCGGAGATGACGGCCTGGCTGGCGATCACGGTCGCTGCGGTCGCAAGGACCACCATGGGGATGAGCGCCCAGCCCTCATTCATCTCGAAAAACGGGTGGCCGACCGTGCCCCCCTTGGCAAGCACATAGGCGCCCTGCCCGGCGTAGTTCAAAAGCAGGCAGGGAAACACGATTGCAAGCCAGGCCAGCACGATCGGCTTGCGGCCGAAATGGCCGAGGTCGGCATAGAGCGCCTCGGCGCCGGTGACGGCCAGGAAGACGGCGCCGACCGTGACGAAGGACACGTCGGGCGAATTGATGAAGAAGGCCACGATGTAGTGCGGGCTTATGGCCCACAGGATTTCCGGGTCCGAGATGATGTGCTTCAGCCCGGAAACGCCGATGGCAAGGAACCATATGGCGGTGACCGGCCCGAACACCAGGCCCACACCGCCCGTGCCGAAACGCTGCACCGCAAACACGGCTGCGAGAATGAGCAATGTCAGCGGCACCACATAGGGCTGGAAGGTGGGGGTGACGACGTTCATGCCCTCGACCGCCGACAGCACCGAGATGGCGGGCGTGATGACGGCATCGCCGAAGAACAGCGACGCGCCGACGATGCCGATGCCGAGCACGATCGCCGAGCGTGTCGGAAAAGTACCGCGCGCCAGCGCCATCAGCGACAGCACGCCGCCCTCGCCGCGGTTGTCGGCGCGCAGCACGAACATGATGTATTTCACCGTCACCGTGATGGTGAGCGACCAGATAATCAGCGACAGCACGCCGAGAATGTCGGCGCGGTTGGCCACGTCGCCGCCCGACGAGGCGTGCAGCGCCTCGCGGAAGGCGTAGATCGGGCTCGTGCCGATATCACCATAGACGACGCCAAGCGCCCCCAGCATCAGCACCTTGGCGCTGTGCTGTTCGATCTCTGGATGGCTCGATTGGTCGACGGGTTCTGCCTCAGCACCATTGGCAAGGGCCATGGACCACACTCCGATAAAACGCGCGGTGCTCTACGCTTGCTGCAGTGCAATATCAAGTGCCCTAGCGTGAGGGCTCCCATGCCGCCGACGCACGGCTTCACTGTGCACGGAGCGCGCCTGCATCGTCATCCGATAGAAACGGCCTCGTCAGATAGCGACCTGCGTGCCGATCTCGACCACGCGTCCGGTGGGAATCTGGAAATACTCTGTCGCATCCGCTGCCGTCCGCGCAAGGCCGATGAACAGCCGGTCCTGCCAGACCGGCATGCCGGAATTGGGTGAGGCCTTAAGCGAACGACGCGACAGGAAGAAGGACGTCGTCATGATGTCGAACTTCCAGCCCTGCTTGCGGCAGATGGCCAAGGCGCGTGGAATGTTGGGCTGCTCCATGTAGCCGAAGGTCAGCGTCACCCGCATGAACAGCTCGTTGACTGTCTCCAGCTTCACGCGCTCGCTGTCCGGCACGACCGGCTGCGGCGCCGTCACCACCGACAGGATGACGTTCTTTTCGTGCAGCACCTTGTAGTGCTTGAGGCTGTGCATCAGCGCCGTGGGGGCGCTCAGCGGATCGCTGGTCAGGAACACGGCGGTGCCCGAGACGAGCTGCGGCTTCTTCTTCAACAGGTTCGCCGCGAGGAAATCGAGCGGGATCTCGTTGCGGCGCGTCTTGTCGAAAAGGTAGCGGGTTCCGCGGATCCAGGTCCACATGATCAGGCCCATGAGGCAGGCGACGGTGATCGACACCCAGCCCCCTTCGACGATCTTGACAACGTTGGCCGAGAAGAAGCCGAGATCGATGACGCCGAACAGCAATGCCAGCGCCAGTGCGGCCGCAACCTGCCATTTCCAGAGCCAGCGCATGACGACGAACAAAAGGATCGTCGTCATCAGCATCTCGCCGGTCACCGAAATGCCATAGGCCGAGGCGAGCGCGCTCGAGCTGCCGAAACCGACGACCAGAAGCATGACGCCGAGCGCGACCAGGAGATTGACCCTCGGCATATAGATCTGGCCGCTCTGCATCTCGGAAGTATGCTGCACCTCGATACGGGGCAGAAGGTTGAGCTGCACGGCCTGCCTTGTCAGCGAGAAGGCGCCGGAAATGACGGCCTGGCTGGCGATGACGGTGGCCGCGGTCGCCAGACCCACCATCGGCATCAGCGCCCATTCGGGCAGCATCTGGAAGAACGGGTTGGTGGGCTTGCCGCCATGCGAGAGCACGAAGGCGCCCTGCCCGAAATAATTCAGGAGCAGGCAAGGGAAAACGATTGCGAACCAGGCCATCACGATCGGCTTGCGGCCGAAATGGCCGAGGTCGACATAGAGCGCCTCGGCGCCGGTGACGGCCAGGAACACGGCACCCACGGTGACGAAGGCGCCCGTCGGCGTGGTGGCGAGATAATAGATCGCGTAATATGGATTGATCGCCAGGAAGACGGACGGGTCGTCGACGATATGATAGACCCCAGCCGCTCCGATGGCCACGAACCATGTCGCCGTCACCGGTCCGAACACCGCCGCCACCTTGCCCGTGCCGAAGCGTTGCACGGCGAAAAGCACGGCCAGGATGACCAGCGTGATCGGGACCACATAGGCATCGAGCGCCGGGGTGACGACTTTCAGGCCCTCAACCGCCGAAAGCACCGAGATCGCCGGCGTGATGATCGAATCGCCGAAGAACAATGCCGCGCCGCAAAGGCCGATAACCAGGATGAAACGCGAGCCCGGGGGGTAGGCGCTGCGCGCCAGCGACATCAGCGACAGCGTGCCGCCTTCGCCCTTGTTGTCGGCCCTGAGCACGAAGGCGACATATTTGATCGTGACGATGATGGTGAGCGCCCAGACGATCAGCGACAGCACGCCGAGCACGTCATGGCGGGCGACCGAGCTTGACGAGGCATGCAGCGCCTCGCGGAAGGCGTAGATCGGGCTCGTGCCGATATCGCCGTAGACGACGCCCAGCGCGCCAAGCATGAGAACCTTGGTGCTGTGCTGCCGCTCGGTTTCGGCATGGCCCGAGCGTTCGAGGGATTCCGTCTCGCTGGCGTTGGCTAGCACCATGAACCCCATTTCATCAGATTCGCCACGCTTCGAGGTCGCCGCAACGCGCGGGACGCACCGAAACTGCCGGAGTTACGCAAGGCGCCCTACCATCCGCAGGCCTTCAAGAACCGCCCGACAGTGCCGGCCATGCCATACTCCAGCGCATCCGCTGTCAACCCATGTCCGATCGATACTTCGGCTAATGCCGGAATGCGTTTGGCCAGCGGCGGCAGGTTCTTCACGGTCAGATCGTGGCCGGCATTGACACCGAGCCCGGCCGCGAACGCCGCATCAGCGGTTTTTCCCAACCTTTCCAGTTCTTTCGCCGCCTTTGCGGAATCAGAATGGTAACCTCCATATGGCCCGGTATAGAGCTCGATGCGGTCGGCGCCGGTGTCGCGAGCCGCACTGACCGCGTCCGGATCCGCGTCGGAAAACAAAGACACGCGAAACCCGCCCTTCTTCAACCGCTTGACGATCGGAGTGAGGAACGCCGCCTGGGCGACGAAGTTCCAGCCATGGTCAGAAGTCGCCTGCGCAGGGTCGTCCGGCACCAGCGTCACTTGCTCGGGCTGGTTCTTTTCGACAAGCGCCAGGAAATCCTCGGTCGGATAGCCCTCGATGTTGAACTCCGCGCCCGGAAACTCATCATCGATCAGCGCCCTGATCTCCGGCAGGTCGGAATGCCTGGTGTGCCGCTCGTCAGGGCGCGGATGGACCGTCAGCCCGTGCGCGCCGGCGGCAAGCGCTATGCGGCCAAGTCCGGTCACGCTCGGCCATGGCAGGTCGCGACGGTTGCGCAGCATGGCGACGGCGTTGAGATTGACCGAAAGCTTGGCGGGCATGAGCTGGGGTCCAGTGGATCGGCGCGCATCTATAGCGCCTTTGACGGGAACAGATAGAGGGTTTCGCGTGTTCCAGGGGATAGATGGAGGCTAAGATAAGGATTTGCCAGTGAATTTCCTCGAAGCCGTGCCGGCGATCCGCCGCATCGAGACCAATCGCGATGCGCTTTTCGCCATCGACGTCGTCGGCGATGTCTCGCCGGCCGACGCGGAAAACCTGTTCGGCCTGCTGGAGGCCGCCTACGCGCTGCATCCCAGGATCGACGTGCTGGTCAGGTTGACCGACGAGGAAAGCGTCGACTGGGCCAATATCAAGCAAGACACGCTCAAGCAGGGCGTGGCCGACGCGATGCAACATGTCGTGCGCTGCGCGGCCATCGGCGAGCCGAGCTGGGCCCCCCTCGTCGCCGGCCTTTTCCCCAAGACGCTGCCTTTCGAATTCAGGAGCTTTGGCGTCGACGATGAGGAAGCCGCCTGGCAATGGCTTGGCGCAAGACCAACGGACTAGGGTTGTTGAGATTCAGGTCAGGCCGAGCCGGAGTCGAAGACGGGCGCGAAGCGACCAAACTGGATGGTTTCCGGGAACCGGCCTACGCCGGCCGGAGCCTTCATAGAGCGGAGACGCTTATGAGAGCTTCGGCCGGCGAAGGCCGGAGCGGAGCGTACTTGACGTATGTGAGCACCGGAAGCGCAGGAAACCGCCATTTGCAGGCCGGCCTCACCTGAATCCCAACAACCCTAGCGCACGACCGTCAGCCGCTCGGCGGCGCGGGTGATGGCGGTGTAGAGCCAGCGCTGCCTGGTTTCCTTGAACGCCCAGCTCTCGTCGAACAGCACCACGTCGTTCCACTGCGAGCCCTGCGCCTTGTGCACGGTCAGCGCATAGCCGTAATCGAAATCGTCGAAGCGCTTCTTCTGCTGCCAGGGGATTTCGGCATCCGGATCCTCGAATGCCGCCTTGAGCAGCTTGATCTTGGCGACGCCGCGGTCGGGGTCGTCCTCTTCCGGCGAGACCAAAAGGTTGATGCCGGGCTTCACCGTCTCGCGCGACGAGGTCATCACCTTCCACAGCGAACCGTTGAGCAGCCCCTTGGCCGGGTCGTTGCGCAGGCAGACCAGCTTGTCGCCGGCTTGCGGGAAGTCGGCGTTGAACCCCTTCAGCTCGCGCAGCCTTTGATTGTAGCGCCGGCGCGTGCGGTTGGTGCCGACCAGCACCTGATCGGCCTTGAGAACCAGCTCCTGGTTGACTGCTTCCCTGCCGATCACCTGCGCCGTGCCGTAGTCGCCATGCATGAATTCGCGGCCCTCGCGCACGTCGAGCGCCAGCCGGATGATCGGATTGTCGCGCGCCTGGCGATGGATCTCGGTCAACAGAACGTCCGGCTCATGCTCGGTGAAGAAGCCGCCGCCCGAGATCGGCGGCAGCTGCGCCGGGTCGCCGAGCACCAGGATCGGCGTGCCGAAACTCTGCAGGTCGCGACCGAGTTGCTCGTCGACCATCGAGCATTCGTCGATGACGACAAGCTTGGCGCGCGAAATCGGGCTTTGCCGGTTGAGCGAGAAGGTCGGCGACATCGAGGTCTTGCCGGTCACCTCGTCCTCGACCGATTCCTCGCCTTTCGGCCTGTAGATCAACGAATGGATGGTGCGGGCGTTGGTCGCCCCCTTCGAGCGCAGCACCTGCGCCGCCTTGCCGGTGAAGGCGGCGAACTGCACCTGGCCGTCGACATGCTCGGCGAAATAGCGCGCCAGCGTCGTCTTGCCGGTGCCGGCATAGCCGAACAGCCGAAAGACCTGCGGCCGGCCCTCCTTGAGCCAGCGCCCGACCGCTTTCAAAGCCTCATCCTGCTGGGGAGAAAATTCCATCAGTGCGACAGACCGGATTCGCAGGCGAAAGACAAGATTGGCCGCTGTATCGACCGTTGTCGGCTGCGGGCGCAAACGCCTCCGACAACTCAGGCTATCAGTCGCAAACCGGAACGTAAAGAGAACAAAGACGATCTATCGGCCTGCGCCCGGATCATTCTCCAGCAGGATAGGCTTGCCATGCGGCGTGGCACGCGCGGCGCGTTCCCAGGCGGCGGCGAGTTCATCGACCTGGCCCTTGCCGGCGACCCCTTTTCGCGACAACAGCTTCTCCAGCGCCGCCAGCCAATGCTTGTAGTAATCGTGCCCGTCGCTTGCCGCGCCCGGCTGCTTCACCTCGGCCGAAAGCGCCTCCGCCCATTCGCTCCACGAGAACAGGCCCTTGTCGTGCAGCGCAACCGTCAGGGCGAAAGCTTCCGCCTGCCACGGCTCGGCAAAGACCGGCTCGTCGAAACCGGCCGGCAACGCACCTTCATGCCGGCTCAAGATAGCTCTCCCAGGCGTCGATCGAGACGCTGAGCGTCGGATCGGCGCCTTCGCCCCAGATTTCGGCCCCGTCGAACACCACGGTGTAGACCCATTGCGGGTTCTCGCCCTTGCCGTGCGCATTGCTGTCGGGGAAGACGAAGCTGTCGCGCACCGCCTCAATCCTGCCGTTCTTGCCGCGCGCATAACGCGGCAGGCGCGTATGGCCGGTCGGGTTGAAATTCTTTGTGCGCACCCGGTCGCCCGCTCGGAAACGCGCCGGGGTAGCGACCGGCCGGTTGCAAGGCCCGCCCTTGGCGAGCACCGCCGGCACATCCGCCGCCTTCAGCACTCTTTTCGGCACCGTGGCCGCATCCACGGCCTTGCCGGCGGCAAGGTCGCGCTCGGTGACGAAGCCGTGGCGTTTCAGGAGCGTTTCCAGCGCCTTGATCCAGATCTGGTAGTAGCTCGATGAGTAATAGTCGGCGGGATGCAGCGATTCCCGCGCATGCCGGCTTTCGTCGATATTCCAGGCGCCCATGCCGCCGGCGGTGAGCGTCACGCCCAGCGCCCGCCGCTCCCACGCCGCGTGGAAATAGGGCTCGTCCTTCTCGGGCGCGACCGGCCCGAAACCCATTTGACCGCCGAGATCCTGCGGTCCGTTCATGCCGGTTCCCCTTCCGGCTCTTTGGCAAGCGCGGTGCCGATCATCGCATCGCGGCTGACCAGTCCGGCGAGCTGCTCTTCGCTCCAGCCCTCGGTCCCCTTGGGACGCATCGGCACCACCAGGTAGCGAAGCTCTGCCGTCGAATCCCAGACGTGGATTTTCTTGTCCGCCGGCAGTATCAGTCCGAACTCCTCCAGCACGCCGCGCGGATCGATGACCGCCCGCGAGCGGTAAGGCGGCGCCTTGTACCAGACCGGCGGCAGGCCGAGCACCGGCCACGGATAGCAGGAGCAGAGCGTGCAAACGACGAGGTTGTGCGTCTCCTCGGTGTTGAACACGGCCTGCATGTGCTCGCCCTGCCGGCCGGTGTAGCCCAGCGACGCGATCGCCGCGGTCGCGTCGCGCTTGAGCCATTCGGCATAGTCAGGATCGTTCCAGGCCTTCGCCACCACCCGCGCGCCGTTGCGCGGGCCGATCTTCGTCTCATAGGTGTCGACGATGACGTCGATGGCCGCAGGGTCGATCAAGCCCTTTTGGGTCAGGATCGTCTCCAGCGCGCGCACGCGCGCCGCGAAGGGATCGAGCTCGTTGTCGTGGTCATGATCGTGGGACATGGTCACAGACTAGGATCGGCTGCGGCTGGCCGCAAGCGCCACGGCTTGGGCCAGTCGGAGCGATCTACTCGGCTGCCGTCTTCTGCGGCTCGGGTTCGCCGTCGAACAGCGAGGCTTGCTCGCCGCTTTCCACCACATGCAGCGCCGGCCGGCTCTTCTTCGACGAGAAGCTGAGCAGCCAGCCCGAGAAATTCTCGAAATAGACGTAGATCACCGGCGTGACGAACAGCGTCAGCGCCTGCGAGGCGAGCAGGCCGCCGACCACGGCAACGCCGAGCGGCTGGCGCAATTCGGCGCTGGCGCCGGTGCCGAGCGCTATCGGGAACGTGCCCATCAACGCCGCAAGCGTCGTCATCATGATCGGCCGGAAGCGCATCAGGCAGGCTTTGTGGATGGAGTCCCTCGCCGACATGCCCTGCCGCCTGAGCTCCAGCGCGACGTCGACCATCATGATGCCGTTCTTCTTGACGATACCGATCAGCATCAGAATGCCGATCACCGCGATCACCGACAGATCCATGCCGGCGAAGCGCAGCGCCACCACGGCGCCCAGCACCGCCGACGGCAGGCCGGTGAGGATGGTGAGCGGGTGGATGAAGCTCTCATAGAGCATGCCAAGCACGATATAGATCGTCAGGATCGCGCCGCCGATCAGCAGCCCCTGATTGGCCAGCGAATCCTGGAAGGTCTTGGCCGTGCCGGCAAAGCTCGTCGAGATCTCCTTCGGCATGCCGATCTGTTCTTTGAGCTGGTCGATGCGGGTCACCGTGTCGCCGAGCGATACGCCTTGCGGCAGGTTGTAGGAGATCGTCACCGCCGGAAGCTGACCGAGCTGATTGATCGTCAGCGCGCCGGCCGTGCGGTCGACATGGGCGAAGGCGCCGAGAGGCACCAGGCTGCCGCTCGCCGTCCGCATCTGGATGGCGAGCATCCGCTCGGGCGACCATTCGATCTTGGGATCAAGCTCGGTGATGACCTCATAGCTGTCGGCCGAACCGAAGATCGTCGAAACCTGGTCGGTGCCGAAGCCGCCATAGAGGGCGGAACGCAGCGTTTCGGTGTCGATGCCGAGTTGGGCGGCCTTGTCGCGGTCGATTACCAGCGAGGCCTGCAATGCGTTGTTCTGCAGGTCGCTGGTGACGTCGATGAATTTCGTATGGTCCGCGGCCATCGCATCGTTCAGCTTCTGCGCCCATATGTCGGTCTGGCCGGTGTCCAGGCCCTGCACCACGAGCTGATAGGCGCTGGCCGACGACCGCGAGCCGAGCCGCAGGTTCTGCACGGGCTGCATATAGGTCTCGATGCCCGCCACGCCGGCCAGCTGGCGTCTGAGATCCGAAAGCACCTTCTCGATATTGGGTCGCTGATCCTTGCCCTTGAGCTGGACGAAGAGCTGGCCCTGGTTGAGCGCGTTGTTGCCGCTGCCCGCCGACCAGGCCACATGGTCGACATAGGGTGACTTCGAAAACACGCTGGCCACCTGCCCTTGCAGCTTCGCCATGGCGTCGAACGAGATGTCCTGGCGCGCAAGTGTGGACACCGAGATCTGGCTGATATCCTCCTGCGGAAAGAAGCCTTTAGGCGAAACCTGGATCAGCCACACCGACGCTGCGGCGGTTGCGACGAAGACGAGGAACACCAGGAAAGTGTTTCGCAGGCAGAAGCCCAGGATCCGGTCATAGCCGCGCGTGATGAGGTCCGGCTTATGACCGGGGGCGTGCTTTTCGCGATCGGCCTTGGTCACCGACAACAGGCGCGAGCAGAGCATCGGCGTCAGCGTTAGCGACACGAACATCGAGGCCAGGATGGCGACGGTCACCACGACGGCGAATTCGTTGAAGATGCGGCCGATGACGCCGCCCATCAGAAGCACGGGAATGAACACCGCCACAAGCGAGATCGAGATCGAGATGATGGTGAAGCCGATTTCGCGCGCTCCCTTCAACGAAGCATCGAAGGCGGACAGCCCGTCCTCTTCCATATGGCGGAAGATGTTTTCCAGCATGACGATGGCGTCGTCGACGACAAGACCGACAGCCAAAGTCAATCCCATCAGCGAGATATTGTCGATCGAGAAGCCGAACAGGAACATCGCGCCAAGCGTGGCGATCAGCGAGATCGGCACCGCCACCGCCGGGATAATCGTCGCCGTCACCCGGCGCAGGAATACGAAGATCACCAGCACCACAAGCGCGATGGTCAAGAGCAGCGTGAACTGGACGTCGTCGACGGCCTGGCGGATCGATGTCGAGCGGTCATTGAGCAGCTTGATCTGGGCGGCGCCCGGCATCTGGTCCTGGAAGGACGGCAGCATCGCCTTTACCTTGTCGACGACGTCGACGGTGTTGGCGTCGGGCTGGCGCTGCACGGCCATGATGATCGCGCGCGTGCCGTCATACCAGCTCGCCGTCGTCGTGGTCTGCACGGAATCGACGACGCGCGTCACGTCGCCCAGCCGCACCGGGCGGCCGTTCTTGGTGGCGATGATGAGGTTGGAGAAGCCTGCGGCGTCGGTAAGCTGCGTGTTGGCGGTAATCGTCAGCTGCTGCTTGTTGTTCTGCAGCACGCCGAGCGGAGTGTTGCTGTTGGCCGAGGTGATGGCGGCCTGCAGCTGATCGATCGAGATACCGCGCGCGGCCAGCGCGGTCGGATCGATCTGGATGCGCACGGCGTATTTCTGCTGGCCGAAGATCGAGACCTGGGCCACGCCGTCGATGGTCGACAGCGACGGTGACATGACGTTTTCCGCGAAGGCGTCGAGGTCGGTCAGCGGGACCGTGTCGCTGACCAGCGACATCAGGAGGATCGGCGCGTCGGCCGGATTGACCTTGCGATAGCTTGGCGGCGAGGTCATTTCCGGCGGCAGCGATCTTTGCGTTCGCGCGATCGCTGCCTGGACATCCGCGGCCGCGGCATCGATGTCGCGGTTGAGCACGAACTGGATGGCGATCGAGGTCTGGCCAAGCGAATTGGTGGTCGAGATCGAATCGATGCCGGCGATCGTCGCGAATTGCTTGATCAGCGGCGTCGCCACCGATGTCGCCATCGTCTCCGGCGACGCGCCGGGCAGGCTGGCCGAAACGTTGACCACCGGAAATTCGGCGCTGGGCAGCGCCGCCACCGGCAGGAACTTGTAGGCAAAAATACCGCCCAGAATGAGGGCGAACGACATCAGAAGGGTGGCGACAGGCTTGCGGATGCAGAATTCGGAGATCATTGGCTCGCCCCGCCGGCCTTGTCGGCCTCCGCCACCTTGGGCGATGCCTGTTCACCGGATCCCGCGGCGGCTTTGCCTTCATGCACCGCCGCGCCGTTTTTCAACCGTGTCTGGCCTTCGACGACGACCTTCTCGCCGCTCTTGAGCCCGTCGCTGATGGCGCTGTTTTGGCCTTCCGTCAGCGCCACCTGCACCGGCCGCATCTCGACGGTGCTGTCCGGCTTGACGACATAGACGAACGGCCCCTTCTGGCTGGGCTGCACCGCGACCGTCGGAACGGAGGTCATCTGCGGCATCATGCCGGCCTCGAGCACGACGTTCACATACTGCCCAGGCCACAGCGAAAGATCCGGATTCGGTATGCTCGCCCGCGTGGCGATGGTGCCGGAGGCCGTATCGACGCTGGAATCGACGAAATCGAGTGTGCCCTTGCCGATCGGCGTGGGATCGCCGGTCTTGGTCAGCGTCACGTCGCCTTGCTGTGGATCGGCGAGCGCCTTGTGCAACAGGGCAAGGTTGCTCTCGGGCAGCGTGAAGTTCACCTGCAGCGGATCCATCTGCGTGATGGTGACCAGCGGCGTCGAGCTGCTCGAGTTGCCGTTGCTGGTAGTGACGAGATCGCCGACCGACACATTGATGGCGCCAAGCCGGCCCGAGATCGGCGCGGTAATTGTTGCATAGCTCAATTGCACCGTGTCGGCATCGATGGTCGCCTTGTCGGCATCGATCGTGGCGGCCGCGGCCTTCTGCGCCGCCAGCGCCTGATCGTAGGTCTGCTGCGTGCCGGCCTGCTTGGCTACGAGGTCCTTGGCGCGCTGCAGATCGGCCTGGGCGCTTACCAGCATCGCCTGGTCCTTGGCGAGCTGCGCCTGATCCTTGGCGAGCTGCGCCTTCAGCGCGCGGTCATCGAGCGAAATGAGCAGATCGCCGGCCTTGACCATCTGCCCGTCCTTGACCGCGATCGACACGATCTGGCTGGAGACACGGGCATTGATATTGACCACCTCCGGTGACGAGACGAAGCCGATGGCATAGCGGCGGATCGGAAAATCGGCTGTCGTGGCGGTGGCGGAGACGATCGAGGCCGAACGCGGACCGCCGCCTTTCGCATTGTCGCTTTTCGCATTGTCCGGGGCACCGGCCGCTTTATCGCCGCTCGCCGTCTTGTCCGTGGCGGCCGCGCTTTCCTGCTTGCCCGAAATCAGCTGCTGGACCTTGGCCGACGTCGTGGGCGAAAGATAGAGCCCGGCGCCCGCCAGACAGGCGACCGCAACAACTGCAAAGGCGATTTTTCCGCGCATCGACAAATAAGCCTTCTACCCGACACGCCGATCCCGGTGGTCCATTCTAGCTCGCTTCACGACCTCGTGCCGCGATTTTCGTGGAGTAGATAGGACAAGGCTTTGGCCGAAAAGGGCCAAAACGGGGCATTACGAAGATTTAATGTGCACTGCACAATGGCTAGGCAGCCGGCAAACGAACCCAACGAACGCCTCTGCGACCAGTCCGAAAACTGTCAGATGTGTTGAGATTCAGGTCAGGCCGAATCGAAAACGATGGTTTTCGAGAACCGGAGCGGAGCGTACTTTTCGTACGTGAGCACCTGAGGCGCAGAAAGCCAGCGTTTGCAGGCCGGCCTCACCTGAATATCGGCACATCTAACGGAGCATCGGCCACAGCGTCGCCGCCAAGAGCACGCCCATGGCGATGTTGAACCATTTCAGCCGCACCGGATCCGACAGGAAGCCGCGCAGCGCCGTGCCGAAGCCGGCCCATACCGAAACGCTGGGCAGGTTGACGATGGTGAAGGCGATCGAGATGAGCGCCACCGAGACGAACGGGTGATCGGCATTGGTGTAGACGGCCATCGCGGTGATCGCCATCACCCATGCCTTGGGATTGACCCACTGGAATGCGGCGGCGTCGATGAAGCGCATCGGCCGTCCCTGCGCCCCCTTTCCGTCGCTTATCGAGCGCGACATGGCGATCTTCCAGGCGAGGTAGAGCAGGTAGGCGGCGCCGGCGATCTTCAGCGCCGTATGCAGCGCCGGCACCGCGGTCAACACCGCGCCGAGCCCGAAGCCGACGGCCAGCAGCAGGACCAGAAAGCCGATGCTGATGCCCAGCATATGCGGAACCGTCCTGGCGATGCCGAAATTGACGCCGGAAGCGAGCAGCATGAGGTTGTTCGGCCCCGGCGTGATCGAAGTCACGAAGGCATAGACCAACAGGGCAAGGAATGTGTCGAGCGACATGTTATCCTTCCAGATATGTCAGCCTTACTGTCCTTTTAGCAAATGCGCAAAAGCCAGAAGCGGGCAACCGCCGGGCCAAAGTTTTGAAACAGGACGGTCGCCCTGTTCACATTCCCTGCGGGCCGCGGTTCATCGCGGCGACGCCGGTGCGGCAGATCTCGACCAGGCCGAGCGGCTTCATGATGGCGATGAACTGGTCGAGCTTGGACCCCTTGCCGGTGATCTCGAAGATGAAATGCTCGGTGTTGGCGTCGATGACCGAGGCGCGGAAAGCATCCGCGAGCCTCAGCGCCTCGACCCGGGCGTCGCCGGTGCCGGCGACCTTGACCAGCGCCAGCTCCCGCTCCAGCGGCCGCTCCTGCCCAAGCTCATGCGAGCGCACGGTCAGGTCAACCACCCGGTGCACCGGCACGATGCGCTCGAGCTGGTGCTTGATCTGCTCCATCACATGCGGCGTGCCGCGCGTCACGATGGTGATGCGCGACAGATGTTTCTCATGCTCGGTCTCGGAAACGGTAAGGCTTTCGATGTTGTAGCCACGGCCTGAGAACAGGCCGATGACGCGGGCAAGCACGCCCGGCTCGTTGTCGACCAGCACTGAAAGCGTGTGCGTTTCCGGCTTTTCGGTTTCCTTGGCGATAAAATAGGCGGAGCCGGTCGGTTGAAGGTGCTGTGCGTTCATGACGTGAATCTCGATTTCAAACTTTTGAGCTAATTCTCTGTTTGCGCACGGCTTTCTCGCGACAGCCCCGCCTTGATGGCTGCCTACACCAGTTCCCTGCCCTTGGCGTCGATGGCGTTGGCCACCGCCTCGTCGGTCGCTTCGTCGGGCAGAAGCATCTCGTTGTGCGCCTTGCCCGACGGGATCATCGGGAAGCAGTTGGCCAAGGTCGCCACGCGGCAGTCGAACAGCACCGGCTTCTTGACCGAGATCATCTCCTTGATCGCGTCGTCGAGCTCGTCCGGCTTGTCGCAGCGTATGCCGTGGCCGCCATAGGCTTCCGCCAGCTTGACGAAATCCGGCATCGCCTCGGTGTAGGAATGCGACAGCCGGTTGCCGTGCAGCAGCTGCTGCCATTGGCGCACCATGCCCATATACTGGTTGTTGAGGATGAAGATCTTGATCGGCGCTTCATACTGCACAGCCGAGCTCATCTCCTGCATGGTCATCTGCACCGAGGCGTCGCCGGCAATGTCGATGACCAGCGCGTCGGGATGCGCGATCTGCACGCCGAGCGCGGCCGGCAGGCCATAGCCCATCGTGCCGAGGCCGCCCGACGTCATCCAGCGGTTCGGCTTGTCGAAATGATAGTGCTGCGCCGCCCACATCTGGTGCTGGCCGACCTCGGTGGTGATGTAGGTGTCCTTATCCTTGGTCAGTTCGTAGAGCCGCTGGATCGCGTATTGCGGCATGATGACGTCGTTGTTCATCTTGTAGGCGAGCGAATCCCGCGCCCGCCATTTCGCGATCTGCTCCCACCAGGGATAGAGCGCCTTCTTGTCGACCTTGGCGGTCGCCCGCCACAGCCGCACCATATCTTCGAGCACCCGGCCGACATCGCCGATGATCGGCACCTCTGTGTGAACGTTTTTGTTGATCGACGACGGGTCGATATCGATGTGGATTTTCTTCGATCCCGGCGAGAATGCGTTGAGCCGGCCGGTGATGCGATCGTCGAAGCGCGCGCCGATGCAGACCATCACGTCGCAGTCATGCATGGCCATGTTGGCTTCGTAGGTACCGTGCATGCCGAGCATCCCGACCCAGTTCTTGCCGGAGGCCGGATAGGCGCCGAGGCCCATCAGCGTCGAGGTGATCGGAAAACCGGTGAGATCGACCAGCTCGCGCAGCAGATGGCTGGCTTCCGGACCGGAATTGATGACGCCGCCGCCCGAATAGATGATCGGCCTCTTCGCGCCGGCCATCAGCTCGACCGCGGCCTTCACCTTTTCCAGGTCACCCTGGACCTTCGGCTGGTAGCTGGTGCGCGGCGCCGTCTGCGGCGGCACGTAGATGCCCTTGGCGAACTGCACGTCCTTCGGAATATCGACCACGACCGGGCCGGGTCGGCCGGTCGTCGCGACATGGAACGCCTCATGGATGGTGGCGGCGAGCTCGTTGACGTCCTTCACCAGCCAGTTGTGCTTGGTGCAGGGTCGCGTGATGCCAACCGTGTCGCATTCCTGGAAGGCGTCGGAGCCGATCAGCGAGGTCGGCACCTGGCCGGTGAGGCAGACCAGTGGGATCGAATCCATCAGCGCGTCCTGCAGCGGCGTCACCGCATTGGTGGCCCCGGGACCGGACGTCACCAAAAGCACGCCGGCCTTGCCGGTCGAGCGCGCATAGCCTTCGGCCGCGTGGCCGGCGCCCTGCTCGTGCCGCACCAGAATGTGCTCGACCTCGTCCTGCTGGAAAATCTCGTCGTAGATCGGAAGCACGGCGCCGCCCGGATAGCCGAACACATGCTTGACGCCGTTGTCCTTCAGCGCCTGCACCACCATTTCAGCGCCCGTCATTTCGCGCCGCTCGTTCTGTCCGTTGCTCATCGGTCTGGTCCCGTAATGTTCGCCGCCTGGCGATTTGCTGGTCGTTTAGTCGTGTTCAAGGCAATAAAAAAGGCCCCCGAGGGAGCCTGTGTGATGCGCATGGGAGGTTTTCGCCCGGCGGTTACACCGCCTTGCCCACGCGCCAGCCTACGAGAATGAGTGCCGTTTTCATGGGCGCGGACAATAAGGGCCAAAACGCGGGCTCGTCAATGGGGTCCAGCGCGAATTCACTCGCCTGTGAGAGACGGCGCCTGCGCGCAACCACCCCACAGCTACCATAGTACAGTTGAGCGTCGCTCTCCGACGCACCACTATACGCTGGCAAAAGACGTGCGAGGAGGACGCATGGCTGGCGAGCACATATGCGAGATCGAACAGGTCCTGTCCGGCGTGCGATCGTCTCGCGACGATGTCATAGTTCAATCCTGGCTGCGCTGCATCGATACCCATCGACTCGACCCGGCACGGCCGATCGAAGCCCATATCGTCCTAACAGATTGATTTCATTGCAATCGCTCATGAGCATCGCGGTTGGCAGGCTGCTTACTGCTCATGCCGGACTCTAGCAAAGTGGAGGAGAACAAATGCTCGAGAGAACACCCACCACCAAGGCGCAGGCGTTGCTCGACAAGTTCGGCAAGGCGCTGGAAGCCGGCGACATCGACAGCGCCGTCAACTGCTTCCAGGCCGATTGCTACTGGCGCGATCTCGTCACCTTCACCTGGAACCTGAAGACGATGGAGGGCCAGGACCAGATCCGCGGCATGCTGCAGGCGACGCTGGCCAGCACCAAGCCCTCCGGCTGGGCGGTGGCCAAGGGCGAGGAAGCGAGCGAGGACGGCGGGGTCACCACCGCCTGGATCACCTTTGAGACGAGTGTGGCGCGCGGCTTTGGCCTCGTGCGGTTCAAGGGCGACCTGATCTGGACCCTGCTCACCACCATGGCGGAGCTGAAAGGCCATGAGGAGAAAGCAGGCTTCACCCGCCCGCTCGGCGCCAAGCATGGCCACGGCAAGGGCCGCAAGACGTGGCGTGAGGAGCGCGACGACGAGATCGCCGAGCTCGGCCACACCAAGCAACCCTATGTGGTGATCATCGGCGGCGGCCAGGGCGGTATCGCGCTCGGCGCCCGGCTGAAACAGCTCGGCGTGCCCACCATCATCGTCGAGAAGAACGAGCGTCCGGGCGACTCCTGGCGCAAGCGCTACAAGTCGCTCTGCCTGCACGACCCGGTCTGGTACGATCACCTGCCCTATATCGACTTCCCGAAGAACTGGCCGGTCTTCGCGCCCAAGGACAAGATCGGCGACTGGCTGGAAATGTACACCAAGGTAATGGAGCTGAACTATTGGAGCTCCACATCAGCGAAATCCGCCAAATACGACGAGAAGGCCAAGGAATGGACCGTCGTCGTCGAGCGCGACGGCAAGCAGATCGTGCTCAAGCCGAAGCAACTGGTGCTGGCGACCGGCATGTCGGGCAAGGCGAACTGGCCGAAATACAAAGGCCAGGACATCTTCAAGGGCGAGCAACAGCACTCCTCGACCCATCCCGGACCGGACAAATACCGCGGCAAGAAGGTGGTGGTCATCGGCTCCAACAACTCGGCCCACGATATCTGCGCGGCGCTGTGGGAAGGCGGCGCCGACGTGACCATGGTGCAGCGCTCGTCGACCCACATCGTCAAGTCGGACACGCTGATGGATATCGGGCTTGGCGCGCTCTACTCCGAGCAGGCGGTGGAGAACGGCATGACGACGGGCAAGGCCGACATGATCTTCGCTTCATTGCCCTACCGCATCCTGCATGAGTTCCAGATCCCGCTTTACCGGCAGATGAGGGAGCGCGACGCGAAATTCTACGGCGACCTGGAAAGGGCCGGCTTCATGCTCGACTGGGGCGACGACGGCTCGGGCCTGTTCATGAAATATCTGCGCCGCGGCTCCGGCTACTATATCGATGTCGGCGCCTGCGACCTCGTCATCGACGGCTCGATCAAACTGAAGAGCGGACCGGGCGCCGCTGTGCAGGAACTCACCGAAACCGGTGTCAAGTTCGTCGACGGCACCGAATTGCCGGCTGACTTGGTGATCTATGCCACCGGGTACGGCTCTATGAACGGCTGGGCCGCCGACCTCATCTCGCAAGAGGTGGCGGACAAGGTCGGCAAGGTCTGGGGCCTCGGCTCCGCCACCACCAAGGATCCGGGTCCCTGGGAAGGCGAGCAGCGCAACATGTGGAAGCCGACGCAGCAGGAAGCGCTCTGGTTCCACGGCGGCAACCTGCACCAGTCGCGCCACTATTCGCAATATCTGTCGCTGCAGCTGAAGGCGCGCCAAGTTGGCCTGCCGACGCCTGTCTACGGGCTGCAGGAGGTGTACCACAAGAGCTGACGCACGGCGCTCTCGCGGATGGCAGAAGCCCAACGGGCCGGGCTTCTGCCATCTATGCCGCCTTCTCAGCCGCGAACTTCTTCACCACTCGCTCGAGCAACGGCACGTAGTCGCGAAAGGCCCGCGTCTTCATGCCGGCGATTTTGCCGCCTTCGTCCCAGATGCGCACGCGCACCGCTTCGTCGTGGAAGGGATTGCTGCGGAACTCAGCCACCTCCTTCGCGCTCATCGGCCCGCCCTGCAGCGACAGCGTATGCACCGAGGCCGGCGACAGTTTGCTGAAATAGGTCGGATCGGTGGCGCAGAGATAGCGCTTGGCCGAGACATGCAGCCTGACGCATTCGACGATGACCGGCGGGAAGAAGGGCGCCAGCACCTCACCGCCCGCCTCGTCATGGTGCTTGTCCTCGACGTCGTCGGGCGAATAGGTGCCGAACTCGCTGGTGTAGTGGCCGATGTCGTGCAGCAGCGCCGCCGCCACAAGCTCCTGCGGCGCGCCGTCCTGCTCGGCCAGCCACGCGCCCTGCAGCATATGCTCCGACATGGTGACCGGCTCGCCGAGGTAGGATTCGGCGCCGCGGCGCTCGAAAATATCGGCGATGAATTCGACGATGTTGCCTGCGTTCAATTCGTTGGGCTTCATTCCGCCGCCTCCTTGAAACCATGCTCGATCGCCGCAAGCGTCGACAGCAGGCCGTCCTTGTCGGCGTAGCAGCCCTGCAGCCAGCGCTTACCGCTGCCGGAAAACGCCTTGCGCGCATGCATGACGCGGGTGTTGTCGACGATGAAGGATTGCCCCGGCTCGAGCTTGAACGTCACCTCGAAAGCCGGATCCTCGATCAGCTCGGCAAACCGGCGGTAGGCCGCATAGTATTTGTCCATCGCGGCGAAGGGCACGTCGACCGCCGGCGCCAGCGAGCGGTTGTTGAAGCGGATGCAGATGAGCTCCCCATCGGGCCCGAGCTCGATCATCGGCCGCTTGGACTGCAGCCGCACGCCCGACGAGCCGGCATATTCGAAGCGCGCCGGATAGGAAGAGAGCAGCCGGAAGTCGTCCGGGTTCTCCACCTGAAGCGCCGCCGCCACCGCGAACCCATCGACGACGCTGGATTCGCCGCCTTCCACCGTGTTCTCGATGCAGGCGAGGATCTGCAGCGTCGGCACTGGATCGCGATAGGGATTGTCGGTATGCGCCTGCAGCCCGAGATTGGTGTAGGCGAGATTGTTTGGATTGACCTCGGCCCGCACCTCGAACCAGCGCCCGTAATTGGTTTCCCTGATGTAGCCGAACAGGTCCGCCACCTTGCACAGCGCGCCGGATTCGGCAGGCAGGCCATCCATCACGGCAAAGCCGAAGCTGCGGACCGCGGCCAGCCAGCGCCGCAGCACATCGCTGTCGCGGCTGGCCTCCGCATAGGTCGCGCGCGGCACGGAATCCTGCATCGTGGCTTTCGTCCAGCGCTCTATGTCGCCTCCCGTCCAGCCGGGTTCGCGCGCCTGCTGGCGATCATAGGCATGAGCGCGGAGCCAGCTTGAGGGAAAGCTGACGGCCTTGCCTTCAGGAGCGAATGTGACCTCCAGCACTCCGCCGTTGATCGTAGCCGCGCCGATCCGCGTCTCGGCCGGAATGTCGAGGATGGTGATCAGCCGCTGTCCGTTGCCGGCGCTGCGCGTCTTGTCGTCCAGCGCATTGTCGCGCAGCCATATGGCATGGAAGCGACTCACCCTTCCGTCTTTCCAGCCAAGCTCGATCACTCGCCCGTCGTCGCTCAGCCTTGCCGTCGTCAGCATATCCCGGAAGCTCCCATTCTCTATCATTACCGCGAGCATGGATTGCATGGTGGCTTCACCAGAGGCATAATTCAAATTATCGTTTTACGGGTATTGGCGCTAAATTTCTGATGGCTGGAAGAGCTCTCGATACGATGCCTCCGCTCGACTGGCTGCGCAGTTTCGAGGCGGCCGCCCGCCTGTCGAACTTCACTGCCGCGGCCGCCGAGCTCGGACTCACGCAAGCCGCCGTCAGCCAGCACATCCGTTTTCTGGAGGAGCGGCTCAAGACGCGATTGTTCGCGCGTCTGGCGCGCGGCGTGGCTCTGTCGCCGGAAGGTGCGGCCTATCTCCCGCACATCCAGTCGGCATTCGCGACCATCGGCAACAGCACGAACGAGCTGTTCGAGCCGCGTGCCGTGCAGATCGTCAGCATCCGCGTCCCCATCTCTTTCGCGATGCTGGTGCTGGTCCCGGCTCTTCCGGACCTGGCAAAGGTGCTGCCGCAGATCCGGCTCGATCTGGTGACCATCCATCGGCCGACCGACTACGACCAGCCGGGCTCGGCGCTCGACATACGTTTCGGCAACGGATCCTTTCCCGGGCGCGAGGCCGACCGGCTGACCGTCGAGCGGCTTGTCCCGGTCGCGGCTCCGCCGCTCGCCCAAGGTGGCGAGTGGACGTCGTTGCCGCTTCTCCTGGTGGCGGGCGCGCGCGAGATGTGGGCGGAATGGTTCGCAGCCGCGGGAGTTGCCGGCCATCCCCGGCGCTCGCACCGCTTCGACAGTTTCGTCGCCGCTATGGAAGCCGCGAAGGTCGGCGCCGGGGCGCTGCTCGGCTCGCGGCCGCTGATCGACGCGGCCCTCAAGGACAAGGTTCTCGTCAGGCTTTCGGATTTCGAGCTTTCGAGCCCGTCTGGCCATTTCCTGACGAGACCCTCATCGTCGCGACTCTCCGGCGCCGAGCAGGATTTCCGCCGTTGGCTTCTGTCGCATGTGGCCGGAAGTTGAGGATAGCGCGTCGGCCGCTGCCCCGATCCGTTTCCAGTAGATGAGGGTGCCGGTGAGCCCGCCGTGTGGCTTAAGCGCGAAATCGGGGATCTCACCGGCCAATGTGAAACCAAGTTTCTCATAAAGCCCGGCCGCGCCCTCTTCGCTGGCGGTGTCCAGCACCAGCAGCGTACGGCCCTTGTCGACGGCCAGTTTCTCCGCCGCCCGCATCAGGGCGGTCGCGATGCCTTTGCCGCGATGGTTCCGGCCGGTCATCAGCTTGGCGATCTCGGCGCGGTGCGGTTGGTTGGGCGGGAAGTCGAGCAACAACGTGACGGTGCCGGCAAGCACCTCGCCCTGCCATGCGCCCAGCACCGCCCTTTCGCCGCGCGCCGCCGCGGCAAGCGACTTGCGCCAGAATTCCCGCGCGGCCTCCGCCGACAATGGATGCATGAAGCTCACCGATCCGCCGGCGGCGACCGTCTCGATCAACAGATCGGTGAGCATAGCGATGGTCGCCGCATCGTCGCTCAGCGCCCGGATTTCAAGGGAGTTCATGCTGGTGCTCTCCAGGTGATGATATGTCGTTGGCGAGGTCATTCGAAATGGCTGATGCGTTTGCGTCGTCGCGCCCGCCTGATTTCGGCGATACGGTCGGCGTCGTCCTCGCCGAGATGGCGGCCACGCTCCAGGATCTCGAGCGTATATTCCTCGTAGGTCAGACCGAGCCGTTCGGCTCTCTCCAGCCGCATCAGCATGACGGCGTGGCTTGGCGCCTTCCAAGCCTTGTCGTGGGCGGCGCGCCAGGCGAGGAAAATGTAGGCATCGCCCTTGCCCCAGGGCGGGCCGTCATAGTCGTCGAGCGGCGGCCCGCCGTTGTGCGAGCGTTTTGGCCGGCGAGACATCGGAGTCAGTCCCTGACCAGCGCCACGAGATACTCCGCCGCATCCGGTCCGGGAGCATGAAAGACGCAATCCGAGGGCGCGCCCAGCGCCAGGCAGTCGCCAGGCTCGAGCCGGTGCACCACATCGCCCTCGGTGAAATCCAGCCTTCCGTCGATCAGCCATATCTGCTGTTTGATGAAGGCGTAGGACGCCGCCGGCAGAATGACCTTGGCACCTGCCGGAAGGCTGACCCTGACCAGTTCCAGCGGCATCTGCGATGCCGGCGATAGATGCCGCCTGATGTACCCGGTTGCCGGATCCTGCCAGATCGGCTGCTCGTCCCGGCGCGAAATACCGCCGCCTTGCATCTCGGCCCGCGCGATCAGCGTCGACAGCGTCATGCCGAAGGCCGCCGCGATGCGCACCAGAAGCGCTGCGGTCGGACTGGTCGTACCGCGTTCGATGGCGCTCAGCATCGCCTTCGAAACGTCCGAGCGCTCTGCCAATTCGGCAAGCGACCAGCCCCTCAGCGTTCTTTCGGAGCGTATCCGCCTGCCGATCGTGGCGGTAATGCTATTCGATATATCATCCATCCGTCCAATATATCGGATTTTCTCAGCCTGGAAAGAGGCCAGTCGATCGAATTGTCACGGCGGGCTTAACGCTGCCTACACCATCCGACCTCACCTGACTTTAACCCCGATTGGGTAGGGTCGGGGCTTCAGGGGAATGGGATCAGGTCAGCCATGTTTGTCGAACGCGAAGCCTCCGTTGGCGAACCGACTTCGCAGGAGCGCCGCAACATCCAGCAGAACGACAAGCGGATTCTGGGCAATGTCGTGCAATGCGACGGCGCGCGCGCCACCATCAGTGCCCATGCCGAAGATACCGAAGGCGCGATCAGCGGCCTTTGGACGGTCGGTAAGATGATTTCCATCAATCTCGGTTCGACACGAACGGTCGGCCTTGTCTATGCCATCGGTAAATCGGATCGCGCCTGGAACCACGAAGGGCAGAATCCGATCGAAGTCAGCGTCGAACTGGTCGGCGAGGTTCGCGACGGCGTCGAGCCCGGCGCCAAGCCGGTGTTCGACCGTGGTATCACCACCTACCCGCATATCGGCGCCATTGCTCACCGCATCCGAACCCGCGACCTGCAGGCGGTCTACGATCTGGCCGGGCGCCATTCGGTGACCATCGGTACCCTGTCGCAGGATGAATCGATCGATGCCAATATTGCCATCGACGACACGCTGGCGCGTCATTTCGCCATCGTCGGCACCACCGGTGTCGGCAAGTCGACAGCTGTCTCGCTGCTGTTGCGCAAGACGATCGAGGCGCGTCCCGATCTGCGCGTGCTCATCCTCGACCCGCATAACGAGTTCGCCGCCTCGCTGCCGGAATATTGCGTGAAGGTCGATTCCAAGACGCTCGACCTGCCGTTCTGGATGTTCAGGCTGGAGGAGTTCGCCGAAGTGCTGTTTCGCGGCCGCGAGACGGTGCCCGAGGAAGTGGATGTCCTGCGCGACCTAATCCCCGCCGCCAAGAACCTTTATCGCAACCCGAATTCCGGCACCTATGTCAGGCGCGGCAGCGACGCGCTGACGGCGGACACGCCGGTGCCCTACCGTGTCGCTGATCTCATCAAGCAGATCGACGAGCGCATGGGCATGCTCGAAAGCAAGAACGACCGCCCGACCTTGAAGTCGCTGAAAACGCGCATCGAATCGGCGGCAGCCGATCCGCGCTACCGCTTCATGTTCAATTCGCGGCTGATCGAGGACACCATCCACGAAACGATCGGCAACATTTTCCGCGTCCCCAACCATGGACGCCCGGTCACCTGCTTCGAGATGGCGGGCATGCCTTCGGAAGTCGTCAATTCGGTCTGCTCGGTGCTGGCACGCCTGGCCTTCGACCTGGCGCTGTGGAGCGAGGGCCGGCTGAAGCTGCTGCTGCTTTGCGAGGAAGCCCATCGCTACATGCCGGCCGATCCGCGTCTCGGCTTCGCGCCGACAAGGCACGCGCTGTCGCGCATCGCCAAGGAAGGCCGCAAATATGGCTGCTATCTCGGCGTCGTCACCCAGCGCCCGGGCGAGCTCGATCCGACCATCCTGTCGCAATGCTCGACCTTCTTCGCCATGCGGCTTGCCAACGAGCAGGATCAGGCCATCATCCGCTCGGCAATCGCCGATTCCTCGGCCTCGACCCTGGCGTTCCTCTCCTCGATGGGGCAGCGCGAAGCCATCGCTTTCGGCGAAGGCGTGGCGACCACCATGCGGCTGAAGTTCGAGAAGCTGCCGCAGGAGTTCATCCCGGGCACCGCTAAGGGCGAGAAGGTCGAGTCTTCCGTGGATGGCAACGACGTCGATCTCGCCATGATCGTCGAGCGGCTGCGCAACGTGCCGAAGCCGCAGCAGGCCATGGCCTTCGCTGAGGCTGTGGATTCCTCCCGCCAGGCCGGCGACCCGGACTACAAGAAGCCGGCCACCGCCGCGCGCGTGCAGCCGGACGACGACTTCGACACGCGCTACGGCCTGAAGCCCTCGACCTTCGGCATGCGCCAGCTCAACGATTGAACGACCAACTTCGCAAGCACAGCCAAATTCCGAACAGGAATTCATCAGGCCGGATCGAATGACGTGACTTTCGAGAAGCCGGAGCGGAGCGGACATGTAGTCCGTGAGCACCGGAAGTCGAGAAAGGCGCGTCAGTTGACCGGCCTCATGAATTCATGTCGGAATTTTAGGCGCAGACGCGGTTGCGACCCTGCTTCTTCGCCTCATAGAGCTGGCGGTCGGCGCGGCGGTAGAAATCCTCCGCGCTCTCCTTGTGGTCCCAGACGGCGAGGCCGACGCTGGTGGTGACCTTCAGCCGCACATTGCCCGACATGATCGACATGTTGGCGACCGCCTTGCGGATGCGCTCGGCGAACCTGGCGAGCAATTCGACATCCATGTTGGGGGTGACGACGGCAAACTCCTCGCCGCCCAGCCGCGCCACCACGTCGTGATAGCGCGTCATGCCCCGCAGGCAGGTGGCGACGGCCCTCAGCACCTCGTCGCCGACGTCATGGCCATGCGTATCGTTGACCTGCTTGAAATGGTCGAGATCGAGGATCATCAGCCCGACCGGCCTGTCGATGCGGCGAAACTCGTGGAGATATTCGCGCAGCGCATCATCGAAATAGCGGCGGTTCTGCATTCCGGTGAGACTGTCGGTGAGCGCCGCCTGCTCGAGCGTCTGCGAGCGGGCACTGAGCGAAACCGTCATGGCCCTGAGCTTGCCTTCTTCCCGCACCTGGCCGCGGATCAGCGGGTAGATGAAGAAGGTGCCGAAGAACAGCGCGGTTGCCAGCAGCGCCCCGGTGACGAACAGAAGTTTGTTGAGATAGACGATTTTGTCGACGCGCGATGCGGCATCGAGGTCGGCGGCGATGTCCTGCAACTGGCCATAGGCATGGAAGGTCACCAGGCCCGCGGCCAGGATCACAAAAATAAAGACGAAAAATGCGGATTCCGCCTTATGGAAACGCATCAACTCCCCGCGCACTGTAGCCCCAAAGGTTATGGCACGGCCGACCTTACGGACCGTTAATCCGAACAACCCTGGCGAGAATTGGAGCCGGCGATTTTAAGGCGCTGATTGAAAAAGCTTTTAATCAGTCCTGAACAGCCGGTTCGTCGCCCGGCCGCAGCCTGCGCCACTCCGTGCCCAGCTGATGCCTGAACCAAGTCGACTGACGCTTGGCATATTGCCGGGTCGCGATCTTGGCGCGCTCAATGGCTTCGGGAAAATCCGATTGTCCGGCCATCGCCGCCTGCAGCTCCCGCACGCCGATCGCTTTCATCGCCGGCAGGTCCGGGTCGAGGCCGAGCGCGGTGAGTCGACGCACTTCGTCGAGAGCGCCCTTGTCGAGCATCTGGTCGAAGCGCGCCTCGATGCGCCGGACCAGTTGCTCGCGGTCCGGCTCGATGACCAGGAAGCGCGCGCTGTCGCGATCGATCAGCGGCCGGCCGCGCACCGCCTGCCATTCGAGGATCGAGCGCCCGGAGGCGTCGAGCACTTCGAGCGCCCGCACGATACGCTGGCCGTCGGTCGGCCTGAGTTGCATGGCCATAGCCGAATCCTCGTGCATCAGCAGGCGATGCAGCCTTTCGGCCCCTTGCTCCTTGAGCTCGTAGCGCCAGCGCTCGCGGACGGACGCCGGAATGTCCGGCATATCCGAGATACCTTCGGCCAGCGCACGGAAATAGAGCCCGGTGCCGCCGGCGAAAACGACCGGACGGCCAGACAGCACGCCGTCGTCGATCAGCCTTGTCACGTCGCGCAGCCAGGCGCCGGTGGAATAGGCGGTGGCGGGATGGACATGGCCGTAAAGGAAATGCGGAACGCGTGCCATTTCGGCGGCGCTCGGCCGCGCCGTCAGGACATCGAGCACCGAATAGCCCTGCATGGAATCGGTGTTGACGATGACCCCGCCATTGCGTTCGGCGAGATCGAGCGCCAGCGCCGACTTGCCGCTGGCGGTTGGCCCGGCTATCAGGGTCGCGTTCTTGATGCGGCCTTCGCCCGCCTGCCTGCCGGAATCTTCGATGCCGCTGATCGCCACTTTAGTGTCCCGTCCAGAAGCCCGCGCCGTGCCGGCCTCGCTTGCGAATATGGCCTTGCGGGCCGCCGGCGCAAGCGCCGTTCATTGGCTGGCTGAGGACGTCGCCTGCGACCTCGTTTTGCCGCAGACGCCGGATATCGGCGAAATGACCGCCAATCTGCGCGCGGCGCTGGCTTCCGAGCCGGTCGACGTCATCGTCCAACCGGCCGAAGGCAGGCGCAAGAAGATCCTGCTCGCCGATATGGATTCGACCATGATCGACCAGGAATGCATCGACGAGCTTGCCGACGAGATCGGCGTCAAGGATCATGTGGCGGCGATCACCGCGCGCTCGATGAATGGCGAGATCGCCTTCGAGCCCGCCTTGCGGGAGCGCGTCGCCTTGCTGAAAGGCCTCGACACAGCCGTGGTCGACCGCATCGTCGCCAACCGGCTGACGCTCGCCTCCGGCGGTCGCGCGCTGGTGCAAACGATGCGCGCCCATGGCGCCTGGACGGCGCTGGTCTCCGGCGGCTTCGACGTCTTCACCAGCCGCATTGCCGCCATGCTGGGCTTCCAGGAAAACCGCGCCAACCACCTGATCGAGAAAGACGGCACGTTCACCGGCATGGTGGCCGAGCCGATCCTCGGCCGCGCCGCCAAGGCCGAAGCGCTGCTCGATATCGCGAAGAGGCTCGGACTGACCACCGAGGACGCGATTTCGGTTGGGGACGGCGCCAACGACCTCGATATGATCCGTCTTGCCGGCACTGGCATCGCGCTTCACGCCAAGCCGACGGTGGCCAAGCAGGCCCGCATCCGCATCGATCACGGCGATCTGACCGCGCTGCTCTATCTCCAGGGCTATCGCCGGGATGAGTTTTCAGAATGAAGCCGATCCGCACCGAGCACCTGATCCTGCGCAACTGGGAAGAGCGCGACCGCGCGCTTTTCCACCGCATCAACTCCGACGAGCGCGTGATGGAATTCTTCCCGTTCCGCCGCGACCGTGCGACCGCCGACGCCATGATGGACGAATTCCGCGGCTGGATCGAGGAGGATGGCTACGGCTTCGCCGCCGCCGAGATAGCGGCCACCGGCGAATGCATCGGCTTCGTCGGTCTCCTGGATACGGATGATGTGCCATCGCTACCGGACGGCACGATCGAGATCGGCTGGCGGCTGTCGCCGGAATTCTGGGGCAAGGGCTATGTCACCGAAGCGGCTGAAGCCTGGCTCGCCTATGGCTTCGAAACGCTTGGCGTCGACGAAATCGTATCGTTCGCGGTCGCCGACAATCATCGTTCGGTCGCAGTCATGAAGCGACTCGGCATGCAAGCCGACGCGGGCGCCGATTTCGATCATCCGAGCGTTCCCGACAGCCATCCGCATCTCAAGCGGCATGTCCTCTACAGGCTGTCGCGCCGCGACTGGCAGGCACGAAAAAGGGCGGCTCGCTAGCCGCCCTATTCATTGAAACACCAATCGGTTACCGGACGTTCCGGACTCAATCCATCCGGATCGTTACGAAGCGCAGTTCGCCGGTCTTCGACGCCAGCATCAAGAGCGCGTTCTTGCGGCCCTGCTCCTTCAGCGCGCCGATCCGGTCCATCACGTCCTTCGGCGTGCCGACCGATTCCTGCGCGATCTCGGTGATCACCTCGCCGGGCTGGATGCCGCGCTCGGCCGCCGCCGAATTCTTGGCGACGTCGGTGATGACCACGCCGGACACATCGGCCGCGATGCCGAACTTCTGCCGTGTCTGGTCGTTGAGCTCGCCGACCGTCATGCCGAGCACCGAGGCCGTCGACACCGGAGGCGTCGCCTTGTCGCCCTTATCATGGTCGGTGTTGCCGTTCTCGCCGCTGGCCAGCTTCTCGCCGTCCTCCAGCCGTCCGAGCGTCACCTTGACGGTCTGCTCGACGCCCTTGCGCACGATGACGACGTCGACCGCCTTGCCGACCGGGCTTTCGGCGACGACACGCGGCAGGTCGCGCATTTCATGGATATCCTTGCCGTCGAACTTGATGATGACGTCGCCGGCCTGCACCGACCCGTTGTCGACCGGCCCGCCCTTGATGACGCCGGCCACCAGCGCGCCCTTGGCGGTCGCCATGCCGAGGCTTTCGGCGATGTCCGCCGTCACCGGCTGGATGCGCACGCCAAGCCAGCCGCGCCGCGTCTCGCCATATTGGCGAAGCTGGTCGACGACGCCGGCGGCAAGCTGCGAAGGGATGGAAAAACCGATGCCGATCGAGCCACCCGACGGCGAGATGATTGCCGTATTGATGCCGATGACCTCGCCCTCGGCATTGAACAGCGGGCCGCCGGAATTGCCGCGGTTGATGGCGGCGTCGGTCTGGATGAAGTCGTCATAGGGGCCGGAATTGATGTCGCGGTTGCGCGCCGAGACGATGCCGACCGTCACCGTGCCGCCCAGGCCGAACGGATTGCCGATCGCCATCACCCAGTCGCCGACGCGCATCTTGGTGGAATCGCCGAATTTCACCGCCGTCAGCTTGTGACCCTTGGGGTCGACCTTCAGCACCGCGACATCGGTCTTGGTGTCGGTGCCGACGAGCGTCGCCTTCAGCGTGACGCCGTCGGAGAAATTGACCTCGATATCGTCGGCATCGGCGATGACGTGGTTGTTGGTCACCACAATACCCTGCTCGGCGTCGACGACGAAGCCGGAGCCGAGCGACTGCACCTTCTGCCCGGCGCCGCCCTTGTCGCCGCCACGGTTCTTGAAGAAATCGTCGAAGAAGTCCTGGAACGGCGAGCCCTCGGGCAGCTGCGGCATCGGCACCGCGCCCGGCCCTTCCGTGCCTTTCACCGTCTGTGAGGTCGAGATGTTGACCACCGCGCCAAGCAGGCGCTCGGCGAGATCGGCGACCGAGGGCGGCCCGTCGGAGGCGATCGTCGGCGTGACGAAGGACGGGACGGCAACAATGCCGACCGCGAATGCGGTGGCGCCGGCGAAGACCATGCGCCGCGCCGCGCGCAACAGGGTGTCGGATATCATCGTGGCCTCCCGGTGTGTCTGAAAAGGACAGGCGTTTTCCGCAAAGACGCCCTGTTCGGTTCATGTTGGTAAGAAATACGGCACGTTTGCGGCTATGCCAGTCTTCTCAGGATAAATCGTCCGTCGCCGCGGCACCAATGAATTTCATCAGCCGCGAACCAGCCACACAATGGCGACGCCAACCGCGATTGCCGCCAATCCTCCGAACCGCAGCGCGTTCTCGGGCATCGACTGCATTTCGCTCGCCAGTTTCCGGGCAAGGCCCGGAAACCCGCCATAGACCAGGCCCTCTATCACCAGGACCAGCCCGATCGCCGCGACAAAGTCCTGCACCGCCGCTACTGGGCGGTGCTGGGTTGCGCGGCCGGTGCGGCAGACGTCGCGGGCGCGGCCGGCTGTCCGGGCTGAGGCTTGCTGCCCGGATCGCGGAAGTAGCGGAAGAACTCGGATTCGGGCGAGAGCACCATAGTCGTTCCGGTGCTGTCCAGCGCCGTGCCGTAGGCATTCATCGAGCGATAGAAATCGAAGAAGGCCGGATCGCGCTTATAGGCGTCCGCGAAGGTCGCGCTGCGCTGCGCCTCGCCTTCACCGCGCAGGATTTCCGATTCTTTCTGCGCCTCGGCGACGATCTCGACGACCTCGCGGTCGGCCCGCGCCCTGATGCGCTGCGCGGCCTCGTTGCCGCGCGCCCTCAGACGCTCGGCTTCCGCCAGGCGCTCGGCCTTCATGCGGTCATAGGTCTGCTGTGAGACCTCCGCCGTCAGGTCGGTCCGCCGGATGCGCACATCCTCGATGTCGAGGCCGAGCGAGGTCGCATCGGGGCGAAGCTGATCACGCACCTCGCGCATCATGACGCCGCGCTCCTCCGAAAGCGCGGCCTCGAAGTCGCGCAGGCCATAGACACGGCGCAGCGCCGCATCGAGACGTGTCCGCAGCCGTGCCTCGGCCAGTTCAACCTGACCGGACACCGCCGCGCGGAACGTGCGCGGATCCGAGATGCGGTAGGCGATGAAGGCGTCGACCTCGTAGAACTTACCGCCCGAGACCTGGACGCGGATGTTGTCGAGGTCGAAGCGCATCACCCGCTTCTCGACCATCTGCACGCTGTCTGCATCGAAGAAGGCGAACGGCGCCTTGAAGTAGATGCCGGGCTCGTTCTTGACGTCGATGATCTCGCCGAACCTGAGCACGATCGCCTGCTGGCCGGCATTGACCACGAACACCGCGGAGTAGAGCAGGAACAGAAGGACAGCCGCGATGACGGCGACGATGGGAAGACGGTTGGCCATCACTGGTTGCCTCCCGTCGTGACGCCGCCCAGCGGGGCCGGCGCCGGCTGCGCTTTCGGCTGCAAAGCCGGCAGCGGCAGGTAAGGCAGCACGCCCTGACCGTTCCCCTGCTCGACGACGACCTTGTTGGAGTCCTTCAGGATCTTCTCCATGGTTTCGAGGTAGAGGCGCTTGCGCGTGACGTCGGGCGCCTTGGCATATTCGTTGTAGACAGAGATGAAGCGCTGCGCCTCGCCTTCCGCCTCCTGCACGACGCGGTTCTTGTAGGCGGCGGCGTCCTCCCGGACCTGAGCCGCCTGGCCGCGCGCTTGGCCGAGCTTCTGGTTGGAATACTGGTTGGCCTGCTCGACGAACTTGTCCTCGTCCTGCTCGGCGCGCTGCACCTCGTCGAACGCGTCGGCCACCTCGCGCGGGGGCGCTGCGTCCTCGATCGAGACTGCGTTGACCTGGAGACCGGTCTTGTAGCCGTCGAGCGTGCCCTGGATGATCTCGCGCACCCCGGTTGCGATACCCTGGCGGTCGTCGCGGAAGATGTCCTGCGCCGGCCGCCGGCCGACGACTTCGCGCATGGCGCTCTCGGCGACCTGGGTCAGCATGCCGTCGGGATCTGAAACATCGAACAGATAGGCTTTGGGATCGGAGACCTGGTAGGCGACCGAGAACTGCACGTTGACGATGTTCTGGTCGCCGGAGAGCATCAGCCCGGAGCCGCTGCTCGACCCGCCGCCGATGCTGACGAGCTGCTCGGAGATCTTGGCGGTCTCGACCGTTTCGATCGGCCACCAGTGGAAATGCAGGCCCGGCTGCGAAAGCTCGGACTTCGGCTGGCCGAAGCGCAGTTCGACCGCAACCTCGTCGGGCTGCACGGTATAGATCGCCTTGAAGGCCCACAGCACGATGAGGGCCAGCGCGATCAGCCCGAGCACGGCCGGACTGGCGCCGCCGCCGCCCGGAAGCGCGCGCCGCAGCCTGTCCTGGCCGCGGCGGATGATGTCCTCAAGATCGGGGGGCGAACCCTGCGGGCCGCTTGGCCCTTTCGGTCCCTGCCCCCAGGGCCCCTGATTGCCGCCGCCGCCCCATGGGCCGCCGCCACCGCTCTTGTCGTTCCAGGGCATGAATGTCCTTTCGCTTCGGTTCCCTCAGGCCTTGCGGCGCAATCCTAGCGCATGACCACGAAAACCCATATCGGTTTTCGAAAAGGAATCATGCCCCAAAATCAAAGTATTACGGCGGCCTCTTGCGCGTCCGGTTGGACGCGCGCCGCTGCAACACCGTTCTTCTATAGGGACGCCTTGACCCGCTTTCAACGCGATGTGCCATCGTCCCCGTGCGATTTGGACGGGTAGCGACCCTTTGTCGTCGTCAACGATCGTCGCGCCGGCGCTCGTAAACCGTGTAACGCGTGGCGTGGCTGTCTTTCTCGCCGGCAGGAAAATCCTCGGCGCTGACGACTTGCCAGATACTTGGATCGATCGGCGGGAAATGCGCATCGCCATCGACGCTGGCCAGCACATGGGTCACATGCAGCCGGTCGGCAAGCGGCAAGGCCTGGGCATAGATCTCGCCGCCACCGACCACGCAGACCTCCTCAGCTCCCGCCATGCAGCGTCCGCGCACCCTGGCCAGCGCGATCGCGTCATCCAGCGAGTGGGCCACCTCGATGCCCTCGGCGCGCCAGGCCTTGTCGCGCGTCACCACGATATTGAGCCGGCCGGGCAGCGGCCGGCCGATGCCTTCATAGGTCTTGCGGCCCATGATGATCGGCTTGCCCATCGTGTCGGCCTTGAAGCGCTTGAGATCGGTGGAAAGCCGCCACGGCAGGCCGCCTTCGCGGCCGATCACGCCGTTTTCGGCGATGGCGACATAGATCGCGATATCCATCAGCCGCCGTTCCCGCCATTGTCCGACGGCTCCAGCAGGAGGATGTCGATATCGTGCTCGGGATAGAAATCCTTGGCCGTCATCTCGAATGTCGTCGGGCCGACCTTTTTTACATTGTCACCACAGAACGACACCAGATTGCTCGGGCTGCCCTTGTCGATGGTGAGCTTGAAATTGCCAATCGTCCCGGCCGCCCAGTTGCCGCCGGTGGTCAGGATATAGGCGATGCGGCTCTCGTAATATTTCGGATAACCGTCCGGATTCGCCTTGGCCGCCTTGCGCACCGCGTTCTCGAACGTCTGATCCATGCAATAGCGGGTCTTGTAGGCCGCATACTGACCCTGGAACTGGCCATCATAGAAGAAGCTGACCGAGGACGTGCCGCCGACGCTGGGCTTGTAGCGGTGCGAAACATGGACCTCCTTGTTGGCTGGGAAGGTCGAGCGCCACCAGTAGGTCGAGCGCAGCTGCCAGAACGGCGCAAAGGTGGTTTGCATGCCCGAGCCGTCATCGGCGGTATCTTCGATGATGATGCCGCGATCTTCCCAGTCCTTGGCGATATCCTTGGGCAGCTTCGCCAGCGCCGCCTTGGCGGCGCCGCCGAATGGATAGAGCGGCACGTTCTGCGCCTTGAGGTCAGCGGTGATGTCGATGCCGAGCGCCAGCGCCTTTTGCTCCAGCTGCGGCTTCGCATCGACGCCGTCGATCGTCACCTCGAAGCCGAGGAAATTATCGCTCTGAGCCTCCGGGATTGCCGGCATCTCGTTCGGATCGCCCTCGATGTCGGGCATCGGGAACGCGACTATGGAGCTGACATCCTTGTCGGTGTTGTTGCGGAAGACATAGTCGACCGTCACCTTCTCCGGCGAGATGAAAAGATCCTCGCTCTGCATGGCGACGGCGTCGCTGCGCGACAGGATCAGCCCGCCTGTGCCGAGCTCGGCGACGGAATCATTGGCGAAGGCCGGAGCGGCCGTTATTACAAGCGCTGCGGTCGTTACGGTGCGTAACATGGACCCCCTCCTCTGTGCCGCGATACCCGGATCAGCCGGATGCGCTCTTCCATCTACCCGTTTCAAGATAGCGTTTCAAAGCCCTTCGTCACCGGATACGGGTACTTCTGGACACCGCGTCGCCGATCGGGCAGGAGATCGCCATGCGCAAGCTTCTCGTCATCGGCATCGGCGCCGGCAATCCCGACCACATGACGGTCCAGGCCATCGACGGCCTGAACCGCGCCGACGCGCTGTTCATTCCCGACAAGGGAGCGAAGAAGAACGATCTTGCCGATCTGCGCCGGCAGATCTGCGACCGCTTCGTCACCAATCCGAAATCGCGCCGGGTCGAGTTCGATGTGCCGGTTCGGGCCGAACCGACATCGTCCTATCGTGTGACAGTCGACGACTGGCACGAGGCGATCGCCGAGATCTATGAGGCGCTGATCCGCGACGAGCTTGCCGAAGACGGCTGCGGCGCGTTCCTGATCTGGGGCGATCCGTCGCTCTATGACAGCGCGCTGCGCATCCTCGAGCGCGTGCGCCTGAGAGGCAATGTCGGTTTCGAGCTCGAGGTCATCCCCGGCATCACCGCGATCCAGGCGCTGGCCGCCGCCCACGCGACCGCGCTCAACCGCATCGGCGATTCGATCCTGGTGACGACCGGTCGCCGGTTAACCGAAGAAGGACTGCCAGCCAATGCCGGCTCCACCGTCGTCATGCTCGACGGCAAATGCGCCTTCAACACGCTTGCCGACAAGGACGTCCTTATCCAGTGGGGCGCCTATCTCGGCACGCCCGACGAGATCGTCATCTCCGGACGCCTGGGCGACGTCGGTGCCGAAATCGAAAGGGTTCGTGAAGACGCCAGACGAAAGAAGGGCTGGATCATGGACATTTATCTGCTGAGAAAATCAGGGGAGTAAGGGAGTAGGGGAGTAAGGCAATAGAGAGCGCACATCGCATGCGCAGGCGGCCAGGACGTCACATCCTACTCCCCTACTCCCCTACTCCCCTACTCCCTACTCCCTACTCCCTACTCCAGCATCGATCTCCGCCTGCAGAGCCTGCATATGGACGGCGGCGGCCGACGAAGCGGCGCGCTCTATGGCGCGAAACCGGCTGACGACCGCCAAACCCGCCGATGTCAATTGCGCGCCGCCGCCCTTGCGGCCGCCGGTCTGCGCCGCGACCAGCGGCTTGCCGAACACGCGGTTCATGTCCTCGACCAGATCCCAGGCATGCTTGTAGGACATCTCCATGCCGCGCGCCGCGGCCGAGATCGAGCCGAAGGCGGCGATCTGCTCGAGAAGCTCGATCTTGCCCGGGCCGATCCGGCCGTCGGGGTCGAGATTTATCCGCAGGCTCAGCGACGGCATTTCATCTCCTCGGACGTCACGGCCCCACAATAGTCCCTGCCGAAAGCAAGCGCTATTCCAAATATACATAGCGGCATGATCGGACTCCTCAAACGTCGGCTTCAGCCGGCAAGCCGCCACCCGTGTTTGCGCGATCGAAGCTCACGGTCTTGACGACCGCGAAGACCTGGCTTCCCAGCTTGAGACCAAGCGCCAGCCGCGATTGCTCGGTGATCCGCGCGACGACAGTGGCACCGCGGCAATCGATGCCGATTTCCACCTCGGGTCCCTCGCCCGGTTTCATGCTGACGATGGTTCCCGGCAGGATGTTGAGCGCGCTGAGGCCGGCGGGCCTCTCGACGGCGACCATCACGTCGCGGGCGCGGATGCGAATGCGCACCGGAGCACCCGCCGCCCGCGCCAGTTTCGGTACGCGGATCTCGCCGGCCTGCGAGGCAAGCACCGTCATGCCAAAGACCTCGTCGTGACGCAGGACTTTGGTGTCGAGCACCGCTCCGCCCTCGCCGCGCTCCTCCGCCGGCAGCAGATCCAGCCGCTGCATGATCGCCTCGGTCGGCCCCGCGGCCGCGACCTTGCCTTGCGAAAGCACCACGACGTCGCTCGCGAGCCGCGCCACCTCGGCGACGGAATGGCTGACATAGACGATCGGGATCTTCGTCTCGTCGCGTAGCCGTTCGATATAGGGCAGGATCTCGGCCTTGCGCGCTTCGTCGAGCGATGCGAGCGGCTCGTCCATCAGAAGCAGTTTCGGGCTGGCAAGCAGCGCGCGGCCGATCGCGACACGCTGCTTTTCGCCGCCCGACAGTTTCGCCGGCCGACGGTCGAGCAGGTGACCGATGCCGAGCAGGTCGACCACCGCATCCATCTTGGCGTAGCGTTCGGACGCCGGCGTGAACCAGCGACCGTAGCGCAGATTGCCGGCGACGCTCATATGCGGGAACAGCCGCGCATCCTGGAACACCATGCCGATGCGCCGCTTGTGCATGGGCACGAAGATGCGCGCGGCGGTGTCGACCAGCACATTGCCATCGACCGAGATAAGCCCCTTGTCCGGACGGATCAGGCCGGCGATCAGGTTGATCAGCGTCGACTTGCCCGAGCCGGAGGGCCCGAACAGCGCCGTCAGCCGGCCGGCGCTCTCGAAACGGGCTTCCACGGCGAAATCGCCGAGGCGATGGCTGATGTCGACCGAGAGCGTCATTCGATGTCCATCCGCCGGCCGACGCGCCGCGCCAGCACTTCCGAGGCGATGAGCGCGACCATCGAGATGACGATCGAGATCAGCGTCAGCCTGAGCGCGCCTTCATCGCCACCCGGCACCTGTGTGAAGGTGTAGATCGCCGAGGGCAGCGTCTGCGTTTCGTTAGGGATGTTGGAGACGAAGGTAATGGTGGCGCCGAATTCGCCCATCGCCTTGGCGAAGGAAAGGATCGCGCCGGCGATCAGGCCGGGCAGGATCAGCGGCAGCGTGATGGTGGCGAACACCCAGAGCGGATTGGCGCCAAGCGTGCCGGCCGCCGCTTCGATTCTGCGGTCGACAGCCTCGATCGAAAGCCGGATGGCCCGCACCATCAGCGGAAAGCCCATGACCCCGCAGGCCAGTGCCGCGCCTGTCCAGCGGAACGAGAAGATGATGCCGAAATGCTCGGCAAGGAAGGCGCCGGCCGGGCCGCGCCGGCCGAAGGTGAGCAAGAGCAGATAGCCGGTCACCACCGGCGGCAGGATCAGAGGCAGATGCACCAGCCCGTTGAGCAGCGTCTTGCCCCAGAAACGCCCCCGCGCGAGCAGGAGCGCGATCAGGATGCCCGGCGGCAGGCTGGCGATCATCGCCACCGTCGCCACCCTGATCGACAGCCGCACCGCATTCCATTCGTCGGGAGTGAGGTCCAGCAGCCAGTTCATGATTGTGTTTGCGCGGCCTTTCTCAGTTGCTCGGTGCGAGCACCGTGAAACCCTGCTCCTTGAACAGGTCGGCGGCCTTGGCCGACTCGACGCATTTCAGGAAGGCCGCCGCATCCTTGTCCTTCGAATCGGCGGTCTGGGCAATCGGGTAGATGATCGGCGGATGCGAATCTTCCGGGAAGGTGCCGACGACCTTGACGCCCTTTTCGGCATGCGCGTCGGTGGCGTAGACGATGCCCAGAGCCGCCTCGCCCGTCGACACCAGCTTGAGAGCTGCACGCACATTCTCGGCCTGCGCGATCTTGCCCTCGACGGACGACCAGACGCCCAGCGATTCCAACGCCGCCTTGCCGTATTTGCCGGCCGGCACGGCCTTGAGATCGCCCATGGCAAGCCTGCCGTCGCCGATCAGCTTGGCGAGGTCGAAGCCCTTCTCGACCTTGGTCTCGACCGCGGAATCCTTCGGTGCCACCAGCACGAGCTGGTTGCCGAGCAGCTTCACTTCGGTATCAGGCTTGGTCAGCTTCTTGTCCGAGAGATATTTCATCCAGTCGAGGTCGGCCGAGACGAAGATGTCGGCCGGCGCGCCGCCTTCGATCTGCTTGGCCAGAGCCGAGCTCGCCGCGTAGGAAATGGTCGCTGCTTCGCCGACTTCCGGCTCGCAGGCCTTGTTGACCGCGTCGAGCGCTTCCTTGAGGCTGGCCGCGGCAAACACGACGACCTTGTCGTCGGCATGGGCCGCCGGCACCGCCGTCATCAGCATTGCCGCCAGACCGCCAATGGCGATCGTCTTCAACCCGAAACCCTTGCCCGTCATGAAGTCTCTCCCTGGTTTCAAATCCGTGCCGCCAAAGGCCTTGGACCGATATATCCGTATGAACATAACAAGGGAAGGCTTTTCACCTGTCGCGGCATTATGCGCCGGCGCGATCTCAGCCTACGGTGAATGCAAAACGGAAGGGCGAAGCTCAAGGAGAGACGCATGAAGATCAGCGCCTGCAACACCTCAAGGGTAAGGTGACCGAGATCGGCAACGGAAGCCACCGCTTCGCATGTCAGATCGACATCGGCGGCGACGCGTTAGTCACCGTGTCAATCACCAAGCGGTCGCCGACCTCGCGCTCGAGAAGGGCAAGCAGGGGGTTATGCGGTGATCAAGGCCTCGGACGTCATGGTCGGCATCGACTAGGCCGAAAACTGGCTCATACCGCGATAGGCGCCTTGATATTCGCGTCCGCGAAATAGTTCTCGAGGCGGAAATCCTCGAAGCGGAAGGCGAAGAGGTCCTTCACTTCCGGATTGATCCACATCGTCGGCAAGGCCTTGGGCGTGCGCCGCAGTTGCTCCCGCGCCTGCTCGAAATGGTTCGAATAAAGATGCGCATCGCCCAGCGTGTGAACGAAGTCGCCGGGCTTCAGCCCGGTGACCTGCGCCACCATGAGGGTGAGCAAGGCATAGGAGGCGATGTTGAACGGCACGCCGAGGAAAATATCGCCCGAGCGCTGGTAAAGCTGGCACGAGAGCCGGCCTTCCGAAACATAGAACTGGAACAGGCAGTGGCAGGGCGGCAGCGCCATCGCCTCGACTTCGGCCGGGTTCCAGGCCGATACGATCAGCCGGCGCGAGTTGGGATTCCGGCGTATCTCCTTCAAAAGGCCCGCAATCTGGTCGATCTCGCCGCCACGCCCGTCCGGCCATGAGCGCCATTGCTTGCCATAGACCGGTCCGAGATCGCCGTTCTCGTCGGCCCATTCGTCCCAGATGGTGACCCCATGATCGTTGAGATATTTGATGTTGGTGTCGCCGGCCAGAAACCACAAAAGCTCGTGGATGATCGACTTCAGATGCAGCTTCTTGGTGGTCGTAACCGGAAAGCCGCGCGAAAGGTCGAAGCGCATCTGGTAGCCGAACACCGAGCGCGTGCCTGTCCCGGTACGGTCGCCACGGTCGGCACCGGTCTCCAGCACATGCTTCAACAGGTCGAGATATTGGCGCATCGGCTCCGCCTCGATTCGGATGACAGGCAATCATACCCGACCGACAGCCGGTCGAACACCGCAAAGCGGGCGGCAAATGCGGATCGCGCCAAAAGCCCACGGAGCCGGCACTGTTTCGTGCCGGCCACCGGAATGGCTATGCCCTACAGCGAGCCGAGTTTGCCGAGATCCTTGGCAACCAGATAATAGAAGGTCACGCGGCTCTTGGTGTTGTCGGCCTGCATCGCCTTGCAGGTCTTCTCGATCGAGGCATTCGCCTTTGCGGCATCGGCGATGCCGAGCTTCTTGCCGATCCAGTTCTCCCGCACGCGATCGAGTTCCTTCGGGTCGGTGCAGGACACCAGCGAGGAATCGCGGTTCCTGAGCGCAATGCCCAGATGCTTGACGATCTTATCGACCGCGTCGGCGCTGGCGCCGGCATCATATTTCTTCACATCCGCAAGATAGTCGGCCATCAAACTTCCCCTCGTCGGCGCCACTGATCCGATCGATGAGGGTTGTGGCGCGCCGCAACCTGTGCGCCAGGTCAGAGACTCCTCACCGGGAGCGAGATTTGATTGAGTGGGCGCGCAAGTCAACCCTTGGCTGCCGTTTGGCACAACCGGTTAAGCGCCGGTTTTGGCCTTTATTTTTCCCTCGCCGCTCCCTATATACGGTTCGTCGGCTTGACCGACTATGGCGATAAACAGGCGATGAAATAAGCCGTTCGGACCCGGGGGCGGTACCCGGCGCCTCCACCAAAAACCGCTCTGGCTGACGGAGCGGCTTTTGCTGGGGGCGAAATAGGATCGACGAAGGTGTAAAGATCGTACTTTTGCCCGGCATTGTACCACCGTTATCGGGCTAGACTTATAGTTGCCAACGACAACTATGCGGAAGCTCGTCTCGCTGCTTAATGCGGCGCGAACGCTTCAAATCAAGCCCTAGGGGTTCGCACTTCTAGGCGGGGTTCGGAGGTACCTGGCAACAGAAACCTCCACCTTCCCCCTCCTTGCTTCTCCCCAATCAACCGAACGGCCAAGGCTCGTCCGGCGCCTGATGCGCGGGCTTGCCGCCCATCATCCATGGACAGGCGATGCAAGACGATACCGATCGATTTTTCGTGCTGACCGGCGGCCCCGGCTCCGGCAAGACCACGCTGATCGAGGCGCTGCGGGCCCAAGGCTTCGCGACCGCGCCCGAAGCCGGGCGCGGCATCATCCGCGATCAGATGGCCATCGGCGGCCCTACCCTTCCCTGGCGGGAGCGCGCGTTCTTTGCCGAGCTGATGCTGTCTTGGGAGCTGCGCTCCTGGCACGCCGCGCATACCGAACCCGGCCGGGTGTTCTTCGACCGCGGCGCGCCCGACACGATCGGCTATCTCAGGCTCTGCGGCCTGCCGGTGCCGGACCACATCACGAGCGCGGCTGGAAAATTCCGCTACGCGCGCCGCGTCTTCGTCGCCCCGCCATGGCCGGAGATTTTCACGCAGGACGAGGAGCGCCGGCAAACGCTCGAGGAAGCCGAGCGCACATTCCGTTCGTTGACGGGCGTGTATGCGGAGCTCGGCTACGATCTGATGCCGTTGCCCCTTGCTGCGGTCGATGAACGGGTGCGCTTCGTCCTCGATCAAACAGCTTCGCCAGGAACATGAAAAAGGCCGGGATCGACCCGGCCTTTCTATCTTCTCAACAGCTGTCCTACTCCGCCGGCGCTTCGACCGCTTCGCGCGCGCGGCCGAGCGTCAGCTTGGCCAGAGTGAAGGAGATCACGGCGCACAGCGCGATGCCGGCCACCATCGGCAGCGGCGTGCCGTCGAAGAAGATACCGGCGACGCCCATCGCCAGCGCGCCGATGGCGAAGTGCAGCGTGCCCATCAGCGCCGAGGCCGTGCCGGCGATCTCGCCATGCTCTTCCATCGCCAGCACCGAGGTGGTGGGGATGACGAGGCCGAGGAAACCGTAGCCGACAAAAAGCAGCGCGGCCATCACGTCGAGTCGGTCGACGCCGGAGGCCATGATCGCGAACAGCGCCACCATCACCGTGGCATAGCCGGTGACCGCCACCCAGACGACGCGCTTCAACCCGAAGCGGTCGGCCAGCAACCCGGTCAGCTGCGACATGCCGATGAACGCGACCGCGTTGATCGAGAAGAAGACGCTGTAGACCGACGGCGACAGGCCGTAATGGTCGATCAGGATGAAGGACGAGCTCGACAGATAGACGAAGAAGCTCGCAATGCCGAAGCCCGCAATCGCCACGAGGCCGAGGAAGTTGCGGTCGCCCATCAGGTAGCGGTAGCCGGCAAGCGCCGTGCCGAAGGATGAGCCGGCGCGCTCTTCGACTGGCCGCGTCTCCTTGAGGGAGGTGGCAAGCAGGATAGTGGCCAAAGCGGCCGCGCCCGTCACCGTCCAGAACACGGCGCGCCAGCCGAAGCTCTCGATGATCTGGCTGCCGGTCAGCGGCGCCAGGATCGGCGACACCGAGAAGACCAGCATCAGAAGCGACATCAGCTTGGCGGCCTCGTTGCCTGTGTGCAGGTCGCGCACGATGGCGCGCGGCACCGCCATGCCGGCGCTGGCGCCGAGACCTTGCAGAAAGCGGAAGGCGATCAGCCACTCGATGGTCGGCGCCATCGCCGAGCCGACGCCGCCGACCATGAACAGCGCCAGGCCGGCGTAAAGCGGCGCCTTGCGGCCGACCATGTCGGAGATCGGGCCGACGACGATCTGCCCAAAACCCATCGACAGGAAGAAGATCAGAAGGCTCATCTGTACGGCGGCGGTGCCGGCATGCAGGTCCTGGCCGATCGAAGGCAGCGCGGGAAGATACATATCGATCGCAAATGGGCCGATCGCGGACAACAAGCCGAGCACGACCGCAATGCGGAGGAATTTGGGACTCATGATAAGGCTCTTTCGGATCTGGTTGCGGCCGCAAAATGCCGGCGTCTGAACCCAGGACGTTCCATCCCGCGGAAATCCTACGTCCAAGGGCGAATTTCTTCGCCCTTTCCGTGCGGGCTTCCTTTATTGTGTCCACAAATTTAGACAGGCTTGTCCAATTCGTCAATCACCGCTATATAGATTTTTCATGAAGCACGGCGTTTCTCCTGACACTTTCCCGCCACGCAGCCACGAGGCCAAGCGCGTGTCGGTGGTCGACGCCGCCGCTTCCGTTTTCTGCCGCGAAGGCTATGCCGGCGCCAATATCGACCTGATCGCGGCCGAGGCCGGCGTTTCACGGCAGACCGTCTACAACCACCATGGCGACAAGGAAAAGCTGTTCGTCGCGGTCGTACGCGACCTGACGGAGCGCTGCAATGCCGGCATCTTCGCCACCATCGCCAGCTTTCCCGATCAGCCCACGGACCTGGAAGCCGACCTGATCGCCTTCGCCGTGCGCATGAATCGCAACTGCATCTGCAACCGCGACGGCCGTTTCCTGCGCAAGCTGATCCAGGCCGAAGGCGAGCGTTATCCGGAACTGTTTGCCGAATGGCGCGAGCAAGGCCCGGGCCGTACCTGGTCGGCGCTTGCCGCGCGCTTTGCCCGGCTTGCCTTCGCCGGCCACCTGTCGATCGGCGACCCCGACGTCGCGGCGCGTCAGTTCTTCGCCCTCGTCAACGCCGAGCTTCAGATCACTTTCATGCTGGGCGGCGTGCCCACCGAGGAAGAGGTGCTGCGCTCGGCCACGAACGGCGTGCGGACCTTTCTCGGCGCCTTCGCCAGAAGGAAATCGCCAGCCGCCAAGCAGGCTGCGCTCGCTCACGCCTGAGCCATCAAATCGCCGGCACCCCTCTTGGCCTCACGGCTTTGCGCCTATATGCGGTTTACGCCGCGCTCAAGCTTGATTACAGCTATGCGGACGATTCAACGGAACCCGACCATCAGATGGCCGACGACCACATCCGCTATGACATTCTGGCCCAGGAGGCTCTGCGCGGTGTCATGCGCAAGGTCCTGGCCGAGGTCGCGCGCACCGGCCTCCCGGGAAATCATCATTTCTTCATCACCTTCCTGACCGGCGCGCCGGGCGTGCGCATTTCGTCCAGGCTGCGCGAGCGCTATCCGGAGCAGATGACCATCGTCATCCAGTTCCAGTACTGGGACCTCAAGGTGACGGATGCCGGCTTCGAGGTCGGGCTTTCCTTCTCCGACGTGCCGGAAAAGCTCGAAATCCCCTTCTCCGCCGTGCGCGGCTTCTACGATCCGTCGGTCAATTTCGAGCTCGAATTCGACGTCAAGACGGAAAGCGCCGAAGACGAGGCCGCGGCTCCGGCCCCCGAACCGGTCGCCGTCGTTCCCGAGAAGAAGGCGGAAAACAAGAAGAAGGCCGCCGAGGCCGAAAAGAAGCAGGCGGTCGCCGAGACCGGCGCCAAGGGCGCCGACGTCGTTTCGCTCGACGCCTTCCGCAAGAAGTAGCCCGGCGCCATGGGCGAGGTCATCAATCTCCGCCAGGCCCGCAAGCAGAAAGCGCGCACCGAGAAGGAACGCCGGGCCGGCGAGAACCGGGCGCTGTACGGCCGCTCGAAGCCAGAGCGCGAGCGTGACCGGCTGACGTCGGAGAAGGCCGAGAAATTCGTGGCCGGCCATCGCCGGGAAAAACCCGACGACCCTGGCAAGCGCTGAGTCCTGCAATGGCCGCGGTCGAAAAACGTTCGGTAACGATCCGCGGTCACCGCACCAGCTTTTCCCTGGAGCAGCCTTTCTATGAAGACCTCATCGCCATCGCCGCGCAGCGTTCGCTGTCGCTCGCGGCTCTGGTCGCCGAGATCGACGAGACGCGCACGCGGGACGCCAACCTGTCATCAGCGCTGAGGCTCTATGTGTTGGCCTGGGCAAAACGCGGCGGTGCCGCGACCTAGGCCGCGCTATCGCTGACGTTTTGTTGCGCCTTGCGCTTCGCGCCGAAGCTCAGCAATGCAGTGCGGTCGCGCTCCTCCGCCTGCTTTTTCGACCTTACCCGCATCATGTCTTTCCAGCCGATATAGCCGACGAGCCGTTCATCCTCGCGTGAGACGACCGGCAGATGCGAGACATTGGCGGTGAGCAGCTTGTCGGAAAGCGCCTCCAGATATTCGTCCGGATAGGCCAGTGTGATCTTGCTGCCGGCCAGCAGCTCCCTCAGCGTCGCCTTGCGGTGCTTGCCGTTACGGCGCCAGCGCAGGATCGCCGGCGGATCGATGACGCCGAGCACATGCCCCGCCTCATCGATCACCGGGAAGCTCGGATGCCGCGTGTCCGGCGCGGTCAGGAAGGTCGCCGCGCCATGCAATGTCATCGTCGCCGGCACGCTCTCGACCTTGGTCGTCATCACTTCCTTGACCCTGGTCAAGGCGAATGGATCGACGCGGTATTCGCGCACGAGATGGTGTCCGCGCCGCGCCACTTTCTCGGTCAGGATCGAGCGCTTCATCAACAGCACGGTGACCGCATGCGCGGTGGCGCAAGCCGCGATCAGCGGCACCAGCACATGCGTGTTGCCGGTGAGCTCGGTGGCGAAGAAGGTCGCGGTCAGCGGCGCGCGCATGGTGCCGCCCATCGTCGCCGCCATCGCCAGCAGCGGCCAGAAGCCGGGGCTTGCCTCGGGCAGGATACCCGAGAGCACCGCTCCCATCGCGCCGCCCATGATGAGCAGCGGCGCCAGCACGCCGCCCGAGGTTCCCGAACCCAGCGCCACCGACCAGATGACGGCCTTCACCACCAGAAGCAGCAGCGCGGCAGTGGCGACCGTGCGGCCGTCGAGCATGTTGGCGATGTTGTCATAGCCGACGCCGAGCGCGTGCGGCTCGATCAAGCCGCCGATACCGACCACCAGGCCGCCGATCATCGGCCACCACATCCAGTGGATCGGCAGCTTCAGGAAGGCGTCCTCGCAGGCATAGACCAATTGCGTCAGCAGCCCCGAAAGCAGCCCGGCGGCGATGCCGACCAGCACCCAGCCGCCCAGCCCGGCGATCGATGCCTCCATGGTTCCGGAGAACGGGAAGATCGGGCCCGGCAGGTGCAGCAGGGTGCGCTCGACTTCCGCGACGATCGCAGCGACGGCGACCGGGATGAAGCTGCGCGGCGTCCATTCGAACAGGAGCAGCTCGACGGCGAGCATGATGGCGGCGATCGGCGTGCCGAACACCGTCGTCATGCCGGCCGCGGCACCCGCCACCAGCAGCGTCTTGCGCTCATTGTCGCTGACCGGAAGCATTTGCGCGATCAGCGAGCCGATGGCGCCCCCGGTCATGATGATCGGGCCTTCGGCGCCGAACGGTCCGCCCGAGCCGATCGAAATCGCCGACGACAGCGGCTTCAGCACCGCGACCTTGGCATCGAGCCGCGAGCGTCCGAGCAGGATCGCCTCGATGGCCTCGGGAATGCCGTGGCCGCGGATTTTCTCGCTGCCGAAGCGCGCCATCAGTCCGATGATCAGCGCGCCGATCACCGGCACGAGCACCGCGGCAAGCCCAAGCGGCGTATCCTCGAGCTTGAGGTCGGCCAGCGAGAACTGACCGAAATAGGCGATGTTGGTGGCAAGACGGATGAGCTGCAGGAGCACGATGCCGGCGAAGAGCCCGGCGGTCGCCACCACCACGGCAATGGCCGCGATGAGCAGCACGCGCGGATCGGTCGTGAAGTCGCGAAGATGGCCGTTGCCGGCGTGAGCGGATTTCATTTTGGGAGCCTGAACTTTCTGACGGCACGTAGACCGCCGGTTTCAGGTGGCCTCATATCGTAACACGATATAAATCTGCAAGGCTGTTTTCAATCGCTGCGCCGCGTCATTTTGGACGGGGATCGCGGCGGCCGGTTGAGCTTTTGCACGAAAAGACCATAAGTCGGGAAATGACGCCGCCGAAACAACGTCCCGCCATCAGCCAGGCCGACTACCAGCGGCTGTCGCAGTTCCGTTATCTGATCCGCCGCTTTCTCGAATTCAGCCAGGTCCAGGCCAACGAGGCGGGCCTCACGCCGCGCCAGCACCAGGCGCTGCTGGCGATCAAGGGATTTCCAGGCGGCGGACCGGTGGCGGTGGGCGATCTCGCCGAGCGGCTGCGCATCCGCCATCACAGCGCGGTGGAACTGGTGAACCGCCTTGCCGAGGCAGGACTGGTCATCCGCGATCAGGACAAGAGCGATCATCGCCGCGTCTTGCTGCAGCTCACCCCTTTGGCCGACGATCGCCTGGCCGAACTGTCGGCCGCGCATCTCGACGAGCTGTCGCGCATCGAGCCAATGCTGCGGCGTCTGCTTTCGCGCCAGGAAGAATCTTAGGCGTGATAATATTCAACCGGTGCCCTGACATAGGGTGCAAGATTTTCCATTCATTTCCGTGAAATCTGCGCAAACGCAGGGGATTGTCGAAGCTGCCCCAACCTCGTCATTCTATGGCGGAGCAAGGAGCGAAGCGACGCGGCGCAGACCATAGAAATCCTGTGTGTTGGTTCTGGTGTATGGTTGAAGTGGGAAGGAGACCGAATGAATCCTGGTCGTCCTCTCGGACAGGCCGTGGCATGGCTCGGTCCCTTCCCACCGGTGAACCATCAACCTGAACAGTTGCACGGGGCTGTTCCAAGCAGACCCCGCACCACAGGAAGAGGCGTGGACATGATAATGCAGAACTA